>CAVUKB010000001.1:0-513416 GCA_963741955.1 uncultured Acidobacteriota bacterium
CTAGGAGTCTGCGCGATAGGACGTAAGTTCGGCGCTTCCTGATGATCTCGGGTGACGTCCGCTCGCGAGCGGCAGAACCGGGCCATCGAAGCGCCTTGGGGTTGATGGAGCCGTTCTCGGGGAGGTGGCAGCGCGAAACACTTGCTCGGCGGGACTTTTCGGGGTTGGATACTGCTCTGCCGGGGCTATTCGACCGCAACCAGAGCGCTCATTCGCTTCAGATTGATCACCAGGCACACCAGAGCCCATTCGCCGGCAACTTTGCGCGTCCCGCGGAGACTGAATCGTCGAAAGCCGAGAACGTTTTTGACCCAGCCAAACACCGGCTCAACGATCGCCTTTCGCCGGCGATAGACCGCCTTGCCTGCAGGTGAGTCCAACTTCTGCTTCATCCGCAGAGTAGCGGGGAGCGTCGTCTCAGCTGCGGTTTCTTTGCCTTCTCGTCCGAGAGAAACATACGCATCGATCTTCTTCTCCTCCAACTCGATGAACGAGCTTTCCGACTTGTAACCGGTGTCGGCAACAACCTGGTCGGGGCTTGTTTCGCAATTCTGTTCGACCACCTCGACCAAAGGCACGAGTGATCCGCTGTCCGCCGCAGATTGTGTGATCTCGAATCCGACGATGAGTTGGTTATCGGCATCGACTGCGATCTGCGCGTTGTAGCACTGCTGAAATCCTTCCTGGGACTTCATGATTCGGCTCTCGGAATCGGTGAAGTTCTCTTGCGCTTTGTCCTCAGGTACGCCGAACTTCCGTTTGAATGGCTTACCCTTCTTCCTGGCCGGATCATCGTCGCCTTCGGAGCGACCAGCCTTCGTGTCCAGTTCCCGCTGTCGCTGTTCGAGTCGCTCTCGTGCATCTCTGATCTTTCGGATGCGTGTTTCCCGGCGCTGGAGCTCTTCGGGCAACTCATCCCCGCGTCGATCAACCCCGTACTCGGCATCCTCCCGGGCATCCTCTTCCGCCGCTGTGGCCAAAATCTCCGCGATCTCCTTCTCGAGCTTCGCTTCTTCCTTCTTCATCCGATCGTAGCTCATCGCCTTGTGCTTGCTGGCATTCGCTCGCACCTTCGACCCGTCGATTGCGATCCTCCCGAGCGTAACTAACCCTGCCTCCTGAGCGGTCCGAATGATCTGGACCAGCAATGAGCTGAATGCGTCCACGTTTTCAAGCCGAAAGTCGCAGATGGTCCGATGCGATGGAAAGTTCCCGGCTGCAAGATACCGGACGGCGATATCTTCATCGATCCGCCGGGCAATCTTGCGCGAGGAGAACGTTCCCGTCAGGTACGAATAGGTGATCAACTTGAGCATCATCCTCGGCTCGTAGGGCTGCTTCCGCCTGCCGTCGCCCTTGTACCGCTCGTAGAATGCACTCAGATCAAGCTGATCGATCATGTCGGAAACGAAGTGCGCCAAGTGACCCTCAGGGAGCCACTCGTATGGCGAGGGCGGAAGCAGCAGCGACTGCTCCGGTCGGTATGGCCTATACGTGGTCGGCATGACCTAATCTTAACATATTATCGTTACTACTAACCATTCACCTTTTATCATGCCGATTTGCCGCGAACCGGGTTTCTACCGCGCAGACTCCTAGCCCGCATTTCTCACATCGTCTCTGCTGCGGAGACGGATGGCGGCCTGTCTGCTGCGTTGCGCCCGGCTTCGGCTCCTCGACGTAGTCACCACTATGCCTTCGTCGCCGAAGCGAGGCGCGCCTTGCATCCAGGCCACTCTCCGCCTCCTCGCGACGAGATGGTGTGAGAAATGCGGGCTAGATTTCGCGAACAATCCCGGTTACTCGATCATCCCGTTCAGCGGACTCGACGCAGTGGCGTAGAGCTTCTTCTCGATCCGGCCGGCCCGGTACGCGAGACGCCCCGCCTGGATTGCGTAATTCATCGCGCGCGACATCGCGATCGGGTCCTTCGCTCCTGCGATTCCGGTGTTCATCAGCACCGCATCTGCACCGAGCTCCATCGCCAGGGCCGCGTCCGACGCCGTTCCGACGCCGGCGTCGACGATCACCGGGACCTTCGAGAACTCACGGATGATCCGAATGTTGGTCGGATTGCGAATTCCCAGACCCGATCCGATCGGTGCAGCGAGAGGCATCACCGCGGCACAGCCGAGGTCCTCGAGTTTCCGGCAGGTGATCGGGTCGTCGCTGGTGTACGGAAGAACCGTGAAGCCCTCTTTCAGCAGGGTCTCGGCGGCCTCGAGGAGCGCGACGTTGTCCGGAAAGAGCGTCTTCGGGTCGCCGATCACTTCGAGCTTCACCCAATCGGAGAGGCCGACCTCCCGTGCGAGACGCGCGTAGCGCACCGCCTCGGCAGCGGTGTAGCAGCCGGCGGTATTCGGAAGGACGAGGTACTTCTTCGGGTCGATGTAGTCGAACAGGCGCGGCTGGTTCGGATCGGCCACTGACGTGCGACGTACCGCGACCGTCACGATCTCTGCACCGGAGATCTCGATCGCCTCCGCCATCTGTTCCATGGTGGCGTACTTGCCGGTGCCGACGAGGAGACGCGAGCGAAACGTCTTCCCTCCGAGCAAGAAGGGATCGTCGATCTGGACAACGGGTTCGGTCATGGTGGACATCGGAGCTCCTTCAACCGCGCGCGATTGTAGCTGATCTCGCCGGTCACGATCGTGACGGCGATACGCCCCGTGCAACGGCGACCGGCCGGTCGTTGTTCCACCATCTCACCCGAAGAAATGATCCGCTTCGACATCGGGAGTCTGCGCGGAGTCTGCGCGGTCGACGCGGATCAGCGGTCCACGCCCTTCCGGCTTCTCGGCGAGGTGTCACCGCTACGCCTGTCGACTCCCGACGAATCCGGCCCGGGGCCCTCACTTTCTCGCGACGGGCCTTCCTGTCGCGCAGACTCCGGGCCGAGGTTCAGAACATTCCTCTCTTGCGAAGCGAGACGTAGCGGTTCGTGCCGAGGATCAGGTGATCCATGACGTCCACACCCATCAGCTTTCCGGCCTCGATCATCTTCCGGGTGAAGACGATGTCCTCGGCGGAGGGAGCGGGGTCGCCCGAAGGATGGTTGTGAAAGATGATCACCGCGGCGGCGGATTCCTGAAGGGCGAGACGGATCACGTCGCGGGTCGAGACGACCGTCGAGTTCAGCGTACCGACGTAGATCTCGCGTTCCTTCAGGACCCGGTTCTTCGAATCGAGGAAGACGGCGCCGAGCCGCTCCTGGAGGTGGTGCGAATAACGGGCGATGAGCGAGCGGGCGATCGATTCGGCATCCCGGACCGGCATTCGTTCTTCCGGCCGGTGCGCTGCGAGACGGCGCGCGATCTCGAATGCCGCAGCGAGGCGGGCGGCCTTCGCGTCTCCGACGCCAATCACGTGCTCGCTTCCCCAGTCGCAACGGGAGAGCTCGTGGAGCCCGCGCGCAGTGATCTCCCTCGCGACGTGAACCGCGCTGCGGCCGCGCACACCCGATCCGAGGAGGATGGCCACGAGCTCGGAGTCGGAGAGAGTCGCGGGGCCATGGCGGAGGAGTCGTTCGCGCGGGCGCTCTTCGAGCGGAAGGTCTGCGATCATGTCGCGGGTCATACGGCCACACTCCGGATCACTTCGACGAGGCGCGGAAGAATCTCGGCGGCCTTCCCCGCGATCGCCACGTCGCAACGCGACGAGAGCTCCGTCGACGCGATATTCAGCTCGATCGAAGTGCCGTGCTCGAGATACGCTGCCAGTCCCGCGGCCGGGTAGACCGTTCCGGACGTTCCTACAATCAGGAGGAGGTCGGCGCGGCTGACCGCATCGGCAGCGGCTTCGAACACTCCGGGAGGCAGCATCTCACCGAACCAGACCACATCCGGACGGAACGGCGCTCCGCACCGGCAGCGCGGAGGGAAGTCGTTGATCGCTCCGGCGAGCTCCTGCACCGTTCCATCTGCGGTGCAGCGCACGCGGAAGATATTGCCGTGAAGCTCGAGAAGCCGGCGATTGCCTGCACGGCGGTGGAGGTCGTCGACGTTCTGTGTGACCAGAGTGAATCGGTCCTCGCCGATCGATCGTTCGAGATCGGCCAGCGCGACGTGGGCGGCGTTCGGCTCGCAGTTCCGGATCAGATCCCGGCGCCACTCGTACCACTCCCAGACCAGTGCCGGGTCGAGGTCGAATGCTTCGGGGGTTGCCAGCTCTTCGGCCCGGAATTCCTTCCACAGACCTCCGGCGCCACGGAATGTCGGGATACCGCTCTCAGCGGAGATCCCGGCTCCAGTCAGTACGGCAATTCGCGAGGGTTTCCGATTGCGGATCAGAGAGAGGGCAGGTTCGAGATCGTTCATCATGAGTCGCAGGGGGGCGACGGAGAACGGACGTCCAGGGCGGGAGAGCCGGGACGGATTGTAGCACGGCGAAGAAGGAGTAGGGGGCCGACGTATCGCGCCAAACTAAATCTGACCGAAGGGAGAATCGTCGCGCCAAAAAGAATCTGACCGGGGCATCCTCTGCGGGGGAGGGTGCGATGAAGGCGAAAGATCGACACGAACAGGCACGGCGACTCTCGGAACGATACCGGAAGGCAGGGCGGAAGGAGAAAGCGATGATCCTCGACGCGTTCTGCATGGCAGCGGGGCTGAACCGCAAGTATGCGATCTCATTGCTCCGCAACCCGCCTGAGAAGAACGGCCGGAGGCGGGGACGACCTGGACGGAAGAAGAAGTATTCGGCCGCGGTGATCGACGTGCTCGAGGGCATCTGGGAAGCGGCCGATTATCCATGGTCGGTGAGGCTCAAATCGATGCTCCGGTTGTGGCTGCCGTACGTGAAGAATCTATCCTCAGAGGTCGAGCAGGCCGTGCTCGAGATCAGCCCACGATCGATCGACCGCTACCTGCGAGAGCGGCGGACGGCGGATCGGCGGAAGCTCTACGGTCGAACCAAGCCCGGCACGCTTCTCAAGCATCACATCCCGATCCGCACCGATCGGTGGGATGTCCAGGATCCCGGCTGGTGTGAGATCGATCTGGTGTCGCACTCCGGGCCGTGTGCCGATGGCGAGTTCGCCCACTCACTGAACTTCACCGACATCCACTCGACATGGACCGAGACCCGGGCGGTTCTGAGTAAAGCCCAGACCGGTATCGTCGCGGCGATCGAATGGATCCGGGTTGCACTGCCCTTCCGTCTTCTCGGAATCGACTCTGACAACGGCAGTGAGTTCATCAACGGTCATCTCTATCGGTACTGCCTCCGCAACAAGGTTCAGTTCACCCGGGGACGGCCGTACAAGAAAGACGACAACGCGCACATCGAGCAGAAGAACTGGACCCACGTCCGACGGCTCGTAGGCTGGGAGCGGATCGATACCCGTGCGGCCGTGGACGCGTTGAACGATCTCTATGCGAAGGAGTGGCGGCTGATGATGAACCTGTTTCAGCCCTCGGTGAAGCTCATCCGGAAGGAACGAATCGGCTCTCGTACACGGCGCGTCTACGATGCGCCCCGCACGCCCCTCGATCGCCTCCTCGCCGACAATCCGCGTTCTCCCGAGCTCGCCCGTCTCGCTGCGCTCCGTGCGACGCTCAACCCCTTCGAACTATCCGACATCATCGAACGAAAGCTCGCCCGCGTTCACCACCTCAACGGAAAAAGCTCGACGCGAGCACGCTCTCTGAACCGTCGCACCCCCTCCTCGATCCTCCCCCTCGAGGGGGAGGACGCCACCACCCCGAGGTCCACCGATGCCAGCGTCTAAGAAGCCAAACCAACGACCCCCTTCGGTCAGATCCAATCTGACGCGACGATCCCCCCTAAAGTCAGATTTTAATTTGACGCGACAGGCCGAGCCCGCATTTCTCACACCGTCTCCGCAGCAGAGATGGTGTGAGAAATGCGGGCCAGGAGTCTGCGCGGTAGAAACGTCCGTAGCGAGAAAGCGGAGCAGCGAGGCCAAATTCGTTCGGATTTGAGGTGCGTAGCGGTGGCTACTCGCCGAAAATCCGGGCGAATTCGGACCGTTGATCCGCTTTCGCAGTAGGACAGTTTCTACCGCGCAGACTCCGAGGCGTGCTCCGCCCGGAGAGCGGTCTATCCCTTCGGGATGTTCTCCTCGTGGATCTGAACGAAAGCGTCTTTCCGGAGCCTCTCGATGTAGGTCTTGTAATCACGCTGGAACGCGGCGTCACTCGCTTCCTTCCGGAGTTTCTCCTTGACTGCATCGAACGGCGGGACTTCGGATGGGAGGCGATCTTCGACCTTCAGCACGTGAAACCCGTGTTCGCTCCGGATCGGTCCGACGATGCTTCCGGGAGCTGCGGCGAAGACGGCGGCATCGAGAGCCGGGATGAGCTCGCCCTTGGCGACGACTCCGATGTCGCCGCCCTTGTCACGGCTCGGTGCGCCCGAATACTCCTTGACCAATTCCGCGAAATCGGCGCCGCTCTTCGCCTTTGCCGCTGCTTCTTCGGCATGCTGCTTCGAATACGCGATCTGCTCGTCCGACGAGCCGGGCGGCGTGAGTACGATGATCTCTCGGAGCTTCGCCCGCTCGGGAAGCCGGTAATGCTCCTTGTCACGCTCGTAACGTTCTTTCAGCTCGCGGTCGGTCAGCTCCTGCCTGGAGCGGAGCTCCCGGGAGAAGACCTTGTTGGTGAGGATGGTGTCCCTGAGGCGGAGCTCCATCTCGGCACGAGTGAGGCCGGAGCTCTTCAGTGATTCTTCGAACTGTTCGTCGGTCTTGATCCCGTACTGCTGCCTGAGGTTCTTGACCGCTTCGTCGAGCTCCTGTTTGGTGACGGTCAGACCGAGCCGGTCGGCGCGGTCTTTGATCAGCAGCTCGGCCAGCATCTCATCGAGGAGGCCCTTTTCGAACTTCTGCTTTTCATCCTCGAGCTGACTGGGAGGAATCCTGCGTTCCAGATCGGCGTAACCGCCTTTGAGGCGCTCGAGGTACTGAGAGCGGGTGATGATGCGGTCGCCGACGCGTGCGACGATCGTCTCGACGACCTGCCCCGCGAAAAGCTGTCCCGCAGCGAGAATGACGATAGCGGTGATGAGAAGTTTTTTCATGGCGAAGAAATCCGAGTCGGCAGAGGGGCGTCCGCACGCGTCCATTCCGATCATCCGGGAGGCCCTTTCTGATGTAGACGACTCAGTCCGAAAACAAGTTCCGGAGCGGATTATTCTTTCCCTTCGGAGGGGAAAGCCCCCGAATACCTGAACGGCAGGCGGTCGGTGAGAATGGCCACCGGAATTTCTTTCCGGGCCTCGGTGACCTTCTTCATCACCGCGTCATCGAGCGACTGGTTCTGCATGCGCGAACGGATCAGCGGTTCCGCCTCGTTGAAACTGAGGCTTCCCGGCTTCTCGTGCTCGTCCACCCGGAAGATGTGGTAGCTGTCATCCGTGCGGATGATCCGGCTGACGTTTCCGGGAGGTAGATCGAAGATCTCGTCCTCGAAAGTCCGGGGAAGCTGTCCACGGCTGACCCATCCGATGTCGCCGCCGTTCTTGGCATTCGGGGCCGCGGAGTAACGCGCAGAGAGGTCCTCGAAGCTGGCACCGCGACGGAGGTCGGCTTCGATCTTGTTCGCGACGGTTTCGTCGTGGACCAGGATCTGGCGTACTCGGACCCGCTCGTCGTAGCGGAAATCGTCCGGATGCTGAGTGTAGAAGGTCTCGATGTCCTGCTCGGATGGGAGGGAGGTCTCACCTGCGATCTGGTCGATCAGCTTGCGGCGGCGCATTTCATCGCGCTTCTCCATCACCGTGGATCCGGGATCGTTTCGAACCGCCTGTGCGACCTGTTCGGCGGAAACGTCGATGCCGTGCAGGGCGGCGTACTCGGAGAGAAGCTCCTCTTCGACATACTGGTCGAGCAGGGCGCTGGCCGCTTCCGGAGCGATCTCCGCGAGGGCAGTTCCGGCATTGCGATCGAGATAGCGTTTGAAGTCGGAGAGTGTGATCGGACGATCACCGACCAGGCTGATCACGTCGGGAGATACGCGGCGTTTTCCCCGGCTGCAGGACGCGACGAGGATGACGGCGAAAATCGCGACGATGACGGTGAGGAGACGGACGAAAGATCGCATTCCAGAAAGCGGTGTGGAGTGTATCACGCTGCAGCCGCGACGCTCTGCAGAAGGTCGCGAAGCTCTCCGACGATCTCCCGGCCGCTGGTCCGAAGCTCCAGGGTCAGCACTCCGGCGGGTGAGAAGCGGGCGACCGGATCGCGGGAGAGGAGATCGAGGAGCCGGTTCGGATCGATCCTGGCATTCTGCCGGAATTTGACCGCGACCTTCGCTCTGTCGCGGGTGACCGAGACCACACCCATGGTGCGGGCGAGCGTTCGGAGCCGGACGAACTCGAACAGACCCTCGATGCTCGGCGGGAGAGGGCCGAACCGATCCACCATCTCGTTGCGGATGTCCTCGAGCCGTGAGACGTCGCGTGCCGAGGCGATCTTCTTGTAGAAGGTCATCCGGATGTTCTCGTCTCCGATGTATTCGTCGGGGATGTAGATGTCGAGGCCGAGGTTGAGCGAGGTGTCGATCTCCTCTTCGATGGGCTCGCCCTTGAGCTCCCGGACGGTCTCCTCGAGAAGGCGGGTGTACATCTCGATACCGACTGCGGCGATCTGTCCCGACTGTTCACCGCCGAGGAGATTTCCGGCGCCGCGAATCTCGAGGTCACGCGCGGCGATGCGGAAGCCGGCTCCGAGGTCGGAGAACTCCTGAATTGCGGCGAGGCGTTTTCGCGCATCCGAGGTGAGCGCGCGCTCGGAAGGAACGACCAGATAGCAGAACGCGAGGCGGTCGCTGCGTCCGACCCGCCCTCGAAGCTGGTAGAGCTGCGAGAGACCGAAACGCTCGGCGTGGTTGATCAGGATGGTGTTGCAGGCGGGGATGTCGATCCCGTTCTCGATGATCGTGGTGGCGAGCAGGACGTCGTATTCCCGGGCGATGAAGGCCATCATCGATTTTTCGAGCTGCTTTTCCTCCATCTGTCCATGACCGATCACCACTCTCAGCCCGGGGAGCAGCTTCTCGAGGTGCTCCTTCATGGTGTAGATCGAATCGATCCGGTTGTGCACGAAGAAGACCTGACCCCCGCGTCCCAGCTCGAACTCCAGCGCTTCGGCGATGAGCTCGTCGTTGAACGGGACGACCGCGGTCTGGATTGCCAGCCGGTCTTTGGGCGGCGTCTCGATCACCGAGATGTCGCGGATCCCCGCGAGCGACATGTGGAGCGTCCGAGGGATCGGCGTGGCGGACATCGAGAGGACGTCGATCGATTTCTTGTATTGCTTGAGCTTTTCCTTGTGCCGGACGCCGAAACGTTGCTCCTCGTCGATGATCAGCAAGCCCAGATCCTTGAATTCGGCGCCGCGGGAGAGGAGCCGGTGCGTGCCGATCAGGATGTCGATCTCTCCGGTGCCGATCTTCGCTGCGATCTCCTTCGATTCTTTCGGCGAGCGGATCCGGGTGAGAAGCTCGATGGTGACCGGGAAGGAGCTGAAACGGCGGAGGAACGTGCGGTAATGCTGGTATGCGAGCACCGTAGTCGGCGCCAGTACGGCGACCTGCTTTCCGTCCATCACCGCCTTGAAGGCGGCGCGCATCGCGACTTCCGTTTTTCCGTAGCCGACGTCGCCGCAGAGGAGGCGGTCCATCGGACGCCTCGATTCCATGTCCCGCTTGATCTCGTCGATCGCGGTGACCTGGTCTTCGGTCTCGTCGAACTCGAATGCTTCTTCGAAGTCGAACTGCCACGGGGTGTCGGAGCTGAAGGCGGTTCCAGTGATCATGCGGCGGGTGGCGTACAGCTTCAGGAGCTCGTCCGCCATGTCCCGCATCGCCCTTTTCACCGAAGCCTTGGTGCGCGCCCAGCTGGTACCGCCGAGCCGGTCGAGGCGCGGCTCGGTGTCGCCGCCTCCGGAGTACTTCTGCACGAGGTTGAGGTGCTCGACCGGGAGGAGGAGTTTTCCGTTGGAGGAGTACTCGAGCTCCATCACCTCGCGTTCGGTCACCCCGAACGGGATGCGCTGCAACCCTCTGAAGCGGCCGATTCCGTGGTCGACGTGGACGATGTAGTCGCCGACCTTCAGGTCGCGCATGTCGGTCAGGAATGCGTCGGCGCTACCTCGCTTCTTCGCGCCGACCCGGGTACTGGTCGGCGGTTCGAAGAGATCCCACTCGGAATAGAGCGCCAGTCCGGCGCTCTCGAGATCGAATCCCCGCGGAAGGTTTCCTCGTGACACGACGACGTCTTCGCCGAGTCGCTCCGCGTCATCGACGAAAGGAACGCCGAGCTCTTTGAAGAGGCGCTCGACCTTCTCCTTCCCCCCTCTGGTGGAGATGAAGACCACCGGATGGCGCCCCGAAGCTCGGTCGTCTTCGAAGGAAGCCGGAAGCTCGCTGAGACGATTGACGAAGCTCGAGCGCTCGGGAGCGGCGATGCGGCGCTCTTCGAACTCTCCGCTCGCGACGTGCAGCCGGCTGAATCCGAGCCGCGCCCGCCCGAGGAAGTCGTGAATCAGATCGCCACCGACGAGGACGCGATCCGGGGGATAGGCGCCCCGTCCCTTTTCCGTCGCCGCTTCGTACTCCGACTGGAGAAGCGCTTCGTACTTCGCGATCGAGGATGCGATCTCTCCCGGTTCGACCACCGAGACGAGCCACTCCGAGCCGTCGCGAAGATACTCTTCGAATGACGTCGATTCGTTCACCAGTGGGAGCCAGTTCTCCACGCCGGGGAAGGTCCCGTATTCATTGAGCCGCTCGATCTTCTCGCTCAGGTCTCGCTTGAAGTGGGGGTCATTGAAATCGATCGACAGCTTTCGGGCGAGCGTATCGCGGGTGCGTGGAGTGAGCGGGAAATGGGAGAGTGGAAGCGCGGTCAGCCGATCGAGAGACTGGGCGGATCTTTGAGAGTCGACGTCGAAGGTTCGGATGGATTCGATCGTGTCGCCGAACAGTTCGAGCCGGACCGGAGAATCGAGGTTCGGCGGGAAGACGTCGAGAATGCCGCCGCGGAACGCGAATTCGCCCATCTCCCCGACCAGGTCGGTCCGGACGTACCCGTTCTCGACCATCTGCTCCAGCATCTCTCTCGGGTCGATCTCGTCTCCGGTGGAGAGCTCGAGCGTTCGCGCTGCGAGCGAAGCCGGATCCGGAAGTCGCCTGAAGAGGGCGCGCGCGGGAACCACGACGATCTCCGCCGCCCCTCGTACCAGCATGGAGAGGCTCCGGATCTCGTCCCTGGTGATGGCCAGAGAGGGCGCGACGTCCTGGTAGGGAGAAAGAGAAGGAGTGGGATACGTCGCGATGCAGTGCTCGTCTGCGGCGAAGAGGCGAAGAGGTCCTGCGAGCTCGGCGATGTCGGCGTCACCGGGGACGACGACGAGCAGCTTCCGCCTCAGCTTCTCCTGAAGAGAGGTCAGAAGAAGCGCGCGAGCTTCCTGAGACAGACCGGTCACCTCGGTCCGTGCGGAGTCGAGCTTCGCAGAGAGAGTGGAGACCGGATCGCTCGCGGCGAGAGCGGCCCGGATCTCAGCAATCAGCGTTTCGTTGCGCGCGTCGTGCTGCATTTCGTGAGTTGCAGGCCGGGGCGAGAGTCGGACCTGTCGTTTCGCAGAGACGACAACGGCGGCGATGCCATCGGCCATTCCGCGGCAGACGCGGCGTCGGGTTCGCCCCTCGGAGAAGTGGAATCCGCCGCGGATTCATCATCGGGCTGCGACGCTATTGAACGAAGTAGCCTCGAATGGTCCGCGCAGTGAGCCTGGGCGAGGGGAGAGTCACCCGGACCGGCCGCCACTCGTTCTCCTTCGATTCGCTCGCGACCTGATAGCGGATGGCGTACTGCGAGCGAAGATCCTTCTCGATGCTGGCATACCGCTGCTCGAGGTTCGAGGTGTACGCGCGGGCCATGAATGCGCCCGTATCCTCGGAGAGGATCTTCAGTCGATCGATGGGCTGATTCGTATCGTCGTCACCGAAAGCGATCGAGTAGATCGGGATGGCCGTCGTGCGGACCTTCTTCGCCACCTCGTCGAACGTGGCGAAAGAAGAGTTGTCGTCGCCGTCCGAGAGGAGGACGATGGCGCGACGATTCTTTTCGTTTTCCAGCTCTCGGATCGCAGCCTCGATCCCGTCATAGAGCGCAGTCTTGCCGTCGGCGCGGAGGTTCTGGAGTTTCGATCTCGCCAGGGCGAGGTCGCTGGTGAGGGGAAGCTCACGGGTTGCAGCGGAGCGGATCGCGAAGATCGAGACCCGGTCGCCGGGACGGAGAATGCGGTCCATGAATTTTCCCGCCGCTTCTTTTACCTTCGGCATCTGATAGGTCATGCTCGCCGACGCATCGATCACCAGCGCAATGGAGATCGGTTCGTCGAACGCTTTGCCGAATTCGAGGATCCGTCCCCGCTCGTCGCCGTCGAAGATCTTGAAATCGGATGCGTTGAGGTCCGATCGGACCTTCCCGTGTTCGTCGACGACCGAGACGTAGAGCGGAACGGTCCGGACGTCGAGAGACGAGACCATCACGTTGCCCGCAGTGCTGAAGTAGGCGCTCTGCTCGATTCCCGAACGTGTCGTCGCGGTCGCCTGGAGCACTGGCCCGAGCTGCGGGGGAGCCGGAATCCGCCACGGACCGGCTGTGAGCTGGGCGAGCTTCTGCTGGTCGTTGAAGAAGGCGACGGAAACGACCGGATCGCTCTCGGGAGCAGTGAATTCAGCCTCGAACCAGAGGTCGTTCCCGATGTGCAGCGGTTGAATGGAAAGACTCAGGCCTCTGTTGCCGCGATTGATGGTCTCGGTCCAGGTCGAACGGCGGCCGTTTTCCGGGTTCGTGATCACGATCTGAATCTGGTGCTGGATCGGACGCGGTCCGAAGTCGACGTCGACCGCATAGGGGGCACCGCCGCGGGTGGCGATGCGCTGCCCGTCGACGAAGAATGTGATGCGGGCAGCTTCGAACGGAGGATCGACGTTGATCTGGGTCGGACCGGAGATACCACTGAACGCCTCATGGTTTCCGATCGAGAGGTTCAGCCTGTGAGTCGCGGCTCCGGCCAATACCGGAAAGGCGAGGAGGGCGATTACCGGGATGAGCCGGATTGCGAGCTGTCTGACGTTTCTGCCTGCCATATTTGCCTCGGAGTTGCCTGATCCGGATCGTAGATTCGTCGGTACTCGTAGCGGTTGCGGGTGACGGTCTTGACGTACAGCCGCGTCTCCGCGTACGGAATCGATTCGATAAAAAGATCAAGGTCTCCGAGAGGCGTTTGTGCAAGCCAACGGCCAACCGCCGATTCCCCGGCGTTGTAGGCCGCGATGGCGAGAATCACGTCACCGTTCATCGCGGTACGCTTCTGCGCGAATTCGGCGGTGCCGAGTCTGATGTTCGTGGCGGGATCGAAGAGCTGTTCGCGATCGACCGAAGTGGGAAGCCCGGCTCTGGAGGCGATCGATCGGGCCTCCTGGGGCATGAGCTGCATCAGTCCGACCGCTCCGGCGTTGGAGACGATCGACGGCTCGAAGCCGCTTTCCTGGCGGATGATGGCAGTGACCAGATATGGGTCGATTCCCTGACGCTGCGCCGCGCTCTCGATGTCCTGCCAGTACGAGCGGGGGTAGAGAATCTGCCAGAACTGATCCGGTACACCACTCGCGCCGTGACGGATCACGTCGCGGAACTTCCGCTGAAGAATCGCGTTCGCGCGCAACGGCTCGCCGGCGCGTACGTAGAGACGTGCGAGTGCGTAGGAGAGGCCGAGATCGTCGGGGCGGCTCTCGACGAGCTGCCGCATCTCGATCGCCGCTTCCTTCTCCAGTCCGATCGTTTCGAGCTCGCCGATCAGCGCGAGCCGCGGGTCATCCGGCGGCAGCTGCATCGCGATCGAAGGGAACGGCTCACTCGACGCGGCGTCGGGAAAGGCGGCCGGATCCACCCCGAGGATCTCTTTGGCCCGATACGCGTAGTAACTGTAGGGGACGAGATCGATCAGCTTCCGGAGTCGCGTGTCGGCTTCCTCGATCCTGCCGCAGCGACGAAGGACCTTCGCGCTCCAGAAGAGGGAGTTCGACGTGTAGTCGGCGTCGGGGTAACGGCGGAGGTAGAGATCGAACGTCGCGAGAGCCTGGTCGTCCATTCCCGCGAGGGTGTACACCCAGCCGAGAGTCCAGATGTTCTCGCCGTCGGTCCCGGGATGCCCGCTGTCGATGACCTGACGGAGGAGGGAGATCGACTTCGGATAGTCGATCTCGTCGGTCACGTAGTACTTGGCGAGAAGCAGCTTCGCGCGTGGCGCCTGGTCGGATTTCGGGTACTGCGCGAGGATCCGGTTCAGGATGTGGACGAACTCCTCGGGCCCCCCGCTTCGCCACCAGGCGTGCGCGCGATAAATCTCGAGAGAGACATAGTAGGGCTGCGACGGGTCGAGCGTCGCCGCGCGTACCGTCTCGTAGTGGCGGGAGTGAAAGAGCGACGTGATGCGCTCGTAGCGGAAGGTGGCATCATCGCTCCGTTCGGGAAAGCGGGAGCGAATCCGGTCGAGAAGCGCGAGCGCCTGATCGTAGCGGTTGAAGCGACCGAGCCGGTCAGCGAGATCGAGACTCTCCTTGTAATCGAGCCGGTCGAGAGGATCGAGAGGAGAGTCGGAAAGCTCGCGATATACCTTTTCGACGGTGCGCCCCTGCGGGTATTCACGGAGAATCCTCATTCGAAGAGCGTCCGCTTCCGCGATGAGTCCTGCGTTCTGCAGGGCCACGGCGGTCGAATCGAACTCCGGTTCGACGAACGGTCCGATCTCGACCGACGCAACCGCCCCGAGCGCGCGAACCGCGTCCTGCGGGCGTCCGGCTGCCGCTTCCAGAGCGGGAAGTTCGACCTTCGCGAGACGGGCTGCCGAAGATTCGGGCGCCTCGCGCACCAGCGCCGCAGCAGTCCGTGCCGCTCCGGCGTACCGGCCGGTCTGGCGGAGTGCCTCTACCATCTTCCACTGAAGGAACGGCTTCAGCTCGGGGTAGTGGCGAATCGCGGGCCGCAGGAATCGAAGCGCGTCGTCCGGGCGATGCCGATCGAGGTTGTAGATGCCGAGCATCGCCAGAGCGCGCTTCTGCTCGTCCGGAGAGCCGTTCTCCACGATCCGAAGAAGTCCGGCCTCGAAGAGGTCGGCACGTCCCTGACGTTTTGCATCGAGACAGGCCTGGACGGTCGAGGGGAGCTCGATTTCCGGGGACGCGAGCGGCTCGGGCGATTGCGATTGCGGCGCACGACCACAGGAGATCAATGGAATGAGCGCTGCCACTGCGAGAGCTGTCGCCGTACGCCAGGTCACGTTCTTGATGTGCCTCCCTCTGAGATCAGCAACGCTCCGTCGGCGTCGCGGAATCCCGCATTCCGAAAAAAGCGGTCCGTCTTGTCGTCTCTGCGAACTGCGAGCCCGCCCGGCGTGAGAAGCAGAAGCTCGCGCAGCAGTGTCCGGCCGATGTGCTTCCGTCGCAGGCGCGGAGCGACGAGGAACAGCTCGATCAGAGCGCCCGGAGGGACGGGGCGGGTGAGCACTACTGCGACGGGATCCCCGAGAAGTTTGGCGACGAGCCCCTCGGATGGAGCATCCTTCGGGAGCGCGACGCCGGCCTGGTCGAGTATTTCCCGGACCACCGGCAGATCGCTGGTAGTGAGAGGGCGGACAAAGAGTCGCAGGCCTTTCATGCCCGCTCTGGTCCTTGAATTTTCATCGGAGATGCCGTGAGTCGTGTTATAACAGCAAATATCCTGAACTTATTTTATCCCATCTTGACAAAGGATGATGGAGTGGATAAGTTCGCACGATCCCCGGTTCACTTCAAAAAGATCACGAGAGGCATGGACGTTCAAGAGGCAATCGCCGACTTTCTCAGACACGGCCGGGACGTGAGGAACCTGTCGGACCGGACGATCCGTGCCTACGAATCCGACCTGATGCAGTTCTCCACCCGGGTGGAGCAGGCGCAGGCGGTCTCGATCAGTCCGAGTGATCTCGAGGGATATATCGAGGAGCTCGGTGACGGCCCCTACCGGGACACTTCGATACGGCGCAAGATCGCCGCGCTCAAGGTGTTCTTCCGCTACCTCGAGGACGAGGGCATCGTGGAAGAGTCTCCTGCGCGCCGGCTCAGGATCCGCCAGCCGATCGAGGCGCGGGTCCCGAATGTGTTGTCGATCAAAGAGGTCAAGAGCCTCCTTTCCGCGCCGAAACGCCAGATCGAGCAACTGCGAAGCGATCGGGAGCGCTCGCCGGGAGCCCGGAACCGCTTCTTCTGCGCGGTACGGGACAACGTCATCATCGAGATTCTGTTCTCGACCGGGATCCGGATCGGCGAGCTCGTCGCGCTGGACGTCGAGGATTTCGACCTGAAGGAACGGACGCTGACGGTGAAGGGGCGAGGGACGCGAGGAAGATCGATCGCCGTCCTCTCGGAGATCGTCATCGGCGCTCTCTCGGACTACCTCACGCTGCGGAGCGAGCGCAGCGTGCAGTCGGACGCGCTGTTTGTCGGACGCTCCGGAACGCGGCTCACCATCTACTCCATCGAGAACATCTTCAAGAAACACGTGAAGGGAGCCGAGATCCGCCGGCACGTCACGCCTCACGCTCTCCGTCACACCATGGCTTCGATGATGGTCAACAGCGGAGCGGATCTCCGCGCGGTGCAGGAGATGCTGGGACACGCCTCGATCCTCTCGACCCAGGTCTACACGAAACTCCACATCGCGCGGCCGCGGCGTTCGGGGAACAGCGTGATGAACCATCGCGACCGGATCGTTCTCGACGCTCCCGCCGCCCGCCTGAACATTCGTAAGAAGGAAAAGAAGTAAGCTCTCCCTCGAACAGGGAACTATTCGTTACCGAAGCCGGTGTTGTACAATGCGCCTCTCGGCGTGGGCGGGCATAGCTCAGCTGGTAGAGTACGAGCTTCCCAAGCTCGGTGTCGCGGGTTCGAGTCCCGTTGCCCGCTCCACTTTCTCCCTTTCAGCTCGATCTCGCGTGACCACGCCCGAACGGAAAGCGACGGCTGACGACTCTCCCGAGGGGATACGGATCTGATATCCTAGTGGAGCGTTTCACGACTCCTATGAAGAGGGTGGGAGTCGAGACCGCAAGGCGCGACGACGACGCCGTTCGGCGGCCACCGGTTGCGCCGATCAGTTCCAGCGACGGGCCGCACTCACTCCGACTGAACTTCCGAGGTCAATTATGGCTATTTTTTCGAAAGAAACCGCTGTTGAAAAGCCTCCTGCGGCGGCAGGGGACACGACTCCGCAGGTTCCCGGCGCTCCCTCATTCCTCGGGCCAGGGGTGGTGTTCGAGGGCACTCTGAGCGGCGCGGAGAACGTGGCGGTCGAAGGGCGTTTCAGCGGCCGGATCGATCTGAAGAGCGGGCTTCGGATCGGTTCGCACGCACGGGTCGAAGCGGACATCCATGCCCGGACCATTCTGATCGAGGGAACGGTGGTCGGAGAGGTCGCTGCGGATGAGAAGGTCGAGCTGGTGACGAGTGCGAACGTCGACGGCAACATCAAAGCACCGAAGATCGTCGTCGCCGAAGGCGCTCGTTTTCGCGGCGCCGTGGACATGGGAACTTCCCGGCCCAAAGAGTGACACACCACAAATCAAAGGAGCTGTCCATGCCTGCAACTGCAGAAAAGAAGAGCGATAAATCCATTCACGAGACGCTGCGCGAAACGCGCGCGTACTCGAACTTCATCGACGGCAAGTGGGTCCCGTCGCATACCGGGAAGACGTTCGAGAACCGGAACCCTGCGAACACGGACGATCTGATCGGCACGTTCCAGAATTCCGATGCCGACGACGTGAACCGCGCAGTCGAAGCGGCGCATCGCGCGTTCCTGAAGTGGCGTCTCGTCCCTGCGCCTCGCCGCGGCGAGTACCTCTACAAAGTCGCGCAGCTGCTCCAGCGCGACAAGGAAAAGATCGCACGCGAGATGACGCGCGAGATGGGAAAAGTGCTCACCGAGACGCGCGGCGACGTGCAGGAAGCGATCGATCTCGCCTATCTGATGGCGGGTGAGGGCCGCCGCCTGTTCGGGGTGACCACGCCTTCGGAGCTCGCGAACAAGTTCAACATGGCGGTTCGGATGCCGCTCGGCGTCGCCGGGCTGGTCACTCCCTGGAATTTCCCGATCGCGATCCCGGCCTGGAAGACCATGCCCGCGCTCGTCGCCGGAAACACCGTGGTCATCAAGCCGGCTTCCTTCACTCCGCTCTCGGTGGTGATGCTCGCCGAGGTGATGGAAGAGGCGGGCCTCCCACCCGGCGTGTTCAACGTGGTGACCGGGAGTGGTGGTGCGGTCGGCGATCCGCTGGTCCAGCACGAGAAAGTGAAGGTCGTTTCATTCACCGGTTCGACCGACGTCGGCCGGCAGCTCTCGATCGCCTGCGCTCCGACGTTCAAGCGTCTGCACCTCGAGATGGGTGGCAAGAACGTGATCATGGTGATGGACGACGCGGACATCGACCTCGCCGTCGACGGCTCTCTCTGGGGAGCTTTCGGAACCGCCGGACAGCGCTGCACCGCGGCTTCGCGGCTCGTGGTGCACGAGAAGGTCTACGATCAATTCGTGGAGAAGCTCGCCGGGCGGACGTCGAAACTGCGCGTCGGCAACGGACTGGACGAGAAGACCGACATGGGTCCGACCGTTTCCGCCGGTCAGATCAAGACGGTCGGGAGCTACGTGAAGATCGGAAAGGACGAAGGGGCGCGCCTCGTCACCGGAGGCGAAGTCCTCGACGGAAAGGGTGAGGTCGACTATTCGCGCGGCCACTACTTCCAGCCGACGGTCTTCGCCGACGTGACCCCGAACATGCGCATCGCTCAGGAGGAGATCTTCGGACCGGTGACCGCGGTCATCAAGTGCAAGTCGCTGGAAGAGGCGATCGAGATCGGCAACGGAGTCCGGTACGGCCTCTCCTCCTCGATCTACACCCGCGACGTTCACAATGCATTCGTGGCCATGCGCGAGATGTACACCGGCATCTTCTACGTCAACGCACCCACCATCGGAGCGGAGACCCATCTGCCATTCGGTGGAACCAAGGAGACCGGCAACGGTCACCGCGAAGCCGGCGTCGCCGGGATCGACGTCTTCACGGAGTGGAAGTCGATCTACGTCGATTACTCCGGCTCGCTCCAGCGGGCGCAGATCGATACGGAAGAGATCTGAGATCCGGAAGAGATCGGAAACGGGAAACGCCGGCCGCGAGGCCGGCGTTTTTCATGCGCTCAATCGGTGGCGCTCCGGCCGCGAGGGGTGCGGATCCTCTGATCCGCCCCGACGATCGCGTTCGAGCGTGACGAGAGGATGACCGGGGCAGCAGCGGAGCCGATTCCGCGACCGGGAGCTCGCGTGGCTGCGACGGTTCGGTCCGGCCGCAGAAGCTTCGACCGGCCCGATCCGCGTCAGGCCATGACCAGCTCGCCCTCTTCCGCCGGCGCTCCGATCAGCGTCGCCGCGAGCGGCTCGAAACGTGCGGTGAAGAAGCGGAGTGTCGGCGGCTCGTACACCATTTTCAGGCCACTGATCTTCGCCCGGTTCGCGAAAAGGTGTTTGACCGACCAGGCGACGACGTCCATGTGACGGTCGGTGTAGACCCGCCGCGGAATGGTCAGCCGGACCAGCTCCAGCTTCGGCCTCCGGTTCTCGCCCGTTTTCGGATCCCGCCCCGACGATACGATGCCGCGCTCCATCGAACGGACGCCGCTGTCGATGTAGAGAGCCGCGGCGAGCGCCTGGGCGGGGAACTGCTCCTGATCGAGATGCGCGAGGAACCTCCGCCCGTCGAGAAACACCGCATGCCCGCCGATCGGGAGGACCACCGGGATTCCGGCTTCGATCAACTGATTTCCGAGATAGCGCACCTGTCCGATCCGGTGAGCGATGTAGTCGTCATCGACCATCTCGTAGATGCCCTGAGCAATCGCTTCCATGTCCCGTCCGGCGAGTCCGCCGTAGGTGGGCATTCCCTCGAAGACCACCACGAGCTCACGCGCCTGCTGCAGGATCGTCTCGTCGTTCATGGCGAGGAACCCGCCGATGTTGACCAGACAGTCCTTCTTGGCGGACATGGTGCATCCGTCGAACAGGGACATCATTTCATGGAGGATTTTCCGGACCGGGGTGTCGCGATAGCCCTGTTCGCGCTCCTTGATGAAGTACGCGTTCTCGACCGCGCGTGTCGCGTCGGACCACATCCGGATGCCGTGACGGTCGCACACTCCCCGCACCTCGCGAAGGTTCTGCATCGATACCGGCTGTCCGCCCGCGAGGTTCACCGTAACCGCGACGTTGATGTACGGAATGTTCTCTGCGCCGACGCGATCGATGAGCTCCTCGAACTTCGCGATGTCGACGTTTCCTTTGAACGGATGATCGCAGGCCGGATCATGCGCCTCGTCGATCACCACGTCGACGAACGTCCCTCCCTGCATCTCCTGGTGAACGCGGGTGGTGGTGAAGTACATGTTGCCCGGCACGTAGTGGCCGGGACGGATCAGGATCCGCGAGATCAGGTGCTCCGCACCACGCCCCTGATGGGTCGGGACCATGTACTTGAATCCGTACATCGTCCGCACCGCTTCTTCCATCCGGTAGAAGCTTCGGGCGCCTGCGTACGCTTCGTCGCCCATCATCAGCGCGCTCCACTGACGGTCGCTCATCGCGTTCGTTCCGCTGTCGGTGAGAAGGTCGATGTAGACGTCTTCGCTCCGCAGCAGGAACGTGTTGTATCCGGCTGCCGCGACGGCGGCCTCGCGCTCTTCGCGCGTGGTCATCCGGATCGGCTCGACGGACTTGATCTTGTACGGCTCAGCGGTCGGACGCTGCATGAACTGCCTCCCTCTGCGATTTTCCGCGCTTCCGCGGGATGGGATCGGGGAGCGGACGGAGTACGGCCACTGCCTCGCCATCGAATCTACCGTACCGCCGACTGCGACACTGTGTCTTTTGTCACGAGGAGGAGTGATTTAGAAGCATCTAGGATCTGTGATCGAGGATCGAGGATCTGAAAGGCATCGAGGATCGGAAAGGCATCGAGGATCGGAAAGGCATCGAGGATCTGAAAGGCATCGAGGATCTGAAAGGCATCGAGGATCTGTGATCGAGGATCGAGGATCTGAAAGGCATCGAGGATCTGTGATCGAGGATCGAGGATCTGAAAGGCATCGAGGATCGTCGATCTTCGAGGAATCCGGGCGAAAGTGAAGATCTCTGCCACGATCCACGATCCACGATCCACGATCCACGATCCACGATCCACGATCCACGATCCACGATCCACGATCCACGATCCACGATCCACGATCCACGATCCACGATCCACGATCCACGATCCACGATGAATTCGAGCCCCGTTTCCGGGGCTCTCGAGGAGGAACCAGCGTTCCAGGGGGGCTCGGCAGTCCGGGGTGCTTCCCGCCTGCCGGAATGCTTCACTGCGATCTACGTGCCGGAGTGGACGGAGTTTCACTTCTGCGCATCGAGCGGGCGCGGGATCTCCAGCGGCGCGCTCCGGCGACGTCCTCGAGCGTCTCGAGCGTCTTTGCCGCCAGCTCTGCGGTCGCGGCGGATGGGTTCGCCCTCAGCATCTTCTCGAACAGCGGCTCCACCGAATCGCTCTTCCCTTCCACTGCGTAGACGATCGCGAGACGGACGTACGCATCGAGGTGCGCGGGGAATGCTTCGATCTCGCGCCGGTAGGATTCCTCCGCCTCGGGCATCCGCTGCATCCGGGCGAATGTATCCGCCCGGAGAAACTCGAGTCCGTACACCCGCTTCATCCCGAGATCCCGTCCGCGCGCTTCGACCGTGGAAATCGTCGCGAGAGCTGCGTCGAAGTGTCCGGCACGCTGCTGGACCTCCGCCAGCAGCAGGAGGGAAGAGGGTTGCTCACGAGTTGCCGCGATTGTGGCGCGCGCTTCGCGTTCGGCACCGACGAGATCCTTTCGGGTCAGGGCGATCCGCGCGTTCAGCTCGTGCGCCTTTCCCGGATTCTCGCGCATCGCGCTGCCGGCGAGCCGTTCTGCCTGATCGAGCTCGCCGAGGCGGAGATGAACATAGCCGGCGCGAACGAGATCGTCCGAGGAGACGATCGGAGAACGCGCGAACGCCTCCCGGTACGCTTCGGCCGCCTCCTTCTCCCGTCCCGCTTTTGCAAGGACTTCGGCCAGGCGCGTCCACACCTCGACCATCCCCGGATTCTCTGCGACGAGTTCGCGCAACCCCGCGACCGAATCATCGAAGCGTCCTTCTTCGGCGAGGAGAAGAGCGTTGCGGATCCGATCGAGATACTGAATCCGATCGGCCGGATTCGGGAGCGACGATGAGAGGTCGCTCACTTTGGGTGAGCCGATGTATCCGAGCGCGGCGAGTCGCGACATCACCTCCGGGTCGACGTTCTCCATCGGCCGGAGCGGCTTCCGGTACGGCTCGATCTCCTTCCGCATCGACGCTGCGATCCGCCGGTTCGCGTCGAGGATGTCGTCCTTCTCCGCGGGGTCGGACGAGAGGTCGTAGAGCTCGGGGCGCGGTCCGTCGATGTAGTGATGCTGATCGCGGATCAGCGACGCGAGATCGCTCCACCCGAGGTGGATGCGCGGGTACATCGTCTCGGCGAAGATGCTGCGGGAGGCGAGCTTCGACTCTGATTCGAGGAGCGAGATCCCATCTGCACGATGAGGAGGCTCGATGCCGAGAAGAGTGAGGACGGTCGGATAGAGATCCGAGAGCTGAACCGGTGCGTCGACGGTCGTTCCGGCGCGCGTCCGGTTCGGAAGCTTCACGAAGAGCGGGACCTGAAGCGCCTCGCGGTAGAGGAGGATGGAATGCTGTTCCTCGCCGTGATCGCCCAACCCTTCCCCGTGGTCGGATGTGACGATGACCAGCGCACGGTCGTAGATGCCGAGCGATCGCAGGTGATCGAGAAGCTTCCCGACGATGTCGTCCGCCGTCGCGATCTCCGCGTCGTATCCGGAGGAGTAGCGGCTCTTGAACGGCTCGGGCGCGGTGTATGGGAGGTGCGGCTCGTAGAGGTGAAAGAAATAGAAAAACGGCTTGCTCTGGTGCGCATCGATCCACGACTCCGCAGCGCGGAGAGTCTCGTATCCGGAGCGCTGGTACTCGCCGAATGCCGCGCCCGGATGAGGATCGATCGAGTCGTCGTAATCGTCGAAGCAGCTGTCCATCCCGCTGCCGGCGCGGAGAACGTACGAGGAGACAGCCGCCCCGGAGAGGATGCCGTGGTTGCGCAGAACGCACGGAAGGGAACCCTCTTTCGTGGAGTCGAAGTGGAATCCGATGTTGTTCCGGACTCCGTGGTCCGCCGGAAGGAGGCCGGTGAGCATCGTGGCATGGGAGGGAAGGGTCATCGGGACCGGGGAGTACGCACGCCGGAAGAGAATGGCGTCGCGGCGGAGTGCGTCGAGGTGTGGCGTTTCGATGGCCCGGTAGCCGTAGGCCGGGAGGTGATCGGAGCGGAGCGTGTCGATGGAGATCAGGACCACCGGGGTCTCGCGATTCGACGTGACGGAGGATCTCTCGCCTCCGCATCCGGAGAGGAGCACCGCGGTGGCGAGGAGAGCTGCGAGTCGGCGGGGGCGGATCATCGGTGTCTTTCGGGACTCTCTGGTTTCACGAACCATCAGCGCAGCCGGGCTGGCCCGGTCGTCCGTTCCGGTCGGGAAGAGAAGCAGACCTTTCCACCCGAACGTTACGCGCGTCGTTCATGAGAACACGGCGGCGCGGAAAATCTGCCCGAAAAAAAAGGCCCCGGTCCGAAGACCGGGGCCGTGCTGCTCGTGAAGCTCGCTCGATCAGAATCGCAGTCCGAGCGAGAAGCGGTAACTGAACGGGGTCTGGTAGTAGCTCGCCGCCGTCGGCTTGCCGAAGTTCGGTCCCTTCACGTAGTTGACTCCCTCCACCGGGGTGTCCGTGAACGGGTTGAACACGCTGCAGCGCGTTCCGTCCGCCTTCTTGCACTGGCTGTTGAGTGACGTATAGACGGTGGTGTTGACGTTGGTCACGCCGCTCTCGTCGAAGATGTTGAACATCTCGGCCTGGGCGAACAGCTGCACGCCGGCCGCGATCTTCCTGCCGTAGTTGAACGACAGGTCGGTCGAGGTGATCGTATCGGTCCGGTACGCTCCGCGACCGGAGAAGTAGTAGACCGGATATCCGAGCTGCGATTCGGCGTAGCTGGTGATGTTCGGCGCGCCCGGATAGCTGAACGCGTCGATCGTTGCGGCTGCCGAGTACGGAAGTCCGCTCCCGTAGTTCTGGAGGAGCGAGACGTTCAGGGTACCGATCATCTCCGGCATCGGGACGTCGTAGCCCACCCACATCCGTGCGCGATGCCGCTGGTCGCCTGCGAGGTAACCGATCGGGAGCGACTGCTTGAAGCCGAGATATTCGGGATAGAAATCGGTCAGGGTCGTGTTGCCGACCGTGCCGCTGGACGCGCTCTCCTGGGTGTCGTTGCCGCGCAGCTTGGACCAGGTGTAGTTCAGGCCCGTGTTGAAGCGGTTCGGACGCCAGGCTGCCTGGAGCTGCACACCGCGATACTGACGCTTGATGTCGTCCGTGTTGTAGACGGTGGCGACGTCGTGCTCGATGCCGAGGAAATCGGTCCTGATCGGCGATCCCTGGACGATCCGGAAGGCGTAGAAGTCCTTCCAGTCGCGCGAAACGAAATCGGCCTTCGCATATGCGGTCCGGCCGAGCTGTACGCCGTAGCCGAGGACGTATTCGGTGACCTTCGGCGACTTCAGGTTGCTGTCGATGACGTAGTCGTAGCCGGGGACGTTCTTCGCCCCATTCGGCTTGAGAAGCGCGGTGTTGCTGGTGCCGCCGTTGGCGAAGAACCAGTCGAAGATCATCTGAAGCGCCTGGTGCGCGTCCAGCAGCTCATTCTGCGGAGTTCCCGGAGCGTTGATCGCCGGCCCTCCGTAGATGTAGTCGATCGTGCCGGGGCTGCCCGCCGCGTCGGCTGACGTGCCGGGACCCTCACCGACCATGGTCACGTACTCGTTGTACGAGGCCTGAACGCGATGACGGCCGTTCCCCTGGATGTCGTAAGTGGCCGAAAGGCGAGGGCTGATCGCGCTGTCCTTCGAGACCTGGTTTCCCTGGCCGTCCTTCGCGTCGTTCTTGTCGTAACGGAGTCCGACGTTGAAGGACCAGTGATGGCTCAGATCCCACCGGTCGTTGACGAAGAGGGAGTCCTGTCCGAGGTGGTTCTGGTTCGCGCCGACGAAGATCGGGGTCCAGCGGAGATAGCTGGTCGCGGCGCTGTTGGTCACCACCGGGTAGAGCAGCCCCTCGGGTGACATCAGAGGAGTGGTCGAGCCGGGGACGCGGACCACGTCCGTGACCTGCATCCGGTAGTCCGAGCCCGACTGGTGGTTGTTCGCATAACGCTGCTGGTCGAAACGCTCGTAGCCGGCGACGAAGTTGTGTGCGCCGGTGCCGGCGGTGCTGAGGAAGTAGTTTCCCTTGACGGTGTAGCCGTCGCTGTTGCGGCTCTCAGTGTCGCAGACGCCGCAGAAGGTCGGGGAGTTGAAGCGTGCGAGACCGTCTCCCGCGTTGCGGATCAGCGTCCCGCGGAGGAGGTCGGTGTACTGGGCTCCGTTGCCCACGGCGATGTCGTACTTGCGCTGCGAATAGTGGCCTTCAACCAGGAAGTTGTTGGTGATGATGCCGTTGTAGTGAGCGGAGAGGAGCGACTGTGGATCCTTCCGGTCCGAGAGGCTGTTCAGATCGTAGCTCGATGAAGTGAAGCGGGTGTTCGTGCTGGTGCTGTCGTTCTTCAGGTACGAGCCGACGATCGAGTGTTTCGGAGTGATCTGGCCGGTGAGCTTGGCTTCCCACCGCTTCGCATCGGTGCTCGTCGCATAAGGGATGTTGGTCCGGTAGGTCTCGGCGGAGCTCGAGGTCGACTGCTTGCGGCCCGCGCCGAAGAACCAGAGACGATCCCTCATCACGAATCCGCCGAGTGTCGCCTCGTAGATCGAATTGATCTTGTCGAGGTGGTCTGCCTCGCCGGCATATGGGGTCTTGTTCGTCCAGCTGTTGTTGGAGAGGGAGTCCCGGAACGAGCCGGAGAATTCGTTGCCGCCGGTCTTGGTGATGGAGTTCACCACGCCGCCGGTGAAACGGCCGTACTCGGCGGAGATCGCGCCGGTCAGGACAGTGGTCTCCTGAATCGCGTCTTCGATGAAGAGCGCGAGGGTCTGGTTGCGGACGTTCTCGGTGATCGAGACGCCGTTGACCATGACCAGGTTGTCGTAGCCCGGGCTGCCGGAGATCGACAGCTGGTTGGTCTGGACGGTGTTGCTGTTCACGCCTGGGGCGAGATCTGCCGCGGCGAGAACGGTCCGGCCGAGGGGAAGGTCATCTACGAGCTTGGAGGAGACGTTCGCCGACACCTGGGGGGTGTCGAGGACCGCCGGAGAGCTCGCGGTGACGGTGATCGCCTCGGTGACGGCGGAGAGCTTCAGGTCCGCGTCCGCGGTCGCCGTGGTCGACAGCGACAGATGGACTTTCTTCGTGACCGTCTGCATTCCTTCGAGTGCGATGGTGACGGCGTAGTCGCCCGGAGGAAGTGCCGGGAAGACGTAGCCGCCGTTGATTCCGGACACCGTCGTCCGGGTGCCCTGCAGGGCCGGGGATGAGATGGTGATCGTGGCGCCGGGGAGCGGGCCCCCGTCCGTGGTGACCGTCCCGCTGAGAGTGGCCGTCGTCTGCCCGAAGGCGGTGATGCCTGCGAGCAGAAGGAGAAGCGACAGGCCGAGAGTCCGTTGGAGCTGTTTCATCGAGTTTCCTCCTCTATGTCGCCCTCCACCCGATTGCCGGGGGAGGATTTGTAAATCACGACTTCAGAATCGGCGACGGAACTGCACGGTCCGGACCGCGACGGTGCCAGGAGTCGCAGAGCTCAACT
The DNA here is from genome assembly GCA_963741955.1 of uncultured Acidobacteriota bacterium. GTDB lineage: Bacteria > Acidobacteriota > Thermoanaerobaculia > Gp7-AA8 > Gp7-AA8 > CAVUKB01. Next base: position 26,975 of record CAVUKB010000001.1, read on the forward strand.
CTTTATTGAACAATCGTTTACAAAACCGCCGTTTACCTGCCGGTTACGGCAGATTCGGAAATTTGATGCGAAGAGGTGAAAATGCCGAATCGGGCCCGGCCGGAGCGCCTTCAGGCAGCGGTGTCCGCCGGATTCGGCTCCGGATCGCCCGGGGGTGAAACTCGGGTTAAAATCAGGGAAACCCCTTGAAAACGCAGTCTTCTGGCCTGGAGGAATGGCGGCGCTCCCTCGGAGCGCGAACGGCGAATCGTCCGGAGCCGGCCGCCGGCGGCAGCGGCGGGGAGTGAGGAGGCTCTCCGAACAGGCTGTTGTTCGGAATTTTGGATTCCGTCCGCGGGGCCTCCCGGGAGGACGAAAAAAAAAGGCGCGGCGTTGCCGCCGCGCCTCGATGCGTCCCGATGACGGGAGCGATCAATACATCCCCATGCCGCCACCCATTCCGGGTCCTGCGGCCTGGGCTTTCTCCTCTTCCTTGATCTCGGAGACGAGAGCCTCGGTGGTGAGCATCAGTCCCGCGATGGAGGAGGCGTTGACCAGGGCCTGCTTGGTGACCTTCGCAGGGTCGATGATTCCGGCCTTGATCATGTCTACGAACTCTTCGGTCTGGGCGTTGAATCCGAAGTTTCCGCCCTTCTCCTTGAGCTCCTTGACCACGACGGAGCCTTCGAAACCGGCGTTCGCGGCAATCTGCCGGGCCGGCTCTTCGAGAGCACGCTTGATGATCTTCACGCCGACCAGAACGTCGCCCTCTGCTTTGACCTTGTCGATCGCATCGATTGCGCGAAGGAGGGCCACACCGCCGCCGGGAACGATTCCCTCTTCGACGGCCGCCTTGGTCGCGTGCATCGCGTCCTCGACCCGAGCCTTCTTCTCTTTCATCTCGGTCTCGGTCGCGGCACCGACCTTGATCACCGCCACGCCGCCGACCAGCTTCGCCAGGCGCTCCTGGAGCTTCTCGCGGTCGTAGTCGGAAGTGGTCTCGTCGATCTGGGTCCGGATCTGCTTGACCCGTCCCGCCAGCGCTTCCTTGCGGCTCTTGTCGTCGGTATCGGTGACCAGGGTAGTGGTGTCCTTCTCGACCGCGATGCGCTTGCAGTCGCCGAGGTCCGTCCACTGGACGTTCTCGAGCTTGATCCCGAGGTCCTCGGAGATCAGACGACCGCCGGTGAGGATCGCGATGTCCTCGAGCATCGCCTTGCGGCGATCACCGAATCCGGGGGCCTTGACCGCGATCACATTGAGCGTGCCGCGGAGCTTGTTGACCACGAGAGTCGCGAGCGCTTCGCCCTCGACGTCTTCGGCGATGATCAGGAGGGGCTTGCCCTGCTTGGCCACCTGCTCGAGCACCGGGAGGAGGTCCTTCATCGAGGAGATCTTCTTCTCGTACAGGAGGACCTTCGCGTTCTCCAGGATCGCTTCCATCCGCTCGGGGTCGGTCACGAAGTAGGGCGAAAGATAGCCGCGGTCGAACTGCATTCCCTCGACCACTTCGAGCGTGGTGTCGAGACCTTTGGCCTCTTCAACCGTGATCACTCCGTCCTTGCCGACCTTGTCCATCGCCTCGGCAATGATCTTTCCGATCTCTTCGTCGTTGTTCGCGGAGATCATTCCGATGTGGGCGATGTCGTTCCCCTCGACCGGCTTGGCGAGCTTGTCGATCGATTCGATCGCCGCCTTCACCGCCAGCTCGATGCCGCGCTTGACGCTCATCGGGTTCGCGCCGGCGGTGACGTTCTTGATTCCCTCGCGGTAGATCGCCTGGGCCAGAACCGTCGCCGTGGTGGTGCCGTCGCCCGCGGTGTCGGAGGTCTTGGAGGCGACCTCGCGCACCATTTGCGCTCCGGCGTTCTCGATCTCGTCTTTCAGCTCGATCTCCTTCGCTACCGTCACGCCGTCCTTGGTGATGGTCGGCGAACCGAACTTCTTTTCGATGACGACGTTCCGGCCTTTCGGTCCGAGCGTCACCTTCACCGCGTCGGCAAGCTTGTTGACGCCGCGGAGAATGGACTGCCGTGCTTCTTCTCCGTACGTGATTCTCTTTGCCATCTTGTTTCTCCTGTTCTCTGTCGCGGACGCAATAGGCTCCGCATTGTTCCGTTCGTGATTTACTCGACGATCGCGAGCACTTCGTCTTCGCGGAGGATCGTGTACTCGACCTCGTCGAGCTTGATCTCCGTTCCGGAGTACTTGCCGATCAGGACCCGGTCACCCTTTTTGACGTCGAGCTTGATTCGCTTTCCGTCCTCGGTGAACTTTCCTTCGCCAACGGCGATCACTTCCGCCTCGAGAGGCTTCTCCTTGGCGGTGTCGGGGATGATGATTCCGCCGCGGAGTTGCTCCTTCGGCTCGACACGCTTGACCAGGATCCGGTCGTACAGCGGGCGCACTTTGATACTCATGGACATCTCTCCTTTCAGAACTCCAATTGATGCCGCGGAGAAATCCGCGATTTGAAGACCTCATTCTGCCGCGCCGGGCTCCTCTGTTAGCACTCTCCCGACGTGAGTGCTAACAAATATAGTCGGCGAGTCGAGGTGTGTCAAGGGGGCAGAATTTGAGTTGACGGGACGAAGATTTCTGGAGCGGCGAGCGACGAGAGACGAGGGACCAGGGACGAGAGGCCGGAGCTTGTCAGGAACCCGGCAATGTCGGACCTGTCGGACCTGTCGGACGAATCCTGCGCGGCCTAACCTCGCTCGCCGCACTCAGCGCGTCCAGACCGGAGGTGGCGGCGGTCCCAGACGCCGTCGCCGGTGGCGGAGCTTCCGGAGAGGATGGCGGCGGCGCATGAAAAGACGTCCGATCAGACTCTCGTCCGACGCCTTCTCGAACAGCCACCCCTTGTGAGTGAAGTAGCCGAGCATTCCGACCGCGATCGCGAGCATCACTCCGATCGCCGCCCAGAATCCCCAGGGGGAGCGGAGGAAGGGGATATGGGCGAAGTTCATTCCGTAGATTCCGGCCAGCATGTTGATCGGAAGGAGGACGGTCGAGATGATCGTGAGAAGTTTCATGATGTCGTTGGTGCGGTTCGCCACCACCGACAGGTACGCGTCGAGCGTGGAAGTCGTGAGATCGCGCTCCACGTCGATCCACTCGCTGATCCGGTACATGTGGTCGTACAGGTCCCGGAAATAGATCAGGTGGTCCCTCTTGACGAACTTCGCATCTCCCCGGCTGATCGCGTTGAGCAGTTCGCGCTGGGGCACAGAGTGGCGGCGGAGCTGATTCAGGTCCCTCTTGAAATGGAGCACTTCGTCCAGAAGGTCCTGGCGGGGACGGGTGAACATCCGGTCCTGGATCGCGTCCACCCGATCTTCGATCTCGTCGATGATGGGGAAGTGCATGTCGACCAGCAGGTCGATGATGGAGTAGAGGAGGAAGTCGGTCCCTTCCACCATCAGGCGGGCGTCGTTCGGAAGGCGGTCGCGAACCGTGTCGACCGTCTGTTCCAGGCCGTCGTGAACCGTGAATATGAACCGGTCGCTGAGGAACACCGCGAGCTTCGTCGTGTCGATCCCGTGCTCGTTGAGGTTGACGTTGACGGCGCGGAATATGAAGAAATCGTAGTCGGGATAGGCGTCGTATTTCGGCAGGGTATGCGCGGAGACGGCGTCCTCCGCAGCGAGAGCATGGAATCCGAAGCGATCCTCGAGAATCGGTTCGATCTCCTCCTGGGTCGGTTTCACGATGTCGACCCACAGCCGGTCTTTCCCTTCGGGGGACCAGCGGTCGATCAACTCCTGGGCGCCGAGGGTGACCTTTCCCTCGTGAAGCAGTGCGGTGCGGATCATCATCGCGGTCCGTTCAACATAGCAGAAGAGGGGAGGGAATTGCTCGCTTTGCGGTGCCGGGTCGGGAGAGGCGAGAGTTCCCCCGCGATGCGCCGCTGCTCCGCCGCGCAAATCTGCGCGCCCTCTCGCCCGGCGCCGCATCATCTGCTATCCTCCGTCGGGCGTCGGAGGCGAGCTCCCCGCCTTTCATCAGTCCCGAAATCCACTCCGGACACAGGAGCGAAGATGAAAGTCAAGAAGCGCATCCTCGATGGCGCCCGGATGCGGCGCGCCATCTCGCGAATGGCCATCGAGATCGTCGAGCGGAATCGCGGCACGGAAGAGCTGATCATCACCGGCATCCGCAGCCGCGGCGTCCCGATCGCCGAGCGCATCGTTCGTCACATCAAGGACGCTGAAGGTGTCGAGGTCCCGCTCGGGATCCTCGACATCACACTCTACCGCGACGACCTCACCACCATTGCCCCCCAGCCGGTGGTCAAGCCGACCAAGTTCCCGCAGCCGATCGACGAGAAGATCGTGGTCCTGGTCGACGACGTTCTCTACACCGGGCGCACCGTCCGGGCGGCCCTCGACGCACTGATCGATTTCGGACGCCCGAAGGCGGTGCAGCTTGCGGTGCTCATCGACCGGGGACATCGCGAGCTTCCGATCCACGGCGATTTCATCGGCAAGACCGTCCCCACGGACCGGACCGAAGTGATCAAGGTGAAGCTGGAAGAGACCGACGGCGATGACGAAGTTCTGATCATGGAGCAGTGATCCGATGAGAAGTGCCACCTCCGCCCTCCGCTCGAAGGATTTGCTCGGGATCGAATCGCTCTCCGCCGACGAGATCACTCTGATCCTCGATACGGCGGAAGGATTCAAGGAAGTCAGCGAGCGTCCGATCAAGAAGGTCCCCACCCTCCGCGGGCAGCTGGTGATCAATCTCTTCATGGAGGCTTCCACCCGGACCCGCGTCTCGTTCGAGATCGCCGAGAAGCGTCTCTCTGCCGATACCCTGAACTTCTCCGCCTCCGGTTCGTCGGTCGAAAAAGGAGAGACCCTGCTCGACACCGCCGAGAACCTGATGGCGATGCACCCGGACATGATCGTGATCCGCCATCGCTTCCCGGGTGCCGCGAAGATGCTCGCCGACCGTCTTCCGGCCTCGGTGATCAACGCGGGCGACGGCGCGCACGAGCACCCGACTCAGGCGCTGCTCGACGCGTTCACCATCCGCGAGCGGCTGGGGAGGCTCGACGGCGTCAACATCTCGATCATCGGCGACATCGCCTACTCCCGGGTGGTTCGCTCCAATATCCATCTGCTCACGAAGATGAACGCAAACGTGACCCTCGCGGCGCCGCCGACTCTGATGCCGGCGGAAGTGGAGCGTCTCGGCGTCCGAGTCGTCCATTCGCTCGACGAGGCTCTGGAAGGTGCGGACGTGGTGATGATGCTCCGGATCCAGCTCGAGCGTCAGGGGAAGCTCTCGTTTCCTTCGCTCCGCGAGTACTTCAACACCTTCGGGCTGACTGCCGAACGGCTCCGTCGGGCCAGGGAAGGGGTCGTGGTCATGCATCCGGGGCCGATGAACCGGGGCGTGGAGATCGCTTCCGACGTCGCCGACGGCCCCTTTTCCGTGATCCTCGAGCAGGTGACGAACGGAGTGGCCGTGCGGATGGCGGTGCTGTATCTGCTGGGTGGCGGACATCTGACCGAAGGATGATTCACGCTCGATTCGAGGATTCGACATGGACTTGCTGATACAGAACGGACGGGTGATCGATCCGAGCCAGGGGCTCGATGAAGATCTCGATCTTCTGATCCAGGACGGAGCGATCGCGAAACTCGGAAAGCGGATGAAGGCTCCGGCCTCGATCGAGAAGATCGACGCGAAGGGTCAGGTCATCACTCCGGGATTCATCGATCTCCATACCCATCTTCGCGAGCCCGGACAGGAGCACAAGGAGACCATCCGCACCGGAACGAGAGCCGCAGTGGCTGGCGGCTACACCGCCGTTTGCGCCATGGCGAACACCGTACCGCCGAACGACGAGCGGGCTGTCACCGAGATGATTCTCGCCGAAGCCGCGCGGAACGGCGCCTGCCGGGTCTACCCGGTCGGCGCGGTGAGCAAAGGCCTGCGGGGTGAGGAGCTGGCCGAGCTGGCCGACCTCCGCGGTGCCGGTTGCGTCGCGGTGAGCGACGACGGCATGCCGATCGCGAACTCGCTCCTGATGCGGCGCGCGCTCGAGTACACCCGGATGCTCGGAATCCCCGTCGTGGCTCACGAAGAGGATCCGTTTCTCGCCGAAGGGGGCGCGATGCACGAGGGCTACTTCTCGACGCTTCTCGGGCTCAAGGGCATCCCCGCCGCCTCGGAAGAGACCATGACCGCGCGCGACGTCCTTCTGACCCGCGTGACCGGCGGACATCTCCACGTCGCGCACATTTCCACCCGAGGGGGAGTCGAGGCGGTGCGACGGGCGCGCGCCGAAGGGTTGAAGGTCACCTGCGAAGCGGCGCCCCATCACATCGCTCTGATGGACGAGGCGCTGATCTCGTTCTCGACCAACCTGAAGATGAAGCCCCCTCTCCGTTCGGCCGATCATCGCCGGGCGCTGCTCGAGGCGATTGCCGACGGGACGATCGACGTGATCGCCACCGATCATGCGCCGCATCACGAGGACGAGAAGAACGTCGAATTCGATCTCGCACCGTTCGGGATCATCGGTCTGGAGACCGCATTCGCGGTCTGCAACGAGACTCTGGTCCGGGGGAAGATCGTTCCTCTCGGCCGGCTGATCGAGATGCTCACCTCCGCACCGGCGAGAGTGTTCGCGCTTCCCGGAGGGACTCTGCGCGAAGGATCTCCGGCCGACGTGACGATCGTCGACCCCACCGCCGAGGTGGTCTTCGAATCGTTCCGGTCGCTGGCGAAGAATTCGCCCTTCACCGGCCGCCGTTATCACGGGAAGATCATGGCGACGGTGGTTGGTGGATCGGTGAAGTATCGCGCGGACGAGGGCGTCGCAGCAGTTGCGTCGTCAAGCGACAGATCCGGCGGAAAGAAGCCAGCCTCCCGGAGCGGCTCCAAGAGAAGACGATGAGACCGGCGACCCCGAAGCGGGTGGTGATCGTGGACGACTCCACCGCCTTCTGCGACCTCTGGGCGAACATCCTCGAGGAGCGGTACGAAGGAGTGGCCAGAGTGGAGACGTACCACCATCCGTACGACGCACTCCCGAAGATCGATCAGTCGATCGACCTCCTTCTGGTGGACCTCGAAATGCCGGGAATGGACGGACAGAAATTCGTCCACTACGCGAGGGAAAAGGGAGTGCCGGCGAAGCGGATCATCGTCACCTCGTCGCATCCCTCGGACGAGCTGCATGCGAGATTCCGGATCGGAGACACCATCGCCGTGATCAACAAGACGGAGCCGAAACAGCAGGAGGCATTCCTGATGATTCTCGACTCCATCATGCGGAAATGACGCGGTTCGATTCACAACCGAAGCCGATTCCGTTACATTCAGAAGCGACACACCCGAAGCGGAGCCGCCCTTGACCGCCGAAAACACGAACTCGACATCCACCGCCACGGAGAGCACGCCGCTCACCCTGAAGGATCTTCTCGTCTTCATGGCGTCGAAGGAGGCCTCGGATCTTCACCTCAAACCGATGCGTCCTCCGCTCCTGAGGATCTCCGGGAAGCTCGTTCCGGTGAAGACGGATCCCCTCAAGCCGGCGGACCTCGAACGGATGCTCCTGCCGATCCTGAACAAACACCAGCAGGAGAAGTTCGAAGCGCATCAGTCGGTCGATTTCGGTTACGGCGTTCCCGGAGTGGCGCGGTTTCGCGCCAACCTCTACCTTCAGCGGGGAACGGTCGCCGCGGTGTTCCGCCGGGTCCCGATCCAGATCCTCGGAATCGAAGAGCTGGAGTTGCCGCAGGCAGTCCGCGATCTGACGGACATTCCCGGAGGGCTGGTGCTGGTGACCGGTCCGACCGGATCGGGGAAGTCGACCACCCTGGCGGCGATGATCTCCGAGATCTCCGCCCATGAAGCGCTGCACATCGTGACCATCGAGGATCCGATCGAGTTTCTCTTTCAGGACAAGGTCGCGGCGATCTCACAGCGCGAGGTCGGCAGCGACACCCCGACCTTCGAGGAAGCGCTGAAGAACACCATGCGGCAGGATCCGGACGTGATCATGGTCGGCGAGATGCGCGACCGCAGCACCATGCAGACAGTGCTCACGGCGGCCGAGACGGGACATCTGGTCTACTCGACGCTTCACACCAACAATGCGGCGCAGACCATCGACCGGATCATCGATGCGTTCCCTCAGGAACAGCACAAACAGATCCGGGCACAGCTCGCGCTCGTATTGCGAGGCATCATCTCACTCAAGCTGGTCAAGACCGTCACCGGGAAGATGACCGCCGCGGTGGAGATCCTGAAGAACTCGCCGAAGATCGCCAAGCAGATCGAAGAGGGGAGTACCAGGGAGATTCTCGAGGAGATCGAGAACTCGGTCGGTTACTACAGGATGCAGTCCATGAACCAGTCGCTCATCGCGCTGCTCGCTCATCAGAAGATCCTGTATCAGGATGCGATGGAGCTCTCCGGCGATCCGGAGGACCTGTCGCTGAAACTCAGAAAGATGTTTCCTGCGATCGAAGAGCGCGTTCGCAAGGGAGGCGAAGGAATGCCCAGCTATTCGGATTTTTCCCAGATCACCGAGCTGATGGAGATCAAGCGGCTTTACGAAGAGCAGGAAGAGAAATTCCGTATGCGTCTGCTGGAGAAGGATGAGGAGCTCGAGAACCTGCGACGCGACCTCGATTATCACTCCCAGTCGGTGGCCGAGCAGGAACAGAACACCGGCCAGAAAGACGACGAGATCAACCGTCTGAAGGGAGAGCTCGAACGGCTCAGGGCCGAGGCGCAGTCGAAGATCAATTCACTGCAGGAACGGATCAAGGAGCTCAACCAGAAACTGATGGCCGGCGGGGCAGGACCGGCGCGACGCTGACGTGACGAAGTGCGAGAACCGTCCGCGACCTGATCCGACGACGACATGACCACCACTCCTTCCAGAGAGCTCGAGACCTTCCCCAATCCGAATCCCGAGCGCGACTACGAGATCGCGTTCGAGGCGCCGGAGTTCACCTGCCTGTGCCCCATGACCGGTCAGCCCGATTTCGCCACCATCCGGATCCGCTATACGCCGGATTCGAAGTGCGTGGAGCTCAAGTCCCTCAAGCTCTATCTCTGGTCGTTCCGGAATGAAGGAGCGTTTCACGAGGCGGTGACCAACCGCATCCTCGACGACCTGGTCGGCGCGCTCGATCCCCGCTGGATCGAGGTCGAGGGAGACTTCTTCGTCCGCGGAGGGATTCACACCGTGGTGAGGGTGGAACATCGCAGGAACGGGTGAATCCACAATCCACGATTCGGAGCTCGGACTGGAGGACTGACCCTCCTCCCCCCACACGGAGGGCGAACCTTTCGGATCTCCTCCCCGATCCTCCGTGGCGCTCGGTTGTTAACCCGCATTTCTCACACCATCTCGTCGCGAGGAGGCAGAGAGTGGCCTGGATGCAAGGCGCGCCTCGCTTCGGCGACGAAGGCTTAGTGGTGACTATGTTGAGGAGCCGAAGCGGGGCTCAACGCAGCAGACAGGCCGCTATCGGGCTCCGCAGCAGAGATGGTGTGAGAAATGCGGGTTGAGATCGCGCTTCCGGCATCACTCGCAGCTGCCGCCTACCGGCAGTTTCGTGCGCGGCGGTAGCCGGCGGCGAGCGCTTCGGCCTCGGTCTCGAACACCACACGGTTGTGCGGCGACACCTCCGACCACCCGGGACAGCCGGGGAGATGGTAGAGATGACTGCGCCGGTTCGCGATGACCTTTCCCGCGAGCGACGCGGCCGGCGGCTCCGGAGGGGGAGCGCGCCGGGCCGACGGCGGTTCACCGCGCCGCGCGAGACGCCGGAACTGCCACGGAGGGATCGGATCGGCTGCGGCCCACAGGCCTGCGCGCGCCGCCCGGGCCCTCCGATGCGCCTCGGCGTAGAGGCGGCGGTCGCGCGGCGGGAGCTCGTTTTCGTAGTGCGCGTAGAACCAGGCGAGCCCGGCGCGGATCTGCTCCAGTCCGGCATCGGTATCTCCGATCAGCACCCGGCCGACGAAACGCCCGTAGTCGTCGACCTTCGTGATCTCGACCGTGACTTCGCGTCGGTAGACGAGACGGTCGAGATGCGAGCGCGAGAGGTTGCCGAAATCCTGGCCGCGCTCCGGCGCATCGATTCCCTGCAGCCGGATCCGGCTGGTGTGCTTCGTCGCGTCGAGGATGGTGATCGTGTCGCCGTCGGCGACGGAGACCACGCGGCCGCGGAGGACGCGCGTCGCGGTGAGAGCCGGTGCCGCGAGGCCGGAGAGAACAAGTGCAGCGATCGCGAGAGACCGCAAGGAGCGCATGAGGCGATTATAGTGGCGAGAGGCGAGGAATCGGGGCCCGGGGGTCAGGGCCATACGCACTAACTTTTGCCTTTCTCGTGAGTGCACAGGCCTGCGAATCGGGTCGGCAACGACGAATGCAGAATGCAAAATGCAGAATTGAGAGCTGAGAAGCGACCCCAGCCCTTCTTCATTCTGAATTCTGCACTCTGCATTCGTCGGGCGATGCCTTCATTTCGCTCCTCAAAGTTTGTGCGTATGGGGGTCAGGGCCCGGGGAAAGAGACTGCCGTCTGCTCCGATGAGACGAACAGGAAGAGACGAATGCAGAGTTCAGAATTCAGGCGCCACCGGCGGGCGGCGGCCATCTTTGACCAAACGAACGGCGGGAGCGAATTCAAAATCGTCCTCCTGCCGCGAAGGGGCCGCCACCGGAAAGAGAGGGATCTCCTAACAGGTGTGTAGCAGAGTTCATAGGCCGAGAGGATGGAATGCGATTGCTGACGTACAGAGGAACGCCATTGCGATCAGAGCTTCCGCGGTGTGAAAGCCGAAAGCGCGGTGACTGAGCATTCGGATCTTGTTGTTGCAGCCTTCAGCAACTGCATTCGTGAGTCGATACTCGAAGTAACGGCGGATGCCAGGCCATTTCGCCGCGACGGTTCGCGCGAAGCGAACGAGGGGTTGAATGCGGCTATGAACCGCGGACTGATACCAGCGCTTGAACCGTCGATCAGCTTGGCGGACGGACGAGGAGTCATAGATGTCCTGAAAGGATTCCTTGACCAGGTAACTGCGAAAGAGGGTGTGATTCATCCGCGCGAGCTCCGAGAGTTTCGCCTCCTCGGCATCACGCAGGTTCCAGGGGTTCTTCAGGAGGACGAACCGAGTGGATTTGAGAGCGGAGCGCTCCTCGCCGGTGGCCTTTCGCATCTCGTCCCGCCTCACCTGATCGATCGCATTCCCGAGGAGTTGGACCACGTGGAACCGATCGAAAACGACCTCGGCGTTCGGCAGTCGGTCGCGAACAGCTTTCTCGAAGGCCGCGCTCATGTCGATGCTCACCAGACGGATTCGCGCGCAGCGCTCGGGGCCGAGCAGATCGAACAGCCCGTCGAGAACCTCTGCACTTTTACCCTTCGCCGCCCAGATCATCTGCCCGGTCTCGTGGTTCGTGACCACGGTCATGAACTTCTTCGGCCGCCCCCAGCAGATCTCGTCGATGCCGATCCGGGTCAGATTCTCGAGCGCGTTCGGGTCGCGTTTTTCGGCAACCACTCGAGCGGCGATCCGTCCGGCCGTGAGCCAGCTGACCTTGAAGTACGCCGAGACCGCGGTTTGATTGGATCGCTGCAGAAACCAGGCAAGCTCGTCTTCGAACGCGCGGGTGAACATCGAACCAGGCCGTGCCCACGGAACCGCGGCCGTTCGCACCCCGCAGCGGCGGCAACGCACCCGCGGCAGATCCGCCCGCAGCATCACCCGGCATCCCCAGAGGCCGAGATGACGCCATTCGCGATGCTTCATCACCGTTCCGTGAAGCTCGGGAGCAACCCGTCCGCACCCTCCGCACCGCGGACGTCTCCACGTTGGACTCACGTCGAGATAGAGACTCCGAGCTTCGAACCGAACCCCGCGAACCGTTACGTTTGCCATGTTGAGCAACTTCCGGAACAATGTCGTCAGGCGCACCGTGCCTGTCCTCCCCGTGTCTTGGTTTCATCGACTACAGACTACGGGAAATGGGCAGCACGGTTCGCCGATTCCAACCTGCTATCGCTGCTTCGATCTTCACCTCTCCACGAGCAGCGACTTTCGGGGCTCCTTCAGATCCTTCCGCGACGGCGGGGCAAGTTGTGGGAACGGCGGAAAACGCGGCGGCCGGGTGGCGGCGTTTTCCGCGGTTTCCACAACTTCGCTTTCCGAACGCTTCGGCGAACACCGACTTGCTCCTCGAAAACAGCCGCGTCGCCGTTCCTGCATGCCTCCGACAATCATTCCGCACCTACACACCTGTTAGGAGAACCAAAGAGAGGAGCGCGATCATTCGTCGCACCCCGAAGGGGTGGCGGATTTCGCAGCAGAATGAAGAAGGGTTCGTAGTTTTCTCAACTCCAAACTCTGCATTCTGCATTCGGTGCTGCCGACCCAACCCCCACGGAAGTTCCGTCACGAGAAAGCCAAAGTCAGTGCGTATTCCCCCGACCCCCGGCCCCCGATCCCTGACCCCCGATCCCCGACCCCGTCTACAGCGCGAGCTCTTCGCCCGTGAGCGTCCGGTACGCTTCGAGATATTTCTCGAGGCTCTTCCGCACCACCTCTTCCGGCAGTTCCGGTGCGGGAGGCGTCTTGTCCCACCCGGTGGTCTCCAGCCAATCACGCACGAACTGCTTGTCGAACGACGGCGGGTTGGATCCTTCCGAGTACTGATCCGCAGGCCAGAACCTCGAGGAATCGGGGGTCAGGGCTTCATCGATCCAGACGATGCGATCTCCGATCCGGCCGAATTCGAATTTCGTGTCGGCGATGATGATCCCGCGGCCCTTCGCGTACTCCGCGGCCCGGACGTACAGCGAGAGCGTGAGGTCGCGGAGCTTCGCGGCGAGCTCGCCCCCGATGATCTCCGACATCCGCTCGAACGAGATGTTCTCGTCGTGACCGCTCTCTTCCTTCGTCGCGGGAGTGAAGATCGGCTCGGGGAGCTTGCTCGCCACGGTGAGGCCGGCCGGCAGCTCGATGCCGCACACCGTTCCCGACTGCCGGTACTCCTTGTATCCGGAGCCGACCAGATAGCCGCGCGCGACGCACTCGATCGGGACTACCTCACATTTCTTCACGATCACGCTTCGTCCACGCAGTTCATCGTGTTTCTTCAGCTCCGCCGGGAACTTTTCGAAGTCGGTCTCGATCAGATGGTCCTCGACCTCCCGGAAACGCCGGAACCAGAAGTTCGAGATCTGCGTCAGGATCACCCCTTTGCCCGGAATGCCGGGCGAGAGGACGACGTCGAACGCGGAGATCCGGTCCGTTGCTACGAAGAGGTACGACTCGCCCAGATCGTAGACGTCACGGACCTTTCCGCGGCGGTGCAGAGGAAGCGGGAGCTCGGTACGGGAGATCGCTTTTTCCATCATGAGCGGTCTATGTAAAGGGGGAGGAGCGGGATGTCAAGAGGTTGCGATGACCCCGCGTTCCGGGAACGTTCGGATGAGTCCGACACGTCCCGCTCGTCCGACGGGTCTGACGATTCTGATCAGCCTGACGAATCGAGGGGGAACTTTATTCTGCAAAAATGGCCAAAAACAGCACTATTTGCGCGGAAATGCATACTGTTCAGAATAAGATCTCTCCTCGCCTCTCGCCTCTCGCCTCTCGCCTCTCGCCTCTCGCCTCTCGCCTCTCGCCTCTCGCCTCTCGCCTTACACGAAGACGTCGCCCTCGGGGAACGGGCTCTCCTGCGTCGGCTCGCGTCCCGCGTCGCCGTCCTTGCGTGCCTGCGCGGTCGCCCGGTGGTACTCCTGCCGCAGGTGGATCAGCAGAGGTTCGGAGAGCTTCATCACCTCGGCTTCCACTTCGTCCTTCCTGAACGGAGCGACCTCGGCCACCTCGATTTTCCCGAGCCCCTTCAGCGACACGGAGCCGATCAGCCGGATTCCGATCCAGTCGGCGGCGGCGCCGCTCGAGCTGATCCCGATGTAATTCGCCCACTCGGTTCGGAGCGACCACGTCTCTTGCCGCTCCTCGTCGATCTCCGATCCGAGCTGTTCGACCAGTGCAGCGGATGCGACGATTCCTTCGTTCACCAGATGTCCGTTCTGGTTGACGTAGGCGTAGAACCGCCTCGCATGCATCCGGTGGTCGACCAGGTCCACCTCGCTGGCGAGGGGCTCGAAGAAGCGGCGGACATCGCCGGGATCGTACCCGTGCGCGATGAGGAACGACTGGTACTCTTCGATCTCCTTGCTCGCCTTCCCCGTCGTCAGTCGCGAGAGCTCGACGATGCCGGGGCCGTAGAACTCCATGGTGTGCTCACTGGATGCACGAAGTGCCTTCATCGGGAGGAGCCGGTAATAACCGAAGTTCAGCGCGATCCTCAGACCACGGTTGAAAGCGAATCCCTTGTGGCGCATCTCCTCGTAGAATTGCTGAATCTCGACCGCTGCGCCGAGGAGACGGAGAGCGCGGCGGGTGGTGTAGAACGCGCCGTCGCCGAGAAACTTTTCGAACTGCAGATTGTGCCGTTCGGTGATCTTCAGCAGCGTGCGCTGGAACAGGAGCATCTGGCGATAGGAGGTGACTTCCCCCTTCCGGCCGCTCCGCACGATCTCGCCGAGTGTCTCGGAGAATGCGGTGATGTCGTACATCAGCCCGAAACGGTAGACCATCGGGTCGACCACCCCGGCGCGACCGAAGTCGAGCGGCCGGGTGTTTCGGGAGTAGACGGTCGGGAGGGAACGATCGACCGGAACGGTCTCTCCGGTCGCGGTGGTGGTCATGAAGACGATCGCCCGCCGGAGCTGGTGCAGAATCGTGAAGCAGCCGAGTCTCCGGGCGAGGGCCTGCAACTGCTCACGCTCCTGAGAAGAGAGGACGGTGGCGACCGACGGCTGTCTGAAGAGGAACTGTTGAATCCTCGGGTCGAAGAGGATGGCGCTGTCGGCGCCGGCGGCCGGATCGACGCCGAACAGAGCGAGTGCGGTGCGGGCAGTGGTATTGCGATCGAGGAGCTCGGCGGTTGCGTTCCGGAAGCGCTCCATCATCTCGCGGACCTGCTGGAAGTCGACGTGGGCGTATCCGTTGAGGAACGGTTTGAGCTCGCGCAGATCGGGTCCGATGAACTCCTCGGTGAAGATCAGGACGTTTTCCTGCAGCAGCCGGAAGAACCGCTCCCCACGCTCCTCGTCTCCGTCGAGCATCTTGTTCGCACGCCCCACCATCCGGCCGACGTGGTCGGACATCTCGCTCGCCCAGCGCGCGAACGCGCGGTACTTGATCGCGTCCGCCTGAGTGCGGGCCGCCTGCGTGTCGATCGCTCCGATCCGTCTCGCGACGCTGGAGAACTGCCTCGAGACATCGAGTGAATGGGCGAGCCAGAAGACGGCGTGATAGTCGGCGAGAAGACTCGAGAGCATCGAGTTCTCGGCGAGTTTGACCGCCTGGATCGAGTACGCCTCCAGAGCCTGCTGGGAGCGTTCCTTCGAGTCGCTCTGCCGGAGCTGCCAGAGAATTTCTTCGTTGAGCCAGCGATCGAATCGGGTGTCGAGCTCCCGCAACGCGATCGATTCACCGACCGGAAATCCGAGGGTGGGGGCCGCGAATTCGTCGGTGAAGAAGATCTTGTACGGAGTCGGGAGGATGTCCTCCGCCCGACCGAAGAGTTCCTCGATCGTCTTCTCCAGACCGGAAGAGAGGACGAACGGCGAGCCTTCCAGTTTCGGCTCGAGGTATTCGATCAGGGCGTCGCGCATCGGGCGATCCCGAGTATAGGCCGTCGGCCCGGCGGGTGAAAGTCCGGCCGGCCGCTTCGTTCCTTCGGAGCGACTGCGACCAATGCTAAGATCGCTGCATGATCGAGACCTCCGAAGCGGTGTGCGACATCTGCGGCGGGAGCGGCTGGAGAGAGGTCGAGCCGCGCCGGATGGGCCCCTGCGGATGTCGTGAAGAAAGACGAAGAGTGCAGAGGTTTGCCGCGGCGCACATTCCCGCTCGGTACGCCGGCTGCACGCTCGATCATTTTCACGACCGCGGACATGGTCCGCTGGTCCGGGCCAGGCGCAGAGTCGCCGAATTCGTCGAATGCTGGCCCGCGTTCGATCGGGGTCTGCTGCTGATGGGACCGCCCGGCGTCGGGAAGACCCATCTCGCAGTCGCCGCGCTCCAGGAGATCATCGGGCTCGGAAAACCGGGAAAGATGCGGTTCAGCAATTTTCAGGATCTGATTCAGGAGATTCACGCTTCTTTCAGCTCGGACCAGACGCCGAGCAAGTTCGAAATTCTCCAGCCGGTGCTGGAAGCGGATCTTCTCGTGCTCGACGAGCTCGGCTCCCAGAAGCCGACCTCGTTCGTCCAGGACACGCTCTACTACATCATCAACAGCCGGTACAACGAGGCTCGCGCGACGATCTTCACTTCCAACTACTACGACGAGCGCCCGCGTGAAGGAGGAGAGATCCTCGAGGAACGGATCGGCCGCGCACTCCGCAGCCGGCTGTTCGAAATGACCGAGCGTGTCGTGATCGACTCCGATGACTACCGGAAAGTCGTGAAGGCGCGGACCATCTGATGACTCTTTCCACCCTCTTTCGCCGCAGCCTCGACGATGTGATCGCCAACTGGCCGTTGATCCTCGTCCGTGTCGCGGAAGGGTTCGTCGTGTTCGGCACGATCATCTTCTCCATCCTGGTGGCGGTAGTTCCTCTCGGGATCTTCGCGTCGCTGCGCGATTTCGACTTCCGGAATGGCGATCCGACGCGGATCCTCGGCGCGATCACGGCGGGGCAGCTCGCCGCGGTTCTCTACGCTCTTCTGGTGGTCGGCATCGCGGTCGGCGTGCTCATCGCGATCCGTTCGTTCGTGGAAGCGGGAACCGTGGCGGTCATGGCCGAGGCCGAGCGCACGGGAACCGAATCGCCGGTTCCCTCGTTCACCCTCGATCGCTGGTTCCGCGCCGCTCGGAACGGATGGTGGCGAGTCTTCCTGATCTACAACGTGATCTGGGGAGTGGCCTCGCTGATCCTCCTCTTCCCGCTGCTCGCGATTGCCGCGGTCGCCGTTCGCTGGCTCGAGCATCCTGCGGTGCTCGTCGCGGGATGCGCGCTGGCGCTCGTCTTCGTTCTGGTGGCCCTGGTGGTCAGTCTCATCACCCATCTGTGGACTCACTTTTCGATCACCGCGAGCATTTACGGGCGGCTCGGCGCGGTGGAGGGGATGAAGGAGGGACTCCGGCTCTTCCGCCGTCACGCCGGACCGGCAATCGTCGTCCTGATCGTCTCCTTCGTGATCTCCTTCGCCGTCGGAATGCTCGGCGCGATCCTGAATCTGGCGCACGGCGCATCCCAGCACGCGCCGTTTCTGAATCTCGTGTTCCTCCCGATGCAGCTGGTGATGTTCTTCGTCCAGTCGGCGCTCGGCGTTTTCCTCGGCCTCTGGTTCACGGCGGCGATCGTCTCCCTGGTGGTTCGCGGGGGAGGGTTCGAGCCGCTTCCTGCCTGACGATCTGATCTCATTCGAACGGATGGTTCCATGGACAAGCAGTTTCACGATCTCTTCTCGAGCGATGCGCGCAACTTCCGTCCCTCCGCGATCCGCGCATTCGCGCGGCTGATCAACGACCCGAACATCATCTCCTTCGCCGGAGGAGTTCCGAGTCCCGCGACGTTCCCGGTCGAGCTGGTGGCGCGCTGCGCCGATACGGTGATCCGCACCCGCTCGTCGATTGCGCTGCAGTACGGACCGACTCCCGGGCTCCCTCGCTTGCGCGACTCCATCGCCTCGATCAGCCGGTCGCGCGGGATCGAGTGCGCGGCGGAGGACGTGATGGTCACCACCGGCTCGCAACAGGCGCTCGATCTGGTCGCCCACGTCCTGCTCGACCCCGGCGACGTGGTGCTGGTCGAGCTTCCGACGTACATCGGAGCGTCCTCGTCGTTCTACGCCCGGAGCGCCGAGCTCGCGGGGGTGTGCCAGGACGATGAAGGGATCGTCCCGGAAGATCTTCGAGCGGTACTCGCGCGCCTGAAGAAGGATGGGAAGAACGCGAAGTTTCTCTACACCATCCCGAACTTCCAGAATCCTTCGGGGCGGGTGATGAAGCGGGAGCGCCGCGCCGAGGTGAATTCCATCGCCGCCGAGGCCGGGATCATCGTGGTGGAGGACGATCCGTACGGCGAAGTGAAGTTCGATCCCTCCACCGACACCACCCCGATCAAGGCGCTCGGCGAGTCGGCCCACGTGGTCTACCTCGGGTCGTTCTCCAAAGTGCTCGCGCCAGGACTCCGATGCGGGTGGATTCTCGCGGATCCGTTACTCCTCCGGATGTTCGAGCTGGCGAAGGAGGCGGCGGATCTCTGCTCGGGGATGCTCGACCAGTCGATCGTCGACGAGCTCTGCGCGTCGGGAGACCTCCCGTCGCAGATCGAGAGAGTGCGGGAGTTCTATCGCGCGCGATGCGGCGTGCTGATGGATGCGCTCCAGGCGCGATTCGCGGGACGCGCGACGTGGACCCAGTCGACCGGCGGGCTCTTCACGTTTCTCACGCTCAACGACCGCGTCGACACGCGGGAGTGGGTGCGGCGCTCCATCGATGCGGGAGTGGCGTACGTTCCCGGCGCACCGTTTTTCGTCGATGGGAGCGGCCTCGAGACCATGCGCCTGACTTTTGCAAAGGAGCCCGACGATCGACTGCGGGAGGGGATCGATCGCCTCGCGCGAGTTTTTCTCGATCGGGAGGGGTAGTTGAAGGTTCGAGCTCTCTGGATTCCAATCATCGCCTCATCACTCGTCGTCGCGTGCGCGACGACTGCACCTGCACCCGCTCCCGCCCCTGCACCTGGAGCCAGGGCGGCCAACGTGCTGACGCCGCTCGCGACCGCGCCGAAGGCGATCGCGACTCCGGTCGTCCGAGTCGGACTCGAATCCGATCAGGCCACCGCGACCTCGCCGCGCGTTCCGGGCGGATACGTCATCGTGACCGGCAAAGGTCCGTGGCAGCTCGGCCGGGGGTTCACTCTGCACGCTCCTCTGGAGAACGCGGTGCCGCGCTTCGGCGTGCAGGTCGCCGCGCTTTCGGATCAGAGCAGCGCGGAGGCGCTCGCGGCCAAAGCGCGACAGGAAACCGGCGCGGAGGCCGGCGTGGTGTTCGATTCCGGCGGTGGCGTCTACAAGGTGATCGTCGGTGATTTCGCCTCCGCGGAGGAAGCGACTCCATTCCGTCAGACCCTGGTGGACAAAGGCTATGCGAAGGACAGCCTGATCGTCCGCCGGCCGTCGACGCAGACGTTCCAAAAGGAGATCCGTCTGGTCGACGACGAAGGCAACGAATACACCTTCGCCGGGGAGTCGATTCTCGTGCTCCCCGCGCAGGGCGAGACGATCGAGATCGCCGATCATCCGTACCGCGGCGGCGCGAGGGTGTTCGTCAACAGCCGGGGGCTGCTCAACGTGATCAACGAGCTCAACCTCGAGGATTACGTGCGCGGCGTGATCCCGAACGAGATGGGTCCCAGGACGTATCCCGCCCTGGAGGCACTAAAGGCTCAGGCGCTCGCCGCTCGGACCTATGTCTTCAAGCGGCTCGGCGAGTACTCCGCGGAAGGTTACGACATCTGTCCCACCCCGGCGTGTCAGGTCTACAAAGGATTCAGCACCGAGGATCCTCTGACCGACCAGGCGGTGAAGGAGACCGAGGGTCAGGTCATCACTTTCGACGGTCAACCCATCGATGCGCTCTTCACTTCCACCTGCGGCGGGGCGACGTCGGACGTGTCGACCATGTTTCCCGACCGGCACGAGCCGTATCTGAAGGGCGTTCCGTGTGTGGAGCTGCAGACCACGACCATCACGGGACGAGAGATCACTCCGCTGCTGACCGAGACTCAGACCGCAGCCCGGATCTTCGAAGCGATCACCGGCGCCCCGGCGGCCGGAAACAGCTGGAGTGCATCGGACGTTGCGACCGCGACCCGGGCCGCGGCGAAGAGCGCCGGATTTCCGATCGACTCCTCTGCCCGTCCCGCATCCAGCCGCCGCGGCGACGTCCTCCGGTATCTCGGCCGGGTCCTCCACTTCGACGATGCGTCGAACGTGCTTCTCCTTCCGCAGGACCGCGCGTATTTCTTCCCCACCAGCTCTCCGGATGCCGATCCGTATCCCGCCGCGGCATTCATGATCAAGTACCGGATCCTTCCGAGTCAGAACATCGACAAGGTCGACCTCGACGCGGCCATGCCGCGCGACGAACTGCACGCCGTTCTGTATCACTGGATGGAGAACTACGGCGCGCTGAGCGAGGTGAAGGGAGTGCTGGCGACCGCCGACGGGCGCGCCCTGTCGCTCCGGGCCGGCGGGAAGACCCTCTCCTACACTCTCCCGGACGGTATTCCGCTCTTCCGCGTGATCAACGACCGCGCGCAGGAACAGCAGAGCGTGACCACCATGACCGGCGACCGGGTCACGGTATTCGCCGACCGGAGTGGAAGAGTCGGGGCGCTCGAAGTGGAAGGAAATTACGACGGCGCGGCCTTCGACCGGACCTCTGCGTACTCGAGCTGGGTACGGAGCTACCGGGCGGACGAGCTGGTTCCGGCGATCAGCCGGCGCTTCCCGATCCAGAAGCTCCAGGATCTGAGGCCGACCGTCGTCGACCCCGCGCACCGGGTGGCGGAGATGGAGGTCACCGCCGAAGGGGGTCGGGTCTTCACCATGAAGGGAATCGTGATCCGCTGGTCGCTCAAGCTTCCGGACAACCTCTTCTGGATGTCGAAGACGAAGGATTCCGACGGTGTCGATCGCTATACGTTCTTCGGGAAGGGATGGGGACACGGAACCGGGATGTGCCAGGTCGGCGCGTATGGAATGGCCGTCCGCGGCTGGACCGCCGACAAGATCGTGAAGTGGTACTACACCGGAGTGGAGATCACGCCGGTGTCGTCGCTGACTGCGGCGAACGCCACGCCGTAACCGGAACGGACGGCGCAGACTCCTGGCCCGCGCTCTTCAGAGTCCGCGGGCCGTTCTTCACGTGCCGAGCTCGTACACGAACATGATGATCATGATGGCCACTCCGATCGAGCCGGTTCCGATCACCAGGATCGCGTTCCACGGTCCGACGAGCGTCGTCGCATAGACGTACGACAGGCCGGTGAGCGTCGCCAGCGAAAAGACGAAGAGCTGCAGCAGTCCCTCTCTCTGCGCATCGGGTGCGGCAAAGAGAAGCTCCCGCAGAAAACGCTGCGCGATGAGGATGAAGAGGATCATCGCCAGAATCGACGAGCCTCCGATGAAATTGGAGGAGAGAAAAAAGTCGTACGCTCCATGGATGCCGATCACGATGAGGAACGTCACGTTCAGATCGCCCGACGGCCTCCGTCGCGACTTGCTGATGTCGTACGCCGCGACTGCGACCAGCGCGGTGAGCGCCATGTGGAGGAAGTTCGCGGTGAGAAACCGCCCCAGCGCCGCGGACATGTCCATCGAGTGGAAGTAGCCGATGTTCTCTTCCGCGGCGAACCCGAGCCCGACCATCGCACCGCAGGTCAGAGCTTCGATCCTCGAACCGCGGCGGTTCAGCCACGGGAGAAGAGGGAGAAAGAGAAGGAACTTCGAGAGCTCTTCGCGAAGTCCGACCCCGAAGACGAAGTAGATCGCGTCGGGGATCGGCTGTCCCATCGGGTGAAGCTTGAACACCGTCTCTTCGAGCGTGATCAGGAGGAGCGTGGGATAGACGCTCAGGATGCCGAGCGCGAATGCGGTGAGGTAGAGGGCCCGCCGTCCCGGAACGTGCTCGTCGGCGCGTCCCATTCTCGAGGCGATGGCGAACCAGAGGACGGCCGCACAGGCAGCCAGAATCAGCGGCCACGCGCGCGTGCCGTCGAAGCCCGCGGGCCAGAGCCAGACCAGCACCGCCGCCCAGTCGCGGTCGTGCTCGGCGAGTGAGAGCCGGACCGATGCTCCGATCGCGTCGCTGAAGCGAGGGTCGTGCACGCGCTGGCGGATCTGCTCCCACTTTCCGGCATCCGCCCAGAGCTCGATCGCGTCCTTCAGATCCTCGGCGGCTCTCACCGGATACGCGAGACCTTCCCGTTCGAACCGCCGCGCGGCCTCCTCCTCGTCTCCGCTCTCGAGGCCTGCGCGCGCGAGGAGATGATTCGCCCACCGGGGCGGCGGCGTGTGATCGGCGAGCGCAACGACCGGCGCCGCGGCCGCCGGATCGCCGCCGGCACGGAAGCGGTACCAGTACCGGGCGAGAATCGCTGTGGTTGGGTCGATGTCCGGGCGTCGAAGAATGGACGCGAGATCGACGCTCTGGTGTTCACCACGGGCGAACGACGCTGCGACGAGCGGGTCCTGAAGCGTGTGCAGAAGGAGATGCTCGTTGTCGATGAAGCCGACGATCGTCGGGAGGCTCACGCGTTTCGATTGCAGCGCCTGACGGTAGAGCGCGTCGGCCTCCTCGAACTCTCCCATCGACGAGAGCCGGTCCGCGCGTTCCGCGGGAGTGCCTTTCTCTGCGAGGAAGAATGAGACGGCGAAGGCGGACAAGAGCGCGATCACGGCGATTGCCAGCGCGGGGAGCGCGAGTCTCCGGAGATGCGCTCGCCGTTTCATCCCGTAGAAGGAGCCCATCCGTTCATTCTAGCCCGGATGATTCACGGGCTTTCGTCGCGAGGAGAAGGAAGCCGTTCTGCCAGAGGATCCCGGCCGCTCTACTCCGTCGACAGCACCATCGCGAGCGAGAGCGCGATCCGGCGGTCGAGAAGAAATGCCGGGTCTCCGTTCAGATCGAGTCGACGCGCGCTCCGGTCGCGGTGCACGAAGCGGCCGACCGGACTCCCGCCGACGAAGATCTGAAAGTTACTCCGGAGCGCTCCGAAGAGCCGCAGAAAGAGACGAAAAAAAGGGAGGAGATGCCCCTCCTCGACAGCATATCCGAGCGTCCTGACTCCGACTTCGTCCACGATCCACCAGCGATTCCGCAGCAGTCGGTCCAGCGGCCGCTTCTGGAATGACGCGATCACCCTCCCGTCCGCCTCCCTCGCGCTGAACCTCTTTCGAGGAGATGCGAACGGTGTCTCCTCGGCGACCATCAGCTCCACCTCGTCACGCGCGCTGCCGGTGCCGAAAAGCGAAGCCAGGCGCCGAGGAACCAGAGCCGCGATCAGCATCGAGAATCCGACCGTCAGTGCGATTGCGAGAAGGGCGGGAAGATAGAGGTTCTCGGCGGCGAGATAGCCTCCCGCGGCGACTCCCGCAACTCCGACCAGAAGGAGAACGGTCGCCGCGATCCACTCCAGCCCGTCCCGGCTCGTCTCGATCCGGAAGAGCGGTCTTTCTTCCGCATCCCGAACAGATCGTATTCTGCGGGAGGAATCGCTGACGAAAATGTATTCGAGACGGTGGTACCGCGATTGCGGCCACGGGCCGCTCGACACCGACTTCTTCGACTCCCCGGTTCCCCGCTTCGGCTCGAGAGTGGTCACCGCGGGCGCGTCGGCCGGAGAGGGATGACTCCGCTCGTGCGGCTTCGTGTTCACATCGTCTCCCGAACCACTTCGGGAGGACTGATCGGGAAGGTCTTCGGTGAACTTTCCGAGACTGTTGCCGAGCTTCAGCTCCGCTCCGTCGATCAGAGGCGCGACACGGATTTTCCGGCCGTTCACGAAACTGCCGTTCGAGCTGTCGAGGTCGTGCAGGACGAAGAACCCCCGCTCGAAGACGACCTCGGCGTGGTGGCGCGAGACTTTGGGATCCCGAAGGACGACGTCATTCCCCGGGTCGCGTCCGATCCGCAGAGTCCTCTGCGGATGCAGCCGGAACGACTGCTCACCATCCGCCCCGAAGAACGTCAGTTTCGCCATCCGTCCAATTCTAACGTAAACGATGATCAGCGAAAGGCTTATCGAATGAGCTCGGAATCGAGAGTCGGGTTCGCTGCTCCGCTTTCTCGCGACGAGGCGGTGCGAGAGATCCAGGGCCGGTCTCTCAGGTCCGGGGCGGGAGCTGGACCGGTGCGGAGAGTTTCTCCGTGATCGTTTCCACGAGCTCCGCGATCGTGATGGGCTTGAAAAGCACGCCGAGGACCGCGTGGTGCATGTCTTCCGTCTCCTCGATCGAATGACCGGTCAGAACGATGACCGGAATCATGTCACTGCCGTCCACGGGATTGATCTTCTCGAGCAGCTCCCATCCGCTCATGACCGGCATGATGAGATCGAGGAGAACGAGATCGGGGCGTTCGTGCTCGACGCGGGTGAGCGCCTCGGCACCATTCGCGGCCAGCTTCACCTCGAATCCACGGCGGTTCAGACCGAGCGCATACAGCCGGCGGAGCTCGGGGTTGTCTTCCACGACGAGGATCTTCAGCCGGCCCTTCATCTCCCACTTCAGCCGTGCAGTTTCCATGCACATGGAGTCCGGACGGCACGGAGTGGATGCGGAGGCTCCTTCCGTTCGGTTGTTCCGATTCGCAAAACTTCCAAAGCTCTCAACCTCCCGACCGCTGGGTTAGAATCTCGGGCCGAGGAGAAACGATGCGAGCCGACTGGCACGAGTACTTCATGGGGATCGCCCGGCAGGCGGCGACCCGATCGACATGTCCCCGGAAGCATGTGGGCGCGGTGATCGTCCGTGACCGGACAGTCCTCTCGACCGGATACAACGGATCGATCCGAAGCATGCCGCACTGCGACGACGTCGGCTGCATGATGGAGGACGGGCATTGCGTGGCGACGGTGCACGCCGAAGCGAACGCGATTCTGCAAGCCGCGAAGAACGGTGTATCGATCGATGGCGCGGAGCTCTACACGACCGCGTCTCCCTGCTGGGGATGCTTCAAGCTGATCGCGAACGCCGGGATCAGGCGCATCTACTACGGCGAGTTCTACCGCGAGGAACGTTCTCGTGAAGTTGCTCCGAAGCTGGGGATCGAGCTCGTCGACCTGGAGATGAGGGAAGGCGGCGCGTGATTCTGGCCGTCGACAGCTCATTGCCGCTCTTTTCCGTGGCACTGGTGGAGAACGGCATGGCCGTCGCCGCGCTCCTTCTCGAGGGGCGGGAGTCGCGGAACGAGAAGCTTCTCCCGTCGATCGACTGGCTCTTCGCGGAGAGCGGGAGCTCGCGGGAGCGCCTCACGCTGCTGGTGACGACGAGAGGTCCCGGATCGTTCACCGGAGTCCGGGTCGGGATGGCGACGGTGAGCGGGTTGGCGATGGCCCTGGCGATTCCGGTGTGCGCGCTCTCGACCCACGAAGCGATGCTGGCCGGTGCGTCGCGGGACGCGCTGGTGTACAACGATGCGGGGCGCGGAGAATTTTACGTCTCCGGTTTCCGCGAGGGACGCGAGGTGCTCGCTCCCGCGCTGATGGGGAAAGATCGACTGGACGAGCTTCGCGGAGAATGGGACGAGTCGATCGACATCGCCGTGGCACTGAAGACGCAGAATCCCGCGTTGAACGCCGCTCTTGCGGCGGAGAAGATCTCGGCCCGGCGAGACCTCGATCGATATTCCGATACGAGTCCGATCTATGTTCGACTGGCAGAGGCAGAAATCCGGCTCCGGCAGCGAGACGCTGCCCGCTGAGGTCCGGATCTCGAAGGCGACCGACGCCGACGTGGCGGAGGTGTACGTACTCGAAAGAGAGTGCTTCCCTGCGCCGTGGAAGCGGGAGTTCTTCGAGAGTGAGGTCCGCGCCTCGGGACGGTTCAACCTCGTGGCGAGAGATTCACGCGGAAGCCTGATCGGGTATCTCTTCGGGATGCATTTCCTCGACGAGATGCACATCAACAAGATCGCGGTGGCGGAGAGTCACCGGCGTCACGGCATCGCCACGATCCTGATGGAGCGCTGCTTCGAGTTCGCGCGGGAGCGGCATCTCCGTTCCATCAGTCTCGAGGTGCGCGAAATGAACCAGGGAGCGCAGGACTTTTACCGCCGTCTCGCATTTCACGACAGTTACCGGCGCCCGCGGTACTATCCCGATGGCGAGGCCGCAGTGGTGATGACCAGGAGCATGGGGTAGTACGGATCTGCTCCGAACGGACGAGCGGGAGATTCAGCGACGGCTTCCGGTGCTTCTGCGGTGCAGCTCGGGGGCACGATCCCATTTGCGCGATTTGCGCGATTTGCGCGAATTGCGCGAATTGCGCGAGTCAGGCGTGAGCCCGCGCTTTCCGAAGAAGAGGTTCGAGTCCGGTATCACCACGAGACCACCGTCGTGGAGCGGTCCTCAAAGATCGCGCAATTCGCGCAAGTGAGCACCTGATCTCTCAGCACTCGCGTAGCGTCGAGGACGCGTAGCGTCGAGGAGATCGCGATCGCAGGAATCCCGAGCCCCGCTCCTTCGTTGCGGCGCACGAGCGGCCCGGCAGCGGCCGGTTGGAGTGAATGGATGGCTGTGACGATCGAAGCGACGGAGACGCCGGTGCGCTGGACCGCGTTGAAAGCGGCAGCTCTGCTGCTGCTCGTGACTTTCCTTCTGGGGTACCGCCTCGGAAGCGTTCCCCTTTTCGATCCCGACGAAGGCCGGAACGCGGAAGTGGCGCGCGAGATGGCGGTCAGCGGGGACTTCGTTCTTCCCACTCTGAACGGGCTTCCCTATCTCGACAAGCCGATCGTTCTCTTCGCTGCCGAAGCAGTGGCGATGAAGACGTTCGGAGCGAATGAGATGGCGGCGCGTCTTCCGTCGCTCCTCTTCGCACTGGCGACGGTTCTTCTCATTGCCTGGTTCGGAACCCGTCACTTCGGGCTCGAGCGCGGTCTCCTCGCCGGGTGGGTCGCGGCGGCATCCCCGCTCCTGGTCGCGTTCTCACGAATCGTCATCTTCGATACCGGTCTGACGTTTTTCATCACGTTCTCCATCCTCGCCCTTTACGAAGCGGTCGTGGCAGGGGAGAGGCGCGCCGGCGAAGGGTGGCGTCTCGCCGCGTGGGCCTCGATGGCGCTCGGCGTGCTGATGAAAGGGCCGGTGGCTCTCGCACTCCCGGCGATGGTGCTGATTCCCTTCGCCTGGCGCTCCGGTCGCATCCGGGACCTGGCCAGTGTCTGGTCGGCGCTTCTCTTCTCCGTCGTGCTGGCGCCGTGGCTGGTTCTGGTCTCGCTCCGCATCCCGGACTTTCTCGATTACGCGCTGGTGACGGAGACGGTCTCCCGCCTGACGACGAACGAGTTGAAGCGGCAGGGTCCGATCTGGTACTTCGTTCCGTACCTGATCGGCGGCTTCTTTCCCTGGATTCTTCTCCTCGCGGCGAACGCGAAGCGGATCATCCGCGACGAACGGAAAACGCCTCAGGGTTGGCTGTTCGTCCTCTGGATCGCAGTTCCGTTCATCTTCTTCTCGCTATCGCATTCGAAGCGACCGCAGTACATCCTCCCTCTCGTCGCGCCGATTGCGCTGCTGACGGCGCTGGTCGCGCCGCGTGCGCTGCGGCTGACCGGCGCTCGCGTAGCCGCCGTCGCATACGTTCTGTTCGGCGGGGCAGTCACCGCGGCGGCGTTCGTTCCCCGTCTCACGTCGCGGGTGCCGGCGGCCGATCTCCAGTCGCTGCGAATGGCTGTGCTGGCGCTCGGTGTGGTGATGATCGTCGCCGGTATCCTCGCCTGGAGTATCCGGGAGTGGCGCGGGGCGGCCGGAGCACTCGGGCTGCCGGTGCTGCTGATTCCGGCGCTGACCATGCCGATTCTCCTCTACGTCGGCCACCAGAGATCGATGCGGGAAGTCGCTGCCGTCATTCCTCTGCATGCAGAAGTCGTCTCGGTCGGCACATTCGAGCCCTCCCTCGCGTTCTACACCGGGGAGCCGATGAGCGTGGCGACGAACGACGGCGACGAGTTCCGCAGCAACTACCTGGTGCGGCATCCCGCTCTTCTGAAGGCAAGCCCGGACATTCTCCTTCCGGAAACGAAGTGGGAGAATGTGATGGCGCTTTGCGCGGAGCCGACGGTCTTCGTAGTGGGGAGAAAGGCGGCGGCGCGCACGGTTCTGAGCGGGCAGCTCCCTCTGCTGCACCAGGACCGCGATATCGAGGTGTATGGTCCGTGCCGCGCAGGTGCGGGGCGGGCGGAGTGAACTGAACGATGTGCGGACTGTATGGGATGGTGTCGATGGCGGGCCGACCGCTCCGGTATCCGGAGCTGGCCGACCGGATGGGAGAGACTCTCCACCATCGCGGACCCGACAATCACGGACTCCTCACCTCACCCGTGGCTTCGCTCGGCGTTCAGCGTCTCCGGATCATCGACATCGCGGCGCGCGCCGACCAGCCGTTCACCGATCCCAGCGGCCTGGTCTGGCTCGCCTGCAACGGTGAGATCTACAACGCTTCGGAGATCCGCGGCCGCTACTCCGATTACCCCTACCGCTCCTCCTCCGACGTCGAATCGATTCTTCCGCTCTATCTCCAGAAAGGGATCGCGGGCGTCTCGGAGCTCGACGGAATGTTCGGGATTGCGATCTGGGACAGCCGGATCGAAAAGCTCTTTCTGGTCCGAGACCGGGCCGGAGAGAAGCCTCTCTTTTACGCCGAGGTCGACGGAGAGATCTGGTTCGCTTCGGAGATTCAGGCGCTGCTCGAGCATCCGACTCTGAGCCGCGAGATCGACCACGATTCGGTTCGCGATTTCCTCTCCCTCGGATACGTACTGGAGCCGAAGACTCTGTTTCGCGGGATCCGCCGGGTCGAGGCGGGATCGTTCCACGAGATCGATTCCGATGGCGCGCGTGAGCATCGTTACTGGGACGCATCGTCGTTCGCGGTCCAGCCGACAGGTCCGGCCGACGCCGAAGAGCAGCTCGCGGAGCTGTTCGAGGCGGCAGTCGAGCGGCAGACCATCTCCGATGCGCCGATCGGCGTCTTCATGAGCGGCGGTCTCGACTCGTCGCTCCTGGCAGCGCTCGTCGCACGGAGAGTGGGCGCGGATCGCATCCATACCTACACCGCGCGTTTCACCGAAGAGTCGTACGACGAGAGTGTGGAAGCGGAAGTGTTCGCGAGATCACTCGGGACGCATCACGTCAGTGTTCCCGCCGGAATCGACGAGCTGCTCCTCGCAGTCGAAAACGTGGTGAATCGGATCGCGGAACCGATGGCCGACCCTGCGGTGCTTCCGACCTGGCTTCTCGCGCGGCGTGCGTCGAAGGACGTTCGCGTGGTCCTCGCCGGTGAAGGAGCCGACGAGCTCTTCGGCGGATATCCGACCTATCTCGGACACAAGTTCGCTCCGATCTTCGGCGGGTTGCCTTCCCCTTTGCGTCGCGGCATCTCGCGTGCGGTCGGGCTTCTGCCGTCGAGCCAGTCGAAGGTGCCGCTCGAATTTCTCCTGAAGCGTTTCGTCACCGGCGCCGAGCTCCCGTGGCTGGAAAGACACCTTCGGTGGTTCGGGACCGGAGCGCCGTGGAGCGAGAACCGCTTCGAGCCGGAATACGGAAGCATTCCCGACGCCCTCGCCGGCGCGATGCTGCTCGACTACCACAGCTATCTCCGCGACAACCTGCTGGTGAAGATCGACCGAGCGACCATGCTCGAATCGGTCGAATCGCGTGCGCCGTATCTCGATCGTGCACTGACGCGTTTCGCCTTCTCGCTGCCCACCGCGCTCCGGCTTCGCGGGACCGAGACGAAGTGGCTTCTGAAGCGCGCGTCACTTCGCTGGCTTCCGCGCGAGCTCGTCTACCGCCGGAAGCGCGGACTGAGCGTTCCGGTGGCTTCGATGATCAACCACCAGCTTAGTGGCGACGTCGACCGTCTTCTTCTCTCCCCATCGATGGAAGAAGCCGGATGGCCGGGACGGGCATCGATCGAGAGGCTGCTCGCGGAACATCGCAGCGGCCACGCGAATCATGCCCGCGCGATCTGGCCGCTTTACATGCTGCTGCGATGGGCCGAGCGATGGAACGTCTCTCTCTTCGACTCGCGCCGTGCCGAAGACGAGCCGCGAGAGGCGCGGTTCGTCGAATCGCTCGTCTGATCACTCCTCGCGAATCGCGGCGATCGGATCGAGCTTGGACGCGACCCGTGCCGGATAGAGCGTCGCCACGACAGAGAGGACGATCGCGACGAGATTCACTCCGATCACGTCCGTTGCGTCGATCTTGAACGGCAGCCACGAGAGGTAGTAGACGTCCTGCGGGAGCGGGACGAGATGGAAATGGTTCGCGGCCCAGGCGAGCCCCAGCCCCGCGACATTTCCCAGAACCGTCCCCGCAATTCCGATCAGGAGTCCCACCGTCATGTAGATGCCGAGGATCGATCGTTCCGAAGCGCCGAGAGTGCGAAGCACGCCGACCTGAGGTCGCTTCTCGACGATCATCATCGAGAGCGACGAGACGAGATTGAGCGCCGCCACGAAGACGATCAGAGAGATGGTCAGGAACATGACGATCTTTTCGAGCCGGAGCGCGAGGAAGAGCGGGCGGTTGATCTCCTTCCAGCTCTGGAACCGGAGAGCCCCGTACTTCGCGCCGAGCTGCTTCTGCGCCTCTTCGACTCTGTCGAGGGACCTGGTGTAGACGGAGATCGAAGTCGGATTCCCGCCGGTATCGAAGAGCCGCGTTGCCGCCTCGAACGGGAGTCGTGCCGAGGGATCGGTCTCGGATGTCGTGGTGGGGAGAAGGCCTCCTACGCGGTACTTCTTCCAGACCGGCACCGGGCCGAACGGCGTGAGCTCGGTCCGTGGAGCCACGATGATGATGTCGCTGCCGGTGTCGGTTCCCATCGCAGCGGCGAGATCGCGAGTGAGGTAGATCGCCCCTTCGGAATCGAGAGGGGCGCCGGACGGCGGGAACGATCCGATCCGGACCGGGCGGCCGCGTCCCGCGCGCCGGTTGGTCGCCCACGCGAACCCGGAGATCTCGGGGCGGATCGTCTCGAATCCGTAGTGCTCGAGATCGGCGAGCACTTTTTGCGAATCGGCGATCGACGTCCCGGAGGCCGGCTCGATCAGGAGCTGCGGGCTCGCAGCGATCAGACGCGATTTGATCTCTCCCTGCAGACCGGAGAGGAGCGCGAGCGAAATGATCAGAGTGAAGACGCCGACTGCGAGACCGAGCATGCTGATCCCGGAGAGGAACGCCGTGTGGACGCGCTTGCGTGCGGTCCAGAGATAGCGGAGCGCGATCCGCAGCTCGTAGCGATTCGGCGAGAACGGCATGTCGCGGAGATTCTACGACACGTCATGGTCGCAAGCTCAGCCCCCATGGGCCGAAGCCAATTGAAGTCGCCCATGTCACCCGCCGGAAGCGAAGGCTGCCGTTCGAGCGTGTGCGGCGTACATCGATATGGGATTATGGGTCATGCTGAGATTGTTTTCCGGGTCATGAAGAACTCGAAGACGACCGTCGAGATCCGTAAGCCCCTGCTGGATGCAGCGCGCAAAGTCGCGGTTCGTGAAGGCATATCGCTGCGAGCGCTGATCGAACAGGGTCTGGAACACGCGATTCAGGAGCACAAGGCGACCAAGCCCTTCCGGCTCCGGAGAGC
The DNA here is from genome assembly GCA_963741955.1 of uncultured Acidobacteriota bacterium. Taxonomy (GTDB): domain Bacteria; phylum Acidobacteriota; class Thermoanaerobaculia; order Gp7-AA8; family Gp7-AA8; genus CAVUKB01. The sequence continues at coordinate 58,411 of CAVUKB010000001.1, forward strand.
GACATTTCGAGGACGTGGCCTCCAGAAAGGCGTGCGGGAAGGAGATTGGAGCGATCTCAGAGACCGGATCTACGAAGGGCGTGGGACGTGATCGCAGTCGACACGAATATCCTCGTCTACGCACACCGGGAAGACTCGCAGTGGCACGAGGCCGCATGGGAGGCGCTGCACAGTCTGGCGGAAGGGGTGCGGCCGTGGGCCATTCCATGGCCTTGCGTCCACGAGTTTCTCGCGATCGTCACGCACCCGAAGATCTACGATCCTCCCACTCCGCGGGCGAAGGCGATCGAGCAGGTGGAGAGCTGGCTCGAGTCTCCCACCCTGAAGCTCCTTTCGGAGGAGCCTGGGTACTGGGAACGGCTCCGCCTTCTGATCACGGCGGCGCGCGTGGAGGGACCGATGATCCACGATGCGCGGGTCGCGGCACTCTGTCTGTTCTGGGAAGTTCGCGAGCTCTGGACGACGGACCGCGATTTTTCGCGATTCGCCGATCTGCGCGTGCGGAACCCGCTGGTGCGGTGAGCACGTCGAGCATCCCTTCCGGGGTAAGGTCGGTTGATCCACCAGCGCAGCATGATCGCCCGCCCGAGCCCCGAGCCCCGAGCCCCGAGTCTCGAGCCTCGAGCCTCGAACCTCGAGCCTCGAACCTCGAGCCCCGCGCCTTATCGCGGCCGCATCAGCGGGAAGAGAATGACATCCCGGATCGACGGCGAGTCGGTCAGGATCATCGCGATGCGGTCCATCCCGATTCCCTCGCCGGCGGTGGGCGGCATGCCGTACTGCAGCGCACGCACGTAGTCCTCGTCCATCTGGTGTGCCTCGTCGTCGCCGTGGGCGCGCTCGCCCAGCTGCTGGAGGAACCGCCGCTCCTGCTCGTCCGGGTCGTTGAGCTCCGAGAACGCGTTCGCCACTTCCATCCCGCCGATGTAGAGCTCGAACCGCTCGACATACCGCGGATCGTCCTTCCTCTGCTTCGAGAGGGGGGAGACTTCCACCGGAAAATCGGTGATGAAGGTCGGTTCGATCAGAAACTCCTCGGCGAAGCTCTCGAAGATCTCCGCGATGATCTTCCCGTCGTTCATCTCTTCGAGCGGCGGCGCTCCGGCAGTGATCGGCCCTTCCGTCGCATCGGATTTCACATGACGCGGCTCGCCGTACCTGCGCGCGAGCTCGATCAGTGACGCGCGGTTCTCCAGCGACTGCGGATCGATGGTGATCTCCTTCCGCGCGGCGAAGTGGACGATGGCCTCCTTCATGGTGAAGCGGGCGAAGGGAGGAGTGAAGTCGATCTCATTGCCGCGGAAGGTGAGCCGGGTCGAGCGATGAATCTCCATCACCAGCCCCGCCAGGAGCGACTCGGTGAGGTTCATCAGGTCGCGGTAATCCGCGTACGACTGGTAGAACTCGAGCATGGTGAACTCGGGATTGTGCCGGACCGAGATGCCTTCGTTGCGGAAATTGCGGTTGATCTCGTAGACGCGATCGAGCCCGCCCACGATCAGCCGCTTCAGATAGAGCTCCGGCGCGATGCGGAGATAGAGGTCGATGTCGAGCGTGTTGTGATGGGTGATGAACGGCCGTGCCGCCGCACCTCCGGCCAGCGGCTGCATCATCGGCGTTTCCACCTCGATGTATCCCCGCGCGTCGAAGAAGTTGCGGATGAAGCGGATCATCTGCGCCCGAATCTCGAACGTCCGCTTCACGTCGTCATTGACGATCAGATCGAGGTATCTCTGCCGGTATCTCTGCTCCAGGTCGGTCAGTCCGTGCCATTTCTCGGGAAGAGGACGGAGCCCCTTCGCGAGAAATCCGAGGTTCGAGGCCTTGATCGAAAGCTCGCCCTTCCGGGTCCGGAAGACCGTTCCCTCGACGGAGATCCAGTCGCCGATGTCGAGGTTCTCGTACAGAGTCCACTCGTTTTCCGGGATCGAATCCTTCCGGCAATAGACCTGAATCCGCGCCATCCTCTCCGACAGATCGAGGAACGAGGTCTTCCCGTGGTGGCGGATGGTCATCACGCGTCCGGCGATCTTCACCTGCCGCGGATTCGCTTCGAGCACCTCTGCGGTCTGTCCCGCATGCGTCTCGACCACCTCCGCGATGGTGGTGTCGGTCTCGGCCCTGGTAGGGTACGGGTCGAACCCGGCGTCCACGATGCGGGCGAGCTTCTCTCGCCGGATGCGAATCAGTTCGCTTTCCGGCGTTTCGGATGTCGGATCGGGTGCGTGTTCGTCGGACACGAAGTCTCCTTCGGTGAATGGTGCGGACGCAGCCGCGCAGTCACTTCATTTTCGAGAGCGCGTCGATGGCGCGCTCGATCGTCTGGGTCGAGGTGGAAAAGGACATTCTGAGGTGACCCTCACCGTGAGGGCCGAAGACCACGCCCGGAACGGTCGCGATGTTCGTCCGGTCGAGAAGTGTGTCGAACGCGGTCCAGGAGTCTTCGCCGAGCCGTTCCCGCACGTCGAGAAAAAGATAGATCGCTCCGGCCGGCGGGACGCAGCGGAAGCCGGCGCGAATCAGTCCGGCGACGAGAAGGTCACGCCGTTCGCGGTAGTGCTCGAGGTTCTTTTCGAGATAATCCGAGCGGTCTGCGATCGCAGCGGCCGCGGCGAACTGAGTCGGGGTGGAGACGCCGTTCACGGAATTCAGAACCAGCTTCTTGAGCGAATCCATCCAGAGATCGGAGGCGACGACGTACCCCACGCGCCATCCCGTCATGGAGTAGCTCTTGCTCAGCGTGAAGCAGGTGATGGTCCGGTCGAGCATCCCGGGTAGCGAAGCGATCGAGACGTGCCGCCCGTCGTAGATCAGGTCTTCGTACGCTTCGTCCGCGATCACGACCAGGTCGTGCTCGACGGCCGCGCGCGCGATCGACTCGAGCTGTGGGCGCGAGAGGACGTCTCCGGTGGGGTTCGAGGGCGAATTGAGATAGAGCACCCGCGTGGCGGACGTGACGTGCCGGCGGATGACTTCGGCCGGATCCTCTTCGCGGATCGCCTCCCACGGGACGAGGAGCTGCTTCGCGCCGCAGTAGTTCACCAGCGACTGGATCGGAGTCCAGTAGGGGGAGAAGAACATGACCTCGTCGCCGGAGTCGACGGCCGCCTGGAAGGCGCAGAAGAGTCCGTGCATCCCTCCTGCGACGACGATCGCGTTCTTCCGGCCGAGCGGAATGCCGTTCCGGGTCGCCACTTTCTCCTCGATCGCTTCGAGAAGCGAAGGGATTCCGGAGGAAGGGGCGTAGCGAGTCTGGTTCTCGTCGAGCGCGCGCCTCATGGCGTCCTTGACGAGCTCGGGAGTGGGACCGAACGGCTCGCCTCCCTGGAACTGCAATACGTCGACCCCGCGGCCGCGCAGCTCGATGACCCGGTTGCGGATCTTCACGATGTCGGAAAAACCGAGCAGGGAAGTCCGCTCGGCAAGATGACTGGTCAGTCTCTCGTCTGCCACCTGCGCTGCCTCGTTTTTCTTTTGCCGGTCCATTCTTTCCTGCTCCGAAAGCGGGGCCCGATTGTAAGGGAAAGGGCGTGCGGGGGCGAGGGGCGAAAGGCGAGAGGCGAGGAGGTGAGGATACGCCGCCAGGTCCGACAAGTCTGACACGTGGGACTCGTCGGACACGTCTGACGTCCGGCCTGAAGCTCCCCGGCGATATTCTTCGCCCCTCGCCCCTCGCCCCTCGCCCCTTGCCCCTTGCCCCTCGCCTCTCGCCTCCATTGACTCCGCATCCCCCGTTCTTTATGCTTGGCGCCCTCCGGAAATAAGCCGGACATCGGCCGGGGTTTCCGGGAGACAGGCGGCGACGCCGCCAGCGGTTCGTTCAGGCGCTTAGCTCAGTTGGTAGAGCATCACCTTCACACGGTGGGGGTCAGCGGTTCGAGTCCGCTAGCGCCTACCACGAACCGTCAGGTCGGTGGCCCGGCGGGCGGGCCGGAAATGGAAAGAGCAGGCTCTTAGCTCAGTTGGTTAGAGCGCCACCTTGACACGGTGGAGGTCAGCGGTTCGAGTCCGCTAGAGCCTACCATTCACGACGATGGCGACATTCACGAAGGACGGAGCCGGCACTCGAACGACGAGCACGCGCTCGAGTGGACATCCCTGTCGATAGTTCGTGAAAACAGGATTGCGACGAATGAAGACAGGGTTTACGGCCCTGTCTTTTTTGTTGCTGCGACGGAATTCAGGAGCGGGCCCGGGTGGCCCGAGGAGTGAGTGAGATGCAAGTACAACTGCCGGACGGTTCGGTGAAAGAGGTGCAGGAGGGAGCCACTGTCGCTGCGGTCGCCGAGTCGATCGGCAAGCGGCTGGCGAAGGACGCCCTCGCGGGGAAGATCGACGGGAAGATCGTCGACGTCTACTTTCCGGTTCCCGACCGCGCCAAGGTGGAGATCATCACTCCGAAGAGCGAGGAGGGGCGCGACGTGATCCGGCATTCGACCGCCCACCTGATGGCGATGGCGGTGCAGGAGCTCTTCCCCGGAACTCAGGTCACCATCGGGCCCGTGATCGAGAACGGTTTCTTCTACGACTTCGCGACCGACCGCCCTTTCACCGACGAGGATCTCCGCCGCATCGAGGAGAAGATGCAGGAGATCGTGAAGCGTGATCTCCCGATCCAGCGCGAGGAGTGGGCGCGCGACGACGCGATCGCCGAATTCGAGCGGGCGGGGGAAAAGTACAAGGCGGAGATCATCCGCGATATCCCTCCGGGCGAGACCCTCTCGGTCTACCGGCAGGGCGAATGGAAGGATCTCTGCCGCGGGCCGCACGTTCCCTCCACCGGACGTCTCGGGGCGTTCAAGCTCCTCTCCGTCGCCGGCGCGTACTGGCGCGGTGACGAGCGGAACGCGATGCTCCAGCGGATCTACGGCACCGCCTGGGCCGATCAGAAGGAGCTCGAGGAGCATCTGAGGCGGATCGAGGAAGCGAAGGCGCGCGATCACCGCAAGCTGGGAAAGGAGCTCGGCCTCTTCACCTTCTCCCACTTCGCTCCGGCGATGCCGATCTTCCTTCCGAAAGGGGCGGTGATCTACCGGGAGCTGATGACCTTCGTCCGCGAGTACTACGATCGTGACGGCTACTCGGAGGTGGTCACTCCTCTCATCTGGGAATCGGAGATCTTCCACGTCTCGGGGCACTACGAGAACTACAAGGATTCGATGTTCTTTTCCGACATCGACGAGCGGGAGTACGGCGTGAAGCCGATGAACTGCCCGGGGCACACCCAGATCTTCGCCCTCGAGCGCCGCTCGTACCGCGATCTCCCGATGCGGATCGCCGACTTCGCGCGCCTCCACCGCTTCGAGCGGTCGGGCGTGACCCATGGGCTCGCGCGCGTCCGTTCGTTCTCACAGGACGACGCGCATCTGTTCGTGACTCCGGAGCAGATCGAGGAAGAGATGGGGCGGGAGATCCGGCTGATCAACGAGATGTACGAAGTGTTCGGATTCGAGAACGTGAAGGTCGCGCTCTCGACCCGTCCCGAGAAGCGGCTCGGAGACGATGCGATGTGGGACCGCGCCGAGGGCGCGCTCGAGGATGCACTCGAGCGCGAGCACGTCGAGTATCACGTCAACCCGGGTGAGGGAGCGTTCTACGGGCCGAAGCTCGAGTTCCAGGTCACCGACGCGATCGGCCGGCCGTGGCAGCTCGGTACCATCCAGCTCGATTACGCCCTCCCTCAGCGGTTCGATCTCTCCTACGTCGGCGCAGACAACTCCGAGCACCGTCCGGTGATGATCCACCGGGCGATCCTCGGGTCGATCGAGCGCTTCTTCGGGATCATCACCGAGCATTTCGCAGGGGCGTTCCCGCTCTGGCTCGCTCCGGTCCAGGCGACCGTGCTCCCCCTCTCGGAGAAGCATCTCGAGTACGGACGGAAAGTCGAGCGGGAGCTTCGGGCGGCGGGGCTGCGGGTCGAGCTCGACGGCAGCAACGAGAAGCTCGGAGCGAAGATCCGCTCCGCGCAGCTCCAGAAGATCCCGTACATGCTGGTGGTGGGTGAGAAGGAAGAGACGGCCGGAACCGTTGCGTTGCGTAAGCGGACCGGAGGCGACCAGGGGGCGATGACCGTCGAGGCTCTCGTCGCGGAAGCGAAGGATCTGATCGGCCTCCGATCCTTGACTTTGTAGTCCTTTGTCCGTAGATTTTGCCGGCGTGTCGGGACTCGTCTGTCCGGAATTTGCAATGGATCCCGGCGACGCGACCCACGTCGAGCCTGCAGCGAACCGGCAGGGTGTCCCGCCGGTCGCTGATTATTGTTTCTGATCGAGGAGGAGTGACTTATCTATCCACCGCGCCGTTACGGCAGATTTGACCGAAGACCGGCAGAGCCGGAGAACAGAATCAACGAGCGGATCCGCGCCACTGAAGTGCGCGTGATCGACGACGAGGGCGAGCAGGTCGGAGTGATCCCGCTGGTCCAGGCTCAGGAGATGGCGAAAGCGAAGGATCTCGATCTGGTCGAGATCGCCCCGAACGCCACTCCCCCCGTCTGCAAGATCATGGACTACGGGAAGTTTCTGTTCCAGCAGAAGAAGAAGGCGGGAGAAGCGAAAAAGAAGCAGAAGGTCATTCTCGTCAAGGAAGTTCAGTTCCGGCCGCGGATCGACGAGCACGATTTCAATTTCAAGAAGAACCACGTCCTTCGTTTTCTGGACGAGGGAGCGAAGGTCAAGGCGATCATCCGCTTTCGCGGACGCGAAATGGCGCATCAGGAGCTCGGACGGGCGCTGCTCGACCGGCTGGTGCAGGAGATCGCCGAGATCGGGGCGCCGGAAGGCTATCCCGAGATGCAGGGCAACCGGATGATCATGATCCTGTCGCCGAAAAAGCAGTAGAGATCAGCCAGAGGGAATCAAAACCGGACCCTTCCGGTTGAACCGCAAGCTCGAGGAATTGACTATGCCTAAGATGAAGACCCATCGTGGAGCCGCAAAGCGCTTCCAGAAGACCGGCACCGGAAAGGTGACCCGTCATCACGCATTCCATTCGCACATCCTGACCAAGAAGGCGTCAGGCCGGAAACGTCATCTCGCGGGCGAAGCCATCGTGTCGAAGGCCAACGAGAAGACGGTCAACCGGATGCTGCCCTATCTGTAGGACCAACGTTCCGGCCTCGGGCCGGACCCCACGAGCGCGTTCCGGGTTCCGTTCTCACTCCTGACCCGGCCGCTCCGAAGACGCCTTTTCAGGCAGAAACGAGGAGAGAACGATGCCGAGAGTCAAGCGCGGAAACAAGCGCAAAAACCGCCGTATCAAAATTCTGAAGCTCGCCAAAGGCTATTACGGGATGAAATCCCGTGGCCACCGCATCGCCAAAGAGCAGGTGGCCCGCAGCCTCAACTTCGCATACACCGGCCGCAAGGACCGCAAGGGCGACTTCCGTAAGCTCTGGATCGCCCGCATCAACGCGGCCGCCCGGATGAACGGACTGTCGTACTCGAAGCTCATCGCGGGACTGAAGGCCGCCGGATCGACCATCGACCGGAAGGTCCTCGCCGATATCGCGGTGAACGACGCGGCCGGATTTACGGCCATCGCCCAGAGTGCGAAGGACGCGCTCGGACGCCAGAGCGCCTGAGCCTCCGGAACGTGCTTACGGAATCTTCTGCCGGGAGGGATCTCGGCAGAAGATCTTTCTGTTTTTGAGCGTTTTTTGAGAATTTCGTTCTGTATTTGCGTGCTGTTGCAGAATGATCTTCTGCACCGCACCGGCGAGGCCCGACTCCGGGTAGAATTCGACCGCCATGTCCGAGACTGACACCTCAATCCTCGACGAGATCCGCGAGATGGAGCGCGATTTCGACCAGCAGATCGGGAAAGCCGGCTCTCCCGCCGCTCTCGACGAGCTTCGCGTCCACTACTTCGGAAGAAAAGGGGGTCTGGTTCCAGCCCTCTTCACCCGTCTGAAATCCGTCCCTCCCGATCGGAAGCGCGAAGTCGGCGACGCGATGAACCAGCTCCGCAACCACATCGAGTCGGAGCTCAAGGGACGACTCGAGAGCTCCGCGGCCGCCGAGCAGAAGCGGAAGGAAGCGGAGAGCCGGATCGACGTCACGCTTCCCGGGCGCCGTCCGCACCTCGGAAGCCTTCACCCGGTCACGCTCCTCCGCCGCGAGATCGAGCAGATCTTCCGCGAGATGGGGTACACCATCGAATCGGGTCCGGAGATCGAGACGGACTGGTACAACTTCGAGGCTCTGAACTTCACCCCCGAGCATCCGGCCCGGGACACCCAGGACACGTTCTACCTCACCGACAAGTACCTGCTGCGGACCCATACCTCCAATGTCCAGATCCGGACGATGGAAAAGTACCGGCCGCCGTTGAAGGTTCTCTCGGCGGGACGCGTCTACAGGCGTGACGAGATCACACTCCGCCGCTCGCCGATGTTTCATCAGATCGAAGGCTTCATGGTCGACCAGGGGATCCACTTCGGACATCTGCGCGGCACGCTCGAGCACTTCATCCACAAGATCTTCGGGGAGAACAGCAAAGTGCGGTTCCGGCCGAGCTACTTCCCCTTCACCGAGCCGTCGGCCGAAGTCGACATGTCGTGCCTCTTCTGCAAAGGAAAAGGGTGCGGGACCTGTTCGCAGACCGGATGGATGGAGATCCTCGGGTGCGGATCGATCCACCCGCAGGTGCTCAGGAACGTCGGAATCGACCCGGAAGTCTGGAGCGGATTCGCGTTCGGACTCGGCATCGACCGGGCGGCCATGCTCAAGTACGACATGCCGAACATCCGGACCCTCTTCGAGAACGACCTGAGAGTGTTGAATCAGTTCTGAGGGTTTTCGAAGACGTCGGATCCCGGGCCGGTCCGCGCCGCGGTGCCGGAAGAGCCGATGCGAAATTTCGAATCGCGACTCAGGAGAGGTTTCGCAGTTCTTTTCCCGGTTTGAAGCGGATGGTGTTCCCCGGAGGAATCTTGACCTCGACGCCGGTCTTCGGATTGCGACCGATGCCTTTCTTCCGCTGCTTGACCTGGAAGACGCCGAATCCGCGGAGCTCGATCCGCTGCCCGCGCGCCAGGGCGTTCCGCAGCCCTTCGATCACCGTGTCGACGGCTTCGGCGGCCTTGACCCGCGAGATGTCGGTTGCTTCCGCGACGCGATTGACGATGTCGGCTTTGATCATCGAACCTCCGAGAGGCACTGATTATAGGGGTCGCGGCGACGCCGGTCAAATCATTAAACTACTGATTTCTATTCACTTGGAGTCGGATCAGGACGGTTCAGTGCCGTCTCCTGAAAATGGAGCCTTCCCCGGATGAACGAACGTCATCGCATCGACTCGTGGCTGAAGCTCTGCTGCGTCTTCAAGCAGCGCTCGGATGCCGCCGAGGCCTGCCGCGGCGGACACGTCAAGCTCAACGGGAACCGCGTGAAGCCGTCGACCGTCGTCCGGATCGACGACCTGATCGAGCTGACGGAGCCGCGGTTTCGCAGGCTGGTGGTGCTCGGGCTGCCGGAGTCATCGATCTCGAAGGAAGTGGCCCGCACGATGTACCGAGACGAAACGCCGGAGCTCCCGGCGCGGCCGTCGGAGCTCGGCGGAGAATTCCGCGACCGCGGCGCGGGACGGCCGACGAAGAAGGAACGGCGGGACATTTCGAAGATCAAGGGTGGGCGGTAGGAGACAGTTCGGATTTGGGATTTCGGATTGGCTGTGCCGGAGTCGACGATTCAGCTGTTTGGCGTCGCTTCGCGGCGATCTCCGGGCGCTGGTCACGGAATCGGTCGGGCTGGCGCAGCAAATCCGAAATCCGAAATGCGCCGTTACACGTTCACGAACTTTCTGAAATCGACGTTCAGGATCAACCCGATCGCCATGAAGAACATCATGGTCGACGAACCTCCGTACGAGACGAGAGGGAGCGGGATGCCTGTCGTCGGCAGAAGTCCGATCTGCATCGACACGTTGATGACGATGTGGAAGATGAAGAACGAGATCAGTGCGATGGCAAGGAAGGTTCCACCTCGATCCCTCGACGCCTTTGCGATTGCGAAGGCCTGCAGAATGAGAAAAAGGTAGAGGGCGAGGAGCACGAGGACGCCGACGAATCCCCACTCCTCTCCGAGGACTGCGAAGATGAAGTCGGTGTGACGCGCGGGGAGGTATTCGTATTTCGCCTGCGTCCCCTGCTTGAATCCTTTTCCGGTGATGCCGCCCGAGCCGATGGCGATCTTCGCCTGCGTCACCTGGTATCCGCGTCCGAGCGGATCGCGCTCCGGATTGAGGAAGGTGAGGATGCGCTCCTTCTGGTAGGGCTTCATGACCGGCGAGAACCAGACCGCGGGGACGATCACCGCGACGAGCAACCCGGCGATGATCCAGTACCTCAGCCGGATTCCACCGAAATACATCGCCGCGGCCACCAGAGGGAAGAACGTTGCCGCGGTTCCGAAGTCGGGCTGGAAGAGAATCAGGAGGACCGGGATGCCTATGATCGCGGTCACCATTCCGAACGAGCGGAAGTTCAGGTAGGCCCTCTCATTGGAGTCGAAGTACTTTGCCAGGGCCAGTGCGGTGAATATTTTCATGAACTCGGAGGGCTGGAACTGGAACTGTCCGAGGTGGATCCAGGAGCGGACGTTCGCAGTGAGCCGGCCCCACACGAGGAGATAGGCAAGAAGCGCGAGCCCGACGGCGTAGAGGATCGGCGCCGCGTCGAACCAGACGTGGTAGTCGACGAAGAGGAATACGAGCATCAGGACGATGCCGATCGCGACCCAGAGCATCTGCCGCTGAAACACGGTGTTGCCGAGAGAGAAATATGTGGCGCTGTAGATGAGCATCAGACCGATCCCGGCGATGACCAGGGCGGTGCCCATGAAGTTGAAGTCGATCCGGGAGACGGTGCGACTGTTCAGCATCGAGCTTCCCTTCCCGATGACGCTCTCGTGATGTCTCGGCAGGTCTTCATCAGAACGACTCGTCGGGTTTCGGAGCTTCCGGCTTGGGGAGCTCGCCTTTTTTCAACTGCTGGAGCGTTTCGGGGTTCTTCAGATCGAACGTGGCCGACTTGAGTTGATTGCGGAAGTGAGCCATGTAGAGCTCTTTGGCCAGAGGAGCCGCATCGGAACCGCCATGACCGCCGTGCTCGACGAAGACCACCACCACCAGCTGCGGATTGTCGCGCGGAGCAAACGACGCGAACCAGGCGTGATCGCGGTACTTGAATGGGAGCGATTCGGTTCGAATCCAGCCGTGCTGCGCGACGACCTGCACGGTTCCGGTTTTCCCGCAGACGTCGAGCCCGTCGATCTCGGCGTTTCCGCCGGTGCCGCCCGGTTCGTTCACCACTTTCCAGAGTCCCAGGCGGACGGCTTTCAGTGCCGACGGGTCGAGCTTCACCTGATGAAGAATTTCCGGAGCGACCACTTTCCGGACCGGCTTTCCATTCGGCCCGCGATCGTCGATTGCCTTGAGCACGTGCGGACGGTAGACGTTTCCTCCGTTCCCGATGGCCGCCATCATGTTCGCAGTCTGGAGAACGGTGACGAGGAGAGGCCCCTGTCCGATGGCGACGGAGATCGTCTCGCTGGGATACCACTTCCGGTGCTGCTTCTTCTCGGCCCATTCGACGGAGGGGACGATCCCGGCCTTCTCCCCTTCCAGGTCGATCTTCGTGAGTGATCCGAACGAGAGCTCCTTCGCGGTCTCGGCGATGTTGTCCACGCCGAGCCGCGCTCCGACGTTGTAGAAGTAGACGTCGCAGGAGTGCTTGATCGCATCCGCGAGGGTGAGATCGCCGTGGCCTTCCCGCTTCCAGCAGCGGAACCGGCGGCCGAAGAAGACCTGGCTTCCGCCGCAGAAGAAATCCGTCTGTGGCGTGATCGCTCCATGCTCGAGCCCGGACATTGCCATGACTGCCTTGAAGACGGAGCCGGGTGAGTAGAGCCCCTGGATGGCCCGATTCTGAAGGAGATTGAACGGGTTCGAAACGATCTCTTTCCACGTCTCGGGGGTGAAACGGCGGGAAAAGACATTCGGGTCGAAAGCCGGACTGGAGACCATCGCGAGCACTTCGCCGTTCTTCGGATTCAGGACCACGGCCGCTCCGACCAGCTGTTTCTGGATGAAGTACTGCTCGGCCCGTCGCTGAAGGTCGGAGTCGATGGTGAGGAAGACGTTCCTCCCGGGAGTCGGATTGCGTCGCGCAGCGGTGTATTCGGAGATGGTCCGCCCATGGCTGTCGACGATCATGTAGCGCGCCCCGTCCATGCCGCGAAGATAGCGGTCGTAGACGATCTCCACCCCCTTCTTTCCGATCAGATCACCCATCTTGAGAGTGCCGTCGCCGGCGAGGTCCTTGTTGGTGGCTTCTCCCATGTAGCCGAGCACGTGTGCGGCCATGATCCCGTACGGATAGTTGCGTCGCTGTACGGTCTCGACCGAGAGTGCGGGGAAAATCATGTTCCGCGCCTCGATCTGTGCGACCTGTTCACTGGTCAGATCTTCAGCCATGGGAAGAGGCTGATTCGCGAGGACCTGTTTCGCATTCCGGTCCATTCGGGCCTCTAGATCCGGAACGGTCATCCCGAGCACGCCCGCCACGTAATCGAGCATCCGCTGGCGGTGATGTGGGTCGGTCTTGACGATCTCTCGCAGATCACTGCGCCGGAGAGTGAGGACGTAGGAGGGCTGGTTGTCCGCGAGAATCTTTCCGTTGCGGTCCATGATCAGCCCGCGTTTCGCGCGGATCGGGACCTCCCGGAGTGTGTTGGAGGCCGAAAGCGCCCGATACTTCTCTGCCTGGACTCCCTGGACATACCAGAACGCACCCGCCAGAAAGACGAAGGTGAGAACGATGAGCCAGGTTACGACGTTGATTCTGAAGTTCAGGAACTTCTGGTCGTCTCGATAAGCGCGCATGGTTATCTGTTATCTGTTATCTGTTATCGAATATCTGCGGTCTGGCCTCTGTCCGGTTGCAATCCGGGAGCCGATGCTGTTCCTTCGCTTCTATTGAATTCAAAATCTGAAATTCGAAATCCCCGGTCACAGATCCTCGATCCACGATCCACGATGCCTTTCAGATCCTCGATCCTCGATCCGCAATGCCTTTCAGATCCTCGATCCTCGATCCGCAATGCCTTTCAGATCCTCGATCCGCGATCCTCGATCTACGATGCCTTTCAGATCCTCGATCCTCGATCCTCGATCCTCGATCCACAATGCCTTTCAGATCCCCGATCCGCGATCCGCGATCCACGATCCACGATGCCTTTCAGATCCTCGATCTCAGATCCTCGATCTCAGATGCTTTTTCACCATCCCAGCGGGCGTTTGGTCGCTTCGATCGGCTCTTCGCTCAGGAAGAGCGAGAGAAGCTGATAGACGAGCATTCCGAAGAGCGCGGTGATCAGCATCTTGAGGATCACTTCCTGTCCCATCAGCTCGACCGGCTGGCGGAGAAGGATGTTCACCAGAACGTAGATCAACAGCTCGTTGACGATGACCCCTGCGGCGAGTGCTCCTCCGAATGCCACTACCCCACGGAGCACGATCCGCGAGTTCACGTATGCGACCATGTATCCGACGAGCGTGAGGGCAAAGGCGTGCATTCCGAAGATCGCGTTGGTGAACGCGTCCTGAACGAAGCCGGCCACGGTTCCCGCGACGATCGCCCCGACGAGATTTCCTCCCATCGAGTAGTAGATCACCAGGATCAGGTACGGATTGAAGAAGGCGAGTGCATTCGGATAGAAGTTGTCCAGCAGCGAATGCAACGTCAGAGCGAGGATCAGGCCGACGATGTAACGGAGCCATCTCAAGGAGCATACCTCACGACGTCCGACGGGATCTTGCGGGTGTGAAGCACCAGGACGTCTTCCAGACTTCCGAAGTCGACCAGGGGCTGGCAATGGACGTTCTTGAACAGATCGCTCCCTTCCGCGACCTTGTCCACCCGCGCGATGGGAATTCCTTTCGGAAAGATTCCGTCCGTTCCGGCCGTCACGATGAGGTCGCCTCGTTTGACGTCGCTGAGCGAGGGGACGTAGAGCATCTGCAGGCCCCCTTCGCCGTCTCCGCGGATCACTCCCTGGCGTCTGGTGCGGTCGATCAGAGCACCGACTGCGGAATTCGCGTCGATCACGAGCTGGATCTTCGAGAGATCTCTCGTGGTCAGTACCACTCGTCCCACCACACCGGAGGGATTCACCACCACGTCATTGACCGCGATCCCTTTGTCCGATCCCCGATCGACGATGATCGATTTGAAGATTCCGGCGGTGTCGATCATCACCACCTGGGTGAGCATGGACGGAATCTGCAGCTGCTCTGAGTAAGAGAGGATCGAGCGGACCCGGGAGAGATCCTCGTACGACCGCTGGAGGATCAGATTCTCCTTGGTCAGTTCGGCGAGCTGGCGGCGCAGCCGCACGTTCTCAGCGACGGCACGGCGCATGTCGATGTACCCGTGATACACGTCCGACGCTGATTGACCGATCCGGTTCACGGTCCGGGGAATGGGGGAGAAGACCGTCATCACCATGCGCTCGAACATGGTGCGGGTGTCTCCGACCACTCCGCGGGTCTGGTGACTCGCGCTCATGACCAGGAACAGACCTGCCAGCACGATCACGAGGAGAAGTGTGGGGCGTCTCTGTACGGCTACCTGCATCGCTATCGCGTCGGGAGGAGCACTCTGACTGCTCTCCCGGAGCTTCCTTCCGAAGATTCCGAAAACCGGGCGACAACCAGGGCGGCCCGCAAAGAGCGGCCGCCCGACTGTCTGCGATGCCGATCAGTCGATCGAGATCTTCCGCAGAAGATTGAAGTCCGTCAGCATCTGCCCGGTTCCTAGCGCGACGCATGCCAGCGGATCGTCGGCCAGGGTCACGGGGAGTCCGGTTTCTTCGCGAAGACGCTTGTCGAGATTCTTGAGCATCGACCCGCCACCGGCGATCACGATTCCTTTGTCCATGATGTCGGCCGAGAGCTCCGGGGGGGTGCGCTCGAGTGCGACGCGGACCGCTTCGACGATCGTGGCGACCGTTTCCGACAGCGCTTCACGGATCTCCTCGTCCGAGATGATCAGAGTCTTCGGGACGCCTTCGACCAGATCGCGGCCCTTGATCTCCATGGTCATCTCGTCGTCCAGAGGGAACGCCGAGCCGATTTCGATCTTCACCTGTTCGGCGGTACGTTCACCGATCAGGAGGTTGTACTTCCGCTTGATGTACTGGATGATCGCGTCGTCCATCTCGTTGCCGGCTACCCGCACCGAGCGCGAGTAGACGATTCCGGCGAGAGAGATGACCGCCACGTCGGTCGTACCGCCGCCGATGTCCACGATCATGTTGCCGGTCGGGTCGGTGATCGGGAGTCCTGCACCGATCGCGGCGGCCATTGCCTGCTCGATCAGGTAGACCTCGGTTGCTCCGGCGCGCAGCGCAGAGTCCTTGACCGCACGCTTTTCGACCTGCGTGATCTCCGAAGGTACGGAGATGACGATTCTCGGCTTGACCAGGAAGGAACGGCCGTGCGCCTTCTTGATGAAGTAATCGAGCATCTTCTCGGTCACTTCGAAGTCGGCGATGACCCCATCCTTCATCGGACGGATCGCGACGATGTTGCCCGGAGTGCGGCCGAGCATCTCCTTCGCTTCCTTCCCGACGGCCTCGACCTTTCCGGTGATCTTGTTCACTGCGACGATCGACGGCTCGCGGACGACGATCCCTTTGTTTTTCGCGTAGACCAGAGTGTTGGCGGTGCCGAGATCGATCGCGAGATCGTTCGAGAATGCCGAAAGAAGCGATTTGACTGCCATCTTCGATAGATTCCTTGATTGAGATTCCCTGCAGACCGAGCCTCGCGGGGTGCAAATCCTCTGCCGGTGTGAAGCGGGATCGCGGCGCCGCGCCGCTTATTTCTAGTCCTCGACGCGGACTTTTTCGCTCTGAATCGTGGCGTTGCCGGCCGCGTCGACCGCCTTCACCACGACGGTGTTCCATCCGACCTTGTCGAACGAGATGAGTTTCTGGAATGACCCGTCCGACGAGACGTCCTTGCATTCTTCGTCATTGATGAAGAGGGAAGCGCCCGGTTCCACCTTCCCCTCGATCATATAGTACTGACCACCGATCTTGAATGGACGCTTGAGCTCGAGAGTCGGTGGCGTCGTGTCGGCCTCGCTCGAAGAGGTCGAAGCCCCCAGACCGGTGACCCGGAACCTGCGGAACGACGAGAAGGGGCCGACGTCGCCCTTCGGGCTGACCGAGGCCACGCGCCAGTAGAAGGTCCCTTCGCTGGTCACCTTCGCCGTCGCGTTCGTCGTGCTCCGTCGCGCGTCGATCTCGAGGTTCGAGAAGAGCCGCGATCGAGAGACCTGCAGCTGGTAACCGGCGGCGTCCGGTACGGTGGCCCAGGCCATCTGGACGGTGAAGTTCGGTGTCGCCTGGAAGACCTGGTTGTCGGACGGCGACACCAGCGCCGGGGGAGTGATGTAGAGGCTCACGGCGGAGAGCCGGCCCGCATCCGTCGCCTCGACTTCCTGTCCGGAGCTCAGCTGGATCGCTCCCCCGCCGGAAGAGGGCATGATGGAGGAGTTGCCTTTCAGTGCGACGATCTTCGTCTGCTGACGCGCGTCCACGCCGACCTGGGCCGCCGATTCGGAACCCACCGTCACCTGACTTCCCGGGGTCTTCACCGTCGATTCGTCGTCCGCCGTGTTGATCGCAACCGATCCGACTTTCATCTGCACCGCGTTCTGCTTCTTGCTGGTGGCCGGATTGATCGTCGAGTAGATCTCGAGGAGTGCGTCGGGACCCACGGTGTAGAGCGAACCGTTCGAGAAGATCAGTTCCGCCGAAGAGCCTTCACCCGTCTTGACCCAGTCGCCGTTGTAGAGGAGGGTTCCGGGGTCGGCTCTCCTGAAATCACCTCCCGCGGACTTCTGGAACTGGACGTTTCCCTCCACGGTGACGAATTGTGCGTCCTGCTCCTGTCCTCCGGGCTGCCGGGCCAGCGCAGCTCGGGTGATCGTCTGCGATTCGACCGCTGCTGTTTCCGCTTCGGGATACTTGTTGCCCGAATAAAGCGTGCGGGCTTCGGCCAGTTTCGCGTTGCCCCGGTCGAACTCGGAGCGGAACGAGTTGAAGTCTTTCGATGCAGCGAGATCGTTCAGGGCCTTCTGGGCGTCACTGATGGCATTTTCCGCCCGCCGCTGAGGATTCTTCCGGTCGAAGTTGTAGTAGAGATAGCCGCCCGTGGCGACGAGCACGACCAGCACCGCCAGGCCGATCTGTTTGAGCCGATCAATCGAGATCAGATACCAGTCGATGTCGGCGGTCGTCTCTTTCGGTCTTTTCGCCATTTTTCCGCGGAAATGTGGAGTGGAGCGCGTTCGCTGAACCGGACAACCGGTTATAGCACGGCAATTTGCGCCTCAGCAATGGGAATCCGCGTGCCGGTGGCCAAATTCCTCGGTCCGGAACGGAGTCCGGGAAAGAGCGGCGGCGAAATGATTCGGCGTCACAGCTGTTTATCCAGCCTGGGACCGTTGTCACGAGCTGGCGGGGCGCGATTGCGGTCCGCTCGTCGATTCGATTAAACTGCCGCGATTTTCCGAGCCGTTCCTCAAGGTCCGCCGCGAAATCCAGAACGTTACTCGGCCGGACCGGCTCTCGAGCCGGCCCTTCGGAGGTTCAGTTTCCATGCTCAAGTTGATGCGCGACAGCTTCAAGCACCTGAAGTGGATTCTCGTGTTCATCGTCTTTCTCTTCGTGCTCCTGGTTTTCGTCGACTGGGGTGGTGGCGGTGCGCGCTCAGCCGGTCCGCAGGCTTTCGCGGCTCAGGTCAACGGCGACACCATCTCCCTTCAGGAGTACGCGCGATCGTTGCAGAACTTCGAGGACCGCTACCAGCAGGTCTACGGTCAGCCGCTCACTGAACAGATGCGTCAGGCCCTCGGCATCCGCCAGCAGGTTCTCAACGGTCTGATCGACGACACTCTCCTTCTTCAGGAGGCGGATAAGCTCGGGCTCACCGCTTCCAAGGAGGAAGTCCGCAAAGCGGTCCTCGAGATTCCGGTGCTGAATCCCGACGGGAAGTTCGTCGGCGCGGAGCTCTACTCGCGCTACGTCACCACGCGCCTCGGTTACCCCTCCTCCGCCGCGTTCGAGCAGGACCTCCGCCGGAGCCTCACGCTCCAGAAGATGAACGACGTCGTCCTCAGTTCCGTCGTCGTGCCGCCGGCACTCGCGCGCGAAGAGTATCGCCGGAGGAACGAGACGGCGAGCATCCGGTACGTCCTCCTGCCGGCACAACAGGTGGCCGCGCAGGTCTCGCTCACCCCGGCCGAGGTGCAGTCCTACTACAACGAGCATGCTTCGAGCTACTCGCATCCGGAGCAGCGGAGGATCAATTACCTCCTCGCCGACGTGAGCAAATTCCGCTCGAACGTGGACGTTTCGGAAGACGCGCTCCGGCAGGCCTACGACAAAGACAAAGAGAAGTTCCGCTCGCCGGAATCCGCTCACGTCGAGCACATTCTGATCAAACCCGAGCCGAACGATGCTGCCGCCAGGCAGAAGGCGGAAGAAATCGTTCAGAAGCTCCGCAACGGTGCCAGTTTCGCCGAGTTGGCGAAACAGTATTCGGCAGATCCTGGTTCTGCAGCGAAAGGGGGAGATGTCGGCTGGATCACCAAGGGCCAGACGGTGAAGCCGTTCGAAGACGCGGCGTTCTCTCTTCCGATCGGAACGATCAGCGATCCGGTCAAGTCCCAGTTCGGCTATCACATCATCAAGGTCGACGAGAGAAGAGCCGCCGGCTATCGCCCGCTCGACGAAGTGAAGCCGGAGCTCCGGATGGAGCTCGCCGAGGAGCAGGCAGAGAGCAATGCACGGGAAGCGATCTCCGAAGTCCGCGCAAAGCTCGATCAGGCCAAGGTGACCAAAGCCGAAGAGGTCCGGAAGTTCACGACCGACCGCGTCACGTTCAACACCACTCCCTGGTTCAACCAGAACGCACCGGAGATTCCGGGCGTAGGGAGCGAGCCCGACCTGACCAAGTGGGCATTCTCCGCGAAGCCGGGCAGCATGGGTCCGGTAATGCAGTCGCAGCGCGGCCCGATCATTCCGTTCGTGGAAGCCGCGCGCGAGGCCGGCGTTCCGCCACTGGCCGAGATCCGCGACAAGGTCGAGCAGGACGCGAAGATCTCCAAGGCGCGGGAGAAAGCCGCTGAGACGCTCGCCGCCGCGATGAAGAACGCCGCGTCGCTCGACGAGCTCGGGAAGTCCGCCTCCCTCACGCCGGTGGAAGCAACCATCAGTTCGAGCGGAGGCGTGGCCGGTCTCGCCGGCAACGTGCAGCCGCTCGAATCCGCGGCTCTGAATGCCCCGACCGGCAAAGTCAGCGGTCCGGTGGTGATCGACCAGGGAGCGGTCGCGTTCGAAGTGACCTCACAGAAGAAGATCACCGACCAGGAGTGGGCGAAGATGAAGGACACCTTCACCAGGTCGGTCCGGCAGACGGAAGCACTCAAGTTGCGCCAGTCACTCCTGGCGAAGATGCGTCGTGACGCGAAGATCGACGTGAACCAGACGGTGCTCCAGTCGCCGGCGGAACAGTCGCAGCAGAATGGCTGATCCCGTGACGGAGATCCTCGGGAGATCCGCCGAGCCGGCCATCAAGGTTCTGATGATGCCGCGCGATACGAACGCGCACGGCACCATCTTCGGCGGAGTGATCCTCTCCTACATCGACCAGGCCGGCGCGATCGAGGCGCGCCGGCAGGGATTGCGCCAGATGGTCACGGTGGCCATGGACCGGGTCGTGTTTCACGAGCCGGTCTACGTCGGTGACCTGGTCAGCTTCTGGACCGAGACCATCCGGATCGGGAACACCTCGATCACCATCAAGGTGGTGGTGAAGGCGCAAAGGACATCCAACCCTTCGCAGGTAGTCACGGTGACCGAAGCGCAGGTGGTGTACGTCAACATCGACGGGGAACGGAAGCCGACACCGATCGAACGATGATCCGAGACCGGTGTATCGGGATCGGGAATGAAGCATTGATCGAAGGCCGGGCCTTCCGCGTATCTGGAGACATGACCCCGGCGGTGACTCTGAACCTCGAATTCCGAATCCGTTTCTACTTCCGCTCCCGCGCCTTCCGCAGCCGTTCCAGTCTCTCGCGGATCTCCGCCTCACGCCCCGAGTTTTTCGGCTGATAGAATCGGCGTCCGGCGAGCGAATCGGGAAGACAGTCCATCGCCGCGGTCTGCTCTTCGTGATCGTGTGCGTAGTCGTAGCCGCGGCCGTAGCCGAGACCCTTCATCAGAGAAGTCGGCGCGTTGCGGATGTGCAGCGGCACGGGTGGATTGTCGCCTTCCCGCACTTCGTGCCGCGCTGCCTCGTACGCGGTGTAGATCGCGTTCGACTTCGGCGCCTGCGCGAAATACACCGCCAGTTCCGCGAGAACGATCCCCGCCTCCGGCATCCCGATGAACTCGACCGCGTCTTTGGTCGCGATCCCGAGGCGCAGCGCGTCCGGATCGGCGAGGCCGATGTCCTCTGCGGCGGCCCGTACCAGCCTCCGTGCGATGTAGAGAGGATCCTCGCCCCCTTCCAGCATCCGCACCAGCCAGTAGATCGAGGCGTCGGCGTCGCCGTTCCGCACCGATTTGTGGAGAGCCGAGATCAGGTTGTAATGCTCCTCGCCCGACTTGTCGTAGACCAGAGAGCGGCGCTGCAGGATCTCCTGGAGTTTCGCGACATCGATCGGCTCCGCATTCGAGGGGGCGGTCTCCACCACGAGTTGAAGGCTGTTGAGCGCCTGGCGCGCATCTCCCGACGACGTCGCGGCGATGAATTCGAGCGCGTCGCCGGTCAGGGTGATCCCGCGCCTCGTCACCGCCTCGTGCTGCAATGCGCGGTCGAGGATGGTACGCACCTGTTCGCGCTCCAGCCGCGGGAGCACCACCACCTTGCAGCGCGACAGGAGCGCCGAATTGATCTCGAACGAAGGATTCTCGGTGGTCGCGCCGATCAGCACGATGTCACCCGATTCGACGTACGGGAGAAACGCGTCCTGCTGCGCGCGGTTGAAGCGATGGATCTCGTCGATGAAGACGATGGTCCGGCTGCCGAGCCGCTGTCTCGCGGCTCGCGCGTCCTGCATCAGCTGCTTGATCTCCTTGATCCCCGAGGTGACTGCGGAGAAGGGAACGAAGCGGGAACGGGTGGATCGGGCGATGATCCGCGCGAGCGTGGTCTTGCCGGAGCCGGGGGGCCCCCAGAAGATCATCGACGGGATCCGGTCCTGCTCGATCGCATGCCGGAGGAATCGTCCTGCGCCGACCAGGTCGTCGAGACCGACGATCTCGTCGAGAGATTCCGGACGCATCAGCTCCGGCAGAGGGACCTCTCCCTTCGCCTTCGGATCGCCTGCCGAAGGCGCGGGTCCGAACAGCGAGAGATTGTCGTCGCTCATGAGGCGAGGAGCCCGAGGTCGATGTTGCCGCCGGAGACGACGATCGCCACCGCTCCTTTCGGCTTCACTTTGCCAGTCAGGAGTGCGGCGATGCCGAGGGCGCCGGTCGGCTCGATGAGGAGCTTGGTCCGGTAGACGGCGTACTTCACGCTCTCGAGGAGCTCGGAGTCGTCGACGGTGAGGATGTCCTTCACCCGCTGTCGGATGATGGCGAAGTTGCGCTCGCCGATCGATGTCGTGCGCGCGCCGTCGGCGATCGTGTCGGGAGGGTCTATGGCGACGATCCGCCCTTCGCGGAACGATCGCTGCCCGTCGTTTCCAGCCAGCGGCTCGACGCCGTAGATCTCCGCATCCGGAAGTAAAGATCCGGCCCCGATCGACGTGCCGGCGAGGAGTCCTCCTCCGCCGAGTGGCACCAGGATCGTTCCGACGTCCGGCCACTCCTCGGCGATCTCCAGTCCCACCGTGCCGGCACCGGAGATGATCCGTTCGTCGTCGAACGGAGGGATGAGGAACGCCCCCGTCTCCGCCACGATCCTCTTCGCCGCCTCGCCCCGGGTCGCTGCCGTGATGCCGCTCTGGACGACCTTCGCTCCGTATCCTTTCGTCGCCTCGACTTTGGAGGCCACCGAGTTCTCCGGCATCACGATGGTGGCAGGAATGCCGAGGATTTTCGCGGCGAGTGCGACACCCTGGGCGTGGTTTCCGGAGGAGAAGGCGACCACGCCGCGCGAGCGCTCCGCGGCGGGGATCTGCAGGAGTGCGTTCAGCGCACCGCGGATCTTGAACGAGCCGGCGCGCTGGAGGTTTTCGCATTTGAGCCGGACTTCGACTCCCGCGCGCTCGGAGAGGGAGCGGGAGGGGAGAAGGGGAGTCCGGTGAACGTGCGGCGCGATGCGCGCGGCCGCCTCGCGAACCTGGTGGATGGAGACGGGGGGGGGTTCTGGTGCGCTCACGATGGGGAAGTATAAGGGTTGTGCGTTCCGGGAGGCGGGTTGCCGGATGCGGGAGGGGCACGGGCTGAACGTTCCGCTGAAACGGTCGAGCCCGACGGATGCTCGTTCTTCTCCGAGCCCCGTCGCTCTCCCGGCTCGTAGCTGGCCCGCAGACTCCCGGGAGTCTGCGCTCCGCAGACTCCTAGGTCCCCGGAAACGGAGGACTTATTTGACTTGCAACGCGTGGGGGAGTATCTTTTGGCCGATCGGTAAACTCCCGACGTGCCACGGTCATCATGGGGTTGGAGGTGTGGGTCATGTGGAGATGGATAACCCGCGGCCTGATGTTGAGTTGCCTACTGGCGCTCCTCACGCCTGTGCTCTCTGCGCAGACGTTCGCAGGATTCATAGAGAAGCCCGCCGAAGGGGCCACCGTTTCCGGAATGGTGCTCGTTCAGGGGTGGGCGATCGACCAGCAGCAGATCTCGAAGGTGGATCTGTTCGTGGACGATCAGTTCCAGCACTCGGCGGAGATCAATCTGCCTCGAGTGGACATCATCGAGGCGAACCCGACCTGGCCCGGAATCCAGAGCAAGCTCCCCGGATTCCAGACCGGCTTCCTCGCCAGTCGCTTCTCGAACGGACCCCACACGGTCCACGTGATGGTCACCACGAGTGACAATCAGACCTACGAGGTGGGGCGTCGCACGGTCACGGTCGACAACACGATCAACCAGCCTCCGTTCGGCTTCGTCGAGACGCCGGATACGTCGTCGATCGTGGATACCGTCGGATCGTTCCCGGTGAGCGGATGGGTGACGGACACGGACGGGATCGACCACGTCGACGTTCTGGTGGACGACCTGAATCTGCAGGGCGCGGTGTACGGCGACGCGAGACCAGACGTCTCGAACTCCTTTCCGGATTTCCCCGCCGCGATGTTCAGCGGCTTCGTAGCGTTCGTCGACACCACCCGGATCCAGGATGGTGTTCACACCCTCTCGATCCGCGCCACTGACAGGCAGGGACTCTCGCGGGTGATCGGGAAGCGGAACATCCAGGTGTACAACACCGAGAACCAGCTCCGGCCATTCGGACACGTCGACCAGCCGCTCAGGGATGCGGTGCTCTACGGCAACTGCGCGAGCGCGGCGCCGCCGATCTCGCCGGTTCCGGCCAGCCCGGGGAACCACATCACACCGGTCACCGGATGGACTCTCGATCTCGGCCACCGTGCCGATCTCGGCCGCGTCTCGTACGTCGAGCTCATGGTCGACGGAGTGCCGTGGTACTCGAGCGATCAGTGCGGCTACTACAAGGACTTCGGCGGCTTCGTGAACTGCTACGGCCTCCCGCGGTTCGACGTGGCGCGGCTGTATCCGAACTACCCCGACTCTCCGCGCTCCGGCTTCATGTTCACCCTCGACGTCGCGACACTCATGACGATGGGCGTTCCGGCCGGACATCACACGCTCAAAGTGCGCGTCGGTGATCAGGAGCAGACGTTCGCGGACATTCCCGACACTTCGGGGATTCCGGTCTTCTTCACCTGCACCAACAGCGAGTTCTTCGACTTCGCATCGCTCGGCTACATCGACTTCCCGCACTCGATGGACTACGTGAAGGGAACCATCGATCTCACGGGATGGGCGATCGACGAGAACGCCGGGGTGAGAACGGTCAAGATCATCATCGACGGCAACTACATCGGGAACGCGCAGTACGGAATGGTGCGTACCGATGTCCAGTCGGCCTATCCCTTCATCAACGGGAGCAAGACCGCGGGCTGGCGCTTCACGCTCGACACCACGCTGCTGAGCGACGCACGCCATCGGCTCACGGTGCAGACCATCGACGCGTTCGGCAACACGTCCGAGATCGGCTCGATGGACTTTTACGTCGACAATCCGCAGTAGCTGTGTGAACCTCCTGGACCCGAAAGACCCGGTCCCAGGGCCGGGTCTTTTGTTTTCTGAAGACGAATGCAGAATGCAGAATGCAGAGTGCAGAATTCAGAATTGAGAAGTGAGTCGAGGCGGCTGTCGTCCCTGCATGTTCTCCCGTCAGCCGAAGCTCGTGGCTCTCGCGCGGCCTCACCCTCTCCACGTCCGCACTCACGAACTTCAGCCGAGGACCGAGGTTCGGGGAGAGGGCAGGGTGAGGGGCAACCCTGAAAGTTGATCTCGCAGATCTCGCCTCTCGCACGTTCTCCCGTCAGCCGAAGCTCACTGCTCTCGCGCGGCCTCACCCTCTCCACGTCCGCACTCACGAACTTCAGCCGAGGACTGAGGTTCGGGGAGAGGGCAGGGTGAGGGGCAACCCTGAAAGTTGATCTCGCAGATCATGCCTCTCGCACATTGTCCCGTCAGCCGAAGCTCACTGCTCTCGCGCGGCCTCACCCTCTCCACGTCCGCACTCATGAACTTCAGCCGAGGACCGAGGTTCGGGGAGAGGGAAGGGTGAGGGGCAAGCCTGAAAGTTGATCTCGCAGATCATGCCTCTCGCACGTTCTCCCGTCAGCCGAAGCTCACTGCTCTCGCGCGGCCTCACCCTCTCCACGTCCGCACTCACGAACTTCAGCCGAGGACCGAGGTTCGGGGAGAGGGAAGGGTGAGGGGCAACCCTGAAAGTTAGTCTCGCAGATCGTGCCTCTCGCACGTTGTCCCGTCAGCCGAAGCTCCCCGCTCTCGCGCGGCCTCACCCTCTCCACGTCCGCACTCATGAACTTCAGCCGAGGACCGAGGTTCGGGGAGAGGGAAGGGTGAGGGGCAACCCTGAAAGTTGATCTCGCAGATCGTGCCTCTCGCACGTTGTCCCGTCAGCCGAAGCTCCCCGCTCTCGCGCGGCCTCACCCTCTCCACGTCCGCACTCATGAACTTCAGCCGAGGACCGAGCTTCGGGGAGAGGGAAGGGTGAGGGGCAAGCCTGAAAGTTGATCTCGCAGATCATGCCTCTCGCACGTTGTCCCGTCAGCCGAAGCTCCCCGCTCTCGCGCGGCCTCACCCTCTCCACGTCCGCACTCATGAACTTCAGCCGAGGACCGAGGTTCGGGGAGAGGGAAGGGTGAGGGGCAACCCTGAAAGTTAGTCTCGCAGATCATGCGATCACACATCGCGCCGTTCTCACGGTTCATCGCCACACGTTGCCAAGCGTTCTTCCCCTCACCCCCTGGCCCCTCTCCCCGAATTGCGATTTCGGGCTGAAGTTGTTTCGTTACGGACGGGGAGAGGGGAGTGCGACCCTCGCGAGTGCGAATCGACTGCGGCTACGGGAGCGGACCCAAGATTCGGACATCTCTTAGCCCTCGCCCTCTCCACGTCCGCACTCACGAACTTCAGCCGAGGACCGAGTTTCGGGGAGAGGGAAGGGTGAGGGGCAACCCTGAAAGTTGATCTCGCAGATCTCGCCTCTCGCACGTTCTCCCGTCAGCCGAAGCTCGTGGCTCTCGCGCGGCCTCACCCTCTCCACGTCCGCACTCATGAACTTCAGCCGAGGGCCGAGGTTCGGGGAGAGGGAAGGGTGAGGGGCGACCCTGAAAGTTAGTCTCGCAGATCGTGCCTCTCGCACGTTGTCCCGTCAGCCGAAGCTCCCCGCTCTCGCGCGGCCTCACCCTCTCCACGTCCGCACTCATGAACTTCAGCCGAGGACCGAGGTTCGGGGAGAGGGAAGGGTGAGGGGCAACCCTGAAAGTTAGTCTCGCAGATCGTGCCTCTCGCACGTTCTCCCGTCAGCCGAAGCTCGCGGTTCTCGCGCGGCCTCACCCTCTCCACGTCCGCACTCATGAACTTCAGCCGAGGGCCGAGGTTCGGGGAGAGGGAAGGGTGAGGGGCAACCCTGAAAGTTGATCTCGCAGATCTCGCCTCTTGCACGTTCTCCCGTCAGCCGAAGCTCGCGGTTCTCGCGCGGCCTCACCCTCTCCACGTCCGCACTCATGAACTTCAGCCGAGGACCGAGGTTCGGGGAGAGGGAAGGGTGAGGGGCAACCCTGAAAGTTGATCTCGCAGATCATGCCTCTCGCACGTTCTCCCGTCAGCCGAAGCTCACTGCTCTCGCGCGGCCTCGCCCTCTCCACGTCCGCACTCACGAACTTCAGCCGAGGGCCGAGCTTCGGGGAGAGGGAAGGGTGAGGGGCAACCCTGAAAGTTAGTCTCGCAGATCGTGCCTCTCGCACGTTCTCCCGTCAGCCGAAGCTCCCCGCTCTCGCGCGGCCTCACCCTCTCCACGTCCGCACTCATGAACTTCAGCCGAGGACCGAGGTTCGGGGAGAGGGAAGGGTGAGGGGCAACCCTGAAAGTTGATCTCGCAGATCGTGCGATCACACATCGCGCCGTTCTCACGGTTCATCGCCACACGTTGCCAAGCGTTCTTCCCCTCACCCCCTGGCCCCTCTCCCCGAATTGCGATTTCGGGCTGAAGTTGTTTCGTTACGGACGGGGAGAGGGGAGTGCGACCCTCGCGAGTGCGGATCGACTGCGGCTACGGGAGCGGACCCAAGATTCGGACATCTCTTAGCCCTCGCCCTCTCCACGTCCGCACTCATGAACTTCAGCCGAGGACCGAGGTCGGGGAGAGGGAAGGGTGAGGGGCAACCCTGAAAGTTGATCTCGCAGATCATGCCTCTCGCACATTGTCCCGTCAGCCGAAGCTCGTGGCTCTCGCGCGGCCTCACCCTCTCCACGTCCGCACTCACGAACTTCAGCCGAGGACCGAGGTTCGGGGAGAGGGAAGGGTGAGGGGCAACCCTGAAAGTTAGTCTCGCAGATCGTGCGATCACACATCGCGCCGTTCTCACGGTTCATCGCCACACGTTGCCAAGCGTTCTTCCCCTCACCCCCTGGCCCCTCTCCCCGAATTGCGATTTCGGGCTGAAGTTGTTTCGTTACGGACGGGGAGAGGGGAGGGCGATCTTCGCGAGCGCGGATCGACTGCGGCTACGGGACGATCCAGGATTCAGGCGTTCCGTACATCTCACCCTCTCCACGTCCGCACTCATGAACTTCAGCCGAGGACCGAGGTCGGGGAGAGGGAAGGGTGAGGGGCAACCCTGAAAGTTAGTCTCGCAGATCATGCCTCTCGCACGTTCTCCCGTCAGCCGAAGCTCACTGCTCTCGCGCGGCCTCGCCCTCTCCACTTCCGCACTCACGAACTTCAGCCGAGGACCGAGGTTCGGGGAGAGGGAAGGGTGAGGGGCAACCCTGAAAGTTGCTCTCGCAGGTCATGCCATGACATATCGAGCCGTTCTTCCCCTCACCCCCTGGCCCCTCTCCCCGAATTGCGATTTCGGGCTGAAGTTGTTTCGTTACGGACGGGGAGAGGGGAGGGCGATCTTCGCGAGTGCGGATCGACTGCGGCTACGGGAGCGGACCCAAGATTCGGACATCTCGTAGCCCTCACCCTCTCCACGTCCGCACTCATGAACTTCAGCCGAGGACCGAGGTTCGGGGAGAGGGAAGGGTGAGGGGCAACCCTGAAAGTTGATCTCGCAGATCTCGCCATGACATATCGAGCCGTTCTTCCCCTCACCCCCTGGCCCCTCTCCCCGAATTGCGATTTCGCGCTGAAGTTGTTTCGTTACGGACGGGGAGAGGGGAGGGCGACCCTCGCGAGTGCGGATCGACTGCGGCTACGGGAGCGGACCGACACGTGATTCGAGTCGTTCCTGAATCACCGTCAGAATTCGGCGGATGGCGGTTGCAGGATCTCCGACAATCTCACGGTTCTCGAATCGGATCACCTGAACACCATGCTCGCCGAGCATCTCGGTACGCTTGTCGTCGCAGCGCCGAGCGATCTCCGTGAAGTGAGGATCGCCATCGAGTTCGATCGCCAGACGCAGGCGGACGCAATAGAAGTCGACGATGAAGTCGCCAATGCGATGTTGTCTTCGAAACTTGAAATCTTCGAGCCGACGGTCTCGCAGACATTTCCAGAGAGCTCGCTCTGCGTCCGTCTGATTCATCCGAAGTTCACGCTCGTTTTCGCGGCTGGCATTTCTCCGCTGAAATCGCATCTCATCATCGTACCTCGGACACCAATTCTCCGCTCTCGCGCGGCCTCATGAACTTCAGCCGAGGACCGAGGTCGGGGAGAGGGAAGGGTGAGGGGCAACCCTGAAAGTTAGTCTCGCAGATCATGCGATCACACATCGCGCCGTTCTCACGGTTCATCGCCACACGTTGCCAAGCGTTCTTCCCCTCACCCCCTGGCCCCTCTCCCCGAATTGCGATTTCGGGCTGAAGTTGTTTCGTTACGGACGGGGAGAGGGGAGGGCGATCTTCGCGAGCGCGGATCGACTGCGGCTACGGGACGATCCAGGATTCAGGCGTTCCGTACATCTCACCCTCTCCACGTCCGCACTCATGAACTTCAGCCGAGGACCGAGGTCGGGGAGAGGGAAGGGTGAGGGGCAACCCTGAAAGTTAGTCTCGCAGATCATGCGATCACACATCGCGCCGTTCTCACGGTTCATCGCCACACGTTGCCAAGCGTTCTTCCCCTCACCCCCTGGCCCCTCTCCCCGAATTGCGATTTCGGGCTGAAGTTGTTTCGTTACGGACGGGGAGAGGGGAGGGCGACCCTCGCGAGTGCGGATCGACTGCGCCTTACGGGAGCGGACCAATATCGATCCGTGCTCCCGGCCATTCCTGAAGGACCGCGTTCTCCCCTGTCGCCAGCGCCGCGCCGACGATCCAGAGCGAGAGTGTGGGCTGACTGATGCGTGGGAACGTCCAGACGATGAGCTGCGTCGGTTCGTACGGAAGACGAAGGAAGTAGAGGTAGTAGGCTGCGAGGAGGCCGCCGCCCGCGATGACGTACGGAAGGAGAGTGCGAATGCGTCCCCGGAACACGAGCAGCGCGATCAACGGGACGAGCCACGCGAGCCAGTACGAGCCGGCCGGCATGTTCTCCAGGAGCGATCCGACGATCGGAATCGCGTTCCGCCAGTGGATTCCCCCTCCATACTCCCGTTGGGGATCGATGATTGGAATGTGCGCCAGGAGCTCGAGCGCAATCCACAGGCCGAGGCTCACTGCGGCAATCCCGAGGGATGTCGCCAGGGAAAGCCATTCCATCCGCCGGCGCTCGATCCACCGCTGGATCAGCGCCGCCGCGATGAACGCTCCGACAATGAGCACGCCCTCGGTTTTCGTGAGCAGCGCCCCGCCGAGGCAAACCCCTGCGACGGTGGCGGTGGAGACGTCGAAGCGCGTGGAGAAGAGAAGCACCGCAGCCACGGTGGCGAAAACCAGCAGTGGAGCCTCGGCGTTTCCCGCCGACCACGAATCAACGAGAGAGAGCGCGATCGCAAGCGACCAGAACGCGGTGAACGCGGCAGCGACGCGTCGAGTGGAGATCTCCGACAGAATCGATTCGATGGTCACCGCGCCGGCAAAGAGCCAGATCGCCGGAACCGTCAGTCCGAGCGACCAGCTGTGGCGGCCGATCATTAGAGCCTGCCATCCGTAGACTGCGGGCACCAGTTGCGGATAGCTCGGATGCATGTGGACCGCGTACTCCCAGTTGAGGAATCGCGCGTCGAAACCGCCCGCGGCGACGAAACGGGCCGCTTTCGCTCCCCAGAAGAAGAGGTAATCCGCCGACGTGGCGTACGTCGAAAACCCGGCGATCGCGAGATAGACGACCGCTGCGACGGTCAGCAGCCATGCCCAGCGGGTGAGCGCGTCGACCGGCGGGATATCGAATCGTGGTTCCGGCCTCTTCCTCCTCGCCAGGAGAATGCTGCCGGCCGAAGAGATCACGAGCAGCGGTATGCCGATGGAGGCAATCGACCAGCGAACGCCTGCGATCGAAAGGAGCGTCATCCACGAGGTGAGGACGACCGACCCTCCGAGAAACGCGAAACCGGCGCGAGCGACGATCGTTTTCGATCGCAGCACCGCAGTGAACGCGAGAGGTGCCCCGAAGGCCGCGATCGCGACATACGCGAGAATGAACCCCGTGAGCTCGCGCGCCATCATCGTCTCCGATAGACCGTTCCGAGGTCGCAACGCATGACGGGGGTCAGGTCAGGATCGTCGAGCGTCCGGTGATAGCTGAGAACGTAGAGTGGATGTTCGTCAGGGCGACCGTGCTCGGAGCCGTAATAGAAATGCGGGTAGGGACGATCCTTCGGGAAGAGGCCGACGGAGAGCATGTAGAGGTCTTGTTCCTCGGACGGGGAAGGAGCGGCAACCGTATAGGCCGTTCCCGGCGGAACCACGTCCCTGGCGAGCCACAGGAACTGCCACATCTGAGGATCGGTTCCGGGAGTCAGATCCACCGGCGTCGAGTGGCGCCGGAATCCATTCGAGTGCGAGATCCGGACGATGTCAGTCGCGCCGATCAGGAGCAATCCTGCTGCCATCAGGATCCAGAACTGCGGGATGGCTCGAGTGCTCGGCCGCATGGCGGCAGATGATACATCAGGGCAGAGGTTCGTTGGGCGCCGGAAGGCTTCGATTCGTTGGAAAGCGACGGAGACAGCGCCCCGGTTCAATCCTGAGGCGGCGAAGCTTCGGGATCGTGAAATTGCACAGCAGCGCGCGCGGCTCTCTCCATCGTTTCGGCCGCGCGATCGACGGCTATGGGACCGTGTGGCGCCGACCGGGCAGCGCCGACCTCGAGGATCGTGCACTCGATGGGGAGCGACGCGGTTCGCTCGAAAGCCATGGTACCATGCACCGTTCATTCGAACCGCGGAACAAAAATGGCCATTCGTTCGCTCCTCTCACGGACTCGAGGAAGGCTCGGGCGTCTCAAACGAAGAGTCCTGAATCAGCCGGTCGATGCCGTCGCCGTGGCGGCTGCGAATTTCTGGGATCAACAGTCCGTCAAGCAGTCGATGTACTGGGCCGAGTACCCACTCGTCCGGCAGTACGTGAACCATTGCGTGACTGGAGTGGAGTGGTTGTGGCCGTTGAGTGCTTTCAAGGTGGGCTGGGCGTACGAAGCATTTGAGCGAGGGCTCTCGATCGGATGCGGCACCGGGGCGCTCGAGCGTGCGGTGATGCATCTGAACATCTGCCATTCAATCGAGGGACTGGATGTTTCGAAATCCTCCATCCGGCAGGCACGGAACGAGGCCAGGCGGGAACGGATGCGAGCGATTCGGTACAGAGTCCGCGACTGTGATGCTCTGACCCTGGCTCCTTCTCGCTACGACGTCGTCTTCTTCCACGGGTCGCTCCACCACGTGAGCGATCCGGATCGACTCCTTGACGAAGTCGTGCGAGCGCTGAAGCCTCACGGGATGCTCTACGTCGACGAGTACGTCGGACCTTCCCGAGACGAGTGGTCGGACGAGCACCTCGCTCACGCGAGAAGCGCATTCGAATCGATTCCCGAGGAGCTGAAGCTCTGGCCGGTGAATCCTCCACTCGACTGGAGCGACCCTTCGGAGATGATCCGCTCGAGCCGGATCCGCCCCGCAGTCGAATCGAGATTCGAGATCGTTCACTACAAGCCCTACTGGGGCAATCTCCTCTTCCCACTCTTGTCCGCGCTCGACGGCCACCTCATGACCGAACCTGCGAGAGCGGGGCTCGTGGAATCCCTGATTCAGAGGGAAAAGGAGCTGGTGGAATCGGGAGAGTTCGTCGACCCGCTGTTCGCGGTGATCGTCGCGCGCAAACGTTCCGGTTCGAATCCGTGATCCCGGGCCGTCTCAATCGAACAACTTGAGGAACACGACGTTCGCCACGAAATCGCTGTCGGCGTTCGTACCGACCGATTTCCCGATGTCGAAGCGGAGGATCGTTCCCCACGGCCCGATGGTCTGACCGGCCAGCCCGACGCCCTGGAACGGCTCGCGACGGTAGCCTGCGGTGGCGTCGTCGATCAGCGCGTGGTCGTAGAACATCTCCACCCGGAACTGGTCGGAGAAGACGAAGCCGTACGAGAGGTGGCCGAGCATCGCGCGCTCGGCGCGTACCGCACCGGAGCGGATTCCGTGCACCCGCTGGGTTCCGAAGAAGCCGAGCTCGTACTTCGAGAAGCGATCGAGATTTGCTCCATCGAGGTAATCGGCCTCCACTCCGATCCTCTGGAACTTCGGAAGATAGAACGTCTTCGCGAACGATCCGCCGAAGTGGGAGAAGCTCTTCTGGTCGGGGTCGTACTCGGAGAGGATCCCCCACGGCTCCCACTTCGTGCGCGTGCCGCGGTCGTAGAAGCCGGTGAGCGAGTAGCCCCAGCGGTCGTACCGCGCGTCGACCGACGGGGTGATCACGAACGTGTTCGGAGGGACGGCAAACCCGCTCGCCGTATCCTGAGCTCTCTGATAGCTGAGGTAGGCGACACCGAGTGAGAGGTCGACCTTGCCGAAACCGAGAACCGGATGCCCGGCGCGCAGAGTGAGGTTGATCGGCAGCGTCTTCACCGCTTCACTCTTCGACTCCTCGCCGCTGCGGTACATCGAGTTCTGGAACGGAACGGCGATGGCCAGGAAGTCGGCGCCGAGGTTCGTCCGGGTCTTGCGGACATTGGGGTTGGTCACGTTCGCTGCGGTGATGATTCCGGCGAAGAAGACGTTGGTCTGCAGCCCCGTCTTCGCGAGGTCGAAGTTGAAGTAATCGATCCCGCCGAGCGGCGCGACCGGGAACTCCAGCCCCGCGTCGTGGTGCACGCCTCCGAGCATGAAAAGACGCGAGGTGTCGAAGCCTTCCTTCACCACCCTGTCGCCGTCCTTGTCCTTGACCAGGTAGCGGAGCCCGTGCTCGGTGTCGCGCACCATGCGCGCGCTCGAGGCGCTCGCCTCTTCGTGGCGCGATGCGAAGTCGGACGGCGCGAGCTCGAAATGCGAAAAGTCCGTCTCCCGGAGGATCGGCGTGGCGCGTCCCGCCGCCGAGATCACCTGCTGCGCGTGGACCACGGCCGGCAGCCATAGAATCGAGCGCGGATCCTTCGTCGCGACCGTGGAGGCATCGAGGAGCTGGTGCGACTGGAGATCGAACGGCCGGTAGTCGAGCATCTCTTCGTTCGAGAGAATCTCCCCCTCGAGGTGGAGCTGGACCATCGAGATCCGGATCCGAGCAAGGCTCTTCTGGTCGATCCAGACCGTTCCGCGGTAGAGGGGGAGATCCTTCGGTGCGTTCGGCGGCGGCTCGAACCGCACCTCCCACGTCCGGTAGCCGTCGAGCGTCGTCTCGCCGGCGAGCTGATAGCGGTAGTCGTTCGTCAGATGGATGTCGAGCGGGAGCTGCGTCACCTTCTCGGGCTGGACGAGCGGGAGCTCCGGAATCTTTCCGTACTTCCACCGCACTCCGTTGATCAGAAAATCCTTCCACACCCAGTCCGCAGTTCCCTTCGGCTCGAAGAACTGAGGTCCGGCGATGGTCGCTTCGATCGAATCGCCTCCCTGGATCGGAAACCGAAGGTTGGTGGTATTCGTCGCGATGTACGGCGGCATCACGGTCGATTCGTAGCTCCAGTACGCCTGATGGTTCCGGACGATCTCTTCGACCGGGATGCTGCGCTTCGTCGAGACCTGAATCGATTCCTTCGTCACATTCTGCGATTCGATCGGCGGGCGGTCGAGCGCGAGCACCCACGGCGTCGCCGCAGGTTGAACTCCGACCAGGTAACGCGATCCCTTCTTCCCCGTATCGGTGATCTTCTTCAGCCCCTCGGCGCCGACCTTCGTCGGATTGGAGAACGCCTCGTCCGGAACGCTGAGGATCACCGGACGATCGCTGTTTCCGGGCGCGACGACGAGCATCCGGAGATCTTCGCCGCGGACGAATGCGAGCGCGCTCTCGTCGATCTTCTGGCCCGTCGCGTCGAGGATCTCGACCTCGGGATTCGGATCGGGGGAGTAGTCGCCGCGCAGCGCGTCGTCGATTGCCGCGATCGCACCGGCCGACGCTTCGTCGAGAGGGCCACGTACGAACGCATTGGTCGCGCCGCCGCGGAGTGCTGCGGCGATGTCGTAGAACGCGTTGGGATGCTCTTTCCGGACGATGGCGAAGAGACGCTTCGCCGGATCGTTCTCGGTGACCCAGCTCGCCACGCCGGAGAGTGCGCTCTCAGGGACGACGATCTGGTCGAAGTAGGCCTCCGCGCCGCTGTCGTAGAGCGCCTTCAGCGCAGCGAGAGAGTCCGCGCGGACGACGATACTCCGGGCCAGCTCCCGTCCCTGCAGGAGGATCGAGAGCCGCTTGACCGCGTAACCCATGACCGCCGGTTCGGTTCCGGTGAGATCGATTCCGACCGCCCGGAACGTACCCTGTGTCGCGGTCCAGTCGACCAGGGTCTGGACTTTCTTCTCCGCCGCGTCGAGAGGATCTCCCTCGCCGGCGGATGCAGTGACGACGAGCACCGTTCTTGCTCTCTGCTCGGCCGTGAGTCCGGAGAGTGTGGAACCGGCTGCGGCGAGCTCGCCCTCGCCGGCTTCGATCAGCAGCGGGACGTTCGCGGTGGGAATCGGGTCGGACGCGGTGAGCGCGATTCCGCCACAAAGGGTGCATTCACTCTTCGATTCGGCTGCGATCGAGGGGAGCGCGAGAGTGAGAAGAGCGAGTGCAATCGGGAGAATCCGGTTCCGCATGCGAGGCCCTTTCCGAGTCGGGACGACTCGCGCAGCTGTAACATGGCCCCCGGAATCAAAATTCTTTTCGGGATTCGAGATCCGAGAGTGACCACGCGCTCCGAAGGGCTGATCGTACTGAACCAGATGGCCGGCCCGGTTCCGGTGGCGGCGGCCGTGATCGAGCCGATGCTCGCCGGGAGGAACTTCGAGATCCTGACCCTCCGCCCCGGGCTCGATCTCGCAGCGATCATCCGGGACCGGCTCTTCCGCGGGATCCGGCATATCGTCGCGGCGGGAGGTGACGGGACGATTCATCACGTCGCGCAGGCGGTGGTGGGGACGGACGCGGTTCTTTCCATCCTTCCGATCGGGACGTACAACCACTTCGCACGGGATCTCGGGATCCCGCTCGGCCTTCGGGATGCGGTCGGAGTGATGCTGAAGGGGCAGACGATCCAGGTCGATACGGGACGGGTGAACCACATCCATTTCGTGAACAATCTTTCTCTCGGCCTCTATCCGGAGATCGTCCGGTTGCGGGAGAAGATGGGCCGCAGGAAGCGATCGCGATGGCGGTCGGTTCTCTACGCGGTCTACAGTGTGATGAGGAGCTACCCCCACGTCGCCTTGACCATCGACTCAGCCCATCTGCTCGAAGCAGTGAAGACGCATCTCTTCATGGTCTCGAACAACCCTTACGACCTCTCCGGTCCGGGAATCGAGGCGGCGCGGACGTCGATTCAGCAGGGGCTCCTTTCGGTCTACTGGCTGCCGCACCGCCCCCGGCTCGCATTCGTCCGGTCGATCGCGAGGTACATCCGGGGCCGGAGCAACGAGCTCGGCGAGCTCCGGTCGACGCGGACGCAGCATCTGCGAATCAACTCGCCGCGCCATCATCTGCACGTGGCAGTGGACGGAGAGGTGTTCGAGCTCGAACCTCCGCTGGTGATCGACGCGGTGCCGCTGTCACTCGAGGTCAAGGTCCCGTAAGCCGCATGCGCAGGTGGGTTGTTCGTCCCGAACGATGCGCAGGTGGGTTGTTCGTCCCGAACGATGCCCATGTGGGTCGTTCGTCTCGAACGATGCGGGGTGGCGTCCCGCGCCACCCCGTTGCTTCGTAGACTGAGTTTCGAATCGTTCGAACACCGTTCTCCCCAGCGCGGCACTCGCTATTCATGGCACGCATCGCTCGCGGCGGGACGCCGCTCGAGTGGGTCGCGCCTCCGGGCGCGAGGCTCCCCGGCATCGTGCCGGGGAGCGATGGATGCAACCGAGCGGAGATCGTGCGGTTGATGAGTGCGCGGGTTACCGTCTCCCGCTCTCGGGAGGCACGGAGTTGCGGGGTAGACGCGATCTCTCCCAGCGGCGCGATCAGTGTTCATGGCACGCATCGCTCGCGGCGGGACGCCGCTCGAGTGGGTCGCGCCTCCGGGCGCGAGGCTCCCCGGCATCGTGCCGGGGAGCGATGGATGCAACCGAGCGGAGATCGTGCGGTTGATGAGCGCTCGTGATTGAGTCTCCCGCTCTCGGGAGGCACGGAGTTGCGGCGTAGACGCGATCTCTCCCAGCGGCACGATCAGTGTTCATGGCACGCATCGCTCGCGGCGGGACGCCGCTCGAGTGGGTCGCGCCTCCGGGCGCGAGGCTCCCCGGCATCGTGCCGGGGAGCGATGGATGCAACCGAGCGGAGATCGTGCGGTGGATGAGTGCTGGGGTTACCGTCTCCCGCTCTCGGGAGGCACGGAGTTGCGGCGTAACGCGATCTCTCCCAGCGGCACGATCAGTGTTCATGGCACGCATCGCTCGCGGCGGGACGCCGCTCGAGTGGGTCGCGCCTCCGGGCGCGAGGCTCCCCGGCATCGTGCCGGGGAGCGATGGATGCAACCGAGCGGAGATCGTGCGGTTGATGAGCGCTCGTGATTGAGTCTCCCGCTCTCGGGAGGCACGGAGTTGCGGCGTAACGCGATCTCTCCCAGCGGCACGATCAGTGTTCATGGCACGCATCGCTCGCGGCGGGACGCCGCTCGAGTGGGTCGCGCCTCCGGGCGCGAGGCTCCCCGGCATCGTGCCGGGGAGCGATGGATGCAACCGAGCGGAGATCGTGCGGTTGATGAGTGCTGGGGTTACCGTCTCCCGCTCTCGGGAGGCACGGAGTTGCGGCGTAACGCGATCTCTCCCAGCGGCACGATCAGTGGTCATGGCACACATCGCTCGCGGCGGGACGCCGCTCGAGTGGGTCGCGCCTCCGGGCGCGAGGCTCCCCGGCATCGTGCCGGGGAGCGATGGATGCAACCGAGCGGAGATCGTGCGGTGGATGAGTGCGCGTGATTGGGTCTCCCGCTCTCGGGAGGCACGGAGTTGCGGGGTAGACGCGATCTCTCCCAGCGGCGCGATCAGTGTTCATGGCACGCATCGCTCGCGGCGGGACGCCGCTCGAGTGGGTCGCGCCTCCGGGCGCGAGGCTCCCCGGCATCGTGCCGGGGAGCGATGGATGCAACCGAGCGGAGATCGTGCGGTGGATGAGTGCTGGGGTTACCGTCTCCCGCTCTCGGGAGGCACGGAGTTGCGGCGTAACGCGATCTCTCCCAGCGGCACGATCAGTGGTCATGGCACGCATCGCTCGCGGCGGTAAGCCGCTCGAGTGGGTCGCGCCTCCGGGCGCGAGGCTCCCCGGCATCGTGCCGGGGAGCGATGGATGCAACCGAGCGGAGATCGTGCGGTTGATGAGCGCTCGGGATTACCGTCTCCCGCTCTCGGGAGGCACGGAGTTGCGGCGTAACGCGATCTCTCCCAGCGGCACGATCAGTGGTCATGGCACACATCGCTCGCGGCGGGACGCCGCTCGCCATCGCGCGAGACGCGCGACCCACAAGGCGCGACCCTCATGCGCGACCCACTCCCAGCTGCTTCGTGGCGAACCACCGTCGATCACCTCCTCGATTCCGCTTTGACAGAATGGCCGACTCGCTGTTTACTGTTGCACCTCGCAGGCCCCCCGGCCTCTCGGAAGGAAGCCATGGATCACGTACGAATCAACAGACTGAAGGACCATGTCGGGCAGGAAGTCGTCGTCGACGGATGGCTCTACAACAAGCGTGGATCGGGAAAGCTGATCTTCCCGATCATCCGCGACGGCAGCGGATATCTCCAGTGCGTCGTCTCGAAGAAGGAAGTCGACGAGGCGAGCTGGAACGCTGCGGACGGATCGACGCAGGAGTCGACGGTCCGGATCACCGGAACCGTCGCTGAAGAGGGTCGCGCGCCGGGCGGAGTCGAGCTCCACGTCTCGAAATTCGAGCTGATGTGGAAAACCGAGGATTATCCGATCACTCCGAAGGAGCACGGAACCGCGTTCCTGATGGAGATCCGGCACCTCTGGCTCCGCTCCTCGAAGCAACACGCGGTGCTGAAGATCCGGAGCGAGCTCGAACAGGCCTGCCGCGATTTCTTCTACCAGCACGACTTCGTCCTGATCGATTCTCCGATCCTGACCCCCGCCGCATGCGAGGGGACCTCGACTCTGTTCGAGACCGACTACTTCGGCGAGAAGGCGTATCTCTCCCAGTCCGGGCAGCTCTACCTCGAGCCTGCGGCCGCGGCATTCGGGAAGGTCTACTGTTTCGGTCCGACGTTCCGGGCGGAGAAGTCGAAGACGCGCCGGCATCTGATGGAGTTCTGGATGATCGAGCCGGAGGTTGCGTTCCTCGAGTTCGACGGCCTCCAGGACCTCGCCGAGAAGTTCGTCGAGTCGATCGTGTCGCGGACCGTCGACCGTTGCCAGGAGCAGCTGAAGATCCTCGAGCGCGACGTGACGAAGCTCGAGAACATCCGGCGCCCGTTCCCGCGCATCACGTATCGTGAGGCGGTCGACGTTCTGAAGGGGAAGGGCGTGGAGATCAACTTCGGCGACGACTTCGGAGGCGACGAGGAGACCATCCTCGCCGAGGCCTTCGACCGTCCGGTGATGGTCTCGCGTTATCCGACCGCGATCAAGGCGTTCTACATGCAGCCCGATCCGAACGACCCCGACGTGGTGCTCGGGCTCGACATGCTCGCTCCCGAAGGTTATGGGGAGATCATCGGCGGGTCGCAGCGCATCCACGACCATGATCTTCTTCTGCAGCGGATCAAGGAGCACGATCTGCCGGTCGAGGCGTTCCAGTGGTATCTCGACGTCCGTAAATACGGCTCCTTCCCTCATTCCGGCTTCGGCATGGGAATCGAACGGGTGGTGGCGTGGATCTCCGGCGTGAGGCACCTCCGGGAGACGATTCCCTATCCGCGGATGCTGAACCGGATCTATCCTTGATGCGGATCACTTTGAGGTGGACCGGGAATTGACCGATTCTGACAGCGTGCTTCGCGTCATCCCGATGGGGGGACTCGGCGAGTTCGGGATGAACATGATGATCTACGAGGCGGCGGGACGCCTCCTCGTGGTCGACTGCGGCATGATGTTCCCCGACTCGGCGACCCTCGGCGTGGACGTGATCATCCCCGACATGTCGTGGCTCTTCGATCGGGCCGATGACGTCGAGGCCATCTTCCTCACCCACGGACACGAGGACCACATCGGAGCGGTGCCGTTCCTGATCGAGCGAGTGCACGCTCCGGTGTACGGGACGCCGCTCACCCTGGCGTTCGTGCGGGACAAGCTCGAGGAGTTCGGCGACCGCGGCGCGGCCGAGCTCCGGGAGATCGCTCCGCGTCAGACGATCGAAGCGGGACCTTTCACCGTCGAGCCGATCCACGTCACTCACTCCATCGTCGACGCGCTGGCGTTCGCCATCCGTACGCCGCTCGGGGTGATCATCCACACCGGCGATTTCAAACTCGATCCCACTCCGCTGAGTGGCGACACCACCGACATGCTCCGTCTCGCCGCGTACGGCGAGGAAGGAGTGCTCCTTCTCTCCAGCGACTCGACGAATGCCGTGGTGGAGGGATATTCGCGTTCCGAGCGGGTGGTCGCGGAATCGTTCGACCGGATCGTCTCCGGCGCGAAGGGTCGGGTGATCATCACCACGTTCGCCTCCCACATCGACCGGATCCAGATCGCGGTCAACACGGCACGGAAGCACCGGCGGAAAGTCTTCTTTCTCGGTCGGTCGCTGGTCGAGAACGTCGAGACCGCGGAGTCACTCGGATGGCTGAGGATTCCACGCGAGGCACGCCCGAGTGGCCGGCTGATCGACGAGGATCCGCGGACTACCCTGGTCCTCACCACCGGAACTCAGGGGGAGCCGAACTCCGCTCTCGCGCGGATCGCGCTGAACGCGCACAAGGCGCTTCAGATCGAGAAGGGAGACACGGTGGTCCTGTCGGCACGGACCATTCCCGGGAACGATCTCGCGGTCATTCACATGCTCGACCATCTTTTCCATCGCGGGGCGTCGGTCGTCTACGACGAGGTGCCGGGCGTGCACGTCTCGGGACACGGATGCCGCGAAGAACTGAAGACGATGATCAATCTCACCCGGCCGCGCTTCTTCGTTCCGCTGCACGGGAACTTCAGGCATCTGGTGCGACACGGCGAGATCGCGGAGGAGGGAGGAATCGACCGTTCCCGGGTTCTGGTGCTCACGAATGGAGAGATCGCGGAGATCGACGGCGAGCGCGGCCGGATCCGCGAAGAGAAGGTCGAGACGGGGAAGGTGTTTATCGACGCTCAGTTCGAGGAAGTCTCGGAAGTGGTGGTCCGCGACCGCAAACATCTCGCCGAGGATGGCTTCGTCATCGTGGTGGCGGCATTGGATGTGAATACCGCGAAGTTGTCGCGCGAACCGGAGATCATCACCCGGGGTCTGGTGCACGTGGACGAGAGCGGGGAGATGCTCGACGAGGTCAGGGGCCTGATCCTCGAGATCTTTCAGGAGAACGCCCCTGAAGA
This sequence comes from uncultured Acidobacteriota bacterium, assembly GCA_963741955.1. Taxonomy (GTDB): domain Bacteria; phylum Acidobacteriota; class Thermoanaerobaculia; order Gp7-AA8; family Gp7-AA8; genus CAVUKB01. The sequence continues at coordinate 99,213 of CAVUKB010000001.1, forward strand.
GATGCGCGATCCGGAGATCGTTCAGGAAAAGATGCGTGCGGTGTTGAAGCGCTACTTCAGAAAGAAACTGAACCGCCGGCCGATGATCCTGCCGGTGGTGTGGGAGATGTAATTGAGCACACTGCAGGCGGTCGTTCTCGGTCTGGTTCAGGGACTCACGGAATACCTTCCCATCAGCTCCACGGCGCATCTGAGAATCATTCCGGCGCTGATCGGCTGGAAAGATCCGGGAGCCGCGGCGTCGGCGGTGATCCAGCTCGGCACGGTCCTGGCGGTGATCATCTACTTTTTCCGCGACATCGTGGCGATCATCGTCGCCTTCGTTCGCGGGATCGTGACGGGGAAACCCTTCGCGGATCCCGAAGCACGGCTGGGGTGGTACATCGGCATCGGCACCATTCCGGTGGTGGTCCTGGGGCTCGGGCTGAAGAAGTGGATCGAGACGACGTTCCGAAGTCTCTGGATCGAGGCGTTCTCGCTGATTCTTCTCGCGCTGGTTCTCGGCGTGGCCGAGCTTTGGGCCCGGAAGCGCGCGGAGCGGACGATGGAAGACGTGAGCATCGGGGATTCTCTCTCCATAGGGTTCGCGCAATGCCTCGCACTCGTTCCCGGGATGTCACGCAGCGGCTCGACGATCATGGCGGGTCTGTTCCGGAAGATGACCCACGAAGGTGCTGCGCGGTTCTCGTTTCTCCTCGGGATCCCTGCGATCTTCGGCGCAGGCGTGTACGAGCTGATCGGCGAGCGGCATCATCTCGCGGAGCTGGGATGGGGATCCATCGCGATCTCCATCGCCGTCTCGTTCGTGGTGGGGTGGGCCTCGATCTATTTCCTGTTGCGTTTCCTGAAGACGCACACGACCTGGGTCTTCATCTGGTACCGCATCGCACTCGGCGTGCTGGTGATCGGGCTCCTGCTGGCCGGAATCCTCAAACCGGTGTGATCTCGCAGCCCGAGACTCCCGCGCGACCGGCGAGGGAGGTAAGGGTCGATCCCGCGTCGCACGAGCTCTATCGCTTCGATATAATCGCGTTCATGAACCGCCGTTCGCGCTACCTCGTTCGGAAGATTCGACTCTCCGAGGAAGGTGGTGACGACGATGTTCGCAGTCTCCCTCCGGGCGAGCGTCTGGAAATGGTCGAACAGCTGACGCGGGATGCATGGGCCTTCCATGCCCGAGGTGAACGTGAATCGCGACTATCTCGAGATGTTGGATGCGTTATCCGCCGCGGGCGCTGAGTTTCTCGTCGTAGGCGCTCACGCCGTTGCGGTCCATGCGAGACCGCGGCCTCGAATTCCAAACCCTCACGGGGAGGAGCCACGATTGCAGGAACGCAACCGTTGGCTTCCGGCGACTCGCCTGTTTCTACCGACGGGGCGCCGCGGCTTCCGCCGCGGCGGGCACGGCGGAAGCCGTGCCGCACCAGTTGCGACACCTCAATGAATCTCCCCGCTGCCCCACTCTCTCGCGGCGGGCATTTCTACCGTGCAGACACGGGGTCCGCGCTGCGGCCGCGGAGGTCGCGCGGACGGCGTCAGTGGGCCGTCGCGGCGCCGGAGGGCGTTTCCGCCGTCGTCGCCTCGTCATCCACGAGGATCATGATGTCGTGGAGGTTCCGGTACTTTTCCCCGTAGTCGAGGCCGTAGCCGACCACGAAGTGCGGTTCGATCGTGAACCCGACGTAGTCCGGGACGAAGGGAACGCGACGGCTGGCGGGCTTGTCGAGACAGGTGGCCACCCGGACCACGGCCGCGCCACGCCCTTCGATGTACTTGTAGACCTCGCGCATCGACAGACCGCTGTCGATGATGTCCTCCACGATCAGCACGGCCTTCCCGCGCATGTCGAGCTGGGGCTCCTTGAGGATGGTCACCACGCCGGAGGACGATTTCCGGTCTCCGTAGCTGGAGACCTGGATGAAGTCGAGCGCCACGTCCACGCTCATGGCCCGGACCAGGTCGCAGGCGAAGAAGACGCCTCCCTTGAGAACGCAGAGGGCGATGATCTCGTGTCCCGCAAGGTCGGCGCTGATGAGCTCCCCGAGCTCGCGGGTCCTTTTGTCGATCTCTTGACGGGGGATTAGGGTCCTGAACGCCATCTGTGCCAGAATTCTAACAGAAGATCGGAGACGCGAATGTCAGTTGCGGATATCAGCAGGTTGCACTCGATGTATGTGCGCCTGTCCGATGAATTCAAGTCGCTCTGGACCTTCCATCAATTCGCGGCGGGAGTGTTCAAGAGTGTCTTTCAGAAGCCGGCTCCGTACGAGATCCGGTTTCAGGAAATCTACGAGGAGATCCGCAAAGCCAGCGACATGATCCAGTCGGCCTTTCCGGCCGACGCGTTGAAGATGATGCAGAAGAGCGAGGGCGAGCTTCAGCGGGCCGGAGTTCAGCTGCTGAAGGCCGATGCCGAGATCGGGGCCTCCGTTCTGCGCCGTTTCTTCGAGCGGCTGCGCCAGCAGGACGAGAAGATCATCTTCAATCTGATCAAGTTCTATTTCTACGTCGATTCAGTGAATGGCGAGCAGCGCGACAAGATCGACTTTCTGTTCACCCGGATCGGCGAGGAGTACATCGAGGATCGTGACGAATACTCGACCCGCGATTCGCTCGAACTGCGCAGCCAGATGCAGGGACTTCTCGCGATCCGCCCGATCGAGACTCCCTCGCCCGGTCAGCTCGAGACGCTGATCGAGACGATTCAGCTGATCCGCAACGAGATTCACCGTGCGGCGACGTTCGAGGAGCTCTCGGAGCTCAACCTGGTCAAGCGCATTCGTGAGCTGAAGCACCGGATCGGTGATCTCTACTTCCATCCCGACGTTCTTCTTCCGATCATCGACTGCAACGTCACGGCGAAGAACCGGTTCCGGAAGCTCTACCTGATGGAAGAGCAGCGCATCATTCACGATTCGAGCAAGCTGCTGGCGAATGAGGAAGCCATCGCCCGCAGCTTCGGTCAGAGCAACCCGGAGCTGATTGGTGAGCTGCAGCGCTTCAAGGAATTCAAGGAGAAGTTCGACGAATCGCGTGCGACCTCGAACGTCAAACAGGACGTCATCACCCGTCTGAAGGCGTCGATGAACAGCATTCTCAACCAGCTCGACCACGACCTCGTCCCCGAGCGCGACCATCACGACCAGAGTCCGGCGTCCATTCTCCTCGATGAGGCGCAGCGGACCGACCGGATCGAGTCGAAGTTCGGCCAGGATCCGGTCCTCCAGCCCTATCTCACCCGGATGCTCTCGGTGCTCGAGTTCTTCCCCGACGACGCATCCAGCGAGCGCATCGCGAACGCTCCGGAGACGAGCGGCCTCCGTCTGGAGCCGTGGGAGGTCGCGGCGTACCAGAAGGTCTTCGGAACCCGCTCCCTGGTGGAGAATGAGACCGAAGATCTGATGGTCATCTTCCTCCGCGCGGCGGCGCTCCGCATCAAGGTGGAGGAAGAGGCACGCCAGCTCGCCGCACTTCCTTCCGGTGGGTCACCGACGAACGAGTTCCTCCGCTCCGTTCGTGAGACGCTCGAGCGTGCGCGAGAGCTCGACGCTGAGCTCAAGGCCTTTCTCCACGAATCGATGTTCGATTCCGAATCCCACCTTCTCCGTTGCCTCTACCGCTCCCGCCTCCGCCTCCTCCGCGGATTCTCCGGTCTCTGGCTGGTTCACGACCAGTACGCGTCCGGGCCTCCACGGCGCTCGGGAGAGATTTGAAGGCATCTGATATCTGGTATCTGGTATCTGATATCTGATATCTGGTATCGGGTAACTGATATCTGGTATCGGGGTCATCGTCGAGCCGACTCGCCGTGAGAGCCTGAATCGCAGCTCCGACTGATGCAGAATCCGGAGCGGATGGAGAGTATGATCCAGCGGTTTGAAGTTTCACTCGTCCGTACTGCTTAAACGTACACGAATCACATCACGCGTAATATCACCACATAAGATAACAGATAACAGATAACAGATAATAGATAATAGATAATAGATAATAGATATGAAAATCTATCGCTACGAACACAAGGGTCACATCTTCTGGGGAAAGGGTCAGGGCGAGTCGGTCACGCCGGTGGGCGCAGGGTCGGCCGCGGAGGTACCCACTGCCGTTCCGGCCGGAGATCCGCTCTCCCTCTCCTCGGTCCGCATACTCAACCCCGTCGTTCCCACCAAGATCGTGGCCGTCGGCCGCAACTACGCGGAGCATGCGAAAGAGCTCGGAAACGAAGCTCCTCCTGAACCGATCCTCTTTCTCAAGCCGCCCTCGTCGCTCAATGATCCGGGCGGCCGCATCGAGATGCCGCCGCAGTCCTCGCGGGTCGATTACGAAGGCGAGCTGGCGGTGGCGATCGGCAGGCGGGCCCGCCGGGTGCGCGCCTCCGAGTGGCGTCAGTACGTGCTCGGGTTCTCCTGCGCGAACGACGTCACCGCGCGGGACCTCCAGAAGAAGGACGTACAGTTCACCCGCGGGAAGAGCTTCGACACGTTCTGTCCGATCGGACCGTGTATCGAGACCGATCTCGATCCTGCAGATCTCGCGCTCACCACCAGAGTGAATGGTGAGATCCGCCAGGACAGTCGCACCTCCCGGATGATCTTCGGCGTTCCGTTTCTTCTCGAGTTCATCAGTGGAGTGATGACGCTCGAGCCGGGAGACGTGATTCTCACCGGAACGCCGGCGGGAGTCGGGCCGGTCGCCGACGGCGACGTGATCGAGGTGGAGATCGAAGGGATCGGAGTGCTGAGGAACCCGGTCGGCGCGCGCTGAGATGACCGACTCGCCGCTCGTTCGCGCACTCGCTCGGGTGTATCCGGAGATCGATTCGCTCTCCGCGGGAGTCTGGCTCGTCGGCGGCGTGGTCCGCGACGCGCTTCTCGGTTCTGCGCCGGTGGACGTCGATCTGGCGGCACACCACGCGGCGGCGGCGGCGGAGCTCTTCGCCCGCCGGACGCGCGGCCGGCTGGTCGATCTCGGGCGCGACCGCTTCGCGACGTGGCGCGTAGTGGTGGGCGAGCGGGAATACGACTTCTCCGAGATCGTCGGCGCGTCGATCGAAGAGGACCTCGGGCGCCGCGACTTCACCGTGAACGCGATGGCCATCGACGTGGAGACGGGAGCGATCCTCGATCCGTTCGGCGGAGCCCGCGATCTCGAGTCGCGCATCCTCCGGATGGTGCGGGAGGCGAACTTCTCGGATGATCCGCTCCGCACCCTCAAGGGCGTGCGGATGACGGTCACTCCCGCTCTGAGACCCGAACCGGCGACCCTCGAGGCGATGGCGCGTCATGCTCCGGAGCTCGCGACCGTCGCGCCGGAGCGTGTCTCCTCCGAGCTCGAACGGATCTTCGCCTCGGGACGCGTCTCCGACGCCGTGCCGCTGATTCGCCGTCTCGCGCTCGACCGGATCCTCTTCGACCGCCAGTGGACGGACGAGACGGAGCGGCAGCTCGCGGCACTCGACACCAGCGATCCGGTGCTGATCTACGCGACTCTCCTCCGCGGCGGCTCGGCGGAGTCACTCGACGCGGTTGCTGCCCGGTGGCGCTGGAGCGGACAGATGCGGCAGGGCGTTCGTGCGCTGCGGCGGCTCGCGGAATCCGTCCGCGGCGGCGCGCACGATCCGCGGCGTCTGTTGATCGACCTCCACGACGCCGGACGCGACACGTCGTTGCGCTTGATCGAACTGCTGCGCGCGGAAGGAGCGGTCGACCTGGCAGCCCGCGTGAAGAGTGCGATCGATTCGCGGCGCGACTCGCTGTTCGACGTCGAGCCGCTCCTCGGCGGAAGCGAGATTCAGGAGATCACCGGAACCGCTCCCGGTCCGGAGATCGGAAGAATCAAGCGCGCCCTCATCGAGGCGCAGATCGCAGGCGAGGTGCATGATCCCGAAGATGCGGGACGGCTCGTCCGTCACCTCGCAGAGGATCCCGACTGAGCTGGTTCAGTGACTCAGGTCGAGACGGATCTCGCCCACTTCGACCGTCACTCGCAGCGTCGCCTTCCCGCCTTCGTTGAAGAACTGCATCCGTCCGGCGAAGAGCCCCTCTTTGGTGACGATGCGGTCGCCGATGTTGGTGATGGTTTTCCCGACCCGCGCCCCGGCGTTGACCTCCCGGATCTGCTGTCTCGGCGCCGTGACCGTGACGTTGCCGACGCGAAGGTTCAGATCCATGTTCGCGTACTCGCCGCTCACCGAGAGGTCGCCGACTTTCTGATGAACCTCGAGGTTGACGTGACGCGGAATGGTGATGCGTACCGTGAGCTCGGTTCGATTGTTGCGCGCCCAGCGGCTGGAGGCGGCGGGGCCATGCGCCGGAACGATCGTCATTCTGCTGCCGCGACGGTTGATCCGAACCGCAGTGTCGTCGACGATCTCCTGGAGACGCACCCGGTCCCCCTCGTCGTGTACCTCTCGGCTGGCGGTTCCACTGACCGAGATCGTCGCGGCGTCCCCGTTGACGATCTCGATCTCTGCGACCGGGATCTCGATCGAGATCCGGAGCACTCCTTCTGCCGGACTGCTGGTCTGAAACTGGTGGCTCACGGTCGCGTCGGCGAAGCCGGCCACGGGCAGCAGCAGCGCTGCCACCGAAAATCCGATCGTGCTGAGTGTTCGCATCACGTCCTCCCTCCCTGAATGATAACGATCGAAGTGCCGGTGAGGTTTCGGCCGGCGGTTGTGAATCGTGGACTGCCGGTTGCGCCGCCGGGGGTCCTGGGCACCGATTGCGGGCGTCGTCGGGTGTGGCTGACACGCGGAAAAAGAGAGAGGACTCCTCACGGAGTCCTCTTCCTTACAGAAATCAGTGGTTGCTGATGCGGTTATTTCTTTTTCGTCTTTGCTTTGCTGGTGGACTTGGCGGCCTTCTTAGCCGGCGCCTTCTTCGTGGCCATGCTCTTCACCACCTTTCATGCCGTACGGGACCTCACGGTCGCGCCTACTTGGCAAATCCCGCCGGATCGTGCCGGCGAAAACTGACTGCGAAAACGTTTGACCGTCCGGCGGAGCGAGAGCTGTTCGTTCGTGACGACCACGCTCACTTCATCCGGACTCTCAGTGAACCTTTTCATGATCAGTGTGATTGAACACAAATATGGGATGCGTCAAATATATTGTCAAGAGATTTCTACGAAAAATCGAGATGCTTTTTCGAGTCGATCGGAAGGGATCTCTCCGCGTCTCCCTCACCGTCTCCCGCGAAGGAGATCGCGGTAGATCGCGAGCGTCGTCTCCGCGCACTGCGACCAGGTGAATCTCCTCGCCTCCACGATCCCCCGTGCCGCGAGGCGCGCCCGAAGAGTCGCGTCTTCGCCCGCCTTCACCATCGCTTCGGCGATCTCCTCGACCGAGGCCGGGTCGAAGACGAGTGATGCATCGCCCGCCACTTCCTCCAGCGCCGGTTCTCGCGCGATGAGCACCGCTGTTCCCGACGCCATCGCCTCGGCGACTGGGAGTCCGAACCCTTCGTGGAGACTCGGCTGCACGAGGGCGATCGCCCCGCGGTAGAGCGCGGCGAGGTCTCCTTCCGGAACGAAGCCCGCCGTCCGCACATGCCCGGATGCGAAGCGCTCCATCGGCGCACCCGCGAGCACGAGGTCCCATCCTCGCTCCGCACCGAGCCGCCGGAACGCCTCGACCAGCCGCTCCACGTTCTTGTGCGGCTTGTCGTTGCCGACGAAGAGGAAGTAGCGCCCGGCCTTCGTCCCGTACCTGCGCGCGGTCTCCTCGATCTCCTCCGGAGTCAGGGAACGGCGGAACGTCTCGTCGATGCCGTTCGGCGTCACGGCGATCTTTCCTCGAGATGCCGGGAAGTGCGATTCGATGTCCCGCCGGACTGCGTCCGTCACGGTGAGGATCCGTCGCGCACGCCTGACGGCGCGGCCGATCATGAACCGCGCGTAGAGCGGCGCGAGCGGCCCGCGTGCTTCTCTCCCGCTCCGGAGGTGAATCAGATCGTGGATGGTGACCACCAGAGGGAGATCGGTGAGGGGGACGACGTAGTGCGGCGCGTGGAAGAGATCGAGCTTCGCCTTCGCGGCCTTCCGCCCCAGCACCACCGGCTCGCGGAACGAGTAGCCGGGAGTGCTCTCTTCGATCACGTCGATCCGCGGCGAGGGAGGGATGAGTGATGTCGCTTCAGCGGGCGCAAAGAGGACGAACCGTTCCTCTCCTTCCGTCGCGATCAGCGCGCTCACCAGACCCCGAACGTAGGTTCCGATCCCGAAGTCGGCGATCTTGCGACAATCGATACCGATCCGGACCCCCATCATCTCTCCCCTTCCCGATTCGCGGCGGCTCGGATCAGTTCCCGCATTCTCGACGCGCTCGCGTCCCACGAGAAGAGCGCGGCGCGCTCGATCCCGCGCTGCAGCAGCTCGTCGCGAAGCGTCGGTTCTTCCAGCACCCGACGCATCGCGCGCCGCAATCCTTCGACGTCGCCCGGCTCGATCAGCTCTGCGGCATCGCCGAGAACCTCGGGGATCGCTCCGCCACGAGCCGCCACCACGGCGGTGCCGCACGCCATCGCCTCGAGAGGGGGGAGTCCGAAGCCTTCGAAGCGAGAGGGATAGACGAAGAGGCGCGCGCGTCGATAGAGAGCGCGGAGATCCTCGCGCGACACGAACCCGGTCACCATCACTTCGGACGGCGCGTAGCGAGCGAGCTCCCGGCGGATCTGTCGTGTGCCCCAACCGGGATCGCCGCAGAGGACGAGCTGCGGCCGCGGGGAGGGGAGCTGTCGCCATGCTGCGAGGAGATCTCCGATTCCTTTTCGCGGTTCGATCGTTCCGGTGTAGAGGACGAAATCATCGGAGATCCCTTCCGGGAGCGGATCGCCGGTTCCCGGAGAGAAGAACGGATCGACTCCATTGGGAACGATTCCGATCTTCCGTGCGGGGATTCCGAAGCCGCGCATCACCTCGCCTGCAGTGGTCTGCGAGACGGCTGCGACGGTGATTGCCCGCTCGAGACTCGCCCCGATCAGAAGATTGAAGGAGAGCACGGTCTTCGTGCGGTGGCGGTGCGCCATGGTGATCGAGGTCAGATCGTGCACCGAGACGACTGCCGGCACGTCGAGCCGCAGAGGAAGGGTTCCGTGGGGGCCCCACACCACTTCGCACTCGTGACGCCTCACCACCGCGGGGAAGTGAACCTGCTGCCACCACACTCCACGGAACGAGGGGACGACGTCGAACCGGCACTCCTCCACGCCCCGGCGCTCGGTGATCTCGCGATGCGAAGCGATCAGAGGGGGAGGGGTGAACCCCAGCCGTCCCGCGATCTCGGCGGTGTGGACTCCGATCCCGGTGCGGTTCCCGACCAGAGGACGTCCGTCGATGGCGAGTCTCACCATCTCACGACCTCGCCACCCGGATCAGGAGATCCGCGGTTCGCTTCGCCGCACCGCTCCAGGTGAAGAGTCCGATCCGCTGGCGACCTCTCTCCACGAGTGTCTGCCGCAGCCCCGGATCGTGTTCGATCGACTCGATCGCTTCGGCGAGCTCCCGCGGCCGCTTCGGATCGAAGTAGAGGGCAGCATCGCCGCCCACTTCCGGCAGAGACGAAGTCCGCGCCGCGATCGACGGCACGCCGTACGACATCGCCTCGACGAGAGGGAAGCCGAAACCTTCGTAGTGGGAAGGCAGCACGAAGATGCCGGCATTCGCGTAGACCGTTGCGAGCTGCTCCCGCCGCAGATAGTCGAGATGATGGATCGCGCGGCGCCACCGGCTGTGGGCGATGCGTTCCATCGTTGCCTCCGATTTCCATCCGACCTTCCCGACGATCACCAGATCGCCGTCATAGCTTCCGCGCTCGCGGAGGAGCTCGAACGCGTCGATCAGTGTGGTGAGGTTCTTCCTCGGCTCGATGGTGCTGACGAAGAGAAGGTACTTGCCGGGAAGTCCGGGAACGCCGGCGCCGGGCGGCACCACCGGAGGAATCCCCGAATGGATGGTCACCGCGCGCGCCGGGTCGACGTGGTACAGCTCGAGGAGGTCGCGCCGGGTCGACTCCGACACGCAGATCACCGCATCGGTGCGGAAAATCTCTGCAGTCATCTGCCGGTCGAGGTTCTCCAGCGTCTCCGCCTGGAGCATCTCGGGCATGCGCCGGAACGTGAGATCGTGCACCGTCACCACACGCTTTTCCGCCACCGCCGCGAGCGGACGCGGAAGGAAGTAATTTCCTCCGAAGAAGATCTCGCATCCCTCCAGCCGCGCCAGGATGGGGAATGCTGCCGCGGTCAGCACGGACGTGAGGCGCGAGACGGTTCGTCCCCGGAGATCGAACACGCGGAGAGGACGCCCCGCGGGAAGGGCGACGTGAAGACGTGGCCCCTGATCGAGAAGACGGGGATCGCCGAAGCAGACGATCTCCAGCCGCTCGTCCTTCACCAGCTCCTGCATCAGATCGTGCAGGTACCATCCGACACCGGTCAGCGGCTCGAAGAAGGGACGGACGTCGATACCGATGCGAACGCGGGTATCCCGGCGGAGAGCGCGCTGGAGTCTTCGTCGCATCGCGGCCGAGAGTTCGGCGGCGATCACGGCGATCGTATCGCCCGTTCCGAGGAGTTGCGTCACCGGAGAGGCGGCTCGCCGGGCGAGCGCCAGCAGCGCTCTCCGGATCCGTCCTAGAATACCTCGCACAGTCACGCGGGGATGTTAGCCGAATCGCAGCGGAAACCGGAGGCAGATCGTGAGAAAGCTCGCTCTCTTCGCCATCATCGTGGCGCTGGTCATCGCCGCGTTCGTGGCGTGGCTTCTTCTCCCGTCTTTCGGCGTGCCACAGCCGCGCGATCTCGGCGCGTCGTCGGATCTGATGGAGCTCGCGGCGCGTCTCCCGCGCGGCTCAGAGGTGATCCTCCTTCCGCGCGCCAGTGTCGACGTCGCAGCGCTCCAGCGCAATCCGATCTCCCGCTCGCTCCTCGAATCCTTCGGCATGCCGCCCCAGGCGCTCTGGGCGATGCGTATCCTCGGCGATGGTGCACTCGCCATCGCACCGCGGAAGGACTCGTTCTCGATTGCGACGCGCACTGGCCCTCTTCGCGGATGGGTTGCATCGGCGCTGATGTCGACGGCGGGCTTCCCGTTGCGCCGGGAGGGAGGGCTCTGGATCACCGATTCGACCGCGCCTCCTGCTGAGAATGCGGAATCGGATCGCGACGCCATGAGCTCGGCGACGTCAGGTCTGGTGGGTCACCTATTCGTAGTCGTCTTCCCCTCGTCCCACAACGACGCTCCCTTCGCCGCGAGTGCTCTCCTTCTCGGCAGCACCGTACAGGCCGAGGGGCGGTGGCTGACGGAACCGGAAGGAGAGACGAACGCGCCGTTCCGCTTCGACCATCCGGCCACCGCTGCGGTCTCGATCGTCAGCAGCCGCACGCCCGACCTGCTGCGCCAGGCGGAGCCTCTCATTCCGGAGATCCGGGGAAAGCTCGACGGCGGTTCACTCTTCGCGATCTGGGACGTCGAAACGGGAGGCGCGCTCCCGCGCCCGGTCGGCGCTCTCGTCTGGGGAAGCTCCTCCGAGCCGCAGTTGCTCGGGTTCGGAGGAGGAGCTCGACGCCTGGAAAATGACCCGAGAATCGGACCGCGGCTTCCGTCCGGAGAGTGGTCGCTGCAGTTCGATACGACCAGGACGCGACGGGTGATCCATCCGTTCGTCAAATCGCGTCTGGTGCGGATCGTAGCGTCCCGCTTCCACTCCCGGGTTGAGAGGCTCGACCGCTGGATGGGAAGCCTCCCGCCCGGGAGCAGAGGGTCGGTGGTCGCGGAGCGACAAGGGCGGCTCGAAGTCTGGCATTTGTGGGTTGAAGCGAAATAGTTTCAAAGGCTTACCGGTTAATCCGATTCGCCTCGTCCGGCTTTGTGGCTCGGGGAAGAGGTGCGTTCGAGATGAGAAAATCAATTCCATTCGATGACGTCGACCAGCTCGGCCCGCAGCATGTGGCCGGGAAGGTGGATGTCACCGCAGAGGAGCTCGATTGCGAAGAGGTCAGGCGCATCGGCGAGGTGGATGTCGACGTCACGGTACAGAAGGGTGACATCCCCGCCGAGTATCTGGTCGAGGGGAGTGTCCGGTTCGACGGGGAGTTGAACTGCGCCCGCTGCCTCGGCGGAATGCCGTTTGCCAACGATTCGGGCTTTGCCGTAAGATACCGCCCCCGTTCCTCGGAAGAAGTCCAGGAAGAGGAGGAGCACGAGATCCACGAAGAGGAGCTCGACGTCGAGTACTACGACGAGCGGGCGGTCTCGATTCACGATCTCGCGGCGGAACAGATTCAACTCTCGATTCCGATGAAGCCGCTTTGCGACGAGAACTGTCGTGGGCTCTGCCCGCAGTGCGGCGCGGATCTGAACCGAGAGAAGTGTGAATGCAGCACCGAATCGACCGACGCGCGGTGGGATGCGCTTCGGGAGATCCGGGAAAAATTGAACGAATCCAAATGAATTCGAAGCGGTCGATGCCGGCCGCGGAAGAATCCTGAAAGCCGACCGAGGAGTTTCGTCATGCCGAATCCGAAACGAAGACATTCGAAGGCCCGCACGCGTACCCGACGGGCGCACGATTTCCTGACCCCCAAGTCGCTCTCGACCTGTCCGAACTGCCAGGAGGCGAAGATGCCTCACCGGGTCTGCCCCAAGTGCGGTTTCTACAAGGGTCGCGAAGTGATCGCCGTCAAGGAGATCCTCTAGCTCGCATTTCTCACAACGTCTCGTCGCGAGGAGGCCGCTCTCCGTTTCCGCAACAGAGATGGTGTGAGAGACGCGGGCTAACCCTCCAGCCGCCATGACCGATGGCCGGCCTCCATCGAAACGTCCTCATCGAATCGCGGTCGACGCGATGGGGGGTGATCACGCTCCTCGGGAGATCGTGCGCGGAGCCGTGCTCGCCGCATCCGAGTACCCCGTCAGCATTCTCCTGATCGGCCGCGAAGAAGATGTCCGGCGCGAGCTGGGCGAGATCGAAGGAGCAGTGCCCCCGAACATCGAAGTGGTCGATGCGCGGGAAGTCGTGGAGATGAGCGACACCGCACTCTCGCCGCTCCGCCGCAAGAAGAACTCATCCATCCGGGTCTGCGCGAACTTCGTCGCCGAAGGCCTGGCCTCTGCGCTGGTGTCGGCGGGAAACACCGGCGCGGCGTGGACCTCCGCACGCATGGTGATGGGGATGATCGAGGGCGTCGACCGCCCCGCACTCGCGGCGCTTCTCCCCCGCATCGGCGGCCGGACGGTCATCCTCGACGTCGGCGCCAACGTCGATTCCAAGCCTCGGCATCTCCGGCAGTTCGCAGTCATGGCCCACTTCTATGCCCAGATGGTTCTCGGGATCGAGCGCCCGAGGATCGGACTGATGTCGATCGGGGAAGAAGAGGGAAAGGGGAACGAGCTGACCAGGCAGTCGTTCAAGGTCATGCAGGAGGCGGGGCTGAACTTCATCGGCAACGCCGAGGGGCGCGACGTCTACAACGGCAACGCGGACGTGATCGTTTGCGACGGTTTCATCGGCAACGTGGTCCTGAAGGCTTCGGAGTCGCTCGCCGAGATGGTCAGCCAGACCTTGAAGGACGAGCTCACCAGGACGCCGATCCGGAAGTTGGGCGCCTTTCTCGCGAGGAATGCGTTCAGCGACATGAAGAAACGACTCGACTACTCCGAGACCGGCGGCGCTCCGCTGCTCGGTGTGAAGGGTGGTTGCGTGATCTGCCACGGCCGATCGAGCTCGAAGGCGATCAAGAACGCGATTCGCGTCGCCGCCGACTTCGTGGAGAACCAGATCGACGAGAAGATCCGGACCGGGATCAGGGACCTCCACTCGTACGAGCGCGAAGAAGGACTCGGCATCAGCGGCGACAAGAACGCCGAAGCGCCCGACTCCGGAGCGGGAGATCGGAACGGGCATTGAGCTCGCCGGGGGAGCCTCCCGTGGATCTGCGCTGCGAATTCTGATATCTCTCGCCCTGCATTTTTCGGCGGCTTGCAATCCTCGATGATGACTGGAAGCGGTGGTATCGAACCATGAGAAGACACGAGATCGCATTCGTCTTCCCCGGGCAGGGGAGTCAGTTCGCAGGGATGGGGAAAGACGTCGCCGAACGGTACGAAGAAGCGGCGGCGGTGTTCCGGTCGGTCGACGAAGAGCTCGGGTTCGAGCTCTCGAAACTCTGTTTCGAAGGCCCTGACGATGCGTTGCGACTGACGGAGAACACGCAGCCGGCCATTCTCACCGTCTCCTCCGCCATTCTCGCGGTGATCCGCAACCGTACCTCTCTCTCTCCCGACATCGTCGCAGGACACTCGCTCGGCGAATACAGCGCGATCGTCGCCGCCGGAGGCCTGCAGCCACACGAAGCGGCGGCGATCGTCCGCCAGCGCGGGCGATTCATGCAGGAAGCGGTGCCGGTCGGCGCCGGCGCGATGGCGGCGATCATCGGACCCTCTCTCGACGAGATCCAGTCGATCTGTGACGAGGCGGCCGAAGGCGACGTCGTCTCTCCGGCGAACGTCAACGCGCCCGGACAGATCGTCATCGCCGGATCGAAGGCGGCCGTCGATCGAGCCATCGCGGTCGCGAAGTCCCGCGGTGTTCGGCGCGCTCTTCCCCTTCCGGTCTCCGCGCCATTCCATTGCGCGCTGATGAAGCCGGCGGAGGAGCGCCTCCAGCCCGTGCTCGAGCGCGCTCCATTCCGCGACCTCTCGGTGCCGCTCGTCTCGAACGTCGATGCCAGTCCGATCGGAACCGATCATGCCGTCCGGAACGCGCTGATCCGTCAGGTCGTCTCCCCGGTCCGCTGGGTGGCTACGATCGAGAAGATGATCGAGATGGGCGTGAAGAAGTTCATCGAGATCGGCCCCGGAAACGTCCTCACCGGTCTGATCAAGCGGATCAGTCCGGAGGCGGAGCTGGTCAACGTCAGCGATGTCAAAGGGATCGAAGATCTGATATCGGGTGTCTGATTCGGGGGTCAGGGGTCAGGGGTCAGGGCGTATGGGGGTCAGGGGCACAGACTTGAGGAGCGAAGTGATGCGACCGCGCCCGACGAATGCAGAATGCAGAGTTCAGAATTGAGAATTCAGAGTTCAGGCGCCACCGGCGGCCGATGGCCATCTTTGAGCCAACGAATGGCGAGGGCGAATTCGAAAATCGTCGTCGCGCCCCGAAGGGCAACGGCCGGAGTTTCGCAGCAGAATGAGTGAAGGGAAGGTCTCCTTTCTCAACTCTGAATTCTGCATTTTGCATTCTGCATTCGCCGTGGACGACCCGATTCGCACGGCGGTGCAGTCACGAGAAAGCCAGAGTTTGTGCTATGGGGGTCAGGGGATACGTCCGAGTCTTTGAGGCTCGAAGCTTCCGGACACCTGTATCCTGCAATTCGGAGGAATGATGAAGATCGATCTCTCGGGAAAGAACGCACTCGTGACCGGAGCTTCACGTGGAATCGGAGAAGGGATTGCGCGGCGTCTCGGTGAGACGGGAGCGACGGTGCTCTGCGCTGCGCGCAAGCGCGAGAGTGTCGAACGGATCGCCGGTGAGATCGAGAGCGGAGGTGGGAAGGCGATTCCGGTCG
The DNA here is from genome assembly GCA_963741955.1 of uncultured Acidobacteriota bacterium. Classification (GTDB taxonomy): domain Bacteria; phylum Acidobacteriota; class Thermoanaerobaculia; order Gp7-AA8; family Gp7-AA8; genus CAVUKB01. Next base: position 114,782 of record CAVUKB010000001.1, read on the forward strand.
CCCTCGACATCACCGCGCCCGATCTCCGGGAACGGGTGAAAGAGATTCTGGAGCAGCACGAGCGCATCGACATCCTGGTGAACAACGCCGGAATCACCGAAGACGATCTATTCATCCGGATGAAACCGGAGGCGTGGGACTCGGTGATGCGGACGAATCTCGATTCGATCTTCCATCTGACCCAGGAAGTGGTGAAGAAGATGATCCGTGCACGATGGGGACGGGTGATCAACATCTCCTCTGTGGTCGGGCTGATGGGCAACGTGGGTCAGGTGAATTACGCGGCATCGAAGGCGGGGATCATCGGCTTCACCAAGGCGCTCGCGCTCGAGATCGGATCGCGCAACGTCACCGTCAATGCCGTCGCCCCGGGGTACATCGCGACGGCGATGACGGACGCGATGACGGACGAGGCGAAGGCACGGCTCGAGGAGCGCATCGCTCTGCGGCGTCTCGGCAGCGTCGATGACGTCGCATGGTCGGTCGCGTTCCTCGCCTCGGAGGAAGCAGGCTACATCACCGGGACCGTGCTCAACGTCAGTGGCGGTCTTTACACCTGACGAGCGGCAGCGTCGGCCTCCCTCCCCAGGCTGCACTGCGCCGAGCTCTCCATCACGGGGAGAGGCATCGTGGCTGGGGCGTCAGCGTTCGCCGCGGTTCTCAGTCGATCTGGCGATACTCGTCCACGACTGGAAAAGCTCCGGCGAATTGCTCGCCCAGCGGTCGAGAGCGATCACCAGCAGCTTCTCCTCTCCGGCCTGCCGGATCTCCAGGATCTGGCGGAGCAGTTCGTCGGGTGTGATGCCTTCCTTTCCGGCAACCACCGCCCAGGCACATCGCGCAATCCGGGTGAAAGGGCCGATCGTCGAGATCGCCCGTTCGGTTCGGGATTGCCGCTCCTCGTCCATCCCGGTCAGAATCACGACGAAACGTCGCGTCGATTTCGATTCCATTCGCTGGTTCCCCTCTCGAACTGCAAAGTCCCGTCAGAGGAGTGTCGGAGAGAGCCTGAACCCTACCCGGAGCGAAAAATTCGGGCTATGGCAGCGAGGCCAGATTCGTTCGGATTTGAGGTGCGTAGCGGTGGCGACTCGCCGAAAATCCGGACGGATTTTGACCGCTGATCCGCTTTCGCAGCAGGACAGTTTTTACCGCGCAGACTCCTATGCGCGCGCGAAGGGTGTGAAGAAACGGTGGTGCGCCCTGAGGGACTCGAACCCCCAACCCTCAGATCCGAAGTCTGATGCTCTATCCATTGAGCTAAGGGCGCTCGCGGAGCGTAAGCCACGATAGCACAAACGCGGGGTGGCATCGATTTCGACCGGTCATCTCCACGAGTCTTCCAGGAGAGTCGTTCCGCTTCAGTCCGGCGCCGCCGTCCAGGGTCGCCGGGGGGGTCGGAAGACGCGCCGTGGGTCGAGACGAGAGTCACGCGACTGCCGCGAGAATGCGCGCTGCCGCCTCGCGTTTCTTCTCTCGATCGATCCAGCGTCGCGGCTCCTGCCGCGACGCCCGCACGGCAGAAGCCGTGCCGCCCCAGCGGCACCACGGGAGATTTCATAGACACTTTCGTCTGCCCTCGCGGTCATAGAGATCGCCTTGCGATATCAACCGTTCACGCCTGTCACCGGGACGATCCGAAGCTCATGATCCGAGCCCGCCCACGCGAACGCCATCCACCGTCCCGGTCGCGCCTTCCGGCTGGAACCTGCAGCATCGTGTATGTGACTATCTCGGAACCGGGCGCACGGAAGAGTGTGAACGGCCTCCTGCACGACTGCGTGCATTACGGGTCCGTGATCCGGACCATTCACGGGTTTTCGTCGCGCGCTCCGCAGTGGACGTCCCGTGTAATCCGGACAGGGCCGGCCGGTCGTTTGAGCGCGCAGACTCCTGGGGACGGATCGGGCGGCCGGAGCTCATACACCGCCCCTGATCCAATGGGGGGGGTACCCTCCCGAGGCACTTTCACGTAGACTGTGCGGTGGAGGAAGCCATGGCAAATGACGCAAACCTGACCCTCAGTCCCAGTGAGGCCCAATACGTAATCGAAAAAGCACTCAAAGACAAGAAGCTGAAGCAGTCGGATATACGCGAGTATCGCAAGGCGCTCGACACCGAGATCGCGGATCTCGACCGCCGCCTGAGTGAGCTCCGCAGCATGAAGCGAGGTGGTGCAGCCCCGGCCCCGGCCGCCGCTCCGGCGAGTGCACCGAAGCCGGCTCGTGGCCGCCGTTCTCGCAAGCGCTCGGCTCGAAAAGCAGGTGGCTCGAACACCGCCGAGCTGGCGAATTCGCGTAAGATCCAGGGGCAGTACCTCGGATATCTCCGTCAGATCCCGGAGCGGAACCGCAAACGTTTCCAGGCGATGGCGAAGAACGAGAGCCGAGAGACCGCGATCGCAGCAATGAAGAAGACACTCGGGAAGTAAGTTCCGAATCAACGGAACTCGCTTTTCCGGCTGCGCCGGCACCACCCGGCAATTTCGGACCGAGCGATATCCTGTGCAGTAGCCGAAAGGGGGCGGCGACTTCAGGTCACGCCCCCTTTCCGCATTCTTCTTGCACTCTCCTTTCCCGACAGTGAAAGGAGCTTCCATGCCGCAAGGAGAAGAGACGCACGGACACGTTCCACCGATGGAATCGAGCGAAGAGGCGAGCTCGAAACAACTCACCTATGCCCGCAGACAGGGCGACACACTCCAGGATGCGATCGACGCGATGCTGAAGATGGATCGCCACAGCCAGGAGCGACGTGCGGGCGAGTTCCTGGTCAGCTGCGTGGTCGAGGATGCCGAGGGGATGTGGGTTCCCCGAGACGACGGAGCACTCGAATGGGAGGAGCCCGACGAGCAGAATCTCCACGTCGAAGTCCTCGTTCGTGATGGTGCGGACCGCCGCTTCATTCCCGGCCTCCGCGTCACCCTCACCCTCATCGGCCCGGATGGCAACGAGATCGGAACTCACGAGCAGCCGTTTCTCTGGCACCCATGGCTGTTTCATTACGGGCGGAACTGGAAAGTTCCGGGAGACGGCGAGTACCGCGCCCGCATCCATATCGACGCTCCCTCCTTCGCGCGGCACGACCACAGGAACGGCAAACGCTATGCGCGGCCGGTGGACGTCGAGCTCGGACCGATCCACGTCGAGACCGGGAGGAAGGCATCGTAGATCGAGGACCTGAGAGACATCTGAGATCGAGGATCGAGGATCTGAAAGACATCGAGGATCTGAGATCGAGGATCGAGGATCTGAAAGACATCGAGGATCTGAGATCGAGGATCGAGGATCTGAAAGGCATCGAGGATCTGAAAGGCATTCGACATCGAGGATCGGAGGAGTCCCGAGGAGTGAGAGGGGACCTGTTCGGGCGGGACGGCAGTCCGCCCGCGGAGTCTGGTGGAATCTTTCCCCTTTCCGGACGTTGTAGCCGCCGTCGGCCGGACCGAACGAACGTCTCGCGGATGGTCGACAGAGGCGACACGATCTGTATAATGTCGCGCGGCTCCGGGCTGGAGCCGTTACGCAGTCCGCCGTTGTAGCTCAGTCGGTAGAGCAGCTGATTCGTAATCAGCAGGTCAGCGGTTCAAGTCCGCTCAACGGCTCCACTACGACATTCTCCGAGCCACTGGCAACAGTGGCTCGTCTCGTTTCTGATCCCGGCCCACCGCCGGTCCCGCTTCCGGATCCATCGATTCTCCGTGACGCGCCCTTTCCCGTTGCTTTCCGAGCCTCGATCCCCGAGCCCCGAGCCTCGATCCCCGAGAAATGCGGGCTGGCATTTCCGGCAGAGCTCTCGCATCTTGTCCAGAGGACATCCTGACGGAGGGAAAGTATGAAAGAGCAGAACGGACGAAGTCTTCTCGCCGATGTCGCGCTCGGCGCGGCTGCCGGCCTGGCGGGAGCGTGGCTGATGAACCAGACCACCACCGCGATCTACGACCATCAGTCGGAGGAATCGCTCGAAGAAGAACATCGCGTGCGGGGCGGCGAGAGCGCGTACGAAACGGCTGCGGAGAAGGCGGCCCGTGCATTCGGGCAGGAATTGACGAAGGATCAGAAATCGACCGCAGCGACGGCGATTCACTGGTCGTTGGGACCGGCCGCCGGTGCGATCTACGGCGCTCTCCGTCACGCCATGCCTTCACTCGGTGCCGGGTCGGGAATCGCGTACGGGCTCCTCTTCTGGCTCGCGGTGGACGAAGGTGCGAACACCGCGCTCGGACTCACCCCGCCCCCGCAGAAGTTCCCGTGGCAGGCGCATGCGCGCGGCGTCGCGGGTCACCTCGTGCTCGGCGCGACGATCGAGTCGGCATTCGATCTGTTCGACCGGGCCTAGGAGTCTGCGCGATAGCAACGTCCGTAGCGAGAAAGCGGAGCAACGAGCCGTCGCGCTCGGATGAGGCGTTGCCTCTGCCACGTGCGTCCTCTCGATCCGCTCCGAACAAGACTCCGGTGGCGGATCAGAGGATCCGCGCTCTCGGCGTGCGCGGGGCGCGACGTCCACGTCGTACGCGATGAAGAGCGTGCGGTCGCGAGAATGTGGAGCAGTGAGGCCGCACGCGGTAGCGCCCTTGCAAGTACGTCGGTCTGCTGAAGCGGCGCCGCGATCGCCGCCACTCTTTATGGAGACTTTTTGGAACAGGTTCATCTAGCCCTCGCCGTAACGGGCGCGGTCGTTCTTCTGCTCGGACTCTTCTCGGGAACGGTCCGCAAGCTTCCGTTCATCACCCGGCCGATCGCCGCATTGGTGGTCGGAGCCGTCCTCGGTCCGGCCGTTACCGGTGTCGTGCAGCCATCACGGTGGACGATGTCGCCCGAGTCCCTCCTCGAGGAGCTGGCACGGATCACCCTCGGCATCGCGCTGGTCAGCGTGGCGATGCGGCTTCCTCCGGGATACGTCCGACGGCGCTGGCGGTCCCTACTGACCGTGCTTCTGCTGGTCATGCCGCTGATGTGGGTGAGCACCGGTCTGGTGCTCTGGCTGTTGGGCGGCCTCCCGATCTGGCTCGCACTCCTCCTTGGGGCCATTCTCACCCCGACCGACCCCGTGGTCGCCGGAACGATCGTCACCGGAGACGTCGCAGAGAAGAATCTTCCGCCGCGACTCCGGCACCTCATCACCGCGGAATCGGGAGCGAACGACGGACTCGCTCATCCGCTCGTCTTCGCCAGCATTCTACTGATCGCCCCGGCGAGTCACGGGACGGCCAGTGAATGGATCGTCGAGTACGTGTTGAAGGATGTCGTCGCGACGATCGCGTTCGGGATCGCCCTCGGGTACGCAGTCGGATGGATCATGACTCACATCGAAGGGGACGAGATCAGCATCAAAGGTGCGCCATTCGTCGCATATGCGGTGGCACTGTCGCTCACCGTTCTCGGCGGAGCCGAACTGATGGGGATGAATGGCGTCCTCGCTGTGTTCGTGGCGGGCGTCGCATTCAATGACAGCGTCAAAGGTTCCCAGCGGACCACCGTCGATGTCGTCGAGCAGGCCGTGAATCAGTTCTTCATTCTGCCGATCTTCATCTTTCTCGGCTTCGCCGCGCCGTGGCACGAATGGACCAGGATCGGCTGGCGCGCGCCGGCCGTCGCGATCGCGGTGCTCCTCTTTCGTCGTATCCCCGTTCTCGCTCTCACCGGACGTCTGATCCCGGCGGTGGAAGGAAAGAGGGACCGTCTCTTCGTCGGCTGGTTCGGTCCGGTCGGCATCGCCGCGGTCTATTACGCCGCGGTCGCGGAACGCCATCTCCAGGACCCGAGAATCTGGCCCTTCGCCAGTCTGGTCATCATCACCTCGATCTTCGCCCACAGCCTCACCGCAACCCCGTTGACGCGGCGTTACGGCCGGATGACCGAGCACGATCGCACGGAAGAATGAGCCTCCGGTTTCGGCCTTGCGTGATGTTGAGGATCCCGCAACGCCCGCAGAGCACCCACCCCTTGCCGTGGCAACGATCATCTCCTTCTCTTCGAGAGGATCAATTCTTCTGTTGCGGAAGCGATCCAGTGAACTTTATTTGGCATGTGCCTTCAGTCGCAGAATTAAATTCTGTATACTGGCCGAAATTCAGAACGAATGAGGTGAGATGATGCAGCTCGACGCCACAGACAGAAAGATCCTCAAGGCGCTTCAGGACGACGCTCGGATGCAGAATGCCGATCTTGCGCGCTCGCTCGATCTGGCGCCTTCCGCGACGCTGGCGCGGATCAGGAAGCTCGAGAATGCGAAGGTGCTGCAGGGATACGAAGCGCGGGTCGACCCTGACGTCATCGAGGCGGGGCTCCTCACGTTCGTCTTCATCCGCACCGACGAAGCTGCCGGAGACACCGCGGCGGCGAAAGCGATGGCAAAGCTTCCCGAAGTGCTCGAGGTCCACCACGTCGCGGGTGACGACGGCTACCTGGTGAAGATTCGGGTCGCGGACACTGCGGCGCTGGCGAAGCTTCTCCGGGAAAAGCTCGGGAAGATCCGCAACATCCGGAGCATCAAGACCGCCATCGTGCTCGAGACGGTGAAGGAGTCGGGAAAGATCCCCATCGCCTGAGCCTCGATGAACACGCGCGCGTTCAGAGAACCCTTCGACGCGAGTCTCACGAGCGCATCTCATGCCGGTTTCTGAGCCGTCGTCCGTTCCGACGACGGCTCACCGGATCGTTGTCGTTGCGCGATGCCGCTCGGAACCTTCGTGGATCCCTTTCTTCCGGTCCCTCAGGAATCCGCCGTCACGATCGGAGAAGACGGCCCGGATCTCGGCCACGATGGAGACTGCGATCTCTTCCGGTCCGTCGGCGCCGAGGTCCAGTCCCACCGGCGCGTGAAGACGCTCGAGAAACGAAGGGGAGGGACGTGCGCCTCTTGTGACCGCCTCTGCCAGAAGCCGCTCGCTCCTTCGTTTCGGACCGAGTATGCCGGTGTATCCCGGCTCGTGCGAGATGAGCTCACAGAGCGTCGAGACGTCGTCTTCGAACCGGTGAGTCATGACCACGACCGCGGTGCGGCGATCGATCTTCACCGGCAGCGGTCCATCACCGACCAGCACGACTTCGTCCGCCATCGGGAAACGTTCCGGGCTCGCGAATGCGGGACGCCGGTCGGCCACCACGACTTTCCATCCCAACGAGATGGCGATGCGGGCCAGAGGCGCCGCGTCGGCGCCTCCCCCGAAGATGACCAGAGCGGGACGCGGCTCGAGCACTTCCAGGAGCACGTCCGCCGAACCGCCGGTGACATCGAAATGTTCGACGTGCGAACAGCCGACGCACATCCACTCGCGGAGTGCGCTTCGAACGGCTCCGCCGAGCTCCGGCGGCTCGATCACTCCCGCCGGGTCGGATCCCTCGCGAAGATGAATCCGTCCCCCCAATGCAGCACACGCCGCTCCGGTCGTGCGGAACACGGTCGCACTCGCGGCCGGGATGCGGCTGATCAGCGCGTCCTGGAGGAATGCGAGATGGGCCCGCACGTGAGGCGCCGCCGAGTCTTCGAGGAGGATCTCCAGCGATCCGCCGCAGCCGAGGCCGAGTCCCCAGAGGAGATCGGCGGCGTCGGAGGAGTCGTAGCGGACCACGTGCGGCGTGCCGCTCGCCACGACGCGTTGTGCATGAGCGAGAAGATCGCTGTCCATGCAGCCGCCGCTGATCATGCCGTGGAATTCACCGTCGAGCGTGACGAGCATGCGTGCTCCGGGACGACGGTAGCTGGATCCTTCGGTTCCCACGACAGTCGCGAGAACGAACTTCCGGTTTTCGTTCTCGAGCCGTTGAAACGTGCGCGCGAGAGAGATCAGGTCACTCATCGGGTCTCCGTCTCGAGGTCTCCGCGGCGGATGATGCGGCTCGCGGACGGGAGGATCTCGGGCAGAGAAATCATACACCCGGGAGGCGAGAGGCGAGAGAGAGTCGAATCCTCATTCGGATTCAAGAATCCAATCCTCGCCGCTCGCCGCTCGCCCTCGAGCCTCGAGAAAATGGGATCGTTCAATCGCCCCTACGGGGCTCTCCGATCGTGCTCTTCCGCGATCAATCCCAGGACTGCGTCCTGGGCTATTGTCAGACGCCCCTACGGGGCTCCCCGAGCCTCGAGCCCCGAGCCTCGAGCCTCGAGGAAATGGGATCGTTCAATCGCCCCTACGGGGCTCTCCGATCGTGGTCTTCCGCGATCAATCCCAGGACTGCGTCCTGGGCTATTGTCAGACGCCCCTACGGGGCTCCCCGACCCCCGATCCCCGATCCCCGAGCCTCGAGCCCCGAGCCTCGAGCCCCGAGCCTCGAGCCTCGAGAAAATGGGATCGTTCAATCGCCCCTACGGGGCTCTCCGATCGTGGTCTTCCGCGATCAATCCCAGGACTGCGTCCTGGGCTATTGTCAGACGCCCCTACGGGGCTCGCCGACCCCCGAGCCTCGAGCCTCGAGCCCCGAGCCTCGAGCCCCGAGCCTCGAGCCCCGAGCCTCGAGCCTCGAGCCTCGAGAAAATGGGATCGTTCAATCGCCCCTACGGGGCTCTCCGATGGTGCTCTTCCGCGATCAATCCCAGGACTGCGTCCTGGGCTATTGTCAGACGCCCCTACGGGGCTCCCCGATCCCCGATCCCCGAGCCTCGAGCCTCGAGCCTCGAGCCTCGAGCCTCGAGCCTCGAGAAAATGGGATCGTTCAATCGCCCCTACGGGGCTCTCCGATCGTGGTCTTCCGCGATCAATCCCAGGACTGCGTCCTGGGCTATTGTCAGACGCCCCTACGGGGCTCCCCGACCCCCGATCCCCGAGTGATACCATCCCACGGCCATGCGGTACGCTCTGATCCGATTTCTCAACGCCCGTCCGCTCTGGTGGGGACTGACTCACCGTCCGGGGCAGGACGACCAGCTTCGCTTCACGTCTCCCGCGCTCTGTGCCGACCTCGTCGCGGACGGCGCGGTCGACCTCGGGTTGATTCCGGCGATCGAGCTCGCCCGGATCCCCGACGTGGTCGCGGTTCCCTCGATCTGCATCGGTTCGAGAACGGAAGTCCGGAGCGTTCTTCTCGTCTCTCGCGTTCCGTTCGAAGAGATCCGCTCGGTCGCGCTCGATCCGAGCTCGCGAACGTCCGTCGCGCTCACCCGGATCCTTCTCGCGGAGAAGCTGGGAGAGGAGACCTACCGCACGATCCGTTTTGATCCGAGCGAGCGAGGGCGTCTCCTCGCTCTCGAGGGTCACGATGCGGCGGTGGTCATCGGCGACCCGGCGTTGCAGATCTCGCGGGATCCCGGCCCGTCGATCCGTTTTCGCTACGACCTCGTGTCGGAGTGGAACGCGTTGTTCGGTGATCCCTTCGTTTTCGCCCTCTGGGCGGGGCGCCGCGACTCCCTGGAGCGATTTCTGGCGGAAGAGGTGCATGAACGGCTTCTGGCGAGCCGTGCGTTCGGAATCTCACAGGAAGAAGTCATCGCGCGCGAAGCGTCGGAGGAGCTCGCTCTTCCGTACGAAGAGCTGCTGGATTACTTCCGCTCCGCTCTGCATTACGAATTCGGCGAAGACGAGCGCCGCGCGCTTGCGCGTTTTTACGACCTCGCGGCAAAATACGCCCTCATCGAGGGGAGGAAGGAGATCGAATGGCTGTTCGATCCGAAGAAGTCGCAGACATCCTGAACCGAGCGGTTGCGGGCGAGCGGATCACGGAGCCGGAGGCGGTGACGCTGTTGCGTGACGCCGATCTCCTCGAGCTCGGACAGGCGGCGAATGCGATCCGGAATCGCCTCAATGATCCGTCGGTGGTCACTTACATCATCGACCGGAACATCAACTACACGAACGTCTGCGTCTACAAGTGCAAGTTCTGCGCGTTCTACCGGAAGCCTGGTGACCCGGAAGGGTATCTTCTCTCGAAGGACGAGCTGCGCAGGAAGATTCAGGAGACGGTGGACCTCGGCGGAACGGGAGTCCTTCTGCAGGGCGGCGTTCACCCCGAACTCCCGCTCGAGTACTACACCGATCTGATGTCGTGGATGCGGGAGGAGTTCCCCGACGTGCACCGGCACGCCTTCTCGCCTCCGGAGATCCTCTTCATCTCGCGCTTCACCAAACGGCCGCTGCGCGAAGTCATCTCGGCGCTCATCGACGCAGGGCTGCAGTCGATCCCCGGCGGGGGCGCGGAGATTCTGGTGGACAAGGTCCGCCTCGAGTCGCTGTCGTATCCGAAGGCGTCGACGGAAGGATGGCTCGACGTGATGCGGGTGGGACATGAGCTCGGCCTCCGCACCACCGCGACGATGATGTTCGGAATGGGTGAGACGGTCGAAGACCGCGTCGAGCACCTGCGCCGGATCCGCGATCTTCAGGACGAGACGGGCGGGTTCACCGCATTCATCGCCTGGACATTCCAGAACGAGAACACCGAAATGCCCGACATCCCGGAAGAGAGCGGCTATTCCTATCTCCGGATGCAGGCGGTGGCGAGGATCTATCTCGACAACGTCCGCTCGATCCAGTCGTCATGGGTGACCCAGGGGACGCGGCTCGGGCAGCTGGCGCTGAAGTTCGGCGCGAACGACATGGGCTCGATCATGATCGAGGAGAACGTCGTCGCGGCCGCCGGCGCGAAGAACCGCGTGACGACCGAAGAGATGAAGCAGCTGATCCGCGAAGCGGGCTACGAGCCGGTGCAGCGTCTGACGCTCTACCAGGGCTACGTCGACGAGGCGACCCACGCCCGGGTTCAGCGCGAGGCCGGCGCGGTCGGGTGAGCCCGTGGACGAGCGGCGAGTGGTGAGAGACGAGCGGTGAACGGCGAGTGGTGAGTGGCAACGGGAAGCTTCCTTTCCAGTAAACCGGGACCTTCCTTTACATCCGCTTCGGGCTTCGTCTCTCCTCCCCGACCCCTGGCCCCGAGCCTCGAGCCTCGAACCCGTCCCGGAATGAATTTGCCTTTCCCGGCATTTTCCCCGTAGAATCGCCCGCTCGCGTCTGTCGGACGCGGGAGGATTCTGACAACCTGCATCAGTCCATCACCGGACTGGAGCTCCTTGGGCCTCGTCGACACGAGGCTCCGCTAAGGCCAGAAGGAGGCACAATGAGGACCTACGAAGTCCTGGTCATTCTCTCTCCGCGTATGACGGAAGAGGAGATCAACAGCACCATCTCCGATCTCAAGGGAATCGCCGAGAGCACGGGTGCCACGCTCGCCACCGAGGAAGCGTGGGGCCGTCGCCGACTGGCGTACCCGATCAACAAAGTACAGGACGGGACCTACCACCTGTTCGTTTTCGAGAGTGAGCAGGAGCTCGCCGAGCTCGACCGGCGCATGAAGAACATGGAGTCGGTGATCCGGCACATGATCGTGCGGACGGATCTCGAGCAGCGCCGCGCCGTGAAGCTCGCCAAGAAGCGGAAGCCGCGCCGTCCGGCGCCGGGAACCGCGCCTGCGGAGACCGCGACGCCCGCGCCTGCGGAAACGGCGACGCCCGCGCCTGCGGAAACGGCGACGCCCGCGCCTGCGGAGACCGCGACGCCCGCGCCTGCGGAAACGGCGACGCCCGCGCCTGCGGCCACGCCTGACGAGGCGCCCGCCTCGAAGCCTGCCGCCCCCGAAGCGGCGGCGGAATAAGGAAAGGGGGAGAAAGAGATGGCTGACGATCGTTCATCAGGTCAGGGGCGTCGACCGGGAAAGAAGAAATTCTTCTACCGCCGGAAGCGCGTCTGCAAATTCTGCGTCGAAAAGATCGAGTACGTCGATTACAAGGACATGAAGATGCTGCAGCAGTTCATCCCCGAGCGGGGAAAGATCCTGCCGCGGCGCATCTCCGGCACCTGCGCACTTCACCAGCGCAAGCTGCAGAACGCGATCAAGCGCGCGCGGACGATGGCTCTGCTGCCGTTCGCAACCGACTGACGCCGCGTGATCTGAGGAAAACGAAACGCGATGATCGAGATCCGAGCCGGCAATCCGCCGGTTTCCGCGACGGACGCCGGCGCCGCACGTGAGATGTGGAGCATCGTGCTCCACTCCCTCACCGCGGTGCTGATGTACGTCACGCCGTTCGCACTCTTCGTGCCGGCGGTGTACATCCACGCCGCGCTGCGGCGGCGGCAGCGTGCCGCCGTGCTGTCGGTGATCGGATCGGCGGCGATGCTGATCGGAGCGTTCGCGTTCGGATCGGGCGGGGCGGTGAAGACGGACCAGATCGCGATGGTCGCGAGGCTGGTTCTGGAGATCGGAATTCCGTCTCTCGTCGCATCGCTGCTGATCGAGCGGGCGGTGAAGTTCGGGACCATTCTGATCGCGGCCACGGGAACCAGTGCCGCGGGAATCGTGGTCGGCGAGCTGCTCATGCGTGCGCTCTACTCGTACTCGCCGTACGACGCGCTGATCGCGAATTTCCGGCAGGCGTCGACCGGGACGATCGAGCTGTGGCGCTCGGCCGGGATGGCGAGCGAGAGCCTCACTGCGATGGCGCAGTTCTCCACAGCGATCGCGGGCGGCTACATGCAGTCGCTGGTGATCTCGATCTCGATCTTCACGTTCGTTTTCAGTCTGATCATGATTCCGCGGCTCCGGGCGGGACGGATCACCGGTCCGACATATCTGTTCCGGAGTCTGGCGCTTCCCGACTGGGTCCTGCTGCTGTTCGTCGTTTCCGGACTCTCGCCGCTCGCGCACGGAGTGCTCCGTACGGTGGGATTCAACGTGCTGACGGTGGTTGCGGTGCTCTACTCACTCCAGGGGCTGGCGGTGTTCCGGATGCTTCTGGTCCGGAGCGGCGCAGGGCTTCTCGCCTCGTCGGCATTGTGGCTGGCCCTGATCGTTTTCTGCATCGCCGGAGTGGGGTTCTTCGTCCTCTTCGCCGGCGGCCTCTTTGATTCGTTCTTCGATTTCAGGCATCTGAACCGAAAGGAAGTTTCCGATGAAAGTAATTCTGACTGACGAGATCCATGGCCTCGGCAGCCGCGGCGAGATCGTGACCGTGAAAGACGGCTACGCCCGCAATTTCCTCTTCCCGAAGAATCTCGCGCGCGCAGCGACGGCCGGGAATCTCAAAGCGATCGAGCAGGAGCGGAAGAAGTGGGATCTGCTCGCGCAGCAGGAGCGGGAAGCCGCACAGGCTGCAGCGGAGAAGGCGAACGGGCTGAAAGTCACGGTGCAGAAGCGCGCCGGTGAGAGCGGAACGCTGTTCGGCTCCGTCACCGCGAACGAGATCGCCGACGCTCTCGCTGCGAACGGCATCGAGGTCGACAAGCGACGCATCGAGCTGGAACACCCGATCAAGACGCTCGGCGTTCACGACGTCGAAGTGCGTCTCCATCGCGACGTGACCGCCGCGATCCAGGTCGAAGTGTTGCCCGAGAGCGAAGCGCAAGCGTAAGATCGCTCCTCGATGAGCGATCGCTACGTGGAAGCCCCGCCCGCGGGGCTGGAAGGCTGGCGACGGGTCTGGAGCGATGACTTGCGTTATCGCCCCGGCCGGTCGCCTCTTCGTTTTCTCGGCTCGATTTTCGAGAAGTTGTTCGGCCGCATTCTCGCTCCCGAGCGTGACCGCCAGCGCGATTTCAACCTCGCGGTGCTGCAGTTGCTCGATGATCTGCGCGGCGACATCCGCTCGGTCGACACCACCCTGCAGCGTCTCAACCTCGATCTCCACAATCTCGCCACCGCATCCGCGAAGCGGAGTGACGCTCTGATTGCGGCGATGGATCAGAAGACCGAATCCGTTGCCAGCCGCCTTCGGGATCTCACTGCGCCGCTCATCTCACCCGCCGCCAGCGGTTCGGTCACATTGCGTGACGATCTGGTCTACCGTCACATGGAAGACGCCCTTCGCGGGAGCCCCGCGGATCTCGCGGTCGATCTCGCGTTCTGGGTCGATCAGGCGGGCGGCTCCGCCCCGGTGATCGATCTCGGATGCGGCCGGGGTGAGTTTCTCGAGCTCTGTCGCGCCCGCGGCATCGCCGCGCGGGGCATCGACTCGAACGAGCGCTCCGTCGCGACGCTGCGCGAGAAAGGACTCGACGTCGCGCTCGGGCGGATCCCGGAGTGCTTCGCATCGATGGGGGAGGCCTCCGTCGGATCGATCTTCGCCGCACACGTCGTGGAGCACCTCACATTCACCGATCTCGTGTCGCTCTTCGCCGAGTCGGCTCGCGTTCTCCGCCCCGGCGGTCTTCTGATGATCGAGACCCCCAACGCCGAATCGCTCGCCGTCACCGGATCGACCTTCTGGCGCGACCCCACCCACCTCACCCCGCGCCATCCTGCAGCCCTGACCCTCATCGCCCGGGAGTACGGATTCGCCGTCGAGCGGCTGGAGACGTCCGCTCCCCTCCCCGACCGCGACAAGCTCCACGCCTCGCCCGATGCCGCCGCGGACGTCCAGGCGATGGCCGGGCGCCTCAACGCGCTCCTCTTCGCCGACCAGAACGTGCGACTGTTGCTCCGCAAGGGACACTGACGCGACGCGCCGAGAAACGCAGCGCCGGATTCACGACGATCGCGCCGAGGAGCGCAGGCTCATCGCCTGCGCCTTCGTCCTTCACCCGGGCCTATTCCGCAGAAACTGGTCTCGCCCCGAACTGCGTCGCTCGAATGTCATGAGCACCGCGGTGTGGTGCGACCGTCCCGGTCGCATCGCCCGAGCGTAGCGAGGGCCACCCCTCCTCACTCGCCCAACCCCAGTGCCGCAGGTTGGGTTGAGAATTGCCACGGGGGAAGGCGCTCCGCGCCGGAACCCGGAGTTCACGCGCGCGAGATCCCCGTTTCTTTGCCTGTCTCGATCATCGAGGGGGCGCGACGCGTTCCTGGGGCGCGGGAGCCACCGCCCTGAAGAACGTCCTGCACGCGGCGTGACCGGCCGTCGCCATTCGGATTGACTCTGAGCGAGATCGGCATCGCACCGGAAGATCGACACCCGGGGCCGAATCACCGACTTGCGCGCCACAAGCGATGAACCTAGGAGTCTGCGCGGTAGAAACGTCCGTAGCGAGAAAGTGGAGCAGCGAGGCCAAATTCGTTCGGATTTGAGGTTCGTAGCGGCTACTCGCCGAAAAACCGGACGGATTTGGACCGCTGATCCGTTTTCGCAGTAGGACAGTTTCCATCGCGCAGACTCCTGGGCTTCGGACTCGCTATGATTTCCGTTGCCATCGCAGCCGTGATCTGAGTGGTTTCTCGGCCAGAAGGGAGCGACCTTCACCCGGTGGTTGAGTCGTCGCGAGCCTCCTCAGAAACTCCGTCCGGAACGGGAGCCGGACCTAAGCCTCCGATTGCGCGATCGCTCGACCAGCGATTACCCTCGGGCGCTCGACCATGGCTGCGAGAAGGAGTAAGGCGAGACATGCGACATGCGAAGGTCTGACCCCGAAGGTGACCCCGAAGGTCTTGCGAAGGTCTGACCCCGAAGGTGACCCCGAAGGTCTGAGATCGGAGGAGATCTCGGGGATATCCGATCACCCGCCTCGGACGCGTAATGTAGCCTGGCTTTGCGAAATGAGGTGTGGAGCGCTGGCGCCGCCGGTGGGAACGTTCGTCGGTCCCCGCTGACCGAGGACCCCCCGGGTGCGATCGCAGCCAGCTGAAGAGAGCAGGGGCCTCAACGTGGAATTCCCGGTCTGATATCATTGCTATCCCCGCAGGGAGGAGACTTTGGCGCAGCTGATCGTTCGTAATCTCGACGAGTCGCTCGTTCGCGAGCTCAAACAGCGAGCCGTCCGTCATGGGCGCTCGGCGGAGGAAGAGCACCGGCAGATCCTTCGGGAGGTGCTGCGTCCGAAGCGAAAGAGGCGTTCCCTCAAGGAGCTGCTGACGGCCATGCCCGAGGTTGGAGAGGACGCTGACTTCGAGCGTGCGGACGATCGCGGGCGGACGGTCGAGCTATGAGCTGGCTGCTGGATACGAACGTGATCTCCGAGATCCGCAAGGGCCCGCGCTGCAATCCGGGTGTCGCGTCGTGGTGGGCCTCGGTCGCCGACGATGAAATCTTTCTCAGCGTACTCACCACGGGCGAGATCCGGCGGGGAATCGAGAGCATCCGACGAAGAGACCGGAAATCCGCGGCCGCCCTGGAGAGATGGCTCCGGCAGCTGGTGAAGGACTACTCCGAAAGGCTGCTTCCGATCGATGCGGAAATTGCCGACCAGTGGGCGCGAATGAACGTTCCCGATCCGCTTCCGGTGATCGACGGGCTTCTCGCCGCGACTGCGAAGGTTCACGACCTGATCCTGGTGACCCGCAACGCTCGGGACGTCGAGCGCACGGAGATTCGGGTTCTCGATCCGTTCACCGCGTGAGCCCGAAGGTGGAGCGCTTCCGAGCCGGCGGCGATGCGAAACAGCGTCCCCACGACACGCCTCGTCGAGCGTGAGGAAGACCGGGGACACCCGTCACTCCGCCAGCCGACGAAAGACCCCGGCAAAACGATCATTGATCTCGTCGACCGCTTTCTTCAGTTTCCGATTGCGGGCACCGGTGCGAACGGGCGAAATGATCACCACATCGCCATAGGTGGAGATCTCGAGGTCCGTGTTCTCGTCGATCCCCGTCTGTTCGAGCAGCGGACGATCGAGGATCAGCGAGAGGCTGTTGCCGGTGCGCACCAGTCGTTTGCTCATGTTCGTACGAATGCCGGAAGCCGTTCGTACCATTCCACCTCGTCCACTTCCCGCCGGTCAACTCCGGGACCGCATCGTCGCCTTCGGGATCCTCGGACCCAGTTTGTGATCTCCACCTTCCTTCAGCTTCTGACTCGGACATACTCCTCTATCTGACCGGGACCTCCTTCGATGGAGCGCGCGCGAACGGGAACTTCGGGGCGCTCCGGGCGTTGTCTCTGTGGACGCGCGAAAGTCTGATGCCAGCTGCCCGGAGGAGAGTGCCGACGTTGAAGCGACCAGTCCTGGTTTCCCTTCTTCTTTTCTCGACGCTGCTGCCGATCGGTTGCGCGCACACGGCCGCAGTGAATCGAGCCGCCACCGGATCGAACGAAGCGCGGATTGCCCGAGAGCTCGACCAGTACCTGACCATTCGCTCGGAGATGGGCGCGTTCAGCGGCGCAGTCCTCGTGGTCCGCGACGGCAGAACGATCTTCAGAAAGGGCTACGGGTACGCCGACGTCGCCCGGCGAGTCCCTTTCACGCCGGAGACGCGGCACGAGGTCGCATCCGTCTCGAAGATGTTCACGGCCATGGCTGCCCTGAAGTTGCGCGACGCCGGCAGGCTCACTCTTCAGGACTCGATCTGCCTTCACCTTCCCGACTGTCCCGCGCAGTGGAAGCCGATCACGGTCGACGAGCTGATCCACCACACCTCCGGCATCCCCGACTATGAAGAGAAGCTCGGTCTCGGCTCCGAGAAATACATGCGGTTCATGGAGGCGCAGGACGCGTCGAAGCGGATTTTCGAGGAAGCGAAGTCGCTCCCTCTCGGCTTCGAGCCGGGTACGAAGTTCGAGTACAGCAACACCGGCTACATCGTCCTCTCGCACGTAATCGAAAACGCGGCTGGCGAGGCGTTCGAGCGCTTCGTCCGGGAGACGCTTCTCGTTCCCGCCGGGATGAGCCGTTCGGGCGTTCTCGGCGCCGGGCCGCTTCCACCCGATCTCGCCATCGGCTACACGCACGACGACCTGGGCTGGGAGCGGACCCTAGGAGTCTGCGCGGTAGAAACTGTCCTACTGCGAAAGCGGATCAACGGTCCAAATCCGCCCGGATTTTCGGCGAGTAGCCACCGCTACGCACCTCAAATCCGAACGAATTTGGCCTCGTTGCTCCGCTTCTCGCTACGGACGTTTCTATCGCGCAGACTCCTAGCCGGCGTGCCTCTGACCGAGGAGCATCTCGAGGCGCAGCCGTTCCTTCCTCTCACGCCCCCCGAAGGAGATGCGTGGCTGTACAGTACGGTCGACGACCTCGCCCGCTGGAGCGAGATCATGGACGGCAGCGCGCTCGTTCCTCCCGCGGAGGCAGCGGAAGTGTTCACGCCGGAGCAGGACGGCTACGGCGAAGGCTGGTTCATCGGCAACGCCTTCGGTCGGCGGCGCTATCGCCACACCGGCTCGCTGCCGGGGTACACGACGGACTTCATCGAGTTCCCGGACGACCACCTGACCATCGTCGTCTTCAGCAATCTGGATCGCGCTCCGATGGTTCACATTGTCCGCAACGTCTCTCTGATCGCACTGGGGATGCCGTACGACATGCCGGTGAGGGGTAAGGTCGTGAAGTTGACTCCGGAAGAGATCGCGCCCCTGGAAGGGACCTACAGGATGGCGGACGGGACGGAGGTCGAGATTCGTAACGAGCCGAAGTACCTCACGGCCGACGTCAAGCGGAGATATACTGCCGGCCTCATTCCACTCTCGCCGACTCGCTTCTACATGCCCCTCGCCGATGGCATTGTGACCTTCACTCCCGGCCCGGACGAACGAGCGGAGAGCGTGAACCTCCACTACAGCGCAGAAGACCATGTAGCGCAGCGAATGAAGTAGGGGCCACCTTTTGCGGAGCGTCGGTGAGCATCCCCTCGCCAGGCAGTGGGGAGGAGTCACGGCGGTCCTCGAGACGTTGGCCACGACGGGCGTCATTGCGCTGGGTGGCCTCGGGCGGTCACGCCGCGTGCAGGAGATCTCTCTCGTTTAACCTCCGGCATCGCGGGCGCGCGCCGCGCCCGCCTGGATTTCCGAGACGGGCAACAGGAATCGTCGGCGTGGGCGGGTTCCCCGGGTTACGGCGCGGAGCGCCTTCACCCGGGGCAATTGTCAATCGCGCCTACGGCGCTGGAAGTTGCGCGAGTGGGAATGGGGGTCGCTTCGTCGTGAAGGTCCACCAAAGTCCTGCACGGATGTCGCGGGGCCGTGACGGGAGACGATCTTCCCGCGGACACTCCTCTGGTATCCTTGCCCGCGGAGAAAACCATGAAACGACTCCTGATCGCGAGCTGTGCCGCCTTCCTCTCCGTCGCCTCATTCGCTGCATCCGGCCATCCCGACTCCAGCACCCCCCCTCCGAAGCAGCCCGGCGGCAGCCAGTATCCCACCGCGCACCGCTCGGATCACGTCGACACGTACTTCGGCGTCAAGGTCGCCGATCCGTACCGCTGGATGGAGAACATCGACTCCCCGGATGTTCAGAAGTGGATCGCGGCCGAGAACGCGCTGACACTCCCCTATCTGAAGAAGCTTCCCGGACAGACCTGGTTGAAGGACCGGCTGACGAAGCTCTGGAAGTACGAGCGCTACGGAGTTCCGCTCCAGCGCGGCGGGCGCTTTTTCTACACCCACAATGACGGGCTTCAGGATCAGGACGTCCTCTTCGTCGCCGAGCGCCCCGAGGCAGAGGGGAAGGTGCTCCTCGATCCGAACACCTTCAGCAAGGACGGCACGGTCGCACTCGCGCGGTGGACCCCGAGCTGGAACGGTAAGCTGCTGGCCTACGGCACTTCCGACGGCGGAACCGACTGGACGACGTTTCACGTTGTCGACGTCGACAGCGGCACGAAACTCGATGACCTGATTCGATTCACGAAGTTCACCGACGTTTCCTGGGCGCACGACGACGGCGGCTTCTATTACAGTCGCTACCCGCTCGACGCGGAAGGACACGCGGACGAATCGAAAGCGGTGAGCGTCTTCTTCCACAAGCTCGGCACTCCGCAGAGCTCCGACCGCGAGATCTACGCTCTGCCGAAGGAACCGAAACACGATCCGTACGCCATGGTCACCGAAGACGGCGGGTACCTGATCGTCGACGTCCAGCAGGGGTACGACTCGAACGCCATCCACGTGATTCCTCTGAAGGAGGGCAAGCCGGGCGCCGCGATCCGCCTCTTCGACCAGTGGGATGCGCTCTACCGATTCGTCGGCAACAAGGGCTCCCTGCTGTACTTTTCGACCACCCGCAACGCGCCGCGGGGGAGGGTGATCGCGGTCGATCTCCGGCATCCGGATCCGGATCAATGGACCGAGGTGGTTCCGGAGCAGAGCGAGACGCTGAGCGAGGCGGAATACACGGGTGGAGAGTTCTTCGCCCAGTATCTCGAGGATGCGCACTCGCGGATCCGCGTCTGGGGCGCGGACGGCGAACACCTCCGGGACGTCGAGCTCCCGGGGCTCGGGAGCGCGGCCGGTTTTGCCGGGCCCGACGACGCCAAGGTGACGTTCTACAGCTACACGAGCTTCACGACGCCGCCGACGATCTACCAGTACGACATCGCCAGCGGCAAGAGCAGCATCGATCGGAAACCGGACGTGCCGGTGAAAGACCTCGACTCGTTCGAGGTACAGCAGGTGTTCTATCCCAGCAAGGACGGCACGAAGATCCCGATGTTCATCGTGCACCGGAAGGGGTTGAAGCTCGACGGAACGGCACCCACCCTCCTCTACGGCTACGGCGGGTTCGACATCTCACTGACTCCGACCTACAGCCTCGCGCGGATCGTCTGGCTGGAGATGGGAGGGGTGTACGCGATGCCGAACCTCCGCGGGGGAGGGGAGTACGGCGAGGCGTGGCACGAAGCCGGAACGAAGCTGCACAAGCAGAACGTGTTCGACGACTTCATCGCGGCGGCGAAGTACCTCGAAAAGGAGGGCTACACGAGCCCCTCCAGGCTCGCCATCAGCGGAGCGTCCAACGGAGGGCTGCTGATCGGCGCGGTGCTCAACCAGCAGCCGCAGTTGTTCGGAGCCGCTCTTCCCGCGGTCGGCGTGATGGACATGCTCCGGTACCAGACCGCGAGCGCGAATGCGGAGGGGTGGTCGAGCGACTTCGGCAAGTCGACCGACAGCAGGGAGATGTTCGAGGCGCTGCGGGCGTTCTCGCCAGTTCACAACACGCGCGAGAAAGGATGCTTTCCGCCGACCCTGATCACCACCGCGGATCACGACAACCGCGTGGTGCCGTGGTACAGCTTCAAGTACGCGGCGGCGATGCAGCACGCGCAGAGCTGCGCGAACCCGGTGCTGATCCGTATCGAGACCCGTGCCGGGCACGGAGCCGGGAAGCCGACCTGGATGAAGATCGAAGAGATCGCCGACGAGTACGCGTTCCTTGCGAAGGCGCTCGGCATCCCGATGCCGCCGCAGACGAAGCCGTGAACGCGAACCCCGGGTTCCGGCGCGGAGGGCCTCCAGCTGGGGCAATCGTCCATCGCGTCTGCGGCGCTTGGGGTCGTGCGGGAGGGAGTGGAGCGTGCTTTGCGGGGACGGTGCCGGTGGCCTCGGTGAGGAATCTGAGTTTCAGGGTGCCCCTTACGCTTCCCTCTCACCGAAGACGGGCGTCGGCTGAAGACATGACCCCGGACGTGAAGGCCGCGCGAACGGGAGTGGCGAGAAGGATGAGGAACTGTAGCCGGTCCGCATCGGAGCGAAAGATCTTCTTTCGTTCGTTGCCGCGCGAGGTGACGTGGTGAACCGCGCCTGGAAACTCGAGTCGAAGGGTGCGTGCCATGCGATCGAGAGTACCTCGGAATGGGCGAAAGACCGAGGGTTCTACTCCTCGTAGAATCGTCGCCGGAACGGAGCGGTTCGACCGGAGGTACCAACCGAGAGTGTTCGAGATGAATGTCGTAGAATCCACGGTGCGACGCGATGATCTGAAGTGACGCACGGAGAAGGGTTTAGGAGATGCATCCGATAGGCGAAGCCTTGACCCCATCCTTCGCGTCCGGTTCGGAGGGAGGGGCGGAGTGATCCTCCGTCCCTACCCCTATCGCCCATTGATCAGTAAGTTCCCGGCAGTATCGTGACCACCTGAGTTTCATCGTTGGTGATACTTACGAGGCTCCAGATCGGATCTGCGTCGCTTTCAACCTCGATACGAACCTCGGTGGCGTCAGCCAGTTCCGGAATACCGAGCGAATCGATCTGCGCTTCGCCACGGTCCGTGGTGATAGTGAACTCGCGGATAGCGAGAGTGGCACCCGAATCGGCGTCGTAGTAGCGAACATGGCCGTGGCCCGCACGCGGTGAAAAGGAATAGACACGGACCGTATGCCGGAACGGGGTTGCCGTGGGGACGCGAACGAAGGAGAATCGCAGACGTTTCGCGCTGTTCCAGTCGACCGCCGGTACGAAGGTGCCCCAGTTGAGCGCGGTGCGCGACTCGTCGAAGACGCGCACCTGGAAAGCGAGGCTGGCGCGGTCGGCGCTCTCGACCGAGAACCAGGCTGCTCTAGCTCCGTCCGCATAGGCGGCAAGATCAATCGGTTCGATCTCTGTTCCGGCGGGAACGCTCACGATTGCGCAATCTTGGCCCGAACACGGAGGAGAGAGGAGAATTACGTGCGAACCGGTATTCAGGACTCGCACGTCGGATGTCCAGACTGATCCAAATGCGCCGCGGACGCTATCGGCAACGACGGGAATCAGCAGCCACGAAGCCTCGGTACCTTGGGCGCGAACGGACGTCGTTACCAAGAACGAGAGAACTAAGATCGCCATTATGCATATCTTACGCATGAACACTCTCCATCAATACGTGTTGAGCGCGAAAATTGCGAACGGTTGACTCGCATCCGTGAGATATCCGGGCAGCCAGGGGCGAGAAGCCCCAAGGTCCTTCGAATGGACGTACACCGTGAAAGATGACCCTGAGTATGGCGGAACGACGACGAGTTCGACGTTGTTCGTGCTCTCAGGCGATGGCATGATGCATGTTGCGTAGCTCTGCTCTGTAGAGGGGTTGATGTAATTACCCCAATAGGTCGCGCAGTTGCCGAAGTATACCTCAAGATCGAGATCTCTGGTGAGGAGCGGGCTTGCATTCCCGGGTGCGGACGCGAAGTCGGACCACGCGAGCACGATTACCGTCCGTTTTGATTGATCGGCCACCGTGAACGTCCGGGACCGCTGTTGGCCTGAATCCGTGAAGTTAGCGAGGGTTCCTTCGTCCAGGTAGGTTTTTGTCCAAGCGTTGGTCGAGGAGGTAGCCAAGGTAGAGACGTCCGAATCCCTGACCCGTGGTGATGTCAGGAATTCCGTTGACGGTGCCAGCGGTGTATTGATCCTTCCCGCCCTTGAGCGAATATGCACCACCAACGAGCGCGGCTTTCATCATGGCAGCCGAGAACCGATTCGTCGTTGTTCGGCCTTGTTTCGCGTTGATGAGAGCTATCGCGGCGGCGGCTTGTGGAGACGCGAAGCTCGTTCCTGAAGACAGCTGGTAATCAGCGTCGGTCGTCGTGCCGTACCCTGTGCTGCAAAAGTACGTTGAATAGCTGTGTTTCATGCGAGCGACCGTAACCAGTGTGGATGGCGCGACGAGTTCCGGTTTGATTCTGCCGTCCCCTGCAGCAACGCCGCGGCGACTCACGAGACTCCGACGGGCGCCACGGCTCCCGCCGTGGCCGCGCAGATCGCCTTCAGAACGGCAACGAGACGACACCTGCGGCAGATGCGCAGTAGCTCCGCGCATCTGCTCTGTGAACACCCACAGTGCCCCTTAAGTTCAGGCCATTGGGGCTAGGCGTGGGCCCGGCGTTGACGCGTGCCGTACGCCTCCAACGTCGCCCTGATCCATTCGAGCGTCATCACGTGCGACAGCGTCGCCTCCCACACCGCCTGCATCTGCTCGCCCTTGAAGAGAGCGCGATCGAAGTGTCACTGGGTCAGTGGATTATGAGAGAGAACCGACAGGCGAAGGCCTGACCCCCCCGTCGATCCTGATCCATTCGAGCGTCATCACGTGCGACAGCGTCGCCTCCCACACCGCCTGCATCTGCTCGCCCTTGAAGAGAGCGCGACCGAAGTGTCACTGGGTCAGTGGATTATGAGAGAGAACCGACAGGCGACGGCCTGACCCCCCCGTCGATCGTCCAGTACGGGTTCGTTCGTGGTCTCGAGCCGGTCACCTACGTCGAGGTGATTCTCGAACGCTTCGAGCATTACCGGCAATTCGTGCACGAGAACCCGGACCGAGCGGGATGATGTGGCTCTGGCGTGCATGGTCCCCGGGTTCTGGCGCGGAGCGCCTTCACCCGGGCAATTGTCAATCGCGCCTACGGCGCCTGGAGTCGCGCGAGTGTGGGTGGAGGTCGCTTCGTGGGGACGATTCACCGAAGTCCTGGAGTACGGAGGTCGAGACCTCGGCCGCTCATCACTCTCCCACGTCGATGGTCATCCCTCGCGCCGGAGGAGGCGGCACCTTGTGCGGGATGAATCCGAGCAGGAGACCGGCGGCGAAGCCGCCGAGGTGTCCGGTGTTGTCGATCCCCGGGATGGTGAAACCGAGGAAGACGTTCAGGAGGGCCCAGAAGATGAGCTGATGGGTGAGGCTGCGAGCCCACGGCTGGTGACGCCACACCGGCGAGCGGCGGATGGCGATGATCAGCGCGCCGAGGATTCCGAAGATCGCGCCGCTCGCGCCGGCGGAGAGGATCTGGCGGTGATGGATCAGAGCCCAGTACGAGCTCGCGGATGAGGCGACGAGGCCACTGACGAAGTACGTGAGAAGAAAGCGGGCCTTGCCGAACATCAGCTCGAACGCGGCGCCGAGCTGATAGAGAGCCCAGAGATTGAGCGCAATGTGCAGAAGCCCGATATGGAGAAACATCGCGGCGAGAAGACGCCAGTACTGCCCGTTGACGAAGATCCCGGCGGTGACTGCACCGAGATCGTAGAGGACCGGCATGCTCTCCTGGCCGACGTTCCAGGCCCGCATCCCGCTCGTGATCTCGATCACGAACACGAAGATGATCAGTCCGACGATGGCCATGGTGGCCGGAACTCTTCTGTACATCAGGGCTTCTTCCTTTCGAGTAACGCGGAGGTCACGCGCATGAGGAAGTGTGCGGCGCGGGGAAAGAATTCCTTCAGTCGCATGAAGATGGCGGCTTCCGCCGGAAGGATGATCCGGTATGACCCTCCCTCTATCGCGCGGCGGATCGCGCGCGCGACGTCCTCCGGCGAGAGAGGGCGGAGAAGTCGGGATGCGGCGGGGATCGCGGCGCGGTCGGCCGATTGGAAGAATTCGCCCCCTTCCGTGACGCCGGGACAGATCATCGACACGCGGATCCCGTCGCGCAGCACCTCGTCGCGAAGTGACTCGGTGAATCCGATCAGGGCGGCCTTCGTCGCGCCGTACCCTCCCATCCCGGCCACGCCCATGATCCCCGCGATCGAAGAAACGTTGACGATCGCGCCGCACCGCTGCGATTTCATGATCGGGAGAACCGCGAGGGTGGTGTTCACCGCGCCGAAGTAGTTCGTCTGCATCATCCGCTCGAGCTCGGAAAATGGAGTCGAGTCGATTCTGCCGAGGATTCCGAATCCGGCGTTGTTCACCAGGATGTGGATCGAACCGAATCGCTCCACCGCGGCTGTGGCCAGGAGGCGGGCCGCTTCGGGATCGGCGACGTCGGTCGGCACCACGATGCATTCGGTTCCCCGGGCGCGGCACTCCGCGGCGACATTTTCGAGACGCTCGGCGCGGCGTGCGGCGAGGACCAGACGGCACCCTGCGACTGCGAGCTCCAGTGCGGTGGCCCGGCCGATCCCGCTGGAGGCCCCGGTAACGATCGCAGCTCGGTCGGGCAGCTTCATTGCATCATCAGACTGCGCAGTATCAGCGACAATGGGGGAGATTTCAACCCGCGGAAGGCGCGGAGACCGCCGGATCGCAACGGTTTTGTGGCGAAAAATCCGGCTCTTCCCGGACCTCCCGGAGAATGGGATATACTCCGGTCCGGGTGGCGTACCTCCGTTGTGAGCACGCCGTCTTGAACGAAAAAGGAGGCGCACGCATGGCGTTCGAAGACGTCAAGAAAATCTGGATGAACGGCCGGTTCGTCGATTTCGAAGACGCGAAAATCCACGTCCTGAGCCACGTCGTGCATTACGGATCCGGCATTTTCGAAGGAGCGCGCTGCTACAACACGAGCCAGGGGCCGGCGATCTTCCGCCTTCCCGAGCACGTCCGCCGCCTCTTCGACGGCTGCAAGATCTACCGTATGCAGATTCCATTCTCGCCGGATGAGATCCGTCAGGCGTGCATCGATGCGATCGCGCTCAACGAGTTCGAAGACTGCTACATCCGTCCGATCGTCTACCGCGGGTTCGGCACTCTGGGCGTCCATCCCGGCAAGTGCCCGATCGACGTGACCATCGCAGTCTGGAAATGGGGAGCCTACCTCGGCGCCGAAGCTCTCGAGCAGGGCGTCGACGTGCGGGTCTCGTCGTGGAACCGAATGGCGCCGAACACGTTCCCCGCCATGGCCAAGTCGACGGCGAACTACATGAACTCGCAGCTGATCCGGATGGAAGCCGGGATCGACGGCTACTCGGAAGGAATCGCACTCGACGTTTACGGGTACGTCTCGGAAGGCTCGGGCGAGAACGTCTTCATCGTCCGCGACGGGAAGGTCATCACCCCGCCGCTCGGCGCGTCGATCCTTCCCGGAATCACGCGGGACACCACCATCCGGCTCGCGCG
This sequence comes from uncultured Acidobacteriota bacterium, assembly GCA_963741955.1. Classification (GTDB taxonomy): domain Bacteria; phylum Acidobacteriota; class Thermoanaerobaculia; order Gp7-AA8; family Gp7-AA8; genus CAVUKB01. The sequence continues at coordinate 141,168 of CAVUKB010000001.1, forward strand.
CGATCTCGGATACGAGGTGGTCGAGCAGCTCATCCCGCGGGAAGCGCTCTACATCGCCGACGAAGTCTTCTTCAGCGGGAGCGCCGCGGAGATCACCCCGATCCGCTCGGTGGATCGGATCAAGATCGGAGACGGAGTTCGCGGACCGATCACCGAACGGATCCAGAAAGAGTATTTCGCCTATATCCGCGGGGAGACCGAGGATCGTCACAACTGGCTCACATTTGTGGAGCAGGAAAAATCGACCCGCAGAGAGAAGAAGGAAGCGGTCGCCCGGTAGCGGGTTCGCTTCCGTAACCTCCGGCTCCTTTGGGCCGTCCACTGAGCGAGCATCCAGCCCGGACAGTCCGGGCCAGAGGGCTCGAGGTGAATGTCATCCATTCGTGATTCCGAGAGTGGAAGCAGGCGGCGCGTCGACGTCCTTCCGGCGTCACCGGCGGAGATCGTCACGGAAGAGAACGAGTCCGGTCCTCCCGGATTCTTCTCCCGGTGGCTCCGCCGGCTCATGCCACTGCTGGTCGTCGCGATCTTCTCGATCGCGCTGACCATCCTCTACGGCATCCTCCGCGACTACCATTACCAGCAGGTTCTCCACTACCTCCGCACTCTCCGTCTATCCGTGATCTTCGGTGCAGTGGCTCTCACTGCGCTCGGTTATTTCGTCATGACGCTGTACGACGTCCTGGCGATCGAGTACGTGGGCCGTGACGTGCCGTACCGGCGGATCGCTCTCGCTTCGTTCATCGGCTACGCGTTCAACAACAGCATGGGCTTCTCCGGAGTGATCGGCGGATCGCTCCGCTACCGGCTCTATTCGGCATGGCGGCTCTCTGCCGTCGACATCGCGAAGGTGATCGCGTTCGTCTCTGCGACCTTCTGGCTCGGATTCCTCACCCTCGCGGGAGCCTTCTTTCTCGCCGCGCCGCCCGTGCCTCCAGCGGCGGTGCATCTGCACGTGCATCCGCGACCGCTCGGCGTGCTGTTCGTGATTCCCGTTCTGGTCTACCTCGGGCTGACCCTCGCCGGACGCCGCTCGTTCCGTCTGCGGCAGTGGCGCTTTCCTCTTCCCCACGCTCCTCTGGCAATCGGCCAGATCGTCGTCTCGTCGGTCGACTGGCTGATCGCGGCAGCCGTCCTCTACGTTCTTCTTCCGAACGATCCGGACCTCAGCTTTCCGCACTTCATCGCGATCTTCCTTCTGGCGCAGATCGCAGGACTGCTCAGTAACCTGCCGGGTGGGATCGGCGTGTTCGAGCTGGTCATTCTGCTGTTTCTCTCTCCGGCGGTGCCTCCGGATCAGGTCCTGGGCGGGCTGCTCGCGTTCCGCGGCATCTACTATCTGGTCCCGCTCGGATCGGCGGTGCTGCTGCTGGCGACGCACGAAGTGCTCGAGAAGCGGCAGGGGGTGGCGAGGGTTGCGCGCCTCTTCGGCCGGTGGGCTCCCGGTGTCGTTCCTCACGTCTTTGCGTTCACTACGTTCGTGGCCGGAGCGATCCTGATTTTTTCCGGCTCCACTCCGTCGATCCGTTCGAGGCTCGCATGGCTGAATGATTTTCTCCCGCTCCCGGTGATGGAGATCTCGCACATGCTCGGGAGTGTCGCCGGCGTTCTGCTGCTGGTGCTCGCCCGCGGTCTTCAACGACGGCTCGACGCCGCCTGGGTGCTGACCGTGGCGCTCCTCGGCGGAGGGATCGTCGTCTCGCTGCTGAAAGGACTCGACTACGAGGAGGCGATCTTCCTGGCGGTGATGCTGGTGGCGCTGGTTCCGAGCCGCGGCCACTTCTACCGGCAGGCCTCGCTCTTCACGCAGCGGTTCGCGCCCGGGTGGCTGGCTGCCATCGCGGTGGTCCTGATCGGATCGATGTGGCTCGGGTTCTTCTCTTACAAGCACGTCGAGTACTCGAACGAGCTCTGGTGGCGATTCAGCATGCACGCGGAGGCGCCACGATTCCTCCGGGGGACCGTGGCCGGGATCGCGGTCCTGTTCTTCATCGCCGGAGCGAGACTCCTTCGTCCCGTGGCCCGGCGCCGTGAGCCACTACCCCAACCCGATTCCGCCCGGTTGGCGGAGGTGATCGCCGGATCGAAGTCGACCGCTGCGAACCTCGCGCTGCTCGGCGACAAGTCTTTCCTCTTCAGTGAGAGTGGTGAGAGTTTCATCATGTTCGGTGTCGAGGGGCGCAGCTGGATCTCGATGGGAGACCCGGTCGGACCGGACGAGGAGAAGGCGGATCTCGTCTGGCGTTTTCGCGAGCTCTCGGACCGGCACGGCGGATGGACCGTCTTCTACGAAGTTCACCGCGAGTGGCTGCCGCTCTACGTCGATCTCGGGCTGGCGCTGCTCAAGCTCGGAGAGGAAGCGATCGTTTCGCTCGACACGTTCACTCTCGACGGCGGGGAGAGGAAGGGCCTGCGCAAGACGATCCGGAAGACGGAAGCGGACGGTGCGACATTCGAGATCGTGGCTCCCGAGAGCTTCCCCGAGATTGCCGGAGCGGTGCGGGAAGTGTCCGATGGCTGGATGAAGGAGAGACACGTGCGGGAGAAGGGGTTCTCACTCGGGCGTTTCGACGAGAACTATCTCTCCGGGTTCCCGCTGGCCCTGGTTCGCCGGGAGGGACGGATCGTCGCGTTCTCGAATCTCTGGACCACCGCGACTCGGGAAGAGCTTTCCATCGACCTGATGCGTCATACGGAAGACGCGCCTGCAGGGGTAATGGACTTTCTCTTCGTCAACCTGATGCTGTGGGGGAAATCGGAAGGCTACCGCCGGTTCAACCTCGGTGTGGCTCCGCTCTCGGGGCTGGAGAACCGTGCGCTCGGTCCGCTGTGGAATCGGATCGGAGCGCTCGCGTTCCATCACGGCGAGAACTTCTACAACTTTCAAGGGTTGCGTCAGTACAAGGAAAAATTCGATCCGGTCTGGTCTCCGGTCTATCTCGCATCGCCGGGAGGATTCGTCCTTCCTCGGGTGTTGACCAATATCGCTTCGCTGATCTCCGGTGGATTGAGGGGAGTGGTCGCAAAATGAAACGCAGATCGAATGAAGGGATTCAGGATTCAGAGGAAAGAAGGAAGGGGAGATTCGGATCCCTCGCGACGATCTCGATCGCAGCGGCCCTGCTCATTTCGGTCGCGGCATCGTCGTTCGCACGAACGTCTTCGCGCGAGTCGACCGTCGAATTCGGTCGTTTCGGAACGGTGCACTTGTACGCTCCACCGCATCCGGCCTCGCGACTGGTGGTCTTCGTCTCCGGTGACGGCGGGTGGAACAAAGGGGTGGTGGACATGGCGCGCGAGCTCTCCACGATGGGCGTGATCGTCGCCGGCGTCGACATCCGGTCGTATCTTCGGAACCTCGAGAGCGTGCCGGGAACGTGCTCCTATCCGGCCGCCGATTACGAAGGGTTGAGCCAGTTCCTCCAGAAGAGGCTCGGGTTCGATCGGTACGAGCCGCCGGTTCTGGCCGGCTACTCTTCCGGAGCCACGCTGGTCTACGCGCTGCTCGCCGAGGCACCTCCGAACACGTTCAAGGGCGCGATGAGTCTCGGGTTCTGTCCGGATCTGCCGTTGAAGAAGCCGTTCTGCCGGGGCAACGGACTCGAATGGAGACCTGGCCCCAAAGGGAAAGGAGTGATCTTCGAGCCGGCGAAGGATCTCCGGCAGCCGTGGATCGCGTTCGACGGAGAGATCGATCAGGTGTGCGACGCGAAAGCCGCTCGGGCATACGTGGCGAACGTTCCGGGAGGGGAGATGGTCCTTCTTCCGAAGGTGGGACACGGGTTCTCGGTTCCGCGAAACTGGCTCGGACCGTTCAAGGCGGCCTACGGGAGAATCGCAGCGGCCCCGATGGAGCGGGATTTTTCGAGACCGTCCGCGTCGACGGTGAAACGCGAGACAGGAGCTGCAGCGGTCGTCGCCGCGCCTGCCGACCTTCCCCTGATCGATGTCCCGCCCTCCCGTCCGGGCGCTGCGTGGGTCGCGGTGATTCTCTCCGGTGACGGTGGCTGGGCGGGAATCGACCGCTCGATCGGGAACTTCCTCGCCGCGAACGGCGTGCCGGTGGTCGGGCTCAATTCTCTCCAGTACTTCTGGCACCGGAAGACGCCCGAGACCGCAGCGCACGATCTCCAGAGACTCATCGAGTACGCGATGGTGCGTTGGAACGTTCCTGAGGTGGTGCTGATCGGGTATTCACGCGGGGCGGACGTTCTCCCCGCGATGGCGTCGCGTCTTCCGGAGCAGCTGCGGAGCCGGGTTCGGATGGTCGCGCTCCTCGGTCCGAGCCGGACCACTACGTTCGAGTTTCACCTCTCCGACTGGCTCTCCGACTCCGAGCGGGGATCTGCGGTCGCGCCGGAGGTGGAGAAGTTGCGGGGGACGAAGATCCTCTGTGTCTACGGTGCGGACGAGAAAGAGAGTCTCTGCAGAGATCTTGCACCGGAGATCGCCACGCCGATGGAGATGGGTGGCGGACACCACTTCGACGGCGGCTATGAGGAGATTGCCAGAGCGATCATGAGAGACTCGGAACGATGAGGGAGAGGCAGCTTCCGATTCCGGACCTCGGATTACGGACGTGTCTGGCGGCATTGCTCCTCTTCTCCGCCTGTGCGGGATCAGGAACCGTCGCTCCGGCTCCGGCTCTCGATTCGCTGTCGGATCTTTCGCTGATCCGTTTCGCGCCGGAAAGCTCCGGGACCATGGCGATCATTCTCACCGGCGACGGCGGCTGGCGCCGCGTGGACGAGAAGATCGGCAAGCGACTGCGGGAACGGGGAGTCTCGCTCCTGGGGTGGAACATGCCTGCCTATCTCGGGCATCGGCGCACGCCGCACGAGGTGTCGGACGATCTCGCGCGGATCATGCGGCATTACCTCGAGCGGGGCGTGAGCCGGTTTCTTCTCATCGGCTATTCGCGTGGCGCGGACACCCTCCCGTTCATGGCCAGCCGTCTTCCGGCGGATCTTTCCAGTCGTGTCGCCGTGATCGCACTTCTCGCCCCGAGCCACACCGCGGCGCTCGAGTATCATTTTTTCGCCCGCCTCTACGGGTCGCGACCGCCGCAGTATCCGGTCCTCCCGGAGATCGAAGCGCTGAAAGGACAGCGGGTGCTCTGCATCGCCGGCGGACGCGATCGCGATGCGATCTGCCGCTCCCTTCCGGAGTCGGTCGCGAAGGTCACCATCGTCGACGGATCGCATCACTTCGCAGGCGGGTACTACGCGATTGCCGATCAGATCCTCGCCGAAGCCTCGCGGTGACGTCGACGCGGTCATCCGCGTCCGAGGAGTTTTCGCTTCCCGCTCGACGCGAGCGCTTTGCGTACTCGCATCTCGTCCATCCAGTCGGGATGAGGCACGCGCGGGGAAGGGGCGCCGGCGACCATCTCCGGGAGGTGTCTTCGGAGTGCTGCGTCGGCGAGCAGATAGCCATGGTTTTCGAGAACCGCACATTCTCCTTCCGAAAACGCGTCGAGGTCGGTGCGGATCCTCGCGATGAGCGTCTCGGCGAGATCCTTCGAATATCCGCCGGGGAGATTTTCGTCGTAGCTGCTGGTCGCGCTCGCGATTCCCCAGTACGTCCCGTTGATGGTCCCGCTGATGAATGAAGAGATCAGCCATCGCTTTCGAAGTGCGAGCGCCTGCTTCTCGACGATCGCGGTGTAGCGTTTGATCCGCCAGATCAGGTTGCGATCGCCTTCGAACGTGAACGTGGCGCCGCCGTCGGAGACGAGGACCGTCCGGTGGTCCTTCCAGACCGGCTCCAGTCCCATGTTGTCGTAGTTCCCGCCGTCGGTGAGCCGCAGATCGCGGATGCAGTCGTCGCGCTCCGGGCCAGGCGGCTGATCGCCTCCACTGAAGAGAGAAGGGGCGACCCGGACCGGCATCGGATTGAAAACCGGTGGGAAGCACGACGACGCCGCCACGGCGCGTCCGACCGACCAATCCTCGGGGGGAGGCGTGACGTAGCCGCTCTTGTAGTCGCCCATCCGGCGTTTCTCGAAGATCCAGTTCACTCCGAACGCCATGTCCGTTGCGCAGAAGACGAAATTCGGCTGGTCCGGAAGCTCCCACGGGGTCAGAGGGGTCAGGTCTTTCTTGTACTTATCGGCGAGATGGAAGACTGCACTGTGACTTCGAAACCAGTTCCACGGCGCAAGCCGGGAGAGGATCGGACCGGTGCGGATGTCGTGAGCGACGAACCGGCGGAACGGCTGCGCGACGCGCTCATCCCAGTCTGCGACCGGCTCGAGCAGCGGCCAGCCGATCCGGGTGGCGAGATGAGCCGAGAGGATGGAGCCGCCCGACACGGCGGAGACGGTCCGGATCCGGGCGAGCACTCCCGATTCGTTCAGACGGCGGAGCGCGCCGAGGTGAAATAGCGCGGCGCGAAAACCACCGCCGGAGAGGCAGAGGCCGATGCCGATCCGCTTCGATCCCGGTTCCGGCTCGTACTCCGCGAGCGCGTGCGGAGTCGCACCCGTGCGTGCGGAAACGCTCCCCGTTCGGACCGGCTCGCTCGTGATCGTGGTCACGCTATTTCCGCCCCACGGGAACGCTGCTGTTGAACATGTCCGCCATCGCCTCCCACCTTTCGCTCTGGAACTGCCAGACCACGAGGTACTTGCCCTGATCGGCGACGGCGGGTTGCTCGCCCGGCGCGAGAACGGTGATCTCGTAGCGGCCGATCTCGTACGCGAGATCTCCCGACTGTTCGACCGACTCGGTGACCAGCCGGATGTGAGTGGTCGCGGGAGCGCTGAACGTCTCGCGGAAGCGATCGCCGGTTGAGCGGAGCCGTTCCTCGCTCCGCCGGATGCGCAAGCGGCCGTGACGACGCACGCGATGATCGGGAGCCACTTCTTCATGGCATCCTCCTTCGTGGTGAAAGGTCGATCACTCATTGTAGATGAGGCGCGGCGAAGATGGGAGCGATTGCGGCAGAGACGGCGTGTCTGTTCGGGGCGCGGATCGCGCTCGGCGGTATGCGCACTGCACGGTACCGTGTCACCATGGGGTGCGGATCCCGCTCGGCGGGATCCGCCGCGAGAATCGTGTTGTACGCGATGAAGACAGAGACTGAGGGTTTCGCGAAGCGTCGGTCGTTCTTGCGCCCCCGCTTCGCTTCTGCCACATGGCGAGGGGCGGCACCGCTCGGCGTCCGAAAGGCGCATGTGCCTGGGGTGCAGGTTTCGCGAAGCGTCGGTGACGCTGGCGTCAAACTCCGCTTCAGCCAACGACGCGGGTGATGCTGCCGTCGCGCATGCGCCGTGATCCGCGCGGCGGATTGCGAATCCGCACTCCAATCGCACCCCGCAATCCACGCCACGCTACGGCCGCGAATACTCGTCGATCACGTTCTCGATTGCCCGGCTGCAGACGCGACAGAAACCCACCGGATCGCGGGTGAACATGATGCAATCGGCCTCGGGGCGATACATCCCTTTCGCTTCGTAATCCGCACCTTCGAATGCGCCGACGCGACCGGAGAACTGCATCGTCGAGAGGAGCTTCGTCTCGATCTCCATCTGCCGGCGGAACAACGCGTCGATCTCCGACTCGGGCGCTCCGGCTTTCCTCAGCTCGCGCCGTTTCGCCTGGTACTCCTGCTCGACCGCCTCGAACTTCGCTTTCTCCCACGGCGTCGGCAGCGGCGTTCCCGGCGTGACGAGATCTTTCCATTTGAGGTTCGCAGGATCGTGCATCGCGGTGACGTTCGGCTCCCACGGTTCGGGATGCTGCTCCGTGCCGGTCTCGTACGCCACGTCCGACGTGTAGTACTCGTCGGCGAGCCCCGCGAAGTGATGTCCGAATTCGTGGACGAAGACGTACGGGGAGAATGCACTGTCGACCGAAGCGGTCGCCTGGAAGTTGAAGATCCCGCCGCCTCCGTACTGTTTGTCGTTGACCAGAATCTCGAGAAACTCGTACGGAGCCGCAGACGCGACGTCACGGAGATAACGGTTGTGGCGGGTGAGTACGTATCGTTCGGAGTCGAACGTGTTGTACGTCGCTCCGAGCTCATCCCGGCGGAAATCTCCCGCCCGCGGACGATTCACGCCGCTCTCCGCGGTGGGGAGATCGATCGCACGGACGTTGAAGTCGCTCTTTCTCCTCTTGAACGGCTCGGTATCGAACATCACCGCGACCAGACGTTTCACATCCGAGTGGAACTTTGCCGCCTCCGCCGCGGTGTAGCCGTCTCCGATGATCAGAAGATCGACCTTCTCCGTCGACGGACCATTCTCGAAGACGGTCCAGACCTTTCCGATCGGAGCGAGATCCTTCGGATTCACGAAACGGGAAGCGGGATCGATGACGGTGGACCAGATCTCGTGGAACGCGTTCAGCTCGTCCCTCTTTTCGAGCACCACCTGGACGGGATTGTTCGGCCACGGAAAGCGGAGCGATTCGTGAAACGTCTGGTAGGAGCTCTTCGCGTCCGGTGTGGTCTCCCATTCTCCGTACATCGACGCGAAGCCGCGGGTATAGAGGACGGCATTGGTCGCGCGGTCGATGACACGGAACTCGTACTTGCCGAGGTTGAGACTCTCGACCAGGCGGGTGTGGCTCCCGCCCCACGGACCGTCGGAGACGACCTGGTCGAGCGCGACGATCTCCTTCCCCATGCCGCCGGTGTGAAAATAGTCGACGCGCATGGTCTTGTCGCTGAACCAGTGGTGGAAGCCCGGTTCTGCGGCGCAGAGGATCGAGGGAGTGAGGACGGCGAAGAGTGCGAAGACGAACAGGAGCGGCTGCTGACGGTCGCGCATCGGGAATTCTCCGTTTCGTGACATGCGGCGTTAGGATCGATCGTGATTCCGGACCGATCGTTGTGGAGCAAGGATATCTCATGGCAGGACCGCACAGGCGAACGACACGTCACGGCATGAGAGGGGCCGCACTTTTCCCGGCGGTGCTCGTGCTTCTGATGGCGACTGCGGCACTCGCGCAGCAGCCGGAGATCCGGGCCCAGGAAGAGATCACCGTCGAGCGACTGGTGATCGACGCGCGGATCATCGACAGTCATGGCAATCCGATCGAGGGGCTGACGCGGAAAGATGTCCGCGTACGTGTCGACGGCCGTCCCGCGGAGGTGGAAGCGGTGGAGTGGGTCTCCGAAGACAAGCCTCTCGACACGGGGGCGGGCGCCGAGCCGGAGAAGGAAGAGATCCACGGAGTGCCGATACCGCGCGGAAGACTTCTGGTGTTCTTCTTCCAGACCGACTTCCAGCGGCAGCGGGTGAAGGGAGAGATGCGGATTCTTTCCTATGCGAAAAATCTGCTCGGCACGCTCGGTCCGGAGGATCGCGTCGCGGTCGTGTCGTTCGACTCGCATCTGAAGCTTCGACAGGACTTCACCAGCGATCACCGGAAGATCGAGACGGCGATCGACGAGGCGCTCCGCATCGACGAGCCGCCTCCGCCGCCTCTCGTTCCGTCGCCTGCGCTTTTCACCCGCATCGACCGCGACGCGGCGCGGAAGGCGGCGCAACCGGAGACCGCGCTGCTCCTGATCGGAAATGCGCTGATCCCCATACCGGGGCCGAAGTCGCTCCTCCTGTTCGGCTGGGGACTCGGGCATCTGATGGGGCGGAACGGCGTGGTGATGGACAAGGACTATTTTCCGGCCAAGCTCGCGCTCGAGCAGGCACGTACGGCGGTGTTCGCTCTCGACATCAGTGATGCCGACTACCACTCGCTGGAGGTCGGTCTGGGAAAAGTCGCTGCGGACACCGGGGGGTTCTACGCGAAGACGCACATCTTTCCGCAGATCGCGATGGAGCGGATGGAACGGGTGCTCGCCGGGCACTATGAAGTGGTGATCAAGGTCCCGCCCGGTCCCCGAGGTCTTCACAAGGTCGAGCTCGAAGTGCCGCATCGCCGCGATGCGGAGGTACTCGCCCGGAGCATGTTCGACGACGCGCTGCGGCAGAAATAGCGGCTGCCGGGCAAGCTGGCACATCGCTTCCATCAGCATTGCCGGATGCGCCCGCCGGAACGGTCGGGCCGGATACGAACGTGAAGCCGCGCCGCCTCATCGCCGTCGTTCTCGCTCTCTGCGGAATCGCGCAGTTCGGAGCGAGCGCCGCCGCTGCTGCGCCGTCACCCGCTCGCGAGCGCGTGCTCGGAAGAGAGCTCGAGGTGGTCTACGCCGGCGATCGCGCGGTGGAGGTGGTGATCAAGTACCCGCTTCTCAGCGCGGGAGGAGACGTGACCGGACGTCTTTACCTCTCCGATTTCGTGACCAACGCTCCGGTCGAGGACGCGCGCGTGTTCCTCTCCATTCCGACCCGCGGTCTGGTCTTTCCGGCCCGGCGCACCGGTACGCCGGGGGTCTACGCCATCCCGCTCGCGTTTCCTTCCAACGGCAGCTACGACGGCATTCTCACCATCAGCGCGCCGCACATCGGAAGCCGGCAGATTCCGGTCGCGGGTCTGGTGGTCGGTCCGGAGGGGAGCGGTACGGTGCGATCCCGGAACGTGGCGCTGATTCTTCTCGTGTCGACGCTGGCGCTGGTGGGTATCGGGGCGTGGCTCTATCTGAAAAGGGAGGATTCGATGAGAGGCACGCCGGAGAGTGGGGAACAGCGATGAAGACGACCGTGATCTCGTTCGCAATGCTGTTCGCGATCTCCGCAGCGCTCGGGGCCGATGTCTCGCCCGTCGCGCCGCGTGCACTGCGGGTGGTGAAGGAGGCCCAGTTCCGATTCGGAATCAGGACTGTGGTGCTCCGTCCGCAGCCGATCTCCCGTGACAGTGAAGCGAAGGGAAGCCTGACCCGCGCTCCGGACGCGGTCGCCGAGCTGCGCTCTCCGGATCCGGGGCGCCTCGTGCTGTCGCGTAACACGATCGCGAAGAAGGGGACACGCGTGGTGAGAGGTGAAGTGCTCGCAATGGTCGAAGTTCCCGTGACGGCGGGGGAGCAGGCGGTCTTCCAGCTTCTCCGCGACGACGCGGCGGTCGAGTTGCAGAAGCAGGAGCACGAGACGGCGCGTGCGCGGAGAGAGGTGCGCCGGCTGGAGAAGCTCTCGGACGTCGTTCCCGCGAAGGAGATCGAGGCCGCGCGTGCGGAGCTTCGGTCCGCGGAAGAAGACGAGTCTCGAAGCAGAAAGCGGATCTCTGCGATCGACGCCGCACTCGCGGGCAAAGGTCTCGCCGGACCGCGCCGCATCGTTGCTCCCTTCGACGGAGTGGTGCTCGATTCGAGCGCGGGGCAGAACCAGTTCGTGGAGAGGGGAGACACTCTGTTCCGGCTGCTCGATCCGACCCGGCTGTGGGTTCGCGTTCATGCCGATCCCGCAATCGCCGCGCAGATCGGTCACTCCGCGAGAATCGTCTTCCGCACGCCGGAGTACTCTCAGAACCTCTTTCCCGCGAAGCTGGTGGCGAACGGGAACGCCGGAGACGGCACGATGTATCTCGCGGTCAACAATCCCGGAGGGCGTCTCCGCGAAGGAATGGACGGAACGGTGGAGATCAACACCGAGAGCAGCCGAACCGGTCTGCTCATTCCTCCCGATGCACGTACCACGCTGGAGGGAGAGGACGTGGTGTTCGTGCACACCGCGCCGGAAGCGTTCCAGTTGCGGCCGGTACGTCTCGGTACGCCGCTCTCGGACGGATTGATTCCGGTCGAGGCGGGGCTGCAGGCCGGAGATCGCATCGTGATTCAGGGAGTCGATTCCCTCGTCTCGGTGATGCGCGGCGGTTTCTGAGCAGCGCCGGGACTCTGCGATCTCTCTCCCTGCATATCGATCGAATCAGCGGTTCGTGATCTGCCTCGCGATATTTCTTTTCGCATTCGATGCGAAAGTCGGGATTCGAAATCACGCCGCAGGGTCACGTCTTCGATGCGCTCCCGAGCATCATTTCGGCATCATTTTCGTCTCCCGATTCGCTCATTTCTCAAGCCTCGGCCCTCACTCCGAAATCGTCTCCTGGGGGACTGACGTTAATTCTGGTTAAAAATCCTGTCGACAATTAGTGTCCTTTTGATTTATAAATAAAAGCGCAGCGGTCGGTGAACGATAAACATTTTTGAATCGAAAGGAGACAAGATGGCAACGAAGGCAAAGAAAGCAGCAAAGAGACCCGCGAAGAAGGCAGCGAAGAAGCCTGCCGCCAAGAAGGCCGCGAAGAAGACTGCACGGAAGCCAGCTGCGAAGAAGGCTGCGAAGCGCCCTGCCAAGAAGGCCGCGAAGAAGACCGCGCGGAAGCCAGCTGCAAAGAAGGCTGCAAAGCGCCCCGCAAAGAAGTCCGCTGCGAAACGATCCTCGAAGAAGACCGCTGCCAAGAAGTAACGCTGCAATCATTTCTGGGGAAGGGCCGCCGCTGGAAACAGCGGCGGCAGTTTTTTTGGGGCCTCCCTTCTCCCATCGCGACATCCCGCGCTCGGAAGTCGCGAATTCCGAAAAGAGGAATGGGTGCTACTCTTTCGGCATGAACAACCGCGCGGTTTACCCGCTCATGCTTCTCGCGGTCGTCGCGATCGTGTTCGTCTGGTCCGGCATCGCGCCGTTCGACCGCGGCACGTGGATCGGCGAGACCGTTCCGGTGATGATCGCGGTTCCGCTGCTGCTGGCGACGTACCGCCGCTTCCCCCTCACTCCGATGGTCTACTTCCTGATCGCCGTTCACGCGATCATCCTGATGGTCGGCGGGCACTATTCGTACGCGCGGGTTCCGCTCGGCGAGTGGCTTCGCGACACGTTTCATTTCGCCCGGAACCACTACGACCGGCTGGGACACTTCGCGCAGGGATTCGTTCCGGCGATGATCGCGCGGGAGGTGCTGCTCCGCCGCTCTCCGCTCCGGCGCGGCAAGTGGCTGGTCTTCATCGTCGTCTCCATCTGTCTCGCGATCAGTGCCGCGTACGAATTGATCGAGTGGGCCTCCGCGGTTTTCGCCGGCGATTCGGCGACCGACTTTCTCGGCACGCAGGGAGACATCTGGGACGCGCAGAAAGACATGTTGATGGCTCTGATCGGCGCGGTGGTGGCGATGCTCACCATGCAGCGGCTTCACGATCGGCAGCTCGCGCGGATCGAGACGCCCTCTTCCGCTGAGCGGCTCGACCGCTCCTCTGCTCAGCATGCTTCCTGATCGGCGAGAGTCTCGATTCATGCGCCTCATGGGCGACTAGCGGTCCGGTTCCGTACCACAGAGGATGGACGCCACACCGCGGAAGGGATTTCGCGCGAGCGAAAGGGAATCTCGCACTCCGCGGGAAGTCATCCTCGTCGCCGCTGCCGCCGCCTGGGGATTCGCCGTCGCGATCGCGGCCTCACCCCTGGTTCAGGGGAGCGCAGTTCCCGGGCAGATCGAAGGAGCTCTGAAGCGGAGCGGAACGTCACCACACGGCCCGATCATCGTCCTCCTTCTTCTCGTGATCGTCCCTCTCGCGTCCGGGGCGGTCACCGGAGCGCTGCTGAGCAGAATCGGGGAGATGAAACGTTGGGTCAGCACGACGATCTCGATCGCGCTCGTCTCCGCACTCTGGATCCGGCTGGTCGGTGGGAGTCTCACGATGACGGCCCTGGCACCGGCAGCGGGTGTTCTTCTGACTCTTCTCGCCGCGCGAGTCGAGCCGCGCTGGTCGCGAATGGACGTTGTGCTCATTCCCTCCACCCTGTCGTTGTATCTGGCGTTTCTCGATCTCGGGTCCGCAAACCTGGTGTTTCTCTTCGTCGCTGCGGTCTTCCTCCTCTTCGCGCTCCGTCTCGCAGTCGCGGCGATGCTACCGTTCGTCCGCGTCCCGGCGGTTGCGTTCACCTTCGCACCGCTCGCTCTTCTTCTGCAGTCGAGCTGGTTTCGGAGTGGTGTGGCTCATGCCGGCTGGCCTTCTTTCGCTCTGGTCGCGGGAAGCCCTCTGCTCGTCTCGCTGCTGCTGAGGAAAATCGATTCGAGTACTTGGTTCGAGATCGGGCGGGTCGAGAGAGCGGCTCTCGCTCTTCTCGTGCTGTTCGTTTTTCCCGTGGTGGCGATCGTCGATCCGAGCATCACCACCACGTACGCAAGCGAACAGCGCCCGCGGGTGGACGTCTTCGAGGATGGCCATTCGCTGCTTCCCGCGTCGGAGATGGTGGCGGGAGAGCTTCCGTACCGCGACGTCGTTCCTGCCCACGGACTGATCAGCGACGGATTGCTGGACGCCGTGTCGATCCGCGCAGGCGCACGGAGCATCGGTGACGTTCTCGAGAAGCGAGCGTTCGTCGCGGAGTCGAATGGCGCGGTGATCTATCTGCTGGGTCTCGCGGCAAGCGGCTCCGGTGCGGTGGGTCTGCTCGGTTTCTACCTGACGCGGCTCCTGTTTCCGTCCCTCGGCTTCATTCGCGTCATTCCTTCGCTCATCGCGCTCGCAATGGCCTGCATGGCAGTTCGCCGCCGGCGTGACCGGTGGTTCGCGGCGGCGGGGGCGGTGATCGTGCTTGCTGCTCTGACCAGTCTCGACTTCGGTCTCTACGTGCTGATCGCGGTTGCGGTGCTCGCATTGCGGAGCGCGGTGGTGCGACGCGCGTTCCGGCCAGTGGTGATGCTCGTCGCCGGTATCTCTGCGGTCGCCGTGATCGTATTGATCGCCTTCGTTGCGACGGGGATCACGGGCGACTTCTTCCGGTCGACCTTCCACGAGATTCCGTCCGTGAGCGCGGCGTATCTGCTCGACTTCACCGTCCCGGACGCGGTGAAGGGAAAGAGTCTGCTGGCGCTACTGGCACGTCTGCTGGATCGCGACAGCCTGAGAATTCTGGGCTGGCCTCTCGCGGTCCTCACGCTCGCGGTTCTTCTCGCTGCTCCGTTCCGGCGTCGAAGAGAGCCTCTGATCGGAATGCTGGTCTGGGTCTCCGTGGCCGGAGTTTCGTGGGCCGAGCGGCATCACGATTACTTCATGTTCGTTCTTCCCACCGTTCTGATCGTGGCTACGGTCCTGATGCTCCGTTCGCGACGGCATGAGATCCGGCTGGCCGGGATCGCCTCTGCCGTCGCGCTCGCGGTGGCGGCGCAGCCGACTTCGTATCTGGTGATGACCACGATGATCCGCACGCACGCCGCTTCGCGAGAGAGCGGGTGGACGGACATCTGGGAGATCCCCCGAGCGCGATTCGCCCTATTTCCTCTCCCATCCGCGGACGCCATACGCGAGATGAAGACGTTCATCGACCGCGAGCTCCGGCCCGGAGAGACGTGGCTCGACCTCTCCAACGCTCCGATCCTCTACTACCTGTTCGACCGGCGCTGTCCGGTGAGGCAGGTCGAGCCGGCGATGTACTCCACGGAGTCGCTGCAGCGGGACGTGATTCGCAGGCTTGAGCGCGATCGCAGCGTTCGTGCAGTTCTGGTCCGGTTCCCTTCCGGAACGGAAGGCATCGACGGGCTCTCGAATCGCGAACGGGTGCCGCTCGTCTGGCAGTGGGTGGAGCAGAACTTCCATCCGGAATTTCAGGGAGCGGGAGTCGAGATCTGGATCCGGGACGACGCGCTCACTTCACCATGGGAACCGCGGTACCGGCGTTCGGCGGCTGCGGATAGTCGTGACGGTCTTCCAGTGCCGACTGAGGCACTCGTTTCACTTCCACCTTCGTTCCTCCCACCACAGCCCACTTCTGTTGCTGCGGCGAGGACTCCTCCTCGGCCACTCGAACCTCGACCTGCGCGGCCGCGGAGAGCCGGACCTCCGGAGGATCGATGACCAGAGCCGGAAGGAGGACGTCCGCGCTCGGCGGAATGTTCTGCATGGTGAGAGTCGCGTCCGGACGGCCGGGAACCTGGAACACAATGGTGGTTTTGCCGGGCGGGACGTCGAGGATCAGAAACGCTCCGTTCTCCTGCAGCCCACCCGAGGCGAACGGAATGCCTTCTACGGCGAGGTTGGTCTGCTGGAAGAGAGCGACCTTCCGCTGTTCGTCGCCGATGCCCGGTTGGGTGACCTGATACCGGCCGCTCGACGGAGTGATGTCTGCGATCCAACCGCGGATGCTCACCGGATGACGCGGGATCTGCGGACCTGCGGGCTCACCGCCCCCGCAACCGAGAAGGAGGAGGGGGACGAGTGCGGCGAAGGTGTTCCGGACCAGCGCGTTCTTCATTGTGTTCACCTCTCGTCGAGATCTTATCGAAAACGGGTTCGCCGCACCGCAGCGAGAAATGTTGCCGAACTTCTCGGCATCCCCGCCCGTCTTCTCTATAATCGATAGCCGAAGGGTTCCGGATCGAATGAAGCGACTATACTCGACGGCAGGGACGGGTGCGATTCTCATCTGGGCGGCGATCGTCTTTGCGCAGACTACCTCGACCGCCACGCTCAGCTTGCCCGGCTCCCAGCGCACCATCGCGACGGTGGAGTCGAACGGCCGAACGTTCTTCTCGGCCGATGACGTGGTGACTGCACTCGGCGGAACGGTCACCTCCGACAATCACGGGTTTCTCGCCACGATCGGAGATCAGCAGGCTGCGTTCGGTCCGGACACACGATTCGGCGTCGTCCGGGACGACCTGATCGAGATGCCGGTCGAGCCGATGGTCGTCGACGGTCGTGCCTACGTACCATGGCAGTTCTTTCAGGGAGTGCTCCAGAAATCCTCCAATCAACAGGTGAGCTGGGACGCAACGAATCGGATTCTTGCCATACGGCCTTCACCCAAGCAGACGCTCAACGCACAGCTTTCGCTGGTGGACCTCGGCGGGCTCTCGAAGCTCGTGATCCAGCTCTCGGGAAAGAGCGACTACGACGTGTCGCGGGAGCGCGACTACTACGCGATCCGTTTCAAGTCGCCGATACAGGCGCCGCCCGAGCAGTCGTTCGACGATCCGCTCGTCACGCGGATGGTCTCCCGGAACAACGAGATCGACGTCTGGTTCGCGTCACCCGAGGTGACTGCGACGTCGTACAGTCTGGAGAAGCCGTTCCGGGTCGTGCTCGATTTCAGGAAAGGCGTCCCGGAGCTCAAGCCCGGAGTGACGCTGCAGACCCCTCTCGCAGTGCCGAATGCGAAGCCGGCTGGAATCCGGACCATCGTCCTCGACCCGGGTCACGGCGGGAAGGAAGTCGGCGCGATCGGACCGTCGGGGCTGATGGAAAAGGACGCCACGCTGGAGCTCTGCAGGCGTCTTCAGAACCTTCTCACGTCGCGTCTCGGCGTCCGGGTGGTGCTCACTCGTGACGACGACTCGGTCGTTCCGCTCGAGCAGCGCACCGCCGTGGCGAACCAGTACAAGGCGGATCTCTTTCTCTCCGTCCACATGAATGCCGCAACGGTGAAGGGGGCGAAGGGAACCGAAACGTACTTCCTCTCTCTCGACGCGTCCGACGAAGTTGCGAGACGTGCAGCGGAGATCGAGAACGCGTCGGCGAGCTCTGCGCCGGGAGGGAAGTCGGACCTGAAGATGATCCTCTGGGATCTCGCACAGCAGGAGTACCTCAACGAGTCGCATCGTCTCGCCGTCGACGTTCAGGACGAGATGAACACTCTCGCAGGGATCCAGGGTCGTGGCGTGAAGCAGGCTCCGTTCAAGGTTCTGGTCGGAGCGACGATGCCCGCTGCGCTGGTGGAAGTCGCGTTCATCACCAACCCCGACGAAGAGGCGAAGCTCCGGAGCGATCGGTTCCAGGAGCAGGCAGCGGATGCACTCGAGCACGCGATCGCGAAATTCAAGAGCGAGTACGAGGCACGGATCGGTCTCGGCGGCCCGGAGACATCCGGGCGAGCCGCAGCGCCAGCCGCCGCGGCAGCACCTCCCCCCGCATCTCCAGCACCGTCGAAGAAGTCCGGGAGCTCCTGACGTGCGCGCAGAGAAGAAGTCTTTCCTCATTATTTTCGTCGCGGCCGTGGCTCTGGTCGTGGCGTGCTCGCGTGGTTCGCGCAACAACTCCGAAGTCGTATCCGCTCGCGTGCGGGAAGCGAACAAGGTCGCCACCCGCGCGGTGACGCTCTACTTCGAGTCGCCGGATCTCGTGCTCGTCCCCGAGAAGCGCAACGTCGCGCTCCCGGAGAGCGACGTCGCGGCGGTCTCCACCGTCGTTCGTGAATTGCTCGCCGGCTCCTCGAACGCTGCGGTCGCGAGATCGTTCCCGAAGGATGCCGCCCTTCGTGGCGCATTCCTTCTTTCCGACGGGACGGCGATCATCGATCTCGGCGGCGACACTCTCGCCACGGGCTGGAACACCGGGAGCCACGAAGAGTTGATGGCGGTCTATTCGCTGGTGCAGACTCTGATGGACAACTTCCCCTCGGTGAAGCGGGTCAGGATTCTCGTCAACGGCCAGCCGGCTCCGACTCTCGCGGGCCACGTCGCCATCGATCACGCGCTGAAACCTCTGACCTGGCTCGTCGCCGCACAGCCCCCCGCACCGGCCGCGCCACAGCCTCCTCAAGAGGGGCGCTAGGAGTCTGCGCGGTAGAAACTGTCCTACTGCGAAAGCGGATCAACGGTCCAAATCGGTCCGGATTTTCGGCGAGTAGCCACCGCTACGCACCTCAAATCCGAACGAATTTGGCCTCGCTGCTCCGCTCTCTCGCTACGGACGTTTCTACCGCGCAGACTCCTAGCCCCAATGGCCCGAACTTGAGGGGCGCTGTGGGTGTTCAGAGAGCAGATGCGCGGAGTTACTACGCATCTGCCGCAGGTGGCGTCTCGTTGCGTTCTGAAGGCGATCTGCGCGGCCACGGCGGGAGCCGGGGCGCCCCTCGGAGAGGGGATCCTTCGCTGCCCAGCAAGCTCGCGTCGACTCCCGGCTGACACGCTGATTTTGCTCAAGTTCGGGCCATTGTCTTTAGCCCGCATTTCTCACACCGCCTCGACGCGGGGAGGCGGAGAGCGGCTTGGATACAAGGCGCGCGCAACTTCGGCGACGAAGGCATAGTGGTGACTATGTTGAGGAGCCGAAGATGTGCGCAACGTAGTAGACAGGCCGCTATCCGTCTCCGCAGCAAAGACGATGTGAGAAATGCGGGCTAGGAGTCTGCGCGATAGAAACCGTCCTACTGCGAAAGCGGATCAACGGTCCAAATCCGCCCGGATTTTCGGCGAGTAGCCACCGCGTGGCGCCCCTCGGAGAGGGGATCCTTCGCTGCCCAGCAAGCTCGCGACGAGACGGTGTGAGAAATGCGGCCTAAGAACACGGCTGAGACTGGTAAGCGCCTCTGTCACAGTCCTGTTACACACGTGAAATTTTTCACAATGTCGTGCGGATCCTTCGTATAATCGTCCTCGAAAAGAAAACTGGATGGGCAGACAAGGAATTTGCTTCCCTGGTAATTGCCTGCCGATACCTGATGAAAATCAGTCCTGACATCCGCAGTTAAGCCCATCACAAAAAGCCAACCTCCCCAGCGTTCCGGAAGGCTCATCCAGTGAGAATCAGCCCCGGCCGAAAGGCCGGGGCGGTTTTTTTGTGAGCTGAATGAGGATCTGGTCGAGGACGAGCCGGATGTCGGCGTTCACGATCATCTTTGCGAAGCCGCGAAGCGCAGCCTCGGATGCTTCGAGGAGTCGGGCAACGTCGATCCCTTTGCGTACGCGCTCCACGGCGGCCGGGTCGACGGAGTGATCGCTCTCCAGCGCGGCCAGATCTCGGAGTGCCGCCGCGAGAATGGTCAACGCAACCCGCGGCTCTCCGATCGCGCTCAGCTCCGCAGAGAGCGCGAGGAGCGCGGCCGTGTCATCCTCCGTCGCGTAGGCCTCGACGGCGTGGACGATGCTCCCCGTCGCTTCCCGGATGGTCTCGAGATCCACTCCCGGCAGGAGCTGCTGCAGCCGGGCGATCTGAAGAGGCAGGCCCTCCGTGCGCGCGAGCTCTCGTGCGGGGATCTCGACGTCGGGGCGAATGGGAATGGACTGCGAGCGTGACCTGATGGTCGGGAGGAGGAGATCCGCCGAGCGTGTGAGGAGAAGAAAGATCGAGTTCCCCACCGGCTCTTCGAGAGTCTTGAGGAGTGCGTTCGCTCCGGAGACGCTCATCGCATCGGCGGGATCGACGATGAAGACCTTGTGCTTCCCCTCGTAGGGACGCAGGGTCGCCTCCGCGATCATTCCGCGGATCTGTTCGATGGCGATCAGCTTCCGCTGTTCGGCGACGGCGATGGTCTTCACGTCGGGATGCGCGCCCCGATCGATCCTGCTGCAGGTCGGACAGGAGTCGCCGAGCGATCCCTCCGGGCACTGCAGCGCCTTGGCTATTCCGATCGCCACGTCCCGCAGGCGGTTCGGGTCGGGACCGTGGAGGATCAACGCGTGGTGAAGACCGCCGCGACTGGCGGTCTTGTAGAGCAGCCTGGTCGCGCTCATGTCTGCTGCGATGCTCCGATCCCGAGCTGCGGCGCGCGACGGGCGAGGGTGTCGATCATCGCCGAGTAGACGTCGTCCGGCGATCCCCCCGCCTCGATGACCTCGTACCGCTCCGGTTCCGCTTCGGCCAGCGCGAGATACCCTTCGCGAACCCGGCGGTGAAAGCGGAGATCTTCTCCTTCGATGCGGCTCTCGCCCTGGAGAAGCTCGGATGTGTCGTTGCGCGTGCGTGCACGCTGCAGTCCGAGGCTCTCCTGAAGATCGAAGATCAACGTGAGATCGGGATACGTTCCCTCGGTGACCCAGTCGTTGAGGTTCCGCAGCCGTTCGAGCTCCAGTTGCCGCCCGAACCCCTGATAGGCGAGCGTTGCGTCGGTGTAGCGATCGCAGAGAACGACTGCGCCGCGCTCGAGCGCCGGACGGATCAGTTCCACCACGTGCTGGCGACGCGACGCTGCGTAGAGAAAGAGCTCGGTGAGAGCATCCATCCCTTCCTCCTGCGGGTCGAGGAGGATGGCGCGGATCCGGTTCCCGAGCGGCGTTCCGCCCGGCTCTTTGGTGAGAACGACGTTCCGGCCGGAAGTGCGGATGAGATCCGCGAGACGATCGATCTGGGTCGTCTTTCCGGATCCTTCAATACCTTCGAGTGCGAGGAAATAGCCGATCGACATAGGGGCGACATTCTATCGTGATTTGGAACCGGCTCCGAACGATGTCGCGAATCGAGGCCCCGGCGTCTCTCTGAACTTCTCGACCTGTTCTCCGGTCACCCTTCCAGCCCGGCCAGCCCGTCGCGGAGTCCCCTCAGGTAGTGCTGGCGCATCAGCCGTTCGAACGCTTCGTTGCGGGCGAGGAAGGAGAACTTCTCGCCGAGCCGCGCGCGCCGCCGGAGCCGCGAGAGCGTCTTCTCGTCCGCCACTCCCTTCTCTTCGAGCTCCGCAATCCCGAGAAAATGCGACAGTTCCGGATGCTTGCGAGCGAAGATCGCACCCGATTTTCCGACCGTGTACTGCCGCCGGGCGAACGATTCGACACTCATCGGATGGAAGTGACGGGTGATCGCACGGGCGTTGTAGCGGATCTTCAGTCCCTTCGCGTCCAGACGGTACGCGAGCTCGATGTCTTCCCACGCCGCGGCGGGGAACGAGGTGTCGAACGGATGCTGCTGCACGAGATTTCTCTCCATCGAGATGTTCGACGTGTAAAAGAAGTTGAACGGGACGATCTCTCCATCGTGGATCAACCGGTAGCCGAACTGGAGTCCGTAGTCGTTGATGTAGTGCATGAACGCGGTGACCCGCTCGCCGGGAGGCCATCCGGTGTAACCGAGGCATGCGAGCATCGGATCGCCTCCCGATTCCTCGTGGGTCCGGTGGTGTTCGGCGAGAAATCGTTCCTCGGGGACGGTGTCGTCGCCGATGAAGACGACGTAGCGTCCGGCTGCGAGTGACGCGCCTCGATTCCGCGCCTTTCCCGGTCCGGAGTTTTCCTGAGTATGGAATCGGATCGGGTACGAGTGATGGCCGGAAGTCGACTCGTGCTGCATCACCGCGGCGGTCTCGTCGCCGGATCCGTCGTCGATGACGATGAGCTCGAACGAAGGGGCGCCGCTCTGCCCGTCGAGTGCGGTGAGGACGCGGCGAAGTGTGTCGATTCGGTTGTAGGTCGGTACGACGATCGAGAAGAAGGGAGCATCGCTCACGCCGACATTCCTCCGTCGACGGTCAGGACCTGCCCGGTGATTCCGCTCGCTTCATCGGAGAGGAGGAACGCGATCGTCGCGGCCACCTCGTCGGGGCGAATGGCGCGCCGTATCGGAATGTCACGGATCATCGCCTTCCGTACCTCCGGATCGAGATCGGCGGTCATGTCCGTCTCGACCAGTCCCGGTGCGACGCAGTTCACGCGTATCCCGCTCCGCGCCACTTCGCGCGCGAGCGAGCGGGTCAGCGCGATCACTCCTCCCTTCGACGCGCTGTAGTTGGTCTGGCCGACCACTCCGTGCATCCCGGAGAGCGAAGTCACGTTCACGATCGCTCCCTGTCGCTGGCGCAACATGAACGCGAGCGTTGCCTGGGTGGTGAAGAACACCGCGTCGAGATTGGTCCGGATCACGTCATCCCACGACTCGGGAGTCATCCCGTAAGCGAGTCCGTCGCTCCGGATCCCCGCATTGTTCACCAGGCCATCGATCGCTCCGAACCGTTCCGCGACCGAAGCCGCGACGATGTCCATCCTCTCTCTGTCACGGACGTCGGCCTCGAACCCGGCGAGTTGCGGCCGTCCGTCACGCGCACCTGCAGCAACTTCTTCTTCGAACTGCTTCGCCGCTTCCTTCGAGCTCCGGTAGGTGAACGCGACGTTCCATCCCTCCGCGAGCATGCGCATCGCCGTGACGCGTCCGATCCCGCGGGAGCCTCCGGTGATGAGAACCGTGTTCATCGGGAGAATCTCCGGAAGAGACTCGAATTCAGAATGCAGGGTGCAGAATTCAGAATCGAGAAAAGAGACCGCGAGGCAATCCGGATGTGGAGACCCGGCCCCGGCAGCGTCACCCGCGATTCCGGCCCTTCTTTCTTCATTCTGAATTCTTCACTCTGCATTCTGAATTCGTTCTCTACTTCGTTGCCATGTTCTCGGCGATGGACCTGAAGATCTTCAACCCGTCCGCGTTTCCGAGAAGCTGTTCGGCGCAGCGCTCAGGGTGAGGCATCATGCCGAGCACGTTTCGCTGTTCGTTGCAGATGCCGGCGATGTTGCGCGACGAGCCGTTCGGATTCGCGGATTCGACCACTTCGCCGTTCTCGTCGCAGTAGCGGAAGACGACCTGTCCGTTCGATTCGAGACGGTCGAGCGTGGCCTCGTCCGCATAGAAGTTTCCTTCGTTGTGCGCGATCTGAAGGCGGAGAATCTCGCCTTCTTCGAGCGTCGACGTGAACGGAGTGTCCGTCCGATCGGTGCGGAGCCAGACGTCGCGGCAGATGAAGCGGAGGTGAACGTTGCGCATCAGGGCGCCGGGGAGGAGTCCCGTCTCGGTGAGTACCTGAAATCCGTTGCAGATGCCGAGCACCAGGCCGCCCGCGCCGGCGTGTTTCTTCACCGCTTCCATCACCGGGGCGAACTTCGCGAGCGCGCCGGCCCGAAGGTAATCGCCGTACGCGAACCCACCCGGTATGATCACGCAGTCGACCCCCCGAAGATCGGTTTCCTTGTGCCAGACCAATCTCGTATCGGCGCCGAGGACGTCGCTGGCGACGTGGAAGGCGTCGTGGTCACAATTCGAGCCCGGGAGAACGACGACTCCGAATTTCATCTCTGCTCCTCTCCTGCGGTTCGGGGCGGTTCGACCGTTCAGTTGCGATCCGGTCGGGGCGGATTATAGATGGTGAACGATCCGGAGGGGTCGGTCGCATAGATCGTCCCGTCGGCGGGGTTGAACGCGAGCGCCGAGGCGTCGACTCCGTAAAGAGACGAATCGGTGGTCAGCCGCTTCTGCGCGAGGAACGCGCCGCTGTCGCCGCATCGCCTCTCCGCGAAGTAGATGATCCTGTCCGATTCGCCGGTGGTGGCGATCTCCGCCCCCGCATGGCCGGGAAGGCAGACCTTGTGACTGCTGGGGAAATCGGCCGGCTCGAAATGAAGCCGGATCCCGGCCTCGCCGGGAGTGAGCTTCCCCTCCGTCGGGATCCGGATTCTCTTTTCCGCGAGCCAGTCGGGAGCGATCACGACGATCGCGTCGCCGCCGGCTGCCCAGATGGCGGAGACGATGTTGCGGTCGGTCTGGAGCGGCTGCCGGGTGATCTCGCGGAACCGTTCGGTGTCGTAGATCGCGAGCATGGTGGCAGGGCCGGTCTGAAACTGCTCGGAACCGATCACCGCGAGGAAGTTCCCGTCGGGGCTCGGCGCGATGGCCATCGGTTCGAGTGAGGCGAGGGTGCGGAGATCTCGCTCCCCCTTCTCGTCGTAGACGTGCACCGTGCGGCCGAGGACGTAGAGATAGCGTCCCTGAGGATCGGGGACGAAATCGCGGACCGTCTCCCCTTCGAGAGTGATCTCCCGAAGAATGCCGAGGTCGGGGAGGGAGAGGATCGACGCGGACTCGTCCGAGCCATTCGCGATGAGAAGGCGTTTTCGATCCGGTGTGATCCGGAGCGTCAACAGCTCTTTCGTGGATGCGATCTCGGGATGGTCGAGTACGACGCGCTCGAGGATCGTGCCGCTCTTCGGATCGACTGCGACGACCGCCTGCGGCTTTGCCAGTCCGATATAGGCCGTGCCGTCCGTCCCGATGGCGATCCCGCGAGGCTGGCCGGGAAGCGACCAACTCCGGATCACGCGCCGGTCGCGAGAGTGGAGCGGCTGGAGCGATTCGGCAGCTGCCACGCCGGCAGTGAGCGCGACCACCAGAGAGGCGATCAACGCCGCACGACGGCTAGCTCTCGATCGTGTACGAGTAATTCTCCACGACCGGATTCGCGAGAAGCTTCTCGCACATCGACCGGATCCTGCCGTCGAGCTCCTCTTTCGAGACCTTGTCATCGCCTAACGTCAGATGAAACACCTTTCCGACGCGGACGTCTTCCACTGCGGGAAATCCGAGTGCGGAGAGTGAATGCTGGATCGCCTTTCCCTGAGGGTCGAGGACCGCGCTCTTGAGCTCGACGGTAACGGTGATCTTCAAAGTCGCCTCGTCTCCTTGCTGAGGTGCAGCGGCGCGAATCTTATCAGGATCAAAGACGAATGCAGAATGACGAATTGAAAAATGAGAAGAAAAGGGAAGAGAGAGAGCGCGACGGTGGCCTCCCTTCGGTATGCCGGCTGCCGCGCAAGACTCTCCGGCAGTGTTTGTTCTTCGTTTTCCACACTCTGAGTGCCGCGATCCCGCGATGAATTCGTCTTCTCCCTTGCGACGACCGTTCGTCCCCGCTATCTTTGTCTCATGGCGACGACCCTCCTCGACGTGGACGGCCTCGGCTGCGACCGCTGCGTGAAAGTCGTGCGGAGGGTGCTCGCGGCTGTCCCCGCGGTCCGCAGTGTCGAAGCGTCTCCCGGTTCTCCCTCGGTCCGGGTCGAATATGAAGGTTCGACCGCCACCATGGACGCGGTGCTCGGGGTGCTCCGGAGGGAAGGGTTCACCGGACGGATCCGCGGAGCGAAGCGATGAAGATCGCACCGCTCGGTTCCGGAAGCGCGGGTAACTCCTACTACATCGAGAGCGAAGGGACGTCCATCCTCGTCGACGCCGGTTTCGGTCCGCGCGAGACGGAAAAGCGGCTGAGGCTCGTCGGCGCCTCTCTCGCCTCAGTGTCGGCGATCCTGATCACGCACGAGCACTACGACCACATCCGCGGAGCGGCAAAGGTCTCCGCGAAGGCTGGCGCGGCGGTGCACATGACCGCGGGAACGCTGCGCGCGAGCTCGCTCGATCCGGAAGAGACCGTGATCCAGCTCTTCGAGAACGACACGTCGTTCGAGATCGGCGATCTCCTCGTGCATGCGAGACGGACCAGCCACGACGCGTCCGATCCGGTGTCGTACGTCGTCGAGTCGCGCGAGGGCGCCCGGATTGGAATTGCCAGCGACCTCGGCGCGGTCGATGCGTCGATCCTCGAGCACCTCTCGGGATGCGATGCTCTCTTCTTCGAGGCGAACCACGATCTCGACATGCTCCGAAGCGGCACGTACCCGTGGAGCCTCAAGCGCCGGATCATGTCGCGGTACGGGCACCTCTCGAATGATGACTCGATGACCGCGCTCGAGCGGATCGTCGGAGAGGATCTCCAGAAGCTCTGCCTGATCCACCTCTCTCAGAAGAACAATCACGAGTCGATCGTCGAATCGATGGCTCTTGGACTTCTCGACCGTCTCGGCGTCAGACCGGAGCTCCGGATCGCCCGGCAGGAAGGGCCGCTGGAGCCGGTCGAGGTCGTGCGCGGGAAGCGCCCCGCCCCCCGCCCCGCGGCCTTCGGGCAACTCGCACTCTTCTGAGCCGTCGGAGCCCGCCCGGATTTGTCGCGCCGCATTCCGCGGGACGAGAGCCCACGGATCCCTCCGCGCGGTTCGAGCTTTACGGAAACTGTGGATCCTGCCGAGGGGTGCGGATCCCGCTCGGCGGGATCTGCCGCGCAAAAAGTGTTCTACGCGAACTGTGGATCCCGCCGAGGGGTGCGGATCATCCGATCCGCCGCGAGAATCGTGTTGTACGCGATGAAGAGCGCGGCTGTGGGTCTCGCGAAGCGTCGTTCTTCTTGCGCCCCGCTCCGCTTCTGCCCGGGGCGCGGGTGAGGCTGCGTTCGCGCATGCGCCATGATCCGCGCGGCGGATCAGAGGATCCGCTCCCCACGACGAACGTGGATCCCGCCGAGGGGTGCGGATCCCGCTCGGCGGGATCTGCCGCGAGAACCGTGTTGTACGCGATGAAGAGCGCGGCTGTGGGTCTCGCGAAGCGTCGGTCTTCTTGCGCACCGCTCCGCTTCTGCCCGGGGCGCGGGTGAGGCTGCGGTCGCGCACGCGCCGTGATCCGCGCGGCGGATCAGAGGATCCGCTCCCCACGACGAACGTGGATCCCGCCGCGCGGTTCGAGCTGTACGCGAACTGTGGATCCCGCCGAGGGGTGCGGATCCCGCCCCGCGGGATCCGCCGCGAGAATCGTGTTGTACGCGATGAAGAGCGCGGCTGTGAGTCTCGCGAAGCGTCGGTCTTCTTGCGCCCCGCTCCGCTTCTGCCCGGGGCGCGGGTGAGGCTGCGGTCGCGCACGCGCCGTGATCCGCTCGGCGGATCAGAGGATCCGCTCCCCACGACGAACGTGATCCCTCCGCGCGGTTCGAGCTGTACGCGAACTGTGGATCCCGCCGAGGGGTGCGGATCCCGCCCCGCGGGATCCGCCGCGAGAACCGTGTTGTACGCGATGAAGGCGGAGGCTGTGGATCACGCGAAGCGTCGGTCTTCTTGCGCCCCGCTCCGCTTCTGCCCGGGGCGCGGGTGAGGCTGCGGTCGCGCACGCGCCGTGATCCGCTCGGCGGATCAGAGGATCCGCTCCCCACGACGAACGTGATCCCTCCGCGCGGTTCGAGCTGTACGCGAACTGTGGATCCCGCCGAGGGGTGCGGATCATCCGATCCGCCGCGAGAACCGTGTTGTACGCGATGAAGAGCGCGGCTGTGGGTCTCGCGAAGCGTCGTCGATGCTTCCGCCCCCGCTGCGCTTCTGCCGCGGACGCCGGTGAGGCTGCGGTCGCGCACGCGCCGTGACTGGCGCGGCGGATCAGAGGATCCGCTCCCCACGACGAGGTCTCTCCGGGGTGGGGATCATGGGCCGGAACGTGAATCGAGCCGAGAATCGCGAAGTTACCCGCAACCCGTAACCCGCGCAACGCACAATGCCGGCTCCACTCGTGATAAAAACCTCTCCGAAACGGACGCGGATGCAGTGGCTGGCCGGGGGAATGCATGGCTCCGCTCTTCCGGGAGGGATCGGATGCAGAGATTCATCGTCGAAGGAGGAAGACGCCTGGAGGGGACCATCCGCCCGGGCGGGAACAAGAATGCCGCGCTGCCGTTGATCGCTGCATGCCTCCTCACGGACCAGGCGGTCGTCCTGCGCAACCTTCCCCGGATCCAGGATGTCGGGATCATGCTGGAGATCATGGAAGGACTCGGCGTCTCGGTGGAGCATCTGGAGCCGAACGTCGTCCGGATTCACGCTCGGGGTGCGATCGCGTGCACGCCGGACGTGAAGCTCTCGCAACGCGTCCGCGGATCGCTTCTCTTCGCCGGCCCGCTCCTCGCCCGCTGCGGCGAGGCGGCGATCACCCGCCCGGGTGGCGATGCCATCGGACGCCGCCGCATCGACACTCATCTGACTGCGCTCGAAGCGCTCGGCGCGCAGATCGTCGTCTCCGCGTACGAGTACCGGATGAGCGCGATGGGGCTCACCGGGCGGAAGATGTTCCTCGACGAGGCGTCGGTGACCGCAACGGAGAACACCGTGATGGCGGCGGTGCTCGCGGAAGGCGATACGCAGATCTACAACGCCGCGGCGGAACCGCACGTTCAGGATCTCTGCCGTTTTCTCAATCAGCTCGGCGCGAACATCGAAGGGATCGGGACCAACTCTCTCCTGATCCATGGAGTGGACGAGCTCCACGGAGGCGAGTTCACCATTCCGAGCGACCACATCGAGGTCGGCTCCTACATCGGGCTCGCCGCGGTGACGCGCGGGGAGATCCTGATCGAGAATGCGGTGACTGAGCACATGCATTCGGTTCAGCTCATGTTCGAGAAGCTGGGCGTGGCGATCCAGATCGAAGGGGACGACATCCGGGTCCCGCGCGATCAGGAGATGCGGGTCCGCTACGACGTCGGCTCGGCGGTGCCGAAGATCGACGACGGACCGTGGCCGCTCTTTCCGGCCGACCTCCTCTCGATCATGATCGTCGTGGCGACGCAGGCGGATGGGACGGTGCTGATTTTCGAGAAGATGTTCGAATCCCGCCTCTTCTTCACCGACAAGCTGATCGGGATGGGCGCACGGATCATTCTGTGCGACCCGCATCGCGCACTGGTGGTCGGCGGCAACCGGCTGGTGGGAGCCGAGATCACCAGTCCCGACATCCGGGCCGGTATGGCGCTGCTCATTGCAGCGCTCTGCGCGAAAGGCGACAGCGTCATCCACAACATCCAGCAGATCGACCGCGGCTACGAGCGGATCGACGAGCGCCTCACGCCGCTCGGAGCGCGCATCACGCGTGAGGGGGAGCCTTGAGTCTTTCCGCGTCACCTGGAGCAGCGACGCCGCCCGCTCGCCCCGATGCGGGCTCGCCGCTTCGACTCTCGCTTCCGCACGGACGCACTCTCGAGATCGCCAGCTTCCCGGCAGTGATGGGCATCGTCAACGTGACTCCCGACTCGTTCTCCGATGGAGGGGTGAACTTCGACACGGAGCGTGCGATCGGATCGGCGCTGGCGATGGAGCGCGACGGCGCGGCGATCGTCGACGTCGGTGGAGAGTCGACCCGTCCCGGTGCAGAGCCGATCGGGACCGATGACGAGATCGCACGCGTGGTTCCCGTCATCGAGGGTATCCGCCGCCACAGTTCCGTCGTAATCTCCATCGATACCATGAAAGCGGCGGTCGCGGAGGCTGCGCTCGATGCCGGTGCGGATCTGGTGAATGACGTCACCGCACTCCGATTCGATCCGGCCATGCGGGCTCTGGTCGCGAGGCGCGGAGTGCCGGCCATCCTCATGCACATGAGGGGGCAGCCGCGTACGATGCAGCAGGCGATCCATTACGATGATCTCCTCGCCGAGATCTCCGCAGAGCTCGGCGCCTGGCGCCGCGAAGCAGTGGAGGCCGGGATTCCGGCGGATGCGATCCTGGTCGACCCGGGCATCGGATTCGGTAAGACTTTCGAGCAGAATCTCGAGATTCTCGCGCACGCTGATCGGTTCCGCTCGCTCGCTCCCGTCGTGATCGGTGCGTCACGGAAGGGTTTCATCGGTAAACTGACGGGACGGCCGGCCGGAGCGGAGAGGATGGCGGGATCGCTTGCCGCAGTGGCAGCGGCGGCTCGGGGTGGTGCAGCGTTCGTGCGGGTTCACGACGTGAGGGAAACAGCCGACTTTCTCGAGGTCTACCGGCGGATCGTGGAGAGGCGGGAAGGATGACCCTGTTCGACAAATTTCAGGCGCTTCAGTTCACGTGGCGTGACGCGGTCGACGTGATCGTCGTGTCGTTCGTGATCTACAACGTCCTCGTGCTGATCAAAGGGACGAGAGCGATGCAGATGGCGATCGGCCTGATGATCGTCAGTGCGACGTATTTCGTCGCGCATGCGCTCGATCTGATCGCGCTCGAGACTCTCTCCCGGGAAGTTCTGTTCTATCTTCCGTTCGCGATCATCGTCCTCTTTCAGCATGAGATCCGCCGGGCCCTCACGACGGTCGGTCGAAAACCGTGGGTGCGGCTGTTCGGCCATCGCACCGACGTCGAGCTCGAAGACCTGGTGCGCGCGTCGGTCGAGCTGGCCCGCGAGCGGGTCGGAGCGCTGATCGCCATCGAAGGGAGCGAAAGTCTTCGCACCTTCGCCGAGAGCGGGAAGAAGCTGGACGCGGTGGTCTCGGAGGCGTTGGTCCGCAACATCTTCACTCCCGGGACTCCGCTCCACGACGGCGCGGTGATCATCAACGGCAATCGCATCGTCGCCGCCGGCGCGTTTCTTCCGCTCAGCTCGAATCCGCAGCTTCCTCCTTCTCACGGGACGCGGCACCGCGCCGCCCTCGGATTGAGTGAAGAAACGGACGCGCTGGTCATCGTGATCTCCGAGGAAAACGGCACCATCGCCGTCGCGGTGGAAGGAACGCTGCACGAGAATCTGAGTGCGGTCAGCCTCCGCGGCATTCTCAACGAGCGCTTCCATCCCGAGGGTGAGCAGAATGCGGCTTGATTTTCTCTACCGGAACTTCTGGCTCAAGCTGGTCGCGGTGCTCTTTGCGGCGGTGATCTGGATCGTCGTCTCGGGTGAGCGGAGGGAGCGCGTTCTCGAGCGCGCATTCGAGGTCCCTCTCGCTCTGGTCGGAGTTCCGCGAGATCTGGTGATCACCAGCCAGCTCCAGGACGCCATCGACGTGCGCCTCCGCGGCCCGGTCTCGAAGCTCCGCTCGCTCTCCTCGCAGAATCTCGAATCGACGCTCGACATGAGCGAGTTGAAAGCGGGAGAAGCTTCGGTTCCGATCCGTCCGGATACTCTCAACCTGCCGCCCGGCGTGGAAGTGGTCTCCATCGACCCGAGCCACATCAGGATCCGCCTCGAAGCGCGACGGCAGAAGATGGTCCCGATCCGGCCGTATCTGGTCGGAGCCATTCCGGATGGATTCGAGATCGGCACCATCGACGTGGCCCCGCGGATGGCGCTGATCAGCGGCCCGGGCAGCACCATACGCGAGACTACCGAAGTGGCGACCGAGAGGCTGATTCTCTCCGGGCGCTCGAATACGTTCTCCGTCCGGGTCGGACTGATCGCCGATTCGCCGCTGGTTCGCGTGGTCGAGCCGCTGAGCGCTCTGGTGACCATCGAAGTCCGGCAGCAGGCCCTGAATTCTCCTCCGACGGAGCCGCCGGCGACTCCGGAAAAATCGCCGGCCCGAAAACCGGGAGGGAAACGATCGCAATGAGAAAACTCTTCGGCACGGACGGAATCCGCGGCAAGGCGGGCGAATTTCCGCTCGATCTCCCCACCATGGTCGCGCTCGGATCCGCGCTCGCGCAGCGGCTCGGCGAGCACGACGACCACGTCCCGATGGTTCTTCTCGGAATGGATACCCGCGAGTCGGGCCCTCGAATCGCGAATGCCCTGATCTCCGGAATCGAAACCGGAGGAGGGCGAGGCTGCTTCGTCGGAGTGGTTCCGACTCCCGCCGTCGCGTACCTTTGCCGCGCCACGAATGCCGATGCAGGAATCTCGATCTCCGCCTCACACAATCCGTTCGAGGACAACGGCGTGAAGATCTTCGGTGGCGACGGAATGAAGCTTTCCGACGCGCTGGAGCTCGAAGCTCGAGAACGACCTGATGAAACTCCGCGACGACTCCACCGTTCCCGAGGCGGTCGAGAACCCTCCCGAGGAAACGTCGGAGCTGATCGGAAAATACGAGAAGTTTCTTCTCGAAGGAATCTCGGCGAACGCGCTCGCGGGTCAGAAGGTGGTTCTCGATACCGGGAACGGTGCGGCATACCGAATCGCACCGGAAGTCTTCCGCTCCGCAGGCGCCGAGGTCGTGGTCATGAACGACGCGCCGGATGGACGGAACATCAACGAGAACTGCGGCGCGCTCCACCCGGAGTCGATGGCGGCGCGAGTGGTGGAAGAGCATGCCGACTTCGGTGTCGCCTTCGACGGCGACGCAGATCGCGCGATCTTCGCCGATGATGTCGGCGCGATCCGGGACGGAGACGAGATCATCTTCCTCTGGGCGAAACGCGAGCTGAACGACGGCTTGCTCTCCGAGAACACCGTGGTCACGACCGTGATGTCGAATCTCGGGTTCGAGCGGCAACTCGAGCACGAAGGAATCCGCCTGATGCGGGCGCAGGTCGGCGACAAATACGTCCTCGAGACGATGCTCGTCCACGGAGCGGTCCTCGGCGGAGAACAGTCGGGGCACATCATCGACCTGAACGTCCACACCACAGGAGATGGAATCCACACCGCTCTGGTCATCGGTGAGCTTCTGGCCGCCGAGGGACGCCCCTTCTCCGGCCTCGCGACGTTCGAGCCGGTCCCGCAGATCCTCCTGAACGAGCGGGTGCAGTCGAAACCGCCGCTGGAAGAGCTTGCCGGATACATGGAAGAGATCGAGCGCGCGCGCGACCAACTCGGCGACCGCGGCCGCATCCTCGTCCGCTACTCCGGGACGGAGAACCTGGTGCGGGTGATGGTGGAAGGGGACAGCGACGCGGAGATCAAAGCGGTCGCCCGCAAGCTCTGCGACGTTCTCAAGAGGGAGATCGCCGGCAAATAAACCTCTGGCCTTCCGGGTAACTCATTGGTATATTGCGCCATCCGCTTTTCGGACCCTGCAATAAACCCGGTGGGAGTGAGGTCACTCAGATGGCGGTCGTGAACGGGAAAAAGCCCGGCAGAACCGGCAAAAAAGGTAACGCCAGGAACGTGAAACCCGCAAAGAAGTCGTCGGGCGCGCGTCCGGCGTCGAAATCGGCAGCGAAAAAGCCCGCAAAAAAGGCAACGAAGCCGAAGAGCGCTGCGAAGTCGCGTAAAGCGCCGGCCGCAGCAAAAGTGAGCCCGAAGTCGACGAAGCGCGCCACCGCAGCCCGGGACGCCAGGAAGTCCGCGCCCAGATCCGCGAAGAAGTCCGCCCCGAAGAAACCAGCGGTGAAGAAGTCTCCGGCGAAGAAGTCTCCGGCAAAGAAGGTCGCGGGGAAGAAGGCTGCGGTCAAGAACCGAGCCGCGAAGAAGGCTCCGGTCAAGAAAGCCCCGGCGAAGAAAGCCCCGGCGAAACCGGCGAAGAAGCCCTCCGCGAAGAAAGCCGCAGATTCGAAGGCAGCCGCGAAGAAAGCGGGCTCCCGCACGACCCCGCGCAAGCCTGAAACGAAGGCGAAGCGGGCCGGCGCGAAGGACGACGGCACGAAGAGCGCGCGGCGTTCCGAGCGGAAAGAGCAGAGCAAGTCCGCTCCGGCGTCTGTCGAGCCGTCAGCAGAAGCGACCAGCCCGAAGACACCGAAGACGCGGAGCACTCCCGGGGAACCGAAGCGCCCGCGGCGATCCCGCCTCCGCTACGTCGAGTCGGACCAGCCTTCGGCTGCATGGTTTCCGCAGAACGACACGGGACGGAGATTCGCTTCCTTCATTCCCGCCCCGATGCGACTGGAAGCACCCTCGACCACCGCTGCGCCGCCGGCTTCGGCAGACCGGGAGTTTCTCCCGGGCGACATCGAGACTCCGACCAAGGCGATCCGGGTGATTCCGATCCGCGTGGAGATCGAGCAGGCGGGCGGACGAACGCAGATCTTTCTCACCCCGGTCGAGCAGCCGATCCATCAGGGCGAAGGGCTGGAGTGGGACTTCCGCTATTTCGGGGCGGCCGACGTCGTGATCCAGAACATCGTGATCGAGTTCGACAAGCCGTCGCCATTCACGAAGACGACGTTCGCGTCGCCCAAGCCGGGAGGAGCGAGGCCGCACCGGCAGGTGTCAGGCCCGCTTCGTGCCGAGCTCGCGCCGGGACGTCGGGACTACGAGATCCGGGCGTTCGACCTGGTCAGGCGGCAGGTCGCCAGCGCAAAGGGGACGCTCGTCGTCGAGTAGATCGCGAGGTGGATCCGTTGTTTTGATTGTGGGGGTGCAGATCCTCCGATCTGCGGCGGGAATCGCGTTCGAGCGCAATGAGACGACGCCGTTGGCAGCGGCGCAGCCGCTCTCCTGACAATCGCGATTCACACCGACGCTCCGCGCAGAGCCGGATTCTCCGTCTTCCCCGGCTTCGATACGATTCTCGCGGCGGATCAGAGGATCCGCGCCCCCTCGGGAGTGATGCGCTTTGTGGGGTGCAGATCCTCCGATCTGCGGCGGGAATCGTGTTCGAGCGCAATGAGACGACGCCGTTGGCAGCGGCGCAGCCGCTCTCGGGACAATCGCGATTCACACCGACGCTCCGCGCAGAGCCGGACTCTCCGTCTTCCCCGGCTTCGACACGATTCTCGCGGCGGATCAGAGGATCCGCACCCCTCGGGAGTGATGCGCTTTGTGGGGGTGCAGATCCTCCGATCTGCGGCGGGAATCGCGTTCGAGCGCAATGGGACGACGCCGTTGGCAGCGGCGCAGCCGCTCTCCTGACAATCGCGATTCACACTGACGCTCCGCGCAGAGCCGGACTCTCCGTCTTCGTCGGCTTCGATACGATTCTCGCGGCGGATCAGAGGATCCGCACCCCTCCGGAGTGATGCGCTTTGTGGGGGTGCAGATCCTCCGATCTGCGGCGGGAATCGCGTTCGAGCGCAATGGGACGGCGGCGTCGGCCGAGGCGCAGCCGCTTTCGTGACAATCGCGATTCACACCGACGCTCCGCGCAGAGCCGGACTCTCCGTCTTCCCCGGCTTCGATACGATTCTCGCGGCGGATCAGAGGATCCGCACCCCTCGGGAGTGATGCGCTTTGTGGGGGTGCAGATCCTCCGATCTGCGGCGGGAATCGCGTTCGAGCGCAATGAGACGACGCCGTTGGCAGCGGCGCAGCCGCTCTCCTGACAATCGCGATTCACACCGACGCTCTGCGCAGAGCCGGATTCTCCGTCTTCGTCGGCTTCGACACGATGATCACGGCGGATCAGAGGATCCGCGCCCCTCGGGAGTGAACCGGATTGTGGGGTGCAGATCCTCCGATCTGCGGCGGGAATCGCGTTCGAGCGCAATGAGACGACGCCGTCGGCCGAGGCGAAGCCGCTTTCGGGACAATCGCGATTCACACTGACGCTCCGCGCAGAGCCGGATTCTCCGTCTTCCCCGGCTTCGACACGATGATCAAGGCGGATCAGAGGATCCGCGCCCCCTCGGGAGCGAACCGCTTTGTGGGGTGCAGATCCTCCGATCTGCGGCGGAAATCGCGTTCGAGCGCAATGAGACGACGCCGTTGGCAGCGGCGCAGCCGCTCTCCTGACAATCGCGATTCACACTGACGCTCTGCGCAGAGCCGGATTCTCCGTCTTCCCCGGCTTCGGTACGATTCTCACGGCGGATCAGAGGATCCGCACCCCTCGGGAGTGATGCGCTTTGTGGGGGTGCAGATCCTCCGATCTGCGGCGGGAATCGTGTTCGAGCGCAATGAGACGACGCCGTTGGCAGCGGCGCAGCCGCTCTCCTGACAATCGCGATTCACACTGACGCTCCGCGCAGAGCCGGATTCTCCGTCTTCCCCGGCTTCGACACGATGATCACGGCGGATCAGAGGATCCGCGCCCCCTCGGGAGCGAACCGCTTTGTGGGGTGCAGATCCTCCGATCTGCGGCGGGAATCGCGTTCGAGCGCAATGGGACCGCGGCGTCGGCCGAGGCGAAGCCGCTTTCGGGACAATCGCGATTCACACCGACGCTCCGCGCAGAGCCGGACTCTCCGTCTTCGTCGGCTTCGACACGATGATCAAGGCGGATCAGAGGATCCGCGCCCCCTCGGGAGTGATGCGCTTTGTGGGGGTGCAGATCCTCCGATCTGCGGCGGAAATCGCGTTCGAGCGCAATGAGACGACGCCGTTGGCAGAGGCGCAGCCGCTCTCCTGACAATCGCGATTCACACCGACGCTCCGCGCAGAGCCGGACTCTCCGTCTTCGTCGGCTTCGACACGATGATCACGGCGGATCAGAGGATCCGCGCCCCTCGGCCCGAGTCCTCGAGGTGCGAATCCCGCCGAGCTCCCCTCACTCCCGCACCAGACTTTCCTTCCACCTGCTGCTGAGGTGAGAGGGCCTGCCGTCGTGCTGTTCCTGGAGCGATTCGAGGGTCGAGTCTCCACTTTGCCCCGCCCGGATCGCTTCCACGCATGCGGCGGCTGCGGAAAGCGTGGTGATGCAGGGGATGCCGCGTTGCAGCGCAGTGCGGCGGATGTACGTGTCGTCGTAAAACGCGGAACGCCCCAGTGGCGTATTGATCACGATCGCGAGCTCGTCGTTGATCATCCGGTCGACGACGTTCGGCCGTCCCTCGTGCACCTTCAGCACCAGATCCGCCGCCACCCCGTTCGCCGCCAGATGATCGCGGGTCCCTCGTGTCGCGATCAGCCGGAAGCCGAGTGACGCCAGCTCGCGCGCCAGCGGGACGATGTTCTTCTTGTCGTTGTCGTTGACCGAGATGAACGCGGTCCCTTCCAGAGGAAGATCGATTCCCGCTCCTCGCAACGATTTCGAATACGCCTCGCCGAAGCTCTCGGAGCTTCCCATCACTTCACCGGTCGACTTCATCTCCGGACCGAGCACGGTGTCCTCGCGCGGGAATCGGGAGAAAGGAAACACCGGCGCCTTCACGAAATAGCGGGTGAGCTTCGGCTCCGCGAGAAGGCCGAGATCTTTCAGCTTCGCCCCTCCCATCACCTGCGCCGCGAGACGCGCGAACGGCACGCCGGTGGCCTTGGAGACGTACGGCACGGTCCGCGATGACCGCGGGTTGACTTCCAGCACGTAGAGCTCACCGTTCGCGATGGCGTACTGGACGTTCATCAGCCCCTTCACTTCGAGCAGGCGCGCCAGCTCGACCGTGAGCCGCCGGATGCGGTCCTGGTCGCGCTGCGAAATGAGATACGGAGGGATCACGGTGGTCGAATCGCCGGAGTGAATCCCCGCCTCTTCGATGTGCTGCATCACGCCCGCGACCACCACCGTCTCGCCGTCGGAGATCGCGTCGACGTCGATCTCGAACGCATCCTCGAGGAAGCGGTCGATCAGAATGGTCTGGTCCGGCGCGGCCTCGAGTGCCAGACGCATGTACTGCCGGAGGCTCTCGCTGTCGTAGACGATGGCCATCGCGCGTCCGCCGAGGACGTAGGAAGGGCGTACGACCAGGGGATATCCGATCTTCCCTGCGACGTCCAGCGCTTCCTTTTCCGAGCGCGCGACTCCGTGCTCGGGCGTCATGATTCCCTCTTTTTCCAGCAGCGCTCCGAATCGTTCCCGATCTTCGGCGAGATCGATCGAATCGGTCGACGTTCCCCACATCGGGACGCCGGCCGCGGCCAGCGCATCGGCGAGCTTGAGCGGCGTCTGTCCGCCGAACTGGACGATCACTCCTTCCGGCTTCTCCTCGTCGACGATCGCCAGGACGTCTTCGAGCGTCAGCGGTTCGAAGTAGAGACGATCGGACGTGTCGTAGTCGGTCGACACCGTCTCCGGATTGCAGTTGACCATGATCGTCTCGAAGCCGATCGCCTGCAGGCCGAACGAGGCGTGCACGCAGCACGTGTCGAATTCGATTCCCTGTCCGATGCGGTTCGGACCGGAGCCGAGAATCATCACCTTCCTTCGGTCCGTCGGCTCGGCCTCGTCTTCGCTCTCGTACGTCGAATAGAGGTACGGGGTGGATGCGGCGAACTCCGCGGCGCAGGTGTCGACCCGCTTGTAGACCGGGCGGATGCCGAGCCGTTGACGCAACCCTCGTATCGCCGCCTCGTCGTTTTCCGTCAGACGTGCGATCTGCCGGTCTGAAAATCCTTCGCGCTTCCAGCGGAGGACCTTCACCGCCGGATCGGGATCGTCGAGGAGCGCGGTATTGCACGCGATCTCCTTCTCCATCTCGATGATCTTCTTCATCTGATGGAGGAACCATCGATCGATCTTCGACACCTCGTAGATCTCGTCGAGGGTGAAGCCGAGGCGCATCGCATCGGCCACCGCGAAGATGCGGGAGGGAGTCGGCGTGCGAAGTGAGTCGACGAGCTTGGTCGGATCGGGACGTCCGAGGCTCTCCAGTCCGGCCACGCCGATCTCCAGGGAGCGAAGCCCCTTCTGCAGCGCCTCGTTGAACGAGCGGCCGATCGCCATCGCCTCACCGACCGACTGCATGGAGAAGCCGAGGTGGGGGAGAGTCTTCGGAAACTTCTCGAAATTGAAGCGGGGAATCTTGACCACGACGTAATCGATGGTCGGCTCGAACGACGCAGGAGTCTTTTCGGTGATGTCGTTCGCGATCTCGTCGAGGGTGTAGCCGGCCGCGAGCTTCGCCGCCATCTTCGCGATCGGAAAGCCGGTCGCCTTCGACGCGAGTGCGGAAGAGCGGGAGACCCGAGGATTCATCTCGATCGCGAGACGGCGTCCCGTCTTCGGGTCGACCGCGAACTGGATGTTCGAGCCGCCGGTCTCCACGCCGATGGCGCGGATGATCCGCTGCGCCTCGTCGCGCATGGCCTGATATTCGTGGTTGGTCAGAGTCTGCTGCGGTGCGACGGTGATCGAGTCACCGGTGTGCACGCCCATCGGATCGAAGTTCTCGATCGAGCAGACCACGATCACGTTGTCTGCGTGGTCGCGCATCACCTCGAGCTCGAACTCTTTCCAGCCGATCACCGACTCCTCGATCAGGACGTTGTGGACCGGGGAGAGCTCGAGACCGCGGGTGACCGTCTCGCGAAGCTCCTCGACGTTGTAGGCGATCCCGCCGCCGGTCCCTCCGAGTGTGAACGAGGGGCGGATCACGATGGGATAGCCGATCCCTGCGGCGAGATCCAACGCCTCTTCGACGGAGTGCGCGTAGCCCGAGCGCGCCACCTCCACCCCGATCCGTTCCATCGTCTCTTTGAACAGCTGGCGGTCTTCCGCGGTGCGGATCGCGTTGTAGTTCGCTCCGATCAGCTCGACCCCGTAGCGCTCGAGTGCACCGTTCTCGTGGAGCGCCATGGCGAGGTTGATCGCCGTCTGACCGCCGACGGTGGGGAGGATCGCGTCCGGACGTTCGCGCTCGAGAATCCGCTCGACCGTTTCGGGCGTGAGCGGCTCGATGTACGTACGGTCCGCGAGATCCGGGTCGGTCATGATCGTCGCCGGATTCGAGTTGACCAGAATGATCCGGTATCCCTCCTCGCGGAGCGCCTTGCAGGCCTGGGTTCCCGAATAATCGAATTCGCAGGCCTGACCGATGATGATCGGGCCCGATCCGATGATGAGGATCGACGAGATGTCAGTACGCTTCGGCATTGGGGCGAGAGGATAATATAAAAGAGTATTCGCGTCTGCGAGATTTCCGAGCGGACGGAACGGCATTCGCACGGGAAATCATCGGAAAAACGTATGGATCGATTGATCGAGTGGGACCGGATCGAAGTGCGCCTCCGCGGGGAGAAGCTCGCCGCTGCGGCGGGGGAGATCATCCGGGGAAAGCGGATACCGATCCGGCAGCTGACTCTGCAGTTTCTCGCAGGAGAGCTGAAAATCGAAGGAACCGCGCAGAAAGGGATTCCGATCCCGTTCCGCCTCTCCATCCGGAGGATCGAAGCGCTGGATGGAACGTTGCGAGTGCCTCTCGAATCGATGTCCGCGTTCGGATTCCTCCCGGTCCCGAAATTGCTGCTTCAGATCGTCGACGCCGCCGGTCTGATGAAGGGCGGCATCTCCATCGATCCTCGGGAGAGTACGATCGTCATCCGTCTTGCCGAGATCGTTCCCGGATTCGTGGACGTCGAGATCGAAAAGATCCGTCTGGTGGACGGCGGAGTCGAGGTGAAGCTGGGGCGCGGCGGCGCAGATCTTCCGGAGGGATTCCATGGCTGAAGACGAGAAGAATGGAGCGGGACCCGTGCCGCCCGGCGAGCCGGAGATCGATCCGTTCGCCACCGAAGAAACGGACGAAGAGATCGACCAGGAGATCGAGCGTGAGGCGGAGGCGTTCGTTCCCCTTCCGCAGGAGCACGCCGCGCGCGTCTACGACCGCATCCGGCGTTCGATCGTCCGCTATCTCGAAAAGCGCGGGAAGAAGGCGGGGAAAGCGGGAGAGTTTCTCCTCCTCGCACCGGACGTCTTCGTTCTCCTCTGGCGCCTCACACGGGACCGCCGCGTGAGCGCGAAGAACAAGGTCCTCCTCGGGACGGCGATCGCGTACTACGTCTCGCCGTTCGACATCATCCCCGAAGCGATCGTCGGCCCGATTGGCTACATCGACGATCTGCTGGTCGGCGTCTACGTGTTGAACCGGATCCTCGCGGACACGGACGAAGAAGTGGTGCGCCAGCATTGGAGCGGGCGAGGGGATCTGCTGGAGATGATCCGCAGCGTTCTCGGCTCCGCCGACGAGCTGGTTCCGAGCGGCGTGGTGAAGGCGATCCGCAAGATCGTGAAGTGAGACTTCTCGGGAGCGAACCGGATTGTGGGGGTGCAGATCCTCCGATCTGCGGCGGAAATCGTGTTCGAGCGCAATGGGACGGCGGCGTCGGCCGAGGCGAAGCCGCTTTCGTGACAACCGCGATTCACACCGACGCTCCGCGCAGAGCCGGACTCTCCGTCTTCGTCGGCTTCGACACGATGATCACGGCGGATCAGAGGATCCGCGCCCCCTCGGGAGTGATGCGCTTTGTGGGGTGCAGATCCTCCGATCTGCGGCGGGAATCGCGTTCGAGCGCAATGAGACGGCGGCGTCGGCCGAGGCGAAGCCGCTTTCGGGACAATCGCGATTCACACCGACGCTCCGCGCAGAGCCGGACTCTCCGTCTTCGTCGGCTTCGACACGATGATCACGGCGGATCAGAGGATCCGCGCCCCTCGGGAGCGAACCGGATTGTGGGGGTGCAGATCCTCCGATCTGCGGCGGGAATCGCGTTCGAGCGCAATGGGACCGCGGCGTCGGCCGAGGCGAAGCCGCTTTCGTGACAACCGCGATTCACACCGACGCTCCGCGCAGAGCCGGACTCTCCGTCTTCGTCGGCTTCGACACGATGATCACGGCGGATCAGAGGATCCGCGCCCCCTCGGGAGC
This sequence comes from uncultured Acidobacteriota bacterium, assembly GCA_963741955.1. GTDB lineage: Bacteria > Acidobacteriota > Thermoanaerobaculia > Gp7-AA8 > Gp7-AA8 > CAVUKB01. The sequence goes on from CAVUKB010000001.1 coordinate 182,414, forward strand.
GAAGCGGATTGTGGGGTGCAGATCCTCCGATCTGCGGCGGAAATCGCGTTCGAGCGCAATGGGACCGCGGCGTCGGCCGAGGCGAAGCCGCTTTCGGGACAATCGCGATTCACACTGACGCTCCGCGCAGAGCCGGATTCTCCGTCTTCGTCGGCTTCGACACGATGATCACGGCGGATCAGAGGATCCGCGCCCCCTCGGGAGCGAACCGCTTTGTGGGGTGCAGATCCTCCGATCTGCGGCGAGAATCGCGTTCGAGCGCAATGAGACGACGCCGTCGGCCGAGGCGCAGCCGCTCTCCTGACAATCGCGATTCACACCGACGCTCCGCGCAGAGCCGGACTCTCCGTCTTCGCCGGCTTCGACACGATGATCACGGCGGATCAGAGGATCCGCGCCCCCTCGGGAGCGAAGCGGATTGTGGGGTGCAGATCCTCCGATCTGCGGCGGAAATCGTGTTCGAGCGCAATGGGACGACGGCGTCGGCCGAGGCGAAGCCGCTTTCGTGACAACCGGCGCCCGCGCGCTGCCCTTCACCCCGCCACGAGCGGCGCGAGCTTGCGGAACGTCACGCTCGAGTCGGTGCTGATGCTGGTCCATTCGTCGGGATCGAGGATCGGGTGATCGTCCACCGCGATGACCAGGAGTCTTTCCCGGAACGCGTCGAGCGCGAATCGCACCTGAGCCGCCGCGTCGATCTCGCGGGAATCGTGCATTCGGAACGAGTCACCACTCTCGGTGGCCGTCGCCGGCTGAACGAGTCCCTTGAAGATTCCGGAGCAGTTGCGGTTGTACTCCTCGACCTCCTGCGCGATCCGATGTTCGATCAGATCCGCCGCGGTGACGCGGTCGCTGATCAGCCGGAGCTTCGTCCGCTCCACTCGATGACCGCTCTGCGTCTCGTCCCAGACGGAGACGGTGACGGCGCCCATGGAATCCCTCCTCGATCGGCGATTGAATGTCCCGTGAATAATCCGCGTCAATCATGTCACAGATGCGGCCTTCCCGGTCAGGGGGCCACAGCCGGAGCGGACCGCCTCGTCGTCACCACAGTATGACGATGCTCTTGTCTTTTCGTCGTTCCGGCCACAGAGTGAACGCACACAGATCAAAAGGAGGGCTCACGATGCGAGGCACGTCGCGCATTCATACCCTGGTCGCTCTGGTGGTGTTCCTGCTGACTCCGGTCGTTCTTCTCGCCGGCACCGCTCCCGGCGACGCTAGCGGTACGGTGGTGGTGAACGGCAAGAGCATCTCGATGAAGTTCGCGTGCGGGAAACGCACGGTCGAGGACGGCGAGAAGACCACGTCGATCATCCTCACCGATCGTCCTGCGTCGCGTGCGCTCCTCGGCGACTCCAACCGCTTCTACCGCGCGGTGAAAGAGGGAAAGCTCCAGGCGATGGTCATCGACCTCGCCGCGGACGGCACCGTGAAGCAGGTGAGTCTCTACTCGAAACTGTTCCAGAACGATTCGATGCCGGTCGGAGCGTCACGGACGTCGTATCAGCCGTCGACGGTCTCCCCCGGGCTGATCACGGCGAAGGCGAGATCGACCGAGGAGCAGACCTTCTTCGACGACACTGCGACGTTCGACGTCGTCTTCTCCGCCCCCATCGGTGACGGGAAATTTGCCGACAGCCCCTCTGCGGTGGCACAGCTCGCCGCGAGCGCGCCGAAGATCGGAGAGGGCGGAGCGGCCGGAACGCTCACGTTCGACGGGAAGGTGGCGAAGCTCGGCTACGCCCTCGCGACCACCCAGCCGGATCCGTTCGACAAGAGCAAAAAGGACGTGGTGGTGTATCTGACCGATCGTCCGATGGAGAAGGAAGCGGTTCTCAGCTTCCGCAAGATGGCCAATGCGATCGAGAGCGGCCTGCAGGGGATGGTGGTCACCATCGACGAGAGCGAGACGCCGACCCATCTCGAGCTCCTCCGCAGCCCCTCGATCCAGGTCAGCGGATCGGGGATCTTCAGCTTCGATCCGCTGCAGTTCGACGCGAGACAGGTCGAGGGACGCTTCTACACCACCGGGACGGAAGAGTTCATGGACCACAAGTACGCGTACGACGTCACGTTCCGGGTCCCGGTGCAGACGGTCGTCGACCCTCAGAAACCGGAGGTCGACGCGTCGAGCGGCAAGAAGCTTCCGTCCGGAGGCGGCGAACCGGGAAAGGCTTACCTCGCGCTCGACAAAGCGATCCGCGGCGGCGATCTCAAAGGAGTTCTGAAACTCGCCGCAAAAGGAGTCGATTCGCCGCTCAATGCCTCGCCGGAAGAGCAGAAGCAGATGATGGAAATGCTGAAGATGATCCATCCGACGAACGTGAAGATCGTGGATGGATTTTCCGACGGCACACACGCGACGCTGCACGTGGTCGGCGACGACCCGATGGAAGAGGGAAAGAAGGCGAAGGGAACCATCCATCTCGTCCTCGAGGACGGCGGGTGGAAGATCGCCGGCCAGGAGTGGAGCAACTGACGGGGATCGCGGAGATGTGGGTCGTGCGTCCCGCACGAGGCTCCCCGGCATGCTGCCGGGGAGCGATGGTCTCACGCCTCTGTGAAAACCCTCGCTCCGAGGGCTGCGCGCTTAGAGCGTGCGCCCTCGTGCAGTCGCGACGATCGTGCGCGTTCGACGCCTCCCCCTCTCACGCCTCGCGCCGAGCGAAGTACGATCGCGTACTGAAGATCACGGCGAGGAGGATTCCCCAGCTCACTGCGATCATGATGTAGAAGAACGGCGATCGGTACAGGCCGGCGACACGTTCGACGTTCGGCACCACCATCCCCATCGCTTCGTACATGCGCGCCATGTCGACCGTCGGAAGGACGGCGACCGTATAGAGGATGAAGAGCGCCGAGATTCCGATCGTCCCCCACCACGCGAACCGCCTTCCGGTGAAATACCCCCAGGCGAGAGCGAGCATTACGGCGCCGATCGCGGCGTATATGGCCACTGCCGCAGGCCCGGTGAGGAAGCGGTCTCCGCCGAGTGCGATGACCCCGTAGAAACCGGCGAAGAAGATCCCCACACCGGTGGTTGCGAGCCAGAGGGCCGCGCCGAGTACCGTCAGTGGATAAGGGTCCGTCCACCGCGGCTGCGGGTCGAGAGACTCGAACGTCGCGCGGACGTTCGCACCTTTGTAGAGGAGGAAGAGGACGAGCGGAAGGACGATGCCGAAGAGCGCCATGACCACGCCCATGCAGCCGAAGACCACCAGACCGACTTGTGGCTGACCACTCGTTCCGAGTGTGTCGCGCATCAGAGGCCATTGGGCCCCCATCATGATCAGCGTCATGATGCCTGCGAGAAACCAGATTGCGGAGAGCACCAGCGTCAGTGGGCGCGCCCAGCGGCGGACGCGGAGCGATCCGACGCCGAGGGTCACCAGGAGCGCACCGATGATGAAATAGAACGAGAAGGAAATAGCCATGGTGGAGCGCGGCATCATCGCCGCTGCATTGGGGGCCCCGCTCTGCGCCGCAAGCGGTCCGGCGACGTTGAACGCGAAGATCATGAACGCGCCCATCAGAGCGGCGAGCGCGCCGAGAATCAGCTGCACCACCCCGACCAGAATGAGCGTCCCTCGACGAGTGCCGTATTCGGACATGATGTTCTCCTGTATGCGAGAGTCTGTGGAACGATCATACCGCGTTCCATGTCGTCCGGAGCCTGGGCGGCCGTGCGGGAGGCGCGAGGGATTCCGCCAGCTACGAACAATGTCGCTGAATCCCCGCGCCCGCGACGACTCGGGGTCGCGAGATCCGATTCCGACGAATCACTCTCGGAAAAATTGGGGCTTCCGAGCTCCGTGAATGTTTCACGCCGCAACGAGAGAACCGACAAGATCCGCTTGAGAATGAAAGAAGATTTCGATCTCTCGAGTGAGTTGTTCGCCGCGTTCTCGAGGAGGCGATGAAGAAACGCGCCGCCATGCCGTTGCTCCGGTACACGCCGTTCCGAGCCGTCGGACATGGACGACGGGTCCGACAGGTCCGACGATTCCCCCACGCTCCCTGACCGAACCTGACATCCCACGGCGCTACGCTGCGGGATTATGAGCATTGGGGGGTGCAGCGCGGCGCGCTCCGCGATACGATGGGTGCGGCGACCCCGAATGGTCCGGGAGGTCTTTCGTGACTGTGACACGACTCGAATCCGAGATCGACGCGCTTCTCGCGAGACCACCACGCAATCGCACGGCGCTGTGGCAGCTTCTCCCACGGGACCCTTCTCCTCTGATCAATGCGATGATCCGTCGCCTCCTCGACGTGCGCTCCAGCGCCGACGAGCGTCGACGGCTCGGGCAGTTCGTCTGTTGGGCCGGTCCTTCGAACGAGAGCATCGAGCTGCTCACGCGCGTGCTGACCGATTCCGCGGAAACCCCTCACGCCCGTGGCTCCGCGTTTCTCCTCCTCCAGGAGATGGCCGGTGACATCCTGCCGTTCGAGATGATGGAGAGGATTTCCCACACCGTCAGGACCGCCGTGCTCGAGGCGGCGCAGCGGGAGAACTGCGAGCTCGCGCAGGCCGAGGCGCGCCGCGCGAAGGGATCTCCGAGAAGGAAGCGAAAGCGCCCGGCAGGCTCCGGACCGGCCGCGCTGCTCACCCTGAAAGTCACGCTCGCCGGTTTTCGTCCTCCGGTGTGGAGGCGCCTCGAGGTGCGGGAGGATCTGACCTTCGCAGAGTTTCACTCGGTCCTGCAGACGGCGTTCGGGTGGACCAACAGTCATCTGCACGAGTTCGAGGTAGGGAAGGAACGGATCGCCCCACCTGACGACGAGGACGAATTGCCGGCGAGGGATTCCGCCGAGGTGCGGCTGCGCAGCGTCTTCCGCGGACGGACGCGCCGGATCCGGTACGTCTACGATTTCGGTGACGAGTGGGTGCACACGATCGAGCTCGAGAAGTCGGAGCGGCTCGCGCCGGACGAGCGTCCGCCGGTGCGGTGCACTGCCGGGCGGCGCGCCACGCCTCCGGAAGACTCCGGCGGCCCGTGGGGGTATGCGGAGCTGCTGAAGGCGATCTCCGACCCGAAGCATCCGGACCACACGGACATGCTCTGGTGGGCCGGGGAGATCGACCCGGAGGCGTTCGACCGGGAGGGGCTCAACGGGCGGCTCCAGCGGCTCAGTGACTTGTTCCGGTTCCACTGACAGGATCTGACAGGGCCACGGCATACCGTGTGCGGATCGCGACGCCGGAGAGGCTGGCGGCGCTCGAAAGGAGATCCGCACATGAAGATTCGACCGCTCACGTTACCGCTCCTCGCCCTTCTCACTCTGAACTGCGGCAGCATCGTCCATCAGACCACGCAGCAGGTCCGGATCGACTCGGACCCCGCGGGGGCCGCGATCACCGTCTCGTGTGGTGATGCGGTCAACGACCCGAAGCTCGTCACCCCGGCGGTCGTCACACTGCATCGAAAACCGGCGCATTGCGGGGTGAAACTGTCGAAGGAAGCCTACCGCGACAAGGAGATGCTCTTCACGAAGTCTCTTTCCCCGACGTACCTCGGCAATGTCGTCTTCGGCGGCGTGATCGGACTCATCGTCGATGCCGCGAACGGCGCGATGTGGAACCGCGTCCCCGGGAGGGACGTGAAGGTCACACTGGAGAAGAACACCGCGGAAGAGGAGTGATGGGAGCGACCACCACGGAAAGTGGTGGTCGTGAGGGGAGGGGGTGTGCGAACCGACTCTCGAGGGTGGGCGGACCTTTGACGGTGCGGTCGCCGCCCTCTCCCCTGACGATTCGAGGTCGCGCCGCTTCATACGGCGATGCAAAGTTCTTCGAGCGGGTTGCGCTTCGTGGGGACCACGCGAGCTGCTTCGGCGTCGGATCCGACTTTCGGGGTTGCCCCTCACCCTTCCCTCTCCCCGAATGTCGTTCCTCGGCTGAAGACATGACCCCGGACGGGGAGAGGGTGCGTCCCGCCGAGCGGCGCGGTCATCGCGTTGGCGGCTCGGCGAAGGCCGGCCTGGATTGCACGATCTTCGGATTCGGCTCTCGGGGTCGCCCCTCACCCTTCCCTCTCCCCGAATGTCGTTCCTCGGCTGAAGACATGACCCCGGACGGGGAGAGGGGAGGCCGCGCGAGTGGGAGAGGGTGATGCTTCGTGGGGAACGGGGCTCAAAGTTCCGGACTGGGGATGGTTCGGGGTCCATCGCCTCAATCCCGCCCGGCGTACGTATGTTCCGCTCGACTCTGCGGTCGCGTTCGTCGCTCCCATCGGCGAAGGCCGGCCTGGATTGCACGATCTTCGGATTCGGCTCTCGGGGTCGCCCCCTCACCCTCCCCTCTCCCCGAATGTCGTTCCTCGGCTGAAGACATGACCCCGGACGGGGAGAGGGGAGGCCGCGCGAGTGGGAGAGGGTGATGCTTCGTGGGGACGGGGCTCAAAGTTCCGGACTGGGGATGGTTCGGGGTCCATCGCTTCGATCGTGCCAGGCGTACGTATATTGCCGCTCGACTCTGCGGTCGCGTCCGTCGCTCCCATCGGCGAAGGCCGGCCTGGATTGCACGATCTTAGGTGTGAGCGCGCGTTTCGTTTGGCAAAATTTTGCGTTTCGTTTGGCAAAAAATACTATTGTTGAATTTCGCCCGTCGGGGGAGGCGCGGCGCTGATGCGAATAACAGCGTTCCCGGCCAGCGAGCTGGCCCGGCGGCATGGCCGCCCAGCCGAGGGCGGTTCCAATATTCACCATGGCCGATGAGCTCCGCCGCTCACCTGGGTCGAGGCGATGCGCCCCTACAAGATAACGACCCGAAGCTGCTGGGCGGGGATGCCGGAGAGTGAGGAAATGCGGTCCGAGGCGGCGGCGACGAGAGCGGATCGGATTTGGCCGACGGTGTCGATCGCGACGGAGAGAGTCAGATGCGCGTGGAGGCCGGCGTCGCTCGTGGCGGCGGTCATTCGGACGGTCACGGTCTCGCCCGCGGACGCGAACGCGACGTCCTGGATGACGCAGATCGCCGTCGTCATCGGCCGGCTCCGTGGAGGCACTGGATTGCGGTGATCCGATATTCGGGGCCCGGCCCGGATCCGGAGGCGGGATCGCAGCAGATGAACGACCCCACCCCGAGCGCCGTCGTCAGAATGTTGCCCGCGAGGGCTCCGTCGTAGATGACCGTGCCATTGGACGAGGAAAACCGAATGTACCAGGTCGATCCGCTCTGGTATGTTTCGATCCGGACCTTCGCCGCCTTCGTGCCCGCAATTACACCCTCGCTCAAACAGGCGAGCCCATCCAGCCCGGTGTCGACGACCGTCGCCAGTCCACCGGCCGTCTCGCGCTTCACAAATTGCAAGTGATCACCGGAGGCGACATCGTCCGTGCCCTTGTAGTTGTACGCGAGGCGAACGAATGCACCGACTCCGGTCGAGTAGATCGCGTCTTCGATGTTTCCGGTGCCGTCGAAGAGCCCCACGATGACGAGCGTGCCCGCGGGACGGAAATACCCGTTGTTACCTAGGCTCGATGTCGAGAGCGTGAGTAACATATTCCCCTGGCGTCGCTTGCTGCCACCCAGCTTTCGTCGGCCCGGCGAAGGATGCCTGTAGCCTGACGGTCGGAGTCATGTACGCGGACCAAAAAATCGCGGTGCCGAACTGGTTCGGCGCGACGATGCCCTTCGCGCCGGGCGTGGTGAGCCCCGGTTGCACCTGCCATGTCCAGTCGGGCTCCGGAGAATACACCGCGGAGTAGCTTCCGGACTTGTGAGGACCTTCGAGGTTGCTCGCGAACGCCACGGCTGCGACCTCGAAATTGATAGTCACCGTGCCGGATCGGTCGTATCCAATCGCGCGGTCGGTGAGCGGCTCGAGCTGGAACGGAGTCGCCTCGGCAATCGATCGAGCGTCCACGGACGCTGCGACCTGTAGCGAACCCGATGCGAAGTCGTAGATCCGGTGCTGCGTCGCATATTTGAACTTCTGACCCTCGATCCATTGGAGCTCCCGGAACGGTACCGCGCCTGTTGTGGGTTTCGCGAACCGCCAATAGCGGTGTGCGCCCGGAGGCATCCATTCGATCGTCGCGTATCCGGGTTGCCGGTCGTAGTTCTTCGTCGTGATCCCCGTCCATGCCGCACCATCGTCAGACCAGGAGATCGCCGCGAGGAAGCCGGCCGCCGCCGTGTAGGCTCGGCACGACACGAATTCCTTCGCGTTTCCGGCGCCGAGATCGATCTGCACGTAGGATGCACCGGACGAATTCCAGGTGAAGGCATTCGTCGCGGGGTCGCCGTCGTTGACGGCCGACGGGGTGAAGAGCGAGCATCCGGAGGAGCTCCAGTATGCCGCGGACCAGAACTGCTCGATCCGATCGTAGGGCGCAGTCCACCAGGCCGTCTTTCCGTCGGCCGAGACGAACGGGCCGAGGACCGCAGGCGGCGTCTGGATCACGTCGACGGCGGCCGGATTGATCGTCACTCCGACCGATTTCCCATACCTCCCGACGAGATACGCGGTGATCTCATAGTTTCCGCCGTTGTTCACGGGGTCGATCAGCACCGGCGAGCTCGCGGCGGTCGTGATGAGCCGAGCCTCGCCTCCGTCGACCGCAGACCAGATCTCGACACCGGTGAGCCAGGCGTAATTCGGGAGGTCGAACGAGACGCGGGCCCGCGCTCTCGCGACCCCGTCACCATCCACGTATAGCTCCGGAGCGAAGGCGAGATTCGCGACGTCCGGCGGATCGTCAGACGGCGACGGAATGGAGCTCGCAATTTTCCCGGGATCAGCGACCACGGCGTCGGAATAGCAGGCGGCGGAGTACTCGAGGAGGGAGACGTTCGCGGTCACGTTCGGCTGGCGATTGCGCGCCCACACTAGAAAGTCCTGCGCGGCAATCCCGCGGCGCGTTACCGTCTGTTGCACGCGCGCACCGATCGGCTGATCGGCTGTCGCGAGCCATCCGGCCGCGAGCCGGAAATCGAACTGCAGGCGGTTCAGATAGTAGATCGCGAGCCGGCGGGCTTGCGATCGCGAGCGGATCCAGGGGAGCTGGTAGACCACAGGCCGTCGCTCCTCCGTCCCCGCCGTGACTGCCGCCGTCTCGACGGACTCGAAGTCGCGGGTCAGCGCGTTCGCCTCGTCGGTGAACCAGACCTCGACGTAGTTCGGCCGCTGGGTCGGATCTTCCCGTGCCCCAGAATCCGAATCCTTGATGAGGTCCCCGTCGGAGTAGATAGCGGCGACGGCCTGCGGCCGGTCGAGCCAGAGCCGCCACTGATTCCCTTGGTAAAAGTGATAGCCGCCCATGAGGAGCCCGAACGTCTTCTGCCAGTCGCTCGCCGATGTTGCGTCCTGCACCGCGACGTGCGACGCGTATCGCGGCTTTCCGCCCACGACCTCGTCGCAGACGTCTGCCGCGTCAATCCAGTCCTGGGTGACGAGACGCGAGGCGTCGAGATTCTTCCCCTCTGCATCGAGGTGCCAGTCGTAGTCCTGCAGGGCCGTGTTCTCGCTGTAACCGACAAGCATTGATCGGAGGTCGAGCACCTTCCGGCCTCGGATCGAAATATCGATCGTTGGGAACTCGGGCCAGAAGTAGCTGATGATCCCGAGCCAGACGACGAGGTAGGCGATCCCGTCGAGCGTCTCCGCCCAGCTCGCATCCACGGCCGCGAGATTCGGATCGGCCGTCTGGCCGGCGGCACCGCGGTAGGTCCAAATCCTGAGACGCGAGGCGGGGAAGGTCGCGTAATCCTTCTTGTTCACGAGGATCGACGTGAACGCATCGATCTCACCACGACCGACCGGCATCACCGCCCAGAGAGAATTCGTGGCCGAGGGATTCCCAAAGGTGTAGAGGGGATTCGAGATTGGGATCGTGTGCTTGCCGTAGTAGATCGGGACGGGCCCGCTCGCACCGCCGATCTGCGTCTCGCCCTTCGTGATCGTATGCGCCGTGCGGTTGGTGACGAGCGGATGCGTGACGGTCGGAGTGGTCGGCACGTCCCCGCCGAGGTTCGGCGGCGTATAGAACGGCGGAGGAGGCGCCGGCCCGCGAACGATGCGCCCGCGAGACATCAGGAGACATCCTCGATGAGCTGGACGTCGAGCTTCCACAGATCCGCCTCGAAATGAGACGGAACGAACCCTTTTTCCGCGAGATACCAGACCGAATACCTCGAGCGAGCTCCTGCTGAGGTGAACGTTATCGCCGCTCCGTTCGCGGGCGCCGCCGCGAATGTGATCTGGTCCTCGCCCTCCGGCCCCGCGCCGGCCGTCAGCACGACTCCGGTCAGCACGCCCGCCACATAGACGGACGGGGCGTCGACCTCCTTCGCAGGGAGGTAAAACACCGTCGTCACTCCGTCACCGGTTCCGACGACGCCATCCGAGACAGGCAACGTCCAGAAGTCGAAGAATGAGAACTTCGTCGCGCGGTTCGCGAGCCAATGCTGCCAGAGGTGTAATCGTCGATCGCAATCCCGGCGGCGCGAGCCCCCGCGAGGGCGAGTGGAGCTGCGCGGCCTCGGGGTCGATCGCGACTTCCTTTCCCGCAACCCTTACCGTGCCGCCCACCTGGCCGGCCTGCACCGGAGGCGCCTCCGGCGCCGGATCCGTCCCCCGCGCCTGGGCGCGCGGGAGCTCGTCGGCCATCTTCGAGATGACCTCTTTCGCGTGCTCGATCCCGTGCTTCTTCGCGAGCTGCCTGACCCATGGTTCTTTCGCCGGCGTCACCTTCGGCCGGTTGGCGGCGATGAGCGCGTCGAGCTGCTCCTCCGCGGACTTCGCGGAGAGTTGCGCGAGCTCCGCCTTCGCCGCATCGCGCTCTGCGATGACGGCGTCGTGCTCCTCGCGCGTGACGACGCCCGCCGGCGAGCGGAGCTCGATGAGCTTCGCCTGAACCGTCGCGAGGTCCGCGTCATCCTCGATCTCGAGCAGCTCGAGCACCTCGGCCGATGCAACCGGGAGCTCGACGGCTCCGGCATCGTCAGGCTCTGATTTCGCGGTCTGCATCAGCACTTCGGCGATCGTCGCCGGAGACCCGTCGGATTTCGCCGCGCCGACCTCGAAGAGCATCTGATCGCCGTCCGGCAGTGCGTCGATAACCCGCTGAACAGCAGCCTTCAGCTCGCTCAGCGTCGTGGTGACTGGCAGCCCCAGCATGTACTGCAGGCGTTCGATGATCTCGTCCATCCCGTTTCCTCCCTTTGCCTTGATCGTCTTCATTCGCGCGACCGCCTTCGCGGCGATCTGTTCGTAGAGCTCCGCCTGGTTGTGCGATGCGGGGAGATTCGTGAGAGCCAGCGAGAGCAGAGCCCGGATCCTCATAGTCTCGGGGTCGTAGAGGTAGACCGGCGAATGGTAGCGATACTCGCCGGAGCGGACCATCTCCGCCGCGCGATCGTTCCACTCGATGGACTTCGCGATCAGTCCCGCCGTCCCGCCCGCGACGAGTTCCCCTATGAACCCCGCGGCTGGCGCAATCTCGCCGGTGTGCGTCTGGTGCTCGTAATCGATCGGGATCTTGACGCCCCGGTCACTAAACCCGCCGACGATCTCCTTCTGGCTCGCCGCGTCGGTGACGTAGGTCCCGTGGTCGTTCTCGTAAGTCGGGAACGGGAACACAAGGAGCTCGGACGGCAGCCCGTCTGCACCCGCTTTCGCCCCCTTTCGGCGGATCTCGACCGCCTTACCGACGAGCACGGCCAGCCCCGAGCCGTCCAGATCCACAGAACCCGCCTTATGTCGTGCTATTTTTTGCGATCGCCCCTTCATGGCTCCCGTCCTACCCTCTCACGCCCGATCGCGCCCCAGAGGGCCGCCTTGCGCGATTTCGATTCCTGACCGATACTGGATGTGCACCCCTCGTCACCCGGATGCCGCGTGCGGCTGCCAACGGAGCGAGGCGTGAGTCCAGGCACGCTCTGCGACTCACTCTTTCCTCCCCGCCCGGCTGAACACGAGCAGCCCGTTCCTCTCCCGCCGTTCGATACCCTTCCAGTCGCTGGGAGATTCGGGCGACGATCTGTAGATCGTGCGGAGCCGCAACCAACCTTCGGCCGAGCGTTCGAAGTAGATCGCGACGATCTTCTTTTTGTCCTCGATCGTGTAAATCCCGAGGTAGCGTTTGATGTAGTAGGGAGCTCCGTCCGGGCGGTTTCGTCTCACGTACCAGACCTCGGCCGGATTCTCGAGAACGTGCTGGATGAGCGGGAGCACGATGCCTCGCTCAGCGCGCGCGGCCGGCGAGAGCTGCTCGCCCGATGATGCGTATCCGGCGAGATGCAGAAAGGTGTCTTCATTGACGCGCACGCCGTCGGACGCATAGTCGACGAACCAGGCCCCGGTCGCTCCCTCACCGATGCCTGTCGCCTCGCGGAAGGCGTTCCAGTCTGCAGCGCGATCGCCGCGAAAGGGCGACCCGAGGCGCGGAGGTGAATCCGGCGGCAACGTGTCGAGTGACGCGAGTCCATAGTCCGCCGCCGTCTTCATCGGGATCTCGGGGCCGAGGTCCGCGAGCGCTTTCGCGAAGAACCGGTCATCCGCCGCCATGACGTTCTTCGGCGCGAAATCGAACCCCGGATCCGGCAGGATCTCGCGCCCGTCGATCACCGGGCCGAGTTTTGGGTTTTTCTCCCCGTGCTCGTAGAGCTTCCCGCTCTCGCCCGCCTGCTCCGCTGTCAGCGATGTCACGTTGTAATGGCGTTCGTTGTGGTGATTCGGCGGATAGATGTGATCCCAGATCGGGTCATCGTGGCGCGCGACCAGGCCCTCGAGCTGCCGGCAGATCGCGCTGGTCCGTCCGTCGTGCGGCCCGAGCGGATACTGCCAATAAGGGCGCTCGTCGAGGACGTCGGGATCGCTCAACTGCTGATAGCGCCCGGCCGCGGTCGCGGTGGCGATCGCGTTCTGGTGGATAAGCTCGAGCCGCTGGGGCGACAGGATCGTCCCACCCTGGGCATCGACGATCTCGCCCAGGTGATCCGCGAAATCGCTCTTCGTCATACCGCTGGCCAGCGCCTCCTCGACTAAACGATTCGCCTCGAGCAGAGACGAATAGCGCTGCAAGCCGGTGATCGTGAACGCTCTCGGACGGGCTTCCGGAATGAGCGAATAGAAGTTGTCCGCGACCATCGGCGAGCGCTTCCGCTGAAAGAGGAGCGCCTCCTGGAAGGGCTTGAGGACCTTGCGGACCGCGGGCGTCGTCATGCCGACTCCTCCGCCACGTCGCCCGCGCCCATTGCTTCCGCGACCGCCATTGCCTGCGCGAGGATCTCGCCGTGGCGCGCCGAGTCGAGCTGGTCTACGCTCTCCCACAGCCGGTCGATCGCCTCGTCGAGCGTCTCTGCTCCGCGGACGAGCTCGAGGATCTTTTGAGTCTGCTCGCGGTTCGCGATCGTCCCGAGCTCGAGGACGAGGGCGGCGACATCCTCCGCCGTTTGGAGCTTTGGCTTCTTCGGCCCGCTCGCCGCGGCCGTACCGGTCCGCCTCTTCGCGGCGCCGAGCCCCGCGGGCGGCGCCGGAGCGGTCGCCTCGACCGTGCGCACCTGAAACACGTCCTCGATCTGCGAGGGGTCGATGGCTCGGCCCACCGAGGCGAGCGCCTCGTTTACGATCACGTAGACTTGAGACGTCTTCGTGAGATCGGCCGGCGGCGCTGCATTGATGCGGAAATTCGGGATCTCTCCGCTCTCGACCTGGTCCCATCCCCGGTTGAAACCCCACCACACGGCGACGACCTGTTCCTGCACGCTCTCGGCAATCTGCCCAGCGACGGCTTCGATGTTGTCGTTCGCGACTTCTTCGGCGTGATTGCCAGCGAGCGTGCCCGTCCCGCTCTTCGCCTCTGAGTTGAGCACGTGCCCGTTGATCAACTTCGTGATCGCTTCGTCGGATGCGGAGATGATCGCCTGGTAGAGCGACGTCGTGCCGTAGCGCTGCGCCTCCTGGAGTTTGACCTCGGTACCGGCTGGGAATGCCGCCCGCGCGTTCGCGGCGAGCCCTGTGATTGCTTCGAGCACCGAGTCGCGCGATTCGGCGCGGTCGAAGAACGCCCAGATCATCGGGTTCCCGTAGGCGTTCGCAAAGCGCATGAGCCATTCCCAGGAGGAATGTTTGAAGAGCCAGTACCAGGCGATCTTCCTCCACAGTCCGCGCTCGGTGAGCCGGCCGTCGGAGAGTCCACCCGAGTGGAAGACGAACCCTCGAGGGTTCACAGGCTCGCCGGCGGACGGACTCGCGATCGTGCGGAGTCGCAGCTCCCTCGTCGTCGGATCCTGACGCCAGCGCGGAGCGTCGACGACCTCCCACCCGGAGACCTTGTAGTCACGCGACCAGAGGATCTCCGGAGCGACGAATGGATAATGCTCACCGAAAACGAGGTGATACCGGAGACCGGAAAACGTGCGGAAGCCGTTCAGCATCGCGCTCACGTCCTCCGCGTCCTTCTTCGCGCCGGCGGAATCGTCGAACGGCTCGATGGACCAGTCGAGCTTCGAGACTGCGGACGCGAGATTGCGATACGACGAGAAGACGTGCGCGTCCTCCAGGAGCTTCTTCGCGACGAGCATCTGTTGCTCGAGCGCAGCGTTGCCGCGCAGGACTCGCGCGAGGAACTCGGGGGTGAGCGTGCCGGTCGTGAGCCCCGCCCACGGATCGCGCACCCGTCCAATCTCCGCCTGCCGGTCCGGCGGGCGTTTGTCGAACGTGACGGTGTTGCCGAAAGCGTCGTAGAGGACCGTCTCAGCCACGATACGCCCCCCATCCATCGCGACTCTGGCCCCACGCGGGGACCTGTGCGCCACGCGGTGTGACGATCTCGAACGGCATGAACGCCGGAGCGACGAGCTCCGCGATGCGCGCCGAGTTGCCCGCCATCCCGAAGTGGTTCGCGACGCCCTTCACGTACCGATCGACCGCGCGTCCCTTCGCGTCGATGACCCGCTCCTTCCGGAGGTTCTTGAGATGCTGCGAGAGCGTCGAGAGGACCTCGCTCTCCTTCGCCGGGAGGATCAGCCCGAGCGGTCCGGTGATCTCGGCGGTGAAGTCGTCCAGCGACTCGTCGCGGTTCACCTTCACGCACCGATAGGTCCGCGACTCATGCTGCTCTTCGACGAGCTTCTGCTCGGACGAATCGGTGAAGTCCTGCAGGACGACCGTTCGCGGGAACCGGTATGCGAGCGCTCGCGCGACCGTGGTCAGCGGCTTCTTGTCGATCACGAGTTGAGTGATCCCGATCCGGTCGATGATCTCCGATACCCGCTCGACCGCCCGATCGCTGTCGATCTCTTCGATCCAGACGAGGCGCTTCCGGCCGTCCGGGAGCCGCTCGTCCACCCAGAGATGACACAGGTCGCCCGTGTCCATCCCGCCGTAGCGCGGAAGAAACCCGCGCGCCCCGGACAGCACGCACTCGGACGACCGCATCGCGGCGAGCTCGGCGTCGCTCACGGGCTGCATTGCCCCGGCGTCCGGGATCGCGAGGACCGAGCAGCGAAACTTCGCCATCTCGGATTTCTTTCGCTGCGCTCGCTGCCACCGATGCCAGATCGCGTCGCCCGGCATCGATCCGACCGCGAGCGCGGAAAGACGGAACGAATAGCGACGGGATTTTTCCCGGTTTGGGAAGGTCGCGACCCACTCGCCGCGGGAAAGATCGAGCTCGCGCCTGCAACGCGGACAGACCCGCGTCCAGTGCCCGCCCAGCTTGGCCATGCACTCCGGAAACGTCTCCTCGAGACAGATCCCGCGTAGCCGGCAATGCGCGCAGCGGAACAGTATCCGGCGCTGCGAGCCTTCTTGCCACTTCGAATCGATGCCCGCGCCTGGCGTGTAGCCGGCGGAGAAATAAATCGCAAGACGGAGAGGCGAGCGAGCCACGCGGCCGCGTGACCATTCGAGGTTCTCTTCCGGCAGTAGGTCCACCTCGTCATAAGCGAGGACGTCGAGCGGAATCGAGACCGCGCCGAGCATCGCCTCGAGGCCGAGGACGTACAGGAACCGGCCGTCGAACTCTTTGATCGTCGCCTGGCTTACGACCTCGCGATCGCGAAGATGCGACGAGAGGAACGGAGAGCGGCTGATCATGCGCTTCAGCCGCGTGCGGCCGAATCGGTGCGCGAACTTGTCGGTCGGCAAAAAGTATCCGACGTTGTACTGGCGATCGGCGACCAGATGCAGAGCGGCCCCGATTCCGATCGTCGTCGCGCCGACCTGCTCGGCCTTGAGTAGCGTGATCTCGCTGTCCGTCTCTCTCCTGCGCACCGCGCGATCGAGGATCCCCAGGAGCTCGCCGAAGGGCTCGTATCCCGTGAGCGACCAGCGGCCGTTCTCGGTGTCGACGTCCTGCTCGAGGAAGTCCTGGATGGTCGAGGGACGAGCGGCGACGCCCGGGGCGGTCGCATCTACGGACAGAGTACCCAGCCAGTCTGCGGTGGTGTTGCGCGTCACGCGGCACCTCCGAGCTGACGCTGACGGACCTCTTCGACCTTTGCGAGCACACGCCGGAGGAGCGGAGGATCGTCGCGGAGGAGCTGCTCGAGCTCCGCGCGCAGGATCTTGAGCGCGCGGTCGACGCCTCGCGTGACGGCGAGGCGCGTCCGCTCGCGCGCCGCGCTCGAGCTCTGCAGCTTTGCGGCCGCGACGACGGTCGAGAGCTCCTCGTCCGAGAGGGCTTTCGGCTTCCCGTTCTCATCTTCTCCGAGAAGCGACTCGAGGATCCGCGTATTGAGGAGCTGCGAGACGGCCTCCTCGAGCGCGAGCACCTCGTCCTGGTCGGAGGTGCGGAGGAGCTTGGCCTTCTCGACGAGCATCCGCACCGCGCGGCGCTGGATCTCGAATTTGTAACCGTATCGCGCGAGCGCGCTGCGCGAGACGTGGTAGCCCGTACCGCGGAGCCGCTCGATCATCTCGTCGTAGGTCGGCCGCGGGATCTCGAGGAGCCACGAATCGATGAGCTGCGCGAGGCCGACGTGCAGCTCGACCGCCGGATGGCCGCGACGCGGCTTCCCGGCCGGCCGCTTGTCCGCCGGTTTCTTCGCCGCCGGCTTCCGGCCCGGCTTCTGCGCCGCTCGCGTCATGCGGTGCGCTCCCGTTTCAGCGCACGGTGTACGCCCGCGAACCCGTCGCGCATCTGATCTGCCAGGTCGATCCGCTGCCGGACTTCGCCGAGCTGCTCACGCGTCGCGTATTCCTCGCGGATGTCGCGTGCGAGCTGACCCTGCAGCTGGAGGAGAGCATTTGCCACCTCGAGCTTCTCCTGTCGGAGTGTCGTCCGGATCGAGTAGACGAGGAGCGCGACGATGCCGTTGAGGAGCATCGTCGCGATGAGCGAGGCGAGAGAGATGACCAGCGGCGTCACTGCGCAGCACCCCCGGCGCCGCGGCATTTCGCGAGCTCGCCCTGGAGGCGCGCGATCTTCTCCCTTAGCGCTGCATATGTCGCCGCGTCGAGCAGAATGCCATCGAACGGAGCGGCCTCGCCGGACGCGATCCAGTGGACGCGGACATCGACGGGCGTGACCGGAGCTGCGGCGACGATCGGGCCGCGGGCGCGGATCCGCATTGCCCCGCACCCGGCCGCGAAAGCGAGAACCAGGAGGAGACAAAGGGCGACCGAGGCCGCGCAGCGGCTACCTAAGAGCCGCTTCGATGTCTGACTTGCTGCGGTCATCGTCCTTTCTCTCCACCTCATTCGCGATTTCCGTGAGCGCCTCCGACACCTGCGTGTCGGTCTTCGCCGCGCGCCGCGCCGGATCAGAGTTCCCGCGGATCAGCATCAGGATCAGCGTCACGATCCCGCTGAGCAGAGCGACTACCGCGCCGAGAGTCGTCATTTCGCCGCCCATGCGCCGGCTTCGCATACGTACCATGTCGAGCCTGCGCCGCCCTCGGTTCGCGAGTAGAACGAGCCCGTCGTGCATGCGCCCGACGGAGCTCCGGCTCCCGCGGTCCAGGACGGACCCGCAGATAGGGCGAAAGAATCAGAGATCGTTCCGCCGGTGACGTTCGCGCCTCCGGCAGATACGTACAGGCCTCCGGCATCAACATCGAGACCACCGGTGGTGATCTCCAGCGCGTCGGTGACCAGTGAGAAGGCGTTCCCCTGGGTGCTCGTGATCTGCATCAAGTCGACCCAATGGCCAACCGGAAACTGAACGAATTGGTGTTGGTTGGTGATGCCGACGCCGCCGATCGTCACGTTCTGGCCGTTCAGGCTGGTGATGCTCAGAGTGGCGGTCGAGATCGAATCGACTGAGAGATTCTGCGAAACGCCCTTGCGCGTCTCGGTCCCGGCAGCAAGCGTCGCCGTCGTGAAGGTCAGGAGCAGGATGGCGATCAGTCGTCGTTTCATCGTGGTCTCCTCTCAGGCGTGGCTCTTGTTGAGTGCGACGACGATCGTGCATTGCGCATCGGCAAAGAACCGCAATTGCTGCGATAGCAGCCAGCTCGAGTTGTTCACCTGAAACACGTCGCCGGCACTCATCGGCATGTCGTTCGCGTCCGCGTCGGTGCCGTCGTTGTTGCGGTAGACGGTTCCTGCCGTCACCTGAATCTCGGCATCGCTGCATCCGTCCGGAAGTGCGGCGAGGCCGCAGAGATCCGCGAGGGTCGTCGTGCCGGCGAGTGCAGCGGCCGAGGTCGTGTAGGTGCCGAGGCCGATCGTGGCCGCCTGGACGATGTGCATTGCTATTTCCTCCGCCGGCGCGCGCGCACCATCGCGACGCAGAGGAGCGCGATCAGCGCGAGCAGGATGTATTCGGTGATCAAGTAGGGCATCCCTTCACCTCGGGTCTTCGGCGGTTGGCAAATGCGGCGGCGCGAGCTGCGGCGCCGGCTCCCGGTTGATCTCGAGCGCCTTCTCCCACCAGGCCCGCGTCGGCTTTTCCTTCATCGTTGCGTGGCCGTATTCGTCTGCGAGCAGGATGGCGGTCCGCTCGCCGAGCCATTCGCCGTGCGGGCCGCGGTCCGTCACGCGCACTGTGTCGACGACGCGAGATAGATCGAGCGTCACGATCGCGTAGTGCTTCCCGCACTCCTGGACTCGGAGAATCTTTGCGCCGTCGCGCCAGGGCACGGTCCATCCGCGATGGGAAGGCCGCGGCGGCCCGATCTCACTCGCTCCCAGCACGCACGCGATCAGGCTCGCGACGGCGACGACGGCGCAAAGGTGTTTTCGCATCGCGTCAGTTTCCGCCGAGTGACGCCTTCACCGCGCTCCGACCAGCGATGTACTTCGCGCCGGGCCAGGCCATGAGGACGAAGGTCAGCACCTTGTCGAGGACGCTGACGATCGCCGCGATCGCAGGGCTCGCCGTGACCGTCCCAACATCGACGTTGCCCGCCATGCCGAACAGGTGCAGCACCGCGACGATGAAGATGACGACGACCGTGAGAAACTCCGTGCTCTTCCATCCAGGCTTCATGCTCTCTCCTTTGAAGTCCCGCCGAGCGGCCCTGATCCGCCCGGCGGGCGAACAACAACATCGTGCGCGCATCGCGCTCTGGAAATTCAATCGATTGATGCGAACGGGATCACGCGCGGCGTCCCGGCCCTCCGGTCGGTCACCACCGCGAATCCATAGATCTGCTGCGAATACGCTGCGACGCTCCCGGGGAACCCGACGCCAGAGCCCTCGGTGAGCTCGATCCGCCCGACGCTCACCCGCGTCGCGAGCTCGACGAATGTGAGCTCGCCGTCGCCGGCCACGTCGAAACTCTCGGTCCCGGCCAACTGGTTGTCGTGGTCATAGACTCGCGCGGTGACGACGCTCGGCGTCCCCTCGTCGAAGAAGGCCAGATGGGTGACCCAACGGTCATCGTTCTGGATGATCCGCACGTCCTGCGGATCCGGGAGGTGAGCAGTCAGCGGTGGCACTTCGAAGGAGATTGACAGGCCGCCTTCGACGAATCGCATGAGCGAGGTCACGCGCGCGGAGCCTTCGAGAATCTTCACCTGGGTGATCCCGGCGCGCGGGCCGCAGACGTATCGTCCGAAGTCCTCCGCGATCGCCGAGCCGTTCGGCGGGATCGTGATCTGCCAGGATTCGGACCAGCACCCGGACGGCGCGATCGTCGCGCCATCGGTGGTCGTGATCAGCAGATCCGTGTCGTAGAGATCCGTGTCGGCGTAGACCAGGCGCGGGGCGCTGGAAAATCTGGACGAAAAATCAACGCGAGGAGCTCTCGGACCTCGAAAGGACGCCAGGAGCGGAGATTCGCCCACGGAGTGGAAAAGGCGTCGCCGCGGTCCCGGGGGACCGCTCTCGGCTCAGTCAGTTCGCCGCCGATTGGAATTCGCGCAGTCGCTCACGCGCCGCCGGCGAGAGTCTCCCGCCGGCGACAGCGGCTCTTCGTCATTTCGTGGCCCTCGCGGCCTCAATCTCATTGAGCTGAAACTGCTGATAGTCGATCTCGAGCTTCGCGATCTCGAGCGAGTCGCCAGCTTCGTCCTGGGAATGGCTGAAGCGTATTCGGCGGGCGTCGCCGGATACGCGAGCGGCCATCATTCACATCAATCGAATTCACCGAAGCCGGACTGGCGCGTCTTCGTGGAAGTCCGGCCAGCGCCTCCGGATGCCCCGGCGGAGCAGCCGTTGGCAGAGCAGGAGTCGATCGAGGCGAGCATTTCGAGCGCGCCATAGATCCCTCTGCGAAACCGCGTGCTCGCCCGAGTGCGCGGTCGTCCGCTGGTGGCTCGGCGGGCCTGATGAGCAGCCCAGGAGATGACGCTATGGAATCGCTCACACCACAGGCAGCACGGGAGGTTGAGGTGCGAAGGATCGTCGCCGGCGTATGCGGACGATCGGTCGTCGGCACGACGGCAGGGACGCGGATCCGTCGAGATCTCGGGCTCACGGTCGACCAGGAGCGCGAGATCGCATGGCAGCTCTCGAATGCGTTTGGGATCGATCTCCGTGCGATCGAGTGGGCCGACCTCGTGACAATCGGGGACCTCCTTAATCGTGTCGATATCGCGATCGAACGGGAGCGATTCGCATGACCGCGCTCGCGCAGCTGCATGTCGCAGTACTGGCGGCGACTTGCGCCCGCGAGGACGGACGTCCTCAGTCGTTCATCGACGTCATCAATATCCTCGCCGCCGCGGATCCGAGCGACATCGCTGCGGCAGTACTGGTTCTCGAGAGGGCAGGCTTCGTGCGCGTATTCGACCGCGACGGGCGCACTTGGGTGCGGCCGCAACGGACCGCCTGGATCGTGATCGCTGCGCACCTGAAACTCGCCAGAAGAGGCACGGAGTACGCGGCATGAGCGGGTCCTGGCTCGAGCGTGGAAGCGTCGATCGGGCGCATGCAGTCAGCGTGGTCAAGATTATCTGGCGCCGTCTCGGCCGGGCCTCTGCGATTTCGATGCACGCGATCCGCCGTCAGACCGGTATCCCGACTCGCGAGATTCAATCGATCGTGAAATGGCTGGTCGAAGAGCGATCTCTCCCGATCGGCACGTCGCCCGCGCGGCCGTGGGGTTACTACTGGATCTCGACCGAAGACGAGCGACGAAAGGTCCGAAACCACTTCATCCGGCGCGCTCTCTCGACCCTCGAGCACGCGAAAGCCTATGACCGGGATTCGATCGTGGCCCCGCTGGTCGGACAACTCAAGCTCATTTCGGAGGAGGGCGAGCATGAGTCGCAAGAAATACGGTGACCGTGAGCGTCGGATCGCGATCGAGATCTACGAGGCGACCGGAAGCCACTTAAAGGCAGCAGCGGCCGCCGGAACCTCGCCGTGTTGGGTATATGAGCTCCTGCGCCGGGAGGGCCGCGTGAAGCGTGCGTGGCCAACCTATACCGCGCGGCAAGCGCATCGGGCGGTGGAGCTGTATCGCTCTGGTCTAAGCACATCTCTCGTGGCACAAGAGATCGGCGGCGTGTCACGTGAATGGGTGCGCGTGCAGGTCGTGGCTGCTGGAATCCTTCGTTCGAAATCTCACGCGATGCGGCTGCGTATGGCTAGGGAGAAGGGCCGAGACTACGAGCAGCTGCGGCGAGAGGCTCTCGAGCTCGCGACAGAGCAATTGATGTCCGTGCGTGCCATCGCAAAGTATCTCAGCGTCTCGACGAACTTCGTGAAACAGGCGATCCCTCGGGAGCTGCGTTGCAATCCGAAGGACGCAACGCTGCGCCGCAAGTGGCAGGCCTTCCTTCCCGACGTCGAGGCCCGCCGGGAGCGGCGTGAGCGGGTAATTTTGATGCGGCGCGGAGGTGCGACCTACGCGCGGATCATCGCCGAAACGGGTGTCTGCCAGGCGACCGTCTACCGTTATCTCTCCGAGGCCGGGCTCACCGGCTCGCTGCGCGACCAAAGGAGGATGAGGTGATTACTTCTGCGCAAATTCGCATGCTGCATATCGCCCAGCGGCAGCTCGAGATTCCGCGTGAGCACTACGAGGCGATCATGCTCGAGGCAGCCGGGGTGACGAGCTCAAAGGCGCTCGACAACGCGGGCTTCGACGCGGTGATCCGGAGGTTCGAGGAACTTGGATTCCGCAACACGGCCCGTCATTCGCGGCGTCCATATCATCCAGCCGAGCCAATCACTCATGCCCAGCAGCAGTTGATCGAGGGACTCTATCTCGAGCTCGGATGGGACGACCGCGATCGGCAGATCGGCTTCAACCGCCGCCAATGCCGGAAATCCTGGCCACAGACCCGCCGCGACGCGAACCGGGTGATCGAAGGACTGAAGGCGATCCGCGCAAGATCGAGCCGGTCAGCCGGCCTGGGCCTCCTGGAGCTTCTTGTCGTGATCGCGGTGCTTGGGCTTCTTTTATGCGGCGCCGCGGTGGGGAAGGATCGCACGGCCACCCCGCCCGCCCGTACCGTCATCCCGTACCTCGAAGCGTCCACTCATCCGTATCTGGCGACTGAATTCTCGGCCATCCGTGACGCCGAGAATTACATCGAGTTGCTCCCACTCCAGGAGGCGGTTACGGCCGTGATCACGCGGTGGGACGATCCCGACGATACGTCTAACACCTTCATCGTCCTGCACCGGACGAATCCCTGGCCAGCTCACGCAGCCCGAATCCCCTTGCGTGTTGGGGTATTGGATTTCGATTCCCCTGCCGCCCTGTTTAACACGCGCGAATGGTACGCTATGCAGGGCTACAAGACCGCGATGGCAACCGGGGTCGGCACGCGCCGTTACCTGCTCGTGATCGACCAGGGACCGCTCTAAGGAGCGGTCACCGATCGCCGCCGGTAGTGCTCGGGCCGCCTGCTGGCATCGTGATCCCTCCGGCCTCTCTTCTTCGTCGACGTTTACTGTAGATTCACCCCTGTTTTTGCACAATTCCTTGTGCACTTTCATGTCCGCTGATCAGTGCACAGCGATCGGGAGCTCGCCAGGGGTATCCTCTTGAGGCGCGGTAGTTTGCGCCGATGTCCGCTGATCGGACGCGCTTGCGCGAAAAGCCCGCAAAATGTCCGCTGATCGGCCCCGGATGATGACGGTAGGTGAGGCGTAGATGGGGCTTAATTGTCGGGTCTAGCGCGACTTACGGTCTCCATTAGGCGGGTTCGGCGATGCCTCGGGTCCGGCCGTCGCCCGTTTTGCGTTTCGTTTGGCAGAAAGATCGTCGGCGCGCGTCGGCGCGCGGCGTAACCGCTGAACGTGGCTGAGGTTACGACGAGCGGCGATCCGTCCCGCCATGTCCCCTGTTATCCCGGCGTTTTGCCAAACCATCCGCAAACTCACATTAGGCTTCGACTTTCGGGGTTGCCCCTCACCCTTCCCTCTCCCCGAATGTCGTTCCTCGGCTGAAGACATGACCCCGGACGGGGGGAGGGTGCGTCCCGCCGAGCGGCGCGGTCATCGCGTTGGCGGCTCGGCGAACGCGCCGAGTCACAGGAGCCGTGCGAAACCGAGTGCCGCTCCCCTGACGGGCCCGGCTGAACGAGGTGGCGTCCTTCGGTCTTCCGCGAGTCATCAGGCTCTTCAAATCGCGCAAATGAGATCGCTCTCGAAGCCGCTGCTCGCTCCGTCACCGCGATCGTTTTCATGGAAGACGCCAGAACGGGCTATGGCAAATCGCGCAAATGAAATCGCTCTCGAAGCCGCGAATCGCTCCGTTACCGGCGATCGTTCTCAGAGAAGACGCCCGAACGAGCTATGGCAAATCGCCCCAATGAGATCGCTCACCAAGCCGCTGCTCGCTCCGTCACCTCTCAGATCCACGATCCACGATCCTCGATCCGCGATGCTTTTCGTTTCATCTCCGTGACCGTCGCGCCGTTTCCTCCGCGGTATGGTGAAGATTCAATCGAAAAGGAGGATGCGATGCGGCACGCCGGACCATGGGCGCTCGTGGCCGCCGTCGCGCTGACGATCTCGATCGTCGCCGCGCCGGCACAATCGGAGACGGCATCGGATCAGGCCGCGAGGCTGATCCAGACCCGCGACTGGAAGAACATCGAGCCGCAGCTCGAGCGCATCACGCGCGAGCATCCCGACGATGCGGAAGCGTGGTACGGACTCGGGCGATCGCTCCAGGAGATCGGAAAATATCGCGAGGCTCTCGTGCCGCTGACGAAGGCGCTGGAGCTCGGATACCGACCCGCGTTCATGCAACTCCTCCTCGCCCGCTCCTACGCCGCACTCGGCGACGCGAGAGCCGTCGCGAGCCGGCTCGAGAAATCGAATGCGGCGGGATTCCCGGTGTGGGTCGTGGCGAAACAGTTCCCTGAATTCGAGCCGCAGGAGGCGGCGCTCGAAGCGTTCCGTCCCTGCTCCACCGCCGAGTACCGCCAGTTCGACTTCTGGATCGGAGAGTGGGACGTCTACAACCCCGCCGGGCAGCAGGTCGGATCGAGCCGCATCACGCCGATCAACGACGGTTGTGCCATTCGGGAGGAATGGACCAGCGCAACGGGGACGACCGGCAGCAGTTTCAACTTCTACGACCCGCGCACGAAGAAGTGGAACCAGTTCTGGGTCGGTAGCGGCGCCCCTCTCTCCCTCGACGACGAAGGAAACGCCGCGGTGATCACCGGAGGGCTGCGGAACGGAAGCATGATCCTCTCGTCCAACGGCCGCGTCTCCCCGATGAACCGCATCACCTGGACGCCTCTCGACGGGGGTGCGGTACGCCAGCTCTGGGAACAGTCGAAAGACGACGGAAAGACGTGGAGCACCGCGTTCGACGGAAAGTACGTTCCGAAGAAGAAGCCCTGACGTGGATCGAGGATCTGAAAGGCATCGAGGATCGAGGATCGAGGATCGAGGATCGTGGATTGAGGATCGTGGATTGAGGATCGTGGATCGTGGATCGAGGATCGTGGATCTGAAAAGCATCGAGGATTGTGGATCGAGGCTCGAGCCTCGAGCCTCGAGCCTCGACTCTCGAGCCCCGATCCTCGCCGGAAACAGCTTCGCACAGCGTTGACGAGTCCGCTGGTTCACACGGCCGCGGAACGTGGTAACGTCTCCCCGCGCCAGCGGGCGCCGGAGGGAAACCCTTGCTGCGAAAGCCTGCCATTCTGATCACCGGCGCGAGCGGAGAGATCGGCCACGGCCTGATCACGCGACTCGCCGAGGCGGGAGACCGTCCCGTCATCACCCTCGACCTCAAGCCGCTCGAGCCCGAGCTCGGACGACTCGTCGCGCACGAGTTCGCCGGCTCGATTCTCGATCCGAATCTGCTCGAGCGGATTCTCTCGGAGTACCAGGTGGAGATGGTCTTCCACCTCGCCGCTCTCCTCTCCACCCGAAGCGAGTTCACACCGGTGACCGCGCATCAGGTGAACGTCGAGGGGACGATGAATCTCCTCGAGTTCGCACAGAAACAGGGAGAGTCTCACGGCCGTCCGGTGGTCTTTCTCTACCCCTCGTCGATCGCGGCGTACGGGATGCCCGACCTCGAGACGAAGAAACGCGTCGGCCGCGTTCGCGAGGACGAGTTCAACACGCCGACCACGATGTACGGCTGCAACAAGCTGTATTGCGAGATGCTCGGCCGCTATTACGCGCGTTTCTACAAGCAGCTCTCGGCGGACTCCCTCGCGGGACGGGTCGACTTCCGCTCGATCCGCTTCCCCGGCCTCATCTCCGCAGTGACGGTCCCGTCGGGAGGGACGTCCGACTTCGCGCCGGAGATGCTGCATGCCGCCGCAGAGGGAAAGCCGTACGCCTGCTTCGTCCGGCCGGACACGCGGATTCCCTTCATGGCGATGCCGGACGGCGTCGCTGCCCTTCTCGCGCTCGCCGCCGCGCCGAGCGAGCGTCTCACTCGGACGTCGTACAACATCGCGGCGTTCAATCCGTCCGCCGCGGAGATTCAGGAGATCGTCGAGCGCGCATTTCCGGGGCCGCAGATCACGACGAAGGTGGACGAGAAGCGACAGGGGATTCTCGACTCCTGGCCGGAAGACGTCGACGACTCGGCGGCGCGCCACGACTGGAACTTCGCGCCGCAGCTCGGGCTCGAAGCAGCGTTCAACGATTACCTGATCCCACGAATCCGCGAGAGATACGGCGCCGCCTGAAAGGCGATCCGAAAAAAAAGCGGTCCGGCGGGGGCTGCCGGACCGCATGGACCGAATTGGAGGAGCTACTTGCCGAGGGTCGGGATCTCGGTGAGGTTCGGGAGCTGTTGCGGCTCCTGGACCGCGGGAAGCGACGTCAGGGATGACGGCTTGAACGGTTGATTGAGCCCGATCAGAACGCCGCCACTCACGTCTTCGAGCTCGGCCTGTTCGAGCTCGTGTTCTTTCGTGGTTTCGGGGGTTTTCTCGTCTTCCATGTGTTTCTCCTTCCCGTCCGTACTGCAGACAGATTCGAATATCGGCCCATCCCGGAGGAGCGAGCGTGATTCAGATCACGGAATGACGATTTTCCGGGATTTTCCGGGCAGCCTCGGGTTTTCGGCGACTCTCGTGTTTCTGGCGATGGGGCGCCGCGGCCGGCACGGCGGGAGCCGTGCCGCTCCTCGGGAGGCGGGTTGCTGGCGACGTGTTGCTGCGCGGATTCCGCGACGGGTTGGTGCGGGTAGGCGGGAGGGGTCAGATCTTCACTAATGCTCTCGTGTTGCTGGCGGCGGGAGCCGTGCCGCTCCTCGTGATGTCGGTTGTGCGGCGCGCGGGGTCAGGCCTTTACTAGAGGGTCCAGCTTCTCGATGACATCGGCGAGGCGCCGCGCGGTCTGCCCCAGCTGGTGGAGTTGCGAAGAGCGGAGATGTCCCGGGCGGGCGAAGTGAGTGGAGAGAACGCCGACGCAGCGGTCGCTGCTGGTGACGAGCGGTGTCGACTGCACGGACCGGAATCCGGAGGAGGCGGCGATTGCGCGGTGCTCGGCAAACTCCGGATCGGACTCGACGTCGTCGATCAGAATCGTGCTCCCGTTGCGAAGCGCGCGGCCGCATGCCGACCCGTCGAACGCGCTCACGCTCTTGAAGTGCTCGAGGAAATCGCGGCCGAAACCGCGCTGCGCGATGATCCGTAACGAGTGGTCGCGCGGGTCGAGGATCTGAACGTTCCCGAGCGTGGTCCGGTGGAGGGAGATGGTCCGATCGAGCATCCCGTAGATCTGCCGCCGCGGCTCGTATGGCACCCGGAGCGCGCCGTCGCCGTTCGATCCGCCATTCACGCAGGCCCGGACCGACTCGAAAAGCTCCTCCAGATCGAACGGCTTCGGAAGGACGTCGAACACCGATCGTGGATCGAGATTCTTCCTCGCGCGAGGCGAGAGCCCGGTGACCACGAGGACTCGCGAGCCGATGTTCCCGTCGTGGCGCTGCATTTCCGCGAGGAGATCGAGCCCTCCTTTCCCTGGAAGCGCGAGGTCGAGGAGCACTGCGTCGTAGCGGAGCTCCCGCGAGAAAAGCGAGAGTGCCGCCCGGGCATCGGCCGCTTCATGGACTACGTAACCCTCGCGAGCAAGGGCGACATTCAGAAGCTGCCTGGTCGCATGGTCGTCTTCGACGACGAGCAGATGGTGTGTCATGGATTCTTATTAGGATACATCAACGCGAGCCCATTCGTGGTCGGATGGGGCATTTCCCCGATCCGGCGGGCTCGACATTCAGGGCTTTTTCCTACGCTCTCGCCCCGCCAGCGTTGATTGAAGCGCCGGTGGATATTTGTGGACAAAAGTGGGATTAGGTGGTAGCTTCTTCGGGAAATCGAAGGGAAATGGCGGATACGTGGAACTGACGGAGCTGATGGGGCATGCCCCGGCGAAAGTCGACGAGAAGGGTCGGATCAAGATCCCGACCTCGTTCCGTCGCGTCGTCGAGGAGCGCTACGGCCCGGACTGTTTCATCACGTCCATCGATGGAGAGAAGGGGTTGATCTATCCCCTTCCCGTCTGGCGCGAGTTCCAGGCGCGTCTGGCGAGGGTGCCATCCACCTCCCTCGCGAAGACGAAGCTCCTCGAGCGGGTCAATTACTTCGGCCAGCTCTCGACCATGGATACTCAGGGGCGCCTCCTGGTTCCCGCGGTCCTGCGGAATGTCGTCGGGATCTCGGAAGACGTGGTGGTGCTCGGACAGGAAGATCACCTGATCGTCTGGAACGACGAGAAGTTCAGGCAGCGGTTGACCCAGACGCCGTTGACGCCGGAAGAGATGAAGGAGCTGGAGCTCCACGGCGTGTAGTGATCCGTCGGGGCCCGATCCGGCCCGGACGGGCGGAGCGCGGAGCCGATGGCTGACAACGAAGCGACGAATGCGGACGCAGGCCGTCACGCACCGGTTCTTTTGAAAGAGGTGATCGCGCTCCTTCGTCCCGGGAGGGAAGAAGGGACGGTGGTCGATGCGACGGTGGGGCTCGGCGGACACGCCGAGGCTCTTCTGAAGAGCTGGCCCCGAATCCGGCTGCTCGGCATCGACCGCGATCCGGACGCGCTCGCGATCGCGACGCGCCGGCTCGAGATCTTCGGAGATCGCGTGACGCTCGTGAGGGGTCGTCACGAGAAGCTCATTGAAATTCTGAAGGATCACGGCATCACGGAGATCGACGCGCTTCTCGCGGACCTCGGCGTCTCTTCTCTGCAGTTCGACGAAGCTTCCCGCGGTTTTTCGTTCCGCGCGGAAGGGCCGCTCGACATGCGGATGGGGCAGGAGGGTGAGAGCGCGGCGGATGTGGTGAACCGGCTCGACGAGACGGATCTGGCCGATCTGATCTGGCGGTGGGGCGAGGAGCCGATGTCGCGACGGATCGCGCGGGCGATCGTCGCCGCACGCGCCGAGGAACGGATCGAGACCACGATGCGCCTGGCGGAGATCGTCCGATCGGTGAAGCGGCGAGGCGCGGGAAGAGGCCGCGGCGCTGCGAGAGAACGGATCGATCCGGCGACGCTGACGTTTCAGGCGCTGCGGATCGCAGTGAACGAGGAGCTGGTCGGGCTGGAGTCGTTCGTGGAGAACGCCGTCGAGGCGATCTCTCCGGGGGGCCGGATCGCCGTGATCTCGTTTCACTCGCTCGAAGACCGGATCGTCAAGCGGACGTTCCGGAGACTGGAGGGAGAGTGCATCTGTCCGCCTCGCATCCCGCTCTGTCGCTGTGGTGCGGTGAAGAAGGTGAATGTGCTCACCCGCAAGCCGGTCGAAGCGGGCGCGGAAGAGACAGCGAGCAATCCGCGGGCGCGAAGCGCGAGGCTTCGGGTCGCGGAGAAGGTGGAGTGGTGAAGTATGAAGGAGGAAGAGGAGCCGGGCGGCTCTCTTTCTCCGGCACCGGGGAGTTCGGCGTGGCAGTGAGAGAAGCCGGAGTCGAGGTGCAAGGGTGAAGGTCGGGGAAGGGTTGGGCGTGTGTGATCGGCCGTTGGGATCGTGGGAGGGGTGGCGCGTGTGGGGTGGGTGTGAGTGAAGACGGTCTCGCGGTCGTTGCCGGCAGGCAGATCTTCACCCTTGTACGTCGACTCCGGAGGTCGGCGGCGGGTCCATGTACGCACAGAAGAAAACCATCGAGAATACCCACATCGTTCGCGAGCGCGACCGCCGGCGCTTTCGTGAGCTCCTCGCCGTCCTGACCATCGGGGTTCCTCTCGGTCTGTTTCTCCTTCTTTTCACCTGGCAGAATCTCGAAGTGATCCGGCTGGGGCGCCAGTCGAC
The DNA here is from genome assembly GCA_963741955.1 of uncultured Acidobacteriota bacterium. Lineage (GTDB taxonomy): Bacteria > Acidobacteriota > Thermoanaerobaculia > Gp7-AA8 > Gp7-AA8 > CAVUKB01. The sequence goes on from CAVUKB010000001.1 coordinate 212,442, forward strand.
CCGGCTGGCGAAGGTCAAGTCGGAGCTCGAGGACGCGAACAAGAATCTCCGTCTGGAGATCGAGCGGCTGACTGCGCTGGACGAGGTCCAGAAGAAGGCAGAAGCGCTCGGATTCACCCGGACCGACCCCCGACAGATCGTGGTGGTGCGGCGCACGGCGGCGCCTCCCACTGCAGCAGGGAGGCGATGATGCCCGGAACGCGTCGCCGCTTCGCCGTGATCATCGCGTTTCTCCTCGGCTGGGGTGCAGTCGTCGTCGGGCGCCTGGTGCAGGTGCAGCTTCTCCGGCACGACGACTACCTCAACCGCGCACAGAAGCAGCAGGAGCGTACTGTAGAGCTGACCCCGGTGCGAGGATCGATCTTCGACGTGCGCGGACGGGTGCTCGCCGAGAGCATCATCGCGGATTCGATCTACGCCGATCCGCAGAGCATCGAGGATCCGGACGATGCGGCCCGCAGGCTCGCCTCGATCAAGGGTCTCGGCGTCGACCGGAAGGATCTCGCGCGCCGTCTCCGGGGGCGGGGAGAGTTCGCCTGGATCGCGCGGCAGGTGACGCCGGAAGTGAGCGAAGCGGTCGCCGAGCTGCGCCTGCAGGGAGTGCACCGGCTGACCGAGCATCGCCGCTCCTACCCGAAAGGTGAGCTGGCGGCGAACGTGATGGGATACGTCGGCATCGACGGGGAAGGCCTGGGAGGGCTCGAGCATTCGCTCGACTCGTGGGTACGCGGACGCCCGGGACGGGTGACTCTTCTTCGCGACGCGCGCAAGGAGATGTACCAGGTCGGCGGCGAAGGAAGCAACGCTCCTGCGGACGGAATGAACGTGGTGCTCACCATCGACGAGGTGATCCAGTTCATCACCGAACGGGCGGTGGAGAAGGCGGTCCGCGACCAACGGGCGACCAGCGGCGTCGCGATCGTGATGGATCCCCGGACCGGCGACATCCTGGCCATGGCCTCGGTGCCGACGTTCGACCCGAACCACTACGGTGACGCGTCGCCGGCCCAGTGGCGGAATCGTGCCGTCCAGGACATCTACGAACCGGGATCGACATTCAAGATCGTCACTGCCTCGGCGGGGCTGGAAGAAGGGCTGATCACGCCCTCACAGATCGTCGACTGCGGCGCGGGAAGTATCCAGGTCGCGAGCGTGAGGATTCGGGAGCACGGAGGGAACGCATACGGGCGGATGCCGTTCGAGGACGTGATGGTGCACTCGTCCAACGTCGGAATCATCAAGGTGGGTCTCGCCCTCGGGCCGCAGCGTCTGTACGACTACATCCGCCGATTCGGATTCGGCGAAGATACCGGAATCGATCTTCCCGGCGAATCGGGAGGGATTCTCCGCAGTCCGTCGCACTGGTCGCTCGTGTCGAACGCGTCGATGTCGATGGGACAGGAGATCGCGGCGACGCCGCTCCAGGTGCTGCGGGCGATGGCAGCTCTGGCGAACGGAGGACGGATGGTGCGGCCGCGGATCGTGAGCCGCGTGGTCGACGGGGCTGGAAACGTGGTCTACGCCTCCCCGCCGGATCCGGGCGTGCAGGTGGTCTCGGACCGCACCGCCGCGATCATGAACGAGATCCTCAAGGCGGTGGTGGCGCGCGGCACCGGAATCCATGCTGCACTCCCCGACTATGTCGTGGCGGGAAAAACCGGGACCGCGCAGAAGGCGGTGCGGGGAGGGTACTCCGCCGATCAATTCGTCGCCTCGTTCGTCGGTTACGTCCCGGCGGACCGCCCGCGACTCGCAATCATCGTGGTGGTCGACGATCCGAAGCAATCCGAGTACGGGGGAACGGTCGCGGCGCCGGTGTTCCACGACATTGCAGAGGCAGCGCTCCGCTATCTCGACGTGGAGCCGACCATGCCTGCACGCGAGCTCGTCACTTCCCGGACACTTCTGGCGACGTTCTCGCAGGAGTCCGCCGTACCGGCCGGCGCTGCGGCGCCCGGCATGGTTCCGGATCTGCGGGGGTTGGACGGGAGGGACGCGGTCGCGAGAGCGACGGCGGCGGGACTGCGGGTCAGCCTCACCGGGAGCGGGCGGGTGGCTTCACAGTCGCCGCCTGCCGGAGAGCCGCTCCCGGGAACGCAACGGATCGAGCTGACTCTTTCGACGACAACGGGGTTCGTTCCATGAGATTGCAGACGTTACTCGAGCGTGTTCCGGTAGTCGCGATCCGCGGCGACGCGAATGCGGAGATCATCGACGTGACCGATGATTCGCGGCGGGCCCGTCCCGGCGCGCTCTTCATCGCCGTTCCGGGGCTCACTGTCGACGGAGCGCGCTTCATCGACGCGGCGGTCGAGAAGGGAGCGACGGCGATCGTCAGTGAGCTTGGAGAGGAGGATCGCCCCGGTGTGACCTGGGTCTCGGTCGCGGATGCGCGGCGTGCCCTCGCGCTGATCGCCGCGAATTTCTACGGCCGTTCCGCGGAGAAGCTCGAGCTGGTCGGCGTGACCGGCACCTCCGGAAAGACGACCACCACCAAGATGGTGGAGTCGATTCTCGACGCGACGGGCGAGCCGGCGGGACTGATCGGAACCATCGAATACCGCGCGGGGGAGAACCGGGAGATCGCGGACCGGACCACTCCCGACGCGATCGTGCTGCAGAAATGGTTCGGGATGATGGTGGAATCCGGTGTGAGGCGCGCGGTGATGGAGGTCTCCTCGCATGCACTCGCTCTCGGAAGAACGTACGGAATCCCGTACGCCGCTGCGGTCTTCACCAACATCACCCGCGAGCACTTCGACTTTCACGGAAACTTCGAGAACTACTTCGCGGCGAAGAAGATCCTTTTCGACCAGATCGACCGGAGCCGGAAGAGCGCGGTCGTGAACCGGGACGACGAATGGGGCCGTAAGCTCATCGAAGAGCTGGGCGATGCGGCGGTGACTTTCGGGAACGGAAGCGACGCGGACATTCATCCCGACCAGGGATTCGTCGTGTCCGTCGAGGGGCTGCACGGCGATCTGATCACTCCGGCCGGTCGGGTGGTGATCGATTCGCCGCTGCTCGGGATGCCGAATCTCTACAACTGGATGGGCGCGATCGGCGCCGCACTGGCAATCGGTATCGAGCGGTCCCGGATCGAGGAGGGAGTCCGGAACCTCGCCGCAGTCAAGGGACGATTCGAGCGGATCTCCGTCGAAGGAGGTCCGACGGTTCTGGTCGACTACGCGCACAAGCCCGATGCGCTGGAGAAGCTTCTCCACGCGGTGCGGGATCTCGCGGGAAAGCGTCGCATCGTGGTGGTATTCGGCTGCGGCGGCGATCGCGACCGGGGGAAGCGGCCGGTGATGGGAGAGATCGCGGGAAGGCTGGCGGACTACACCATCATCACCAGCGACAATCCGCGCAGCGAGGATCCGCAGAAGATCGTCGAGGAGATCGAGCGCGGCATCGTCGGCACCGGACGGCCCTACGAGACGATCCTCGACCGGCGGAAGGCGATCGAGGCCGCGGTGCACGTGGCGGACGAGCGGACGGTGGTGGTGGTGGCGGGAAAGGGACACGAGAACTACCAGGTGATCGGCGACCGGATCGTCCATTTCGACGACCGGGAAGAAGTCGAAGCAGTGCTCGCGAAGCGAGCTCAAAAAGGATCGTAAAAATCAGTGATGTTCGCAACGATTGAAAAATAGCTTGGTATCTACGATGAAAATGCATTACGATATCTGCGTTGTTTCGAGCTGGCGTCGTGTTCAGGCTCCGTTGTCGGACGGGTGGCGCGATGAGCGGCCGGTGATCATCAGGCAGTGTGACGGGGAAGGGATGATCGCCGGTGGATGGATACAGCGGAGCCCGAAGACGTTGCCAGCAGACGGAGGCCGGCCGTGCCGCGGCTGAGTCCCATCGAGATTGCCGCGATGTGCGGCGGTGAGCTCGTGCAGGGTGGCGAGGTCTCTTTTCCCGCCTTCGTGATCGACAGCCGCGAAGCGACCGAGGATTCGCTCTTCTTCGCCATTCGCGGCGAGCGACTCGACGGCCACGACTATCTCCCGGAGGCGCTCGGCACGGCCCGAGGGGCGGTGGTGAGTCGCGTTCCGGATCCTCTTCCCGCCGGCAAAGTGATCATCCGCGTCGCGGACACCACGCGTGCGCTCCAGGATCTGGCGAGAGGGGTCAGGTCTCGATTCGACTGGACGCTGATCGGAATCACCGGTTCCGCAGGAAAGACGACCACCAAGGAGATGATCGCGACGCTGATCGCGACGGAACGGCGGACCGCACGTTCGCGCGGCAACTTCAACAATCACATCGGACTTCCGCTGGGCATCGTCAACGCACCCGACGATACCGAGGTGTACGTCAGTGAGATGGGAATGAGCGCGAAGGGAGAGATCGAGTTTCTCGCCACGCTCGCCTCGCCGGACCTCGGCGTCTACACCACCATCAAGCCGGTGCACCTCGAGTTCTTCGGCTCTCTGGACGGGATCGCCGCCGCGAAGCGCGAGCTGCTGGAGAACATGAAGCAGGACGGGACGATCGTGATCAACGCCGACGATCCGAAGGTGATGGAGATCAGCAGAGGATTTCCGGGGCGGAAGGTGACGTACGGCTCGGACGCCGGGGCGGAGTATCGCGCCGAGGAGGTCCGGGAGCGCGGACTCCTCGGTACGTCGTTCCGGCTGAGCGCGGAAGGGACGTCGCGCACGTTCGATCTCCCGATGCCCGGACGGCACAACATGGAGAACCTTCTCGCCGCGATCGCCGCCGCACGTGCGATCGGTATCGGATGGGAAGGAATCGAGAAGGGCGTGGCTGCAGTCCGTCCCGCCGCGCACCGCGGCATCGTGATTCGATGGAACGGGGCGACTCTCTACGACGACACCTACAACTCGAATCCGTATGCGCTCGGGAGGGCGCTCGAACTGCTGGCCCATGCCGATTGTGAGGGACGCCGGATCGCAGTGGTCGGCGACATGCTGGAGCTCGGCGGAGACGAGATCGAGTTCCATCGTGAAGCGGGGAGAAAGATGCCCGAGGTGGTCGACACCGTCGTGGCGGTCGGGCCGCGGTCGAAGGCGATGCTCGACGGAGCGGCGGAGGCGGGATTCGAAGCGAGCGTGCTCCATCACTTCGACGATGCATCCGCGGCGACGGAGTTCCTGCGCACATTCATCACCGCCGGCGATCTGGTGCTGCTGAAGGCTTCCCGCGGAATCGGACTGGACAAGATCGTGACCACACTCGAGAGCGAGGTGTAGATTGCTGTACTACCTCCTGTTTCCGCTTCGGGAGTACATCTCGGGATTCAACGTCTTCCGGTACATCACGTTCCGGTCGGCGTGGGCAGCGCTCACCGCTCTGCTGATCTCGTTCGTTCTCGGCCCGTGGCTGATTCGCCGGATGACCAGCATCAAGCTCGGTCAGTACATCCGCGAAGAAGGACCGCAGTCGCATCAGAAGAAGGCCGGGACGCCGACCATGGGCGGGATCCTGATCAATCTCGCCATCCTGATTCCGACCATCCTCTGGGCGGACATCATGAACCCGTACATCTGGATCATCCTGTTCGTCACGTTCTCGTACGGCACGATCGGATTCATCGACGACTTCCAGAAACTGGTCAAGAAGCGGAACCTCGGATTGACCGCGAAGCAGAAGTTCTCCGCGCAGATCCTGGTCGCGCTGATCGCGGGAATGGCGATCGCTTACCTGCCGCAGATCCACAATGCGTACTCCACGGTCCTCACATTCCCCTTTCTGAAGCGGTTCGTCCTCGACCTGGGGCTCCTCTACATACCGTTCATCGTGGTGGTGATCGTAGGAGCTTCGAACGCGGTGAATCTCACGGACGGCCTCGACGGGCTGGCGATCGGCTCGACGCTCATCGCGGCGGCGACCTACACCATCCTGACGTATGCGGCGGGACACTACCGGGTGGCCGACTATCTGAAGATCGCGTGGGTTCCAGGGGCCGGAGAGCTGGCCGTCTTCTGCGGCGCGATGATGGGTGCCTCGCTCGGCTTTCTCTGGTTCAACGCGCATCCGGCGGAGATCTTCATGGGTGACGTCGGGTCGCTCGCGCTGGGTGGAGCGATCGGCTGCCTCGCGGTGATGATCAAACAGGAGATCCTCCTGGTGTTCGTCGGCGGGCTCTTCGTGCTCGAAGCGCTCTCGGTGATCATCCAGGTGATCTCGTTCAAGTCGACCGGACGGCGGGTCTTTCGAATGTCTCCGTTGCACCATCACTTCGAGCTCTCCGGCTGGGACGAGACGAAGGTGGTGGTGCGCTTCTGGATCATCGCGATCATCTTCGCGCTGCTCAGTCTCTCCACACTGAAGCTGAGGTGATCGGAGATCTCGAATTGAGGATGTGAGGGTTTACGGACGGTGGAAGTGATGGGAGCAGTGCAGAGGAGCGAACGTTCATCGCGAGCGGAGAGGGACGTCGCGAGTTGAAAGAGTCCGGATGGCTGGACCGAAGGCGCGTGGCGGGACGCACGCGCTCCTTGGCAAGAGGAAAGGCGAACTGAGTCGGAGATGAGACGAGTTCTGATCATGGGGGCCGGCAAGTCCGGAGTCGCGGCGGCGAACTTTCTCGCCGGGCGCGAGGTCGACGTGTCGATCACCGACGCGAAACGGGAAGAGGAGCTCCCGCTCGCGTCGTCCATCGACCCGCGCGTGCATCGGGTGCTCGGTGAGCAGTCGTCCGCGCTGCTCGATGGCGCCGATCTGGTGGTTCTGAGTCCGGGGATTCCGCCGGATGTCCCGCTTCTGATGGAGGCGCACGCGCGCTCGCTGCCGGTGATCTCGGAGATCGAGCTCGCGTTCCGCCATCTGCAGGGGAAAGTCGTCGCGATCACCGGATCGAACGGGAAATCGACCACGACGGCACTGATCGGAGAGATCCTGAAGGTCGCCGGCTATGAACCGATCGTTGCGGGAAACATCGGAGAACCGTTGATCGGATCGATCGATCCCACCCGCTCCCGGCATTACGTGATCGAGCTCTCCTCGTTCCAGCTGGAAACGGTGGAGAGCTTTCACGCGGACGTCGCTCTTCTGCTCAACATCACTCCGGACCACATGGACCGCTACCGGTCGATGGAGGAGTATGCGGCCGCGAAGCTCCGGATCTTCCGCAACCAGGCGGCGACCGACACTGCGATCGTGAACGCGGACGACGTGCGCACCTCGACTCCTCCGACGCCGGCGCGGGTCTGGCGTTTCTCCTCCCGCCATCCGGTGGATCGTGGAGCGTGGCTCGAGGGCGAAGCGCTGGCCGTGTCGTTGGGCGACGAGGATCGGCGGATTCCGCGGAGCGCGCTCCGGATCGAAGGGACGGCCAACGTGGAGAACGCGCTCGCGGCGTGGCTCGCGGCACGAGCGATGGGGATCGGCGACGTCGACGTGCAGATCGCGTTCGGCAGCTTCACCGGCCTGCCGCATCGGATGGTGAAGGTGCGTGAGCTCGACGGAGTTCGATGGATCAACGACTCGAAGGGGACGAACGTCGACGCGACGGTGAAGTCGCTGGAAGGGATGCCGGACGGGCGGGTGATCCTGATTCTCGGCGGGAAGGACAAGAAGGGGGAGTTCGAGCGTCTGCGTGATCTGGTCTCGAGAAAAGCGCGAAACGTTCTCACCATCGGAACCGCAGCGGGACGGGTGGAAGAGGCGCTCGCCGGGACGGTGGAGATCGTGCCGTGCGGCGACATGAATCGCGCCGTGGAATGGGCGCATTCGCACGCTGCGGAACGTGACGTGGTGCTTCTGTCACCGGCTTGCGCCAGTTTCGATCAGTACAGGAATTTCGAGCAGCGGGGAGAGCATTTCGAAGAGCTCGTCCGTGGTCTGCGCGAGGGTGCGAGGGAGGGAGACCGATGAGCCGGAAGCTGGCGTTCGATCGTACGATCTTCGGAGCGGCAGTGGTGATCCTGGTGGTCGGTCTGGTGATGATCTACAGCGCCTCCGCGATGATCGCTTCGCAGAAGGTGGGCGTCGACAATCCGTACTACTTTCTGGTGCGGCAGTGCGTGTGGCTTCTCGCGGGAGGCCTGGTCGCCCTCGCGGCGATGTACTTCGACAGCTCACTGCTGCGTGACCGCCGAGTGGTCTATCCGATGGTCGCTGCGGTGGTGGTGGCTCTGGTGCTGGTTCTCTTTCAGGCGCCGGTCAACGGCACGCATCGCTGGTTCATTCTTCCGGGATTTCAGTTTCAGCCTTCAGAGGTCGCCAAGCCGGTGGTGATTCTCTTCCTCGCGCTCTTTCTCTCTCAGCGCGAGGAGAGGATCAACGAGCTCTCCGGAGTTCTGGTGCCGGTCGTGTCGGTCCTGGCGATCATCTCCGGGTTGATCCTGCTGCAGCCGGACTTCGGAACGGCGGCGACGATCCTGATCGTGGCGACGTGTCTGATCTTCGCGGCGGGAATCTCGTGGCGGAGGATCGCGCTCTTCGCCATCCCGCTCGTCCCGGCGGGACTGGCGATTCTTCTCTCTGCCGATTACCGGCGCGAGCGGCTCCTCTCGTTTCTCAACCCGCAGGCGGATCCGCTCGGAAAAGGGTTCCAGGCGATGCAGTCGCTGATCGCACTCGGGACGGGAGGTCTGACCGGGCTGGGGATCGGCAACGGGCGGCAGAAGCTGTTTTTCCTTCCGGAGCCGCACACCGACTTCATCTACTCGATCATCGGCGAGGAGCTCGGCTTCATCGGAGCGTTCGTGGTGCTGACGCTCTTCGGAATCATCGCCTGGCGGGGGCTGCGCATCGCGGCGCTCGCGCGGGACCGCTTCACATTTTACGCGGCGCTGGGACTGACGCTGATGATCGCGATCCAGGCGCTGCTGAACATCAGCGTGACGCTCTGTCTTCTGCCGACCAAGGGGCTGCCGCTCCCGCTGGTCAGCTATGGCGGCTCGTCGCTGATCGCGACGCTGTTCGGACTCGGAATTCTGCTCAACCTTTCGCAGCAGACGACGTGAGGAGAGAGGGCGTGAAGGGCGTGACGGAACGGAAGAGCAACGACGGGCGGCATCCGCTGCTGCTGATCGCCGGCGGCGGCACCGGGGGACACATCTACCCGGCGATCGCGATCGCACGGGGATGGCTCGCCCGCGAGGAGGGACGGGAAGTCGTCTTCGTCGGGACGGAGTACGGTCTGGAGAAGACCATCGTGCCGCGAGAAGGTTTCCGCCTGGAGTTCGTTTCGGTCGGAGGCTTGAAGGGAAAGTCTCTCCTGCAGACGGTGAAGAACCTCCTCCGGCTTCCGGTCGGACTCGCCGGCGCGTGGCGCCTCCTCGGCCGTTACCGCCCCGCCGCGATCCTCGGCGTCGGAGGTTACGCCTCCGGGCCGGTGCTCCTGCTCGGTGCGCTCCGCGGCATCCCGACCCTGATCCACGAGCAGAACGCATTCCCCGGCGTGACCAATCGGATACTCGCGCGATTCGTACGGCGGGTGGCGGTGGGATTCGCGGACGCGCTGCCGCGGCTGAAACGCGACGACGGAGAAGTGACCGGAAATCCGGTGCGCACGGAGTTCTTCGAATCCGGAGTGCCGCATCCGGCGGACGTCAACGTGCGGCTGCTGGTGTTCGGTGGAAGCCAGGGATCGCGAGTGCTGAATCGCGCCGTCACCGGCGCTCTGTCGACACTCGCGCCGCTCGCCGGCCGGATGGAGATCGTGCACCAGACCGGGCCGACGGAGCTGGAGAGCGTCGAAGCCGCGTATCGGAACGCGGCGTTCGCCCGGGCGCGGGTGGTGCCGTATCTCGATGCGATGGCCGGCGAGATGAAGGCGGCGGATCTGGTGGTCTCGCGAGCCGGCGCGATCACCATCGGAGAACTGGCGGCGACCGGGCGCGCGGCGGTGCTCGTCCCTTTCGCTCAGGCGACGAACAATCATCAGGAACTGAATGCACGAGTGCTCGAGCGGGCCGGCGCGGCGGTGGTGATCACCGAAGCGGAGCTCACTCCGGAGCGACTCGGCGAGGTGATCGGAGCAATCGTCGCGGAGCCGGAAACAATCGTCCGGATGGGTGCCGCGGCGAAGTCGCTCGCGTCACCGGACGCGACGGAAAGGATCGTCAAAATCATCGAGCAAATTCAAAGAAATTAATTGCTTTGCCTGGCCTGCAACTTTAGAATGAATGAATATAAATCCAACTATTTCGCATGAATTTCAATCACATTAAGAAGATCCATTTCGTCGGTATCGGCGGAATAGGAATGAGCGGAATCGCAGAGATTCTGGCGAGGTCGGGATTCACCGTCTCCGGATGTGACCTGAAGGGCTCCTCGGTGACCGAACGGCTGGTCCGGGACGGCATTCCCGTCTTCATCGGTCACGATGCTGCGCACCTCGCGGGGGTGGACCTGGTGGTAACCTCGTCCGCGATCCGCCGCGACAACGGCGAGAGGATCACCGCCGAAGACATCGGGATCGAAGTGATCCGCCGGGCGGAGATGCTCGGCGAGCTGATGCGGCTGAAGAAGGGGATTGCGATCTCCGGGACTCACGGAAAGACGACGACCACGGCGATGACCTCGGTCGTCCTCCAGGAAGGAGGGCTCGAGCCGACGGTCATCGTGGGAGGAATGATCCGGGAGGTGGAAACGAATGCGCAGCTCGGCGCCGGAGAGTATCTGGTCGTGGAGGCGGACGAATACGATCGCTCGTTCCTCTCGCTGCATCCGGCCGTCGCGGTGATCACGAACATCGAAGCCGACCACCTCGACACGTACCGGGATCTGGGCGACATCCGCGATGCGTTCACCGAGTTCGCGGGTCACGTTCCCGCACGTGGTGTGGTGATCGGCTGCGCGGATGACGCGGAGGTGGCGGCGTTGCTCGATGCGGTGAAGGCGCCGAAGATCTCTTACGGGCTCGGCGAGGCGGCCGACCTCCGCGCGACCAATCTCACCTTCGATCGGGAGGGAACGAAATTCGAGGTCGAGCTGCGAGGGGAGACGCTGGGACCGGCGCGGCTCAAAGTTCCCGGGGAGCACAACGTACGCAACGCACTCGCTGCGATCGGAGTCGCGGTGCATCTGGAGATTCCGTTTGCGGCCGCGGCGCGCGCACTCGAGCGCTTCGGCGGTGTCGAACGGAGATTCCAGATCCTCGGCGAGATCAACGGAGCGATTCTGGTCGATGACTACGCCCATCATCCGACGGAGATCCGCGCGACGCTCGCCGCGGCCCGGCGCTCCTATCCCGATCGCCGGTTGATCGCGCTCTTCCAGCCGCACCTCTACTCGAGGACGCGTGATTTCGCGGAGGAGTTCGGCGAAGCTCTCTCGCTGGCCGACCTGGCGCTGGTGGCGCCGATCTATCCGGCGCGTGAAGAGCCGATTGCCGGAGTCGACGCGTCGTTGATCACCCGGGCGGCGGAGAAGAGGGGACATGCGAACGTGCAGCTGATCGATCTCTCGCTCGAAGAGATCGTGGCGGAGCTGCGGAAGAACCTGGTGTCGACGGATCTCCTCCTGACCATGGGAGCGGGAGACATTCATCGGGCCGGTGAAGCGCTGGCCGCCGGAGGTGCCGCATGAACGGGACCGTCGGGATGAACGACCGCTTCATGCGGCCGCTCGATCTCGATTCGACGCGGCGGAATCATCGAATGCTCCGGACTCGGCGTCTGCTGGTCATCGCCGCGAACGGAGTGTTCATCGTCCTCCTCGCGCTGGCCGGAGCGTGGCTCTACCAGAGAACGCAAGAGGACACCCGCTTCGCGATTCGCAGGGTGGAGATCACCGGCGTGCAGAACGTGCAGGCATCGGAAGTCCGGGCGATCGCTGCGAAGTACATCGGGGCGAACCTTTTCCGTCTGGAGATCGCGTCCATGCGGAGCGAGATCACCCGGTTGCCGTGGGTGGAGCGTGTGGCGATCGAAAAGAAACTGCCGGACACGGTGACGGTTCAGATTTTCGAGCGTCAGCCGCGGGCGATCGTGATCGATCGAGGTACGCCGAAGTACGTCGACGGAAGCGGAGTGGTCTTCGCCGAAGTGACGCCGCGAGTGGGGGATCACGAACTGCCGCTGGTTACAGGCGCAGCGGGAGCGGAGCTCGAGAAGGCAGTGACTTTCCTCGAGACGCTCCGTAGTTCTGCACCGGCCCTCTACTCGCGGGTCTCCGAGGTCAGTCCGGTGGCGGCGGGTGGATGGATGGTTTTCGATCGGGATCTCGGAACGCGGGTCTATCTCGAAGGAGCGGATGCGATCGGCAAGTGGAACGCGCTGTATGGAATCGCGCAGGCGGAAGGTTTTGCTGCCGGTTCGATCGAATACGCCGATCTCCGGTTCGACCGGCGGGTGGTGATCCGGCCGCGGCACGTGGCACCGCTCGCCGCCGATCCGCGCAGCACCGCAGGGATTTCGATCACGAATTGAGTCGAGGAAACAGAGGCGGGGGAGAGGAACAATGACAAAGACCGACAACTACACCGTAGCGCTCGACATCGGAACCTCGAAGGTTTGCGTGCTGGTCGGCGAAGTCAGCGATCGCGGCCGGTTGGAGATCATCGGGAAGGGAACTGCCCCGATGCGTGGCACGCGCCGCGGCAACATCATCAATCTCGATCAGGCGGTCGAGGCGGTCAAGCGTGCAGTCGACGAAGCGGAAGTGATGGCCGGCCTGCAGATCGAGTCGGCCTCGGTCGGGATCGCGGGGGACCACATCCGGTCGGTCAACTCCCGCGGTGTCGTCGCGGTGATGGGGAAGCAGAAAGAGATCGGCCGGGAAGACATCGACCGGGTGATCGAAGCGGCGAAGTCGATCAACATTCCCAACGAGCTGGAGATCCTCCACGTCATTCCGCGCGAATTCGTGGTCGACGGTCAGGACGGGATCCCCGATCCGCTCGGAATGACCGGATCGCGGCTCGAAGCGAAAGTGCACATCGTCACCGGCGCGCGCACCCACAACCAGAACGTGCTGGCATGCGTGAACCGCGCGGGGATCGCGGTCACCGAGCTCGTGCTCGAGCAGCTCGCGGCCGCCGAATCGGTGCTCACTCCCGACGAACGGGAGATGGGTGTGCTGCTGATGGACCTCGGCGGTGGAACCACCGATTACGCAGTCTTCCTCGAAGGAAACGTGATCCACACCAACGTGCTGCCGGTCGGCGCGGGGCACTTCACGTCGGACATTTCGGTCGTGCTGCGCACGCCGATGGACGACGCGGAGCGGATCAAGAAGCGCCACGGCTGCGCGCTCGGTTCGCTGGTTGCCGAAGACGACCCGATCGAAGTGCCGACGGTCGGCGGACGCGCGCCGAAGATCGTCACCCGGCGCGAGTTGACGAACATCCTCGAGCCGCGTGCGGCGGAGATTGCGAAGCTCGTCTACCGGGACCTCGAGAAGGTCGGACTGGAGAAGGAGATCCGCTCGGGGGTGGTGCTGGTCGGCGGCGGTGCGGAGATGGATGGAGTGGTGGAGATCATCGAACAGATCTTCGACCAGTCGGCGAGGAAGGGAGCCCCGGTGGGACTCGGAGGATTGAGCGACACGGTGAACGGGCCCGAGTGGGCCGCAGCGGCAGGGCTTCTTCTGTGGGGTCATCGCTACCGCAGCCGGGTGCGAAAGCCGAGGCGCACCGGATTCGGGCGCGTCGCGGATTCATTCAAGCAGTGGTTCGCGCACAGTTGAGAGTACGACGATGGCCGAGAAGAGAGAGAAAGTGAAGGACCAGGAGGAACGGCGCGAACCGTCGTTGTTCGACGCGAGCGCGGGTGGAGGCCACGACATGATCACTTTCGAAGAACCCGAGGAGCAGAGCAAGTTGAAGATCTCAATGGATGAAGAACTGACGGCGAAGATCAAGGTCGTGGGAGTCGGCGGCGGCGGAGGTAACGCTGTGAACCGCATGATTCAGGCGGGAATCGGCGGAATCGAGTTCCTGGTCGCCAATACGGACACGCAGGCGATGAAGAACTCCCTTGCCCCGACGAAGCTGCAGCTCGGGTCGAAGCTGACCAAAGGCCTGGGGGCCGGAGCGAATCCCGAAGTCGGGAAGCAGGCCGCGCTGGAGGACACCGACCGGATCATCGAGTCGCTCTCCGGAGCGGACATGATTTTCATCACCAGCGGAATGGGCGGTGGAACGGGAACGGGGGCGGCGCCGATCATCGCTTCGCTCGCGTCGGAGCTCGGAGCGCTGACGGTGGCGGTGGTCACCAAGCCGTTCAATTTCGAAGGGAAGAAGCGGCGGATCCAGGCCGAACAGGGGATCCGTGCTCTCCGCGACACCGTCGACACGCTGATCACCATTCCGAACGAGCGTCTGCTGAATTTCGTGGAGAGAGCGACTTCGCTCTCGGATGCGTTCCGGATCGCCGACGACATCCTGCGCCAGGCGGTGCAGGGCATCTCGGATCTGATCACCGTGCCGGGCGAGATCAATCTCGACTTCGCGGACGTGAAGACGATCATGCACGGAATGGGGATGGCCCTGATGGGGACCGGCATCGCCGAGGGCGAGCACCGGTCGGTCGAAGCGGCCCAGCGGGCGATCTCCTCGCCGCTGCTCGAAGAGGCGTCGATCGAAGGCGCGAAGGGGGTTCTGATCAACGTCACCGGCGGTGAAGACATGACCCTCTTCGAGGTCAACGAAGCCGCGTCGGTGATCCAGGAAGCGGCGGACGAAGAGGCGAACATCATCTTCGGAACGGTGATCGACCCGCGGATGAAGGGTCAGCTGAAGGTGACCGTGATCGCAACCGGATTCGACACGGCGACTCGGGGGCTGCTCAACGCGCGTGGGGAAGCCCTTTCGAACCGGCGGGAAGAAACGAGGCCGGTCGCGCGGGTCGAATCGAGGATGCCGGAGCGGGAGCGCGCCCCCGAGGCGCCTCAAGGTCAGGCTCCGGCCGAAGGATCGAAGCCGCAGATCGGTGCGGAAGACGACATCTACGATCCTCCGTTTTTTCGGCGCACGTTCCGCGACGACGGAACGTCCGGATTCGGGCCGATGGCGGGGAGCGATTACGGAAATGATCTCGATATTCCGACGGTGATCCGGAATCTCAGCGACTGACTGCTCCCAGTCGCGGAGCGCATCCCACTGTGCGCTCATCGAGGACGGAGAGTGGGCTCCGTCCTCACACTTCCGGATCCCAGCATGGCCAGGGCGCGGCAGCAGCCGCGCCCTTCGTTTTGTGCGCTGAAGCGGATCCCAGGGCTGACGCCCTGGGACGGCGGCGAATCGCGAGTCCGCGAAGCGGACATGAAAAAGGCCTCGAGGCGGGAGCCCCGAGGCCTTTGAGATTGCGGTGCGGCGTACTGCTGCTGCCGCGCTACTGCGGTTGCTGGGGGTTGGTGATGACCAGCTCCACGCGGCGGTTCTGCTGCCGGCCGGCGTCGGTGTCGTTCGAGGCGACCGGTTCCGACTCGCCCTTCCCGACGGTCGACATCTGTTCGGGACTGATGCCGCGGCCGGCGAGAAAATCACGCACTGCATCGGCACGATCCTGAGAGAGTCTGAGGTTCATGTCATCCGAGCCGACGCTGTCGGTGTGACCTTCGATGAGGATGTGGACGTTGTCGACGCCCTGGAGCTGAGTCGCGATCTTCTCCAGTGAGTTTCGCGCTCCCGGCTTGATGGTGCTCTTGCCGGAGTCGAAGAAGATTCCCGGAAGCGTGACGATGAGACCGCGCTGATCCTTCCTGGTCTCCGCGATCTTCGAGAGCGCGTCCTGCATCTCCTGCATCTTCTGTTTCTGCGCTTCTTCGGCGGCCTTGCGGGCCGCGAGCTCTTCCTGTGCCTTCTGAAGCTGCGCCTGGGTCTCGGCGATCTGCTGACGGAGCTTTTCCTGTTCGGCTTCGCGGCTTTCGCGTGCCTTCTGCGCCGTCAGTACGTTCTGTTCGTGGGTGCGACGCGCATCCGCGCGAGCACGGTCGGCCGCTTCACGATCGTTTCGCATCTGCTGGAGCTGGGCGGCTTCGTTCTGGATCTGCGCTTCGCGCTGTGCGGCCGCGTCGCCGGTGGTGACACCGGCTCCCCGCTCCTGCGAGAGCTGCTGGCGCATCCGGTCGATCTGGTCGGCTACGGCCTGCTCGCTCATCCGTTCGCGTTGCGCCGCCTGTTCGGTGGCGAGATTCTGGTCCTCTACCTGACGGCGGAGCGATTCGATCTGTGCGGCGTCGGTCGCATTGGCGACTGCATTCTCGTACTGCTGCTGGAGCTGCTGAAGGCGCTGATCGGCCGCCACGCGTGCCGCCCGGTCCTGGTCCAGCTGCTGGCGGACGCGCTGCTCGTTCTGTTCGACCTGGGCGCGCAACGCGGCGAGCTGCGCCTGTTGCGCCTGCCTGTTCTGCTGCTCCTGCTCGAGCTTCGCACGAAGGTCGGCCGCTTCCTTCTCGGCCTTCTCGCGGTCGGCTCGTTCCTTCGCCGCCTGAGCTTCGCTCGCGAGCTGCGCGAGACGGGTTCGCTCGAGTCGCAGCGCGGGAAGCACCTGCTCGACGGACGTTGCGTGGGCCAGATACGTCGCGCGGCGAGCGAGCATCTCGGCGGCGTACGCGAGGTAACCCGCCGAGTCGTTCTGGGCATTGTTCCTGGTGATCGTCTGCGCGGTTTTCAGCCAGTCCGCTGCGCGCTGCATGTCCTGAGGGGCTGCGGCCTTCGCACCTGCGTCTGCCGCCTTCTGCCAGACCGACTGCGCGTATGCGACGCGCGCGCGGGAATCCTTCCCGCGGTCGATCTGAAGCGGAGGTTCTTCGGTCAGCTGAATGGGCTCGCTGCTTCCGCCGAATCCGGTGATGTCCGACTGCAGGTTCTTGGCTTCGAGGTTGTTGGTGACCCAGCGCGCCTTCGCCTCCGCGGCCCGGGCGGCGTACTGCGCTTCGAGGGCGTTCATCCGACCTTCTTCGCGAACGTCCTTCTTCTTGCTGTCTGCCGCTTCTTTCGCGAAGCGGAGCTTGTTCGACGCCTCGTTGTAGAGCGTGGCCGCATAGAGCGGCGCGCCTGCCTGCGAGGCCTCCTGTACCGCCTTTTCGGCTTTCGTGAGATCGCTCTCCGCGGGCTGATCGGCCGCGAGCGCGGTCACACAGAATCCCGAAAGAAGGATCAGAGTGGAGAGGAGTCCGAGGGCGGGTCTTCGTGGGATCGTCATGTCTGGACCTCCTTGTCCCTGTCCGGGTGATCGTTGGGTAGGGTTGCCATTATGCACCAACCTGACCCTCGAGGTGAGCGACCTCTCCGACAGAAGTGGGAGAGTCGTGGAGGAGGAGAGAGAGGAAGAGAGGAGGGCGTGCGGCGCGGATTCCTCGAGAACGAGGAAGAAGAGGGCGGCGCGGCTTCCGCCGCGCCCGGCCACGGCGGAAGCCGTGGCCCCCTGGAGTGGAATTGTTCCTCCTAGTGGCTTTGCGCCATTTGCTGAGCAGAGGTGGTGATCACCAGTTCGACGCGCCGGTTCTGCTGGCGGCCGGCGGACGTGGCATTCGACGCCACCGGTTCCGACTCACCTTTGCCGACCGTCGACATCTCGGCCGGGGCCACACCTTGCGAAGTGAGGAAGTCGCGCACCGCGTCCGCTCGTGCTTCGGAGAGCTGCTGGTTGTAATCGGCGGAGCCGACGCTGTCGGTGTGACCCTCGATCTGGATCACGAGTTTCGGATTCTCCTTCAGCTGCGCCGCGATCTTCCGCAGGACGTCCTTCGCTCCCGGGGCGAGCGCGCTCTTGCCGGTCTCGAAGAAGATCCCCGGGATGGTCACGATCAGTCCGCGCTGATCTTCACGCGTC
The DNA here is from genome assembly GCA_963741955.1 of uncultured Acidobacteriota bacterium. Classification (GTDB taxonomy): domain Bacteria; phylum Acidobacteriota; class Thermoanaerobaculia; order Gp7-AA8; family Gp7-AA8; genus CAVUKB01. The sequence continues at coordinate 230,141 of CAVUKB010000001.1, forward strand.
TTGGCGATTTCGGAGAAGGCCTGCTGCATCTGATCGAGCTTCTGTTTCTGCGCCTGGTCGGCCGCTTCACGAGCGGCGAGCTGCTGGCGGGTCTGCTCGAGCTGGGCCTGAGTCTGAGCGACCTGTGCCTGCAGCTGTTCCTTCTGCGCCTGCGCCGCCGCATCACGGGCGGCGAGCTCTTCACGCGTCTGCTGAAGCTGGGAGTTGGTCTCCGAGATCTGCTGCTGGAGAGACTGCACCTGATTCTGAACGTCCGCCCTCATGGCTGCGGCCGCTGCGGCGGTCTCTGCCTCACGCTGCTGTTGCTCGGCCTGGAGCCGTGCCCGCAGCTGCGCTGCCTGCTGTTCGGCCTGGAGTCGTGCCGCACGTTGCGCGGCCGCCTCGTTCTCGTTCGCCTTCGCTTCGAGGCGCGACTTCTCCATCCGGAGTCCCGGAAGTGTCCGTCCGACGTCGGTGAGGCGCGCGGTGTACATGGCGTGACGCGCCATCATCTCGGAGACGTACGCGAGATAGTCGGCCGAGTCGTTGTTCTTGTCGTGCCGGGTGATGGTTTTCGCCGTCTGCAGCCAATCGTGCGCCTGGTTCATCTCGTCGGGCGCCGCTGCGCGCGCTCCCGCGGCCGCGGCCGTCTCCCAGACGCTGATCGCGTACTGCACGCGGTCGCGACTGGTCGAACCGCGATCGATCGCTACGGTTGGTTCCTGCTGCAACTGGAGAGGGGCGACCGTTCCGCCGAAGTTCCGGATGTCCGTGGCGAGGCTGTTCGCCTCTCGATTATCCTGAATCCAGCGGGCTTTCGTCTCCGCGGCGCGCGCTGCGTAGAACGCTTCGAGGGCGTTCTTACGCGCGTCGTTTCGAACGTCTTTACTGCTGCTTCCGATCCCCTGTTTCGCGAACTGCAGTTTCGAGGTCGCCTCGGAGTAAATCCCGTTCGCGTAGAGCGGAGCTCCCGCCTGTGATGCGTACTGCACGGCGTTCTCCGCCTTCGCGATCGTTTCCTGGTTGGTCAGGCTGGCCGGGTTCTGATCCGCGGCGAGCGCAACCGAACCGCTTACGGCGAATGCGATCGCCAACGCGAGCACATTCCATGCTTTCTTTGCTGATCTCATGAGTCCTCCCTGCCGGCCGCGGGGTTTGGAGAGGTGGGCCGGCGACAGGGAAAACCCCTGCGATCAGGATGCCTGTCCGGGGCGGCGGAAGGGGAGAATCCGCGCTCCGTCCCGTTTCGAAACGGATTCTTTCGCCGGCGGGACGGGTGCTGCCGGCGCTTCTTCGGCCGAATCGTCCGGACGACCGCGGAAAAGCGACTCGAGAAGCTTCCGGTCGAGAGGAAGCCTGAAATCGAACATGTCCGACTCCTCAGGGTCCGGTCTCTGTTGCATCATGGCGGCGTTCGCTGCCGGGAGTCAGACGAGCCGTACGGCGGCGGACCGGGCCGTTCGGCAGATATTGTAGCGCTGGAAGAGTGAAGCGGGGTGATCGGCGTCAGCTCGTCCGTCGCGGGTCGGCCTCGTCGAACCGGGAAAGGATCTCACCGCGGAGTCTCTGCTCCTTCACCCGCAGTGTCCGGACCAGCACCCGAAACTGCTCGTGCTCGCGGGGATCGAGAACTTCTGCAGCCTGACGCAGCTCGGTCTCGATCGCATCGAGCTGTTCCCTGCTGCGCTCGATGAGGGTGAGGAGAAGTCCGATCTCGTTCTCTTCCCGTACGCTCATCGGATCTCCGGTCACGACCCGAAGCCTGCTTCGGTGCGGGCGCTCCGTCGAATGCATCGGACGAGAAATTCGATCATCGCGAAGACGTCGACGGGCTTGATCAGCCACTGATGTGCCACACCATCGTCCAGCGCAGGTCTGGTCGTCCGCTCCGAAAGAAGGGCGGTGCAGTCGACTCCGAAACAGCGGCTGAGACTCTCGAGCGTCTGGAGCGGCGGATCGATGGAGTCCTCGCACCAGCGCGCGACGGTCTCGGTGTCGATGATCGCGGCGGTGCAGCCGTCTTCGGCGATCGCAGAGAGGGACTGGAGCTCTTCTCGCCGCAGAACGTGGCAGATCAGCCCGAGATGGAGGCAGATTGCGTGACAGAGAGCGAGTAGAGAAGCGTCGTCGATCGCGATCGCGACGCGGCCGACCGGCGTCAGTGCGCGTCGGGGATCCGCTCGAGTATCTGTCGCGGTCTCTGGTGACGAAGAGGCGGAGGGATCTCCGTGCATGGTGTAACTGATTTCTGGCGATTCCAGGAGAGAGGCTGTCATCATCCATCCAGACTCGAGGTGAATTCCCATTCTTCGGCCTTTGACGGACGGGACACCAGAGGGAAAGCGGGGGGGCTTTAGGGGAAAACCCGCAGGACGGAAGCCAGGAGTCTGCGCGGTAGGAACGTCCGTAGCGAGAAAGCGGAGCGGCGAGGCCAAATTCGTCCGGATTTGAGGTGCGTAGCGGTGGCTACTCGCCGAAAATCCGGACGGATTTGGACCGCTGATCCGTTTTCGCAGTAGGACAGTTTCTATCGCGCAGACTCCTAGCCCGCATTTCTCACACCGTCTCGTCGCGAGGAGGCGGAGAGGGGCTTGGATGCAAGGAGCGCCCGGCTTCCACCGCGGACGGTTCTCGTGCGCAGAAACAGGAGAGTTGCAGGAGGGAGAGGTGCATTCCTCAGATCGTGACTCATCGAGGTTTCAATAATCCGGGTTACCGCTCCGCTTCCAGCCATCCCATGTGAGCGGCATAGCGGACCAGCTCCGAACGGTTCTGCGCGCCGAGCTTTCCCTTGATGTTCGCCTTGTGGCTTTCCACCGTCTTGACGCTCAGACCGAGATCCGCGGCGATCTCCTTGTTGGACTTCCCCCAGGCGATCAGACGGAGCACCTGCTCCTCACGACGGGTCAGCTTCCGTTCCGGAGTGCTGGAGTCGTTGCCGTGCTTCCGGATCGAATCGACGATCGCGCCGGTCAGTGTCGGGGCGAGATACGACTTCCCACTCATCACCGTCCGGATGGCGAGGAAGAGCTCGTCCGGCGGTGACTGTTTGAGTGCATATCCCTCGACTCCCGATTCGAGCATCTGCTGGAGGTACCCGTACTCGCGATGTCGGGTGAGAACCAGAATCCGGGCCGACGGGACCGACTCCCGGATCCTCTCCACTGAATGCACCGGAGAGCTTCCCGGGAGGGAGAGGTCGAGGAGGACGAGCTCGGGGCGGCTCTGCGGAAGGAGAGGAAGAGCGGTGAAGATGTTGTCGGCGTCGCCGACGACCTGCATGTCATGTTCGGTCGCGAGGAGCAGCTTCAATCCTTCCCGGACGGAGTTGTGATCTTCGATCAGAAAGACTCGGGTCATTCGAGGATCTCCTGGAGCGGCTCCGAGACGATCGGCAGCCGGAAGTAGAGCGTCGTTCCTTTCGAGCGGGACGATTCGATCTCGAACGAGCCTCCGAGCGATTCGACCCGCTCCATCATGCTGCGGAGACCGAGCCCGCCGTTCTGCATCTTCTCCGACGCGTACTCGAACCCTTCGCCGTCGTCTTCGACGATCAGCGTCAGAGCTCCCTGGTCCAGCCGGAGCTCCACGGAAACCGAGTGCGCGTTTGCGTGCCGCGCAACGTTGTTCAATGCTTCATTGAGAATCCGGAAAAGATTGCTCTCCACGAGCTGAGGGAGCCGGGAGTGGACCTCCTCGACCTGCACGTCGGCCGGAATGCCGGAGATTTCCGACCATCCGAGGGTATGGTCGCGCACCGCCTCGAAGAGTCCCATCTCGTCGAGGACCACCGGCCGGAGCTCGTGGATCGCTCGGTCCAGCTCCCGATCAAGCTCCGCGACGAGCCACTGAAGCTTCCGGAGGTCGTCGGCCGTGGTCGGCCGGGCGGTGGCGGCGGCCAGAGAAAGAGAAAGCGCGGTGATCTGCTGTCCGACGCCGTCGTGGAGGTCCCGCGCGATCCGGCTGCGCTCTTCTTCCTGAGCGGCGACGAGATGCCGGAGCAGCTCGGTGCGATTCCGCTCGTTGGCGATGGCAGTCGCAGTGGATCTCCGGAGAGCGTCGTTCGCATTCCGGAGCTCGTGAGTCCGATCGTCGACGCGCCGTTCCAGATCCTCCCGGTTTGCCCGCGCCAGCCGCTCTGCCTCGCGGATCGCGGTGACGCCCGTCATCACCATCAGACGAAACGAGTGGTCTCGCGTCGCGATCCATTCGATCCGGGTGAGGAACATCCGCCCGCCGAGGGAGATCTCCATCGGAAGAGGGTGCTGGTGTGCTGCGGGATTCGTGCTCGCGAGACGCTCGAGATCGCCGAATGCCGGATGGAGAGTGTCGAGCTGCCGTCCCTCGACCGAGAGATCTGCGGAGCGGATCATCTTCCGGAACGCGCTGTTCGCGGTGATGATGCGGAAATCCTCGGTCAGGAGAACGACTGCTTCATTGAGGGAATCGAGAACGAGCCGCGAATAGCGGGTGGGGATACGGAATCCGTCGGCGATGACGGTATGAAAATCGAGTGCGACGGCGGTGAGGGAGCGGACCGTCTCGCGCATGATCGAGCTCTGTTGCTCGATGGAGCTCGAGAGTGCCTCATGCAGCTCCCGCGTCTCTGCGCTCAACCGCTCAACGCGCGCGCGAATGACGTCGAACCGGTCTGGTTCCGCGGTCGTCATGGTCGTCACCTTCTCGGGTCAGCCGAATCGAAGTTCATGCGACTCTCATGCCGGACAGGACCGTTCTCGAACGGATCGTGTATCGCAGAACCTGGGAACTCTATCCTCTGTAGACATCCGCCGCTTCAATTTCTCACGGTGGTCCGGGAGAGGGCGACTCGAACTTCTCGCGACCTCCTGCGGTCGCGCACGGGTGATCGGGGCGGTCAGCCCGGCTGCTCGACGATCGTGAGCACGGCACCTTCGATTCTGTTCTCGAGAGTCTTGTAAGGCTTGATTCTCAAATTGTAGGTTCCGCCATTCCTCCCGTCCACTTCGATGTCGTGAACCACGAGCGAATCGACCGAGTCCGCGACGAGTTTTTCGAGGTCGTCGATGCGGAGAGTGGTCCGGAGGTCGGTGATCGGTCTGCCGAGATCCGAAGGGATCAGATTGAGAACCTTCTGCGCCGCGGAGTTGAAGCGCCGGATCCGGTAATCGCTGCCGAGCATGAGGATCGGGATGTCGACCGAGCCGAGGAGGTTCGACAGGTCGTTGTTCAGTTGCGAGAGCTCGTGATTGCGGGTCTCGAGCTCCTCGTTGAGCGTGGTCAGCTCTTCGTTGCTCGACTGCAGCTCTTCCTTCGCGGTCTCCAGCTCTTCGTTCGTGCTCTGCAGCTCTTCGTTGCTCGACTGGATCTCCTCGTTCGCACTCCGGAGCTCTTCGTTCGTCGCCTCCTGTTCCTCGATGATCGACTGGAGGTACTCGCGGGTGGCATCCAGCTCTCTCTCGAGTTTCTCGATCTCTTTGCGCTCCGCCTGAGTGGGCGCTTTTCCCTGCCGGGAGCTTGCCGGGTGCGCTGGTTTCGCGACTTCGAAAAGGATCACGAAGTGGCGCTGCTCTTTCGAGAATCCGAACGGAATCACTTCCAGACCGACCTCGATCGTGCTGCCGTTGGACTTGAGCGGAATCGCTTCTCTCCGCACCGGTTTGTCGCTTCGTCGTGCCTGATGAATCGCGCTCTGAAGGTCCGCGAAAAGGCCTTCCCTCGTCATCTTCAGCAGGTCGAAGCTGGCCGATCCGGTCGGCGGCTCGAGGAACGGCGCCGTCCGGCCGCGGAACTGAAGGATCTGCAGATTCGAGTCGACGATCACCCCCGGCGGGACGAATTGGTTGAGGATGGTCCGGTCGGCTTCCTTCAGAATGCTCATTCGCGGCGGAGATTTCTCCTCTCCACTCCCCGTCGGGGCCGCCTCGGCGATGTTGCCGAACGAGAACTCCACCATCGGACGGGGAGCGACGGACTTCTTGCGGTACACCTTGTGATGCCGGTCGACCACACCGAACAGGTCGCTCATCTTCCCGACCGTCTCGGAGCTCCCGAGAAGAAGAAATCCGTCGGGATGGAGCGAGTAGTGGAGGATCGAAAGGACACGGCGCTGGAGCTGCGGACCGAGATAGATCATCAGGTTCCGGCAGCTGATCAGGTCCAGCTTCGAGAACGGCGGGTCTCTGGTCAGATTCTGCTTCGCGATGATGCAGCTGTCGCGAACCGACTTGTTCACCCGGTACCGGCCGTCGCTCCTGACGAAGAAGCGGCGGAGCCGCTCCGGGGAGACGTCGCTTGCGATGCTCGCGGGGTAATCCGCCGCCCGAGCGATCTGCACCGCGTAGTCGCTCACGTCGGTGCCGAAGATCTGGAATGGAATCGAATCCTTCCTCTCGTCGAGCGCTTCGAGCAACGACATCGCGATGGAGTACGTTTCCTCGCCGGTCGCACACCCCGGAACCCAGATCCGGATCGGCGTTCCGTCGTCGTGCCGTTCGATGATCCGGGGAAAGATCTCGCTCCCGAGGAAATCGAAGACCTCGGGATCCCGGAAGAATCCGGTCACCCGGATGAGGAAGTCGTACTCGAGTGCCTCGACCTCCTTCGGGTCTGCCTGCAGGAGTTGGATGTATTGGGCCAGACTCGTAATCCTGTGAAGGGTCATCCGGCGGAGGAGACGCCGCTCGATGGTGGTCGACTTGTACTGGCTGAAGTCGATTCCCGAGGCGGATCGGAGAAGGGAGTAGATCTTCTGGAGGAGCTCGCTGCGTGCGATCAGCTCTTCCGGAGTTCCATCGTCCTGGATGTAGCGCTCCCTCGACAGCCGCAGGATCTCGTCTGCGATCTGATCCGGTGAGAGCCGGAGGTCGACGGCGGCGCCGATCGCCGCATTGCCCGGGAGGCGGGAGAATTCTGCGCTCTCGTTCTGAGCGATCGTGATTCCCCCCGCCGCCTTGATCGCAGAAAGCCCCACCGCGCCGTCGTAGGCATCGCCCGAGAGGACGATGCCGATGGAGCGAGCCCCGGCGTCCTCCGCGAGAGAGCGGAAGAACGTGTCGATCGGCATCGCCGATCTCGATGGATCGGAGTCGATCAGGCGGAGAAGACGTTCGCGGACCACGATGTCCGCATGGCCGTCGCAGATGTAGATGCGGTCGGGCTCGACCTGCTGCTCCCGGTCGACTTCGAGCGTCGGGATCAGGCTGGCGGAGCGGATCGCCTCGACGATCGACGCGCTCTCGCGCTCCGCAGTGTCCCGCACCACGACGAAAGCGACTCCGGTGTCGTCGGGGATCCTGCGGAAGATCTCCGCGAGAGCGCTCTCGGATCCCTCGCCGCAACCGATTCCGACGATGGGGCCATTCGGTGCCGGCGCGGAGGAGAGGGGAGCCCCGGCGACCGTCTTCTTTCGTGAGGTCTTGCGCCGGGCTCCTGCGGCCGCCATCCCTTTCGTCGACCGTGGCTTCGTCGTTCCGGCGCCGTTGCCTTCCGTCTTTTTTTTGTTCGCCATGGGAGTCGCACGATTCTACATTGTTATGGATCAGTGTAATTCTGACCGTCCCCAGGCGCATCAAAGAAGCGACGGCAGCGCTTTTGCTCCGCACCTTGCAGGGAGAATTTTTGGCCAGTCGCGACATCGTAGTCGTCGGAACCTCAGCCGGTGGAGTCGAAGCCCTCACCACCCTCGTCGCCGCGCTTCCGGAGACGCTCACCTGCTCGATCTTCGTGGTGATTCACCTCGCGCCGTCGAGTCCGGGGATGCTGCCTCAGATTCTGAGCCGGGCCGGAAAGCTTCCGGCGGTGACTCCGCGCGACGGCGAAGCGTTGAAGCCGGGAATGATTTACGTCGCTCCTCCCGATCGCCACATGATTCTGGATGGAGAAAGGATCCGGGTGCTCTTCGGACCGAAAGAGAATCGCAACCGTCCGGCAATCGATCCGCTGTTCCGTTCGGCGGCGATGTTTTTCGGATCGAGGGTGGTGGGAGTCATTCTCACCGGATCGCTCGGAGACGGAGCCGGCGGATTGAGGATGGTGAAGGAAGCGGGAGGGACGGCGATCGTCCAGGATCCGAACGACGCCCTCTATCCCAGTATGCCTTCGACCGCCATGGCGAATCTGGAGCCCGACTACGTCCTTCCGCTCGCGGACATCCCGGCGAAGCTGGTCGAGCTGACGAATCCGAAGAACGTGCTGCCGCCGGAGCATCCTGTTCGCGGTAGTCTCAGACCGAAGGATGCACTGCTGGCGCTCGAGAACGATCACGAGCCATCCCGCAACGGACATCCCTCCGTCTTCTCCTGCCCCGATTGCGGTGGCGTGCTGTGGGAGGTGACGGAAGAGAACGTGCTGCGTTATCGCTGCCGCGTCGGCCACGCGTTTTCTCCCGAGACGATGCTCGAAGCGCAGGGGGAAACGCTGGAAGGCGCGCTCTGGGCCGCCCTCGCGACTCTGGACGAGAGCGCGACGCTCGCGCGCCGTCTCGCCGAACAGCACCGCGGCCGCGGGCTGCCGTGGATCGCTCAGCGCTTCGAAGAGCGGGAGCAGATCGCACGCGAGAGGGCCTCTCTGGTGCGGCAGGCGCTCCTCGGCGTCTCATTGCACGAGATTCCCGTCGCTCCTGAAGAGGAGCCAGTGGAGAGCGGGGGAAAGAGTGGAGAATAGCCGGAGAGAGAAGCTGAATTCAGAGTGCTTAATGCAGATTCAAGACTTCAGAATTCAGGCGCCACCCGCGGGCGACGGCCACCTTCGACCAAACGAATGGCGAGAGCGAATTTAAAAATTGTCCTCCTGCCCCGAAGGGGCAACGGAGATTAGCCGGTGGAAAGGGAGGAGCTCCCTTCTCGTCTCTCCGCATTCTGCATTCTGCATTCTGAATTCGTCTTCTCCCGCACTCACTCCCACTCGATCGTGCTGGGAGGTTTCGAAGAGACGTCGTAGACGACGCGGTTGATCCCGCGTACCTCGTTCACGATGCGTCGTGAGATGCGGTCGAGTACTTCGTAAGGGAAGCGGTACCAGTCCGCAGTCATGAAGTCGCTGGTGACGACCGCCCGCAGCGCACAGACGTTCTCGTACGTCCGGTAATCGCCCATCACTCCGACCGACTGCACCGGGAGGAGCACCGCGAACGCCTGCGCGATCTCGCGATAAAGTCCCCCCTTCCGGATCTCTTCGAGCATGATCGCGTCGGCGTTCTGCAGAATCTCCACGCGCTCCGGGGTCACCTCGCCGAGAACCCGGACTGCGAGGCCGGGGCCGGGAAACGGATGCCGCCAGACGAACTCCTCGTCCAGCCCCATCTCCATTCCGAGCTGACGGACTTCGTCTTTGAAGAGCTCCCGAAGCGGCTCGATCAGAGCGAGTCCCATCTTCTCCGGGAGTCCGCCGACGTTGTGGTGCGTCTTGATCACCGCGGAGGGCCCCTTCACCGAGACCGATTCGATCACGTCGGGGTAGAGCGTTCCCTGGACCAGGAACTCGGCGCCGGTGATCTTCCGAGCCTCTTCTTCGAAGACCGAGATGAACTCGTGGCCGATCTTCTTTCGTTTCATCTCCGGGTCGGTGATGCCTGCGAGCTCGCGGAAGAAGCGCTCCTTCGCATCGACCGCGACCATGTTCAGCCCGAGCCCGTCACTCAGACGCGAGACGACGCCCATCGCTTCGTTCTTTCGAAGCACGCCGTTGTCGACGAAGACCGCAGTCAGCTGTTCGCCGATCGCTTCACCGACCAGGACCGCGGCCACGGACGAGTCGACCCCGCCGCTCACTCCCGCGATGACCTTCTTGTCGCCCACGACGTTGCGGATCTCTTCGATTTTCCGTTTGCGGAAGTCGCCGAGGTCCCATTCGCCGCGGCACTGGCAGATCTCGAAGAGGAAATTCTTCAGGATCTGCGCGCCGTGCTCGGTGTGGGTGACTTCCGGGTGAAACTGGATCGCGAAGCACTTCGTGTCGGGGTTGCCGATTCCGGCGACGGGGGCGGATTGGGAGGAGGCGATGAGGTGGAATCCGGGAGGCGCCTCGACGACCCGATCGCCGTGACTCATCCAGACGCTCTGGCGCCGGGGCGTACCGCTGAAGATCGATTCGTCCATCGCCTCGATCTCGGCACGTCCGTACTCGCGCTCCGGAGCCGCCTCGACCTTCCCGCCGAGGAAGAGCGCGGTGATGTACATGCCGTAACAGATGCCGAGGATCGGAACGCCGAGGGAGAAGATCTCGCGCTGAGGGTAGGGCGCGTCCTCCTCGTATACGGACTGCGGTCCTCCGGAGAGGATGATGCCGCGGGGGGCGAGATTCCGGAGGCGTTCGATGGAAATGTCGAACGGATGGATCTCGGAGTAGATGTGGTTCTCGCGCACACGCCGGGCGATGAGCTGGGTGTACTGCGATCCGAAGTCGAGGACGACGATTTTCTCTTCGGCGGAGATCACGGGGGGATGATAAACGAAGACATCTGAGATCTGCTATCGAGGATCGAGGATCTGATTTGCGCGATTTGCGCGAATTGCATATGGACGGACGGGCGTATCCGGTCGGGACGGGACGGATTTGCATATGGACGGATGGGCGCATCCGGTCGGGACGGGACGGATTTGCATATGGACGGATGGGCGCATCCGGTACAGACGAGTAGCGTGGAGAGACGGTAAGCGGCTTCGGGGCGATTTCATTTGCGCGAATTGCATATGGACGGATGGGTGCATCCGGTCGGGACGAGTGGCGAGGAGGGACGGGGAGAGGCTTCGGGACGATTTCATTTGCGCGATTTGGAGGACGTAAATCGCTGCAAATCGCGCAAATCGGATCGTGCCGAAGCCGCTGCCCGCGCGAGTGGCACCGCTCGATCTTCACGGGACGCCGTTCCAACCCACGCGCAAATCGCGCAAATCGGATCGTACCGAAGCCGCTGCCCGCGCGAGTGGCACCGCTCGATCTTCACGGGACGCCGTTCCAACCCACGCGCAAATCGCGCAAATCGGATCGTGCCGAAGCCGCTGCCCGCGCGAGTGGCACCGCTCGATCTTCACGGGACGCCGTTCCAACCCACGCGCAAATCGCGCAAATCGGATCGTGCCGAAGCCGCTGCCCGCGCGAGTGGCACCGCTCGATCTTCACGGGACGCCGCTCCAACCCACGCGCAAATCGCGCAAATCGGATCGTCCCGAAGCCGCCGATCACGGAGCCGCGCGAGCCGTCTTCACGGGACGCCGTTCCAACCTACGCGCAAATCTCTACCGCGGCGGCGGCGGCGTGTTCGGCTGGGGTGACGCGGGCGCTTTCTGGACTCCCTGCTCGGTCACGGGGGGTGCTGGAGGAACGATCGCCTCGGCCGGCGGCTGAGGCGAGGGGGCACCTTCCATTTCGGCCGGCCGCTCCTCGTTCGACACCATGCCGGCGGGAATCCGCTGATAGAGGACTGCACGGCGGATGTGCTCGTCGGGGTAGAGGCGAAGGAGTGCGCGGTCGATCAGATGAGAGTCGAGAACCCGGGGGTTGACGTCGACTTCGAGCAGGTTCGGGTTGATCGAGATCGCCTTCGCGTATTCGTCGATCGCGGCGTCTGTGCTCCCGCGGCGCTCGTAAAGAAGCCCGAGCTGGAAGTGGGCGGCCGGATGGCCCGGCTTCAGATCGACGACCTTGCGGAAGGCGTGCAGCGCGCCGGAGAAGTTTCCCCGCGCTTCGCGTGCGAGCCCGAGGTTGTACCAGGCGGGGTAGAGGTGAGAGTCGAGCCCGACTGCACGCATGAACTCGCGCTCCGCATCCTTCGGGAATCCTTTCGTACTGAGGAGCGCGCCGAGCTGATTGTGGAGGATCGGGTTGCTCGGATTCCGGCGGAGCGCATCGACAGTCTGCCGGATCTGCACGTCCAGCGCCTGATCCGTGGTCGCGTACTTCATGTAGAACGGTGGCTTGCTGTACGGATTCTCTCCGGAGGTGATCCGGTCGATGCGGGCGCGAAGCGTGGTGCAACCGGTGGCGGCGACCAGAGCGACGAGCAGAAGTGGGATCCAGCGTGTTTTCATAGTTTTTCCTGCACGGGCTTTGCCCTGAGCTTGACCTTTCCGTCCACGGTCTCCACCCGGAAAGCCACTGCGGCGACGTTGTATTTCGTGCTCAGCTCCTGCGCCTGCTGCCGTACTCTTTCTGCAATCTGCGCAACGTTGACCGGAGTGTTCTTTCCGAGCCGGTTGTGTGCCTCCTGAACTTCGGCACAGAGACGCTGGATCGAATCGCCGGATCCGTCCAACGCCACTGTTACATACGATTCGGCGGGCCTTGACGTTACGTTCGGAGCAGGAGGTTTCTCGGCCTCCTCCGGAGGTTTCTCCACTTCCGGTGGTGGCGTTTCCTCGCCGAGGGCGGCCGAGCGGCGCCGGTAGTCGACCGGTCCTTCCTCGCGCTCGCGCATCAGACGGCCCCAGAGCTCCTGATACTGGTTGTAACGCGAAACGAGCGTGGAGAAGCGGAACCTCTGCGCGTTGTCGCGGACCCGGAGCTTCGAGGTTTCCCGGATCAGCTGGTCGAGGCGGCGACGGTCCTCGGTCGGCGGAAGCTTCCGCGTTCCAGCGAAGAACATGTCGTACATGGTCTTGAGCCGTTTGATCGAATCCTCGATCAGATTGTTCGTTTCCTCGGGCGTCATCGGTCCGTCCGCGTCTCCTGTCCCGCCTCAACGATACAATATCCGGACGATGTCAGGAAAATCACCGGTCCCGGACGCTCCGTCACGAAACGACAACTCGCTGCTCCGCGGCATACCTTCCGTCGAGCGTCTCCTCACCGACCACGATCTCGACGGGCTGATCGGAACGTACGGACGCGATGCGGTCAAGAGACACTTGACCCGAGAGCTGGAACGTTTCCGCGCTGCACCGGACGCACCGTTCTCGAAAGAGCGTCTCGTCGCCGCTCTGGGCGACGCCCTCGCCGCGGCATGGGCATCCTCCCTGGTCCGGGTGATCAACGCTTCGGGAGTGATCATCCACACGAACCTCGGCCGCTCCCCGGTGGATGGCCGTCTCTGGAGCGATGCAGGGGTGCTCGTCTCGCACTACTCGAATCTCGAATTCGATCTCGCGAAAGGGGAACGTGGCAGGCGCGACGACCATCTCCGACAGATCGCGGGGAGCCTGTTCGGCGCTGAAGCCGCGATTCTCACCAACAACAACGCGTCGGCGGTTCTCCTGGTGCTCGCGACCCTCGCCGCGGGAAAGGAAGTGATCGTCTCCCGCGGCGAGCTGGTGGAGATCGGTGGCGGCTTCCGCGTCCCCGACGTTCTCCGGCAGGGAGGTGCGAAGCTCCGGGAAGTCGGTACCACCAACAAGACGCGTGCGGCGGATTTCGAAGAGGCGATCGGAGAGGAGACCGCGGCGCTTCTCCGCGTGCACCGCTCGAACTTCGAGATCGTCGGCTTCACCGAATCGCCGACCGTGTCGCAGCTCGCGGAGCTCGGCCGCGAGCGCGGCATCCCTCTGGTGATGGACGAAGGCGCCGGGCACGTCGTCGACGTGTCGAAGTATGGATTCTCCCGCAAGGAGACCATCCGGGAGCTGATCGAGAGCGGAGTCGATGTGGTGACCTGCTCGACAGACAAGCTGATCGGCGCCACGCAGGGAGGATTGATCATCGGACGCGAGGAGATCGTCCGGAAATGCGCGCGCCACCCGCTGATGCGCGCCCTTCGCGCCGGGAAGGAAAGCTACGCGTTGATCGGCGCCGCCCTGCGTACTTTCGGCTCAGGCCAGCACGAGCAGCGGATCCCGATCTACCGGATGCTCGCCACGCCCGTCGAGGAGCTGCACCTCCGCGCCTCGGCGCTCGCCGAAAGTTGCGGCGGAGAGGTGGTCGAGACTCGCTCCGCGCTCGGTGGCGGAACCACTCCCACCGAGACCATTCCCTCCGCCGGCGTCGCTCTTCCCGGTGACGGGCAGGCGAATTACGAACGCCTCCTCCACGCTACGATCCCGATCGTGTCACGCATCGAGAACGACCGGTGCATTCTCGACCTCCGGACCGTTCTGCGGGACGAGGATGATGTGTTGAGGGCGGAGATCTGAGGAGCGGAGGTCGGGGAGCAAGAGAGAACGTCCGTCTGACTTGTCGGACTTGTCGGACTTGTCGGACATGTCTGACTTGTCTTTTCTCTCTGCCTCAGCTCTCCGAGCTCATCCGGATCTCACGGCTCTCGTCGCCGCCCATCCGGATCTCGATGGTGACGTTGTGGCGGCCGAAGGCTTCGAATCCGTGACGCGGCCACTCGATCAGTTTGATCCCCTCGCCTCGAAGGATCTCCGGGATCCCGATCTCTTCCCACTCGTGGAGCTGTCCGCTGAGGCGATAGCCATCGATGTGAATGATCGACGGGCCGTCGGGAAGCGGGTACTCGTGAATGATCGCGAATGACGGAGAGCTGACCTCCAGCGGGTTTGCGCCGAGAGCGGTGGCGATGGCACGCGCGAGAGTGGTCTTGCCGGCGCCGAGGTCTCCGACCAGGTGCACCACCGCATCGGGAGGGAGGAGCGGGGCGATCTCCCTTCCTGCCGCCATCGTTTCGTCTTCGTCGTGCGAGAGCCAGCTTCTGTTCATTCGTGGTTCCGGATCATCTCGATGGCTTTGGGAATGCGGTCCGCGAGATCCATGGCGGCGAGACCGGCGTCGGAGAGCTCGTCGCGGAGGATGTCTCCCGCGACGCCGTGAACGAAGACTGCGGCACGGGCGGCCTCGAAGGGATCGAAACCCTGGCCGAGGTACGAGAGGACGAGTCCGCCGAGGACGTCGCCCATTCCACCGGTCGCCATGCCGGGATTCCCGGTCGGATTGACGGCGACGTGGCCGTCGGGATCGGCGACGAGCGTCTTGTCTCCCTTGAGGATCACGACGCATCCGGTGCGGCGTGCGGTCTCGACGGTGAGCTCGACGCGACGGGCGAGAAGCTCGCGGGTGGAGATGCCGAGGAGGCGGGAGAGCTCTCCCGGATGAGGGGTGAGGATGCAGGTTCTCTTCGCCACGTTGATGTCGTCGGGATGGCCCGCGAACGCGTTGATCGCTCCGGCGTCGAGCACCATCGGCTTGTCGAGCTTGCGGAGAAGGAGATGGATGAACTCGTACGCATCCTCTTCGTCCGGCAGACCGGAACCGATCAGCACCGCGTCTTTCTCTTCGACGAACTTCAGGATGGAAGGGATGGAGCGCGGTTCGAGGTGCACGCGGTGGGTCATCGATTCGATGGAGACGGAGTCGACGACGTCGGCGGTGTCCGGATCGGTGATCACGGTGACCAGCCCCGACCCTCCACGGACTGCGCCGCGGGCGGAGAGGATGGCCGCACCGCTCTTCCCCGGCGATCCCGCGACGATCGACACGTGACCGTACGTTCCTTTGTGCGTATCGGGACGGCGCGGCGGGAAGAGGATCGCGATCTCGTCACTCCGCATCAGTGAGAGCATCACTCCTTCCGCTTCGATGGCGGCGGCGGGAATGGAGATGTCGGCGATGGCGATCTCGCCGCAGTAGTCGGATGCGGGCGCGAAGACGTGAGCGATCTTAGGGAGAGCGAAGGTCACGGTGAGCTCGGCCATGATCACCGGATCGCCTGTTTCGGCGGACGATCCATCGAGACCGCTGGGAATGTCGACCGCGACGATCGGGAGGCGGAGATTCATCATTCCCCGGATCGCGTCGGCGGGAAGGCCGGTCGGAGGCCGATTGAGTCCGGTGCCGAAGATCGCGTCGACGACCAGGTCGGCCTCGGTGGCTCTGGCCAGCGCCTGGTCGAGCGAGTCGGTGTCGGTGACTTCCGCGACCTGGATCCCCATCCGGTCGCAGATCACCAGATTCGTCTGCGCGTCACCCTGGTACCGGTCGCGGGAACCGATGAGAAAGACCATCGGAACGATGCCGTGATTTTCGAGATGGCGGGCGATGGCGAGACCGTCGCCGCCATTGTTTCCGGAGCCGCAGAAGATTGCGGCGCGCTCGGCGTCCGGGTAGTGTCGCTCGATCGCTTCCACCACTCCGATCGCCGCGTTCTCCATCAGGACCACGGAGGGAATGCCGTACGCGTCGATCGCTCGCTGATCGATGTTTCGCATCTGTTCGGACGTGACGACCTTCATGAGATCCACCCCCATTCGCGAAGAGTCTGCCCCACTCGGGGAGAGGTCCGGTCCGGCGGAAGCGTGCGGAGATCCTCGGCTCGATCGATGTCGCTGCGACGCGGGAGGATGGTCACCGAGGCCGCCTTGTGGCGAATGCGATCGAGAGTCGATTCGAAGACAGTCGAAGCGCCCCACTCGATTCCTTCGAAGACGGCCGGCGTGAACGCGCGGTTGCGGCATCCGATCAGGTAATAGCCGCCGTCTTCGGCCGGGCCGACCACCCACTCGCAGCCGTCGAGTATGCGGAAGCAGAGCTCGATCTGTGGCCGGGAGAGGGTCGGGTCATCAGTTCCGATCACGACGATCTTTTCCGCACCGTGAAAGAAGATCCGTTCGCTGATCGCGACGGTCATTCGCTCGCCCAGGTCGCGGCCGGACTGCTCAGCGGTCTCCAGATCCCCGAACCAATGGGCGAGAATCTCTCCACTGACGTCGCTCTCCGCGGTCCAGAGCACCTCGATCTCGATTCCGTCACTGGAGGCACCCATGGATTCGAGGAGATCCGCGAGCATCGACTGGTAGAGCCGGAGGGCCCGGTCGAGCCCGATCTCCGAAGCGACGCGAGTCTTCACCTTCCCGAGCTCCGGAACCCGGGCGAATACGAGGAGGCGCTGGCGCGGTCGTTTCGTGACGGGGAAGCTTTTCAGCATGCAACGGGCAAGTATACGATGAGCGGATGCCAGAGGAATCACCGACGGTCGCGCTGCTCACGGACTTCGGAACGCGCGATCCGTACGTGGCGGCGATGAAGGGCGTCCTTCTCGCCGGCTGCGGCGCCACGCTGGTCGATCTCGGTCACGATCTCCCTCCGTTCGATCCCTTCGCGGCGGGCCTCTTTCTCCGCGCGATCGTTTCCTACTATCCTCGTCGCCCCGATCCCGCCTCCCGAATGATCTTCGTCGCGGTGATCGATCCCGGAGTCGGAACTTCGAGGAAGATTCTGGCTGCGGAGGAGGAGGGCCAGGTCTTCGTCGCGCCGGACAATGGCCTGTTGTCGCTCGTACTGGGAGAAGAGGCAGCGATCCACTCGGCGGAGAATCCTGCGTACTTTCTTCCCGGAGGGAGCAGTACGTTTCACGGAAGGGATCGCTTCGCTCCGGTGGCGGCGGCTCTCGCGAACGGTATCGAGCTGCGGGAGCTCGGGCCGCGCGTCCCGCGGCAGTCGATGGTGAAGCTCGAATACGAGGTACCTTGCTACGAAGCGGAGAAGGCGGTGGGAACCGTCGTCTCCATCGATCATTTCGGAAACGTGATCACCGATCTCGAGGTGGTGCGCATTCCGTCGCTCGAGCGGGCGGTCGCGAGGGTCGGTCTCCGCGAAGTGCGGGATTTTTCCGGAACTTACGGTGAGCGGTCGGGATCGAAGGAGCCGTTCATGATCGTTGGATCGTCGGGAAGCGTGGAGATCTCGCTGGCGAGCGCGAGCGCGGCAGAGGTCTTGCAAATCCGGCGGTTCGACAGAGTCGAAATCCAGTACAAAGGATGAATCGTGAGTCGTTTTGACTGGCGCTCGAAGCGCTTTCGCCTCGGTCTGCTCGCCGTCCTGGCCGGCGTGATCATCATCGTTGCCGCGGTCTACTTCCTCCTCGGGATTCCGCTCCGGAACGCGCGCGAGGAATGGATGGCGGGTAAGAGCATGGACGCGGTCGAGACTCTGCGGCCGTGGTCGAAGCTCCACCTTCGCTCGGGCGACTTCGACCTGGAGATGGCCGCGGCCTATCTAACCGCGGGGAGTCCCCACCAGGCGGCGCCGTATCTCGATGCGCTCTCGCGGCATTCGCCGTTCTTTTTCCCGGAGATCCGGAAGTGGGAGGTCGGCGAGAAGCTGCTCGCCGAGGGACGTTACGACTCGTTCCTGCAATACGACCGGGCCGTGCGCGAGCGGTTCGAGCCGGAGGCGACGAAGCTCTATCGCGCGGCTGCGGCTCTCGGTACGGACAAGCTCGCGACGGCGAAAGAGGTCTTCGACGGGATCGAGGAGTCGAAGGTCGATCCGACGAAATACGCAGCGCTGAAGAAGTCGATCGACGACCGGGCGAACGGAAGCTATCCGATGGTGTTCGACCGCGAGGGGAGACCGATCGCGATCTGGCAGATGCGCAATCGGGACCTCGTGACTATCGACACGCAGTTCTCGCCATTGATCGACCGCTCGGGAGGGAACCAGACCATCGAGACCGCGTTGAGCAGGATCGGCGGCGGTTCGACCTTCAACACCACGCTCGACCCTGCGGTCCAGAACGCTGCGCTCTACGCACTGGGAGGCTTCCGCGGCTCGATGGTGGTGATCGACGTCAAGAGGAACGAGATTCTCGCGGTCGCTTCGAATCCGGGCACGGGAGCTCCGGCCAACATCGCGTTCGAGGGTTTCTACGAGCCCGGGTCGGTGATCAAGCCGCTGACCGCGCTCGCCGCGATCGACCACGGCGTGGACCTCGGGAAGATCTTTCCGTTCCAGTGTGGAGGGTTCCTCACCATCGATGGGAAGATGTTCTACGACTGGGCCAAGCACGAGAAGGTCGAGAACCTGAACGAAGCGACGGCGGTGTCGTGTAACGGCGCGTACGGAGAGATCGGGATGCAGCTCGGCCGCGACGAGCTGCTCCAGTTCCTCCACCAGGCGGGCTTCGGCGCAAACGTCACGCTGGGTATCCTGAAGGTTCCCCTCGGCCGGATCGTCGGTCCGATCGAATCGAAATACGACGTCGCGAATCTCGCGATCGGTCTCGGGCACGAACGGATCAACGCCCTTCATCTCGCGATGATGGCGGAGATGATCGCGAGCGAAGGGAAGCTGCGCGTCCCCACTCTCTTTACTGCTCGGCGTAATGTGCTCGGCGAGCCGATGCCGCTTCCCGCTTCGGTTCCGCCGCGGCAGATCGCCTCGGAAGGCGCGGACGCACGGGTGGAGCAGGCGATGGAGGCGGTGGTCGTCAATCCGCGGGGGACGGGCCGGCGCGCAGCGGTCAGTGGTGTCCCGATCGCGATGAAGACCGGAACCGCGGGCCACCGCGAACCGGGTTACAGCGCGCTGATCATGGCCTTCGCGCCGGCCGGAGACCCGAGGATCGCGATCGGAATGATCGCGGAGAACGCCGGTCCGGCAGAGATCGCGGGGGCGAAGATCGCTCACGATTTCTTCTCCCAGATGGCACCGAGATTAGAGACCAGCGGCGAGTGACGAGCGAAGAGTGACGAGTGAAGAGTTGCGAGTGAAGAGTGGCGAGTGACACTCGTCTCCCTACTGAGCTAATGGCTCGAGACCCTCCTCGACTCTCGACTCTCACCGCTCACCGCTCGCCGCTCGCTTGACGAGGTACACATCGATCGAGTTGCCGACGGTGGCGATCCGTTCTCCCTTCGCTTGAAGCTCCATGAGACGCAGTCCCGACGCGGGGGAGAAGCGTGCGATCGTGGAGAGCTCCCTCCGCATCGGAGATTCGGGGGGAAGGCCGGCATACGCTGTCAGCTCCACGAAGAGCGTGCGACTGACGGCATAGGTTCCCGGCGTGAGTGGCGCGTCGGGGTCGAGACGGCTGAATCCGGGGCCGAGCTCGACTTCCGGGAGAGAGCCTCCCATCAGAAGAACCCGGGCCGGCAACATTCCGCGCGCTCGGAGGAGCGAGGCGAGCCTGCTGTTGTCCTGACCCCAGTCGACGTTCGAGTCGCTCAGGAGGGACGTCGCGGTGTCGCGGCTTCCCGCCTGTACACCGAAGAACCCCATGTAATGCGGCCACGCGACGAAGGAGCGGGCGCAGGTCGCGCAGACGAGGATCGTCGCGGCAATCCGGAGTGTGCGGGAGTGCCGGATCTCTCCTGGTGCGAGAAGGCGCGAGGCCCAGACGAAAAGAAGCGGATAGATCGGGAGAAGATGCCGGATGCCGATGTTGTAAGTGGAGAAGATCGAGACGAAGAGATAGAGAAGGACCGGCGTGAGGAGCGCGAGGTCGAGCCGGTCGCGTTTCAGCACGAGCATTCCGGCGGAAAGAAGAAGGAGAAGGAGAGTCGGGAGGGGAGTCTTGAGGAGGAACGCGACGGGAAAGTAGAACCACCATCCATCGCGGGAAAACGCGCCCCCGAAGTAATTCACTGCGACGCCGGCGCCGCGGCCGAGGAAGCTCTCGAAGCCGAACCAGTAGAGCCCGAGGGGCCGAAGCGGCGCGGAACCGAAGAGGATCCGGTCGAGCGGAGTGCCGATGGAAGCGAGGCGCTGCGCGAGATGCTGGTCGACGCCGCGCACCATCACCGCCATTCCGATCCAGAGCGTCGCGAATGCGATCGCACCTGCGACTGCCAGTACGAACACGCCTCGTCGCCGGCGGGAATTCGATCCCGGAATCGATGTGAGAATCACGGCGATGCCGAAGCCGGCCAGAAGAATCACCGCGGAATACTTGGAGAGGAGTGCCGCTCCCCAGAGAAGGCCTGAGAGAAGTGGCCAGCCGTAACGGGCGAGTGGTGACGACGACTCGTCCAGTGCGCAGATCCCGGCGAAGAACGCAGTGGTGGCGAAGAGCGTCACCGCGAGATCGGTGTGCACCAGGTGTCCGACGGCAAGAAAGAGAGGCGAGAAGAGGGTCAGGGCTGCAGCGGCGATCGAGGACCACGGGCCGGCGTACCGCCACACGAAAGACGCGACGGCGAACCCGAGGAGAATCATGCCGAACACGAACGGGAGTCGCCCGAGGTAAAGCATCTCGTGAAGGGGGAGAGCGTTGCGGTAAGCGAAGTCGGCGACCGCGATCCCGAGGCGGTTGCCGGTCCAGAGGTCGACGTACGGTGGTGGCAGCGCTCCGCCGCGGAGGAGCGGAGCGGCGGCTGCGATCTTGGCCAGTGGGGGATGTTCGAGATTGATGGTGGTCTGACCCCGGGTGAGGAGGAGCGCCCCGGCAAAAAGGTGGATCTGCTCGTCCTCGGTGCTGCTGTCGGTAGCCGCGAGGCGGAGGTTCATCATCAGCCCGACCGCGAGGAGGAGGGCGAGGAGCGCGAGGCGTTTCTCGACTCGGCGAGACATGGGAGGCATGGTACTCGATGCGAGGGATCGGGGGTCGGGAGTCGGGGCCGGGGATCGGGGTGAAGAACAGCCGAACTAAGAATGCGGAATGCAGGATTCAGGCGCCACCCGAAAGAGAGGAGCGCGATCATTCGTCGCACCCCGAAGGGGCGCCGGAGTTTCGCAGCAGAATGGAGAAGGAAGACGAGAGAAGGTCCTCCTTCCTTCTTCAATCTGCATTCATCGGGTACCTCTCAGTCAGGTCCGGATCTTTCACCCGTCGCTGATCCGCCATCCCTCGATCCCCGACCCCCGCCCCCCCGATTCCCTGTACCATTGCCGCATGCCTCAGGCGTACGGACGTGACCGTGTCGCGGGAGAGAGGGAAGGCGTGGTGCTTCTCGACTCTGCCGCGCCGAAGTCGTGGGTTGCACGGCGCGACCGGAAAGGCACAAGGTCCGAATTCCCCGGCTCCGCCGTGCTGTGGGATGGGTCGATGTACGAGGTGGCGCAGATCGAACCGCTTCCGTCGGGATCGGTCCGCTACGTCCTTGCGCCGTGGGATGAGCGGCACATCGCGCGCTACGTCGAGACATACGACGTGACGACGGAACGGTTCCGGATCGATGATCGCGCCGATGTCACGCGTCGGGAGCGGTTCCGGCGAGGAGCGTTGTTCGCTGCGCCGCTGGTCGGACTCCTCCCGGGACGGTTCCAGCAGGCGATGTCGAACGAGATCGGGGTGCCTCCGCTCGCGATGACCGTCTGGTCGGCCATCCCGCTGCTTCTTTTCGGCGGCGTCGCTCTGATCGAAATGCTCACAGCCGGCATGGGAGGCTATCTCTTCCAGTTTCCGGTGTGGCTCTCGCTCCTCGGCTGCTGGTTTTTCGTCGAGTCGCTGGTGCGGCTGACTGCTGCATGGAGCGGCGGAATTGCGGTCGGATCGCTGATCGGTTTCGTCGCGACCGACCTCTGGCTTCGTCCGTATCAGTTCCTGCGAAGCCGAGTCCAGCGGAGCCCATCTCCCTCAGTACTCCCGGACGGAATCTCGCTCGCGGATGACGCGAAGCTCATGGAGCCGTTCTTCGCCCTCTTCACGCCGGACGAACAGAGACTTCTGGCCTCGCGGTTCGGATGGGATCCGATCCCGGCGGGGAAGATGTCGGCTGCGGTGATCGGTGCATTCGCACTGGCCGGCCTCATCTCGGCGGTGGTCACTGCAGTTCGCGGAGAAGCACGATTTTCGATCCTTCTCTCGGCTCTGATTGCGGTTGCGGTGCTGGTGGAGCAGTGGAGCCGCTGGGTCAAGCTCGCGCGCAACGAGCCGGCTGGGAGCGTCTTCGGCCGTCTGTTCCGGCCGCTGGCGAAGGGGCTGCTTGCCGGCAACGACAAGGGCGGGAGCGCGGCGCTATAATTATTCGTGACGTGCTGGGAGGGTGTGATGGGAACGTGGAACGTCATTGAATTCGTCATGTCGAAAGAACGCCGCCGCGACCCGCGATTCGGGATGCCATCGATTCCGGTGCAACTCTCGGATGTCGACGGAGAGCTGGTGGACCTCAGTCTTCGCGGCGCCGCAGTTCTCCACCGCTCGCCGGTCAAGGCCGGAACTGCCTGTACGCTGATCTTTCCTTCCTACGGTGGGATCTACGTCCCCTGCCAGGTTCTCCGCTCGATCGTTCAGGTACGGCGCGGCAGCAGCCGTCCCGAGTACATCTTCCGCTCGGCGATCACGTTTCTACCGATGTCGGATACCGAGCGGGGCCCGCTGCACGAGTTCCTGAAGGTTCAGATCCAGCGACTCAAGGCGGTCGGCGAGTAACCACGGCCAGCACGAACGTATTTTTGTGCTTCGAATCGTGAGCGCTCACGTTCACGGGAAACGAGCTGGCCAGGAACTCCTCGTGCAGCTGTCTCCGCCGTGAATCCGGATGCCGGCTCCCTCTACGACTGCCTGATCATCGGAGGGGGTCTGGGGGGCCTGACCTGCGAGATCTTCCCCGGGCAGTATCACGGCCATTTGATGGTTCTTTTGGTTGCGAGCGCGCCGTTTGATGCTGGCGTACGGGTACAAGACCTGCCCCTCGTACGCCTCCGGGATTCGATTACTTCAACGGCACCAGCATCTTTCACTGTTCGGACTGCGACGGCTGGGAGTCTTCCACCGGAGAGTCGGCGTGATCGAAACCAGGAGAGCGGTCACCGCACTCTCGGAGGGCGGACGCGACCATCTTCGCCAACCCCGAGGAACGCAACTCGCTCAGGAAGGCTTCAGTCGGCTCGCGGCGAACGACAGTCGACCCGCGGACAAGCGGATCACCCGGCTGATCCCGCGTGCCGAAGGTGAAGAAGAGAGCATCGATCGTCGTCGCGCAGCGGGGGTCGACGCGGACGTTCGGTCGCTCCGCGTCGACTTCGCGGCTCAGAGCTGGTGATGAGGTCCGCCGCCGACGGTGCGGTCACAGCCATTGCGATTCACAACGCGCTTGAGCCGCCACCGCGAGGTGGAGCCTCTGGAGTTCGACGGCGTCATCTCAAGAATCGGGTGATCTGCCCATGCATAAGAGTCATACCGGCGGCGTGACCTGCGCTTACCACAATTGCCTCCGATCTTGGATGTCGAAGTTCGCAAAGAGAATAGTTCGATTGACCAATTGACCCAGAAGTGTAGCGAAGATACTATCATGGCGTTCTCGCCCGAACGTCGGCTCTCAAGCTATTTTGGAAGAAAATTGGAAAAGAATTGTAAGTTGATCCTCGTGTTCTCGCTAGCCATTCTGTTGTCGGCGGCTGCGTTGCTTGCCGGCCAATCCGATAATCTCAAAAAGGCAGGCTCCGATCCCGCCAGCAAGGGCGTGGCGTTCTATATTTTTCACGACGTAACCGCTGAGCGTGTCACCGCAGACCTCTTGCGCCCGGACAAATCGGTCGTGGCAACAATTGCCGTAGTTCCTGAGACTGGGCATGGATGGCTCGTGCATTACAAGAGTAAGCAAGCGAGCTTCGAACTTCGCTGGGCACCTTCAGAGGGCTTGGTGGAAGTCCGGGACCATGACCGTAAGGCTTCAAAGACCTTCGATACAGAGGGAAAGCGATGGGTCACGAGTGGCGATGAGTCTTTGCTTGTTGAACGTGACGAACTGCTGAAGCTCTGTTTCGCTGTCGTTGCTGACTTCGAAGAGTCCGGGGTCAAGGGCGTTGCTTTGGTGCGCGACCCGTGGCAACAAGACGACGGTGGTGGCTCGTCGGATGGCACTTTCTGCAATGGCAGCGAATATCGCGGTTTCGGCGCTGGAACTACCAGATCGCAAGCGTGCTACAACGCAACGGCGGATGCCAATAATCAGTGCTGGAACTATTGGTGTACGGGCTGTTGTTTCTTTCTCGACTGCGATGGGTATTGTTCTTTGGGTGATTACGGCTGCTTCGCTGGCCGCTCCGGTCGAGCGTGCTCTGGATCGTAACCGTTATTTCTTAGCCGAGAGGATAAAAAATGGGTGGCATCGGACTTCGAGAGACGATCAGCCTCGCTGTGGTCGTCATTGTGGCACTCGCCGTCGTATTCGCAGTATTGTACGGTCTGGTCCGCGTGCTTCGAGCGCCCAGGAATGACCGCAAATCGAAATGACGTAGAAGTATCATGACGGCGTCTGGCGAAACGGACGTCTGCAGCCGCCCCTGCAGAAGTTTTCGCGGAACTGCGTTTTCTGTCAATTCACCGGCGTTCGGCAGACTCGATCATCGAGTGGCCGCACCGGTGGCCAACCCGCGGAGCGGCTCGACGCGGATGGAGATGTTGCTCGCCGGAAGTTGCCGCCCATCCTTCCGCACCCACGCCACGATGGTGTAGACGCCGCTCCCCTGATCGAGCGGCAGGGTGCAGGAGAACTCTCCATCCGGACCGACATCGATCGACGGAGATGCGATCGGAGCGTCGCTCCGCGCGAGCGCGGCGAGTCCGCGGCGGTCATTCTCGCGACGCAGACCGAAGTTGCGACGCGTCTCCGGGAGCGAGTACGTCTCGATCCGGTTGGCTTCGGAGACACTCAGTGGCCGCGGAAGGGGCTCGTGATAGAGCGAGATCGCGTCGATCCGGCTTCCGCGGAGGGTCGTGCCGGCCAGGTGCACCCGCTCTCCTTCCGTGGCGATACGAGGGACGTCGCTCGACCAGCGGACGTAGCGTCGCAGGAACTCCTGGGTCATGCGGAACTCGCCGCCACGCCACGCGAGCCCGATCCCCACATGCGTCGCGTCGGGATCGAGGATCGCCTTGCGATGGCCGTCGCCGGGAGGTTTTTCGGCGATCATCACCTGCTCCGAGCGCTGAACCAGGTCGAGGACCATCGCGTCATTGAACGGGTAGTCGGCGGACCACGACGCGGTGTTCTCCGTCAGTCCGTCGTTGCCACCGCCGAGGGAGTAGCGCATGTAGGGGGATTGCCCATCGACGCTGTAGTGACCGGTCGTTCCGAACTCGATCTGTTCCTCGCAGTACGCATCGGCGATTCGCGAGGCGACCGGATCGAGTACCACCGGGCCGAGCCCAGCCGCGGCACGGTCGCGGTTGATCCGTACCAGGGCCTCCCGCCGCAACGACTCCCGCAGGACGTTCTGTCCCCCGGACGCCGCGACCGCCGCGGGCCCGACCGACACCGCAACCAACACACACCACCCGACCGCGATCCGTTTCATCGTCGGGCACATTGTAGTGGAGCGGGCCTCGGGAGAGAAACGGGGTCAGGGGCTGGTCGGCAGCTCGATGGAGATCCTGAACCCGTCCGCTTCGTTGTCGGCCCGGATCGTTCCTCCGTGATCCTCGACCGACTTCCGGGCGATGGCGAGACCGAGTCCGGTCCCGGTCGACTTGGTGGAGAAATACGGATCGAAGATTTTCGACAGGACCTCCGCGGCAACGCCGGGGCCGCTGTCCTTGACCGAGATCATCACTCTCCTGCCGGCTGCGCGGCTCGCGAACTCGACTCTTCCTCCGGGTGGAGTCGCCTGCAGGGCGTTCTCGAGAAGGTTCGCGATCGCGCTGCGCAGAAGCCGTGAGTCTCCGACGAAGCGCTCCGGGGTGGAGCGGTCGATGTCCACGCGGAGCTCGATGCCCAAACCGTGGCTCTCGCGGTAGTCGTGTGCGATCTGCTGGAGAAGCGTCTGCAGGTCGAACTCCTCCGACTTCGGTTCGCGGATCGATGCGTAGTCGCTGAACTCGCGGGAAGTCTCCTTCAGCGTCGCCACTTGACGGAGGATGCTCTCGACGCTGCTCACGACGACCGCAGGGAGACGCGGATCGTGGCGCTCGGCGACTGCTCTGAGATGCTCGGCGGTGAGCTGGATCGGCGTGAGCGGGTTCTTGATCTCGTGAGCGACCTGACGGGCCATCTCCGCCCACGCTTCCAGCCGGTTGGAGCGGAGGATGTCGGTGACGTCCTCTGCGATGAGCATCTCTTCGTCGCCTCCGGGAAGAGGGACGATGGAGATGCGGAATGTTCGGATTCCTCCATCCATCGAGAGGGAGGTTTCGCCGGAGACGGGACCTCGGGGCGGTCTGTGGTCCAGAACGCGCTGCACTTCGGCGTAAGGTGAGACGAACGGTCGTCCGACTGCGCTCTCGTCGAAGTGGAACAGCGCACGCGCGGCGTGATTGGTGGCCATGATTCTGGAATTCGCGTCGAGCACGACCACCGCGGCCTCGATGTTCTCCAGAAGAGTCTGCAGCCGGTCGCGCTCGTGGCGAAGATCCTCCTGCTGCCGTCGAATGGACTGTGCCATGTCGCCGAACGTCGAGACGAGGAGTCCGAGCTCCGGATCCTTGGCCGGAGTGACGGAGACTTCGAAATCGCCTCCCGCAACGCGCCGGGCGCCGAGGACCAGCTCCTGCACCGGGCGGGTGACGCGGCGCGCCGCACTGTACGCGACGGCGAGCGCCGCGAAGCCGATCAGGGTCAGCACGAGGTAGATCGTCGTCGCCAGATCGTTCACCTGAGACTCGATCTGCCGCGCCTGCACGATGAACGGAAGCGCGAGAGTGTAGTTCCCTTCCGGAGTGAGCGAGATCGGGCCGTAGATCTCGATGAACTTGGTCGGTCCGGAGGTCTGCTCCTCCCGCACCAGTTGGCTGCCGTGAATGATGATCGCGTCGTACACCTGACCGGGAAGACGAGGCGACTCGATCCGTGCGGCGAAGAGGTCGCGGCGGCTCGATGCGAGCACCACGTCGTCCCGGTAGAGATGGAGATCGTGCCCGATCACCCGGGCGAGCCACGTGAGGATCGCGTCGTCGAGCACCGCCTCGGGATTCTGATTGGAAGTCGAGGCGAGATAATCTTCGATCACCCTCTGAGCGGTGTTGAATGCCGACTGTCCCTGCTCGAGGTACTCCGTCTCGAGGCGGTCCGCGAGATACGCGCGGACGAAGAGGACGAAGATGATCAACGGCACGATCACCACCGCGGTGAGGTAAAGAGAGGTCCGGGCCTGAAATCCGAGCTTCCTCGGGAAGCCGCGCGCGAAAAGTGAAGGTGCGACCCTCAGCCCGAGAAGAACCAGTCCGGCCAGCAGTGCCCAGACCGCGATACTCCCGCCGCGACGCAGCTTCTGCGGCGTCGATGGCTCGGTGAGTGGAAACGCGTACAGCGCGCTCATTCCCCGTCGCAGGAATATCCTCATCTCCGGGTCTCTCAGCGAGCGCACCCAGCGTCCCTCGCCGGGTTTCATCGCGGACATGTACCAGGAGGGGCGTCGCGGAAGCCGCACGCCCGGACGGCCGTGTAGCGTTCCCTGGGCATCGAACACGACCGGCTCGCCGGGATGCTGCAGCACGGCAAACGAACGGTCGCGTCCCCGGAGGTAGAAATCGCGATAGATGTCGGAGGAGGCGACGACCGCAGGATCGGTCGGGCTGAGAAGATGCACGCTGCCGAACGCGACGACCTCGCCGTAGTCGGTGAGCTTGAAATCGTGATGAATCAGCTCACGGCTGAACTTCCCGACCTGCACCGTCTCCCGCTCCGCCCGACCGACGTCCGCCGGAAGCTGAGGCAGACCGACGCCGAACCGGCTGATGGGTCGACCGGTGTAGTCGGTGACGGTGATCGCCGCAGGAATGTTCCACCGGGAAAGATCGGAGCGGGACCAGAGGGAGAAGGCGAGATCGCCCAGACTGGTATTGGTGAAGGAGGAGGGGAGGAAGTCGTCCAGATCGACGTTGGTGAAATCCTTCTCCAGGGTGTTCTCGATCATGGTCCGGAGCTGTCCGGTCTCGCCCGCGACGAGAGGCGCATAGGTATCGGAGACGAAGCGCGCCGCGGAGACGCTCTCGAAGATCGAGACGGGAGGATAGATCACCAGCACCACCAGGAGTGCGCGAAGGACCGTCGCGACGGGCCGAGCCTCGTAGAGTGCGTCGACCACGAATCCGAGAACGATCGCCAGCGCGATCGCACCGAACGCCGTCCTCTGTGCGTTGTCCGGAATCACGAGAGCGACCACACCACACGCGAAGATCGCACCGATGATCGGGACGGCCGCCCGGCGGAGAGGAAGCGCGGGACGGGTCCACTGCAGGAGCGCGAATCCGAAGATCACCAGGGCGGCGAGAAGAACTCCCTGGGCAGGAAACGACGGAACGATGTGATCGGGAATCGGCGGGATCCGGCTGTTGTCGACCAGGTTCCGCACCAGATCTGAAAAAAGATACGCGCCCCCTGCGGCCGCGAAGACGCTGATCACTCCGCGGGTCCGGACTCCCACGAACTGTGCGACTTCGTGGAAGGTCAGCAGAAAAAGCACGGCGGTCAGCAAAAGCGCGATCGGTGAGCTCGACAGCGGGCCGAGGATGGTGGAACCGTAAAGCTCGAAGCCGAAGAGGTGGAGCGGATCGCGGGAGACGTGAACGCCGAGAAGCGCGAGGCGGATCAGCACCAGAATGGGGACAGTGATCGCGAGACGTCGCAGCGCGTCGCGGAGCGAAGCCGTCCGGCGACCGTAACGGGTGAAGAGCTCGCGGAGAAGAAATGCGAGCGCGATCGCGAGGACGATCGAGCTGGCGCTGGATGCGTCGCCGCGGATCCAGTCGAGCACTTCCTGCCGGTCGTGCAGACCGACGTCGACGTAGAGCGAGGACGAAGGGCCGCGTCCGATCACGAACCGCCGCGCTCCCTTCAGGAGATCGAGGGTTCCACCATGGAGCTTCAGAGAGGAGATCCACGGAGATGCCGGATGTCCGGTGAGATCGGCGGGATCGGTGTCGATCCCGTTCGGTATCCGCTCGTAGTGATCGATGCTCCAGGTGCCGCCGTTGCCAGGGAACTGAGCCCGGTGCACGAGGTAGAGATTCGTGACGTCGAACTGGTAGACGTCGGGGCGGCGGGACGGAAGGTACTCCCCCCACCATGCTGCGATCG
This sequence comes from uncultured Acidobacteriota bacterium, assembly GCA_963741955.1. Lineage (GTDB taxonomy): Bacteria > Acidobacteriota > Thermoanaerobaculia > Gp7-AA8 > Gp7-AA8 > CAVUKB01. Next base: position 259,663 of record CAVUKB010000001.1, read on the forward strand.
CCCCGCTCGGTGCGATCACGCGAAAGCCTCGATTGGCCCGGTCGTTGTTGCGGCCGAGGATCGCGAAGAGATTGGAACGGTTGGTGGTCGCGTGCTCGGAGCCGATCTGCCGAACCGCGCGGTCGGTGGACTCCCGCAGCTCCCGGCTCTTCTCCGCGATCATCGACTCGATCTCATGAGCGGCCGCCGCGCTGTGTGCCGCCGAGCGGATGGTGAACTCCGCGCCGATGCGACGCCCCACCGCCCATCCACCGAAGTCGATCACTCCCGTCACCGCAACCGCGACGGCGAAGAGCCGCAGCGATCGGGTTCGTCCGGCGAGGATCGCGACGAGGGAGAGAATGATGACGGCGAGGGAGACGCCGAGGGGCGGGGATGCGGGGACCGTGGCGATGCGCGCTCCGACCGCCGCGGTCACGAGCACCGCGGAGATCAGATCGCGAACGGTGCCACGTGCGGGTTTCACTTCCTGCAGAATATCATCCGCGCAGACTCCTGAAGGTGCGGCGGGGGGCTTCCCCCCGTCGCACTACTTCCCCGCGGAGCGGACTGAAACGAGAGACCAGCTTCCGTTCGAGTTCTGATGGAGGGTGACGTACAGCTCGCGTGCCTCCGGTGAACCGGACGGCTGGATGGTCCACGTTCCGGTGATGATGTACTGCCCCTCGGCGCTGTTCTTCCTCGCGCTGCTCTGCTGGAAGCCGGCCGGTTTCGCTTTCTGAAACAGCTTGTCGAGAAGGAGCGCCGCCTGGTCGCGGCCGAAGAACCCCGACTCGTCGATCAGTCCCGGGAACTGCAGCATCACCTTGTCTCCAGCCGCCATTCCGGAAACCACCGCCCGGCTCTCACCGCGGCCGAATCCGGACGAGATGGCCTGCATTCCGGAGTCGAGGTCGGAGAATCCCTGGGCCGATGCGATCACCGGCACGGCGAGCAGCAGAACGGCTGCGAGAGTGAGTGTCTTTTTCATGATGTTCTCCACGCGCATCAGAACCATACGCACTCACTGGTTATTCTAGACTCGTGCCGATGTAAAGTACAGAACGAGCGATACTTATCTGCGGCTTTCGCCTCATTTGGAGGGCGGTCCGTCCTCCGCGAGTGACGAGTCGCCGAGACCGCGGCGGACCAGCTCGTCACGAAAGTCGGCCGGGAGCGGCGCCTCGACTTCGAGTGGTTCCCCATGCACCGGGTGCGTCATCACCAGCCGGTGTGCGTGCAGCATCGGACGGCTCGCGTCACGGTCGCCGTACAGCCAGTCGCCGACCAGCGGATGCCCGATCGCGGCGAGATGGACGCGTATCTGGTGCGTTCGTCCGGTGTGAAGCCGGATCGCGAGGAGAGTCCCTGCGTCGCCGGAGATCAGAGGCGTGAGTGAAGTGATCGCGCGCCGGCCTCCTTCGCCGACTCCGAACTGGATCGCACCGATCCGCTCGATCGGCGCGTCGATGGTCTGAGCGTCGCGGAGCTGGCCGCGGCAGAGGGCGAGATAGAGTTTCCGTATCGTTCCGCGCTCGAAGCTGCGGGTCACCCGCCGGTTCACCTTCGACTGCTTGGTGAAGAAGATCACTCCGCTGGTTCCGCGGTCGAGGCGCTGCATCAGGAACGCCGATTCGCCTCGAGCGGCGAGAAGGTCGCGGACGGAGTCGAAGAGCACCGGCTCGTCGGGATCGTAGCCCCGTTGGACGACGAACCCCGGCGGCTTGTTGACGAAGATCAGTGCCTCGTCTTCGTAGAGGATCTCGAACGAAGGCGTGGCGCGGTCAGTCGCCGTAGAGAAGGAATTCTTCACGTGCACGTGCGAACTCCCGGAGTGGCTCTTCCCATTCCGCGATCCAGCTCTCCACGTCGCCTCCCGACTCGATGAGCGTCCGGAAGCGATCCGTTCCGGCGAGAAGGTCGATCGCGAGTCGGTCGGAGACGTACTCGTACGGCTCGCGCCGCCAATCGAACCGCGCCGGATCCATGGCACGAGCGACCTCGATACAGCGGAGTCCGGTCCGGTACGGCTCGAAAGTCCGGCGGTCGGTCACGTGCAGCTCCACGCCGCCACAGACCTCGCCTGCGTGCTTGTGGAAGGTCGGCTGGAAATAGTGCGGGCGGAAGCGGATTCCGGGAAGCTCGAGCGCGTTGAGGCGGTCGGCGAGCTCGAACGGCTGGAGCCACGGCGCTCCGAACAGCTCGAACGGATGGGTGGTGCCGCGTCCTTCGCTCAGGTTCGTTCCTTCGATCAGGCACATTCCGGGATAGACCGCGGCGGTGGTGACGGTGGGCATGTTCGGTGAGGGGATCACCCAGGGGAGACCGGTGTCTTCCCACCACATCGATCGCTTCCAGTTGCGCATCGGCACGACCACCAGATCGCAACCGAACTCGAACCGCGCATTGAAGTAGCGCGCGAGCTCGCCCGCCGTCATTCCGTGACGCGTGGGGAGCGGGAACAGCCCGACGAAGCTCGCATACTTCTCCTCTCCGATGTTTCCCTCGAGGTGAATCCCGTCGATCGGATTCGGCCGGTCGAGGACGATCACCCGCACGCCGACTTTCGCCGCTTCGCGCATGGAAAGAGCCATGGTGTAGATGAACGTGTAATAGCGCGATCCGACGTCCTGCAGGTCGACCACCAGAGCGTCGATGGTGCGGAGCACGCTGGCGGGAGGTGAGAGCTGTTCCGGGCTGCTTCCGTAAAGGGAGTAGACGTCGAGACCAGTGAGGGGATCGACGGTGTGATCCACGTGAGCCATGTCCTGCGCGTCGCCCCAGATTCCGTGCTCGGGACCGAAGAGGACGGTCAGCTGCCACTCTCGTCCGGCATGGAGCAGCCGGGCGGCGTGCCGAAGGTCGCGGGTGACCGCGGAGTGATTGGTGACCAGACCGATCCGCTTGCCGACGATCGGGGAGGGGTCGTCGATGAGCACTTCGAGACCGGGTTGGACGGGGGGCGAGGGTGTACGCATGTCAGTCTTCGCTCCTCATGTGGGACGGTGCGCCGTTCTCCCGCGGAGGAGATCGAGCACGTGCGGGATCAGATGGAGGACGCTGCGCAGGTTCTCGGTGGCGCCGCGGGTGCCTCCTGGGAGATTCACGACCAGTGCCGGACCGCGGATCGCAGCCTGGCAACGGGAGAGGGGAGCCATTTTCGTCGAGCGGAGCGACTCGGCGCGCATGAGTTCACCGAATCCCGGAATTTTCTTCTGCGTGACGTCGTCTGTGGCTTCCGGGGTCACGTCTCGCGGGGCGACTCCGGTCCCGCCGGTGGTCACCACGAGATCGATCGAGTCGCGGTCGACTGCTTCGACGATCGCATTCGCGATGTCCGACCTCTCGTCGGGGAGGACGACGATCGCGTCGACCTGGTAGCCTTCCGCGGCGAGGATGTCGCGAACTGCGGGACCGGAACGATCTTCGCGCTCGCCCCGCGAGGCGGCATCGCTGCACGTGATCACCCGGGCTCGAAACGCTTCGCGCATCGGCGGGTATCTTCACTGCTCGGGACGGAAAGCGCAAGGTGAGGGACGAGAGACGAGAGACGAGGGACGAGAGACGAGAGGCGAGAGGCGAGAGACGAGAGACGAGGAGCAAGAGGTGAGGAGCAAGAGGTGAGGGGTGAGAGGTAAGGGGTGAGAGGCATGCGCCCAAATTCTGAGGAGCGAAGTGATGAGACCGCGGCCGACGAATGCAGAATGGAGAGTTCAGTGTTCAGAATCAGGCGCCAACGGCGCGCGACGGCCACCTTTGAACACACGAATGGCGGGAGCGAATTGAAGAATCGTCCTCCTGCCCCGAAGGGGCAACGGAGATTAGCCCGCATTTCTCACACCGTCTCGTCGCGAGCAGGCGGAGAGTGGCTTGGATGCAAGGCGCGCGCAGCTTCGGCGACGAAGGCATAGTGGTGACTATGTTGAGGAGCCGAAGCTGTGCGCAACGTAGCAGACAGGCCGCTATCCGTCTCCGCAGCAGAGATGGTGTGAGAAATGCGGGTTAGCCGGTGGCTGCCGCGAAGCGGCCGCCACCGGAGAGAGAGGAGCGCGATCATTCGTCGCACCCCGGCGAGAGCGAGACGATGATGATGCTGCGGAGTGACTTCAGCTACGAGCTGCCGGAGGAGCGGATCGCACAGGAGCCGCGCCCCCGAGGACGATCGCGGATGCTGGTGGTCGAGCCTGGTGAGGGCGTGCCGCACCTCGAGGACCGTTCTTTCGCCGACTTTCCGTCGCTCCTCGACACGCGTGACATCCTCGTGCTCAACGACACGAAGGTCTTTCCGGCAAGACTTCACGCGCGGCCACTCGGCAACATGAAGAACCGGATCGAGGTGCTCCTCGTGCGGAGAGTCGGACCTCTTCGATGGGAAGCGTGGTGCCGCCCCGCGCGGCGGGTCTCCGAAGGAAGCCGGCTCGAGTTCTCCGAGAGTCTTTCCGCGACGGTGGTGGGGAAAGAATCCGACGGAATTACGGTGCTCTTCGATCTGCCGGGAGAGAATACCGGAGCTTCGGAAGCCCGGTTCTGGGAGGAGATCGAACGGGTCGGCGAGCCGCCGCTTCCTCCTTACATTCATCGGGACGAAGTCAGCGAGAGCGATCGGGATGCGTATCAGACGGTCTACGCAGCGAAACGCGGCGCGATCGCGGCACCGACCGCGGGGCTGCATTTCACCGAGCGGATCCTCCATGACATCGAGTCGAAGGGAATCGAGATCGTTCGCCTGACGCTCCACGTCGGGCTCGGCACGTTCAAGCCGGTGAAGGTCGATCGGATCGCCGATCACGTGATGGAGAGCGAACAGTACGAAATCTCCCCCCAGGCTGCGGCGTCGCTCAACCGTGCGCTCGACGAGAGACGGCGGATCGTCGCGGTCGGAACCACCTCCGTGCGCGCGCTCGAAGCCGCGATCCGGGCGGGAGAGGGGAGCTTTCCCGCGGGGAGAGCTCAGACCTCGATCTTCATCACGCCGGGCTTCGAGTTCAAGGCTGTGGACCGCCTCCTGACGAATTTTCACCTTCCGGAATCGACGCTTCTGATGCTGGTGTCGGCGTTCGCGGGTCTGGAAACGATCCGGACGGCGTACCGGCACGCGATCGAGGCGGGGTATTTCTTTTACAGCTTCGGGGACTGCATGTTGCTGGAGCGGCGAGCGGCGAGCGACGAGCGGTGAGAGGCGAGAGGTGAGAGGCGAGAGGCGAGAGGCGAGAGGCGAGAGACGAGAGGCGAGAGGTGAGAGGTGAGAGGTGAGAGGTGAGAGGTGAGAGGTGAGAGGCGAGAGGTGAGAGGCGAGAGACGGGAGACGAGAGGCGGGAGACGGGAGGCGGGAGACGGGAGGCGGGAGACGGGAGGCGGGAGACGGGTTTGATGGCTGCTGGGCCTACTCCTCGACAGATCGCTCCGGATACGTGAATGATTGTTGACTTTACTCCTCTGAACAAGGGCGTCGAGGCGCGGGAGGACGAGACGGTGCTCGACGCGGCGCGCCGCGTCGGGGCGCCGATCGGGAACGCATGCGGCGGGGTCGGGGTGTGTGCCCGCTGCGTCATCAGAGTCGTCTCGGGTGGAGAGAACCTCGGCGAGGCCAGCTCGACCGAGCGCCGTGTCGCGGAGCGGTTCGGGCTCGCTGAAGATCAGCGCCTCGCCTGCCAGACCGTAGTGCACGGCGACTGCACCGTCACCGCCGACTACTGGCGGTGAGGGCGGGGTCGGGGTCGGGGATCGGGGGCCAGGGACAGCCCCGTAGGGGCGGTTGAACCATCCCACGCCCTCGGAGGTCGAGGGCTCGAGGCTCGGCGGTCAGGGACAGCCCCGCAGGGGCGTTTGACAATCGCCCTGGCAGATCGGGCTCGATGTCGCGCCTCTCCATCCCCGGCCCCCTGACCCCCGATCCCTATCCCCCGACCCCTGTCCCCCGCATCTTTTCTCCGGCGTCACAAAAACTTTTCGTGTCCGGGTCGAACTTCTCCCTCGATTTTTCGTCTACTAGTAGCAGAGCCGAAAGAGGAGGGCCGAGGCGATGACTACGACACGATCCATCGAGTGGACAATTGCTGAGGAGCTTCTCGCCTCTCTCCCGGGTGCCCCGGTCGAGCTGGCGGAGGAGACCGAGGACGTTCTGCGGTTTCACGTACGTCGCATGAGAGGATGGAAGCTGACCACCATCGTGCTCTGCAGGAAGAGCCTGGCGGCGCTCGCGGAGGATCCGGTGCGCGAGATCAAGCTCGACTATCTCCGGCGCGATCTGGAGCGGGCGGTCGGCACCCGCAAGGTCTTCAGCTACCCGCGCTACATTCGAGGGGAGAAGGCGTTGGTGCGGGAGGAGGAGAGCCCGGCGTCGCGGCGTCTCCGGGAGGCCCGCCGGCGCGCCTCCGTTCTGACGGTTCGAGCGGTCGCAGCTTTATAGTTTGTAAAATTGTGACTTGCCGTTCCGTCTAATTGGGCGAATAATGCCGCCATGTCCGACAAATTGGACGTGGCGGATCTCGCCATCCTCGATATTCTGACCCGAGACGGGCGCGCCAGCATCTCGACGATCGCGCATCAGGTGGGTCTCTCGCGCCCCACTGTCGCGGAACGGATCGAGCGGATGGAGGCGTCGGGCGTTCTCCGCGGAATCACTGCCGCGGTGGATCCGGTGGCGATCGGCCGGGAGATCACGGCCTTCATCTTCGCTCACTCTTCGGCATCCGACGCATCGATGAAGCGGATGTTCCGGAGTCTGGCCGACCAGGGGGACGTGCTCGAGATCCACACCGTAGCGGGGGAAGACTGCTACGTGATGAAAGTGCGGACGGATTCGATCGCCTCTCTGAACACGCTGGTCTCTTCGCTTCAGTCTCCGCCGTTCTCCCTGACCACACGAACGACCATCGTTCTCGAGACGCAGTTCGAGAAGGTGGGGGGAATCTCGATCCAGGATCCGGCATGAGCGCGCGCGAAAAACTCCTCGCCTACGTCGCCTTCGGTGTCGTCTGCACTGTCTGGGGGACGACGTATCTCGCCATTCGGGTGGCGATCGAGACGCTCCCGACGTTTCTGTTTCCCGGACTGCGGTTCACCATTGCCGGGGTGATTCTCCTCGCGATCTGTCTCGCCCGAGGCGAGAAGCTTCCGCCGCGGATGAGTGACTGGGCGAATCTTGCGCTCATCGGCGTTCTGATGGTCGGAGCGGGGAACGTTGCCGTGGTCTGGGCCGAGCATTGGGTGACCAGCGGATTCGCAGCGCTTCTGGTCGCGACCTCTCCTTTCTGGATGGCGACTCTCGAAGCGCTCCGTCCGACGGGGGAGCGCCTGACGCGGCGGAAGACCACCGGGCTGCTGCTCGGATTCGCTGGCGTGCTGATCCTCGTCGCTCCGAGCATCCTCCCTTCCTCGTTCCGCCCGATGTTCCTCCTCGGGGTGATCGTCCTTCAGCTCGGTACGATCGGGTGGGACATCGGGTCGATCCGATCGAAGTACCACGCGATCAGCGCGCCGGCTCTGGTCTCTGCAGCGGTGCAGATGATCTCCGGGGGAGTGGTCGTCTCGCTGATCGGGCTCGCGCTCGGCGAGGCGCCGCAGTTTCATTTTTCGGGACGCACGCTCGCGGCGTTTCTCTATCTGGTGGTCTTCGGTTCGATCCTCGCGTACGCGGCCTACGTCTATGCGCTCTCCAAGCTTCCCACCTCGACCGTCCTGCTGCATGCGTACGTGAATCCCGCAGTGGCGGTGGTGGTCGGATGGCTGATCCTCGACGAGCCCCTCGGGTGGAACGCGATTCTAGCGATGCTGGTGATCTTCTCGGGGGTGGCGCTGGTGCAGCGCTCAGCGCGGCAGCGGCGGCTGGAGATCATCGAACCGGCAGCTTCGCTCGAGAAGGTTTGACCCGGATCGCGGGCTGGCGAAGATCGCGCTGGCCAAAAAAAGTGGAGGAGAGCACCGTCCGCCCACGGCGCTCCCCCCCTGCGACCTAAGGGGGACAGGTCGCATTTCTATGTCGTGTCACGTCTCTTCAGGGGACGTCCGCCGCCCCGGGACGAAGCCGTTGACCGCTTCTCGGCTCCGGCGGCCTCGAGATCGAGAGCGGAGAGTCCGCAGGTGACGAGCCGTACGAGCTCGCTCTGCCGCCTGGTCTCGGTCTTCGCGAAAATCTTCTTCAGGTGCGTTCGCGCCGTACTCATCTCGACGCCCAACGAGTAGGTGAGCTGATCGACCGTCTTGCCGTTCACCAGCTCACATGCGCGATCGAGCGTATTCTCGGGGTGCCGATCCTCAAGCGCGGTCGCATGCACCTGAATGCGCTCGCTGACGCGGCCGACAAAAACGCCGCCAAGGAAGCCTCGCGGCGGAAGGAAACAGAGGCCATCGGCGAGGCCCTCCAGCAGGCCACGGATATGAAAGCCGCGCACCAGGAGGACCTACATCGCCTCGAAGACGAGCTTGCTTTGCTTCAGCAGACCAAGTCGGAAGTGGAGCAGTATCTCCAAAATGTGCCGAAGTACACCACGCTTCTCGCACAGAAGGACGATGCGGAGGGAGATCTCGCAGACGCGCGCCAGAACGAGCAGCGTCTTCGTGGTGACCTACAGAGCGCGATGCGCGATGCGTGGCGCGGGATGCTGCGAGGCCGGATCCGAGAGGCGCGAGAAGCCGCTGAGAAGGAAGCGCAGGCGGCGCACCAACACATCGTGCATCAGCTACGGGCGGCTGCCATCGAAAGCGGTCAGTGCGGAATCTGCGAGCAGACTCTCGAGGCCTCCACGAAGCAACGTCTCAAGGGCGAGCAGAAGGATGAGGATGAGACGTACGACATTGAGGCAGCGATGACGCGCCTCGCGCAGCTGCGGAAGTTCGATGATACAGATCCTGCTCCGCTCATTCGGGAACTCTGGAAATCATTGCAGGACAATCTGATGACGCAGGCAGCGTTGAAGGACCATCTTTCGGACCTTGCCGCCGCCCTCTCTGATGCCGATCCGCAGACCATCCGAAAGTACCAGACGACGCAGTCGGACGTGATCGAGAAGATTCACGTCGTGAAGATGGCGCGAGACGAAGCGCAGGCCAAGATCGTCGAGCAGGATCAGAGCATCCAGCGCCTGAACAAGAAGCTCGAATCGTCGGGGACCCCGGACGTGAAGGCGGCGCAGCGCAAGGCGAAGCTGCTGCGCAATGCCGCAAACGTCTTCGATGCTGCGGTTGAAAGGTACAAATCCGAACTACGCACCAAGGTCGAGGAAACGGCCACGGACTTTTTCACGTCGATGACAACCGAGAAGGAAGATTACGCCGGCCTCACCATCAACGAGAGTTATGGCCTCACGATCCGTCATCAGGATGGCCGGGCCGAAGAGGCACGCTCAGCCGGGGCCGAGCACGTCGTCGCACTCGCACTCATGGGTGCGTTGCAGAACAACGCCCCCCTTCGCGGTCCCATCGTGATGGATTCGCCCTTCGGGCGACTCGACGATGGGCACACGTCCAACGTCGTTCGAACCCTGCCAGATATGGCACCCCATGTGGTGCTGCTCGTCTACGAGAGCGAAGTTGGACGCGGCCGGATGCGGGAACTCTTGGGTTCAAAGCTGGTACGCGAGTATGAGCTGGAGCGCATTGATTCACGGCGGACGAACATCGTCCCGGTGCAGTGAGGAGGCGACAATGGAGCAATTAGATAAGAAGAGCGTCGGGCTGACAGCCGAGACCCAAACGCTGGTCGAGGAGATAGAGCAGACCGGCTGGTTTCTCGAGGGACAGGATATCGCGCATTTCGCGCTGTCCTACGCGATCCGAAAAGGTGTGACCCCTGGGAACACTAAGAACGCGGATACGCGGTGGGCAGTCGGAAACTTCGATGCCTCTGGAGAAATCCGCACATTGCTCACAGCACTCTATCCGGAGTGCGAGACGCCCGTTCGGCTGATGGAGCACCTCGTGAACGAAGGACTTCAGCTTGTTGCGGAGCGGATTCGTTCTGAGGCGGTGGGGCCCGCTGAACTCATGGGATGAAGAACATACCTCTCTCGCTCGGAGTATGAAAAATCGTAACTCCTCGCCGTACCCCGTCTTGACTCCCGAGGCCGCGACAGAGTTGGGAGGTCGCTACGAGACAAGTTCGGAGGGAAGAACGACGATCCCTGGATTGGCGATCGCCTTCGTAAGGGCATACCTCAGGTAGGCCTTCGGCTCGACGCCGTGGAGCTTGGCGGTCTCGATGAGGGTGTAGTAGAGCGCCGCGACCTCGGTGCCGCGCCGGCTTTTCGAGCCGTAGTGGTTCTTCCGTCCGACGACGAGACCCCGAAGGGCGCGCTCGGTCGCATTGTTGTCGAGCGGGATCCGCGGGTCATCGATGAAGCGGGTCAGCCCTTCCCACATCCCACGGGTGTAGGCGATCGCCTTTCCCAGCCCGCTCTGCGGAAGAGCCGGGGTGAGCGAGATCCGATCCAGAATCTGCCGCACGACGTCACGCGAACGCGTCTGGCGCAACTCGAGACGCAGAGCATCGCCCTCGCGCCCCGCGAGGGGCGACGAGGAGCGCCGATTCACTGGATGTTCGCGGTGACCCGAAACGCTCCGACGACTTTCCCGCTCTTCGACTCGAGGTGAACCGTCTCGTCGACCGGTCCCTTCGAAGCGCGCGCTCCGTCGACGGTCACGGCGAGAATCACCGAGCTGTGCGGAGGCACAGTCGAGTCGTAGTCGAACCAGAGGCAGTGGCAGGTGCTTCGTTCGAGCGAGATCCGCGCCGGCGAGTCGCCGTTGTTCACCAGCTGGAACTGCTTGACCGCGCGCGTTCCCTGCCGGACGGTTCCGAAGTCCTCGCGGGCGGGGTGGACCTCGATCAATCCGCTGGCCGATCCGCCGGGAGAAGCAGCGGGAGTCGAAACGGTTCGCGAGGGAGGTGCCGAGTCGAGAGGCTCCACCGTTCCCGTCTCATCGGGGGTGGCGAGCGCCGTATCGAGGGGCGAGACGGACGTGGTCGACGTGGTCTCCACACCTTCGCCGCCGCTGCTGAATCGCCAGACGACGTATCCGAGAAGGGCGAGCACCACCACGCCCACGACGACGATCATCGCGGTGCGGGTACTCCGGTCGGAGCGCGAAGGGACTCCGGGCGCCGGCTGGAGATGCTGCTCGCTCCAGCGGCCGGGCTCGGCACGCTCCCCGCGGATCGTGCTCTCCGCGGCTGCCGCTTCAGCGGCGGCGCCGGCTTCGGCCGGGAGGCTCTCTGTCGGTCCCTGCTCGAGCTCGACGAGACGCTCGACCGCCGCGCGGATCTCCTCGCGCAACTCGCCGTAGCGTCGCGCCAAATGTTCGGTCGGCGCTTCCGCTTCGAGCCGCGCGAGCGCCTGGTCGTGGTCGGCGTACCTGCGGCGGAGGACCTCGATCTCGCGGCCGAGCGCCTGGTGCCGTTTGAGGTTCATCGTTCCGTAGTCTTCGGGCATCGCGTTCTCCGTGCCGTACGATTGTATGTCACGGCTCTTCGGCTCATGAAGGATCCGCGCCAGCTCGCTTCCGCCGCTCGTTCGGATCGAGCTCGTCACGGTTCAGCCCCCCGAAAACGGAGAGGGTCTCGCCAGCTTTCCGGCTACATCGGGAGCCAGTAGCTCAATTTGACCAGGAAGACGTCGTCGGACGGCACCCGGCGGAGGGCGGAGAAATCGCGATGGAATCGGAGCTCTCCATCCTCGATGGTGTCGGCCCGGTTCTCATTCCAGACCACGAAGAGCGCGGACCCTGGGCGGAACTCCCATCTGAGGACGGCGCTGCCGCGGAGGCTGCGAAAATCGAAGTCGGGATTCGCGATCGTAAAGCGGGACGCGCCTCCCGGGCCGTCGGGATCGATCGAGTACTGATTGGTGGCGGGATCGAAATCGACGGAGCCCTGATCCAGTCCGTACTGAATGAAGTCCCGCGTGCGAGGCGCGGCAAGCTGCCGGAACGCCCCGTAATCGCCGGAGGCGATGAACGGCTGGAGGTAGAGCTGCAGCGAGAGTCTCGAAGTGAACGTCCAGTCGAGGCGGGTTCCGAGCTCGACGGTCCGCTGATCGATTCCCGCGAAGAGGTAGCGGTTCGACGCCGTGGCGGTTGCGGTTGGATCCGCGATGGTGGTGACGTACTGTGCGAACGTGCTCGATCGTTCGAACCGTGGAGAGAGACGGAACTCGACGTTGTTGCTCGGCCGCACGACCAGAGTGAGGCCGGACGAGTCTCCGAAGGTTCCTTGCGTATTCTCCTCGTGATGGTACGAGATCTCGAACGACACCTTCCTGCGGCTGTCGCTTCCGAATCCGAGCTCGCCATCCCATCCGGGAGCCTGCTTCGCGAGTGGTCCTCCGCGGGTCATCCGATCGTCGAGGGTTTCGGCCCAGGCTCCTCCGCTTCCGAAGACGTACCAGTAGTTGGTGAGCTCGATCGATCCGCTGCCGTAGATCCCGTTGTCGATCAGGTCGCCGTCGTAATTCCAGTTCTCGTACTTCGCGACCCGGAAATTGCGATCCCGGACGTGCTTTCCGACGTCGCGGTTGTCGTACAGCACGACGGCGTGCGAATTGGTGACGTCGCTCCTCTGCATGAAGCCGACGTCGTTCGTCTCGAACCCGGGGGAGTAGGTCTGAAGCTGGAAGTTGTAGCGCCACCGGCCGGTCTGTTTCGCGAGAGTGGTTCTCGCGGCGAATCCGGAGAGTGAGGTTCGGTTCGGGTCGAGCTCGAAATGCGACGCGTCGGGGCGCTGGTAGTCGTGAGCCGACGATCGCTGAGTCGCGAGAATCGCTTCCGGTGTGCCATCGACCCGGCTCCCGCCGAGAAACCATTCCCAGACCAGGTCCCGGTTGCCGAACGTCCAGTAACCATCGGTGCCGCCGGTGATCGCATTGCGGTGGAGGTTGGAGACGTCGCTGTTGATGTCGCGATGCACAGAGGTGAGAAGGACTCCGATACGGCCTCGATCGCCGAGGTCTTTGGCCAGCCGGGTCACGAGGTAGTTCGTGGTCGGAGCCACCTGGTGGCGCGAGGTCGTTCCATCGAGCGAGAACGAAGCGTGCTCCGCCGAGGTGAGCGAATCCATCGCACCGATGGACCAGCCGCTGGCGGTCTTCCCGGTGAGCTTTCCCGCAAAAAGGATGGTCGACTGTTGCGGGGCGCGCAGGTAGTCGTAATCGAAATTGTCGATTCCCTGCGGTTGCCGTCCGATCCGCCTCGAGTAGAAGAAGCTCGGCGGATAGAGATTGAAATTGAAGTTGTTGTTCGATCCGCCACGGCCGAACTGGAAGAGGGATGAACCTTCGACGAAGAAGGGACGTTTCTCGGGAAAGAACGTCTCGAACTGAGAGAGGTTCACCACCGCCGGATCGACCTCGACCTGGCCGAAATCCGGATTGATCGAACCGGTCAGAGTCAGGTTCGAGGTGAGTCCGTACTTCACGTCGACTCCGGCGTCCTCCTTGTACTCGGAGTAGGAGTTGAGCGGGTCGCCGAGAGGAGTGCTTCCGGTGAGATTCAGACGGGAGACGACGTAAGGAACGACGTCGAGCTCGCGCTTCGGGCGGATCCCTTCGATGCCGGTGAGGTTCGCGAAGCGGGAGACGAAACCGCTGTCGTTCTTGGGAACCATCACCAGGTAATCGCGCTCGTTCTTCCGGTTGATCTCGCGGCGAAAGTTGATTCCCCAGACGTGGACGGGGCGATCGGGAAAGCGGAGCTGAGAGTAGGGGATGCGGATCTCCGCGGTCCAGCCGCCCGGAGTGATTTTCGTAGCGGAGGTCCATATCCCGTCCCATTCGGGATCCTCGTAGTTGTCGTTGTAGAGGGCCTCGTCGAACTGGACGTTCGCGGGGTTGACCTGGAACCAGGCACCGCTACGATGGTCGTGGTGGGGATCGAGGGCGACGGCGAACGTGTCCGACTCGAGCTCCAAATCGCGCCGGCCGAGGAGAGAGGTCACTTTGGCGCTGTCGTCGAGGCGCGCGGCGAAATAGATGGCGTTGTCGTCGTAGAGGATACGGACGGAAGTCTTCTCGGCAGGCGCGGCGCCTTCGTTCGGGTCGCGCTGAGTGAAATCGGTGATCTCTGGAGCGAGTTGCCATACCGGGTCCGAGAGATCGCCATCGATCGCAGGCGGGGCGGGCGTGCGAACCGCACGCACCTCGGGAACGGCGCCCGGCGCCCAGGTGGACGCAGAGATGGACGAGGTGATCCCGGCCAGAAGGACGATCAGGATATGCATACGGACAGTTTTCTGCATTGCTTCCGAACTCGTTCCCGGTGTTCGATAATGAGCGGCCGAATGAGGGTACTGGTTTGTTAAGACGAAAATGAACCCTCAGAGTTTGGCGCGGAATACGTATTTTCAGGTTTGTGACATCGAGAGCATCGCATGAGCATGGAACGAGGGCGAAGATCGGACATGAAGATTTACGCGGGACAGATCAATCCGACCATCGGAGCGCTGGATGCGAATCGGGCTCTGATCGAAAAAGTGTATCGCGAAGGAGTCGCTGCGGGCGCCGACGTGGTGATGGTTCCGGAGCTCGCGGTGACCGGCTATCCGCCCCGCGACCTGCTGGACCGGCCGACGTTCGTCGACGCGAATCTCGCGGTCCGCGATCAGCTGGTCGCGATGACCGGCGAGACCGCGTTGATCTTCGGGTGTGTGACGCGGAATCAGTCGGGGGTGGGAAAACCGCTGCGAAACGTGGCGGTGGTCGCGCGCGAGGGGAAGATTCTGCTCGAGCAGACGAAAACGCTTCTGCCGACCTACGACGTCTTCGACGAGCTGCGGTATTTCGAGCCGGCCGGAGTCACGACGCCGCTGGACCTGCTGGGTCACAGGATCGGCGTGGCGATCTGCGAAGATTTCTGGTTCAACGAACTGGTGGCGGGGCAGCGGTTGTACGGACGCAACCCCGTCGAGACGCTCGCTGCTGCCGGTTGCGACGTTCTGCTCAACATCTCCGCTTCGCCGTTCAATGCCGGCAAGCGTGCGGCGCGTCATGAGATCTTCCGGGATATCGCGGTGCGCTACGGCGTGCCGATCGTGTACGTGAACCAGGTCGGCGGGAACGACGAGCTCCTGTTCGACGGGTCGAGTCTGGTGCTGGATCATTCAGGCGCACCGATTTACTGCGCCCACGCGTTCGAGACCGACCACTTTCTCGCGTCACTCGAAGGGCCACCCTGCGGCGAATTCGAATCGACTTCCTCCGTCGCGGAGATCGTCGCCGCGCTCGAGCTCGGCCTTCGTGACTACGTGCGCAAATGCGGCTTCTCCGACGTGGTGGTGGGACTCTCAGGCGGCATCGACTCCGCCGTCACCGCGGCGATCGCGGTACGGGCGCTCGGTCCGGAGCACGTCACCGGAATCGCGATGCCGTCGCAGTTCTCTTCGAAAGGGAGTGTCGACGATGCGCGGCAGCTCGCGCGGAATCTCGGGATCGCGTTTCACCTCGTGCAGATCACGAAGATCTACGAGGGATATCGAGGGGCCTTCGACGATCTTTTCGAGAATCACCGGTTCGACATCACCGATGAAAATGTGCAGGCGCGGATCCGGGGCAACCTCCTGATGGCGTGGTCGAACAAGAACGGTGCGATGGTGCTGAGCACCGGAAACAAATCCGAGCTCGCGGTCGGCTACTGCACGCTCTACGGCGACATGGCGGGGGGCCTCGACCTTCTCGGGGACGTCTACAAGACGACGGTCTACGACCTCGCGCGCTGGATCAACGGTGGAGGCGAAGTCATCCCGGAGAGCTCCATCACCAAGGCGCCCTCGGCGGAGCTGAGGCCGGACCAGACGGACCGGGATTCTCTCCCCCCTTACGAGACGCTCGACGCGATCCTGAAGCTCTACATCGAGCAGTGGAAGGAAGTCGACGAGATCGTCGACGCTGGGTTCGACCGGGAACTGGTCTCGCGCGTATTGCGGATGGTGGACGGGAACGAGTTCAAGCGCCGGCAGGCCGCGCCCACCATCCGGGTGTCGAGCAAGGCGTTCGGAACGGGGAGGCAGATTCCGATCGCGCAGCGCTGGCGGCGTTGAGCCGGCCGGAGGCGGGAGCGCGGATGAGCCACGACCGGAGGAACGCACCATCTGCGTTCCGGAAACTCTCCTGCTTTACGGGCGCCGCGCTTCCGTCGCGACGCCGGTTTCCCTCAGCGTTCTTTCCCTGCGGTGCTCGGTGTTCCAGCGGGTGTGGCAAACGACGGCTCTCCCGGTCCGAGCGTGGGACGTGCAACCGTACCGGTGATTCCGACCGCTTCGGCGTACTTCAGATATGTGTCGATCGAGGCGATGACCACGCGTGCTTCGACCGTGATCAGGTCGATTCCCACGAGGGAGATTCGGACCCACGCGTCGACGACGATGCCCTTGTCGAGAATTCGATCGAGTACGTCGACGAGGCTGCTGCCACCCGGTGCTCTTTCGACTGCCATCCGTTACCTGCCTTTCGGTGTCGCTTTCCGCGATCCCTTATTCATCTGCTCCGTCCGGCTGCTCTCGAGCCGGTCCAGACGAGCTTTCAGTTCATCAATCTCGCCGCTGGTCTCAGCGCCGGGAAGGGCCGAGTAGAAGCGCTCATTCCGCCACCAGTTCAGTCCAATCGCCTCGGCTTTGTCGATCGAACAGATCACCAGTCGAAGCTGGATCGTCAGCAGCTCGACGTTCGCGAGCGAGACTTTGATATCTCCGGCGACCACCAGTCCTTTGTCGAGAATCTTGTCGAGGATGTCGACCAGCCCCTGCGGCTGTCGTTGGGCCACGCGATTTTCAAAGGCCAAGTCACTCCTCCATCCGCCTGTCGCGGCTGCCCCTCCATGGGGCCGTCTCGATCTTGTGGCTACACAGGTTCTCGGAAGCGACGGCTCAAGTCAACAGCCGATCCTCGGCAGAGCCTGCAAGCACGAACTGTGCCGTATTCAGGACGAGCAAGTGCCAGGCTCGCCGCTCCGGAGTGAGAATCTGGCCCGGATTATTCACGGCATTCCGTCCCGGAAGTCCCGTGAATAATCCGGGCTGCTTCTGATTCGCCTGATAAGCTGCGCCGCTCATGGGAACCATCATAGGAGTCATATCGGATACCCACGGATTGCTCGATCCGGAGGTCGACGTCATTTTCGAGAAAGTCGACTGGATCATTCATGCCGGAGACATCGGAGACGGGAAAGTCCTCGAGCACCTGAAGACGCTCGCGCCGCTCACGGCGGTGGCCGGAAACGTCGACGGATTCAGCCTCGGAGATGCCGGAGAGACGGCGCGGGTGACTCTCGACGGGCTCAGGTTTTTCGTGACCCACGTGATCGACCGGCCGAACCGTCTGACGCGCGAAGTCACGGTCGCGCTAGCCTCGGATCCGGCCGACGTCGTCATCTTCGGACACAGCCATCTTCCGCACGACGAGCGGATCGGAAGAGCTCTCTTCTTCAATCCTGCGAGCGCAGGGCCGAGGCGTTTCGATTACCCGAGAGCGGTAGGGCTGATCGAAATCGACGGCGGCGTGGCGCGCGGTCGTCACGTCGCGCTCGACGCCGAATCGGAAGCTGCACTCGAGAAGTACATGAACGCTCTGTCGCACACGCGGAGATGATTCCCAGGGTGACGCCCTGGGCTGCGGGTGTGCACGTCCGCTTCGCGGAGTGGGGACGATTCGTGGTGCGCGTGTCGCGATTCCTCCAGTCAGTCGAACGTCTTGATCGGCCCGAGGGAAAGAGAGAGATCGTCGTCGGTGAGGTCGAAGATCTCCTTCATCTCTTCCATTTTCTCTTCGAGTTTCATCAGAGAGAGTCCCAGGCGCTCGATCTCTTCCTCGTTGAGGTTCCCGCTGTCCATCCTGCGGAGCGCCTGCCGTTCGAGAAGACGTCGAATCAGCTCGATCAGCGAGAGGACGAGGCGCGCGAGGCCGTTCTCCACCGAGTCGGAGTCTGCCTGAATTCGTTCCGGAATGACATTCGTGGTGAGATCGAGCGCATTCCGAAGCTCGTCCTCCCGGTTTGCGACGAAGAGCCGCTGATCACTCATCGGTGAACACCTCCAGAGGCCAGGGGCCGGAGACGAGGAACGGGGTGGCGGGAAATTTTCGGCGAAGCTCCTCGGCAGCCGCCGCGATCTCTCCCTGCTGTTCCCGTGGAACGAGGATCGCGAGCTCTTCGCTGCCGTCGTGACGCTCGACCCAACGAAACCCCGAGGCATGAGAACCGAGGAGCCGTCCCGCTGTCTCCCGGAACTGTGGATCCGTGGCGGGTTGGCGCATCCGATGAAGTTCGCGAAGGTAATCCGCTCCACGAGTGAAATTTCGCCGGTCGGGGCGCGAAACGGTTCCCGAACCGGCGCGGAGGGTGAACTCGACCTCTCCGGGGTACCGCTCGAGCAGCGATCGCCACGAGGGAGCGGACGCCCCGAACTTTGCAACCGCCTCCGCCTGATCCGCGAAAACGGCTCCGTAACGTACGGCGATGAACGTCGAATGCTCGAGGAGCGCCGCGCGGGCCGTGATGGCGCGGGTGAGAACGTCGCGCGATGCGGTGTTCTCCTCCTCACCGATCGCAATGCCGCTGACGAAGACGCCGGCAACGTCGAACACCTTCACTCCGTCGACGCCGGCGGTGTCGGACGCGGACTGGTGGATGCCGATTGCGAGGTAGCGCTCACGATTTCTCATCGGCGTCCCGGGAATCGATCTGCGGTGGTTTCTTCCGGTTTCCGGTGATGGTGTCGACGCTCGCAAGAACCACATTCAACCCGAGGTAGAGGAGGTCGATGTCGCCGATGGAGACGATCGCCTGGCCGGAGATGACCACTCCCCGGTCGAGGAGGTGATCGAGGGTGTCCAGAAGGGTCAGGTCTCTCGTTTCGTTGTCGTTCATCGAATCTCCGAGGTGAAGCTGTACGAGGGCCAGGGGCCGGTGAGCGACAATGTAATTCCGTCGGGCTCGTAGCGGCCGGCCATCTCCTTCAGAACCGACTCGAGTTGCGGAGCTCCGTCCCGCGGCACGAGGAGATCTATCTGAGGAAACGATCCGGCGCGCTGCTGTCGCGATTCGATGACCATGGGAGCGTTGAGACGTCGATCCAGTTCGGTGGCGATCTCCTCCACCACGGCCTGTTCCGCCTCCTCCGCCGCGTTCTTCCGTTCTTCGGCCGCCTTCTTCTTCAGCAGATAGGCCTTCCCTGCCGGAGCGGCGGCGATCTCTCCCTCCAGATCGGAGAGTGAGGGCACGCGTCTGCCGAGGGCGGCGTTCCACTTCTCGGGGTCGAATTCGATCCGCACCGTCCACTCCTGCCGTCCTTCGATTCTCTGCAGGAGGGCGAGGATCTCTTCGTGCTGCTCGCGCAGAAACTTCCGCACGCTCTCTTCGGAGGTGAAGAGCGTGAACGCGCGAAGCGGCACGACGTCGCCGGCCGCCGAGAGGGCGTCGAGGACTCCCTCGTGTCGAAATGCGATTCGCTCGATCCACTCCATGTCGGCAGCACGGCGATCGATCTCTTCCTGAGTGAACTCTGCTGCAGGGACCACGCTGCAGATCGAGGTCAGACCGGCTTCGGTGAGGAAGCGAAACTCCCCCTCGAAATGGATGGGGTGGACTCCGTCGAGCACCGACGGATCGGTCTCGCGCGCAACGGCATAGAGATAAACGCTCCAATCACTCATTTCGAGGGGAGTTTGACGCAACGGCACGAGCTCGCGCAAATCGGACTCGTCGACCGGAGGCGAACCGCGGCGGGAAACGATGGTCAATGGACGCTCGAGAGCAGCGATCGTCGCGAGCTGAAACTTCCTCTCGATGCGGTCGCAGGCGCAGTCGCTTTCCTGGAGGACGGAGTTCGCGACGACGGCGCGGACGTCGAGCCCGTGAGCGTCGAGCGCCTCCAGCAGGCGCCTGGTTTCGGCGACTACGATCCGCTCGGGACGAAAGACGACCACGGCGCTGGCTCTCGGCGAGTGGAGGAGCTTTTCGAACTCCTTGAGCGAGCGTGACGCCTCGAGGAGCCGCTCGCCGAGAGTTCCGGGGGGGATCAGCTCGCGGTAGCGGAGGAGCAGCCGCATGAACTCGCGAACCCATTCGCCCGCGGTGGAAGGAAGCTCCAGGAGCCTCAGGAAGTGGCCGGTGGGAGCGGTATCGACGAAGACTGTTGCGTCGGCCGCCGCGAGGTCTGCGAGGCGCATGATCGCGAAGATCTCATCGGCGCCGGGGGGAGCGGCGTCGAACAGTTCTTCCGTGACCCGTGCGTCGTACGCGAGGGAGAGCCCCTTCGGGGTCATGGAGCCGATGGCGCGGGAGATCTCCTCGCCCATGGTCTCGCGCAGCTCGTTCCATCTGGAACGGCTGTCGAGAATCTCGACATCGAGATTCGCGGGTGGAGTGATGCGCTCGAAGACGTCGCGGAGAGAATGCGCGGGATCCACCGAGAGAATGGTGAACCGCCGCTCGGGGAAGAGCGAAGCCATCTGGAGGGCGACCGACGACGAGACGGTCGTCTTCCCGACTCCTCCTTTTCCGGCGAAGAAGAGGAGACGCAGAGCTGTGTCCACTTCGATCGGATGGGATTCTTCGACGCGTCCGGAGCGGGCCGGAGGAGATGCGGTCTCGCCGTTCAGGTATCTCCGCAGATCCCGGGCGGATGCCATCGGCGAGCACGATCGCGGCGCCTCGACGACGGGCACGGGTTCCATCGATTTCACGGCACGCTTCGCGGCGCGCCGGGCATCGCGGCACGACGCGCAGTCGCAGCCGTGAGGCGCGCGATTCAGAACGGCGAACGGGACCGAGATGCCGAGCTCACTCACCTCGCGGATGAGTCGCCCGGTCTGTTCGACCACCCACGGCTCCGCGAGAACGACGGGAACGAACGCCGACTCGGCA
The DNA here is from genome assembly GCA_963741955.1 of uncultured Acidobacteriota bacterium. Classification (GTDB taxonomy): domain Bacteria; phylum Acidobacteriota; class Thermoanaerobaculia; order Gp7-AA8; family Gp7-AA8; genus CAVUKB01. The sequence goes on from CAVUKB010000001.1 coordinate 280,486, forward strand.
GGGTCCTGAAGAAGCCGGAGATGCTTTTCCGCCTGACCGCGGAAGGATGCGAGAAACTCGTCCAGTGCATCCCGGACCCTGCGACGCGAGAGCTGGTAGACGATCTCCGAGTGCTTCTCCTGCATCGTTTCGAGAACGTCGGACAGCTGTTCGAAGTGGCGCCATGAACCGAGCATCCGAAGGGTGTGTCCGGTCGGTGCAGTATCGACCACCAGAAGCGATGAGGAGCTCGAAGCGAGATCCCCGATCCGGAGCCACGCCATCAGCTCGTCGACGCCGGGGAGGGCGAGCTCGAAGAATCGTTCGAGCTCGTCACGGTCGAGATAGGTACCACGCTCGCCTGCTTCGAGGAACTGAGCGAGATTCCGATCGAGGAACTCACGATACAGCCGCTTCGCGTCGAGCTCTTCGACCGTGATCCGCCGAGGAGGGCGGGAAAAGAAATCGCCGAGGTTGGAGGCGGGATCGGTGGTGAAGAGGGTGACCGGACGCCGGGTCGAGTAGTGGATGGCGGCGAGAGAGGCGAGAGTCGTCTTGCCGACTCCACCTTTTCCTCCGAAGAGGACGACCTGTCTGGAAGCGAGCGAGTCGAGGCGTTCGGCGAGGATCTCGACGAGGCGGGGGAGCGAGGCGGAACCTTGATTCATTCGCCGTAGTCGGTGTGAATTTCGATCACCGGCCCTTCGTCGGCCTCTTCTTCTTCGTACTGGCGGGCCATCTCTTCGCGCATCTGCCGGATCTCACGGAGTCGCTGGAAGATCACCGCCTCTTCTGCGGTGTATTCCTCTTCGCTGATCTCGCCGATCTCGAGACGCATCTGGAGCTCGATCAACCGTTCCTTCCAGACCTGGTCGTTCATCAGCTCGTGATTGGCCATGGTCTGGATCTGCTCGAGGACCCACCGTACGCCGGCAGCGGGGCCGGTGATGGGGAGGAGAAGGATGTCGTCGATCAGCAGCATGTCAGTTCATCGAGAGGCATCGTGGATCGTGGATCGTGGATCGTGGATCGAGGATCTGAAAGGCATCGAGGATCGAGGATCGTGGATCGTGGATCTGAAAGGCATCGAGGATCGAGGATCGTGGATCGAGGATCTGAAAGGCATCGAGGATCGAGGATCGAGGATCGAGGATCTGAAAGGCATCGAGGATCGAGGATCGAGGATCGTGGAGGCATCGAGGATCGAGGATCTGAGAAGCTGGTCCATCGAGGGTGTCGGGTCGTGCTGCGGATGGTGGCCGTATTGTGATGGCCATCCGACTCGGTGGTCGTCGTTCCGATCCACAATCCACCATCTTCGATCCACGATGTCCGATTGTACCTCAGCGGTCCGTGCGCTCCAGACGGAGCCGGATGTTCACGAAGTTGTAGGGGGGCCACGGGCCGGTGTAGAGAAAAGTCAGCCGGTTCTCGTACTTGCGGGCGATCTCCGAGACCTGTTCGTCGAAGAGCCTGGTCTTGTCGCGGTCGACCAGGAATGCGGCGTTCAGGATCATCTTCTCGCCGATCGGTTTGTTCGACCGCGACGCGATCGCCGCGCCGCGGAGTGTCTCGTAGATCTCGGTCACGTAACGGTCCGACTTCTCCTGAAGCGCGGTCTCGACCAGACGACCGAGCTGCATCCGGGCGAAGTAGCTCTGGCTTGCATTCTGATCCGCTTTGAGCCGTTGAATCTCGTCGTTCTCATTCTCGATCTCGCGGATCACCAGGTCCCGGTTCCAGTTCACCTTCAGCCCGAACTCGATCTTTCCTTCCATCTTCTCGAGCACTTCCACCAGAGCGTCGTACGTGCCGGCGAGGAACGCCCGGATGTCATCCTCGGTGCGGAAGACCGTTCCGAAGCTCATCGGAAGGACGGTGAAATCCTTCATCACCACCTCGTTCACGTGCTCGTGGGCGAGGGCATTGTCCCGGGTGGGATCGAACACCACCAGAGGACAGTTGGAGACGACCGCGGCGAAGCCCTTGTGGTGGACGGTGAAGACGTCGTCTCCCCGGCCGCCGATGCCGAGATTGCCGAAGCTCAGCGGCTGATCCGTTTTGATGATGCAGTAGACGTACTTTCCCTGATCGGGCTCGTTCCTGGTGTGGTCCGGTGTGCTGGATTGCTCCTTCATCGCCAGTTCTTGCCCCATATCCTCAATTCCGGAGGGCTTTATAATACGTTCCGAATGCCTCCGGCCTCCCGATTCAGATCGCAGTTCGACGACTCGAAGGCCAAGCCGGGTGGAGATGGCGAGCCCGGCTTCACCGTCGTCGCGAAGCGTCTGCAAAATTGGTTCCGGAAATCCGCGCGGGATCTCCCGTGGCGCGGCCGCTACGATCCGTGGCAGGTCTGGGTCTCGGAGATCATGGCCCAGCAGACGCGCATCGAGGTGGTGGTGGAGTATTTCGACGGTTTCATCGCCCGCTTTCCGGATGTGCGAAGCCTCGCCGCGGCGACGGTGGACGAAGTTCTCGCGGCCTGGTCGGGGCTCGGATACTACCGGCGTGCGCGACTCCTGCACGCCGGAGCCGGGAACGTGGTGGAGCGATTCGGAGGTGAGATTCCGTCTGAGCCCGACCTGCTGCGGTCGATCCCGGGCATCGGCCGATACACGGCGGGGGCCATCGCATCGATCGCCTTCGGCAAGCCTGCGCCGATCGTGGATGGGAACGTCTCCCGGCTCCTTGGACGCCTCTATCTGATCGATCTCGCACCGGGAAGCGCGCGCGAGGAGATCGAATGGCGGATCGCATCATCTCTGGTGCAGGTCGCGGAGAGTCCGGGGAGGCTGAATGAAGCTCTGATGGAGATGGGGAGCACGGTCTGCCGCCGCGTGGCACCGGAGTGTGACGTCTGCGTCCTCGCGGACCTCTGTCGCGCCCGTGCCGCAGCGCGCGTCGACGAGCTTCCGATCCCGCGGGCTCGCCCCGAGCCGGTCCGTCTCACGATTCCTCTCTTCGTCGTCCAGGACGATGACGGTCGTATTCTCTTCCGCCGCGAAGCGGGTGCGCTGATGCGCTCCATGCTCCACCTTCCGCACGGCAATTCTTCACTCCTTCCGTTCTCTTCGAGCGCGTTCGTCCCGGAACGAAGGCTCGGTTCGTTCCGGCACACCATCACTCACCGGCGAATCGAATTCGAAGTCTGCACGGCGTCACCGACGGGAGAGGTGCGGGAGAGCGCGGGCGAGATGCTCTGGCTGTTTCCGGCGGAGCTCGAAGAGCACGGACATCCATCGTACGTCGAGAAAGCTCTGCGCATCTGGGCGGAAGCGCAGAATGGAGAGGCAGCGAACATTCGGAACGCGAATCAGCGAGAGGAGAGAGGGGAGCGATGAACAGACCAACTACGCGGTGGGGGGGAGTGCTGCAAGTTGTTTTCTCAATGTCGCTCCTGGCGTTTTTCGGCGTGGATGCACATGCCGGCTGCAACTGGTCGTCTCGATACAGCGGGGCCTACCGCCACTCCGCGCTCGACGTCTTCGTCGACGGGAACGATCTCTGGTCCGCGACCTCGTACGGAGTGACGCTCTACGACCGGACCATCGATCCTCCCCGGCCGATCGGTTCCGTGGAGGTGCCGGGACCGACGTCGCGTGTCCGTGCCGGGGGAGGGTTCGCGTGGGCCGCGAGCGGATCGTCGATCTACGCGATCCGCAAGGGTACGTTCCCCGTCCTGGCGGGCGCGGTCGATACCGGGGGGACGATCAATGATCTCCTCTACTCGCCTCCCTACCTCTACGCAGCGACCACGGACGGCATCGTTCAGATCGATCTCCTGGTGTCGGACCAGCCTCTCGTCGCAGGCCGCCTCTCCACGACCGCGGGTGGCGCGAAGTCTCTGACGCTCCTCAACGGTGTTCTCTACGCCGCGGATGGCGACGCGACTCTGGACGTCTATTCACTGGCGGTGCCGTCACTGCCACAGAAGATCGGAACCATCGACACGCTTCCGCGGGCGTCGTTCGTGGCGACGATCGGCGATCGGCTACTCGCATCGGACGGATTCCAGACGGATGTCTTTTCCGGCTCGGGAACGGCCATGTCCCGTCAGGCGCGGATGAGCGAGGTCGGTGCGGTCGGATTGTTTCCTTCGACGGCGCAGGTGGGATTCATCGCGGACGGGAACCGGCGGCTCAGGGCGGTGGATCTCACCGATCCCACGCGCCCTTCGATCCTCTTTTCGTGGGACCTCATCCCCTCGGGTGGCACCGTGACGCGATTCACAGCCATCACCGGAGCGGGCGGACGCCTGTACGCCGCGGCCGGTGATTCGGGAGTGGTGACGTTCCGGATGAACGGATTCGAATCTCCTTATCCCCTTCGCGAATACGGCATCGGAGCGACTTCGAGCATCGCCTCGTTCGCCGATCGAGTGGTTCTCGCGTCCGATGCCGGTGGTCTGATCGAGATGATGCGCTCCAACGGACTCCTCGTACCGTCGAGATCGTGGGATGCACCGAGAGTCTCGACGATCCGCGACTCGGATCCGGGGAAGGTTCTCTCTTCCTCCGGTGCGCAGCTCTTCCTGTGGGATCTCACGCCTTCGATACCGGTACTCTCTTCGACCGCGACCTTTCCCTCTGGGGTCAGGGCAGCAGTCCTGTCCGGGAACGGGGCATGGGCGGCGCTCACGGACGGCTCACTCTGGAAAGCCGATTTCTCGCTTCCGTCCGCCACGCTGACGAGAGTCGACGTTACGGGCTTTTCACCATCGTTTCTTGCGCGAAGCGGAGCGTCGATCGCGTCTGCGGAGCTGGAGCCGGACGGAACGACGAGAGTGCGTTACTTTCCGGACGGAGATCTCTCGGCGCCGCAGCAGGGAGTGAGCTTCGAGGGAGCGACGGTGAGCGGGATCGCGCTGAATGCGGCTGGAACGGTCGCCGGCGCGACGTTCAAAGGAATCAGCGTCGCTCGCTTCGGTACAACGGGTGGGGTTCAGGTACTTCCAGGCAGCGCCACCGGTCCGATCCGGGCTCTGGCTCTTCAGGGTGACATCCTTGCGGCATCGACTTCCAATCAGCTTCAGCTCTGGAACGTCGCCTCCGGCACGCTCGTCCGGAGTCTTCCTCTTCCGTCCGATGCTCGCGCCGCTTCCGCATTTCCGGCCTCGCCGTTTCGAGTCGACGTCGCGACCTCTTCGGGAGTGGTCTCGGCCATCGATTCTCCCTCCAGCGTTCTTCCGGAGTTGATCCCCGCCACCTCGACCAACAGCTACTACCGCTCCATCGCCGCTGGCCCCGACGTTCTCTGGCTCGCGTCCGATTCCGGAGTGGCGGCGTACGACATGGACGGCGTGCAGCCACATCTGCGGACGCTCCAGTCCGTACCGGGTGCGGTCGGCGTCGCGTCGGTCGGCGATCTGGCCTACGTTCTGACGACATCTCTCGAGGTCGAGGTGTTCGATGCTTCCGGGCGGTTGATCCGGCGGGCGAGCGTGGCGGAAGGGAACGATGTTGTTCCGCTGGGAATCGCGAACGGTGCCGGCGCGGTATGGGTCTCCATCTCCCGCGGATGCCTCAGCGGCTCGTGCGAGAAGACGACTCTCGTGCTGGATCCCGCGACGCTGCAGCAGACCTCGTCGATGAGCGGCGAGGTCGTCGATGCAGTGCTGGCGGCGCCGGATGCGTTCGTCCTCTCCGCACTCCCTGACGAGATTCGTGTGGTGAACGTCGCCGGTCCGCTCCACCCGCTGATCCGGCGTTCCCGTCCCTCCGAAGGAAGCGCAGTCTCGATCGCGTATTCGGGGAACGCCGGGGCGATCTACACGCTCGGCGAACGGCTTCTCGTGTACGACGAGATCTCTCTTTCTCAGATCGGGACACTTCTCGACCCGTGGAGCCGCGACGACAGTGGCCGGGTCTCGTTCGTCGACCAGCGGGTGCGGATCCACGACGGCTGCGCAATCGTGGCGGGACGCTCGTTTGCGCCGGCGCTGTTCCAGATCCGGGACGCGGTGAGCTGGGATCCGGTGAGTGCGCCTTCCGTTCCCGCGGCGGTACGCGCCATCGCGAGTTCGCCGGGAACCTTTTTCCTTCTGAGCGACTATTCTCTCGAGGTGTGGAGCACGCAGCCGCCACCGGTCCACCGCCGGAGCGTCGAGCGCTGATGTTCAGCAGGCCGCCGGTCACAGTATGATTCACGAATGAAAAAGATCCGCGTCTCGACTACGTCCGACACCTTCTCGATCGAGCTCGACGCGCCTCCTCTGAATATCCTCGACATCGGAATGCTCGAGGAGCTGAGGGACGCTCTCGACGAGGTGGACTCCGACCGCCATCTGGTGGTGATCTCTGCGGCGGGCGAAAAGACATTCTCCGCCGGCGCTTCGGTGACGGACCATCTCGGCGAGAACGTCGCTACGATGCTCCGCGTCTTTCACGACTGTTTCCGCCGTCTTTCACGACTCGAAGTGGTCTCGGTCGCCCTGGTCAAAGGGGTAGCGCTGGGGGGAGGATGCGAGCTCGCGTTGGGATGCGACTTCGTGCTGGCCTCGGATCAGGCGATGTTCGGTCAGCCGGAGATCAACCTCGGAGTCTTTCCGCCCGTCGCGGCCTGGCAGTTGTCCCATCAGATCTCGCCTCGCCGCGGCCTGGAAATGATTCTGGCGGGCGATTCGATCGACGGGGCCACGGCGCTGCAGCTGGGAATGGTGAACGCCGTCTTCGGCATCGCGGAGTTCGATGCGCGAGCCGAGGCGTGGCTTGCCCGGCTGCGCCGCCACAGCGGGTCGTCACTCCGTCTCGCGAAGAGGGCTTTCCGGATGGCTTCCGCCGAGGACTTCGAAGTGAGACTCGAGCGAATCGAACGGATGTATCTGGATGAGCTGATGACTACGGACGATGCGAACGAGGGCCTCGCTGCGTTTCTCGGGAAACGGCGTCCGGAGTGGAAGCACCGCTGAATCGCGCTCCGCTGCAGAAATCCCGTGAATAGTCCGGGTTAAGGACAATGGCCCGAACTCAAGGGGCACTGTCGCTGTTCATAGAGCAGATGCGCGGAGTTACTGCGCATCTGCCGCAGGTGTCGTCTCGTTGCGTTCTGAAGGCGATCTGCGCGGCCACGGCGGGAGCCGTGGCGCCCCTCGGAGAGGGGATCCTTCGCTGCCCAGCAAGCTCGCGCCGACTCCCGGCTGACACGCGGATCTTGCTTAAGTTCGGGCCATTGGGGTTAAGGACCCGTCACTCGTCCTGTTTCGCGAACGTGACGGTCAGCGAGTCGCTGAACTGGATGGTCACCGTCTTCCCCGGGGTAGCGAAGGTGAGAAAGTCGACCGTGACGACGACCCCGGAGCTCTTGTCACCACACGCGACGGGCATGGGACGGACCACCCGCAGCTCACCGAGCTGCTCGGCAACTTGCCGCCCGCTGTCGTCGAGCCATTTCACGGGAGGACTCTTCTTCGCGTCGATCGCCTTCGACAGAGCCTGGGCTTCCTGGAAGGTCATCATGCCGGTCAGGAGGGTCAGAATCTGCCTCCGCTCCTGTTTGCGTGCGACGTATTTGTTGACGCATGCGGCGTTGGCGGAGATCGTACCGATGAGAGCAACGGCGACGGTGGTGACGGCGAGGGACATAGGGCGCATGGACGGATCCTTAAGGGACTTGGCGCTGCTGTAGGCAGTTTAGCCGATTCGAACGTCTCCTGACACGGTTCTCAACGGTTCGGCTCCGGGGGAGGAGGATTGTTTCCGGGAGTTTTCGCCGGACGCTCCGGCTGCTTCGACCAACGGATTTCGATCCGCGTCTCTTCCCCCTCGTGCGGACCGCCGGTCGCGCCGGCGGGTCGTGGTATGCGGCTGAGCAACCGGAGGTCGGGACCGGCCTCACTCCAGACGAGAGCCCGGCGAGGGGGAAGCGGCCAGTGGCCCTCAACGGCGGGAAGACCGAAGGCGAAAATCGCCGCGGCAACGAGTGCGACGGCCAGGAGAGGAAGAACGGCGGCCGCTTCCCGCAATTCGGAACCGGCGAACTGCTCGAAACGGAGCCTGGGGACGCGCGAGGCATTTTCGAGAAGCGTGACCACGGCCGCGACCGCGAATGCGAACGTCGCTGCGTGGTAGCCGGTGAGCCACCCCCCTGCTGCGCCGATTCCGAACGCCAGCGGAATCCTCAGCATCCAGCGAATGAGGCGCTCGGAGGGGAGGTCCATCTCGTAGAGACCGGCGAGGATCTCGATCGTGCGTCGCTCGAGAAGGAGGATCTCCCAGACGGCGATCGCGCCGGTGAGCACGGCCCAGGCGAGGGGGGAGATCAGGAAGTTCCTGCCGCCGAGAGAGAAGACGGGGGGCTGAAAGGCGTTCGCGAGAGCGCCCACGATCACCAGATCGAGGCCGAGAGCGAGCGAAAAGAATCGCCCGGCGAGTGACTGTCGCAGTGGCCAGAGCCAGACCACGATGAATGCGAAGACGAGCGAGGCGAGACTCGTCACCAGCGCCGTCGGAGCGGAAGAAGGGAGCTGTGCAGCCCATGGAGCCCGGAGCGGATCGTCCAGAAAAGGGGCGTATATCGAGGGGGGGAATGATGCGTACCCCGGCGCGATCAGGCGAATCACTCCCGCCACGAAGAGGGAAGCGAGCTCGAATCCGAGCAGATGCGACGCGGCGGAGACGACGAAGAGCCGGAACGATGACGGCCCCCGCCGGAACCGGACGCGATTTTCTCCGTATAGAGTCATGAAAGCTTTGCGGCCGCGACGATCCGCTGCGCCGTCCTCCGCCCCCGGCGGACGACTTCGGTGACCACTCCGGCCGGGGACGCTGTATCTTAGTGCGGGAAGGGGTGAGAGTCGAAGCGCCTCGATCGAAGATGACGACATTCCGCAAGAATCTTCTGATTGCGTGGGCCCTCTCGTGCGTGATGCTCGCGGGTTCGCGGTGGCTTTCGAGCACTCTTCCATTCACTGGAAAGATCTTCCCGCTCGACCTGATCGCCGGACTCGCTTCGGTGCTCCTGGTCATCACCACCGTTCTCTGGATCGCGATCCTGATCCGGCTGATTCTGCGGAAACTGTTCTGGAGAGTCGGTCGGCGTCTGGCCCTCAGTTACCTGATGATCGGCGGGCTCCCGTTCCTGTTCCTCGCCGTTCTCCTCCTGGTGGTCGGCTACACCGCGGCGGGGGTTTTGAGCCAGTCGCAGTTCCGGTCGGAACGGACCGCGTCCCTCAACCGGCTCGACGAGTGGAACCTCGAGTACGCGCTGACGGGGAACAAACCTCCCGCTGCTCTGAAGACCCTGGAGATCTACGACACCTCGAACGGCAGCGCGGGGAAGCTGCCGGGATGGGTGAGGGAGCGGAGCTTCAAAGGGATGGTGGTTCGCGACAAGCACGCGCTGCTGGTCGCGTCGAGGCTTTACCGGGTGAAGAGCGGCTCGCGCACCGTGGTGTTCGTGCAGCCTCTGGACGAGGAATGGCGCGCCGCGCTGATCGAGAAGAACGGCATGAAGAGCGCCATGTCGATCTCCCGGCAGAAGACGACGACCCGGGTCGGCCCGGTGGTCTATCGCGACGACTCGAAACCTTCGAAGGGGGGCGTGCGGGTGGAGACGCCCGGGAAGGGTTACGACATCGTCCCGGATGACGAGGATGTCTTCGAAAAGTTTTTCTCCAGGGCGATCAACCGGAAGGGAGTGATCTGGGGAGATCTCACTCCGTCGCTCACGGCGTGGGAGACGGGGGAGGTCCTCGAGGACACCAAACTCTTCACCTTCTTTTCCAACCCGTGGGCCAACCTCCTCGACTACTTTTACAACAGCCCGACCTACTTCAACGCGGTGACTGCAGTGATCCTCGTGGTTGCCGGCGTCCTCGCGGTCTTTTACTTCCTGGCGGTGCTTCTCGCCACCGGTCTGATCTTCTCCATCACCCGGGCGATCAACCGGATCGATCGCGGGACGAAGGCCGTCGAGCGGGGCGACTTCACCTACCGCATCGACATGAAGCCGCGAAACCAGCTGGGCGAAGTGGCGCACTCGTTCGACAAGATGACGGCATCCGTCGTCTCCCTTCTCAGCTCGGTGGGCGAGAAGGAACGCCTCCAGAGCGAGATCGACATCGCCGCGTCGATCCAGCGGAATCTACTGCCGAAAGAGGGGCCGAGCTTCCGTGGCGTCTCGTTCGCGGCGCATTTCGAGCCGACTGCTTCGATCGGTGGCGACTACTACGACGTGTTCAATCTCGACCGGTCACGACTCGCGGTCGCCATCGGAGACGTCTCGGGTCATGGACTCTCCACCGGTCTGGTCATGGCCATGGTGAAAGCGGCGATCACGACACTGGTCGAAGAGGGCGCGGACGAGTCCGCACTCTTCCGCCGGCTGAACGAGCTGGTATTCCGTTCCACCGAGAAACGGGCGTTCATGACTCTCGGCTTCACGATCTTCGATCTCGACAGGCGGACCATCCGCCACACCAATGCGGGACATCTCTACCCGTACGTTCTGCGAAAGGGAGAGGCACCGATCTCGATCGAGGGACCGTCGCTTCCGCTCGGGGTACGTCCCGACATTCAGCCGAACACGGTGGAGATCCCGCTTCTCGAAGGGGACACGCTGGTGTACCTCTCAGACGGTATTGTGGAATCTCTCGACGCTCACGGAGAGCCGTTCGGGTTCGATCATCTGGAGAAGATTCTCTCCGGAATGAGCGGCGCATCGCCCGCGGTGATACAGAACGAGATCCTCGCCTCCATGGTGCGACACACCGGAGCGGCAGTGGCGGAGGACGACCGGACGCTGATGGTCCTCCGCTTCGATCAGCTGACACTCGAGTCGGTCGCCGCGGGTGACGCGATCAACGAGCCGATGGTCGAGACTCGGGGCTGAGTCGTTCGTTCGCTTTTCGGTGTTGAGCCGGTCGTCGCGAGATCGCATCGTGCCGGAGTCCCGAATCACCACCGGACTCCCGTGAGCCGTTTCAGTCGGAACCGGTTCGGCCCGATGCGATGGAGGAGGGGGGAGCGTCATTGGAGAGCGCGGCCGTGCGCGTCGAATCTTCGGCGCTCCGGAGATGGCGGGAGATCCGGCGAAGATACTCGACCGTCTCACGAAACGGAGGGACTCCCTTGTATTTCCAGACGTTCCCTTCGCCCGCGTTGTAGGCCGCAACCGCGAGATCGACCTTTCCGTCGAATGTGGTGAGGAGCCACTTCAGGTAACGGGTACCGGCGTAGATGTTCGCCACCGGATCGAACGAGTCGGAGACTCCGAATCTTCGCGCGGTGGCGGGCATCAGCTGCATCAGCCCGCGTGCCCCTTTGCGGCTGACGATGCGGGGATCGTAATCGGATTCCGCCTTGATCACCGCAGAGACGAGAGCCGCGTCGACGTCGAACTTCTTCGCCGCAGCGACAATCACTTCGTTGTACCGGCTCGAGAAGAGCGGCCCGCTCCCGGCGTCATATCTCCAGGAACGGTCGGGGAACATCGACATCGCGACCGCTGCGTCGACTTCCTGAGCCGGCACGACTTCATCGTCGACGATCCGCTCGACCCGGTCGATCGGGAGCTCCACCGATCCTCCGGCCGCCAGTACGAGCCGCATCACCGAACCGCTCGCGCGGTAGTCGGTCACCTTCAGCGTCCGGCCATTGGTCAGAACGGCGATGTCGGCGCGCGCGGCGGGGATTCCGCCGAGCGCGAGTGCGGCGATCGTGCCGAGAGCCAGGATTCGAGCGAGAGATCTCATCGTCTACGAGAACAGGAACCGGTTACGGGAGGTCGATTATGCCCGCGGGTGGTACGAATCATAGACCTTCTGGAGCCTCGCCCGCGTGATGTGGGTGTAGATCTGCGTGGTGGAGATGTCGGAATGCCCGAGCATCATCTGGACCGAACGGAGATCGGCGCCGTTTTCCAGAAGGTGGGTGGCGAACGAGTGACGGAGCATGTGAGGCGAGATGTGGGTCGGGATGCCCGCCTCCCTGGCGTATTTCACGATCCGCAGCCAGACCGTCTGGCGGCTCATGCCGCGGCCGCGGTTGGAGAGGAAGAGTGTCGCATCTCCATGCCGGTCGTAGCTCGGGCGCGCGGCCGACAGATATTCGAGGATCGCCTCTTTCGCGGTATCGCCGAACGGCACGATCCTCTCCTTCGATCCCTTCCCGATGGTGCGGAGGAATCCGGCGTCGAGCACCAGGTCGTCGATCACCAGGCGGATCAATTCGCTGACTCGAAGACCGGTCGCATAGAGCAGCTCGAGCATGGCGCGATCGCGGAGACCCGCAGGCGTGGTGGTATCAGGAGCCGCGAGGAGCGCTTCCACATCCTCCGAGCCGAGTGTTTTCGGCAGATTCGACCAGAGTTTCGGATTCTCCACGTTCTCCGTCGGATCCTTCACGAGCGTCCGCTCAGCGACCAGGAAGCGGAACATTCCGCGGATCGCTGCGAGAGCGCGCGCCACGGAGCGGGCAGAGATTCCGCTGGTGCGGAGGGACTGGAAGTAGCGGACCAGATGGATCCGTTCGACGGCCGTGGTCTCGATCGCCTGGGAGGCCAGAAAATGCCCGAAGTGCCGCAGGTCACGAGCGTACGCGTCGATCGAATTCTCTGCCAGTCCCTTCTCGACCGCGAGGTAGTCGAGGTAAGTCGGGAGATGAGTGGTGAAAAACTCCGACGTCTCCGGGGCATCCGGATCGACGCTCCGCGGCGTGAGGTGCACTCGTTTTCCACCACCGTCCATTCCCGAACATGGTACGCGATTTCGTCGGGTCGAGAGATCGGCCGCCGTCGACGGGACGGACGCCGCTCCGGTTTTCGACTCCGGCCCGGATCTTCAGATCCACGATCCTCGATCTCAGACCCACGATCCACGATCCACGATCCACGATCCTCGATCCTCAATCCACGATCCTCGATCTCCGATGCTTCTCCTCAGCCCTGATCGACGATGATCACCGGATCGACGCCGGCATGCGATCCGTCCGGATGCCAGACTTCGATCGCGTATTCGTAGCTGCACTGTCTGAGCGGCAGGTCTTTCCCGCTCCTGCAGCCGTTCGCCTTCCCGAGAGTGGCCGCGGCGGGAAGTTCGCATCGCGGGACGCGCTGGCAGTTGAGGGAGGGCGACGTGTTCGGATTTGCTTTGTCGGGGTGGTGGGTGAATTTGACCGAGAATGATGCGACGCCCTCGCCGGCCGTCCACGTCACGGTGTCTTTACCTGCCGTGATCACGACCGTCGGCCGGTCCGGGTCTGCATTCGCGTCGATGACGACCTCGTGGCCCGGACCGTTGCTCGTCGGCACGGGGGGTGGATTGCCGGGCTCCGTCCCGGCGCCTGTGTCAGCGGCGTTCCGGCAGCCGGCGAGAAGGAAGGGGAGAAGGAAGAGCAGAGGGACGAAGAGGGTGAGCGCGAGGGTACTCTTTTTCATCAGACCTCCCGGGAGGGCGTGAGACTCAGGGCGAGAGCGTCAGCTGCCTTCCCGCTTCGTATTTTCTCGAGACTGAACGATTCTGGACCAGCGCTGGTCTTTTCTCAAGGATTTCAGGTCGGGATCACGTGTGAGCTCTCTGACTGGATAGCCATTCCTGGCTGCTTCGGCGAGGTATTGAACCGCCAGATCCCGCCGCCCTGCGAGCTCACACGCCACTCCGGACTCGTAATGGACGTAGCCGTCCCTGGGGGCCAGTTCTGCAGCGAGGGTGGCTTGAGAGACGGCGTCGGCATTGTGACCGGTCTTGGCCAGGCAGAGCGCCAGGAAGCTGTGAGTCTTCGGATTCCGCGGACGGACGGTGAGATCCTGCCGGAGAATTCTGATCGAGCGACCGAACGCCTCCGCTGCCCGCGTCGAGGACCTGGTCGAGAAGCGGTACGCGTCGCCCAGGAACGACCAGAGCACCGCGTCGTCGGGATTGAGAGCGGTGGCTCGCTCGTAAGAACTGGCCGCGTCGTCGTAATGCCCGGCGAAGAACTGGAGGGTGCCGAGGTTCGCGAATGCAAGGGCGTTGGGGCGGACTGCGATCGACTTCTGGAACTCGGCTTCCGCGTCATCGTAGCGGCCCATCTGGTGGTATGTGGCTCCGAGATTGTTCAGCACCCTGACATTGTCCGGAGTCAATCGAGCCGCGGTGTGGAGATAGGGCAGGGCCTTTTCGAACTCTCCGCGGATGGTGTAGAAGCCGGCGAGCTGGTTGTAGCCTTTCCAGTATTCCGGCCGGAGGTCGATCGCGCGGCGGAACAGCTTCTCGGCCTCCTGTATCCGCCCCTGATACTGCCGCACCAGAGCCAGTTCGGAGATCGCGTCGAAGGATGAAGAATCCTGCTGCAGAACGAGGAGGAGCTCTCGAGCGGCATCGTCGTAGCGATTCTCCAGCCGATATACTTTTCCCCGGGTCACGCGTACATCGGCGAGCGAAGGATCCTTCCGGATCGCTTCATCCGCTGCTTCGATCGCCCGTGAGGCCCACTCTCGATTCTGAGTGATCGCGAATTTCGCAAGGTACGCGCGGGCCAGTGAGCTCCGGACCAGAGGCGAGTCGCCGAGGGCTTCGAGGATCTTGATCGCCGCATCGACCGACCCTTCGTTTTCCTCGCGTCTCAGATAGCCGAGTGCCTCCAGGTAACGATCCTGCCTCATTGCGGGATCGACCTCCGGTCGGGGAGCCGGCGCTTTTCGGTCGAGCGCGTAAAGTACCTGTTCCGCGATGCGGTCCTGAAGCGAGAAGAGCTGAGGAACGGTTCCGTTCGCGCTGCCGGCCGAGACCTGACGACCGACACGGTCGACCAGAGCATACGTCGCCCTCACGTCCGCTCCGGAATACTGAAGCGAGCCGCGGACGATCACCTGGGCCCCCGATTCGCGAGCGACCTGTTCGGGGTCGGCCTCTCCGGTCGTGTCGCTCGGGGGAGCCACGACCCGGATCGACGATGCCGAGCCGAGGCGTGCACCGACGACTTCGGCAAATCCATCGCCGATCCGCTGCGATGCGGGATCTCCGTTGAGGCTTCGGAACGGGAGGACCGTCACGTCGATTCGATCGTTCGGTTGAGCGAATGGATCTGCGGGGAAGAATCTGCGGACGCCGAGGTAGGCGACCGCCACCACCATGACGGCGAGCACTGTGAGTACGGGGATTCTCCAGGGGAAGGCAGTGCGGTGGGAGGAGATGGACCATTGCGCCGATCCGGCCGACTCGGTGAGGCGGTCGCGGATGGAATCGAGCTCCTGTGCGAGGTCGAGGGTCGAGGCGTAACGCTCCGCTGGATCTTTCGAGAGGCAGCGTTTCACCACCCACGCGAGCGGCTCCGGAATGCGCGGGTTGGCGCTTCGGAGGTCTTCCGGATCCTTGTGGATCACGGCGCTGAGCGTGTCGATCGGCGACTCTCCGCTGAAGGGCCGATGCCCGGAGAGCAGCTCGTAGAGGATCGATCCGAACGAGAACTGGTCGGAACGAAAATCGGTCCGTCCACCCCGCGCCTGTTCCGGAGACATGTACGCCGCGGTGCCGACGACGATTCCAGGATGCGTTGCGATGTCGAGCTCCGCCGTCTTTTCGTCGTCCGACACCGGCGGCTGAGCGACCTTCGCCAGTCCGAAGTCGAGGATCTTCGCGAAGCCGTCTCGCGTAATCATGACGTTCTGGGGCTTCAGATCGCGGTGGACGATCCCTTTCTCGTGCGCTGCGGCCAGACCGTGGGCGATCTGCGCGGCGATCCCGGTGAGCTTCCGCATCGACCAGCCGCTCTGCTGAGCGACGTCTCGAAGGTTGGCGCCGTCGATGAGCTCCATCGCGATGAACGGCCTCCCTTCGTGCTCGGAGATCTCGTAGATCGTGACGATGTTGGGATGGTTCAGAGAGGACGCGGCGCGCGCCTCCTGCTGGAAGCGGGCGAGATACTCGCGGTTCGCTCCGAGATCGGTCGAGAGAAACTTGATCGCGATCTCGCGCTGCAGCTTCGGATCGCGGGCGCGATAGAGGACTCCCATCGCACCGGCTCCGAGGGAGGCGGTGATCTCGTACTGGCCGACACGATCTCCGGGGGCCAATTTCATATTCAGGAACCGTCCGTTTGGTCTGATCATAATACAGCGGCAAGCGGCGAGCGACGAGAGACTCGAGGCTCGAGGCTCGAGTCTCGAGACGGGAGTCTGGAGTCTGGAGTCTGGAGACGGGAGACGGGAGACGGGAGTCTGGAGTCTGGAGACGGGAGACGGGAGACGGGAGTCTGGAGACGAGGGGCGAGGGGCGAGGGGCGAGAGAGTTGAGCCCGGCCTGCGCGTCCGCCCCCGCTATCTGGCCGCGTCTGCGGCGAGATCAGCCATGTAGGACGAGCGGACGAACGGGCCGGAGAAGACGGCGCGGAATCCCATCGCTTCGCCCCGAATCCGGTATTCATCGAAGACGTCGGGATGAACGTACTCGACGACTTCGAGCTTGACCTTCTTCGGCTGGAGGTATTGACCGATAGTGAGTATGTCGCACGAGGCCTCGCGCAGCTTCTCCATGGTGGAGATCACGTCGTCTCTCGTTTCTCCGAGGCCGAGCATGAACCCCGATTTGGTGAGAATCGACGGATCGACCTCCCGGGCGAACCGGAGGACGTCGAGGGATCGCGAGAATCGGGCACCCGGCCTGACGTGACGATAGAGCGAAGGGACCGTCTCGACGTTGTGATTGAAGATCTGCGGCGCAGCCTCGACCACGATCTCGACGCTGTTGCGGTCGCCCTTGAAATCGGGGGTCAGGACTTCGATCGTGCTCTCCGGGAGGAGCGCCCGCACCTCTCGGATGGTGGCCGCGAAATGCGCGGCGCCGCCGTCGGGGAGGTCGTCGCGGTCGACCGACGTGATCACGACGTGACGGAGATTCATCTTCTTCGCCGCAACCGCAACGGAGTGAGGTTCGAGCGGTGAGGGTGGGGTAGATGGAAGACCCTGTTCCACGTTGCAGAAGCCGCACTGGCGGGTGCAGACGTCACCGAGGATCATGAAGGTCGCCGTGCCGCGGGTGAAGCATTCCGAGCGGTTCGGGCAGGCGAGCGATTCACAGACGGTGTGAAGCGAGTTACTGCGGAACAGCGTCTTGAGCTCGTGAAGCGAGCGGAGGCTGATCTTCTTTTCGCGGATCCATTCCGGGAGACGGGGGGCGGGGTTGCTCATCGGGGGAAGTTTAGCCGAAACCATCTGATCTCTGTCGGCCCGCATCGGCTCCGTTCCACCAAAACTGAGATAACCGATAACCGATAACCGATAACCGATAACAGATACCAGATAAAAAGGCCGCCTTGCGGCGGCCTCATCTCGGGGTCCGGGGAAGATCTCAGTGCTCGAGCATGACCAGCGACTTGTTCAGTGCCTTCTCGATCTGCGCTTCAGCTTCCGGTTCGGTGATTCCGCGGACGATTGCGATCTCGGATACGAGCAGATACTTTGCGCGCTCGTACATCTTTTTCTCGCGGAACGAAAGGCTCTTTCGCTTGGAGATCTGATTGAGGTTCTTCAGGACCAGGGCGACGTCCTCGAGTTTTCCGCTCTTCATCTTCTCGAGATTTTCACGATACCTGTCTTTCCAGTCCGAGGGTCCCTTCTGTGCGGTTTCTTCGAGGAGCCCGAAGAGAACCTTGATCTGTTTCTGCATGTACAGGCGCCGCAGTCCGATTCGATCGGTGTTCGAGATCGGGACCATCAGCTTGGAGTCGTTGGCGAGGAGACGAAGATGGAGAAAGGTGTTTCTGGTGCCGTTCAGGTTGAATTCGCCAATCTGCTCGACGACCGAGACACCATGGTTCGGATAGACAACTTTATCGCCGATTTTGTATGTCAAGGGAGACTCCTTCTACTCAGGTTTTTCCGATCAACCACTCAAGAGGGTCGAGAGCGAGGGCTCTGAAGGGATGTTCCGCGATGCGTGGAGGCACGGCGGAGAGCCCGCTCGACAGATGGGTCATTCTAGCACAGAATGGCCGTTTTGCAGCCGTTTCCGGTGTCGAACGAGTGAATAAGGGGCGTCTTTCGACGCCTCGACCCCGGTCGGATCACAATTGGGCGCTCGGGCCCGTTCATTCTTCGTGCGGACGAAGGCGCCGGATCAACTGATGCAGCCGGTCGAGCCCGTCTCGACGTTCCCCCTCGGATCCGGTCAGCAGGTCTTCGATGTGCTGGAGCTCGAGATAGATCTCCACTGTGGGCATCGGCTGGAGCTCATCCGGGAGAGCGTTTCCGCGGTCGCCGCTCGTCTGCGGAGGAGTTCCAACCGCCGGTGGCACGGCGAGTTGCGGCGGGAGCCCGGCTTTTCCTTCCAGGGACGTCACAAGCGATTGTGACAGTGATCGGATGGCCGCCGCGTCTCCGCGGTCGATCGCATGATCCAGCATCTTCGTGGTCTGCACGTCTTCATAAAACGGGCTGGACGGCTCGTCGACGAGCTCCGCCCGAACCAGCGAGAGGACCAGGGTCGACGGCCCGCCCGATCCCTTTTCCACGCGCGCGTATGTGGTCGCCTTCGCATGGGCTGCGACGGCAGGAAAGGGAATGCTCTTCGTCTCTCCTGCTCCGAGCCACACACCGATCTGGATCGTCTGGACCCTTTTCTCGCCGCCGACCGGCGTGTACTCGAGCTCGACGTGGTCGAGCCACGTCCGGCGGTTGTGTATGAACAGGAGCCGTCGCGCCGGAAGCTCCGCGCGGAGCTCGTACACCAGGTCGCCCTCGATGGTGCTTTTCGCCAGCCGGTCCGCCGGGATGTCGTCGGGGATGGTGAACGAATCGGAGACCTGGCCCTGAGGTTCCCTCCGGTAACTCGCCCACTGGTAGCTTCCCTCGGAGCGCTCGCCGCGAAGGATCGCGAGGTCCTGAGCGACGATGCGCTGCAGGATGTCCTTCGGCAGATTGCGTCCGCTGACCTCGAGAATCCGGAGAATCGTCTTCGCGTCGTCGCGGACCTGGCTGGTGTTCGCGGTTTCGATGGCCGGAAGCGACGCGGCACAGAGAGTGATGGCGATGAATCCGATGAACTTCTTCATGTGCGATCTCCCACGACTCGCCCGAGGACGCTCTCGCCGAGCAGGTCGCTGCAGTCGATACCGAGATGTGCACAGACCGATGCCCCGAGGTCTGCGAATGTCGGACGCGTTCCGATCTCGGAGCCGCCGCGGACGGCCGGTCCTGCGATGAGCAGAGGGACGTATTCGCGTGTGTGATCGGTCGAGACGTCGGTGGGATCGCATCCATGGTCGGCGGTGATGAAGAGGAGATCTCCTTCGCGCAGCGACTCCAGCACCGGCCGGATCTCGTCGTCGAACGTCTCCAGGGCACGGCCGTAGCCGTGAACGTCATTGCGGTGACCGTACTTCGAGTCGAAGTCGACCAGGTTGGTGAAGATCAGGCTCGCCTCCGATTCGAGGACCAGCGAGAGGGTTTTCGCCATCCCGTCGGAGTTGGACTCGGAGCGGATCTCGTCGTCGATGCCCACCCGGTCGAAGATGTCGGCGATCTTTCCCACCGCGGCGACCCGCCTCCCGGACTGGTGTACGCGCTCGACCACCGTCGGCCCGGTCGGGGTGACCGAGAGGTCTCTCCGGTTCGCAGTCCGTTTGAACGCACCGCGGTGGGGTCCGACGAAAGGGCGGGCGATGATCCGCCCGATGTTGTGCTCTCCCCGCATGATCTCCCGGGCGATCCCGCAGATGCGCCAGAGCTCTTCCGGCGGGATCACCTCTTCGTGCGCGGCGACCTGGAAAACCGAATCCGCCGAGGTGTAGACGATCGGCGATCCGCTGCGCATGTGCTCTTCGCCGAGCTCGTCCAGGATCACCGTTCCTGAAGCCGTCCTGTTGCCCAGCGTCTTCCGGCCGATGCGTGACTCGAACTCAAGGATGATCTCCTCGGGAAAACCGTCCGGATAGGTGCGGAACGGCTCGGTGACGAGGAGCCCCATCATCTCCCAATGCCCGGTCGTGGTGTCTTTACCTGCCGAACGCTCGGCCATCCGGCCGAACGCGGCGACGGGAGCGACGGAGCTGGCCGGCGCGGGAAGGGTATGCAGGAGGCCGAGCTGCTCGAGATTCGGAAGGGAAGGGCGAGCCTGTTCGAGGATGTGCCCGAGAGTATTGGAGCCGCGATCTCCGTACTCGGCTGCGTCGGGGAGCTCGCCGACACCGAGGGAATCGCAGACGATGACGATGGCGCGGTTGCGGTTCATGTTCACCTCGAACGGATGGTTTCGTGAATCAGGGGGCGTTTCGCGGGTGGTGCGTCGGTGATCTGGACGAACGAGAGGAAGCGTGTCCGGAGCTCGTGCTCGTCCCGTCCTTCGCGACCGATGAGGAGCCGCGCGATCGGCTCGCCGGTCCGGACCGCGTCTCCCGGCTTCCTGTCGAACATGATACCCGCGGCGGGATCGATCTCGTCGTTCTGCTGCTTTCGGCCCGCGCCGAGGTCGACTCCGAACATTCCGGCAGCGTAGGTGTCGATCTTCGCCACGAAACCGTCGCGAGGAGCACGGATCTCGATGACTTTCTTCGGCTGGGCGAGCCGTTCGGGGTGGTCGACGATCTCCGGGTCGCCTCCCTGCGCCGCGATCCACTTTCGAGCATGCTCGAGTGCGGCGCCGGACGAGAGAACCTCCTCGATCTTCGCGTTCGCCGTCTCGGGAGTGAACTGACCGCTCATCACCAGGATGCGTGCGGCCTGGGCGCGGGTGAGGGCGGCGGAGTCGGCCGGACCGCCGCCGCTGAGGATCTCGAACGACTCGGCGACCTCATTGGCATTTCCTGCGGCGACGCCGAGTGGTGCATCCATGTCGGTGATCATCGCCTCGACGCTGGTGGCGGCCCCTTTCGCCGCGCCGACCAGGCTCAAGGCGAGCGCGCGACTGGCGTCGTATTCACGCATGAACGCGCCGCTGCCGGTCTTCACGTCGAGAAGGAGTGCGGATGCTCCCATGGCGAGCTTCTTGGACATGATCGACGCGGTGATCAGGGCGAGAGACTCGACGGTGCCGGTCACGTCACGAAGGGCGTACATCTTCCGGTCGGCAGGGGCGATCCGGTCGGTGGAGGTGGCGATCGCGCAGCCCACCTCGTCGAGGCACTGCTCGAGCTCCTCCCGCGAAAGGCGCGCGTTGAATCCGGGAATCGCGTCGAGCTTGTCCAGCGTTCCGCCGGTGTGTCCGAGGCCCCGGCCGGAGAGCATGGCGATCTTCACGCCGCACGCGGCGACGAGGGGAGAAAGTGGGATCGAGATCTTGTCTCCCACTCCTCCGGTCGAGTGTTTGTCGGCGATGAAGTCGTATTTCTTGTGGAGCTCCCACTGCTCTCCGGAAGCGATCATGGCCCGGGTGAGCGTGGCGGTCTCTTTCGAGCTCATGCCTTGTATGGCGATGGCCATCAGGAGTGACGCCATCTGGTAGTCGGGAATGGCCCCGGCGGCATAGCGCGAGACGAAGAACTGAATGTCCGAATCGGGGAGCTGCTCGCCTCGGCGCTTACGGTTGAGAACCTCGTAGGGTGAGAAGTCGGTCATGTCCGCGGTATTGTAGACGACGGCGATAGAGCAGCGGGGGCGGGGTTGCAGAAGAGACGACGAATGCAGAAGTCAGAATCCGGGACGAAGAGCAAAGGAGAGAGCGAGGCGGCGCGTTCCGCGGTCGTTCTGGTGAGCGGGGGGCTCGATTCGGCGACCGTCCTGGCGATCGCGAAGAGCGAAGGGAGGCGGATTCACGCCCTCTCGTTCGATTACGGTCAACGGCACCGGATCGAGCTCGAGGCGTGCCGTCGCGTCTGCGAGAGGTCCGGAGTCGATGAGCATCGAATCGTCGTCGTCGACTTCCGCCCCTTCGGCGGGAGCGCGCTGACCGATTCGATCGACGTCCCCCGCGACGCGCTCGGGGATGCAGGCATTCCGGTGACCTACGTTCCGGCGAGGAACACCGTCTTCCTCGCGATGGCGCTGGCGTTCGCCGAGCCGCGCGGAGCCGCGGAGATCTGGATCGGGGTGAATGCCCTCGATTACAGCGGCTATCCGGACTGCCGGCCCGAGTTCATCGACGCATTCCAGGAAGTGATCTTCACCGGAACGAAGAGCGGAGTCGAACGGCGGGAGCCGAGACTCGTCGCTCCTCTGCTCCGGATGACCAAGAAAGAGATCATCGAGACCGGTCTCCGGCTCGGGGTCGATTATTCGATCACGCATTCGTGTTACGACCCGGACGAGGGAGGGCTCGCGTGCGGCCATTGCGACTCCTGCCTCCTGCGGAAGAAAGGATTCGAAGAGGCGGGAGTGGCTGACCCGACCCGGTACCAGCGATGATCCGTATCACGGAGATCTTCCATTCCATCCAGGGCGAATCGACCCACGCCGGGCGCCGGTGCACGTTCGTGCGTCTCGCCGGCTGCAATCTCCGGTGCCGCTGGTGCGATTCGGAGTACACCTTCACCGGCGGCGAGAAGATGTCGCTCGACGACATCATGGCGAGAGTGGGGGAGTGGCACTGCGGGTTGGTCGAGGTCACGGGAGGTGAGCCGCTGGCCCAGCGGGAATCGCTCGATCTGATCCGGCGCCTCTGCGATGACGGCTACGAAGTGCTGATCGAGACGTCCGGGTCGATCGACATCACTCCGGTGGATCGTCGTGCAAGGATCATCCTCGACGTGAAATGCCCCGGGTCGGGCGAATCGGAGAAGAATCTCTGGGAGAACCTCGATCATCTCCGCGATCACGACGAGGTCAAGTTCGTTCTCGCAGATCGCAAGGACTACGAGTGGGCGAGAGAGTCGCTCTCCCGGCGAGGGCTCGCCGGCCGCACGATTCTCTTCTCGCCGGTCTGGGGGGAGCTCGATCTCCGGAGCCTCGCCGGATGGATTCTCGAGGACCGCATCCCGGTACGCCTCCAGTCGCAGCTCCACAAACAAATCTGGGGAGGAGAGGCGAGAGGGGTGTGAAAGCATCGAGGATCTGTTATCTGCTATCTGGTATCTGATATTGGAGATCTGCCGCGCAATGCCGGATCGCGCCAGATCCCAGATCCCAGATCCCAGATCCCAGATCCCAGATCCCAGATAACAGATAACAGATAACAGATGTGAGATGCTTCTTTTGCTAGACTGCGCGATCATGAAACCGACCCTCGATCACATCGGAATCGCCGTCAGGTCGATCGAGGACGCTTCGATCTGGAAGGATCTGGGTCTGACCATCGATCACGTCGAGACGGTGGAGAGCCAGAAGGTGACCACGGCGTTCATTCGCGTCGGTGACGCGAACCTCGAGCTCCTGGAGCCGACCGGCCCCGACTCCACCGTGGCCGGCTTCATCGAAAAGAGAGGCGAAGGGATCCATCACATCTGCCTTCGGGTCGACGACATCGAACTGGAGCTCGAGAAGCTTCAGGCGAAGGGATATCGTCTGATCAACCCCGACCCGGTCCCCGGTGCGCACGGATGCCGTGTCGCATTCCTTCATCCGGCGGCCGGCCACGGGGTGCTGATCGAACTGAGTGAGATTGCGAAGCAGGACCATCATGATTGAAGGCTTTACCGAATCGGCGATCGTGATCGTGAACCTCGTCAACCCGCGCGAGAAGTTCTGGGGAAAGCTTCTCTCGATGAGTCCCGTCGGGGTGACCCTGCGAGGGATCAACCTCGACACGTTCGACGACTGGATGCGCCAGATCCGCCGCGCCGAGCCGGGGGAGCAGACCCTCGACCTCGCGACGATGTTCGTTCCGATCTCACGCGTCGAACGAATCTTTCTCGACGAGCCGGTCGGGACCGTCCGTTCCTTTTCACAACAGTTCGAGCAGGTCACCGGGATGTCGCCGCTCGAATACCTCGGAGACATTCCTCCATCGAAGGAGATGTGATGCGCCGGATGCTTCCCCTGCTTCTCGTCCTTCTCGCGTCATTTCCAATCGCGTGCAACCGGGAGAAGCTCGTTCCTCTCAGCGAATACGAAGTGACGGACGTCGAAGCGAAGGCGTACAACTTCAACGTCTTTCCCGGCGCACACTTCCTCGAGCCGCAGACCCAGCTTCTGCGCAAGGCGCATTTCGTCCTTCATCCGAAGGCGAAGGAGGCTCCTCCGATGGCGATGTACGACACGGAGAAGCCGATCGAGGAAGTCGCCGAGTACTACGCGAACCTTTACGGCTACCAGTTGCTGCAACCGAACGAAGCGAAAAAGGCGAAGGAAAAGCCGCAGGCCTACTACAGCGAAGGGAGTCTCAGGACCGACGCCCAGGCACTCATTCCGCTTCTCCCGAAGCTCGGCTTGAGCGCCGACGTGAGCGGCGCCACGGGAGGATACAAGGGTGTCTATGTCGCTCCCACCGAGAAGTATCCACGGGTGACTCTCCAGCGTCCCTATTACGACGTCCTGAGCAACACGACGGTCGACAAGACCCTGATCATCCTCGTGCGGGAGTAGCGATGGCCGCGGCTCGATCGGCGGTCGTGATCGGACTCGGGCTGATCGGAGGATCGATCGGGATGGCACTTCGCCGCTCCGGCTGGCGGGTCGCCTACGTCGATCCCCGGGTCGAAGAGGATGATGCGAGGCTCGCGGGAGCCGCGGACTTCCGGCTGAATGATTCAGCAGGATCGGACGCCTCGGTGATCATTCTTGCGACGCCCGTCGATGTCGCTCTCGAGATTCTCGATCGCATCGAACCTGGCCCCTCCGTCGTCACCACGGTTTGCAGCGTGATGTTCCCTCTCGGCCGGAAGGCCGCCGCGCGCGGGCTGCCGTTCGTGGCCGGCCACCCGCTGGCCGGATCCCATGAGAGCTCTCTCGCTGCTGCAGACGGAGAGCTGTTTCGCGGAAAGAAGTGGTTTCTGGATCGCGAAGGAACGAGTGAGGTCGTCGATGCCCTCGTCGCGGCGTGCGGCGCCGTCGCGGTCCGCGTCGATCCGGTGGAGCACGACCGCGCGATTGCCCTCACCAGTCACCTCCCGCAGCTCGTCTCGACGGCGCTCGCCTCGTTGATCGAGCGGGAAGGCGACCGGCTCGACCCGTTCATCGGAACCGGGCTGCGCACGCTGCTTCGCCTCGCGGGAAGCAGTCACGGCGTGTGGGCCCCGGTGCTGGAGGCGAACCGGGAGGAGATCGAGCGTGCCGCTTCACTCCTGGAGGAGACGATGCGGGAGATGCTCGACGAGGGAAGCGAAGAGGAGTTCGCCGCCGCGCAGAAGCTCTTCGCGAAGCTCCAGACTCGAGGCTAGAGGCTCGAGGGGCGAGGCTGGAGGCTCGGGGCTGGAACCCCGAGTCTCTCCTAGACCAGCGCGACGCTTCCCGTCTTCGTGCTCCTTTTCTTCGCCACCAGCGCGTCGACGTACTTCCGGATCGCCTTGAACTGTGCCTCACCCGAGAGTCCCGCTTCCGCGATGACTTTCTCGCCGGCTCCGCTGCCGGGGTAATGACCGCTCTGGTACGGATGGAGCGTGCTCGAGCGACCGAGATCGCTTCGGATCCAGCGATACATCGTCGGAAGCGTGAAGCCGGTGATGCCCATCGCGAGCTGAGCCCGTTCTTCCGGGAAGATGCGCTGCTGGACCGCCGTCGGAAGGAGGTCGAACAGCTCGGCGCTGGCCACGTAGTAGACGTTCAGGTCGATGCCCGCTTTCTCGAGAAGAGGAAGAGCATTGCGGACGAATTCGTAAGTGACACCCGATTCCTGGAGAACGATGGTGCCGTCTCCTTCACCGTCCGCTTCGCGCAGGAGATAGACGCCGTCGACCGCGGCCGATGCCGGTGCGAGGCCGAGCGCCTCACGGTCGAGAACCATTTCGTTGGGGCGGGTGACGAACGGTGCGATGACCGCGGGACGCCGTGCGAGTGCGGTCCTGACCAGATACCAGATCTCCTGCGGTTCCCACGGGGTGAGAGTGATCATCGTGCCGCGCGGGAAGTTTTCCTGCAGCAGTTGAAGCGGCTGCGGGTCGGCATGGGTCGGACCATCTTCTCCCGTCTTCAGTCCTGCATGGGCGCAGACGAGGAAGTACGGGTTGTAGGGCGACGGGCTTATGCTCTGCTTTCCCTGCTGCCCGATCGCGTGAAGTCTCGAGGCGATGTGACCGAGCGGTGCGATGAACGCACCGTAGGAGGAGCCGACGCCGATGTGGCGCCCGAATGCCGAGAGTCCGGTGAGGATGCCGGTCATCGCGTCTTCGCAGATGCCGCCGATCGAGAGGATGCGCGCGCCGGCGTTGGTCCGTGCGTTGTAGTAGCCGTCGGGGAATCCGACTGCGATCTCGATCACGCTGGTCGACCCGAGGAGGTCCGCGGCTCCGATCAGCAGCGAGCCGTCGCTCTTCCGGTTGTAGTGATTGAGGACGCGACCGAGCTGGCTGCGGAGAGTGATCGCGGTGCCGATCCGGAGCGCGAGCTCCTCCGGAGGCTGCTCCGGATTGTTCGCCGGGCCGTAGAGAGCCTCGACCGTCGGCGCATCGACTCGCGGTTTCCGCTTCTTCGCGATCAGCCTGGTGCGCGCTTGATTCGTGCGCGTCGCGAGGAGATCGGTCATGTCGGAGTTCTTCTCGAGGACGTTCCGAACCACCTGCAGCGAGTTCCAGAAGCACTGCTCGACTTGTTCGCCGTACGAGCCTCCGTTGCAGCGGGTGTTCGGAATCTCGCACTGGTCGACGGTCATTCCTTCCGATTCGAGGAGCGGCCCGATCGCCTGCATGTAGCCCGGCGAGCAGAGTTTGTGGCCTGCACCGTGGGATGCTTTCCCTTCGATTCCGTACTGCCACCCCTTGGTGGTGCGGTAGACGATCGCGGTCGGCTGATCGTTTCCGAGCGTGCCGACCATCCGCTGCGCGGCGACCACCTGCTGGAAGTCCTTTCCGTCCGGAACGAAGATCACGTTCCAGTCGTGCAGGTAGAAGAGCTCCATCGGATTCCACTGGACGTAGTCGCCCGCCATCTCCCCTTCCCGGGTGACGCGGTTCGAGTCGATCGAGGCCTGGTTCCAATCGAGATGCACCACCGCGTTCGAGAGAGATGCCGTTCCGGCGAACGCCAGAGCTTCGGCGACCCGGCCGGGAGTGAGTCCTCCCTCGCCTTCGATGATGTGCACCTTCGGAGCGTGCTTCCCGTAGTAGTCGGCCGCCCCGAGCGCGAGACCGAGCGACGACGCGAAACCGACGCCCGATGCACCGGTCGAGAGCCGGACGAACGGCGTGGCCGGGGTCGGGTGTCCATCGAGCGCCTTCGATCGCAGCTGCCGGAAGAGGGGCGTGTCATTGGTCGGATTGCGACGGAAGCCGAGAAGATCTTCCAGCCGGAGCTGCAGCTTCTCGTCGGTCGGAAGGAGTGCGGGAGCGCCGATCCGGACCACTTCGTTGCGGAGTGCCCACATCGCGTACAGGCCGAGCGCTTTGTGTCCCGCGGCGTACGAGATCATGTCCGCGTCATCGCGATCGGGATCGGAAAAGTCGTAGTCGAGCCGGTCGAAAAGGACGGACGCGACGAGCCTCCCCGAGGAGATCGATCCGCCCGGATGCCCCGAACCGGGAACGAAGTTGTACATCATCGCGCAGAGCGATCGATAGACGAGATCGAACTTCTCGAAAAGCGCGAGCTCGCTGCTGCTCAGCGGAGGCTCGATCGTTTCACGGGAGAGATCGATGAAGACTGCACGGCGTTTTCCGAACTCGAGAGACATGTTCACTCCTTCCGGTTTGAACGGATCGTTTGCGCGTCAGAAGTACCTTTGGTCGTCGCGGAGGAAGGCGGCGAACCCTTCCCGGTCTCGGGAAGCCTTCGCGATCCGGGCGACTCCTTCCTTCAGGTCGTCCATCCCGGTCGCGATGGAGAGCCGGAGGAAATGCATCCCCTCGGTACCAATGCGTCCGAACGAGCGACGGTCCATCGTTGCGACCTGGTAGCGGAAGAGAAGGAAGAGCTGGAACAGCGTCGAAGGGCTGCTCTTCTCGCGAATCTCCGCCGGAAGCGATTCCCAGGCTTCAACGGCGCCGATGCTGTGGCAGACGCCCCCGATATTCGGGAAGACGTAGAAGGCTCCGCGCGGCATCTGGCAGCTGATTCCGTCGATGGCGTTGAGCCCTGCCACCACGACGTCGCGTCGCGCCTGGAAGGCGTCGACCATCCGCTTGATCTCGCCCGCGCTCTCCGGTGAAGTGATCGCGAGCGCGGCGCCGAGCTGGTTGTATCCCGCGGTGCACGAGAAGTAGTTGATGTTCAGATTCTTGAAGACCGCCGCTTCTTCCTTCGTCGGGAAGACTGCCCACCCGATCCGTCCGCCGGTCCAGGAGTACGACTTCGAGACGCCGGAGACCAGGATCGTGCGCTCCGCCATTCCGTCGAGCGATGCGATCGAGACGTGTTGGAGACCGTCGAACACGATGTGCTCGTAGACCTCGTCGGAGTAGACGCGGACGCCCGCAGGCGCTTTCTTCCGGATCACCTCCGCGATCTCCTCGAGCTGCGCGCGAGTGGCGACGCCGCCGGTGGGATTGGAGGGGAAGTTGATGTAGATCAGCTTCGTGCGCGGCGTGATCAGCGGTTCCAGATCCCGGGCGGTGAAGCTGAACCCCTTCTCTTCACGGAGATGAAGCGGCACCGGTGTCGCGCCGATGTAGCGGATGAACGACTCGTAGATCGGGAATCCCGGACTCGGATAGATGATCTCGTCGCCGGGATTGCAGTAGGTCTGCTGGCAGAAGCCGATCGGCGGTTTCGCTCCTGGAAAGACGACCACGCGGTCCGGAGTGATCTCGATGCCGCGCTGCGCGCCCATCGATTCGGCGACCGCCTTGCGGAGCGGGAGGAGACCCTGCGGATCCACGTAGTGGGTCATGTCGTTGTCGATCTGCCGCTTGACCTCTTCGCGGATGTGCCGCGGCAGCGGGAAATCGGGCTCGCCGAGATTGCAGCGGATGACGCGGGTCCCGCGGGCTTCCACTTCGGCGATGTAGGGTCCGACCTTGAAGGCGTTCTCGGTGTCGATCAGGCGGACCCGATCGGCGAAGATGGGGCGGGTGTCCGCAGGTGCGGTGAGCGTGTTCGTCATGATCAGCATCTCCTCCAGCCGTCTCGTGGATCCCGACAGCGGCCGTGTCGAGAGCCGTAGTCACCGGGCCCCAGGCCAGCCGGATCCGGCCCGGCGTTACGCCAGGTGCGGCCCTCCGTCTATCGAAGAATCCGGACCGAGCCGTGCTGCCCGATTCCGTCCATGACGAATGATTACAGAGGTTTCCCGGAAGCCCAGTGGCAGCCGTCACAATGGTTTGTGATCGGGGCGAGCCGACGGCCTAGGAGTCTGCGCGGTAGGAACGTCCGTAGCGAGAAAGCGGAGCGGCGAGGCCAAATTCGTTCGGATTTGAGGTGCGTAGCGGTGGCTACTCGCCGAAAATCCGGACGGATTTGGACCGCTGATCCGTTTTCGCAGTAGGACAGTTTCTATCGCGCAGACTCCTAGCTGCAGGAGAATCTCGAGAAATCGTGGCGTCATCGGATGTAGCCGAGCGAACGCAGCGACTGGTAGTACTCACGATCCACGGGGACTCCGGAGTCGCGCGTGTCTCGGCTGCCATAGGTCGGGATCTCGGGAGGGGCAGCGCCCTCCGCGATCGCCGACCCGGGCATCTCGGCAGAGGTCGGAAATCCAAAGAGCTGGAGGATGGTGGGACCGAGGTCCCACGGCGAGCTCGCGTGCCGCAGCGGGATGGTCGAGGCAAGAATCGACGAGCCGCTGGTCGTACTGCCGGGCGAGCCGATCACGATGACCTCGTAACCGCGACGCCTGCTCTCCGCGACCAGGTGCGAGACGCCGTCGAGGATGGTGACCGATGCCGCGAGACGGCGTGGCGGATCGAGGTCCAGCCGGTTGAGGACGATGTCGAGCGCCGGCAGATAAATGGTCGCGAATCGAGGATCCTGCTTCTCGATCGCAGACTCGAGCCGGGAGACTGCGAGCCGATCGATCTCGAGCGCGAGCGGCGAAGGATCACTCGTTCGCCGCCGCGCCGCCCGGAAGATCGACTCCTGACTCATCACCCGGAGGTTGGGAGCATTCGTCTCGCCCGCGGACCACCAGTTCACGGCGACGCTCGGCACACCGTGTCTGGCGAGGATCTCCCAGACGTAATCGCGGCGGCGGACGGTCGGCGGAAGGGGTTGAGTGCGGGTCAGGTGGAGCGTGGCGCCGAGCCGCCCCAGGATCGGATCGGCGGCCGACCTCGCCTGGATGATCGGTCCTCCCGTGGCGATGCGAACGCCTTCGATCGACTGAACGCGGTGGAGCCGCTCGGGAGTGCCCGTTCCGATCGACGCCCATCGCTCGGCGGAGGAGAGTGCATCGAGATCACCGAGTGCGGAGCGGTGAGGCAGCTGGCGGCCGAGGTCTTCGCGTGCGGCGAAAACATCCGATGTCAGCCCGTCGACTGCGATGACGACCAGCCGTACCCGCGTCGGAGTCACCGAGACCTGCGAAGGCGCCTTGAGTGAGTCGCTCTCCCGCTGCAGTTGCGGAGGGAGGAGGAGGGCCGTGACCACTCCGATCCCGATCAGCAGGATCGGTATCAGTCTCGAGCGCCGGTGGATCGACGGGATCTTTCCCGTCTCGTGAATGGAAAAAGAGAGAAACGCCGCGGAGAAGACGAGCGTGCCGATCACGAAGAGAATCAGCACCAGAATGCCGCCGACGATCGCCTCCACGGCCGTGGAGGCGGAAGGGAACCGCGACCACCAGAACCAGATTGCGCCGACCACGATCGCCGCAACCGCGGCAGAGACGGCGAGAAGCGCGACAGGACTTTCCACGGTGATGGACGGGCGGAGCTTCAGGGTGAGCGCGGTCAGGAGGATCAACGCGAAGATCGAGGCGGAATCGATCAGGAAGTATCCAGCGCCGAGGATTGCGGCCTCCCGGAGCGGGAGATGGTTGCGCATCAGCATCACGCCGAGCATCGGAAACATTGCGAATGCGCCCACCAGGACGGAGGCCTTGAATCCGAGGAGCGTGAGCTCGGTCCAGAAGGTTCTCGACCGCCAGGGGTCGAGAGCGAACCAGCGCTCGAGTCCGCGGGTGAGATAGCCGAGCTCGCGCAGCTGTCTCCTGAGCTGATCGATCGGGACGTCCGACATTCCGCCGATGCTAACGCAGCACGGCGCCGAAAGCTGCCCGCCCGCGGTGCTTTTTCTCTCCGCAACCGCCTGAGAAAGAGGAATTTCGCTCTTTGGGCGGCGTTCTCAATCCCGGAACCACAATGGAGCTGAACCTCCCTCAGGGCCTCCCTGAATCTGCCGATCGTCCGACCACTCAGCCGTCCCCCGAACCTCGTGGAGTGTGGAAGCTCCTGTCGGGATCGCTGGTGGTCCTCGGTCTGCTCGCGCTCAAGCTGAAGGCGCTCGTGATCATCCTTTTCGGAGAGATGAGGCTCTTCTTCGTCAATCCTTTCGAGGGATTCGGAGCGGCGCAGTTCGCATGGACGGGGGGTTCGATGCTGGCCTCCGTCATCGCGTATGCGGTGAAAATGAGGCTTCCGTTCGCAGTGGGATTCGTGGTGGTGACAGTGATCCACGAGCTCGGACACGCGGTGATGATCCGGAGAAAAGGACTGAGGGCGGGAGCGATCGTCTTCATCCCATTCGTCGGCGGCGCGGTGACTCTGAAGGATCAGCCGCACTCGGCGTTCGACGATGCGCAGATCGGCCTGGCGGGCCCGATCGCGGGGGCGATCGCATCGCTCGTGTCGCTCTGGATCTACGACGCGACCGGAAATCCGCTCTATCTCGCGATCTCATTCGCAGGCTTCATCCTCAATCTCTTCAACCTTCTTCCTCTCGGGCCGCTCGACGGAGGAAAGATCTCCGCCGCGATCACGAAATGGACGTGGGTCCTCGGCGGACTGATTCTGCTGGCGCTGATGCTGATCTACCGGAGCCCGATTCTGTCGGTCATCGTCGTGTTGAGCGTGATTCAGGTCTACCGGGCCATCCGCGAGGAGAGGAATGGCAGTTTCTACGACGTGCGGTTCTCGCAGAGGCTGGCGATCGCGGTGGTGTACTTCCTTCTGGTCGCACTCCTGGTCACGGCGGCGATGTTGACCTATGGGCAGCTCGCGATCCTGCAGGGACGCTGATTCGCGGCCTCGTGGGCGAATCGGGATTCTTGGCGGCCCTGTTTCCGTTTGATAGGCTTGGTATTCCGCCCCCGGTCCGAATCGAATCCGGACCGCAGACACATCCTGTGTCGGCCCGGGCGGGGTTTCGCCGGTCTCGCGGCCTCCGGGCCGGGTGCGGCCGGCGGGTAAGAGGGAAGTGAAGGAATGACGACGATCGTCGACAAGACACTGGCAGCGATTTTCGGCTCGCAGCACGAACGCGAGATCAAACGACTCCGTCCGGTGATCGCCGAGATCAATGCTCTCGAGCCGTCGATCAGCCCGTTGAGCGACGAGGAGCTCCGGGCGAAGACGGACGAGTTCCGGGAGCGGATCCGTCCGGACGTCGAAGCGCTGAAGGCGGCCGAGCAGAACCCGCAGGAAGAAACCGACCTGAGGGCGGCGCGGCTGGGGCTGCAGGCTGCGCTGGACCGGATTCTCCCCGAGGCGTTCGCGGTCTGCCGGGAAGCGGCGAAGCGGACCCTCAACATGCGCCACTTCGACGTGCAGCTGATCGGCGGCATCGAGCTTCACAAAGGCCGGATCGCCGAGATGCGGACCGGCGAAGGAAAGACGCTCGTAGCGACACTCCCGGTCTATCTGAACGGCCTGACCGGACGCGGCGTGCACGTGGTCACGGTGAACGATTACCTCGCACGCCGCGACTCCGAATGGATGGGAAGGGTCTACCGCTTTCTCGGCCTCAGCGTCGGAGTGATCCAGAACAACTTCGGCGACAAGGAGCGGCAGGAAGCGTACGGCTGCGACGTCACCTACGGCACGAACAACGAATACGGTTTCGACTATCTCCGCGACAACATGAAGTTCGAGCTCGAGTCGATGGTCCAGAGGCGACACGTCTACGCCATCGTCGACGAGGTCGACTCGATCCTCATCGACGAGGCGAGAACGCCTCTGATCATCAGCGGTCCCTCGGAGGAGTCGGTCGACAAGTACTACGCGGTGGACCGGATCATCCCCCGTCTGATCGCGGAGACGGATTTCCAGATCGACGAGAAACAGCACACCGCCGTACTGACCGAAGAGGGCGTTGCCCATGCCGAGAAGCTTCTCGGTGTCGAGAACCTCTACGACCCGGAGAACATGGACACCCTGCACTGCGTCAATCAGGCAGTGCGTGCACATACGCTGTACAAACGGGACGTCGATTACCTGGTCAAAGACGGAGAGGTGATCATCGTCGACGAGTTCACCGGACGTCTGATGCCTGGTCGTCGCTGGTCGGACGGGCTCCATCAGGCCGTAGAAGCGAAGGAAGGGGTGAAGATCGAATCCGAGAACCAGACTCTCGCGACGATCACCTTCCAGAACTACTTCCGGATGTACGAAAAGCTCTCGGGCATGACCGGTACGGCGGAGACCGAAGCCGAGGAGTTCGGGAAGATCTACAACCTCGACGTGATGGTGATCCCGACCAACAAGCCGATGATCCGGATCGACAACGCGGACCTGGTCTACCGCACCGAGCGCGAGAAATTCGAAGCGATCGCAAAAGACATCCGCGACCTCCACGCGGCCGGCCAGCCGGTACTTGTGGGTACCGTGTCGGTCGAGAAATCGGAACGGCTCTCGGGGCAGCTCAAGCGCTCCGGAATTCCTCACGTGGTCCTCAACGCGAAATACCACGAGCGCGAGGCGGAGATCGTCGCGCAGGCAGGCCACAAGGGTGCAGTGACCATCGCCACGAACATGGCCGGCCGCGGAACGGACATTCTCCTCGGCGGCAATCCCGAGTTCCTGATCCAGCAGAAGTGCAAAGACGTGGAAGATCCCGCCGAGAGGGAGCGGCACGCGCGCGAGATCAACGAACAGTGGAAACAGGATCACCAGGACGTTCTCTCCGCCGGTGGACTTCACATCGTCGGTACCGAGCGCCACGAGTCGCGGCGGATCGACAATCAGTTGCGCGGGAGATCGGGACGTCAGGGCGATCCCGGTTCGTCGAGGTTCTACCTGTCGCTCGAAGACGACCTGATGCGCATCTTCGGCTCCGACCGGATCGCGGGCCTGATGGAGCGGCTGGGGATGGAGGAAGGCGTTCCGATCGAGCACCGGATGGTCTCCAAGGCGATCGAGCGCGCGCAGAAACAGGTCGAAGGGCGCAATTTCGATGTCCGGAAACACCTCCTCGAATACGACGACGTGATGAACAAGCAGCGGGAGTCGATCTACTCGCTGCGCCGCAACATTCTCGAAGGGCGGGAGGGGAAGGAATACATCCTCAGCGCTGCCGACGACATCGTCGCGTATCTGATCGACACGCATCTTCCGGAGCACGAAGGAAGGGGAGGGGAGTGGAACCTCGCCGAGCTCAATGCCGAGCTCTTCGACTTCTTCGGTCTCGATCTGCAGGCACTCGATGTCGACCCCCAGCAGATTGGCCGCACCGCTCTGGTCGATGTGGTCATCGAGGGAGTTCACAAGCGCTACGAGGAGAAAGAAGCGAAGGTCGGAGCGGAGCTGATGCGACTGCAGGAGCGCTATCTCCTGCTCCAGGTCATCGATGTCCAGTGGAAGGATCACCTTCTGATCCTCGATCACCTGAAGGAAGGAATCGGCCTCCGCGGCTACGGTCAGCGCGACCCTCTGGTGGAGTACAAGCGCGAGTCGTTCAATCTCTTCCAGGAGATGATGGAGCGTATCCAGGATCGCGTGGTCAAAGTGCTCTGGAAGCTCGAGATCGTGACCGACAGCGAAGGGGGTGAAGGGCAGCAGGTGCGGCGCAGAGCGCCACAAATGCCGCGCCAGCAGGCGCTCAACTACTCCGCCCCCTCGCTCGAAGCTCCGCAGACCGTGAAGCGGAAGGAGCCGAAGGTCGGCCGGAACGACCCCTGTCCCTGCGGTTCGGGGAAGAAATACAAGAAGTGCCACGGGACGGCCGCCTGAACTTCGCATTCGCCGGACCGGCTGTGAGAGAGGACAGGAACGCTCCTGTCCTCTTTTCATTGCGTATACTCGACAGATAACCCAGCAGAATCAGAAGGCGGTGCGATGGAAGCGCTGAACGAAGAGGGAACCCGTGCATCCGATCCGGTAACGGAGGGGTCCGATGCGATCGCCCGGCGAAGAGCGGGGCGGACATTCGGCGACTACATCGGTCTGTATGTCCGCGGTTTCTGCATGGGGTCGGCCGACGTCGTGCCGGGCGTCTCCGGCGGAACGATGGCCTTCATCCTCGGGATCTACGAGGAGCTCATCCTCTCGATCCGCGCCGTCGCGCGTCCGGAGTTCCTCCGGCCACTGCTGACCTTCCGCTGGGGTAAGGCCCAGCGCGTGCTGAACTGGCCTTTCCTTCTGGCGGTCCTGGCCGGAATCGCAACTGCAGTCCTGACCCTCGCGAAGGGTCTGGCCTGGATGCTCGTGCACCAGCCGATCCTGGTCTGGAGCTTCTTCTTCGGACTGGTCCTGGCGTCGGTGGTGACGGTCAGCCGCAGGGTGAAGAGATGGACGGCGCTGCTCGCGTTTCTCGTCGCTGCTGGAGCGGTCGGTGCCTACATCTTCGTCGGACTGGTTCCGGTGCAGACCCCCGAGACGTGGTGGTTTCTCTTTCTCAGCGGCGCGGTGGCGATCTGCGCGATGATCCTGCCGGGAATCTCGGGCGCATTCGTACTGGTGCTGCTCGGTAAGTACCAGCACGTTCTCGCTGCGGTGAACGACCGCGATCTCGGATATCTCTTCTTCATCTGTCTGGGCGCGATGGTGGGGATCGTCACGTTCGCGCAGGTGCTCGGCTGGCTTTTCCGCAAATTCCACGACCCGACTGTGGCCGTCCTCACCGGCCTGATGCTCGGAAGTCTCCGGAAAGTGTGGCCGTGGAAGGTGCAGTCGGGGTTCATCATCGGAAGCCACGGAAAGAGGATCCCGACGGTCGAGAACAACGTGCTCCCCCCGTTCATGGTTCACGGGACCTTCAATCGTGAGATCGCCGTGGCCATCGGCCTGGCGGTTCTCGGGCTGGTCGTGGTCCTGGTGCTCGAATGGTGGGCGAACCGGAAGGAGGCGTCGTGACGGAGGGAATCCGTTCGACGGGCGGAGGGAGGCTCGCGCGGCGGTACCATGTCGTGATCCTCGGCGGCGCGTTCAGCGGCGCGTCCGCGGCGATCCTCCTGCGGCGCGAGCTACCCCAGCTGAAGGTGCTGATCGTCGAGAAGGCCGAACGGTTCGACGAGAAGGTCGGCGAAGCGACCACCGAGCTCGCGGCAATGTTCCTCACCCGTCGGCTCGCCCTCTGGGAGCACCTGCGGACGAACCATCTCCCGAAGGAAGGTTTGCGTTACTGGTTCGGCAACGAGAAGGTCTCCCGTCATGCCGAAGCGACCGAGAGCGGAGGGGATCTCCGCAGCGCGGTTCCGTCGTTCCAGCTCCGGCGCGACGTGCTCGACGAACACCTTCTCGCCACGGCGGTCCGCGAAGGTGCGGATCTGTTGCGTCCTGCGCGCGTGACCGACGTCAGGATCGGAGAATTCGATCACGAAGTCTCGGTCGAGTCGGGTGATGGGACGATCTCCATCTCGTGCGACTGGGTACTGGATGCGAGCGGCCGCGCGAACATCGTGGGGCGGAAACTCGGGTTGATCGAGCGCAACGAGGCGCATCCCGTGGCCGCGATGTGGGGCCGATGGCGCAAAGTCCGCGACATCGACGACATCGCCGCGCGGGAAGGTGGCGAATTCGCAGCGCGCAATGTCGGCTCCCGCCGGCTCGCGACGAATCACTACATGGGGCGTGGTTACTGGGTCTGGGTCATACCCCTCGGGAACGGCGAGACGAGTATCGGTGTGGTCTGGGACCGCCGGCTGGTCGGGCTCCACGAGAGTGGCCACCGCAAGGCCGACTACGTCACCTTCCTCACCGCGATACCCGCGCTGCGCGAATTGCTCGCCGGCGCGGAGATGCGGGCCGAGGACCTCCGTTTCTATTCGCACCTGGCGTATTCGACGAAGGAGTACATGGGGAAGGGATGGGCGCTGCTGGGAGATGCGGCAGTCTTTCTCGATCCGTACTATTCACCCGGTCTCGACCACGCGGCGTTCTCCATCGAAGCCACGGTGGAGATCATCAGGAAGTGGGCGGAGGAAGAGGACGTCTCGAGGTCGATCGCCGAGCACAACGCGACGTTCATCCGCTCGTACCGTCGCTTCTTCGAAGCGGTCTACCGCGGCAAGTACTTCTACATGGGCGAAGCGGACCTGGTCACTGCGTCGTTCCTTCTCGACACCGCTCATTACTACATCTTCGTGGTGATTCCTGCGTACCGGATCTTCAAGCGCTTTCACTGGATGCCGGTGCTCGGTCCGGCGGGCGCGTTCTTCAGCTACCGTCTGATGCGGCTGTACAACCGCCGCTTCGTCGCTCTCGCGGAGCGCCGGCGCCGCACCGGCAGCGAGGGCCGACGGAACCACGGCCGGAGAATCCGCGCGTGGTTCGATCTCCGCTTCGGCCCGATGTGGATGCTCCTGCGCGGTCTGAAGCTGTGGCTCTACGCGGAGCTCGACGGAGTGCGGCTCCGCTTCCGCCGGAATACCGAACCGGATGAGGTTCGCGGCGAAGAAGAGATCGAAGCGCGAGGTTGAGTGCACAAACTCAGTCCGGCAGCGGAATCTCCGCATCGGGAGTGGGCCCGACACTGAGTGTTCTCCACGCGATCGCAGCGAGGACGATCGCTCCTCCGATCACCGCCCAGGGCGTGGGACGCTCACCGAGGAAGAGGAAGACCCAGATCGGATTCGAGACCGGCTCGATCATGCCGGTGAGCGAGGCCTGAGTCGCAGTGACGTGCTCGAGGCCGGCGACGAAGAGCGCGTAGGCGGCGCCGATCTGAAAGATCCCCAGAAAGAGAAGGACTCCGGCGGATTTCGGTGTCAGCGCGAGATCGCTCGTGATGAACGGGAGGATCGCCACGGCGGCGACGACATTTCCCCACGTCACGGCCGATTGCGCCGCTTCGCCGCGCTCGCGCCGGAGCGAGATCACCAGGATGGCGAAGAAAATGCTCGAGAGGAGAGCCATCAGGTTCCCGGCCATCCCCCGCGCTTCGAATCTCCCGACGAAGAAGAGCGCCATTCCCCCGAGCGCCGTCGCGATGGCGATCACGTCTTTCCCCCGCCACTTCTCGTTCAGAAAAAGAGGAGAGAAGAGGAGCACCCAGACCACCGCCGCGTACTGGAGGAAGATCGCGTTCGCCGCGGTCGTCCACTTGGTCGCGATGACGAACGTGGTCAGGCATGCGGCGTAGCTGACGATGGCGGTGAAGAACGCGAAAGTGAATCGGAAGTACCGCGGACGGAAGAAGACGAAGAGCGCGATCGCGGCGAAGAGTGAACGATAGAACGCGACCTTCAACGCGGGGTCTGCAACGGCTTTGATGCCGATTCCGCCGGTGGACCAGAGAAGCGCCGCACCGATGACGAGAAGAATGCCGCGTCTTTCCATCAGATCTCTGTTTCCCCTTCCCGCCCGATGATCGATATCCAAAGCCGGTTTCAGATGCTCTCGATGATCGCTCCGCCGGTGCGCATCTCCTCAATCGCGCGAGCAACGTCTCCGGGACTCAGCTCGACGCCGCGGCAGCCATCGATCACCACGTGCGTCGTGAAGCCGAGTTGCAACGCGTCGAGTGCCGAGTAGCGGACGCAGTAGTCCGTTGCCAGTCCTGCGAGCCAGACATCCGTGACTCCTTCCGCGCGGAGGAAGTCGCCGAGGCCGGTCGCTTTGAGGTGACGGTTGTCGAAGAAGGCGGAGTAGCTGTCGATCGACGGGTCGGTTCCCTTCCGGAAGACGCGGGCGATGCGGGTGCGGTCGAGCCTCTCGTCGAATTCGGCACCGCGGGAACCCTGAACGCAGTGGTCGGGCCAGAGCACCTGCGGGAATCCGTCGAGGTCGATCACGTTGCCGGGCTTCTCTCCCGGATGGTTCGACGCGAAGCTCGCGTGATTCGGGGGATGCCAGTCCTGCGTCGCGAGAACCAGCTCGAATCGCGGCTGGAGGCGGTTGGCGATCGGAACGACCAGATCGCCTTCCGGTACGGCGAGACTCCCTCCCGGCAG
Source organism: uncultured Acidobacteriota bacterium (assembly GCA_963741955.1). Taxonomy (GTDB): domain Bacteria; phylum Acidobacteriota; class Thermoanaerobaculia; order Gp7-AA8; family Gp7-AA8; genus CAVUKB01. The sequence goes on from CAVUKB010000001.1 coordinate 319,598, forward strand.
AAAATCGTTCTGGATGTCGATGAGAATCAGTGCCTCACTCATGTCCGGCTCCCGGCTCGATGGTGATGCTGCTCGTCGGGTGACCGGTCAGAGCTCTGCCAGCGCCGACTTGCGGATCTTTCCTCGTGCGTCGAGCGGCATCGAGTCGATCAGTTTGATCACACGGGGAACCTTGTGCTGGGAGAGGTGCTCACGGCAGAACGCGCGGACCGCGTCACGCGTCACTGCGCCATCCGCGACGATCGCTGCCGCCACGACGTCTCCCCGCGCTCCGGCCGGCTCGCCATAGACCTTGACCTCACGGACTCCTTCGATGCGCCGGATGACCCGTTCGACTTCACGCGGATTCACCTTCTTCCCCGCGATGTTGATCAGATCTCCGATCCGTCCGGTCAGCTCGATCTCGCCGTCCGGGCGGATCGAGGCGAGGTCGTCGGAGACGAACGTCCGTTCGCCGAATGTGACCGACTCGGCTTCCGTGGCGCCGACGTATCCGCGGGCGACCGATCGGCTGGAGATGCCGATCCGCCCTTCCGCTCCGATCGCCACCTGCACTCCGTCGAGCGGCTTTCCGCAACTCCCTCTCTCCACGGCGGCGCCGACTCGATCGTAGGTGATACCGCCGCACTCGCTGCAGCCGTAGAACGTATGAATCGGTTTGCCGAAGCGCTCACGAAAGCGTCGCGACACCGATGGCAACAGTGGAGCTCCGGCCGAAATGAATGTTCTGACCGTCTCGAACCCTCCATCGCCGGCGGGGAGCTGCGAGAGGAAATCGAACATCATCGGAATGCCGGGGACCACCGTGCAGCCGAACCGATTACAGAGCTCGACGATCGAGAGGGGGACGTAATCGTTCGAGATCACGACCGCCGTTCCCTGAAGAAGAAGAGGCGTGACCAGATTCGAAAATCCGTAAGAGTGCGAGAGGGGGATCGCCCCGAGGTTCACGTCCTGGGGATGGATCTCCATCGAGCTGCAGATGTTCCGGCAGTCCGAGATCAGGTTTTCTTCAGAGGTGAGAATCCCGCGCGGGTGTCCGGTCGATCCCGAAGTGAGTTTGAGCAGAGCGACGTCGAAGCGACGTGCGCGGCTGTCGGACCGGAGCTCGAAGAGGGGGAGACTGTCGGGACTCCAGAAGCTCTCCCGGTCGAGCAGCGCGCGGATCGAGAAATCATCGAGAATTCTCGCCACTTCGGATTCCGTCGCATCACGGTCGATCGGCACGAACGTGCATCCGATCCGGAGTGACGCGAGGAAGAGGGCGATCAGATCCGCGGAGTTCGGAAGCTGCACTGCGATCGGATCGCCTCGCCGTAGCCCCCGCGCCTCGAGGTGTCCGGCAAACGCGTCGGCCCGCTCGAGGAGGGTCCCGGCGGTCGTCACTTCACCGGTGTGGCCATCGACCACCGCGGTCCGCCCGGGCGAGGCGGTCGCAATGCGGCGGAATCCATCGTAGATTCCGCCGGAGGAGTCGGGGTTCTTTCGTTCATGAAGGGCAATGTCCAGACTTCAGCGGCAAGAATAGCGGCTGGTGATTTCGATCGTCAACGGAGTCGGAATTAAAGGGCTCCCCTCGTGTTTGGAGCGGACACTCGAAGTCGGAATGGCCATGCGCGACGTGATCGTGATCGGAGGCGGGCCCGCGGGATCGACCGTGGCCACGCTGCTGGCAGGGAAAGGGCTGTCTGTGACCCTTCTCGAACGGGAGAAGTTCCCCCGCTTCCAGATCGGCGAATCGCTCCTCCCGTACGCGAATCCGATTCTCGAGCGGCTCGGCGTCGCGGAAGCGCTGGCGCGCGGGGAGAGCTCGGTGCTGAAGCTCGGCGCGGAGTTCATCACCGCAGACGGCTCGATCGGCTACTCCTTCCTCTTCGGCGAAGATCTGCCGGAGAAATACTCCTTCACCTACCAGGTCCGTCGCGCCGAATTCGACGCGATGCTCCTCGCACGTGCGGCCGAATCGGGCGTCGACGTGAGGCAGCAGACCCGGGTCACGGACGTCCGGATCGGCGACGATCGGGTGAGCGTGACTGCGAGCGGCGAAGGAGAAGAGTCCTTCACCGTCGAGGCTCATTTCGTCGTGGACGCGACGGGATACGCGAGCATCCTCGGGAACCGCCACGGCGGCCGCGTCGACGACCAGGTGCTCAGGAGAGTTGCCGTGTTCGCGCACTATCGAGGAGTGGAGCCGGGTGCCACGGACGAGCGCGCGGGCAACATCGTAGTGGTCGTGCTGCGCGACGGCTGGCTCTGGATGATTCCGCTCTCCGAAGGAGTGACCAGCGTGGGGCTGGTGCTCGACCGCGACTCGTTCAAGGCTGCCGCACGTTCGCCCGAGGAGATTCTCGCCGAGGCCATCGAAGGTGCGCCGTACGTGGCGCGGAGGATGGGCGGGAGCGAACGGGTCGGACCGGTGCGCGTCCGTCGCGACTTCTCCTACCGGATGCAGCGGATCGCCGGACCACGCTGGGCCCTGGTCGGAGATGCAGCCGGATTCGTCGACCCGATCTTCTCCACCGGTGTTTTCACCGCCATGAGGTCGGCGGAGATCGCGGCCGACGCCATCGCGTACCGCCTCGAAACGGGAAGCTTCCGCGCGCTCGAGCGTTATCAGAGAAGAGTCGGGGCGGTGCTTCGCCGGTACACCCGGTTCATTCGGCATTTCTACGAGAGGGAGTTCATGGAGATCTTCCTGCAGCCGAGTGAGCGATTCGGGCTCCGGCGTGTCATCATCGGACTTCTGGCCGGCGACGCGTTCGAGCGCCGATCCGGCCGATGGAAACTGGCGCTGTTCTTCGCCCTCGTGCATCTGCAGCGCCGTAGTGGCAGAATCGCACCATCAATCGAATGGGATACTCTTCCCCCTGCGGTGCGGGGAAACTCTCCGGAGGAACGAATTGTCTGATCTCACGGAATTGAAGCTGAAGCTGAAACAGTCGTTGATCGAAAGGCTCAGATTCGAAGACATGAGCCCCGAGGACATCGGCGACGATGATCCTCTCTTCGACGGCGGTCTCGGGCTCGATTCGATCGATGCGCTCGAGATCGTGGTGATGCTCGAAGCCGAATACGGGGTGAAGATCAGGAACGAGTCGTCCGCGCGACAGTACTTCCGTTCGATCTCCTCCCTCGCAACACTGGTGGACGAGCGGACCCGCGCTCCACGGGTCGAAGAAAGCGCGTGATCCCGTTCCTCGGATTTCTTCCGCATCAGATCCCATTCCGGGCCGTCTCCGCCGCGCATCCCGTCGACGACCGCACCATCCACGGCACCTGCTTCTGTTCCGGAGCCGACGAGTTGAGTCGGGGAGCCGCTCCGCCGGTGGTGATGCTCGTCGAGGCGATGGCACAGATCGGCGGTGCGCTCGTATTCCGCCGCCCCGGGGAGGCGGGCTACCTCAGCGCGATCGACGCCTGCGAGATCTCCGTCCCTCCCGATCCGGGAGACCGAATCGAGCTGCAGGTCGTGCTGGAGGCCTCGTTTGGTACCATGTTCCGGTTCGAAGGGCGGGCTCTCCGCGATGGAACAGAGATCGCCCGTGCGCGGTTTTACCTCGCCGGAACGGAAGAGCGCGACTGACTGGTTTTTCTCTGATTCGCACACACTTGCAAGTTTCACCTTATGCGCAGACCGGATTCTCGGATTCGCCTGGCCATCACTGGCGTCGGCATCATCTGCTCGATCGGGCGGAGCCGGGAGGAGGTCTGGAATTCGATTCTCGCCGGGGCGGACGGGATCCGGCCACTCGCCTCCTTCCCGGACGAGACGTTTCCCACCACCCTGGCCGCCGAAGTCGGAGGATCCCTGGGCGGCGCGACGCCCGCCAGCCGGCGTGAGCGCCGGCGATTTTCCCGCAGCGATTCGTTGGCCGTCATCGCCGCGATCGAAGCTCTTCAGCACGCGCAGTCGAGCGGAGCAGCTCTCGATCTCCAGGAGACCATCGTCTCCACCGGCACATCCACCGGGGGCCTCCTGGAAGGAGAGGATTACTACTTCCGCCGTCGTGTTCGGGGCCGCCGCCGGACGCCGGCATCGCGCGTGCTCCAGCAGCCGACCTCCGGTCCTTCGGACGCCGTCGCGCGTGTTCTCGGGCTCGGAGGCGGAGTCTTCTCCAACGCCACCGCATGTGCATCCGGAGGAGCGGCGATCGGTCTCGCCGCCGATCTGATTCGCGCGGGTCAGGCCTCCGTCGCTCTGGCTGGAGGCACCGACGCGCTCTGCCGCCTCACGTACAGCGGATTCAACGTTCTTCAGGCCGTCGATCAGGGTCCATGCCGTCCCTTCGATGCGTCGCGCGCGGGCATCACGCTCGGAGAAGGAGCCGCGTATCTGGTGATCGAACGGTGGGACGACGCAATCGGCAGGGGAGCGGAGATCCTCGCAGAGCTCTGCGGCTATGGCGCATCGTGCGACGCCTGGCATCCCACCGCGCCGGCCGAGGACGGCCGCGGCGCGGCGGCGGCGATGTCGGCTGCGCTCCGTGAGTCTAGCCTGACCGCCGGTTCCATCGAGTACGTGAATGCACACGGCACCGGGACAGTGCTGAACGACTCCGCCGAGTCGAAAGCGATTCGCTCCACGCTCGGAGGCAGAGTTCCCGTCTCGTCGACCAAATCCTACTTCGGCCATACCCTCGGGGCTTCCGGGGGCCTCGAAGCGGTGATCACCGTGCTCGCCCTGATGCACCAGGTTGCTCCGCCGACGCTTCGGCTGGACTGCACTGAAGAGGAGTGCGGTCTCGACTGCATTCCGAACCTCCCCCGGCCGATGACGTTGAATCGGGCGCTGTCGAATACGTTCGGCTTCGGCGGCAGCAACATCTCGCTGATCTTCAGGAGAGCCGGGGAGTGATGAGCGAGATCGGTCGGATCGGAATCTACGGGATCGGAGTGATCGGACCGCAGGTGTCGGGAATCGAAGCATTTCGCGAACGGATCCGCAGCGGAGTCCCGGCGACGGCTCCGGTGCGCTCGTTCGAAACTGCGGGTCTGTCGGCGTCGACGGCCGGCCTGGTCACGGACTTTCAGCCGAAGAAGTTCATCGCTCCGATGAAGTTGCGTCGCATGAGCCGCCTCTCGCGACTCGGAGCAGCCGCCGCGATCATGGCCGTGCGAGACGGTGGGGTCGATCCGCTTCCCCTTTCCGGTCCCGAGGTCGGCGTGGCGCTCGGCACCGCATTCGGGACGATCCAGGTTTCGGTCGAGTATCTCGAAGAGTACGTCGAGAAGGGTGCGGCGCTCGCGCCGCCGCAGCTGTTCGCCGAGTCGGTCGCGAATGCCCCCGCCTCGCACATCGCGATCGCCGGCGGATACGAAGGATTCAATCTCACCTTCACCCAGAGAGAGTCTTCCGTTCTCACTGCGCTGATGTTCGCGTCCGCTCAGATCGCGAAGGGAGCGACACGAGCGGCTCTCGTCGGCGGAGTCGACGAGACCAACGAGATGATCTTCAGTATCCTCGATCGGATCGGAGCTCTCGCTCACTCGAACGGGAGCGACGAAGAAGCCTCGCGGCCGTTCGACGCCCGCAGAAACGGGATGGTGGTCGGTGAGGGATCATCGGCATTCCTTCTCGCCGGGGAAGGGGCGTTGCCGGATGCGCGTGAGCCGTACGCGTGGATCTCCGGATTCGGAACGAGCCGGGATGCGAGCGCGAGCCTCTCCGACTGGGGAAACGATCCTGCCGCAGTAGTGCGGTCGATGCGTCGCGCGATCGTCGATGCCGAGCTCGAGCCCGGCGACATCGACGGGATCATCGCTTCGGCGAACTCCACGATTCGAGGAGATCGACTCGAGTACCTCGCAATCCAGCAGCTGTTCGGAAAGGGCGCGCCGCCGGTCGCGGCCCCGAAGTCGTATTTCGGCGAGTACGCATGCGGTGGAGGCGCTACTCTTGCCACTGCTCTGGTGGCGCTGCGGGAGCAGGAGCTTCCGGCGACTCCGGGGTTCGAGGTCGCGCCGAGCGATCTCACCATTCCCGTCACGCGCGAATCGACGCGGCGTGAGATGCGGCATCTTCTGGTGAACTCCCTCTCTGCCGGTGGGGGCGTCGTCTGCGCCGTGATCTCTCGAGGTGTCGATGAGTGAGCGCTTCGCGGTGGTGATCCCGGCGCTCGATGCGGTGCAGACGGTCGGGGCGATCGTGTCGGATGCACGCAAGGAGGTTCCGCGCGTGATCGTGGTCGACGACGGCTCGACGGACGGGACCGGAGATGCGGCACGTGCGGCCGGTGCGGAGGTCGTGAGGCACGAGAGGAATCGGGGCAAAGGCGCTGCGTTGAAGAGTGGCTTCCTGGAGGCGCTCCAGCAGGGAGTGGATGCGGTGATCACGCTCGATGCCGATGCGCAGCATCTTCCCCGCGAGATCGGCCGGTTCATCGATGCTTATGAAGCGAGCGGCGCGGATCTGATCATCGGGAGCCGGGCGCACCTGTTCGCCGGAATGGTCGGACGTCGGCGCGCTGCGAACCGTTTTTCCGCCTGGTCGATCTCCCGTGCTTCGACGGTTCGAGTGCTCGACTCGCAGAGCGGCTTCCGTCTCTACTCTGCCCGTCTCCTCAGGCAGCTCACGATCCGGGCGAATGGATTCGACGCCGAGAGCGAGGTGATCGTCCGTGCGGGGCGCGCAGGACTCGGGATCCGTGAGATTCCGATCGACCTCGGATTCGTGAACGGTATTGCCACCAGCCACTACAGACCCGTTCTGGACACGCTGCGGATTGCGTGGACCGTCACGCGGACAGTGGTCGCGGGGTGAGACGCGCTCTGGCGGGCCGCAGGGTGAGTCGGGTTCAGAGGCCGAGCGGTCCGGAACCCGACGTCCGACTCTGCGTCAGACGGCCGCTTCTTCGACCATCCGGTTCTCCTCCACCGGACGCGTCTTGTGCCCACTATTCAGCGCCGTGACCTGCTGGTAAAGCATCGACTCCCCCCGGCGGAGATAGTCGAAGCTCGAATAGAGTGTCGCCAGCAGACAAAGCTGGAAGAGCACCGGGAGGAGCAGCAGCGCAATCGGTGCGAGGAACATGTTCGCGGCCACCGCTCCCGAGATTGTGACGACCTGGAGGACGGTGGAGAATTTGCCGGCGATCGAAGGGGGGAAGCGCCGGATGTTGATGCGCGTGTAGAGGAGATACGCGAACGAGATGATGACGGCGTCGCGGATGAAGATGGTGAACGTGAGCCAGACCGGAACCGTGTAGCGCACGGCAGGTGAGAACGTGTAGAGCACGTAGCCGGAGAACATCATCACTTTGTCCGCCGCGGGATCGAGAATCGCCCCGAGGCGCGAGCGCTGATTCAGGCGGCGCGCGATATAGCCGTCGAACGCATCAGTGAACCCGGCCAGGACGAACGTGACGAACGCAGCGGTGAAGGCCTGGGCGAGCGTGGCTGCGACGAATACCGGGATGAGGAGGATCCGGAGGAGCGTCAGTCCGTTGGGAATGGTGAGCGCGCCATGAAAGGGCGACTCTTCGTGAGGGGAAGGGGTCATACCGGTCAGACTGCTTCCTTGAATTGAGCGATCGCCCTCTTCCGAAGATAGACCGTCCGGCCTTCTTCCAGCAGCAGATTCTGCTCCATCCAGTCGTGCATCATTCTCGAGACAGTCTCCCGCGAGGTGCCGATCATGTTCGCGATGGACTGGTGAGTCGGCCGGGTGACTGCGATGTAGTCACCCTCCATTTCTTTTCCCCCTCGCTGTGCGAGATCGAGGAAAAAACGGGCGAGACGTCCCTGAACGTCCATGGTTGCAAGAGACTCGATCCGGTCGGAGGCACTTCGCAGACGATGGGAAAGCTCGGCCAGCACTTTCCGGGTGATCGAAAAATTGTCCTTCACGATGTTCAGAAAATCCGTTCGCCAGATCGTGAGGAGCTCCAGCTCTTCGGTTGCGATGACCGTCGCCGATCGCGGCTCGTCATCGAGCAGCGCCATTTCCCCGAAAAATTCTCCGGGGCCGAGCAGCGACAGAATGATCTCTTTCCCCTCGGGGGAGATCATGGTGATCTTCACTTTCCCCTTTCGTATGAGGCAGAAGACGTCCCCGATCTCGTCGGCGTAGAAGATCACCTCGTCGCGCTTGTAACGACGGGCTTTGGCGACCGCGGCGATCGCCTCCAGTTCCGGCGGATCGAGCTCCGCGAAAAGGGAAAACCTCCGGAAAAGCTCCACGTCCATTGCATCAGGCATTCTATCAGGGTTGTCGATCCGGGGTCGCGGGCGGGACGGGCAGCCGTGGCAGGGGACGTTTCCGACGGCAGTCCCCGGTTTCTCACCCGCCTCGGCAGCAGAGGTGATGTCTCTCCCTGGGCAGGTGCGGTTCACGAGGCGGGATCCGGACCGAAATCGGGTTGTACGCGATGAGAGGGGCGCAGTGGTTGGACGCGACGCGTGGGTGATCCTGCCTGCCGGCTCCGCGTGGGCCGAGGGCGACGCCGATTGACTTCGCACCTGCCGAAATCATACGCTGGGCCATCGTTCAATCGGCGAGCGAGGGATTCCCTCGGCTCGATTCAGGGCTCACTTGGCCATCAAACGGATCATTCCCGTCTCTTCGGGAAAAGGCGGCGTCGGAAAGACGACCTTCGCCGTCAATTTCTCGCTCGCGCTCTCCCAGTACGGCAAGACCGTGCTGGTCGACCTCGACACCGGCACTTCGGCGATCCGGCACGCCATCGATGTTCCCATCGACCGCGACCTCTATCACTTCTTCCGGAGGAACGAACCTCTTTCCAACTGCATCACGTCGATCGAGAAGCTCGACAAGGACGGCAGATACCGGAACTTCGGATTCGTCGCGGGACCGCTGCACCTCATCGAGGAGATCACCAATTTCGGGGAGGAGCGGAAGCGGAGCCTGATCGGTGCCATCAACGACCTCGATGCCGACTACGTCGTACTCGATCTGAAAGCCGGTCTCGATGCGCACGTGATCGATTTCCTCCCCTTCTCGAACTCCGGGATTCTGATTTTCACGCCGCACCTCCCGAGTGCCACGCTGGCGGCCTCGGATATCGTCAAGTCGATTCTCTTCCGGAAGATGAGGTTGATCTTCGGAAAGAGCTCGCCCTTCTTCCGCACGGTGGAAGGACGGATCGACTTCTGGAAGCTGATCAACGATCTGATCGATCGGGTGGAAGACGTCTACGACTCTTCGGTCGAGAATCTCGACGCGTTCGCGCAGGACCTTTTCGATTCTCTCGGCGACCACCCGATCAGCAGGACGGTACGCTCGACGATCGACAGCTTTCGCGTCTACTACCTCCTCAACCTCTTCAGCGGCGTCGAGGAATCCTACGAGACCGCGATCCGTCCGTTTCTGGAGAATCTCACCACCAACGTGTCGGCTCATTGCGGGGTGACGAACCTCGGCTGGATCAGCAGGAGCGAGGTGATTCACCGCGCGAACTGCAACCGGATCCCCGCGCTTCTCACCCCCGAACGGCTCGAACCGGAGTCGGTGCCCGACCGCTATGCGCAGGAGCTGGAGGATCTCCGGGTCACCGCAATCGGGCTCGAGCCCGCGCGACCGGAAAAGCGAATGAACCCGCGCCGGGAATCATTTCGGACTCCATCCGGTGACGACCCTCTCTCGATACAGCTCGACGTCCTTCGCTCGATGTTCGAAAAAAAGGAGGACGACGACTTTCGCGCGAACTTCGAATATGCGACGCAGCGCGCGCTCTTCACTATGAAGACACGGCGCCCGAGCGAATTCGGAGACCGGAAGATCTACCTGCCGGAGGAGATGCTCGAGGTACTGTTCGAGCGCGCGTGAGATGGAGAATGCTCCGGCGCCCGGGCTAGGATCGAGGTTAACCTGGAGGGAGCTTCCGGTGGCTCGGCAACGCCGATCTGTGCCCTTCACCGGACGATTCATGCAAACCATCTCCGGACGGTGATGCCGGAATCCGGCAATGCGCCCGCGGTGACCCGACCGCTCGTCGTGACCGCGTGCGGAATGGCCGGCGTGATGATGCGGTTCTCCAGCTCGCCCCGCGGGGCATCGTGTCGACCCCGACGGAGAGGTTGACCGGTCGCGACGGAATGCCTACAATCCGCGCGCACGACAGGCGAGCCATTTGCCGGGTCGATGTTGAACGGAAACAACAGGGACGCCTCCATAGCTCAATTGGTAGAGCAGCGGACTCTTAATCCGTTGGTTCTAGGTTCGAGTCCTAGTGGGGGCACCAAAACCAACTCGACGGTTCGACGACCCTCGGACGCCGTTCCGGGGTTTTTGTTTTGAGGCGGACGCTCGTCGTGCGAAAGTGGCGGAATTGGCAGACGCGCTGGACTTAGGATCCAGTGGTTCACACCATGGGGGTTCGAGTCCCCCCTTTCGCACCACCCTCGACAGAGTCTTTGCCGACTCGAAACTCCTGAGACAGGAATGATCAGATGCTGAGTGAATTCAAAGACGTTTCCACCGTGAAGAAAATCGCGGAGATCGAGATTCCGGCGGACGAAGTGAAAAGTGAGCTGGACCGGGTGACGGTCGAGTTCTCCCGCCAGGCCAGGATTCCGGGCTTCCGCCCCGGCCACGTGCCACGAAACGTGGTGCGGAACCGTTTCGCCCGCGAGATCGAGGAGGAAGCGGTGCAGCGTCTTCTTCCGCGCTTCTTTCACGAGGCGCTCGAAGGGAAGGACCTCGAGACGGTCGGCAGTCCCGGCGTGAAGGAGCTGGGGAAGCTGGAAGAGGGACAGGCGCTGAAGTTCACGGCGGAGTTCGAAGTCAAGCCTCCGGTCGAGCTCGGCGACTACGGAGACATCGAGATCGAAGCCCCTTCCGTCGAAGTGGGCGACAAGGACGTGGACGAGATGATCGAACGGGTGCGGCAGCAGGGCGCTTCGTTCCGCACCGTCGACCGTCCAGCGGCGAAGGACGACTATGTTCTCGTCGACGTGACGAGCACCGCTGAGGGCGACGAGACTCCTCGCACCACGAGCGGATACACGATGCATCTCGGAGACGATGCGCCCCTCCCCGAACTGGTCGCTCTCCTGGAAGGTGCGACGGCGGGGGAGAAGCGGTCCCTCGACAAGGCCTACGACGAGGACGCACCGAACGAGGAAGTCCGCGGGAAGAGCGTTCGGTACGAAGTCGATGTGAAGGAAGTTCGGGTGCTGGAGCTTCCGGAGGTGAACGACGAGCTGGCGAAGAGCGCCGGGATCGCGGAGACCATCGAAGAAGCACGAAGCAGAATCGCCGAGGATCTGAAGGGGCATCGGGAGCAGAGCGCGGCGCAGGCGCAGCGACGCCAGGCGAGCGACAGGCTCACGGAAATGCACCCGATGGACGTCCCGTTGGCTTTGGTGGAGGAAGAGCTTCAGAAGTCGATGCGGAACTACGCGCGGTTCCTCTCGTCGCAGGGAGTGGAGCTGGAGCGGGCGGACCTCGACTGGAACAAGATCGCCGAGGAATTCCGACCCGACGCGGAGAAGAGGGCGAGGCTGAACCTGGTGCTCGAAGCGATCGCGAAGAAAGAAGAGATCGTGGTGAGCGATACGGAAGTGGACGCGGAGATCCGGAAAGCGGCAGGGCCGAAGGAGTTTCCGGAGGTCAGGCACCGGCTTCGTGGCGACGGGGGATACGAAGGGTTGCGCGCATCGATGTTGCAGGAACGAGCGCTGGACCGGGTGGTCGAAAAGGCGCGGAAAGTGCCTGCCGCGGAGACGAAAGAGACATAATCTGAGAGAGAGATGGGAGGAGGGCGCGACCGGAAGAGCGGCGCGTCGATCTCCTCCGAGCGGGGGTGTCCGAAATGGTGTTGATTCCGATGGTCGTGGAGCAGACGTCGCGAGGAGAGCGTGCATACGACATCTACTCCCGGCTGCTCAAAGACAACGTGATTTTCCTCGGTCAGCCGATCGACGACAACGTGTCGAACCTGGTGATCGCGCAGATGCTCTTTCTCGAAGCGGAGAACCCGGAGAAGGACATCTGGATCTACATCAACTCTCCCGGCGGATCGATCACCTCGGGGATGGCGATCTACGACGCGATGGAGTACGTGAAGCCTGCGGTTGCGACGATCTGTGTTGGGCAGGCGGCCTCGATGGCGGCGGTACTGCTCGCGGCGGGCGCGAAAGGGAAGCGTTACGCGCTTCCGAACTCGCGCGTACTGATTCACCAGCCGCTCATGTATGGACTCGGCGGTCAGGCGTCGGAGATCGATATTCATGCGCGCGACATCATGAGGATGAAGCAGCGACTGAATCAGATTCTCGCCGATCACACCGGTCAGCCTATCGAGAAAATCGACAAAGATACGGACCGTGATTACATCCTTCAGGCGAGCGAGGCGGTGGAGTACGGTCTGATCGACCAGGTCATCACCCGCCGCGAATAGAGTCCGAGCGGGCGCGACGCCACCGTCGCGCCCCTCTTTTCGCTCCATGACCGGTCGCTCGGCCAGGCCGAACGGAAAGGCGCGGAGTGGACCTCGGAATTCCACCGGTACACGCGTTTTCGCGTGAGCCTCATCACCACTTCCCAGCGGAATGAAGTTTGATACTGGTCATGTTGGAGATCAGCGGAACCGCCGGGTTCTTGACACGCCCGCGACCGAGTAGAACAATGATTCAAACCAAAGGGGAAGAGCGCTAAATGTCCAAAAAGGGGAACAGCGGCGACGTGTTGCGATGCAGCTTCTGCAACAAGTCTCAACGGGACGTGAAGAAACTGATCGCCGGACCCACGGTCTACATCTGCGACGAGTGCGTCGACATCTGTCTCGACATCATCGCCGAAGACCGTAAAGACGAGCCGAACGCTCTCGAGGGGACGGGAGAGCTTCCGAAGCCGAAAGAGATCAAAGAGTTTCTCGACCAGTACGTGATCGGTCAGGAACGGGCCAAGAAGAAGCTCGCCGTCGCCGTCTACAACCATTACAAGCGCATCTCGTATCAGCAGCGGAATCCGCGGCAGGAAGTGGAGCTGCAGAAATCGAACATCCTGCTGGTCGGCCCGACCGGAACCGGCAAGACGCTTCTCGCACAGACCCTCGCGCGGATGCTCTCGGTGCCCTTCACCATCGTCGATGCGACCACGCTCACCGAAGCCGGCTACGTCGGCGAGGACGTCGAGAACATCATCCTGAAGCTCTACCAGGCCGCGGGGAACGACAAGGACAAGACCCAGCGCGGGATCGTTTACATCGACGAGGTCGACAAGATCTGCCGGAAGGGCGAGAACCCCTCGATCACCCGCGATGTGTCGGGTGAGGGCGTCCAGCAAGCCCTGCTGAAGATCCTCGAGGGAACGATTGCGAACGTCCCGCCGCAGGGCGGACGAAAGCATCCGCACCAGGAGTTCATCCAGATCGACACCACGAACATTCTGTTCATTTGTGGCGGAGCGTTCGTCGGCCTGGAGAACGTCATCGAGCGGCGGATGTCCGACGCCTCGATGGGATTCGGGGCGAAGATCGCGGCGAAGAATCACAAGAGGGTGAGTGAGCTGCTCGCTCAGGCTCATCCGGAAGATCTGATCAAGTTCGGGCTGATTCCCGAGTTCGTGGGCCGGCTCCCCGTCGTGGCCACGCTCGAGGAGCTCGACATCAGTGCTCTGATCGAGATTCTCAGGGAGCCGAAGAACTCGCTCGTCCGGCAGTACCAGACGATGTTCGGGTTCGAGAATGTTTCGCTGCGCTTCTCGGACGATGCCCTCGAAGCGATTGCGGAAGAGGCTCTGAAGAGGAACGTCGGAGCTCGGGGTCTGAAGATCATCATCGAAGAGCTGATGCTCGACCTGATGTACACGATCCCGTCGGAGAGCTCGGTTGCCGAGTGCGTGGTGACCCGCGAGAGTGTGGTCAACCGCGGGCAGCCGATCACACTTTACCGTAAGGCCGGATAGCCCGCGCACACGACGGCCAATCAGCAGACGTGAGACCAGACCCGTGCGGAAAGAACCGTGCGGGATCATACGATCGAATTGCATATGTCCGATTCCGAAACTCAGACCATTCAGTTGCCGCTCGTTCCGCTCCGGGACATGGTGGTGTTCCCGTCGATGATGGCTCCATTCGTCGTCGGCAGGCGCGCCTCGATCCTCGCGCTCGAAGCGACTCTTTCGACCACCGAGAAGAGAATCTTCCTCGCCACCCAGCGGGACCCGAAGATCGACGATCCGAAAATGGACGAGATCTACCAGGTCGGCGTGATCGCCACGGTGGTGCAGAACCTCAAGCTCCCGAACCACAATGTGAAGGTGATGGTGGAGGGAGTGGGGCGAGCGGAGATCGTCTCGTTCGCCGACTCCGACGAGGGCTTCGTCACGGTGGAGGTCCGGCCGCTCGAGGTGGACTGTCCACTCAGCTCCGAGATCACCGGATACATGAACAAACTGGTGGAGATCTTCGAGCAGTACGCGAAGATGTCCCACCATCTCGCGTACGAGGGAATCGCCTCGACTCTGAAGATGGACGATCCGGATCGCTTCGCGGATTCTCTCGCCTCGCATCTGCTGATCACCACTCCGGAGAAGCAGCAGCTGCTCGAGACGTCAAATCCCTATGAGCGGCTTCAGAAGCTGCAGGATCTGATCGAGATCGAGATCGAGAAGATCAACATCGACAAGCGCATCAACTCCAAAGTCAAAAAGCAGATGGAGCGTGCGCAGAAAGAGTACTACCTCAACGAGAAGATCAAGGCGATCCATCAGGAGCTCGGCCGCAAAGACGACCGCTCCGACGAGATCGAGGAGTTGAAGGGAAAGATCGAATCCTCCGGAATGACCAAGGAGGCGAAAGAGAAGGCGCTGCAGGAGCTCAAGAGGCTGGAGACGATGCCCGGAGTTTCAGCCGAGGCGACCGTTTCCCGGAACTACATCGAGTGGCTCGTCGCCGTCCCGTGGACCAAGACCTCGCGTGAGATCAAGGACATCGACCGGGCGGAAAAGATCCTCAACGAGGACCACTACGGGCTGGAAAAGATCAAAGAGCGGATCCTCGAGTTCCTCGCCGTGAGACATCTGGTGAAGGGCTCCAGGGGAACCATCCTCTGTTTCGTCGGACCTCCCGGGGTGGGAAAGACTTCGCTCGCGAAGTCGATCGCCCGGGCGACCGGACGCGAGTTCGTTCGGCTCTCGCTCGGTGGCGTGCGCGACGAGGCGGAGATCCGCGGTCATCGTCGTACCTACATCGGTGCCTTTCCCGGACAGATCATCCAGAGGATGAAGAAGGCGGGGACGGTGAATCCGGTGTTCCTCCTCGACGAAGTCGACAAGATGTCGATGGATTTCCGCGGCGATCCTTCCGCGGCACTTCTCGAGGTTCTCGATCCGGAACAGAACAACACGTTCGTCGATCACTACCTCGACGTCGAATACGACCTCTCGAAGGTGATGTTCATCGCTACGGCGAATGTGAGCCATACCATCCCGGCCCCTCTCCGTGATCGGATGGAGATCATCAACCTTTCGGGATACACGCACCTCGAGAAGCTCTCGATCGCCATACAGTTTCTCCTTTCCAAGCAGATCAAGGAGCAGGGACTGAGTGCGGAGAATGTCGATCTGACCCACGAAGCGATCGAGGAGATCATCGAGAGCTACACCCGGGAGGCGGGGGTGCGGAATCTCGAACGGGAGATCGGATCCGTTTTCCGGAAAGTCGCCCGGATGGTGGTCAAGGAAGGAAACGAGTTCAAGATCGAGATCGAGCGGGAGAAGCTGAAAGAACTGCTCGGCAAGCCGCGCTTCCGTTCCCGCAAACGGGAAGAACAGAGCGAGATCGGAGTGGCGACGGGGCTGGCCTGGACGGAAGTCGGCGGCGAGCTGTTGAGCACCGAAGTCTCTCTCTCTCCCGGAAAAGGAAACCTGACCCTCACCGGCAAGCTCGGTGACGTGATGCAGGAGTCGGCTCGCGCCGCACTCTCTTACGTCCGCGCGCGCTCGGAAATGTTCGGGGTGGAATCCGACTTCCACGACAAAGTGGACATCCATATCCACGTTCCGGAAGGCGCGATCCCGAAAGACGGCCCGTCAGCGGGAATCACCATGGCAACCGCGCTGCTCTCCGCGGTGACGCGTATCCCCATCCGCCAGGACGTCGCAATGACTGGAGAGATCACCCTCAGAGGGAAGGTCCTTCCGATCGGCGGCCTCAAGGAAAAGGTCCTCGCTGCGTCCCGCGCCGGAATCCATCGCATCATTCTTCCCATCGACAATGAACGGGATCTGGACGACATCCCTCAGGACGTTCGAGATCAGATGGAGTTTCACCTCGTGGAGTCGATGGACGAAGTCGTTCTGGTCGCGCTCGATGGCACGATTGTTCCATTGGCGGCCAAGGAGAAACTCTCCGAATCCGACGCCGTAGGCGGAGACGGGATGACTCACTGACACTCAAATGTCGCGCCGCTGCGGCTCCTCCCCCGGTGGGAGGCCTGCAGTTGACAATTGTGAGACAATAACAGGCAGCCCTTCGCCGGGACCTTCAACGCAGCGAAATCCAAATTCCCCCAGCGGGAAGAATCAACCCATAACTTGGAAATCCGTTCAGTAAAGCTCGAGAGAGCGGCATACAGACCGGAGGACTTTCCCCGTGACGGGCGTCCACAGTTTGCGATCGCTGGGCGATCCAACGTGGGCAAGTCGAGTTTGATCAATACGATCCTCCGGCGGCGGGATGTGGCACGAGTCAGCCAGACGCCGGGAAAGACGCAGGCGATCCATTTCTATCTGGTCAACGAGCGTTTTTACATCGTCGACCTTCCCGGTTATGGATACGCGAAAGTCTCGCGGGCCGTCTCGACCTCGTGGGGAGAGCTGGTTCGAAGCTATCTGGAGACGTCTTCGACGCTCCGAACGATCTTTCTGCTGCTCGACTCCCGAAGGGAGCCGGGCGAGCACGATCTTCAGATGAAGGTCTGGTCCGAGGCTACCGCGACCCGGTGGGTACCGGTCCTGACCAAGGTGGACAAGCTCTCGAACAACGAGTTGGTGAAGCAGTTACGCCGGATCGCGGCGGAGTTGGAGATCGAGCCGGAGGAGTTCATCCGGTTCTCAAAGGTGACAAGGCAGGGAGTCGATCAGTTCTGGCGTGAGATCGCCACCGGATGGGACCCGGCGCAATGAATTTCGCACCGCGAGCAGATCGCGGCGAGAGGTCAGGAAAATGGATCAACAGCAACTGGAGAAATCGACCACCGGGGACGCACCGAGCGACGAGACCCCGGAAGTGACGACGGCAGCGGCGGAGAAGGCTCCGGAAAACGGGCAGCCAGCGGCTCGCGCGGAAAAGGCCGAGAAGAGCGAGAAGGCTCCCCGCCGGACGGCGAAGAGCGCGGCGGCGGAGAAGTCGTCCGAGAAGGCCGCCTCCGACAAGTCCGCGGAGAAGTCGTCCGACAAATCGTCCGAGAAGGCCGCCGAAAAGATCGCGGACAAACCCGTGGAGACGGAAAAAGCCGCGGAGAAGGTTGCCGACAAAGCGGCCGAGAAGCCGTCCGAGAAGCGCGCCGAAAAGGGCCGCGAGAATGGTGGCGAAAACGGCGGCGAGCGCTCCGCGCGCGGCAGGAAGGACGAGAAGCCATCGAACGGCGAGACTCTCGACATCCGGGTGCTCAAGGAGATGAAGCTGAGCGACCTGACCCGGCTGGCGAAAGAATTCGGCGTGGAGAACGCGGCGGGGATGCGCAAGCAGGATCTGATCTTCTCGATCCTTCAGGCGCAGACGGAGCGGAGCGGCTTGATCTTCTCCGAGGGAGTGCTCGAGTGCCTCCCGGACGGATTCGGATTCCTCCGTGCCCCCGAGTACAACTACCTCCCCGGTCCGGACGACATCTACGTCTCTCCCTCCCAGATCCGCCGGTTCGATCTGCGGACCGGTGACACGGTCTCCGGCCAGGTGCGGCCACCGAAAGAAGGAGAACGCTACTTCGCGCTGATCAAGGTCGAAGCGGTCAATTTCGAGCACCCCGATGTGGCTCGGGAAAAGATTCTGTTCGACAACCTCACTCCTCTCTATCCGGAGGAGCGGATCCGGCTGGAAGTGGGGACCAACATGTCCTCGCGCGTCCTCGATCTGGTGGCGCCGATCGGGAAAGGCCAGCGCGGACTGATCGTCGCGCCGCCCCGCACCGGGAAGACGATGCTCCTGCAGTCGATCGCCAACTCGGTCACCACCAATCACCCCGAGGTCACTCTGATCGTCCTTCTGATCGACGAGCGGCCGGAAGAAGTCACCGACATGCAGCGCTCCGTCAAGGGAGAGGTCATCTCCTCGACCTTCGACGAGCCGGCATCGCGACACGTGCAGGTCGCGGAGATGGTCATCGAGAAGGCCAAGCGTCTGGTGGAGCACAAGCGTGACGTGGTCATTCTTCTCGATTCGATCACCCGCCTGGCGCGCGCGTACAACACCGTGGTGCCGCCGTCCGGGAAGGTTCTCTCGGGTGGTGTCGATTCGAACGCCCTCCAGCGTCCGAAGCGATTCTTCGGCGCGGCCCGGAACATCGAGGAAGGGGGCTCGCTCTCGATCATCGCCACCGCCTTGATCGACACCGGATCACGCATGGACGACGTGATCTTCGAGGAGTTCAAGGGCACCGGTAACATGGAAGTGCATCTCGACCGGAAGCTCGCCGACAAGCGCGTCTTCCCCGCCATCGACATCAACCGCTCCGGAACCCGGAAAGAGGAGCTTCTGCTCGAAAAGGCGGAGCTCAATCGGATCTGGGTGCTCCGTAAGGTCTTCAGTCCGCTCTCGACGGTCGAGTCGATGGAGCTCCTTCTCGAGAAGCTCGAGAAGACTCGTTCCAATCAGGAGTTCCTCAATTCGATGAGCTCCATGTAGAGACAATGCAGAGACGATGTAGAGACGTGTAGAGACTTTCAGCGGCGCGACGGCTCGAGGATGCCGGTTTCTCGATGCTCGAGCCCGTTCCCAGTCGTCGGACAGGTCGGATCGTTCCGGCTTGTCCGACTTCGCGTTTCTGGAGACCGAACCGGCTCCTTCCGGCTCCGATGAAACGATTTCCCTTCCTGATACGTTTCACTGACAGATGGCAAAGAAAAGAGTGATCCGCGATTTCGTCTGGCGCCACGCCGTCGGAATCGCTCTGATCGTGATGGCGATCTTCGTGGCGGGCATCGGAGCCGTCGCGTACAACTACGTCGTCATCACCAAAAAATTCGATTCGAGCCGGCGTTGGGACGTTCCCAGCCGGATCTACTCGGATGCGACCGCGATCCTCCCGGGATTGACCTACCGCCGTTCGCTGCTCGAGCCGAAGCTCAATCAGGTCGGCTATCACGAAGTCGAATCGGAACCGTCCACGCCGGGTGAATACCGCTACACCGACGACGGGCTCGAGATCTACCTGAACAACTTCCGTTATCCGGACATGGACTTCCAGGGTCTTCCGATCCGGATCTCCCTGCATCGCGACCGGGTGGAAAAGATCACCCGGATCCAGGACGGCGTCACGCTGAGGGCCGTTCGGATCGAGCCGGAGCTGATCACGTCGATCTACGACGACGTGATGGAAGACCGTGTGCCGATCGCACTCTCGGCGGTGCCGCAGAACCTGATCAATGCCGTTCTCGCAGGCGAGGACCGAAACTTCTTCGAGCACGAAGGGATCTCGATCCGCGGAATCGTCCGGGCAGCACTGACGAACCTGCGGAGCGGCGGCGTCAAGGCCGGAGGCTCGACCATCACCCAGCAGCTGGTGAAGAATCTCTTCCTCACCCAGAAGCGCGACTTCTCGCGAAAGGCGCGCGAGGCGCTGATGGCCCTGATCCTCGAAGCACGCTACTCGAAAAAGGAGATTCTCGAGGCCTATCTCAACGAGATCTACCTCGGTCAGAACGGGTCGGTGCAGGTTCTGGGTGTGGAGCGGGCAGCCCAGGTCTACTTCGGCAAACACGCGAAATACCTGACCCTCCCCGAGGCGGCCACCATCGCCGGGATCATTCCCTATCCGAACGGCTACTCGCCGTTCACCCATCCCGATCGAGCGCTGAAGCGGCGGAACCTGGTCCTCGGCGAGATGCACGATCTGAACATGATCGACGATGCCGGGTACCGGCGAGCCATCGCTGCGCCGATGAAGGTGAACCGTTTCCACAAGGCGATTCGAAGCGCGCCTTACTTCGTCGACCTGGTGATGAAACAGCTCCGCGAGACCTATCCCGACACGCAGCTCGAGACCGACGGACTCCGGATCTTCACTACGCTCGACACGATGATGCAACGCTCCGCCGAAGATGCGCTCAGCGACGGCATCGCGAACCTGAAGAAGCGCTACTCCTTCATCCGTAAGAAGAAGGATCCTTTGCAGGGCGTCGTGCTGACCATTCAGCCGGGGACCGGCTACGTCAAGGCTCTGGTTGGTGGTACGGACTATCAGCGTAGCCAGTTCAACCGTGCGTTCCAGGCCCGGCGACAGCCGGGATCGCTCTTCAAGCCATTCGTCTATGCCGCGGCGATGAACCCGACGGAAGGAGCGAATACTCTCACTCCGTCGTCGTTCCTCGACGATTCTCCGATCAGCGTCAAGATCGGCAATCAGGTCTGGGAGCCGCAGAATTACGACAACAGGTATCACGGACGGGTGAGCGTGAGGCAAGCGCTCGCGCACTCCTACAACATCCCCGCCGTCCGTGCGGCGATCGATGCCGGTGTGCCGAACGTAGTCCAGATGGCCTCGAAGGCGGGCGTCCAGAGTCGTCTCGAGCCGTACCCGTCGATCGCACTCGGAGCGTTCGAAGTGACGCCTCTCGAGATTGCTTACGCCTACAGCGTCTTCGCGAACGAAGGAGTCAAAGCCGAGCCGGTGAGCATACTGGCCGTGGCCACACGCGAAGGGAAGCTGCTGGAGAACCGCGAGGTGCGGATGAAGAGGGTGGCCCGCGCGGCGGTGACGTATGTGGTGAACAACATCCTCCAGGACGTTCTCGACTACGGGACCGCGGCGCACATCCGCGCGCTCGGCTTCGATCGTCCGTACGCCGGAAAGACCGGCACGACCAACAGCTATCGCGATGCGTGGTTCGTCGGGTATTCCCCGCGACTCCTCAGTCTCGTCTGGGTCGGTTATGACGATGGCGAGAATCTCCGCCTTGCCGGCGCGTCGGCGGCGATGCCGATCTGGGCGGACCACATGGACCGGATCGTCGGAATGGTCCCCGAGGCCGATTTCCGCCGTCCGGACGACGTGGTGGAACGCCAGATCGACCCGGAGAGCGGAATGCTCGCGACGCCGTACTGCCCGGAGACCAGGAGTGAAGTCTACGTCGCGGGCACCGAGCCGACGCGATCCTGCGACCTCCACTCGGCGTGGGAGCCGTATCCCTGGCTTTCCGGGATGCGTCCCGACCAGCAGCCGGGTGGGGCGATCGGCGGAGAGCCGGATGTGCGGACTCCCGGCGCCCGGCAGGCGGAGGATGCACCACCTCGCGCGGACCAGCCCAATCCGGAAAAGAAAAAGAAGAAACGTGGTCTTCAGCGGTTGATCGACTGGCTTTTCAAGGACGACGGGGGCCGTTGACGCAGAGTCGGCGCGGGATTCGCATCCGGGCTCGACCGCAGCCGCCCGGTGTGATGGAATCCCATGCACCGAACATTCTGCCGGCGCATCATGAACTGACGATGGCTTTCACGCACTTATCGGAGCGACTCGCGACCCTCTTCGTCTACGTTGGCGAGCTCTCGATCCTGACCTATCAGACGATTCGGGAGAGCTTCCGGCGACCGTTCGAAGGGAAGGCCCTGATGCAGCAGTTCGAGGTGATCGGAGTCCGATCTGCCTCGATCGTATTCTTCACTGCGCTCTTCATCGGGATGGTGCTTGCGCTGCAGACCGCGTATTCGCTCTTCAACTTCGGAGGGAAGCTGTTCATCGGACGGGTGGTGTCGATCTCGCTCGTCCGGGAACTCGCGCCGGTGCTGATGGCGCTGGTGGTCGGCGCGCGCGTGGGCGCGGGAATGACCGCGGAGATCGGTACGATGAAAGTCACCGAGCAGATCGATGCGCTGCGTGCGCTCGCGACCAGCCCGGTGCGGAAGCTGGTCGTCCCGAAAGTGCTGGCCACCACGCTGATGCTCCCTCTTCTGACGACTCTCGCCTGCGCGATCGGGATTTTCGGCGGGATGATGATCGCGGTTTTCAATCTTCATCTGAGTGCGAACTTCTATTTTCGGAGTGTGGTGACCGCGCTCCGCTACAACGATCTCGCTTCCGGGATCGGTAAGACGTTTTTCTTCGGATTCGTGATCGCGGTTCTCGCATGCCACAACGGAATGCGGACGACCGGCGGCGCAGACGGAGTGGGGAGAGCGACTACCTCGACGGTCGTCACTTCGGCGATCTCGGTGCTGGTGCTCGATTTCTTCCTCACCAAACTCTTCCTGATCGTGACGTGATGACGGAGCTGGCCGGGACGACGACTGATTCGACGACCTCCGCGCCTCTCGAGGCGGGTCGGGAAGTCTTCGTCGAGTTCATCGACGTGCACAAGTCGTACGGGCGAAAGTCGGTCCTGCGCGGCGCGAATCTGAAGGTCTACCGGGGTGAAGTGCTGGTGATTCTCGGGGGTTCGGGCAGCGGAAAGTCGGTTACTCTCCGTCACATTCTCGGACTCGAACATCCGGACGAGGGAGAGATCATCGTCGATGGCGAGGAGATCACCGGACTGCGCGAGGAGGATCTCTTCCGCGTCCGGATGAAATTCGGCATGCTCTTCCAGAGCGGAGCGCTCTTCGATTCCATGAGCGTCCTGGAAAACATCGCGTTTCCTCTTCGCGCACACACCGACGCAACGGAAGACGACATCCGTCGCATCGTCGGAGAAAAGCTGGCGCTGGTGGATCTCGCAGGAACCGAGGCCCTGATGCCGGTCGACCTCTCCGGAGGAATGCGGAAGAGGGTCGGCTTGGCGCGGTCGATCGTGATGGAACCCGAAGCGATTCTCTACGACGAACCAACTACGGGCCTCGATCCGATCACCGCCGAGACGATCAACGAGCTGATGGTCGGGCTCCAGACGAAACTTCACGTGACGTCGGTCGTCGTGACTCACGACATCCAATCGGCATTCTTCGTCGGCGATCGGATCGCGTTCCTGAACGACGGCGTCTTCGAATGGGTTGGAACGATGGACGAGGCGCGCGACTCCGATCATCCGGAGCTGCGCGCGTTCTTCAAATCGTCGAACGTGTCGGCGGCCCAGCCGACGACTGAGCGGCGGAGACGCCGCGAGGACTAATGTCCGGGCGCCTCAGGTTCTCCGGAAAGTGGCGCAGTGCCGGGCTCGAGAAGAAGAGATGGCGAAAATGAATGAAAAGGGACGTCTGCTGAAGGTCGGGCTCCTGGTCTCCGCGAGTCTGATCGTGCTGATGGCCTTCCTGTTCTTCATCGGATCGGAGCAGAAGCTTTTCTCACGCAAGAACGAGTACCGGGTGCGCCTCGAGAGTGTCTCCGGCCTGGCGGAAGGAAATCCGGTCCAGATCGCCGGCGTCACCGTCGGAACGGTCCGCGACATCCGGCTGCCGGAGAACCCGAAGGCGCGCACCGTCGACATCGTGATTCAGGTCGACCGGAAGTACGCCGACCGGATCCGGCAGGACTCGCGGGCGAAGCTGAGGAAACTCGGGCTCATCGCCTCCGACAGCTACATCGAGATCACACCGGGATCGCCTCAATTTCCGGTTCTCGAGCCGGGATCGATCATTCCCGCGCAACGGCAAACGAACGTCGAAGCACTCATCTCTTCCGGCGAGGATCTGGTCGACAACTTCGTGCAGATCTCCTATTCCCTGAAGAACATCCTCCAGCGCGTCGACCGTGGCGAAGGGCTCCTCGGCGAGCTCACCACACAGCCCGCAAACAAGCAGCGGCTGACCGATACGCTGATGGTCACCCTCAACCGGATGAACAAGATGCTCGGCCGGGTCGAGAAGGGGGAGGGACTGGTCGGCAAACTGATGTACGACGATGAATACGCGAACGAAGTGGCCGAGTCGCTCCGCTCCAGCGCTCACTCGATGCGGGTGGTGATGGCCAGCCTCGAGAGCGGTTTCTCGAGCGACAAGGGTGCCGTTCCTGCGCTCCTGACCGATCCCGCGCAACGGGAGAAAGTGGTCGCTCTGATCGACAATCTCTCCAAGGCATCGGGGAACATCGTGGAGTTCAGCCAGCAGTTGCACGACGGTCAGGGCCTGCTGCCGCGGCTGATCAGCGACAAGGAATTCGCCGACCAGTCACTGCAGGAGTTCAACGCCCTGGTGAAGCAGCTCGACACCGTGGCGGCGAAGCTCAACGGCGGCGAAGGGACCGCGGGACGTCTGATCAACGATCCCTCCGTGTACGAAAGCATCAATGACATCCTGATCGGGATCAACGAATCGAAGCTGCTGAGATGGCTGATCCGGAATCGTCAGAAGAAGGGTATCGAGCAACGGTATCAGGTCGAGCAGAAGAATCAGACGGAGAACGGCCCCCCGGCTCCTGATGGGAAGAGCTCCACTTCCTCGGTTCCCGAGCCACCGCCACCGGCGTCGAAGCTCGAGCCCGGAGAGATTCCTCCCCCTCCGCCACCCCCCGAGCCGGCACCCGCGACGGAAACCGCTCCTGCGGAGCAGACGCCTGCGGAGCCGGCGACGACGCCGCAGACCGATACGCAATCTCCGCCCGCAGCCGGCGAGCCCGCAGCCGTCCCACTCGCGACGGATACAGTGCAGCCCGAGTCGCCGCCTCCGGGTTGGTAGCGAGACTCGGCCCACGCTCGGCTGGACGCGATCATTGCGGGGGCCGTATATCGTTCGCGCGAGTCATCCGGTCGATCCGTATTTCTCACGCTGTCTCTGCTGCCGAGGCGGATCGCGGCGTGTCTGTTGCGTTGCATCGAGGCCACTTCGCACCTCCTCGCGACGAGACGATGCGGGAAATCCGGGTTAGAATGTCGGCCCGGCAACGGGCTACGGTTCGCCGGAGCGACCGGGTCAGCGCAGTAGTCAACCCGTCCTCCAACCGGAATGTCCCGGTGCGGGAACGGGAAGGATTCCACTCTAAGGAGCCATCGTGAACATTGCGGTCGTTGGAACGGGCTATGTCGGGCTCGTCACCGGAGCCGGTCTGGCCGATTTCGGGAACGAAGTGACCTGCGTCGACATCGACGAGCGGAAAATTGATGCACTGAATCAGGGGAAGATCCCGATCTACGAACCGGGACTCGATGCGATCGTCGCACGAAACGTGGAGGAGGGACGACTCGGCTTCAGCACCGATCTGGCCGGCGCAATCGAGAAAGCGCGGGCGATCTTCATCGCCGTCGGAACGCCCCAGCTCCCGGACGGGTCGGCCGATCTCCGGTACGTCGAAGACGTGGCCCGATCGATCGCGCACCACATGGATGGCCCGAAGCTGGTGGTCACGAAGTCGACCGTCCCGATCGGAACGGGGAAGCGCATCCAGCAGATTCTCGCCGAGTCGGGCAAGTCGCATCAGGCCATGGTCGTCTCCAACCCCGAGTTTCTGAGGGAAGGATCGGCGATCGAAGATTTCATGCGGCCCGACCGCGTGGTGATCGGTTCGTGGGAACCCGAAGCGGCGGAACTTATGAAGGAGATCTATGCCCCGTTGCACTCGCTCGAGATCCCGTTCGTGGCGACCACGGTCGAGTCGGCGGAGTTGATCAAGTACGCCTCGAATGCATTCCTCGCGACGAAGATCTCGTTCGTCAACGAGATCGCCGCCCTCTGCGAAAGGCTCGGCGGCGACATCCAGGACGTGGCGAAAGGGATGGGTCTGGACCAGAG
Organism: uncultured Acidobacteriota bacterium; assembly: GCA_963741955.1. GTDB lineage: Bacteria > Acidobacteriota > Thermoanaerobaculia > Gp7-AA8 > Gp7-AA8 > CAVUKB01. The sequence goes on from CAVUKB010000001.1 coordinate 345,370, forward strand.
GATCGGACCGAAGTTTCTCCAGGCCGGTCCCGGCTACGGCGGGTCGTGTTTCCCGAAGGACACCAACGCCCTGGTGGACATCTCCCGTCGTGCCGGCTATTCGTTCCGGATCGTCGAGGCGGTGGTCGAAGTCAACGAGGCGATCAAACGGAGAATGGTGGACAAGGTTCTCGACGCAGTCGGCGATCTCGCCGGCAGGACCATCGGCGTACTCGGCCTGGCGTTCAAGCCGGAGACCGACGACATGCGTGAGTCACCGACCATCCCGCTGATCAACGGACTCCAGTCCCTCCGCGCGAACGTACGTGCGTACGATCCCGAAGCGATGGAGAATGCCCGGACGTTCTTCCCCGACATCACGTTCTGCCGCGATGCGTATGAAACGGCAACCGGTTGCGATGCCCTGGTCATCGCGACCGAGTGGAACGAGTTTCGCGCGCTGAACCTGGGGCGGATCAGATCCCTCCTGAAGGCGCCGGTGATCGTCGACCTCCGTAACGTATACGACCACCGGCGGATGGAAGCGGAAGGGTTCCGCTACTACTCGGTCGGCCGGCCGGCCGTAACCAAGCGGCAAGTCGCCGCGGGGGAGCGGTAATGGGGAAAGCGCTGGTCACCGGAGGCGCAGGATTTCTCGGATCACATCTCTGCGATCTCTTCCTGGAGAGAGGTCACGAAGTCATCTGCATGGATAACTTCCTGACCGGCTCACCGAACAACATCAAGCATCTACTCGGTCGCCCGGGCTTCAGCTTCGTGAAGTACGACGTGACGAACTACATCCACATCGACGGGCCGCTGGACTACGTGCTTCACTTCGCGTCGCCCGCCAGCCCGATCGATTACCTCGAGAAGCCGATCCAGACTCTGAAGGTCGGTTCTCTCGGGACGCACAAGACGCTCGGAGTGGCCAAGGACAAGAACGCGAGATATCTCCTTGCATCCACCTCCGAAGTTTATGGCGATCCACTCGTCCACCCGCAGCGGGAGGATTACTGGGGGAACGTCAATCCGGTCGGGCCGCGCGGAGTCTACGACGAGGCGAAGCGATTCGCGGAAGCGATGACCATGGCCTACCGCCGTTTCCACCACGTGGACACACGCATTGTCCGCATCTTCAACACGTATGGGGAGAGAATGCGGATGAATGACGGACGGGTGGTCCCGGCGTTCGTTTCCCAGGCGCTCCGCGGTGAGGATATGACGGTGTTCGGAGATGGATCACAGACCCGGTCGTTCTGCTACGTCTCGGATCTGGTGGAAGGCATCTACCGGCTGCTGATGTCGGACGAGGCGCAGCCCGTCAACATCGGAAATCCGAACGAGCTGACGGTGCTGGAGTTCGCAAAGCAGATCCGGAAAGCCACCGATTCGACCTCCGAGATCGTGTTCAAAGCTCTTCCGGAGGATGACCCGAAGATTCGCAGACCCGATATTACCAAGGCGAGGGAAATTCTCGACTGGGAGCCGCACGTGCCGCTGGAAGAAGGACTGAAGCGAACGGTCGCGTATTTTCGCGAGCGGATCCTCGACCAGGCCGCGGCAACTCCGGCGACCGGCAACTCATGATGCGGGAGGGCGCGATGCAGGAGATCACCTCTTCGGACAAGAAGCTCTGCTGGATTCATCCCGATCCGGCGCAGCGCTATTTCGAGCTGGTCGCGGACTCCGAGCCGGTGGCGAAGCTCCAGCTTCAGCAAGGGATCGTCGCGCTCGCGCACGCCGAGGCGGCCGAGGGGCGCTGGACGTTCAAGCAGGTCGGATTTCTCCATCCTCACGTCACGGTCCGGCAGCAGGGAGCCGACGTCAACGTCGCTAAATTCGAGCCGAATGCGAGCGGCGGCGGCGCGCTTCATTTTCCCGACGGCCGGAGCTTTCGCTGGGTCAGCAACTTCTGGCTCTCGGAGTGGTCGTGGACCGACGTGGCGGACAATCGGGTAATGTCGTTCCGCCGCGACTTCGCCATCGACAAGCGTGAGGGTGAGCTGACGCTCCGTCTCGACGCGAAGGAGATTCCACACCTCTCGATCCTCGCGCTGCTCGGCTGGTATCTGATCATCATGCTCGCTGACGAAGCCGCAATGACCAACTTGACGTAGTCGGCGCGGGCGCTGCGGGCGTCCCGCTCGCAAGGGCGAACGCAGCGAGGCTGCTTCTTTCCGGTACAGCCGTTCACATTCTCCTGGAGGACGTCCGGAGAGGCTTCCCGCATGTTCCCTGAAGGCGCGGCCTGTGTTAGTCTGCGCACGCTTTGAAGACGAATCCGATGCAGAACGTCGCCGTGATCGGCGCCCAGTGGGGAGACGAAGGGAAAGGGAAGATCGTCGATCTTCTCTGTGAGCATTTCGACGTCGTGGCCCGGTATCAGGGAGGGCACAACGCGGGGCACACGGTACGCTTCGGTGACCACCACTACTCGCTTCATCTCGTTCCCTCCGGAGTCCTCCATCCCGGAAAGCTCTGTGTGCTCGGAAACGGGATGGTCATCGATCCGGAAGCGCTCCGGAACGAGATGGAGAACCTGGAGAAATCGGGTGTCGCATTCGACGACAACCTCCGGATAAGCGACGCCGCACATTGCATTCTCCCCATCCACGCTGCCCTCGACCAGGCGCGGGAAGCCGCCGCGGGGAGCGCGAAGATCGGTACCACCGGACGAGGAATCGGACCGGCGTACGAGACGAAGGTGAGCCGCTTCGGCATTCTGATGGGGGACCTTCTCGACCGCCCGACTCTGGAGAGGAAGGTCCGCATCCTCGCCGGCGAAAAGAACGCCATTCTGCAGAGCGTCTACGGAAAAGAGCCGTTCGACCCCGAGCGGCTCGTCGCCGATCTTCTCGGGTACGGTGAGATGTTCCGCGATCGGATCTGTGACACTACGAAGCTCCTCTACGACCAGATCCGGGCGGGGCGGCGGGTGATGTTCGAAGGAGCGCAGGGAACGCTCCTCGACGTCGATCACGGGACCTATCCCTACGTCACCGCGTCCAACTGTACCGCCGGTGGCGTTGCGACCGGACTCGGCGTCGCGCCGCGATTCATCAACGGCGTCTATGCCGTCGTGAAGGCATACACGACGCGGGTCGGAGAGGGGCCGTTCCCCACCGAGCTCACTGACGAAGTCGGCGATCGGATCCGCGAGCGCGGCAACGAGTTCGGAACCACCACCGGACGCCCGCGCAGGATCGGCTGGCTCGACCTCGTGGTTCTGCATTCCGCACACATGCTGAGCGGGATCGATGCGATCGCACTGACGAAGCTCGACGTCCTCGACGACTTCGAGGAGATCCCCGTCTGCGTCGGCTATCGGGTCAAGGGGGAGATGCACCGCACCTTCCCGCGCTTCGCCGTCGCTCGTGGTGAGTTCGAACCGGTCTACGAGACGCTTCCGGGATGGCACCGCTCCACGGTCGGGATCAACCGTTTCGAGGACCTTCCTCAGGCGGCCCGCGACTACGTGCGCTTCATCGAGGAGCAACTCGGAGTCTCGATCAGCATCGTCTCGACCGGCCCCCGTCGTGAAGAGACCATCCTCCGCGAAGACGCCGTCCTCTCGCGGGACTAGAGGCTCGCGTTTCGCCGCTCGAGCTACGCGATTGCGTGAGATGGGCAAAGGAGCGCTCCGCTTCTGCCGTGGGTGGGTGTGGGGCAGCGCTGGCGCACGTGCCGTGTTCCGCGCGGCGGATTGCAGATCCGCGCTCCCCGAGCCTCGAACCTCGAACCCCGAGTCCCGAGCCTCGAGCCTCGAGCCCCGAGCCTCGCGTCCCGAGCCCCGAGCCCCGAGCCTCGCGTCCCGCGCCTCTCTGCTATCATTCGCCCGCCATGACCGAGCTCGCGATCGACGGCCTTTCTCTGACCCTCGCGGACGTCCGCGCAGTCGCCTCCGGAGAGGCGAAGGTGATTCTCTCCGCGCCGGCGCGCCAACGGATGCTCGCCTCGCGGGCGGTGATCGAGTCGATGGTCCGCGAAGGGCGGACCGTTTACGGCGTCACCACCGGATTCGGGGTTTTCTCCGAGGTCGCGATCTCGCGCGAGAAGGTTCTGGAGCTGCAGAAGAACCTGATTCTCTCGCACTGCGCCGGAGTCGGAGAGCCGTATCCGGTGGAAGTGGTCCGAGCGATGATGCTGCTCCGGGCGAACGCGCTGGCCCGCGGCAACTCGGGGATCCGGATCGAGGTGGTCGAGAGGCTTCTTCGTCTGATCGAGAGCGGAATGACGCCGGTGGTTCCTTCTCAGGGATCAGTCGGCGCTTCGGGAGATCTGGCTCCGCTCGCGCATCTCGCCGCCTCCCTGATGGGAGTGGGAGAGATGTGGCACGAAGGGAAGCGCATTGCCGCATCCGACGCTCTCTCCCGGATCGGTCTCGAACCGGTCCGCTACGAGGCGAAGGAAGGGATCGCCATGATCAACGGCACACAGGCGATCTCCGCGGTGGGAGGGCTCGCGCTCGAGCGCGCCCGGACGCTCCTCGATCTCGCCGACGGAATCGCGGCGATGACTCTCGATGCGCTGCGGGGAACCGACGCCGCATTCGATCCGCGGATCCACGCGCTGCGTCCACATGCCGGACAGATCACCGTGGCTCGACGGATGCGGAACCTCGTCGACGGCAGCCCGCTCCGGGAGTCGCATCGCAGCTGCGGAAAAGTGCAGGACGCCTATTCGCTCCGCTGCATCCCGCAGGTTCACGGAGCCGTGCGCGATGCGGTCGGTTTCGCCCTCTCGAAACTGGAGATCGAGATCAACTCCGTCACCGATAATCCGCTCATCTTCCCCGAAGACGGTCAGGCGATCTCGGGCGGGAACTTCCACGGTGCACCGGTGGCGATGGCCTGCGACGTCGCAGCGCTCGCCCTGACCGATCTCGCGTCCATCAGCGAGCGGCGGATCGAGCGTCTGGTGAATCCTCAGCTCTCGGAGCTTCCCCCGTTCCTGGTTCGGGAAGGGGGGATCAACAGCGGCTTCATGATCGCTCAGGTGACTGCTGCTGCGCTCGTCGCGGAATCCCGGGCGCTCTCCCACCCCGCCTCCGTCGATTCGATTCCCACCTCGGCGAACAAGGAAGACCACGTCTCGATGGGTCCAACCGCGGCCTGGAAGCTCTCCCGCATCGTCGAGAACGTCGCGTCCGTGCTCACCATCGAGATCCTCTGCGCGGCCCAGGCGCTCGAATTCCATCGTCCGCTGACCTCGTCGGAGCCGGTCGAAGCGATGCACCGCCTCGTGAGATCCCGGGTTCCGGTGTGGGAATCCGACCGTTACCTGCATGCCGACCTGATGCAGGTGCGCGAGATGCTCCCCGCTCTCGCTTCAGCGCTCTCCACGTTCGATCTCGACCGCTGACGCCGCCATCCGCTGCCGGCGGATTGATGGGGCCTCCCCGAGTGGTTATAGTGAAGGACATCCGAGGGAGGTGCACGATGAGCGTCGAAACTTCAAAGCCGGTCGAGCTTCAGAGTTCCTCTCCGACCTTCATCCCGCTCCAGAAATTCGTCTCGGATATCGAGGTGATGTCGCGCGGGACGACGACCAAGCAGGAGCTGTACGACTATCTCGTGCAGCATCAGATCTCACCCGACGAGCTCCGGCCGTACGAGCACTGGCTGAAGGAGAGGCACACGCGGAATCTCATCTTCCGCAACCAGAACGTCGAGATCATGGTTCTCTGCTGGAACGTCGGCAATGTCACTCCGCTCCACACCCATAACGGACAGCTCGGATGGATGTCGATGGTGCGCGGCAGACTGATGGTGGAGAATTATCGTGTGGTCCGCTGCAACCGTCCGGAGAACCAGCAGGTGGTGGGGATCGACTGCCTGGCCGGGGCGACGGAGATCGAGATGGAGAAGCTGAGCACCGAGCACTGCATCCCGGGTGGCCCGATCAATACGGTCGACAAGACCCAGACCATCCACCGGATTCTCAATCCCGCCGAGTGGAACGAGCCGGCGGTGAGCCTCCACATCTACTCTCGGCCGATCGATTCGTGCGTCGTCTTCGATCTCGAGAACCAGCGCTGCTCCCGCCGCGACCTCAGCTACGACAACTGATCCGGCGCGGTGGCGAAAAGGTCTCACCGGGACTCCGAAACGCGCGGGCTCATAGCGTCCCCCCCGAGTTGATAGAATGCCCCGGAATTCACCAGTCGCCGCCCGCGACGGAGCGAGGGAACGATGTCGTTGATCAACACAATCAGCAGCGAGCTCGAGCAGATGCAGAAGGAGGGGACCCTGAAGAAGGAGCTCCCGCTCCGCGGTCCTCAGGGACCGGTCGTCGAAGTCGAAGGCGTTGGTGAGGTCGTGATGCTGACCTCCAACAACTATCTCGGACTCGCCAACCACCCGGCGATCGTCGAGGCGGCCGAGAAAGCCGAGCAGCAGTACGGCTACGGTCTCGCTTCGGTGCGGTTCATCTGCGGTACGCAGGAGATCCACAAGGAGCTGGAGGCGAAGCTCTCGGAGTTTTTCGGAACCGACGACGCGATCCTTTACGGTTCGTGCTGGAACGCGAACGAGGGGCTCTTCCAGACCATCCTCACCGAAGAAGACGGGGTCTTCTCGGACGAGCTGAATCACGCTTCGATCATCGACGGAATCCGGCTCGCCCGCTGCCGGAAGCTCCGCTACAGGAATCGCGACGTGGGTGATCTCCGGCGTCTGCTCGAGGAGAATCGCGATCTGAGGAACCGGTTGATCATGACCGACGGCGTGTTCTCGATGGAGGGATCGCTCGCTCCAATCCAGGAACTGGTGGAAGTGGCGAAGGAATTCGACGCGTTCCTCGTGGTCGATGATTCGCACGGGACGGGAGTGCTCGGGAAGACGGGAAGGGGGACGGCGGAGGAGCTCGACTCGTTCGGGAGCATCAACGCGTACACCTCGACACTCGGGAAGGCTCTGGGGGGATCGCATGGGGGATTCACCACCGGGCCGAAAGAGCTGATCGAGTACCTGCGGCAGAAATCGCGCCCCTATCTCTTCTCGAACACTCTTCCTCCTGCGGTCGTGATGGGATCGATCGCCGCGCTGGAGCTCCTCGCCCGCGACCCGTCATTCCTCAAGCGTCTTCGCGAGAACACGACCTACTTCCGTAAGAAGCTGACCGATGCGGGTCTGCAGATCCGCGAAGGCGTGCATCCGATCGTCCCGATCATCATCGGGGACACGGCCAAAGCGATCAGGATGTCGCGCGAGCTTCTGCAGAAAGGTGTGTACGTCTCCGGGTTCGGATTTCCGGTCGTTCCACAGGGACAGGCACGGCTCCGTTGTCAGATCAGCGCCGCACACACGCGAGAGCACCTCGATCGCGCGATCACCGCGATCGTGGAGCTCGCGGAGAAGTACGGCGCGATTGCGTGAGACGCAGATCCTGAGCAGAGCGACGATCGGCTGAAGACGAGCAACTCCCCCGGATCTCCCTCTGAGATCCGCGAATCCCTCCACGTGGCCGGTGAATAATCCGGGCTGAAGGGTCACGTCTTACCCTCTCCGGATTACCTCCTTGTCATTCTGGCCCCGACCTGGCTCCGACGAGCCTGGTTCACTCCTTTTGAGCAAGAGTTTTGCACCTGCTCAGCCGTTGCTGATGACGCACATTTCGTCCGAGCGGCAACTCCGTCGACCCAGGTGAAGCAGGTCCCTTTGCGCCTTCGGATGCGGCGCGGTGCGACCACGGACGAAGAAGGGAGAGACGATGCTCGAAAGGATCAACGGACCGGAGGATCTCGGAAGTCTCAGCGATGAAGAGCTGTCCCTCGTGGCGCAGGATTGCCGGGAGATGATCATCCGTACCATCACCCGCCGGGGAGGGCATCTCGCTTCGAATCTCGGAGTGGTCGAGCTCACGCTCGCTCTTCATCGCAGCTTCAGGAGTCCGGTGGACCGGCTGGTGTGGGACACCTCCAACCAGTGCTACACGCACAAGCTGGTGACCGGCCGGCGCGATCAGTTCGAGACCATCCGCACTCCCGGAGGACTCTCGGGATTCGCAGAGCCGGAGGAGAGCGTCCACGACACGCTCGCCGCGGGACACGCGGGGACAGGTCTTTCCTATGCTCTCGGTATGGCGCAGGGGCTCCAGCAAGATCATCAGAATCCTTTCGTCGTCGCAGTGGTCGGCGACGGAGCTCTCACTTCCGGACCGAGTTACGAAGCGCTGAACAACATCGTGCATCTCCGGCCCAAGCGCCTGATCGTGGTTCTCAATGACAATGGCTGGTCGATCTCCGAGAACATCGGCTGGCTGACCTACTGGCGCAACCGGCTGATTCTCAACCCCCAGTACGTTCGGCTGAAGAAGGCGGGTCACAGCGTCGTCTCCAGACTTCCGCACGGCGAGAAGGCGTGGAAGATCGCGCGAAAGATCAAGAGCCGGATCGAGGGTCTGGTGCTGCCGAACCTGATCTGGGAAGAACTGGGATTCCATTACATCGGACCGATCGACGGGCACGACATCCGCGAGGCGGAGGAGTCGCTCAGACAGGCGAAGGACATCGCCGCCCAGGGCGAACCGGTGATCGTCCATGCCCTGACGCACAAGGGACGTGGCTACAAGGAGGCGGAGGCCAATCCGTCGCGATTCCATCAACCCGGAACGCCGTCGGCGGCGGCCGGTCCGGGCGCCCGCTTCACATACTCACAGGTATTCGCGAAGACACTGATCCGGATGATGGAGCGCGATCCGAAGATCGTCGCGATCACCGCCGCGATGCTCGAAGGAACCGCGCTCGCTGAAGTGCGCAATCACTTCCCGGACCGCGTCTTCGACGTCGGAATCGCGGAAGAGCATGCGGTGATCATGGCTGCGGGGATGGCCAAGGCAGGACTCAAGCCGGTGGTCTCGATCTACTCGACGTTCCTGCAGCGGGCATTCGACCAGCTGATTCACGACATCGCTCTGCAGAATCTTCCGGTGACGATCTGCATCGACCGTGCGGGTCTGGTCGGTGACGACGGGAAAACCCATCAGGGGATCTTCGACATCGGCTACACCCGGATGATCCCGAACCTGACCATCGCCGCACCGCGGGACGAGAACGAGCTGCAGCACCTTCTCTTCACCGCGATCGAGTCGGGACGGCCGTTCGCGCTGCGGTATCCGCGCGGTCTCGGCCTCGGAGTTCGCCTCGACGACGAGCTGCACGCTCTTCCGATCGGCGGCGGCGAAGTTCTGCGGGAAGGGAACGACGTCGTCCTTCTCGGCTACGGCTCAATGGTGCAGGTCGCGCTGGACGCCGCGGAACTTCTCGCGGATCGCGGGATCTCCTGCGGAGTTGCCAGCCAGCGATTCGTCAAGCCGCTCAGCCTCGAGGTGCTCGGGAAAGTCAGCCGGATGGCGCCCCGCGTGCTCACGCTCGAGGAACACCTCGCGTCGGGCGGCTTCGGCAGCGCCGTTCTGGAGGCATTTCAGGCCCAGGGATGGACCGGATGCGACGTCAGGGTTCACGGCATTCCGGACCAGTTCGTCGATCACGCTCCCGCTCCCGAGCAGCGCGCCCTCTTCAGGCTGGACGTCGAAGGAGTGGCGGCGGTGGTGCAGGAACGTTTCCCGGAACTGTTTCGCGCCAAGCTCGTTCACGACGCCACGGAACGAACCGCGCGCGCGAGTGGAACCGCAAACGAGAGGGTGCGATGGTGAGAGCGCACGCCAACCATCCCGGAGTCGACCGCCTGCTCGTTGCCGGACTGCGGGGATTCTGCGCCGGCGTGGTGCGGGCCATCGACGTGGTGGAGAAAGCGCTGGAGGTGTGCGACGGTCCGGTCTATGTCCGGAAGGAGATCATTCACAACCGTTACGTCGTCGAGCAGTTGAGGGAGAAGGGGGCGCGATTCGTCGAAGACGTCGACGAGGTCCCCGAAGGCGCCTGGCTCGTTTACTCCGCTCATGGCGTCGCACCAGCGGTACGCGACGAAGCGCGGCGGCGACACCTGCGCACCATCGATGCCACTTGTCCTCTGGTGACCAAAGTCCACCTGGAAGTGATCCGCTTCGTTCGCGAGGGATACACGATCCTGTTCCTCGGCCATCGCGGCCATGACGAGACCACCGGGACGCTCGGCGAAGCGCCCGAGTCGATGCGGCTGGTCGGGTCCATCGAAGACGCCGAGAAGGTCGAGGTTCCGGATCCGGATCGGGTCGTCTATCTGACCCAGACCACTCTCAGTGTCGACGACACCCGTGCCATGGTCGATGTGCTGAGGCGCCGCTTTCCGAATCTCGAGTCGCCTCCGAAGGACGACATCTGCTACGCGACACAGAACCGGCAGGACGCCGTGAAGGCGATGGCTCCGCACATCGACAGCCTCCTGGTGCTCGGCGCGCCGAACAGCTCCAACTCCCTGCGCCTCTGCGAGGTCTCGGCCGGTCTGGGCGTGCCGGCCCACCTGATCGAGAGCGCGGCCGACATCCGCCCCGAATGGCTCGAAGGAGTTCGCACGCTCGGTCTCACGGCCAGCGCCTCGGCACCGGAGATTCTGGTCCGCGAAGTGGTCGGACACGCCCGCACCAATCTGGGCATCGAGCGGATCGAGGAGTTCGAGACTGTGGAAGAGGACGTGAGATTCCTTCTGCCACCGGAACTGAAACGGTTGCTGCAGAACCGCGCGGAGGGAGATCTTTCCGTCGAACCTTGAGAAATTGTGAGGCACTTCGCTTGCAGCTCGACGCTCGCGGAACGGTAGACGATCGACGACATCATCAGGCGATGAGACCGATATTGAAAAGGAGATCAAGCCACTGAACGGATGACCGGGACCGGAGGTGGTGTGAATTATGTCTGTTCAGGAAATCACGAACACGAGCCCCGCATCGGATCCGCTTTCGCGAGCTCCACGCTCCGTCGTCAATGACGCGATCGCCTCCGCGCGTAAGCGACTCCTCGCCCTGCAGCACGAAGACGGCCACTGGTGTGGTGAGCTCGAAGGAGACACCATACTCGAATCGGAGTACGTGCTGACACTGTACTTCCTCCTCCGACGCGCCGACGAGCGGATGCGCAAAGCCGCGGAGTACCTCCGGCGACAGCAGCTCTCCGACGGCGCATGGGCCAACTACCCGGGCGGTCCGAGCGACGTCAGCGCCTCGGTGAAAGCGTACTTCGTGCTCAAGCTGATGGGCGATGACCCCGACGCTCCCCACATGGCGAGAGCGCGAGAGACCATCCGCGAGCTCGGCGGAGTCGAGGCGTGCAACTCATTCACCAAGATCTACCTCGCGATGTTCGGGCAGTACGACTGGAATCGCTGCCCGGCCGTGCCGCCGGAGATGATCCTTCTTCCCGACGCCTCTCCGTTCAACATCTACAAGATGTCGTGCTGGTCGCGCGACATCGTGGTGCCTCTGTCGATCATCTGGGCGACGCGTCCCTCCTGTCCGGTTCCGGAGAATGCTTCCATCGACGAACTGACCGAGAAAGCGGCGCCCGCTCCACCCGCCAACCAGCGAAGTGCCCGCGATCGCGCCTGGACCGGATTCTTCACCGCGCTCGACGTCGCGCTCAAGCGGATCGAGAAGAGCCGTCTCCGTCCGCTTCGCAGGAAGGCAATCACCGCAGCAGAGGAGTGGATTCTCGAACGTCTCTCCGGCAGCGACGGACTCGGCGCGATCTTTCCGCCGATCATCAACACCATCATCGCGTTCAAGGCGCTCGGCTATGAGGATGACGATCCGCGGCTCGTCTCGCAGCTCGACGAGCTGGAAAAACTGGTCATCGAAGAGAGCGACGACCTTCGCGTTCAGCCTTGCTTCTCTCCGATCTGGGACACCGCAATCGCGATCCAGGCGTTATGTGAGTCCGGATCGAGCGGCAGCAGCGCCGACATCCTTCGTGCCGCGCGCTGGCTCCTCGGGAGAGAAGTCACCAGGCCCGGCGACGTTCAGCGGCTCCACCCGGAAGTTCCCCTCGGGGGGTGGTACTTCGAATATGCGAACGAGTTCTATCCCGACGCGGACGACACCGCGGAGGTCCTCACCGCTCTGAGCTACGTCCGATTCCCCGATTCGAAGGAGGATCGGCGCCGGGTCGAGGCGATGGCGCGTGGAATCGGGTGGCAGCTGGCGATGCAGAACTGCGACGGCGGCTGGGGCGCGTTCGACCTCGATTGCGACGACTACGTGCTGACTCTCATTCCGTTCGCCGATCACAACGCGATGATCGATCCGAGCTGTGAGGACATCACCGGACGCTCCATCGAGATGCTCTTCCGGCTCGGCTTCGACGCCGATCACAACGCGATCTCCAGGGCGGTACGCTTTCTTCTCGACCGGCAGGACGACCACGGGACGTGGTATGGACGCTGGGGCTGCAACTACGTCTACGGAACGTGGCTCGCCATCAGTGCGCTGGAGACGGCAGGAGAGCCGATGAACGACGATCGGTACCAGCGCACCAGTGAGTGGCTCCGCGCCAAACAGAACCACGACGGCGGGTGGGGCGAGCTGCCGCGCTCCTACGATGAACCGGAGATGAAGGGAGTGGGGCCGAGTACGCCCTCGCAGACGGCGTGGGCCCTGCTGACTCTTTTCAAGCTCGGAGACTACGATTCGCCCGAGGTCCGTCGAGGGGTGCAGTATCTTCTCGACCGGCAATTGGAAGACGGTTCCTGGAACGACGAATACTGGAGCGGGACCGGCTTCCCGCGAGTCTTCTATCTGAAGTATCACCTCTACGCGCTCTACTTCCCGCTCTGGGCGCTCGCACGTTTCGAGCGGCACGAGAGGGGAGCGGCGCGACGCGAGATCACCACCGAGCGCACTTCGAGCGATGCTTCCGCGCGGGAGGTGGTGGCGTGAGATTCCCCTTGCACCTCACCACCGACACCATCCAGCATCAGGTCCGCAACGCGCTGCGTGGACGGACCCGATACCCGTTCGTCCTGATGCTCGAGCCTCTCTACACCTGCAATCTCGCCTGCATCGGCTGCGCGACCGAACGGCACACCGGGAAGCTCAAGGACCGTCTGCCTCTCGAGAAGTGCATCGAAGCGGTGGAGACCTCCGAAGCGCCGGTGGTCTCGATCTGCGGCGGAGAGCCGACTCTCTACCCCGAGCTTCCCCAGCTGATCGAGGAGATCATCGCCCGCCGGCGGCACATCTACCTCTGCACGAACGGACTCCTCCTCGACGAGAAGGTGTACGGCGTGATACGCCCGCACAAGCGGCTGATGATCAACGTTCATCTCGACGGAATGCGCGAGACGCACGACATGGTCTGTGCGCGCGAAGGGGTGTTCGACAAGGCGATGGAGACGATCCGGAAGGGCGTCGAGCTCGGACATCACATGATGGCCAACACCACGGTGTTCCGCGAGACCGAAGTCTCGGAGGTGGAGGAGCTCTGCCAGCTGCTGACCGACGAAGGGGTGGAAGGAATGCTGGTCAGCCCCGGCTATCACTATGAATCGGTGGAGGGCGAGATGTTCCTCACCCGAAACGAGATTCGCGAGAAGTTCATGAAGATCCTCGAGATCTCGAAACGCTACCGTCTCACCTCGACGCCGATGTTCCTCGAGTTCGCGGCCGGATTGCGCGACTACAAGTGTTCTCCGTGGAGCACCGTCACGTACACGCCGCTCGGGTGGAAAGGGCCCTGCTATCTGATCGGCAAGCGCTACACGCATTCGTGGGACGAGTTCTGGAACGGCACCGACTGGACGTACTGGGAGTCGCGCGAGGATCCGCTCTGTCAGAACTGTGCGATGCACTCCGGCTTCGAAGCCTCGGTCGTTCGCGAGCTCCCGAAGCACCCCGGAGACATGTTCCGGCTGGCGGCCTGGAACCTTCTGGGGTGATACCGGCCGACCTGCGCGCGGGCTTTGCTGGAGCAGGGGCGCGGGACTCGACCGGCGGCACACAGATCGCGCAAATGACTCCGCGGGAATGTATCTTTGAACCAGGGAGTGCCTTCACTGCATGACGACCCTCGTCACCGGCGGCACCGGCTTCATCGGCGCACACATCGTTCGCGCGCTCCTCGACCGCGGTGAAGACGTCCGCTGTCTGGTTCGTCCTTCGAGCCGCCTGACGAATCTCGAGGGACTCGACGTGGAGATCGTGCGGGGCGATCTCTGTGACCGTGAGTCGATCCGTCGCGCCGTCACAGGTGCGGAAACCGTCTACCATTGTGCGGCCGACTATCGGCTCTATGTCCGAAATTCTGCCGAGATCTACGCGACCAACGTCGAAGGGACCCGCAACGTGCTGCGCGAGTCGGCGGATGCCGGAGCCCGGAAGATCGTCTACACCAGCTCCGTCGGCGCGCTCGGGCGCTGCCGTGACGGACATCCGGCGGACGAGTCGGTTCCGGCCGGCGAGGCGGAGATGATCGGCCATTACAAGCGGAGCAAGTTCCGAGCGGAGCGGGTCGCGGAACAGTTCGCGGCCGGCGGTTCGCCGGTGGTGATCACCAATCCTTCCACTCCGGTCGGAGAGCTCGACGTCAAACCGACTCCCACCGGGAAGATCATCGTCGAATTTCTCCGGGGGAGGATGCCGGCGTACGTCGACACCGGGATGAATCTGATCGACGTGCGCGATGTCGCGGCGGGTCATCTGCTCGCCGCTGCTCGTGGACGGACGGGAGAGAGATACATCCTTGGAAATCGAAACCTGACCCTGGCCGAGATCCTGGCGATGCTCGCGAGGTTGACCGGCCGGCCGCGGCCGAGAGTCAGGCTTCCTCACTGGATCGCGATGACGGCGGCGATCGGAAATGAAGCGTTCTGCCGGATCACCGGAGGCGATCCGTCGATCCCCCTGGAAGGCGTGAGAATGGCCCGGCACCGGATGTACTTCGATTCGTCGAAAGCAGTCAGTGAGCTCGGGCTCCCCCAGACACCGGTCGAAGAGGCTCTCGGACGCGCGGTCCGGTGGTTCCGGGAACATGGATACGCATCCGGCTGAGCGGCTTCTTTCTTGCAAAAGGTCTGGCGAGGTGATCCGCCGGCCCGGTGCGACGAAGGCGGGTATTCGAGAATGATGTCCGGTAACCTGAACGACGGAAACCACGGGTCGCCGATCGCGGTGATCGCCGCACTTCCTGAAGAGATCCGGCCATTTCTCCGTCGACTTCCGCACGTCGAGACGAGGCAATCTGGTGGTGTGACCCTGCGGGAGGGGACGCTCGGGCCGGAGCGTGTCGTCGTCGCCGTCACCGGCGATGGCGCGATTCGGGCCGCCCGAAGCCTCACTGTAATTCTCGATGCCGTGAGGCCCCGCGCCATTCTCGGCGTCGGCATCGCTGGCGCTCTCACGCCCGGCCTCTCGGTCGGCGATCTTCTCGTTTCGGAGCGCGTCTGTGCGTGGCGCGGCAGCTGGTTCGAGCCCGACGGTGAGCTGCTCGCCCGTGCGCTTGCGTCCGGCCCACCTTCGGTAAGAGGAACGGTCGTGACGTCCGATCGGATTCTGGTCAACGCAGGTGAGAGAGCACACGTGGGCCGCTTTCTCGGAAAGAGTGGAGAAGCGGCGGTCGATATGGAGTCCGCGGAGTGGGCAAGAGTCGCGACGGATCGGGGTACTCCCTGGCTCGTCGTCCGGTCGATCTCCGAGACTGCAGTCGAAGACCTCCCTGATTACCTGCCGAAATGCCTTCGTGCCGACGGCAGCCTCAGCCGGCTGCGGGTCGTGCAACGTGCCGGCCTTCAGCCACGATCGATTCCGGCGCTGATCGAGATGAGGCGAAGGCTTCACCGCTCCGGAATCGCGCTGGCGGACTATCTCCAGATGTTCCTCCATCGTATGATGGACCATCCTGTCGGACGTGCACTCGGGGCGAGGAGTTGACGATCGATGACGGCTCTTGACGTACTCCTGGAGAAAACCAGCCGCACTTTTGCGCTCGCGATTCCGCTTCTGCCCGAGCCGACCCACCGCGAAGTCACCATCGCTTATCTGCTGTTCCGGACTGCAGACACGTTCGAGGATGCACCAGACTGGACCGCGGAAGAAAAGGCTGCTGCCCTCGCCGCATTCTGTGACGTTCTCCGCTCGCCGTCGATCGAACGGGCCGAGGCGTTGTCGCGCGATTGGGTGTCGCAACGTCCCGCGACGCATGAAGGCTATCTCCAGCTGCTCGCCGAGTTCGCCGGAGTGCTCGATGCGCATCTCGCTCTCTCCGAAGAAGCGCGGGAGGAGATCACGCAGCACGTGATCCGCTCCGCGGAGGGGATGTCGCGCATCGTGAGGCGCGAGGGAGGGGTGGAGCTCGAATCGATCGACGAGCTGCGCGAGTACTGCTACATCGTTGCGGGGATCGTCGGCGAGATGCTGACGGAGCTCTTCCTTCTCGGGCGGCCGCGGCTCGAACCGGTCGCAGCGGCGCTGCGACAGCGAGCGAAGCTGTTCGGCGAAGCTCTCCAGCTGGTGAACATCCTCAAAGACTCCGAAGTCGATGCGTCCGAGGGTCGTGTCTACCTGCCGCGAAACACTTCGCGATGCGAGGTGTTCGACCTTGCGCGGGAGGACCTCGGCGCGGCGTCGGAGTATGTGCTGAGCCTCCAGAGCGCCGGTGCGCCGCGCGGGATCGTCGCGTTCACCGCCCTCCCTCTGGAGCTGGCCTGGGCTGCGCTCGACAGGATCGAGCGCGACGGGCCGGGATCGAAGATCAGCCGTCCGGAGGTCTA
The DNA here is from genome assembly GCA_963741955.1 of uncultured Acidobacteriota bacterium. GTDB lineage: Bacteria > Acidobacteriota > Thermoanaerobaculia > Gp7-AA8 > Gp7-AA8 > CAVUKB01. Next base: position 361,986 of record CAVUKB010000001.1, read on the forward strand.
CCGGATCACGCGGCGAGTGAAGAGCGCGCTGGGTCGGAACGAGCCTGCCGTCCGCGGCCATGCACTGCAGAAGGCGCGCTGAAGAATATTCTGTCAATCTTGGTTTCTGCAGCATTTTTTTGCTCGAAACGCCGCTTTTCGCGAATTATATTCTGTCCGGATGCCTCCGCGTCGCTGAACCGTCACACCTGCAACTCCCCCTCCCGGCGGTCTTTTCGCTCTCGCTCTGGTGAGCAGGTCGCTCGCACGAAAGATTCGTGTATGGACGTTTACGTACTGAGAATGGAGGACGATCGGTCCGGACTGGAGGTGGTCCGGAATGATCTGTCGGTCATTGGATAGATACCCTCTCGTGATGGCGCAAATCGCGCCCGGGTGAGGCGCTCCGTGAAAGGGCGGCGTAACCCGATCAGTCGACGCGTTCGCTCGGCCGATCCTTCGCGAGCTCGAGGATGTAGCGTGGCCGCCCGTCGGCATCGGCGACTGCGAACACCTTTCCGAACGGTTTGAGGTCGAGCGGCAGGATCACCCTGGCGGTCTTCGAAATCTCGTAGAACGCACGGTCCGCATCATCGACCAGCCAATAGAGCTCCGCCTCGCCGCTGCTCCCAACAGGGGCATCGGTGGCGATCGCGAAGTGATCGAACTGGACGAAGGTCGGATGCGTCCGCTCGACCTCCAACCCGAGGACGTCGGTGTAGAAGCGAGTGGCAGCGTCGATGTCCTTGACGTATTCGACGACGAATCCGAATCGGGGATGAATGCTCATGCAGATTTCCTTTCGTTCATGGCCTCCTCCGGGCCGTTCACCGCTCCCTGCAGTTCGGCCCATCGAGGTGACGAATGGCGACTCCGGTGCGAACGAGCTTGCTATCGCCGTGCCGAAGAGCGCGATTCGGATCGACGCGCCGGGTGCGGACCGGCGGCGGCGATCCGTGAGTGGCAACTTTGACTTCCGACCCGTCCGACCCTTCCGACCCGTCCGACAGGTTCGACATGTCAGACACGACCTGGCCGCTCCTCAGCGAATTCTTTGCGTGCATCGAACCGAGCCGCAGAACGGAAATCTCTACCCTCTTTCTTACGCGGGAGCTTTGCGCGGCGAATCCCGCCCCACCGCATGGGAGCCTCCGGTCGCACCGACGACCGATGCGTAAAGCTCCGAGTAGGCTTCGACCGTCAGTTCGATGGCGTGAGCGCGGGTACGGCGGAGACTTTCTGCAGACATGGCCCCGTAGTGGACCCCGATCGCCGCGCTCAGCTTCTCCATTTCCGCCGCGGCGTCATCGGGATCGTTCGCTCTGAAGAGCGCCCCGTTCACTCCGTCCTCGACCAGTTCGGGGAGCGCTCCCGCGTTCGCCGCGAGAACCGGAAGTCCCGCCGCCATCGCCTCGAGTGTGGCGATACTCTGGAGCTCGACGTCGCCCGGCATGGCGAAGAAGTCCGCCGCGGTGAGGAGCGCCGGGAGATCCTCCTCTGCGACGAAGCCGACGAAGAGAACCCGTTGCGAGATGCCCCGCCGTTCTGCGAGCCGCTTCAGATTCGTCGCCTCGCGTCCGCGCCCCGCGATGATCAGGCGGAGGCGCGACTCCGTGGTTCTGGCCATCGCCTCGAGGAGCACCTCGACCCGCTTTTCGTAATCGAGACGCCCCACGTAGATGAATACGACATCGGATGGATCGAGTTCGAGCCGCGAACGCACGTCTTTCGAGCGATCCTCTCCCACCGCGAAACGGGAATGGTCGACTCCGCACGAGATCGCGTGCACCGGGACTCCATCGAGATGTTTCCGGAGCAGCGCGGCCGCGGTTTCGGTCGGACTGGTGGCGACCTTCGCCTTGCCGAAGACGCGCGCCACCATCCACCAGAGGAACCGCTCGAGCGTCTTCTGCCCGATCTTCGATCGCGAGATCAGCGGCACGTGCGGGACGATATTTTCGGGGACGAAGTGGTTCGACGCGATCAGAGGAATGTTCATCGACGAGGCCGTCCGGGCGACGCTGCGGCTCAGCGGAAAATGATCCTGGATGTGCACGACGTCGGGCCGGATCTCCTCGAGGAGTCGCTGAACTGCGCGACCGGGGGCGGGGGTCACGCGGACGTCGGGATAGAGCGGCCGCAGCTCGATTGCGGGGATTCCCGCGAGACTCACTCCGCCGTCGATCGCACGCGTCGGCGCAAAGCGCTCTGCCGGAACGGCGACCGTCACCTCGTCACCGCGCTCGACCAGTCCCCTCGCGAGCCGTGCAGTGAATACGCCGGGTCCGTTCAGCGGTCCCCAGGTCTGTCCGGCCATCAGGATCTTCACGCGGACTTCTCCGCCGCGGAGTCGTTCTGCTCTTCGCTCCTTCCGTTTCCCTGATAGGAGCGCTGACCGAATCGCCTGATTTTCCAGAGGAAGAGGAGTCCCACCACGAGCGGAAGCCAGAAGTTGACGCTGCGGAAGACCAGCGTCGCTGCGACCGCCTTCGACTGATCGACCCCGAGCGAGGTGAAGATCAGGGTCATGATCGCCTCGACGATCGCGACTCCCTGCGGGATCGCGACGATGACGAAGAAGACGATCCCCAGCCCGAACGCGGCGACCAAGCCTCCCGCCGGAATCGACTCGCCGAACGCTTTCACCAGCACCCACAGCCCGAATGCGTTCACTCCGTGGACCAGGATGGACCAGAGAATGGAGATGGTGAGCATCTTCGGATGTCTGCCGATGGCCATCGAGGCTTCGCAGAATTCGCCCGCGATCTTCTCCGGCCACTCCTTCGGGAGAAGGTCGGGATGCTTGAACCAGCCACCCACCTTCGAGACGAGTTTGCGGACCCAGCCGAGGATCTTCTTCACCCATTGCGGCTCCCAGCGGGAGAAGACGATCAGCATCACCAGGATGACCGTGTAAATGACGAAGACCCCCACGCCGATCGCGTCGTACGTCTTGAAGATGTGGTGGCGCACCAGGAACGCGACTCCCCAGAACACGAAGGGAATCAGGGTGACGAGATCGATGATCAGCACCAGCACCACGCCGATCGCGGTTCGCGATCCGCTCTGGCCGCGCTGGATGGCGTCGTCTATGAAGAGCGCCGCGGCCCCCGCGCCGCTCGGGACGACCGCATTGACGAAGATGCCGGCGAAGACGACCGGCAGGAGCTCGAGCGCCGCGCTCTCGACGCCGACCACCGCGAATCCGAATGTGTAGAGGAGCGCGTAACCGAAGAAATACGCGATGTGGATCAGGACGCCGGCCGCGATCCACCACCAGTTCACATCCGACATCGCCTTTGCGAGCTTCTGAAAATCGGTGAAGTGCCCCGCGACGAGGGCGGTCATACCGACGAGGACGATGATCATGAAGATCCGTCCGGCGATCGTCTTCGTCTTGCTGGCGCCGGACTGGTTCTTCCCCCCTTTCTTTTTCAGAAGGCTCACGTGGTCAGCCTTTCGGTCGCGTGCGGATTGACGCGGTCGTTCGGAATGTCGCCGTGCAGCGAGACGGGGGGACGTCGTTCGCGTGCGAGATAGCGCCGCAGAAGCTCCTCCCGAGTGATCCAGATCCGGAGCCGCTGCAATCGGGAGGCTCCGGGAGCCGATCCTCCCGCGTTGAACGTCCGGGTGAGGAGAACGACGTAGACGTGCTCCCAGAAGGTCGTGAACCGGGACCACCCGGAGTGACGAGTCTCCACCCGTTCGAAGCGGAAGCCCCATCGCGAGGCCATGGCCTGCAACTCGGCGAGCGTGTGCGAGGTGCTCAGCGACGTCTCTCCGACGAAGATCTCCGCAGTGTGCAGCCCTGGCTGATCCGAAACGTACTTTGCGAGGAGGCGGAGGGTGAGGAGAAAGCGCCGGCTGAACTCACGCCCCCACGAGAGCGAATCACCCGATGTGCGCGAGGGGACGTGCTCGTTCCAGAGGTGAAACTGGATCGCCTGCTCCGCACCGATGTCGGCGGCGCGCTCGCTCTCCGGAAGTGCCTCCTCGCTCTCGAGCGGTCCGAGACGGAAGATGCACCTCGGGTCGTTCGAGAATTCGTGGATGTGGTAACGCCTGCGTAGAATCCGGTCGACGACGAGGATTGCGTGACGGATGGTCCAGTCGAAGATTCGCATAGAGTGGCGGTGGCCGGGGGATGCCGTCAGCCGTCCGTTCCGCTCGACTGCGAATTCTCTGCCTCTCCATCGGACCCTCCGTCCGGCGAGCCCTCCCGTCCAGACCGCCATGCCGAAGATCTCCCGGATCGGAAGCGCCAGGAGCCATCGATCGAGCTCGGACGCCCCGCTCAGATGCAGCGCCCTCGCCGCTGCGGCGAAGCGGATCGCGAAAGCGACCAGAAGCGTGGACGTGATGCCGAGCCATTCTCCCGGAGCGTCGACGAGCCACGCCGCCGCAGCGATCAGAGCCAGAGGCGCGGTCAGGGTCAGGAGAATCCCCGGGTACTCCACGGTGCGGCTGACCCGAATCGCCCGGGCCCAGCGGAGCTCACGACTCCAGAGATCTCCGAGCCTCGTCGGACCGAGAACGCTGGTGACGAAGAGCCGCGAGAGCTCGATCCGGAATCCGGCGCGAGCGACGCGATGGCCGAGCTGGTAGTCATCCGCGAGATACTCTCCGACCGCGCCGAAATCGCCGATCGTGGCGAGGACATCGCGGCGCACGGCGATCGCGGCGCCGAGGGCGAAGCGCATGCCGAAGAGGCGCCGGGCGGCAATCACGCCGGGAAGGAAAGAGGTCACCATCCCGAGCGCCTCCATTCTCGCGGCGAACGAACCGATCGCGCCCCCCCGGTAGGGAAAGGTCACCATCCCCACTCTGTGATCCGCGAGGGGGGCGGCGGCGCGGCGCAGGAAATCGGGAGGGACGCGGATGTCACTGTCGATCGCGACGAGGACATCGTGCCGCGCCTCGCGCGCGAGTGCGTCCAGAATGCCGGCCTTCGGATTCGGCGTCTTCGGATCGTGCACGATCAGCCGGACACGATCGTGTCCATGGATCTCCTGCAGTCGCCCGATCAGTTCGACCACCGGATCTTCCGCAGACGCGACCCCGAAGATCACCTCGAGCTCCGGATAGTCCTGCAGGAGATGGCTCTCGAAGTTCTCCATCGCCTCGAAATCGACTCCACTCACCGCCTTGAGGATCGAGACCGGAGGAAGCGCATCCACGTCGGGCTCAGTGGGTTTGCGGCCGAAAAAGCGGTTCATCCAGAACGTCGCCACGATCCAGTAGACACAGCTGGCCGCCGCGAGGAGGGTCAGGACTCCGGCGACGATGCTCATGCCGCTCGCTCCCGCAGGGTGCGATACGTGGAGAGCGTGAGGCCCGCGCTCTCGAGCGCTGCACGGAAGCCGGGACTGACCAGTGTGTCGAGGTCGGTCGGATTCGGTCCCAGCGCTTCTCCGAGCGAGATCGTCGACGGATGGAAGTAGAGCTCGGCAGTGGAAGCGGAGAGAGCGGAGAGCACTCGGAGTACGTAGCGCTCCTCCATCCGTCCACTCTGCATCAGTCCATAGACGCGTTCGACGGTGGCGAACGGCTCGTGACGCAGCTTCCGGCGCGCGCGCCATCCGAGCGCGGCAAAGCTGAGCGCCCAGCCGAGCTTCGTGATCAGATCGCGGTGGTCGTAGCGGAGCGCGAGCCCGAGGTCGTCCGCGGGGATCCGGATACCTCCGGCTCCATATTTCCGTGCGAGGGGGAGCATCCGGTCGAAGACGACCGGATGCATGTGCATGTGCAGATGGCCGTCGACATGCGCGAGACGGAGACCGGTGGCGGCGAACCGTTCGAACTGTGCTGCGATCTCGCGGGAGAGCTCATCGCGGGCGGCGGGATTGAAGAAGCAGCGGATTCCCTGGCGAGCCGGGTCGTCGGGGAACTTCCCTTCAGGACCGGTGATGGTCGGAAGATCGGCGTGAGAGAGAACCGCACGACCCGAAGCGACCACGACGTGCAGCCCTACGGCAAGCTGCGGAAAACGGAGCGCGATCTTCACCGCCTCTTCGACCGCATCTCCGGTGACCATCAGGCTGGCGCTGGTGAGCACGCCTTCCCGCAGCGCCCGTTCGATGGCGGCGTTGATCTCGACCGTGCGGCCGAAATCGTCGGCATTGATGATCACCGAGCGCATAGGATTCCCTCATGACGAGCGCGAGCGCTTTCGAGCGAACTCGAGCAATTCCCGGACCAGAAACGAGAGCGATTGAGAAACTCGAAACCGTCTACTCGTATCGTAGCGCGTCGGAAGGGCTGAGGCGGGCTGCGCGGGCGGAGGGAAGGATCGTGGCGAGGCAGGAAACGACCACGGCGAACCCGGTGATGATCGCGAGGTCGCTCCACTTCGTCACGAAAGGGATCGACGAGACGAAGTAGACCTCGGCGATCTCGCGCGGGAACGAGACGAGGTGATAGCGGGTGATGATCCAGCAGACGATCACCCCGAGGCCGACTCCCGTCGCAGTTCCGATCAGCCCCACCAGCGTTCCGTACCAGATGAAGATCCCGCGGATGAAACGGCTCTCGCCGCCCATCGACATCAGAATGCCGATCTCTTTCCGCTTCTCGTGAACGGTCATGATCAGCGTGGAGACGATATTGAACGTGGATACGAAGACGATCAGACCGATCACGATGAAGAGGACGAGCTGCTGGATCTTCAGCATCGAGAAGAGCTGATGGTTCATCTCGCGCCAGTCCGTCACCGCGTACTGCTCGCCCGTGCGCTCATTGACCGCCTTCTCCACAATATCGAGATCCGCCGATGGCTGCAGCCGGATCTCGACCAGGTTCACTCCGTTCGGCGAGCCGGTGAGTTGGCGCGCTTCGGCGAGATCGAGAAAGATCCAGCGCGAGTCGTATTCGTAGAATCCGGTGTCGAAGACGTTCGAGACCATGAAGGTCCCGGACTGCGGGAGAAAAGAGCCTGCGTGCTCGCTGGGAACGGTGATGGTCAGAGGTGACCCGGCCGAGACTCCGAGCCGCTGGGCGAGGTACTTCCCGACCGATACCCCGGGATAGCCGTCGGAGTGGAACCCGTTCGGACCGATGATCTTCACCAGCATCGGGGAAGTCTTCGCACGCGACGGTTCGATGCCCTTCACCATTACCTGGGTGCCCGTCGCGAGCGATTCGGACGACGCGAGCGCCTGCTGGAAGAGGACGGGAGAGGCCTCGCGCACGCCGGGCGTTCCGCGGATCTCGGCCAGGACCTTCTGTGGGTTGTCCATTCCCGACTCGACGGAGTAGACGAAGAGCTCCGCATTGCCGCCGAGGAGCTTCTTCTGGAGATCCTGCCGGTACCCGGTCATCAGAGCCATGGAGATGACCAGCGCCATGACCCCGATCACCAGCCCGAGGATCGAGACGACGCCGACGGCGGAGACGAGCTTGTCGGTAGGACGCTTGAGGTATCGCCACGCGACCTCGAGCGACAGGATCCGCGCGCTGCTCTTGCTCACTTCTTCCATTCGGCGATCATCTTCATGAAGTCGTCGAAGAGGTGGAACGAGTCGTGAGGTCCGGGTGCGGCCTCGGGATGGTATTGCACCGCGAAGAGCGGATGGTTCCTGTGCCGGAAGCCCTCGAGCGTTCCGTCGTTGAGGTTCACGTGCGTGAGCTCGACTTCGGAGTCGGGAAGCGAATCGGGATCGACCGAGAAGCCGTGATTCTGCGAAGTGATCTCGACCTTTCCGCTGGCGAGGTCGCGGACCGGATGATTCCCGCCGCGGTGTCCGAACTTCAGTTTGTACGTCCGCCCGCCGAGCGCGAGGCCGAGCAGCTGGTGGCCGAGACAGATCCCGAGAATGGGGATGCGGCCGATCATCTGCCGGATATTCTGTTGAGCATACTCGACCGGCTCGGGGTCTCCCGGGCCGTTCGAGAGGAGGAGACCATCGAACCCGGCGTTGAGGATCTCGTCGGGATGGGTACTGGCCGGATAGACGACGACGTCTGCTCCGCGCCTGGCGAGCTGGCGAAGTATGTCTCGTTTGACTCCGAAGTCGTACACGGCGACGCGGATGCGTCTCTCGGGCATTTCCGTTTCGACGGCGTAAGGACGGAGTGCGGTTACCTTCTGTACCAGGTCGAGTCCCGACATGGAGGGTGCCGTCGCGAGCCGCTTCATCGCTTCCTCGAGGGAGATCTCTTCCGAGGTGATCATTCCCTTCATCGCTCCGCTGACGCGGATCTTGCGGGTGATCGCTCTCGTGTCGACGCCCTGGATTCCCGGGAGGTCGTGGGTACGCGCGTACTCGCCGAGTGAGCCGGAGGAGGCGAAGTGGTCCGGATGCTCATGCAGCTCGCGGACGACGAGGCCGGCTGCCTGAGGCCTCTCACTTTGCTCGACGCGCTCGTCGACGCCGTAATTGCCGATGTGCGGGTAGGTCATCACCACGATCTGGAACCGATAGGAAGGATCAGTGACGATCTCCTGGTACCCGGTGAGCGAAGTGTTGAAGACGACTTCGCCGATGGCGGTGGTTTCAGACCCGAAAGATTCTCCGGGGAAGCTGCTTCCGTCTTCGAGTATCAGGCGTGCGGGTGGCATCTGCGGCGATTATACGGAACCGACGGCTGAGAGCGTGAATTTCTGGCGGGAACGGGGGAGTGGTGGGAGCGAGGCGGGGATGATTTGCGCAACTTGTGCGACTTCCAATCGCGGCTGAGACTCTTTGCCACCAGTGAACGGTGGCACCTCAGCCCTCACGCCCGGGATGTTCCGGCAGGACAATCGCGCAAATCGCGCAATTCGCGCAAATGACCTCAGAACCCCTGGTCGACGTGTTCTCCGAATGTCGTCTTCATCGCCGAGACGATCTCGCCGATGGTCGCGTTGCAGCGGACCGCCTCCACGATCAGCGGGAGGAGGTTCTCCTTCGACGCGGCGGCGTTGCCGAGGACCTCGAGTGCGGCGGACCACGCCTCGTGACCGGCGGGATCGGAGTCGCGGCGGCTGCGGAAGCGCCTCAGTCGCTCGACCTGGTCGCGCTCGACCGATTCGTCGATGACCAGAGTCGGCAACGGGACCTCGGTCGATTCCGTGAACTCGTTCACACCGACCACGACTTCCCGCTTCTCCTCGAGCGCTTTCTGTGCCTTGTAGGCGGACTCGGCGATCTCCCCCTGCACGAATCCCGAATCGATTGCGGCCAGTGCGCCACCGAGATCGTCGATCTTCGCGATCAGATCGGAAGCGGCCTTTTCGAGGTCGAGGGTCAGAGCTTCGATTTCATAGGAACCGCCGAGCGGATCGGCGGTCGCAGCGATGCCGGTCTCCCAGGCGAGAATCTGCTGGGTGCGCAGCGCGATCCGGACGGAGTCCTCGGTCGGGAGTGCGAGCGCCTCGTCGCGCGAGTTTGTGTGCAGCGACTGGCATCCGCCGAGTACGGCGGCCATCGCCTGGTAGGCGACTCGGATCACGTTGTTCTCGGGCTGCTGCGCAGTGAGTGTGGATCCCGCGGTCTGGGCGTGGAAGCGGAGAGCCATCGAGCGTGGATCCTTCGCGCCGAAGCGCTCGCGCATGATCTTCGCCCACATCCGGCGCGCGGCGCGGAACTTCGCGATTTCTTCGAGAAAATTGTTGTGTGCGTTGAAGAAGAACGAGAGCCGCGGGGCGAAGGCATCGACGTCGAGACCGCGATCGACGGCGGACTGGACGTATTGGATTGCATTGGCGAGAGTGAAAGCGACCTCCTGAACCGCCGTCGAGCCGGCTTCACGGATGTGATAGCCGGAGATCGAGATGGTGTTCCATCGCGGGACGTTCTCCGCGCAGAACTGGAAGACGTCGGTGACGAGGCGCAGCGACGGCCTGGGAGGAAAGATGTACGTTCCGCGGGCTGCGTACTCCTTGAGTATGTCGTTCTGGATGGTCCCGCTGAGGCTCGGCCACGGCGTACCGCGCCGCTCGGCGACGACCAGGACCATCGCCAGGAGGATCGCCGCCGGCGCGTTGATGGTCATGGAGATGGAGACTTGTTCCAGCGGGATCGCATCGAGGAGCGTCTCCATGTCTTCGACCGAGTCGATCGCCACTCCGACCTTGCCGACCTCACCCCTGGCGCGGCGATCATCCGAGTCCATTCCGATCTGTGTCGGGAGGTCGAAGGCGACCGACAGCCCCGTGGTCCCGCGCTCGAGCAGGTAGCGGTAACGTTCGTTCGACTCCCGGGCGGTGGAAAAGCCCGCGTACTGCCGCATCGTCCAGAGCTTCCGGCGATAGCCTTCCGGCCGCACTCCGCGGGTGAAGGGGAACCGGCCGGGGTCGCCGAGGTCCGACGCGGCGTCGAAACCGCGGCTTCGGAGCGATTCGGCATCGAAGACCTCGGGGAGGTCGATGCCGGACGTGGTGGTGACCGGGAACGGAGGGGCGTCTTTTCGCGATTCGGACATGAAAAAAACCTCGAGACGGAAGTCGTCGGGGCCGGATTATCGCAAAAAAACGGTGAACCGACCGGATGTGATGGTATCCGGCAGATTCCTCCGTGCATAATGATCGCTGCCATGGCTGCGGAGCGTGCTCCGTGGCGGCGCTCGTTTCCGTCCGTGGAGGTCACGGGCAACCCTTCGAAATCCTATGGGCCTGGTCGGAACTCTCGGTACCATGTCGCCCGGCGATCTCCTGCAGTGGCTCAGCCTCGCGCAGAAGACCGGGACGCTCGTCGTGCGCTCGCGCACGGCGGAAAAGAAGGTCATCCTCCGCAATGGCCGGATCGTCTCCACCGCTTCGAACGACCCTCGCGAGTACCTCGGGCAGTTCCTGATGAGCCACGGCTACATCAGCGAGGACGAGCTGAAGAAGGCGATGGAGGTGCAGCTCGAATCCCGGATCCTTCTCGGGAAGATCCTCGCGATGATCAACGCGATCAGCGAGAAAGACCTGACCCGCCTGATGCGGCTGAAGGCGGAGGAGACGATCTACGACATCTTTCTCTGGAACGGAGGGGAGTTCGAGTTCCAGGATGACGTCCTCCCCACCATGGAGATGGTGCCGCTCGACATCGACGTCACCGGGATCGTGATGGAGGGGATGCGGCGGGTCGATGAATGGAGCCGAATCCGGGAGTTGATCCCGGACGGATCGATGATCCCGGTGCGGAGCGATTCGCTCGACCCGGACCAGCTCCGGGAGCGCGAACGGATGATCGCTCTGAGCGTCGATGGGCAACGGAGCATCGAGCAGATCGTCCTGGAGAGCCGCTCGTCGGAGTTCGTGGTCTGCAAGACGATCTACGACCTGGTCAGCTCGGGAAAGATGGCGGTACGCGATCACGAGGAGAAGACTCCGCGTGAGCAGCTGACCGGCGAGATCTTCCTCTCGCGCGAGGCGGAGATCCGCAGCCGTCTCGACAGCGCGCAGGTGGCGCTCGGCGAGAGCCGCTACGACGAGGCTCTGCAGCATCTCCGTGCCGCGTCGAATCTCGATCCGGAGAACCAGGCGGTCCGCAACACCCTTCACGCGGTCGAAACGCGTGTCCACTTCGATCTCGAGCGGAAGGGGATCGCACTCAAGCGTACTCCCCGGATCGCGAAGGAGATCGAAGAGATCGGCGACATGAACTTCACTCCGAATGAAGGCTTCGTCCTCTCGAGGATCAACGGGATGTGGGACATCGGGTCGATCATCAAGATCAGCCCGATCCGGGAGACCGAAGCGCTGCTGATTTTCAGCAAGCTCCTCGACAAGGGGATCATCGACTTCAAGCCGTGAGCTGCGGCAAGACTCGTCACGCGTACGCATCGTGGCCGAACTTTCAAGGGTCCGGCGTCGCACTTCGAGCGGTTCGTTTGCCGACGCGCGAATCGTCTTCGCAGCGCAGCTCCAAAAGTTTGATTGCACGCACCGACTGGCGCGTCAGGAACGGTTCACCAAACTTTTGAAGCCCGGATGCGCGGATCGAGTTGCGGGAACCGATCGATGGCCGGTCCGAATGGCGTTCCGTGGTCCCTGAAAGTTCGGCCACACTGCGGGCCCGGCCTACTCCAGTCCCACCCGCGGGCGAATCCGGTTCTCCAGAGCGTTCATCTCCCCGTGGTCGGTGGCGTGGTCATAACCGAGAGCGTGGATGATTCCGTGGAGGATGAGGTAACGGACCTCGGTCGCCAGCGAATGCCGCTCCACGCGCGCCTGACGTCGTGCCTGAGGGAGCGAGATCACCACATCGCCGAGCGGCCGGCGATGGCTGCCGGGCTCGACGTCCTCATCGCCGGCGGGAAAGGTGAGCACGTCCGTGGTCTTCTTCTTTCCGCGGAAGCGTCCGTTCAGCCGCTTCATTCCGGCGTCGTCGACGAAATGAATCGAGACGTCGGTGACCGGCTCGCGTGTCGCGCGCGCCCTGCGGAGCGCGTCGAGCGCGGATTGCACGAAACGGGTGATCTCATTGCGCGAGAGACGCGGAACCGCAGGCCCGCTCACCACCACTTCGATCATCCCTTCGCCGGCTCGCTGGTCTGGTCGCCGTTGGCAGGCGGCTTCCGCGTCTCGTACGCGTTCACGATGCGGCCGACGAGCGGATGCCGGACGACGTCCCGCTCGGTGAAGTTGAAGAAGCGGATCCCTTCGATTCCGCGAAGGATCTCCGATGCTTCGCGAAGGCCCGATTTCTTTCCTTCCGGAAGGTCGACCTGGGTGACGTCGCCGGTGACCACCACTTTGGAGCCGAAGCCCATCCGGGTGAGGAACATCTTCATCTGCTCGGTGGTCGTGTTCTGCGCCTCGTCGAGGATGACGAATGCTTCGCTCAGCGTGCGGCCGCGCATGAATGCGAGCGGCGCGACTTCGATCACGCTCCGCTCCATCATTTTCGCCACCTTCTCGAAACCGATCAGATCGTAGAGCGAATCGTAGAGCGGACGCAGGTACGGGTTGACTTTCTCCGCGAGATCGCCCGGAAGGAAGCCGAGCTTCTCGCCCGCTTCGACTGCCGGGCGGCAGAGAACGATCCGTTTGATGCTGCGGTCAGCGAGTGCAGAGGCGGCCGCTGCGACGGCGAGGAACGTCTTCCCCGTTCCGGCGGGACCGATGGAGAAGATCATGTCGTTCTGCTGCATGGCCTGAAGATAGAGTTTCTGTGCGAGGTTCCGCGGCGTGACGATCCGCCGGAGCGAAGACTGCAGCGTCTCGTCGGTGAAGAAGTCGACGATGCTGAGGTTCGGATCTTCCCGGAGCACCCGCGCGCCGGTCGCGACGTCGACGCGTGAGATCGGATATCCGCGCTCGATCAGCGACTGGATGTCGGAGAGGAGCCTTTCGGCGAGTGCGGCACTCTCGGGATCTCCCTGGATGAAGAGCTCGTTGCCACGGGCCGAGATCTTCACCCGGAATGCATCCTCGATCAGCCTCAGATTCTCGTCGTGAACCCCGAAGAGGTTCGTCACTCCGGCGTCGGTCAGGATCAGGTTCATCGTCGTTCTCGTCTCTGCGGATGCGCTTGGTGCCGCTGCACTCGACATAGGCTCATCACTCCGGTAACTCGTCATCGGGCCGGTCGATCCGGTCCAGTATCGTCATCGCAACACTGCCATAGCGAACGGTCTTCCTCAGCGTCAGCCTCTGCAGGCCCGAAGGATCGAACGGCACCCGGTCGGAGCCGTGCTCGATCACTGCGGTTGCACCGGACGAGAGTGCAATCCGGGTGTCAACTGCTCCGAGCAGTTCCTGGTAGCGGGGATAGGAGTAGGGCGGATCGGCGAAAACGAGGTCGAACGTCAGCTCCGGAGGAATGCGCCGGAGTCCCTGGACCGCGTCTGCGGCGATGGTGTGGATGGGAAGCTCCCATTCGCGGCTGATCGACTCCACCCGTGTCATCGAACGCTTCGATTGATCGATGGCGACCGCCGAGCGAGCGCCGCGGGAGATTGCCTCGAATGAGAAGATGCCGCTGCCGGAGAAGAGATCGAGGAAATCCGCTCCTCCGATCTGCGAAGAGACGATGTCGAAGTAGGCCTCGCGCGCGCGCTCGGAAGTGGGCCGGAGCTCGTGTCCCGGCAGGGGCACTTTGCGGCCACGGAGCGTTCCTCCCGTGATTCTCAGTCCCGGTTTGGCGATCGGTCGTCTCCCAGAGCGGCGATGAAGTGCGTGTAGAGATCCTTGACGGAGAAATAGACTTTCGTCGGTTCGTGGACGCATGTGAGCTCGACCACTTTTCCCTGATCGAGAATCCTGGTCACGCGATAAAGCTTCTGGTCGTCGGAGATCAGGCGGTCGCCCAGGCTCGGGACGTACCCGGTGATCGGATTCGTGACCTCCCGGTCTATGGCCATGGCGCGGATCAGGTCCTGCAGGACGGCACGCATCCGATCCAGACGAAGAGGAAGGATGACTCTCGTCCCGAACCGCCGCTCCACCGCTTTGCCGTCATTGGTGATCCGGATGGACGCATAGTCCGTTCGCGTCGGTGATCCGGGAAGCTCCGGAGGGAGGGCGTCGAGCGTGGCCGCAGAGAAGTTCTGGTGGTACGACTTCATCGCGTCGTCGGGAAGGATCATCCGCTTCCGGATGGTCGCGCCGGCTCCTTTGAGGTGGAGCACTGCGAGCCCATTCTGGAAAATGGAGATGCGCTCTTCCATCGCACCGGTGACGGAGACGAAATCGATGAACGGTTCGGGGAGCTTGCCGTCCACCAGCTGCGAGCCGATTGCCTGCCGCGCCCCGACGAGCTCCGGGACCTCGAAGCGCGTGACGTCGACCTCCGAGGAGTCGGGAACCGGGACGGCGATGGCTCCGCCGATCGGGACGTTGTCGGGGAGCGTGGACGGGGGATTCGGCTCCGATTGCGCAAGGACGACCGCCGGTAGCGCAAAACAGACGAGCAACAGCCACTCGATCGCGAATCGCCTCATCGTCTCGAGCCCGCATTTCTCACACCATCTCTGCTGCGGAGACGGATAGCGGCCTGTCTGCTGCGTTGCACCCCTGCTTCGGCTCCTCAACATAGTCATCACTATGCCTTCGTCGCCGAAGCGGGGTGCGCCTTGCATCCAGGCTGCTCTCCGCCGCCTCGCGACGAGTTGGTGTGAGAAATGCGGGCTAGGAGTCTGCGCGATAGAAACGTCCGTAGCGAGAAAGCGGAGCGGCGAGGCCAAATTCGTTCGGATTTGAGGTGCGTAGCGGTGGCTACTCGCCGAGAATCCGGGCGGATTTGGACCGCTGATCCGCTTTCGCAGTAGGTCAGTTTCTATCGCGCAGACTCCTAATGGCTTCTAAGATACTGCAATGCGATCGCCGAGGCAAAAGATGCGGCTTCGGCGGGGGCGAGCTCCCCTCGAAAAATCCCGGCTCTGGTCTCGTCGATCGCGTGTCCGATGTGGCGTCCCCGCTCCGGATGGATCCCGGAGCCCGGAATCGCGCGGGCGATGCGGTCGGCGACGATGTACCTGCGAAGCATCGGAACGAAGCGATCGTCGCCGGCGATCGCGGCCGCAGCGAGAGTGAGAGTGCCGGCTGCACCGATCGCTTCCAGAGCCTGGTCGGGTGTTTCGACCTTCTCGAAGCGGTCGCGAATCGAGGATGCCGACTCGCGGAAACTCTCGATCTGCGCGATTCTGCGAAGGGTGAACGATGATCCCGAGAGATCGGGCGCTGCGGAGGAAGCCGCCGCGAGGCGGCCGAGCATCGCGACCGGAGTGTCGATCCGCCCCTCGGGTAGCCAGATCTCGAGCGAGCGCATCGCGAGGTCGAACGCGGACGAGTACTGCACGCCCGGGAAGAGGAGGTCGAGAGCTCCGCTCCCCCCCATCCGGCAGAGGACCGCGCCGGGGTGCGGTTCGGCGAAGGCGAGCATCACTTCGCGCCACAGTCGCGTCCGGGAGATGCTCCGCAGTGCTCCGGCGGAGATCGCATGCTCCATCGCGCGCCCGGTCGTCTCCTCCAGTCCGAAGCCGAGGCGGACCGCGAAACGGAGTGCGCGGAGGAGCCGGGTCGGATCGTCGAGAAAACTTCGCGGGTGGAGGATCCGGATACGCCGCTGTTCGAGATCGGCCATTCCTCCGAGTGGGTCGACGAGCTGCCCCTCGATCAATTCGATCGCGATGGCGTTGATCGAGAAATCGCGGCGGGTGAGGTCTTCGGCGATCCCTCCGGCCGTGACTTCCGGGAGCGCACCCGGGGCACGGTAGCTCTCCCGCCGGGCCGTGGCGACATCGATCAGCGGAAGACCGGCCGCTTCGATGGTGAAGGTCATGAAGCGGGGAAAACGGCGGATACGCCCGCCGAGCGCCGACGCGAATGCGGCGGCGAACTGCTGGACGTGTGACGCATCCACGACGAAATCGAGATCTCTCACCGGTTCGCCGAGCCGGAGATCGCGCACCGGTCCTCCGACCAGCCAGACCGCTGTTCGCAGGCTGATCCCGACCTCGCGTGCGGAGAGGAGGATCGCTCGTCTCGCTGGATCGACCGCGTCGAACAGCTCCATCATCGCGAGACCGCTCCATAGAGGCGCAGAAGCTCGTCGCGCCGGAGCTCCGGACGAAACCTCTCGCGCGATGCCGCAGTCACGCGGCGTCTCGGCTCGGAGATCTCGGATTTGAAGAGGGCACCGAGGATCGCGTGCGCCATTTCGTTCGGGTCGTCCGGAGGAACGAGAAAGCCGGCACGACCGCCGTCGAGACGCCATGCGTTCAGAGGAGTACGAGACGCGACGACCACACGCCGCCGGACCAGAGCTTCGGCAGTGAATCCGTCGGCATCGTCTTCGTGTGGCGTCGCGTCGATCCAGAGATCGAGCTCATCGAGGTCCTCGGGGTCGGGAGGCTCTTCGAAGAAACGCCATTCGATGTCTTCCCGAAAGCGGATCACGCGCGACGCGACTGCGGCGATCGCTTCCTTCCGCGGTCGTGGACCGGCGAAGCCGCCGATCCGCTTCGGTGCACCCTCGGGCGCGCCGGAGGATCTCGCCACGGATTCGAAAAAGCGCGGCGCGACAGCCTCCCGGACCGTTGCGAACTCCGAAGCGCCGACGCGAGCAGCGGGAAGAGGTGTGCGCCGCCAGGGGAGGAGAGAAGGAGCGGGATCAGAAGGAGCGACGTACGGCGCCCGGAGCCCTCGAAGAACGGAGGGAGTCCGTGGAACTGGTCCGTACACGTGCACCACGTCCCACCCCTCGCTCGCAGAGCGGCGGGCGAGCTCCGACGGTGGTACGGGATCTCCCTGCGGAGCGTGAAGCTCGTCGCCGCTCGCCTCCCACACTTCGACGCGATTGTCCGTGGAGAGGATATGCTGGTCGATGCTTCGGATCTTCATATCGAAGAGCGTCGCCGTCGAAAACTGAAGCTGAATGATGTGCATCGGCGCGATTCCGGCGATGAAACGAGATTTCGATGTGAATACTGGCAGATTCGGCGGTAAAATCGGAACCAGATTGAATCAGTTCGCAAGTCCATCCGTTGCCGTGCTTTGCCGCGAGCCCGAAATGCTGGCGCGCCTCCGCGCCGAGTGTCCGGCGTTCGCCTTCGAAACGTCCGTCGACTCGCAGACACGAATCGCGATCGTCGACGACGAGCCGGGCGGAGCGATCGATCACCTTCCGGACGACGTGGTGGCGCGGATCGTACTCGTCTCCGGAGAGTGCCGTGCGTCCCGGAAATTCGGCGAGCTCCGGATCCAGCGCAGCTGGTTCGACGCCGACCCGCGTTCGTATCTCGCTTTCGCTTCCGATCTGGTGGTCGCGACGGAACGTGCGGAGCGCCTGCAGTTCGAATTCGACTTCTTCGACGACATTCGTGATCTGGTCGCCACGAGCAACATCGAGGTGATCTTCGAGAAAGTCACCCTGACCGTTCTCGCGACCCTGCAGCTCGCGCATGGAACGCTTCTTCTCCACGATCCGCGGGTCGAGCGGTTCGCCGTCGCGTTCAGCAACGATCCGAGCCACGAGGACACCGGAGAGTTTCTTCCGGGCGTCCAGAAGGAGCTGCTGCAGCAGGCTCTCGAATCGATCCGCGGCTTCGCGGTCGAGGAGCCGGAGGGAGAAGTCCCCGGTACCATCCTGATGCCGATCCAGCTCGGTGACGACGTGATCGGAGTGATCAAGGCGAGCGTGACGCAACTCGACCGGATCGAGTCGCGCAATGCGGTTCGCGCGCTCCGGTATCTGCAGACCGTCACCGCGATCCTCGGCAACGTCTACCAGCTCACGCGGAACAAGGATCTCGCCATGCGCGACGATCTGACGAAGGCGTACAACCGGCGGTTCTTCGAAGCGTACCTGGACGAGGAGATGGAACGCTCCCGCCGCTATTCGACCTGTTTCTCGGTGATTTTCCTCGACCTCGACGACCTCAAGAGCGTGAACAACAAGTACGGACACCTCGCCGGATCGCGGACCCTTCAGGAAGTCGCGAAGCGGATCATGGGCGCCGTCCGCGCGATCGACAAGGTGGTGCGGTTCGGTGGCGACGAGTTCTGCATCCTCCTGCCGCAGACCGATGCGGATCAAGCCTGGTCCGTGGCCGACCGTGTGAAGCGGGCGCTCAACCGTGCACCTTTCCAGCTCGAAGCGGACGTGGAAGTCGATGTCACCGCGAGCTTCGGAATCGCGACCTATCCGCTGCATGCATCGAGCAAAGAGGATCTGATCCGGGCGGCGGATGCGGCGATGTACCGGGTCAAACTGGCCACCAAGGACTCGATCGGAATCGCGCGATCCCGTCCGGGCGACGCCGAAAAGCGGATCGGGTGAACGGGCGCTGAGTCGATGAGCGACGAACTGACCATTCAGGGAACTCTGTCGGAGACCACAGTTCCCGACCTGATGCGATCACTGATCCGCAGCTCCGAGAGCGCGATCGTGTCGCTCGAAGCGGAAGGTCGTCACGACAACATCTACATCTACGAAGGAAAGATCGTGTTCGCGACGAGCTCCGATCCCGACCTCGGTCTGGCCGAGGTCCTGTTTCGGGAAGGAGAGTTGAATCTCCAGCAGTACCGCACCATCAGCGAAAAAATCGTTCCGGTCCAGGAGATCGGCTCGGCCCTTTGTGAACTCGGTTATCTCCGTCCGGAAGAGCTGATGACGGTGGTCGAAAAACAGGTGGTCACCATCGTTCTGCGTGCGCTCGCATTCCGCGCCGGCAACTACACGCTGGAATTGCGGGAGGAGCTCCCGGACGAGATTCCGCGACTGTCGATCCAGAGTGAGCGGCTCGTTCTGGACGGGGTGGGACGGATCGACCACTGGTCGCTGGTCTCGCGCGGAATCGGGCGGATGGAGCGATCACTGCAGCACTCCCGGCAGGCCGATCAGCGCGTCTTTCATCTCGATATGACCGAGGAAGAGACCTACATCTACTCGCAGCTCGCGGAGCCACAGACCTTTCAGGAGCTCTGCGACCGGAGTTATCTCTCTGATTTCGTGACCTGTCGCACGGCGTGGGCACTCCTCACGGCGAACCTTCTCGAAGACGCGACCGAAGAAACGGTCGACGAGCATCGAGCCGCCGCAGAAGCGGAGATGGTGCTCGAGTCGGAAGTCGAGAGATACAACGGAGCGTTTCAGTCGATCTTCGGTCTGGTCTTCCAGAAGATCGGCGATCACGTCTACGATTTCATCGACCGGGTGGTCCGGCACCTCTCGCCCGAAACGATGCCGTATCTGAGCGGAGTCAATCTGATGAATGAAGCGCGGGTCGATTTCGATCAGCTGCTGAACAATCTGATCGCTTCCGGCTCCTCGGATCGACGGGCAATCGTGGAGAGCGTCCTCAACGAGCTTCTCACCGGCTGGATCTACGAGACGCGAGCCGAGTTCGGGACGGTTCTCGAGGCCGAGATGAACGAGATCATCGAGCCACTGCGCCGCATCTGATATCTGTGATCGGGTATCTCGAGTGCGGTGACGGCGCCGGCTTGTTGCCGCGTATCTCTCGCAGAAAGCTCAGATAATACTGAACAGATGACAGATACCGGATAAAATGGCTCTCGTGCGGAATCTGACCGGAATCGTTCTCCTTTCTGCCTTCCTCGTCGCCGGCTGTGCGACCGGAAATCTCCCGAACCGCCCGAACGAACGGGAGTGGCGGAAGATCTCCACCGAGTACGACCGCCTCGTTGCGATGCGCCGTTCGCTCCCTGAGCCGGCCAAAGAGGGTTCGCGCAAGGAACAGATCGAAGTGCTCCTTGCGAATCACAAGAAGCTCGAGCCGCTCTGGGGGCCGTTTCTCGAAGACGTGCGCGAGTACTACGAGCGGACCGGCGACTCCCGCGCTGCGGCGCTCTACGCAGACGAAAAGGTCCGTATGGGCGACGAGTACATGGACGTGCTGGCCCGCTACGATCGCGCGATCGAATTGTACCGGAACGCTCTGGCGATCGACCCGTCCAATGAGAGAGCGAAGGAGCGGCTCGAGGTGGCCCGGTCGGAACGCTTCGTCTCGATGGACGCGTTTGCCCGGATCCGGGAAGGGATGAAAGCTGCGGACGTCCGGCAGATCGTAGGGATGCCGCGGGAAGACTGGATCCGGCAGATCGTTCAGAATGAGCGGGTCTTTTCCGTCTGGATCTACCCGAAAGCGGACGGAGGGGCGTCGGCGATTTATTTCGAAAACGACGTCGTCTATCACACGAACTGGAATGCGGCCGCGCCGGCCGCGGCGAAGGATGATGGCGCCACGAGGGCGCCCGGTAAAGGATAATGAATCTCGCCGTGACCCCGATGCGGGTGCGGCCGGATGTGAGGGAGGGTGAAGATGAGCGAAAACGTGATGACCGATGATTCGTCGCACTACGAGATTTCCCTGACGGCAGGACAGGCGTTCATCGCCTTCATCCTTCTGCTCCTCTCGCTCGGTGCCTGCTTCGCGTTCGGTGTGATCGTCGGCCGCGGCGACGACGACCAGCGGATGGCGTCGGTCCGGGAAGCGGCGGTGACGGAAGCGTCGGCGACGCCGGCCACGACGCCGGTCGAAGAAGTCGCTCCACCGCAGGACTTCACGAATGGACAAACCGCCTCGAGCCGGGAGACGGTGCCTCCTCCGATCATCGTCGAGAGGCACGAGACCGACCGCAGCCGCGCAGCGGCGCCCGCGGCGAGCACTCCTCGGCCGGAGCGGTCGCAGGTCGAGCGCGTCCCCGTGACCCCGGACGCAGCGGCTTCGACAGCGGGCTCGCCCTCTTCTGCCCAACCGGCGCCTCCGCAGGCTGCGAAGGATCTCACCCCGGCAGTCCCGCACTATGCTCAACTCCTCTCCACGTCGGACAAGACGGCGGCCGAGGCTCTCGCAGCGCGCCTGATCAACGACGGATTCGACTCCGCGTACGTCGAGCGGGCGAAGGTGGCAGAGGGAATGCTCTACCGGGTGCGGGTGAAGTTTGCCTCGGAGGCCCAGGCGCGGGCAGCCGTACCGTCACTCCAGCGCTACACGAAGAATGAAATCTGGGTGACGAAGCAGTAAATCAGCCTCCGAAGCATTAGAGTATTACGTTCCGGGCCCGCCCGGGCCGGCGACCGTCGTTTCTTTCGCATCCATCGAAGCGACCTGGATGCCGGGCAGCAGGACCTCGACAAAGAAAATGCCGGACCACAAGAACAGAAACCAGCAGTCGGAGAATCTCCGCCGCTCTCAGGCGCGCAAGCGCTCCTCGGTCGACCCGGTGCAGATCCTCGACCGCTCGATCTACCACCTCTGGGAGACCATCAACGATCTCGAGCAGATCCAGCCCGAGCACGTGGAGCACTTCCGGGTCTCGATTTTCGGGAGTAGCCGGATCCGCCGCGGAGACCCGATCTACGACGACGTGAAACGGCTCAGTGCCGAGCTCGCGAAGCTCGGCTACGACATCGTGACCGGCGGAGGGCCGGGTCTGATGGAAGCGGCGAACTCCGGCGCAGTGGAGGGACAGGGCGAGAGTCATTCCCGCTCGTTCGGTCTTCCGATCCATCTCCCGAGTGAGGAGACCGCGAATCCCTTCGTCGACCGGGTCTACCGCCACCGGACGTTTTTTTCGAGGCTGCATCATTTCGTCCGGCTCTCGTCGGCCTTCGTCGTCTTTCCCGGCGGCATCGGAACGGGGCTGGAGACGTTCATGATCTGGCAACTGCTTCAGGTGAAGCACCTTCGGGAACATCCCCTGATCCTGGTCGGGAAGATGTGGGATGGCCTGATCGCATGGATGAACGATACGATGATGAGCCGCGGACTGGTGAGTCCTCCGGACATGGAGATCGTCACGGTCGTGGCGACGGCCGAAGAGGCAATCCCGATCGTCGTCGAAGCATACGAAAGGTTCAAGAAGGAAAATTCGAATGCCCACTCAAGATGAAGTCATGCAGGCGCTGCGCGGCGTCAGATTTCCCGGTCTCTCGCGGGACATCGTCTCATTCGGATTCGTTCGCGACGTCGCGATCGAAGGAACACGGGTCTCGTTCGCGGTGCACTTCCAGACCGAGAACCCCGCGATCGGAGAGCAGATCGCACGCGAAGCGCGTGCAGCGGTGATGGAGCTGCCGGGCGTCAAGGACGTCGAGGTGAAGATCGAGGCGGCTCCTCGGGGCGCATCGCCGGCCGGAATGGGTAGCCAGATGGAGCCGCTCGAGCACGTGAAGTACAAGATCGCCGTCGCGTCGGGGAAGGGAGGAGTCGGAAAATCGACCGTCTCGACCAATCTCGCACTCTCGCTCCGGATGCTCGGCTACCGCGTCGGCCTCCTCGACGCCGACATCTACGGCCCGTCGCAGCAGATGATGCTCGGAATTCACGGACGTCCGCAGATCGACGCAGAGGACGAGAAGATCGTTCCGATGGAGCGCCACGGAGTGAAGACGATGTCGCTCGGACTGATCACCGATCCCGACACTCCGGTGATCTGGCGCGGACCGATGGTCATGAAGGCGCTCGAGCAGTTCCTGATGGATGTGAAATGGGGAGAGCTCGATTTCATGATCATCGACCTCCCGCCAGGAACCGGCGACGCACAGCTCACCGTCACCCAGCGGGTCCCGCTCTCGGGGGCGATCGTCGTCACCACTCCGCAGGACGTGGCCCTCATCGACGCGCGCAAGGGATTGGCGATGTTCCGGAAAGTCAACGTCCCGGTGCTCGGGATCGTGGAGAACATGAGCTACTACATCTGCCGGCACTGCGGAGAGCGCGAAGAGATCTTCGGACACGGCGGTGGACGGAAGACCGCCGAGATGCTGGACGTCCCTTTTCTGGGCGAAGTGCCGGTCGATCCGAAGGTGGTGGTTGGAGGGGACACCGGAGAACCGATCGTGGTGCTCGACCCCGAATCACCCGCGACGAAGGCGTTTCTCGAACTGGGGCGCCAGATCGCCGAGGTGATGCAGGCGCACGAGGAGCACGACTCGGGGATCCGCGTCCACTGACGATGAGGGCGAAGCCCCCGCAGGCTTCGAACGTGAAGAGGAGGCTCATAGCCTCCTCTTTTCGCATTCGCGCGACGGATCGCCGCTTTCGCAACCTCCTTTGATCGCCAACTTGCGACCCGCCCGTCCCGGCTCACGACGCGCTCCGAAGAACCCGGTTCCGGGCTCCGCCGTCTCAGTGATGAACGTCCACGACTCCAATCCGAGGTGATTGATGCATGTGACCCGATGGATGGCAATCGTTCTGTTCGTGGCTCTCCCCGTCGCAGCACAGCAGCGCTCGCATCCGGACGCGCCGGTGCAGGAAGCGCTTCAGGCGGAGCAGAATCTCCGCCAGGCGATGCAGAGGTTCGCGGAGGAGAAGAAGGTGTACCAACGCGATCTTGCGGTCCTGGAGCATCTCGGAAAGGCTCATGCTGCTCTCGAAGATGCGATGCAGCCTGCGGTTTCTCTCGAAAAGTGTCACGACGAAGTGGAAGAAGCGCGCCGGTTGATCACAGACCCGCTCCTGTTCGCCGGGGTCCGCCGGGTCAGCGATGAGCTCGAGAGCGCGAGGCGCAGCCCCGGGATGGCGGACTTCGACCGGCTCCGGACCCTCCTTGTTCGCGAGACGCTGAATCGAGCCCGGGCCATCGTGGCGGAGAACTCACTGCGGGTGCAGAACGAAGTCGCTCAATGGCTCGCGGTCCAGAAGGGGATTGCCGATCATCTCCAGGACCTGAACCGCGTCGGAGCGGATAGTCTGCGGAAGTCCCTAAAGTAGACGTTTGTTGCGCCGGGCGGTGAGCGGATGGCGTGTGGAGAGCCCTGCGTGGTTCGTATTCCGTCGGCTCGCCAGGACTACAATCGGTGCGATGTCCGTATCGAACGAAGCATCCACCCGCGATCTCGACACTCGCGATGCGACGATCGGGAGAGTCCTCGCGTTTTTCGCGGAGATCGGTCTTTCTGCGCGGGAGGGTCCGTTGCCGGAGAAGACGTTCCTCCCCGGCGTGACCATCGACCGCGGCGCGCTCCTCTTCGACCGCGATGCGCTCGAGTATCCCGGCGATCTCCTGCACGAGGCCGGACACGTCGCCTTCGCGCCGCCCGAGATCCGGGCGACCCTCACCTCGGAGTCGTCGTTCGAGTTGGGGGAGGAGATTGCGGCGATCGCCTGGTCGTGGGCCGCGCTGGTCCACCTGCGGCTCGATCCGGAGATCGTCTTCCACGGTGGCGGGTACCGCGGCACCTCGCGTGCCTTCATCGAGAACTTCTCGACCGGCCACTATGCCGGCGTCCCGATGCTGGAGTGGGCGGGAATGACGTTCGAGCCGCGCCGCGGGAGGGAGACCCCGGTGAGCTACCCGGCGATGCTCCACTGGCTCCGCCCGTAGCCCTGCCCGGGTCATCCGCAGGTCGCCCACTCGACCGACTCCCAGTGCCATAGGCACGATTGACAGTAGGCGCTCTGCGCCGGAAGCCGGGGACTCCGCGACGGAGACGAATCTCGCTGCCCCTCACGAAGCCGGGGCCGACGTCGTCGTGGCCGAAGTCTCAAGGACCCCCGCCCCCTCTTCATGCCATGCCGTGCACGGCTCGACGCTCGTCCGAATCATCCGCGCTCCAAGACTTTGGTACTCGACCCCACGAAGCGCCAATCACGTCCACTCGCGCGACGTTCCCTCTCCCCGTCCGGGGTCATGTCTTGAGCCGGCGTCCGCGAAAAGCAGATTCGGCACCGGGTTTCTCGTGCTTCACGTTTCTTCGAGCGCAGATTCGTCGCGCTCGGTCAACCGTCGCTCCAGCTCCTCGATCAGGTCGACGCCCTCGTCGCTTCCGTTCTCGAGGTAGGGAGTCACGAAGCTGATCTCCGAGAGCGTGTGCAGGACCTCCGAGATGCGCCGACTCGCCGTCTCGATGGTCTGGGAGGTCTGCTGTCCCTTCTCCCGTCGCGAAGCGATCTGCTGGAGAATCTGATTGTTCTGCTGGGCGAGATGCTGTGCCATCAGCGCCATCGCCCGCTGAAGCGTACGGATTCTCGTCTCGTGCCGCGCGAGCTGCATGTCCAGCTGGTGGGCCTCGTGGAGGGTGTAGCGAAAGCGGCCCCACAGAAAGAGAGCCAGTGTGGTCAGCACGAATTCCATCAGCAGAATTGGCAGAAAGGGGAAGGAGAACGCCGACCGCCAGAAGCGGTGCTCCAGATCGATCGACACGGCGTCACCGATGAAGTAGGCCTCCATTCCCACCAGCCCGAAGTGCAACAGCATGCTGACGGCCGAGGCGAAAACGACCAGCAGGCCGTAACGCCTGCCGACCGCGAGCGTACGCGATCTCCTGATCGGTGTCATGGGGTCATGATCTCACGGTTCGCCGGGCAGAGCTCGACCAAGGGCACGCTCTTCACGCCACGCCTGTCCACGCCGCGGCGCTCGTCCGAACCATCCGTGCTCCCAAACTTTCGGATCCGTCCCCATAAGCGCCACCCATTCCCACTCGGGCGCCTCCCAGTGCCGTAGGCACGATTGACAGTAGCCCCGGGTGAAGGCGCGGTGCGCCGGAACCCGGGGACTCCGCGACGGAGACGATTCTCGTTGCCCCTCTCGAAGACCCAGGCGGGCGCGACGCGTGCCTGCGACGACGGAGCCACGGCCCGGAAGCATGTTCTGCACGCGGCGTGACCGCCGGGCCAGCGCCGGGGCCGACGTCGTCGTGGCCGAAGTCTCAAGGACCCCCGTCCGCTCTTTATGCCATGCCGTGCACGTCTCGACGCTCGTCCGAACCATCCGTGCTCCCAAACTTTCGGATCCATCCCCACGAAGCGCGACCCATTCCCACTCGGGCGCCTCCCAGTGCCGTAGGCACGATTGACAGTAGCCCCGGGTGAAGGCGCGGTGCGCCGGAACCCGGGGACTCCGCGACGGAGACGATTCTCGTTGCCCCTCTCGAAGACCCAGGCGGGCGCGACGCGTGCCTGCGATGACGGAGCCACGGCCCGGAAGCATGTTCTGCACGCGGCGTGACCGCCGGGCCAGCGCCGGGGCCGACGTCGTCGTGGCCGAAGTCTCAAGGACCCCCGTCCGCTCTTTATGCCATGCCGTGCACGTCTCGGCGCTCGTCCGAACCATCCGTGCTCCCAAACTTTCGGATCCGTCCCCATAAGCGCCACCCATTCCCACTCGGGCGCCTCCCAGTGCCGTAGGCACGATTGACAGTAGCCCCGGGTGAAGGCGCGGTGCGCCGGAACCCGGGGACTCCGCGACGGAGACGATTCTCGTTGCCCCTCTCGAAGACCCAGGCGGGCGCGACGCGTGCCTGCGATGACGGAGCCACGGCCCTGAAGAATGTTCTGCACGCGGCGTGACCGCCGGGCCAGCGCCGGGACCGACGTCGTCGTGGGCGAAGTCTCAAGGACCCCCGTCCGCTCTTTATGCCATGCCGTGCACGTCTCGGCGCTCGTCCGAGCCATCCGTGCTCCCAAACTTTCGGATCCGTCCCCATAAGCGCGACCCATTCCCACTCGCGCGACTCCCAGTGCCGTAGGCACGATTGACAGTAGCCCCGGGTGAAGGCGCGGTGCGCCGGAACCCGGGGACTCCGCGACGGAGACGATTCTCGTTGCCCCTCTCGAAAATCCAGGCGGGCGCGACGCGTGCCTGCGACGACGGAGCCACGGCCCGGAAGCATGTTCTGCACGCGGCGTGACCGCCGAGGCCAACGCCGGGGCCGACGTCGTCGTGGTCGAAGTCTCAAGGACCCCCGTCCGCTCTTTATGCGATGCCGTGCACGTCTCGACGCTCGTCCGAACCGTCCGCGCTGGAAGACTTCGGTACTCGACCCCACGAAGCGCCAATCACGCCCACTCGCGCGACGGTCTCCTATTCCCGTCCGGGGTCACGTCTTCAGTCGAAGCGTGCATTCGGGGAGAGGGAAGGGTGAGGGGCAATACCGAAAGTCAGATCCGACACCGAGGCCACTCGCCCCGTCCGCATAAGCGCCACCCACGCCACACGGGCGACTCCCAGTGCCGTAGGCACGATTGACAGTAGCCCCGGGTGAAGGCGCGGTGCGCCGGAACCCGGGGACTCCGCGACGGAGACGATTCTCGTTGCCCCTCTCGAAAATCCAGGCGGGCGCGACGCGTGCCTGCGACGACAGAGACACGGCCCTGAAGAATGTTCTGCACGCGGCGTGACCGCCGGAATCCCCGCCGGGACCGTGAAGCAAGAGGCGACGAAGAAGTTCCTTGTCGCGTTTCCGAGGCGCCGCATTCGTTTTCCTTCCATGGTCATCCGCGCCTCTCGTCATATCGCCCGAACCCTCCATCCGGGCTCGTCTCTCGAGTGACTGAATCGAGTCGTTGACCGACCGCGCTATGGGAGATTAGGCCGCATCGTCGTCCAAACGACGAGCAGTGACGCCAGCCAGAAGAGCGTCGCGAGAATTGCCACGGTGCGCAGGAACCGCAAACGGCCTCTCGCCCGCGTGTCATCCACATCCGCGAGAATCCGCAGGCCCTTCTGCGCACGCCACCAGGCGACCGGCGCGAGGATGAACCCGAACTTGACGCAGAGAATGAGCCAGCCGGTCGACTGATTCGCCAGGCGTAGCGCTTCCCGCGGAGACGGCGCCGCTCCCGATCCGTCCGCCACGCGGGGTCCATTGCACGACGGGCAAACGATGCGCCCTCCTGGAATCTCGTTCTCACAATTCGCGCAGATCATCATTCCCTCGGCGGACCTTCATGCGGCCCCGCGCGACGAAGATGAAATACCACCGTGATGCACCCGTGCTCGTAGATGTCGTCTCTCTGCGAGTGAGCCGGTCGTTGCCGATCTACGCCGAGATGCCGGAAGGTGTCGCCTTCGATGCGACAGATCCAGTGGTTGCGACTCTCAGCTCGGGCGAACAGCCCAAAGTGCTTCGTGTTCGATACCTGAAGGACGCAATGGTCGTAGAAGTGAAGACGGCGAACGGGCGAAGCGGCTGGGTCATGTACGATGGCGACGCCTTCTCCCTCAGCATGTGCAGACGACGATCGCGTGCCACGTCGAGCCGCCACATCGCGACGAGAACCAGGGCGACGGCCGTAACCACTGCGGTGAGTGTGATAACGAAGTACTTCATCGATTCGATACCGACGCGCGAGATAACACCGCGCGGTTCAGGGGCGCCGTCGACGCGCAGAGCGAAAGCATACCGCGAACGCATCGAAGGCGGCGGCCGCTGGGTAGGGGCTGAGTTATGCTCCCGGCCTTGGGATCTCGAGGTCCCGGCAGATCTTCTTCACGAGGTCGTCGAAGATCTCCCGATGACGCGGAACCGATGTGACCTTCTATGCCTTTCGGTTTATGTAGATCGTGTGATTTCCACCTTCGCGAAAGAACTCGCAGCCGTGAGATTCGAGGTGTTGGATCAGATCGCGCCGTTTCAAGCGGAGACCTTGATCGGCTCGCGAATGACTTCGGCGTCGTGGATCTCTTCCTCGGCGAGTTCGCGGTTGGCGGCAAGTACCATGCTGATCGCTTCCGCCAGATTTGCTCGAGCCTCCTCCAACGTCGCACCCTGCGTGTTCGCGCCAGGAAGTTCCTCAGCGAAGGCGATGTATCCGCCCTCTACCGCTCGAAACACCGCTGTGAAGTTCACGTCCATCACGTTCCTCGTCTCCATTTTGGCGCTCAGCCGCGCCAATCGCCCGCGAAAAGGTACCAACCTCGGGACGAGCGCGTTGCGGTTGAGGTCGGCTGCGGCGGTGAGCTATGCGGCTCGCGCCCTCAAGCCATGCGGAAACCGACCGGTGCGAGAAGCGCATGCCGATGTGCGCGGCAGGAAAGCGACCGGCCGACCGAATAATGAGAATCACGCTGGATGCCCTCATCGAGATCGGCCGTGCTGGCTACCCATTCATGTCGCTCTTGGTAACCGAACCTCAGGATGACCAACAGTCGGCACCGTTCGAACGCGTTGGTTGAAACTTCGTCGACCTTGTTGCCAGCCGAAAGCTCGCGCGAAAGAACCGGCGCGAGATGGTCGCAGACCGGCGGAAATTCGTTGTTCATCAACATTACGATCTCGTCCGCCGCCTGACGTTCCGGGTCAGCGGGGGGCCGCGCAGCGGACCGTCCACTGTAAACGGTTGTCAGGCGGCCGCTGACGACCAATTCGTGACGCCAGCCAGCCTCAAGAGAGACGTGCGCGGTCAAGAGCCGGCGATGGCGTTCTGACGGTCGTGCCACTTCGACAGGTTTACGCCTTTCACGAGCAGCCACAGCGCCGTGGAGAGTTCGGCGATGAATGGCGGCATCAGAATCACAGGAAACAACCGGGGCGCCAGCGCGGGGAAAAGGATCAGCACGGACCTGTTGATGAGGTAGCACACTCCCGCGAGCTGCATGCCGACCCCGAGCACCTTCGGCAGATACCCGGAGCGAAAGATCAAGTAGCCGAGAGCGATGCACGTCATGCCGAAGAAGATGAGGCCAAGCCCGAAGCCGTAATCGTGCGTTCTGAGCGACACGTACGCGAGCGCCTGAAGCTGTTGCGGCGTAAAGGCTCTCAGATACTCGGCATCGCCGAGGAGAAACGTGGGGATCAGTAGATTCAGCCTGTTCGCCACGAGCACGGAGGTCTGGACGAGGTTCGACAGGAGCGCGAAGAGCGCGATGTTGCGGTTCACCGGGCTGAGGAGCACGCAAAACACCAGCATGACGCCGATGTCGCACATGTGCATGAGGAGGTCGCCGGCGATACCGACGCGCCAGAGAGAAACGGATTGGGTGATGTGGTTCGCGGTGGCGACTGCGTTGCCCGAGACGATGAGCGGCCCTCTGGCGGAGACCTCCAAAAAATGCCGGCGGGGATGATGATCAGGTACAGCACGCCACCACTTCTCGCGTAGACCTGAGGGGTCGCGAACGAGGCGTTCATCGTGTTTCCCCTTGCATGGCCATCCGCCATCGGGGTTTGTGTCGCGTCATTCTCGCTCCCATCCACGAGCTAGGAGTCTGCGCGATAGAAACGTCCGTAGCGAGAAAGCGGAGCGCCGAGGCCAAATTCGTTCGGATTTGAGGTGCGTAGCGGTGGCTACTCGCCGAAAATTCGGACGGATTTGGACCGCTGATCCGCTTTCGCAGTAGGACGGTTTCTACCGCGCAGACTCCTAGGACCTTCTTGCGCTTCGCGAGTTCGCGCCCGCCGCCTTCAGACCACCTTTCGAGGCCACGGCCGCTTTCGACGATGGAACGAACGCGATCTCTCAGTTCCGTTGAGATCGGACCGGTATCCCAAGCCGCCTTGGCAAGAGCGAGCCAGAAGACGGGGCCCTCGTCTACGTCGAGAACCTCTTCAGCGAACTGTTTCGCTAGCGACGTGATGATCGTTTCACGCGACTCCAAGGCGTCGAAACGTCGCATGAACGCGTCGTATACATCAGCCGCGAAATCGTCCGCGAGAACTCCGATGCCCCAAGTACCCATGGCCCCCAACCGCCTAACGTCCCTTCACATCAGCCGCTCCGGGCCCAACGAGTGCGTTGGCGGAACGGCAGATGTGTAGACTGTAGGATTGTAACGCATGGAACGGCGGGGCCGGAGGCGGCTGCATGTGATAGTTAGCCGGCCGGGACCACGAGCAATGAAGCCCTTCTCAAGATGTCGAGGATGGTGCCGGTCGGGAGCGATGCGATGAACTCTGCTCGACGATCGTGCCAGTCCAGGCTCTTGATTTGATCGCTGAGGACGACGCCGTGGACGGGTAGCCCCTCCGGGAGCGCGACCTCAAACGGATAGCCTTTGACCTTGGAGGTGACCGGGCAGCAAACCGCTAGATTTGTCTTCGCGTTGTACGAGCGCGGCGAGAGCACCACGGCAGGCCGGCGGCCCGCCTGCTCTCGACCTGCCTGCGGATCGAAACTCAACCAGACGAGATCACCGCGCTCGGGGACGTACTTACCACGCTTCGTTGCCACGGCTCGCCCCGGTATCAACCTCTTCGTGTCGATTGGTCTTCGTGATGCGAGCCACCAAATCCTCGAGTTCGAGATCGGGCTCCTTCACGGGGGCGATGATCAGCTTCCCGTTCCGCAGCGAGACATCCACGGCAGAGTTCTCCGACAGGTTCGTCTCTTTTGCGAACGGCTGGGGAATTCGGACGGCGAGGCTGTTGCCCCATTTCTGCAAACGCGTCTTCATGCACGTAGCTACATTGAAGATACGTTACATATTCCCGGACGCTTCAGCCGGCGAACGGTTGCGCTTGAGCCGCGCGACCCGCAGGGAGATTCTACCAAGTTACGCCACGGCCGCCGCGGGGAGCGGCGGCTCGAAGCGCCAAGTTATGCGGCAGCTAGGGCAGGATTTTGACCGGCGTGCCGTCTGGAACTGCTCGCGCAATCTCTTCGATTTCTGGATCCGTCACGGCGATGCAACCCTGCGTCCAATCCGCAAGGGTATGCAGCCGGCCAACGAATCCGAGGCCGTTTCTGATTCCGTGAATCATGATGTCTCCTCCAGGACGAACTCCACGGGCTGCCGCGGCCTTCCCTTGGTTCGGCGTTGGGTAGGAGATCTGCAGTGCGATGTGAAACGCGCTGTCTGTTTTGTGGAAATCGACGACGTATGCGCCTTCTGGTGTTCGCCCGTCGCCCTCGCGTTCTTTCGGGCCTACCGGATTCGGTCCCAGTGCTACCCGGTATGTGCGGAGTACGTGTCCGCCCTTCATGAGAGAAAGCGAGCGGTCGGACTTCTTGATCACGATCACGTCTGCCGTTGCACCAGGGGGGAGTGGATCCGCGCGGCGGTTGGCAAGGGTAACCGTGACAGCTACGCCTACACACGTGAGGAGCGCCGCTGTGAGAAGTACCCTTTTCACGAGACCGACTGCCCACGCCGCATAACGTACCGCCGTTCAGCCGCCGGGGCACGCCTTGAGATGGTAGCACGAATGCGAGCGCGACTCGGCGTGCCCCGGTCGGCTGGAACGGTTAGTTAGGTGGCTACTTCTTGACAGCGGACAGCGTGGCACGGAGGAACTTGTTGACCTTCTCGCTTGAGTCGAATACCTCTGCCACGTCGGGTTCGAGAACGACCAGAACTCCACCGCCGCTCGGTTTCTTAAACTTCTTCGCGAAACGGTTGGGTCGAGCATCCGAGAAGTCATACTCGGCGCGTATTTCGTCTGAACTCGGCTTCTTCCGTGAGCTAGTTTTCTTCGTAGGCATGGCGTTCTTTGCGGGTAGCGGGCCTCGAACTGATGATCCGAATGGCCAAACCCCGCTCCACGAATGATACCACCAGGACTCTTCCGGACGCCGACATCCCGAGAATGAGCTCGCGAGCCTCTTCATCGGAGTGGTCCGGATCAGGCTTGATTCCGGCGTTCGGGTCCGCAAACACTGTGGCAGCCTCGTCGAACGATACCCCGTGCTTTCGCCGATTGGCCGCGGCCTTGCGGGCATCCCATTCGAAGTACGGTTCTTTGCCTTCTGATCCTGAAGGTCGGGGAGGCGCGATAGGCGTGAGGCAGAGTGCAAGGGCGTCGGATTCAAGTTTCGGGGTTGCCCCTCACCCTGACCCTCTCCCCGAAGGGCGGTCCCGACTGAAGACATGACCCCGGACGGGGAGAGAGGATGTGTCGCGAGTGGGTATGTGGGCTGCTCGTGGGAACGGCGTGCCGAAGTGTTGGAGCATTGGTGGTTCGGAGCGGTCGTCGGGAGGCGGAACGGGAACGTGGAAAGAGCGGGCGTGGGTTGTTGAAGTTCGGCCAGAGCGCGACGTGTCGCGGGTGGGAGACACCGATGAGCGAAACCGAGCTGCCTCGCTCGTTGCGTCCGTGAACGGAAGCGTGTCAGTGCCGTACGCCGCGACGCTTCGACTGCGACTCGAGCTCGATGTGCTCCGTGCGTCCGCCGGAGAGTGCGATCGCGAGCGTGGTCGACCGTCCGCCGACGGTGAAAGTGACGGCACTGCCGCCGTCCTTCACCACCCAGCGTCCCTCGATCGTGACGTGGACCAGAGGCGAGCGGCGTGACGGATCGGCGATGGAGAGCTCCGTCGTTCGTGCCGAGCCGGTTCGAAACAGCACCGCAGGTGCGTCGACGGTGAGGCCATCGAACGAGCCCGCCTCCCAGAAAACGACGCCGGTGGCGCCGGTGCGCTCGTCGCGTGCGGCCGCCGTCGCGCCGTCGTTCGCGAGAACGGTGATGGGCGCATTCTCCGCCCACTGTTGCATCTGCGACGCGTCGACGTTCGGGACGATCACGTATTCGGCCGCCCCGTTCACCGGAGCGACGCCGTGCTCGATGGCGATGGTCCGGATGCGGTTGCTCACTTCTGCGGAGGAATTCGCTCCGGCGAGGAGCGACCAGCTTCCGCTGCGCGTGGCGTCGGTGATCCGTACCGTGGTCGGATGCGGAAAGAAGTAGCCGATCTTCTCGCCGGCCGCCCACCTCGGAGTCGCATGCTCGCTCTCGGACGCCAGCCCGTCCACGACCAGCGACTGACCGCTGCGCACCGGCCGTTGATCGATCACCGTCTCGACCGGGTACTGCGAGGTGTCGCAGATCCCGCTGCCGAGGAAAGCGATCGAATCGTCGAAGAAGATCCACGCCTTGCGCATGGAGAGCGACGTGCCGGCGGGAGAGAGGATCATCGCTGCGACTCCGTTGCTTCCGTCGTCCGTCCCGCCGACGAAGAGGTCGCTGCCGTAGGCGTATCGGTCGCTCGCGGCATCGGGTGCGAGCTCGACGGTGGTCCCGGGGAGGCGCGACCAGTCGAGAGTGGGATAGACGTCGCCCGACGCGTATTCGTCCCCGCTGACCACCAGGTGCATCCGGCCGTCGGCCTGCCGCGATCCGAGGAGGTCTTCACCGTTCGTGCGCTCGCCGGAAAGAGTGCGCCACGACAACATCCGTACGGACGCGTACCAGCCGGGGCGCCTGTGAATGACGTAATCCGAGTCGGCGAAATCGCGATGGCCGGAAGGCCACGCGGGAGTGGTCTGCGCGAGCCCGTCGGCGAGAGCGGCGAGCTCCGGCGGGAGCGTGCCGTCCCAGGAGCGTAGCATCATCGCCGCGCTTCGCCGGATCTCTTCCTGACGGCTGCCCGGGACGACGGACATCTGCAGCAGCGTCGCGAGACCGTTCCATCCGTTCATGGAAGGATTGCTGACCTGCCGCCCGAGCGAGGAGGGATCGAAATCGTTGCGGTAGAGAGTCCACTGAAGACTGTCGGCCACGAAATCCGCGAAGAGAGAAGCGCGCGAGGGCGGCAGGGTGAGCGGAGTGCCGGCCGTGAAGAGGAGAAATCGGGAGACGTCGTATGCGAATGAGCTTCCGTACGCGCCGGTGTAGAGCTGCGGACCGTGCTGCTGGAACGAGAGATCCGGCTGGATCCCGTCACGCGTCGCGTCGGCTCGGCAGGCCGACCCGATGGCATCCGACGCAGCGGAGATGCGCGCGTCGTCGCCGGTCAGCACCCCCAGCATGAGGTGGTTCATCGACGACCAGACGAGGTTCTCACCCTCGAGCACGGAATAGGAATTCGTCAGCCCGGGGCGTGGGCCGATCCGCGCGCGGAGAACGTCGATCCCTTCCTGCAGAACGGCGGGATCGAGGTCGCTCGCGACGAGGACCAGAGCCGGCCCGAGCTCGAGCGATGGGCCGATGGTCCAGAACCACCAGTTGCCGTTGGCCGGAACCGAACCGCCATAGAACGACGGCAGCCCATCCACACACGCCTCGATCCCGGACAGGAGCTGAGGGTCGTGATACCAGATCTGTCCCGGCGTCGCGTAGCCGCGTGCCATGGTCAGGAGCCGCCGGAAGTGATCCCACGGCGACCAGACGCCGCTCGGGACTTCGGTGTAATCGATGTCGCTCCAGCGCCCGTCGGAACCGAGGAAGCCGGGCGCGGTGATGCGGCGCACCTCGTTCTCGAGAGCCGATCGCGCGGCGATTGTTCGTTGAGAGATGGGAGAGGCGCCGGCACCGGTGTAATAACCGGTGATCGAATCGCGGATCGGAGTGACGTCGTTCGCCAGCAGTGGGGTGGAGAGGAGCAGCGAGACGAGAGTGAGAGCGATCGGACGGAGAAACCGGAGCATGATCTGACAGTCCAACCGGAGCCGGGGCGACGATCATTCCGCGGCGGGAGTCGTCACTTCCGGCTGATGGCGAGAAGAGTGACGTCGTCGCCCATCGGCGTCGACCCTGCGTGCGCCAGAGTCGCCTGCTCAACGCATTCGATGATCGCTGCGGCCCCTTTGCCGTGGAGGGTATTCACACACTCCCGTGCCGCAAGGGAGCCGAACTCCTCTTCCGCTTCGTTCTCCGCCTCGGTGATGCCGTCGGTGAAAAGGACCAGCGCGTCTCCGGCTCCGAGCGTGATCTCCTGGTTCCGGTACGTGGCCGTCGGGAAGAGACCGACCACCATGTCCGTGGTCTTCAGCTCCTCGACCGTGTCGCGGCGCACCACCAGGGGAGGCGTATGCCCTGCGTTCGAGAACTCGATTCTCCCGCTCTGCGGATCGACGAGCCCGACCACCATGGTCACGAACTTGGTCGGAGACGTTTTCGGACTGAGGTTCTCGTTGATCTCACGCAGAATCTCCGCCGGAGAGAGATCCTTCTTCGCGAAGATGTTGAAGCCGGTCGCGACCGCGACGGTGAGGAGAGCGGCGGTGACTCCCTTTCCACTGACGTCGGCGATGGTGAAGTAGATCCGTCCGTCGGGCCGGGGAACGTAATCGAAGTAGTCGCCGCTCACCGTGC
Source organism: uncultured Acidobacteriota bacterium (assembly GCA_963741955.1). Classification (GTDB taxonomy): domain Bacteria; phylum Acidobacteriota; class Thermoanaerobaculia; order Gp7-AA8; family Gp7-AA8; genus CAVUKB01. The sequence continues at coordinate 398,040 of CAVUKB010000001.1, forward strand.
GGAGGGGGCGGTTCACGCCGGCGAATTCCCACCCTTCGACGTCAGGATTCTCCTTCGGGAGGATTCGCTTCTGGATCGCGTAGGCGGTTCGGAGCTCTTCCTCCATTTTCTCTTTCGCCAGCGCCTGTTCGCGCAGACGCGTCGTCTCGAGCTTGATGGCGGCGAATCGGGCGATCTGAGCTGCGAGGCGCACGTCGTCCTCGGAAACGCTCTGCTGAGTGAGGATGTAGTCGGCGTAGAGGACGCCGAGGACCGTGTCATTGACCAGGAGGGGAGCGCAGAGGACGGAGCGGATGTTCTGTCCCACGATCGATTTGGCCTGTGCGAGATGCTCGTCCGCGCTGACGTCGTAGAACGACAGGACCTTCTTTTCCAGGACCACTTCGTTGAGGAGAGTCCTGCTGATGGTGAGATCGCCGGAATCGGATGAGTCACGCCGCCTCACCTTCAGAGTGTCGAACGAAGCGCGGTCCGGAGTGAGGAGCGCCAGTGCAGCACGCGAAGGTTTCAGAAGGTCCATCACCCGGTCGATGATGAAATCGAAAAGTTCGGAGAGAGGCCGGTCCTCGATCAGTTCGAGCGCGAGCCGGTTGAGGATCTGCAGGCGCTGGTTGTGGGCGGTTGGCTGGGAGTCGAGCTTGACGATCTCCTGGACCGGAATCGAGATGGTGGCCGACGAGATCGCGTCGTTGAGGGCGATGCGGTCTCCGCTGGAGGCCGCGGATCCTTCTTCGAACAGCACGTGGCTGTCGCCGAGGCTGATACGGTCTCCGGGACGGAGCATCAGAGGGCGATCGACGCGGCTTCCATTGAGAAACGTCCCGTTGGCACTCCCGCAATCGGTGAGGATCCACGCCCCGTCGATGAAGGAGATCTCGGCATGCCGCCGGGAGAGGAAGCGGTCCCGGATCGGGATGGTGCAATCGGAGGCGCGGCCCATCGTCGCTCCGGAAGGGGCAATGGTATGGCGCGAAGGAGACCCCCCGGGCTGCACCACGGTGATCTCCGCGCTTGGGCGGCCCTTGTCGATGGCAGTCATGTCGAAAGGGTTATTGTAACTCTCGACGACACGGAGGGGTAGGGGAGAGAGGCGAGAGGCGAGAGGAGCGAGGCTCGAGACTAGAGGCTCGAGGCTCGGGAGACGGCGGGCGCTGCTCGAAGCTCGACGTTGGGGGTCCGGGGTAGGGATCGGGGGTCGGGGAAGTCTCGCGTACGCTCGGAAAAGCGACGTACGCCGTTTCGGGCGTTCGTTGAATGAGAAGCCCGAAGGGCGATGCTTCGTATGGCCCCTGCCGTCAGGCAGGGGGTCGGGAAAGAGGTAGAAAGAGAATGTGGAGCCCCCCGTGAGGGGGCGACCCCGCGTTCTGCGGAAGAAGTGCCGCCCTCCGGGCTCGAACTTCGTCCGAATCGCATGTCCGGGTGCTGACGCACCCGGCTACACGAAGAGACGCCCTTCGGGCTGATCTGGTATGCGACGTCGGACGTCTGGAACCTGGTACTCGAGAATTCAGAGCTGAGAAACCTCGCGCTTCTTCCGAGCCTCGAGCCTCGAGCCCCGAGCCTCGGTCTCTAGTAAAACTCGTACGAGTCGACCTTTCCCACCAGCCCGGCGGCATGAGCGCGGTCGAGGAAGAGCCGTACCGCGGCGCGGCCCTTCTCGCCGTAGTCGACCGTGTAGTCGTTCACGTACATTCCGACGAAGCGGTCGGCACTCGGAGTATCGAGGCCGCGGCCGAAGCTCATCGCATGCTCGAGTGCCTCCTTGCGGTGGTCGAGCGAGAACTGAATCGACTTCTTGAGGATCGCAGAGACCTTCGCGATCGTCTCTTTGCCGAGAGCGCGGCGTACCACGTTGCCACCGAGCGGCATGGGAAGGTTCGTTTCTTTCTTCCACCATTCGCCGAGGTCGACCACTTTGTGGAGCCCCTCGCCGGCGTACGTGATCTGTCCCTCGTGGATGATCAGCCCCGCTTCGACGCGTCCCTCCTTGACCGCTCCCTGGATCTGGTCGAAGTCCATCACCGTGGTCTCGGCTTTCGGCGCGAAGAGCTTGAGGCCGAGATATGCGGAGGTGTTCAACCCCGGGACGGCGACGACCACCCGGTCGAGGTCGGCCGCGGCCATCGGTTTGCGCGAGACGACCAGAGGGCCGTAGCCGTCACCGATCGAGGCGCCGCTCGAGAGGAGCGCGTAGCGGTCGGCGATGGAGGGGTACATGGCGAAGGAGATCGCCGTCACGTCGTACACCTCGCTGCGGGCGTCGATGTTGAGCGACTGGATGTCCTTGAGGTGATGCTCGAACTGGAACTCGCCGCTGTCGATCAGATCCTTCGCGAGAGCGTAGAACATGAAGGCGTCATCGGCGTCGGGGGAGTGGGCAAGGGTGATCTTCTGTTTCATGGCGGCGGGATGATAGCAGGACGTGCGTTGAATGCGAATCAGGGGAGGGGTCGAATTTGCGCGATTTGCGCGATTTGCGCGATTTGAAACGGGCGGGATCGGATCGTCTTCGCACGAGCTCGGGGAATGCGGAATCGCCATCGCGGAACGCTGCAGTCGTACGAAGCTCGCGCCATTCGCGCCGTTCGCGCGGATCGCTCCGCTGACGGAAATCGCGCAAATCGCGCAAATGAACCGACTTCCCGCCGCGCTCCGTCCCTCCGCGCGACTCGTGTTTACGAACCCGGGTCTACTCGCTCCACTGGTCGCCGAACAGCATCTTCCCGATCCGCTCTCGAGTCGTCTCCATCAGGTGTTTCTTGGCCGAGACCGTGAGGCCTGTGGTCTCGATCGGTTCGGAGACGTGCACCGTGACCACTCCCGGGTGGACGGAGAGGCGGGTAGCGGGAAGGACCTCGTAGGTCCCGTCGATCGCCACCGGGAGGATCGGGAGCTCGGACTTCAGCGCGAGGAGATATGCGCCGCGCTGGAACGGTTTCATTTCTTTCGACCTCGAGCGTCCTTCCTCCGGAAAGATGACGATCGTGTTTCCCTTCCGGATCCGCTCTCCCGCGAGCTCGAACGCGCGCAGGTTGCGGCTCCGGCGCTTGCGGTCGATCGGAATGAATCCCGCCGACTTGAGCCCCCAGCCGAAGAGCGGGATCTGGAAGAGGCTCGCCTTGGCCATGAACCGGACGGGCTGCGGAATGGTGGCCAGCAGCACCGGGATGTCGAGGTAGCTGTAGTGATTGCCGACGATGATGTAACGCTGCTCGGAGCGGATCCGATCGAGGTTCTCCGAGCGGAGCTCGATCCCTGCCGCGTTCACGATGCTTCTCGCCCAGAGGCGGATCACGCCGTCGGTTGCCGAGCTCGCGTGAAAAAGGGAAAAGAGGATCACCAATGGCGACGTCACCAGCGTCGCCACCAGTGCAACCAGACCGACCCATACGATTCGAAGCATGCGGCGCGGGATTGTACCCGATGAAGCAGCAAGTTCGGCGCTGGAGTGGTCCGGCGGTCGTACATCGCGGCCGGGTGGTCTATCATTCAGATATGGATCGCCGTCCGGGAGCGGCATCTGCTGCCACGCATGCAGTCGGGCGACACGCTGCACGGGGAATAGCCGGCCATGGATTACAATCCGGGGATACGGCAACTATCGGTGAGTCTCGGTCTGCGCACTGACCTGCGGAATCCATGCGTGCGAAGGAGCTCGAAGTGTCCGAATCGACGTCGACCGCCGTTCTCGATTCCCCCACCGTGGGGCGTCCGGTATCCGTGAACGATCTGACCATCCACGTGGCCACGGTCAACGGTTCCGGATCGCAGTCCTCCAACAACGTCCTGATGCGGGCGATCTTCCAGATGGGTGTGCCGGTGAGCGGGAAGAACATGTTCCCTTCGAACATCGCCGGACTCCCGACCTGGTTCACCATCCGCGCGAATCGCGACGGATGGGTCGCGCGCAAGAAGGAAGTCGATCTGCTGGTGGCGATGAATCCGGCCACGGCGAAGGAGGACGTCGAGGCTCTCGAACCTGGAGCGCTCTGCATTTTCGACGAGGCCCTTGCCTGCGAGCGGTACCGCGACGACGTACGTTTCTTCGCCGCTCCGTTCACGAAACTGGCGGGGGAGGTGACCGACGATTCGCGTCTTCGGAAGCTTCTCGCCAACATGGTGTACGTCGGAGTGGTCGCGGAGCTGATCGGGATCGAGCGCGAGGAGGTCGTCCGCGCGATCGGCCGGCAGTTCAGGGACAAGAAGAAGGCGGTCGATCTCAACGTGCAGGCAGTCGACCGCGGCATCGAGTTCGCCCGGGAGAATCGTTTCCTTCAGAACGCCTTCCGGATCGAGAGGATGAACGCGACCGAGGGGAAGATCATCATCGACGGGAACTCGGCGGCCGCGATCGGCGCGATGTTCGGCGGGGTGAGCGTGGTGACCTGGTACCCCATCACTCCGTCGACCTCCCTCTGCGAGTCGCTGATCGATTACATGAAGCGCTACCGGCTGAAGGAGGGGAAAGCCACCTTCGCCATCGTGCAGGCGGAGGACGAGCTCGCAGCGGTGGGAATGGTCCTCGGTGCGGGATGGGCTGGCGCGCGGTCGATGACCGCGACGTCGGGTCCGGGCATCTCGCTGATGTCGGAGTTCGTCGGCCTCGGGTACTACGCCGAGCTCCCGGGTGTGATCTGGGACATCGAGCGGGTCGGACCATCGACCGGTCTGCCGACCCGCACCGCACAGGGGGATGTCCTCTCGGTCTGGTCCCTCTCTCACGGCGATACGCAGCATCCGGTACTCATTCCCGGCTCCGTCGCAGAGTGCTTCGATTTCGCGGTGGAAGCGCTGGATCTCGCGGAGATGTTGCAGACCCCCGTCTTCGTCCTCTCCGACCTGGATCTCGGAATGAACAACTGGATGTCTGACCCCTTCGTCTATCCGGAGAAACCGATCCGGCGTGGGAAGGTGCTCACGAAAGAGCGGCTGGAAGAGCTCGGGGCGAAGTGGGGACGTTATCTGGACGTGGATGGTGACGCGGTCCCGTATCGAACCATTCCGGGGACCGATCATCCGATGGCGTCGTACTTCACGCGCGGGTCGGGGCACGACGAGTACGCGCGCTACTCCGAAAGGCCGGGCGACTACCGGAAGAACCTCGATCGATTGAGGCGGAAGACCGACACCGCGAAGCAGTACGTTCCGAAGCCGGTGATCCGGGCGAAGGAGGGGGCCCGGATCGGGATCATCGCATTCGGGTCGAGCGATCTCGCGGTACGGGAGGCGCAGCATCAGCTCGCATCGGAGCACGACCTCCCGGTCGACTATCTGCGGATCCGCGCGCTCCCGTTCGTCGACGAGGTGCTGGAGTTCGTCACGGCGCACGAACGGGTCTACGTGGTGGAGCAGAACCGCGATGGACAGATGGGCGACCTTTTGCGGCTCGCGGCAGGTGAGTTGCAGAACCGCATTCACAAGGTCCTGCACTACGACGGGCTTCCGCTCGATGCCCGGTCGGTCACCGACGCGGTGGTGCGCGACGAGCAGCAGGTCTGAACCGAACCCGAGGAGATCACGACATGCCGGCAATCGACAGCGTAGTGAAAACGAGGAACGAGACGCCGAAGGAGAACCGGCTGGGGCTGAAGGCGCTCGATTACCAGGGAGGCCGCTCGACGCTCTGTGCCGGTTGCGGCCACGACGCGGTGAGCAATCAGATCGTCCGCGCCTTTTTCGAGATGGGCGTGGAGCCGGAGAAGGTGATCAAGCTCTCCGGGATCGGTTGCTCGTCGAAGACTCCGGCGTACTTCATCTCCAGGGCGCATGGATTCAACGCCGTCCACGGCCGGATGCCCGCCGTGGCGACGGGGGCGATGCTGGCGAACAGCACTCTGGTCGGAGTCGGCGTCTCCGGGGACGGCGACACCGCGTCGATCGGCGTCGGTCAGTTCATGCACATGATCCGGCGGAACATTCCGCTGATCTACATCGTGGAGAACAACGGCGTGTACGGGCTGACCAAGGGTCAGTTCTCCGCCACCGCCGACGAAGGCTCGAAGCTCAAGACCGGAGTGATCAACGATCTCCCGCCGATGGACCTCTGTGCCATCGCGGTGCAGCTCGGCTGCGGGTTCGTCGCCCGCGGATTCGCGGGCGATCCGAAGCAGATGGTGAACATCCTGAAGGCGGCGGTCGCCCACAACGGCCTCTGTGTGATCGACGTCGTCTCACCGTGCGTGACGTTCAACAATCACGAAGGATCGACCAAGAGCTATCCGTATGCGAAGGAACACGAAGAGCTGCTGCACCAGATCGGGTTCGTTCCGGTGTTCGAGCAGATCGAGGTCGAGCTCGAACCGGGTGAGCTGAAGAGAGTGACGATGCACGACGGTTCCACGGTTCTCCTCAAGAGCCTGGAGGAGGAATACGATCCGTCGGATTCGCTCGCCGCGCTCGGCCGGCTCCATCAGGCGCACGAGGCGGGGGAGGTCCTCACGGGGCTCGTCTATCTGCAGCCGGAGAAGCCGAGCTTCCTCGATCTTCTCAACCTCACCGAGTCGCCTCTGGCGCACCTCGCTGCGGAGGACGCGCGTCCTCCACGGGAAGCGCTCGACGAGATCATGCGCGAGCTGATGTAGAGACGGAGGGGTTTTCGGATTTGTCCGGGAATGGCGGCTTGCGCGAGAGGCGCGAGTGCCGGTTCGCGGATGTAGAGGAGCGCCGGCTTCAAGCCGGCTGCGGTCAGGCCTCCGTGCCTGACCGCGAGGATCTCGGGAGAATCGAGCGATTCTCGCATTGTGCAAGATTGCGGATGAAGGGCACGGGGTGGCGAGCGCGGGGCGCTCGCCACGAGCCGGCAGAGATGCCGGCGCCCCAGGGCCGGAGATGTTGGCGCGCTACGCCACCGCGGATTCGTCGATGGTCACCGTGCCGGCGTCGGCGTCGAGCGTTCCGGTCAATCCGAGCGGGAGAGTGATCTTTTTTTCGATGTGACCGAACGCGAATCCGGAGAGTACCGGAACGCCGAGTGAGCCGAAGTGATCGCGGATCACTTCCTCCTCGCTGAACGACGGCACGCTCTTCGGGACGCACTGGGTGCAGCGTCCCCAGACTACGCCCTTCACCCGGTCGAACTTGCCGCCCTCCTGGAGCTGGGTCAGCATCCGGTCGATCCGGTACGGCTCTTCGTGGATGTCCTCGAGAAAGAGCAGGCCGCCCGCGGTGTCGACTTCGTACGGCGTTCCCATCAGGGCGGACATGAGGGTCAGGTTTCCACCGACGATCCGGCCGCTCCCTTTTCCGGAGCGGACGGCGAAGGTGTGCCACTGCCGGTTCACGAGCTCGGTGTCCTTCCTGGGAGGATTGGAAAGGACCCCGATCGGGGCGTCGGACATGACGGCCTTCTTCAGGTTCTCGAGCGTGTAGGGCTCGAGAGTCGAATCAGCGACCGGTCCGTGGAACGTGACCAGGCCGGTGCGCTGATGGACTGTGTTGATCAGCGCGGTGATGTCGCTGTAGCCGATCAGCACCTTCGGGTTGCGCCGGATCAGCTGGTAGTCGAGAAAGGGGAGAATCCGCGGCGTGCCCCACCCCCCGGTGAAGCAGAAGATGCCGTCGACTTCGGGGTCGGCGAACATCGCGTTCACGTCCGAGGCGCGGTCGCGGTCGGTTCCCGCGAACGAACCGTAGCGGTCGAACACGTGCGCACCGAATTTCACTTTGAATCCGAGTGCCTCGAGCCGTTCCTTCGAGAGGTTGATGTCCTCCGCTTCGAATGAGAGAGAAGCGGGAAGGACGATGCCGACGGTATCGCCTTCTTTCAGCCGCGGAGGCTTGATCACTCCGCTGCTGCTCTTCGGCTCGACGGCGGGCGCGGGAACCGGGCCGGCGAGCGCTGCGACGGATGCGAGAGCGGTGAGGCGGGCGAAATCTCGGCGTGTGAACATGCGCGAGATTGTAGCGCGGAGGCGACGGGAATTTCGAATTCCGCGAACCGGAGCGGCGCGTCAGCGATCGACCGGTTCCGCGTGGACGGTGATCACCACGCGGGGAAACGCGCTCCGGATCCGGGCCTTCACCATCTCCGTCAGTTCGTGTGCGCGGTCGAACGAGACTCTCCGGTCGATTCGGAGCTCGAACTCGATGAAGCGCACTCCGGCGGCGCGACGGGTGCGGAGATCGGCGAAGTCGACCACCTCGGGGTCCGACTCTTCGATCGAGCGCATCACCGCGGCGAGCTCCGACTCGGGGAGGGAACGATCCATCAGATCGTTGCCCGCGTTCCAGATCAGGTAGATCGAGTTCCAGCCGATCCAGGCCGCGACGGTGATCCCGAGAATCGAGTCGTAGACCGGATTGCCCGAGTAGCGGACCACGATCAGCGCGATGATCGTCGCTGCGTTGGCCACGAAGTCACTCGAGTAGTGAAGAGCATCGCTCGCGAGCGCGGAGCTCTCTTCTCTCACCGCGTTCCTTTTCAGGTACGAGGTGATCGCGAAGGTCGCGATCATCGAGCCGACCATCGCCGCGACTGCGACGATGGACGCGTCGAGCGGCTCCGGATCGGCGATCCGATGCACCGCGCGCGCGCCGAGATAAAGGCTGCCGGAGAAGAGGAGCGCTCCCTGGAAGAGCGCCGCGAGATGCTCGGCCTTTCCGTGGCCGAACGGGTGGTCCTCGTCCGGAGGTTTTGCGGCAATGGTCAGGAAGACGAAGTTGACGAACGAGGCGAGCATGTCGCCCGCCGAGTCGAGTGCCGACGAGAGGACCGCGATGGAGCCCGACGAGAATCCGACCACCGCCTTGGCCGCGGCGAGGAGTCCTGCCGCTCCGGCGACATTCAGCGCCACTCTCCGGGACGTTCGTCCCTCTTGGTCCGTCACGGGCTCATCTTATCGGAGGAGGGAGGAGGGAGACCAGAGGAAAGCGGCGAGCGACGAGCGGCGAGCGAAGAGTGAAGGGGGCGGGGGGCCGGGGGCCGGAGCTATTCAGATCCTCGATCCCAGATCCTCGATCTCAGATGCTATTCAGATCCTCGATCCCAGATCCTCGATCTCAGATGCTATTCAGATCCTCGATCTCAGATCCTAGATCTCAGATGCTTTACAGATCCTCGATCTCAGATCCTAGATCTCAGATGCTTTTCTACTCTTTCATCTCTTTCCGGTACTTCGGATCGAGGGCATCGATCAGGCCGTCGCCGAGGAAGTTCAGCCCCATCACCGCGAGCATGATGGCGATGCCGGGATAGATGGCGAGATGGTTGGCGATGCCGAGATAGCGGCGTCCGGCGGTGAGCATGGCGCCCCAGGAGGGAGTGGGGGGCTGGACGCCGAGGCCGAGAAACGAGAGTGCCGCTTCGGCGAGGATGGCCCCGGCGAGTCCGAGGGTCGCCATGACGATCACCGGATTGATCACATTCGGGAGGACGTGGCGCAGAAGAATCCGGTGGGGACGTGCCCCGAGGGCCTTCGCCGCGGTGACGTACTCCATCTCCCGGATTTTCAAGACCTGACCCCGGGTCAGGCGTGCGTAACCGACCCATCCGATGGTCGCGAGGGCGAGAATGACGTTGTTCAGACTCGGTCCGAGCACTGCCACCAGCGCGATGGCCAGGAGTATCCCGGGAAACGCCAGCAGAACGTCCGAGAAGCGCATGATGATGGTATCCAGCCATCCCCCGGCGTAACCCGCGAGCGCGCCGAGGAAGATGCCGAGCGAGGCGGCGAGAAGGACGACGCTGAATCCGACCCGGAGAGAGACCCGGGCCCCCCAGATCACCCGCGAGAGGACGTCCCGACCGAGATCGTCCAGACCGAGCGGATGGGCGTGAGACGGTCCCTCGAGCCGGAGCCGGGTCTGCTGGACGTCGGGATCGTACGGCGCGATCACCGGAGCGGCGAGTGCCACCACGATCAGCGCGAGCGTGATCGCTCCGCCGATGGTGAGGGCGAAGTGTCGCGAGAATTTCCGGTAGAGAGTGAGTGCCACCATATCAGTCGTACGAGATCCTCGGGTCGATGAACCCGTAGACCAGGTCGGTGAGGAGATTCACGATGATGTAGGTCAGAGCAATCACCAGGATCGACGCCTGCACCTGCGGGTAATCGCGTGAGGTGATCGACTGGATCAGGAGCCGCCCGAGCCCGGGCCAGGAGAAGATCTGCTCGGTGATGATCGCGCCGGTGAGAAGAGAGCCGAACTGCAGGCCGACGATGGTGATCACCGGAATCAGGGCGTTCCGCAGCGCGTGCACGAACACCGTCTTGAACCGGCTCACTCCCTTCGCCCGCGCCGTGGTGACGTAGAGCTGGCCCAGTTCTTCGGCCAGGCTGACGCGGATCATCCGGGTGAGGATGGCCGAAAGGGCGAGCCCCATGGTCAGGGACGGGAGAACGATGGAACGGAAGCCGGCCTCGCGTCCGGAGACCGGGAACCAGGGCAACTGAATGGCGAAGAGGATGATCAGGAGCGGGCCGAACCAGAAGCTCGGCATGGAGACGCCGATCAGGGCGAAGAAGCGCGCGACGTTGTCGATCCACGAGTTTCGATAGATCGCCGACGCGATTCCGAGCGGGAATGCGACGAGGAGTGCGACGACCATCCCACCGAACGCGAGCTCGAGCGTTGCCGGATACCGCTGTCGGATCTGGGTGGAGACTTTCGTGTCGGTTCGGAACGAGCGCCCCAGGTCTCCGTGGAGGAGTCCACCGACGTAGTTCACGTATTGGGTGAGGAGCGGCTTGTCGAGGCCGAGCTGATGCCGGATCTGCAGGATGTCCTGCGGCCGGGCGTTCTCTCCGGCGATCTGCACGGCGGGATCGCCGGGGATGAGATGGATCAGCGAGAAGATGAGGGTGATGATCCCGAGGGTGATCGGAATGACCTGAAGTGTTCTTCGGATCAGGAACTGCGTCATCGTGTCGGGCTATCCTATCAAAGCCGAGTGATCAGCAATTCAAGCAGGGTGCCGGGATCGGGGATCGGGGGTCCGGGGTCGGGGATCGGAGGTCAGGGGCATGCGCACAAACTTTGAGGAGCGAAATGAAGCCATCGCCCGACGAATGCAGAATGCAGAGTTCAGAATTGAGAATGAAGAAGGGCTGGGGTCGCTTCTCAGCTCTCAATTCTGCATTTTGCATTCTGCATTCGTCCTTGCCGACCCGATTCGCAGGGCTGTGCACTCACGAGAAAGGCAAAAGTTAGTGCGTACGGGGGTCAGGGGGCTGGAGGCGCGGGGGGGCGGGAAGATTCACACCTGAATGTTGACAGAATAATATTCTTTAGATTAACGATGTATTAGAATTTTATTCTGCATATCGTGTATCTCTGCGCATTTGTGATGGGGTATTAATGCTGTAGAGAGAACATTCTTCTCCCTGCTTTCAGCCCCCGGACCCCCGGACCCCCGAGCATCATCGCGAGGCGAGCACTTCGCTCAGGAACTCCAGTCCGTGCAACGTCCGCGTTCCGTGCCACGTGAAGAGGTGACCCGGAAACGGGCCGATCACGTTCCACTCTCCAACTGATCTCATCTCGTCCGCATCCGCAGTGGTGAAGGCATACGGTTCGTCGGGGAGGAACACGATGTCGGGAGTGAGCGCAGCGACCAAGGCGGGCTCATGGCTGGGGTACCGCAGTTCGTCGCGCAGTACGTTCCGGCCTCCGGCGGCTTCGACGAGACTCGAGACGTACGTGTCGCCGCCGCACCACATCCAGGGACGTTTCCAGATCGCGCAGGCGAACGTGAAGCTCTCGCGACTCTCCGTCCGCTCGATCTCTTCCCGAATGGCATAGCACCACCGGGCTGCGCGGTCCGGCACGTGATGGATCGCCCCGAGGCTGCCGATCAGCGAGACGACATCACCGATGCTCTTCGGCTCCGTGACGAAGAGCTTCGTGAATGCCCCGATCGCCTCCGCATCGCGACGGAGGTTCTCTTCGAGATTCATGTAGACGAGGTCCGGTTCGAGAGCGCGAATCGCCTCGATGTCCGGGTTCTTCGTCCCGCCGACCTTCGGCAGCGCCTCGACGCGCTCCGCCGGAAAGATGCAGAACCGCGTGACTCCGGCCACGCTCCCTCCGGCGCCGATGTCGAAGAGTGATTCGGTGACCGACGGGACGAGCGACACCACCCGTCGCGGAGGCGGCTCGTCGGGATCCACGGTGTTGCCGATGAGGTCAGTGATCATGGGAAAAAAGCGTAGCGGAGAGGGATTTCTCCGGATCGAGCTTCCGGTACTACTCGGGGAAGATCTTCCCCGGATTGAGAATCCCCTCCGGATCGAAGACGTCCTTGATCCGCCGCATCAGAGCGATCTCCGCGGAGCCCTGGGTGATCGGAAGGTAATCCTTCTGTACCCACCCGATGCCGTGCTCTCCGGAGACCTGACCCCCGAGCTTCGCAGTGAGTACGAAGATCTCACGGATCGCACCGGGAAGGGCGTCGCGCCACTGCTCGTCGCTGACGGTCTTGATGATGTTGCAGTGGATGTTGCCGTCGCCTGCGTGGCCGTAGCAGATGGTCATCAGGCCGTGCCGCCCGGCGATCTCCTTCACTCCGCGGATCAGCTCCGGAATCCTGTTGCGAGGAACGACGGTGTCCTCTTCCTTGTAGATGTTGATCGACTTGACCGCCTCGCCGATGCATCGCCGCAGCGCCCAGATCTCGCGCATGCGCGGCGCGTCCTCTGCCATCAGCACATCCTCGGCTTCTGCCTCGAAGCACGCTTCACCCATCAGCATCGCTTCGTCGTCCACCCTCTGCTCGCTGTGGCCGTCCGCCTCCAGCAGCAGATGCGCCGCCGCGGCCGAGTTGGGCCACTCCTTTCCGAGCTGGCGCACTGCGCACATCACCGCGTCCTGCTCCATCAGCTCGCACGCACTCGGCTGGACTCCCCTGGCGAAGATGGCGACCACCGCGTTCGCCGCCGCTTCCAGCGAGGAGAAAGAGGCGAGAAGCACCTTGCGGTGAGGGGGCCAGGGGATCAGTTTCATGTACAGCTTGGTCAGGATCGCGAGCGTACCCTCCGAGCCGACCAGGAGCTGAGTCAGGTTGTACCCGCTCACGTCCTTGTAAAGCTTTCCTCCCGTCCGGATCAGCGAACCGTCCGGGAGAACGGCTTCGGCGCCGAGCACGTAGTCCTTCGTCACGCCGTACTTCACCGCACGCGGCCCACCGGCATTCTCGGCGACGTTGCCGCCGAGCGTGCACGAGCCGCGCGACGCGGGGTCGGGAGGATAGAAGAGGCCCACCTTCTCCACCTCTTCCTGGAACACCTGCGTGATCACTCCCGGCTCGACCACTCCCACCAGATTCTCCCGGTCGATCTCCACGATCGAGTTCATCCGATGGCAGGAAAAGAGAATCCCGCCGCGCACCGGAAGGGCCCCTCCGCTGAGCCCCGTTCCTCCCGCACGCGGAGTGAGCGGAATCCGGTGCTCGTACGCGATGCGGACCATCGCCTGAACCTCTGCAGTCGTGCGGGGAAGCGCCGCAACCTCCGGCATGAAGACGAGATCTTCCGTGTAATCCGACGCGAAAGGCCGGAGCTCCTCCGCGCTGGTGACGACCGAATCGTCGCCGAGCGCGTCTCGGAGCTTTGCGATGACTTCGGGAGTGATGCGGCTCTCGGACATGCGAGGATTGTATCTAGTATCTGGTATGTATTATCTGGTATCTGGGATCCAGGAGCTGAGATCCTGGATGAGCGCAGAGCTCGGAAGTCGGCTCTCGGCTCTCAGATACCAGATACCAGATACTCGATACTAGATACTAGATACTAGATGCTCTTGAATTTCCAGTTCCGGATGCGGACGGTCGGGAGGAGCATCCCGCCGAGAAGATTCCACCAGGCTCCGATCACGCGTCGCTCGGCGGTGATGCCGTCCACGTGCGAGAGCGCCTCGAGCATCGATTGAGTCCAGCGCAGATTCGGGAGTCGCTTCGTGACGCGTCCGTTCTCGATGAGGAATGTGCCGTCGCGCGTCATCCCGGTCATCAGAGCGATCTTCGGATCGAGAAGTCCGTTCACGTAGTTGAACCGCGTGACCCAGATGCCACGCTCGGTGGTCCCGATCAACTCCTCCCGGGTCGATGACCCTCCCGCCATCACGAGATGGAGTGCGCTCCCGTGGTCATCCGATTCCGGTCCGGAGGAGCTCCCGGTCGGTTGCATTCCGAGGCGGTCGGCCATGATCTTGTCGAGCAGCGGCCCGGCGATCGTCCCCTCTTCGATCAGCGGAACGCGGCGTTTCGCGAGTCCTTCCAGATCGAACGGGAAGGGGAGGAAGTCCGGATCGGTGGCGTCGTCGGCGAGAGTGACGGAGGGGTGCACCAGCCGGGTTCCGCGCTGGCCCACGAAGAAGGAGGAGCCGTCTTCATAAGCGTTCCCGCAGAACGTGATTCCGTTCATCCATTCGAAGACTTCCGCGAGTGCCGCGGGCTCGAGGATGACGTCGATCGAAGCGGCGTCGAACGGCGCCTTGCGGCCGGCGACCAGGGTGGCTTTTTCCGTCGCTTCGTCGCCGAGGGCGACGATGTCGACGTCGTGCGCACGCCGGCTCGCGCGGGTGGCGAATCCGGAATCGGAGGGAGAGAGCGCGATCACGATTCCGTCGGCATGGGTGATGGGGGACCAGCGGCGGATTCCGTGACTGTTCCCCACCGCCACCGACCCTGAAGTCGTGCTGTACGAACCGGCGAACTCCACTTTTTTCGCGGCGCCGGCGTCGAACATCCGTTTGAGGGCTTCAGCCTTCTCGCGCGGAGCGATGGTGGCGGTCGCCTCGTCCCACGTCTCGAGCGGGAGGACGTCTTCGTTCGAATCGGAAAGCCCCTTGAACTTCGGGACCGGTTCGCTCCGTTCCGCGGCGCTGAGGGCGATCGCGGCGGTACGGCGGATCTCGTCGATGTCGAGAGAAGTGGTCGAAGCGATGCCGATGCGCCCTCCCGCGACGACTCGTATGGTGAGGGAGCGGGAGCGCTCGGACATGTTCTGGTGCAAGCTCGAGCTGGCGAACCGGCTGATGTTGCCGTCGGCGGCGATGAGAATCGCGTCGGCCTCGTCTCCTCCGCAGGAGGCGATCGTGGCATCGAGAATCGAGAGCGCCTCGTCCTGCGACTGCATCAGAGCATCTCCACGTTGCGAAAGCGGGCAGCCGGTGCGCCGTGCGCGACCCGCATGGTCTGCATCGGATCTCCCTTGCCGCAGTTGGGGAGACCCCAGATGCGCCAGCTCGCGGCATTGCCGACCGCGTCACAGGAGCCCCAGAACTCGGGAGTCGACCCGGTATAGATCGGATTGCGAACCATCCGGCCGATGCGGCCGTTCTCGATCTCCCATCCGACCTCGCAGCCGAACTGAAAGTTGAGCCGCACGTCGTCGATGGACCATGATCGGTTCGTGTCGATCATGATCCCGCGGCGGGTGCCGGCAATGATCTCTTCGAGCGGAGCCTCACCCGGCTCGAGATTGATGTTGGTCATCCGGATGATCGGGATGCGGTTGGCCGATTCGGCGCGGACCGTCCCGTTGGACTTCCGTCCGATGACCGGAGCGGTATCCCGTCCGGTGAGATAGTCGACGAAGATGCCGCGGTCGATGAGCGGAAAGCGTTGCGCCGGGACCCCTTCGTCGTCGAAGCCGAAGGATCCGATCGACTGAGGGACGGTGGCGTCGGCGACGATGGTCACCAGCTCGGAACCGTACCGGTAGGAGCCGAGCATCGGCGGCTGGAGGAATGACCCCCCGGCCAGTGAGATCTCCATCCCCAGTGCGCGATCGAGCTCGGTCGGATGACCGCAGCTCTCGTGCACCTGAAGTGCGAGCTGTGACGATCCGATCACGAGGTCGAAGTGGCCGGCCGGGGCCTTCGGTGCGTCGAGAAGGGCGAGAGCTTCGTCGCGGATGCGCCGTCCGTTCCCGGCCAGGTCGAGATCTTCGACGAACTCCCAGCCGCGAGCCTGGAAGTCGCCGCCGAAAGGGTTCGGGTAGGTCCGCCGCTGAAACTCGTTCCCTTTCAGCGCGATCACTTCGATTCCGGCGCCCATCTCAGTCGTCGACTGCTCGATGCGGCTCCCCTCGGTGGAGGCGAAGAGCTTCTCCTGCCGGTATGCGCTGATCTCGCCGAGGACCTGGTGGATGCGGTCGTCGTCCCGGAGCGGCTCGGTCGCCTGCATCAGGTGATCGATCTTCCGGTCGATCGGGATCGACCAGGGGTCGACGTGATAGAGAGAGCTCCAGCGGGCGCTGTACGAGTCGACCGGACTCAGTCGGACGGGAGAGGTCGCCGCGATGTGACTCGCCGCCGCGACCTCGAGGGCACGCTCGGCGGTCGCGTTCAACGTCGCGTCGTCGTCCTCGGTGTCCGCCGCGAAGCCCCAGCCGTTTCCGACCAGCACCCGGATACCTATGGCGCGGGAGACGGTCGAAGAGAGTTGCTCCACGCTGCCGTTACGGACGCGTACGAGCTGTTCGTACGTGACGGTGGAGCGGACGTCGGCATAGCGTGCGCGCTCGCGAAGACGCCGGAGGAGCGAGTCGAGATCAGGCATCGCGCCTGCCGCCATAGTAATTGCAGCGCGACGAGCAGGTTTCCTCGATGGTCACACGGTAGAGGCCCGGAAGGTACGAGTGGAGCTGATTCCAGAGCCAGACGGTGAGCGTCTCCGAGGTCGGGTTCTCCAGTCCCTCGATCTCGTTGAGAAGGTAGTGATCGAGCCGGTCCAGAACCGGCCGCAGGATAGCTTTGAGCTCTCCGAAATCGATCAGCCACCCGGTGTGCGGATCGACCGGACCGCGCACTGCGAGCTCTCCCCGGAACGAGTGCCCGTGCATGCGGCGGCACTTGTGGGAGTCGGGGAGATTCGGAAGGTAGTGTGCGGCTTCGAAGCGAAAGTCTTTGACAAGCTCGACGAAATCGTTTTCCATCATGAAGTTCCGGATCGGAACCGCCCGCTGCGGGAGAACCGATCGCTCCAAAATAGGGCATTGGAATTGCTCTGACAAGGGTGCATGGCCACCTTGCATGAAATGATGACACACGATAAATCACTCGGCTTTCTGGTTCGGGAGTTGAGCGAGGATCTGTCGACGCTGGTGCGCAGCGAAGTGGCGCTGGCGAAGATCGAGCTGAAGCAGACTGCGACCGGGCTGGGCATGGTCGCGGCGTTTTTCGGCGTCGCGCTCATGTGTGCGCTCGGGGCGATGGCGTTCTTCTTCGTTACGGCAGTGCTCCTCCTGGGGCTGGTTCTTCCGTACTGGCTCTCGGCGTTGATCCTCGCAGGGGCACTCCTGCTGATCGCCGCCGGAGTGGCGCTGGTCGGGGTGAAGAAATTCTCTTCCATCGAATTCGCTCCGAACGATACGATCGAGAATGTGAAAGAGGACGTGAAAACGATCCGCAGCAGCATCAAACGATCCGAGGAAGAGAGGTTCTGATCCATGGCAGCTGCCCACGAGGAAGTCAAGGCTCACATCGAGCACACCATCGAGCGCGCGCGGCAGGGAGTGACCGAGCACGTGGACGAGATCGACCGGCGGCTCCGGAAGGATCTCGACGTGAACAGGCTCGCGGGCGAGCATGCTCCGCAGCTGATCGCGGCCGGAGTCGGAGTCGGTTTTCTGTTCGGTTTCGGTGTTCCGAAGGTGCTTCTTCGCACCATCCAGATCGGCGTTCCACTGCTGATCGCGGTCCAGATCGCCCGCAAGCAGCTCGGCGAGTCCGTCTGAGTCCTCGCTTCCGTCCGTGCATCAGTCCGACCGCAGCACGTAGTGATTGCCGGGCAGAGCCCTCACCACTCCTTTCATCTCCAGGTTGAGCAGAGCCTCCGCGAGCTCGGAAGTGGAGCGGCGGTAGACAGCCGCGATCCGGTCGACGTGGATCGGATCGACCATCGACAGAAGAGGGACGATCTCCCGTTCCGAGGGCGCGAGCTTCAGGGTGGAGGGACCGGAACCGGGCGGGGTCAGGTCAGCAAATTCGTCGAAGACGTCGGCCATCTCGTGCACGAGCTTCGCCCCGGACTGGATCAGCCGGTGGGTTCCGGCGCTCCCGGCCGAGAAGATCGGTCCCGGTACCGCGAATACCTCGCGCCCCTCGTCGAGGGCGATGCGCGCGGTGATCAGCGATCCGCTCTTGAGTCCCGCTTCGACCACGATCGTTCCGCGCGACATTCCGGCGATGATCCGGTTGCGGACGGGAAAGTTCCGCGGATGGGGAGGTGTCGAAGCCGGGAGCTCGGTGAGTACGAGCCCCTCTGCCGCGATCCGGTCGTAGAGGCGACGGTTCGATCGCGGATAGCAGACGTCGATCCCGGTGCCGAGAACGGCGGCCGTCGTTCCTCCCGCATCCAGCGCGGCTTCGTGAGCGGCGGCGTCGATTCCCGTCGCAAGCCCCGACACCACCACGATTCCGGCCCGGGCGAGATCGCGCGCCAGCCGCCGGACGACGTTGATTCCATACGGTGACGCACGCCGGGATCCGACCATGGCGATGGCCGGCAGCCGGAGTATGGAAGGGTCACCGCGGAAGTGAAGCGCGGGGGGAGGGTCGGGAGTCTCTCGCAGAAGGGAAGGGTAGATCTCGTCGGCCAGAGTGAGGGTGCTCTCCCGAAGTTGCTCGATCCGTTTCCGGAATTCGGGGAGTTGTAACGGATCCTTGACCAGCGCGGCCTCGACACCTGTTACATTCAGAAGCATCGAGATTTCAGTGGAAGCGGATTTGCAGACCTCGGCGAGAGGATCGAATCTCTCATACAGCAGACGCAATCGGGTCGGGGTCAGAAACGTGAGAAGCGACCAGCCGATCAGCTGATCACGGGCAATCCGGACCGTCGTATCCGTCATATTCGTGGATGACAGGGGGAGGCCGGACAGTCGTTGTTAAGCGGGCTCGAGGCATTATAATCCCCTTGCCTGAACAGTTGAAGTCCCGTCGAAGCAGACGCGTTGGAATCTGAGATCGCGCTGCTCGGCACGTTGAGAAGCTCACCGTTATCGCCGGAAGGAGACTTCGGATGTCACGTGCTCTTCGCTTCGCCGCGCTCGGGATCTGTTCTCTCCTCTGCGTCAGCGGCTGTTCGCACCGGCTCGATCTGAGCCGACCCTCCACCCAGATGCGCGTTGGCGTGGACTTCGCCCGGAAGGATCTGTGGCGAGAAGCGCTGTTTCGTTTCCACCGCGCCAGTGAGCTCGACTCGAACGACGCGATGATCCTGAACGATCTGGCCGTTGCGTACGAGGCGAACGGCGATTTCGAGAAGGCGAAGGCGACATACGGGAAAGCACTGGAGCTGGATCGCTCCAATCCTTACATCCAGAAGAATTACAGCCGCTTCGTCGAGTTCTACTCGCGCAGCCTGAAACGGGAAAAGGCGGCGGCGGAAGCGACGCCGGGTTCCGCGAAGACTCCTCCCGCGGAGAAGACCCCTCCTCCCGCGGAAGCCCCGCCGTCGGGCACACCGCAGGTTCCCCCCGCGACGAGCGCGACGCCCCCCGGAGGTGAAGCGGCGCCTCCTTCGTCTTCCGCGCCGCCGGCTCCGGTACCGGAAAAGGAGAGCCCTCCCCCGGTGCAGACCCCTCCGCCCCCGGATCAGAGCCCCGAGAATCAACCGCAGCCGGTGAAACCACCGGCGCAGACCCCTCCGCCTTCTCAGAACCCGCCGCCGGTACCGACTCCTCCGCCCCCTGCGGGCGGGACGCAGAGCTCTTTCACGATTCCAGGAGGTGTGGAGTGATCCGTCGACTGGCAGCCGTCGTTGTTGTCGCTCTCTTCCCGGTGCTCGCGGGTGCGGGCGTGATCGAAGTGACCATGAAGTTGCCGGTCAAACCCCGGATCAACATAAGCGGGAACGAGAAGGTCGCGATCGCTCCCTTCGTCCTCGTCTCCCATCAGGAGGAGCGCGGCGACGACCGTGCGGCGCGTGTCGACGTCCAGGCCGAGTTCTCTCGCTTCCTCCACAAGCAGTTGTCGAAATCGACTCAGCTGCGGATCGTCGACGTCGGGACCACCAAGCTGCCCGGCAACGACATGAAGGAGCTCGAGGCGAACCGTGACTACTGGAAGGAGCTCGGGGCGAAGACCGGCGCCGACATCATCATCTCCGGGGTGATCGATTTCGACATCCAGGACAAAGCCGGGTATCGAACCGAGGAGTACGTGTCGCCCGTCGACCAGAGGACGTATTACCGGCAGGTGCTGGTCGAGTCGACCGGATTCGTCTTCGACATCGTCTTCGCGGTGTTCGACGCGGACACGGGGGAGAAGCTGGTGGAAGAGAACTTCCGCGACTTCAAACAGTTCGATCAGCGCAATTACGACGAGATCCTCGGGCTGTTCGAAAATCTCCGTTCACTCGAAAGCCAGATTCTCGGGATATTCGTGTCCCAGGACACTTCGGCCGCCCGATACCTCTTCACCCGATGAGGCGCCGAGCCGCGGAAGTACGGAGTCGCTTCGTCGATCGTCCGCCGGAGACGTCGTCTCGAGTCGCAGTGTGCAGCCAGAACTCATGGAGGTCCGTGTGAAACGCTCGATCGCACTCATCCTGATTTCGCTCGCCATGCTCGCTCTGCCGGGCTCTCTTTTCGCGTTCGGCAAGAACAAGATCGTGTACGACGAGTTCGACTGGCGGATCTATCATTCGACTCATTTCGACGTCTATTACTACGACGAAGAGAAACCGTCACTGCAGAAGGTGGTGAACCTCGCCGAGAGCGCGTACGACGAGCTCTCGAGAAAGTTCAACTTCCAGATCTCGAAGAAGATCCCGATCATCTTCTACGCCACGCATTCCGCGTTCGAGCAGAACAACATCGAGCTCTCCTTCATCCCGGAAGGTGTCGGCGCTTTCGCCGAACCGGTGAAGGATCGGATGGTGCTTCCGATCGACATGCCGGACGAGAAACTCTATGCCCTGATCAAACACGAGATGACGCACGTGTTCGAGTACGAGATCCTCTTCCAGGGGAAATTCGCGAAGGAAATGACCAGCCGTCCCCCGACCTGGCTGATGGAAGGTCTGGCGTCGTTCATGGGATCGGACGAGGATTCCCGCGACCGGATGGTGCTGCGCGATGCGGTGGTCAACGATCAGGTTCCTTCGATCACCCAGGATTTCGGTGGATACTTCGCGTACCGCTTCGGCCACGCGGTGTTCCGTTACATCGTGGATCGTTACGGGTGGGACGGGCTGCGTGACTTCATCTACGAATACCGGAACACGCTCGGCAGCTCTCTCGCCAAGCCTCTGAAGCGAGCCTTCGACGTCACTCCCGAGGAGTTCGACAGCCAGTTCCGCACCTGGCTCCGGAAACAGTATCTCCCCGCACTGGTGGCGAAGGGGGAGCCGCTCGAATACGGGAAGCCGTTCAAGATCGCGGAAGGCGTCCAGGACCAGGACATGTCACCGGTTCCTGCACCGTCGGGTGACCTTCTCGCCGCGCTCACGACATACAAAGAGGATGCGGACGTCGGATTGTTCAACGTGCCAGAGCGGAAGCTGCTCCGGAATCTGACCCGCGGTTACGCCGATCAGTACGAGTACATCGTGGCCCAGGCGCTCACCACCGGGCCGGTGATGGGGCGTGACGTCGGATTCAGTCCGAACGGGGACCAGATCGCGGTCTTCGTGAAGAAGGAGCGGGGACGCAGTCTGCTGCTGATCAACGCTCTCTCCGGCGCGATCGAGCGGATCATCCCGATGAAGGGGGTCGAGCAGCAGCTGAATCCGACCTACTCCCCGGACGGGACGAAGATCGCGTTCCATGCATTCCAGGGAGATCGTGCCGACATTTTCACCTACGACCTGCAGACCGGTGACATCGCGAACCTGACCAACGACGCGTTCTTCGACGCCGCGCCGGTCTATTCGCCGGACGGAAAGTCGATCGTCTATTCATCGGTAGTGGACGGATACGCGAAGCTCTTCCGGATCGACCTGACCGACACGTCGAAGCGGTACCAGCTCACCACCGGCGACTGGAACGACATCGACGCCTGGTTCTCCCCGGACGGGAAACGGATCTTCTACGCCTCCGATCGACAGACCGGGCGAGCCGCTGCCGTTGCCAGCCAGCTGGCGGAGAGAACGCCGGGAACGAATACGTCGGAAGCGGAGGAGAAGGCAAACAAGATCGATCCGTCGAACTTCGCCACGTACAACATTTATTCGCTGAATCTCGGCTCCGGAGAAGTGCTCGAATACACCGACGTGGTCGGCGGCTGCTTCACGCCGGTGGTCTTCACCGGCGAGGGAGGAGAAGAGAAGCTCGTCTTCGCGTCGTATTACAAGCGGCAGTGGCAGCTCTACATCACGGACACCTCGAAGTCGCTCCGGGTCGCGGAGCGGATCGCCATCCCGTCACAGCCACTCCTGCCCGGAGAGCGTTCGCAGTTCCTTCCGCCGGTCGAAGTCGCGATCGATCCGGACAAGAGCGAGAACTACGGCGGCCACAAAATGTTCATCGAGGACGTCGAGGTGAACGCCGGCGTCGCTTCCGACCAGACCTTCGTCTCGCGATCGGTGATCTTCATGAGCGACATGCTCGGCAACCGCCGGCTGGTCGCGGCTCTCGACTCGGTCTCGACTTTTTCGAATTTCGATTTCCTCTACTTCGACATGACTCACCGCACCAACTGGGGCGTGCGCCTCTTCGACGACCGCACGTTCTTCGTCACCCAGAATCCGGAGCGCGGAAATCTGACCCGGGAGCGGACGCTGTACCGGCAGACCGGACTGATCGGGCTGGTCAGCTATCCCTTCGATCGCTATCACCGCGTCGATACCGGAGTGGGCTACATGTTGCGGGACTACTCCTTCCCGTTCCTTCAGCAGAATCCGGACGGCACCGTCGATCTGAACTTCCTCTCCCGGAGTGACAACTTCCCCCTGGCGACTGCATCCTTCACCGGTGACAGCACGCGGTTCAAACAGTTCGGTCCGATCTCCGGAAGGCGCTACGAAGCGAGTACCACCTATGCGCTCGACACGAAAGATGGAGGCGCTCTTTCCAACGACTACACCCTCGATTTTCGGCAGTACCTGCAGCTCAGCTCACGCTCTCTTCTCGCCATGCGCGTCTTCGGCGGCTACTCCGAAGGGAACTTCCCGAACTTCTACTACTTCGGAGGTCTGAATACGCTCAGGGGATACGACTTCCGTTCCTTCGTCGGGAATCGGGCCTTCTTCGGGAACTTCGAATATCGCTTCCCGCTGATCGATTACCTGATCAGCCCATACCTTCGTCTGCGGGACATCCGAGGTTCGCTTTTCTTCGACGTCGGGGGGGCGTACTTCAACGGCCAGCCGTTCACGTTCATGGAGAACCGGCAGCTCCAGGATGCGAAGGCGGCAGTGGGGTACGGGATCTCGTTCGATCTCTTCGGTCTCGAGCTTCACTGGGATTTTGCGAGAAGAACGGATCTGAAGAATATCGACAACCAATTCAGAACCACGTTCTGGATCGGACCGACATTCTGATCTCCGGAGCCCGCGAATGATTCGTCCGGCCGCGCCCTCCGGGGCGGCTCGCTCCCGCCTCGGGTTCGCGGTCGCTCGATCGTCCGGTCGTGTATGATTGGGTAAATCGCACGCGATCGAATCGATATCGGGGCGGATCCGGTTCCAATGCCGGATCCGGGTGGGTGCGCATGGATCTGCGGATTCTCGGCTGTTTCGGAGGGGCTCTTCCCGGCCACCGGACGACGAACTTTCTCGTCAACCGGCACACGGCGATCGATGCCGGTGCGCTCGCTCACGCGCTCACGTTCGACGAACAGCGGTCCCTGCGACACGTGCTGATCACTCACGCGCATCTCGATCACACCGGTGGACTCCCGTTCGTCGTCGACAACGTGTTCGGCCAGCAGGAAAAGCCGCTGGACGTTTACTCGATTTCCCCGGTGATCGAGTCGATGAAGCGGCACCTGTTCAACGACGATACCTGGCCGGACTTCTCGAAATTGCCGACCGAGAAGAATCCGGTTCTCCGTTTCCACGAGATCGAGGCAGGGAAGCCGTTCGAGATCGAGGGAGTGCGCTATACCGCCATACCGGTCAACCACATCGTTCCGTGCGTCGGTTATCTGATCGATGGCGGAGCGTCGTCGGTGCTTTTCAGCAGCGACACCGGTCCGTGCCCGGCGCTCTACGAGCGCGCGAATGCGGTTCCGAATCTTCGAGCGCTGATCACCGAGGTGTCTTTTCCGAACTCCATGCAGGACATCGCGGATCTTTCGCGGCATCTCACTCCGCGAGGTCTGGCTCGGGAGCTCGCGCAACTCGAGCGGCGGGTCGACGTTCTTCTCTACCATCTGAAGCCGCCGTTCGTCGAGACACTCCACGCCGAGGTTCACGAGCTCGGTCTCGATTTCGTCCGTTGCCTCGATCAGGACGCGACGTATACGTTCGAGTGATCGGATCGATTCGCTAGACTGAAGTTCCCGGGGGTTTTCGCAGAGAAGTGCTGTGTTTTCTTGAAGATGACCTCGATTTGTATGCAAGAATGTAGCCATGTAAGTGTGATTACTGCATTGACAGGTGTGAATAGTACTGGCATACTGTGGCCATGCACATCGACATCGTGCCGAACCGCAACTCGGCCCCGGCCGTCCTGCTGCGCGAGTCCTACCGGGTGGGGGCCAAGGTCCGAAAACGCACGCTGGCCAATCTCTCGGCCCTGCCGGCCGATCAGATCGACGCGATTCGCAGAATCTTGAAGGGCGAGAGGCTCGCCCCGATCGCCGAGCTGTTCGAGATCATTCGATCGGTCCATCACGGTCATGTCGAAGCCGTCCAGATCGCAATCAAGCAACTCGGCTTCGCTTCGCTCGTTGCATCTCGCTCGTGCCGCGAGCGTGATCTGGTCCTCGCCATGGTGGCGGCTCGTATCCTTGCCCCGCGCAGCAAGCTCAGCACCGTGCGGTCATGGCACACCTCGACGATTCCCGAAGTCTTCGGTGTCACCGATGCCGATGAAGACGACCTCTATGGCGCGCTCGATTGGCTGCTTGGCCGACAAGACGCAATCGAAAAGAAACTCGCAGCGAGACATCTGCCCAAGGGCGGTCTGGTCCTGTACGACCTGAGCTCGAGCTATTTCGAGGGAGAGAGCTGCCCGCTCGCCATGCGCGGCCACAACCGGGATGGCAAGAAGGGCAAGCTTCAGGTCAACTACGGACTGCTGACCGACCGCCGTGGGTGCCCCGTAGCAGTGAGTGTCTTCGATGGCAACACCAGTGACCCCAGGACATTGATGCCTCAGGTCGAGAAACTACAGAAGACCTTCACGATCGAGAAGTTTGTTCTCGTTGGCGATCGCGGCATGATCTCGCAGAAGCAAATCGATGATCTCCGTCAGCGAGACGGCATTGATTGGATTACGGCCCTCAGGAGCGTGACGATTCAAAAGCTCGTTGACGCCGGTCATATCCAGCTCGGGCTGTTCGACACGCGCAATCTTTTCGAGATGACCCATCCCGATTTCCCGGGCGAGCGACTGGTGGCCTGTCGCAATGCGGATCTGGCCCGGTTGCGCGCGCACAAACGCGAGTCGCTCCTCGAGGCTACGCTCAAGGAATTGGAGAAAGTGCGAGGGATGGTCTCGCACGGCAAGCTCCAAGGAAAGGACGTCATTGGCGTACGCGTCGGCAAGGTGATCGACAAGTACAAGGTCGCCAAACACATTGTCCTGGACATTCGCGATGACGGGCTTGACTTCCACATCGACGCGGACAAGGTGGCGCGCGAGGCTTCCCTCGATGGGCTCTATGTCGTAAGGACCAGCGTGGCCGCCGAGACTCTTGGCACCGACGACGTCGTGCGCAGTTACAAGCTGCTCAGTCAGGTCGAGCGGGCCTTTCGCTCACTGAAGACTGTCGATCTCCAGGTGCGGCCCATCCGCCACCGGCTCGAGGAGCGCGTCAAGGCTCACATCTTCCTCTGCATGCTGGCCTACTACGTGGCCTGGCACATGATGGAAGCCTGGCGCCCACTGCTTTTCTCCGACGAGGACCAGCAGGCAAAAACGAGCCGTGATCCCGTTGCTCCCGCAAAACGATCAGCGAAAGCGCTCGATAAGATCCATTCGAAGGTACTCGACGACGGCACTCCCGCCCACAGCTTTCAGACCCTGCTCGCAGACCTGAGCACCATCGTCCGCAACACCGCTCGCCGTCCGGGCGCATCCAACGACGAGTCCACCTTCGACCTCGTCACCACCCCAGGCCTAACTCAACAGCGCGCCTTCGATCTGCTCAAGTCCATCCACTTGTAGACAGAAGCCTGCACGCATATTCCTGCCTATCTCCCTGAATTTACAGCGGATCCTTGCCTATAGCCCCAGGGAACTTCAGGCTAGAGCTAGACCGGCCGCCGTGGCGCCCCGACACATCACGCGGCGCGAGGAGACTTCCGGCGATCGGCGATCGTCTCCCGCAGATATTTCAGAAGCGCGCGCTCTTCGTTCGACAGCCCGCGCCGTGCCACCGGTCGCGCACGGCGGCTTCGAGGGAGTGTCTCCACCTCGCGACCGCCCATGAAGTCTTCGAGAAGCCGTGGACAGATGTAAGACGAACGCGAAACCGCAGGAGTGTTGCCCAACAGAGACGCGGTGGCTTCGATCGCTTTCCTGACCCGCCGCTTCCTCTCCTTCTTCGTCGTTGCCTGTCCCTGCATCGCGAGGGCGATGGAACAGAGGAGCGTGCCGGCCCAGGTTCGAAAATCCTTTGCGGTGAAGTCCTCGCCGATGGTCTGCTGAATGTACTCGTTGACGTGGCGATCCTTGATGTCGATCATCCGGGACCCTTTCAGATACCGGAACAGTTCGTCATCCTTCTTGCCGAGCCGTCGAAGCTTCTTCACCAGCCGCGCGACGGCGGGATCGCGGATCGCGCGACGGTGGGGCTTCTTCCACTTTCCGATGTAGTCGAACAGGACGTCCTCGCCGCTGACGCGAACGTGGTTTTTGCGAACGGTGGTGAGGCCGTAAGTGGACTCGGAGCGTGCGCTTCGATCGTTTCCGACCCGGAAAAATCCCTGATCGATCAACCGCACGATCGCGGAGAGGACGTGCTCGCGATCGAGATCCTTTCGCCCAAGGTCGCGGCTGACGCGGCGTCGAAGCTTCGGCAGGGACTCCCCGAAACGGACGATTCGCAGGAACTTCTCCTCGTCTCGTTTCTGCCGGAATCGGGAATGGTACCGATACTGAGTCCGTCCGCGGGCGTCGATCCCGACTGCCTGAAGAGGGGAGGAGTCGCTCCGCGCGATTCGTACCTCGCGCCACGCGGGCGGGATCCCGAGCTTCCGGATGCGCTGGAGAGTCTTCTCGTCCTCGACGTCTTTCCCCGACGCCGTGACGTAGTGGAAGTTCGGCTTACTTCCCGTTCGCCGGATTCCGTGCGTGTCGAGATACCAGCGCCGCCGGACGCCTTTTCGTCCCATGCCGGGATCACCGGGTGCGAGATCGATGCCGCGAAAATGTCGCCTGCGCGACCCCGTTACTCCATCTTGAACCGGATCGGAATGGGCAGCCAGGTCCTCACTTTCTTCCCATCCTTGACGCCGGGAGAGAAACGCGTGCTCCTTACCGCACGGATCGCTGCCTGGTCGAAGCCGAGCCCCTGCTTGTCCCCGCGGAGGATCATCACGTCCTGGACGTGTCCCGTCTCGGTGATGAGACACGAGAGGATCACCACTCCTTCGATCTTCTGGCGGGCGGCGAGCGGCGGATAAACAGGACGGATCTCGCTGAGCGCCTGTGGCGTCGTGTCGAGCTCCGTTACGCCGACGAGATCTCCTTCTTTGACTGCGGGCTGGGGTGGCATCTGCGGCCGGGCGAGAGGAGGCGCGGCCGAGTCTGTCGTCGCGGTCGGCGGCGCTGTGCCGGTCGCGACACTCTCGGTGAGAGGAGGCTGAGTCGAGCTTCGCGCTTCGAGATTGCTCCGGTCGAGCTCCGCGGCTGATGGAACGGCAGCTTCGCGCTGAGAGGGTGTTTCCGCGCGGGTGTCGGTTGCCACCTGGTTGGGAGTCGGAGTGGGAGAGGCCGGCGGCTGGCGTTTCTTCAGCTCTTCGTCGTACTGAGCCTGCAGCTTGAGCACCTCCTGGTTGATGCGGCGGTTCACCTCTTCTTCGATCGCTTTCTTCTTTGCCGCTTCGACCGCGGCCTCGTCCGGAGCGGAGCTGCTCGTCGGGGGGGCCGTCGATGTCGATGCGGTCGTCGCGGGAGTGGTGGTGACCACGACCGGTGAGGGGAGGAGGGGCTTCTGGACGGCAGCAGCCTGGAGTGGTTTCGGTTCGAGCGGCGGAGGAGCCTGCGGCCGGTTGAAGACGGTGAACCAGAGTGTTCCCGCGATCCCGCCGAGGACGAGCACTGCGGCGGCGACGAAGAGGAGGGGACTTTTCTTTCGTGCCGGTTCGGAGGGTTCAACGGTCGCGAGACTCTCCGGTTCCCCTGGCGCGTCCGCGCTGCTGTGATCGGCACCGTGATCGGCCGCGGAGCTGGCAGCTGCTGCGGCCGCCGCGGCGATCTCCTCGACATACGGGTGGACATCGACACTCTCTTCCCGCACCCGGTCGGCGGATTCGCTCTCCATCTCCTTTTTCAGAAGGGTGTGGACGTAGAACGCGAGGTTGAATGTCGTCGGCGCGTAGTTGCCGCTCTGAATGAGCTTTCCGATCTCGCCTCGGAACGCCGACGGATCCGGGAAGCGATCCTGCGGCTTCTGCGCGAGCGCCTTCTGGATCATCGTCCGCACCTCGAGTGGCAACAGCGTCGTCTCGCCCATCATGGTCGCATTCGCGATCGTCTTTTCCGCGACTGCGGCGGGGAGAGGAGCGGGTGGATCTTCGCCGGTGAGGACGAAGTGAAGGAGGGCGCCGAGCGCGTAAACATCCGTCTCCTTCGACGGCTCTCCCGTCTCGCGTAATTCCGGAGCGAACCAGACACCGATCTCGCGATCGACCTCGGGAACCCGGAGCGAAGTGACCAGTGCGCGACCGAGCTGCTGGCCGGCGGTGCGCACTTCTCCCTCTTCCGTAATCCAGATGAAGTCGGGAATCAGAGCTCCGTGCACGAGACGGACGCCACGAACCTTGATGTTGCCGACCAGCTCCGCCGAAGCTGCGGCTTTCTCGACGATCGAAAGTGCCTGGTCAATGGGGATCGGGATCTTCGTTGCGCCGCTCCGCGCCTTCTCCACGATGGTGCGGAGGGAGCGTCCCCCCGAGTACTCGTGGGCGACGAACGGAATCCCTCCTCCGACGTCGATCACCTGATCGCGGACGATGGTCGTGCCGGTGAGGGCCGGAATGATCTCACGTGCCGCGGTCGCGGCGCGGATGAACGCCGCCCGATTTCCTCCGGTGAGGCGCCGGAGTGCGATCACCCCACCGAGTGCGTCTCCCTGGAGCTTGCCGGCGCGCCAGAGCTCTCCCAGGCAATCGGTGTGGAGCTGTTTGAACAGTAGGTAGGAGCCGAAGCGCTCGTAGGGTCTTGCTTTGCCGGGCATGTGGTCCTCTCGAGATCACCCGCCTGGGGTTTTCGACGGGGCTCGTTCGTCTGTATGGAATTCCAAAATCAAGCTAGCATCGAGGCACCGACGGAGTCAACGATTCGCGGCGGAACGGCGGTCGCGCCAGAATTTCTTCTGGTGTACGGCGACATTCCGGTTGTGCTCTGCCAGCGTGGTGGCGAAGACGTGGGTGCCATCGTTTCGCGAGACGAAATAGAGGTACGGCGTGTCGGCCGGGTGCGCGGCTGCCTGCAGAGAAGCCATCCCGGGATTGGCGATCGGACCCGGTGGAAAGCCGTGATAGCGGTAAGTGTTGTAGGGCGAATCGATCTTCAGGTCGACTCTCCGGATGTCGCCGTTCCACTCCCCGGCGCGTTTGAGCGCATAGATCACCGTCGGGTCGGCCTGCAGGAGCATGTGTCGCTTCATGCGATTGAGGTAGACCGCTGCGATCAGCGGTCGCTCGGCCGGAATTCGCGCTTCGGTCTCCACGATCGAGGCGAGGACCACCGTATTGTGAACGTCCATGTCGTTCGAGATGAACGCCAGCTCCGGACCGAAGTGCTTGTGGAAATTCGAGACCATCTCCTGCACGATCGTCTTCACCGCGGTCCCCGGTGCGAGCTTGTACGTATCGGGAAAGAGATAACCTTCCAGAGATGTGGCCTGCGGATCGAGGTCCGCGATCAGCTCCGTATCGCCGAGCTCTTTCTTCCACTCGCTCCGGGTCCCGAAGCCCTCGTGAATCATCAGATCCGTGATCGCGAAGCGGTCCCACCCCTCGGGGATGGTCACGCTCTTGAGAACCACGTCTCCACGGATCATCTTCGCAATCACTTCCACTGGAGATGATTCTCCGTCGAAACGGTAGACGCCGGCCTTGAGAGACTCTCCGCGGTGGAGGATCTTCAGGTAGATCAGGGGGACGAAATCGTCCCGGAGAACACCGGCCTGCTCCAGGGTCCGGAGAATGGTGGCGGTGTTCCAGCCGTGCCGGACTTCGACCTGGATGCGATCTCCGGAATACCCTTTGTAGGGAGTGGCCACCGCCCGCCAGATGAAGATTCCTCCCGCCACGGCGAAGAGGAATGCCGCCACGATCAGAATCAGGATCGACTGGACGTACTTCCGGCAGCCACGTCTGCTGGAACGGCGGGCAGCTATGACGCCCTCCCGTTCTGGTCCAGGTAAGCCTGGAGGATCACCGCTGCTGCCTCCATGTCGATGCTCATCTTCCTGCGATTGCGCCGTTCTCCGCGTTCCCTCCGGCGCGAGTCCGCCTCGGTCGTCGAATAGGCCTCGTCCCAGAGAACCACATCCACCCCGGTTTTCTGCCGGATCGCTTCGGCCAGGGCGGCGAACTTTTCTTCGAGCGCCTGGTCCTTCCGCTCTCGTCTCGGGATGCCCAGCACGATCCGTTCCGCGTCGAGCTCTTCGGCGAGCCGCCGGATCTCTTCGAGCACTCCTTCGAGATCACCGCGATTGTCGATGACCGAATGAGGAGTGGCCAGAAAGCCGGAAGCACTCACGGCGACGCCGATGCGCCGTGCGCCGAAGTCGATGCCGAGCAGAGACATTTCCGCGGTATTCTACCGGCGTCGGAACGAAAGGACTCAACTCGCGATCCGGGCCGGGATCAAACTGAGGATCCGTCTGCCGTTCGCGGCGGAGCGGCGGTTGAGTTTAGAATGGGCGACATCGACCGAGGGGACGATTCATGAAGAACTTCAATCTCGACGCAATCCTCGAGGGAATGCTGAAGGTATCCGAACGCGTCTCGGACCTGAATTTTTCCGTCGGCCGGCCGCCTCAGGTGGAGGTCGATGGCCAACTCGTGCCGGTCAACTTTCCCGGACTAGCGAGGCTCACCCCTTTCCAGACCGAGATGATCGCGCTTCACATGCTCCGGAGCGACCGGGACCTGACACGGACGCTCCAGGAGAATGGATCGGTCGACCTCTCGTATTCGATCCCCCAGAAGACGCGCTTCCGGGTGAACATCTTTTCCCAGCGCGGAACCTACGCCATCGTGCTTCGCGTGATTCCGGAAGGCATCCCCACTCTCGAGGATCTCGGGCTTCCGAAAGAGCTCGCGAATGTTTCCCACATCAAGAACGGGATCGTCCTGGTCACCGGGCCGACCGGATCGGGGAAGTCGACCACTCTCGCTGCGATCATCAACCAGATCAATCACGAGTTCGCGTACCACATCGTGACGATCGAGGATCCGATCGAATACATGCACAAGCATGTGAAGTCGACCGTCAACCAACGCGAAGTCGGCGGAGACACCAAATCGTTCGCCCTCGCCCTTCGCGCCGCGCTCCGGCAGGCACCGAAGGTGATCCTGATCGGTGAGATGCGTGACGTGGAGACGATCGAGATCGCGATGGAAGCCGCGGAAACGGGACACCTGGTGCTCTCGACCCTCCACACCATCGACGCGGCGAAGACCATCGATCGGATCGTCGGAGTCTTCCCGAAAGAACAGGAGCAGCAGATCCGGACCCGGTTCTCGCAGTCGTTCCGCTACGTCGCTTCGCAGCGGCTGGTCCCGAAGATCGGTGGAGGCCGGGTCGCGGTACTCGAGATCCTCAAGTCGAACATGCGCACGCGCGAGTACATCCTGAAGGGGGAGTCCGAAGGACGCTCCCTCACCGAAGCGATGCACGACGGCCAGGTGGACGGGATGCAGACGTTCGACGACGAGCTCGAGCGTCTCTACAATGCGCGGGTGATCAGCCACGAAACGGCCATGGTCTACGCCACGAATCCGACGAATCTCGGGTTGCGGATCACGGACGAGCCCGAGTCCCCCGAGCAGGGTTCCGGCCCCGATGCGGGTCGCGACTCAATGATGTCAATGCTGGAGTAGGTGATGATCCGACTGGTTTGTACTTCGTGCAAGAAACCTCTGACCATCGACGAAACGAAGCTTCCGATGAAGGAAGTCGCATTTCCCTGCCCGGCATGCAAGACGAGGCTGACCATAGACCGTCGCGCGATGACCGCGGAGAGTGTCGATGCTTCCGCCGGTGCGGCGGCTGCGGCCGTCGGGGTGCCGGAGCACGACGGATTCGGACAGAAAGCTCTGGTGGTCGGCCGCGACATCCCTCAGGTCACGGAAGCTGCCCGGGCCATCGGATTGGTTCCGACCCACCAGGAGGCTCCCGACTCCGCCCGCGAGTACTATCTGCGCGAGTATCCTGCGGTGGTGTTTCTCGTCCCGAATCAGGTCACCCCGCCACCGCTCGCCGAAATGGCTCCCGTCCTCTCCGTCAGTCCTCAGGACCGGCGACGCAGCTTTTTCATTCTGGTCTCGGACAATTTGAGGACCCTCGACGGGAACGCTGCGTTTCTCTACGGGGTCAACCTGATCGTGGCGCCGAAGGATCTCGCGTCGTTCGCGCAGATCTATCACGACGCGGAGACGTTCCACCGTCGTCTGTACCAGCACATGGCGGTGTGAGTTCGAGACGGAGAACGACTCAGTCGTCTCCGTCCGTCGCGGCGCGCTCGGCCATCGGGCGCCGGCCCGCAGAGAGCTTTGCCATGCTGAGCTGCAAAGGATCGGCAAGCTGCTGTCTCGCCGGATCGTACGGCTCGTAGCACGCACGGCAACGCGCCTCGTAGGACGTGTCGCCCACTTCCACCTGCGAGTCCCCCCTGCGATCCGCTGCGAATAATGCGCGGATCCGCCGCAACGTACGCAGACCGCATGCATCTTCGACACGATCTCGGCAACCGAAAGGAGAGCAGGCATCGGACCGAATGGACGACGAAGGTAGTCCTGGTCGAGTCCCGCTGCGATCACCCGGATCCCTGCGTCCGCCAGCTGCATGCAGACTTCGACGATTCCCGCGTCGAAGAACTGGATCTCGTCGATTCCGACGACCTGGACTCCGATCTCGACGT
Organism: uncultured Acidobacteriota bacterium; assembly: GCA_963741955.1. Classification (GTDB taxonomy): domain Bacteria; phylum Acidobacteriota; class Thermoanaerobaculia; order Gp7-AA8; family Gp7-AA8; genus CAVUKB01. Next base: position 431,412 of record CAVUKB010000001.1, read on the forward strand.
TCGACAGCAGTTGTTCCGACGTCGGTACCGGGAGAGCCTTGAGCCTCCGGTCGTCACGCGAGACCACTTCCTCGAGACTGAAACGGTCGTCGATCAGCGGTTTGAAAACCTGGACGCGCTGGCGTGCGATCACGGCACGTCGCAGACGTCGTATCAGCTCCTCCGATTTTCCGGAGAACATACCTCCGGCAATGATCTCGATCCAGCGATCTCTGTACGAATCCAATGGGATCTCCTCCGAGCTTGTTCGCCACAGAATAACAGAGGCATCGAGGATCGAGGATCGAGGATCTGAAAAGCATCGCGGATCGAGGATCGAGGATCGTGGATCTGAAAAGCTTCGGGGATCGGGAGGCAGCCCCGTAGGGGCGATTGACAATAGCCCAGGACGCAGTCCTGGGATTCTTGACGCGGAAGACCACCCTTCGGAGACAGCCCCGTAGGGGCGATTGACAATAGCCCAGGACGCAGTCCTGGGGCCGAGGTTCCTGCGCGGAAGACCACGCTCGGGCAGCCCCGTAGGGGCGATTGACAATAGCCCAGGACGCAGTCCTGGGATTCTTGACGCGGAAGACCGCCCTTCGGAGGCAGCCCCGTAGGGGCGATTGACAATAGCCCGGGACGCAGTCCCGGGGTCGAGGTTCCTTGCCGTCAAAAAAAGAGCCCCCGCGGGGCGGGGGCTCTCAGAAGGATCGATGCGTGAAGCTCAGGGGATCACGAGTTTGATCACCACTCGCCGATTCTTCAGACGACCTTCGGCGGTCGAATTGTCGCCGACGGGTTCCGAAGTCCCTCGTGCTTCGATCGTGATCCGGGACGGATCGATTCCGTGACGGCTGACCAGGTAGTCACGCACGGCTTCGGCCCGGCGCCGGTCGAGATCGTTGTTCGGTCCGGTTTTTTCCTGCGTATCGGTGTAGCCGATCACCAGGGCAGTTGCATCCGGCTGCTGCTTCATCCGGAGTGCGACGTCGTCGAGGATCGCCTTGGCGATATTGGTCAGTCGCGCCGAGCCGGGCTCGAAATGAAGCTCCTCGGTCCGGATCTCCTGCGGCTGCGGGGGTGGTGCGGCAACCGGCGGTGGCGGTGGTGGAACCGGAGCCGCCTCGGGCGGTGCCGGCGGCGGAGGCACCGGTACGGGCGCAGGCGGTGGCGGAGCTACGGCCGCGAGATGAATCGGCGCGTAGTGGATGCCGAGAAGTCCACCGTACGGGCAGGAGTTGTTGTTGCTCGCGAGCATGGTGGTATTCGCACGGACTGCCGCGCTCAATCCCCACCCGCTCGTTCCGAACCAGTGACGAAGGCCGGTCAGGACGTAGACGATGTCGTCCGGCTGACGGTCGCCACCGTCGAACAGAATGGCGTTGACTTCACTGATCCAGTTCGTGGTGGCCCACCAGCCGAGGGGGACGTTGACCCCGCCGTTCAGCCGCCACTCGTTGGGAAGTGAGACGTCGGACGTATCGAAGCCCGCCGGCATGTCGCTCGCCGAGCGATCACCGATGATGGCGTACTGGCCACCCAGGCTCCAGATGCCGCTGTTCCAATGCAGCCCGACGCCGTAGTTCGTGTTCCCGTTCGTGATTCCCTCACCGGCATCACCCGTCTCGGGATCGACGAACATGGAGAGGGCGACCCGCGAACTGTGAGTCGCCGGATCGAGCAGCTGCACCTTCGTCGCGAGGTGGAGATTCCCCATCCCGTTCACGTCGAACTTGCCGATCTGCGGATATCCGTTGAGGTATCCCGCTTGATCGCCCGCGTTGTTCTTGATCATCTTGTACGGGAGCGCGGCAGTGACTTCCCACCGGTCCGTCAGACCGTACCCGACCGTAGCCGTGATCCGGTTCTCGTCCACGTCCATGTCGCGGTAGCTGCGCCGGCTCGGAGGGGCGAGCTCGGGAGCGGGGGCGAGCAGATAATCGAAGTTGTCGTAGTAAATTGAAAAAGACCAGTCGGCACGCTGAAGCGTATCGCCAGTGATTCCGACGAAGAGTCCAGTCTCACCCGTGTCCGTCGGCGCGAGCAGGTGAAGCTGATCCTCGTAAGTAATAGTCTGGGCGAACGCCCCCGGCACCAACAGCAAGAAGCACAAAAGGGGCAGTATCAGACGCTTTGTGGAACGCAAAATCACACCTCCTACAAGTCACACTTCGCGGCGTCAATCGCTTGCACCCGGGTTACAATCTCCGTGCCAGCAAATCCCGTTGTGGAGCCGAGCTAAGAAATGACCTCTCAAAAGCTTACCATAGCTCTGGCATGGGAAGCGAAAGGACCTGACCCCATCGGGTCAGGGCTTGAGTTGGCCTGAAAAGGAGGGAAATGAGCTCCCCACGATCGCGCTCCGTACTGCTCGCTTCGGTACTGATGCTTTTTGTGTCTGCATACCCGTCTCCCGGCACGGCGGCCGGTGCTCAGGAGCAGACACTGCCGTGTCCCCCCGAGAGCCATCCGGTTCCTTCCCCGGCTCCGGCTCCTCCTCCGGCTCCCGCAGACCAGCGCCCTCCGCAGCCCTGCACTCCGACGCCACCTGCAGAATCAAACTCCCCCACTCCAGCCGCGGGGGCTCAGCCCTCCGCTCTTCCGCCGCCCTCGGAACCGGCTCAACTGGAGGGGACTCCCACCGCGGCACCCGAGGCGCCGCAGACCTCCCCCGCGTCTCCTCCGCCTGCGGCCGACGACACCCTCGCTCCGGTTCGTGAAGAGAAGGATCAGTTCCCGAACCTGAACCTCTATCTGCCGGAAGGCGAAGTCAACCTCCGGGTGCAGAAGCTGATCAAGAACGTTCTCTTCGAGAGCCAGGTCAATTACAAGTTCGTCGACGGGAGCATCTCGACGTTCCTCCGTTACAAGTACTACGCACGGAATTTCACCTACAAGATCGGCGTGTTCGATACGATCGATTTTCCCTCGATCGAGCGGGGAAGCCGGAACTTCGATCGAGTCCGCGGGGGCCTCCTTCTGTTCGAGCTGCCGCGCGACTTCAACAACCGCTACTACCTCCTCATCCAGCTCGATGGACTCTCGTTCGGCGACGTCGACAATCCCGACAACAACAAGAGCAATCTCTACACGAAACTCGGATATCAGTACGGAACTCCCTTCGACGAGCGGCTCAACGGCATCGCCGGTGAGACCCGCGGCCGGATAACCCCCGTCCTCACCGCCTACCGTGATATCGGTCCCCAGAAGCTCGGGCTGGCCGTCGGGATCACGGAAGGACTGAATTCGGTCGGCGGCGATTATCACTACACGAAGCTCGAAGTGGAGGGACTCAAGCGCTTCGATTTTCGTCCGCTCTCGTCGTTTCTCGTCAGCAGACTTCACTTCGGGACGATGTTGCAGAAGGATCGCGTGCTGCACCCGCCACCCACCGGCGACGGAACCACCACGCCGATGCTCGAGTTCTCCGATTTCTCGGTGCCGAGATACGAGGATTTCAAACTCGGGGGGAGAGAGGCGATGAAGGGGGTGAACGACAGGTTCCGAGGCAGCGACGAAGTTCACCTGAGCGACGAATACTTCGTCCCGCTGTTCCGCGACGTCGACCATCGATTTCTCGGCGCGCACTGGAACGATCTGTATGGCATTCTCTACAACGGCGTCGGCACGGTCGGTTTCACGCGCAGTCCACTGCGGCCGACCAGAGACTCGGAGTTCGGGAAGATCGTAGTCGACGGGGGCGTCGGATTCGAAGCGGGTCTGACCATTCGCGACTATCAGGTCCTTCTCAGCGCGGTTTACGCGCGCACCATCACCGCGCCTCTCGCCTTCCAGGGAGACCAGTTTCGCCTTTCGGTGCGCACCGTCCACTGAGACGCGGACAGCTGAGACACGGACGCTGCACTACATCGTGAGATCGAATGTCGCACCGCGGACGCCGTCGACTCTTCGCACGATGTTGCGTGCGACCTCACGCTGCATGTCGTAGCGGACGTTTCCGGTGACGCTGATCCACCCGTTTCGCGAATCGACCCGGAACTGACATCCGGCGAGCGAGCGCGATAGATAGAGGGCACGCTCGACGGTCCGCTCGAGTGCCGCGTCGTCGATCGGGGGCACCACGCGGATCATGTTCGCGACTCGTCGGATGCCCAGACTCTTCAGTACCGAATCCGCTCGCCGGAGCGTCTCCGCATCGGGGACTCGCCCGCGTACGATCACCACTCCGTCCATGCGGACGACACTCAGCTGTCCGACCGCCACTCCCGCTCGGGCAAGACCGCTGGCGATGATTTCCCCGGTCGGCGAAGCCGCGCGCAGTGGGCCCGGCGAGAGAATGAGAATTGATGAGAGCAGCGCGATCCAGATCGCGACGCTTTTGATTGAGCTCGTATTCATACCGTATAGAAGACTCAATCCTCGTGCCATGAAAAAGGCGGCGCAAGCGCCGCCTTTTCAGTAGTTTGCAGGCAGGACCGATAATCAGAACCTGAGAATCGCTCCCACTCCGTCATGCCGGTCCAGCACGGTACCGGCCGGAGCGAACGTGACCTCGCCATCCTCGAGCATTGCGGCCGAGATGAACTCCTCGATCAGATCGACCGTCACCACCTGTTCGCCGCAGACCGGGCAGCCGAGGGACATCGTATGCCCGACGATGCCGCACTTCGGACAGCGCCAGCCTCGCGTCTCGGTTCCCCGGGCCACGAACAGCTCCTCGAGCTTCCGCTGGTTGACCGCGTCGGCGACACGGCTGATCCCGAACGCACCGCGCCCGTTTCCGCGAGCGTGATTCTCCAGCTCATCCAGCCGCTGGCTGAGAGCTCCGGCCGCACGGTTCCGGATCAGCGCGTTGCATTCCGAGATGACTTCGGTGATGGTCGCGTTCATGTCCAGACGCAGTGTTCCGAAGATCGACGACTCCACCCGCTTCGGCAGGAAGCTCCGGAAGTTCGCGACGTTTCGCTCCTGACCCGACAGGATCACTCCACGAACCCGATCCTGTTCACAGATCCGGGTGAGAATCTCTGCGACCTCTTTCTGGTGCCGGTCGACGTGATCCTGAAAATGCTCCTGCACATGCGCGGCGTTCGCATACTGAGCGCTTCCGCGCGGCTTCTTTCCGCGGGGAAGATCCGGATGCTCCAGATCGATTTCCCAGAGGATTCGTGCAAGCTCCAGCTCGAACAGCCGGGCGGACTTCGCGTCGATCATCGCCACCGCGATCGGGGGATGATCCTCCTGCAACTCGACCAGCTGCCGCAGATGTGGCCGGCTCCCGATGAAGAGACTCGGAGTGACCTGCACGGGCAACTGCAGCGGCAGGAAGAAGTCGCCGTTCGGACCGTAGAACATTGCTACTCCTCGGGTGCCCGGCTCGAGCTCGCTGTGAAAATACTCTTCGATGCGGCGGATCCCTTTCTCGATCCCACCGTCACCTCCTGCTTCTGCTCCGAGCGCGTCGCGGATCTTCTGAATCTCGTGTTTGATGAAGAGGCGGATCCGGTCACGCTGTGATTCGTCGTTGCGTTGTGTATCGATGTAGAGACTCAGAAAGGGACCCTCGGTTTCCTTTCGGTCCGCGAGCTGCCTGATCTGATTCTCGAGCATGAAAACCTCCTCTCCGCTAGATTCGGACTGTACCTGTGGCGAGTGCATTGCGTTCTGCAAGCGCGTAGCTGTTTTCGCTTTTTCGGTGGTTCTGGACGGCCCAGACGAGGATGACCAGCACGACGAGGAGAATTCCGATTGCCACGAGGGCTGCAATTCGTCGGAGCATGTCGAGTGCTGGTGATTTTCGAAGCAACGGAGATGCCACGATCCGTTCGACCTCTCTTCAATCTACGGCCTCGGAGCGCATCTGAAAAGGGACCGTTGGATATAAATTCGAAGATGTCGGTGGGGAGCCTCGGCGGCGGAAATCCTTGTTTCTCGCGGATCGAGACCTGCGGAAGAAAGGGAGGTGGCGATGGCCTCGCTCCACGGTCCGTGGAGTCATTCCGTCTCGTGAGAGAATGGAAGGGAGCGGAGCGGTGGTTGTCCCGTTCCCGGAAGAAAAGTCCGGTCTGTCGATGATGGAGAGCTCGATCGCAGGAACCTCGCGTATTCACGTCCTCGGTGGCGATCTGGTCAATCAGATTGCCGCCGGTGAGGTCGTGGAGCGTCCGGCGTCCGTGGTCAAGGAACTGGTCGAAAACGCGATCGACGCCGGCGCCGGCATGGTCGACGTCGAGCTCGAGAATGGTGGGAAGCGGCTGATCCAGATCAGCGACGACGGATGCGGGATGTCATCGGCTGACGCGGCGCTCGCACTCGAACGCCACGCGACCTCGAAGATCGCGCGCTTCGAGGATCTCCTTTCGGTCGGGACGCTCGGATTCCGGGGCGAAGCGCTCCCATCCATCGCCAGCGTTTCCCGATTCCGACTCGTGACGTGGGACGGACTCGAGCCGCATGGAGTGGAGATCGACTGCGACACCGGCCGGCCCGAGAGCCGTCCTGCGGCGCGAGACCGCGGCACGACCATCACCGTGCGCGAGCTTTTCGAGAATGTCCCCGCTCGAAGGAAGTTCCTCAAGAGCGTCGATTCCGAATACCGGGCCATCATCTCGGTCGTCACCTCGTACGCTCTTCCCGCGCCCGATCGTGCATTCAGGGTCACTCACAACGGGCGGGTCGTTCTGGATCTCCCGGCCGCCGTCACAGCGAGCGAACGAGTCGCACAGATTCTCGGCAGGGACGCGGTTGAACACCTCGTTCCGATCGATACGACGATCGACGGCTGTCGCGCGAGCGGGTTCGTCACCCGCGGTCTCCGGTACGGAAGCCGGCGCAATCAGTTCTTTTTCGTCAACGGCCGTCTGGTCAAAGACCGTGTCCTGATGCACGCCGTGACCCGAGCGGTCTCGGCGTTCGATGCGGACGGTCATCCGGCGGTGGTCCTCTTCCTCTCGCTCGATCCGGATCAGGTCGACGTGAACGTCCACCCTGCGAAAACCGAAGTTCGCTTCCGGAACTCGGGCCTGGTCCACGTGGTGATCGAACAATCGGTCAAACGGGCCCTCGGCGGAGCCGAGGAAGGGAAACGCCTCCTTCAACGACCCGAGGCCGGTGCGTCCTTTCCGGAGCGGGAGATCATCCACGACAGGAACGGGAATGCGATCTCTCCGGCCGGCCTTTTCCCGCCGACGCTCTCCGCAGAGATCCGGACGTCCGCGACGCCGCCGCTCGAGTTGACTCCCCTCTTTCGGAGGGGCCCCGTCGTACAACCCCCGCGGGAAGAAGCGCCCGTGGATCTCGGTGACCTGCAGGGGAAGGTCATCGGGCAGTACCGATTCAGCTACATCCTGATCGACATGCCCGGCGGGCTGCGTCTGGTCGACCAGCACGTGGCGCATGAACGAGTGCTGTACGATCGCATCGCAGCGAGGATGAAGGAGGCCATCGATTCGCAAACTCTCCTGACCCCGTTCCTGTACGAGACGGGAGCGGCGGAAGCGGGAATCCTCGACTCCCATCTCGAAGAGCTCCGCGCGATCGGTTTCGAGATCGAGCGTTTTTCCGGCAACAGTTTTGCGGTCTCGTCGATCCCCGTGATTCTCGGACGCGAGACGGTTGCCTCGTTCATCCGCAAGCTGATCGATGCTTCGATGGACGAACGTCTCTCCCACGTGGCGCACATTCGAGAACGGGTGATCGCGAGTCTCGCCTGTCAGGCGGCGATCAAAGTTCACCGGCCGCTCGGAGGAACCGAGATGTCGAAGCTGGTGGAAGAGCTTCTCGCATCCTCCAATCCCTACGCCTGTCCCCACGGCCGGCCGATCATCGTCGACATCCGTCATCCGGATATCGAGAAACATTTTCATCGGGTGTGAGACCGTTTCGCGCACTCCTTCGCCTGTTGCCGGTCCGGACGTGGACCGCGCCTCTGCTCGGTCGCGCGGGAGAGCGCCGCGCCGCGTGGTATTACCGGATCCGCGGCTTCCGGGTCGTCGAACGAAATGCCCGAGTGGGGGAGGGTGAGATCGATCTCATTCTCCGGCGGCGCCGGCTCTGGGTCTTCGCAGAGGTGAAGAGCCGCCAGGGCGAGAGCTCACGAGAGCCGTGGGAGGCGGTGGACCGCGCCAAACAGCTGCAGGTCATGAAGCTGGCTGATCGTTGGCTGCGGGCCCGGAAAACGGAACCGCTCGTGGTGCGATTCGACGTGGTCTCCCTCCGCTGGAACGGATGGAGATTCGAGATGAAGGTATTCGAGGATGCATTCCGTCCTCTTGCAGACCCTCGGGCTCCGTGGCGCTGGAAGTGACTCTCCGTCACGCATGGCTGTGACTCGGGGGGTGCAAAGCACTCCTGTTCCGCCCTACATTGAATTTGGGGACATCGCTGGCCGAACGGGCCAGGGACAGGTGAATCATGAAGACCAGAGAGGTCATGACCCCATATCCAACCTGCTGCCGTCCGGACGCCACGCTCGACGACGTCGCGCGGCTGATGGTCGAGAACAACTGCGGCGAAATTCCGATCTGTGAAGAGGGTCGGGTCGTGGGTGTCGTCACCGACCGGGACATCGTCTGCCGCGTCGTCGCGTGCGGAAAGAACCCCGCAGAAGTCGAAGCGAGAGGCTGTATGAGCTCCCCCGCCGCAACGATCGGCGAGCAGGAGCCGCTCGAGAAGGCGATCGGCATCATGCAGGATCTCCGGATCCGGCGGCTTCCGGTGGTGGACAGTTCGGAGAAGATCGTAGGGATCGTTTCGCTTTCCGACGTCGCCGAACGGATCGGCGAACGGGAAGTCGGACAGATCGTGTACGAGATCACGCACCAGTTGCATCGGAAGGAGCCGTCGCCAGTCGGATGAACGACGAGGCGGGCGGCAACCGGAAGGTGAGCCATGAAGAAGGACGACCGATTGATTCGATGGGCAGAGCGTGAAGTGAAGGATGAGAATCGCAACGGAATCGACGACGAACTCGAGCCGCCGGAGCCGTCATCCGGAACGAGGGGACGGCTGCAGCTGGGGAGATCCGACGGGGAGCCGCTGACCGGGGGAGACCCCGACGCGGACTGGGGAGAGGCCGAATCGAGCGGAGAGGAGACGGTGGGAAGCGGGTCGGTGAGTCCGGAGCTCAATGACGTCGAACAGATCGGAGTGGCTGCGGGAGTCCGCTATTCGGAAGGAGAGATGCTTCGGCCCGGAGAGAAGGAAGAAGATCGCGATCACCGCCGTTGGGAGCTCGATCCTGCTTCGAGCGAAGATTACGCCGAGCGGCTTCACGAGCATGCAGTCAGCTCGAAAGTACGCAAGTCGCATTTCACCGGAGAGTGAAGCGCAAACGAAAAGGGACCGCGGATGCGGTCCCTCGATCGTTGTCGGATGGAGCGGGCAACCGGACTCGAACCGGCGACATCAACCTTGGCAAGGTTGCACTCTACCAACTGAGTTATGCCCGCGAACTTCTGCGACGGCACGGCTCGCAGGGCGCGTAATGTAATCGAGCCGCACCGAGCTGTCAAGCGCTGGAAACGGCCCCCGGTCGGGCTCTATTCCGGCCCCGGCGCTCTCTCTCACCCGCCCCGGATCCCGTACGCGTTGAGTTTCCGATAGAGGTTCGACCGCTCGACGCCGAGGGCTTCCGCCGTCCGGCTGACATTGCCGCCGAGCTCCTGGAGTTTGCGGAGAATGTAGCGGCGCTCGAACTCTTCGCGAGCCTCCCGGAGCGTCAGACCGGAAGGAATCTCTCTGGCGGCAACGTGCGACTTTCCGAGCTGCAGATCGGCGGGCTCGATCACGTCTCCTTCGACCAGGATAGTCAGCCGCTCCATCAGGTTCCGCAGCTCGCGAACGTTTCCGGGCCAGGGATGAGAGCGGAGCGCATGCACTCCCATCGTGGAGATGCGCTTCGGTTTCCGGCCCGTCTCCGCGGCGAATCGCCGCAGAAAGTGTTCTGCGAGCAGCACCACGTCGTCGCCGCGGTCACGCAGTGGGGGAACTGCGATCGGGATCACGTTCAGCCGGAAGTAGAGGTCTTCCCGGAAGGCGCCCTTCTCGATCTCTTCCTGCAGCTCTTTGTTCGTCGCTGCGATCACCCGCGTGTCGACGGCGATACTCTGCTGTCCGCCCACCTTCTGGAACATCTGCTCCTGCAGTACGCGGAGGAGCTTGGCCTGAGTGCGAAGGCTCATGTCGCCGACCTCGTCGAGGAAGAGGGTGCCGCCGTCCGCGAGCTCGAACTTTCCCTTTCGGTCGTCGATCGCGCCGGTGAAGGCGCCTTTCCGGTGTCCGAAAAGTTCCGATTCGATGAGCTCCTCCGGGATCGCGGCGCAGTTGACGTCGACGAACGAGCTCTCCGCGCGCGGCGACTGACGATGGAGAGTGCGTGCGACGATCTCCTTTCCGCTGCCGTTCTCGCCGGTGATCAGCACCCGGCTGTTGGAAGCGCCGGCGCTGCGGATCTGATTGAGCAGCCGCTGCATCGCGTCGCTCTCTCCGATCAGAAGCTCGTCGACGGTGACCTGCCGGCGAAGATCGCGTATCTGCTGCGTCAGCCGGTGGTTCGAGAGCGCGTGATTCACGGTGAGGAGGACGCGATCGAGTGAGAGCGGCTTCTCGAGAAAATCGAATGCGCCGAGCCGCGTCGCGCGAACCGCCGTTTCGATGTTTCCGTGCCCCGAGACGACGATGACCGGCACGGCGAGTCCCGCGGATTTGATGCGCTCGAGAAGTCCGAGACCGTCCATACCCGGAAGCCATACGTCGAGAAGGATCAGGTCGAAGTCCTCACGGCCGATCCGGGTCAGCCCTTCCTCGGCACTCTCGCAGAGGACGGGCGTATGTCCCTCGTCTTCCAGGATGCCGGCCAGAGTGGAGCGGATCGACGGTTCGTCGTCGACTACGAGAATTCTTGCCACGGGACTCCTCGTCATGCCGGGAGCTCGATCTCGAACCGAGTTCCCTGCGGGTGGTTGTCGTGGACGGAGATCCGGCCGTCGTGGTCGGCGATGATGCGGTGCACGATCGCCAGACCGAGGCCGGTCCCCCGTTCCTTGGTGGAAAAATAGGGGAGGAAGAGTTTGTCCTTCTCCGAATCGGAAACTCCGCGGCCGGAGTCGCTGATCTCGATCAGCAGTCTTCCGGCCTGATGTCGCGCAGTGAGAACGATCTCTCCCCGGTCAGTCGCATCGATTGCGTTGTCGAGGAGATTGATCAGCGCGCGACGGATCTGCTCCGGATCGACGAGTGAGCGGAGCTCGGGATCGACTTCCGTCCGTACCTGCACGGCCGGTTTGACCTCGGCGTACAGGTTCGACACCTGATTGAGGATCTCCGCGATGGAAGTCTGCCGGAGATGGATCGCGGGCATCCGCGCAAATCTGGAGAACTCTTCCACCATGCGCGCCAGCTGGCCGACCTCGTTGACGATGGTGCGGCATCCTTCGTCGACGATCCGTGCCGTTTCGGGATCGCCACCCTTGAACCGCCGCGCGATTCGTTCCGCGGAGAGCTGAATGGGGGTGAGAGGATTCTTGATCTCGTGTGCGATTCTCCGCGCCGCTTCGCTCCACGCCGCGAGCTTCTGCGCCCGGACCAGCTCGGTCGTCTCTTCGATCGCCACGACCCATCCCGCTTCGTCGGTCTCTCCCGCCATCTTCGCGACTGCAATCTCGGCGTATCGGATCTCACCGCCCCGAACGAACGTGATCTCGCGCGGCCGCGGGAGACGTTCCAGCCGCCGCAGGTAATCCAGAAGAGAGGTCAGCTCGTCCGTCAGGATCTTCTCGAGGTGCATTCCGATCACCGGTTCCCTGATCCCGAGAATCCGGACTGCGGCGCGATTCATACTCACCACTTCGTGGCGATCGTTCAACGACAGGATGCCGGTCGACACGCTGTCGAGGACGGTCGAGAGATAGTCTCTCTCTTCGTCCAGGCTTCGGTTCACGCTCTGAAGCTGAGCGTTCGATTCGGTCAGCGCCGTCCGCTGCGTGTCGAGCTGTTCGGCCATTCGATTGAACGAATCGATCAGCAGTCCGAATTCATCCGAGCCCTGAATGCTGATCCGGTGGCCGTAATCCCCCTCGGCGAGCGTGCGCGTTCCGGCTGCGAGCGCCTGGATCGGCGTGGTGATCCTCCGGGAAACGAGCATCGCGGTCCAGAGTGCACCGAACAGGAGGAAGAGAGTGACCGTCAGGAACAGCGAAGACTGCGATGCCTTCAGTGCCGGCCGCTGCGCGTCCAGCCGCTCGAAGTTCTGCTGGGCGATGATGTTCTCGTCGATCATCCTGCTGATCCGGTCCGGAATGAATACCCCTGCCATCGCCACCAGATGACGCTGCGGCGACTCCCGTACGCTGGTCGCCCAGCGGAGCCATTTTCCGTGGGCGCCGACGTCGATCTTCTGCGCCGATCCCTTCTCTGCCACTTCATCGAAGAACCGCGACGGCGGATCCGAGATCTCCTGGACCGGTGAGCGTGGATCAGCCACCAGCCGTTCCACGACTCCCCCGTTGTAGATTCCGACCAGGTCCACGTTGTGGTAGCGGCGCACGTGCTCGAGCAGCCGGTCGAGCTGGCCCGTGCCTTGAGAGCGCAGCGAGTCGGCCAGTTCCTCCGATGCCCTTCCTGCCTCGCGCATCGCCCTCTCCTGTGCCGCTTCTGCAATCCGGTCGCTGTTCTCCAGCAGACGCTGCACCGGCATGTTGAACCACCGGTCGATCGACACCTGCAGCAGGTCGGTGGCCACGAAGAACAGGAGGAGGATCGGGACGAGCGAGGTCGCGACGTAAGTGGCGACGAGCTTGGTCCGAAATCCGGATCCGAGGATCCCGCGCTGCCGCTCGAGCAGCAGCTTGATCAGAGTGCGCAGGAGAACGAAGAGGATCCCGAGGATGAGAATGACATTGATGTTCCAGAGAACGAACAGCAGGAGACGCGAGCTCAGAGCGTCGGGAGAAAGCTCGTTCGCGCGCTGTACGAAGTAATAAACCAGGCTGGTCGCGATGATGATCAGGAGGGGCACCGCGATGATGATCCGCGGGTCCTTCCGGTACTGCAGCAGATCGCGCGGTTTCATCGCGAGCCGTGCGCTTCCGCGACCCGGGTCTCACGCCATCGGGTCGAGATGTCGACCGGGATCATGGAGAGGAGAAACCCTCGTGCGACGTCGGCCCGAACGCGCACCACGTGCTTCCAGGGGCGGCGGCCGCCGAGGTCGAACAGATCGTGCTCATCGATCGAGGTCATCCGCTGGCGCAGAGCCGCGAGATCCGTGAGTGTCTCCGAGCGCACCAGCTTGTGATCGCGCCGGTAGTTCAGAAGGTACTCGCGGGTGACGGAGTTGAATGTGACGACCACCTGAATCTCCGTCTCGCCGACAGTACTGTCGAACCAGTTCGGCCGCTGCCGGAGAAGCGTGATGTGGTAGGTGAATCCTGTCGGAAGCCCGCTCTGCAGCGCCTTCTGCAGCTCTGCCCGCTCGAAGCCGTTCTCGAGAGTGAATCGGACCGAGACCCTCCCGTTCTTCGCGCTCGCGGAGAGATGATCGATGTACGCGTCGGCCTCAGCGAAAACGGCGGAAGAGGCGAAGAGGAAAAGGAGAGCGACAAAGGCAGGACGAAAAACCCTGGACCGGAGCATCGTGTGGCATTTTTACCACACTCCGGCTGGCTCGAGAAACTCTTTTTCCTCGGCTGCAGACTCCTCGTCAGGATGGCTGATCGGTCAGAACGCTCCGGAGATGGCCGGCTCGGATGCAGGGAACGACTGGCGTTCCGGGATCTCGTCTTCGATGGACCAGGCATCCGGGTTGTCGAGGATCGCAGCGACGAGCTGAGCGTGGAGAGCGTGCCCTGCTTTGTACGCGGTGATGGCGCCTGCCATCGGCCGGCCGAGCAGCACGAGATCGCCGATCAGGTCGAGCACTTTGTGGCGGACGAATTCGTCCCGGAAGCGGAGCGGTCCGTTCACGACTTTTTCGTCGTCCAGAACCACGCAGTTCTCGATCGATCCGCCGCGGGCGAGACCGACGGCACGAAGCTGTTCGACATCGCGGAGGAATCCGTACGTCCGGGCAGGCGCAATACGGCGGACGAACTCTTCGCGATCGAGCTCGAAGTGGAAGGTCTCTTTTCCGATCACCTTGTGGGCGAAATCGATCCGGTAGCGGATGGAGAGGCGTTCGGCCGGCTCGATCCGGATGCGCTTCTCACCAGATTGGACTTCGATCGGGCGTCTGATCCGGAGAATTCCGACCGACCCGGCAAGCTCCCGCGTCCCTGCTGCGTCGAGCAGGTGGACGAACGGAACGGCGCTTCCGTCGAGAATCGGGACTTCGCATCCGTCGATGCGGATCTCGAGATCGGTGATGCCGTAAGCAGCGATCGCTGAGAGGAGATGCTCGACCGTACCGATCGATACGTCATCTTTTCCGACCGTCGTCGCATAGTCGAGGGCGGTGGTCGAAGACTGGAGTGCTGGAATTCGCAGATCGTTCAGGTCGGTCCGGACGAAAACGATTCCGGTGCCCGAAATGGCGGGTCGCAGCTCGAGCCGGGTGTAAACGCCGGCGTGGAGACTGATCCCTTCGATGGCGACGGAGGTAGCGATGGTTTTTCTCTGGATACGCATGTCCCTTCCCCAAAATCCACTCTCCGTACAGCAGAGTCGATGCCATGAATGGAAACTGGCGAATGGAGCAGTAAACCATTTTGAATCAGTAGGTTACGATTTCGGTCCGTCTGTCGGGCACGAGGGTGTTGTGTCGTCTTGATGTCAGGTGTGTTGTACGGATGCAACACTCCCCTCGAGGGAGAGGACGCCCCGACCCGGGCAGCGGCTCCGGTCTAAAGGAGGCTCCCGGTTTAATGTGAAGGAGGCTCCCCGGTTGCTCACGCCGTTGGCCCTGATGTCTCGCGCCGTCTCGTCGCGAGACGGTGGAGGGGGCCCTCGAGCAGCGTAACGCAGCCCACAGGCCCCGATCCGGTTCCGCAGCGGAAGGGAGTGTGAGAATCCGGGTTAGAATGCGCAGCCCATGGCCCGCAAGGAATCAACCGGAGAAAAGCCGGTCGCGACGAACAGGAAGGCGTACCACGAGTACCACATCCTGTCGAAACACGAGGCCGGTCTTGCGCTCACCGGAACCGAGGTCAAGTCGCTCCGGGAGGGACGGGCGAACCTGAAGGACAGTTACGTGATCTTCAAGGGGCACGAAGCGTTCCTGTTCGGCGCACACATCTCGCCGTATTCTCACGGGAACCGCGAAAATCACGACCCCGAGCGGACACGGAAGCTTCTGCTGCACCGCCGGGAGATCGAGAAACTCGCGTCGACGGTTCAGGAGAAGGGGCTGACGGTCATCCCTCTCCGCTTGTACTTCAAGGGAGGTCTTGCGAAGGCGGAGATCGCAGTGGTCAAAGGGAAGAAGCTCTACGACAAGAGGGAGACGGAGAAGAAGCGGGAAGCGGATCGGGAGACAGCGGCCGCCATCAAGGAGGGAAGGCGCTGATCCGCCGCGATCCATCTCCGCAGCAGAGACGAGGAGGCAACCCGGACTGGCTGGCTCCCCGTCCGGCCCGATGCTACAATCCGCGCCGCTCGGCCTCCGAGAGCCTCGGGTCGCTTCGTATCGGGTTCCGGCAAGTGTAGTGTTTCGTGCAGATGCTGCGATCGGTCGGGTCCGGCGTTGACGGTTTCGACCGACTGGGATCTACTTCACATTCAGACCATGGCCTGGTTCAAGAAAGAAAAGAAGCCGAAGGAGCCGGTGGAGTCGAAGACTCCAATTCCGGAAGGGCTCTGGATCAAGTGCGACGAGTGTCGCGAGATCATCTACAAGAAGGCGGTCGAGGAGAATCTGAACGTCTGCCCGAAGTGCGGATTTCACTTCCGCCTGAGCGCGACCGAGCGGTTCAAGCTCCTCTTCGACGATGGTGAGTACCGCGAGTTCGCGACGGACATCCACTCGAATGACCCTCTGCGGTTCCGCGATACGAAGCGTTACCGCGACCGCCTGAAGGTCTACGAGTCGCGAGTCGGACCTTGGGACGCAGTCCTCTGTGCAGACGGGAAGCTGGGAGGCATTCCGGTCGTGGTCTGTGCGATGGAGTACGCGTTCATGGGGGGATCGATGGGATCAGTGGTCGGCGAGAAGATCACTCTCGCCGCCGAGCGGTGCCTCGAGAAGAAGTGGCCGCTGATCGTCGTCTCCTGCTCGGGTGGCGCGCGGATGCAGGAAGGCATCCTCTCTCTGATGCAGATGGCGAAGATCTCCGCTGCGCTCGGCCGTCTCGGCGACGCCCGGATTCCCTTCATCTCCCTCCTGACCGATCCGACCACCGGGGGGGTGACCGCTTCCTACGCGATGCTCGGGGATCTGAACGTCGCCGAGCCGAAGGCGCTGATCGGATTCGCCGGTCCGCGGGTCATCCAGCAGACGATCCGGCAGACTCTCCCGGAAGGCTTCCAGCGTTCGGAGTTTCTCCTCGAGCACGGGATGATCGACGCGATCGCGCCGCGGTCCGAGCTCAAGAGCGTACTGGCGACGTTCCTCCATCATTTCCACTCCGCGTGATCGCGTGAACCGACAGCTTCGCTACCTCGATTCGCTCCAGGCGAGCGGCATCCGTCCCGGACTTCCGCGGATTCGCGCGGTGCTGCGCGAAGCAGGGTCACCGCACCGCAGCTATCCTTCGGTTCTGGTCGCCGGGACGAACGGCAAAGGCTCCACCGCCGCCACCATCGCCTCCATCGTCCGCTCCTCCGGATACCGCACCGGCTTCTACTCTTCACCGCATCTGATCGACATCCGGGAGAGATGGATGATCGATGGTGAGATGGTGCCGATGGAGATGCTCACCGGAGCAATCGATCGGATGCGCCATGCTGCGAAACGCGCGGGGATCTCGCCGACCTACTTCGAAGCTCTCACCATCATCGGCTTCATGATCTTCGAAGAGACGGGTTGTGAGCTGGCGGTTCTCGAGGTGGGAATGGGAGGACGTCTCGATGCCACCAACGTAGTCCGTCCACTCGCTTCGGTGATCACGCCGGTCGCGTTCGATCATCTTTCGTATCTCGGCACGACCCTGCGGTCGATCGCCAGGGAGAAAGCCGGAATCATTCATCGGGCCTCCATCGTCCTGACCAGCAACACCGACCCGGTGGTGCTCGGCGTGATCGAGAAGCGCGCCCGAAGGTTCGACGCACCTCTGCACGTCCTCTCTCGTGAAGTGTCGCAACGGAATCCACAGACCGCGTCCGGCGCGCATTTCGAGCTGACCACTCCGACGGAGCGGTACCAGCTCGACTCTCCTCTCAGCGGGAATCACCAGCTCGACAACCTGTCGCTCGCAGTGCGGACGGCGGAAGAGTTGCGTCCGCACTTTTCCCGCATCACTCCCGAGAGCATTACCGGCGGGGTCCGCGACACGCGATGGCGCGGCCGTCTCGAGGCGTTCCCGGTCGGCGGGCGGACAGTCTACGTCGACGGAGCTCACAACCCCTCCGCCGCCGAGGCCGTTGCCCGTTTCGTCCGCGAACATCTCGATGCGCCGCGGACGCTCGTCTTCGGCGTGATGTCCGACAAGGCAGTGGGAGAGATCTGCGCGACGCTCTTCCCCTGCTTCGATCGCCTCGTCCTCACCCGTCCCGATTCTCCCCGTGCGGCGTCGCTCGAAGAGCTCGAGCGCGAGGCGTCGCGATACTCCATCCCGTGGCTCGGGTTCCAGCGTCCGGAAGATGCCCTCCGGAATGCGATCGCCGATGGATCCGGACCGGTCGTCGTCTGCGGCTCGCTCTACCTCGCGGGTGACGCGGTCTCCTTCCTGACGCGGATCACGGCGAGTGCGAGTGCGACGATCAGCAGCAGTGAGGAGAGCACGCGCGCAACTTCGATCCAGCGGTTCCGCTGACCGAAACGCAACTCGACCCGGTGGAGCCCGGCAGGAACGATGATTCCGATCCGGTCGAGATCGGCAGGGAAGATCGAGAGTGAGCGCCCGCCGGCGGTGGCTCGCCAGTGTGAGAAGTACGTCTGATTCACGAGCACGACGGCCGGCGTCCGGGATGTCACGTCGGCGACGATCGATTGCCCCTCGATACGAGCAGCGCCGATTCGCGTCGGCCCGGGTCCACTCTTTCCGACCACCCAGCCGGGCACTACGGCGGTGCGGAGCGGATCGAACTCTTTTGATTCGACGGTCCGAATCACATCCTGGACCGACCGCGCAGGTACGAGCTCTCTCGGGACGTGCACCAGAGGGAGGGGATCGGGGATGGTGAAGAGCCGGATCGCGTTTCCTTCGATCGTCTCGGTGCCCGCTCGTTCGAGCAGGTTTGCGAACCGATCGTCGTTGGCGATCATCGTTCCGCAGCCTTCGACTCGTGCCCACGCGACTGCGACCGCGGGAGGCGCCTGTACGACGCGTTCGAGAGTGACCCGGGAGAGGAACGAGTACATGCCGGCCGGAGAAGAGTCGAGTCCGTACGCGACACCGAACGGGATTCCGAACAGCGGGTCGATCGTGCGCGCTGCGAGCCGGTACGCCTCCCGCGCGTGAGATTGGGGACGAGCGGGCTCTCCTCCCACTCTTCTCCAGATTCGCAGAGAGCCGGTGGCCGCGCGCACCAGTCTCGCGTCGGGCTTGTACGCGCCGTACAGGTCCAGCGGAAGCTCCCGCGCGAACCAGAAGGCCATCGGAACCAGTGTGAGGGCGACCATCGCGTTCCGCGCGCGGATGCTGACGTGCTGCCGGAGTGAAAGGAGAAGGACGGCGACCGCGATCGCCGTACCGGCGGCGATTCTTTCGAGGACTGCGGAGTCGCCCCGCATGGTGAGGGCAACCATCGCGGAGAGCAGCACGACTGCCGCCGTGGAGACGAGAGGAACCACCATTCCTCCTCGTGGCAACTCCCGCCGTGACATCCAGACCGCGACCAGAACGAGTGCGATCACCGTCAGCTGGATCGCGAACTTTTCCGGATAGCGGAGGATACGAACAAGCTCGAGCCGGGACGCCAGCGCGACGAAGAGGGGATTGAATCTCCCCAGCGCGAAGAAGGCGAGTGCGGCGAAGGCCCCCTGGAACCGGAGCATCCGGCGATCCCTGACGAAGAGAGCGGGGAGGATCAGCGCGCCCAGGAAGATCGAAGGAAAGAAAGGGGGCCACTTCTGGAGAGGCGCCCAATGGTATCCGCCCGGTCCGAGCTCCAGAATCACGCCACGGAATGGGCCGATTACCAGCTCCAGGAATCTCTCGGGCGAGAGGGACGCGGCGAATACGGTTTCCAGGGAGTAGGGGAACCTGGCCCGCTGAATCTCGCCGGAGATCTCCGAATACGCGATCAGCAGAGGAGAGGCGACGGCGAAGGAGAGCGCCACCGCGCCCGCGCCCGCAAGCCAATGTCGTCGCTCGATCCGTCCGAGTGTCATCAGGAGCGAGACCACCACCGTCCCGATGATGGTCACCGGCTCTCCCGCGAGCGCCAGCAGCCCATACGCCGATCCGAGCATGAAGAGCGTCCGTGGCCCGGGTGACTTCAGAATCCGCTCCGTCGCCAGTAACGCCAGCGGGACCAGAGCGAACGCGGTGATGAGGTTGTAGAACATCATCAGCGAGGTCGAGATGCCGCTCAGAAGGTACATCGATGCGACCATCGCTGCGGTCCGTCGGTCGTCGACGAATTCCAGCACCAGCCGTCTGAGCGCGACCACCCCGAGGAAGAGATGCAGGAAGAAATGGAGGTTGAACGCGACGTGGGACGGGAGGAAGAGATAGAGGACCCAGTCGGGATAGAAGGTGAGGGTATTCGGATCTCCGGCGAGAGGCTGGCCGCCGCCCGCCTGGAAGTTCCATGTCGGCAGTTCCCCGGACCGGAAGGACGAGGCAGCGAGAGACTCGAGAGGAAAGTGGGTCGCGAAGTTGTCCCGGTAGAAGAAGAAGAGCGGAAAACTGAGTGCGACGAGGAGAGCGAGGACGCCAGCGATGCTCCCGATCTTCGCGGCGGTCGTTTTCATTGAGCGTTCATAACACAACCGCCACCCGTTTTTGATACGCTGCTCACACTCCGTTCACGGGCGGAGAGAATCGGGCCGTCTGCCCGCATCATTCGGCGGGCCGGTCGCTGGAGGAACGAGCATGAGCAGAGTGGAAGGAAAGGGAGGAATCGGTCACGATTTCCTCGCGCGCACACTCGACGAAGTCGATTCCGATATCGCCGCCGCGATCCGTCAGGAGACGGAGCGGCAGAACGAGAACCTGGAGCTGATCGCCTCCGAGAATCACGTTTCGCGGGCAGTACTCACGGCGATGGGCTCAGTCTTCACCAACAAGTACGCCGAAGGGTATCCGCGAAAGCGCTACTACGGCGGATGCGGTCCGACCGACGTGGTCGAGGATCTGGCCATCGCGCGTGCGAAGGAACTGTTCGGAGCCGAGCACGTCAATGTTCAGCCTCACTCCGGTTCTCAGGCCAACATGTCGGTCTACTTCGCGATGCTCAAACCGGGCGACACGATCATGGGAATGGATCTCGCGCACGGCGGACATCTGACCCACGGGCATCCGCTGTCGTACAGCGGCCGCGATTTCAAAGTCGTTCCCTACGGGGTCACGCGCGAGAGTGAGACCATCGACTATGACCAGATGCAGCGTCTCGCAGAGGAGCACCGGCCCCGCATGATCATCTGTGGCGCGTCGGCCTATCCCCGGGTGATCGACTTCGCCCGGATCCGCGCGATCGCCGATTCGGTCGGAGCACTGATGATGGCCGACATCGCTCACATCGCCGGGCTGGTGGTTGCGGGACTGCATCCCTCCCCGGTGCCCCATGCGGACTTCGTCACCACCACCACGCACAAGACCCTGCGCGGACCGAGAGCGGGGCTGATCCTCTGCAAGGAACAGTACGCGAAGGATCTCGATCGCGCGGTCTTCCCCGGAGTGCAGGGTGGCCCTCTGGTCCACATCATCGCCGCCAAGGCAGTGGCCTTCCGTGAAGCGCTCACCCCGGAGTTTCGCGACTATCAGAAACAGATCGTTCTGAACGCGAAGGCCCTGGCCGACACCGTTTCGGGCGCGGGATTCCGCCTCGTCTCCGGAGGGACGGACAACCATCTGTTCCTGACCGACGTCTTCTCGAAAGGGATCACCGGAAAGGACGGCGAGAAAATGCTCGAGGACGCAGGAATCACGGCGAACAAGAACACCATCCCGTTCGATCAGAACAAGCCGATGGTCGCCTCCGGTCTGCGGATGGGGACTCCTGCGGTCACCACACGAGGGCTCGGGGTGGACGAAATGAAACAGGTCGGCGGAATGATCGCGCGGGTACTCGACTCCCGAGGAGACGAGAACGTGATCCGCGAAGTGCGGGGCGAGGTCCGCGAACTCTGTCGCAGATTCCCGATCTATTGATGGGCGAGCTGGAAGTGCGCCTCCTTCGGATCTGATGGAAGCATCCGGGATGATTCGACCCCTCGGCACGAGAGAGCGCTGGCTGATCCTCGCGGTCGGACTCGCATGGGCTCTCTCGGTCGCGCTCTGGTTCACTCCCGGATACGTCCGCCCGGATGGGATCGGGTACTTCGAATATCTTCCTTCGAGCTGGAACGACCACGATCTCGTCTTCTACGATCAGTGGGCGCAGGCGCGGCTCGTGGTCGAAGGACGCCTCCTGTTCAAGGAAGTCGCTCCGAACGGCTATCTCGCCAACCACTGGCCATCGGGGAGCGCCGTCTTCTGGTATCCGGCCTATGTCACCGGGGACTTCCTGCGCGGCACTCCGCCATTCCGGGGATTTCCTCCGAACGGGTTCTCGCTCCCGTACGAGGTGCCGGTGGTCGCGTTCTCCGCGGTCGCAGGTCTCCTCACTCTCTTCCTTGTGTACCGCCTGTCGCGGAAGGTGGCTACGCCCGGGGCGGCGTTTCTGGCGACGATCGGGATCTGGTTCGGCTCTCCACTTCTCTGGTACTCGCTGGTGAACGGGATCACCTCGCACGTGGTCGCCGCGATGAGTGCGGCGATCTTCGTCGCGCTCGCACTCTCGTTGCGGGAGCGGCTCGACTCCTGGTCCGTCTTCGCACTCGGTCTCTCGCTCGGTTTCGTCTTTGCAGTCCGTCCCCAGAACGCGACGCTCGCGCTCGTTCCGTTCTTCCTCATCCCTCGGGACCGATGGCGCGCGCTGCTGGGCGAGTCGGCGCCCGGCATCGCGGGAACTCTGATCGGTGCTCTGCCGCAGCTGGTGGTCAGCTCCGTGATCTACGGAAACCCACTCGGTTTTCTCGTGACGGGAGGAGCGGGAGAGGCGTGGTCGAGCTTTCAGCGGATCTGGATCTGGGAACCGATCTTCTCCTGGTATCACGGACTGGTGACGTGGACCCCGTTCCTCGCGCTCGGCATCATCGGGCTGATTTTCCTCTTCCGGATCGATCGCGGACTCGCTGCTGCGGCTCTATGGGCGTTCGCCGCACAGTGGGCGATCAATGCAACGCTCGACCGCGCGTTCTGGGGTGCATTCGCGTTCGGACAGCGGCGATTCGACGGAGTGATCGTCTTCTTCGGGATCGGCGCCGCGGTGCTCCTCGACCGTCTCCCGCGCTGGGCTGCAGTGGTGCTGACAGTCGCTGCGTCCGGATGGACCATGATGCTTCTGCTCGCGTCACGGAGCGTACTCGATCTCAATCTCTACTACCCTCCGGGAGATCTCCTGCGGGCCATCGGTACGGCGGTGACCCACACGTCGCGATGGCTGGCGCCTCTCTCCGCGCTGCCGCCGATCGCGAGACTGACGGTCGGACTGCTGATCGTTGGCGGGCTCGCGGTCGCAGCCGCGATCGCCGCAGTGTTCCTCGTGCTCTCGAGGCTCGGAGGGCGTCGCGCGGTCACGATTGCGGCGGCGCTGTGGCTCCTGGCGGCCGGAGGTTGGTTCGCCTGGGTCGGGTGGGCCGGGGCGCCCCACCTCCGTTATTTCGATCGGCTGATCACGTTCAACCGCTCTCTCGGTGCGCTCTCCGGCGGGCTGGATTCGAACATCTCGGTCCTGGAGTCGGAGCTGCAGTATCTCGAGAAGTCGGGAAGGACGGGGCTCGCGGAAAGAACGAAGAAGGATCTCGCACGACTGGTCGCGCTACGTCAGCGGGAGCTCCGGCGTCGTGGCATGACGTCTCCTGCGGTCGAGTGATCTCGTCTATTTCGCTTCGACGGGCATCGGTTGGGCTGCCGGACGGTTGCGGAAGATCCGGTGCGAGTAGATTCCCTTCTTGTGAAGCTTGTAGAAGATCATCGTCTTCAGGATCTCCAGCCCGTAACGGACGGAGCGGGTGAATCCGATCTGGGAAGCCTCGTCGAAGTAGCGCGTCGCGATCGGAACCTCCCGGATTCTCATCTGTCGTGCCACTCCCTGAGCGATGATTTCCGTGTCGAACACGAAGTTGTCGGAGTTCGCTTCGAAATTCACGCTCTCCAGATAACGGCGTGAGTACGCCCGGAAGCCCGAATGGTATTCGGAGAGGAAGACGTAGAAGGTCGCATTCTCGATCATGGTCAGGAAGAGGTTCGCGAAGTACTTCCACTTCGGCATCCCCCCTTCGATCGGACGGCCTCCGAGCATGCGCGAGCCGAAGACCGCATCGCAGCTTCCTGCGATCAGAGGCGTGATCAGCTCGGGAATGATCTTCGGATCGTACTGATGGTCGGGATGGACCATCACCATGATGTCGCCACCGAGCTCCATGGCGGTGCGGTAGCAGGTCTTCTGGTTGCCGCCATAGCCGCGATTCTTCGGATGGACCACGGTCCGGATGCCGAGACTGTTCGCCACTTCGACCGTTCGGTCACTCGAGCAGTCGTCGACCAGGAGAATCTCGTCGACCCATTCTTTCGGAATGTCTTCCCACGTCGCGTGGAGTGTTTTCTCCGCGTTGTATGCAGGCAGGACGACGATGACTTTTTTCGAGCTGTCGCGCTCCATGGCTCCCCCGGTCGTGGCCGCCGAGAATAGCACACCGGGGTGACAGGGCAGCGGATCCGCGCCTCCTCTCTCGATTCCAGCGGGCGTTCGAAGCAGCCGCCACTCCGCATGGACCCCGGCTGATCCTTCCGGTAGAATCCGCGGCTCGTGAGTAGAGAGCGGAGACGGAAAGACTTTTACGCGATCCTCCTGCTGATTGTCGTTTCCTCTCTTCCCCTGGCCGACCAGTTTGCCGGGCAACGCTCCTACATCCGCGATCTGACCCGTTACTACTACCCGACCAAGCGCGTGATCCGGGAAGTGCTCCGGGGCGGCGAGTTCCCGTTCTGGAATCCCTATTACTCCGCGGGGCAACCGATGGCGGCGAACCCGGAGTACGAGGTCTTTTATCCTCCGAACTGGTTGATCCTCCTCCCGAACTACGACCTCGGGTATCGGCTTCACATTCTGGTGCACCTCTGGATCGCGGCGATCGGAATGTATCTGCTGCTCCGATCGATGAGGCTCAGAATCGGGAGCGCGTTTCTCGGCGCGGTGATGTTCGCGTTCAGCGGCGTTCTGATGTCGCTGATCAACCTTCTGCCGATCCTCTTCTGCGCGAGCTGGATTCCTCTGGTTCTCCTTTTCGCCAGACGGATGATGATCCGTCCGAACATCCGCGATTTTTCACTCGCAGCGCTCTTTCACGGAGTGCAGATTCTCGCGGTGGAACCCACCACGCTCGCGCAGACCTGGTTTCTGATCGCGGCATACGGAGTCTGGCGGGCGTGGCGCGAGCCTCCCCGGGTGAAGAGAGCTCTCCGCAACGTGATGCTGGCCGCGCTTCTCGCCCTGGCGGGAGTCGTCGTGGGTGCAGTGCAGTTCCTTCCGGCGATCGATCACGCCCGTGATTCGGCACGGGCCCGTCCGTTCCAGCTGAGCCTGGTCACTGCGTGGAGCATGCCTTACGCGAGGCCACTGGAACTCCTTTACCCGAATGTCTTCGGCCACGTGACGCTGCGTCACGTGGGATGGTACTGGGCCAGCGGCATGTACCCGGGGACCGCGTCGCCCTTCTACTACAGCATCTATCTCGGTCTTCTCGCGGCGGTACTGGCGGGCGGAGGTCTGCTGACACGCATTCGAGGGTCAGGTCTGCTGATATGTATCCTCCCGGTCTCGGCGCTTCTCGCGCTCGGTGGCAATACGCCGCTGTTCGACCTCCTCTATCGAGCTCACCTCGCGCAGTCGGTGAGATACCCGGAGAAGTTCTCGCTGATGGGATTGATCGCGTTGATCATCTTCGCTGCCCGCGCGTTCGATCTGATCCGCTCCGGCGATCGGAAGCTCCTGGGGCGGGCGCTCGGAGTGGCGGCGGCAATCGGCGTGATCGCGCTCGGCATCGCCGTATTCTCGGTGACCCCCTGGTTCGATTCCGCATTCCGGGGCATCTGGGGTTTGAAGGCCACCGCGAATGCCGAGCGGATGGTGAAGATGGCGAGTCAGGACTGGTGGCTCGCCGCAGCGCGAGCGATGGGGGTCTTCGCGATTCTGATGATTCTTCGTCGATGGAAGGGTGCGGCGGTGGTGACCGTCGCGGTCATGTTCGTGATCGTGGACCTGATGCCGATCGCGTACGAAGTGAATCCGCGGGAGCCAGCATCATTTTTCCTCCAGCGTCCGCGGGTCGCGGCGACGATGGCCGCCAACCACGGTTCCTACCGCGTCTTTCACGAAGTCGACTGGTACGGCAGCACCGATGTCGCGAAGAAGTACTTCTCGACCGGATCCGCGGTGTACTGGATCGTGAGGAATGGCCTCTATCCGATGACTCCGGCCACCTGGGGGTTCCGGACGGTGCTCGAGCGCGACTACGACAAGACCGCCCTCCTTCCGAGCGTCGATCTGGTCGAATCGATGTGGGATCTGAAACGTGCGAAAAAGACGGAATGGGCGGAGCCGTTCATGGCCATGTCGAATGTCTGGTATCGCGCGGAGTACGTTCCTTTCGATGAAGAGAAGAAGCGGACCGGCGGAAACTTCTTCAAGGCCGAGCCGGTACGCTTCGTCGACGTCGGGCGGAATCCCCGTTATTACTTCGCGGACGAAGCGGTGACGATCCGGAGCCGCCGCGATTTCGTGAAGAAGCTCGAGAACGGGACCTGGCCGGCTCGGGTGGCGTTCATCCGGCAGCCGGCGTTTCCCGTCTCGCCGGGAACGGTTCTCCACGCTCGCGAGACGCACTCGACCATCGATGTCGACGCCAGGGCAAACGGACCGTCATTGCTGGTGCTGAGCGTGACTCCTCACAAGTACTGGAAGGCGTGGATCGATGGGAGGAGAGTCCCGCTGATCACCACGAACATCGGATACCAGAGTGTCCGCTTCCCGGCCGGGCGGCATCATCTGAGACTCGCGTACGTGAACTGGCTGGTTCTCGTTTCGGGAGTGATCTCGCTCTCGATGACCGGGCTTCTCCTCAGCTGGATCGTGATCAGTCGCTCGCGGGACGAGGAGCCCGCGTAGCGCTGTTCGCGTTCGCCCGAAACGGGCCGACGCGAATGCGGGTCCGGATCACGTCCGCGAGCATCCGTGGCGAGTCCCGCAGGATTCGCACCCTCGAATCGGGCGAATTGATCCATTCCACCGCCACTTCGGCCACGGAATATCCGAGCCGCCCGGCGAGGAGAATCATCTCGACGTCATAGGCGAAGCGGTCGATGGTGGCCTGGCGGAAGATCTCCTTCGCCGCGTCACGGCGCAGCAGTTTGAACCCGCACTGAGTGTCACGGAACGGGATGCCGGTCAGACGCCGGAGAACGAGATTGAATCCCTTTCCCATGCTCTGCCGGTACCACGGCTGCCGGACACGAACCTTCTCGACGTCGATGGCCCGCGAGCCGATCGCGATGTCGTATCCCTCGTCGATCGCTCCCTCCAGAAAGGCGAGCTGCGAGAGCGGCGTGGAGAGGTCGGCATCGGTGATCAGGACCAGCTCCCCCCGGGAGACTTCCGTCACCCCTCTCCGGATCGCGTATCCCTTCCCGGCGTTGTCGAGGTACGACACCAGCCGCAGGCGGGGATGATCCGGCATCAGAGATCGGACCACCGAGCGGGTGAGATCACGACTGCCGTCGTCGACGACGATCACTTCTGCGATCCGTCCGGGGTTCTCGAGGTCGAATTCGAAGATCTTCCGGATGGAAGAGGGGAGCCGGGTCTGCTCGTTGTAGGCAGGCACGACGATCGAGAGCGGCTGAGGAGTCGCCATCAGCGTCCGCGATTATTGCACAGCCTGAGGAGAGTTTCTTGTCACGTCATTTCTATTGGACATTGGCGGTGATCGGTGCCATCGCACTGATGCTGTTCGGGGCCGTACAGTTCCTGCGGCAGATCCACCCCGATGACGGCTCGTACATTCCGCGGCCGGTCGACCCCACCCCCGAGATCGAGATGCTGCGCAACTACGTGCGGATCGATACGTCGACTCCGGAAGGAGAAGTCGCCGGCGCAAAATACCTGATCCGGCTGCTCCAGCAGGCGGGGATCTCTTCGGAGCTGATCGAGTCGGCTCCGGGACATGCCAATGTTTATGCGCGGATTCGCGGCTCCTCGCAGAGCGGTGGACTGATGCTGCTCCACCACATCGACGTCGTTCCCGCGGACCCGAAGGACTGGAGCGCGCCTCCATTCGAAGGGCGGATCACCAGTGGTCTGATGTGGGGCCGCGGGACGATCGACATGAAGGGAATCGGCATTTGCGAGCTCGCAGCGTTCGTCGCCATCGCACGTTCGGGAAAGAGACCGCTGCACGACGTCGTCTTTCTCGCCGTGGCCGACGAAGAGCATGGAGGACGGCTGGGGATGGAGTGGATCGCCGAACACCGGCCGGACGTCCTCGAGGGGATCGACTTCGCCATCAACGAGGGCGGCATCACGGAGATGAAGGGCGACGAGCTCACGTATTTCGGAGTGGAGATCGGGACCAAGGCATGGATGAAGGCGCGCGTCGTCTCGGATTCGAAGGAGAAGCTGGAGGAGGCACGCATCGCGCTCGAGCCGTACTACTCACCGAGGGAGCCCAACGAGATTCTCCCCGCTGTCCGCGAATACTTCGCGAGCATTGCTCCCTACCGCATCGAAGCTCGGAGCCTGCTCGGAGACATCGACCGGACTGTCGCCCGTGGCGAGTTCTGGAAGCTCGACTCGAGCTACCGGGATCTGACCCAGAACAACGTGGGGAGTTCCGGGATCGCCCGGAGTCCCGACGGAAGATGGTCGATGAGGGTCTATCTCGATCTGCTGCCCGGCGTCGACGGAAAAGCGTACCTGAAGAATCTGCACCGGAAGTTCTTCCCCGATGCGGAGGTCACTCTGCTCGGCGACAGTGGACCGATCGGCTTCTCGTCCTGGACGACCCCGTTCAGCGCCGTGCTGAAAGCGGAGATCGCGCGGCAGTATCCTGGCGCTCCGGCGGGCCCGGTGATTCTTTCGCGCTCCTCGACCGATTCCCGGTTTCTCCGCGCGCGAGGAATCGAGGCTTACGGCCTGATGCCGTATCGGGTCAACTTCTTTCAATCTCACGGAGTGCATGCTGTGGACGAGAACATCCGTCTCGACTGGTTTACCGAGGGAGTGGAGTTGACGCGGAACGTGGTGAAACGATGGTGTGACGTTCAGTGACAGGGGTGGTGACGCAAAATGTCATCTTTCGGTGCGCCGAATGGGCGCTTACTTTGTAAGTCTTTGAATTTAAAGGGCGATGAACTCCCGCTTCCGTTGGTATCTCGTTTGTAAGGCAACCTCACGGATTGGTCCAATCCATTAACAGGAGGGAGAGAATTTTATGATTCGTATCACGCGCAAGCAGAAGGGCTTCACACTCATCGAGCTGCTGATCGTCGTCGCGATCATCGGCATCCTGGCCGCCATCGCCATTCCGAACCTGCTCACCGCAATGCAGCGGTCGAAGCAGAAGAGGACGATGGCAGACATCCGTACCATCGCAACCGCCTGGGAAGCCCGTGCCACGGACACCAGCTCGTACAACGCGGCTGCGGCTTCGATCACCTTCCCCTCTACGACCGTTAACGTCTCCACCCTTCAGAAGGCTCTCCAGCCGACGTACATCCGCGCGTTTCCTACGAAGGACGGATGGAATAACGACTACGCCTTCTACGCCGACCAGGCGTGGGCAACCAGTTCCACGGCCGCCAAGGCGAATGCGTACGGCATCCAGTCGGACGGTAAGGACGCAGTCGCTGGTACGTGTCCGAGCGATCCTTCACGCACCACCGATTTCGATTGCGACATCTGCTACACGAATGGCACGTTCATTCAGTGGCCTGAAGGCGTGCAGAACTGATCGCTTTCGACGATCTCGATTTTCCGAAGGGCGCCCTCCGTGGCGCCCTTCTTCGTTTCTGCCGCCATCCATCGGAACTTCCGTGACCGCACTGAGCTGATCTATACTCGATCGTCGTCGATCGACACCGTCTGGAATGAAATCCCGCATCGCAGCGACACTCGTCATCCTCCTGACCGTGATCCTCGCCTTTCTCGCTCAGTGCCGCCGGAGCGAAGCGAGGCCCGAGAATCCGGAGGAGAAGGAAGCGCGGAAGTACTTCGCCGAATATCTCCGCATCGACACCTCCAACCCGCCGGGCAACGAGACCCTCGGAGCGGAGTACCTCCGGAGCATTCTCGAGAAGGACGGGATCCCGTCGCGCCTCGTCGGTTCGGACCCGAAGCGTCAGTCGCTCTGGGCCCGGCTTTCGTCCGGCTCGAAAGAACCTGCGCTGCTCCTCCTTCACCACATCGATGTGGTTCCGGCGAACGCGTCGCTCTGGAGCGTGCCGCCCTTTTCCGGACAGAGGTCGGGGGGCTACTTCTGGGGTCGAGGTGCACTCGACATCAAGTCGCTGGGAATCGCCGAACTGATGGCCTTCCTGGACCTCAAACGAAGCGGCGTGAAGCTCACCCGGGATGTGATCTTTCTCGCCGTCGCCGATGAAGAAGCAGGCGGAAAGCTGGGCACCAGAGAGTTGCTCGAGCAGCATCCCGAGCTCTTCGAGAACGTCGGCTACGTGATCAACGAGGGAGGGGCGAACGAGACGGTCGTCGACAAGATCACGTTCTGGGGGATCGAGGTCGACGAGAAGGTTCCCCTCTGGCTGACTCTCGTGTCACGCGGCGAAGCGGCTCATGGAGCCATCCCTCCGGATAATGGAGGAAGCATCGTGAAGCTCGTCGCCGCGCTCGACGCAGTGGAGAAGATGCCCCGTCCCTACCGCCTCACTCCCACCGTGAGCCGGTACCTGACGGCCGTCAGCAGCACGAAACTCGGTCGCAAGCGTGAGCTCCTCGAGCACCCCGAGCAGCACTTCGGATCTCCCGAGTTCGAAAGGATCGTCGGTCCCGGCTACCGCTCACTCCTCCACGATACCGTCGCCTTCACTCGGCTCGCGGCAGGAGAGTCGCCGAACTCCGTTCCCGCGGAGGCTTCGGCCACCCTCGACCTCCGTCTCCTCCCCGACAGTTCGCCGGACGAGATGATTCAACAGATCCAGTCGGCGGTCGGGCCCGACATCAAGGTGAAGCCGGTTCTGACGGAGAAACCGGTTCCCCCTTCGCCGGTCGATACGCCGCTCTTTCACATTCTGCAGGAGCAACTCGAGAAGAGTGAACCGAAGTCGGTGGTCGGACCTCTGGTCTCTCCGGGAACATCCGACAGCCGTTTCTTCCGCGCCCGCGGGATCGTGGCCTACGGCCTTTCTCCTTTCAAAGTGAACTACTACGACGCGGACACCGTTCACGGGGTGGACGAGCGAATCCGGGAGCGATTCTTCGATCAGGGCGTCGGGCTGACTCGTCGTGTCGTCCGTGCGTTCTGCACGGAGACTCCATGACGCGACGGATCGCTCCGGTCGCGGTCATCCTCACTCTCTCTCTGATCCCCTTCATCCTTCCTCTGATTCGCGGCGAGGTTTTCACCTTCCGCGATCACAGCGACTATTTCGAACCGATGCGCTACTACACCAGCAGCCGTCTGGCTGCGGGCGATCTCCCGCTGTGGAATCCCTTCAGCGGCTCCGGCGAGCGGTGGCTCGCGAATCCCGAGACCGCCGTGTTCTATCCCCCGGCATGGCTGATGGTGCTCCTCCCGTTCGCCACCGGGTACGTCGCGTTTCTCTGGTTCCACGTCGCACTCGCCGGAGTCGGATCGTGGTTTCTCTTCCGCAGATGGGTCCAGCCTCCGTCGGCGCTGCTCGGAGCCGTGGCCATGATGTTCCAGGGGCCGCTGCTTTCGCTTCTCGACGTTTCAAACAACCTTGCGAGCATCGCCTGGCTCCCGCTCGTGGTCTGGTGTGCGCTCGAGCGGAGCGAGCCTGAACCTCGAGCTCCGGTGGCGATTCCGATCGTCTTTCTCGCTCTCTCGTTTCTGGGCGGAGAGCCGTTCCTGAGCGCCATCGTCTGGCTGCTGTACGGGGTGGTGTTGCTCTGGAGGAGCCGGCTTCGGAGAGCGGGCGATCTTCTCCTCACCGGGGTCGGATCGCTCATCCTCGTCTCTCCGCAGCTGGTGCCGTTCGTCGGCATGCTCGCCGGGAGCGACCGGGCGCGCGGTCTCGGACGCGCACTCGCGTTCCGTGACTCGCTCGATCTCACCGATTGGATCTCGACTCTCCTCTCCACGGCAACGCTGTCGGGATCGTTCGTCGCCATCCGCGCCAGCCAGTACTTCATTCCGACGATGTATCTCGGCGCGTTCGTCGTCTTCGGCGTTCTCCTCGGGCTTGCGCTCCTTCACTTCGACTCCGACAAGCGGATCCGTGGCGTGATCATCGGCTGGCTCGTTCTGTTCGCCGCGTGCGCGATCGTCGCCGCGGGCGCGCACGCCGGATTCCTGTTTCCTCTCCTGGCCCGATCGGGTCTGGACGTGATCCGCTATCCCGCCCGGCTCGCGCCGGTTGCTTCGTTCGCGTTGATCGGGATCGCCGTGACGGGGTGGGACCGACACCAGACCGTCCCGCTCCGCATCCGAGCACTCGCTTCGCTCGTCGTCGCTGCGCTGCTCGGACTCGGTTGGTTTCTCTTTCTTCCGGACCGCCCGGGAGGCGTGCGTATCGTCGTTTCCGCGATTTCTCTTCTGGCGGCGACGGTGCTGCTGACCAGGCGAACCGGTCCGTTGGATCGAAAATCCGTTCTCGCTGGCGTGGTCCTGTTCGTCTCGATCGATCTGATCGCTTCTGCCGGTTTTCTTTTCGGATCGGCTCCATTCGTTCCGACCGTCAGACCCTACGATCGGATCTTTCACGATGCGCAGAAGATCGTTCGTGTCACGCGAGAGGCGTTCGACGATGGTTCCGCGAGTTCAGTCTCCGAGAGGCGGCGCTGGCTCGCGGGATACCTCAATCTCTACGACGGGATCTTCGACGCGTCGACTGCGGCTCCGGTGATCGACCGGCGCTATCTCGAGCTTCACGATCGCGCGCTCTGGCAGCCGCGTCTCGATCTGGTCGATTTTCTCGGCGTCGGTCACGTCCTCGCGGAGCGTCCGCTCCACGCACCGGGTTACTCGCTCCGCGGTCGTACCGGAGAAGTTCGCATTTACCGCAATGCAGGAGCGTTTCCGCCGGCGACCGGCTGGACCACGTGGCGCAGCACGAGCTCCGGAGAGACGGCGTTTCGTCGCATCCTCGACGGAGGCTTCGACGCACGACGCACACTCTTCGTGACGGGCGCGCCGCCTCCCGTCTCCAACACCGCACCCGTGCGGGCGTCGATCGAGCTGGTGCAGGCCGGCGAAGGTGTCGTTCGTGTTCGATCGAGATCGAACGTTCCGATGATGGTCGTGATCACGCAGCGTCATGCGCGAGGATGGAATGCGTCGATCGATGATCGTCCTGCTCCGGTGTACGAAGCGGACGGAGTTTTTCTTGCCACTCACGTCACGTCCGGAGATCACATCATCGTGTGCCGATATCACGAGCCACACCTCGGTGGACTTGTGATACTTTCTGCACTCGGCCTGATCGCCTGCTTCATCGAATCAGTTTCTTTTCTCCGACGACGGCGTGACGTGGTGGACGTGGAAGCGAAAGTCGCCGGCTGCTGATCCGATCGGGTCGTCGAAGTCTTCTGCAGGAGCACGAGTGGGTGTAGAATGTCGCTCCTTCACGACATCCGAGGCAGTTTGAATGTCCACCATCGACGATCGATTGAATCAGATCATCTCTGAGCTGATCGGCAGCGGAATCACACTCGAACAGGCAGTCGAGGCGTTCGAGGGTCGATACATCGCTGCAGCCATGCACGCCAGCCGCGGGAACATCACCCGTGCGTCGCGCGCGCTCGGAGTCCATCGCAACACCCTTCACAACAAGCTTCGTTCCAGGAGCATCCTCAACGGTTACGTCGCGGAGATCCGGCCGAAGAAGCGTGCTCCCCGTAAACCTTCGAAGAAGGGCGACGGCAGGGCGGGTCGCTCGAAGAACTGACGGACAGTACGTCCTTTGCAATCGGAAGAGGCGTGGCGGCGAATCGGGACGAAGCACTTCGCGCATCGATCGTGGATCTTCTCCGGAAGAAGGGGAATCGTGTCCTGTCGATCAGCGACATCCACGAGCGTCTTCAGGGTGATCTCTCCTTCGAACGTGACGAAGTCGAATCCGCCGTCGAGCGGCTCGAGAACGAGGGTGTGCTGGTCGCCGTTCGCGGGAAGCGCTACTCCCTCCTCGAGTTCACGCCGTATGTCTCCGGACGCATCAGCGTTCGGCGCGACGGTCACGGCGTCCTTCGCAGGCCGGGAGAAATTCTCGACGTGCTGATCGATCGCAATGCCACCCGCGGCGCGATGCACGGCGACGTGGTCCTGGTGCGCATCGAAAAGCGCGGCGAGCGGACGCGCACGGTGCGAGGCCATCAGTACGTCGACGGCGAAGTCGTCCGGGTCCTTCAACGCGTTCACGATACGGTGGTGGGGCGATTCCACGCCGGCGACTACCCTTTCATCCGACCGTTCGACGAACGGCTCGACTCCGACATCCTGATCGAGGCGGAGTCCACCATGGGAGCCAGACATGGCGAGATGGTGAACGTGGAGATCGAGCAGTACGGGACGCGGAATGCGCTCGCGCGCGGACGGATCGTCGAAGTGCTCGGGATGATCGGGGACCCCGGAGTCGACGTCGAGGTGGTGATCCGCAAGTATCGGATCCCGCATCAGTTCCCGGAAGAAGTTCTCGCCAGCGCCGAGCAGATCGAGGAACGGGTCACGCCCGAGGAAGTCGCACGGCGTCGCGACCTTCGGGATCGGGTCATCGTGACCATCGACAGCGAGACCGCCCGCGATTTCGACGATGCGGTAGAAGTCATTCCGCTGAAGAACGGGAACTACCTCCTCGGCGTGCACATCGCCGACGTGAGCCACTACGTCACCGAGGGGGGAGCGATCGACCTGGAGGCGCTCGAGAGGGGAACCTCCGTCTACTTTCCCGGCCGCGTCGTTCCGATGCTTCCGGAGCGGCTTTCCAACGAGATCTGTTCGCTCAATCCGCGAGTGGACCGGCTGACCTTCTCCGTGGAGATCGAGATCGACCGGCGTGGTCGCTTCGTCGACCGGCGGATGTTCAAGTCGGTGATCAGGACCACCGAGAGAATGACGTACACCGACGTGGCGGCACTTCTCGAGAAGAGTGCGGACGCCCCGAAGAGGAAGCGGTACGAAACCCTCCTGCCGCACCTGGAAGTGATGCGTGAGCTCTT
Organism: uncultured Acidobacteriota bacterium; assembly: GCA_963741955.1. GTDB lineage: Bacteria > Acidobacteriota > Thermoanaerobaculia > Gp7-AA8 > Gp7-AA8 > CAVUKB01. The sequence goes on from CAVUKB010000001.1 coordinate 466,059, forward strand.
CGAGATCCTCCGCGTGCGGCGCGATGCTCGTGGATCGATCGATTTCGACCTTCCGGAAAGTGAGATCTTCCTCACTTCGCAGGGAGAGATCGAATCGATCCGTCCGAGCCAGAGGAACGTGGCCCATCGTCTGATCGAAGAGTTCATGCTCGCGGCGAACGAGGCGGTGGCACAACACCTCTTTTTCGCTGGTGAGCCGGCGGTCTTCCGTGTCCACGAGCAGCCGGATCCTCAGCGGATCGAAGACCTGAAAGGAATTCTCGAAGAGTTCCATCACAAGCTCCGCGCGAATCCCGAAGAGCTGCGCCCCGGCGATCTCCAGCGGATACTCCGCACCGTCGCCGGGACCCCGGAAGAGAGATTTCTCACCGAGATCGTGCTTCGCTCCATGAAGCGGGCTACGTATTCGGAGGAGAATCGCGGGCACTTCGCCCTTGCGCTACTCCAGTACTGCCACTTCACGTCCCCGATCCGGCGCTATCCCGACCTGATCGTGCATCGGCGTCTCGCGGCACTCCTCGCGAGCGGAGCCTCGTACGGCGAAACGCGCGAGCGACTCGACCGGATCATCCCGGAGATGGCCGAGCAGTCGAGCACTCGCGAAAAGCGCGCCGAGGACGCGGAGCGCGAAGTCCTGGAGTGGAAGAAAGTGATCTTCATGAGAGACAAGGTCGGAATGGATTTCGCCGGGACGGTCACCGGCGTCGTTCCGTTCGGGCTCTTCGTCGAGTTGCAGGACTATTTCGTGCAAGGACTCGTTCCGGTGGCATCCATCGGAGGGGACTTCTGGAAGTATCTGGAGCGCGAGCACCGGTTGCAGGGAGCGGATAGCGGTCGCGAGTTCCGTCTCGGGGATCAGGTGGTCGTGGAGGTCCGCACGATCGACGAAGACAGGCGTCAGATCGAGTTTCGCCTGGTCGAGGCCGGTGGAACGGCGATCGAAGAGCGAGCGCGACCGAAGGGGAGACCACGATCCCGGGGCGCGCGGTAACGCCGTTCGTGTGCTACCTTACTTCGAAAGTGTGGCGGGCAGGTGAATGGCTGACATCCTCGACGCATCAGTGAGACTTCAGGAATTGATCGAGCGGCGTGTGACGCTCGAGCGGACCATCGAGAACGAACAGTCGGAGCTGTCGGAACAGAAGGTCACGGAGCTCGACGGGAAGTACGACGCTCTGCAGCGATCACTCTACCGGCTGTTCCGCGAGACGAGCGACGACTCGCTGCGGATCACCATCATGCTCGAGTTGATCCGCATTCTCGAGAACAAGCTCGTTCATCTCCGGCACTTCAGTGTCACTCCGGCGCCGGAGACTCGCGGGCTGGCAGAGATCGTGGCCCGTTTTCTCGACCAGCTCGAGGGCGAGCCCCACCCTCCGCTCTCACCTCTCGAGCTCTCGTATTACCGCGCCATCGCCGCTCTTCATGCCGGTGACCTCGATCGTGCGCGCGAGGGACTCCTCGCCACGTGCGAGTCGGAAGAATCCGACGAGGCGAACGACATCAAGTTCAAGTCGTACGTGATCCTCGGCAATCTCTTTCACGAGGAGCACGATTACGCCCGCGCCAGGGACCTCCACGACGCATCGGTCCAGTACAGCCGCAACTCGAACGTCGCCGCACAGGCGCTCGCGTTCAAAGCTCTCAACTCGTATGCCCTCGGCGAGACGGAGCAGGCGCGTTCGCTCTTCGAGTCATCTCTCGCCCTCTTCCAGCGCAGCGAGCCGTTCTTCAATTCGTACTTCCACCGGAACGCGTTGCTCTTCTGCGGGTTGATCTACTACGACCGCGGCGAATACCGTAAAGCGGAGAAGTTCTACCAGACCCTGGTCGACGAAGTGGATCAGAGCTCCTACGATTACTTCGACGCCCTGACGCAGCTCGGAAAGATCTGCTACCGGACCGGTCGCTTCGACGAAGCAGTCCGTCGATTCAGCAACGCAATCGAACAGCATCGCTACAGCGAGAACGAGCACCTGATCGACACCTGGTTCTGGCTCGCGCGTGCTCACGTCGAGCGGGGCGACCTCGCGGAAGCCCGCCGCTGCCTCGACAAGGTCACCACCTCCGAGGTCGAGTACGGGAGGAAATCGCAGGCGGTGGAGCTTCTCCGCCGTCTCGCGGGGTGACGAGTCGGGGAGGGGTTCGTTTTACCGGAACCGGGTGAGCACGAACGCGATGTCGTCCCGCAGCTCTTCGGTCGCCGCGAATTCGCGCGTGTCGGCCAGAACCCGTTCGCAGAGATCGTCGATGTCTTCGGTGCGGTTCGCCTCCAGAATCCGTGCGATCCGCTCGATCGAATAGAACTCCCCTGCATCGTTCCGGCGATCCGTCAGTCCGTCGGTGTAGGCGAACAGGAGATCGCCGGCACCCACGACGAGGGTCGTGTCCTCGAAGTCGAGTCCTGCGATCGCACCGAGCATGTGGCCGGGGCGCTCGTGAATCTCGGTCGGCGCCGTTCCGGATCGGACCAACAGGAACGGAGGATGCGCTGCGGTGGAGACGCGGAGCTCGCCCGAATCGTGAACGTAGTGGAAAAGCTGCGCAGTCGCATACTGCGAAGGGAGGCTGGCCGAAAAGAGGAAGTCGTTGAGGTCCCGCATCAGAGGTCCCAGACGCGGCGCTTCCGTGGTTTCGGAACGGATGTAGCTCTTGAGAAGAGAAACGAGGATCGCCGCGGCGAGGCCGTGTCCCGAAACGTCCGCGATGAAGAGGTAAAGCGCGTTGCCGCTCTCGTAGTAGTCGTAGAAGTCTCCCGAGAGCGTCTCGCTGGGAATGTAGGCGGAGCGGATCTCCGCGCGGCTGGTGGTCATCGAACGGTCGGGCAGAAGCGACTCCTGAACCAGCCGGGCAATCTCCAGGTCCTTATGCAGCTTCTGGTTCAGTGCCATGATCTTGTCCGACTTCGCCTTGATCTCTTCGTAGAGCTGGCGGAGCTGTTCCGCCTGTTCCACGATCCGGTCCTGAAAGTCCTTGACCCGCAGGAGCGCCCGCACTCGTGCGACCAGCACCTCCATGTCCGACGACTTGGTCACGAAGTCGTCCGCGCCCGAGTCGAGTCCCTCGACCACGTGACGCGCGGAGTCGGCGCCGGTGAGCATCAGCACCGGGATGTTCTGCATCGCGGGTGCGGCTTTCAGGCGGCGGCAGACCTCGTAACCATCCATGCCGGGCATCCGGTAATCGACCAGGACGCAGTCGGGGAAGACCTCGCCCACCGTCCGGATCCCCTCCGTTCCGTCACCCGCGTAGCTGACCCGGTAGCCTGCTCTCTCCAGGAAACGGCCGACGAGATGGGCGTCGCTACGGTTGTCATCGATGATGACGATCCTCTTTTCGGGCATTCAGCTCCTCTGTCGCATAATGATGCACATCATCTGCACCGCTGGACGGCGGTGCAAGTCGGCTATCGTGTCGCCATGAAAATGATCGTCGGACTGGGAAATCCAGGAGAATCGTACCGGAACACTCGGCACAATATCGGATTCAGGGTGGTCGAAGCGTTCGCGCGCCGCTTCCGGGTGGAGATCGACCGGCACGAGAAATCGGCGCTCACCGGTCGTGGCCGCGTGGCGGGTGATTCGGTCATGCTGGCGCTTCCACAGACGTTCATGAATCTCTCGGGTACGGCGGTTGCGAAACTCGTACGCGCCTGGCTCGACTCGCCGAGCGATCTGATCGTGGTCTACGACGACATCGATCTTCCGGTTGCGAAGTTGAGAATCCGGGAGAACGGTTCAGCAGGAACCCATAATGGAATGAAATCGATTCTCGCCTCACTTGATGACAACGGCTTTCCCCGACTTCGCTTCGGTATCCGTGGCGCTGGTTACGACCAGACGCGCGATCTGGCGGACTACGTGCTTGCCGATTTCGAACCAGATGAGGAACAGCTCGTCGGACCGGCGATCGATCGCTCGGTCGATGCGCTTTTCACCATCGTCAGGGGTGATCTCCGCCGGGCGATGACGGAGTTCAATCGAGAACCGCAAGAGGAGGAACGACAGGCCTGATGACTTCGCTTCCGAGAACACTCGGGCAACTGCGCGAGACCGGTTACCGCCATCGCTCCGTCAAGGACGAGATGCGCCAGAACCTCATCGAAGCGCTTCGCAGCGGCAAAGAAACCTTCCCCGGCATCCTCGGTTACGCGCGCACCGTGATCCCCGCGATCCACAACGCCGTGCTCGCGCGCCATGACATGATCCTGCTCGGGCTTCGCGGCCAGGCGAAGACCAGGATCCTCCGTTCGCTGGTGAATTTCCTGGACGAGCGAATCCCGATCGTGCACGGCTGCGAGATCAACGACGCTCCTCTCGCTCCGACCTGCAAGCGATGTCGTGTCCTCGCCGCAGAGAGTGGGGACGAGCTTCCGATCGACTGGATCACCCGCGAGGAGCGTTACCGCGAGAAGCTGGCGACTCCCGACGTGACCGTCGCGGACCTGATCGGCGACATCGATCCGATCAAGGCGGCGAACCAGCGGCTGACCTACTCCGACGAACAGGTCATCCATTACGGAATCGTCCCCCGCACCAACCGCGGCGTCTTCGCCATCAACGAGATCCCCGACCTCGCACCGCGCATTCAGGTGGCGCTGCTGAACATCCTCGAAGAGCGCGATCTGCAGATCCGCGGCTTTCCGGTCCGCATTCCGCTCGACGTGGTCCTCGTCTTCAGCGCGAATCCGGAGGACTACACGAATCGCGGGAGCATCATCACCCCGCTGAAGGACAGAATCGATTCGCAGATCCTCACTCACTATCCGACGAACATCGAAACCGCGATGGCGATCACCCGCCAGGAGGCGTGGATCGAACGCGACGATGTGAAGTCGAAGATCGAGATTCCCGAATACATCCGTGAGCTGATCGAACAGATCGCGTTCGCCGCACGCGGCTCGGAGCTGGTCGATCAATCGTCCGGCGTCTCTGCGCGCATGCCGATCTCCGCTCTCGAGATTCTCCGGTCCAACCTCGAGCGGCGCGCAATCCGCACCGGGGACGAGCTGGTCTTTCCGCGCCTGTCAGACCTCGCAATGGTTCTCCCCGCAGTCACCGGAAAAGTCGAAATGGTGTACGAGGGAGAGCAGCAGGGGGCGGAGGTGGTCGGCGCGAAGCTGATCGGTGAGTCGGTCATGCAGCTTTTCTCGCGGAAGTTCCCGCCGATCGAACGGGCCGGGCGCGCCGCGACGGAACGGGAGCGGTCGAAACGTTCGTACGGCGAGATCGACCACGACGACTTCACCGAAGCCGCAAGGGGACGGGAGGAGAAGAGAAGATCCAATCCCGCTCCGGACGCGAAGACGGTGGAGGGCACGCTCCCGTACGACGAGATCGTCGCCTGGTTCATGGAAGGGAACCGGATCACTCTTTCTGACGAGCAACCATTCGCGGAGTATTTCGCGGAACTGCAACGCGTTCCGCAGCTCGCCGATTCGGCCCGCCGCCATTTCAATCCTTCTCACGATGCGGAGCTCGCGTTTGCCATGGAGCTGATTCTGGAGGCGCTGCACCAGTCACTCCGGCTCGGGCGAGAGAATCTCGATTCGACCATCACCTTCTCCGAGCTGATGAAATTCAACATCCTGCGGACGGTGAAATGATGACCAGGATCACACTCGACCTCTCTGCGGAGACCCTCCGGCGTCTCGACCGGATCGTGAAGGACGGCTGGTACGCCGATCGCGACTCGCTGGTCACCGAAGCGCTCGAGCAGTTCGTGGAATCGAGATCGTTTCTCGGCGACTCTCCGCGCCTGCTCCATCACTTCGCCGCCGACGCGCTCAACGAATCCAAGCCCGAGATCGCACTGAAGTTCGTGGCCAGAGCGCTCTCCCTGATGAACACCCACGATCCGATCGACCTGAACCTCTATCAGCAACTGGTCGAACTGCGGGTCCAGATTCTGCTGATTCTCGGCCTCAACAGTGAAGCGCTCGAATCGCTGAAGGAAGCGCGGGAGCGTCTCCCCAACAACCCGAATGTCCTCCGCTGGATGAATCGGGTCCAGGCGCTCGTCTGATCCGGAGCCCGCGATGCGATTCCGCTACAGTTGGCTCGACCCTTCACTCGTGCAGCAGCTTCTCGCCGAGATGGGTCTGCGCCGCCTCTTCAACCACCTCCTGCTGCAGACCGGCGGCGACGTCGAAGAAGCGATGGAGTGGATGCGCATGCTCCAGGAGCGTGGCTATATCGACTCCGACGTCGATCTCGACCAGTTCTTCGCCCGGCTGATGGACGAACGGATGATCGGTCGGGATGGAGAAGGGAATCTCGTGATGGCACCGGGCGGAGAACGGGAGATCCGTCGCGACGCGCTCGAGGAGATCTTCGGCGGTCTGAAGAAAGCCGCCCCCGGGTACCATGCCGTAGCTCAGGCGGGGGAGGGGAGCGAGCAGCTCACCGAAAACCGGCCCTACCGCTTCGGCGACGATCCGATGTCGATCGACGGAGTCCGCACGCTCCAGAACGCGATGAAGCACCACGCTCCGGCCGACGAGATCACCATCGACGAAGCGGACTTCGAGGTGTTCGAGACGGAGCACAACACCAGCTGCGCAACCGTGGTGATGATCGACATCTCCCACTCCATGATCCTGTACGGCGAGGACCGGATCACTCCGGCGAAGAAGGTCGCTCTCGCGCTGACCGAATTGATCATGACCCGGTATCCGAAAGACGCGATCGACGTTCTGGTCTTCGGCGACGACGCCGAACGGATCCCCGTCTCCGAGATCCCCTACGTCCAGGTGGGGCCGTACCACACCAACACCAAAGCCGGGCTGGAGCTCGCACAGAACATCCTCCGGCACAGGAAACACGCGAACAAGCAGATCTTCATGATCACCGATGGGAAGCCTTCCGCGCTGCGTGAAGGCGGGCGGCTCTACACCAATTCGTTCGGTCTCGACATGCGGATCGTCAACCGGACTCTCGAAGAAGCGGAGCGGTGCAGGCGTGCGAAGATCCCCATCACGACGTTCATGCTCGCGACCGATCCGACTCTGGTGAATTTCGTCGATCAGCTCTCACGGACCAATCGCGGCCGGGCCTACTACTCTTCGCCGGACCGGCTCGGAGAGTACATCCTGGCCGACTACATCCGGAACCGTCGCAAGTTCGTCCACTGACATCCGGCCGTCGCATCGCGGCATTCGTGTTCATGCCGGCGGGCGTGCGGCGGAAGCCGTTCCGGCCCCCGATGGCGACAACCCTTCCGCGATCGGCTGCTCGGACGCTCAGTCGGCGCCGGAGACGAAGCTCGGCGCGATCTCGCTGTCGAAGAGGTAACACGCGGGATCGGCTTCCCAGAAATCCCCGCACTCCGCTTCGGCTCGTGGACGGAAGTTCCCGTTACAGAGATCCACCCACAGACACGTCGCACAGCGTCCCTTCAGGTACTTCCTCCGGTCGCGCATGGCGAGGATCAGTCCGTCCTGCGTGTGCCTCCAGACGTCCGAGAAGCGACGGTCGCGGATCGAGCCGATGGTGTGGTACTGCATGAACTGATCGGGGTGGACGTTACCGAAGCTGTCGACCGACGCCGCCTGGAGCCCGGAGCGGTTGCCGGCGCCCCGTTTGAGCTGCTCGAGAGCATCGGCTGCGCGGGCCGGATCCTTCTGCAGCAGCTTGAGGTAGACGTATGGCCCGTCGGCGAGATTGTCCTCGGTGACCACTTCGATCGGACGGCCATCGCGGATCCATTGCTCCACCTGGTCGATGATCGAGTCCATTACGAACCGGCGCTCGGACATGTTGAGGTCCATCGCGCTCGTCGCGGGACCGTGACCCGAATAGACGAGATGACTGATCGCGAGATACGAGACTCCCTCCCGTTCGATCAGTTGAAGGATCTCGCCGAGGTCGTCCGCACTCGATGCGGTGAGGGTGAAACGGACCCCGACCGGGACTCCGGCGTCGCGACAGTTCCGGATTCCCTGCACTGCTTCGCGGTACGCTCCCTTCCGGTCGCGCAACCCGTCGTGAGTCTTCTCGGATCCGTCTATGCTGATCCCGACCCGCTGGACGCCGGCGCGCGCGAGCTCTCTCGCGATCTTTCCGCTGAGGAGCGTTCCGTTGGTCGAGAGGGTGACCCGAAGCCCCTGCGAAGTCGCATACTCGATGATGGAGAGCATGTCCGGCCGGATCAGCGGCTCGCCGCCCGAGATGATCAGCGACGGAGTGTGAAAGGCGACGAGGTCGTCGACCATCGCCATCGCTTCTTCGGTGGTCAGTTCACCCGGGAAATGGCGCCTTTCGGAGAGGGAGCGGCAGACGATGCAGTCCAGATTGCAGGTCCGCGTGGAGTTCCACACCACCACCGGAGGTCCGGTGCGTACCGAATCGTCACCATATGTATCGGCCGGTTCGAGCAGCAGATCTCCGAAACGGGTCGAACCTCCAAGAAGCTTCGTGATGCTGATCATGTCGCACCCCTTCGTCCTGCCGGCGCACCAGGCGCGCAGCGTTCGCGCTCTTCCACTTCCTTCGAACTGATCGTCGCACCCCCCCTGAGGAGCGTCGGTGATACGAGGCACATCGGGGGGTGACCGCAGCTACAGTGCGGGCTTCCCCGCTCTTTTGGACAGATCGGAATCGGACCGCACCGGTCGAGGTTGATTCGAGGGTGAAAAGGTTATTGGAAGTTACGCTCGCGCTCGTTCTCCTCGCACTTCCCCTGCAGGCCGACGAGGTTTTCAACAGGATCATGCAGTCCGGCGACGTGAACGGACCTGCGAGCGTCCACGATCACGGGATCCACGGCGAACGAGAGATCATCGCGATCCTCGACACCGGTCTCGACTGGGATGGCTGCCTCTTCGCGGAGGCGGACCATGCCCCGCCTCCGGTCAATACGATCACTGCGGATGGCAAGCTCGAGACGGCAAACGTCGATCTCTCCCGACGGAAGGTCGTCGCGTACGACTTTCTCTACTCCTGCGACGAGAATCCCTTCTCGCCCGGATGTGATGATCCCCAGTCGCACCTCGCCTGGGACAACCAGGGACACGGGACGTTCGCGGCGAGCGTCATCGCCGGCGACTCCGGAACGCCGATCGCGCACGACTACGGTGACGGGTTCGCTCCCGGCGCGAAGCTCGTCATTCAGGATGCGGGATTCATCGGCGGCGACTCCTGCTCACAACGCCCCGGCCTACAGTGTCCTTTGCGCGATCTTCGCCCCGTACTCCAGCAGGCCTGGGATCAGGGGGCGCGCATCCAGTCCAACTCGTGGGGAGACAGGCAGGGTAAAGATCCGACCCGGATCCCGCTCACCGGGAACTACTCGAGCGGCGCGAGGGACATCGACGATTTCGTCTGGCGGCATCCGGACATGGTGGTGGTCTTCAACACCGGCAACGCGGGAGCCCTCGGTGCCTCTTCGCTCTCCAGCCCAGGTCTGGCGAAGAACACTATCGACGTCGGAGGAGTCGAGCGCACCAGCAGCGGAATCCTCCGCATCGTCGACTACAGCGGAACGGGTCCGACCCGGGACGGAAGGATCAAGCCCGATCTCGTCGCCCCGGCGATGATCCTCGGTGCGCAGGGAGACAACGACATCTCGACCAACGACTGCAACTTCTCGTTTCAGGGAGGGACGTCGTGGTCTTCTCCGACTGTCGCGGGACTCGCAGCGCTGGTCCGCCAGTACTATCGGGACGGCTTCTATCCGGACGGAGAACGAGCTCCGGCGAGCGCGATCGATCCGAGCGCGGCGCTGGTCAAGGCGACTCTGATCGCGTCGGCCCGCCGAGTTCCATACCTGCAGTCGGGATCCCGCACTCTTCCCATCGATTCAGTTCCGAGCTTCGAGGAGGGCTTCGGAATGCCCGTCCTCGACGACGCGCTCTACTTCCGCGGCGATACCTCGCGTCTGAAGGTGGTCGACGTGGGCGATGCCGGCGGGCTGATGGAGAATCAGTCGCGTGCCGTCCGGCTGGATGTCCGCCCCGGAGTCCCTCTGAAGGCGGTGCTCGTCTGGACCGATCCTCCGGGATCTCCCGTCTCGACGTACGACCCGACGCCCGAGCTCGTGCACGATCTCGATCTGGTCGTGACCGCACCCGACGGAACGCTGCATTACGGAAACGAGACGCTCCATCCGGGCACGCGGGATCGGTTGAACAACGCAGAGGTGGTCGAGATCGCCGATCCGTTGTCGGGAGCGTACGTCGTTCGCATCGACGCGAGTCGCGTGTCACCCGCCGCACGACAGGGATTTGCTCTCGTGGTGACCGGCGATCTCATCGAGACGGGACTGCACCGTCGCACCATCCGCCCTCCGGCCGCGGGAACCTCGGGAACGGGTAGCGCGGCCGTGCCGTTTGTGCCGCGCAGCGCGGCCGAATCCGGCGAGACGCTGTTGAAACCCGCAATCGATCCTCATATCATCCCGGCGCATGCTGGCACGAGAGTACCTTCGCGGATCGATCGATGAATACCGCCGCGCGCTGGAAAACCGCGGGGCGCACGTGGACTACGAGCGCTTTCTCGCTCTCGATGCCGAACGGCGGAAGCTGATCCAGAACGTCGAGACTCTGAAGAATCAGCGCAACGTCGCGTCTCAGGAGATCGCGCAGCTGAAGAAAGAGAAGCACGACGCGTCCGTGCAGATCGAAGCGACGAAGCGGATCGGCTCGGAGATCAGGGATCTCGACCAGAAGCTCGTCGCGGTCGAAGAGGAACTGCACGAGCTCGAGATGTCGTTCCCGAACGTACCGCACGAATCGGTGCCGGTCGGCCGGGACGAGAGTGCCAATCGCGTCGAGCGGCTCTGGGGGGAACGACCGGTGTTCGATTTTCCGGTGCGCGCGCACTGGGAGATCGGAGAAGCGCTCGGCATTCTCGATTTCGAGCGTGCCGCGAAGATCGCCGGTGCTCGTTTTGCGGTCCTCTGGGGTTCCGGATCGCGGCTCGAGCGCGCGCTGATCTCGTTCATGCTCGATCTTCACACCAGCCGGCACGGCTATCAGGAAGTCTGGACTCCGTTCATCGTCAACGCCGACTCGCTCCGCGGCACCGGCCAGCTGCCGAAGTTCGAAGAGGATCTGTTCAAGCTGCAGGACGAGCGGAACTTCTATCTCACTCCCACCGCCGAAGTTCCGGTGACCAATCTCCATCGGGACGAGATTCTCGCCGCCGAGGATCTGACCCGTTCGTACTGCGCATACACTCCGTGCTTCCGGAGTGAGGCGGGATCGTACGGCAAAGATACCCGGGGGCTGATCCGCCAGCATCAGTTCGACAAGGTGGAGCTGGTCAAGTTCACTCTTCCGGAGAAATCGTGGGAAGAGCACGAGAAGCTCACTGCGAATGCCGAAGAGGTGCTTCGCCAGCTCGGCCTCCACTATCGCGTGATCACCCTCTCGACCGGCGACATGGGATTTGCGTCCGCCAGGACCTACGACATCGAAGTCTGGCTGCCCGGGCAGGAGACGTTCCGGGAGATCTCCTCGTGCACGAATTTCACCGACTTCCAGGCACGCCGGGCGAACATCCGTTATCGAGGTGAAGGAAAGAAGACCGACTACGTGCACACCCTGAACGGATCCGGACTGGCCGTCGGGCGAACCATGGTCGCGGTTCTCGAGAATTATCAGCGCGCGGACGGCTCGGTCGACATTCCGGAGGTCCTCCGGCCATACATGGGCGGGATCAGCCGACTGGAAGTCCCGTGAGCGGCGGGCCCCCTCTGATCGGAATCGGGGCGGACATCCTGAAGGGGGAGCAGCGGTCGGAGGAGCGCGCATTCGGTCATCTCACCTACATCGATGCGCTGCGAGGTGCGGGCGCGATTCCACTCCTCATTCCTCCGCAGCCGCTCGATCTCGATGCGTTGCTCGACGCGCTGGACGGGATCGTTCTCGCCGGAGGAAACGACTGCGATCCGACAGTGTATGGAGAGGAAGCCCACCAGTCGGTCGTCCTCCTCGACCGTCGCCGCCAGTCGAATGACCTGGCTCTGGCGGGGCGGGCGCGTGAGCTCGGCATTCCGACCCTCGGCATCTGTCTCGGCTCGCAGCTGATGAACATCGTCGCGGGGGGGTCGATCGTTCAGGACATCCCGAGCGAGGTGGCCGGTTCGGTCGGTCACCGCTCCTCGCAGGGGGCGCGGCAACGGCACGACGTGATGATCGTCTCCGGAACGAAGCTCGCCTCGATCGTCGGCGAAGGAAGCCTGAACGTGAACTCCTCGCATCATCAGGCAGTGAGAGCACCGGGCCACGGACTACGCGTCACGGCTCGTTCGAGCGACGGCGTCGTCGAAGGAATCGAGGATTCCGAGCACCTCTTCTATCTTGGTGTGCAATGGCATCCGGAGGACATGGCCGGCGAAATGTCGTCGGTCGCTCTCTTCCGGGCGCTGGTGGTCGCCGCGCGAACATACGCCGGCTCGAAACGGAATCGGCGCTCGGACGTCTGAATCGATGGGGCGACGCACTGCTCGTCGGCGGTGTGGGCGTCCGTTACGGTTCCGTGGCGGCTCTCCGGAATAGCGAATTCCGGCCCCTCGTTTGACCGATTCGTACCGGAGGACTCGTGAAACGAATTGCTGCCGTACTGCTGATGGGGATCGCCTTCGCACCGCAACTCTTTGCCGGTGACCGCTGGCTGACCTCCCTCGACCAGGCGGAAAAGATCGCCAGAGCGAAGAACCAGCTGATCTTCGTCGATCTTTTCGCCGAGTGGTGCGGATGGTGCCACCGAATGGAGAGCGACGTCTTCCCGACTGCGGAGTTCCAGAAAGCCACCAGCAACATGGTTCTGCTGCGGCTCGACACGGAGGACCGGAAAGAGGGGACGCAGTTCGCCAGGACTTACGAGATCACGCAACTCCCGACGTTCCTCGTCCTCGAGCCGGATCTGTCGCTCGCCGGAACGATCCGCGGTTACGCTCCGGCTCCCCAGTTCGTCTACCAGATGAAGCTGGTGATCGCGGAAAATGCACAGTATCGAAAACTGGTGGGCGACGAGGCCGCGATCGCGAACGACTATTCGAAACGACTGACCCTGATCGAAGAGATGATCGACAGGCGCAGCTTCGCCGATGCGGACAAGCGCGTGAAAAAACTGATCAGCGAGAAGGCGACGCCGGCGGAGATCCGAAGCGAAGCGTACTACCAGCTCGCGTTTCTGCAGGTCAAGCAGAGGAAATTCGACGATGCAGTCTCGACGATCCACGACTGCACGACGAGGAAACATGGAGATGCGGTCGAGCGGTGTTATCTGCTCCTCGGGCAGATCGACCTCTCGCAGGGGAAACTGAAGGATGCGCTCGACGAGTTCGTGCGCTTCAAGGTCCGTTTCCCCGACTCCCCACACGTTCGTGAGATCGATTCATTTCTGCCACAGCTCGAGACTGCGGTCGCCAACGCCGCTGCAGCACAGGGGCAGTAATCCTCAGGGATACCACTACGGAGTCAGGACCGGTGAAGTGAAGGCGCATACGACGTTTCTCTCGATTCTCGCAGCTCTCACCCTCTCGATCGTTCCCGCGCAGGCGCAGATCTCTTTCTCGCTGCCGGGCGCGGATTCCACGGCCTCGCAGCACGTCCGGGTGGAGGCACACATCACCTCCGCGGAAGGCGACCACCTGAAGGGCGTGGCCAACGTCGAGATCGAAAAGGGATGGCACATCAACTCGGCCCATCCTCTCGACGACTATTCGATCCCGACCACCCTCGAGCTCGACTCGAAGCTGGCGCGACTGGTGAAGGCCGACTACCCGCCCCACGTGGTACGGGAGTTCTCGTTTGCCAACGGAAAACTCGCGGTTTACGAAGGAAGGTTCGCGATTCCGTTCGAGCTCGAGCGGACAGCCCCCGGTGCGGGGACGTTGAAGTTCGGCGTCCACTACCAGTCGTGCAACGACAACGTCTGCCTTCCTCCGAAAACCGCGACCACGGATCTGCAGATCCCGGCCGGTCCCGTGACGGCGGACGCCACTCCCGCTCCCGCCGCTGCGACCGAGACGGCGGCAACCGCTTCCGTTCCTCCTCCCGCGGCCTCGACCTCTGCCGCTGATTTCACGCCGCTTCCCGCCGCGGGGGAAGAGGTGCCGAACCGGGGTCTGTTCAGCAGCGACATCGGAAGCACTCTCGCGTCGCACGGTCTTCCCCTCACCCTCGCGGTGATCTTCGTTCTCGGGCTCGCGCTGAACCTCACCCCCTGCGTCTATCCGCTGATCCCGATCACGGTCGCATTCTTCGCCTCTCAAGGAGAGGGAAGCCGGGCCCGCCAGGTCGGGCTCTCGTCCTCCTATGTGCTCGGCCTCGCCGCGACGTATTCGTTGCTCGGCGTTTTCGCCGCACTCTCGGGAAAGATGTTCGGGATATGGCTGCAGAGCCCTGCGGTTCTGATCTTCTTCGCGCTGCTGATGCTCGTCCTCTCGGCTTCGATGTTCGGCCTCTACGAGATCCGCGTCCCGCAGTTCATCACCCGTCAGGCGACGGCGAGAGCGGGCTACGCCGGCGCCGTGACCATGGGGCTGCTGGCCGGAATCGTCGCCGCTCCGTGCGTGGGACCCTTCGTGATCTCGATGATCACAGTGGTGGGGCAGAAGGGTGAGCCGTTCTTCGGCTTTCTCCTCTTCTTCGTTCTCGCTCTCGGTCTCGGACTTCCTTACCTGCTGCTGGGGATCTTCTCCTCGTCGCTCCGTTCGATGCCGCGCTCCGGCGTCTGGCTGGTTCACGTCGAGCGGGCGCTCGGGTTCATCCTCATCGCGATGGCGTTCTACTTCCTCCGTCCGGTGCTCGGAGACGAGGTCTACCGCTGGGGAGTCGCAGGAAGTCTGCTGCTCGGAGCTGCGTATCTCGTCTTCCGTGGAATGCAGCTCAAGCAGGCGCGTACCGTGCCTCTGATCGCGGGGGTGATCCTCCTCGCGGGCGGAATTTTTCTCGCGATCCCGCCCCGCACCGACGGAGGAATTCAGTGGAAGCCGTACGATGAGAAGCATCTCGCCGCGGCCGCCGCGAGCGGGAAGCCGGTGCTGATCGACTTCTACGCGGATTGGTGCCTCCCCTGCAAGGAGCTCGACGAGAAGACCTTCAACGAACCGAAGGTCGCTGCGGAGGCGAGCCGTTTCGTGACCCTGAGAGCCGATCTGACCCGCACCGCCGATCCGACCACCGTGGCCCTCTCCGAGCGCTACGCGATCCGGGGAGTTCCGACGATCGTCTTCATCGACTCGGCGGGGCGGGAGCTCTCCGCCGATCGGCTCACCGGATTCGAGCCGGCGTCGAAATTCCTCCAGCGCCTCTCGAACGTCCGCTGAACCCAGGAGTCTGCGCGGTAGAAACTGTCCTACTGCGAAAGCGGATCAGCGGTCCAGATCCGCCCGGATTTTCGGCGAGTAGCCACCGCTACGCACCTCAAATCCGAACGAATTTGGCCTCGCCGTTCCGCTTTCTCGCTACGGACGTTCCTACCGCGCAGACTCCGGGCCCGCATTTCTCACACCATCTCTGCTGCGGAGACGGATAGCGGCCTGTCTACTACGTTGCGCACATCTTCGGCTCCTCGACATAGTCACCACTTTGCCTTCGTCGCCGAAGCTGCGCGCGCCTTGTATCCAGGCCGCTCTCCGCCTCCTCGCGTCGAGATGGTGTGAGAAATGCGGGCCCGGCACTCCCCCCACGACTCTCGACACTCGAGTCGGGCACCTTCTCCTGGCGCCGGCTCAGGGGAGCTCGATCTTCGGATTCTCGCTCCGCCGGCGATAGAGGATCGCGATCTTTCCGATCGTCTCGACCAGCTCGGCGCCGAGCTCCCCCGCGAGAGCCGTCGCGATCTGGTGGCGCTCTGCCGGTCCCGAATCCACCCGCACCTTGATCAGCTCATGCGCTTCGAGCGTGTTGTGCGCTTCGGCCAGGAGCGGAGAGGTCAGCCCGCGCTGTCCGACTTTCACCGTCGGTTCGAGATGGTGGGCGAGCGCCTTGAGATGTTTTCGCTGTCTGGAAGTCAATGCCATTCGTACTCCAGCCACGGCAGTGGCGCCCGCATTGTATCCGCATCGGAGTGCGCCAGGGGTCGGCGCGGCGGAACCCGTATTGCTGCGAGGCGTATCAGCGTTCCGGATCGCGCCCGATTCCCGGCCGGTCGTCGCCGACAGGCACGTCGTATCCCGCTCGGGCGGCCGGATTCACTTCTCGGGTGACTGGAGTCTCGCAGTGCGCGCCGGGACGGTGGACATGGGCTGACCGCCGCGGGAGGCCTCGCTCAGATCGGATGAGGAAGTGTCGCTCACCGAGTGAAACGTCCAGATGCCCTCGTACCGTTTGCCGTTGTCCCGTCCTCTTCCCCAGACCAGCACCTGCTGGTCTGCTTTCGGAAGCGGCTCTCGGACCACGAACGAGATGTGTCCGCTCTTCGGATCGTACGAGGACGCCATCGGTCCGGTTCCGATCAGGGCCATCCGCACGGTGGACGGATCGAGCCTCGAGAAGTTGCGGATCCGGGCTTCGATCACCGGCTCGTCGGGATCGAGCTCACCGCCCGGTCGGGGTGATGCCCCTGCGAGATGCATCGGCACATTGCCGAGGTGCATGCGGAAGGCGAAGAAACTGGTGTCGCTGTAGACCGCGACACGATTGATGCGGAACGGGTCTGCATTCTTCGTCACGACGCCGTAGTTACTGGTCAGGCCGGCATCGTATCCCGCGTCATCGAGGGCTTTGACCACCGTGCTGTCGTAGGTGCCGTACGGATACGCCAGATAGCGGACGATCCGTCCCGTCTCGTCTTCGATCTTCTTCTTGCTTCCGCGGAGCTCGTGGACCAGCCACGCCGAATAGTCGTCCGCCGACATCTCCTCGTGGAAGCGATGCGGGAGCCAGGCGTGGGACCAGGTATGGCTCTCGACGTCCACTCCGGCGTTCGACATCTCCCGGATCTCGTCCCAGGTGAGGGCGTAGTGGCCCTGTCCGATGAATTGCGGATAGATGAAAATCGTGAACGGGAAGCCGAACTGCTTCATGACCGGGAAGACTTCGCTGTACGTGCTGCGATAGCCGTCGTCGACCGTGATGACCACGGGGTTCGGCGGGAGGGAGTCGATTTTCCCGGCGACGTAGTCCATCAGCTCCGAAAGTGGGATCACCTCGTATCCCGAACTGGCGAGATACTCGATCTGGAGCCGGAAGCTCTCCCGGGTGATCGCCATCCTGGTGTCGTTCGGCGACTGGACGATGTGATAGGTCAGTACGGTGGCGGAGACGGGAGGACTGCCGGCTGCCTGCACCAGCGTCGGCAGCGAAAGCATCAGCGCCAGAAGAAGGGCGGTACGCCCGGGGCGTTTCATCGGGATTTTTTCCATGATCGGGTGAGCATCTCCGGCGCCGGAGAACTGCAACAACGATGCCCCGGAATTGCGTGGCGACCTCCTCGATTATTGTAACGGCGGCGGAGCGATCCGGTGCCGGATTCGTGAGGCCCGCCGCAGGCCGATTTGACGCAAGCCTGCGGTCGAGCTAGATTGTCTCGTTTTTTCCGGAGGGAAGTTCATGGCCGATCGTTTGACTCGAAGGGAAATGAAGGGCGACAAGTTCGTCGAAGACGTCGAGTTGCTCTACACCTTCATCAATGAACATCGAAAGACACTGATCCTCGCCGCCGCGGCGGTCGTCGCCGTGGTGGTGGTCGCATGGGGCGTCTACGCGTGGATGATCTCCCGGGACGACGCTGCACAAGCGCGTCTCGCGGATGCGATCGAGATCTACGGGTCCCCCGTCGGAACCGCTCCGGCCGGGGAGGGTGCACCCGCTCCGAAGTACAAGACGAACGAAGAGAAGCTCGCGAAGGCCGAGCCGATCTTCAAGGAAGTGCAGCAGAAGTACGGAAGGAGCGACGCTGCGGAAGTCGCGAATGCGTACCTGGCCCGGATCGCTGCCGACCGCGGAAAGATCGACGAGGCGAAGAGCAAGCTCAGCGGAATCGTGCAGAGCGACCCCGAACGGCTCATGGCCGCCGCGGCCCAGATGGGTCTGTACAACATCGAGCTGGCGGAGAACCCGAAGCAGCTCGCCACCAGACTGGAGACGGCGCTGAACGATCCGAAGAGCCTTCTGCCGAAGGACGCGCTCCTCTGGATGCTGGGTCAGGCCTGGTCGGGAGCCGGCGACGCGGAGAAGGCGAAGTCGGCGTGGGAGCGTCTGACCACCGAATTCCCCGATTCCCCGTACGCCGGCGACGCACAGCAGAAGATCTCGCACTGACCTCGCACTCCTCGCAACGAAATCCCGTGTATGATCCGGGGAGTCCGCATTTCTCACACCATCTCGCCGCGAGGAGGCGGAGAGCGGCCTGGCTGCAAGGCGCGCCCCGCTTCGGCGACGAAGGCATAGTGGTGACTATGTTGAGGAGCCGAAGCCTCAACGAAGCAGACAGGCCGCTATCCGGCTCCGCAGCAGAGATGGTGAGAGAAATGCGGGCTAGAATGGCGTGATGGAAGTCGGGCAATTCCTCCTGACACTCATCGCGCTCTTCGGATTCGCCAAGCTGCTCGGCGAGCTCGCCGAGCGCATCGGGCAGCCGGCGGTCCTCGGGGAGCTCCTCGCGGGCCTGGTCGTGGGGGTTTCGGGCCTCCATCTGGTCGATCCCCACGATGCGACCATCCATCTCCTCTCCGAGCTCGGAGTGGTCCTTCTCCTCTTTCTGATCGGACTGGAAACCGATCTCCGCAAACTGCTGGCGGTCGGATTCTCGTCGACGGCAGTGGCCCTGGTGGGCGTCTTCGTTCCGTTCGGCCTCGGATTTCTGGTCGGCGAAATGCTCGGATATCCCCGAGTGCTCTCGATCTTTCTCGGTGCGACACTCACCGCCACCTCCGTCGGGATCACCGCACGCGTACTCTCCGATCTCGGGCACCTGCAGGACAAGGAATCGCAGATCGTTCTCGGCGCCGCCGTCATCGACGACATCGTCGGGCTGGTGATACTCGCCGTCGTCGGCGCCCTGGCGAAAGGAGAGCCGCTCAGCGTTCTCGGGGTGGTGAGGATCACCGTAGTGGCCTTCGGCTTCGTGGTGCTGGCCATCGTCATCGGGCAATATCTCGCTCCGGTGCTGATCCGTGGGATCGCGAAGCTGCGTGTCGCGAAGGCGCTCTTCTTCGCCTCGGTGATGTTCGCGTTCGCGCTGGCCTACCTGGCCGATGCGGTCGGCTCCGCGATGATCGTCGGCTCGTTCGCCGCCGGGCTCGTTCTCGCGCGTACGGACGAAGGCCATCGGATCGAGCGGGAAGTCCACGACATCGCGCAGTTCTTCATCCCGATCTTCTTCGTGTCGGTCGGCGCGGCCATCGAGTTGAAGACCCTGAATCCGTTCGACCCCGCCGCGAGGAAGTTCCTTCTGATCGGCATCGCGCTGACGGTGGTTGCCATCATCGGCAAGATCGTCGCGGGATTCGTGGTTCGGGGCCGCGACGCAAAACGGCTGGTGATCGGCGTGGGGATGATCCCCCGAGGCGAGGTCGGCCTGATCTTCGCCCAGATCGGTCTTGCCACGGGGCTGCTCAGCGGCGGCATCTACAGCGCGGTCGCGCTGATGGTCATCGCGACGACGTTCGTGACCCCGCCCGCGCTTCGGCTTCTGCTCAAGAAGGGGGCACCGCCTTCGGAGGAGCACGTGGCGAGCTACGTCACCGAAGCATTCGACGACCGCGCTCCGGGAGCCGCCGAGGACGAGTGATCTCCGGCACGGGGAGTGCAGGCGGATTGGACCGTTGATCGTTGTGCCACCTTCGCAGCAGGCCTGCTCTGCCGCGAGGCGGGCGTGCGGGACCAGACCGCGTTGCACGAACCACGGGAATGAGGAGATCCAGATGGCCGACCGGAAGAAGCCGTTTCTGACTGACGTCAAGGAGATTCGCCGCCGCGCCCGCGAGCACATCGAGAACGGAGCGGTCACCGGGGCGTACCGCGCCGATCGCGCGAAGGTGATCGCGCTCCTGAACGAGGCGCTCGCGACCGAGATCGTCTGCGTGCTTCGCTACAAGCGGCACTACTTCATGGCCCAGGGAATCCACGCCGATCCGATCGCTGCCGAATTTCTGCAGCATGCGAACGAGGAACAGCAGCACGCGGATCAACTCGCCGCCCGCATCGTCCAGCTCGACGGACAGCCGAACTTCGACCCGTCAGGTCTGGAGAGCCGAAGCCACTCCGAATACGTCGAAGGCGACAATCTGGTGGACATGGTGAAGGAGGATCTCGTCGCGGAGCGGATCGCGATCGACACCTACACCGAGATGATCCACTTCGTGGGGGATGACGACGTGACGACGCGGCGACTTCTCGAATCCATTCTCGCCGTCGAGGAGGAGCACGCCGACGACCTCTCCAGCTTCCTCGCGGACCTGGAGGAAGACTTCAAGACGCGCGGTCGAAAGCGCGGCTGACGCCGCCGGCGTCCGCCCTCGCTCCCCGCATCCCAATTTCTTCGAGAATTGAGGTATCTTGCGGCCTGGGAGTCTCCGCGGCAGAAACGTCGATGGTTATACCGCACAGACTCTTTGGGGGGGCGGATGTTCCGCTCGGGAGACCGAACTGCTGGGTAGAGCTCTGATCGCAACGGCGCTGGTGGTCGCAGCGACCTGTCTCGTCCTCGCTTCCCTGCGGTTTCGCAACAGCTCGGGGATTCCGATCCTCCGCCTCATCCGCAGACGGTTTCGCCAGCCTCCATCCGGCTCCGTCCTCCTCGCCCTCGTTGCAGGAGTGGCGGTGGTTCTCTTCCCGTTGAGCTTCTACGTCCTGGCGGGGTGGGTTCGCGTCTTCCCGAAGGCAGCCGATCCGACCCGATTCACTCAGCTGATCTTCGGTGCAGTGGCGATGCGCGTCTTCCTGGCGGCTTCCGAGGAGCTCGTGTTCAGGGGAGCGGTCCTTCCGGAGGTCGGGCGTCGCATCGGAATGGGGTGGGGAGTGGTTCTCTCATCGGCGCTCTACGCGGTGGCTCACCTCCACCCGCAGATGTCGATCGGCTCGGTGGTGGAGATCCTCCTGTTTTTCGCGGAGGGATGCGGCTATGCAGTTGCGTACGCCGCCACCGGATCCCTCTGGACGCCGACCATCTGGCACGCCACCCGAGCCGTCCTGGCGGGTTTCATCTGGGGCGGAGCGGACCTGCCGCGTCGCTTCATCGTTCCCTATCCTGAAGCGTTCGCACCATGGAGCGGGAATGGAATTCGACCGGGCGGAGTCGACCTGATGCTGGTGACCATGATCGTCGTCCTCCTCGTATTTGCCCTCGCGTCCGATCTGGTCCGGCGCGCTCCGAAACTGGAGCGGGAGTGGGCCGGCGAAATGCAAAGGGAGGATGCCGCTGTTTCCTGAGGATGCGCGCTCCGGTCGAGGAATCGGAACGACGGAAGTCGCCGGTACCCATAGGAGATCAGCGCGCTGCAGCAGGCGGCAGTCTCCCGGAAGTGTGGTAAATTCATGCCGTTCGCGACCCGCTGGTTTCATCGAAGACATCCATGAGCAGACCTGCCGAACGACACTCCCGAGCTCTCGAGCAGATCCTTCACCGGTTCGATCTTTCGCACGACTTCGGCCGGAAGAGGGCCTACGAGGCGGCGATCGAATACGCGAGAGAAAATCTCCTCGAAGATCCCCACTGTGACGAATTTCTGAAAGCCGCAGCCGTCCGGCTCGGTTTCGCACCGGTGGCGTTCGACACGATCGAGAGCCGTGTCAAGCTTCCCAAAGGCGCCTGGCTCGACGTCTGGATCTCGGACGAGGATGACGAGGTGGCCTTCACCGGAACCTCCGAAGGTCTGCAGTACATGATCGATCTGCTGACCCAGCTCAAGAACAGCTCCGATCCCGAGGAGCACATTCACATCGACCGCGCATATCTTCCGCTCACCGAGCATTCGGCCAATCTCGTTCTCTACAAGGAAGACGAGAGCTGGTTCACCGGAGCAGGCGCCGCGGACCAGATGGAGGACTTCCCGCAGCGCGAGATCGACGTCAAGACGATCTACGCGGTGCAGTGCATTCACTATCCACCGGACGATCTGCCGATCACCGCACAGAAACTGTACCGTGTGCTGAAGGTCGAGCGCGACGGCGTGCAGCCGACTGCGAATTTCAAGGATTTCCCGGAAGGAAGCACGGATCGTTATTTCCGCTTCACGTTCTTCGCGGACAACGGCGAGAAATTCGCGTACTCCTTCCACCTCGATGATCCCGGAGTGAACTTCTTCACCCACCGGGAGATCGTGTCGCTCGCACTTCAGACCGTCGACTGAACGGGCTCTCCCGCCGGACGAGCACGCTCCAGCCGCTCCCGGCTCGTCGAATCCGGTGAACGCGACACCCGCCGCGGCGGTGTTCCGCGAAAGGAGAGCTCATGAGCAGATTCGAATGGTGGGAGTGGTGGCAGGAGCGAAAGGAGACGTACCTCCGGAGCGATGAACCTTTCCTCGACGCCGAGAGGTTCTCGTCCATCTGTGTCGGACGCGGACTTCCCGACATCAGTCAGCATTCGACATTCCCGTTCCGGAACGTCAAGGACGGCGCGGATCGCTTCATCGGCAAGAGCAAGAGCGGAGAGAAGCCCTTCGCCCGGATCTACACACGCCTCGGGAATCCGAGCACCGAATATCTCGAACGGGTGCTCTTCCAGCTCGATTGCCAGCATCTGATCGACCGGGCACTCGCGGCCGACGAGAAGACGCCGACGGTCGGGAGCATGGTGCTCGCTTCCGGAATGGCCGCGATCTCCGTGACCCTCCTGTCGCTCCTCCAGTCGGGTGACGGCATCATCGCCGGCAACGTCTATGGCTGCACCGACAGCCTGATCCGCTCACTCGGACGAAAGTTCGGGATCGACTACCACTTCGTCGATACCACCGATACCGAGCAGGTCCGGGAGGCGCTCGATGCGCATCCGAACGTCCGGGTCGTCTTTCTCGAAACGCCCGAGAACCCGAACCTCGGGATGGCCGAGATTCGGGCCATCTCACGACTCACCGATCGCCACGGCGCCGCCCTCGTCGTCGACAACACGTTCTGCAGTGCGTACCTTCAGCAGCCTTTCCGGCTCGGAGCCGACTTCGTCGTGCAGTCGCTCACCAAGTACGTCAACGGACACAGCGCGTCCATCGCCGGTCACGTCCTCGGGCCGTTTCCATTCATGACGTCCGAATTCTTTCAGATGGCGAAGGACATCGGCCCCACGCCGAGCCCGTTCGACAGCTGGGTGAATTCGATGTCTCTCCAGACGCTCCCGCAGAGAATGGATGCCGCGGCAGCCATCGCGGAGAAGATGGCCCGTTACCTGAGCGGACATCCGCAGGTGAGCCGGGTTCATTATCCGGGGCTCGCCTCGCATCCGCAGCATCATCTGGTGGGCACTCAGATGCGCAATGGTGGAGCGATGATCTCGTTCGAGCTGCAGGGTGGATTCGAGCCCGGAGTGCGGCTGATGAACTACTTCGCGCGGAAGGACACTCCGATGGAACTCGCGGTGAGTCTCGGCAGCGTGATCAGCTACATCGAACATCCGGCCAGCATGACTCACGCGGTCGTTCCGAAAGAGGATCGCGAAGCGCGCGGCATCTCGGATGGGCTGGTCCGGCTGAGTGTCGGACTGGAGGGATACACCACGCTCCGCGACTCGTTCGAAGAAGGCCTCGAGCTCGCCTGCAACGGCAAGGCCGTCCACTCGGTTCGCTGACCTCATCCGTGTTGCGACCCGGATCGCTCCGAGTTTCGATATGATGCAGCGCAATCTGAAATTCGGGACGACGATCGTTACGGAGGTCATGGTGGAGATCCGGCAGATCACGGTGATCGGGAGCGGAACCATGGGTCGCGGCATCGCCTGGCTCGCCCTCGATGCGGGATACGAAGTGTTCCTCACCGACGTGGAGGAGGATCGCCTCGACGAGGCGAAGGATGCGATCGAGACGCTCTTCACCCGCGCCGTCGAGAAAGGGAAGATCGACAGCGCCCACGCCCGCGAATCGCTGGCCAGACTCAGCTCGACATCGGATCTCGAGTCCGCCTGCAGACAGGCGAATCTGATCATCGAAGCGGTCCCCGAGAATCTGGAGCTCAAGAAGGAGCTCTTCTCACAGGCCGATCTCTACTGCGACGTCGACACCATCCTCGCTTCGAACACTTCGTCCCTCTCGATCTCCGCTCTCGCCGGATCGGTCGAAAAACGCGACCTCTTCGTCGGTCTTCATTTTTTCAACCCGCCGCACCGGATGAAGCTCGTGGAGATCGTCGCAGGGAACCGGACGTCACAGGAGACCATCGATGCGGTCGCCGACGTGGCGCGGAAGATGGGGAAGGAGACGATCGTCGTCCGTGACACTCCGGGGTTCGCGACGTCGCGTCTCGGGGTCGCGATGGGCCTCGAGGCGATCCGGATGCTCGAGGAAGGAGTCGCGTCCGCCGAGGACATCGACCGGGCCATGGAGCTCGGATACAACCATCCGATGGGGCCACTGCGAGTGACCGACCTGGTCGGACTCGATGTGCGTCTCTCGATCGCGGAGTACCTCGCCTCCACCCTCGGTCCTCGTTTCGAGCCACCGGCGCTGCTGCGTCGGATGGTGGAGGAAGGACGAGTCGGGAGAAAGAGCGGCCGCGGATTCTTCGAATGGCCGGAGTAGGTTCGCCAGGCGAGGCCTACGACGCGTTCGCATACGCGTACGACCAGGCGCTCGGCGAACGCTTCTTCTCCTCGGTGGCCCGCCTCCTGGACCGCGTGGAGCGCGAGCACCCGCCTCTCGCTCCCTCTCCGACCCACCTCGACGTCGCGTGCGGTACCGGCCGGGTCGTCGAATACTTCACCCGCCGCGGATACCGCTCGACCGGCTTCGATGCATCTCTTCCGATGCTCCGGCTCGGGCGCGAGCGTGCGTCCAGGCTCGTCGCGGGCGACATGCGTACGTCGATGTTCAGAGGACGGTTCGACCGGATCACCTGCCTCTACGACAGCCTGAATCATCTTCTCGAACGCGAAGATCTCGTCGCCGCGTTCCGCTCCGTCGCGTCGATGATGCATCCCGGGTCGCTCTACTGTTTCGACGTCAACCATCCGGCGGCGTATCCCCGTATCTGGGGAGTTCCCGAGCCTTTCATCTCCCGCGATGACGATCACTATCTCTCTCTCGATACGGCCTGGTCCGCAGAGAGAAAGCTCGGCCGCGCTCGAGCCACCGGCTGGGCGAACCTGAAGGGGAAGCGGGTCAGGATCGACGAGATCCACCTGCAGCGCCCGTGGAGTGAAGAGGAGATCTCGAGCGCGCTCTCGGCAGCCGGCCTCGAGGCGTCGGAGATCTCTCCGTTCGATCCGTTCGACGGATTGCACGAGGACGAGCCGGTGAAGATCTTCTTTCTGGCCGGGATGAAGAAGTCGGCTTGAAGTGGCGGTCGCAGCCGTGCGGGGGAAGGAGTGCGAACCGCCGGCGTGATTCCGGCGGTTCGTCGTTTCACTTTTCAGCGTCAGACGTAATGTCTTCGCCCGACGATCAGTCGATAGATGAGCAGCAGGACGATTGCGCCGATGATCGACCCGATCCAGCCTGCAGCCGAGTTCCCCGTACCGAATACGATCTGGCCGAGGAATCCGCCGACGAATGATCCGGCGATTCCGAGAAGAATCGTCACGATGATGCCGCCCGGATCGCGTCCAGGCATCAGGAGTTTTGCGATTGCGCCTACGATGAGGCCGAAAATGATCCACCAGAGGATGTTCATTCTGTCTCCTTCGAGCCGCATTCGTAGCGTGGCTCGGTCATGGAGTAGTCGCAACAGCGATGCCAGCCTCGACCAACCCCGCAGTCGAGTGCGGCTCGATTATTCCCACCTTCCCCCTCGCCGCCGGATTCGACGGTGACATCCAGGCTGCTCTCCGCGCTCCTCGCGACGAAATCCCGTGAATGACCCGGGCTCGTGAATCGCAAAGTGGAGCCATGACCCTCTTCCGGATTTCTTCTCCATCCCGGCGACTCCTCCCGGCTCAGATCGCCGGGCGGTGCCTCGTTTGCATGGCGAGGTCCGTGGCGGACCGAACCTGTGAGATCGGTCCGTCCAGAGTCTGAGCAGCGAGGTCGATGTGAAGAAGAGGATCGGTATCCTGACCGGGGGTGGAGATTGTCCGGGGCTGAATGCAGTGATTCGTGCGGCAGTGAGAAACGCGATCACGCACTTCGACTACGACGTGGTTGGAATCGAGCAGGGCTTCGAGGGGCTGATTCAGAACCGGACCCGGCCTCTCACCCTGAGCGACATCCGGGGCATTCTTCCGAAGGGTGGAACGCTCCTGAAAACCACCAATCGAGGCAATCCGTTCGCATATCAGCAGCGCGGAAACGGAGAGCCGCCGCAGGACCGCTCCGAAGACGTGGTTCGGAATGTCCGGAACCTCGGGCTGGACGGAGTGATCGCGATCGGAGGCGAGGGGACACTGAAGATCGCGAAGCAGCTCTGCGACATGGGCGTGCCGATCGTCGGCGTGCCGAAGACCATCGACAATGACGTCTGCGGCACCGACTACAGCTTCGGATTCATGACTGCCGTCTTCACCGCGACCGAAGCGATCGACCGCCTCCACAGCACCGCGGAGAGTCACAACAGAGTGATGATCCTCGAAGTGATGGGGCGGCATGCGGGATGGATCTCGCTCTACTCCGGAATCGCAGGAGGAGCGGACATCATCCTGATTCCCGAGATCCCGTTCGATACCGAACAGATCGTGACGACCATCCAGGAACGGGAGCAGTCGGGGGCTCTCTTCGCGATCATCGTGGTCGCGGAAGGCGCGCGATGGGCCGGAGGTGAGCAGTTCTGGGTCGCGAAGGAATCGAATCGGCTCGGCGGAGTCGCGTTTCAGGTCGCCGAAGCGCTGCAGCAACGCATCGACCTCGACATCCGCGTGACGGTGCTCGGTCACGTGCAGCGCGGGGGCTCCCCCATTCCCTTCGACCGGATCCTTGCCACGAGATACGGCAAACATGCAGTGGACCTCGTTGCGGCAGGGGAGTTCGGGAAGATGAGTGCGTATCGTGAGGACGAGATGATCGCAGTCACCATCAACGATGCGATCGGCCGGCTGAAACTGGTCAATCCCGATGGCGATCTCGTCCGCACCGCACTGAGCGTCGGCATTTCGATGGGTGACGGACGGTGATGGGGAGGGAGGCGCCGTGGTCGATTTTCGACCTCCGGTTGTGGCCGCCTCGCATCCCGCCCCGGGGCCTGAAACTCCCGGCACGGTTGACACTCCCTGTACAATTCACGCGATCAATTTCAAGCAGGAGTGATGGATGAGCGGAAACCTCATTGACTACAGGGTGGAGAACGGTGTCGGCATCATCGAGCTGAGCGATCCCCCCGCGAACACCTACACGTACGAGATGAACAGGGAGCTCGACTCGGCGATCCTCGACGCGCGGATGGACGATCAGGTCCACGTGATCGTGATGAGGGGAGCAGGAGAGAAGTTCTTCTCGGCAGGGGCGAACATCAAGATGCTCTCGGAGGTCACGCCGACCTTCAAGTACTACTTCTGTCTCCATGCGAACGAGACGCTGCTCCGGCTCGAGCAGACGCCGAAGCTCGTGATCGCCGCGCTGAACGGGCACACCGTCGGCGGAGGGCTGGAGATCGCCATGGCCGCGGATCTGCGGATCGCTCTGCAGGGCGCCGGGAAAGTCGGCCTTCCGGAAGTCACGCTCGGCGTCCTCCCCGGGACCGGCGGAACGCAGCGCCTCTCGCGCCTGGTCGGAAAGACGCGTGCGATCCAGTTGATGGCCGAGGGCGATCTGTTCGAGTTCGAGCGCGCGCTGGAGCTCGGCCTGGTGAACTACGTCTGGCCCGCGGAAGAGAATGGGGTCAAGTGGTGGGACCGGGTGCTCGAGTACGCACGAGGTTTCTGCCCTCCGAACCGTGCGTCGAAAGCGGTCGGCCGCATCAAGCGGTCGGTGCAGTCCGGATGGGAGATCCCGATGGAGTCGGCGCTCGCGGTCGAGCGCGAGCTCCAGCAGCAGCTCTTCCAGAGCGAAGACGCGAAGGAAGGGCTCGGCGCGTACATCCAGAAGCGGAAGCCTTCGTTCTCCGGGCGCTGACCCGGAATTCTCACACCGTCTCGTCGCGAGGCGAATCACGATTCCGGCGGAGACGCGCTCTCCGCCGGGATCTTTCTTTTAGTGAGGAGATCCTGATGACTGCAGACGTGCACTCCACATCCTCGATCCGCAATCGTCTCTTCATCGGCGGCGAGTTCGCCGATGCCGCGTCGGGGGAGACGTTCATCTCCACCAACCCGGCAACGGAAGAGAAGATCTGCGACGTCGCGTCCGCCGGACCGGAAGACGTCGATCGGGCGGTGAGGGCCGCGCGAGCGCAGCTCGAGCCGGGATCCGAGTGGCAGAAGATGAAGCCGCGCGATCGGGCCAAGGTGCTCTGGCGTCTCGCGGATCTGCTGAGCAGCAACGCCGCGGAGATCGGGCGCATCGAGACGCTGGACAACGGAAAGCCGATCTTCGAATCGCAGTACGTCGACACCCCCGCCGCCGCGGAATGCCTCTACTACTTCGCCGGCTGGTCGGGGAAGGTGACCGGCGAGACGATTCCGGTCCAGGAGGGAGCGTTCACGTACACCATGCGCGAGCCGGTGGGCTTGGTCGGCGCGATCACTCCGTGGAACTTTCCTTTGATGCTCGCGGTGTGGAAGATCGCCCCGGCGCTCGCGTGCGGCAACACCCTGGTGGTGAAGCCGGCGACGAACACCCCTCTCTCCATCCTGAAGTTCGCGGAGTACGCGAAAGAGGCGGGCCTCCCTGCGGGGGTTCTGAACATCGTTCCGGGGCGAGGGAGCGTGGTCGGGAATGCGATCGTCGACCATCCCGGTGTCGATGCGATCGCGTTCACCGGGTCGACCGAGGTGGGACGGCAGCTGATGGCGCGCGCGGCGAAGACGCTGAAGAAGGTCGCCCTGGAGCTCGGAGGAAAGTCGCCGAACATCGTCTTCGCGGACGCGGACCTGGATGCGGCTGCGAAGGGAGCGCTCAACGCGATCTTCTACGGCAAGGGAGAAGTCTGCGCCGCGGGGTCACGTCTTCTGGTCGAGGAGGGAGTGCACGACGAGCTCATCGAGCGCGTTCGCGATCGGGCCGCCCGGATGGTTCCCGCGGATCCGCTCCACCCCAAGACCCGGATGGGAGCGATCGTCTCGAAGGAACAGATGGAGACGGTGCTCGGCTACATCGAGGCGGGAAAGTCGGAAGGAGCGAAACTGGTCGCCGGAGGCGAGCGGGCGGACATCGGAACCGGAAAGGGATACTTCATCCACCCGACCATCTTCGACGACGTCGAACCGGGGATGCGCATCGCGCAGGAGGAGATCTTCGGGCCGGTGCTCGCAACCGTTCGATTCAGTGACTTCGAGGATGCGGTGGCGAAAGGGAACTCGACCGTCTACGGACTCGCCGCCGCCGTCTGGACGCGCGACGTCTCGAAGGCACACCGGATGGCGAAGCTGATCAAGGCCGGGACGGTCTGGGTGAACACGTACAACCTCTACGATCCCGCGCTCCCGTTCGGCGGATTCAAGGAATCAGGCTTCGGCCGGGACCAGGGTCGCGACGCGCTCGACAAGTACACCCAGACGAAGTCGGTGTGGGTGAGTTTGTAGAGGCGCAGAACTTAATTCTGTAAAATGCTTATTTCAGAGAACATTTTGCTTCTAAACGCGCCAGGGGCAGAATAAAAGTCTGTCGGACTTGTCGGACCGGTCGGACCCGTCGGAGATAGCCTCGCTCGCCGCTCGCCGCTCGCCCTCGCCGCTCGCCTCTCGCCTCTCGCCTCTCGCCGTCTCGCCGCTCTCGCTCGCCTCTCGCCTCTCGCCTCTCGAATGATTCCCCCCTTCTCACTGTTCTCGCACCCCGACCATGGACGACTTCGACCACATCCATCCGGCCGTGCTGAGGCTCAAGACCATCTGCCGCTGCAACAACATCAAGTACCGGACGATCGAGAAGGCGATCCTCGACGGCGCCCGCACTGTCCGTGAGATCGCGGCCCGAACCACGGCCACCACCGGCCACTGCGGGGGCTCGTGCACTCCGGTGGTTCTCGATATGATCTCCAGGCTCGCGCCGGCGGAGCGGAATCCGCCCGCGACGGCGCCGGCGCCGGACGAAGACGCGTGGTGGATCCGGAAGCCGCCGGAGGAGAAGTGACGATGGGGAAGAAAGTCGAACTGTGGCTCAAGCCGGGATGAACGTCGTGCCGCAAGGCAGTCGATTACCTGGAAGGTAATCCCGCCCTCGACGTGACGCGACACGACCTCGGGAAAGAGCGCCCGCCGCGGGAGCTCCTCGCGCAGCTGGTGCGCGAGTATGGAATCGATCAGGTTTTCAACCGTCGCAGCACGGCGTTCAGGAAGCTCGATCTCGCCGGCCGGGAGCTGACGGAGAGCGAGGCCATCGACCTGATGCTGGAAGAACCGAATCTGATCCGTCGTCCCCTGGTCCTGCGCGGGAAGAAGGCGGTCTTCGGCTACTCCCCCGACCAGTACGACGAGGTGCTCGGTTGATCATCGGGGTCACGTTTCCACTCGCGGCGATCGTGGTGATGCTCTGGATTCTCTGGAGTGATTCGATTCGCCCGCGGAAACCTTCCCGGATTCTCTACTTCGTCCGGGTGGTACTCTATCTCGTCACGTCCGGTGTCCTCCTCTACAACATGATCGAGTACTCTCCGCAGTATTCGGGAGGCGCACGCTCGGTCACCATCTTCGCCGCCGTGGTCGGCGTCGGCGGAGCGGCGTATTTTCTCCGCCAGGCCCTGCTTCGGCGTCCGAAGATCTGACCCTTTTCAGGTTTTCGTGATCCAGCTCACACTCGGAGGGCGATCACCGCGGTAAAACCTCTCCACAACGAATTGAAAATATGCGGGACTGCTGGGGAGGGCAACCGGGGCCGTCGCCGGCCCCGGCCTTTTTCCTCTCCCCCCCGCGGAATTGGAACCGCTCTCGCACGCGTTCCGGGACGGCAGTAGAATGCCGCCCGGATCATTTTCGATGCGACTCTGCGCCGGTGATCAGATGCGCTCGTTTTTCTCTGCGATCATAGTCGTCCCACTCCTCGTGGTGACGGTTGCCCGTGCTGCGTGCGGAGCCACCTACATCGTTCCCGACGACCGCACGTTCGTCGAACAGGCCGATCTGATCGTACGCGGAACGGTTCTCGTCTCCTCCAGCCGCTTCACGGACGAGGGAGGAATCGTCACCACCACCGAACTTTCGGTCGACGAGATGCTGAAGGGTCGCCTCTCCGGATCGCGGATCACCATTCAGGAGAGCGGCGGAGTGGCGGGAGGTCTCGCTCTCGTGATTCCGGGAACGCCGCGCTTCGCTCCGGGAGAGCGCGTCCTCCTCTTTCTATCCCGCACCCGCGACGGGGTCTGGAGCACGCTCGACCTCGGGCTCGGAAAGTTTCAGTTCGTTTCGTCCCCCTCGGGGGACCTCCTCGTCCGCACGGGAGGAGACGGCGAGTCGGACGTCTTCGGTTTTGCGTGCGACGGATCTGCCTGGCACGAGCCGCTCCGCGACGCTTCCGGATTTCTCGAGTTCATCCGTGACGTCGTCGCAGGCCGTCCACCCGCCGAGCCGGGTTACACCCGACCGGCGGCTCCGGACTGCGGGGACTCCGGCCGCTCCGCTGCGCTTCAGCAGCAGTACCCCCCATCGGCGTACGTCATGGACATCAGCGGCGTCAAGGCTCGCTGGGAGATCTTCACCCCTCCCACACAGGAAGTGATCTTCCGGACCCGCGGAGCTCAGGAGGGGGAGCCCGACAGTCTCGGAGCGGTCGACCAGGGTCTCGCTGCGTGGACGAACGACCCCGACTCGACCGTCCAGTACAGGCGGGAAGGAACCACGAACGCGGTTCAGGCATTCAAGAGGTCCGACGGAATCAATTCCGTTCTCTTCAATGACCCGAGCGACGAGATCGACGGACGTTTCACCGGTTCCGGGACCCTCGCCACCGGTGGCTTCTGGGCCGACGACCAGAATACTCACATGTACCGCGGCGAGAGGTTCGCGACGATCCTCGAGGCGGACATGGTGATCCAGAACGGAATCACTCTGAATCAGACCGATTTCGCCGGCGTTCTCGCGCACGAGTTCGGGCACACTCTGGCCATTCGTCATTCCAACGAGGGAGTTCCGTCGTCGAACTCGGCTCTGATGTACTCCTACCTCACTCCCGGGATGGGTCCGAATCTGCAGCCGTGGGATCGCGATGCCGTTTCGACGGTCTACTCCTCCTGCATCCTCCCGGCCGTCACCATGCATCCGGCGTCGATACCGGTCGAGAAGGGTCAGAGCACCACTTTGAAGGTGGTCGCATCGGGGACTCCGCCGCTGGAGTACCAGTGGTTCAAGACCGACGGCACCACGGTCCAGATGGTCGACGGAAATTCACCCCAGTTCACGACCCCCCCTCTCCAGGTGACCACGAGCTACTTCGTTCGCGTATCGAACTCGTGCGGAAGCGTGGACAGCGCCGTCGCCACCGTCTTCATCGTCGGACCCCGCCACCGCGCCGTCCGCGCACCGCACTGATCCTCCCGGCGAATACCTGTACGCGACCCCCGACCCCCGACCCCCGACCCCCGACCCCCGATCCTCGATCCTCGATCCTCGATTCTCGATCCACGATCCACGATCCACGATCCACGATCCTCACGATCCTCACGATCCTCACGATCCCTTCAGGATCTCGATGATCAGCGGCTTGAGCCCGTTCATCACGAACTGCACGCCGATCGCGCCGAGGAGAAGCGCCATCACCTTGGAAAAGATCAGACGCCCTCGTTCGCCGATCACGTGAGAGATCGGAACTGCAGCGAGGAGCGTCAGCCAGCTCACCACTCCGACCGCGACGATCCCGACGATCACTCCGAGCTTGTTTCGCAGGTGCGGGTAGAGGTTCACCAGCACCATGGTGGACGTGATCGCCCCGGGACCCGACAGCATCGGGATCGCCAGCGGGACGACCGCGATCGATGCCGGGTCGAACTCGGCGCGTGCGAGGTCTTTCCCGTCGACGGCTGCGGCGGCACCGTCGCTCTTCCGGTCGAACCGATGCTCGTCTTCGATCAGGGTGCGGAACGCGTTGGCGAAGAAGATGATCCCTCCCATGATCTGGAAGGCGGGGACGGTGATTCCGAAAAAGCGGAAGACGTAGTTGCCGGCGAGGAGAAAGACCAGAAGCACCGCCGTGGTCGACGCCCCCGCGAGGAGGGCGACCGTGGCGCGCTGCTGCCGGCTCAGTTCTTTCGTCAGCGCGACGAACGACGGCACCACGGCGAGCGGATTCACCATGGTGATCAGCGCGGCGAACGACAGGAGCGCGATTCTCCACAGAGGCATGGGCGCGGAAGTTTACCGGAAACCCGGGATTTCTCACACTGTCCCGAGCCCGGCGACGCGTGCGAATGCGGCCAGGGATCCCAGGACTGCGTCCCGGGCTATTGTCAATCGCCCCTACGGGGCTCTCCCCCGACCCCCGACCCCGGGGGCTCAGACCTCTTCCAGCGTGTCCGCACTCTTGCCGATGTACCAGAGAAGCCCGCGGCACGCCTCGCCACTCATCCGGCTCACCGCGTCGCAATAGTCGCGCACCTGGCGGCGGTCCGTTTCCAGCCGCTCCGCATCGGCATCGCCACTCTTGAAATCGATCACTGTGAGGCCGCCGTCGTCGACGAGGCGATCGATTCTCCGTTCGCCGAGCCGCCCTTCCGCGTCGCGTATCCAGAGGGTCATCTCGCGGCCGATCAGCGGTGGGCCGTAGACTCTCCCCAGGTTGGGTGATTCCGCGACTCTCTGCAACCGGTCGAGGACGTCGTGCGCGATGGAAGGGACGGAGCCGGACTCGCGGGCGAGCTTCTCGACCAGATCGGGCAGCGATTCGCGCTTCCCGTCCCAGCATTCGAGGACGCGGTGCAGGAGGATCCCGAACCCGCGCCGCTTCGTGCCGGCGCGTTTCTTTGCGACCGTCGCACGATCGAGGGGCGAGGCGATCAGTTCGGTCCGCGCCCGATCCGGAGTCACTTCGGCTCGAGCCGCGAGGATTGCGATCTCCGGATCGGCCAGTCGTGGCGGAGCCGATTCGGCAATCTTCGGTTGGACGTACTCGAACGCGAAGCGGACGGCGCTTCCTCCCACGTCGAGATCGCGAACCTCGACGCCGGGCTCGGATGGCCACCACGCATGCATCTCGTCGGGATCGATCGACGTCGCCTGGACGAACGATCGCCAGAATCCTGCGTTCCGCGGCTTCTCGCCGCAGACGAACACGACCTGCTCGCGCGCTCGGGTCACGGCGACGTAGAAGAGACGCTTCTCTTCTTCCGTCTCCCGCTCCTTCGCGATCTCCCGGATCGAGCGGCCGGCCGAGCGCGCGAACATCGAGCCGAGAGTCTCGACTCTCCCCTGAAACGCGATTCTTCCGATGCTCTCGACCGCGACCAGGTCGATGTTGCTGCTGCCGTTCCGGGGAGAGAGGTCCGGGAGGATCACCGTGTCGAACTCGAGACCCTTCGCCGAGTGTACGGTCATCAGCACCACCGCATTCGCCCCCTCGTCGATCCAGACCGGTTCCGCGTCGTCCGCTTCGAGCTTTCGCGCGGTCATTTCGGTGACGAAGCGCGCGAGTGATCCGCCGTCGGAGTGGTCGTATTCGACCGCGATCTCGAGAAGACGCTCCAGGTGTGCGATCGAGCTGCTGCCGTCGCGCGTCGCGGCGAGGAGAGTCCGAATGTCGCTCTCGTCTGCAATGATGCGGGCCAGCGCGCCGACCGTGATCTGCCCGGATGCACGGCGGTATCTGGCGAGCTCCTCGAGTACCCGGTCGTATGCCGGTACCGCTCCGCTGCGCCGCCCGGCGGCGAAGAACGCTGCGATCTCGTCGTCCCGGAGCGCGAAGTACGGCGATCGTGCTGCGGAGATCTCCGCCGCCCGGTCGAACGGAAATGCGATCGCGCGGAGGACCGCGAGAAGATCCACCACCGCACGACGCTCGAGGAGTGCCTGGGCGGGCGGCATGATCGTGGCGATGCCGCGCCGCTCGAGCGCGTCCGCGTATTCGAGCATGTGCTTCCGGCGCCGCAGGAGAATCGCGAAGCGCCGCAGATCGCTCGAGCTCTCGCTGCGGTGCTCCTCGATCCATGCTGCGATCGACTCTGCTTCGGCCCGGATCCTTTCCGACTCGTCTTCGCCGCCGGGGGCGCGAAGGACCACGAACGGGACGTCATCGCGCGCCGGCCGCGTCGAGCGGGCGTCGAGATCGGCGTACGCGGGACGGAAGACATCGGGGTCGAGTGACCGTTCGGAGGGGAAGAGATTCCCGAAGAGCGCGTTGAATCCTTCCACCAGATCGCGGCGGCTGCGGTACTGGCCGGTGAGGGCCTGGATCTCCGCCCCTTCCTTCTCGAAGCTCCGGACCGTCGCTCCATACGTCTCCGGGTCGGCGCGACGGAAGCCGTAGATCGACTGCTTCGGATCCCCGACCAGGATCACCCGTCCCGGCACGAGACGTCCGCTCGTGTCGCGCGAGAGTCGCTCCACGATCCGGGCCTGGATCCGGTCGGTGTCCTGAAACTCGTCGACGAAGATGAAGTCGTAGCGGCTGCGTGCCGCCTCCAGGATCTCGGGATTCTCGAGAAGGTGGTCCGTGCGGATCAGAAGATCGTCGAAGTCGACGATCCCGAGGCGGTTCTTCTCGCGGTCGAGGGTGGAGAAAAAGCGGAGCGCCAGCTGCTGGAACGCGAGCGCCGCGCGGTGACGCAGCAGCCGCTGGTGAATGGTTCTCGGGGTGTCGAACGGGTTTCCTCTCTTCAGAAACGTGAACGGCTCCCTGAGCGATCCGACCTTCGCGACGTTGACCTTCGAGAGCTCCTTCGCGACCGGATCGAAGGTGCGGATCCACGCTTCGAGATCCGGCCGTTCAGGCTCCGCGGTCGCCCGGACGTACTCGATGATCGCGAGCGCGGCGGGACACTTTTCGGCGAGCTCTTCGCAGCTCGCAGGATCGGCTCTCCGCAATTCGTTCAGAGCGTCGCGGATCTCCGCATCCGCCTCTTCGATCCCCCCGATCGAGTAGCTGCCGTCGGCGAGGAGATCCCGCCGCGACAGAAGCGCGAAGATCGACGTGCGGAGTGCGTCGAGCTGGCCGAAATGCCGGAAAACCGTCGTCCACTGGTCGTACCGTTCGGGCTCCGGCGACTCGGTTGCGGTCTCACTGTGGACCCACTGATCGTAGATTTCCTGGTAGCGTCGCGATCGCTCGAATCCCTGGACCAGCTGGAACTGCGGGTCGACTCCGGCCTCGACGGGATGCAGCCGCAACAGACCCTGACAGAACGAATGGATGGTCTGCGAGCGCAGCTTGTCGAGGCGCTTCACGTGCGAGCGCGCGGCATCGCGCGCACGAGCCGCGTCGGAGGGAGGGATGGAGACGATCGGCTCACTGGACGTTGCGGGCCAGTCGATCCGTTCGCCTTCGCCGGCGGCGATCGTCATCACCGCTTCGCGGATCCGCTGCCCGATCTCGCCCGCGGCCTTCTCGGTGAACGTGATCAGAACGACCCGCTCCGGAGCGAGCGTCGCATCGCCGAGGAGGAGCCTGAGGACTTCGCCGACGATGCGCGTCGTCTTCCCGGTTCCCGCGCCCGCCTCGATCACCAGATTCGCACGGGGGTCAGGTCTCGATTCTTCCGGCGCCGGTTCGATCGCTTCGCCGAACGGAAGGAGTGCCTGCCCTTCTTCCATCTTAGGGCTCACGAGACCTCCTCCGCGACGAGGAGCTCTTCGACCGATTCGATTCGAGAAAGCGCGGCCCGCTCCATCTCGTCGTGGCGGGTCCGGCAGAACGACGACACCGGGCAGTAGTGGCACGTCTCGTCGGAGGGGAAGGCGGGAAACGCGCCGCGGCGCATCGAGTCGACGAAAAACCCGAGGAGCTCGAGAACCCGGGACCGTTTCCCGGCGAGATCGAAGGAGAATTTCGATTCTTCGCCGAAGTCACCGCGCAGTGGACGGATGATCCCCGCCACCTGCGAATCGGTGCGCCCGAAGTTCGCCGCGGCCGCGATCGCGTAGAGAGGGAGCTGCAGTCCCTTTCCCTGATTGATCTTGTCGTCCAGATTCCGCTGGCGGGCGGCTTTGCCGCTCTTGTAATCGATCACCCGGATCGAGTGGTCGTCCGGCCGCTCGTCGATGCGGTCGATGATCCCCCGCAGCACCATCTCCACACCTCCGATCGAGAGAGGCACCGGAGGTCCGTCGGGGGGACGGTCGTCGTGGCGCGTTTGTCCGAACCGGTACTCGAAGTGGATCGGACGGAAGCCGGTCTCCTGCAGCTCCCGGAGATCGGATGCGACGAACTCGGAGAGCCAGCGGACGGTCTCCTCGCGCTCGATCTTCCGCATGGTCGGGTTCCACGGAGGATGCTCGCGATCGTATTCGGAGAATTCCTCCTCGACGATCGCGCGGAGCCGCTCTTCGAGGTCCGGATGCAGCCCGCCCGCAGAGGGCGCCTCCTGGTAATCGCGCTCCTCGAGCGTCTGATAGAACCGCTCCAGGATTCCGTGATCGAGGATTCCTTTCCGGCGGCGCTCGATCTGCACCTCCAGCTCCGGATCGTCGAGCTCGGACACGCCGAGGATGGAGGAGATCAGGAACTTCTGAGGACACTCGCCGAATGGCTCCAGCCGGGTCGGCGAGATGGTCTCGAGCCGGGCGACGATCATCCGGCCGATCTCGTTCCCATCGCCGTCGCCGTCAACGACGCCGTCGCCGCCGCCGAGATAGCCGTCGTAATGCGATCGCGATCCGCTCTCCGCGGCGAGGCGGAGCTGCCGTGCGCGACGTTCCGTGATGGAGCCGCGCAGGAGTTCCGTGCGGAGGAGATCGAGCACGGATGTTCCCTCGTCCCGGGGCCAGCGACTGGAGACCCACGATTCGAGATCGTGAAGGAGAGTCTCTCTCTGCGCGGGCTCGCGGCGGAGAGCGTAATCCTCGAGGAGAGGAGAAGGACGGCAGCTCCGCCCCATTCCGTCGCCCTTCGGCCACGAGAAGTGGACCGCAGTGGTGACGCTGGAGAGCGCGAGCTCGAGGAGAAGCTGCTCTTCGTCGCGCCCGTCGCCGATCTCCCGCACGCCGAGGCGGCGCCGGAGCTGATCGGGGAGGAGAGGATCCTCCGCACGCCGCTGTGGAAAGGCCGTCTCTTCCATTCCGGCGAAGAAGAGATGTTCGAACGTCGCGCCGCGGATGCTCATCAGATCGCCGCTTCGAATCGCGATTCGATCGCCCCCGGAAGAGCGCAACGGCTCGCACTGATCGAAGAGAATCTCGATCGCGGAAGCATCCAATCCTCCGTGTTTCCGGGCTCGCCGGAGCGTTTCGCAGATCCCGTCGATCCTCTCGGCGACCAGGAGGTCCGCGTCGCTCTCGAGTGGAATCGAATCGGCGAAGCGCTCGATGAGCGCGGCCCAATCCGATGCCGGCATCGGAGTCGGAAACCGGAGGAGATGCTCGAGAGCCCGGACCAGGTCGAGGTAGTCTCGCACTCCCTCCGCCCTTCCGGGATGCTCGCGCTCGACACGACGCCGCACCGGCTCGATGCGATCGCTTCCGCCTCCCGCGATTCCCGCTTTTCGCGTCGCCTCGTCCATCTTTCCGACGTCGACCCGGCGCCGGAGAATCGATCTCGCCACGCCCGCCGCCGCGATCTCGACCACCTCCTCGCGAGGAAACTCCGTCCGGGCGATCCGCAGCAGGAGGCGGAGCGTCCTTCCGATCCGGGTTGCACCGAGCGGCGTCACCGGCGGATCCTGTGGCCGAAGGCCGAACCGGGAGAGAACCGCGGCGAACGTTTCGTCACGGACCGGATCACTCGCGCGCCAGACCACGCCGATCGATTCGGGTGGAACGCCGGAATCGATCAGCCGCCGGATGCTGAGAGCCGTCCCGCTCATTTCGTCGAGAGGCGTGCGGTACGCCGTGGCCGACCACTCGATCGAGCCATCTCCGCTCTCGCTGATCGAAGACGGCGCCGCGGTGGGAACGATCTCGTCGAGGAAACGGCGGACGAACGAAAGCTCGGGAGGAACCCCTCCGGCGTGGAGCTCGACCGGGACGTCGATCTCGCGAAGACGTCCGGCTTCCATCAGCGTGTTGAAGAATGCGAGCTGGATCCCCGTCGCGTCGTAGAACCCGAAGAGGATCTGTGGGGCGACGGAGGCCCCGTTGCGGATCGCCGTCGCGGCCATCTCCAGCACGTCGGCCGGATCGACGGCCGACGAGGCTGCGATGAGCGTTTCGTAGACGCTCCAGACGTCGAACGCCGTCTCGAGCCGGGCACGCAGCGTGCTGCCGGAGAGCTTCCTTGCGCCGCGTCGCAGCGTCTCGAGCGTGATGCCGCTGTCTCGAACGTCGCGATAACTCCGGAGGAGCGCCGCGGCCATCCCGCGGCCCTGCATCGTCTCGTCACGGCGCCTTTCGGTAGCCACCGACATCGCGAGCATCTGCTCGGCACGGGACGCGACGCGCGGATACTCTCCTCCGGCGTTCAGGATCTCGAGGGCCAGTGCTTCCGGAAGACGGAGGCGAAGCCCGGCGACGCCCCCTGGAGCGTGCTTCATCATCGCGGCTGCGACCGACTCCGCCACGCCGTGCGACGGCACGATGACTTCCAGCGGCTCGCCGGCCGCGACGCGCAGCCCCGGCCATCCACGCCGGGCCGCGACGCCGGAAGCGAGCGCTCGATAGCTGTCGAAATGGAGCAGGGGAGAGGAACCGGGCATCGCTCTCGATTATAGGAGAGTCGGACGTCGAGACGGCCGACTCTATAATGGGTGCCAGATGGGAAAACAAAAACTTCGAGTGGTCGTGATCCCGAAGAAGATCACCTTTCTTCTTCTCGTCCTGATGACCATCGCCATCGCTGCGATCACTCTTTCGCTCTCCGGGAAGGCGTACGCGAAGGTCGATCCGATCCCTTTTCGCGAGATTCGTCTGCTGATCACCAAGCTCGGAGAGCACCCCCTCCCGGTGTCCGTCATCGTGGCCCTCCTCATGCCGGCGGTGGCGAACATGCTCCTGTTTCTCCCGTGGGGCTTCCTGATGTTCATTCTTCTCGATGACGTCGAGCGGCCGACGAACCAGGCTTACCTGCTGACCCTGCTTCTCGCGATTGCATTCAGCGCGATCGTCGAAGCGTCGCAATACTTTCTGCCAACGAGAGTTACCGACGTGAACGATGTCATCTGGAATGGCGTCGGCGCACTTGTTGGCGCGTTTCTTGGTCATCTCCGGAAACGAATCAGGGTATCGTTCCAATAGAAGGAGTCAAAGTGATCCTGATTGTCGAGGATGATGCGCAGGTGGCGCGACTGATTTCGCTCGTGCTCCAGCGCAACGGCTACACGAGTGAGATTGTGAATGACGGCTCGGT
This sequence comes from uncultured Acidobacteriota bacterium, assembly GCA_963741955.1. Lineage (GTDB taxonomy): Bacteria > Acidobacteriota > Thermoanaerobaculia > Gp7-AA8 > Gp7-AA8 > CAVUKB01. Next base: position 506,538 of record CAVUKB010000001.1, read on the forward strand.
TGCGCTCGATCACATTCGCAGCAACCCGCCGCAACTGGTCTTCGCCGACCTGAAGGTGAAGGGTCTCGCGGGTGATGCGCTCTGCGCGGCGCTCCACAATGACCCGACCACGTCCGGCGTCCCGGTGGTGGTCGTCTCGGGCGACCGCGACATCGCGGAAAAGGCCCGGCGTTGCGGCGCGAAAGACCACCTCGGCAAACCTTTTGAATTCGACGACTTGATCCGCCTGGTCAAAAAACATGTTGAACACGAAAACCATCCGACCGACTGAATCTCCGGAACAACCGGATCCTCTCTCCCGGCTCATCGACGTCCTCCATCGGGAAGGGTACGAGACCCTCCAGAACGAGGAGGAGTGGAAGATGTACGGCGAGCGGACCTACCGCAGGAAAGAGCGCGTTCTCTTCGCGGAAGGCGACACCGTCTTCGTCTTCATCGACTTCCCCGAACTGACCGAAAAGGTCGTCGCGCAGGCCGTCGAGGGGATCGCCAACGTCTACCGCGCACGGGGAGGGAAGGAAAAAGCCCTCTCCATCTTTCAGTCGACCACCGTCTACGTCTGCCTGGTGGTCCGCAGCGGAGCCCCGCACACTACGTCCCTCGGGCGCTACGTCAAATCGATCGGCGGAGCGGTCCTGATCCCCGTGGTGATCAACTCCGAGATCAACGAGGTCGTCTATCCCGCCGTCGAAGAACGCCTCGGCCCGATCCGCCCCAGAATTCAGTACCTCCAGTGGGTCCTCGGCGAACTGCGGGAGCCGGTCAGCATCCACCAGCAGACCGTCAAGACCTTCTACATCTCCGCCGCCATCGTCGGGGTGATCGTCATCGCCATCATCCTCGCCATGATCTGACGCAAAGCCGCGAGATCCGCCGCGCGAATCATGTTCTACGCGATGAAGACGAAAGTTGTGACTCCCGCGAAGCGTCCGTGATTCTCACGCCCAGCTCCGCTTCTGCCACAGCGATCGTCTCGATCCGTTCTGAACGCGACCGTCGCGACGGATCAGAGGATCCGCTCCCCACACGCGACCGAGGCCCGTCCTCGTGGGGTGCGGATCCTCCGATCCGCCGCGCAAATCATGTAGTACGCGATGAAGAGAGAAATTGTGACTCCCGCGAAGCGTCCGTGATTCTCGCGACCAGCATGACTTCCGCGCTTGCCCCTGGAGCGGCACGGCTCTCGCCGTGCCGGCCGCGGCGGGAGCCGCGGCGCCCCCTGCGCGCGAACCGCAAGCCCTTGGAACGCCCGTCCTCGTGGGGTGCGGATCCTCCGATCCGCCGCGCAAATCATGTTCTACGCGATGAAGACCGAAATTGTGGCTCCCGCGAAGCGTCCGTGATCCTCACGCCGAGATCCGCTTCTGCCACAGCGATCGTCTCGATTCGTTCTGAACGCGACCGTCGCGGCGGATCAGAGGATCCGCTCCCCACGCGCGACCGACCACGTCTCCTGGAGTGCGGACTCGCCCCGCGCGAATCCGCACTCCTAAAGGTTCCAAATTCGCACCACGGCAGTGCGAATCAGACTCCTTGACCCAGAAATATGATGTTCTTACAATCATATCTGAAATAGCGAGCCGACTGCCGTGGTTAGATCTTAGTGGAACATGCTAAGAGGAGGAATCAAAATGCAAATACTGACGCGTTGGAACCCCACTCGTGACATTCGTGCATTCGAGCGCCAGATCGATCGGCTGTTCGAGCCGTGGAGCCGCTTCGAGAAGAGTCCGAACCGATGGTCCGAGGATCAGCCGACCCTCGCGCGCGGAAACTGGATCCCGCCGGTCGACGTCGAGGAGACGGAGCAGAACGTCGTTCTCCGCGCCGAGATCCCGGGAGTGAAGCCCGAGGACGTCACCATCGAATACGAGAACGGGCTCCTCACCATCCGTGGTGAGCGGAAGCTCGAGAACGAGCAATCGGACCGGAACTTCCAGCGGATCGAACGCTGCTACGGATCCTTCACCCGATCGTTCACCGTCCCGAACACGATCGACACCGAGCACGCCGAGGCGCGGATCGAAGATGGAGTTCTCCATCTCGCCCTCCCGAAGCGTCCCAGCGCGATGCCTCGGCGGATCGAAGTTCGGAGCGTCGATCCGGCTCACCAGGTCGAAGCGGCGGAGAAGAACTCGCACGACGCCGACCAGTCCTGAACTCCGGCATCACGCGGATGCAACGACGGCAGCGGAAACGCTGCCGTTTTTTTTCGAGGCTCGAGGATCGGAGGTCAGGGGTCGAGGATCGGGGGTCAGGGCAGAGCCCCGTAGGGGCGATTGACAATAGCCCAGGACGGCAGTCCTGGGACCGGGATGGCAGCCCCCACGCCCCGCAGAGCCCCGTAGGGGCGATTGACAATAGCCCAGGACGCAGTCCTGGGATTGGGACGGCACGCCCACATCCCGCAGAGCCCCGTAGGGGCGATTGACAATAGCCCAGGACGACAGGACCGGGATGGCAGCCCCCACATCCCGCAGAGCCCCGTAGGGGCGATTGACAATAGCCCAGGACGCAGTCCTGGGATTGGGACGGCACGCCCACGCCCCGCAGAGCCCCGTAGGGGCGATTGACAATAGCCCAGGACGACAGTCCTGGGACCGGGATGGCAGCCCCCACATCCCGCAGAGCCCCGTAGGGGCGATTGACAATAGCCCAGGACGACAGTCCTGGGATTCGATGGCAGACCCCCGACCCCGTTCCTCACTCCCCGGCGCTCGGACTCTCGTTCTCGTCGTGAATCTCACGGAGCTGCCGGATGATGACGTGAGGCACGCGCGCATCGTCGATCATGCTCTCGTCCGAGAGACGATAGACGTCGATCGTCGCCGCCACTCCGAATCTTCCTTCGCGATCCTCGACCCGCACCACTCGTCCGCGGCATTCGACGTTCACTGCCTCCGGGATGATCATCGTGAACTCGATCTCGTCGCCCACGAAGAAGGGAGAGTCGGTCTCGAACATCACGCCGAGCCCACTCACGTCACGGGTCAGGCCCGCACCTCCCTCGAATTCGATTCGCAGTCCGAGCGGAAACCGTTCCGCCTTTCTCCGTTCGTCTTTCATCACGGAAGTCAGCTCCTTCTCCGAAGTCGATCTCGTCCCGGCGCGGATCTTCGGCGCCTTCTTCTTCGCTTCACGATCGAGGTTCTCTTCCGGGGTGAGCTCGAGCTCGGTCACCGGCGGGCCGCCGTCGAGCGTCGCCTCGTACACGCGCAATGCCTTCTCCCGGTCGAGGTGAGAATAGACGGTTCCAGCCGGCCAGACGATCATGTTCGGCCCGTAGTCGCAGAGGTCGAGACACGAGACGCTGCAGACCCGGACCGTTCCCTTGCGCCCCTCCGCCCGGTTGCGCTCCTTGAGCGACTCGCGGATCTTCTCTCCCCGTTCATCTCCGCGGATGGCGTTGTTGCATCGCGCCCCGGTGCAGACGAGGAACTGAGTGGCGAATGGATATTTCATCGGCTGCCTGCAAACACGAACGCCGGCCACGTCGACCGGCTCACTCTCCTCAACTCAGGCGCGGATGAAGCTCTTCCCGAGGGAGATCAGCTTCTTCAGATCCTTCGGGCTCGACGCTTCGGCATAGAGTCGCGCCACCGGCTCGGTTCCGGAGGTGCGGATGAGAAGCCAGGTACCGTCCTCGAAGAGGAGCTTCAGCCCGTCGAGCTTGTTCACTTTCGAGACGGTGAGACCTCCGAGCTCGGCCGGTGGTCGCTCCATCTTCGCGGCGAGCTTCTCGCTGATCTGTGGCGTGAGCTTCAGATCGACTCGTCTCGAATAGAAACAACCGAACTCGGCGAACATCTCCGAGACCAGTTCCGAGATCTTCTTCTTTCGGACCGCCATCATCTCGGCCACCAGGAGGCACGCGAGAATGCCGTCCTTCTCGGGGAGGTGGCCGCGGATCGACAATCCCGCGCTCTCTTCGCCGCCGAGCGCGATCTGGTCATCGAGGATCAGTTCGCCGATGTACTTGAATCCCACCGGCGTCTCGTAGAGCGGAACGTCGAGCTTCTCCGCGATCACGTCGACCAGGCGCGTCGTCGCGACCGAGCGGGCGAGTCCTCCCTCGAGTTTCCTCGAGCGCTTCATGTAGAGCGAGAGGAGAGCGATCACCATGTTCGCGCTGATGAATCGTCCGTGCTCGTCGACGATGCCGAAGCGGTCCGCGTCGACGTCCGTTGCCAGACCGACGTCGAAATGCTCGGTTCCGACGATGTGTCGCAGCTCGCCGAGATTCTTCTGGTTGCATTCCGGCGAATAACCGCCGAAGTAGGGATCGCGGTAGTTGTGGATGATCCGCGCCTCGATATTCATCTCCAGGAGGATGTAATCGAGATAGTCTCGCGCCGTCCCGTAGAGACTGTCCACGGCGATGCGGAGACCGCTCTGGCGGATCGCTTCCGTGTCGATCTTTCCCTTCAGCTCCGTCAGGTAGCGGGCCTTCGGGTCGATCGTCTCCATCCGCTCTTCTTTTTCGTAGACGTCGATCCTCTCGCCGATCTTCCGGATCCGCTCGATCTCCTGCTCGATCTCCTTCGTGACGTCCGTCATCGCCGGCGCTCCGTTGCCGGTCGAGTACTTCAGCCCGTTGTATTCGGGAGGATTGTGCGACGCGGTGAAGTTGATCGCGCCGTCCGCCTTCCGGCGGATGGTCTCGAACGCCACGCAGGGAGTGGGAACGTCGCGGCTGCAGAGGAACGCCCGCACGTCGTTGAACGCCAGGGTTCGCGCCGCCTCCAGCGCGAACTTCTCCGAAAGAAACCGGGTGTCGTACCCGATCACCACGCCGTGAGAGCCCAGCCCGTTCTTCCTCAGGTAGTTCGCGATCCCCTGCGTCGCCACCCGGACACTCTCGAACGTGAAATCCTCACCGATGACGCCCCGCCATCCCGAAGTCCCGAACTTGATCATCACTCGCCCTCTGACAGAGGCGAAAGGTAGCACATCCGGCCGGAAAGCGGCATACCGCACGGCCGGTTCCCGTCCGGCTCTCCTCGCCGCCGGCTCCGTTGCGACGTACAATCCCGCGTGGCGGGCCCCTCATGCGGACTGGCCTGTTTTGCGCATTCTGAACCCGCAGATGGACGAACGGCCCACGATACTCATCGCTGACGACGATCCTTCGATCGTCTCACTCATCGAGCATTACCTCCGGCCGCTCGACGCGCGCATCCTCACCGCCGGCGACGGCGACGAAGCGCTCGCGGTGGTCGACGCGGAAATGCCCGACGTCGTCCTGCTCGACGTCCTGATGCCGAAGCGGAGCGGATGGGAAGTCTGCCAGGCCCTGAAGGCGCTTCACCGGACTTCGAAGATCTGCGTCGTTCTCGTCACTGCGAAAGGTGACGTGAAGGATCGTCTCACCGGCCTCCAGGTCGGAGCCGACGACTACCTGGTCAAGCCGTTCCGTCGCGAGGACGTCGTCTCCCGAATCCGGAATCTTCTCGACGGGCGTCGCTCCCGGCCGCCCGAGCCGGCGACCGAGCGGCGCAAGTCGGGCGACGGGCTCCACCACTTCCTCTTCGACCGCACCACCGGTCTCTCCACCATCCCCATCGTCCTCGGCAAGATCAAAGAAATGCTGATCCTGCAGGAGTCGGTCTGTCTGATCTACATCGACATCGAACAGATCGAGTCGATCGAAGCGGAGTTCGGCTGGGCGTTCTTCGAAGAGTTCCTCCGCAGCCTCGCCGAGATTCTGCAGGAAGAAACGCAGCGGCGGTTCGGCCCCGCCACCATTGCGGTCGACCGCGTGGGGGGGTCGAGCTTCTACGTCTTTCTCGAGACCTGCAGCGCCGGAGAGAAGAACGGGAGTCTCGCCGCCGCCGCGCAGGAGCTTCGAGAAGTGCTGCTGCGCGCACTTCACGGACGCTTTCCTTCCATGGAATCGGGACAGATCGATCTCTTCGTCGGCGCGACTCGGATCGGATACCAGCCGCAGATCCGCCTCGAGCGCCAGATCTACCGCGGGATGCAGACCGCGGCAGACCTGGTGCGGAGCGCGGAACAGCAGCGGAAGGCCGAGCTCACCCGCGAGCTGAAGCAGATCATCGAACGGAAACAGGTCACCACTCTTTTTCAGCCCATCGTCCGTGCCACGGATTACAGCGTCTTCGGATACGAGGTCCTCACCCGTGGTCCGCGGCGTTCCTCGTTCACCAACTCGGACATGCTCTTCTCCTTCGCCCGTGAGGCGGATCTCGCGTGGGAGCTCGAGGCCATCTCTCTCGACAGCGCTCTCGAGCGGCTCCAGAGCGAGTCGCTCGGCGACCGGAAGTTTCTGGTCAACCTCGAGGCGGAGATGTTCTCCATGAACGACCTCCGCATCCACGGGATCGTCGACTTCTTCGCGAAGCATCGCGGCAGCTTCGTCTTCGAGCTCACCGAGCGGGCGGCGATCGAGGACTACGAGGAGTTCCGCAAGCTCCTCGACGACTTCCGCCAGAAAGGGATCGAGATCGCGATCGACGACGCGGGATCGGGGTACGCGTCGCTGGAGGCGATCGCCTCGCTCGCACCCGACTACCTGAAGGTGACGAAGACGCTCGTCTCGACGCTGGCGGGGGAGCCGATCAAGCAGGATCTGGTGCGGATGCTGGTGGAGCTGGCGGGACGGATCGGGGCGAAGACGATCGCCGAGGGAATCGAGACCGCGGAGGAGTACGAGTGGTGCGCCCGGCTCGGAGTGGACCTCCTCCAGGGCTACTACTTCGCGCGGCCGAAGGAGGAGTTCGTGTTGGAAGTTGCGCCCGCCGTTCCCGGACCACTATAATCCGCCGCGCTTCGAACGGAGGGGGAGCGTGAAATTTTTCCCTCCCGGACCCGTTTTACGATGCCGTCATGGGGCTGTAGCTCAGTTTGGGAGAGCGCCTG
>CAVUKB010000002.1:0-8663 GCA_963741955.1 uncultured Acidobacteriota bacterium
CGGGCGCGTTCTTCAGCTACCGTCTGATGCGGCTGTACAACCGCCGCTTCGTCGCTCTCGCGGAGCGCCGGCGCCGCACCGGCAGCGAGGGCCGACGGAACCACGGCCGGAGAATCCGCGCGTGGTTCGATCTCCGCTTCGGCCCGATGTGGATGCTCCTGCGCGGTCTGAAGCTGTGGCTCTACGCGGAGCTCGACGGAGTGCGGCTCCGCTTCCGCCGGAATACCGAACCGGATGAGGTTCGCGGCGAAGAAGAGATCGAAGCGCGAGGTTGAGTGCACAAACTCAGTCCGGCAGCGGAATCTCCGCATCGGGAGTGGGCCCGACACTGAGTGTTCTCCACGCGATCGCAGCGAGGACGATCGCTCCTCCGATCACCGCCCAGGGCGTGGGACGCTCACCGAGGAAGAGGAAGACCCAGATCGGATTCGAGACCGGCTCGATCATGCCGGTGAGCGAGGCCTGAGTCGCAGTGACGTGCTCGAGGCCGGCGACGAAGAGCGCGTAGGCGGCGCCGATCTGAAAGATCCCCAGAAAGAGAAGGACTCCGGCGGATTTCGGTGTCAGCGCGAGATCGCTCGTGATGAACGGGAGGATCGCCACGGCGGCGACGACATTTCCCCACGTCACGGCCGATTGCGCCGCTTCGCCGCGCTCGCGCCGGAGCGAGATCACCAGGATGGCGAAGAAAATGCTCGAGAGGAGAGCCATCAGGTTCCCGGCCATCCCCCGCGCTTCGAATCTCCCGACGAAGAAGAGCGCCATTCCCCCGAGCGCCGTCGCGATGGCGATCACGTCTTTCCCCCGCCACTTCTCGTTCAGAAAAAGAGGAGAGAAGAGGAGCACCCAGACCACCGCCGCGTACTGGAGGAAGATCGCGTTCGCCGCGGTCGTCCACTTGGTCGCGATGACGAACGTGGTCAGGCATGCGGCGTAGCTGACGATGGCGGTGAAGAACGCGAAAGTGAATCGGAAGTACCGCGGACGGAAGAAGACGAAGAGCGCGATCGCGGCGAAGAGTGAACGATAGAACGCGACCTTCAACGCGGGGTCTGCAACGGCTTTGATGCCGATTCCGCCGGTGGACCAGAGAAGCGCCGCACCGATGACGAGAAGAATGCCGCGTCTTTCCATCAGATCTCTGTTTCCCCTTCCCGCCCGATGATCGATATCCAAAGCCGGTTTCAGATGCTCTCGATGATCGCTCCGCCGGTGCGCATCTCCTCAATCGCGCGAGCAACGTCTCCGGGACTCAGCTCGACGCCGCGGCAGCCATCGATCACCACGTGCGTCGTGAAGCCGAGTTGCAACGCGTCGAGTGCCGAGTAGCGGACGCAGTAGTCCGTTGCCAGTCCTGCGAGCCAGACATCCGTGACTCCTTCCGCGCGGAGGAAGTCGCCGAGGCCGGTCGCTTTGAGGTGACGGTTGTCGAAGAAGGCGGAGTAGCTGTCGATCGACGGGTCGGTTCCCTTCCGGAAGACGCGGGCGATGCGGGTGCGGTCGAGCCTCTCGTCGAATTCGGCACCGCGGGAACCCTGAACGCAGTGGTCGGGCCAGAGCACCTGCGGGAATCCGTCGAGGTCGATCACGTTGCCGGGCTTCTCTCCCGGATGGTTCGACGCGAAGCTCGCGTGATTCGGGGGATGCCAGTCCTGCGTCGCGAGAACCAGCTCGAATCGCGGCTGGAGGCGGTTGGCGATCGGAACGACCAGATCGCCTTCCGGTACGGCGAGACTCCCTCCCGGCAGAAAATCGTTCTGGATGTCGATGAGAATCAGTGCCTCACTCATGTCCGGCTCCCGGCTCGATGGTGATGCTGCTCGTCGGGTGACCGGTCAGAGCTCTGCCAGCGCCGACTTGCGGATCTTTCCTCGTGCGTCGAGCGGCATCGAGTCGATCAGTTTGATCACACGGGGAACCTTGTGCTGGGAGAGGTGCTCACGGCAGAACGCGCGGACCGCGTCACGCGTCACTGCGCCATCCGCGACGATCGCTGCCGCCACGACGTCTCCCCGCGCTCCGGCCGGCTCGCCATAGACCTTGACCTCACGGACTCCTTCGATGCGCCGGATGACCCGTTCGACTTCACGCGGATTCACCTTCTTCCCCGCGATGTTGATCAGATCTCCGATCCGTCCGGTCAGCTCGATCTCGCCGTCCGGGCGGATCGAGGCGAGGTCGTCGGAGACGAACGTCCGTTCGCCGAATGTGACCGACTCGGCTTCCGTGGCGCCGACGTATCCGCGGGCGACCGATCGGCTGGAGATGCCGATCCGCCCTTCCGCTCCGATCGCCACCTGCACTCCGTCGAGCGGCTTTCCGCAACTCCCTCTCTCCACGGCGGCGCCGACTCGATCGTAGGTGATACCGCCGCACTCGCTGCAGCCGTAGAACGTATGAATCGGTTTGCCGAAGCGCTCACGAAAGCGTCGCGACACCGATGGCAACAGTGGAGCTCCGGCCGAAATGAATGTTCTGACCGTCTCGAACCCTCCATCGCCGGCGGGGAGCTGCGAGAGGAAATCGAACATCATCGGAATGCCGGGGACCACCGTGCAGCCGAACCGATTACAGAGCTCGACGATCGAGAGGGGGACGTAATCGTTCGAGATCACGACCGCCGTTCCCTGAAGAAGAAGAGGCGTGACCAGATTCGAAAATCCGTAAGAGTGCGAGAGGGGGATCGCCCCGAGGTTCACGTCCTGGGGATGGATCTCCATCGAGCTGCAGATGTTCCGGCAGTCCGAGATCAGGTTTTCTTCAGAGGTGAGAATCCCGCGCGGGTGTCCGGTCGATCCCGAAGTGAGTTTGAGCAGAGCGACGTCGAAGCGACGTGCGCGGCTGTCGGACCGGAGCTCGAAGAGGGGGAGACTGTCGGGACTCCAGAAGCTCTCCCGGTCGAGCAGCGCGCGGATCGAGAAATCATCGAGAATTCTCGCCACTTCGGATTCCGTCGCATCACGGTCGATCGGCACGAACGTGCATCCGATCCGGAGTGACGCGAGGAAGAGGGCGATCAGATCCGCGGAGTTCGGAAGCTGCACTGCGATCGGATCGCCTCGCCGTAGCCCCCGCGCCTCGAGGTGTCCGGCAAACGCGTCGGCCCGCTCGAGGAGGGTCCCGGCGGTCGTCACTTCACCGGTGTGGCCATCGACCACCGCGGTCCGCCCGGGCGAGGCGGTCGCAATGCGGCGGAATCCATCGTAGATTCCGCCGGAGGAGCTCGGGGTTCTTTCGTTCATGAAGGGCAATGTCCAGACTTCAGCGGCAAGAATAGCGGCTGGTGATTTCGATCGTCAACGGAGTCGGAATTAAAGGGCTCCCCTCGTGTTTGGAGCGGACACTCGAAGTCGGAATGGCCATGCGCGACGTGATCGTGATCGGAGGCGGGCCCGCGGGATCGACCGTGGCCACGCTGCTGGCAGGGAAAGGGCTGTCTGTGACCCTTCTCGAACGGGAGAAGTTCCCCCGCTTCCAGATCGGCGAATCGCTCCTCCCGTACGCGAATCCGATTCTCGAGCGGCTCGGCGTCGCGGAAGCGCTGGCGCGCGGGGAGAGCTCGGTGCTGAAGCTCGGCGCGGAGTTCATCACCGCAGACGGCTCGATCGGCTACTCCTTCCTCTTCGGCGAAGATCTGCCGGAGAAATACTCCTTCACCTACCAGGTCCGTCGCGCCGAATTCGACGCGATGCTCCTCGCACGTGCGGCCGAATCGGGCGTCGACGTGAGGCAGCAGACCCGGGTCACGGACGTCCGGATCGGCGACGATCGGGTGAGCGTGACTGCGAGCGGCGAAGGAGAAGAGTCCTTCACCGTCGAGGCTCATTTCGTCGTGGACGCGACGGGATACGCGAGCATCCTCGGGAACCGCCACGGCGGCCGCGTCGACGACCAGGTGCTCAGGAGAGTTGCCGTGTTCGCGCACTATCGAGGAGTGGAGCCGGGTGCCACGGACGAGCGCGCGGGCAACATCGTAGTGGTCGTGCTGCGCGACGGCTGGCTCTGGATGATTCCGCTCTCCGAAGGAGTGACCAGCGTGGGGCTGGTGCTCGACCGCGACTCGTTCAAGGCTGCCGCACGTTCGCCCGAGGAGATTCTCGCCGAGGCCATCGAAGGTGCGCCGTACGTGGCGCGGAGGATGGGCGGGAGCGAACGGGTCGGACCGGTGCGCGTCCGTCGCGACTTCTCCTACCGGATGCAGCGGATCGCCGGACCACGCTGGGCCCTGGTCGGAGATGCAGCCGGATTCGTCGACCCGATCTTCTCCACCGGTGTTTTCACCGCCATGAGGTCGGCGGAGATCGCGGCCGACGCCATCGCGTACCGCCTCGAAACGGGAAGCTTCCGCGCGCTCGAGCGTTATCAGAGAAGAGTCGGGGCGGTGCTTCGCCGGTACACCCGGTTCATTCGGCATTTCTACGAGAGGGAGTTCATGGAGATCTTCCTGCAGCCGAGTGAGCGATTCGGGCTCCGGCGTGTCATCATCGGACTTCTGGCCGGCGACGCGTTCGAGCGCCGATCCGGCCGATGGAAACTGGCGCTGTTCTTCGCCCTCGTGCATCTGCAGCGCCGTAGTGGCAGAATCGCACCATCAATCGAATGGGATACTCTTCCCCCTGCGGTGCGGGGAAACTCTCCGGAGGAACGAATTGTCTGATCTCACGGAATTGAAGCTGAAGCTGAAACAGTCGTTGATCGAAAGGCTCAGATTCGAAGACATGAGCCCCGAGGACATCGGCGACGATGATCCTCTCTTCGACGGCGGTCTCGGGCTCGATTCGATCGATGCGCTCGAGATCGTGGTGATGCTCGAAGCCGAATACGGGGTGAAGATCAGGAACGAGTCGTCCGCGCGACAGTACTTCCGTTCGATCTCCTCCCTCGCAACACTGGTGGACGAGCGGACCCGCGCTCCACGGGTCGAAGAAAGCGCGTGATCCCGTTCCTCGGATTTCTTCCGCATCAGATCCCATTCCGGGCCGTCTCCGCCGCGCATCCCGTCGACGACCGCACCATCCACGGCACCTGCTTCTGTTCCGGAGCCGACGAGTTGAGTCGGGGAGCCGCTCCGCCGGTGGTGATGCTCGTCGAGGCGATGGCACAGATCGGCGGTGCGCTCGTATTCCGCCGCCCCGGGGAGGCGGGCTACCTCAGCGCGATCGACGCCTGCGAGATCTCCGTCCCTCCCGATCCGGGAGACCGAATCGAGCTGCAGGTCGTGCTGGAGGCCTCGTTTGGTACCATGTTCCGGTTCGAAGGGCGGGCTCTCCGCGATGGAACAGAGATCGCCCGTGCGCGGTTTTACCTCGCCGGAACGGAAGAGCGCGACTGACTGGTTTTTCTCTGATTCGCACACACTTGCAAGTTTCACCTTATGCGCAGACCGGATTCTCGGATTCGCCTGGCCATCACTGGCGTCGGCATCATCTGCTCGATCGGGCGGAGCCGGGAGGAGGTCTGGAATTCGATTCTCGCCGGGGCGGACGGGATCCGGCCACTCGCCTCCTTCCCGGACGAGACGTTTCCCACCACCCTGGCCGCCGAAGTCGGAGGATCCCTGGGCGGCGCGACGCCCGCCAGCCGGCGTGAGCGCCGGCGATTTTCCCGCAGCGATTCGTTGGCCGTCATCGCCGCGATCGAAGCTCTTCAGCACGCGCAGTCGAGCGGAGCAGCTCTCGATCTCCAGGAGACCATCGTCTCCACCGGCACATCCACCGGGGGCCTCCTGGAAGGAGAGGATTACTACTTCCGCCGTCGTGTTCGGGGCCGCCGCCGGACGCCGGCATCGCGCGTGCTCCAGCAGCCGACCTCCGGTCCTTCGGACGCCGTCGCGCGTGTTCTCGGGCTCGGAGGCGGAGTCTTCTCCAACGCCACCGCATGTGCATCCGGAGGAGCGGCGATCGGTCTCGCCGCCGATCTGATTCGCGCGGGTCAGGCCTCCGTCGCTCTGGCTGGAGGCACCGACGCGCTCTGCCGCCTCACGTACAGCGGATTCAACGTTCTTCAGGCCGTCGATCAGGGTCCATGCCGTCCCTTCGATGCGTCGCGCGCGGGCATCACGCTCGGAGAAGGAGCCGCGTATCTGGTGATCGAACGGTGGGACGACGCAATCGGCAGGGGAGCGGAGATCCTCGCAGAGCTCTGCGGCTATGGCGCATCGTGCGACGCCTGGCATCCCACCGCGCCGGCCGAGGACGGCCGCGGCGCGGCGGCGGCGATGTCGGCTGCGCTCCGTGAGTCTAGCCTGACCGCCGGTTCCATCGAGTACGTGAATGCACACGGCACCGGGACAGTGCTGAACGACTCCGCCGAGTCGAAAGCGATTCGCTCCACGCTCGGAGGCAGAGTTCCCGTCTCGTCGACCAAATCCTACTTCGGCCATACCCTCGGGGCTTCCGGGGGCCTCGAAGCGGTGATCACCGTGCTCGCCCTGATGCACCAGGTTGCTCCGCCGACGCTTCGGCTGGACTGCACTGAAGAGGAGTGCGGTCTCGACTGCATTCCGAACCTCCCCCGGCCGATGACGTTGAATCGGGCGCTGTCGAATACGTTCGGCTTCGGCGGCAGCAACATCTCGCTGATCTTCAGGAGAGCCGGGGAGTGATGAGCGAGATCGGTCGGATCGGAATCTACGGGATCGGAGTGATCGGACCGCAGGTGTCGGGAATCGAAGCATTTCGCGAACGGATCCGCAGCGGAGTCCCGGCGACGGCTCCGGTGCGCTCGTTCGAAACTGCGGGTCTGTCGGCGTCGACGGCCGGCCTGGTCACGGACTTTCAGCCGAAGAAGTTCATCGCTCCGATGAAGTTGCGTCGCATGAGCCGCCTCTCGCGACTCGGAGCAGCCGCCGCGATCATGGCCGTGCGAGACGGTGGGGTCGATCCGCTTCCCCTTTCCGGTCCCGAGGTCGGCGTGGCGCTCGGCACCGCATTCGGGACGATCCAGGTTTCGGTCGAGTATCTCGAAGAGTACGTCGAGAAGGGTGCGGCGCTCGCGCCGCCGCAGCTGTTCGCCGAGTCGGTCGCGAATGCCCCCGCCTCGCACATCGCGATCGCCGGCGGATACGAAGGATTCAATCTCACCTTCACCCAGAGAGAGTCTTCCGTTCTCACTGCGCTGATGTTCGCGTCCGCTCAGATCGCGAAGGGAGCGACACGAGCGGCTCTCGTCGGCGGAGTCGACGAGACCAACGAGATGATCTTCAGTATCCTCGATCGGATCGGAGCTCTCGCTCACTCGAACGGGAGCGACGAAGAAGCCTCGCGGCCGTTCGACGCCCGCAGAAACGGGATGGTGGTCGGTGAGGGATCATCGGCATTCCTTCTCGCCGGGGAAGGGGCGTTGCCGGATGCGCGTGAGCCGTACGCGTGGATCTCCGGATTCGGAACGAGCCGGGATGCGAGCGCGAGCCTCTCCGACTGGGGAAACGATCCTGCCGCAGTAGTGCGGTCGATGCGTCGCGCGATCGTCGATGCCGAGCTCGAGCCCGGCGACATCGACGGGATCATCGCTTCGGCGAACTCCACGATTCGAGGAGATCGACTCGAGTACCTCGCAATCCAGCAGCTGTTCGGAAAGGGCGCGCCGCCGGTCGCGGCCCCGAAGTCGTATTTCGGCGAGTACGCATGCGGTGGAGGCGCTACTCTTGCCACTGCTCTGGTGGCGCTGCGGGAGCAGGAGCTTCCGGCGACTCCGGGGTTCGAGGTCGCGCCGAGCGATCTCACCATTCCCGTCACGCGCGAATCGACGCGGCGTGAGATGCGGCATCTTCTGGTGAACTCCCTCTCTGCCGGTGGGGGCGTCGTCTGCGCCGTGATCTCTCGAGGTGTCGATGAGTGAGCGCTTCGCGGTGGTGATCCCGGCGCTCGATGCGGTGCAGACGGTCGGGGCGATCGTGTCGGATGCACGCAAGGAGGTTCCGCGCGTGATCGTGGTCGACGACGGCTCGACGGACGGGACCGGAGATGCGGCACGTGCGGCCGGTGCGGAGGTCGTGAGGCACGAGAGGAATCGGGGCAAAGGCGCTGCGTTGAAGAGTGGCTTCCTGGAGGCGCTCCAGCAGGGAGTGGATGCGGTGATCACGCTCGATGCCGATGCGCAGCATCTTCCCCGCGAGATCGGCCGGTTCATCGATGCTTATGAAGCGAGCGGCGCGGATCTGATCATCGGGAGCCGGGCGCACCTGTTCGCCGGAATGGTCGGACGTCGGCGCGCTGCGAACCGTTTTTCCGCCTGGTCGATCTCCCGTGCTTCGACGGTTCGAGTGCTCGACTCGCAGAGCGGCTTCCGTCTCTTCTGCCCGTCTCCTCAGGCAGCTCACGATCCGGGCGAATGGATTCGACGCCGAGAGCGAGGTGATCGTCCGTGCGGGGCGCGCAGACTCGGGATCCGTGAGATTCCGATCGACCTCGGATTCGTGAACGGTATTGCCACCAGCTAAACAGACCCGTTCTGGACACGCTGCGGATTGCGTGGACCGTCACGCGGACAGTGGTCGCGGGGTGAGACGCGCTCTGGCGGGCCGCAGGGTGAGTCGGGTTCAGAGGCCGAGCGGTCCGGAACCCGACGTCCGACTCTGCGTCAGACGGCCGCTTCTTCGACCATCCGGTTCTCCTCCACCGGACGCGTCTTGTGCCCACTATTCAGCGCCGTGACCTGCTGGT
>CAVUKB010000003.1:0-8793 GCA_963741955.1 uncultured Acidobacteriota bacterium
CAGGTGCGTTCTTCAGTTATCGTCTGATGCGGCTCTACAACCGACGGTTCGTCACTCTCGCGGAGCGCCGGCGGCGCGCAGGGAGAATGGGACGGCGGAACCACGGGCGGAGAATCCGCGCCTGGTTCGACCTCCGATTCGGACCGGTGTGGATGCTCCTTCGAGGGCTGAAGCTGTGGCTCTGGGCGGAGCTCGACGGAGTGGGACTCCGCTTCCGCCGCAACCTCGCACGCGATGGCGGAGGCGACGAGGAAATCGAAGCACGCGGGTAGCGATGAGCGGCAACGTGGATGAAGTCACCCGCGACGAGGGTCCGTTCATCCCGCGCAACGCGCGATCTCTGAGCTTGCGCGCCCGGATCGGCCGCGGCCTGCTTCAGTCCGGAACCGGGATCTCCGCATCCGGAGTCGGTCCGACGCTGAGCGTCCTCCACGCGATCGCGGCGAGGACGATCGCTCCTCCGATCACCGCCCAAGCGGTGGGACGCTCACCGAGGAAGAGGAAGACCCAGATCGGATTCGAGACCGGCTCGATCATCCCGGTCAGAGAGGCCTGCGTCGCGGTGACGTGCTCGAGGCCCGCGACGAAGAGCGCGTACGCCGCTCCGATTTGAAAGATCCCCAGAAAAAGAAGGACTCCGGCCGACTTCGGGCTCAGGGCGAGATCGTTGGTGATGAACGGGAGGATCGCGACGGCGGCGACGACGTTCCCCCACGTCACGGCCGATTGCGCGGCTTCGCCGCGCTCGCGCCGGAGCGAGATCACCAGGATCGCGAAGAAGATGCTCAAGAGTAAGGCCATCATGTTCCCGGCCATCCCTCTCGCTTCGAATCTCCCGACGAAGAAGAGCGCCATCCCTCCCAGTGCCGTGGCGATGGCGATCACGTCTTTCCCCCGCCACTTCTCGTTCAGAAAAGAGGGGGGAGAAAGAGGAGAACCCAGACCACTGCCGCGTACTGGAGAAAGATCGCGTTCGCGGCCGTGGTCCACTTGGTGGCGATGACGAAGGTGGTCAGGCACGCGGCGTAACTGATGATCGCGGCGAAGAAAGCGAAACTGAATCGGAAATAGCGCGGACGGAAGAAGACGAAGAGGGCGATCGCGGCGAAGAGCGAGCGATAGAACGCGACCTTCAGGGCGGGGTCGGCAACGGCCTTGATGCCGATTCCGCCGGTGGACCAGAGTAGGGCCGCCCCGATCACGAGGAGAATGCCGCGCTTTTCCATCAGCTTTGCAGTATGCCTTCTTTCGAGAAATTGAGACGGGATCGACCAAGGCGCAGACGCCGCCGTCGGGTCGCCGGCACCCGATGCAGGATTCAGCTCCTCTCGATGATTGCGCCGCGGGCGCGCATCTCGTCGATCGCGCGATCGACGTCTCCCGCTGACAGCTCCACCCCGCGGCAGCCATCGATCACGACATGGGTCGTGAAGCCGAGTTGCAGCGCGTCGAGCGCCGAGGCGCGGACGCAGTAATCCGTCGCCAGTCCGGCGAGCCACACCTCCGTGACTCCCCCGTCGCGGAGATAGTCGCCGAGGCCGGTCGCCTTGAGGTGACGGTTGTCGAAGAACGCGGAGTAGCTGTCGATCGAAGGATCGGTTCCCTTCCGGAACACCCGGGCGATCCGGGACCGGTCGAGCCGCTCGTCGAATTCGGCGCCGCGGCTCCCCTGGACGCAGTGGTCGGGCCAGAGCACCTGCGGCAAGCCGTCGAGGTCGATCACCTCTCCCGGCTTCTTTCCGGGGTGGTTCGATGCGAAGCTCGCGTGATCCGCGGGATGCCAGTCCTGCGTCGCGAGGACCAGGTCGAATCGCTCCTGGAGCCGGTTGGCGACTGGGATGACCCGATCGCCTTCCGGAACGGCGAGAGTCCCCCCCGGCAGAAAATCGTTCTGGATGTCGATGAGAATCAGTGCCTCGCTCATATCCGGCTCCCGGCTCGATGGTGGTGCTGCACGTCGGGTGCCCCGTCAGAGCTCTGCCAGCGCCGACTTGCGGATCTTGCCCCGCGCGTCGAGCGGCATCGAGTCGATCATCTTGATCACGCGGGGAATCTTGTGCTGGGAGAGGTGCTCGCGGCAGAACGCGCGCACGGCCTCGCGCGTCACCGCCCCATCCGCGACGATCGCTGCCGCCACGACGTCTCCCCGCGCTCCGGCCGGCTCGCCGTAGACCTTGACCTCACGAACTCCTTCGATGCGCCGGATGACCCGTTCGACTTCCCGGGGATTCACCTTCTTCCCGGCGATGTTGATCAGATCTCCGATCCGTCCGGTCAGCTCGATCTCCCCGTCCTCGCGAATCGACGCGAGGTCGTCGGAGAGGAACGTCCGCTCCTCGAATGTGACCGACTCCGCTTCCGTGGCACCGACGTATCCGCGGGCGACGGATCGGCTGGAGATGGCGATTCGCCCCTCGGCTCCGATCGCCACCTGCACACCGTCGAGCGGCTTACCGCAGCTCCCTCTTTCCACGGCGGCGCCGACCCGATCATAGGTGATGCCGCCGCACTCGCTGCAGCCGTAGAAGGTGTGAATCGGTTTTCCGAAACGCTCGCGAAAACGTCGCGACACGGCTGGCGCCAGCGGAGCTCCGGCGGAGATGAATGTTCTGACCGTCTCGAACTCTCCATCGCCGTCCGGGATCTGGGAAAGGAAATCGAACATCATCGGGATGCCCGGGACCACCGTGCAGCGGAACCGGTTACAGAGCTCGATGATCGAGAGGGGGACGTAGTCGTTCGAGATCACCAGCGCGGTCCCCTGAAGAAGGAGGGGCATGACCAGATTCGAAAATCCGTAGGAGTGCGAGAGGGGAATCGCCCCGAGGTTCACGTCCCGGGAATGAATCTCCATCGAGCTGCAGATGTTCCGGCAGTCGGAGATCAGGTTGTCCTCGGAGGTGAGAATGCCGCGCGGGTGACCGGTCGATCCCGAAGTGAGCTTGAGCAGAGCGACGTCGAAGCGGCGCACGTCTCTATCCGCCCGTAGCGTGAAGAGGGGGAGACTCCCCGGACTCCAGAAGCTCTCCCGGTCGATCAGCGCGCTGATCGAAAAATCGTCGAGGATTCTGGCCACTTCGGATTCGGTCGCATCGCGGTCGATCGGTACGAATGCGCATCCGATCCGGAGTGATGCGAGGAAGAGGGCGATCAGATCCGCGGAGTTCGGAAGCTGTACGGCGATCGGGTCGCCTCGCCGGAGCCCACGAGCTTCGAGGTGTCCGGCGAGCGCGTCGGCCCGTTCGAGCAGGGCGCCGGCGGTCGTCACTTCGCCGGTGTGGCCATCGACCACCGCGGCGCGGCCGGGCGTGCCCGCAGCGATGCGGCGGAAGCCGTCGTAGATTCCGCCGGAAGGAGTCATGGCTCTTTCTTTCATGAGGGACAAGGTTCAGAACTTCGATCCAAGAATAGCGGCTCGCGATTTCGATCGTCAACGCAAACGGAATTAAAGGGCTCCCGCCGCGATTGGAGCGGAAACTCGAAGTCGGAACGGCCATGCGCGACGTGATCGTGATCGGAGGCGGGCCCGCGGGATCGACCGTGGCTGCGCTGCTGGCGGGGAAAGGGTTGTCCGTGACCCTCCTCGAACGGGAGAGGTTCCCCCGTTTCCAGATTGGCGAGTCGCTCCTCCCGTACAGCAACCCGATTCTCGAGCGGCTCGGCGTCGCGGAGGCGCTGGCGCGGGGGGAATGCTCGGTGCTCAAGCTCGGTGCGGAGTTCATCACCGCGGACGGATCGATCGGCTACTCCTTCCTCTTCGGCCAAGACATGCCGGAGGAGTACTCGTACACGTATCAGGTTCGCCGCGCCGAATTCGACGCGATGCTCCTCGAGCGTGCTGCCCGGACGGGCGTGGACGTGAGGCAGCAGACGAGGGTCACGGAGGTTCGGATCGACGAGGATCGGGTGAGCATCACCGCGACCGGAGAAGGAGAAGACTCATCCACTCTCGAAGCGCGCTTCGTGGTGGACGCGACGGGATACGCGAGCATTCTCGGAAACCGCCACGGCGGTCGTGTCGACGATCCGGTGCTCAAAAGGGTGGCCGTGTTCGCCCACTATCGAGGCGTCGAGCCGGGTGCCACGGACCAGCGGGCGGGCAACATCGTGGTGGTCGTGCTGCGTGACGGCTGGTTCTGGATGATTCCGCTCTCCGGGGGGGCGACCAGCGTCGGGCTGGTGCTCGACCGCGATTCGTTCAAGGCCGCGGAACGTTCGCCCGAGGCTGTTCTCGAGGAGGCGATCGAAGACGCGCCGTACGTGGCGAGAAGGATGAGCGGAAGCGAACGGATCGGTCCGGTGAGGGTCCGTCGCGACTTTTCTTATCACATGCAGAGGATCGTCGGACCGCGATGGGCCCTGATCGGAGATGCAGCCGGATTCATCGATCCGATCTTCTCCACCGGAGTGTTGACCGCCATGCGATCGGCGGAGATCGCGGCGGATGCCATCGCATCCCGTCTGGAGACGGGAAGCTTCCGCGCTCTCGAGCGTTATCAGAGAAGAGTCGGAGTGGTGCTTCGCCGATACAACCGGTTCATTCGGCATTTCTACCAGAAGGAATTCCTGGAGATTTTCCTTCAGCCGAGTGAGCGGTTCGGGCTGCGGCGCACCATCATCGGCCTCCTGGCCGGCGATGCGTTCGAGCGCCGGTCGAGCCGATGGAAACTGGCGCTGTTTTTCGCCCTCGTGCATCTGCAGCGCCGTAGTGGCAGAATCGCACCACACATCAAATCGGGATACTCTCCCCCCCGCGGTGCGGGGAAACTCTCCGGAGGAACGAATTGTCTGATCTCACGGGATTGAAGCTGAAGCTGAAACAGTCGTTGATCGAAAGGCTCAGATTCGAAGACATGACTCCCGAGGACATCGGCGACGATGATCCTCTCTTCGACGGAGGGCTCGGGCTCGACTCGATCGACGCCCTCGAGATCGTGGTGATGCTCGAAGCCGAGTACGGAGTGAAGATCAAGAACGAGTCGTCCGCGCGGCAGTACTTCCGTTCGATCTCCTCCCTTGCGACGCTGGTGAACGAGCGGACCCGCGCGACACCGGCCGAAGAGAGCGCGTGATCCCGTTCCTCGGATTTCTCCCGCATCAGATTCCCTTCCGGGCCGTCTCCGCGGCTCGTCCCGTCGACGAGCGCACCATTGACGGGACCTACTTCTGTTCCGGGGCCGACGAGCTGGCCCTGGGAGCCGCTCCGCCGGATGTGATGCTGGTCGAGGCGATGGCCCAGATCGGCGGCGCCCTCGTGTTCCGTCGCCCCGGCGAGGCGGGCTATCTCAGCGCGATCGACGCGTGCGAGATGTCCGTCCCTCCGGTTCCGGGCGACCGGATCGAGCTGCGGGTCGTGCTGGAGGCCTCTTTTGGTACGATGTTCCGGTTCGAAGGGCGGGCGCTCCGCGATGGAACAGAGATCGCCCGGGCGCGGTTCTATCTCGCCGGAACGGAAGAGCGCGACTGACTGGTTTTTCCCTGCTTCGCAAAGACTTGCAAGTTTCACCTTATGCGCAGACCGGATTCTCGGATTCGCCTGGCCGTCACCGGCGTCGGCATCATCTGCTCGATCGGGCGGAGCCGGGAGGAGGTCTGGGATTCGATCCTCGCTCGAGCGGACGGAATCCGGCCGCTTTCCTGCTTTCCGAACGAGACGTTTCCGACCACCCTCGCCGCCGAAGTCGAAGGATCGCTCGATGCCGCGTCACTCACCAGCCGGCGTGAGTCTCGACGGTTCTCCCGCAGCGATCTGCTCGCCGTCGTCGCGGCGAGCGAGGCCCTGCAGCATTCTCAATCGAGTGGAACGGCTCTCGACCTCCAGGAAACCATCGTTTCCACCGGCACTTCCACCGGAGGATTGCTGGAAGGAGAGGATTACTACTTCCGCCGTCGGGTTCTTGGACGCCGTCGTACGCCGGCATCGCGGGTTCTCCAGCAGCCGACCTCGGGTCCTTCCGATGCCGTCGCGCGTCTCCTGGGACTCGGAGGCGGAGTCTTCTCCAACGCGACCGCCTGTGCGTCTGGCGGAGCGGCGATCGGTTTGGCCGCCGACCTGATCCGCTCGGGGCATGCCTCCGTCGCTCTGGCCGGAGGGACCGACGCGCTCTGCCGTCTCACGTACAGCGGATTCAATGTTCTTCAGGCCGTCGATCAGGGTCCCTGCCGTCCCTTCGATGCGTCGCGCGCCGGGATCACGCTCGGAGAGGGAGCCGCGTATCTGGTGATCGAGAAGTGGGACGACGCGATCGGGCGGGGAGCGGAGATTCTCGCTGAGCTCTGCGGATACGGAGCATCGTGCGACGCCTGGCATCCCACCGCTCCTGCCGAGGACGGCCGCGGTGCGGCCGCGGCGATGACGGCAGCACTCCGCGAATCGTGCATGACCGCGGATTCCATCGAATACGTGAACGCGCACGGTACCGGAACGCTGCTGAACGACTCGGCCGAGTCGAAGGCGATACTCTCCACGCTCGGTACGAGCGCCGTGGTCTCGTCCACCAAGTCGTACTTCGGCCACACTCTCGGTGCGTCCGGCGGGCTCGAAGCGGTAATCACGGTGCTCGCGCTGATGCACCAGGTCGCTCCGCCGACGCTTCGGCTGGACTGCACTGCAGAAGAGTGCAGCCTCGACTGCGTCCCGAATGTACCCCGGCCGATGCCTTTGAATCGCGCGCTCTCGAATACCTTCGGGTTCGGTGGCAGCAACATCTCGCTGATTTTCAGGAGACCCGGGGAGTGATGAAGCGAGCCGGGCGAATCGGAATCCACGGTGTCGGCGTAATCGGGCCCAGCGTCTCGGGAGTCGGATCGTTTCGCGACCGACTCCGCAGTGGCCTCCCGGCTACGGGGATGGTGAGCTCATTCGACACTGAGGGTCTGTCGGCGTCGACCGCGGGCCTGGTCACGGACTTCCAGCCGAAGGAGCTCATCGCGCCGATGAAGCTGCGACGCATCGAGTCGCCTCTCCCGGCTCGGAGCCGCCGCCGCGATCATGGCGCTCCGCGACCGTGGCGTCGATCCGCTTCCCCTTCCCGGCCGCGAAGTCGGCGTGGCGCTCGGGACCGCCTTCGGGACGATCCAGGTCTCGGTCGAGTATCTGCAGGAGTATGTCGAGAAGGGTGCGGCACTCGCTCCGCCTCAGCTGTTCACCGAATCGGTCGCGAATGCCCCCGCCTCACACATCGCGATCGCCGGCGGATACGAAGGATTCAATCTCACCTTCACCCAGAGGGAGTCTTCCGTTCTCACCGCTCTGATGTTCGCCTCCGCCCAGATCGCCAAAGGGGTGACCCGGTCGGCGATCGTCGGCGGAGTCGACGAGATCAACGAGATGATTTTCAGCATCCTCGATCGGATCGGAGCTCTGGCTCACGCCAATGGCGAAACGGGAGAAGCCTCACGACCCTTCGACGCCCGCAGGAACGGAATGGTGGTCGGTGAAGGATCGTCGGCCTTTCTTCTCGCCGAGGAGGGAGCGCTGCGGGATTCACCCGCGCCGTATGGATGGATCTCCGGGTTCGGAGCGAGCCGGGATGTGAGCGCGAGCCTCTCCGACTGGGGAAATGATCCCGCTGCAGTGGTGCGCTCGATGCGGCGCGCGATCCACGATGCCGAGCTCGAGCCCGGTGACATCGACGGGATCATCGCTTCGGCAAACTCCACGGTCCGCGGAGACCGACTCGAGTATCTCGCGATCCAGCAACTGTTCGAGAGCGGTGCGCCGCCGGTTGCGGCCCCGAAGTCCTATTTCGGCGAATACGGCTGTGGTGGCGGAGCGACTCTCGCCGCCGCGCTGGTGGCGTTGCGGGACCAGGAGCTTGCGGCCACTCCGGGTTTCGAGCTCGCGCCGAAGGACTTGACCATTCCCGTCACGCGCGAAACGACGCGGCGGGAGCTGCGGCACCTGCTGGTGAACTCGATCTCTGCCGGCGGAGGTGTCGTCTGCGCCGTGCTCTCCCGGGGTGTCGATGAGTGAGCGGTTCGCAGTGGTGATCCCGGCGCTCGATGCGGTTCACACGGTCGGTACGGTCGTGTCGGACGCACTCAGAGAGCTCCCGCGGGTGATCGTGGTCGACGACGGATCGACGGACGGGACCGGAGATGCGGCACGCGCGGCCGGAGCGGAGGTCGTGAGGCACGAGAGAAATCTGGGCAAGGGGGCGGCGCTGAAGAGTGGCTTCCTGTACGCGCTCGATCGGGGAGTGGACGCGGTCATCACGCTCGATGCCGATGCCCAGCACCTTCCCCGCGAGATCGGCCGGTTCATCGAAGCGTATCAAGAGAGCGGCGCCGATCTGATCATCGGGAGCCGGGCGCACCTTTTTCCGGGATGGTCGGGCGCCGGCGCGCTGCGAATCGTTTTTCGGCCTGGTCGATCTCCCGCGCTGCGACCGTCCGAGTGCTCGATTCACAGAGCGGCTTCCGGCTTTACTCGGCCCGTCTTCTCAGGCAGCTCTCGATCCGGGCGAATGGATTCGACGCCGAGAGTGAAGTCATCGTCCGGGCTGGGCGCGCGGGTCTCGGAATCCGTGAGATTCCCATCGATCTCGGATTCGTGAACGGAGTCTCGACCAGCCACTACAGGCCGGTCCTCGACACGCTCCGGATTGCGTGGACTGTGACCCGGACCGTGGTCGCGGGGTGACAGAGCGGTCGGGGAAAAAGGACAGGGGAGCGCGAGGTCTCGCGGCGCCCGAGAGACTGCGTCAGACCGCCGCCCCTTCGACGATCCGGCTCTCCTCCACCGGGCCTGCTTTCTGGCGTGCACCATTCAGCGTCACGACCTGCTGGTAG
>CAVUKB010000004.1:0-705193 GCA_963741955.1 uncultured Acidobacteriota bacterium
AATCGCACTCAGGAGGTCGTCGGTTCGATCCCGATCAGCTCCACCAATCGAATCAACAACATCGCCGACCCGAAAGGGTCGGCTTTTTTGTCCGGCCACTCGCTCCGCAGCACGCCTCTCCCGCGAAGCGTCCGTGAACCTCGCGTCCAGCATGACGTCCGCGAATATCGGTGGGGCGCCTCGGCTCTCGCCGTGCCGGCCGCGGCGAAAGCCGCGGCGCCCCCTGCACGCGAACCGCGAGCCCTGAGGCGATGCCCGTCCTCCCCACGCGCGACCGATGCCCGTCCTCGTGGGGTGCGGATCCCGCCCCGCGGGATCCGCTGCCTGAATCATGTAGTACGCGATGAAGAGGAGAATTGTGACTCCCGCGAAGCGTCCGTGATCCTCAAGCCCAGCATGACTTCCGCGCTTGCCTCCGCGGCGCCCCCTGCACGCGAACCGCAAGCCCTTGGACCGCCCACGTCCTCGTGGGGTGCGGATCCTCCGATCCGCCGCGCGAATCATGTTGTACGCGATGAAGAGGAGAGTTGTGACTCCCGCGAAGCGTCCGTGATTCTCACGCCCAGCTCCGCTTCTGCCGCAGCGATCGTCTCGATCCGTTCTGAACGCGATCGTCGCGGCGGATCCCGCGGGGCGGGATCCGCTCCCCACACGCGACCGACGCCCGTCCTCGTGGGGTGCGGATCCTCCGATCCGCCGCGCAAATCGTGTTCTACGCGATGAAGACGAAAATTGCGGCTCCCGCGAAGCGTCCGTGATCCTCGCGCCCAGCTCCGCTTCTGCCGCAGCGATCGTCTCGATCCGTTCTGAACGCGATCGTCGCGGCGGATCCCGCGGGGCGGGATCCGCTCCCCACACGCGACCGATGCCCGTCCTCGTGGGGTGCGGATCCTCCGATCCGCCGCGCGAATCATGTAGTACGCGATGAAGAGGGGAGTTGCGGCTCCCGCGAAGCGTCCGTGAACCTGGCGCCCAGCATGACTTCCGCGAATATCGGTGGAGCGGCACGGCTTCCGCCGTGCCGGCCGCGGCGGGAGCCGCGGCGCCCCCTGCGCGCGAACCGCGAGCCTGAGGACCGCGTCCTCCCCACACGCGACCGATGCCCGTCCTCGTGGGGTGCGGATCCTCCGATCCGCGGCCTGAATCATGTTGTACGCGATGAAGACGAAAGCCGTGGCTCCCGCGAAGCGTCCGTGATTCTCGCGCTAAGCTCCGCTTCCCCCTGCGCGCGAACCGCGAGCCCATGGAGCACCCCTCGCCCTACTTCTTCCCTCGGCGCTGCGTCCGAACCCACACCAGCGCCTGCTCCATCGCCGCCTCCGCGCACGCGACCGTCTCCGCCGCATCGAATCCGAAGAACAGCCGGAAGTAGTCCCACGACGTGGCGCTCAGGTAATAGCGGATGTTCGCCGCCGCGATCTTCCTCTGCTTCGGCGGAGCGGACGGTGCCCACCGGTCGATCAGTTTCCGGATCGCGATCCACCGCTCCTGGCCGCCGTTCGCGACCGGTGGACATCGCGGCGGGAGACTTTCTGTATGCACCGGGAGGCGTGCTTCACGGATTCCAGGGAATGTCGGAACAGCCGGCGCGGCTGCTGATCTTCGACGCTCCGGCGGCCGCCGAGGCGTTCTTCCGGGATGTGGAGCGCGAGGTTCGTGAGCTTCCCGCCGATCTCGCGAAGGTTCCCGCGATCGGCGACCGGCACGACCTCCACTTCGTGCGCTGAACGGAACTCGGGTGTGGAGAGCGAGAGCCTCCGCGCGAACGTCTCGACTCGTCGGAGGTTCGACTCGAGAAGATCAACGAGCTCATTCATGACACAGTATAGAGCCGGCGAAGCCGGCGACAGATCTGTAGCCCAGGGCGTCAGCCCTGGGACTCCGCGCCCCTCGACGTTCATTGCGAGAGTCCGCGAAGCGGACGACACGCCCGACCTCCACGCGACATGCGAAACCGTCGAACCGACCCCGGAGGGGTCGCGGCCGGAAGCCGGTGGTCGAGCGCGAAGCGCGACACCGCCGGATGACGAACCACACGAGATCAATACGCACCCCGGAGGGGTGCCGGAACCACGAACCACCGGGACGACGAGCGACCGAACGCGAGAACGAAGCCGCCGCCCTCTCCACGCAGCCACCACTGCACTTCCCCTTGTGCATCAACAGAACGAAATTCTCCAGAACGCGTCCAATCGAGAATAAAATACGCACATCGCCGCCGATTGGCGCACATTCTTCGCAGCCCGCTCCCCCCGTCTCTTCCCAAATCGCGCAAATCGCGCAAATCGCGCAATTCCGTCCCCCCCCGCAGCCCGAGGGGTAGGGAAATGCCTCTCCCGAACACTCCTCAGGTAGAAGCGGCTCGCCCGGCGCCAGCGTGTGGTAAATTGAAGTTCCAAATTCGGTGATCGCATTATCCCGGCCGATCACAGGCGCGCCGCCTCGCGTCCCGACGTAAGTTGTTCGAACTTCTCTCGGAAAAGTGGAGATTCGTCCGGATCCATGTCCCATCTCGAAGACCTCAAACCCGGAGCAGTCGTTCGCGGCATCATCCCGGCGCAGAACGCCACCGTCATTACGACGAAGTGGCACGGCGAGAGTGTGCTTACCCTCACGTATCGCGACGCGAAAGGCCGTCCTGACGAGCGTCTCCTCTACCGCGACGACGAGCCAACCTTCGAGATCGTCACCACCGGCCTTCCCTGGACCTTCGACGCCGACGGCGCGCTCCTTCGCCTCGTCTCCGAGGCGAAGCGCATCAGCCTCGCGCACCTCTTCGATCCCTATCTCGCGATCCACACCTCGCAGGTCACGCCGCTCCCGCATCAGATCACCGCCGTCTACGAAGCGATGCTCCCGCGCCAGCCGCTGCGCTTTCTCCTCGCCGACGATCCCGGCGCCGGCAAAACCATCATGGCCGGCCTCTTCATCAAGGAGCTTCTCCTCCGCGGCGATCTTCAGCGCTGCCTCATCGTCTGCCCCGGCATGCTCGTCGAGCAGTGGCAGGACGAGCTCTACGAAAAGTTCGGCCTCGACTTCGACATCCTCAGCCGCGAGACCTTCGAGACCTCGCTCACCGGCAATCCGTTCCTCGAGCGCAACCTCGTCATCTCGCGCCTCGATCACCTCAGCCGCAACGAAGAGCTCCAGGCGAAGCTCGATCAGACCGACTGGGATCTCATCATCTGCGACGAAGCGCACAAGATGTCGGCCAGCTACTTCGGAACCGAGGTGAAATACACGAAGCGCTACCGCCTCGGGCAGCGCCTCTCCGGCATCACGCGCAACTTCCTCCTGATGACGGCGACGCCGCACAACGGCAAGGAAGCCGACTTCCAGCTCTTCATGGCGCTCCTCGACGGCGACCGCTTCGAAGGAAAGTTCCGCGACGGCGTCCACACCTCCGATCCGTCCGACCTGATGCGCCGCCTCACAAAAGAGCAGCTCCTGAAGTTCGACGGCAAGCCGCTCTTCCCCGAGCGCATCGCATCGACAGTTCCTTACAAGCTCTCAGACGGCGAGGCCGCGCTGTACGCTGACGTCACCGAGTACGTGACGACGCAGTTCAATCGCGCCGACGAGCTCGAAGGCGGCCGCCGCGGCACAGTCGGATTCGCTCTAACTACCCTGCAGCGCCGCCTCGCGTCCTCGCCGGAGGCGATCTATCAGTCGCTCAAGCGCCGCCGCGAGCGACTCGAAGAGCGGCTCGCCTCCGAGAAGCTGATGAAGCGCGGATCGGAAGTCACTCTCGCCGCAGACACGGTGCTCAGTGAATCGGACCTCGAAGATCTCGAAGACGCGCCGGAGATCGAGACCGTCGAAGAGGAGATCGTCGATCGCGCCACGGCCGCGCAGACGATCGCCGAGCTCGAAGCCGAGATCCAGATCCTGCGCGACCTCGAAGCGAAAGCGCTTCGCGTCCGCAACAGCGGCACAGACAAGAAGTGGGAGGAGCTCTCGAAGCTCCTCCAGGAGAACGACGAGATCATCGACGAGCACGGCCAGCATCGGAAGCTCGTCATCTTCACCGAGCATCGCGACACGCTGCACTACCTCTCCCTCAAGCTCCGCAACATCCTCGGCCGCGAAGAAGCCGTCGTCACCGTGCATGGCGGCATGGCGCGCGAAGACCGCCGCACCGCGCAGGAGCGCTTCACGCAGGACCGCGACACCGTCGTCTTCCTCGCCACAGACGCGGCCGGCGAGGGCATCAACCTCCAGCGCGCGCATCTGATGGTCAACTACGACCTCCCGTGGAACCCGAACCGCATCGAGCAGCGCTTCGGCCGCATCCACCGCATCGGCCAGACCGAAGTCTGCTTCCTCTGGAACCTCGTTGCCGCCGAAACGCGCGAGGGCGATGTCTACCGCAAGCTTCTCGACAAGCTCGAAGAAGAGAGCGCCGCGCTTCAGGGCCAGGTCTTCGACGTCCTCGGCAAGCTCGTCTTCTTCGACGGCGGCGATGGCGCGCCTCGAACGCTGCGCGATCTCCTGATCGAAGCGATCCGTTACGGGAATGATCCAAAGGTGCGCGCGCGTCTCGAACAGGCCGTCGACAACGCGCTCGATCGCGATCGCATCATTGCGCTGATCGAGGAGAAGGCACTCGCGCACGACACGATGAACGCCTCGCGCGTGCAGCAGATCCGCGAGGAGATGGAGCGCGCCGAGGCGCGCCGGCTGCAGCCGTTCTACATCGCGAGCTTCTTCAAGCAGGCGTTCGAGCACCTCGGCGGGAGGATCGTCGAGCGCGAGACCGACCGCTACGAGATCAAGCACGTGCCCGCGGTCATCCGGAGCCGCGACCGTCAGATCGGCACGCGCGAGCCGGTGCTCGACAAGTACGAGCGCGTCACGTTCAAGAAAGAGCTGCAGGCCGTGCACGGCAAGCCGCTCGCGAAGTTCGTCTCGCCCGGCCATCCGTTGCTCGATGCGGTCATCGACCTGACGCTCGAGCGCCACCGCGATCTCCTCAAGCAGGGAGCGGTCCTCGTCGACGACACCGATCCCGGCGAAGAGCCGCGCGTTCTCTTCTATCTCGAGCACTCGATTCAGGACGCGCGGATCACGAAGCGCGGCGACCGGCGAGTGATCTCCAAGCGACTCCTCTTCGTCGAGCTCGATCGCGAAGGCCACGAACGCATCGCCGGCTACGCCCCGTACCTCGACTACCGTCCCCTCACCGACGCCGAGCGCGAAACTTTTACAGCGACTAGGACTCAGGACATAGGACTTAGCGGAGGCGCAGATGGGACTTCATTACCGCGAGTTGACAGTCTGGCGAAAAGCGATGGATCTGGCGAAGGGAGTCTACAGACTCGCTCCAGCGCTTCCTCGCGAAGAGACTTACGGGATGCGGTCGCAGATCACTCGGGCGGCAACCTCAATTCCGGCGAACATCGCGGAGGGCTGGACGAGAGAGACCGAGAAGGATCGGGCCCACTTTCTGGCGATCGCCCAAGGCTCTCTGGCCGAGACGGAGACTCTCTTGACGCTCTGCGAAGAGATCGGGTGGTTCCCACCGGAGAAAACATCCACAGTCCGAGGACTGATCACCGAGGTGGGGAAAATTCTCAGCACTCTGCGGCGAAAGATGCGAACGCCAAGCTAAGTTCTGGGTCCTACTCGCTAGCCGCTTTGCTGTCTCAGGACCTCGACGCCCGAGCCATGGACTTCGCCATCTCAAAAATCGTCCCGCAACACTTTTCCGAAGTGAAAACCCGCAACGAAGCCTTCACCACCAAAGCCATGGCCGCCGTCAAAGAGCGCCTCACGAAAGAGATCACCTACTGGGACAACCGCGCGCAGCAGCTCAAAGACCAGGAGCTCGCCGGCAAGTCCAACGCGAAGCTCAACTCCGGCAAGGCGCGCCAGCGCGCCGAGGAGCTCGAGCGGCGGCTGAAGAAGCGGATGCAGGAGCTCGAAGAAGAGCGCCAGCTCTCGCCGCTCCCTCCCGTCGTCGTCGGCGGCGCGCTCGTGATTCCAATCGGTCTTCTGAACCGAGTGGTTGGCGCTCAGCAGCTGGGACCCAGCGAGCTAGGTCCTAAGTCCTCACAGCTAACCGCTAACCGCGAAGCGATCGAGCGCCTCGCGATGGAGGCAGTCATGCGCCACGAGCGCTCCCTCGGCTTCGAGCCGCGAGATGTATCAACAGACAACGTCGGCTACGACATCGAATCGAAGCATCCACTGACGGGTCGTCTTCGCTTCGTCGAGGTGAAGGGAAGAGTGAAAGGCGCCGATACGGTGACGATCACGCGCAACGAGATGACGACCGCGCTCAACTCCCCCGACGAATGGCGCCTCGCGATCGTGATCGTCGATGGAGAGGCGCAGACACCGATCTACGTCGCGCATCCATTCACGCGAGAGCCTCAGTTTGGAGAGACGAGTGCGAACTTTAATGTCGCTAGGCTCATCGAGATGGCGGAGGCGACCGCATGAATCCTTTGGATTTTGAAGAGCCGAAAGCCCAATTCGGCCCAATCTCGGCCCAAATGTCGCCGGGAACTCTCGTCTTTTCAAGAACTTCGCTTCGCGCAATTCGCTACGTTTCGGCCCAAACGCAAGTCCTGGGCCGATCTGACAATCACAAAATCATGATCACTGCAGAACAAAGTTGCACCGCAATCAGGTTTTCATGATATGAAGAGCTGGATCTTTCGCGATTTCATCTCGGAGCGTGGCGTAAATGAGATTCGCGAATGGATCGACTCTCTTCCGATGAAGGCTCAGATCAAGATCGATCGGCGCATCAGTTATCTCCAGGCGACTCGAACATTCGATCCGCAGTACATCAGCGCGCGCGATGGTTGTGACGACATTTACGAGCTCAGGGTCGTATGTGCTGGAGTTCAGTACCGGCCCCTCGGCTGCTATGGGCCGGAGCGGGGCGAGTTCACACTGCTCGTCGGCGCGGTCGAGAAAGGAAGTCGACTCGAACCCAAGGACGCGCCGGAGATCGCAACGCACAGACGGAAGATCGTGATGGCGGACAAAAGGAGAACGCGTGAACACGAGTAGGACGAAGCGAACGGTCGAGAAACTTAGCAACCAGCAATACCGCGAGGCCTTCGTCGCAGAACACATCGGTTCCGGAGTCGCGTTTCAGATCCACGCCCTCCGTGAAAAACTCGGCCTCTCGCAAGCCGAGCTCGCGAAGCTCGCCGGCATGCACCAGAGCCAGATCTCGAAGGTGGAGAATCCGGATGACGAAGAGGGCGTCAGCGTCGCGACACTTCAGAGGATCGCCGCCGCCTTCGATGTCGCGCTCGTGGTGAGATTCGTCAGTTTCGGGGATCTTGTCGAGTGGGAGGCCAACCTCAGCGACGCGGCGCTTGCGCCACCTCCGTTCAGTGAAGATCCGAAACTCGCGGCGACGCAGACCGCTCCTGCTGTGGCGACGCGTGAAGCAGCGACGCGCATCATCTATCTGCAAACCGAGCACCGAAGCGCGGCAGCAACTCGGCCTTTGCGCAAGCGCGCGAACGTTCGGTTGGTCTCGAAGCGTGACACGACCGCGCTCTCGGAACTGTGGCTGAGGTGAAGAAATGCCGACGAAAAAGAAAAGTGAGCAGGAAACCGAGACCGTTAACGCAGCTGAGATTCACCGCGTGAGGGCCGCTGACTTCCGTTCGCGCTACGCGAACAGCGCACGCCTGCAGGCATCGATCTACGATTTCACGCTGACGTTCGGCCAGATTTCGAACGACCGCGAGAAGCTAGAGTGCGAGGAGTACGCCGAGATCGTCATGTCACCACAGCACGCGAAGGTGCTCCTGCAAATCCTTCAGCGGAACGTCGCCGGGTATGAGGAGAAGTTCGGAGAACTTCAGATTCCTGAAGGCATGTCGTAAGGAAGCGCCTTAGGGAATGTGCGGAGTGGGCGCCGAAGTCAGGGCGCGTGCCTTTTAGTGGAGGGGGTTGTGAAACTAGTCTCTATCTCGGTGGCGAACTTTCGGAGCATCACCAAGGCTCCGAAAATTCGAATTGGGCGCTCCACGACCCTCGTCGGTCCCAACAACGAAGGCAAGTCCAACATCCTCTTCGCACTCACCACGGCGATGAAGGTGCTGACCGACCCTCGAATGGCGCTTTTCCGGGACGACCGGCGGATCCCACTTCGCATTCTGGAAACCTGGTACTCGTGGGAACGCGATTATCCGATTCACCTTCAGGCCAAGAACGAGAACGGCGAATCAATAATCACAGTTGAATTCGAGCTTTCGAAAGATGAGATTACCGCCTTCAAGAAAGAAATCAGAAGTAGCCTCAACGGAACGCTTCCGATCAAGATCATTCTTGGTCGAAACAGAGCGCCGAAGGTCGTCGTAGCCAAACCAGGCAAGGGCAATGCCGCGTTGTCGCGAAAGTCAGCGCAGATTGCCGATTTCGTTTCTTCGCGCCTTGATTTCGAATACATCCCGGCCGTCAGAACCGCGATGTCCTCCGAGGAAATCGTCCGAGGTCTCATCGAGCGCGAGCTTCAAACGCTGGACGACGATCCGGCGTTCCAAGAGGCATTAGCGAAGGTGACAGCTCTTCAGGACCCGATCCTCAAGCAACTCTCGGAGAGCATTAAAGGAACTTTAGTGAAGTTCCTTCCCGATGTGAAGGGCGTCGACGTAACGATACGTTCTTCGGACCGAACGAGAGCGCTTCGCGCGAATTGCGAGATCTTCGTCGATGACGGCCGACGCACAAGCCTCGGATCTCCTAACAGGTGTGTAGCAGAGTTCATAGGCCGAGAGGATGGAATGCGATTGCTGACGTACAGAGGAACGCCATTGCGATCAGAGCTTCCGCGGTGTGAAAGCCGAAAGCGCGGTGACTGAGCATTCGGATCTTGTTGTTGCAGCCTTCAGCAACTGCATTCGTGAGTCGATACTCGAAGTAACGGCGGATGCCAGGCCATTTCGCCGCGACGGTTCGCGCGAAGCGAACGAGGGGTTGAATGCGGCTATGAACCGCGGACTGATACCAGCGCTTGAACCGTCGATCAGCTTGGCGGACGGACGAGGAGTCATAGATGTCCTGAAAGGATTCCTTGACCAGGTAACTGCGAAAGAGGGTGTGATTCATCCGCGCGAGCTCCGAGAGTTTCGCCTCCTCGGCATCACGCAGGTTCCAGGGGTTCTTCAGGAGGACGAACCGAGTGGATTTGAGAGCGGAGCGCTCCTCGCCGGTGGCCTTTCGCATCTCGTCCCGCCTCACCTGATCGATCGCATTCCCGAGGAGTTGGACCACGTGGAACCGATCGAAAACGACCTCGGCGTTCGGCAGTCGGTCGCGAACAGCTTTCTCGAAGGCCGCGCTCATGTCGATGCTCACCAGACGGATTCGCGCGCAGCGCTCGGGGCCGAGCAGATCGAACAGCCCGTCGAGAACCTCTGCACTTTTACCCTTCGCCGCCCAGATCATCTGCCCGGTC
This sequence comes from uncultured Acidobacteriota bacterium, assembly GCA_963741955.1. Classification (GTDB taxonomy): domain Bacteria; phylum Acidobacteriota; class Thermoanaerobaculia; order Gp7-AA8; family Gp7-AA8; genus CAVUKB01. The sequence continues at coordinate 9,431 of CAVUKB010000004.1, forward strand.
TCGTGGTTCGTGACCACGGTCATGAACTTCTTCGGCCGCCCCCAGCAGATCTCGTCGATGCCGATCCGGGTCAGATTCTCGAGCGCGTTCGGGTCGCGTTTTTCGGCAACCACTCGAGCGGCGATCCGTCCGGCCGTGAGCCAGCTGACCTTGAAGTACGCCGAGACCGCGGTTTGATTGGATCGCTGCAGAAACCAGGCAAGCTCGTCTTCGAACGCGCGGGTGAACATCGAACCAGGCCGTGCCCACGGAACCGCGGCCGTTCGCACCCCGCAGCGGCGGCAACGCACCCGCGGCAGATCCGCCCGCAGCATCACCCGGCATCCCCAGAGGCCGAGATGACGCCATTCGCGATGCTTCATCACCGTTCCGTGAAGCTCGGGAGCAACCCGTCCGCACCCTCCGCACCGCGGACGTCTCCACGTTGGACTCACGTCGAGATAGAGACTCCGAGCTTCGAACCGAACCCCGCGAACCGTTACGTTTGCCATGTTGAGCAACTTCCGGAACAATGTCGTCAGGCGCACCGTGCCTGTCCTCCCCGTGTCTTGGTTTCATCGACTACAGACTACGGGAAATGGGCAGCACGGTTCGCCGATTCCAACCTGCTATCGCTGCTTCGATCTTCACCTCTCCACGAGCAGCGACTTTCGGGGCTCCTTCAGATCCTTCCGCGACGGCGGGGCAAGTTGTGGGAACGGCGGAAAACGCGGCGGCCGGGTGGCGGCGTTTTCCGCGGTTTCCACAACTTCGCTTTCCGAACGCTTCGGCGAACACCGACTTGCTCCTCGAAAACAGCCGCGTCGCCGTTCCTGCATGCCTCCGACAATCATTCCGCACCTACACACCTGTTAGGAGAACCGATGTGGATCTCCTAACAGGTGTGTAGCAGAGTTCATAGGCCGAGAGGATGGAATGCGATTGCTGACGTACAGAGGAACGCCATTGCGATCAGAGCTTCCGCGGTGTGAAAGCCGAAAGCGCGGTGACTGAGCATTCGGATCTTGTTGTTGCAGCCTTCAGCAACTGCATTCGTGAGTCGATACTCGAAGTAACGGCGGATGCCAGGCCATTTCGCCGCGACGGTTCGCGCGAAGCGAACGAGGGGTTGAATGCGGCTATGAACCGCGGACTGATACCAGCGCTTGAACCGTCGATCAGCTTGGCGGACGGACGAGGAGTCATAGATGTCCTGAAAGGATTCCTTGACCAGGTAACTGCGAAAGAGGGTGTGATTCATCCGCGCGAGCTCCGAGAGTTTCGCCTCCTCGGCATCACGCAGGTTCCAGGGGTTCTTCAGGAGGACGAACCGAGTGGATTTGAGAGCGGAGCGCTCCTCGCCGGTGGCCTTTCGCATCTCGTCCCGCCTCACCTGATCGATCGCATTCCCGAGGAGTTGGACCACGTGGAACCGATCGAAAACGACCTCGGCGTTCGGCAGTCGGTCGCGAACAGCTTTCTCGAAGGCCGCGCTCATGTCGATGCTCACCAGACGGATTCGCGCGCAGCGCTCGGGGCCGAGCAGATCGAACAGCCCGTCGAGAACCTCTGCACTTTTACCCTTCGCCGCCCAGATCATCTGCCCGGTCTCGTGGTTCGTGACCACGGTCATGAACTTCTTCGGCCGCCCCCAGCAGATCTCGTCGATGCCGATCCGGGTCAGATTCTCGAGCGCGTTCGGGTCGCGTTTTTCGGCAACCACTCGAGCGGCGATCCGTCCGGCCGTGAGCCAGCTGACCTTGAAGTACGCCGAGACCGCGGTTTGATTGGATCGCTGCAGAAACCAGGCAAGCTCGTCTTCGAACGCGCGGGTGAACATCGAACCAGGCCGTGCCCACGGAACCGCGGCCGTTCGCACCCCGCAGCGGCGGCAACGCACCCGCGGCAGATCCGCCCGCAGCATCACCCGGCATCCCCAGAGGCCGAGATGACGCCATTCGCGATGCTTCATCACCGTTCCGTGAAGCTCGGGAGCAACCCGTCCGCACCCTCCGCACCGCGGACGTCTCCACGTTGGACTCACGTCGAGATAGAGACTCCGAGCTTCGAACCGAACCCCGCGAACCGTTACGTTTGCCATGTTGAGCAACTTCCGGAACAATGTCGTCAGGCGCACCGTGCCTGTCCTCCCCGTGTCTTGGTTTCATCGACTACAGACTACGGGAAATGGGCAGCACGGTTCGCCGATTCCAACCTGCTATCGCTGCTTCGATCTTCACCTCTCCACGAGCAGCGACTTTCGGGGCTCCTTCAGATCCTTCCGCGACGGCGGGGCAAGTTGTGGGAACGGCGGAAAACGCGGCGGCCGGGTGGCGGCGTTTTCCGCGGTTTCCACAACTTCGCTTTCCGAACGCTTCGGCGAACACCGACTTGCTCCTCGAAAACAGCCGCGTCGCCGTTCCTGCATGCCTCCGACAATCATTCCGCACCTACACACCTGTTAGGAGAACCAACGTTTCAGGGCAACGTGTGGTCCGCCTTCGGGAATGCTTTCGGCGCTACCGTGCCGGACGAGATCAACTCCGGGACTGTGGGACTCCTCATCATCACCGCTGATGGGCGAATGCTAATGAGAGGCCACGCGCACGGAGAGTCGGAGCTTCGATCGTTACGGGGTGTTCTCGGGCGAGCATGCGACCAGATTCTTGATCGAACGTTCACCAAGTCGTTCTTCGAAAAACGCAAAACGGCCGCACAGTAAGGTTGAGGGTATGCACCCTGGGTTAGCGCGCGTGACGGTCGGGACGAAGGTCGCCTGCAACTACTTGCAAAGTTGAACCGAACGACGCATCCACCGGTGATCTTCTTTGTCGTTACGGCCTCGCAACGACAGACTTTGGTTGAGACGACGGGAGCGACAAATTGGAAACGCAGGTCCGCACGCCGCAGATGGTTTTCATGCAGCCGCAGCGCCTCATCGTGCCGCTGTTCCAGCGGCCGTACGTCTGGAATGCTGAGAATCAATGGGAGCCATTGTGGAACGATGTCGTCCGTGTGACGGAAAGGCTGCTCCGGAATCCACAGCAGAAGCAGCAACCTCACTTTCTCGGCGCGGTCGTCCTTCAACAGGCACAGAACCCGATCGGCCTGATGCAGCAGCGCACGATCATCGACGGGCAGCAACGGCTCACGACGCTGCAACTACTCATGGATTCGCTACATGCCGAGTTGCTCGCTGTTGGGGCGACGCAGTCAGCGATGCGGCTCGAGCCTTTGGTCGAGAACGCGCTGCCGTTCAGAACGTCTGAGGAGGACCGGTTCAAAGTCTGGCCGACCAATCGCGATCGCCAGGCGTTCAACGCGGTGATGGCGGCAGAGGTCGGTGATCGCAGCGCCGTCGCCGCCCATCAGAAAGAGCGAATCGCGCAGGCGTACAGCTACTTCAGCGAACAGGCCCGCCAGTGGCTCGCGTCAGACGAGGCCCAGAGAGGCTCGCGCGCTGCCGCGATCGAGACGGTCGTTCGCGACTATCTGCAAATAGTCGTGATCGACCTCGCGGCCGAGGAGAATGCGCAGGAAATCTTCGAGACGTTGAACGCGCGCGGCGCGCAACTTACGGCGGCGGATCTCATCAAGAACTTCATCTTTCAGCGCCTTTCTGAAAACGGAGCTGATGTGGAAGGAGCGTACGAAAAGTACTGGAAGGACTTCGAAACGGGTTTCTGGGAAACGGAGGTCAGCGTCGGGCGGCTTCGTTATCCCCGATCGTCGATCTTCCTGAATCACTGGTTGATCGCGCGCACGGGCGAGGAAGTGGTCGCCCGGGAAGTCTTCGATCGATACAAGAGATTCGCAGACTACGACGCTGGCGTAGAGATGATGGCGCTTCTCCCGCAGGTACATGCGGCCGCTGGAGTGTACCGTGCATTCACGACGGATCCGGCGCGACTGCCCGGTCCCGCCGAGCGCCTGTCTCTGTTCGGGTACCGCACGAGTGTCCTCGAGAGCGAGGTGATCAAACCGCTGATTCTCGCGCTGCTCGATCCAGAGAAGGTCCCGGTCCCGGACGCGCAGTTGAGCAAGGTGCTAGACGTCGTCGAGAGCTGGATGGTCCGGCGCATGCTCGTTCGTGCCGGCACGAAGAACTACACCGAAGTCATCGCAGAATTGATTTCGAGAATCCGTCAGTCGGAGCGTTCAGTCGCTGGAGATGTCGCCGAGAACTTGTTCGCGGGTCAGACGAGCGCAGGAAAGTACTGGCCTGACGACTCCGAGGTTCGTGAGGAGCTCAACTCGCTGCAAGCGTACACGCGGCTGCGCCAGTCGCGTTTGCGCATGGTACTCGAAGCGGTGGAGGATCATCTTCGGGGATGGAGAGATGGGAAATCAGGGCTCGGAGGACAGCGCGCTGCACGTTCCATTTACGCGATCGAACACATCATGCCGCGAAGCTGGGAGAAGCACTGGCCTCTCGCGGAGGGTACCAACGAACTGACGCGCGAGAAGCTCATTCACACGTTCGGAAACTTGACGCTGCTCACCACCAGGTTGAACAGCAAGGTGTCCAACGGCCCTTGGCTGGGAGCGGGGGGCAAACGCGAGGCACTGGAAGGACACGACATCCTTCTTCTCAACCGGGATCTTCTCAAGAATTCCGCCGATGCATGGAGCGAGCGGGAGATCCGTTCGCGAAGGTCGGCCATAGCCGAGGCGATCATTCAGATCTGGCCGGCCCCGCCGGGGCATCGCTCCGGAGTCGGAAAGGAAAAGGTGAAATCGACTTATGTGTCTCTTGCCGATCTGCTGAATGCCGGCGTCCTGAGTCCTGGGATGCAGTTGTTTCCTCGCGCCGGCAAGTCAGCATCGTATGGAGACCGCGTGGTGACGTTGCTTCCCGATGGCCGGATCGATGTTGAAGGCACCGCATACGGCAGCCCGTTCGAGGCGGCGACGGCGATCGTCGGACACCGGAAGAATGGATGGTCCTTTTTCCTCGTCGATCCTGTCACTCGCAAGTCCATAAGAAGGGTTCGGGAGGAGTATCAGGAAGCGATGTCTGTCGAGATGGACGACGATGATGAGGGAGATGACGACGACGTGAGTTAGCGTCTCCGAGTCGGACGCGTGTTTCTGCTGATTTAATCGAGGGTGGCTCTCTATCGCGGAGGGCACTGACAAACTAATAGCATCAAGTTCTCCCACCCAAGAAGGTGTCCATAATAGGGCCGTTGGTCCAAGGAATCTTGGTACGTTAGGTGCCTCCTGGAAGGCGGCGGTACAGCCGGCAGGGATGCCGGTGGTACGAGGGGTTGCGGGGCTTCGGGCGAGGGTCGAGGTGCGCGAAGAACAAAGCGGCGGGATGCGCCGCACTCCAAGGCCTTCGGAGGCGGAAGATCGGGGCCAGGCCTTCGATTCTCGCTTGCACGTGTAAGCGACTCCAGGGTCTGTAGTTAGCGACACGGTGACTTTGACTCTGAACGGAGAAAGCGGGGTGAGGTGCTTCGCTTTTCGGTTGATTCGTCAGATGCTCGATCGAATGCGACGTAGTGGGCAGGTGTTCATGAAGATCGGAACGGATTCGGCCTCCGTCGCGTGGCGAAACCTGGACCGGAGGCGGAAGATCGGGGCCAGGCCTTCGATTCTCGCTTGCACGTGTAAGCGACTCCAGGGTCTGTAGTTAGCGACACGGTGACTTTGACTCTGAACGGAGAAAGCGGGGTGAGGTGCTTCGCTTTTCGGTTGATTCGTCAGATGCTCGATCGAATGCGACGTAGTGGGCAGGTGTTCATGAAGATCGGAACGGATTCGGCCTCCGTCGCGTGGCGAAACCTGGACCGGGCCTCACTTGGAACAAGGCTCCGCCACGGCGAATCGTGAGGAGTGATCAGTTTTCAGGAAATCGCGGTTCGCGTCAGAACGGCGGCGGGCCGGGCGAATCGCGGATGACGTCCGCCGGAGGGAGCATCGGCCAGATGGGAACGGCGCGGGGAGGCGCGGCATCTGAGTTGCCCGCGAGGAGCGACGCGAGGCAACGGTCGGCGAGCTCGCGGAGAAGCCGGTCGTTCACGAGCTCGCGCTCGCAGCGGGCGATGAGGTTCGAGACGTGGCCGGTGCTGCCGAGCCGGAGGGTCGCGGCGATCGGACGGAGCCTCTCCGCGCTCTCGTAGCGCCCGAGCCAGGCGGTCAGCATTCGCGCAGCGCCGCCGCGGCCGTGACGAATGTCGCGCTCGTCGATGTCGAACACCGAGGCGACCGTGTCGACGACCTTGCCGAGCTTCGCACGGCCGACGTTCCGCTGGGTCTTCGGATGCTCATCACTGCGAGGTTTCGATTCGACGATCGCCCTCATTGTCTCGACCCACGGTTCGCTGCCGAGGTAGATCTGGTTCACGAGCTTGTCCCAGAGGCGGCTCCGGTCGTGGAGCTTCTCGTAGACGAACGCGCGGTAGCTCTCCTGCGCTTCCTCTCGAGTCGCGCCGCGGCGGAGCATCCAGTCCATGCAGAGCCACTCCGGCGCCGGCTCGAACCCGGCCATGGCGCGGTAACTCGACCAGCGGTAGTCCTCCGGCCGCTCGATCATCTTCGCGCGCACCGGGTTGAGCACCACGTACCGCATCACCTCGGCGAGGTACGTCTCCTTTTCGATCAGAAAGCTGCTGAACCGCCCCTGCAGAAGATGCCCGACGCGTTTGTACTTGCGGTTGAACCACTGCGCGTACGTGCCGTTGAGCCAGTGCATTCCTTCGGAGAGTGTCTCGCGCGGCGTCTCGATGACGAGATGCACGTGATTCGTCATCAGAACGTACGCATGGATCATCCAGTCGAACCGCCGCACTGCCTCGGCGAGGAGGGCGAGGAACATCAGGCGATCCGCATCGCATCGGAAGATCGGCTTGCGTTCGTTCCCGCGGGAGGTCACGTGGAAGACCGCGCCGGGGAACTCGAGGCGAAGTGGTCGTGCCATGCGATCGAGCGTACCTCGGATTTTGCGAAATACCGAGGGTTCTACTCCTCGTAGAATCGGCGGCGACTCCCGAGGCTCTGCTCGGGAGGTGCGAAGCCGTGATCCGGCAGCGGGTGTCGTAGAATATCGTGCAGCGAAGAAGGCGACGAAGTAACGCCGTGACAAAGAGTTATGAGAGAGAACCGCCAGGCGAAGCCCTGACCCCAAAGTTCCCGACCGGGAGCCGGCTCGAGGCCGGCCATGGCGCGGTAACTCGACCAGCAGTGGTCCTCGGGCCGCTCGACCATCTTGGCCCGAACGGGGTTGAGCACGACGTACCGCATCACTTCCGCGAGATACGACTCCTTCTCGATGAGAAAGCTGCTGAACCGGCCCTGCAAGAGGTGTCCGACGCGTTTGTACTTGCGGTTGAACCACTGCGCGTATGTGCCGTTGAGCCAGTGCATCCCTTCGGAGAGCGTCTCGCGCGGCGTCTCGATGACGAGGTGGAAATGTGTGGACATCAGGACGTACGCATGGATCATCCAGTCGAATCGCCGCACGGCCTCGCCGAGGAGGGCGACGAACATCAGGCGATCCGCATCGCATCGGAAGATTGGCTTGCGCTCGTTGCCGCGCGAGGTCACGTGGAAGACCGCGCCGGGGAACTCGAGGCGAAGTGGTCGTGCCATGCGATCGAGCGTACCTCGGATTTTCCGAAATACCGAGGGTTCTACTCCTCGTAGAATCGGCGGCGACTCCCGAGGCTCTGCTCGGGAGGTGCGAAGCCGTGATCCGGCAGCGGGTGTCGTAGAATATCGTGCAGCGAAGAAGGCGACGAAGTAACGCCGTGACAAAGAGTTATGGGAGAGAACCGCCAGGCGAAGCCCTGACCCCAAAGCTCCTGACCCCTGCTCGCGGCAGGAGGGCCACACGTTCGTCTATCGGGCCACTCCGGTCAATCCCCGAGTGAGCCTGACTCGACAACGGGTGCCTCCTCAGAATAGGTCGACGAAACGCAGTGATTGTGCCCCGGCGCCGCCCTGCGAGGAGTGGTACGACCGCCAAAGGGGACGGCCATGGTCTGATCCGCTCGAACCGTTGATCTATACGCATGATTCGTGATCTGATCGCCCGAAGCTCTTCCGAGGTTTTGTGATGCGCAGAACGAGTTTGATCTCGATCGCGGTGGGTTTGCTGCTGGCTTGCGACGCTGTCGCCGGAGAGTTCATCCCGGTGGTGAACGGGACACTGGGCTCACGCCGTTTCACGACGACCGTCGAGATCCGGAACCCGACTGAGACCGACGGGAGCTGTGAATTCGAATACTGGACTCCGAGTCGTCCGGAGCGACCGTTCGTCACGCGGGAAGGGGTGCCGGCCGGGAAGACGTACGTCACCGAGGATTTTCTCGGTGAGATCCCCACGGCCAGTACAATCCGGGTCCACTGTTCCTCTCCCGCGATCGCGGTGTTCAGCCGGATCCAGCAGGGGCTGAAAGGGAAGGATCTGGATCCTGGATGGCTCTTTCGGGCGTTTTCCGCCAGCCCTACACGGCTCGGAGGATCGATCTCCTTCTCGACGGGCTCGAACGTCGTGATCGCGGAAGTGGCTGGCAAGAAACTCGGAGTCCTCTTCACGGCGAGGAACGGCGGCGGAGTCACGTTCGCCGAAAAGTCGTACGCACTTCTCCCGTATGGGCAACGCATCGTCGACCTGAGTGACCTGATCGCCGAGATCGCAGAGCCGACGGTCGATCTCCGAGTTGTTTCCGGTGACGGAGCTCTGGTTGCGGCTCCTGAAGCTCGAGACGCGCGATCCGGAAATACCGCCCGGCGACGGCCTCCAGATGAGGAGCGGCGTTTCCAAGAGCACTCCACGCAGGCGGAGGCCGCTGGCCATGATCCGCAACCTGCCGTCACGCAGCTCCTGGTCATGTCACCCTTCAAGGCGGCTCCGTTCCGTGAACCGGCCACTGGTCTCGTCTTCATGCGCGACCGGTGGTACGACCCGTCCACGGGAACGTTCCTCTCTCCGGATCCAGAGGGTTACCGGGATTCGCCGAATCCGTACATTTTCGGCGGAGGCGATCCGGTGAACCGGAGTGACCCTTCGGGACGCGCGGCCGCCGTGAGCAACAGCGGCTGGATCATCGGACAACGTCCCGATGGTTCGCACTACAAGTACTCTCCGGAGTACGCGAGGAGTCATCCTGTCGAGGTACAGAGTGCGCTGGAGAGTGACAGTGACCTCACCGATGCGGATGTGAGGACGATGATGATCCGCGCCGGACTCACTTACGGCAGCACCTCGCTGCCGTGTCGCCACGGAGAAGCCTGCATCAGCGCAGGAGACCCCGTACGGGCCGGTGATCGCGGCCTTGGTGCGGGACTGGCGGTGTCTAATTTCTTCAACGCGACCCTGGGTCCGGTGAACGAGGTCAACGGTGAACGGCCATTCCCAACCCCCGACCCGCAGAATGACATTCAATGGGGGGCGTTCGAAAACACGAGTCACGTAATTCAAGCGATCACCGTTCCGATGGCAATAGCCGGAATCCTGCCGGGACGGATTCCGCCCGGAGAGATCCTTGGTAACACCTACAATATTTCGACGACTGGCATGTCCGCGGTTGAACGCGAGGCAGTTCTTGAATATGCCCGGCGCACGAACGCCTGGCTGCGAGACGAGGGCGCGCAGGTCGTTAGATCGACGAAGGGACAGCTGCGCCGTTCTGCCTCTGCCGCCGCGCGCCGTGAGAGGCTGCTCGCGGAGCGCGCTGGCACGCCTTACTCCGGGCAAGTCGGACACGTGCCCGATACCGCGATTTCGGGAGAGGCAGTGCCACCAGCAGGATGGTTGGACATGGCCGGGACCTCGAATCAGTGCTGTGGCGGTGGCCTGGCGAATCGCATTGGAACGCCGATTCGGGTTGTTACTGTTGACGGACAGGTGCCGAAGTGAAGAGGATAGCCGATCGACTTCGATCGCTGGACGGCACTCGACTCTGCCTTCCGAATGCGAGCCCGGACCTGACCATACGAATCTCAGGAATCTCGGTGAGCCTTCCTGAAGATCACGAGGATGTGCTGAGAATCGCGAGTGGTATTTCGGCGTGTCACGGGTATTTTCGGCTGTTCGGCCTCGGCTGCTCGAACTGTACGGATCTCGTCTCGTGGAACGATATGCAGACCTGGAAGTTCGCATGGCCCGGTGATCTTGAGGCGTATCTGTCATTCGGGGAGACGGGATGGGGAGATCAGTACTGCTATCGTCTCGATGAGCTCAGCATGGGGGACGCCTCCGTATTCCTTCTCGACGCATTCGAGATGCAAGCAGAGCGCATCGCCTCCGGGTTCTCCGAGTTCATGCATAGGGAGTTTATTCGTCAGGCGGAAGAACCGTACGACTCGATGACGCGCCAGGCCCTGGCCGGGATAGGCCCTCTCAGCTGGTCCGAACACGTGACGTTCATACCACCGCTACTGTTCGGGATAGAGGAAGATATCGGTCACGTTCATAAAACCGACGCGCGCGCGGCGATGACCGTAAACGGAGACATCGCCAGAGAAATGCGCGAAGAGTCCGGGCGCGTCCCTGAATCGCTTCAGACGTACGAAGACGAGAAAGGTCGGATTCGTGTTCATGTCCGCTGGAGAGCCTGAAGGGGACCAGCGGCGGACCAAGCCGCACTGCGTAGGGCGGAAATCAGGGGAGGATGTGCGTTGGGTGCCAATTCCGTCGCGGTTGACCCGGCGGTCACGCCGCGTGCAGAACGGTGGTTGGCGAGAGAGCTTCGGTCTGGCGGGCACGCGTCGCGCCCGCCGGGATTTGCGTCATCGGCAACGTGAGTTGTTCTTCGTGCGCGCGCGACCCCGGGTTCCGGCGCTTCGCGCCTTCACCCGGGGTTAGGAGTCTGCGCGGCAGAAACTGTCCTACTGCGAAAGCGGATCAGCGGTCCAAATTCGTCCGGATTTTCGGCGAGTAGCCACCGCTACGCACCTCAAATCCGAACGACTTTGACCTCACTGCTCCGCTCTCTCGCTACGGACGTTTTCACCGCGCAGACTCCCAGCCGCGCACTCGATCGACAACGGTCTCCTTCTCCGCTCCGACGTCCACAAGCTTTTCGACAGGGGATTGCCCGGAATTCTCGGGCCGTCTCTGCTGCGGAGGCGGATAGCGGCCCGCCTGCTGCGTTGCGCACAGCTTCGGCTCCTCAACGTAGCCACCGCTATGCCTTCGTCGCCGAAGCCGCGCGCGCCTTGCATCCGGACCACTCTCCGCCTCCTCGCGACGAGACGGCCTGAGAATTCCGGGCCCGTCACCGTGGATCCCGACCACCACTTCCTCGTCAGCCGCCGCATCCGCGAAGAGTTCGAGAACGGCCGCGACTACTACGCCCTTCACGGCCGCGAGATCCGCCTCCCGGAGCGCGAGATCGATCGCCCGTCGGCCGAGTTTCTACGGTGGCACAATGAGGAGAGGTTTCTGGGGTGAGGAGAGCTGCCGCCACAGAACTTCCGGACGCCGTAGGGACCTCATCGTATGCGGCAAGCCTCAGGCAATTAAGTATTCCTTGCCCGCTCGAAATTCATCCGAACCCGCGTTCCCGGCCGAATGAGATCAAAGAACGAGTTCGGCAGGTAGAGCCGCCGCTCCTCCATTCCTTTCGGAAGCGGCGGAAGTCCGATAAGCAGATCATGATCATCGGCGTGGTACCAGATGGCGGAGAGCCCTGCCGCACGGATGTGCAGCAGCCGCGGGACGTATGTCTTCGATGGACCGGTTTGCACCGCGCTGCTAGAGAGAACCTCGACAAATTGGGCGGGATCCGGAGCGAGATGTGAGAACTGAAAACCGGGTTCCATTCGGGCTGCCAGAGCCGCTCCGACGATCTCCTTCTCGGCTGCGATCAGAAAGCGCCAGCCTAGCGAACGTGCCTCGGTGAGCGGATCTGTGCCGAGCACCGCCTGCGCCGAGAGTTCGAAGACTTCATGAGGGAAGACAAGGTCGAGTTGCGCTTCGCTCTCGGCGCGAAGAGTCCTCGGAAGTGACAGGTTCCGTTTGGTCGCGGCCGAGCGGACGGCGTGAAGGGCGCTCACAGGTGCATTCGGGATGTCGAGACTCATTCCAACCTCACCTCCGAGCGCCGCGATGTCGGACGGAGCCCGGCTTCGTAAGATAGGTACTCTCCCAGCGGCCCGAACCCTGGTACGAGGTGCTGAAGCTGTCCAGGGAATGCAGAGCGTCGCCGTACCAGGGATCCAGGATCCAGAGATCGACGCGATCCGGGGTCGCTTCGTAGCCCGCGATGATCACGAAGTGTCCCGTCGTATCGGGCCACTCGATTCGGGCCGCAACCGGACGACCCGCGTCCAGCAGCTTCTGCAGTTCCTCGATCTCGACCTGGCGTCCGGCCAGGATCTGCTCCAGGTTGCGGGTCCCGGAAAGGGATTGGTCGAGATACCACCAGCGGTTGCACGCCGGTTCGGATCCAGACCGACAGCAATCCTCTCTGTCGAACTGCTTCCGTGCGAGTGCACACTGGGGATATCGGATGGTTCCCGCAACTGTGTAGAAGGCGGAGATTGCGGACGTCACCGCGGCCCAACACCACTGGGTCTGTTCCTGGTGCTCGCATGAGAGCTCGAGGCGCTTCGTGCGTAAATCGGCGGCCATTGCCGACCGGACTTGTTCCGCGACAAGCGGGGTTCGATGCGCGAAAAGAATGTCGTCGAGATCCATGCGGACATTGTAAGGCGGGTTGGGCTCTCGGTGGATCTTCGGCGAGAAATCACCGAGAGGCTTCGGGGGTCTATGATCAGGGGCCTTGAGCGTCAGGCCTACAAAGAAAAATTCGGCCGTGGATGCGAGGACCTGTTGCGAGGGCGAGGGTTCGCAGGAGGGGAGCAGGCCGGCAGGCCGTCTGATCTTCCCGATCAGAAGGGGGTGTCGTCGTCGGGATCGAGTTGGGGGCGGAATTCCGCGAGGAGCGAGGCGTAAGCGGAATCGGAGCTCTCGAGCTGTTTGCTTCGTCTCGCGAGCCAGGCGACGGCTTGTTCGGTCAAGATGATGCGGTGGCCAAGCGACGTGAACGTGAAACCGCCTTCGTCTCACGCAAGTTGAGCAAGGGCTTTTCGGGAGGGGCGGTGCGAGCGTTGGCGGAGGCCCTCCGGGGTGTCGTCGAACGCGCGACTGACCTCGAGGACAATCGCATCGAACGAACGCCGCACGATGCGGCGGGTTGTGGCGTGCCACAGGTGACATCCCCCGCTCGGGGGATATCGCGTTGGCACGGATTCGAGTAGCATTCCGGTATTCACTGGGACACGCAAGAATTCTTTGAATATCGGCGGCAGCAAACGGAGCAGCTATGGTGAGGATCGGGATCTTCATGACTGTAGTTCGGGTCCGTTGATCGCACCACTCTCCCGTGACGGAATCGGTTGACGGACGGACGCCCCTCTGTTAGCTATGCTCCCGGTTCTTCCGCCCAATCGGCCCCGGACGTCGTCCTCACGTCCACATGTCGCAATTGGAGTCTCTCTGTGCTCACTCTCGCATCGACGTTCCGTCGTCTGTTCGTCACGGTCTCTCTCCTGGCACTTGCCGCCGTCTCCGCGGCAGAAACCGGGACTCAGGCCACGTCCACGTCCACGTCTCCCGGCGCACTTGCCGCGATCCGAATTTCGGTCACGCTCCCCGCGGGGATCGCAAGAAACCTCGCGCTGCACGGACGCAAGCTCTCGTTTGCGATCGAGAGCGAGCTCGCACCCGGCGTCCCTGCGGAGCAGACCCCTCCGGAGTTCCCTCCGTCGCATCTGCGCCTCCGCGATGCGGCCGGTCACTCTGATCCGCGGGCTACCGCGATCACGTTCGAGCCTGCGCTCGGACAGGAGATCGTCGACGATCCCCAGCTCGCACAGCACTTGCCGTCCGGCATCGAGTACCTCTCGCCGTGGATCGTCGTCGTCGCCGATCCCCGCGCCAGCATCCATTACTCCTGGCCCGCCGGGGTCGATCCCGGCTCCGTGGGGTGTCACAACTGCGCCCGCTCGTCCGACGTCGCCGGACGCACCGAGGCCGACGGTGTGTACGAGATCTACGCGGCCGGACCGTGGATCTCCGTCCGGCCGGAAGTGATGCCGGATGGCAAATCGATCTTCGATGGGACGCGGTACGACTATCTGGCGACGCGCCTCACGGAACGCTTCAGCAGCGTCCGCGGGGATCTCGTCCGCGGACCGGACGACACACTCGCGGTCCGTAATGACCCGACGGCCGGACCGGTCAACGATCAGCTGGTCTCGCTCCACAGCCGTGAGCTCGAGCGGAGCGCAGTGGATCTCTCGATCAAGGGACGCGGGATCGACTTCGTCCTCGCTCGCTATTACCGTTCCGGAGTCATTCACATGGGGCCATTCGGGCGGAGCTTCGACAGTCCTCTCTTCGCCCACCTCAGGATCCAGCCGAACGGCACGGTCGACTACTACGACGGCACCGGACGCCGCGACACGTTCACCGTCGTCGCGGGCGAGAACCGCCTCGATCCGGCGCCGGGCGTATTCGAAGATCTCCGGCGCACCGCCGACGGCTGGTGCATTCTTTACCCCAACAACACGCGCCTCTTTTTCGACGACCAGGGGCGTCTCACGCAGATCACCGATCGAAACAAGATCAAGACCGATCCCGACGACGGGAACCGGATGCTCTTTATCTACGACGACCATGGACGGCTCGATACGGTGGTCGATCCCGTCGGGCGGCCGGTCAGGTTCACGTACTACGCCGCGGGTGAGAGCGGCGGCTTCCCCGGCTGCATCCACACCGTCACGGACTTTGACGGACGCACCGTCACCTACCGTTACGACTCTTCGGCGCGACTCCTCTCTGTGACCGGTCCCGATCCGCAGTCGCCGTCCAGTGCGATCCAGACGACGACATACGTCTGGGCGCCTCCGGGCGGCGACTACCGCTCGAACCTCTTCCTCTCCGGCGAGATCACCTCGGAGGAGGACGGCCTCGGGCGGACGATCTACAGCGCAACCTACAACTCCGCTCGTCCGTGGGCCGTCGAGACGCTCACATCCGGCGGTGGGACATGGGCGTTCGCCACCTCCGGGAATGCGGTGACGGTCACCGATCCGAAGACCCACGTCCGCACGTACACGCTCGACGCAGCCGGCTTTGTTCATTCGCTCGAAGAACCGGGCGGTATCACCACGACATGGGACTTCGACTCTGCGATGCGCCTCGCGTCCGTCACGAGACCCCTCGGCGACTCGACCAGCTACGGCTATGCCCCGGCCGCCCCGAACGGCGAGCACCGGACGATGCTCAACGTCAGAACCGTGACCGAGCATCCTCGCCCCGGATCGATCGAGGCGCTCGCCGGAGCCACCCGCGTCACGACGATCGGCTACGGTCCCGCGAATCTCCCGGCGTCCATCCTCACACCCGATCATGCGTCGACGATCATCGATCGCGACGACCGGGGGAACCCGAAGACGATCACGGACGCCGCGGGCGTGACGACGACGTTTGGGTTCGACGATCATGGTCAACTCCATACAGTGACCGACCCGCGCAGCGGCAACTTGACGTACGACTACGTTCTTTCAGGCCCGAGGGAGGGTTACATCGCCTCGGTCACCACGAGCGACGGTGTGACCGGGTACGAGACCGACGACCGCGGCAACGTCACCCAGATCACCCGGCCGGGAAACAAGACGACGGCGTACACGGTGAACCGGCTGGATCAGGTCGAGCGCGAGGTCTCCGGGACCTCCGAGAGCACGACCACGTACGACGCGGCCGGGAACCTCGCAACGCGCGGCATCTTCAGTGGGACGGCCTCGGACGGGACGCCCGTCTACAGCGCGACGAGCTACGACATCGATGCGATCGGGCGGGTCCGCTCGCGCACGGACGACGGACGGACGACGAGCTACGGCTACGACACTGCGGGGAATCTCCAGACGGTGACCCGTCCCGGCGAGGCTCCGGTCAGTTACGGCTACGACGCGCGGGACCGGATGACGACGGTCAACGAGGGGAGCCGGGTCACGACGTATGGATACGACGCGGATGGGTCAGCGTCATCGATCACGAACGCGCGTGGGAAGACGACCTCGTTCCTCACGAACGGGTTCGGCGACCGGACAGGTGAGGTCGACCCGCTCGGGATCACCGAGGCCTCAACGACCGACGACGCCGGTCGTCCGCTCGACACGAAGACGATCAAGACGCTCCCGACCGGAGAGGAGTACGTTCTGCGGTGGTCGCAACGGACGTACGATCCGCTGGGGCGTGTGACGAAGGAGGTGCGGAAGCTCTTCACGTCGCCTCTCCTCCTCCCTCGCGATGGCGACCCGAACGGCGCGAGGGACATCGTCACGACGACCAGCTACGACGACGCGGCGCGGACGGTCACGGTGACGGACCCGCGCGGGATCGCGACGGTGACGGAGATGGACGCGCTCGGACGCGTCGCGCGCGTGACGGACGGTGCGGGAAACGTGACCGAGACCGAGTACGACGCGAACGGGAACCGGAAGAGCGAGACACGCATCGAGAAGCGGCCTGACGGAACCACCGACACGTATGTCACGCGCTTCGAGTACGACCCGCAGAACCGGCTGGCGATGTCGATCGACATGAGTGATCCGGACCGGCCGCTCATCACCACCTTCAAGTACGACACGCGCGGGCATCTCGTGAAGAAGACGGACCCGGAGGGGCGGGAGACGAAGAGCGAGTATGATCTTCGAGGGAACCGCGTCAAGGAAACGGACGCGGAGGGAGCGGTCACGACGTACACGTACGACGACGCCGACCGTCTGGAGACGCTCGAAGACGCCCGAGGAAATGTGACGACGTATCACTACGACGAGCACGGGAACTTGTTCGAGGAGATCCGTGCGGACGGCGCGACGTGGCACTGGACGTACGATCCGATGGACGAGGTCGACACGACGACGGACGCGAACGGGACGGTGACGACGTTCGGGTACGATGACGCGGGCCGGCTGCGCTCGAAGACGATGGCCGGAGCGCCCAATGTTCTCGGTTCTCCTAACAGGTGTGTAGGTGCGGAATGATTGTCGGAGGCATGCAGGAACGGCGACGCGGCTGTTTTCGAGGAGCAAGTCGGTGTTCGCCGAAGCGTTCGGAAAGCGAAGTTGTGGAAACCGCGGAAAACGCCGCCACCCGGCCGCCGCGTTTTCCGCCGTTCCCACAACTTGCCCCGCCGTCGCGGAAGGATCTGAAGGAGCCCCGAAAGTCGCTGCTCGTGGAGAGGTGAAGATCGAAGCAGCGATAGCAGGTTGGAATCGGCGAACCGTGCTGCCCATTTCCCGTAGTCTGTAGTCGATGAAACCAAGACACGGGGAGGACAGGCACGGTGCGCCTGACGACATTGTTCCGGAAGTTGCTCAACATGGCAAACGTAACGGTTCGCGGGGTTCGGTTCGAAGCTCGGAGTCTCTATCTCGACGTGAGTCCAACGTGGAGACGTCCGCGGTGCGGAGGGTGCGGACGGGTTGCTCCCGAGCTTCACGGAACGGTGATGAAGCATCGCGAATGGCGTCATCTCGGCCTCTGGGGATGCCGGGTGATGCTGCGGGCGGATCTGCCGCGGGTGCGTTGCCGCCGCTGCGGGGTGCGAACGGCCGCGGTTCCGTGGGCACGGCCTGGTTCGATGTTCACCCGCGCGTTCGAAGACGAGCTTGCCTGGTTTCTGCAGCGATCCAATCAAACCGCGGTCTCGGCGTACTTCAAGGTCAGCTGGCTCACGGCCGGACGGATCGCCGCTCGAGTGGTTGCCGAAAAACGCGACCCGAACGCGCTCGAGAATCTGACCCGGATCGGCATCGACGAGATCTGCTGGGGGCGGCCGAAGAAGTTCATGACCGTGGTCACGAACCACGAGACCGGGCAGATGATCTGGGCGGCGAAGGGTAAAAGTGCAGAGGTTCTCGACGGGCTGTTCGATCTGCTCGGCCCCGAGCGCTGCGCGCGAATCCGTCTGGTGAGCATCGACATGAGCGCGGCCTTCGAGAAAGCTGTTCGCGACCGACTGCCGAACGCCGAGGTCGTTTTCGATCGGTTCCACGTGGTCCAACTCCTCGGGAATGCGATCGATCAGGTGAGGCGGGACGAGATGCGAAAGGCCACCGGCGAGGAGCGCTCCGCTCTCAAATCCACTCGGTTCGTCCTCCTGAAGAACCCCTGGAACCTGCGTGATG
Source organism: uncultured Acidobacteriota bacterium (assembly GCA_963741955.1). GTDB lineage: Bacteria > Acidobacteriota > Thermoanaerobaculia > Gp7-AA8 > Gp7-AA8 > CAVUKB01. Next base: position 27,563 of record CAVUKB010000004.1, read on the forward strand.
CCGAGGAGGCGAAACTCTCGGAGCTCGCGCGGATGAATCACACCCTCTTTCGCAGTTACCTGGTCAAGGAATCCTTTCAGGACATCTATGACTCCTCGTCCGTCCGCCAAGCTGATCGACGGTTCAAGCGCTGGTATCAGTCCGCGGTTCATAGCCGCATTCAACCCCTCGTTCGCTTCGCGCGAACCGTCGCGGCGAAATGGCCTGGCATCCGCCGTTACTTCGAGTATCGACTCACGAATGCAGTTGCTGAAGGCTGCAACAACAAGATCCGAATGCTCAGTCACCGCGCTTTCGGCTTTCACACCGCGGAAGCTCTGATCGCAATGGCGTTCCTCTGTACGTCAGCAATCGCATTCCATCCTCTCGGCCTATGAACTCTGCTACACACCTGTTAGGAGATCCCAATGTTCTCGGTCCGTCGGCGATCACGTATACCGTGGACGACCTCGGGCGAGTGACCGGAACGAAGACGAGCGAGGCTGTGAAGACCACGGCGACATTCGACTCGCTCGATCGCGAGCTGACGGAGTCGCAGCAGATCGGAGAGGGTCCGGTGCGGACGGTGACGCATGCGTTCGATCCGACCGGAAACCTCACGGGCGTCACGTACCCCTCGGGGCTCGCGCTCACGCGAAGCATCGATCCGCTCGGACGGATCGCGGCGATTACAGAGAACGGGAACGCGGCGCCGATCTTGATGTACGCGGACGCGGGACCGCGTCAGGTCACCCGGACGCTCGAGAACGGGATCACGTCGAGCTGGGGATGGGACGTGAACGCGCGGCTCGCGTCGATCCGGGACATCGCGGCGCCGAGTGCGACGGGGGGCGTCAGGGCTCCCGCCCTGACGGCGCGAGCGGAGCGAGCGCAATGCAGTGGGCTGAACGACTGCCGGGAGGGCCAGGCCTCCGGAAGCGCCCTGCGCGACCTCACGTACGACCGCTCACCGGCAGGAGAGAAGAATGCCGTCCTTCGCGCGGATCTCGCGCGGAAGTGGAGCTACGAGCACAATCGCATCGGGGCGATCACCGCGGAGACGCTCTGGAAGACGGACACGCAGACGAATCCGATGCTGCGGAGGACGAGCTACGACGTCGACCCGGTGCTGAACTACCGCTCGATCACGAAGATCGTGCAGACTCCCCAGACGGCGACGACCACGGTGACCCCGACGAGCATCAACACGCGGAACCAGTACACGAGCTTCGGCGGCGAGACCCTCGGCTACGACGCGAACGGGAATCTCATCCGGACCGCGGGAGCGGTGCTCCAGTACGACGCGGAGAACCATCTCGCGAAGGCGACGCTGGCCGACGGGACGACGCTGGAGAACCTTTACGACGCGAACGGGCGGAAGGTCGAGGAGGTCGTGACTTCCGCGGGTCAGACCCCGCAGACGACGGAGTACGTCCTCGACGGGGACCAGGTGCTGGAGGAGTACGTCGCCGGGACGCGCTCGGCGCGCTACGTCCGCGGGCGCGGGATCGACGAGATCGTCCGCGCGGAGGCGGCCAGCGAGACGCTCTACCCCCTCCAGGACGAGCTCGGGAACGTCGACCGCCTCACGGACGCCTCGGGGGCGACGCTCGAGCGCTACGAATACGAAGGCTACGGGCGATTCCACATCTTCGACGATTCCTCCACCCCTCAGGCCACCTCAGAGTACGGCTGGCGCTGGCTCTTCCAGGGCCGCGAATACCTCCCGGCTCTCGACGCCTACGACTTCCGCGCCAGGACGCTCCGGGTGGAGATGGGACGGTTCGGGCAGGAGGACCCGGAGGGCGTTAGGGACTCGCTGAACAGGTACCAAGGCTTTGCGGATTTCTGGGACGCGAATTCCGATCCCTTTGGATTAGAGATGACTCCGCCGGAAGCCGTAGGCCGAACTCCATATGGCGCTGTCAGCGGCAAAGAGGCGCACTATCAGTGGGATCGCTGGATTGCGGGGCACCGAGAGCTGGTGATGGGGATCGAAGATAGAACTGCGTTCTATGACAAGAGCATCAAAACGATTCAAAGAGTGGCGCGAGGCGTTGAGGGTACCGGGGCCTACGGTCAACGAAGGCCCGACGCCGCTCGGCTGGATCGCGTCGGTAACACGATCACGGTCTGGGAGCTGAAACCTCAGAGTTATGATCCGGCGATCGGGAGTGATGCGCGTCATCTAGCGGCGATGGCGCAGCTCGGAATGTATATTCGTGCGCTACATCCCGCGAAGTTGGGCCGAGCCCTTGAGCTGCACCCTGAAGGAAGACAAGTAATTGGTAACGTAACGGCCGGGGACGGAGGCAACTACATCATGACCGCGTATGTCGGCGAAGGGTCAGAACGTGGTCTAGTGTATTATCGCCTTGATCCCACCGGGCGCAAACGTGAACGGCTGTTGGAACGAACCGCCGACATGATACAACGAACAGCACCTTGCGTCTCCCAAGACGTACTCGCAGGTGCAGCGATTGTCGGAGTCGTTGGGGCAGCGTCAGCCGGCACCGTCGGGGCGGTGGTGGGGACGGCCGTAGCGCCAGTCGTGGGTACTGTAGGACTTGGCGTTGCCGGGGCTGGTGAAGGCGCTCTCGGAGGTGCGATCGTCGGAGCCGGAATCGGCCTCATACATGGTGTCATCACGTGTCAGTGAGAGGAGCTCGTGTCTAAGAAGCGATCTGACGTCGGGATCTTAAGCGGCGAAGAACTCAAAGAGTACAAGGCCATTCTGCACTCTCCAGGAGTCGAGCTTGCGACGGCGATCGGAACGTTCGCATCACCCTTCGGTTTCCTTCGAGATTCGATTGGAGGCTTCGATGAAGTAAAGTTCATCCTTGACAGAGCTGCGACTGGAGACACGGAGGCGCTCGCCGTTCGCGATTTCGAACTAGCCATGATCAGATTTCAGCGTTTGGGAGAACCCCATGGCTACAGCGAAGATCTTCTGCGCAAGTACCTGCTTGATCACGAGACCGAATTCGATCAGTATTGCCATGAGAATTTCCCTTGGCGCTTCTCGTTCGAAGTGGCGAACATGGAGGCCCGCGCCTCCGATCCCGCTACCGACGAACTGCTTGACTTACATGTGATCGAGCGCATGCATGAGTTCGGGTTCTCGAAGACGAGCCGAAAGTACACGCACAATTACTGGCGTTGCGTATCTTCCGCGCTGCCTCGACCGGTCGTGATCGAGTTCGACAAAGGCAGCCGTCACCCGAGCAAAAAGATGAGTGGTTACCTAAACATTCCCGATCTAGGATACGGGCTCAGTCTAGCGGATCCATTCTTCTTCAGCGGCGCAACGTTCTTTACCACCATTGGTGATCGGCTGGCCGTTCAGCTGGAGCGATTCTTCGACCAGTATCTGCGGATCGCGCCGAATATTTTCGAGGTCATCGCTAGGTCGATCGGCGACTCGAAGGGGTTTCTCGAGAGCCGGACGAGAAAGCTCATTACCTAGTTTCTGCCCAATTCGGCGGAAACTGGGGCCAGACCGAAAAAGGAAATAGTCCCTCGTTCGTGCGGTGGTCGGAGCCAGAGGAGGGGTTCGAGGTAGGGGAGCAGACCGAACGATCGGCTCAAACCTCCCGGATCAGAACGCGTTCTCGCTTTCGGGCTCGAAACGGCGACGGATGTCCGCGAAGAGGTTGGGGGCCAGACCCAAAAATGAAGAAATTCGACGGTCGAGACACGCATCGAGAAGCGGCCTGACGGAACCACCGACACGTATGTCACGAGCTTCGAGTACGACCTGCAGAACCGGCTGGCGATGTCGATCGACATGAGTGATCCGGATCGGCCGCTCATCACCACCTTCCAGTACGACACGCGCGGTCATCTGACGAAGAAGACGGACCCGGAGGGGCGGGAGACGAAGAGCGAGTATGATCTCCGAGGGAACCGCGTCAAGGAAACGGACGCGGAGGGAGCGGTCACGACGTACACGTACGACGACGCGGACCGTCTGGAGACGCTCGAAGACGCCCGAGGAAATGTGACGACGTACCACTACGACGAGCACGGGAACCTGTTCGAGGAGATCCGTGCGGACGGCGCGACGTGGCACTGGACGTACGATCCGATGGACGAGGTCGACACGACGACGGACGCGAACGGGACGGTCACGACGTACGGCTACGACGATGCGGGACGGCTGCGCTCGAAGACGATGGCCGGAGCACCGGAAGTTCTCGGTCCGTCGGTGGTCACGTATACCGTGGACGATCTCGGGCGGGTGACCGGGACGGAGACGGACCAGGGCGTGAAGACCGCCTCGACGGTCGATTCGCTGGACCGGGAGCTGACGGAGTCGCAGCAGATCGGAGAGGGTCCGGTGCGGACGGTGACGCATGCGTTCGATCCCGCCGGAAACCTCACGGGCGTCACGTACCCCTCGGGGCTCGCGCTCACGCGCACGATCGATCCGCTCGGGAGAATCGAGACGATTACAGAGAACGGGAAAGCCGCACCGATCGTGATGTACGCGGACGCGGGACCGCGTCAGGTCACCCGGACGCTCGAGAACGGGATCACGTCGAGCTGGGGATGGGACGTGAATGCGCGCCTGGCATCGATCCGGGACATCGCGGCGCCGAGTGCGACGGGGGGCGTCAGGGCTCCCGCCCTGACGGCGCGAGCGGAGCGAGCGCAATGCAGTGGGCTGAACGACTGCCGGCAGGGCCAGGCCTCCGGAAGCGCCCTGCGCGAACTCACGTACGACCGCTCACCGGCAGGAGAGAAGAACGCGGCGGTGCGGGCGGACCTCGCGCGGAAGTGGAGCTACGAGCACAATCGCATCGGGGCGATCACGGCGGAGACGCTCTGGAAGACGGACACGCAGACGAATCCGATGCTGCGGAGGACGGACTACGACGTCGACCCGGTGCTGAACTACCGCTCGATCACGAAGATCGTGCAGACTCCCCAGACGGCGACGACCACGGTGACCCCGACGAGCATCAACACGCGGAACCAGTACACGAGCTTCGGCGGCGAGACCCTCGGCTACGACGCGAACGGGAATCTCATCCGGACCGCGGGAGCGGTGCTCCAGTACGACGCGGAGAACCATCTCGCGAAGGCGACGCTGGCTGACGGGACGACGCTCGAGAACCTTTACGACGCGAACGGGCGGAAGGTCGAGGAGGTCGTGACTCCCGCGGGTCAGACCCCGCAGACGACGGAGTACCTACTCGACGGAGACCAGGTGCTCGAGGAATACGTCGCCGGGGCGCGATCGGCGCGCTACGTCCGCGGGCGCGGGATCGACGAGATCGTCCGGGCGGAGGCGGGCAGCACGACGCTCTACCCGCTCCAGGACGAGCTCGGGAACGTCGACCGTCTCACGGACGCCTCGGGGGCGACGCTCGAGCGCTACGAATACGAAGGCTACGGCCGGTTCCACATCTTCGACGCTTCCTCAACCCCTCAGGCCACCTCAGAGTACGGCTGGCGCTGGCTCTTCCAGGGCCGCGAATACCTCCCCGCCCTCGACGCCTACGACTTCCGCGCGAGGACGCTCTGGGTGGAGATGGGGAGATTCGGGCAGGAGGATCCGGAGGGGGAGGACTCGACGAATTTCTACCAAACCCTGCTCGCCGACTACGTGTGGGTCGTTGATCCTTCGGGTCGCCGAATCCTCCTCACAGGTGAACTTCCCTCCAACGATTTGCAGCTGTTGAAATCGGCGCTGCGAAATCCTGTGGCTGCGGCGCAGCTCACGACGCACGTTGATCGCGGACACAACGCCTGGGTTGCATTCAAGACCTCGTCACATTCCTTCATCACCAGTGGCCTTCCGGATCCCCCGTCGTTGAAGATCGGCCTTGCCCGGCAGGAGATCCAACGACCGACGGACTCACGGACAATCGAGGAAAAGATCGCTGCTCTTGTCGAGAGCCGGGAGATCGTCGAGTACAAACGCGCTAATAGTGCCACCCGCCTCAGCAACAATGACGACTGGCCATTAAACTACTTCAAGCGCACTTTCGAGGAGCCCGTCGCATCACCTTTGAGCGGACACGGGGGCGCTATGACCTTGAAGACTGACGAGGCGGCGTCGGGTCATGTCACAGTTGTGGTGTCACCGGGCAGTCTTTCTACAGGTTGGGCGACGTTAGCTTTTCACATCGACTACGATCACGAACTCGCTGTGGTGCACGAGTTCGGCCACGCCCTGGCCGCCATTGAACGTAAGGATCGCTATTACAACGTCTGGAGCGTCGAGATCGAAAACCAACTTAGAGCGCGGCGTGGCGAAAAGGTCTTTCGGCCTCGCGAGTTGCCGATGAACGGCGCAGGTCGTTTGGGGGAGGAGCCGTGAGCGGTGCGACTTTCGCTAAGGCTATTCCCGCATTCCTGATCGTATGCTGTTCGCTTTCGTTGGGAGTTAGCGACCGCCCGGTGTTGGTTGCCGTTGTCTTCGGCTTCGGCTGCGCGGCGGCGCTTGTAGGACGCGGGTGGCCGCGCGTTTCAAGGATGCAGCTACTGACGCTGGTGAATGTGGCCGGCTTCGCGTTGGTCGGTGGCACAGTTATCGGGGGTTCGGCGACTGAGGCACCGGTCACCTTAGATCCAAGAGCTGCCGTGGTATTGGCGCTGTCATTTGTGGTGACGCTCGTGTCCGGGGAAGTATTCGCAATTTCCTGGGTAACGTCGGCGGCAGTCCTGTGGTATTACGCTCCGATTGCCGATTCGCTCGTGTTCGGACGAGGACCAATCATTTACGCTGTCACGCTGATGTTGCCTTCGGGCGTGCTGCTGGCGGGTCGGCGGGCGCGCCGTCGGGAACTGCTCGCGCTCGTTGTGCTGGTGTGCCCACTCGCGATGACTGTTACCGTGTGGTTGCTCGGACTCGCTTTCCTTCATGATTTGTCGATGGCTCAACCGTGGCTGTCCGGACATCTGTTGCCGCTCATTACCGGGCCGGCGACGATCGGAGTGATTCCGGCCGTCGTACGAATCCTGCGTTCAGACGAGGCTCAACGTCTGGAGCCGAATGAGAACGTGGCGTAGGCCGTGACCTTCACGTTCATCCGATCGATTCGGGAATCGCGCTCGTTGTTAGAGAAGCGTCCGCACCGAGCGGCGGGCACCTGCCTCAGGTGCTTCGAGTACGACCCGCAGAACCGGCTGGGGATGTCGATCGACATGAGTGATCCGGATCGGCTGCTCATCACCACCTTCCAGTACGACACGCGCGGTCATCTGACGAAGAAGACGGACCCGGAGGGGCGGGAGACGAAGAGCGAGTATGATCTCCGAGGGAACCGCGTCAAGGAAACGGACGCGGAGGGAGCGGTCACGACGTACACGTACGACGACGCGGACCGTCTGGAGACGCTCGAAGACGCCCGAGGAAATGTGACGACGTACCACTACGACGAGCACGGGAACCTGTTCGAGGAGATCCGTGCGGACGGCGCGACGTGGCACTGGACGTACGATCCGATGGACGAGGTCGAGACGACGACGGACGCGAACGGGACGGTCACGACGTACGGCTACGACGATGCGGGACGGCTGCGCTCGAAGACGATGGCCGGAGCGCCCAATGTTCTCGGGCCGTCGGCGATCACGTATACCGTGGACGACCTCGGGCGAGTGACCGGAACGAAGACGAGCGAGGGTGTGAAGACCACGGCGACATTCGACTCGCTCGATCGCGAGCTGACGGAGTCGCAGCAGATCGGAGAGGGTCCGGTGCGGACGGTGACGCATGCGTTCGATCCGACCGGAAACCTCACGGGCGTCACGTACCCCTCGGGGCTCGCGCTCACGCGCACGATCGATCCGCTGGGGCGGATCGCCGCGATCACGGAAAGCGGGAAATCCGCGCCGATCGTGATGTACGCGGACGCGGGACCGCGGCAGGTGACCCGGACGCTCGAGAACGGGATCACCTCGAGCTGGGGATGGGACGTGAACGCGCGGCTGGCTTCGATCCGGGACATCGCGGCGCCGAGTGCGACGGGGCGCGTCAGGGCTCCCGCCCTGACGGCGCGAGCGGAGCGAGCGCAATGCAGTGGACTGAACGACTGCCGGAAGGGCCAGGCCTCCGGAAGCGCCCTGCGGGACCTCACGTACGACCGCTCACCGGCAGGAGAGAAGAACGCGGCGGTGCGGGCGGACCTCGCGCGGAAGTGGAGCTACGAGCACAATCGCATCGGGGCGATCACGGCGGAGACGCTCTGGAAGACGGACACGCAGACGAATCCGATGCTGCGGAGGACGAGCTACGACGTCGACCCGGTGCTGAACTACCGCTCGATCACGAAGATCGTGCAGACTCCCCAGACGGCGACGACCACGGTGACCCCGACGAGCATCAACACGCGGAACCAGTACACGAGCTTCGGCGGCGAGACCCTCGGCTACGACGCGAACGGGAACCTCATCCGGACCGCGGGAGCGGTGCTTCAGTACGACGCGGAGAACCATCTCGCGAAGGCGACGCTGGCCGACGGGACGACGCTGGAGAACCTTTACGACGCGAACGGGCGGAAGGTCGAGGAGGTCGTGACTCCCGCGGGACAGACCCCGCAGACGACGGAATACGTCCTGGACGGGGACGAGGTGCTCGAGGAGTACGTCGCGGGAACGCGCTCGGCGCGCTACGTCCGCGGGCGCGGCATCGACGAGATCGTCCGCGCGGAGACCGCGAGCACGACGCTCTACCCTCTCCAGGACGAGCTCGGGAACGTCGACCGCCTCACAGACGCCTCGGGGGCGACGCTCGAGCGCTACGAATACGAAGGCTACGGCCGGTTCCACATCTTCGACGCTTCCTCCACCCCTCGGGCCACCTCAGAGTACGGCTGGCGCTGGCTCTTCCAGGGCCGCGAATACCTCCCGGCTCTCGACGCCTACGACTTCCGGGCCAGGACGCTCTGGGTGGAGATGGGACGGTTCGGGCAGGAGGATCCGGAGGGAGAGATCGGCATGGGCTACGCATGCGGCGCTTTGTGGTAACTATTTGTCAAACGCAGATCCCACCGGGCTCTGGACGGTAAAGGATTCAGAATTCGCGGGCCTGCCGGCGTTCGATTTGGCTTTCGAGGAAGCTCGTCGGGTTTATCAGGACAGCAATCTCGGACCGTTCTACAGGTCGATCAATCCGGCGTTCTCCCAAGCGTTCTTGAAGGTCGGAACGCCACCTAATATATATTCGCTAGGAGACGACTACAGTAGGTTAGCCACGGCCGGGTGGCCTGGAAAACCCGAGGGTGTGTACGTCTCTCGCGTTCTGGCGTTTCGCGCGAGCTTGGGTGGCACACCTCTGGCTGGACTAGCAGAAACGCTCCTTCATGAACAGGCTCACTACGAGAATGCCGCGAGTTCTGAGAAACGGCGGGATTCAGACGATGATTGGTCACCGGGTCCGAATGGTGGCTATTTCCCGGATATCGCATCTCGTCCCGCCTCACCTGATCGATCGCATTCCCGAGGAGTTGGACCACGTGGAACCGATCGAAAACGACCTCGGCGTTCGGCAGTCGGTCGCGAACAGCTTTCTCGAAGGCCGCGCTCATGTCGATGCTCACCAGACGGATTCGCGCGCAGCGCTCGGGGCCGAGCAGATCGAACAGCCCGTCGAGAACCTCTGCACTTTTACCCTTCGCCGCCCAGATCATCTGCCCGGTCTCGTGGTTCGTGACCACGGTCATGAACTTCTTCGGCCGCCCCCAGCAGATCTCGTCGATGCCGATCCGGGTCAGATTCTCGAGCGCGTTCGGGTCGCGTTTTTCGGCAACCACTCGAGCGGCGATCCGTCCGGCCGTGAGCCAGCTGACCTTGAAGTACGCCGAGACCGCGGTTTGATTGGATCGCTGCAGAAACCAGGCAAGCTCGTCTTCGAACGCGCGGGTGAACATCGAACCAGGCCGTGCCCACGGAACCGCGGCCGTTCGCACCCCGCAGCGGCGGCAACGCACCCGCGGCAGATCCGCCCGCAGCATCACCCGGCATCCCCAGAGGCCGAGATGACGCCATTCGCGATGCTTCATCACCGTTCCGTGAAGCTCGGGAGCAACCCGTCCGCACCCTCCGCACCGCGGACGTCTCCACGTTGGACTCACGTCGAGATAGAGACTCCGAGCTTCGAACCGAACCCCGCGAACCGTTACGTTTGCCATGTTGAGCAACTTCCGGAACAATGTCGTCAGGCGCACCGTGCCTGTCCTCCCCGTGTCTTGGTTTCATCGACTACAGACTACGGGAAATGGGCAGCACGGTTCGCCGATTCCAACCTGCTATCGCTGCTTCGATCTTCACCTCTCCACGAGCAGCGACTTTCGGGGCTCCTTCAGATCCTTCCGCGACGGCGGGGCAAGTTGTGGGAACGGCGGAAAACGCGGCGGCCGGGTGGCGGCGTTTTCCGCGGTTTCCACAACTTCGCTTTCCGAACGCTTCGGCGAATATTTTTGAGCTGGGAAACATCCTTGAGAGTTACATGACCGACGGCGCTGTGGTCAAGTACGAGTACGACCATGATGCGTTCGTCATTTGGGATTTCAATGCCGGAACGAAGAGCGTCGAAAGGCAAAAGGCGACGATTCGCCGTTCAGATAGAGTCGTTAGGAAGCTATTTGGATCCATTGAGACACTCGGGAAGGTCCATGATCGCGGGAAGGGAGTCGACTACTACATCATTCCGGAAACAGGAAAGCGCGGTGACAAGCGATGAAGAAGTGGATGCCGCGTGTAGCGGTCGTGGTATTCGTAGCCTTCTCTTCGGCGAATGCCGTCTGGCCGCAGGTTACCGGCGAGGCGGTTCTTGTGTGGAGCCTGCCGGGCCCAATATTCTTCGAAGCGAATAGTAGTCAGCTCTCAACCGATGGCAAAGAGGCGCTTAAGGTTTGGGCCTGGCGATATGCCATCGAGAACAGAGCGGTGCGCCTCGTATTGACCGGTCACGCTGATCTGGATGCAGCGGGAGCGGTATACAACGAAGCTCTTGCCCGAAGGCGAGCTCGTTCCGCAAGGCATTATCTTGAACATGTCGGCCTCGCGGCGGACCAGTTGATCGTTGAAGGCAAAGTCGATGTCATCAAAGAATGCTTGCCGGGAGATGCAAATTGCCGACGAAAAGCCCGCCGAGTCGACATCCACCCTGAGATTCACGGGGTGGCGGTCCTGACCCCCGTCCCGGTGGGACATCTCGTGAGGTCTCATCTCGTCATCCGAATCGAAAGCGACTCGCAGGTTCTCCGCGCTCATTTCGAGATCAAGGCCGTCGACCGCGAACACACCACATTCACAGTTACTCGTGCGATACGGCCCGACTCACCGGGCGTGGTCGCTCAACCGGGAGGCATCGACGTGGAAGATGTCGCGGAGCTGTTGGGACTAAAAGAAGGAAGCTACCGCATTCTGATCTCTGCAGCCGACGGCTCGTATTTCTGGCCCCAACTCGGTGTCGTCGACGTACAGTCGGGCGATCTGCTCCAACTCCGAACTCCAGGCGGATGCGTTGAATTCGACCGGGAAAACGACGGAATTCGTCCGTGCGATCGACGGAACTAAATCTCCAGAGTGGATAGGGCCGACGGCATGAAAGGAGCCAGGACGTCGCGCGTCGCTTGCAGTAAGTTGCTGGAATATGGAAAAGGCGGCGAAGATCGGGGCCAGCGAAGATCGGGGCCAGCGAAGATCGGGGCCAGGCCTTCGATTCTCGCTTGCACGTGTAAGCGACTCCAGGGTCTGTAGTTAGCGAGACGGTGACTTTGACTCTGAACGGAGAAAGCGGGGTGAGGTGCGTCGCTTCTCGGTTGATTCGTCAGATGCTCGATCGAATGCGACGTAGTGGGCAGGTGTTCATGGCGATCGGAACGGATTCGGCCTCCGTCGCGTGGCGAAACCTGGACCGGGCGTCACTTGGAACAAGGCTCCGTCACGGCGAATCGTGAGGAATGATCAGTTTTCAGGGAAGTCGTGCGTCGCCTCAGAACGGCGCCGGGCCCGGTGCGTCGCGGATGATGTGTGGCACCAGGAGCATCGGCCAGATCGGAACGGCGCGGGGAGGCGCGGCATCTGAGTTGCCCGCGAGGAGCGACGCGAGGCTACGGTCGGCGAGATCGCGGAGAAGCCGGTCGTTCACGAGCTCGCGCTCGCAGCGGGCGATGAGGTTCGAGACGTGGCCGGTGCTGCCGAGGCGCAAGAGGGCCGCGATCGGGCGGAGCTGCTCGGCGCTCTCGTAGCGGCCGAGCCACGCGGTCAGCGGGTGAGGAACATCAGGCGATCCGCATCGCATCGGAAGATCGGCTTGCGTTCGTTCCCGCGGGAGGTCACGTGGAAGACCGCGCCGGGGAACTCGAGGCGAAGTGGTCGTGCCATGCAATCGAGAGTACCTCGGATTTTCCGAAATACCGAGGGTTCTACTCCTCGTGGAATCGGCGCCGACTCCCCAGGTCCTGATCGCAGGTGCAAGTCGGCGATCCGGCAGCGGCTGTCGTAGAATATCGTGCAGCAAACGAAGCGGCGAAGTAGCGCCGTGACAAAGAGTTAGGGGAGAGGACCGACAGGCGAAGCCCTGACCCCAAAGTTCCAGACTCCATTGAAGGTTCGCCTGGAACCGGAATCTACACAACCCATTGATTTACCTTTAGCCGTGAAACTAAAATAGCAGTCGTCCTTGTTTTAGGTTGCTGCCGCATGCAGAGAACACCACCAGGTACATACGCCGAGGTTGCCACGGCCGGCGAGCGGTTCCGGGCGTTCGTGCCGGCGCCGCTGCCACCCGACCCGCCGATCGTCTGGTCGCCTACGCTGCGGCGCTGCTTCGACGACGCGCTCGTGGCGCTGGGCCGGCTGGATGCGCTGTCGGCGCACCTGCCCAACGCATCCCTCCTGCTCTACAGCTACGTGCGCAAGGAGGCGGTGCTCTCCTCGCAGATCGAAGGCACCCAGTCCTCCCTGGCGGACCTGCTCCTCTACGAGATCGATGAGCAGCCCGGCGTGCCGGTGGAGGATGCGCGCGAGGTGAGCCGCTGCGTAGCGGCGCTCGAGCACGGCCTGAAGGCTTTGCGAAGCGGTCTGCCGCTGTCGATGCGCCTGCTGTCCGGCATGCACGAGGTGTTGCTGTCCCATCCCGGCGGACACGGGAAGACGCCGGGCGAGGTGCGGCGCTCGCAGGTCTGGATCGGCGGCACACGGCCGGGCAATGCCGCGTTTGTGCCGCCGCCCCCGCATGCGCTGGCGGACTGCCTGACGCCGTTCGAGCACTTCCTGAACGACCAGCCGGAACCGACACCGCCGCTGATCAAAGCGGCGCTGGCGCACGTGCAGTTCGAGACCATCCACCCCTTCCTCGACGGCAACGGCCGCCTTGGGCGGCTCCTGATCGTGCTGCAACTGGTCGCGGGTGGCGTACTGCGTGAGCCGATGCTGTACCCCAGCCTCTACTTCAAGACCCACCGCGCGCTGTACTACGAGTTGCTGAACGAGGTCCGGCTGCACGGCGAGTGGGAACGCTGGCTCGACTTTTTCGCCGAGGGGGTGCAGACGAGCGCCTCGCAGGCGGTGGCCACGGCCAATACGCTGCTCGCCCTCGTCAACGCCGACCGCGACCGCATCACAAGCCTGGGTCGCGCGGCCACCTCGGCGCTGGCGGTGCACCAGGCCCTGCAGCAGCAGCCGATCACGACCTCGGCGGCGTTGGTCAAGGCCACGGAACTGACCGCGGCGACGGTCAACAAGTCGCTGGTTCATCTGGAACGCCTCGGGGTCGTCGCCGAGCTGACCAACCGGCAGCGCGGCCGCGTGTTCGCGTACCGGCGCTATGTCGACGAGCTGGCGGCAGAGCTGGAGGAGACCGCATGAGCCAGTTCGTCTCGAGCGGCGCGCTGGTTCCCGGAAGCCGGCCCTGCGGATTGCAACCGGGAGGACGTGGAGGAATGATCGCAATCACGAACAACCAATTGCGATTCTGCAACATGCTTATGTGCAAGCGTTTGTGCGTTGCACGGACTGCAACTGACGCCCCATTTGGTTGCAATCCCGAAGCAATGCCGCCGCAATCGACGGCATCCTCGGAAGGGAGCCGCAAGCCTGTGAGCCAGTTCGATTTCCTTCAGCGCGAGTGGTCCGTGAAGCGAAGAGCGGGGGTCAGGCCTGCTTAGGTCGGACAACGCCGGAAGTTCTTACCTTCACAAGACTTCTCGTTCAAGCTTCTTCTCCTGAACGGCTCTGATCCGCACGCTGAAGCCTTCGCCGCCGGTCGCGTGCGTGAGGATGCGAGCCCCGACTCCGGCGGTCGCGTCGCGTGCAGGAGCTCGGTCGCGCGGTTGCACGGGCATCGCAGGCACGCGTCGCGCCCGCCGGGATTTGCGTGATCGGCAACGTGAGTTGTTCTTCGTGCGCGCGATCCCCGGGTTCCGGCGCGGAGCGCTTTCACCCTGGGCTGGCCGCATTTCTCACATCGTCTCTGCTGCGGAGACGGAGAGTGGCCCGTCTGCTACGTTGCGCACAGCTTCGGCTCCTCAACATAGTCACCACTATGCCTTCGTCGCCGAAGCTGCGCGCGCCTTGCATCCAGGCCACTCTCCGCCTCCTCGCGACGAGACGGTGTGAGAAATGCGGGCTAGTGTCAATCGTGCCTCCGGCACGGGAGGCGGCGCGAGTGGGAGGAGTCGCGCCTGTGGGCGAGAACTGCACGTGTTTCGCGAATTGAGACGAGGCGATTCTGCACGACTTCTGAATTCGAGTTTCGGTGTCGCCCCTCACCCTGACCCTCTCCCCGAATGGGGATGTCGGCTGAAGTTCGTGAATACGGACGGGGAGAGGGGACCGCCCCCCGACCCGGCGAGTGTGCGAGCATCCCACGGTCGTTCGGATCTCGGTTCCTGCCTCCGGCGGTCACGCCGCGTGCAGAACGTTTCGCCCGCGCGAAGGTTTGGTCCGGCGGGCACGCGTCGCGCCCGGCGGTGTTTTCGCGAGGGGCAACAGGGATATCTATCGCGCGCGCGCGATCCCTGTCAATCGTGCCTACGGCACTGGAGGCGGCGCGAGTGGGAGTGAGTCGCGCCTGGTGGGCGAGAACTGCACGTGTTTCGCGAATTGCGACGAGGCGATTCTGCACGATTTCTGAATTCGGGTTTCGGTGTCGCCCCTCACCCTGACCCTCTCCCCGAATGGGGATGTCGGCTGAAGTTCGTGAATACGGACGGGGAGAGGGGACCGCCCCCCGACCCGGCGAGTGCGTGAGCATCCCTCGGTCGTTCGGATCTCGGTTCATGCCTCCGGCGGTCACGCCGCGTGCAGGAGTTCGTTCGCGCGATGGCTTCGTTCCGGCGGGCACGAATTCATGGGAGCGAGCGTCCGGCGTTCGAGAGCAAGGGCGCGGTAGCTCGCTCCGTGGGTTCGGGCAACCAGAGTTTTGGAGCACGGATGGTTCGGGCGAGCGATGCGACGCGCACGTGCATTTCGTGAACACGATCTCGAGCCATCGCCGGAGAGCTTCGAGGCGATGCCCGTGTTCGATCGGGCGACCGACGATGCATCCTCCTCTTCGAGTCCGCACCCCTGCATCGCGTCAAACTGCGATCGTCGGGTAGAATCCCGCGGATCATGATGGAGACTACGACATGAAGCTCCACGTTCCTCACACCTGGGTCCTGCTGTTCTCCCTCATTCTCCTCGCGGCCCTTGCCACCTGGTTCATTCCTGCCGGCGAGTACCGGTACGTGGATGCCGGTGGGCGATCACTGGTCGACCCGACGAGCTTCCACTCGGTGCCGCCCCAGCCGGCCGGAGTGATCGATGCGCTGCTCGCGTTTCCGCGCGGTTTGACCGAAACGGCTGCGATCGTGTTCTACATCTTCATCATCGGTGGGGCATTCGGGGTGATCGACGAGAGCGGCGCGATTTCCGGAGGCATCGATGCCGTCGTGAAAGGAAGCGGGGGGCGTGGAGAATATGTGCTCCCGTTGCTCATGGTTCTGTTCGCGATCGCCGGCGGCACGATCGGAATGGCGGAGGAGACTCTACCGTTCCTTCCGGGACTGGTGATCCTCTCGCGCCGGCTCGGCTACGACCGGATCACGGGGGGCGCCATCGCGCTCGTCGGCGCGGGCGCCGGCTTCGCCGGGGCCTTTCTCAACCCGTTCACGGTGGGTGTCGCACAGGGGATTGCCGGGCTCCCGCTGTTTTCCGGGATCTCGTACCGCTTGCTCGCATGGGTGTCGATGACGACGATCGGGATCGCGTACGTGAGTCATTACGCGAGGAGGATCCGCGTCACTCCATCCGAGGCAGCCGAGGAGGGGCCGGGGCGGGATTCGGGTGGCCTGACGTCACGTCATGTGCTCGTTCTCGCGGTCGTGATCATGGCGCTGGGTGCCGTCGTCGTCGGGGCAATGCGCTGGAGTTGGGGTATTCCGGAACTTTCGGCGCTGTTCCTCGCGGTCGCGATCGCCGCGGGGCTGGCCGGCGGGCTGGGAGCGGACGGGACCGCTCAGGCGTTCGTCAACGGAGCTGCGGCGATTGCAGGAGGCGCGTTGGTGGTGGGACTCGCGCGTGGCGTGTTGGTGGTATTCGAGCACGCTCACGTGATTGACACGATCCTGAACCGGCTGTCGATGGCCGTGGCCGGACTCCCCGGGTGGGCCAGCGCTGCAGGTGTTTATGGGGTTCAGGTGCTTCTCAACTTTCTGGTTCCCTCGGGCAGCGGTCAGGCCGCCCTTTCGATTCCGATTCTCGCGCCGCTGGGAGATCTGGTGGGGGTCACCCGACAGACCAGCGTCCTCGCGTTTCAACTCGGAGATGGAATCACGAACGTCTTCACGCCGACTCAGGGTTACTTCATGGCAGGGCTCGCGGTGATCGGCGTTTCGTGGGTCGACTGGGCCCGATTCATCTGGCGTTTGATACTGCTCTGGCTCGCCGCAGGGCTCGTGTTGGTCCTCATCGCGCACGCCATGCGCCTGGGGCCGTTCTGATCGGAGATTGGGTATGAGCCTGAGAAAAGCAATGCAGATTCTCGACCTGTTGAGCCAGCCTCCATTCGAATATCGGGTCGCGGAGATCAGCCAGCAGACTGGAATCAATCGCACCAGCGTCTATCGCATCCTCCGAACGCTCGCGAACCAGGATTACCTGGTGCACTCTCCTGCGACGAATCGATACAGGATCGGTCCGATGCTTCATCACGTCGGCTCCACGTACGTGAACAATCTGAACTGGCACGAGAAGGTCGAGGAGACCCTCGACGCGCTGGCGAACGAAACCCGTGAATCGGTCGGATTCGCGGTCCGGGAGGGGGACCTGGTCATCTCGCTTTACGAGGTCGAGACGCACCAACCGTTCCGAATGAACTACCGGCCAGGGGCGATCTATCCGATGAATCGTGGCTGCTACGGGAAATGTCTGATGGCGTACCACAATCCGGTACGAGTGGAGAAGCTCTTGCGCTCTCAGAAATTCGAAAAGCACCTGCCGAACACGCTCACGGATTCCGATGAGATTCTGGCCGAATACGCGAGAATCAGGGAACAGGGATACGTGATCAGCGATGGCGAGACCTTCAGTCCTTCCGCCGTCGGGGTCGGGGTGCCCATCTTCAGCCGCGACGGTGAAGCGAGGTCATGCATGGTGGTGGCGTTCATCAAGGGCACCGATTACCAGGAGCGGGTCACGAAGTACCTCGCAGCTCTTCGAGACCACGCGGAAAAGCTCTCCCGTTTCATCCCCTGAATCCTGCCCCACGTCACCTGCCACGAGCCTCCGCTCGCCCTCCCGCACGGATCGATGAAATATTCCGCAGCGTTGACACCCCGTTCGTGGAGGTGTATACCGATGTTCTACTGCTGAACAATTGTTCGCATATCGAACATGAAGCCAGTATCGCCCCTGGAATGCTCCATCCGGACCGACCCGGTGAAATAGGAGATGCCGCATGAAACGAACGATTTTGATTCTCATGGCTCTCGTCAACCTGTTCCCACTCATGGCCCGTGCGCAAGGTGTGCAGTATGGTTCCGTGATCGGAACCGTGCGGGACAACAACGGCGGAGCGCTGCCCGGAGTCACGGTCACAGCGGCGAGTGCGGTGTTGCAGGGCACGCGAACCGTGGTGAGCGGAACCGATGGGGGATTCCGCATAACTCCCGTTCCTGCGGGTAGTTACACGATCTCGTTCGAGCTGGAGGGATTCCAGCCGCGGACGGTGAACCACGTGATCGTGAATCTCGGGACGGCGACGGAAGTGAATGCGGATCTATCGATCGGCTCGTACTCCGAATCGATGAGCGTAACGGCGAATTCGGCGGTGGTGGATACGACGAAGTCGACGGTCGACACCGCGATTCCGTCGGAGCTCGCCCAGACGCTGCCGACGAGCCGGAGCTTCATCCAGTTGATGGAGATGGCTCCGAATGTGGAACCAGGCCTGTACGCGCCGCTCTCCGCTGGCCAATCGAATAGCTCGAACCTCTTCCTGGTCGACGGCATCGATACCACTGACCCACGGGTTCAGATCTCGGGATCGATGATCAATTGGGACACGATCGCGGCCACCCAGATGCAGACCGCGGGATTCAGTGCCGAGTATGGCCGAGCGACGGGTGCGGTTCTGAACCTGGTCACGAAATCGGGAGGAAACGACGTTCGCGGAACGGCGCGAGTCATTCTGTCTCGCGAATCGTGGTCTGCATCGCCTGGAATCGATCACGAGACGGGCCGGGCGAAGAGCGGCTCTGCGCAGAACGAGGAGACCCGGCCGAGCGTGACGTTGGGTGGTCCCATGATGAGGGACCGCCTCTGGTTCTTCGGCTCGTACGAGAATCGGGATCAGAGCACGGGTTTCAGCCGATATGCAACGCTCGACGACATTCTGACCGGTCGGCTGAGCCAGGAGCGAAGTTCTCTGAAAGGGCACTATTCGTCGTTCAAACTGAGCTGGCAGTTGAATCCGCAGCATCAGCTGGTCGGTTTCTACAACGACGATCCGGTGGTGCAGTCGCACGTGCAGGGCTACATATACGGTCCGATCTACAACCAGGACACCGAGCGAAACCAGTCGATGGGAGGACGAAACTACTCCCTGCAGTGGACGGGGATGCTGACACCATCCTTCTTCGTGGAAGCGAAGCTCCAGAAGCACAGGAACGAGGTCACGCTCCGACCCGAATCACCGACCTTCAATCAGGTTCCGTACACGTATGATCTGGCCTGGGGGTACGCGTCCGGCGGTCCTTCGATCGACTACAGCTCGATTCGCGAGCGCGAGGGCGGTCTCGTGTCGGCGAGCCGCTACTTCTCTACGGAATCGTTGGGAAGTCACGAGCTGAAGGGAGGCATCGAGTACCTGGATATCGCGCCGAACACGGCCAACGTCTGGAATACT
The DNA here is from genome assembly GCA_963741955.1 of uncultured Acidobacteriota bacterium. Lineage (GTDB taxonomy): Bacteria > Acidobacteriota > Thermoanaerobaculia > Gp7-AA8 > Gp7-AA8 > CAVUKB01. The sequence continues at coordinate 46,887 of CAVUKB010000004.1, forward strand.
GCCGGTCAGTACTGGAACTGGCAGGGAAGTCCGTACGTCCGATTCCTCTACAAGGACCAGGAGGGATTCGTCAAGAGTCAGCAGGACTACTCGGCCATGTACGTGCAGGACAATTGGACGCTCGGCAAGCTTACACTGAACCTCGGGGTTCGTGCCGAATCGACGACGATCAAGAACAATCGGGGAAAGGAGATCGTCAAGTTCGGATTCGGCAAAGAGCTCGCTCCTCGTCTCGGATTCGCCTACGATCTGGGTGGCGACTCGATTCACGCCTCGGTCGGCCGCTATTACTATCTCGCAACGAACTACATCGGTGACGCGTTCAGCCAGACGACGGATCACGTTCAGCGATGGGAATGGAATTACACCTGTAGTCCTGCGAGTGCAGCCTACTACGACCATCCCGACTCCTGCTGGAACCTGATGTACGACATACCGGTGAATGCCGGAGGCGCGACGATCGACCCGAATCTGAAGCCGGCGTATCTCGATGAAATATCGGTAGGGTACGATCGACTTCTCCGCGGCGATCTCGCGCTGAGGGCCAACTTCGTCTGGAACTGGCAGGACAATCAGATCGACTGGTACGATCCGACCGGAAGCGGAGTCTACCAGATCACGAACGTTCCCAAGAAGTCGGATGTCGGCAACAAGAAGTGGAGTGAGTATCAGGCCGTCACGCTGGCGTTGGAGAAACGTTTCGGTCCGGACGGACTGCAGTTCCTGGCGAGCTACACCTACGCCCTGAAGAATGATTCGTGGGGTGTCACGTGGCGCGATATCGGACAGTACACTTTTTCCAATCCGGAACTCGTCGATCCCCAGCGCTACGGGAGAACGCAGTCACCTCACAGAGTGAAGCTCTTCGGGTCGTACAAGATGCCATGGCGTACCGTCGTCGGCCTGAACGCGACCTGGTCATCGGGCAATTTGTACACCGCGACGGCTCCCGGCGATTGGGGTTCGGTATTCATCGAGAGACGCGGTTCGTCGAAGGTCGGGTCCAACTGGGGCGCGGATCTTTACGTGGAGCAGCCTTTCAAGATGGGTCCGTTGACCCTTGCCGGCTACGTGAACGCGTTCAACGTGTTCAACAATCAGCAGGTGACGGCGCGCGTCTCGAACTCCGCTCTGGCCACCTTCCGGAGTCCCGCGGCGTGGCAATCTCCCCGGCGATTCGAGGTTGGATTCCGACTGGCGTTCTGATCGAAACGGCAGCGCAGAGAGAGGAGTGTCACGTGACAAATGTGATCGAGATTCTCCGTGATCTCGTGTCGTTCAATACCGTGAGCAGCAAGCCCACGGCCGGAATCCTCGAGTACGTCATCTCCCGCCTCGAGAAGGTTGGATTCACCTGCGAGACGTTCGGTGAGGACGGTCGCTTTCAGAACCTCATCGCACGCAATGCGGCCGCGATCGGGTGGAATCCCGAAGCTCCGCGATATCGGGCATTCTGCGGTCATGTCGATACCGTGCCGTTCGACCGCAACGCCTGGATAAACGACCCGTTCGAGTTGACCGAGGTCGAAGGCATGTTGCACGGCCTCGGCGCGAGTGACATGAAGGGTGCACTCGCCAGCATGCTGGTTTCGCTGGAGTCGGTAGCAGTGTCGGACCCGTCGGCTCCTCTCGCGCTGGTTCTGACGCATCACGAGGAGACCGCTCTGGAAGGGGCGAACGAACTGGTGCGGTCGACTGAGGCGATGGCGCGGCTCCAGCCCATGCAATTGATCATTGGCGAACCGACCGGGCTTTCCATCGGCTATGCGCACAAAGGAGTGTTCGATTTCAGCGTGACCGTACGGGGAAGAGCCGCGCATTCGGGGAGTCCTCACCGCGGCCTCAATGCAATTTACGCGGCGTCGGAGATCGTCACGAGTATCGCAGGGCTGCAGGTGCGATGGAACGAGACCAGCGACCCGCGCTTCGAGTCCGGCAATGCGGTGAATGTGGGGATACTTCATGGTGGAGACGTCCGAAATCGAGTTCCCGATCAGGCTGAACTGGCCGGAGACGCCAGACTGCTTCCCGGCACGACCCCTGACGAGGTGATCGGGGTGATCGAACGTGATTGTGAGCGTTTGCGGCACCACGGATTTCGGTGTGATCTGCAAAAGGATTTTTCCGCCCCCGCATTCGAGATGGATCGTGACTCCGGTTTTATCGCGGAGCTGCACGACATCACGAGGTCGGAGCGGCTGACACTCGGGTATGCGACGGACGCAGCCGTGCTGCAGGGAATCGGAGGACTCGAGTGCGCCGTTCTCGGCCCCGGCGACATCCGGGTATGCCATATGCCCAACGAGTGTATCGAGAAGCGGCAACTGGACGCCGCCGTCTCGCTGTATTCGCGTATTCTGCTGAATCAACCGTGCGCGACGGTTTCCGGAGCAACCGTCGACATCGATTCGAGGAGACCAGCATGAGAAGTCCGATACGTGTCGTTTCGTTCGTGGTACTCGTCGTGATGTGGATTTCTTCGGTGTCGGCCGCCGACTCACCGAAGAAACATCCGGACCGTGTGATGCTGCCGCTTCGTGCGTACCAGCAGACGACTTCCTACACCTGTGGTCCGGCGAGTCTGCTGACGCTACTGCACTACTATGGCCGGGACGGTGACGAGATGAAAATCGCGAACGAAGCTCACTGCACCGCCGATAAGGGAACCTCACCAGGCCACATGGTCGAATGGCTCGAGGGTAACGGATTCGATGTTACGTGGGGCGAGCACGGATCGCTCGAAATGCTTCGCGACAATCTGGATCAGAACATCCCGACGCTCGTCGAGTGGATCGACTATGGCGGACACTGGGTGATCGTGGTCGGATACGATACGAAGGGAACAGTCTCAGATCGGGACGACGTGATCTATTTCGCCGATCCCGCGGATGGACACGACGGCGACCGCGACGGATTGACATCGTTCAATGCGCGTCGCTTCAATGCGATGTGGTTCGATGCCTTTCTGTTCGAACACCCCATGTTCAAAGTCTACATCACCGCGGTGCCGCATCGCGGGACGAAGGCCGGCAACTGAGCGGTCAGTTGCCAGCGTGAGCACCGAGCCGCTCGAGCTCATGCTGCGCAGCGACGTCGGCGGGGTCGAGTCGTAGCGTGCTGCTGAGTTCTCTGCGGGCCCCGTCGACGTCTCCTGTTCTCTCCAGCACGAGGGCGAGATTTCGGTGCGCGGCTGCGCTGTCGGGACTCAGTTCGACCGCGCGCTGCAGGCAGGTTCGTGCTTCGGGATATTGCCGCTGCTCGCCGAGAAAAACTCCGGCATTCAGCCAGATAGCCACGCTGTCGGGGAAACGCCGTCGACCCTCAGCGAAGATCGAGCTCGCTCGATCCAACTGTCCCTTCTCCCGGTAGTCGAGAGCGAGTCGAACGACGTTCATCTCGCGGTCGGCCAGTCCACGGTCGACCGCAGACCAGAACTCGCGATCTGCGTCATCATCCAGGCCTTGCCTTCTGTAGAGCAATGAGAGGTTGTGATGGGGTGGTGCGTAAGTGGCGTCTGATCGGATCGCCCTGCGGAAATCCGCCTCCGCCTCGTCGAGATGGCCCCCGGCCAATTGAGATGTGCCGAGATTGTTCCAGCGGCGAGCCTCGGTCCGCGACCCTTCCGAGGGGGCGTTCGCGGATTTGCGGTCCGGGGCCGGAGCCGAGCCGAGATACCCGAGGGCACGGAGTTTCGCGAGGAGTTCCTTCTTTGCGGCGTCCGGCAGGTCGGCGTCGCGCGAAACTGTTCGCGGCAGGAGTGCCGCGTAATTGACAGTGCCGGCATGCCGGCGGACCAGGGGCCCAAGCCATGGGGGTATCGTTCCTCCGAGCTCCGCACCGGGTGGAAGTCCGGCGATCCTCAGGAGGATCGGAGTCACGTCGACGGGCCGAAGATGTTCACGCGATCTCGTGGGCGCGATGTCGGGACCGGCCGCTATGAAGACTCCCTGCGGTCGATGCCACCACACCGCGGTCGCTGTATGTGCGCCGGATGCCACCGGAGGGCGGTCCTTTCCCCAGTGGAATCCATGATCCGAGACGACCACGATGGTGTCCTCGGGCCGGAGGCGTTTCAGGATGGTGCCGATCCACTGATCCACGCTCGCGTAATACCGATCGACGATTGGGCCGAAGCGGGCGGAATCCGCAATGGAAGCTCCTGGTTGCGCCGGCGGACGATACTTTCCGAAAAGGTGACCAACCGTATCGGTTCCCTCCAGGTAGGAGAGGATGACGGACGTTCCACGGTCGAGCTCATAATCGGTGAGATGCTCGACTGTCGCGGTGGACGCCAACAATTTCGCCAGACCGGATACGGGCTCGTCCCAGGATGTCTTGCCGCTCCGGATCAGTGTGATCTCGTCGGGCCTCAGGGAGATGAAGGGTTTGAACACCCGAGGATCGAGGCCGGTCACGAGCACGCGCATTCGATCGGCGGCTTCGCGCGCGGCGAGAGGCGACGCCATTTTCGGTGCCGTCGTCTCGAGACCCAGAAGCTGTTCCGTCAGACGGTCCGAATAGATGCTGCAATCCGTAATCTCCCGCGCGGGATAGGTGGCCCACCACCCAACCACCGCGGTTGAACGGTGCGCTGCAGCAGTCATTTCCCACACCGCCGGGACTTTCCGTGAGCCACTGCCGACCGGCCGGGTCGAGCCGTCCCGCGGGTCCTGCTCCAGAAAATCGAGGACGCCGTGCTTCGCAGGCTCGGTTCCGGTCGCGAGTGTCGTCCAGATCACCGGTGAGATCAGAGGTGGTGTGGCGTCGAGCTCGGCCTGCGCGCCTCGGCTGCTCAACCGCAGGAGGTTCGGCATCAATCCACGGGCCCCCAACTCGTCGACGATGTGCCAGTCGAGAGCGTCGAGACCCAGCACGATCAGCCGTCCGCGGCCGCCCACGAGTGATGCCAGACGCTTTCGGGCGAGGGCGCGCAATTCGCTGGGCGATGTCGCATGCAGCTCGATTTTCTTGAGGACCGGTCCCGATTTTCCGAGCGAGCCGGCAAGAGTCCTTTCCATCGACCCGACCTCGGATGCAGGAGCCGAGGGGAAGAGCGTGCGCCATTCGATGGTGGCTTCGGATGCGGCGGAGTTTACGCCGATTCCCCCGAATGTCTCGCTCATCGATCGTTCGATCCATTCATCGACGGCCGCCTGCCAACCCCGCGCTCGCACGGTCTCCGCGGAAACGGGGAGTTGCCCGGTTCCATCGAGCCAGAGGGTTGCCCGGATCCCGAGCGAGCTGCTCGACCGAATGACCGTCAGTCCGCCCTCGCGCGGGACGCGGATCCGCCGCGTGAGAATCCAGGGAGAGAACGCGATCCGGTGCGGCAGCAGGCGAACCGTTGCTCTGAATCTGCTAACGGCTACCGTCGACGCGTTTCGCGAGGGAATCACGAGAGACGATCCAATGAGTGCCAGGAGAAGGGCCGTCGCGAATATCAGAATCCATCGACTCCGTCGATGATTGTTGAAGGTCACCCCGGAATGTTATTACGTATGACGTTACTTCGCCAGATGCCTGTCGTTCGGGCCCGTCTCCTGTCTCCGGCGGTCACGCCGCGTGCAGAACGGTCGTTGGCTAGAGAGCTTCGGTCTGGCAGGCACGCGGCGCGCCCGCCGGGATTCGCGTGATCGGCAACGTGAGTTGTTCTTCGTGCGCGCGGGAACCCCGGGTTCCGGCGCAGAGCGCCTTCACCCGGGGCTGGCCCGCATTTCTCACACCATCTCTGCTGCGGAGACGGATAGCGGCCTGTCTACTACGTTGCGCATATCTTCGGCTCCTCGACATAGTCACCACTATGCCTTCATCGCCGAAGCTGCGCGCGCCTTGTATCCAGGCCGCTCTCCGCCTCCTCGCGTCGAGATGGTGTGAGAAATGCGGATCTCCTAACAGGTGTGTAGCAGAGTTCATAGGCCGAGAGGATGGAATGCGATTGCTGACGTACAGAGGAACGCCATTGCGATCAGAGCTTCCGCGGTGTGAAAGCCGAAAGCGCGGTGACTGAGCATTCGGATCTTGTTGTTGCAGCCTTCAGCAACTGCATTCGTGAGTCGATACTCGAAGTAACGGCGGATGCCAGGCCATTTCGCCGCGACGGTTCGCGCGAAGCGAACGAGGGGTTGAATGCGGCTATGAACCGCGGACTGATACCAGCGCTTGAACCGTCGATCAGCTTGGCGGACGGACGAGGAGTCATAGATGTCCTGAAAGGATTCCTTGACCAGGTAACTGCGAAAGAGGGTGTGATTCATCCGCGCGAGCTCCGAGAGTTTCGCCTCCTCGGCATCACGCAGGTTCCAGGGGTTCTTCAGGAGGACGAACCGAGTGGATTTGAGAGCGGAGCGCTCCTCGCCGGTGGCCTTTCGCATCTCGTCCCGCCTCACCTGATCGATCGCATTCCCGAGGAGTTGGACCACGTGGAATCGATCGAAAACGACCTCGGCGTTCGGCAGTCGGTCGCGAACAGCTTTCTCGAAGGCCGCGCTCATGTCGATGCTCACCAGACGGATTCGCGCGCAGCGCTCGGGGCCGAGCAGATCGAACAGCCCGTCGAGAACCTCTGCACTTTTACCCTTCGCCGCCCAGATCATCTGCCCGGTCTCGTGGTTCGTGACCACGGTCATGAACTTCTTCGGCCGCCCCCAGCAGATCTCGTCGATGCCGATCCGGGTCAGATTCTCGAGCGCGTTCGGGTCGCGTTTTTCGGCAACCACTCGAGCGGCGATCCGTCCGGCCGTGAGCCAGCTGACCTTGAAGTACGCCGAGACCGCGGTTTGATTGGATCGCTGCAGAAACCAGGCAAGCTCGTCTTCGAACGCGCGGGTGAACATCGAACCAGGCCGTGCCCACGGAACCGCGGCCGTTCGCACCCCGCAGCGGCGGCAACGCACCCGCGGCAGATCCGCCCGCAGCATCACCCGGCATCCCCAGAGGCCGAGATGACGCCATTCGCGATGCTTCATCACCGTTCCGTGAAGCTCGGGAGCAACCCGTCCGCACCCTCCGCACCGCGGACGTCTCCACGTTGGACTCACGTCGAGATAGAGACTCCGAGCTTCGAACCGAACCCCGCGAACCGTTACGTTTGCCATGTTGAGCAACTTCCGGAACAATGTCGTCAGGCGCACCGTGCCTGTCCTCCCCGTGTCTTGGTTTCATCGACTACAGACTACGGGAAATGGGCAGCACGGTTCGCCGATTCCAACCTGCTATCGCTGCTTCGATCTTCACCTCTCCACGAGCAGCGACTTTCGGGGCTCCTTCAGATCCTTCCGCGACGGCGGGGCAAGTTGTGGGAACGGCGGAAAACGCGGCGGCCGGGTGGCGGCGTTTTCCGCGGTTTCCACAACTTCGCTTTCCGAACGCTTCGGCGAACACCGACTTGCTCCTCGAAAACAGCCGCGTCGCCGTTCCTGCATGCCTCCGACAATCATTCCGCACCTACACACCTGTTAGGAGAACCAGAAATGCGGGCTACTGTCAATCGTGCCTCCGGCACTGGGAGTGGCGCGAGAGGGGGTGGGCGCGTGGTCATGGGATCGAGTGACCGGAGTTCGGGAGCAAAGGGCATGGAGCGTTGCGCCGTGCGTTGGGGCAACCAAAGTTTTGGAGTGCGGATGATCCGGGCGAGCGGGGCGACGGGGGCGAACATTCCGCGAACACGGACACGGGTCCTTGAAACTTCGGCCACAGGGCTTCACCCGGGGTTGCTCGTAATCGTGCCTACGGCACTGGGAGTGGCGCGAGTGGGAACGGGCGTGCCTCGTGCGTTGGGGCAACCAAAGTTTTGGAGTGCGGATGATCCGGGCGAGCGGGGTGACGCGGGCCAACATTTCGTGAACACGGGCACGGGTCCTTGAAACTTCGGCCACACGGCTTCTTGCATCCAAGCCCGCTTCGCACTCCTCGCGACGAATTCCGCTGAATAGTCCGGGCTGACGCTTGTCAGGATCTCACCGCGACGCCGCCAGCTGCACGGGTTCAGCCCGGTAGTGCTGCGGGTAGAGGCGCTTCAGCGCTTCGATCTTCGGCAGATCGTTGATCACGATGTACGGCTGACGCGGGTGTTTGATCAGGTAATCCTGGTGGTAATCTTCGGCGGGGAAGAAGCCGTCCAGCGGTTCGATCTTCGTCACGATCGGTGATGTGAAGATCTTCTCTTTCGTGAGCTGAGCGATGTAGGCGCGGGCCACCCGCTCCTGGCTTGGCGTGGCGAAGAAGATCTCCGATCGATAGCTCGGTCCCACATCCGGCCCCTGACGGTTGAGCTGCGTGGGGTCGTGCGCGACCGAGAAGAAGATGCGCAGCAACTCGCCGTACGAGATCGTCTTCGGGTCGAACGTGATCTCTACCGACTCCGCGTGACCAGTGCTTTCGGTCGACACCGCGTCGTAATGGGCCGTGGTGCTGTTGCCTCCGGAGAAGCCGGACACGACCCGTGTCACGCCCGCCACATGCTCGAACACTCCCTGCATGCCCCAGAAACAGCCGCCGGCCAGCACCGCGACCTGCGGCCCGGTCGCCTCAGCGGCAGGAATGTCGACCTGAGGAGCGGGGATCTCTCTCTTCGCACCGTCGGCGCTGGCGCTGCAGCCGACGAAGAGAGCGGCAAGGGCGAGAGTGGCGATCGATCGTTTCATACTCAATCGAAAACTCCGGCGATGTCAGGAGATTCCCGGGGCGACGCGGAATTACCGCAGAGGAGCCGAGATCACGAAGAGGGCTCTGCGTCACCTCTGCGGTGCATAACCGCCACCGGGAGCGGAACCTGTCTCGCGGTGGACGGATCGTCAAACCATGCGACTCGATCACCATGCCGCCTCATCGACGTTCCGGGGCGGCGGCAGTGACCGCGCTCCGCCGCAACAGAATGACGACGATGATGATCGCCGTCGGGAGGAGGACCGCAAGCGCGACGACCAGTGCGGCCGGCGCGATCGCGAGATTCGCCTGATCGACGAGAGGCCAGCGGCCGATCGCGACGACGGCCGCGACAGTGGCCCACAGCGTCGTCTCGAGGGCGTTGAGTCGTTCGCCGCCACGGACGTGAAATCCAGTCGCCATCAGCACGTTCGTGGCGAGGCCGATCGCCGCGAGCGGCGTGAGCCACGGCAGGACATTGGTGGCCATCGGAAGGACGAGACCTGCCGATCCGAGGAGCTCGGCGACGCCGATCGAGAGGACGAGCGGCCGCGGTACGCTCGAGAAACCGGTCCACTGCTCGAGCCCGCGGCCCGTGATCTTCGGAATGCCGGCACCGAGGAATAGCAGCGCGAGAAAGATCTGCACGAACCACAGAACGACGTTCACCATTGCGGAGCTCCTGAAGTCGATGACGCGAGAATGTGTCCAAAGAGGGCCGCCAGGTGGATCATGGAGTGCTCCTCTCCATGCCCGCCATGCCGACGATCGCGCGTACGTGCCGATTGTCCTCGAGCTCATCGAGAAGGAAGTGCGCGACATCGGCCCGGCTCACCACGAGCGTTCCCGCCGGCATGCGCCCGTCATCGACTCGGTAGCGCGTCGTGAGCGCACCGTTCGTCAGCCGCGGCGGCCGGACGATCGTCCAATCGAGATCGCTCGCCGCGACGGTGCGCTCCATCGCGGCGGCGTCGACGGCGATGTTCCGCAACAGCGTGCGCCGCAGAATCGCGGCAGTGAATCCGATGTGACGGAACAGAACGGCCACAGAGACGAGCAGGAGACGACTCACCGATGCGCTCTGCATCGCTTTGACCGTCACCGTTGCGGCATCGCCGAGGATCGTCGTGCGGCCGGGTCCGGGGGCGCCGAGAGCGGAGAGTACCGCGTCGTGCCCGGGCATGGCATCGCGCAGTTCGTCGAAGTTGAGCGGATCGCCGCGAACGATCGTGAGCGCACCGTCCGATCCGCGGAGTTTCTCGGGCGCTCGCACGAAGGCCGTGGCGTGGTGGCCGCGCCTCAGCGCCTGATCGACGAGACCGCGGCCGGTTCCGCCGGTCGCGCCAAGAATGAGAATTCGCATCGAAGTCTTCCTCCGCAGAGAAGACCAGGCAGGCGCTTCGGTTGTGACACCGCCTTACGACGGCGCAGGGGGCAAGCCGGGCAGATGAGCGAGTTTGTCGGGATTCGTGATCGCGTAGACGGCGGCAATGCGCCCGTGGCGAACCTGGATCGTGAACACGCCGAAGGGCCGGCCCTGCGCATACGTGACGATCGCCGTCTCGCCGTTGATCTGAACCATCTCACGGACGAGATCCTGCGGCGTCTGACGGGCGATGCCGCCGACGATCGCCCGCGCCGCCTTGTCGGCTCCATGAACCAGATTGGGGAGGGCCGGCGCCTTGCCGCCGCCGTCGGTGTGGAGCACGACGTCGTCAGTGAGCAGCGCTGCCAGCGAACCGACGTCGCCGCTGAGCGCCGCGTCGTGGAATCGCTGCAGGAGCGTATCGTGCTCCTCCGGCGTCGCCCGGAAGCGCGGCCGTTCGGCGCGAATGTGCTGTCGTGCGCGCCGGAGAATCTGACGGCAGTTCGCCTCGGTCACGCCGAGGGCCGACGCGATCTCGCCGTATTCGTAATCAAAGACTTCGCGCAGGAGAAAGACCGCGCGCTCCGTCGGATTCAATCGTTCCAGCAAGACCAGAAAGGCGATCGACAGTGTGTCGTCGCCGTCGGGAGAGGGCGCGATGAAGGGCTCAGGCAACCATTGCCCCACGTACTCTTCGCGACGCACGCGCGCGGACTGCAGATGATTGATCGAGAGGCGAGTGATGATGGTGATGAGGAATGCTTTCGGCGAACGAATACCCTCCCGTTCCGCCTGCAGCCACCGGATGAACGTCTCCTGCAGGATGTCCTCCGCGTCCGCCACGCTGCCCAGCATCCGGTAGGCGATGGAGAACAACAGACCGCGATGGGTATCGAACTCGCTGAGCCGTTTTTGATCTTCAGACATTCATCTCAGAGACCGGATGCGGGGCGATTTTGTGACGGGTCACAGAATCGGCGGCCGCACCGATGCCGGCGAGCCTCAACAATACGAGGAGCGCGCATCGCGGAAAGCCGGCGCCGATCATGAGCCGCAGAACACCCTCGAGCCCGGTGTCTTCGGACCACGATCGACGCACCCCAGTGCCGGCCGTCAGTGCGAAAGAAGCTCGTCCGGCACCTTACCTCCGTGCTCCGACAGCTTCCGCATGACTTCCTTGTGGAGCCAGATGTTCATCGACGCGGAGTCGTTCGTGTCGCCGGTGTAATGGAGATCCGCGGCGAGAGCCTTTCGCGCCGAAAGAGTGCTTTCCATTCCGACCAGCTTCATCAGGTCGACGATGGAATGTCTCCAGTCGAGCTTCTCCGAGCTCTTCGCCGCCAGACCGTCGAGCACCGCTGCGACATCTACCGCCGGAGAAGGAGCCACCCCAGCCGGCGATGCCGTACCCGCGGCGGCCGCGGCAACCTGAACCCTGGACTTCGGCACGGAACCATCCGGAGCCGCCGCGTCCGCCGGACGCGGTGCGGCTGCCGCCGCGTGGAAGACCTTGTTCACCAAATCGCCGAACATACCCATGATTTCCTCCTGATCATCTCTGTGGAACTGCGAGCGGCGTCTCGAACGTCGAGCGGCGCGATCACTCCTCCGCTCCCAAAGGCAGATTCGCCCCGCCTTGACGAATCTTTTCTGACGCTCGTGCCCTCACCAAGTATAGGTCGGAATCATGCAGCGGGTGCGACCACCGATCCGATTGCACGCATGAGTCGGCTCCCACCGAGGTCAGCTGCACTGTCGCGATACGAACGGCGCAAGCAGGCGACCATTGCCAGCGATCGACATCCGGACCATGAGTTCAAATGGGAGTAGACTCATTTCGACGTCTGCGAAGGATCGCTGGCGAACCACAGGAGGAACGCGCATGGCAGGAACATTCGTGATCGAGGTAGGAAAGACGGGCAGGTACCGATTCAACCTGAAAGCGGGAAACAGTCAGATCATTCTCTCCAGCGAGCAGTACGAGTCGAAAGCCGCTGCGAAGGACGGGATCGAGGCGGTGCGGAAGAACGCGGCCGACGACGGCAGCTTCGTGAGAAAAGCCGCGAAGGACGGTAGCGCCTACTTCGTGATCAAGGCGCGGAATGGCGAGATTCTCGGGAAGAACGAGATGTACTCCTCGAAGTCCGGGATGGAGAACGGCATCAAGTCGGTGGCGACGAACGCGCCGACGGCGAAGGTCGTCGATCGTTCGAGTTAGCCACGACTTTTCCTGGCGGGAGTGCGGCGCGGAGGGTCACGTCTGCGGAACGAAGCGTCTCCTGTCTCCGGCGGTCACGCCGCGTGCGGGAGCTCGTTCGCGCGGTTGCGCCGGCATCGCAGGCACGCGGCGCGCCCGCCGGGATTTGCGTGAAGGAGAGACGCGTTTGTTTTTCGTCCGCGCGAACCCTGGGTTCGGGGCTGGCCCGCATTTCTCACATCGTCTCTGCTGCGGAGACGGATAGCGGCCCGCCTGCTACGTTGCGCACAGCTTCGGCTCCTCAACATAGTCGCCACTATGCCTTCGTCGCCGAAACTGCGCGCGCCTTGCATCCAAGCCACTCTCCGCCTCCTCGCGACGAGACGGTGTGAAAAATACGGGCTATTGTCAATCGTGCCTACGGCACTGGAGGCTGCGCGAGTGAGAGTGAGTCGCGCCTGGTGGGGGAGAACTGCACGTGTTTCGCGAATTGCGACGAGGCGATTCGGCACGATTTCTGAATTCGGGTTTCGGTGTCGCCCCTCACCCTGACCCTCTCCCCGAATGGGGATGTCGGCTGAAGTTCGTGAATACGGACGGGGAGAGGGGACCGCCCCCCGACCCGGCGAGTGTGTGAGCATCCCACGGTCGTTCGGATCTCGCTGCCTCCGGCGGTCACGCCGCGTGCGGGAGCTCGTTCGTGCGGTGGCGCCGGCATCGCAGGCACGCGGCGCGCCCGCCGGGATTTGCGTGAAGGAGAGACGCGTTTGTTTTTCGTGCGCCCGAACCCTGGGTTCCGGCGCTTCGCGCCTTCACCCGGGGCCAGGAGTCTGCGCGATAGAAACGTCCGTAGCGAGAAAGCGGAGCAACGAGGCCAAATTCGTTCGGATTTGAGGTGCGTAGCGGTGGCTACTCGCCGAAAATCCGGGCGGATTTGGACCGTTGATCCGCTTTCGCAGTAGGACAGTTTCTACCGCGCAGACTCCTGGCCCGCATTTCTCACATCGTCTCTGCTGCGGAGACGGATAGCGGCCCGCCTGCTACGTTGCGCACAGCTTCGGCTCCTCAACATAGTCGCCACTATGCCTTCGTCGCCGAAGCTGCGCGCGCCTTGCATCCAAGCCACTCTCCGCCTCCTCGCGACGAGACGGTGTGAGAAATGCCTGCTTTGTCATTCGTGCCTACGGCACTGGGGGCTGCGCGAGTGAGAGTGAGTCGCGCCTGGTGGGCGAGAACTGCACGTGTTTCGCGAATTGCGACGAGGCGATTCTGCACGATTTCCGAATTCGGGTTTCGGTGTCGCCCCTCACCCTGACCCTCTCCCCGAATGGGGATGTCGGCTGAAGTTCGTGAATACGGACGGGGAGAGGGGACCGCCCCCCGACCCGGCGAGTGTGTGAGCATCCCACGGTCGTTCGGATCTCGCTGCCTCCGGCGGTCACGCCGCGTGCGGGAGCTCGTTCGCGCGGTGGCGCCGGCATCGCAGGCACGCGGCGCGCCCGCCGGGATTTGCGTGAAGGGAGCGGAGCGCGCGATCGGCGTCAAAGTGCAGCCGTGACCCTCACGTTCCTCCGCACAACGTCACGGTGCGGTACGCGGTGCGCCGCGTCGCGGGATCGTACTTTCCCTGACGGTAGGCGACGAGGCGTCCCTCATGAAATGTCAGGTCGAGCAGCTCGAGCTCCTTCGCGTTCTTCGACGGTTGACGGCTCTCGCGCGTCAGCCACTTCGCATCCGCGTCGCCGTATCCGAGCCGATGCGCGAGAGCAGTCACTTCCTCCCGCGTCATGCCGCATCGGAGCGAGCCGGCGAACGAGGCCTTCTGCGGCTCGGTCCGATTGCACCCGGTCGCGAGAAGGATGGCGCAGAGAGTCGCGGCGAGAAATCTCATCGCATTCATCATCGTCTCTTTTCGAGGACGAGTGTGATTCTTTTCGATGACAGTATGACCTGACCCCCACATGACGAAATTGTCATTCACCCAAGCGCTGAAACGCGAAACCCGCGTTCGCACGGGCCGTCCTATTCGTAACGGGTCCGCAGGAAGGTCCGTTCGATTCAGTCGATGCGTGGCCGACTCTTTGCACATCGTCGACGACGGCAGAAGGCAGGCTATGGACTCAGTGAAGCGCCCGTTACTCGTCTCGCTCCTCTCGTTGTTGCTCGCAGTGTCCGCGTTTGCTGCGCCGCCCGCGGCCAGCGCCACCGCACCCGACTTCACCCTCCCTTCGACCTCGGGTACTGTCTCGCTCCACGAACTGCGCGGCAAGGTGGTTCTGGTCGACTTCTGGGCCTCGTGGTGTGCACCGTGCCGCGCATCGTTTCCCTGGATGAGCGGCATGCTCCAGAAGTACGGCTCGAAAGGTCTCGCGATCGTTGCGGTCAACCTCGACAAGAGCCGCGACCACGCAGATGACTTTCTCGACAGGTTCCCCGCGCCATTCCGAATCGCATTCGATCCCGCGGGGCGGACCGCCGAGGCGTTTCACGTCGAGGCGATGCCGTCGAGCTTCATCATCGGCAGGTCGGGAACCATTCTCTACGAGCACCAGGGATTTCAGCCGGGACAGACTGCCGCGGTCGAAGACCGCATCAAGGAGGCACTCGCGCAATGACGGAAACCGTTCGGAAGCTCCTCCTCTCGTTTCTCGCCCTTCTCCTCTTCGCCATCGCCGGATGTACGACCGTTCAGCCATGGGATCGCGACCTTCTCGCGGAAAAGAGCATGAGCTTCGATCCGCACGCGATGCTTCGAAGCGTCGACGATCACATCTACTTCAGTAAGGAAGGCTCGACCGGCGGCAACAGCGTGGGAGGAGGAGGCTGCGGATGCAACTAGAGGCGAAGCGGCCGAAGATCCGTGACGTTCTCCACACCGCAGCGCTCGCGCTCCTGATCGTTCCGACCGCCGCGAAGGCACAGTCCGACCCGGGTGACCGCATCGACTTCACCTCTCTGCTTTACGGCGAACAGGGGAGAACCCAGGTCGTCGAGCCGCTGGTCCGCTTCACCCACTTCATGGATGGCGGCCAATCACTCTTCGCCGAGCTCGGCGTCGACGTGATCACCGGTGCATCGCCGACCGGCGCCGTTCCTTCCGGGCAGATCCAGACGCACACCAGCCCGTCCGGTCGCGTGATCACGTCGCCGGCCGGCCAGATCCCGACTTCTCCCTTCAGTGACCGCCGCTTCGGGCTCGACCTCGGGTGGCAGAAGCCGTGGGGACGCTTCGTCACTTCCAACCTCGGTGGGCACTTCTCGAGAGAGAAGGACTACCAGTCCCTCGGGATCAACGGAAAGATCTCTACCGACGTCTGGCGACGTCTCTTCACGGTGACCGTCGGAGGCGGAATCAATCGCGACACCGTCTTCCCGATCGGCGGAACGGTGGAAGGACTCTCGCCGGGTCTGGTGATCAGTCACGACAAGAATCGGAAGAACGTCAGCGACGTCCTCTTCGGTGTCTCGCACATCATGAGCCGCCGATGGATGCTGGGAGTGGATGCATCACGCACGTGGGAGAACGGGTATCTGACCGAGCCCTACAAAGTGCTGAGCGTGATGAATCAGAGCGGGGTGCCGGTCTCGCAACTCAACGAAGCGCGTCCATCGACACGCGATCGCTCGTCGCTCCTGTTCAGCTCCGTCTACCATTTCACGAACGACATCCTCTACAGCTCGTATCGCTACTACTGGGACAACTGGGACCTCCGGTCCCACACACTCGACCTGAAGTATCGTCATCCAATCAGTGACGACACTTACATCGAACCGCTGTTTCGCTATTACACGCAGAGTGCCGCGAGCTTCTACACCGCCGGTCTGGTCCAGGGGGCGCCGCTTCCGCAGTTCGCGAGCGCCGACTACCGGCTCGGTGACCTTCAAACCATCACCATTGGAGCCACGATCGGCTATCACCCCGAGGAGAGTCCGGGGGAATGGACGCTACGGGCGCAATACATACAGTACGCGGGCAACAGCTCGCCGCCGGGCGCGATCGGGATCCAGGAGAATTTCGACCTGGTACCTCCCGTCAACACGTATGCGTTCTCAATCGGCTATTCGTTCAACTACTGAGACGTCATTCGCCCTTCCCGTCGTCTGCATACGGCGGGAAGGGCGTCGGTCATTTTGGCGATGAGGCGCCGAGATCATGACGATGACACACGCGATCGACGTCGATACGAGAGTGAAACGGGTCGACGACTATTACACCGGGACGTTCGAGGCGATGGCGAGTCCCTGCAGCGTCCTGACGGACACCGACGACCGGGAGGAGGCGGCGGCCCTCCTGGAGATCGCGGAGGGAGAGGCGAAACGCATCGAACAGAAGTTCAGCCGGTACCGGGGGGATAATCTCGTCCACGCGATCAACCACGCGAATGGACGGGCGGTCGAAGTGGATGAAGAGACGGCGCTCCTGATCGATTACGCGGCGACGTGCTGGACGACGTCGGACGGCAAGTTCGACCTCACGTCGGGGGTTTTGCGACGGGTCTGGAAATTCGACGGCGGCACACGGGTCCCGAGCCGTCACGCGGTGAAAGAGTGCCTCCGTGACGTCGGATGGTCGCGCGTAACGTGGGCTCCGCCGGTTCTCACCCTTCCCGCCGGGATGGAGATCGACTTCGGCGGCATTGGAAAGGAGTATGCGGTCGATCGCGCCGCGGCGCTCATGGCATCCCGCACGAAGAGCTCGTTCCTCGTGAACTTCGGAGGGGATCTTTACGCTTCGGGGCTGCGGCGCAGAGGACGGAGCTGGGGCGTCGGCCTCGACGATCCCGGCCGCACCGGGCACGCCGCGCTCGGCCGGTTCGACATTTCCGCCGGCGGAATCGCCACCAGTGGGGATGCCCACCGATTCGTCCGTTACAGGGGAAAGCGCCTGGGGCACATTCTCGACCCGCAAACGGGCTGGCCGGTCGAAGGTGCGCCGCGTTCGGTGACTGTGGTGGGGCGCACGTGCATGGAGGCGGGAACTCTTTCGACGCTCGCATACCTTCAGGGGGCGAACGCCGGCGCGTGGCTCGAGGAGGAGGGCGTGCAGTTCTGGATCACGTGACGCGGCCCGGCCTGGCTACCGCCCTCTAGGAGTCTGCGCGATAGAAACGTCCGTAGCGAGAAAGCGGAGCAGCGAGACCAAATTCGTTCGGATTTGAGGTGCGTCGCGCGACGCTGCGTGACGCTCCGCGTGCACGCCAGTGCACGGTCTTCCCTGGTTTGAACACGATCTTCGCCGCGGATCGGAGGATCCGCACCCCCGGACGGGCGGTGGACATCCGTCGATCTTCCTGGCTCGCAGAGCGACTATGCTTCGGCGAAGTGGGATAATTACAGAATATTATTCTTCTAAGGCTTCAAAATACAGAACATTATTCTAATCATGGGTTCACGCGGCGTGGATCGCACCTCCTCCCTCTCCTCCGAGCTCGAATCTCAGCTCCCGATGAGCGATCCGATGGGAATGCCGCTACATCGGGAGCCAGTACGACATCTTGACGATGAAGACGTCGTGAGACGGCGCGTCGGGGATTGCGGAGATGTCGTGCCCGAGTCGGAATTCGCCGCTCGGGGCGAACCCGGCGCGGTTCTCGTTCCACGCCACGTACAGCGCCGAGCCGGGGCGGAACTCCCAGCGGAGGACGGCGCTTCCGCGGAGACTTCGCAGATTGAAGTCGGGCTGGGCGCCATTGTAAGCGTACGGCGCGTATTCGCGCGTTCGTGCGGCGAGCAGCGCACGCGGGTCGTGGTAGTCGCCTGCCGCGATGAACGGCTGAACGTAGAGCTGGAACGACAACCGTGAAGTCAGCGTCCAGTCGACGCGCGTCGCGAGCTCGAACACGTGCTGTTCGAGCTCCGCGAAGAGATAGCGGCGTCCGTACGTCGCGGTCGCGGCTGGATCGTCGAACGCGGTGAGGTAATGCGCATACTCGTGCGAGCGGCTGTACGAGGGCTCGAGGCTCACCTGCAGATTGGACGCCGGGCGGGCGCTGAGATCGACGTCGACGGAATGGACGTACGAGCCATCGCCGCTCCTTTCGATCTCGCCGTTGAGATCGAACCAGAAGGTCTTGCGATCGTCGCTCTCGAGGCCGAGCTCGACGTGTGCCCCGCCGGGTACCTTCGCCAGCGGGCCTCCGCGTGTGAGCCGATCCGAGAACGCCTCCTGCCAGAAGTAGCTCTCGAGACGCGGCTGCCAGTAATTCGCCAGCGTTCCGAATACTTCCGCGAGAATGCCGCGCTCGAGAGTGTCGCCGTCGAAGTTCGAGTTCTGCCACGTTCCGACCCGCACGTTCCGCTCGCGGAAACGCTTCGTCACCGTCTCGTTCACGTACTGCATCACGGCGTGCGCGGAGACGAGATCGGTCCGCTGCATGAATCCGACGTCGTTCGTCTCGAATCCGGGCGAGTACGCCTGAACCGAGACGATCGGGCGCCACACTCCCTTCGCGCGAGAGAGCATCGCCATCCCGCCCCACCCTTCGAGCGAATCGCGCGTCGGGTCGTACTTCACGTGGCTGGCGTCCGGTCGCTGGTAATAGCGGACCGGCGCCGTCTGTGCGAGCGCGATCGACTCTGCGCTCCCTTCGATGCGGGTTCCGAGCGCGAACCCTTCCAGGATCCAGTTCCGGTCGCCGAACGTGGTGTATCCGTCGATCCCGCCGCTTTGCGCGCCGTTCCGCAACACCGACGTTTCTCCATCCTGCCGCCGGTCGACGGACGTGAAGATCAGGCCGAGACGCGATCCGGGCGCGGTCTCCTTCGTCACCCGCGAGACGAAGTAGTTCGACATCGGTTCGACGACGGCGCGATCGATCTCGCCGTCTGCGGTCACGAACCGTGCGTGCTCGGTGTCGGTCAGCGCATCGAGGACGCCGAGCGACCACCCGCCCGCGACACGCCCGGTCACCTTCGCCGCGCCGAGGATCCTCGTCTGGGAAGGAACGTCGGCGAACGGAGAGTCGGGAGGGAGCTGCGGCGAGCGGCCGATCCGCCGGCTGTAGAAGACGCTCGGCGGATCGATGAAATTGATATGCGAGGGAGCCGGCGATCCGCCGAAACTGAAGAGGCTCGCTCCCTCCGTGAAGAACGGCCGCTTCTCCGGATAGAACGTCTCGAATTCCGTGAGGTTCACGACGGCGGGGTCGACCTCGACCTGCCCGAAGTCCGGATTCAACGTTCCCGAGAGCGTGAGCGTCGAGGTGAGGGCGTACTTCAGATCGAGACCGGCGTCGGCGCTCGTCTCACGACTGGAGATCAGCGGATCGGCCGGATCGACGCGGCTGCGGAGATCGCCGCGCGTCACCACATACGGCAGTAGCTCGAGCGGCCGCCCGCGGCGGATCCCTTCGATGCCGACGATGTCGGCGAAGTGCGAGACGAATCCGGTCTGTCCCTTCGGCGTGTTGACGATCCGCACCATCTCGTTCGTCCGCGTGGTTCTTCGTGTGATGTTGATGCCCCACACCTGCACCGGCTTGTCGGGGAAGCGGAGCTGGGAGAACGGGATCCGCACCTCGGCGGTCCATCCGTCTGCGACGATCCGGGTCGCCGAATCCCAGACGCCGTCCCAGCTCGGGTCCTCGCCGACGTCGTTGTAGAGCACAGTGTCGACCTGCACGTTCGAGGGGTTGACGGTGAAGGCGTTGCCCGAGAGTCTGTCGAGCTGCGGATCGAGATTGATCGAGACGAAGTCGGCCTGCGTGAAGTTGTCACGACGGGCGAGGCGTGCGGTTGGCGGATCGGTGTCGACCATCTTCAGGCCGAAGTAGATCGCGTGGTCGTCGTAGACGATGCGGACGCTCGTCGGGAGGGTTGCGGGGCGGGTGTCGTCGGGATCGTGCTGGGTGAAATCGGTGAACGCCGGTGCCTTCTCCCATTGCGGATCCGAGAGGTCGCCGTCGACTTTCGGTCCGTGTGCCACGCGCACTGCGTGGAGACGCGGATGCTCCGGCCAGTTCGCGGCATGTGCAGCGACGCCGGTCAGTGCGCAGAGGAGAAGCGTTATCGTTCGACGGATCATGGTCATTGATGTCCCGTGGACGCGGAACGATGACACGCCGGGCGCGTCGGGGGCAACCGGGCCGGCGTCCATGAAACAGATCCGTGACATCTCTTCGGGCGAACGCTCAACGCTACCGGCCTGATCTGCGTGGCTCGATCGCGGAATCTCGTGTATCGTACGGAATCCGGCGCGGAGCGGGACCGCCGTTCTCCCGGAACGACGGACCATGGACTCGACGATCGCACCCACCCACGCACCGGTCGGTCTGCGACCGGACGATCCCTTCAGCGAAGACACCGATCTGAAACGCGATCTCGGTCTGGTCGAATCGGTCTCGGTCGTCATCAGCCGGATCATCGGCTCGGGGATCTTCCGCACGCCGGCGCCGATCATGGCGCTGGTCGGCTGCACGTCCCTCTTCGGTCTCGTCTGGGTCCTCGGCGGGATCGTGACGATCTTCGGCGCGGTGGTCTACGCCGAGCTTGCCGCGATGATGCCGCGATCCGGCGGACCGTACGAGTACCTGAAACTCTCGTTCGGGCCTTTCTGGGCGTTCCTCCGCGGGTGGGCGATGTTCTTCGTTTCGGAGACCGCATCGATCGCGGCGGTCGCCCTGATCTTCGGCGAGTACCTCAACGCGATCTGGGTGATCGTCTTTGGCGCCCCGTTCAACCGGATCATCCTGTACGCGGTCGCGCTCGGGACGATCTGGCTCCTCACCACGGTCAATCTCTTCGGGGTTCACCTGAGCGGTGTGGTGCAGACGGTCTTCGGAAGCATCAAGGTGATCGCGGTGGGGGGGATCATCGGCGTGGCCTTCACGTCGTGGAGCACCGGAAGCTGGAGCAACTTCGCGAATCCGCTTTTCCCTGCCGCCTGGACGGGATCGACGATCCTCGCGGTCGGCGCGGCGATGCGCTACAGCTTCTTCGCCTTCAGCGGATGGGAGGGAGCGACGTACATCGCGGAGGAAGTGAAGAACCCGAGAAAGAACCTCCCTCTGTCGCTGTTCATCGGCATCGGGGGAGTGATGTTTCTCTACCTCGGCGCGAACTCCGCGTACCTGTTTCAGCTTTCTCCCGCGACGATCTCTCATTCTCCGGAAGTCGCGACCCGTGCGATGGAAGTTGCACTCGGCGCGTCCGGCGGCATTCTGATCTCGATCGCAGTGATGCTGAACACGTTCGGCAACGTGAGTACGCAGATCCTCTGCAAGGCACGAACGTGGCAGGCGATGGCGCGCGACCGGATGTTCCTGGATGGATTCGCGAAGCTCCATCCGGAGTACCGGACGCCGAACAACGCACTCCTCGGGCAGGCGATCTGGGCGACCGTGCTGCTGACATTCGCGATCCTCGCAAAGAACTCCTACGAGGTGATCATCGACTTCTTCTCGGCGACGTCGACGATCTTCAACGTTCTGGTCTTCGTTTCGATCTTCATCTTCCGGAAGAAGTACCCCGACGTCCCGCGGCCTTACCGCGCGTGGGGATACCCCTGGAGCGTCTTCGTGATCCTCGGGGTGTACGCGGTGTTCTTCGTGATCACGATCTGGACCGCCTTCATACCGTCGATGGTCGGCCTCGCGCTGACCGCCACCGGCGCGCCGTTCTACTACTTCAAGGTCGTGCGTACGCGCCGCCAGCGCGGCTGAGCGTTCGAGTGGGTTGGACGTCCCGTCCGATGCCCAGTGGGTTGGACGTCCCGTCCGATGCAGGGTGGCGTCCCGCGCCACCCTGCTCCGGGCAGGTTACGACGATCCTCCCGAGAATCGAGACGCGAACGGACCGCAATGTGAGAGGAACGATCCGTGTGTGGTCGATGCCATCGCTCCCCGGCAGGATGCCGGGGAGCCTCGCGCGAGACGCGCGACCCACTTTCGCGCGACCCACTCCAAGTGGGTTGGACGTCCCGTCCGATGCAGGGTGGAGTCCCGCGCCACCCTGCTCAGGGCAGGTTACGACGATCCTCCCGAGAATCGAGGCGCGAACGGACCGCAATGTGAGAGGAACGATTCGCGTGTGGTTGCTGCGATCGCTCCCCGGCAGGATGCCGGGGAGCCTCGCGCGAGACGCGCGACCCACTTTCGCGCGACCCACGGTGGTGGGTTGGACGTCCCGTCCGATGCCCAGTGGGTTGGACGTCTCGTCCGATGCAGGGTGGAGTCCCGCGCCACCCTGCTCCGGGAAGGTTACGACGATCCTCCCGGGAATCGAGGCGCGAACGGACCGCAAAGCGAGAGGAACGATCCGCGTGTGGTTGCTGCCATCGCTCCCCGGCAGGATGCCGGGGAGCGTCGCGCGAGACGCGCGACCCACTTTCGCGCGACCCACTCCCAGTGGGTTGGACGTCCCGTCCGATGCAGGGTGGGTTGGACGTCTCGTCCGATGCAGGGTGGAGTCCCGCGCCACCCTGCTCCGGGCAGGTCACGACGATCCTCCCGAGAAATCGAGACGCGAACGGACCGCAATGCGAGAGGAACGATTTGCGTGTGGTTGCTGCGATCGCTCCCCGGCAGGATGCCGGGGAGCCTCGCGCGAGACGCGCGACCCACTTTCGCGCGACCCACTGTAGTGGGTTGGGCGTCTCGCCCGATGCACCAGTGGGTTGGACGTCCCGTCCGATGCAGGGTGGAGTCCCGCGCCACCCTGCTCCGGGCAGGTCACGACGATCCTCCCGAGAAATCGAGACGCGAACGGACCGCAATGCGAGAGGAACGATTTGCGTGTGGTTGCTGCCATCGCTCCCCGGCAGGATGCCGGGGAGCGTCGCGCGAGACGCGCGACCCACTTTCGCGCGACCCACTCCCAGTGGGTTGGACGTCCCGTCCGATGCAGGGTGGGTTGGACGTCTCGTCCGATGCAGGGTGGAGTCCCGCGCCACCCTGCTCCGGGCAGGTTACGACGATCCTCCCGAGAATCGAGGCACGAACGGACCGCAAAGCGAGAGGAACGATTCGCGTGTGGTTGCTGCCATCGCTCCCCGGCAGGATGCCGGGGAGCCTCGCGCGAGACGCGCGACCCACTTTCGCGCGACCCACTGACGGTCGGAAACGGATTTCGTCACCGTGCATCAAAGATAGCAGCAGCCCCTCCGGGGCATTCGTCCGAGAATTCGTATCCGCCGATCTCGACGGAAGAGGGAGCGCCACGGCATGAGCGAGGAGTATCCATCGACGAATCCAGTCCCGGAGCTCGCTCCGCGCGACACCCACAATCTGCGACTGCTGTCGAACGTTCACCCACCAGACTGGGTGAATCCGCAGCCGGCGGATCGATACAACCTCGTGGTCATCGGCGCCGGGACGGCCGGTCTCGTCAGCGCCATCGGAGCCGCGGGCCTCGGTGCGAAGGTCGCGCTGGTCGAACGGCACCTGATGGGGGGAGATTGCCTGAATGTCGGCTGCGTCCCTTCGAAGACGCTGATCCGTGCGTCACGCGCGATGGCCGACGTCCGCGATGCCGGCCGTTTCGGGATTCACGTTCCCGACGCCGTTCGCGTCGACTTTGCGGAGGTGATGGAACGGGTACGCCGCATTCGCGCTGAGATCAGCCCGAACGATTCGGCGCGCCGCCTTCGGGACCACTACGGGATCGACGTGTTCCTCGGCGATGGCCGTTTTGTCGGAGATGACGTGGTGGAAGTCGGCGGCGCGAGGCTCAGCTTCGCCCGAGCCGTCATCGCCACCGGCGCGCGCGCGATGGTGCCATCGGTTCCCGGGCTCGCCGCGGCGGGCTTCCTCACCAACGAGACGGTGTTCAACCTGACCGAGCAGCCGGCGCGACTGGCGGTCGTGGGAGGGGGGCCGATCGGCTGCGAGCTCGCCCAGGCGTTCGCGCGCCTCGGGACGAAGACGACCATCATCGAACAGGGGAAACAGTTTCTGCCGCGCGAGGACGCCGACGCGGTCGCGGTGCTGGCGAGCGCACTGGAACGCGATGGCGTGGAGATCCGTCTCGATACCAGCCTCACTCGCGTCGAGAGCCAGGGGGGAGTGAAGGTGCTCCATCTGAATCGCAACGGCGCGACTTCGACCCTCGAGGTCGATGCAATCCTCGTCGGCGTCGGGCGCGCGCCGAACGTGGAGGGGCTCGGTCTCGACGCGGCGGGCGTACGCGCGGGCAAAGGGGGCATCGAAGTCGATGACCACCTGCAGACGTCGAATCCGCACATCTTCGCCGCGGGCGACGTCTGCTCGCGCTACAAGTTCACTCACGCCGCCGATTTCATGGCTCGCGCGGTGATCCAGAACGCGCTCTTCGGGTTCACGGGAAGGAAGCGGGTCAGCAGCCTGACGATCCCGTGGTGCACGTACACCGACCCCGAGATCGCTCACGTCGGGATGTACGAGCGCGACGCGAAGGCCCGAGGGATCGAGACCGACACGTTCACCGTCCCGATGGCGGAGGTCGATCGCGCCATCGCGGAGGGAGATGACGGCGGGTTCGTGAAGGTTCACGTGCGCAAAGGCTCCGATGAGATCCTGGGTGCCACGATGGTTTCGCGGCATGCCGGCGAGACGATCGGCGAGATCACTACGGCCATGGCCGGAGGGCTGGGGCTCGGCAAGCTCGCGTCGGTGATTCATCCCTATCCCACGCAGGCCGAGGCCATTCGCAAAGCAGGCGACGCGTTCAACCGCACCCGGCTCACCCCGGGTCGTCTCGGACTTCTGCGCCGCTACTTCAAGTGGAGGCGGTAGCCCGCATTTCTCACACCATCTCTGCTGCGGAGGCGGATAGCGGCCTGTCTACTACGTTGCGCACAGCTTCGGCTCCTCGACATAGTCACCACTATGCCTTCGTCGCCGAAGCTGCGCGCGCCTCGTATCCAAGCCACTCTCCGCCTCCTCGCGACGAGACGGTGTGAGAAATGCGGGCCAGGCCCGCTCGGGCGAATCAGTTGCGGGATGGTTGCGCCACGGCCGTCGCGTCGAACCAGTGCCGCGTCGAAAGGCACATCCGGCAGACCGACAACATCACCGGCACCTCCACCAGCACTCCCACCACCGTTGCGAGCGCGGCGCCCGAGCCCGGGCCGTAGAGCGCGATCGCAGTCGCCACGGCGAGCTCGAAGAAATTCGAAGCGCCGATCAGAGCTCCCGGTGCCGCCACCTCGTATGGCACCCGGAACCAGTGCATCAGGGCATACGTCAGCGATGAATTGAAGTAGACCTGGAGAAGGATCGGGATCGCGATCAGGAGTACGTGAAACCAGCGCGCGGTGATGTTCTCCGCCTGGAACGCGAAAATCAGGACGAGGGTGGCGAGAAGTGCGACGATGGTCACCGGCGCAAACCGCGGAAGGAATCGCTGCTCGAACCATTCCGTCCCTCTCTTTCGGATCAGCCATGCCCGGCTCGCTCCGCCGAGAGCGAGCGGAATCACCACGAAGATGAGCACCGAGTCGAGGAGGACGCGAAACGGGACTTCCAGCCCCGTCGTTCCCGCGATCAGAAACGTCACGATCGGCGCGAACGCGACCAGCATGATCAGATCGTTCACCGACACCTGCACCAGGGTGTAGGCCGGATCGCCATCGGAGAGATACGACCAGACGAAGACCATCGCGGTACACGGCGCCGCGGCGAGGATGATCACTCCCGCGGTGTACTGGCTCGCGAGCTCGGGGCCGATGAGCGGAAGGAAGAGATGACGGAAGAAGAGCCACCCGAAAAGCGCCATCGAGAACGGTTTCACCAGCCAGTTCACGACGAGGGTGATGACCAGCCCCCTCGGGCGCTGTCCCACCCGGACGATCGACCCGAGATCGATCTTCAGCATCATCGGGTAGATCATCAGCCAGATCAGCACCGCGATCGGAACATTGATGTGGCTCCCGGATCCGAACTCCAGTCGCTGGAGAAGCTGCGTTCCCCCGGAGAAGAGCTTGCCGATCAGCACGCCGATGACCATGCACGAGGCCACCCACAGCGAGAGGTAGCGCTCGAAGACGTTCATCTGCCCTGGCTTCGTGCTCATCGTTCTAGGTCCCCCGGCGGCGCGTCTACGGATCCCGATGTGCCCGTTCTCCCGGAGGAGACATCGTCATTTCGGGAATTGCCGAAATAGCGTACGCCATCCCGGCGCGGTTGTGCAACCCGGCTCGCCGGAGCCTTCGGAGAGGTGAGGCTCGTTCCGTGACAATCGTTGTGGAAGCGCGTATGGTGGAGATACGCTCGGGAACCTTCCTGGGCACTTCAGTTCATCTGAGCTAAGTCAGATCCTCTGGATTCACTCCCCTTAGCGTTTCCATCCTCTCGAAACGCAGCAGCCCGAATCTCTCATCGGAGAGAGCCGCGTGCGGCTGCTTCGTGGACGGAGGCCCGGCAATGCAATGCCGGCAGGAGGCTCGGATGAAGCTCTATTTCGGAAATCTTCCAGAACGGGTCCACGACGCTCAGTTGAGCGATCTGGCCAAACCGTACGGGACCGTCGTCTCGGCGAGTGTCGTTACCGACCACAGCAGCGGTGAGTCGCGGGGTTTCGGCTTCGTGGAGCTCGGGACTCCGGAGGAGGGGAGGGCGGCCATCGCGGCGCTCGACGGGACCGACATGGATGGACAGACGCTGAAGGTGAACGAAGCGAAACCACGCAAAGACGCCGGGTTCCGGCGCAACTGATCCGAGGGGACGATGACCATGAGAACGGAGTGTGGGATGAAGATCACTGTCGATGAACGGGTCCCTCAGTTGCGGGAGCGCCTTCGTGAGCGTCTCGATCGTGTGGCGCGCTTGCGGTGCGAAGACCACCACCAGCCGGTGGTGGCGGTCGCGATTCACGGACTGGAGAACGGATGGTTCGACTCGCTCTGGACCACGTGCTGCGAGGCTCTCGAGAGACAGGCTTCCGCCATCGTGAAGAAACGCTGCTGACGATCGGTTGATGCGGTGACTGTGGGTTGGAGGTCCCGTCCGATGCAGGGCGACTGTGGGTTGGACGTCCCGTCCGATGCAGGGCGCCCAGGTGGGTTGGACGTCCCGTCCGATGCAGGGCGCCCAAGTGGGTTGGACGTCCCGTCCGATGCAGGGCGGCGTCCCGCGCCGGCCTGCTCCAGGAGTGATGCGCGGCTCGTCGCGAGTAAGGAGACACGAACGCACCGCGACGCGAGAGAAGCGATGCGGGTGCCGTTGACACCATCGCTCCCCGGCAGGATGCCGGGGAGCCTCGCGCAGGATGCGCGACCCACTTTCGCGCGACCCACAGGTGCGCGACCCACAGATGCGCGACCCACTTTCGCGCGACCCACAGGATGCGCGACCCACAGGTGCGCGAGCCACAGATGCGCGAGCCACAGGTGCGCGAGCCACAGGTGCGCGAGCCACAGATGCGCGCTGCTCCTACAGCAACGCTTCGATCACGTCGCGCGCAGAGTAAGAGGTCCGGCCCGGAGCGAGGAAGCGGCCGATCTCCGTCAGTGCATCGCCGGCCGTGACCAGCGGCTTCTCGAT
Organism: uncultured Acidobacteriota bacterium; assembly: GCA_963741955.1. Lineage (GTDB taxonomy): Bacteria > Acidobacteriota > Thermoanaerobaculia > Gp7-AA8 > Gp7-AA8 > CAVUKB01. The sequence continues at coordinate 74,548 of CAVUKB010000004.1, forward strand.
CGAGCCGCCGTTCCTGAGCTGCGGCTGGCCGATATTCGCCAGCAGTGCGTTGCAGAGGCATTTCCGGCCGACCGTGTCGGCGGGATCGCCGCCCTTCGCGACGTATGTGTCGACCGGTTCGGCGGCGCAGCGATAGCCGATCGCTCCATCTTCTTTCCGGTACAGCTCCCGGAGAAATCCGAGATCGCAGACGCGCTCCCGAACCGCGTAACCGGCTTCTTCGCTGAGTGAACCTTCGAGCCGGGCGACTTTGAAAGGAAAACCGGTCGGCGAGGCCAGCCTGTCAGTAAAGACCTGACCCCTTCCGGCGGCGGACTCCCGGAGGATCTCCTCCCGGAATTCCTGTTTCAGCCCCGACTCTTCGCAGAAAGCGAACGCGGTCCCGATCTGGACACCTTCGGCGCCGAGCTCCAGCGCTTCGTTCAGCTTCTCTCGCGTTGCCTTCCCTCCGGCGAGCCAGAATGGCACTCCGAGCTCGCGCAGCTTCTCGAGGTCGACCGCGTCCTTTTCGCCGTACACCGGCTCCCCGGCTTCATTCACCTGGAGCTTCCCCCGAGGAGGCGCATTGTGTCCACCGGCGGTGGGTCCCTCGACCACGAAGCCGTCGATCCGCCCGTTCGAGCGCTTCAGCATCGTCATCGCGAGTACGTTCGACGAGATGATCGGAAGAAACTTCGGCCGCTGGAGCTCCGGAAGCTCCAGCCCTCCGGTGAATTCGGTGGGATCGAACTGCACCGTCACCGGTCCGTCTCCGTTGTTTCCGGTCACCTGCAGCTCGTAACTCGCGGATGCGTGGGTGGCGAACTGGTCGAGGACGCCCGGAATGCGGATCGCGATCCCCGCCCCCATGATCACCACCGCCACTCCCGCCAGCATCGCGCCGTAGATCGAGGCGAGGTGGGGGAGCTGGATCTTCTCCAGATAGTTGATGCCGACCGGGTTGGAGTGCCCTTCGCGCGCCAGGATCACTTCGACGAAGTTCCCCATCACGCAGAGCTCCCGGAGAGACCGGTTCCCGTTCACCGAGTGCATCGGCACCGGGAGATACGGATCGGTGGGGGCCTTCCCTCCGGGAATGAAGTACTTCCGGCAGATCCGTTCCGCCATCTCGCGGATGGGAAAATTCTCCATGGCCCGGCGGACGTTGCCGTCTTCGTCCCCATCCTGAAGCCGGCGCGCAAGAAGCGTATCGAGGGCGATTCCCGAGACCACGCCCAACTGCCCGAGCGACGAGACTGCACGAGCGAGTTTCCAGGACGAGACTCCGGCGCCCATTCCACCTTGAATGATTCGAGGTCGGTCCGACATCAGCCGCTCATTATGGACGAGGCTCGTCGCGATGTGCCTGTCGTCCGTCACACCGGGCCGTGACGCCGGCCTCCGCCCCAAGAGTGCGCCGGATCACCGAAACGACGACATCGCGCGGTGCAGAAGCGACGGATTCGCCTTCGCGACGATCCGGACCGCCGGTACGGTCGAGATCGCACCGATCGCAGTGAGTGTCAACCCGGCCGCGAGCCTCCCGCGATCGCTCATGTGACGGCTGGCGAGAAGCGCAATCCCCGCCCCCAGCATCGCGCGTGTTCCGATGATGAACATCAGTTCCGGCATACTCAGCAATCTGTCCTGCATGGTCGTCCTCTCTTCGCTCGAGGCGATGCAACCTGGATGACAACCCCGGCCGTCTCAATTTCGGCTCCGCGACGCCTCCCCGCCAGCGATCGAGACGCCCCAACCTCGATGACCGCCGAGCTCGGCCCGTCGAGGCCCCCTACCTCCACCCGCACCCCCTTTCCTTCGACCATCCGCCGAGGTACCCTCGGGAGTGAGACGAACGATGAAAGAAGTGAAGAAGAAAGTGGTGGTCCTCGAGGATGGAACCGTCGTCGTCGACGGGGTTCCGGTGAAAAAAGGGGACGAAGTCGAAGTGGTGATCCGGATCGGTGATCCCGTCGCGCCGGGATATCCGCTCCGGGGACTCCCGGTGCGGTACGTCGACCCGTTCGGTCCGGCGGCCGACGAATCGGAGTGGGACGCGTCGAAGTGATCCTCCTGGACACCCATATCTGGATCTGGTGGGTGCACGGCGACCTCGCCCTCCCGTCACGCGTTCAGGCTTCCATCGAGCTCCGCTCCGGCGAAGGAATCGCCGTCAGCGCGATCTCGTGCTGGGAAGTGGCGAAGCTCGTCGAACGGGGACGTCTCGACCTTCCACTCGAGATTCGCGAATGGATGGAGATGGCGCTGTCGGGATCGGGCGTCACGATCATTCCGATCTCTCCTTCGATTGCGATCGAGAGTACGACTCTTCCCGGGACGTTCCATCGCGATCCGGCGGATCAGATCATCGTCGCCACCGCGCGCGTGCACCGCTTCCCGCTCGTCACCTGCGACACGAAAATCCGGAGCTACCCGCATGTTTCGCTCGTGGAGGACATGCAGATTCACGACGGCTGACGTGGGCGGACACGCGCTTTGCGCGGCTTTAGCCCGCATTTCTCACACCATCTCTGCTGCGGAGACGGATAGCGGCCTGTCTGCTGCGTTGCGCCCGGCTTCGGCTCCTCGACATAGTCACCACTATGCCTTCGTTGCCGAAGCCGGGCGCGCCTTGCATCCAAGCCACTCTCCGCCTCCTCGCAACGAGGCGGTGTGAGAATTGCGGGTTAGATGATCGTGCGTTCGGGCACGTCATCGCCCGACGCGACGATGACAATCGGGTCATTCGATTCGCCAAAACTGCTGACGCCGGCATTTTCGTGCGCTATAGTCGCCTCGCGCGTCCCGTCGCCGGTGATGCCCGCCCACATCGGGCAGAACCCGTCTCGCGCACGAACGGAGCCGCCCTCCGATCCATCGAAGGGCGTTTCGCTCGCCTGACGGAAGATCGCCCGACGGAGGGAAACGGATTACAGATGTGTGGGATCGCGTCACTCTTCGTCTACGGTGAAACGTCTGATTGCGTCGATTCCGATGAGCTGATCCGGATTCGGGAGGCGATGAGCCCGAGAGGGCCCGACGGATCGGGGCTCTGGATCTCTCCCGACCGGCGCACCGGCCTCGCGCACCGCCGCCTCAAGATCATCGATCTCTCCGAAGCGGCGGCCCAGCCGATGGCGGCCGGCCCGCTGACCATCGTCTTCAACGGTGAGATCTTCAACTACCGCGAGCTGCGGGGCGAGCTCGAACGCGAAGGAGTGACGTTTCGCAGCCATTCCGACACGGAAGTCCTCCTCCGACTGTACGAGCGGTACGGCGCCGACGCGCTCCGCCGTCTGCGCGGGATGTTCGCCTTCGTGGTGTGGGATGAACGAACCCGGTCGCTCTTCGCCGCCCGCGATCCATTCGGGATCAAACCGCTCTACTACTTCGACGACGGGAGCACCATTCGAATCGCGTCGCAGGTCAAGGCGCTTCGCGCCGGTGGGGCCGTTGGGAGTTCCGTCGAGCCCGCGGGAGTGGCCGGTTTTCTCCTGATGGGAGTCGTTCCGGAGCCCTTCACCATGTATCGCGACGTCCGGGCCCTTCCCGCAGGGTCGTTTCTCCGTGTCTCTGCGGACGGCGTCCGCGAGACCCCGTACTACGTTCTGGCCGAGAAGTTCCGCAACGCGGTTCTCGACGCCACGGATCTCGATGACGAGAGCTCCGGGAGGATCCTGAACGAGACCATTCGCGAGAGTGTGGCCGCTCATCTCGTCTCGGATGTGCCGGTCGGCGTCTTCCTTTCCGGCGGTCTCGACTCGAGCTCCGTCACCGGTGTGATCCGTGACCTCACGGACGGAGAGATCCCGACGCTCACCGTCGGCTTCAGCGAATACGCCGGACGTCAGACCGATGAGACCCCGTACGCGCGGGAAGCCGCGGAGCTGTACCGCACGTCTCATTCGACCAGGATCGTCACCCGTGAAGAGTTCGAGGCGTCGCTCCCGGAGATCTTCTCCGCGATGGACCAGCCGTCGATCGACGGCGTGAACAGCTGGTTCGTCAGCCTCGCCGCGCGCGAGCTCGGATGGAAGACCGCGATCTCCGGAACCGGAGGAGACGAGTTGTTCGGCGGCTATCACTCTTTCCGCAAGATTCCCCGGCGGGTCCGTCTGCTCTCGCTTCCGGCCCGCATTCCGGGAGCCGGCGATCTCCTCTGGCGCCTGGTCGAGCCGATCGCCAGGCGTTCCTCGAAGGTGAACCCACGCATCGGCGCGATGCTCAAGTACGGCGGGTCGTACGGAGGGGCGTATCTGATCAAGAGGGGACTCTTCATGCCCGAAGAGCTCGGATCGATCATGGGTGACGAGGCCGCGGCAGAGGGGCTGGCGCGGCTCGGAACCATCGACTTCATCTCACGCGAGCTCGATCCCGATCCCGGAACGCCGTCCACCCGGGTTGCCGTCCTCGAGATGCGACTCTTTCTCCGCAACCGGCTTCTCAGGGACATCGACTGGGCCAGCATGGCGCACGGACTCGAAGTGAGAGTCCCGCTGATCGACGTTCCGCTTTTCGAGCGGCTCCTGCCGATCATCGTGAAACATCCCGGGTGGGCCAAACATCTCCTCACCGGCGTTCCCACCCGTGGCGTCCCGCAGTCGCTGCTCACGCGCCGGAAGACGGGGTTCAACGTTCCCATCCGGCAGTGGGCACGTGAAGCGAAGGAGCGGCGTCCGGAATTCGGGAACCGCTCCTGGGCGCGCCGGATCTACGAGGAGCAGATCCTCGGCGCATCGAATCCCTCCTTCGATCCGGTTCGCGAGCTGATCGAGGCGTAAGCCGTCATTCCCGCGAGAGGCGTCTCGATTCGCGCCAGGATCACTCCTGACTCTGCTGCCTGTCGATCTCTTTCAGCTCGTGACGGATCGTATCGAGAATGCGCTGATCCGAATCGATGGCGAGCTGGATCAACGGGGGCATCGGACCGTATCCGCGGTACACGACGACGAAGCGATCCAGCCGGAACGCGACTGCACGGCCGAAGTGGCGATCCTCACCGGTGAGGTTTTCTTCGCCCAGATTCGGCACCTGGTCGAGGAGGCGTCCATTGGTGACGAAGAAAGTCCGCAACTGCTGAAGGATTTCTCCCGCTTCCTCTTTGCCCGCGGCGGCGACGATCACTCCGTCTGCCTGCTGGTCGTTCACTTTGAATGATGCGGTGAACGCGTGATTCAGATACGGCTGCCCGAGCGCCGGTCCGGCCTGGTACGCTTCACTGTGAGCGACGCGGGAGCCTTCCGGAAAAAAGCGGAAGACCGCGGGAAGAGTGCCGGCCGCCGCCATCGACGAGGTCACGGTCCGCGCGAGCGCGAGAAGAGGTTTCTGATCCGCGCCCGACGCGCCGATGATCCGCACGTAGAAAGCCCCTCGCCAGATGTGGATCGAATGCGGCCCGGTGAAGGACTGATCGGGGATGTCCAGAAACGAAACGACGTTCTTCCGGCGCGTCGAGTAGGCGCCGAAGGCCTGGATGAAATCGGGGAAGCGGAAGACCTCCAGCGTCGCGAATCCTCCCGGTTCCGTACTGACGTAGTTCCCCACGGTCAGATCGAGCAGGCCGTAGGCGAGAAAATGGTTCGCGTCGGAACCGAGGTATTGCGCTGCTGATTTTGCCGGGAAGACGAGCACTTCGTCGCGCAGCGACCATCCTTTCACTTCCTCCTCCCGCGGCACGTACTGGAGGCTGGGGGAGTCGATGTGCGCGAAGTCCTGGTACTGCGGGCCGGAAGGGGTCTCCGCTGGAAGAGGCGCTTCGCGGCCGCCGCAGCCGCAGACGAGCAGCAGGAGGGCGACGGCCGCGATTCCGCGGATCCGTGTCAACTCGCGAGCGAACGAAGGAATCCGACCGTCGCACGGACGCCCGCACCCGTCGCGCCCTTCACTTCGCGCGCGGTCTCGTTGTCGGCCCATGCGGTCCCTGCGATGTCCAGGTGCGCCCAGGAGGGGACGTCGACGAACTCCTCGAGGAATACCGCCGCGGTGATCGCTCCTCCCCATCGGCCGCCGGAGTTCTTCATGTCCGCCCATTCGCTTCGGATCAGTTCCTTGTACTCGTTCCATTCCGGAAGACGCCAGAGCCGTTCGCCGCATTTGTCGCCTTCTTCAATCAACTTCCGAGCCAGCTCATCGTCGTTCGAGAAAAGGCCCGACGATTCGTTCCCCAGCGCGACCACGCAGGCGCCGGTCAGCGTCGCGAAATCGATCAGGTGATCGGGCTTCTGCTGTGAGGCCCAGTAGAGTGCGTCGGAGAGGATCATCCGTCCCTCCGCATCGGTGTTCACGATCTCGACCGTCTTCCCCGACATGGTGGTGATGATGTCTCCCGGCTTGTAGGCGTTCCCTCCGGGAAGGTTCTCGGTCGAAGGGATGGCGCCGATGATCCGCACCGGAAGCTCGAGCCTGGCTGCCGCTTCGATGATGCCGATCACCGCGGCAGCGCCGCACATGTCGAACTTCATGTCCTCCATCTTCTCGGCGGGCTTGATCGAGATTCCACCGGAATCGAACGTGATTCCCTTGCCGACGAGCGCGACCGTGCGAGTCGCCTTCTTCGGCGCATACTCCAGCACGATGAACCGCGGCTCCTGGGCCGATCCGCGGTTGACGGCCAGGAGGCCGCCCATCTTCATCTTCTCGATCGCCTTCTTGTCGTAGATGGTGCATTTGACCCCGGCCGATTGGGCGACTTCGCGAGCCCGCTCGGCGAGCCGCGCGGGGGTCATCTCGTTCCCCGGAGCATTGCCGAGGTCCCGAGCGGTCTCGACGGCGGCGGAGAGAATTGCTGCCTCCTCCGTCATCGCCTTTGCCTGTTTCGCGTCGACTTCCGCCGGAGCGAGGAGGACGCAGCGGATCGACGGACGCTTCTTCGAGTCGTCGGCGGTGAGGTAGCGGTCGTACTTGTAGTCCGACTGTCCGAGCCAGTCGGCGAGTAGCCGGGTCGTCGAGGCCGGGTCGAGATGGGCGAGGACGTAAGGGAACCATACTGCGATCGAGCCGTCCCGATTGCGGCGGGCCGTCTTCGCCACTGCATAGACGGCGCCTCGAACGGATCGCTGTGAAAGGGATTCTTCCTTTCCGAGCCCGACCAGGGTGATCTTCTTCGGCTCTTTTGAAAGGAGGGCGATCGACTCCTCGCTGCGGCCGGTGAAGGCTGAATGCCCGACCGCAGATTCGACCTCCTTACGGAGAGCCGCAGGAAGGTGCGAGAGCGAGCGCCGGTCGTCTTCGGCGAGCAGGATGAAAAGATTCTCGGTCTTCGAGAGCTTCGGGTCCCGTTGAATTTCTACGTGCAAGGTCTACCTCCTGATGACGATTGCCGTGACCGGTTCGCCCCCTTCGTGACCGTTCCGGACCGGCGGGATTGTATCAGTAGCCGGTTACGGGTTCCGAGTCGAAGTCGCCGGCAATGGCCGGCTCACGGCCGGGAAGTGGCGCGCCACCTGGCGTCACATTTGCTGAAGTCGCTCGCGGAGGTGTCGTTCTGCGGTATCTTCGCCTCGGTTCCCGCAAAGCGGGATCCGCAGAGGTTCGTTCATGCCGAGAGTGTTGATCATCGACGACGAAGCCGGAATCCGCGAGGCGATCCGGATGACCCTCGAATACGAGAGCTATCGGGTCGACGAGGCGCGGTCCGGCCAGGAGGGAATCGACAAGGCGACCCGGGCCGATTACGACGCGATCCTTCTCGACGTGAAGATGCCGGTCCTCGACGGGCTCGAAGTACTCGAGAACTTCAAGACGGCGCACCTCACCACACCGGTGGTGATGATCTCCGGGCACGGCGACATTCAGACCGCGGTCGAATCGACCCGGCTCGGTGCGTTCGATTTTCTGGAGAAACCGGTCAATCGCGACCGCCTCCTCCTCGCGATCCGCAATGCCATCCGCCAGCGCAGCCTGGAAGAAGAGAACCGGGAGCTCAAAGAAAAAGAGGAGCGCGAATACCAGATCGTCGGGGAATCGCCATCCATGAAGGATCTGCGGGCGCAGATCGAGCGGGCGGCGCCTACCCGTGCCACGGTCCTGATCCAGGGAGAATCGGGGACGGGCAAGGAGCTGGTCGCCCGCGAGATTCACCGGCGCTCGTCACGCGCGTCCGCGCCGTTCGTCCAGGTGAATTGCGCCGCGATCCCCGAAGAACTGATCGAGTCCGAGCTCTTCGGCCACGAGAAAGGTTCGTTCACCGGAGCGGTGCGGAAGCAGACCGGGAAGTTCATCGCTGCGGACGAGGGGACCATCTTTCTCGACGAAGTCGGCGACATGTCCTTCCGGACCCAGGCCAAAGTTCTCCGCGTTCTGCAGGAAGGAGAGGTGGAGCCGGTCGGCGCTGCAACGGTGGTGAAGGTCGACGTGCGGGTCATCGCCGCAACGAACAAGGATCTCCCGGAAGAGATCCGTGCGGGCCGTTTTCGCGAAGACCTTTACTACCGGCTCAACGTCATTCCGATCCGCACCCCTGCTCTCCGCGAGCGCCGCGAAGACGTGCCTCGCCTGGTCGAGCACTTCGCACGATTGTTCGCGTTGGAGAACAACTACCGGCCCAAGGAGTTCGCCCCCGCTGCGATGCGGGCCCTCCACGACGCTCCATGGCGCGGGAACGTGAGAGAGCTGAAGAACCTCATCGAGCGAGTGGTGATCATGTCCCCGGGCGAACAGGTGGAGATCGGCGACCTCCCTTCCGAGCTCTTCGTCTCTCCGGAGGAGATCATCACCGGTGCGATGAAGCTCGACCGGCTCCAGGACTTCAAGGACGAAGCGGAAAAGCTCTTCATCCTGCGAAAGCTGCGGGAGAACGGCTGGAACGTCTCGCGGACCGCCGAATCGATCGATACGCCGCGCTCGAACCTCTACAAGAAGATCGAGCAGTACAACATCAAACGGGAAGGCGGCGCTCCAGCCGAGAGTGAATGATGCCGGATGGCGAGCCCATCGGGATTTTCGACAGCGGCGTAGGGGGGTTGACCGTCTTTCGGGAGATCGCCCGAGCACTCCCTCACGAGCCGCTGATCTACCTCGGCGACACCGCCCGCGTCCCCTACGGGACGAAGTCGGTGGAGACGGTACGACGCTACGCGCGTGAGGCGGCCGGCTTCCTGCTCGAGAGGGGAATCGGGATGCTGGTGGTGGCATGCAACACCGCTACCGCGGCCGCTCTCCCGGATCTCGCGTCCGAGCTTCCGGTTCCGGTGATCGGAGTCATCGAGCCAGGGGCCAGGTCTGCAGTCACGGTGAGCCGTGGACGGGTGGGAGTCATCGCGACCGAAGGGACAGTCCGCTCCGGAGCTTACGGGAAGGCGATCCGGCAGGTCGCTCCGGAGACGGAGGTGCTGGAAGCGGCCTGTCCTCTCTTCGTCGCCCTGGCCGAAGAGGGATGGGCGAACACCCGTGTGGCGCGGGAAGTCGCCGAGGTCTATCTTCGTCCGCTCGTCGACGCCGGCATCGACACACTGGTGCTCGGCTGCACTCACTACCCGATCCTGCGCGGAACCATTCAATCCGTGGTGGGCGATGGAATCACCATCGTCGACTCCGCGGAGACCACCGCCCGAGCGGTTCGTGAACGCTTCCTCATGGAGCGGACCGAGACGCGCGGAGCTCACCCTTCCTATCGCTTCCTCGTCACCGATTCGGAAGAACGCTTCCGGAAGATCGCCGGCGAGTTCCTCGATCACGACGTCGATCATCTCGAGCTGGTGAGCCTGGAAGAGGAGAGCGAGGCGCGAGACGCGAGGCTCGAGGCTCGAGACTAGCCCGCATTTCTCACATCGTCTCTGCTGCGGAGACGGATAGCGGCCTGTCTACTACGTTGCGCACATCTTCGGCTCCTCAACATAGTCACCACTATGCCTTCGTCGCCGAAGCTGCGCGCGCCTTGTATCCAGACCGCTCTTCGCCTCCTCGCGTCGAGACGGTGTGAGAAATGCGGGCTAGAGGCTCGGGGTTCGGGGCTCGGGAACGTCCGACTTGTCAGACACGTCAGACGCGTCAGACGCGTCAGACGGGTGGGACAGACTATTCTTCTGTCTAGTGGCTACAATACGGAATAAAATACGCCAAAAGTCGAACAATACAGAATATTATTCGCCTCTCGCCTCTCGCCTCTCGCCTCTCGCCTCTCGCCCCGAGCCCCGAGCCTCGAGCCTCGAATCAGTGTTCCGTGATCCGGAACCGCTTCACTTCTGTCTCGAACTCACCCGCGCTCGTCGCGAGCCCGCGCACCGTCTGGTTGAATTCCTGCGCGATCGCGTCGTTCTTCTGCGCGATGGTGAGCATGGTGCTCGAAGCGTTGGCGATGCTCTCGGTGTCGACCAGCTGACGCTGCAGCAGATCGCGAATGGTCCGGAAGTCCGAGGCGATCGCTTCCATCGCCAGGGTGATCCCCCGTCCTGCGACCGACTGTTCGTGCGTCGCTTCCTTGACCCGCAGCGCGATCTCCCGGATCCGCTCCGATTCCTCCGACAGGAGTCTCGCTCCGGTCGCCTGCTCCCGGGTCGAGCGATGAATCTCGGCGATGTGGTCGGACATCTTCGAGGTCACTTCGTGCAGATGCCGGCTCGCCTCGGCTTGTTCGTGCAGCGAGGTGGTGATCTTGTTGGCCATCGAGTACGAGCTCTCCGCACTCTGCTGGATTTTCCCCAGAGACTGGGAGGCCCGCTCGGAGATCTCCACGTTGTGGTTCACCTGGACCAGCCCCTCGTGCATCGCGCGGACCGCGTCCTGCGATCCGGCCTGCACCGTCTTGATGATCCCGGCGATCTCCTTGGTGGACCCTCGCGTCTTCTCCGCGAGCTGACGGATCTCGTCCGCGACGACGCTGAATCCCGCGCCGTGCTCGCCGGCCTGCGCGGCGATGATCGCCGCGTTGAGCGCGAGGAGATTGGTCTTGTCGGTGATCTCCTCGATCACCGTGAGGATCTGGCTGATCTGTCCGATTCTCTTCTGCAGTTCGTCCAGAAGCGCGGCCGCACGCTCGGTCGATTTCTGCGCCACGCCGGCGCCTTCCACCGTCTCGCGCACCGCGTCGCTTCCTGCCGTCGCGTCCTCGCGGACCTGGTGGGAGATCTCCGAGGTCGTCTCGGAGGTTCGGCGCAGCTCCTCGACGGTCGAATCCATCTCCGTGACGAAGGCCAGCACCTCTTCACTGATCTGTGCGAGAAACTCGGTGCGCGACGACATCTCGGTTGCCGACGCGTCCATCTGATTGACGGAGGACGAAGTTTTCTCGACCGAGTTGAAGAGATGATCCATGTTTTTCGCGACCTCTTCGGCCGAGGCCTGCATCTCGGTCGCGCGACTGGCGGAATCCTGAGTCGACTCGCTGACCTTGTCCGCCGCCATCAGCACGGACTGCGCACCGTTGCGGACGTTACTCAGAGCGCCGGTCGAGCTTTCCGTCAGCGAAGCCTGCTCGCGCGCGTGCAGCAGAAGGGTGTCGGTTCCTCCGGTGATCACCCGCACTCCCTCTGTGATCACGGTCCCGCTCCCTCCGACCCTCCCGATCAGCGTTCGCAGGTTGATCCGCGTCGCCTCGAAGCTCTCCGCGAGCGCACCCACCTCATCGTCCGAGAAGATTCGCTGTGTTCCGTCGAAGTCTCCCTGCGCCATTCGCGCCGCCAGATCGCTGATGCTGCGCAGCGGCGCGGAGAGATCCCGCGAAAGGAGCCACGTGGCGAGGGTAAAGATCAGAGTCGTGATGATCGCGATCAGGATTCCATAGAAGCCCACCTGCAGCGGAATCAGCTCGTAAGGTTTCCATGGAACGCTCAGCATCAGGATCGAGTGGTCCGCGAGCTCGCGGAAGCTTCCGACGTTCGGACCGATGAACCGGAGGCTGTTCCCGTTTCGTACCCGGCGGATCGTGTCGACTTCCACTTCGGTCGGCTCCGGTCCGGTGGAGACGGCGGACCCTCCTCGAGGTACGAGAATCAGCGAGAAATTCGAAGGGATGGACTTCTGCAACGTCTCCAGCTTCGCGTCGTCGAGAGGGAGTTCCCTCTCCGCCGTAGCCAGCACCTGATCGAACTGCGGCCGGTTCGACGTGATCGCGAGCTCCTCCAGGGTAGTGGAGACGCGGGACGAGATCAGGAGTACCAGCGCCCCCATCGCAACGATGAAGAAGCCGATGAAGACGATCGCGATCTTGACCGCGAACGAAAAGCGACGGCCGGTATACCGGATGTCCCGCTCCGGCGGTATCGCGAGGATCAGCAGCCTCTTCGCTTCCCAGTAGCTCCAGCCCATCGCCGATGCGGCGAGAATCAGCGCCGCTTCGAAGAAATACTCGAACCCGAGGAACGTCCGCATGTAGACCAGCGTTGCGAACGTGCCGAAGAGCAATCCCCCTCCGAGCCAGAGAGCCGCGGCTGCGATCTCCGTGACCCACAGGCAGCGGCTCATGGCGCCGGAGACGTCGCCTCCGCTGTCGAGGGCTCGCTCGAATCGCGCCGCCCCTTTTCCCGCCGCGATCGCGAACGACACTCCCCCGATTCCGTAGATCACCAGAACTGCGCCAGCGAGCGACAGCCATTCATCGAACTGCAGCTGGACGACCTGGGTCAGAAAGAGAAGTGAAAGGAAGAGGCCGATCCCTGCGGCAGGGAGGAGAAGTCGAAGTGCGTATCTTCGTCCGAAAGACAATACAGACCTCTGTCTCGACATGAGAGATCGTGCGACAGAGGTGGCTGCGGCGCGATCACTCGTCTGCGATGGGTTGCAGTTCCAGGGTTTCCTCTGGCAGCACCGGATATCGGCCGGTAAAGCAAGCGGTGCAGTACAGTTCTTCGGGATTATTGACGCCTTCGTCCAGAGAATCAAGCATCCCGGAGGGGGAGAGAAACCCGAGAGTGTCCGCCTCGATGTATTCGCGGATCTCCTCGACGCTCTTCGAGTTCGCGATCAGCTCCTGGCGCTGCGGCGTATCGATTCCGTAATAGCACGGTCCGGTGGTGGGAGGTGACGAGATCCGCATGTGGACCTCCTTCGCTCCGGCCGCCTTCAGCATCTTCACGATCTTCTTCGAAGTCGTTCCTCGAACGATCGAGTCGTCGATCAGGATCACCCGCTTCCCGGATACGATCTCCCGCACCGGATTCAGTTTCACCTTCACCCCGAAATGCCGGATCGACTGTCTCGGCTCGATGAACGTGCGCCCCACGTAGTGGTTCCGCACCAGACCGAACTCGAATGGAATGCCCGACTCCTGTGCGAACCCGAGCGCCGCAAAAACTCCGGAGTCGGGAACCGGCACGACGATATCCGCCTCGACCGGATGCTCCTTCGCGAGCTGTGCCCCCAGGCGCTTCCGCACCGCGCCGACGTTGTGCCCGAACACCCGCGAATCGGGACGCGCGAAGTAGACGTGCTCGAAGACGCAGCGCGCTTCGCGGGAAGCCGCCGTCCGGTGCACGGTTCGGATCACGTTCGTTCCGGAAGGATCGGATTCGAGCACCACGATCTCGCCCGGCTCGACCTCCCGGATCAGTTCCGCGTCGATCAGATCGAACGCGCAGGTCTCGGAGGAGACCACCAGCGCTCCGTCCAGACGGCCGAGGACGAGTGGACGGAAGCCGTACGGATCGCGCGCTGCGAAGACTTTTCCCGTCGTCATCGCCACGATGGAGAACGCCCCCGTCACCTGGGAGAGCGCATCGATCAGCGCCGCTTCGAAGGTCCGGGCGCCCGAACGGGCCACGAGATGAATGATCGCCTCCGTGTCGGCCATCGTGTTGAAGATCGCCCCTTCGGCTTCGAGCTTCTGCCGGAGGTGATCTCCATTGACGAGGTTTCCGTTGTGCGCGATCGCGATCGGTCCCTTGTTCGTCGACGCCACCAGAGGCTGCGCGTTCGAGAGAAGCGACCCGCCGGCCGTCGAGTAACGCACGTGGCCGATGGCCATGTTTCCGGGCAATCTCTGCAGCCGCTCCTGGGTGAAGATGTCCGCGACGTACCCCATCTCCTTCTCGAGGTGGATCTGCGGACTCTTCGGAGCGATCAACCGCTCGCCCGTCCCGTCGGTCCCGTCGGCCGTTCCGACATTCCCTGCGGAGGGGCGGGGGTCTGCGGAGAGAGACGCGATGCCCGCGCTCTCCTGCCCGCGATGCTGCAGCGCGTAGAGCCCGAGGTAGACGAGGTTCGCCGCATCCCGGTGGTGAAGGACGCCGAAAACGCCACACTCTTCTTTGAACTTGTCGAACATGAGATGCCGCCTGCCGGAGATTTTCAGAACATCCGCAATCGCGTGGTTACTCCTCGATTCGAGGGGTCGGGGGTCAGGGGGGGGTCAGGGGTCGGGGATCGAGGAGGTTTCGCGCGGGTTTGAGCTGGTGATGGCCTCATGGAAACATCCGCACCTTCGTGTCCACGAATCTGTTTTCATGACGATGGAAGGCGGGCTTCCGGATGGGTTTCGCAGAGTTCGAGCTGCGTTCTGCGTACAGTAGAGCGGACGTCACGGTCCCTGTGCCAGCCGCGACGGTTCTCCCTGACCCCTGCCCCTGGCCCCCGCGATCTCCGAGCCCGATCCCAAAATCATCTCCCGATCAGCTCCGCCTCTTCGCCCCGGCCGCTGATCACGTCCTCGACCGAATCCCCTGCGAGTTGGAGGGCGAGCGAGGTGGACCAGATGCGGCGGAGATCGTCGACGGGTACGCCGATGAGCGGCACTCCTCCACGCGTCACGCGCACGGTTGTTCCGCCTGTCGTTCCGATGCGCCGGGCTGGGACGTCGAGCCGTTTTGCCGTTTCGAGAACCGCCGCCGTCTTCGCAGGATCGCAGCTCACCAGCGCCCGAGCCTGCGTTTCGCTGAAGAGGAGCGCCGTTGCGTCGAGATCCGGGGCACAGCCTTCCAGATCGAGATCGCATCCGATTCCGCCCGAGCACGACTCGGCGACTGCCACGCCGAGACCCCCGTTCGAGAGGTCGTGCGCCGATTCGATCAGCTCTCGCTCGTGAAGCTCCAGGAGCAGCTCGATCAGCGACTGCTCACGCCCGAGATCGACTCGCGGCGGCGCGACCAGCGCGTCGGGGAAGAACATCTGTTGCCACTCCGACCCGCCCAGCTCATCCGCGCTGGTGCCGAAGAGAACGACGTCCTTCTTCTCTTCGCGGAATCGCATCGAGCCGCGATGGCCGGCGTCCTCGAGAACTCCCACCATCCCCACCGTCGGAGTCGGGTAGATCGGTTTGCCTTCGGTTTCGTTGTAGAACGAGACGTTCCCCGAGACGACCGGCGTTCCCAGCTCACGGCATGCCTCGCTGATTCCGCGGATCGCCTCGGCGAATTGCCACATGATCTCCGGCCGCTCGGGCGAACCGAAATTCAGGCAATCGGTGATCGCCGCGGGCCTTCCTCCCGCACAGGCGATGTTGCGCGCCGCTTCGGCCACCGCCTGTTTCCCCCCCTCGTACGGATCGAGGTAGCAGTAGACCGGGTTGACGTCGGACGTGATCGCGAGCGCGCGGCGGGTCCCCTTCACGCGCACGACCGCCGCATCTGCAACCTCCGGCCCCGCGATCGTGTTCGTCCGCACCGTAGTGTCGTACTGCTCGTAGATCCACTTCTTCGAGCAGAGGTCCGGCGAGGCGACGAGCATCAGGAGGTGCTCCGTCAGATCGTGATCCTCCTGCCGATCTCTTTCGAGCCGCGGCGCGATACGATCTGCCCACTCGGGACGCTTCATCGGTCGCTGGTAGACCGGCGCTTCGGTGGAGATCGGTTCCACCGGGATATCCGCGATCTCTTCTCCATTCCAGAAGAGGCGCTCTCTCCCGTCGGCGGTGACCTCTCCGATCACCGCCGCATCGAGATCCCACTTCTCGAAAATGTCGAGCACATCCTTCTCGCGTCCACGCTTCGCGACGATCAGCATCCGCTCCTGCGATTCAGAGAGCATGAGCTCGTACGGAGTCATCCCGCTCTCGCGCATCGGAACGCGGTCGAGATCGAGACGGACCCCGGTGCCGGCCCGCCCCGCCATCTCGAACGACGACGAGGTGAGACCTGCCGCTCCCATGTCCTGGATTCCGACGATCGCGTCGGTCTCCATGAGCTCGAGGCATGCCTCGAGGAGGAGCTTTTCGGTGAACGGATCACCGACCTGCACCGTGGGGCGTCTCTCCGCCGACTCCTCGTCGAACTCCGCCGAGGCCATCGTCGCACCGTGGATGCCGTCGCGCCCCGTTTTCGAGCCGACGTAGATGATCGGATTTCCGACTCCGGTCGCTTCGCCTTTGAAGATCTTCCCTTCGCGCGCGATCCCGAGTGCGAAGACGTTGACGAGGATGTTCCCGTTGTAGCAGGAGTGGAAGGAAGTCTCTCCGCCGAGGGTGGGGATACCGATGCAGTTTCCGTAGCCGGCGATTCCGCGCACCACGCCGTCGACCAGATACTTCATCCGTGGTGCGTCGATCGAGCCGAAGCGCAACGAGTCCAGCGTGGCGATCGGACGCGCTCCCATGGTGAAGATGTCGCGGAGAATCCCGCCGACTCCGGTCGCCGCTCCCTGGTACGGCTCGATGAACGACGGATGGTTGTGAGACTCCATCTTGAACGCCGCGAGCCAGCCGTCGCCGATGTCGATCACCCCGGCGTTCTCTCCCGGTCCCTGCACCACGCGCGGACCTTCGGTGGGAAACTTCCGGAGGTGGATCCGGCTCGATTTGTACGAGCAGTGCTCCGACCACATCACGGAGAAGATGCCGAGCTCGACGTAGCGCGGTGCGCGCCCGAGGATCTGCTCGATTCTCTCGTACTCGTTCTCGGAGAGTCCGTGGGCGGCGATGACCTGAGGGGTAATCTCGGGATCCTGCATGCTCGTCGTGGCTCCTGCGCGCGTCGGTCCGGGGCATTCTATCCGACCCGAAGGAGGATCGAACATCCCGGCTTGCAACCGGAGCGGCATGGCTTCCGCCGTGCCGGCCGCGGCGGGAGCCGCGGCGCTCCCTTTGAAGACACGAGGACAGCGGCGGGAGGGGAGAACGAGTGGTTTCGATGATCGTGTTTGATCGCGCGACTCGTTCTAATCCCGGCTTGCCAGTGGAGCGGCACGGCTTCCGCCCTGTCGGCCGCGGCGGGGGCCGCGGCGCTCCCTTTTGAAGACACGAGGACAGCGGCGGGAGGGGAGAACGAGTGGTTTCGATGATCGTGTTTGATCGCGCGAACCGAATCGATCCCGGCTTGCCAGTGGAGCGGCATGGCTTCCGCCGTGCCGGCCGCGGAGGGAGCCGCGGCGCTCCCTTTTGAAGACACGAGGACAGTGGCGGGAGGGGAGAACGAGTGGTTCCCGCGATCGTGTTTGATCGCGCGACTCGTTCTAATCCCGGCTTGCCAGTGGAGCGGCACGGCTTCCGCCGTGCCGGCCGCGGCGGGGGCCGCGGCGCTCCCTTTTGAAGACACGAGGACAGTGGCGGGAGGGGAGAACGAGTGGTTTCGATGATCGTGTTTGATCGCGCGACTCGTTCTAATCCTGACTTGCCAGTGGAGCGGCACGGCTTCCGCCGTGCCGGCCGCGGCGGGAGCCGCGGCGCTCCCTTTGAAGACACGAGGACAGCCTGGGAATATTGGGCGTCACGACCGCCCACAGCAGAAAAAGTGCCCACTGAAGCGTCATGATCAGAACGACCGCCACGATCCAGTGTGTGAGGTGTCTTGTCGGAGTCTTCCGAATCGGACGATTGAAGACTACCGGCCGGAACGAATCCGGAGCGAGCCGCAGAATACATGACCCCGGAGGGTCCCGGTACTATCGGAAGAGAGTTCGAACGTGAAGCTCGTCACAGTGACGAGTGATCGCATTGCACAGTCCCAAACGATGTAACCGATTACACAATGTGCTCCCACGCGGCACCGTCACGCACACATCCGCAGTGCAGTGACGAACGCCCCCATCCATGGCGTGAACATCGAACAGGTTGAGCTCCTCCGTGCGTCACTCCGGAACGGATATTCTTCCACAGAACGTTCGTTCGGTACCGTTCCGGATGGTTCGTGAATTCAACACGTTGAATGCTCCTGCACACGTTCCGCGGCATGCCTGCGTATCCCTCTTTCGGGGGATGCGTTCGGATCGCGGACGATATTTTTATTGTTGCGTGCTCTGCAATCGCCGAGGTACAGTGCGCGCTCGGTCTCCAAAGCTTCAATTGTCATGCAGTCGAGTCCCTGGGTGCCGGGCGGGTGTGGCGTCTCTCCATTCATCATGTCTCAGACACTCGCATGTGCCTTCGTGACTGCGCCTCTGTCGTGCAGCGCCTTTGCAGTGACCGGACTGCCCGCCTGCGGTGACCTCTCGCCGGGGGAGCGATCCGAGGAGGCATCCCTTCTTTGTCCTGCGAAAGCAGGCCGCCCCACGAACCCGATCGAGGAGGTCCCGTGAGTCGCCGATATGCACTTCTCGTCGTCGCGTCCATCGCCTGGATGTTCGCCTTGGCATCCCACGCCGCAGCCGCCGGTCCGCTCTTCCCTCAGCCGATGCATCTGACCCGGGAGATCCGCGATCCGTTCACCCGGCGCACGATCCGCGTCGACGAGTACTACGAAGGCGATCGCGCCGTCAGCATCGAGTCGTCGCGCTCCGTGATCGCCGATTACGCGAAGGGCGAGCTGACGGAGATCGACCGTACCAGAGGAACGTACTCGGTCACACCGTTCGCCGCCGTGGCGAACGCTCGGGGGGGTGTTCGTACGCAGTCGGATGCATCGCGGGAAGGGAAGCTGGAGGTCGACGCGAAAGGGAGCGAGACCCGCCTGGACCGCTCCGTCGAGCGTTTCGTGGTTCGCGACGAGAATGCGCATCTCGTCGTCGATGTCGCGGTCGATCCCTCGATCCGGCTCTCCGCCGACGCCCTGGACGTCGTCACGGGCGCAGCGTTCCCGAGCTCTCCCGATTCGACCTCCGCGGCACTGCGCCGCGCTTCACGCGAGGGAGGGGGGACTCTGACTGCCAACTCGACGGGATCCGGAGGGACGTTCGCTCTCCCGGTCGAACAGATGCTCACCTGGGATGTCGACGGCGAATCGGTCGAGACGACGAACCGGGTCGTCCGGATCGGATCGGAACGGGTTCCTCCCGAGCTGGTGACCATTCCGCTCGGAGCGAAAGAGGTCGAGTCGCGGATCCTGCAGCGTAAGCGCCTCGCCGACGAGATCGACTCACTCGGGCATCATCCCACTCCGAACCGGCCCTGAAGAGATCACGAAGAAGAAAAGAGGACGCCGTGGCATTCCGCTCTCGCAATCGAATCGCTTCCGCTGCACTCCTGGCCCTCCTTGCAGTCCTTCTTCCGGTGCGATCCGCCCTGGCGGACTCCATCACCTCCGCCGATCTCCAGATCCAGGGGGCGAGCCTCGAGCTCGTGACCACCACCGCCACGGTCCAGAGGGGAACACCGGCCGTGATCCGCACGCGGTTCGGCGGAAAGGAAGGCGACGAAGCACCGTCGGTCGAAGGAGTCGTCGCGCAAGGCGATCTGACCGGCCCGGGCATCGACGCGCCGATCACCGTCACCACCGCACCGGGACATGCATTCCAGATCGCAGGGCTCACCCAGGAAGGCGTCTATTACCTCCAGAACGTCCGGCTCAACAGAGATGGCCAGCTCCTGCAGGTCGCGGTTCCATCGACCGCGGTCATTCAGGTCACCAACGCACTTCAGACCACCGTGACCGTGCGCCAGCTCACTCCCGACGAGCTGCGTGCCCGCGGCATCACCGTCG
This sequence comes from uncultured Acidobacteriota bacterium, assembly GCA_963741955.1. Taxonomy (GTDB): domain Bacteria; phylum Acidobacteriota; class Thermoanaerobaculia; order Gp7-AA8; family Gp7-AA8; genus CAVUKB01. The sequence continues at coordinate 94,242 of CAVUKB010000004.1, forward strand.
ATCCATCCAACTACGACGTTTATGAGTACACGTTCTCGTTTCTCGTGAACGGACAGACGGTCGAAGTGCCGTACCCGGTCATCATCAATCGCACCACACGCGAAGCGACTCCGGTGACTCGGGAGAATCCGTACCAGCTCCCGACCGACGTCTCGACCCTCCCTCCTCGCTGGGGCGAGATGCCGGGGATCATTCCCACCGAGTTCGCGCCGCGGATCGATCTTCCGACTCCTCCTCCCCAGCTCGACGACTCGGGGCCCTCCGTCGAGCGGCCGTCGATCCACGCGGCGATCGTCATTCCGAACAGTCTCGCGGTGTTGCATCAGTTTTTCCTCGTCGGTCTGCTCGTCACGAACGGCGCCCCTGACGGCAGCAGTGTCACGCTCGACGGGATCACCGCCACCATCGACGCCCCGAATCAATTGCGCGTCGTGAAGAGCGATCCCCCTTCCACCGCCGGAGGCGCGGTGACCATCACCGAGCCGTCGACCGGGCAGACTTTCCTGGTCGCGCAGGCGCAGGGAAACGCCGAATGGACGCTCGAAGGACTTCACGCCGGTACCTGGACCGTCCATCTCGACGTCCGGGCGACGTTCCATTCCCCGGGACAGCCCGACATCGAGCTCGAGGCGACGCCGAGCGCAACGGTCGTCGTCCACGACGCCCGCTTCAACGTCACGTTCTCCCATCCGGAGACGATCCGAAAGGGCCTCCAGTACTCGACGTACACATTCATCACCAACGTCAGTGACTCCGCGCAGGACGTGGTCCTCTCCGACGATGCGGTTCCTCTCTGCACACAGGGAACGTACGTCTCCAATGTCTGCCGCGCCGAGGGAACGCCGTCGTCGTTCTCGCTCCATCTCGAGCCCGGCGAGACGAAGAGTATCGAGTACAAACTCCAATCCAACCTGACCGGGTACGTCTTCGCGACCGCTGCGTCCATCGACGGCTCCGACTCCGCAATCACCTCCGCCGCGTTCGACCTTTCGATGGGCGTCAGCCCGACCGGCGTCCCCCTCTCTCCGGTCACGCTCGTTCTCCCGTACTACGCGCGTCCTCCCTGGCTCTCGCAGAATTTCCTCGACGCGCAGCTCGGGCTTCTCGGGGTCGGTTACAGCCTCGCGACCGCGCCGTTCACGAAGCAGACCGCGAAATTTCCCCGCATCGTCACCACCGACGTCTTCACCCGCGCCGTCGACATCGCCCGCGCCGGCGAGCGCATCTTCATCGGAGAGGATCCCCGCGACGCTCTCGCGAACCTCTCTCTCGACCTCCTCGGCAATCAGTCGCCTCTTCCGGAGTGGGACCAGTTCCGCCGTCAGGAAGAAGCCGATCCGGCCGGCGACGTCGCACGCAACGCGGCGAACGCGCTCGGTAATGAGATCTCGACGGCGTTCGGCGCCGACGGGACGTTCACGGACCTCGCGTCCCGCATCGCAGGCGCCGCCGGCTACCGCGACCCCTGGTTTCTCGCGAGCGTGCGCGGTCCCTCATCCTCCGGCAGCAGCCCCCTCCATCTGAAGCTCTCCAGCCCCGACGGCTCGATGAGTGGCACCGGGAGCGCGGCGTCGTGGGTTCGCACCATCCCTCGCGGCGAGATCCTTCCTCTCTCCGCTTCGGCCGAGAGCGGAGAGCTCGCGCTCGTAGGCTCGAGCCCCGGCGCGATCGATCTCGAGATCACCGCATCCGAAGCGGTCAGCGGCACCCTCGATCTCGTCTTTCCCTCGGCGGACGGCACGTCGCTGATTCACGCATCCGCACCGGTGAACGCGGCTGCGGGGCAGGTCTTCACTCTGTCGATTCGGAACGGCCTCGTGACCAGCGGAGACCTCGCATTCCTTACCGATACTCCGGTCGTCGAGCCGCTGCGCATCGTCGCTGCGCGCCAGGATCTTCACCTCGACGCAGACGGTCACGTGGTGACGGTTCTCCTCAACCGGCCTCTCGAGAATCCTCCTTCGGACTTCGTTCCGCTCTTCGACACCGACGTGTCGCTCGATGCCGCGAAGTTCGGCGTCGGATACTCCGGAAAACGTGCGCTCGCCGGCGCCGCTCTGCAGGCCGACGGACGGACCATTCGACTGAACTACGACAGCGCACTCTCCGGCGACGCCAGCTACGTCATCCACACCACCGGCATCGTCGATCCGGCAAGTCCGTCCGACGTCGTTCCGCAGGTCGAGCTTCGTGATTCCGCGCTCATCCTCGGGACGGTGATCGACGGATCCAATCTCCCCATTCCCGGCGCCGACGTCAGGATCGCGACGTTCACCGGAATCCAATGGATGACCGCGGACGCCGATGGCCGCTTCCTCTTCGAGTACGTGCCGCGAATCATCGACGGCCCCGAGGTCGGTGGAAACTACCACCTCGAAGCGTACGCGAACCAGAAGAAGGCGGAGCTCGATGGGACCGTTCGCCTCCTGCACACCCTCAATTTCGTGAACATCTCATTCCTCGGTCGTGGCTCCGCGGAAGGGTATGTCCGGTACGACAATGGAGAGCCGGTCTCCGGCGCGACAGTCGTGGTCGGAAGCACGATGTTCAATCAGTTCCGGAGAACGACCACGGACGCGGCGGGGCACTACGCGGTGACCGATCTTCCGGTCGGGCCTCTCACGTTCAGCGCGCAGGATGCGGACGGCAACGTCGCGTTCGCGGCGGGAGAGATCCGCTCCGCCGGTCAGGCGGTCCTGCAGGACATCTCCATCTACCGGCGGCCGTTTCCCGGGACCGGAACGGTACGTGGACGCATCGTCCGGAGCGACGATGGAACACCCGTTGCCGGGGCCCACGTCGGTGTCTACAGCCAGGGATACGGCCTGCGCGACGCGTACACGGGAAGCGACGGCAAATTCGAATTCACCAGCGTTCCTTCGGGGTTCGTGACCGTTCTCGCCGAGGACTACCAGGTCGCGCCGCAGTCGATCGCAGTCGATTTCGATCTGAAGACGGACGAGGTTCACGAGACGGGCGACCTCGCTCTCGCGATCGCATCGGGTGTGACGTACGTCCAGGTGGAAGGCGACGTGACGACCGAGGATCCGTTGATCCCCGGTTCGTACGCACCGGTCCCCGGGGCGATCGTCCAGATCTCGGGACTGCCGGCCGCGGTCGCTGACGCGAGCGGCCATTACACATACGCCTCGGTTCCTCAGTCGTTCAGCGGGAGAAAGATTCGTGGATACGATCCTTCGACCGGAAGGATGGCGGAGGTTCCGCTTCCTTCGCTCAACGCCGGCACGAATGCTGTGCCGATCGTCATTCCGCGCGACGCGGGGTCGGGGACCGGAACGATTCGGGTGCATCTCCTGGCGGCCGACGGCTCGCCCGTCGTCGGGTACCACGTCTTCGAATCGGGATTCCCGACTCTCGAATCGGTCGAGAAGGAGAACGGCGTCTACGAGTTCGCCGGAGTCCAGGTCGGCCGGCGGCTCACTCCGATCATGGCCACGCCCCCGGGCGGGTACGACTCCCGGTACGGATATCAGTTCACATCCGGCACCGCGTCGGTCTCGTTTCCGGAACAGATCTCGACTCTGACGCTTCGTCTGCCCGGCCAGGGCTCGGTCCGCGCACGCATTCAGCAGCAGACGGAGGCGGGTGTCCTGATTCAGATCGCAGGGCAGCTGAAGCTTCGCCTTCGAAGGTGGAGTGACGTGGTGCAGGGTGTGAAGCTGGTCGAAGTGACCGCCTCCACCGACGGATCGACCGACGCCGTCTTCGATCAGGTTCCGGCGGGAGAGGATCATCTCCTCGAGACCTTCGATTCGGTCGGGTACGACAGCGACAACGTGCGTATCAACTACGACGGCGAGGTCGCTTCGCGGACTCTCACCCTCTCCAGCTTGTCCAGTGTGAGGGGTCACGTCTTCACTATCGACGGATTCACTCCGGTCCCCGGTGCGGCGGTCCGCCTGGTCGACTCGGCGCAGGACCACGGCTGGATCACGACGGGCCTGGACGGCAGCTTCGAATTTCGCAACGTGACGTCCGGCTCGGGCTTCACGGTCACGGCCGAATGGACGCAGAACGGGATCTTCAGAACCGCACGCCTCACCGGCACGACGCCAGTGAATGGAGGGCGGATCGACGACCTCTCGCTGGTCCTGATGCGCCAGGGCTCCGTGGAGGGGACGATCGTCGATGCGGGCGGTGCGCCGATCCCGTTCGCCCTCTTCTGGATCCGCGAGCTCGATTTTCCCTCCAGGACCTTCGGATCGAAGAGCGAGCCGCTGAAGGCGGACCAGAACGGCCGGTTCCGCGTCAACGGAATCTTCGCCGTCCCGTTCCGGATCGACGCCCGGGATCCGATCAACGATCAGCTCACCGGAGCCTGGAGCGGCAGGATCGACGACGAGGGTCAGGTCGTGACTCCGACCATCACCGTCGGCGGAGCCGGCGTCGGCACAGTCCGGGTGGTGGTGGTCGACCCGAATGCTTCATACGCGCCGGTCGCCAACGCCGAAGTCTCGCTGGTTCGAGAGTCGACGCTGTTCGATTTCGCAACGACCGACGGTACGGGTACGGTCGTCTTCCAGGGCGTTCCGGCCGCGCAGACGTATACGCTCGACGCCTATTCGAAGGCGCTCGCGAAATCGGGATCGGCTTCGTCGTTCACGGTCGCGGCCGACTCGACTCTCGAAGAACAGATCACTCTCGTCTTCAGCGGTGAAGTGACCGGAACGCTGAGCGATCCGGAGAACGCCTCTGCGCCGATCGCCGGTGCGAGCGTGACGCTGCACGGCGACCATTACGATACGCGGACCTCCACCCTCGGATCAGGGGCGTTCGTCTTCGGCGGCGTGCGTGAGGGGATGTTCCGTCTCGAAGCGCGCGATCCTCTCTCGATTCGCCGCGCGACGGGTACGGGGGCGGTCAGCACGGCGCAGCCGACCGTCATCGTCGACCTGCAGCTCGAGCCGACGTCGATTCTCACCGTCGATGCGTTCCTCCCCGACGACGCGGGTAATCCCTCTTCGACACTCGCGCCTCTGGTCACCATCGACGTCAGCCAGCACTCTCTCGGTGGGGCGTATCTCCGCAGCTCGCAGACGAATGGAGCGGAGTTCCCCGGTCTCCTCCGTGGCGTGTCGTACGACGTCGTAGTCCACGAGATCGGCGGCCTGCAACGGGTGGTCGGTAGCAGCGGTACGTTCGACGCGAACACCGCGACGAAGACGCTCAACCTCGTCTTCAAGGCGACCGGCTCCGTGATCGTGCACGTGATGCAGGGGAGTCCCGCGGCTCCCGCTCCGAACGTCCGCGTCACCGCCTCCAGCGTCGGATCGTCCATCAGCGGCTACACCGACGCGAATGGAACGGTGACCCTGAACGGCGTCCCGCTCGGGACGAGCGTGTCGCTCCAGGCGACGACCGGTGGCATCTCGCCGCTGACAGGCGCGGGATCCGTTTCACTCGCCAGCCAGAGCCAGCCGGCCGAAGCGACGATCCTTCTCGGCTCCTACAGCGGTGTGACCGGTTACGTCGAAGCCGAAGAAGGGGGCGCGTCTCAGTCGACGCGCGTCCTCGCGATCTACGACGGCGTGACCCTCGAAACGCGGACCGACGTGACCGGTCGCTACACCTTGCAGGGGATCGCGACACCGCTCGCAGGCATCGACGTCCGCCTCACATACCTCGGCCCGGACGATCAGACCATCGGTGCGACGCAGAGCGTGCACCTCGCGAACGGTGCGGGTCTCGTCGAAGCTCCCGCAGTGCGTCTCGACTCCACCCCGCCGCACCTCGACTCGATCTTCCCCGCGGACGGCGCGAGCTCCGTCGCTCCCGACACACAGCTGCGGTTCACGTTCAGTCGGGCGATCCAGTCGAACCAGCTGAACAACGGCTACTTCCAGCTCTTCGAAGTCGCGACCAGCGCACAGGTGAGCCTGACCCTCGCGTCGGCCGTCCTGCAACCGGATGGGAGCGAGATCGTCTCGTTCGCACCTCCGCTGCCACCTCCCGGGCAGACGTTCCCGCTCCGCAGCAAGACGCTGTACCGCATCCGCGTCTCGGGTCAGCTGCAGGATACCGCCGGTCACGCGCTCGGCGCAGACCTCGGCGCGAGCTTCACCACGAGTGACTACAGCAATCCACAGGTGGTGAAAGTCGAGCCGTCACCGAAGCTCCCGCTGACGAAGCAGGGACTTCGTTTCGGAGTGACGTTCAGCAAGCCTCTCGATCCGGCGCCATGGCAGGCCGGAGGCAGCGGCGTCATGCAGCTCGTCCGGATCGACGCGATCGGCGGACAGCCGGTCGGGACTCCCGTCACCGGGACGATTCAGCTCGATCCCGACACCGCAGCCACACTCTGGTTCGGACCCGGGGAGACGCTCTCTCCCGCATCGTTCTACCGGCTGTCGATCAGCGGCGTGAAAGACACTGAGGGTCGCGGGCTCGTCGACGACCATGGCGCGCCCCTCTCCGTATGGACTCAGGACTTCTTCACGTACGACGAGACGGCGCCGGTGGTGACGCTCACCCCACCACTTCTCAACGGTGTCGCGATCGGCGAGGCCGATCCGCTCTACACCGGGGTTCTCTACACGTTCCCCCTCTCCGCGACGAATCCCGACGGGTCCGCAGCGACGGATCTTGCGCGAGTCGACTTCTTCGTGGTCGACGATTCCGGACACGAGACGTTGCTCGGCAACCATCCGCTGGCCAGCGTCGCTCTGTCGCTTCCCTCGGGCTCCACCAGCTTCACGCTGAAAGCGGTGGCGACCGACCTTTCGGGCAACGTGAGTGCTCCCGCCACGCGTAGCTGGAGCGTGCAGGAGATTCCGGCGCTCTCGATCGCGGCGACCTCGTTCGCTCCTGCGACCATCTACGCGGGGAACACCGTGACCGAGACGATCTTGATTGCGGGCGGTGCGCTCGACGCGACCGTCTCCGTCAACGTGACCGCTGAAGGTTCTCCGACCACCGTCGCCTCCGCGACCCAGGCGCTGCATCGGGCTGCATTCGGCGATCCGTGGTCGCCGGTCGCGCTGGAGCTCCCGATCCCGAGCGGTGTTGCCGCGGGGTCACTCCTCCACTTCGTCGCCACGGTCGTCGACGCGCGTGGCGTACCTCTCTCGCGCGATGACGCGATTCAGCTCGCGGCGGACGCAGGCGCTCCGTCGATCGACACCCCGACGATCGAGGTCGTGCACTCCACCGTCTCCGGCTCGCCGGTCGATCGCTTCAACGGCGGCGACACGTACCGCGTCCACGTCCTCACGTCCGACGCGGAGACCGGAATCTCGTCCGTGGTCTTCCACGTCGACGGCGTCGATTTCACAGTGACCAGCGGCGTCTGGAGGAGCGATCTCTCCAGGTGGGAGTTCGTCTCGCCGACGATCACCGCAGAGGCGCGCAACAACGACACGACCATCCAGATCGCCGCGACCGCGCACGATTTCGGCGGGAACGACGCGACGTCGGCGACGCAGATCACGTACAACGGCCTCCACGATCCGAATGCGCCGACGGTAGGCTGGATCCAGCCCCTCGACGGCGCCGCATGGCCCGCATCACACGCTGGCTTCACGACGCGACTGCGCGTGTACGCGAGGTCGGCACTTCCGCTCGCGGGGACGTTCGATGTCCCCGGCGCCGGAACGGTCACCGCCATCCGCGGTACCGATGAGCTCTACGCCGACCTCACGTCGTTCGACACTCCGGCAGCCGGAACGACGCTCGACATCGTCGCCCACGTCAATGACGGCGACGGCGGCCACGCGGTCGACCTCCCGATCTCCGTCCATCTCGTCGACGTCACGCAGACCATCGGAAGCGGCCAGACGATCGCGGTCGACGCGACACATCCGCTGTCCGGTGACTCGATTATCGTCGATGGCGGCCAGCTCGTGCCGCACATCCCGCTCGCGCTGTCGAACCTGATCGTGATGAACGGTGGAGTCGTCAAGACGGTGCGATCGACCACCACTGCCGATCAGAAGCTCGACCTCACCGTCTCGGATCACCTCTACATCGACGCGGCCTCTTCCATCGACGTGACCGCGTGCGGATACCTCGGCGGCCACCAGCAGAATTTCGATCTCACCGGCACCAATGACGACGCCCGCGGAATGACTCTCGGACGGACCGTCGAAGGCGGCACACAGCCCGGTGCGTCTGCGTCCTACGCAGGCCTCGGCGGTGAGCCGCAGAGCGGTCTTACGAACCCGGTGTACGGATCCATCACCGATCCCTCCGATCTCGGGAGCGGCGGCGGTGCGGCCAGTGCGACGGGAGGGAGTGCGGCCGGCGGTCAGGGCGGCGGCGCCACCTCGCTGACTGCGCCTTCCGGCGCCCGCGTCGCGATTGCCGGCGTCATTCTCGCGAACGGCGAGGATGGTGTGGGCCGCGGCGGTGCCGGTTCCGGCGGCGGCATCTCCATTCACGTCGACTCGATCGTTCTCGGCGCGGCCTCACGTCTCGCGGCCAACGGCGGCGACGACGACGCGGCGGATCAGACCTCGCGCGGCGGCGGAGGCGGACGTGTCGCGATCTCCGCGACGTCCCTCCTCGATATCGATACGGCGAATCCGCCGCACGTGAAAGCTCGCGGCGGACGGAACCGCGGAGGGGAGATCGCCAGTGCGCTCGACGGCGGCGCGGGAACGATCTATCTCCGCGCGCCGGGTGCGACCGACGGAATGCTCGAAGTCTCCTCGCTCGATCCGCGATACCCGACGTCGATTCACCTCACCCGGCCGACGCCCTTGAGTGATGCGACCGGAGCGCTCTCGTTCGATGCGATGGCCGTCGGCCCGCGCGCGCTCGTGCGCGCCGACGCGCAGCTCACCATCGGCGGAGTCACTGATGATGTTTCGAAGGCGGCGGTCGATCCGACGGCAGTCCTCGTGCTGCAGAACCAGCAGCCTTCGATCTCGCTCAGTACCACACCCGGTGAAGGGTCGTCTCTGATCCAGGGATCGTCACTGAACGTGACTTACGACGCCACATCGCTCTCGGGCGTGGGCGAGGTCCGGCTTCAGTGGTCGCCGGTGACGCCCGATCGCGTCGACCCGTTCACGTCGTACCCGGCAGACACCGGGTTCAAAGGTGCGGCGCTCGCGATTCCGGTCGATGCGGTTGCCGGCTCCACGGCGACGCTCGCGCTCGGGGCGACCGATCGCGCCGGACGCAGCGTCGATTCGGCTCCGCTCAGCTACACGATCGTCGCGAACAGTGCACCTGTGATCGACCGCTTCGACGTCACCGCGCCGTCGCCTCTCTATCCCGGCGCACGTGTCACCGTCACGATTGACGCACACGACGACCTCTCGGTCACGAAGCTGGCGCTCGACAGCCAGATCGGCTCGGGCGTGGTGAATACACAGTCCGTGACGCCGAACACCAGCGCGATCCTTCAGAACTTCACGATCGATATTCCGAAGGACATTCCGGCCGGCGCGACGACGCTCACACTCACCCTCTCCGTGGAAGACGCCTTCCCCGCACGGAGCGCGACGGTCCAGACGCAGACGCTCACCATCACTCCTGATACCGCGGCGCCCACGGTGCAGATCACCGCACCGGCAACGGGCGCGCTCTTCAACGAAGGGAGTGGCAACACCATCCACGTCGTCGCCACCGCGACGGACGTCGAGACCGGCATTGCGCAGATCACGGCAACGATCGAGAGCGGCACGACGGCATCGATGACCGCGACCGGCAATCCGAACGAGTACGCCACCGACCTCCCGGTGCCGAACGTGGTCGGCGACCAGGACGTCACGAAGCAGATCACCGTCACCGCGACGGATTACGCCACGCATTCGACTGCGATGATGCTGCCGGTCACCATCCATCCGCTCGTCGATCCGACTGCCCCGGTCATCACCTGGGCCTGCGGCACCACCGGCGCGATGTTCCCGGTCGGATACACCGCGCAGCTCAGCATCACCGCGACGCCTCCGGCGAGCGGAAACGCGGTCGAGAGCGTGACGTTCTTCGACGGCACGAACAGCTACCCGGCCACGCAGAATGGCACGACCTGGAGCATCTCTTACGTGATTCCCGACGTCGGCGACGGCACAGCGATCCCCATCAGCGTCACCGCGACCGCGCAGGGCGGCGCCGCGGCCGACGCACAGACCTCCATCACCGCAATCGTCGCCGACAAGACCATCACCTCAGATACGACGATCCTCGACGGCGACGCGACGTACGACAACCAGACGGTGGTTGTCGAGGGCGGTAGCCTGACTCTCGACGGAGACCATACGTTCACGAGATTCATCGTCCTCTCCAGCGCCGTCGTCACACATCTTCCGACCAACGCTTCAGGAGAGCACCATCTCGGCGTTACCGCTGACCGCGTGTTCGTCGCCTGCGGAGCCAGAGTCGATATCACGGCACGCGGATACTCCGGCTGGACGAATGGCCAGGCAGCCACGTGGCCGAACAGATTCGACAACGGCAGCAGTGGCTACTCCGGCGGGAGCCACGGTGGAATTGGCGGTAACTATTCGGGAACACCGGCGCCGGTGTATGACTCCGTCTACGAGCCGCACGAACCGGGAGGCGCGGGAGCCGGATCGCCCAATAGTCAGGGTGGCGGTGTCGTGCGAATCGACAGCTCGACGCTGACGTTGGACGGATCGATCGTCGCGAATGGAACTGTCGATGGAGGTTCCTACGCTATCTCGGGTGGTGGTGCAGGAGGCACTGTCCTGATCCATACGGGCTCGATGTCGGGTGTCGGCCAAATCTCCGCTGATGGTTCAACAGGCCTGTGGCAAACGAGCGGCTACTATGCGCCCGGTGGGGGCGGGGGCGGGCGCGTGGCGATCTATCACCGGAATCCGTTGGAATTCGACGAATCGAAAATTTCGGCCCTGGGAGGGCACGGCCGGCCGTCAGGTGCAGCTGGGACGATCTATCTATGCACGGTCGATCAGGCCGGCGCGAAGGTCTCCAACAAGCTCGTGATCAGGAACGTGGAGACGGGTCGCACGACGGAGTTGCCATCTCTCGGCGCGGGTCGGATCTCTGCCTTCGATGCAACCACCGGGGTTATTCTGACGGACCGGCCGACTGAGATTCCATCGTATCTCGTCGGCAACGGGGTCAAGATCTGGGCGGCTGACGGTTCTACCCTGAAGGGATATTCGAACCTTCGAAGCGTTCTATTCGATTCGTCTTCCGGACTCGCGAGTTTCTCGCTGAATTCGGGCGACATCGGCTCGCTCGCGCTCCAGCCGACCGATCAATGGCGCGGTGTCTACCGGGTCGACGAGTTGTCGGTCGATGGAGCGGTTCTTCTGTCCGAAGATCTACTCGAAAGCGGCAATCCACCCGAATTGACGCATGGCGGCTCGATCGAAGGCAGCAATGAGGCGGCACCTTCCGTCGATGCGAGTCGCATAAGTCTTCTCTTGAGCAGTATCGGGTACAGCGTCGTCGGGACCGTGGGGGCCGTCGCCGATCCGGATCAACCGGTCCACGTGACTGTCACGAATGAAAGAAGTGGCGATTCGTGGGAAACCACCGCGGAGTCGGATGGGAGCTTTGCCGTCGTGGTGAACGGTCAGATGGACGACGCGATTTCGCTTCAGGCCCGAGACTCGAGCTACTTCGCCATGACGTCCGGCACGATCGAGGTCGGTACCTTGCCCGCGGATGCACCTGCGAGTTCGTCTGTCGATCCCGCAGCCTGGGGCGTCGATGCGGCATTCCGTGTCCGGAGCGTCGCGGCCGGATGGCACCGGTTGCTCGTAGGCGGCCGGCCTTTCTACGCCGGATCCTGGAGCGGTCACTCCGATAATCTCGCGATACTCGATACGACGAATACCGCTTCTCCCGGGCTCATTGGGAAGCTCTCAGTCGGCAACGGTTGGATCAGGGACATACTGGTTCGAGACGACAAGGCATACCTGGCCTGTGATGATCTGCGAGTCATCGATCTGGCAGGGCCAGTGCCCACGGTGGCCGTGCCCGACCGTGCCGTGAGTGGGAACGCGATGGCGGTGGCGGTCGACGGCGGCAACGCGTGGGTTTCGAGCGATCAGGGCGACGGGCGGTTGACTCTCTTCGATGTGACGGATCCGTTCCATGCACGCTTTGTGGTCGAACGCAGCATGATGTCCGGAGTCACCTTTACCGGTCTTTTCGACCCTGGCCCGAACTATCTCATCGCCACCTCTCCGAATCGGACCAACAGCGGGACCTTGGGGCACGATGTCGTCGTCATCGATCGCCGCAATTCGACGGCTCCGACCATCGCTGCGGATCTCGACATCCCCGCATTCGACGCGAGATCGGGCGTGCTCGTCGGTAATCTCTTGTACCTCGCCGGCTTCGACACCGGATTCGCCATTGTCGATGTGTCCGATCCGGCACACCCGGTGACTCGAAGCGTCAACCCGATCGGATATGTGCGTGGTGTTTACGTCGCAGGCACGGATGCTTACGTGACCGTGGGGACGAGACTCGAAATGTTCGATATTTCCGATCCCATGACGCCGGTGCTCGAAGGTATTACGGACCTTCCAGGAGACGGATGGGAGATCGAGAGGACCGGCGACATGCTCTATGTAGCGGCCGATACGACGCTGTCGATCGTGTCTGCGTCGCCGTCACCGTCCGTCGATGCGTATCTATTCACTGTGAACGGACCGACAGGTGTTGCCGAAGTGCACGGACAGCCGAACGCTATCGTGGGCGTCGCGCCACTGACGGTCGAGCTACGTGACGTCGCCCGCGGATCATCGACGGCGGGTATTTCCGTGGCCGCCGATGGAAGTGTAGACGGATCGATCGCCGCGCAACCTGGGGATGAGGTCGAAGTCATCGCCACGGATTCGCTCGGTCGGTCAAGTCTGGTCGTGACGATCGGCTCGGTGCCGTTTGGAACCGGAGACGTCACGGTACCGATCACGTATGGGATGACGAACAACGACGTCAACTTCCGTGCACGGCTGCTGGAGGTGGAAGGGACGAACCTGATCACGACCGGATGGCACGACACGGACAAGGTGGTGCGATTCGATCTGACGGATCCGCGTTCGCCGGGGTACGTGGAGACGATCAACGTCGGCAACGGGAAAATCTGGGATGTCGCGCTGCGGAACGGGTATGCGTATGTGGCGGCGAGCTACTTGCGGGTGCTCAATTTGAACGTGACGCCAGCGACGGAGTTCACGCCAGACGCAGGCAGCCTCAACACGGCGGTATCGGTAGCGGTGGACGGAACGTACGCATTCGTCGGCGCGGACGGAACGAGCGGATGGATTCAGATTCTGGACGTGAGCAACCCGGAAGCGCCGCACTGGATCCGGAGGCAGAGTCTGGGCGGAGGAGTGAACTTCCACAAGCTGATCACGCTGGGAACCGACTACCTGATCGGGATCACCCCGCAGGGGAACAACGATATCTGGATCATCGACCGGCGGGACATCAACAACCTTCGGGTGGTGGCGCAGCTGTCGATACCCGGGATGACGGCAAGCACGGCGAGGCTCGAGGGAAACACGCTCTACGTGATCCACAGGGGGAGTGGGAACGGCGTGGCTGCAGTCGATGTGACGAACCCCGCGTCTCCGACGCTGCTCTGGACCTCGGCGACGGGAGGGCTCGGCTTCGGTCTGGATGTGGCCGGGTCGACGCTGGCGGTGGGGGATGGGAGTTCGGGAGTGAGTCTGCTCGATGCGAGCGGTCCGGGTGGCGCTACGCTGAAGGGGACGCAAACGTTACCGGGAACCAGCTGGGATGCGCGGTTCGCGAACGGAGCCTTGTACGTCGCGCACGAGACCGGGATCAGCGTGATCTCGGGTGTCGTCGCACCGCCGGTGATCGACGTTTCGGGAATCACCGTGGCGCAGACGAGCGGCGGTGGTCTGGTGAACGGCGGCGTGAGATCCGTGACGGGAACGGGCGCCCTGAGTGTGACTCTGCGAAACGAGACGAGCGCCGCAACGTCAAGCAGTGTTGCAGTCTCCGCCGATGGGAGTTTCAGTGCGACGGTGAGCGGAGTACCAGGCGATCGTATCAGCGTCACGGTAACGGATGATTCGGGTCGGTCCACCGGCCCGACAGTGATCGGAGCGATCCCGTTCGGCGGTGCGATAACGACGGTACCGATCACGTATGGGATGACGAACAACGACGTCAACTTCCGTGCACGGCTGCTGGAGGTGGAAGGGACGAACCTGATCACGACCGGATGGCACGACACGGACAAGGTGGTGCGATTCGATCTGACGGATCCGCGTTCGCCGGGGTACGTGGAGACGATCAACGTCGGCAACGGGAAAATCTGGGATGTCGCGCTGCGGAACGGGTATGCGTATGTGGCGGCGAGCTACTTGCGGGTGCTCAATTTGAACGTGACGCCAGCGACGGAGTTCACGCCAGACGCAGGCAGCCTCAACACGGCGGTATCGGTAGCGGTGGACGGAACGTACGCATTCGTCGGCGCGGACGGAACGAGCGGATGGATTCAGATTCTGGACGTGAGCAACCCGGAAGCGCCGCACTGGATCCGGAGGCAGAGTCTGGGCGGAGGAGTGAACTTCCACAAGCTGATCACGCTGGGAACCGACTACCTGATCGGGATCACCCCGCAGGGGAACAACGATATCTGGATCATCGACCGGCGGGACATCAACAACCTTCGGGTGGTGGCGCAGCTGTTGATACCCGGGATGACGGCAAGCACGGCGAGGCTCGAGGGAAACACGCTCTACGTGATCCAGCGCGGCGGCGGTGCGATTGCCATCGTAGACGTGACCGATCCGACGGCGCCGGCTCTCGACAGCGTCGAACAGACGCGAGGGCTCGCGTTCGGGCTCGATTCGAGCACTTCTCTCGTCGCCGTCGGCGAAGGATCTCCCGGCACGACTCTCATCGACACGACGACCCCATCTTCGCCAATCGTCCTCGGTTCGCAGTTCCTCGGCGGAACGACCTGGGACGTCAGATTCGCGAACGGAGCGGTCTATGCGGCGCGGGAAGTCGGCATTGCGGTCATCGAAGACTTCAGCACGGTGGCACTCGCCCGATCCCCACGGCCGTTCGCTTCATCGAAGGCGGTGTCACCGGTAAGGCACGACTCGGAGGTGTTCCTTGCTGACCTCTCGAAGGTTTCGATAGTGCCCGGACACGGTGTCGTCACTATCCGAGGATCCGCTGCCGCGATGGCCGGTCCCGCGCCGCTGACTGTCGAGATCACGAACGAGACTCTCGGTACCTCCGTCCCGATCGTGCCGGTCGCCGTCGACGGAAGTTTCGAAACGAACCTCGTTGCTGCACCCGGCGACCACCTCACCCTACGCGCGACGTCCGGGACCGGCGAGACGACTGCTCCCCTGGATCTCGGTCAGGTGCCCCACTTTGCCCCCCCGGAGGGTCGCGTTCCAAACGAATCGTTCGACCCGGCGGGAGTGGGCCGAATACCGCGCTCTGCAGCCGCGATCGCCGCGGATGCATCCCCCGAGGAGCGCCGGCTTCCAGCCGGCAGCGGTCAGGCCTCTGCGCCTGACCGCGAGCGACCGCGCGACGACCGGCGGATGCTCGATGCGACACCGATTGCGAGATCTCACCGGTTGTCGTGGCTTTCCCCGCGAACGCCGATCGCATTCGCCATTCTCCCGAGCCTCGAGCCTCGAGCCTCGAGCCCCGCGTCTCTCACCCCGAGCCTCGAGCCTCGCGTCCTGTACCTTCATCCTGGAGCAGCGATGACCTCACCCTCGCAGAAAGATGCAACCATGGATCAGCGTCAGAGAACCGCAGACTCGATGGCGCATGGTTCGACGCTAGGTAGCCGAACCCTGTTCGCGACTCTGATGCCACAGGGCGAGCAAGTGCGGTGCAGGTTCCCGTCAGAATTGAGCGAGCCGCTACAGTCGTGGCTCGCGACCGCGGCTGTGGTGCCAGAGAGCGACGATCTCCACGCCGTGCGGCGTGATCTGATAGTAGAGCCAATAGCCGGTATGCCGAAGGATCAGCCGTTGAACCTGTCCGCTCCGACGGCCGTGAACGACTTGCCCGATCGACGGGTGTCTGCGAAGCATCTCGACCGCAGCGCTGATCTCCTGCTCCAGCAGTGTGGGTGCCTCGGGACGGTTCTGGTTCCACCACTCCAGCGCACGCCACGTCTGTCGCGCGGCGCGCGGAGCGAAGGTGACCTGCTCGATCAATCCGGAAGCCCTGACGGTCGATGCTTCAGCACGTCTTCAGCGGGGATCCCTTCGCCTCGCCTCAACTCGAGCTGCGCCTGCCAGATCTCCTCGTCCTCTTCGTCGTTCAGCTCGTACGCCTCGTCCGGCTCGATGACGTTGATCTCCACCGAGGCACCCTCCGGGAGTTGTGCATCACTCTCGATCCGGATCTGCCCATCCACGATTCTTCCCGTCAGTTTCATCAGAGTTCCCCTTGCCGGCAGCATCGGCTTTACCCGGAGCAACCGGCGATGCGAGGAGGTAATTCTGCAGAACCCACTCTCCGCATCGATCGGCGGTCGCAATGTCCCTGATCTGTTTTCGGGGCGCGGGCGTAACCCGCAGCCGGACGTTCACTCTCTGGCCTCGAGCTCATCCAGAAACGCCCGGGCATCAGTGGCTCCGCCTTCACTCGCCGCCGCCACCGCTTCACGAAGCCAGACCTTCTCTTCATCCGTCAGCGTGACGGGCTCTTCCTCCAGCAGCGCGACTTTGACCAGCTGCCCTTCGGGAAGCGCTTCCGCATCGACATTCAGGCGCCCATTGACGACACGAGCGGTTGTGATCCTCATGAACTCATCCTACTCCCGGCGCGGAGCCTGCGCCACCAATCAGAACGGTGACTTTCCGTCGCGAACGACGCGGGCGAATTCCATTGGACTTCGATCTCGCTCCGGCGAGGACCACCGGCCTTCATCCGACAGCGCTCAGGCTTCCGCACCTCAGCGCGATGAACCGCGCGACGAGCAACCGACGTACAGAACGACCCCGACCGCGTGTTCACCCCTCCCGGCCTCCGGACGGCGCGCGCGGTTGTCGGCACAAGTCACCGCAATTTTTGGGATCTCCTAACAGGTGTGTAGCAGAGTTCATAGGCCGAGAGGATGGAATGCGATTGCTGACGTACAGAGGAACGCCATTGCGATCAGAGCTTCCGCGGTGTGAAAGCCGAAAGCGCGGTGACTGAGCATTCGGATCTTGTTGTTGCAGCCTTCAGCAACTGCATTCGTGAGTCGATACTCGAAGTAACGGCGGATGCCAGGCCATTTCGCCGCGACGGTTCGCGCGAAGCGAACGAGGGGTTGAATGCGGCTATGAACCGCGGACTGATACCAGCGCTTGAACCGTCGATCAGCTTGGCGGACGGACGAGGAGTCATAGATGTCCTGAAAGGATTCCTTGACCAGGTAACTGCGAAAGAGGGTGTGATTCATCCGCGCGAGCTCCGAGAGTTTCGCCTCCTCGGCATCACGCAGGTTCCAGGGGTTCTTCAGGAGGACGAACCGAGTGGATTTGAGAGCGGAGCGCTCCTCGCCGGTGGCCTTTCGCATCTCGTCCCGCCTCACCTGATCGATCGCATTCCCGAGGAGTTGGACCACGTGGAACCGATCGAAAACGACCTCGGCGTTCGGCAGTCGGTCGCGAACAGCTTTCTCGAAGGCCGCGCTCATGTCGATGCTCACCAGACGGATTCGCGCGCAGCGCTCGGGGCCGAGCAGATCGAACAGCCCGTCGAGAACCTCTGCACTTTTACCCTTCGCCGCCCAGATCATCTGCCCGGTCTCGTGGTTCGTGACCACGGTCATGAACTTCTTCGGCCGCCCCCAGCAGATCTCGTCGATGCCGATCCGGGTCAGATTCTCGAGCGCGTTCGGGTCGCGTTTTTCGGCAACCACTCGAGCGGCGATCCGTCCGGCCGTGAGCCAGCTGACCTTGAAGTACGCCGAGACCGCGGTTTGATTGGATCGCTGCAGAAACCAGGCAAGCTCGTCTTCGAACGCGCGGGTGAACATCGAACCAGGCCGTGCCCACGGAACCGCGGCCGTTCGCACCCCGCAGCGGCGGCAACGCACCCGCGGCAGATCCGCCCGCAGCATCACCCGGCATCCCCAGAGGCCGAGATGACGCCATTCGCGATGCTTCATCACCGTTCCGTGAAGCTCGGGAGCAACCCGTCCGCACCCTCCGCACCGCGGACGTCTCCACGTTGGACTCACGTCGAGATAGAGACTCCGAGCTTCGAACCGAACCCCGCGAACCGTTACGTTTGCCATGTTGAGCAACTTCCGGAACAATGTCGTCAGGCGCACCGTGCCTGTCCTCCCCGTGTCTTGGTTTCATCGACTACAGACTACGGGAAATGGGCAGCACGGTTCGCCGATTCCAACCTGCTATCGCTGCTTCGATCTTCACCTCTCCACGAGCAGCGACTTTCGGGGCTCCTTCAGATCCTTCCGCGACGGCGGGGCAAGTTGTGGGAACGGCGGAAAACGCGGCGGCCGGGTGGCGGCGTTTTCCGCGGTTTCCACAACTTCGCTTTCCGAACGCTTCGGCGAACACCGACTTGCTCCTCGAAAACAGCCGCGTCGCCGTTCCTGCATGCCTCCGACAATCATTCCGCACCTACACACCTGTTAGGAGAACCAATTTTTGCCGGCCCTCCGAGCCTCGAGCCCCGAGCCTCGAGTCCCGCATCCACTCTTCCGAGCCTCGAGCCCCGAGCCTCGAGCCCCGCGTCTCTCACCTCGAGCCTCGAGCCTCGAGTCTCGAGCTCCGCGTCTCTCACCCCGAGCCTCGCGTCCCGAGCCTCGAGTCCCGCGTCTCTCACCCCGAGCCTCGCGTCCCGCACCTTCAGCCTGGAGCAGCGATGACTTCACCTTCGCAGAAAGCCATGAAAATGACGCAATCTCGCCAGACGGAGTCGCCCATCGGCCTCGACACTCAGAGACAATCAGACTGTCCCTCTCGAACCGGTTTATTCCGGACTACGGAGCGGCAGCAAGCGCGCGCGAGCGCCGCGCTCGTCGACACTGATCAGACAACCTGCCTGGATCGCCTCGGCGTGACTCTCGACGAGAGCAAGGATCATCGCCACGAGTTCCTCGTTCAGCACGTCCACCATGCGGATCTGAATGACAGTGGGAAGACGCTGGGAGCTCAGGGCGAGGAGGTCGCTGAAGTCGAGGTCCCGGGTGACGACGACCCAGCCTTGCCGTCGAGCTCTCTCCAGAATCTCGGAATCAGCTGCGGTCGGCTCGCCGATCGACATCCAGTGAACGCTCTCGATCCCTCTTGTCGACAGCTTTCGCGCGAGGGAAGGAGCGAGATTGAAGTCGATCAGCAGCTTCACTGCGGGTCCGCAGCCTTACCGATCTCGACCTCGGCCTCGGACGAACGCCACGCTCCGTACGCCAGTGCCTCGCGGATGTCCGCTTCCTCGAGGTACGGATACTCGGACAGAATCTCCTCGGCAGTTCGCCCGGACGCAAGGAGCCCGAGGATCGTTCCCACCGTCACCCGCATCCCGCGGATGCACGGCTTTCCGCCCATGACTGCCGGATCCCTGGTGATGCGTGTCAGCCGATGCATGTCAGCCCTCCAGCGGAAGATCGGCGGTGCGGCTGCCGATCGTGTCCATTCCATCTCCCGCAACGCCACGGCCCGAACCCGAAATCTCGACAGGCCGAGGCATACTTCGAGCAGCCGCAGGAGCTCGGCTCTGAGCGGCCTCTCCGCCGCGCTGCTTCTCTTCTTCGCGCTACTTCCCGCCCTCCCTCTTTTCGCCCAATCTCCGACCGAAGTCGTCGTTCAGGAAGACTTCCAGTCGTACCCGACCCAGGCCAACCCGCAAGGCTGGGTCGATACCTCCGTCGGCAACCCGCACCCCCAGGCCGAGGGGCTGTACAAGACGTGGCCGGATCCGACGCAGGGGAACAAGGGAGCGAATGTCGTCTACGGGACGAAACAATCCTCCGGCAAACCGGAAGGGCGCAACCCGCGCATCGGGACATTCTCCACACTCGTCGATCACACATTCGGCACAAAGGGACGTTTCGAATACCGCGGGCGTTTCATCCGCACGCGCTCCGACGCGCGCATCGGCCTCACGTTCCTCTCCTCCTATCCCGACTCCGACCACTATTACCTTCTCGGCCTCTGGTCCCAGGCGACGTCGAGCAAGCTCACCATGCAGCTCTTCTCGTTCGGCGCGGGGACGCTGACCGGCACCATCGACAGCAACTTCACTCCCGAGCCCGGCAAGTGGATCCGCTTCCTCATTCAGGTCGACGGATCGGACGCTGGCAACAAAATCCGCGCGCGCTTCTGGATCGACGGCACCGACGAGCCGTCCGGATTCACGATCGAGGCGGAAGACTCCGCCGCGGGACATCTCGCGTCGGGCCGCATCGGTATCTGGGCCGCAGTCAAGGGCGACGCATACTTCGACGAGCTCTTCGCGAAGTACCCGGTCGACATCACCGCGCCCGCAATCTCCTTCCTCGAGTCGGGAACTACGCTCAACGACGGCGCGAAGTTCAACCGCGACGTCGCCCCCGCGATTCAGGTCGTCGACGACACCGACCCGAGCCCCTCCTGGTCCGCAACGCTCGACGGACAGCCGTTCACGTCCGGAACGACGGTCGCCGCCGAGGGAACGCATCTCCTTGCAGTCGACGCGGCCGACTCAGCCGGGAACGCGTCGCACGCCCAGCTCTCCTTCTTCATCGACAAGACTGCGCCGCTCCTCGCGGTTACCGAATCGGGCGCGCCACTCGCCGACGGCGCGATCTTCGATCACGATGCTGTCGTCTCGATTGTCGTGACCGACATCAGCGCGACCACCGACGCGATCCTCCTCGATGGCCAGCCTTACACATCGCTCACCCCGATCACCACGGAAGCGCAGCACGAGCTTTCCGTCTCTTCGATCGACGAGCTCGGAAACGGCCCCACGACGTTCGGTCCGGTTCATTTCTTCGTCGACGAGACCGCGCCGGTCGTGACCATTCTCCAGAACGGAGCGACGCTCCAGGAAGGCTCGGCGTTCAACCACGACGTCACCGGCTCACTCGCTATCGAAGACCTGACCCCGACCACGAGCTCCATGGCCCTCGACGGGCAGCCCTATGCGTCCGGAACGCCGATCAGCACCGACGGCTCTCACACCCTCGCCGCGACGGTCACGGACTCCGCTGGTCACACCACCACCGCCGGCCCGCTCCATTTCATCCTCGACGAGGCAGGGCCCACGGTCACCATCCTCGAGAGCGGCCAGCCGTTCCCGGCGGCCTATTTCTTCAACCGGGATGTCGTCGCGTCGGTCTCAGTCGACGACATCGCGCCGCACACCGCGACGATGTCTCTCGATGGTCAGCCGTACACGGAAGGGACGCCGATCACCGCCGAAGGTCCGCATGAGATCTCGGCGCACGTGACGGACACCGCAGGAAACGACGTGACCGTCGGTCCGATCGCGCTCACCATCGACAAGACTCCGCCCGTCGTGACGCTCCTCGAGAGCGGCCAGCCGTTCGCGGCGGGCCAGACGTTCCCACGCGACGTGGTCGCGGATGCCACTGCCACCGACACGATCTCGAAGGCCACGCTCACTTTGACCCTCGATGGGCAGACGTACGTCGCCTCCACTCCCGTCACCGCCGAAGGAGAGCACACCTTCGCCGCGACCGCCGTCGACCAGGGGGGGAACACGGCGTCCGCCTCCGTCTCCTTCGTCATCGACGAGACTCCCCCCGAGTTGTCGTTGCTCCTCGGCGGGCAACCGTTCCCGGCCGACCTCTGGACGAATCAGGATGTCACTCCCGAGCTCGACATCGTCGACATCTCCACCACCACGACCGACGCGACGCTCGACGGAGCACCGTACGCGATCGGCGCGCCCGTCTCTCTGGAAGGGGAGCACGTTCTCGACGTCGCCGTGACCGATGCCGCGGGGTGGACCACGACGCTCGACGCGGTGACGTTCCACATCGACCGCGTACCTCCGGCACTCACTGTCACTTCGCATCAGCAGGGTCAGGTCTTGCCGGAGCCGCGCGTCGTCCTCGCCGGCGGTGCGGATGACGCCGTGAGCGTCACGGTGAACGGCCAGACGGCGACGGTCGACGCGACGGCGAGAACGTGGACTGCGCCCGAGCTTCCACTGCTCGAAGGAAGCAACGCGTTCACGATCCGCGGGACGGACCGCGCCGGGAACAGCGGGGAGATCACGCTGAATCTAGTTGCCGACACCCGCGCGCCGGAGCTCGCGATCGTGGCGCCCGTTGCCGGAAGCTGCGTCGCCGGCTCGCCGCTCGAGATCCGCGGTTCAGCCAGCGATCCCGAGATCGGCGACGTCGTGGTCTCCGTCGATGGAACGTCGGTTCCCGCCTCGCTCGACGCGTCCGGCAACTTCGTCGTCACGTTCGCCAACCTCTCCGAAGGAGAGAAGAACGTCACCGTCACGGCGACGGATACGATCGGACATGCGACCTCGCTCGTCCTCCCGCTCAGCATCGACCGCACGCCGCCGGTCATCGCCGTCACCGAGGGCGGCAAGCCATTCACCGCGACGCTCGTGAACCGCCCGATTGCACTCTTCATCAGCACCAGCGACGCCGACCCGAACGCGAAGCCGGTGGCAACGCTCGACGGCGCGGCGTACTCCTCCGGCTCCACGATTGCGAATGAAGGTGCCCACGCGCTTCAGATCACCGCGACCGACTGTGCCGGTCTCACCGCGACGAGCTCCCTTACCTTCACCATCGACACGACCGCACCGACCATCACGAACCTCCTCCCCGCCAACGGTGCCACGGTAGGGGAGATGCCGACGACGGTCACCGGCAAGACCGATCCTGACGTCCACGACCTCGTCGTTCGAGCCTCGAGCCTCGAGTCCCGAGCCTCGTCTTTCGCCCCCGACGGCACCTTCACCATCCCCAGCGTCCCCTTCGCCGAAGGGGAGAACCGCTTCACGATTCACGCGACCGATGACGCCGGAAACTCCAGCGACACGCCGTACGTCGTCACCGTCCGCACGACGACTCCTTCTCTCGAGATCCTCGACAGCGGCTCGCCGATCCCGCCCGGCGCGCTCTACAACCGCACCGTCACGCCGGTGATCCGCAGCGGAGCCTCCGACGCGACGATCTCCGCGACCCTCAACGGCGATCCCTTCACCTCGGGGACGGAGATCACCGCGGACGGCGCGTACACTGTCGACGCCACCGCCACCGACTCGCTCGGCCACAGCGGGAACGCAACCGCGACGTTCTCGATCGACCGCACGCCTCCCGCTGTCGCGATCGCCTCGCCCGCCGACGGCGCGGCGATCGACGCCGATCAGGTCGTGGTGACCGGCACGTCCGGGGATGCGACATCCGTCAATGTCGACGGCGCGCCCGCCGCACTCGACGGCAGCGGCCACTTCACCGCGACGCTTCCGCTCGAACCGGGCGAAACGGCGATTATTGCGACCGGCCGTGACGCCGCCGGCAACTCCGGCACCGCTCAGATCACCGTCACCCGCGCCGCTGCTGCGACCGGCATCATCCTCACGTCACCCACCGACCACTCCCTGACCAACCGCCCGACCACAGTCGTCACTGGCCGCATCCTCACTCCCGCAAATGCCGTGTCGCTCGTCATCGACGGCACCGCGCTCGGAGCGCAGGCTACCGGCCGGCGCTCTCCTTCAAATGCACCCGGATCCACGCCGCTCGCGACGGCCCATTCCCCTCTCCCCGTCCGGACCTTTGCCTCGGGCGTAAATCGAACTCCGGGGAGAGGGGTCAGGGGTGAGGGGCAACTACGCGCGCAAACCGAAGTTGTGAGCACGAGTCCCGAGTCCCGAGCCTCGAGCCTCGCAACTCCCTTCGACCCCACCGGCGCATTTCGCGTCACCGCGTTCCCTCTGGTCGAAGGCGAGAACACCATCACCGCGACCGTCACCGACAAGTCCGGCAAGACCAGCACCGCGAGCGTCCGGATCACAGCAGACCTGACCCCACCCGCTGTGTCGCTGCTCGAATCAGGCCAGCCTCTGGAGGACCAGGCCCGTTTCGCGACGCAAGCCCTCCTCTCCGCGACGGCGACCGACTCCGGTGCCGCCATCGACGCGACCCTCACCATCGACGGCGCGTCTGCCACGTCGCCCGGCACGATCACGGCTGCCGGCCCGCACATCGCAATCGCCTCGGCACGCGACACGGCCGGCAACGTGACCCGCGTCCAGCGCACGTTCTTCATCGGTACGGAGCAGGGGAGTGGGTGCGGTCTCTCCGCATTCGATCCTGCCGATGGCTCCGTCGTCACCGCGAGCTCCGTCACGCTCGTCGGCCGCAGCGGCGGCGCAGCCGGCGTCACGGTCAACGGTGTCCCCGCAGTGGTCGCGAACGGCTCGTTCTCCGGCACCGCGGAGCTCCCGCAGGAAGGGCCGAACCTCGTCACCATCCGCTGCACCGACGCCTCCGGCAACCCCACCGGCGGCCCGGTCACCCTCACTCTCAACCGCGTCACCGGCAATCCATCCGTTTCCATCACCACTCCCGCCGAGATGGCGACGTTCGCCGCCGGAACCGTCGATGTCACCGGCACGTACGCCGATGCCTCCCGCGTCGACGTCAACGGAGTCGCCGCGACGCTCGCGAACGGAACCTTCAGCGTCGCCGCGCTCCGTCTCTCTCCTGGTCTGAACATCCTGGTCGCCCGTGCCACCAACGAAGCCGGCCGCAGCTCCATCGCTTCGCGCCGCGTCCTCTATCTCGACAAGTCGTCCGTGATCTCCATCGACTGGCCGAACGACGGCTTCACCACCGGCGCCGCCTCTCTGGACGTCAGCGGCACGTGGAGCAATCTCGTTCCGTCGACCATCACAGTCAGTGTGAGCGGCGTGCAAGAGGCGAGAGACGAGAGGCGAGGGGCGAGAAGGAACACAACAGGTCGGCTGCGGTCGGCGGAGCCACGATCGAAGAACGATGTCGCGAGCGACGACGGTACGGTTTCTTCACGCACCGCCCGCCACTCGACACACGCCTCCGATCGCATCGCAGCGCAGGGAGAGAAGAATGAGCTTCGACTATCGCGATCTGAAAGCGTGGCAGCTCGGAATGCAGATGGCTCGTCGGGTCTACGAGATCACGCGAGATTTTCCGAAGCGAGAACAGTACGGCCTGACGCAACAGATCCAGAAGGCAGCCGTTTCGGTTCCGTCGAACATTGCGGAAGGTCATGCGAGGGATTCGACGGCGGACTTCCTCCGCCATCTGTCGATCAGTCGCGGTTCGCTCGCGGAATTGGAAACGCAGCTGATCTTGGCGAAAGCTTTTGGATATCTCCCTCTGCAGAGCCTGGAGGAGTTGATGAAAGTATCGGACGAGCTGAGCCGAACTCTGAGGGGACTTCAAAAATCGTTGAGGCGTCGACTGGAGAAGAAACCATAGCGGAAGTGTCGATCGATGCGATTGCGTGGTCCGACACGACTGGAAACTTCATCGCTCACGCGGTGCCCTTGCTTCCCGGTACTCAGACCATCACCGTGACGGGTTCGACCATGGATGGTCGCATCGCCACCACGAGTATTCGGGTGACCAGAATCGATGGCGAATCAGACATTACGATCGATTCGCCTCTCGCCGAATCCTGGTTCAGCGCGAACGCGGGAGATCCGATCTCCGTCGCCGGCACCTTCACTGCAGCTCCCGGTTCCAATGTCGAGGTGAATGGTTCGACGGCGACCCTCGGCGTCGCCTCTTCTTCGACCAGAACAGTCACCCTCGCCGCGTCCTCAACGAGCGCTGTCTCTGCGCACCCCGTTTCTTCGCTCGCCTCTCGCCTCTCGCCTCTCGCCTCTTCTTCGACCAGAACAGTCACCCTCGCCGCGTCCTCAACGAGCGCTGTCTCTGCGCACCCCGTTTCTTCGCTCGCCTCTCGCCTCTCGCCTCTCGCCTCTTCTCCTTACTCTGCAACCGCCGCGTTCTCCTCCTCCGACCCCACTCCCATCATC
Source organism: uncultured Acidobacteriota bacterium (assembly GCA_963741955.1). Taxonomy (GTDB): domain Bacteria; phylum Acidobacteriota; class Thermoanaerobaculia; order Gp7-AA8; family Gp7-AA8; genus CAVUKB01. The sequence continues at coordinate 120,186 of CAVUKB010000004.1, forward strand.
GCCCGCGTCACCCAGCCCGACGGCCTCTCCGCGATCACGACCATCTTCGTCCATCACCTCTCGGGCGCTCCTGCAGTGAAGGACGTCTTCCCCGCGGACGGCGCCACTTCCGTCGATCCCGCAGCGCTGATCCTCGTCTCCTTCTCCGCGCCGATGGACCGCGCGTCGCTCTCGGCCGCATTCACGCTCGAGAACATGAGCGGCATGCCCGTCGCCGGACAGATGCGTCTCGATCGCGATGTCCTCAGCTTCGCCCCCGCGACGACTCTCAATCCCGGCGAGCGCTATACCGTCCGTCTCTCGACCGCCGCGAAGGACCTCGCCGGGAATGCGCTCGCCTCCGAGTTCACCAGCAGCTTCACGATCTCCACCACGGCGCCATCCACCGCGCCGGTGGTGAACCCGGTCGCCTCGCCCCTCTGCTCGGATCGGGTCGCCCTCAGCGGCACGGCACTTGCGGGGTCACGTCTGCGGATCGATTTCAAGGGCGTTCCGCAGTTCACGGCCGCGGCTCCGACGGAACGTGGCATTTCGATCTCGCCATCCCCGCCGAATCGGGATTCGACGTGGTCCGCGTCCGCATCGTCGGCGGCGACGGCACGCTCTCGCCTGCGGCCGAAGTGAAGTTCCAGGTCGACTGCGCCGGTCCGCAGCTTCTCGGCGCGTCCTACGACCGCACCACGAACATCGTCACCATCGACGTTCTCGAAGCCGATGGATCTCGCATCAGCGTCCACCGGCCGAACTCCGCTCTCTCTCTCCAGATCGCCGACGGCACGATCCTCGGCGGCACCGTCGCGCAGGGCGACGAGCTCCTCTTCGCTCACCCTTACGCCAGCATCCGATCTGACGCAGCAGACGTTCACGCTCAACGTCACGACCGCGATCAAAGACACTACCGGCCGCAACCTCGTCTCCGGCTATACGCAGACCTTCGCCACCGGCTCCGGATCCGAACCTCCTCCCACCGACGGCACCGGCTACATCTCCGGCAAGATCCTCGACGCCGCCACCGGTCGCCCCCTCGCGGGCGCGGACATCACCATTGACGTCCCCGTGAACGCCTTTGCCCGAGGGGAGCAAGCTCATAGCTTGCTCTCTCGTTCCACTGGATCCGCACCCATGCCTCTCGGGACCTCCGGTTCCCCTCTCCCCGTCCACACCCAGGCCTCGGGCGCAATTCGCACTTCGGGGAGAGGGGTCAGGGGTGAGGGGCAGCTACGCGCGCTGAGCGAAATCGTAAGCGCCGCTTCGTCCACCCTCTCCTCCGACGCCACCGGCACCTATACCACCCGCCTTCCCGAAGGCGCCTACACCATCCACGCATCCGCTCCCGGCTACACCGAGGTCTGGCGCCAGATCGTCGTCCCGGCCGGCCAGGGCGTCCTCCCGATCGACATCCGTCTCACACCCCTCGGCGCCACCGGCACCGTCGGAGCGGCCTCCATCGAGCCCCGAGCCTCGAGCCTCGAGCCTCGGTTCCGTCGGCTCTCCCACGAGCCCCGAGCCTCGAGCCTCGAGCCTCGGCTCTGTCGGTTCTCCCACGAGCCCCGAGCCTCGAGCCTCGAGCCTCGGCATCCTCTTCAGACCTGACCCTCTCCCACGGCGGCGAGACATCCGTCACCCGCCCCGCGACGCTGACCGTCCCCTCCGGCGCCGATCACCTCCGGCACGACACTGACACTCACCTCCGTCGGCGGCCAGTCCCTCGCCGGCCTCCTCCCTCTCGGCTGGTCCCCGCTGGCGTCCACAGAGATCTCCTCCGTCGCCACGTCCGCGAACGCAGCCCGAGGGGAGCGAGCTTATAGCTTGCTCTCTCCGAAGACATCCGCAGAAATCGGACCTGCCAGCGCGAATCGCCCAGCGTCCTCCCTCGCCGCTCCGGTTTCGTCCTCACTCGTCTCTCGCCTCTCGTCTCTCGCCTCTCTCCCCAACTCCACTCTCACGTTCACCGTCCCTTACACCGATATCACCAGCGCGGCTCAGACCCTCACCGCCGTCCGCTACGACAGCGATCGCGACGAATGGATCGTCCTCGAGCCCGTCGTCAGCATCACCTCCGACGGCCCCGCCTCGATCACCGTCGACTCCACCGGCGCGTACGCTCTCGTCTACCCGGATAAGGACTCGGGGAGTACTCTGCAGACTCCACCGCTCCCCATTCCAGGCTCGGCGCTCGCCGGCGTCACTCCCGTCGACCTCGATCCGACGACCATCACCGCATCTCTCACCCTCGATCCTTCGATCGTTCTCCCCAGCGGCCGAACCGTCGGCACCCTCACGGTCTCTCCGAGCCTCGAGCCTCCAGCCTCGAGCCTCGCGTTCCCCTCGGGCACCGCAGTCCAGGCGTTCGTCCACGAAGAGCTGCGTCTCGTCGACGGAACCGTCGTCGCGGACCAGCCGTTCTCCGCGGACCTCGTCCTCTACCGCACGCTCTCCGGCGCTCCGGCGACCGCGGCGTTCCACCTCCAGCCGAGCGCGAAGGCCGCGACGGTTCCGCTGCAGATCGGCTACGACCACATCCGCGTCTTTCCGTATCCCGGACGCCTCGACCGCGGCACACTCATCGGCCCCGAGGGTGGACGCGTTCCCTCGGATGGGGGAGTGGAGCTCGAGATCCCGCCCGGCGCAGCCACCGAGCCGCTCCACGCCAGCGCGACGTCGCTCGACGCCACTGCGCTCGCTTCCTACGGCACCATCGACGGCTTCACCCTCGTCGGCGGCTTCACGTTCTCGCTCGACCGCGCAGTCGGGGGAGAAGAGGCGAGAGACGAGAGGCGAGAGGCGAGTGGATCTGACGCCCGAGGCTCTCGTGGCTCGGGCTCTTCGTCACGCGCATCGGAGATTGGAGCTGGCAACGGTGATCGTGAAGCGTTCTCTCTCGCCTCTCGTCTCTCGCCTCTCGCCTCTGACGTCGCGTCCCCCACGCTTCTCGCCTCCGCCCGCGCGACCTTCTCCGTCGACACGACCAATCTCACCGCGCCCCAGTTCATCCTCGCCGAGGTCCTCGGCGACACGCCGTACGGCCGTGTGATCCGTCTTGCGAACGTGATGGAACCACTTGTTGGAGGAGCCGAGGCTCGAGACTCGAGGCTCGAGGCTCGCAGCGGCATCGCCCGTGGAGAGCAGGCTTATAGCCTGCTCCCTCCGGTACCATCTTCAGACACGGGTGTCGCGAACGATCATCGTCAGGCGTCCTCTCTCGCCTCTCGCCTCTCGTCTCTCGCCTCTGATTCCACGCGCATCACCACATCCAGGATCGATCCCTCGAACCTCCCTCTCGACGGCATCTCCCACTCCGGGATCTACCTCCTCCTCCGCGCGAACCAGCCCATCGCCTACGCGACGGGTCTCGTCCGCTTCGGCATCTCCGGCCTCTACGCCTCCGACGCCAGCGTCCTCTCACTCACGTCGACGCCACTCGGGACGGCGTCGGTCAAGGAGGCGAGAGGCGAGAGGCGAGAGGCGAGGGGAGGAACGAATTCCGGACTTCTGTCATCGTCACCCGCTGATGCGCAGGCTCATAGCCTCCGCTCTGGTTCCGGCAAATCCGTACCCGCGACTCTCGCGACGCCCGCTTCCCCTCTCCCCGTCCGCACTCTCGCCTCGGGCGCAAATCCCAATTCGGGGAGAGGGGTCAGGGGTGAGGGGCAACTACGCGCGCAGAACGAGGTCGCTCGCAGGGCCTCCTCCCTCGCCTCTCGTCTCTCGTCTCTCGCCTCTTCTCCCGCGTCGCTCGCCGCTTCGTCCCCCCTCGGCACCACCGACCTTACCCGCCCCACCGGCCTCTTCTCCATCCCCGTCGTCGCCACTCCCGCGGATCCCTTTGCGCTCCAGCCCTCGCACCCATCCACCGGCGCCGGCACCCCCTGGACCGCAAACTCCAGCCCTGACCCCGGCATCGTCATTCACGTTGGCGATCTTGTTCTCACATCGCAGCCGCCGCAGCTCCAGCACGTCAACGTCATTGGCGGCGACCCCTCCGGCACGATCGACCTCGTCGCCGTGAACGGGGCAGGCGAGATCTCCCTAGGCACGAGTGTTCAGGCCCTCTTCGACGTGAACCTCGATCCGGCATCCGCCGGCGCGACCTCGCTCGTCGTCACCGACGCGTCCACGCAGACCGTCGTCGCGGGCACCGCGATGCTCGCCGGCTCGACCCTCACCTGGACCGCATCCACTCCGAACGCGCTTGCGCCGTCGAGGCAATACAGGGTGACCCTCTCAGCCACGCTCCGCGGCGCGAACGGCGCCCCGCTTGGGACGACCCGCACGTTCGCCTTCACCACCGTTTCGCAGATCACCAGCACCGAGATCGATCCTTCCAAGATCCACATCACCATCCCCGACGCGAACGGCGTATCCACAATTTACGGCCTCCCCGGCGCGCTCCCCTCCGGCTGGCGCGCCGTCGCCCTCCGCCGCGGCACCGCCTTCGTCACGCAATACCAGACCACCGCCGCAGGGGATGGAAGTTTCTCGTTCGCGATCGGCGGGTGCGGGGGAGGGACGGGGGTCGGGGGTCAGGGGTCAGGGGTCAGGGAGCTGAGTCGATCTGATCGCCGGACCTCTGAGATTTCCCGCGACGAAGCCTTGTCCCTGTATTCGTCGACCCACACGTCACCCCGACCCCTGACCCCCGACCCCGGACCCCTAAGCTCCGTCTCGCAACCACAATTACGAAAGGCCACTCATGAAGATACAAACCTATCGCGATCTGGTCGTCTGGCAGGAATCGATGCAGCTCGCGAAACAGGTGGTCCTGATCGCGCGTCGGTTTCCTCGGGAGGAACTCTTCGGATTGTCGGCGCAGGTCAAGAGAGCAGCCGTATCGGTGCCGTCGAATATCGCGGAAGGGCACGCGCGGGATTCGACGAAGGAGTATCTCCATCATCTATCGATTGCTCACGGTTCTCTGGCCGAAGTGGAGACGCAGCTCCTGCTGGCGAAGGATCTTGGCTGGGGAGACTCGTCTTCGATCGAAGGAGCTCTCCAACAGAGCGATTCACTCGGCAGGAAGCTTCACGCATTACGCAGATCGCTTCGATCGCGCCGCTGACGGCGGCTCTCCCTGACCCCCGACCCCTAACCCCTGACCCCCACTCCCGTCAGGCGACTACGACATGCACGGACCAGCTCTCCCTCACCGACCACATCTCCCTCGAGATCCTCAACACCGCCGACAACATCGCGGCGATCATCCCGCTCACGCCATTCGTCACGGCGGACGGCCACGGCTTCGTCGCCCCGCCCGACCAGGACATCACGTTCATCATCTCGGACGAGATTACCGTCCACGTCCCCGCCGGCGCGTTCGACCAGCCAACGCTCGTCACCGCCACGCCGTCCACGAAGGACGCCTTCTCCGAAGTCCCGAACTTCGACACAGAGCTCGACTACAAAGCCTCGGTCAACCTCTCCTTCGACTGCACAGTGGCTTCTTCGTCCTCCCCGAGCCTCGAGCCTCGAGCCTCTAGCCTCGGTTCCCCAAGTCTCGGTTCCCCAACGAGCCTCGAGCCCCGAGCCTCGAGCCTCGCGTTTCCCTGTCGCGCGAACAAGCCCCTCGACCTCTCCATCCCGGTTCCCGCAAACACCGACCCCACGAAGCAATACCTCCTCGGCTGGCTCGGCCAGTCCATCCGCGGCCCGCGGATCATGATCGTCGACACCCTCCGCATTGACGGCGACCACTTCACCACCACGCCCGCGCCGTCGATCGGAACGACCAGTGCGCAAACCGTGCACGCATCGTCGACCTTTTCAAACTCGTCGCTCTACCAGGTTCGAGATCCCGGAACGTACGTCATCACCTCACTGCTCAGTCCCTACGCCTGGGTGGATGTCGTCGTCAGATCGGCTGACCTCTACTGGTCGACGTCGTTCTCTCTCTTCGTCGCAGAACGCTACATCACGATGGCGAAGGGTCACGTATACATCCCCGTGCTGACGGACACGCCCTTCCGCGTCTACGGCGTGGACGCGACCGGTTTCGAAACCTATTCGCGCGATTACGACGGAATCGTTCCTGGAGATCCTGGAGTTTCGGTAGCACTCCCATCGGCATCTCCCGATAACAATGGACCTTATCCCGTGTGGGGCAGCCCTTATCGCGTCGATTCCGTAATCCTTCGCGATGGAGACGTGATCGTTCCAAACATCAAGGTCAATCAGTCGGGAGGAGTTGCGACGGTCACGCAGAACTCTTCCTCCACCACCGCGAGTGTTCTTTCGAAGGGAACGAAGGTTCAGGCATTCGACGTCGAAACCGGCGCGGTGAACAGCGCGACAGTCGGTGACGGCGGCAGTTTCTCGATGTCAGTTTCTCCGGTCCATTCCGGAGACCGTCTTCTTCTCTTCATCAGTGCCTCCGACGTCGATCCGTCGAGTCTCGTCACCGTGGTTTTCAACGAGCCGCTCCAGCTCGCGAACATTCCGGAAGGCATGAGCTCCGCGGATGCCGAGATCGCAAACGAGAAGTTCCTGCACGACCTCATCGGCCTCGAGCACTTCACTAGTACGGGATGGGTACCGATAACCGACCAGGTGCACTTCCGGCACGATTCGGGAGACCGCCGAATCGTCCTCGAGTTGCCGTCCTCGCTGGTTCGAGGCGATCGGTATCGGGTTCACCTCAGCGAGGCAATCACCGACGCCGGGGACAACCACATCGGATCGGTTAAGGACTCCAGCGGGAAGGTCACCAACGGCGCTGGACTCCCGTTGGATCTCGAATTCACGGTCCGCAGCCCACACGGCGCGATCTCCTCTTTCGACATCGATCCGAGCACGGCTCACCATGGAGGGCTCGTGCGTGACATCGCACGCAACGACACCCTCGTCTTCGTCTCGGCTCTCGACGGCGGAATCCTCGCCTACGATACATACGATCCGGCTGCACTCGCAAAAGACGGAAGCACTCCGGCGCCCCTTTCCTTCGTGCCGGCCGCATGGACCAACGATGCCGGACAGCAGGTGACCGGCGGGATGGACGAGCACTGGGCGCTTGCCGTCGATAAGCACGGGCGCGTCTTTTCGACCGGCTTCATGGCCTCGTTCTCGGTCCTTCGGACTTACCGCGTGGAAGATTTCTGGAAGGCCTCCACTCAGCCCATGTGTGCCGGATTCGATCAGGCGCCACCGCACGCCCTCTGTAGATACGAGGGCTCCTCAATCATCGCCTGGCGCCCCGGAGTGTCGCTCGGCATTCCCGGGATCGACGATTCCCTCTACGGACTGACGGAAGGCTATCCGCGAAAGATCCGAGTCATTGAGCAGGACGATGGAGGGGAAGCTCTAGATCGAGACAACTTTGCGTCGACCTACGGAGGCGCGATCCAGAAGACCTTCAGCAATGGGATTCAGAAACTCTCCGTCACCGTCGCATGGGATACCACGAATCCCTACCAGCTCCAGCGCATTACGGTGGAGAACCTGACTCAACAGCTTCACTGGTCTGCCGACGCGACCCCGACGTCTCCTGCCGTGATCTCGGAGATCCTCGCCAAACCGGACGACAAGCTCCGAATTGTGAAGAACGAGCGCACGTGGGCCGTCGTATCTCTCTTCGGCTACGGGATCGCCACCTACGACGTGAACGCCATCGAATCCAATGATTCACCAGATAAGGCTGCGGGTTACACCAACGTACCCGAACAGCTGTTCCTCTCGTCCGCCAGCGTCGACGATGCGTGCGACGGCCGGACGTTCCCGACCGAGGCGATCCGGGATTTGGCCTTCAGTCCCGATTTCGTCGCGAAAGTGGAAGTCGACGCCACGACCAACACAGCGACCATTGGGATCGACGCTCTCGATGTCCGCAAAGGCGTACTCGACGTCCTCACCCCGATCGGTGGGGGACTCCAGAAGGGGTCATGCCTCCAGCGGTGGGCGGGACTCATCGTGAACGACCCGGCGTCCGGATACCTCCTGAGCCGGTTTCAGGGCGTCAACGACGAATTCACGGAGAAACATCACCCGAACCCGTTCATTCGATTCAGCTCGGCCGACTATTTCGACTGGACTGTCCAGGCAGAAGACAACACCATCGGACTTCGGGGATCGGAACCCGGCACGAACGTTCATCGTGAGTACGCGCTGGTCGCCGGTGGAGACTACGGGCTCCTGGTGGTCGAGATCGGTGGCGATCCCCTCCCGAGCAAGGCTCCAGTGACTCATCCGCTCGATGCGGTGAACCTGGTCGACGACATCTGGTTCCCTGCAGGGGCCTATGCCGTTCGAGCGATTCCCGGTACCTCGATGGCCGCAGTCCTCGATGGGAAGCACCGGCTGCTGCTCGTCGACCTCTCGAGGATCGACGAACGGTGGGACGAAGGCGTCGGGCCGAACGATTTCTTTCCCATCCCGGATGCGGCGATGAAGAACAAAGGTGGGCTCCCTGACGAGGTGGGTGTGGACGACCCACGCATCATCTGGAAGTCGAAAGAGGACTTCATCGCTGGAAGCATTGCGCCGATCGTCGACCCGCGCACGGGCATCGTTTACGCGGGCGATTCCACTGGCAAGAAGGTGAAGATCGGGTCAGTCCTCGATCCGCGGGTACGAGCACTCGCAGATCCCGATGGCACGGGACAACTGCGGGAGGTTGGCTCGGTCTTTGGCCTCGGAGTGAAGACCCTTCTCGCTCTTCCTTCGGTCGGTGGGCTCTCGGCGTTTCGATTCGAGGTCGATCTTCCCGGAGGCGTCGCTCAGTCGATCTCGGATCACAAACTCCACTTTGCCGTCGAAAGTGAGCGCCTCCCGGGTGTGGCCGAATTGCAGACCGCCGCTCCATGGCCGCTGTCGAGCCTCCGACTGACTACACGTTCCGGTGAGGCGGAGCTGACCGGCAGGCAGACCGATATCGTTCTCGAGCAGGAGCTCACGAGCGGATTGACGCCGGAGGAGGTGGCGGAGCTCGCCCCGATCCTTCGAAAGCAGGAAGGATCCGCGCGATTCGTCTCGCCCTGGATCGTGGTCCTCGCAGATCCGCGTGCGAGCGAAACGGCGGCCCCACCCGTGGGCGGCCTTGCCGCTGCCGGATGTGAGAACTGCGTGCGGCCCGAGGCGCTTCGGAACAAGAGTCGAAGCGATGGCGTGTACGAGATCATGGCCACCGGCCCGCGGATTGCGATTCGTCCCGAGTGCGAGCTCGCCGCAGGATGCAACAACGTATTCGCGGGAACCCCGTACGAATATCTTGGCCAGAAGGGGAGACTCGAAGCGGTCCTCCAGACCACTCCCGCCGATACGATTCGCCCGACGGAAGCGCTCGTCGCCGCACAGAACCCTCCCGTCGCCGACGGGATGTTCCAGGACGCGATCTATCTTCACAGTGGCGAGCTCGAGACTGTCTCGACGGACCTTGATGCGGGAGGTCGCGCTGGCTTCGAGGTCACGATCGATCGCTTCTACCGATCGCGATCGATGGGAATGTCCCCGCTCGGCAATGGATGGGACTCGCCGCTGTACCGGCGTTTGCGGCAGCTTCCGGATGGGAGCGTCGAGTACCGCGACGGGGCGGATGTCTGGATCTTCAAGACCGGCGACGCCAGCACGGGAGTGGCGGACGTTCTCGCATCGATCGTTCGTCCGACTCTCGTCTACAAGTCACCGGCCGGACTCGATCTCAAGCTCGTCGCGAATCGCGACGGATGGGTCCTGATCGACCAGCAGTTCCGACTCACCCGATTCGACACGACCGGGCGCCTCGTCTCCGAGTCGGACGTGATGTACGACCCGAACAAGCCCGGGTCGGGCAACGTCATTCACTATCTCTATGATGACGAAGGTCGCCTCGCGCGCATCGTCGATCCTGTTGGGCGAGAAACGACGCTCACGTACTGGCACTACGGCGACGACCCGGCGAGGCGCTACCCCGGCCTTCTCGCGAAGGTCACCGACTGGCGTGGCCGTGAGGTCGAATACGACTACGATGCCGAAGGTCGCCTCACGGACGTTCGGCTCCCCGAAGCCGCCGCAGCGGACGGCGTTCCGTCGAAGTATTCCCATAGCCGGTGCGGCGCGCCCCGTGATCCACTACACGTACGACAAGACTCCCAGCCAGATCGCGTCGGGTCTCGATGCCCAGCACTCCCCGGAGGTCCTCGACTCGATGGAGTTCGTCGGAAATCTCGGCAGCGAAACGGATCCTGCCGAGGTCGCGTCCGGCGGCCCGCCGCGAGTGAGCTACACGTACGGCGCCGCTGGCGACGCGCTCACGCGCGACCGCATCTCGATCCAGCACTGGCCGTGCGGAAATCACGTCGGTGGTAGCTGCTCGAACCTCGACGCAACGCTGTCCTGGACCGCTTCGAACGCGGTCAAAACGACCGATGTTCTCGGGCAGGTGCGGGAGTACACGCTGACCGATCCCGCGAAGTATGACGAAAAGGTTCACATCGGATCGATCAAAGCGTCCATACCAGCCATCGACTACTCGAACGGATTGCCGGAGGTAGCGCAACCTTCCCTGACACCCACCAGCGCCGACATTTCTATGAGTTACGAGTACGACGACGCCGGAGAGATCCACATTGCCGACTCGTCCACGGGCCTCAAAACGCAACTCGACCACAAGGCGGCGAACAACGGGGCATCGGGCGAGCTGCTCTACGGAATTGTTCAGATGGCACCGTCAATCGGTCAGTTAATCGCGAGCGTCGGTTACGACAATGTGCATCCGACCTCATCGAACGTGCTCTTTCAGATTGGGCGTCCGGATGCGGCGACAGGCAAGGATGTTTTTCGTGAACTTTCCATCGGCACACGCGATCGATCGAGCATCGAGCGCACCGATGCGGGAACGAAGAGCACCACGAGCTTTGATGATGCCGGTCGTGTGAAAGAGATCAAGACGGTGGATGACCAGGGTACCGTCACTCAAGTCACGAAACTCACGCCGTGGGGCGATACCGATGGCACCCTCGCCATTGCACGGGGCCGAAATCACGTGGTCGACTCCGGAAATGGGAGCGTCGTCACCGAGATCTCGTACCAGGATGGTCCCGGCCACGGAATGATCGTCACCGCGACGGACCAGAAGAATTCCGCGGAGACGGTGACCTCGTATGACGCGGCCGACCGGCCCATCCACGTCGTCGTGACCGGGCCGAGCGGCACTCTGAAGGACGAGACGTACGGCTACGACGCGTCGGGACGACTCGCCTTCACGCGCCGCAAACAGAAGGGCGTCGGCAACGTCACCAGCGAAACGACCTTCGACGCGATGGGCAGGGTCGTCAAGACCACCCTCGACCAGACCTCGGTAGGTGGCTCGCTGCAGAATGTCTCCGCGAGCAGCAGCTATGACCTTTCCGGCCACACGATCCTGACCGAGCCCCTCCACGCAGGTTCCGCTCCGTACACGACGGAAACTCAGATCGACACACTCGGTCGAGTGGTCAAGCGCACCACGAACGGCACAACGGACGGAAGCCTCATTTCGGTATTCGGCTACGACAAGCATGGGCAGCAGAGCTATGTCTCCGACACCGTGCGCACCGCAGAGATCCGGCAGTTCGACGATCTCGGACGGCAGATCGGCTCCGCCACATCCGATGGTCGGAAGACAATTACGACCTGGTCCGCCTGGAACGAGCCGCTCGAAACCACCGAATACGCCTCAGATGGTTCGATCTCCAGCCATGACAAGAACATCTTCACTTCTCATGGCCGCCTTCGTGCGACCAACGAGGCAATCGTCACGAATGGCGCTGCCCGGCAGTCCCGCTTCAGCTGGGATGATGGCGACAAGACTCACGGAACCTCGGTCGCACCGATCGCATCGATCGACACGATCAATCTCACCGGTCCGAACCGTCGGGCGGAATCCGTAGTCGACGACGCCGGACGCACGATCGCGACGCGAATGGGGCTCGGTAACGGCATCGCGAAGTCCCTTCTTGATGACGGCTCCGTGATCTTCGGATCGAGCGATACGAACTACCTCGGTACCCTTCCCCTGAGCGTCACGACGAGAGAGCCACTGGCGGGAGCCCAGTACGCGACCACGACGTCCTATGATGTCCTGGGCCGCCCGATCGCCAGCACCCTGGCGGGCATCTACACGACGAAAACTGAATGGGACGAGGCCGGCGATGGCCTCAGCGTCACGCGCCCGGGGACGAGCCCCGAAAGTGCGACGTATGACTCCCGTGGCCTCGTTCTCACAAGGACCCTTCCCGACAACGAGACGCAGTCGTACCAGTACGACTCCCTCGGCGGCGTCACCACCTCCACCGACGAAGCCGGTGAGCCGACGATTTACACCCGCGATGACCTCGGGCGCGTGAAACTGATCCGCTATCCCGATGCCACCACGGAGGAGACCCAGTACGAGCCGGTCACGGGCGCGGTTCTCGCGCACAAGAATCGCGCCGGCACCTGGCTCTCGTACGCCTACGACGCTGCGGGACGGGTGACGGAAGTGCACGAAGGCGAGGACCCTGCGAACGGAAAACTCCTCGAGAAGTACCAGTACGACGCCGCCGGACGTCTGCAATTCGCGAAGAATGCCGACGCCTGGATCGAATACGCGGATTACGACCTGCTCGGCCGCCGGCACACCACGCGCAGCTACCGGCTCGCCGGCGATGGACTCGCGCTCACTGCGACGACGCTCGACATCCACACGCAGAGACACGACTGGAACGTTTACGACGAGCGCTCGTCGTGGCACATGCCGGTCAACGGGTTCGAAGTTCCCAACGACGACCCGAATCTCCCGTGGCTCCAGACGATCGTCGAGACTCGGGATGCCGGATCGAATCTCGTCGGGCAGGCGAGACCTGACGGAACGCTTCTCACCGAGGCCACTCCCCGCGGCGCGGGGCGCGTCAAGGATCGCACGGTGCATCTTGCGGGAGGCTCGGTGGCCGTGACCTCGTTCGCATTCGAAGACGGCAATCCGGTTCCCCCCACCGGAGATGAGATCCCGGGTCTGTCGTGGCCAACCGGTCCGTCCACAGGGTTTCCTCTCGGCGACATCACCGAGTCGAATGGCACCGTGATCTCCGGAAGCCTCCTCGATCGCGATTCGGCCGCCCGGGTCGCGAAGATCGATCTCGCCGGGCTCGTCTCGCACGAATCGAGCTTCGGCTATGACGGTCGGGGACGCCTCCAGCAGTCGCTCCTCATTTGGCCCGACGGAAAACTTGATTCAGCACCGAAGACGATCGACACGTTCGTCCCTGCCGACTTCCTCACTCTCCACGAAGCTCCTTCGGCACTCTCTACAGCGCAGAACCAGAAGCTCGGGGAGAAGGCCTGGTCGATCGAGCCCGCAACCTGGAGCGCCTCGCGGCGGACCGGCGGACGGATCGGAACGCTTACTCTTTCTCTGCCGGGTCTGAACGAAAGCGCCCGCACGTTCCAGTACACCGGCGGCCGCCGCACCTCCGACGGAGTCTGGACTTACACGTGGGACGATTTCGAGCGGCTCACCGCGATGGAGAACCCCTCCACCTCGCGCCGTATCGAGTTCCGGTACGACACGAGCGGCCGCGTCATTTCCCGTACCGCGTATCGGATCGGCGGCACGGAGCCGCTCCTCGAAGACCGTGGGGACATTCTCGCGAAAGACGGGCTTCCGGCCGACACGACGTTCGTCTGGGATCCGATCGCCGACCGTCTCGTGGCCATCTTCGAAGGGCGCCAGACACTGGTCCCCGGCGGCCCGAAACCGTACGACGGTCTCCTCCGCCAGATGCTCCATGGCGACCAGGGGTACGACGATCCGGTCGAGGTCCTCAAACGCGTCGGCGGCAGCTCGTCGTACCCCGAGGTCGAGCACTTCTATCCGGTGGTCGACCACTCGGGGACCGGATCCCTCCAGGCGGTGCTCGGCGCGGACGGCAATCTCATCGAGCGCGTCCTCTACGGCAGCGCCTGGGGAGCGAAGCCGAAGTACCTCCAGGGACCGATGGTCGAGAACGCGAAGCTCGAAGCAGAGAAGGACGGGAGCGGGAATCTGAGGAAGGTCACCGCCGAGATCCGGCTGACCGAGAAGATCGCCGAGAGCTCGCTCCCGGGCATGGGGATCCATCTTCTGAAAGCCGACGGGAGCGAAGCTGCGCCGCCCACCGGCTCGCTGACGCTCGACTCGAAGAGGCCGAACGTCCTGGTCTGGAGCGTGAGCGGAGCCGAGTGGCAGTCGTGGACGAGTGCGAGCGGGGCAGCGACGCTCGAGATCGCCGTCACGGACCAGCTCCGTGCCGAAGGATGGGGCGACACGCCGGTGATGCCCGCTCCGGAGTGGGCGACGACGCTATATGGTGTAAAATCGAGTGCATCACGACCGTGGCAGCGTCGCGAATCGCTCGCGACGCTCGCCACCGAGCTCTTTGACAAGACCGCGGCCGGTGCGACCCGCGACCGGGAGATCTACGACATCCCGGATCTCTATCTCGCCGCCTCGCCCGACTCAAAGACGCAGCTCCTGACCGGGTTCAAAGCCTATCCCTTCACCGAACCCGCCTCCGGGATGGTGTACGTCCGCGCCCGCTGGTACGACCCGGAGACCGGAACGTGGCTCTCCCCCGATCCGCTCGGCTACCGCGACTCCTCGAACCTCTACGCGTTCGCGGGCGGGGACCCGGTGAATGAGACAGATCCGACGGGTCTTGCTCTGTACGCTTTCGATGGGACGTGGAACGACCGCACCAAGATGCAAGGGCATGAGACGAACTCTGCAAAGCTGTTCGATGTGTACGGCGGTCCAAACAAACAGTACGAAGTCGGGGTCGGGAACAAGTGGTATTCGTCGTGGGTCGGCGGGGCTACCGGGTTAGGAGGGCGTGCTCGGCTGAACGAGGCTTACAAAGCTCTCGAAGAGTTTTACAATAGCGGCGATCATGATATCGATATCATCGGATTCAGCAGGGGCGCGGCCGAGGCGCGTGAGTTTGCGAATCTGATCAACGAACGCGGCGTTTACAACCGGGCGACCGGGAAGGTCGACCACCCGCCGGTTCGCTTCCTCGGGGTGTTCGATACGGTTGCTTCATTTGGCATTCCGGGGAATGACATCAATCTCGGTTACAACTTGAAGGTTGCGCCGAACGTCCAAACGGCCCGGCAGGCGATCGCCGCCAATGAGTACCGCGGTACATTCCCGTTATCGCGCCTAGAGAATCCGAAATGCCCTGACCCGCGCGTTGAGGAGCAGCCCTTTCCGGGCTCACACTCTGACGTTGGCGGCGGATACGAAGATAACCAGCACCTTTCTCGCGAAGCATTGAAATGGATGTGGGCGCAGATGAAAGCGGCTGGTTTGCCGGTTGATGAGCTTTCAGAGGAGGATCTCAACGACACTGATCCTGCCAAGGTCCATAAGTCGTATCGAAGCTGGATGTCGATTCCGACTTGGGTCAGGGTCGCGTGGGCTCATCACCAACGCCGGAAGCCGAGCCGAAAGACATATTACCCACCCTGCACGCAACCGAGGTTGGAGGCAGGACGCTGAGGGAGATCATGAGAACTTTAGGGCTGATGCTGACGATGGTACTGATCACCTGCGCATCGACGCCGACGTACAACGTCGTTTTGCGGAATGCGACGGCCGAAAAGATTACCGGCGCCCACGTCTCGTACGCCGGTTTCCGATCAGTTGGAGGGGTGCTCGTCCCGGGTGCGATGGCACGGCAAGCACTGGTTCAGAAACCTGTACCTCAAAAAGCGAAAGTTGAATGGAGAACAGCAGACGGGCAATTGCACGTCAAAGAAGTCGCTGTGAAGACAGCAATCCCCGAACGGTTTTCCGGGGACATCACATTCGAAATCTTGGATCACGAACAGGTACGTGTCTCGGCTCAGGGCGGCGGTTGAGTGGGATAAGATCGCGTCTCGCAGTAGCGGGACCGGGTGCCTGGAAGAGGGTGTCGTGGCTGCGCCGGGAGAGAAGAGGGGTCACAGCTTCCCTTCTATACAGTTCCAAGGCAGCGTCAGCGTTAGGAGTGGCTCATGGAGCTTGCTCGCATCTATCTTTCGATCCAATGATCGGAAGATCGGGGCCAGGCCTTGGATTCTCGGGAGAAATGGGGTCACAGCTTCGCTTCTCGGTCCGATCCTTCAGATTTGCGGTCCGACGCAATACTGATGGGTGGCTGTTGGCCGGTCGCGGGACCGTTGGGAAGGAAGAGGGTCAGGGGGCTTCGCTCGTCGGTCAAGTCGATCGGAAGAGGTGGGTGGCGAGATGCGTGACGGTCCGAGTCGCGTCCGACCTGCACCCGACGTGCGAAAGACAGGCGACTTGCGCTGGTTTTCGCGCAACGACCGGGATTTCGGCCGATCTCGGACAGAGCTCCGCCACGTCGATTCAGATCGATCTTCGGTTTTCGGGAGGCGGAGCCCGCCTCAGAACGGTGGTGGGCCGACTGAGTCGCGGATGATATCCGGGGGCGGAAGCATCGGCCAGATCGGAAGCGGACGCGCCGGAGGGGAGTCCGGAAAATGAAGAAAATGAAGGGTCAGGCCTGCGTCTCTCGCTTATTCCTCTAAGTAACCGAATATACGCGAGTTACTCGTCTGTTTGTCGCGCGACGGGACTTGATGCGGCCCTTTCGCGGCGTTGTTGAGTTCTCGGATGTTCATCCACTGCTCCTGTTCGATCACTTGATTCCTCCGCCCTCCGGCTCGCTCCGCTCGCCTCCGGACGGAGGAATCATCACCCAGCACGGTTCTCCCCGGCGGAGCCCCTTCCCCTCAGGTGGTCAACTTTTACTTCTTCGCAGTGTGTCACTTTTACATCTTCATCGACACGCGATCTTCGAAGGGCGCCAGACGCTGGTCCCCGGCGGCCCGAAACCCTACGACGGTCTCCTTCGCCAGATGCTCCACGGCGACCATGGATACGACGATCCGGTCGAGGTCCTCAAACGCGTCGGCGGCAGCTCGGCGGCCCCGGAAGTCGAGCACCTCTATCCGGTGGTCGACCACTCGGGGACCGGCTCCCTCCAGGCGGTCCTCGGCGCGGACGGCAACCTGATCGAGCGCGTCCTCTACGGCAGCGCCTGGGGAGCGAAGCCGAAGTACCTTCAGGGACCGCTCGTCGAGAACGCGAAGCTCGAAGCAGAGAAGGACGGGAGCGGGAATCTGAGGAAGGTCACCGCCGAGATCCGGCTGACCGAGAAGATCGCCGAGAGCTCGCTCCCGGGCATGGGGATCCATCTTCTGAAAGCCGACGGGAGCGAAGCTTCGCCGCCCACCGGCTCGCTGACGCTCGACTCGAAGAGGCCGAACGTCCTGGTCTGGAGCGTGAGCGGAGCCGAGTGGCAGTCGTGGACGAGTGCGAGCGGCGCGGCGACGCTCGAGATCGCCGTCACGGACCAGCTCCGCGCGGAAGGGTGGGGGGAAACGCCGGTCATGCCGGCCCCCGAGTGGGCAACAACGCTCTATGGTGTAAAATCGAGTGCATCACGACCGTGGCAGCGTCGCGAGTCCCTCGCAACGCTCGCCACCGAGCTCTTTGACAAGACCGCGGCCGGCGCGACCCGCGACCGGGAGATCTACGCCATCCCTGATCTCTACCTCGCCGCCTCGCCCGACTCGAAGACGCAGCTCCTCACCGGCTTCCAGTCCGCTCCCTATGTGGAGCCTGCGAACGGAATGGCGCAATTCCGCGCGAGATGGTACGACCCCGAGACCGGGACGTGGCTTTCCCCTGATCCACTCGGCTACGGAGCGTCCGGGTCCAATCTCTATAGCTACGCTCACGCGGACCCGGTGAACGGTAGAGATCCGACCGGTGAGCTGTGCGAGACGAGCAACGCATCGGGCGTGTTCAACTGGCTGCAGCGATGCGGCGAAGACATGTTCAACGTGCAGCAGGACTTCAGCGAAGGCATCCTGCTGCACCCGTTGAAGACCGGCGGTCGCGCAGTCGCCGGTGTGGTCGGCACGGGGAAGATGATCGGAAAAGCGGCCATCGGTATCACAGCGATGGTTGTCGATCAGCAGCTCGCGCGAACGGGCGACGTGAACGCGATGATGCGCCAAGGCCAGCGCGTCATGGCGATGGGCAACGCGCTACGGCATCCGATCGACACGGTGGTCAAAGCGCATACCGACATGGCGGAGAACGTACTCGCTCACGAACAGAAGGGCGAGTGGTTCCAAGCGTCAATCGAAGCCGGCGAAACCGGTGCGGCCGATGCGGCGGCGATAGCTGGCGCGACGGAGATCGGTATCAGTCTTGGACGCTTCGGCACGCGATTACTGACGCGCACGGCCGCGATTGAGTCAGGCGCTGCAGGCGGTACGGCAGCGGGCGCCGAAGCCGCGGCCGGTCCGACAGGCGACATATACAGCGTTATGTATCAAACGGAACTGAGGAGCACGTCGTATCCCGGTTTGTCACGCGCAGCGCACTTCCAGGAGGCGAATGAAGCCCTGCTTACAACGATGGAAGCAAACCCGGAGTTCGCGACCGCATTGCGGCAGGCGGGCGTTAATCTTGAGCGAACACCGACAGGCCTTGCGCCTCGGACTTCACCTCAAGGTTGGACCTGGCACCACGCACAGCAGCCTGGTGTCATGCAGCTCGTGCCGCGGCTGCAACACACGGCAGGCAGTATCTTCTGGGACGCTTTCCATCCAGGAGGTATCGGCGGCTTCGCAATTTGGGGGAGATGATGACGCTGCTGGAGGTGACGGGGAGTCTCGCTTCGCTCGACGATGCAAGCACGATCTATGCGGCCGAGCCGTGGACGCCGGAGTCGGCCGCGGTGGTTGCCGCAGAGCCTCTCGGCGGCGGCGTGCCTGCAGAGGCCGGGCACCTTGGGTGCAAGTACTTTCTCGAGGTCGTGATCGCGCGCGAATTTCTGGATGGATGGAAGATCCATTTCGCCGGCACACCGACTATAGCCCAACAGTGCGAACGATTGATCCAGTACGCAGTCACCGACGCTTAACCGTCAGCGGCATGACAGCGCTGCAGAAATCGCAGCGGCGCTCGGCGCGCATTAACAAGTCCTACCGAACGACGTACGGGCGGTTCACGAGATCGGTCATCTCGGGTCCTTTGTAATAGGGCTTGGGATGCCGGGCGGATGTGTCGATCCGACGGGAACGTCCGGATGGTGGTCGACGAACGTCGGGTGGCTCGACGAAGAAGGATGGCGAGAGTTCCGGGGTCTGATGAGCAACGAGGCCGGAAGGCCGACCGGAGCCGCCTCTGGGACCAAGCTCGTTATCGGGGCCAGGCCTTCGATTCTCGCTTGCGTGTGTAGCGACGCCGACGGAGCGACGTGCTCTGCCTCTGAGAAGAGATGGGTCAGGGCTTTGCCTGTCGGTTGTCCATCGTAACTCACTGCCGCAGCGTCACTTAGCGTCAACGTCGACTCCATCCAGCGGACGCTCTTCGGCGGCCAGACGCCACTCCCTCTCCTCACCGCGAGCTACCGCAACGCGGGACGTCCCGATGTCCGCGCCGTCCAGACCGATTGCACCGCGATCCCGAACTGCACGCCGAGCTCGTTCGCGAGGAGATACGGCTACGACAGCGAGACCGGACGGCTCGACGAGATGCGCGTCGAAACGGCGGGCGGGATGACCCTCGCCGGATCGCGCGTCGGCTTCGACGGGCTCCAGATCAACGACATCGAGATCCTCGGCGTGTCGAACGGCGCGCGTCATTCGCGTTTCGCGTACGACGCCAGGAGCCGCCTCGCCGGGTCGATCTACGGCACGACCACCGACGCGCAGCCGACTCCGGGCGCGCCGAGCACGAGCCAGGCCACCGAAGAGCTGACCCCTGCCGACTTCCGCTCCGGCCAGGAGCGGACGCCGCAGCTCGACTCGGCGACGCGCTCGGTCCTCGCCTCGGGCGGGATCGACCTCTCGCTGCTCGACCCGCCGTCGATGACCGCGGCCGAGAGCGCGGGACACAAGATCGACTCGATCACCCGCGGCTCCACCACCGAGGCGCTCCACTACCCGCAGTCGCAGAGAACCGAGGACGGGACGTTCGTCTACGAGTGGGACGAGAAGGGGAGGCTCACGAGCGTCACGGAGAAGCCCACGTCCGCGAACGGGAAGATCCGGCGGATCCTGTACGACTACGACGGCAACGACCGTCTCGTCGGACGCCGTGCGGAGATGGCCGAGGTTACCGATCCCGCGGCAGACCTCGCGACGCTCAGCTGGGAGCCGGCTCGGATTTCTCCCACCATCTCTGCTGCGGAGGCGGATAGCGGCCTGTCTGCTGCGTTGCGCTTGCTTCGGCTCCTCGACATAGTCACCACTATGCCTTCGTCGCCGAAGCTGCGCACGCCTTGCATCCAGACCCCTCTCCACCTTCTCGCGACGAGACGGTGAGAGAAATCCGAGCCGGAGCCCGGTCCCGATGTCCTCGCGAGCGACGGGCTGCCGGCGGACGTCACGCTGGTGTGGGATCCGCTCTCGGACACGCTCGTCTCCATCTTCAAGGCGGGGGCGAGCCGGAACGTATCGATCGACCCGAATGGCGGACTCCTCGCGCAGTTCATCCACGGCGGGCTCTCGTACGACGACCCGATCGAGACGACCCGCGTTTCCACGCGCCCGAGCACGACTGGCAGCGAGATCGGCCGCTTCTATCCGGTTTACGACGAGGCCGGGACGGGGAACCTCGACGCGGTGCTGAACGCGAGCGGGGAGATCGTCGCCCGCAACGTGCCGAACGACCCGTTCGGCGCGCACGAGCTCGATCTCAACGGCGCGGCGGTCGACGGGATGGCGATCCGCGCCGCAAAGGACCGCAACGGCCATCTCTCCTCGGTCGACGTCACGGTGCGGACCACCGAGGCGCTTAGCGCGGCGACGCTCGCAGCGGGTCTGCGGCTCGCGGCGGTGGACGGCGGGGGAGCGGTGGTAAGATCCTCGGGCGCAGTCCCGCAGCTCATTGACAACGATCCGTATACGGCACGCTTCACGCTGACTCCCGCGCAGTGGACCGCGCTGACGGATGCGTCTCCGGTGGGACGCTCACGCCGGCGGCGATGTCGGTCGCGGTGACGAAAGACCTCCGGGCCGCGGCATGGGGATCGGACGTCCCCGTTCTCCCGGCGCCCGACTGGGCGACCGCATCGCAGCCGGTGACGAGCTCCGGGGAGCTTCCGGTGGAAGTGCGCGAGTCGCTCTCGAGCCTCTCGGCCTGGCTCGCCGGGGTCCCGGCGGACGGCGAGGCGACGAAGAAGCTCTACGAGGTCGACTCGCTCGCCCTCCTCGCCTCGGCAGCCCCCGCCTCAGGAGGCGGCGAGAGTCCCATGGGCGCGATGCTCACCGCCCGCTTCCAGGCCCAGCCCTTCACTGAGCCGCTCACCCGCCACAACTACGTCCGCGCGAGATGGTACGACCCGGAGACCGGGACGTGGCTCTCGCCGGATCCGCTCGGGTACCGGGATAGCTCGAACCTGTACGCGTTCGCGGGCGGAGATCCGGTCAACGGAAGGGATCCGAGGGGGGCGCAAACTGCGGAGGATGACCCGAGAGATGTAGCGGACAGCGGCGTCGACATGTATTACGACGCCCGCAAGAGAGAAACGCAGGCTCTCAAGACTGCTGGAAAGATTGGGAGAGCTGGATATCAGGTTCTCGATCTCGCGACTGACTTCGCGCCGGGCATCGGCGTATTAAAGATTCCGCTCCCTTTCATCGAGGCCTACAAGCGTGGCGGACGACGAGAGCTCATGCGCATGGGCCTAGATGCCGGCGCGGTCGTCATGATCTCCGCTGTTCTCACACACCGGCTCCACCCTAAAATTCAACTTACCAAGGAGGAACTGGCGCTCGAAGAGAAAGCTGAGTTCAAGCTATCGCTCGAAGCAGACGAGCTGGAGGCGAAAGCAGCCTCACTTAACGCCTCAAGTGGCCTACCAACCACCAATCCTCGACGATTGCTAGCTGGAAAGACCTCATCCGAGATGGGACTCGACTTTCAACGGTCCGTTCATGAAGCGCTCGGCATTCCAGAGAATACGGCAAAGTTCACGGGAACAGCTCGGTCAGGGAAACTCGTTAACACCGAACCAGATCTGTACGGGCTGAGGACCGGCGTTACCGAAATTAAGGACGTTCGTGAGATCAGCTTCGGCGAGCAATTGCAAGCTCAGTTCGACGTCGCGAGGCAGTCGAACCAGTCATTTAACCTGATCATAGGTCCCCAAACGGAAACTGTCTCGCGAGCACTACAGCAGGCCATTCGATCTCGTGGGGGTGTGATCGTTTAGTACGATGCCGCGACGGGAAAGTGGCGGTACGTGAAATTTGATCGCAATAAGGTGGTTCGATGAAAGAACGGCTTGCCATCGGGCTTTTGACGCCATTATCGATGGACGACGCGTCAAGCGGCGCAAGAGTGCTTGACATCCTAGTTCGAACGGCACCGGAGCTATCGCCTGAGTTCTATGGCAACTTCGAGCCGGTAAAGACGCCGTTTCAGTCAATTGAAGAGAGCGTCGGTTGGTGGAAGCCTCCGTTTCTTTGGAAGCGTACAAAGCGCGTGCGCGTCGATGGTGCTGTGTGGTTTACAAACCGAGGCAATCACTCTGCTGTGTACATCACGGTGAAGGCGCGGCGTCCGCCAATAGAACAGGCGGTCGCTTTCATTCAAGCTGCGGCGCTTACGCTGTCGGCCGACTTAGCATATGTGCATCTGATGACGGAAGAGGAGACCAAGTCGTCGCGCGGCACCTACGATACGTGGTACCCGATCGACATCGGAATCACGACGCACGACTTGAAGAACGGCATTCCGAACGTCTGCTGGGCCATGGTGTTCGGGCCGGCATATGTCCGACTGATTGGCCGGGAGAAGCTCCGTACCGCGCCATGCTTCGACGTTAAGGATCTGGCTGACGAGCATGTCTATCTTCAGGTAACGGCGGACGTTGAAGCTATCCAGCAAGACTTCCAAGATTTCGATGACCTGCGGCAAAGAATCAGAGAGCATCTGGGCGAACAGTTTTTCCTAGCGCGACATCCTGATGATTCGGCGCGAGCTGTCCCGCAGTTCAGCGACAAACTCGGCGCCACTTCGTGATGTTGCCCTGCTCAGAAACTCTGCACGGAGCATCGGATCCTATTGAAGGTGGCGAGCGATATCACGGCTCGCGGGCACGATGAGCGGAAGAGCGGCGGCGGAATCTCCCCGCAGCGGTGTCCTGCTCGGAAGGAAGAGGGTCAAGGAAGAGGGTCGGGCCTTCGCTCATCGCTCGCCCATCGTGCCGCGAAGATCGGGGTCAGGCCTTCGATTCTCGGTCGCGAGTGTAAGCGGCTGCATGGTCTGTGGTTAGCGACACGGTGACTTTGACTCTGAACGGAGAAAGCGGGGTCAGGTGCGTCGCTTCTCGGTTGATTCGTCAGATGCTCGATCGAATGCGGCGTAGTGGACTGGTGTCGATGGAGATCAGAACGGATTCGGCCTCCGTCTCGTGCCGAAACCTGGACCGGGCGTCACTTGGAACGAGGCTCCGCCAGGGCGAATCGTCAGGAGTGATCAGTTTTCAGGGGATCGCGGTTGCCTCAGAACGGTGGTGGGCCGGCTGAGTCGCGGATGATGTCCGGGGGCGGAAGCATCGGCCAGATCGGAAGCGGACGCGCCGGAGGGGAGCCCGGGACTCCGGGCTGAAGCGACGCGAGGCACTGGTCGGCGAGAACGCGGAGAAGAGGATCATTCGCCAGCTCGCGCTCGGAACGCGAGATCAAGTTCGAGACGTGTCCGGTGCTGCCGAGGCGCAAGGTGGCAGCGATCGGACGGAGCTGCTCGGCGCTCTCGTATCGGCCGAGCCACGCGGCCAGCATCCGTGCCGCGCCGCCTCGGCCGTGACGAATCGGATCTCCTAACAGGTGTGTAGCAGAGTTCATAGGCCGAGAGGATGGAATGCGATTGCTGACGTACAGAGGAACGCCATTGCGATCAGAGCTTCCGCGGTGTGAAAGCCGAAAGCGCGGTGACTGAGCATTCGGATCTTGTTGTTGCAGCCTTCAGCAACTGCATTCGTGAGTCGATACTCGAAGTAACGGCGGATGCCAGGCCATTTCGCCGCGACGGTTCGCGCGAAGCGAACGAGGGGTTGAATGCGGCTATGAACCGCGGACTGATACCAGCGCTTGAACCGTCGATCAGCTTGGCGGACGGACGAGGAGTCATAGATTTCCTGAAAGGATTCCTTGACCAGGTAACTGCGAAAGAGGGTGTGATTCATCCGCGCGAGCTCCGAGAGTTTCGCCTCCTCGGCATCACGCAGGTTCCAGGGGTTCTTCAGGAGGACGAACCGAGTGGATTTGAGAGCGGAGCGCTCCTCGCCGGTGGCCTTTCGCATCTCGTCCCGCCTCACCTGATCGATCGCATTCCCGAGGAGTTGGACCACGTGGAACCGATCGAAAACGACCTCGGCGTTCGGCAGTCGGTCGCGAACAGCTTTCTCGAAGGCCGCGCTCATGTCGATGCTCACCAGACGGATTCGCGCGCAGCGCTCGGGGCCGAGCAGATCGAACAGCCCGTCGAGAACCTCTGCACTTTTACCCTTCGCCGCCCAGATCATCTGCCCGGTCTCGTGGTTCGTGACCACGGTCATGAACTTCTTCGGCCGCCCCCAGCAGATCTCGTCGATGCCGATCCGGGTCAGATTCTCGAGCGCGTTCGGGTCGCGTTTTTCGGCAACCACTCGAGCGGCGATCCGTCCGGCCGTGAGCCAGCTGACCTTGAAGTACGCCGAGACCGCGGTTTGATTGGATCGCTGCAGAAACCAGGCAAGCTCGTCTTCGAACGCGCGGGTGAACATCGAACCAGGCCGTGCCCACGGAACCGCGGCCGTTCGCACCCCGCAGCGGCGGCAACGCACCCGCGGCAGATCCGCCCGCAGGATCACCCGGCATCCCCAGAGGCCGAGATGACGCCATTCGCGATGCTTCATCACCGTTCCGTGAAGCTCGGGAGCAACCCGTCCGCACCCTCCGCACCGCGGACGTCTCCACGTTGGACTCACGTCGAGATAGAGACTCCGAGCTTCGAACCGAACCCCGCGAACCGTTACGTTTGCCATGTTGAGCAACTTCCGGAACAATGTCGTCAGGCGCACCGTGCCTGTCCTCCCCGTGTCTTGGTTTCATCGACTACAGACTACGGGAAATGGGCAGCACGGTTCGCCGATTCCAACCTGCTATCGCTGCTTCGATCTTCACCTCTCCACGAGCAGCGACTTTCGGGGCACCTTCAGATCCTTCCGCGACGGCGGGGCAAGTTGTGGGAACGGCGGAAAACGCGGCGGCCGGGTGGCGGCGTTTTCCGCGGTTTCCACAACTTCGCTTTCCGAACGCTTCGGCGAACACCGACTTGCTCCTCGAAAACAGCCGCGTCGCCGTTCCTGCATGCCTCCGACAATCATTCCGCACCTACACACCTGTTAGGAGAACCACACATTTCAGGTTGGCGTAGCGACGGGCCAACTCGGCCTGGATCTCTACCTGATGAAAGGAGGTGGCGAGCTCGCCGAGATGAAGGAAGGCTCGCTACTCGCTGAAGCCAAAGCGGCCGAGCGATTCAGGAGAGAGGTTCGCGCCGCGGAGGAGTTGTCGGATCTCGAACGTGGTGGCGGGCGAGCGATATCCGAGGTCAAGGCAGGGATGAAAGAGGTCGGGCTCGAGCCGTGCCCGATCGGTGCGTGCCTCATCGGGAGTGCGCACATCGCAACTCCCGGCGGCTTCGAGCCCATCGAAGACATCAAGGTGGGGGACCGCGTGACCTCGACGTATGTCGATTCCTCGCACCCCGACGGGTGGACCGATGTCGATCCGATCGACTGGCATGTCCTCACGTTGCGGATGGACAATCCGCAGCAGCCAGGCGACACCTATGAAATCGAGATGCTCCGTCCAGTCGGATGGGTCGTTGCGCACGGAGCATACCCTGGCCGCACGATCGAGCTCGCGACCGAACGCAATGCGAGGGACGAGGCGCACGTCGTGAGCGTCGAGCCGGCACCGCGGATCGCCACCGGCTCGGGTCGCGTCGTTCTCGCGACGTACGTTCACCAGGACCAGATTCTCTCTATCCGGTTCGTTGGAGTGGACGAGCCGGTGGCGTCCTCGCCGTGGCACCGTCTTTTCTCCGTCGATCGACATGACTGGATCATGGCTCGGGATCTCCGCGTCGGCGAGCGCGTTCGCGCGAGATCCGGAGAGGCCACGATCGCGGCGATCGAGCAAGAATTTGCAGGAGCGCGCGTGTTCGACATTGAGGTTGAGCGCGATCACGCGTACTATCTTGGCCCGGCCGCCATACTGAGCCACAATTGTGGAGATCGTCTGCGCGACCTTCCCGATCGACCCGGTATCTACCACGTTGAGGCGGAGGGTCGCTATTATACGGGGTCGGCGATAAACGTCCGGAGCAGAGTTATGGATCCGAATCATCCAGCGCGAGAGCTGTTCGACGCCGGCGATGCAAAGATTACGATCTGGGACGTCGACCTTGGTCACGCGAATCCGGCTCTGACGACAAGGGGAACGATGGGGGCAGCATACAACCACAGCCTGCGAGGCGCCGAGCAAACGATCATGGATGAAGTAGGAAACGTGCCACGTACGGGCGGTTCCCTGAACCGCATCCGTGCGGCTGCCGTAGGTCGGCATGAACATTTCCTGCGTCAGAACCCTCTCGTTGGTCTTCCGAAGAGGTACTAGAATGAGCTTGTCGATGATGCACCAAGAAATGGTGAGCTATGTTGGCTCCATGCCATCTGAGCGAATTGTGATCGTTGCAGATCGCAACCAGCAAACACGGATGAGCGCGATTCTGGGCCCGGGGCGGGTAGTACTACCTCAACAAGCGGCTACGCTGTTGCGGTCTCGAACCGACGTCGCTGTTAGACTCGACATCAAACAGCCCAATGTACTTCGGGACGTGTTACTCGATATGGCCGAACTTCAGGTGAAGTATTTGGCCATACCATCCGTACTCGCGACGGAGATTTACACCACTCTCTTGCCGAAGGCGGTCAAAGTGTTAGAATTCACGGGCCCTGAAGTCGCCCGAGTTGACGCATCGGCCAGAGTTGAAGGTCTGACGCGTCTAGTAGGGGATCGCGTTAAGTGCGAGCCGCAGTCGTTTCGCACCCTTTTGCACACAGACATCGAGGCCGACTCTGCGGGCGTGCGGTTCATCGTTAACTCGCGGCAATTGAGGACTGTCAACGCGAAGAAGGCGGGCAATTCGGATTTCATAAAGTCTTTGGAGGGATCTGAACTGGTGCAGCTGGGTATCCGTGGCGCGTCGCGTGTGAATCTGTTTGATGTGTCCAGGATGCGTAAGCTGGTCGGTCTATGGGTCCAAGACGTTAGGGGTGAACTTGATCTCGCGCCCCTTGCTGCCAGCGAGATTTGCGAGCTCACGATCGGTTATTGCTCCCAAGTTCGAAACATCGACGTGCTACGAGACTGGACATCCTTACGCAGGCTTCATGTCTTCGGTTGTGGGGATATCGGCGTAGAAAAGGCGATCAGAGCCGTCGAAGGCCGCTTCGAGGTTGTGGTCATCGATGGTTCGGGATAACAGCGACCTAACTCCAATATGGGGGCGAGGCCTTCGCCTGTCGGTTCTTCGTCCTAAGCCACTGTCGAAGCAGCACTTCGGTTGCGCTGTCTCTCGGCGCGGATTGCACTCCATGCCCCTCCGCAGTGGTCGTCCGGGCCCTCGAGAGCCGGCGCGTTGCTCCGAACCTATTCTACGAGGAGTAGAACCCTGGGCGCGAGAGCCGAGGGACTCTCGGTCGCCTGGTACGACCACGTCGACTCGAGTTTCGCGCCGCCGCGTTCCACGTCGCCCGGCGCGGCAACGGGCCGATTCAATTCGCGGAGACGTCGTTTTCGTGCAGCAACTTGGACGCATCGACCGAAGAGCGAAGGCCTGACTCCGAACAACCGCCTCGGGTTCGAGGACGGAAAGCCGGTTCCGCCGTCCGGGAACGAGATCCCCGGCCTCTCCTGGCCGACCGGCCCCGTGACGGGATTCCCGAGTGGCGAGGTCACCGTCTCGGGAGGAACCGTGGTTTGGGGCGGCGCGCTCGAGCGAGACACGGCCGCTCGCATCAAAAAGATCGATCTAGCCGGAGTCGTCTCCCATGGTTCCAGCTACACCTACGACAAGGACCGTGGATGGCTCCGCGAGTCGATTCTGGTGCGGCCGGACGAGAAGCTCAGTTCGGTCCCGCCCACGATCGATTCGTTCGTCCCGGCCGACTTCCTCACTCTCCACGAAGCTCCTTCGGCACTCTCTACAGCGCAGAACCAGAAGCTCGGGGAGAAGGCGTGGTCGATCGAGCCCGCAACCTGGAGCGCCTCGCGGCAGACCGGGAGCCGGATCGGAACGCTGACCCTCTCTCTCCCGGGTCTGGACGACCTCTCCCGCACGTTCCAGTACACCGGCGGCCGGCGCACCTCGGACGGAGTCTGGACGTACACGTGGGACGATTTCGAGCGGCTCACCGCGATGGAGAACCCCTCGACCGCGCGTCGCATCGAGTTCCGGTACGACACGAATGGGCGGGTGATCTCCCGGACGGCATTCCGAACCGATGGCATCGATCCGCTCCTCGAAGACCGTGGGGACATTCTCGCGAAAGACGGGCTTCCGGCCGACACGACGTTCGTCTGGGATCCGATCGCCGACCGTCTCGTGGCGATCTTCGAAGGTCGCCAGACACTGGTCCCCGGCGGCCCGAAAGCGTACGACGGTCTCCTCCGCCAGATGCTCCATGGCGACCAGGGGTACGACGATCCGGTCGAGGTCCTCAAACGCGTCGGCGGCAGCTCGGCGGCCCCGGAAGTCGAGCACCTCTATCCGGTGGTCGACCACTCGGGGACCGGCTCCCTCCAGGCGGTCCTCGGCGCGGACGGCAATCTCATCGAGCGCGTCCTCTACGGCAGCGCCTGGGGAGCGAAGCCGAAGTACCTCCAGGGACCGCTCGTCGAGAACGCGAAGCTCGAAGCAGAGAAGGACGGCAGCGGAAATCTCACGAAGGTCACCGCCGAGATCCGGCTGACCGAGAAGATCGCCGAGAGCTCGCTCCCGGGCATGGTGATCCATCTGCTAAAGGCCGACGGCAGCGAAGCCGCGGGAACGACGGGTACGCTCACGGTCGATTCGAAGAAGCCGAACGTCCTCCTCTGGACGATGACCGGCGCGGAGTGGCAGTCGTGGACCGCCGCGAGCGGAGCGGCGACGCTCGAGATCGCCGTCACGGACCAGCTCCGCGCGGAAGCGTGGGGGGAAACGCCGGTCATGCCGGCCCCCGAGTGGGCGCCGACGCTGTATGGTGTAAAATCGAGTGCATCACAACCGTGGCAGCGTCGCGAGTCCCTCGCAACGCTCGCCACCGAGCTCTTTGACAAGACCGCGGCCGGCGCGACCCGCGACCGGGAGATCTACGACATCCCGGACCTCTATCTCGCCGCCTCGTCCGACTCCAAGACGCAGCTCCTGACCGGCTTTCACGCCTATCCCTTTACGGAACCCGCATCCGGGCTCGTCTACCTCCGCGCAAGGTGGTACGACCCAGGGACGGGGAGCTTCCTCAGTCCTGACCCGCTGGGGTATCAGGACTCCTCGAATCTCTACGCATTCTGCGGCGGCGATCCGGTCAACTGCTCGGACCCGACCGGCAACGCTGGCGTCAAGAAGGGATCGATCAGCTATCCCGACAATCCTCTGCCAGGTGAGACGCGCGAGCAGTACGTCACTCGGCTAACCAAGAGCGGCCAGGTCAGCTTCATGGACGCCGCAATGATGGGCGAGTGCTACTTCACGAGCCAATGCGGCAGCGCCCGAATCACGGAGATCGCACAGCAGGTCGATACCCGTGTAAAGGCACAAGCGAAGCTGATGCTGACGATGGAGGCTGTCGGAGTCGCGACGGTCTTCACGGGCGGTGCAGCGGGCGGGTTGGTGACCACATACGGTGGCGGGACATTGCTTGCCACAACCATCGGCGGAGCTGTCGGAGGAGCAGCGGGGCAGGGAACGGCAGACCTCATCAGAGGCAAGCGTTCGTCGGGCGCTGACTACGCACAGTCAGCGCTGCTCGGAATCGGCGGTGCTTACATTGGTGGCGCCGTCATGGGCGGTGTGGATCCAGGGCCGCTCACGATCTTCAAAGCTCCGGTTCGATCGTTTCCGACGCTAACGTTCAGGTACTCGGAGACGCCTGGCATCGCCGCGAACATCGAGACAGCGCAGCAGTCTGGAACACCAAGTACGCTTTCACGGGCGACGAACAGAAGCTTGATTCGTGCGAATCGCCGTGTAGCTCTGCGGGGTCAGACCGCTCCGGGGTCGGGTTTGTCGCTCGATGAATA
Organism: uncultured Acidobacteriota bacterium; assembly: GCA_963741955.1. Taxonomy (GTDB): domain Bacteria; phylum Acidobacteriota; class Thermoanaerobaculia; order Gp7-AA8; family Gp7-AA8; genus CAVUKB01. The sequence goes on from CAVUKB010000004.1 coordinate 150,513, forward strand.
TCCGTTCGCATCGACGTATCAAGGTGGATCAGGGGCGCAGGTAGCGGCCGTGCCGGTGCACGAACAGAACGTACAGGGAGGGAAGCTGTCCATCTTCTATCAGGAGCATGCGATCGGTGAAGGTGACTGGTTCCATGTAGTGATAAAACCATGACTTCGCCGGTTGCGATCGAAAACGCTCTTGCGCGAATCGAGGCTGGCTTTAATCGCCTCGGCTTGCCCGTGCATCACCTACTTTGCCCTGGGATATCGAGAGACGCAGTCGAGAAGGAATTTCGCGAATTTGGCTTCGCGCTCACAGATGAACTTGCGCGACTCTGGAACTGGCGTGATGGCACGGATGTCGTTGGGCGTGTGCTCGACGACACGCATTTCTTCCCTGGGTTCTACCTAATCTCGCATGCCGATTCGATCGAGCATTACCGGCGCTTTCGCAACGATCATCGCTGGGACCCGAGCTGGGTGCCTATCTTTGCAAACGGTGGCGGCGATTTTTATGTCGTGTCGTTAACGGCATCTCGCCGGCCAACGAGCGAAGTAATAGGGTTCATTCTCGGCGAGGAAACGCATCCAGTTGAGTTTCTAAGTCTCACGGTGATGCTTGAAGTGATTGCCGAGTGCTACGAACACGGTGCGTATTTTCTTTCGGATGAGGGATACCTCGAGACGAACGATGAAATTGAGATCGCGATCGCGAGTCGTCTAAATCCGGGTGTCGAACGCTGGGCCTCGTAGCGAGAAGAGTTGGAGATGAAGCTTCGGGTGTCTGCCGCGTGTCCGAGCGCGTTGCAACGTCAGCAGTTCCGGGTCGCTGAGCTCGAGCAGCTGGCTCGAAAACGACCGCTTCGTACGTCTCTCCCTTCTTCCGTCGCGCCATTCTTCACATCTCCATGGCATCACGTCTCAAGCTTCGTTCCGCTGCTGCGCTCTCTTGAGCACATCGAAGTAGGGAAGACGAAGCAGAATGCCGAGCGCCTCGTGCGTCAGTTCGGCCGACATCTTCCTGAGTGCGTCGCTCGCTGCGATGGCGTGCGGTGGGTCAACAGGGAAAGCAATCAGTTCGCCGATGATCGTCTCCGCCTGCCGCGCGTCGGCATCAATCAGACGAAGCAGTCCGCTGGCGATCGCGTTTTCGTATGGGAACAGAGCGCGCTTCGGCATCGCGGCATCCAGTCGTGCGAGAAAATGAACCACGGCATGACTCAGCATGAAGTAGTAGTTACCTCGTGCAGCGGGCGAGAGGACATGTCTCCAAACATCCCACGCGATGCGCTTCTGCACCTCGATCGCGAATCCGGTGACGGGGAACTCCGCGCCGAGCGAGCGGATGTCGTTGACGTAATCATCGAGCACCTCGTGTGCTTCGTCGAAACTGAGACGGCTAAACGAATCGTGAGCATGCTCGAACATCATCTCGCGGTACGAGCGCAGTCCTTTCGACTCACGGAATCGCCGGGCGAGATCCTCGGCACGTTCTCGCGGCGGTCCACTTTCGTACTCGGATGAGAGGAGGGTGTCGCGAAGGACCTGCAGAAACAGTTTCAATCGCTGGCCGCGACTCGCTGCGTCGGCGGCTTCGATGTCGGCGCGGGGTATCGAGCGCACGCGCAGTTCGCAGTCGGCCGCGTAGGCCTGATCAGCCGCGTAGTGCGACAGGTAGTGAATCGGAGCTGACGAATCGCGAACGACTTTGAACACGGGCTCTCTGCATGCCGGACAGACGATCTGAAAGCTTCGGCAGTCGTCGTAGCTGACAGCAGGTGCGTGAATGTGTTCGCCGAGAAGGACGCTGTAGCCCAGATCCACGCTTCACCTTGTCATTCGCGCGCTAAGCTCGCGGAGGATGTGGTGTCGCGCACCGGCTTCTTGTGAGCGATCGTCATCAACCGGCCTTTCCCAGGAACGCGTCGATGGTTCGGAGCAGCGCTTCCTGATCGCGCCGCGGGAGCTGCTCGAGCTGCTGAAGCTTGCGAAGCAGGCGGCGGTTTTTGATCGGAGCACCGGCGCGCGGCTCTGCGATGCCGAGGATCTCGTCAGCCGACGCGCCGAGGATCTGCGTGAGCGCGATGATCACCTCGCCGTTGAGACGGAACGAATCGCGTTCCCATCCTGAGATCATCGGTTGCGCAACGCCGAGCATCCCCGCCAACTCCTCCTGCGTGATGCCGCGGTCGCGGCGCAAACGTGCGAGCCGCTGACCGACCGTCTCTTCCTGTTTCGCTGCAGCCTTCCGAACCAAGTCGCGAGCCTCCCTGAGATCTTCCGAATCGATTTTAGGGAGTAGGTTCGTGGTCATCGGCTGTGCTTCTTGACTCTTCATAAGCATAGCTTATATTCTACTGGGCAGTTTCGCGAGGTAGCAAATTCATCGAAAAAGCCCTTGACACGTTTTTCGAAGGAGGCCAGAAGCGACGCGTGAAGAGTGGGGGTCAGGGCTTTGCCTGTCGGTTGTCCATCGTAACTCGCTGCCACGGCGCCACTTAGCGTCAACGTCGACTCCATCCAGCGGACGCTCTTCGGCGGCCAGACGCCACTCCCTCTTCTCACCGCGAGCTATCGGAATGCAAGACGTCCCGACGTTCGTACCGTCCAGACCGACTGCACCGCGATCCCGAACTGCACGCCGAGCTCGTTCTCGCGGATCTACGCCTACGAGACCGAGACTGGACGGCTCGACGAGATGCGCGTCGAAACGGCGGGCGGGATGACCCTCGCCGGAACCCATGTCGGCTTCGACGACTCCAGATCAACGACATCAACCTCCTCGGCGTCTCGAACGGCGCGCGTCATTCGCGTTTCGCATACGACGCCAGGAGCCGCCTCGCCGGGTCGATCTACGGGACGACGACCGACGCACAACCGTCCGTCGGCGCTCCGAGCACCGGGCAGTCGACCGAAGACCTGACCCCCGCCGACTTCCGCTCGGGCCAGGAGCGGACGCCGCAGCTCGACTCGGCGACGCTCTCGGTTCTCGCCTCGCGCGGGATCGACCTCTCGCTCCTCGACCCGCCGTCGATGACGGCCACCGAGTCGGCGGCGGGACACAAGATCGAATCGATCAGCAGCGGCTCCACGACCGAGGCGCTCCACTACCCGCAGTCGCAGAGAACCGAGGACGGCCAGTTCGTATACGAGTGGGATGAGAAGGGGAGACTGACCAGCGTCACCGAGAAGCCCACCTCCGCGAACGGGGAGATCCGGCGGATCCTGTACGACTACGACGGCAACGACCGTCTCGTCGGACGCCGCGCGGAGATGGCCGAGGTTACCGATCCCGCGGCGGACCCGGACACACTCTCCTGGGATCTCGAGGCCCGTCCCGACGTCCTCGCGAGCGACGGGCTTCCGGCGGACGTCACGCTCGTGTGGGATCCGCTGTCCGATACGCTCGTCTCCATCTTCAAGGCGGGGGCGAGCCGGAACGCATCGATCGATGCGAACGGCGGGCTCCTCGCGCAGTTCATCCACGGCGGGCTCTCGTACGACGACCCGATCGAGACCACCCGCGTTTCCACGCGCCCGGGCACGACTGGCAGCGAGATCGACCGCTTCTATCCGGTCTACGACGAGGCCGGGACGGGGAATCTCGACGCGGTGCTGAACGCGAGCGGCGAGATCGTCGCGCGCAACGTGCCGAACGATCCGTTCGGTGCGCACGAGCTGGATCTCAACGGCGCCGCGGTCGACGGGATGGCGATCGACGCCGCAAAAGACCGCGACGGCAACCTCACTACGGTGGAGGTCACGGTGCGGACCACCGAGGCGCTGAGCGCGCCGACGCTCGCAGCGGGTCTGCGGCTCGCGGCTGTGGACGGCGGGGGAGCGGTGGTAAGATCGTCGGGCGCAATCCCGCAGCTCATTGACAACGATCCGTACTCGGCACGCTTCACGCTGACGGCGGCGCAATGGACCGCACTGACGGACGCGTCTCCGGTGGGGACGCTCACGCCGGCGGCGCTGTCGGTCGCGGTGACGAAGGAGCTCCGGGCCGCGGCGTGGGGAGCGGATGTCCCCGTCCTCCCGGCGCCCGACTGGGCGACGGCGACGCAACCGGTGACGAGCTCCGGCAATCTTCCGGTCGAAGTGCGCGAGTCGCTCTCGAGCCTCTCCATCTGGCTCGCAGGGGTTCCCGCGGACGGCGCCGACAAAAAGACGTTCTACGAGGTCGATTCGCTCGCGCTCCTCGCCTCGGCGGCGCCCGCCTCAGGCGGCGGCGAGAGCCCCATGGCCGCGATGCTCACCGCCCGCTTCCAGGCCCAGCCCTTCACCGAGCCCCTCACCCGCCACAACTACGTCCGCGCCCGCTGGTACGACCCGGAGACCGGGACGTGGCTCACCCCAGATCCACTCGGCTATCGCGACTCTTCGAATCTTTACTCCTATTGCCACGGCGATCCGGTGAATCGAAGGGATCCGACGGGGCAGTACGAAACAGACGTACATCGCGTCTTCACGCAGTACCTCGCGTTGCGTGCAGGCTTCTCTCCTGCCGAAGCCCTCTTGATCGCTGCTGGCGACGAAGCCGTAGATCAGGATCCGGTGTCTGAGCCGTTAGGAAATGCTCGCGCCGGTAACTGGCCCGCGGTTCGCCGTAACCATTTCGCTATTTCGTCAGGCGAAATCAAGGTACGGAGAAATAGCCCTATAGCGCGCCGCGGAGTGGAGACCGCGACCGATCTGGGCGCCCTTGGCCGAGGCCTCCACGTGCTGCAGGACTCGTACTCACATGAGGATGCGTACGTAGGTGATATTGCCGATCAGTACAAGAAGTACGGCGGCGTGCGGCTCGGCACTGTGATGCGCGCGATCAAAGATCCGGAGGAAGGGATCGGTCACCCCGACAAGCCCGAAATCGGCAGTCGAGCCGACAATCATTTGACTGACCAGACATGGACCGATCCAGGGAAGGCGGTCGAAATGGCACGCACGACGTCTGATGCGCTCGTCGATTATCGCCTCCGCTCAGGTCAGATCACGACTGCTCAGGCAGCGGCGTTGCGAAGCAAGTGGGATCGTCTCCAACCAAGCGTATCCGCATTCGCTCAAGCGAAAACGAAAGCAGAGAAACAGCAGTGGCTCCAACGGTACGCGCAAACACTTGAATTTACGGAGGAGGACTTGAAGGATATGAGCATCCCGAAAGACTGATATGACAAGACGCCTGCTCCCATCGCTGATCATTGCGTCGATCGCTCACTCGGCACTCTGGCTGACGTGGCCGGCTTACAGGTACGGGTTCGGACTGCGCTTGCCAAAGGTTGTGCTCGACTTTGTTGCTTCCGCTTTTCGATACCGCCAAATCGAAGATCTGCCTGATGCACAAGCGAAAGGCATTCTGATCATGGGGTTTCTTCTGATAGCAGCCGGCGGCGTCGCTGCTTTCGTTTTGGACCGACGTCGTAAAGCGCAATCGATCTGACGCCTACAGCCCAGTGACCTTCTGACGAAGCTTCTCCTTCAGAAGAAGAGCAGGTGTTCTGCCTCAGTCGGAACGTGACGGACGAACGGCCGTGCCGGAACCCGCAGCAGGGCCAAAGCTTCATTTTTCTCATCCCGGGCAGTGGTATCCGGTCCTGCAGGGTCGACATCAGGTCGCCACTGTGCTCATGACGCAGCGATCCTTGCGTCGGTGACGATGGCACGCAGCAGAGCCTCGGATGAGGCGAGCACGTTGCGGTCGGCGCGGCGGGCGAGGGCGACATTCGCGAGGCGGACGGCACCTTCGTTGAGAGTTGTGCGGTTCAGAGAAGGTCCTTCAGTCGGATGGCCGATGAACAGAGCGGCGCGTGGTGAGAGCGGGAAGGCGCGGATCAGACGCGGATCGAATGGATCGTCGCCGAATCCTCCCTGGCGAACGAGAAGGCCGAGGGGGCGATCGCTCGTGATGAAGGCCGAGTTCGCGGGAGCGCGGCCGACGAGCCATTCGGTCCAGAACAGATGCATCGCGAGCTCAAACCCGCCGGCGAGCATGACGCTGATCTGGTCGAAGCCTTTGGTTAGGTCGAGGTGAGCGCAGTCGTCGAGAACGAGGTTCTTGATCGTCCACGGGTCGAGCCACACGCCGGTCACGCCGCGGAACGCTTCGGAAAACCGCTCGAGAAAGGCCTCGTCGTCGTCGAGGTTGTCGCGGGCGGAGAGCGGCGGGGTGGTGGTGCGAAATCCCGAGCCGCGTGAATCGGCGAATCCCATGAAGAACGCCACGCTCCAGCGCTCTTCGCGCGTGAGCGTCTCGCCGTGTTCGATCTTGTCGAAGATCGCGACGGCGCTGTCGATCTCAGCCAGCCGGCCTTCCACCCAGCGCTCGGTCGCGCCCTCCTTCGTCTTCATCGCGTAGAAGTCGGTCTGCGCCGCGATGTTCCTCGTTCCGCTGAATCGGTACTTGCCTGTCACGCGGTCGAACACGTGAACACGGGGGCCATCGGGTGAGAATCGCCGCATGTAGCCCTGCGGCAGCAAGTGGTGGAGCTTCGCGTCGGTCTCGGGAGCGCGTTGGCGCATTGCGTTAGGTCGTCAGGCGCATGGGTGTGATGAGGTCTTCTGGCCTCCGGCCTACTTCTTCTCGAGTGCTCGGCGTACGGTGTTCTTGATGGACCGTTCGAGCAAGGCGAGAGACTCGTCGTAGCGGTTCTCGTCGCGGAAGTCGGCGTAGCGGTAATCAGCGAGGAAGAGGGGCACGGTGCATTCTTTGTGCAGCACCGGAAAGATCTTGAAATCGCTCCCCAGGCGCAGCGCGTACGCGGCACGGAGCTCCTCGTTGACCCACGGGCGCGAGAGCGCTTCGGGCGAGAGAACGATGAGCATGGAGTACGAGTTCTGCAGTCCTTCCTGAATCTTCGCGGAGAGCGAGTCACCGATCTCGATCTCGTGTTCGTCGCGCCAGATGTTGATCTCACGCAAGCCGAGATCGTGCTCGAGACGTCGCGCGAAGTCGGCATCGCCGCTGAAGTAACTCATGAATGTGTCGAAGCGCTTTGGGCGAGTCATATCGAGGAGGCTGCCGCGTGGGACCAGGACGTCCATCGCCCCGTAGCGTGATCCTTCCGGGTTGGCGGGAGCGAGTCGATCGATGATCGTCTCCGGTGGCGCGTTGCGGACTAGCACTCCGCGCCGGCTCCAGTACGGATCATCGGCGAATCTTGTCGTGTAGTTGATGATCTTCTCGCCGGCAGTGACGAGACTCGGCAGGTTCAGAATCCACTCGGCTTCATCCGGGAAGAAGTCGAGCAACAGCAGATCCCGGCCATTCAGCATGTCGCCGATGTTGACGATCTGAATGTTGTTCCCCTTGGTCGTCAGCTCGTGAATGCCCCAGCAGGGGTTCTGCGCATCGGGCTTGGGGAGCATGAAGAAGACGTTGGGTGTCTCCGGGAAAGATGAAGGGTCAGGGCTTCGTCTCTTGCTTGTTCCTCTAAGTACCCGAATATACGCGAGTTACTCGTCGGTTTGTCGCGCTACGAGAAATGATGCGGCGCCTTCGCCCGTCGGTTGTGACAGGAGATCATCGGGGGGACCGAATATGGGGGCGAGGCCTTCGCCTGTCGGTTCTTCGTCCTAAGCCACTGTCGAAGCAGCACTTCGGTTGCGCTGTCTCTCGGCGCGGATTGCACTCCATGCCCCTCCGCAGTGGTCGTCCGGGCCCTCGAGAGGCGGCGCGTCGCTCCGAACCTATTCTGCGAGGAGTAGAACCCTGGGCGCGAGAGCCGAGGGACTCTCGATCGCCTGGTACGACCACGTCGACTCGAGTTTCGCGCCGCCGCGTTCCACGTCGCCCGGCGCGGCAACGAGACGTTCAATTCGCGGAGAAGTCGTCTTCGTGCAGCAACTTTGGGCGCATCGACCGAAGGGCGAAGGCCTGACTCCGAACAACCGCCTCGGGTTCGAGGACGGAAAGCCGGTTCCGCCGTCCGGGAACGAGATCCCCGGCCTCTCCTGGCCGACCGGCCCCGTGACGGGATTCCCGAGTGGCGAGGTCACCGTCTCGGGAGGAACCGTGGTTTGGGGCGGCGCGCTCGAGCGAGACACGGCCGCTCGCATCAAGAAGATCGATCTCGCCGGAGTCGTCTCGCATGGGTCCAGCTACACCTACGACAAGGACCGTGGATGGCTCCGCGAGTCGATTCTGGTGCGGCCGGACGAGAAGCTCAGTTCGGTCCCGCCCACGATCGATTCGTTCGTCCCGGCCGACTTCCTCACTCTCCACGAAGCTCCTTCGGCACTCTCTACAGCGCAGAACCAGAAGCTCGGGGAGAAGGCGTGGTCGATCGAGCCCGCAACCTGGAGCGCCTCGCGGCAGACCGGGAGCCGGATCGGAACGCTGACCCTCTCTCTCCCGGGTCTGGACGACCTCTCCCGCACGTTCCAGTACACCGGCGGCCGGCGCACCTCGGACGGAGTCTGGACGTACACGTGGGACGATTTCGAGCGGCTCACCGCGATGGAGAACCCCTCGACCGCGCGTCGCATCGAGTTCCGGTACGACACGAATGGGCGGGTGATCTCCCGGACGGCATTCCGAACCGATGGCATCGATCCGCTCCTCGAAGACCGTGGGGACATTCTCGCGAAAGACGGGCTTCCGGCCGACACGACGTTCGTCTGGGATCCGATCGCCGACCGTCTCGTGGCGATCTTCGAAGGTCGCCAGACACTGGTCCCCGGCGGCCCGAAAGCGTACGACGGTCTCCTCCGCCAGATGCTCCATGGCGACCAGGGGTACGACGATCCGGTCGAGGTCCTCAAACGCGTCGGCGGCAGCTCGGCGGCCCCGGAAGTCGAGCACCTCTATCCGGTGGTCGACCACTCGGGGACCGGCTCCCTCCAGGCGGTCCTCGGCGCGGACGGCAATCTCATCGAGCGCGTCCTCTACGGCAGCGCCTGGGGAGCGAAGCCGAAGTACCTCCAGGGACCGCTCGTCGAGAACGCGAAGCTCGAAGCAGAGAAGGACGGCAGCGGAAATCTCACGAAGGTCACCGCCGAGATCCGGCTGACCGAGAAGATCGCCGAGAGCTCGCTCCCGGGCATGGTGATCCATCTTCTGAAAGCCGACGGGAGCGAAGCTGCGCCGCCCACCGGCTCGCTGACGCTCGACTCGAAGAGGCCGAACGTCCTGGTCTGGAGCGTGACCGGAGCGGAGTGGCAGTCGTGGACGGCGGCGAGCGGCGCGGCGACGCTCGAGATCGCCGTCACGGACCAGCTCCGCGCGGAAGGGTGGGGGGAGACGCCGGTCATGATGGCCCCCGAGTGGGCAACGACGCTGTATGGTGTAAAATCGAGTGCATCACAACCGTGGCAGCGTCGCGAGTCGCTCGCGACGCTCGCCACCGAGTTCTTTGACAAGACCGCGGCCGGCGCGACCCGCGAGGCGGAGATCTACGACATCCCGGACCTCTATCTCGCCGCCTCACCCGACTCGAAGACGCAGCTCCTGACCGGCTTTCACGCCTATCCCTTCGTCGAACCCGCATCCGGGCTCGTGTACGCGCGAGCACGCTGGTACGACCCGCAAACCGGCACGTTCATGAGCCCTGACCCTCTCGGCTATCGCGACTCCTCCAATCTATACGCGTTTGCTGGTGGCGATCCGGTCAATGGTCGCGACCCACTGGGCGAAGGGACCTTGGATAAGGTTGTCGGGTTCTTCCTTCCTGGATGGGACGAGAAAGGTCGCACGGAGACCTCAGCTCGATTGCACGCCGCTGCTGATGCGATTGATGCCACAGCTGAAGAGGCCCTCAACGGGACCGACGATTCTCAGTGGTTCACTCGGTCGGCCGCACAAACCATGCAGCTCGCGTCGGGCTTTTTGCGGCAAGGAGACGCTTCAGGGACTGAGCTAGGTAGTGGCGTATCTCCGTGGCAGGTCGTGCAAAACCGTGTCTACGAGGGAATGCCTCTCGAAGAGGCGCGGGCGCTGATTCAGGACTGGGATTACCTCAGCGATGAAGACCGAGCGCGACTGATTTCGTTGGGAATCTCGAAGACCGCTGCCGTAGTCGGTGGGGCGCGGGGACTGCAGCAGACAATCTACAAACCGACGCCGGTTCTCCCGAAGCCAAGAAGCACGCCAACTGTAAACCTTGCTAAGCCGCGGCCCTCGGCTCCTGCCCCACGTGTTGAGCCGCCATATGCGGTCACCCGTAGCAACTACGCGAAGAACTTCAAAGCAGTCAGTGCGACTCCGGCGGGTTCCGAAGTTCATCACACGCTCTTCCAAAAGTATCGCGCTGCGTTCGCTGCGCGTGGGATCAACATCGACGAAATGCGTTTTCTTCGTGGCGTAGACCCGAAGGTGCACTCGCGCATAACGACCGCTGTGAAGCGGCTTGAACGTCAGCTCGGCCGTGATCTGACGCCCGAAGAAGTCCTTGATCTCGCAGTCAAGTTCGACAATGAGTTCAGTGGATCGTTGATCCATCGGACACCTTAACGGCCGGCAGGTACGAGATGAATCTAAAAGAAGCATTCTTTCAGGATTTAGCGGCTCGCTTAACGACGTGGCGCGACGACTTGGTCGCCGCAGTTAAGGATCCGTCTACTGCGGTTTGGGCGGAGTCGCAGCCCGCGATCGCACGGCTACATGGCAAGTTGAGCGAATCTGACATTGAAGATTTGCGCGTTGTGTTGGACGAGTGTTTTCGAGGGCTACTGCACTCTACGCTCGTCACGATTGACGGCGGGTCGGATGCGAGCACCTTCGGGAATCTTCAGCTTATTGACGCGGCGACGGGCCAAACGCTAACTGACGGGGCACTTCACGAGGATTTTGTGGAGTACCTCGCGGCTCACGACATGCTCTGAAGTCGCAGCCGTGTCACTCCGGAATCGCCCCCGTGCCGCCGGCGATGCGGTAGGGGGCGAGGAGGGGGCGGAGATCTTTGGGGAGGCCGGCGAAGGAGTAGCCGCCGCGTTCGGACCATGACTGCGTGGTGGCGATCGAGGTCTTTCGGAGGATGACTTCGAGCAGCTCGTCGTGCGGGTAGAGATACCACTCGTCGCCGCTGCCGAACGCGATCCAGATCCCTTTGCCTCGATACTTCTCGGCGAATGCGAGCCTGCTCTTCAACTGCACGCGCAGCACGTCGCCGTTGATGTGCAGCGCGATGAAGTCCGCTCCGGCCCAATCATCCGACAGCCGCATCGTCACGAACCCATAGTCGGCGAGCACGGCCGAGATCTTCTGAAAGTTGAAGTTCTCCTTCTGCCGGGCGTTGAGCCTCGCGTACGCGATCTTCTCGGCGGTAATCGCGCTTGGGGGTCACACCTTCGTCTCTCGCTTGTTCCTCTAAGTAACCGAATATACGCGGGTTGCGCGTCTGTTTGTCGCAGCGCCAAAGGAATAGAGCGCATGGAATAGCGAAGGAATAGGGTCACGCCTTCGCTCATCGGTTCTGCCGTCGGAGATCTCGACGGGACGCAGCCGTCGACACGAAGAAGGACCTCTCGATCCTCGACGGGTTCGACCTCGCAAACTTCCGATCTGCGCGAACGGTCGCCGGCCGCTTCGACCCCGACCAGCGAAAGAAGCTCGGCGAGACCACGTGGAGCCTCGAGCCTGCAACCTGGACTGCGGTGCCCGGTTCGGTTCACGAAACGAAGTCGCGGACCCTCTCGCTCGAGGGGCTTCTCCCGAAGAAAGAGCTTTACGCATTCACCAGCGGGAACCGCACCGGCGACGGCGGAGCGACGCTTCACTACGACGAGAGTGATCGCCTGGTCGAGATCACGACGGCCCAACGACAGATTCTCTACGCCTATGACCCGCTCGACCGCCTCATCGGTCGAACGGTGAACGTTCGCGAGTCCGCGGACGTGCCATGGGCGCTCGAGGACCGCACGACCGCGCTGGCGCGGGACGGACTCCCGCCGGCGGTGACGTTCGTATGGGATCCGATCGCCGACCGCCTCCTCGAGATTTTCGAGGCCGGGAAGGGGCCGAAGACGGCGACCGATCCGCCCAACCTCTACGCGGGGCTGATGCGGCAGTACATTCACGGAGATCAGGGCTACGACGATCCGATCGAAGTTCTCGCCGCGACCGAGCCCGGCGCACCGCCGAAGCGGTACCTCCCATTCATCGACCCGACCTCGGGCGGCTCGGTCACCGCGATCCTCGACGCGTCCGGGAACCTGGTCGAGCGCGTTCTCTACGCCGACAGCTATGGCGACGCTCCGCGCTACGTGGAGGGCCCGGTCATCGACGGGATCAAGGCCGAAGCCGCGAAGGACTCGGCCGGCAAGTTGGAGTCGATCCGGTTCCGCATCCACAGCTCCGAGGCGATCGACGCCGATTCGATCGACGGCAATGTCGCGCTGGTCGTCAGAACGGGGAAGAACGTCGACGGAACGCCGATCGAGTCGGATTATCCGCTCGTGGCGAAAGCCGAGGGCGCGAACGTGGTCCTGGTCGAGCTGGATGCGACTCAGTGGGCGGATCTTGCCTCGGAGGCGACCGAGATTCGTCTCGAGGTCCGCTCGGGCCTCCGTTCTCCGGCCTGGGGCACGACCCCGGTCCAGCCCGCCCCCGCCTGGGCCACGAAGCTCTACGGTGTACAATCCTCGACGGCGACTCCGGTCGCCTGGAGCGAGTCGCTCGCGACTCTCTCCATGCTCATTGAGAATACATCGTCCGGGCAGAGCTCCGAGAAAACGCTCTACGAGATCCCCGATCTCTACCTCGCCGCGACCATCGATTCGAAGACGAAACTCTTCACCGGGTTCAAGGCTGCACCGTTTGTCGAACCCGCCACGGGACTGGTCTACCTCCGCAATAGATGGTACGACCCTAGTACCGGCACGTTCTTGACTCCGGATCCTGCCGGATACACCGACTCCTCGAACCTCTACGCGGCGTTCGCCAACGACCCGGTTAACAATTCGGACCCGTTAGGCCTAGAGAGTATCCGGCAATGGTTCGCCGCTGACGAGGACATTGCGGAAGGCGATTGGGCCTCGGGCTACGGGAAGAAGGGCGTTTACTTTGCTTGGAACGCTCTGACATTCGGATTCCTTGGCCGGCATGACGCAATTTACGAGGACTACGAGGCGTCCGGAGACACCGGGGCGTACGTCCGTGGGACGGGCGTTGAGATTGGTCGAGCTGCCGTCATCGGGGTCGCTTCTTACTACACGGGTGGCCTCGCCGGAGGTTCGGCGACGACGTTCGGCGGGGCCGTTGTCCGAGGCGCTGCCGGAGGAGCCGCATCCGGCTTGGCAGTCACCGGCGCTGGCGATGTTTACGACCGGCTAACCGGCGGACCCGGAGCGACGTTTGAGGACTACGCAGCCGGAATGACCGGTGGCGCGATCTTCGGCGGCGTTGCGGGAGGCATCAACTACCGGTTGACCTCAGGATCAGCCACTCCAACTGGACTAAGCCGTGGCGCTCGACTGCGCGCCAGGTACGGAAGTATCTCTCGCGAGGAACTCAATGCTCGCATCAACGCGCGCGGGGTCGAAAGTGCCATTCAGAAGAACGCTGAGCAATCCGCGGGTCTGGGGCGGCTTGATCGGACTCGTGGGTTGATCACGGAAGGACCTCAGGCGTTTGGGACTCGGGCCCATCTCTTCTTCGAACGTCTGAACAATCGTCTCGCCAGCCGGCTCGCCGGTACCGCGAGAATCACAACCGAAGAGTTCAGGAACCCGCTCGGCCGGGTGGTTTTCCCTCGCAGTGCGGGATCCATCGGGGCAGACGTCACCGTCAGAGGTTGGACGGGCGGTCCGCTCCAAGTCTTCGACCTCAAAACGTATGGCACGGTTCAGCGCCCAATCAGTGCGGCGCGCCAGCTTGAGTTCTTGGTTCGTTTTGGTGTCAGGGCGACCGAAATCTTCGTTCGGCGATAAGGAGGTGTTCAAGTTGATGACTCCGGACGAGCTATTCCGCTATGCTGACCAGAAGCTGGGGCCAGCACTCTCCGCTGAAGGTTTTTCGGTTGGCCAGAATGGCGAGTTTGTTCGCGAATCGAGTGAGGGGTTGGATCGGGTTCTTCTCGACACGGACAGCAGAAAGGCGAAATTTTATGTCGGGTTGAGCTTCTACCCTGCCGAGATGGAAGTTCTGACTGACTTCCTCGGCGGGGAGGACCGGGGATTTCCCTGTGGTCCCTATCTTACCCCTGCTGGGGTCAGGCGCGGGAAATACCGATGGTCTTATCAGCCGCAACACCTCGAGTCGTCTATGAAGAAAGTTGAAGAACTTCTCCAGTCTGTCGGGCTTCCTTGGCTGCGTCAGCTACGGAATCCGGAGTTCTTTGCGGCAGAAGTTGATCCTGAGGCGTTATTTGATGCTGGTCTGGCTCATGAACGCGCTGGCCATCACGCCAAAGCCGGGGAGATTTACCTGCGGTTGTTCGATCGATTTCGCGAGATGCTCTCGTATGCCGGTGATGATCTCGTCATGAGAGAATCGGGCAAGCGGTTTATCTTTGTCGCCGAGAAACTCGGAGTAGAACCCGAGAGGGTTCGCCGGTTCCGGGAGTACCACCAGTACTGGAGGCCGATCCCTCGTCTCCGGGATTCGTCGAGCTGAAGTCTCCTGATGCGAGACAGACGTCCTCAGAAACTCCGTCCGGAAGGCTCGATGCTATTGAAGGCCATTGGGGTCACCCATTGGGGCGCATTGTCAAGGCGGGCGGAAAATGAGGCGCCGCCTTTTGAGGTCTTTCGGAAATCGAGTGGACTGAAAACGGAAGGTCCCGGCTATGGAAAGTGGAAAAGGCTCCCCGTCCTGCTCAGAAACTCCGAATTGACGGTTCGATGCTATTGAAGATGGCGAACGACATCACGATCCCGGAGGAATTCGACGGGCGACGGCTCCGAGATCCGGTTCGAAGCGAGCAGACGGAAGCGCGATCGGGACAAAGGAGCCCGAAGGCGGTGGTGGTTTCGTCCTGCGGGCGATGTTCGAGCCAGGGTCCGAGGCGGACGCGGTGAACGGGTTTCGACTCGAACGCTCAGGCGACCAGGCGGTAATCGCGCTTGGGGGTCACACCTTCGTCTCTCGCTTGTTCCTCTAAGTAACCGAATATACGCGGGTTGCGCGTCTGTTTGTCGCAGCGCCAAAGGAATAGAGCGCATGGAATAGCGAAGGAATAGGGTCACGCCTTCGCTCATCGGTTCTGCCGTCGGAGATCTCGACGGGACGCAGCCGTCGACACGAAGAAGGACCTCTCGATCCTCGACGGGTTCGACCTCGCAAACTTCCGATCTGCGCGAACGGTCGCCGGCCGCTTCGACCCCGACCAGCGAAAGAAGCTCGGCGAGACCACGTGGAGCCTCGAGCCTGCAACCTGGACTGCGGTGCCCGGTTCGGTTCACGAAACGAAGTCGCAGACCCTCTCGCTCGAGGGTAACTCCTCGCCGTACCCCGTCTTGACTGCCGGAGGCGACGGCAGAGTGGTGGGTAGAGGTCGTTACGAGAGAAGTTCGGCGGGGAGAACGACGATCCCGGGATTGGCGATCGACTTCCTAAGGGCGTAACTGAGGTAGGCCTTCGGCTCGACGCCGTGGAGCTTGGCGGTCTCGATGAGGGTGTAGTAGAGCGCCGCGACCTCGGTGCCGCGCCGGCTTTTCGAGCCGTAGTGGTTCTTCCGTCCGACGACCAGACCGCGAAGGGCGCGCTCGGTCGCGTTGTTGTCGAGCGGGATCCGCGGGTCATCGATGAAGCGGGTCAGCCCTTCCCACATCCCACGGGTGTAGGCGATCGCCTTTCCCAGCCCGCTCTGCGGAAGAGCCGGGGTGAGCGAGATCCGACTCCAGAATCTGCCGCACCACGCCACGCGAACGCGTCTGGCGCAACTCGAGACGCAGAGCATCGCCCTCGCGCCCCGCAGGTGCGAGGGCGTCGATCGCGTACAGCTCCCGAATCAGAGCGAGCATCTCGCCGCTCTCGGTGGGGAAGTTCTCTTCGGTCTCGATGAACTTGCGTCGGACGTGCGCCCAGCAGTGCACGACGATCAGATCGGGCGAACCCCGCGAGAGCGAGTCGTACGCTCCGTAGCCGTCGGCCATCACGATCCCGCGAAATCCTTCGAGCACCGTGGCCGCCGCCTGGGTCGAGCGGCTGTCGAGAATCCGGTAGAAGCTCGCTTCTTCGCTCGTGACGTTCCAGACCCACCAGCGCTTGTTGGTGCGCTCTTCGCCCCGGCTCGTGAGCATCAGCCATCGCGTCTCGTCCGCCCCGACCACGTCCGCCGCGAGCACCATCTGCAGGATCGCATCGTAGGTCGGCAGCAACGATCGCGCTGCCGCTTCGATCTGATCCCACAGCGTCTGTGAGGTCACCACGAGCCCTTCGCGGCGCATGATCCGGCACTGCCGCTCGAGCGGAAGGTGATCGAGATACTTCTGGGTGATCACCTCCACCGTGAACCCGGTCCCATACCGCCCTCCGGGGATCAGCTTCGCCGGTCCGGGCGCCGTCACGACGCACCCGTTGCAGCCGCAGCGATACTTGCGACGCCGATGACGAACCAGGACGAACCGTCGCTCCACGACGTCGACCTCTTCCGACTCTTCGAACTGATCGCCGAGCGGTTCGAGCGACCCGCCACAGCTCGGGCACTGTTGCTCGCCCGGCGGCAGCTCGTGCTCTTCGCTCACCAGTTCGAGCTCCGGCTGTTCGGTCGGACCATGACCCTTCCGAGGCTTTTCTTCCGCGCCCTCCTCGGAGCTCTTCTCGTCAGACTTGCGCTTCTCCGACGAGCGGCCGAAGATCCTCCGCTCACGCATCGCGAGCAGCTCGCGGAGCATCTCGATCTCGGCCTGCGCCTTCGATGCGATCCGATTCCTTTGAGACGACTCAGCTCTTCAGTGGCAATACGGAGCTTGTCGATCAGGCGGGTGTTCTCGTCCGAGAGAAGAAGGGCGATCTGCCGTAGAACTTCCGGATCACTCTCCCTCTCAATCGGCCGCACGAGTATGTATTATGCAGATATACACCGCTCCTTCAAGGGCTTTCTGTTACAAGTGTGTACGTTGTGTGTGAACTGTGTATAGAGGCGGAGACAGAGGGAGCCGGCCGCGCAGTTCCATCCCTTCGAGAAGCAGTTGCAGCTCACTCGTGGTCAGCTGCAAAGGTCCTTCCGCACCGCAGCTCCAGGGCGCGCTGAACCGGCCCTGCTCGAGCCGCTTCGCATACACGCACAGTCCCGTTCCATCCCAGAGCAGAACCTTCGCTCGCTTCCGGTTCCGGCTCACGAACAGATACAGCTCGCCGGAGAGCGGATCTTCTCCGATCTTCTCCCGCACGATCGCCGCCAACCCATCGAACGACTTCCGCATGTCCACCGGCTCGTCGTACGCCAGTACCCGCACGCTGCGGGAGCCCGTGATCACCCGACTCTCCGCAGCAGCTCTGCCAGTCCGTCGAGGGTCAGCCCCTCGACTCGAATCCCGGAAGGCGTGATCACGATCGCGGATGACGCCCGGAGCTCATCAGATGCTCCCGATCCCGCCTCGACCAACTCCACGGCCCGGAAGCTCCCGCCCCGCCGCTGCTCCCACTTCGCGAACGTGTAGCGGTTCACTCCGAGCTCCTCTGCGATCTCCGAATCGCTCTTGCCTTCGGCCCGCGCCTGTCGCGCGTAGAGCACCGCACGTTCCCTCAGCTCTCGCGGATACCGCCGACGCTCTCGCCGCCGGCTCTGCCGCTCCAGCTCGCGCCGCAGCTTCTTCACTTCCCGATCGATCATCGTCCGCTCCTTTCCCGGAGAAGACTGACCGATCCGCTGCCTCAACGCCAGACGGGGTACGGCGAGGAGTTACCATCAACCTCCTCGGCGTCTCGAACGGCGCGCGTCATTCGCGTTTCGCATACGACGCCAGGAGCCGCCTCGCCGGGTCGATCTACGGGACGACGACCGACGCACAACCGTCCGTCGGCGCTCCGAGCACCGGGCAGTCCACCGAAGACCTGACCCCCGCCGACTTCCGCTCCGGGCAGGAGCGGACGCCGCAGCTTGACGCGACGGCGCGCTCAGTTCTCGCCTCGCGCGGGATTGACCTCTCGCTCCTCGACCCGCCGTCGATGACGGCCACCGAGTCGGCGGCGGGACACAAGATCGAATCGATCAGCAGCGGCTCCACGACCGAGACGCTCCACTACCCGCAGTCGCAGAGAACCGAAGATGGGAGCTTCGTCTACGAGTGGGATGAGAAGGGGAGACTGACGAGCGTCACCGAGAAGCCCACCTCCGCGAACGGGGAGATCCGGCGGATCCTGTACGACTACGACGGCAACGACCGACTCGTCGGACGGCGCGCGGAGATGGCCGAGGTTACCGATCCCGCGGCGGACCCGGACACACTCTCCTGGGAGCCGGCTCGGATCTCTCCCACCATCTCTGCTGCGTTGGCGGATAGCGGCCTGTCTGCTGCGTTGCGCTTGCTTCGGCTCCTCGACATAGTCACCACTATGCCTTCGTCGTCGAAGCTGCGCACGCCTTGCATCCAGACCCCTCTCCACCTTCTCGCGACGAGACGGTGAGAGAAATCCGAGCTCGAGGCCCGTCCCGACGTCCTCGCGAGCGACGGGCTTCCGGCGGACGTCACGCTCGTGTGGGATCCGCTGTCCGATACGCTCGTCTCCATCTTCAAGGCGGGGGCGAGCCGGAACGCATCGATCGATGCGAACGGCGGGCTCCTCGCGCAGTTCGTCCACGGCGGGCTCTCGTACGACGACCCGATCGAGACCACCCGCGTTTCCACGCGCCCGGGCACGACTGGCAGCGAGATCGACCGCTTCTATCCGGTCTACGACGAGGCCGGGACGGGGAATCTCGACGCGGTGCTGAACGCGAGCGGCGAGATCGTCGCGCGCAACGTGCCGAACGATCCGTTCGGCGCGCACGAGCTCGATTTGAGCGGCGCCGCGGTCGACCGGATCGCAATCAGCGCCGAAAAGGACCACGACGGCAACCTCACTACGGTGGAGGTCACGGTGCGGACCACCGAGGCGCTGAGCGCGCCGACGCTCGCAGCGGGTCTGCGGCTCGCGGCTGTGGACGGCGGGGGAGCGGTGGTAAGATCGTCGGGCGCAATACCGCAGCTCATTGACAACGATCCGTACTCGGCACGCTTCACGCTGACGGCGGCGCAATGGGCCGCACTGACGGATGCGGCCCCGGTGGGGACGCTCACGCCGGCGGCGCTGTCGGTCGCGGTGACGAAGGAGCTCCGGGCCGCGGCGTGGGGAGCGGACGTTCCGATCCTCCCGGCGCCCGACTGGGCGACGGCGACGCAACCGGTGACGAGCTCCGGCAATCTTCCGGTCGAAGTGCGCGAGTCGCTCTCGAGCCTTTCGAGCTGGCTCGCAGGGGTTCCGGCGGACGGCGACGACAGGAAGACGCTCTACGAGGTCGACTCGCTCGCCCTCCTCGCCTCGGCGGCGCCGGTCTCGGGCGGCGGCGAGAGCCCGATGGGCGCGATGCTCACGGCGCGCTTTCAGGCCCAGCCCTTCACCGAGCCCCTCACCCGCCACAACTACGTCCGCGCGAGATGGTACGACCCGGAGACCGGGACGTGGCTCTCGCCCGATCCCATGGGGTACCGCGACAGCTCGAACCTCTATGCGTTCGCAGGCGGGGATCCAGTCAATGGGAGGGATCCGAGGGGAGAGGGGGATCCCCGCGTGCGACTCCCAGCCCAACTCGATCCTAGTCACGGAATGTTGGCATCGTCGGCGCCGATCCGGCCGGCGCTCACGAAGGTGACGGCGATTTGCGTCTCTTGCGTACTCAAGAGACTGCGTGACGCCATTTTCGAGTGGGAAGCGCAGCGTCAACAGAGCCTTCGAAGAAGACAGATAGAAGACCGGATTCGCGCGGAGAGGTTCTTAGCCAATTGGTTTCATCTTTCTCCCGAAGAAGCGAGAGATCAGCTTGATTTCTTGGAAACCGTCGGCCAAGTAGGGAACCTCATGATCGGCGTGGGTAAGGTCGGACCGGAAGTCCCGATCTCGGGCGAACTCGGGCTGAGCGCAGAAACGGAAGGAGTCGCAGCGGTTCCCAACAGTGGCCTTGATGTGGTCCCAAGACCGAACATGCCGGTGCGGAGAGTTCAAGATCCGATGGGACGTATTGTAACCGTCTGGGGACAGGCAGAGCACGCTTCGTCGAAAACTCCCGGTCATGCCGAGGCGATCAATCAGACCGTCGACGAAATGATCTCCAGCGGCGAATACGAGTACATTACTATTCAACGGAGCTGGCGGACCGCGACAGGGAGAGTCGGGGAAAGCGCCCGCATTCCTGACATCATCGGTGTTCGACGAACCGGCGAGGTTGATGCGATCGAGATCATGTCCAAGACAGATACCGAACTCGGATTACAGGAGAGGCTGCAAAAAGCGATGGAATCAGTGCCGGAGTCGCGAAGAGGATTCATATCGGTGCGACCTCCGTTAGACGGAGGGGGTGGATGGTAACGGAGAGTTCGGTTGCAGTGGTAGCAGCTCTGTATGGCATACAGAATCCGGCGGTTGATTCCTATACCGACATCATCGTTCGTTGGCTGCGCGCGCGCGGCCTGAATTTCGACAAGGCCGTAATAACGTTAGCGTCGGGGGATACCTTAAGCGGCCGGTTCGAGGACGTGTTCTCGAAGTCGCGTCCCTGTCGTCAGTACTTGGACGTTAGCCTTTACATCCTGCTGCCAGACGCACGTGTAATGGCTCGGGATCATCTGGTGGCACTGGTTTATTCCAAACGCCTCGATTGCGTTGCGTTGTCGGTCCGCCGGTCCGTGGTCAGTTTCGACGCGGATGAGTGGCGCGCAATCGTAGGAGACCTTGTCACGTTGGTACGACCTTGGTACGGAATCGCTTACGAACGTCCCGCTCACCTTGGCCCGGTAATGTTTGCGATCGGCATTTCGCAGGGCTTGGGTTTCGCATCAGAGGATCTGAAGGCCGCCTCAGAAATTTCACGATGGGGTTCAACAGGCCTTCGTGAGAAGGTGTACATGAAAGGATTGCTGCGCGATGTATACCGGTGGAACATCCTCTCAGAGGTGCACCTAAATTCTCGGGTCGGCGGGATGGCCTTGGATGAATGGATCAAGAACGGCCAAGGCACCCGCGGAGCCGTCGACGTGCTTGCAGATGGAAGATGGTTGTGGCGTGTACCGCCCGAAGGTCTTGACGCGATGAGGCGAGCTTTGCGCGGCGAGGGCCTATTATGGGTTTAGGGGAATCGTGATCGGAAGATCGGGGCCAGGCCTTCGATTCTCGCTTGCAGGTGTAAGCGACTCGATGGTCTGTAGTTAGCGACACGGTGACTTTGACTCTGAACGGAGAAAGCGGGGTGAGCGCGTCGCTTCTCGGATAATTCGTAAGATGCTCGATCGAATGCGGCGTAGTGGACTGGTGTCGATGAAGATCGGAACGGATTCGGCCTCCGTCTCGTGGCGAAACCTGGACCGGGCGTCACTTGGAACGAGGCTCCGCCAGGGCGAATCGTGAAGAGTGGTCAGTCTTCAGGCCGATCGCGCCCGCCTCAGAACGGTGGTGGGCCGGCTGAGTCGCGGATGATGTCCGGGGGCGGGAGCATCGGCCAGATCGGGACGGGCCGCTTCGGAGCGGATTCGGGGACTCCGGCCTGAAGCGACGCGAGGCACTGGTCGGCGAGAACGCGAAGGAACGGATCATTCGCGAGCTCGCGCTCGCAACGCGAGATCACGTTCGAGACATGCCCGGTGCTGCCGAGGCGCAGGGTGGCCGCGATCGGGCGAAGCCGTTCGGCGCTCTCGTAGCGCCCGAGCCACGATGATCGAGGCCATTCTCGGCTCAGCCCCTCCCGCGGCACGCCTTATCCGAGGTGCCTTCGGACGGCGGCGGAGTTTCTCATCGGTAAGGCCTGATCTCGACTCTCCACTATTCGTACGCTTTGCTGCGATGGCGTATCCGCACGATGTCGACGGCCCTTTTTCTGTCATCAATCGCGTAGATAACGCGCCAGTCGCCCGCGCGAATGCGCCACAGATCGAGCGCACCTTTGAGCTTCTTCACGCCTGGAGGACGCGGATTGCTCGATAGTGCGGCGATCTTCGCTTCGATCCGTGATGCGATCGTCGGCGCGAGCTCGTCGAATTCTTTCGCTGCCGATGGCTTGACGGTGATGCGGTATTCAGCCACGCGCCTGCCGTCGGCGTCGTGCAAGCCGGCGTCGGACGACATCGAATGGGATGCTCTTCTCCGCCTGGCGCTCCTCGGCGACGAGCTGATCGTAGAAATCCTCCCACGCATCGCCGTACAGATCGAGGTCGATCAGGACGGCGACCTTTTTGCCCTTGTCGTCGGTCACGAAGTGAATCCCTTCCATCTCATCTCCCGAGTCGGTCGTTCGCCGAAGCTTTCGCCATCCGGTGTGTACAACATGATCGCACGAATGAGGCTTCCCGGGACGCACTCCACGTGAAATCGACCTGACCCCCGCCGACTTCCGCTCCGGCCAGGAGCGCATGCCGCAGCTCGACTCGGCGACGCGCTCGGTTCTCGCCTCGCGCGGGATCGACCTCTCGCTCCTCGACCCGCCGTCGATGACGGCCACCGAGTCGGCGGCGGGACACAAGATCGAATCGATGACCAGCGGCTCCACGACCGAGACGCTCCACTACCCGCAGTCGCAGAGAACCGAGGATGAGAAGAATTGGGGTCAGGTCTTCGTCTCTCGCATGCTTCCGTTAAACCACTGTGGAAGCGTCACTTCGACTCATCCCATCGCGCCGTGGATTGTACGGCATCCACGCCGACGCCAGCCGTTCCTGCCTCCGCTCACCCTCCTCGAGACCCGTCTCCGATTCTACGAGGGGTAGAACCTCGGTATTTCGCGAAAGCCGAGGTACTGTGGGGGTCAAAAACGATTGTCACGTCGGATTAGGAGTGTCGAAGTGGCGAGAGAGGCGTGCGAGAGGGAGCTCCGCCGACTCGGTCGATCGTCTTTCAAGGCGAGGCCGGATCGAATTGTCGCCATTCGAGGCGGTGATCCGCTGAGGATCTGACGTGGAGGTAGCGCTTTCGCTCTCGGCCTGGTCGGCCGCGGCGGATGATCTTTGAAAAGCAGTTCGGTCTGACGCTACGCTGCGCGATCGCGCATCTCGAGCCGGTACTCGTGATGGAGCCCGCCGAGGTGCGGGATGGCGACGACGGCGGCGCCGTTCGGGAGTCGGTGTCGGCCGGAGGCGATGAGCCGGGGTTCGGTGTAGTAGGCGCGGTAGTGGGCGAGAAGGCGATTGAGGTGGCGGACGCCGAGGGGCCAGATCCGGTCGAGAAGCTCGCGACGGAGGGTGCCGATCATCCGCTCGGCGAACGCGTTCGCCTGCGGAGAGCGCGGAGGGATGCGGAGCGCTTCGATGCCGAACGAGGCGAGAGTCGCGTCGACACCGCCCCAGAGCGGGTCGTTGTCGCGGACGAGGAAGCGGTGCCGATGATCGCACGGGATCGCTTCGCGCAGCTTCTGATTGATCCAGTCGCGAGTCGGGTTTTCCGTTGCTTCGAGGCATAGCAGCCGTCGTGACCCGATCTCGAGCAGGACGAGGACGAAGACCTCCCGGAGCTTGCCGCTGAGTGAGGGAACGTAATCGACTGCGAAGTCCATCGCGAGGGTGACGTTCGCATGGTTGCGGATGAACGCCGACCATCGCTGATCGCCACGCGGGCGCGGGCCACGTACCTCGCGAATATAGCGGCGGACCGTGTTCCGTGAGACGGAGACCCCGAGCTTCGCGATCTCCCGGAGGATCCGCCCCGCTCCCCAGAGCCGGTTCTCGCGCGCCATCTGCCGCACGAGCTCGCGCGTCTCTTCCGGGAGCCTGCGCCGCCGCAGATGCGCTGACGCCGCCGCATCAGAATCGCGACCCACTCGCGCCGCCATCGCATCACCGTGCGCGGGGTGAACGCGATCGAGAGATCCCTCCAACGAGGTACGAGCCGCGAGAGGATCGCGAACACGATCTTCTCGCTGCGCGTCGCGCGCCGGACGCTCCTTTTCGTCATCCGATACAGCCGCAGCTGCCGCTCGAGCCAGAGCGCGTCGAGCGTATTCGCTTGAACGAGCGTAAGGCTCAGAAAGACGATGACGAGCAACTCGCCGAGAGCGGAGAGGAGAAGAAGAGAGCGGAGCAAGAGTTGACCTCGTGAGGGGCGCGGCACTTGGTGGGCGTGCGCGCTTGGCGAAGGATCATATCAATGCGAAGATCCGTCTGGAACGGCGTCTAAGGGGACGGAGTCGAATACCCGTCGACGTGACGCGGTAATGCGATGAATTCGATCAAGAGCGCGACTCTCGATGAGTCGAGCGGGAAGTGATTTCAACGAGAGTCTCGCCATTCTCGATCATCCGGAGTGCTTCCGGCAGGGCCTTCTCGAGGAGGTGCCGGAGAAAGGCGTTCGATGTGTTACCCGAGGTAATCCAGATCACCCGGGGCGGTGCACCACGGCTCTCGAGAAGGCGAGGGAAGTCGGCATCTTTCGTGATCACCACCGCATCGGCCGTACGTGCGGCGTCGAAAATCTCGCGATCGGATGCATCGCGCAGACCGAGTCGTTTGATCGAAAGAGCCTCGACATCGAAGGTGGCGGTGATCCACGGCGCGAGCTCGGGAGAGAGTTGTGCGTCAACCCAGAGGATCATGCTGCGATCACAGGATGGTCGATACGGTGACTCGCGTACCGCAGGCTCGCCTGAATGTCCTCGATCTCGAGGTCCGGCATTTCGATCAGGATTTCGTCGGTGGTCAACCCCGATGCAAGGAGATCGAGGACGTCGGAGACGCGGATGCGCATACCGCGGATGCAGGGACGACCTCCACACTGTTCCGGATCGATCGTGATTCGGGGTTCGAATTCAACCATTGACCGTTCTCCTTCGACTCGAAGCGCGCCAGATTCTGCGAGAACAGAGTATAGCTGCCGCAGAGTCTTCGATCCAAACCGGATGCCCATCGGCTGGCGACCGAGAAGCCCACCTCCGCGAACGGGGAGATCCGGCGGATCCGGTATGACTACGACTGCAACGACCGTCTCGTCGGACGCCGCGCGGAGATGGCCGAG
Organism: uncultured Acidobacteriota bacterium; assembly: GCA_963741955.1. Classification (GTDB taxonomy): domain Bacteria; phylum Acidobacteriota; class Thermoanaerobaculia; order Gp7-AA8; family Gp7-AA8; genus CAVUKB01. Next base: position 175,558 of record CAVUKB010000004.1, read on the forward strand.
GTTACCGATCCCGCGGCGGACCTCGCGACGCTCAGCTGGGAGCTCGAGGCCCGTCCCGATGCCCTCGCGAGCGACGGGCTCCCGGCGGACGTCACGCTCGTATGGGACCCGCTGTCCGATACGCTCGTCTCCATCTTCAAGGCGGGGGCGAGCCGGAACGCATCGATCGATGCAAACGGCGGGCTCCTCGCGCAGTTCATCCACGGCGGGCTCTCGTACGACGATCCGATCGAGACCACCCGCGTTTCCACGCGCCCGGGCACGACTGGCAGCGAGATCGACCGCTTCTATCCGGTCTACGACGAGGCCGGGACGGGGAATCTCGACGCGGTGCTGAACGCGAGCGGCGAGATCGTCGCGCGCAACGTGCCGAACGATCCGTTCGGTGCGCACGAGCTGGATCTCAACGGCGCCGCGGTCGACGGGATGGCGATCGACGCCGCAAAAGACCGCGACGGCAACCTCACTACGGTGGAGGTCACGGTGCGGACCACCGAGGCGCTGAGCGCGCCGACGCTCGCAGCGGGTCTGCGGCTCGCGGCTGTGGACGGCGGGGGAGCGGTGGTAAGATCGTCGGGCGCAATCCCGCAGCTCATTGACAACGATCCGTACTCGGCACGCTTCACGCTGACGGCGGCGCAATGGACCGCACTGACGGACGCGTCTCCGGTGGGGACGCTCACGCCGGCGGCGCTGTCGGTGGCGGTGACGAAGGAGCTCCGGGCCGCGGCGTGGGGAGCGGATGTCCCCGATCCTCCCGGCGCCCGACTGGGCGACGGCGACACAACCTGTGACGACCTCCGGCAATCTTCCGGTGGAAGTGCGCGAGTCGCTCTCGAGCCTCTCGAGCTGGCTCGCAGGGGTTCCGGCGGACGGCGACGACAGGAAGACGCTCTACGAGGTCGATTCGCTCGCCCTCCTCGCCTCGGCGGCGCCCCCGTCCTCTATGTCGGGCGGCGGCGAGAGCCCGATGGGCGCGATGCTCACGGCCCGCTTCCAGGCGCAACCCTTCACCGAGCCCCTCACCCGCCACAACTACGTCCGCGCCCGCTGGTACGACCCGGACACCGGAACGTGGCTCTCGCCCGATCCGATTGGATACCGCGATAGCTCGAACCTGTATGCGTTCGCGGGCGGCGATCCGGTGAACTGCGCAGACCCTACAGGCCAAGCGGCGTCAGTGACCAAGACGGGTTTGGTGGTCGGCCGACGGCCGGACGGCACGTCCTACCGGATCGAGCCGGGGGCCGACTCGGCGGAAATGATGCGCATTCTGGAGACCGACGCTGACGTTGGGAGCGAAGAGCGCGAGGAGATAATAGAGACCGCTCTGCGCCGGGGGCCGGGGTCGATCAGCGCGATGAGGGGGAGTCCAGGCCCTGGCGCGTTCTGGTGGGCGGTCGACACAGCAACCGTTGGCTTCTTCTCTATGCCCGGTGGCAACTACAGTCCGTTGAGAGAAGACGAACCTGTCCAGGCGTCGCTCGATCTGCGAACTTTCAAAAGGGAATATCCGAAGACGATCTTTGTGGCGGACGCCGCGCAAGCGCTGACGGCGAAAGGCTGGGCTGTGAAGGCGATGGGAATCGTCGGCGCAGGTCTTGGTCTCGCCGACAATCTTGGTCGCAGCAAGCCTCTGCAGCCTGGCGAATCTGGGCGATTCTCGGATCTGGATCGACGCGGTGTTACCGGGGATGACCTGACGCCACATCACATGCCACAGGCCGCCGCTGGCTTCACGTCCAGAGAAGAGGGTGGCGCTCTCGTAATGGAGCATGGAGAGCACATTCAAACGCGAACGTACTTCAGCAAGGGGCGAGCTGTCGCGAGAGCGGAGGCCGGCATGTCGTTTCGCGATGTGCTGGCACGCGACATTCGCGATGTTCGGAAGATCGTCGGGACGGAGTACGACGAGGGGATCTTGCACCTGCTCAAGTACTACAGAAAGTATTTCCCTGAGCTGATGGAGAAAGTGGCAAAGGTGGCGAAATGATCCGTAAAGAAGTTCTGGAGCTAAAGCTTCTTGGGCCGCTGCCGGATCAGCACGCAGATGAAGAAGCGTTCGAAAGGCACGAGAAGGTGCTGTCGGCGATTACGCCGCCTGTCAGTGCTGAAGAGGCGAAGATCCTCGTCAGACTGTTCGGGCCGGATGACGCATACGGCGCAGCATGGACGCTTCTTCATCTGATTGAGTCTGCGCCGAGTTGGCCAATCGAGGAGTGCCTGCGGGGCGCCGGTCTGTGGATTGACACCCTCCGGCGTCGGGCGGCCGATCTGAAGCGGTAGTGTCCAAAAAGTTCTGCAAAAAGGAAAAGGGCCAAGGAGGTCTCCTGTAAAGTTCAAGTCGCTAAAGCAAGAACGAGAACAGGAGAGAACTCGATGGCCCGAAAGGATAGTACCGCAGTTGACGTCAGAAGACTCGTCGAGGAGTCCGCAGATCCGGTGCGAGCGATCGTGAAGGAGACGATCCAGCAGATTCTCGAGTGCGAGATGGAAGAGGCATTAGGGGCTCGGAACGGGGAACGAACAGCGGAGCGGCTGGGGTACCGAAGCGGGTACTACGAACGGTCGTTCATCACTCGAGTCGGGAAGCTTGAGCTCCGGATTCCGCAGGACCGAAAGGGACTGTTTCGAACGGAGTTGTTCGAGCGGTATCAACGGAGCGAGAAGGCGTTGTTCGCGGCGTTGACGGAGATGTACGTGCAAGGGGTGTCGACGCGGAAGGTCAAAGCGATCACCGAAGAACTGTGCGGACACTCGTTCAGCGCGAGTTCGATCAGCGAGATCACAAAAAGGCTGGACCAGCAGTTGGAGGCCTTCGCGAAGCGAAAGCTGGAAGAGGAGTACCCGTACCTGATCATGGACGCGAGATACGAGCGGATCCGAGAGAACGGAACGATCCAGAACCGAGCAGTGCTGATCGCGATCGGGATCAACAAGGATGGACGGCGTTGCATCCTGGGAGTGGAGCTGGCGCACCGAGAGAGTCGGAACAGTTGGACTGAGTTTCTGGTGGGCCTACGCGAGCGGGGCCTGCACGGGGTCGAGTTCGTGGTCAGCGACGACCACGCAGGGCTGAAGGCTGCGATCCGGGAGGTACTGACCGACGCGGCCTGGCAGCGCTGCTACGTCCACTTTCTACGAAACGCACTCGATTACCTGCCAAGACGAGGAGATCACGACTGCCTGCAGGAGTTGCGATGGATCTTCGGGCGACGCAACGTCGAGGAGGCCCGCAGAGACCTGGCGGCTTGGATCGCGAAGTGGGAAGGAAAGTATCCGAAGCTATGCGACTGGGTAGAGCAAAACATCGAAGAGACGTTGAGCTTCTATCGGTTGCCGGCCGAGCACCACAAGCACCTGAAGTCGACCAACATGCTCGAACGGCTCAACGAAGAGATCAAGCGACGGACCCACGTGGTCCGGATCTTCCCGAATGAAGCAAGCTGTCTGAGGCTGGTCCGGGCGCTGGCGGTCGAGACGCATGAGAACTGGATCGAGGCGACTCGGTACCTGAACATGGATCTGTTGGCCGAACACAAGAAACTCATGCTGCGAGGTGTCGCGTAGGAACCAAGGGGTGTGGAAACTGCGGAAAACGCCGGTCGGCGTTTCCCGCAGTTTCCACACCCCCCCACCACCATCAACCCATGGATCCGAGGAGAACCGAACAGGAGACCCAATAACTCTAGTTTTGCAGAACTTGACAGACACAACTTCTGAAGCGATAGCACGAGAAGGTGGGGGTGGGGGTCACGCCTTCGTCTCTCGCTTGTTCCTCTAAGTGACCGAATATACGCGGGTTGCGCGTCTGTTTGTCGCAGCGCGAAAGGAATAGAGCGCAAGGAATAGGGTCACGCCTTCGCTCATCGGTTCTGCCGTCGGAGATCTCGACGGGACGCAGCGGGAAGCGGACGTAGAGACCGTGGTCGGGATCCAATGAGGTCGTCTCGATCGGTTGGAATCGGTGATCAGGCCATCGAAGTCTCGCTTCGGAAGCGATGAGGCTGCAGTCCAGACGCAGCTCCGCCCTGAAGTCGTGGAGGTCCGGGTGATTTGGAGCAACCTGGCGCGTCGCCTCAGAACGGCGACGGGCCGGGTGCGTCGCGGATGATGTCTGGCACCGGGAGCATCGGCCAGATCGGGATGGGCCGCTCGGGAGCGGATTCCGTCGTCCCCGCGAGGAGCAATGCGAGGCAGCGATCGGCGAGATCACGGAGAAGCCGGTCATTCGCGAGCTCGCGCGCTCGCAACGCGAGATCAGGTTCGAGACGTAGCCGGTACTGCCGAGGCGCAAGAGGGCCGCGATCGGGCGAAGCCGTTCGGCGCTCTCGTAGCGCCCGAGCCACGCGGTCAGCGGGTGAGGAACACTAGGCGATCCGCATCGCATCGGAAGATCGGCTTGCGCTCGTTGCGGCGCGAGGTCACGTGGAAAACCGCGCCGGGGAACTCGAGGCGAAGTGGTCGTGCCATGCGATCGAGAATACCTCGGGTCTTCCGAAATACCGAGGGCTCTACTCCTCGTGGAATCGGCGGCGACTCCCGAGGCCCTGCTTGGAGGCGCGAGTCGGTGATCCGGCAGCGGGTGTCGTAGAATATCGTGCGACAAACGAGGCGAAGAAGTAACGCCGTGACAAAGAGATAGGGGAGAGAACCGACAGGCGAAGCCCTGACCCCAAAGTTCCTGAACAAATGGATCCGACACCGACTCCGCTCGCTGCTGTGGCGACAGTGGAAGACGTGCCGGAAACGTCGGAAGGCGCTGGTACGACTCGGAATCCCGCTGGAGGAGGCCCGACAGGTCGCCTCCAGTCAGCGCGGACCGTGGCGCGTGAGCAGTGGCCACGTCCTGCATCGAGCCATCGGCAAGGGCCACTTCAGTTCACTCGGTCTCGTCGAACTCTCGTTGAACGGTTAACAGCCGAACCGCCGTGTGCGGACCCGCATGCACGGTGGTGTGGGAGGGTGGAAGCCGCGAGGCTTCCCCCTATCCCGATCGAGCGATCTGGTGGTGGCTGGCGAGCCGGACGGTCGCAGGCTATGATGGCGGGGGAATAGAACACCATGGCAGAGCCAATCGCGCCGGAAGCGATTGCAGAGACGCACCAGCCGCGTTTTCGTACGGAGATTCACGCAGACCTCGAGGTCTCGGTGGTGATCCCATGTCTGGACGAGGAGGATACCGTCGGAATCTGTGTGGCCGAGGCGTTGCGGGTGATGCGTGCGAGCGGGATCCGCGGGGAAGTGATCGTCGCAGACAACGGAAGTACGGACGGCTCTCAGGATGTCGCGGTTGCCGCCGGTGCTCGGGTGGTGGCGGTCGAACGCCGCGGATACGGGAATGCGTTGATGGGAGGAATCGAACGAGCGCGAGGCGATCTGGTCGTGATGGGGGATGCGGATGACAGCTACGACTTCGGCGAAATTCCGAAGTTCGTGGAGGCACTCCGGGAGGGTGCCGATCTCGCGCAAGGGTGCAGACTTCCTTCGGGCGGAGGACGGATACTGCCGGGAGCGATGCCTCCGCTGCATCGGTGGTTGGGAAATCCGATGTTTTCGGGACTGGCCAGACGGATGTTCTCCGTCCCAGTACACGACATCAATTGCGGGCTCCGCGCATTCCGTCGCGATCTGTACCGGAGTCTCGATCTTCGCTGCACGGGGATGGAGTTTGCGACGGAGATGGTGATCAAATCGAGACTCTACGGTGCGCGGATCGTCGAAGTGCCGACGGTTCTTCATCCCGACGGACGGAGAGGTCGCGCGCCGCACCTGCGGACTGTCCGGGACGGCTGGCGAACATTGAGGTTCTATCTCCTCTACAGTCCGAGATGGCTGTTTCTCTACCCATCGGTGGCGCTCATTCTGTTCGGTCTGATCGGGTACGCGCTCGCGTATCCCGCTGTCCGCATCGGGCCTGCGACGCTGGGCGTGCACACCCTTCTGGTGTCGAGTCTCGCGATTCTGATCGGACACCAGGCGCTCCTTTTTGCCATCGCGTCGAAAACATTCGCCATCGCCGAAGGGCTTCATCCTCCCGATCCACACCTCGACAGATTCTTCCGTCTGATGAATCTGGAGACGGGGATTCTGGTGAGCGTCATGACTCTTGCCGCGGGGATCGGACTGCTCGCTTTGTCAGTCGACCAGTGGATCTCGGTCGGATTCGGCCCGCTCGATTACTCCAGGACGATGCGCTGGGTGATTCCGGGCGTCACTCTGACTGCGCTCGGATTTCAGACGCTCCTCTGGAGCTTCTTCGTCAGTGTTCTGGGGTTGCGGCGGAAGTGAACTGGATCGAGGGTCTGCACGGGAGAGTGATTGTCGGCCGGCGAGTCGAGTCGCTCGCGAAGGGGCTCGCTGAATTCCTTCCGGCTGCGGGATCCGTTCTCGACGTCGGCGCAGGTGACGGAAAGTTGGCGTGGCGACTCCAGCAGGGTCGCTCCGAGCTGCGTTTCTGCGGTGTGGATGTCCTGAGGCGGGAGGAAACGCTGATCGATGTGATCGAGTACGACGGTCGTACGCTCCCGTTCGGCGATCGTTCGTTCGACGCGGTGGTCATCGTCGACGTGCTTCATCACGCGGGTGACCCTCGACAGCTGCTGATCGAGTCGGCGAGAGTCAGTCGTCAGAGGATGATCGTGAAGGACCATCTCTGCGAGAACGGATTCGATCGAAAGCTTCTCTCGTTCATGGATTCGATCGGGAATCGTCGCTTTGGCGTGGCGTCTCCCGGACGTTACATGAGCCGCCACGAATGGAACGAAATGTTCGGGGCTCTGCCGTTCTCTCTGAAGGGCTGGATTCCGCGTCTGCACCTGTATCCGTGGCCGTTGTCTGCAATGTTCGAAAGGAATCTCCACTTCGTGGCGCTTCTCGAGCGATCGGATGAAATCGAAGGCCCTCCCCCGGTCCACTCTCGCGGGCAAAGCCCGGAAAAGGACGAAGAAACTTGACCGGATCGGGGTCGATCGAGCCCATTCCGGCGGGAACCCCGCGCGGTACGAGCGCGGTGTTCCTCGCGATCCTCGAATGGTGTGTCTTTGCGATTCAGGCCGTGGCTCTCGGGATCGTTGCAGCACGTAACTTCTTCGCATTGAACCCGGATGCGATGTCGTACTTCCGGATTGCGAAGTACTACGCGGAAGGGCGATTCGGGCTCGCAGTGAATGGCTACTGGAGTCCGATGCTGAGCTGGATGATGACGCCCCTGGTCGCTACGGACGTCGGCGCGCTGACCGCCCTTCGGGTCGCGATGATGCTCTCCGCGCTCGTGTTCACGGCCGGATACGACTTCCTCCTGCGCACGGTAGTCGCGGATCGAGCGCTCCGCGTGCTCCTACTGGCGCTCCTCGCGGTGGCGACGCTCGCCTGGTCGGTCGAGAACATCACTCCGGACCTCCTGGCCGACGGCATCGTTCTTTTTGCACTCGCCTCCACTCTGAGGGCGGTTCGGTCGGGATCGAGCGGGATCGGATTCGGTGCCGGAGCGCTCTGGGGGGCGGCGTACCTGGCGAAAGCGGTCAACCTTCCGGTCGCTCTCGGTTCGCTGCCTCTGCTCGTGCTTCTCATTCATGCCGAGGATGGGGATCGGTCGCGCTCACGGCAGGCGCGGCTGCTTCTGTTCGCCGGAGCCGGTCTCGCCGCCGTCGCTCTTCCGTGGATCGTGACGCTGTCGATCCTGTATCAGCGTCCGACGTTCTCGACGGCGGGGAGGATCGCGCACGCGATCGTCGGGCCGACGGACCGAGACCGGCGGCTCCCGATGTTCGTGAACTTCGTCACGCCGCCACAGGGTCGGATCACGATCTGGGAGGAGCCCTCGCGTTCTCCATTCGCGTACTGGTCACCATTCGAGAGTTCGGCGTATTTTCGGCATCAGGTGAATCTGTTCCGCTCGAATGCCGCATTGATCTGGAAGACGCTCGCCAGCTTCGATCTCCTCGGCTTCGGCTTGACCGCTGGTCTCGCATCGTTGTTCGCGCTGCTCGTGCGGCCCTCTATCGAACGAAAGTTTCCGTGGATCGTATCGATCGTGCCCTTTCCATTGGTCTGCCTCATTTATGCGCAGGTCTTCGCGGTCGACAGCCGTTACTATTACGTGGTCTGGCCACTTCTACTGCTCTGTGCGGTCGAGTGGGGACGCGTCGCCGGGATGCGGCTCTTCGGCCGGCGCGGTGCGCACATCGCGGCGGCGATCGTGATGGCGTCCTTTGCGCTCGCTCTCCGCCGGCCGGTGGAGGCGGCGTGGGGAGGGCTGTCGGACGATGCAGGTCGATCCGCGTACGCTCTGGCCGCCGCTCTACGGCGGGAGGGGCGGGTCGGGCCCGTCGCGGGTGCTGCCGACGTCCCGGGCGGGATGGGTGGACTCGATCTCGCGTTCTTTCTGGAACAGCCGTGGTGTGGTGACGAGCCGGAACTGTCGGTCGACGATCTTCGGAGATCGGACGCGCGTCTCTACGTGCTCGCTTCGAGTGATGAAGCGGACGAGGCAAAGCTCGCCCGCGCGCCCGATTTCGTGCGGCTCGACTTGGGGAGCGGATTGCCGCAGAACGGATCGAATTTCCCGTTGACGGTTTTCTGGCGGAAGGAAGCCGTGAGCGATGACGGTCGTGTTCCGCGCTCGCGATGAATGCGGAGGGTGAGCGGGGGAGCTCCGGCCGCGGGAATCACGAGTTTGTACGGGCACGACAGTGGCATGCGGTTTCGCGCGGATCCGGGAGTGGTGTAAGCTCCGGGAGGAGTGAGGCATCCGGCTGCGATCTGCGGCCGCGCGGCGTTTCGGCTGCCCGGGAGCGCCAGAGCGAAGTCATGGAACGAGTGAGGGCCATTCTCTGGGGGGGATCGTTCACGGCGGTCGTCGCGATTCTCGTCGTCGTCGGTTCACGGAACCTCGAGCACTTCGACGCCGCGCTGGTCGGCTACACGTTCGCCGTTCTTTTCGCGACGTTCGCCATCGTCTACCGCTACGCGATGTGGCTCCAGCGTCCTCCCACCGCACTCTACTGGCGCCGCGGATGGCAGTTGTTCTTCCGTCCCCGCTTTCTCGCGAGCAATGTCCGCGAATGGTTCGTGCGGGTGGTCAGCGAGTTCGCGCTCAACCAGTTCATCTTCCGGCGCGACCGGCTTCGCGGGATCACGCACTGGCTGATCATGTGGGGCTGCATCCTCGGCTGTGCGATCACGTTTCCCCTCGTCTTCGGGTGGATCCATTTCGAAACGGTGCCCGGGCATCTCGACACGTACCAGGCGTACCTCTTCGGGTTTCCCACCACCACGTTTCCGATCGAATCGTTGACCGGCTTTCTGGTTTTCCACGGACTGGTGTGGGCGTCCTTCCTGGTCATCGCGGGCGTGATGCTCGCGATGCGGAGGCGGATGCGGGACCACGGAGCCGCGGCGGTCCAGCGTTTCGGCGAAGATTTTCTTCCGCTGATCCTTCTCTTCTCGATCAGCGTGACCGGGCTGATGCTGACCGCGAGTTACACGTGGATGAAGGGATACGCGTACGACTTTCTCGCGATCCTCCACGCGGTCACGGTGATCTTCACTCTCCTGTGGTTGCCGTTCGGAAAGTTCTTCCACATTTTCCAGAGGCCGGCGCAGCTGGGCGTGGCGTTCTACCAGAAGGTGGGGGCCGCCGAGGAGATGGCCCGATGCGCGAGGTGTAGTGAGGAGTATGCGCCGCTCATCCAGATCGAAGATCTGATGAAAGTGGAGCGGAAGCTCGGCTACCACTACGCACTCGAACGAGGGGGCGTGGATCATTACCAGAGGATCTGTCCCGCATGCCGCCGTTCCATGCTCGGCGTCGCGCAGGGGAGGATCTGGGAACGGAGCGCCGGTCCGAATCCGCCGGCGGAGTCGATCTGAATCATGGCAAAACTTCCGGCAGCACCCGAGACTCTGGCCGAACATTTCGGACCGCACCTCGCGCGGTCGGAGGGCGCGAGGCTGGAGACCGACGTCGAACCGGACCGGCTGGTGAAGACGCACTGCTGCTTCTGCGGACAGCAGTGCGGCATTCAGCTGAAGGTCCGCGACAACGAAGTGATCGGATTCGAGCCGTGGCTGGAGTTTCCCTTCAACAAGGGGATGCTCTGTCCGAAGGGGGTGAAGCGCTACCTCCAGGGCTCGCATCCGGACCGGCTGAAGACGGCGCTCCGGCGTGATCCATCGTCGCCGAAGGGGTTCAGCCCGATCGGATATGACGAGGCGATCCGCCGGGTGGCGGGAGAGATCGAGCGGATCCAGCGCGAGCACGGGCGGGACGCGTTCGCGCTACTCAGCGGCGCGAGCATCACCACCGAGAGGGCGTACCTGATCGGGAAGTTCGCGCACATGACGCTCCGCACCGCGAACATCGATTACAACGGGCGGCTCTGCATGGTGAGTGCAGGAGCGGGGAACAAGAAGGCGTTCGGAATCGACCGGGCCGCGAATCCATGGTCGGACATCCCGAAGGCGGACGTGGTCTGGATCAGCGGAGCGAACATCGCCGAGTGCGCGCCGATCACGACGAACTACGTCTGGCAGGCGCGAGAGAACGGGGCGAAGATCATCGTGGTCGATCCCCGGATCACTCCGATCGCCCGGACCTGCGATCTTTTTCTGCCGGTCAAGCCGGGACGCGACGTGGTGCTCTTCAACGGGATTCTCCATCTGATGATCGAGAACGACTGGGTCGACCACGATTTCATCGAACGTTGGACGATCGGATTCGACGCGGTTGCGGAGAACGTACGCGAATGGACGCCGCGCAAGACTGCGGAAGTCACAGGGATCGCAGAGAAGGCCATCCGCCAGGCCGCGGAGATGTGGGGGACGGCGAAGAGCAGCTTTCTCCTCCACGCGCGCGGAATCGAGCACCACAGCCACGGCGTGCAGAACGTTCTCGGCGCAATCGACATCGTGCTCGCTTCGGGTCGCATCGGACGGGAAGGCTGCGGTTACGCCACGATCACCGGCCAGGCGAACGGGCAGGGTGGCCGCGAGCATGGACAGAAATGCGATCAACTTCCGGGATACCGGGACCTCGGCAATCCGGAGCACCGGGAGTACATCGCCGGCGTGTGGGGAATCGCGGCGGACGATCTCCCGCAGCCGGGTGTCGACGCGTACGAGATCTTCCGGAAGATCGACAGTGGGGAGATCAAGGGTCTCCTCAGCATCTGCTTCAACCCGAAAGTCTCGCTGCCGGACAACAACTTCATCACCCGCGCGCTCGGCAAGCTCGACTTCTACGCCAATATCGAGTTCTTCCTCAGCGAGACCGCGCAGCATGCGGACATCGTTCTTCCAGGCGCCCTGCAGGAGGAGGACGAAGGAGTCGTGGCGCAGCTCGAGGGGAGAGTGATCAAGATCAACAAGGCGGTCGATCCTCCCGGTGACGCGAGGCAGGACTGGCGCATCATTCAGGATCTCGCCCGCGCGCTGGGGCGGGAAAAGGGGATGACCTTCGCCTCGCCGCGGGAGATGTTCGACGAACTGCGCGTCGCGTCCCGGGGAGGAATCGCGGACTACTCCGGGATCACCTGGGAGAAGATCGAGAAGGAGGGAGGGGTCTTCTGGCCGTGCCCGGACGAGAGCAGTCCGGGAACGCCGCGCCTGTTCGAGACGGGGTCGTGGAATCCGATCGCAAAAGGGGCGGGACCGTTCTATTTCCCCGACGGGAAGGCGCGGTTCAACGTGGCTGTCTACACCCCGCCGGCCGAAGACGTCGACCAGGAGTATCCGATCATCCTGACCACCGGACGGGTGGTGAGCCAGTTTCTCTCGGGGACCCAGACGCGGCGGATCGGGCCGCTGGTGGACCAGTACCCGGAGCCGCGCATCGAGATGCATCCGCGGATGGCGGAGAAATACGGGATCGCGGACGGCGACTGGGTGACCGTCGAATCACGTCGTGGAGACCTGACCCTTCAGGCGATGGTGGTGACCACCATCCGTCCCGACACGATCTTCATTCCGTACCACTGGGGCGGAAGGAAGGCGGCGAACCAGCTGACGATCTCCGCCCAGGACCCGATCTCCAAGATTCCCGAGTACAAGGTCTGCGCGGTACGGATTCGGAAGGGAGAGGCGAAACCAGCATGGGCGAACGAATGACGGGCGACCACTGAGAGATGGTACCGGAGTCGATGGAGTTCTTCGTGGATCCGAACCGATGCATCGGATGCCAGTCGTGCGTCCAGGCATGCTCGGAGTGCGACACCCACAAGGGTCACTCGATGATTCATCTCGAGTACGTGGCCCGGCCGATCTCGGTGCAGACGGTTCCGGTGATCTGCATGCACTGCGACTCGCCGACCTGTGCCGAGGTGTGTCCGGCGGATGCGATCAAGCGGACCGAAGACGGAGTGGTGCAGAGCGCGCGAAAACCGAGGTGCATCGCGTGCAACAACTGCGTGTACGCGTGCCCGTTCGGTGTCCCGAAGATGAAGACCGAACTGAAACTGATGATGAAGTGCGACATGTGCTACGACCGGACCACGGTCGGAAAGAAACCGATGTGTGCGACGGTCTGTCCGAGCGGGGCGCTGCACTACGGAACGCGGGCGGAGATCGAGTCGCTGCGTCCGCGGTCGACGCCGATCCACGAGTTCCGATTCGGCGAACAGACCATCACCACGAAGGTGAACATGATGGTGCCGAAAGATCAGCCCGTCGCGAACATCGACGTCACGTCTGCGATGGACGAAGGGCCGGTCGGCCGTGAGCGGCCGATGAACCTTCTGGACGACATTTTCGAGAGCGACTGAGACGAGACCATGGTTCGCATCGAGGATCCCGACCGACTGAGCATTCCTCCCGACGCGCGTCCGGACGAGGAGCAGCCGCAGTGGCGAAAAGACTTCGCCATCGACTGGCCGAAGGACGACTACATCGCGAGGCGCGACTTCACCAAGTTCATGGTGCTGACGAGCTTCGCATTCGTGATGGGACAGTTCTGGATCGTCTTCCAGAACCTGGCGCGGAGCAGAAAAGGGGAGCCGCCGATCCGGAGGATCGCGGCACTCAGCGAGATTCCGCCCGGAAGCGCGAAAGGCTTCACCTACCCGGAGCCGCATGACGATTGCCTCCTGGTGCGCTTTGCGTCGGGCGAGCTCGCCGCGTTCAGCCAGAAATGCACCCACCTGTCGTGCGCGGTGAAGCCGGAATTCGGCTCGGGGCGGTTCCACTGTCCCTGCCACGAAGGGTGGTTCGACATGGCGAGTGGGGCGCCGCTGGCCGGACCTCCGCGGCGTCCGCTCCCGCGAATCCGGCTGGAGGTCCGGAACGGCGAGATCTACGCGACGGGTGTGGAGTTGAGGACGACATGAGACGACCGTTCTCGAGATCCCAGAAGACGACCATCGTGTACGGCATTCTCTGTATCGTGATGCTGATCGTGGTTCTGCAGCTCTGGCTGCTGACGGCGACGATGAACGCATGGCTCGGCGGAGACGTTTCGGTCGTCCTTCCCGCCGCGTTCGCGAGCCTCGGCTGCTTCGGGTTGAACGGAGGGCTGCTCTGGTATCTCTACCGGCTCGATCGGGCGTGAGGCGACGGCTGGAATGACGGGCTCGCGCGCGCTCACGCAACCCCGCTGGAAGCGTGCGGTGGAGGAGTTCTCCGCGGTGAACTTCGCCATGGTGATGGCCACCGGCATCGTCTCCATCGCCGCCGAGCTCCTGGGGTGGGAAGCGGTCGGCATCATTCTCTTCTGGGTCAACGTCACGGCGTTCGCGCTCTTTCTGGTGATGATGACGGCGCGGGTGGCGCTCTTCCCGCGGCGGGTGTTCTCCGAGATGATCGATCACATGCTCGGGGCTGGATACTTCACCGCCGTCGCGGCGTCGTGCATTCTCGGGACGCAGCTGATCCGGCTCTTCGGGAACTATCACCTGGCGATGGTCCTCTGGATCTTCGGCATCGTTCTGTGGGTGGGGCTCACGTACACGTTCTTCACCGCGCTGACGGTGAAGGAAGAGAAGCCGCTGCTGAATGAGGGGATCAGCGGGGCGTGGCTCGTGGCGGTGGTCGCCACACAGTCGATCGCGATCCTCTCCACGCTGATGGCCGCGCACTGGCCGCAGCCGTGGCGTCTGATGGCGAACTTCCTCGGGTTGTCGATGTGGCTGTGGGGCGGAATGCTCTACATCTGGATGATCTCGCTGATCTTCTACCGCTACACGTTCTTCAAGTTCCCGCCGGGAGACCTGACCCCGCCGTACTGGATCAACATGGGAGCGATGGCGATCTCGACTCTGGCCGGTTCGCTGCTGATCGTGAACAGCGGTCCCGAGGCTCCGTATCTGATGTCGCTTCGTCCGTTTCTGGAAGGATTCACGGTGTTCTATTGGGCGACCGGAACGTGGTGGATTCCGATGCTGGTGCTGCTCGGGTTCTGGCGCTACGTCTACAAGGGATATCCGCTGCAGTACGACCCGCTGTACTGGGGCGCGGTCTTTCCGCTCGGGATGTACACCGCGGCGACGTTCCAGATGGCGCACGCGATGAAGCTCGGGTTCCTCCTCCCGCTCCCCCGAGGCTTTTTCTTCATCGCGCTCGGCGCGTGGCTGATGACGTTCGTGGGACTCTGCCGATCCTCGCTGCGGAGCGGAGGGATGGCGCTGTCCGCAGGGGGAGGGCGCGGGGTGTGAGTGGTTTTTCCACGGCATCCGAAGGCGCGTGAGCTCCCCTCTGCTGGGGGAGTCGTCCGGGCGAGGCATCAGCGTTCCGTTTCCGGGGGCGCCTTGACGCCTCATGTGTACCGTGGTACATTCGTACCATGATCGAAGTTGACCGCACCCAGACCGGCGTCCGGATCGAGAAGCGGATCCTGAAGGTCCTCAAAGGGCTCGCCGAGTACCACGACCTCACCCTCGGCGATCTGCTCGAGGGGATCGTCCTCCACGTCTTCGAAGGGAAGACTCCGTTCGGGCCGACCTCGCTGAAGAAGATCGCGGAGCTGAAGAAGACCTACGAACTGGATCTCGACGCGAGCGCTTCGCACCAGCTGGTGGAGCGGAAGGCGGGCGAGACACGGCGCGCGACGAGTCGCAAGCCGTCGGCGTCCCCGAAGAAGAATCGTTCGAAGGGGTAGGGCTCACGCCTCGGCGCGATCTCCGACGGAGAGATGCACGCGCGCGGGATCTCCACTTTTCAGCGATCGATGAGCCGAGGTGCGGAGATGAAAGTGTGGATCGGGTTTGCAGCAGGAGTGATCGCGGGAGCGTTGGTGGTTCCGCCGCTCCTCCACCATCTTCATGCAGCAATGAAAGGAACGGTTCCGATGACGTCCGCGAATGCCTCTGCACTCGCACACACCCGCGAGAGTTTTTCATTCACCGCGAACGGCCCGATGAGCGAGGTGGCGCCGCTCTTCGGCGCGGAGAGGGAGAAGGAGTGGGCGAGGGGTTGGGAGCCGCGATTCGTCTGGCCCACGCCCGCCGTTGATCGGGAAGGGATGGTGTTCACGGTGGCGCACGGCGACAGGACCGCGGTGTGGGTCAACACGCGTTTCGACCTCGAGAAAGGCGACGTGCAGTACGTCTACGTGATCCCGGAGGTGATGACGACGCGGATCACGCTGAAGATCTCGCGAGACGGGGAGCGGACGCGCGTGAAGGTCGACTATGAGCGTACGGCATTGAGCGCCGGCGCGGCTCGGCTGGTGCGGGAGATGGCGGAGCACGACGCCACCGCGGGAGAAGAGTGGCGAACCGAGATCGACGCCGCTCACGCGAAGAGGTCGGCGGGGAGCGCCCGGCGATCGTGAGTGAGAGCTGCGACTGACCGACGATCGCGTCGTCGATCCGAGCCGATACGGCCACGAATCGGCGACGGGGTCGGATCGAGTCACCGGTTCTGCTGCAGCGTCTCCTGGGCCGACACCGCGCGCCAGTGGCCGTCGCGGAGGAGAAAGATGTCGGTGAAGCGGATCCGGGCGAGATCGGAGGGGTCCTTCCCTTCGAGGACGTTCACGCCGGTGACGATGGCAGTGTCGCGTCCGTAGCGACGGACCTTCAGCTCCTCCAACCTGATGGAGTGGTAGGGCCCTCCGGCGGGAGGGCCGGTGAGGACATCGGCCTTCGTGCGGATGCCGCCGCGGAAGGTCGAGTCGACGAAGGAGTCGTCGAGAAGACGGTCGAGAAACGCCGTGTCGTGCGTGCGAAGCGCGTCGACCCACTGCTGCTCGATCGCGACGAGATCGGCCGGTGCTGACGGTGGTGCCGACGCGCAGGAAGAGAGCAAGACAGCGAGGCATGCGGTGACAATACGGATTCGCGTGCTCTTCATTTCGGGTGCCCCCCGGTCCGGCGAGTATAGCCTGACCGGCAGTGCCGAGGAGTGCCAGGAGTACATCAAGGCGGTCTTTTCCGACGGCTCGGTGTCGGATCCGAAGAAGTTCGACTTCTGTGAGGACGATCTGGAGATCGAGTTCGAGTAGCGGTTCGGGGCTAGAGGCTCGGGCTTCCAGCCTCCCTCAACACTTCTTCGAATTTTGCGAGGAGCTCCACGGTGGAGCCGACCGGTTCGACGCCGGGGGGAGGGAGCTCCTTTCGCTCGAGGCTCCGGACGAAGAATCCGTGGCCGCGGGCGGCGGCCCATTCGAGCGCCGCGAAGTCGGTGATGTCGTCGCCCGCATACACGACGCGTGAGGCTCGCGACTCCTCTGCGAGGAAGCGGAGCGCATCGATCTTCGTGAAGCCGGGAACGGAGGCCTCCAGGACGCAGCGGCCTTCGATGGGGTGAAGGCCGTTGGCCTCGGCCCAGCGCGCGAATTCCCCCACCAGAGGGTGGCGCCGATTCACTCCCTCGGCGGTCCGCCAGTGAACGGCGACACCGTACTTCTTCTTCTCCAGGGTGAGGCCGCACTCCCCGACCTGCCGCATCCACTCGTCGGGAGGACGTACGGTGAGGGGTTTGCCGGAGCGGAGAATCCGGCCCTCCGGATCGGCGACGTCGAGCCCGTGCGATCCGCTGCGCCAGGCGTGGATTCCGGCGGTGCGGAGGGTCAGGTCTTCCAGGTCGCGCCCGGAGAGGAATGCCACTGACACGCCGTCGCGATTCGAGGCGTTCTCGAGGAGCTCCCGCGCCTCGTCGCGGATGACGACATCCTCCGGCCGGTCACGGATATCCGCGAGGGTTCCGTCGAAGTCGCTGGCGAGGAGAAGCTCGATGGCGTGGTTCATGAGGTCGTCCTTCCGGGGTGGCTCGACGAACCGCTCCGGATCAAAGCGGCTGATGATGATCGCGCCAGGAGGCGTTCCGTCGTTCCCAGATCTCGGCGAGATCGCTCAGCAGCGACGCCGACCAGTCGTAGATGGTGTTCTTCTCGACGGATGCGCGCATTGCCGTCATCCGTGCGGTGCGCTCGGCCGGTGACATGGTGAGCACGCGGTAGATGGCCTCGGCGACCTCGCTGGTGTCGTAGGGGTTGACGACCACGGCTCCTTCCAGTTCGGTCGCGGCACCGGTGAACTTGCTGAGGATGAGGGTGCCGTCGGAATCGGATCGCGACGCGACGAACTCCTTCGCCACGAGATTCATCCCGTCGTGGAGCGGCGTGACGAGTGCGACGTCGGCGGTGGCGTAAAGGGCGCGCACTTCCTGCGGTGTGAAGTGGCGGATCTGGAGCATGATCGGGATCCATCCGTCGCGACCGTATTTACGGTTGATGCGGGTGGCGGTCTCTTCGAGCTCGCTCTGAAGGTCGCGATAGCGCTTGATGTGGGTGCGGCTCGGGGCCGCGATCTGGGCGAGCACGAAGCGACCCACGAGATCGGGATGGCTGCTCAGGAGCGCGTCGACCGCTTCGACCTTCTCGATCAGTCCTTTGGTGTAGTCGGCGCGATCGACGCCGACGGCGACGCGCATCTCGGGATCGATTCCGAGCTTCTGGCGGATCGCCGCTTTTGCGCCCTGGTCCACGGGAGGGTAGGGCCATTGAACGCTGATCGGGTACGGCTTGACGCGGGTGACGTGTCCCTGGAATTCGACGGTCATGGTCTCCAGAGCCACTTTGCATTCGAGGTAACGACTCACGGTGTTGAGGAAGTTGAGGCAGTGATAGCGGGTGTGGAACCCGATCACGTCCGCGCCGAGCATTCCGGTGAGGATCTCTTCCTTCCAGGGGCAGATGCCGAAAACTTCGTCGTTCGGCCACGGGATGTGCCAGAAGAGACTGATCACGCTTCCCGGTGCGAGTTCTCGCAACTCGGCCGGAAGGAGCGCGAAATGATAGTCCTGCACGAGCACCAGTCCGTGCTCGCGCGCTTCCTCTGCGGCGGCTTCGGCGAATTTCCGGTTCACGATCTGGTATTGCTCCCAGTCTTCGGTCCGGAACGTGGGACGCGCGTGCGCGATGTGGCAGAGCGGCCAGAGCCCCTCATTCGAGAAGCCGTAGTAGTAGCCTTCCTCTTCGCGCTGGGTGAGCCAGACGCGCCGGAGGACGTATTCCGGCTGGTCGGGGGGGACGGCGAGGCGCCCCTTCGGATCGGCGACCTCGCGATCGGCGGAGCCACTTCCGTGACCGACCCAGATGCCTCCACACGCCCGGAGGAGCGGCTCGACTCCGGTCACCAGACCGCTGGCGGGACGGTCCAGCCGGATCCGCTCGCCGTCGCGGACGTGGATGTAGGGTTCGCGGTTTGCGACGAGAACGAGCGGCGTCTCCGGCATCCGTTCGGCGACGAGATGGCGGAGCCGCTCCGGACCCGCGACGTGATCTTCGCCACGTTCGCTGCGGAGGCGTGCCACTGTTGCATTGAGATTATCGAGGATGCGACTCACGTCGGGAGGGAGATCCGTTTCTTCTCCGCGCGCCGCACGGCGGAAGAGGTCGAGCATCCGGCGCCCCTGTCGTACACGCATCGCCCGCGCTGCCTGATAGAGAGCGAAGGCGATGATGACGATGGCGAGGATTCCTCCGGCCAGCGCGATCCGGAGGAGTCCCTGCCGGCGCGACCAGATGAAGCCCTGGTCCTGAACCACCAGAACGCGGGCGTGGGGAATCTTCTGCAGCGGATAGACGGAGATCTGAACATCGTTGCCTGCGAGGTAGGCAGAGATCGGCTCTTTCGCTGCGAGGGCTCGTTTCACGAACGTGGAACGGCAGCCGAGGATGCTGGCGACGGCGCGATTGCCGAGGCTCCGGCGGTCGGGAAAACAGATCAGGACTCCGATCAGCCGGCTGTCAGCAGACATGTTCTCCAGACGCTCGACGAGGTCGGCGTCGGGTAAGGTTCCGATGTCCGGCTCGAGAGCGCGTACGACGAGCTCTGCCCGGCGCTCCAGATCCCGCTCGTGCCACGAGCGGACCGCCGAGTCGGCCCAGAGCACACCTCCGGTGAGAATGGCGATGAAGACGACCATCGCCGCGATGGCGAAAATCTGGTCGTCGAACGGCCGGCGGGTGCCGGGTTTCTGAGGCATTGGTTCTGGTTCGGGTTGCATCATCATCATGACGAATGGCTCGCGACCGAGCCGCGGCGTACGGTTCGGGCTGCTTGCGAGACTGAGGCCAGGTCCCCTTTTACATATCATGGATCGTCTTTCGGTGCCGTGAGGGAGAGGGAGAGGGAGAGGCGAGAGGCGAGAGGCGAGAGGCGAGAGGCGAGAGGCGCGGGGGGAGAGGCGCGGGGTTCGAGGCTCGAGGCTCGAGGCTCGGAAAGCATACGGGAGCAGAGACAACGGGGAGCAGAGACAACGGGGAGCAGAGACAACGAGGTGCGGAGACAAGGGGGAGCAACGCGCACGAGGAAGCCGAGGATTGGTGCCGGAGAGGGAGAGCGGATTCAGGCGAGGGAAGTGAGCTGGTGAGGGCGGAGGACGGCGGCGAGGTCCTTTGCGAAACGCGACGCGTCATCCTCGTGCAGCGCGGAGATGGTGACGCGGATCGCAGGCGGGGTGCGAAGGCGGAAGCGCTCGCCCGCACTCACGGCCCATCCGCGGTCGCGGAGTGCGGTGACGACGCTGCTCTCTCCGGGGACGGGAATCCAGACATTGAGCCCCGACCGGCCGTGGGCTTCGATTCCTGCCGATTTCAGCGCGTCGAGAAGAGCGCGGCGGCGTTGGGTGTAGGTTCGTGACGCGGCACGAAGTGCGGCGCGGCCTCCGTGTCCGCCGAGGAGTGCGAGAGTCAGCTCCTGCAGGACGAAGCTGACCCAGCGCATCCCGACGCGCTGGCGCGCTTCGACGCGACCGACCGTCAGGGGGTCGCCGGTGAGGAACGCGACCCGAAGGTCGGGACCGAGGAATTTCGAAACGGAGCGAACCACCACCCAGTGAGAGATCTCGCGGATGGCGAGGGTTCTCGCGGCGATGCCGGCCACCGGACCCGCGTGATCGTCTTCCACGAGGAGAATCGAGGGGTGACGCCGCAGGATTTTCCGGAGCGCGGTGACGCGAGACTCGGAGAGGGCGGCTCCGGTCGGGTTCTGCGCGCGCGGGGTGACGATGAGCGCGCGGACGTCGGAGGCGAGTGCGCTCCGGAGATCTTCGGCGATGGGACCATCGTCGTCGACGACAAAGGGAACGGGGATCAACCCGAGCGATGCGACGAGATGGAGGATGCCGTGGAAGGAGGGGTCTTCGACGGCCACCCGGTCGCCGGAGCGGAGGTGCTCGCGGAGGACGCGCTCGATTCCGTCGAGCGCTCCCGCGACGACGGCGACCGGGCCGTGGGGGATGCCGTCGCGATCGAGCTCCTGCCGGACCAGACGCACGAGGCGCGGATGCGCGAGCTCCTCCCCGTACAGACGGATGCCGGGGTGGAGCGCGTGGAGGGCCGCGGAGAAAGGGGGGAGAAGCGCCGGATCGGGATTGCCGTCGGAGAGATCGTGAAGGGAGGAGGGGACGGGCGGTGCGGGGTTCGTGGCGAATTGCGGGCGAGGCTGGATCCGGGTTCCGCGGCGGCGGTCTCCGGCGGCGACGCCGCGGTTTCGGAGGATGCGGTAGGCCGCGGCGACCGTCCCGGGACTCACACCGAGCTCGGTGGCGAGGGCGCGGACGGGAGGGAGGAGGTCTCCGGAGGCGAGCTCGCCGGCGTCGACCATGGATTCGACCGCGGCGGCGATATTGACCGCGCCGCTCCCGGTGAGGTATTTTTGTATAGTCACAAAGGTTAGTTTGTATCAGAACAAAGGAGATGTCAATGGCCTCCTACGACTCCACTCCACGGACCAGAGTCCGCCGCAAGCGGGAGCGCGGCACCCACGAGAGTGAAGTGATCCACTCCATCCTCGACCAGGCGATGATCTGTCACGTCGGGTTCGTCGACGAAGGCACCCCGTTCGTCATCCCCACCATTCACGCCAGAGTGGGGGAGGTCGTTTACCTTCACGGCTCGCCCGGAAGCCGGATGCTGAGGATCGCCGGGTCGGGCCAGGAGATCTGCATCACCGCGACGCTGGTCGACGGCCTGGTGCTCGCGCGCTCGGCGATGCACCACTCGATGAACTACCGCTCGGTGGTGGTTCTCGGCCGCGGTCGGGCAATCACCGGACGCGAGGAGAAGCTCGCCGCGATGCACGCGATCGTCGAGCACGTCGCGCCGGGTCGCTGGAACGAGAGTCGCGAGCCGTCCGAGAGCGAGCTCGCCGCGACCGCAGTGGTCGCGGTGGAGATCCGTGAAGCGTCGGCGAAGCGCCGGAGCGGTCCACCCGTGGATGCCGAGGCGGATTACGTCCTGCCACATTGGGCGGGAGTGATCCCGATGCAGATGATGATGGGCGAGCCTCTTCCGGATCCACGACTCGAAGGCGAGCTGCCGCTCCCTCCGTCGGTCGAGGCGATGGTCGAGATGCAGGAACTCGGGGAATCTTCCGTTTCGGGACGCGACGGGGTATAAATCTCCCACCCCACGTGAACGCCACGGAAGAGCTGATCGCGCCGAACGCCCGCCGCGCTCCCCGCGCCCTCCGCCGCGCCATTCTTTGCGCGATACCCATCGTAACGGTGCTCGCGGTGATGTTCGCGATCCGGATTCCGCTTCTCACCGCGGCGGGTGTGGTGCGCGGGTGGAGCAGCGACTCCGCCATCATCGCGATGATGGGGAAGAAGATCTACGAAGGACGCGGGTTCGACATCTTTTTCTGGGGTCAGAATTATCTCGGTCCGCTCAGTGCGCTCTACACTGCGGCGGCCGCGGTTCTGGTTAGGATTCTTCATCCGTCGGAGAACATCTGGCCCCTCGCCTCGAGGATCGGAAGCATCGCCTGCTACGCCTCGGGCGTGGTCTTCTACTGGCTCGGCTTCCGCCATGTTTCGGAGCGCGCCGCGGTGATCGTGGCGATTTTCCTGGCGATCGGCCCTCCCTTCTACTTCCACGATTCGGTCATCTCGTACGGTCCGGAGATGGCGTTCCTCCTCGGCGGCCTCCTTTTCTGGATCGGAGCCGGCCAGCTGACCGCTTCTCCCGGCCGCGGTCCACTCGATTCTTCCGCGGGGCGTTTCGCATTCGGTCTCGTTGCGGGGCTCGGGTGGTGGATGAACCAGGGAGTGGTCTTCTCTCTCGCAGGGATCGTCTGGGTCCTGGTGATGCGAGCCTCCTGGTATCCGGCGTTCCGGGCGAAATGGAAGATCGCCGACCGGCTGCTCGTCCATACCGAGCGGCTGGGGTGGGAGCCGCTCGCTTCTGCCGCCCGCTTTGCGCTGCTCGGAGTGGAGAGCCTCGCGCTCATTCAGATCGTGCTGTTCGTGATCGATGATCTCGCGCCTCTTCCGTTCAACCTCTTCTTCCTCTATTCACCGCTGCTGGAGCCACTCCTCGTGGTGGTCGTCCTTCAGTTCGTGCTGGCGGTTCGTGGAGGTGAGCTCCGGATCTCGCTTCACGGAGCGAAGCGAGGGTCGGAGGCCGCGGCCGGAGAGCTCCCGCGTCCGTCACAAATTCATCGCGGATTCCGTTTGATCGTCCCGGTCGCAATCGGTGCCGTGATCGGGTATGCACCGGTCTGGCTCGGCGGGATGCTCGGCTGGTACGAGCGCTCGTATTCGTTCTATATCGACATCAACTATCCCCGGGGACTCTTCGTCGAGACGATCCTCACTTTCACTCGCGCGCTACCCGAGCTGATCGGCGCCGGCGCGGCACCGCTGGGCGCACTCTGGGGCGCAGGAGTGGTCGTGCTTCTCGGGTGGAGCGGGTGGCGTAATCGACGGGAGGTCGTGGCGTTCATCTTTCAACAGCCGGCGCGCTGGGGCGTGACCGGTCTGGCAAGTGCGATCTTCACTGCGAACCTGGTCTTCTTCTGCATCGGCCAGCGTCCGCTGGGGAAAATGCATTACCTGATCGCGGCTCTCCCCATGGCGTTCGGCGTGCTCTCGATCGAGATCGAAGCGGCGGCTCGTCTCGGAAAGCGACAGGAGTTCCTGATGTCCGTTCTCCTGCTCCTCGGAATCGGATCTCTCGCGCTCGGCGCCCGAACCGTGACGGGCTCGATTCTCTCGGAGCCGGATCCGATGAGAGTGGTGAGATCGATCGAGCGCGAAGGATACCGGGTCTGTTACGCGGACTTCTGGGTTGCGTACAAAGCGGAGTTCCTCTCCGGAGGTCGAATCCGGTTCATTCCCTACCTTTCGCAGGACAGGACGCGCCGCGAGAGCGCGGCACTCGAGGCGTTGCCGGTGCCGAAGTGCATCGTGCGCTCCGATGGGACCGTTGCGAGGTTCACCGCCGCCGACGTGCCGACGTCAGTGGTGACACCGCGGCGTTGATCGGGCGGCCGCTTCGTTGCGAAGGGCGCCTCCGCGCTGGTATCTCAATTGCTCTCCTGAGAGATGCGGGCGTCGCCAGGCGCTCGACGAAACTTCGACGAAGCCTCAGGAGAGCCCATGTCTGACCTCGAATACAGACCGAAACAGAGAGGATCGGGTTGGGCCTGGCTGATGGTGCTCGTGGCGGTGCTCGCGGTGATCTGGATTCTGGTCGCATGGCTCGGCCAGCGACGCTCCGCGGCAGCGACCCGCGAGACATCCACGACCGCAGCGGAGATTCCGCTGACCACAGTTGCGACCTCGGATCACAACTCGGGTACGGCCATCACCGACCTTCTTCCCATTCTCTCCACCGCCGATCCCACCACACTGATCGGCAAGCGTGTCCAGCTTCTCGACGCTCCCGTCCAGACGGTCCTCGGCGATCGCTCCTTCACCATCGGCCCGGACCGGAAGGATCAGCTCCTCGTCGTTCTCGACGGACAACCGACGCCCGGTACGCCGATCGAGAGGAGGGTCGACGTCGATCACGGAGACGTGGTCGACGTGACCGGAACGATTCAGTCCATCCCGCCGGTGGAGACCGCGCGCAGGGAGTGGCAGCTCGGCGGAATGAGCGACCGGGAGATCCAGAACCGCCCGATTCTGGTTCACGCGGAGAAGGTGACCAGGCGTGCGGCGAAACGGGAGCGGAAGTCGCAGTCTTCGTGACGAGGTTCTGCTCGTGCAGTTTGCCCGTTCCCAGGGCTCACGCCCTGGGCTACAGATATATCGTCTGCTTCGCGGACTTCGTCAGCCGCGCCTCGGCCGGCGCCCGCTCTCGATAGCCTCGATCCGGGGCGATGAAGAGGGAAGTTGTGGCTGGACGCGAAGCGTCGGTGCGTTCGGCTGCGCGCGTTCTATGGGGGTGCGGATCCTCCGATCCGCCGCGCGAATCGTGTTGCACGCGCTGAAGAGGGAAATTGTGGCTGGGCGCGAAGCGTCGGCGGTTGCATCGAACCGCTCCGCTTCTGCCGCAGGGATGGTCTCGATCCGATCTGAACGCGAGTGTGGCGTGCGGATCAGAGGATCCGCGCTCCCCTCGGTGCTCGGACACCTCCGCGCTCGCTCCCCACGGCGCTCGCTCCTCGGCGCGTTCCGCTGCGCGCGTTCTATGGGGGTGCGGATCCTCCGATCCGCCGCGCGAATCGTGTTGCACGCGCTGAAGAGGGAAGTTGTGGGTGGGCGCGAAGCGTCGGCGGTTCGAAGCGTCGGCGGTTGCATCGAACAGCTCCGCTTCTGCCACAGGGATGGTCTCGATCCGATCTGAACGCGAGTGTGGCATGCGGATCAGAGGATCCGCGCTCCCCTCGGCGCTCGCTCCCCACGGCGCTCGCTCCCCACGGCGCTCGCTCCCCACGGCGCGCGTTCTATGGGGGTGCGGATCCTCCGATCCGCCGCGCGAATCGTGTTGCACGCGCTGAAGAGGGAAGTTGTGGGTGGGCGCGAAGCGTCGGCGGTTCGAAGCGTCGGCGGTTGCATCGAACCGCTCCGCTTCTGCCGCAGGGATGGTCTCGATCCGATCTGAACGCGAGTGTGGCGTGCGGATCAGAGGATCCGCGCTCCCCACGGTGTTCGGACACCTCGGCGCTCGCTCCCCAGGGCGCGCGCTCCTCGGCGCGTTCGGCTGCGCGCGTTCTATGGGGGTGCGGATCCTCCGATCCGCCGCGCGAATCGTGTTGTTCGCGATGAAGAGGGAAATTGTGGCTGGACGCGAAGCGTCGGTGGTTCGAAGCGTCGGCGGTTGCATCGAACCGCTCCGCTTCTGCCGCAGGGATGGTCTCGATCCGATCTGAACGCGAGTGTGGCGTGCGGATCAGAGGATCCGCGCTCCCCTCGGTGTTCGCACCCCACGGTGTTCGCACCTCGGCGCTCGCTCCCCTCGGCGCGTTCCGCTGCGCGCGTTCTATGGGGTGCGGATCCTCCGATCCGCCGCGCGAATCGTGTTGTACCCGGACTCTGGCCCGGATACCGTCTCCGGAGCGCGGTCGAAATGTCGCGTCCGGTTCAAGGGTCGGTTATCATCTCTGAACCTGTGATCGGGGCAAAGCGTGACCTTTATCACTGCCGTATCGATCGCCATCGCTCACGATACAGGTGCAGGAAGTGGCGCGGCCGCCACCTCACCCCTCAATTCGAATGAATACGACCTCGCGAAGAACGTTCCCCTGGATTCTTGCCGGGATCTACCTCGGGGTTTCGGCGGTCTGGATCATCGCATCGGATTCGGTTCTCCACGCGATGGTCGGAAACGCCGCCGAGGTCCAGCACTGGCAGACCGCGAAAGGACTCTTCTTCATCGCGGGGACGACCGCGATGCTGTTTGCGATCGTGCGTCGATACGACGAGAGTCTCGAGGCGCGTTCGCGCGAGCTTCGCGGGTCACGGGAGCAGTTCCGGAGTCTCTTCGACACGGCGATGGACGCGATCATCACCATCGACGAAAACCAGAACGTGGTGATGGCGAACGAGGCGGCCCGGGAGATGTTTCGCTGCGGGGACGAGGATCTGGCCGGGAAGTCGATCGATCTCCTCATCCCGACCGCGGCAAGAGAGCGGCATCGGGCGATGGTCACCGAGTTCGGAGAGTCGGGGCGGACCGATCGGTCGCTCCGACACAAGCCGGTTCTGACCGGACGCCGCCTTGACGGAACCGAGTTCCCGATGGAAGCGAGCATCTCCCGCTATACCGTCGAGGGAAACATCTATTTCACCGCGATCGTGCGGGACGTCGCGGATCGGGTGATACGGGACGAGGAACGTCGCCGGCTCCTCGAGCGGACCGAGCTGCTGATGGATTCGACGAGCGACGGGTTCGTCCTGGTGGACGAAGATGGGCGGCTCCTTCTCCTGAATCGGAGCGGTGAGGCGATGCTGGGAAGTGCCGCCGAGGAGCTGATCGGAACGAACATCCGCGACGCGGTGCGCTCCGTCGAGTCGCAGGACGACCATGACAAGGCGCTCTCGGTCGTCTTCGCCGGGATCCCGATCGAGCACCGGAAGCTGGAGCTGACCCGGCGCGACGGGACGACGCTTCCGATCGAGCTCTCGGCCACGCCTCTGAAGCAGGACGGTGAGATGCGCGGAGCGGCCGTCTCGATGCGGGATCTGACGCTGGTGCACCAGCTGGAGAGCCGGCTGGAAGAAGTGCGGCGCGTGGAGAGTCTCGGAAAACTCACCGCGGTCGTGAGCCACGAGATGAAGAACATCCTGATGAGCATTCAGGCGTTCCTCGATGTGATCCGACGCGTGGATGGGATGGGAGAGAAGGTACACACCGCGATCAGCGGAATCTCGCGCGCGATCGAGCGTGGAAGGACCATTACCAGCGAGGTTCTACGTTTCTCGAAGGCGCAGTCGCCGGATCCGGAAGTGATCGACGCAGCTCGTTTTCTCTCCACGATCGAGCCCGGGCTTCGGAGTCTCCTCACGCCGAAGGTCGAGCTGGTGATGGACATCGCCACGGAGAGAGTGGGACGGTTCAGCGCGGATACCGGTCAGCTCGAACAGGTCTTCGTGAACCTGGTGGCGAACGCGCGGGATGCGATGCCCCAGGGGGGGCGTCTGAAGATCACCGCCGACGTACCACGGACCGAGATCCCGGGCCTCGGCGGACGCCACGGGATCGAACGCTACATCCATTTCGCGGTCTCGGACACGGGGATCGGGATGTCCGCCGAAGTGCGGGATCACGCGCTCGAGCCGATGTTCACCACCAAGCGCGCAGGGACCGGCCTGGGACTGGCGGTCGCGCAGCGCATCGTCAGCTCACACGGTGGTTCCCTCCTGATCGACAGCCGTCTCGGGATCGGGACCACCATCCACATTCTTCTTCCGCGGGAAGTAGAGCCGAACCGCGGCGCCTGGATGCAGCAGGGACCGGATCTCGAGTCGTCGGCGCCCTGCTGATCCGCTTTCGCAGTAGGACGGTTTCTACCGCGCAGACTCCGAGGAGCGGCCCCATGTGACGGTGGATTCACGCCGGAATGTGACGTTCGTCACCGGGGCAGCTGGCCCTTCGCACAGGCGCGATGGGACCTCTCTGTTACAACTTCCATCGTGAATAACCTGCAGGAGTCCGTGCTGCGTCTGTGGCCGGAGATCGAGTGGATCAGTGAGTCCGATCTCCGGGAGAAAGTGCTGCGAACGTGGGTTCGCGCATTCGAGCTGAGCCCCCTCGAGCCGTCCGATCTCGAGCGGATTCCCTTCACTCTTCTCGTGCCGGATTGCCCGGTGACGTTCATGGAGCACAAGAGGTGCGTGGTCCACATCGCACGCCGGGCCGCCGAGTCGATGCAGGAGTTCATGGGAAACAGCCTGCCGATCGACCTCGACGTGGTGATTGCGGGCGCGATTCTCGCCGATGTCGGGAAGGTGCTGGAGTACGAGATGAAGGACGGGAAATCACGGCAGAGCGAGCGCGGACGGCTCCTCCGTCACCCGTTCACCGGCGTGGCCGTCGCGATGGAGTGCGGGGTTCCCGACCGGGTCTGTCACATCATCGCTGCGCATGCCGACGAAGGGAATCTTGTCAAGCGCTCGACGGAAGCGATCATCGTGCATCACGCCGACTTCATGAGTTATCTCCCGTTCAAGAACCTCGTTCACTGAGAGGACCCAGGTCATGTCAACCGTCATGGATCGAGTCACCGCAACGATGTCGCAGTGGGCCGCCGGGGTCGAATACGACGACCTTTCGCCCGAAGCAGTCCAGCAGGCGAAACGTTTCCTGTTCGATTCGCTCGGCTGTGCGATGGGAGGCTATCAGCAGCACGACGTGCGGATCATGCTCGAGGTGATCGAGGAGACTGCGGGCGCGGGACGCTCGACTCTCTTCGGCACCGGCCGGCGGATCGATGCGTCCTCCGCCGCGCTGGCGAACTCCCTGATGGTCCGGGTGATGGACTACAACGACATCTACTGGCAGCAGGACCCGTCGCATCCTTCGGACCTGATCCCTGCCGCCGTGGCCTGTGCCGAGCGCTCGGGGGCGAACGGACGTGAGCTGCTGGTCGGCATCGCCATCGCCTACGAGATGGAGATGCGTCTGTGCGAAGCGGCGTTCCCCGGAATTCGAGAGCGCGGATGGCATCATGCGACGCTCACCGCCTTCGCGTCGCCCGTGGTCGCCGGCCGGATGCTTCGTCTCACACCTGCGCAGATCCAGCATGCGATCGGAATCTCCGGCAGCCGGCACGCGACGCTCGGAGCCGTCACGGCGGGCAAGCTGACCATGATGAAGAACACCGTCGATCCGATGGCGACGCAGAGCGGGGTCTTCGCCGCGCTCCTCGCGGAGAAGGGTTACACCGGGCCGGAGCACGTGATCGACGGGAAGGAAGGATTGGCAGAAGTCTTCGGTCCCGAATGGAAGCTCGGCGTTCTCACCGAAGGTCTCGGCGCATCATGGCGGATCACCCGCTGCGGGATGAAGGCTTTCCCCACCGAGGCGCTGACGCACGCTCCGATCTCCGCGGTGCTGGACATCGTCCGGGATCATGACCTGACCCCCGAAAAGGTGGTGAAGGTGGAGATCCGCTCGCTGGAGCGCGCTGCCGACATCCTCGCGGACCCTTCCAAGTACGAACCGCATTCGAAGGAGACCGCGGACCATTCGCTCCCGTACGTGATCGCGGCGGCGATCGTCGACCGGCAGGTGACCCCGCGCCAGTTCACGAACGAACGGATCGAAGATCCGCAGGTCCGGGCTCAGTTGAAGAAGGTGGTGGTGGTCGCCGATCCGGAGATCGAAGCGGTCTTCCCCGCGCTGCAGCGAGTCATCGTCCGGGTGACCACGAGCGACGGATCGGTGATCGAGCGGCAGCTCGACTATCCGAAGGGTGATCCGCGTAATCCGCTCACCGATGCCGAGATCGAGGAGAAGTTCGACGCGCTGGCGGACGGGGTCCTCTCTCCGATGCGATCGGCGGAGCTGAAGAGCGCGATCCGCAATCTCGAGAATCTCGGCTCGGTATGCGAGTTGACCGGAAATCTGGTTTCAGAACCGAGGGACTGATGGGACAGACAGTCGTCGAAAAGATCGCGCAGTCGCATCTCGCCGAGGGGCCTGATCGTCCGCTTCGCGCGGGCGATTTCGTTTCCATCCGACCCCGTCACATCCTCACTCACGACAATACCGCCGCAGTGATGAAGAAGTTCAGGACCCTCGGCGTCGACCGGGTCCACGACCCGCGGCAGCCGGTCTTCGCTCTCGATCACGACATCCAGAACACCTCGGAGGAGAACCTCTCCAAGTACCGTGCGATCGAGACGTTCGCGCGCGAGCAGGGGATCGATTTCTACCCGGCAGGCACCGGGATCGGACATCAGATCGTGATCGAGCGGGGCTACGCCGTCCCCGGCTCGTTCGTCGTCGCGTCCGACTCGCACTCGAACATGTACGGCGCGCTCGGCGCAGTCGGGACTCCGGTGGTGAGGACCGACGCCGCGGCGGTGTGGGCGACCGGAAGCTTCTGGTGGCAGATACCGCGGACTGTGCAGGTGGTACTGGACGGAAAGCTCGCCGAAGGAGTGACCGGGAAGGACGTGATCATCGCCCTCTGCGGTCTGATCGGCGATGAGGTTCTGAACGCAGCGATCGAGTTCACCGGACAAGGCGTGCAGTCGCTGACCGTCGAGGAGCGTCTGACCATCGCCAACATGAGCACCGAATGGGGCGTTCTGGTGGCGTGGTTTCCGCCGAGCGGGATGACGTTTCAGTTTCTGCGGCGCCAGCACGAACGGCTGGTGGAGGAGCAGACACGGGTCGCCTTTGCCGAAGACGATCTGCGACGATGGGAGGCGGATCCGATCGCACCCGATCCGGACGCGGTGTACGCAGCGCGCCTGGAGCTCGATCTTTCGACGGTGGTCAGGACGGTCGCAGGGCCGGACACGGTTCAGCTCACGCATTCTCTCGCCACGATCGCTCCGAAGCGGGTGAAGATCGACAAGGCGTATCTCCTCTCCTGCGTCAACTCGCGCCTGGAGGACCTGACCGCAGCGGCAGAGGTGCTTCGCGGAAAGAAGATCGCTGCCGGAGTGAAGTTCTACGTGGCGGCAGCGAGCCGTCAGGTTCAGCAGGAGGCGGAACGGACCGGAGTCTGGAACGTTCTGGTGGAGTCGGGAGCGACGCTCCTCCCTCCGTCGTGCGGACCGTGCATCGGGCTGGGAACGGGACTCCTCGAAGCGGGAGAGGTCGGGATCTCGGCGACGAACCGTAACTTCAAGGGGCGGATGGGATCCCGCGATGCGGCCTGCTATCTCGCCAGTCCGGCGGTGGTCGCGGCATCGGCGCTGGAGGGAGTGATCACCGCGCCGGGGACCGGATCCGGTGAAACGCGAGTCCGCTTCACCGTGCTGGAGATGCCGGCCGCCGCGCCCGAACTGGTCGACATCGTGCCGGGCTTTCCCGCCGAGGTTCGCGGGCGGATGCTCTTTCTGCCGTCCGACAATCTGAACACCGACGGCATCTACGGGAAAGACTACACTTACCGTGACGACGTCACGCGCGAAGAGATGGCGCGTGTGGTGATGCAGAACTACGACCCGGAGTTCGCGCTTCGGGCTGGAGAAGGTGACGTGATCGTTGCCGGAGCGAACTTCGGCACCGGATCGAGCCGCGAGCAGGCGGTCACTGCGCTGCAGGCGCGGGGGATCCGGATGGTGATCGCCACGAGCTTCTCTCAGACCTACCTGCGCAACGCATTCAACAACGGCTTCCTCTGTGTCGAATGTCCCGAGCTGGTGGCGGCGGCAAAACGCGATCTAACCGGATCGGTGACCGGTGCGAAGACGGTGATCTCCGGAGACGTACTGGACATCGACTTCAGAAGCGGGTCGATCCGGTGGAGGGGCCAGGTCTTTCATTTTCAGGCTCTCGGTTCGGTTCCGCAATCACTGGTCGCGGCGGGTGGGATCGAGAACCTGGTGCGCAGCCGTTTCGCGGCGGCTGCGGTTTGAGGAAGTGCTGCCTCCGGAACCGGAGGGATGGCTGAAAGAAAGTCGCAGAGGAGTCGAGCGGCGACAAGGCATGACGACGGCTGGACCGCCAGCCGGATGCCGCGCTCCCGGAAGGAGAAGAGATGGCGCGCTACGAAGTTGTGACGATGCCCGGAGACGGGATTGGGAAGGTGGTTCTGCCGGAAGCGATCCGGGTCCTGGAGAGCGTCGGATTCGACGCGAAGTACATTCACGGGGACATCGGATGGGATTTCTGGTGCTCCGAAGGAAACGCGCTTCCGGACCGCACCATCGCCCTCCTCGAAAAGTACAGGCTGGGACTGTTCGGCGCGATCACTTCGAAGCCGAAGAAGGAAGCTGATGCCGAGCTCGATCCGTCGCTGAAGGGGAAGGGATACGTCTACTACAGCCCGATCGTGACCATGCGGCAGCGCTTCAACCTCGATCTCTGCGTGCGCCCCTGCCGTTCGTTTCCCGGCAATCCATTGAACTTCGTCCGCAAGTCTCCCACCGGGAAAGTGGAGGAGCCGAAGGTCGATGCGGTGATCTTCCGGCAGAACACCGAAGGAAGCTACACCGGAGTGGAGTGGACGAATCCTCCCGCTCAGGTGCGTGATGCTCTCGCGACGCACGCGCGGTTCCGCGCATTCGACGCGGTCCCGGGTGAAGATCTCGCGGTCTCGACCCGGATCGTCACCCGCGGGGCAGTGCAGCGGATCATCCGCGCCGCGTTCGAGTACGCGAAGAAGTTCGGCTACCGGTCCGTCACGGTTGCCGAAAAGCCGAACGTCCTTCGCGAGACCTCCGGGATGTTCGAAGAGGAAGCGAAGAAGATCAAGGCGGAGTTCCCCGGGGTCCAGCTCTGGTCGACGAACATCGACGCGCTGATGATGTGGTTGACGAAGAACCCGGAAGAGTACGGAGTGATCGTGGCGGAGAACCTGTTCGGCGACATCATCTCCGATGCGTTCGCCGGCCTGGTCGGAGGGCTCGGTTTCGCCTGTTCCGGAAACGTCGGCGACGAGGTGGCGGTATTCGAGCCGACCCACGGCTCCGCGCCGAAGTACGAGAAGCTCGATCCTCCGATCGTCAACCCGATCGCGATGATTCTCTCTGCGGCCATGCTTCTCGATCACGTCGGAGAGACCGAGAAGGGCGACGCGGTGCGCGCAGCGGTGGCGGCCGTCGTCGCGGAGGGGAAAGTCCGCACCTACGACATGATGAGAATCGCCGGCGGTGCCGACGTCTTCTCGAAAGGCGCCGCGACGACCTCGCAGGTGACCGACGCGATCATCGCGAAGATCGGAAGCAACGTGATGTCGCCGGCGTGAGCCGCGCGACGGGAGGACGAGATGACGGAACCAGTCGCAGACGTCCGGTACGGTGAGGCCGGGCGCACCGGGGACGACATACGATCCGATCTGCTGGTGCGGATCGAGCCGCGAACCGGCGGGGGGATCGAGATCGAGCTGGCCTCGAAGGTCGGTGCCTACTACGGCGAAGCGATCCAGCGACAGTGCCGCGAAGTGCTGCGTGATCTCGGAGTCACCGATGCAGTCCTCCGCATCGACGACCGCGGTGCGCTGCCGTTCGTCATCGCGGCACGGGTGGAGGCGGCGGCGCGCCGCGCCCTCCTCTCGGACCTCCGCTCGCTTCCGGTTCGAATCGGCATCTCACCCCCTTCGAAGAGCGACCGGCTCCGGCGCTCGCGGCTCTATCTGCCGGGCAATGAGCCGAAGTACTTCGTCAGTGCTGCGTTGCACGGACCGGACGCCGTGATTCTCGACCTCGAGGATTCGGTCCACCCCAACGAAAAAGATGCGGCGCGAATCGTGGTGCGCAACGCCCTCCGGGCGGTCGACTTCGGAAGCTGCGAGCGGATGGTGCGCATCAACCCCTTCCCACTCGGGCTCGAGGATCTGGACGAAGTGATTCCGGAGATGCCCGACGTGATCCTGATCCCGAAGGTGGAGCGGGCGGACGAAGTGATCGAGATCGAAAGGCGGATCGACGAGATTCTCCTCGCCCGCGACCTCGACCGGCCGATCTGGCTGATGCCGATCCTCGAATCGGCCCGAGGGATCGAGAACGCATACGAGATCGCCTCGGCGACCTCTCGCGTGGTGGCGCTCACCATCGGCCTCGAAGACTACACGGCGGACCTCGGCGTCCCGAAGACGAAAGAAGGTCGCGAGTCGGAGTACGCGCGGATGCGGCTGGTCAACGCAGCGCGGGCGGCCGGAATCCAGGCGATCGACTCGGTGTGGGGTGACGTCGGCGATACGGAAGGGCTGCGCGAATGGGCGCTTCGCTCGCGCGCTCTCGGTTTCACCGGAATGGGATGTGTGCATCCGCTGCAGGTGGAAGTGATCCACGAGGCGTTTGCACCGACTGCCGAAGAGATCGCGAAGGCAGAGAGAATCGTGAAGGCGTTCCGGGAGGCGCAGAGGAGGGGACTCGGAGTGGTGAGTCTCGGTTCGAAGATGATCGATCCACCGGTGGTGCTACGGGCGGTGAGACTGGTCGAGCAGGCCTCCGCGATGGGATTGATCTCCGAGCAGGCAGTGGAAGAGGGTCAGGTATGACGATCGAGAGTCTGGACGTCGAATTGGTGCGCAACGCCGCGGGACGGCAGGTTCCCGGAGTGGTGAACGGAAATGCGCAGGTGCCGTTCGAGGGCGTGGACGTTCACCGGCCATCGGGAAGGAAGGCCGCACCGCCGGTTCGCAGCGCGGCGGACTATCTGCGGGATGGGGTGAAGCTCGTGCCCGATCTGGCGACGGCCCTCGCCGAATGCGGTCTGCGCGATGGAATGGTCATCTCGACGCATCATCATCTTCGGGACGGCGATCGGGTCGCCGTGGCGGCGCTCGAAGCAGCGGCGTCGCTCGGAGTGCGGGACCTGATGTGGTTTCCGAGTGCCTCGTTCCCCAGTCAGGCGAGCGTGATCGACCTGATGGAATCGGGAGTGGTCCACCACATCGAGGGGAGCATGAACGGGCCGCTCGGCGACTACTGCACGCAGGGAAGGATGCGCGGGCTGGGAGTGCTTCGCTCGCACGGCGGACGGTGGCAGGCGATCCAGGACGGCGAAGTGCACATCGACATCGCGGTGATCGCGGCGCCGAGTGCGGATCCGTTCGGTAACGCGAACGGATCTCACGGCCCGTCGGCCTGCGGATCGCTCGGGTTCGCGCTCGCCGATTCGACGTATGCGGACAAGGTGATCGTGGTGACGGACAACCTGGTGCCGTTCCCCTGCATCCCCTGGCAGATCCAGGGCAACAATGTGGACAAAGTGGTGGTGGTCGACTCGATCGGAGATCCGGCGAAGATCGTCTCGGGGACGACCCAGATCACGCGTTCGCCCGACCGGCTGCGCATCGCGAAGCTGACTGCGTCC
This sequence comes from uncultured Acidobacteriota bacterium, assembly GCA_963741955.1. Taxonomy (GTDB): domain Bacteria; phylum Acidobacteriota; class Thermoanaerobaculia; order Gp7-AA8; family Gp7-AA8; genus CAVUKB01. The sequence continues at coordinate 210,665 of CAVUKB010000004.1, forward strand.
TTCATCCGCGAAGCCGGAATCATGAAGAACGGCTTCTCATTTCAGGCCGGGGCCGGCGGAATCTCACTCGCCTTCGTCAGCTATCTGCGCGAGATGATGAAGGACGCAGGGGTCAGGGCGCGATTCGTGCGCGGCGGTTCGACCAAGGTCCTGGTGGAGATGCTCGAGGAGGGATTGATGGACTACATCCTCGACGGGCAGACCTTCGATCTCGACGCGGTGCGATCGATCGCATCGAATCCGCGACACGTCGCGACCTCGCCCTTCACCTCCTACAACTTCCACGGGAAGGGAAACTTCGCCTCCATGATCGACGCGGTGGTCCTCGGCGCGACGGAGGTGGACACCTCGTTCAACGGGAACGTGGTGACGCATTCCGATGGACGGCTGCTGCACGGCATCGGCGGATGGCAGAATTGCCTGTACGCCGGCTGCACGATTCTCGCGGTGCCGTCGTTCCGCGACCGGACTCCGGTGATCGTGGACGAGGTGACGACGCTGACCGGTCCCGGTGAGCTGATCGACGTGGTGGTGACGGAGCGCGGAATCGCGATCAACCCCCGGCGGAAAGATCTGCTCGACGCGGTCGCGGGGTCAGGTCTCCCGATCCGGCCGATCGAGGCGCTGAAGGCGGAGATCGAGAGCATCTGCGGAAGGCCGGAGAGGCCGAAGCGGACTGCCCGCCCGGCCGCGGTGGTGAAATGGGTGGACGGTACGGTACTGGATACGGTGTGGGAGCTGGAGTGAGGGGAAAACGAATTCAGGATTCAGGATGAAGAATTGAGAATTGAGGATGAAGAACGAAGATCCTTGTCGGTCCTGGCTCCTCGATCTCCTCGCGGAATCTCCCAACCTCTACCTCAAAGGGTGAACTGATTCCTCCTCCGCTCTCTTTTCTGCATTCTGAATTCTGAATTCTGCATTCTGAACTCATCTTCTCTCTCGTAAGGCGTCCACCACCGCTTCGAAGCGCCCCTCGGCACAGAGCCCGCTCATGCCAGCCTCCTCCCAGACTCGGGTCGCGATCTGCGCCGGCGTCTCGACCGCGAGCGGCGGAGGCGTCGTCATTCGCTGACGGAGTGTCTCGAGAAGCTCCTCTTCCTCGCCGGGGGCGAAGGCGACCCGGCTCTCCATCTCGATCGCGTCCATGACTTCCGCGCGGGTGGCTGCGCGCGAGACGGGATAGATGTGGAGGTGGAGATGTGGCACCTGGAGGCCGAGCTTGAGGAGGATGGCGCGGTCGGCGCCGGTCACTGCGAGGAGCGCCTCCTCCACGCGTCTGAAGAAATGGACGAATTCGCCTGCCTGTTGCTCTGATAGAGAGGAGAGATTCTCGACGTGCCTCTTCGCGACCACTACGGCGTGGCCACGGAGTGCGTGGTCGTCGCTGAGGAGGGCCAGGGCGACCGGGCTCTCGGCGAAGACCTCGGGGCGGTTGATGTCGTAGCCGCAGAAGTGACAGGCACTCATTGATTCGGCTCCCGTGAACGGATCGTGAAAACGGTTGGGCCTCGCTTCGGGAGGCAGCTTCATTGTCGCACTGGCATGCGGAATGAAGAATATACGAATAGCCTTGCGGTGCGCGGCCGCACCCGGGGCGAGATCAAGATCCGTGAGGGAGCAATGTCAGGCTGGTGGTTCGAAGAAAAGCAGGAACGTAATCCATATCCTCTGATCCTCGCGGCACTCGGCGTAGTGGGATTCACCGGGGGGGCAGAGTTTTTCCGGAGACTGTTTCGAAACTCGCAGCTGTTCTGTCCCGAGGCCGAGCCATTGATCTCCTGGGACCCGCGAGATTACGGATTCGATCCGGAGCGTGTGGAGGAAGTCCGGTTCCGCGCGGACGACGACACGCTGCTGACGGGGTGGTACTGTCGCGCCGCGGATCCGATCGGCTCGGGACTCTACTGTCATGGAAACACAGGGAACTTCACCAAGGACCTCGCCGCACTGCGGAGATTCGTCGACGACGGACTGAACGTCCTCGTCTTCGACTATCGCGGATTCGGGAGAAGCGAAGGACGTCCGACGATCCGGGGAGTGGTCCGGGACGCTCACGCGGCGGCGGAGCTTCATGAAAGGATCCGCCCGGCGCATCTCCCCTCGCTGCTGTACGGGTTCTCACTGGGAGGGGCGGTGGCGGCACAGATCGTCCGCGACCATCCATTCGACGCGCTGGTACTCCAGTCGACGTTCACGAACCTCCCCGAAATGACACGCACGATCTTTCCGAATCTCCCGCTCCACATCCTGGCGGGACACGACTTCGACACACTCTCCATCGTGGAGTCGCTGGAGATTCCGCTCCTGGTGATCCACGGAACTGCGGATGAGATGATTCCCTGCTCGATGGGCGAGACGCTGCACGAGCGCTGTGCGACCGCGCGTCCGATCGAGATCATCGAGAACGGGATGCACAGCGACCTGTTCGACATTCAGGGAGACCGGATCGTCGACGTGATCCGGAATCTCGCTCTCGATCTGCGAAGTCAGAAGGCGGATGAAGCGCTCGGCGAGGCGAGCTGAGAACCTGGTGCGGTGTTTCATGAATCCCTTGCACCTGGTCGCGGGCACCGACAGGCGGGATGCTCTCCCTTCTGGCTCCGTGATCCGTTACACTTCTCTCTCTCATGAAAAGGCTCGCGCTCGGCGTCGCACTTCTCGCGATTGCTGCCGCTGCTCCCGCTGCGCACCGGCATCGAGCCGTGCGCCGGGTTCCGGCGGCGGTGTCGACTCCACCTCTGATCGCAGGATGCTCGCTCTATCCGCCGGACAACGAGTGGAACCGGGACATCTCTGCAGATCCGGTCGACCCTAATTCGTCCCGCTACATCGCGCACATGAACGGTGCAACGAAGTTCCTTCACCCCGACTTCGGAGCGAATCAGGAGTATGGGATTCCGTACAACGTCGTGCCGGCCTCGCAGGCTCTGGTGCCGATCAGTTTCGATTACGCCGACGAGAGCGATCCGGGACCGTATCCGATTCCGGACGACGTGAAGATCGAAGCGGGAAGTGACCGCCACATCCTCGTGCTGCAGAGCGGCTCGTGCATGCTTTACGAGGCGTGGGACTGCGGCCGCGCGGGTCCCGGATGGCACTGCGGTTCAGGGGCAGTCTTCGACCTCTCGTCGAATCGCCTCCGCCCCGACGGATGGACGTCCGCGGATGCCGCGGGACTTCCGATCCTTCCGGGTCTGGTCCGCTACGACGAGATCGAGGCGGGCGAGATCCGTCACGCGCTCCGCTTCACCGTCCAGTCGACCCAACGTGCCTACGTTCACCCTGCGACGCATTTCGCGAGCAGCAACACCGACCCCGACGCCCCTCCGATGGGTCTTCGCGTCCGCCTCCGGAGCGATTACGATCTCTCGCGGTTTCACGGTGCGGCGAAGGTCATCCTGGTGGCGATGAAACGGTATGGAATGTTCCTCGCGGACAATGGTTCTGACTGGTTCGTCACCGGAGCGACCGATCCGCGGTGGAACGACGATGACCTCGAGCAGTTGAAGAGTGTTCCCGCGAGCGCGTTCGAGGTCGTAGAGCTCGGCCCCATCTTCCGCTGACCGGGATCCCCGAGCTCGAATCCGGAGCACCGGATCCGCGGGCAGAGGAGATGGTGGACGCAATGCATTTCAATTCGAGATTCGAGACACGAAACCAGATATGAACAAAATCATCTATTCAATGATCGGAGTCGGGAAGTTCTACGACAAGAAACCGGTCCTCGAGAACATCTACCTCTCCTACTTCTACGGAGCGAAGATCGGCGTCATCGGTCTGAACGGCTCCGGCAAGAGCTCTCTTCTCCGCATCCTGGCAGGGGTGGACAAGGAGTTCGTCGGTGAGACGGTAATCGCTCCCGGTCACAGTGTCGGCTTTCTCGAGCAGGAGCCGAAGCTCGACGATTCGAAGACGGTCCGCGAGATCGTCGAAGAGGGAGCGCAGGAGACGGTCGATCTCCTCCGGGAGTTCGACGAGATCAACGCGCAGTTCGCCGACCCGATGGACGACGACGCGATGACGAAGCTTCTCGAGAGGCAGGGCTCCGTCCAGGAGAAGCTCGATGCCGCCGGCGCGTGGGATCTCGACAGCCGCCTGGAGATGGCGATGGACGCACTCCGCTGTCCTCCTGGGGAGACTCGGGTCGAGGTTCTCTCCGGAGGCGAGCGGCGACGCGTTGCACTCTGCCGCCTGCTGCTGCAGAAGCCCGACATCCTTCTTCTCGACGAGCCGACCAACCATCTCGACGCGGAGACGGTCGCATGGCTCGAGCATCATCTGAAAGAGTACGAGGGAACGGTCATCGCGGTGACCCACGACCGCTACTTTCTCGACAACGTCGCCGGCTGGATTCTCGAGCTCGATCGCGGCCGCGGGATTCCGTGGGAAGGGAACTACTCCTCGTGGCTGGAGCAGAAACAGAATCGCCTGGCCCAGGAAGAGAAGGCGGAATCCCAGCGCCAGAAGACGCTGCAGCGCGAGCTGGAATGGATCCGGATGTCGCCCAAGGGCCGCCACGCGAAAGGGAAGGCCCGCATCAACGCGTACGAGTCGCTCCTCGGACAGGAGTCGATCGAGCGCGAGAAGGAGCTCGAGATCTACATCCCGCCCGGACCGCGTCTCGGTGACGTGGTGATCGAAGCGGAAGGAGTTTCGAAAGGCTACGGCGAGAACCTTCTGGTCGAAGGGATGAGCTTCTCCGTCCCGCGAGGAGCGATCGTCGGAGTGATCGGCCCGAACGGCGCCGGAAAGACGACCCTCTTCCGCATGATCACCGGACAGGAGCAGCCGGACGGTGGATCGATCCGACTCGGTGAGACGGTGAGCCTCGCCTACGTCGACCAGAGCCGCGACTCCCTCGACGGAGACAAGAGCATCTGGGAAGAGATCTCTGCCGGACAGGACGTGGTGGTCCTCGGCTCGCGCCAGGTGAACTCGCGTGCCTGGGTGGCGCGGTTCAACTTCTCGGGGTCAGACCAACAGAAGAAGGTCGGGAATCTATCCGGTGGCGAACGCAACCGGGTTCACCTCGCGAAAATGCTCAAGTCCGGAGCGAACGTGCTCCTCCTCGATGAACCGACCAACGATCTCGACGTCAACACCATGCGTGCGCTGGAGGAGGCGTTGGAGGCATTCGGCGGATGCGCCCTGATCATCAGCCACGACCGCTGGTTCCTCGACCGGATCGCGACTCACATTCTGGCCTTCGAAGGTGACAGCAGTGCCGTCTGGTTCGACGGCAACTACTCCGAGTACGAGACCGACCGGCACCAACGCCTCGGCACGGCCGCCGACCAGCCTCATCGGATCAAGTACAGGCAGCTCACGCGCTGAGTGCAGTGCTTCATGAATCCCTTACATCCGGCTCAATGACCCTCGAATCCGCTCCCTTCGTTCCCGCCTGGTGGGTTCCCGGCGCGCACCTTCAGACGGTGTGGGGGAGGATGACTCGTCCGCGGCAGCTCGTTCGGATGCGGCGCGAACCGATCGAGATGCCGGACGGCGACGTCCTGGTTCTCGATCACGTGGACATACCCGATGGATCCGGCAATCTCCGCGCGGTGCTCCTCCACGGACTCGAAGGGAGCTCGTATTCGGTCTACATCCAGGGCGTCCTTTCGCTCCTCTCCGCGAGGGGGATTCCGGCGACGGTGATCAATTTCCGCTCCTGTGCACGCGATCCGCTACGGACGAAGATCCATCTGCCGAACCGGCGTCCGCGTTTCTACCATTCAGGGGAAACGACGGATCTCGATCACGTGATCCGGCTCCTCTCCGCGCGCCATCCGCAAAGCCGCTTCGTCGCATTCGGAGCGTCCCTCGGCGGGAACGTCCTTCTGAAGTGGCTGGGAGAAAACCGAGGGCAGAAGCTCGTCGAGCGCGCCGTCGCGGTCTCCGTCCCTTACGATCTCGCCGCGGGCGCGCGGTACCTCGAAACGCCGATGGGACGGTTCTACTGCGAGGTGTTCTTCCGCAGCCTCCGTCCGAAAGTCGAGCGGCTCGTACGCGAATTTCCAGACGTGGGAGCACGGGTCGATCTCGAGCGAATCCGGCGGGCAAAGTCCTTCTTCGATTTCGACCAGTGGGCAACGGCCCCGATCCACGGATTCGCCGGAGCGGAAGACTACTGGGAGCGCTCGAGCTCCATTCGGGTCCTCTCGCAGATCGACGTGCCGGTGCTCTGCATCAGCTCGGCCGATGATCCTTTCCTTCCTCCTCGCGTGATCGACGAGGTCGAAGCGGTCGCCTCATCGACGATCACTCTGATCCGCACGAGGGGCGGCGGACACGTCGGATTCGTCGGCGGGCGCCGTCCGTGGGAACCGGCGTACTGGGCGGAGAGAAAAGCCGCCGAGTATCTGACTTGAAAGTACGAGCGCAGACGGACTCCTGATTCCTACTTCCATTCCATCTCGAAGCTGCAGACGGCGTCGCCGCGGCAGTGGCATTTCACTTCCACGACCCTGGGATCGGTTCCACCATGACGGAGGATCGCTTCCTTGTAGAAGCCGAGCGCGCTCGCACAGTAGTAAGGGCTGTAGCAGGGATACTCGAGATAATCCATCCGTGCGCCGTGAGGCGTCTTGTGAAACTCCACCCGTCCGTATTTCTGGTACTGCTGGTGGAACGACGCGATGTTCTCGAGAAACTTGAGCAGCTCGGTGTTGTCGAGCATGCGGTAGACGCGACCGATGCCGAGCTCGGCGGAGGCAGCGCCGACCAGCTCGAGAATGTGCGGATGCTTCTCTTTTCCGAACTCGTAGATCGTCTTGTCGAGCTCCACGAGCGCGGCGAAGTCGTACCACGCGCTGGCGAGAGGAGTCCGCGTGATCTTGAGCGTCTCCGGTGACAGCCGGGCGAGCACGGCGTAATACCCCTCTTCGCCGAATTGATCGAGGAGGAACTGTTTGCGTCCTCCGAACATCACCCCTTTGATCTTGCAGACGGACGGATCGGGGCCGAGCAGTACCTCGTTTCCGGCGAGAGGCGCAGGTGTACCGAGAGATGATTCGGATTCGAGAAGGAGCGACATGGCGGTTTCTCCAGGGAGCACCCACCCGTTCCGCCGGATGGCGTGTCTTCTTCCATCATAGCGCCGAGATCGTCAGCACGCAGATCTTCTCTCCGGGATCCGACGTCCTGGGCCGCAAGAAATCGTCCGTACTGCCGGCCGGAGAACGCGGAACCGCGATGCCGCGTCGCAACCGGAGCGGCGGCGCATGATCGTGGCTCAACCATCGAAAGATTGCGCGCCCGAAAGGTTGCGCGCCGGAGCGGCGATCCGGCTTCTGTCCGGTTCGGGGGTTGCAGGAAGTGAGCTGGAGTGGCACCCGGGCTTGCCGGATGCCTGGATGAAAAACGATGTCAGCGAGCCGTACGACAACCCGACTGAGCGGCGCCACGAAAGCGTGGATTGCGGTTGCCCTGACCTGGGTGAGCGGTTTCGTCGATGCGGTCTGTTACGTCACCCTTTTCCGAGTCTTCGTAGCGAACATGAGTGGAAACAGTGTGGCGATCGGAATCGGGATCGGGGAAGGAAGATGGAATCTGCTGTTCCGGCGCGGATTCGCCGTGCCGCTCTTTTTCGCCGGTCTGGTGATCTGCCGTCTGGCAGTGGATTGGGCGAACCAGCAGAAGATCCGGCGTATCTTCGGGTGGATCTTCGCCGTCGAGGCCGGCCTGCTGGGTCTCTTCGTCGCGGTTGGATGGGGATTCGTGGAAGGGAAGCGGATGACCGGGATCTCCGATGCGCGTTACTTCACGTTGATCGCGCTCCCGGCGGTCGCGATGGGACTGCAGAACGCGGCGCTGACGCACTTCGGTCCGCTGACGGTCCGCACCACACACGTCACCGGAACTCTGGCGAAGCTGGCCGACCACGTCGCCCGCTGGCTCCTGTGGATGAGGAAACGGATCAGAAGCGCCGAGGGGAGGAGAGGATTGATGCGGGAGAGCGTGAGGCACGGTTCATTTCGAACCGCGTCGCTCCTCTTCGCGGCGTGGTGCGGATACGTGATCGGCGCGGCCACGGGGGCGTGGCTCAAGACTCTGATCGAGCTCTCGAGCCTCCTCGTGCCGATCGCGATTCTGATCGCACTCGTCGCCATCGACTGGATCGACCCGTTCGCCGTCGGGCGAGGCGAGGGAGAGGCATCGAGGATCGAGTATCGAGGATCGAGTATCGAGGATCGAGTATCGAGGATCGAGTATCGAGGATCGAGTATCGAGGATCGAGTATCGAGGATCGAGGATCGAGGATCTGAGAGGCGAGGATCGGAGTAGGACAGTATTGTTCTTCGCCGCTCGCCGACCCCCGACCCCTGATCCCCGACCCCTCTACTCCTCGGGTCGGATCTCCGTTCCGGCTTCGATGCTCTCACCGGTCCGGAATGTAAGCCGTGTGAGCTGCCCCGAGCGCGTCTCGATCTCGACGCTGTGATCGATTCCCGATTCCTGATCCACGCGCACGGTCGTCGGATTCGGTACAACCAGCCGGGTGTGCCGCTCGGGCCGCTTGCCGACGGTGACGACGATCTCGTTGTGTTGCGGCGGGTCGACCCGCGCGGTGATTCCCTCCAGCGGCAGCTCTTCGAAATCGCACATCGAATTTCCGCGAGCGCGCTCGGCGGTCACCAGCCAGCTGTCGTGCTGCATAGTGAAATCTTCGAAAAATCGCCCCCACTCCTGCTGTGGAATCTCTCGTTCCATCTCCACCTCCACATTCTCGCGCGACGGACGACTCTGCCGCGCAGATTCATAAGACGTAGCGATTCTGAAAATCCGCCACGGATATCTCCCGGCTGCAAGAAATGTGCGGTGCAGTGGTGTGCGACTTGCTGCCGATTGTGGGGCGGTGGGGGCATTGCGCACTGCCGGTCCACGACCTCGGATTCAACAGCAGCGAGACGCTTCCGGCCGGCCTGGCGAGGTCGGGCGTGAGGTGGACCGGCGGGCTCGTGAATCGCTCTCACCGATGAGAAAAGGAGGACGCTATGGCGAACCCGAGACAGGACAATCCGCAGCAGCACCCGACAGAGCGCGAGCGAACCGCGCGCAATCGCGACATCGAAAAGCGTCAGCACCGCGAGAACCTGCCGACCGCGCGTTATTCGCCGGCCCGATATTTCGATCCATTCGAAGTGATGCGATCGATGCGTGACGAGATGGATCGCATCTTCGACACATTCAGCTTCGGAACGCTGGGGAGAAATCCAGCGCTTCCGACGGAACAGGCCGCGCGCCACTGGTCTCCGCAGATCGAGATGTTCGAGCGCGGAAACAGGCTGGTGGTCCGCGCCGATCTGCCGGGGATGAAGAAGGACGACGTGAGCGTAGAGATCGAGAACGACGTACTGCGTCTCGAGGGCGAACGGACGAGCGAATCCCGTGAGGAGAAGGAAGGCTTTTTCCACACGGAGCGCAGCTACGGCCACTTCTATCGCGCGATCCCTCTCCCCGAGGGAGTGCACGGGGAGAACGCCCGGGCGAACTTCCATGACGGCGTGCTGGAGATCGAAATGGACGCGCCGAAGCAGACGCGCGAGAACCGTCGCAGGATCGACGTGAAGTGATCCGGGTCGTTGCTCCGGAATCCGGCAGGGTGGCGTCGCGCGCCGCCCTGCATCGATCAGAGCGTCGAGCGGTTGCCTTCCGGTCACCGTTTCGGTGAAGATGCATCGAATCCGTCGAAATCGTCCGCATCTCCATCGAGACCGTCTGCACCGGAAGGGGAGGTTCATGCGTCGCATTCCTTCGTTACTGCTCGTTGCCTCGATTCTGCTCCTGCCGGCCGTCGCGCTCGCGCAGCCGGTGCAGTACATCCACGAAGATCTCGAGTTCGACCGCCCCGAATCGTGGGCGATGAAGTACTTCGCCTCGATCTCGCTCCTTTCGACTCTCGCTGCCCCCCGTGAGCGACCCGCCGGAGCGATCGACGCGTCGCTCGAGCTGTCGACGATCCCGTCGCTCTCGGCGCGGGAGCGGACGGTCGGTTTTCACGGGACGAAAGAAGAGGACCTGAACAAGCTGCCGGCGCTGGTCCGGCCGCGCGTGACGATCGCACTTCCTCGCGATTTTTCCGTCACCGCGGCATGGGTCCCGCCGGTGGGACTCAACGGCGTGCGTGCGAACATCGTCTCCCTCGGTGTCGGAAAGGCGATCTTCAGACGCGACGTCTGGAATGCGGCGGCGAATCTCTACGGGCAGAGCGGAACGATCAGGGGAGCGTTCACCTGTCCGGAAGATTTCGTGAAGTTCGACCCTCAGGGGCTGTATGGCTGCGAGCGGCCATCGAGTGACACGACGAAGCTGCGATACGTCGGACTGGAGCTCAGCGGCGGACGCCGCATCACTGCACTCGGCTCCCCGACGCTCCAGATCTCGGGAGCGGTCAACTATCTCGACCTCGATTTTCAGGTGAATGCGTTGACCTTCGGCTTCATCGACCGGCGCCACATGTTCGCTGACGGAACGACGTGGACGGCCGGAGCCGGCGCGACCTGGGCGGTCGCTCCGCGGACGGACCTCGGCGTGAACATCTTCTATGCGCCGCTCGGCATTCGAAGGCTCGACGCAAACGTCGAGAACGATCCGCTGGTCAACGCGCGGATTCTGCTCCGCTACCGGCTGCGCTAGAGCTCGGGGTTCGGAACCTTCGGTTCGATTCGGAGGATGAACGGGATGGCGATGGAGCAGAGTGCGATTCCGACGAGGATGAGAGCGACTTGCATGATGGTCTCCCGACGAGGCGTTGTGTGGCGAGAACAGGATACGCCCTTGTCGGGATTCCGGATGACGGATATCCCGTCGCGAGGATCGAGCCCGAGGGGTGCGGATCCTCCGATCCGCCGCGAGAATCGTGTTGTACGCGATGAAGAGGGAAGTTGGTGTGGGCGCGGAGCGTCGGTGATTCCGGAGGTCCGCTTCGCTTCTGCCAAAGGGATGGTCTCGATCCGTTTTGAACGCGATTGTCTCGGCGGATCAGAGGATCCGCGCCCCCTGGCGCGTGTTCCCTGAGGCGCGAGAATCGTGTTGTACGCGATGAAGAGGGAAGTTGGTGTGGGCGCGGAGCGTCGGTGATTCCGGAGGTCCGCTTCGCTTCTGCCAAAGGGATGGTCTCGATCCGTTTTGAACGCGATTGTCTCGGCGGATCAGAGGATCCGCGCCCCCTGGCGCGTGTTCCCTGAGGCGCGAGAATCGTGTTGTACGCGATGAAGAGGGAAGTTGGTGGTGGGCGCGGAGCGTCGGTGATTCCGGAGGTCCGCTTCGCTTCTGCCAAAGGGATGGTCTCGATCCGTTTTGAACGCGATTGTCTCGGCGGATCAGAGGATCCGCGCCCCCTGGCGCGTGTTCCCGAGGGGTGCGGATCCCGCTCGGCGGGATCCGCAGCGAAAATCGTGTTGCACGCGATGGAGAGGGAAGTTGGGGGTGGGCGCGGAGCGTCGGTGATCCGCGGGATTCCCCGAGCACGCCGGATCGGATATAAGTGCGGTTCGCATGGACGACAGACATCTCCGCATCGTTCCCGCCACCGAAGCCGACGTTCCGCTGCTTCTCTCCTTCATCCGGCAACTCGCCGAGTACGAGCGTCTCGCGCATGCCGTCGTCGCGACGGAGGACGACGTGCGACGTTCACTCTTCGGCGAGAAACCGGCCGCGGAGGCGCTCTTCGCGATGTGGGACGGGGAGCCGGTCGGCTTCGCGATCTTCTTTCACAACTTCTCCACGTTCCTCAGCCGGCCGGGACTCTATCTGGAAGACCTCTTCGTCAAACCGGAAATGCGAGGGAAGGGAATCGGAAAAGCGATCCTCGTGCATCTCGCGCGGATCGCGCGGGACCGCGGCTGCCGCCGCTTCGAGTGGGCGGTCCTCGACTGGAACCACTCTGCGATGCGCTTCTACGAATCGCTCGGCGCGAAGGCGGTCAGCGAATGGACCATCTTCCGGCTCGCCGACGAAGCGATCGACCGGTTGGCGGAGGAGAAGTAGACCCGGAGTGAGCCGAACGTCCGGCGTCGCTATCTGTCCACCACCGTGACGTGCGTCTCGTCGCCGTTCGCCCGGATCTCCGGAACGTACATCGCCTCGCCCATCAGTGGCAGCGCATGGAACGTCCCGGGCGTTTCCGCCCGCATCGCGTACCGGATCTCCCAGATCCCCTCCGGGAGGCGATCGACGAAGAGGGCGACCTTCCGGTCGCGGAGCTCCTGGTAGACCCAGGCCTGGCGTCCGGTGTACTCGGCCTGGGGTGACCGCTCCGGTGCGGCCGCGGGCCGCTTCTCCTCCGGCGTCTCGGCCGCGTGGTTGCCGAAGCGCCGGATCGACGCATCCGCTCGCAGCTCGCGCGCGAAGATCGGCTCTCCACTGCGGAGCTCCACCGCTTCGAATCCTGCAGGCTTGAGGTCCTCGAAGAGGAGGTACTGGTAGTCGTTCTTTCCTTCGACCGTGAGGACGACTTCGACGCGATCGCCGCTGGTGAGGCGATCACCATCGCGGAGAGGGACTTTGTCGTACTGGTAGCCGGAGAGGAGAGTGGGCCGGCCGACGATCCGATAGTAGTCGCGTCTCACGAAGATCTCGTTTCCTGCGGCGCGGACCGGTTCCTCCAGACTGAAGAAACGAGCCTCTGCGGAGAAGTAGAGCGGAGCGCTCCCCTTCGTCCGCTCGACGCGGATCTGGTTCTCGCCGTCGCGGATCCACTTCGGGTCGACCGCGAACCGCGAGGGGGCCGAGATCAACTCGCTCTTCGAGAGCGTCCGCGACCCGATCGGGTGGCCGTTCACGGTGAGATCGAACGAGACCGGCGAGGCGATCTCGCCCGAGGCGCGAAGATACTCGTCGAGAGTGAGGACCGTGATCGCGGTATCCCGGGTGTTGTTCCACTGGGCACCTCGCCGGTTTCGGACCAGCCAGTTGGTGACAGGCTCGATCAGTGCGTTTTCCGGATCGATGGCGACGAGTGCACGGAGTGCGAAGGCGGTCGTCTCGACCGGACTGTCGCTCCAGCGCCACCAGATGCCGTCCGCACCCCAGTGGGCGGTTGCGAGCACGTTCGGATTGCTTCCGGTGGTGCGGATCAGAATCGAACGGTCGGGTGAACGGTCGATCTTCACTCCGTTCTCCAGGTTGCGGACGAGTGTCGTCGCTCTCGCAGTGTCGCCGAAGTGGTGCGCTGCGATGGCGAGGAGGGCGCGGCCGTACGTGTTCAGCCTCTCGCGGTTGGAGAAGAGATTCTCGAGAGCCTTCTTCTCGAACGTGGCGGGCGTGCTCGACGGATGCGCAACGGAGAGGGCGTGGAGCATCCATGCCTGAAGATCGAGATCGTTCTCTTCCTCGACGAGCTCCTTCCGGAGGTACTCCACTCCTCGATCGAGAACGCCGGAGCGGATCTCGACTCCCGCATCGCGGGCGAGGGCAAGACCCCAGACGACGTAGGCGCTCATGTAATGGTCGCTCTCTCCCTCCTTCCACCACCCCCATCCACCGTCGGCGTGCTGGAAGTCGTAGAGGCGCTGGAGGGACTTGCGGGTCATGTCGTTCATCCGGTCGAGACTCTTCGCTCCGTCGGGATGCGTCTGGCCGGCGTACTCGGGCTCGACTCCGCCGAAGAGTCGTGTCGCGACGGTCGCGGGATCGACGCCGAGGCTCCGCAGGGTCCGCGCTACGATGACGGTCGGGAGGAAACGACTCATGGTCTGTTCGGTGCAGCCGTACGGGTAATCGATGAGATAGGGGAGGGCGTCGAGCATGGTCACCGCCATGCTCGGAGTGATCTGGACGGTGAGAGAGGTCGTACCCTCCCGCCGTTCGGCGGGAAGAGAAAGCGAGATCGTCGCCGCGGAGTCGCGAATCTTTCCCGACTTTGCGACGAGCTTCTGGATGCCGTGGTCGAAAATGCGGAGCTCGCGTTCCATTGCGTCGCTCTCTCCGGCGGAGCGGGCGGTGACACGAAGCTTCGCCATTCCGGGGTCGAGCACGCGGAATCTCCAGTCGATGCGTTTTTCCCCGCCCGCTGCGACGTCGACTTCCTTCGTTCCGGCATCGGCCAGCGGTGCGAGCCCGGTCGCTTCGACTGAAGACGTGACCCTCATCGGATCATTCGAGTTGTCGTTGATCACGGCGGAGATGACCACCTCGTCACCGGTGAGGAGGAATCGCGGCGCCTGGAGGCGGACGATCAGCGGCTTGTTGGTGACCGTGTCGGACGTTCCGATGCCGACCTGCGTCGAGGGAGTGACGGCCCGGGCCTTCGCCGTCCAGGTGGTCAGCGAGTCGGGCCCGGTGAGGTCGACCGTCGCTTTCCCGTCCGCGCCGGTCTTTAGGTCCGGCTGCCAGAAGACGGTGGAGCGGAAGTCGCTTCGGACCACCACCGGATTCTCCGCAGGCGAGGCAGCATTCGCCGACACTTTCTGGGCCATCTGAGGCTTCGGCGCCGGCGGCGGAGTTGTGGCCGTGACGGTGATCTCTTGCGCGACGGAGTCGAGGCTCCGGACAAACCCTCCGGACGCGCCGATCTCGCCTTCCAGCCGGGGACCGTCGGATGACTCGTCTTTGTTCCGATACGCATCGGCTCCCGATCGGGATCTCTCCGCAACGAGCCGATGTTGATCGTCCTCCACCATGCGGACGTAGGGGCGTAGCTGGAAGCTGCTGGTGGTCGTCGCCTGGTGCGCGCGCTTCCCGCCATAGAAGAACCGACGCGGATCACCGGCGGGATCGTCCTGAATCGCGTAAACCGAGGCGTCGACGACGCCGAGCGAGACTTCGGCGGGGACGGGTCTTCCATCCGAGTCGAGGGTGGTCACGGTGATCCGCCCGTGTTCGCGCGGCCGGTACTCGTTTCGATCCGACTCCACCCTGACGTCGAGGAACTTTCGCTCGGGGGGGACGATCACTTCCTTCGTGTCGACGAACATCTGATCGTCCGAGACCATCGCAGCGGAGAGAAAGACGTTGGGGATGTGCTTCGGCTCGACCGGGAGCTCGACCCACTTCGCGGTCCCGTCGACGTGGATGACACGCAGATCGTCGATTCGATCCGTCTCGATGCTGAAGAGAACCCAGCGGCCGGCGGCTGGAGTGACGATCATCAGCGGCAGAGGGCGTCCGACCGAGACGCTCTCTTCATCGACGATCAGCTGAAGTCCGCCGTAGCGATATCCGAGATCGGTGGTGGCGTTCGTGGCGACCCAGACGGCCGTCTCTGCGCGGATCGGAATCGGTATTCGCGTCACCCGCCCGCCTCGGTCCGCGCTCTGCCACGCGACTCGATAGTAACCCTCCCGGTCGGGCGTGAAGGTGAACGTCGCTACGCCTTTGGTATTCGTGGAGACGCGCGACGTGCTCACTTTCTCGCTCTCGTATCCTTTCGAAACGAGCGTCCATCCAGGATGACCCGGGAGCGCGCGGGGAGGGAAGGTCCGATCGCGACTGCGGATCCGTTCGAGCGCTTCGCCCGTCACCCGCTGTCCACTCGGGTCGCGCCACACTTCGTGCCACTCGTCGCGCGTGACGGTGATCTCGCCGCTCACCGGGAGCGGTTGGTCGTTCGGGTCGGAGGTGTGAAGATCGATCGCCACCCGATCCGAAGGCCGGTGGAGATAGTGTTTCGGACGAAGATCGACGTAGTAGCTCTGGCGAGTGACGCGGAGGGTTCCGCTGCCGGTGACCTCACGACGCGAGGAGTCGGTCACCCGCGCTTCGACCGTGTATTCGAGATCGTTCTGCGATCCGCGCGGAGTGTCGAATCGGAACGTGACTTTCCCGTCGGGGCCGGTGCGGAGCTCTTCGCGCTTCACGATCTGACCCGGCTGACCGGACGCGTAGGGTGAGATCCCCTGGTCGAAGTACCAGCCGTAGCGGCGGTCAGGCATCCAGATTCGCCGCCACGGTTTTTGTCTCACCAGAACTTCGACCGACCCGTCGGTTACCGGTGCTCCGAAGTAGTACTGCGAATCGATGGTCGCCTCGACCGTGTCGCCGAGACGGTACGCGACCTTCCTGCCGTCCTTCTCTGCAGTTTCAACGGAGACACGGAACTCGGGGAGCTTGTACTCCTCCAGCCGGAACATCTCCGCCTGGCCGATCCAGCGGCTCGAGGCATCCTGAAAGCCGATGGTGTACATCCCGAGCGGCATCGATTCCGTGGTCTGAAGCGTGCCCCACCCACTGCCGAACTCATTGAGCTGGAGATCCCCCTCGGCGACCTTGCTCCCTCTCGGATCGTTGATCACGTAATGAATCTTCGCGCCGGAGGGAGTGGTGTACGACTCGCCCGCCTCGGTTCGCGCGACCACCTTCCAGTGCGCGGTCTCGTTCGGACGGTAGGCGGGCCGGTCGGTCGTGACGTAGAGCCTCCACCGCGCAACTGCATCGCGTGAGTGCCAGCTGCTGGCGGAGACGAGCGCCTGCCGGCCGTTGCGATTGGCTACGGCAAAGAGGTTGTGGGAGTAGGCGTCGCGGAGGTCGAAACGAGCCATTCCATCGGATCCCGTCAGCTCGGTCCGGGAGACCGTGGAGGGGGTCGAATCGTAGGTACTGTCCCAGAGCGTCACGCGCGTGCCGGCGAGTGGCGCTCCGGTGGTCGAGTCACACGCGTAGACGATGGCGCGGTTCGCCGCGCTCTCGAGAACGAGGGCTGCGTCGCTGATGAGCACGAGATCGCGCGCGGAAACTCCCTCTCCTCGTGCTTCGAGAAGATACGCGCCCGGGTCCAGCTGTCGGGGAACGCGAATCTGTTTCGTTCCCGGAACGTGACCGGCCGACCCGGCCGTTTCACTCCACCTGGCGACCGGTGAACCGCCGGTCCGGATCCGGTCGAGCCAGTCGCCTCGACGTTCGTCCATCTCCACGTCGCGGGTGAGATCGAACGGCGTGAGGGTCAGGTCCACAGTCGTCACATTTCTCCACGAAAGAGTGAACGCGACTTCGGAATTCGGGAGAAAGACGTTCGAGACGGCCACCGCAACGGTGGGAGAGACGATGTCGTGGATCCGATTCTCCGCCTGGTCGCGGTAACGGCTCTCTCCTTTGACGAACTCCGTAGTGAGGCGACGGTACGTCTGGAGCGCAGCGTCATAATCGGGGATGAAGCGGATCGCGCCGTTGTCTTCCTCCACCACTCCGCCCTGCCGTTCCAGCCACTCCGCGAAGTGGAAGAGGGCATCGTCGTACCACGCGACGCTCCGACCGGGGGCGATCGCGGCCCGGAAGGCCTCTGCGATCCGCTCGTGAACGTCCGGATCCGACCCGCGCTGCTGCAGAGCGGTCGCAAGGAGATAGTTCGCGTGCGCGAGATCGACCGGAGTCTTCGCGATCCTGACGGCATTCTCGAGAATCTCCTGGGGAAGTCGTCCCTGATATCCGTAATCACCATTTCCCCACGCCGCCGGGGGCGTGGCCATGTCCCAGACGATCTGCAGATAACGCGTGCGCGCCGTCTCCAGATCGCTGCTCGCACCCCAGTACGAAAGGGCCCTCTGGTAATGAGGGAAGGCTGCGCTCCACTCCCCGAACTTCTCCCACCACGAATCGGCGAGCGATTCCTCGGCTTCGGCCGCGATGAGGTCCGCGGGCTGTGAGTCGCTTCCCGCGAGTCGCTGGAGCTCCTTCCGCGCGGCTTCGAGTTTCGTCGGGTCCGGATTGTTCGTCGAAGCGAACGAGCGCCATTCGGTATCGGCGAGGCGAAAGTCCACCCACCGCCGTTGCACCGTCGAGAGGTCGAGTGCTGCGGCGGTCGCATAGAGCTCGTGCGCCTTCGCCCACGACTTTGCACTATAGAGAGATTCGGCACTCTGGCGGATCTCCTGGTACGAGGAAGGAGGTGCCGCGTTCTGCGGCTTCGGTCGAGCCGCAGAGCTCGCGACGAGGGCGATCAGTGCGATTCCGAGCAGGACGGAGACTTTTGCGGCGATCGATCTCAAGAACCACCTCCCACAACTGCGACATTAGACACGGGAAGGGCGAATGAGGAAACCCGTCCGCTCGTAGCCCTCCTCTTCCATCCGGGCACGGGGGATGTAATGCTTCTGCGCATGCAGGCGAACAGCGAATCACTTCTCAGCGATCAGATTCACCTCCTGGGCGATCTCCTGGGCGACGTGATCGTCGATCAGGAGGGACGCGAGACCTTCGATCTGGAAGAGAGGATCCGCGGGCTGGCCAAGGCGCATCGCGCCGGGGAGGCGCGAGCGGCGTCGGAGCTTCTCGAGATCGTGAAATCGCTCTCCCTTCCCCGGGCTCGCGCGATCGCGAAAGCCTTCGCGGTCTACTTCAGGCTGGTGAATCTCGCCGAAGAGGCGGAACGGGTGCGAGTGCTCCACGCCCGTGCGATCGCGTGGGAGCAGAAAGGAGAGCCGCTCGCCGAGACGCTCGCGGATGCGATCTCCCGCCTCCACAGCCGCGGGATGGGAGGAGAAAAGATTCTCGAGCTCCTCGGACGGCTGGCGGTCCGCCCCGTCTTCACCGCGCATCCGACGGAGGTCAAGCGGCGGACGATCCTCACGAAGCTCTCCGAGATCGCGGCGCTTCTTCAGCGGCTGGAGCGCGAGCGCCCGACGCCGCAGGAACGACGCGAGATCGAGCTCGATCTGAGGGAGCACGTCCTCTCGTTGTGGCAGACCGAGGAAGGGAGGCCGGAGAAGCCTTCGGTTCTCGACGAGGTGCGGAATGGTCTCTACTACTTCGAGACGACTCTGTTCGATCTCGTTCCCCGGATCGTCCACTCGGTGTCGATGGCACTCGGCAGGATCGCTCCGGAGCTCGCGACGGTGCATTCCGGCGGAGCGGCGCTGGTGCCGCTCGCGCGCATTCCTCGGTTCATCGAGTTCGGGTCGTGGATCGGAGGCGATCGCGATGGGAACCCGTTCGTCACTCCCGCCTTCACCGAGGAGACGTTGCGTGCGCAGAGGCGGATGGCGGTGCGGCTCTACATGCGAACGATCGACCGGATGCACGGGCATCTCAGCACCTCGGATCGATGCGGGATCAGTGAAGCGCTCGCGGAAAGACTCGCCGGGGCAGCGACACGATTTCCGGAGATCGCGAAGCACGTGAGCCGGCGCTATCCGTCGCAGCCCTATCGACAGATGCTCTTCTTCATCTACCGGAGGCTCGCCGCCACCCTCGACGAGAGCGAGACGCCGACGACCGAGCCGCTGCGCAGCACGCGTTACGAAACTCCGGAGGAGTTCCTCGCCGATCTCCGCTGCATCCGGGACAGCCTGAGCTCGAATCGCGCCGCGCTTCTGGCGGAGGGACGGTTCGGTTCTCTCGTCGTCCAGGCGGAGACGTTCGGATTTCATCTCGCCACGCTCGACATCCGGGAGCATTCGGCGAAGCACGAGAAGGCTCTCGACGAGTTGTTCCGGGTGAATGGGATCGCCGAAGGGTATGCCTCGATGGATTCCGCGGATCAGGAGCGGCTTCTCTCGGCCGTGCTCGAGCGCGGAGGGGCGGGAGTGCGAAGAGTCGGAGTGTCGGAAGAAACGAGCCGCATCCTGGAAGTGTTCGGCGTGATCCGCGGCGCCCGCGAGCGGATGGGACCGCGGGCCATCGACAGTTACGTGATCAGCATGGCCGAGGCGCCGAGCGACGTGCTGGAGGTCCTGCTGCTGGCGAAGATCTGCGGAGCGGATGAGGGTCTGCAAATCGTGCCGCTGTTCGAGACGGTGGAGGATCTTCATGCGTCGGCCGGTGTGATGAAGAGGCTGTTCGGCAATGCGGTGTACTCGAAACACCTCCAGTCGATGGACCGCAGGCAGCAGGTCATGATCGGCTACAGCGATTCGAACAAAGACGGTGGGTATCTGGCCTCCAATCGCGAGCTTCACGTCGCGCAGCGTGAGCTGGCGCACGTATGCGACGAGGCGGGAGTGGTGCTGACGCTCTTTCACGGGAGGGGCGGATCGATAGGCCGGGGTGGCGGCCCCGCGAATCGGATGATTCTCGCCCAGCCGGCGGAGTCGATTCGCGGCCGGATCAAAGTGACCGAGCAGGGAGAGACGATCACCGAGCGCTACTCCAACGACGAGATCGCGCGGCGTCATCTCGAGCAGCTCACCAGCGCTGTTCTCCTGATGACCGGGCGCGCGGGCGAGATCGCGGATGGCAGCGGTGCCACGGTGGAGGAATCGGCAAGTCACGATTCGTGGGAAACGGCACTGAAGGAGATGTCGGCTGCGGCCGAGCAGTGCTATCGCGATCTCGTGCACCGCACGCCAGAGCTGGTCGACTACTTCCATCAGGCGACGCCGATCGATCTGATCTCCCGGCTCAACATCGGCAGCCGCCCGGCGAAACGGAAGGCGGGGGGATCGATCGGCGACCTTCGCGCGATCCCGTGGGTGTTCTCCTGGACCCAGTCGCGCGTGAACCTGCCGGGCTGGTTCGGTCTCGGGACGGGAATCGAAACGTGGACCGGCGGCGAGGAGAGCCGCTGGGAGCTTCTCCGGACGATGTATGCGCGATGGCCTTTCTTCTGGACCGTGATCAACAACGCGCAGATGGCGATGCGGAAAGCGGACATGGTGATCGCGGAGGTCTACTCGACGCTGGCGGCCGGCGAGGTCCGGAAGGCGATCTTCCCGCGCCTGGGAGACGAATTCGCCCGGACGGAGAGGATGATCCTGCGGCTGACCGGACAGGAGAAGCTGCTGGAGCGCGAGGAATGGCTGCAGTCGGCGATCCGGGTGAGGAATCCGTACATCGACCCGATGAACTTTCTCCAGGTCGCGCTCCTCCCGCGTTTCCGCGAATCGGTGAACGAGACGGAATCGGAAGTCCTGCGCGACGTCCTGCACATCACCGTGAACGGAATCGCCGCGGGATTGCGCAACAGCGGGTGAGAAGCATCGTGGATCGTGAATTGAGAATCGAGGATCTGAAAGGCATCGAGGATTGAGGATGGTCGAGCCCCCCGATGCCGTTCTATGCCTTTCAGATCCACGATCCACGATCCACGATCCACGATGCCGTTCGATGCCTTTATACTGCGCCCGTGAGTGAGCTCGATCCGAGGAACGAATACGAACGAAGGCTCGACGAGCGCCGGACCGCGGCGACGCGACTCGCGCGGCGGGAAGAGACGATCTCCTGGTCGCGGCTGGCGGTCTTCGCGGCCGGTGTGGTGATCGCGTGGATCGCGTTCGTCGATCGCGCAATGGCGGGATGGTGGTTTCTCCTGCCGGTGGTGGTCTTCGTGACGCTGGTGGTGCTGCACGAGCGGTTCGCTCTGCGGAGGAAGAAACTCGAGCGCGCGGCGGACTTTTACGAGAGCGGGCTGGCGCGCCTCTCCGGCCAATGGGCCGGGCGCGGGCGGACGGGACTCCAGTTCCTGACCGAGTCGCATCCGTACGCAGGGGATCTCGATCTGTTCGGCACCGGATCTCTCTTCGAGAGGATCTCGCTCGCCCGTACGCGGCGAGGGGAGGAGATGCTCTCGAACTGGCTTCTCTCGCCGGCGTCGCCGCCGGTGATCACGCTGAGGCAGGAAGCGGTGGACGAGCTCCGGTTCGCGCTCGATCTGCGGGAAGATCTCGCCGTTCTGGGTGAGGACGTAGGGACGGGAGTCGATCCGAAACATCTGTCGAGGTGGGGGGCCGACCCGAAGGTGATTCGCAAGCCTGCGCTTCGGTGGACGGCGCTGCTGCTGTCGGTGCTCGCGGTTCTGACCGTTCCCTCTCTCGTGGTGGCGCTGGTCTCACGTACCGAGCCGGAGCTGACGGCAGGAGTTGCCGGGTCGCTCTGGTTCCGCTTCGGCGCGCTTCCCTTCGTGATCGTGGTGATCGTCGAGATGCTCTTCGCGAGATCGCTGCGCGGACGGGTCGCCCGTATCGTCGCGCCGCTCGAGCTCGCGGAGCGGGAACTGATGCTTCTGGCGACGCTGCTGCGCCGTCTCGAGCGCGAGACGTTTCGAAGTCCCCGCCTCTCCACTCTTCGCGACGCACTGTCGCGTTCCGAAGAAGCGGCTTCGATGAGGATCGAAAGACTGCACCGTCTCCTTGCTCTGCTGGAGTCGCGACGCAACATGTTCTTCGCTCCGATCGCCGCGATCCTCCTCTGGGAGACGCAGCTCGCGATGGCGATCGACCGGTGGCGCGCGGAATCAGGGCCGGAGATCGCGCAGTGGCTCGATTCAGTCGGTGAGATCGAGGCACTCTCTTCGTTCGCGTCGTATGCGTTCGAGAGACCCGCGGATCCATTCCCGGAGATCGTCGACGGCGAGACCCGTTTCGAGGCGGAGGGACTCGGACATCCCCTCCTCCCGGTGGAGCGATGCGTGCGGAACGATCTCCGCCTCGGCGACGAGCTTCGTCTTCTGATCGTCAGCGGATCGAACATGTCGGGGAAGAGCACCATGCTCCGCACGGTGGGAGTGAACACGGTCCTCGCGCTGGCGGGCGCTCCGGTCTTCGCCCGCCGTCTCCGTATCTCGAGGTTGTGCGTCGGAGCGTCGATCCGGATCAACGACTCTCTGCAGGAAGGGAGCTCGCGGTTCTACGCCGAGATCGTCCGTCTGCGGCAGCTCCTGGAGATCTCCGAATCCGGACCTCTCCTCTTTCTTCTCGACGAGATCCTCGGCGGGACGAACTCCCACGACCGGCGCATCGGAGCGGAAGCAGTGGTGAAAAGCCTCCTCTCGCGGGGGGCGATAGGACTGATGACCACGCACGATCTCGCGCTCTCCGAGATCGCGGACGGTGATGCGCTCCGGGCGAAGAACGTGCATTTCGAGGATCACGTCGAAGGCGGGAAGATGGTCTTCGACTATCGGATGCGCGACGGGGTGGTCGAGAAGAGTAACGCGATCGCGTTGATGCGGATGGTGGGGCTCGAGGTCTGACCGACCATTCGTCGATCCGGCGAACTGCTCTCGAGGGGGGAAGGATGAGTGAAGGGATGGACAACACCCGCGGGATCGTCAATGCTCCCGAGTTTCCGAAGGACCACGACTGGCTGAACGCCGGGCGGCCCCTCACGATGAAGGAGCTGCGCGGGAAGGTGGTCATTCTCGAGTTCTGGACCTTCTGCTGAATCAACTGCCACCACAATGTCGCGCAGTTGCGCCGACTTCGAGAGCATTTTCCGGACGAGCTGGTGGTGATCGGCGTCCATTCGGCGAAGTTCCCGTCCGAGAAGGAGACGGAAAACGTTCGTCAGGCGGTGATGCGCCACGGTATCGAACATCCGGTGATCAACGACCGCGGGTTCCGCATCTGGAACGACTACGGAATTCATGCCTGGCCGACGGTGGTGCTGATCGACCCGAACGGCAAGGTGGTCGGGATGAAGCCGGGAGAGATCGACGCCGATGAGTACATCCCGCTGATCGACTCGATTCTGGAACGGAACGCGGATCGGATCGACCGCTCACCGCTGCCGGTCGGATCGGAGAAGAGCCTCGAGCGCGAACGCCTTCTTTCGTTTCCGTCGAAGCTTCTCCTGGCGGACGAACGGTTGTTCATCGCGGATACCGGGCACCACCGCATTCTCGAGCTCCGGCTCGGGGAAGGAACCGACGCGGAGATTCTGCGCATCTTCGGAAGCGGCGCGGAAGGATTCGACAACGGCCATTACGAGAACGCCTCGTTCCGGGATCCCCACGGGATGGCGCTCGAGGGATCGAGCCTCTATGTGGCAGACACCGGCAACCACGCGATCCGAGCGGTCGACCTCGAGGGGGGCTACGTCCGCACGGTCGCCGGAACGGGAGAGAAGGGGAGCTGGCGTCTTCAGGTCGGAAGGGCGCGGGAGGTGGCGCTCCGTTCTCCCTGGGCGCTGCAGGTGACCGATGCGGAGACGCTTCTGGTCGCACTCGCGGGATCGCACCAGATCGGGCTACTGCTCCACGAGGAGCAGATCGGTCCATTCGCGGGGAGCGGGCAGGAAGCGCTGGTGGACGGTCCGCGCGAGACCGCCGGATTCAATCAGCCCAGCGACATCGCGTTCGGGATGGATCACGTCTTCGTCGCCGACTCGGAAGCGAGCGCCATCCGCGCGATCGTTCTCGACGAACCGCTGCGCGTGATGACCATGGTCGGGCAGGGACTGTTCGAGTTCGGGGACGTCGACGGCACGGGCGCCGAAGTCCGGTTACAGCACCCGACCGGGATCGCGCTGGGTGAAGACGGTCAGATCTACATCGCCGACAGCTACAACCACAAGATCAAGGTGCTCGACCCTGCCACCGGGAGGACGACGTCTCTGATCGGGAGCGGACGGGCGGGCGATCGCGACGGCCCGTTCGACGAGGTCGAGCTCCGCGAGCCGGAAGGAGTGGTCGAGCGGGGCGGAGTGCTCTACATCGCGGACACCAACAACCACGCGATCCGGGTCGCCGATCTCGCCGCACGCACGGTGAGGACGCTCGAGATTCGAGGCTAGGAGTCTGCGCGGTAGAAACTGTCCTACTGCGAAAGCGGATCAGCGGTCCAAATCCGCCCCGATTTTCGGCGAGTAGCCACCGCTACGCACCTCAAATCCGAACGAATTTGGCCTCGCTGCTCCGCTTTCTCGCTACGGACGTTTCTACGGCTAGGCCCGAGTCTCGAGCCTCGAGCCTCGAATCTCGAGCTTCATCACCCTCCCAGCGAGACTCCAACGAGCCGTCCGATGCCGTACACCAGTGCCGCGGCGGTGAGGCCGAACACGACCTGGCGTCCTCCGGAGAGAATCACGGGGCGGCCGGTGAAGAGGGTGATCGCACTGCCGATGGCGAAGAGGCCGATGGTGCTGAATCCGACGCTCCACGCCACCGCGTCCATTCCGCTGGTGAAGAAGTACGGGATGACCGGAATGATCGCGCCGACCGCGAAGAGGAAGAACGAGGTGATCGCCGCTTCCCATGCCGATCCCCCGAGCTCTTCCGGATTGATGCCGAGCTCTTCACGTGCGAGGGTGTCGAGCGCGGTCTCGTGGTTGGACATCATCTGCTCGGCCAGATCGAGCGCGCGCGCCTCGTCCAGTCCCCGACTCTGGTAGATGAGCGCGAGCTCTTCTTTCTCCTCTTCCGGCGCGGCGATCAGTTCCGCTTCCTCCGTCGCGATCTGATGCTCGTACAGCTCCCGTGAGCTCTTCACCGAAAGCCACTCCCCGAGAGCCATCGATCCGGCTCCGGCGAGGAGTCCGGCGAGTCCGGTGATCAGAATCGAGCGGGCAGCCATCGCCGCACCGGCCACTCCCATCACCAGGCTCAGATTCGAGACGAGGCCATCGTTCGCGCCGAGCACCGCGGCGCGGAGAGCGTTTCCCCCGGCGGTGCGGTGGCGTCCCTCCATCCGCGCGACCTGACTCCCTTCGAACCCTCCCGGCACCCCGCTCATCAGCCGAAGCACGCGCGCGTGCGAGCGCTCTTCGGCGTCGAGCTCGGCCGCGTCGGGCTGCTGCGCGTACTTGTGGCTGTCGGCCCGCTCGAGTGACTGCACACTGGGGAGCACGGAGCCGACGCCGAAGCGTTTCGCGATCCAGCCGAGAGTGCGCGTACGCCAGGAAGGGCGGAACTTCGGAGTCGGTACCCCGGCCCGCTCCAGCCGGTAACGCCAGGTCTCGGCGTGTTTCCGTTCGACGGACGCGAGGCGCCGGTAGACCTCCGAGAGCTTCGGGTCCTTTTCCGCGTCTGCGATCGCGTCGTAGAGCGCGGCTCCGTTCAATTCGTCTTCCAGGTTTTCGAGAAGTCGCTCTTTCTCTGATTCGGAAATCTCTTTCATCTCGTACCGCCCCCGCGGTTTGTAGCGGAGTGCGAGGGTGAGGTCAATGGCAACGTTCAATCCGCTGTCTGTCACGAAGCTGCAAACCATCCGCGATGAGCGTGACCCCGGAATCGATTCCCTGTCTCAAACGTCAATAGAGTCATCGCGGGGGCGACCTCGATTCCTGGAGGTGTGATGAGAGCGAGAATCCTTGCCGTTTGTCTGTTTCTGACCGTATCGACGGTTGCGTTCGCCGGTGAGACGTACGTAGTCGATTCGAATCACTCGGATGTGACGTTCCAGATCCGGCACCTCGTTTCGAAGGTGAGCGGGCGCTTCGGCGACTTCTCCGGGACGATCGACTTCGACCGTGCGAAGCCGGAACGATCTTCCGTCGACTTCGTCATCCGGACGGCCAGCATCGATACGAACGTCGAGCGGCGCGACAACCACCTTCGCAGTGCCGATTTCTTCGACGTGCAGAAGTATCCGGAGATCACATTTCACAGCACGAAGATCGTCCCGGCAGGGAAGGATCGCTTCAACGTATCGGGCGATTTCACGATGCACGGCGTGACGAAGCAGATCACGCTGCCGGTCACCATCACCGGATTCATGAAGGATCCCGGCGGTAAGGAGCGGGCGGGATTCGAGGCGTCGACGGTCCTCGACCGGAAGGACTACGGAGTCGTCTGGAACCGCACCCTCGACTCGGGGGGGTATCTCCTCGGCGACGACGTGACGATCGAGATCGCCCTCGAGACGGTGCACCAGGACCCTGCGACCGTTCCCGAACCGAGTAAATAGCGGAAGTGTAAGGCGACATCCGATTCGGCTGTGCCGTATCATGTATGTCAGGCGGACGAAACCCGGAGCAGGCCGGGAACGTCTCACCGGACAAGCACGCAGAGCGACTCCCGATCCGCCCTCCTCGCTCCGGGCGGTCGCGAGAGCGAGGAGGAGTGTTGACCGGCTCACGCCAGGAGATTCACAAGCTCGCGGTCAGTGAGGACTGCCCGAGGTGCCATCACGAGAAGACTCTCGGGACGGGATTGTGCCATCGGTGCCGGTCTCAGCTTCCGGCGAACATGCGGCGCGAGCTCGTCGCGATCGAGACGCAGGAAGTCGGAAAGGTCGTGCGGGCGATGCGCGCAGCGGCCAACTACTTTCATCTTCATTTCCAATCCATCCGGAACTTCGGTGGCGGCCGGAGGAAGTGACGCCCCTTTTCCCTCTCTGAGTCGCATTTCGCTACGGAAGTCCCTACATTGAGATGGAAGCACCGGTCTCCCGTCGGGTGCCTCGAAGGAGGCCCGCATGACTCCCTCGGTGGAGCGAAATGGGAGAGGTAGGATTGCAGCGGAATCGATGGCTCTGGCGATGCTCCTGTTGCTGGCGGCCGGCCCTGGTCTCGCGGATTGGAATCCCTCACTCAAGCACGCGACGATCCCGATGCCCGTGATGGGCGCGGAGGTTTCGGTTCCGGCACTCTACTGCAACAGGAAACTGGTGCAGCTCGACTCGGTCCGCTTCGAAGCGGATCCCGCCGCGCCGGGAGAGATCGTCCGAGGAGAGTGGGTCTTCACCGGACGCAGCCGGAGCGGAACCAGCCAGCGGCTGAAGGTGATCGTCGGGCCGGTCGACGTGAACGGGAACCGCATGGGTCGTTTCCGGTCGGTGGGATCGATGGCGCCGCACGCGGGACGCTTCGAGATCCGCGTGCCGATGCAGATCTCGCGCGATCAATGGAATGCAGCGACGGCGCTGAAGATCACCGCTTGCTGGGGATACTGAGCCGGATCGTATAATCGCCGCCGGTGATGCTTCCTCTCCCGATCGACAGCCGCGCGGACGAGATCCTCGCCCGCGTCCGGCGCGAGCGGGCGCTGGTACTCGTCGCGCCGCCGGGATCGGGGAAGACCACGCGGATCCCGCCGCTGCTCGCGGCGGACGGCCCGACGATTCTGCTGCAACCGCGTCGCGTCGCGGCTCGCTCGCTCACCCGCCGTATCGCTGCCGAGCGCGGATGGACGGTCGGACGTGAAGTGGGATGGCAGATCCGCTTCGAGCGGAACTTCGGTCCGGAGACCAGGCTCCTCGTGGCGACGGAAGGGATTCTCACGCGGCGGCTCGAATCGGATCCTCTCCTCAGTGACTTCACAACGGTGGTGCTGGACGAATTCCACGAGCGGAGCGTCCACTCCGATCTTGCGCTCGCGCTCGCGCGTGAGGCGTTCCGTTCGCGGGACGACCTTCGCCTGGTGGTGATGTCGGCGACGCTCGATGCGACGCGGGTCGCGGAATACCTCGGGTGCGACGTGGTCGAAGTGCCGGGACGCGTGCATCCGCTGGAGATCGAGTACGCTCCCCGGGCAACCGTCGCCGGCGCAGTCGAGGCGCTGCTGAAGAGTGACTCCGGAGACGTTCTCGTCTTTCTCCCCGGAGCTCGTGAGATCCGTGACGCGGAACAGGAGCTGCGGTCGGGAGCGGGAAGAGATCTCGACGTTCTCCCTCTTCATGGAGGCCTGACCCCCGAGGAGCAGGATTCGGCGTTGCAGCAGTCGGCACGGCGGAAAGTGATCCTCGCGACGAACATCGCGGAGACTTCGCTGACCGTCGAAGGGGTCAGTGCCGTGGTCGACGGAGGTCTGCACCGGATCGTCCGCTTCGACGAATCCCGAGGAATCGACGAGCTGGTGACGGAGCGAATCCCGCGTGATTCGGCCGAACAGCGCGCCGGTCGTGCTGCACGTACCGGCGCAGGAAGAGTGATCCGGCTGTGGGACGAACGGGATTTCCTCGAGGCTCATCGCGAGCCGGAGATCCTCCGTGTCGATCTCGCTCCTCTCCTTCTCGACATCATCGCCTGGGGCGGCGATCCGCACGCGTTCCCGTGGTTCGATCCACCGCGGCCGGAGAAGATCGACGCGGCCCTCGAGCTTCTCGAACGGCTCGACGCGATCGATGGCCGGCGGATCGCTCCGATCGGCCAGCGGATGCAGAAGTTTCCTCTCCACCCCCGGCTGGCCCGAGTTCTGATCGAGGCGGGGCCGTCACGCCGCGCCGCCGCACTCTGTGCAGTCATCTCGGAACCGGTGAGCTGGCGTGGGGGAGACGTGGCGACGGATTCCGACGTGCTGACTCTGGTGGACCACATCGAGTCGTTGCCGTTCGGAGTGCGTCGTGCGGCGGAGGAGATCGGCCGGATCGCCTCCGCGGTCCTGCGGGGAAGCTCATCCGACGAATCGGATGCCGCCCTTCGCCGGGCGCTGTTTCTCGGATTCGCGGACCGTGTCGCCAGGAGAAGGTCACCGGGTACGGATCGATTCCTCATGGCCAACGGGAGCGGTGCGATTCTTTCGCGCGACAGCGGCGTGAAGAGTGCGGAGTGGATCGTCGCAGTGGACGTGGATGGAGGCGCGCGAAGGAGCGGACCGGAGGCGTTGATACGTATGGCGAGCGCCGTCGATCCGGAGTGGCTGGCGCCGACCGGAACGGACACCGGGCATCGCCTCGCCGACGACGGGAGAAGCGTCACTGCGACTCGGCGGGCGTGGTACGGCAGGATTCTCCTCTCGGAGTCGCCGGACCGGCCGGTCCCGGAGGTCGCGAGTGGTCTTCTGGTGGATGCGGTTCTGACCAGACCTGCGGATGCGCGGTCGGAGCAGCTCCTCCGGCGACTCCGATTCGCGGGAGTGTTCCTCGATCTGGAGCGGACCGTCTCCACAGCGCTCGAGGGGGTCACGTCTTTACCTCGAGGATTCGATCTCCTTCAGCTGATTTCTCACCGCGACCGCAAGAAGCTCGATCAGCTCGCGCCGGAATCGCTGCCGGTGCCGAGCGGGCGGAATGTCCATCTCGACTACCGCGACGATGGTTCGGTGATCGCGCCGGTGAAGCTGCAGGAGCTCTTCGGCCTTGCCGAGACGCCGCGCATCGGGCCGAATCAGGTGCCGGTGGTTTTCTCTCTCCTCGGTCCGAACGGCCGTCCGGTACAGACGACGTCGGATCTGCGCAGCTTCTGGGAGCGGACGTATCCCGAGGTCCGGAAGGAGCTGCGTGGGCGCTATCCCAGGCATCCATGGCCGGAAGATCCGTGGAATGCGACGCCGACGGCGCGGACGAAGAAGAGGTGAGTCTACCGCCGGCCCCCCCCCCGGCCACCAATCCCGATGGGAAGAGGGACGAGACGGAGATTCGTTGCGGGGCGGCTCGGAAATGGGAGGAGAGGGGCCCGGGGCGTTTGCCCCGGGCCCGCCGAAGCTGCTACTGCGTCGCGATGTCGTCGACGTACGTGAGTGTCGCGTCGCCCGAGTAGTTGTCGTCGTGGCTGGTGAGCGTCAGGGTGATGCTGTGGCCAGCGGTTGCGTTGCCCGTGACCTGGTGCCAGGTACTGTTGTTCGTGCAGGTCTTGCCCAGGAGCGTGGTGGTCGTACCGGTGGTGTTGTCCTTGAGCGTCGCTGTGAACCAGTCGTAGGTCACCGTATCGGGGCAGGTCAGGTAGTACGAGAACGTCACCGTGCTCGTACCGGCCGGCATGGTTACCGTCTGCGAGATGGTGCTGTCGCCGTTGGTGGGGGAGGTGCTGCCGAGGCGCGCACTGTACGTGCCGCTGTGCGCCAGCGCCGTCGAGGCGCTTTCCGATGCGCCCGTGGTCGTCCAGCTGGAGAGCGAACCGGTCTCGAATCCCGGGTTGGCGAAGGCGTTGCCGCCGCCACTGCAAGCGGCGGTGGTCGCCTGTGCCTGGGCGGAGTTGCCGGAAGCGCAGGTGCCGTTGCTGGCCTGGACGACGTAGTAGTAGGTCGTGCCGCAGGTCAGGCCACTGTCACTGAAGGAGGTGCTCGTCGAGGTGCCGGCCTGGGTGTACGGTCCGCCGCTGGTCGTGGAGCGGAGGATGGAATACGAGGTCGCACCCGAAGAGGCGTTCCAGGAGACAGTGGCGGAGGTCTGTGATGAGGATCTCGCGCTCACCCCGGTCGGTGCTGCCGGAGGCGTGCAGCCGCTGCCGCCGCCGACCGCGAAGATCAGGTCGTCGTGATCGTCATACGAGCCGGTCGTGCACGACGAGGCGCTCCCGTTGTAGCGGAAGGTTCCGCGGATCGCCTGCATGCTTCCCGCGGGGAGGGTGTAGGTGGCGGTCAGGGTCTGGGCGCCCGAGCCGGTGGGATTGATGGTGCCGATGAGCGTCCAGGTCGGGTTCGACGCGTCTGCCGCGTAGTAGAGATCGAGGTGATCGGAGCTGTAGGTAGAGTACGCCCAGACAGTGGCGGTGACCTTCACGCTCTTGCCGGCGGCGAAGCTGCTGCCGTCGGTGGTCTCGATCTCGAGCCGGTCGAGCGACTCGTCGGAGTGGAAGCTTCCGGAGCTGCCGTCGGCGCAGGAGCTGTTGATGGTGTTGGGTTGATTGGGCTCGGCGCCGCCGCTGAGGGAGTCGCGGCCGAGAATGAGTGAAGCGCCGGTGTCGCAGGATGTGCCGACGGTGCTTCCGCAGCTCGGCGCCTTACGGCTCGAATCGTAAGTGGCGGTCAGTGCGCCGCCACCGCCACAAGCGGCGGTGGTCGCCTGTGCCTGGGCGGAGTTGCCGGAAGCGCAGGTGCCGTTGCTGGCCTGGACGACGTAGTAGTAAGTGGTGTTGCAGGTCAGGCCACTGTCACTGAAGGAAGTGCTCGTCGAGGTGCCGGCCTGACTGTACGGTCCGCCGCTCGTGGTGGAGCGGAAGATGGCGTACGAGGTCGCACCCGAAGAAGCGTTCCAGGAGACAGTGGCGGACGTCTGTGATGAGGAGCTCGCGCCTACGCCGGTCGGTGCCGCCGGAGGCGTGCATGGACACGAGGCGGTGGTCGCCTGTGCCTGGGAGGAGTTGCCGGAAGCGCAGGTGCCGTTGCTGGCCTGGACGACGTAGTAGTAGGTCGTGTTGCAGGTAAGGCCACTGTCACTGAAGGAGGTGCTCGTCGAGGTGCCGGCCTGGGTGTACGGTCCGCCGCTGGTCGTGGAGCGGAGGATGGTATACGAGGTCGCACCCGAAGAAGCATTCCAGGAGACGGTGGCGGAGGTCTGAGACGAAGAGCTCGCGCTCACCCCGGTCGGTGCTGCCGGAGGCGTGCAGCCGCTGCCGCCGCCGACCGCGAAGATCAGGTCGTCGTGATCGTCATACGAGCCGGTCGTGCACGACGAGGCACTCCCGTTGTAGCGGAAGGTTCCGCGGATCGCCTGCATGCTTCCCGCGGGGAGGGTGTAGGTGGCGGTCAGAGTCTGGGCGCCCGAGCCGGTGGGATTGATGGTGCCGATGAGCGTCCAGGTCGGGTTCGAGGCGTCTGCCGCGTAGTAGAGATCGAGGTGATCGGAGCTGTAGGTAGAGTACGCCCAGACAGTGGCGGTGACCTTCACGCTCTTGCCGGCGGCGAAGCTGCTGCCGTCGGTGGTCTCGATCTCGAGCCGGTCGAGCGACTCGTCGGAGTGGAAGCTTCCGGAGCTGCCGTCGGCGCAGGAGCTGTTGATGGTATTGGGTTGATTGGGCTCGGCGCCGCCGCTGAGGGAGTCGCGGCCGAGAATGAGTGAAGCGCCGGTGTCGCAGGAACTGCCGACGGTGCTGCCGCAGCTCGGCGCCTTACGGCTCGAATCGTAGCTGGCGGTCAGTGCGCCGCCACTGCTGCAAGTGGACGTGGTTGCCTGTGCCTGGGCGGAGTTGCCCGATGCGCAGGTGCCGTTGCTGGCCTGGACGACGTAGTAGTAGGTCGTATTGCAGGAGAGCCCCGTGTCGGTGAAGGAGGTCGACGTCGAGGTGCCGGCCTGCGAATACGGTCCGCCGCTCGCGTTCGAGCGGAGGATGATGTATGAGGTTGCGCCCGATGAAGCGGTCCAGGAGACGGTCGCGCCGCTCTGAGACGAAGAGCTCGCGCTCACGCCGGTGGGTGCCGCGGGAGGCGTGCAGCTGCTTCCGCTGTCGTCGATGACCTTCGCGGACCAGATTTCTTCCTTTCCGCCGCTCCGGCGATCCGTCCAGGAAGGCCAGAACTGGCCGTTGATTCCCGAGACGGTCGCATAGTCACCGTACTGGTTGCCGGAATCGGCTCCCGACGTAGTCTCGTTGGTCGAAGCCGTAGTGACCTTGAGAGGAGTCGTCCAGGTCTGGCCGCCGTCGTTCGAGGACTGGTAATAGATGTTCGCGCTGGTGCGGGAGCTGTCGCCGACGGTGTCGTAGTAAGTGACGCCGATCTTTCCGGTCGTTTCGTCGACGACCATCCAGGGGAAGAACTGATCGTTCAGCCCCGACTGATTGTTGATCTTGACCTTGGCGGACCAGGTGTTGCCGCCGTCGGTCGAGCGCTGGAAGAAGACTCGGGTTTTGCAGGTCGAGCTGGCATTCGTTCCAGGGCCGCCCCCGCTCGTGCATCCGCTGTCTCCGGAGAGATCGTTCCAGACCACATAGACGTTATTCGTGCTCGAGGTGCGGTAGACGCCGACGATGCTGGCGATCAGCACCTGCCTGCTGGCATCTGCGGGAATGGCGATCTGGAAACTGCCGTAGGTGCTGGCGACGGTGGCCGGGCTGGACCAGCTGCTGCCGCCGTTGGTCGACTTTACCAGGTAGATCTTCTTCGACCCTGTGTCGGGCCACATCCCGACGACGTCGCCGTAGCTGTTGCTCTTGATGTCGGCGCCGATCGCGGTGCCGGTGGTCTCCGAGCCGGAGACCTTCAGCGGACTTCCCCAGCCGCTGCCCGTGTGGCGGCTGATGTAAGCCGGCGCACCGTTGTGATAGATGGCGTAGATGTTGTCTTTGTACGGCGAGCTGTTGCTGTGGTCCGTCCAAATCATCTGCTTGTCGGTCGAAGTCTGCGATCCGGAGAAAGTGGCGTCGTAGTTCCAGCTCGCGCCATTGTCGGTCGACTTGTAGGCGCGCATGTGGAGGACCGATCCGCCCGAGTTGATGCCGATGGTCGTGGACCACGCGGTGCCGTCGGAGGTCCAGTCGACGGTCGGGTCGGACATGAACGCGTCACCGAGGCTGCTCTGCAGCGGAAGGTAATTCTGGTTCCAGGTCTGGCCGCCGTCGGTGGAGAACCACTGCGCCTGCTGTCCGCTGCTGCTGATGTTGTTGGAGGCGCCGATGATGAGGTTGGGGTTCCAGTAGTTGACGCGGATGTCCGACTCACTGCGCGGCGAGGACTGCGCCCCGGAGAGACGGACGTTCGTTCCGGCGGCGAACGTCATCGATTCGAGCTCGTCCGAGCCCTGGCCGCGGCTGTTGTCGAAGTTCTGGTGGGACTGCATCCACTCGTAGACTTCGTGGAGGACGAGCGGATAGCAGCCGCCGTACGTTCGGTCGAAACCGCCCCCCTGCAGCCGGACGATCCGGCATCTGGTTTCCGGGTGCTGCTCCCGCCAGTACGTTCGCAACCAGTAAGGGATGTTGCGCCCGTCGTTGAGCTCCTGCGGGAAGAGCTTCGACGTGAGGACCGGCTCGGGGCCGTACCGCATGATCAGAGCCTCGAGGGCCGTCCCATGTTTTGCGCCAGCCTGTGCAACCTGCTGGGCCACGGTCGGCCAGTGGGCGCTGCCGGGCGGCGTGGCCTGGCCCGCCGCGATTCCTGCGCTGATCATAGAAACAAAGATGGCGGTGACGAATAACTTTCGCATTGTGTTTCGTACTCCAATTCTTCAGTTTTCGACAGTTTTTGGAGGAAGACCTGGGGCCGCCCCGAGCAACGGACGTGCCACGGCAGGAGAGATGTATGAAGTCATGTTGGATCAGTGACTTACTCGTCAAGGGAGGCACGGTTGGGGTTCACGAAGGATCGCCGGCTGACCCATTTCGCGAGGAAAGAGGGTCAACTGTTGACGGAGTGGGTCGGAAGAGGGAACCGCGGCGGCTTCGCGACAGTCGTGTTGGTGCGGAATCCCATTACAGTGTTGTCAGGAGCGCGTCTTTCTGCAGCCGGCGAAGCCGCTTCATGGCGCGAGATGCGGCCTCGACCGGAACGAAGAGGTGGTCGTGCCGCGCGGCCGCGACCACGTTGCAGCTCATTCCTTCCTCGGTCAGAGCCGCCGCGACGGCGGACGTGAGGCCGACTGCGCCGAGGTCGGAGTGGACCTCGAGCGTGATCCAGGCGCAGCGAAACAGCGGCTCGAGACCATCCGCCTGGGCAGCGGACTCCTCGACGATCACGGTCATCCCTTCCGCTTCGCGGAACGTGGCCAGAGGAACGAGCCCATCGAGCGGCCGATCGAAAGGAACGGATGCGAAGATCCACACTCCGTCGTTGAGAAGCGGATCGAGCGTGCGCAGAATCGTGGAAAGATCCGACAGTGGCTTCGTCACGACGTCTTCTTTCCTTTATGGCTGTTGGACGAAGGTCCGGGTTGGCGCCGCAGCGGGCCCACGCGAAGGCCGGCGGCCGAATCGTAGATCAACGTCCGAAGGCGCCGGGCTCTCGTCTCTTCGCGCTTCGCGCTCCTGATCCAGAAAGCAGCGATCTTCCGATAGCCGAGGGGCTGAGCGCTGAAGAACTCCCACGCTCTTTCGTTCTTGCGGATCTCTTTCAACTCTTCCGTCGTGAGCGTCGCCGTTTGCCTCTGCTCGAACGAATAGATCCCCGACTTCTTTTCGTCACGCGCTTCGAATGCGGCGACGCCGGCGGGCTTCATGCGGCCGAGTCGCGTCAGTTCCTCCACCCGCCGGATGTTGACGAGGCTCCATGTGCTTCGCTTCTTTCGTGGAGTGAAGCGGATCGTGTAGCGCTCTGCGTCGATCGATTTCCGCACCCCGTCGATCCATCCATAACAGAGCGCCTCGTCGACCGACTGGGGCCAGGTCATGCTCGGTTTTCCGCTCTTCGTCTTATGGAAGCCGACCCAGAGATGGTCCGTGCTCGCGTGATGACGCGCGAGCCAGCGTCGGAACTCCTCGGGAGTCTCGAAGAACGTCGGGTCGGGAGTCTCGGAGTGCTTCATCGGGGATTAGGATATACGCATGCCACCGAGAGCGATCATCGGAGTGATGGGGCGCGGCAGCGATGCGTCCGCGGAGGACGTTCACCTCGCGGAAGAGGTGGGCGAGCGGATCGCGCGGGAGGGATGGATCCTTCTGACCGGAGGGCGGCGGGAGGGAGTGATGGGGGCGGCGAGTCGCGGAGCGAAGCGGGTCGAGGGATCGCTGACCGTCGGCATCCTTCCCGGAGGCGATCGCAGCGGAATGGCGCCGGACGTCGATGTCCCGATCGTGACCGGGATGGGGAGCGCGCGCAACAACGTCAACGCGCTTTCCTCCGACGTCGTCATCGCGTGCGGGGAGGGAGGTCCCGGAACGATCTCGGAGATCGCGCTGTCGATCAAGACCGGCAAGCCGGTGGTCCTGCTGCGTCCCGCTCTCGCGGTGTACGAGATGTTCGCCCCGATCGCTCCGGTGCATCCGGCCGATTCCGTCGACGAAGCGATCGCAATCGTGAGAGCGATCATCGCGGGGCGGAGCAGCTATAATTCGAGCTCATCATGAAGGTCGCGATCCTCTCGTTGGTCGTAGCCCGCATTTCTCACACCATCTCTGCTGCGGAGGCGGATAGCGGCCTGTCTGCTGCGTTGAGCCCCGCTGCGGCTCCTCAACATAGTCACTACTATGCCTTCGTCGCCGAAGCGAGGCGCGCCTTGCATCCAGGCTACTCTCCGCCTCCTCGCGACGAGATGGTGTGAGAAACGGTCGCGCCGCTCACTGAATCACGCATCCGCGTCGCGGGTCCCGATTCGCTTCTCACGGTTTGCGGTCTGCCTCAGGCCGGAGCGTTCCTGTTGAAGACGGACGGTCCGCTCGCGATCGTAGGGTCGGTGATCGACCGGAGCTCGGGGGACGCGCGAACGGTTCTGCCGGTGCCCCTTCCGTAGAGCTCAGATCCGACCATTCAGCAGTACGTACGCCGTCGGAACGCGGGCACGCTTCCTCCCGCGGGATGCTGCTCCTCCGCTACAATCGTGTGATGTCGCGGAGAATCGCATTCCAGGGAGAGAGGGGCGCGTTCAGCGAGGAGGCCGCGCGCCGCTTGCTCGCTGATGGCGTGGAGACGATCGCGTGTCCATCGTTCGAGGCGATGTTCGAAGCCGTGGCGGAGGGAACTGCCGACTGCGCGATGGTACCGATCGAGAATGCTCTCGCCGGATCCGTGCATCGAAACTACGATCTTCTTGCCGAACATCACCTGACGATCGCCCGCGAGAGCTATCTGCGGATCGTGATGAACCTGATCGCGCGACCCGGGGCGAAGCTCGAGCAGCTACGCCGCGTTCGTTCGCATCCGGTCGCGCTGGCACAGTGCCAGCGGTTTCTCGGCGCGCATCCGGAGCTCGAAGCCGAGCCGGCGTACGACACGGCCGGAAGCGTGAAGCTGATGATGAAGTCGGGTGATCCCGCGGAGGCCGCGATCGCAGGGCCGTCTGCAGCGTCGATCTACGGCGCGGAGATCGTGGTTCCGGAGATCGAGGACCACAAGCGCAACTACACGCGCTTTCTCCTTTTGACGCATCCGGAGAACGTCGCGTGGTATCAGGACCAGAACGCCGAGGAGTGGAAGACGTCGATCGTCTTTCGAACGCCGGACCGTCCCGGCGCGCTCTTCCGCGCCCTCGCGGTGTTCGCGCTGCGCGACGTGAATCTGTCGAAGATCGAGTCCCGTCCGATCGAGGGACGCCCGTGGGAGTACACGTTCTACCTCGATCTGATCGGGCGGATCACGGACCGGCCGGTCGAGCGCGCGCTGGCGCATCTCGAGGAGATGGCGGAAAGCCTTCGGGTGCTCGGTTCGTATCCGCGTGGGGAGGGGGAGGAGCGGACTCAGGCTACGGATGCGTGACGCTGCGTCGACGCGGCGGCGCCGGACGCCACTCGTACGCGCCGATGTCGGGGAGGGCGTCGCGCGGCGCTCCCGCGAAGTCGATGCGTGGCGCTCCTTCCGTCGTACCGGCGTTGATTGCGGGACTCGACGCGAGCAGGCGCGCGTCGAATGAGCTCGCGCCCGGTCCGACCAATCCGGGAGGTGCGCCGCAGATCGCATGCGAGCCCGGGCATGCGTCATCCTTCACTCCGTACACCAGGACGAAGGCGACGTCGAACGGATCGTGTGGAAAGGTCTCCTGATACATCACGCAGGAGCGGTCGGTCGGGTCGAGAAACTCCTGTTCGCCGATGAGGATGTCGTTTCGGAGCACCACCCCCTCCGACCCGTTGCACTGGCTGAGCTCAGAACAACCCGCGAGGACGACGCAATCGCCTTCGCTGGTGACCGTCGAATTGACGACCGAGACGCGATCGCCTTTCCACAGATCGAGCGAGAGCGTGTTCCCGACAGCTCTGCAGGGATCCACGTTGAATGTGAAGGGCTGACCCTCGAAGAATCCGCAGTTCCCGACTGCGATGACGTTCTCGAGGATGGCCGGGCCCGATGTCTTGATCTGGTTTCCCGCATTCCCTTCCGCGATCGTTCTTCGAATCTCGATGGATGACCCAGGGCGGGCGTAGAGAAGGTCGAGTCCATCGGATGTGTTGTGGAGGAACGCCGACTCCTCGATGATCCAGTGTCCCTGGGTTGCGCCGGTACCGACGCCGTCGCCGTAGCCACCGGCGGTTTGGGCCCAGCATTCGACCGGCTGCCTCCCTGGCCACGTCTCGCCGCAGCCGTTCCATTCGACCGTCCACCTCGTAAAGCGGAGAGTCCCTGAGTTCGAGTCGTCGCCGTCGATGTCCCCGTCCCATCCCGACCAGCCGTTCGCGGCGATCCGGACGTTCTCGACTGTCCAGTCCTTCAATCGTCCCGCGTGGACTCCCGTCCCCGCCAGTCCGTGAATGTCGAGGTCTTTGAGCGTGACATTCGATGAATCGGCGGCGTAGATGCGGCGCACCGCCCACGGGCCGAATGGCGGCGCGTCCCTCTCGCAGGTGATGGGGCCGCTGTGCGATTCGACGCAGCCGGAGTGGTCGGTGACCTCGAGACACGCGATCTCGACGTTGCTCGACCCGTCGAGGTTCAGCACCGTGTCGACTCGCTCGGTTCCCCAGAGCTCCGGTTTCCTCACGCAGCCGCTCGATTCTCGGCGGCCGACGATCCGCGTCGGATGCGTTTCGTCCGGTCCGCTCGGGATCGGCGGCATCAGGCACGCGAATGCTCCCTCCGGCTCGCAGTTTCCCGTCTCCGGCGCTCCGATACCGATCATGTAGGAGCCGTCCGAGATGATCAGCGTGTCGCCTCCTGCGATTCGAATCGTTCCTTCGGGCGGCAGGGCACGGAACGGATGATCCCACGCGCACGCCTGAGCGGTGCCCGCTCCAGGATAAGGAGCATCAGCGAGACCGGTGCACTGTTCGGCGGAGCCGCCATCGGTGCGGACGTAGTAAGTCGCGGCGGATGCTGCAGTCGCGACGAAGATCGAGAGTGCGAACAACAGGCGAATGCGTGGTGAGAAAGCGCGCGAGAACATGTCCCACCTCCGGTGTGAATCGTTCGAACGAAGAACAACCTATGTCGGTAGCGCGGCGGAAGCAAAGGGCGGAGGTTGTGATCGGATCTCGGACTTGGAGAGTACGAACTTGTCTACGACCTTTCCGGTGGGATGGGGATCTCGATCTTCCGTGCGCCTCCAGGCCCGAACTTCGTCCGAATCGGATGCCCGTGGACTGACGCGCACGGCAACACGAGGTGACGCCCTTAGGGCTGATTCGATTGCGACGTTGGCGTCGAGAACCAGGTACTCTTCGATCCGAGATCCGAAAT
Source organism: uncultured Acidobacteriota bacterium (assembly GCA_963741955.1). Classification (GTDB taxonomy): domain Bacteria; phylum Acidobacteriota; class Thermoanaerobaculia; order Gp7-AA8; family Gp7-AA8; genus CAVUKB01. The sequence goes on from CAVUKB010000004.1 coordinate 250,107, forward strand.
CGCCTCACGCGTTTCCGATGTGCGGATTCTGCTCCGGATGGCCGAACTCGAGGCCCCATCGCGAATGCTCCAGCCAGTCGACGAGGCCATCGGCGGGAACGGGTCTGCTGAGATAGTAGCCTTGCGCCATATCGCATCCCCAGTCGAGAAGGCGCATCCACGCTTCCCGCGTTTCCACCCCCTCCGCGACCACCTGCCGCCCGAGGTTGTGTGCGAGATCGATGGTGGCCCGGACGATCGCCGCGTCACTCTCGCTCTCCTCCATCCCCATGACGAACGACTTGTCGATCTTGATCTCGTCGAAAGGGATCTGGCGCAACGTGGTGAGGGAGGAAAAGCCGGTCCCGAAGTCGTCGAGTGAGAGGCTGACGCCGAAGGTCTTGAGCAGAGAAAGGACCGCCTGCGCGCGTGGCGGGTCGGCCATCAGGCTGCTCTCCGTGATCTCGATCTTGAGCGACTCCGGTTCGAGATTCCACCGCTCGACGAGCCCGACCACCATGTCCGGGAGCGAAGGATCCTGAAGGCTCTCCGGAGAGAGGTTGACCGCGACGTTCATCGGCAGTCCCTTGTCGCGCCACTCCCGGCACTGGCGGAGAGCCGCGTTCATCACCCACCAGGTGACGGGGCGGATCAGTCGCATCTTCTCCGCGACCGGGATGAACTGATCGGGATAGATCATTCCGCGCTGTGGATGCTGCCATCGCACCAGCACCTCGGCACGAGTGGCGACGCCGGTCTTCATGCGGACCTTCGGCTGGTAGTGCAGAACGAGCTCCGACTGCTCGATCGCACGGCGAAGCTCGGTCGCGAGCTCGAGATAGCCCGACGGGCCACTCTCCTGGTCGGGCGAATAGACTGCCAGTCCGGTGCGGCTCTGCTTGGCGCGGTACATCGCCATGTCCGCACACCGGAGGAGTGACGCCGCGTCCGTCGCGTGTGCAGGCGATACGGCGATGCCGAGACTCGCGCTTATGGGAAGTTTTCTGCCATCGAGAATGAAGGGAGTGTCGAGAGTCTTGAGCAGCTTGGTCGCGACTTCCATTGCGGAATCGGCATCGACGACCTGTGGAAGGAGTACCGCGAACTCGTCGCCTCCCACCCGTGCGATCGTGTCCGACTTCCGGATGATGCCGCGCAGACGCATTCCGACCTGCCGCAGGAGGAGATCGCCCTGCTGGTATCCGAGCTCATCGTTCACTTCCTTGAAGCGATCGAGATCGAGGACCATCAGTGCAACCGGAATGAGCGTTCTGGGCTGCGAGATCACCGCTCGTTCCAGACGGTCGAAAAAGAGTATTCGATTGGGAAGGCCGGTCACCTGATCGTGATGCGCCTGATGTTCGAGCGCGAGCATCCGCTCCGCCCGTTCGCCTGCGTTTCGAATGAAGACCACCCAATGACTCAGGACCTGACCCCCGTCACGGATCGGAGAGGCTTCGATCTCCACCGGGAGCTCCCGTTCGGTACCGTCGAACAGGCGCGACTCTCCCCGGAAGGGAATCGCGTAAAAGAGGCTCTGCATCAGTTTCTCGTAAGCCGAGCCCTCCTGGGCGAAGCAGAGCGAGTCGAGAGTCTGGGCGATCACTTCCTCCCGCCGCAGTCCAGACATCCGGAGGAAGGCGTCGTTCACCCAGGCGATTCGCGGCCCTTCGCGCTCGACTGCCGGAGTGAGGATCAGGATGCCGTCCGTGGCGCTCTGGACCGCGCTCCCGAGGAGTCGAAGCTGCTCGAGTGCGAGCCGGAGTGTGGAGATCTGACGCTGGAGCTCACTGTTGCTCAACAGAAGCCGGTTCGTGGCGAGATCCTGAGAGGGTGAACCGTTCGCCGCCGCAGGAGCAGTCGCGGTGAGCGCGATGTGCTTCCACTTGTCGAGCTCGGCCGTCAATTGCTCGAGCTGACTCTTGAGCAGATCAATGGATGGTTGAACTTGCGTCATGCGGTTCGACAGGGGGGCGCTTCGGCCTTTGAGTCAACCCGGCCAGTGTAGAACAAAAGTGCAGAATCCGCTTCCGCAAATTTCGACACCCATCCGCGCATCACAAGCGTCCTTCCTCCCTGTGAGAAGAACGGGTCGGCGGCTCCTGCAGGTTTGGATTGAGAGGGTTCGCGTCAGACGCGACTGGTGATCTTCCGGAAGAGGTCGAGGAGCTGCTCACGCTCGTGCGGATCGAGCGGCTCGAGCATCGCCGTACCGAGGGACGCCCGTTCTTCGCCGATTTTCTGGTGAAGGTGGCGACCGCGGGTGGTGAGCTCGACCAGAACGGTCCTCCGGTTCTCCTGGGGACGGAACCGTTCGACCAGGCCTCGCTCGACCAGACGGTCCACGATGCCGGTGCTGCTGCTGCAGGCGAGATCGAGCTGCGAGGAGAGCTCGCTCATCGACGTGCGGCCGTGGCCGGCGATGAAACGCAGCAGAAGGGCCTCGCTCCTGCTCAGATCGATCTTCTTCTCCAACTGCAGGAACCGGCTGCCGAGAGTCTCGATGTGACTCATCAGCTCGCGCGCTTTCAATGCGAGCTCCGATTCCTGTTCGATGGTGGATGCCTTCTGCCTCGACATTGGTCTGTGACTCGTCCCTGAAGATGACAATCCTGAAAGGCTGCGGATTGTGCATCCGATTCCGCGCCGGTGACTCGAAGAAAAAATTCGGAACGCGAATAATTCCGCCTTCGAAGTGTTTGGATGGAGACCGGTCGTTCTGGCCGGACAGGCAACCCAGGAATTCGGAGGCTCATCCAGAGGTGAGTTCGATCTCTCTACATTCCAGGGTGGGCCGCGTTCTCTTCGCGGCCGCCCTCGCATCCGTCGCATTCTCGTTCACGGCCATCGCCGCGGAGCCACCGTTGTCTCTGACGCTGCCGGAGGCGGTTCGGATGGCGCTCGACGAGGGTGCGAACGCACGCCTCGCCCGCACGCGCCAGGAGCGCGCGGAAGTCGGGAAGCGGGAAGCGCTTCAGGGCCTGATGCCTCAGGTATCCGGGAGTCTGATGCGCTACAGCGAATCGATCAATCTGCAGACGTTCGGATTCGCCACTCCGGGAGAACCTCCGGTGGTCGGCCCGTTCGACGTGTCGGACGCCCAGCTCAACGCAGCGATGCAGCTGTTCAACCTCGCGGCGATCCGCCGATACCAGGCGCTGCGGACGAATGCCGTGGCCAGCAAGTACCAGCTCGAGCAGACGAGAGAGGACGTGGTCGCCGCGGTCGCGCGCCTCTACGTACTGGTTCAGAAAGCCGACGCGCAGGTCGCTACGCGCCAATCCGAGGTCTCCCTCTTCGAGACTCTGCTGAAGGTCGCCCGGGACGAGTTCCAGGCGGGGACCGGAACGAAGCTCGACGTCGCGCAGGCGAACGTTCAGCTCTCTCGCGCAAAGCAGGGACTTCTGGTCGCGGAGAGCGCGCGTGACACGGCCAAGCTCGCGCTTCTCGGTGCACTCGGTGCAGACGAAGGACGGGAGATCGTCCTGACCGACTCGTTGCCCGAAGCGGGGACGGTTCCGGAGATCGACGCGGCGCTCGAGACCGCGCGGAGCCGCCGTCCGGAGCTGAAGGAAGTCGACACGCAGGTAGCCGCGGCGAAGCTCCAGGTCGAAGCGATGCAGTCGAGGCGTCTGCCGAGTCTCGCGGTGCAGTACACCGGTGACTACAGTGGCAATACCACCAGTGAGATGTTCGGCACGCGAAGGATCGCGGGAGTGGTGTCGGTGCCGCTGTTCGACGCGCAGGTCAACGCGAAGATCGCCACGGCGAAGCTCGACCTGCAGGACGTGAAGGTGCAGGCGGAGGAAGTGGGGCGTCAGGTCGAACGACAGGTCCGCGGCTCACTGATGTCTCTACGCAATGCGCAGACCCGTGTCGAGGTGGCCGCCGAGACTGTGAAGGTGGCGGACGAGGCACTGACCATCGCACGCGACCGCCGCGCGGCGGGCTACGGCTCGAGCGTGGAGGTCGATCGAGCGCAGGAGAGCTACGCACAGGCCCACGAGGATCTGATCTCCGCCCGCGCCGACGCGGCAATGGCGATGTATGAGCTGCAGCACGCCACGGGCGAGATCGGACTGCTTCAGGAGGGCTCGCATTGAGCGCTCCAGCAACACCGGCCGCTCCGGCGGGCCGCAAACCGGTCAACAAGTGGGTGGTCACGCTCTCGGTGACCTTCGGCACGCTGATGGGGGCGATCGATGCGTCGATCGTCAACGTCGCCGTCCCTCATCTGTCCGGCTCTCTCGGTGTCACGTATCAGGAAGTGACCTGGGTGATGACCGGATTCGTCATCGCCACGGTCATGGTCATGCCGCTGACCGGATTTCTTTCCCGCATGTTCGGACAGAAGCGTCTTTACATGTTCTGTCTCGGGCTGTTCGTACTGGGATCGGCCCTCTGCGGCTTCTCACACACTCTCCCAACTCTGGTGTTCTTCCGGATCATTCAGGGGTTGGGCGCCGGTGCGCTCCAGCCGACCGAGCAGGCGATTCTCCGTCAGACCTTCCCCCTCGAGGAGCAGGGAATGGCGATGGCGGTCTTCGGAATGGCGGTGGTTCTCGGTCCGGCGTTCGGACCGACTCTCGGCGGGTGGATCGTCGACAATTACAGCTGGCCCTGGATGTTTTTCATCAACGTTCCGATCGGTCTGGTCTCGCTCCTGATGGTCTCGCGGTTCGTCCATGAACCGGAGGACGTGCGGGAACACAACCATTCCATGGCCGAACAGCAGAAGAAGAACATGGACTGGACCGGAATCGGCCTGATGGCGATCGGGATCGGATCGCTCCAGTTCGTCCTGGAGGAAGGCAACCGGAACGACTGGTTCCAGTCGCCGATGATCCGGGTTCTGGCGTTGGTGACGGTGGTGGCGCTCGTTGCGCTGCTGATCCGCGAGCTGAGTGCGAAGATCCCGGCCATCGACCTCTCGCTGTTCAAAGACGTGGTGTTCATGTCCGGGACACTCATCGGTTCCGTGATGTTCGCCATGCTGATGTCGGTGACGTTCCTTCTACCGTTGTACATGCAGACGCTTCTGGGGTTCTCGGCGACGCAGTCGGGACTGGCCCTCATGCCGCGAGCTCTGGTCATGCTCCTGGTGATGCCGATCGTCGGAAGGATCTACAACCACGTTTCGCCGCGGCTGATCATTGCGATCGGAATCCTGCTGTTCGGCTATTCGGCGTGGCTGATGGGGCATTACACACTGAACACCACGGCATTCGGCGTGGTACACGTGCTGATCATCCAGGGGATCGCCTTTAGCTGTCTCTTCATTCCGCTCACGACGCTCGCGCTCAGTTCGATTCCGCGGCACCGGATGGCCGATGCAACCGGATTGAACTCCCTCTTCCGTCAGGTCGGCGGCTCGATCGGACTGGCGGTCTTCGCCACCATGCTCTCGCGATTCTCGACCCAGGCGCGGGGTTCGATGCTGGCGAATCTCTCGATGACCAGTCCGGCCATGTCGGCACGGTTCGAAGGACTGCGGCACATGCTGGCAGCGCACGGCTACGATGCGGCTTCGGCGTACCAGACGGCGGCCCGGCTCATCGATTTCATGATCCGGCGACAGGCGATGGTTCTCTCGTTCGAGAAACTGTTCATGGTCGCGGGAATCAGTTTCCTTTGTGTCCTTCCTCTCGTCTTCCTCCTGCGGGGAGGAAACAAGACGGAACCTGTCGAAGTTCATGTGGAGATCTGAATGCAGCAGCAAGTGAAGGAAGTCATGCTCGAAGAATCCGAGTCGTCCCCCAAGATCGCGACGCCGGCAGCGAAGCTGCGAAAGCCCGTGCTGAGCAGGCAGAAGGCGCGCCGCCTCTATTTCGGATTGGGAATCGTGGTCGCTCTTCTTCTGATCGGTTACGCCGTGTACCGGATCTTTCTGGCCGGGACGGAAACGACGGATGACGCGAACGTGGCCGCCGACGTGGTCTCGGTGGCTCCGCGCACCGGAGGCCAGATCGTCGCGGTGCACGTGAAGGACAATCAGCGCGTGACGAGCGGGATGGTCATCGCGGAGATCGACCCGCGCGACATGCAGGTGAAGCTCGATCAGGTCGAGGCGGAACTGGAGACGGCAAAGGCGCAGGCGGCCGCGGCGGACGCCCAGGTGCGGGTCGCGCGAGCCGGGGCTCGCGGCGGGTTCACCGCGGCGCAGGGAGCGACGCAGAGCGCGCGTGAGGCGATCGACAGTTCGGCCCATTCCATCGACGAAGCGAAAGCTTCCGTGGCGAAGGCGGAGGCGAACGCGAGGAAAGCGAAACTCGACTTCGACCGCGCGATCGAGCTCGGGTCGAAGGGAGACATCTCCAAGGCCCAGGTCGATGCAGCACGGGCGGCGAACGAATCGGCCCAGGCCGAGCTCGATCAGACCCAGGCCCGGCTCCGTTCCGCGGTCAACGCCCGCGAGCTCGCGCAGGCGAACCTGACCCAGGCCAAGGGCCACCTACAGCAGAGCTCATCGGTCGGAGCGCAGGTCGATGCGGCGAACGCGGCGGCGAAACTGGCCCACGCGAGGGTCAAGTCTGCAGAAGCCTCCCTCGAAGCCGCGAAGCTCGCTCTCTCCTACACGAAAATCGTGGCGCCTGCGGACGGAATCGCGTCGGGGCTGGCGGTTCATCCCGGATCGCTCGTGGTTCCGGGGCAGCCGATCGTCCATCTCGTGCCCCTGAAAACGTACATCATCGCGAACTTCAAGGAGACCCAGGTGGAGGGGATGCATCCCGGCTCCAAAGCCGAGATCGACGTCGACGCCCTCGGCGGGAAGAGCTTCGAAGGGCGGGTGGAGAGCCTTTCCGGCGGCACCGGCGAGAGTTTCTCGCTCCTTCCTCCCGACAACGCATCGGGGAACTTCGTGAAGGTCGTGCAGCGGATTCCGGTCAGGATCTCCTGGGATGGCCCGGCGAGCAATGTCGTGCCGGTGGGTTCGTCCGCAGAAGTGACCGTCCGGACGAAATAGAGAATCGAGGCTCTCAGCGGGAGGAGAACGGAAGAAATACTCTTTCGGGAATGATGATCAATCGGACTTGTCCGACAGGTCCGACAGGTCCGACTTGTCTGACAGGTCCGACAGTAGCTCGCCACTCCTCGGCGGAAACTCGTCGCTCGTCGCTCGAGCCTCTCAATAATGCCGGACGCCGCGCCTCCTCATCCGGATTCCCTTGAGTTTCTCGTCGAGGAAGTGATCGACCTGTTCCTGGACGGACGGGTCGAGAAAGCGGTCGTCCGCGTGCGCGAAATCCTGATAAAGGAGAAGCTTCGAATCGCTGCCGACCATCTGCAGCGCGTGAAACAGATCTTCGCTCTGCTGGTACGGGACGATGCAGTCTCCGGTTCCGTGGAGGATCAGGAACGGGGGGTCGTCCGGCGTCACGTACCGGATCGGGTTTGCCGCCTCCGTTTTGTCGGGACACTCCTGAATCGCGCAGCCGATCAGGAGCGAGGGGGGAGCGAGGGGGTCGTTCGGATCGCCCGGTGAGCACGAGGGCGCCTCCTCCGCGAGCTTCAGCAGATCGGTCGGCCCGAAGTAGTCCACCACCGCCTGTACCCGGCTGGAGTAGCCCGCGTTTCCTTCTTCCGGCCCTTCCAGCTCATCGACTCCCGCCGTAGTTCCGACCAGGGCGGCCAGATGCCCCCCGGCCGAGTAGCCCATCACCGCGATCGCGTTTCCGTTCAGGTCGTACTGCGCGGCGTGCGCCCGCAGCCACCGGATCGCGGCCTTGCAGTCTTCGATCTGCGCAGGAAAGGTCGACAACGGCGCGAGACGATAATCGATGTTTGCGATGGCGTAGCCGCGCGCGATCTCCAGGATCGCCGTCCCTTCGTCGCGAGTCCCTTCCGTCCAGAAGCCTCCGTGGATCGACACGATCACCGGATACGGTCCTTCGGTCGCGGGGAGATAGAGGTCGAGCCTGAGGGACTCGCCGTTCACATTCGCGTACTCGACGTCGAGAAACGCGCGAGGGACGGCTTGAGCAGACGGACCTGCAGCGGACGCGGTTGAGGCGGCTGCCATCGAGACGAGCAGAGCGACGACCCGGATGAACTTCATCGATCTCACCTTTCGTACGTAATGATCATCCTACGCCATCCAGGGCAGACGGGTGACGGGGGTCACGAAGAACGCGAAATCGGCTTCGGATGATGGACCCGGGACGCGGCTTGAACCCCGGCCCGCTTTCCCGGACAATACGCCCCGTCTGATGACTGATCCGGCGCACGCTCCACTTTCGATCACTCCCGGCGAGATTCACCGGTCGATCCAGCGTACCGTGGTGGGGCAGGACGAGGCGCTCCGCGAGATCTCCGTGGTGGTCGTCAAGTACCTCGTCGGTCACCCTGCCGGCAACATGCTGCTGATCGGCAACTCGGGTTCGGGGAAGACCACGCTGATGAAGGCGATCGAGCAGTACCTCCGATCGCGTCCGGAGCTGGCCGACTTTTCCAACGTGATCCGGATCAACGCGAACGTTCTCGCCGAGGAGCACGAGGGGTATGGGCGTGCCGTTCTGACGCGGCTGTATCGAAACGCGAAGGAGCGCCTCGGCGAGAAGGCTTCGATCGAGGAGGTCCTCCGTCGCATCGAGCGCGGAATCGTTTTCGTCGACGAGATCGATAAGATCCGTGCGCAGGTCGGCGGCGCGCCGAATGTGAAGGGGATCGTGGCGCAGGAAGCACTCCTGACCCTGATGGAGAACGAGCACATCGAGTTCCTCGTGCCCGGAAGCGACCGGGTGGCGAGTGTGAATTCGTCCGGGATCCTCTTCATCGTCGGGGGAGCGTTCGAGGAGCTCTACGACGACGTCTACCATCGCGCGACCATCGGAACGGAGAGTGCGCCGCTCAAGCCGACGGTGGTCGTCTCACAGACTGGCGAGGTTCGGGAAGAGCTGGCGTTTCACCTCCGCGATTACATCAGGTACGAAGATCTCTTCCGGTACGGGATGCACCCGCAATTCGTGTCGCGCTTCGAGTCGATCGTCGTCCTCAACGATCTGGTCGAAAAGGATCTCGCCCAGATCTTCATCGAGCCGGAGCATTCGATCTTCCGCACCTCGCGCGATTACTTCTCACGTTTCAACGTCGACCTCCAGATCACCCGGGCCGCGGTCCAGACCATCGCCTGGGAGGCGTCGAAACAGAAACGCCTTGGCGCCCGTGCGCTGAAGGAGATTTACCGGCGCGTGATTCGCAACCACGAGTTCGACCCGTGGGGCGGCACGCCGATCGCGCCGGGCGAGCCGAAGCGCGTGGTCACCATCACCGAGGAGATGGTTCACCAGGCGCTCGGTGGAAAGACGCAGGGGACCAGCAGACCGAGATGAGCAGTCAGAAGACATTTTTCCAGAAACTCAAACGCGGCCTTTTCATGACTCACACCGAGATCATCGAAAAGGTGAAGGATTCGTTCACCCCATCGCTCGGGATCGACCAGTCCGTGATGGATGCTCTCGAGGAGGGCCTCCTCGGCGCGGACGTAGGTGCGGAGCTGACCATGGAGGTCATAGGGTCGCTCGAGACGCGCGTGCGGGATCAGAAAATCCGGACCGTGGACGAGTTGGCGGCCGCCCTTCGCGAAGAGATTCGAGAACGAATTCCGCAGAAGACGGTCGAGCCCGTGCAGATCGGCAGGACGAGACCTTACGTGATCCTGGTGGTCGGCGTGAACGGAACCGGAAAGACCACCACCATCGCGAAGCTCGCCCAGCGCTGGAGCGCGGAAGGACACAGCGTGATCCTCGGCGCGGCCGACACGTTCCGGGCTGCGGCGATCGAGCAGCTCCAGACGTGGGCCGACCGGATCAACGTGCCGGTGGTGAAGCATCGGGCCGGATCGGATCCGGCGGCCGTCGCTCACGACGCGGTGAATGCCGGAAAGTCGCGGTACGCGGATGTGGTGATCATCGATACTGCAGGTCGGCTGCACACGAAATCGCATCTGATGCAGGAGCTCTCCAAGATCCGCCGGGTCATTGCGAAGGAGCTGGAGGGAGCGCCCCATGAGACGCTTCTGGTTCTCGACGGAACGACCGGCCAGAACGGAATGAGCCAGGCGAAGGCGTTTCTCGAGGCCGCCGACGTCACCGGGATCGTGGTGACCAAGCTCGACGGAACCGCGAAGGGAGGGGTGATCCTCTCCATCATGCGCGAGTTCAACATCCCGGTGAAGTACGTCGGAGTGGGCGAGGCGGCCGACGATCTGATCCCGTTCGATCCGAACGACTTCATCGAAAGCCTCTTCGAAGCGTGACGCCCGCCGGCGCCGGCGGGGAAGATCGCCCGCCGTCCAACCTGTTCCATTGTTTTTGTTCGACGCGCAGGGGAAAGTGCATATGACGACGACCGAAGAGACCACCCGGACCGAGCGGCCGAAGGACTTCATCCGCGACATCATCGAAGAGGATCTCCGGAGCGGGAAGCACCAGAAGATCGTGACGCGATTTCCTCCCGAGCCGAACGGGTACCTCCACATCGGCCACGCGAAGTCGATCGCCTTCAATTTCGGGGTCGCCGACGAGTATGGCGGGCGCTGTCATCTGCGAATGGACGACACGAACCCGGTGAAGGAAGAAGAGGAGTACCAGAAGGCGATCGAGTACGACATACACTGGCTCGGTTACGACTGGGGGGCACACCTTTACCACGCGTCGGACTACTTCGAACAGCTCTGCGAGTATGCGGAGATCCTGATCCGTCAGGGGAAGGCGTACGTCGACGATCTTTCCGCGGAGGAGATCCGGCAGTATCGCGGGACGCTCACCGAAGCGGGAAAGGAGAGCCCGCACCGGAATCGTTCGGTGGAGGAGAATCTGGACCTCTTCCGGCGGATGCGGGCCGGCGAGTTCGCCGACGGAGAGAAGGTGCTGAGGGCGAAGATCGACATGGCGTCGCCGAACATGAACATGCGCGATCCGGCGCTTTACCGGATTCGCCATGCCACGCACCATCGGACCGGCGACAAGTGGGTGATCTACCCGATGTACGACTTCGCGCACTCCCTATCGGATGCGATCGAAGGCATCACCCACTCCCTCTGCACCCTGGAGTTCGAAGATCATCGTTGTCTTTACGACTGGTTCATCGAGCAGCTCCCGGTGCCGGCAACGCCGCGGCAGATCGAGTTCGCCCGCCTGAATCTGACCTATACGGTTCTCAGCAAACGAAAGCTTCTCCGCCTGGTCCAGGAGAAGCACGTGAGCGGATGGGACGACCCGCGGATGCCGACCATCGCGGGGATGCGGCGCCGCGGCTACACGCCTGCGGCGATTCGCGATCTTTGTGAACGCGTCGGCATGGCGAAGAGCAATTCGCTGATCGATGTGGCGATGCTGGAGTTCAGCGTCCGGAACGACTTGAACGCACACGCCCTCCGCCGGATGGCAGTGCTCGATCCGATCAAAGTGGTGATCGAAAACTATCCCGAAGGGGAGGTCGAATACGTCGACGCGGTGAACAACCCCGAAGATCCCTCCGCGGGTACGCGAAAAGTGCCGTTCTCGCGAGAGCTCTACATCGAGCGGGAAGATTTCATGGAGAACCCGCCGAACAAGTTCTACCGCCTCTCGCCCGGACGGGAGGTGCGCTTCCGTTGGGCGTACTTCATCACCTGCAATTCGGTGGTGAAGGACGACGCGGGAAACATCGCGGAGCTCCGCTGTACCTATGACCCCGCGACGCGCGGCGGCGATGCGCCGGACGGACGGAAGGTGAAGGCGACCATCCACTGGGTGTCGGCCTCGCACGCGATCGACGCCGAGGTGCGCCTGTACGACCGGCTCTTCACGAAGGAGAATCCGGACCAGACGGAAGAGGGAGAGGATTTTCTCTCCAATCTCAATCCTCATTCGCTGGAGATCGTCCGGGACGGAAAGCTCGAGCCGTCGCTGGCCGAGGCGGTTCCGGGCGACCGCTTTCAATTCGAGCGGCTGGGGTACTTCTGCGTCGACGCCGACTCGAAGAGGGGGAAGCTGGTCTTCAACCGCACCATCACGTTGAAGGACACCTGGGCGAAGGTACAGAAGCGCGGGTGAAGAGGCATCTGGTATCTGGTATCTGGTATCTGGTATCTGGTATCTGGTATCTGGTATCTGGTATCTGGTATCTGGTATCGAAGATCCGAAGATCCGAAGATCCGAAGACTCGAAGACTCGAGACTGAAGAAACGAGACTGAAGACTCGGGATTGCGATGCGGCTGTCGACCTCGCCGCGGGCCACATGCCCGGGAGTGCGGAGTTGCAGTCCGGCGCACAGTTCGTCTTTTTTCTCCCGTCCTCACCGACCTCGCCAGCCCGGCATTCCGGCTCCCCACGGCGATGCGGAGTAAGATCGTGGGATGCGATCGGTCTACTTCTCCGAAGATCACGAGACATTCCGCCGTTCCGTTCGCGATCTCGTCGAGAGCGAGATCACGCCGCATGCGGAGGAGTGGGAGGCGGCGCAGCGGATTCCGCCGGAGATCTGGAGGCGGATGGGAGAGCTCGGATTTCTCGGAATCATGATCCCCGAGAAGTGGGGAGGGAGTGGAGCGGACGTCTTCTTCGCCCTCGCTTTTCTGGAGGAGCTCCCGCGCTCGCGGATGGGAGGCTTCACGGCCGCGGTGACGGTGCAGCAGTTCATCGCCACCGGAGCGATTCTCCGCCACGGTACGGAGGAACAGAAGCGTCGGTACCTCCAGCCGTCCGCAGAGGGTGCCGCCGTCGGTTCGATCTCCATCTCGGAGCCGGACTGCGGATCCGATGTCGCGAACCTCAGGACCGGTGCGACGCGCGACGGCGACTCCTGGGTGATCGATGGCGCGAAAACGTGGATCACCAACGGCGTATACGGCGACTTCAACGTCGTCGCCTGCCGTACCGGTCCGGAAGGTGCGGCCGGAATCAGCCTGATCGTGGTGGATCGAGATACGCCCGGGGTCAGGTCTTCGAAGATCCGCAAGATCGGCTGGCACAGCTCGGATACCGCGGAGATCACGTTCGACCACGCCCGGGTCCCCGTCGCGAACCTTCTCGGGCGCGAGAACATGGGCTTCTATTACGTGATGGAGACGTTCGCGATCGAACGGATCGCCGCCGCCGCGACGTCGGTGGGCTCTTGCGACGTCATTCTCGAGGAGACCCTCCGCTACATGGGAGAACGGCAGGCGTTCGGGAAGAGCATCGACCGTTTCCAGGCTCTGCGACACCGGATCGCGGACCTCGCATCGGAGCTCGAAGCGGCGAGGCAACTCGTCTATCACGCCGCCTGGCTCTGGTCCCGAGGAGAGCAGGCGATCCGCGAGTCGTCGATGGCGAAGCTGGTCGCGACGGAGCTGAACCGGCGAATCGCCGACGAGTGCCTCCAGTTCTTCGGCGGGTACGGGTACACCGAGGAGTATCCGATCTCGAGATTCTTCCGCGACGCGCGGGTCTCCACCATCGTCGCAGGAACGAGCGAGATCATGAGGGAGATCATCGCGCGCGTAGTGATCGATCGGATGGCTTTTCCGCGGATCGAGGATCTGGAGGCGACGGCGGAGTAGCGTTCGAGTGACCCCGACGGTGATGGGGCGCCGCGGAGCAGCACGATTGTGAGTCGCAGTCATGGGCGGCGCGGCTTTCGCCGCAGCGGGCACCTCGGAATCCATGCCCCCTTCGCGGATTGGCTGCCCGAGCCGGCGCCCAGACTTTCTCCGCGGCTCAGCGCACCTTCTCCACGATCACCCGCTGCGCGATGAGGTTCCCGTCCGGAAGCCGGAGCGCCCGAATCCTGACTGCGCTCCCGGGGACGAGCTTCTTCGCAGCCATGCATTCGCCGGCAGCACCACGCACGCCGAGCTCACCGTCGAGGTACACGCGCGACGTGGCGCCGGTTGCATCTCTCAGCAGCAGGTATCCGGCGCCCTCGAGATTCGAGACGACCGTCCCTTCCAGCTCCTCTGCGCGATATCCGGGCGCCTTCGGCGGTTCCACGACCAGCTCCCGGCTTCCACCGTTCGCCGGTGGAACGGTCGCCGTGGCGGCAGGCGGAGCCACCGCCTGGATGCCGGGGACGCGAACCGGCGGGGGAGGAAGCATTGCAGGAGATGCCGGAACGCCGACCGTCGCGGCGCCCTCCGGGGGAGCAATCGCAGCCATCGCCGCGCGATGGTCCATCGACATCATGCCGTCGGCGGGTTCGGTCACGTCGATGCTCTCGGCACGCAGATCGTTGCCGAGAAGCTCTTCGCCGAGGACCCGGACCTGGTCTCCGACCCGGAGCTGACTGATTCTGTAGTCCTGACCCTCACTGCTGACCGGAGTGGTCGGTGTTCCGAAGATCGCATGGATCGTACCCTTCGCGTCCTTCATCGCGAAGCGGCTCTGGGCGGGATTCAGTCCCTGCACCACGCCTCGTATGTCGCGGAGGAGAGTGCCATTCGCGAGCCGTCCTCCGGAGCCGAGAAACACGACCTCGGTCGCGGTGATGTCCGGCGGGTTTCCTCCTTTTCCTCGGACCCGAACCAGTTCGCCGGGGGAGAGGCGGCTGAATCCGGCCGTTCCGCGCACGATCGCCTGCGGCCCGCCGGAGAGACCGCCGAAGATGGTCGAACCGTCGATGACGTGGATGGTGAACGGTCCTGCGCCTCCGGCAGTCGGGGTGAGCTCGAACGTGAGCGTTTCGGGTTGGATCGCGGCCACCGTTCCCGTGACTTCGCCTTCCGTTCCGGCCTGCACGTCGGGACCGGTTCCCCAGATGGAAAGCCTCTGTGCCGTCGCCGGAAGTGCGATCAGCGCCACGAGAGTGGAAAGAAGAATGTCCTGACGGAAGAGAGTGGACATGCAGCACCTCCGCACGAGCGAGGTGCTGCAAGTGGCGAACCCGCAGCCTGGGAAATCTGCGCCGGTCCAGACCGCCTGGATGTACCCCTTGTTTCGGGTTACGGTCGGAGGTTCAACGGTTCACTTCGCCGTCGCGGAGGAGGACGTCTCGCTCTCTTCCTGACCGGCGGAGCTCGTCGGCGAGGAGGCGGTGATCGTCGGATCCGCCACGCTGATGGTATCTCCGGCACTCTGCGTGAACTCGACCTCCCCCGAACCCGTCGCCGGCTGGGCTTCACCATTCGTGGGGGCGGTGGTTCCGGCGGCCGGCGTGGCGTGCTGGTCGGGATTGTTCACCACCGTTTTCTGTCTGCCGCATCCGGGGAGGAGGAGAGTGACCGCGACGATCAGGGCCGCACCCGTGCTCCACAGCGTTTTCATCGGTGCCTCCTTAACTTCTGAATCGCCCTGTCCGGTTCAAGGTTCGCGCCAGCGGAAGGAGGAAGCCCGGGCGCAGGCGAGAGAAGTGAGCCGCGGCTTCCCGGCATATCTGCCTGGGCATATCTGTTAAAATCCACCCATGGGACGTCCCCGTTTCTCGCTCGATCGCTTGTTTGGTGCGCTCGCCGATCCGACCCGGCTGCGTATTCTGAACCTTCTCGCCGCCGGGGAGATCTGCGTCTGCTATTTCGTCGAAGTGCTGGGGGAGCCTCAGCCGAAGATCTCGCGGCACCTCGCATATCTGCGTCGCTCGGGACTCGTCGAGACGCGTCGGGATGGGAAATGGATCCACTACGGTCTGGCGAAGGATCTCGAGGGGGGGGCGCGGAAGATCCTGGAAGCCGTCCTCGAAGAGCTCGCTGCGAACCCGCGTATGCAGCGTGAGCGGGCGGCCCTCGCGCGCGCCTGCTGCGGGGTCCGCCTTCCGGCCGCGCTCCGCGGCGCTCCGCGACCCCAGGTACGCGAGCTGTAAAATTCATCGGTTCAGGAGTTTCGAGCTCGGAGGATGTGGCTGCGGTTTGCTCCGCTCCACGACGCGGTTTCCGGACTCCACAAGTCTCTCAGCTGCAAATGTTTGCTCCTTTCCTTCGCCGCCCGACTCCGCCCCTCGCCACGCCAGACCCCTGACGATGTGATTCTCCGCACATCGCCCGGTGACTCTTGACGTCGACGCTCGGAGGGCGATCCCTGAAGATGCAGCGAGCGGGAAGATTACCGAGTGGAGGAGATGAAGGAATGGCAACCAGAGATCTGACCATCGCCATCGTCGGTTCCGGAGGCGATGGTGTCGTATCCATGGGTGAGATGATCGCCCAGGCCGCCGCGAGCGAAGGCGTTCACGTCATCAAGACCGAGTCGTACGGACCACAGATCCGTGGCGGCGAGTCGTCATGCACGGTTCGGCTCTCGGCTGATCCGCTCTATTCGCAGGGCGATTTCGTCGATGTGCTGGTGGTGTTCGGGTGGGCCGATTTCGCGCGTTTCAGGAGCGAGATCGTCGCCGGTCCCGATGCCATCGTGCTCTACGAGGAGAGCGACACCACTCCGCTGGAGTCGCTGGGTTTCGGCCCTGCGACGCGCCGGATCGCGATCCCCTTCATCGACGCCTCCAAACAGGCGACCGGTGGAACGATCGGGAAGAACATCGTCACGCTCGGTATCCTCGCCAAACTCTTCAATCTTCCTGAAGACGCGCTGCGCAATGCGGTGAAGGCGAAATTTGCGAAGAAGAAGGCGGAAGTCGCCGAGTCGAACCTCAAAGCATTCGAAGCCGGTCTCGCGTATGCCGAGACGATGAAGCAGTCGCTTGGCGACAAGGCATTCACGCACACCAAGTCCGATCCGCACCTCCTGATGTCGGGCAACGAGGCGGTTGCGGTCGGCGCAATCCACGCCGGATGCCGCTTCTTCGCCGGCTACCCGATCACGCCATCTTCCGAGATCCTTCACTACCTTTCCGAGTGGCTGCCTCGGGTCGGGGGATCCGTGGTTCAGACCGAGGACGAGCTCTCTGCGCTCGGCGCGGTGGTCGGCGGCTCGTTCGCCGGCGTGAAGTCGATGACGGCGACGTCCGGGCCCGGGCTCTCTCTGATGAGCGAGATGCTCGGCCTCTCCACCATGGCGGAGATTCCGGCGGTGATCGTCGACGTGCAGCGCGGCGGTCCCTCGACGGGCAATCCGACCCGCAGCGAGCAGTCGGATCTGTGGCATGCGCTGTATGCGAGTCACGGCGACGCGCCACGGGTGGTTCTCGCCGCCTCCGACGTCGAAGACTGCTTTCACACCACGGTCGACGCCTTCAACATCTCCGAGGAGTATCAGATCCCGGTGATTCTGCTGACCGACCAGTTCATCGGACAGCGGAAGGAGACTCTCCCCAAGGCATCGCTGGTTCACGAAGTGAAGAGCCGCACCGCTCCGACGGACGAGGAGAAGGTGGCGTACGAGCGGTATCGCGACACGCCGACCGGCGTCTCGCCGATGTCGACCCCCGGAACGAAGGGGGGGATGTACCAGACCAACGGTCTGGAGCACGACGAGCACGGCGCACCGAACTCGATGTATCTCCTGCACGAGAAGATGAACGAGAAGCGATTCCGCAAGCTGTGGCCGATCCGGAAGAATTATCACTTCGTCCGGAAGTACGGCCCGGCCGAAGCGGAAGTGGGAGTGCTCTGCTGGGGATCGTCGAAGGGCGCGGTGGAAGAAGCGGTGATGCGCGCGAACCAGAGAGGGGAAAAGGTCTCGGCCCTGGTGCCGCAGATGATCTTCCCGTTCCCGAAACACGAATTCGAGGAGTACATGCGGGGAGTCGGCCGCCTGCTGATCGTCGAGTTGAACTACTCGGCACAGTTCTACAAATACCTCCGGACGTTCCTCGACTTTGCTCCGGGCAAAGTGCACGTCTACAAGCGCTCCGGCGGGAAACATCTGACGGTCGCCGAAGTCGAGGAAGAGATTCGCAAGGTGCTCGAAGCGAGCTACACCCGTGAGGAGGTGCTGGTATGACGTGCGAAGTAGTGGGTCAGACGACGCAGTTCAAGGCGGGCGATTACAAGTCCGAGCTCAAGCCGGTGTGGTGTCCCGGTTGCGGAGATTTCGGTGTCCTCACGGCACTCTACCGTTCGATGGCCGAGCTCCAGCTCGATCCGTGGAACACGGTAGTGGTCTCGGGCATCGGATGTTCGTCCCGTCTGCCGGGATACGTCGATACGTACGGCGTGAACAGCCTTCACGGACGTGCGCTCCCCATCGCCACCGGAGTGAAAGTGGCGCGACCGGAGACGAATGTCATCGCAGTGGGCGGTGACGGCGACGGCATGGCGATCGGGGGGAACCATTTCCTCCACACCGCGCGCCGGAACCTCGACATCACGTACATACTGATGGACAACGAGATCTACGGCCTCACCAAGGGACAGGCCGCACCGACTACTCCGACCGGAGACCGGACCAAGTCGACCATCTACGGCAATCCGGAACCGGCGGTCGATCCGTGCGAGCTCGCGATCTCGTTCGGTGCGACATGGGTCGGGCGGGCGTTTTCCGGCGACGTGAAGTCGATGGTGACGCTCCTCTCCGCAGCGATGCGGCACACCGGGTTCGCGTTCCTCAACGTACAGTCTCCCTGCGTCACCTGGCGCGGCGACGACCAGTTCAAGACCCTGAAGGCGAAGCTCCGTTACCTCCCCGAAGATCACGATCCGAAGAACCGGACCGCGGCGCTCGCGTATACGCGCGAGAAGGACGTGATGACGGTGGGGCTGCTCTACGAGTCCGACGAGCCGTCGTATCTGCAGAATCTCGCCAAGCTGAACGAGAAGGCTCGCGCGAAATATCCAAACGTGACGATGGATCAGATCCTCGAAACGTTCTATCCGAAGGTCTAGAAAGACATCTGAAAGACATCTAGTATCTAGGATCGAGGATCGAGGATCTGAAAGACATCGAGGATCCAGTATCGAGGATCGAGTATCGAGGATCGAGGATCTGAAAGACATCAAGGGTTCAGTATCGAGGATCCAGTATCGAGTATCGAGGATCTGAAAGACATCGAGGATCCAGTATCGAGGATCCAGTATCGAGGATCGAGGATCTGAAAGACATCAAGGGTCGGGAGCGGGGAGATGATCCCCGAGCTCCACGATCACGACGGCATCAAGGCTTCCCGCCGTCGGTTCGGAGCGCTTTTCACGGGACGGGAGACGTGGGGAGAGCGAAGGCCGGCGGCGGGATTTTTTACAGCATCTAGGATCGAGGATCGAGGATCGCGGATCTGAAAGACGTCTATGATCCAGGATCTGAAACACTGACAATCGATCGATGACCTGGTTCGAGCCTTCTGAAGGTATCGAAGCTCGATAGAACCTCCACGAACCCTCGCCGCTCCTCAGATCGTTGATCCTGCTCGCCAGATCCTCGATCCTCGATCCTCGATGCTTTTCAGATCCTCGATCCTCGATCCTCGATCCTCGATGTCTTTCAGATCCTCGATCCTCGATGTCTTTCAGATCCTCGATCCTCGATCCCAGATAACAGATAACAGATAACAGATAACAGATCACA
The DNA here is from genome assembly GCA_963741955.1 of uncultured Acidobacteriota bacterium. Classification (GTDB taxonomy): domain Bacteria; phylum Acidobacteriota; class Thermoanaerobaculia; order Gp7-AA8; family Gp7-AA8; genus CAVUKB01. Next base: position 269,433 of record CAVUKB010000004.1, read on the forward strand.
GATGCCTCTACCGCATCATCTCGAGGAAGCTTCTGCGGTAGCCGTTGTACAGATGAGGGTGCGGGTCTCTTCCGACTTCCGCTGCTCCGGCGCGCTGCGCCGCGACCGGCAGCCCTGCAGTGTAGGCGTTGTCGATGTAGTCTTCGTCCGGCTCCTGGCCCGGGTGTTCTCTCCTGAATCGTTCTGCATCCGACACGGCGATTCTCGTCAACTCGTCGATGACGTGCTGTTCGACCACACGATCCGGCATGGTGTCCTCCTCCTGGGGATCGTCCCTCCTGGTATTCTCTAAAGATGGTGCATTCGACGCCGTGCGGCAAGAGTCGGAGCGGGAGACCCGAGCCTCCCGGCCCGAATCTCCCGCCCCATACTACCCACTATCCGCGGCGCATGTTTCCGAGCTCGCGCTCGATGTTCGCCTCGCTCCATTTTTCGCGGCCGTAGCGCTGCTGGATCGTTCCGACGATCCGGTCCCGATGTCCGGCCATCCGCTCCAGCTCATCATCGCTCAGATCGCCCCATTTCTCGCGCATCCGGCCCTTGAACTCGTTCCAGTTTCCTTCGACTTCCGACCAGATCGACTGCTGCCGGTCCTGCTTTTCTCGTTCGTTCATTCATTTCTCCTTTCGTTGGGTTTTCGTGCAGTCCTGCCACGAAGGTATGAATGAAGTGCAACCGATATGCCCCCGGGAGAGTGGCGAGCGGCGAGCGGCGAGGGACGAGAGACCAGAGGGAGGCCGGAGATGAGAGGCGCGCCTGTTCTGGTTTCGGCATTCATCCTGCTTCGTTCCGATCACGCTTCCGCGATGTCGCGTGGAGCCATCTCATTCGAGTGAGGGATTCAATGGCGACGACGATCGGAAAGACGAAATGGGCGATTGCGGAAGGCTACATTCCCGACTGGAGCCATGGTCCGGAACCGCAGATGCTCAGTCACGAGACGGCGTGTCTTCTCAATCCGAACCAGACGGATGCACACGTCCGGATCACGGTCTATTTCGAAAACCGTGATCCTGCAGGTCCGTATGAGATCACCGTTCCCGCGCGGCGGACCAGGCATGTCCGTTTCAACGACCTCGACGAGCCGGAACCGGTTCCGAAGGCGACGGACTATGCGAGCGTGATCGAATCGGACATTCCGATCGTGGTCCAGCACACCCGCCTCGACTCGCGACAGGCGGAGAACGCACTGATCACGACCATCGCGTACTCCGAAGGTTGAACCGCGAATCCGTCGTCTCTCACCGATCTCGCGCTTCTCGGATCGCCGCAGCACGCCGTGCTCGCCGCTCATCCTTATGTTTTTCGTTTCTCGTCTCTCGCCGCTCGTCTCTCACCGGCACGCACCGTGCTACCCCTATAAGGGAGACCAGATCGAGGAGGAAATCGAATGAGCGAGACCGTCGGAGAATTCGTCATCAAGCGTCTGAATGAATGGGGCGTGAAGCGGATCTTCGGCTTCCCGGGCGACGGAATCAACGGCCTCATGGGCGGCCTGGAGAAGGCCGACGGCAACATGCAGTTCATCCAGGCGCGACACGAAGAGCTCGCCGCATTCCAGGCCTGCGCTCATGCGAAGTTCTCGGGCGAGGTCGGAGTCTGCATGGCAACGTCCGGTCCCGGAGCGATCCATCTCCTCAATGGTCTTTACGATGCGAAAAAGGACCATCAGCCCGTCGTCGCGATCGTCGGACAGCAGTCGCGTGCGGCACTCGGCGGTGACTATCAGCAGGAAGTCGACCTGATCTCTCTTTTCAAGGACGTCGCAAACGACTACGTCCACACCTGTGAGACTCCCGCACAGGCACGCACTCTCGTCGACCGGGCCATCCGGATCGCCGTCGCGCAGAAAACGGTCACGTGCATCATCTTTCCGAACGACGTGCAGGAAGCGGAGATGGAGAAGCAACCGCGTGCACACGGCACCGTGCACACCGGAGTGGGGCTGACGGTTCCGCGTGTCATCCCTCAGGAGAAGGATCTCGAGCGTGCCGCCGAAGTGCTGAATGAAGGAAAGAAGGTCGCCATTCTCGTCGGTGCGGGCGCGCTCGATGCCACGGACGAAGTGATGGAGATCGCGGACGTCCTCGGCGCAGGCGTGGCGAAGGCACTCCTGGGGAAGGCCGTCCTTCCGGATGATCTCCCTTACGTCACCGGCGCGATCGGCCTCCTCGGGACGATGCCGAGTTGGACGCTCATGAACGAATGCGACACGCTCCTGATGATCGGCTCGAGTTTTCCATACTCGGAGTTTCTCCCCGAGGAGGGAAAGGCGAAGGGAGTCCAGATCGACATCCAGCCGCGCATGCTGGGTCTCCGCTTCCCGATGGACGTCAACCTGGTCGGAGATTCGAAACTCACTCTGAAGGAGTTGATCCCGAGGCTGAAGCGTAAGGAAGATCGTTCCTGGCGTGAGCAGATCGAAAAGGAAGTGACGACCTGGTGGAAGATTCTCGAGGACCGCGCGATGAATTCGGCGAATCCGATCAATCCGCAGCGCGTCTTCTGGGAGCTCTCGCCGCGCATTCCCGACGACGCGATCCTCACGTCGGATTCGGGATCTGCGGCGAACTGGTATGCCCGCGACATCAAGGTGCGGCGCGGGATGATGGCTTCGCTCTCCGGAAACCTCGCCACTATGGGTCCGGGCGTTCCGTACGTCATCGCAGCGAAGTTCGCGTTTCCCAACCGCATGGCCATCGCGATGGTCGGCGACGGCGCCATGCAGATGAACGGGATCAACGGGTTGATCACCGTCTCGAAGTTCTGGAAAGAATGGAGCAATCCGGGGCTGATCGTCCTCGTCCTGAAGAACCAGGACCTCAACCAGGTCACCTGGGAGCAGCGGGTCCTCGCCGGCGACACGAAGTACAAACCCTCCCAGGACGTACCGGACTTCAAATATGCCGAATACGCCGAGTCCCTCGGGTTGAAAGGGATCGTGATGAAAACTCCGGAAGACATCGCCCCCGGGTGGGACGAAGCGTTCCGCGCCGACCGCCCCGTCGTCGTCGAAGCGTGGACCGATCCGGAAGTCCCGCCGCTTCCGCCGCACATCAAGTGGGAGCAGGCGAAGCACTTCGCGATGGCCACACTCAAGCGCGACCCGCACGCGATGCGCATGGTGCGCCAGTCGCTGAAGGACATGTCGTCGAACTGGAAACACGGGAAAATCTGAAAGACATCGAGGATCTGAGAAGCATCGAGGATCTTGTATCGAGGATCGAGGATCTGAGAACCGAGGATCGAGGATCGAGGATCTGAGAACCGAGGATCGAGGATCGAGGATTGAGGATCTGACAAGCATCGAGGATCGAGGATCTGAGAAGCATCGAGGAAGCATCGAGCCTCTATCCTCGAGCCTCGACATCCGCACATGATGAACAATCCCACCATCGACGACGTATCCGTCACCGCGTACACAGTTCCGACTGCGACGGAGCAGGAGTCGGACGGGACGCTGCAGTGGGACTCGACGACGATCGTGATCGTCGAGCTCTCCGCCGGCGGGAAGAGCGGAATCGGCTACAGTTACACCCACACCGCCGCAGCGGATCTGATCGAGAAGAAGCTCGCGAAGTACGTGAAGGGGTGCAGTGCATTCGACATCAACGGCATCTGGCTGAAGATGGTCGAAGAGATCCGCAACCTCGGCCGCCCCGGCATCTGCTCGAATGCGATCTCCGCCGTCGACAACGCTCTGTGGGATCTGAAGGCGAAGCTCTACGACACGTCCGTGCTCGACCTCATCGGTGCAGTGCACGAGAGTGTCGCCGCATACGGCAGCGGAGGGTTCTGCAGCTATACCGTCGAGCAGCTGCAGGAGCAGCTGGGAGGATGGGCCGCCGAGGGGTTCGGTCAGGTGAAGATGAAGGTGGGGCGGAAGCCGGAGGAGGATCTCGACCGCGCGCGTGCTGCTCGCGAAGCGATCGGTCCGGCCGTTCACCTCTACGTCGATGCAAATGGCGCTTACCGGCGCAAGGAGGCGCTCGATTTCGCGCGCCGCTATCGGGAGCTTGGAGTCACGTGGTTCGAGGAGCCGGTCTCGTCGGACGACCTGAAGGGGCTGCGCCTGATCCGCGACCAGGGTCCTCCCGGCCTCGATGTCGCGGCGGGGGAGTACGGGTACGACATCTTCTACTTCAACGAAATGCTCGATGCAGGCGCGGTGGACGTCCTGCAGGCGGACGCGACACGCTGCGCCGGCATTACCGGATTCCTCCAGGCGGCGACACTCTGCGAGGCGCGATCCATGCCGTTCTCGGCGCATACCGCGCCCACCATTCACGCGCACGCGATGTGCGCGATCCGGAAGGCGATGAACGTCGAGTACTTCTTCGATCACTACCGTATCGAGCAGATGTTCTTCGATGGTGCGATCCGCGCGGAAGGGGGCCGTCTCACGCCGGACCGATCCCGTCCCGGGTTCGGAATCGCGCTGAAACGGAAGGACGCTGAACCGTATCGGGTAGCGTGAGAAGTCTGCCGGCTTACACGAATATCCGCCTCATCCCGAGCCCGCCTCTGAAACCTCCGCGCCGTCCGGAACGACACCTGCACAGACTTCTGATGCGGCCTGTGCTTCGCGCGTGGCCTCAACTCAGGTCTGGAGGATGCAATGTTCAAATTGGGAACGAGCAGCGTCGCCGTCGATGCGGAGTCACTCGAGTCGGAGCTTCGCGAGATCATTGAAGGCGAGGTCCGGTTCGACAACGGGAGCCGCGCGATGTACTCGGTCGACGCGTCGAACTACCAGCAGATTCCGATCGGGGTGGTGATTCCCGGATCGACGGAAGACATCATTCAGACCATCCGTCTCGCGCGCCGCTGGGGCGCTCCGGTCCTCTCACGCGGCGGCGGAACCAGCCTCGCCGGACAATGCTGCAACGTCGCGGTGGTCATGGACCACTCGAAGTACTACAACCGCATCCTCGAGCTGAACGCGAAAGAGCAGTACGCGATCGTCGAGCCCGGCTGCGTCCTCGACGACCTGCGCGACAAAGCCGAGCAGCACCATCTCACTTTCGGCCCCGACCCCGCCACGCACAACCGCTGCACGCTCGGCGGAATGCTCGGCAACGACTCCTGCGGCCCGCACTCGGTGATGGCCGGCCGCACCGCCGACAATGTTCAGGAGCTGGAGATCGTCACGTACGACGGCCTGCGGATGAAAGTCGGTCCCACGCCGGAAGACGAGCTGCAGAAGATCATCGAGATGGGAGGTCGCCGAGGCGAGATCTACCGCCGGATGCGCGATCTGCGCGATCGCTTCGGTGACGAGATCCGAAAGCGCTACCCCGACATTCCACGCCGCGTCTCGGGTTACAACCTCGACGAGCTTCTCCCGGAGAAAGGATTCAACGTCGCACGCGCGCTGGTGGGAAGCGAAGGGACGCTCGTCACCATCCTCAACGCGAAGCTCCGGCTGATTCCGAGTCCTCCGGCACGAGCGCTCCTCGTTCTCGGGTACGACAGCGTCTTCAGCGCCGGCGATCACATCCCCGACGTCATGGAGACCGGGCCGACCGCGTGTGAAGGAATCGACGACCGGCTCACCGAGTACATGCGGAAGAAGGATTTCCACGTGGAGTACCTGAAGTACCTGCCGGAAGGGAAGGGGTGGCTCCTCGTCGAGTACGGTGGCGAGACACGCGAGGAAGCGCAGCAGAAAGCGCGAGAAGCGATGGAAAAGCTCGAGAACACCGACCATCCTCCGGCGATGGAGCTCTACGACGACAAAGACAAAGAGGAGCACGTCTGGCAGGTCCGTGAGTCGGGACTCGGCGCAACAGCATTCGTCCCCGGGATTCCCGATGCCTGGCCCGGATGGGAAGACTCCGCAGTTCCCCCCGACCGGGTCGGCGATTACCTTCGCGAATTCCGGAAGAAGCTGGACGAATACGGTTACCAGTGCTCGCTCTATGGACACTTCGGACAGGGCTGCATTCATACCCGGATCGACTTCGACCTCCGGGGGAATGAAGGCCTCACGAAGTACCGGAAGTTCGTCGACGAAATGGCGGACATCGTGGTCTCCTTCAACGGCTCTCTCTCCGGCGAGCACGGCGACGGTCAGGCGCGCGCCGCACTTCTCCCGAAGATGTTCGGCGAAGATCTCGTCGGAGCGTTTCGCGACTTCAAGAAGATCTGGGATCCGGAGTGGAAGATGAACCCGGGCAAGGTGGTCGACGCATACGACATCACGGAGAACCTTCGACTCGGGACCGATTACGAACCGTGGGAGCCCGAGACCGGGTTCGCGTATCCCGAAGACCACTTCAACTTCGCGCGTGCGACGCTCCGCTGCGTCGGGGTCGGCAAGTGCCGTCGCAAGAGCGGCGGAACGATGTGCCCGAGCTACATGGTCACCCACGAGGAGAAGCACACCACGCGCGGCCGGGCGCATCTTCTCTTCGAGATGCTGAACGGCAAGGTGATCACCGACGGCTGGAGATCGGAAGAGGTGAAGGAGTCGCTCGATCTCTGTCTCGCGTGTAAAGGATGCAAGGGCGACTGCCCGGTGGACGTCGACATCGCGACTCTCAAGGCGGAGTTTCTCTCCCACTACTACAAAGGAAAGATCCGTCCCCGATCCGCCTATGCGTTCGGTCTGATCATGTACTGGGCGCGGATCGCTTCGAAGATGCCGAACGTGGTGAACTTCCTCGCCGAGACACCGCCGTTTTCCGGCATCGCGAAGAAGCTCGCCGGCATGCCGGAGGAGCGCGAGATTCCGAAGTTCGCGCCGCGTACGTTCAAGGAGTGGTTTGCGAACCGCGATCTCTACAACCTCGGCGGACCGAAGGTGATCCTCTGGCCGGACACCTTCAACAACCACTTCCACCCGCACATCGCACGCGCCGCGGTCACGGTTCTCGAGTCGGGCGGCTACAACGTGATCGTGCCGATGCAGAAGCTCTGCTGCGGCCGGCCTCTCTACGACTACGGCTTCCTCGATCTCGCGAAGAAGCTTCTCCGCCAGATCATGCGGACCCTCCGGAACGAGATCCGGGCCGGCATTCCGATCGTCGGCCTCGAGCCGAGTTGCGTCTCCGTCTTTCGCGACGAATTGAAGGGAATGTTTCCGAACGACGAGGATGCGAAGCGTCTCAACAAGCAGGTCTACACTCTCTCGGAGTTCCTGGAGAACAACGAGGAGCGCTTCCGCTTTCCGCGCCTGGAACGGAAAGCCGTGGTTCACGGGCATTGCCATCACAAGTCGATTCTCGGGATGAACCCCGAGGAGGAGATCTTCAGGAAGATCGGCCTGGACGCCGATCTGGTCGACTCCGGATGCTGCGGCATGGCGGGATCGTTCGGCTTCGAAGAGGACAAGTACGACGTTTCGATCGCCTGCGGCGAGCGAGTGCTCCTTCCGAAGGTGCGCGAGACTCCGGAGGAGGAGATCCTCATCGCGGATGGGTTCAGCTGCCACGAGCAGGTGCGCCAGCAGACCGGCCGGCAGACGCTGCATCTCGCAGAAGTGTTGCAATTGGCCCTTCGTCAGAGGTAAAAGGCCGCGGGCGATGCGGATTCGAGGTGTGGCCCCCGACGCATGAAGACGATCGACGAGGAAGAGGATCTCGGAACCGCACCGAAGGCGGCGCGCTGGTTCACCATCGGATTGATCGTGATCGCGGTCGCTGCGGTCACCGTCGCCTTCATCGGGCAGCGGCAGGGATGGATCGACGTTGCCGCGATTGCGAAATGGGTCCGCAGTGTGGGCGGAACGTGGTGGGCCCCTCTCGCATTCGTCGGACTCTTCGCGGTGTTCAACGTCCTCGCCCTTCCGGGCACCATCCTCACCATCACCGCGGGAATCGTCTGGGGATGGGTTCTCGGCGGGACCTACGCCTGGATCGGTGGCCTGATCGGAAACCTGGTTCCGTACTATCTCGCGAGGAGAGGCGCCCCGTGGATCGAAGAAGCGGTCCTCTCCGGGCGCCGCCGGCAGAAGATTCTCGAGAGACTGCGGCGTCAGGGATTCACATCACTTCTGGTGATGCGATTGATTCCGCTGATCCCCTACAACGTTCTCAATTACGCATCGGGATTCGCGGACATCGCATTCCGCGACTACTTCTTCGCCACCGCGATCGGCCGTGCGCCCGGCTCCTACATCTACGCGTTCTTCGCCGATGCGATCACCAGCCATCTTATGAGCCAGCAGGGGGCGATGGTCCGCATCCTCATCGCGGGGGCAATCCTCGTCGCGCTCGTCCTCACGACGCAGTTTCTCGCCCGCCGCTGGCGGCAGCGCGAGAAACTGGACGAGTGACCCCACCTCGTTCGATGCAAGGCGGCATATGTGAGTCGGGCGTCCCGCCCGATGCAGGACGGTATCTGTGGGTTGGACGTCCCGTCCGATGCAGGGCGGCGTCCCGCGCCGGCCTGCCCGGGGCAAGTTACGACGATCCTTCCGAGTAGAGAGCCACGAACGTACCGCCGCGCGAGAGGAACGATCCGCGCTTCGTTGAGGTCATCGCGCCCCGGCAGGAATGCCGGGGCGCCTCGCACAGGATGTGCGACCCACTGTGGGTTCGGCGTCCTCGCCCGATGCAGGCGGCGTCCCGCGCGCCGCCCTGTCCGGCGGCCATGCAACGACACTCGCACCACGCATACAGACTCGAACCACTCTGGTGAATCTCAACGCCCCCGAGGAGTGGCGACCGAGCGATCTCGAGGCCGGCCGTGATCCGATCCGGATCCCGCCGTCCGCATCGTCTCTGGTGTCCGGGATGTTCACCTCGATCGAAGTCGGCAGCTCCGTTCTCGAGATCCCGGGAGGGAGTCCGATCGCCCCGCAGGAGGCGAAGGTCGTCGACGCGAGCGAGTGGAGCCGGCGGGAGAATGCGGCGGCCCTGGAAGCGGTCGAGCAAATGCACGACAAGAGCCGCATGAGCTCCCTGCGGATGCGCGAGACTCTCGATCTCGCGGTCGAGTCGCTGGTCGAGCACAGTCGCTGGAAGGACGTGCTCGATCTCACCGACTGGATCGAGCCTTCGTCCAAAGGCATTCCACGCGACCTCCTCGCGAACCGTACCATCGCTCTGGTGCGAAGCCAGCGTCTCGGAGATGCGCGGGAGCTGGCTCTCGGCGGAGCGGTTCGCGACGCGATGCACCGGCAGCCCGATCCGGCATTGATCATCGATCTCGCCGAATCGATGAGCGCGGCCGGTGATTTCGAGACCGCGATCGAGCTGTACAAGCGCGCCATGAACATGGCCGACGCTCCGGACGTCTCTCAACGCCTTCGACAGCTCGAACTGCGGGAGTCGCTCGCCTCCACCGGACGCACGGTTCAGATGCGTCATTTCGACATTCGTTGTACTGCAGACGTGACCCCGCAGGCGGCACACGAGATCGGGGACATTCTCGAGAAGGAGTTGAGCCGGCTCGGCCCGACCTTCGGTGTGAGCTCGTTCCGTCCAGTGCGGGTGAACGTCCTCGGGTGGGGAAAATTCGTCACCCGTCTCACGTTGAATACCGACGTCCTCGGCTTCTACGACGGAGACATCACGGTCCCGCTGGCGAGCGTTTCACAATTTACTCCGGAGATCGTGAATATCCTCACCCACGAGCTCACTCACGCCGTGATCGCTCAGGCCTCGAACGACAGCGCTCCTCGCTGGTTCCAGGAAGGCGTCGCGGAGCGTATGGAGAAGGGGGGCGGCAGACCGAACATCTTCCGTTCCCGGACGCCGGATCAGATCCTTTCCGTTTCGCTGCTCGACGCAACGATGAACCACTCGATCGATCCGGAGGCGGTCGGCGACGCATACGCCGTTGCGGATGCGTTCATTCAGTATCTCCAGACCCAGTATGGACCGGACGTGCTCCAGAAGATGATCGCCGCCTACCGCGACGGAGCGGATACGGACGAAGCTCTCAGACGGGTGACGGGCCACAGCGTGAGCGATCTCGATCGCAGCTTTCGCGACTGGGGCCGGACGGCGACGTTCGCAGGCAAGACCGAACAGAGTGAGCGTCCGCTTCTGGTGCCGGGGATTCGATTCAGCCGCGACCGCGAGAAGCAGTGAGCGTACGCGCCGCGGAAGCGTCGTCTCAGGCGCGGCGGCCGAGGATCTCGGCGGCGGAATGAGCGAGGACTTCGGGATCGACCGGCTTGCGAAGGTAGGCGGTGAATCCGGCGGCCAGCGCGCGCTCGCGGTCCTCCGGACGGCCGTAAGCTGTCAGCGCGATCGCGGGAACCACGCCGTCACTTTCTGCTCGAGCCGACAGGCGGCGCACCAGCGAGAAGCCGTCTTCTCCCGGCATCGCCAGGTCACTCACGATCAGCTCCGGATTCCACCCTTCCATCAGCGCGAGAGCATCCGCGACCGAAGCCGCGGTGCGGACGCTCGCGCCGCAACGCTCGAGAACGGTGGTGACGTAGAGTCGCGCTTCGAGATCGTCGTCGACCACCAGGAGGCGGCGCTGCAGGAGTGAGGGGAGGCCTCGCGGCTCCCGCCGTCGCCGCCGCATGACTCTCCTGGCGCGCCAGGAGCGGAAGAAGGACTTCGAAAGTCGCTCCCTCTCCTTCGCCGTCACTCATTGCGCGCACCTCTCCTCCATGGAGCTCGACCAGATGCCGGACGATCGAGAGGCCGAGACCGAGCCCTCCCATCGCTTCGAGAACTGCTGCTGTCGCCCTGGCGGAATCGTTCGAACACGTGCGGCAGAAGATCGGGAGCGATCCCCTTTCCCGAGTCGGTCACCCGAATTCTCGCCGACGCTTCGGTACCGTCGAGACGCACGGTCACCGTTCCTCCCTTCGGGGTGAACTTGATCGCATTCGAGAGAAGATTCCAGATCACCTGGCGGAGGCGATCCTCGTCACCCGATACCACTCCCGAGAACTCCTGCAGATCGAGATCGACGTGGATCGATCTGGCCTCGGCGGCGGTCCGCACCGCCTCGAGTGCCGAGATGATGATCGGCCCGAGCTCGGTCGGTGCCATCTCCAGGCGCATCTTCCCCGTGATGATTCGAGAGACGTCGAGAAGGTCGTCGATGATCCGCGACTGTGCGAGGGTGCTGCGATGGATCGAGTCGATCCCGAGCTTCAAAGTCTGCGGGTCGGAGGTTCCGAGCGCCAGCATGCGCGACCACCCGAGCGTCGCCGTCATCGGTGTGCGGAGCTCGTGAGAGAGCGTGGCGAGGAACTCGTCTTTGGTTCGGTTGGCCTCTTCCGCTTCCTCTCGCGCGCTCTGGGCCGCCTCATAGAGGCGGGCACGCTCGAGCGCCTGGGCACATTGCTGCGCGACGGCACTCATGAACTCGCGGTCGTGTTCGCCGAACTCCCGCACCGACGGAAAACGGATACCGATTGCTCCGAGGATCTCCCCATGGAGTTGCAGCGGAATCGCTGCGAGAGCTTCTCCCTCGACCGCCATACGGCCTCGAAGAGTGGGATAGCGGTCGAAGAACGTGTGACCATCGGGAAACAGAAGAATTCTCTTCTCCCGGATGCAGTCGTTGAGCGGATGATCTTCGTCCGGTGGGACGGTTCTCCAGCGCCGGGCCGCGTCTTCCGAGAACCCCGATGTATGTGCCAGCTCGAGGCAACGCTCGGATTCGGACCAGACGGCGAACGAGCCGGCCGTTCCGCCGAGTGCCGCAAGACCCTCGCCGATCGCGATGGACGCGATCTGCTGGAGACTTCCGGCGCGGGCGAGAGACGCAGTGATCGATTGCAGGAGTGTCAATCGCAACGCCGCGGCTTCCGCTTCGGTCCGGGCTTCCTGTTCGCGGCGGAAGAGGAGCGCATTGTCGATGGAGATGGCCGCGCGGTGCGCGAGGTTCTCGACGAATCGAAGATCGGCCTGGGTGAAGACCCGTTTCGAATCCGAGAGCACCATCGAGATCGCTCCCAGCCGGCTTCCCCTCGCGATCAGAGGGACGATGATGGCCGAAGAGAAGCCGGCCGTGCGAAGAAGATCGAGATGCTCGGAATCGCGTGCGGCGTTCCTCAACATCTCGTCGGTGATGGTCTCGAAGAGCTTCGACGATCCGCTGCGGAGCACCTCGTGGACCACCGAAGTGCCGGGATCGGGAGGATAGCGGCGTCGGAGCTCCGTCGCCCAGCGAATCATCTGCGGGTCGCGGTGAGCGAGCGCCAGCCGGCGCAGCGATCCGCCGGGCTCGAGAACGTCGACCGTGCACCAGTCGGCGATGCCGGGGACCGCGAGCTGCGCGACCCTCGTGAGCGTGGTCTCGTAGTCCAGTGAGGCGGAGAGCTGTTCGCTCGCCTCGGCGAGAACCTGCGTCGCTTTCTCCGCCCGGCGACGCTCGGTGATGTCCGCCACGATGGAAACGATCTGGCTCTGGTGTTTCGCCGTCGCGGGAAGTCGGGCCGTCCAGATCGCGACGTCGATGATTGTCCCGTCTTTGCGGCGCCGCCGGGCTTCGATCCCTCGTGCGTCGCTTCCGCTCTCCACCTGCCGGAGGTAGGCGAGAAACTCCTCCATCTCGTCTTCGGGCACGGTGGGGAGCCGTGATCCGACGATCTCTTCTCTCCTCCAGCCGAAGATATGTTCCGCAGCCCGGTTCCAGAGGAGCAGCCGTCCGTCCCCGGTCAGGAGCATGACCGCGAGCGGAGAGGCGTCGATCACTCCGGAGAGGAGCGCGTTGCTCCGCTCGAGGTCTTCTTCGGTCTTCCGTCGCTCCGTGATGTCCCGGAAGATGTTGATCGCGTAGCGGACGCTCCCATCGGCGGCGAAAGCGGGAGTCGATTTCACGATCGCCCAGCGATCTTCATCCGCGCCCCGAGAGCGGAAGCGGAGGAGCTTCGACGGCGGCGACTCCCCGTTGGTTGCCTGCCGTCCGGGAAGGTCGTCCACCGAGAGAGGAGCGCCGGATTCGTCGAACATCTCGAATCCACCGGCCACGTCGTCCCCCGCCCGCGCAAGGAGATCGTCCGTCCCGGAACCGATCATCTCGGCGGCCGCCCGGTTGGCGAAGACGAGTTTTCCCGAGACGTCCTGGGCGGTGATGCCGTCGGCGACGCCGTCGAGAATCAGCTCCAGCTGCTCGTGAGAGTTGCGGAGCGCTTCTTCGCCGCGGGCACGCTCGACGCCGAGCGCCACGTGTCGCGCGATGGCCACGGAGAGCGCGATCTCTTCATCCGTGAACTCGTGCGGCTGGTCGAAGTAAGTCATGAACTTGCCGACCAGGCGTCCGGAAGCCACGAGCGGAATGAAGCCGAGAGCCCGGATCCCTTCGCCGACGATCGTCTCGCGCAGCGCGGCGAGCGAAGGATCTTCGAGCACGTCGCGTACGGTGACCGGGAGAGGATTCGCCGCGTCGGCGGACCACGGTGAATGTCCTTCGGCAGCGGCGATGTAGCGCTCGGATAGCCCGCGTGAGGCGCGGAATCGCATCACCTGGGCAGCGTCGAACGTGAGCACGGCGGCGCGATCGGCTCCGATCGCGACTTCGATCGCGTCGAGCGCGCGGTGGTAGATCTGTTCGAGATCATTCGTCTCGCTCAGACTCGCAGTGAGCTGCACGATCATCTGCAGCTGTGCTACGCGCCGGGCCAGGACGTTCTCGAGACCGCCACCCGAGGATTCCATACTCCATCCGAGTGTAAACGAGAGGGAGAGGCTCGGGCGAGCAGGACCGTGAGAGAGAGGCGAGGAACGAGAGGCGAGAGGCGAGAGGCGAGAGACGAGGGACGAGAGGCGAGAGGCGAGAGGCGAGAGGCGAGAGACGAGGGACGAGAGGCGAGAGGCGAGAGACGAGGGACGAGAGGCGAGAGGCGAGAGGCGAGGGACGAGAGGCGAGAGGCGAGAGACGAGGGACGAGAGGCGAGGGGGAGGGGCGAGGACGAGGAGGGGCGAGGGACGAGGGGCGAGAGTGAGAGTGCGACTCTGCTTCATAATGGTCTCGCATGAAGGCACGGGTTCTGGTCATCGGTTCCGGCGTTTCGGGTCTCACCTCCGCGCTTCGATTGCGCGAAGAGGGGTTCGATGCGCACATCGTCGCGAAGGATCTCGCGTTGGAGACGACGTCGAGCGTCGCTGCGGCACTCTGGTATCCGTACCGGGCGTACCCTCTCGACCGCGTAGTTGCGTGGGGAATGGAGAGTCTGGAGCGTTTCCGCGAGTTCGCGCGCGACCGCGCGAGCGGAATCACCGACGTCCCGCTGCAGGAGCTCCTCACGGACGAAGGGAGCGATCCGGGATGGCGACGCGATCTCCCCGACTTCAGGATCCTCCGTCGGGACGAGCTGCCGCCGGGATACCGGAGCGGTTTTTCGGCGACGGTTCCAGTGATCGAGACGCCGGTATACCTGCCGTGGCTCGAAGCGCGCTTCCGCTCGGCGGGAGGGAGAATCACGCCGAGGACGATCGACAATCTGGTGGACGCCGCCGCGGGCGTCGATCTCGTCGTGAACTGCTCCGGTCTCGGCGCGCGGACGCTCTGCGGGGACACGTCGCTCCATCCGATCCGTGGCCAGCTGGTGAGAACGGAAAAGGGGGACGTCGCGCGCGCGACGGTCGACGAGGAGGGCCCGGGTGACGCCACGTACATCGTGCCGCGAAGCCACGATTGCATCCTCGGATCGACCAGTGGAGTGAACGACTGGCGGACCGAAACCGATCCTCACGAAACGGAGGAGATCCTTGCGCGTTGCAGGCGTCTCGATCCGCGGGTGGCTGAGCTCGAGGTGCTCGACGTGCGTGTCGGTCTGCGCCCGGGCCGTCCGGCCGTCCGTCTGGAGATCGAGCGGATGCCGCACGGAGCGGTGATCCACAACTACGGACACGGCGGGTCGGGTGTGACGCTCTCGTGGGGATGCGCGAACGAGGTGGTTCGCCTGGCCGAAGCTTGCATCACGCACCAGTCCGGCCGACAATAGCGCGCCAGAAACCATCCATCCATCAGGTCGAACCTGTCTCGGCCGGTCGACTGCACTTTCAGCGAGGAGGACGGAATTGGCGACTGCGGTCAAGAAAGAGAACTGGGGCTCGCGTGTCGGTCTGGTCCTGGCCATGGCAGGGAACGCCGTTGGCCTCGGCAACTTTCTCAGGTTTCCTGCTCAGGCGGCGCAGAACGGAGGCGGGGCGTTCCTCATCCCGTATCTGATCTCGTTCCTGCTGATGGGAATCCCCCTTCTCTGGGTGGAGTGGGCGATCGGACGTCACGGCGGAATCTACGGCCATCACTCGGCGCCGGGCATGCTCGACAAGCTCGGGAAGCGGAAGTGGCTCAAGTACCTCGGCGTTTTTGGTCTCTTCACCAATCTCACCGTCGCTGCGTACTACTGCTACGTCGAATCGTGGACGCTCGCGTACGTCTGGCATTCGCTGATCGGGACGTTCCGGCACACCGATCCGACGAAGTTCTTCCCTCACTACCTCGGGATGCACGCGGACTCGCTCTTCGCCGTCCCGCCGGAAGCGTTCCTCTTCTTCATCATCACGCTTGCGCTGAACACATTCATCCTCTCGCGCGGACTGGCGAAGGGAATCGAAGTCGCCGCGAAGATCGGGATGCCGCTGCTGCTCATCTTCGGCGCGATCCTGGTGATTCGAGGTCTGACCCTTCCGGTAGGCGGGAAGGTGATCGAGAGTCCTCTGCACGGGTTGAATTTCGTCTGGAATCCGAACCTTTCGGGCTTGACGAATCCGAGCATCTGGCTCGCTGCGGCGGGGCAGATCTTTTTCACTCTCTCGGTCGGCATGGGCTCCATCCACTGTTACGCCTCGTACGTGGGGAAGAAACAGGACATCGCGCTGAATGCTGCCTCCGCCGGGTGGATGAACGAATTCGTGGAAGTGGTTCTCGGCGGATCGCTGCTGATTCCCATTGCGACGGCCTATCTCGGGCTCCACGTCGTGCAGCAGGACACGGCCGGTGGAAGCGGTTTCGGCCTCGCGTTCCTCACGCTTCCGAGCCTCTTCAACAACTGGGGGTGGTTCGCACCGATCGCTGGTGCGATGTGGTTCGGTCTCCTGTTCTTCGCCGGCATCACGTCATCACTGGCTATGGGACAGCCGATCCTCGCGTTTCTGGAGGACGAGTTCGGCGTCCGCCGAACTCGGTCGGCTCTCGCCTTCGGTCTGACCATCTTCTTCCTCGGATTCGTCGCGGTGTGGCTGTATCCGGGGGGCTCGTTCGACGAGTTCGACTTCTGGACCGGGACGTTCGCCCTGGTGGTGTTCGCGCTGGGTGAAGCGTTCGTGTTCGCGTTCGTCTTCGGAATCGACAAGGGATGGGCGGAGATCACTCGCGGAGCGGACATCGCCGTCCCGCGCATCTTCCGCTTTCTCATCAAGTGGGTCACTCCGTTCTTCATTCTGCTGATCTTCCTCGGCGCGGTCTTCAAGCCCGCCGACGGCGACTGGCTCGCGGCATTCAAGTCGCTCGGCACCGGAGGAGGATGGCACCTCGCGCCCGACAGTGTGATCGGAAAGATCCTGCACGTCGGAACACATTACGTCTGGTTCGACGCACAGGGTCGCGCGACGCCAGCCATGGTGCAGGACCTCACTCGCGGACTTCTGCTGATCGTCTTCCTCGCTTGCGCGTGGTTCGTCTGGAAGGCGTGGCGCCTGAAGGAAAGGAGGGAAGCATGAGCGCAGGAGCCTGGACCATGCTCGGGATCACCTGGGCGATCGTCTTCTTCTTCACCGGAAGGTTCTTCTTCAAGGTGCTGACCACACCGACGAAGGAGGAGGATTCGAGTCAGGAATGATCGACGACGGGGCGCTTCGGCGCCCCGTTCTCTTTCGATCCGATCTCACCCAGCCGCGGACGCACGGTCATCGGAGCGGGAACGCGGATCGCACCCCGACCGCGGAGGACCATGAGAACTCGACGCTCGAGTCTGTCTGAGCTCTCTCCGCACTCGGAGCTCTCCGGAGTCTTCGCCGATTACTTCGCGGGCGAAACGACGGCGCCGATGGCGCTCTCACAGATGCTGTTTCTCCGCCCTTCGAGCGGTGATGTCGAGCGAGGATTCTCCACCTTCTGGAGCTCGCGAAGGGGCGTGGAGAGAAAGCCCAGGCGGCGCAGCTGGAGGAACTGCACGCGTGCTTTCGACGATACCGTTCCGGGTGCGAGCGTCTGGCGACGGTGGCCGCCGCGCACGAGCTCGCGATGCGCGACCTCGGTGATGACCCGGTCTCCGGATGCGCCTCGATGTTCGACCGGCTGGTGGCGATCTCCGAGGAGGCGAGCGTCGCGGCGTACTCACTCTCCACCCCGGAGTTGCTCGATGAAGCCACCGACGAGATCGTCGCTCTCTTTCGAAACTGGAATCTCCTCGACCCCTCGTCTCGCGTACTGGAGATCGGATGCGGCGTCGGCCGGATCGGGCACGCACTTGGCGGAGTGGTCGGATCGTTCCACGGCGTGGAGATCTCGCGGGGAATGCTCGTCCGGGCGGTTCGGCGCTGCTCGGAGGCTCCACGAATCTCGTTCTCGCTCTCCTCGGGAAGAGATCTTTCCCATCTGAAGAGTGGAGCGTTCGACCTGGTTCTGGCGGTCGACGCGTTTCCCTACATCCATGCCGCGGGGGAGAGGGTGGTGCGTCGGCATTTCGAAGAGATCGTACGAGTGACGCGAGGCCGCGGGGCGTTCGCGCTGATCAACTATTCCTATCGGGGAGAGCTCGATCGCGATCGCGAGGACCTCCGGGCTCTGGCGCGGGCGCATGGACTCGAGCTGGTGGTGGACGGCGCCGCGCCGTTCACCGTGTGGGACGGGGTGGCGTTCTGTCTCCGGAAAATCGAGGAGCCTGCGCGGCGGGAGTCGCTCCGACGCGCAGGCTCGTGAGGTGTCTCGGAAGAGAGAAGGGGTCAAGCCTCCTGTCTTGCGAACTCCGCCCGGGTCATGTTCTCGATTCCATCGCTGGTCACCGCGATGTCGTCCTCGACTCGGATTCCTCCGTACTTCCGGAATGAGTCGACTTTTTCCCACTTCACGTGCTTCGCGTTGTCACTCTCGCGCAGTTCCTTCAGGAGCGAGTCGATGAAGTAGAGCCCCGGCTCGATGGTGAAGACCATCCGCGGTTCGACCTTCCGGGTGAGGCGGAGGTACGGATGCCCCTCCGGTTTCGGAATGGGCGTCCCCTTCGGATCGGCGGAGAACCCACCGACATCGTGCACCTGAAGACCGATCAGGTGTCCGATGCCGTGAGGGAGAAATGTCGCGGTGAGCCGGCTCTCGACGGCGCCGTCACCGTCGAGGTCGGTGAACCCGAATCGGTGGAGGATCTCTCCAATCTTGTGATGGGCGAGCATGTGAACGTCGCGGTAGTCCGTTCCCGGCCTGATGGAGTTGCAGATCTCCTGCTGGGCCGTATCCATCGCAGCCACGAGATCGGCGTACTCGTCCTGCCTCTGGGAGTACGTTCGGGTGATGTCGCAGGCATAGCCGTTGACACTGGCGCCGGCGTCGATCAGGAACGAGTAGCGTTCCGACGCGGAGGGTTTCGCGCGTTCGAGATACTGGTAATGAAGAACGGACGCGTGCTGGTTGAAGGCGATGATGTTGCCGTACGGAAGCTCGGCTTCCGTGTGCCCGGTGGCGCGGAGATAGGCGAGATGAATCTCGTACTCGGAAGCCCCGGAGCGAAAAGCCTCGGCGGCTGCGCGGTGGCCGCGAACGCCGAGGACCGTCGCCTGGCGCATGCACTCGAGCTCGTAATCGGTCTTCCACGCGCGCTCGAAGTGGAGATGATTGACCAGGCGCTCCGGATTCGGATCGCCGACGTTCCATGCGGCGACCGTCGGTTCCGGTTCGCCGAGAAACGCGGTCTTCGTTCCGGGCCGGACGACGAGCTCCTTCGCCTCTTCCGGGTTGGCGATGACTCGGATGTCGAACTCGCCGACCCAGTAGCCGCTCGGCGGCTCGGGCGGTTTGTACCAGTAGTCGACCGGCTGGTAGAAGACCAGCAACGGCTTCTCGCCCGGTGCGTAGGAGACGAACGAATCCGGCACCGTGAGAATCGGAACCCAGCTCTTGAAGTGCGGGTTCACCTTGAAGGAATAAGGCATGTCGTCGAGGAAAATCATGTGCTCGGCGCCTGCGAAGATCACCGCGCGGTCGTAGCCTGTTTCCCCGAGGGCGCGGTCGAAGCGACGGCGCATCTGTTCGATGTGGGCAGGGTAGAGCTCTGCGAGTTTGTCGTTCATGGATCTCCTCACTGGCCGGGAAGGATATCGCAAAACGGGAGGCTCGTTCCGAGGATGGATCCGGCGGGATGGAGGCTCCGGGCGGGATGGGGTTCCGTGCTCCCGTACCGGGCCACCGCGAGGGGAGCGTGCGGGTGCTACCGGATTCTTTCGAATCTGAAATGCGGAACGCGAAAATCGGCCGCGGACGGTGCGCGGGGTCAAGGGGACAGTTTCGTAATTGTTTTCGGCGCGGATCGGAACGAGAATTCTCCAGTGCGGTTACCGCGGAGAAAGGTGACGCCGGGAGATGCGAGGCAACGGTCTTGCACGACGGTTTTTTCGTTCGGTCCGGCTCGCATCCGTGGCGACCAGTTCGACAGCGGAAACCGGACGTAAATGCGAGGGAGCCAGCCATGTCTCAAAACCGTAGTCGTGTTGCCATCTTCTTTCCTGCTGCACTGATCCTCCTCCTGGGCATCGCCTTCGCCGTACCCGCCACGGCCCAGCAGTACTTCGGGCGCAACAAGGTCCAGTGGGAGAGCTTCGACTTCAAGGTGATGAAGACTCCGCACTTCGACATCTACTACTACGGCAACCGGGCGCCCATCGAAGACGTCGGACGGATGGCAGAGCGGTGGTATGCCCGTTACGAGAAGGCTTTCGGCCGCGGGCTCTCCGAGCGAAAGCCGATCGTGATCTATCAGAACCAGGCGGACTTTCAGCAAACCACCACCACGGGGGGCCTGATCGGGCAGGGAACCGGGGGGTTCACCGACTTCTTCCGGAATCGAATCGTGATGCCGCTGACCGGCGACTATGCGGATACCGATCACGTTCTCGGACACGAGATGGTGCACGTCTTCGAGTTCGACCTCTCGAGCCAGTTCGGCAAAGGACAGGTCATCAATCTGCCGCTATGGGCGGTGGAAGGATTGGCGGAGTACTTCTCGCAAGGGCGTATCGATCCTCAGACTGCGATGTGGGTCCGGGACGCCGCGATCCACGACAAGCTTCCCGACCTCCGAAAGCTCACCACCGACCCTCGGTTCTCTCCGTATCAGTACGGACAGGCGTTCTGGGCGTACATCGGAGGCCGCTACGGAGACGCAGCCGTCGCACAGCTTTTCTTCAGTATGAGCCACTTCGGGATCGAGCAGGGGATCGAGCGGGTGCTCGGTGTACCTGCGAAACAGGTGTTCGAGGAATGGCACAACGCGGTCAAGTCGTATTACCAGCCGGTGCTCGACGCACGGCAGTCGCCGAAAGAAGCGGGCATCACGCCTCTGCTGGGGAAAGAGACGACCGGAGCGGACCTGAACATCGCTCCGTCGGTCAGTCCGGACGGATCGACGGTGGCGTTCCTCTCCAGCCGCGGTCTCTTCTCGATCGATCTCTACCTCGCGGACACGAGCACCGGAAAAGTCACCCGGAGACTGGTCAGCGCGCAGAGCAATCCGCACTTCGATGCGCTCCGTTTCATCGACTCGTCCGGCAGCTGGTCACCCGACGGACAGAAGCTGGCGTTCGTGGTCTTCGAAAAAGGTGACAACCGTCTCGACGTCGTCGACGTCGGGACGCGCAAGGTCGAGAAGGACATCAACATCAAATCGGTCGACGCGATGGCGAATCCGGCCTGGTCTCCCGACGGCCACTCGATCGCATTCTCCGGAACGTCGCAGGGACTGACCGATCTCTGGATCTACGATCTCACCACCGGGCAGACACGTCGTCTGATGAACGACGCTTACGGCGATCTCGAACCGGCGTGGTCGCCGGACGGAACGCGGATCGCGTGGGTCTCCGATCGGGGTCCGGGAACGGATCTGGACGAGCTCGCGTACCACCCGATGAGGATCTGGATGATGGACGTGGCGAGTGGCAAGATGGAGCTCCTGCCGTTGTTCGACAACGCGGAGCACATCAATCCGCAGTTCTCGCCCGATGGCCACAGCCTCTACTTCATCGCCGATCCGGAAGGGGTTCCGGACGTCTTCGAATACTCGTTCGACACCGGTGCGATCACCCGGATCACCCACGTCGAAACCGGCGTCTCCGGAATCACGGATCTTTCTCCGGCGCTGACCGTCTCGGCCCGCACGGGGCGGATCCTCTACTCGCTCTTCGAGAACGGCAATTACGCGATCTACCAGATCAACCCGGGCGAAGCACCACGGACTGCGGTCGCTTCAGCTGCGGCGTCGCTCTCTCCGGCCGGAGTCCTTCCTCCGCTGCCTCTCGAGCAGAGTGTCGTCACGACGTATCTGCAGAGTCCTTCGAATGGTCTCCCTGCTCCATCGACGGAATTCGCCACCGGATCGTACCGTCCCTCGTTCAGCCTCGAATACGTAGGTCCCCCGACCGTGGGGGTGGGCACCGACCGTTTCGGGACGGGGATCGGCGGGAGTGTGAGCGCGTACTGGGGCGACATGCTCGATACCCAGCAGATCGGTCTCGCCGTGCAGACCAACTCCGTCGCGGGGAACGCGATCGGGGATCAGATCGGCGCACAGGTGATGTACCTGAATCAGAAACGGAGGATCAACTGGGGAGGGACGGCGACGCACCTCCCGTACGTGACCGGTTTCACGACCGTCGAGCCGGCGGCGCCGGACCAGCCGCTCGGTGCAGAGAACATCAATCAGTACATCCAGACCATCCGGATCGACGACCTCGCCGCGACGGCGCAATATCCATTCAGTCTCACCCGCCGGATCGAAGCGAGCGGCGGATATACACATTACGGCTTCAGCATCCTCCAGCAGCAGTACGTCGTACTGGGCAACCAGATCATCGGGCAGAACTTCACGCATCTTCCTGCACCGGATGCGATCACCCTCTATCACGCTTCGACCGCGTTCGTCGGGGACAGCTCGTTCTACGGGTTCGTCTCGCCGATCCGCGGAACCCGCTATCGGTACGAAGCCGAAGCGTACACGGGTGATCTCAAATACGAGACTGCGCTCGCAGACTGGCGCCGGTACTTCTTCCTGCAGCCGGTGACCATTGCGGTTCGCGGACTCCACTACGGGCGTTACGGAACGGATGCGGAGGACCAGCGCCTCTCGCCGCTCTACATCGGCTACGAGGATCTGGTGCGCGGATACGACATCAATTCGTTCGACGCCAACGAGTGCACTTCCGTACCGGGAAGCAACGGCTGTCCCCAGTTCGACCGGCTGATCGGCAGCAAAGTCCTGGTCGGGAGTCTCGAGGTACGGGTGCCGCTCTTCGGAACCAAAGAGTTCGGACTGATCAACTTCCCCTCCGTTCCCACCGAGCTCGCCGGCTTCGTCGACGGCGGCGCCGCGTGGAGCAAGGGACAGTCGGTCGATTGGAAGTACGCTACGAATACCACGGCGCGCGTGCCGGTCTTCAGTTACGGAGTCGCCGCCAGATTGCTCCTCGGCGGGTACATTCCCCTCGAGTTCTACTGGGCCAAGCCACTCCAGAGGCCGGAAAAGAGCTCGGTCTTCGGATTCCTGATCGCTCCGGGGTGGTAGTGGCGTCGGAATCCGAATGTGAAAGAATGCGGGCCGCGATGACGGAAACTTCCGCCGGAACGGCCCGCATTTCCCTTCTCCGACGCGCATCGACGCTCGAGCTCCTGACCATCGGCTGGGACGCCACCGAAGGCGCGGTGGCCATCCGGGCCGGTCTTGCCGCGGGGAGTATCGCGCTGGTGGGATTCGGCCTCGACAGCGCGATCGAGATCGTATCCGCAGTCGCGCTCTTCGCCCGGCTGCGTGGAGAGATTCGAACCCGCGAGATCAACGAACGAGCCGAGGCACTCGCGGTCCGGATCGTGGGAGTGACGTTCTTCCTCCTCGCGACCTACGTTGCCTGGGAAGCCGTCTCCACGCTCGTTCACCGCGAGCAAGCACGGGAGAGCCTCGTCGGGATCGTTCTCGCCGCGGTCGCCCTGGTGGTGATGCCGTGGCTGGGATGGGCCAAGATGCGGATCGGCCGATCCCTCGGGAGCGCCGCACTCGTCGCGGACGCGAAGGAGACATTCGCCTGCGGCTACCTCTCGTTCGCCCTTCTCCTCGGTCTCGGCCTGAACGCCCTCTTCGGCTGGTGGTGGGCCGATCCGGCCGCCGCCCTGATCATGGTCCCGTTCCTGGTCCGGGAAGGATGGGAGGCGTTCGAAGAAGAAGACGAGGAAGTAGACGAAGGGGAGAGGGAGCCGGAGTGACGAATTCGAGCCGGCGAACAGGCCTGGTGTGACTCGTGCCACTGGCGCCGTCCCTCGTGCTGTGGTAACTAGTGTCCGCTTTTTACATCCCGCCTCGGGAAGGACACATGTTCAGGGCTTTCTTCATCAAACTATCGGAAAGTAGATCGCTCCGTTCGATCGCCGAACGTTCCTCCATGGGGCGTAAGGTCTCTCAGAGATTCGTCGCCGGCATGGGCCTCGACGACGCGATCCGGGCCACGCGCGAAGTCAACGCACTGGGGATGCGCGTCAGCATCGACAACCTCGGCGAGAACGTCACGAACGCCGACGAAGCGCGGCAGAGCGCAGAGCTCTACCACTCGCTGCTCGATGCGATCACCAGAGAGAAGCTCGAGGCGAACGTCAGCCTCAAGCTCACCCATATGGGCCTCGACGTCGACGAACAGCTCGCGCGAGGAATCGTTCGCGACCTGGTCACGCACGCGGCGCGGATCGGAAGTTTCGTTCGCGTCGACATGGAAGGCTCACCCTACACCCGGAAGACGCTCGACTTCGTCCGGGAGCTTCACTCCGAGCCCGGTCATGGCGACGTGGTGGGAACGGTGATCCAGGCATACCTCCGAAGGAGCGAAGACGACGTCCGCCGGCTCTGTGCCGAGGGCGTCAGGATCCGTCTCTGTAAGGGAGCCTACAAAGAGCCGGAAGAGATCGCGTTCCAGCCGAAGTCGGAGGTGGATGCGAATTTCGTACGGCTGATGAAGATCCTTCTCGAGAGCGGCGTTTTTCACGGGATCGCGACACACGACCCGAAGATGATCGATGCCACCGTTGCGTTCGCGAAGGAGAAGGGGATTCCGCCCTCCGCGTTCGAGTTCCAGATGCTGCACGGCATCCGGCGCGACCTGCAGCAACAGCTGGTCCGGGACGGTTGGGGAGTCCGGGTCTACGTTCCGTTCGGAACGGAGTGGTATCCGTACTTCATGCGACGGCTGGCCGAACGGCCCGCGAACGTCTTCTTCCTGCTCAAGAACCTTTTTCGCTGATTCTGAGCTGTGGGCTCGAGGAATCAATCTCGGCGAGAAGGGAAGCGTCCGCTCCGAAACGCTCGAGCATCTCGGCCGTGATCTCTTCAAAGGCCGCCTGGAAGAGCGCTTCGAGATCGCCGCTGTCGTCGCGCGTGTCGAAGGCGTCCCCATCTTTCTTCATCTTCCTCTGCTCTCCGCCGGGCGGCGATGCAATCGGGCAGCCACGTTTCGAATTCAGTGGATTCCTGAGGTGGCGCCGGCTGCGGAATTCCGGCGTCCGGAACCCTTGCATCCGCCCGGGAGGAAGAGCAGAATCCTCGGGTCCATTTTTCTTCGAAGCGATGATCCGGAGACCGGTACCGCCGCCGGCCGCAGGGACGTCGAGTTGACTCCCGGGAGGCCTTTCGTGATGCAGTCTGAAGACATCGATGCTCGGATTCGCAGTCTCTGTCTGAAACTTCCCCATTCCTCCGAATCGTTTCCCCCTCGCGGCCACGCATTTTCGGTCGGCGGCAAGACCTTCGCCGTGATCGAAGACTACAACGGACATCATTCGCTGGCGGTCAAGGGCGCCATTCCGGGCGCGGAGCTCTTTCCGGATGAGGATCGCTTCTTCGTCACGCCGCTGGTCGGACGTCGGGGGTGGATCTCCCTGATCCTCGATCGCGGCGAGCTCGACTGGCGGGAGATCGCCGCGTTACTCGAGCTCAGTTACCGGCAGGTCGCAAGCCGGCGGGCGCTGAAGGCTCTCGAAGCGTGGGTCGAATCGAGACCGCCGCTTCATGGCGAAGCGCAGCCGATCTGATCGCCCGTCTCCCGGGGCCGCTCGACCGAGTCACGGAAGGAATCGTTGCGGCGGGACCGATTCGTCGTCGGCGAGCGCGAGCTCTGCGAATGCCCGCAGAAGCTTTCGTTCATCCTCTCCGGCGGTCTCCCATGAGCGGCACAGCTGGTCGATCTCTTCCTCCCTGAAGGTGGCGGGGAGGGTGAACCCGTCTGCGGGTTGAACAGGTTTGTAGATCGCAGTGCGGTGCCACTTCCCCTGGGCGTCGAGCCTGAGGCTCAGATAAACGGATGGGTGGACAGACCCTTCGCCGCCTTCGGACTTTTGCGACGACGAGTCGAGGAAAGGGACCGCGTCTTCCGTGGAGACTCCTCCGGTCCCTTTCGCGTTCGCTTTCTGTATCTCGAGCGCGCGAATGACGTGCGAAGTGATCATCCGCTTCAGGGTGGCGAGCGAGTTCCCGTCCGCTTCGTCGAGATCGATCCCGACGTGATAGATGCTCGTTCCGGCGGCCTCGCTCAGTGCCGGTTGAAGAGAGCAATGACTGACGGTGCCCTTGAACGCGATCCGCTCTTCGTCCCACACGAACGCGAGCTCGATCGCGCTCGCCTCCTCCAGTGGGGAGTCGGTCTGGATTCGTGCTCCCAGCAGACCGATCTCCAGGAGGAGTGCCGGGCCGACGCCGTATACCGTGGTCTCGATCGGCTCGGGAACTCGGATGCGCTCCGCGCGTCGTCGTTCATCGCGTGACTGATCCTCAGCCATGAGTGAAGTTTATACGGAATCCTTCCCTGATGGATGCGATGGGGATATGCCTTCGCGCGCCCGCCGGAAGTAGTCGTTCGATTCGCGTACGACCAATCCACTCAGAAGAAGGAGCCCGACGAGATTCGGCAGAGCCATCAATCCATTGAGCACGTCCGAGAGGGTCCACATGAGATTCAGGCTGTAGATCGCGCCGAAGAAGCTGGCGACGACGAACAGCACGCGATACGGAACGATGGACCAGGTGCCGAGGAGGTATTCGATGCTCTTCTCACCGTAGTAGCTCCATCCGAGGATCGTCGAGAACGCGAACATGGAGAGTGAGATCGCGACGATCCATCCACCCCAGTTGCCGGGGAGACCATGGCGGAACGCCAGCTGGGTGAGCGGAGCACCATTCTCACCGGACTGCCATGCCCCGGTCGAGATGATCACGATTCCGGTGAAGGAGCAGACCACGATCGTGTCGATGAACGTCTGGGTCATGGAGACCATCGCCTGCCGGGTCGGTTCGCGAGTCTGTGCGGCGGCCGCGGCGATGCCGGCGGAACCGAGTCCGGACTCGTTGGAGAAGATGCCTCGAGCCACGCCGTAACGGATTCCGGCCCGGAGAGTCGCGCCCGTGAATCCGCCCACCGCCGCCGTTCCGCTGAACGCTTCGTGAAATACCAGCGCGAACGCTGCCGGGACGGCGCTCCAGTTCAGGATGATGATGATTCCCGACCCGATCATGTACGCGAGGATCATCACCGGCACGAAGAACCCGGTGAATTTTCCGATCGACTGGATCCCGCCGAGGATCACCGCTCCGGCGAGAATCGCGATCACCAGCCCGGTGGTCCACTGCGGCACGTTGAACGAGGCGTTCAGCGCATCCGCCACGGAATTGGACTGCACCATGTTCCCGATGCCGAACGCAGCACAAGCGGCGAAGAGCGCGAAGAGGAACCCGAGAGGTTTACCGATCACGGGATTGGAGATACCGCGGCTCAGGTAGTACATCGGTCCGCCCGCCTGCTCCCCCCTTTCGTCGATCACCCGGAATCGGACCGAAAGGAACGCTTCAGAGTACTTGGTGGCCATTCCGACCAGGCCGGTCATCCACATCCAGAAGAGTGCGCCCGGCCCGCCGAGAGAGATCGCCGTCGCCACCCCGACGATGTTTCCGGTGCCGACGGTCGCGGCGAGCGCCGTCATCAGAGCCTGGAAATGGGAGATGTCGCCTTCCGCATCGTGATCACGACGGACTACGAAGGCGAGCCAGAGCGAGCCCCAGAGCTTCGTGAACTGCAGCCCGCGAAGGCGGATGGTGAGATAGAGTCCGGTGAGCAGGAGCAGCGGGATCAGGAGCCATGGCCCCCATACGAAGTCCGAGACGTGGTGCAGAACCGACAGCAGTGTTCCGGCCAATCGCAACCTCCAGTCCAGCGAGCTTCGAAGGAGTCTAGCCGATTCGCCCGCGAAACGGATGACGATCTGCGATCTGAATCGATTATCGCCTGGATAAACTAATGACATTTTACGTTAGCTTTATATCTCTGGATCCTTCAGGAACCGAGGGACGGTATCGTTCCTGCTCGTGCTTGGGACTCAGACGATCAACCCGAAGAGGGAGGAGGAAAGCCGAATGAAAGAACAGGTTCTGAAGGAGTCCGCGCCGAGGGTTCACCTGCTCGTGTTCGAGATCGATGACGAACTGAATGAGACCCTCACGCAATGGGCGCGGCACAACGGCATCCAGGGTGCGCATTTCAAGGCGATCGGAGCGCTGCATCAGGCGACCATCGCGTACTGGAACTGGGAGACGAAGAAGTACGAAGACCACCATCTCGACGAGCAGGTGGAAGTCGTCTCTCTGATCGGAAACATCGCCGTGACCGAGGACGGTGAGACGAAGATGCACGCGCACGTCGTGGTTGGCCGGAGCGATCTGTCGACCCTCGCCGGGCATCTGAAGAGTGCCCGGATTCGTCCCACTCTCGAGCTCGTGCTGGAGGAATCCGAGTCCGCGATCCGCCGGAAGCACGACGATCGGACGGGGCTGACCCTCATTTCGGTCGAGGGATCGTGAGGGACCGGGAGCTTCGCGGAAGGGTGAAACCGGGTTTTTCGGGTCGTGAGCGGCGCTCCTGCTGTTGCCGAATCGTGAAATCGCCTCGAACGGGTGGCGCTTGAACGCGGGATTTGGTAAAACGCTGTGAGCGTTTTCTCGCCGGAAACTCGTGCGCATGAAGCGGAAGCGAAACCGCCGTACCGGGCGCGGGCGACGCGCTTTCATCATTCCAGACGGTAATCTGCTGTGGATCTCGGCAAAAGCTGGTCGAAATTCGTCCTCGGTCTGCGGATCGGCGAAAACTTCAGCGCGCTCACGCGACGTTTCATCCTCCTTGTACTCATTCTCACCGGCGTTCTCTGCGGTCTGATCGCGGTCGTGTTCCACGACATGATCGAGCTCGCACGCGGGCTGCTGATCGGTAGCGCAATGGCCATCCCCGGCTATCTGAGAATTCCGGCCATTCTCCTCACTCCCACCGTAGTTGCCGTACTCCTCGCGGTGATCCTGCAGCGCTACGCGCCCCGCACCCGCGGGGCGAACCTCGCGCGAGTTCGGCGCGCGTACGCCCAGGATCCGTCCGTGCTGGACGGCAAGACCGTGCTGATGACCCTTCTGCTGACGCCGATCTCGCTGGGAGCCGGAATCCCGCTCGGCCCGGAAGGACCCACCGTCGTCGTCGCGAGCGGAGCTTCGGTTTACCTGGCCAAACTGCTCCGGTTGCCGAAGAAGATCGTCAGGGGGATGATCCCCGTCGGCACGGCGGCCGGCATTGCCGCGATCTTCAACACTCCCATCACCGGGGTGGTCTTCGCGCTGGAGGAAGTGCTCGGAACCACGAGCCGCGGACTGCTCGGTGGCACCATCGTCGCCGCAGTCGCCGCAGCAGTGGTCGAGCGGCTGCTGCAGGGAGGGAGGCCACTTCTTCCGGCGCCCATGGCGACATGGCACGACGTGCGTGAGCTGATCGGCTTCGCTCTCGTTGGTGTCGTCGCGGGTCTCGTCTCCGGCCTCTCCACACTCGCGGTCGACAAACTCCGCACGAAGGTCACGAAACAGATCCAGTCTCCGATCTTCCGGGCGGCGGCGGGAGGGCTCGCGGTCGGCCTCTTCGGCCTGATGGTCCCCGACATCTTCGGCGTCGGCTACGACATGACCAGCGGATTTCTCCATGGCGAGCAGTCACTGGGGATCTCGGCGGCAGCGTTCGCAATGAAGACCATTGCGTTCATCGTCTCCCTCGCCACCGGTCTGCTCGGAGGGACGTTCGCTCCCTCGCTCTTCATCGGCGCATCCCTCGGCGCGACGGTCGGGCACCTCGCGCAAATGCAGCTCAACGGCTCCATCCAGCCCGGCGCGTATGCACTGGTCGGGATGGGCGCGTTTTTCGCCGGGACACTCCGGTGTCCCATCGCTTCGCTCCTCATCGTCTTCGAGCTCACCGGTGACTACGGCTTGATCCTTCCGCTGATGCTCGCCGTCGCGCTCTCGATCTCGATCTCCCGGAAGCTCGCGCCGCTGAGTCTCACCGAGCGCCAGCTTCTCCAGGAGGGGTATCGCGAAGAAGAGCACTCTGCCAGCGATCCGCTTGCGACGCTCGCCGTCAGCGACGTGATGACGAGGGATCCGGTGGCGTTGCGCGAAGACATGACTCTGCTCGAAGCCGCACGCTTCGTCGCCGGAACCAAGCACCACTTCTACCCGGTGGTCAACGACCTGCGGAGATTCGTCGGGCTCCTGTCGAGCGATCAGATCGACTCGGCCGCGCGCGAGGGGACGCTCGAAGAGCGGGTGGGGGATCACGTCGAAAAGCCACCGCTCGTTTCGAAAGCGAACGAGAGCGTTCGCGAGATGATCTGGAGCATGGCCCAGAAGGGTGTCGATCGCTGTCCGGTGGTCGCGGGAGACGGTTCGGGCGTGCTGGTCGGGATCGTCGGGCCGGCCGACCTGCTCCACGCGAGGATGAAACGAGCACGGCAGTCGGACACTCTGGAGACGGAGCTCGACGTTCTCGGCTGATGCCTGAGGTGGGAAGCTCCACCGCACCTGCGGCTGGCCAGTGACAGGAGATCCGATCGGAGGGGCGACTCGCCCACAAGCCGGCGTGGTCTGGTTCCTGCGGGTAGCGTCACGTCAGCGCCTTCTGAACTCTGACGGACAGCACAATCGAGGAACAACGCTGCCTCTTCTGTTTTCGCGTCACGCTGAAGCGTGACCGCTGACCGCTGACTATTGACCCAGCCACCCGACCGGCATATCATCCGCCACGACATACTGACGCGTTCGGTTGCGGAGAAACCCGATTGATGGACCAAGACGCGGCACGAATGCGAAATTACTCTACCACAGGAGAGTCGTGTGAGATTCCCAAGAAGCCTATGGATCAACAGAATGCTCTTTATCGCCTTCTCGATGTCACTTGCCACAGGAACATTCGCGGCTGACAAATTTGT
The DNA here is from genome assembly GCA_963741955.1 of uncultured Acidobacteriota bacterium. GTDB lineage: Bacteria > Acidobacteriota > Thermoanaerobaculia > Gp7-AA8 > Gp7-AA8 > CAVUKB01. The sequence goes on from CAVUKB010000004.1 coordinate 299,817, forward strand.
CCGGGGCCACAATCCGGTACCAGGGCGGTATATGGTTCGCCTAGTCGATCATCTTCCGGACAACGTTAGTGTCGATTCCGTCGCGCGGACTTTAGTCCCCACCAACCATGGGCGAATTCGGATGACGTGGTCGAAGGCGCTGAACGGATTCGTCGTCGAGACGAGTGAGCAAGATGCCATCGCACTGAGCAAGCACCCATTGGTAGAATTCGTCGAAGAAGACGAGATCGTGCAAGTGGCGACCGTGCAATCGATTCCTTCCGGGCCACTCGTGCAAGAGGCACCGGCGACTATGTGGTATCTCGATCGGATCGATCAAGCCGCGCCGACGGCACCACGAACGAACGGATCGTACTGGTACTGCACGACCGGTCAAGGAGTCCGTATCTATATCGTCGATACCGGGGTGCTCGACATTCACCCGGATCTGCTCTGGGGTAACGGCTCTTCACGCGTCACCGAAGTTCCTGAGTTGGTGGCCTACCTCAAGTCTCGCGGCGAATACCTACTGAAAAGCCAATGCTGGACCACGTTCGAGCTCGGTCCCGATGCAAGTCACGGTACGGCTGTTGCGGGCTTCGCCGCTGGGACGACATTCGGAGTCGCCAAGCTGGCGACCATCGCCGACTGGCGAACTTTCAATTGTTCCGGACAGCAGGTGGCATCGTACATCGTCGATTCCCTTAACTACATTCCTCAAGACCCGCACTGGTTAGGTGAGCCACGCGTCGTGAACTGCAGTTTCGCTGCGCCGCAATTCGCGATGATCTCGGCCGCCGCGGACGGCCTCGTAACCAACTACGGGATGACGGTCGTCGTTGCCGCCGGGAACGAGAACTCCGATACTCTCCTGTTTTCGCCAGCCGGTGGCGGCCACGTCATCACGGTGGGAGGCTTGGCGCAAGCCACGGATACACGGTGGCAGTATTCGAACTACCGTGTCGACCTCTACGCGCCTGCTCAGTGGGTGGAAGGAATAAGCACATCAATTAGAGCTCTCTTTCCGCAGCTCGATCACGACAAGTATCGCAGCGAATTGGCCCAGTGTTACAGCTATCCGCAAGACGGTTGTACGTCCGGGACTTCTTTCGCGTCGCCCATCGTGGCTGGTCTCGCGGCACGCTATCTCCAGCTCCACCATTCGGCCACGGCTGCCGACGTTCTGAATTACCTCGAGAGCCAGGCATCTTCGCACGTGAACCTACTCGTGTCCGATCCGGTGGGGAGCGCACCCATCGCGAACACGTATGACTGCAGTCAGTGAGGTGATCCGGCTATGCGAACGCCGATATTTCTTGCAGTCCTTTCACTCCTTGTCGCAGGAACGCTCAGTGCGCAAACCCCAGGAAGCCAGGAACGAATCCTGATTCCAGTCGCCTCTGACCGACTGATATCCGGAGGATACGGATCTCTTTGGGAAACGACGCTCGTCGGGAGGAACGACTCGGATCAATATGTGAAGGTGGCTGTGGATTCGATATGCTATTTCGAGTGTCCGACGCCGCCTGCCCAGGCGCACTCGACCTTCACGGTCTACCTCCCATCGGACGGTCGCGGACTTTTCTTGTATGTCGATCGCCCCGGGAATGCCGAGGTCTCATTCCAGCTGCGCCTCCAGGACGTCTCGCGTCAGGCGGAGACGTGGGGCACGTCGCTCCCGGTGGTTCGAGAGCGGGACACGTTCAGCGGGACGCTCGAGCTCTTGAACGTGCCGACGGATGCACGCTTTCGATCGACATTGCGCGTCTACGACTTCGCGGTTCGTTTCAAGAGCCAGGTGACCGTGCGATTCTATAATATGGACTCCGACGAGCTTTTGCTGCAATTGCCCTTGACGCTGGCGACCCACGAAGCCTCTCTTGCTCCACAGGCGCTACTGATCGATCTTCCACTCGCGTACCCGGAACTGGCCAGCGCGGAGAACCTGCGCATTACAATCGACCCGGCCACTCCAGGAATGCAGTTCTGGGCCTTCGTGAGCGTGACGAACAACGCGACGCAGCACGTCACGATGGTTCTCCCGGATAATCCGCGATAATGCAGCCCCGAAGCAGATTCGCTCGATCGTGAGCTGCCGAAGTCCGTCGTGCCTCGGAAACGAATACGGGCACTGCGAACTTCGCCTTCGTGGTCCTTTACGGAGCCTCCGCGAGATGATGCGGAGCATGGCCCGGAAGGTGGTCGCGGGAGACGGTTCCGGCGTGCTGGTCGGGATCGTCGGGCCGGCCGACCTGCTCCAGCCTGAATGAAACGAGCACGGCAATCGGAAACTCTGGAGACGGAGCTCGACGTCCTCGGCTGAACGGGGCGAAGCTCCATCGCATCCCGGCGATGAAGCTCCGCGACCGACTGGACGGCCGCTGCGCCCCCCTGAACCGCGCCTCCCCAGCGTCCCGCCGTTTCTTGTACGAGTTTGTCCTACCGGTTTACCAGCGAAAGTTCTATTTGTCCATCCCCCGAATGGGTGAGACGAAGATTTTTTTTCGCATGAGCTCGCTTGCGGGGTACGGCATGGGCGGGCTTGCGGAGAGGGGTCGAAGACGCTGGGATGCGGCTCAGGACCCTGTGGATGAGCTCGGACCGCCCCCGGCAACGCACTTTCCGGAGGATCCTCGAAGCGTGAGTTTTCACCGTCTCGATCCCGATCGCGAGGGTTCGGGCGATCTCGCCGTTGCTCATCCCTCTGACAATCAGATGGAGAATCTCCCGCTCGCGCGGCGTCAGCTCCGCGAGGTGACGCCCGAGCTCATCCGCCGGCTCGATCACGATGTGCGCCAGTTGTGGAGAGAACGGATTTCGGCCGGCGAGAAGCATCCGAACCCGCAGCACGTCAACTCCGGCGTCGAGCGTCTGCATGGGCGTGAGGAGCCAACGGCCAACCGGCATCCGGGTGGCGTTCCGGAGCATCTCTCCGAGGCGTTCCACCACCGCCGAGGACGAGATCTGTTCGAGAGATCCCCTTCTTCCGGCGCGAAGTCTTTCGCGCGCGGCGGGAGTGGCGAAAATGCATTCGCCATTCGCGGAGAGCGTGATCACCGCCGGATCGGCCCATCCGATCTCTTCCGGCGTGGTCGTCTCCCGAAGCCGGCGTGCCATCAGCTCCTCCAGCGAGGGGAGGAACAGGAGCGCTGCCCTCGCGGCTGCATCGAGATCGCCGGCCGCGAGGTGCTCGATCATCTCCGAGCGCGACATCTCGGAGAGAAGCGGGTCGTCGCTGCGGCAGAGGCAGAGGTGACGAAGTCGCTGGGCACGAACTGTCGCTTCTCTGATCGCATCGATTCCGAGCACTTCGCACAGCTCGCGCTGATCGAGCGCTCCGACGATGCGACCGGCGCGGCGCTCGAATTCCTTCCAGCACCGAAGATCACGACCACTCCGCTCGAGCAGATTCGCCATCCGGACCAGATCGACCACCGCCGTGATCGCAACAGGGCAGCGGACGGCATCGCATTTCACAGCCGCGGGCGCACTCTTCATGATTCACCTCTCGCATGAGGAGTGTCTGAGCGGAGGAAAGTCCTACCCCCCCGTTGGCCCGCGATCGCGCACGTGTCGTGATCTGCGCGGCGGATTACGAATCTGCACTCCACACCCCGAACGTGATCTTGCCGAGGAGTGCGGACTCGTGGACCACCGCGTGGATGGTGTTGTACGCGATGAAGAGGGAGGCTGCGGCTCTCGCGGAGCGTTCGTACTAACCCTCCGGAGGGGGCGGTGCGAAGAGAAGTTCCGGTTGACGCGGAAGGCGCTCGAGATACGTTCGAACATGGCGCACCAGGTGAGGCGTCGCTTTTCCGGCTTCTGCCGCTTCGCGGAGGTAGGAGCATGCGGTGGTCGCGTTCCTGAGCTGACCGATTCTCGAGAAGAGGTCGACCAATTCTCTGCAGATCGGGACGAGATCGAGGTTCCGCCCGGTGGAGAGAGAGATCTCCACGCGATCGAGCGTCACCAGACCGGCGTCACTGACCAGTCCGAGTCGCTCGAACTCTTCCCCGGTGCGTTCGAGGAGTGCCAGCGCCTCGTCCACGTGACCGGTGGCCATCCGGAGCCGGGCGAGACCCCAGTCGACCCGGAGCTTTTCGGAGTGGAGTCCCATCTCTTCGAGCAGCGGGATGGCTTCGAGAAACGCGCCCGCAGCGGCCTCGGGACGGCCGAGCTGTTCCTCGCAATGCGCGAAGTTGTTCAGAAGAAGTGGAAGGATCGCGAGATCGTTCCTTCGGCGCGCGTCGGCGATCAGTTCAAGGAAGCCGTCGCGCGCGGCGGAAAGATTTCCTTCCTTGAACCTGCAGTCGGCGAGCATCAGCCGCGCCTGCGCAGCGCGACTCTCGTCGCCGTACCGCCTGAACGTCTCGAGACTCCTGCGGGCGAGCTCCGCTGCGCCGTGGATCCGGTCGATGGCGAGGAACACGGTCGCGCGTCCGAGATCGACGATCGCGATGTGGAAGTCGGAGGCGGGAGTTCGCAGCCACGCTTCTTCCGCGCGGTCGAACGATTCGAGTGCTTCTAGATAACGGTCGAGCAGGCGGAGAGCGTTCGCACGTTCTTTCCACGACTGCCCCACGAGAGTGTCGGCAACGATCGGGTTCCATCCGTGAGCCGTTGCTTTCGGGATCATTTCCAGCGCCAGATCGCATGCCGAGAGCGAGCGTGCCGGATCGACGGTGAAGTTCCTTCTCGCAAACGCCAGGAGCTCGGAGACGGTCGCGGGGTGGGCGAATGACGGGTCGGTGTGGACCTCGCGCTTCCACGACTCGCCCGGCTGGTCGAGGATCTTCTTCAGGCGCGCCGCGGCCTCGATGTGGCCGGATTCGAGACGCGACGAGAACTCGACCAGTTCAGCGATTCTCCGCCTGGAGGGATGAAATTCAGGATGCGCCTTCCAGCTCTCCGGGTCGGAAAGCGATTCGAAGAGAGTACGCAACTGGGCGGTGGCCTTGCCGCACTCGGGACACGAGGCGACGTGGGCCGCGAGATCCCGATCGGACGCGCCTCTCTCGACGAACGCAATCAGTGCGTCTTCGCCGGGGCAGCGCTTCATCGCGTCACCTCGTCCAGAGAGAAGTAGATCTCCTGAATCCGTTTGAGGCATTTGTGAAGGAGTTTCTCCGCATAGCGGTTGGTCGTATCGAGATCCGTTGCCACTTCGGGAGCCGTACATCCTTCGACGAAACGGAGTCGCAACGTCTCCCGGCACTTCTCCTGAAGTCTTTCCAGTGCCTTCGAGACTGTGAACCGTGCTGCGATGCGGTCGGCCAGAGCGAAGCTCTCATTGTCGACCGCGTCGAAACCTTCAGGGAGAGAGTCGGAACGATTGCGGGTTCGCCGGTATCGACGGCTTGCGTTGCAGATTGCGCCCACCAGCCACGATCGGACGTCGGCGACCAGATGGGCCGAGCTCATATACGAGAGAAAAACGTCGTGGGCGAGCGATTCCGCGTCGCCCGCGGGAACATTGAATCGGCGCACCGCGATCCCGCAGAGGAGATCGTAGTAGCGGACGTAAATCTGTTCGAGGCTTGCCGTGGCACAAGGTTCATCGGCGATGGCATTCAATGCGGACACGGGCCGCTCCAGGTTTTCGACACAGGGCGGTGTCTTCGAGTCGTTTCAACTCGAGCAGCCTACCATTGAGCCGGAGCCGCAACAATCCACCGATCGATAGGAGTCACCGTGCCCGAAGATACTGTTGGGGCCAGGGAATCTCCGCACCGAGAACTCTCGCCGCGTCGAACGGCCAGTAGGGATGGCGGAGGAATTCGCGCGCCATCAGGACCAGATCCGCGTCTCCGAGCCGTACGATCTGGTCCGCCTGTGCAGGTGACGTGATCATTCCGACTGCGGAAGTCGCGATCCCGCTCTCGCGACGGATACGCGATGAGAAGGGAACCTGGTACCCCGCTCCCGTTTCGATCTTCGCGCCCGTCACCAGACCGCCCGAAGAACAGTCGATCAGATCGACACCATGTTTCGCGAGCATCCGCGCCAGCGCCACCGAGTCATCGGCCGACCAGCCGCCGTCGACCCAGTCGGTCGACGAGATTCTGACGAAGAGCGGAAGCTCGTCGGGCCAGACCTCACGGACGGCATCGGTGATCTCGATCAGTATCCGGATGCGGTTGTCGAACGCGCCTCCGTACTCGTCGTCTCGCTGATTGGTCAGAGGGGAGAGGAACTCGTGCACGAGATATCCGTGTGCGGCGTGCAGCTCGATCACCTGGAATCCGGCCTCACGACTCCGGCGCGCCGCCGCGGCAAAGCTCTTCACGACTCCACCAATCTCCTCTCTGGAGAGAGCGTGCGGCGTCTGATCCACTTCGCGAAACGGGATGGCGCTCGGCGCATAGACGGGACTCCACCCGCCTTCTGCCGGCGCAACCGGACCGCCCCCTTCCCACGGTCGTGCGGTGCTCGCCTTTCTTCCCGCGTGAGCGAGCTGAATCCCGGCGACCGCTCCCTCCGACCGGATGAATGACGCGATCCGCGACAGCATCTCGACGTGCGCGTCCTTCCAGATGCCGAGGTCCTGCGGGCTGATTCTCCCGTCGGCGGTCACCGCCGCCGCCTCGGTGAACACCACCGCGGCGCCGCCGACTGCGCGACTCCCGAGGTGGACCAGGTGCCAGTCGGTCGCGAACCCGTCTTCGCTCGAGTACTGGCACATCGGTGAGACCCCGATCCGATTCCGGAAGCTCACTCCGCGAAGATCAAACGATTCGAACAGTTGCATCTTTGCTCCTTCTCCGGTTTTCGCCTGTCCTGACGGAGATAAGGGTCAGGTGTTGAGAATGAGACTCCTGGGAAATGCGTCCCAGGATGCTCCCCGGATCCGCTTCGTCAGGGCGGGTTCAATGCCCATCAGGCGTTGATACAGCGTCAGCTGTCCCCGGTGATACATCTCCTGGGCAATTCCGTGATGCATCCACGCGAGACGAGTGCCGGGCTTTCCGTCGAATCGCTCGATGCACTGGAGCATGTGGAGATCGCCGGCGCGGCGGAACTCCTTCACTCCGTCTGCGAGCGTGCTCCGCAGAGCCTCCAGGAGCTCCTTCCGTGTCTTCAGACCGTAGATGTCGCCGGCGTACATCCGAACCAGATCCGGGAACGGCGCACGACGCAGGTCGGTGTCTTTCCGGGTGAGCTCCCCGGTCATCATCAGCGACACTTCCATGATGTGGATGACCAGCTCCGCAACGTTCCTCACTCCTTCGGCGGGACGGAAATCCATCCGCGACGCCGGGATGTTCTCGAGCTCCGCAATGACGCCTTCGCGAGCGTCGGTCCATGCGTCGAGGGCTTCGTCGAGCAGTGACTTGAACATCGATTCCTCCTCGTCCTTCCGGCCCGGCGCTCCGTCCGACGGTCCCGGTCCGGAGATGTATTACGGTTTCTCAGCGCGGTCACGGTCCGATTCGATTCTTCCGTCGCGCGCCCCTTCAATCGTTCCGTTTTCGCGGACGAATTTTTCGAACGCTTCACGAACTTCGATGCCCCCGTCGGTCGACTCGCGCGACGCGAAGAATTCGCGGTAGCCGGGCGCGACTCGGGCGAGGTAGTCCGTCACCCCGACCCGGTATCGCGCGGCGGGGTCGATCGTCTCCCATCCGTCCGCCTGCCGGATTCGGGCCGAAACGAGGGCGTTTCCATCGATGGCGATGCGTGCTCCGGAGATCTGGCAGAACGAGTCGCTTCCGGCCCGCGATGCGCTGAGCTCGAGCAGCTTGCGGAGCTCCGATCCGGTGAGCTGGTACACCAGAATACGGTTCGGATAGGGGAGGGCTGCCTGGATCGTTTCGGTGGGGATGACACCGGGAGGAATCGGCTCACGGAAGCTGCTGGCGGTGGAGAGGAGCAGATCGGTCGCAGTCGCCTGACGAGCGACGTCGAGCACGAGATCCGCGAGTGCGGAATCTTGCCGCGTCTGGCCCGCGACGCCGATCTCCTTCGACGCCGTCCCGATCGGTACGAAGAGCTTCGCATACCGCGGGTCGTGCTCGAGATTCCTCTGAAGCTCCTCGACCTTCTGCGCGATTGCACGATCCTCGGGAATCTCCTGTTCCATCCGCACCGGTCCGCCGGTCACGGAGACGAGACGGTGATTCCGCACTTCGAGCGTCACCCTGCTGATGTACGTCAGGTATTGAGACGGAGCAACTGTCCAGGTCGACGTTCCCTCGATGCGGTGCAGTCCGTAAAGGAGATGGCTGTGGGTTCCGAAAATCAGATCGATTCCCGGAACCGCCCGGGCGAGCCGCACGTCGTCTTCCGCCTGTTCGTGGCCGATCATCACCACTACGTCCGACTTCTCCTCGTCGCGCAGCCGGCGCACGATCTCCCGGGCCGTCGCGACGGGATCCGCGAAGCGCACGCCGGCGGCGGGAGCGCGGTCGGCTCCGACCAGCTTCGGGAAGTCCGGCCCCGCGACCGCGAACACACCGATGCGGATTCCCTCCCGCACGAAGAGCGCGTACGGTTTTCCGTCCACCAGGAAGAGCGGACGCCCGTCGCTGCCCAGGACATTCGCGCCGAGGATCGGATAGTCGATGCTGGTGCGGCAGCGCGCGAACTCGTCCGGACCGTAATCCGCGTCGTGATTGCCGAACGCCATCGCGTCGACGACCCCATTGAACCACTTCCACTCCACGCAGTGATAGGCATCGGACCATGCCGGCGCACCCTTGTTCATCATGTCGCCGCCGCTGAAGACGAGGGTGTCGCGACGCGAAGCGCGGGGGCGAAGCCAGGCGACGGCCCGGGAGATCCCGGCCGCGTCGCGATCGCCGTCGCTGTAGAACGGGACCGCGTGCGAGTGATAGTCGGAAAAGTGGAGAAGTGTCACCCGGGCGCCGTCCGGCGCGGCCGCGGAGCGGCAGGAACCCAGGAGTGTCAGCAGAAGGATGGTGAAGAGGAGTCGTCGCATGATCGGTCGAACTTCGGTGGGCCATTGTACGCCGTACGTGGAGGCCGGTCTGCCGCGCTCGGGCTATGCGCGCGCTCGCGATAGAATGCCGCCCGAAGTAACGCAACGAAACCAATGAGGAGTCCTGATGCCAAACGAAAATGATTCGAAGCAGTACGCCGCATTCGCCCGGCGCGAACGCGATGCGTTCGAAAATCTCCTGACTGAATTCGTCGAAATTCCGACCGTGTCCGCACAGCCGGAACACAAGAAGGACATCAAGCGAGGCGCCGACTTCGCGGTCGCCGCCATCCGGCAGGCCGGGGGGAAAGCGCAGGTGTTCAAGACCGCCGGAAATCCGATCGTCTACGGCTCGTTCGACGTGAGCAAGTCCGCGCCGACCGTCACCATCTACAACCATCTCGACGTGCAGCCGGCGTCGAAAGCGACCGAGCCGTGGGAGACGGAGCCTTTCAAGCTGGTGAAGAAGGGCGATCGCTACTTCGGCCGCGGCACCACAGACGACAAGGGCCCGGCGCTGACTGCCCTCTTCGGCGCGGTCGCGGCACGCGAAGCTGGTGTCCCGGTCAACGTCCGTTTCCTCTGGGAAATGGAAGAAGAGATCGGCTCGCCGAGCTTCGAAGCCGCGATCCGCAACGCCGGCTCGAAAATCGACACGGATTCGGTCCTCGTCTGCGACACCATCTGGATCTCGCGAAAGCAGCCGGCCTGCCCCGCGGGACTGCGTGGCGTGCAGGGATTCGAGATGAGCCTGCAGACCGCCGCGACCGACATCCACTCCGGGACCACCGGAGGGGCGGCGCGCAATCCACTGGGCGAGATGATGAAGCTGGTCTCCCAGATGTACGACGCAACGACCGGCAAGGTGAAGATCCCCGGCTTCTACGACGAGGTTCGCCCGGTTTCCGCCGAGGAAGCGGACGAGTTCCGTCGCTCCGGTTTCTCCATCCGGCAGTTCAAGAAGGATCACCTCCTCAAGTCGATCCGGGCGAAAACCGACCTCGATGCGATGAAGCGTCTCTGGGCGCTCCCCACCATGGAGATTCACGGCGTAGTCGGTGGTTACACCGGTCCCGGAATCAAGACGGTCATCCCGCCCAGCGCCTCGGTGAAGGTGTCGTGCCGCCTGGTTCCCGACCAGGATCCGAAACGGATCATCCGGCTCGTTCGCGACTTCGTGAAGAAGCACAATCCGGACGTGAAGCTCGAGTTCGAGTCGAGCATGTATCCCTACCTCGCCCCGACCACCGGACCTCTCGCCGATGCGGTGCGGCGCGCGATGGGTGCCGCATTCGGAACCGAGCCGGTCTTCGTCCGCGAAGGAGGGTCGATCGGAGCCGTGGTCTCGATGGAAAAAGTCCTCCGCAAGCCGATCCTCTTTCTCGGGCTCTCGCTCCCGGAGCACGGCTACCACGCCCCGAACGAGAACTACGACTGGCGGCAGGCGAAAGGCGGCATGGTCGCATTCGCGAAGTACTTCGAGGAGCTCGCCCGGATCGGCAAGTAGCCTCACCGGCGAGATGCCGCGATGCGGCGCGCATCGCGCTCCAGCCGGAGACCGGGATGAACGGCGCCGGAGAGACTCTCGAGATGCAGACCAGAGGGGGAGGGGCCGAGTGGCTCCTCCACCGGCGGGCCGGGAAGGTTCACCCTTTCCGGTCCGCCCGGCATTCCGATTGCATCGGCAGCAGCGCAATGCGGTTCACCACGCTAAGACCTTCCAGATTCAGGACTTCGGACCGGCAATAACGGGAAGCGAAGGCGCTTCCGGGAATAGGCTCGAACGGCCATGGACTTGACGACGCGTTGGGAAATGTTCAAACTCTCCCGGTTTCGAGCAATCCCGAACGCAAGGCCTGATCCGGGTGCAGGACCCGTGAATCGGCCGGAAAAATCCGGTGAAAACTTGACAAGTGCCCCTGAGCAGTTTAGAAGGTCACATCATTTTTTCACGTCACAATGCCTTGTGACGGCGTCCAACCATTCCACGTTCGCTAAGCCACAGAAGAGGTAGACGGAACTCGCGATGCAGATTTTCCATCGTAGCTCGAATGCTCTTGCCCGTATCAGCATCCTCGCTCTGGTCTTTCTGGTCGCCTTCGCATTCTGGGTCCTTGCCGCCATCAACCAGTCGCCGTTCGCGACGAGGCAGGACGTGTTCACCGAACAGCCGGTTCCCTTCAGCCACCAGCATCACGTCACCGGCCTCGGGATCGATTGCCGTTATTGCCATACCTCGGTCGAGACCTCTTCCTTCGCGGGAATCCCGCCGATCTCCACGTGCATGAACTGTCACAAACAGATCTGGACGAACGCCCAGCTCCTCGAGCCGATTCGCAACGCATTCCGTACCGGCGTTCCGATTCAGTGGATTCGGGTCAACCAGCTCCCCGACTACGTCCAGTTCAACCACAGTATTCACATCAACAAGGGCATCGGATGCGTCTCGTGTCACGGGCGCGTCGATCTGATGCCTTTGACCTATCAGGCCCAGCCTCTGACGATGGGGTGGTGTCTCAGCTGCCACAAGCATCCCGAGAAATTCATCCGTCCGAAAGATCGCGTGTTCGACCTGGCCTGGAAGCCGGGTCCGGAAAAGCCGCAGTCGGTGCTGGGGCCGGAGCTGGTGAAGCTCTACAACGTCAAGTCGAAGACCAATTGCTCGACGTGTCACTACTGATACGCCGAGGATGCGATTGAGTGAACGCTCCGACCCGGGAGCCCTGCGTTTTCCGGGGAGGGACAGACGGACAGCGTAGTTCGACCGGAGTCGGCGAGGAATTCGTCCGGCCGGTTCATGACGGAAACGAGATGACGAACGACAACCAGCAGCTCGATCTGGCAACTTTCACCTCGCGGGTCAATCCTGACGGGCGTCCCGAATACTGGCGCACGCTCGACCAGCTGGCCCAGGATTCGGCCGTCGCCGAGTTCCTCCACTACGAATTCCCCCAGCAGGCCGCGCCGATGGCCGATGGAGTCGACCGGCGCGATTTTCTCCGGCTGATGGGTGCTTCGTTCGCCATGGCGGGGCTTGCCGCATGTGCGCGTCCGATCGAAAAGATCGTCCCGTACGTGAACATGCCGGAGGAGGTGATCCCCGGAAAGCCGCTCTTCTTCGCCACCGCTTCGACGTTCGGCGACAGCGGGCTCGGTCTTCTCGTCGAGAGCCACATGGGCCGTCCGACCAAGATCGAAGGAAATCCCACTCATCCGGCGAGTCTCGGTGCGACCGACACGTTCGCGCAGGCCTCGGTGCTCTCTCTGTACGATCCGGACCGTTCACCCGCAGTGCGGCATCTCGGTGAGATCTCGACGTACAACAACTTCCTCTCCGATCTCCAGCCGCGGCTCGCGCTGGCGAAGAATTCCGGAGGGAAGGGGGTCCGTCTTCTCACCGACACCATCGTCTCGCCGACGCTCGGCGAGCAGATTCAGAAGTTCCGGCAGCTGTATCCGCAGGCGGTCTGGCACCAGTTCGAGCCGGCCAACCGCGACAACGCGCGCGAGGGCGCGCGCATGGTCTTCGGCCGTTACGTCAACCCCGTCTACCACTTCGATCAGGCGGACCTGGTCCTCTCGTTCGACAGTGATTTTCTCGCCTACGGTCCGGGAAGCGTCCGTTACGCGCACGATTTCTCCGAGCGGCGGCGGGTTCGTTCCGGAGGGCAGGCTTCGATGAGCCGCGTCTATGCGGTCGAGTCGATGCCGACTTCCACCGGGGCGATCGCCGATCACCGGATCCCTCTCCGCGCCTCCGAGGTGGAGACGTTCGCGCGGGCACTGGCGCGGCAACTCGGGATCTCCGTCGAAGCGGGGGAGGTCCCGGCCTCTGCGGCAGCCATGGTGGGGCCGATCGCGGCCGACCTCCGGAAGCACGCAGGACGGGTGATCGTCATCGCCGGCGATCATCAGAGTCCGGCGGTGCACGCCATCGCCCATTCGATGAACGGACTGCTCGGCGGAGCGGGGAAGACGGTCACGTACACCGAGCCCATCGAAGTCGAAGCGATGAACCAGGGAGCTTCCCTCGCTCAGCTGGTGCAGGAGATGAACGCCGGACAGGTCGAGACTCTGCTGATCATGAACACCAATCCGGTATTCGACGCTCCGGCCGATCTCCGGTTCGCCGATGCGATGAAGAAGGTCAGGTTCCGCGCCCAGCTGAGTCTCTACTACGACGAGACCTCGGAGCTCTGTGACTGGCATGTTCCGGCGACGCATTTTCTCGAGCACTGGAGTGACACGCGCGCGTACGACGGTACCGCCGCGATCGTGCAGCCTCTGATCGCGCCGCTCTACAACGGGAGGTCTCCTCACGAAGCTGCTCGCGGCGATGACCGACGATGCCCGCGAGCCGTACGCGATCGTCCGCGATCACTGGCGGTCGCACGCCGGTGGGATGGCGTTCGATTCGACGTGGGAGAAATGGCTGAACGACGGAGTCATCCCCGGAACGGCGGCTCCGGCCATCCAACTCGCCGCCGGATCTCGCCACTCTCCCCGCGCAGCAGAACGGCGGGGGAGATTTCGAGCTGATGTTCCGTCCCGACCCGACCATCTGGGATGGCCGCTTTGCGAACAACGCGTGGTTGCAGGAGCTGCCCAAGCCGTTCATGAAGACGGTGTGGGACAACGCTCTGGTGATGAACCCGATCACCGCCTCGAAGATGAATCTGACGGACGAGGACACCGTGGAGCTCCGCCGCGGCAACGCCACGGTCACCCTTCCGATCTACCGGCTGGCCGGCCATCCGGAAGACTCGGCGACCGCGTACTTCGGCTACGGCCGCCGCCGGGCGGGGCGGGTGGGCGACAAGGTCGGGTTCGACGTCTATCCGCTCCGGACGACGAACGCACTCTGGTCCACGCGCGAGGTCGAGATGCGCAAGACCGGGGAAAAGTACCGTCTGGCGATGACCCAGCATCACTTCATGCTCGATTCCGACTGGACCGACAAGCGGGCGATCGTTCGCGAGGGCTCTCTCGAGGAGTACAGACGAAACCCGGAGTTCGCGCAGGAGATGTCCGAGGGACCGATTCTCGGCGGACCGACGCTGTACCCGAACGATCATCCCTACACCGGCTATGCGTGGGGGATGGTCATCGACACGACGGTGTGTACCGGGTGCCAGGCGTGCGTCATCGCATGCGTCTCGGAGAACAACATCGCGGTAGTGGGTAAGAAGGAAGTGATGCGGGGCCGTGAGATGTACTGGCTCCGGATCGACAACTACTACCGTGGCGACATGACCAATCCGACCATTTTCACCCAGCCGATTCCGTGTATGCATTGCGAGAACGCACCGTGTGAGCCGGTCTGCCCGGTCGAGGCGACCACGCACAGTCCGGAGGGCATCAACGAGATGACCTACAACCGGTGTGTGGGGACCCGCTACTGCTCCAACAACTGTCCCTACAAAGTGCGGCGGTTCAACTTCTTCCAGTACTCGGATTACGAGACGCCGAGCCTGAAGGGGATGCGGAATCCCGACGTGACGGTGCGGACGCGCGGAGTGATGGAGAAGTGCACCTACTGCGTGCAGCGCGTCAACGCCGCACGGATCGAGGCGGAAAAGGCGGACCGGAAGATCCGGGACGGCGAGATCATCACCGCCTGCCAGCAGGCCTGTCCCACGAACGCGATCGTCTTCGGTGACATCAACGACAACAGCAGTCACGTGTCGAAGCTCAAGGCCGAGCCGACGAACTACGGACTGGTGGTGGAGCTGAATACCCGGCCACGCACGACCTATCTGGCGACGATTCGTAACCCGAATTCGGAGATCAAAGCGGAGTAGATATGGCCGTCGAAAGTCCTGACAAGAACCTGGACCGGTTCCAGCGAATCCCGACCATCGGTCCGGGTCATACCTTCGGTACGATCACTGACAAGATCAGTTCGATCGTCCTGACCACCAAGACTCCGCGAGGATGGTTCGTCGGGTTCACCATCGCCTTCCTGGTGGTGATGATGATGCTCTATGCGATCGGCGGCCTCCTTTACTGGGGCGTCGGGGTGTGGGGCATCAACATTCCGGTGGGCTGGGGTTTCGCCATCGTGAACTTCGTCTGGTGGATCGGTATCGGCCACGCCGGAACGCTGATCTCCGCGATTCTCCTCCTCCTGCATCAGGACTGGAGAACTTCCATCAACCGTTTCGCGGAAGCGATGACGCTCTTCGCGGTCGCCTGCGCGGGCCTCTTTCCGCTGCTGCACGTAGGCCGTCCGTGGTTCGCGTACTGGCTCTTCCCGTACCCGAACGTGATGGGACTCTGGCCGCAGTTCCGCAGCCCGCTGATCTGGGACGTCTTCGCGGTCTCGACCTACGGAACCGTCTCGCTCCTCTTCTGGTTCGTCGGGCTGATCCCCGATCTCGCAACGCTGCGCGACCGCGCGAAACACCGCGTCCCGCAGGTGATCTACGGGGCACTCTCGCTCGGCTGGCGCGGTTCCGCACGTCACTGGTACCGCTACGAGACCGCCTACCTCCTTCTGGCCGGTCTCTCCACACCGCTGGTCCTGTCGGTGCACACCGTGGTCAGCTTCGACTTCGCTGTGGCGATCGTTCCCGGGTGGCATTCGACGTTCTTTCCTCCGTACTTCGTCGCCGGCGCCATCTACTCGGGATTCGCGATGGTCATCACCCTCGCCGTTCCGATCCGGAAGGCGTTCGGTCTGGAAGACTTCATCACCATCCGGCATCTCGAGAACATGGGGAAGATCATGCTGGCGACCGGAATGATCGTCGCCTACGCATACGTGATGGAGATCTTCTACGCCTGGTACAGCGGAAACATCTACGAGCGATTCATGATGCTCAACCGCCAGACCGGGCCCTACGCGGTCAGCTACGCGATCCTGGTTCTCTGCAACATCATCACCCCGCAGCTCCTCTGGTCGAAGAAGGTGCGCACCACGCCGATCGTCCTCTTCCTCATCTCCCTGGTGGTCAACACCGGGATGTGGCTGGAACGGTTCGTGATCGTCGTGACCAGTCTCCACCGCGACTTCCTTCCGTCGTCGTGGGACATGTACTACCCGACCTCCTGGGACATCATGCTGTTCGTCGGAACGCTCGGGTTCTTCACCCTCCTGCTGTTCCTCTTCATCCGACTGCTGCCGATGATCTCGATCTTCGAGATGAGAACGCTGGTACCCGAAGCGGAGATCCACCACCGCGTCATAGCTCACCAGCTGACCGAGCGTGAGGAGGGCGAGTGACGATGAGAGAGAAGCACCACATCTACGGGCTCGTCGCGGAATTCGAGACTCCGACCGCGCTGCTCCACGCGGCTCACGCGGCCCGCGAGCACGGGTTCAAGAAGCTCGACGCGTTCTCGCCGTTCCCCATTCACGGACTGAACGACGCAGTCGGGTTTCCGAAGACCTGGATGCCGCTGATCGTTCTCTGCGGCGGGATCTTCGGTGGGGTGGGCGGATTCTTCATGCAGTGGTTCGCCAACGTGGTGCATCTGCCGCTGAACATCGGCGGAAAGCCGTTCAACAGCTGGCCGGCGTTCATTCCGATCACGTTCGAGATGACGGTGCTCTTCGCCGCGCTGGCGGCGGTCTTCGGGATGCTGGCACTGAACGGGTTTCCCCGTCCTTATCACCCGCTTTTCAACGTGCCGCGCTTCGCATTCGCGTCGCGCGATCGCTTCTTCCTCTGCATCGAATCGGAGGACGAGAAATTCGATCCCCGGAAGACCCGCGACTTCCTCGCCGGTCTCGGTCCCGTCGAGGTGTCCGATGTCCCCTGGTGACCGGACGCCGAATCCCGCGGAAGTGGATGAACGAGAGATGATGAACGAAACGATCAGAGCGAGATCTTTGGCCCGGACGGCGCTGGTGCGATTCGCGCTCGCGTGCCTGCTGGCCGGATCGATGGTGGCCTGCCGGCTGCCGCAGAAGATGGGCCAGCAGCCGCAGTACGATCCGTACGAAGCGAGCTCCTTCTGGGCCGATGGGAATTCCGCCCGCCCGCTGGTGCAGGGGACCGTGGCGCGAGGCACATTGCACGACGATCCGTTCCTCTACACGGGGAAGGTCAACGGACAGCTGGTCGACAGCTTTCCTTTCCCGATCGACGACGCAGTGATGGCGCGCGGACAACAGCGTTTCAATATCTATTGTTCTCCCTGCCACAGCATGATGGGCGACGGGAACGGGATGATCGTCCAGCGCGGTTACCGCCGTCCCCCCTCGTACCACACCGAGAAGCTCCGCACCATGCCGGTGGGACACTTCTTCGACGTGATCACCAACGGGTTCGGAGCGATGCCGGCCTACGGACCCATGATTCCGGTTCGCGACCGCTGGGCGATCGTCGCCTACGTCCGCGCGCTGCAGTTCAGCCAGAATGCCACGCTCGCCGATCTCACTCCGGCCGAACGTGAACGACTACTCGCCGGAGGAACTCACTGATGACCACTGCTCGGGAGCAGGCTCCGGCTCTGTTCGGACTGCAGAAATGGTTCTGGGCCGCCGCCGCGATCGGAGTGATCGCGATGGTGATCGGAGCCTTCGTCAACGTGGATCAGTTTCTCCGCTCGTATCTGTGGGCCTGGATCTTCATGGCTACGATCTCCTTCGGGTGTCTCGGAATCCTGATGATCCAGTACCTCACCGGGGGAGTGTGGGGGACGCTGATCCGTCGTCCTCTGGAGGCCGCCGCACGGACCATCCCGTTCGTGGCCATTCTCATCATTCCGATCTTTCTCGGAATGACCCACCTCTACGAGTGGACCCATGCGGAAGTGGTCCGGCACGATCCGGTCCTGCAGATCAAGGCGTCCTATCTCAACGAGCCGTTCTTCATCGGACGGACGGTGTTCTTTTTCGCTCTCTGGATGACGTTCGCGTTCCTCCTCAACCATTGGGCGAGGCAGTACGAGGAGACCCGTTCTCCCTGGACCGCACTGCGGCTTCGGCAGGTCAGCGGGATCGGTCTCCCGATCATGGGCTTCACGCTCACGTTCGCGTCGGTCGACTGGGGAATGTCGCTCGAGCCCCACTGGACCTCGACCATGTACGGGCTCTCGTTCCTGGTCGGCTGTCTGCTGAACGGATTCGCGTTCTCGATCTTCAGCCTCACCACCGCCTGTCGCAATCCGGAGGTCAGCCGGATCGTGCCGCGGGAGAAGCTCCGCGACCTCGGCAATCTTCTCCTCGCGTCGGTGATGCTGTGGGCCTATCTGGCGTTCTCCGAGTTCATGCTGATCTGGTATGGCAATCTTCGCGAAGAGACGCCGTACTTCATCCGTCGCGCGGCAGGATGGTGGGGATTCATCGCCGGATTCCTGATCGTGTTCCATTTCTTTCTCCCGTTCTTCCTCCTGCTGATGCGCCGGATCAAGGATCGGCCGAGCGTGATCCGCATTGTGGCCATCCTGGTTCTCCTCGTGCATGCGGTCGACGTGTTCTGGCTGATCACGCCAGCCTTCCTGCAGCAGGGCCCCGACCCGTGGAACACGCCGTTTCATCTCAGCTGGCTCGATTTCGCGGCCTGGATCGGATTGACCGGACTCTGGGTCGGGCTCTTCCTGTGGCAGCTCGGCAAGAGAGCGGTCTTCCCGGAGGGTGAACTGATCGAAGAGCCGGAGGTCTACTCACATGCCTGAGATCACACATCACGAAGACGAGCCGAATCTCGAGATCCATCACGAGAGCAGCGACGTCAATGTGCGGGGAGTGCTCTGGTTCTTCGTCATTTTTTTCGTCGTCACCCTCGTCTCGTTCGCCGGGCTCTGGGGCCTCTACAAGTACTACGCGTACAGCGAGCGTGAAGCCCAGGCTCCTCCCATGTCGCGACTGCCGGAGGCTTCGAATCAGACGCCTCCCGCGCCGAACCTGCAGACCGACCCGCCGCGGGACATGGCTCTGTTCCGCGCGGAAGAAACGAAGCAGCTCGATCAGGCCGGATGGGTCGACCGTAAGAACGGGATCGTCCGGATTCCGATCGAGGAAGCCATGAAAGAAGTCGTACAGCGAGGCTTGCCGGTCCGCCAGCAGCCGCAGTCGTCGACAGCGACTGCCGGCGCGGCGGCAGGTGCCGGTTCCGCGAGTGCCCCTCCGGTTGCGGGCGCCCCCTCCGGAACCGGAAGACCCATGGAGAAATCGTCCCAATGATCCGGAAATCACTTGCTCTGATCGCACTCGTCGCTTCGTTCGCCATCTCGGCGGCCGGCCAGGATTTCCTGGCCAAGGACGGTCCGATCACGAGCGTCCGCAGACAGGTTGGAATCGATCAGAAGCTGAACAACCAGGTTCCGCTCGATCTCCCGTTCGTCGACGACCAGGGCCACGCAGTGAAGCTCGGCGACTACTTCGGCAAGAGGCCGGTCCTCCTCGTCCCCGTCTATTACAAGTGCCCGATGCTCTGCAACATGGTGCTTCAGGGCGTTGTCGACTCGGTCCGCGACCTCCGGTTCAACGCGGGAGACGAGTACGAAGTGGTGGTGTTCAGTTTCGACCCGAGCGACACCACGAAAGACGCGGCGGAGAAGAAGAGGACGTACGTCCAGCGCTACGGCCGCGCAGGAACCGAACATGGCTGGCATTTCCTCACCGGCAGCCAGGACTCGATCACCCGGCTCACCGACGCGATCGGATTCCGCTACTACTACGATGCGAAGCGAAAGCAGTTCGCACACGGAGCGGCGATCATGCTGCTCACTGCGAAAGGAAAGCTCTCCCGCTACTATTACGGCATCCAGTACAACCCGCGCGACCTCCGTCTCGGGATGGTCGAAACGGCCAACGACAAGATCGGCTCGCCGGTCGACCAGCTCCTTCTTCTCTGCTACTGCTACGACCCCGCCACCGGCAAGTACAGCTCGGTGGCCGTGAACACCATCCGTGCGGGCGGCGTCGCCACGCTGGTCCTTCTCGGTGGAACGATTTTCTTCTTCCTGAGGCGTGACAAAAAAACCCAGGCCAGTTAGGACGAGAACGACAGAGTCATGTTCAATCAGTTTCCGATATTGCCAAGAGCCGCCTCGACCGTAGCGCCGGAGGTCGATCTCTTCTACTACTTCATGGTCATCATCTCGGTGATCATGACCCTGCTCGTCGCCGGACTGGTGATCTACTTCCTCGTGAAGTACCGGCGCCGTCCAGGGAACGAGATCCCCGCCGAATACGAGCCTTCGAAGGTGCTCGAGCTCGGGTTCATCGCCGTGATGTTCGTGGTCTTCATGGCGATGTTCTTCATGAGCGCGAAGGTCTACTTCCGGCAGTCGCGCCCACCCGACGGAGCGCTGGAGATCTACGTCACCGGGAAGCAGTGGATGTGGAAGGTTCAGCATCCCACCGGACAGAGCGAGATCGATTCACTCCACGTCCCGGTCGGAAAGCCGGTCAAGCTGATCATGTCCTCCGAGGACGTGATCCACAGCTTCTTCATCCCGGCCTTCCGGATCAAGCGGGACGTCCTTCCGAACCGCTATACATACGAGTGGTTCACTGCGACGAAAGTGGGTGACTACCACCTCTTCTGCGCAGAGTACTGCGGCACCGACCACTCGCAGATGATCGGAACCGTGCACGTGATGACTCCCGAGGATTATCAGAACTGGCTCGCGGGAGGTGCGCCGGAAGGCTCGCCCGCCGCGGAAGGGCAGAAGCTGTTCCAGTCGCTCGCGTGCAGCACGTGTCACACCGAAGACTCGACCGGCCGCTGTCCGGTTCTGGTCGGACTGTACGGGAACTCGGTCCGGCTGAGTGACGGGTCGGTGGTGAAGGCCGACGAGAACTACCTGCGCGAGTCGATCCTCAACCCGAGCGCGAAGATCGTGCTCGGCTACACTCCGATCATGCCGTCGTTCCAGAGCCAGGTGAACGAGGCTCAGGTGCTGCAGCTGGTGGCGTACATCAAGTCGCTCCAGAAGGCTGCCGTCGCCACGACGGTCTCGGGTGAGACGGCAGGACCCGGGACGAAACTCCAGACCGAAACCGGTGCGACCCCTGCGGCCGCGACGGGCTCCACCTCCACATCAGGCAAAGCGAAGCAATAGGGCGAATCCATGACGACAGCCGTAATCGACAACACCACTCCGCCTCCGACCCCGGGATCCGAGGAGAGGAATTACCTGAACCAGAAGTACGGGATCGCTTCGTGGCTGCTCACCATCGACCACAAGCGCATCGCGCTCCTCTACCTGGTCTCAGTGACGCTCCTCTTCTTCCTCGGCGGGTTCTTCGCGCTGATGATGCGCCTCGAGCTCCTCACTCCTCAGGGCGATCTTCTGGCGGCCGACACTTACAACCGCTTTTTCACCCTGCACGGCATCATCATGATCTTCTTCTTCCTGATCCCGTCGATTCCGGCGGTGCTCGGGAACTTCTTCCTTCCGATGCAGATCGGGGCGAAGGATCTCGCCTTTCCGAAGATCAACCTCCTGAGCTGGTACATCTTCATGATCGGTGCGACCGGGACGATCCTGGTGATCGTGCTCGGCGGCGTCGACACCGGCTGGACGTTCTACACGCCGTTCTCGACCACGTACTCGAACAGCCACGTCGTGCTGATGGTCACCGGCGCGTTCATCACCGGATTCTCGTCCATTCTGACCGGACTGAATTTCATCGTGACCATTCACCGGATGCGCGCGCCGGGGATGACCTGGATGCGCATGCCGCTCTTCTGCTGGGCGATGTACGCCACCAGCGTGATTCAGCTTCTCGCCACTCCGGTCCTCGCGATCGCCCTCGCGCTGGTCGGGATCGAGCGGGTCTGGCACGTCGGCATCTTCGATCCGGCGCTCGGCGGTGATCCGCTCCTGTTCCAGCACCTCTTCTGGTTCTACTCGCACCCGGCGGTCTACATCATGATTCTGCCGTCGATGGGAGTGATCTCGGAAGTTCTCGCAGCGTTCACCCGGCGACGGATCTTCGGCTACAACTTCGTGGCGTTCTCCAGTCTGGCCATCGCGTTCCTCGGCTTTCTGGTGTGGGCTCACCACATGTTCGTGGCGGGGATCTCGGTCTACTCTGCGATGGTCTTCTCGTTCCTCAGCTTCTTCGTCGCCATTCCGTCGGCGGTCAAGGTGTTCAACTGGACTGCCACTCTCTACAAGGGATCGATCTCGTTCCAGACGCCGATGCTGTATGCGATCGGCTTCATCGGCCTCTTCACCATCGGCGGGCTGACCGGCCTGTTTCTCGCGTCGACGGGACTCGACATTCACGTGACCGACACGTACTTCGTCGTCGCACACTTCCACTACATCATGGTGGGAGGGGCAATCATGGGGTACTTCGCCGGCCTCCACTACTGGTGGCCGAAGATGACGGGGAAGATGTATCCGGAGTGGTGGGGGAGACTCGCGGCACTCCTGGTATTCGTCGGATTCAATCTGACCTTCTTCCCGCAGTTCATCCTCGGTTACCTCGGGATGCCGCGGCGCTACCACGCGTACGTGCCTGAGTTCCAGGATCTGAACGTTCTCTCGACGGCAGGAGCGACGGTGCTCGGAGTGGGATACCTCCTCCCGCTGATCTATCTCCTCTGGTCTCTCAAGTGGGGTCCCGATGCCGGCCCGAACCCGTGGGATGCTTCCGGTCTGGAGTGGAAGACCGCATCGCCGCCGCCGACCGAGAACTTCCCCGAGACCCCGGCTGTGACCTGGGAGGCGTACGAGATGCCGAGGAAATTCGAGGAGGCCAAAGTTGGCTGAGATCGTCGACCCGCATCACCACCATCCGGCTCTGCAGCATCACTTCGAGGATCTGGGCCAGCAGCACGAGGCTTCCACCCTCGGTATGTGGACGTTTCTGGCGACGGAGATTCTCTTCTTCGGTGGACTCTTCGCTGCGTACATGATCTACCGCTTCCGTTACGTGGAGGCGTTCACCGCCGCGAGTCACCATCAGAACGCGACGCTCGGAGCGACGAACACCGCTGTGCTGATCTGCAGCTCGCTCACCGTGGCACTCGGGGTCTATTTCGCGCAGACCAACCGCCGCAAGCCGCTGATCGTGATGACCATTCTCACTCTGATCCTCGGCTGCACGTTTCTCGGGATCAAGGCGATCGAGTACCACGCGCACTGGGTCGAGCATCTCTTTCCCGGTGCAGGCTTCAATGCAGGCGGCGAGGTGTTCAAAGATCCGCTGATCGCCGCACACGCACAGATCTTCTTTCTGCTGTACTTCATCATGACCGGGATCCACGCGCTCCACATGATCATCGGGGTGGGGATCTTCAGCTGGATTCTGTGGAAAGCCTGGAAGGGCGATTTCTCGTCCGAGTATTACGGCCCGGTGGAAGTCAGCGGGCTCTATTGGCACTTCGTCGACATCGTCTGGATCTTCCTCTTCCCGCTGCTGTACCTGATCGGACGGCACGGTTGATGGTGGGGGAGATGAAGGAGATGGAGGAGAAACGAACATGACCACTTCCAATCAGCCCGTCGAAACCCACGATCCGCGTCACCACGTGACGCCGATGAAGACCTACTTCATCATCTTCGGGACTCTCCTCGTCCTGACGTATCTGACGTACCAGATCTCGTTCTTCGATCTCGGAATCCTGAACACGCCGATCGCTCTCGGGATCGCGGTCACCAAGGCCACCCTGGTCATTCTCTTCTTCATGCACGTCCTCTACAGCACCCGGGTGACGTGGATGGTGATCTTCGGGAGTCTGCTGATGCTGGTGATCCTCCTCGGGCTGACGTTCATCGACTACATGAGCCGCGGCTGGTCGTTGCACTGATCCGAGGAGCGCCGGCTCGAAGCCGGCTGCGGTCGGGCCTCTGCGCCTGACCGCGAGGAGCTCGGGACGCCGAAGGTCTCTCGCCTGGTACAGGAGTTCCGAAAGATCGCATGTGGGAAGTGACGAGCACGGGATGCTCGTCACGAGCCGGCAGGGATGGCGGCGCCCCAGGGCGAAGTGGCCAGGCCGAGGAGCGCCGGCTCGAAGCCGGCTGCGGTCAGGCCTCTGCGCCTGACCGCGAGGAGCTCGGGACGCCGAAGGTCTCTCGCCTGATGTTCGAGTTCTGAAAGATCGCATGTGGGAAGTGACGAGCACGGGATGCTCGTCACGAGCCGGCAGGGATGCCGGCGGCCCAGGGCGAAGTGGCCAGGCCGAGGAGCGCCGGCTTCAAGCCGGCTGCGGTCAGGCCTCCGCGCCTGACCGCGAGGAGCTCGGGACGCCGAGGGTCTCTCGCCTGATGTTCGAGTTCCGAAAGATCGCACGCGGGAAGTGACGAGCACGGGATGCTCGTCACGAGCCGGCAGGGATGCCGGCGGCCCAGGGCGAAGTGGCCAGGCCGAGGAGCGCCGGCTTCAAGCCGGCTGCGGTCAGGCCTCCGCGCCTGACCGCGAGGAGCTCGGGACGCCGAAGGTCTCTCGCCTGATGTTCGAGTTCCGAAAGATCGCACGCGGGAAGTGACGAGCACGGGATGCTCGTCACGAGCCGGCAGGGATGCCGGCGGCCCAGGGCGAAGTGGCCAGGCCGAGGAGCGCCGGCTTCAAGCCGGCTGCGGTCAGGCCTCCGCGCCTGACCGCGAGGAGCTCGGGACGCCGAAGGTCTCTCGCCTGGTACAGGAGTTCCGAAAGATCGCATGTGGGAAGTGACGAGCACGGGATGCTCGTCACGAGCCGGCAGGGATGCCGGCGGCCCAGGGCGAAGTGGCCAGGCCGAGGAGCGCCGGCTTCAAGCCGGCTGCGGTCAGGCCTCCGCGCCTGACCGCGAGGAGCTCGGGACGCCGAAGGTCTCTCGCCTGATGTTCGAGTTCCGAAAGATCGCACGCGGGAAGTGACGAGCACGGGATGCTCGTCACGAGCCGGCAGGGATGCCGGCGCCCCACCTCCAAGCCGGCGCTCCACCAGCATGTCTCACGGGCCTCCCGGCGGTGCGATGAATGATCCGGGTTAGAATTCTCCGCACATGACGACCGCATCCGCACCTTCACTCCACACCGTGCTCACCCGCCAGCTCGGAATCGAGCTCCCGATCATCGGTGGCGCGATGTATCCCTGCAGCAATCCGGAGCTGGTCGCGGCCGTCTCCGAGGCCGGCGGCATCGGCGTGCTGCAACCGATCTCGCTGACGTACGTGCATGGTTACGACTTCCGCGAAGGGATCCGGTACATCCGCTCTCTCACCTCGAGACCGATCGGAATGAACGCGCTGATCGAGCAGTCGTCGAAGATGTACCGCGAACGGATGTCGCGCTGGATCGAGATCGCGCTGGAAGAAGGGATCCGCTTCTTCGTCACCTCACTCGGGAATCCCCGCTGGGTGGTGGAGCGGGTGAGCGCGGTGGGTGGATACGTCTATCACGACGTCACGTCACACAAGTGGGCGATGAAGGGGCGTGACGCCGGCGTGCACGGGCTGATCGCGGTGAATTCGCAGGCAGGAGGGCATGCCGGTCCCACCGAACCGCGCGCACTGTACGACGAGCTCGCGGATGTGGGACTTCCCCTGGTCTGTGCGGGAGGGGTCGCGGATGGAGCAACGTTCCGGAACGCTCTGGAGATCGGATACGCAGGCGTGCAGATGGGAACCCGTTTCATCGCGACCACGGAGTGTTCCGCCCATCCCGACTACAAGGCCGCGATCGTCGACGCGAAAGCGGACGACATCGTCCTGACCGAGCGGCTCACCGGAGTTCCGGTCGCGGTGATCGAGAACGAGCACGTGCGCCGGACGGGGACGAAGGCCGGCCCCATCGCGCGATGGATGCTGCGCGGGAGGAAGACGAAGCACTGGATGCGGACCATCTACGCGCTCACGTCGCTGCGGAAGCTGAAGCATTCACTGCACGCCGCACGAGGGCGCAACGACATCTGGCAGGCGGGGCGGAGCGTTGCAGGGATCGACGCGGTGCTTCCGGTCGCAGAGGTGATCCGGAGGATGGTGGACGGATTGAGGTGAGCGCGGCAGCGGCGCAGTCGTTTGTTCTGCGTTCGTATGTCGGGCGAGAAATTTATTCTGCTCACGACGCCGTGGAGCGAATAAAGTGCGGCTGCCGGGGCGCTGCGCCGAACGAAAGGCAACCCTTGCGATGACGGGGCGAGGTGCTTCCGCACCTGGTCGAATCGCGAATCGATTCCTGCCGTCGCGCTTGCGGTAAGGAGCTGAAGAGCAAGGAGTTACGCCGCGCATTCGACCGGCGCGCTCCTTGCTGATTCACCCTCGGGGTCCGGACCGTTGAACCCCCGGACCATCGGAGGTGAATCATGAGAAAAGTGGCGCTTGCGCTGGTGGTGGCACTCCTCCTTCCGGCCGGCGCTCGGGCACTCGACTCGAGAGACGTCGAGGCGCTCGTCGCGATGCCACTGGCCGTCGCCGCCGTCTCCCAACTCTCGGGCGTTCCGACCAGTGACCTGGTGAACGTCGTGACCGCGATGAACCAGGCGAACGTTCCACCGCCGCAGTTCGTGGAGGTGGTGCGGTACGTTCCGGTGGCACTGGTCCAACAGCCGCAGCCTTTCGTGGACTATGTGACGCAGCAGGTCGACAACGGAGTGACGGGCGATCAGCTCGCGGTGGCTCTGGCCAATCAGATCCGCACGTCGTACGGCGTGACCCGGATCAACGTCGTCACGCCGCCGGAGGCGGTATACGTCGTCGACCAGAGCAGCTTCGTGCCGTCGGTCGTCACCACCCGTCTGAGACCGGTGAATCTGACCGACCTCGTCGCGATGCCACTCGCGGTCGCGGCGGTCTCGCGCCTCACGGGGATGCCGGCGAACGATCTGGTCGGCCTGGCCAGTGCACTCGACAATGCGTACGTTCCGCCGGCGCAGTTCGTGGAGATCGTCCGCTACGCGCCTGCGGTGCTGGTCGATCCGCAGATCGCACCGCAGTTCGTCCCGTACGTCACGACGCAGATCCGGGAGGGAGTGGTCGGAATGCCGCTCGCGCGCAGCATCGAGGATCAGTACCGGAGGTGGGGCGTGACGAACGTCGACGTCGTGAATCCGCAGGTCCAGGTGGTCGACCGGCAGGTGGTTCTGCCGCAGGTGGTCACCACGCGCGTCGCGCAGGCATCGGGGAATCCGTTCGGCGGCCCTCCCGGCCAGCTCAAGAAGGAGCGCGGACTGCAGACCGGAGCCGAAGTGGTGCACGGGGTGAAGCCGGGTGCGAAAGAGATGGGGCGGCCCGAGCGAGGCTCGAATGGCGATCACGGTCGCCGCGCGGTTGCGCGTCCACCGGTGCGGGAGCAGCGTCCCGCGAAGATCGTGCGCCGTCCGCACGGCCGTACGGAAGCGGAGCGAGGCGGCGGTCATCGGATGAGCCGTCCGCATCCGCCGGCGAAGCGGCCGTCGAATCCGGGACATCACCAGCAGCTTCGGGAGGCGCCGTCGCCGCGTCCGCAGATGAACCCGGGCGCAGCCGCGGCTCCACATGGAAGAGGTGCGGAAAATTCGGCCAGACCTCACCCGGCGAAGGGGAAGGGTCACGGGAAAGGACACTGACATGAAGACATCGTGGATTGCAGCAGCAGGACTTTCGGTGCTGCTTCTCGCCGGATGCGGCGGGAGCGGGACTTCTGTGAATGCGACGAGCGCGACGAGCGCGACGAAGGGGGCGACTCTCTCACCCGAGGAGCTCGGAGAGCTCGGAGCGGAAATCAGGAAGGAGCCGTCGAAGGCGGACGAGGTGCTGAAGAAGCACGGACTCGATGCGAAGTCGTTCGAGCGGCAGATCCGTAAGGTCAGCGAAGATCCGGACGCGTCGCAACGCTACGCCGAGGCGTACCGGAAGGCGCGCGCATGAGTGAACGCGGAGCGCGCGCCGACCGTGCGCTCCGCGACGGTTCACCGCGCGTCGGCGAATGGTTCGAGGGCCGCGACGAGACCCGCGAAATCCGACAGCACCTTTCCAACGCTTTGGTGCAGAATTCGGATGTCAATCTCGTCGTAGAGATGGACCAGCACGTTCCGCATCGCGGCGGCGTCTTCGAGTCTCGTCGCCAGTGATCCCTCGAGGAGTTTCGCAGTCGCAGCCCGGCGAAAAACGTCCCGGTACGAATTCGCAACGACGTTTCGCCCCGCCAGGAGGTGCTGCACGAGAACGGCCGCGGTCGTCGCCAGAAGCTCGAGAATGCGTGATTTTATAGTGCTCGTTCGCGACGGCTTCCAGCGATGCGTCGGCGTAGGGCCGAAGATCCTCCAGCAGAGTCCGCAGCATCTCGAGTTTTCGCAAGACCACCTCAGGTGCCATTCCTGACCTCCGTGGAGAACTTTCTGAGGCGTTGCCGCGAGAGGCGGAGGAACGGAAGAGCATCCTGATAGCTCTGCCAGAGGCGAACCCGTGCCTCGGTCCACGACCCCCTCTCGCTCTCGAACAGCGCTCGTCCGTCGCGAGCGATCTCCATCGCCAGCACGGGGTCGAGCTCGGGAGTGATCACGGCGATCTGAACCTCGAGCCCGGAGATCTCCGAGAGCTCGCGATGCCACTCCAGCAGCCGTGCCGCCTCGATCGTGCCACGGGGCCAGATCGCCAGATCGACATCGCTGTCGGGGCGGGCGCTGCCGCGCGCGCGAGATCCGAAAAGGACGCAGAGCCGGAGCGGACGCTGCACGCACCAGGCGCGGATCGCCTCGTCCTGGTCGTGGCGGCGGGGGGAGATCGGATCCTGCATCCGTCGAATATACCAGCAACGGGCTAGTGCGCGTGCGCCTCCCCGTGAGCCGGCCCTTCGGCTGCGACGGCGAGAGCCTCGACATAATGGATGAATCCGACGTACGCCTCGACGTACCGCCGTCCCGCCTCCACGCTCTCGTCCGCGTGCAGCCGGCTCTCGCGCACGTCCGCGAAGCGCTTCTCGAGACCGTGTCCCACCCGTTCGGCCAGCGCGTCGCGGAGAGGCTCGAGTCGCCCCTTCTCCAGGGCCAGGTCTGCAGCTTCGATCCCCGGGTCGACCTCGCTCCCGGCCGGCTTCAGCCCGGTGTAGGGCGCTCCCTCCCCGGCGCGATGGACCCGCACCAGAGTCTCGAAGAACCAGCGGTCGGCGACCTCGCGCGCTTCGGCCCCTCCGCGCCGCGCCTTGACCGCGAGATCGAATGCCGCGCGGATCTCGGTCTCGTCCGCCGGCCGGACCCACTTGAGGACCGGGGTGACGGAACCCTTCTCGAGCGCCACGCGCGCGTCGCGGACCACCGGACCGTCGAGCGTGTCGCAGTGGGCGAAGAGAGGGGAGGGAGAGAAGAGAACGAACGAGCCGAGGGTGAGGGCGAAGAGGATGGGTGAGGTGAAGAGTCTGAATCGGGGGTTCATGATGCCTCCTTCGATGTTTGCGGGCCGGACATTCCGAAGTTGCGCACTTGCCACGAAGTGTTCCGGCTGCTATATTAACTAACCAGTTGGTTTGACCAACCGATCAGTTGCCTCGACACGCAACGAACATACCGAAAGGGACCAGCCATGACAAGGGACGCGACGCAATTGGTGGACGGACGCAGACGCATCCTCGATGCCGCTGCCGCGGTCTTCGCCGAGAGCGGGTTCGCCGGTGCGCGCATCGACGAGATCGCCGCACGCGCAGGCATCAACAAGGCGATGGTCTACTACCACGTCGGCGGAAAGGAAGAGCTCTACGAGGTCATGATCTCCGAGCTCTTCGACCGGATCATCGGTTCCCTCCGGGCCGCGGTCGCCGCCGTTGCCACGCCGGATGAGAAGATCCGCGCGGTGGTGCGTACCATCGCCGACACCGTGCAGCACAATCCCAACCTCCCCCCGGTGATGCTCCGCGAGATCGCCTCCGGAGGTCATTCCCTTCCGGCCAACGTGCTCCGGAAGATCAAGGGAGTGTTCGAGATCGTCTGGGAGATCCTGGAGGAAGGGAGCCGCTCCGGTGCGTTCCGCAAGACCGATCCGGTGATCACCCAGATGCTGATCGGCGGAGGGATGATCCTTCTGGTCGCCGGCACCCCGGTCCGCAACCGGATCCGCGCCATGCGCGAGAAAGACGACGGAGTGAAGTCCGGCCCGGAAGACCTGATCGGGGAAGTCTCCGAACTGCTTTTGCACGGCATCTCGAAAGTCTCCTCCACCAGACCGAAGAAGTCCGCACCCGCCGCCCGAACCACCACGACGCGCCGCCCGGCGCGGAGGAAGTGACATGAAGAAGAGAATCATCATCGTCGTCGTGCTCGTGGCTGCCATCGCCGCAGTGATCTGGGCGGTCTCGTTGCGCAATCGGCCGTCCGATGACCGGATCCGCTTTTCCGGCAACATCGAAGTGGACGAGGTCCAGGCCGCGTTCCAGATTCCGGGACGCCTCGTCGAGCGTGCCGTCTCCGAGGGAGATCGGGTGCGGAAAGGGGAGGTGATCGGCCGTCTGGAAGACGCCGAGCTGACTCACGAAGTCGCGACCCGGCGCGCCGACCTCGACGCGGCGCAATCGAAGCTCGGCGAGCTCGAGGCGGGCTTCCGCCCCGAAGAGATCGCCGACGCCCGCGCCGCGCTCCGTGGCGCGCAGGCGGAGCTCGATCACCAGAGCTCCGAGCTCGCCCGCGCGAAGAAGCTCTACCGCGATGACGTGATCTCCCAGCGCGAGCTCGAGGCGGTCGAGGCGGCATACCGCGTCGCCTCCTCGCGCGCCGATCAGGCGAAAGAGAAGCTGCGTCTGGTCGAGAGCGGCGTCCGTCGCGAGCAGATCGCGCAGGCCCGCGCCGGCGTCGAGCAGTCCGCCCAGATCCTCGCGTCCGCTCAGACGCGCTACGGTTACGCGACGCTCACCTCGCCGATCGACGGCGTCGTCCTCTCCGAGAACGCGCAGCCCGGCGAGATGCTCGCGGCCGGAGCGCCCGTCGTCACGCTCGGCGATCTCGGCTCCATCTACGTCAACGGCTACATCCCCGAGACCCGGCTCGGACGCATCCGGCTCGGCGAACCGGTGGTCGTCACCACCGACACCTATCCCGGGAAGAAGTATCGGGGTCAGGTCTCCTTCATCTCGTCCGAAGCGGAGTTCACCCCGAAGCAGGTCCAGACGCCGGAGGAGAGGGTGAAGCTCGTCTATCGGATCAAGGTGCGGGTGGAGAATCCGAACTTCGAGTTGAAGCCGGGAATGCCGGTCGATGCGGAGATTCCGAAGGCGAAGGCATCGGGGTCGAACGGAGTTGCGACGACCGGAAGAGAGCGATCCGCGAAGCCTCGTGGTGCGACCGTCTCGGTCGCACGCCGAGCGGAGCGAGGCTTGCTTACGTCGTCTGGCATTGCGACCGAGACGGTCGCACCACACGGAATGGAGTCGTGAGCGTGGCCACTCCTCAGGACGGCGCCGCGGTCGAGCTGTCGAACGTCGTGAAACGCTTCGACGACGTGACGGCTCTCGACGGCGTCTCCTTCTCCGTCGAACCGGGCGAGATCTTCGGACTCGTCGGTCCGGACGGCGCGGGGAAGACGACCGTGATGCGGCTTCTCGCCGCGATCATGCTTCCCACCGCGGGGGAAGTGCGGGTGCTCGGCCGCGACACGCGGCACGATCCGGCGAAAATCCAGGACGACATCGCATACATGAGCCAGCGCTTCGGGCTCTATCCCGACCTCTCCGTCGAGGAGAACATCCAGTTCTACGCCGATCTGTACGGCGAGGCGAAGAAGGGACGCGAAGAGCGGATCCAGCGGCTGCTCGACTTCAGCAACATGGGGCCCTTCCGCAAACGGCGGGCCGGAAAGCTCTCCGGCGGAATGAAGCAGAAGCTCGGACTGGCGTGCGCGCTGATCCACTCGCCCCGCGTTCTGCTCCTCGACGAGCCGACGAACGGAGTCGATCCGGTCTCGCGGCGCGACTTCTGGCGCATCCTGAACCAGCTCCTCGCACAGGGCGTCACCATCGTGGTCACCACCGCCTACCTCGACGAGGCCGAGCGCTGCAGCCGTCTCGCGATGATGCACAAGGGGAAGATCGTCGCCCTCGACACTCCGGAGGGGATGAAGCGTCTCCTCGATGGCGTGGTGATCGAAGTCCGCTCGAATGATTCGAGAAGGGCGGCCGCGATTCTCAGGGAGCGATTCGGAACCAGCTCCGTGGTCCTCTTCGGTGACCGGGTGAACGTCGTCGCGCCCGCCGCCGCGGACGCGACCCGCGCGATCGAGACCGACCTGCGCGATGCAGACCTGACCCTCGACGAAGTTCGGGTGGTCGATCCGACTCTCGAGAATGTCTTCGTCACACTCCTCGGCGACGATCCGAAGGCGAGGGAGGAGGCGCGATGAGTCGCGAGATCGCAGTCTCGGTCCGCGAGCTCGAGCGGCGTTTCGGCGAGTTCATCGCCGTGAACCGCATCTCGCTCGACGTCCGGCGAGGCGAGATCTTCGGATTCCTCGGGCCGAACGGCGCCGGCAAGTCGACCACCATCCGGATGCTCTGCGGCATTCTCACTCCCACGTCGGGAGGGGGCACCGTCGCCGGTTTCGACGTTCGGACCCAGTCGGAGGAGATCAAGTCGCACATCGGCTACATGAGCCAGAAGTTCTCTCTCTACGACGATCTCACCGTGGAGGAGAACCTCGACTTCTACGCCGGGATCTACGGTATCCCGAACGGGAAACGCCGGGCTCGAAAGGAGTGGGTGCTCGAGATGGCGGATCTCACAGAACAGCGTCACGTGCTGACCTCGACGTTGCCGGTCGGATGGAAGCAGCGCCTCTCCCTCGGTGCGGCGGTCCTGCACGAGCCGCCGATCGTCTTTCTCGACGAGCCGACCTCGGGGGTCGACCCGATCAGCCGCCGCCGGTTCTGGGAACTGATCTACCAGATGTCGGACGGGGGCGTGACGGTCTTCGTCACCACCCACTACATGGAAGAAGCGGAGTACTGCGAACGGCTCGGCCTCATCTACCGCGGAGAGCTGATCGCGCTCGGCACGCCGATGGAGCTGAAGACGGAGTCGATGAAGGATGTGGTCCTCGACGTCCACTGTACGCGCCCGTTCGAAGCGATCGAGCCGCTGCAGAAGATGGAGTCGGTCGACGAGGTCGCGCCGTTCGGACAGGGGCTGCACGTGGTGACGAAGGATGCCGCGACGGCCGCGAGGGAGATTCCGCGGCTCCTCGAGTCGAAGGGATTCGAAGGGGTGGAGGTGCAGCGGATCGTCCCCTCTCTGGAGGACGTCTTCGTGTCGCTGATCGAGGAGCGGGAGCGGGAAGAAGGTCCGCAGAAGGAGTACTCGCGATGAAGTGGATGCGGGTGAAGGCGGTGGCGCGGAAGGAGTTCCTCCACGTGCTGCGCGATCCGCGGAGCATGGGGATGGGGATCGGAATTCCGATCATCCTTCTCCTTCTGTTCGGCTACGCGCTCACGCTCGACGTCGACCGCGTTCCGACCGTGGTGTGGGACCAGGACCACTCGGTCGAGAGCCGCGAACTGATCCGCCGCCTCGACGGATCGAGATATCTCTCCATCGTGGGATACGTCACCGATTACCGCGAGCTCGCCGCGTTGATCGACCGTTCGGCCGCGATGGCGGGCTTCGTCGTTCCACCCGGATTTTCACGGGACCTGCTGCGAGGGCGGGCTGCGACGGTGCAGCTCATCGTGGACGGGAGCGACGCGAACACGGCTTCCATCGCGAGCGGCTACTTCGACGCGATCGTGAGCGGCTACTCGCGAGAAGTCGCAGTGAAGAACGCCATGCGGCGGGGGCGGGCGGTTTCCTCCACGCCGATCGATCTGCGGCCGCGGGTCTGGTTCAATCCGGAGCTGCAGTCGAAAAACTACATCGTTCCCGGGCTGATCGCGGTGATCATGATGGTCATCGCTGCTCTACTCACCTCCCTCACCGTCGCGCGGGAGTGGGAGACCGGAACCATGGAGCAGCTGATCTCCACGCCGGTGCGGGCACATGAGCTGATCTTCGGGAAGCTCGTCCCGTACTTCACCATCGGAATGCTGGACATTCTCATCGCGGTGCTGATGGGAGTCTTTCTCTTCCGGGTCCCGCTGCGCGGAAGCGTCCTGCTGGTATTCGCGCTGGGAGCACTCTACCTGGTCGGCGCCCTGTCGATGGGGATCCTGATCAGCATCATCACCAGGGGTCAGCTCCTCGCAAGCCAGATCGCAATGGTCACGACGTATCTCCCGGCGTTTCTTCTCTCGGGATTCATGTTCGACATCGCGAACATGCCCCGCGTGCTGCAGTTCCTCACCCATGTGATTCCGGCGCGCTACTTCATCAGCATCATCAAGGGGCTGTTCCTCAAAGGCGTCGGATTCAGCGTCCTCGCGATGGACACGATGTTCCTCGCCATTTTCGCGGCGGTTCTTCTCGTGATCGCCAACCTGACCTTCAGGAAGCGGCTGGAGTAACGAACGATGTGGGAACGGATCAAGCGCATCCTGATCAAGGAATTCCTGCAGATCAACCGCGATCCGCGGATGAAGGCGGTGATCTTCGTGATGCCGGTCATCCAGTCGCTGGTGTTCGGGTATGCGGTGACGACCGACCTCAGACACGTCCCGGTGGCGGTGTACGACACCGACCGCACGCCCGCGAGCCGGACCATGGTCGAGCAGTTCACCGGGTCGGGCTACTTCGACGTCGTCGACGTGATCTGGACCGACGAGACGGCGCGGGATCTGGTGGATCGAGGGGACGTGAAGATGGTGATCCGGATCCGGAAAGGATTCGGAGCGAACATCGCCTCCGGACGCCCTGCACCGCTGCAGCTGATCGTCGACGGCTCGGACTCCAACACCGCAGCGGTGATCCTCAACTACTCCAACCGAATCGTCAGCAAGGAAGACGTCAGACTGCTGGTGTCACGCCTGGAACGGCAGGGGTACCGCGGTCCACCGGCGGCGGTTTCGCTGCGCTCCCGCGCCTGGTTCAATTCCAACCTCGAGAGCCGGAACTTCTACATTCCCGGCGTGGTGGCGCTGCTGGTCACCCTGGTGACGCTTCTTCTGACCAGCATGGCGGTGGTGCGGGAGAAGGAGATCGGAACGATCGAGCAGATCATCGTCACTCCGATCCGGAAGGGCGAGTTCATCATCGGGAAGAGCGTCCCGTTCGCGCTGATCGCGTTCATCGACGTCTTCTTCGTCACTCTCGTCGCCACCCTCTGGTTTCACGTCCCGATCCGGGGGAGCATCCTCCTTCTGCTCGCGGCGACGGCACTCTTTCTGATGAGCACCATCGGGATCGGTCTTCTGATCTCCACGGTCAGCAGCACCCAGCAGCAGGCGATGATGGGGACGTTCTTCTTCTTCATGCCCGCATTGCTCCTGTCGGGGTTCATGTTTCCCATCGCCAACATGCCGGAGCCGATCCAGTGGCTCACGTATCTCAATCCGATCCGCTACTTTCTGGTCATCGTCCGCGGCATCTTCCTCAAGGGAACCGGTGTCGCGGTGCTCTGGCCCCAGATGGCGGCGCTCGGCCTGCTCGGTGTGACCATGCTGACCATCGCATCGAGCCGCTTCAGGAAAACACTCGCGTGAGGTGAACCCGATGAGATCGATCGAACGACAGATGTCCCGGACGCTGCAGGCGTTCGGAGTGACTGCAGCACTGACCCTCCTGCTGAGCGCCGGGCCGGCCCGCGCACAGGACCCGACGTCGATTCCGTCGCCGCTCACTCTCGACGACGCCGTGACTCTCGCGTTGCAGAACAACCCGGCATACCTCGGGGCCCGGGAGAGCGTCGCGTCTGCGAACGCGGACGTCGATCTCGCGCGCTCCGCGTACCTGCCGCAGGTCGGTGCAGAGGCGCAGTACCGCAGGTTCGAGACTCACCTCTTCTTTCCCTCCAGCCTCTCGAAGGTCGTGCCGAGCAGCGTGATCGGTCCGGAGGACGACTGGCTCGGCGCGTTCACCCTCTCGTACGACCTGTACGACGGTGGCGCTCGAAAAGGCCAGTTGAACGCGGCGAAGGCGGGAGTCACTGCGGCGGGATCGATGAGTGAAGCGAGGCGGGCGGATACCGTGATGCGAGTTCATCGCGCGTACTTCGGGCTGCTCAGTGCCCTGGAGAACGAAGAGGTCGCGCGGAAGAGCGTCGATCGAAGGAAGGAGCATCTGCGCGTCGCGGAGAAACGGAAGGCCGCGGGCGCCGTTCCTCAGCTCGACGTGCTCCGGGCCCGATCGGCACTCGCCGACGCCGAGCTCGCGTTGATCTCGGCGAAAGGAGACGTCGAGGTCGCACGCGGAGAACTGAGCACGGCGATGGGTGAGCCGGTCGAAGCGGAGTACCAGGTGGAGCAAGCCGGAGCGCCGCAGGCGGCGCCTCCGGAAGACGCCACGCCTCTCTTGAAAAGGGCGACCGAACAGCGATCGGAAGTCCGTGCGGCAGAAGCTGGAGCGAACGCCGCCGCAGACAGGGTCGACATCGCATCGAGCGGAAAGCGCCCCAGGGCGTTCGTCCGCGGCCGGTACGGTGTCCGCGACAGCGTCTTTCTTCCGGAAGATCCCGACTGGTCGCTCGGAGTCGGGGTGTCGTATTCGATCTTCGACGGCGGCGCGACGGCCGCGCGTGTCCGGAAGAACGAAGCGGAACGGCGGATGAGCGAGCAGCAGCTCCGGGAGACGCTCGACTCGGTGCGCCAGCAGGTCTGGGAGGCGTGGACCCGCGCCCGCGAGAGCTGGGAGTCGGTCGAAGCGGCGAAGGCGGCCGAAACGGAAGCGGACGCGGCGCTCCGATTCGCACGACTCCGATACGAAGCCGGAGCGGGAACGATCACCGACGTCATCGACGCAGAGAGCGCCGTTGCAGCGGCGTCGGGACGAGTGGTTCGGACCAGATACGCGTACCGGACGGCGATGAGCGCGCTCGAACGGGCCACCGGGAAGATGTGAGGAGAGCGCGTCGCTGAGATCTCCGAGTGCTGGGGCGATCGCGAGTTCCTCGAGGGTGACACGTCACGTCAGCACTCGGGTGTGCTGAATGCTCGCCCGAGTGCTCGCCGTGGCCGTGTCGTCGTTTCAGTCGTCCGGGCGTCTACTCGACGCGTGGGGACAACACCGTAATGTGCTGTGTGGCGTTGTTCGTCAGCGTGACCATCCCCCAGAGGTGCGGAGTCGCGTCGATCGCCTCCACCGTGATGCGATAGCGTTCCACCGTCGCCAGTTCGGGATGACGTCCCGCGAGATCCGGAATCTCCGCGTAACCCGGGACGAGCCTGTTCCCGGCCGGCAGGGTCAGGACCTCCTCGGCGATCAGCGGGTCCGGATTCACGTCCCCGATCGGCACCCGTTGTGCCGGGTTCAGGGCGAAGAACTGCACGCGCACCGTCACCGGGACGTCACCGAACTGATAGATCCGCAGCATCACGCGATACCCCGGAGTGGACGGGACGTCGAGGATGGAAAAGATGCTGATTGGAGCCGCCGACTCTTTGACGGTGGGCAATTCGGTGCCCCAATCCTCGCTCTGCCGCGACAGGTCTCTGCCTCGCAACTGGATGGCGACGTCGGGGGTAGCTGAGGCAGGAGACACGTACAGATATGCTCCCTGCAATGCATTTCCCAGGAGGTGTGCATAGAACGTTCGTTCCGGCGGGACCGGCTGTTGAGGGCACTCGATATGACAGTTCTGATCGTATCCGTCGATGAGGATCGGCTCCGCTCCCTGGTTCAGCATCGACAGATCCGTCGTCCATTCGGAACCGTAAGCGCCGTCGATCGCGGTGAGCGTGTAAACTGGAATGAGGATACGCTCTGTATCCTGGCCGAATACGCTGAGCGGAAACAACAAGGCGAGAATCGCGAGACGTTTCATGGAGTTCCCCCGGATATCAGTTGAAGTACGGCTATGAAGAGCAGTCGGTCATTGGCCGATACCCCGTCGTTGTCGAAGTTCGCCGGAAAATGTTCCTCGAAAATGACCGGCCGCGGGAGCACTCGGGAGATCGATTTCTCCCGAGTGCTCGCCATGACAATGTCGTTGCGTTGCGGTCGCCCGAGGTTCTACTCCACCCGTGGCGACAGTACCGTGATGTGCTGCGTGGCGTTGTTCGTCAGCGTGACCATCCCCCAGAGGCGCGGAGTCGCGTCGATCGCCTCCACCAGGATGCGATAGCGTTCCACCGTCGCCAGTTCGGGATGACGTCCCGCGAGATCCGGAAGCTCCGCGTAACCCGGGACGAGCCTGTTCCCGGCCGGCAGGGTCAGGACCTCCTCGGCGATCAGCGGGTCCGGATTCACGTCCCCGATCGGCACCCGTTGTGCCGGGTTCAGGGCGAAGAACTGCACCCCCACCTCGAGCGGCACGTCGGCGAACTGATAGATGCGCAGCATCACGCGATAACCGGGTGTGGATGGGACGTCGAGGATCGAAAACGTACCGATCGGAGCCGCGGACTCCCTGACCGTCGGTATCTCCGTCCCCCAGTCCTCGCTCTGTCGGGACAGGTCTCTGCCCCGAAGCTGGATGGCGACGTCTCGTGTGGCTGACGGAGGAGAGACCCACAGAAAGACGCCGTGCAGAGCGTTTCTCAGTAAGGAGGATGGATAGAACGTCCGACCCGGCGGCGTAGGCTGTGTAGGACCACACTCGATGTGGCAAAGCTGGTCGTAGCCGTCGATCAGGATGGGCTGGGATCCCTGGTTGAGCATCGCCAGATCCGTCGTCCATTCGGAACCATAAGCACCGTCGATCGGCGTGGGCGTAAAGACCGGAATCAGGACGCGCTCCATCTCCTGGCCGAACACGCTGAGCGGAAACAACAAGGCGAGAATAGCTAAACGTTTCATGGAGTTCTCCCGGATATTAGTTGAAGTACGGCATGAAGAGCAGTCGGTCATTAGCCGGTACCCCGTCGTTGTCGAAGTTCGCCGGAAGTGCATGCGCTGAGTTATAGATCTTGGTCCAGATCATGCGTGGCGAGCTCGAAGGGAACTGTTGGAGATACCGCGCGGCCGCACCAGTCACCAACGGTGCGGCAAACGAAGTACCTGACGAAACCAGCTCGACCGTTTCAAGAGGATGCAGCCACTGCGGGTCGTCTCGATACGCGGTGGAGGAGGCGATGTGGGCTCCGTGGATCGTATATGCGGGAGCGTAGATGCTGACGCATGGACCGACATTGGACCCGGCATCCCGCGGACCACACGAGGCACACCTGTAGAGTTGATCACTCTCGTTCGTCCCACCAACGGTGATGACGAGATTCTGGTCGGGATCGTTCGGGTTGGTGAAGATGCCTCCGTAGCCCAATCGCGCAGGACTCTGAGTACCGCAGTTGTTGCCCGCTTGGTTGTTCGCGGAAGCCACCATCACGATGTTCGACTGGAGCATGTTCATGATGACGTACTCCAGCGATGAAACGCAGTTGAACGTACCGCCCTGCGTGTCCGTGCAGTTATCACTGGTCTCGAAGTAGAAGCTCATGTTGACGACGGATCGCCGCCCCGAGGCGGCGACTTGTCCGCTGATCCAATCAAGTCCCCACATGGCTCCTACCGTGTAGAAGTTTCTCAGCACGCCAAAGTTATTGCATCCGCTATAGAACTTCACCGGAATGATCCGGGCCGAGCGCGCGACCCCGGTGCTGTATCCGGCGACGAGCGACGCGACCGCGGTGCCGTGTCCGCCATTGTAGTAGTCGTACCATCCTCCGCAGGGATCGTCGGCGGGGTACTGAGTTGGTGGGTACGGCACATCGAGGCCGGCGTAGTTAGCGCCCGACGTTACCTGCCCCGCGTAGAACTCGGAATGATTGTTCTTGACGCCACCATCGAGGACGTAGACGTCGACACCGTAGCCATCGTACGTGTAGCTGTATGGCTGTCCATCGAGCGGTAGATTCTGCTGATCGATCCGATCCAGATGCCACGGCGGGCTGGAAAGATGCACGACTGCGGCTTCTTCGATCATCTTGATTCTCGGATCGTGAAGAAGGCCCAGAACCTGTTGCTCAGTCGCATGGATCGCGAACCCGGGAATGCCGTGTTCGTAGATCGCGACCACTCTCCCCCGCGCACGGGACGCCATCTCGCCAGCAACCGAGCGAACGTGCGACAGCGGCACGGCGCTGTCGTTCAGAAGGATGATGTATTCGTCCTTCACTTTCTCGGGCGATCTATGGAAGAGCGCCCCGGTGGGTTGTGCGAACACGAGTGACGCGCTGAAGCACAGGAAGAGCGTAACACACGATCGAATCAGATCTTTGCGGTTCATTTCACTTCTTTCCTTTCCCTTCTCAGTTCCGACGGTGGGGTTCCGCGCGGTGACGGTCCCTTCAATTGAGGAGTACCGGGAGGGTGGTGTTTCGGTACCCAGGGCCGAATTGCTGTGACCGTTTCGTCACACGCCACCCTGACCCGGATCGCCGGGATCGAGAGGATTCGAAGGTCGGAAGGCCGGAGAGAAATCCGAAACGCATCGAGGATCGAGGATCTGAGCGCGGCAGGATCGCTTCTCTTCCTCTCCACGGTTGCGCGAGGGGCGCCGCGGCTTCTGCCGCGGCGGCACGGCGAGAGCCGTGCAGCTCCAATGGGTCTCCGGAGTGTCGCAACGGACGTTTCCGCGCAGCTCCCTGCTCCGCATTTCTCAGTCGTCTTAGGAGCAGAGGCGGTGTGAGAAATGCGGGCCCGGTTTCTCTCTCCGCTCACTTCGGGCAAAATGGAGCCGCCATGAATCGTGATCGTGACCTCGTCGATCCGCGGATCGAACGGGCTTCGACCATTCCGTCGGAGTGGTACTTCGGCGCGGATCATCTGGAGCGCGAGGTCGATCGAGTCTTCTCCGCGACGTGGCAACTGGCCGGCCGGCTGGACCAGCTGGACGGCGAAGGCGCGTACTTCACGACGACCGTGGGTCGAGAGCCGGTGATCGTAGTCCGTGGCCGCGACCGGACCGTCCGCGCGCTCTCGAATGTCTGCCGGCACCGCGCCGGGCCGGTGACGCAGGGCGAAGGACAGCGTCTCGCATTCCGCTGCGGCTATCACGGCTGGAGCTACGGTCTCGACGGAGCCCTCCTCGCGACTCCGGATCTCGACGGCGTGGAGGGATTCCGGAAGGAAGATCACTGTCTGCCGTCCTTCCGCGTCGAGACGTGGGGACCGCTCGTCTTCGTGAATCTCGATTTGGCCGCTGCGCCGCTCGCCGAGTTCATGGGCGACATCCACGAGCGGCTTGGAAATCGAGACCTGGCCCCCTACCGCTTCGTGGAGCGGAAGGAATGGACGATCGAGTGCAACTGGAAGGTCTACGTCGACAACTACCTCGAGGGATACCACATCCCGATCGTCCACCCCGGCCTCATGGCGGAGCTCGACTACGCGAACTACCGCACCGAAACACGCGACTGGTACTCGATCCAGCACTCGCCGATCCGCAAGCCGAAGCACCTGCGCGTGGCGGCCGAGGGGGAGGAAGCGCAGTACTTCCGGATCTTCCCGAGCCTGATGCTGAACGTCTATCCGGACAACTACTCGACGAACCTCATCCTCCCGCTCGGCCCCGATCGCACGCTCACGATCTTCGACTGGTTCTTCACGGACCCCGACGCAGCGGAGACGAGGAAGAAACTCGAGGACACAGTCCGCTTCAGCGACGAGATCCAGATCGAGGACATCGGGATCTGCGAGAAGGTGCAGAAGGGCCTCCGGTCGCGGACCTACCGCCAGGGCCGCTATTCGCCGCGCCGCGAGAACGGGGTCCATCACTTTCACCGGCTGCTGGCCGGCGCGATGAAGTGAAGGGGGAGCAGGCTGATAGCCTGCTCTTTCATCGGGAGGGCGAAACGTTATCGGCGCGACTCGGTGTCGCCCCCTTACGGGGGCTCACAATTCCTTTCTGCGCTTGTTCCGACCCCCGCCTGACGGCGGGGGCTACACGAAGTTGCGCCCTTCGGGCTTCTCGAGCAGCTGTTCCGCGAAACCCGAATGACACTGGCGTTCCGATAGCCCGAAGGGCGATACCTCCGGGACATGGAGATTCGCCCTTCGGGCTCGTCCGAGACAGGTTCATTTTCCCACTCCGGATCCTGAGACCGTCTTACTTCTCCGCCGGCGGGGGGGTAGGGTTTTCCCTCTCCCGGGCACTCCTCTGATGAGCGGAGGGTCCGCTCGAGGAGGTGCAACCATGGACGACCCGAGAAGGGAGAAACTCGGTTGGGCGAACGAGGAGGTCCTGCGCGGTGCGTACGGCACTCTTCTCGAAGCGCGGGAAGTGATGATCGAATCGCTGGTGCGCCGTGGCTGCGACCGCGACAGCCGGGAGATCTTCGTCGATTCGCTGATCGTCGGCGTGGTGGGGCATCTGCACGAGGTGGCCAGCCGGATGGAGCTCTACGCGGGGAAAGTCGAGGCGGAGGGAGGTTTCGGCTCCTACGCCACGAATCTCTGCGATCAGATCGTCTCGATGGTGATCGAGCTCGATCCCACACTGCGGAGAGACGACGATGTCGCGAATCTCCTTCGCTTCCGGCGAGGGTGACGTCGCACGCCCGTGCGGACGTCGTCCGGTCTCACGAAGCCGGGCTGACGGCACTCCTGCAGTAGCGGCAGAATTCCGCGGCGGTCAGGATCATGGAGCCGCAGGCTGGACACTCCCGCTGGGGACGTCCGAATGGATCGGGTGCGGAGCCCATCTCCTCCGGCGTCGCGTAGAGATTCATCGCTGTTGCGGATTGCGCCGGCGCTTCCGCAACGTCGCCGAATGTGTTCGTCACCCGCACGGAAACTGTCCAGTACAGAAACCAGATCACGGAAAAGAAGAAGAGGCGAACATTCTGAACGATCGCCCCGTGCACCGCCGCGTCCACCGCGGGCCAGGCTCTCTCCGGCAGGAGCCGGTGGAAGTCGCCCAGCACGACCTTCGACGCGCCGACGTCGATGATCGCGTAGAGGATGAGAAGAGCGAGGTAGGCCTTCCAGAACAGCGGTGCGCCGGGAGCGCGGCGAAACGTGAGAGCGATCCCGATGATCGGGAGAATGATCTGCCCGATGTGCATCAGCGCTTCCAGCGTGAGGAGGGTATGAAGGTACGAGATCCGGGCGCTGAATCTCCACGCTTCCCCTGAGAACTCCGAGAGTAGGCTCTTCATCCCGGCGAGCGCGATGGTCACCGTGAGCCCCTGGCCGATCACGAACAGCATCATCCATCCTGCCACGCCTGAAGGTTGCCTGGTTCCCGTTTCCATGGCTCCTCCGTCGGAACGGACTCCGTCCCGTCACTCTGGTCTGAAAGGAATGTCCGATTGTACCTCGGCGGAGCGACGGTCGAAAATCTCCCGTCCTGAACGGGGGTCGAAGCGATCGGGGTGCACTCGACGCACGAAAGCTGCAACTCCGCTCAGCGTCGCGTGTGAGCGCAAGCCATGAGGCTCGCGCCCACGCAATCCACACTCGCGCGAACGGCGATCACGCCTGGCGCAGAAACGCGTCCTCTGGGATCGCCGCATGCGGAGCGAACGCCGGCGCGCGGCGCGCTTTCGTCGCCTGTTCGAACGCGTACGCGTAGCGGATCAGCTGCGGCTCGGTCCAGGCCGTCCCGATGAAGGAGATGCCGACGGGCAACCCGAGGACGAATCCTCCCGGAACAGTGACGGTCGGATACCCCGCGACGGCCGCGGGCGACGAGCTGCTGCCGGAGAATGAATCGCCGTTGACCAGGTCGATGAGGTGCGCGGGGCCGTTGGTGAGCGCAACGATCGCGTCGAGCTTGTTCGCCTTCAGTGTCGCGTCGATCCCTTTGGTGCGGGAGAGCTCGAGGTCCTTCGCCAGCGCGTCCTTGTACTCCTTACTGTCGAGACCTCCCTTCTTCTCCGCCATCAGGAGGATCTCCTGACCGAAGTAAGGCATCTCCTGCGCAGGATGTGCCTTGTCGTACTCGATCAGATCCGCGAGGCTCCTGACCGGTGCCGCGGCGCCGAGGGATGCGAGGTACGCATTGAGATCGGCTTTGAACTCGTAGAGGAGAACTTCGAACTCCGAGTCGTCGAACTGGCCGAGCGTCGCCATCTCGACCGGATCGACGATCACCGCGCCGCGGTCGCGCATCGC
The DNA here is from genome assembly GCA_963741955.1 of uncultured Acidobacteriota bacterium. Lineage (GTDB taxonomy): Bacteria > Acidobacteriota > Thermoanaerobaculia > Gp7-AA8 > Gp7-AA8 > CAVUKB01. The sequence goes on from CAVUKB010000004.1 coordinate 343,655, forward strand.
GTCGACGGCGGCGTTCAGAATCGGATCGAGCTTCGGCTCGAAGTGGAGCTTGTCGGAGCGGAGGATTCCGATCCGTGCTCCGCGGAGGCCATCGACGTCGAGATATTTCGTGTAATCAGTGGAGACGTGACCCTTGCTGTCGGCGGTAGCGGAATCGCGCGGGTCGACGCCGGTCAGGACCGACAGGAGTGCCGCGGCGTCGGCGACGGAGCGGGCGATCGGCCCCGCGGTGTCCTGGCTGTGGGCGATGGGGATGATCCCGGCGCGGCTGAGAAGCCCCAGAGTCGGCTTGATGCCGACGACTCCACAGCATGAGGAGGGAGAGACGATGGAGCCGTCGGTCTCCGTTCCGATCGCGGCGGCGCAGAAGCTCGCGGCGGCCGCGGACGCGGAGCCCGAGCTGGAGCCGGAGGTCGAGCGGTCGAGCGCATGAGGATTCCGGCTCTGGCCTCCGCGGCCGCTCCATCCCGACGAGGAGTGGGTGGAGCGGAAGTTCGCCCACTCGCTGAGGTTCGTCTTGCCGAGGATGACCGCGCCGGCGCGGCGGAGCTGCGCGGCGATGAAGGCGTCGCGCGGCGCGATCGAGCCGGCGAGCGCGAACGAGCCGGCGGTGGTCTGCATCCGGTCGGCGGTATCGATATTGTCCTTGATCAGGATCGGGACGCCGTGGAGTGGTCCGCGCGGCCCGCTCTTCTTCCGTTCCGCGTCGAGCTGCTCCGCGATCGCGATCGCGTCGGGGTTGAGCTCGAGAACTGCATTGATCGCCGGGCCGCGCTGGTCGAGACGGTCGATGCGCGCGAGATACGCGGCGACGAGATCGCGTGCGGTGAAATGCCCCGCAGTCATGCCGGCCTGCAGATCGGCGATGGAGGCCTCCTCGATCGGGACCGCGCTCTCGGCAGCGGCCGGAACCTGGCTGGCCAGAAGGGAGCGCCATGGAGTGAGGGAGGCGACCGCGGTCGCGGTGACCGCTCCGGTGAGAACGTCGCGCCGGGTGAGCTTCTTCGAGTCGGACATGAGGACCCTCCTGCGGGGAGAGAGTATCAGAGGGAAGCGGCGAGGGGCGAGGGACGAGAGGCGAGAGGCGAGAGGCGAGAGGCGAGAGGCGAGAGGCGAGGGGCGAGGGGCGAGGGAAGTCAGACGGGGCCGACAGGTCGGACAGGTCAGACAGGTCAGACAGGTCAGACAGGTCAGACGGGTCGATGCCGAGGGGCGGCACGGCTTCTGCCGTGCCGGTGCGCGGAGCGCACGATCATCGCGCTCGCGACGTCAGGCCAGAAGTCCCGACTCGCCGCTGCACGATTCGACGGATCCTTCCCTCGTCTTCACCCTTCACCCTTCACTCTTCTCTCGCCTCTCTCCCAGCATCCCCTCCAGAATCGCCGCCGCCTCGCGCGCACGGTTCTTCTGGAGCACCACGATCACTACCCGCCGCACACTCGACGAGCTCTCGCGCAGCGCGGCGATGATGGCGGCGAGTGAGACCTCGAACGGGAGTGCGGCGTGACCGGCTCCGAACGGAGGCATCGCCACGCTCTCACAACCCGCACGTTCGGCGGCGGCGAGCGCGTTCGTCACACAGAGACGGACGATCTCAGGAGAGGAGTGGTGGGAGTGGTCGCTGGCGATGCAGTGGATGAGCGCCTTGTAGTCGAGCATACCCGCGCTGGTGACGTGCGCGGATCCGGGAAGAAGCTCTTCCCGGCCGGTGCGCTCACGTTCGGCCGCGATGATCGCTTCGCACTCCCGTTTCATTCCGAAGCCGGCGCGGTCGCGGACTGCGCCGCCGGTGCCCGCCATCAGCGAGAGGCGCGGGTTGGTCGAAGTGCAGATCGCGTCCGCGGGAGCGTTGGTGATCTCTCCGGTGAAGAGGACGATCTCGAGACTCCGTCCCGACGCCGTGGCGATGTGCCACGAAGGGAGCTCGGATTCGGGTTTCTTCTGCTGGCCGAGGAGGCGGGAGAGGAAGGTCATGGGCGGGGACATTGTCCGACAGGAGCGGCGGCTCCGACAAGCCGCACTACCGCAGAATCCTCCCCAGAACGAGCGCCACCGCCGTCTCCACGCGCAGCACGCGCGGGCCGAGCGTCACCGGCGTGAAGCCGGCGGCCTCGAACAGACGGATCTCGTTCTCGATGAATCCGCCGTCGGGCCCGATCGCCAGAGTCACCGGACCTTCGACCGCGTGAGGCGCATTCTCCGTCGCATAGGGATGCGCGATGAGTGCGCGCGTGCCGCGAGCGATCGACGGCAGCTCATCCTCGGCGAACGGCCGGAAATGCTTCCGCATCTCGATCACCGGGAGAACGGTGTCCTTGGCCTGCTCGAGCCCGAGCACGATCTGTTCGAACAGCGACGCTTCCGCGAGACGCGGGCTTTCCCAGAAGCTCTTCTCCACTCTCCACGAGTCGATGAGAAAGAGGCGTTTCACTCCGATCGACGTCACCGAGGCGACGATGCGGCTCAGCGCCTTCGGCCGCGGGAGGGCGAGGACGAGAGTGATCGGAGGAGGGGAGGGAGGATCGGAGTCGAGCTCCAGTCGCATCTCGATCGCGTCCGCTCCGGCGCGGACCACGGTCCCGCGTCCGACCTTTCCTCCCGCGACGCCGGCGAGAAGCACGTCGCCTTCGACCGCGCGGTGCACTTCGAGGAGGTGGTCGCGCCGCCGTCCGGTGAGGAGGACCGTGTCGGGCCCGGTGAAGTCTCCGGGGAAGAGGAGGATCATGTTCATCGGCCTGACTCCGTCTCGCGCTCGTGTATCGGGGGATTGTAAATGTCCTGGGGAGATTCCGTAGCCCGCATTTCTCACACCGTCTCGTCGCGAGGAGGCGGAGAGTGGCTTGGATGCAAGGCGCGCCCGGCTTCGGCAACGAAGGCATAGTGGTGACTATGTCGAGGAGCCGAAGCCGGGCGCAACGCAGCAGACAGGCCGCTATCCGTCTCCGCAGCAGAGATGGTGTGAGAAATGCGGGGTAGGGTCATCCCGGCGACCGAAAACCTCGGTCCCCCTTTACCGTAATACCCCCATAGCCCGGAGTTCTCACAGCGTCTCCGCAGCAGAGACGATGTGAGAAATGCGGGCTAGAATGGCTTCCATCATGTCGGCTCAGGTCCCCCCGCGTGCGTCGGTCGCGTCTTTCCTCGCGTTCGGGCTTACGGCGTTTCTTCTCGCGGCACTTTCGATCGTCGACATGTATCTTCCCCGCCCGTATGACGGAGTCATTCTCGATCCCGGAACGGACGGCCGGGTCAGAGTCCAGCAGGTCGTCCCCGGCTCCGGCGCGGCGCGCGCGGGACTCCACTCCGGCGACGTGGTGGTGGGAATCGCCCGCACCATCCTCCGTTCCTCCGGACACGCGGCGAGCCTTCTCAATCAGCACGAGATCGGCGAACGCGTTCCGTACCTGATCCGCACCGGCGCGGACCAGTTGAAGGAAGTGAGCGTGGAGCTCGGCCGCCGCCGCGTAGGCGACACGGCGTACCTCTACGCCTGCATCCTCGGGTTCAGCTTCTTCTTCATCGGCCTGTTCGTGCTCCTCAACCAACCGCAGCTCGCGTCGAGCCGCCTTTTCTTCATCCTCTGCGCCCTCTTCCTCCTCTTTCTCGTCTGCCGCATGCGTCCCGCTTCGTACTCGTGGGTCGATGTCTTCGTGCTGACCACCGGGACCGCGGCGCTGCTGTTTCTCCCTCCCGCATTCCTCCACTTTTTCCTGATCTTCCCGCATCCGATCTGGAGCGGAAGGTCGGGTCACATGCAGTGGCTCGGCAACCCGAAGCTCCGGAACGCATTTCTCGCAGTGGTGTACGCGATCCCTCTGGTGGTCTTCTGGGCGGCGGCATTCGGAGCGGCGCACTACGGGATGCGCTTCGCGTCGATCAGCGGTACACCGTCGCCGAACTGGTGGGTGCTGGCGTCGGCGATTCTTCTCGGGCTGATCGCGCTGGGAGTCAATTCGCGCCGCCTGACGAACCCGCGGGAAAAGCGCGGAGCGTTGATCGTGCTGGTCGGATCGCTCCTCGGCCTGGTGCCGTTCGTCGTCCTTTCCGTCGCGTTCTCGTCGTTTCTCCACACCGACCAGTTCATCTTCTACGGAATCGTTCCGCTGATCCTGGTCCCTCTCACCTTCACGTACGGGATCGTCCGCTTTCAGCTGCTCGACGTGAAGTTCATTCTCCGACGGAGTCTCCTGTACACCCTGACGACTGCAGGCGTGACCCTCTTCTACGCCGTCGGCATCGCGACGTTCAATGGGATGACGCGGGGGAGCGAGCTCGCGACCTCACCGTACTTCCCCATCGTCTTCGCCCTGACCATCGCTCTGCTGTTCGAGCCGGTGCGGCGACTGGTGCAGATTCCGATCGACCGCTTCTTCTTCGCCCGCCGATCGAAGCTCCAGGCGGCGATGGTGGAGATGGGTGAAGCGTTCACCGCGGAGGCAGACCCGGGAGCGGTGGTCTCCGAGCTGGTCAACCGGCTTCCCCAGCTCCTCGAGCTCGGCTACGCCGCGCTCTACCTGATGAGACACGGAGAGCTGGAGAGGATCGCCGGACCGGCATCGCTTCCTTCGACGCTGCCGTATCTCGCCGAATTGCACGACTACCTTCGCGCGCAACGCTCGCTCACCCGGGTGGACTCTCTCGGCGGAGTGCGTCTCGACTCGGCGGCGGCGGATGCGCTGATTGCGACTCTCGAGCGCGCCGGTGCCGAAGTCCTCGGCGAGCTCTCCTCCCGCCGGAGAGTGATCGGCCTGGTCGTGCTCGCGGGTAAAGAAGGACGGCTTCCACTCGACACCGACGAACTGAAGCTGCTGCGCGGCCTGTTCCATCAGGCGGCGATCGCACTGGAGACCGCGGTCCTTCTCGACGAGCGCGCGCGGCAGGCGGAGCTCGAGCGCGAGATGGAGATCGCCGCGGCGATCCAGTCCTCCCTCCTTCCCGCCAGTCTGCACCTTGGCGACGGATGGGAGGTCGCCGCGGTCTGCCGCCCGGCGCGGCAGGTGGGCGGCGACTTCTACGCCGAGCTCCCGGGTCCCCTTCCCGCGACCCGCGCCGTGGTCTACGGTGACGTGTCGGGGAAATCGGTCTCCGGTGCGCTGATGATGATGGCCGCGAAGGAAGCGCTCCATTCGCTCGCGTCGGTGCACTCCGATCCGGAGCTGCTGTTTCACCAGGCGAACGGACGCCTCTACGAGCTCGGCAACCGAAGCTTCGTCGCGCTGGGATACTTCGCGTGCAGCGAGGCTGCCGATCGACTCGGATACGTGATCGCCGGACAGCCGCAACCACTGAAACGCTGCGTGGACGGAAGCATCGAAGAGCTTCCTCTCGCCGAGCATCGGCTTCCGCTCGGTGCGATGATTCAGGACGGCTATCGCTGTCTGGAGACGTCTCTCTTCCCGGGCGAGATCATCGTCGCGTATTCGGACGGCGTCTCGGAGGCGCAGTCGCAGGGGGGCGAGACATTCGGGAGCGAGCGGATCGCGGACGTGCTCCGCTCGGGAGGGAGTGATCCGCAGGACGTCCTGGAGCGGCTCCTCCGGGAGCTCGACACGTTCAGCGGCGGGAGCGTTCCGTACGACGACGTGACGCTTCTGGTGATCGGACGCCGCAAGGAGAGTTCAGATGCGTAGAACGATTCCATTCATTCTCGCCGGAGCGGTGATCATCGTCGCGGGAGTCTCGGCGTTCATGATGACTCGCCCGGAGCCGCAGTGGACGACCTCTTCGCCCGCGGCACTCTCCGAGTTCAACCAGGGTCTCGACGCGGAGATGAAGTTCTATCAGCACGACGCGGCGGCGCATTTCAGGAAGGCGGTGGAGCTCGATCCGAATTTCCTCGCGGCGCGCCTGCGCCTCTTCATGGCGAGCGACATGAAGAAAGACGAGGTCGAGCCGTTGCGTCGGATCATCTCCCATGCGGATCTCGGCAGGCTCACCGATCGCGAGCGCTTTCTCGCCGGAATGTTCCTCGCCGCAACGGGGAACGATCGCAACAAAGCCGAAGCGATTCTTGATGCGTATCTGAAGAGTCACCCTCACGATCCGTTCGCACTCAACTTCCGTTGCGAGCAGCATTGGGGAAGGCAGGCGTGGCCTGCTGCGGAGAAGTGCTACCAGACTCTGATCCGTACCGACCCGAACTGGGTCCTCGCACAGAATCGCCTCGGCTACATCGCGATGGCGCAAGGACGTTTTGGAGACGCTGAACGGGCTTTCGAAACGTATCGTTACATCGCACCCGACCAGTCCAATCCTCACGACTCTCTGGGCGAGCTCCTCACGCTCCTCGGGCGTTACGACGAGGCGGAGAAGGAACTGAAGGAAGCGGTACGAATCCGTCCCGACTTCTGCGCGGGGTGGCAGCACCGGATCTCCCTCTACCTTCTCGCCGGACGGATCGATGATGCAGAGAAGACCCTCGACGAGTTTCGGCAGATCGGCTCCTGCAGTCCCGCGGTCGCGTCATTCGACTGTTCGGTCGCCGGATGGAAGGAGGCCGGGAGGGGCGACTGGAAGGGAGTGGCCGATGTTCTGGATCGAGGTCAGTGCGTCGGGATGAAGGGAGATGGACTCGCGCTGCGGCATCTCGCTGCGATCGAGCTGGGTGACTTCGACACTGCCGAGAAACTCGAGGCGATGCTCCGGAAGCAGATCGAGAGTATGCCGAGAGCGGGGCGGGATACATACGCGGGGCTCGAGCAGCTCGTCGGCTCGAGGCTCGTCGCGCAGCACCGTTACGACGAGGCGATCAGGACTCTCCGGGAGGCCGATTCGAACCTCTCCTACCAGGGTGATCAGCAGTGGCTGGTGAAGCTGTACGTCCGGATGCGGCTCGCCCAGGCGCTGGAAGCGAGCGGCGACGTCGCCGGCGCGAAGAAGCTCCGCGCGGAGATCGCTGCGGTCAACCCGAAGTTCGAGCAACGCTTTCAGCCGCTCCGTTGACGTGGCAACGTCCGCCGCCACTTGCGTGGCCTGAGTCCGCGAAGCGGACGACACACAGTCCGCTACGCGGACTCCATGCGGGCAACTGCGTTCGCCGGCGCCCGTCGGTCTACACCGCTGGCTCTTCTTCTTCGTCCGAGACCCACGGGAGGAGCGAGCGCACCCGTGATGCGATGCGCGCGAAGCTCTTCTTCTGCGCCCAGTCGTCGAAGATGCTGTAGAGCACCGGAGTTCCGACGAGCGTGAGAAGCAGAACGAGGGTCTGACCGCCGATGATCACCGAGCCGATCGCGCGGTTCGTGCCCGCGCCCGTTCCGCTGGAGGCGACCAGCGGAATCATCCCGGCGACGAAGGCCATGGTGGTCATCAGGATCGGCCGGAGCCGGTCCCGATTCGCGCGGAGGATCGCTTCGTCGCGTGGCAGCCCTTCCGCGCGAAGCTGATTGGTGTGATCGACTTGCAGAATCCCGTTCTTCTTCACGATTCCGAACAGCACCAGGATTCCGAGTGAGGAGAAGATGTTGATCGACTGATTCAGGCCGACGATCGAGAGGAGAGCGAACGGGACCACCATCGGGAGGGCCAGGAGAATGGTCACCGGATGGATCCAGCTCTCGAACTGCGCGGCGAGGATCAGGTACATGAAGATGATCGAGAGGCCGAACGCGAGCATGAAGTTCTTTCCGGCCTTCTGCTGCTCTCGCGAGCGTCCGGTCAGCCCGTACGAGTACGCCGCAGGCATCTTCCGGGCGTCGGTGTCGGCCTTCAACGCGTCGATGATCTTCTGCGACGAGTAGCCGGGGAGCATGTTCGCGGAGATGAGCACCTGACGCCGGCGCGCGATGCGGTTGATCTGCGACGGTCCGGTGCCGTTCTCGACCTGAACCACGTCGCGAAGCGGCACCGTTCCGGCGCTCGCGGAGGGGACTTCGGCCTGGAGGATTCCTTCCTCGTCGGTGCGGTACGCCTGATCCGCGCGGACGTGGACCTCGTACTGTTCGCCCCCTTCGTAGTAGTCGGTGACCTTCTGTCCCCCGACCAGGAGGTTGAGGGTCGACGCGACGTCCTGGACCCGCACGCCGAGATCGGATGCCTTGGCGCGGTCGATGTGCACCGCCATCTCCGGACGTCCGACGATCAGGTTCGTATCGACGTCCGCGATGCCCGGCATCTGTTTGACCTTCTCGACCAGCTCATCGGAGTACTGCTGGAGCCTGCCGAGGTCCGGACCGCCGATCCAGAACTGGATCTCGGCATTGCTGCCGCTGCCGAACGCGTTCACCGGCGAGACCTGTGCGCGCAGATCGAGCTTCCGGTATTGCGGGAGGACTTCGTTGCGGACTCGGGCCATCAGGTCGAACTGGCTCTCTTTCCGCTCCTTGACCGGGTCGAGCTTGACGTAGACCTCGCCGTAGTTGCGCGTCCGCTGCGGGTCGTCGGCGATGTTCACCATGGTCGTCTCGACCCCCTTCAGCTGGCTCACGCGCTTTGCGATCGAATCGAGAATGGTGGTCGTCTTGTCGATCGACGATCCCTCCGGCGTGCGCACGTACACCGAGAACTGAGACTCGTCGTCGTTCGGAAGGAAGTTCTTGTTCGCGGTCATGAAGAGCGGAACTGTCGACACGAAGACGACGAGCATCAGGGTGACGATCACCCAGCGATGCCGCATCGACCAGCGGAGAAGAGCCATGTAGAAGCGGTCGATGTACGCGTAGAACCCCTTCTCCCGCGAAGTCTCCTCGGCGGCGACGTCATCGCGCCGCAACCAGCGGGACGAGAGCATCGGGGTGAGAGTGAACGACACGAAGAGCGAGACCGCCACCGCGGCCGCCATGGTGATGCCGAACGAGAACATGAAGCGGCCGACGATGCCTCCCATGAATGCGACCGGGAGAAACACCGCGATCAGCGAAAGAGAGGTCGCCATGACCGCGAGTCCGACTTCCTTCGTTCCGGAGATTGCGGCCTGGATCGGGGTCAGGTTTTTCTCTTCCATGTGCCGGAACACGTTCTCCAGCACGACCACCGCGTCGTCGATGACGATTCCGACCGCGAGGGTGAGGGCGAGAAGGGTGATCACGTTGAGGGTGAAACCGGCCCACGCCATCACCGCGAACGTCGCGATCAGCGAAGTAGGGATCGCGATCGCGGCGATCATGGTCGGACGGAACTTCCGGAGGAAGAGGTAGACGATCGCCGCCGCGAAGAGGGAGCCGAGAAGGAGATGCTCCTTCACCGCATCGACCGCCGCGATGACGTAATCCGACTGGTCGCGGACGACTTCGACGTTCCATCCCTTCGGGATCTCCGGCTTCAGCTCCGCCAGCCGATCTTTGATGCGACTCACCACGTCGATGGTGTTGGTTCCCGACTGCTTCCGGATCGAGAGGACCACCGTCGGCTTCCCGTTCACCCGGGCGATCGACTCCGGCTCGGCGACGCTGTCCTCGATCCGGGCGACGTCACCGATGCGGATCACCGTGCCGTCACGCGAGGTGATCGGGATGGCGGCGAGCTCCTGCGGCTTCTCGACGCGGCCGTGGGTCCGGAGCGTCATCTCGCGCAGCCCCTGCTCGACTCGTCCGCCGGGGATCTGGATGTTCTGGCTCTGGAGGGCCTGGACGACGTTGGCCGCGGTCAGCCCGAGGCTGCTCAGCTTCGCCGTATCGACGACGACATTGATCTGGCGGGGCTGGCCGCCGACCAGAGTGACCTGTCCGACGCCGAGCACCGACTCGATGCGGCGGCGGAAACGCTTGTCGGCGTATTCCGTGATGTCGCGGATCGGCGCAGGCCCCGAGAGTGCGATGGAGAGAACCGGAACGGCATCCGGATCCATCTTCTGGATCACCGGAGGATCGGCGTCGCGGGGAAGGTCACGAAGGATCGTGTTCACCCGGTCGCGCACTTCCTGAGCCGCGACGTCGGCGTCCTTGTCGAGGTCGAAGCTCACGTAGACGAGGGACGTCCCCTCCGAGGAGACCGACATCAGCTGGTCGATCCCGCTGATGGTGTTGACCGCCTCCTCGACCTTGTCCGTGATCTCGGTCTCCACTTCCTCCGGCGCGGCGCCGGTGAGGACGGTGGTCACGGTGACCATCGGGATGTCGACCTTCGGGAAGCGGTCGACTCCGAGTTTCTGGTAGGAGAAGAAACCGATCACGATCAGCGACAGCGTGAGGACTGACGCGAATACGGGGCGGCGAACGCAGATTTCTGCAAGTTTCTGCACGTGATATCTCCCTCTGGGGTCAGTCCTTCAGATCCATCTTCACCCGGGCGAACATCCCGGGACGAAGGCGTCCATCGTGGTTCGGGAAGAGTGCTTCGACGAAGAAGGTCCGGGTCCGGCTGTCGATCGTCCCTCCGACGACGTTCACCTCGCCGTCGAACGCGGTTCCCGGGTACGGGTCGACTCCCGCGGTCACTTTCATTCCCCGGCGGACGGACGCGAGGTAGCGCTCCGGAACGTCGAACCGGAGCTTGAGCGGCGCGGTCTGCGAGATCACGAACGCGACGGTGTTGTCGGAGAGACGCTCGCCGACGTCGGTGTGACGGGCGACCACCACGCCGTCGAAGGGTGCACGGAGCGTGGCGTCCGCGAGGCGCTGCTGCGCGGTGCGGAGACCGGTATCCGCTGCGGAGAGGGAGGCACGGGCCTGCTCCCACGCAGCCTGCGAACGGTCGAACGTCGATTGCGGAATGGAGTCCTTCGCGCGGAGGTCTTTCTTGCGGGCGAAGTCGCTCGACGCCTCGTCGGCCACGGCCTTCGCCCGGGCGAGATCCGCGCGTGCGCGCTCGACGTCGAGAGTGAAGTACTCCGTCTCCAGCCGTAGGAGCGGCTCGCCGGTCCGCACCCGCTGACCCTCGTCCACGAAGACCTTCGCCACTCGCCCCGGGATCTTCGTCGCGAGCTCGCTGCGCGAGAGCGCCACGAGCTCTCCGGTCACGTCGAGGTGCGGCTCGGCCGCGACGCTCGTCGACGTCTCTGCGGACTCGTTCGCCGAAGTCGCGGGCGCGGCCGCCGACGCGAGCTGCTGGACGTCGGCCGGGAGAGGAGGATCGGTTTTCGTCTGCTGCGAGATGGCCGGTTTCGTGCAGGCGGTCGCGAGGACCGCGGCGGTGAGCACCAGAGTGCCGAGAATGAGACGTTTCATGAATGCTTCTCCTCTCCGAGGGCGACGTTCTTGAGAGCTCCGGCGGCGTACCAGACGCGGAGCCGTGCGAGGTCGAGATCGAGGGTGGTGTTGACGACGGCGCGGCGCGCGTCGGCGAGAGACGATTCGGCCGACTGGAGGTCGAGTGACGTCGCTTCCTGGGCGCGGTACAGCTCGAAGACCTGCTTGTATTCGGCTTCCGCTGCGTCGGCCTCCTCGCGCGCGAGAGCGAGCGTAGTCTCGGCGGAGCGGAGGTCGAGCAACGATTTTCGCACGTCTTCGCGAACGATCTGGCGGCTCTCCGACAGTGCGAGCTGAGCCTGTTTCTCCTGCTCCTTCGCCGTCGCGACGCGGGCGGCGAACTCACCGCCCTGGAAGATCGGAACGGTGACACGGAGTGCTGCCTGCCCGTATTCGCTGGCCGGGAACTGCGACTTCTGGTTGATGAATGCAGCGTCGGCGGTGACGGTCGGAAGATATGCGCCGCGTTGCTTCTGAATCTCGAGCTTCGCCATCCTGACGTAGTTCCGAGCCTGTGCGATTTCGGGTCGCGACGCCTCGGCGAGGCCGATCATCTCTTCTTCTCCGGGAACCGGACGAAGAGCGAGAGAGGGATCGCTGACTGCGATCGCGCCGTCGAGATTCAGATCGATTCGGAGCCTGCCGGCAGCGGTGTCGCGGGCCTGGCGCGCTCCGGTGAGCTGGCGTTCGGCGGCCTTCACGGCGGCCTGTGCTCGGAGGACGTCCACCCTGGTGACCTCGCCCGCCTCGTAAAAGTCGCGCGACTGCTTCAGCCGCTGGGTGGCGAGATCGACGTTCTGTTTCTCGACTGAGATCAGCTGGTCGCCCTGCACCACGGCGAGGTAGTCGGCGGCCACGCCGAGGAGCAGCCGGTCCTGCGCGGAGGAGAGGGACTCTCTCGTGTTGGCGATGTTCAGTTTCGCCTGATCGTACGCGCGGAGCTCACGACGGCCGGCGTAGATCGGCTGAGTCAGGGTGATCCGGTAGCTCCAGTCGTTCTCCGGAAGGATGGTCACGTCGTTCCCGGAATCACCGCCCCCGAATGTGACCTGGGTGCTGTTTCTGGTGACGTTGCCGCTGGCGCTGAGGTGGGGAAGGACACGGGAGAGCGCGATTCTCCGTTGCTCGTCCGCGATGGAAACGTCGAGCGCCGCGCGGGCGACACTCTGGTTCGCCTCGAGAGCGCGAGCGAACGCCTGGTCGAGAGTGAGTGGCTGCGAAGGTGCAGGCACAGCCGTGCTCTGCGAAGGCTGCTGTGCGAATGCCGCCGACGCCGCGAGGAAGAGTACGACGAGGATTGGTTTCGATCTCAACCTTTCTTTCCTTTCCTGGATGTTCCTTCGAGAAACAGCGAAGTCACGAGATCCACGTCGTCGTCGATCGGCGTTCGTGTCCGGTCTTCGAGACGGCGGAGGATCACCCCCTTCAGCCCCTCGACGAAGAAAACGGCGAGACGGCCGGGGTCGACGTCGCGGAGCTCGCCCGCGGCGATCGCGCCGGCGAAGAACTCGGACATTCGTGTGGTCTGCATCTTCTGCACGGTGTTCCGCGAGTGGCTCGAGCGCGAGGGCTGCCGCTGCTCGGCCATCGCCACGAACGCACGAAAGAACTCCTGATTCCGGTCGAACGCCTCCAGCTGGGAGCGGACGAGCGCCCGCAGCCGGTCGGCGAAACTCCCTTCACTCCGGAGCGCTTCGTCGGCCTGTCCGGTCAGATACGTGCAGGCGTATTCGGAGGTTTTCTCGAACAGATCCTCTCGATCGCTGAAATAGAGATAGAGAGTTCCCTTGGCCACGCCTGCTTCATGGGCGACTTCCTGCATCGTGGCGCCGGCGAGACCCTTGCGGGCAATCACGCGCATGGCGGCTTCGGTGATCGAGGAAACGCGGAACTCTTCGACGACTTCTTCTTTTGATTTCTGCTTTGCGTGCATCGAGCAACCTCGTGGGTCAGTGAACCGACCGCGCGGTCATTCGATTTCACACCCCGGTTTTCTGTAACCGATTCGTCAAGGTTCAGAGCGCCTTAAGGGGCAGGGTTGTCCGCAATAATCCGCCGTCCCAATCCGTTCTGACCGGGCGATGAAGAAATCCCTGACATTCGTGTGCGCGGTCGCTCTGGTGATGGCGGCCGGCGGAACGACCGTGGCATCAGCGAGCGACAGCTTCGAGCCGATCAACGGAGCGAAGGAGCAGTTGCAGTACAACTGGCACCTGCGCGGGTTCCTGGGCTGGATCGCCGGGTTGCGGTTTCCGAGCTCGGGCGTTGGCGAGCTCCGCACCGTCGCGGGCTCCGAATCGGTGCAGAGCCGGTTGATGATCACCACCCCGAGCGGGCAGGACGGCTTCTATCTCTACCAGTCGCAGATGGATCAGAGCGGCGAGAAGACGCTGATCAGCTACCACGGCTACGAGTGGGGCGGAAAGCGGCGGAAGATCCGGACCTTTTTCGATTACGTCAAGAACATCGCACGGATCCACAAAGAGACGAGCACAGAGACCGAAGACAAGATCAAGCCGACGGACGGACGGGAGATGCGTGACGTCCTGACCGGGATCTTCTATCTGCGCCAGAATGCCGCGTCGATCGACGCGCCGATCACCACCACCATCTTTTCCGACGGCACGAGCTACCCGGTGCTGTTCCGTCCGATGGGAATGGAGACCCTCACGTTCCAGAGTCAGAAGATCCCGACCCGGGTGTTTCTGATCACTGCCGTGCCCGGGAGCCGGCATCGCTATCCGGGCGGGGTGAAGGTCTGGATCACCGATGACGCGAAGCGGCTGCCTCTGCGCATCGAGATCGAACAGACCATGGCGGCGCTCCGCCTCGACCTCCGGTCGATCGACGCGAGCGAGCTGCAGATCGCGAAACGCTGAGAATCGCGACGAGAGAAAAATCCAAAAGGCCGGCAGCAATGCCGGCCTTTTTTCGTGAGTGACCCCAAGGACGATTCGGGAGGCTCCGCAACGACTCAGACTTCCTGGCCGAGGGGTGCGGATCCTCTGATCCGCCACCCAAGTCAAGTTCGGAGCGGATCGAGAGAGTGGCTGCGGCAGCAGCGGAGCCGTCCGTGCAGACGCTACGCGCTGAACCCGCATTTCTCAGACCATCTCTGCTGCGGAGCCGGATAGCGGCCTGTCTGCTGCGTTGAGCCCCGCTTCGGCTCCTCAACATAGTCACCACTATGCCTTCGTCGCCGAAGCGGGGCGCGCCTTGCATCCAAGCCACTCTCCGCCTCCTCGCGACGAGACGGTGTGAGAAATGCGGGTTATGCACAGACGCGGTCTTCGTCGCATCAAACACGATGTGCGCGGCGGATCGGAGGATCCGCACCCCCCAAATGCATCGGAGCCGAAAGGTGCGGAGCGGTGTTCGTGAAGCCGGAGAGTGCCTCGGGACCTCTGTCCGATCGGCGGGACGTTTAGGGGAGGGCGTGATTCAGGAAGGCAAAAACTCTGGTGAGATATGAAAGCAGAGATCTGGGGTAGATCGGCCAGAGGCCTCCAGGCATTCTCCAGGCTTCAAAGAGCTGCGAACACTCGACGAGGGGACGAAACGTGAGTCACGCGATGCCGAGGAAAGATACGGCCGGTCGTCGTCTCGGGGCGGACCTCCGTCCGGGTGACTCGACGGCATCTTCACGTAATCTCACTGCATCATCATAACCGAATGGTGATTCGGTAAATGTCTGCCGCAGGTCCTGGTTGCGATCTGTTGCGGATTCGTTTCACATCACGAACCGGAGCTGCGGATTTCGTCTCTCTTCAAAGAAGAGACGAATCAGCTCGGCCGGACGTTTCGCGACCAGCTCCCGAGGAGATTCCGAATACCAGTGGGAGGGGAAGAAACGGCTGTAGTTCGGCTGGCTGAAGCGGCGGCAGAGGAGCGCGATCACCCCGACGTCGGTCTCGCTGCGGATCACCCGTCCCGCGGACTGGACCACCCGGGTCATCCCCGGAATCAGGTACGCGTATTCGAAGCCGGCGCCGTACTGCTGGTCGTAGTAGTACTTCAGGAGCTCCTGCTCGAATGAGACCGTCGGGAGCGCCGGACCGACGACGAAGACGCCGGAGAGCATCTCCCCCTGATAGTCGATTCCCTCCGCGTACATCCCGCCCGACACTGCGAGCACCAGATGCCCCGGATCGGAGTGTCCGCGGAGCGCCTCGAGGAGCGAGCTCCGCTCCCAGTCGGTCATGTCGTTTCGCTGGATGATGATCTCTTTCCCGGTGGGAGGGAGCCGTTCAGAGATCTCGCGGAGAAACGCGTAGCTCGGAAAGAGCGCGAGGAAGTTGCCTGCGGCGGCGCCCGCCATCGAAGCGATGTGCTGCGCGATCGGATCGTAGTTCGCGGAGCGGTCTTTCCACACCGTGCTCACGTCCGTGACGAGCATGATCTTCCGGTTCTCGGCGGGAAAGGGTGAGGGGAGGGAGAGCTCCGCACAGCGGTCCTCGGGAAACCCGAGGGTCCGGCGGTAGAACTCGAACGGCTCGAGGGTCGCTGAGATGGCGATCGTCGCATGCGACGACTCGAGGATTTTCCGGAGAAATCGCGAGGGGTCCTTGCAGAAGATCTTCAGCCGCGTTCCCTCGCGCCCTTTCTCCACCAGATGCGAGAACTCCTCCCCCTGTTCCATCACCAGGTTGGAAAACCGGACCAGCGCGAAGTAGAAATCGAGGAGCGGGTCGTCCTCCTCGGCGATCCGGTTCTCGATCTTCCAGCCGATGTACCGGATGATCAGTTTCTCCCACTCCACGCGTTGATCGAGAAACATCTGCCGGTCGAATTCGCAGAGGGCCTGAGTGGCTCCCGGAGTCTGCTCGATCAGGCTCGCGAGCTCCGCGAAATGCTCCCGCAGAGAGTCGATCAGTTCTTCCCATCCCTCGAGCTGACAGCCGGGGCGGGTCAGGAGATGCTCGCGGATCCGCTCGAACGACGATTGCTCCAGAACCGGCGAGTAGTATCCGCGCCCGCGGTCGACGAGGTTGTGCGCCTCGTCGATCACCAGCACGAACTCCTCGTGATCGGACTCCTGCTGATACGCCTTCAGGCCGACGTACGGATCGAAGATGTAGTTGTAGTCGCAGACCACCACGTCCGCCTGCTCGATCAGCTCGAGCGAAACCTCGAACGGGCAGACCTCCTCCGCCTTCGACATCTCGAAGACGTCGGAGGGATCGAAATACGTCATGGTGTCGACCAGATGAGCGACGAGGTTGTTCTTCTGCATCTTCTCCGCGTAGCCGGCTGCGAAAGGGCAGAAGTCCTCGTGACAGATCATCTCGGTGTGCGCACACATCTTCTTCTTCGCCCGGATGCGGAGGGTACGGAACGACCCGTCATTGAGGAGCCGGAGGGTCGAGACTGCCATCTCCTGTTGCAGCGTCTTCGGAGTGAGGATGAAGAGCTTCTTTCCGAGCCGCAGTGATTCTCTCAGCGCCGGATAGATGGCGGCGATGGTTTTCCCGACGCCGGTGGGCGCGGAAACGAGGAGAGTCTCGCGCTCCGCGACGGCACTGCCGACCGCGTCGATCATCTCCTTCTGGTAGGGACGGAGAGCGGTGAACGGGAACTGCAGTCCGTCCGCGAACTGCCGCTTCGCGATCTGGAGCGTCCGCTCCGCGGAGGTTCTGGCGACCAGTTCGCGGAGCGAGCTCTCGAACGTCGCCGCCACGTTCTCCTGGTCGAACGGCGCCTCGACGATCTCGGTGTCGCCGCCGACCAGGTCGATCAGCACCAGCTGCGGCTCGATGCTGAACCCCTCGTAATCCGGCATCCGGGAGAGAAAGAGCGCGTAGAGCATCAACTGGTAGAGATGACGCTGGAGCTTCTCCGAGCGTGCGAGCGCTTCGAGCTCCAGCTCGAAGTGGAGCGACTTCACCTCTTCGACCAGGATGTGGTTTCTCTCGCGGTCGACCGACAATCCATCGATGCGGCCGGCGACGGTCACACTCCAGCCGTCGATCTCGACGGTATGTGAGACGACGACCTCGGGGCGGTAGAAGGGATCGTCCGCGGCGCGCGCTTCCGCGCGGGCGAGGTGGATGTCCTGGCCGATCCACATCCGGCGGAATCCTTCGCCGCGCTCGGCCCCGATCCGGCGGTAAGTCTGCGGGTAGACGAGGTCGCCGACCGAGCAGACGATCTCCCGCGCTTCGTAGTCGATCCGCATGGGTCTATAGGTTAGCAGGTTTCACCCGAGCGGCAGGTGGTGCGACCGTCTCGGTCGCATCGGGAGTCGGTTGCAGCGAGGCGATTTCGTAGTGGCGACGGAATGCGAACGCGAGTGACGGTTCCGGCGCGGTTTCTGCGCTTGCGCCGTGCTATCGAGACGCTCGCACCACGGCTTGAGCTGAGCTATCGAGACGCTCGCACCACGGCTTGAGCTGTGCGACCGAGACGCTCGCACCACGGCTTGAGCTGAGCTATCGAGACGCTCGCACCACGGCTTGAGCTGTGCGACCGAGACGCTCGCACCACCGAGCTCGCTCCGCCCGTCGTGCCACCCGCCACGTCGCGGCCGTGCTGCCGCGTCACGGGAGGGACTCGTGAGCGCGGAGCACGGCCGGACGACCGCAGGCTTCAGCGCGTGACCGGCTGCGCGCGCTGAATCTCGCCGAGGGAACGGGCGCTCGCGGAGACGCGACGGGCGATCTGGAGATCGAGGCGCTTTCCGACGATCGGGTTCGCCGACGCCGCAGTCAGCGTCTTCCCGGTGGGGTAGAGCGCATGCCCGGTCGCCAGCAACACCGGATTCTTGTAAATGGCATCCCCGGAGCGGTTGTCGACCACGGATGCGTATGGGAAGACCACTGCGTCGCCGAGCGGATCGTTGTCGATCCAGAACTCGAGGGAGCCGCCGTTGAGATCAGTGTCCGCGAGGGCCTGTGAGAGCGGAAACTGCTCCAGTCCCTGCGGCTCGACATTGAACGGTATCGACTCTCCCACCTGACTTCCGTCGGCATCGTAGACCGCAACCATCACCTCGATACTCGAACGGCTGAGGTTCAGAACACCGACGTTCGTGCGGTAACCGATCCGATAGGCAGGGTAGTCGTCGTTCGTGACGCCGTTGGCGATCGCGGTGATGCCGTCGGCCTGAAGGCCCACCCATGTACCGGGGATGGACTGGCCATACGTCCCGGAAGAGGCGTTGTTGTACGTACGACTGGTGACGAGGAAAGCCCGAGCGACCACGGTGTCCGGCACGGTCGGGTTGTCCTCGGGAAACGTCGCGAGGAGGATCCCGCCGGCTCCCGTGACCTGGAACAGATCATTCAGCGCGTTCGGCACTGTGAACGTCTCGTTTGCGTACACCGGAAACGTGACCTCGATCCCCTGGCTGCCTCCTTTAGGGATGAAGTCGGCACGGACCTTCAGCGTGTAACCCTGGGGATTGAAGATGTTCAGCTCGGTGACCCATTTCGTTCCGTTCGCACCGAGCGTATAGCCGGCGACCGGGATGACGTAGGTGTCGTTGACCTGAGCGAGGAGGGGAAGCGAACAGACTGAGAGCGTGAGAACGAGGAGAAACAGCTTCGTTTGTCTCATTTTGTACCCTTTCGGGGTACCGGCATTCGGAACAACGACGGACCGTCGAATGACATTCCCGGAACCGGGGAGTAGTGGGTTGGGCGTCCTCGCCCGATGCGATGCGGCGTCCCGCGCCGCATTGCCTGGGGCAAGCTACGACGATCCTCCCGAGAAGGGAGACACGAACCCACCGCGGCGCGAGAGGAACGACACGCGTGACGTTGACGGCATCGCTCCCCGGCACGACGCCGGGGAGCATGTGGGTTGGGCGTCCTCGCCCGATGCGATGCGGCGTCCCGCGCCGCATTGCCCGGGGCAAGCTACGACGATCCTCCCGAGAAGGGAGACACGAACCCACCGCGGCGCGAGAGGAACGACCCGCGTGACGTTGACGCCATCGCTCCCCGGCACGACGCCGGGGAGCATGTGGGTTGGGCGTCCTCGCCCGATGCGATGCGGCGTCCCGCGCCGCATTGCCTGGGGCAAGCTACGACGATCCTCCCGAGAAGGGAGACACGAACCCACCGCGGCGCGAGAGGAACGACCCGCGTGACGTTGACGCCATCGCTCCCCGGCACGATGCCGGGGAGCATGTGGGTTGGGCGTCCTCGCCCGATGCGATGCGGCGTCCCGCGCCGCATTGCCCGGGGCAAGCTACGACGATCCTCCCGAGAAGGGAGACACGAACCCACCGCGGCGCGAGAGGAACGATCCGCGTGACGTTGACGCCATCGCTCCCCGGCACGATGCCGGGGAGCAGTGGGTTGGGCGTCCTCGCCCGATGCAATGCGGCGTCCCGCGCCGCATTGCCCGGGGCAAGCTACGACGATCCTCCCGAGAAGGGAGACACGAACCCACCGCGGCGGGAGAGGAACGATCCGCGTGACGTTGACGCCATCGCTCCCCGGCACGATGCCGGGGAGCATGCGATGCGGCGTCCCGCGCCCGATGCGATGCGGCGTCCCGCGCCGCATTGCCTGGGGCAAGCTACGACGATCCTCCCGAGAAGGGAGACACGAACCCACCGCGGCGGGAGAGGAACGATCCGCGTGACGTTGACGCCATCGCTCCCCGGCACGATGCCGGGGAGCATGTGGGTTGGGCGTCCTCGCCCGATGCGATGCGGCGTCCCGCGCCGCATTGCCTGGGGCAAGCTACGACGATCCTCCCGAGAAGGGAGACACGAACCCACCGCGGCGCGAGAGGAACGACACGCGTGACGTTGACGCCATCGCTCCCCGGCACGATGCCGGGGAGCATGTGGGTTGGGCGTCCTCGCCCGATGCGATGCGGCGCCCCGCGCCGCATCGCCCGGGGCAAGCTACGACGATCCTCCCGAGAAGGGAGACACGAACCCACCGCGGCGGGAGAGGAACGATCCGCGTGACGTTGACGCCATCGCTCCCCGGCACCATGCCGGGGAGCCTCGCGCAAGATGCGCGACCCACCGATGCCGGGGAGCCTCGCGCAAGATGCGCGACCCACCGACGCCGGGGAGCCTCGCGCAAGATGCGCGACCCACCGATGCCGGGGAGCCTCGCGCAAGATGCGCGACCCACCGATGCCGGGGAGCCTCGCGCAAGATGCGCGACCCACTTCTCGCGACCCACCTTGACGCGGCACTCCCGCACCCCTGGAAAATCTCCGCTCCGTCGTGAGAAGATCTCCGCCGCCATGACGATGAAACTGAGTGATCGAGTGGAGGGCTTCGCGCAGTCGGACATCCGCCGGATGTCCCGCGAGTGTGAAGCGGCCGGGGGCATCAACCTCGGGCAGGGGATCTGCGATCTTCCGACCGAGGATCTCGTGGTCGAAGGCGCGATCGAGGCGATCCGGGGAGGGAAGGCGACCTACTCGAGATTCGAGGGGATCGACCCGCTCCGCCGGAAGATTGCCGCCAAGACCGCCGCCTACAATCGGTTCGAAGTCGATCCCGACCGGGAGATCGTCGTTACGGTCGGATCTACCGGAGGCTTTGCCGCGGCGGCGATGGCGACGCTCGATCCGGGTGACGAGGTCATCCTGTTCGAGCCGTATTACGGCTACCACCTCAACACGCTGAAAGTCCTCGGGATGGAGACGAAGGTAGTTCCGCTCGAGCCTCCCGGCTGGTCGATCGACTTTGACCGCCTCCGGGCGGCGTTCGGTCCGCGGACGCGCGGAATCGTGATCTGCACTCCTTCGAATCCTTGTGGAAAGGTCTTCACCCGCGAGGAACTGGAGCAGATCGGAGCGCTCTGCCGCGAGCACGACGCCTGGGCGTACACCGACGAGATCTACGAATACATCGTGTATGACGGCCGGAAGCACGTCTCAATGGCCTCGCTCGACGGCTGCCGCGACGTGACCATCACCATCTCCGGATTTTCGAAGACGTTCTCCATCACCGGATGGCGGCTCGGGTACGTCATCGCGCCGCCGGAAGTGACGAAGGCGATCGGGTTGATCAACGATCTCTTCTACGTCTGCGCGCCGACCCCGCTTCAGTGGGGCGTTGCGCGCGGGATGGACATCGATCCCTCGTACTATTCGAAGCTCGCGACGGATTACCAGAAGAAGCGGGACATGCTCGCCGCGGCGCTCCGGGATGGAGGTCTGACCCCACACGTGCCCGAAGGCGCCTACTACATGCTGGCGGATTTCTCCTCTCTCGGATTCGAGAGCGACAAGGAAGCCGCGGATAGCCTGCTGCGCGAGGTGGGCGTGGCCGCCGTTCCCGGATCCGCCTTCTACCTCTCCGGAGGCGGGAGCCAGATGCTTCGATTCTGTTTCGCCAAGGATTTCGAACCGCTGGAAGAGGCCTGCCGGCGGATTCGCGCGTTTCCCGAGGCCATTACGCGACGACAGGAGCAGAAGAATGCAGGACTACTACGAGCCGAAGGTCGGTGACCGCGCTCCCGATTTCAAACTTCCCTCCACCGAAGGAAAAGAGATCAGCCTTTCCGACTTCAAGGGGAAGGACGTGATCGTCTACTTCTATCCGAAGGACGATACGCCGGGCTGCACCGCGGAGGCCTGCTCGTTCCGCGACAGTTCCTCGGATCTGCAGAAGGCGGGACTGATTGTGCTCGGCATCTCCGCAGACCCGATGGCGAGTCACGAGAAGTTCCGTTCCAAACACAGCCTGAATTTCCCGCTTCTCTCGGACGAAACGGCCGACGTAGCGAAGATGTACGGCGTCTGGAAGGAAAAGAACCTGTACGGACGCCGCTCCTGGGGCGTCGCGCGGACGACGTACTGGATCGGAACGGACGGGCGGGTGAAGAAGGTCTACAAGAAGGTGGATACGGCGAACCACGCGAAGGATATTCTCGAGGACGTTCGCGCATCGAAGAAGTGACCGGAGACCACGCGCGGCACGGACGTCTGTCGCAGATTCCCTCGAGTCGGCGTCGCAACCGCAGCGGCGCGGCGTCCGCCGTGCCGGCCGCGGCTTGCCGTCGCCAGTAACGGGAGAGTCACCGGAAGGCAGATGCTTCGGTTTGCGCTCCTTACTCCTCCGCAGGCATTTCCACGTTGGAGACGAACAACGTACGGGTGGGGAACGCGAAGTCGAGCCCGTTCTCTTCGAAGTAGCGAACCAGCTCGAGGTTGATCCGCTGCTGGATGTCCATGAAGAGGTTGTAGTCGGGCGCGAGGACGTAGTAAACGACTTCGAAGTCGAGCGACGAATCGCCGAAGCCTTTGAAGTGTGCGCGATCGAAGCGGGTCTGCTCGACCGCTTCGATGATCTGCTTCACCGCGGGCGGAAGCTTTTCGAGCTGCTCCCGGGTGGTCTGGTAGATCACCCCGAAGCCGAAGACCACGCGCCTCTCCGCCATCCGCTTGTAGTTCCGGATGCGGCTCTTGAGAAGATCTCCGTTGGAGCAGATGATCTGCTCGCCGCCGAGGCTTCGCACCCGCGTCGTTTTCAGTCCCACGTATTCGACGGTGCCGAGAGTGTCTCCGACGATGATGAAGTCGCCGATCACGAACGGCTTGTCGATCACGATCGACAGCGAGGCGAAGATGTCGCCGAGGATGTTCTGAGTGGCGAGAGCGACGGCGACGCCGCCGATGCCCAGGCCCGCGATCAGGGTGGTGACGTCGAACCCGAGATTGTCGAGCGCCATCAGGACGACGATGGACCAGACCGCGATCTTGATCAGGACGGAGAATGCGGTGATGGTGGTGACGGCCCCGGCGTCATGTTCGATCTTGGCCCTTTTGTAGCGGGTCAGCCAGTAGACGACCAGCCCGTTCGCCCAGATCCCCGCCTGGAGAAGAAATGCGACGATGGCGATGTCGCGCAGCACCGCGTCGGCTTTGTGGGGTAGCTCGAGTGCCCGCAGGGCGAAGAAGAGGACCGGAAAAAAGAGAAGGAAGATTCTCGTGCGCCGGGTCAGGTCGAGAACGAGATCGTCGATGTCGGTCGCGGTCTCCTTCGCGCGACTGAGCTTCCTCGCGAGAAAACTCCGGATCAGGCCGACCAACAGCAGCGAGACGACGATCACGCCGGCCGCGATCAGCCACGCACGAATGGAGTTGCCGTAGAACGTGTACTCGAGCCAGTTCATGGTTCTCCTTCTACAGATATCACAGGCATCCGCGTTTCGCCCAAATCGCGCGAATCGACCGCAGGCCGTCGCTCCGCGGCTCGCCCGAGTCGCGGAATGAGCTCACGCCGAGGATATTGCCGGGTGAACCTTCTGATTGGCGAATTCGCGCAATTCGCGCAATTCGCGCAATTCTTTCTAATCCGCGACCGGTTCGAATCGCGCCGTGAAGTGTCGCAGCACGCGGGGCGAGTGCGTGATTCGCCAGCCGCGCAACGTCTCCCGCTTCCGGAACACCTCCAGGACCACTTCGGCCACGTAGTTGATGTGGGCCTCGGTGTAGACCCGCCGCGGGATCGCCAGCCGTACCAGATCCATCGGCCCCGCCGTCTCGCTCCCGTCCGGATGGAGTCCGAACATCACCGTTCCGATCTCCACCCCTCGCACGCCGCCTTCGAGATAGAGCGCGTTGGTGAGCGCGATCCCGGGATACTGCAGCGGCGGAATGTGGGGAAGCATGCCGCGTGCGTCGATGTAGACCGCATGTCCGCCGGTCGGACGGATGATCGGAACTCCCGCTGCCGTGAGCTTCTCGCCGAGGTACTCGACAGAACGGATGCGGTAACGGAGATACGACTCTTCGACCACTTCCCTAAGCCCCTGGGCGATCGCTTCGAGGTCGTACCCGGCCAGGCCTCCGTAAGTCGGGAAACCCTCCGTGAGGATCAGGAGGTTCCGCGCGTTCTCCGCCCACTCGTCACTGTTCATCGCGAGGAACCCGCCGATGTTCGCCAGCCCGTCCTTCTTTGCCGACATGGTGCAGCCGTCGGCCAGAGAGAACATCTCCTGGGCGATCTCTTTCGGCGTCTTCTGCTCGTAGCCCGATTCGCGCTGCTTGATGAAGTACGCGTTCTCGGCGAAGCGGCAGGCGTCCAGGAAGAACGGCTTGCGGTACTTGTCGCAGATCTTCCGGACTCCGCGGAGGTTCTCCATCGAGACCGGCTGTCCGCCGCCGGAGTTGTTCGTCACCGTGACCATCACCACCGGGATACGATCGCCGCGTTCGGCGAGGAGCCGGTCGAGCGCGTCCAGATCGATGTTCCCTTTGAACGGGTGAATCTTCTCCGGGATGCGTCCCTCCGCGATCACCAGGTCGATCGCTTCGGCCTTCTCGACTTCGATGTTCGCGCGGGTGGTGTCGAAGTGATTGTTGTTGGGGACGACACTACCCGGCTCGAGGATGGTGTGGAAGAGGATCCGTTCCGCGGCGCGTCCCTGATGGGTGGGGATGATGTGCTTGAATCCTGTGATCTCGCGGACCGAATCTTCGAAACGGTAGAACGAGCGGCTCCCGGCGTACGACTCGTCTCCCTGCATGATGGCGCCCCATTGCGCGGCGGACATCGCTCCGGTCCCGGAGTCGGTGAGGAGGTCGATCAGTACGTTTTCGGCGCGGAGGAGAAAGACGTTGTTCCCGGCTTCCCGGAGAGCGATCTCCCGATCTTCACGGTGGAGAAAATTGATCGCTTCAACGGACTTGATCCGGAAGGGCTCGATAATCGTCTGGTACGGCATTCACGCTCCTTTCGGCGAACAGAATCTGAGCGACCATGAGAAGCATCGCGACGTCTCGGATCACGACGAATCTCATTTCACCGATCAACTGCTGGTGGCTCTTCGTGGCGGAGCTCAGATCGAAGCAGCCGCAGTTCACGGCGTTGTCGCGGGCGAGGTTGATGGAGATTGCGATGACGAAGGCGAGGAGGAAGGTTCCGATGATCGTGGCGGCGGCTCTGCGCCAGAACCCGAGGATCAGCGCGATTCCGCACATCAGTTCGATCCACGGCATGACCAGGGCCATCAGGTTCAGTGCGGCGCCGGGGACCAGCCGGTAGTTGTACATCATGTGAGCGAACGAGGGGGGATCGACCAGCTTCGGCAGCGACGCCGCGACGAAGATCGCTCCGAGCGCGATCTGCACCCTGACCGTGAGCCAGGGGCTGGTGAACCAGCGGCGGAGGGTGGTCATCGCGGGCCCTTTTCGACCGGCCGTCCCTTCTTCTGCCAGTCGGGAAAACCGTCCCGGTCGACCAGGACGTTGTCCAGCGCGAGTCCGTACAGACGCTCGGCCAGCATGTGTGAATCCTCGCAGTTCCCGCCGAGGCAGTAGACGACGATCGGCGCCTTCGGGTCGAGATTCATCTCGTAGACCTTCTGGAGCTTCTGTTCGAGATCGCCCTCCCACGGGCTGATGTTGTGCGCTCCCGGCACGTGGCCTTCCGCGAATTCGCCCGACCGGCGTGCGTCGAAGAACGTTGCACCTCTGTTGAAAAGCGTCCAGGCGTCGTTCCCCGAGATCTCGACCCACGGCTGATTCGGATGCGGTGGGAATGTCTTCCCGGAATCTGCCGCCGCAGGTGCCGGCCCGGTCGTCGGAGCAGTAGAGGTAGAGGATGATGCGTTCGGAGATGACGGCCGTTTCGCGGGCTCGCCGCGGGTCGCGGTCGTCGCGGGGGCGGCTCCGTTCGGAGTGACCTCCGTGGCCGGAACCGCGGACGATGTCTCCACCGGTGTCACCGGAAGTGGATCCTCCATCGGAGTGGTGGTCGGGAGAAGCGTGGCAGACGTCGTCGCCGGCTCTGCGATCGGCGCCGGTTCGGCCACTTCGCTCTTCTGCGTCAGTTCGGTGGCTCGGGGATAGATCCCGATCCAGGCCAGTCTGCGGCTGGGAGATGCGAGCAGATTGGCGACGGTTGCACAGAGCACCGCTGCGGCGATCAGTGTCACTGTCTCGAGAAGAAAGCGGCGATTGAACATGATTTCAGACCTTCGAGGCGGTGGTAAGGATATCGGATCGAATGGCGCGAGCACAGGGGCTCCGCACGAGGACTTTCGTCACTGCCCCAAACTGAGACGGCGGCGGAACGATTCCGTTTCGTCGACCCGATCCGCGCGATTGCATCCGCTCGTCCGAGCCGATGTGGCGCGCCTCAGCCGCGGTAGAGACTCCGCACCCATTCGGCGTCACGTAGCGAGAGCGGCTCTCCTCCCTGCGCCGCGGCTTCCGCCTGCCGGCGGTTCCTCTGACCGAGGAGGACAGTGGCGGTCGGGTTGCCGGCCAGCAGCGCGCCGGTGAGCGCATGAAGCACCGGTTCCGGATGCGCAGCGAAGCGTTCGCGGATTTTTGCGCAGGCATGCTTCATCCGTCCGATCGCTTCGGGGTCGCGGAATTCATCGATCCGCCGGCGGAAGTCCCCCACGGGGAACTCGACCGGCTCATCGTATTTGCCGAGGAGGAGACCGTGCTTGAGAGGAGAGAAGAAGGCCACTCCGAGATCGCGCGCGTCGACGACGGCTCGGAGCCCGCTGGATTCGTACGTGTCATCCAACACGTTCCGGTAGGGCTGTACGACGTCCGGATCGACGCGGTCCGCGAGCGTGGCGATTCTTTTCGAATCCCAGTCGGAAAGTCCGAGAAAGCGGAACTTCCCCTCCTTCCGGAGATCGCTCATGGTCGCGATTGCGTCGTCCAGATATCGGTCTTCGGGACCGAAGTTGCAGTGGTGGAAGTAGTAGAGGTCGACCGTTGCGCTGCGGAGATTCCGCAGAGAGCGGTCCAGCTGTCTCCGGATCTGAGCGGGGTGGTAAGGATGATCGAACGGGCCGGCATCCCATCCGACCTTCGTGGCGAGGAAGATCTCGTCGCGCGCGACGGCACCCCACACCGATCCGATGAGCTCCTCGGCGTGACCGTTGCCGTAGACGTCTGCCGTATCCCAGTGGTTGATGCCGTTCCGGTGTGCGGCGACGATCGCTTCCCGCGCACGAGCATCATCGTGTCCCGACCAGCCGACCGGTACATCTCCCGCGACATTCGGCCCACCGTGTCCCCACGTGCCGAGACTGACGGCGGAGATCATCGCGCCGGTTCTGCCGAATCGGATCCGTCTCACGGCTGCGGATTATAACCAGTGGAGTTGCGCCGATCGGCTCTATCCGGCGCGCACGCGCGCCGGACGGCTGGATCAGAACCCGTTACGTCTGAACGGAGAGAGGTACTCCCCCTTCTTCGATTCGAAGCGGCCGCTCTTCGCGAGGAGGCGGATCCGGTAGACCGCGCCGCGAGTGGCGATCTCTTCGACCGAATGGGGATATCCCTGGCGCCCCGACTCGAGATCGCGGATGAAGGGGACCACGCGGTCGAAGTAGGCGCGGAGCGTGCGGAGAGCCTCCTCACCGGAGAGCTCTTCGTAGCGCCCCCAGGCGATGACACTGCGCCAGTTCATCAGATCGTCGATCTGCTCGGTCTCGACACAGAGCTCGGCCGACTCGCGCATCATCTCGAGCTTGCGGCCGGGACTGCTCTGCCCGAAGAGCGATTGACCGTCGTATGCGAGCGAGACGGGGACGCAGTACGGCTGACCGCGCGACGCACCGGCGATCCGGTAGACGAGTGAGGAGCGCAGGATAGTCTCGATCTCTGCGGCCGACAGAGGAGACGACATTCCATCATTGTAGCCGGAGTGGTACCTCTCCGTCTCTCCTTTCCGACCTCGAGAGCGCGCTCTCTCTTTCGTCAGCGAGGCGGCTCCTGACCCGGGATCACGTTCCCCTTCTCGTCGAGGCGGATCGTCTCCCCTCGTTTGAAGGTGTGACCCTCACGTGCGAACGGATGCGACGCTTCGCACTGCCGCAGCCGTCCGTTCTCGTGAAACACGACCCCCACGCTACCGCGTGTGGAATCGGACCAGAGGCCGGCTCGGCGGCACGGAACGCCGTCGATCGTCTCGTGCTCGGCGAGCCAGCAGAGGCGGAGGCGCCCGTCGGGGTGGAGGGCGGTCATCCAGCTTCCCGCTCCCTCTCCGCGGCAGACGTGGCCATCGAGTGACGTGTCTTTGGAGAGGAACAGCCAGTCGGGAGTGTCTCCCGAAGCGAAGTGAAGCCATGACCCTGCGGGGATGTCGGACCCGAAGAGTTTCTGGTCGCCGGAGGTGCGGCAGCGCTCGCCCACTCCGTTCAGGTCGGGTACGACGCGGTCACAAGCTACGCCGTGAACGGTTCGGATCTCTTCGGGTTTCTGCTCCTCGTTCGCGAGTGCGCCTCCCGCCGAGAGCAGAATGGGGGAAAGGATGGCCAGCAACCACAGGACGTGCTTCATCGCGTTTTCCTCCGTTTGCTCGATTCTTGCGAGTGGAGCCGATGTCCGCTGTGCTCCCCGTCACCGTTACGATGGTCAGGATCCGGGGTGATAATCGGCAGGAGGAGGCATTCATGAGTGCGATACGACCGACGCGAATCCTTCTGGTGCGTCATGGAGCGACAGAACTGACGGCGGAAGACAGCTTCGCCGGTGAAACGGACGTGCTTCTCTCCGACGAAGGAAGGGATCAAGCGAGGCGTCTTGCGGAGCGGCTGGAACACGTTCCGGTGAGCGCAGTCTTCGCCAGTCCGAAGTCGAGGACGATGGAGACGGCGAAGATTCTGGCGGAGCCACACCGGCTGGAGGTGGAGGCGGTGCCGGAGCTTCGGGAGATCTCGCACGGCCACTGGGAAGGCCGGAGGCGCGCGGAAGTCGAGCGCCTCTTTCCGGACGAATACGCCCGCTGGGAGGAAGACCCGTTCACCTTCGCACCGGACGGAGGGGAGACGGGGCTGTCGGTCACCGCCCGTGCGCTTCCGGCTCTGCTCGAGATCGTGAACCGCCATCAGGGAGAACACGTCCTGGTCGTCTCGCACAAGGCGACCATCCGGCTCCTTCTCAGCTCGGTCCTCGGGTTCGACGCGCGGACGTACAGGGACCGGCTGGATCAGGATCCCTGCGCTCTCAACATCTTCGACTTCCGCGATCCGGCCCGGGCGCGTCTGTCGCTCTTCAACGACACTTCGCATTACTCGGCGACCGTCCCGGAGATCCCGAGCAAGCGGCTCTCGAAATGGTGGGACGAGCGATGAGGGGGACTCGAGGCTCGAGGCTGGAGGCTCGCCAACGTCGGACAGAACTTTTTTCCGGAGTCCCCTAGAACAGAAGAATGTTTCGCAAATCTCACACTTGTGAGAACTACGTTCTCCCCCGAGCCCCGAGCCCCGAGCCCCGAGCCCCGAGCCCCGAGCCCCGAGCCCGAGCCCCGAGCCCCGAGCCCCGAGCCCCGAGCCCCGAGCCCCGAACGGATATCATGCGGTCATGAACGAAGATCCTCTGCTCGAGACTCGCCCCCAATTTCCGATCCTGGAGAAGACGAACTATCTCGTGTCGCATTCGCTCGGTGCGATGCCGGCGGCAACCGCCGGCCGTCTCGCGGAGTACGCGGAGAGCTGGAACAGCCGCGGCGTGCGCGCGTGGGGCGACCGCTGGTGGATGCTGTCGATCGAAGCGGGCGACGCGATCGCGCCGCTCATCGGAGCGCCGGCAGGGTCGGTGGTCATGCTTCCGAACGTCACCACCGCGCAGGCGGTGATCCTCTCCGCGTTCCGCTTCGAGGCGCCGCGCAACCGGGTGGTGATGGTCGAGGGCGACTTCCCGTCGGTGCGTTACGTCTACGACGGTCTCGCGCGAAGGCTCGGCGCCGAGATCGTCACCGTCCCTCACGACGGGTCGGGACTCGGAGTCGATCCCGGTGAGCTCCTCGCCGCGATCGACGAGCGGACCGAGCTCGTTTCCATCTCACACGTCCTCTTCCAGTCGGCGTTCATGATCGACGCGCAGTCGGTGGCGAAGCGGTGCCGCGAGGTGGGGGCGACGCTGGTCCTCGACATCTTCCAGTCTGCGGGCATCGTTCCGGTCGATCTGCAGGGATGGGACGTCCCGATCGCGACGGGCGGAGTGCTGAAGTGGCTCTGCGGCGGACCGGGAGGAGGATTTCTCTACGTCCAGCCGGAGCTGCGGGCGAAGCTCCGGCCGGCGCTGACCGGGTGGATGGCGCACGAGAACCCGTTCGCATTCGCCCCTCCACCGATCTCGTACCGGACCGACGCGATGAGGTTCGCCATCGGGACGCCGCCGATACCCGCGCTCTACGCCGCGCTCGAAGGGCCGCGCATCGTCGCATCGGTCGGGGTGGAGAAGATCCGGGCGAAGTCGCTGCGACAGACCGGCCGCCTGATCGGTCTCGCCGCGGAACGGGGATGGGAGATCCGCAGCCCGCGCGAGGCGGAGCGGCGGGGAGGGTCGGTGGCGATCCGCGTTCCGCACGCGCGTGAAGTCGCCGCAGAGCTCAACGCGTCGGACGTTCTCTGCGATTACCGTCCGAAGTCGGGGATCCGTCTCGCGCCCCACTTCTACAACGCGGATCGGGAGATCGACGCGGCGGTGGAGGCGATCGACGACATCCTTCGGGACGGACGTTGGAAGAGACACGAAGAGCGCGGCGGAATCGTGACGTAGCGGCGGAGGGGCGAGAGACGAGAGTCGCCCGGTTCCTCGAATCTCACTCCGCTCTGAAGATCGAGTCACCGCTTCCGTTGTCGACGGAGATCACGAACACGGTGGCGGCGCCGTCGCCCTCCACGAGCTCGAGCTCCAGCTGGACGTCGTGGAGATTTCCGAACCGGGTCTCGCGATCGGCGCCGATGATCGAGCGGGCCATCTCGTCCGCCATCATCAACTGACCGGCCGAGAGTGAGAAGTCCTTCGATGCGGTCTGGCCGGTGAAGGCTCGACCATCCTGGAAACGAAGTGTTGCCCTGACCCTGATCGAGGCGCCCCCGCTCTCCAGGATACCGAATCCCGTACGCCAGGTACCATCGAGTCGCGCTGCGACGGTTGTCCGGGTCGAGTCTTCGAGTCCTGCGAAAACGCGCGACTGCCCGAGCCGGAGTCCCGACGTCGCAGCGACGGCGGGGATCGCCGCGCCGATGCTGCCGCCGTTCGAGCCGCCGGATCGCATCCTGGATTCCATCACGGCGCCGCCGCTCCGGGGCGTGAAGACGATCGAGCCGCCCGCACTGCTGCTTCGGCCGAAAAGCGTCTTCGCGACGTCGCTCCAGGACCTCGTCTGCAGCGGAGCGAGAGTGACGTCGCGGGAGATCGAGACTCCGTTTTCGAGGTATCGAAGTGTTCCTTCGACCGCAGTGCTTCCCGGATTGAACAGCGTCAGATCGGTCGCGATGCTCGCGCTTGCCGCGGCCTCCAGCGGCTTTGTGCTCGTTCCCGGTGGACGGACGATGCGGCGCCGCCCTCCTCCGTTCTCTGCCGTCGCGCTGCGTACCAGCGGAAGACGAACCGCGGAGGTGGAGGAGTAGCCGAAGAACAGAGGCCAGTCGACCAGAGCCCACCGGTCGCCGCTCGTTTCGTCGGTCGCCGCCGCGTACGCGACGATTCGTCCCGAGGATCCTGAATCGTTGCTGACGATCGCCGAGACTGCGCCCGAAGGCGCCGCGTCAGCGAGCTCCGCGACGCCGAACGGCTCCAGTTGCGCGGTGGACGACGAGAGCTCCATCCCGTTTCCGGAGAGCCACCGCACCTTCACATTCGCTTGCTGGCCCGACGTCTCCTGAATGTACAGATCGGTGTGCAGCCCGGCACCTTTTTCGAGTGCAGTCAGGGCGGTGGTGCCGCCGGGTGCCACGGAACGGTCCGACCGGAAGATCGGAATCGACCCGGCAACGGTTCCCCGTCCCGCTCTCGTGGTCACGCTGCGAGCCTCGGCGAGGATGGAAGTCCATTCGCGGGTGCGGATCTGGAGCGTTCCACTCTGATTGCTCTCTGTGTAGACGCCGTTCACCACACTCGCCAGGGTGAGAGCCTGATTCGGCGCCACGGATCCGATCGAGGCCACGGAGGTTCCCGTCATCCCCGCTCGGCTGTAATAGAGCTTCAGATCTGAGATCGATCGGGAGGCGAACGCGTTCGCGATCGAGAGATCGCTGAACGAGCGCGAGCTCGACGTCGACTGATCTCTGATTCCGGGAATGAACCGGGCGATCTCGCCGGCGGCGAGCGGCGGGATCGTTCCGGCGGCCACGCTCGGTCGCGTCGTGTCGACCACGGTCACCAGACTGAACGACACTCCCGGCGGCGTCGTTCCTTCGGGCGCAATGTCTCGGAGGAGAGCTCGCGCCGCGCTCCCGCTGTCGCTGACGTAGATGAGCTTCAGGTTTCCGGAGACGGTTCCATCCGCGCTCCCGATCGTGCGCTTCGAGCGCTCCACCTGAAAGTTGAGCAGCGCGATGTCGCCCGACGAGATGTCGATGATGTCCTGCGGAGGAACCAGCCATGGGACGTCGGAGACGAGAATGCCGGTCAGAGGTGCGGTCCCGACGTTGCGGAACGTCACCGTTCCGACCGCATTCGTATCCACGTCGCCCGAAAGATCGATCCGGCTGTTCACCGCTTCCGCTGTGGCGGTCCCCGTCGTCGTTGCGACGGAGAGCATTCGGATCACGACCTCCAGATCCTCCGGCACTCCGTCGCCGCTCGGGACCGAATATCCCCAGTAGGGACCGAGCGGCTGCTGCGGGACCGCCGTCACCGTGACGGTCTGACTGGCACCGCCGGCGAGAGTGAACGAAGTCGGAGACTGCTCGAAGAATTCGCTGTCGCGCTCGAGCGTCACCGTCGTCGAAACGTCGCCGAAATTCGTCAGAACGAAGGCGTCCTGATTCTGCGGGACGCCCCGGATCTCGATCAATCCGGAGGTCGGCGACGTCAGAACCACTTCTGCAGGCGCGTTGACCTTCGCCGTCGTGGTCGCGGTCACTTCGACGGTCGCCTCGCTCGTGACGACGTTCTTCTGGTAGCCGTGCGGATGCGTGACGCTCCGGACGCGGAGATAGTACTTCGTGGAAGGCGCCAGTCCCCTGATCACGACGGAGTCGGCCCATTTGTCGGGCGTGGTGGCGATCGATACGGGGGCGCCACCAGGGGTGAGCGAAGCGATCGCCTGGTAGCCTCCTTCGTCCCAGCCGTACTCGATGGTGTGCCACGACAGCGTGATGCTGCGGTCGGTCGTCGTGCCGGGAGCGACGCCGGTCGGTGCCACTGTCTGCGATTCCTGCCACGAGCCTTCCTGTTTCCGGTTCAGGAAGAGAAGGACCGCACCATCCGAGGTGTAGAGCGCGTTGTAAGAGACGTCCAGACCGCCGTCTTCAAGTGTCTCGAGCAATGTGATCGACGACGGCACCGGGCCGGAGAGTACGTTCTGACTCAGGTCCATCTGGATGATCGACGCGAGTCCGCCGATCGAATCGGGAATGGGACCCGTGAAGTGGTTCGAACCGAGGGAGAGATATTGTAGTTGAGGAAACGAGCCGATCCAGGTCGGGATCGTGCCGGTGAGCTCGTTGTCGCCTAGAAGGAGGACCTGAAGCCGGGACAGGTTCTCGAGCGACGGGACCGCTCCACTCAGGAGGTTGGAGTCGAGATGGAGCTCGGTGAGATCGACGAGCTCTCCGATGCTGGAGGGGATCGGTCCCGTGAGCCGGTTCCAGCCGAGAGTCAGATATTCGAGCCGGGCGAGATTGCCGATGTCGGAGGGGATGGTGCCACCGATCCGGTTTCCTGCGAGATCGAGATAGGTGAGATTGGCGAGCGAGGTGATGCCCGGCGGAATGCTTCCGGTGAATTCGTTTCCGCCCAGAAGAATCATCTCGAGAGAAGGAATCTCGCCGAGCCATGAAGGGAGATCACCTGAAAGTTGGTTTCCGTAGAGGAGAATCTCGCGGAGCGAGGTGATTCCGGCCAGTGACGGGAGAGATCCGGTGAGGCGGCATTCGGGAATCGAGAGCGACTGGAGCTTCGTGAGTGAGCCGATCTCGGCCGGGATGGAGCCCGTGAGCTGATTCTGGCCGAGGGCCAGAGTATCGAGGACGCTCAGCTGGCCGAGCTCGGAGGGGATGGTGCCCGTCAGTTGATTGGAGGCGAGCACGAGGGATCGCAGCGAGGAAAGATCGCCGAGGGGAACCGGGATCGATCCGGTGAGCTGATTGTCGCCGAGATCGAGGTATTCGAGTCGATGAAGCGTTCCGAGCTCGGAGGGGATGCTCCCCGTCAGCTGGTTGTGGTCGAGTGCGAGATAGGTGAGGGTGGTGAGGTTCGCCAGCTCCTTCGGAATCGAAGCGGTGAGCCGGTTCGACGAAAGAAGGAGATCGTCCAGAGCGGCGAGCTCTCCGAGCTCCGGTGGAATCGAGCCACTGAGAAGATTCTGGTGGAGCCACAAGCGTTCGAGGAGGGAGAGATTCCCGAGCTCTTTCGGAATCGTTCCGGTCAGCTGGTTCGTGTCGAGCTCGAGCTGGGTCAGGTTCGAGAGATCTCCCGTTTCCGGAGGGATCGAGCCAGTGAGGCGGTTCTCGCTCAGTTGGAGGATCTGAAGATTCGCGAGCGATCCGACCGACGGCGGGATCGAGCCGGTGAGCTGGTTGTGGTTCAGATACAGCTCCTGAAGAGAGATTGCGTCACCGAGCTGCGAAGGGATCGACCCGGAGAGGAAGTTGTCCGCGAGGGAGAGGATCTGGAGCGACCGGAGATTTCCAATCTCCGGAGGGATGGCGCCGGTGAGCTGATTCGAATAGAGCATCAGCGTCTGCAGTGCGGCGAGGTTGCCGAGCGACGGCGGGATCGCTCCGCTGAAGCGGTTGGTCGCGGCTTCGAACGAGATCAGGTTCGGCAGATTTCCGATCGACGAGGGGAGGGAACCTGAAAGCTGATTTTCATAGATCGCGAGATTCTCCAGGCTGGAGAGATTTCCGATCTCCGGCGGGAGCGTGCCGGTGAGCTGATTTCCTTCTAGGTAGAGAGTGCGCAGATCGGAAAGTCGGGCGACGTCGGACGGGAGCGTTCCGGTAAGTCCGTTGTAGTCGAGCGAGAGCTCGACGACGGTCGATTCGTCCTCGGAGCATCCGACGCCATACCAGCTGCATTCGGTTCCCGCGGAGCCGAGCCAGTTGGACGAATCGCTCCAGTTCGCCCCACCGGTGGAGTTGTAGATCGCAATCAATGCGTCGCGCTGAGCGGAAGGGATCGCCGCAGTCGCAATGGACGCAGCAAGCGCGAGAGACATGCCGGCGAGAAACAGCGAGAGCCGTCGCATGCAGTCCTCCGGATACCCGACAGGCGATTTGGAACCAGTCCCACACGTAGGGCCGGCAATGGGGAATGTCAAGCTCAGAGGCGCGCAGGGGCTGAGCGCGAGGGTGGGCGAGGCGAGAACCGGCGCCGCGGTGAAGCCTCAGGGCCAGGAGTCTGCGCGGTAGAAACTGTCCTGCTGCGAAAGCGGATCAGCGGTCCACATCCGTCCGGATTTTCGGCCAGTAGCCACCGCTACGCACCTCAAATCCGAACGAATTTGGACCGCTGCTTCGCTTTCTCGCTACGTACGTTTCCAGGCTCCTCTGCGGCTTCGGATCAGCTCATCTTCGGAAGTCTCGGTCCGGCCTCACCTTTCGGCGGCACGACTCCGGCAGAGCTCTCTGCGGCGACGGGAGCGACCGGTTGTCCCACCGCCTTCGCGAGGATCTGTTTGAGATCGACGCCGCTGAGCGACTGCACGACCGCGGGAAGCTCGGCCATCGCCTTCGCCATGTCGCCGGTGAATCGTGAGACGCCGCCGCCGTGGCCGTCGGCACCGGCCGTTCCGGTGTCGACGATGGTGATACTCCCGGTCTTGGAGAGCGGTTCGGAGAGCGCCTTCGCGATCTCGGGAAGCACCTTGATGAACATCTCGAGGACCGCGGCCTGGTTGTACTGCTGGAACGACTGAGCCTTCTTCTCCATCGCCGCTGCTTCCGCGAGTCCCGTCGCCTCGACGACTTTCGCCTGCGCCTCGCCCTTCGCGGTGATGATCTGCGCTTCGGCGGTTCCGGTCTTCGCCACGACGTCGGCTTTCGCTTCGCCTTCGACGCGCGCGGCCTGCGCGCGGCCCTTCGCTTCCGCTTCGATCTGGAACTGCCGGGCGTTCGCTTCGGTCTCGATCTTGTAGCGCTCCGCGTCGGCGGCCTTCTTGATGGTCGAGTCGAGCTCGAGCTCGCGGCGCTTGATCTCGCGCTGCTGCACCTCGATCATCTGTTCCTTCTCGATCACCGAGACCTTGATCTCTTCCTTCTTCAATTCCTGATTGGTCTTGTACTTCTGCAGGTCGTACGCGAGGTCCGCTTCCGCCTTCTTCTGGTTCGTCGCCGCGTCGAAGTCCGCCTTCTTCATCAGGTAGTCGCGGTTGGCGAGTGCGATCTGGGTGTCCGCCTCGATCCGTGCTGTCTCCGCCTGCTGGCGTGCCATCGCCGACTGCACCGTCGCGTCACGGTCGGCGTTGGCCTGCGCGATGATGGCGTTCTTCTTCACGTCCGCGATCCGCGGCTGGCCCAGCGCGTCGAGATAACCGTGCGAGTCGCGGATGTCGCGCAGCGTGAAGCTGACGATCTGCAGTCCCATGTTCGCGAGGTCGGCCACCGCGACTTCCTGGACCTTCACCGAGAACTGGTCGCGGTTGGTGTAGATCTCTTCGACCGTGAGCTGACCGACGATCGCGCGAAGATGCCCTTCCACGGTCTGCAGCGCGATCCGCTGGATCTCAGCCTGCGACTTGCCGAGGAACTGCTCGGCCGCGGTGCGGATGGATTGCTCGTCGCCGCGAATCTTGATCTGCGCCACGCCGTCGACCAGCACCGGCACTCCCGGCTTGGTGTAGACCTCGGGGGTCTTGATGTCGAGCGTCATCACTTCGAGCGAGATGACGTCCACGCGCTCGAGCAGCGGCCAGACGAACGCGCCGCCGCCGGCACGGATCCGATAGCCGACCGAGTCGGTGCTCCCGTCCGGGTTCTTGATCTTGTGGCTTCGGCCGGAGATCACCATCACTTCGTTCGGTCCGACCTTCTGGTAGCGCTTCGCGTACGTGAGGATCGAGACGAGGAAGACGAAGACGATGGCGCCGCCGATGAAGACGGCCATCCCCGCGTCGGTGAGGCTCTGGAGTGTCTGGATCATGAGGCGACCTCCCGGTATTCGCTTCAGGCAGAGAGTTGTGGTGCGTTGAGGGGCTCGACGACGAGGGTCGAACCGCTGACGGAGACGATGCGCACTTCGATGTTGCGCGGGATCGCGCTTCCGCTCACGGAACGCGCGGACGCGTTGGAGCGCTGGCCCTTCTTCACGTAGGCGACCTCGCCGAATCCTCCCCCTTCGGGGATCGGGGTGATCACCTCGGCGTGCGAGCCGACCAGTTCCGCGGTCGCGTACTCACTCCCGACCTGGGTCTGACGGGTGATCGCCCCGAGGATCAGGAGGCCGATGAACGCGAAGAGGAGCCCTCCGCCTCCGGCGATGGAGACTTCGACCAGGGGGTGGAGATCGGTGGTCATTCGAAGAATCGCACCGATGCCGCCGAATCCGGTCACGAAGACGGAAAGGATGGTGGGGGAGAAGATCGGGACGTCGACGTGCCCGGCGCCGTCGACATTCATGTCGATGTTGGCTCCGTCGCCGAGCGACATCAGCGACGTGACGATGGTGAAGATCACGCCGATCGCGAAAAGCGAGAAGTAGAGAAGAGTCACGGACGTTCCTCGAACGATTGATTCCGGATTCTAACAGGGAAAGAGAAGGATTTGCGCGAATTGAAACGGGTTTGCGCGGAGCGTCGGTGGTGCGACCGTCTCGGTCGCTGAGGCTTCGCTTCTGCCGAAGGCGTCCTCTCGATCCGTTCTGAACGCGATTTTCGCGGCGGATCGGAGGATCCGCGCCCCTCGGCGTCTGCGCGGAGTTCGAATCGGTCGCGAAGCGTCGCTGGCCGCGTCCATCCCGGTCGACGAAGCTTCGCTTCTGCCGAAGGCGTTCTCTCGATCCGCTCCGAACACGATTTTCGCGGCGGATCGGAGGATCCGCGCCCCTCGGCGTCTGCGCGGAGTTCGAATCGGTCGCGAAGCGTCGCTGGCCGCGTCCATCCCGGTCGACGAAGCTTCGCTTCTGCCGAAGGCGTTCTCTCGATCCGCTCCGAACACGATTTTCGCGGCGGATCGGAGGATCCGCGCCCCTCGGCGTCTGCGCGGAGTTCGAATCGGTCGCGAAGCGTCGCTGGCCGCGCCCATCCCGGTCGACGAAGCTTCGCTTCTGCCGAAGGCGTTCTCTCGATCCGCTCCGAACACGATTTTCGCGGCGGATCAGAGGATCCGCGCCCCTCGGCGGGCGTGGGATCGAATGGGTCGCGAAGCGCCTGTGGCGCGAGCGCCCCTCGGTGCCACACCTCTTGACAGAATTGTCGTTGAAACCTATTGTAATAGTGGACTAGGACAATGACTGTCGCGAACCCATCCACCCTCTTCCGCCTCGATGCCTCCTCCGGCGTGCCGTTCTACCGCCAGGTGATCGATCAGGTCCTCCTGGCCGTCGCCGACGGGAGACTCAAACCGGGCGAGCAGCTTCCGACCGTCCGGCAGCTCGCGGTCGACCTCGCGGTCAACCTCAACACCGTCGCGAAGGCATACCGGGAGATGGAGATCCGAGGGATCGTGGAGACGCAGCAGGGGACGGGGACGTTCGTCTCGACCCGACCTCCGGAGACGAAGGGACGGGAGAAGAAGCGGGCGATGAAGGATCTCGTCGATCGCACCATGGCTTCGGCTGCTTCGATGGGCTTCTCGGTCGAGGAGCTGATCGAAGCACTGAGCGAACGGGCCGATTCGGCCCGAAGGAGGTAGCAGATGGTTTCGGTGGGGACCCGCAAGAGACAGCAGCAGTCGCAGGACCAGGGAGACGCCTCGCAATCGAAGCGCAGCTCCCGGCGTGCGATCGAACAGAACGAAGAGTATTCCAGCCGCGGAGGCGCGCGACGCTACGTGAACGGGGTCAGTCTCGCCGCGATGATCCTCACGCTCCTGATCGGAGTGATTCCGCTGACTCTTCTCCCGCCGGCGTCCGGTCCGATCGTCTTCCTCGGATTCGTTCTGCTCGGATTCGTGGCGCTGTTCGGAATCAAGATCGCCGATCAGTGGGAGAAGGCGGTGGTGCTCCGGTTCGGAAAATTCGTGGGACTCCGCGGCCCGGGCTTCTTCTTTCTGATTCCGATCGTCGAGCAGGTGTCGCATCTCATCGACCAGCGCGTGCGGGTGACCGACGTGACTGCAGAGTCGGCGCTCACCCGCGACACTGTCCCGGTCGACGTTGACGCGATCGTCTTCTGGACGGTATGGGATGCCCAGAAGTCGGTGCTCGAAGTGGCGGACTACCTGATGGCCATCGCCCTCTCCGCGCAGACCGCGCTGCGCGAAGCGATCGGCCGCCACCAGCTCGGCGAGATGATCACCGAGCGCGATCGACTCGGGCGCGAGCTGCGGCGCATCCTCGACGAGAAGACCAACGCATGGGGCATCACCGTACACTCGGTCGAGATCCGCGACGTGAAGATTCCGCAGGAGCTCGAGGATGCGATGAGCCGCCAGGCTCAGGCCGAGCGCGAGCGACAGGCGCGGATCATCCTCGGCACCGCCGAGACGGAGATCGCGGAGCGCTTCGTTCGCGCGGGCGAGGCGTACGCGGACCGCCCGATCGCCCTCCACCTCCGCGCGATGAACATGCTCTACGAAGCGATCAAGGAGAAAGGCTCCATGGTGATCGTTCCCTCCAGCGCGGTCGAGACGATGGGGCTCGGCGGTCTCGCCGGACTGACCTCCCTCGGAACGGCAGCACCGACAGACCCGCCGAAGTAACCACTTCACCCGCGGACGTCACGCTCCTCCCGCGCAGACGGCCCGTCGCGGCCTCGCGCGGGAGGACCTGCGTGAATCGCAGGCTCTTGCCGCAGCTCTCAGTACACGATCCTCATTCCGATTCCGCTCGCGCCGCGGCCGTCCGAGAGCGGGATGATCTGAACTGTCGTGCTTCGCGCGGGATCGGTGTGACGGATCACGATCTCCCGTCCCACCGTCGTGCCGACGACCGCTCCCGCCAGGACGTCCGACGGCCAGTGCGCGCCGTCGTTCACCCGCGAGTAGCCGACGGCGGCGGCGACGCCGTAGACGAGAACCGGAACCATACGACCGTGCGAGTGCCCGGCGAGCACTGATGCGAGAGCGAACGCGGTGGTGGTATGTCCGGAGGGAAACGAATCGTGCCCGCCTCCTCCGCTGGATGGCTGGAACGAGCCTGCTCCTTCGTCCAGCCGCGGACGCGAGCGCCCCGCAGTCCGCTTGAGGAGCGGGGTGATGATGTGCGAGGCGAGAATCTGCGCCTCGACGGCGTCGCGACCGACGTCACGGACCGAATCGTTCCGGAAGAGGAGTCCTGCGGCGAGAATCGCGAACGAGATCTGCTCGGCCCGTCCGCCGCCGAACTGAGTGACGGCGCTCGAGAGGCGGCTGGTCCGGTCGCCTCGCGCGTCGCGGACGTCGTCGAAGATCGCCTGATCGTTCGCCATGACCGTCCCGAGGACCAGCGCGCCGCCGCCGAGCTCCGCCCACCCGCGTGAGTCGAGGCGGGAAGGGACGGTGACGATGGAGACGAGATCCTCCCGGTAGCGGGTGGCCTCGTGTTTCACGGCGCGCCACGCGCGTCGTGGAGGAGACGGCGCCGCGGTCGAAGCGTCTCCGAGCGGAGGTGCAGTCGAAGGTTGGGCCGCGAACGCGCCGGCGGGCCCGACCGAAAGGCTCAGGAAAAGGACGATCAGCCTGGTTCTCATCACGAAATCCGGCGTGAATTATGCTGCATCCGATTAAGATACCGATACACGACGCCCGGCGAACCGCAGGAACGGAATTGTCATCGGGCCGTCATCCGGAAGAGAACTCGGAACCAGGGTGTTTCGGCGGGTACACCATCAGGAGACATTTTTGAAAGTTGCCGGGAAGAAACTCAACGTCATCAACACGCTGTTCCTCACTCTGACTCCACTGGCGGCCGCGATCGCGGTGCCGTGGTCGATCGCCCATTACGGGCTCGGCCTTGCAGAGTCGCTGATTTTTCTTGCGCTGTGGCTGGCGATTGCCGTCTCGGTCACCGCCGGATACCACCGCCTCTTTGCTCACCGGGCGTACGAGGCACGCTGGCCGGTCCGGCTCTTCTTTCTCGTCTTCGGCGCCGGAGCACTCGAGAATTCGGTGCTCGCGTGGGCCGCGGATCACCGCGTGCATCACGTTCACGTCGACAAAGAGCAGGATCCGTACAACGTGAAGAAGGGCTTCTGGTGGTCGCACATCGGATGGATCTTCTTCGATGTCGACAAGCCCGAGCTCGACGGCGTGCGCGACCTGTCAAAGGATCCGCTGGTCGTCTGGCAGGACCGGAACTACCTCTGGATCGGACTCGGCGTCGCGTTCGGAATCCCGGCGCTGGTCGGAGTCCTCACAGGCTCGCTCGTGCAATGCCTGATCTTCGGAGCGATCCTCCGGATCGTGGTGACGCATCACGTCACGTTCTTCATCAACAGCCTCTGCCACATGATCGGCGGCCGGCCCTACAGTCTGCGGCACAGCGGGCGGGACAGCACCATCATGGCGGCCCTCGCGTTCGGTGAGGGATACCACAACTACCATCACACGTTCGCCTACGACTACCGCAACGGCGTCAAGGCGTGGCACTTCGATCCGGCAAAGTGGACCATCTGGGCCCTCTCGCGGTTCGGACTCACCTCGAACCTCCGTCGGGCACCGCGTGCGGTGATCCTGCGCGCCAGGGTCGAAGTTCAGTTCGAAAAAGCGCAGCTCCGGATGCAGAAATGGAACGCCGCGGTGCGCAAGCTTCACGAGAGCCGGGTCTACGAGGCCTACGAACGGATGCAGAACGCGATTCAGGAGCTTCTCGCTCAGCAGCAGCCTTCGAAGGAGAAGCTCGCTCCGGTCGTCGACATCCGGACTCCTCACATCCGCAGCGCAATCCGGGACTGGAAGGAAACGATGCGCATGACCCGGCGGATGGCGCGCCAGCGCGCCGCGTGATTCAGGCCTCCGCACCATAACCGGGAGCGAAATTCCGTGAATGTTCTATCGGGACGATCCTCGTATTTCGCACCGGGGAGGGGGGCGCGGGACGCCGCCCTGCATCGGACGGGACGTCCAACCCACGACAGTGGGTCGCGCGTCTCGCGCGAGGTTCCGGGTTAGAATGGGGGCGAATCGCCGGCCCGCGTCGGAGCCCGGCCGTCTCGAGGATCTCGAATGACTCGTTGCACCTGCGGACACCCCGAGAATCTGCATCCGCTCACGCATCCGTGCTTTGAAGAAGTCCGGTACGCGAACGAGGAACTTCCGTGCAGCTGCCTCGACTTCGTTCCCTCCGCACAACCGGCGATCTGTGCTGCCTGCAGTCATCCTCGAGACAAGCACCAGGAGCTTCGGCGGTGCCGGTCGACGGAAGGCGGCGGTTGCTTCTGTTCGGGGTTTCAGGCGGCCGTTCCCGTGCGGGCCTGACGTCGCGAAGCCGATCGCTCAGCTGCGGCTCGACTCATCCCGCGCACCGCTCTCCCCGAAACGTGCCCCCTCTCACCCCCGCGGCTCCGTTCCCCGCAGCAAGGCCTCCATCTCGTCGCTCCGTCGCGAGCGCATCTTCGCCTCCTCGGCGGTGATCGTCCCGTTCCGCACCAGCGTCGCCAGAGACTCTTCGAGCGAGATCATTCCCTGCCGCTTTCCGAGCGTCAGCTCCGACACGAGCTGCGGCAGCCGGTTGTGCCGGATGTGGTTGCGCACGGCGTAATTCGCGACGAGCACCTCCACGGCCGGGACGCGCCCGTGCCCGTCCGCGGTCGGGACGAGCTGCTGAGCCACGATCGCGTTCAGTGCGAGTGAGAGCTGGTGACGGATCTGGAGCTGCTGGTTCGACGGGAAGACGTCGACGATCCGGCTGATCGCCTGCGCCGCGTCGCCGGTGTGGAGGGTGGAGAAGATCAGGTGTCCCGTCTCCGCGGCGGTCAGCGCCGTCGACATCGTCTCCAGATCCCGCATCTCCCCGACCAGGATCACATCGGGGTCCTGCCGGAGCGCGGCTCGAAGTGCTCCGGCGAAGGTGGGAGCATCACGGCCGATCTCGATCTGCTCGATGATCGAACGGCCGTTCTGATGCTCGTACTCGATCGGATCTTCGATGGTGATCACGTGACGTGCCCTGCTGCGGTTGATCTCTCCGATCATCGCCGCGAGGGTGGTCGATTTTCCGGCGCCGGTCGGTCCCGTCATCAGAACGAGTCCGCGGTTCGGAACCGTGAGCTCTGCGAGCGCGGAGGGGAGTTGCAGCTCGGCGAGAGTCGGGATCTGCTGCGGAAGGAGTCGGATCGCAGCGGCGGGTTTGCCGCGCTGTCGATGCAGATTGATCCGGAATCGAAGCTGCTGTGACTCGGATGCGATGCCGATCGAGAAGTCGGCGGCCCCCTCTCGCTCGAACTGCTCGAGGCTCCGCGGGGTCATGTGTGCAGTCACCATCCCGCGGATCTCGTCGGCGTCGAGAGAGTCGAGATCGGAGACTTTCATCTCTCCGTGGATGCGGAACACCGGCGCCACGTTCGGGATCAGCAGGAGGTCCGTCGCCTCGATCCGGTGCATCGCCTCGAGAATGGACCCGAGGCGTTGGTCGAACGGCTTCTCTTCGAGGGGGAGCGCGGAGATGGAGATCGTTCCGCGGTCGGGCTGATCGGTCCGATTCAGCTCGTCGACCAGGCGGTTGAGCTCGGGGTCAGGGCGATAGGTGGGCATGCGTTCTCCTCTCTTCGGCTGAGACCGGACACATCCGGTGGAGGTTACGGAAGCGAAAGATCGCGTCCCCGGGCTCCGGGATCAAGTGACGATAACTATATGTTATTTGAAATATGAGTCCGCCATCCGTCGTTCTCGTTTTCCGCGTCGTGACGAAGGTCCAGGTGGAGTCCGCCTCCCGGCGGAGTGTCTGCGGCGAGAAAGGATTCCGAATGCTCGAATTCGCTCCTGTTCTCCTGGTGGAAGACGATGAAACGACACTGCAGTTCCTCGGCGGGGTGTTCAGGTACTGCGGAGTCGCAGACCCCGACGTGGCGGTCTCCCGCGCGGAAGCACTCGAGCGGATCACGTCCGAGGATTACGCAATGATCGTGCTCGACCTCGCCATCGGCGCCGACGCCGTCCTTCTTCTGGACGATCTGCGTGCAAAGGGATGCCTGGCGAACGTGGTGGTCATTCACCCGCAGCAGGATGAGCGGCCCGCGGCGAATCTCGACGGCGTATTCGCAGTCATGGAGAAGCCTCTCCCCCTCGATCAGCTCACTCTCGTGATCCGTCGCTGTCTCGCCGGCTCTCGTGCCGGAGCGGAAGCTTCCGGATCCGCCGAAAACACCGCATGAGCTGAGGCGGGTGACCCGGCGTGAATCCGGGCTGAGCCGGCTTGATCTCCGTCACGGTTTTCGTCCCGTCGCTTGTCACCAGGCGGGCGGCACATTAGGATCGACGTCGATGACCGCTTCAGCCGCGGCGGAGCCGGTGTTCCGGGCTCGCGAAGTCTCGAAGATCTATCACATGGGAGATGTGGAGGTCCGCGCTCTCCGCTCCGTCAGCCTCGATCTTTTCCGCGGCGAGTTCGTCGTCCTCCTCGGCCCCTCGGGGAGCGGGAAATCGACGCTCCTCAACATACTCGGCGGACTCGACGTACCCACCACCGGTGAAGTCCGATTCGAGAACCACGATCTCTCGGTCGAAGACGACCGCGCTCTGACCAGCTACAGACGCGAGCACGTCGGCTTCGTCTTCCAGTTCTACAACCTCATTCCGAGTCTC
Source organism: uncultured Acidobacteriota bacterium (assembly GCA_963741955.1). GTDB lineage: Bacteria > Acidobacteriota > Thermoanaerobaculia > Gp7-AA8 > Gp7-AA8 > CAVUKB01. The sequence goes on from CAVUKB010000004.1 coordinate 388,500, forward strand.
ACCGCTCTGGAAAACGTCGCCCTGGTCACCGACATCGCCGATGACCCGATGCGTCCGGAGGAGGCGCTCGAGCTGGTCGGCCTCGGGGATCGCCGCAATCATTTTCCGGCGCAGCTCTCCGGAGGCGAACAGCAGCGCGTGGCGATTGCGCGCGCGATCGCGAAACGTCCGGCGGTGCTCCTCTGTGACGAGCCGACCGGTGCTCTCGACTACGCCACCGGTCTGCGCGTACTCGAGGTTCTCGAGCGCGTGAACGAGGAGACCGGCGCGACGACTGCGGTGATCACCCACAACGCGTCGATCGCCGCGATGGCGGATCGGGTGATCCGGCTCCGTTCCGGCGAGATCATCGAAGTCACGAGGAACGAGAAGAGAGCGCATCCTTCCGAGCTCTCGTGGTGACGCATGCGCGCGCTCGACCGAAAGCTGTTCCGCGATCTTCTGCATCTGAGGGGTCAGGTCATCGCCGTAGCGCTGGTGGTGGCGTGCGGTATCGCGACGTTCGTCACCATGCGCAGCGCGTACGAGTCTCTCCTGGTGACCCAGAAGCTCTACTACCGGACCTTCCGCTTCGCCGACGTCTTCGCGCAGCTCAAGCGCGCGCCCGAGAGCGTGGCCCATCGCATCGCCACCATCCCGGGAGTGACCGGGGTCGAGACGCGCGTGATCCGGGACGTGAACCTCGACGTTCCGGGGCTGGACGAGCCGGCGACCGGACGGCTGATCTCCATTCCCGAACAGCACCTCCCGATGATCAACGATGTTTTCCTCCGGAAGGGAAGGTGGATCGAGCCAGGCTCCCCGGACGAGGTGATCATCAGCGAATCGTTCGCGAACGCGAATTCGCTCGACGTCGGCGATGCGTTGTCCGCAGTCATCAACGGGCGCTGGCAGCGCCTCCGGATCGTCGGCATCGGCCTCTCGCCGGAATACGTGTACGTGATCCGCGGCGCGGACATCTTCCCCGATCCGAAACGATTCGGCGTTCTCTGGATGGGACGACGTACCCTCGGTCCGGCGCTGAACATGGAAGGGGCGTTCAACGACGTCTCGCTCACCCTCGCTGCCGGAGCCGACGAACAGGAAGTGATCGAGGCGGTCGACCGGCTCCTCGAGCAGTACGGTGGGCTCGGTGCCTACGGACGCTCCGAGCAGGTCTCGGATCAGTACCTCTCGAACGAGATCGCAGGCGACCGGGTGACCGGCACGGTGCTTCCTGCGATCTTCCTCGCCGTCGCGGCATTTCTGGTTCACGTCGTCCTCTCGCGCCTCGTGCAGACCCAGAGGGATCAGATCGCAGTGATGAAGGCCTTCGGCTATTCGAGCGCGCGGGTCGGGCTTCACTTTCTCGAACTTTCGATGGCCGCGGTGGTCGCCGGTTCGGTGCTCGGAATCGGGGCCGGGATCTGGCTCGGTTCCGGCCTGATGAAGGTCTACGCCGACTTCTTCCAGTTCCCGGTCCTCCAGTTCGTTCTTCGCCCGGTGGTGGTGGAGCTCGCAGTCGGCATCAGCGTCGTCGCCGCCGCGGCTGGTGCCTGGCTCTCCGTCAGGCAGGCGGTCGCGCTTCCTCCTGCGGAGGCGATGAGGCCGGAAGCGCCACCCGTGTTTCATCGCGGTCTGCTGGAGAGGATGGGAGTGTTCCGCCACCTCTCGACTGGAGCGCGGATGATCGTGCGGAACATGGCCCGCCGGCGGGCGAAGGCGATCCTTTCCGCCCTCGGTGTCGCGATGGCGGTCGGAATTCTCGTGGTGGGGCGCTACTCTTTCGACGCGATCGACCTGATGATGCGGATCCAGTTCGAGACCGTGCAGCGGGAGAATGTGACCGTTCCTTTCAACGAGCCTCGCGGTGAGGAAGCAGCGAACGACATTCGCCATCTTCCCGGAGTGATGCACGTGGAGACATGGCGCGTCGTTCCGGTGAAGCTGCGCGCCGGTCATCGCCGGAAACGGACTGGTTTGATCGGCGTGCAGCCGCAGCCGGAGCTCCGCCGGATCGTCGACCGTTTCGGCCGTCCGGTCTCGCTTCCTCCCTCCGGCCTGGTGCTCTCGAAATACCTCGCGGACGAACTGAAGGTCCGCCCGGGCGACACCGTCACGATCGAAGCGCTGGAAGGGGAGCGGCGGACGAGGAACTTCCCACTCACCGGCGTGGTCGACGATCTGATCGGGACGAGCGCGTACATGGACATCCGCGCGGTGAACCACTTCATGGACGAGGGTCGCGTCATCTCCGGAACGTATCTGCAGGTGGACCCGCGGCGCATCAAGAGCCTCTACGGCACGTTGAAGCAGACGCCGGCGGTCGCCGGAGTTGCGGTCCGCGAATCGATGCTCGCGAGCTTCAAACAGACGGTGGCGGAGAATCTCTCCATCTCGAACACCATCATCATCTTCTTCGCCTGCGTGATCGCCGCCGGCGTGGTGTACAACGGAGCGAGAATCGCTCTGAGCGAGCGAGGGCGCGAGCTCGCGAGTCTGCGGGTGCTCGGGTTTTCCAACGCGGAGGTCGGTACGATCCTCCTCGGCGAGCAGGCGATCATCACGCTCATCTCGATTCCGGTCGGGTGCACGATCGGATACTGGATGAGCGCGCTCGTCAGCCGCGCACTCAGTTCGGAGCTCTACCGTCTTCCGTTGACCATCAGCTCCAGGACGTACGCGTTCGCGGCTCTGGTGGTCATTTTCTCGTCGATCGTCTCGTCCATCGGAATCTACCTGAGAATTCGAAGACTGGATCTGGTGGAAGTGCTGAAGACGCGTGAGTAGGAGAAGAAGCATCGAGGATCTGAATAGCATCGAGGATCGAGCCATCGAGGATCGAGCATCGAGGATCTGAGAAGTCCGAAGTGGCGGGGAACTGAGCCCCGAGCGATTCAATGCAGTGGGAGTGGATGTGATGGCGAAGCGGATTTCGAGGAAGCAGTTCATCTGGGGAGGCGCGTTGATCCTGGTCGTGATTCTGATCGCGATCGCTCTGATTCCGGAGCGGATCCCGGTCGACACGGCGAACGCGGAGAAGGGAGAGCTTCTCTCGACGGTGGAGGACAAAGGCGAGACGCGCGTACTCGACCGATTCCTGATCACGTCTCCGACCGCGGGCAAGCTGCGGCGTATCGAGCTGCGCCCGGGTGATCCGGTGAAGGAGGGAGAGGTGGTGACCAGGGTGGACCCGGTTCCACTCGACGTGAAGAGCCGGCGTGAGGCGGATGCACGGGTCGAAGCGGCCCGCCAGGCGGTCGACGAGGCGGCAGCGGTGGTGCGGAAGGCCTCCGCGACGGCCGACCAGGCGGAGCGTGACGCGAAGAGGGGAGAGAAGCTCGCTCGCGAAGGCGTGGTCTCGAGCGAGTCCGCCGAGCAGGCGCGGCTTTCTCTGATCACGGCGCGTCGCGACCTCGACGCCGCGACTTCCCGTGCGCGTGCCTCGCGATATCAGCTCGAAGAAGCGAGAGCCGCCCTTCTCGGAACTTCCGGGGGTCAGGCCTCCACTCCGATCGAGCTTCGCTCTCCGGTCTCCGGACGCGTTCTGACGATCCCGGAGCGGAGCGCTCGCGTAGTCGCCGCAGGAGAGCCGATCGCCTCGATCGCCAATCCGAGCCGGATCGAGCTGGTGGTCGAAGTCCTCTCCGCCGATGCAGTGAAGGTCGATCCGGGTGACGAGATCATCGTCGAGGAATGGGGCGGAGACCGTCCACTCCACGGACACGTTCGCGAAGTGGAGCCCGCCGGATACACGAAGATCTCCGCGTTGGGAGTCGAAGAGCAGCGCGTCCACGTGATCGGAGATCTCGATCAGCCTGCGCCGGAGCTCGGAGATGCGTACCGTATCGAAGCGAAGATCGTCACCTGGCGAGGGAACGTGCTGAAAGTTCCGGTCAGCGCCCTCGCACGAGCCGGCGATCGCTGGTCCGTTTTCGTGGTCGAGAACGGCCGCGCGCGCCGGCGACTCGTCGAGATCGGCCATCGCAACCAGACCGAAGCGGAAGTGCTGAAGGGACTCTCCCCCGGCCAGACCGTGATCGTGCATCCGTCGAACGACATCTCGGACGGAAGCAGGGTGAAGGCATCTGAGATCTAGGATCTGAAAGGCATCTAGCCCGGATTTCTCACAGTAGGGAGAAAAAGACCGCCGTTCCGTGCTATTAAGTTGAGTGTGCACAACAACATCAACAGCACGGGAGGCGGCGGTATGAAGCAGACAGAGTGTAGCGGGAACGAGTTGCGATTCCAAGGGGTGGGAGGGCGTGAGATCGTCGCCAGGTTCGACGGTGGACAGCTCACTTCGGACGGGGGAGGGCTCCTGCTGCTCGAGACGGAAAGGCGGACGAGGATTCTGGAAAGGTTCGTCGGATGCTTTCGGGATTACCGAAAACGCACTTTGGTTCAGCACTCGCTCGAGTCGATGATCCGGCAGCGGGTGATGGGATTGGCTCTCGGATATGAAGATCTGAACGATCACGATTCTCTGCGTGAGGATCCGCTGATCGGGACCTTATCGGGCAAATCGGATCCCAGGCAGCCGCTGGCGGGCAAGAGTACGCTGAACCGGTTGGAGTTGACCCCGGATGGTCACGGGGAGGATCGATACAAGCGGATCGTCTATGACGGAAACGCGATTGATAAATTCTTCGTCGACGTGTTCTTAAAATCCAGGTCGACTCCTCCGGATCAGATCGTGATTGATCTGGACACGACCGAGGACAGAATCCATGGGAATCAGGAGGGGCGATTTTTCCACGGCCACTACGGGTCGTACTGCTATCTGCCACTCTACGTGTTCTGTGGACAGGATCTGCTCTGCGCACGTCTGCGAGAGGCGAGCGTCGGACCTGCCGAGGGAACGGTCGAGGAACTCAGGCGGATCATTGGGCAGATCCGTGAGAGCTGGCCGGATGTGAAGATCGTGATTCGTGCTGATTCGGGATTCTGCTGCGACGAGATCCTGAGCTGGTGCGAGTCCGAAGGGATCGATTACGCGATCGGTCTGCCCAAGAACCGGCGCCTCGAGGCGATGATCGAGGCGGAGATGGCTCTGGTACGAGCCGAGTCGCAACATCTCTCCGAGGCGTGCCGCACCTACAAGGATCTGAACTACCGGACTCGCAAGAGCTGGAGCCGGTCCCGTCGTGTGGTGGCGAAAGCCGAGTACCTGGTGGACAAAGCCAACGGCAGGTTCGTCGTAACGTCGCTCCCGGTGGAGGCGATGGCGGTGAAGCCGCTGTACGAAGAGCTCTACTGTGAGCGCGGAGAGATGGAGAACCGAATCAAGGAACAGAAATGTTTTCTGTTTTCGGATCGGACCTCGGCGGCAACGATGAGAGCAAATCAGTTGCGGCTCTGGTTTTCTTCGGCGGCCTATCTGCTGATGAATGCGTTGCGGCGGCTGGGACTGAAAGGAACCGAGCTGGCCACCGCTCAGTGCAACACAATTCGGCTGAAGCTGTTCAAGATCGGAGCACGGATCCGCGTGACCACGCGCAAGATATGGATCTCACTCTCGAGTGGGTATCCGATGACGAAGCTGTTCGCGCTGGTCTGCAGCAACTTAGCTCTTGCCTCTCCCTGAAGGCGGATCGTTCCTCAACTCATCTTCCCGCAACCACGTCTGTTCAACTCTGAACCAGAGGAAACGTGTGTCTGAGCGTTGGCTGCACGATACTGCCCGAACCTCCGCCGCCCTCCGGAACCAGCGCCCAGTCAAATAACTTCAGCCTTGTTCGACTCCAACTCTCCCCATTCCGGCAAAATCTACGCTGAACGCCCCCTTCAGCTCCGGTTGAACTCCCCCAAAAGAGTCTTGTGAGAAATGCGGGCTAGGATCGAGGATCGAGGATCTGAAAGGCATCGAGGATCTAGGATCTAGGATCTAGGATCTGAAAGGCACCGAGAATCGCGAATCTAGGATCGGGGATCTGAAAGGCATCGAGGATCGAGGATCGAGGATCTGAAAAGCATCTCGAGGATCTGAGGATCGCTTATCCGCTCCTCAGATATCAGATAACCGATAACCGATAACAGATGCTCCTATTTTCGGTCGGGTGACGAGTTGTAAAAGAACTGGCAGGTCACGCGCTCCGAGGGGTTCGGGAAGTCGGCGGGGAGGGGGTTGAGAGGGGAGGAGAGCTCGATTGCTTTCTTCGCCGCGAAGTCGTAGGGAGGAGTGCCTGAGCCCTGGACCACCTGAAGATCGGTGATGGAGCCGTTGCGCTGGATGGTGAAGCGGATCGTCACGACGCCTTTGAGTCCCATCCGGATGATCTCCGGCATGTTCGCGTACCAGTTGATGCGGATTCTCCGCACCATCGCGTCGGCGTAGTCGCCCCACGGATACCACTGCGTCTCGAACGAGACGGGGCCGCTCTCCGCGAATCCGCTCTCGCCCCCTGATGCGCCGGCTCCTCCTCCGCCGAGTGCGGCCATTTTTCCGGCTTCACGAATCGCGGATTTCCAGTCGACGGCGCCGTCGGAGGCGGCTGGCTCACGCGCAGACGGTTCCCGAAACGCGAGCGCCGCGTCGCTGGAGCTCTTCGACGGATCGCGATCGTGCTCGGAGTCCTGTTTCGAGCCGCGCTGGGCCTGCATTGCGGGAGTCGGAGGCGAAGGGGTGGAAGCCTGGCCGGGATTGCCCATGGGGGGGATGTACGCGCCTCCCGATCCGGGGCGCAGGGTCGGCTTCTCTCCGGTCGGGTTCGGCGTCGCAGCCCGGCGATTCCGGTTGGAGAACGGGGCATCGGGGGAGGGTGTCTGAGTCGTCGCCGCGCCGGGCGCTTCGGTGAATACGCGATCGGCCGCGGAGCCGCCAGCGCGAGGCTGCAACTCGACATACTCGATCGGACTCTTCTTCGGCGGCGGAGGAGCGGTCAGCGCGCGATAGGTCCAGAAACCGAGCAGCACCACGTGCACCGCGAGCGATAGAAGGATTCCGAGCAGGATTCCCGACCCGGCGGGAGGCCTCTCCTCGATGAGATGGAGCTCTTGGTTCACGACGCGACCAGCCTCTGTACTAAAGAACCGCTCTCCCCGATTTGTTCCCCGGAGCTCTCGCGCGGAGCCGGATTCGTAATGTTCTGCCGCGGGTCGTAGAATCGAAGAAAACGTCCCGCCGCGCGAGGCGGGAGAGGGAGCGACCATGACAGAGGTGACGGTGCCTCCGGAGAGTCAGGGCGAGCGTTTCGACTTCGGGCGGTCATTCGCGTTCGTCTTCGAGGATCCGGACTGGCTGAACAAGATTCTGCTGGGCGGATTGTTCTATCTGCTCGGTGTGGTGATCGTCGGATGGTTCATCGTCTTCGGGTATCTCGCCGCTCTTGCACGTAACGTCATCGCGGGTGTGGAACGGCCACTCCCTGAATGGAGCGGTATCGGCGACTACTTCGCCGAGGGCCTGAAGCTGTTTGCGGTCGGGCTGGTGTATCTCCTGCCGAACTTTCTCCTGGCTCTGATGTGGTTCGGTCTGTCTGTTCTCTTCGACGCATCGGACAGCTGGCGGGTTTCGGGGCCCTTCGCCATGGTGCTGCTGGCTCTCTTCTCGGTGCCGATCGTTCTGATCGTCTACGTCACCATGCCTGCGGCGCTGATCCGGGTGGTGGTGACCAGGCGCTTCTCCGCGGCCTTCGAGTTCGGTCGGGTATGGGACCTGATCCGCTTCAACGCCATCAATTACCTTCTGACGATCGCCACCTACATCATCGCGAGTTTCGTCGGACAACTCGGCTTCCTCCTCTGTTGCATCGGCGTGTTCTTCACCTCGTTCTGGGGACTGGTGGTGACCACCCACGCGATGGCGCAGACGTATCGATACTCGAGTGTGAAATGAGCGAGAGGGAGATCCGGATCGCCGCGACCGGTATTCTGGTCGCGGCAGCGTTCCTTCCGCTCGCCGCGGTCGCGACGAATGCGGCGATCGTCCTCGGCGCACCTTCGTCGCTGCGGGTCGTCTTTCACGCCGTCTGTCACGGCATCCCGGACCGCTGCCTTCTCCTCTTTGGAGTGCCGCTTCCGCTTTGTGGACGCTGTTTCGGCTTTTACTGCGGCGTCGTGGCCGGTATCGGCTCCTCTCTCCTCTTCCGGCGCGCCGCCTGGTGGTCGTCCAATCCGCGGCTCTGGTTTCTGCTGATGGTCCCGATGGCGATCGACGGCGTGCTCGAGCTGTTCCACGTCTATGCCGGAACCAACCTGCTTCGTGCTGCGACGGGAGTGGCTGCGGGAGCCGGAATCGGCCTCTGGGCGATGGCTGCATTGACGAAGAGCCGGTGCGCCGAGCAGCCGCATCGTGTGGCGCCGCTCTGATTTTCTTGACGTTGTCTCGGCTGTTGCGCTACGCTTCCACCATTAGTTGAAGCGCTGGGAAATCGTTCATCACAAAGAACCTACAAGGTGTCGTGGTGTGTCGGCGGTTTCCGTAGAGTGCAGAACGCCATGGCTTTTCAAGGGTCGCTAAAGGAACTGCCTCTTCCCGACATCATTCAGCTCGTGAGTGTCTCCGGGAAAACCGGGAGATTCACTCTCGTGAATGAGGGTCACAGCGGTCTGATCTACCTCAAGAACGGGCAGATGGTTCACGCCGAGTTGGGAGAGCTGATCGGCGAAGAGGCGATCTACGCACTCGCCATCTGGAACTCGGGAGACTTCCAGTTCTCCCCGAGTGAAGAAGCGCCGCGCCAGACGATCACCCGCTCGAACACCAATCTCCTGATGGAAGCGGCGCGCCGTCTCGACGAGTGGAAGGTCCTTTCGAAGAAGATCCCTTCGGTGGAGCTGGTTCCCGAGCTCCACGCCCGGCAGAACCGCCGCGAGCAGATCGTCCTCAATCCGCAGGAGTGGATGGTGATCACACGGCTCGATGGCCGTCATTCGATCGCCGAAGTGGGGAAGGCCCTCAACCTCTCCGCGTTCGACGTGGCGAAGGTGCTCTACGGACTGATCACCTCCGAGCTGGTCACCCTAAAAAAAAAATCTGAAAATCCCGTCATCGCTTCCGCAGAGCACGCAGAGCTTCTCGCTCTCGCAGACCGGATCCGCCGAATAGCCGAACAGCACCTCGGCGAATCCGGCCGGAAGTCGATCGACAAATACTTCGCGCTCGCCGTCGACGCAATCCGAAAGGGACATGGTCCCGCCGCGATCGACCTGATGGTCCGCGAATTCGAAAAGGCCGCGTCGCTTCTCGGCGGACTCGCCGTCACCGAGCGCCTCCGTTCGGAGATCTCCGAGATTCGAGAAGCGAAAGCCTCCTGACTCGATGACTTCCTCCTGGACCGTCGAAGACTCTCCCTTCGGTCGCATCGTCGTCGCGAACTCCCGGCCTCCCGCGACCGCACTCTTCTACACCACGGCCGATGATAGCGGTCGTCTCGGAGAGGACGTGGTGGACCGGCTCCGCGAATGGATCGGAGAGCGGTTCGGCATCTCCATCGACCGCTTTGGAACTTGCTCCCAGATTCACGGGACCGGCATTCAGCCGGTCACCGCCGCCGATTCCGCATGGTGCGAAACCGAGGGATGCGACGCTCTCTGGACTGCCGAACCCAAGGCCGGGCTCGGCATCAAGGTTGCAGATTGCCTCCCCGTCGCGCTGGTGGATCCGGATGCCTTCGTGATTGCAGACATTCACTCCGGATGGCGGGGAACAGTGAAGAAAATCACGGAAAGAACCGTGTCGCGTCTTCGCGAAGAAAGCGGATTCGAAGCGGCCAGGGCGCATGCGTACCTCGGCCCTTCCATCCGCCGCTGCTGCTTCGAGGTGGGGGAGGAAGTGGTCGATACGTTCATCGCGACGTTCGGTGAGCTCGCATGGCCGCACATCGACCGATCCTTCGGTCCACGGCCCCATCTCGATCTGGCGGCGCTCACGCGCGACATCCTCCTTCAGCTCGGCCTTCGCTCCGAAACGATTCACGATTCGGAGCTGTGCACCCGATGCGATGGTTCGCTGTTCCACTCTTACAGGCGCAGCGGCCCCGGTTCAGGCCGGAATCTCGCAATCGTGGCTCACTGATGCCGTCATTCCAGACCAGACTTCCATCCCGTCGAACCGTTTTCCGCACCATCTCGTTCCTCGTGGTTGCGGGAATCCTCCTCGTGATCGGCCTCGGCGTGTGGGGCTACTTCGAAGCCGTGAAGCGGTTCGAAGTGCGACGCGTTTCGCTCCCCACCCGCATCTACGCCGACCTCTTTCCGCTCCGGCCCGGCGTCTCGCTGACTCCCGGGGATCTCGAAGACAAGCTCGGCCGCCTCGGCTACCGCGAGGTCGAGACGGTGAAAGGCGAGGGAGAGTACACGAAGTCCCACTCGACGTTCGACATCTATCTCCGCTCGTTCCGCTATCCGACGGGAAAGCACGATGCCGAGAGGATCGAAGTCGAGCTCGCGGACGGTCGCATCCGGAGAGTCAGCGTGCAGGGAGGGGGAGCGGTCGAGACGGCTGCGCTCGAGCCCGAGCTCCTCACGTCGATTCTCACCAATCGGCTCGAGAATCGCCGTCCGGTGAACCTCGACCAGGTGCCGCAGAACCTGATCGACGCCGTCGTCGTGACCGAGGACATCCGCTTCTGGTCGCATCCCGGCGTCGATCCGATCGGGATTGTGCGGGCACTGGTACGCAACATCCGCAGCGGCGGAGTGGCCGAGGGGGGGTCGACGCTCACCCAGCAGCTGGTGAAGAACTATTACCTGAGCAATGAGCGGACGCTGAGACGGAAGATCATCGAAGCGTTCATGGCGATCATCCTCGATGCGCGCTACTCGAAGAAGGAGATCCTCGAGGCGTATCTGAACGACATCTACCTCGGGAGGAACCGCTCCATCTCGATCATCGGAGTCGGCGAGGCCGCGCGCTATTACTTCGGCAAGCCGGTCGCGGAGCTCCAGCCCGCGGAGTCGGCGCTCATCGCGGGGATGATCCGCAGCCCGAACAACTACTCGCCGTTCGCAGACGCGGATGCGGCGAAGAAGCGGCGTAACACCGTGCTCGGGCTGATGCTCAAGTACCACAAGATCGACAGGAGCGAATACGAAAAGGCGATCGCAAAGGAACTGCCGAAGAAGCCGGGAAAGCAGCGGACCGGGCTCGGGTCGATCCCGTATTACGTCGACGAGGTGGTGCAGGAAGTCAGCGACGACTACGGCATCGGAAACGTCCGGGGACGAGGCCTGTCGATCTACACCGCGATCAATCTCGACTGGCAGGATGAGGCGACGAACCAGATCAGGCAGGGGCTGCACGCGCTGGAGCGTTCCAGCAGGCGGCTCCGGCGCGCGGACAGTCCTCTCCAGGGGGTGCTGATTGCGGTCGATGTTCCCACCGGGGAGATCCGGGCGCTGGTCGGAGGACGCGATTACAACGAGAGCCAGTTCAATCGTGCACTGCAGGCGAAACGGCAGGTCGGTTCACTCTTCAAGCCATTCGTCTACCTGGCGGCGTTCGAGCCGAGTCTTTCCCATCAGGTGATCACTCCGGCGACTCTGGTCAACGATCAGCGCTTCGTTCTGAAACGGAGATTTTCGAAGGACTGGTCGCCCCACAACTATGAGGGTGTCTACCACGGGATCGTGACCGTGGAGGAGGCGCTGGTCCATTCGATGAACGTCGCGTCCGTGCGGATCGGGCTCGCCACCGGAATCGATTCGATCATCCGTGCGGCCCACGCGCTCGGCATCGAGACGGAGCTCGACTCGGTTCCTTCGCTCATTCTCGGATCGGTGGAGATTCCGCCCATCGAGATGGCGGAGGCGTACAGCACCATCGCACGGCTCGGGTCACGCCTCCCGCTGCACACCATCCGCTACATCACCGATGACAACGGGAGGCTCGTCTCGAAGGCGGACTTCGAGCCGGTTCAGGTCTTTCCCGATCGCGATGTGTACGTCGGCGTGCACATCATGGAAGACGTGGTCACTCACGGAACCGCTGCGGGATCCCGCCAGTGGTTCAGGAAGACGGCGGCGGGGAAGACCGGAACGACGAACGACAAGCGCGACGCGTGGTTCATCGGCTTCACACCGGAGACGCTCGCCCTCACCTGGGTCGGCTTCGACGACAACAAGCCGACCGGGCTGGCCGGGTCGGAGGGCGCGGTGCCGATCTGGGCGAAGTTCATGAACGAAGCGACGAAGGATCAGCAGGACCGTGACTTCCCGGTTCCGTCCGGAATCGTCTTCGTTCCCGTCGACGTCAGCAGTGGAGGTCTGGCCACGCCGTACTGTCCGGAAGATCTCGTCAGAACGGTCGCATTCAAGGCGGGGACGGCACCGACGCAGGAGTGTCAGGTCCATCAGCCCCCTCCTCCTCCGCCGATGCAGTACCCGTACGGTCAAGGCCTCCCGTACAGCGAAGGGATGCCGCCGGGAATGACGGGGACGGGACTCCCGCCCAGCGCGACCATGCCTCCTGAGCACGAGCCGATCCTCGGGCCGGGAAATATCGGTACCCCGCCGATGATGCCGCCGACCCGGACGCAGCCTCCCCCGACGCCGACACAGACGCAGGCTCCGCCGACACAGACGCAGGCTCCGCCGACGCAACCCCCGCCGACGCGGACGCGACCGCGGCGGACGCAGCCTCCTCCGACGACCACCGCGCCTCCGCCGGAGCGGCCGCAGGAGAGTCCCCCGACGGCCACATCGACGGAATCACCTCCTCCGCCCGGAGAGACGCGAGGTTAACCCGCATTTCTCACACCGTCTCCGCAGCAGAGACGATGTGAGAAATGCGGGTTAGGGACGCGAGACTCGAGGCGAGGGGCTCGAGTCTCGATTTCGGACCCGTGGGACAAGTCGGACCGGTCAGACCCGTCGGACAGGTCGCACAGAACATTGTTCTGCTCTTGTGCTGAAAGGCAGAATAGAATTCGCGAAAACAGGGCAGAGCGAGAATTATATTCTTCCCGACCCGACCCCCGACCCCCGACCCCCGACCCCCGACCCCTACGCCTCGTGGGCGGAGAGGACCAGCGTCGCGTTCGTTCCGCCGAACCCGAAGGAGTTCGAGATGGCGTGGCGGATCTTCTTCTCGCGCGCCTGATTCGGCACGTAGTCGAGGTCGCATTCCGGATCGGGGTGCTCGTGGTTGATGGTGGGGGGGAGCACTCCGTTCACGAGCGCCAGCGCGGTGTACGCCGCTTCGAGCCCTCCTGCAGCACCGAGAAGATGACCGGTCATCGATTTGGTCGAGCTGACCGCCATCTCGTACGCGTGCTGTCCGAAGACCCGCTTCATCGCCATCGTCTCCGCTTTGTCTCCGACCGGAGTCGAAGTGCCATGAGCGTTGACGTAGTCGATCTGGTCCGGGTTGAGAGCGGCGTCCTGTATGGCGAGGTTCATCACCCGAGACATCCCCGAACCATCTTCGGCCGGAGCGGTGATGTGGTACGCGTCGCCGGACATTCCGTACCCCGTGATCTCTGCGTAGACGCGCGCGCCCCGGCGCAGCGCATGTTCCCGTTCTTCCAGGATCACGATCCCGGCGCCCTCACCCATCACGAAGCCGTCACGATCGGAGTCCCAGGGACGCGACGCGTGCTCGGGGTCGTCGTTCCGGGTGGAGAGTGCGCGCATGGCCGCGAATCCAGCCACCGCGAGCGGGGTGACCACCGCCTCGGTTCCCCCCGCGATCATTGCGTCGGCGGCGCCGCGCTGAATGATCTTGAACGAGTCGCCGATGGCATGGGCTCCGGTCGCACACGCGGTGCAGGGAGCGGAGTTCGGCCCCTTCGCTCCGAAGCGGATCGAGACCTGCCCGGCGGCGAGATTCACGATCAGCCCCGGAATGAAGAAAGGTGAGACCCGGTTCGGCCCTCGCTCGAGGAGCTTCGCGTGCATCTCCTCGATCAGGGGGAGTCCGCCGATGCCGGAGCCGATCACCACTCCGACGCGCTCGGCGTTCGAGTCGTCCACCGTCAGTCCGGAATCGTCGACGGCCATCTGCGAGGCGGCGATGGCGTAGTGGATGAAGAGATCGGACTTCTTGATCTCTTTCTTTTCGATCCACTTCTCCGCCTCGAAACCCCGGACCTCGCCGGCAATCCGGCAGCTGTAGTCCGACGTGTCGAACCGGGTGATCGGCCCGATCCCCGACTTTCCGGAGATCAGGGCGTTCCAGTTCTCGTCGTTCCCGATGCCGAGCGGAGAGACGACTCCCAGCCCGGTGATGACCACTCGACGTTTATCCAACGATTTCACCTGGGAGATAGAAATTATCCGGAAGAGAAAGATAGAAGGGTGGTACTCGGCTGATGACCGGAGCGAGAGCGCCTTTACTCGCTCTTTGCGTGCTTCTGGATGTACTCGGTCGCGTCCTTCACCTTCTTGATCTTCTCGGCTTCCTCATCGGAGATCTCGACGCCGAACTCTTCTTCGAACGCCATGATGAGCTCGACGGTGTCGAGCGAGTCCGCTCCGAGATCCTCGACGAACGAGGCATCCGCAGTGACCTCATCGGCATCCACTCCCAGCTGCTCCACGATGATAGATTTGACCCTCTCTTCAACCGACGACATCGAATTCCTCCAGCTTCCCAAGTCAGGGATTTTCGACGCCTCTTTTAGCACAAGCCCCCTGTTTCGTCCATCTTTCCCGCGCGATTGGAAACCTCGCCATCGTCGGCAGCTCGAACCCCGCCTTACCGGGAATGCGACGACGCAATCGCTGTTGGACGAACGGGAAGGCGGCTCGCAAAGAGCCGGAAAGGAGCTGGAAATTGCGTAGAATCCTCGCCCTGCTGCTTCTGGCCGGAATTGCCGTCGGCGTCTGGTACGGAGCGCGCTGGATCCGCCATCGCGACGACCTGCGGGCCACTCTCGTCTTCGACCATGCCGGCGATCTGCGCCGCGGCGATCCGGTCGAGGTGCGCGGCGTCCGCATCGGAACGGTCACCGGGATCGCCCGGCTGGAGAACCAGGATGCGGTCTCGATCCGCGTCGACCATCAGCACCGCAACCAGATTCTCTCCGATTCCCTCTTCACCATCGAGGGCTCACGCCCCGGGCCGAGCCGCCTCGAAGTGCACAACATCCTCTCGGTCGGCAAGCCGGTCGAATCGGGAGCGGTGATCCGGGTTCGCTCAGACCGGCTCACCCGGTGGCTCGCGAAAAATGGCGAGAAGGTGGCTCCGGTGTTCGCCGAGCTCGGGCAGAAGGCGAAGCAGCTCGTCGATCAGTACGAATCGGGAGAGTTGAAGAAGCAGATGGACGAGTGGCGGCGAGAATATCCGGAGTGGAAGCGCGAAGGACGGGCCGCGGCCGAAAAACACCTCGACGAGATCCGCCGCAAGATCGATCAGGTCGAAGCAGAGCTCCGGAAGGAAGACCGGAAAGCGGAGGCCGAAAAGCTGCGGCAGCAGTTCCAGGAGTGGATGCAGAAGCTCAGGCAGGACGACGCCGAATCGGGAGCGGAGAATTGATCCGCCGAATGACGAAGCGGGAAGTGCGGGATGGCCTGCAACTCGCATCGACCTCAGCGGCAACGGAGATTCTGGAGACGCTCGGATTCATGACTGCACAGAAGAGACGATTCACGTACGAAGAAGCGATCGACCTCCTTCCCGAGGTGCAGAAGATCACCGGCGAAGCGGTGAAGGAGCTGGAGATGGTCCTGTCGACCGAATCGGCCGCCGCGTCGATCGAAGTTCCGCCGGAGCTGATTCGCGAGTACGAGCGGGTCGTTTCCGGATGGGCCGAGTCGATGCTCCGCCTCGGCACCGAGGTCAAGGGACTCTGGCTGGTCGATTTCGATTCCGGCAGCGGATACTATTGCTGGCGCTACCCCGAGCCATCCCTTCAATACTTTCACGATTACGACGCCGGCTTCTCCGGCCGGGTCAAACTCAACTGAGCGGGACGGGTGTCGATGCTGAAAGCCATCGTGTTCGATCTGTGGGAGACGCTGATCAGCGATCCTCCGGAGATCTCGAAGAAACAGGAGCAGCGCCGGCTGAAGAGGATCGAGGAGATTCTCTCTGCGGCGGGTCACGCCGATACGGCCGAGAGGATCGA
Organism: uncultured Acidobacteriota bacterium; assembly: GCA_963741955.1. Taxonomy (GTDB): domain Bacteria; phylum Acidobacteriota; class Thermoanaerobaculia; order Gp7-AA8; family Gp7-AA8; genus CAVUKB01. The sequence continues at coordinate 404,489 of CAVUKB010000004.1, forward strand.
GAACGCGTACCGGCGCACCTGGCACCGATGCCTCGAGCTCTACTGGTCGAAGGACCTCGACATCCCGACGCGGACCCAGATCGATCACTTCCTCGAGTCGCTCGAGCTCGATCCCGATTCGTTCTCAGAAGAGATCCTCGGCGAGATCGAGCACGCGTATTCGATTGCCGCGCTCGAACTGATGCCGATCCTCACACCGGGAGCGGCGGAGCTTCTCGAGCGCCTGAAGCGCGAATACGCGATCGGTCTGATCAGCAACACCGGACGCACGCCGGGCTGGGTGCTCCGGGAGATTCTCGATTCGCACGGGCTCGCACGCTGGTTCGACGCGATGGTCTTCTCGAACGAGCACGGGGAGTGCAAACCGAAGCGCTCCATCTTCGAGGCGTGCTGCAAGGCGCTGGGGGTCGAACCTGCAGAGGCGGTCTTCGTCGGCGACAATCTTCAGGTCGACGTCTGGGGCGCGCAGCGGTGCGGTATGCGCGGGATCCACTACATCCCTCCGGTCCGAGGTCTCGCCGTCGCCCCTCCGTCGACGACGGAGGTCGAGGTGGTTCCGGACGCCGTGATTCACGATCTCGCCGAGATCGACCAGGTGCTGGCGAGACTGGCATCGTGAACGCGAGCGAGAGGAAGCCGTGGAATAGCCGTTGCAGCAGGAATGCATGAATCAGCCACTCCTTTCGGGGAAGGAAAGAGCTCACGACCCGATGAATCACCACCGACGATCCTCTCTCGCGATACTCCTCACGCTCGTTCTCGCGCTGCCGTTCGGCACGCTGGAATGGAGCGCGTTTGCCGCTCCCGCTCCGAAGCGGAAGAGCGCCTCGAAGAAGAAGAAGAGTGCGAGCGCAGATCCTGTGGCGAGCGGCAGCACGCTCGAGCAGCGGATCGATTCTCTTCTGAACAATGCCGTCGTCCGCAGCGCGAACGTCAGCATCCAGATCGTCGACGTCGAGACCGGAACGGTCGTCGCGGAGCGGGACCCGCACAACATGGTGGCTCCCGCCTCGAACATGAAGCTCTTCACCACCGGCGCGGCTCTCGATAATCTGAAGCCCTCGTTCGAGATCACCACTCCGGTCGAGATGAGGGGGACGGTCGACCAGACCGGGACTCTCCACGGAGACGTCCGGATCGTCGGTCACGGCGATCCGACCATCAGTGGGCGGCTTCACGACGGCAACGCCACCGCGGTCCCTGAACAGTGGGCGGACGCTCTGAAGGCCGCCGGGGTGCGGACCATAGCCGGGAATCTGATTTTCGAGTACGGCTACTTCGATACGGAGTTCGTCCATCCGACCTGGCCGACCGACCAGCTGGTGAACTGGTACGAAGCCCCGGTCTCGGCGTTCTCCATGCAGGAAGGGTGCGTCGCGGTACGCGTCTACCCGACCCGAAAGGGAGAGCGCGCGCGGGTCGAGCTCGAACCGGAGAACACATTCCTCACCGTCCAGAATACCTGCACCACCGGCGGCGGGCCGGGTGTCTTCATCTCCCGGAAGATCGGGACCAACGACATCATCGTCCGCGGCAATGCCCCGCCGAAGTACGGACCGACCGAGATCTTCGTCGCGATCCAGGATCCGATCCGTTACTTCGCGAACGTCGTCCACCAGACCTTCCTTCGCAACGGCATCAATGTCCAGGGGCAGGTGCTCGTCACGCCGCACGACGGCCGGGCCGACTGGAAGGAGATCACCCGCCAGACCACGCCGCTCCCGGTCGTGGTCTACGTGATCAACAAAGTGAGCCAGAACCACTACGCCGAGCAGCTGCTCAAGATTCTCGGCGCCGAACGGCGGGGTCAGGGCTCGTGGGATTCCGGTTCGCAGGTCGTTCACCAGTGGCTGGTGCAGGACGTCGGTGTCCCGGCGAACGAGTTCCATCAGGTCGACGGTTCGGGGATGTCACGCGACAACCGCGTCACCGCCAACGCCTTCATCCACCTCCTCCGGTACATGTGGAACACGCCGTACCGCCGGGAGTTCGTCAGCTCCATGCCCTACTCGGGCGAGCCGGAGTCGCGCCTCCGCCATCGTCTCAACCAGGCACCTTACGCTCGGCAGGTGTACGCGAAGACCGGATACATCAGCGGCGTGATCGGCCTCTCCGGCTATGTCCACGCGAAGAGCGGAAGGATCTACGCCTTCTCCTTCCTCTTCAACCACTACCGCACCGGCGTCTGGGGCGTTTACCGCCTGCAGGACAAGATCCTCGAGGAGATCGTCGATCGCGGATGAGTCGGAGTCGATCTGGTTCCAGCTTGCGGGTTGAATCCAGCCCGCCACCATTGAACCGGCACCGAGATCGGCGCGCCCCGCAGATGGTTCGAGCTCACCACCGACCTCCGCGCGTTCCACCGCTTCTCGAGTCACCACTTCGAGCCGACAACCCTTGCATCTTCTCCCTGCAGCACCGAAACTTGCAGCCGCATGGCGCGCGCAGGCTGGCCCGGGAAGATCTCGTGGGGGACGTACGACCTCGCGAACACCATGTTCTCGATGAACGTCATCTCGCTCTACTTCCCTCTATGGGTGGCGAGCTCGTTCCATCGCGGCGAGGTGTGGTACGCGATCGCGTACTCGTTTTCCATGCTCCTCGTCGCGGTCGTCTCGCCTCTCGCAGGGACGGAAGGCGACCGCAACGGACATAAGCGGGTGCTCTTCCTCGCGACCACCGTCGCCGTCATCCTCACCGCGCTCCTCGGATTCGGCCACTCCATCGTCTCGGTTCTCGTCATCTTCGTCGCCGCGAACTTCGGATATCAGGTGGGACTCGTTTCCTACAACTCGCTCCTCACGTCCGTGGCGGAGCCGCGCGAGAGGGGGATGGTCTCGGGTGTCGGAGTCGCGCTCGGCTACGTCGGGTCGTTCGTCGGAATGTTCGCCGCCTTTCCGTTCGTCAACCACGGCGCGTTCGAGAAGCTGCCGGCATTTCTGCAACACGCGGTCAGCGCCCTCGCCATCGGCGGCGCTCCGGCCGGCGCCGTTCCCGCCCGTGCGAATGCGTTCCTCCCGACCGCCATCCTCTTTGCTCTGTTCTCGCTCCCTCTTTTTTTCTTCGTGCGCGAGCGGCGCGAAGGGAGACGTCCGTCGACCACCGGTTCGCTCCGCGAGGTCACCGCGACGTTCCGCGAGATCATTCGCCGGCGGAACCTCCGCAACTTCTATCTCGCGACGTTCCTCTACATGGACGCGGTCCATACCGTCTACATCGTCATGGCGACATACGCGAAGTTCGCCATCGGCCTCGACGACGGACAGATCCTCGAGTCGATGTCGATCGCATTGGCGGCAGCGGTGATCGGATCGTTTCTCTACGGAATCCTCGCGGACCGGGTCACCGGTCGGACTGCGCTGATGACCGTTCTCGCGAACTGGGTCGTGGTGATGGTAGTGGCGGTCTTCGCTCACGGGTTCGGCGGGTTCGTCACCGTCGCCGTGATCGCCGGATGCGGTCTGGGCGGAGTGGAGGCGGTGCGCCGCGTGGCGCTCCTCTCGCTGATCGACGAGGAGGAGAGCGGTCGCTACTTCGGCTTCTTCAACTTCACGGGGAAGGCGAGCTCCATCATCGGGCCGCAGCTTTGGGCCCTGGTCCTCTTCCTCTTCGAAGGGTGGGGAGGTATCCGGTTCCGGATCGCGGTGGGAGTGATGCTCCTTCTCGTGATCGCCGCGATCGGAGTCCTGCGCCGGGTCGAATTTCCGCCGGTCAGCCGCGTGGCGGCCTGAGATCTCATTTCTGTTCGCGGGGCATGGACGGGCCGTGGTCCGACACCGGCGCCACTTCGAGCGTGAAGAGCTGTTGCTCCCGGCGCCCGGTGGCCACCACCTGGAGTCCCGGATAGCGCTGGAGATCTCCGATCAGGCTCGATTGCTCGGCCTCCAGAAACTTATCCACGGCGTCCTCCGGACTGGTCGCCTCGAGCATGAAGAAGCGGGGAAGGACGGAAGGCGCGGCACGGCCCGCCTCGTCGGTCAGGAAAAGCTGTTCGATCCGGAATCTCACTGGTCCTCCCCACGCCACCACTACCGCCATACCGCCCCATTTCCCTGCAATATTGATGCAGTTCGGCGCTGTTCTATACTCCCAACCGAGGAGCATGCATGAGTGACGAACAGGCGATTCGAGATGGCGAGCCGGTAGTCGGACGAGTCGAGCTCCGCGAGGTGCCGGGCACGACGGCGTCCGCGTCGGCGAGGTTCGACTCGGCAATTCCCCTTGCCCTGACGTTCGACGATGTCCTTCTGGTGCCGTCGAAGTCCGACGTCCACCCCAATTTCGTCGATACCAGCACGCGGCTGACGCGCGACATCAGGCTGAACATCCCGATCATTTCCGCGGCGATGGACACCGTCACCGAGGCGCGCCTCGCGATCGCCATCGCACAGCAGGGCGGTCTCGGCGTGATTCACAAGAACATGACCATCGACCAGCAGGCCGAAGAGGTCGACAAGGTCAAACGCTCTGAAGCAGGAATGATCGTCGACCCCGTCACTATGCGGCCGTGGCAGCGCATCTCCGAAGCGCTCGCGGTCATGGAGAAGTACAAGATCTCCGGCGTTCCGGTCACCGACGAGAACGGAAAGCTCGTCGGCATCCTCACCAACCGCGACCTCCGTTTCGAGACCCGCTTCGATCTCCCGATCGCCGAGCGGATGACGAAGGAAAACCTGATCACCGTACCGGTCGGTACCACCCTCGACGCCGCGCGCGAAGTCCTGCACCACCACCGGATCGAAAAGCTCCTGGTCGTCGACGGCAACGGAGACCTCAAGGGGCTGATCACCGTCAAGGACATCCAGAAGGCGCGGAAGTACCCGAGCGCGTCGAAAGATCCCCTCGGCCGGCTCCGCTGCGGCGCCGCGATCGGCGTCGCGAAGGACTCCCTCGACCGGGCACGCGCACTGATCGACGCGAAGGCCGACGTCATCGTCATCGATTCCGCGCACGCGCATTCGGCAGGCGTGATGGACGTGATCCGGCAGTTCAAGCGGTACTTCCCGGAGACGCCGATGATCGCGGGGAACATCGCCACCGCCGAGGCGGCCGAAGATCTGATCCGGCTCGGAGTCGACGGGATCAAAGTCGGCATCGGACCCGGCTCCATCTGCACCACGCGCGTCGTCGCCGGCGCCGGCGTTCCGCAGGTCACCGCGATCATCGAATGCACTCGGGTCGCCGAGAAGTACGACGTCCCGGTGATCAGCGACGGCGGGATCAAGTTCTCCGGCGACGTGACCAAGGCGCTGGCCGCGGGGGCGAACTGCGTGATGATCGGCTCGCTCTTCGCGGGGACCGACGAAGCCCCCGGCGAGACCATCCTGTATCAGGGACGCACGTTCAAGGCGTATCGCGGAATGGGATCGATCGGAGCGATGCAGGCAGGGTCGAAGGACCGGTACTTCCAGGATGCGGAAGACGACGCGGCGAAGCTCGTCCCGGAGGGAATCGAAGGAAAGGTGCCGTACAAGGGCTCTCTCTCCGCGATGATTCCGCAGATCGTCGGTGGCCTCCGCTCCGGAATGGGACTGGCGGGTGCCGCGAGCATCGACGACCTCCGGACGAAGAGTCGCTTCGTACGGATCACGGCCGCCGGACTCCGCGAGAGCCATGCCCACGACGTGGTGATCACGAAGGAAGCGCCGAACTACCGGATCGAATCCGAATAGGCGACGAGCGCCGGCTCCGCACCCCGGATGCAGCACGTGCCGAGGCTCCATGCGTGCAGGCAGTGGCCCGTGCCGAGGGGCGCGGATCCTCTGATCCGCCGCGCGAATCACGTTCGGAGCGGATCGGGAGGATGGCTTCGGCAGAAGCGGAGCCGTACGGTGCAGACGCTCCGCGCGTAGCCTCCCGCGCACTCTTTCCCGAGGTGAACACGATCTTCGAGGCGGATCCCGGCGAGCGGAATCCGCTCCCCGGAAGCGGCACGTGGCGAGGCTCCATGCGTGCAGGCAGCGGCCCGTGCCGAGGGGCGCGGATCCTCTGATCCGCCGCGCGAATCACGTTCGGAGCGGATCGGGAGGATGGCTTCGGCAGAAGCGGAGCCGTACGGTGCAGACGCTCCGCGCGTAGCCTCCCGCGCACTCTTTCCCGAGGTGAACACGATCTTCGATGCGGATCCCGGCGAGCGGAATCCGCTCCCCGGGGTCGCCGCGGGGCTCGCCTCGTTCCACATTCTCGTGAATAATCCGCGTTGATGAGCGAGAGCGATACCATTCCCCGTTTCGACCGCCGGACGCGCGAGCTCGCGCACCGCGTCGTCGACCTTCTGTTCGACCACGTCGAGAACATTCGCGAACAGCCGGTCGTCGACTGGCAGAGCTCCGATGAATTGCGACGTCGCTTCGCCGTCGGTGAAGAGCCTCTCGACGACGATCGGCTCGTAGAGAAGATCGCCGAGCTCGCGCGCAGCTCGATCCAGATCCATCACCCCTCGTATATGGGGCATCAGGTCTGTCCTCCCTTTCCCACCGGCGTGATCGGCGACCTGGTGATCTCGACGCTCAACCAGTCGACCGCGGTCTGGGAGATGAGTCCCGCGGCGACGATCATCGAGCAGCAGATCGTCCGCTGGCTCATCGACCGTGTTGGCTACCCGGCAGATGCAGCCGGAACCGCCGTCTCGGGTGGCTCGGCCGCGAACCTGACCGCGCTTCTCGCCGCCCGCGCGAGATTGCAGCACGAAGAGGCGGGAAGGAAGCGGACTCCGGTGATCCTCTGCTCGGAGAGCACTCATTACTCCGTCGCGCGCGCCGCGTCGATCCTCGGACTCGGCCCGTCGAGCGTGGTGAAGATACCGGTCGGCCGCGACTATCGGATGGATGCGGACGCGCTGGTTCGAGAGCTCGACGGCGTCGAGGCGTCGGAGTCTCACGCCGCGATGGCGATCGTCGCAACTGCGGGCTCCACGGCGACCGGCTCGTTCGACCGGCTCGGCGAGATCGCCGAGATCCGCGATCGCTACCGCACGTGGCTTCACGTCGACGCGGCGCACGGCGCCTCGGTGCTCCTGTCCGAGACTCTCTCGCCTCTGGTACACGGACTCGATCGCGCGGACTCCCTCAGCTGGGATCCGCACAAGATGCTCTGGATGCCGCTCTCGCTCGGCGTGGTCCTGGTGCGACACGAGCGCTGGCTACGCGGTGCGTTCGAGTCCGACGCGCCGTACCTCTTCCATCGCGAAGCGGATGAGCCGAACATCGGTGAAATGACCATCCAGTGTTCCAGGCGCGCGGATGCGGTCAAGCTCTGGCTCACGCTGCAGGCGCACGGAACCGATGCATTCACTGCTGCGATGGAGAGAGTGACCGAGCTGACGAGATACCTTCATCGCCGTGTGACCGACAGCGATGACTTCGAATCGATGCACGAGCCGGAGTTCAACATCTTCTGCTTCCGTTTCGTCGGCGATCGGAATCGTGACGAGGCTGAGCTCGACGGATGGAACCGGCGGATCCGGAGAGCGCTCATCGAATCGGGCGACGCGTGGATCACGTCCACGGTGCTCGGTGGAAGGCGAGTGCTGCGTGTGACGATGATCAACCCGGCGACCACAGAAGCCGACATCGACCGGATGCTCGATTCGGTGCGGCGCGTGGCGTCCGCGTTGGAAGATGAAGAGCTGGCGGAGCCGCAATGACGCTGGCGAGGCGGATCCGGATCGTACTCGTCGAGCCGCGTGAGGAAGGGAATGTCGGCGCGGTCGCCCGGGCGATGAAGAACTTCGGGCTCGACGATCTGGTGGTGGTCGGTCAGATCCCGGGGCCGGGACGCGTTGCGGAGTGGTGGTCGAGCGGCGCTGCGGATCTGGTCGGATCAGCGAGAGTGGTCGCGACGCTCGATGACGCGATCCAGGACGTACACCGGACGATCGCCACGACCTCCGCGCGCGGACGCAGCGAGGACGATCTTCTCACCCCCAAAGGTCTCTCCGAGCTGTGGCGGGACACCGGCGCAGGAGAACGGATCGCGCTCGTCTTCGGACGGGAAGATCGTGGTCTCACCGCAGAGGAGGTCGCGAAATGCCAGTTCCGCGTCAGCATCCCGACCTCTACTGCATTTCCGACCATGAACCTCGCGCAGTCGGTCGCCATCCTCTGTTACGAGCTGCATCGGGAAGATCCGCCGAGGGGCGCGGCGAAGCCCGCGGCCGCAGAGGCAGGGCAGATCGAGCGGCTGCACGAGATGGCGCGCGAGCTCCTTCTCGATTCCGGTTTTTTGAACGCGGAGAATCCGGACCATATCTACGATGAGATGCGTGCCCTCGCAGGACGGGCGCGTCTGAGTGAAAGAGAAGTGACGCTGCTCCTCGGCGCCGTGAGGCAGCTTCGATGGAAGATCCACGGGAGCGAAGCTTCAGATCAGCCCGATTCGGCCTGATGCTCGGCGAGACAGGAGGCGATCATTTCCAGGAAGGCTTCGAGATCGAACGGTTTGAGGATCGAGTTGCAGACGCTGTCGGGCGGGATGCGCTCGACGCCCCGCGGCCCGGCGGCCGTGAACACGATCACGTGAGGTGGGGGCGAATGGGTTCCTTCGCGCTTCAGAGTTTCCAGGAATTCGAATCCGTTCACCTTCGGCATCATCAGATCGAGGAGGATCAGGTCGTAACGGTTGCGACGGACTTTTTCGATGCCCGCGCTCCCGTCTTCGGCCAGGTCGACGGTGAAGTGAAGACGTTGCAGAACCGCCTGGAGCAGCACACGAATCGCGAGGTCGTCGTCGATGACGATAATGTTCCGTCCGGTGCCGTCGATTCTCGTCAGGTTCTGCATTTTCCGGGGGCTGTAGGTTTACAAGGGTTAACCGGAACTTTCTGGAAGGACGATATGCGGAAACGGGGCCAGAGATCGAGAGTGACATTCAATCTCATGGAAGTCCAGTAGAAAGAGCGGCTTGCATTTCCGTACAGTTCAGGTGAAAGTCTCGAAAAAGGGAGTCTGAGGTGACGAAAAAGAAGGGGCCGGCCGCGAGTGCCGGAGAAGAGATCGAGCGGTTGAGAGAGGAGCTCCGCCGCCACGAGAGACTCTACTACTCGGAGAACCGGCCCGAGATCAGCGATTACGCGTTCGATCAGATGATGCGGAGGCTGATGGATCTCGAAGGGGAGCATCCCGAGTTCGCGTCCGACTACTCGCCGTCGGTTCGAGTCGGCGGCGAGCGGCACCAGGAGAATTTCGAGCCGGCCCCCCACGACCCTCCGATGCTCTCGATCGAGAATGCCTATTCGCTCGACGAGCTGCGCGCGTGGGACGAGCGGGTGCGCAAGGGGATCGGTGTCGACGCGGTGGAGTACTTCGCTGAATTGAAGATCGACGGTGTGTCGATCGACCTGATGTACGAAGAGGGAAAGCTCAAGCGCGGAGCAACTCGAGGAGACGGAGCCACCGGCGACGACGTGACGCGAAACGTGCGGAAGATCCGTTCCATCCCTCTGCTGCTCGACAGCAGGGAGAAGACGCTCCAGTTCCGCGGCGAGGTCTACCTGGACCAGGAAAGATTTCAGAAGATGGTCGAGGAGGCGGAGGAAGAAGGAGATGATCCGCCGGCGAATCCGAGGAATGCGGCCGCGGGAACGTTGCGGATGAAGCATCCCGGGATCGTCGCGAAGCGTGGCCTCCGTGCATTTCTCTATCAGGTCGTGCGCAGCGGAGAGCGGAGGATCGCGTCGCAGGCCGATGCGTTCGCGTTTCTGCGCGAGCTCGGACTGCCGGTGAACCCCGGCCATCGCCGCTGCAGCGGACTCGACGAGGTGGAGCGGTTCATCGAGGAGTGGAACGAGAAGCGTCACGACCTCCAGTTCGAGATCGACGGCATCGTGGTGAAAGTCGACCGGAAGGATCTCCAGGAGGAGCTCGGCGCGACGTCGAAGTTCCCGCGCTGGGCGATCGCGTTCAAGTATCCGCCGGAGGCGGCAAAGAGCGTCCTTCGCGATGTCGGGTTCCAGGTCGGGCGGACGGGCGCGATCACCCCGGTCGCGAAGTTCGATCCGGTGCGTCTCGCCGGAACGAAGGTGACGAACGCAACTCTCCACAACTTCGACGAGATCGCTCGGAAGGACATCCGCATCGGCGACACCATCATGGTGGAGAAGGGAGGGGAGATCATCCCGAAAGTCACCGGAGTGGTGATCGAAGAGCGACCGAAAACCGCGAAGGCGATCGTCCCTCCTTCACAGTGCCCGGTGTGCGGAGAGCCGGTCACGCAGCTGGAAGGAGAAGTCGCGTGGCGCTGCGTGAATCAGGGATGCCCGGCGATTCTGCGGGAATCGGTTCTCCACTTCGCGGGGCGGAAGGCGATGGACATCGAAGGGCTCGGCGAGAAGCTCGTCGACGCACTGATGGCCGCCGGCCTCCTGCACGACTTCGCGTCGCTCTACCAGTTGAAGAAGGAGCAGATCGTCGGCCTCGAGCGCCAGGGCGACATCTCCGCGACGAACCTCCTCGCTCAGATCGAGAAGTCGAAGCACGCATCGCTGGAGCGATTCATCTTCGCGCTCGGGATCCGCTTCGTCGGCGAGCGCGCATCGAAACTTCTGGCGCGACGTTTCGTTTCGATCGAAGGAGTGATGCAGGCAACCGGAGAGGAACTGGTCGCGGTGCCGGAGATCGGCCCGAAAGTCGCCGGATCGATCCTCTTCTATTTCTCCATTCCCGCGAACCGCGAACGGATCTCGACGCTGCAGAGCCTCGGTGTCGCGCCGCAGCACGAGATGGAAGAGAGGGGGAACCGTCTCGCGGGGAAGACGGTCGTGGTGACCGGGACGTTGACGCGCTTCACGCGCGACGAGATCCACCGGCTGATCGAGCGCGAGGGAGGAAAGGCGTCAGGCTCCGTTTCCTCGAAGACGTCGATCGTGGTCGCCGGCGAGAGCGCCGGATCGAAACTGGAGAAAGCGCGATCCCTCGGCGTTCCAGTGATGACGGAAGAGGAGTTTCTCGCATCGCTCGGCGAGGGTCTTTGATTTGCGCGAATTGCGCTGAGCTTGACCCGGTTCCGTTGACGGTTCAGAGCCCGGGCGTTCAGGTGTCCACTGAGAAAGCCAACCCGGGTCAACTCCAGGACTCCAATTTCGCGCAAATCGCGCAAATGAACTACCGGTACACGAACACGTCCACGTTCGCGTGCGAGCGGAGCTGCTTCGTCCAGCGGTCGACTTCCTGCTGGAGGCGCTGCTGCTTGAGGAGATCGCGGATCGCTTCCCGCACGTCGCCGAGAGGCTGGACCGGAAGGCCCTGGCGCTTCCGCATCGGAACCCACGTGTCGGTGTAGTAGCGCTCGATCTCGTCGAGGGACACGAAAATCGTCGGCGAGAATCGCTCCTCGATGTATGCCTCCACCTGCAGCTGGCGCTTGAGAATCGCCTTCAGTTCGTCGAGACTCAACTCCATCTTCGACAGAGTCTCCTCGAACGCCGCCTGAGACGGGAAGCGCTGTATCACCTGCTGGAGTCTCGCTTCGATCGCATCCTTCGAGACGTCCTGCGCGCCGAAGCGTTCGACGTCACGGAAGCGGAGGAGCTGCGCGATCATCGCGTCGAGGACCCGCCGGTGGTACGTTGCCTCGTCTTCATCCGCGTTCTTCGGGATCACGCGGAGGTTGATGATCTGGTTGACCTCGGAAAGGGTGATCACCTCCTGCTCCACCACCGCCGCGATGCGGTCGATGATCTCCGCCCGCGCGGGGATCGCGGCGACGGAGATGAAGATGAAGGCGGCCAGAATCGCTGTTGCGCTCTTTCGCACGTCTCTATTGTACCGTCGGGGGCGGCGTCATCTGCGAGCTCCCGTCGCTTTCGTGAACCTGCGCTTCGAATACCTGCCGCCGCAGCCGGCCGGGCCACGCCGCAGACTCCGAGACTGCTGCAAATTTCGATCACAGCGGACTTTACACTTCGGAACGGCGGGAATCATCGGGCGTGGCGTTCCGGTTCTTCTTGACACCAGACGTCTATATTTTTAGATTAGCACTCGAGCACGAGGAGTGCTAAGACCGATGACAGCCAAATCCCCGAATCAGGACGAAGTTCTCGAAGGCCGCTGGCGTGAGGTCATGCGGGAGATCGTGCTGCAGTTCATCGCCCACGGCGAGCCGGTCAGCTCCCGTTCGCTCTCGAAATCCGGCCGCTTCAACCTCTCGCCCGCGTCGCTTCGCAACGTGATGGCGGACCTCGAGGATCTCGGCTTCGTCCAGCAGCCGCACACCTCCGCAGGCCGCATCCCGACCGATCGCGGCTACCGCTTCTTCATCGACCACCTGATGCGCTCGCACCGGCTCCAGCAGGTGGAGCGATCCGCGATCGAGGAAGGGATGGCGAGCGCGACGGAGCTCGACCACGTGATGCACATCGCGTCGAAGGTGCTTTCGCAGCTGAGCGATCAGGTGGGGCTCGCATTCATTCCGACTCTCCACCAGCTCTCGATGCGGAGCATCGACTTCATCCCCGTCGCCGAGCGGAAGATCATGTGCGTCGTAGTCGGAACCGACGGGGTAGTGGTGAACAAGATCGTCGACACGACCGAGCCCTATTCACGGGAAGAGCTCGAGAGGATCGCACATCAGATCACCGACGATTATCACGGGATGACGCTCTCGGAGATCCGGGAGAAGCTGCTGGCGGCGATCCGCGAGGAGCGGGCGAAGTTCGACCGTCAGTACGTCCGCACGCTCGAGCTCGGCGTCGGCGCCGTGGAAGGGGTCATGCCGCACGAGCAGGAGCTGGTGCTCGAAGGAGCCTCGTCGATCTTCAACAAGCCCGAGTTCTCGGACGTCGATGCAATGCGGAAAGCGATGCTCGCGTTTCAGGAAAAGGAGAAACTCGTTGCGATTCTCAATCGCTGCCTGAACGAGGATGGTCTCCGGATCTTCGTCGGTTCGGAGTCTCCCTACACGCAGGACTACAATTTCAGTATCGTGGCGACGCGCTACGGTTCCGGCAGAGTGCCGCTCGGGCTGGTCGGAGTCATCGGGCCGACCCGGATGGAATACGCGCGCGTCTCGACGATCGTCGACTACCTGGCGCAGGTCATGACCAGGAGAATCGAAGAAGCACAGGAGAATGGGTAAGTGAGTGACGAGAACGACCGCCCCGAAGAGCAGGACGAGGACGTCTATTTCATCGATGGCGACGACTCCTCCCTGCAGGAAGCTTACGACCAGGCTTTGAAGAGCTCACCCGAAGAGGACGAAGCATCGACCGGTCCCGCCGTCGAGACGGACCCCGGCTCCGCCACAGAGGTCGAGCAGCTCAGGAATCAGCTGCTCCGCTCCCGGGCGGATTTCGATAATTTCCGCAAACGGATGGAGCGCGAGAAGGGGGAGTACCGCAAGTACGCCCTCTCCGAGCTGATCCGGCAGATCCTCCCGGTGATCGACAACTTCGAGCGCGCCCTTTCCTCTCCCCACTCCGAGGGAGAAGAATTCCGAAAAGGCGTAGAATTGATTTACAAGCAACTCCTGGACGTGCTGAAGCGGGAAGGAGTCCGGCCTGTCGAAGAGGCTCCCGTCCCGTTCGATCCGACTTTTCACGAAGCGATCACACGGGAAGAGAACACCGGCTTCGAGCCGCACACGGTCATCGACGTGCTCCAGAAAGGATACTTCCTGCATGACCGGTTGCTGCGCCCGGCGATGGTCCGGGTGGCAGTGGACAGTGAGCCGGCCGGAAGCCAGAACGAGAACGCGGAGTAAGCGCCGCACCAACGGAACTCGGGCATGGGAAAAATCATCGGCATCGACCTGGGAACGACGAACTCCTGCGTCGCAGTGGTCGACGTGTCGACTCCCCAGGTTCTCCCGAACCGCGAAGGCGCCCGCACCACTCCCTCCATCGTCGGCTTCACCGAAGATGGGGAGCGCCTCGTCGGACAGATCGCGAAACGCCAGGCGATCACCAACCCGTTCAACACCGTCTTCGCCATCAAGCGGCTGATCGGCCGGAAGTTCGAGACCCCCGAGGTCGAGCGCGCGAAGAAGGTTCTCCCGTATTCGATCTCCTGCGCCGAGAACGGCGACGTGAAGGTCAAGATCCGCGAACGCGAATACTCCCCCGAGGAGATCTCCGCATTCATCCTGATGGAGCTCAAAGCGTGCGCGGAGGAGTTCCTCGGTGAGCCCGTCACCGAAGCCATCATCACCGTCCCGGCCTACTTCAACGACTCCCAGCGACAGGCGACACGCGACGCGGGACGCATCGCGGGACTCGAGGTCCTTCGCATCATCAATGAGCCGACCGCCGCGGCTCTCGCCTACGGTCTGGACAACAAGCAGGATCAGGTCATCGCGGTCTACGACCTCGGCGGCGGCACGTTCGACGTCTCCATTCTCAAACTGCAGGAAGGGCTCTTCGAGGTCCTCGCTACGGCGGGCGACACGTACCTCGGCGGCGAAGACTTCGACAAGCGGATCACCGACTGGCTGATCGAAGGTTTCCAGAAGGAGCACAACGTCGACCTTCGAGACGACCGGATGGCCCTGCAGCGATTGAAGGAAGCATCCGAGAAGGCGAAGTGCGAGCTCTCCGTCGCCGACGAGACCCGGATCACTCTTCCCTTCATCTCCGCCGACTCTTCCGGTCCGAAGCATCTCAACCGCGTCCTCACCCGGCGCGAGTTCGAGAAGATGGTCGAGGATCTGATCCAGAAGACCGTCGACCCGGTCAACGACGCGCTGCAGGAAGCGGGATTGACCGCCGAGGACGTCGACGAAGTGATCCTGGTGGGCGGACAGACGCGGATGCCCCGCGTCGCGGCCGCGGTCGAGAAAGTCTTCGGACGCGAGCCGAACCGGAGCATCAATCCCGACGAGGTCGTCGCCATCGGCGCCGCGATCCAGGGCGCCATCCTCCGTGGCGACATCAAGGATATGGTGCTCCTCGACGTCACGCCTCTCTCCCTCGGGATCGAGACGCACGGCGGCCTCTTCACCAAGATCCTCGATCGCAACTCGACCATCCCCACCAAGAACACCATGATCTTCACCACCGTCACCGACAACCAGAACAAGGTCCAGGTGCACGTGCTGCAGGGAGAGCGCGAGTTCGCGCGCGAGAACAAGTCGCTCGGAAAGTTCGACCTGGTCGGGATTCCTCCCGCCCCGCGCGGTGTTCCCCAGGTGGAAGTGACGTTCGCCATCGACTCGAACGGCATCGTCAGCGTCACCGCTCGCGACCAGGCCACAGGCCAGTCAACCGGTGTACAGATCAACCCGGCCGGCGGTCTGACTCAGGACGAGATCGAGCGCCTGATTCAGGAAGCGGCCGAGCATTCGAAGGCCGACGCGCAGCGCCGCGAGGTCCGGACGCTCCAGAACAAACTCGAAGGAATGCTCTACACCAACGAAAAAGTGTTCCGCGAATTCGGCAAGCTTCTCAGCGATGACGACCGCGCTCGCGTGCAGAAGGTGCTCATGATCGCGAAGGGAGCGGTCGCATCCGAGTCGAAACAGACCCTCAACGATGCGATCTTCGAACTGCAGTCCGCGGCACGCATTCTCACTACGGTCATGCTCTACAGCCCTGGCCGTATGTCGGGATTGTCGGACGAGCCGCCGAGCGCCTGATCCTTTTTTCTTCGAGCCGATCGGCGTCCGGCGAAGCCGGAGTCGCTCCTCATCATCGATAACGCCCTGAACCCGGAGGTCGAAACCGAAGTGGCTATGGCAGGTACCCAGAAACGAGATTACTACGAGGTCCTCAGCGTCGAGCGCAGCGCGTCTGTCGAAGAGATCAAGAAGTCCTACCGCAAGCTGGCGATCCAGTATCACCCCGACAAGAACCCGGGCGACGCGACCGCGGAAGAGAGATTCAAGGAAGCCGCGGAAGCCTATGCGGTTCTCTCCGACAGCGAGAAGAGGGCGCGCTACGATCGATTCGGACATCAGGGGATGAACGGCGCCGCCGGCTTCGATCCCTCCCAGTTCGTCGACTTCTCGGATATCCTCGGGGACCTTTTCGGCTTCGGCGATTTCTTCGGCGGCGGTGGCCGGCGTCGCGCGAACCGCCCCGCCCGGGGTGCCGACCTCCGCTACGACATGCGGCTCACGTTCGAAGAGGCGATCCGCGGAACCGACTCCGAGATCCGGATCGCACGCGCCGCCGCTTGCGGCACCTGCAGCGGTTCGGGCGCCAAGCCGGGAACTTCGC
This sequence comes from uncultured Acidobacteriota bacterium, assembly GCA_963741955.1. GTDB lineage: Bacteria > Acidobacteriota > Thermoanaerobaculia > Gp7-AA8 > Gp7-AA8 > CAVUKB01. Next base: position 420,636 of record CAVUKB010000004.1, read on the forward strand.
CCACCGCATGCAACACGTGCGGCGGCCGGGGTCAGGTCCGCTTCAGCCAGGGATTCTTCGCCGTGGCGCGCACCTGTCCGAGTTGTGGAGGAACGGGGCGGATGATCTCCGATCCCTGCCCCTCGTGCAGCGGGACGGGGCGAGTCCACGAAGAGAAGAAGCTCTCGGTCAAAGTTCCCGCCGGTGTCGACGACGGCACCCGTCTCCGCGTTGCCGGCGAAGGTGAAGCGGGATGGAACGGCGGTCCTCCCGGGGATCTCTACGTCTTCATCTCCGTCGAGGAGGACGACCACTTTGTGCGGCGCGACTACGACATCCACGTCGAGCTTCCGCTCACGTACACCCAGGTGGCGCTCGGCACCGAGATCATGGTGAAGACCATCCACGGCGAGGAGAAGCTGAAGGTCCCCGCCGCAACGCAGCCCGACCGCGTCTTCCGCTTCAAAGGGAAAGGCGTGCCATTCGTCGACGGATCGGGTCGCGGCGACCACTTCGTCCACGTCAAGCTCCATGTCCCGGGAAACCTCTCCGCGCGTCAGCGCGAGCTGCTCGAAGAGCTCGCGACGCTGGAGGGAGAAGCTCCGGGAGAGCGGGGCGTCTTCGACAAGATGAAGGGTTTCTTCCACGGCTGACACGGAAGGAGCCGCACTCCGATGACCGATCACGTTCTGGAGATCGTCTGGGCCGCGTCGCGGACGGACCTCGGCGAGCGGATCGAAGCAGAGCTCTACCTCTTCTCGCCGGGCGGCTGGGCGATGGAGGAGGAAGGGCCGATGATGGTCGCCCGGGCCTGGTTCGCCGGGGCAGAGGAGCGATCACGCGTCGCAGACGCCCTCGGCGCGATCGAGGGAGTGGCGGTGGACGCGATCGAGCGCCGCACGATCGACTGGCTCGAGCATTACCAGCAGTCGCTCCACGCGCTGACCATCGGGACGCGATGGATCGTCGCACCCGACGCCGCGCTGGTGGGGGAGAGTGATCGGATTCCGCTGATCGTTCCGCAGGAGCGGGCGTTCGGGACGGGTTCGCACGAGAGCACCGCGCTCTGTCTGGAGATGCTCGAAGAGCTGCCGCTGGAAGGGCGGGAAGGACTCGACATCGGAACGGGAAGCGGAATACTCGCCATCGCGATGGTCAAGCTCGGCGCGCGGCACGTCGTTGCATTCGACAACGACACGGAGACGATCGACATCGTCGGACCGAACCTCGCGCGCAACGGCATCCCGGGCGATCACATCGGCTTCTTCGTCGGCGCGCCGGAATCGATTCGGGCGCGGGAGTTCGCGCTGGTGACCATGAACATCCTCCCGGAAGTGATCGTGCCGCTGCTGCCGCAGGTGCGGTCGTTTCTGGGGCCGGACGGAAACCTGATCGTCAGTGGAATCCTCCACTCCAGACGCGAGGACATCCTCTCCGCCGCAAGCGCTGAAGCCCTGACCCTCGCGAGCGAGTCGACCCGCGGCGAATGGTGGTGCGGCCTCCTCCGGAACGATGAAGCCCGGTTGGCCGTCCCTCCGGAACGATGAGGCCAGGTGGGTCGTTCCTACGGGACGATGAAGGGCGGCGTCCCGCGCCGGCCTTCTCTTTGCAACTCACGTATCCCGCCCCCCCGCGAGCCGACCTGTCCATGAATAGCGAAGCCTCATCGCCGTCATAGACCCACCTGGCGAGGTACAATCACCTTGAATGGGTCTCCGTCCGTCTCTGTTCGGACAGCGAAGAGGACGGGTCCCTCCGGCGATGCCCGGGAGCCGAGTGGATTGGGAGCGGAAAGACTCGGAGATCGAACAGTGGGAACAGCGGCCCTGCCGCGACTCGCGCGTTGCGATTTTCGAAACAGGACCGAGGCGGTGCAACGTCCGGTTCGTGAGGTGGCCTGTGTTGATGAAAGTCCTGATCGTACTCGCAATGGCGCTCAACTTTTCGCCGACTCTGCTCGGCGCGTGCGCGCCCCGCAAGATGCTGCGGATCGTCACGCAAAACGAATCTCCTGACCTCGTACCGGGAAGCTTCGGCGCTCTCCCGAAGACGATCTACCGGCTGGGCAACCGTTATGCCCGAATCGAAGAGCAGCCGGATCGTGCTGCAGGACTCCATCAGCTGATCGTCGTCAATACACCGGACACCTGGGTTGTGAACCTCACAGATCGTACCGCGCGTCACTTCGTGGATGCCGATCCCGAAGGTGACCTGTCGGTATTGCTCTTTCCGCCGGGAACATTCGGCGAAACGTTCCCGAACGAGCTGGAGCGGATCGAGATCGGTTGCGAGGTCGCTTTCTTCGATTCCCACGGGAGTCCGAAGACGGTGCTGAAGACCGAGAACGGCACGAAGATCACGCAAGCAGTCGGGCTGACCGGTTGGCGTCTCGTGCTGGTGCGGGACCGTGAGAGCGGTCCTCCTGTTCTTCTTTTCGTGTTCGAAGGCGACGAGATCGTGTCGGCGATCCGGTATCTCACGTGGGAAGAGCTCGAACCTGACGAGAAGCTGTTCTCCAGGCCGAAAGACGTCACGATCACGGCGCCCGCCGACTGACTCGGCAGTCCAGCCAACGGAGCCCGCAGAAGAGTCGCGTCGATCAACAGTGTCAGGCTCTCGAGCTTCCAGCTCTCACCGACGATCGAGGATGCCTCGAACGCGTGCGTCAGCTCAACCGTTACGCGCTTCGAAGATCGAGAGCGCGGAATCTCTTCGGAATCGATCGGTTCGCGGTCTTCATCTCGAACGCTTCCTGCTGTATTCTTGGACCAACCCCGCTCTGTTGCTCGATTACTGAGCTCAACGACTATTTGGCCGGCAAGGGCCATACCGGGAGGTCGCATGAGCCTTTTCTACAAGTTCCAGTATCTCGTCGGCATGAAACCGTGGGAGCGGATGCCGTCACTTCCCATTGGGGAGCAGGCCGTCGCGTTTCTCGATCAGGAGGAGAGCGGCCGAGAACCTCCTTACGGTCGCGCGCTCGATCTCGGATGCGGCACCGGGTTCTGGTCGGTTCGCCTGGCTCGACGCGGGTGGGACGTAACCGGTGTCGACATCGTACCGAAGGCAGTGCGCAGCGCGCGCGAGCGCGCACGCTCGGCCGGCGTGGATAGTCGATTCTACGAAGGGAGCATCACGGCGCTCACGGACGCAGGCGTTGGTTCGGGATTTCGCCTCATTCTCGACTTCGGTGTCGTACATGGCCTCTCTCCCGAGGACGTGCGGGCGGTGAGCCGCGAGGTTACGGCAGTGGCCTCCGAGGACGCCACGCTCCTGATGTATGCGTTCTCACCGGGGCGGCGAGGACCGCTGCCGCGAGGGATCAGTCGGGAAGAGGTCGAACGGGCGTATGAGGAATGGGCGATCACCGACGACGAACCATTCCTTTTGACCGGAGCGCCCCGGTTCGTGCAGAAGGCACATCCTCACTTCTACCGCCTTCGCCGCAGATGATCGTGATGGGCCAGTCGCCGGCGGTTTCCATAGCGCGCCGGCGTCGTGGTCACTCCGGCCGGCTGAGGCAAACTGTGATGCCGCCCATTGGCTGACAACGGTGAGAACCAGTTATGAACGCGACACGGCAGATCCTATTCGTTCAGGGAGGTGGCAAGGGCGTCCACGACGAGTGGGATCAGAGACTCGTCGAGAGTCTCCGCCGGGAGCTTGGACCGGACTGCGAGATCCGCTATCCGCGAATGCCGAACGAAGACGATCCGAACTATGCCTCGTGGAAGACGGCGCTGGAAAGAGAGTTTGCGGAGCTCGGTGATGGTGCAATTCTCGTGGGCCACTCGGTCGGCGGAACGATTCTGCTCAAAGTGCTCACCGAGCATTGGTCGGGCCGGGAGCTCGGCGCGATCGTTCTGATCGCGACACCGTTCGTCGGCGATGGGGGCTGGCCAGCCGATGATCTGCAGTTCCCGTCCGACCTTGGTGGGCACCTTCCGGACGGCGTTCCGATTCATTTCTTTCAAGGACTCGACGACGGGGTGGTGCCACCATCGCATGTCGAGCTCTACGCGCGCGCGGTTCCGCAGGCTCGCGTTCATCGCCTCCCGGGCCGCGACCATCAGCTCAATGACGACCTGAGCGAGGTTGCTGCAGCGATCCTGTCGCTCGAAGCGAGACGCTGAGAAGAATGTGGCCACGCGACTCCCGTCGTGACGCTGCCGATCGATCCGCATCCGCGTCGGTGTCGGCGAGACGTGGTGTAATCTTTCTGCTCTCGGCGCTCATCGGCGCCCGGCCGGCTCGATCAGTTCCGGTGCAGAACGAGTCTTTGCGGGAGGTGAAACAATTCATGCAGGTTCAATATCTGGAGATCGTGACGAACGACGTCGATGCGGTCTGTGCGGCCTACACCGCAGCGAGCGGGTTGCGTTTCACTGAGCCTGACGTCGGCCTCGGAAACGCAAGAACATCTCTCCTCCCGGCGGGCGGCATGGTGGGTGTCCGGGCGCCAATGCACGAAACGGAAAGCCCCACGGTCCGTCCGTACTGGCTGGTGCCGGACATCGAGGCGGCGGTCGCCGCAGTGGTCGCGGCCGGCGCGGAGATCGCTCATCCGCCGCTCGAGATCCCCGGTCGTGGAACATTCGCGATCTACATTCTCGGCGGAGTGCAGCACGGCCTGTGGCAGTTGTAGCGACGCGGCCGGCTCCGTGCGGTGATCCGCGCGGCGGATTGCGAATCCGCACTCCAGGCGGCGGGCCCAGGAGCGCAGACTGCTCGCAACTCGCAACCCACCACCACAGGCTGAACTCGTCAGAGGGCATACCGGTCCGGGTGTTCGGAACAGGATCTGCACGATCATCAGAGTCATACGACCTCAGTCGTATTCGCCGCTCGAGGCGGTCCGCAGGACAGACGAACGAAAGAGAAGAGGAAACCCCGCATGAAAGAGATCGCAAATGCCCGGTTTGCCATCAAGAGCTGGAACGAGAGCACTTACAGTGAGGGGGAGGGTCAGCCGAAGCTCACTCGGGCTACGGTCACCAAGAGCTACACCGGCGATATCGACGGCGAGGCGTCGGTGGAGTACCTGATGATGTATCGCAGCGACGGCTCGGCGACGTTCGTAGGGCTGGAGCGGGTCAGTGGAAAGATCGGCGGCAAGAGCGGATCGTTCGTGCTCCAACGCACTGGAACATTCGAAGGCGGCGAGGCGAGGGAGTCCTACAGCGTGATCCCCGGCTCCGCAACCGGAGATCTGCAGGGCCTCGCGGGCGAGGGGAGCTCCGCCGTCGGTCACGGGGGGGAGCATCCTTTCACTCTCAATTATGAGTTTGCCTGACTCTGCAGAAACCTCCTGCCGCGGACGGAGCCGAGTCGGACGCCCCGCGCTCCGCGGCGACGTCCGACTCGGGGGTGCGAATCCTCCGATTCGCCTCGTAGATCTTGTCGAGTGCGACGAAGACGGCGGCCGCGGCTGAACGCGGAGCGTCGGTGGCGCTGGTGAGCAGCTCCGCTTCTGCCGCGGGGCTGAGTGATGCTGCGGTCGCTCACGTGCCGTGATCCGCGCCGCGGATTGCGGCGAGAAACGTGATCCCGACGAGGAGCGCAGCACCGGTTCACCAGCTCCTACAACGTCCGTGTCCTCGAGCTGCATCGCTCGAAGCGTGCCGGATCCGCAAGCGTTGCAACATTGCCACGAGGAACGCGTATTCGTCGGGTGCGTTGAACTGTCCAGTCTGGTAGTGTTCGTCTCCTCAGGAGGTCTCGTCATGCGCCACTCGCGACTCACCCTCTTCACGCTCCTCCTCGCCGCCCTCTTCGTCGTACCGGCGATCGCCCGGGCAGCGGATCCTGCGCTCTGGTTGCGCTATCCGGCGATCTCGCCCGATGGCCGGACGATCGCGTTCAGCTACGGCGGCGATCTCTGGACCGTTCCGGCGACGGGCGGCGTGGCGACGCCGCTGACCGTCGAAGACGCGTACGAATTCTCGCCCGTCTGGTCGCCGGACGGCAGCAGCATCGCCTTCGCTTCCGATCGCTACGGCGACTTCGACGTCTACGTCATTGCGGCGTCCGGAGGAAAGGCGACCCGCCTCACCTTCAACTCTGCCGACGACACTCCGACCAGCTTCACGCCGGACGGAAAATCCGTCCTCTTCGAGTCGGCCCGGCTCGACGCGGTCACCAGCGTGCAGTTCCCCACCCGGGCCCAACCCGAGCTTTACCGCGTCGCTCTCACGGGCGGCATGCCCGAGCAGGTACTGACCACCCCGGCCGAATACGCGGTGTGGAACCGCGCTGCAACGGTGCTGGCCTACTCGGATCGGAAGGGTTACGAGATGCCGTGGCGCAAACACGACGACTCCTCGTTCGCGCGCGACGTCTGGATCTACGACCCGGCGAGCGGACGGCACACCCGCCTCACGCAGTTCGGCGCCGACGATCGCCAGCCGGTGTGGAGCCCCGACGAACAGTCGCTCGATTACCTCTCCGAGCGCAGCGGCAGCTTCAATGTCTGGCGTCTGTCGCTCGCTCATCCGGAGAAGCCGGAGCAGATCACGCACCACACGGTGCACCCCGTGCGTTTCCTCTCGATTTCCCGCCAGGGAGATCTCTGCTACACATTCGACGGCGAGATCTGGCTGGAGCCGGCCGGTGCCACCGAACCTCACAAGGTCGCCGTGCAGGTGGCGACGGAGCCGCGTGGTGACGTGGTCGAGTGGACCGACGTCGGCGACCAGCTCTCCGAGTTCGACGTTTCGCCGAGCGGGAAGGAGATCGCATTCATCGCCCGCGGCGAAGTGTTCGTCACGGCCACCGACTACAAAGTCACCAGGCGCATCACCAATACTCCGGAGCAGGAGCGGTCGGTCAGCTTCTCGCCGGATGGCCGGAGTCTGATCTACGCCAGCGAGCGTCACGGCAGCTGGAATCTCTACCGCAGCGATCTGACCGATCCGAACGAACCGAACTTCTTCAATGCCACGGCGATCGTCGAGCGACCGGTGCTCGAGACCGCCGACGAAACGTTCCAGCCCCTCTTCTCACCCGACGGAAAAGAGGTCGCATACCTCGAGAACCGGACCACTCTGAAGGTCCTCGATCTGGCGAGTGGCCGCAGCCACCAGGTACTCGCCGGCGACCGCAATTACTCCTACGCCGACGGCGATCAGTGGTTCCGCTGGTCCCCGGACGGCCGGTCGCTGCTCGTGACGTTCCTCAGCGACGGACGCTGGTCCTCCGAGGTCGGGCTGGTGCCGGCGGACGGAAAGGGAGAGCTGGTCAATCTCACCCGGAGCGGCTACGAAGACGAGATTCCGCGCTTCAACAGCGACGGCACGATGATGTATTGGGCCACCGACCGACAGGGAATGCGACGCCATTCCGGCTCGGGCAGCCAGGACGACATCTACGCCATGTTCCTGACCGAGAAGGCGTGGGATCGATTCAACATGACCCCTGCCGAGTTCGAACAGCTCAAGGCGAAGGAAGAGAAAGAGAAGAACAAGGACAAGAAGGCGAGCACCGCCGGCAAAGAGAAAGGCGACAAGGCGAAAGAGAAGAGCGACGAAGGCGACGAAGCACCGACGCTCGCGAAGCCGGTGACGCTGGAGCTCACCGGTCTCGAGGATCGCACTGCGCGTCTGACTCACGCACCGGCGAATCTCGCCGACGCGGCGCTGACGCCGGACGGCGAGACTCTCGTTTACCTCGCCCGTTTCGAGAAGGGCTTCGATCTCTGGCTGACCACGCCGCGCAAGGACGAAGTCAAGCTCGTGGCGAAGCTCGACGCGGATCGCGCCGGGAACCTCCTGCTCGGTAAGGACGGCAAGAAAGCCTACCTCCTCGCGGACGGAAAACTCACCACCGTGGAGCTCGACGGCGGTAAGGTCAAGCCGGTCGCGCTCCAGGCGAAGATCGAGCTCGACGCGGCTGCCGAGCGCAGCTACCTCTTCGAGCACATCTGGCGCCAGACCAAGGAGAAGTTCTACGTCGAGGACATGCACGGCGTCGACTGGAACTCCATGAAGTCCACGTATGCGCGCTTCCTGCCGCACATCAGCAACAATCGAGACTTCGCCGAGCTCATCTCGGAGCTCCAGGGCGAGCTCGATGCGTCTCACACCGGCGGCCGTTTCCGTCCGAAACCGGAGAACGCGGACGCCACGGCATCCCTCGGGTTTTTTCCGCAGGCTGCGTATCACGGTCCCGGAGTCCAGATCGCCGAAGTGCTGGAGGGCGGCCCGCTCATGAAGGCGGGCAGCAGAATCGCGCCCGGTGTGGTCATCGGCGCGATCGACGGCGAGAAGATCGCTCCCGGCGCCGACTGGTATCCGCTGCTCAATCACAAGGCGGACACCATGGTGCGCCTGAGCCTTCTCGATCCGAAGAACGGCAACCGCTGGGAGGAGACGGTCAAACCGGTCTCCGATCGGAAGGAGTCGGAGCTGCTCTATCAGCGGTGGGTCCACTCGCGGCGCGACGCGGTCGACCGCCTGTCGAAAGGACGCCTCGGCTATGCGCACATCCGCGGCATGAATGACGCGTCGTACCGCGAGATCTTCGAAGAGATCTTCGGCCGTGCGGTGAACAAAGAGGCGATCATCCTCGATACCCGCTTCAACGGCGGCGGCAACCTGGACGAGGCCTTGACCGTGTTTCTCACCGGCAGAGTGTTCGCACGCAACGTGCCGCGTGGTCGGAGCATCGGGACGGAGCCGTCACTGCGTTGGACCAAGCCTTCGATCGTGGTCATGAACGAGGGCAACTACTCCGACGCGCACTGCTTCCCCGAGGCGTACACGGAGCTCGGGATCGGACAGACGGTCGGGATGCCGGTGCCGGGCACCTGCACCTCGGTATGGTGGGAGCGCCTGCAGGACCCGACGCTGGTCTTCGGAATTCCGGAGGTCGGTCTGGTCGACAATGCCGGCGACTATCTGGAACGTAAACACCTGGCCCCCGATTACCAGATCGACAACGATCCGGCGCTCGAGGCGAAAGGGCGCGACCAGCAGCTCGAGGAGGCGGTGCGAGTTCTGCTCACGAAGCTCGACGCAGCGAAGTAACTGGAATCCGGTATCCAAGGCGGGGCGGCCCGGTGGGTTGGACGTCCCGTCCGATGCAGGGCGGCGTCCCGCGCCGCCCTGTCCGGGTGCGAGATACGAAGATCGTCCCGCGAGAGAAGAGACGAACGGACGGCAGCGCGAGAGGAGCGTTTCGCGTTTGGTTGACGCCATCGCTCCCCGGCAGGATGCCGGGGAGCCTCGCGCGAGACGCGCGACCCACTTTCGCGCAATCCACAGGGCGCGACCCACATGTGGGTTGGACGTCCCGTCCGATGCAGGGTGGCGTCCCGCGCCGCCCTGCCCGGTGCGAAACGCGAAGATCGTCCCGCGAGAGAAGAGACGGACGGACCGCGGGCGAGAGGAGCGATGTGCCTGTTCGTTGAGGCGATCGCTCCCCGGCAGGATGCCGGGGAGCCTCGCGCGAGACGCGCGACCCACAGAGTGGGTTGGACGTCCCGTCCGATGCAGGGTGGCGTCCCGCGCCGCCCTGTCCGGGTGCGAAACGCGAAGATCGTCCCGCGAGAGAAGAGACGAACGGACGGCAGCGCGAGAGGAGCGATTCGCGTGGCGTTGACGTCATCGCTCCCCGGCAGGATGCCGGGGAGCCTCGCGCGAGACGCGCGACCCACTTTCGCGCAATCCACAGGGCGCGACCCACATGTGGGTTGGACGTCCCGTCCGATGCAGGGTGGCGTCCCGCGCCGCCCTGCCTGGTGCGAGATGCGAAGATCGTCCCGCGAGAGAAGAGACGAACGGACCGCGGCGCGAGAAGAGCGATGTGCGTGTTTGTTGAGGCCATCGCTCCCCGGCAGGATGCCGGGGAGCCTCGCGCGAGACGCGCGACCCACTTTCGCGCAATCCACAGGGCGCGGCCCACAGAGTGGGTTGGACGTCCCGTCCGATGCAGGGTGGCGTCCCGCGCCGCCCTGTCCGGTGCGAGATGCGAAGATCGTCCCGCGAGAGAAGAGACGAACGGACCGCAGCGCGAGAGGAGCGTTTCGCGTTTGGTTGAGGCCATCGCTCCCCGGCAGGATGCCGGGGAGCCTCGCGCGAGACGCGCGACCCACTTTCGCGCAATCCACAGGGCGCGGCCCACAGAGTGGGTTGGACGTCCCGTCCGATGCAGGGTGGCGTCCCGCGCCGCCCTGTCCGGTGCGAGATGCGAAGATCGTCCCGCGAGAGAAGAGACGAACGGACCGCAGCGCGAGAGGAGCGTTTCGCGTTTGGTTGAGGCCATCGCTCCCCGGCAGGATGCCGGGGAGCCTCGCGCGAGACGCGCGACCCACTTTCGCGCAATCCACAGGGCGCGACCCACAGAGTGGGTTGGACGTCCCGTCCGATGCCGGGTGGCGTCCCGCGCCGCCCTGCCCGGTGCGAGGTACGAAGATCGTCCCGCGAGAGAAGAGACGAACGGACGGCAGCGCGAGAGGAGCGATGTGCGTGTTTGTTGAGGCCATCGCTCCCCGGCAGGATGACGGGGAGCCTCGCGCGAGACGCGCGACCCACAGACGCGCGACCCACTTTCGCGCAATCCACAGGGCGCGACCCACATGTGGGTTGGACGTCCCGTCCGATGCAGGGTGGCGTCCCGCGCCGCCCTGCCCGGTGCGAAACGCGAAGATCGTCCCGAGAGAGAAGAGACGAACGGACCGCAGCGCGAGAGGAGCGATGTGCGTGTTTGTTGAGGCCATCGCTCCCCGGCAGGATGCCGGGGAGCCTCGCGCGAGACGCGCGACCCACAGACGCGCGACCCACAGACGCGCGACCGCACGAAAAGCCCCCTACTGCGCCGGCACGTACGTCGGATCCTGAGTCTGCATGTCGATCACGGAACCGTACGCAGTGATCTTCCCGCTGCCCGATACCACTCTCACGGAGATGCGCGCGTTGTAAGCGGTCGTCATTCCCATCGATTTGAGGACCTGCCCGAGCTGCGTGAATCCGTTCGCCGGCAGGTCGACCGTCATCTTCGCGGTCGTCAACGCGCCGGGGACGGTCGCCGAGATCTCGACCGTGACCGGGTTGCCGGTGACTTCAGTGATCCCGAGGTTCGTGCGGAAACGGTCCGACTGCTCGACCTGGAGGATCTGCAAAGGACGATCCCCCGCGGCGATCGCGTCATCCGGCATCACCGCCGGGATGAACTGGCCGTAGGTCCCGTTGGAAGTCTGGTTGTAGGTCCGCGCGGTGACCACCAGGCTGCTCGGTTCCGCGGTGGTGATCTGAACCGCACCGCCGGCACCGGGAGACTCGAAGAGCGACTGAACGACATTGTTCAGTGCCTTCTCCTTCCCCGCGTCGAGGATGACTTCCTTCGACACGGGAGCTCCTCCTCCGGTCGGATAGAGGGTCATGTCTGCAGTGACGCCGGACGCGCCACCATTGAAGATCCTCATGTCGGTCTGCCAGTTCGCGATCCCGTTCTTCAGATCCGCGACTCCCGGCACGACGTACTTCGTCTCGTGGATCGCGCCCGGGATCGCAGGTGCGATCAGGATCGGGTCACCGGTCTTCATGTCGATGGTCGATGCGTATGCGGTGACTTTTCCGGTGTCGGAGAGAACCGAGACCTCGATCCGGCCGTCGTCGAGGGAGATCCCCTTCGTTGCGAGAACCTGATCGAGCTGGCGCTGCTCTCCCGGCTGGAGGTCTTCGGTGAACTCGGTCAGTGTCGTTCCCGAGGGGTCGAAGACCTTCACCAGCACAGTTGCCGGCTCGCCGGCCCCTTCGACCAACCCGAGGTTCGTGCGGTATGCGGATGACTGAGCGATCTGCTGAAGGCTGATGGTGGTGCCCTTCGAGACCATGTCGGTGAAGCGCACTCCGGGGATGAACTGCCCGAACGTGCCGGCGGAGGTGTCGTTGTAGGTGCGGCTGGACGCGAGGGTGGTGAACCCGAGCGAGCTCGAGACGGATGCGGTACCTCCGGAGCTCGCAGAGACGGGGCGGACCTCGAGCACTCCGGTGGAGCTCTCGCCGGCGCTTCCCTTTCCGAACCAGTTGGCGAGAACGTCGTCGAGCGCGCCGGTTTGTCCCGGTGCGATGTCGAGCGTCGCGGAATACCCGCTCGTGGTCCCATCCTGGCCGGAGGGAGTGAAGTAGAGCTGGTAGTGCATGGTATCGGTCGAAAGATTGCTCACCCGTACATCCGAGACCCACTTCGAGCTCACCCCGTCCGCATGCGCGACGGCCGGAATGATGATCGATTCCGCGGTCGGCGCGGTCTTCCCCGACGGCGTCGCGGGAGTGACGAGACTGAGAGAGATGGGAATGGTGGTGGTGCCGCCATCCATCGCCGAGATCGCGCCCGACTTCGCGGACGCGGTGGTGATGTTGACGGTCGAGGTGTTCGCTCCGGGGTCGAGCCGGCGCGGGTCCATCGAGATGGTGAGGGTCGCACCTTCAGGAGGGATGGTTCCGCTGGAGGGAGAGATGCTCAGCCACGGGTCGTCGCTGGTTGCGGTGAACGTTGCGGAGTCGGCGTTCTTCCCGGAGGAGCCGGAGCCGGGGAGGAAGATCTTCTGGGTGATCTTCTCCTGTTCGCCGAAGAGCGCGATGAACTTCTGATCCTTGCTGGTCGCATCCGGGGGCGGCGCGACCACCACCCGCACTGCGGCGGAGAACGCTCCGCGCTCGCCGCTGCAGTCGGCGATCGCACGGACGCGGTAGTACCAGGAGGTGGGACTCGTCGCGTCGTGCTGATACGAGGTCTGGAGGCCGGAGACGGTCCGGCTCGACGGATCGCTGAACGCCTCGTCGGATGATTCCTGAATCTCGTAAGTCGTACTTCCGGGGAGAGGTGTCCACTGCACCGGATATCCGTCGCCGGAGAGGACGTGTCCCATGCTTCGAGCCCGGGGTTGGGACGGAGTGTCACAAGGAGCGGTGGGCAGCGCGGTGAATTGTGAGACGGGAGTGATCACGGATGCGCATCCGTCGATCATCGCCTCGACCGCCCAGAAGATCCGGCCGGGCGGTACTTCGGTGACCAGCTGCGGGTCTGTGGTGGTGCCGAGGAGTGCGGGAAGGGCGCCGTTGACGGACGCATAGACGTTGTAAGCGCTGGCGCCGTCGACGGGAGTCCAGAGGAAGTCGGCGACGGGGCCGGTCTCCGCTCCGTCGGGCGGCGAGACCTGCATCGGCTGCGGGCGGATGCAGGCGGGATCGATGGTCACCGTGCAGGTGCGAGAGTCGGATGTCACCGGTTTGCATCCAGGGAAGAGCGCGAAGGTGCGCCACCGGTACGATCCGGGCGGAAGGCGGCGGTCGGCAGCGGTCTGGGTGGTGATTCCGATCGGTGTCCACACGCCGTCGCCGCGCTGCGCCATCAACTCGTACGCGACTGCGCCGGAGACCGGATTCCAGGCGAAGCTCATCGTCGGATCGCTGGAGGTCCAGCCGTCGGGAGGCGAGGTGAGCTCCGGAGCCGGGTTCGCACAGTCGGACGATTCCGCGACCGTGACTGCGACGGGTTGCGAGTGCGTGGCTGGACAGTCGCGGAAGAGCGCCTGAACGAACCACGTCAGTTTGCCCGGCTCGACGAGGACGGAAAGCGAGGTGTCCGGAGTCTGGCCTGCGACGCGCGGGACTCCGTTGGTGTAGACGATCCAGAGACGGTACGCGACGGCTCTGTTGACGGCACTCCAGGTGAATGTCGCGGGAGAATGGACCGTCGAACCAGCCGCAGGAGAGATCGGGAGAGGAGAAGCGTTGTCGCAGTGATCGACAGCGGCGAGGGTGAAACCCCGTTTCGCCGTTGTGATCGGAGGACATCCGTTGAAGAACGCCTGGACGAACCAGCCGATGGTCCGGGCATCGAGCGGAACTTCGACGGCGGTTGCGCTGGTGGTTCGGATGTCCTCGAAGGGTCGCCCGTCGATGGAGACCCACAGCTTATAGGCGAACGCGCCGGGTGCGGCATTCCAGGAGAGCGTCACCGGAGAAGAGAGGCCGGTCGCACCTGCAGCGGGCGCGACGAGATCCGGTGCGCTGTTTCCGTTGCACGACGCCGACTCCGTCACCGTGAAGCTCGCGTGTGCGGAGACGACCGCGGGACAGCTCCTGAAGACCGCTTCGACCCACCAGGCGATGGTCCCGCTCGGGACGGGTGAGCTCAGCGTCGTCTCGCCGGACGTCTTGCCGAGAAGAGCCGGTGCGTTGCCGTTGACGGAAGCCCAGACGCGGTAGCCGATGGCATCCGGAACCGCGGACCATTGGAACGTCACCGGAGGCTGTACGTCCGATGTGCCGTCGGCCGGTGCGAGGAGCGTCGCAGCCGCGTGATCGCAATTCGGCGCCTCCGTCGTGAAATGCCCGAGCGTCGATCGTGTCGAAGGGCAGTCGGGGAACACTGCATCGACCCACCAGACGATGTTTCCGACCGGGATGGTCGCGGTGAGGGAAGTCTCCGTCGTCTCGCCGGCCTTCTGGGGCAGTCCGGCGTCGACGGAAAACATCACCACGTACTTCGAGGCTCCGGAGACGGCGCGCCAGGAGAACGTGACGTCCGGATCGACGGTGGAGCCGGTCGCGGGTGAGGCGAGTGAAGGACCGTCGCTCGGACAGTTGCTGGTGGTTTGCACCGTGAAGCGGGAGCAGAGACTGGAGCAGAATCCGGTGAAGGACGAGGCGGAGACCACGCGCCAGATGTACGTGTGTCCGGCTCTGATTGCGTTCGGATCGGGATTGAATGTGGTCTGAGTCCCGGGAACGGTGGCGACGGGCTGAATCGAGCCGCAGCTGCTCAGCGACGCATCGCCGAGATAGATGTCGTAGTGATCGATTGCGCCTGGAGCCGGCGACCACTCGAGCTGGATCGTGCCGGAGACAGACGCTCCGTCGGCCGGGGACGTGGGTTGCGGAGGAGTGCATTGTCCGCTGGCGCTCCGGGCGATCCCGGAGAGGGAGAGAACCAGGACGCACGAAGCGATTCGGAGCAGTTTCCTGCTCGACGAAGAGACACGGGGCGTCGAAGACAAAGCCATCGCTCCTCCAGGCCTCGCGAGGGAGGCAGACCAATCTCCGGTTCACGCCTCACGGCGCGATATCTCTTGGACGGAGATGGACCGAGTTTGCTTACCTGCCGGACCATTGTAGCGCCGGAGGGGCGACGGCCGCATCGCGTCGCCCGGTCGTTTCGCTGCCCCGAGGATTCGGCAGCATCCGGCGGCGTCCGGCCGAAAGGCAGCTCACGCTTCCCGAGAAGGGTCCGGCCGGGTGAAGAAGGGGTCAGGCCGTTTTTCCTCTGTCCGGTCGCGGGCGGGATCGAAGCGCGGGGTCGGAGGGAGCGGGGTCAGGCCCGCTTTCGGCTCTCTTGTCCGGTCGAGCGGGGGGAGCGGGGTCGAGCGGGGGGAGCGGGGTCAGGCCCGTTTTCGTCTCCGGGGAGGGGCGGGGTCAGGCCCGTTCTCCGCTCCGGCCCGGCGCCGGCGTCTCGGCATTCTGTCACGAACTGGGAAATAGTGAGGATATGTGACCTTTATTGTCTACCAGTGTCCATGAATGTCTTTACACGGCAGGCGGCTCCGCGTACGATCTCGTGACGGTCACGCGATGCCCGATTCCGAGATCCTCAACATCCGCCAGCTTGCCGAGTACCTGATGGTGTCGGAAAAGACCGTCTACCGGATGCTCGACCGCAACCAGCTTCCCGCTTTGCGGGTGGGCACCCAGTGGCGCTTCCGTCGTCAGGACATCGACGCCTGGCTCGAACAACAGGTGCAGCGCCCGGCGAGCGCCGGGAATCCGGAAACGCTCGACACGTTCGCTTCGTCCGAGCTCTCGATCCATCCGCTTCTCTCCGAGCAGAATGTCTGGCTCTCGATCGAAGCGGACTCACGCGACGCTCTTCTGGAGCGGATGCTCCGGGAGGGAGATCTCGACCCGGACGTGGATCGCGACCAGCTTCTCCGGTCGATCCTCGACCGCGAGGCGATCTGCTCGACGGCGCTCGTCGAGCAGGCGGCGTTTCCCCATCCCGTCGATCCCCGCCCGTTTCATTTTTCGCGAAAGAGGGTCCTGATCGCGACGCTGCGGGAACCGCTCGAGTTCAACGATCCTCACGGTCACCAGCCGAGCGTGATCGCGATGATTCTCGCCCGCCGCATCCAGGGTCACATGCTCGCATTCTCCCGTGCGCTCAAGATCTTCGCCGACCCGGTGCTGATCGATGCACTCCTCAGCGTTGGCACTCCTGCCGACGCGATCGAGGCGATCCGGATCGCCGAGGAGCCGCTCGACGCGATGAATGAAGGGGTGCCGGGAGAGGAGAAGGGAATGAGCCCGAAGGAGCCCGGATCGTGAAGCTCACCGTCGGCGAAGCGGCGACGATGCTCGGCACGACCGACCAGCGGATCTACGACTGGATCGAGGACGAGAGCCTTCCGGCGCAAAAAATCCGAGGAGAGTACCGGATCAACCGTGCGGAGCTCCTGGAGTGGGCCACGGAGCGGGATCTCACGTTCGCCCCGCGGGGATTTCAGCGCCTCGCCAGCGAGAACGATGTTCCGTCGCTCTCCCGCGCCCTCCGCAGCGGCGGCATCCATCGCAGCGCAGGAGGGTCAGGTCTCCACGAGATCCTCGGGGGGGTCATCCGCGAGCTTCCTCTCGCCGGCGACGAGGACCGCGACGCGCTTCTGCAGGTGCTCGTTGCGCGCGAAACGCTCGGGACCACGCCGGTCGGAGAGGGAATCGCCATTCCTCACGTCCGTCATCCGATCGTCCTCGCTCCGGGAGAGGCCATCGCCGCGCTCGTGCTCCTCGACCATCCGCTCGCTCTGCGAGGTCCCGACGGCGTCGCCGTCGACACGCTCTTCTTTCTCGTTTCGCCGACCGTGCACGCGCATCTCGCGACGCTCGCGCGGCTCGCATATCTCCTGCGGAAGCCGGAGCTGAAGCAACTCCTCCGGCGCCGTGCACCCGACAGCGAAATTCTCGCAGCCATGGAACGGCTGGAGGCTTCGGCATGACCGCGGTGCTGATCCTCGCCGGGATCGTCCTCTGCGCCGTCAGCGGCATCCCCGCACTCTTCTCCACCCGCAGTGGCGCGCGCGCATCGACGATGCTCATCGCGCTGGGCGGGATCGCCGGAATCGCCGGCAGCATCTTCGCGCTCCGCGGCGAGATCGGGATCATCAGCGAGCCGTGGGCGATTCCGGGTGGTGCGTTCCACCTCCGCGTCGACGCCCTCTCGGCGTTCTTCATCATCCCCGTCTTCGTCGTCGCCTTCTCCTGCTCGCTCTACAGCGAGAGAAGCTGGCCGCAGTCGGTGCGAGGTGCGGGCGTGCTGCGCCTCTTCTTCGGTCTGGTCGCCGGCGCGCTTGTCCTTCTGATGAGCGCCGCGAACGCCATCCTCTTTCTCGCTGCATGGGAGATCGTCGCAGTCGGTGCTTTCTTCCTCATCGGGGCGGGAAGCGAATCGGACGAGGTCCGGAAGGCGTCGTGGCTCTACCTCGCGGCGAGCCACATCGCGACACTCGCTCTCTTCACCCTTTTCTCCGTGATCCACGCCGCGACGGGGAGCTGGGAGCTCGCAACGATCCACACCGCGGCGCACACCGGAATCCTCCCCATCGTCTTCGCCCTCGCCGTGACCGGATTCCTGATCAAGGCCGGCGCGATGCCGTTTCACGTCTGGCTCCCCGGCGCGCATGCCGGAGGTCCGAGCCACGTCTCGGCGCTGATGTCCGGCGTGGTAATCAAGATGGGGATCTACGGACTGGTGCGCGTCCTCTCGCTGTTCGACACCACCCCCGGCTGGTTCGGATCGACCATCCTTCTGATCGGAATCGTCTCCAGCATCCTCGGCGTCGCGTTCGCGCTCGCGCAGCACGACTTCAAACGCCTTCTCGCATACCACAGCATCGAGAACATCGGGATCATCCTGATCGGGATCGGCACGGGCTTGATCGGAAAATCGATCGGAAGCCCCGCGCTCACGATACTCGGTTTCGCCGGGGGTCTGCTTCACGTCTGGAACCACGGGATGTTCAAGTCGCTCCTCTTCCTCGGCGCGGGATCCGCGGTGCACTCGAGCGGCACCCGTGAGATCGACCGGATGGGAGGGCTCGCACACCGGATGCCGTGGACCGCGGGGGCGTTTCTCCTCGGGGCGGTGGCGATCTCCGGTCTTCCGCCACTGAACGGTTTCGTCAGCGAATGGCTCCTCTATCTGTCGAGTTTCACCGGGGCGATCGATGGGCGTTCGCTCCTCGTTTTCGCGGTCGCTCCCGCGCTCGCGATCACCGGCGCGCTCGCCGTCGCCTGTTTCGTGAAGGCGTTCGGAGTCGTCTTTCTCGGCGCGCCGCGTACGGCCGCTGCGGCTGCGGCGCACGAGTCGCCCCGCTCGATGCTCGTCGCGATGGCGCCGCTCGCCGTCGCATGCATCGCGATCGGACTTTTCCCGCAGCTCGTCGTTCCTGCGCTCGCCCCGGCGGTCGCAGTCGTTGCAGGGCACGCTCTTTCGGCCGATCTCGGTGCGTCGCTCCTTCCGCTGCAACTCGCTGCGATCGCGCTCGCGATCGCGCTCGGCGCCGGTTTCCTCCTCCTCCGCAAGCGGGTCAAGAATGCCCGACGGTCGGTCACCTGGGACTGCGGCTACGTGGCGCCGACTGCACGGATGCAGTACACGGCATCGTCGTTCGCGGCCACTCTGGTGAGTCTCTTCGCGTGGGTTCTCCGTCCCGTCAGCCACGCTCCCGGCAACCTTCCGCTCTTTCCCTCCGACCGCCGGTTCGAGAGTCACGTGCCCGACGTGGTGCTGGAAGGAGTGGTCGGTCCCGTGGTCTCGCGCGTCTCCCGGATCTCGCGGGTCGGCCGCGCGATCCAGAGCGGACGCCTTCACGCCTATCTCCTGTACGTGGGAATCACCCTGGTGGTGCTCCTGATCTGGAGCTTCCGATGAACGTTCTCGCCGCCGTGATCCTGAATCTGGCCGTGGTGCTGGTGGTCTCTCCGCTGATGCTCTCGGTGATCAACCGGACCAAGGCGATGGTGGCCGGGCGCACGGGGCAGCCGCTCCTCCAGCCGTATTTCGAGATCGCGAAGCAACTGCGCAAGGGAACCGTCCTCAGCGAGACCACCACGTTCGTCTTCCTTCTCGGGCCGGTCATCTCGTTCGTAGTGGTCCTCTTCGCCGCGCTCCTTCTTCCCCTGGGCGGGGTCAGAGCTCCAGTGGCCTTCAGTGGTGACGTGATTCTCTTCGTCTACCTCTTCGGGCTGGGCCGCTTCTTCACCACCGCCGCCGCGCTCGACACCGGTTCTCCGTTCGAGGGGATGGGTGCGGCCCGCGAGGCGACGTTCGCCTTCATGGCCGAGCCGGCGATCTTTCTCGGAATGCTCGCCCTCGCACGGATCTCGAAGACGCTCTCCCTTTCGTCCATGCTCTCGGTCTCCGGCGCGGAGCTCCGCACGGCGAGCGCCGCGGTGGTTCTGGTCGTCGCGAGCTGGTTCATCGTGCTGCTGGTCGAGAACTCGCGTGTTCCGTTCGACGACCCGAACACCCATCTCGAGCTGACCATGATCCACGAGGTGATGGTGCTCGACCACAGCGGCCCGGCGCTCGGTCTGATCCTCTGGGGGAGCGCGATGAAGCTCTTCGTCTTCGCCGCCCTGATCGTGCACGTGGTCCTTCCGCGCACCGGCTCCACGGTCTTCGATGCCGCCGCATCGGCCGGCGCGACGCTTCTTCTCGCGGTGGTGGTGGGCCTGGTCGAGAGCGGGATGGCGCGTCTCCGGCTCGTCCGCATCCCGCAGCTCCTGATCACTGCGAGCCTCGCTGCGACGTTCGCCGTAGTCCTGGTGGTGAGGTGAACATGAGCCACGCCGTCGACGGAATCCTGATCCTCCTCCTCCTGACGAACTTCTTCATTCTCGGGACGGCGTCGCTCCGCGCCGCGATCCGGGCGGTTGCGATTCAGGGTCTGATCCTCGGGGTTCTCTCCCTCTGGGGCGAGAGCGAGCTGACTGTGCGTCTCGCCCTCTTCGTCGCTGCGACCGTGGCGGTCAAGGCGATCCTGATTCCGGGACTGCTCCAGAAAGCGATCCGTGACGTCCACATCCGGCACGAGGTGGAGCCGTTTCTCGGTTTCGTCCCATCGCTCTTTCTCTGTGCCGTCGGGACGGGGCTGGCAATCCTCTTCGCCGACCGTCTGCCGCTCGCGACGATGCACCGCGGATCGCTCTTCGTTCCCGCTGCGCTCGCGACCGTCTTCGCGGGCTTCCTCGTGCTCACCACCCGGAGGAAGGCGATCTCTCAGGTCACCGGGTATCTGGTCCTGGAGAACGGCGTGTACGTCTTCGGACTCCTCCTCTATCAGGCGATGATCATCGAGGTCGGCATCCTCCTCGACCTCCTGGTGGGCATCTTCATCATGGGTATCGTCCTGAACCACATCCGTCGCGAGTTCTCGTCGCTCGACACCTCGCGCATGTCGAAGCTGAAAGAGTAGACATGACCCTCTGGCTCATTCTCGCACCACTGATCGGCGCCCTTCTGGCGTTCGTCGTTCCTTCGGAGCGGCTGCGCCCGTCGATCGTCGCCGTCGCGGCCGTGGCGCATACGGCGCTCACCGTCGGGGTGATCCGGAGCGGTTCGCACGGAAGTCTGATGGTCGAGTGGCTGCGTCTCGATGCGCTCGGCACTCTGGTCCTGCTGGTGATCAGCACACTCTTTCTCGTCTGCGCGATCTACGCCGTAGGCTATCTCCGGAGCCGATCCGACCGGCCGAACCGGGTCTTCTGTACGTCGCTCCTTCTCTTCCTGGTCACCACCACCGTCCTCACCATGGCCCAGCAGCTGACGGTGATGTGGGTGGCGATGGAAGCGACGACGCTCTCCACCGCGCTCCTTCTCTACTTCAACCAGAACGAGCGATCACTCGAGGCCACCTGGAAGTACCTGATGATCGGATCCCTCGGCATCGCGTTCGCGCTGCTGGGCACCCTCTTCATCGCATATGCGACGTTCCTCGGGTTCGGCGACTCGAATCTCGACTATCCGCTCCTCGTCCATCGCGCTGCCGGACTCTCCGTTCCGTGGCTGCGTGCGGGTTTCGTCTTCCTCCTGGTCGGTTACGGGACCAAGCTCGGTCTCGCACCGCTCCACACCTGGAAGCCGGATGCTTATGGCGAAGCGCCGGGGGTGGTCGGTGCTCTCCTGGCCGGAGGGATGACCAGCGCCGCGCTACTCGCTCTCCTTCGTGTCTATCGGATCGTCGATGCCTCCGGAGACGGCGTGTTCGCCCGAGGGCTGTTCGTCACTCTCGGGCTCCTTTCGATCGCCACGGCTGTGGTGATGA
Source organism: uncultured Acidobacteriota bacterium (assembly GCA_963741955.1). Lineage (GTDB taxonomy): Bacteria > Acidobacteriota > Thermoanaerobaculia > Gp7-AA8 > Gp7-AA8 > CAVUKB01. Next base: position 441,931 of record CAVUKB010000004.1, read on the forward strand.
TGGTCGGCCAGCGCGACCTCAAGCGTCTCCTCGCGTACTCCAGCGTGGAGCACGTCGGCGTGATCGCGGTCGGGATCGGGCTCGGCGGAGTGGGGATCTTCGGCGCACTTCTCCACATGGTGAACTACGCGATGACCAAGGGTGTGCTCTTCCTCTCTGCGGGGAACATCCATCGTGGCTACCGCAGCAAGAGAGTAGGGGAGGTGACCGGCGCATTGATCCGGCTTCCCGTTTCGGCGGGTCTCTTCCTCGCCGGGTTCTTCGCCATCACCGGTTCACCGCCGTTCGGGCCGTTCGTGAGCGAGCTGACGATCCTCAACGCCGCGACCGGGCAGCACCGCGTCGCAGTCGCCGCGATCTACGTCACTCTCCTCGTCCTCGTCTTCGTCGCCATGGGCGCTTCGCTCATGCCGATGGTCGAAGGCGCGCCACCGGTTGACGGCGAGCCGCCCGTGCTGCGCGAGAAGTCGCTCGAGACGGCACCGCTCTTCGTCGCACTCGCACTGGTTCTGATGATGGGGATCTGGATTCCCGCCCCGCTTCAGAAACTTCTCCACGACGCGGCGAAGCTCCTGGGAGGATAGATGGCCACCGATCGGATACGACTCAGAAACGGAGAGGCAGCGCGGCTCGATGACATTCCTCGGCTTCCGATCGCGGAGCTCCGTCGTGGCGTGATCGAGAGCGTCAACGAAGGGGAGAGGATCGCTTCGCTCTTTGCATACCAACGAAGCGATGGACTGGAGCTCGTCGCGGTTCTCGCCAACGACGCCACCGGTCGCCTCGGCATCTTCCGCGCCGGATTGCCCGACCTGTACGAGTCGATCACCTCCGAGTGTCCGCAGGCGCAGGCATTCGAGCGCGAGATCGCGGAGCAGTTCGGCGTGCGTCCTTCCGGTCATCCGTGGCTCAAGCCGGTCCGCTATCACGATTCGTGGCGCCCGGGTCACTCCGTGTTCGACGAGGGTACGGTTCCGGCCGAGACGAAGCTCTTCCGCGTCGAAGGCGACGAGATCCACGAAGTCGCGGTCGGCCCGGTCCACGCCGGAGTGATCGAGCCGGGACATTTTCGTTTTCAGTGTCACGGCGAGACGGTCTTCCATCTGGAGATCGCGCTCGGGTACCAGCACCGCGGAATCGAGCGAAGCCTGATCGGCGGTCCATCGAAGCGATCGTTCCATTACCTCGAGACCGTTGCCGGGGACACCACCATCGGACATTCGGTCGCATTCGCACAAGCCATGGAGTCGCTCGCGGGGGTCAGGGCACCGGTCCGTGCGGACTCGCTTCGCGGAATCGCTCTCGAGCTCGAGCGCCTGGCGAACCACACCGGAGACCTCGGCGCGCTGAGCGGCGACGTCGCGTTTCTTCCCACCGCGTCATTCTGCGGGCGAATCCGAGGAGATTTCCTGAACCTGACCGCAGAGCTATGCGGATCGCGTTTCGGGCGCGGGATGGTGGTGCCCGGCGGGGTACGCTTCGATCTCGCGAAGGAGCAGATGGAAGGATTCGCGTCGCGGCTCGCTGCTGCGACGCGGGATGTAGTGGAAGCGGGGAAACTTCTGTGGAACGCGCCGACGGTGATCGAGCGGTTCGAGAACACCGGTGAGGTGGCGGCGGAAGAATGCGATGCAATGGGTCTGGTCGGAGTGGCGGCGAGGGCATGCGGAAGATCGATCGACGTGAGGCACGATTTTCCGTCCGGCATCTACCGCTTCGCGCACGTTCCGGTGATGACCGCACACGTCGGCGACGTGAACGCGCGCGCGTTCGTCCGGTTCATGGAGATCCAGCGCTCGTCGGCCTTCATCGCGCGTCAGCTCGACGCGCTCCCTTCGACTCCGCTTCGGACCACGGTCGGCGCGCTGCGCCCGGAGATGATCGTCGTGTCGATGACCGAAGGATGGAGAGGCGAGATCTGTCACGTGGCGATCACCGACCAGAACGGGACGTTCGCGCGATACAAGATCACCGATCCGTCGTTTCACAACTGGTTCGGTCTGGCCCTCGCACTGCGCGAGGGTCAGATCTCCGATTTCCCGCTCTGCAACAAGAGCTTCAATCTCTCGTACTGCGGTCACGATCTCTGAGGGCGCCCGATGCTGAAATCACTTCTCGCACGCGCCCGGCAGGGCCACCGCACTACGGCGTTCCCGGAGGGAGACGCGCCCTCTCTGCCGGCGCGCTTCAGAGGCCGCCCGGAGATCGACGTCTCGAAGTGTCCGGACGGATGCCGCGAATGCGCAGAGGCGTGCCCCGAAGAGGCGATTCTCCCGGGCGACGGCGGCGTGCGCGTCGACCTCGGGCGTTGCACCTTCTGTCCCCTGTGCGAAGAGGCGTGCCCCGAGGGGGCGATCTCGTTCAGCCGGGATTACCGGCTCGCGACATCCGGCCGGGAAGATCTGCTCGTCGGGCCGGACGAAGAGCTGCGGCTCGCATCGGCTCTCGATGGTGAGCTGCGACGACTGTACGGGCGTTCTCTCGATCTTCGTGTGGTGAGTGCGGGCGATTGCAATGCGTGCGCGGCCGACGTCAACGTCCTCACCACCATCGGCTGGGACATCGGACGTTTCGGGATCCGCATCGTCGCCTCGCCGCGCCACGCGGACGGGCTGCTGGTGCTCGGACCGGTCACCCGGAACATGGAGCTCGCGCTGCGGAAGACGTTCGACGCGATCCCCGACCCGAAGCTCGTGATCGCCGTTGGGGCCTGCGCCATCTCGGGCGGGATCTACGCCGGCCACGACGAGACGCGCGGGATCCCGGCGGACATCCCGGTCGATCTCTACATCCCCGGCTGCCCTCCACACCCTCTGACGATTCTGGACGGGCTCCTCCGGCTGCTCGGGCGCATCCCGTCGCGCTGAAGCCCCTTGATGGGGGCTCGCATTGAATTCAGAGCAGGCGGACCCAGGACCTTCGCGCCCGGCTAAACAAAGTGACGCCCTTCGGGCTCCGGGGAGCAGGAGCGTCCGCAAATCGCGCAAATGAAATGGTCATCGAAGCCACGGGCCGCTGAGTCGCGGCACTTGTTACTGCGGAAGACGGGCGTCAGCGCTAAGGTAAATTGCGCGAGAGGGAGTGCCGCCCCCTGACGGGGGCTCCCGCTGGAGTCCGCACGCGCGGATCCGGGCCCTTACGGGCCCGGCTAAACAAAGTGACGCCCTTCGGGCTCCGGGGAGAGACGCGACGCGCGCTCTGGCTATGGCAAATCGCGCAAATGGAGTCGTTCTCGAAGCCACGGTCCTCTCCGTCACCGCACCCATTCCTGTCGAACGCGCCCGAACGGGCTATGGCAAATCGTTTCTGACCTCGAGAGTGGTACTCTTTTCCCGTTCCTTACAATTGAAATCGCAGGAGGATCGGTATGCCCCGGACCCCGCTGTTCCGTCTCCTCGGACGCGCTCTGCGCGAGGCGCAGGCGGCGAACCACCTCGGCATGAGCAGCAGCGAGATGGTCGACGGCCGTCGCGTCCATCGCGTCGACCGTCGCGAGTTCCTTGCGGTCACTGCCGCGGCAACAGCAGGTCTGGCCCTAAGCGGCTGCAAGACGGCCGCACCGGTGGAGCCGCCAGCAGACGAAGGCGACCCGGTTCTCATTGTCGGAGCCGGCATCGCCGGTCTCACCGCGGCGTACCGGCTCGGGCAGAAGGGCATTCCGGCTCGGGTGATCGAAGCCCAAAGCCGCGTCGGCGGCCGCATGTACAGCATCCGCAACTTCTTCGCCGACGGACAGGTGGCGGAGCTCGGGGGAGAGCTGATCGACACGAACCATACCGAGATCAGGAACCTCGCCGCGGAGCTCGGGATCGCGCTGGACGACCTCTCGCTCGAGTCTCCCGGAATTCACGCCGACATCTTCTATTTCGACGGGGCGGTGCGCACGGAGGAGGAGGTGGTCGAGGCATTCCAGCCGATCGCGGCGATGATCGAGAGGGATCTCGCGACGCTGACTGGCGACGACGTCACGTACCGCGCTCCGAGCAACGCCGAGGCGCTCGACCGGAGGACCATCGCGCAGTGGCTCGACCAGAACGGAGTGAGCGGATGGATCCGAACGCTGCTCGATGTCGGATACACCACTGAATTCGGACTGGAGCTCGACGAGCAGTCGTCGCTCAATCTCCTCACCATGATCGACACGAACCCCGATCCATTTCACATCTTCGGCGAGAGCGACGAGCGCTTCCACACTCATGACGGGAACGACACTATCCCCACCGCACTCGCACGCCGGCTGGAGCGCGACGTGGAGACGAACACGTTTCTCGAGTCGCTGTCCGAGCGTGCGGACGGCTCATTTCTCGCTTCGGTGCGCCGGAATGGATCGAGCACCACGATCCGCGCTCCGCAGGTGGTGCTCGCGATTCCGTTCACCATCCTCCGCGATGTGCGGATCGACGTGGAACTGCCACCCGCAAAGGAGGCCGCGATCGCAACCCTCGGATACGGTACGAATGCGAAGGTGATGGTGGGATTCGAACGGCGCGTCTGGCGCGACGAGTACGGGTCGAACGGGAGCGTGCTCACCGATCTCGCGTTCCAGCTCTCATGGGAGACGAGCCGGAAGCAGGAGGGGCGGTCCGGAATCCTGACGAACTTCACCGGCGGAAGACACGGCGTGGAGGTGGGGGAAGGAACGGATGCGGAACAGGCGCGGAAGTTCGCGGAGGATCTCGATCGCGTTTTTCCCGGGATCGCCGCAGCCCGCGGTGATTCGAAGGCAGTTCGCTTCCATTGGCCGACGTTCCGTTTGACGCGTGGGAGCTACGCGACGTACCGTCCGGGGCAATGGACGACACTGCGGGGCGCGGAGGGAGAAGCGGTTCGCAATCTCTTCTTCGCCGGCGAGCACTGCTCGCTCGAGTTTCAGGGGTTTATGCAGGGCGGCTGCGAAACCGGAGAAGCGGCGGCGCGCGCAGTCGCGGCTGCGCGGGGAGTTGCTGCGCGAGGCGTCGCGTGAAGCGCAGTGCCGCCCCCTGACGGGGCTCGCACTGATTCGAGCACGCGCGGCCCCGTGCTCTTATGGGCCTGGCTGAACAAAGTGGCACCCCTTCGGGCGCGTGCCGTGGCGTCTGCAAATCGCGCAAATGAAATGGTCATCGAAGCCGCGGTCCGCTCGTTCACCGCGGTCGTTCCTGCGGACGACGCCCGGCAGGATTATGGCAAATCGCGCAAATGAGATCGTTCTCGAAGCCCCAGCCCTTTCCCTCACCGCACCCATTGCTGCCGTACGCGCCCGCACGACCTATGGCAAATCTGGAACGCGCCCGACCGAGGGATGGCAAATCGCGAGCGACCTTCGTGCGCCGTCAGCCGTGCCGGATCTCCATGATGTCGCCGTCGCGGACTTCATAATGCTTTCCTTCCAGTCGCCAGTGGCCGACTTCCTTCGCTTTTGCGAACGAGCCGTCCGCGGCGATGAAGTCGTCGTAGTGCACCACTTCGGCGCGGATGAAACGGTCGTAGAAGTCGGAGTGGATCACCCCGGCCGCATCCTGTGCGGTCATCCCGTCGCGGATGGTCCAGGCGCGGCATTCGTCTTCACCGACGGTGAGGAACGAGCGGAGCCCGAGGAGTGCGTAGGCCTCGCGGATCAGAGTGTCGAGCGCGGACTCGCGGATCCCGTACTCGTCCATGAACATCCGCGCGTCCTCGTTCGAGAGCTGCGAGATCTCCATGTCGATTTTTCCGAAGAATGCGGAGACGCGCGTCCGCAGCCCCGCTTTCGCACCGGCCACGCGGGCCACTTCATCCGCCATGATCTCCTGCTGGCTCTCGTCGAGGTTGAGAGCGATCAGCATCGGCTTGAGTGAAAGGAGCTGGTACGTCTTGAGGAGCTGCAGCTCTTCGGGTGAGAACTCCTCGTTGCGAAGGACCTTCTCGTCCTGAAGTGCGGCGAGACATCGCTCCAGTACCGGAAGCTCGCGTTTCGCGATGTCGTCCTGCGCGCGGCCGAGCTGTTTGTGGATCCGCTCGATCCGCGGCTCGACGACCGCCATGTCGGCGAGGATGAATTCGGTGTCGAACGTTTCCACGTCGCGGAGCGGATCGATCTTCCCGTCGGGGTGGGGGACGGCGGGATCGTTGAAGAGGCGGACGACGTGAACCAGGGCGTCGTTGTTTTTCACCGCGGAGAGGAAGGACGTCGTGAACTGGGTGCTGCCGGCGCCGCCCTTTTTCAGCCCGACCGCGTCGACGAACTCGATCGTGGCGTGGACGGTCTTCTTCGGAGAGAAAATCTCGGAGCAGCGCTCGAGGCGCGGGTCCGGCACTTTCACCACCCCGACGTGCGCCTCCATCTTCGCCAGCGCCGCTTCGTCGAGATGAGTTCTGGTGACTGCCTGGAAGAGGGTCGATTTACCTGACGTGGGAAGCCCGACGATTCCGATCTGCATGGGACGATCTCCTCGATATTCAGATACGCGATTGCCGTGCAGTCCAACCCTATCGCATTCCGGGGGTGGAGGGTGAATCCGGAGCGCGCGTGGCTCGCGGCGACGCAGGACACTCAGTGCATCCGGATGGCGGTCACCAGCTGCCAGACGCCGATCGCAGCGAGGGCCGCGGCGGACATGGCCATCAGGATACGGCGGGCGCGGGGGCCGAGAATGTGCGCGGTTCCGAACAGAAAGATGATCGCGGCGAGCGAGACGAGCATGGTGAGGTAGAACGCCGCGACGAGAGCGACTCCGTTCGATGGCGCGCGATGCCACGCGGCGATGATCAACGGCCCGAGGACCAGGCTCCATCCGAGCCAGGCATTCGGATTGAGGAAGTTGACGGTCGCCGCCTCGAGGACGGTTCGGGGAGCCGAAGAGGTGGCCGTCGCGTCGAGAGCAGCGGCGGGCTTTCGGAGATCGCGCAGAGTCATCACCGTGAGGTAGAGGAGGAAGAATCCTCCTGCGAATCGAAGCCCTCGCTGCATCGTGAGGGTCAGGTGTTGAATGACGGTGAGGACGATGATCGCGATCGGGCCGTCACTGACCAGCGGCGAGAGTGCGGCCGGCATGGTGGCCCGCCATCCGCGGCTCGCTGCGCGCGAGAGAAGGAACGCGAGGAGCGGCCCCGGCTGAACGGCGGCGGCGAAAGCGAATCCGGTGCCGATGAGGATCGATTCGAGCATGGGCGAGAGACCGCGACGGCGGCGGAGGGATTGTAGCGCCGGCCCGGATTATTCACGAGATTTCGTCGCTTCGCAGCAGAAGTCCCGTGAATGATCCGGGGTGGTGAGTCTTCGCGCGCCGTGCCTCCAGCATGAATTCACCCGAAGCTCCAAGGCGTGACGCGGGAGTTTTACACGGAGGCGCGGTTCATCGGACGCGGCTCACTCTTTCCGGCTGATCTTCGCCGTGGTGATGTGCCAGCGACGCTGGGCGGGAGTGGAGCCCTCGATCACGGTGCGCCGCATCGTGTAGCTGCCGCGGAAATGCTGCGTTTCGCCCTCTTTTGTCGTGGCGGTGATCTCCACCGGAATGCCGACGTAGCGTGAGCCGGCCGCTCCCTCCACGCGGCCGGGCGGGCCGGTCACCACAGCCGTCCTGGCCGTGCTCGCGAATCCGCTTCGGAACTGGTCGAGCGTCTTCCCGCTGGCCTGTCCCGAATTACCCCAGTCGTGGTACGCAGTCTCGTAATCACCGCGGCCGATCGCGGCATAGTAGGACTCGACCACCGCGGCCGCTCCGAGCGCATCGCCGCCGGAGGGAGTGCGGGGAGCGGAGCTCCACCAGCCGGAGATTTTCCATCCGTCGCCGGTGTGATCGAGCTCGATCGCGACCGGCACTCGATCGACCGGTGCGCCGCCGCCTGCGCTGGAGACTTCCACCACGTCTCCGAAGAGGAGTGTTCGATCGGCACCGGATCGGTTTCGATCGGTCCGAAGGATGTCGATGTGATCGGGCCACGGACTCGACGTGAGCCGGCCGGGAGCCTCTCCGGGATCGGTAATCCATCGGTTCAGGAGATCCGGGGTCACCAGCGCGCCGTACTCTTTCCGGATCGACGTACGAAGAGTCTCGGGAGGAGCGAGGAGGGAGACCTTCGCGAGCTTCCGCCCGAACGCGCGCACCGTCTGTTCCACTTCGTCCGGTGGTGTTTCCGTCGACGTGGCGGTCGCGGGAGCGGAGGATTGCACTGGAGCGGTCGTCGTCGATGGCGGCGCGGGGCGGGCGGTCGTCTCCGGCTGCCCGGCGGGAGATTCAGGTACGCTGGAGGAGCCTGCGCCGGCTCCGCATGCGATCGCGGAGAGAATCCCAGCCGCGAGCAGCACCTCGATGAGCGTGAGGGAGATGGATCTGCATGCTGTCTTTGCGGCCGGTCTCGCGCGATCTCGCATCGGATCTCCTCATGAATGGTTGCGGGTCTCTTTCATTTGCGCCGGGCGGAAAGAGTGCAAGGAGCGTGCGGAACCGGCGGTTGGTCCGGAGCCGGATCGATGCGCTCAGTCGTGATACTTGTTCGCGCCGGTATTGAAGAGAACGATGGTCTCGTCTATGCGGATCTCTCCGCGCTCGACGAGGATCCGAAGCCCGGCCAGAACGGCGCCTCCTTCGGGACCGGCGTCGATTCCGTCGCGGGTGCGGATCTCGGCGGCGGCGGGCTCGATCGCGTTCTCGGGAACCGCGACGGCACCACCGTTCGACGCGCGCAGTGCGCGCAACATCAGCCGGTCGCCGACCGCTCGCGGGACGCGCAGTCCCCAGGCCGACGTGTTCGGTGACTCCCATGCAGGCGCATGGTCGAGCCCTTCTTCGAATGCGCGGACGATCGGGGCACAACCTGCAGACTGCACGGAATACATGCGCGGCCGCTCGGATCCGATCCAGCCGAGTTGCTCCATCTCGTCGAAGGCCTTCCACATTCCGATCAGGCCGGTACCTCCGCCGGTCGGATAGAGGATCGCGTCGGGGAGCCTGCCGAGGTCGTCGAGAAGCTCGTAGCCCATGGTCTTCTTTCCTTCGACCCGGTAGGGTTCCTTGAGGGTCGAGAGGTCGAAACCACCACTGCGGGCGATGAACTGCTGGACCTTCTTCGCCGCGTCGGTGATCACGCCCTGGACCAGCTCGACCTCCGCGCCATAGCTGCGGCACTCGTCGACGATCGATCGGGGCGTGTCGACGGGCATGGCGACGTAGACCGGAAGGGAAGCGCGTGCTCCATATGCGGAGAGCGCGCACCCGGCGTTTCCTGCGGTGGGAGCGGCGAGACTCTTCGCGCCGAGGTGCCTGGCCATGGTCACGGCGGCAGACATCCCGCGGGATTTGAACGAGCGGGTCGGATTCTGCGACTCGTCCTTGTAGAAGAGGTGCGCGAATCCTTCATCGCCGGCGATGGCCATGGAAGGAAGGAGCGGCGTGACGCCCTCTCCGAGCGAGACGATCCCGGTCTGATCCCGCATCGGCATCAGCTCGGCGAATCGCCACATGGTGGCGGGCCGCGTCCGCACCTCGTCGCGCAGTGACGGAGCGGGGGAGAGATCGTATCGGACGAGGATCGGCGCACTGCATTCGGGGCAGAGCCCGTACAGCGCATCGATCGGTGACGACCAGCTGCATTCGGAGCAGTGGAGATCGGGCATGGTGTGCCTCCCGTGGCGGGTCGAGTCGGGGATGAGGGATGAGGTGGACGCCAACTGGCGTGGCGTCCACCTCTGGATGCTCAGTGAGGTGAATCCGGAGCTTACTGGGCCTGTTTCTTCGCGTCGGAAGCGGCTTTGTCGAGCTTCTGCTCGAATTCGTTCACTTCCTTCTTCGATTCTTCTTCGTTGCCGCTCCACTTGGTCATTTCTGCGGCGAGGGCATTGAGCTCGTTGTCGTACTTGTTCAGGAGCTGCCGGTTATACACCACTGCCGGGTCGGGCTTCTCCTGTTCGCTCCGGGCGTCCTCCCTGTTCTTGTCGTACTGAGCGAGCATGTCGGCGTACATCTTCCTGGTGGTGTCGTCCTTCGCCTCGTCGTAGGCCTTCTTCATCTGCTGATAGGCCGAATCCGCCATGGCGGACGTTGCCTGCTGCAGCTTCTCCTGCATGGCATAGGTGGAGACTGCGAGGACCTGACCCTTCACCCACTGGTATTCGGCGGTGTTGTAGCCGAGGTCCTTGGCGGCGCGGAGGTCGGCGGTTGCGATGTCGGCAACGGATCCGAGACCCTTGAACGCTTCCATCATTCCGGAGATCGATTTTTCCCCGCTCTCTTTCGCCTTCTGCTCGTGCTCGGCAAGCTCCTTGTGAGCGACCTTCGCGATCTCCTTCTCGTGTTCGCGGACCTTCAGGTACATCTTGATCTGGGCATCGGTCAGTTTGCCGTCCGCGGGGGGATCGTACTTGTCATCGGCGATCTCCTTCATGAGATCGGTGGTGCCGCGCTTATCGAGATCGTGTGAGATCGCGGCTGCATCGAGGGCTTTTTTGGCCTTGCATCCGAACGTGAGAACGAGAAGCAGCGAGACTGCGACAACGGTAAGACGACGCATGATTCCTCCTGGGAAATAATCGGTGATTCTGGCATCGAGCGGGTGGCCGCGCAATGGGATTGTCGATACGGAAGTGTGAGTCGGGATTCTCCAGCCGGGAGTGATGCGGGTCACGAACGATCGACGATTTTCCGGATGTCGGCCAGGGCCCGGGAAAGGACGTCCGCGATGGCCTTCTGATCGCGACGGAGGGCGTCGAGATCCTGCCGGACGGCGGCGAGCTCCGCCGAGAGGGTTGCCGCGTCTTCGCTCGAGATTCCGCCCGGGGAAGCGGTTTCGCCGGTCTCGAAGGGGACGACGGTATCGTCGTGATCCGACTCGGGCTCGACGATCATCGCTTCGTCGAGAGCCTCGATCTCCTCGTCGGGCTCTTCAATGGTTTCCTCGTCGACTTCCTCGGCGGCCGGTTCCTCGAAAACTTCCTCGATCTGAACGGGAACGGGCACGTCGCCGCTCACGGTGGACGGACGATCGCGACCTTCGAGAAGCTGTTCGAGCGAGACTTCTTCCACCCTCTCGTACTCGCGTTCCATCGGCGTCTCTTCGGCCTGGGGAAAGGGGAGCGATTCCGCGAACGGACTCTCGAGGGGCTCCTGTTCCCCCTCCGACACGGCGGCGCCCACTGCGACCGGTTCCGGCTCGGCTTGCACCGGCTTCGGCTCGGAACGCTCTTTCTTCGTGGATTTCCGCAGTGGTTCGGGCTTGCTGCCGGACTTCGGTTTCAGCTTGTTGATCAGATGTTTCGCGGAGATCTTCGAGACGAGCTTGAAGGTTTCCATCACGCCGTCGCCATTGATGGCGGCAGCTTCGACGTAGGGATAGCCGTCGAACTCGAGCTTCTCCTGGAGATCATCCACCGGGAGGACTCCCGGGATGTCCCGCTTGTTGTACTGGATCACGATCGGGATCTCGTTCGGGTCGATCTGGTTCTCTTCGAGATTCTCGAAGAGGTTCTGAAAGCTCTCCCGATTCGACTCGATCATGCTCGGTTGCGAGTCGGCTACGAAGACGACTGCGTCGGCTCCCTTCAGCACCAGCTTCCGCGTCTCGTTGTAGAACACCTGACCGGGGACGGTGTAGAGCTGGATCTTGAGACTGAACGGTCCCACTTTTCCGATGTCGACCGGGAGGAGATCGAAGAAGAGAGTGCGGTCGGTCTTCGTGGCGAGGGAGAGCATCTTCCCGCGGTTCGACGGATCGAGCTTGTCGAAGATCACCAGCAGGTTCGTCGTCTTTCCGCACAGACCGGGACCGTAGTACACGATCTTGGCGGTCATTTCACGGGTGGCGTGATTGAACAGGACCATCGCAGGAACCCTTCCAGTGGATTCGGATGAGACAGTATTACACATCGGGCACGAGCGTGCGAGTGGCGAGCGCGGTCGTGGCGATGCGAGCCCGGCGTGGTCCGCTCACGTGGTCGGGGCGAGGAGGACCACCGTCGCGCCCCATCCTCCACCGCCGGGGTCGGCGTCGTGGAATTCTTCGACCCAATCGAGGGAGGAGAGAAGGGAGCGGATGATCTCACGCTGCACTCCGATGCCGCGGCCGTGGATCAGGCGCACCTGCCGGTAGCCCTTCTCCCGCGCCGCGACGAGGTAATCGAGAGCGACCTCGCGGGAGTCGGAGGGGCGGAAAGAGTGGAGGTCGAGCACGTCACCGATCTCGATCCGGAATGGTTCTTCGTCCATTTGAGAGATCTCCTTTCGAGAGCGACGGTTCGGGCCGCGTGCGAATTTCACCGCGGGTGATATTGTTACCGAGGCGTCCGAGCGGTAGAAGGAAATCAAGCCAGACTATGTCGACTCTATTCGAAGAACTCCAGCGTGTACGGACATTCCAGTACACGGAAGAAGACGCCCGTGAATTCCAGGAGCTCCACGAGGAGATCCGGGAGCTGAAGAAAGAGCGCAACGCGGTGGTGGTGGCACACAACTACTACCGACCCGAGATCCTGAAGGTCGCGGACTTCGTGGGCGACTCGCTCGAGCTGTCGCTGATGGCGGGGAAGGTCAAGGAAGCGGACGTCATCGAATTCTGCGGCGTCCACTTCATGGCGGAGACGGCGAAGATCGTGAATCCGAGCCGGACGGTGCTGCTGCCGAATCTTCTCGCTGGATGCCAGCTGGCGGATGCGGCTCCCGCGGAGGACGTCGCTGCGAAAATCGAGGAGTTGCGCGCCGACTATCCCGACCTTGCGGTGGTGAGTTACGTCAATACCACCGCCGCGACCAAGGCGCTCTCGGACGTGGTCTGCACGTCGTCGAACGCCGCACGAGTCGTGCGTGCGCTTCCGAATCAGCACATCCTCTTCCTCCCGGACCGTAACCTGGCCGCCCACGTCGCCCAGCAGGTGCCGGAGAAGACCATCATTCCGTGGGAAGGCTTCTGCTACGTACACCAGCAGATCACTCCGGGGGAGATCAGCGAGATCCGGGAGAACGATCCGGAGCTGAAGATCCTGGTCCATCCGGAGTGCCGGCCCGACGTCGCCAGGCTCGCGGATGCGGTCCTCTCGACCTCCGGGATGGTGCGCTATGCGAAAGAGAATGCCGCGTCGCGCTTCCTGGTGGTCACCGAGTGCGGCCTGTCGGATCGTCTGGCGATGGAAGTCCCCGACAAGCAGTTTCTCAAGGGCTGCAAGCTCTGTACGTTCATGAAGGTCACCTCGCTCGAGGACGTGCGCGACTCACTGAAGCTGATGCGCTACCCGATCGAGGTTCCGGAAGAGATCCGGGTGGCGGCCGCGCGGTCCCTGAACCGGATGTTCGAGATCGAAGAAGCGGCGGGCGGAGAGGCCGCCCCAGCGCCCGCGATCCCGGCACACTGCTGAGACAGAGCGCCGCATCAGTTCCGCCACTCGAGACCCACAATTGCCGGCCCGCACTGCGGGGCGGTCACTTCCCGCAGATCGTCGCGTTGGTTCCGACGTAGTCGTCCTGCACGTCGTCGAGATCGCTCTTCATCTTCGCGAGGTTCCGCTGAAACTCGGGATCGCTCTGGAGCGACTCGAACCAGGGATGCTTCACGAAGAAGTACCAGCTGTGGTTCCCGAGCACCATCGCCTTCTTCATCCAGGCAATGGCTTCGTTCCGGTCTCCCAGCTTCGCGTAGCAGAGTGACGCGCGGAGAGCCGCCCAGTGGTTGCGGCTGGTGTCCGTCCGGATCTGGGCGAGGCGCCGCTCGACTTCGGCCCGGTTACCGCGAGCGGCTGCGATCATGGCCGCCAGGCTGCGGGGGATGTAGTGTTCGGGAACGAGCTTTTCCGCCGCCTGCTGCTCGCGTTCGGCAGCGTCGAGATCGCCGATCACCAGCCAGGCGAGGGCGCGCATGTCGTGCCCCGCGAGCGCCGTGTCGGGAGAGGCGAGCGCGTATTGCGACTCGCGGAGCGATCCTTCGGCGTCGACTGAGTTGACCTTCCAGTAGCCACGCGTTCTCGCCTCGTTCGACGAAGGGTCGAGCCGCACCAGACGCTCACCCGCGCATTGGGCTTTCTGCGTCTCACCGGTCGCCACGAAGTACGTCACCATGGTCCAGAGGGCCTGCGGATCGTTCGGATTGAGGCGCAATGCGGCGAGAGTTTCTCTCGCTGATTCCCTGAAGCGGTCGGGGAAGCGAACCAGGGCCCGACCGAGCGCGAGGTGTGCCTCGGCGAGATTGGAGTCGAGACGGATCGCCTGGCGTGCGTACCACTCGGCGCGCTTGTACTGCTCGGTCGTCGTTCCGAATCCGCGGACCTGCCGGAGCGAGAGGGCGATCGCCATGTCGGCGTACGCCGCGGCGAACTCCGGATCGAGCTCGATCGCCTTCGACAGCAACGCGACCTCCTCACTGCTCTCCTCCGGGCGGAGACTTCCCGCGATGGCTCGCGCGCGCACGTAGTACTCGAACGCCTTCGGATTGGAGCTCTTCGGCTCGGAACGGATCGAGGGGGGCCGCATCGCGGCTTCCCGATCGAGCGCCGACGCGGTGCGGCCGGAGACGTCGTCGATCAGAGTGAGGAGATTGTCGCGGCTCCCCTCGACCGTGTCGGCCCAGACGCCGTACCCGCTGCGGGTGTCGGTCAGCTGCAGCGTGACCCGAAGCCGGGAGCCAGCGCTGAGAAAACGCCCCTCGAGGACGCCGTCGACGTCGAGCTGTTTTCCTCTGCTCTGCGCGTCGAGCCTCTTCCCTTCGAGCTGCACGGTGGACGAGGTCGGACGGACCTGGAGAGCCGGATTCATCTGCAGTCGGGTGACCAGCGCGTCGGCCAGCCCTACGGAGAGGAATTGATCCTCCTTCTGCCCCGAGACATTCTCGAACGGCACGACCGCGATGGAGTGGATCGAGCTCGGATCGGCCGGAGGCTCGGACTTCTCGCCGCCGGCCTGGTGCAGAAACCATCCGATCGCACTGCCAAGGATCAGCACGAGAAGGAGTGCGAGAAGTCCGATGATGCCGGTTCGACGGCGCGAAGCCCGCACCGTCTTTCCCAGCGTGGAGACGCGCCGGCTCTCGCGCACGGTGTCGGAGGCCGGCCGCTCCGCCCCCTGCAGCGCGGTGAGATCCGCCGCCAGTTCTTCGGCCGACTGGTAACGGTCCTCGGGTGATTTCTGCAGGAGTTGCTCGATGATGCGGGTCGCTTCCGGAGGAAACTCGTCGATCGCTGGCTCGAACCGGTCCGGTTCGTCGTCGCGGATCCGTTCGAGGATCTGGAGTGGCGTGTCGGCTTCGAACGGAAGCTTTCCGGTGGCGAGCTCGTAGAGCACCACGCCGGTGGAAAAGAGATCGCTTCGCGCGTCGACGCGTCTTCCGGTCGCCTGCTCCGGCGAGAGATAGGGGATGGTGCCGTAGAAGTGGCCTCCGGTCGTCGCGAGACTGGCAGCGTCGGAGACGAGCTCGCGGGCAAGCCCGAAATCGAGAATCTTGATTCCGGAAGGGGAGGCGACGATGTTGGCGGTCTTGATGTCGCGATGGATCACGCCATTGCGGTGGGCGGCCGAAAGCCCTTCCGCGATCTGTCGTGCCCAGCGGAGAAAATCTCCCCTGCTGATCTCCGAGTCACGTCGCAGCTGCGCGAGAGTCGGTCCTTCGCAGTACTCCATGGCGATGAAGGGAAGGCCGACGTCGGTCTCGCCGATCTCGAAGATGGTCGCGACGTTCGGATGCGAAATGGAGGCGGCCGTCCTTGCTTCGCGCAGAAATCTCGAGCGCTGTTCACTCCCTTCCAGATCCGAGGCGGTCAGCACCTTCAGGGCGACCTGCCGGCCGAGCTTCGAGTCGCGTGCGAGATAGACGACTCCCATCCCGCCGCGTCCCAGGATGCGGAGAACGTCGAAGTGTGCGATGCGCTGGGGAGCTCCGTACATGGACGTGAGGGTCGGGGGTAATTCTAACTCAGGAGGCGGTCCGACTCTATGGAAGCGTCCGCTGACGGAGCAAACCGGACGGTCGGTTGGGAACCTCGAGAGCGTCAGGTCCTTATGGGTCAAAAGTTGCGCTGAACGCGGGGGGATTTGTTTCCGGAATTCTACGGGGCCTCGGCGACGCCTAGCGGACTGCGCTGGCAAGTGCTGGAAAGGCGGCCGTTTGCGTCGAACCGCTCGGAAGGGTTACTCTTGCACCCACGGCCACCTCCTTGTTACATCTCAGAAACGCTCATGACTGAAGCGGTTCAGACTTCGATCCAGCTTCCTGCCGCGTATGAGCTGCGCGGTACGTTGAAGGAGAGCAACTCGACCTCGGTGTACCGGGTCCGCGACCTGGTCCACGACCGCGAGGCTGCGATCAAGATTCTACGCCACGAATTCGATGCTCCCGAAGGCCTGCTGCAGTTCAGAAGCGAGTTCGCCACCCTCGCCTCCCTCGACCATCCTGCGATCATCAAGGTCTACGACTTCGGTCTGATCGAGGAGCGATACCCGTACTTCACGATGGAGTACTTCGAAGGGAAGAAGATCACCGATTTCTTCGACGGGCGGGACTGGAACGGCCTGTTCGACGTGATCGTGCAGATCGCGTCCGGACTCCATCACATTCACCAGCTCGGGATCATTCATCTCGACGTCAAGCCCTCGAACATCCTGGTGAACGCGCGTGGAAAAGTGAAGATCATGGACTTCGGAGTTTCCGCCGAAGCCCACACTCTGTTCGACCGGAGAATCCGCGGGACTCTGCACTACATGGCGCCCGAAGTCCTCCGGCAGGATCAGGTCGATCTTCGCGCCGATCTGTTCGCGCTCGGAATGACGCTCTACGAGACGGTGACCGGAGCGCTTCCGACATTCGGCCGTCCTTCGATCGAGATCATCCGCCACCGGCTCGACGAAGCGGTACGCAAACCGTCCGCAATCAATCCCCACGTTCCCGACCGTCTGGAGCAGATCATCCTGAAGCTCCTGGAGCCGGATCCCCGTCACCGCTACTCTTCCGCGGCGATGCTTCTGCACGACGTGGCCAGAGCGGCGGCGATCGAAGTCACGCCGGGAGAGCTTCTGCTCGGGAGCGGCGAGCTTCTCGCGGCTCCGCTGATCGGCCATCAGGAGGAGATCGACCGGCTCACCTCCGCGATTCAGGGGGCGAGGGAGGGGAAGGGCGGCGGAGTGATCGTCCTCGGACCGGAAGGGATGGGGAAGAGCCGGATCGTGCGGGAAGCGACGGTCCGGGCGCAACTCGACGGCGCACGCGTTTTCGTCGGCCGTTGTCCGGTGAACCGGAAGAGTATCTACGCCCCCTTCTTCGAGATCTTCCAGCAACTGGTCCGTGCGCTGAATCCCGTCGCCGATGCGACCTCGGAGATCCGGCGCATCCTCCGGACGGTGATCTCTTCTCCGGAGGAAGGGAAGCTCCGGCGCGGCGAGAAGTTTCGCCTTTATAACCGGGTCGTGCAGTCCATCCAGGATTTCTACGGCTATCTGAAGGCGGTCGGCGACGCCGGCTCGTCACCTCTGATCCTGATCGTGGAAGATCTTCAGTGGGCCGACCCGTCCAGTGCCGAGCTTTTCACCTTCCTGGTCGGTGAAGCACGGCAGTCGAATTTCCTGGTGGTGGGGACCCTCACGACCGGGAAAGACGCCGAACCGATGGTCGACGATGGCGCATCGACGAGCGTGGGCCAGTGGGAGCAGAGGGCACGCGAGAGCGGCATGACGCTGATCGAAGTCGGTCCGCTCTCGGAGGATCTCGTACGAGAGTACGTCGAAAGTCTGCTCGGAGAGGAGAGTCTCCCCCACGATCTGATCCGGTGGATCATGTGGGAATCGGGCGGCTCTCCGATGCTGGTCCGGCGCGTAGTCGACTTTCTCGCCACCCACGGTTACCTGCGCCTCGGCGTCGACGGGTGGTCCGCGGATCTCGAACGCATCCAGAATCTCCGGATTCCGGGAGGATCCGCCGCGGTCTGGAGCGAGAAGCTCGAACAACTCTCCGAGGAGCACCGCCGGCTGCTCGAGACTGCGTCAGTGATGGGGGATCACTTCGAGACCTCCGTCCTCACCCGAATCGCGGGGGCGGACGCCGAGCACGTTTTTCATCTGGTCCGACAGCTCTCGGCGAAGAATCTTCTCGACACGTCCGCCGATGGACGGGTCCTCGCGTTCCCGCAGGGAAGTCTTCGCGAGGCCGTATACGCACAGATGCCGGGCGACCTGCGGATCGCCGTGCATCAGCGGGCGGCGCGGGTTCTGGAAACGCTCCTGCTGGAGGGGGCGGCGGAGCTGCTGGGTCAGGTGGCGTATCACTACGCGCGCGGCAACGATCACATGAAGGGAATCGAGTACTCCATCCGGGCGGGAGTCCAGGCAGCTTCCGCTCTCGCACACGAGCAGGCGGCGGAATTCTACCGCATCGCCCTCGAACTGATGGACCTCTCCGGCGATCATGCGAGGCGACTGGAGATCCGCGAACGTCTGGGTGACGCGTACTACCGGAACAACAACTTCAGGGGAGCAATGCAGGTCTATCAGTTCCTTCTCAAGAGCATTCAGTCTCGTGAAGCGGATGAGGAGAGTCAACTCGCGGCGGCCGGGATCATGAGAAAGATCGGAAAGCTCCTGGCGCGACGGGGAGAGAGCGATGCGGCGCTGACGTACTTCCAGGACGCGATGCAGATTCACGAGCGACTGGGCTCGGCAACCGATGTCGCCGAGCTCCTGAACCGGACCGCGTGGATTCATCGCGATCGCGGCGAGTTCGCCGAAGCGGAGAGAACCGCGCAGCAGGCGTCTCGCATGATCGGTGGAGATCCGCTCTCGCCGCTTCACGGCTACGTCGAGGACATGCTCGGCGAGATCGCGTATGGGCGCGGCGACTGGGAGACCGCACGCGTGCACTTCGAAAAGGCGTTCGAGACCGCGGAACGACTCGACTGTGAACAGCTTCGCCGAGTCTCGTCCCGACACCTCGGAAACGTTCTGTGGAAGGTGGGGGAGTGGGATGCTGCGTTGCAGCATCATCGGCGCAATCTCGACAAGTCGGAGACGGATGGTGATCTGTGGGACCTGGTGACGGCCTACAACAACGTCGCGGTGATCGAGCTGAGTCGCGGAAACTTCCATGCCGCCGCGCAGCTTTTCCAGAAGAGCTACCACCTCGGTGAGAAGCTCGGATCGCCGGAAAGCGAATCAGTCGCGCTCGAATATCTGGGGCAGTCGCTCGAGCGTCTCGGGCGGTGGAACGACGCGATGGCCCGCTACCAGCAGGCGGTGCGTCTCGAAGGTTTCGACGAGAATCGCCCTTCCCGAGTCTCGGTGTACGTCCCTCTCGCCAGACTCACGGCCCGGCGAGGCGACATCGCCCGGGCGTTGCAGTACGCGCAGAGGGTGTACGACCTCGCCGAGCGCACCCGGGACGAGAATCTCCTGGCTGAGGCGTCGTATGTGCTCGGCGTGATCGAAAAGAGACGGGAGAACTACGAAGAAGCGGCAGAGCACATCGAATCGGCCATGGAGCTCTTCACCCGGAACGGAACCCGTCACGGGATCGCGAGGACTCATGCGCTGATGGCGGATGTCGCAGTCCTCCGGCAGCGCTTCGACGACGCCGTCCATCACGCACGGGAAGCGATCGCGATCGCCACCGGACTGGGTGATCGATTCACGGTAGCGACGAGCGACTGGATGCTGGGCCGCGCGCTCTCCTTCTCCGGTTCGCGCGAGGAAGGAGAGGAGCGTTTCGCCGCGGCGCAGCGAGCCTTCGAAGATCTCGATACGCCGTACGAGCTCGGACGTCTGCTGTTCGATCTCGGACTCCTGCGCGACGATCCGGAAGAGGCGACTCAGATCATCCGTCGAGCCGTGTCGATCTTCGAGCGGCTGCAGGCGACGCCCGATCTCGAACGTGCCCGCGGTGCGCTCTTCCGCATCCGTCCTTCGGGACGTGCTGCGGAGAACAGCGTGGTCGGCCTTTACGAGATCGTCAAGATCATCAACTCGACTCTGAGGGTCGAGGACGTCCTCAATCGGGTCCTGGAGATCGTTCTGAAACGGATTCGTGCGGAACGGGGAATGATCCTGGTGATCGACCCGATCACCAGTGCGCTGCGGACCCGGGTGGTCAGGAACATCCGCGAGGAAGACGGTTCGAAGCGCTCACCGCAGGCCGTGGTGCGCGACGTGATCGAGACGGGCCGCTCGGTCATTTCAGCCGACGCCCGCGCAGACGAGCGGTTCGTCGACTCGGAGACGGTGATCTCCGAGAACATCGTCTCCATTCTCTGCGTCCCTCTGGTGATCCGGGAGCGCATCGCCGGAGCGATCTACGTCGACCACCGTGAGGCGAGACACCTCTTTTCGCAACGCGACCTGAGCTTCCTCGAAGCGTTCGCCGATCAGGCTGCGATCGCGATCGAGAATGCGCGGCTCTACGAAGAGCTCGAGCAGGCACGGCTACGGCTCTCTCTGGAGAACGAATCGCTCCGAAAGGAGGTGCTGGTCGACAAACATCTCGACTCGGTGGTCGGCCAGTCCGAAGCGGTGGCCCGGATCCAGTTCACGGTGCGGAAAGCCGCGGCGTCCGCGTCGACGGTACTGATCCGCGGTGAATCGGGGACCGGCAAGGGGCTCGTCGCGCGGATCATCCACAACATCGGTCCGCGCCGCAACGGGCCATTCATCAAGTTCAACTGCGCGGCGCTCCCGGAGACCCTCGCCGAGTCCGAGCTGTTCGGCCATGAGAAGGGTGCGTTCACCGGAGCGGAGCGGAGGAAGCTCGGACGGTTCGAGCTCGCCAACGGCGGGACCATCTTCCTCGACGAGATCGGGAAAGTGAGTCTTGCCATGCAGGCGAAACTCCTCCGGATCGTGGAGGAGAAGGAGTTCGAGCGGGTTGGCGGCACACAGACCATCCAGTGTGACGCGAAGATCATCGCAGCGACGAACCTGGACCTCGAAAAGGCGATCGAAGAGGGCGTCTTTCGTGAGGATCTCTTCTATCGGCTGAATATCATTCCCATCCTCCTTCCTCCGCTGCGTGACCGGAAGGAAGACATACCTCTGCTGGTCGAACACTTCATCCGGAAGATCTGCTACGACCTCGGCATCGAACCGAAACCGATCGAGCCGGGAGTGCTCGACCTGTTCAACGCGTGTGAGTGGCCGGGTAACGTCCGGGAGCTCGAAGCGACCCTCCACCGGGCAATCGTCATGTCGAACGACGACATTCTCACCCGACGCGACTTCTACGGGCTGATCAGCGATCCGAACAAGTCGATCCCGGAGATTCCTCTGGAGTCGATCTCGAACGACCTTCTCCTCGGCATGATCCGGAAGATGGAGATCACGTCCGACGTCTATGACGATCTGATGCAGCGGGTCGAGAAACATCTGATCGAGCAGGCTCTGTTGTTGGCGAAGGGAAAGATCCGGGAGACCGCCAGGCGCCTCGGACTCGCGCGGAACACGCTCAAGTCCAAGATGCAGAAGTACAACCTCGCTGGAAACGGCAGCTGACCGCCCGCCCCGGATTTCGCACTACCGGATCGTCTCATTCCCACCGGCGATACCTACCGCGCCGACTTCGAGCCCGGGCGCGGCCGCGTAGCGTCAGCTGCTCGGGGCCGCCGCGCTTCTTCCGCCGCCGGCGGGACGGCAGAAGCGGCGGAGGGGGAATGTGCATGGTGGAGCGTCCTGGCTTTCCATGAGTGATTCGTTCTCGGGACGGAACGGAGCCGCGAGCGTGCGGTGTATGATGACGTCATCTCGAGGCTCCGTCCGGGATTCACGGGGTCAGGATTACAGTTGCAATGTCACGGAGGAACGCGTGAGTCACGAATTGTTCAGTGAACCATGGCTCGCGGACTGGGTCGATAAGATCCGCGCGAGTGAGAAATACAAGGTCGCGGCGAGAAACTGGCAATGGCCGATGATTCTGATCATGGAACGGGATCCGAGTCTCGGGTTCCCGCAGGACCGGGCTCTCTATCTCGATCTGTTCAAAGGCGATTGCCGTGAAGGAAAGCTCGCCGGTCAGACCGAGATGGAGTCGACTCCGTTCATCATCAGCGCGGACGCGTTCACATGGAAGCAGGTGCTGGAACGGAAGCTCGAGCCGATCTCCGGTCTGATCCGCGGGAAGCTCAAACTGAAGAAGGGGAATCTCGCCACGCTCATCCCGTACGTGCTCGCCGCGAAGGAGCTCGTGAACACGGCCACTGAGGTTCCGACGTCGTTTCCGGAGGCGATGGCGTGAAGGCCGTCACCTGGCAGGACGTGCGCGACGTGCGGCTCGACGACGTCCCCGAGCCGGAGCTCGAGTCGCCGGGCGACGTGATCATCCGCGTCACGTGCGCCGCGATCTGCGGCTCCGACCTCCACGTCTTTCACGGCGAAGTCCCGGGGATGCTTCCGGGGACGATCTGCGGACACGAGTTCACCGGCGTCATCGAATCAGCCGGCGATCAGGTGTACGGATTCTCGAAAGGGGATCGAGTGGTCGGCCCCTTCACCATCTCGTGCGGTCTCTGTCCTCCCTGCCGGCGTGGCGAGTATCACCTCTGCCGGGAGAACATCGTTCTCGGATGGGGGATGGTGTTCGGGGGAGTGGCGGGGACACAGGCGCAGTACGCGCGGATCCCGCACGCCGACATCAATCTTCGGCGAATCCCCGACGGGATGGATGACGAGAAGGCGATCTTCTGCGGCGACGTTCTGACCACTGCGTATGGCGCGGTGAGAAATGCGGATCTCCGTCCGGGTGACACCGTCGCGGTGGTCGGCTGCGGACCGGTCGGCATCATGGCCGTCCAGAGTGCTCTGGCGATGGGAGCCTCCCGCGTCTGGGCGATCGACCTGGTCGAGGAGCGTGCGGCTCTCGCCGCGAGCGCGGGCGCGGAGCCCATCGTCTCGAGCCGGACCAATCCCGTCAGCCGGATCAACGAAGCCACGGACGGCGAAGGTGTCGACGTGGTGATCGAGGCGGTCGGCGGAACGAAGACCCTCGAGCTGGCCTTCGATCTGGTCCGTCCCGGAGGACGCATCGCTGCGGTCGGCATCAGTGCCGCGGAGTCGTTTCAATATCCGCTGATGAGTGCTCTGGCGAAGGACGTGAGCTTCCGAATCGGAGTGGCGAACGTCCTGCGGGACATCGATGCGACATTGAAGCTCGTCGAGACGGGACGCATCGATCCACTCCTGGTGGTCAGCCATCGAATCCCGCTCACCGACGCGGTCGAGGGCTACCGCCTCTTCGACGAGAAGAAGGCGAACAAGATCCTGATACATCCGTGAGGGCCACGCGATGACCGTGACACTGGAATCACCTTTCGTTTTCGATTCGGTCCGGCAGTTTCTCGCCTCTCCCCGGCGCATCCTCATCGGCGGACGGTGGGTGGAAGCGCAGAGCGGGCGCACCTTCGACGACATCGATCCCGCGACGGGAGAAGTGCTGGCGACGGTATGGGAAGCGGGGAAGGCGGAGGTCGATCTCGCGGTGACCGCCGCGCGGAGAGCGCTGGAGGGGACCTGGGGTTCTCTTCCTCCGGCCGAGCGCGCGCGGGTTCTTCTGAAGCTCGCGGATCTGATGGAACAGAACGCGGACGAGCTCTCCCAGCTCGAGAGCCTCGACACCGGCAAGCCGCTCACCGAGGCGATGCTGGCGGATGTCCCACTCGCCATCGAGCACTTCCGATACTTCGCGGGGTGGGCCACGAAGCTCACCGGCGAAGTCCTCCCGGTCTCGGTACCGGGACACTTTCTCGCCTATACCCGGCGTGAGCCGGTGGGAGTCGTCGGCGCGATCACTCCGTGGAACTTCCCTCTGATGATCACGTCGTGGAAGCTCGCTCCCGCCCTCGCGACCGGGAACACCGTCGTGCTCAAACCGAGCGAGCTCACGCCGCTCACTGCGCTCCGGCTTGGGGAGCTGATCGCCGAAGCCGATTTCCCTCCCGGTGTGGTGAACATTCTTCCGGGATTCGGGCCTCAGGCCGGGTCGGCGCTGGTGCAGCATCCGGACGTGAACAAGATCTCGTTCACCGGCTCTCCGCGGGTGGGTCGCGAGATCCTCCGCCATTCCGCGACCGATCTGAAGCGGGTGACACTGGAGCTCGGAGGAAAATCGCCCAACATCATCCTTCCCGACGCCGATCTGGACGAAGCGGTGGGCGGGGTGATGATGGGTATCTTCTTCAACCAGGGAGAGGTCTGCTGTGCGGGATCCCGCCTTTTCGTGCCGCGCCGGAGCTTCGATCAGACCCTCTCCGCCGTGGTCGAGAGGGCGCGCTCGATCCAGCAGGGCCCGGGCGTCGACCCGGCCACCCAGATGGGAGCACTGATCAGCCGTGCGCACATGGAGCGCGTTCTGTCGTACGTCGATGCGGGGATCGCGGAAGGCGCCGAGCTCCTCACCGGAGGGAAGCGCAACGAGGCGGCGGGATCGGGATGGTTCGTGGAACCGACGGTTCTCCGCGCCCGCGACGAGATGACGATCGCGCGAGAGGAAGTCTTCGGACCGGTGCTCTCCGCGCTCTCGTTCGATGATCTCGACGAAGTCGCGGAGCGTGCGAACGCGTCGACGTACGGACTGGCGGCCGGGATCTGGACCCGCGATCTCAAGCAGGGGATCCGTCTCGCGGAGAAGCTGAAGGCAGGAACGATCTGGATCAATGGATACAACCTCCTCGATGCGACCAGCCCGTGGGGTGGATTCAAGCAGAGCGGCATCGGACGCGAGATGGGGCGCCACGCGCTCGATGCCTACACCGAAGTCAAGAGCATCTGGGTCAATCTGACCTGAGAGACGGGGTCATGTCTACAGTCTGTCCTTCGTGGAGAGCCGTGACTGCACGAGCGGTCGCCGCGGGGCGCCGACCCTTCATGGAGCTTTGGACTGGCCCACATTTCTCACACCATCTCTGCTGCGGAGCCGGATAGCGGCCTGTCTGCTGCGTTGAGCCCCGCTTCGGCTCCTCAACACATAGTCACCACTATGCCTTCGTCGCCGAAGCGGGGCGCGCCTTGCATCCAGGCCACTCTCCGCCTCCTCGCGACGGGATGGTGTGAGAAATGAGGGCTGGGAGTCTGCGCGTTCCGGGCCGGTCGGGAAGAGGAAGCGCTGTGAGAGGGTTGGCTACCCCGTACCTGAGGGGTGAGGTGCCGGACGAGCGAGACAGTCCCGAAGTACGTCACCCGGGAGGATTTCTTGGAAGATCAGGCGTTCACACTGGTGGAGGATCACATCCCTCTCGCTGGCCTCGAGGAGACCGCGCGCGAGCTGGTGGGAATCTTCGGTGGAACGATGAAGTCCGTCGGCGACGACGAGATGCGATTCATCCTTCCCGAACGACGAGGCGTCGCGGCCAGCGGCGGAGTCGAATTCCATCTGAGATGGGAAGAAGGGGGAAGCGAAGGGGGAACCGTCACCCTCACCGGTGAGCGCGAGGTCGCTGCGCCGAAGCTGCAGAGCATCGCGGTGCTGCTGGTGGGAGTGGTCGGCGCGCTCTTCTTCCTCGTCTGGCCGTTCTTCCCGAACCTCGGCGCGGTATCGTGGGTCGGCGGCATCCTCGCGCTCGGCGCGTACTTCATCACCCTGCGGCACAGCAAAGCGGGTGTGGCCGCGGATCTCCTCTCCCGGCTGGCGGATACGCAGCGCGTCGGGAGGAATGAAGAGGAGACGCCGGAGAGCGAGCCGCCGGCATAGCGCGCAGACCCCGGGGTGCGGACCCCGCCCGGCGGGATCCGCTTCGAGATCGTGTTCTGTGCGACGGATCAGAGCTTTTCGGTGAGGATCGTCTTCGCGATCGTGGCGAGCTGCATGTTCGACGTTCCTTCGTAGATCTTTCCGATCTTCGAATCGCGCCAGAACTTCTCCACCGGATACTCCTTCGTGTAGCCGTTCCCGCCGAAGATCTCCACGACCAGCGATGTCACGTGCTCGCAGACCTGTGACGAGAAGAGCTTGGCCATCGCCGCCTCCCGGACGAACGGCTGACCTGCATCCTTGAGCCGCGCGGCGTTGTAGACCATCAGACGGGCCGCTTCGAGATCCGTCGCGGCCTGGGCGATCTGGAACTGGATGCCCTGGAAATCGGCGATCGGTTTTCCGAACTGGCGTCGTTCCTTCGAGAACGCGACCGCGTGCTCGAGCGCACCGCGCGCGATGCCGATCATCTGCGCCCCGATGCCGATCCGTCCTTCGTTCAGCGTCTCGATGGCGATCTTGTAGCCGCGACCGACTTCGCCGAGGACGTTCTCCTTCGGGACGTGGCACTCTTCGAGAATCAGCTCGCAGGTGGAAGAGGCGCGGATGCCGGTCTTGTCTTCCTTCTTACCGACAGTGAAGCCGGGGAAGTCACGTTCGATGAGGAACGCGGTGATTCCCTTGTATCCGGCGTCGGGATTCGCGTTGGCGAAGACGATGAAGAGCTGAGCCTCGCCGGCGTTGGTGATCCAGAGCTTCTGGCCGTTGAGAACCCAGTGGTCACCCTTGTCCGCTGCCTTGCAGGAGAGGGCGAACGCGTCGGAGCCCGAACCGGCCTCGGAGAGTGCGTATGCGCCGACCCACTCGCTGGCGAGCTTCGAGAGGTACTTCGCCTTCTGATCTTCCGAGCCCCAACGGATCACGGCATTGTTGACCAGAGTGTTCTGCACGTCGACCAGAACGCCGCAGGAGGCGTCGACGTGCGAGAGCTCCTCGACGACCAGGACCGCGTTGAAGAAGCTCGATCCGGCGCCGCCGAACTGTTCCGGTGTTTCGATCCCCATGATTCCGAGCTCGAAGAAGCTGCGAACCAGATCGGGATCCATCTTCGCATCGTGATCCATCTTGTGGACCAGCGGGCGGATTTTCTCGACGGCGAAATCGCGCACGCTTTCCTGGAACATCTGCTCTTCCTCTGAGAGGGAGGTCAGGGGAAGGTGGGTTGTTTCGAGAGTTTCGACAGACATGAGGGGAACCTCCGCGGCGGCCGCGGAGGCGGCCATCCAGTGATTTGGAGTGTGATTCTTTCCTGTTTGAAAGAGCGAGTCAACGTCGAGCTCGCAACGGACGGAACCGAGTGATGTCGGTACTTCGGGGACAGCATTGCCGGTGGTGCCCCGGGCCGGAATCGAACCGGCACGCCGCTCACGCGACTCGGGATTTTAAGTCCCGTGCGTCTACCAGTTCCGCCACCGGGGCCTTTACTGAATCGTGGAGCCTCGAGCGGCGCCGGAATCGTTTCAGTTCGGCAGGACGATGATATCCCAATCCGGACCGGCGCCGGGAGCGCATTCCGAGGAAGGATGGGGAGGGGAAAAATGAAAAGGGCGCCGAAGAACGGCGCCCATGGGGTGGGGTTACGAGCTACTTACCCCCGAACTATTAGAATCTTCCATCGAACCTAGTACCTCCTCCCCACTGAATTTCCGGCGGACCCACGTCAGCGAGACATGCCCGGTGGACGTGCCTCCCACCCCGCCTGCAGCGTGGACCGGATCGACCGCTCCTACGCACCCTGTGGTGGAAGGGAGGAGCGGGAACTCGAATTCGTATCAAAGAGCGACGCGCTGCGACACCGGCGGCCACATTGCTGAGAACGCATCCGGCATCAGTTCATTCCAACCAATTTCGGGAAGGGGCGTTCGGGAAGTTTTTTTGTACATCGGATTGCGAAGACATTATAGCAACAATTTTTCGCAGCAGTATCAGAAAAATTCGCGACTGCAAAACTGCTCCGGTCCGGTCCGAATGCATCCGTCATACCAGAAAAAAGCCGCGGCTCATCGAGGAGCCGCGGCTTTCGATTCTGTCATTCAGTGACGCCGATCAGAACGTGGCGTCGAGAAAGGGCCGGAGCTTCTTCGACCGCGACGGATGACGGAGCTTGCGGAGCGCCTTCGACTCGATCTGCCGGATCCGCTCACGGGTGACGTTGAACGAGCGGCCGACTTCCTCCAGGGTGTGCTCGGAGCCGTCGCCGACGCCGAAGCGCATCTTCAGGACCTGCTCCTCGCGCGGAGTGAGGGTCCGAAGCACCTTGTTCGTCTGCTCCTTGAGGTTCGACACGATCACGTGATCGATCGGTGAGACCGCGCTGCGGTCTTCGATGAAATCGCCGAGATGCGAATCTTCCTCTTCGCCGATCGGCGTCTCGAGGGAGATCGGCTCCTGGGCGATCTTCATGATCTTCCGCACCTTGCTGACCACCATGTCCATCCGCTCCGCGATCTCCTCGGCGTTCGGCTCGCGGCCGAGCTCCTGAACCAGAGCGCGCGAAGTGCGGGTCAGTTTGTTGATCGTCTCGATCATGTGTACCGGAATCCGGATGGTGCGCGCCTGGTCGGCGATCGCGCGGGTGATCGCCTGACGGATCCACCACGTCGCGTACGTCGAGAACTTGTAGCCGCGGCGGTACTCGAACTTCTCGACCGCTTTCATCAGCCCGATGTTCCCTTCCTGAATCAGGTCGAGAAACTGCAGGCCGCGATTGGTGTACTTCTTGGCGATGGAGACGACCAGGCGGAGGTTCGCGACGATCAGCTCCTGCTTGGCCTGTTCCGCGTCGTCCTCACCCTGGCGGATCTCCCGGATGGTCTTCTTGATGTCTTCGTGGGACGAGCCGTACCGCTCCTCGAGCTCGACCAGTCGGTCCTGGTACTTGTGAATGCGGCGCTTGTAGAAGTCGCGACGGGTCTTGTCCTTCTCCCGCTTGAGCTGCTGGTCGTCGTTGCGGACCATCGCCACGGTCTGGGAGAGCTCGGAGTCGATCTCGCGGAGCTTGTTGATCATCCGATTGCGGGTCTGAGGAGTGAAGTCGACCCGGCGCATCAGATTCGCGAGATCTTCCTTCCATCGCTCGATGTTGCGCTCGACGGTGGCCGGCTTCTTCGCGTCGGCCAGCTTCGCCTTGCCGTCCTTGATCTTCCGGTCGAGTTTCGCAATCTGATCGAAGATCTTGGTGATCTCGGCGATCTTGTCGGCGCCGGTCGCATCGCCGTCCATCTCGTCGTCGTTCGCGGCGAGATTGATCATCTCCTTGAACACCCGCGAATCCTTCCGGGCGCTCTCGTTGATCTTCAGGATCTCTTCGAGAATGATGCGATTCTGCGAGAGCGCCTTGTAGACGCGGCGCTCGCCGGCTTCGATCCGTTTCGCGATCTCGACCTCTCCCTCGCGATCGAGAAGCTTGACCGTACCCATCTCTCGCAGGTACATGCGGACCGGGTCGTTGGTCTTGTCGACGATCCCTGCAGCCGCTGCAGCGATCTCGGCCTGGATCTCCTCACGCTGGTCGACTTCCTTCTCTTCGCCGGAGTCGTCCATCGCCCCTCCCTTCTGGGAAGGGAGCTTCTCCGCGTCTTCGACCACTTCGATGCCGAGGTCGTTGAATCGGATGTAGATCTCGTCGAGCTCTTCCGGGATACTGGTGACTTCCTCGGGAAGGGTGTCGTAGATCTCGTCGTAGAGGAGGTATCCTTTTTCTTTGCCGATCGAAATGAGCTGTTTGACCTCAGCGTACTTCTCTTCCACGCTCACATCGCCGACGCCCTGATCGATTGAATCTTCCAGTTCGAAGTCCGCTGAACCAAGACGTGACATACGTTCCGTAGCTCCTTCCTCTGGTCGCGCTGAGGCTGTTCTGCCTCGATGGGGCCGCATCCCGGGTGCCGGGCCGCGCGGGCGCGCAGACGCATATTGCGGCCTTTGGGCGAGGACACCTTCGTAATCGCTGGAGGACAATAATTATTTCAGTTTGTGCAGCTTTCGCGAGAGCTCACTCTTCTCGCCGAGCAGGCGGATCTCCTTCTCTCCATCACCTTCCCTCTGGGCCTCTTGCAGTGCGCTCTGGATTTCCCGGAGCTGCCGGTTGATGAACCGTCGCTCCAGGTGTTGGATGGTCGTCTCGAGAGAATCGAAACCACGCTCTTCGCTTTCTTCCCCTAGTGCAATCTCGGAAAGTCGCGTCAGAACAGCCTCGCCCCTAAGATGGGTCGCGATTTTCGAGAAATCAAGAGGCTCCGTAGCTGGAAGTGAGTCTTTGATGGTAAGATAGATCGTTTTGCAGGCATCGTCCTCGAAATATTCTTCCCGCAATCTTTCAACCGTTTCCGCCGGCATCCCATTTCCGAGAACCGCCGCGAGGACTCTTCGCTCGCCATCCGCGACCGGCGCCATCGCGACCTTTTCCCGTGTCGAGCCCTGCCCCCCCCGCCCTCGAAGCATTGACCAGACCGTCTCGAATTCCAGCCGGAGTCCGTCCGCGATCCGCTGCGCGGCGTCATTTCGCGACACGCCGGTCACCGCCGAGAGGAGAGGGACGAACGATTCGAGCTTCTCCTGCTTTTCGCGCGATCCCATCGCCGAGGGATTCGGCGCGAACTCCCGGAGCGCGAACTCGAAGACGTCATCGGCGTTTCCGAGCGCCTCCATGAACGCTTCCAGTCCGTGCTCGCGCAGGTAGCTGTCCGGATCGGAACCGCGCTCCAGCGCGAGCACTTCCACCGCCACCCCCGCGGAGAGAAGGATCGGTGCGGCGCGGAGTGCGGCCTTGCGTCCGGCATCGTCTCCGTCGTAGGAGATCACCACCCGGCGACAGAGCCGGCCGAGGATGCTCGCCTGCGCCGGAGTGAGGGCGGTACCCATCGAAGCGACGACGCCGTTCACTCCTGCTGCGTCGAGAGTGATGCAGTCGAAGTACCCTTCGACCAGAATCGCGCGATCCATCCGGCGGATCTGATCCTTCGCCCGGTGAAGATTGAACAGTAGCTGCGACTTGTTGAACAGCTGCGATTCCGGCGAGTTGAGATACTTCGGATCACTTCCGTCCAGCGACCGTCCGCCGAAGCCGAGGACCGTTCCTGATTCCGAGTGGATCGGAACGATCAGCCGGTTCCGGAAGCGGTCGTAGTGCCCCGATCCGCTCTTGCGCGGGAGAATCAGCCCGGCCGCTTCGAGCCGCTCGGCGTTGTGCTTCCGTCCGAGCCGCCGCAGGAGATAGTCCCACGCGTCGGGGGCGTAACCGAACCCGTACTTCTTCCACACTTCCCGCGCGACTCCGCGCGTGGCGAGATATTGAATGGCGGGATTCGGTTCCCACTCCAGCGCCTGGTGGAACGCTTCTGCAGCTTCCTCGACGATCGATCCGAGCTCGTCGCGCTCCCGGTTCTCCTTCTCCCGCACCCGGCGTTTGGGAAGTTCGATTCCCACCCGCTCCGCGATGGACGCAACGGCCTCCGGAAACGTCATCCGTTCGGTCAGCATGAGGAACTTGAAAACGTCACCTCCGGCCTGGCAGCCGAAGCAGTAGAAGAGCCCTTTTTCGCGATCGACCGTGAAGGATGGAGTCTTCTCGCGATGGAACGGACAGAGCCCCTTGTGCCGGCGTCCCGCCGACTTGAGCGGCGTGACCTGACCGACGATCTCCACCAGGTCGGCCGACTGCCGCACCTGAGAGATGATCGCGTCGTTGAGATCTACGAAAGACATGAGAGTGATCGCGGATCGCGGATCGAGGATCTGCGATCTGTCGTCGGCTGTCGCTTATCTGTCATCGGTCGTGGCCGAGTGGATTTCCAATAATCTTAATGTCGGATCCGGCGTCTGTCTCACGGAGGCGACCGCGAATCGCGATGCTCCGGCCCGCGATCTCACGTATCCAGCACGGCGACGGTCGCGCCGTCGCCTCCTTCGCGCTCGTTGCCGGGACGGAAGGAACGGACGCCGGGATGCGATCGGAGCTGCTCCCGCAGCGCCTTCCGAAGTGTTCCGGTTCCGAAGCCATGGATCAATCGGACCGCGCCGCGTCCCTCCAGAAGAGAGCGGTCGAGGAACCGATCGGATTCCTCCAGAGCGTCCTCCACCCTCTTGCCGATCAGATTCAGCTCGGCGCTCACCGAAGGCTCGGAGAGTGGCTCGTCCGATCCGCTCTTCTTTTTCGGGACAGCCGCACGTTTCGCGGCTTCCTTCTTTCCGGCGTTCTGTACCGAGAGAAGATCGTTCCGTTCGACCTGGATCTTCTTTCCGCCGACTGCAAGGGTGACCCTGTCGCCGTCGATGGCGTCAATCCGCCCCTTGATTCCGAAGTGCCGGTGCTCGACCTCCTGGCCGATCTCGATCTGCCCGAGCGGCTCTGCGCGAAACTCCGCCGGCTCGCTCTCTTCGACGATGGTCTCCGCGATCCTGCGCGCGCTCGCGTGCTCGCGCTCCTCGCGATCGGCCTCGCGCAGCCGGCGCAGCTCGCGGGTGATCCGCGCCGAGACGTCGCTCTTGAACTGCTCCATCTCGCTCCGCATCGCGCGCGCGATGCGGCTACGCTCCTCATCGAGCTTCGCCCGCTCGGCGGCGTTCTCTTCGAGTCGTTTCGAGAGCTCGTCCCGGTCATGCCGGATCCGTTCTTCAGTGACCACCACCTCGGACATCTTCCGTTGAAGCTCCGACACGAGGGCGTCGAGCTCTCCGTAACGCTCACCCAGTCGCGCGCGCGCCGATTCCACGACCGCTCGCGGGAGGCCCATCATCTGCGCGATGTCGATCGCCCGGCTCCGCCCCGGCACGCCGGGGATGAGCCTGTAAGTCGGACGTCCCGTCGCACCGTCGAACTCCATCGCCGCGTTCGCGACGTGCACGTCCCCGACTGCGAAGCTCTTCAATGCCGAAAGATGTGTGGTCACGATGGTGAGACATCCGACCCCCACCAGGTGCTCGATCACTGCGGCCGCCAGCGCGGAGCCTTCTTCCGGATCCGTTCCGCCGCCCAACTCGTCGAGGAGGACGAGCGAGCGTTCCGTCGCGCGCTCCAGGACGTGCCGCAGCCGGACCAGGTACGCCGAGAACGTCGACAGGTGTTCGAGGACGTCCTGATCGTCGCCGATCAGAACGAACGAAGAGTCGACGACCGGGACGATCGAACCTTCGGCCGCCGGAACGGGGAAACCGGCGGCGGCCATCGCGGTGAGGAGGCCTGCGGTCTTGAGCGCGACGGTCTTCCCTCCCGCGTTCGGACCGGTGACCACGAGAGCGCGCTGTTCGGAGAGGACCTCAATGGTCAGCGGCACGACGCTGCTCGCATCGCGCTCACCGAACGCCGTCTCGCGCATCGAGGCGATCCGTTCGTCGATCAGAGGGTGCCGTGCGTCGATGAGCTTCATCCGCCGCTCGGTGGTGAAGGACGGACGGTTCGCTTCGAGGTGCCGGTGCATCACCGCGCAGGCCTGAATCCCGTCGAGAATGCCCGCTCCCTCGATCGAGGCGAGGATCTGCGGGGATGCCGCGATCAGGTTCTGCGCGATGTGCCGCGTGATACGCGCGATCTCTTCCCGTTCCTGGATCAGCAGCTCCGCCAGATCGTTGTTCGTCTCCACGACCGCCATCGGCTCGATGAAGACCGAAGCGCCCGAGCCGGAGCGTTCATGCAGAATTCCCGGAATTTCGCTTCGCCGTTCGGTGCGGACCGGGATGCAGTAGCGGTCGTTACGAAGTGTGACGATCGGATCCTGGATCGCCTCGGCGTGGCGATTCATCAGATCGCTCAGCGTTTTCTGGATTGCACTCCGCTTCGCATGGATTCGGCTGCGGATCGAGCGGAGCTGCGGCGAAGCGTCGTCCCGGAGTTTGCCTTCGCGACTGAAAAACTTCCCGATGTTCGAGATCACCGGACCGAGATCTTCGATTCCTTCCGCGATCGGAATCAGATGGGGGAGCGGCGTCGTGAGCCGGAGGATGGCTTCCCGCACTGCCTGGGTTCCTCGCATCGCGCGGAGCACGATCCACGACTCAGGGATCTCGAGAGGCGCCGATCCGGTCAGCAGAGCCTCGACGTCCGTCACTCCCGCCAGGGGGAGATATCCTTCCCCGGAGATGAAACGGATCATCTCGCTCAATTCGGCCTGGCGCCGTTCACACTCTTCGAGCGTCCGTGCCGGCGTGCGGGCGAGAACGGCCCGGCGGCCCGGCTCGCTCTTCGCTTCGAGAGCGACGAGGCGAGCCACACGATCGAATTCGAGAGATTGCAGCGAAGATGCGGTCCGTCCCGGCGGTTTCGGGCCCTCGGAGCTCACGTCTGCCGAAACCAGGGGACGACTGGTTTCCTTCCTTCGAGGAGCCACACGACAAAGAAAGAGAGGAGCCTTGCGGCTCCTCTCTTCAACGGTTCTTTTTTGAGACGGATCAATATCCGGTGCGACGTTCCTCGGCCAGCTTACGGAGGACCTTCTTACGAGCTGCGATCGCTTTCCGCTTCCGCTTCTCGCTCGGCTTCTCGTAGTGCTGCCGTTTCTTCAGCTCCGACAGAATGCCGGATTTCTCGCACTTCCGTTTGAAGCGCCGTAGCGCATTCTCGAATGATTCGTCTTCTTTGACGACGACGAGAGGCAATTCCCATCCCCCCCTTCTGTGTGGCGCTGGACCTCTCGAACCACCATGACTCCAGGTGATTCTATTGAACGGTCGGGGCGGTGGTCAATCGAGTTGAAGCCCGAGCTGACCGCCGGCTCATCCCTCAACCGGTGGCGTTACCGCGAGATTCCCAGCGGTCGATTATTGGTTCAAGACTCTCTGCAGGCGAGACTTACGCGCCTGAATCTCCCGCGGGCGCTCCTGTCGGAGGAAAAAGGACGGATGCAGATTTTCGAGCTTACCGGCTCCTCGATTCCGAATCCGGTGGGTGATCAGGGCGTCAGGACCGTCGTCCTCGAGTCCGGTGGTCAGGCGGCGAGGAGATGCTCGACCCGGGAGATGATCGCGTCGAGAGCGACCTGATTCTCGCCTCCTTCGGGGATGATCAGATCCGCGTACCTCTTCGACGGTTCGACGAATTCTTCGTGCATCGGTCTGACGGTGCGGAGGTATTGGTCGATCACGGATGCGACGGAGCGTCCGCGGGATTCGATGTCCCGCCGAAGCCGCCGGAGGAACCGGATGTCAGGTGGAGTGTCGACATAGAGCTTGATGTCGATGCGACGCCGGATCTCCGGTTCCGCCAGCACCAGAATGCCTTCGACGATGATCACCTTGCGCGGGCGAACGAGGCGCGTCTCGGGACAGCGGCTGTGCATGCTGAAGTCGTAGATGGGGACTTCGATCGGTTCACCCGTCATCAGCCGGTCGAGATGGCGGACCAGGAGCTCGGTCTCCAGCGAGTCGGGATGATCGAAGTTGATCTGGTGTTTCGCCTCCGGGTCGAGACCGGTGAAGTCGCGGTAATAGGAGTCGTGCGAGACCCATTCGATGCGGTCCCGGCCGACGCGGTCATAGATCGCCTGCGCGACAGTGGTCTTGCCGGAGCCGGTTCCTCCGGCGATGCCGATGATGACGGGGCTGCTCATGGGGGGAGGATTGTTACTCCTGTTCGTCGAGCTCCGTCTCGGTCATGAACTCCGACGGGTCGTCATTGCCGCAGGTGGTGCAGATTGCGGAGGTGATCTTTCCATCCTCCCATTCGAACACGTAAGTGGGCGTGTCGCACGAGAGACAGATCAGATACTCGGGCTCGCTCATTCCGGGAGAAGGATATCTCCGGGCGACGGCGAATTCCAGACGTTTCCGGCATTACGGAAACGTGGAAGCCGGCGAGGGGCCGACGAATACGGCGTCATTCGAACCGTTACGGATCACCGAACCATAGAAGGAGCACGCCGGGTTGGATGCGACGGCGGCGACGGAGAAGCCCGACCCCTCCGAGACGAGAGGGAAGAAAAACTGGAGTGGTGCCTGGATGAGAGATTGTGGGCCGAGGCGAAACGTCGTTTCGGCGAGCACCCGTCCCTCGACGCGCTGGAGGATGAGCGAGACCACCGCCTCCTCCTCGCCGAGGTTCGCCACGCCGATGTTGGTGCGATGAGTCTCGTCGATGAGAAGCCCCGACACGCGCTGAGGAACCTGCATCGGTTCGTCATAGACGATCGCGAGATCCTCCGCCGTGCCCGGCCCGTTCGCATCGACCGGGTACGCGGTCGCGCGGACGCTCACCGGAATGTTGCCGGTGTTTCGGATCTCGAGAGGAGAGAGCCTCCCCGGACTTCCGAACGTCTCGGTGGCAATGTTGGTGTAGGTGATCACCTGTCCCGGCTGCATGGAGATGAACGTGACCGGCTGTTCGGGAGCTGCGACCATGGTCAGCACGACGATGGTGTCGCGGCCGGTGTAGTTCGCGACCGTGACGTCGGTGCGCCACTGGATTCCCCCGGGGCCCGGGACCGTACCGATCACCGGGACCCATGTCCTGCTCACCGCGCCGTCTCCGCCCAGCTCGATCTGTGCGGATCCCGTCTGTGCGACGAGTGCCAGAGCCAGCAGGAGGAGAAGGGCTCTGAATCGCATCGCAGTCGATTGTAGGAAGCCGCGGCGCAACCGGCAACCGATCGGTTCCATTCTCACGTCTGGTTCGACGGGCGCGGCAGCTCCGGGGTTCCCGAATGAGTCGATCAGACGAATCGCGGATTGAGCAGTCGCCCCGCCACCACCGAGATCTTCGCCGGAAACGACAGCGCCACGCGACGGTGGAGCGGAGCGAATGGATTACGGCGGATCCGGCGGAGGACGGTGGAGTAGACACTCCCCATCAGGAGTGTCGGGAAGCGCGAATCGAACGAGAGCTCCTCGAGGAGCGGCTCGGCGGCTCGGAAGTATTGCTCGGCGCGATCGACCTGAAAGAGGATCAGTTGCCTCACGTTCTCGGTTTCGCGCCGCTGCACCAGATCCGACTCGGTCACCTCGAATCTCTCCATTTCGTCGGCGGGAACGTAGATGCGATCGCGCTCGAGATCGTCGCCGATGTCACGGGTCACATTCGTGAGCTGGAGAGCGGTGGAGAGATTGCGGCCGTACCGGGGAGCCTGGCCGGTGCGATGGCCGAAGATGGAGAGCGAGATGTCGGAGATGGACGAGGCAACCAGATCGCAGTAGTGGAGCAGTTCGTCGAACGTCTGGTAGCGGCTCTTGGTCATGTCCTGCCGGCAACCCTCGATCAATGCACGAAACGCGCTCTTCGGGATCGCGAAGTGCTGGAGGGCATCCGCAAGGGCGATGGTGATCGCGTGCCGCGGCTGCTGGGCGTAGCAGGAATCGAGCTCGCGCTCCCACGCATCGAGGCGAGATGCGATGTCCGTTCCGGGATCGTCCGCGATGTCGTCCGCCCATCGGCAGAAGGCATACGCGGCGTACACCGCACGCCGCTTCACCGTGGGGAGGAAACGGAATCCGACCGAGAAGTTCGCTCCGT
Organism: uncultured Acidobacteriota bacterium; assembly: GCA_963741955.1. Taxonomy (GTDB): domain Bacteria; phylum Acidobacteriota; class Thermoanaerobaculia; order Gp7-AA8; family Gp7-AA8; genus CAVUKB01. The sequence continues at coordinate 479,009 of CAVUKB010000004.1, forward strand.
GCTTGTGGGTGATCGCCCTGCAGAGAGCATAAGCGTCGCTCGAGCTCATCGGACCCTTCGAAACAGCGCCGCTCACGATCGCTCCTCCGCGGGTCCGAGCGGCGGGGTCTTCATCTCCGTGTCACGGGCGCGGCACCAGTGCTCACCCGGTTTGTGCTGGCAGCGTCCCTTCTGCTTCCAGAGTCGCTCGACGAGGGGGAGAAGTGGTCGCTTCCACCAGCTGTACCGGTGCCATCCCGCGAGGTAGCGCCGGAAGTCCTTCGCGCCGCCTGCCTGCCGGATGAAGAGCGACAGTCCGGCGTTCCCTCCGCTCTCGTAGAGGAAACGATTGACCAGGCCGGTCTTCTGTCTCGCGCCGATCTCGGCCATCCAGAGCTCGTCGTAGCTGCGGTTCTCGAGAATGCTCCTCGCGGCGAGATGGCCGGTGGTGATGGCGTATCGGATTCCGAGGCCGAACAGATAGTCCTGAAATCCGCCGGCCTCGCCGACGTATCTCGAACCATTCTTCGAAGCGTGCTCTTTGAGGTGAAAGTTCATGTACGAATAGCCGGTGCGGAGCTCGCGCCCATGATCGAACGGACGAATCGCCTCCGCCGCAGCGAGTGCCCGCTCGAAATATCCGTCGATATTGCGGAAGTCGGAGACGATCGCGCAACCGAACGTTCCGACGCCATCGAGGATGAAGAGATACGAGTATCCCCCCGGAGAGACGCGGTGATCGAAGTAGACTTCGACCCGTTCCGCTTCGCTCGAGACGAACGTGATCTCACGGGCCAGCCCGTCCGGAGTGGCCGGACCGGTGGCGACGATCGCAGCCTCGTCGGGCGCGAGACGGCTGCCGAAGCGGACGTCGACCCCGAGGGCGAGAGCCTGCGCGAGGAGCCCACGGTCGAGCGAACCTTCGATCGGTCCCCGCCGGATGAAATATCCGTACGGCACGCTGCTGCGAATCGCGCGTGAGCGGCCGCGGTGATCGTAAAACCTCGCCTCGGTGGACGGCCGAACGTAGAAGTTCGTCTCGATCCCGATGCGACGGAGAAAGTCGGGGACGGTCTCTTCGGCCGACGCGTTCTCGATGATCTGCAGGTCACCGATGAATCGGGCGCCGACGTCGGGCTTCGCCTCGTGCACCTCCACCATACGGTCCGCGCGGGCGAGCGTGATCGCGGCAGCCAATCCGGACGGGCCGGCGCCGGCGATGCGAATCGGTGGTGTGTTCCCGGTCTGTGTCACGTCCGTCGATTCCGCGTATCATTCCGCAGCAACCGCTGCGATCAACCGGGGTGTGTGGGTCCGAATTCCGCAGAGCAGGGGAGGAATGAGTATCGAACCAGCCGACCAGAAGGAGCGGGAGGAGGAACCGGGCCGGCGCGTAGACCGCCACGGCGGACACGGGGCAGGATACGCCATCCTCGTGGCGCTCGGGATCTTCCTCAGCCGCGTCGCCGGACTGATCCGCCAGCGGGTCTTCGCTCACTACTTCGGCAAGTCGATGGCCGCCGGCATCTTCCAGGCCGGGCTGCGGATTCCGAATTTTCTGCAGAATCTTTTCGGCGAGGGAGTTCTCTCCGCGGCATTCATCCCGGTCTACTCGCGGCTCCTCGCGGAGGGTGACGAAGAGACGGCGGGACGGGTGGCGGGTGCGGTGGCGGCGCTCCTGGCCCTGATCATCTCCGTGATCGTGCTGATCGCAGTTCTGACTACGCCGTGGATCGTCAATTTGATCGTGCCCGGGTTCGAAGGGGTGGCACGTGACCTCACCATTCGGGTGGTGCGGATCCTCTTTCCGGGTGTGGGACTGCTGGTGCTGAGTGCGTGGTGTCTCGGAGTGCTGAACAGCCACCGGAAGTTCTTCCTCTCCTACGTCGCACCGGTGCTCTGGAATGCGGCGATGATCACGACCATGATCGCACTCGGCGGCGCGCTCCGTCAGGCCGATCTGGCCGTCGCACTGGCGTGGGGGACGGTCGTGGGGTCAGGACTCCAGTTCGGGGTCCAGCTGCCATTCGTCTTCCGTTACGCTCCGAAACTCCACTTTCGCCTCGACACGCTTCTCCGGCCGGTGAGGACGGTGATCCGGAATACCGGTCCGGTCATCCTCAGCCGAGGCGTGGTCCAGATCAGCGCGTACGTCGACCAGGTCATCGCGAGTTATCTTCAAAATGGTCCGGGAGCGGTGGCGATCCTCGGATACGCGCAGACGCTCTATCTCCTCCCGATCAGCCTGTTCGGAATGTCGGTCGCGGCCGCGGAGCTGCCCCAGATGTCGAGCGCTGTGGGCACGCCGGAGGAAGTCGCCGAAGCTCTCAGGCGACGTCTCTCTGCCGGGGTGCGTCAGATCGCGTTCTTCGTCATCCCGACCGTGGTCGGGTTTCTCCTGGTCGGTCGCGCGCTCGTCGCAGCGCTCTACCAGACCGGCCACTTCGGCGGCGCCGACAGCGTCTATGTCTGGTACGTGCTGGCGGGATCGACCATCGGGCTTCTCGCGGTCACCCGGGGTCGTCTCTACAATTCGGCGTTCTACGCTCTGCACGACACGAAAACGCCTCTCTGGTTCGCGATGATCCGGGTCACGCTGACTGCGCTGCTCGGATTTCTCTTCGCCTTCCCGCTCCGGCCGGTGGTCGCGTGGGTCATCGTCACTCTGCTCCACCTTCCCGCGCCTCGTGCGGTCGATGCAGCGATGGTCTTCGGGACGGCAGGGCTGACCGCGTCCGCGGGGATGTCGGGATGGCTCGAATACCTCCTGCTCAGGAGAGCGATGCAGAGGAGGATCGGCCGAGTGACCGTCGCGCTGAAGTACCACCTCAAACTGTGGGGAAGCGCTCTGATTGCGGGAGCTGCGTCGCTGGCGGCATACGTCACGGTCATGCCGCGGCTCTCGGCCGTCCTTCCATCGAACCTCGCTCCAGTGGCCGCGGGTGCAGCGGTGCTCGCGGTCTTCGCGGTCATTTACCTTCCGGGAACCTGGCTGCTCGGAGTCGAAGAGTCGTCGAGGCTCGTGAAACGGCTGAGGCGAGGGTAGTCCGGGGGGATCGCGCAACCCTCGCCCAGGCCGCTATCCGTCTCCGCAGCAGAGACGGTGTGAGAAATGCGGGCTAGGAGTCTGCGCGGTAGAAACTGTCCTACTGCGAAAGCGGATCAACGGTCCAAATCCACCCGGATTTTCGGCGAGTAGCCACCGCTACGCACCTCAAATCCGAACGAATTTGGCCTCGTTGCTCCGCTTTCTCGCTACGGACGTTTCTATCGCGCAGACTCCTAGGAGTCTGCGCGGTAGAAACTGTCCTACTGCGAAAGCGGAGCAGCGGTCCAAATCCGCCCGGATTTTCGGCGAGTAGCCACCGCTACGCACCTCAAATCCGAACGAATTTGGCCTCGCTGCTCCGCTTGCTCGCTACGGACGTTTCTACCGCGCAGATTCCGAGCGCTTCTCTTTACTCCTTCACGACGCGGAACCCGATGTACTCCGGCGCGGTGGTCGGCTCTCCTTCCCTCCCGTCGAACGGACGATCCGCGGAAGCGCCCATCGCTTTGCCACTCCCATCCGGCATTACCACCCATTCGGCCGCGTTGCCATCGAGATCGAACACGGGATCGTCTCCGGAACCCTTGAAGCTTCCGACCGGTTTGAGGAGAACCGTTCCGCTGCCGAGCTTCGCAATCTCGGGAGCCAGCCTCGCCGCGTCGTCGGGATTGACTGCGTATCCGGCCCAGTAGTCGAGAGTGTTCCCGTGCCCATCTCCGTCGTAAAGCTTCGTCGCTTCCTCCTGGTTCGGAAGGCGGTAATGCTCACCGCTCTTCTGCGACAGCCATGCGCAATACGCGATTGCCTTCTCGAGCGGAACTCCGGTGACCGGATAGTTCTCCGTTCCGGTGGCGACGGCGTAACTCGGATCGAAGCGGGCGTACTCTGCCCGGGTCACCTCGAACCGTCCGACCTGCACTCCGTGATGCTTCACCACCTGGGGCGCGCGTACGCCGTCGCGGTCGACTCCCGGGGCGTTCGGTGAGCTCCCGGCGTGCAGCCGCAGCGCGACGTCGAGAGGTGAGCCGGGCTGCAGCGCCTCGTTCTTCACGTCTGGGTCGTTGAAGAGGTACTTGTCGAACCACGCCAGCTCTTCGACCAGCTTCCGGTGCTGATGAGTGAGCTTGCTGGGGCCATGACCTTCGCCGGGAAAGAGGACGAAGCGGACGTCCGTCTTGCCGAGTTGCTGGAGTGCCCGGTAATGCATCCACCCCTGCTGCGTCGGAACCTTGCGGTCTTCGGTCCCGAAGAAGATCAGGGTCGGAGTGGTGACGCGGTCGAGGTGGTAGAACGGCGACTTCGACATGTAGAGCTGAGGATCTTCCAGCGGTGATTTGCCGAAGTAGTAGTTGTCGAACGACGCGCCGAACTCGCAATTGCCCCAGTCGCTCGCCCAGTCGACGTCCCCCGCTCCGGAGGAGGCGACTTTGTATCGATTCGTGGCGACGGTGAGGGCGGTGGTGAGGATGCCGCCGTTCGACCATCCCATCACCCCGAGCTGGTTCGGGTCGACCAGACCCTTCGCGATCACGGCATCCACTCCCGATTCGATGTCGGGGATCTCGAGCTCGTAGTACTTCCCACCGGAGATCGATTCGGCCCAGTCGAGTCCATATCCGGAACTGCCGTGGTAGTTGACCTTCAGAACGAACGCACCCCGTTCGGTCATCAGCATCGCGGGATACGCCCATCGTTCCTGCCAGGCGTCGAGGTCGACGCCGGTGGGACCACCGTGGATCATCACCACCAGAGGCGACTTCGTTCCCTTCTTCCAGTCCATGGGGTAGTAGAGGAGTCCTTCGACCTGGTCTCCTCCCGCCCCTTTCCAGTGCACCGTCTCGACGCGAGGCTTCGGTTTGTCCTTGAACGAAGGGTTCAACTTGGTGATCTGAAGAGGTGCGCCGAGGGTGTTTCCGTCCAGCGACGCGCGAAACCACTGGTCGGGCGTATTCGCGGTGCTGTAGTGATAGACCACCGACTTCCCGTCCCGGGCAGCTTCGATGCCGAAGATGTGACCGGCGTTCGGTCCTTCGACGAGGAAGCGCTCCCATTCACCGCGGCTCCGCTTCATCAGAGCGAGCTTGTTGGTGACGCCGTCGGCGAGAAGGGCGAGGAATCCATCCGGAACCACTGCGATGTCTTCGGCCAGCCCCTTGTCCCATGCCGTGTAGATCTTCTGTGGTCCTTCGCCTCCGACGGTGTATTCGTACACCTCGGTGATCGTGGCGTTCACGTATCGGGGATCGCGGGTGGTTTCGCTGGTCACGTAGAACCGGTGGTCATTGGCCCAGTGAATCGAGCGGACGTTGTAGAGCGGCTCGGCGAAGATCGGCGTGCTGGTGCGGCTGGTCAGATCCCACAAACGCACCGCGGGCTTTACTTTCTGATCATAGACGTAGTGGAGGCTGCGGTCGTGGATGGTGACCGCCCAGCGGCCGTCGGGTGACACCGCGACCGAACCGATCCGGTCCTGATTGTTGGTCAACCTCTCGACCTTCTTCTCTTTCACCCCGATTCGAAAGAGCCGGACCGGCGGTTCGTGAATCTCATCGTCCACCACGCGGGAAGAGTCCTTCCGCTTTTTCGTCTCCTGCTCGTAGCGGGAGGGTTCTTCCTTTGCCGTGAAGACGAGATTGTCCGGTCCGGCCCAGGAGAGCTCTTCGACGTCACGATCGGACTTCGTGAGCTGCCACGGTTCGCCTCCGTTCGGGTCGATCAGCCAGATCTGGCGCTTCGGTTCCTTGGAATCGTCACCCGCCGAAGAATCCGAGCGGCGGGAGACGAACGCGATCAGCTTTCCATCCGGAGCCCATTTCGGGTCGGATGCCCCTTCCGGACCACGGGTCAGCTCGATGCTGCTGCCGTCCGCGAGACGAGTGAGCACGAGGTTGTCCACTCGGCGATCCTTTTTCTCATCGGCAGTATTGCGAACCCAGACCACTCGGTCGCCGAGCGGCGAGATCTCGAACGACCGTCCCTGCTGGGCAAGGATCAGATCGCTTGGTTTCCAGGAGAAATCCCGCGCGGAAGCAGATTCGGTGAATCCGGCAGCGGCGGCGACGGCGAGAAGAGAGGCGAGAGAGAGAAGCGCAAAGCCGCGTTTCATGAAGGCTCCTTGGACGGCGTGGTGGTGCGAGGGCCGCCGGCCGATTGTACGGGAGGAACTGCCGGGGAGAAAACCGGAGGTCCTCGGATGCGAACCTGGCATCGCTCTTTCTTGTTAACATGCCGTGGTCTTGAGCGAAGGAGTCGAAAAGCCGGTCATGGGACCTTCCGGGGGGGAGGTCCTCGGCATGCATCGGGAGGCGGCGGGCGAGCCGCTGCTGGAGATCCGCGACCTCACCACGGCTTTTTACTCGGAACGCGGCGCCGCCCGCGCAGTCGACCGCATTTCTTTTGCTCTTCCGAAAGGTGAGGCGACCGCGCTGGTCGGGGAATCGGGGTCGGGAAAGAGCGTGACGGCGCTCTCGATCATGCGCCTGATCTCTCCCCCGGGGAAGATTCTGTCGGGGGAGATCCTCTTCCGCGGTGACGATCTCCTGAAGCTTCCCGAGTCGGAAATGCGGCGGCGCCGCGGAAACGACATCGCGATGATTTTCCAGGAGCCGATGACTTCCCTCAATCCGGTCTTCCGAGTCGGCTATCAGATCGCCGAAGCGATCCGGCTCCACCGTGACGTCAGCAAGAAAGAGGCGAAGGAGCAGGCCGCGGCGATGCTCGAGCTGGTGGCCATTCCCGATCCGCACAAGCGTCTCGACGACTATCCCCATCAGATGTCCGGCGGGATGCGGCAGAGGGTGATGATCGCGATGGCTCTCGCCTGCGAGCCGGAGCTGCTGATCGCGGACGAGCCGACTACGGCACTCGACGTCACGATCCAGGCGCAGATCATGGAGATCCTCGCCAACCTTCAGGAGAAGCTCGGGCTCACGGTTCTGCTCATCACCCACGATCTCGGCGTCGTCGCGGAGTTCTGCCATCGGGTGGTGGTCATGTACACCGGGCGAGTGGTCGAAGAAGCATCGGTCCGGGAGCTCTTTGCCGACCCGAGACATCCGTACACCCGAGGACTTCTCGGCTCGCTCCCTTCGCTCGACGAGTCAGGATCTCCGGAGAAGAGGCTTCCGGCCATCCCGGGAATGGTTCCGGGGATCGGGAATCTTCCTCGGGGGTGCAAGTTCAACACGCGTTGCCAGGACGTGATGCCGGTCTGCTATGGACTCGAGCCGGCGCGCATCGTCGTCGGAGAGGACCACGACGCGCGCTGTTATCTCTACGGGGAAGAGGCCGATCCCGAGAGGGTGGAGGATTGATGCTCGCGTCCCGTGCCCCTGAACTTTCGAATCCGGAGCCGACTCCGGTCATTCCCAGAGGAGATGGCGAGACACTCCTTGAACTGGCGGGTCTGGCGAAGTACTTCCCGGTCAAGCGAGGGCTCCTCGCGTCGACGGTCGCGGAAGTGAAAGCCGTCGACGGGATCAGCTTTGCAGTCTCCCGTGGCGAGACGGTCGGACTGGTCGGTGAATCGGGTTCCGGAAAGACCACAGTCGGACGCTGCATCCTTCGACTGATCGAGCCGACCGCGGGAAGCATGAAGTACGGCGACATCGATCTTCTCTCGCTCGATTCGAATGCGATGCGGCGGATGCGGCGGCGGATGCAGATCGTTTTTCAGGATCCGTACGGTTCGCTGAATCCGCGGATGCGGATCGGTCCCATCGTCGAGGAGCCTCTGATCATTCACACCGGGGCGGGGAGTGCGGAGCGGAAGCGGCGCGTCGCGGAGCTCCTCGAGCGGGTGGGGCTCGATCCGAGCTACGGCCGCCGGTACCCGCACGAGTTTTCCGGTGGGCAACGGCAGCGGATCGGGATCGCGCGGGCCATCGCCACGAACCCCGAGTTCCTGGTACTCGACGAGCCGGTCTCGGCGCTCGACGTCTCGATCCAGGCCCAGGTGATCAATCTGCTCCAGGATCTGCAGCGCGATCTCGGCCTGACGTATCTGTTCATCGCTCACGATCTGGCGGTGGTGCGGCACATCTCGCATCGCGTCGCGGTGATGTACCTGGGGAAATTGATGGAGCTCTCGAGCCGGGACGATCTGTACCAGGATCCCCTCCATCCGTATACCAGGGCGCTTCTTTCCGCCGTGCCGGTACCGAAGCCCGAATCGCACAAGAAGCGGGTGATCCTCTCCGGCGACGTGCCGACCCCGATCAACCCTCCGACCGGTTGCGTCTTTCACACCCGTTGCCCGATCGCGCAGTTCCCCATCTGTTCGGCCGAAGTTCCACCGCTGATCGAGCACAAGCCGCGACACTTCGCCGCCTGTCACTTTGCCGGAGAACCGATACCCGAATCCGGCAAGTCCTGACCGGCGAGCTGATGGAGCGTGACCGGCCGCATGAAACCGGCCAGTAAACTTCCCGTCAGGCGGCCAACTGAGCAAGTCCAAGTGCGTCATTCTCCGATAGAATGTCGCGTCTTCCGGCGCCGGATCGCCCGTTTCTGATCGTTTACGAAACTCTTCGCGTCGTGATCCGTACACAGCCGTGACGAGGAGGAATGCGCATGAAGTTTCTCATCCGCTGCTTGATCATCACCTGCCTGACGGCTCTTCCGGCCTTCGCCCAGGAGCCTGGGACGACGACGTCGAGTGGCGCAGCTCAGCCGGAGCGTGTGCAGACGCCACAGACCTCCGTCACCACACAGGCCCCGCCGAGCGCCACGCAGGACGTGGAGAATCCCAACGCGATGAAGCTGTCGCTCGAGGACGCGATCCACGCTGCGGTCGAGCAGAACCTGCAGGTCCAGCTCCAGAGCTACGACTATCGGATCATCGGTCAGGATCTCCGGGCGAGCCATGGGATCTTCGACTGGTTCACCGACGCGACGATCTCCAAGAGCAGCTCGAAGCAGCCGGTCGTCTCGGCTCTCTCTGCATCGCAGAGCAGTTCCCTGAGAGCCGATTTCGGTGTGCAGCAGTTGATTCCCACCGGCGGGACGTACCAGCTCTCGTTCAACAATTCCCGTTCGTCGAGCAATAACCAGTTCACGTTCTTCAATCCGTACTATCAATCGAGTCTCGGGCTGGGCCTGACCCAACCGCTGCTCAGGAACTTCGGTGTCGACGTCACCGAGCGCGGGATCTTCATCGCCCGGAACAATCTCGGGATCAGCCGCGAGCAGTTCCGCGGAGCGATGATCAATGCGGTGCAGGCCGTCGAACAGTCGTACCTCGACCTCGCGTTCGCACGGCAGAACCTGCAGGTGAAAGAGCAGTCGCTCGCGCTCGCGCAGGATCAGGCGCGGATCACCCAGATCCGTATCGACGTCGGCGCCGCGGCGCCGCTGGACATCCTCGAGCCTCGAGTCGCGATCTACACCCGGCAGGAAGAAGTGATCGCCGCGCAGGCACAGGTCCGTGCAGCCGAGGACCGGCTACGGCAGCTGATGAACGTTCCGCCGTCCGACTGGGACCGGCCGATCGTCACCACCGATCCCGTCGAGTACCAGCCCATCGACATCGACGTCGATCAGGCGGTGCAGAAGGCGATGCAGCAGCGACCGGAGATCGAGCAGGCGTCGCTCGCCACTCAGAATCAGAAGGTGCAGTACACGTACGCGAGGAACCAGGTCCTTCCGAAACTCGACCTCAACGTGAACTACGGCTTCTCGGGTGTCGGTCCGGAGCCGATTCGCGACCCTGTAACCGGCGACATCGTCGGAACAAAGGGGGGATACAGCACGGCATTCAACCAGGTCACCGGGTTCGACTATCCGGGATGGACGGTCGGTGTGAACATCGGCGTGCCGGTGATGAACATTCAGGCAAGGGCGGAAGCGAAGCGTGCGGGCCTGGAACTCGACAAGTCGAAGACCACCGAGGCGCAGACGAAGCAGACCGTTGCAATCCAGGTCCGGACGACGGTCCGCGACATCCACACTGCAGCGCAGCAGATCGAAGCGGCGAAAGCGGCACGTGAAGCCGCGGAGCAGAACCTGGAAGCGGAGCGGAAAAAGTACGAGAACGGTCTGAGCACGAACTTCGACGTCCTTCGCGTACAGAATGACCTTTCCAATGCGCGCAGCAGCGAGCTGCAGGCACTGGTCTCTTATGAGAAGTCCCTCGCCGCGTACCATCAGGCGATCGGCGATCTGCTGGAGTCGCAGAACATCGTGATCCAGGAGCCGGAGAAGTTCTCGACCGGCCCGAGCCGACTTGAAACGATGCGCTGGCTGCAATACGGTACGTATTCAGGTACCGACGAAAAAAAGTGAGAATGCGATGAATGAATTTGTGGAGCCCCAGGGGCCTCCCGTTCCGGCCCCGAAGCCGAATCCCTTCGAGCGGTTGTTCGGAGTCCTCTTTTCTCCGGGCGAGGCGATGGCGAGTATCGCCTCGAAGCCGACCTGGTTGATTCCGATGGTCGTTCTGATCCTCGTGTCGGTCGGTACGTCGATCGTGGTCAAGCCCCACATCGACATCGAGTCGGCGATGCGCAAGCAGTTCGAAGAGCGCAACGTGCCGCAGGATCAACAGGAGACCGCGATTGCGGTCGCCACGACGATGCAGAAGGTCTCGGTCTACCTGTCGGTGGTCTGGGTCCCGGTCTCGATCCTGATCGTCGCCGCAGTGTTTCTCCTGGTCTTCAAGACCTTCGGAGGGACGGGGACGTTCGGCCAGTTCTTTGGAGTGACTGTCTGGGCCTGGATTCCGGCGGCGCTGAAATGGATCCTCTTCGCGGGCATTCTATCGACGAAAGGGATGGTGGATCCGACACAGATCCCGGTGATGATCAAGTCGAGTCTCGCGTTTCTCTCCTCCCCGTCGCATCCGATGATGTTCGCGTTTCTTTCCTCGATCGACATCTTCGCGCTGTGGACTCTTGCGCTTCTGGTGCTCGGCTATGCCGCGAGCTCGAAGTTCTCGCGGACGAAGAGCGCGGTCCTGGTGTTCAGTGTGTGGGCCATCGTGATCCTCGGTAAAGTCGGCCTCGCATCGCTGCAGACCCTTGGAGGAAAGGTTTGAGCCGACGCTGGATCGGGATTGCCGCGGGCGTCGTGGTCCTGACGGTCATCGTCGTAGCCAGTGTCCGGAGCGGCGGAAATGATGGCGAGAAGGTCTACGTCGAGCCGGTCACCCGTCGAAACATCGAATCGATCGTCTCGGCGCCTGGCGCCATCGACCCGCGGGTGAAGGTCAACATCAGCGCCCACGTGATCGGGAAGATCGAAAAGCTCTACTTCGAAGAAGGCGACACGGTGAAGAAGGGGCAGAAGCTCGTGGAGCTGGAGAAGGTTGCCTACCAGGCGGCTGTCGAGCGCTCCAGGGCGGAGCTCGCGAGCCGCCGCATCGAGCTGCACCGCGCACGAGTGAGCGAGGCCAATGCGGAGCTTCAGTTCAAACGGGCGCAGCAGCTTCAGACCGAAGGGATTCAGGCCCAGCAGCTCTACGAGGACGCTCAGATGCAGCTGGCCAACGCGAAAGCGGCGCTGATGTCCGCAGACGAAGGAGTCCGGCAGGCGCAGGCGACTCTCGAGCAGACCCTCGACGACCTCTCCCGCACCACCATCCTCGCGCCGATGTCCGGCAAGATCGTCCAGCTCAACGCGCACGAAGGCGAAGTGGTGATCACCGGGACGATGAACAATCCCGGATCGGTGATCGCCGTGCTCGCGGACCTCTCCGAGATACTCGCCGTGGCGGAAGTCGGTGAGACGGAAGTGGTGCGGGTCCACGAAAACCAGACCGCGCGCATTCACGTCGATGCCATTCCCGACAAGGAGTACCAGGGTCACGTGGTGGAGATCGGAAGCTCGGCGCAGACGAAGACGGCGAGCTCCGGACTCCGCTACTTCAACGTGAAGGTCGCGATCGACAACGCCGACGATCGGTTGCGTCCCGGAATGACCGCACAGGTGGACATCGTCACCGACACCGCGACCAGCGCGCTCTCCGTCCCGGTTCAGAGCGTCGTCGAGAGGGTTCCGGGACAGAAGGGCGCCAATAAGCCGAAGGACGTCTCGGACGAGACTCCGAAGAAGAAGTACGTCTTCGTGCTCGATGGCGAGAAAGTGCATCAGAAGGAGGTCACCACCGGAATCAGCAACGATAGGTACGTGGTGATCACCTCCGGTCTGACCGGAAAAGAGAAGGTGGTCACCGGTCCGTTCCGGACACTCAAGAAGATCGAAGACGGCGCGCACGTGACCCCCGAGGTCGAAGGGAAAGGCGGTAGCGGCACTTCGGACGAAGGAACGACGTCGGGCTCGGATGACGAGAGGAAGGACGGGTCGGAATCGTGACCATGACCATGACAGACGCACCAGGGGCGCAGCCGTCGCGTAACGGGGCCCATCTGATCGAGATGGAGGAGATCTACCGGATCTACGAACTGGGTCCGGACAAGATCTTCGCCCTGAACGGTCTCTCGCTGACCATCGAGCACGGTGAATACGTCGCCATCATGGGACCCTCCGGCTCGGGTAAGTCGACCCTGATGAACATCATCGGCTGTCTCGACACGCCCACCTCGGGGAGCTATCACCTCGACGGGGTTGCGGTGGAGAGCATGACCGACGACGAACTGGCCGCAGTCCGGAACCTGAAGATCGGATTCGTGTTCCAGACGTTCAATCTCCTCGCCCGGACCACCGCGCTCCACAACGTGGAGCTCCCGCTGATCTACGCGCGGATTCCGCGAGCCGAGCGCCGCCGGAAAGCGGAAGAAGCGCTGCGACACGTCGGACTCGCCGAGCGTATCAATCATCAGCCGAACGAGCTGTCGGGCGGCCAGCGTCAGCGCGTCGCAGTCGCCAGGGCGCTGGTCAACGGGCCTTCTCTGCTGCTCGCCGACGAGCCGACCGGGAATCTCGATACCAAGACCGGGCGCGAGATTCTCGATCTCTTCCGAGAGCTGCACGACCGGGGAAACTCCATCATCATGGTCACCCACGAGGAAGACGTGGCCCGTGAGGCGAAGCGCGTGATCCACATCCGGGACGGAGTAGTGAGCCAGTAGGCAGCCGCGGGCGACGACATGTTTCTCGAGAACCTAAGCATTGCACTCAAGGCCATCTGGGCCAACAAGATGAGGTCCGTCCTCACCACGCTCGGGATCATCGTCGGCGTCTCATCGGTCATCGCGGTCGTGTCGCTCGTACAGGGGATGCAGTTCAGCATCTCCAACGAGCTCCAGGGGGTCGGCTCCACCTACATCATCGTCGTCCCCGAGGCGGATCGGGAACACCGGACGATGGACCAGCGGATTCCCGAGCTCAATTATCAGGACGGCCTCGCCGTTCTCCGCCAGGCCCCCGAGATCAAAGAGTTCACGCCGATCTTCTTCACCGGGGCGCAGACGAAATTCCGCGACAACACCCACTCCACGACGCTCCTCGGCGTCGGAGAGTCGTACCAGGAAGTGGTGAATCACTGGGTCGATCGCGGCCGCTTCTTCACGCCATTGGACGTGGAGGCGCGGAAACGCGTTGCTCTCGTCGGAATCGAAGCGGCGAAGAAACTCGGAATCGACGAAGCTCCGCTCGGCAAGAGCATCCAGATCAACGGAACGCCCTTCACGGTGATCGGGATCATGGAGAAGAAGGGGAGGATGTTCGGACAGGACAACGACGACGTGGTCCTGATTCCCTTCTCCACGGCGGCGGTGGTGTACGGTCCCGACGCGGTTCGGACCATCCGGCTCGACTTTCAGGCCCGCGATCCGAAGACCATGGATCTCGCGAAGGAACAGATCAATGAGGTGCTCCGGGCGAGGCACCATCTGAAGAAAGACGCCAAGGACGACTTCCGGATCATTCTCCAGGAAGAGCTTCTCAACACGATCTCGAAAGTACTGAGGTCGACCACGCTGGTCATGGCCGCAGTGGTCGGAATCGCGCTTCTGGTCGGAGGCATCGGGATCATGAACATCATGCTCGTCTCGGTGACCGAGAGGACCAGGGAGATCGGGATCCGGAAGGCCGTGGGCGCGCGTCGCGCCGACGTCCTCCAGCAGTTTCTGATCGAAGCGATCACCCTCTCGGGTGTCGGAGGCGGATTGGGAATCGTCTTCGGAGTGGGGCTGGGGATGCTGGTCCGAAAGCTCCTGGCACGGCTCGTCGAGTTCCCGGCGGTTCACACTCCGCTCTGGGCAGTCGGACTCTCAGTCGGATTCTGCGCTCTGCTGGGCATCATCTTCGGGATCTATCCGGCCGCGAAGGCGTCGAAGCTCGATCCGATCGAAGCGCTCCGCTACGAGTAGCACCCGATCCGCAGGACGCCGGGCTGATCCCCTCTGCTATTTCGCGCGCTCGATATAGCGATTGTCGGAAGGATCGACGATCAGCTCTTCTCCGTCGCTGACGAAGGGAGGGACCTGGATGACCACTCCGTTCTCGAGCGTGGCGGGTTTGTACGAGGCGGACGCGGTGCCACCCTTCACCTCGGGCTGGGTCTCGACCACTTTGGCTCGGATGGTCTTCGGAAGGTCCACGCCGATCGGACGTGCTTCGTAGAACTGGACCGAGATCTTCAGCCCCGGCGTCAGCCACTGGGCGGCGTTCCCCAGGTCGTCGCCGGTCATCTCGATCTGTTCGAAGTTTTCGGTGTTCATGAAGTGATGAGCCGATCCGTCGGAGTAGAGGTACTCCATCTCGTGCGTCTCGATGAAGGCCTGGTCGATCGAGTCGCCGGAGCGGAAGCGATGCTCGAACTGATTCCCCGTCCTGAGATTCCGGAGCTTGGCCTGCACCATGGCGCGGAGGTTTCCGGGGGTGTGGTGGCGGAACTCCATCACCTTGCAGAGGTCCCCGTTGAAGAGGATGATCATGTTGTTGCGGAGGTCATTGGCTTGCATGAGGGCGCGTCAATCCTTTCGTTCGTTTCAGGCGCAAATTCGGTGTCCCGGGGGGAGCGCTGCGGGGCGCGTCGGGCGTCGCCGGCACACGCACCTCGAGCACGCGAACGTCCGGCGTCACACAGCCGGGAAACGCCACGGGGCGAGGAACCTATTCCGCCTTCGATGGAGTCGGCGTTTCACTCTGGGGAAGAAATCGCGGTAAAATCCGGAGTCGAAGTCCAAAATAACGTTCCAATCCCTGAAAGTTGACCGAGGTGGCCGGTGCACATCAATGACTTACTCAAAATCGCGACCGAACGTCGGGCGTCGGATCTTCACCTGAAGGTCGGCTCACATCCCGTGATTCGTGTCGACGGGCAGCTGATCCCGCTGGTCGAGCTCAAGCGCCTGATGCAGGAAGATACGATCGCGATGGCTTTCTCCATGATGTCGTCCCGGCAGAAGGAGAAGTTCAAGAACAACTACGAGATCGACTTCGCATACTCGGTCCCCGGCCTCGGCCGGTTTCGCTGCAACATCTTTCAGCAGCGCGGGACGGTGGGCCTCGTCCTTCGCGTCATTCCGGTCAAGATCGCGACCGTCCGTGAGCTGATGCTCCCGGTGATCCTGGAGAAGGTCTGCGAAGAACAGCGTGGACTGATCCTCTGCACCGGGACCACCGGATCCGGTAAGTCGACCACCCTCGCCGCGATGATCGATTACATCAACGCCCACCGCACCGAGCACATCATCACGGTCGAAGACCCGATCGAGTTTCTCCACCGGGACAAGAAGTCGATCGTCAATCAGCGCGAGGTGGAAGTCGACACCAAGTCATTCTCCCAGGCGCTCCGCTCGGCACTCCGTCAGGATCCCGACGTGATCCTGGTCGGTGAAATGCGTGACTACGAAACCATCGAGACGGCGCTCACCGCAGCAGAGACGGGACACCTCGTCCTTTCGACGCTCCACACCATGGACGCCACGGAGACGATCAACCGCATCATCGCGGTCTTCCCGCCGCACCAGCAGAAGCAGATCCGTCTGCAGCTCGCGGCGGTACTCAAGGCGGTCATCTCGCTCCGCCTCCTCCCGCGAGCGGACGGGCTGGGACGAGTTCCGGCCTGTGAAGTACTGATCTCGACCAACTACATCCGCGACTGTATCGAGAACAAGGACAAGACGAAGCTGATCAAGGACGCCATCACCCAGGGTACTTCGCAGTACGGGATGCAGACGTTCGATCAGTCGATCTTCATCCTGTACAAGAACGGCCTGATCACTCTGGAGGAGGCGCTGCGCCGGGCCTCGAATCCCGACGAGTTCAAACTTCGCATCCAGGGAATCCAGTCGACCGCCGACGCCTCCCGGGAGGAGATGGAAGGAAAGCTTCAGATGGCGCAGGAGGATCCTTTCTCCGAGGATTCTCCGTTCGATTTTTCGAATCAGGTCTGAGGG
This sequence comes from uncultured Acidobacteriota bacterium, assembly GCA_963741955.1. GTDB lineage: Bacteria > Acidobacteriota > Thermoanaerobaculia > Gp7-AA8 > Gp7-AA8 > CAVUKB01. The sequence continues at coordinate 495,338 of CAVUKB010000004.1, forward strand.
AGCTCCGGAAACCGAAGTTGCGCGAAATGCGCGAATCGCGCGATTCGCGCGATTTTTCTGCGGTCCGATTCGGCGCGGAAACGGCCGGCCGCCCGACGCAGCGTGGCTTCCGCGTCAGGTCTCGATCGATTCGCGCAATTCGGATCGGATCCCTCTGACACGAGGTGGGCACGTTAGAATGACCCCGCCATGCCGCGCCGACCTTCCCCCGACCAGCCGCCGATCGAAGATCCCGAAAAGTGCTACGAGGCGGCACTGCGTCTGCTCGGGTACCGATGGAGGAGCTCGGAGGAATTGCGGCTGCGCCTCCGACGACGGAACTTCTCGGCCGCAGTGATCGAGCGGACGATCGAGCGGCTGACCGGAGCGGGGTGGGTGGACGACGAGCGATTCGCTTCCGAAATGGCGCGATCGCTTCTGCGGCGCAAGCGCGGTCCGCGAAGGGTGCTGCAGGAGCTCCGGCAATTCGGTATCGATCAGGCGGGGAGGGAAGCGGCGCTCTCGGGAGCCCTGCAGGAGGAGCCTGCGGAACGGCATCTCCGGGAGCTCTGCCGGAGGAGAATCCGGATGGCCGTACGCTCCCGCGGCCGGGAGTGGCTCGTCTCGGATCAGGAAAGAAACAAATTGATCGCATATCTGTTGAATCACGGGTACGACTACGAATCGGTTGCGGACGTGGTGAAAGACGAGCTCCAGCGCGCCGCGTCGAACGAAGCGGAGTCGTGATCCCCGCGGCCCGACCGGTCCGGGCCGGAACCGAATTTCTGAGACAGGAGAGCGGAATTCCCGATGTGGACCACCAGTAAGGTTCGTGAGCAGTTTCTCAGCTACTTCGAGTCGAAGGGGCACCGTCGTGTCGCCAGCTCCTCGCTCGTTCCGGCCGGCGATCCGACTCTCCTCTTCACCAACGCCGGGATGAATCAGTTCAAGGACACGTTCCTCGGGCGGGAGAAGCGTGACTACACGCGCGCCACGACGTCGCAGAAATGCGTTCGCGCCGGTGGCAAGCACAACGACCTGGAGAACGTCGGTCGCACCGCCCGGCACCACACGTTCTTCGAGATGCTCGGGAACTTCTCGTTCGGCGACTACTTCAAGAATGATGCGATCGCGTTCGCCTGGGAGCTGATCACGAAAGTTTATGGGCTCGAGATAGAGCGGCTCTGGTTCACCGTCTTCGAGGGGGACGGGAGCGTGCCGGCGGACGACGAAGCAGCGGAGCTCTGGATTGCGGCCGGCGCCCGGCCGGAGCGCGTGCTCCGATTCGGAAAGAAGGACAACTTCTGGTCCATGGGCGACACCGGTCCGTGTGGGCCGTGCTCGGAGATCCACTACTTCCGTGGCGACGATCTTTCGAAGAACGTTGCTGCGCTGGTCAACGGTCCGGGAGACGATACGATCGAGATCTGGAATCTGGTCTTCATGCAGTACGACCGCGACAGCGATGGACACCTGACCCCATTGCCCGCCCCGTCGGTGGATACCGGCGCGGGTCTCGAGCGTATGGCCGCAGTCCTGCAGGACGTCTATTCGAACTACGACATCGACCTCTTCGTTCCGATCGTTACGCGGATCCAGGCGATCGGAGGGATCCGCTATACCGCTTCGATCCACAGCGAGACCGATACCGCGGTCCGGGTCCTCTGCGACCATGCGCGCGCGGCGACCTTCCTGATCAGTGACGGCGTGATTCCGTCCAATGAGGGGCGTGGTTACGTCCTCCGCCGGATCATCAGACGTGCCGTTCGATTCGGGCGAAAGCTCCCGAATCCGGTGAACCTCACGTCCCTCGTCGATGCGGTGATCGAATCGATGGGCGATGCCTACCCGGAGCTGCGCGGCCGGCGCGCCGCCATCCTGCAGACGCTCGAGGCGGAGCAGGAGCGATTCGAGAAAACGCTCAACGTCGGTATCGAGCGCGTGGGACAGCTTCTCGATGACGTTCGCGAGCGCGGCGAGCGAACCCTCGGCGGGGAGGAAGTCTTCCGCCTGTATGACACGTACGGCATCCCTCTCGACCTGATCCAGGAGATGGGGGAGGACGAGGGCGTCTCGATCGACATCGAAGGGTACGAGCTCCTGATGAAGGAAGCGCGCGTGAAAGCCAAGGCTTCCTCGAAGTTCCAGGCGAGCGACGTGGTGGTGTTCGCGGCGATTGCCGACCGGCTCGGGAAGCCGGAGTTCGTCGGCTACGACGACTATCTCGACGTCCCTTCCGAGGTGCGTGCTCTGGTCGCCATGGGATCCGAGAAGCGCGAGATGACCGGTGGGGAGGAAGGGGAGATCGTTCTTTCGCCGACCCCGTTCTACGCGGAGTCGGGTGGTCAGATCGGTGATCGCGGAGTGCTGGTGTGGGATGGCGGGAGCGCCGAGATCCTCGATACTCAGAAGCCGATCGGCGAGCTCGTGGTCTCGCGTCTGCGCGTGCAGGAGGGGATCATTCGAGTGGGACAGAAGGTGAGCGCGTCCGTCCCGCAGCGGACGCGTCTGGACACGACGTCGAATCACACTGCGACACATCTCCTGCACAAGGCTCTGAAAGAAGTGTTGGGAGAGACGGTGCAGCAGGCCGGGTCGCTGGTCGAGCCCGAGCGGCTCCGGTTCGATTACACCTGGCACAAGCCCCTCGAGCCGGAGCAGATCACTCTGGTCGAGAAAGTGGTGAACGACCGGATCCGCGAGAATCTCGACGTGACGAAACGGGTGATGCCGATCGAGGAAGCGAAGAAGAGTGGCGCGGTCGCCATGTTCGGCGAGAAGTACGGCGAAGTGGTTCGGATCGTCTCGGCTGGCGAGTGGTCGAGGGAATTCTGCGGCGGATGTCACGTGAGCCGAACCGGCGACATCGGCTTCTTCAAGATCACGTCGGATCGCTCTCTCGCCGCGGGTGTGCGCCGGATGGAGGCGGTCACCGGGCGGGGAGCGCTCGAGTTCGTGCAGAAGCTCGATCACACCGCACACGAGCTGGAGCGTGAACTGAATGCTCCGATCGACGACGTGCCCGAACTGGTTCATTCACTCCAGGAGAAACAGCGGCAGCTGGAGAAGGAGCTCAAGGCGCTGAAGGTGAAGCTCGTGACCTCGGGGGCCTCCGGTGGCGCACGTCCGGCGGACGAAGCGCGAGAGGTGGCCGGAATACGGCTTCTCACCCGGCGGGTCGACGACATCAGCGGAGGCGACCTGCGCAATCTGGCGGACACGTTCCGCGGCCAGCTTCGCAGCGGAGTGGTCCTGATCGGAAGCGCATCCGACGGGAAGGCGACTCTTCTCGCAGCAGTGACGAACGATCTCACCGGACGCATCCCGGCCCAGAAGCTGATTCAGCGCCTCGCACCCATCGTGGGGGGAAAAGGGGGCGGAAAACCCGATCTGGCCCAGGCCGGCGGGAAAGAGCCGGAGCGACTCGACGAGGCACTCGGGGAGGCAGAAGCTGCAGTCCGTGAGATTCTCGGCGTAAGCTGAAGACCTGACCCTTTTTTCGAATCATGACCGACACGAGGACGCACGCCTGGGGGACGCAGCCCGAGATGTTCGGGCCGCGTCACGAATACCGGCTGGCGATGTTTCTCAGAGAGACGCGTTCCCTCCCGAGACCCTCGCGGATCCTGGACGGAGCGGTGGGGCTCGGCCAGCTCGCCTCGAAGCTGAAGAGTCAGGGCCATCGGGTCTTCGGGATCGATGCTTCATTCGCTGCGGCGCTCCATTCGTCCCGATCAGGGATTCCGTCGGTTGCCGGCGATCTGACGCGGATGCCGTTTCGGCGGGAGGTTTTCGACGCCGTGACGTCGGGCGAGACGCTCGAGCATCTCGACGCCGATGCACCCGCAGTAAGCGAGATGGCGCGAGTGGGACGGGAGGGAGCGAAGCTGGTGATCACCGTTCCGGCGCTGCGCGCACTCTGGACGCGATCGGACGACTACTACGAGCACCGGCGGCGCTACTCGCGCCGCGAGCTGACGGGACTCTTTCGAGCGGCATCGCTGACGGTGCAGAAGGCGCGGTTCTGGGGATTCCCCGTCGTGCTCGTCTATGACACGCTCTTTCTTCTTCCGATGAATCTCCGGCGTGCACGGCGAGCAGTGGAGGAGGATCGTGCGCTCCGCTCGGTGGCCGTGGCCGGCCGCGCACGCTGGCTCGTTCACGTCGTCCAGGCGGTGTTCTCGATCGACCGCCTTTTTTCTTTCGTTCCGTTTGGTCCGGGATTGCTCCTCGTTGCACGCAAGCCCCGGTCGGGTGAGCGAGGGTGATGCCGTCCGAACCGACCGCGCGTGTCGTCATCGTGACGCGCCCGATCGACGCGGCGACCTTCGACCGGCTGGACCGCGACGCGGACATCATCGCCCTCTGCGGCGATTCGCTGGAGGTCGCAGAACCGGCACTTTTCGAGCCCGTCCTCGACCGTCGCTCGCTTCTGGTGGTCGGGCTGGACCGGACGTCTCGTTCTTTTCCTTTCGCACTCGGAATGGTCGCGGACGTTTTCGCGGTACACGTCGAATCCTCCGTGACACTGAACCCGCGAAATCCGGAGATCCTCACCGGAATCGGTTCCAGAATAGGGCGGGAGGCAATCCGGTTGCTGTTCGATGGGCCGGTCTCGATCGACGGGCGCGGCCTGTGCGACGCCGGGCTTTGCGATGCGCTTGTCGAGAAAAGCGAGGATTCGGTAAAGTGGATCGACTCGTGGCTCGGGAAGAGGAGCGTTCTCGCGCTCGCGGCTGCGGGCCGTCTCATACGGAGCCGTGGAGGTGACGTTCTCGAGCGTTTCGAGTTCGGACGGCTTTTCGCGGCGGGCGAGCCGCAACGGGGGCTGGAGAAATTCTTGAAGAAGCTTCCTCTGGATTTCACCGGAAAGACGATCGTGGAGAGGTTATGAGCCGAAGCGAAATGGACCTGGAGAAGAAGCCTGCCGACGTGAGACCGGTCGCAGGAGAGGTAGAAGCGCAGCAGTTGTCGCTCTTTGCACCCGAAGCGCTCGGTGAGATCCGCGAAGAGGAAGTGCGCTGGCGAAAGGCCACTCATGATCCTGTTGCGTCGAAGCGCGGCACGTGGAAGAAGGACTTCACCACGGTCAGCGGAATGGACGTGAATCCGCTAGCCACTCCGCTGTCGATCGAGAAACTCGATTTCGACCGTGATCTCGCATTCCCGGGTGAGTTCCCGTACACCCGCGGAATTCATCCGATGGGGTATCGAGGGCGGCTGTGGACCATGCGGCAGTTTGCCGGCTTCGGTACCGCGGCTCAAACCAACGAGCGGTTCAAGTATCTCCTCAGCCAGGGGCAGACCGGTCTTTCCGTCGCCTTCCACCTGCCGACCCTCTACGGCTACGACTCCGATCATCCGTTCAGCGCGGGAGAAGTCGGCAAGTGCGGCGTGGCGATCGATTCGCTCGCGGACATGGAAACGCTGTTCGAGGGGATCGATCTCGAGGAAGTGACGGTCTCCATGACCATCAACTCGACTTCTCCGATCGCGCTGGCGATGTACCTCGCGGTCGCGGAGAAGGAGGGGGCCGACTGGAAGAAGATCTCCGGCACGCTTCAGAACGACATTCTGAAAGAGTACATCGCACAGAAGGAGTACATCTACCCGCCGCGTCCTTCCATGCGGCTGATCACCGACATCTTCAGGTTCTGCACCGAGCGCGTGCCGAAGTACAACACCATCTCAATCTCCGGCTATCACATCCGCGAGGCAGGCTCGACCGCTCTGCAGGAACTCGCATTCACTCTTCGCGATGGAATGGAGTACGTCGAGTACGGCACGCGCGCGGGTCTCGACATCGACGAGTTCGCGCCGCGTCTGTCCTTCTTCTTCAACTCCCACAACGACCTGTTCGAAGAAGTGGCGAAGTTCCGTGCGGCCCGCCGGGTGTGGGCGAAAGTGATGCGCGACCGCTACGGCGCGAAGGATCCCCGCTCCTGGATGCTCCGTTTCCACACCCAGACCGCGGGGTGCAGTCTCACTGCCCAGCAGCCCTACAACAACATCGTCCGGGTCACCGTTCAGGCCCTCGCCGCGGTTCTCGGCGGAACCCAGTCGCTCCACACGAATTCGCTCGACGAGACGCTTGCGCTTCCGACGGAGAAGTCTGCCCGGATCGCTCTTCGAACCCAGCAGATCCTCGCGAACGAGTCGGGAGTGATCAACACCACCGATCCCCTTGGCGGCTCCTATTTCGTGGAAGAGCTCACCGACCGGATGGAGAAGGGTTGCTTCGAGTACATCGAGAAGATCGACCAGTACGGCGGCATGGTCGAAGCGATCGAAGCCGGCTTCCCGCAGAAGGAGATCTGGGATGCGTCTTACCAGTACCAGCGCTCCATCGAATCGAACGAGAAGCTGATCGTCGGCGTGAACGCGTTCCAGATGGAACAGGAAGAGCCGTACGACATCCTCTACATCGACGAGTCGGTCGGAGACGAGCAGATCCGGCTTCTCAGAGACCTCCGGCAGCGGCGTGATTCGAAGAAAGTCGACGAGACCCTCTCCGCACTCCGTAAAGCCGCGTCGGAAGAGGCGACGAACACCATGCCCTTCATCATCGAGTGCGTGAAGGCCTACGCTACGGTGGGGGAGATCTCGGATGTCTTCCGCGAGGTGTTCGGTACGTACGAGGAGCCGGCGCTTTTCTGAAGTCGACCTGAGCCCCTCGGATTTGGACCGCTGATCCGCTTTCGCCGTAGGACAGTTCCTACCGCGCAGACTCCCCGGTCAACAATCTGCGACAACCTTTCCCGACCGGCGCTACGAGCGCCGGTTTTCGCTTATCCTTCCGTTACCGTCAAAACCGAGAGATTCGAAGCGGCGCCAGAATGGCTTCCGGTGCAGTGTCACCTCCCGCCGTTGCTGGTGCTCCAATCGTTGAATGAGGCAGGACTGAAAACGAGGAGGAGGAAAATGCGCACTCGTACGGGAATCCTTGCACTGATTGCCACGCTCGCTTTGCCGTTGACACTATTCGCGAATGACGTATGGATCCCGGTCGCGGGGCGTATCCAGGGAGGCAATTTCTTCCGGAGCGACCTGACGGTGGTCAATCCGTCCGGGACGGCCGATGCGGCGGTGACGATCGCGTACCTTCCGGTCGACAACGTTCCGGCTCCTTCGCCGGTGACAGAGACGATTCCGAGACGTCAGATGAAGGTTTACACGGACGTCGTCGGCACGCTGTTCAACATCAACGGTCTCGGAGTGATCCACGTCTCGACGCCCGCCGGCGTCGACGTGATCGCGACCTCTCGCATCTTCACCGACACCACCTGTACGGATCCGGCAGTGCAGGGGGGAACCTACGGACAATTCGTCCCGGGGTTCACCACTTCACAGGCGCTGATGAAAGGGGTGATTCCGCAACTCGCCTACAACGCCGACACCTCGTCCGGATTCCGTTCCAACGTCGGTTTCGCCAATCCGAACAACACCGACGCCGCGGTAGTCGTCACCCTGCACAAGGCCGACGGCTCGATTGTCGGAAAGCAGAACACGATCAACCTGAAGCCGCACGGCGGACTCTCTCCGACCAGTCTCCCGAACCTGGTCACCGAACCCGGGCTCGACCTGGCGAGCGGATTCGTGACCTTCTCCGCCGCGCTTCCGATCATCGGCTACGGTTCGGTGGTCGACAACCGGTCGGCCGATCAGATCTTCGTCGCGGCGGTTGCGGACACGGGCACCGATCCGGTGCAGCCGCAACCGCAGACGGTGACCGTCAACGTCGGACCGGGCCTGTCGTTCAGCCCCGAGGAAGTGACGATCAAGCCCGGCGACACGGTGCGCTGGGTGCTCCAGGGGGGCATCCACACTACGACCAGTGACAGTCCAACCGGTCCGGAGTCGTGGAACTCCGGGACGATGCAGAACAGCGGGCAGGCGTTCAGCCACACGTTCCACACGGTGGGTGATTATCCGTATTACTGCAAGATTCACAGCTCTCCCGGCGGAACGGCGATGAATGGCGTCGTCCACGTCGTACAGTGAGCGTATCTCGATGAGGAACGCGGAATCGTGCTCGATCGCATGGTCGAGCACGATTCCTGCAGGCTCCCCTCGCATCCGGAGACGAGACCGATTTCGCTGTCACTCGCTCTCCGTATCTGTTAGTATTTACGAAGGCTACGACGACTAGTGTGCGTGTTGGGGGTGTGGAGCTGCGTCAATTTCTGAAGAGCCGGCGCGGCGGAGAGCTGATCGGAATCGTGATCTCCGCCATCGGGGTGGTCGTCGCGGCGTCCCTCGTCACGTACCACCCCACGGATTCGTCCGCCTTCTTCACCTCCTCCACGGTCGAGATCCGCAACGCCATCGGTTATTACGGTGCGACGCTCGCGTGGATTCTCGTCAGTTTCTTCGGATTTGCGAGCCTTCTGTTCCCGCTCACACTGCTGGTGATCGGCTGGAACCGCTTCTGGGGCCGTGAGCTCGAATTCGTCCAGACGAAACTGATCGGATTCATCGTCCTCGCTCTCTCGGTGCCGCCTCTGTTCGATCTGCTGTTCGCGAAGATCTGGTTCCGTCGCGCCTTCATCCAGGCGGGCGGATATCTCGGAAGCGAGATCGACGGGGCGGTGCGAGCGAACTTCAACGGAATCGGAGCAGGGATCGTATTCGTGACTGCGCTCCTGGTCGGAGTCCTTCTCGCGACCCGGATCAGTCTCGGCTCGGTCTTTCTCCGGCTCAAAGAGCTGCTCATCGTAGCTGGACGCGCGCTGCACGTGCGATGGGTGCGGCTGGTCGAACGTCGCCGCAAGGAAAAGATGAAGACCGATGTGATCCGAAAGCACCTCGACCGGGCCGTGGAGATCCACGCGACCCCGAATTCGGAACACGACGAGCGGGGAGTGGTGGTCCGCGAAGTTCGAGGAGAGGGTCGTTTTCAGATCCGCAAAGTCACCCGCGCGGATCTGCGGAAGGCGGCGGAAGAGATTGCCATTCACGGCAGCCGTGACCCGTGGGAGCGGTGGGCCGAACAGGAGAGTTTCGACGATCTTCTCCCGGAAAACGTCACCCCGATCCGAAGTCAGTCCGCGGAGGAGATGGAAGAAGAGCGCGAGATTCAGGAGCGTCCGTCACGACGGTCACGCACCATCCCGAAGCCGCAGGCTCGGCGGACGAAGGCTTCCAGCTCGTCTCTGCGCCGCACCGCACTCGCCCGCGGTTCGAATCTTTCGCGTGAGCGGCTGCCGTACGTCGGACTCCTCACTCCCGGTCCTCAGAACGACGGAATCACGGAAGAGGTGCATCGGAAGTTTCTCGACGTCGGGAAGGTCATCGAAGAGCGCTGCCGCGAGTTTTCGGTGGAAGGAGAGGTGACCGCGTACCATCCCGGTCCGGTCGTCACCACGTTCGAGTTCAAGCCGTCGGCCGGCGTCAAGTACGCCAAAGTGGTGAACCTCGGCGACGATCTCGCGCTGGGCCTGAAGGCGGAGTCGATCCGTATCGAGCGGATCTCGGGATCGTCGACGGTCGGAATCGAAGTTCCGAACCGGAAACGCGATCTGATCGCGCTCCACGACATCATCGACAGCGACGCTTTCGTACAGTCGCAATCTCTGATGACCGTCGCACTCGGAAAGGACATTCACGGCGATCCGTTCGTGACCGATCTCGCGAGGATGCCGCATCTGCTGGTCGCGGGCGCAACCGGCGCCGGAAAGTCGGTCGGCCTGAACTCGATGATCGTCTCGCTTCTCTACAAGGCGCTTCCGAGCCAGCTGCGGCTGCTGATGATCGATCCGAAGATGGTCGAGCTGAAGATGTACGAAGACATTCCGCATCTTCTGCATCCCATCGTCACTGATCCGAAGCTCGCTTCGAATGCGCTGATCTGGGCAGTGCAGGAGATGGAAGGTCGATACCGGCAGCTCGCGGAGTGCGGGGTCCGCAACATCGACCAGTACAACGCGCTGCTGCAGGACTCCGAGGCGTGGCAACGGGTGGTACGTCGCAACGGAGGCGACATTGAAGCGCCCGTTCCCGATCCGATGCAGTTCGTGGTCATCATCATCGACGAGTTCGCGGACCTGATGATGGTCGCCTCGAAAGACGTCGAGGACTCGGTGACCCGACTCGCTCAGAAGGCGCGCGCGGTCGGAATCCACCTGATCGTGGCGACGCAGCGCCCGTCAGTGGATGTCATCACGGGAGTGATCAAAGCCAACTTCCCATCGCGCATCTCCTACCAGGTTGCTTCGAAGATCGACTCGCGGACCATTCTCGATACTCAGGGGGCCGAAAAGCTCCTCGGCAACGGCGACATGCTCTTCCTCCCTCCCGGGACCGCGAGAATCCGGCGAATCCACGGAGCGTACGTGTCGGAGAAGGAGATCGGCGAGATCGTCGACTTCGTGAAGAAGAACCAGGGCGAGCCGAAGTTCATGGAAGAGATCACCAGGCCGACCGAGGAGAAGGGCGGCGCGGACGGGATCGAATACCTCAGCGACCCGAAGTACGACGACGCGGTTCGAGTGGTCCTGACCACCGGACAGGCATCCGCTTCCTATCTTCAGCGCCGTCTCAAGCTCGGTTACTCGCGTGCAGCCCGGCTGATCGAGATCATGGAAGCGAACGGAATCGTCGGCCCCAGCCAGGGATCGAAGCCGCGCGAGATCCTCGTTCGTGCCGACGATTATCCGGGCATCATGGAGATGGGCTCCTAGCCCCAATGGCCCGAACTACTTAAGCAAAATCCGCGTCTCAGCCGGGAGTCGGCGCGAGCTTGATGGGCAGCCAAGGATCCCCTTTCCGAGGCTCCGAGGGGCGCCACGGCTCCCGCCGTGGCCGCGCAGATCGCCTTCAGAACGCAACGAGACGACACCTGCGGCAGATGCGCAGTAACTCCGCGCATCGGCTCTGTGAACACCCACAGCGCCCCTTAAGTTCGGGCCATTGCTCCTAGGAGTCTGCGCGATAGAAACTGTCCTGCTGCGAAAACGGATCAGCGGTCCAAATCCGTCCGGATTTTCGGCGAGTAGCCACCGCTACGCACCTCAAATCCGAACGAATTTGGCCTCGCTGCTCCGCTTTCTCGCTACGGACGTTTCTACCGCGCAGACTCCTGGCCCGCATTTCTCACACCATCTCTGCGGGCAGGTTTGCAGCCCGGGCATCCCTCGCACTGCACCAGCGCGCCGCAGGAACCATCCGAGTTCGCCGACTTCTGCTCCCGGATGATCCGGAGGTATGCGTGAGGCGACGGCTCGTCTGACCCGTGGAGCTCCTGCTGCAATTTCGGCAGCGGAGCAGACGTTGCGGACGATCGGAGTTGCCGGATCGCTGCGGCTGCTTTACAATCCCCCGGTTTTCGCATCGCGCGCCCATAGCTCAGCTGGATAGAGCGTCGGCCTCCGGAGCCGAAGGTCAGAGGTTCGAATCCTCTTGGGCGCACCACCTCTCTTTTTCTCTTGCGTTCTCTGCCGGCCGGAGGGAGCTTTCTGATTTTCGCTGCCTCTCGTCCCGTCGATTTCGCACGTTCTTCCGATTCTCTTGATCCGCCGTTTCCCATTTCTCCGCGGCTCGGTATAATGCCCCCGCCAACCGCCGATCGAGGTCGTTCGCCTGCATGTACGGACCACTGAAAGTATTCACGGGAAGGGCCCATCCATCGCTCGCTCACGAGATCTGTAACATCCTCGGCATTGCGCCGGGGAGGGTTTCGCTCTACAACTTCTCGGACGGCGAAAACTACGTTCAGATCGACGAGAACGTTCGCGGCGCGGACGTCTTCATCATTCAGCCGACCTGCCCTCCGGTGAACGACAACCTGCTCGAGCTGCTGATCATGCTCGATGCGTTCAAGCGGTCGTCGGCCAGCCGGATCACGGCGGTGATCCCGTACTACGGCTACGCACGGCAGGATCGGAAAGACAAACCTCGCGTTCCGATCACCTCGAAGCTGGCGGCGGATCTCCTGACTGCGGCCGGCGCGAACCGGATCCTCACCATGGACCTTCACGCGCCGCAGATCCAGGGCTTCTTCGACATCCCGGTGGACCATCTCTTCGCGGCGCCGGTGCTCGTACGGCACCTGAAGACTCTCGAGCTCCCGGACCTGACCATCGTTTCTCCGGACGCCGGCGGAGTCGAGCGCGCCAGAGCGTACGCCAAGAGACTCGGGGCGTCCCTTGCGATCGTCGACAAGCGAAGAATCGCCAAGAACCAGACCGAGGTCATGAACATCATCGGTGAGGTCGAGGGACGGAACGTCTTCATCGTCGACGACATCATCGACACGGCAGGGACCCTGATCCACACCGTTCAGGCCCTGACCGAACAGGGAGCCAAATCCGTCTCCACGGCCTGCACCCACGCAGTCCTTTCGGGGCCGGCGATCCAGCGAATCCGCGACTCGGATCTCGAGCGCGTCACCGTGACCAACACCATCCCCACCTCGGAGAAGGAGTCACGCTGTCCGAGCATCACCTCGCTCTCGATCGCGGATCTTCTCTCCGAGGCGATCAAGCGGATTCACAACGAGGATTCGGTCAGCTCCCTTTTCGAGATGTGAGCCCCCCGGGCGTCGCTTCCGGTCGGATAGGAAAAGGACCGGATTCGGAGTAGAATCGGCGGCCCGCTGGAATATTCAGCGCCACAACCAGCTTTGAAATGCGTCGTTTGCACGATTTAAGGAGCTTTCTGACATGGCCGAGCTGCAATTGGAAGTTTCTCGCCGCGACCGCACCGGGAAAGAATACGCGAAGAAACTTCGGCGAAACGGAGTGATCCCGGCGGTCGTCTACGGTGGGCACCGCGAGCCGGTACCGATCGAGGTCGACCGGAAACAGGTGACGGAGCTCGTCACCAAGAGTCAGCACGGACTCCGTTCGATCTTCCTGCTGAAGATGAAGGACAGTGACCAGCAGCGTCACGCGATGATCAAGGAGATCGACGTCGATCCGGTGAGCCGGACGATGCGGCACATCGACTTCGTCCGGGTGGTAATGGACGAAATCGTCCGGGTCACGATTCCGATTCATCACGTCGGGACCGCGGTCGGGCTCAAGATGGGTGGCCTGCTCGATTTCCAGCTCCGCGAGCTCCACGTCGAGTGTCTGCCGGATGCGATTCCGGACACGATCGACATCGACGTGACTGCACTGGAGGTCGGGCACTTCTACCGGATCTCGGATCTGAACCTCCCCGAAGGAGTGAAGGTCCTGGACGATCCGGAGCGCGTGGTGGTGAGTGTGTCCATGCCGCGAGCCGAAGTCGTCGAGGAAGCGGCCGAAGAGGAGACCGAAGCCGCCGAACCGGAGCTCATCCGGAAGGCAAAGGACGAAGAAGAGGAGTGAGCCACTCCACTCTCGATTTTCCACGCCCCGCCACAGTGCGGGGCGTTTTCATTTTGAGCCGAGTGCCTCCCGCGGAGGGAAGAGAGCCGCGTTCCACCTCGTTGAGATAGCAGAGTCGATCGAGCAAAGAGGAGCTTCATGAAACGCATCGTCACGATTCTCGCTACGCTCTCCCTTCCCTGGATCCTTGTGGCCGGTTGCGCTCGTCGGGAGACTCCCGTCCAGGCGCCGGCATCACCCACAGCGAATGCCGCTGCCGATGTGGCCCCCGAAGCTCCGTCGGTCACCGGCGCGCCGCAGGGTGTCACCGCCGCGACACTCTCCGATTGGCACGCCAACAAGCTCGACGGCGGAACTTTCCAGGTCGCCGACATGAAGGGGCAAGTGGTCCTGCTCAACGTGTGGGCTACCTGGTGTCCTCCGTGCCGTCAGGAGGTTCCGGATCTGATTCGTCTTCAGAAGCAGTTCGGAGAGAAGGGTCTCAAGGTGGTCGGTGTCAGCGTCGACGACGGTAAGGACATGGAAGACGTGCGGAAGTTCGTGTCGAATTACGCGATCAACTATCCGGTGGTGCTCGACCCCACCTCCGAGATCGCGAACAAGCTGCAGTCGACAGTCATCCCCATCTCGGTTCTTCTGGACAAGGAGGGGAGGATGGTCTGGTACCAGCAGGGATCGATCATTGCGGGAGACCCGCAACTTCTTTCCGCCATCGAGCGAACCCTGACCGCCAGCTGACCGGAGGGGCTCCGCGGCAGGTCATCGCGCTGTTGGGGCGCGAAGTTCGTAGGTCGCGAGTCGTGGGACTCCGCCACTCCTCTCCCTGCACCGCGAGTGGGGACATTTAATCCGCCGCGCGAGGATTGCGCCACGCGACCGCTCGGGGCCGGAGGCGGATGGCGCGGAGCGGGTCCGCGCCTCGCAGAAACTTCTTCGTGGGGGATCGTGCGAGCTTTACGCGCTCTTGCGCCGATCCGGCGTCCGTCGCGGTCGACCCCGTCTTTCCTGACGTCTCTTCACCCACTGCCGGACGTTGGTGGCGACATTCCGGGCGATGGTGTCGACTGCCAGTCGCATCGGGACGTACGCGAGCATCAGGCCGACCACGATGGTGGCGGCCAGGAACGCGAGCGCGATGATCAGAGTCAGAGGCATGGTTTTTCCGTTTGGCCGGGTTCTCCCGGCGAGAGATACGTGCAAATCGGCGGCCGGAATTCGGAGGGATCTGATCTCAGCCCGTCTTGCCGGGTCGCAGCCGGTGCTCTCGTTTGGCGAAGTCTCGCGCCGTCCGAAGCAGCACGCTCAGGTCGAATGGTTTCATCAGCACACGGCCGACGGTCCGGTCGAGCTTGTGGGACGGCATCGCGGTCATCACGATGACATTCTCGAGATTTTCCGGGTCCTTCCGGCGCAGATGCTGGAGAACGCCATAGCCATCGATTCTCGGCATCATCAGATCGAGCAGAATCACGTCGAATTTGCTCTCGTCGATCCGTTCGATCGCCTCGAACCCGTTCTCTGCGGTCGTGACGTCGAAGTCGTTGCGCTCGAGCATCTTCGAGACCATCGCCCTGATCGCTTCGTCGTCGTCGACGACGAGAACCTTCGCGTGGTGATTTTCAAACTGATGCTCCATACAGGAGTGCCCTGTCGGGGAAGAAGCAAATAACTTGCCAGGCTCGGTCAGCGCGGGACGGAGGTGGCGTGATTCACTAGTGGAACCACGATCCGCCGTTGATGTCGATCGTCGCCCCTGCGAGGTAATCCGAGAGGGGAGAGGCGAGAAACAGGATCGTGTTCGCCACTTCTTCGGCTGTTCCGATCCGTCCCGTCGGCACTTGCGCCGTGAGCTCTGCCCGCTTGTTCTGCAGTTCGCTCTGCGCCATGTCGGTCTCGATGAATCCGGGGGCGACGCACGTCGCGATGATCCCGTCGCCGGCACATGCGCGGGCGAGCGAACGCGTCAGATTCACCAGCGCCGCCTTCGATGCGCCGTAATCGGCGAATTCCGTCTCTCCACGGAATGCCGCGCGGGATGCGACGTTGATGATCTTTCCTCCACCCTGGGCGCGCATGAGTGGGAGCACGAGGTGCACGAGGTTGGCCGCGCCGAAGACGTTCACTTCGAACGTCCGGTGCCAGCCTCGCTGCCAGTTCTCGTAGTCGCCGCCGTAGAACGGGTTGTACGCGAAGATCGCCGCGTTGTTCACGAGGACGTCGATCCTTCCGAATCGATCCACCACCTCGTCGACCATGTTCGAACAATCGGACGGATTCCCGACGTCAGCCTTCACCGCGAACGCTCGCTCGGCTCCGATCGACGTGACGACTTCCTGCGCCGCAGCTTCACGCGAGAGGAAGTTCACCGCGACATACGCGCCGGCCCGTCCGAGAAGAATTGCGGCTTCCCGCCCGATTCCTCGTGAAGCTCCGGTGATCAGAATCGATTTTCCGCTGAGGTCGATCTCCATCCCCATGATCCAGCCTCCGTGGTGAGATGCGGGAAACCTTACCAGAGAAGAGAGTACGTCGCGGCACGAGGTCGTACAATCGGCACGTGCCACTCTTCAGACGAACGAGCAACGACGAGCGTGCAGTTCCGGTCGAGATCTACTCGCGCCGCGAGTGTCACCTCTGCGATGTCGCGGAGGGCCTGATCGAGAGTCTCGCGCTCGAGCACCATCTGGTTCTGGATGTGCGGGTGATCGACGTCGATTCCGACGCGGAACTCCGCAGGTTGTATGGAGAGCTCGTTCCCGTCGTCTTCGTCGATGGAAAGAAGGCGTTCAAGTTTCGGGTCGATCCGGAGAAGTTCGTCACCAGGGTCCGCCATGCGGCATCGAAACGTCGAAAGTGACATCAGGAGGTCGCCAATGGGTCTGGCCGAGAAGGAATGCATCTCCTGCCGCGGAGGCGTCCCGCCGTTGGGAGCAGACGACGTGACCCGCCTTCTCGCGGAGCTGGGCGGCGGATGGGTGGCGGCCGAGCGGCACCATCTCGAAAAGGAGTTCCGGTTCGACGACTTCCGCGCGGCTCTCGATTTCACGAACCGCATCGGTGCCCTCGCGGAGCAGCAGGGCCATCACCCCGACATCCACCTCTCGTGGGGAAGGGTCCGGGTCGAGATCTGGACCCACAAGATCGACGGGCTCACCGAGAGCGACTTCATTCTCGCCGCGAAAATCGACCAGGTGTGAGACAACGAGCTCCGGTCCGTCCGCCGCCACTCCATCGCTGAACCGGGATTCTTCGATCAGAGCACCCGGTGGCTCTGGAGCTCTCTCTTCACGAAGGTGTAGATGATCGGCCCGAGCACCAGTCCCTGCAGCCCGAACGCGACCTGACCGGCGAAGAGGGCAAGGAGGATCTCCCACATCTGAGAGCCGGTCTTGGAACCGACGATCCGGGAGTTCACCACGTACTCCAGCTTGTGGATCAGCACAAGGAAGACGAGCGACGAGACCGCGGTCCCGGGCGAGATCCCGAACGAGACGATCACGATCACGGTGTTGGAGATCAGATTCCCAACCACCGGTATCAGGCCGCAGACGAACGTGATCAGAACGATGGTGCCGGAGAACGGCAGCCGGCTGTGAAACGCCGGCAGCAGGACCAGGAGGTAGACCGCAGTCAGAAGGGTGTTGATCGTGGAGATCTTCAACTGCGCCGAGACGACCCGGGCGAACGCCTCGGTGAAGCGCTTGATCTTTTCGAGCAGGAGCGACGAGAACCGGGTGCCGCTCGCTTCTCCGTTCGCCGGAACATGCCGGAGGAAAACCATCGCTGCGAGAAGGAGAGCCATGATCGCGTGCATCGTCCCGAGGGTGAATGTCTCGCCCGCGATGCCGATGACGTTGGAGTGCGACTTCAGCCACTCGACGATGATCTTCTTGAAGTCCTCGGCGTCCTGCACGGCCTCGGGGAACATCTCGTATCCACCGAATCCGACCAGCCAGAGGCGCGTCGATTCGATGATGTCCGCCATCGCTCCCATCAGTCGCGGGATGTTCTTGATCTGGGTGCGGAAGACTCCGACCACCAGCGCGGTGGCGGCGGTCACGATGGCCGAGCCGATCACCGTCGCGGAGAAAAGCGCGAGCGGCCGTATCGCGCCCGCGGCGCGTCCCCGAAAGCGGCTGCGGAAGAACGCCGAGATCTTGTCCAGGAGGATGTAGAACGCGAGACCGACGACCACCGCGGGTACGAGGTGACGATAGAACACCAGCAGGATCGCCGCTCCCATCAGAATCCACGCCGCGATCTCCGAGCGCGAGATCGTCGGCGTCGTCGCTGCCTGCACCGCGGGGAGGACCCCATCGACAGGCCGGACGTCGATCCTCACCGATTCGGGCGGTGTCTTCGGCACTTCCTCGGGAACGGGCAGGTTACTGATGATTCCCTCCTGGCAAAAGATGCCTATCCACACACTAAGACCTTACGTTTGCCGGGGATATTTCGTTTCTTTACGGATGTTCAGATTCCGTCACGCCGGGGGAGAGGGACTCCCGCCGAGATCAATGAAAGTCGTGGCTCTCCACGTGTGCATACACTTCCAACGGCCAGAACCGCTCCGCCTTCACCGAGGGTTGCCCTCCGTTCTTCTGCAGCACGCCCTCGATCACCAGCCCGGCCGATCCCACGATCATCGGACGGTGCTCCTTGAACAGCCCCGGATTGACGATCGCCTGGGACATCCCGGTCTCGTCCTCCAGAGTGAGGAAGACGAATCCCTTCGCCGTTCCCGGGCGCTGCCGCACGATCACCGCTCCTGCCGTTCTCACTGTGGCCCCGTCTCTTCCCCGCAGCAGCTCCGCGGCCGTGAGGACTCCTTTCTTCCTCAGCTCACCGCGGAAGTACTGCATCAGATGAGGTCCCGCAGTGAGGTTCATACTGTCGTAGTCGGCCAGAGTTTCGCTGAAGGGAGTCATCTGCGGGAGGGGGGAGTGCGCTCCGTCACGCTCGGTCCGATCGAAGAGCGGCCCCGCATCCCGCGCCGCCCGTGCCGCCTGCCAGAGCGCTTCCCGTCGAGCCAGGCCGAACCCGGCCAGGGCTCCGCTGTAGGCGATCTTCGTCATCTGGTCGTCCCGAAGCCGGCATCGCCGCGCCAGGTCCTGCACGTCCTCGAACCCTCCTTTCGACTGCTCCTCTTCGATTCGTTTCCCCTCGGTCTGATGGATCCCTCGTATGAACCGCAGGCCCAGACGGACGCCTCCGTTCTCCCACCGGCACATCCACCCCGACTGGTTCACGTCGATCGGGAAGACCTTCACTCCGTGCCGCTGCGCGTCCTTGATCAGCGTCGCCGGATGATAAAACCCCATCGGCCACGCATTCAGTAATGACGCGTAAAAGGCCGCCGGATGCCGCGCCTTGATGTACGCACTCGCGTAAGCGATGAGGGCGAAACTCGCCGCATGCGACTCGGGGAAGCCGTACAGCGCGAACGAGGTGATCGACTTCACGATGTCGTCCTGCGTCTTCCCGGTGATTCCTCTCGCGCTCATCCCGTCGCGCAGTTTTTTCTCGATCTCGGTCATCCGTTCCACGGACCGCTTGAAGCCCATGGCCCGCCGCAGCTCTTCCGCCTCGCCGCCGGTGAATCCCGCCGCAACCATCGCGATTCGCAGCAGCTGCTCCTGAAAGAGTGGGACGCCGAGCGTACGTTTCAGGATCGGTTCGAGCGACGGATGCGGATACTCCACCGGAACGCGTCCCTGGCGCCGGTCGAAGAACGGACGGATCATCCCGCCGACGATCGGGCCGGGGCGGATGATCGCCACCTGCACCACGATGTCGTAGAAATTCTTCGGTGCATTCCGCGGGAGCGACGCCATCTGCGCACGACTCTCCACCTGGAAGACTCCGACCGTATCCGCGTCGTTCAGCATCCGGAAGACGCCGGGGTCGTTCTGTGGCAGGTGCGCGAGATCGACCTCCACCTTTTCGTGCTCGCGGATCATCGGGATCGCCTCTTCCATCGCCGCGAGCATCCCCAGCCCGAGGAGGTCGACCTTGATCAGGCCGAGATCGGCGCAATCGTCCTTGTCCCACTGGATGACGACGCGTCCCGGCATCGATGCGGGCTCCAGCGGCACGACCTCGTCGAGCCGCCCTCCCGCCATCACCATTCCTCCCGAGTGCTGCCCGAGGTGCCGCGGAAGATTCTGGATGCGCAGCCAGAGGCGGACCAGATGCCGCACACGCGCGCTGTCGGTATCGAGCCCCGCTTCCTTCATTTCCGTCGGAAGCTCGCTCACCTTGTCGCGAATCTCGCCGAACGTCCACTGTCCGATCTGCTTCGCGAAACGCTCGATCTGCTCCGGCGAGAAGCCGAGAGCCTTTCCGACCTCGCGCGCTGCGGAGCGCTCACGATACGTGATCACGTTCGCGGTCATTGCCGCGCCGTGCTTTCCGTACTTCCGGTACACGTGCTGAATGACTCTTTCCCGTTGATCCCCCGAAGGCAGATCGAGATCGATGTCCGGCCATTCGCCACGTTCTTCGGAGAGGAATCTCTCGAACAGAAGATCCATCTTCACCGGATCGACGGCGGTGATGGAGAGGGCGTAACAGACCGCGCTGTTCGCCGCCGAACCGCGACCCTGAACCATGATGTTGCTCTCGAGGCAGAAGCGGACGATGTCCCAGACGATCAGGAAGTAGCCGGCGAGATCGAGCTTCTCGATCATCGCCAGCTCGCGCTCGATCTGCGCCTGCGCACGCGCGGTGAGGGGGCGGAAACGTGCCCCTGCGCCGTTCCAGGTGATCTGGCGCAGCAGCGACATCGGCGTCTCGCCCGGTGGAAGAGGGTAGTCGGGAAAGCGGTAGCCGAGATCGGCGAGAGTGAAGTCGAGCCGCGAGGCCAGTGCGACCGTCGCGTCGAGAGCCTCGGGAAGATCGGCGAAGAGATCGCTCATCTCTGCGGCGGAGCGGACGTGACGCTCCCGATGCGCGGCAAGAAGACGTCCTGCAGTGTCGAGGTTCGTGCCGTGACGGATGCAGGTGAGGACGTCGTGCAGCTCCTTGTCGACCGGCCGTGCGTAGCGGACGCCGTTGGTCGCGACGATCGGGAGGCGGAGCGAGCGCGCGAGCTCGAGGAGAGCCTGATTGCGGTGCTCTTCGTCGCGCCGGTGATGGCGCTGCAGCTCGACGTGGAGGCGGCCGGGAAAGAGACTCTGCAGATGCATCATCACGTCGCGCGCGGCGTCGAGTCCGCCTGCACTCAAGGCGTGCGCGACGGGACCTTCTTCGCTCCCGGTCAGGCAGTGGAGGCCTTCGCTGTGCGCGGCGATGAGATCCCAGTCGTACGCGGCTTCACCTTTCGGCCGGTCGAGCGCGCCGGCAGTGAGGAGCTTCGAGAGGTTGCGATAGCCGGTGCGATTCTCGACGAGGAGCGTCAGACGCGTACCGCTCTCGTCGAACGGAGGAGTGTCGGGGACGAGACGGAGTGAAGCACGAGGCTCGGGACTCGAGGCTCGGGATTCGAGCGGCGAGCGGCGAGCGGCGAGCGGCGAGGAGGACGCGCCGATCGAGAGCTGCTCGTCGTCTCCGGATCGAATCACGTCGCTCGATCTCATGAGGGTGACTTCGGCGCCGACCAGGGGACGAAGTCCTGCCTTGCGTGCGGCGCCGTAGAAACGCGGCGCGCCATAGACGCCGTTCCGGTCGATGAGAGCCATGGCAGGGAGGTCGTGCCGCGTCGCCGCGTCGACCAGATCCTCGGGGAGCGACGCGCCGTCGAGGAACGAGAAGGCGGAAGCCCCATGCAGTTCGACGTAAGGCCGGACGTTCGTCCGTCCCGCCGGCGGCTTCCACGAGCGCTGGCGCAACTTCTCCTTGCGCGCTCCGGCGGAGCCGCTCATGCGATGCCCGAGGGCATCGAGATCACGGGATGGCGGGGTGCGGTTCATGGTGAAAAGATGAATGCAGAATGCAGAATTCAGAATTGAGAAAAGAAACCGGGGCTCGGGGCTCGAGGCTCGGGGTTAGCCCGCATTTCTCACACCATCTCGTCGCGAGGAGGCGGAGAGTGGCCTGGATGCAAGGCGCGCCTCGCTTCGGCGACGAAGGCATAGCGGTGACTATGTCGAGGAGCCGAAGAGGGGCTCAACGCAGCAGACAGGCCGCTATCCGGCTCCGCAGCAGAGATGGTGTGAGAAATGCGGGCTAGGGGTTGTGCGTATCTCCCTTTCGTCATTTCCTGCTGCGAAACTCCGGCACCCCTTCGGGGGGCGACGAATGATCGCGCTCCTCTCTTTCCGGTGGCGTCTGCATTCTGCATTCGTCCTTTCCTGGATTTCATGCTGAAAGCACAATTGAGAAAAGAAACCGATGACGTGGCTCTACACACTACTTTGTGCGTTCTTCCTTTGTGATGTCGTTCGGACGATCGAGGTCAGAATCGCGACGAGCTCATTAGACTCCTGAAGGATCTCAGCGATCCTTCGCGAAGCGACGATGCCGGTTGCGGCGAAGAGGCGGAGCCAGTAATGAGATTCGCGGGCTTCCTTCAATGCGATGCGGCATTTCGAGATGAAGTCTGCACGGCTCTGTGCGGCGTGAGCTTCTTCCAGATTTGCCCCGAGTGAAGTCCCTGATCGAAGGAGTTGCGCCGCCAGCGTTCGCGGTGCTTTGGTTGTGCTCATGTACTGATAGAGTTTGACTATTCTGCATGCGAACTCGAACGAACGCTCATAGATGTCTCTCGGCTTTTCAGGGGCATTCGCTTGGATCTTGCGATCACCGGTCAGTTCATCCATCCCGTGACTCTCTTTCGTCATTTCCTTCGTCTCTCTTCTCTTTTCTCAATTCTGCATTCTGCATTCTGAATTCGTCTTTTCTATCAGTCGTAGATTCCGTCCACATACCACTCTCCCTCCGCCCGCGCTCTGTAGACGCGATAGATTCCGCCCCCCACCATCTCGACGTCCCAGTAGTCGCGCTCGACCGGATCGTCCGACCACCATCCTTCCTCCAGTGACCACGGTCCCGAGGCGACGCGAACCGCACCGTGGATCTCGAGAGGTCGCGGCGTGTATCCCTCCTGCTTCGAGACATTGCGGATGGTGTGGATCTCGCGGAGGTGAAGATCCCCAAGGGCGAAAGTACCGCCGTTCGAAGGAGCGGCACCGTCGCTGATCACTTCGACCGCCAGAGGAGGACGGAAGACGCGGACGGCGAGGAGACCGCGCCAGCGGCGCGGAGCGCGGCGGACGGAGGGTGGTGACGGGGGATCGTAGCGTGCGATTCCGTAACGCTCGGGACGCCACGCATCGATGGTGCGGGGAGTGCCGACCCGGTCCGCCCCGACCATTGCCGCGATCTTCGCCACCGTGGTGGCGAGGAGGTCCGGGGAGAGCTCCGACGGCCCGAAAATCGAGAGCTGACCCTCCCGCGGGCGGTCGGGATGGGCGATGAAGGTGAAGCCGGTGACCGGCGCTCCGGGTGGAGCGGACTCGAGGTCGAGCCGTATCAGGGTGAGGATGGTCTTCACGTCACGGGTGGGAGCCGGAAGATCGATCGCCCGGACATGGAATCCTTCCGGCTCGAGCCGCAGCGCGACTTCGATGGTTCGACAACTGTAGCCATGACCCTCCATGCGGCGCATCAGGCGGTCGAGCGCCGCATTGGCCATGAAGAGAAACGGCTCGAGAGTGACGATCGGCCACTCGAAGTCCATTCCTTCGCGGAATTCCGGAGGAGCCTGCCGGGGAATCAGCGGCCGCGTGTCGATCCCCCGCGAGCAGCAGTGCAGTGCGCGTCCCAGCTCTCCCAGACGGGTGGCCACCTCACCTTCGGGGAGATTCGCCAGCTGCCCGATCGACTCGATTCCCCATCGGCGCAACGTCGCGGCAATCTTCATTTCCGGTCCCAGACGCTCGAGCGGAAGGGGAGCGAGGAACTGGGCCTCCTCGCCCGGTGCGACGATGTGCGGCGACTTCGGCAGCTCCGCCGCAATCCGCGCTCCCAGCTTGCTCGACGCGATGCCGACCCGTCCGGGGAGTCCCGCCGCACGCATCGCGAGGAGCGCTGCCTGGGCCAGGTTGTGCTCGTGGGGGAGCGGGGCTCGAGGCTCGGGGCTCGAGGCTCGCTTTTCTGGATCATCAGTCGTCGGTTCTGGATCTGAGACACGGGATGAATCGATTCGTGACGTTTTCTCCGAGCTCCGAACCTCGAGCCTCGAGTCCCGCGCTCCGAAGTACCGCTCCATTCCGCTGATGTCGAGAAACACCACCCCTCCCTCTGCGTCCTCCACACGTGGCGAGAATTTCTGGGCCGCTTCGAAGAGCGCCTCCTGGGCCGCGCGCTCGCATTCGGCGTCGCGCCCCCGTGCGATGAGCTTCGGAAGGATCGCCCGTGCCTGAGGGAGCGACATTCCCGGCGTGATCCCCGCCTTTCGCGCACGACGCGTCGCCGAAGAAATGTGGGCCGCGCTCCCGTTCCCTTCCACGATCACCACCGCTTCCTGCAGGAGCTCCGGCTCGGCGCGGAGTCTCGCGGCGAGAGGAAAGAGAGGAACGAAGAAGCAGGCGAGTCGCATTATGACGAGGCTCGGGATTCGAGGCTCGAGGCTCGTGAAACACGGGGCTCGAGCCTCGAATCTCGCGTCTCTTCCTCATCTCTCGCCGCTCGCCGCTCGCGTTCCGAGCCTCGAGCCTCGAGTCTCGAGCCTCGCGTCTCTTCCTCGTCTCTCGTCTCAACCGCCTCGCTCGCCGCCAGTCGCAGCATCTCCTTCGCTCCGGGACGGTGACGGCGATGCTTTTCCACCACCAGCTCCGACTCGACGCCGGTGAGGATGCGTGGCGAACGACCCACCCCCTTCCACAGCGCCTTTCCGTGGCTGCTCTTCACGACCGCCTCGGGGGCGGTCGCGGTCAGATGGAACGGAGTCGAGACGAAGAGCGCGCAGCCGTACGACGCAGCGGCGCGCGCGAGACGCACCCAGCTCGCGTCGGCGACACGCCGGCCACGGAGCTGCACGCCGAGCTCCACGACCACCAGAGGGAACCCCGTCGCGATCACCAGCTCCGCCGCATGCACCG
The DNA here is from genome assembly GCA_963741955.1 of uncultured Acidobacteriota bacterium. GTDB lineage: Bacteria > Acidobacteriota > Thermoanaerobaculia > Gp7-AA8 > Gp7-AA8 > CAVUKB01. Next base: position 519,669 of record CAVUKB010000004.1, read on the forward strand.
CGTCGCGCACCGAGGGAGGACGGATCCAGAGGAGGCGATCCAGCTCGACGCCTGCGGCTGCGGCGTGCTCGGGGTCGAAGTGGTCCCCGTGGTCGATGAGAACCGCCGGCTCGCCGGAGGAGGTGACTGCCGCGAGCGCTGCGAGGACGGTCGAGAAGCGTCCCGAAGAGCGCGTTCCGGAGATCTCGGTGAGCTCCCCCCGCGCGAGCCCGCCGTCGAGAATCCGGTCGAGTGGAGCGACCGTGGTCGGGAGGGCCTCCCGCCGCTGGTGGGAGTGGCCGCGCTGAAGCTCCGCCGCGCTGGTGATCCGGTGCCGCAGAGATTCGTCCAGGCTCTCCCGGAGGCGGGCGAGGTCGTCGCGCAGAGGCGGCGGTTCCGGCGCGGGAGCTTCGGCCGGCGCATCATCCTTCCAGGGAAGGGGAAACTGGAGTAACCAATCGTAAGCACTTGACATGGTTGTACTTGTCTCCTGCGGGCCGCGGCCCGCGCACCCCTCCGAGGCCGCCTCGGATGCGCCCCCATTCGCGGAGGGGTAAAAATAAACTTAGGCGGTAAAGAGGCGTAAGTCAAGCGCGAGGATAAGAGAACAAGTCAGGCGTGGGCGTTGGAATCGTAGCAGGATGATCCAGGCTTCGTCCGTTGGAAGATGGGAGCGAATCCAATGAACCGCTTCGCGGTGAACTTCGGCAATCCGCGCGCATGGATCACCCTCGGCATCCTGCTCGGTGTTCGTCGCCCTCTCCATCGCACTGCCGGTGCTCCTCTGACCGCCCCTCCGCCCGCAGGTGTTACGATTTCCGAGTCACGACATGGGTGCGGCCGTTCCGGTCGCTGAGGAGCGAAGCGAACCCCCTCCGCTCTCGTGAGGAGCGGTGGAAGACGAGGCGGGCGCTCGCTTCGGGGCCATGAGAGGGATGTTCGCTCCACCGACGAATGGAGGAGGATTCGGCGATGATGACGACCCGGAGGGTGAATCGATCCCACGGCGACCGATCTCTCCGAGGTTGGTTGGGAGTCGTCGTCGCGGTTCTCGTCGCGATCATCGGTCCCTCCGTCGCCCGCGGGGCGGAACCGGAAACGAAGTGTCCTGAACCGGAGGCGCGCCAGTTCGATTTCTGGATCGGGGATTGGGACATCCAGCAGAAGATCCTCGGAAGCGACGGCGGTTGGATCGAGCTTCCCGCACATACGCACGTGGAACCGATCCTCGGCGGGTGTGCACTCCTCGAGCGTTGGAGTGGGCGCGTCCAGTTCTTCTGGGAAGGGATGTCGAAGCCGGAAGCGATGGACGGGATGAGCGTGCGTGCCTGGGATCCGAAGGAGGCGGTCTGGCGGATCTGGTGGATGGATTCCCGGTCGCGAAGGCTCGGTGTGCCGGCGGTCGGAGAGTTCCGTGACGGGAGAGGAGAGTTCGAATCGTCCCGCAAGGGAGCAGACGGGAAGACCATCCGCACGCGGATCAGCTTCGAGCGGCTCTCCACCGGGCGGGTTCACTGGGATCTCGCGATCTCGCGGGATGCCGGTCGCAACTGGCAGACGATCTGGATCATGGAAATGCGGCGATCCGGCAGCGTCGTCGAGCGGGACGTGCTTCCCTCGTTCTGCGGTACGATGGTCCATGGTCGGATTCACCCACGATGACAGGAGGTGTTCATCATGACCGGATTCGGCATGCTCTGGATTCCGATCCTCGTCGCCGGCGTCGCGGTGTTCGTGCTCAGCTCGATCATCCACATGGCGCCGCTGTGGCACCGCAACGACTTCCCGAAACTTCCGGACGAAGAAGGGGTCAGGGCTGCACTCGGGCCCGTGCGGATCCCTCCTGGCGAGTACATCGTCCCGCGCGCAGGGACCCCCGCCGAGATGAAGTCTCCCGAATACGTCGAGAAGCTGAACCAGGGACCGGTGATGATGATGACCGTTCTTCCGAACGGCCAGTTCGGGATGGCGCGCGACATGATCCTCTGGCTCGTTTACATTCTGCTGGTCAGCTTCTTCTCCGCCTACATTGCCGGCCGAGCCCTTCCTCCGGGTGCGATCTACCTCTCCGTCTTCCGGTTCGCAGGAGCGACGGCGTTCATCGGGTATGCGGTTGCGCTCTGGCAGATGTCGATCTGGTACAGGCGCTCGTGGAGTCTGACCCTGAAGATCACCTTCGACGGGATCCTCTACGCCATCCTCACCGGCGGGATTTTCGGCTGGCTCTGGCCGCGGTAGCCGCAGGCACCGAGCAGCTCACCCCTGAAGCCGGCGCGCCCGCTCTTCCGGACGAGCTCCGGCCGAGCGATGGTGGTTCGCACGATTGATGCGTACGGCTTCGGCGGGACTGGTATCCTTCTCTCCGATGAATCGCCGTTCTCCGATCGGACAGCCCGAGCGAATCCGCATCGCTCTCTCCGACGATGCGTCGGGATCGATTCCGCTGTCGCTTCCGCGTCGGCGCGTGTGGCCGGCGGGGATTTTCACCGGAATTTTCTTTCTGGTGATGACCAGCATCAGCTGGGGGGCGATCTCCTCGATCCACCGCTCCGCGGTGCACGATTTCTCCGACCTCGGGATCATCCTTTTCAGTTCGTTCTGGGTTCTCGGGTGGTCGGCCGGTGCGCTCTTCTTCGGCGCGCTCACCGTTCTCCTCCTCTTCTACCGCGAGAGCGCCCTGATTCAGGGTGACCGCCTGGTCGTCGGGCCGCGCCTGGGGCCGATCCGCATCCGAGCCGAATACGAGCTGGTGAAGATCCGCGACGTCCACGTCGAAAGCGCTGCCGCGAAGAACGGAGTCGCGATGGCGCGAGTCCGTTTCGGGTACCGCGGCGGGACCACGGGACTCGGCGATGCGATGCCGCTCCCGCGCGCGGAGCATCTCGTGCGAATGCTCGAGCATGCCCGCGCGACGGTCGCGACAATTGCGACGACATCCGCGACTCAGGAAGAGGATGCCGCCGGGCTTTCGAAACCATTCGAGCCGCCGTCCGCAGCCGTCGATACGGATGCGCCGCCGTTCTCGTGGGCCGCGCCGTCGATGATCTCGCTCGTCGCCGCGAATGCGATCCCACTCGCGGGCGTCCTCCTGTTCCACTGGGATCTGGGGCAGCTGCTGCTCCTCTTCTGGGCGGAGAGCGCGGTGATCGGGTTCTACAACCTCCTCAAGCTGATCGTCGTCGCGAAGTGGGGAGCCCTCTTCATCGGCCCCTTCTTTGCGGGTCACTACGGCGGCTTCATGGCGGGACACCTGCTGTTCATCTACGTTCTCTTCATCAAGGGAGCGGAAGGCGGTGTCTCGGGCGAGCCGGTGACGACGACGCTGCGATCACTCTTCGCGCCTCTCTGGGTCGCGCTTCTGGCGATGTTCATCAGTCATGGCCTCTCGTTCTTCCTGAACTTCATCGGGCGGAAGGAGTACCGCACGGCGAACGTCGGAACGCTGATGGCCGCTCCCTACGGACGAATCGTGATGATGCACGTGACGATCATCGCTGGGGGGTGGATCATCATGATGCTCGGCAGTCCGCTCCCGGCACTGGCTCTCCTGGTGGTGCTCAAGACCGCCGCCGATTTCCGTGCGCACCGAAAAGAGCACGGGAGCGGTCCGGCGATGCTCGCCGCGCGGCGGGGTGCGAGCGCTTCCGCGTCGTGAAAATGACGGAGATTCCCGATCGCCGGGTGCGGGTCTTGCGGGGAGTCTCCAACCATGCCTGAAACGAGACACGAGGAACGGACCGACGACGTGACCCGTGGTGAGGGTCTGCCGGTGGTCCGGGCCGAGCGCCTGAGCCGCGTCACCGGGACCACTGTTCTCGTCGGGGACGCGACGTTCGATGTCCTGAAGGGAGAGATGCTCGCGATCGTGGGACCGAGCGGCTCCGGGAAGAGCTCTCTTCTTCGCCTTCTGAATCGCCTCGACGAACCGACCGGCGGAACGGTGTACGTCAACGGGACTGATTACCGCGAGATCCCGCCGCGCGAGCTGAGGCGCGAGATCGGAATGGTCACCCAGCGTCCTTTCCTCTTTCCCGGCACCGTGGCGGCGAATCTCCGCTTCGGCCCGGCGCAGCGTGGAGAGTTACTCGGGGATCACGAGCTCGCCGATCTCCTCACACGAGCGGGCCTGGATGGGTACGCGGAACGCGACGTGGCGAACCTCTCCGGAGGCGAGCAGCAGCGCGTCTCCGTCGCCCGGACCCTCGCGAATCATCCGCTGGTCCTCCTTCTCGACGAACCGACGTCGTCTCTCGACGAGCGATTCAAGCTGGAGATCGAGACATTGATCGCGTCGATCGTCCGGGACCAGAACCTCACTTGCGTGCTCGTGACGCACGACATGCGTCAGGCACGGAGACTTGCAGATCGCGCCATCGTGCTCGAGGCCGGGAGGATCGTCCGGACCGGTCCGGTCGAGGAGGTACTCGATGCTTGAACATTGGCTTCATTCCCCGCTGCAACTCGTGATCGCTCAGGCATTGGTGGCGGCCGCAGCAGCCACGGTCGTAGTGGTTCTCGCACACCGCCGTGGGATCCGGCTGGAGGGCGACGCTGCGATCGCGATGATCCGCGGCCTGGTACAGATCGTCGCAGTCGGTTCGATACTCGTGCTTCTTCTTCGCGGTCCCCGCTGGACGAGCGTCTTCCTTCTGGTCGCGATGATCCTCGCCGCCGGGGCGACGTCGGCGAGACGTGCGAAGAAACTTCCCGGCGCATTCGCAGTCTCCGCCTGGGCGATCGCGGGAGGAGCCGGATCGATCATCGCGGTGATGACTGCTCTCGGCGTGATCGACACAGCGATCACCTCCCTGGTGCCGGTCGGCAGCATGCTGATCGCGAACGCGATGAACACCAACAGCCTGGCGATGAACCGGTTCCGTTCCGAAGTGCTGGCCCACGTCGGCGAAGTCGAGACCGCGCTGGCTCTCGGCGCGGAGTCGAGAACGAGCGTGTCGCCCTACGTGCAGAATGCTTTCGAATCGAGTCTGATCCCCGCCATCGACTCGCTCCGATCGCTCGGCATCGTCTGGATTCCCGGGCTGATGACCGGCATGCTCCTCTCCGGTGCGAACCCCATCCACGCGGCCATCTACCAGTTCGTGGTGATCGCGATGGTTCTCGCCTCGTCCGGCCTTACTTCCCTCATCAGCACGTTGCTGATCCGCCCCCGGATCTTTTCCGCGGCGGATCAGCTGGTGCTGCGAGAGGGGATGGCTGGAAACCCGAGGGGTTGACCTTCCGGCACCGCAGGAGTCTCGAAGATCCCGCAGGAAAATCTGCCGAGATCTCCATCTCTCGATCAGCTTCGCCTGCTCTCTCTCATTTCGCCGGCGCGGCGTTCACATCCTTCGCCGGGCGGAAACCGGGATCGGTGATCTTCATCTCTTCCACCGGACCGTACTTCTTCACCACGTCGCGGATCGCGGACGCCTTTCCGATGAAGACGAAGGTGAGATTGTCCGTGGTCGGGTAGACTCGGTCGATCACCTTCCGGATCCCCTCCGTCGTCACGGCATTCACCCTTGCCGCGTACTCGTCGACGTCGCTGCGATCAAGACCGTAGAACGCGAGCTCCGAGATCTTCGATGCGAGCTGCCCGTTCCGTTCGAGCTCGGGGGGATACTGCCCGAGGACGTATGCCTTTGCGGAGGCAAGGGTCTCGGCATCGAGCCCGTTCTGATGGAAACGCTTCAGAACGTCGAGGGAGAGATCGACCGCCTTCTCCGTCGAGTCGTTTTTCGTGTAGGAGCTGATGGCGAGCGCGCCGGGCCGCGTGTCGAGATCGAGCACGGAGCTCGCGCCGTAGGTCAGTCCCGATTTGATCCTCAGCTCGGAATTGATCATCGACGTGAAGCGACCTCCGAACACGGTGTTGGCGAGGTCGGTCGCGACATAGTCGGGATCGGTACGGGCGATGCCGAGATTGCCGATCCAGAAGTAGGTCTGGGTGGCGTCCGGTTTGTCGACGAGGAGGACGCGCCTTCCTTTGGACGCTGCGGTCGGCGGCGCGACAGGAGCCGGGGCGGGCGTCCTGGCCCACTCGCCGAAGGCTTTCTCGATCCGGCCGGCCATGCCCTTCGCGTCGAAATCGCCGACCACCGCTAGGATCAGACGGTTTCCCCCGAAGTTCGCACGGTAATCGTCGAGGACGTCCTTACGGGTGATCGTTGCGAGAGTCGTTGCGGTTCCGCGCAGCGGATTTCCGTACGGGTGATCGCCGAAGAACCAGGCGTGGAAGTACGTGCCGATCAGCCATCGCGGATCGCCGTCCTTCGCCGCCGCGAGGCGTTCGATCGCCTGTTGCCGCACCTTGGCCAGCTCGTCTTCCGGGAATGCCGGACGGATCAGGAGATCGGAGAGCAGCTCGACCATCAGATCGGAGTCGCGAGCGAGGAACTCGCCGCGTACGAGAGTCTCTTCCAGGCCGGGAGAAACGGAGAGGTCTGCGCCGGCGCCGTCGACGGCGCTTGCGAATTCCGCTGCGCTCCGTTTCCCGGCGCCCTTCTGGAGCATCTCCGCCGTGATTGCAGTCACGCCCTCCTTGCCGGAAGGATCGTCAATCGCCCCGCCGCGCAGCCGCGCGGTGAACGCGATCATCGGAACATCGTGCTTTTCCATCAGGAGCACGGTGGCACCGTTCTTCAGATGAAGCTCCTGGTACGGCGGGAGCGTGACGCCGGCGGGTTCGGCCGCCTGCAGAATTCCGGCGGTGAGAAGAAGAGGGAGGAAGAACTGGAGCTTCATCGTGACGCCTCCGGGGCGTTTCCGGCGGCCGGAACGAGCTGGCCGACCGTTCGATTGGTCGGGGTGAAGTACTTTGCTGCGACGTCGCGGATCTGCTCCGCGGTCACCGCTTCGTACGTTGCCGGTGCGGAGAAGAGCTGGTGATAGTCGCCGTGGAAGACCTCGTACTCGCCGAGTGCACGAGCCTTTCCGTTGATCGTCTCGAGGCCGCCCCAGAACTGCGCGAGAAACATGTTCTTCACCTTGGTCACCTCGGCGGGAGTCGGCCCATCGTGTGCGATCCGGGCGATCTCTTCGTCGATGATCTTTTCCGTTCGGTCGAGATTCCCGTCGGCGGAGAGAGTCACCATCATCCACGCGAGCCCCGGATCGAAGCCCTCGTCGGCGTATGCGTCGACACGGAGCGCCTGGCGCTCCTGGTCGACGAGGCGGCGGTAGAGACGGGACGAATCTCCTTCGGTGAGAATCGAGAGGAGGAGATTCACGGCGGGAAGGTCGGCGTCGGTGGCGTTGCCGATGTGCCATGCCATCTGAAGGATCGGCACCTGAGCGGCTTTGGTGATCTCCACCCGACGTTCACCTTTCTGCGCCGGCTCCTTCGTTCGGATCGGTGGAGGCGGATCGTGTCGCGGGATCGGTCCGAGGTACTGTTCGGCGAGAGAGAAGATCTCGTCGGGGGTCACGTCTCCGGTGACGATCATGGTGGCGTTGTTCGGAGCGTAATAGGTGCGGAAGTACCGGACCAGATCCTCCCGGGTCCATGATTCGATGTCGGAGGGCCAGCCGATGACCGGGTTGTGGTAGGGATGGGCGAGGAAGGCGGTCGACTGCACCTGCTCGGAGAGAAGTCCGAAGTTGTTGTTGTCGACCGACGAGCGACGCTCGGAGTAGACCACGCCGCGCTCGCTGTCGATCATCTTCGGGTCGAAGGCGAGGTTCTGGATCCGGTCGGCTTCGAGATCGAAGATGGTCCGGAGAGCCGACTTCGGGAACCAGTCCTCGTAGACGGTGACGTTCTCGCTGGTGAAGGCGTTGTTCGATCCGCCCGCCGCTTCCATGACTCGGTCGAACTCTCCCGGCCCGTACTTTTTCGCGCCGTTGAACATCATGTGCTCGAAGAAGTGGGAGAGACCGGTGATCCCGGTGACCTCGTTGCGGCTTCCGACGTGGAACCAGTCGTAGATCACCACGTTCGGGATGTCGTGATCGGGCCAGACGATGATTTTCATCCCGTTCGGGAGCACTTTGCTGCGGATGTCCTTCCCGAGGCTCGATGCGGCATCCGGAGTGGCAGCGATCGCGGAGGCCCCGAGCAGGAGTGCCGTGATCGAGAGAAGCAGTACGAAGCGTTTCATCAGAGTGTCATCCTCTCTTCGGTAGATCGGAACGCGGCGGTGCGCGAGTCAGTTTCTGGCGATCACGTACCACCCTGGAGCGGTGAGATCATCGATGGAGTATTCGAGATTGGCGGCGTCGAGTTTCGTCCTGAGATCCTCGAACTCGGGAGTGAGGATCGGCGTCTGAGAGCGGAGCTCGACCAGTTGCCACCCGGCGATGCTCAGCATCTCTTCAATGGTCCGGCGGGTGAAGAAGCGAAGATGACCGGCGCAGAGAATCCCCATGTACACGTAATCGAAACGTCCGCGCAGAAGATCGGAGACCACCGGCCAGCTGGAGACGTTCGGGAGACTGAGCAGCAGATGCCCGCCCGGGGCCGCGAGGCGGCGCAGTCGCTGGAGAAACGTCCACGGCTCGTCCAGATGCTCGAGGATGTCTCCCCCGATGATCCAGTCGAACCTCTCGTCCACCTCGTCGACGACCTTCCGGACGTCTCCCGCAATCAGCCGGTCCACCCTCGCTCTTGCCGCCGCCTCGGCTTCCGGGTCGAGCTCCACTCCGACCACCCGGCACCGCTGACGGAGTTTCAGCGCTTCGGCGAGGGCTCCTTCACCGCATCCGAATTCGAGGATGCTTCGGGCATCGGAAGGAATGATCTCGAGAAGATCGCCGCGCAGCTGTCCGCGCATCGACGCGAAGCGGTGCACGAATAGTGCGGGCACCACGGTGACCCGCGCGCCGTCGAGCGCCGAGTGGAGCGGCCCTGCCGATCCGGCGATCGCAGCGGTTCGGGCGAGATAGATCCCGGGATCGGCGTCACCCCAGTCGGTGGTGAACGGCGCGGTGGCGTCCGCCGCGATGGCCGACGCCACCTCTTCCAGCTGCCTCAGGGTCTGGTAGGGTCGGGGAGGTGCAACGCGCTGGCGCGGCTCGTCTCCCTCGTTCGAGACCGGGACCGCGGCCACCGCTTCGGACCCTTCGAGGGCCGTGGCGAGTCCACGCGCGAGGTCCGCGGGCGGCACCGCGAGCGGATCCGTCACCACCAGCACGAGCGGAGTGGCGACGGTCTCGACGAGTCGAGCAGCGGGACTCCCGGGATCGTAACGCACCAGCGGGGCCTGCTCCGCGTCGCGAAGAATCCGCATCTCGCACTGCCAGGCGGCATAGCGCTCCTCGATGGCAGGATGGGTCGAATTGGGGAAGAGGATCGTCAGATCCATGGGCGAGACGTTTATGCAACGCCTCAGGAGCGAAGTCAAGAAATGCATCGAGGATCGAGGATCTGAAAGGCATCGAGGATCGAGGATCGAGGATCCGAAAGGCATCGAGGATCGAGGATCGCGGATCGAGGATCTGAAAGGCATTAGAAATCTCTGATGGAAGATCTGGAATCCGGAATCTGAGAGAGATCGAGGACCGTCGATCGAGGAGTGATCGGCATCGCGGATCGGGGCGGGGGAGTCCCGCGTGTCCTCGATCCCGAAAGCCTCGCAGGTCCTCGATCTCAGATAGTTTCTCCTTGCTGGCCTTCAGATCCACGATCCACGATCCCAGATGCTTTCGATCCTCGATCCACGATCCACGATCACAGATGCTTTCGATCCTCGATCCTCGATCCACGATCACAGATGCTTTCGATCCTCGATCCTCGATCCTCGATCCTCGATCCTAGATGTCTCTCTTCCCTTACAATGCGGCGCGTGGATTTCTCCGTTCGGGCGACAGGGCTTTCGAAGAGCTACCGGCTGTACGAAAAGCCGCTCGACCGGCTGATCGAAGCGGTGACGCTCCGGCCGCGACACCGCGACTTTCCCGCGCTCCAGGACATCTCTCTCGACGTACGGGTGGGGGAAGCGGTCGGAATCGTCGGCCGCAACGGAGCGGGCAAGAGCACGCTCCTCGAGCTGGTGTGCGGCGTGACCCAGCCGACCGCGGGAAGCGTGCTGACCGCGGGGCGGATCGCGTCGATCCTCGAGCTCGGAACGGGATTTCACCCCGAGTTCACGGGGCGCAACAACGCCGAGCTGAATGCAGCGATCCTCGGGCTCTCTCCTTCCGAGATCCGTGAGCGTCTCCCCCGGATCTACGAGTTCTCGGAGCTCGGCAGCTTCCTCGACCGTCCGGTGAAGACCTACTCCTCCGGGATGTACATGCGGCTCGCATTCTCGGTCGCGGTGAACGTCGATCCGGAGATCCTGGTCATCGACGAGGCGCTGGCGGTCGGTGACGGTCACTTCCAGCGGAAGTGCTACGAGAAGATCCGGGATTTCCAGAAGAGCGGACGGACGATTCTTTTCTGTTCGCACGCGCTGGGAGCGGTCGCGGCGCTCTGCGAGCGGACGCTCTGGCTCGACCAGGGACGGGTGCGGATGTTCGGTTCGACCGCGGAAGTGATCCAGGCCTACGAGCACTTCCTGATGGGCCAGCAGCTCGCGGAAGCGGACGCGGCCAGCGAGGAGGCGAAGCGGACGCCGATCCGGATCGTCGACGTCGATCTGCTCGATCGGGAAGGCGTCACGAGGGAGTCTTTCACCACGGGCGAGGAGATGACTCTCCGGATGGAGATCGAGTCGGCGACGCCCGAACAGCCCATCCATCTCCTGGCCGGCTTTCAGCGTGCGTCGGATCAGATGCAGTGCTTCGCCCTCGCCACACCGTGGGATGGAATCGGTCCGTGGAGCGGCCGCTCGCACTACCACGCGCGGGTCGACATTCCCTCGCTCCCTCTCGCTCCGGGCGATTACACCATCACGTTCTTCGTCGGCGACGAGAGCGCGATGCATGTATTCGACTTCAAAGAGGCGTCGTTCACCGTGGAGGGAGAGTCTCTGGAGGGGGCCCTGTTCGAGCTCCAGCACGAGTGGGTGATCGCGCAGGACGAGCCGTCCGGAACGTCGGCTCCCTCCAGGAATCTGCGGCAGAACCGCTGATTCGCCGCATTATCTTCGGCATACACGTCCACAGACAGAATAAAATACTCCAAAGCTGACACATTCACGCACGATCGTGCGCGGCGCCCCCGGCCAGGCGATCTTCTTCACTCCAGCCCGAGCTTTTTCCAGATCGCGTCCACCCGGGCCCCCACGTCCGCCGACATCTCGATCTCCTCCGGCCAGACGCGGTCGAATCCCTCACCGGGGAGCTTCTTCGTTCCGTCGATCCCGACATGGGAGCCGTACCCGAACGCGCGTGACGAATGATCGAGGACGTCGATCGGCCCCATCACCATCTCCATGTCCCTCTGGGGATCGATGTTGTTCAGCGCGTACCACGCGACGGTTCGGAGATCGTGCGGGTCGACGGGCCCGTCCACCACCAGGATCACTTTGGTGAACATCGCCTGGCCGAGCCCCCAGATCCCGTGCATGATCTTCCTCGCATGGCCGGGATAGCGCTTCTTCATCGACACGATCATCAGGTTGTGGAAGACCCCCTCGGCGGGCATGTGGATGTCGACGATCTCCGGGAACTGCTTCTTCATGATCGGAAGGAACATCCGCTCGATCGCGAAGCCCATGTGCGCGTCTTCCTGCGGGGGCTTTCCGACGATGGTGGTCATGTAGATCGGCTTCTTCCGGTGCGTGATCGCTTCGACATGGAACACCGCGTACGGTTCGACCGGAGTGTAGAAACCGGTGTGATCTCCGAATGGTCCCTCGTCGCGCCGTTCGGCCGGATCGACCCATCCTTCCAGAACGATCTCTGCGCTGGCGGGAACTTCGAGATCGTTGGTGACACACCTGACCAGCTTCACGGGGTCACGTCTTGCGAAACCGGCGAACATCATCTCGTCGATGTCGGGAGGAAGTGGGCAGACGGCGGAGAATACGGTGACCGGCTCGGCCCCGATGGCGACGCTCACCGGGATGCGCTCCCGTTTGAGCGACTCGGCTTCCTGATGCTGCCGCGCGGCATCCTTGTGGAGCTGCCAGTGCATGCCGGTCGTATTGCGGTCGTAGACCTGCATCCGGTACATCCCGCAGTTCCGCTTTCCGCTCACCGGATCCTTCGTGAATACAAGCGGCATGGTGATGAACGGGCCGCCATCCTGCGGCCAGCAGGTGAGGACGGGGAGGATCGACAGATCGACCTCGTCGCCCTTGATCACCACGTCCTGGCACGAGCCGGAGCCGACGACCTTGGGGATTGCGCTGGTCAGCTCCGTGACCATCGGAAGCATCTTCAGTTTGTCGACGATGCCGGTGGGGACGCGCGGCTCCAGGAAGAGGTCGAGTCGTTCGGTCCACTCTTCCCACGAGTCGATTCCGAGAGCGAGGAACATCCGTCGCTGGCTCCCGAGGAGGTTGATGGCGACCGGCATCGACGAGCCTTCGACATTCTCGAAGAGGAGGGCGGGACCGTGCCGCTTCGAGACGCGATCGGTGATCTCGGAGATCTCGAGATCCGGCGAGACCCGCTCCCGGATCCGCACCAGCTCTCCCGCTTTTTCGAGGACGTCGAGGAATTCACGGAGATCGGCGTAACTCATGGGCGAAGCATAATTCATTTTGTGTGGCCGGGCGGGATCCGGCCTCGGGACGAATATCGCCATGATGGGGTGCGGATCCTCCGATCCGCCGCGCAGATCGCGTTCGGAGCGGAACGAGAGAAGGCCTGCGGCAGAAGCGAAGCCGAATGGGGTGCGGATCCTCCGATCCGCCGCGCAGATCGCGTTCGGAGCGGAACGAGAGAAGGTCTGCGGCAGAAGCGAAGCCGAAAGGGGTGCGGATCGTCCGAACCGCCGCGCAGATCGCGTTCGGAGCGGAACGAGAGAAGGCCTGTGGCAGAAGCGAAGCCGCAATGAACCTCCGCGCTCACGCAAATCGAGCGCAGCAAGTCACGTGGAGAGTCAACCCCTCCAGACATACAATAGAACTTCGATGACCGGCTATCCCGACGGGGAGTTCCTTCTCCCGCTGTTTCCGTTGCCGAATGTGGTCTTCTTTCCGCGGACCAGACTCCCGCTGCACGTCTTCGAGCCGCGGTACCGGAAGATGGTCGGTGACGCGCTCGAGGGAGACCGGCGCATCGGGATCGTTCTCCTCAGACCGGGATGGGAACAGGAGTACTTCGGGGTCCCTCCGGTGCACACGCACGGCACGATGGGGGAGATCGAGCAGGCGGTGCCGCTCGATGACGGCCGCTATCAGATCGTCCTGGACGGAGTGGTCCGGTTCCGGATCGTCGAGCCGATGACCAGCGATCCGTATCGCGTTGCGCGGGTAGTAGCCGATCCGGAGCGGATGCCCCCGCCATCGGAGGCGTGGGCACTCCGTGAATGGCTCGCGGATCTCTCACGCAGCTATCTCGATCTCCTTCCGGGGGAAGACGACGTTCCGGAGATCGGCTCGGCGGCGCTCGACGCGCTCACCACCGCGCTGATCATGTCGCTCAATCTCGCTCCCGAGATCCGTCAGGACCTTCTGTCTCTCGACGACGTGACGATCCGCTCGGAACGGATCGGCAAGCTGCTCCAGGAGAAGATCGAGTCGATGAAGTTCCTCTCCACCTTCAAACGTCCCGCGGATCCGAGCAGTAACTGAAGCGAATCACGCCACTGCCGACACCGTAGCTCCCCGCCGCGCTCAGACGTTCACAGGATCGGGGCGGCACGGCTTCTGCCGTGCCGGCCGCGGCACAAGCCGCGGCGATCAGAGGTTCCGCGCCGCACGGGCTAGCCCGCATTTCTCACACCGCCTCGACGCGAGGAGGCGGAGAGGGGCTTGGATACAAGGCGCGCGCAGCTTCGGCGACGAAGGCATAGTGGTGACTATGTTGAGGAGCCGAAGCTGTGCGCAACGTAGTAGACAGGCCGCTATCCGTCTCCGCAGCAGAGACGATGTGAGAAATGCGGGCTATTGGCTCGGAGATCTCTCGGCAGTGGAGATGACCCTCCGTGGCGCTTCCCTGCGATACGTAATTACCTCTCCCCGAACCACCCGTCCGCGAGGCGCTCGACGTCGTCGAGTCGGGCTCGCGTCCGGTGGAGAAACGTCTCGCCGATCCGGGTCGAACCGAGCGTCTTCAATGCGGCGTTCAGAAGCGACGGCCGCGACAGGAGGAACGCGGCGCGGCGACTCCACCGGAGCCGGGAGGCGAAGAAGCCGCGGAATTCGTGAACATGGCTCCGCTCGATCTCGCCGCGACTTGCGGTTCCGTCGAGGATCGACGCGGTGTTGCGAGCTGCGATGACGGCGGACTGGATGGCCATGGTCATCCCGTTCCCGGTGAGAGGGTCGATCATTCCCGCCGCGTCGCCGACCAGCAGAATCCCGGCGACTACCGGAGCTTTGGGGCGGAAGATGACCGGATCGGACGAGAGGAACTGATCCTGCTCCGGAGTGTGCGACGCGAAGAGCTCCCGAAGCGGTTCGCTCTCCTCGCTCAGCCCGGAGATGAACGTGTTCCATCCTCCGCGGAGGCCGCGGATTCTCGACGCGTGCACGATCCCGCAGATGTTCGTCGCGCCGCTCTCCACGCCCGACGCGCCGAGGTATCCGTTGCGGTACGGATAAAGAAGGATGGTGTCACCTGCACCATGTTCCGATCTGAAGTGGCGTTTGAACCCGAAGTGCCGGTTCCTCCGGTCCGTCACGAACTCGCGTGCGAACTGCCGGTCGAATCGCGCCCATCGTCCCCAGGCGCCGATGACCGTTCGTGCTTCGACCCGAAGCTTCTCCCGATCCCGGTTCACGATGACGATGCGGTACGGGTCACCCGGTTCGATCGTCTCGGCAGCCCATCCGGTGAGGTCCTGCGCTCCCTCTTTCAGCGCGTCGGCAGTCAGCATCGCGTCGAGTGCCATCCGCGAGATTCCTCGCGCCGGATGCGGAAGCTCGATCTCGTAACCGGTCTCCGTTCCGACGATGCGGCAACGCCGGATCTTCACCGCTCCGAGCGCATCGATCGAGCCGGTCAGCCCCATCCGGTCGAGGATCGGAAGAGAGTCGTACGACAGAAACTCGCCGCACAGCTTGTCGCGCGGAAAGCGCTCGCGGTCGATCAGCACCACATCTCTGCCACGGCGTGCGAGGAGTGAGGCCGCGGTCGATCCTCCCGGTCCGGCGCCGATTACCGCGACGTCCGCTCTCACCGTCTTCATCGCGACTTCCACAGCAGAAGCCCGAATCGGAAGGGAAACGACCGGCGCATCTCGAATTCCGCCGCGGCGCTCCGCGCGGCGACTGCGGCCGCTTCGCTCGCGGTGTATCCCTGAAGAACCGAGGCGGGGGCGTCGAAGCGCGTCACTCGTCCGACCAGCTTCAGCCACCCGAGCGCCTTCACGAAAAGCCACGGAAAGAGATGACGCCTCGTGTCGGTGAACATCGCACCGATCCGCGCGACCCGCAGCGCTTCACCGATGATCCTCACGTTCTCTTCCGCCCGAAAATGATGGAAGAAGTGCGACGACGTGACGAGATCGACCGATCCGTCGCGGAAGGGGAGCTCCAGAGCGTCGCCGGCGACTCGTCCGACGTCGTCGCGCCGAAGCTGACGGCCGTACGCGAGATGTCCGAGGTGCCAGTCGAGGGCGATCTTCCGGATGCCGGGCCCGAGGGATGAGACGAGATCGGACGTGCCGCTTCCGATGTCGAGGACGGTCAATGGGGGAGTGGCATCCCTGGTCAGAGCGCGGAAGAACTTCGCATACGCGCGACGCCCTCCTGCCAGCGAGTTGAAGCGCCGGAGATCGCGGAGACTTCGAAGGCGGTCGTCGATCCCCACCGACGGGTCGTCGAGGAGCTCCTCGACTTCGACTCGGCGCGGTACGAGAAGGCTCACGATCTCACTCGGCCGGATTTTTCGTCACTCAGCATCTGCGCAGAACCAGTGCCGAGTTCTTGGAGCCGAACGCGATCGTATTGCAGAGGGCGACGTCGACCCGTGCCCGCCGGTCCAGATCCGGAACGTAGTCGAGATCGCATTCGGGGTCAGGTCTTTCGAGGTTGATGGTCGGGGGGAGGACTCCGTCCCGGAAAGCCATCAGGGTCGCGGCGAGCCCGGCCGAGCCGCAGGCGCCCTGCGGATGACCGATCATCGACTTGGTGGCCGATCCCGGCAGTCGCGTCGCGTCCTTTCCGAACGCGAGCTTCACCGAGCGCGTCTCGATCCGGTCGTTCAGATCGGTGGACGTGCCGTGGTAATTGAGGTAATTCACTTCGCTCGGATCGACCTCGGCCTGTTGCATCGCGAGCTGCATCGCCCGCGCCGGCTCTTCACCCGACTCGTCGAGCCGCACGCGGTGGTGTGCGTCGCAGGTCGAGCCGTACCCCGCGATCTCTGCATAGATTCGCGCGCCGCGTGCGCGTGCGCTCGCCTCCCGCTCCAGGACGAACATCCAGGAACCTTCTCCGAGCACGAAGCCGTCGCGGTCGACGGAGAAAGGACGGGATGCCGCCTCCGGAACGTCGTTGTAACCGGTGGAGACGATCCGCATGATGCAGAAACCGGTCAGCACTCCTTCAGTGATCGTCGCGTCTGCGCCACCTGCGACGACGTAATCGGCAGTTCCCATCCGGAGGTTCATCATGGCGTAGCCGAGCGCATCGGTCGAAGAGGTGCAGCCGGTGGAGATCAGGTGCGAGAAGCCGTGGAGGCCCCAGGCCATCGAGATCTCCGACGCTATGGTGCCGATCGTTCCGGAGGGGATGGAGTAGACGGATGCCTGCTTTTCCTTCCCCGCGTACCAGAGCTCGTACATCCGCTCGTTGAATTCGACCGCGCCCCCGCCGGAGCCGAGAAAGACGCCGAACCGGCGACGGGTCTCCAGATCCATCCCGGAGGGATCGAGCTTCGCGTCGTGAAGTGCTTCCGCGGTGGCGGCAATGGCGAGAGGGACGGCGCGCGAGACGTGCTTGAGCTGCTTGGGGTCGACCCACGCGCCAGGGTCGAAATCTTCGATCGAGCCGGCGACGCGGCAGCTGAGCTGCGACGCGTCGAACCGTGTGATCGGCTTGATGCCGGATTCACCGCGGGTGAGCGCGGCAAAGTACTTCTCGCGTCCCACACCATTGGGACTGACGGCGCCGACTCCGGTGATGACGATTTTTTCCCCGGTCATGAGTGTCAGGAACTGCAGAAGGCGGTGAGACGATTCCCCTTCGCTACGCTCGCCGCCTTCTCATCAGATGCAGAATCGAGTCCGCACGTGACGGGATCGATCTCGGAGAGACGGTCGTCCGGTCAGAAGCTTCGTCGAACCCACACCATCACCTTTCTCGCTGGAAGACGATAGTACTGCGCGTCGCCGAGCTCACTCTCAGCCACCGGCGGGCGGACGTCGCCGAGGTTATCGCCTTCCACGCGAAGCTCGAGATTCGACCAGCGGTATCCGATGCCGGCGGCTAGGGTGAGATAAGACGGAGCCGTCGCGGTGTTGCGCTTATTGAGATACCTCGCGCCGGTGAAGGTCTCGGTCAGGTGTCCGAAGAATCCGTGTGCCGGCCAGTACGTCGCGCCGATCGAACCCATGTGCAGCGGCGACATCTCCAGCCGGTTTCCCTCGAGCTGCGCCGGCACTCCATCGAACTCAGCGACGTAGTCGCGGAAACGCGCGTCGTGATAGCTGTAGGAGCCGTGGAACATCACGTCGTGTGCAAGGGCGATCTCCCCCTCGGCTTCCACGCCCTGGAAGCGCTCACCGCCGGCGTTGGCCAGTGAGGGAAGCCCGTTCACAGTCTGTGCGACGACCAGGTTGCGGAAGTCCATGGTAAAAATGCTGACCTGACCCCGCGCGCGGCCGCTGCGACCCTTCACTCCCCCCTCCCAACTCTTCGCGGTCTCCGGCTGGAGGATGTCGACCTCCGCCTCGGGACCGAAGTCGACCGCCGCCGGCTTGAACGTGTTGCGGTAGTCGGCGAAGAGCCAGAGAGCTCCCTTCCCTCGTGACCAGGCGAGCCAGTCGACGCCGGCGCTGCCGCTCAGGCGCGTCTTCGTCAGATTCTGGTGCTCTTCTTCTCCCTGCATGTCGGGATCACCCGATCCGATCTTGGCCTCGGTGGTGTGGTTCAGGCGAAGCCCGCCGAGGAATGTCCAGCGCGCCGCCGGGCTCCACTGGATCTGTCCGTACAGGCCGGAGAAGTGGCGTCGCACCCGGAGCTCGAGCGGAGTCTCCGAGTCGGTCTCCTCGACGTCGGGTGCGGGAGAGCCGCTGAGAGGGACGGTGTAGTCGAAGTCGTGACTGGTCGCGTTTCCACGACCGTACAGATCGTCGATGCCTGCGACGATCGTCGCGGTCGAACCGAGCTTCTTCGCGACGTGCGAGTCGAGATACATGTCCGTGATCCCGCGGCTTTGGGTGTAGCCGTGAGCGTTCGGAGTCAGATCGAAGTCTTCGACCAGGAATCCGCGGAGGATGTCGTTGGTGGTGCGGGTGAGCGAGAGCGTCGTCACCCATGGAGTGCCGCCGATCGCGCTGTCGTATCCGAGCCGGAGGTTGACGCGGTTCTCGTCGATGTGTGCGCCGTCGGGGTTGTGGTTCGCATCGAGCGGAATCTCGTCGGTCAGGCTGCTGCCGACACGGGGATGCGGACTGGCGGGATCCTGACGCAGGATCATCGCGTCGACGTCGGCGTGGAAACGTGCCGAGTCGCCGACGGGAGTCGATGCGCGGTAGAGAAGATGCAGCCGGTCCGCGCCGGCGCGGTCGTCGCGGAAGCGCATCCGGTCGCCACTGAAGATCAGCGACTGCTGGAGTGAACCGCTCGAGGGAAGCCCGACGGTGCCGGCGACGGAGGCGCTGCCGAACGTGCCGCCGCCGACCCGGAAGGCGTCGGAAGTCGATTGCGCGTTCTCGTGGATCACCTGGATCACGCCGACGAACGACGTCGCGCCGTACATCACCGGCGCGGAGCCGCGGATCACCTCGATCCGGTCGACACCGGTGAGATCGATCGCCTCGACGGCGGGGTTGAACGCACCCCCCCACGGCACTCCGTCGACCACCAGGAGAAATGCATCGAACTCACGGAGTCCCCACATTTCCACGACTCCGGAAGCGGGTCCGGAATCGCCGCCGGGAGCGAGATTCACGCCCGCGACCCACCCGAGCGCGTCACCGAGCGTGTACGCGCCGCGGGCCCGGAGCTCGTCGCCGCGGAGGATGGTGATCGCCTGCGGGACGATCTCGACGTCCTCCGGAACGCGCGTGGCGGTGACCTCGACGTACGCCGTGGCGGGAGTCTGCTGTTGGGTGGTCGGGGCCGGTTCTTCGGCGAAGCCGGCCGAAGTGATCGAAACGACGAGGCCGATACAGATCGAAAGAACGCGGGGTGATCTCATGGCGGATGCGGTCTCTCCTTGCGCGATCTTCTCCGGCGCGGAAGGCCGGGCGAGCGGAGGGCGGTGACCGGCCTGAGCCGGGCCCTCCTTCCGGTGCGGAATCATACCATCCAGTCGAGTTTTCCTCCCGACCAGCCGGCCGCGTCACGGCCGGAGGGACCGATCCACTCGGGTAGAATGCTGAGCCATGTTCTCTCGAGCCCGCTCTGCAGCCCTCCTGTTGCTTCCGCTCATCGCGCTCGTTTTCGCCGGTTGTGCGACGTCCCACCCGCCCGTCCCGGCCGAGCGATCCCTCTCGCTCGACGAGAAGGTCGGGCAGCTCATCGTGATCACCGCGGACGGCCGTTTCATGAACGAGGAGTCGCCGGAGTTCCAGCGGTTGCTCCACCAGGTACGCGACAACCACGTCGGCGGGATCCACTGGTACAACGCGGACGTCTACGAGACCGCGTGGCTGAACCGGCAGCTGCAGGCGGCGTCGAAGGTCCCGCTGCTGGTCAGCGCGGATCTCGAGGCGGGGATCGGGATGCGCTTCATCGACACGACGTACTGGCCGTGGGCGATGGCGGTCGGCGCGACCGGCGATCCGGCGTACGCCGAGAAGATGGGAGGGGTCACGGCCGACGACGCGAAGCTCGTCGGGATCAACCAGGTCTACGCCCCGGTGGCCGACGTGAACAACGATCCGGACAACCCGGTGATCAACGTGCGGAGCTTCGGAGAAGATCCGGCGGACGTGGCTCGCTTCGTCGCGGCGTTCGTGCGTGGCGTGCAGTCGGAAGGAGTCCTCGCGACGGCGAAGCATTTTCCGGGGCACGGCGACACGCACACCGATTCTCACCGCTCCGTGCCGGTGGTCGACGTCTCCCGCGAACGGCTCGAATCGACCGAGCTCGTGCCGTTCCGCGCAGCGATCGCCGCAGGCGTCGGATCGATCATGCCCGCGCACGTTTCATATCCGGCGCTCGACTCGACTCCCGTTCCGGTGCGGACGAACCTGACCCCGAAGCAGAACCCGTACGGCGCGGGGATCGACGAAGTGGCGCAGAACACCACGAGGCCGGCGACCGTCTCTCCGAAAATCGTGCACGACCTCCTTCGAGGAGAGCTCGGATTCAAGGGGCTCGTGGTGACCGACTCCCTCGGGATGGGTGGAATCACATTGCACTATGCCCCTGGCGACGCAGCGGTCCTCGCCATCGAGGCGGGTGTCGATCAGCTCCTCAACTCTCCCGACACCGATGAGGCGATCGAAGGAGTGAAGGAGGCGGTCGCGGACGGCCGGATCTCCCGGGCGCGCATCGACGAATCGGTCGCGCGGATCCTCGAGGCGAAGTCGCGCGTGAGCCCACCGGCCGACTCGCAGGAAGAGATCTTCCGCGCTCTCGACTCGCCGCAGAAGAAAGCGCTCGCCGCAGAGATCGCGCAGCGGTCGCTCACTCTGGTCCGGCAGCAGGAGGGCGCGCTGCCTCTCGACCGCGGTGCGAAAGTGGTGGAGATGGTCGTCAGCGATTTCCTCGAGGCGGTGCCACCGCTGCTCGATCTGCGACGGGAGCTCCGCGCGCGACTCGAGAACGCGCCGGACCGCTTCTACTTCGACCGGCGCTCCACCGCCGACGATCAGGCGCAATTCCTCGAAGCGGCGAAGAATGCCGACGTGGTTCTGGTCGAGTCGGTGGTGCGGCTCCGCTCGGGGGAGGGTCACATCTCCATGCCGGAACTGGCGCACCAGACGCTCCTGCAGCTTCCGAACGCGACGAGCGCACGGATCGAGATGATCTCCTTCGGCACGCCGTACATCGTCCGCGACGTGCCGTGGATGCCGACGTACCTGATCGCATGGGGGCCGCAGCCGGTGATGCAGGTCGCGGCCGCGAGGGCGCTCTTCGGCGAAGCGCCGGTCAGCGGTCATACGCCGGTCACCATTCCGGGGATCTGCGACCGCGGATGGGGGATCGTCACCGCTCCGGTCGCGGCGGGCACGAGGTGAGGCGATGAAGCTCGAGACCATCGACTTCACCATTCTCGCGGCGTACTTCCTCCTGGTGATCGGAGTCGGTCTCCTCTTCGCGCGACGTGCGAAGAGATCGATGGTCGACTACTTCATCTCCCACCGCTCGATGCCGTGGTGGCTCGCAGGGACCGCGATGGTCGCGACCACGTTCTCGGCCGACACCCCGCTGGCGGTCACCGAGATCGTGGCGAAGAACGGGATAGCGGGAAACTGGCTCTGGTGGTCGATGCTGCCGTCCGGAATGCTCACCGTCTTCTTCTTCGCTCGCCTGTGGCGCCGTGCGGCGGTGGTCACCGACGTCGAAGTGACCGAGCTCCGTTACTCCGGCCGGCCCGCCGCGTTTCTTCGCGGTTTCCGCGCCGCATACCTCGGGCTGGTGGTCAACGTCATCATCATGGGGTGGGTGAATCTCGGCATGGCGAAGGTTCTCGCCGGAACGCTGGGCGTGCCGAAGTGGGCTGCGCTCGGGGTCTGCCTCCTGATCACGTTCGGTTATACCGTGGTCTCGGGATACTGGGGCGTCGCGTCGACCGACGGGCTGCAATATGTCTTCGAGATGGGGGGCGCGATCCTCCTGGCGGTGATCTCGGTCGGCGCGGTCGGCGGGATCGAGGCGATGAAGACGAAGATCATCGCCGCGCATCCTGCAGGTGCGGCTGCGGGCGTCACGTTCGGCAGTGCGGGGGATGCACTCTCGTTCTTCCCACACGGAAGTACGGCGTGGGCGCTTCCGGTGATCACGTTCGCGGCACTGATCGGCTTCAACTGGTGGGCGTCGTGGTATCCGGGGGCGGAGCCGGGGGGAGGAGGCTACGTCGCTCAGAACATGCTCGCGTGCAAAGACGAGCGGAACAGCCGTCTCGCAGTGCTCTTCTTCAATGTCGCGCATTACGCGATCCGGAGCTGGCCGTGGGTGATCACGGCGCTCTGCTCGCTCGCCATCTACGGGGGCGCGGTCCACGGGGCAGGCGGCGCGGAGGATCCGGGGGCGAACTACGTGCGGATGATGGTGGATCTGCTGCCGGTCGGCCTGCGCGGGCTGATGCTCGCCTCGTTCGCCGCGGCGTACATGTCGACGCAGGCGACGCAGATGAACTGGGGGTCGAGCTATCTGGTGAACGACCTTTATCGGCGGTTCCTCCGGAAAAACGCCGACGAGCAGCATTACGTGACTGCATCGCGGTACGCCACTCTGTTGACCCTCCTGCTGTCGATCGTGGTGACCTACTTCATGGATCAGGTCAGTCACGCGTGGGAGCTCCTGCTGATGATCGGAGCGGGGACGGGGCTGGTCTACATCCTCCGCTGGTACTGGTGGCGGATCAACGCGTGGAGCGAAGTCTCGGCGATGGCGGCGGCGCTCGGGTTTTCGCTCACGCTCCGCGGCGTCGGGGGTCATGTCTCCACTCTGGATACCGGCACGGCGGTGGGTTTCGCGCTGAACCTGATTCTGACTACCCTCGGGACCACCGTGGTGTGGCTGGTGGTGACGCTCCGGACCAGGCCGGAACGGGAGTCGACGCTCGATTCGTTCTATGCGCGCGTCCGGCCTGCGGGGTGGGGATGGGGACCCGTCGCGGCGCGGACCGGAATTGCTCAGGGGCGGGAGGAAGTCTGGCGCAATGCGTGGATGTGGGCGCTCGGCGTGGTGTTCGTCTACTCGATCATGTTCTCCACCGGCGCGCTGATCTTCCATCTGCAGCAGAAGCTGTGGTTCTGGGGATCGTTGCTGGTCCTGTCGGGACTGCTGCTCGGCTGGAGCTTCGCACGGGAGCCCAAGATCGCCGAAGCCGCAGGCACACCCGACGCCCTCGCGGAGAGCTGAGCCGCACGCGCAGACGCAGCGCATGGGGCACCACGGCTTCCGCCGTAGCGAACTTCAGGAGACGCCGTTCCGAGAGGGGTGCGGATCCTCCGATCCGCCGCGCAGCTCGCGTTGTACGCGCTGAAGAGCGCACCTGGGGCACCACGGCTTCCGCCGTGGCGTTTCCCGTCATTCAGACGAAGAGCATCAGCCAGTGCAGCCGCTTCAATCCGATCTGACGATCGCGAGGTCACGATTGCGATTGCGACCCCAATGCGGATTGCCATGCACCGTCGGGTGATCGAGCCCGCCGAAAAGGCGAGCTGAGTCTCAGCCGTGGTTCAGGAGCCTGCGCCGGCGATCATTGCTTGACGAGCTCGACGCGCCGGTTCAGTGCCCGTCCCGCCTCGCTGTCGTTGGACGCGACCGGTGCGTAGGGCCCGACGCCGAACGGAGCGAGGCGCGAGGCGGGGATGCCGTATTTCGTCGTAAGTGCCTGTACGACCGCCGCAGCGCGGCTCCGCGACAGCTCCATGTTCGTCGCGAGTGCGCCGGCGTTGTCGGTGTGACCGACGACATACAGTTTCAGCTTCGGGTCATTCTCCAGCAGCTTTGCGATCTCTTTGAGTGCTGCTGCGGATTCCGGGGCACCACGCCTCTTTCCGCGGCGGGAACTGGACCGGCTCGAGAGACCGATAGAAGGCCGATTTTCGAATGACTGCGCGTGCCGGCATCGTCGCGCGTTCCGTGATTCGTTTCGCTGCGCTCAGAGGCGTACTTCGATGCGCTGGGAACGCGATTGGCGCGGCGGACTGTAACGCCGCGCTCCATGACGCGCTGGCTTTACCGAACGAGGCGCTCGTCGGCCATGCGGCGGCGCGCAGCGGTCGGTGTGAGCGACCGGGATCTAATGAGACTCGGGTGACTCACCCGACTCGCCGTTCTCTCCTCCTTCGGCGTGTTCCCCCTGCTGTTCCGGAGCCGCAGCGACCGCCTGCTGGTACTCGGCCGGAGTCATCTTCGGGAGTTTCTCCATGAATGCGACCACGCCCCAGAGCTTCTGGTCCGACTCGCCGTGGAACGAGGGCATGCCGGTCATCCGGATGCCGTTCTTCGCGATCCAGAAGATCTCGTTGGGCTGAAACTCTTCGACGATCTCTTTCACCTCCGGAGGTTCGGGCGCCATTGACCTGGCCCATTCCGCCGGCTCCTTCCCGGGTGCTCCGTGACACTCGGCGCAGGTTTCGTGGTATTCGCCCGCTCCTTCCCGAGCGAGCTTCGGATCGTTCAGCGGCGGGACCTGGATCCCTTTGGCGTGGTAGGCGATCGAATGGCTGGCGGTCCGATCCGCGCTCCATTCGATGGGCCCACCGGTGTCGCCGTGCGCAGCGATACTGTACCAGCCGGAAAAGACGATAACCGCCCAGAAGATCCCGGCCAGGACGACTCCCACAAGAATGGTGATCACGACGGCAGTTGAAGCTTTCATTCGCTCTCCTCGCCGGATGTCCGCCTGCCAGTCCAATGCCATGAGGGATGAAACGGCGATGGCATTGCGAGGTTGTAAGAATGGGGATCATCGGGAATCGGGCTACAGAAACCGGCAGATCAGACGTGCGATCGTCCGACGGGTCCGACACGTCCGACAGGTCCGACTGAACATCCTTCTCGAAAGAACTTTCTCTTCGCCGTCCATCTCGCTCAGAAGCCTCGGCTCTCGCCTCTAACCTACAGCAGGATGCCGCGAAGGATCGTGGCCGCGACGGTGAAGTAGATCACGATGCCGGTAACGTCCACGAGCGTCGCGACGAATGGCGCCGACGACGCCGCGGGATCGGCGCCGAGGGATTTGAGAACGATCGGAAGCATTGACCCGGCGATCGAGCCCCACAGGACCACTCCGACGAGTGCGCATCCTATGGTGGCCGCGACGGGAAGCCAGTGTGGACCGTAGAGGTTGAACGCGACGGCCCAGACGGTGACGCGCGCGAATCCGACGATGCCGAGGATCAAACCCAGTCCGAGCCCGGAGATACACTCGCGACCGAGGACGTACCACCAGTCGCGGATGCGAAGCTCGCCGAGTGCGAGTGCGCGGGTGACCAGAGTGGCGGCCTGCGATCCGGTGTTGCCGCCGGCGGAGATGATCATCGGGATGAAGAGGGCGAGCACCACGGCGCGCGCGATCTCCTTTTCGAAGTATCCCATCGCGGTCGCGGTGAGCATCTCGCCGACCAGGAGGAAGACCAGCCAGGTCGCGCGCTTCTTGATCATGCGGGGGAGTGCGATGGTGAGATACGGCTCATCGAGGGCTTCCGATCCACCGAGTTTCTGGATGTCTTCGGTCGCCTCTTCTTCCACCACGTCGAGGACGTCGTCGACGGTGACGATCCCGACCAGAGCTCCTCCGGTATCGGTGACCGGGAGGGCAGTGCGGTCGTGTTTCCGGAAGAGCGCGATCGCAGTCTCCTGGTCGTCGGTGGCCTGCAGGGCCACGAACTGGTGGTCCATCAGATCATCCACGTGACTGTCGGGAGGAACGAGCAGAAACTCGCGCATCCGGATGTCGTCGATCAATGTCCCGTCGTCGTCGACCACGTAGATGACGTTGAGCGTCTCGCTGTCGCGTCCGAAGACGCGCACGTGCGCGAGGACTTCTTCCACCTTCCACTCTTCACGGACCGCGACGTAGTCCGGCGTCATCAGACGGCCGATACTGTCCTCCGGATACCCGAGCAGACGGCTGGCGACGGTTCGCTCGTCGGGCGAGAGGAGGTTGAGGAGGCGCTTGGTGACCTTCGCCGGCAACTCCTCGAGGAGCGCGGTACGGTCGTCAGGCGACATGTCGTTGAGGATCGAGGTGATGTCCTTGTCGCCGAGTCCTTTCAGGAGCTCTTCCTGCGCATCGAACGAGAGGTACTCGAACGTCCTCGCGGCGACTTCCCGCGAGAGGAGGCGGAAGACGATCACCTCGTCCTCCAGCTCGAGCGCCTGGACCACGTCCGCGATGTTCGGGGGATCCATCCGGAGGAGCTCCTGGCGCAGCTGGACGAAATGACGCTCGTGCACCATTCCGGAGAGGCGGGCGATCCGCTCTTCCCGCTCCGCTTCCCGCTCTTCGATCTCTTCTTCCGCCATTTTCCGGATCCGCTCCGTACCGTCCTTAAGCTAACACGAGAGGGGGCGGATCGGGAGGGGAGAAAGAGGCATCTACGATCGAGGATCGAGGATCGAGGATCGAGGATCTGAGAGGATCGAGGATCGAGGATCGGGGATCGAGAATCGGGGATCGGGGATCGAGGATCGGGGATCGAGGATCGAGGATCGAGGATCTGAGAGGATCGAGGATCGAGAATCGAGGATCGAGGATCGAGGATCGAGGATCGAGGATCGAGGATCGAGGATCGGGGATCGAGGATCGAGGATCGAGGATCTGAGAGGATCGAGGATCGAGGATCGAGGATCGAGGATCGGGGATCGAGAATCGGGGATCGGGGATCGAGGATCGAGGATCGAGGATCGGGGATCGAGGATCGAGGATCGAGGATCTGAGAGGATCGAGGATCGAGGATCGAGGATCGGGGATCGAGAATCGGGGATCGAGGATCGAGGATCGAGGATCTATCGTGAAGCGAAACAGGGGGAGCCCGCTGGCCGGCGAGCCGGGCGAGCTCCTCGTCATCGTGAACCAGGTCAGTACGTCCCGGTGGTTGATGTCCCGCTGGTCGACGTTCCAGTCGTCGATGTCCCGGTCGTGTCGGTTCCGGTCGGATACTCCGTTCCTGCAGTTCCTTCCGTCCCCGTGGTTCCCGCGGTGCCGTACGCCGTACCCGTGTTGCTGTAGGGCGTGACCGGAGCGGTTGCGGCGGTCGAGGTCTCGGTCGCAGCGCCTGGCGCAACGGCTCGCCTGGTGCCCCACCAGCTCCAACCCCAGATGATGAGAATGATGATGATGATGATAATGACGATCCACCACCACGCGCACCCTGTTCCTGCGCCGGCTCGGCGGGGTGCTCCGGGTCCTGGGCTTCCAGATGGATTGACGGTCATCGACTCCCTCCTTTCGTGCGGCACTTCGGTACCGCGATTCTTCTACCGCGGCCGAGTGGCAACGGGTGCCAGCTGCTGTTCCGGAGCAAGTGCAGTGCCCGAAACACCGTGTCTCGCCGCGCCTGAGTTCGAAGCGTGGGGTGCGGATCCTCCGATCCGCCGCGAAGATCGTGTTGTACGCGATGAAGAGGGCGGCTGTGGGAGAACGCGGAGCGTCTGTGATTCGTGCGAACAGCTTCGCTTCTGCCGCAGGGGTCGTCTCGATCGGTTCTGAACGGGAGTGTCGCGGCGGATCAGAGGATCCGCGCCCCTCGGCGCGAAGATCGTGTTGTACGCGATGAAGAGGGCGGCCGTGGGAGAACGCGGAGCGCCTGTGATTCGTGCGAACAGCTTCGCTCCTGCCGCAGGGGTCGTCTCGATCGGTTCTGAAGACGAGGGGGCTAAAGCTCCGCGGGGTCGTCGTTCAGCGGGAGCCGCCTTATCGAGATCGCGATCACGAACGCGACGAGAGCGATGCCGGACGCGACGAGGAACGCTCCTTTTGCTGCTGCGATCCCGTACATCGTTCCGCCGAGGATCGGTCCGAGAACGCGGGAAAGGGAGCTGACGGAGGAGGAGACGCCGAGGACGCTTCCGTGCTGGTTCGACGGAGAGCTCTTGGTCACCAGCGACATCAGCGAGGGATAACAGAGCCCCTGCCCGATGGCGACGAGGAGCGCGGCGGGGTAGAGGAGCGACGGACGCGGAACGAACGGCACCGCGGCGAATCCGATCATGAAAGAGAACGTCCCGATGGCGACTACCGTCCGTTCGCCGAGTGCGCGCGTGAGACGTCCGATTAAACCTCCCTGGATCATCGCCACGACGACGCCCATGAAGCCGAAGAAGTAACCGAGGTCCTTCGGCGTGAAGTCGAAGCGATCTTTCCCGAAGAGGGTGACCGTCGTCTCCATGCTGGAGAACGAGATCACGATCAGGAAGAGGGTCAGGAGAACTGCCGAGAGTACTCGACGGTCGAGGACCAGGCGCCACATTCTCCGGTCGAACTGCGGTGGAATCTTCGAACGGACGATTCGCGGCGCGGCGCCAGGCTTTCGGGATTCGCCGAGGACGAAGAGTGCGACGGTCCATGCCGTTGCAGAAAGGGATGCTGCGGCGATTCCGGGAAGGGTGTTCCCGTGCATTCCGTGAGCGATTCCGACGTGCGAGAGGATCCCGCCGAGCGGTGGCCCGAGGATGAAACCGAGTCCGAAAGCCGCGCCGATCAGTCCCATGCCCTTGGCGCGATTCTCCCGGGTGGTCGTGTCGGCGATGTAAGCCTGTGCGGTGCCGATGTTCGCGGCCGCGATGCCGGCGACGATGCGCGAGACGAAGAGGATCGGGATCGAGCGTGCGATGGCGAAGATCGCGTATCCGGCGATACTTCCGGTGAGACTGATCAGAAGCACCGGACGTCGTCCGACGCGATCCGAGAGCCGTCCCCAGACCGGCGAGAAGAAGAACTGCATCAGAGAGTAGACTGCAACGACGGCCCCGACGGTCGTCGCGGTCGCACCGTACTGATCGGCATAGTACGGCAGCAACGGAATGACCATTCCGAAGCCGAGCAGATCGATGAATACGATAAGAAAGAGTACGAAAATCGACGTTCTGCGCATCGCCGGCGGGAGTTTACCACCTCGTGAAGGAGTTTGACCTCGACGTATGTCCGACGAAGCCATGAGTAGGACGGCTCCTACGCCGAACCCGGAATAGTCCGGGTTGAAAGTTACGTGAAGGAACGACTGATTCTTTTCGACATCGACGGCACCCTCGTTCTCGACGACGGCGCAGCGCGCGGAGCGTTCGCGTGGGCACTCCGGGAAGCGTATGGATTCGCTGAGCCGATCCGCGGTTACGACTTTTCGGGAAAGACCGATCCCGAGATCGCCACGACGATCCTCCGCGACCACGGGATGGGCGACGACGAGATCAACGGCGGACTCCGCCGTCTCTGGGACGCGTATCTCGAAAAGCTCGCCCTCTACGTCTGCCGGGAGCGGGTGCGCGTTCTCGACGGAGTGACGGAGCTTCTCTCCATTCTGGAACGCGAATCGGCGACCCTCGCGCTCCTCACCGGGAACATCGAGCCGGGCGCGAGGATCAAGCTCGGCTCGCACGGGTTGAACCGCTACTTCCCGTTCGGAGCGTTCGGCAGCGACTCGATGCACCGCCAGGAGCTTCCCCCCATCGCACTGCGGCGCGCGGCCGAGCATCACGGCCGCCCTTTCGCCATGGAGAATGTCGTGATCATCGGCGATTCGATTCACGACGTCCGCTGTGGTGTCCCTCACGGCGCGATCACCATTGCGGTGGCGAGCGGAAGGACGCCGGCCGAGACGCTCCAGGCGGAACGTCCGGACTTCCTGTTCCACTCGCTGGAGCCGACGGAAGAACTGCTCGACGCAGTGCTGCGCTGGCAGAGAGCGGTTGACTGATCGCGCTCCTCGCATGCGCGTCTGAGCGCCGTATTCGGCCCGCGAGCGGTGGGATTCAGAGGACGATCGTGTAGGCGAGAGTGGAGAGATCGGGCATCCGGTCGAGGTAGACCTGACCCCTGGTGTGGTCGATCTCGTGCTGGAAGATCCGCGCCAGATAGTCTTCGATCACCATCTCCGCTTCGTTTCCTTCCGGGTCGATGCCGTGCACGCGAATCTTCCGGTAACGGGGAACCTCGCCGCCGAGGAACGGGACGCTGAGACAGCCTTCCCAGTCCAGAACCTTTTCGTCTCCCTCTGGTTCGTACGTCGCGTTGAAGAATGCGCCGCGAACGGACTGCATGCTCTTGCGCCGGGCGGTCTCCTTTTCCAGTTCGAAGACGAAGACCCGCAGCGGGAGGTGCACCTGGGGCCCCGCGAGGCCGACTCCCTGATAGGCGTGCATCGTCTCCATCATGTCTTCGATCAGCTGGTCGTACTTGCCGTTCCGGATGTCGTCGACCTCTGCATCCTGCGACTGCTGCCGCAGGACCGGATGTCCGAGCCGTGAGACTTTGAGAATCATGCGTTCCTCCGTTTCGGATCTCGTTTCGCGGTCACGCACCTGCAGCAGCGTGCAGCTTCGAGAGCGTGCCGATGATCCGCCCGGCTGCCTGGTGGATCTCTTCTCCGGTGGTATAGCGTGACAGCGAGAAGCGGACCGTGCCGACCGCGTAATCTCGAGGGGTTCCCATCGCGAGCATCACCCCGCTCGGTTCGGCTCTTCCGGAATGACATGCCGCGCCAGCGGAACAGCAGATTCCCTCTGTGTCGAATGCGGCGACGAGGTGGTCCGCACGAAGGCCGCGGAACGACATGCTCGCCGTGTTCGGCAGGCGTGTCTGGGCGGCTCCGTTGACCCGCACGTCCCCGCCGGACGCGAGGACGCGCTCTTCGAGACGGTCACGATGCCGCTGCACCTCCTTCTGGTGGGGCAGCAGCTCCAAAGCGAGCGAACAGGCACGCCCGAGTCCTGCGATCAGCGGGACCGGCTCGGTGCCTGATCGGAGGCCGTTCTCCTGGCCGCCGCCGCGCCAGATCGGCTCGAGAGCGATGCCGCGTCGAATGAAGAGAGCACCGATTCCCTTCGGCGCGTGGAACTTGTGTCCGGAGATGGAGAGGAGATCGGCGCCGAGCAGATCGACGTCGATCGCGACCTTTCCCGCGGCCTGTACGGCGTCGACGTGAACGAGAGCGCCGTGTTCGTGTGCGATCGCCGCAACCGCCGCCACGTCGTGAATCACTCCGGTCTCATTCTGGGCGAGCATGACCGAGACGAGCGCCGTTCCGTCGTCGACCGCGTCTCTCATCGCGTCGAGGTCGAGAGCGCCATCGGGAGTGACGGGAGTCACCTCCAGCTCGATCGAGCCGTCGCCGGCAAGCTCGTGCAGCATCGCGAGGACGGACGGATGCTCCACCGCAGTGGTGACGATCTTCGGGCGATCCGCACGCGACGCGAACGAGCGGAGCACCAGAGCGTTCGATTCGGTCCCGCAACTGGTGAACGCGATCGACTCCGCTCGCGCGCCGAGGAGCCGCGCCACCTCGGATCGCGCATTCTCGACCAGATCGTGGGCCGCTCGGCCGAGTGCGTGCGGGGAATGCGGATTCCCGTAGATCTCCCGATACGCGGGAGTCATCGCGTCGACCACTTCGTCTGCGACGCGGGTGGTGGCGTTGTTGTCGAGATAGATCATCGACGGCTCTCCTGACTCATGGCGATCGCCCGAACCGGGCGGCGGTGTCACATGTCGCGGAAGAAGGCGTCCGGGTCTTCGGCGAACGAGTCGTACTCGTTCTGGATCGCCACTTTGTGCTTCCACTCGAACTCGGCGAGCTCGAGGAAGAGAGACCGTAGCATGCCGGTCTGGGCGCGTTCGGCCATGAAGCGGAAATTGCTCTCCGCATCGCGCTCTCTCTCGAGCACGATCTTCAGTGCCCGCCGCATGTCGAGGTCCCACAGGTCGACCGGAAGCTCCACCGTCGGCGCCATCACCTCGGGAGGCTGCTGGCCGACCGCTTCGCGGTAGCGCTTCTCGAGCTTCGCTCGATGAGAGATCTCCTCGTCCGCGAGTGCGAGGAGGCGCATTCGGACCTCTTCCGTTCCGGCGCGCTCTGCCAGCTTCGTGAGGAATTGGCGAGATTCGATCTCGGCAGCAATCGCGTCGTGAAGGACTTCTCTGACGGTCGTCTCGAGTGGCTTCATCGGAGCCCGGACATCATACCTTCATCCGAACGGATTCGGCACCGGGAAGGACTTCGTCAGCTCTTCGACTCGCCCCGATAGAGATCCGGATTGGGAGGAGCGTCGTCGGCGAAAGGCGCTTTACGGATCGGCTGGCCGAGTCCGGTGCCTCCCGCGGTGCCGACCTTCTCGAGCTTTCCGTAGTACGGACGCCAACCCATCGGCGCAACGGGAAAGTTCGGAGGAACCACCAGGTCGCGAAGGCCGACCACCGAACGGGCGCGTGTGTCGATCGCCATCTCGTAATCGCGCGTCATGTAGATCGCATCCTCGGGACAGGCATCGACGCAGTACCCGCAGAAGACGCAGCGGAGCAGGTCGATATCGTATCGGATCGGGAACTTTTCGCGCGTCCGCTCGTCTTCGCCGGCCTCGATGGTGATGCACTCGGCGGGGCAGGCGGTGGAGCACATGTAGCATGCGACACAGCGGGTGGTCCCATCTTCACGGGCGGTGAGAATGTGGCGTCCGCGGAACCTCTCCGAGTAGATGCGCTTGACCTCGGGATACGAGATGGTCGGCAGTCCCTTGAGATTGAACAGATTCTTCAGCAGGTGACCGAGGGTTACAAACATTCCTCCGATCACCTGAGGGAGGTACAGCCGCTCCCAGAAGCTCAACTTGCGTCTTTCGACTTTGATTACGCCCATCGTTCACCAGTTCTCGTTTCGTTCAGGTTCTGCCGTGTGTGCGAGACGTCCACTATCGATCGAGCTCGCCCGCGATGATGTTCATCGATCCGAGCGCGGCGACGGCGTCGGGAATGGTCTGACCGGTGACCATCTTGCCGAAGGCCTGATAGATGGCGAAGCAGGGAGGACGCACACGGACACGGTACGGATTCTTCGTGCCGTCGGAGACGACGTGGAATCCGAGCTCGCCGTTTCCACCTTCGACCTGGAAGTACGCTTCGCCCACCGGCGGCTGAATGCCGTGCATGATCAGCTTGAAGTGGTAGATCAGCGATTCCATCTCGTTGTAGACCTTCTCCTTCGGAGGAAGGGCGACGTACGGATTGCTCACGATGACCGGACCGGGAGGAAGTCCGCGATCGAGAGCCTGTTTGAGGATCCGCAGCGACTGACGCATCTCTTCCATCCGCACCAGGTAGCGGGCGAGAGTGTCGCCTCCGTCCGCGATCGGGATGTCGAAGTCGTACGTGTCGTAGCCGAGGTAGGGATTTGCTTTCCGGACGTCGTAGGGGACGCCGCAGGCGCGGAGGCAGGGGCCGGTGAAGCCGTACTGGATGGCGTCTTCCTTCGAGATCGGGGCGATGCCCTCGACCCGCTCGTGGAAGATCCGGTTGCGGGTGACCAGCGCCTCCACGTCGTCGAGGTGCTTCGGAATCGACTCGACGACCCGTCGCGTGTTCTCCATGAAGTCGGCCGGTGCGTCGACCGCGAGGCCGCCTACGCGAGTGTAGGTGGGCAAGAGGCGCGCGCCGCAGCACGACTCGACCAGACCGTAGATCTCCTCGCGAGGCTGGAAGAGGTACCAGAAGTTGGTCAGCGCACCCATGTCGACCAGGTTCGTTCCGATGCAGACGAGGTGGTCGGCGATGCGCATCAGCTCGGAAAGAATCAGCCGGATGGCCTGGGCTCGAGGTGGGGCTTCGATGCCGAGAAGCTTCTCGACCGTCATGCAGTAGCCGACGTTGTTGATGATCGCCGACATGTAGTTGAGGCGGTCGGTGAAGGGGATCACCTGCTGGTACGTGTGGGTCTCGGCCATCTTTTCGAAACAGCGGTGGAGGTACCCGATCTCCTGATCGGCGCCGACGATCCTCTCGCCGTCGAGCGTGACCACCAGCCGCAGGGTTCCGTGGGTGGCAGGATGTGACGGACCGAGGTTCAGGGTCACCTGTTCGGAATCGGGGTGCTGCAATTCTTCGGGTACGACCGGGGTGAACTGCGCGACGTCCTTTTCGGTGAGGAGCCAGCGCTGCGCCGGGTCGTAATCCTTCCGTAGCGCGTGACCGCGGAACGCCTCGTGGGTGAGGATCCGCCGAAGGTTCGGATGCCCATCGAAGCGGACACCGTACATGTCGAACACTTCTCGCTCGAACCAGTCGTGGCCTTTGAAGACCGAGATCGTGGAAGGAACGGAGTGTTCCTCGTCCGTCCGGACCTTCAGTCGCACCCGCTCGTTGCTCTTCAGCGAGAGGAGCGAGTAGACGATCTCGAATCGTTCTTCCCGGCCGGGATAGTCGACCCCGAAAAGGTCGAGGGGCATGGTGAACTGGAGCTCGGGATCGTCCCGGAGCGCGGTGAGGACCTGACCGATGTGCTCGCGCTCGACGAGGAAGGTCGGCATGTCCGCTCCCGCTTCGCGGGTGACGGCAGGCGACTTGATCCGCGCCTCGATCTCCTCGGCGCGCTGGTCGATCTTCTCGACGCCCGCCGGGACGTACGACTCGCGATTGGTCGGCGCGGGTCCGGTGTAGGGAATGGAGCTGTACTTCGTGGTGGTGCTCATCGCCGGATCTCACCCCGCTCGATCTTTTCCTTCAGTTTGAGAATGCCGTAGATCAGGCCCTCGGGAGTCGGCGGGCATCCGGGCACCCAGATGTCGACCGGGATGACTTCGTCGATCCCCTGGACCACGTGGTAGGCGCGGTAGAAGCCGCCCGAAGTGGCACAGGCACCCATGGAGACGACGTAGCGCGGCTCGGGCATCTGATCGTAGATCTTCTTGAGGACCGGGGCCATCTTGTCGACGATGGTTCCGGCCACGATCATCAGATCGGCCTGTCGCGGCGAGAACCGGACCACTTCGGCGCCGAATCGGGCAATGTCGTAGTGCGAAGAGACTGTCGACATGAACTCGATCGCGCAGCAGGCGGTGCCGAACGGGAGAGGCCAGAGGGAGTTGCCTCGGGACCAGTTCACCATCGTCTCCAGCCGGGTGGTGATGACGTTTCCGAGCTCTTCGTAGCCGGGAGCCTTTCTCGCGGATTCGCCGGCGAGGGTGATCAATCCCTTCTCGGGACCTTCGCCGGGGAGCTGATTGCGTTTCCGGCCGATGATCGAATCTGGTGCATCTACTTTCTTGATCGCCATTTAGCTTTCCGTTCCCGATTTCGTCCGCGGTTCGGACAAGAGTCGGAATTTTAAGCGCATGAGAAATTTTTCACAAGACGTGTAACCGGCCGGCGAGGGAAACCTATTGCATGAGGGTCGCGATCCGGCGGGCCGTCTCCTTCGGCCGCGCCGGATCGCAAGTCTCCAACGGTTCGAGGCTGAAGCAAGCAAATCGCGCGCCGCTGTGGAAGGCGCGTCTGCTATACTCCCGGCACAGTAAGGCAAGGTCCATGAATCGAAAAAACGATTCGATATCAGTCGAAATTTATGGCCAGACATACAATGTTCGCGGGGAGGGAGACCCGGCGTATCTGACGGAGCTTGCGGAGTTTGTCGACGCGAGAATGCGTGAAGTCGCTTCTCGTGTTTCGACGATCGAACCGGCGAAAATCGCGATTCTCGCGGCGCTCAACATCGCCGACGAGTTCTTCCGATTCCGGAAAACGCAGGAGTCCGCGGTCGGTCGGTGGATGGAGACAACGGAAGATCTGGTGGAGAAACTCGGCGTGACGCTTGCGGAAACGCCGGGGCGGTCTACACTATGAATGATCGGAGTCCCTGCGGAGTTCGTGATGAGCAAATACTACTTGAACCAACTCTCTAATTCGGGGAGCTCGCGTCCCGCACCGAGTGCAGGCCTTCGTACTGCAGGAGCAGCGGCGAAGGAAGCCAGATGTGTGCGGGCAGGGCGCCCACCTGTTTCACGCAGGTTCAATTAGAGGCATCTCACACGGCTCATGCGGGGTACTCCGATTTTCATCCTTCCTTGAACCATCCATCCGGGCCTCCCTTCGGAGGGTTGGATGAATATTCTCGCAACAGCACTCGGCGCCATCGTCGGAGCGGTGATCCTGGCTCTTCTCTGGGCCATGGTCTACCGCAAGCGTGCGGCGACCCAGATTGAAGAAGCGCGCCGCCATGCCGAGCGCATCGTCGACGATGCGCGGAAGACTGCCGACGCCCGCCTCAAGGAGGCCGATCTCGAGTCGAAGGAGAAGATGCTCCAGGCTCGGACCGACTTCGAGCGTCAGTCGCGGGAGCGGCGTGACGAACTCAAATCGAGTGAGCGGCGGCTGCAGCAGAAAGAAGAGAACGTCGACCGGAAGATGCAGCAGCTCGACCGGCGCGAGGGTGATCTCGACAAACGCGAAGAGTCCGCTGCCCAGCGGGAGAAGGTTCTGGGCGAGCGGGAGACGGAGCTCCAGTCTCTGGTTCAGGAGCAGAGGCACAGGCTCGAACAGATCTCCGGGCTCACCGTGGATCAGGCCAAACAGGAGCTGATCCGCGGAATCGAGAACGAAGCCCGGCTCGAAGCGGCAAACCTGATCAAGCGACTGGAGACCGAGGCGGTCGAGCTCGGCGGACAGAAGGCCAAACGGATCATCGGCACAGCGATTCAGCGGATGGCCTCGGATTACGTCGCCGAGAACACGGTCGCGGTGGTCGATCTCCCCTCGGAAGACATGAAGGGAAGGATCATCGGTCGTGAAGGCCGCAACATCCGCGCGCTGGAGCTCGCCACCGGGGTCGACCTGATCGTCGACGACACTCCGGAGGCGGTGATCCTCTCCGGATTCGATCCGATTCGCCGCGAGGTCGCACGGATCTCACTCGAGCGCCTGATGGCCGATGGCCGGATTCACCCCGCCCGCATCGAAGAAGTGGTCGACAAGGTGCGGGTCGAACTGGAGGACAAGCTGTTCGAGGAAGGGGAGGCCGCGGCCTTCTCTCTCGGCATCACCGACATTCATCCCGAAGTCCTCCGTCTTCTCGGCCGGCTTCGCTACCGTACGTCGTACGGTCAGAACGTCCTGATGCACTCACTCGAAGTCGCGCAGCTGGCGGCACTGATGGCGGTCGAGCTGGGAGTCGACGACGAGATCGCCAAGCGCGGCGGCCTCCTGCACGACATCGGAAAAGCGATCGACCGCGAGATGGAAGGAACCCACCTCGAGCTCGGACGGCAGGTGCTGGACAAGTACGGCGAGCGCCGCGAGATCATCCACGCCATGGAGTGTCATCACGGCGACTACGATCCGCAGACCGTCGAGGCGGTGCTGGTCAACGCCGCCGATGCGCTCTCCGCGGCCCGACCCGGAGCGAGACGGGAGATTCTCGAGAATTACGTCCATCGCCTCGAACGGCTCGAGTCGATCGCCGACAGCTTCGGAGGCGTCCAGAAGTCGTTCGCCATCCAGGCCGGCCGCGAGCTTCGCATCATCGTCAACGCAGACAAAGTCACCGACGAGCAGTCGATCCTTCTCTCGCGTGACGTGGCGCGGCGGATCGAATCCGAGCTGCAGTATCCCGGTCAGATCAAGGTCACCGTCATCCGCGAAACGCGGGCGGTCGACTTCGCGAAGTAGCGTACTTACCGAATTGTCATCCGGGCCGCCTGTTTTCGGGCGGCCCTTCTTTCGTTTATGATCCATCCCCCCGGGCGGTTCCCGCTCACAGATCGAAAGGGTTTCCGGAATGGTTCGTCTGCTCTACATCGGCGACACGGTCGGCCAGCCAGGCCGTCGCGCACTTCGCGACCGCCTCGAGACGGTGATCGATCGCGAGATGATCGACTTCACCATCGTGAACATCGAGAACGCTGCCGGTGGCTTCGGGGTCACCGACAGCATCATGCACGAGTTGCTGCAGCTCCCCATCGACGTCTTCACCAGCGGTAACCACATCTGGGACAAGAGAGACTTCGTCGAACAGCTCGATCAGTGGGAGACGCTGATCCGCCCCGCCAACTACCCGACCGGGAACCCGGGGAAGGGGCGGGTGGTCCGTCCCACCGCCACCGGCATCAACGTCGGAGTGGTCCAGGTGATGGGACAGGTCTTCATGCCTCCATGTGAAAACCCTTTCCACGTCGTGGAGCGGGAGCTCGAGGCTTTGCGGGGTGTGCCGGTGATCCTGGTCGACATCCACTGCGAGGCGACCTCCGAGAAACAGGCCATGGGACGGTTTCTCGACGGCCGCGTCTCGGCAGTCGTCGGAACGCACACTCACGTGCCGACCGCCGACGAACGGATCCTCCCGAAGGGGACCGGTTTCCAGACCGACGTCGGGATGACCGGAGCGTACGATTCGATCATCGGATTCCGCCCCGAGGAGATCCTGGAACGGTTCACACTCTCCACGCCTCGGAAGATGGAGGTCGCCAAGCGCGACATCCGGCTGACCGGTGTGATCGTCGACGTCGACGAGGCGACCGGACGCGCGACGAGAATCGCCCGCGTCCAGGAGCGCCTGGACGAGAGCTGAGATGACCGCGCAGTCGCGCCGGCTCTCGGTTCTCGTGTTCGACACAAAGGATTCCGATCGCGTTCGGACGTTTCCGGATCCGGGCGAATGGGAGATCTGCCCGATCGCTTTCTCGCCGGACGAGATCCCGTGGCGCACCGCCGCCCGGGCCATGGACGCGGCATCCCACGATTGGATTCTCCTGATCCACGAAAATGAAGAGATGACCCCTGCGCTTGCACGCGAGATCGTGCGAGCGATCGGGGAGACCCCGAAGGCGTGGGGGTATCGAATCCGATCCGAACCGACATACGCGGGGCGGCCACTCCGATTCGGACTCTCTGAAGACGCCGGAAGCATCCGGCTCCTTCATCGCCGCCATGGGAGGTTCCGCGGAGGGGGGCCCGACGGCCTGGAGCCGTGGGTTCAGGGAACGGTGATCCGTCTCGGGGAGCCGCTCCGCCGCGTGGTGTATGAAAGCACGGGAGCGCACCGGGCCGCTCTGGCTGCGACGGCTCCCCCGCACTCACTCCTCCGCCACATTCTCCTTTTCCTGCGGAACGGCGTCCGGAGCGGAAGCCTGTGGCGAAGTCTCACCACGACGAAGTATCTCTGGATCGAAGCAGGATTCGATCGGGGACCGGCGGGCGTAAGGGATTTCCCCGGTGGCGGTCGGAGAGACGAATAGTCCCCTTACCCCCGAGGAAATCCCGGTGCAGCAGAATCTCAGACCGCGGCGCGAAGGTCCGGCGGGGGAGTCGTCCCGGTCATCGAGCCGGCCCCGGCCCGGAACTGCCTGGGCGAGACGCCGTATCGCTTCCGGAACTGCTGCCGGAAATAATTCTCCGAGTCGAACCCGCAGAGACGCGAGATCTGAGTGACGCGGAGATTTCCGGTGCGAAGGAGCATTGCGGCCTTGTGGAGCCGTTTCCGCTTCAGGTACTGGCTCAGCAACCGCCCGGTCACGCGGTGGAAACGTCCCGAAACGTACTGCCGCGTGAACCCCAGCTCTCTCGACACGGACTCCACCGTCAGGTCCTCGTCGTCACGCATACGCCGGCGAACGCATTGGATCAGTGCACGGAGTAACCCGTCCATACTGTAGCCTCCGTTTATAGTGTCTAAGTCCGTCATTCCATTACAGCAAGAAAAAGTAAGATTCCGGTGACCGGGAGGCAGACTGGCTTCTGGACATCGCAGACGGGAGGACCGAATGTCGGAAATCAACTTTTTGCAAGAAGTACGCCTTTTCGGAAGGATGAGCGAGGCGGATCTCGGACGCATTGCGAAACTTGCCGAACGGCGCGAGCTCGCGCCGGGGGAGCTGGTTCTCGCCGAGGGCGATTCGAACGACGCCCTGCACGTCCTTCGGGAAGGGCGGGTGAGGGTCACGCGTACAGTCGACGGTGACACGCTGGTTCTGTCGGACCTCTCCCCGGGAGCGACGTTCGGCGAGCTCTCGGTCCTCGGCGGACGCCCCGCGGCGGCCAGCCTCCACGCCCTTCCGAGATCGGTCGTCCTCTCGTTTCCTGCTCCCGCGCTCGAGCGTTTCCTCGGCGAGACTCCAGCCGCGGCGGCGTGTTTCTGGCGCGCGCTCGCGCTCGAGCTGGGCGAACGACTCCTCAGGACGAACGACGTGGTCCGCTCTTACTTCGCAGCGAACCGTACCCTTCTCGAAAATCCTTCGTTCCGCGATGCATGGACCGATTCGAGCCGGTGATCTGCTTCGCAGCAGGCCGCGGTCCTGCTGCCCAGGCTCCCGGCCTGCGGTCCTCGGGCTTCTCCTGCAAGCCGGGAGCGGGTGCTTGAAACGCGGTTCTGCACGCGAGCCAGGGAGAGACCGGATCACCCACGCCACTCTCCTCTTGGTCGCCGCCCTCCGCTCCTGTACCATTCACCCGATGAATCGCCTGGGTGGGAGCGTGAGCTCCGAGGATGGGGTGCGATGCCGCAGATGACTCCCGGCGTAGCTCCGCCGTTCGACCAGGGCGTCTTTCTGATGCATTACAACCGGGGGAGGGAGGCGTTCCAGGAAGGGCGGTA
Organism: uncultured Acidobacteriota bacterium; assembly: GCA_963741955.1. Taxonomy (GTDB): domain Bacteria; phylum Acidobacteriota; class Thermoanaerobaculia; order Gp7-AA8; family Gp7-AA8; genus CAVUKB01. The sequence goes on from CAVUKB010000004.1 coordinate 560,005, forward strand.
CGCAGAAGCGCGGAAGGAGCTCGAGATCGCGCAGCGCTTCCGTCCCGATGATTCGGACGTGCTGAACCTCCTCGGCCTGGTCTACTTCAAGACCAATGCGTTCCCCGAAGCGGAAGTGATCTACCAGCGCCTGGTCCAGGAGAATCCGAGCGTCTTCATTCTCCATTCGAATCTGGGGCTGATCCTCTTCAAGCAGGGAAAACTCGAGGAGGCGGAACAGTATCTCCTCCGGGCCGTCGAGCTTCGCCCCAACTACTCGAAGTCCCATCTCTATCTGGGACTCCTCTACCGGCAGCGGAAGAAATTCGGCCTCGCTCTCGAGCATCTCCAGTTCGCCGGTGCGGAGAAGGCGGTCCGGGAGATCCAGAGCGAAATGCAGTCGCAGACGCGGGGAGCTCCAGCCGCGCAGGCCCCGCCTCAGCCGAACGCGCGTCCGGCGAGCCCTCCCGCTCCGGTCGCGGCTCCCCCTCCGGCGGCCTCTTCGCCGATTCGAAGACCTGGCCCTTCCGAGACCCAGCGAGGCTCGGAAGTGAACCCGCGGGTGACTCAGGAGCACAAACTCGCGGCGAGGGCCGAACCCGCTCCGGCGCTTCCGCCGATTGCCGCGACCCAGGCCGCGCGCAAACTGCAGGAGGCGGTCGATGAGACGCCTCAGGCGGAACAGCCGCGGATCGACCTCGGGCGGAAGATCGAGAGCGCATCGCGCACATTCGCCCTCCATGAGAATGGATTCCTGGAGATCAACTTCCGAAGAAGCGTGTACGTGAAGAAGGGTACGGTCTCGAGTTACACGGGAAATCTCCGCTTCGCGGCCGAGTCCGGACTTCTCGGGACCACTGCGGCAACGCTGGTAAAGGCCGAAGGGCACGGGAAAGTCTTCGCGTACGAAAAGGGGAGGAAGACCTTCCTTCTCGATCTGAGCGACGAATTCATTTACGTGGAAGGAAGCAACCTCCTGGCGATGGAGGATTCTCTCTCCTACCGCGTCGAGCCGATCTACGACAGCACGTACCAGCAGAAGATCGACACGCTCAAGATCTTCGGGAAAGGCTCGCTCGCGATCTCGACTTCCATCGAGCCGCTCACGCTCCGCGTTACTCGCGAATACCCTCTCTCGATCTCCGCCACATCACTCGTCGCCTGGACGGGAAACCTCATTCCCAACGTTCTGGAAGACTCGGATCTGGGGAACGTGATGATCGACACGAACGAGCAGTCGTTCAAGATTCGATTCGAGGGCGACGGGGTCGTGGTGGCGGAGCAGTGACCGATCTGCTCTGAACCGGTCGGGCCGTCGGTGCGCCGACGAGGATTCTTCAGGAGCGGCGTGGTCGGGACGAGCTCACGAATTGCGCAATTCGCGAAAATCGCGCCAATGAGATCAGGGCAGCGAAGTCTATTCGTCCGGTGGCTCGTCCATCGGCTCGTCTTCGTACAGCCGCCCGCCAGCGATCACCCGGGGCCATCGCTCGCCTCCGTCGGCCATCGTCACGCCGAGCCGGGGAGAGATGAAGGTGTGGTCGTCCGGGGCGGGAAGTGGCGGGGGTGGGGCGCTTCCACGAAGCGGCTCGGGGCGGGAACGCCTGCGCAGGGAGATCGTCGCGAGTCCCAGAACGGCGCCGAGGACTGCGGCCGACGTCGCGAGAAAGGGAACGTCGAAGAAGGAGAACGGATCCGGCACGTCGAACCTCCACGAGACTCTGTGCAGCCGTCGGTCTCGTCTCCATCGGTTCCAATAGGCGTGCCACGGCGCTGTTCGCGCGCAATCGTCTGAAGCGAAGCTACTTACGGGGTCAGGAGGTCAGTTTGGAGCTGGCCGGCCGTTGCGATTCCCTACAGACTCGTCGGAATTTCCCTCGGGCGTCTGGACGGAGGCTCCGTCCGAGACTCGAGCATCCGGAAATCGCGAGGAGACATCGACGAGGCAGACACCGAAAGCGTTGCAGCGAAGTGGCGTGACTTGAAGCGAAGTGATGGGTACCATGAGGAGAGAGCCTCGTGACCGCCCGATCGTCCTCACGCCCGAATCTCGAAAGGTCTTCATGGTGAAGGCCGGATTGGCGGGTTCAGCCCGTCCAAGGATTCTCTTCGCCGTCGTTTCGGTGGTCATCTTCATCGTCGGATTCCCGCTTTTCGCCCTCGATCCATCCCGTGCCGCCTCCCAGTTCACCCGCCGGCGCTGGTCTCTCGAGCAGGGGTTTCCTCAGGCATCCGCGAACTCCATCGTTCAGGATCCGGACGGATATCTCTGGATTGCGACATTCGGAGGTCTGGTCCGCACCGATGGGGCGAGCGTCGACGTCATCGATGCGCCGGGCCGCTGCAGCCCGCGCCTTCTCGCCGTCGGAGTCGATCATCATGGTGCGCTCTGGGTGGGCACCGAGCGTTCCGGGCTCTGCATCGAGCGCGACGGCGTGCTCACCGCGTTCAATCCTCCCGACCGGAAGGAGATCGGAGGCGTCTCCTCGATTCGCGCGTCGATGCGCGGCGGAATCCTCGCCGGCACCGGGCACGGCCTGATTCTCGCGGGTGACGGCCATTTTCGGAGGTTCACCGTGGCCGAGGGCCTCCCTCACGACGACGTCCTCTCGTTCGAAGAGCGTCCCGACGGATCGACCTGGGTCGGTACCCTCCTCGGACTCTGCATCCTTCGAGATCAGCACTGTACCGTCCCGTCATGGAGTGCGCCGTTCGGTGGCCAGATGGTCCAGGCGATCCATCACACCGCGGATGGTACGGGATGGATCGGGACTGGTGGCGGTCTCTATCGCGTGCGTGGGAATGAGTGCACTCTGGTCGATACGCACTCGAACGGAAAGGTGACCTCGATCCTCGAGGACCACGACGGAGGTCTCTGGATCGGTCTCGACCCGGGCGGAGTTCGGCGAGTCCTGCCGCGGCTCGAGGAGGTCACCGGTCTGGACCAGCGCACCAGCGATTCGGTGAGGGACCTCGCGGAAGACCGGGAAGGGAACGTCTGGATCGGGACGGCCGGAGACGGGGTGGTGAAACTGAGCGAGGGAGCGGCGGTCGGGCTCGAGATCCGGGAGGGGGAGGACGTCGTTCCGGTTCTTCCGGTGATTGCGGAGGGGGGCGGCCGCGCCTGGGCGGGAACGGTCTGCCACGGACTGGCGCGCATTACGCCCGAAGGGACGCGGCTGTTCGGAAAGCGGGACGGTGTGAATCCGTGCGTCTGGTCTCTTCTTCTCGACCATCGCGGCACTCTCTGGATCGGAAGTTACGGAGAGGGTCTCTACTGGCGGACGCCGGACGGCAAATTCCATCGAGCGGGAGGACCGGCGACCCACGAGAAAATCGTCCGCGCTCTGGCGGAGGAGAACTCGCGCGCAATCCTGGTGGGGACGGATCAGGGGCTCTTCCGGTTCGATCGCTCCAGCCACGCGTTCTCCCTCGTTCCCGGCACGGGAGAGCTGGACATCTTCTTCGTCGATGTCGATCCGGACGGCACGATCTGGATCGGGAGCCGGGAGGGAGTGCGGTCTATTCGGAACGGTCGGATCGACTCGATCGGCATGAAAGAGGGGTTGTCGAGCGATTTCGTGCGCGCGATCCATCGAGACGAGAGGGGAGTGCTCTGGATCGGAACGTACGGCGGAGGGCTGAACCGGATCGAGGGGAAGCGCGTGTTCGTCTACGGCGCGCGGCAGGGGCTGGCCGACTCGGTGGTCTCGAGCATCATCGAGGATGCGGAAGGACGCTTCTGGATGACGGGGAACCGCGGAGTGACCCGGGTATCACGCGAGGCTCTCGATGCCGTGGCGGACGGCGCGCGCGGCCGCGTCGACGCAGATCTGTTCGACGTCACTGACGGGATGCCGGCGACCGAGACCAACGGCGGTGGCCAACCCGCAGGCTCGCTCGATCCGGACGGCAGGATCTGGATTCCCACCCTCTCGGGATTCGCGATCTTCGACTCCCGCCAGGAGCTCAGAAACGGCGTCCCTCCTCCCGTACGCATCGAGAAAGTGATCGTCGACGGTCGGATGGTGCAACGGCCGGAACGGGGTTTCGTTCTCGAGTCGCAGGCGAGAAATCTCGAGATCCGGTATACCGCGCTCTCTTTCATCGCTCCCGAAAAAGTCCGCTTCCGCTACCGCCTGGAGGGATTCGACCAACGCTGGGTGGACGCCGGCAACCGCCGGGTCGCGTATTACCCGTACATTCCTCCGGGACGATGGCGATTCCATGTAGTGGCCGCGAACGAGGACGGCGTATGGAATCGGGAGGGGGCAGCATTCTCGTTCGAGATGCACCCGCCGGTTTTTTCGACCTGGTGGTTCTGGGTCCTCGGTGGTCTTGGCGTCGCCGCCCTCGTCGCCATCGCGGTAAGGGTACGGATCTCGGCGATCGCGCAGCGTCAGTCGGACCTGCAGCGCGAGGTCGCGAACCGGACCGCCGAGCTGGCGCGGCTCTCCGAGCTGACGGAGTTGATCAACGAGGCAGTCACCATCGAGGACGTGCTCGATCATCTCTATGACAACCTCCGTTCCATCATTCCGTACGACCGGATCGGCCTCGCGCTCCTCGACGAGGATCGGGTCATCCTGCGGGCGGTCTGGTCCCGGGGAGAAAAGCCGCCGGTCGGAATCGATCGGGGATACGAAGCTCCTCTGGCCGGCAGCAGCCTGGAGAAGATTCTCCAGAGTGGGCGTCCCCGGATCATTCCCGATCTCGAACAGTACCTGGTGGAGAATCCCGATTCGGAAAATACGCGGCGAATCGTCGCGGAAGGAATCCGCTCGAACCTGACCTTCCCTCTCACGGCGCTCGGTGCGCCGGTCGGGTTCATCTTCTTCTCCAGTTCGGAGCGCGACGCGTACAAAGAGAAACACGTGCAGTTCCTCCGCGAGATCGCGGGACACCTCTCGCTGGTGGTCGGGAAGTCGAAAATCTACGAAGATCTTCTGGCCACGAAGGCCCGGCTGGAGGAGGCGAACCGCAATCTGGAACGGCTGGCGACGGCAGACGGCCTGACCGGACTCGCCAACCGCCGGGCGTTCGACGAGCGGCTCGACACGGAATGGCGGAGAGCGACGCGAAGTGGAGCACCGCTCTCGTTTCTCCTCATCGACGTCGACTTCTTCAAGGGTTACAACGACCGGTACGGGCATCTCGAAGGTGACGACTGTCTCCGCACCATCTCCACGGCGCTTGCGGCATCCCTCCGTCGCGTCTCCGACTTCGTTGCCCGATACGGGGGCGAAGAGTTCGGCGTGATTCTCTCCGACTGTGATCTCGACGGGGCTGCCGCGGTCGCGGAAAACGTCCGCGCGACGGTGGAGCGACTCGGCATACCGCACGCCGACTCGGGAATCAGCCACGCGGTCACCATCAGCGTGGGAGTGGCGAGCATCTTCCCCACCGCAGGGAAACCACCGGAGGAACTGGTGAGCCTCGCCGACCGCGCGCTCTACCAGGCGAAGCGTCGCGGAAGGAATCGCGTGGTCGTCCTGAGCGAAGGGGAGATCAGTCAGCAGCAGACCTGACCCCGATCGCTCCCGGCCGCGGCCCTTCGCTCGGCGATCAGGTAGCCGGCGAAATCATCCTCCTACGACCCGATTGCGCGCCGGACCTCGTCGGGGTCCGCGATGCTCAACCTCGGTTCCGTTCCGCGGCCCACGCTTCGGGCTCTCCTCAGTGCACCCCTCCCATCAGTTTCCGGATCGGACGGATGAGGATGAATGCGACGATCGAGGTCACCACCGCGACCCCTCCGATCAGCGCGAACAGCTGCGAGAGTGCCACGCTGGCGAAGAATCCCGCTGCATACCCTGCGATCTTGTTGCCGATCGCATCGGCCAGGAACCAGACTCCCATCATCATTCCGACGATCTTGATTGGCGAGAGCTTGGTGAATGCGCTCAGGCCGACCGGACTGAGTGCGAGCTCCCCGAGCTCCTGGATGAAGTAGCAGCCGACCAGCCACCATGGACTGACGCGGATTCCTCCTCCGGTCTGTGCCGTCGAAGCCGCAGGGACGAGGAAAAGGAACGCCACGCCGACGAAGAGAAGACCGAACGCGAACTTCGCCGGAGTGGACGGCTCCCGCTTTCCGAGCCGAATCCACATCCAGGCGAACATCGGCGCCATGATGATCACGAACAGCGACGGGACGGACTGGAACCAGCTCGAGGGGAACGTCCAACCGAATACGGAGAGGCGCGTGTAGCGATCCGCAAAGAGGTTCAGGGTCGATCCGGCCTGTTCGTACGCGCCCCAGAAAACCATGGCGAAGACGAAGAGAATCAGCATCGCGCCGAGCCTTTTCCACTCCACGGGAGTGAACCCGAAGAGTCCGGTGTCGGGGCGGATCTCCTGCTTTCCGCGCGCCATCTCGACCACCGGCTCGGGGCCGACGACCTCTCCCGAACGCGGCTCGGTGACGACTTCGTCGCGATCCGCATTGAGGCGATCGAGCGCGGGTTTGAGGCGTTTGCGTCCGAGCACGTACTGGATCAGACCGAGGGTCATGCCGAAGCCGGCGCAGGCGAACCCTGCGTGCCAGTTCACCTTTTGCGCGAAGTAACCGGCGATGAGCGGTCCGAGCGTCGCGCCGAGATTGATCCCCATGTAGAAGATCGAGAAGCCGGCATCGCGCCGTACGTCGTTCTCTTCGTAGAGCGATCCGACCATCGTGCTCACGTTCGGCTTGAGCAGACCGGTGCCCGCAACGATGAGGGCGAGACCGGCGTAAAACGCCCAGAGAGCTTCGTACGCGAGAGTGAAGTGTCCCAGGGCGATGATGATTCCTCCCCAGAGAACACTGCGGTACTGGCCGAGCCAGCGGTCGGCGATGATTCCGCCGAGGATCGCGGACGTCCAGACGCCGAACGTGTACGTACCGTACACGGAGGCGCCGTGTTTGATGTCGAACCCGAGCCCGCCCGCCGTGATCGGGGCGACCATGTAGAGGATCAGGAACGCCCGCATGCCGTAGTAGCTGAAGCGCTCCCACATCTCGGTGAGGAAGAGGGTGTACAGACCGTTCGGATGACGTACGCGCCCGGTCGGCGCCGCTGCCGTATCAGTCATGGAGTTCCTTTCTGAAGCCGATGCGCAGCGGTCGGCCGCCGGCGAAGCACTGCGCCCGGGTGGAAGTCGGGGGACATGGTAGCGCACTCGCCACGGAATTCCCCAACTCCGGGCCGAAGACTCGTGGCGTTCGCATCCGACGACGGTCTCGCGTGGGGTGCGGATCATCCGATCCGCCGCGCGAATCGTGTTGTACGCGATGAAGAGGGAAGATGTGGGTCTCGCGGAGCGTGGGTGAATCCGGCGACCAGCTCCGCTTCTGCCACCGGAACCGTCTCGATCCGCTGTGAACGCGATCGCCGCGGCGGATCAGAGGATCCGCACCCCTATCGATGACGTGGGTTCCCTGGGGTGCGGATCATCCGATCCGCCGCACGAATCGTGTTGTACGCGATGAAGAGGGAAGATGTGGGTCCCGCGGAGCGTCGGTGAATCCGGCGACCAGCTCCGCTTCTGCCACCGGAACCGTCTCGATCCGCTGTGAACGCGATCGGCGCGGCGGATCGGAGGATCCGCACCCCACGACGACGTGGGTTCCCTGGGGTGCGGATCATCCGATCCGCCGCGCGAATCGTGTTGTACGCGATGAAGAGGGAAGATGTGGGTCCCGCGGAGCGTGGGTGAATCCGGCGACCAGCTCCGCTTCTGCCACCGGAACCGTCTCGATCCGCTGCGAACGCGATCGCCGCGGCGGATCAGAGGATCCGCACCCCTATCGATGACGTGGGTTCCCTGGGGTGCGGATCATCCGATCCGCCGCGCGAATCGTGTTGTACGCGATGAAGAGGGAAGATGTGGGTCCCGCGGAGCGTGGGTGAATCCGGCGACCAGCTCCGCTTCTGCCACCGGAACCGTCTCGATCCGCTGTGAACGCGATCGGCGCGGCGGATCGGAGGATCCGCACCCCACGACGACGTGGGTTCCCTGGGGTGCGGATCATCCGATCCGCCGCGCGAATCGTGTTGTACGCGATGAAGAGGGAAGATGTGGGTCCCGCGGAGCGTGGGTGAATCCGGCGACCAGCTCCGCTTCTGCCACCGGAACCGTCTCGATCCGCTGTGAACGCGATCGCCGCGGCGGATCAGAGGATCCGCACCCCTATCGATGACGTGGGTTCCCTGGGGCGCGGATCATCCGATCCGCCGCGCGAAACGTGTTGTACGCGATGAAGAGGGAAGATGTGGGTCCCGCGGAGCGTCGGTGAATCCGGCGACCAGCTCCGCTTCTGCCACCGGGATCGTCTCGATCCGCTGTGAATGCAATCGGCGCGGCGGATCAGAGGATCCGCACCCCACCAGGACGTGGGTTCCCTGGGGTGCGGATCCTCTGATCCGCCGCGCGAATCGTGTTGTACGCGATGAAGAGGGAAGATGTGGGTCCCGCGGAGCGTGGGTGAATCCGGCGACCAGCTCCGCTTCTGCCACCGGAACCGTCTCGATCCGCTGTGAACGCGATCGGCGCGGCGGATCGGAGGATCCGCACCCCACGACGACGTGGGTCCCCTGGGGTGCGGATCATCCGATCCGCCGCGCGAATCGTGTTGTACGCGATGAAGAGGGAAGATGTGGGTCTCGCGGAGCGTGGGTGAATCCGGCGACCAGCTCCGCTTCAGCCACCGGAACCGTCTCGATCCGCTGTGAACGCGATCGGCGCGGCGGATCAGAGGATCCGCACCCCTATCGATGACGTGGGTTCCCTGGGGTGCGGATCATCCGATCCGCCGCGCGAATCGTGTTGTACGCGATGAAGAGGGAAGATGTGGGTCCCGCGGAGCGTCGGTGAATCCGGGCGACCAGCTCCGCTTCAGCCACCGGGATCGTCTCGATCCGCTGTGAATGCGATCGGCGCGGCGGATCAGAGGATCCGCTCCCCACGACGACGTGGCTTCCCAGCGCTTGCGACGCGCGACGCGCGGTCTCAGATGCCGTTCACGATTCGGTCGGCATATGCAGGTACATCGACTGGAGCGCGACCTTTCCCGGACCGGTGAAGCGGTTCATGAAGAGGTTGAACCCGCCGAAGAATCCAGTCGAGAGCTTCTGCGATACGGTCTCCATCTTCACATGGGTGTCCTTGTAGAGCCATCCGCCGGGCTCGACGTCGATCTGTTCGTGCGGCTGGAGAGTCTTCTCGAACACGTTGCCGTATCCGTGGAGCCAGAGAATCCCAGCGCCGTTGCGAGCATGGAAGCGATCGATGAAGAAGCCCGACCCGCCGAGGAGGATGTTCGAGATCCCCTTCACACGCTCGAAGTCGTAGTCGATGTTCGAGGTCGCGGCGAGGAACTGATGCTCGCGAACGTGGATCTCTTCGCCCTGATTCATGTGGATCCCGAGGATGTGTCCCGCTCCATCACGGCTGAATGCAATCTCGCCCTGGCCGCTCGCCTCCGTGACGAAGATCTGGATCCCGGCCATCATTCTCTTGAATGCACCCTTCATGGCCTTGATCCCGATGTTCACCCGCGGATCCTTCCAGAGGAGGATGTGGTGCTCGAAGTACACCGCCTCGTGACTCACGTCGACCGAGAGGACCGGAACGAGCTCTCCGTCGACGTGATAGGTCACGCCGGCGAACGTCTCTCCGAGAGCCTGGGTAGGGACGAGAACGGGAGCGGCCATGGATGCCTCCTCGATCGAATTTGATGGTCTGCTCAGGATCTTACGGTCGAGGCGGGTGCCGGGCGCATTACGAATCTGAAATCCGTCGTCTCCGCGCGTCTTCACTTTCCGGTCGGGAAGTCTTCTGCCTCGTGGCGCAACGCGTAGTTCGCGCTTCCGACGCGGTACCAGCGGTAGCCGTTCGCGTCGAGCGTGATCCGGTGGGTGCCGCGTGCGTCGGCGCGGCTCTCTTCGTCGTCGAAGAGGCTGACCAGTCGCTCGCCTCCGTCGACTTTCAGCCGGAATTTCGCCTCCCGTGAACGCTCGTCGAAGTTGTGAACCACCACCACCGCCTTCCCTTCCCACCGGTAGCAGAGGGCGAGGATGTTCGGCGAACCGGTGGAGATGACGTCCCAATCGCCCCACCCGATCTCCGGCGTCTCCCGCCGGATGCGAATCATGCGGGTCATCCATCGCATCAGCGAATCGGGATCTCGCCGCTGGGCTTCGACGTTGACCTTCCGGTATCCGTACACGCCGTCGTCGATCACCGGATGAATGAGCTTCTCCGCGGTGGAGAACCCGGCGTTCGGCTCGTCGGTCCACTGCATCGGGGTGCGCACCGAATCGCGCTGATCGAGCGAGAGATCTTCGCCCATCCCGATCTCGTCGCCGTAGCGGATGACCGGAGTCCCGGGGAGTGAGAACATCACGCTGTAGGCGAGCTCGATCCGTGCGCGGTCTCCGAGCATCGAGGCGAGCCTCCGCCGGATTCCGCGGTCGTACAGCTGCATCCGGGGCTCGGGACCGAATCGCTGAAAGACCCGCTCGCGCATTTCCGGCCCCAGACGTCCTAAATCGAGCTCGTCGTGATTCCTGAGAAACTGAGCCCACTGCCCGGTGGGTGGAAGACGCCTCGTCGCGCGGAGTGAATCGATCAGCGGCCGGACGTCGCCGGTGGCGAGTGCATAGAAGAGATGCTGATTGACGAAGAAATTGAACATCATGTGGAGCCCGCGTCCGTCGGCGAAGTACTTCTTGTTCTCTTTCGGAAGGACGTTCGCCTCGCCGAGGAGGACCGCGTCGCCGCTGCGCCACTGGAGGAATTCGCGGAGCTCCGTGAGGTACTCGAAGTGCATCTGATGCGGCTGACCGAAAGGACTGACGCTTTCGATGATGAAAGGCACCGCATCGACCCGGAATCCGCTCACGCCGGTCTGGAGCCAGAAGCCGACGATGCGACGGATCTGTTCACGGACTTCCGGGTTGTCCGTGTTCAGGTCAGGCTGAAACGCGTAGAAGCGATGGAAGTAGTACTGGCGCGCGATCTCGTCGCGGGTCCAGGTGGCCTTCTGGATTCCGGGGAAGACCATTCCCTTGTCCCAGTCGGGCGGGCGCTTCTTCGACCAGGTGTACCAGTCGCGGTAGAGCGACTCGGGGTCGCGCCGGGCCTCCTGAAACCACGGATGCCGGTCGGAGGTGTGGTTGACCACGAGATCGATGATGATCTTCAGCCCGCGGGCGTGTGCCTGATGGATCAGCTCGACGAAGTCACCCGAGGAGCCGTGACGGGGGTCGACACCGAAGTAGTCGGAGATGTCGTAACCGTTGTCGCGGTTCGGAGTGGGCTGGAACGGAGCGATCCAGAGAACGCCGACACCGAGGCTCTCGAGATAGTCGAGGCGCCGGATCAGTCCCTCGATGTCACCGACTCCGTCGCCGTTCGAATCCATGAACGTCTCGAGATCGAGACTATAGATGACGTTGTTCTTGTACCAGAGGTCGCCGATCATGACCGAGCGGGCGCTGCAAGAGGCTGGCCCGGCTCTCTCGACGCGGCATAGTGGTGACAACTTTGAGGAGCCGACGCGGGGTGCAACGCAGCAGACAGGTCCGGTGGATTACGCGTCGTGGAGTGCGGATTCGTAATCCGCCGCGCAGCTCACGGCACGTGCGCGACAGCAGCATCGCCTCGATCCTCGGCAGAAGCGGAGCCGCGCCCGGAATCGCACACGCTCCGCGCAGCACCCGAAGTCTCGCTCTTCATCCCGTACGACACTCCTCGCGGCATGTCTCTGGCAACCATTTCCAGAATGGCCGAACGAAATCCCATCAAAGGAGAAGACCGAAGAATCCGTTACGCCGTGGTCGGGCTCGGACACATCGCGCAGGTGGCGGTGCTCCCGGCATTCGCTCACGCATCCGAGAACTCCGAGCTCGTCGCGCTCGTGTCGAGCGATCCGGAGAAGCTCAAGAGGCTCGGAGAGCGACATGGCGTCGCCACGCTGGCGAGCTACGACGAGTACGACTCTCTTCTCGAGAGCGGCCGGGTCGATGCCGTCTATCTGGCCCTCCCGAATACTCTTCACCGCGACTTCGCAGTGCGCGCGGCGCGACGGGGTGTCCACGTCCTGTGCGAAAAGCCGATGGCGGTGACCTCGCGCGAATGTGAAGCGATGATCCGGTCCGCGGAAGAAGCGAACGTGCGATTGATGATCGCGTACCGGCTGCACTTCGAGGAGGGCAACCTCGAAACCGCGGAGGTCGTGGCGTCCGGAACGATCGGCGAGCCGCGCATCTTCAATTCGACCTTCACTCAGCAGGTGCGCGAAGGCGACGTGCGGCTCCGCAAGGACCTCGGCGGCGGCCCGGTGTACGACATGGGCGTCTACTGCATCAATGCGGCGCGCTATCTGTTCCGCGACGAACCGCTGGAGGTCTCTGCCCTGGCAGCAAGCGGCGACCCGCGATTCGACGAGGTCGCGGAGACCGTGGCGGTGACCATGCGCTTTCCCGGCGAGAAACTCGCGTCATTCGTCTGCGGTTTCGGCGCCGAGCAGGTCAACGCGTACCGGATCGTCGGTGCGAAGGGTGTACTCCGCGTGGAGCCGGCGTACACGTACGGCTCCGCCATCCGTCACGAGCTCGTCACCGGCGGCCGAAGAGAGCTCCGCGAGTTCCCGAGGAGAGATCAGTTCGCGCCGGAGATCGTCTACTTCTCGCGATGCGTCCTCGAAGAAGACGAGCCGGAGCCTTCGGGGATCGAAGGGATGATCGACGTGAGAATCGTCGAAGCGATCCATCGATCGATCGAGCAGCGCGGAAGAGTGGAGACCCTCGATCTCGAGGGCCGGCGGCGCCGGCCGGAGAGGAGCCAGGGGATGCAGAAACCTCCCGTGAAACCGGAAGCGCTGGTGAACACCGCCCCGCCGACGAGGTAGCCGCACGGGCTGGATCCCGGCGAGCTGTGGCGGACGGGATGAGCACGAGTCGGGATCGCGATCGAGCGCGATCCCGTTCACAATCCGGGATTGAGCTTCAGCACCAGCGGGACGATGACGAAGAGCTGGACCGCGTCGAACACGCCGTGCGCGATGATGCACGGAACGAGATTCTTCGTGCGCCAGAACGTGATGCCGATGATGGTCGAGATGACCGTGACCCCGATCAGCATCAGCGGCTGTCCATACCCGGCGTGAGAGAGCGCGAAGAGAACGGTCGACACGATGAGCCCGGTCCGTTTCTGCAACCAGCCGCGGTAGAACGCCTCCTCGACGGTCATCGCCATGAAGACGATGACGGCTTTCTTCCAGATCGGAAGTGCGGCCATCCACGGGATCATCGCCGGAGCCTTCAGGTCGTGAGGCGCGAGCCCCGCCGCGGAGAGGATCAGCCCGATGGCCAGAGCGATCGCGATGGTCAGCAGCCACCCGCCGACTCCGACTCCGACTCCGAGAAGCGTCGACTGTGCGGCTTCGCGGGACGTGAGGTTGAGAAAGCGACCGACCGGGGGGCGTCCGGCGAGCCACCACCATCCGGCGAGAAAGACGATCAGAATCAGGTGCAGCGTGAAGAGAGACCAGAAAGGAGTCGCCCTCAACTGATCTGCAGTGGCCGGTGCCTTGGACGATGCGGCGATCAGGACGCTGAGGAGCACCACGAAGAGGGTCAGCCAGACGTAGGCCCCGCTCTTGTGCGCCGAGGTCGGGAAATGGTCACTGCTGAAGAGGTGGAACCGCTGGTTGAGAAAAATGAGGACGACTGACACGAGAAGGCCGAAGGAGAGTGCGATCACATAGCTCAATGGGAGGTCACCTCACGACGAGAACGGGGCAGTGGGCTTTGCGGAGAACTTTTTCAGTGATGCTGCCGAGGAGCGCATGCTCGAGGCCTGTGTGCCCGTGCGTGGCCATCACGATCAGGTCGTACCCTTCGTTGCGTGCGAAGTCGACGATCTCCGTGGCAGGGTAGCCGCGCCGGATCTCGATTCTGGCCTCGACGTCTCCGGCCCATCGGTCGGCGAGCTTGTGCATCGCCTCATCCGCTTTCGTCTGCATCACCGGGAAGTAGTCCGCGGTGGCATAGTCGATGGGAAAGAAGTCGAAGTAAGGGAAGACGTCGTTGATGACCGTGCAGAGGGTGATCGTCCCTCCGGTCAGGCGGGCGACACCTGCAGCGTACTCGACTGCTTTCGCCGAGAAGTCGGAGAGGTCGACCGGAACCAGAATGTTCTGCGGCGGCTCCATCGGTGAGAAGTGTATTCGAATTTCAAGCTCGATGCGACGTGTCTCAGCGACGTCTCTCCTCGGGTACCGGCCCCGCTTCCGCCGGGGACGTGGGAGGCTGCGGTCACGCACGGGCGGTGATCCGCGCGGCGGATTGCGAATCCCTCTCCAGGGCGGAATCGTGGATCGGGCCGAGAAGTGCGGGCTTTTCCTCAACCCACAACCCGCCACCTCACCACGAAGAGGCCGGCTGTCGCGATATGAGAATCCGCGCTTGCGAAGCCGTTCGCCGATTGGCTCTCTTCTTGCGATTTCAACCTTCTGACAATCCGGGGGTTCAGAGAACCTCGGGATGGAAAGAAGGCCTCATGCACACCAACAGACATTCGACTCGCGTGGCGATGCTTCCGGCGGCATTCGCCCTCGCGCTCCTCACTGTGGCCGGAAGCTCACGAGCCGAGAATCCTCTCCCCGAACTGGTCAAGCGGGTCAAACCGGCGATTGCGACCATCACTGCGCACATGCCGGGCGACGACGTACAGATCGGGACCGGGTTCTTCGTGCAGAAGGGGATTCTGGTCACGAACCGTCACGTTCTCGCCGGTGCGCTCAGCGCGGAGGTGAAGACCGACGACGGTCGTGTTTTCGAGATCGAGCACGTCACAGCGGAAGACGCCGATTCCGATCTGGTGAAGGTCGATCTTCCGGTCGGCGACGACGCGTCGATCCGTACACTCGAGCTGAGAAGGAACCTGCCCGAGCCCGGATCACGCGTGGTGGTGATCGGAAGTCCGTTCGGACTCGAAAAGACGGTGTCGGACGGAATCGTTTCGACCGTGCGTCAGCTCGAGGACGGAACTGCAGTCATCCAGATCACTGCACCCATCTCACCCGGATCGAGCGGGAGCCCGGTGCTCGACCTCGACGGTCGCGTGATCGGCGTCGCAACGATCCAGCTGGTCGGCGGACAGAATCTGAATTTCGCGATTCCCGCAGGAAACGTAATGGGACTGAAGAACGCGACGCCCGAGGCGCTGAACCACTGGACCGCTCGCGAGCTGGCGGCAGACGGTATGTCCGCGGCGGGCGAGGGCAACTGGGGTGACGCACAGAAACTCTTCGAGCAGGCGGCTGAGGCAGATTCGAAGCTCGATGGCGTCTATCTCTGGCTCGGACGGGCTTTCACCGAGAACGGACGGGACGACGATGCGCTCGACGCCTATCGTCGCGCCGTGGTCGCCGCACCATCATCCGCGGATGCGCAGCTCGGACTCGGTCGGGCTTATGCGCGGATGCGCAAGTGGAGCGATGCGATCAGCAGCTACCGGGAAGCTCTGCGCCTGAGTCCGAAATACGTCTCCGCGATCAGCGACCTGGGGCGGGCGTATCTCGAGATCGGCGACACGAGCTCTGCGCTGGCGGAGCTCCAGGACCTGCAGGCGCTCGATCCGGCGGCAGCCGAGTCGCTCCGGAAGCGGATCCGGGAAGTGGCGGGTACGCCGGAGGAGCGGGCGAGTCAGTCGCTCCGGCCGAGCAACGAACGGTAGCGGAACTTCATCACGGCGTTCCTCACGAGACGTTGCAGCTTGTCCTGCTGTTCGAAGTGTCCGCTCCTGCGGAGGGAGCGGACCTCTCCTGGCGTGAGACCGGCCTGAGTCGCGACGTCCTCGAAGGAGGCGCCGAGTTTCTCCGCCGACCCGGTCCGACGCGGGAAGTTCCGCTGCAGGGGGTGGCTCTCGTTCGGATCGCCGAGACGCTGATGCGCTTCGTCGATGGTGAGCACCGGCTCCACACAGGCGTCGATTCCGGCGAAGACTTCTTCCCATTCGTCGCGGGTTTTCGATCCGATCGCTTCCGCGATCGTCTCGAACAGGGCACTCTTCTCACTCTCCTCGTACTGCTTCTCGATCAGATCGGGATGTCCGATCGCATTGCAGAACGCTTCCCAGAAACGGGGCTCGAGCGGCGCGACGGAGAGGTACTTCCCGTCCCGTGTCCGGTACACATTGTAGGCGGGGAGGGCTCCGGTCAGCATGAAGTGCTCGGGACGCTGCTGCGTTCCCCGGTAGAGCGCTTCCGCGGTCGGCATCATTGCCCGGGTCGCATCGGACATCGCCACGTCGAGCACGCGTCCCTTCCCGCTGGTCCTTTTTTCGTACAATGCCGCAACGATGGAGAGAGCGGCATAGAGGGCGCCGGCCATGTCACCGCTCTGGGTCGCCGGGAGGACCGGACGTCCATCGCGGTCCCGCTGGAGATCGAGCAGCCCTGCGAGCGCGACGAAGTTCAGATCGTGACTGCTGCGCGGATTCGCCTGACCGAAACCGCTCACCGAGCAGTACACCAGTCCCGGATTGATCTCCATCAGCGCATTTGCGTCGACCCCGAACTGCTTCATCACTCCGGGACGGTACGATTCGACCACGACGTCGCAGGTCGTGGCCAGCCGTTTGACGAACGCGATCCCCTCTTCGCTCTTCAGGTCGACCACGACGCTCTTCTTGCCGCCATTGATGAGGACGAAGAGAGCGCCGTAGTCGCCGTTGAACGGAGGAAGCCATCGTGTCGGATCGCCGTCCGGCGGTTCGACCTTGATGACCTCGGCCCCGAGGCGCACCAGGAGATCAGTGGCGTACGGCCCGGGAAGGTGTCGCGAAAAATCGAGAACACGGATTCCGGAAAGGGGCACGCGGCTACTCCCGCTCGATCACGATGGCGCTTCCCTGACCGCCCGCTGCACAGATCGAGACCAGCCCGTACTGCTTCCCGGTGCGTTGCAGCTCGTTGCAGACGGTCGTCACGATCCTTGCGCCGGTGGCGCCGAACGGATGCCCGAGAGCGATCGAGCCGCCGGTCGGATTGATCCGCTCGGGATCGAGCTCTCCCACTGCCTCGCTGCGTCCGAGTTTCTCCTCGGCGAACTTCTTCGAGCCGAGCCACTGGATGTTCGAAAGAACCTGTGCGGCGAACGCCTCGTGCATCTCGATGACATCCATGTCCGAGAGCTTCAGTCCGGCCCGATCGAGCGCGATGGGAATCGCATACGCCGGTCCCTGCAGGAGCTGATCGAAAGGATCGAGTGCGGCGTATCCGTAGCTGCGGATGTATCCGATGGGGTGGAGCCCCAGAGCCTTCGCGCGATCCTCCGCCATCAGGACCACCGCGGACGCTCCGTCGGTGAGAGGGGAGGAGTTCCCGGCCGTGATCGTCCCGTACTTCTTGTCGAACACGGGACGCAATTGAGAGAGCGCCTCGAGGGTGGTGTCGGCCCGGATCAGGTTGTCCTTCTCCACCACGTGGTCGAATTTCGGAGGAACCACGACCGTCATCACTTCGTCGGCGAACCGTCCTTCCTCGTACGCCTTCGCGGCCCGGTGATGACTCTGGGCGGCGAAACGATCCTGAGCCTCGCGGCTGATGCCGTTCTCCTTCGCCATCTTCTCCGCGGACTGGCCCATGGTCAGTCCGGTCGTCGATTCGGCGATTGCGGGGACGTCGGGGGTCAGGTCTTTTGGCCGCAGTTTGCTGAAGATCGCGAGCTTTCCGCCCATGCTCTTCTGCCGGCTCGCGGCGATCAGCATGTCCGAAAACTTCTTCGAGAAGAGGATCGGTACATTGGAGAGGGACTCGGCGCCTCCGGCCACGACGACGTTCGAGTAGCCGCGGTGGATGCGGTCGGCCGCTGACGTGATTGCCTGGTTCGAGGATGCGCAGGCCATGGTCACCGAGTACGAAGGGATGTTCCGGGGAAGCGAAGTCCCGAGGACTACTTCCCGGGCGATGTTTGCGGCCTTCACCGAGGGGATGACCGTACCGTAGACGACCTCGTCCACGTCTTTCGCTTCGATCGGTGCGCGTTGCAGGAGCTCGGAGACGACGATCTTGCCGAGCTCGAGGGCGTCAACGCTGGTGTAGACGGTTCCTGCTTTCGCAAAAGGGGTCCGGAGGCCACGGATCACCGCGACTCGCTTGTCTGGCATGTCTCACCTCGTCATCGGCGGGCATTCGCTGTCCGTCGAGCTGGGCCGAAATCTATCACGGTTGCAAGGGGAGGGTCTGTGATCTACGAGCCCGCGCGGCACGACGGCCGAGAGGCCCCCTTCTCTGCACCTCGACGCCCGATGTCGTAAGATGGACCGCCATGACCTCTCCACTCGAGCGACTGATGAAGCTGCCTCTCGATTCCG
Source organism: uncultured Acidobacteriota bacterium (assembly GCA_963741955.1). Classification (GTDB taxonomy): domain Bacteria; phylum Acidobacteriota; class Thermoanaerobaculia; order Gp7-AA8; family Gp7-AA8; genus CAVUKB01. The sequence continues at coordinate 578,350 of CAVUKB010000004.1, forward strand.
GGCCGCTCCTCATCCTCACCCACGACAACCCGGATCCCGATTCCGTCGCCAGCGCTGCCGCGATGCGCGTGCTGCTCGACCAGGTCCGAGGAGTGAAGGGAGTGGTCGCGTACAGCGGGATCATCGGTCGCGCAGAGAATCGCGCGATGGTCGATCTGCTGCATCTCCCGATGAAGCACGTCTCCCAGCTCGACCTCGCCTCGTTCGCGCACGTCGCGCTGATCGACGCGCAGCCGCATACCGGCAACAGCGCGCTCCCGACCGACCGGGTCCCCGACATCGTGATCGATCACCATCCGCTCCGGGAGAACACCCGGCGTTCGCCGTTCTACGACGTTCGCGAGGAGCTCGGAGCCTCGGCGACGCTGCTGACCGAGTATCTACGGGAAGCAGACGTGTCGGTCTCCCCGAATCTCGCCACCGCTCTCCTCTACGGCATCCGCTCGGAGACACACGACCTCGGGCGTGAAGTCTCGGAGTCGGATCTGTTGGCGTACCAGTTCCTCTTTCCCATCGCGGATCCGGGAAAGCTCGCGACCATCGCACGCCCGACCCTCTCCCGCCGTTACTATCGGGAGCTGGTGGTCGCGCTCGCATCACTCCAGATCAGCGAACATGCCGCGATCTGCTCGCTCGGCGAGGTGATCAATCCCGACTTCGTCCCGGAGATCGCCGACCTGGCGGTCCGGATGGAAGGGATCGTCTGGAGTCTGGTTCACGGTTCGTTCGATGAGAATCTCTACGTGTCGATCCGGACCAACGACACCGAAGCGAGCGCGGGCGACGTGATGCAGTCGATCCTTCGAGAACTCGGTCGCGGTGGAGGTCACGGAATGCGCGCGGGAGGGAAAGTGAACCTCGGCGGCGTCGATCTCGAGCGAGACGAGCTCGAGCGCTTGCTCAAGGAGCGGTTTCTCGACGAGACCGGCTACGCCGAGGAGCCGATGCACTATCTCGCGTCCGAGCCGATCGGTCACAATGGTACCGAGCCGTAGGTTGTCCCTCATCGGGGGGTGACAGGACCCCCTGCTCCGATGGCGCCCGGCTCGTGAGGAGGCAATCACGCGATGAGTGTCCCGGTAGTCGAAGTCGATTCGAATCCGCTTCGCGAAGGACTGCAGGAGGAGAAAGCGCCTGAGCCTTCCGTTCTCGTCATCTTCGGTGCTTCTGGAGACCTGACCCATCGGAAGCTCATTCCGGCACTCTACTCGCTGGCCCATGACGGCCTTCTCTCCCCGGGGCAGACCATCATCGGATTCGCGCGGGCGGAGATGACCGACGAGGAGTTCCGGGCCGAGATGCGGAAGGCGTGCGACGAACACGCTCGCCGGCGGCCGGTCGACGAAACGATCTGGGCGAATTTCGAGCAGCGACTTCATTACGTCTCCGGCGAATTCCAGGACCACGACGCATACCAGAGACTTCAGTCCCGGCTGAAGGAGATCGATGAGGAACGGGGCACGGGAGGACGGCGTATCTACTATCTGGCCGTCCCGCCGAGATTCTTCTCGGTCATCTCCGCGGAGCTCGGCGCCGCGGGAATGGTGACTGACCCGGAGAGCGGCGGTCCTTTCACCCGCGCGATCATCGAGAAGCCTTTCGGACACGACCTCGCCAGCGCTCGCGAGCTCAATCGCGTCGCCGTGTCGACCTTCCGCGAGAAACAGCTCTTCCGCATCGACCATTACCTCGGGAAAGAGACCGTCCAGAACATTCTGGTGCTGCGCTTCGCGAACGCGATCTTCGAGCCGTTCTGGAATCGCAACTACATCGACCACGTGCAGCTCACCGTCGCTGAGTCGATCGGAGTGGAGGGACGTGGCGGCTACTTCGAATCCTCAGGGATCGTCCGGGACATCGTGCAGAACCACATGCTGCAACTCGTCTCACTCGTGGCGATGGAACCGCCCGTCGCGTTCGAGGCCGGTAGCGTTCATGACGAGAAGGTGAAGATCCTCCGAGCACTCCGCCCTTTTCCGTCGGGCAAGTCCGACGATTACGCAGTACGGGGACAGTACACGCATGGATCGGTTCTCGGCGAAGCCGTTCCCGGTTACCGTGAAGAGCCGAACGTCAGTCCGGAGTCGAATGTCGAGACGTTCGCCGCGATGAAAGTCTTCGTCGACAACTGGAGGTGGGCCGGCGTGCCGTTCTATCTCCGGGCCGGGAAGCGTCTGCCGAAGCGCTCCACCTACATCGGCATCGTCTTCCGTCGCGCTCCGCATCTGCTGTTCAAGGGGCATCTCGACGTTGCGGATGACGCGAACGTTCTCGGAATCCGTATTCAGCCCGATGAAGGGATCTCGCTCCGCTTTTTTTCGAAAGTGCCCGGGCCGAAAGTCCGGATCCACCCGGTGACGATGGAGTTCCGCTATGCCACCGCGTTCGGAGGCGAGCCCCCGGAGGCATACGAGCGGCTTCTTCTCGACACCATGCTCGGCGACACGACGTTGTTTGCGCGCCGGGACGAGGTCGAGACGGCCTGGGAATGGCTCGATCCGCTTCTCGACGACTGGAACCGAAGTGGCAGCGGACCGGCGTCGTACGGCGCCGGAACCTGGGGGCCGAAAGCCGCGGACGATCTGATTGCGCAGGATGGGCACCGCTGGCTCCGCCCGTAGCGGGCTGGAGTCACCCCGGCGCCGGTGATCCGGGGCATTTCGACGGCTTCGAGCTCGCGGTCGCGCGGAAGCGAACGGACCCGAGGCAGATTCGGGCACGGCTCGAGAATTGGAGACGGGAATGAACGCAGAGGATCTGAATCGGGCACTCTCCGGCGAGGATCTCCGGGTCGACGTCTCGGCGATCGAGAAGAATCTCTCCGCTCTCTGGCGGGAGGAGTGGGAAGACGACGCCGCCGCGATGCGTGCGGCGCTCTGGAACGTGGTGGCGCACACCAGCGACGATTCCGCGAGGGGAACCGCGAGCGAGACGCTCTCCAGCGCGAGCGTGCGCGTTCCGCAGCGATCCATCGTCGTCTGCGCCACTCCTCACTCCGATCCGATGATGGACGCGTGGATCACCGCAAACTGTCACCTCGTGCGCGACGGGGGCCGGGTCTGCTCGGAGGAGATCTCCATCCGCGCGGGAGGATCGCGCGTGCGGCACGTGCCGCCATTGGTCAACGCACTCCTCGTCCCGGAGATGCCGGTCGCGACGTGGTGGCTCGGAGACCTCCCGAGCGAGAATGAATCGTATCTGAAGGCACTGTTCGAACCGGTGGACAGGCTCATCGTCGACAGTGCCGATTTCGACGACATCTCCGACATCCGCTTCGTCGGCCGGATGGGAATCGAGTCGAATACGTCGCTCGCCGACCTCAACTGGGCCCGTCTCGACGAATGGCGTGAGGCGACCGCCTCGATCTTCGACCCTCCCCACATGCGGCAGCGGCTACGGATGGTCCGCCGAATCCGGGTTGTGACCGGCGTCTCCGGTCGGGACTACTTCGGAGAAGACGTCGCCGCACTCCTCTATCTCGCCTGGCTCATCGCACAGACCGGAATGAGGGTCGAGACCGACGGCACCGCGCACGGCGCTTCGGGAGCGGTCAGGCTCGAGCTCGAACGGCAGAGAAGCGGGCAGAGAGGCATTCTCTTCGTCGAGATCCGTTTCGACGATGAGTCGTCCGTCACGGTGGAGCGACACGAAGAGAGCGGACGGCTGGTGACTCACGTCGCCGGCATCGCCCAATGCATCGGATCGGTCACGCCCTCGCAGCCGGTCCGGCTCGAAGACCTGGTGGTGCGCGAGCTGGCGAGATCCGCGGGCGATGAAGTGTTCCACCGGGCGTTGCCGGTCGCGGTCGAGATTGCGAGGCCGTTCCTCCGATGAATTTTCGCGTTTTCGACGACCGCGACGCGCTGGTCCGCGGAACCGCGGATGCGATCCTCGATACGATCGAGAGCGAGCAGGCACGCGTCATCGCCCTCTCCGGCGGCTCTACGCCACGGCCGGTGTACGAGATGCTCGGCTCGGAGCCGTTGCGGCGAAGACTCGCGGCCGTTCCTCTGATCTGGGTGACGGGGGACGAAAGGGACGTTCCGCCGGACCACCCCGAGTCGAATGCCGGGATGATCCGGAGCACCCTCTTCCGGCACGGCATTCCGGAGGGTCAGGTCTTCCTCACCTTCGACACCCGCCGCGATGGGAGAGATTCGGTCGTGGAGGAATTCGAGGCGGAGTGGCGGAAGCTCGGGATCGAGGGGCTCGATCTCGCGATCCAGGGAATCGGAGAGGACGGTCATACCGCCTCGCTTTTTCCGGGGACGACGATCCTCGAAGCGATCGATCGCATCGCGGCCTCCGTCTGGGTCCCGAAGGTCTCGATGTGGCGTTTCAGCCTCACCGCCCCGGTGATCGGCTCGGCGAAGAAGAAGCTCTTTCTCGCGGCTGGTAAGGGGAAGCGCGAGATCCTCACCAGGATCCGCGCGGGGGAGGAGTTTCCCTCCACCGTCGTCACGCGCTTCGGCGGACCGGCCTGGTGGCTGGTCGATCGTGACGCCTATCCCGAGTGAGCTCCTCCGCTCTCGTGAGGTCGGCTCGGTGCGGGACGTGGAAACGAGGGTGCGGCAAGCGCCGCAGGACGGACTCGTGGCACGCATCGCTCGCGGCGGGACGCCGCTCGCCATCGCGCGGGGACGCGCGACCCACAGACGCGCGACCCACTTTGTGGGTTGGACGTCTCGTCCGATGCAGGGCGGCGTCCCGCGCCGGCCTGCCCGGTGCGAGGAGTGTTCTGTTGGATGGTCTCCGCGAGCTCCTGGGGCTCGTCGTGGTGTCGGAATGACGCTCGGGAGAACGACGGTTTCGGGAGATGCGCGAGTGGGGCTGATTTTCGAATTGAGCACGGGCGGTGCGAACGGGATCGTCCCCAGTGCCGCCATCAGCGCTCGTGGCACGCATCGCTCGCGGCGGGCCGCCGCTCGCCATCGCGCGGGGACGCGCGACCCACAGACGCGCGACCCACTTTGTGGGTTGGACGTCTCGTCCGATGCAGGGCGGCGTCCCGCGCCGGCCTGCCCGATGCGAGGAGTGTTCTGTGGAATGGTCTCCGCGAGCTCCTTGGGCTCGTCGTGGTGTCGGAATGACGCTCGGGAGAGTCGTGCCGGCCCGGGAGGTGAGAACGAGGGTGCGGCAAGTGCCGCATGACGGGTTCATGGCACGCATCGCTCGCGGCGGGACGCCGCTCGCCATCGCGCGGGGACGCGCGACCCACGGACGCGCGGCCCACTTTGTGGGTTGGACGTCTCGTCCGATGCAGGGCGGCGTCCCGCGCCGGCCTGCCCGGTGCGAGGAGTGTTCTGTTGGATGGTCTCCGCGAGCTCCTTGGGCTCGTCGTGGTGTCGGAATGACGCTCGGGAGAGTCGTGTCGGCACGGGAGGTGCGAACGGGATCGTCCCCAGTGCCGCCATCAGCGCTCGTGGCACGCATCGCTCGCGGCGGGACGCCGCTCGCCATCGCGCGGGGACGCGCGACCCACGGACGCGCGACCCACAGACGCGCGACCCACAGACGCGCGGCCCACTTTGTGGGTTGGACGTCTCGTCCGATGCAGGGCGGCGTCCCGCGCCGGCCTGCCCGGTGCGAGGAGTGTTCTGTTGGATGGTCTCCGCGAGCTCCTGGGGCTCGTCGTGGTGTCGGAATGACGCTCGGGAGAGTCGTGCCGGCGCGGGAGGTGAGAACGGGATCGTCCCCAGTGCCGCCATCAGCGCTCGTGGCACGCATCGCTCGCGGCGGGACGCCGCTCGCCATCGCGCGGGGACGCGCGACCCACAGACGCGCGACCCACAGACGCGCGACCCACAGACGCGCGACCCACAGACGCGCGACCCACAGACGCGCGACCCACAGACGCGCGACCCACAGACGCGCGACCCACAGACGCGCGACCCACAGACGCGCGACCCACTGAACCCCGCCGTCACACCAGGACGTCGCCGGTGACCGCCGCGAGAGCCTCCTCGAGGTCGAGCCGGATGTCCTCGACGTCTTCACAGCCGACTGCGAGCCGGACCAGTCCGGGAGTGATTCCCTGGTGGAGCTGCTCTTCGGGCGCGACTCCCTTGTGCGTCATCGAAGCGGGGTGCTCGATCAGTGACTCGACGCCGCCGAGCGATACGGCGAGGGTGATCAGTTTGACGCTGTTCATCAGCCGCTGACCTGCTTCGACTCCGCCGCGGAGCTCGAACGCGAGCACCGAGCCGGGTCCGTCCATCTGCCGGCGGGCGATGGCGTACTGCGGGTGAGACTGGAGTCCGGGATAGCGCACCCACGCCACTTCTTCGTGCTGCTCGAGCCAGCGTGCGATCTTCATCGCATTCGCCTGCGCGCGCTCGACCCGCATGCCGAGTGTACGGATACCCCGGAGGACGAGCCAGGCCTGGTGCGGGTCGATGGTGAAGCCGAAATTCCGCGCGGAGTCCCTGCAGGTGGCGAGCATGGTCTCCTCGCGTGCGACCACGATTCCCGCCACCACGTCGCTGTGGCCGTTGAGGGACTTGGTCATGGAGTGGATCACCACGTCCGCGCCGCGCTCCAGAGGCCGCTGCAGATGTGGCCCCGCGAATGTATTGTCGACCACCAGAGGGATACCGGCCGAGCGTGCGAGCGCTACCGCAGCATCGAGGTCGACCAGATCGAGAGTCGGATTCGCCGGCGTCTCGCAGAGGATCAGGCGCGTCTCGGGGCGGATCGCCGCTTCCAGCGCGGCAATGTCGGCGGCGTCGACGAAGGTCGACGTGATGCCGAGGCGCGAGAAGTACTTGTCGAAGAGGAGTCTCGAAGGACCGTAGAGGGGATGGGTCCCCACCACGTGGTCGCCCTGACGGAGGAGGGCGAGGAGGACGGTGCTCACGGCGGCCATGCCCGTCGCGGTCGCGATCGCACCACAGCCGCGCTCGAGCTCCGCCACGCACTCCTCGAGGGCCTGGACGGTCGGATTTCCGAGCCGCGTGTAGATCGGTCCCGAGGAGCGTCCCGCGAAGCGCTCTGCACCTTCTTCGGCGGACGGAAAGGCGAACGTGGAGGTCTGATAGATCGGGACGGAAACGGCGCCGCGGTGGTCGGCCGGGTTGAATCCGGCGTGAATGGCTTTGGTGTGAAGGCGCTGCTTTTCGTTCCCGGACATCTTTCTTCTCTCCGTCTGCTGGTCTTGACCTGGATTTCTCACACCGCGACGGGCCGCTGCGCGGAATCCGGGGCAGTCGATGACCATGCGGTTATATCGGATCGGACGCGGGAAATCCACGCCTCGCGTGCGCGACGGAAGTGACGGGGATCACGCGCAGGAAGAAGATTCGAGGACCGACGAGACTTCCGGCTCAACGTCGTCCGAGCCGTTTCAGCACCGACTGTGCCGCGTAGTAGCCGCACATTCCGTGAACCGCACCACCCGGGGGGGTGGATGCCGAACAGAGGAAGATCTTCGGATCGGGGGTGGAGTACGGGTCGATCTTCACCGCAGGACGGAAAAGGAACTGCCGGACGTCCTGCACGCCGCCGTTGATGTCCCCGCCGATCAGGTTCGCGTCGTGCTCTTCGAGCTCGAGCGTGTTGAAGGTGTGGCGCGCGAGAATGGTGTCGCGGAAGCCGGGAGCGAAACGCTCGACCTGTCGCTCGATCAGCTCCGACATCTCCTTCGTCGATCCGTGCGGCACGTGACAGTAGGCCCAGGCGGTGTGCTTTCCGGCCGGCGCACGCGTCGGATCGAAGAGGCTCGGCTGCGCAAGAAGCACGAACGGACGGCGGTCGTCCTCGCCTTTCCACGCCTCGGCTGCGGAGCGTGCGATCTCTTCCGCGCTTCCACCGAGGTGCAGCGTCCCGGCGCGGCGGCATTCGGGTGCGGTCCAGGGGATCGGCTCGGAGAGAGCCCAGTCGATCTTGAAGACCCCGGGCGCGTAACGCCAGCGTCGCAGCTGTGCGGTGTACCGCGGCGGCAGACGTTCTCCTGCGATCGAGAGAAGCTGGAGCGGCGTCACGTCGAGAACCACTGCGCGTGCCTCTTCGAAGTCGTCGAGAGAGCCGACCTGTGAGTCCGTCTCGATTCGTCCACCATGTTCGCGAAGGAGCGAAGCGAGCGCGTTCGCAATCGACTGTGAACCTCCCCGGGGGATCGGCCAGCCGGCACCGTGGCCCGCGAGCGCGAGCATGATCCCGAATGCAGCGGACGGAGTCTTCTCCATCGGAAGAAGGGCATGTGCAGCGATCCCGATGAACATTGCGCGTGCGCGAGGGCCGTCGAAGAGGTGGCGGACCAGACTCATCGCCGGTCGCATGCCGTACCACCCGAGGCGGGCCATGATGAATGGATGCCGGGGAATGTGGAACGGAGGAGCGAGGGCGTCCTCGAGTACGCCCTCCCAGTCACGAACGAATGGATCCATCAACCGTTGGTAGGCGCGACCGTCCGATTCGCCGAGACTCTCTCCGGTTGCCACCGTCGAGCGGTCGAGCACCGCGGCCGTTCCGTCGTCGAAAGGGTGCGCCATCATCAGTGGAGGGTGGATCCACTTGAGACCATGCTGTTCGAGCGGAAGAGTACGGAAGAACGGAGAGCCGATACCCATCGGATGGACTGCCGAGCAGACGTCGTGAACGAAGCCGGGGAGGGTCAACTCTTCAGATCGCGTTCCTCCGCCGATCTGTGAAGCCGCCTCGTGGACGACGACGCGATGACCTTCGCGGGCGAGCGCAACGCCGGCAGCGAGCCCGTTCGGCCCCGCCCCGACGACGATGATCTCCGCTCCTTCTGTCTTACCTTTCACCACTCCGAACAGCTCCGCTTCGGTCCGCCGCCGTAGAGAAACGCGGGACCGGGCCCGAAGATCAGCGGCGCGGTCGCAAGCGCCACTTCCTGCCGCCAGGGACGATCGCGCGGATCCTTCTCCACTCCAGTGACGACTGCGCCGGGAGACCGCGAGAAAACGGGATCAGGTGCAGAAATCCGGCCCGCGCCACTCCCCCGGGAGCGGATGACGCTGCGTCCGTTCCTCCTTCAGAGCGTACACGATCGGACGGGATGTGGCGCACCCGAAATGGAACCCGGCCGCGGCGAGCCATGTCCACTTCAGCCGAGGGAGCGGCGTTTTCGCGCGGCGGGAGCCGCTTCATCAGGAGAGGGGCGGATCACGAAACGATGGAAGCTGAAAGCTCGAGGCCCGGAAGCTCTTTTGACCGGCGTGGGAAGATTTGGCCTTGAGCCATGGCTGGATCACGCCAGAGCTGCGCCATCCCTGAGGGCGGGTCAGGTGCGACGCCCCAGCCCCGAGCTTCCAGCCTCCATCGTCTCGATCTCCTCTCTCGAATGCATCTCTGATGTTTCGTGGCGCCGACGCCGAGCTCGCGGGAGCCGGACCGTCAGAAAACGTGCGAGTTCCTCCTCGATACCGAGAATCGTGCCGAGCTCCAGATGGGATCGGAGTTCGGCGAGCAGGCTTCTCGCAGGGAGTAGCTTCCCGATCACCGGCTCGATGCGTCTCCGACCGATCCGCGCGTGGATGCTGCGGGAGACCTCGACCGCCTCGATTCCTTCCTCGAGGGCGCGCCGGCAGACTGCGCGCATGTAATAGCGATTGAACTCCTCTTCTGCGATTCTTGCTGCGGCGGAGGAGCGGCGCGACCGTCGCGACGTCGCCGACTCTTCGAGAATTCCCGGCGCATTGAGCTCGACCATCAGCTGGTCGGGAGTGCCGTTCCGAATTGCCGTTCCCATCTGTACCGCGTACCGGATCCGCCCTCGGACCGACAGACGCGGGCTGAAGTAGAGTGCACGGACCGACGCGTCGGCCGTGAACTCCAGAAGCATGAGCTGCCGTGTGTGCTCATCCAGATGCTCGAAGGTGAGCGGCATGATGCACCCCCTACAACTGGGAGTACCGCCAGGAAGGCAAAACGGTACCCCGGGGGACAAAGATTTTTTTCGCCTCCCGGAAATCGGGGAGCGATCGGCCGCCGGTGAGTGGCTCGACGAGACGGAATCGGGGAGCGATCCGAGACTCCGTCACCGGAATGTCACGTGCTCGACGGCCGGTTATGACCGATCGGTCCTACAATCCGACCGGTCGGTCATTTCATGTCCACGATCTCCGAATCCACCCGCAAGCCGCTCTGGCGGTCTCACAGAAAGCGGGCGATCACCGACGCCGTGGTGCGGATCCTCTGCGAAGAGGGGATCGACGCGATCACCATGGAACGGGTCGCCGAGACCGCGGGGATCGCGAAGGGAACGATCTACCTTCACTACGCCGACAAGCAGGAACTGCTCGACGAAGTGAAGGAGGCGAGCCTCACGCCGATCACGAACAAGGTGATGGACCTCTTTGCGAGCGACATCGCTCCCGACCGGAAGATCGTCGCGTTCTCACTTCGCTATCTCGGCTATTTCGATGAGCACCGCGACCTCTTCCGAGTCCTTCTGTACGAGAGGGAGTTCACCCGGAGCGGTGCGAGTCGTTTCCGTTCGGAACGGTATCGAACCCTGCTCGAGGCGACGACCGCGGTGATCGAAGCGGGCATCGAGCAGAAGATCTTCCGCCCGGTCGACGCGCGGAAGACCGCCGGGATGTTCCTCGAAGCCCACCTCGCATTGATCGCGCAGCGCCTGCTGGGGATGGATCCGCTCCCGGTCGAAGAAGATGCGCGACTGGTCACCGACCTTTTTCTCTCCGGAGTGGGAATCCCCTCCGTGCCGAATCCAGACGGGGCGCAGCCTCGCCGCGCAACCCGAACGAGGTCAGCCAAATGAAGTATGGAAGGTTCGCTGTCGCCATCGTGGCGATGGTTCTCTCGTCCTCCTGTGCCGACGTCGCCGCGCTGCGTCATCCGACGCCGGGTGTTGCCCTCGCTCCGTCGGAGGAGTGGAAGGCGCCTGCGGACGCGGTTGCTCCGCCGCCCGTTGTCGCCGCGCCGGAGATTCCCGCTGCGTTGCTTCAGCCCGGCGCCGAGGTCTCGCTCGACCAGGTGATCGATGTGGCGCTCGCGAACAATCCCGCGACCCGCGCCTCCTGGATGACTGCGAAAGCGGCCGCGTCGCACGAAGCGTCCGCCCGCGCCGACTATTTTCCGGAGATCGACCTCGGCGCGCAGGTGATCCGGCAGAAGTCGGGATCGGGAGGGGGACGCAGTGCATACCAGCAGACCGTATGGGGTCCGACCGCAGCGGTGAATTTTCTCCTTCTCGATTTCGGTGGGAGGGGCTCGCGCGTCCAGCAGGCACGAGATGCCCTGATTGCAGCGGACTTCGCCCACAACGCGACGATTCAGAACGTGGTCCTGCGGGTCGCTCAGGCCTATTACGGATACCTGAACGCGAAGACGCTCCTCTCCGCCCAGGAATCGACCGTCCGCGAGATGCAGGCGAACTACGACGCGGCCGAAGCGCGGCATCGCGCCGGCGTGGCGACGATTGCGGACGTGCTGCAGGCGAAAACCTCGCTCTCGCAGGCGCAGCTGGTGCTCGAATCGATTCACGGAACGGTCCAGACGGTCCAGGGATCCCTCGCCGTGGCGGCGGGACTTCCCGCGACTACGACGTTCGAGGTCGGACTCCTCCCGCCGAGCGTTCCGGCCACCCAGGTGGGCGAGAGCATCGACTCATTGATCGATCGCGCCGTGCGAGCCCGGCCGGACCTTCTCCAGATGCGCGCACTGGCCGAGCGCGCACACGCGCGGATCCGCGAAGTACGCTCGCAGGGGCTTCCGACGCTCTCTCTCTCCTCGTCCGGGAGCCGGAACGACTACACCGGCGATCTTCAGCCTTCGACGAACTACAGCTTCGGTCTGCAGCTCCGCCTCCCCGTCTATACGGGGATGAAGAATGCGTTCGACGTACGCGAGGCGCGGGCGCTGGCGGAAGCCGCGGACGCACAGGCGCTCTCGTTTCAGCAACAGGTCGAGCTGGAAGTCTGGAGCTCGTACTTCGACCTGAAGACTGCGCAGCGCAGAGTCGCAGTCGCCCATGATCTTCTGGCGAGCGCCGAAGAATCGGAGAAAGTCGCCGCCGGACGTTACAAGGAAGGAGTCGGGAGCATCCTCGATCTCCTGACCGCACAGGCGGCACTCGAAAACGCACGCGCCGAGGAGATCACCGCACGAAGCGACTGGTTCCTCTCCCTGGCACAACTTGCTCACGACATCGGCTCGATCGACCTCGGCGAGGCGACGGGCGCTCAATCGACGGAGATCCAATGAACAGCAGATTTCTATTTCGAGCTTCAGCCGCCGGCGCCATCGTCCTCGCCGCATCACTGACTGCCGGTTGTGGTGGAAAGGCCTCCGAGGTGCATCAGCCGGACGTCCCGGTCTCCGTCGCATCGGTCCTGCAACGCGACGAGCCGTTGCAGCTCCAGGCCATCGGAACGGTGCAGCCCTTGCGTACGGTGGATGTCAAGTCTCTGGTCGGGGGAGAGCTGACTCGAGTCTACTTCCAGGAGGGAGAGGACGTGAAAGCGGGACAGCGGCTGTTCGAGATCGATCCGCGACCGTATCGCGCGGCGCTCGCCCAGGCCGAGGCGAATCTGCAGCGCGACGTCGCCCAGGCGAAGAATGCCGCGGCTGAGGTCGAGCGCTACCGGGACCTGGTGGCGAAAGATTACGTGACGGCCGAGGCTTTCGACCGGACCGTCGCAGCATCGGAAGCTGCGCACGCTGTGGTCGCGGCCGACAAGGCCGCAGTCGAGAACGCGAAGCTTCAACTCGGCTACTGCGACATTCGTTCTCCGCTCGACGGACGCACCGGGACTCTCAACGTGCACGCCGGGAACATGGTCAAGGCGAACGATGTCCCACTGGTGACGATCAATCAGATCGAGCCGGTGTATGCGACGTTCGCCGTGCCGGAGCAGTTTCTGTCGCAGATCCGGACCAATGACGGTCAGACGGTGGAAGCGAGATCGCCCCAGAACGGCCAGTCGCTCGGAACCGGGAGACTCACCTTCGTCGACAACGCCGTCAACGAGTCGACCGGCACCATCACTCTGAAGGCGAAGTTCGTGAACGCGCAGCGGCGTCTCTGGCCCGGCGAGTTCGTGAACCTCGTACTCACCCTCGGCACGGACCCCAACGTCGTCGTCGTTCCCTCGAGGGCGGTGCAGACCGGCCAGAGCGGACAGTTCGTCTACGTGGTGAAGAAAGACCGCTCGGTCGAGAACCGTCCGGTGACCGTCGCGCGGACCGTCAACGAGGAATCGATCATCGGGAGCGGTCTGGCAGCGGGAGAGGAAGTGGTCACCGACGGCCAGCTTCGACTCACTCCGAAGAGCCGCGTGGCGATCAAGCCGGCAGTGAAAGGAGAGGAGGCCGGTTCATGAACATCGCCTCGCTCTTCATCCGGCGTCCGGTCATGACCACGCTGGTCATGGCCGCAATCATCGTCTTCGGGGTGATGGGATACCGGCTGCTTCCGGTCAGCGATCTGCCGAACGTCGATTTTCCCACCCTGCAGGTGTCGGCATCTCTTCCCGGAGCGAGTCCGGAGACGATGGCCGCGGCGGTGGCCACTCCACTCGAGAGACAGTTCTCGACCATCGCGGGACTCGATTCGATGAGCTCCGCGAGCGCGCTCGGCTCGACACAGATCACGCTGCAGTTCGCCCTCAGCCGCAACCTCGATGCGGCCGCGCAGGACGTGCAGGCTGCGATCGCGGCAGCGCAGCGGCAGCTCCCGCCGAACATGCCGAGTCCTCCTTCCTACCGGAAGGTCAATCCCGCCGATTCTCCGATCCTCTATGTCGCGCTGACCTCGGACACCATGCCGCTCTACACCCTGGACGAGTACGGATCGACGATGCTCGCCCAGCAGATCTCGACCGTCTCCGGCGTGGCCCAGGTCATCGTGTACGGATCGCAGAAGTACGCAGTGCGGGTGCGTCTCGATCCGAAGCAGCTCGCGGCGAAAGGCATCGGAATCGACGAGGTGGCGGCCGCGATCCGCGGCGGGAACGTGAATCTTCCGACCGGAGTGCTGTACGGTGATTCGCGGGCGTACACCGTCATGGCCAACGGGCAGCTGATCGACTCGGCCGACTACCGCCCCCTGACCGTGGCGTACCGCAACGGTTCGCCGGTTCGTCTCGACCAGCTCGGGACGGTCGTAGACAGCGTGGAGAACGACAAGACCGCGGCATGGTTCATCAAGAGTCGCGCGGTCGTTCTCGCCATCCAGAAGCAACCAGGCACCAACACCGTCGCAGTCGCCGAGGGGGTCAAGTCTCTCCTTCCGACCTTCCGCAGGCAGCTGCCGTCCTCGGTGGAAATGAACGTCCTCTACGACCGCTCGGAGTCGATCCGCGACTCCGTCAATGATGTCCGATTCACTCTGCTCCTGACCCTGATGCTGGTGGTCCTGGTGATCTTCCTCTTCCTGAGGAATCTCTCCGCGACGGTGATTCCCAGTCTGGCGTTGCCGTTCTCCATCGTCGGCACGTTCGCCGTGATGTACCTCCTCGGGTATTCGCTGGACAACCTGTCGCTGATGGCGCTCACCCTCTCGGTCGGATTCGTGGTGGACGACGCGATCGTCATGCTGGAGAACATCGTCCGGCACATGGAGATGGGCGAGCGCCCCATGACGGCCGCGCTCAACGGTTCCCGCGAGATCGGATTCACCATCGTTTCGATGACTCTTTCTCTCGCCGCAGTCTTCATCCCGGTTCTCTTCATGGGAGGAATTCTCGGCAGGCTGTTTCACGAGTTCGCCGTGACCATCGGCGCGGCGATCCTGGTCTCCGGCTTCGTCTCGCTCTCGCTCACGCCGCTGCTCTGCAGCCGCTTTCTACGGCCTCCGGGAGAGGAGCGTCATGGAAAGCTCTATCAGGCCTCGGAGCGCTTCTTCGCGAGACTGCTCGCGGGGTACGAGAGGGGTCTGCGATTCGTGCTGGGCCACGCGCGCGCGACGCTGGTTCTGTCGCTCTCCATCCTCGTCGCGACGGCGTTGCTCTTCCATTTCATTCCGAAGGGTTTCATCCCGAGCGAAGATGCGGGACAGATCTTCATTCAGCTCCGGGCGCAGGAAGGGATCTCGTTCGACGACATGGTCCGGCACCAGCGCGCTGCGGCGGCCATCGTCGCCGCCGATCCGAATGTCGAGGCGTTCATGTCGAGCGCCGGTTCGCGCGGTACGTCCGGGGGCAACACCGGAGTTCTCTTCATCCACCTCAAAGCGCGGGACCAGCGGAAGCTCTCCGCCGATCAGGTGATCGACGAGCTCCGTCCGAAGCTGAACGCGATTCCGGGCATCCTCGCGTTTCTCCAGAACCCTCCACCGATCCGCATCGGCGGGCGCATGACTCAGGGGCAGTACCAGTACACGCTGCAGGGGTCGGATACCGACGAGCTTTACGCGGCATCGGAAAAACTTCTCGCGAAGATGGATAAGCTTCCCGGGTTTCTGGACGTTTCGAGCGACCTGCAGATGAAGAACCCGCAGGTCACGGTGAACGTCGACCGCGATCGGGCCGCGTCCCTCGGTCTCACCGTGAGCCAGGTCGAGGACGCGCTGTTTTCCGCATACAGCGCGAGACAGGTCTCGACCATCTACGCGCCGAACAACGAGTACCAGGTGATCATGGAGCTCGAGCCGCAGTACCAGCGGGATCCGGCGGCACTGTCGCTCCTCTACGTCCGCTCCTCGAGCGGGAAGCTCGTGCCGCTCGACGTGGTCGCGAGCATCACCCCGACCCTGGGGCCACTGACCATCAACCACTCGGGACAGCTCCCGTCGGTGACGCTCTCGTTCAACCTCGCTCCGGGAACCTCTCTCGGAGACGCGGTGAAAGCCGTCGAGAACGTCGCCCGCGAGACGCTCCCGGCGACCATCACCACCAGCTTCCAGGGAACCGCCCAGGCTTTCCAGTCTTCACTTCGCGGTCTCGGTCTTCTGCTGCTGATGGCAATCGCGGTCATCTACATGGTTCTCGGAATTCTCTACGAGAGCTTCATCCACCCGCTGACCATCCTCTCGGCGCTTCCTTTCGCCGGTTTCGGTGCCCTCGCGACGCTGATGATCTTCCACGTCGATCTCTCGATCTACGCGTTCGTCGGCATCATCATGCTGGTCGGTCTGGTCAAGAAGAACGGCATCATCATGGTCGACTTCGCGATCGAGACGCAGCGCAGTTCGGGGAAGAGCGCGGTGGACGCCATCTACGAGGCGTGTGTGGTCCGCTTTCGTCCGATCATGATGACCACCATGGCCGCACTGATGGGAACCCTCCCCATCGCACTCGGTCTCGGCGCCGGCGCGGAAGCGCGTCGTCCGCTCGGACTCGCCGTGGTCGGAGGTCTCCTTTTCTCCCAGACGCTGACCCTCTTCGTCACGCCGGTGTTCTTCGTCTACATGGACCGGCTGCAGGAGTGGCTGCGGGGAAGGAAGAGAGCGACGGAGAAACTGACGGCCGACGAGACGGCAGGGGAGGCGGTGGAGGCGCCGGTCTGAGTGGAACTGGGCGGGGCGTGTGTGCGTTCGATCGGCATCGCGTTTCGATCAGCGCGCACGCCACGGCGTCCCGGCGATCGACGCGAGCTGTCTCCACCGGCTCTCGACGTGCCACCGGACGGACGGGAACTTGTCCGGCGTCGTCACACAGAGCGGTGACGCCAAAGCTTGTCGGGGCAGAGCATCTCACTGAGAATCCTTCCATCCGGCCCAGACCGATCGTCCGAAAAGGCAAAGCCGCCGCGAGGTGGCGACGCAAAGCCGAGGATCTCCCGCCCGTCCCGGGAGACTGCCGGGCTACCGAAGCATCACGGAGGTGCGCGGAGCAAATTCGCTACCGAAAGGATGCCAGCAATGAGATCTCGCTTTCTCTTCCTCGTCGCTCTCGTGACCCTCTTTGCATTCCCCCTCCTTGCCGCCACGCACGTCGTCGTTTTTTCCGGAACGCCACCCGCGGATTTCCAGAGCCGCGTCGTTGCACTCGGCGGATCGGTGGTTTTCGTCCATGCGGATGCCGGAGTGGCGTCCGTCGAGGGACTCTCGGACTCCGCGGCAGCAGCTCTGGAGAAGAGCTCCGGCATCCGGATCGTGGAGCCCGATCAGGAGTTCACCATCGCCCCTGCCTCGTTGGACTCGGCTGAGCTGGCCGAGGTCGAGCCGAACAGTGCGGCGGATCCGACGAGCGCGTACTTCTACGCGCGCCAATGGCACCTCCGGCAGATCGGAGCTCCCGCGGCATGGGCCGCAGGGAAGCTCGGATCACCTGCGGTCACGGTGGCGGTGCTCGACACAGGCATTGCGTACACCTGTCCCGACCTCCAGGGGCGGGTGGACCTGAGCCGCTCGGTCTCGTTCCAGCCGGGTGACGACGCGGTCGTCGCCGCTCTCTTCCCCGGGCTCGATCCGATCACCGATCTCTATTTCCACGGCACCCACGTCAGTGCCACGATCTCCAGCAATGGTCTCGTCGGCGCTGGTGTCACGTCCGGTGTCACACTGATGGGAGTGAAGGTCCTCAACTACCAGGGCAGCGGGTCGACGACCTCGACCGTGCGCGGGATCCTGTGGGCCGCCGACCATGGAGCGGACGTGATCAACATGAGTCTCGGCGGAGGATTCGCGAAGAACGGAGCCGGTCGTCTCGTCGCATATCTGAACCAGGCGACGAATTACGCGTACCGCAAGGGAGCCCTCGTCGTCGTTTCAGCCGGCAACAGCGCCTGGGATCTCGACCACGATGGCAACACCTACATCAGCTACTGCAACGCTCCGAACGTGGTCTGCGTCTCGGCCACCGGGCCGCTGAATTACAGCCTGGCCGGCCCGTGGGTTGCGCCCGACACGCCTGCCGATTACACGAACTACGGCCGCTCCGCCATTTCGGTCGCGGCTCCCGGTGGTTTCGGCAGCTACGTGTACGAGGCGTGCTCGAACACCAGTCTGGCGATTCCCGTCTGCCAGACCGGCAACTACATCCTCGGCGCGAGCGGAACCAGCATGGCCGCGCCGCACGTGTCGGGTCTCGCAGCGTTGATCGTGGGAGAGATCGGCCACGGCAATCCCGCCCGGGTTCGGGCGCGGCTGCTGCAGTCCGCGGACGATCTCGGGCAGCCGGGTACTGATCCTTTCTACGGTAAGGGGAGAATCAACGTTCCGCGGGCCCTCGGACTCGAATAGTCTTCACCGGAGATGCTTTTCTCGAGACGGGGCCGCAGCATTGCGGCCCCGTTTCATCTCCGGCCGGCTCGCTTCGCATCGTTCCCGGGAGAACCCCGACGCACAACGCGGAATCCCGCTGTTACAATGGCGCCCTCATGGCAAGACGATTCCCCGAGACGCCGATGAACGAAGCCGACAAACGCAATCTGATCGCCCAATGGGCGTTCGACACACGTCCGGTGCTGCTCCGGTTCCATCTGTGGCTCGAAGACGTCGAAGTCGAGCGGTCGCCACAGGAGGGGCCGGTCTCCGATTTCACGTTCACACCGCGCGGGATCGCACGCTGCGTCGCGATGACCTCCGCAGCGACCGCGCTCGGCACTCGCCTGTTCGGCGAGTTCGGCGCCGGAGCGGGGAAAGAGAAGGCGGTCTACAACCAGTTCAAGAAGTCCGCGGATGCGATCAGTGCCTACGTCATGAGCGAAGGGCTGTGGCATCTGACCCGAACTCTCCCCGAGAACCACGCGATCATGGTCTCGCTCGGCGAAGGGTTGATGCCGAAGGCTGGCGAGACGCCCGAGATGGGGGCGAATCCTCTGCTCGGATTCGGCCGCGTCTACGCGCGACCCGAAGTCGCACGCGCGGTCGACCGGCGCGTTCGGCGGCTGCTCAATGAGGACGGACACACGTTCCAACAGTTCTACGACTGGATGCAGGATCGCGGCATCACTCTCTGGGGTGCGGCGGTCGACACACTGGAGAACACTTCCCGTTTCGCGGAAGGAAAAGAAACCGGGCCGATGTCGGTGCTGCACCTCTTCGACTCGCCGCTCCGGATGGCGCAGCCGTACGAGTCCTACATGGGATGTCTCACCGTGCCGCGGCGGGTCTCCGAAGCGGCGTCCGACGCATCGATCCGGCTCGACTACAGAAGCCCGCGAAGGTTCGTGGTCGAAGCGATCGAGAAGGCGTATCCCGGAATCCGGCGGGAGAACATCCACGTCTGGACTCTCCGCGGCAAGAGCCGTTCGCAGCGACTCGGCGAGTTGTGGGAGGAGTGGGAAGGGCTCGGCGCGCACCTGGTCGAAGACGGATGGAAAACGCCGGCGGGGCTCGAAGTGTTCACCGACTCGGGGACGTATGCCCCGACTTTCCTGGTGGGGAGCTGGAAAGATGCCGAGGGGCAGCCTCACGTGTTCCTCTGCGACGGCTACGCGGCCAGCGCCGAAGCGATGCAGGCCGCGAGTCTCTCGGAAGTGCTCGACGTCGACGCGACGATGGCTGTCTTCTCTCCGACCTTCAATCTTCCGTGTGCGGTGGAAGCGAGGCTGATGCAGCTCGATCCCTCTTCGCCGGAATTCGCGGCACGGGTGGCCGAGCTCGTCGGTGGAATGGATGCCGATCCGGCGAGAGTCGAGACGTACGCCGGTGCGATTCGCGATGCGGAGGAGTCGAACGTTCCGATGGGAAAGCGGATCCTCTGCGCCGACGACTTCCTCCCGGAAAAGGAGTGGAAGGTCCTCGCGAGCATCGGCTACATGTGCGACGATCCCTACACCGGAGCCGCCGGTGTCACGGAGGTCGGCGACGGCGTGTACAAGGTCAGAACGCGACTCGCCACCCGTCGTGCATCGTCACTGATCACGCTGACCTTCCGGCTGATGGAGTCGATGGATCAGGCGAGACAGGTTTTCAGTCCGCTCCTGGTTCGATTTCTCTCCGGAGTGGATCCGGAGCGGCGTCCGGTCAAGATCTCCGACTCCGGACGGATCCGCAACGAGCTGCAGACGATGCTCTCGCAGGCTCTCGAGCACGAAGGAGAACGGATCCGCGTTCACTTCGACCGGATCGACGCTCAGGTGATGCCCCGCGAGAAGCAGGAGACGATCCGGAAGGTCCTCCTCTGGTACAAGGAGAATCATCCGGTATGGTTCGATTGGCTCGACGTGGATTGAGCGGCGCCCGACGCGGGCCACTGCCCGCGTTAATCACGGGATTTCTGTCGCGACGAAATCCCGTGAATAGTCCGGGCTGGAGCGGCACGGCTTCCGCCGTGCCGGCCGCGGCTAAGCCGCGGCGACACACCGGGCCAGAACAAAATTCTGTAGAAGTCGTCATGTGCCGGTGATTATTTCTGAAAATGGCCTCCAGACAGAATAAAATTCTGCGATACGTCCTGGTTGCAGAATGATTCGCTGTGCCTAGGTTTCCGAGCGCAACCGCTTCCGCATCTGCCAGAGGAGATGGGACAGATGCGGCCGGCGCGATTCGCCGGTGGCGACGATGAGGAGCTTGGTGATCTTCAGCTCCAGCGGATCGGTGTAGAGGAGGATCAGCATCTCCCGGATGTAGCTCGTGTTGAGCGTGACGTAGTTGTCGGTGCCGACGCCGAGCCGCAGCCCTTTCTTCTCCCACCATGAAAAGGGATGGTCCTTTTCGTCTTCCAGCGCGCCGGTGAGTTTGCGGTTGGAGGAGGGGAGGGCGACGAGGGTGAGGCGCTTGTCGATCATCCGGTTCAGGACGTCGTGCTGGTAGTGTTCGAGCTCGGTGGCGAGGTGGAACTTCGCCTTCGTGAAGAGCGTGGTCTCACCGCTCGAGAGCGGCTCCCCGCGGAGGAGCTTTTCCCGGATGTGCTCCCGCGTGTTCCAGTCGATGTCGAACAGTTCGTCGTGCTCGGGAGCTTCCGGCTGGATCGCGATCCCGCGGATATTCAGCTCCAGCACTCGCTGCAGAAGACGGTGGAAGTAGTAGTTGGGATTGATGCCGAGCGAGAGGCCGTGCTCGATCGCATCGACGTGCCAGATGTTCATGGCGTTGTCGACCGCCTGAATGCCCTGGCGGAGCGTCTTCCACGTCTCGCCATGGTGGCTTCGGGTGCGGAAGCCGTACGCCTGCAGTTTTCGGATTCCGACCCGCATCTCCTGGAAATGAGCCTTGCGGTAGAAGCCGCGCTCGTTGCCGACCGTGTCGATCTCGTTCATCACCTCGCGGAGCTCCGGATGGATGCGAAGGATCTCGATGATCTGCCGGACCTGGTCGTCGAAGCTCGCGCGTTTCGACGGATACTTTGCCGCGTCGAAGAAACCCGGTTCCTTCCGGAAGCTGGGCGAGAGAATGAAGCGGAATCCGGGCTGCTCCCGCTGGAAATCCCTGAACCCTTCGTAGAGACCGATCACCACGTCTTCCGGGGTCAGGTCTTCGATTCCAGGAATCTGTTCGCTGGAGATGGTGGTCTCCCGGAAGAGGGTGAATTTCAAACGGATCGTCCCGACGTTCGCTTCGTGCCAGAGGCGGGACGCCATGTGGCGGGCGGCGGCGCGATGCGCCTCGCGCGAGGTGAGGACCAGCTTCGAAAGATAGAGTACCTGGAGATAGCGGTCGAAGCGGTCGTCGCGCCCCAGCCGGATGAGCCGATCGACGTCGGCGGCACTCCGGAGCGGGAGACTCCCCGGGCCGTAGACTTCGGCGATCTTCGCCTCGTAGACCGCGCGCTGCGGCCCGTCGAGGAGTGTCGCGAGACGGGGATAGATGAACTCCGCGTCCAGCGATCCGGTCAGATGGGTGTGCTCGTCGCGGAAGGGAATCGGAAACGCGTGGAAGAAATCATGGAGAGCGCGGGAGAAGGGATGCTCGAGGAGCGGTTCGATCGAGACTTCGTCCACCCGGAAGCGGTCCAGAAGGGAGTGGAATTCGCGGATGATCGCGGCAACTTCCCCGTCCTGGTCGAGCGCGGGTGTCCGTCCGGCCAGCTCGAGCGTATCGCCGAGGGAGAGGCCGTTCGTTTCACTGATCAGTTCGGAGAGGAATCGGGTGAGCCGTTCGGTCGGAGATGGTTCCGGCATACGGCGGCATTATCCTGCAAAAAAGCGGGCAGAAAAAAAGTGGTCCCGGAGGCCTTTGCCCTTCGGGACCGTTCTCGGCGCGTTGACATCCGCAAAGGGGCATTCGCGCCGCTTGCCTCGATTGATCTATCGCCTCATTCGTGGCTCCTGCGACTCCGTTGGCATCCGCGATAGGGCATTCGGTGTCGAGGTAGCGATCAATCTAGGTTCGCCTTTCGGATCGCGCAAGGGTTTCGGCTGTTACAGAATCGCGGTTTTCCACAGATCTCCGCAGATGCCGTGCACACGCTGCTGAGCAGTCTGCCGGCAAGTCCAGGTATCGCAATCATCAGCGCCGTGTCACAGCTGTGGAGATTCCGATGGAGATTCGAACCCGTCCGTTGTTGTACCATTTCGGAATGAACAGCAACCTTCGATCCGTGATCGTGGGAACGGGATCGTCGATCCCGTCCGTCCGCGTTCCGAACGAGAATTTTCTCAGTCATGAATTCTGGGGAGCAGACCGGAAGAAGATCGACAAGACGAACGCGACCATTCTCGAGCAGTTCGAATCGATCACCGGAATCCGCGAGCGTCGCTACGCGGAAGACGACCGGGTCTCGTCGGATCTGGCGAGCGAGGCCGCGCGGGAAGCGCTCGCTTCGAACGGGTCGAACGGGGAGGACCTCGACGGGATCATCGTCGCGCACAACTTCGGCGACGTCCGCCTCGGGTCGCGTCGCTCCGATCTGGTTCCCTCGCTCGCGGCGCGGGTCAAGCACAATCTCGGGATCCGCAATCCCGCTGCCGCCGCATTCGATCTGATCTTCGGCTGTCCGGGATGGTTGCAGGGCATCATCGTCGCCGACTCGATGATCCGCTCCGGCGCTGCGAAACGGATGATGGTCATCGGATCCGAGACTCTCTCCCGGGTCACCGACCCGCACGACCGCGACACATTGATTTATGCGGACGGCGCTGGCGCGACCATCCTGGAGGGACGGGAGTCGGAAGACGATGCGGGAGTCCTCGCGTACACGGTCCGCTCCGACAGCGCGGAGCAGCTGGAAATGCTGTTCATGGCGCGCTCGTACCATCCGGATCTGGTCGGTGACGAGATCTTCCTGAAGATGGAAGGGCGGAAGCTCTACAAGTACGCGCTGCAGACGGTGGCCGGGGCGATCCTCGATTGCCTGAAGAAGGCCGGAATCGGGCTGCAGGACGTGAAGAAGGTCCTCATTCACCAGGCGAATGCCAAGATGGACGAGGCGATTCTCGGAGCTCTCTATCAAACTGCAGGTCTGACCCCTCCGGACGACGTCATGCCGATGACGATATCCTGGCTGGGGAACAGCTCCGTTGCTACGATCCCCACCATGCTGGATCTGATCGTCCGCGGCCGTCTCGAGCCCCACACCATCTCGAAGGGGGACATCGTCGTCTTCGCGTCGGTCGGCGCGGGGATGCACATCAACGCGGCGGTCTACCGCTGGGCCTCGTGACGCGCGCCGTTCACGTTCGCGCGTAGAGCGATCCCCGACTCATTCCTTTCCGATTGCGGCGAGCGCTCGCCGGGCGAGATCGACGGCCGCGGCGTGACCTGCATCGGGCGCCGGGAAGTTCTTCGGTGTCACGATCAGGTAGTACTTTCCGCCCTCGAAGACGTGGAGCTTGTCAAACTGCCAGAACGCATCGTTTCCGAGTCCCGGTACGGTGATCATCTTCACGCTCGAATCCGCGAGCTCTTCCCGGACCGCATCGGCGTGATGCGGGTTCTCGATGGGGCTCTGCTCGACGAAGAGTGTCAGCTCACGGTCGGATGTCGACGACTTGAACAGACAGCTGCTCATTCCGGGAGTGACTCTTCCCATCGGCGAGTTGACCAGCTCGCGCGGCTCGCCGGCCGGTTCTCCCAGTACCTCTGCGATGGCGGAGGAGGGGAGGAGCTTGCAGGCGTCGAGCTGCTTCTCCGGAGGTGCGCTCTCCGCCGTCGCCGTCGCGGAATGGCTCGTCGTCGCCGGAGACGGTTTCCCCGAGCCGTTGCAGCCGACCAGCGAGAGAAGGGACAAGCCGAGGATCAGGAGCGGGAAACGATTTCGTACGTGCATGGACTCTCCATCTGTTGTCGAAGCGGAACCGTACGGACTCCGGGCGATCGAGTCAAGAGCCTCGACGGACTGCCATTTTGACGGATCCTCCTATCGAACGGGGGGTTGCGTCCGGAGGCCACTCGCGGCACTCTTGTCGTGTTCGGTTTTTCTGATGTCGCTCAATTTACGCTTTATCCTCATCCGGTCCTCGGTGGCCGCACTCGTTCTGCTCGTGTCGACCGTGACCTCGCCTGCAGCCGCGACGGTCGCGGACCGCCCTGCGGAACGTGGATTCCCGATCATGAAGGTCTTTGATCAGCGGGTCCATCGAGGAGGTCCGCAGACGTTCGACGTCGCGCAGAACCGGCAGGGGATCCTCTACTTCGGAAACCTGGCCGGTCTCCTGAGCTACGACGGCGCCTGGTGGCGGCTGATCAAGCTCCCGCACGATGCTTCGGCAGATCAGGTCGAGTCGGACGACTCCGGCCGGATCGCAATCGGCACCGTCGGGGAGCTCGGTTATCTCGAGCCGAATGCCGAAGGCGCGAACGTTTTCCGCTCGCTCCTTCCTCTGCTCGCGCCGGCCGACCGCGACTTCGGGGACATGAAGAGTATCCGTTCGACCGGGAACGGATTTCTCTTTCTGACCGACCGGCTCCTCCTGCATTGGGACGGGCACTCTTCCCTTCGAATCGTCCGGCGATTCGCAGACGACCAGACCACTCCTCACAGGATGTTCATGGTCGGCAGGACGCCGTGGCTGGTGGGGGATTCGGGGGCCGAGACTCTCGACCTGAAGAATGGAGCGACGAATCCGATCCCGGCTCTGGCAGGGAAGAAGGTCAAGCTCGTCTTTCCGCAGAGCGGCGGAGGAGTGGTCGTCGCCATCGACGAACAGGGACTCTACTCACTTCGGGACGGCCGGCTGGAGCCTCTTTCATCTTCGCTGAACGCCTGGTTCTCGGGAAAGGCGATCTCCGGCGGATGCCGTTTGCTCGACGGACGCTACGTGCTCCTCGCCCGTGATCACGGGGTGGTCCTGATACGAGCGGACGGAACGATCGAGCAGGTGATCGATGAATCGGCAGGTCTGCCGCAATTCGTTCTCTGGAACGCGTTCGCGGATCGCGAAGGAGCGCTGTGGCTCACGTTCGACGGTCCGATTGTCCGAATCGATTTTGCCTCGCCGGTGACCATTCTCGACTCGCGGAGAGGGATCAAGGGATCGATCAGCACGGTCAACCGATGGCGCGACCGGCTCTACATCGGCACCACACGAGGGCTGTTCACCCTTTCGAACGAGAGGAATCAGGAAGAGGCGACGAAGGTCGGCGGTCTTCCTTCGGCCGCGTGGTGTCTTCTTCCGTTCGATCGCGATCTGGTGATCGGTACGGTCAAGGGCGTCTATATCCTCCGGGACCGGGGCGATCCGCAGCTGGTGCCGGGCACCGATCGCTTCGCACTCTATTCGATGGCCCGGTCCACGAGTGATCCTTCTCTGGTGTGGATGGGAACGGACAAGGGACTGTTCGTCCTGCGTCGTCGCCCGGCCGGTTGGCATTTGGAAGGAGCGGTCGACGGGGTCCGGCCTTACGTCTCCTCGATCGTCGAACGTGACCACGTGCTGTGGCTCGGGACGGTCTACGACGGACTTCTGCGAGTCGACGATCCACTTTCCGCGAAACCACGGATCACGACTTACGCGAACGGCGAAGAGATCGGAGTCTTCACCATTGGAGGACGTCTCCTGGTCGTCCGTCCCTCCGGCGAGATCTCCGACATCGATGCGACCAGCCATCTGGTGCCCGATCCGCGGCTCGCCGGGATCTCCCTTCCGGATGACTTCTTCCTCCTCGCGGAAGACGGAGCGGGGAACATCTGGATCAATTCCACACCGCCGCGCCTGATCCGGAAGCATTCTGACGGGACGTTTTCCAGGGACACCGAGCCGCTGGTCCAGGTGGATGCGAGCGACATTCAGTTCATGTCCGTCGATTCGGACGGAGTGGTCTGGTTCGGTGGGGACCGCGGCCTTTTCCGCTATCAGCCCTCGCAGGTTCAGACGCACTTCGCCCAACCCATCCCTCTCGTCCGTCGGGCGGTCACAGGCGACGGGAGGCTGGTCTACGGCGGCGGCGCGACGAGCGCGCTCGTGCACCTTCCGTTCGCGTTTCGCCGGTTGCGCGTCGAGTTCGCCCCCGCGTCGTACCACCAGGGAATCGAGTACCAGTACCGGCTCGACCCTTCCGACACCGATTGGGGCAAGTGGAGCACGGAGCCGTTCGTGGACTTCACGAATCTCTCCGAGGGAACTTACACGCTCCGGATGCGGGCGCGCGACGCCGAGAAGGTCAGCCCGGAGACGACCTGGTCCTTCGCAGTGGATCCTCCCTGGTACCGACGTCCGTGGGCGATCGCCCTCTGGTTTCTGGTCGTGGTCGGTGCGGTAGTGATCGTGGTGAGGCTGCGGACGCGCGCACTCTCGCGCGACGCGGAAGAATTGCGCCGGCTGGTCGGCGAACAGACCGAGGAACTGAGCCAGAGGGTCGAGCAGCTGAGGGAGATCCAGGAGGAACTGGTCGAAAAGAACGCGCAGCTCGAAGAAGCAAACGCGCAACTCGAGCTCCAGTCGCTGGTGGACGAGCTCACTGGGGTCAACAACCGCCGGAGCTTCCAGCGCGAGCTGGCCGACGAATGGAACCGCGCCCTTCGAAGAAATGATCCGATCTCGTTGATCCTGATCGACCTCGATCGGTTCAAGGATCTGAACGACCGGCTGGGACATCAGGCGGGAGACGCCTATCTTCGCGAGCTCGGTGCGCTCCTGATGGCATCCATCCGGAGAGCTGGCGACGTCGTTGCGCGCTACGGAGGCGAGGAGTTCGTGCTCCTGCTCCCCAGGACCGAAGAAGAACATGCGGTGCGCATCGCCGAAGCACTGCGTTCGAAGATCGAATCGATGGAGGTTCCCGGTCTCGGAAGGGAATGCCAGGTTACTGCAAGCTGCGGAGTGGCGACAATGAGGCCCGTTCCGGGCGATACGGTCAGCGAGTTCGTCGGACGGGTCGACCGCGCGCTCTACGCAGCAAAGAGAAGCGGGCGAAATCGCGTCTGCGTCGCCGACGAAGAGGGCGCAAAATCGCTCCTCTGATCGTGCATGACGTCGATCGCGCTCACGTTTCCTTCGCCGGCCTCGCGGTGGCTGTCTCCTGACGTCTGCGTGTCCACAGCCACCACACCGGAAGTCCACTCAGAAGGATCAGCAGCCCGATTCCGGCATCGCGTGGAGCCTTCGCGACGGCAATCGTGCGATTTGCGGCGAAGGAATGGGATCCCGGACCACGAGCAGCCCTCGAGTCGAGTGCGACTCGACGCTCAGAAGTGCAGCACCACTCCCGATCGGATCACCAGAGAGGACGGATCGTCGCCGAAGATGTGCCCGACTCCGAGCTTCACCGTGACTCCTTCGATCGGTTCGGAATAGACGGCGGCGAGAGCTTCGTCAGTTGCGCGTTCGCCTCGCATCCCGGTGGCCTCGATCCCGAATGCGAGACTCCGGTCGATCCTGAGCCGCCACCCGGCAGCGTATCCCGGCACGACCGCGTGGGGATCGCCTCCTCCGTGGGCAGCTATAAGGTTCGCGACGAACATCGACCTATCGAAGTGACGCGACTCGACGAACCGCACCTCGTAACGATCGGGGCCATCCTTCGCAATCTCGGCCTCCGCCGAGACTCCTCCCTTCCAGGCAGTGAAGCTCCACGGATCGGAGATCTCCCAGTGAACCGCGGGCGCGACCGCCTCGTAGCGGAAGTTCTCACCCTGCTCGCGCGAAGCGTGGACATGGGCTTCGATCGCGAGACGCTCTTTCATCCCCACCAGAATCGAGGGCTCCAACGCGATCTCGGATCCGGAGTCTCTCTTCAGATATGAGGGCGCCAGGACCAGGTAAGTCTCACCCGGCTCGGGAAGCTCGAACGACTCGACCAGGAGGAAATCCTTCCCGTGGTGAGCAAATGCTGCGGAGGGAAGAACCATCGCAAGCACGAGGCCCGGGATGATGAGACGTCTGAGCGACAAATTGAGCT
Organism: uncultured Acidobacteriota bacterium; assembly: GCA_963741955.1. GTDB lineage: Bacteria > Acidobacteriota > Thermoanaerobaculia > Gp7-AA8 > Gp7-AA8 > CAVUKB01. The sequence continues at coordinate 606,440 of CAVUKB010000004.1, forward strand.
CTCCTTCGACTGCGTCCTGTCGCGTTGGATGTGGACGATATCAGGAGGTGACAGGGAACTCGTTCTCCGGAGAGGGACCGCACCGCGAGGCTCAATACACGATCTCCATCCGAAGGCCGGCCGTATCGAGAGGAACGACATCAGGAAGGGTTCCGGCAGTCCCCGTCGCGATCCGTTCCGCAGTCCAGAGGGCGGCGAACGCATCGAGAATGTCCTCGTCGGTCACATCCGAGGCACGGTAGCGGTGGCGAACGAGCTCGAAGGAGTCGGGACCGAAGTGGGAATCGACCAGGAGCCTTCGCGCATCGCGACCGGCGCGGGTTCGTTTCGGCGGTTCGATCGCCACTCCCCCGTTCCAGGCCCAGAACGATACTTCCGGATGGACCTCGTGTACCGCCCCCTGCAGCGAGGGACGCTCAATCATGGCCCGGTCGATCTCACGCACCTTGGGGTAGATCGCCCACGCCTGTCTCGAGATCTGTTTTCCCGTCCGTTCCAGGGTGATCCGGCATGCGGACCCGTACGTTCGAGCCGAGAGTGCAGGGCGGATCGGCGCGGGAAAGACGCTGCTGGCGCGCGCGCCGAGCACCCTTCGTGCGGCGTGGTCACAGAAGCGGGCCCCGGAGTCGCTCAGTCCGATCGGGACGTCGATTGTCAGCACCGATGGACGCGGCCGTTGATCGAGGAGGTCGGCCGCATTGATGAAGACCTGGGGGTGGATCTCGCGCGACTTCATCCTCCTGCGGAGGCAGATCCACCCCGCGGGACAACCGTCCGTGCCGGCGACGAGCATGGTGCGCTCCCTCCGTGGAGATCATCTCCCTCTGCCATTGTATGCAGAGCAGCACCGCAGGTGCCATTCGTGCCGGCCACGGCGAGAGCGGCCGCAGCGGAGCCCCGCACCTCGGCGTCCGCAACGTGCAACGAAAGACGAGATCGCGTTGCCCATGACGAACGTCACATCGAAACGCTGTTCCCGCTGCTACCATCCACGCATGCGGCTGATCGAACAGCTGGTCGAAGAGCACGAACGGATCGACCGGACCCTCGGCGCGTTCCGCACCTGGGCCGGAGAGCTCGCGGAAGGACGTGCGCCGCGCGAGGATGGGACTCGTTTCATCGCGTTTTTCGAGCTCTACGCGGGGCGTTTTCACCACGAGAGGGAAGAGGAAGTCCTCTTCACCACCCTCGCATCGAAAGCGGAGGTTCCTCGCGAGCGCGGCCCGATCGCCGTCCTCACCGCCGACCACCGGGATCTCGAATCACGTCTGGCGAAGCTGCGCTCACTTCTCCCGATCGAGACGTCGAAGTCGACGGAAACGCTTCGGGACCTCGTCTACGCGTACACCGAAGCGCTGTGGACCCACATCGATGCGGAGAATTCGGTTCTGTTTCCCGAGAGTGAGAGCCGTCTTCGCCGCAACGGCGTGCGAGAGCTCGACGGCCGCGCACCGTCGGTAGAGGAACTGGCTCTCGCCGCTGACGCCGAGGCTCTGGCGGTGCGCTATCCGCCGGGGGAAGATGCCGGTGTGATCCGCGGCGAAGGATGCGTCATGTGCGCGGCGTACGGTGACCGCTGTGCGGGGATCGAACGTGAATGGTGGGGAGAGAACGAGTGGGACGAGTTCGACGAGCACATCGGCGCGAGTTGATCACGCTTCGAGGTACTCACGCTCTCCTGCGGTTCGTCCGCGCTCCGAAGCGATGAACTGGCTGGCATCGGCAGGGCGCGAGAAGTGATACCCCTGACCGAATCGGATTCCGAACTCCTGCGCCGCCTTCAGAGTGTGCTGGCTCTCGATCCCTTCCAGAACGACCTGACACTCGAATTCAGCGGCGAGTGAGACGATGTTGCGGATGATCTTGCGTTTGGTCGGATCGTCTTCGAAGCCGGTCCCGAAGTTCTGGCTGATCTTCAGAAACGAAGGCTGAATTCGGTCGATCAGAATGAGGTGCGAATGCGCACTTCCAACATCGTCGAAGGCGAAGCGGACGCCGAGGGAGCGGAGTACGTGGACCGACTCGATCACCGTGGCGGTCGGTTCGATCGGAGCCTGTTCGGTGAGCTCGATCACCAGCCTCGACATCGGGATGCCGTGAAGCTCGGAGTGAATGAGGAGCGTTTCGTTCAGCCGGTCGGCAGATCGCCCGAAGACGTCGGGATGGACGTTGAGGAAAAGAAACTGGCTCTGCGCCAATGCGCGGCCGTGCTCCAGCGACCGCTCGATGCAGCGCAGGTCGAGATCGTCGAGGCGATTTTTCCGGCTCGCGTAGTCGAACAGGAGGTCGGGCGAAGTGAAAGGGTGATTCGCGCGGACGCGTGCAAGTGATTCGAATCCGTAGAGCTCTTCCCGCTTCCCGTCGATACGCACGATCGGCTGGAACATCGGAATCAGGTCGGGACCCGCGAGGATGTCATCGAGAGTTGGAACGTGGATGATCCGTGGCGTGCTCATCATGCCGCGCGGCTCCCGCCCTGGAGCAGCCGTTCGAGATCGATTGAATCGAATGGCTTCTCGAGAAAAGCGGCTGCACCGCGCCGGGATGCTTCTTCCCGGAGCTCCTCACTGTGGACGCCGGTCATGAGAATCACCCTGCAACCAGGCTGTTCAGTGAGGGCATGCCCGACGAAGTCGAGTCCTTCGTGCCGGAACGGACCGGACAGGCGAATGTCGCTGACGATGGACGAGAATTCGAGGTTCTCGACCAGAATCTCGGCGGATTCGATGTCGCTGCAAACGACGATGGTTCGCTCTCCGTCATCGAGGTATGCGGCCAGCCCTTCCGCGATGGCGGTTTCGTCGTCGATCAACAAAATGGTTTCATGGCTCATGGTGACCTTCTCATCCGTGAGTCGTTCCGCCTCGACCGAAAATACACTCTTTGCGGCGCCGCTCGGCATCGAATGTGTAATGAAAGGATTCGGGAGGCATGATGAGCGATATTCCTTATCGGCCGATCTCGTGCGATGAACACGACCGGCTCGAAGCCGCGGCCGTCGAAAAGCGGGAAGTGGAGATCGAATTCGAGCAGAAAGGCGTACGGCAACGGGAGCGGGGCCGGATCGACGACATCTTTTCCACGGAGGGAGAAGAATTCCTCCGTTTCCGCGCGGACAATGGCACGGTGGAGATCCGGCTCGACCGGATTCGGGACGTCCGCGAGATCGGTGGGTAATCCCGAATTCGCGCACTGAACTCTGGCGCAATGCGCAGAATGGACGGATAATCGGAAAGGCCCCGACCGAGGCGTGGGGGGGCCGGATGTGCGGAGCTCGATCGATGCCGAAAACTCTCTTCTACGCAGGAGTCGTCTCTTGTGCCGTTTTTTCCTGGCTCGGACTTCGTGATGCGGCTGCCTGTCTGGTCCGCGTTCTTCGCGGGGAAGCGGTCCCCGGCACTCTTCCGGGGATTCCCGGCGGCCTGATTCTTCTTCTGGCTCTTCTGGTGATGATCACCGCAGTGTCGGCGCTCCTTCTTCGGATGGCCTCCCTTCTCGCAGCGAGGAATCTCTTTTCCTCGTTTTTTGCCGCATTCTCGATTGCCGGCGCTGCGCTTCTTTCGGTGTTCACGACGGCACTCGGATATCGTGTCGCGACGCTCGCATCGTCAGCCGTGCCCACCCCCGACATCTCCGCCATCCGGCAGATTCACGCGGCGGCCGCATGGGGCACCGCGTTTTTCGTCAGTCTGATGATTCTGTCGCTGCGGCCGTATTTCCGGATTCACGCCAGGCTGCTCACGTCGATCTCTCTACTCCCGGCCTCTTTCTTCGTCCTGGCTCTGGCCCAGGAGATCGCCCTTCCGCAGTCGGTCGGAGTATTCGGTCTCCGGAGCTGGTCGGCGGCGCTCTTCCTCGTCTCCATCTCGCTCTTCCTCCTGTCGATTGCGGTTCACTGCACGTTTCATCGGCACATGTATGTCGAAGTGACGAACCTGCGGCTTCTGCTCGAATCGCGATTCGATGCTTCGAGCGGAAAGCGGGACCGGTTTTCGTTCGGCAACGGCGGCATCGCGTACAACAGCCACTGACAGCGTCGTTCGACGTGGCCCCCCGTGCGCTCGCGGATCTGCCCGCGACGCGGTGATTCGGGAGAGACCTAGGAGTCTGCGCGGTAGAAACGTTCGTAGCGAGAAAGCGGAGCAGCGAGGCCAAATTCGTTCGGATTTGAGGTGCGTAGCGGTGGCTACTCGCCGAAAATCCGGGCGGATTTGGACCGCTGATCCGCTTTCGCAGTAGGACAGTTTCTATCGCGCAGAGTCCTGGCGCGATCTCCGCCGGTCAACAGCACAATTCTTGCACTTCGGGTCGACGTACTGATCCGTGGATCGGAACGACGGATGTGCGTCTCTGTCGCGACGAACATCGGATCTTCGGAAGGCCGACGGATGAAGAGACTGAGGGAAAGGGGCACAGCGATCCGCTATGCGATCGCGGTTGGTGCCGTGGCGGTCGCTGCCGTGGTGACCTGGGCCTTGTCGCCGTCATTCAGTGTCGCTCTCTTCCCCTTCTTCTTTCTCGCCGTGGTGATCGGATCGACGTTCGGAGGCATCGGCCCCGGACTCCTCTCGACTGCATTGAGTGCGGCGGCGCTCGAATTTCTCTTCATCGCCCCCGGGGGAGTCGGATGGAGCTCTCGAGAGAGCCTGATCCGGATCTCGGTATTTCTGGTAATTGCGCTGGTGGTCAACTGGATCTCTGAGGCGGCAGATCGAGCCCGAGGTCTGGCCGTGCTCCGTGGAAGGGAGCTCGAGATCACCCTCGCGAGCATCGGCGACGCCGTAATTGCGAGCGATTCCTCGGGGCGGATCACGTTCATCAACCGCGCTGCTGAACGGCTGACGGGATGGAGCGACGGAGAGATTCACGGCCGCGACTGCGACGCCGAGCTTCCGCTGATCAGCGAGGAGACGCGAGAGAAGCTCGAATCCCCGGTCGCTCGCGTCATCAGCGAAAGTGTGACCACCGGTTTCGCCAACCGTACTCTTCTCATCGCGCGGGATGGAACGGAGATCCCGGTCGCAGGGAGCGCGGCTCCGATCGTCGATTCCGGAGGGCGGATCCTGGGCGCGGTGCTCGTCATCTCGGATGCGCGCGAAGAGCGAAAGGCGCGAAGGCGGGAGAGAGTTCAGTCTGCCGTCTCGCGCCTCCTCGCCGAGTCCCGGCCTCTCGAGGAGAGCAGCGAAGAGCTGCTGCGCGTGATCTGTGAGGAGATCGGCTGGATCGCGGGTGAGTTCGGGGTGGAGGACCAGGGGACGATTCGGATCCTGGAATTCTCTTCGCGCAGCCCCGACCTCACTGCGGCGTTCGAGGACATCGCGCGAAAATGGCGATTCAAGCCCGGGGAAGGAGTGACGGGCCGGGTTCTGGAAACGCGGAGCGCGGTCTGGGTCCCGGACGTTCAGGCCGACTCCGGCTTTCCGCGGGCGCTCTCCGCGAACCAGGCGGGGATTCACGGCGGATTCGGCGTGCCGATCCTCTTCGACGACCGGATTCTGGGATCGCTCTCTTTCTACTCTGATCGACTCGAGGAGAGAGACGATCAGCTCCTCGCAGTGATGCAGTCGCTGGGAGCACAGATCGGACAGTTCATACAGCGACGGCGAGCCGAGGCTGCGCTGCGAGACAGCGAAGAGCTTCACCGGCTGATTACCGGCGCCGCGTCGGACGCGATCCTGACCATCGATCAATCGGGTTGCATCGTCTTCGCGAATCCTGCCGCAGGATCGCTCTTCGGATACGCGCCTGATGAGCTGGTGGGAAGGGACCTGAACGTCCTCGTTCCCGAGGAGTACCGGAGCCGCGACACGACGGGGCTGCAGCGTTACATCGAGACCGGTGAGAAGCGGATGTCATGGGAACGGATCCGGTTCCCGGGACTCCGTCGCGACGGAACACGGATGGAGATGGAAATCTCTCTCGGCGAGCTCGATCGCGGAGGAATGCGGTTCTTCACGGCGGTCGCGCGCGACGTCACCGAGCGGGAGCGGTTCATCGCGGAGCGGGAACGGTTGACGCGGCAGTTCGAGCTCCTGATGGATTCGACCAGCGAGGGGATCTACGGGACGGATCTGGATGGTCGCTGCACGTTCATCAACTCTGCGGGGGCGAGAATGCTCGGATACCCGCCGGAGGAGCTGATCGGCCGGAACATGCACGAGCTGGTGCACCACACCCGCAAGGACGGTCGGGCCTATCCCGAGTCAGAGTGTCCGCTCACCCGCGCACTCAGCTCGCGCGAGCCTGACCGCGCGGATCACGAAGTCCTCTGGAAGAAGGACGGCACCTGGTTCTATGTCCAGTACACGGCGAACCCGATCGTCGAGAACGATCGACTCCGCGGAGCCGTAGTCACGTTTCTGGACAACACCGAGCAGAGGCTGTACGAGCAGGAGCTCAGGAATCGTGAGACCCAGCAGAGCGTGATCGCACATCTGGGGACCCGAGCGGTGACGGGGATCGACGTCGACACGCTGATGCAGGAATCGGTGAAGAAGATCGCAGAGACCTTCGACGTCGGATTTGCGAAGATCCTCGAGCTTCTCGCCGACGGCAGGTTCCTGGTGAAGGCGGGAGTGGGATGGAAGCCCGGGCTGGTGGGGAATCTCGTCGTGCCGGCCGGCGAGCGATCCCAGGCGGGTTACGCGGTACTGACGAAGGCGCCGGTGATCGTGGAGAACCTCGAGGACGAAAAGCGGTTCGAGGATCCGACCATGCTCGAGGAGCACGGCGTGGTCAGTGGTCTGAGCGTCGTGATCGAAGGAGAGGAAGGTCCGTACGGAGTCCTGAGCGTCCACTCGCGGGAGCCGCGCAGGTTCAGCGAAGACGACATCAGCTTTCTGCAATCCGTGGCGAACATCGTCGGGGAAGCGACGGAACGGAAACGTCGCGAGCTTCTGGTGATCGAACAGAGACGATGGCTGGAGGCGACTCTTTCGGGCATCGGGGACGCGGTGGTCGCGACCGACGCAGCAGGAGTGATCGTCTTCATCAATCCGATCGCCGAGCGGCTCTCCGGCTGGTCGAGGCTCTACGCTGTCGGACAGCGCCTGCGGCGGGTGTTCGATGTCCGGGAGGAATCGGACGGAAAAGCGGTCGGCGATCTGATCGAAATGGTGAAGCAGAAGGGAGAGCCTTTTCGATATCGGGGCGATCTCGTCCTTCGGTCAGTCGACGGTCAGGCCACGCCGGTCGACGTGAGCGGATCACCACTGCGCGATCCGACCGGGACAATCGTCGGAATCGTGATGGTGTTCCGCGACATTGCCGAGCGGCGACGGAACGAACGGGAGAAGACCGCCTTGACTCTGCAGATCGAAGCCGAGCGCGAACGGCTGGTCAACATCGTCGCCAACGTGCCGGGAGTGGTCTGGGAGGCGTGGGGCGCACCGGATCGTGCCACACAGAAGATCAACTTCGTGAGCAACTACGTGGAGTCGATGCTCGGTTACTCGGTCGACGAATGGCTCTCCACCGAGAATTTCTGGTTGAAGATCGTCCATCCCGAGGATCGGGAACGTGCGGCGGCGGAAGCGGCAGCCAAATTCCGCAGCGGCCGGGGCGGGACCAGCGAGTTTCGCTGGATGACGAAAGACGGCCGGGCCATCTGGGTGGAAGCGACTTCGGTCCCCATCCCGGACGAAAAGGGGAATTCGATCGGACTGCGGGGCGTCACTCTCGACGTCACCGCCAGAAAGGAAGCAGAGCAGGAACGTCTGCGGCTGCTGGAAAACGAACGGAAGGCGCGGGAACAGGCCGAAGTCGAACGGGCACGTTCCGCATTTCTGGCCGAAGTCAGTACGGAGCTTGCGGGATCTCTCGATTACCGGGTGACGCTCGGTAAGACTGCGCGGCTCACGGTTCCCCGGATCGCCGACTGGTGCGCGATCGACGTGCTGGATGACGATGGTCTTCCCCAGAGGCTCGCGCTCGAGCATACCGATCCGGAGAAACTCGCTCTGGTTCGTGAGATCGAGCAGCGCTACCCGCCGGCTCCCGGCGCGGAAACGGGCGTACCCGGCGTGCTTCGCTCCGGGAGATCGGAGGTCTATCCGGCGATCGATGACGCGATGCTGAAAGAGGCGGCGCGTGATGAAAAACACCTGGAGCTCCTTCGCGCACTGGGATTCCGCTCTGCCATGATCGTTCCCCTGATCGCTCGCGACCGGACCCTCGGCGCGATCACGCTCGTGACGGCCGAGTCCGACCGTCATTACGGACGCGACGATCTCTCATTGGCGGAGGAGATGGCCCGCCGGGCCGCGCTCGCCGTCGACAATGCGCGCCTCTATGCGGTCACGCAGCAGGCGAACCGGGCGAAGGACGAGTTCCTCGCCACTCTCTCCCACGAGTTGCGGACACCGATGACCTCCATTCTCGGTTGGGCGAGGATGATGAACATGGGAGAGCTCGACGAGGAGACGCAGATGCTTGCGCTGGAGACGATCGAGAGAAGTGCATCGGCGCAGGCCCAGATGATCGAGGATCTTCTCGACGTATCCCGGATCGTGCGTGGCCGGCTTCACCTCGAAATGAAACCGGTCCGGCTGGATAGAGTGATCGCGTCGGCAATCGAGACAGTGAAGCCGGCTGCGGAGGCCAAGGATGTGACCCTGAGGACGGAGCTCGATGAGGAGGCGGGAGATGTGATCGGTGATGACGGCCGGCTGCATCAGGTGATCTGGAACCTCCTCTCCAACGCGATCAAATTCGCCCCGAAGGGAGGATGGATCGAAACGCGGCTCGAGCGGGTGGAGTCGGTTGCCCGCGTCTCGGTCTCCGACAATGGTGTCGGGATCCCGCAGCAGTTCCTTCCGTACGTATTTGAGCGCTTCCGCCAGGCGGAAAGCTCGACCACGCGGAGCTATGGCGGGCTCGGGCTCGGGTTGGCGATCGTACGGCATCTGGTGGAACTGCACGGCGGGACCGTCTCGGCCTCGAGTGAGGGCGAAGGGAAAGGCGCGACATTCACCATCGAGCTGCCGATCATGGCCGTTCAGTTGGCAGAGGCGCTCGCGGGCGGTGAGGGGACGGCGGAGCATGAGCCGGAGAGCGAACCGGGAGTCGAGATGCCGGAGCTCGATTCGATGCGGGTCCTGGTGGTCGATGATGAGCCGGACGCGCGGAAGCTCATCTCGACCGTCCTCGAGCGGGGAGGAGCGGATGTGCGGAGCGCACCGTCGGCCGCCGAAGGGCTGGAGGCGTTCCGTCGATGGCGGCCCGATGTGCTGGTCAGTGACATCGCGATGCCGGGGGAGGACGGTTTCGCGCTGCTGAAGGGGATCCGCGAGAACGGAGGAGAGACCATTCCGGCGATCGCCCTGACGGCGTACGGACGCCCCGACGATGAACGCCGTATCCTCGAGGCGGGTTTCGACACGTACCTGCGGAAGCCGGTCGAGCCGACGAGACTCGCCTGGGCCGTCGCGAGGTTCCGGAAAGCGGTCAGGTGAGGGCGCTGGCCCCGCCGCCGCCAGGAGTGGGGTCAGGCCGGTTTTCCAGGAGTGGGGTCAGGCCGGTTTTCGGTTCTGGGTCCGGGAGTGGGGTCGGTCCGGGAGTGGGGTCAGGCCGGTTTTCGGTTCTGGGTCGGTCCGGGAGTGGGGTCAGGCCGGTCTTCCGAATCCCGCTTTTCGCGATCCACCTTCGACCGCCGGAGTCGCCCATCCTCCTCCTCGAGCGGTGGCGGTTCGACTTCGCGGACTCCGCAGTGAGGAGAGTATTTCTGGCCCCTTCCCCTCTCGAAAGATGTTGCCCCACGACCTGCCGGAAGCCTCTCCGGGGATGCTAGAATCGCCTCCAAGCTCCGGTTGTTGAACCCAGAGACGCGTCTCGCCTCGACTGGATCCCGAAAAGCCATGTCCTTCGTCCACCTCCACCTGCACACCCAATATTCGCTCCTCGACGGCGCAAACCGGCCGGGCGAGTTGGCCCGCCGCGTCAAGGCGCTCGGGATGTCCGCGAGTGCCATCACCGATCACGGCAACATGTTCGGTGCCATCGAGTTTTACGAGGCGATGAAGGGAGAGGGTCTCAAGCCGATCATTGGCTGTGAGATGTACATGGCGCTCGGCTCGCGGTTCGACAAGGCCGGTGTCGAGGAACAGTCCGCGGACGCCGGCTCGAACAACCACCTGATCGTCCTCGCGGCGAATGACGCCGGGTATCGGAATCTCGTGAAGCTCGTCAGTGCCGGTTTCACCGAAGGCTTCTATTACAAGCCACGGATCGACCGAGAGCTTCTGCGCGAGCACCGTGAAGGGTTGATCTGCCTCTCGTCCTGTCTGAAGGGGGAGGTCTCGCAGGCCCTTGCCGCCGGGAATTACCAGAAGGCAAAGGAAGCGGCGCTGGCCTACAAAGAAATCCTCGGGCCCGACAACTTCTTCCTCGAAATCCAGGATCACGGCATCCCCGACCAGCAGAAGATCATCCCGCTCATGGCGCGGCTGGCCGAGGAGGTCGGGCTCCGTATGGTGGCGACGAACGATTCGCACTACCTGAATCGCGACGATTCGTTCGCGCACGAAGTTCTTCTCGCGATCGGCACCGGGAAGACCCTGAACGACGAGAAGAGGATGAAGTTCTACTCGGACGATTTCTACGTCAAAGGTCCGGATGAGATGTCGCGGATTTTTTCCGCCTACCCCGAGGCGATCGCGAACACGGAGAAGATCGCCGACCGGATCGACCTGAAACTCGAGCCGAAAGGACACCATCTCCCGAAGTTTCCAGTCCCGGACGAGCTCGATCCGGCAGGCTACTTCACCCGCGTGGCGAAAGAAGGTCTGGATCGGCGGTTGAAAGGGATGGAGCCGCTCTTCGCGGCGGGAAGGAAGCGATACCCGCTCGAAGCGTACTGGGATCGATTTCAGAAAGAGATCGACATCATCTGCCGGATGGGATTTCCGGGCTACTTCCTGGTGGTCTGGGATTTCATCAAGTACGCAAAAGATCACGGGATCCCTGTGGGCCCGGGCCGGGGCTCCGCCGCCGGCTCGCTCGTCGCGTACGCGATGGGAATCACCAATGTCGATCCTCTCGATTACGACCTCCTGTTCGAGCGTTTCCTGAATCCGGAACGGATCTCGATGCCCGACATCGACATCGACTTCTGTATGAATAATCGCGGACGGGTCATCGACTACGTGCGCGACAAGTACGGTGCCGAAAACGTCGCGCAGATCATCACCTTTGGGACCATGGCCGCACGCTCCGTGGTCCGTGATGTCGGACGCGTGCTCGGAATGCAGTACGCATTCGTGGACAAGATCGCGAAGATGATCCCGGCCGGTCCCGAGGTGAAACTCGGTGATGCTGCGAAGGAGTCGCCCCTCCTGGCCGAGGCAATCCGCAATGACAAGGAAGTCGAGCGGATGATCGAGATCGGAGCGCGGCTGGAGGGTCTGACGCGCCACGCCGGAATGCACGCTGCCGGAGTGGTGATCACCCCCGAGCCCGTCACCAACTATGTCCCGCTGTATCGGACGACGAGGGACGAGATCGTCACTCAGTTCGACATGCGCATCGTCGAGAAGATGGGTCTTCTGAAGATGGATTTTCTCGGTCTGCGTACGCTGACCGTCATCGACGATGCGGTGAAGTCGATCAGACAGCAGGAGAATGTCGAGATCGAGGTCGACGAGATTCCGCTCGATGACGACGACGTCTACCGGCTGTTCCAGGAGGGACGGACGAAGGGCGTGTTCCAGTTCGAATCCGGGGGGATGGTCGATCTGCTGCGAAAGGCGCGCCCGACGCGTTTCGAGGATCTCGCGGCATTGAATGCTCTCTACAGGCCGGGCGCGCTCGACGCCGGGATGGTCGACGAGTACGTCAAACGTAAGAACGGGACGTCCCGCGCAAAGTACGTCGTGCCCAAGATGAAGGAGATCCTGGAAGAGACGTACGGCGTCATCGTCTACCAGGAGCAGGTGATGCAGATCGCGCAGGGCGTGGCGGGCTTCTCCCTCGGCGAGGCCGATCTCCTCCGGAAAGCGATGGGGAAGAAGAATCGCGAGATCATGGAGGAGCAGCGCGAGAAGTTCGTCGCCGGCTCCGCAGCCAATGGATATGAGAAGGCGACGGCGAACGAAATTTTCGATTTCATCGAACCCTTCGCGCGTTATGGATTCAACAAGTCCCACTCCGTTGCATACGCACTTCTCGCATACCAGACTGCATGGCTGAAGGTCCATTTCCCGCGTCATTTCATGGCCGCACTTCTGAGTTCCGAGATGGACAAGACGGATGCGGTGGTGAAGTTCATCAGCGAGGCATCAGCGATGGGAATCGCGCTCCTGCCTCCGGATGTGAACGAGTCGAACTACTCGTTTACTGTCGTCGGCCCGAACATCCGATTCGGCCTGGGTGCGGTGAAGGGCGTGGGGCAGGGGGCGATCGACTCCATTCTCGAGGCGCGACAGACGGTCGGGAAGTTCGGTGACCTTCACGGGTTCGCCGAGCACGTCGATCTTCGATCGTGCAACAAGAAAGTGTTCGAGGCTCTGATCAGGTCCGGATCGTTCGACTCGTTCGGCCTCTCGAGAAAGATCCTCGATGACCGGCTCGAGCGGACGATCGACTCGGCGGCACGGGTGAAGGACGAGAAGGAAAAGGGGCAGGCCTCTCTTTTCGGATTCGGTGGCGGCGCCGGAGCGACTGCGACGATCCAGCCGGAGGAACCGGCCGGGAACGGTCCGGGAGACGAGTGGCCGGAAGACGAGAAGCTGGCGCACGAGAAGGAGACGCTCGGCTTCTACATTACCGGTCATCCGTTGAACAAGTTCCGCGACGACCTCTCGAAATTCGCGGATGCCACGACCGAAACGCTCGCTCGGCAGGTCGGAGAGACGGTGAGGATCGGAGGGATCGTCGGGCAGCTGAAGCGTTCGAAGATCAAGAAGGGCCCGAACGAAGGAAAGATGATGGCGAAGTTCATTCTCGATGATCAGTATGGGAGCGTCGAGGTCGTCATCTTCAGTGATCTCTATGCGCGCTACGAACGGTGGCTGGAGAACGGTGTCCCGATCCTTCTTACCGCGACCGTGAAAGACACCGGGGGGGTTCCTGCGGGACGCAGCGCCTCGCTCGCGAACGCTGAGCTGCAGGCGGCGCGTTTCAGCGATGAGTACGGCGATCACCCGGAGTCGGAGTTCGGGCAGGCGCCGGTCGCCGGCTACGAGGCGAACCTCGGGGACGAAAACGACAACGAGGATGATCCGGCGGATGAGCCGGAATCCCGGCACAGAATTTCTGAGAGTTCGACGAGGAGCGGAGGGGCTACGCCTTCGGCGGCGTTCCACGAACCGCCGGTGACGCCGGAGCTCACTGGGTTCGAGATCGAAAAGCTGGATGGAATCCGGGAGAAACGGGTCCGGGAAATCTCTCTCGAGCTTCCGTACGGAGAAGTGGACGAAGGGCGAGTGAAGAAGCTGAGGGAGATCGTCGAGATGAACCCCGGTGAAGTTCCGCTGACGGTCGTGCTGACCAGTGTTCCGGAGGCACTTTCGGCTTTCGTCAGGAATGGGGATAGGGAGCCCGCTCTGCAGATCCGGATCAACCAACACTTCCGTGTCAAGCCTGGCCCCGAGCTGAATGCGGCCATGGAGACGATCCATGCCCGTATGACGTACCTTTTCTGAGCCGCGCACCTCGCTTTGACCGGGGTCAGGCCCGTTTTCCGCGCTTCGCGTGTGGGGTCAGGCCCGTTTTCGCCTCCAGGACCATGACTCCGCCTCGATTGTTTCCGGCTCGATGTTGTTGCCGTGTTGGGTCAGTTGCTGGGTGGGGGTCAGGCCCGTCTTTCGCGTTGAGTTGCTGGGTGGGGGTCAGGCCCGTCTTTCGCGTTGGAGCGGGGTCAGGCCCGCCTTCCACGGTAGAAGGGGCCCGGGGCGATCTTTCTGCTTCGAGGGCTTTCTGCAGCGTGTCCGGGGTGCGTCTGGTCGAATTCGGGGCTCGGCGTCGAGTACGTCAGTGTTCGCTGGAAGTCACCTCTCTGTTCTCCCCGAGATCGCCGGAGCAGAGCCTGTCCGGACCGCCCGCAGGCCTCGAGACCCTTGTTGGGAGGTTTCGTACACTCACGGAGATGAGAGAGAAGTACCGGAGGCGCGGTTCCGATCGAGGCCCCGTACGCATCCGAGGGATCCCTCGGATCCGTGACGGGTCGATGCTCCAGCCAGGATCGCGCTCCGCAGCAGAAGTCACGTGAATCGTCCGGGCTCAGGAGCGTCGCAAAAACGCTTTTCTCAACGCGGACTCCGAGGTACGCTCGTATTCATGAGTAGACCTTTGAGGCTCGATTTCGAGCATGCGGTTCATCACGTTACCAACAGAGGAAATGACCAGAGAGATATCTTTCGGGATGACGGAGATCGGATCAGGTTTCTGGATCTCTTCGCGGAGACGGTCATACGGTACAAGTGGATCGTCTATTCGTGGACGTTGATGGACAACCATTTCCATCTCGTCGTCGAGACGGTCGAACCGACCCTGTCACGTGGAATGCACTGGCTGTTGACGGAGTATGTGAAGTACTTCAACAGGAAGTACAAACGGCACGGCCACCTGTTTCAGGGACGCTTTCATAGTGTACTGGTCGATTCTGAAGCATACCTGAAGAACCTCACTCGGTACGTGGCGACGAACGCCGTGCGTGCAGGACTCGCGAGAAGTATCGAGCAGTGGGAATGGAGCAGTTTCTTCAGCACGGCGGGCATGCCTACGCGAGCGCCGGCTGTTCTGTCCAACGGAACGGCGAAGATTCTGGCCCAGTTTCACGCCACCGATATGGACGAAGCGCGGAGGCTCTACCTCGAATTCATGCGGGTTGCGGTCGATCAGATCGAAGACCCCTGGAAGAACCTGCGAAACCGCATTTACCTCGGAGACGAGGAATGGATCGAGCAGATCCAGAGAAAGATCGACGAGAAGCCTCGCAGTAGCGATCACGCCAAGGCGGAGCGTCATCTGTTCCGGCCGACGATGAAGCAGGTGGTGGAAGCAGTCGCGCAGACGTTCCGAACGGGTCCGGACGCGGTTCGAAGAGGCCATGGTGGTCGCGCGAGGATGCTCGTGGCTCATCTCGCTGTCTATGAAGGGGTGCACCTGAGAAGGACGATCGCCACGACTCTCCGACTGAAGAGTGCCTCGAGAGTATCAGCTTTACTTCGCGAATGTAGAGAGGCGATTCGGAGCGACGACGAGTTCCGCGCGGTCGTGAAGCAGGCGAGGGAGTTGCTGGATCACCGTCCACCCGCGGGTGCGTACCAACTTCAGCGGCCAGTCAGGGATTTGACGAGAGAATCGACGGACTCCGCCTTCACTCGAACGTGACTTCGTGCTCGGCTTCTTTTCCGGCGCAGGAAGGAGAAGTCGGTCTCTTGAAGTTAGGACTATCTCCTCATCGACGTTCATCCGAGACGAGAGATATCCGGATCGTCGATGGTTGCGTATGACGCGCTCTCAGGCGAAATCGACGGTCGGAATGTTGAGAGAACATGTCGACCTCCAAATCAGACTCACGAGGTGCGCTCTTCTCGAACATGGCCCGACGAAGAGGAGCCTGACCCCCAAGCGGAGCGCGCAGGTGAAGCCTGCCGAACCGAATACGGGCCTGACCCCGTTCAGACCGGTACGTTTCAGGCCTTGGTACGTTGGAGCAAAGTGGGCTGCCTCTCCGCCGACTGACGAAGAGGCAGCGATTCGGCAAGGGACTGTCAGGATCGCGACAAGGCGTTGTCGGGAACAAAGTAGAGATCGAGTGCGGTGTGGGTGGCCAGATCGCCCGTGCGGAAAGCAGCCCTGACACCTTGCCCAATGCGTAGGGGTGCGTTGGCTCCGACGAGGTAGCTCTTCACAATCGTGCACAGGCCCGGAATGCGGACGTCGATCTGGTAATACGGAGTGGGGATCTCGAGGCCGGTGCCCCCACGTTCGACGAGGGTGTAGGTGTAGACATAACCGCGCGGCTCGGGAACCTCGTGCCAGACCATCGGCTGATGGCAGTCGGGGCAGTCGGCCCGCGGCGGCACCCAGAGCTCGCCGTCTCCCCTGCTGATCGGGCAGGCTGCGTTGATGCAGCGCGTCGCCATGAGCCGACCTTCAGTAAGACCTTTGAAATAGGGTGTGAGCATTCCGTACGTGTGGTAGTGCGTTCCCTCTTCAGCGAAACGTGGAACGTGGAGAACCCAGGTTCCCTTCACGAGATCGACCGATGAAGGGGCGATGAGGGGAACGCTCCGCGGCCTCGACGGGACCGATGAGTCAACGACGTTTTTCTGGGACATTATTCTCTCCTACCATGCCTTTTCGAGGACGGCGCAAGTGACGTGACTTCCCACCCCGGCGTGGGAAATTGCAAGTCCGCGCCGAGGATTCTGCACCTGAAGGTTCTTCCAGTCGGAAGGCTTCTGCTTCCCATATCTCGCCCACAGTTTCGGATCGCCGTGGAACTGCTCATACTTTTCCTGGATCTGCCATGCTGCTTCGGCGCACTGGAAGATGCCGGTGGCACCGACGGCGTGCATGGTGCCGAGCAGACCCCCGGAGAGATTCGCCGGACATTTGCCAGGCTGCCCGTTCTTGGGGTTCTCGAGATACGACTCGCCCGAGGTGACGAACTCCTGCTCGTGTCCATACTTGGTCAGGCCGACGTCTCCGTACGTCTGGAGGTCGGAGATTGTGAACGCGTCGTGTGTCTCGACGAGGTCGAGATCCTCGATTGGTACGTGAATCCCCGCCATCCGGTAAGCCATGTACGCCGCGAATCGCGTTGCTCCGAAACTTTCGAAGCCCGGCCATCGCCCATCCTGGCTTTTCATTTCCTCGTAGAGATGGTCGTACTCATGTGCGCTCTCATTGGGGAGCAAGGGGATCTCCATTGGTCTGCGGTCACCGGTCCGGAGCGTGTGGGAGCCGGCGGCTATGTAAAGTCGGACCGGCCGATCGGTGAGCTCGTAGGCCACCTTCTCGGAACAGAGCAGTGCGGCACTGGAACCGACGCTCATGGCGCAGCATTCGAGAAACCGGAGCGGGTCCGAGACGATCTCGCCCGACAGCACTTCTTCGATGGTGTGGTGCCCCGGCTGCTGTGCGTACGGAGACGAGCAGGCGTTGCCGCGATTCCGGACCGCGATCTCGGCGCGTACGCGTTCATCCACGCCGTACATCTCCTGAAAGCGTCGCGCCATCGGCGCGTAGTAGCTCGCGTAGTTGCGGGCAAGCCTGGTCTCGAAATCCTTACAGGCTGCAGACGCGATGTAGTAGTTGCCGGTCCAGGTCTTCACCTCGTCCATCCGCTCCCATCCGAGTACGAGGGTGCAATCACTCATTCCGCTGGCGATCGTCGTTGCACCCATGAGCATGGCGGAGCCGCCCGTCGCGCCTCCTGTCTTGACCCCGACGTTCGGGAGAGGGTCGAGGCCCAGGTAGTCGTGGACCTTCGCCTCGCAGAGGAGCTGGTCCTGGAAGTGATCTGCGAACTCCCCATACACGGCGAAATTGAGCATTTCCTTGACGGCAAGGGGCTCCTTTTTCAGATCGTTCTCTTCGAGAAGCATACGGAACGCCATCATGGAAAGCTCTTCGAGTCTCTTCTCGGGATACCGTTTTCGGAAATCACTCGTACCTGCGGCGACGAGGTACACCGCGCGGGTCCACTTCGGAACCCTGAGATTTCCCTGTCCGAACTTGATCATCTTTCTCCTCCTGAGGTGACGAGACCTGGTGCGCCGGTGGCGGTTGCGTCGCCGGACGTGCGGCGAGTGAATTCCGCCTGCGGCGTGATGCGAAGCTCTGAGCTCATGGAGAGGAGGGCTTCCGCCGCGACGATCGCGGAAGGAGCGGGAGATCTCCGAAAAAACGTGACCGTGTTGACTGAAAAGTAAGTCCGCGGAGGAGGCAGGCGCCAGTCCTAGTGGAATTTCGGGTGTCGAGCTGGACCTGCAGCACGGAAAACGGGCCTGACCCCGCGTTGGTCGACCCCGCGTTGGTCGCCGAGTCGATCTGGAGTTGGGGGAATAGACGAACCTGGATTTGCCGAAGAAAGCGCGAATGTACGGAAAACGGGCCTGACCCCGAGTTTCCCCGAGTTTCCGGCTGACCCCAATTCTCCGGCTCGACGGAACAGAGAGCGGGCCTGACCCCGACGGGAAACCGAAATCCGGCCTGACCCCCGGCCACGGGTAGACGGAACAGAGAGCGGGCCTGACCCCGGCGGGAAACCGAAATCCGGCCTGACCCCCGGCCACGGGTAGACCCCCGGCCAGGGGTACCGGCCGACCCCCGGCGCGAGGCCGCCGCCACCGTCCCGCACGTGTAGAATGGCGCGCTCATGGGGGACGACGCTGCGATCCGGGTCGAGGGGCTCCGAAAGCGATTCGGTGAGGTGATCGCCGTCGACGACCTGTCGTTCGCCGTCGGACGCGGCGAGATTCTCGGGCTGCTCGGCCCGAATGGGGCCGGCAAGACCACCACGATTCAGCTGCTCCTCGGCCTCACCACACCGGATCGCGGCTCGATCCGGATCCTCGGACTCGACCTCGCGAGCAGCCGCCTCGCCATCCTCCAGCGCGTGAACTTCTCCTCCGCCTACATCGCCCTCCCGTCCAATCTCACCGTCCGGGAGAATCTGAACGTCTTCGCCCGGCTTTACGGCGTGGAGGGGAGGACGAGGAAGATCGACGAGGTCCTCGAGCTGTTCGAGATTCCGGAAGTCAAGCATCAGGTCAGCGGCGCACTCTCGTCCGGACAGCAGACGCGCCTGAACCTCTGCAAGGCTTTTCTGAATGACCCCGAAGTCCTTCTCCTCGACGAGCCGACAGCGAGTCTCGATCCGGACATCGCGGACAAGGTACGAAAGACCCTTCTGCGCATCCAGAAGGAGCGCGGAGTGACGATCCTCTATACCTCCCACAACATGCGCGAGATCGAGCTGATGTGCGACCGGGTGATCTTCCTCTCCCACGGACGGATCGTCGCCGAAGGCTCGCCACGCGAAGTCGTCGAAAGGAGCCGTTCCGGCGACCTCGAGGATCTCTTCATAAGCATCGCGAGAGGAGCACATCGCGAATGAGCGCTTCCGACTCCGTCCGAAGGATCTCCGCTCTCCTCCTTCGCTATCTCTACCTCTACCGCCGGAGCCTCGCCCGTATGGGCGAGATCTTCTTCTGGCCGGTCATGGATCTGGTGGTGTGGGGATTCGTGATCGCGTACCTGGAGCGGATGGTCCTCCCGAAGACGGTTCTCTTCTTCCTCGGCGGCGTGATCTTCTGGGACATCCTCTACCGCGCACAGCAGGCGATCACTCTGACCATCACCGACGAGATCTGGGTTCGGAACATCATCAATATCTTCATTGCACCTCTTCGGACCGGAGAGCTCCTCGCCGCCACCGCCCTGATGGGCGTGATCCGCGCAATCACCAGTGCGGTGGTCCTGGGGTCGCTGGCGTGGGCGCTGTACCACTTCAACCTCCTGCACGTCGGGCTCCTGCTGGTTCCATTCGTCGGCTCTCTCCTCCTCTTCGGCTGGGCGGTAGGGATGTTCACGACCGCTCTGATTCTCCGCTTCGGGCACGCGGCGGAAGCGCTGGTGTGGGGAGTCCCGTTTCTGCTCCAGCCGATCTCCGCTGTCTTCTATCCCGTGGATGTCTTCCCCGCCTGGCTTCGTCCGGTGGCGCTGGCACTCCCGTCGACGCACATCTTCGAAGGAATGCGTTCCGCGCTCCAGGGGCATTTCGCGATCACCGCACTCCTGACCGCCGTCGCGCTCAACCTGGTCTATCTCGTCCTGGGCGCGCTCTTCTTCGGATGGATGCTGAACGTGGTCCGCCGTCGGGGACTCCTCTCGCGTCTCGCGATGGAGTGAATGCGGGTCGGCCCGACAGCGGATCGCCGCTGCCACTCCGAAGTCCGTGAGAAATGACTCGCCGTCATTTCCTGCCGTAGCGGAGCGACCACTCGGTCCAGCGCGCGAGGGCGCGCATGGCACGATCCGCACTCCGGAACGACGGGATGCCTCCCCCCTCGAGTCTGAGCGCCATCGCGTCGTAGCGTGGACCGGCGTCGACCACTGCAGCCCACGGGATCGAGGTCGTCCGCCATAACCCGACCAGACGCTCGACGACCGACTCCTCGCTGCCGATGTCCTCTGTGTGGCCGGCTCCTTTCGGCAACGTCTGCAACGCGCCGGTCAGCGGTACGCACCCGATGATCCCGAGATCGACGCTCTCGTCCCCGAGAAGTGCCGCTGCGACTTCAGTGAATGCAGAGTCGCCGAGCATTGGATTGACGTCGAGCGGATTGTCGATGGTGACGATCCGTTCGAGCCGGCTGAGGGAGAGGAGCCGTTCGATCTCCTCCCTCGTGCCAGGCGCGAGAGGTGCGAACGAGAATGGGCCGGTGTTGTCGGCAAACGAGACGCTTTCGAATCCCGCATTGGACATCGCCGCGAGGCGCAGCCCACGAACCGGGCGGCTCCTGAGCATGGTGGCGAGTCGGATCAGATCGCGGAATTCGTCCATGCTCTCCGCGAGGAGCACGCCGGCGGCGCGTGCGAGCTCGCGGGTCACGACGTAATCGCCGGCGATCGCGGCGGTGTGCGATGCCGTCGCCCTCGCGCCCGCAACGGTACGGCCGGCGCGATACAGGATGACTGGACGTCCCTGTTTCACGATGCGAGCCGCCGCCTGCATCCACTCCAGCCCGTCCATCGGACGAAACCCTTCGACGTAGAACGCGAAAACCTCGACCGAACCATCACCTTCCAGAAAGCGGAGGTAATCACCGACAGTCAGGTCGACCTGATTCCCGATCGAGACGAGGTACCGCGGAACGATCCCTCCCAGCTCCGTCGCCAGCGCGACACTCAGCGCGCCACTCTGGGACACCAGAGCGAGCGGCGCTTCGACCGGCTCGACACCACGCGGTTCCTCGAGCTTGTATCGTGGCAGGAATACCGTATTGACCTTCCCGGGTCTCGACTGAACGCCGAGGCAGTTTCCGCCATTCACGACAGGTCCACCCCAAGTCGACTTCCGGGAGTTCGCGAGAGTCGTTCGGATGTGCTGCTCGAGACTCTCCGAACCGTGGCGCTCCCCGAGTCCCCCCGGGATCACGATGACGCTCTCCGCGGCGCGAGCGTTCACCACCCGCTCAATGGTGTCGGGAACCTGATCCGCTGCGATGCTCAGCACCAGAAGGTCGGCTCGTTCGGGCAACGACTCGACGTCGGGGACACAACCGCACCCGTCGATCTCCGTTTCGGCAGGTTTGATCACGTGGATGTGCGCGGGATCGAACCCTTCGTCGAGAAGATTGCGTACGATCACGTGTCCCGGATTCATCGCCTTCGACACTCCGGCGATCGCGATCGATCCGGGACGGAGAAGACGTCCGATCTTTTCGATGGGACGGGGCGCCGGGGCGACGACTTCGTCCGGAGCCGAAAGACGGACCAGCGCATCGAGTGCCACCGGTCCACTCTCAGTGGGAATGAGCGGATTGATCTCCAGCTCGGAGAAAGGGGAGGGGCAGTACTCTGCCGCGAAACTGAGGAAACGTTGAATCAGTGCCACGAGGTCTCTCGCGGCCATCCGCTGCCGCTGCCGGCGGACGCCTCCCGTGACGAGCGGTGTGATTGCGCACTCGCCGAGGATCCGTTCGATCTGCTCAGGCGGGGTGAGCTCGGGAGAGAAGATCGCGATCTCCCGCGATGCTCGGATGTTTCGGGTCATGAATTCGGTGGTGACTCCGCCCGGTCCGAAGCTGACCACCGGACCGAAATCGGCAGTCCACCGGAAGCCGAGGAGAAGCTCTCCCCCGGGCGCTAGGTCGTGCTCGAAGCACTCACTGATCAGGATGCCTTCGAGATCCGCCTCTGCGAAATCTTCCTGCATCTGGTCGAGCGCATCTGCGATCCGATCCGGTTCGCGCGGGACGAAGCGGACCCCTCCGATGTCGCTCTTGTGAAGGATCGTGGGAGAGACGATCTTCAGCACGACGCGCTCGCCCTTCATCGACGTGAACGCCTCGGCAGCGGCACGAAGGTTGTGCGCCGGATCGGTGACGTGAATCTGCCGGGGGAGCCTTACTCCCAGGATCTCCAGAAGCACTGCGGCTTCGGGCTCGAGGAGGACGTCTCGCCCGTGACGGCGAGCGTTCGAGATCAGAGGATCGATGGCAAAAGATCGGACGATGGAGCTCATCAGGACTCCCGCTCGTGCAGAATCTGTTTCCGAAATGCAGCCGCTCAAGGTGTGGCGAGAGTCTCGAAAGCGTCCACCATTTCCGCAAAGTGAACCGACGTTCTTCCCTCTTCGAATGCGTCGAGATTCACCCGGACGAGCTTTTCACCCTTTGACCGGAACGTTTCTTCGATAGTCGCCTTCAGGCGCGAAGCGTCGATGGGGAGAAAGTCCGTCGCGGCGCCGACCATCACGACGTTGGCGGCGCGGACCGACCCCGCCTCGCGGGCGAGTCGCATCGCATCCACTACCGCGCTCCGCGGAAGGGCAAGGATCGCCGTAGTCAGCTCTTCGAGAGCCGGGTAGTCGGGAATGTTACGAGTCGGATCGGTGGAGGAGAGAACGGCTCCAACCGGCGAAAGATAGTCGAGATACCGAAGGCTCTCGAGCGGTTCCATCGAGAGGATCAGGTCGGCCTGTCCGAGTGCGATGGTCGGGCTGTGAATCGGATGGTCGGCGAGGCGAAGGTGCGCCACCACTGCGCCGCCTCGCTGCGACATTCCGTGGACTTCCGACTGCACCGCATGCAGTCCACTTTCCATCGCGGCGCGGGCGATGATCGCAGCGACCGAAAGTACGCCCTGTCCTCCCACTCCGGCGATGATGATGTCGTACTTCATTGCGACTCTCCCTTCGGGTTGATCGCAGGCGATTTCTTGATCTTCTTCACGGCCTCGATGCATGCGCGGTGTGCGATGACCACCGACAGTCCGCGATGGTCGATCTCCTCACGAAGCAGCTCCGCGAGCTCGGCGACCTTTCTGGGATGAAGCTCGAAACTGCAGACGTGATTCGGATCGGCACCGAGTCCGAGGACTACGTCTTTCAGCTTCTCGGCGGGAAGAATGGTCGGCTGCGATCCGGTCATCGCCACGACGTCGTTGTCGAGAATGATCAGAGTCATGTTCGCGTCGGCAGTGATCGCATCCATCAGCGGAGTGATTCCGGAATGAAGGAACGTGCTGTCGCCGATCACCGCCACACATGGATGGACGCCGGCTTCCGACGCTCCTTTGGCCATTCCGACGGAGGCTCCCATACAGACGCAACTGTCTCCGACGGAATGCGGAGGAAGCACGCCGAGCGTGTAGCATCCGATATCAGAGGTGACGATCGGAGCTTCGAATCCTTCGAGCGCCGTAGAGAGAGCATCGTAAGCGTCGGTGTGAGGGCAGCCGTCGCAGAGGCGCGGAGGCCGCTCCGGAACCGGGAACCGGCTGACGATGCCTGACGCCGAGGGAAGCCCGAGCGCTTTGCGTACCAGATCCTGAGAGAGCTCCCCGTCGGGTGGGACATCACCGCTCTCCCTCCCCCGGATCAGGACCGCGGGAGGAATGATCCCGCGGAGATATCGCTCGAGATAGGGATACCCTTCCTCGAGGACGAGCACCTCACTCACGCTCGAGACGAGCTCGCGGATTCTTCCGACCGGAAGCGGGTAGGCGCCCACGTGAAGGTGCGAGGGCTTCTGCTCGACGTCGTCGACGACGTCGAAGTAGTAGTTTCTGGCAATTCCGGTGGTGATGACGCCGAACGACGAGCCGGGGCTGATGTCGAGGTGGTTCCACTCCGATCCGGCGGACCACTCACGGACCTCGGCGCTCTGTTCCAGCCGGCGCTTCCAGTTTTCGCGTGCGAAAGCGGGAAGCAGAACCCACTCCTTCCGATTCATGATCGGGTCGGTCGGATTCTCGAGGCGCGGCTCGACTGGCCGGACTTCTGCGCGCTCATGCGCGAGTCGCGTCACGAGGCGAAGGAGGACCGGCGTGCGGAACCTCTCCGAGATGTCGAACGCTTCGAGAGTCATCTCGTACGCTTCCTGCGGTGTGGCCGGTTCGAGGCAGGGTATCCGCGCGAAGTCCGCGTAATACCTGCTGTCCTGTTCGTTCTGCGAGCTGTGCATTCCCGGGTCATCGGCCACCGCGAGGACGAGGCCTCCCTTCGGCGCGACGACGGCGGAATTCATGAACGGATCTGCGGCCACGTTCAGGCCGACGTGCTTCATCGCGACGAGTGCACGGCGTCCGGCCATCGACATCCCGAGCGCTTCCTCGTAGGCCGTCTTTTCGTTCGCACACCAGGAAGCTCTCGGCGCGCCGACGCTTCGAGAGTAGGCGATGAGAGCTTCGAGGATTTCTGTGGAAGGTGTTCCTGGATAGGCATAAGCCCCCGAAATTCCGGCATGGACTGCTCCGAGTGCGACCGCTTCGTCGCCCAGGAGCATCAGTGCGGAAACCTCGCGGGTCAGGAGTCCGGGCATCGGTCTCACCCCCGTGGGTAAATTCTGCTAGGGATATACATCCTTGCCGCAGAAAACCCAGCGACGAAGATCACAGCGAAGAGTGACTGAGAGACATCGAGGATCGTTGATCGAGGATCGAGGATCGAGGATCGAGGATCGGGGATCGAGGATCGGGGATCGAGGATCGGGGATCGAGGATCGGGGATCGAGGATCGGGGATCGAGGATCGGGGATCGAGGATCGGGGATCGAGGCCAGATCGAGATATGGAGAAGCCGGGAGCCGTCGAAACTTGAACGCACCGGGCAAGTCGCGTTTCTGGATCCTCGATCTTCGATGATTCTCAGGCTTCGCCGAACGTGAGGTCGGGAGGGATGGGGGGGCGGTCGGCTCCTTCCTCCGGCATGTTCCTTCGGAGGAACTCCTCGAATTCGGCCGGAGGTATTGGTCTCTCGAAGAGGAATCCCTGCATCCGGTCGCAGAGACTGCGGTCGAGGAAATCTCTCTGTTCCGCGGTCTCCACCCCTTCGGCGACCACGCGCAACCGAAGCTTGTGCGCCATGGCGATGATGGCAGTGACGATATTCGCGGTGTCGGGGTCGGTGGAGATGTCGCGTACGAACGACTGGTCGATCTTCAGCGTATCGATCGGAAAGCGTTTCAGGTAGCCGAGCGATGAATGGCCGATTCCGAAGTCGTCGAGTGAGATGCGCACCCCCAGGGCCTTGATCTCATTGAGGACGGTGATGCTGTTTTCGGGGTCCTGCATCGCGCTCGTCTCGGTGATCTCGAGCTCCACCTGGCTCGGATCCATCATCGTCTCCTCGAGCACGGAGCGAACGAGGTGGACGAGGCTGGTCTGCTGAAGTTGGGTGACCGAGAGGTTGATGGAGACCGAGAGAGAGCGGAACCCGCAGCGCTGCCACTGAACGGCATCGCGGCACGCCCTTCTGAGAGCCCATGCACCGATCGCTCCCATCAGCCCCGTGGTCTCCGCGATGGGAATGAAGTCGGCGGGATGAATCAGGCCCAGTTCCGGATGACGCCAGCGGATCAGTGCCTCCATGCCGTGGACGCGCCCGAGATTGCGATCCAGGATCGGTTGATAGTGGAGGACGAACTCTTCGTTGATCAGAGCCTTCCGGAGGCCGGTCTCGAGGGCGAGCCGCTCGAGGGCGCGGGCGCTGATGGTCGCGTTGAAGAGCTGATACGTGTCGCGTCCGGCGTCTTTCGCCTGATACATGGCGGTGTCCGCGTTCTTGATCAGCGTTTCCGCGTCCTCTCCGTCATCGGGATGGACGCTGATCCCGATACTGGTCGAAATGAACGTCTCCTTACCCGAGAGGTGGAACGGGTGGCGAATCGACTCGAGGATCTTCGTGGCGATGAAGACCGCGTCGTCGGCCCGGGTGAGAGTCGAGAGAAGCACGGTGAACTCGTCCCCACCGAAGCGGGCCACGGTGTCACTTTCCCGGATACAGGCCTGGATGCGGCTGGCGACGTGCTGGAGCAACTGGTCGCCGACGTTGTGTCCAACCGAGTCGTTGATCTTCTTGAAGTGATCGAGATCGAGAAAAAGGACTGCCACTTTCCGGCCGGTGCGCTGCGCTTGAGCGATGGCGACCGACAGCCGATCTTTGAAAAGGAGCCGGTTCGGCAGACTGGTCAGGACATCGTGATACGCGAGGTGTTTGATCTGTTCTTCGGCATAGGTTCGCTCGGTGATGTCGCGTACGACGCAGACGAAGCCGCCGTTCTCGATGACCGTGAGCGAGAGCTCCTGAGGAAAGACGCTCCCGGAGCGCCGTCGTCCGGCCGACTCACCGCGCCACTGACCCTGTTTTCGGAAATCCGGCATGACGTCGTTCACGAAGCGGCGGTATTCACGCGCATCGAAAAGCATCGTCCACCGCCGCCCGAGCAGATCCTCGGGGTCTGAATATCCGTAGAGCCGGACGAACGCCTGGTTGACGTAAGTGAACTGCCCGTGATCCGAGAGGATGGCGATGCCGTCCATCGAAGCTTCCATCGCGGCGGACTGCGACTGCATGGTCGATTCGGCGCGCTTTCTCTCGGTGATGTCGTAAACGAAACCTTCGAAATAGAGAGTCTTACCTTCCTCGTCTCGAATGGCGTGGGCGTTGAGCTGTACCCAGATCGCCTTTCCGTCCTTCTTCTTCCAGATGACCTCGAGATCGGCGGCGCGGCCGGTGGACTCGTACCTCGAGACCACGGCGAGCCTGTCTTCCGTAAAGAAGTAGATATCCTCGCCGAGGTGCCGCGACATCACCTCGTCGGGAGATTCGTAGCCGAGAATTCTGGCCAGGGTGGCGTTGACGGTGAGGAATTCGCCTTCGGGAGTGGACTGGTAGATTCCAACCGGAGCGAAATCGAAAATGCTGCGGAACTTGGCTTCCGATTCGACCAGAGCACGTTCGGTCTGTTTTCGATCGGTGATGTCGTGAATGATCGAGTAGAGCAACTGGCGTCCTCGAATGTGGATCGGTCCGGAATGCACCTCGACGTCACGCATCTCGCCGTTCGCGAGGCGGTGCTGAAAAAGAAAGAAACTGCGATTCTGGAGCTTCGCCTTCTGCATCTCCGCCTCGATCACTTCGCGCGGGAGGGGATTCAAGTCCCACACGTACATCGAGGCAAGCTTCTCACGGCTGTATCCGTAGAAATCGCAGGCGGCGAGGTTCGCGTCGGTGATCTCTCCCGTATCCGGATCGATCACCAGTTTCACGGCCCGGTTGTTCTCGAACATCTGCCGGTACCGCGTCTCGCTTTCGACGATGGCTTCTTCCTTCGTCTTGTGCTCGATCGCGGCAGCCACGTGCTGCGAGACGAAAAGAAGGAGGTCTTTCTCCCTCTCGCCGAAACGGACCTCTTCGGTGTAGCTCTGGACGCCGAGGACACCGAAAGTCCGATCCCCCGACTTGAGTGGCACGCCGAGCCAGTCGACGCTCGGCGCCCCGATGCTCTCGACGTCTCCGGCGGAGACCATCTGCTGGAACGCCTCGGGTCCGACCAGCAGCGGGGTTCCCGTCCGAAGTACATAGCCGGTCAGCCCTCGGTCGGACGGTTGTTCCGGGGGGGCGGCATCGATCTCATCGACGAAGTAGGGAAGATCGATATGGCGCTTCTTTTCGTCGTACAGCGCGATGTAGAAGTTCCGCGCGTACATCAATTCGCCAACGATCTGGTGCAGTGATTCGAAGAGCGCACCGAGATCGCTCGCTTCACGGGTGACTTCCGAGATTCGAAAGAGCGCCCGTTCGAGTTTTTCCGCCCTCTTCGCCTCGGTCACGTCGGTGAAGTACCACGCTCGTCCGATGACCTGCCCGAGATCCGAGATCACCGGAATCGAGGTACGCGAAAAGATGCTCCCGGACCTCATCTCGATGATGTCGCCGGTTCGAATCACGTCCGGATGGGCGTAGAGCCACCGGACATTGGCGAGAAACGCCGCCGGGTCGGCGACCTGGGAGACGGCGTGCTGGAGGAGCGCATCGTTGGTTCCGGTCGGATCGAATCCGGTCGGGAGATTCCAGATCTCGAGAAAGCGGCGGTTGCAGGAAAGGACCGTTCCGTCCGTGGCGACCACGAGGATTCCGTCGAGCGTGGCGTTCTGCTGAGCCTGGAGGATGGCGAGGGTGGTTCGAAGCGAGCGGCGTCGCTGGTCCCGCCCGGCCGCGAACCGCCTCAGCCGGCGCAGCATCGTAGCGGGATCGCCGAAGCGTTTTCCGTTCCTCGGGTCCGCCTTGCGCCCGTCTCGTGCCTCACTCGGCTCGATCAGTTCCTTCATGCGTTCAATCGATCGTCCGTTCCTCACGGAGATATGCCGGAATCGCAGCGCCGCGACTGCGAAGGGCATCCACGTGACGCCGGGCGAGTCAGCGTACGCGACAACGATCGAAGCGTTGCCGTTCGGGGCCACGGAATCGGATGCCTCCCGATTGTACGGTACGTCTGATGGTTTCGGAAAGCGTGGAGGTCAGGAGCCCGGAGGAGGTCCCGCCCCCGGCCCCCCTTCACCGTCTCCTCCGGAACGGAAGAACGACCAGCGCTGGAAATTCTGCATCAGCAACATCCCTGCGACGATGGCGATGAAGAACTGGCGAAACCAGAGCGAGAGTGCGACGAGAATGCCACCGAAAATCATCGAGATCCATATGGAAGCGATGAGAGCACGCCGGGGGGAGGTGAGTATCCGGAGGAAGTTCTCCAGGATTCCTCCGCCATCCAGAGGATAGATCGGAAGGAAATTGAAGATCGCCCAGACCAGATTGATCTGTGACATGAGCGGGAAGAGCGCGGCGAGCATCGGGTCGTGCCGCACGATCGGGACGGTGCGATACATCGCACCGAACGCCCACCAGAGGAAGACGCTGGAGATCGGTCCGGCCGCGCTGATCAGAATGTCCTGCCATGGCCGGGCTTTGCGCCGGTTCACGGTCACTCCGCCGAAGGAGCTGAGGTAAACCTCGCTGGTGCCGAATCCGAGCGCGGAGATCGTCGCCGCGTGAGCGAGCTCGTGGACGAGAATGCTGACAAAGAGAGTGGGGATCCAGAGGAGTGCCAGTCGGAGCTCGACTCCCCGTTCGAGATCGAGAAGCATGAAGATCCCGATCAGGATCAGGAACCCGGCTTCCACGTACACCGTGGTGAAGCCGAAAGATCCGATGTGCCAGCCACGCCGTCCGTTCAAAGAGTACTCCCCCGTGCTCGATGTCGAGCGCGCATCTTACTGCGAGCCTCGCCGATTGGCTACCGTACGGGGCCGGGTCTGGAGCCGAAAAACGGAGTGAAAGGGCATTCCTCCAACACCGGGACGATCATCTGCGCGGCGGTGCCGGCAACCGTGCGGTCTTTTCGAAGGGATCTGCGGGAGGCGTCTCTCCCGGCATCGGCAGGCGGACCTGGAACGTCGCCCCTGCGCCGGGAGTACTTCGCACCGAGATGCTTCCCCCCTGCGCCTCGACGAAGCGTTTCGCTACGGCGAGGCCAAGGCCCGTCCCCGCGGAATAGGAGCCTCGAGTGTGAATCTGCTCGAAGTCTTCGAAGATCCGCTGATGATCCTCCGCGGCGATCCCGATTCCGCGATCCTCCACCTCGATGACGCAGTCGTTCCCTTCCTGCGTGACTCGGACTTTGATCACGTCTCCATCAATACTGAACTTGTTCGCGTTCGAGAGGAGATTCAGGAGAACCTGCTCGAGTCGGCGCGCATCCGCCCAGGTGATTACCGGCTGGTCGGGGAGCAGCAGCTCTACATTCTGGCCACGCTCCCTGAACAGCGGCATGGTCGATGCCACGGCGTTCCGCGCGACGTTCCCGATGTCGATCATTTCGTATTCGAGGCTGATCCGGCCCGATTCGATCCTCGCGATGTCCAGCAGGTCGTTGATCAGGTGCAGCAGATGTTTCGCGCTTCGGGAGACGTTCTCGAGGAAGTGGATTCGCCGAGAGGAATCGAGCTCACCCTCCTGCTCGATCATCAGCTCGGTAAAGCCGACGATCGAGTTCAGGGGAGTCCGCAGCTCGTGCGACATCTTGGCCAGAAATTCGTTCTTGTGGCTCGACGCGTCCATCGCCCGCCGGGTCTGATGGATCAGTTCACGTTCCCGCTCCGCGAGTACGGCGGACATCCTCCCGAGTCTCTCCGTCAAGGTCTGCAGCTCCTTGAAATCGGTCCCGATCTCACTGGTGTCGAAGAACGCTCCCTCGGTCATCGACACCACTGACTTCTCGAGATTCCTCAGGGGAGTGGAGAGCCGGCGGATCAGATAGCTGAGGGCCAGAACGAGAATCATCAGCACCATCACGTCCGTCGCGATCGAGATCGTGGCGATGCGGTCTCGCCGCCGAGAGAAAGCGGTCCACGACATTTCGTCGTAATGCTCGAGCGCATTTCTCAGCTGCAGGAGCGGTTGTTCGAGGAGCCGCGATCCGAGCACCGGATCGGTGACGATCGGTTCGGATCCCGGGTCTGCGAACCAGCGCCGGCTCCGTCGCAGCAGGGTCGAGTGAGCGGCGGCCACATCTGCGGACGCGTGGCGGGCGAGAGGCGCGAGCCGGTTCATCAGCATCTCGTTCTGCCGCCGGGCAAGCTCGAACTCGCGCTTCGCTGCTCCGGTGGTCCGGTCGGCTCGGAGCGCGAGCCCCGACGCATAGGTCAGATTTCTCTGGAGCTGATTCAGAACCCGATCCGACTGATGCGACTCTTCCTCCTGTCGCAGCCACTGGCGCTCGACGTCCGCGGAGAGGGAATGCCGGATCCCCGCCGACGCGGCCCACCCGAGGAGTATGGTGACGAAGGTGAGTTGAAGGGCACTGAGGATCGTCCGCGGGCGCCGGGGGGTCGTCCCCCGTCGGGCTCCGTCCATCAGAGCGGTGCCGAAGGCGAGGAACGGAGTCGCGATCATCAGTGCGGCGGTGAAATCCGCAACCCACCAGACAGCGAACGAATTCAGGCTCCACAAGGAGCGGCCGGTGACGAAGAGGGAGCCGAGAATCGCGCTCACGCCGGTATTGAGGATGGTGCCGAAGAGAAGGAACATGATGAGCGATTTTCCATCGCTCAGATCTTTCGAGAGCCGGGGATTGAGCCGGAAGACGAGCCATGGGATCAGCCCCTCGACGGCATTGACCGCACCACTGAGGAAGAGATGGAACATCGTGGCGCCTTCCCACGGTGTGAGGAGTGTTCCGACGAAGACTCCGAGCGCTCCTCGAAAGCCGAACAGAATGCAGGAGACCACCGCGACCGCGGAGCCGGGAAAGAGGATCGAGATTCCCGGCTCGACCTGGAACGCGGCGCTGAAGCGGTTCAGGATCGAATACGCGAGGACCGTCCCGCCGAACTGCAGCAGGGGAACGACGATCCTTTCTCGACGGGAAAGCCCGTTCATCACTCGCTGAATGCTTTCCGGGCCATTCTAGCCCGGAATACTCACGGGATCTCGTCGCGAGGAGGCCTGGATGCAGGGAAGATGGCGATTTTGCGACGAGACGTAGTCGCGCCACTACGTTGAGGAGCAAGATCGTCGTCTCACGCCCCAGAGAGGCCCGGATCGCGCTCCGCAGCAGAAGTCCCGTGAACACTCCGGGCTGATCCGATCCGCCCGGACTTCCTGATGCTGCCCGAAGCTTCGGCGTCGGATAGACTTCCGGGCGACGTTTTGATGGAGGAAGAGCCGATGCGATTCGAGACGACTGCAGTGCGAAGCGGAGGAGAGGTCGACGAAGAGACCGGGGCGATCGCTCCACCGATCCACCTTTCGACCACCTTCGAATTCGGAGCCGACAGCAAGCTGATTCATGGGTATCGCTACGCGCGCGAAGCGAATCCGACCCAGAGCCGTCTGGAGAGCGCGCTCGCGGCGATCGAAGGAGGGGAAGCGGCGCAGGCGTTCGCCTCCGGGATGGCCGCAGGCGCCGCGGTGCTGCAGTCGCTCCCGGCCGGTTCGCACTTCATCCTCCCGGACGACTGCTATTACGCGTACCGGCTTCTCTCCCACGACTTCCTCGAAAAGTGGGGGATGAGTTTCGATGTGGTCGACATGTCCGATCCCGGAGGGGTGCGGGCGGCAATCCGCGACACCACGCGCCTGATCTGGGCGGAGACGCCGTCGAATCCGCTGATGAAGGTGGTCGATCTCCAAGCGCTCTCTCGCGTCGCGCGCGAGGCCGGCCGGATGTTTCTGGTCGACAACACATTCGCCACTCCCGCCCTCCAGCAGCCCCTCGCGCTCGGTGCGGACGTCGTTCTCCACTCCTCCACCAAGTACCTGGGCGGGCACAGCGACGTGCAGGGAGGTGCGCTGATGTTCCGGGCACGCGACGCGTTCTTCGATTCGGTGATGCACACGCGGCGACTGATCGGGGGCGTCGCCTCACCGTTCAACAGCTGGCTCGTACTGCGCGGAATCCGCTCTCTCTCGGCGCGTGTGCGCGTGCATTGTGAGAATGCCCGTGCAGTGGCGGAGTTCCTCGAGTCGAGCTCGAAGGTCGAAGCAGTGCACTATCCCGGCCTCGAATCGCACCCCGGTCACGACGTCGCCGCAAAGCAGATGAGCGACTTTGGAGGAATGATCTCATTCCGGGTGCGCGGCGACGACCAGGACGCCATTCGGGTCGTCGCAGCTCTCCGGCTCTTTACCCGTGCGACGAGCCTGGGCGGCGTCGAGAGTCTGGTGGAGCACAGATTCTCCACAGAGGGACCAACCTCGCCGACGCCGAAGAACCTGATCCGTCTCTCGATCGGACTCGAGCACCCGGACGACCTGGTGGAGGATCTGCGAGAGGCGCTGGGGTGAGAGACGAGCGGCGAGAGGCGAGAGAAGAGAGACGAGAGGCGAGAGACGAGAGACGAGAGGCGAGAGGCGAGAGGCGAGAGACGAGAGACGAGAGGCGAGAGAAGAGAGACGAGAGGCGAGAGACGAGAGGCGAGAGGCGAGAGACGAGAGGCGAGAGACGAGAGAAGATGGCGGACCTGTCGGACAGGTCAGACCTGTCGGACGGTCGGACCGGGCCTCTCGAAATCCGATCCACGCGAGCGCTGTTGCTACAATCGCCCAGGAGGACCACCACCATGGCAGACAAGCTCGAGATCACCTGTCCGTGCTGCGACGCGAAGCTGACCATCGATACGCAGTCGGGCGCCATCCTCTGGCACGAGAAGAAAGCGGCGCCGGCGAAAACGATCGAGGGGATGCTCTCGCAGCTCGAGTCGCAGAAGTCGGAGATCGCGAAGAAGTTCGAGAAGGAGATGGAGTCCCACAAGGACCGCAGCCGCCTCCTCGAGGAAAAGTTCAAGGAAGCACTGCAGCGGGCGGAGAAGTCGAAAGAGAAGCCGATCAACCCGATGGATCTCGACTGAGGGGAGGCCGATCTCTTGTCGAAGAACGATCCCGCACCAGGATTCGCCGCTCCTTCACTTCCGTCCGATTTCGATCCCGATGCCGCAGCGTCGGGATCGGGCATCTACGGTCTTCCCTTCACCGCGAACGAATCGTACGTGGTGGTGATCCCCGTC
The DNA here is from genome assembly GCA_963741955.1 of uncultured Acidobacteriota bacterium. Taxonomy (GTDB): domain Bacteria; phylum Acidobacteriota; class Thermoanaerobaculia; order Gp7-AA8; family Gp7-AA8; genus CAVUKB01. Next base: position 639,958 of record CAVUKB010000004.1, read on the forward strand.
CCGTTCGAGGCGACCACTTCGTACGGAGGAGGCACGGCGCGGGCGCCGCAGGCGGTGCTCCAGGCCTCACGACAGGTCGATCTCTTCGACCACGAGACGGGAAAGCCGTACGCGGCGGGAATCGCCATGCTCGACGTCCCGGAGGAAATCATCCTTCTCAACCGGAACGGCCGCGCGGCTGCGCTCCCGATCATCGAGAGTGGCGGCGCGATCCACTCGGAGAGCGAACGGCGCGAGCTCGATTCCGTGAACGCCGCGAGCGAGAGCGTCAACCGGTGGGTTCACGAGACGAGCCGCTCGCTCCTCGAACGAGGGAAGATGCCGGTGGTCCTCGGCGGCGATCACTCCGTCCCCTTCGGTCAGATCGAAGCGTATGCGGAGAGATATCCGGGGGTGGGGATCCTCCATCTCGATGCGCACGCCGACCTCCGGGAGTCGTACGAAGGTTTCACCTGGTCGCACGCCTCGATCTTCCACAACGTGATGACCCGGATCGAAGGCGTGGGGAAGCTCGTGCAGGTGGGACTGCGCGACGTCGGCTCGGCCGAGAATGCGATGATCGAATCCTCCAACGGGCGGATCGTCGCGTACTTCGATGCGGATCTCTCCGCGAACCGTGACGAGGGGGTGCCGTTCGGCGAGATTGCAAACGCGATCGCCGAAGCTCTTCCGGAGAACGTCTACCTCTCCTGGGACATCGATGGCCTCGAGCCGACGCTCTGTCCGAACACCGGCACTCCGGTGCCGGGAGGACTCTCGTGGAACGAAGCGATCGCGCTCCTTCGCGCGGTGGTCCGCTCCGGGCGGAGAATCGTCGGGCTCGATCTGTGCGAAGTCACGCCGGGCGAGACGGAGTGGGACGCAAACGTCGGCGCGCGTCTGCTCTACAAGATGATCGGCTTCGCCCTCATGAGCCAGAGGTGATTGGCCGAAGACTCCCAGCCCGTATTTCTCACACCGTCTCGACGCGAGGAGGCGAAGAGCGGCCTGGATGCAAGGCGCGCGCAGCTTCGTCGACGAAGGCAGGGTGGTGACTATGTCGAGGACCCGAAGATGTGCGCAACGCGGTAGACAGGCCGCTATCCGTCTCCGCAGCAGAGATGGTGTGAGAAATGCGGGCTATCCGCGATTCTCGTCCTGCACGGCGAGCTTCGCTTCGATCATCTGCGGGTGGTCGACGCCGAGGAGATCCGAGAGCTTCCGGACCAGATAGCCTTCGTACTGGTGGAGATTTCCGTCGACGTACACCAGCCGCCACATGGTTTTCACGATCTCGATCCGCTCCTGATGGGTGGTGTTCTTACGAACCATGTTGGTCAGGGCGAAGTGGTCGATCGTCCGCGTGCGGAGCTGGTCTGCGGACTCGATCAGATCGCGCGCTTCCTCGTCCGTCAGGTCGAACGCGCTCTTCAGATAACCGGAGAGATTCTTCTCTTCGGCCATGGAGAAAGACTGATCGGCGTAAGCGATCTCGAGCAGAATGCCGGCGGTCGCGAGTCTCAGCGACCGCTGTTTCGCATCGGTCTGCTGTTCGGCGCGCCCCTCGGGACTGAGACGATCGCGGAGGGAGTTCATGAAGGATCCGATTGCCATGGGCAAAGTCTATCGGTTTGTCGAATCTTCGCCAACCATCTGGAATTCCCCGGCGAAACCGGACGGTTGTCCGATTCGGGAACGAGAAGCAGGAGCGGGTCTTGCGTGACCCACGTTCTCAGACTACGACGCGTTCGGTGGACGAGCGCAATTCCGAGGAGAGCGATGCCCAGGACTGATTTTCAGCAGGTTTCCGATTCCGCACGGGTGTGGGTGTTCGGCGCGGACACGCGCCTCGAGGGGGAGACGGCATCCGGACTCCTCGAAGCGATGGACCGGTTCCTCGAGGAGTGGAACGCGCACGGGGCTCCAGTGACTGGAGCACGCGAGCTGCTGCACGGCTGCTTTCTCCTCGTCGCAGCAGAGGAAGCCGACCTTCCCTCGGGATGCTCGATCGATTCGCTCTACCGGACGCTCGCGGAAGCCGGACAACGTCTCGGCGTCTCGATGCTCCGCCCGCTCGTCTTTTACCGGACGCGCGAGGGCGAGATCCGCGGCGTCACCCGCGACGAATTTCGCCGGGAAGTGGAGCAGGGGAGAGTCGATCTCGAGACGGAAGTTTTCGACACCACGATCGAATCGATGAAGCAGCTCCGAAGCGACGGTCTCGGCCGTCCTGCCGCTGAATCGTGGCACGCGACGGCGTTTCCGTTTCCGCAGAACGCGAAGCGGTGATCGCCGTCCTGTCGTTCGGGGAGAGGGGAGGATGAGGCGCCTCCGAAAGTCGGACTCGACTCCTCAGCCACTTGCTTCATCCCAACGCAGCATCGTCCGCTCGGCTCGAAGGACCGCGGGCTTCCGAACCGGCTGCGGTCAGGCTTCGCCGTGTGGCCGAACTTTCGAATCTCGGCGGCGTGGGCGGCGGACTGCCGATCACCGGCATTCTGGAGTTTCCGATGAGCGACTACATCGACGGCGACGACGCGCCGCTGGTCGCACCCGATCTCGATCCGCAGATCGTTCTTCCCTGACGATCCATCGCATCCCCGGGCCACCCTCGGCCCACGAAATCACTAAGAGCGACCGTCGCGCTCGCAGCAGGAGCATACGCGGGGTCGGGTGGTGGAAAGGAGCGAGCTCCAGAGACGGAGCGATGTGCGGTCATGTCGACGAGAGCTCGTGCAGTCGCGCCGTGGTTGTGTGGCGGCCCAACGCAGCAGCGGGCCGGCCGGCGCGGGTGGGCGGGTGTGGGAAGCGCCGGCCAGAAGCGGAGCGCGGCGAGGAGAGAGCGAGGGGGCGCGCGTGGGTGTGAAGCGAACGCTCGCCGCGCGGAGCGACGCGCGCGCAGACGGCGCCAGCCGGCGAGCACGCGCGGCCCGCGGCCACCCGCCACGAGCGAGGTTTTCCGCGGGACAGGGCGGTGGACCGTACGAGCGACGCGGAACCAGTCGGCCTAATCCCGCGTTCGCCGGCGCGGCACCGCACGCGCTCTCGCGTGCAACTGCCAGCACGAGCGACGCGGTGCCGTGTCCGGCGCAACGCTGGATCAGGCCGACCCACCGGCGCAGAACGTACGACCGAACGGTCGGGCGGCGGAACGATCGATTCACGCTGCACCAAGCGTGGCGCGCCGCTTGCCCGCCGCACTGCCGCTCACCTTTTCGCGGCGGCCTGCAAGCGGCGCGACACGCGAATCACAGGCGTGACTCGCGCCATCGACATGCTTCAATCAAAAGGTTTAAGCAGACTCTTTGCTTCCGACTCTCGTAAGAACCGAGAAAACAGCTCGGCCCCATCTCGAAGCTCTCCTTCGATTTGGCACAACCGTTCAACGCGCACGAACTCCCATCGAACAGTGCCGGAACTCGTTTGATATTCGTGCTCGTACTCCCGGCCAAGCGCTTCCCCGCGCTGTTGCGCCATGTCCTCATCCGAGACATTCATCAGCACAATTCTGTCTTGCCACAGCCAATCGGAATCCCGATCAGTCGGATGCACTGCACGGAAGAGCAAACTCGCCGAGTACCACATGCATCACTTCCTAAGTCTCGAGTCGGAAAGCAACTTCTTCGCAGTCTGTGCGGCCTTATTGCCCTCGCGAGCTTCCTTCCATATTTGCGAGAGGCTTTTCTCCCGCAACTGCTCCGGAAATTCTCGGTTGATGGATCCTTTACATTCCTTCGAAATGACGTCTTTGGCCTTCGATCTAAAACGCTGAAGTGCTTTCTGTGCCGCCGCGCGCAGCTTGTCTGGAAGCGTTTCGCCCGCTTCGTCCAAGATCTGAGCAATTTCGTCGGCGTCACCTCGTGCGATCGCCTCCTGCATACTTCGACTGACCGAATCCATCTCGAGACCGGATGGATCAAAGAAGTTGACCGGGTCGCCGTCACAATACTGGTAGATGTTTGCGGTCCAATCGTAGAAGCTTCGACTGTTGCCCCAGAAGAGAAGCGGATCCTTGGATGTCCATCGTCCCGTATGCGGGTCGTAGTCCCTAGCGCCGAACCTTACGAGCCCCGTGTCCCGATCGTAGAGTCCACCGGCGAACCCGAAAGGCTGGAAGCCGGGGTTGGAGTCGGATCGTACGTTCCCGAATTCGTCGTAATCGACGGAGTCCGTGATGGTGCCGGTCGTGGTGTCGAGGACGTATCGGACGCTTCCGAGGTGATCCACGACCAGACGGTACGTAGTGCCACCGGCGATCATGAGGTCTGGGACATTCGCGCGGGTCGCATAGACGAACCGCTTCGTGATTGTCCCCGTGCCGTCGGTTTGGGCTGCGATCTGGAGCTGGTTGCGCCAGAGCCAACCCTGGAGGAGCGTGCCGTTCACCTTCTTTCCGACGCGGCGGTTCAGGCCGTCGATCACATATTCGATGACCGTGCCGTCGGCTTTGGTGACCTTGAGGAGGTTCCCGAGCTCATCGTACGAGTACGACGTCGTCCCGGTGGTGTCGGTCTTCGTCGCGAGCTCGCCGTTGGGAGCGTACGTGTAGGTCGTGCCGTCCGAGCTGGAGATGAGCCGGTCCTGGTCATCGACGGTGTACGTGATGGTTCCTGACGTGGTGGTCTTCGCTTTCCGGTTGCCGTTGTCGTCGTACTGGTACTCCGCGTCGAGCTGTCCGTTCGTGTACGCCTTCCAGAGCCGTCCGGCGGTGTCGTAGTCGAAGTTCCTGGTGAACGTGAGCCCGTACCGGCTCTCGTCGATCTGCGTGATCCGTCCGCCGTCGTCGCGCGTGAAGGACTCGCCGAAAGCCGGCGAGCCTTTGGCCGTGTACTGATCCGTATGCGGTTCGGCGTACCCGTTCCACCCGATCGTCTCGTCGATGATGCCGGCCGTGGTGCCGCTCGGCAGGCCGTTGCCCGGATCGCGGGTGATGGTGAGCGGGCCGGCGGTGGTGAGGAGCGAGTCGGGATCGTACCCGTAGGTGGTGGTGTTGCCGGCGAGCGTTTCGGTGTGGAGGCGGAAGTCGTTGTCGTACGTCCACCCGATGCTGCCGCTGATGGTTCCGGTCGTGGTTTCGCTGGTCACGAGGCTTCCATCATACCCGAACGTGGTCGAGGCGCCTTCGGGCGCAGTGACGGTCTCGAGGTTTCCGCTCGTGCCCTCGTACGCGTAATCGTAGGTTCCTCTGCCGATGGTGAGGGTCGAGAGGCGATTGCCGAAGTACCCGAAGCCCACGGTCTTGCCGTCGGGGCGATTGATGGTCTGGAGGCGGTGGTCGTTGTCGTAGTGGTACGTGGTGCTGCCGCCGCTCGGGATGCTCGGCGGGTCGTACGTTTGGACGAAGTCATCAAGATCACTCAGGATACGAGCCTGAGTCTCAGGTCTGCCCGTGGTCTACGCCGGCATCGCGAATCGGGTGACCGGCGTAGCTCTTCTTCGCACGCTCACAGGCGAGGTTGGCCTGTTCAGCCGACCGGCGGACGGTGTCGATTCGCCTGCGATCTTCCTGAGTAAAGAGACGCGAACCAACCGCAGCGCGAGAGGAACGGGTGGCGCGTCGTTGCCGCCATCGCTTGCCGGCGCGACGCCGCCAAGCCTCGTGCGAGACGCACGACCCACTCGCCGAGGCTTGCGCATCAGCTCTGGGCGCGTTCACCGGTGATCGACCAGATCGCCAGGGCCTTCTGTTCCGTCTCGTGCCGGTGATGGGATCCCGTCGCCGGTGACGCGCTGACCGGACGCCCGACGTAGTGGAGCTTCTCCTGACCGACCATCTGGAGGAGGCGCTCCTTCACGAAGTCCCACCCCCCCATGTTGCGCGGCTCTTCCTGCGTCCACGCGATCGATCTCGCGTTCCGGTATTTCGCGAAAATCTCGTCGAGCATCGCTTCGGGAAAGGGATAGAACTGCTCGAGCCGCACGACGGCGACGTCGTCCCGCCCGAGCTCGTCCTTCGCCGACGCGAGATCGTAGTAGACCTTCCCCGAAGCGAGCACGATCCGGGTGACCGCATTCGCCGCAGCTTCGTCCGCGGCCGCGAGCTTCGGATCGTCGAGCACCGGCTCGAAACGCCCCTGCAGGAGCTCCGAGCTCTGCGAGACGGCGGCCGGATGACGGAGGAGCGACTTCGGCGTGGTGATGATCAACGGTTTCCGCGGCTGCACCCGCACCTGCCTCCGCAACAGATGAAAGTACTGCGCGGGAGTGCTCGGATTCGCGACCTGCATGTTTCCTTCCGCGCAGAGCGTGAGGAAGCGCTCGAGCCGGGCACTGGAATGCTCCGGCCCCTGGCCTTCGTATCCGTGAGGGAGAAGGAGCACCAGCCCGCTGTGCTGATCCCATTTCTCCTCGGCACTGGAGATGAACTGGTCGATGATGATCTGCGCGCCGTTCATGAAGTCGCCGAACTGCGCCTCCCAGAGAACGAGGGCAGTCTTGTCGACGACGGAGTATCCGTACTCGAAACCGAGTGCTCCGTATTCGGAGAGGAGGGAATCGTAGACGGCGAACGTGATCGGGCCGGCACTCTGAGCGACTTCGCCATTCGGCAGCTCGACCGATTCTTCGCGGTTCGCGAGCTGGTTGAGCGGGATGAAGCGCTCACCGCTCTCGTAGTCGTAGAAGATCGCGTGGCGCTGGGAGAAGGTGCCGCGTGCGCTGTCCTGACCGCTGAGACGCACTCGATGTCCCTCGAGCAGGAGTGAGCCGAACGCGATCGATTCGGCGGTCGCCCAGTCGAGAGGATCGTTCCCTTCGACCATCGACGCGCGCCTCTTGACGAAAGGCTTGAGTTTCGGATGCAGGGTGAACGTTTCGGGGACGGTGGTGAGAGCTTCTCCGATCCGCCGCAACTCGTCCGTCTCGATGCCGGTATCGGGCGACGGCTCGTTCTGCAGTCCGGTGATCTCTTCGTCACTCCAGAGCGGTCGGTGAGCCTCGGGCGGTTTTCCCTCCCCGTGAGTCTTGTCGAATGCTTCCTGGAGTCGCTGGCGGAACGAGTCGAGCCACTGCTCGGCTTCCTGCGGTCCGAGATCTCCCTTGCGCAGGAGCGATTCGGTGTAGAGCTTCCGGACCGAGCGATGATCCTTGATCAGCTTGTACATCTTCGGCTGGGTGAGCGACGGATCGTCCGCCTCGTTGTGGCCGTGCCGGCGGTAGCAGATCATGTCGATGACCACGTCCTTCTTGAACTGCTGCCGGTACTCGAACGCGAGCTTCACTACGCGGATGCACGCTTCGGGATCGTCGCCGTTGACGTGGAAGATCGGTGCCTGAACCATCTTCGCGACGTCGGTCGCATAGACGGTCGAGCGGGCGGACTCCGGTCCGGTGGTGAACCCGATCTGGTTGTTCACCACGATGTGGATCGTTCCGCCGGTGCGGTAGCCCTTGAGCTGCGAAAGGTTCAGCGTTTCCGCGACCACGCCCTGGCCGGCGAACGCGGCGTCGCCGTGGAGGAGGATCGACATGACGCGACGGCGCTCGGTATCCCGAAGGAGTTTCTGCGTGGCGCGCGTCATTCCTTCCACGATCGGATCGACCGCTTCGAGATGGCTGGGATTCGAAGCAAGGGTGATCCCCACTTCTCGTGACGAGGGGGCGACGTGGGTGCCGCGCGCGCCGAGGTGGTACTTGACGTCGCCCGATCCCTGGGTGGTGTTCGGATCGATGTCGCCTTCGAATTCGTAGAAGATCTTCTCGTACGACTTTCCGACGATGTTGGCGAGCACGTTCAGACGTCCGCGATGGGACATCCCGAGCACGACTTCTTTCATCTCGCTGTCGGCGGCCTCGGAGAGGAGTGCGTCGAGCATCGGGACGAGGGTCTCGGCTCCTTCCAGTGAGAAGCGCTTGTGCCCCACGTACTTGGTGTGGAGGAACTTCTCGAAGGCCTCGGCGTCGTTGAGCTTCAGGAGAATCCGTCGCTTCGTGGCATCGTCGAGGGGAGTGCCGTTGCGCGACGGCTCCATCCGTTCCTGCAGCCACTTCTTCTCGACCGGATTCTGGATGTGCATGTACTCCGGGCCGATCTTCCCGCAGTAAGTCTCACGGAGTACGTCGAGGATCTCGCGGAGCCTGGCCTTCGGTTTTCCCGACAGGCCCCCGGTGATGAACTCACGATCGAGATCCCAGATGGTCAGCTTGTAGTAGATCGGATTGAGCTCTGCATGGTGACCGACATGGTATTCGAGCGGGTCGAGATCACCGAGCAGATGTCCGCGTACGCGGTACGCGTTGATCATCTGCAGCACGCCTGCTTCCTTGCGGATGACTTCTTCACTCCGGGCGCCGGAGAGGAATGAGACGCCGAGATCTCGGGACCAGGAGACCGGCTCGTAGGGAATCCGGAGATCGCGGAAGATCTCGTCGTAGAAGTTGTCGGTTCCGAGAAGGAGGGCGTGAATGCGGGCGAGAAACTGTCCCGATTCTGCCCCCTGGATGATCCGATGATCGTAGGTGCTGGTCATCGTCATCACTTTCGAAATTCCGATCTCCGCGGCGACCCGGGGATCCGTGCCGGCGTATTCGGGGGGGAAGTCGATCTGGCCCGTGGCGATGATGCTGCCCTGACCCTGCATCAGCCGGGGGATGGACGAGACGGTGCCGATCGTGCCGGGGTTGGTGAGGGAGATCGTGGTTCCTTCGAAGTCCGGGATCTGAAGGGATCCGCTGCGCGCCTTCCGGACGAGATCGTTGTAGCTCCGGAGGAAGTGCCAGAAATCGAGACTCTGAGCGTTCTTGACGTTCGGGACGAGAAGCGATCGCGATCCATCCTTCTTTTCGACGTCGATCGCGATGCCGAAGTTGACGTGATCGCGATCGATGCGGACCGGCTGACCGTCTTCCATCGCGAAGGAGGAGTTCATCCGCGGAAATTCGTTCAGGGACTTCACGATGGCCCAGGCGATGATGTGAGTGAACGAAGCCTTCGGCTGTCCGATCAGCGAAAGGTGCTGGTTGATGATGCGGCGGTTCTCCTCGAGCACCTTGACCGGGATGTTTCGTACCGAAGTCGCAGTGGGTACGGTGAGCGAAGCCTCCATGTTCTGAACGATGCGAGCGGGTGCGCCGCGCAGAGGAGTCAGTGTGCCGGACGGAGGGACTGCTGCGGGAGCGGGCACCGGAGCGAGCGCGGGACGCGCCTGTACCGGAGCGGGACGGCTCGGAATCGGAGCGTGCATCACCGTTCTGGCGGGTTGCGGCGTCTCCTCCTCAGGCTGGCCGTCGGGACCGGGCTGCTCTTCGGGGACGTAGTCCTGAAAGAACTCCCTCCAGCTCTCACTGACCGAGGAGGGGTCGTGCTGATACTTCTCGAAGAGCTCTTCGATGAAGGCGATGTTCGTACCGTACGGTGATGCAGTCGACATGAGGAATCCTTCGTAACGCTCTGAATACAAAAACAACTGAGTCGCCGCGCCGATCATTTCGCCCGCCGGCAACGGCATTCGGGCTCCGCGCTTCGATCATGCCCCGATCGCGCGTGTGCGTGCAGTTCGCCTCTGTTGGCTCCGGTCGAAAAACGTGTGTGACAGCGCGGTCAGTCCGAGCCAGCCGAAGCCGGCAGCGAAGCCGCCGAGCACGTCCGAAGGGAAGTGAACCCGAAAATAGATCCGGGAGAATCCGACCGAAAGGATCACGATGGCTGACACCGAGTGCGCGCACAGCTGTACGATCGTCGAACGTGATTCTACAAGATGATGCGCCACGATCGGATAGGTAGCGGCGGAAAGGAGCGAATGTCCGCTCGGAAAGCTGTGCGAGCGGGGAAGCTTGATCTGTCGGTAGAGCTCCTGCGGGCGCTCGCGCTGGAAGATCGCCTTGAGGGCCGAGTTGAGCGCCAGCGCTCCTCCCGTGCTGATCAGCACCGTCCACGCGTCCTGAGCTTTCCCTTTGCGAATCATCGCCAGTGCGGTCAGACCGGTGGCGGTGATGATGGCGGGATGAGAGCCGAGATGGGTGACGAGCTCCATCGCCTCGAGAACGCTCTCGTTGTCGAGGGTGCCCACTGCTTCCAGAATCGCGCCGTCGTAAACGTCCGCCTTTCCGGTCACCACCCGTTTCGCCTGATGGCGGAAGAACCAGAAAGCGACGCTCGCAAGAGCGATTCCGCCGCTGATGCCGATAGCACTGGGGAGAAAACGCTGCCGTCTTTTCGGCCTCATCTTCTTTGGCTGCTGCGGCCTCTTCTCGTGATTCACGAATCCCTTACCTTTCGCTGGAGAGGCTCGAGAGTCGAGATCGTGAAGCGAGGAGGAATCCTTCGTTGCCGAAGCCGTGCGCGCCTTCCATCCAAGCCACTCTCCGCCTCCTCGTGACGAGACGGTGTGAGAAATGCGGGCTGGGGGCAGGGTCTTTCATCACGCCGGAACGATACCAGATCCTGAGATCCGAGCGAATCACCGCGTGTACACGAGAAAACGGTGTGCGGGTTTCGCGCCGACTCTCCGATACATCGAAGTTTCCGCGACCCACGGAATGATCGCTTCCTGGTAGCCACGCGCGGAGAGCTCGCCCAGAACCCGGGAGAGGAGAGCCGAACCGATCCCACAGCCGCGCGCCGCTCGAATGGTTCCGGTCGGGCCGAACCCACCGAGTCCGTGATTGTTCGCGTCCCCCGCGGCGAACGCCACGTAGCTCCCCGAGCGCCCGGCGACGTGGAGGATCGGATCGGGGTGATCGAGAGCGCGGAGAGCCTCGAGCGCCCACGCTCTCCCGAATTGCTCTTCGATGAACCGCCGGATGGCATCCCGCTCGTGCGTCCCGGCCCGGCGGATGACGATCGTCGCGTCGGGGAGAGGTCCGGGTTGTTCCCTTGGAGGGAGCGGGAGAACGAGGTCGATGTTGAGGCGGTCGCTCGGGCGGAAGCCGCGGGCGTGGAAGAAAGAGGTCGACTCGAAGTCGTCGCTCGCAACGCCGGGAGTGAAGTAGTTGCCCGGCTCCGCGCCGACGGTCTCGCACGGGCCGACCGCTTCCAGAAGGGAAGAGCCGATGCCTTCCCGCCGTGCGTCCCGGGCCACGAGGAGGAGGCGGAGAAAGCGACCGCAGCGGACCGCCATTCCGACGCATTTGCCGTTTCGGAACGCGCCGAGCGTCTCCGGTTCGCCGCTCACCCCCGGCCCGAAGATCTTCTCGTCGAGCACGGCTGCGAGGTCGTAGGGACCTTCGTTCGATTCGCGAGCGAGGGAGAGGAGAGACGACAGATCGGATCGGTCGAGGCGGCGGATCGTGGAGCCGGAATGTAGAGGCATTACTGGTTCTCTCGATTGTGCGGAGCCTGCGAAGGAGTGAGCTGTTGGAGCAGAGCACGCAGCTCGCGCCGGGCGGCGGCCTGCTGGTCCGGAGTCCCGTCGAGAAGAGCGGCAATCCGTTCGAGCTCTTCGGCCAGGGAGGGCGACGCATCTGCCGGAGAAAGCGCGGGCTGGATCCCGGACTTCTCGAGCAATTCGCGCCTCTTCCGCGCCGCCGCGTTCCGGCTGGTGACGCGTTCCGCGATTTTTTCCGGAAGAGTGGTGGCCGCGGTTTCCACACTGTGGATGAGCGCATCACGATCGAACGGCACGTCGGCGAGAGAGGCCCGAATGGTCCGCAGGCGCTGAACCGCGGGCGCCCAGGGACTTCTCGGGTCGTCGTCGAGCGGAGCCGCGATCAACGCGACACGGACGCGGGAACGATTCTTCGGCCGATGGATCACGACGTTCACGGTCGCGTTCTTCGCGATGTCGGCGAGAGGGACGTCACGTGGCGTGCCCGCGGTCACGAGCTCATTCACAGGAATGGTGTTGGTGCCGTCACGGCCGTCGAAGTAGTGCATCGTCGCCACGACTCGATCGAAGAGGAGCGGAGGACCGTTCTCGACGGTCACTCTCACCAGCCAGGCTCGCGGGGCGGAGAGTGTCACCGTCGTGGTCTCGGCGGCACTCTGATCGAGCGCGAGATCGCGGATCACCGCCGGCCCTTCCTCCCGCTGAAGCGACGCCCATCGCCACCGGCCGTCAGTGCGGGGCTCGCGGAGAGCGTCGATCTCGGAGTCGAGAAGCGCAGAAACGACGGCGCGGAGATCGGATGGATCGTTCACGCGCCGTGCGATCTCGGCCGTGGCATCGAGAGTGGCGGAGAGGCGCACGATCTGAGCGGCCTCACGATCGACGTCCCGGGCAGAAGAGGCGGCGGACGCGATCCCCGGGAGGGCGGTCAGGATCGGGAAGAGGAGTGCGATGGGAAGGGACCGTTTCATGGCGACCGGCGAGAGTTTACCTTCGGAAGATCCCGTTGTGGAACAGAGATCTCGACTCTCGGGCGGATTGTTCACGGGATTTCTGCTGCGGAGCGCGATACGGGCCCGTCTGCGGCGTCAGACGGTGATTTCGCTCCTCAACGTAGTGCAGTGACTACGCCTCGTAACGAAATCGCCGTCTTCCTTGCATCCGGACCCGCCTCGTGCTCCTTGCGACGAAATCCCGTGAATAATCCGCGCAGGCTCGGCTGAATCTGGCTTCCGATTCGCATTATGGGAAGAGGGGGATCTCCAAACCCGAACAGAAGGAGGACCCGCAGGAGTGGAAGGAACACTGATCCGTTGCCCTGAATGCGGGCGCACGAACCGCATTCCGCCGAACGCCGCAGGGAAGACGGTGGTATGCGGCGGGTGTAAGTCTGCGTTGCAGGTTTCCGGCGGCCGGCCGGTGGCTCTCGACCGATCGAGCTTCGACGGTGCGTTGCAGCGTCCCGAACCTCTGGTGGTCGATTTCTGGGCCGGGTGGTGCGGCCCGTGCCGGGTCGTGGCGCCGGTCATCGAGGAGCTCGCACGAGAGCGGCGCGACGTCATCTTCGGAAAGGTCGATGTCGATGCCAATCAGGAGATCGCAGCGCGTTTCCGGGTGAGCGGGATTCCGACGCTGATCTTTTTCCGCGGCGGCTCGGAGGTCGGGCGGCTCGTCGGAGCGGTGCCGCGCTCGCAGATCGAGCAGGCGATCGGTCAGTACTTCTCAAAGAGCGCGTGAACAGCGGAACCGACAGGGGCGACGATCTCGGCCGTTTTGCGCGGCGCGTCGCGGTCGTGGCTCTCTTCGTGATCGGGCTCCTCTTTCTCTGGGCAGTCCGCAACGTTCTGGTGCTGATTTTCATCTCCGCGGCGATCGCGGCCGGAATCGCGCCGACCGTCCGCCGGGTGCGAGCGCGGGTGCGGGCTTTCACCGGGAGACGGATCAACAGGGGCACCGCGGTGCTCCTGGTGTACTTTCCTTTCCTCCTCATCGCAGTGCTGTTCGCGGTTCTGATCGTTCCGCAGATGCTGGTGCAATCGAGGGGGCTGATCCAGGAGCTTCCGACGGTGATCGACCAGCGGATCATCACGCCGATCGAGAAGTTCGTTCCGATCCGGGAGATCGTCGCGAACGTCGATCTCGGCTCGGTCTCGAAGAATGCGCCGGTCTTCGGGTACGTGAAGGGGGCGGCGACGGGGCTCGCGTCGATCATCGCCATTCTCTTCCTGGTCTTCTACATGTTGATCGATGCCCCGCGGTTGGGGAGTCTGCTTCTCCTGCTGTTTCCGGAAGAACACCGCGCCATGTGGCAGCGGATGATCACCAGGATGGCGAAGCGGATGAGTTACTGGCTTTCCGGGCAGCTGATCCTCGCCATCACGGTCGCGGGCCTGATGTTCGTGACGCTACTCGCTCTGAGGGTTCCGTTCGCCGTCCCTCTCGCGTTCATTGCGGGGGTGGGCGAGCTGGTCCCGGTGATCGGGCCGATCATCGGCACCACCCCGGCGATGATCGTGGCCCTGATGCAGTCGTCGTGGCAGTTCTGGTCCGCACTGCTGGTGGTGATCCTGATCCAGCAGCTCGAGAACCACATCCTCGCACCGAGAATCCTCGGGTCGAAAGTGTCGGTCTCTCCTCTGACGGTGTTCATCGCGTTCATGATGGGGGCGGCGTTGCTCGGAATCGTCGGAGCGGTGATGGCGATTCCGGTGGCCGCGATCGCACAGGTCGCATTCGAAGAGGTGTTTCTTTCGCGGCGCGAGCGGAGAACGGACGGACGCCGGAAGGCGAGTCTGCTCTCGCGCCGGCGTGGATGAGAGTGGATGAGATGCGGTCTGGACCTTGCACTTTTGAGGTGAGCTCCGTGCCTGCCGGACCTCTCGTCCGGCGCCGATTCTCCCGGCGCGGGGAAGGAGGCAATCCGACATGAGAAACGAAATGATCGGCGCGGTGGTGCGCCGCGCGCTCGAGCATCCTGAGTTTCGTCGTCATCTGCTGGCCGATCCGGAAGTGGCGCTCTCGCAGCATGGTTTCGCGCTCGAGAGCAACGAGATGGACGAGATCCGCCGGATACGAGGTGAGATGATGCGGCACGAGTCGCAGGACGTGGAGCAGCGGCTCCGTTCGATCGCAGAGGAGTACGGAGTGCGACCAGGGTCGTAGCCCGGCCCATGGGTTGGACGTCCCGTCCGATGCAGGGCGGCCCAGTGGGTTGGACGTCCCGTCCGATGCAGGGCGGCCCAGTGGGTTGGACGTCCCGTCCGATGCAGGGCGGCGTCCCGCGCCGCCCTGTCCGGTGCGAAATGCGAAGATCGTCCCGAGAGTCGAGAGACGAACGGACCGCATCGCGAGAGGTACGATCCGCGTTTGGTTGCCGCCATCGCTCCCCGGCAGGATGCCGGGGAGCCCTGGAGTTTGGCGTTTCTCGAGCAAGGCGCGAGCTACGAAGTGGCGTACTGGACAGCCATTTCGGGGGTGACAGCGGATTTCGAGCGCTTCAGGTGTCGTGCGACGGGGGTCTGGAAGTCGGTGAAATTGGGGGGTTCGAAGTTGCGGATGTGGCGAATGCAGGCGGATCGCATCGCGCGAAGGTACTGGCCGGTGGGTATTCGCCACTGATCGGGGATATCGTTGTCTCTCCACTTGGGCATCAGTTCGGGGGGCGCAGTGGAGCCGAGGCCGAAGCAATCGGCGGCAGCGAGGAGCATCATCGAGTAGACGGCTACGGCGAAAGCGGGCAGCGAGTCGACCGATCGCCGGTTGCGCACCTGCGCCTGGCCGACACCGAAGATCTGCTTTTCGTCGCGGTGATTGACCTCGATATCCCAGCGGCGGAAGTAGGCTTGGACGAGCTCGACGAGCGAGAGTTTCAGGTCGGTACAGATCAGGAACGCCGGTTTGCGATACAGCAGGCGTGATTTCTTGCGGAGCCGATAGCCCAGTGGCCGGATCACGACGAGCCGCAGAGGCAGTTCATAACCCGAAGTTTTCCAAAGCACGGGACCGATGGTCTTGATCGAACAGGCGTGTTCACGACCCGAGGCCCAGACTTGGACCTGTTGCCAGTCGATGGATTGGTCCACGCGGAGTTGATCGGGTGTTGGGGCCTGATCGCCATACCAGCGCTTGCGTCCGCGAAGCGGTTGAGAGTTTGGAGGAAAGAACAGCTTCGCGTCGCCTCGGATGCGACCGATCAGGATCGTTCGTTCCGGCAAGTTCCGCAGAACCGTACGGTTGGTGTAACCGCCGTCAACCACCGGCATCAGCACGCGCTCGCTCGCTCCGAGCTGGTCAAAGTCCTTGCGAGTTTGGATCAGCAGACGCGTTGCACCGATGGAAAGATTCTGCTCTTTCTGCTGGCGACGATACTCGGCACGTTCCTGCTCGGTTGCTCCGGCCCCCGGGCGAACCGCCGGAGGCTGGTGATTGAACCGGATCGGGAAGCTGCGCGCCGGACCGGCAGACTGGCCAGTTAAAGGAACACTGATCGCAGCCTGAATGAACCGTTGGGCGCGGATCAAGTTCGTGTGGAAAGGCGGCGACATCGGATCGCGCTGATAACTCACGCCTGGGATCTTCATGCCCGTCTTGCGCAACTTCGTGTCATCCAGCGGCAGCACCAGCGGTGCGTCGAGCGGCAAGTACGCGAGCAGGTGTCGTTCGATGACTCTGAACATCTCGCTCACATCGAACCGACCCTCCGAGAAAACGCGATAGTCTGCCGACCAGTCCTGCTGCGGATCGCGGCCTGCTTCAATCATTCCGCTTACCGTGTGTCGCCCGGTGCAGTTGAGCAGGCCGATGGCCAACCCACGAACCCGCTGAAGCACCCGAGCATCACAGGATCCATTCAATTCGTCGAAGATCGCGTTGAATGAGCGAAGAAGATTTCGATCAGCGTTTTTTTTTGACCCGCTTCGCTTCGACGGTTCCGGTCGGATCCTTTGCCCGCTTGAGGATCAGCGTTCGCTTGTCCTCGATGACCCATTCGACGATCTCACCGCGAATGAATTCACAAGCTTGGGCCACGGCCGCGGGAAGGTTCACGTACCACTGCCTGCTCTTTGCACGAGCGATCAGCTGCACTTTGGTTGGAAATCCCATGGTGACCTCCTTCTGGTCTAGTGATATAACTAGATACCACGGGACGAAAAAAAAGTCCAGAATTCCTGGACTTCCGCCCAACGACTCCGAGTTCCGCCAAACTCCAGCGCTCCCCGGCAGGATGCCGGGGAGCCTCGCGCGAGACGCGCGACCCACGCGGCGCGACCCACAGGGCAGTGGGTTGGACGTCCCGTCCGATGCAGGGTGGCCCAGTGGGTTGGACGTCCCGTCCGATGCAGGGCGGCGTCCCGCGCCGCCCTGTCCGGTGCGAAATGCGAAGATCGTCCCGAGAGTCGAGAGACGAACGGACCGCGGCGCGAGAGGCGGGATCCGCGTTTGGTTGCCGCCATCGCTCCCCGGCAGGATGCCGGGGAGCCTCGCGCGAGACGCGCGACCCACGCGGCGCGACCCACAGGGCAGTGGGTTGGACGTCCCGTCCGATGCAGGGTGGCCCAGTGGGTTGGACGTCCCGTCCGATGCAGGGCGGCGTCCCGCGCCGCCCTGTCCGGTGCGAGATACTCGGATTGTCCCGAGATAAGAGAAGAACGGACTACGGCGCGAGAGGCGGGATCCGCGTTTGATTGCCGCCATCGCTCCCCGGCAGGATGCCGGGGAGCCTCGCGCGAGACGCGCGACCCACTGACGCGCGACCCACCGGACGCGCGACCCACTCGGCGCGCGACCGACGCGGCAGATGCGAGGATCGTCCCGAGAGAAGAGCCGAACGCCCCGATCTCCCATCCCTCCGAAACCTCTTCGCGACTCCATCGTCTTCAAGTAGAGGAATTTGTCTGATAATGGTCCGGTTCGATTCGGCTGGTGCGGCAGCATCGGACGACAATCCCATATCAATCCGAGGTGACAACCTGATGGCTTCACCTGCACGCCGGCTGGGGAGACGATTCGCACTCATCGCTCCAGTCCTTCTCCTGGCGCTTTCGACGACTGCTTACGCATATCCGACCGCTCGGACCCAGACCCACATGGTCTACGACGCGGCGGAGGGAAACATTCTCCTCTTCGGTGGGGTGACCGGGACCGACTCGGGCAACAAGAGAGTCTTCCTCAACGACACCTGGGAGTGGAACGGGAAACGGTGGATCGAGGTTCGACCGGCTCACCAGCCGAGTGGCCGTTCCGCCGGCGGGATGATCTACGACTCGAACCACGATGACGCGGTCCTCTTCGGCGGCTTCGACGGCACAAACTACCTGAACGACACCTGGTTCTTCGTCGACGGTGACTGGCAGCGGCAGTCGACGGCCGATGCTCCGACGCCGCGGCGTCTGTTCGGGATGACCTACGATCCGGTCATGGACCGGACCTTCGTCTTCGGCGGATCGAACGCGACCGCAAATCTCTACGATACGTGGACGTTCGACGGAACCACGTGGACCAGAGTCAACGAGACCGGGCCTTCGGTGAACACTCCGTTCCTGGTGTACGACGCGGCGCGGGATCAGGTTCTCCTGATCGGGCAGACTGCGGAAGCGGTGACTCAGATGTACCGCTGGAGCAGCGATCACTGGGAGCAGCTGACGCCGGACACACTTCCCACCTGCATCAACTCGACTTCGATCGTCTACGAGCCGAACAACCAGAAGGTCCTGATGGTCGGCGGCTTCTGTTCGAACGCCTTCCCGAGCAGCGACTCGTGGGAGTGGGATGGCACCAACTGGACGAAGCTGACCACCAGCCCTCCGATCGGATTTCTCTACGGAGAGGCGATGGCCTACGACCCGAATCGGGAAGAAGTCATCGTGTTCGGCGGAATCGATTCCCTCACCCGGAACGAAACCTATCGCTACCGGGATCTGAAGTTCACCCAGGCCTCCGACACGTTCACTCCGGGGCCCCGCTCACTTCCGGTGATGGCGACGGATCCCGAGAGCGGCACCATCTGGATGTACGGGGGACACAACGTCCGGCGGGACTTCTTCGATCTCTGGCGCTACTCGAGCGGCCGCTGGGTGAGGGTCAACGCGTCGAACACCCCGGTCTGTACCTATGGGGCGGGGACGTGGGATCCCAGCCGCAAGAAGATGGTTCTCCTCTGTGAGGATTCGACGACCTACGAATGGGACGGATCGAGCTGGAAAGCATTTCCCGATCTGAAAAATCTCCCACCCGGCCGTCGATTCAGCTCTCTGGCCTACGATCCGGCGCTGAAGAAGGTTCTTCTCTTCGGCGGCTGGGAGACGATCAACCGGTACCTGAACGACATCTGGGAGTGGGACGGCACGAACTGGACGAAGGTCGACCGGAAGGGGAGTGCTCCCGATCCGCGATCTTCCGCCGCATTCTTCTGGGATCCTTCGACCCAGAAGATGATGGTGTTCGGTGGAATCGGACGGCCGACGCAGGAGGACAGCGCCCGCCGCTACGGCGACATGTTCAGCTGGGACGGCTCGCGATGGAACGAGGTGAAGCCCTCCACCGCGCCTTCGATCCGCTACGCGATGACGACCGGCACGGATCCGCTCACGGGACAGCCGATGATCTTCGGCGGGAAAGACCAGAACGAGAACTACCTCGCCGAGCAGTGGAGCTGGGATGGCTCGAAGTGGCTGAAGGTCGAGCCGGGTCAGCATCCGGAGGCTCGTATCAACAGTGCGATGACCATCGATCCCATCACTGGTGACCTGACCCTCTACGGCGGATACGACGGCCGTTACTTTCAGGATACGTGGACCTGGGACGGTACGAACTGGACCCTCGTTCCGGTTCCTCCCGGGAAGCAGCGCGGAATCGGGTTTCCGTAACGCCGAATGATCGGGATGAAGGCGTCGGACTCGTCGGACCTGTCGAACGAGTCCGACGGTTCGTCTCCCGGGGCGTGGCTTACTCGCTCCCGTTCACGTTTCCCGCTGCTCCCTACTCTTTCCGATTTCCGCTCCCGGTGCTAACCTCTCCTCGATGACCGAGACCATGATCACTCCAGCGGGCGGCAGGGCCTCGACCCCCGGCCGCACCGTTCACGACGCCATCGCTGCGTTCGTTCCGGTGGACGCCGTAGCGGCTGAAGAGCGAGCTGCGTCGCTGGCAAAACGCTCACTGAAAAAGGACGCGAAGGTCTGGGGCCTGAGGACCATCATCAGCATGATCGACCTCACCACCCTGGAAGGAAAGGACACCCGCGGTAAGGTCTTCGCGCTCTGCCGGAAAGCACGCCAGCCCGACCCCGCGGATCGCTCGATTCCGCACGTCGCCGCGGTCTGTATCTACCCGGCGATGGTGCCGTACGTCAAAACGGCACTGGAAGGATCGGGAGTGAAGACCGCCTCCGTGGCGACCGGTTTTCCGAGCGGCCAGACGTTCCTGGAGGTCAAGCTGGACGAGACGCGGAGGACGGTGGCGGCCGGAGCGGACGAGATCGACATGGTGATCAACCGTGGCGCGTTTCTCTCCGGCGACTACGACCGGGTCTTCGACGAGATCGTGGCGGTGAAGGAAGCGAGCGGACCGGCTCATCTGAAAGTGATTCTGGAGACGTCGGAGCTCGGGAGCTACGACGAGATCCGCCGGGCTTCGATGATCGCCATGTACGCGGGCGCTGATTTCATCAAGACCTCCACCGGCAAGGCATCGAAGGGAGCGACGCTTCCGATCACGCTGGTGATGCTCGAAGCGATCCGCGACTTCTACCAGATGACCGGCCGCCGGATCGGAATGAAGCCGGCGGGCGGCATCTCGAACGCGAAACTCGCACTCGCCTATCTCGTGATGCTCTACGAGACTCTGGGGGGAGAATGGATGACGCCGGAGCTCTTCCGCTTCGGCGCCAGCTCGCTGCTCAATGACGTTCTGATGCAGATCCAGAAGGAGCGGAGTCACGCCTACCAGTCCGGCGACTACTTCACACTCGACTGATGACAGAGATGACTGAAACCGAAATTCAGAATGAGCGCGAAGCGCTCGAGCGCCTCGCCCCCGGACCCGCCTCGCCGATGCCCATCACCTGGGAGTACGCTCCGGCGCTCGAATCGACCGACCACGTCAAGCTGCGTCCCCGGTACGGGCTGTTCATCGGTGGACAATTCGTCGAACCACTCTCCGGGAAGTACTTTCCCACCATCAGCCCGTCGACGGAGAGCGTTCTCGCCGAGATCGCCGAGGGAGGAGAGGCGGACGTCGATGCGGCGGTGAAGGAAGCGCGGCGCGCGTACGACCGCTACTGGAAGAAGCTCTCGCCGACCGAGCGTGCGAAATACATTTTCCGGATCGCGCGTCTGATCCAGGAGAAGGCGCGGGCGCTCGCAGTGGTGGAGACGATGAACGGCGGCAAGCCGATCAAGGAGTCTCGCGACGTCGACATCCCGCTCGCCGCGGCCCACTTCTTCTACTACGCCGGATGGGCGGACAAGCTGGAGTATGCCTTTCCGGGAAGGCGCGTCGCTCCGGTCGGCGTCGCCGGACAGATCATCCCGTGGAACTTCCCTCTGCTGATGGCGGCGTGGAAACTCGCGCCTGCACTCGCGGCCGGCAACACCGTGGTGCTCAAACCCGCCGAGACCACTCCGCTCACAGCGTTGATGCTGGCGGAGATCATCCAGGAGGCGGAGCTTCCGCCCGGCGTGGTGAACATCGTGACCGGAGGAGGGGAGACCGGGGCGATGCTGGTGCGCCATCCCGAAGTCGACAAGATCGCGTTCACCGGGTCGACCGAGGTGGGGAAGAAGATTCAACGGACGATCGCCGGATCGAAGAAACGTCTGACCCTCGAGCTCGGGGGAAAGGCGCCGAACATCGTCTTCGAGGATGCTCCGATCGACCAGGCGGTGGAAGGGATCATCAACGGGATCTACTTCAACCAGGGTCACGTCTGTTGCGCCGGGTCACGCCTCTTCGTCCAGGAGTCGGTCTTCGAGAAAGTGATCCGGAAGCTCGGCAGCCGCATTCAGACGCTCCGGGTCGGCGATCCTCTGGACAAGAACACCGACGTCGGCGCGATCAACTCGCGCGCACAGCTGGAGAAGATCCGTGAGCTGGTCGGCAGTGGAGTGGAAGAAGGGGCCGAGATCCATCAGTCGTCGTGCGATCTTCCCGACCGTGGATTCTGGTTCGCGCCGACCTTCTTCACCGGAGTCGCGCAGTCGCATCGCATCGCGCAGGAGGAGATCTTCGGTCCGGTCCTTTCGGTGCTGACCTTCCGCACCCCGGAAGAAGCGATCGAGAAGGCGAACAACACCCCGTACGGACTCTCGGCGGGAGTCTGGACCGAGAAGGGTTCGCGCATCCTCCGGATGGCACAGAAGCTCCGGGCCGGCGTGATCTGGGCCAACACTTACAACAAGTTCGATCCTTCGTCGCCCTTCGGCGGTTACAAGGAGTCGGGATTCGGCCGCGAAGGGGGACGTCACGGGCTTTCCCCGTACGTCGAGCTTCAGTGAGGAACGGAATGAGAGCGAGAGCATCGACGTCACGACTGAACGTTCGCAAGACTTACAAGCTCTACATCGGCGGCGAGTTCCCTCGCACCGAGTCGGGCCGTTCCTATCCCGTACAGAATGCGAAAGGCGCGCTGGTCGCGAATGCCTGTCTCGGCTCACGCAAGGACGTCCGGAATGCCGTCGTCGCGGCGCGGAAGGCGCTGGCCGGATGGAGCGGAAAGACTGCTTACAATCGAGGGCAGGTGCTGTATCGGATCGCCGAAGTCTGCGAGTCACGCGCGAGTGAGCTGGAGAACGAGCTGCGCCAGATGGGTGCGAGCAAAGGGGAGGCGACGAAGGAAGTCGAGCGCACCATCGACCGCTGGGTCTACTACGCCGGATGGTGCGACAAGTTCGCGCAGATCCTCGGCTGTGCCAACCCCGTCGCCGGTCCGTACTACAACTTCAGTGTCCCCGAGCCGACCGGCGTCGCGGGCATCGTCGCTCCGGACGCGATGCCGCTGCTCGGTTTCGTCAGCCGCGTCGCTCCGGCGATCGCGGGTGGCAATACGGTCGTCGCGATTCCCTCCGAGCCTCGCCCCCTCGCTTCCATCACCATGAGCGAGATCCTCGCGACCTCGGATGTCCCGGGAGGCGTGGTGAACGTCATCACCGGGAAGAAGGACGAGCTGATCCCCTGGCTCGCGTCGCACATGGACGTCAACGCGATCGACTGTACGGGAGTCGCTCCCGACCTGCTGGCGAAGGTGCAGGAGCTCGCGGCGGAGAACGTCAAGCGTGTGGTCGGCGGGCCGGAAGGGGTACGCGCGATCGACTCCGACCAGGGACAGTCGCTCTACGCGATCTCCGACTTCCTCGAGATCAAGACCGTATGGCACCCGACGGGCATCTGATATCTGATATCTGTTATCTGGGTCAGATCAGCGATATCAGATGAGCGATATCAGATCTGCGATGCCCTTACCGTACTTTCGTTCCGTTCGGGACGGAGGGGTCGACGGAGAGAAGGCTCGGCTCACCATCGATGGAAGCGGCGAGGACCATCCCGTTCGATTCGATTCCCATCAGTTTCGCGGGCTGGAGGTTCGCGACGATGACGACCTTTCGGCCGACCAGTTCCTCCGGTTCGTACTTCGTCGCGATTCCCGCGACGATGGTCCGTTCCTCGTCGCCGGTCGTGATCCGCATCCTGATCAGCTTCTTCGATTTCGGGACTCGTTCTGCTTCGAGCACCTGCGCCACGCGAAGATCAGTCTTCATGAACTCGTCGATCGAGATGCGTGAGGTGTCGGGCGCGATCGCTTCCGTGGTCTGAGGCGGCGGTCCGGCCTGTTGCGGAGCGCTGGTAACGTCCGGCGTGACGGGCGGATTCGGAGTCTCTGCGGGCTTCTTCTCTTCAGTCATCGGTGCTCCTTTGGCGGCCGGCGTCGGGGCGCCGGCGAGATACTCCGCGGTATCGACGCGCGGGAAGAGCGCGTCGCCCGCTTCGATGGGTCGGTTGTTCGGAAGGCGGCCCCACACCAGCGATTCGGTCCTGAGCGACTCTCCGGCCGCTCCGATCCGTGCGAGTGCAGTCGCGGAGAGCGAAGGCATGAAAGGGGAGACCATCAGCCAGACCAGGCGCATCGACTCGAGAGTGTTCCAGATGATGCGGGAGAGCGACTCGTCGGCTCCCTTCTCCTTGTAGTGCTTCCACGGTTCGTGGCTCACGATGTAGCCGTTCACTCCGACCAGGGCCCGCCAGATCACTTCCAGTGCGCGCTGGAAGTTGAGGCGCTCCATCTCGCGGAAGTACTCCGGGATGAGGCGCTCGGCGTTCTTTTGCAGGTCGTTGTCGTCGCACGGAATCGGCGGTGTCTTTCCGTCGAAATACGAGGCACTCATCTTCAGAATGCGCGAGAGCGTGTTCCCGAGATCGTTTGCGAGATCGGAGTTGTAGCGCTGGAGGAACGATTCGTCGGAGTAGTTCGCATCCTGACCGAACGTCATTTCCCGCATCACGAAGTAGCGGAAGGCGTCGGATCCGAAGCGCTCGATGATGTCGTCGGGGCGGACGATGTTTCCGGTCGACTTGGAGATCTTCTGGTTGTCACGGAGCCACCATCCGTGGCCGACGATCGACTTCGGAAGCTCGAGCCCGGCGGCCATCAGGAAGGCCGGCCAGTAGACGGCGTGGAATCGGACGATGTCCTTTCCGACCAGGTGGATGTCGGCAGGCCACCAGCGCTGGTAACGCGAGTCGTCGTCGCTCCCGAAACCGAGCGCGGAGATGTAGTTGGTCAGCGCATCCATCCAGACGTAGATCACGTGGTTCGGTGCGCCGGGGAAAGGGATGCCCCAGGTGATCGAGGTGCGCGAGATCGACAGATCTCTGAGTCCGGCGTCGACGAACGAGGTGACCTCGTTGAAGCGCGTCTGCGGCTGAACGAAATCGGGGTGCTCACGGTAATACTTCATCAGGCGGTCCCGGTACGCGGAGAGCTTGAAGAAGTAGTTCTTCTCGGAAGTCCACTCGACGGGATGTCCTTCCTCGCATTTCCCGTTCGCGACCTGCGATTCGGGGATGAAGGTCTCCTCGCTCTGGCAGTACCAGCCGGCGTGCTCGCCGAGGTAGATGTCGCCCGGACTCTGCTCCTGGATGCGGCGAATCAGCTCGTACACGCCGATACGATGGCGGTCTTCGGTCGTGCGGATGAAGTCGTCGTTGGTGATCTCGAGCCGCGTCCAGTGAGCGCGGTGAGCGGCGACTACGCGGTCGGCCAGCTCGATCGGGCTGATTCCCTGCTTTGCGGCGGAGCGCTCGATCTTCTGGCCGTGCTCGTCCGTTCCGGTGAGGAAGAAGACATCGTCGCCCTTCATCCGGTGGAAGCGGGCGATCACGTCGGCCACGATGTTCTCGTAGATGTGTCCGATGTGGGGAAGGTCATTCACGTAATGAATGGCGGTGGTGATGTAGAACGGTTTGCTCATCGGTTCCTTTTCACTTCCGGTGCGATGCAGGAGCCGCACCGCGCGGCGCATTGTAGCAGGAGAGGGGTCGGGGGTTGGGAGAGGCGAGAGGCGAGAGACGAGAGGCGAGAGACGAGGGGCGAGAGGCGAGAGACGAGGGGCGAGAGGCGAGGGGCGAGAGGCGAGGGGCGAGAGACGAGGGGCGAGAGACGAGGGGCGAGAGACGAGGGGCGAGAGGCGAGAGGCGAGAGGATGCAATCACCGAGGAGCGCTGATTTGCAATCCGCCTCGAGGATCGGATCGCAGGGCACCGGGACGAGAGGCGAGCGCGAATGCTGGAGTGCCGCTTCGCGGCCGAACCAACGATTTCCCGATGCTTCTCGCCGATCCCCGACCCCTCTCCTGCTACAATGCCGCGTCATTTTACGGAGTGAGATGAAAGCGATCGAGACCAATCTTCCCGGCGTTCTGATCATCGAGTCGCGCTCGTTCGAAGACGAGCGCGGGTTCTTCATGGAGACGTGGCACCAGACGAAATTCGCGGAGATCGGGATCGATGCGCGCTTCGTCCAGGACAACCATTCCCGATCGACCCGAGGAGTGCTGCGAGGTCTCCACTTCCAGCAGCCCTCACCGCAGGGGAAGCTGGTGCGGGCAGTCACCGGACGGATCTTCGACGTCGCGGTGGACATCCGCCGCGGTTCGCCGTCGTTCGGACGATGGACAGGTGTCGAGCTGTCGGAGGAGAACCGGTTCCAGCTCTGGGTGCCGGAAGGGTTCGCGCACGGGTTCGTGGTGCTCTCCGACGTGGCCGACGTGGTGTACAAGTGCACCGCGATCTACGACGCCCCCGCGGATCGCGGAATCGCCTGGAATGATCCCGGGATCGGCATCGAATGGCCGGTACCGCGGCCGATCCTCTCGCCGAAAGATGCTGCGCTGCCGTCTCTGAAAGACGCGCCGGTACTGCCGGAGCTCGAGGCTGGAGGCTAGGAGTCTGCGCGGTAGAAACTGTCCTACTGCGAAAGCGGATCAATGGTCCAAATCCGCCCGGATTTTCGGCGAGTAGCCACCGCTACGCACCTCAAATCCGAACGAATTTGGCCTCGTTGCTCCGCTTTCTCGCTACGGACGTTTCTACCGCGCAGACTCCCAGGAGAGCGTCGGACGCGTCGGACGTGTCGGACATGTCGGACATGTCGGAGGGTTCCGCTACGTGTGCTGTCGCATCTCATCCAACGATCTTCTTGACACTCCGGAGCGCTCTGTTTAGGATGGCGCTCCTTCGGGAATTCGGTCCGAGAGGAGCGAGTTTCGGAGGCAGTTGAATGCGGGGTCGTAGTTCAGTTGGTTAGAACGCCGGCCTGTCACGCCGGAGGTCGCGGGTTCGAGTCCCGTCGGCCCCGCCACCCCGAAAACGATCAGGAGCGGCCTCTGGGCCGCTCTTTTTCGTCTCAGGCCGGATGCGGGTGCGGCTTGGGAGCGAGGGCCGGATTTCCGACTTCGGAGGTCGTCGCGTTCCTGACCTCCTCGGTGCAGGTCGCCACGAGTTTCGACAGATCCTCGAGATCGAAGGGCTTCGAGACGACCGCGTAGATCGATTCGCTCCGGAGCTCCTCGAGCCGCTTCGGAGAAACCGCCGAAATGACGATCACGGATCGCTCTCCCGGCCGTTCCTTCTCCAGAAACCGGAGCACGTCGTCTCCGCTCGCCACCGGCATCATCAGGTCGAGCAGAACGGCGTCGTAGCTCTTCTCTCGCAGCGAAAGAATCGCCTGCTCGCCGTTCGCGACCAGCGCCGCGTCTAGACCGTACCGCTTCAGTGCGATTCCGAGGAGGTCACGAATGGCATCGTCGTCATCGACCACCAGCACGCTTCGATTCGTACTCATCAGGAGTGCCCCCGTACGATCTGGTGACAATTCAAGAATCCCACCAGTTGTGTCGAATCGCCCGGGACTTTTTGGGGTGGCGGCGGGCTTACGCGCGTAACGGCTTCATTTGACGGTGATCTCGACCGCGTCAGCGTGGGCGCCCTCGACGATGGCCTCGACCCGGTGCTTTCCGGCACGGATGGGCCAGCGTACCGACGACTCCGAAGAGGCCGTTCCGACCGTTCGTCCGTCGACCCTCCATGTGACCATCCCCGAACGTCCGTTTGCGGTGGCCCGGAACGAAAGGGTCTGAAACTCTGACCGGAGCGTCGGATCGATCAGGTACGTCGCGCCGGGAGGGGGATTGGTGATGTGGACGGCAGGATGGCGAGCAGCGAGTTGTGCTCGCACGACCGGGACATCGGCCGTACCGCGCTCTGCGGCCCACGCACGGTACTCCGCAGGCCAGAGCACACCACGCGAAGAGTGCCACGTGCAGGTTTCTACCGGCACGTCAGTGGCCACCCATTCCTGGCGGGTGGAAGGACAGAACGGTCCCGGCTGCATCCCTGTGAGCGCGCACACCGGACGGAGCACCACGGCGGTCGGCACCGGAACGATCGGCGGATCGGTCACGGTGGGAAATCTTCCGAGCACTCGTTCCTCTGCGGCGAGCATGACCGCATGGAAGATCGGCGCGGCTCCGGTGACTCCGCTCGAGCCCCGCAGGGGAGTCCGATCGAAATTGCCGACCCAGACGCCGACGGTGACCTCGCGCGTATAGCCGATCGTCCAGTTGTCGCGGTAGGCCTGCGAAGTTCCCGTCTTCACCGCAACCGGAAAGGGGAAATCGAGACTGCCACCTTCCCCGAATATGAACCGCCGGGCATCGGAATCGGAGAGAACGTCGGTGATCCAGAATGCCGTGCGTGCCGAGACCGTCCGCTCTCCGCTGCCGGCTTTGGGCGGTGTCGACTCTTGGCCATCGATCCCGACCACGCGCTTCACGGAGCGCGGAACCACCGGAATGCCCCCACGTGCGAACGTCGCGTACGCTGCCACGAGCTCGTCGAGACGGACCTCGGCATCGCCGAGCGTCAGACCGAGACCGTAGTAGTCCGGCGTTCGATCGAGTGTGCTCACTCCGCAGGAGCGGAGCAACCGAAGGAGAGTCGGGACTCCCACTTTCGAGAGGAGCCAGACCGCCGGGACGTTCTCCGAGCCTGCGAGAGCCTGCCTCGCCCGGAGCGGTCCACGGAATACGCCGTCATAGTTGCGCGGGACGTAGTTCACGCCGCCGACGGCGGTGGGGAAGTGCTGGGGAACGTCGGGGAGAAGTGAGGCTGGCGACTCGCCGCGCTCGAACGCAGCCGCGTAGGTGAAGGGTTTGAGAGCCGAGCCTGGCTGTCGCGGCGTCGATGCTCCGTCGATCGCGCCGCCGTGCTCGGCGTCGAAGTAATCCCCTGACCCTTCCCAGGCGAGCCACTCTCCGCTCGCGTTGTCGAGCACCACCACCGCTACGTTCGCTGCGCCGTGGCGCTGGAGATCCTTTTGCCGGGCCGCGATGATTCCGGCGACGCGCTCCTGCAGCGGCGCATCGATCGTGGTCACGATTCTTCGCACCCCGGGATCGGTGTACTTTGCGAGCGTCTCCTGGACGAGATGAGGCGCGAGGAAGGGTCGATCGCGCCGTACGAACCGGAGGTGCTCTTCCTGCGCGGCGCGGAGCGCTTCGGGCGTGACGGCGTCACTGACCGCGATCCGGGAGAGAACCCGGCGCTGTCTCGAAAGAGCCCCGGAGGGATTTCGATAGGGATCGAGCGCGCTCGGTCTCTGTGGCAACCCGGCGAGGAACGCCGCCTGGGCGAGCGTCAGCTCGGAAGGAGCGATTCCGAAGTAACCACGACTCGCGCGGTCGACTCCGCGGAACTGGTTTCCATAGGGCGCGAGGTTCAGATAGATCGCGAGGATCTCCCGCTTCGAGAGGCGATGCTCGAGGCGGAGCGCCAGAACGATCTCGTGGAACTTCCGTGAGAAGCTCTTTTCATTCGTGGAGACATGACCCTCAGCAATCTCGATCTGCTTCACCGTCTGCTGGGTGAGCGTGGATCCCCCCTCGACGACGGCGCCGGTGACGAGGTCGTGCCACGCGGCACGGGAGAGCGCGAGAGGATCGATCCCCGGATGCGAAAAGAAGCGTCGGTCTTCCGCCGCGATCGTCGCAGCGAGGACGTTGGGAGGAATCGCCTCAGGCGGAATCCAGTGACTCCGCTCACCGGTGTCGGAAAGCGCCTCGTAGAGGACCACTCCACCGCGGTCGGTCACCGTGACCGACGCGAAGCGCGAGCGGTCGAGGAAGCCGTCCGGCAAGGGCCCCATGCGGATCCACGCACCGAGCGTCGCCAGCCCAGCCGTGAGGATGCCGCCGAGAAGGTACCATCTGGCTCTCTGCCGTCGGATTGCCGTTCTCCCGTGAATTCGCTATTTCGAAACGCCGACGACCACGCTGGCCGTTCTCCCGAAGACTTCCGGTTCGTACATCTCTTCGGCATGCGTCGGGCCGGTGATGAATGTTCCGGCGGTCGTGGCGCGCAGAACGTACGTGTACTCGTGGACTCCCTCGGAGAGACGGGTGGCGAAGACGTCGACGCGGTCGTCGTGCCGCTCGACGTGATCGAATCCGCCGCGCTTCCACCAATCCAGCCAGTCACCTTCGTTCGACTGCTGCTGGGCTTCCACCAGAGTGGTGGCAGTCGTGGCGAACATCGTCTCGACCGGCTCGAAGCCCGCCGGGATCGGATCCGTGACTGCCACCCATCGTCGCTCTTTGCTCAGGGTGAGACGCAATGTCACGCGTAGCAGGTCGCCCGCGGCAACGCTCGTCACGTCCTTTCCGTCACCCTTCAGGAGGGTGTAATGCCGCTCCACGCGGATTCCCTGATCGAGAGCATCCAGGTGCGGGTCGGAGCTCGCGTAACGGAGACGGGCGGCGTAGAAGAGGGTGCCGGTGCCGCTCTTGGAAAATACGAGCGGCTGCGCAGCTTCGTCGGTTGCGGCGAGAAGCTTCGACATCGGAACGTCGTCGGACTTCGATTCGGTCGAGCGTCCCTCGAAGCTGTCGCTCACCAGTGGCGTCTGGCCGAGCGAGACCGACGCCTGGAAGTCGGGGACCTCCGATTCATACCGCTTGTAGTAGTCGACCAGAGCCTCCATCACCAACGCGTTCTCCTGGGTGTTGCTCCACCGACCTTTCTTTCTCTCGGAGAGAAGCCACCGCACCATCCGCGGCGCGAGCTCCGCATCCTGATCGGATTCGACGAGCGAACGGAGAACCACCGCCGTCGATCGCACGTTCGAGTTCCAGAACAGGAGGAGGTACGGGTCGTTGAGCTCTTCGACGTGCGCGGTCCCTCCTTCCGGGAGAATCGCGTTGGTCATCCGGCGTCGCAGCTCAGAGGCCCGGCTCGAACCGCCCTTCGTGGAGATGGCATCGTGCAGGTACGCGAGCGCGAACACCGGCATCCGATCGAGTGAGGCCCAGAGCCGGTTGATCGCGCTCTCTTCGTTCCGGCCGCCGGCCGTGAGCACTTTCACCGCATACGCCTGCCAGGCGAGCCAGGAGGGTCTCCACGCCGGATCTTCCGGAGCGGACGCAGAGAGCTGGCGTTCGAGATAGTCGTAAGCCCGACCGAGTGCCGCCTGGTCGACGGTATACCCGAGCGTGCCGGCGCGCTGATAGACGTGAACGATGTAGCTGGTGAGGAACGGCGACTCGAACCTGCACTCGCCTTTCCAGTATGCGAAGCCTCCGTCGTCGCACTGGAAGGTTTCGAGCTCGCGCAGCGACTGCTGAGCCGTCACCTTCAATTGGTCAGGCTCGATCCCCGGGAGGCGGAATGCTTCGCCGAGGTCGGAAGCGAGGATCAGCCCGAGCGTCCGCGATGAGCGCTGTTCCGCACATCCGTACGGATACTCGACGAGGTAACGAGCACCTTCACCGAGTCCGACCAGGGCGGTCGATGAGAGCTCCACGTGCAGTCCCCCGAACGAGGGGATGACATCCTTCGGGGCGCTCAGTTGCTCGACCGCCTTCTCTTTCGTCTGTCCGTAGGCCGCGACGGTTTCGGGTGAGACCGGGATCTCGACCGGGATGGAATCTTCGAAAGCGTCGCTCTCTCGCCCCATCCGCACCGACATCTGCATTCGGGCACGACCGACCGCGCGTGCCACGGCGTCGAAGCGGACTTCGGCCGAGCCGTTCGCGTCGACATGCACGCGTCGAGTGGTCTCGGCCGGAAAATCGAGGATGGAAGGATCGAGACTGCGGATGGTGACGGTCGCGTCGCCGGCCCGTTTCAACTGGCTGTGGACCACCGCACCGAAATGCGCCTTGTCGCCGACGTTGAGGAACCGCGGCCAGGTCGAGGTGAGAAGGACTGGCTTGTTGATACGGATCTCGCTCTCGCCGCGTCCGAAGCGCGATGCTTTGTCCGCTGCGACGGCCATGATCCGGTACGTCGTGAGCGATTCGGGGAGGGTGATGGTGGTGCGCGCGCGACCGCGGCGGTCCGTGATCACCGATCCGACCCAGAAAGCGAGAACGCGGAAGTCTTTCCGCACCATCCCCGGTCCGCCGTCCTGACCTCCTCCGCCACCCTCATCGGCCCCTTTCGGGGTGAGGACCCGACGGCTGATGATCTTCTGCCTCGAATCTTCGTTGAACACCTGGAGAGACTTCGGGACCCAGACCGACTCGAGAATATCCGGCGTCCGGTAGGCCGTGAGGGAGAGCACGCCATAGTCGACGGCCCACAAGGTCACTTCAGCGGCGGCAGGCTTTCCCGACGCGTCCTTCACCGTGACGTCGATTCCGGCCTTCGTCGCCGGACGGTATTCGTCGCGGTTCGCTTTCACGTCGACGTCGAGACGTTTCGACGCGTCGTCGACGGTGAGCTCTGTGTAACCGAGGCGGAACGCCGGCTTCCCGGGATCGTTCCCGCTCTCGTCGGCCGCCTCACGCGTCCGCCCTTTCACGAGGAGCACCGAGACGAAGACGTTCGGGATGTCGGCTTCGGTGACGGGGATCTCGACCGTCTGCTGAGTCGACGTCAGCGTGAATTCGCGATGGGTGCGGACACCTTCGCGCTCGGTGGTGAGGAGAGCCGTCGCCGTCTCCCAGGGTGACTTGATCATGATCCGCGCGTGCTCGCCCGGTTTGTAGTGCGTCCGTTCGGGCACGAGGTCGATCCGGTTGTGGTCGTACCGCTGCCACGCGGTATAGCCGGCACCGATGCCGTAGAAACTCGTATAGGTGCGGGTGAAGCGACCGTCGCCGTCGCGCGCGGTGGCCTTCAGGACGTAGTACCCACCCTCGTCGAGGGGAATGTGGAGCGGCACCGGCTCGGCTCTGGTGGTGACCTTCCACTCTCCTGAAGGAACTGCCTCTCGTTCCCAGTCCCAGGTGTAGAACCCGTTGCCTTCGGCGCGCCGGACGCTGTGCCACTGAATCCGCGTGAGGGTCAGGTCTACCGTGACTCCGGAAGCGGTCGTTCCATCGAGGTTCGCGGCCACGACCTCGGTGTCGGCTCCCTTCGTCGCGTCGACGAAGAACGGGAGCGACTCGAGACCGACGTACCAGGGCGCCGGGTGCACCACCACCGCGCCGCGGTTTGCGATCTTCTGGCGCGAGACGTCGCCGACTTCCGCTTCGAGCTGATACCGCCACGGCAGCCCTTCGTCGTCGGAGGTTTGAATGGTCGTGGTCCAGACGCCGTTCGCATCGAGAACGGCCTCGCCGGAGCCGAGCTCGATCGTCCCGTCGATCCACTCTTCACTTCCTGGATCTCGCCCGAGGAATTCCCACGACCCTTCCGGAAAGCGGTTCTCGATCTCCGCGGGAACGCTCCAGACGCGATCTTTCGTGTAGCGCCACGTGAGAGGGCGTGCGGACATCGGAGCGCCGAAGAGGTAACGCGATTCGACGCGTCCGTTCAGCGCCATTCCGGTGATCGGGTTCTCCGTCGAAACGTTCACGTCGACCCGAAACTCGGGACGCCGGTACGCGGCCACGAGAAAGCTCCCCGTGACGGCGTTCTTCATTTCTCCCGTGCGTGCGGTGACTGCGTAGCTCCCCAGCCTGGCAGTGTCGGGAATGCGGAAGGTCCAATCCGCGGAGCTCCAGTCACTGAGTTTCACCGTGCGCGCGTCCACCGGACCGTTCTGGCTGTCGGTGACGGCGATTGAGACCTCGGTTCCGGCCGGGAAGAGCTGCATCCCGGTCAGTTCGTCCTTTCTCAGGACCGCCTTCAGGTGGACCTCTTCACCCGGCTTGTAGACGCCGCGGTCGGAGAAGACGCTTCCGCGGATGAGCGGCCTCGACTCCTCCGAATTGAATTCCACTCCGAAATCCCACGGCTGGACGCCTTCGTTCCAGTCGGAGGAGACGTAAGCGAGGTCGCCGCCTTTGCTCGCGGTGACGATGAATGCGAATTTCCACCAATCGTCGTCCCGCGGGGTCCTCGGGCCCATCGCCACCCCGTCGGCAGCGGTGATCCCTTCCCATACCGTTCGATTGTCCGGAGTGATCATGCGCACGGTGGCTCCCTCGACGGGAGAGCCGTCGTCGAGACGGGTGACGAAGATCAGCGTGTTCACTGGGCTGTCCTTGACGGTGATGCCGAGGTTCGTGACCTGGACGAGAGTGGCGCGCGGCTCGGGGTTCGTGGCGTAGAAACTGGATCGAGGAATGGCCTTCTGGTCCTGGACTGCGACCCACGCCACGCCGGTGCTCGATCCGCCGAGCGCCGGCGAGAGGTCCATTCCATACGACTGGATTTGATCAGAGGTGACTTTCAGCCGCCGTTCGGTCGGCGGGACGGGAGGAGGTTGTTGATATCCGGCGGTCTCGAAGCGGACGATGGTCGGCATCAGCTCCGATGGATCGACGCGCATCTCCCACTGCTTCACCTCGACCAGATTGCGGGCGTAGAAGGGAATCACTCTCCCCGCCGACGACTCCCACACACCGTGTCCGTCGCCGAAGCTCGAGTATGCGGGGTCGTGCCAGTACTCGACGATTCCGAGCCAGTCGTAACCGAGGGCTTCGCCGTTATCGGCCAGGAGTGATCTCGAGATGCGTACGGCGTACGTGTGCGCGGGCTCGATCGAGTAGCCGAGATCACTGAATCCGAAAGAGCTCGAGACGTCCTGGCCGGGATCGTCCGAGGGGTGCTGTTCGACGCGGAGGGGCTTCGCCGGATCGGTGATGTCGTCGATGGTCAGCGCCGCCCGAAGGGAGGCGAGGGAGACGGGGCGGGTGAGTGTCAGTGGGTTCCAGGAGTCGGAGACACACTGCTTCGTGCAGCGGAAGCCCTCGACGAAAAGGGGTGGAGGGAGGGTGATCTTGTAGAGCTGCTGAACGCCGGGTGTGACGGGCCCGGCGGGAGAGGGTACCTTCCCGTCGATCCGGACCTGGAGCGTGGAGCCGGGGGGGATGCCCGGGCGGGTCGCCACAACGACGAGATCGGGGGAAGGCTTTCCGAGGAGCTCGAGGTTCCACGAATCGGGCACCCAGACGAGAACCGGCGAAGCCGACGACGCAGACGTCTTCACAGCGGCTGCTTTCGCTTCGTACAGGGCGAGAGCCTGCGGGTCGTCCTTCCGGAGTCGCGCGATGGCAGTCGCGCTCATCGCCGGCGGCTTGAATGCGTGAGGGACGAGCTGAAAAGAGAGATGAGAGAGAAGGCGATGCGGGTCGACGGCCTGATTGAAACGGAGAGCGACGTAGATCGGGGCGTCGGGGCGTCCGGGCTCGCGATACCACCTCGTGTCGAGGAGTCGCACGGAGGGCGTGGTGAAGGAAAACGAATATGGGCTGGAGAGCGTCGTGCCGCGAAGGGACTCCGCGCCGGTGCCGATCGCCACGGTATAGCGCGTGGCAAACGGAAGGGCGTGCGCGGGGGTGAAGATGAGGGTGTCCGTTCCGGACCATCGGAAGGATCCTTCGATCTTCGGATCGACCACGAACCACGGCGGAGCGACATTCTTCGGGATCTTCCCGAGCGCGACCATCGGTTCGGAAAAGATCACCGAGATCTCTCTGGCTTCTTCGAGCTTCGCGATCTCTCCGTTCGGTGTGGCCTTCAGAATCGTGAGGCCGGCGGCCTCTGCCGAGATGGGGAGCAGAGCGAGAGCGACCAGCGCGAGGATTCTTCGCATGACTTCTCCTGTCGAGGCCTAAGCCCGCATTTCTCACCCCGCCTCCTCGCGACGAGACGGTGTGAGAAATGCGGGCTGGTGGGGACGAACTCGGTCGATTGTATGACAGGAGATGTGGGTTGAGAGTCGCGAGTTGCCAGTTGCGGGTTGCGGGAAGCGCAAATCCATCCATGCGGCTCCTCTTTCTTCGTGGAGCCCGAAGGCGACGCGTCATTCAACCGCCCCGCAGAGGGCAGATTATTCTGAATTTACAGCAAAACGGCGCAGTTCGTTCGTCCTTTCCTGTATTTCGCAGAATATTGTTCTGCCGACGAAGCACGCGCGATGGACGCAAGCCATGAGCTCGCGTTCCCCGGCAAACCCGCAACCCACCCCGCAATCCTCAGTCTTCTTCCTCGTAGTACCAGTAGGCGAGCCAGGCGACCGCGCCGACTGCGACCAGAGCCACCGTCGCATATC
Organism: uncultured Acidobacteriota bacterium; assembly: GCA_963741955.1. Classification (GTDB taxonomy): domain Bacteria; phylum Acidobacteriota; class Thermoanaerobaculia; order Gp7-AA8; family Gp7-AA8; genus CAVUKB01. The sequence continues at coordinate 675,193 of CAVUKB010000004.1, forward strand.
CTGCCATCTTCATCATTCTCTTCCGGCGATGAGCGCGGGCCAGCTTCTCGACGAATTTCTTCGGGCTGGTGATTTGAGCAGCTTTCATGAATTTTCTCCTCTCTCTCACTGGCCATCGGCACGGATGGCTCGGGTCGAGCCAACGTGCAGGCCTCACACCAATTTATTGCCGGGGCCGCAGAGAATCGAGCGATTCGGATTCGAAGGAGCATCCGGGTCGCTCCGGATTCACTTCGAGCGGTTCGCGGGGAGGTCAGAGGCCTTCCTCGCTCTCGATCCGTTCTTCTGATCGCTCTCCTGGGTCTGCTCCTTCAGCCTGATCACACGTGGCTCGAGGACCTGCCGGTACTGATAAAGCTCCTCCGCCGTCGCATCCGGATGGGTTCGAAGCCACTTCGTTGCATAGAGGTCACGGTCTGCAGCTTCGAGAATCTGTTCGATCGGGCCATTCGGGAGAAGCTCCGACACCCCGATTCCGAAACTCGCGTCTATCGAGATGGTCTCTTCCCCGGCCGTCCACCGAAGAGCGCCGATCAGACGCTTCAGCCGCGCGGCGAGAGCCCGGGCACTCCCTTCGACGACCTCCGTGACCAGCAGGATGAATTCGTCTCCGCCGTACCGGGCCACGACGTCCTCGTACCGCGTGGAACGGAGGAGGAGTGATCCGAGATCCCGCAGAATGGTGTCGCCGGTCAGATGTCCGTAGACATCGTTGATCTTCTTGAAGTCATCGAGGTCGAACAGAATCAGAGTGAACGGACGCTGCTCGACCAGGAGGCGATGTGCATGGTCGAAGAGGGTTCGCCGGTTCGCGAGTCCGGTGAGCTCGTCATGCGAGGCGAGTCCCTGCCATTCGCGAAGAGACTTGTTCAGCAGACGCTGGCGTGAGAGAAGGCGTTTGGCCGCCGCGACTTTCGCCGCAATCTCGATCTCCGAACATCCTTTGGAGAGAAAATCGTCGTATCCGGAAGTGAGCGCACGTATCTTCAGCGACAGGTCCTCGTGTCCGGTCAGCATGACCGCGTAGATGTCTTTGAGGCTCTCGTCGAGCCGCACCCGCGTGATCACCTCCAGCCCATCGAGGCGCGGCATCTCGAAGTCGCAGAAGAGAAAGTCGAACGCGCCGCTGCGAAGCTTCTCGAGCGCGTTTTCTCCGTCCGAGTTGCACTCACACTCCAGCCCGACGCGCCGGATCAACGACTTCAGATAAACGCAGATTTCAGGATCGTCGTCGACGAGAAGCACCCGGATTGGAGAGTCAGTCCTGCTGTCCCTCGAGTCGCTTCTCCGCCGGCGGGGCGTATTCATGAGTGATCTCCTGTGCAGGTCGGCATTCAACTTGCCTGCCAGACACAGCGAGACCCGTGCGCGCATGGGACCCGAGGATGGAAATGGAATGAGTGAGCATCCGGCAGCCACGAGATCGAACTGCGTCCTGGTGGTCGACGACGACACGGCGGTTCGCAATCTCATCCGCATTTCCCTCGAACGGGAAAAGCTCGAGGTCGTCACTGCCCTGGATGGGCTGGAAGCGATCCAACACCTAGAGGACGAGAGGTGCAGCGTACTCATCCTCGACCTGATGATGCCGAGGGTGAGCGGATGGGAAGTGATCGAATGGCTGAAACTGCATCCCGAGCGCGCACCCCGTACGGTCGTCGTGGTGACCGCCGCGGACCGGGTGGTCTTCTCACAGCTCGATCCTGAAGTGGTGAACGCAATCATCGTGAAGCCATTCGACGTGTACGAGCTTGCGGGGTACGTCAGCCGGTGTTGCGAAGCGCCCGTGGATCGCGACCGCCGGCAGAAGAGGCTGATCGGAGGCAATTGACGCCGGGAATGATCGGCGCATTCGCCGGTTCTCATGTCCGAAGATGGATTGCTGCGAAACTCCGGCGTTGAAGAAGACCAAGCGGCGGCTCTGGCTCGTGGTCGGAATCGGACTCGCTCTCGCACTCGCGTTCGCCCTCTGGAAGGGGAATCCCGTGCCGGAGCGTCATGACCCGCCCGGAACGGTTGCGACGTCGACCCCGTGACCGGGGAGTACCGTGACTGCCGTCACTTGCAGCGGAGCGAGGGGTGACGTACCCTTCTGATGCGGCGTCACCCATCCGGAAACCTTTCGTGCATCGGCAGCGTCGCAGTCATTGACGGATCGAGATGAAGAGACATCGACAGAGCACGACCCGAAGGCGTCTGGCCTTCACCGGCCCTTTGCTGGTCGGGCTTCTGTTGCTCGCGTTTCTGCCGCAGGGTCTTCTCTGCTGCTCGGTCGACATGACCGTGACGCAGCCGTCGACGATGTCGGCTAGTTGCTGCATGCAGCACTGCGAGATGGCGGCACACGGACGGAGATCGAATCTCGCTCCAGTCGCCGTCGCCACTCCTTCCCCGGTTCTGTTCCACCCGGTTGCGCAAAGCTCCTCGGTGGCGTTGTTCACGCAGCGGGCATCGGATTCCTCCTTCGCGTCATGTTCTGATTCCTTCAGCCGCGCCGCCGACGGCTCCCTGTACGTCCTCCACTCGCAACTCCTGATCTGATCAGGGCCGTAGTGTCTCTACGCGTCCGTGGGAGAGGTGTCTCTCTCCCGAACCCTGATCCTTCAGGAGGCTACCCAAGTGAGATCTCGAATCTTCGCGACGCTCGCATTTGCGGGTGTCGGGCTCCTCGGAATTTCCGGAGTCACTCGAGCTGCGGAGCAACCGCAGCAGACCACAGCAACCGACAGTTCATCCGCCCGGGTGGAAGTCTCGCCCCCTGCGGCTGAAGCTTCCCCCGCGGAGCGGATTGCCGCATCCATCCAATCTCCCGAGTTGCGGGGCATCGCGGGTGAAGTGCTGCAACGGAATCCGGAGCTCGCAGCACTCCGTGCCAGGGCGAGAGCCGCTGCCGAGCGCGCGCCGCAGGTCAGCTCTCTCCCCGACCCGGCCGCCGCCATCACGCCATACATCCTCGCGCCCCAGACGCGTGTCGGCCCGCAGCAGGCGATGGTCACCCTCTCGCAGAAGTTTCCCTGGTTCGGGAAGCTGGCGTTGCGGGAGCGGGCAGCGCTCTACGGTGCGGCCGCGGCGCGTGCGAGCGCGGATGCACGAGCGCTGTCGCTGGTCACCGAGGCGCGCCGCCTCTGGTACGAGCTCGGATTCCTCGACCAGTGGGCGGCGGTCGTGCGCACCGATCGCGAAACGCTTCAGCAGTACGAGGAAGTCTCGCGAGCGCGATACGCGTCCGGCGCCGGACTCGAACAGGCAGTGATCAAGCTGCAGGCCGAGATCACGAAAGACGACAACCGCCTCCTCGACATCGCCACGCGTCGCGCGAACGTCACCACCTCGCTCAACGCTCTTCGCAATGTTCCGCCGCTCACTCCGGTCGAGAATGCCGATCTCACTGCGCCGGCGGGGAAGATCGATTCGCCTCTCGACGCGTGGCGTTCGTACGCGCTCGCCAATCGTCCGGAGATCCGCCGCGCCAACGCAGAGATCGAGCAGGCCTCCACGATGGTCGAGCTCGCGAAGAAGGAGAATCTCCCCGACGTCACGGTCGGTCTCGGGTACACCTTCGTCGGCCCGCGGGAGGACGCCGCCGGGCGCACCATGCCGCCGGATGGCAACGGCAACGACATACTCGGTGTGACCGCCGGGATGAATCTCCCCATCTGGAGAAAGAGGATCGCGGCCGGAATCGAGGAAGCGGTTCAGATGCGGAGCGCCGCGGAGGAGTCGAAGGTCGCGGTGGTCAATTCGATCGACCAGTCACTCGGCGATCTCATCCAGCGGATCGAGCTGACCCGGAAGCAGCTCGACCTCTTCCAGAACGTTCTCAGTATTCAGGCGGAACAGTCGCTTCGATCGGCCGAGGCGGGGTATGCAGCGGGGACACTGAACGCTCTCGATCTGCTCGACTCCGAGCGGGTGCTGCTCGATGTCCGCACTTCGACCGCCCGCACCCGCGCCGACTACGACATCGCAATCGCAAGACTCGAAGGAACTGCGGCAGTGCCGGTCACTTCCGCCCAGAGCAACGGAGAATCCAATCATGACTGACATGTTCAACATCAACCGAAAGAGCTCCGGGTCACGGAAGCCGAAAGAAAGACGGTTCGGGTTCCTTCGGAACGTCGTATGGATCGGAGTCGGGATCGTGATCGCCCTCTTTCTCATCGCCGATCCGCTGAAGATCAATCCGTTCCACGACTGGCTGTACAGGTTGCACGGCGAAAATCCCGAGACCGGGGCATCGGCGAGCGCGCAGTCGGGCGAACGGAAGATCCTCTTTTACCGGAACCCGATGAACCCGACCATCACCTCGCCGCGGCCGATGAAGGACGAGATGGGAATGGATTACGTCCCGGTGTATGCGGACGACGCGAGCCAGGGGAGCGGGAAAGCGTCGGGTGAACGGAAGATCCTCTTCTACCGGAATCCGATGAACCCGACCATCACCTCTCCGAAACCGATGAAGGACGAGATGGGGATGGACTACGTCCCGGTCTACGCCGACGAGGCGAACGATGCGGCGGATGGTTCGACGGTGAAGATCGATCCGGCAACCGTGCAGAACATGAACGTGCAGGTACAGACGGTCGCGCTGCGCGACGTCACGCATCAGGTGCGCACAGTCGGTACGCTCGACTACGACCCGCAGAACGTGGTCACCGTGACCACGAAGTACTCCGGCTACATCGAGAAAGTCTACGTGAACTACATCGGCGAGAACGTTCGGCGCGGCCAGGCGCTCTTCGAGATCTACTCCCCGGAGCTGGTTCAGACGCAGCAGGAGCTTCTCTCCGCGGTTTCTTTCGCAAAGAGGATGGCCAATGCGTCCGACGACGCGCGCGGCCAGGCGAACGCGTTGGTCGAAGCGGCGCGCACGCGCCTCGGCTACTGGGACATCTCGCCGAGACAGATCGCCCGGATCGAAAAGAGCGGGACACCGATCCGGACCCTGACCGTGGTGTCGCCCACCACCGGAATGGTCATCCAGAGGATGGAGGGAATGGAAGGGATGGCGGCGAAAGCGGGGATGCAGCTCTTTCAGATCGCGAATCTCTCGTCCCTCTGGGTGTCGGTGCAGGCATTCGAGAATCAGCTGCCGTGGCTTCGTGCCGGAAGCGAGGCGACGATGCAGCTGCAGGCGTTTCCGGGCGAGACGTTTCACGGAAAGGTTCGGTACATCGAGCCGCAAGTCTCGGAAAAGACTCGTACCCTCAACCTTCGCATCGAAGTTCCGAACCGCGATGGAAAGTTGCGTCCCGGGATGTACGCCACGGTGACCTTCGCGCCCGTCGCGGCGAAGAACGCCATCACCGTTCCGACGCTCGCAGTGCTCCGGACAGGAGAGCGCAACGTGGTGATCGTCGCCGACGGGAACGGCCGGTTCACTCCGCGGGAGGTGAAGCTCGGCGCCGAGGGTGACGGTTACGTTCAGGTGCTCTCGGGATTGCAGGCCGGAGAGACGGTGGTCACGTCATCGCAGTTCCTGATCGACTCCGAATCGAACCTGCAGGAGGCGATTCAGAAGATGGTTGCCACGAAATCGAACGGAGGCGGCCATGCTGAATAAGCTCATCGAATGGTCGCTTCGCAATCAGTTTCTGATGGTCATCGCGCTTCTGTTCGCGATCGTGGGCGGAGTGTGGGCGATCAAGACGACTCGGCTCGATGCGATCCCCGACGTCTCCGACGTTCAGGTCATCATCTACACGCAATACCCGGGGCAGGCACCGCGAGTGGTCGAAGATCAGGTCACGTATCCGATCACCACGAAGATGCTCGCCGTTCCTTACGCGAAAGTCGTCCGCGGCTACTCCTTTTTCGGCTATTCGTTCGTCTATGTCATCTTCGAGGACGGAACGGACCTCTACTGGGCGCGATCGCGAGTGCTGGAGTACCTCTCCGGACTCAGCTCACAATTGCCTCAGGGCGTCTCGCCTCAGCTCGGGCCGGATGCGACCGGCGTCGGATGGGCGTTCATGTACACCCTCAATTCGCCGATACGCTCACTGGCCGAACTGCGCAGCATCCAGGACTGGTATCTCAAGTACGGCCTGACGTCGGTCGACGGCGTCTCTGAAGTCGCGTCGATCGGAGGGTTCGTCCGCCAGTATCAGGTCGAGGTCGACCCGGTGAAGCTTCGCGCATACGGAATCCCGCTGCAGAAGGTGAAGATGGCCATCCAGCGGTCGAACAACGACGTCGGCGGCCGGGTGGTGGAGATGGCGGAAAAGGAGTTCATGGTCCGCGGCCTCGGCTACATCAAGGACGTCAAAGATCTCCAGAACGTGGTGCTCGGCATCGGGCCGGGCGGAACACCGATTCTGATCAGGGATGTCGGGAACGTCACCATCGGACCGGAGATCCGGCGCGGCATCGCCGACTGGAACGGAGAAGGGGAGACGGTGGGGGGCGTGGTCATCGTCCGATCGGGCGCCGACACGCTGTCGACGATCCAGAAGGTCAAGGAAAAGCTCGCCGAGATGAAGGTGGGAATGCCGAAGGACGTGACGATCTCCGTGGCGTACGACCGGACCGCCCTGATCGAGCGATCGATCCACACCCTCACGCACACGCTGCTCGAGGAGTCGCTGATCGTCGCGCTTGTCTGCATCGTCTTTCTCTTCCACTTCCGCTCCGCGCTGGTGGCGATTCTCTCGATTCCCGTCTCCATCCTTCTCGCCTTCATCGTGATGAGGTTGCAGGGACTCGGGGCGAACATCATGTCTCTCGGGGGGATCGCGATATCGATCGGCGTTCTGGTCGATGCGGCGATCATCATGGTGGAGAACGCGCACAAACATTACGAGGAGTGGAAGGGGAAACGTTCTCACTTCGAGATCATCCTCCGGTCGGCCCAGGAGGTCGGTCCGACCCTCTTCTTCACCCTCCTCGTGATCACCGTGTCGTTCATACCGATCTTCACCCTGCAGTCGCAGGAAGGAAGGATGTTCAAGCCCCTGGCATTCACCAAGACTTATGCCATGGGAATGTCGGCGATCCTGTCGGTCACCGTGGTTCCGGTCCTGATGTACTGGTTCGTGCGGGGGAAGATCCACAGTGAAGAGAGGCATCCGGTCTCCAGGATCCTGATCCGGCTGTACACGCCGCTGCTGGAGTTCTCCATCCGCTGGCGCTGGCCGATCGTGATCTCGAGCATTCTGATCGTCATGGCCACATGGATTCCGATGAGAAAGATGGGATCGGAGTTCATGCCTCCGCTCTGGGAAGGCGACATACTCTACATGCCGACGACCTTTCCGGGGATCTCGACCACCAAGGCGAAACAGGTCCTGCAGCAGACGGACAAGATCCTGAAGACGTTTCCCGAGGTGAAGTCGGTCTTTGGAAAGATCGGTCGTGCGGATACCGCGACCGACCCGGCGCCCCTCTCGATGATCGAGACGACTGTGGTGCTCAAGGATCCGTCCGAATGGCGGCCCGGAATGACCAAGGACAAGCTGGTCGACGAGATGGACGAGGCCATCCATTTCCCGGGCGTGACCAACGCCTGGACCATGCCGATCAAGACCCGGATCGACATGCTGTCGACCGGCATCAAGACGCCCGTCGGGATCAAGATCGCCGGCCCCGATCTCGCGGAGCTTCAACGGATCGGCAAGGAAGTGGAGGCCGCGGTGAAACCGCTGAAAGGAACTCTTTCAGCGTACGCGGAGCGGTCGATGGGGGGGAACTACCTCGACTTCAAGATCGATCGCGATGCCGCGGCTCGATACGGGATGAACGTCGGCGACATTGAAGACGTGATCCAGTCGGCAGTGGGCGGTATGAACGTCGGTTACACCGTGGAAGGACTGGAGCGTTATCCGATCAACGTCCGGTACCCGCGCGAGCTGCGAGACAGTGCGGATAAGCTGCGCGAGACGCTGGTGGCCACCCCGACCGGGATGCAGGTCCCTCTGGGGCAGATGGCGACCATCGACGTCCACCAGGGACCTCCCGCGATCAAATCCGAGAACGCGAGGCCGAATGCGTGGGTCTATGTCGATCTCCGGGGAATCGACGTCGGTACATGGGTCGAGCATGCGCAGAAGGTCCTCAAAGAGAAAGTCGTGCTCCCGCCCGGCTACACCATCTTCTGGTCCGGACAATACGAGTACATGCAGCACGCGAAGGCACGGCTGAAGATGATCATCCCGATCACGCTTCTGCTGATCTTCATCATTCTCTATTTCAATACGAAGTCGGTGGCGAAGACCGCGATCGTTCTCTTCGCGGTTCCGCTGTCGGTGGTCGGCTCGGTGTGGTTCCTCTACGCACTCCATTACAACTGGTCCATCGCTGTGTGGGTCGGCTTCATCGCGCTCTCGGGACTCGCGGCAGAGACCGGCGTGGTGATGCTGCTGTACCTCGACATCGCGTACGAGCGGTGGAAGTTGAAGGGAAAGATGGCATCGTTCGCCGATCTCGCGGAAGCGGTCGAGGAGGGAGCAGTGAAGAGGATCCGGCCGAAGATGATGACCATCATGGCGATTCTTCTCTCCCTGGTTCCGATCATGTGGTCGACCGGAACCGGATCGGACGTCATGCGGCGCATCGCAGCTCCGATGATCGGTGGCGTCATCACCTCCTTCATGGGTGAGCTGATCGTCTTTCCGGCGATCTATTTCATCTGGCGCTCGATCAAACTGGAGAAGAGTCCACTCTTCCCGTCGCAGGAGGAGCTGGAAGAAGACGAGGACGGGCCTCTGTCACTCGAAGGAGGGAGCTATGAAACTCCTTAAAGCGTTCGTCCGGATGAGCCGGGCGGATGAAATCGTGCGTGCTCTCGAGCGGGGGCATGCAGCGGGCATCACGATCTCGCGGGTGCACGGAGTGGGGTACGGCTACGACGCCTTCTCCTTCACGCTCTCGCCGAGTGAAGTTCACAAGACGCCGGAAGTGGCGAAGATCGAAGTGGTGTGCGACGACGACGCGAGCGATCGGTTGGTCCGGTGCATCGTCGAAGCAGGACGTACGGGTTCGCAGGGGGACGGAATCGTCTTCGTCGAGAACGTCGAACGGGCAGTGAAGATCAGAACCGGGGCCGAGGGCCTCGAGGCAATCAAAACCGAAAAGGAGAGTGTGTCATGAAGAGAGTCGTCATTGTAGTTGCACTGGTCGCGCTGGCGCTGGGCGCCGTACCGCTTTTCGCAGCGGACGCGAATGCGTACCAGGCATTGTCGAAACATTACGAAGCGATGCGTCAGGCGTTGCTGCACGATGGAACCAAAGGCGTGAGTGAGCACGCGCTGGCATTCGAGAAGATATCGGACCAGCTACAGGCCGGGTTCTCCGCGGAGAAGGCGGGCATCAGGGCGGATCAGAAGGCCGATCTGATGAAGATCCTCCCGGACCTCTCGAAGGCGGCTTCGGACATGGCCGCGACGAAGGACCTCGATGCAGCGCGCGAGGCTTTCGTGGCGTTCAGTGTACCGATGGTGAAGTACCGGAATCTGGTCGGTGACAGCAGCTCCGCCGTGGTCTATTGCTCGATGAAAAAGAAGACCTGGGTCCAGCCGAAGGGGGAGATCGGTAATCCTTACCTCGGACAGAAGATGGCCACCTGCGGCCAGATCGTGTCGAACTGAAGACGTCAAGGCTTGTGCGGCGTCGCCCCGCCGCACCGCCGCATCGAATGACGGGCGAAAGAGGAGGCGCGCGGCAGGCGCGCCGAAAGAACGGACTATGAAGAACGAACTGAATCGACGCTCCCTGACGGCTCTGGTTGCTGGTGTCGTCCTCACGCTCTCGATTTCGATCCCCGCGTTTGCACACGGTGGTGGAACCAACGGGACTCCCCAGGGTCCCGTGAACATGTTCTCGGGTGTGCTCGTCGCTCCGGCCGCGGGACGGGGCCCGGGTGCGCACGACTCGATGTGGATAACCGACCTCTGGGTTCGCGGTGAAGTCGGAGACGTGGTCACCCTCGAGTTCCATCAGATGGACGCAGGGTCCTCGGACCCGACTGCGACGGCCTCCCTCACTCTGACCCAGCCGGTGGTCTACCTTCCCGACGTGCTGCAGAAGGAATTCGGTCTCGACGGCGGGTTCGGAAACATCGTGATCCGCTCCAACGGCGGTCACGGGATCAGCGGGACCATCCGCACGTTCGACGCTTCGGAGAACGGCACGTACGGCTCCGCGTTCATGGCCATGCCTTCGAATATGGGGATGGGTTCCTACGGCGGCATGATGGACGACGACCGCGAAGAGCACCGGATGTACGTCCAGGGGCTCCTCCCGCAGCCGCAGGCCCGGGTCAACGTGGTGGTGACGAATCCCGGCGACCAGAAGATCGAAGGAACTCTCGAGGTGATCGACGCGGACGGCGGTGACCCCGCCACCGGAGCGAAGAGCTTCCCGTTCACGATCGAGGGCTATTCGGCCCATCAGTTCAACGACGTCCTCGCGGGCGTTCACAGCCGCTTCGGAAACGACGCCGGTCTGCAGCTCATGGTCGAGCTCCAGGACGGCACTCCCGGCATGATGATGGTTCTGGCATCGGTGGTCGACAACCAGACCAACGACGCATACACGGTGATGGGAAACATGATGTGGTCGGGCGGCATGGGCGGCGGAATGATGCCCTGACCCGGCCGGAGTCGAGCGTCGGGAAATCTCCCGTTCCCGGCGCTCATCAAAGGAGAGTCGATGAAACGAGATCTGACGATGTTCGCAGTGCTGCTTCTCGCCATCCCTGCGCTCGCACTTGCCTCGGAAGGGCATCCCGGACATCCTGCGGCGTCCGGGAAAATGGTGTTCAACGACGTTGCAAAACAGACCGCGGAGTTCATGGGCTACGACAAGATCCTGAAGCTCACCGCTGAACAGGAGAAGGTGCGCAGAACCGCTCTCGAATCGATTCCTGCGGTCTGCTGCTCACAGTACTCCGCGTATACGTGCTGTTGCCCCTGCAACTTCTCGAAGACCGTGTGGGGTCTGTCGAAGTACCTGGTCGCGAAGAAGGGTTACAACGTCGCGCAGGTGAAGGAAACGGTGCAGCAGTGGATCCACTTCGTCAACCCGAGGGGGTTCACCGGTGACGCCTGTTTCACGGACGGCGGCTGCCAGCGTCCGTTCAATCAGAACGGATGCGGAGGGATGAGCGAGACCGAGATCGTTTTCTGAAGCCGGGAGTGGGGGTTGGCTCATCGGTAGCCGCCCCCCATTCGATCTTTCCACGTGCTCCGAAGCGGAACTGATGCAGCGAAGGGAGGGACGTGATGCTTCGAATACTTCTCAGTGGCTTGTTCGCAATCTTGCTGGCCGGATCGCTTCCGGCCCAGGTCGGACCCGCGGATCTCGGCAGAGTGACGCCTCCGCGGATCCAGCGCATCGACCTGCACCCTCAGGAGAAGCTCCAGTTCACCATTCCGAAGCCGAAAGCGGGCGACGCCGCGAGGACTTCGGACGAACCCGGAGACTTCTGGTCCATGCTCATGCAGGAGTGCCCGCGTTCCACGGATACGCAGAGAAGCGCGGGAATTGCGAAACGAGGCGCCTCGCCCCACCTCTCGACCACTGCTGCGGCCGGGACACTTCTCACGCTCTCCAGCTGTCTCGACGCTCGCTCCGCGGCGAGAATCGAGCATTGTGTGAAGGTGAACGAAGATGGACGGTTCGCGCTGGTGCGGAACAGGCAGAATTGCAGCTGGTGATTCGAATCGGAAGTGAAAGGAGATGTACAGAATGCGTAGTCGATTGATCCTCAGTATCACTGCAGCAACAACCATGTTCGCAGCGGTTGCGTTCGCGCAGCCACCGACCACTCCGGCCGTCCCGAAGGAGGCGGCTCCCTCTTCGCACGCCGTATCACATGCGATGGAGAAAGGAGGGGAGGGAATGATGCACCACTGCGACATGATGATGTCGCAGCAGGAGATCGCGAAACAGATGGATGCGATGGATGCGAAGCTCCAGGGTCTGGTCGAGACGATGAACGCGACGACGGGCCCGGCAAGGGTCGATGCGATGGCAGCGGTGGTCAACGAGCTGGTGACGCAACGGACGGAGATGCGACGGGCTTTGACTTCGATGCGGCCGATGATGATGCATGGCTCCGGGATGGACAACGAAGGGAAGCCGGGCATGGCCGAGGGGATGAAGGACTGCCCAATGATGAAGGAGAAGGGGGACGCCCCGTCGATGCCACAGCATCGATGAGTTCGATTGGAAGGAAGGAATGTCGGGCCGGCAGGCAAGAGTCTGCCGGCTTTTTTTCGGGAGGAAACATTCGAGGCGGTGTTACGAAAGGGTTACGGCTCCGGCGGACGCGGAACATACTATACCCCCATACCGTATACATCTATAGAGGCCGGCGGTGCGGGGAGGCGGGCGGAGACCGCCGAAAGAGGCAGGAGAAGTCGAGACCGAAAGGAGAACACCATGAAGAGAAAGTATGGATTGATTGCGATCGTCGTTCTGGCCGCGAGTCTTCTCGTCGGAGGTGCATTCGCACAATCGATGGGTCATATGATGAATCGAACCCCGGACGACCAGGGAAAGGCGAACAGTGGACAACCGGGCTGGAGCTATCAGCAGATGGTTCAGGCTCACGAGGCGATGCAGAAGAAACTCGATGCGATGGACACCAGACTCGACAAGATGGTCGCCGAGATGGACCATGCTAAGGGCGCTGCAAAGATCGACCGGATGGCCGCGGTGATCGACGAGCTGGTCCATCAGCGGCAGACACTCCGGAAGGAGTGGACCTCGATGATGGGTGGTCAGAACGGAATGATGGGTTACGGCAGCATGGGCCCGGGCATGATGGGCGACGGCATGATGGGCAACGGCATGATGGGCAACGGCTACGGAATGCACGGGGCGCACATGCAGGGCCGAACGGGCAACGGAACGGCTCAGAATCAGCGGTACGCAAACGGCTCCTGGTGCTGGGGAGAGTCTCAGCCGCAAAGCGGGTCGAGCCACTGACCGCAGTGTGAGTTGCATCCGGCGCGGCGGCCACGAGCGACGCTCTTCGAGCTCCCTCCCTTCGCCTGAGCGCCGCCGGGCCGGCAGCTCACCCACCAACCTGCATTATTCACGGTACTTCTACTGCGCCACGCGAGGCGAGAAGAGGACGAACCACACGGAGGATCTCATGAGACACGAGACGACTCACAACCCCGACCACCCCATTGCCGGAAACCAGCTTATCGATCCCGTCTGCGGGATGAACGTTTCGCCCGGCGGTGAGATCTACAGCGTCTTCGACGGCGTCCGCTACGAGTTCTGTAGCCAGGGCTGTAAGGCGAAGTTCGACTCCGACCCGAAGGTGCGACAGCTCGAGGGCCCGCAGTTCGCCTGAACGCGATCCGCGACTGCGTGATCTCGGGTCTTCTGCACGATCCGGAACGCTCGCCGATCTCCCGGGATCCCCGAACCGCTTCGATCGATGCGAGAGCCCTCCCGGCCATTCTGAGCATAGAATTGCACGGGGGCTTCATCGAATGACGAAAGGAGCGCGTGATGAACGACCAACCGAACGCTTCCGGTCCGAGCGATCGACAGTCATCGGACGAGTCGAGCCGATCCAGCCGGCGTCGATTTCTGAACTGGTTCCTCGGGACGTCGGTCGGCGCGCTCCTGGTTGCCGCCGCATATCCGGTGGTCCGCTATCTGAGTCCGCCGCGCGTTCCGGAATCGACGACGCAGTCGGTCGATGCGGGAGCGACGAACGACGCGAAACTCCTGGCCGATGGTTTCGAGATCGTTCGTTTCGGTTCCGAACCCGTGATCGTTCTCCGTCTCTCCGATACGGATGTCCGTGCATTCTCCGCGGTCTGTACGCACCTCGGGTGCATCGTTTCATTTCGCAAAGAGAAGCAAGTGATCTGGTGCTACTGCCATAACGGGGTCTACGACCTGAACGGGAAGAACATCGCCGGGCCGCCGCCGCGACCTCTGACCCCTTACCACGTCGAGATGCAGAGAAAGAATCCTTCGGCGCCGGGTGAGATCATTGTGTCGAAAGCGTAATCGTGGAATGGTGCCGGGATTCCTCGTATTTGCATTTTCATGAACCGCACCCGGAACGTGGTCCTCGTCCTGGTCGTGATTGTCATCGCAGGTGTGGCGATCGCGGCGACCCTCCAGGTTCGAGCCGGCATCAGCGCGCACGACGAGCCGACCCGTCTGGAGAGAGCGATCGCGCTCGCGATGCGGAACTTCGCAGTTCCCGCGAAGGCGAGCGAGATGAGGAGTCCTCTGCAGCCGACCGCGAAGGATCTCGCCTTCGGCCGGGCCCACTGGGCGGACCACTGCGCGAGCTGTCACGGAAACGACGGGAAGGGTGAGACGGAAATGGGACGTGGTCTCTATCCCAAGCCGCCCGACATGACCTCCGGGCGCACCCAGTCGCTGACTGACGGCGAGCTCGCGTACATCATCCGGAACGGTGTTCGGCTGACCGGGATGCCGGCCTGGGGCGAGCCGGGGACTCCGCCTCAGAAAGAAGATTGGCAGCTCGTCGCGTTCATCCGCCATCTCCCCCGGATCACCCCCGAGGAGATCCAGCAGATGGAGAAGTTGAACCCGGTCACTCCGCATGAGCTCGAGGAGCGAAAAGCGGAGGAGGCGTTTCTTTCGGGGGGGAAGGGGGCGCCGAGTGACTCATCCGGAGAAACATCCGCGAGCAACCCGCGTCACTGAGATGAAGATGAATGAAGAATGCAGAACGCAGAAGTGAGAACGAGAAAGCCCTTCAGCAGGGAGGGGCTGGTCTCGGATCGAGGAGGAGGCGAGATGAAGAGAATTTCGATGCTGCTTTTCGTTGCGGCGCTGCTGGTGCCGATTGCGGCGCTGGCGCATGAGCACGGTCACGTAATGGGGAAGGTGAAAGCGATCGATGGGGCGAAGCTCACGATCACCGCGTCGGACGGCGACGAAGTCACGGTGAAGCTCACGAATGAGACGCGGATCTTCAAGGGAGAGGCAGCGGGAACGCGCGAGGACATCACCGTGGGCGAACGGATCGTCGCGCATTACAGCCACGACGGAAACGCAACCGAGGTCAGACTCCCGGCGTCGTCGTAGCCCGGATGTCTCACACCGTCTCCGCTGTGGAGATGGATTGCGTCGCGGGGCCGAAACGCGTTCATCTGCAGCGCGAAGGGCGTGACTCGCGACCTGCGACGCTTGCGGATCAATCAACCGCGCTCGATCCGGGCGACCGTCCTGAGAAATGCCTCGACCGGATCGAGCCCGTCGAGAGTGGCGATCACGCGATCGAGATCGAGTCCTACGTACTCGTGAACGACGACATTCCGGAAGCCGGGAAGCCGTTCCAGCACCTGGACCATCGCGGCGTCGAACCTCTCGTCACGTTCAACCCGCATTTCTCACCCCATCTCTGCTGCGGAGACGGATAGCGGCCTGTCTGCTGCGTTGCGCCCGGTTTCGGCTCCTCGACATAGTCACCACTATGCCTTCGTTCCGAAGCCGGGCGCGCCTTGCATGCAAGCCACTCTCCGCCTCCTCGCGACAAGACGGTGTGAGAAATGCGGGTCAAGACTCCGGATCGCGTCTGCGTAGCTCTCGAACCGCTCTCCTTTGCGAGCTGCGATCTCTCCAGCGATGTCGATCACGAGCTGAGAGACCATCAGCAGAGAGAAAAGCACGTCGTTGTGAAGAGAGAGGTCTCGAGCCAGAGACTCCGCGTCCGTGACCTTAGGACGCACGTTTCGCAGGTGATCGAGGTGCTTTCGAAGCTCGGCGAGCCGTTCGACCAGATACGTCATCGTGTCAGTGCTTCCAGTTTGATCCGTCTCATCCTGTCGAGGAACGGATCGAGATCCGCGGCAATGAGCTGAATGTCGCGGACCCATGAGTGGTTTCGTTCCGGGTCGGAGCAGAAGAGCAGCTCCCCTCCGATCGCGATCGCACGTCCGAGCGAAGGAGGCGCATCGTTGAGAATGACCAGGTCAACCGGCGCCTCGCCCGCTGCACTGAGCAGCGAAACGAGTCGAAGGCGCCGCTCGAACCGATCCTCCGAACGAGGATGGACGTTCCGGTCGAGCAGAACGGCGAGATCGACGTCGCTCTCCGGATGCGCTTCGCCGCGAGCGTGGCTTCCGAAAAGGTAGACGGAGATGATTCCTGTGACGTCGCCTCGCTCCACGATCCGCTCGAGACGATCTCGGATGCCTCTCCGGATCAGGGGCCGAGTATAGCGTGAGATCGGGCCGGTGGGAGATATCGGTCGACCGCGAGGTCGCCACGTGATGCGCCGGTCGATCCTCATGCGCGTACGACGATAAGGGCGGCTCGCGCCGCCCTTTCTCACTGCAGTTGGTTCGATTCTCAGAACGGGACTTCTTCGTCGTCCTCGACCGTCGAGTTCGTCGAGCTGCTCGAGTTCGTCGAGCTGGTCGAGCTCGACGAGCTGCGCCGAGGCTCGTACGAGCCGCCGCCGTTGTCGTCGCCTTTGCGGTCGAGCATCTTCATGACGCTCGCGACGATCTCGGTCCGATACTTCTTCTGTCCCGATTCCTTGTCGTCCCACGAATCGGTGCGAATCGATCCTTCGATGTAAACCAGCTTTCCCTTCCGGAGGTACTGGCCGCAGATCTCGCCGAGCTTTCCCCAGGCGACGATGTTGTGCCACTCGGTGCGCTCCTGCTTTTCACCCGACTTGTCGGTGAAGCGCTCGTCGGTGGCGAGCGAGAACTTGGCGACTGTGGTCCCGGAAGGAGTCGAACGGACCTCGGGGTCCTTTCCGAGTCTTCCGACGAGTATGACTTTGTTGATCATGATCTCTCCTTCATTGGTTTTCGTGCTTGAATGGATGGTCGGTTGAACGGGCGATGACCATCAGTCGCGCGGGTGACGCTCATTTTAAACCAAGGAGCGCGAAGGACCAAGAATTCTACGAGGAGTAGAAAGCGATGAGGTGTGTCGTGCAACGCGTGCGCAGCGCATCGGTCTCCGTCGGTGATGAGATCGTCGCCCGGATCGGCGTGGGTCTGCTGATTCTCGCCGCCGTCGAGAAGGGCGATAAGGAGGATCAGGTCGATGCTGCGGCGAAGAAGCTGCGCGAGCTGCGCATCTTTTCCGATGCGAACGGAAAGATGAACCTCGGCGTGGCCGACGTCGGTGGGGAGATCCTTGCGGTCTCGCAATTCACGCTCGCGGGGTCGATCGCTCGCGGGCGCCGGCCGAGTTTCGACCGCGCCGAGGAGCCGGAAAGGGCGAGCCGGTTGTTCGAGCGCTTCGCCGGGGAGCTCGGTCGCGACGGAACGCCGGTGCACACCGGACGTTTCCGGGAAATGATGATCGTCACGCTCGAGAACGATGGACCGGTGACGTTCGTATACGAGGGTTGAGGTCCGACGGGAGCCATCCATTCGCGCAAATCGCGCAATTCCGTCCACTCCCCCTCCCACCCGGCCGCTCAGTTATACTGTCGCGTCATTTCTCAGGAGCCGCAGACCGACCATGCCGTACGATCCGAAAATCATCGAACCGAAGTGGCAGAAGAAGTGGGCCGAGGCGCGCGTCGCCGAGGTCGACGTGAGCCGTCCGGGCGACAAGTACTACATGCTCAACATGTTCCCGTACCCTTCCGGCGATCTTCACGTCGGCCACGGGCGGAACTACATCCTCGGCGATGCCCTCTATCGCTTCCTCCGGATGCAGGGTAAAGCCGCCCTCAACCCGATGGGGTGGGATGCGTTCGGGCTTCCGGCGGAGAACGCCGCGATCAAGCGCGGGATCCATCCCCGCGAATGGACGCAGAGCAACATCGCGCGGGAGAAGAAGCAGTTCGAGCAGTGGGGAATCCTCTACGACTGGTCGAAGGAGATCGCCTCGTGCGACCCGGAGTACTACCGCTGGAACCAGTGGCTCTTCCTCAGGGCGTTCGAGCGCGGACTCGCGTACCGGGGAAAGGCTCCGGTGAACTGGTGTCCGGGATGCCACACCGTCCTCGCGAACGAGCAGGTGATCGACGGCCGCTGCGAGCGCTGCGGCAGTGAGGTCGAGCAGCGCGAGCTCGAACAGTGGTTCTTCCGGATCACCGAGTACGCCGACCGCCTCGACGCGGGACTGGATACGCTCACCGACTGGCCGGAGAAGGTCAAGCTGATGCAGCGGAACTGGATCGGCCGATCGGTCGGAGCCGATGTGCAGTTCGAGATCCCGAGACTCGGAAAGCCGGTGACCGTCTTCACCACGCGACCCGATACGATCTACGGCGCGACGTTCATGGTCCTCGCTCCCGAGCATCCGGACGTGCCGGAACTGATCGCAGACAACGCGCACCGGGACGAGATCCAGCGCTGGATCGCAAACGTGCGCAATCAGTCCGCGCTGGAGCGGCAGGCGGAAACGGCGGGGAAGGAAGGGCGCTTTACCGGCTCGTACGCGATCAATCCTTTCACCGGCGAGAAGATCCCGATCTGGCTGGGCAACTTCGTCCTCCCGCAGTACGGCACCGGCGCGATCATGGCCGTTCCGGGCCACGATCAGCGCGACTTCGAATTCGCGCGACAATACGGCCTTCCGATCCGTGTGGTCGTGGCTCCGGCTGGCGGCGAGCCGGCGAAGGTCGAGTCGATGACCGAAGCGTTCGGGGAGAAAGAGAACGGTGTCGCGGTCGACTCCGGCCTGATCACCGGTTTGCCGACTCCGGAAGCGATCGAGCGAATCATCGCGGAGATCGAATCGCGGGGAATCGGAAAGAAAATGGTGCGCTACCGTCTCCGCGACTGGCTCATCTCGCGCCAGCGTTACTGGGGCACCCCGATCCCGATCATCCATTGCGGGAAGTGCGGACTGGCGCCGGTACCGGAGGATCAGCTTCCGGTGGAGCTTCCGCTCGACGTCCCGTTCACCGGGCGCGAAGGGAATCCACTCGCGAAGCACGACAGCTTCGTGCACGTGGCCTGTCCTTCCTGCGGCGGAGATGCGCGGCGCGAGACCGACACCATGGATACGTTCGTCGATTCGTCGTGGTACTACGCGCGCTACATCTCGGCGCACGACCGGACGAAGATCTTCGACTCGAAGCTGGTGAACCGGTGGCTTCCGGTCGACCAGTACATCGGCGGAATCGAACATGCGATCCTGCATCTCCTTTACGCACGCTTCATCTGCCGCGTTCTTCACGATCTCGATCTGGTCGAATTCGAAGAGCCGTTCACCCGCCTGTTCAACCAGGGGATGATCACCAAGGAAGGCTACCGCGATCCCACCGAAGGGATGTCGTGGGTTCCGCTCGCGGAAGTCGAGCATCGGGACGGTGTGCCGTACCGGAAGGGGAGCGGAGCGACGCTGATTCCCGAGATAGGGAAGATGTCGAAGTCCCGCTTCAACGTCGTTCCGCCGGACGAGCTGATCGACAGGTTCGGAGCGGATACGGAGCGGGTCTACACCCTCTTCATCGCGCCGCCGGAGAAGGAAGCCGCCTGGTCGGACGAAGGAGTCATCGGGGCATATCGTTTTCTCAATCGGGTCTGGACGCTCGGGGAACAGATCGCCGGACTGACTGCGGACGGCGGTGACGGCGTCGACCCGACGAAGATGATCCGGAAGACGCATCAGACCATCGTCGCGGTGACCAGCAGGATCGAGCGATTCGAATTCAACACGGCGATCTCCGCGTTGATGGAGCTCTCGAATGCGATCTCCGAATACCTCGTCTCCGGTGGGACGTCGAAAAAGGATGCGTCGGCGTCGTTCGCGATTCTCGTCCAGATGCTGCAGCCGTTCGCTCCTCACATCACCGAAGAGCTCTGGGAGATGTCGGGCCGCGAGGGGATGGTGGTGACGTCCACCTGGCCGGTCGCGGATCCGGAGATGCTGAAGGAAGACGTGCTGACCGTGGTGGTCCAGGTGAACGGGAAACTCCGCGGGCAGATCGAAGTGGCAGCGGGAACGGGAGAATCGGACGTGATTGCCGAAGCGAAAACGAACGAACGGGTCGCACGACATCTCGAAGGGAAGCAGATCGTGAAGACGATTTACGTCCCCGGGAAGCTCGTGAATCTGGTGGTGCGGGGATGACGCGAAGATCCATGGTGATTGCAGCTCTCGTCGCCGCGCTCGCGCTGGAAGGTTGCGGTTACGGCCTGGTGGGGCACGTGAACGCGCTTCCTCCGGAGCTCCACACCATCCAGGTGCCGGCATTCGTCAACCGCACCCGGCGGGTGGAGCTCGAGCAGCGGGTGACCCAGGCGGTTGCCGAAGAACTGGTGTCGCGCGGACGGCTGAAGCTGGTCTCCGAGCCGGCGCAGGCGGACGCGATTCTCCACGGGTCGATCGAGACGTTCGGGATCACTCCGGTGGCATTCAACAGCGAAGGACGCGCGACTCAGTACCAGATCTCGGTGACCGCCAAGATCGAGCTGGTGGATCACCGGAACGACGACAAGGTGATCTGGAAAAACGACCAGTACTACTTCACCGAGAACTATCCGATCGACCTTCAGTCGACCGACGCGTTCGACCAGGAGACGCGGGCGATCGGTGAGATCGCGCGACGCTTCGCAGAGACGCTGGTGGCGAGTCTGCTGGAAGGATTCTGAGATTTTCCCGGGAGGGGAAGCGTTAATTCCGTGAGCGGGGAGAGCCGGACGCGTTGATTTGCTCATGGCGTCACGGGGATGTTCTCTCGCGCGATTCGGGAGGACGGGCGCGGGTTGATTTGCTCATGGTGCCGTGAGGATCTCATCTCACATGATTCGGGCGAACGGGCGGTCGTGGCTTCTACGGTGATTTCATTTGCGCGATTTGCTCATGGTGCCACGGGGATCTATTCTCGCTCGATTCGGGAGAACGGACGGTCGCGGCTTCTGCGGCGATTTCATTTGCGCGATTTGAAGACCGACGTGGGCAAATCGCGCAAATCGGATCGTGCAACTCGCCGGAATCCCGAAGGACCTCTGGCCGCGGGAGAATGCGCGTCCGTCCATGAGCAAATCGCGCAAATCGGATCGTGTGACTCGCCGGAATCCCGAAGGATCCCTGCTCGCGGGAGAATGAGCGCCCGCGCGTCCCTGGGCAAATCGCGCAAATGAAATCGTGCAACTCGCCGGAATCCCGAAGGACCTCTGCCCGCGGGAGAATGAGCGCCCGCGCGTCCGTGAGCAAATCGCGCAAATCGGATCGTGGAACTCGGCAGAATCCCGAAGGACCTCTGGCCGCGGGAGAATGCGCGTCCGTCCGTCCATGAGCAAATCGCGCAAATCGGATCGTGTGACTCGGCAGAATCCCGAAGGACCTCTGCCCGCGGGAGGATGAGCGCCCGTCCGTCCATGAGCAAATCGCGCAAATCGGATCGTGCAACTCGCCGGAATCCCGAAGGATCCCTGCTCGTGGGAGAATGAGCGCCCGCGCGTCCCTGGGCAAATCGCGCAAATGAAATCGTGCAACTCGCCGGAATCCCGAAGGACCTCTGCCCGCGGGAGCATGAGCGCCCGCGCGTCCGTGAGCAAATCGCGCAAATCTGATCGAGCAACTCGCCGGAATCCCGAAGGACCCCTGCTCGTGGGAGGATGAGCGCCCGCGCGTCCGTGAGCAAATCGCGCAAATGAAATCGTGCAACTCGCCGGAATCCCGAAGGATCCCTGCTCGTGGGAGAATGAGCGCTCGCGCGTCCGTGAGCAAATCGCGCAAATCGGATCGTGCAACTCGCCGGAATCCCGAAGGATCCCTGCCCGCGGGAGAATGAGCGCCCGCGCGTCCATGAGCAAATCGCGCAAATCGGATCGTGCAACTCGCCGGAATCCCGAAGGATCCCTGCTCGCGGGAGAATGAGCGCCCGCGCGTCCGTGAGCAAATCGCGCAAATGAAATCGTGCAACTCGCCGGAATCCCGAAGGACCTCTGCCCGCGGGAGCATGAGCGCCCGCGCGTCCGTGAGCAAATCGCGCAAATCGGATCGAGCAACTCGCCGGAATCCCGAAGGACCCCTGCTCGTGGGAGAATGAGCGCCCGCGCGTCCATGAGCAAATCGCGCAAATCGGATCGTTTGACTCGGCAGAATCCCGAAGGACCTCTGGCCGCGGGAGAATGAGCGCCCGTGCGTCCGTGAGCAAATCGCGCAAATCGGATCGTTTGACTCGGCAGAATCCCGAAGGACCTCTGGCCGCGGGAGGATGAGCGCCCGCGCGTCCGTGAGCAAATCGCGCAAATGAAATCGTGCAACTCGCCGGAATCCCGAAGGACCTCTGGCCGCGGGAGAATGCGCGTCCGTCCGTCCATGAGCAAATCGCGCAAATCGGATCGTGTGACTCGGCAGAATCCCGAAGGACCTCTGGCCGCGGGAGAATGAGCGCCCGTGCGTCCGTGAGCAAATCGCGCAAATCGGATCGTTTGACTCGGCAGAATCCCGAAGGACCTCTGGCCGCGGGAGGATGAGCGCCCGCGCGTCCGTGAGCAAATCGCGCAAATCGGATCGTGTGACTCGGCAGAATCCCGAAGGACCTCTGGCCGCGGGAGAATGCGCGCCCGTGCGTCCATGAGCAAATCGCGCAAATCGGATCGTGTGACTCGGCAGAATCCCGAAGGACCTCTGCCCGCGGGAGCATGAGCGCCCGCGCGTCCGTGAGCAAATCGCGCAAATGAAATCGTGCAACTCGCCGGAATCCCGAAGGACCCCTGCTCGTGGGAGAATGAGCGCCCGCGCGTCCATGAGCAAATCGCGCAAATCGGATCGTGTGACTCGGCAGAATCCCGAAGGACCTCTGCCCGCGGGAGAATGAGCGCCCGCGCGTCCGTGAGCAAATCGCGCAAATGAAATCGTGCAACTCGCCGGAATCCCGAAGGACCTCTGCCCGCGGGAGCATGAGCGCCCGCGCGTCCACGTGCAAATAGAAAAAGGACGGCCTCTCGGCCGTCCTTCGAAGATTCACCGGAGAAATTCCGATTACGACGCGGCGGTCACGACCTTCTTCGCTGCTGCATTCAGGCGCGACTTGTAGCGCGAAGCGGTGTTGTCTTTGATGAAGCCCTTCTTCGCTGCCTTGTCGATCTCCGAGTATACGGTGCGGAGAGCCGAGGTGATCTCGGTCTTCTCGCCACTCTCGATCGCGGCTCGGGTCTTCTTGATCTCGTTGCGCAGCCGGGACATGCCGGCGCGATTTCTCACTTTGTGTGTCTCGGCCTGTCGCTGCTGCTTCTCGGCCGACCGGGTGTTCGCCATCGTTTCTCCTTCGAGTTCGATTCCAACATTCTGCCGCCCGTTTCGGGCGAAGCAGGGATTCTACGCTATTTGACGTCGATTCCGAGGGCTTTGAGCTTCTGCTTCGCGAGCGAAGCTTCGTTCGAGCTCGGATGTTCGTGAATGACGTACTGGAGCTGAACCACTCCTTCCGCCTTCTGCCCGGACTCGATGTACGCGTATCCCTTCTTGAGCAGGGCCGCCGGGACCTTGTCCGAACGGGGATACTCGTTGATCACGCGATCAAACTGTTGAATGGCCTCTTTATATTTCTTCTGGGCGAAATAAGTCTCGCCGATCCAGTACGCGGCGTTGTCCGAAAGATCCGAGCTCGGGGTGGCCTGAAGGAAGTCCTGGAAGCCCTGCCGGGCCAGATCGTAGTTCCCCCGCTGGAGATCACGATAGGCGGTCTGGTAGACCTCGAGCGGGTCCTGGAGCGTGCTCTGAGGCGGCTGGACGGTGACTTCATCCCGGATCGCCTCCCCGGTCGAGGTCGTGGCCGGGGTGCCGGCCGAACCCGTTCCGGGGGTGGTGGGTGCTCCAGCTCCAGGCCGCGTGACCGGACCCGCGCCCGGAGCCATCCCGGGAGCGGTGCCCGGTCCGACCGGATGGAGTGACTTGAGCTGCGCGATGTCGGTCTGATTCTGCGCGAGCTGCTGGGCGAGCCGGTCGACCCGGTAGTTCGTCTGTTCGACGTTTCCCTGAACGTTCTGCAGACGGTCTTCCATCTCGCCGACCTTGACCGACAGGTCGGCGTTCGACTTGAGGAGCCGGTCCGACTGGGAGGCGAGGCTCTCGTTGAGCTTTTCCACCTCTTCCTTGCTGCTGGCGCGACGTTTGAGATCCGCGACCTGATCCTGCAGGTCGACGATCTGGTCCTGGAGCTTCTTCATATCGGAGCTGGTCGCGCAGCCCACCGTGACCAGGACGAGTGCGATCGGGAGAAGTCGGCGGAGTGTCATGGTTCTACTTTCCGGTGATCACGAGATGAGCGCGACGGTTCTGGGCCCACGCGCTGTCGTCGTGACCCATGGCGAACGGCCGCTCTTCACCATAGCTGATGGTCTTGATCCGCGAAGCGTCGACCCCCAGCGTGACCAGATAGTCTCTGGCGGTGTTCGCGCGGCGGTCGCCGAGTGCGAGGTTGTACTGCTCGGTCCCGCGCTCGTCGGCGTGTCCCTCGATCAGCAGCTGGTACTCCGGGTGAGCCTTCATCCACGTCGCGGAGGCCTGGAGGGCCTGCTGCGCGTTCGCGTCGAGAGTCGACGCATCGAATGCGAAGTACGCGTCCTGGAGCCATCCCTTCTGCTGCGCGGTGCGGTTCAACTCTGCGATGTCCGCGGGAAGCTCTTCGGTCTGCACCTCCGGCTGCTCCTTCACGAAATCTTCCGAGGGGCTCTGGACCGGGGTCGGAGGCGGAGCGACTTCGGGTACCGTCTCGGGTGCAGTCTGAGGAGGAGGCGTCTTGGTGCGGGTACGACACGACATCATGGCGAAAGCGGCGATCAGTATGACGACAAAAAATGCTGACTTTCTGGCGAGTTTCATCAGAATCCCTCCTATCCCGGGCGAATCATAACAAAGGCACTGCCGTTTCTCTAACGATCGATTGCCGCTACTGGATCCGGTTCGACCAGGCTGGAGCGGTATTCGCTCCGTCGAAGGTCAATTGCTTCAGTCCCTCTCCGTCTGCGCCGACCCGGTAAATCTGGTAGCGTCCGCTACGGTTGGAAGTGAACATGATCGCCTGACCGTCGGGCGACCAGGTCGGCTGTTCGTTCGAGCCTTCTCCCACGATGATCCGGCTCTGCCGGGTCACCAGATTCATGATCCGGATCTGGAAACGGCCATTTACTCTCGATGTGTACGCGAGTTGCTCGCCGTCGGGAGACCAGACCGGATCGTCGTTCCAGTCTCCTTCGAATGAGATCCGGCGCACGTTCGACCCCTCGGCGTCCATCACGTAGATCTGAGGTGAACCGCTCCGGCCCGATACGAACGCGATCTGCCGCCCGGTCGGGCTGAACGAAGGCGTCGACTCGATCGACCAGTCGGTGGTCAGACGACGGAGATTCGTCCCGTCGTCCTGGACCACGTAGATGTCGGGATTTCCGTTTCTCGAGCCGACGAACGCGATGTCGTGACCGTTCGGCGAGAACTTCGGCGCCGTATTGAGATTCAGACTGGTGTCGATCCGGATCCTTCCTCCGCCGCGCCGATTCATCACGTAGAGATTGCTGGTGCCCTTCCAGAACGACGTGTAGACGAGACGCTCGTCATCCGCCGCCCACGAGGGACTGAGGGTAATCGAGTGATGAAATGTGATCTGCCGCTGGTTCGATCCGTCGTAGTCCATCAGGAAGAGCTCCTTCTGCCCCGTCCTGTCGGAGACGAACGCGATCTGGGTGAGGAACACGCCGGGTCGCCCGTTGAAGTAGAGAACGAGATCGTTCGCCACGGTGTGTGCGATCCGGATCACCGACTCGGGGGATCCGCGGTAGCGGCGTCCCATCAGGAGCTTTCCGGCCGAGACGTCGTAGAGGCGGGCTTCGACGACGTAGTTCGTTCCCTCCTGAGCGACGGACGTCTCGAGCAGCGCCTGCGCTCCGGCTTTCTTAGCGACGGCGGGAGTGGCCGGAATGCCGGGCGGGAGGGGGATGACGGTGAAGAATCCCGCGTAGAGAACGTCGTGGAGAAGCGTCCGCTCGAAATCCTGGACCGCCGGAGTGGGGACGCCGGTCACGGTCGGATCGGGGATGGATATGTTGACCGCGGCCGCAGCGCGCGAGCGGTCGATGTCCACATGGACTTCCTGCTGCGCCAGCATCGGAATCGCCGAAGCTGCGAGAATCATCGAAGCGAATATCGTCGGGAGCCGTTTCATTCGTCCTCTGTCCTGATCAATGGAAAGTGAGATGTACGCCGAGCTGATTGCCCGAATAGCCATAGGGGAGTGGTGGAAGAGGCGAGCTCTCCACCACGCTTCGCAGCGCAGCACGATCGAAGAGAGGATTTCCGCTGCTCTTTTCCACCTGTGCGTCCCGAATCCTTCCGTCGCGCTCGATCACGAAGTAAACCTGCGCCAGCATCTCCTGTGCCGATGACGGACGGAACCAGTGAGATCCGACCAGCGAGAGCATTCGCTCGATGTAGATGGTGTAAGGGAAGTCGCCGCCTTCCAGACCGGTCACTCCGGCTTGGCCGATTCCCGGGACCGCGAATCCGGAATCGGCCGCCGGCGATTCGGAAGCGGATGAAGCCGGCTGTGGCTGGGATGCGGCCGGAGCGGGCTTCTTTTCCGGAGGCGTGTATTCGTGAGGTGACCGGCCGAAGATCGCCTTTTCATGGACGGTCTGCTTCTTCGGCTTCTCGACCGGTTTCGGTGGTGGTGCCGGTTTCGCTGCGACTGCCGTCTTCTTCGGCGTGGTCACAGGAGGGCTGCTCTGTGCAGGCGCGACCGGACGAAGCCGCACCGTCAGCACCGGGCGCAGCGGTTCTTCGGCGACTCGGCCGGAAAGGAGAATTGCGGACGCGAGGGCACCATGAAGCAGGAGCGATCCGATCCAGCCGAAACGTGTGGTTCCGTCCAGGCGCCGGCGCTCGGCGAGAACGTCAGCGACCGCGTCGTGCATCCTTCCGCTTTCCCGGTTGCGTGACCATGCCCAACTGCTCGACTCCAGCGTGGTTCATCACGTCCATCACCTGAATCACCCTTCCGTACGGAACGGTCTCGTCGGCCTCGAGGAGAGCCTTCGTCACCCGGCGGCTCCGGAGGAAGCTGCCGAGAGTGGCCTCGACGTCACCGCTTCCGAGCGCGATTCCGTCCACGTATACCGCGCCGTTCGCGAGGATCGAGACCTTGGATGGGTTGCTGGTCGCCTGTTCGAGTGCTCGCCCTTCCGCTTCCGGAAGACTGACCGAGAGCCCCTGCGTCAGCATCGGTGCGGTCACCATGAAGATGATCAGCAGTACGAGCATGACGTCCACCAGAGGTGTGACGTTGATCTCCGAGAGATCACCGAAGTCGTCGTTGTCGATGCGGAATCCCATCCAGCCTCCCGAGCGCTCCGCGAGCCTCAGGTGAAATTGCGCTCAGTCAGGTTGAGAAACTCGAGCGAGAAGTCTTCCATCTCGCCGCGCGCCCCGCGAAGTTTCTGGAGAAAATGGTTGTAGCCGAGCAGCGCCGGAATGGCGGCGAACAAGCCGGCTGCGGTGTTGATCAGGGCCTCACTGATTCCCGGAGCGACGGCGACGATCGACGTGGTGCCGCTCAGGCCGATCGCGCCGAATGCGTCCATGATTCCCCAGACCGTTCCGAACAGTCCGATGAAAGGCGTGGCCGCCGCAGTCGTGGCGAGAAAGGGGAGACTCCGGCTCAGGCGCGCCTGCTCGATCCGGATCGCCCGCTGAAGCGCACGCTCCACCGCCTCCAGCGATCGTATCTTCGGTGCGCCACCCTCATTGCGCTCGTGCGTGATCTGCGCCTCGATCTCTGCGTATCCGGCGCGAAAAAGACCCACCAGAGGAGACAGCGGGGCTTGCACGGTGGCGGTCTGTACGTCGATCAGTCTCCGGCTCCTGCGGAACACGCCGAGGAAGGAACGGGAGGCGCGATTCGAGCGGCGGAAACGCTCGCCGACGATGAACATGGAGGCCCAGGAGAGGAGAGAAAAGACGAGCAGCACGAGAAGGACCGACTTGCCCACCCACCCGGAATGCTGGAACGCAGTCAGAAGCTGCTGCACGGCACCTACCTTAGCACAACGATTTTGTACGTCGAAGTTTAGACGGCGCAGCGAGGGAACGGTTCCGATTCGAGCCTGGGCCACGGACTCTTCCGCTGAACCCGGGAGAGGCGAGGTCGAGGCCGATCCTCCTCCGGGTGAGGGCAAACAATTGGCGGATCCGGAAGAGAGGATCTCCCGAGAGGAGCGAAGTAGGTGGTGGCCCCGGCAGGACTCGAACCTGCGACCTTGAGTTTAGGAAACTCGGTGCGGCCCATTTTCCACGGGATACCTATCTGTTCTCGGGCGATCAGAATGCCGAAAAGGGGGCATTTCGCTCGCGCTCTGGCGATCCCTGGTGTACTCTGGCGTGCATCGAATGTGTCCGCAACGTGTCCCTGCGGATCAACCGAGCGAGGCGAGCATGGGCAAATCCAGGACCGGGTACGTGTACAAGGATGGATCGGGGCGATGGTGGGCGCGCGTCACCCACTACGACCGCTCGCTACTCGACGAAGCCGGCAGACCTCGACGCCGGAACTGGAAGCGGCGAGCCAGGACGAAGGGCGAGGCCCGCGAGCTGCTCAGCGAAATGCTCGAGCAACTCGCCGGTGGCCGCCGCCCAACCGGATCGAGCGACCGGACGGTTTCCGACCTGCACCGCCACTGGTCCGAGGCCTACGCGGTCGCTCCGGTCTTCGAGCACGGGAAAAAGGTCGACGGGATGAAGAGTTGGAAATCCGCGCGTATGATCGGCAATCGCGTCTTGCGACTGGCGCCCTGGTTTGGAGCGATGGCTGTGCGGTCCGTAACCGACGGCACTCTTCGCAGGGTGCGCCGAGAACTGCTCCAATCCCCAAGGGAGAGAGGCCGCGGCAAACGATCTT
Source organism: uncultured Acidobacteriota bacterium (assembly GCA_963741955.1). GTDB lineage: Bacteria > Acidobacteriota > Thermoanaerobaculia > Gp7-AA8 > Gp7-AA8 > CAVUKB01. The sequence goes on from CAVUKB010000004.1 coordinate 703,961, forward strand.
ACGCGATCGTCAATCGCGAGATGGCGATCGTCCGTCGGTGGTTCACGATCGCGAAGCGCGAACGGTGGATCTCGACGAACCCGTTCGGAGATGGCGAGCCGCTGATCCGGATGAAGCTCGAGCGTGAGCGCCGGCGAACGCTGTCCGACGCCGAGGAGCTCCGGCTGTTATCCGTCTGCGCCGGGCGGACTGCGCATTTGAGGCCGATGATAATCGTCGCCGTTGATACCGGCCTTCGCTGGTCGGAGCAGGCGCGCCTCGAGTGGCGCGACATCGGTTGGGATTCCGGTGAGATCGCGGTCAGGGACACGAAATCCGAAATCGACCGCACGGTCGGGATGACCGAGCGCGTGGTCGAGGCTCTCCGCGCGATCGAATCCGCGCGGATGGAATCAGGGGACCACGATCAATCCTCCCCGATCTTCCCTCTCGGAAGCGTAAAGAGTGCATGGTCGACCGTTCGGGGTGCCGCCGGAGTGTCTGACCTTCACTGGCATGACCTGCGGCACACGTGCGGATCGCGACTGGCCGCTGCCGGCTTCTCGCTGGCTGAGATCGGACGCATCCTCGGCCATAGCCAGCCGAGCACGACATATCGGTATGCGAACGCACTCAGCGATACTGCGCAGCGATCTGCCGCTGCTCTCTCCAGGCGGCATTCGAACGCGTCGGAAAATCTGGCGGAGGGAAAGCCCAATTGATCTTGACCGAACTGATGCGATCTGAGAGATTCGTATCGGCCGCACGGGAAGAGCGAACCCTTACGACCGAAATCTACCTCACTGGAGCAAGGCATGAGCGAAGAGTATTGCAGGTGCGCGACCTCACGAAACGTCTGCGAGCGGCACGCGGCCGAACGAATCGGTGTCTCGGAAATGACGCTGCGCCGAGCCAGGGCGTCCCGGAGTATCGAATTCATGCGTGTAGGTACGCGCATCCTCTACACGCCGGAGGCGATCGAGGATTTCGAGTCTCGTCACACCGTTGCGAAGCGCACCGCATGAGGCGATACCTCCAGCGCGCTGAGCTCGAGCGGTTCGTCCGATTGGAATGGAGCCCAGACTCTGGATACGCGATGCACTGCGAGTTGTGCGAGAAGCCGCTCGCATCCCTCTCCAGCGCGATGCGGCATCTCGAGAGGCGCCACGAACTGGTGCAGGCCCAAAACAAGAGGCCGGAGGCGGCGCTGATCGGCGCGACGGCGCGCCCGACTCCAAAGACGGATCCAAGCGA
>CAVUKB010000005.1:0-1282500 GCA_963741955.1 uncultured Acidobacteriota bacterium
TTGCGGCGCGAGTTTTGGCCGGGTCATCGTAACCACGGAGACCTTGACGATCGACCGCGGTAATTCCGGTGGACGGAAAGCCGACGGTCGAATTGCGGCTCGAGGGCGGCATCGCGGTGAAGAGCCCGGCGAAAGTCCTGAAGGGCCTTGGCAGCAAACTGTCCTTCGACCCCGTGCAGTTCTGTTCCGCGGATCCGCGCGGGCAGCGAGACCTGCTGCTCGCGCTCTGTGGCGCGACGATCGATTCCGCGTGGATCAGAGGCGCGTTGCAGGCGGAGACGGGTGAATTGGTCGAAGAGGCGGGCACCAACGCGGCTGCGATATGGGGCGCGCTGGACCCGGTGTTCGGATCGATCGAGGGACACGTCTCCGAGGTGCTTGCGAACGCCTACAGGGGGGCAGGGAGGTCGACGTGAGGTGACGATGGGGCGGCTTCGTCAGCGTCGAGGTGAAACTGGAAGGTTGCTGGCTGGGCTTCAGCGTCCGCTGATCGCTGACTGAGGGGTCCGAAACAAAAGAGCCGGTGATCCGGGAGATCGAGACATGCATCATGCGGCGGCTCGAGGCTGTCCTGGTCGACTCTGGCGAGATCCGCGTCCGCCAGGAGGCGCTCGACCTCGGCTGTAAGATCCTTGAAGTACGCGCTTCCAAACCGGGCCGCGCACGCTTTCATCCGCGGCCCGATTCGCTACAAGGAGAGCGGCGAGGCCCACTATCGAGAGCGCGACGACGCGCATCCTCGCCCGCTATCAACGCTGTCACATTCCGAGCGGTTGCTCGCGGCCCTCTCCGTGTCTACGAGCAGTCACTCGTAGACGGAAGACCTGGAGGTGCTCAACCCATCGACGGTGGCGAGTCGCTAGACGACGAACAGAGCGAGATCGTCCGCGCGTGGGCTTTCGATCGCGACGTGCAGATGATTATGAGCGTGGTGACGTTCGGGGATCTCGTTATCGAAGCGCTGGACTCCGGGGCCGGGATCCGATATTCGACGGCAGGAAAGGCGGTCCAGGCATGACTGACGCGGTCATCATTTCAGCGAGGGTCACAATCCTTCTGGTGCTGCTCTTCTTCTGGAGCATGACGGCGTTTTTGTTCGCCGGCTGGCGGTTCCTCGCCTCTGAGGGCGACGAATCCTCTGCCAGATGGCTTCGGGTCACGGTAGCGCTACTCTCATATCTGGTCCCGACAACCTTTCTCGCGGTAATCATCACGTTCGCGCTGGAGGCCTTCGCGTGACGCCGCTCTATCTGAAAGGATACATCGAAGCCTGTCGGTACCGTATCCTGATCGTCGGGGGCTCTGCGGTCAAAGTGAGGGCGAGAGGCAATCGCATCGCCGTTGTGATAAAGAAGGCGACTGAACGCATGCGCATCGCCCTCCCGATGCCATCGCGATCACATGCGAAACGCGCGGCGGCTGCCGTCCTGCGGGTTCTGAGGCGCGCAAACAACGACTGCGAATATGACGAACTGGTCGAACGGATTGCACGAGAGTACGCCGATTCCGTGACGCGGAGAGCGAACCCACCGATAGCGACGGGGAAGGTCAGGATTGAATGGACCGACAAGACATCCAGGCGATTCTCCGGCTGGCGAAGCATTTGCGGACGCTCGCGAATCTATCGGTCGGCGGGAAGGTCTTGATCTCAGACGAGCAGGCGCGCGAAATTGCGCGGCTCCTGGACGCAACCGCACAGGCGCGCGCTTTGGAGATTGGGGCGAAACCAGAGTGATTCACGATCCGACAGGTAAATGGGCCGCGATCTTGGCCGGCCGACGCTCACCGAAAAAGAGCGGCGGGTCGGCGGCTGGCAAACTCCACCACGCGAGGAAATGCGAAATGCAGGAGCGCCGCCTCGGCGCACTGCTGAATCAAATCCGCGAAGCTCGCCTCCCGGCCCCGGAGCGCGAACATCGGTTCTCGAGACGGCGACGGTGGCGGATAGATCTCTTTTTCGCTGCCTCGCGGGTGGGTATCGAATTCGAGGGCGGCGCGTTCTCTCGACTCGGAGCGAAGCGGTGCCCGACCTGCAAGCACCTTCCCCAGGGCGGGCATAACACCGGGACTGGATTCGAGCGCAACTGCGAGAAGTACAACGAGGCGCAGATCGCCGGGATTCTGATTATCCGCGTGACGGCCGGAATGATCAGGGACGGTCGCGCCATCGATCAATTATGCCGCGCGATCGCGGCTCGGGCGAAGGAGAAAGGTGATGATCACACAGACCGAGATCCAGTGCCGTAACTGCGGGCTCTACATTTCGGCATCGGAGTTCTACTCTGCCGGAAACCCGCGGCGCCCCGAACAGCGTCGCCGGACCTGTAAGATCTGCGACGACACCAGGCGGGCCCGATGGTTTCGGCGTGACACTGTCACGAAACCGCTCGTCGGGCCGGATCGGAAACAGTGCCGCAGTTGCGGCGAGATTAAGCGCGGATCGGAGTTCCACCGACACCGACGCTCCAATGACGGGCGGCAATCATACTGCAAGGCATGCGCCGCCGAGAAGCGGCGTCAATGGCGCGCGAACAACCGAGAGCGCGACAACGTCGTGACGAAATTGCGGCGCAGCGGGCTATCTGTCAGGGCCTTCGAGCGCAACGAACGAATGGAGATCGACGCAGCATGCGCAAGCGACCAGGGCGCGTGAAGTCCACCACATCATGCGCGAGCTGCGGGGGGCATAACGTCTCATGCTTCGATTGCGCGCGACTCGCGATACCGAAGATCCGGCGCGGAGTCGACGATAGCTATCGCCAATGGGTGTCGCGCAAACGGTGCCTCGCGTGCTCAGCGACGGCATCTGACGCTCATCATATCGAGACGGTGGGGTCCGGCGGCAGCGACTACTGCTGCATCCCGCTCTGCAGGAGTTGCCACACAGAATTTCACAAGATTGGTATCCGCACGTTCGCGGAACGACACCGAATCGATTTGTGGCGCGCGGCTCACGGCCTCGTCGTCGAGTATGCATTCGGAGGAGGCTATGGGGCATGACAATCGACCCACGAGGTGCATCTGCGAATCCCAGCGAACCGGACACCCAGCCACCCACGGGCATATCATTCTGCGTGTACTGCTACTCACAGGTGCCCACCATGAGGTATCTGGAGAACGACCTCACCTGCGACGAGCACCGAGAGACGATGTTCGACGAGCGAAAGCCCGCGAAGCGCTTCGCATGAACGAGGATCCGCAAAAACTTCTTTTATTATAACCATGAACGACACACCAAACAAAGGAGCGAAGAGCATGAAAAGACAGCGGTCAGAACGCGTAAAGGAACTCCTGAAACGCATTGACGACGAGGGGATGATGGTCGGCGAACTCGCGGAAGAGACGTCCGACGAAATCGCCGAGTCCTTCCTGCTACAGGTCCTCGCGTGCCCGATCTGCAAAGCGGAAGCCCAGCGCAGGAAGCGCCGGCAAGGGAAGTCCAAATGACGCACCGCGGCGGGGCATGGTACGAGACGAACCCGAGTGCGAAACGCGGAGCCACGGTTGCGCGTTTCTGCTCTCGGTGTCTTTCCGGCGAGCACCACCACGGCCCGACAGGATGTTGTCAGCCGGTAGCTCCCGAACCGCACGATCACCCGTGCCAATGTGGGGCTCGGCGCATGATCTACGATCGGCCGGCGCAGAAGCGGAAATACGGATCCGGGTGGTATCCGGGTCGCCCGGTTCATTCTGAGGACGGGGGCGATCTATGAAGCCTCTCACCCCGATGCTTGACCATATCAAGGCGATGGTGGCCCGCGGTCCCACTACCGCTCGAGAGTGTTCGGTGATCGCCGCGACACAAATGACCGCTCCTCATCTTCACCGGATCGGCCAGGACGAATGCGACGACATGTGCGAGGAGTGGGCGCGCGACGTCTTCTGCATTGGAAACGTCCTCTCCGATCGAATCGACGCGGGAGAGAGGACTACGATCCCTCACGAGATGGCTCGGTATTACTGCTACCTCGAGCATTGCCAATGCGCGACCTGCAAAAAGGGCCGATCCGATGAGATTCGGATCGGCCCCAAGGAGCGCAAATGAGCAACAACGAGCAATCCCAATATCGCGTCCCGGGCGCACGAATGGAAGCCTGGGGTGACGGAAAGTATCCGCAAACGGGAGGCTCCCACACGAGGACCACAGGCTGCGCGGGTAACGGAGCACGGAGCGTGGGGGAGCGCGAGCGGGCGCATACGATCAATCCATGGGGCGACTCCCCGCTGAGTCTCCCGGAAAGGAGAGCGAACGAGCAATGGCTCTACTCATGAAAGTAGACGGTACCGATCGAGTCGTCCACCCGGAGAATGGCGATCAGTTCACGCTCGAGGAGATGCAGGCGCTTGTTGGTGGCCTGATCGAATTCGTTCGGCCTCGAAACCAGCACGGCGTGAGTGTATGGGTGAACGAAGAGGGGATGCTGCTCGATCTCCCGTTCAACCCGAAGCTTTCGAAGTTCTGCGGGATCGGCCTCGTCGGCGACGGCCTTGTGACTTTCGACGCCGATCGGGAGGTTGTATGACGCGATGCTTTCTCGAGGAATCAGAGGACAGGTTCTACGTCGTGACGGTATCCTCTTCCTACAGGGTCGAGGCCGCATCTGAGGAATCCGCGATTCGTGCAATCACGGAGAGTTCGGATCCAATCAATGAGTACGACGGCTCCGTCGACACGATAACGGCGGATCGGGAATAGCAACGAGCAAGCGGTGCCGCTCCGCGCCAGAAAGAAAGGAGAGGCCCAAACGGAAGTCCCAAACCGCGAGCGGCGGACCGGGAGGAGCGAACCGGATCCGCCGCTCGGCAATCCGATAAGGAGCGAAGAGCAATGATGACCAAGCGGACCCTCGAAAGGAGCGGCGATAGGCCGCGAGCAACGACATCCGAAGCTGAATATTTAGAGCAGGAGTTCTACGTGAATTCCGCGCTCGAGAAAATCGACACCGGGCACTTCGACCTCCAGCCAGCCGAGCTCCGCGCGCTCGCGCGCGAGCTCTCGATCCTCCAGCACGCATACGGTGACCTGCGCTCGATCGCCACCGATGCCCGCCGGGATCTCGCGGCTATCAGGGAAAGCGTGCGATGAGTTCCGCCCGGCAGCAACCCGACTGCGGCTTTCGGTATCTCTCTCGCTTCAGCGGTTCCCGCCGGTACGGAAGCCGCTGCCATCGGCTCCGCGAGCATCACTGCTCAGCGCTAATCTCCGATCCTCCCCAATCGCACGATCTCGGATGCAGCGCGCGCACGCGCGGGAAGCAAGGTGGTTTCCGGCGAGGTCGACTCGTGCACCATCGGTTCGTTCCCGCGGATGGAGGCTCGCGATGATCGACCGCTACGATCGGACCGAGTGCCCGCATTTTCTGCGCGAGAGCTGGCGTGACATGGAGTGCGCGGCGTGCGGCACGAGCGGGATCCACGCCCCGGAATGCGATCACCCGCGCGACCGGTGGGGCGATATTCCGGACGATGTGGTTCATGAGGTGGTCGCGACGAAGGTCTGCGGCGCATGTCGCTCGATGCTCCGCCTCTGCGGCTGCGGACGTGGCTGGTCCCAACTCCACGGAGGTGCACCGTCCTGGTGCCAGAGCTGTTACAGGTGCGTCGCCTGCTGTACGGAGCCCGACCAACCACTTACACCAGCCCTGGAAGATCGTGCGGTCACGAGCTTCCTGTCGATGAACAGGTACCTTTACGACCGAAACTCTCCCCATGAGGCGATCGACCGGACGAGGTATTCGATCGAGAGCGAGATTCGCGCATGCGGAACCGTCTCTGATGCCTCGCGGATGCTGATGAAATCGCACGATCTCGGAGGGGTCGGAAACCGTGAGTTTCTCGTGGTGTTCACGCGTGGTGCACTGCACGTTGAGTCCTGCCATCGAAAGGGGACGGTTCCGGCGGCGCGCATCGCGCAGGCCGTGCTCTCTCGGGAGGTCCTAGGGTACGTTTGCCTCTCGTGCGGCGGAGTCACGGTGACGGGATTCCCGGAGTTCGGATGCGGGATGTGGAAGCACTGGGTCGTAGCGAGAAAATACGGCCTCGACGAGAGTCGAGAGGGATTGACTACTCTCGATCCGGATACTTGCGCCGAGGCTGGACGCGCGGATCTCCGCAGCGTCAGCTCCCTCGAGGGCTTCGACCATTCTGAGCGGCCCACTGATCTGCGCGAGGGTCAATTTTCGCTGTTCTGACGAGACCAGAAGGAGAGACGACGCCCAGGCGCCGAAGTGGTAGAATTCTCCCGTGGGGCTCGAAACGTCGAGCCGACCGTGCCGGTACCACAGTGGGGGCCGCTCCGTGCGGCCCTCTTTTTCGGCTCTCCTCTGCCCGATGTGTCCTCGAATGTGTCCCCACCATCCCACCCCACGGCTGAGCAATCCGCGCAAGTGATTGAGTTTATTGGTGGCCCCGGCAGGACTCGAACCTGCGACCTTGAGTTTAGGAAACTCCTGCTCTATCCACCTGAGCTACGGGGCCGTGCGCCGGGCGCGCATGTTAGCAGATCCATCTTCGCCCGGAGTTCTGTGTTCGTCTCTGTAACGTTCGCGCCGATCCGGTTCTTTCGCCAACGCCTCGACAGAGTCCGTATGGTTCGCGTTTCGCAAATAACTCCTCACGACAGGAAGAGGAGCGACAAATGCGAAACAATCCGTCCGCTGTCCGTTTTCTCGCACTGGCGGCCTTTCTCATTCTGATCTCGACCGCCTCCATCGCAGGGGAGCTCCCCGCGCCGAACGGCTCCGATGAGCCGGCCGCGTGGTGGCGCACCGACCGGATCGAACGGGAGGGGCTTCCCGCGGAAGTCCCACGCGTGGGAACCGTTCTCACGGTCGACACGACCGAACACATGGCGTACCTCTGGCGCGACGGGAATCTGGTGATCAAGGGTCCTGCAGCGACCGGTCGAGACGAGATGCTGATTCACGGCCGGGAGCGGTGGATGTTCCGGACCCCGCACGGACGGATCCCGATCCTGGAAAAGATCGTCGATCCGGTCTGGTCCAAGCCCGACTGGGCTTTCGTCGAGAAGCACGAACCGGTTCCACCTCCAGATTCACAGCTGCGCTATGAGCGCGGCGTCCTCGGCGACTACGCGCTCGACCTCGGGGACGGGATCCTCGTTCACGGTACGAAGGATCGTTCGTCTCTCGGGAAAGCAGCCTCGCACGGCTGCATCCGGCTCGGGGCGGAGATGCTGAAGACGGTGTACGACGCGATGGAGGTCGGGGAGTTCGTGTACGTCTATTGAGAAACTGAGAGGCATCGAGGATCGAGGATCGAGGATCGAGGATCGTGGATCGAGGATCTGAAAAGCATCGAGGATCGAGGATCGAGGGTCGAGGATCTGGAAAGCGTCGAGAATAGATCTGAAAGAGAGCGAGAATTGTCGATCGGGGTCACTTCACTTTGGACCGCGCTTCGGATCGATCGCGCCGGTCGTGACGGAGAATCACCAGGACCAGGTAGAGGCCGAGGACGCTGGCGCCCGCGAAGCCGAGCATGGCCAGAAGCGGGTATCCGAAGATCCGGAGGTTCGAGGGAATGTACATGATGATCGCGGAGCCGAGAATCAGCGCGCCGATGATGGTGCCCGCGGCGATGCGGTTCGCGAGGCGGTGAAACGCTTTCAGGATCTCGTCCATCTGAATCAGTTTCATATTGAACGTGAGCTTTCCTGTCGCGAGCTGTTCCACGCTCTGCTTCGCCCTCCCGGGCAGCTCGGCCGCGAGCTCATTGAGGTCGAGCAGCGACGTGTAGAACTCTCCCGGGTGAAGGCGCGAGCGCAAGAGCTTCATCACCAGAGACTCGGCGTAGCTGGACATGGTTTGCCGCGCATCGTATTGCGGATCGAGGGTCCGGGCCACGTCGTCGATCTGGAGGAGAGTCTTGGCGAGCATCGCCAGCTCACTAGGCATCTGCAATGCGTTTCCGTTGGCGATCGAGATGACTCGGAAGAGGAGTCGTCCTGCATTCGGCTGCTGTGAGGGAAGCGGTGCTCCGATGTAGCGGGTCACGACCGTGGAGATGTCGTGAATGAATTTCTGCCGGTCGAAGTCGTCTCCGACTGTTCCGATCCGGATCAGGGTTTCCGCCACCCGTTCGCCGCGGACCCGGGCGAGATCGAAGAGGAGACGAACGATCAGATCCTGCATTCCGCGGCCGATCCGCCCCACCATCCCGAAGTCGAGAAGGACGAGTTTGTCGCCGCTGATGAAGACATTTCCCGGATGCGGGTCGGCATGCCAGAAGCCGTCGGCGCAGACCTGCTTGAGGTACGCGTGAACCAGAGTCGTCGCGAGATGCCGGTAGTCGTGCTCGATGGTGTCCAGCGCAGTGAGCGACGAGATCTTCACTCCACGGATCAATTCGCTGGTTAGGACGCCTTCGCTGGTCATCGACTCGACGACTGAAGGGATGTAGATGTCCTCGAATTCGGCGAGGTTCCTGTTCAGCGCGATCTGGTTCCTCGCCTCGGCCAGGTAATTCAGCTCGCTCATCATCGTCCATCGCGAATCGCGGACGACGGAACCGAGGTTGAGACGCCGGGCGACCTCGCTGCGGCTCTCGAGGAGCGTGGCAATCTGAGAGAAGACATCCATGTCCTGGGCGATCGTTTCGCGGACCCCCGGGCGACGGACCTTCACCACCACTTCCCGACCGTCGGCGAGGACCGCGCGATGGACCTGGCCGAGGGAAGCGGAAGCGAGCGGCTCGGGGTCGATGGAGAGGAATGCGCGGCTGGTCGAGACCTTCAGCTCCCTCTCGATCGTGCTCTTCACTTCATCGAACGGGAACGGGCCGACGCGATCCTGCAGCTCTTCGAGAGTGGAGAGATACTCGGGAGGAAGGAGATCGGGCCGGGTCGAGAGGAGCTGGCCGAACTTCACGAACGTGGGTCCGAGCTCGCGGAGCTTCGTGGCGAATTCCTGCGCCCGGTGCATTGTTTCCCCGTCAGGCTCTCGATTCCGGTCCGAGGGTGGACGGTCGTCGATGCGGATGTTGAAATCGCGCCCGTATTTTCCAAGCAGAACGGCGAGATCCCGGTATCGCCGGAGGTAGTCAGCGGTGCTCATGGCGCACGCAACTGCAAGAGGAACGCCCGAGTTTGCCGGTCCGGATTCTTTGACCGCTCAGGCCCCCTCTGCTACGATGAACCGCCGCACGCGGAGCTTATTTTTCAACTAAAAGGAGCGACTCTGGATGGCATCCAGCCGCAGACATCTGTTTACCTCCGAATCGGTGACGGAGGGACATCCCGACAAGATCGCCGATCAGATCTCGGATGCGATTCTCGACGCGGTACTCGCCGAGGATCCGACCGGACGCGTGGCATGCGAGACCCTCGTGACCACCGGCCTTGCGATGATCTCGGGTGAGATCACCACTCAGACGTACGTCGACTTTCCCTCGATCGTGCGCAACACGATTCGCGAGATCGGGTATACCCGCGCGAAGTACGGTTTCGACAGCGAGACCTGTGCGGTGATCTCCTCGATCGACCCGCAGAGTCCGGACATTGCTCAGGGAGTCGACACCGGTGGCGCCGGCGACCAGGGACTGATGTTCGGCTATGCGTGCCGCGAGACGGAGGAGCTGATGCCTCTTCCGATCACGCTGGCCCACAAGCTCGTACGGCGCCTTTCCGACGAGCGGCGCTCCGGGAATCTCGATTTCCTTCGTCCGGACGGAAAGTCTCAGGTCACTGTCGACTACGACGGAAAGAAGCCGCTCCGCGTCGAAGCGGTGGTGGTCTCGACGCAGCATTCACCCTCCATCGGTCATCGGGATCTCCGCGAAGCGATCATCGAGTCGGTGATCCGTCCGGTGATTCCGGTCGACCTGATCGACGACAACACCAAGTTCCACATCAACCCGACCGGACGCTTCGTCATCGGAGGTCCGCAGGGTGACACCGGTCTGACCGGCCGGAAGATCATCGTCGACACGTACGGTGGACGCGGCCGTCACGGCGGAGGCGCGTTCTCCGGGAAGGATCCGACAAAGGTCGATCGCTCGGCGTGCTACATGGCGCGATACATCGCGAAGAACGTCGTGGCGGCGGGCCTCGCGGATGAAGTCGAGGTGCAGCTCGCGTACGCGATCGGAGTCGCGGAACCGGTCTCGGTCTACGTCGATTCGTTCGGCTCCGGGAAGGTTCCCGACGAGAAGATCACCGAGCTGATCCGGGCCCACTTCCGGATGACGCCGAAGGAGATCATCGAACAGCTCCAGCTGCGCCGGCCGATCTACAAGCCGACCGCTGCATTCGGCCACTTCGGACGCTCCGAAGAGTCGTTCACCTGGGAGCGCACGGACAAGGCGGCGGCTCTGGCGAGAGACGCGGAGATCGCTGCTCCGGTCGGCGCTCCGGCGTAAGGCCCGGAAGCAGGATGGCGTCTGTGGGTTGGACGTTCCGCCCTGTCCGGTGCAAGCTACGACGATTCTCCCGAGAGGAGGGACACGAACTTTCCGCGGCGCGAGAGGAACGATTCGTGTGGCGTTGACGCCATCGCTCCCCGGCAGGATGCCGGGGAGCCTCGCGCGAGACGCGCGACCCACATGTGGGTTGGACGTCCCGTCCGATGCAGGGCGGCGTCCCGCGCCGCCCTATCCGTCGCAAGTTGCGACGATTCTCCCGAGAGGAGAGACACGAACTCACCGCGGCGCGAGAGGAACGATTTCTGTGGCGTTGACGCCATCGCTCCCCGGCAGGATGCCGGGGAGCCTCGCGCGAGACGCGCGACCCACTACAGTGGGTTGGACGTCCCGTCCGATGCAGGGCGGCGTCCCGCGCCGCCCTGTCCGTCGCAAGTTACGACGATTCTCCCGAGAGGAGGGACACGAAGTTACGGCCCCGCGAGAGAAACGATTTCCGTGGCTTTGACGCCATCGCTCCCCGGCAGGATGCCGGGGAGCCTCGCGCGAGACGCGCGACCCACATGTGGATGGCGTCTGTGGGTTGGACGTCCCGTCCGATGCAGGCGGCGTCCCGCGCCGCCCTGTCCGCGGCAAGTTGCGACGATTCTCCCGAGAGGAGGGACACGAAGTTACGGCCCCGCGAGAGAAACGATTTCTGTGGCGTTGACGCCATCGCTCCCCGGCAGGATGCCGGGGAGCCTCGCGCGAGACGCGCGACCCACATGTGGATGGCGTCTGTGGGTTGGACGTCCCGTCCGATGCAGGGCGGCGTCCCGCGCCGCCCTGTCCGTCGCAAGTTACGAGGATTCTCCCGAGAGGAGGGACACGAACTTTCCGCGGCGCGAGAGGAACGATTTCCGTGGCGTTGACGCCATCGCTCCCCGGCAGGATGCCGGGGAGCCTCGCGCGAGACGCGCGACCCACTATGCGCGACCCACCATACGCGACCCACCATGCGGGACCCACTATGCGCGACCCACTATGCGCGACCCACTATGCGCGACCCACTATGCGCGACCCGGGCTCGCGCTGATCGAATCCTGCGTCACTCGAGCCTGAAGAGCATCGCGTGATCCGTGCGTACCACGGCGACCCCGGGCGGGAATGCGCCCTTCAACACCGCGAGGACTGTCGGAGGAAGGATGGTCGCACGCTCCGCCGCATGCGTTCTCTCCGTGGGGTCACCGGCGACCACGCCGTCGGGAACGATCATCACGTGCGTGAATCCCGAGCGACGCAGCTTGTCACGAAGAGCGATCGCATCCGGCGCATCGAGTATCTCCGCCATTCGCGGGCTGTCGAAGTTCCCTCCCCCCCGTACCTGGTGTGAGAACCAGTAAATCTCGTTGAGCCCGATCACCAGTGTTCTCGAGTCGTGAGGAAGTAGCGCGTCGATCTTCTCGACGTCGCTGAAGAAGCGACGGTGCGTCCGGAGGTACTCGGACTCGGTCTCGACGCCGAAGGCGACGCGGAGCGGATCGAGAGTGGAGGCGTACCAGATCCCGAGGAGCAACTGGAACCCTCCTGCGACGATCATCATCCAGAGGAGGAGGCGCGCGGAACGCGCGGTCGGGATCCGGAGGCCGATGGCGGCGCTACCGGCTGCAGCGACGATGGCCAGGGGAGGGAGGAGAATCCGCGACGACGGTTCCAGTGATCCCAACCCGACGGCGAGGAGAGCCATGGCGCCCGCAGCCACTGCCGCGAAGCGGAGCCGCGAGAGTGCGAGAAGGAGCACCGCGCCCATCGCGGCGATGAGAATCGCCACGCCGATCGATTCGTCGATCATCCTTCCGTCGAAAATGTAGTTCCGGACCACCTCGGGCCATCCTCCTCCCGCGCGATAGCCGGTCAGCCGCGGCGCGAGCGACGAGAAGAAGGGAGCGAAGGGGTTTCCTGCCAGAGCGAGATTGCGGATGAAGAAGACGGAGCCGGCGAGAGCACCACAACCGAGAGCCATCCATTCACGGCGCTCGAACCGCCGTCTCGCGAACGCGGCGCCGAGAAGGAGAAGAGCCAGCGGAATGAATGTGTATTTCGTGAGGAGTCCTGCTGCCAGCGCACCGGCGATGATTCCCGGTGAGCGTCGTCCCGCGTCCCGTTCGTCGAGAGAGGCGAACAGAATCATGCTCATGCCGACGAGCGGGACGTCTACCCAGAGCCATCCCGCTGTAATCAGAAGCGCGGGCGTGCCGAGGATGGCAATCGTTCCGGCCAGAGCGGCAGCCCGGCTCTTGCTGGCCCGGTGAATCCAGTTGAAAACGACCAGCGACGTGGCGATCGCCAGGAGGAGGGCGAAGAAATGCGCCGCGAGCCCCCCTTCGTCGCGGAGGGCCGCCAGGAGAGGAAGCGTCGCGCTCTCGATTCCCAGTGGAAACCAGGAGTGGGAGATCAGAGGCAGACCGATCGATCGTCCCTCGAGGATCCAGATTCTGGGTACCGCGAGGTGGTAAGCCAGTTCGTCGAGATCGATCGGAGGGAGAAGCGACAGCACCCCAGCCAGGAGAAACGCGATCAGCGCGGTCGCGGACGCGAACCACTCCGTCGAGGAAGGACTCCACTCGACCTCACGAGTGAACGAGTAGGATCGAAGGGCGACGGCACCTCCGGCGAGCGCGACGAAGGTCACCGCCAGCATCGGCATCAGGTTGGCCGAAAGAAGTGCGACGAGGAATGTGAGTGTGCCGAAGAGAGGCGCGCCGATCAGCAGATCCGTCGCAATGGCTGAGACGCCGCGCGCTTCAGAGCGGATTCCAGCCAGGGAGTCGACCATGGTGCGGAATCCCGCGCCGATCCCCTGTGCCGCCATCCCGACCGCCAGCGCGGCAAGGAGCGGAAGCGCTGCGCGCCGGAGGAGGAGAAAGATGATTACGAATTGCGAAGAGAAGAGCAGCAGAAGCAGTAACGCGATTCCGACGAGGAGTGGAAGGAGCGACCTGCCGGACGCTCCGGTCCGGCCGTCACTCTCTCCCGATCCGGTTCGAATTTCCGTCATCGCTCCGTCGGTCGTCCGGCGTCAGGACCAGTGAATCTCCCACTCGCAGTCGCCCCCCTCCCGGGCATGGCAACGGGTCTGTTCCACCCGCACCGCCTTCGCGCCGGTCAATTCGGCGAGGCGCTCGATCCATCCGGTGGTACGAGCGCATCCGGACGGCTCGGATGGAAAGTCGTGGAGGCGGAGTCGAGCGAAGCCGTCACGCTTCTCTTCCACCCGGAGATCTCCCCGGTTATAGAGAGTCTTCCACACCGATGCGGATTTGCTGAGCAACGTGAGCGGACTGGTCACGATCAGAAGGAATCGGTAGATCCGGGTCGCGTCCATCGCCGCTGCCCGGCCGGCCCGGTACGCGAACGTATCGACGCTCTCGTGTTTCGCTGCGGCAGCGGCCTCGGTGAGCCTGTTCACGAGATCGACCGGGACCACGTCGCTCGCGAGAAGGTGGGATCGGATTCTCTCGGCATATTGAGGGGGAAGGGAGGCGAGTGCCGCTTCCTTCTCTCCAGGCGACAACTCGCTGTCGACGAATTGGATGAGGCTCTTCACAGGTGACGCTTTCACGGTTATTGCCGGATCGGAGCTCATCGAGTCCTCCCTCGACTGAAATCGGCGGATGAGCTGATTCTGTCATCTTTGCCGGGCTCAATCCAGATGGAAAGGCTCACCTGGGCATTCAATGCTCGGACGGCAGCGCCGCGGTGATCCGAAGAACGTCCTCGATCACTGCGCGAGCGGTCGGGAAATCGAGCTGCGTGGTCTTGTCGGAGAGCGCTCGCGATGGATCGTCATGCACTTCCATGAAGAAGCCGTCCACGCCGGTCGCCGCAGCGGCGCGCGCGAGAGGCCGAGCGAACTGCCGCGTTCCGCCGGTCGAGGTTCCTTCGCCTCCGGGGCGCTGCATCGAATGGGTGATGTCGTAGATCACCGGACTGCCGTAGCTCCGCATGATCGGGAACGAGCGCATGTCGACCACCAGATTCTGATAGCCGAACGACGTGCCGCGCTCGGTGAGGATGATCTTCTCGTTCCCGAGCTCCGCCCCTTTCGCCAGGATGTTCCGCGTCTCCTCCGGGGAAAGGAACTGCCCCTTCTTCACTGCGACGGTTCTCCCGGTCGCCGCCGCCGCCGCAATCAGATCGGTCTGCCGGCAGAGGAAGGCGGGAATCTGCAGCACGTCCAGAACCTCGGCTGCGGCTGACGCCTGTCCGCTTTCGTGAATGTCCGAGAGGACCGGAAGTCCGAATTCACTCTTGACCTCGGCGAGAATCCGGAGCCCGTCGTCCAGCCCCGGGCCGCGGAACGAGTGAATCGACGTACGGTTCGCCTTGTCGAAAGAGGACTTGAAGACGAGAGTGATCCCCGTCTCGTCCCGCAGGGAGCGAAGCGACTCCGCCATTCGCATCACGTGATCCCGCGATTCGATCACGCACGGCCCGGCGATGAAAAGTGGAGGCCTGTCCCCACCGACTTCGACACCTCGGGCGATCTCGATCGTCTTCGTCTTCATCGAGTCTCGCTGACCGTCGCTTCGGCGGTCTGGGCCTCCACTGCCGCCGCGGCTGCAAGAGCCTTCCTCACGTCCTGATACTGGTGAGCTGCGCGGATGAAGGAACGGAAAAGTGGATGCGGGTTGGTCGGCTTGGAGCGGTACTCCGGGTGGAACTGGCATCCGAGGAACCAGGGATGGTCCTGAAGCTCGACGATCTCGATGAACTTCCCATCCGGCGAGGCTCCGGTGACGATCAGTCCCTTCTCCTCGATCTGGGGAATGAACTCGGGATTCGCCTCGTAGCGGTGGCGGTGACGCTCTTCGATCAGCTCCTGGCCGTAGGCGTCACGGGCGATCGATCCTTCCCGGAGCTCGCACGGGTATTTTCCGAGCCGCATCGTTCCGCCGAGAGCGTCCACCCCGATCAGATCCCGTAGCTTGTAGATCACCTTGAACGGTGCTTCGTCGTCGAACTCGGTG
Source organism: uncultured Acidobacteriota bacterium (assembly GCA_963741955.1). Taxonomy (GTDB): domain Bacteria; phylum Acidobacteriota; class Thermoanaerobaculia; order Gp7-AA8; family Gp7-AA8; genus CAVUKB01. The sequence goes on from CAVUKB010000005.1 coordinate 15,387, forward strand.
GAGTTCGCGCCGATCATCCCGACCATGTCGCGGGCGAATTCGATCATCGCGCACTGCATCCCGAGACAGATTCCGAGGAAGGGAACCTTCTTTTCACGGGCGTAACGGATGGCGCGGAGCATTCCTTCGACACCGCGCTCTCCGAAGCCGGGACCGACGAGAATCCCATCCACTTCGGACATCTCGCCGTGGTAGCCGTCTTCTTCCAGATCCGCCGAGTCGATGTAGACGATCCTGACCCGGAGGTCGTTGGCGATCCCGCCGTGCTGGAGTGCCTCGTTGAGAGATTTGTACGAGTCACCGAAGTCGACGTATTTCCCGACGAAACCGATTCGGACCTCTCCGGTGGGATGGCGGAGCTTACGGACGATCTCTTCCCAGCGGGAGAGATCGCAGATCTCTTCGTGCGGGAGGTGGAGCTTGTCGAGGAGGATCTCGTCGAGACCTTCCCGGGAGAGTGCGAGCGGAACCTGGTAGATGTACTCGACGTCGAGAGCGGGGATGACGGCTTCCTCTTCCACGTTGCAGAAGAGCGCAATCTTCGCCTTCACCTCGTCCGGGATCGGACGCTCGGAACGGCAGAGGAGGACGTCCGGCTGAATGCCGATCGCACGGAGCTCTTTGACCGAGTGCTGGGTGGGCTTGGTCTTCTGCTCGTCGGAGGCGCGCATGTAGGGGATCAGCGTGAGGTGGACGTTGATCGCATTGCCGCGTCCTGCTTCCTGCCGGAACTGCCGGATGGCTTCGAGGAACGGGAGAGATTCGATGTCACCCACCGTTCCGCCGATCTCCACGATCACCACGTCGACGCCGTCGGAGACTTCGCGGATGTTGCGCTTGATCTCGTCAGTGATGTGAGGGATGACCTGCACGGTCTTGCCGAGGTAGTCGCCGCGGCGTTCCTTCTCGATGACCTTCGAATAGACCCGTCCGGTAGTCAGATTGTTCTTGCGCGTACCGCGCATGGTGGTGAACCGTTCGTAGTGTCCGAGGTCGAGATCAGTTTCGGCACCGTCGTCCGTGACGTAGACCTCGCCATGCTGGAAGGGGGACATCGTGCCGGGGTCGACGTTGATATAGGGGTCGAACTTCTGAAGAGTGACGCGGAATCCTCGAGCCTCGAGGAGGGCGCCGATCGAAGCTGCCGCGATTCCCTTGCCGAGGGAGGAGACCACCCCTCCGGTGATGAAGATGTACCTGGTACTCATGGTTCGACCCCTTCCTGTTTCACGCCGGGATTCCTGTTCGTTTCGAGAACCGTTCCCGGACCGTTGCGCCGGACCTCGCGCACACCGGGTGCAGAACGGCTCTCGATCCCCAAAACTTTCCTGATCGCAGAGTTGTATCCGAGAAGCTGAAGCTTGCCGGCCGGGCGGCATTCGAGCGAAGCGGGCTCGATGGGTGTTTCCGGGGAGAGGAGGGGAGACGATGCGGCCGGGCGGCGGGTTTTCTGGTTGAGTGAGCGATCAAGCTCACGCAAAGGTCCCTCTCTCGTCAGCCGTTCTCGGCAAGCTCACGCTCGATCCTCGCCACGTCCTCGGGGCGGTCGACACCGAGGTGTGGCGCCGACGTTTCCAATACCCGGATTGTAAAGCGGTTCTGGAGAGCCCGCAACTGCTCGAGGCGTTCCGCGTGCTCCAGAGGGGATGGAGGGAGGGACGCAAATCTGCGCAGAGCAGCCCCCTGGTATCCGTAGACCCCGACGTGGCGTCGTGCGAGTGTTTGCGCTCCTGCCGGGATCGGAGCGCGGGAGAAATAGAGAGCATTCCCTTCGAGATCGGAAACCACCTTCACCACGTCGGGATCGCCAAATTCGTCTTCGGATCGAAGTGGACAAGAAAGCGTGACGATGTCCGGCCCATCGAGCTGAAGCACCTCGATCATCCGATCGACTTCGTCGATGTCGATGAGCGGCTCGTCACCCTGCACGTTGATCACCTGATCCGCGACTGTGCCGGTTACCCGCTCGATCTCTTCGAGTGCGGCGGCGATCCGGTCGGTGCCAGTCGGGAGATCGGGGGAGGTCATCACCAGTGAAGCCCCGAACTGGCGGACGTGATCGGCGATCCGGGCGTCATCCGTGGCAATCCAGACCGAGCTCGCCAGGCGCGACGCAGAGGCCCGTTCCCAGACCCTCCGGATCAGGCTCTTTCCGGAGATCATGGTGAGGGGCTTTCCCGGGAAGCGGGTGGATGCATATCGGGATGGAATCACGATGACCGCATTCATGCAGCGGGATTCTATAATCCCCTTAGCAGTCGCACCTGATAAATTCAACCCGATGACCTCGTCCGAGATCTCCAGGATCAAGCGGTGGTTCGCCGTGGCAGCGGTGGCGTTCGCCGTGCTGGCGGGCTTCGTGTGGACGTTCCACTGGTTCGACGCGAAGTTCCACCGCATCACCGGCCCCGCGGAATTCATCTGGGTGCAGCACCGCCTCGCCTCCGGCCAACCGGTGGTCTTCTTCGCCACCCGCGATTTTTCGCTTCCCGATCGGCGGGATTACGTCCACGTGGAGGTGCTCGGCGACCCCGAGTACACGTTGTGGTTCAACGGAGAGATCGTGGGCGGTAACCGCACCAGCGCATACAAGAAGTACCGGTTCGACGTCTACGACGTCACGAGCCGGGCGCATTCGAAACGGAATCGGATCGTCGTCGCGGTGCGGAGTGCGGATGGTGTCGGCGGCCTTCTCGTTTCGGTGGACACCGGTCCGATGGGAGAGAACCGGGTGGTCACCGACCGGCAATGGCATCTCTACCGCGAGTGGACGGAGGCGCTCCCGCGGCACGATCCAGAATCGATTGCGGCGGAGGCTCCGGTGGTGATCGGCCGTCCGCCGGTCGGACGATGGAACTTTCCCGAAAGGAAGAGCGCGGAACCGTATCCGCCGGACGAAGCTCTCCTGCCGCCGTCCCGCGTGATCGAATTCGAGGCCGCACTTCCACGGATCGAGATCGTCAGTGGTGTCGCGGTCGCGGGCGTCGAGAAGGTTCATGCGAGAGCATTCGACTTCGGCCCGGTGACCGCGCGTGCGCGTCTCCAACTCCCCGCTCCGTTCCGCGAGGCCGCTCCGGCTCCTCCTCACCGGAAGAAGCGGTCGTACGCCTCGATCTTCGAGAATGCTCTGAGCCGGCTCTACCGACACCACGTGACCAGGCATCTCGAATTGCCGGGGGCTTCGATGGGAGTGATCCGGATCCGCTACGCGAATCACGAGGTCGAGCTCAGGCGGCAGGGAGAGATCGAATCGCTGGTGATCGCAGAAGGGGAACAGACCGTGGTCGACCCGGAACGGCGGTCTTTCCGCTACCTGATCGTCTACGATTCGGCGGTCAGCGCCTCGGTGCTGGTTCCGCAGGAGACGATCAGAAAAGCACCTTCTGAAGGAAGTAGTCGGGAAGACTGATCTTCTTCACGTCGATGTTCTGGGCGTCCTCTCTGCTCATCTGGAACCGGCCCGCCGCACCGCCGGAAATCGTCGCCATGAACAGCTCCACCATGTCGATCCGTTGCCCGGTGGCCTCGGGAATCCGGAGCATCATGTAGGAGGTGGCGGAAATGGCCTTGAAGACCTGGTCCTCGTTGTCGGCCGGAATCTCGATCCGAAGCTTGTAGGGAGCGCTCGCTGTGATCTTCGCGCCGAAGAGCCCCACGTTCTCGAATGCAGAGACGAACTTCGAGGTCACGTCGTTGCCGAGATATCCAGGTCCGCTTCCCTGGACCGGAGTACTGTTCGAAGAAGCGGGGCCGGCAGTGGATGAGTCGGGGGCTTCGTTCGTGGCGCCGGGAAGTTTCCGGATCCTCGCGATCGATCCGAGCCCGACCGGGCGCGACGCCGGAGCCTCCGCCGCCGGAGGAGCTTCCTGCGCGATCACATTCACGTCGCCGAGCCCCAACTGATTCATCGCTTCGCTCTTCTTCACATCGATGAGTTTGGGATCGAGCTGCAGGACGCTTCCGTCTTCGAGCTTGACCAGCGCCTTTCCTCCCGAGAGCGTCCACTTCTGCGTGGCCCGGTAACGGGTTCCGTCCTTGAGAATCACGATATAGGACGCAAAGCTGGTCGCAGCAGTCATCACTGCCAGAAGGAGAAACATGGCGATTTTTTTCATGGCGAGATCCTGATCCGGTCGATGTTCGATCGCTCCATTATACTGTTGCGCCACAACAGGGGAGGCAGCCACCCCATTTCCGCCTGAAAGGTGATCCGATGCTGGTCGTCATGGATGTCAATGCCGGTGATGCGGAAGTTGCGACCGTCATCGAGCACATCGAACAGATGGGGCTGAAGGCCCATCCGATTCCGGGCGCGCAGCGTCTGGCGATCGGGATCACCGGAAACCGCGGAGCGGTGAATCCCCGCACGCTGGAGAACCTCCCCGGAGTGAAGGAAGTGATTCCGGTCTCGCAGGCGTACAAGCTCGTGAGCCGCGAGATGCACAGCGACGACACCGTGGTCCGCATCGGCGACGTCGAGGTGGGTGGCGAGGGGCTGGCGGTGATCGCCGGACCGTGCGCCGTGGAGTCTCTGGATCAGACGCGGGCCATCGCGGAGGGGGTGCGGAACAGCGGCGCGCAGCTGCTTCGCGGTGGGGCTTTCAAGCCTCGCACCTCCCCCTATTCTTTCCAGGGTCTCGGGGAGCCGGGGCTGGAGATCCTCGCCCGAGTCCGGGAGGAGTTCGATCTCCCCGTAGTCACCGAAGCGGTCGATCTCGAATCACTTCGACTGGTCGTCCAGTACGCTGATGCAATCCAGATCGGATCGCGCAACATGCAGAATTTCTCGCTCCTGAAAGCTGCAGGGAAGGCGCGCAAACCGGTGGTCCTCAAGCGTGGGATGGCGGCAACGCTGGAAGAATTCTTGCTCTCGGCGGAGTACGTGATGGCCGAGGGGAATTACGACGTCGTACTCTGCGAACGAGGCGTGAGGACTTTCAGCGATTTCACCCGGAACACTCTCGACCTCGCGGTCATCCCCGCGATCGAGAGAATCAGCCATCTCCCCATCCTGGTGGATCCGAGCCACGGAACCGGGAAGCGGGCCAAGGTCCTGCCGATGTCGCGCGCCGGAGTGGCTGCGGGAGCAGACGGAGTGATGGTCGAAGTGCACCACAAGCCGGAGGAAGCATTGTCGGACGGCCCGCAGGCGATACTGCCCGAGGAGCTTACCGCGCTCGTGCGGGAGATCGGAGCGATCGGCGCCGTCCTCGGAAGGTCGCTCAAACCCGCCGTGGCTGGCAAGTGAACTGATGCGCCGTACGAAGATCGTCGCTACGCTCGGTCCCGCATGCCAGACCCAGGATCGGATCAGAGAGCTGGTCGAGGCGGGAGCCGACGTGTTCCGACTCAACTTCTCGCACGGGGACCACGAATTCCACGCCATGCTCATCGCCACGGTCCGGCGCGTGTCGATCGAGACGGGTCGATTCATTCCGGTCGTCGGCGACATCCAGGGGCCGAAGATCCGGATCGGTGAGGTCGACGGGACGGTCCTGCTCCGATCGGGAGAGCCGTTCACCATCACCACCGAACCTCTCATGGGCGACGGCCGTCGCGTCTCCACTCCGTTCACTGCGCTTCCTCAGCAGGTCTCGGAGGGGGACCGGATCCTGATCAACGATGGACTGGTCGAGCTCGCGGTCAGGCGGATCGAAGGTCGGGCGGTCGAGACCGAAGTGATCTACGGCGGCCCGATCGCGTCGAAGAAAGGGATGAACTTTCCCGATACCGAACTGACCATCCCGGCGATCACGGAAAAAGACGTCGAAGATCTCCGGTTCGCAGCGGAACACGACGTCGACTACATCGCCGCATCGTTCATCCGCCGGAAGGAGGACATCGAACAGATCCGTAAGCACCTCGCGTCCCACGGGCGGGAAGACATTCCGGTGATCGCGAAAATTGAAAAGGCGCAGGCGGTGGAGAATCTGGACGCGATTCTGGAGCTGAGCGATGGGGTGATGGTGGCCCGAGGCGATCTCGGTGTCGAGCTCGCGCCGGAGTCGGTGCCGATCGTTCAGAAGAGGCTGCTGGAGTGGGCGAGTCACCGGGGTCGGATCGGCATCACCGCCACGCAGATGCTCGAGTCGATGACGGCGAGCTCACGGCCGACGAGGGCCGAGGCTTCGGACGTCGCGAATGCGATCTTCGACGGCTCCGACGCGGTGATGCTCTCGGCGGAGACGGCCACGGGAGCGTATCCGGTCGAGACGGTGCGGATGATGTCGAGGATCGTGACGACGGCGGAGCAGCACCCGGAACTACGCGTGCACCAGGGACGCGATCCCGCTCACGAATCGTTCGAGACGGACGAATTCACCGACGCGCTCGCCGGAGCGGGCAGCTACGCGGCGGAGCAGCTCGACGCGAAGTACATCGTCGTCTTCACCCAGACCGGATTCACGGCGAGGCTGATGTCGAAGTTCCGCCCCGCGGCGCCCATCATCGCACTGACCAGCACGAGCCGCGTCGCGCGCCGGATGAATCTGCTCTGGGGCGTGGTCCCGTACATCGTCAAAGACGTCGGCTCCTATCACGAACAGATCGTGGAAAAGGTCGAGCAGTTCCTGATCGAGCGCGGTATGGTGGTTGCGGGCGACCGGGTGGTCATTCTGATGGGGTCGCCGATCTATCAGCGGGCCCGGACGAACCTGCTTCGGGTTCACCGGGTCGGCGGATGAGCGGAGCCGGCAGGAAGTTGCCGTCCCGACAACATGTTGCAAACTCTCATCAGCAGTTTTGACTGAGCATCCCATTGGACATAGACTGACGTGGGGAGATTTGCGGCATGCGACGATTTTCTGCGGCTACAGTCGTCTCGGTTCTCCTCCTGGCGGGACCGATTCCGGCTTTCGCGGCCTCCGATCCGTCGTTCATCGACGTGCTCGGGAGCGTGACGAATGCCGCGGCTCCGGTCGAGGACGCGCTCGTTCTCGCCTTCGATCTCGGTTCCGGTCGGACCATCCAGACTTTCACCGACTCCCACGGCGCGTTTCATCTCCCTTCCATACCCGCAGGAATCTACCGGATCATCGCGGTGAAGCGGGGATTGAATCCTGCCGTCGCGATGGTGATCCCCGGTCAGCGTGACAGGAAAGTCGTCATCCGGATGCGGACCAGTGGAGAGCTGAGTGAGAACGAGCGGGACGAGATCTGGGAGGTCCGCCGTTCCATCCCCCCCGATGTGCTGCGCCAGCTGAATGTCGGCAGCGTCGAGGAGGCGAGCCAGGCTTCGAATGCGTTCGAAGGATCGATGGCTTCGCTCGCCGGAGTCTCCTCGACCGAGCAGCCGGCGTTCTCGAAGGCGGCGCTCTCGCTCCGCGGGACGTTCGGTGATGGATGGGCCGTCGACGTCGAGGGACACCGCAGTGTGTTCGACACCGATCCGTTCGCATTCTCGGCGAATGCGCCCGCCGCCCAGGCGAGCGGCGTGGTCATGCAGCTGCGCTCGGGTGCGGACGAGAGCTATCGTTACGCGACGAGCCGTGCATCGTGGATCGGCGGTGCGGGAGTCGGCGGAGCCGACCAGACCGCCGGATTCGAGAGCCATCAGTTCGACTGGCGCAACCGCGAGTCGAGCGTTCGGGTGCGGTATTCGAGTGAGGAAAATCTCTTCTCTCAGCCCTATCTGAACGGTGAGCGAATCGAGGTCGCGGGCGATACGAACGTCTATCACTCCCAGCGCGCCGACGTGATGCTTCTGGTGCGTCTGGAGGAAGAGCGGAGTGCATCCGAAGTCTCCTCGATCGACCCGATGCGAACCGCCGGCGTTTCGACGCATGCGCGTTACGAGATCACTCCTTCCGTTGCCGTCCAGTACGGGATGCAGACCCGCATCGGCACCGGAGGAAACGAGTGGGCACCGGAGACCGGCGCCGAGGTGAAGATCGTCCCGGGCATTTCCCTCATCGTCTCCGGTCTGTACAAGATGATCCGGTCCGACTCGGGAAGTGAGGAGTACGGCCCCTATCTGGTCGGAATCAGCGATCCCGGCGCCGCACCTCCGCGCTACCGGTACGCTCTCGGCCTGGTGACGGGAAATCCGGAGCATCCGACCTTCACCGCGATCGCTTCAGTCACGCAGATCGATTCGATCATCCGGATCGGTCTGGACGACCGCTTCGAGAGCTTCTGGGACGGCGTGTACCTCCTCCCGGGAGACCAGCAGTCGGAGCTCTCGCTCGAGTATCAGAAGGACATCGGATCACGCTTCGCGGTCGCGGTGATGGCCATCGGCGGGAAGACAGCGAGCGCTGATGTGCGCTCGGTGGATGGAGAGAGCACGTACCTCGTCACGACCGTTCACTCGACGTGGCTCCCTTCCGGAACGTCCGTCGACGTCTCCTACCGCTATATCGACCAGGCGTCGAGGAGCCCGATCGGCGCGACGCCGGAGAGTGAGCGGTTGAACTTCCGGATGGCGCAGTCGCTGCGGCTACCGATCGATCTTCGCCTGCTGGTCGGCTTCGACCTGGCTCGTTCCGTCGACTCTCCGGTGGCGATGGATCAGGGCGATCCGGCCGGATACAGCAAGCGCGTGCTGGGCGGGCTGTCATTCGCCTTCTGACGTTCGCGATTCCTGAAGTTCGCTGTTCCGGGCAGATTTCATCTCCTCGAGCAGACGCTCGAAACGCCGCTCGATCCGCCGGGTCACGAAGATCTGCTTGAGGTAATTCAGCGACGTGATCGCCGCGGGGAGTCCGGAGATCGACATCGGAATGCCTGCCAGCCGTCCCATCACCTGAATGGTCTTGTCGGACGTCGTGTAATCGGGCGAGATGAAATCGGCTCGGGTCTGACCGTAGTACGCGAAGATGAGCAGGTAGATGTCGCTGATCAGGTCGCGGAACCGCATCTCCGCACCCCACGCAAAGCAGTCCCCTTCGCGCACGCTCTGGAGAAATTCATCAGGAGTCGTGCCGCGTCCGACGGTGAAGACCTTTCCGACGTGCTTGAGCGTGTGAGCGTCGGAGCCGCCGACCATCGAGATCCTCCGCCCCTCCGAACGGATGGTGTCGACCAGCAGCCGGATGACGCGGTTGTGGAACGATGCCATGGCGCCGTTGAGGACTTCGAAGATGTCGAACATCTCGATCATCTCGCTCACGTAGCGAGCGGCGACGTTCTTCATGCGATAGCTCTGGAAGAGGTGATTGACTCCGAACAGGAGATCCTCCGAGCGCATGAAGGGGACGAGCTCGCGGATATCGGGGCGCAGGCGTTGGATTTCCCGGTGCTGCGCTTCGTTCAGCCCGTAGACACCGATGTGCACCCGCTGGCCGGTCTCCGGGAAGTAGGTCTCGACCTCTTCGGAGATGAAGAAGTCGTCGAGATCGGGATATTTGTTCAGGAGATAGAGCGCCCCGTCGATGGAATCGTGATCCGACAGGGTGACGAAATCCATTCCCCGCTCCTTCGCGGTGCGGTAGACGTCTTCCGGCGCGTTGTAGCAGTCTCGGGTGTTGGCTCGGCGGAAGTACTTGAAAACGGAGAATCTGCTGTGGCAATGGAGATCCGCTTTCCTGAAAGCCGGATCATTCGGAAACTCCGGTATGATCGGTTCGTTCATCAAATTTGCATTTGCCTCAGCAGGATGTGAATCGCCCGGCGTTCAGAGCATTTTCTACAATATCTGTGCCCGCAGGCCAAGTTTTCAACCGAACTCGAAACGAACGGAATTCATGGCGACGAAAGCACGAGCCAAGACTCCCACCGCATCGACGCGCGTCGATACGGACGTGCCGGACGTCCTTCCGGTCATTCCGCTGGTCTCGTCGGTCCTCTTCCCTGGCGGCGTCCTGTCGCTGCAGGTAGGAATCGACCGCAACGTCCAGCTGCTGCAGAAGCTACCCGAAGAACAGAAGCTCATCGCTGCATTCTGCCAGATCCGGGGCGACAAGGAAGATCCCAAGCCCGCGGATCTGTCGAGCATCGGCGTGATGGCGGCGATCGTTCAGCGTCTTCCGCTGTCTTCGGACCGCTACCAGCTGTTCCTCCAGGGTCGCAGACGGATCGAAATGGTCGAAATGGGAGCGACGGAACCGTATTTCTCGGCCAGGGTGCGTCCGATCGAAGCGCCCCCGATCGCGAAGGGCGTCGACATCCCGAAGCTGATCAACCGTGCGATGTCGCTCTTCGAGAAACTCGTCGAGAGCGACTCCCGCTACTCGAACGAGCTGGTCAACATTCTGCGGATGAACATGCCGGAAGGTCCGGACGCGTTCGCGGATCTGATGTCGACGTACGTCAACCTTCCTCTCGACGAGAAGCAGCAGCTTCTCGAAGCCGTCAGCCCGGTCGAACGTCTCGATCTTCTGATCGAGCACATTCAGCGCGACCTCGGGAAAGCCGCGGTCGATCGGGAACTGCAGCGCCAGATCCAGTCATCGATCAACCGGAGAGAGCGCGAGAGTTATCTGCGCGAGCAGCTCCGTGCGATCCAGGACGAGCTCGGGGACGTGAATCCTTCCGAACGTGAAGCGGAGACCTACCGCGACCGGATCGAAGCACTCCCCCTCGAGCCGGAGTGGAAGGATCAGCTTCATCGCGAGATCTCCCGACTCTCGATCATCTCGCCCGCATCGTCCGATTACGCGGTGATCAAGGGTCATCTCGATACCGTCCTGCAGATCCCGTGGAGCGAAGAGACGGAAGACAAGATCGATCTCCAGGCCGCGGAGGAGGCGCTCGACCTGAACCATTACGGCCTCGAGAAGGTCAAGGAGAGGGTGCTCGAGTTTCTCGCAGTGTTGAAGCTCAAGGGAGATCTGCGCGGTCCGATCCTCTGCTTCGCCGGACCTCCCGGTGTCGGGAAGACGTCGCTCGGCCAGTCGATCGCGGATGCTCTCGGGCGAAAGTTCGTCCGGATGTCGGTCGGTGGCGTCACCGACGAGGCGGAGATCCGCGGACATCGGAAGACGTACGTCGGCGCGATGCCCGGAAAGATCGTGCAGAGCTACATCCACGTCGGCGTGAAGAACCCGCTGATCATGATCGACGAGATCGACAAGATCGGGAAAGACTACCGCGGCGATCCCGCGGCGGCTCTTCTCGAAGTTCTCGATCCGGCCCAGAACAACTCGTTCGTCGACCGCTATCTCGAGATCCCGTTCGACCTCTCGAAGACGCTCTTCATCGCCACGGCGAACATGCTGGACATGATCCCCACTCCTTTGCGCGACCGGATGGAGGTGATTCGCCTCTCCGGCTACACCGAGAGAGAGAAGCTCCAGATCGCGAAGCGACACCTGATCCCGGAGCTGCTCGAGGACCACGGTCTGGGGAAGACGAATGTCGCGTTCGACGATGATGCGATCCTGGAAGTGATCACCGATTACACCGGGGAGGCGGGAGTCCGCAACCTCAATCGGAATCTCGCGACGATCATGCGGAAGATCGCCCGGAAGGTCGCGACGACGAGCGAGGATTCGTTCGTGGTCCGGAAAGAGGACATCGAAGGATACCTCGGGTTGGCCACGTACGAGCACGAGTTCGCCGAGCGGAACCCCGAGATCGGTGTCGCCACCGGCCTCGCCTGGACTTCCAGTGGCGGCGAGATCATGTTCATCGAGGCCACCAAAATGGCAGGGACCGGGCGGACCACCGTGACCGGTCAACTCGGCGACGTCATGCGCGAATCGGTGCAGGCAGCCTTCTCCTACGTCCGCTCGAAGGCGCAGCAGCTCGAGATCGACGAGAACGTATTCAACGACACCGACATTCACATCCACTTTCCTGCCGGAGCGATTCCGAAGGACGGACCGTCAGCGGGAGTTGCCATCGCCACCACCATCGCATCGATCATGGCCGAAAAGCCGGTGCGGCACGACATTGCCATGACAGGGGAGATCACTTTGCGAGGCAAGGTGCTCTCGGTCGGTGGGATCAAAGAGAAGGTCATGGCCGCTCACCGGGCGAACATCCGGAAGGTGGTCCTTCCGGCCGGGAACCGGAAGGACGTCACCGAAGTGCCCGAAGAGATCCGCAATGAGCTGGAATTCGTCTATGCCGAACGGGTCGAAGACGTCTGGGCGGAAGCCCTCCTCCCGCTCTATGTCTCGCGTGGCCAGCAGCGGAAATTCGACCAGGCGGAGTATGATGCGGAGCACAAGAGGGAGCGACCCGAGAATCGATGAAACTTCGAGGCTGCGCCGGCAATCTGCTCTACATCTTCATCCTTTTCCTTGCGTTCGGAGCGAGTACGTACTTCTGGTTCACGTTCTTCGTGAAAGGGAAGTCCGTCGAGACACCGAACATGATCGGCCGTCCACTCGCGGCGGCGCGCGCTCTCGGCTCGGATGCCGGGCTGCTGGTGGTCCATGACCAGTCGGGAGAGCAGGACCGCCATTCGGAAAAAGTTCCGAAGGGTGCGGTGGTGTGGCAGAACCGCCCTCCTGGAAGCCTGGTCAAGCGAGGAACCAAACTGGTGGTCGGGGCGAGTCTCGGACCCCTGGTCCTGACGATTCCCGATCTGCAGGGTGAAACGCCGCGTACCGCACTGCTGCGGTTCGCCCAACGGAACCTGCGTCTCGCCGATGTTGCGTACGTGGATCTTCCCGAAGCGAACGGGATCATCGCCGAAGATCCTCCGAGAGGGACCACCGTCCAGGAACAGACCGCGGTGTCGCTGCTCGTCGGCGTCCCCGTGTCTCCGCCGAGCTGGGTGATGCCGGACCTGATCGATCGGTCGTTCGACCTGGTCCGGGCGACCTTCGACGCACACGGATTGACGATCACCAACGTGCGCTACGAGCGTTATCCGGGAGTTTCCGACGGGACGGTGATCCGGCAGTTTCCCCTTCCCGGAAGCCCGGTCAACGCCCGCGACGCGATCACGCTGGTGGTCAGTCGACAGGAACAACCGACGATCAGCAGTGATACGGTGGTGAAATGAACGTCAGGATCGCTCCGTCCATCCTCTCGGCCGACTTCTCGCGGCTCGGCGAGGCGCTCGATTCGATCGCCGGGGCCGCCGACGTGGTCCATCTCGACGTGATGGACGGACACTTCGTTCCGAACATCACCATCGGGCCTCCGGTCGTTCGTTCCCTCCGCAAAGTCAGCTCCCTTCCGTTCGACTGCCATCTGATGATCGAACGGCCACAGCTCTACATCGACGACTTTCTGGCGGCGGGAGCCAACATGATCTCGGTGCACGTCGAGGCGGATCGGCACATCCACCGTGCACTGGCGATGATCCGGGCCGGAGGAGCGAGAGCGGGAGTTGCGATCAATCCCGGAACTGCGGCGGAAACTTTGTCCGCGGTGATCGAATATTGTGATTTCGTGCTGGTTATGACTGTCAATCCCGGTTTCGGCGGGCAGAAGTTCATCGATGGAGTGGTTCCGAAGATCGGGAAGATCTCGCGCATGATCCGCGAGCGAAACCTCAGCGTGGCGATCGAGGTCGACGGCGGAGTCGATCCATCGACCGCGCCGCAGGTGGTTCGGGCCGGTGCGGAGATTCTGGTCGCCGGCTCGGCGGTATTCGGGCAGAGCGATCCGGTGAAAGCGATCGAGAACATAAGAATCGCAGCGACTACGGTCACTGTTTGACGGAGGCAATTTGAGATCGAAGCTCGCAATCGTGTTCGTGCTGCTCGCGGTCTTTCTCACCGCGTGCGGACATCGGAACCAGTTCAAGCCGGTGGTGAATCCGGAGTTTCTGAACAAATCGAAGGAAGAGCTGTTCAAAAAGGCCGAGAGCCTGTTCGACGAGCACAAATGGTCCAAGGCTCGCGAGTACTACTCCTACGTCTACGAGAATTTTCCGAACGATCCGATCGGGCGGCGTAGCCTTCTGCGAGTGGCAGACACCTACTACCAGCAGGGCGACACGGTGAATCTGGTCGAGGCACAGTACAAGTACCGCGACTTCATCAACCGTTACCCCGGGAGCGAGATGGCCGATTACGCGATGCTGCAGATCGCGAACGTCTCGTACAAGCAGATGCTTTCTCCCGAGCGGGATCAGACCAAGACGAAGGAAGCGGTCCAGAAGTTCAAGGAGATGCTCGACGCCTATCCACACAGCGCGTACCGGGCAGAGGCGGAAGAGAAGCTCCACAACGCCCTCGGAAGGCTCGCGCAACACGACCACGAAGTCGCGGAGTTCTACATGAAGCGTGGCCGGTACAAGGCCGCGATGACGCGCCTGAACCAAGTCATCGACAGTTACCCGGACTACGAGCACCGGGACCAGGTCTTCTTCGACCTGGCGACTTCTCTCTCTCATCTCGGCAGGAAGGGGGAGGCGCGACTGTATTATGAGAGAATCGTGAGCGAATTCCCCAAGAGCGACCTCGCGAATCGCGCGAAGGAGAAGCTGCAAGACACGAAGGCATGAGCAAGTGGACCATCCTTCTTCTCGCCGCTACGGTGCTGGGTTGCAGCACGACTGCGCCGCCGGCCGAGCCTCGACCCGAGGCGGTCGAGCCGGCGGTGACCGACCCTCGCATCGACGAGATGGAGGGAGTGATCAGTGAGCTCCTCGACCGCATCGACGTCCTGAACGCGAGGCTCCAGAAGCTCGAGAACGAGGTGTCACAACAGCCCTCGACTCCGGTCGTCGCCGTGTCTGCTCCTCCGGCCACGGGAGTCGCTCCCCGACCGTCGAAGAAGGTTCGTCACCTGAGTGGAGCGGAGCTCGCCGCTGCCTACCAGGACGCGCTCGCCGCATTCGGGAAGGGCAGCCTGGCCGAGGCCCGGGAGAAATTCCAGGCCGTCTTCGACGCCGATCCGGATGGCGATCTGGCGGACAATGCTCTCTACTGGATTGGCGAGACTCACTACAGCGAGGGTCATTACGACGACGCGATGAAGTACTACCGACGCGTCATCGACGACTACTCGGACCAGAACAAGGCGCCGGATGCGATGCTCAAAATGGGGTTGGCGTACGAGAAGACGGGGGATCTCGGGATGGCCGGCCGGACCTTCCGTGACCTGATCCAGCGCTATCCGTACTCGACGCCCGCCTCCGCCGCGCGGCGTGAGGTGAACCGGATAAAATATTGACGGGGAGGAGCCGGCATGAGCGAGGGTGAGAGCATTGCGGCTTTGATGGGGCGGAGAGAATACGTACGCGCGGTGCCCCTCCTCAAACGCGACCTGGAGAAATATCCGACCAATGTCAGGATTCGCCTGCAGCTCGCGGATGCACTGGCAGGGGCCGGGATTCATGACGAAGCCCTGTTCCAATACGAAGAAACCGCGAAATTCTACGAGGAGAACGGTCTGATCGTGCAGGCGATCGCCGTCCGGAAGAAGGCCGAAAAGCTCCGGAGCTCACTCCCCACTCCGGAGCGCACCCCCACCTTCGAAGCGAGAGTTCCGAAGAGTCCATTGTTCGAGGACCTCTCCACGGAGGAGCGGGACGCGCTCGTCTCCGAGATGGAACTGGAGCAGTACGGGGAGGGGGATATCGTGATCACCGAAGGGGAAGAAGGATCTTCGCTCTACGTGATCGCCTCGGGCGGCGTGAAAGTGTTCACTCGCGGCACCAAGGGTGACAACGTCTACCTCGCGAACCTCGGCGAAGGGGATTTTTTCGGAGAAGTCAGTGTGTTGACCGGTAAACCGCGTACGGCGACGATCACCGCCTCACAGAAGTCGGAGATTCTCCGGCTGGACAAAGTGAAGCTCGACCGGGTGATCGAAAAGCATCCGAGAGTTCGCCAGATCCTCGATCAGTTCTATCAGAAGCGAGCAAGCCACACGGTCGAAGCGATGATCGACAGCCTGCGCAGGAAACGGGAGGCATGATGGCAGTACTGCCGATTCGCAAATACGGTGATCCGGTTCTTCGCGACCCGGCCACGCCGGTCGAGACGATCGATACCGAGCTCCAGACTCTGATCGACGACATGATCGATACTATGTACGCCGCACCCGGTGTGGGACTCGCGGCGAACCAGGTCGGAGTCGGCAAACGGCTGATGGTCATCGACCTGACCGTGGGCGAAGATCCCGCTCAGGTCCACGTCCTGATCAATCCCGAGATTCTCGAGTCCGAAGGCGAAGTGACGGAGGAAGAAGGGTGCCTTTCCATCCCGGACTTCGTCGAGATCGTGACCCGTCCGCAGAGAGTGAAGGTGAGGTACGCAGACCGGAACGGCGAACAGCGCGAGATGTGGGGCGAGGATCTCATGGCTCGAGCCATCTGCCACGAGATCGATCACCTCAACGGAACGCTCTTCATCGACTATCTCCGCGGGCTGAAGAAAGAACGGATTCTCAAGAAGATCCAGAAGCTGACCAGCCGGGGCGAATGGTAGGCGGATCCGACCACCATCCACCCGGGGTCGAGGGAGACGGGATGGCGCGATCACTCGCCGCGAAAATCACCGCGAAAGAGGACCTTGCTCCTCACGTGGTCCAGGTCACTGTCGCGTTCGAGGAGGGGAAACTCGATTTCGCACCGGGCCAATACTGCACGTTCGTCTTCTCCGATCATACCGTGCGAGCGTATTCGGTCGCGTCGGCTCCGCAACGCCCTTCCGCCATCCAGTTGTGCGTGAGAGTCGGAAGCGGTCGCGGTTCCCAGGCGATCGACCACCTCGACGTCGGGGAGACGCTCCGCGTCGAAGGGCCGTTCGGAAACTTCTCCGTCCCTGCCGGCGATGGGCCGGTGACCTTCATCGCCGGCGATACGGGAATCGCGCCGGTGCGGAGCATGATCCTCGATCTGGTCGCTACCCGGAATCCCCGCCCGGTGAAAGTACTGTTCGAGCCCTACGACTCGGTGCTCCTCTACGAGCGCGACCTGGCACCGCTGGCCAGAGCCGGGAGGATCGGATACGAGACGGGCAGCGTGGACGATCTGGTGGGGCGAAATCGCGATGCGATCGCGAAATCAGTCGTTCGTGTCTCCGGCTACGAGCCCTTCCTCGTGAAAGTGAAGGGAATCTTCGCGGCGGCTGGTCTCGAGCCCGAGGCGCAGTTCGAGTCGTTCGGACACTTACCGGAGCCAGCCGGGTAGCACGCCCTGACGGCGGGCGTTGTCGCGGAACTGATCGAGCGCGCGTTGCGCCTGCTCCACCGCCAGCGCCGCCTGCGGGATCTGTTCGCGCGTCAGCTGGAGGTTGAAGGTCTGGTAGCTGAAGTCATTCGGTCTGTAACCGACCGATAGGAGCCCGAGAATCTCGTCCTGGAGATTCTGTTCTTTCCGCTTCAACAGTTCGAGATTGTCTTTCGCCCGACGAACGCTTTCCTCGAGCTGCTGCGCCTGGCGCTTCCAGGCCCACTCGTCGTTCGGTGTAGGCTGGGGCACTGTGGGCGGCTGGACGGGAGCAAGCTCCATCTGTGTGGCGGGAGCCGGAATCCCGGAGTGGTTCTCTTCGAGCTCGCGGAGGAGTCGTTGTTTCTCTGCTTCGGTGACCTTCAGGGGAAGATGGGCTTCGTCGCGCTGCGGGGTGGTGATGCCGATCTTCCGGTTCACGGCCTGGCGAGTCGCTGCGAAATCGATCTCCTCGAGTGGGAGCGAATAGAGTTTTCTATCGATCTGGTGGAAGATGACCTGATTCTGCTCCACCTCGATCGGCCCGAGCACCGGAATGGTGTGACCGTCACGGAGTACCAGGAGATCGACCGGTCCTCCGAGGGGAACCGCGGTCAGAAACAGTAGCAGCAGCGCCTGAATCATGATCGTATTCTACAACCGCCCCGCCCGCCGTGCACTTCCCCGCCGCGACTTCGGAATCTGGGAAACCGCGATTTCGGGTGGGGGAGCGTTCCATCGGCTATACTGACTGGCTGGTGCCGGAGCGTTCATTGCACGGCAATCGCCATCGGGTACAGTCGAGTCGGAATGACCTTCAAGCATTTTCATTTCAGGGAGCCCGAAACGGGGGGAGCAGAGTCGAGCTTCCGTACACCGCGAGGGCCGGTGCACTCCGGACCGGCGTCAGGCCGCCGGCACAGCTGATCGGAAATGGGAAGTAGCATCTTCTCCTCACAAGCTCTCGTGCTCGCGATCGTGAGCGGCATTCTCTTCCTCATTTTCGATGCCGCCCGCTTCTTCGTCCACCAGCTCAGCCCGATGCGGCTCAAACGCTGGAGTGGCAGCGATCCGAACATCGAGCGCGGAAGCCGCTGGTTTCAGTACCGTCCGAACCACTTCTCGCTGCTTACCGGGGCCCTCCTGCAGATCTCGCTGGTCGGCGCTGCTGCCTTCACCATGATCGCGCTGATGGGAGAGGGAATCGTGGTGGCCGCGGTGACCTCCATCGCCATCTGGGGATTCGTCGCCATCGGCTGGAAGATGGTGCTCGCGATCGTTCCCGATGGTGCGGCGGAGATCATCCTTCGCTCTCTGATCCCGGTCTCCCACTTTTTCTATTATCTCTTCTGGCCGCTTCTCTTTCCCGTCCACTGGCTCCTCGAGCGCGTCAGCCGCCACAGTGCGGAAGAAGATGACGAAGAGGAAGTGACGGACGAAGAGGTGCAGGCGTACATCGACGTCGGTGAAGAAGAGGGGATTCTCGAAAAGGGAGAGGGAAAGCTGGTCCAATCGATCGTCGATTTCGGCGACACGATCGTCCGGGAGGTGATGACTCCCCGGATGGAGATGCTCGCCTTCGAGAGCAGCGGATCGATCGAGCAGCTCGCAGAGGTGTTCAGCGAATCGAAATACTCCAGAATCCCCCTCTATCAGGAGAATATCGACCGTATCGTCGGCATGGTCCACGTCAAGGATCTGTTCGACGTCTTTCTCCGGCACGAAGCGAAGAGCGTCCGCGACATCGCCCGTCCAGCCTATTTCGTTGCGGAAACGAAGAAGGTGTCGGAGCTCCTGCGCGAGTTTCAGCTGGAGCATACCCAGATGGCAATCGTGGTCGACGAGTTTGGCGGAACGGCCGGTCTGGTGAGTATCGAGGATCTGATCGAAGAGATCGTCGGCGAGATCGCGGACGAGCACGAACAGGAAGAACCGACCGTTCTGGAGATCGAAGACGGGGTCTGGCTGGTGACCGGGGCGACGCGGATCGAGGTGCTCGAAGAAATGCTCGGGCTGGACATTCGTGGCGACGACGACTACGAGACGGTCGCAGGGCTGATCTTCACCCAGATGGGGCGCGTTCCGAAGAGTGGCGAACGGACATCGAAGAGCGGTCTGACCTTCGAGGTCGATCGGGCCGACCGGCGCCGTATCTACCGGGTGCGCGTCTCCCGCGCTCCCGAAGTCCCGCAGGAAGAGGTCGCGAGAGGATGAACGTGAGCGATACGGAAGCGCAGGGAACGAAGTTCGGTATGGTCGCTCTGATCGGTCGTCCGAACGCAGGAAAATCGACCCTGCTGAACGCGATTCTCGGACAGAAGGTCTCCATCGTCTCCGACAAACCGCAGACTACCCGCAACCGGATCGTCGGGATCCTCAACCGCCCCGAAGGGCAGATCGCGTTCCTCGACACTCCGGGGATTCACAAGCCGCTGCACCGGATGAACGTGCGGATGATGGATCACGTCGTCTCCAGCCTCTCCGAAGCGGACGTGGTGGTGGTGATTGTCGACGTCTCGCAAGCGTTCGGTCATGGCGACGAGTTCGTACTCGACCTCCTCAGAAGGTCTGCGGAAGACGATGTCCGCCGTGTGGCGGTGTTGAACAAGATCGATCTGGTGAAGAAGCCGAAGATGCTTCCACTCATGCAGCGCTACGGCACTCTCGGCCTCTTTTCCGACATCGTCCCGGTGTCGGCGCTCTCGGGCGACGGCGTCTCGAATCTCCTCCGCGTGCTGTACGACTCGATCCCGGAAGGTCGTCCCCGTTTTCCGGTCGAGGACTACACAACGCAGCCAGAGCGCTTCTTCGCCGCGGAGATCGTTCGCGAGAAACTCCTACACCACACCTCCGAGGAGCTCCCGTATACCACTGCAGTGGCGGTCGACCGGTGGGAGGACGACGAAGAAAAGGGGCTGATCCGGATCTGGGCGACCATCTTCGTCGAGCGTGAATCGCAGAAGAAGATCGTGATCGGAAAGGGCGGCTCGATGATCAAGCAGATCGGAACCGAGGCGCGCGTGGAACTCGAGTCGATCCTCGGCTCGCGCCTCTACCTCGACCTCAGAGTCACCACGCATTCTTCATGGCGCGAAGACGAGAGGTTCCTGGGGGAACTGGATTGGCCGCTCGGGGAGTGACTCGAGTCTCCTGATCCAACCTCGGGGACCATCGCGCCGCACTCGCGGTTCACGGATCCGGAAGACGGAAAACCACGAACGAACGGAGATCGGTTCATGCTCAACTACATCTGGTTCGGCCTGATGGTCGTCGCGCTGATCGTCGCGGCGTTCAACGGAACCGCGGCGGAAGTCACCGCCGGTGCGCTCGATTCCGCGAAGACGGCGGTGGAGATCTCGATCGGGCTGATCGGCGTGATGGCTCTCTGGCTGGGAGTGATGCGCATCGCCGAAAAGTCGGGGCTGGTCATGCTTCTCTCGCGCCTGATTGCTCCGCTCACCCGCTTCGTCTTCCCGGAGATTCCGCACGACCATCCGGCAATGGGCGCGATCATCATGAATGTCGCAGCCAACATGCTGGGTCTGAACAACGCCGCCACGCCGCTCGGAATCAAGGCGATGGAAGATCTGCAGGACCTGAATCCGGACAAGGAGACGGCGAGTAACTCCATGGCCATGCTCATGGCCATCAACACGGCCGGAATCCAGCTGATCCCGGCGACGACCATCGCCATCCTCGCCGCGGCGGGGTCGAAAGAGCCGACCGTGATCATCGGAACGACGCTGATCGCCACCGCAGTGAGCATGATCGTGGCGATCATCGCCACACGGATTCTGCAGCCATTCTTCCCGTACCGGGACGCAAGTGACGAAGTGACACCCGAGGGGAAGGCGTGATGAGGTTCCTCCTCGAGCAGATCTCCCTCTGGGCGATTCCGGTCCTCCTGGTCGGGATTCCGTTTTACGGGTTGATCCGGAAGGTCAAGGTTTACGAGGCATTCGTCGATGGAGCGAAGGAAGGATTCGACGTCGCGGTGAAGATCATCCCGTACCTGGTGGCGATCCTCGTGGCGATCGGGATGTTTCGCGGATCGGGCGCCATGCAACTGTTGACCCGAGCGCTCGCGCCGGTGCTTTCTGCCGTCCACTTCCCGGCCGAGCTCGTCCCGCTTGCGATCATGCGGCCGCTCACCGGGAGCGGATCGCTCGCGCTGGTCACGGACATCGTGAAGGCGCACGGAGCGGACTCGATCCTCGCGCGGATGGCCTCGACGATGTACGGGAGCTCCGAGACGACGTTTTACGTCCTTGCGGTCTACTTCGGCGCGGTCGGGGTGAAGAAAACGCGGCACTCGATTCCCGCAGCGCTGATTGGCGATCTCGCTGCGGTGATCGTCTCCGTCGCGATCTGCCGCTGGATGTTCGCGTAGGAGTCTGCGCGGTAGAGAAAGTGAGTCGCGCAAGGTGGATCGTGCATCCTGCGCGAGGCTCCCGGCATCATGGCGGGGAGCGATGGCATCCACGAAACGCGTATCGTTCCTCTCGCGCGGTGGTGTGTTCGCGTCTGGGAGGGTCGTCGTAGCTTACCCGGAGCAGGGCGGCGCGGGACGCCGCCCTGCATCGGGCGAGGACGCCCAACCCACAGAGGCCGCCCTTCATCGGGCGAGGACGCCCAACCCACAGACGCCGCCCTGCATCGGGCGAGGACGCCCAACCCACAGAGGCCGCCCTGCATCGGGCGAGGAGGCTCAACCCACCGACGCCGCCCTGCATCGGGCGAGGACGCCCAACCCACAGAGGCCGCCCTGCATCGGGCGAGGAGGCTCAA
Source organism: uncultured Acidobacteriota bacterium (assembly GCA_963741955.1). Lineage (GTDB taxonomy): Bacteria > Acidobacteriota > Thermoanaerobaculia > Gp7-AA8 > Gp7-AA8 > CAVUKB01. The sequence continues at coordinate 37,174 of CAVUKB010000005.1, forward strand.
CCCACCGACGCTACCCGAACCTTCCTTGCGATCTGTTTTTGATCGCAGGCCTCTCAAGACACGTTTCCCCTGACCGTGGTGATCAGCTTCCCGGGCGTGCCAGGTACCAGCGGCCGTTCTCGCGGAGCATCTTCACTTCCTCGTCGCCGACCTTGACGGAAGCATGATCGCCGTCGACCTGGATCTTTCCGGCCTTCCCGAGCGGCATGAATGGCTGATTCGCCAGCTGGGGCAGCGAGAGGATGAGCGAGGTCAGCTCCGCGACGTAGCCGGTGACGTCGATGTTTCCGTAGAGATCCTGTGCACGCTTGCGCATGTGCGCGTCGAGCTCTGCCTGTGTGGTGCTCGAGTCGACCACCATGGGATGCGGATCGGGCTTGTTCACCACGCCGTACTTCTTCCGGAGCTTCTCGATTTTCTTAGCGAGCGTTTTGACGTGCTCGTCTCCCGACGGATCGGCCACCATGTCCGCGCCGATGTCAGTCTGGAGCGCGAGGAGCGGCATCTCGGAGGGAGCAACCATCCGGACCAGCGAATCGATATCCCGATTCTCCGCTGCTTTCTGCATCGCTGCGAGCAGTGCCTCGGGGGAGTCCGCCCCCTTCTGTGCGAGTGCGACCGTCGCAGACAACAGCATGAGCGAGCCTGCGATACTTGTCGCGATCCACCGAGTCGATCGTGAACCGAAGTGTGACATCTCTCCTCCCGGGTCGGGGCGACGGATCGCTCTTCGATCCGTCACTCGCCCGCATCTCTCACACCGTCTCCTCGCGACGAGACGGTGTGAGAAATGCGGGCTGAACCGAATGGCCGGTGCTCTCCGTTTCCTCGGAGATGCCCGGGGCGACTGAATTGTACGAGTGAGATGAAGTCTACCACGCAGGCGCCGCTCATTCATCTCGTCCGCACGCGCAACGATGCGCGGCGAGCTCCAGGAGAAGGAGAATTCATGGCCCGGCCGTACGGATCCATTCTCCTCGAGCGCTTGCGCCGCGTGCTCGCAAGACGAGGCGCGCCCCGCTGGAGATCGAGGTCGGACATCCGATCTTTCTCTCGCTCAGACCTGCCCTCGCAGCAGATCCTCCATCGGCTGCCGCTCCCGCACCAGAGTGACTTCCGTCCCGCGGACCATCAGCTCGGGGGGGAGAAGCCGCGCATTGTAGTGCGAGGCCATCGAGAAGCCGTAGGCCCCTGCATCGCAGAACGCGACCACATCGCCTTCGTGGAGTCCGGGAACCCAGCGGGGCTCGAGTCCGTTCTCGCTACGAGTGAACACGTCTCCCGACTCGCAGAGGTTGCCGCCGATGATCACTCCGTCGGCATCGTGCGGGCTTCCGGGCCGGACGTTCTCGCGCAGGAGTGCGTCGTCGCCTCTAGATGCGTTCAGCACGTGATGGTAGCTGCCGTACTTCGACGGCCGGACGAGATGATTGAATCCGGTATCGACACCGACCCACTCCACACCCGCGCTGAGCCGCTTCGCGGTGACCCGGGCGAGGAGAGTCCCCGATTGCGCAGCGACGTAGCGGCCCGGCTCGAGGATCGCCTTCAATCCGCGCTTCCGGAGGATCTCCCCGGCGAGCTCACCGAGACGCTGACCGTATTCTTCGATCGGGAACTCCGACTCTCCCGGTTTGTACGGGATGCTGATTCCGCCGCCGAAGTTGACCCACTTCAGCTCGTCGAAGGCGTCGAGATGGTCGGTCAGCGTGCGGGCCGAACGGAGAAGAGGGTCGACCTCCGTGACGCCCGAGCCGATGTGGGCGTGGATTCCAACGATTGTCCGGCCTTCGTCGGTCGCGATCATCCGCGCGGAGTCGAGCTCGGCGAGATCGATCCCGAACTTCACGCCCAATCCGCCGGTGACAACGTCGCGATGGTGTCCGGCCCCGACGTCGGGATTGATGCGGAGTGCGATCGGATTGGGCAGTCCCAGAGCGAGGAACTTGTCGAGCTCCGCGAGTGAATTGATGTTGACCACGATCTCGGGATCGTCCAGCTCACGAAGGTCCTCCTGAGAGACGTTCGAACCGGTGAACCAGATCCGAGTCGAGTCGAAGCCCGCATGCTTCGCGAGGAATACTTCGCCCGGAGAGACGGCATCACAGCCGAATCCGAATCCGTGGAGGAGTCTGAGGATCGCGAGATTCGAGTTCGCCTTCATGGCGTAAAACGGCTGGAAGGGGAGAGAGGAGAATGCGGAGAGGATGCGTTTCGCCTGCCGTTCGATGACGTCAGCGTCGTAGACGTACAGCGGTGACCCGAACGTCTCGATCAGCTCGGTTGCAGCCACACCGCCGATGTGAAGGGTTCCATTCTGATATCGCATGATCTCGATTCGCCGTCCAGATTCGGATCCGCGGCGCGGCAGCATGTGACACGAAACCGCTTCGGATTTCAAGTGTTCGCTTTGGAGCCTCTTCGCTAGAATGGACCTCGAACATGTCCACCTCCGTCCCACTCCCCGACACCGCCGAAGAGTGGAAGGCGCCGTCGGCCGCGCCCGAAGTCCGGATGGTGAACCTGTTCGACCGCGCGTACGACGGTGTCGTCGCGGCCGCCCGTACCTGCTACTCCACGAGAATCATCACCCCGGAGCAGGTCGGAGGCGACGCGGTCGTCGACCACGAGGATCGTCAGGCCCGCCAGGAGCGTCGTGACCGACTCGCCGAGGAGATTTACCGCGCCGGTCATCACACGACGTACCAGCACGCCCACGTCCAGTTCGCTCTGACCAACGTGTCGCGTCAGTTTCTCTGGTCGTTTCTCCACGCGCATCCCTTCTACAACTCGGAACAGGTGAGCCAGAGATACGTCGAAGTGCGCGATGGCAACTACCTCGTTCCGCCGCTCCAGGGAAAGGCGCTCGAGATCTATCTCCGGACCGTCCGGATGCAAAGCGATGCCTATCACCGGCTGATCGAAGTTCTCCATCCGACTGCGGAGCGGGAGTATCTGAAGCTCTTTCCGGGGCGGAAGAAGAATCCGGAACGCGTGGCGAAGGATGTGAAGAAGAGGGCTCAGGAGATCGCCCGCTACGTTCTCCCGGTCGCGACCTTCGCCTATCTCTACCATACCGTCAGCGTTCTGACGCTGTTCCGCTACTACCGTCTCGCGAACGAGCTCGATGCTCCTGCCGAACAGCGCTTCGTGATCGGAAAGATGGTCAGCGAGCTTCTCGCCCGCGAACCGGACTATCGGAAGATTCTCGAGGAGCCGATTCCGCTCGAGGAGACGCTGGAGTACCAGACGTTCGCTTCTCTCCGGAGCTCTCTCTCGCCGGGAGCGAACCGGGTCTTCCGCGAAGAATTCGACCAGAGTCTGGAGGGCCGCGTCTCGAAGCTGATCGACTGGAAGGCGAACGCCGTCTCGACGCTCGCCTCTTCCGTCCGGGAAGTCCTCGGGATTCCGCGCGAAGCACTCTCGGACTGTGACGCAGTCCGGCTCGTGCTCGATCCCGCCAGGAATCGGTACCTGTCCGAATCGCTGGTGCTGACCACGATCGGCAAACTGACCCGGTCGATGCACAACGTTCATTACACTTTCCGGAAGAAGCTGAGCCACACCGCCGACTCACAGGACCAGCGACACCGGATGACTCCGGCCTCGCGCCCGGTGGTGCACGCCTATCTGAGTGAGGAGCCGGATTACGTCGTTCCGATGCTGATCGGAGAGAACGCGGAAGGAGGGGAGATCTACGCGTCGACGATGAAGGAAACCTGGAACGCCATCGGACGGCTCAGAGAGCTCGGGGTGGATGCGACGGATGTCGCGTACCTTCTGCCGAACGCCGTTTCGATCCGCTTCACCGAATCTTCGGATCTCCTCAATCTGCATCACAAGCACAAGATGCGACTCTGTTATAACGCGCAGGAAGAGATCTGGCGCGCGTCGCTCGACGAGGCGATCCAGATTCGCGAGCTGCATCCCGAGATCGGATCGTACCTCCTTCCACCCTGCACTCCGCGGAAGGAAGCGAAGGTCCGGCCGTACTGCCCGGAAGGACCGCGGTACTGCGGCGTCCCGGTCTGGAATCTCGATCTCGAAGAATACGAGAGGATCCTCTGAGGAGACTGCCGATGAAGACGTTGCTCTCGAGAAACCTCGTCATTCCCGCCTCTCTGCTGATCGTGGTCGCGTGCATGACCGTGCAGTCGCAGAGCCAGCGGCCACCCATTCCGACCAAAGTCGTCGTCCACGCTGTCGCGAACGATGCGAAGCTCATCGGGACCCATGTCGGCGGGGCGAAGATCACCATCCGGGACGATTCGACCGGGAAGATCCTCGCGGAGGGAATTCAGAAGGGCGAAACCGGAAGCACGAAGAAGATCATGGAGGAGCCACACGCGCGCGGCGCGGAGCTCTTCGATACCGGAGGGGCTGCCGCATTCGAGGCGACCCTCGCTCTCACCAGGCCGACCGTGGTGACGGTGACCGCGGAAGGGCCGCTCGAACCGGCGTCCGCGACGGTGAGTGCGAGCAAGACGCTCCTGCTGGTTCCGGGTCAGGACGTCACCGGCGACGGCATCGTGCTGGTGATTCATGGCCTGCGGGTGGAGATACTCGAGCCGGAGGGGGAGGACGTGGGGCGGGTGGGCGACGCGATCCCGGTCCGGGCCCGGCTCACCATGACGTGTGGCTGTCCCATCGAGCCCGGAGGGCTGTGGGACGCGAACGAAATGACGGTCAAGGCGCGTCTGGTCCGGAAGGATCAAGTCATCAGTGAAGTGCTCATGCGCTACGCGGGGGAGAAGAGCACGTTCGAGGGGACGGTGCGGCCTCGCGAGAGCGGGACCTGGGATCTCCAGGTGCTCGGCTTCGACCCGAAGCACGCCAACTTCGGTCTCGCGCACACCACCATTCGCGTGCGCTAGCGCAAGGTTCGCGGGCCCGGGATGATTGGCGTTTCACGAGAGCGGGTCAACGTCGAGAACCACTCGTTGGCAGCTCAGCGTGCCGGCGAAGCCCAGGAGATGAAGTTCGTCACGAACTTCCTGGAGAGCTCTTCGAGCATCGCGTCGCACGGCGCGACCTCGCGAATCAGTTCCTCGGCAGTCTTCCCGAACTCGGCGAGCTCGGCGGAGTAGACGCCTCCCCATTTCGCCGCATCCCTGCTCCCGATCTCCAGATGGAACTGCACCCCCGCGACGCGGCGAATGCCGAACATCTGGTTACGGCACTCCCGCCCCGTCGCCAGCAGTTCGGCCTCAGCCGGGATCCCGAACGTGTCGCCGTGCCACTGGAAGGCCGGGAACGACGGGGGAAAGCCGTCGAGGAGAGGATGCGTCGCTCCGGCGTCGGTTGCGGTGATCTCCGCGATGCCGATCTCCTTCCGCTCGGCCCGACGCACCTCTGCGCCGAGAATCCTCGCGAGGATCTGTCCTCCGAAGCAGATCCCGACGCACGGGGTGCCGGAGGCGATCGCGGAACGAAGCCAGCGCTCTTCCTCGACCAGAAACGGATGGTCGTCGATCGCGTACGCGGAGATCGGCGTTCCGCCGACGATCACCGCATCGATGGAGTCGAGCGCCGGCCAGGGGAGGCTTCGTTCGGCAGGAAAGATCTCGAATCGAGCGTTCGCTGATTCGAAGATCGATTCGAGAACGCCGAACCCTTCGGCTTCGCAGTTCTGAATCGCGAGGATGCGCATCGGGGATCAGCTCCGGTAACGGACGTCGATCACCTTCCGCACCATGTCCTTGGCCGCATCCGGGAGAGCCTGGACCCTGGCCAGGATTCCGTTGTACGCGGTCGACTCGCCGCCGTGCTTGAGGCACTCGGCGCAGCGCGGAAGTTCGGTCAGATCGCGGCGTTTGAATGCGTCCTGCATCGTCGCGAAACGTTCACCGTCGAAGATCTCCTGGAGCGACTGCGTCCTGAGGTCGCCGATGATCTGATCGCCGTGCGCGTCGTAGCAGCAGTGGGTCACCCGCCCGTCCGCGAAGATCACCACCCAGGTGGTGAAGCCCTGAGTGCACCCGAAGAACTTTCCGTGGAGGTCGGTCTCTTCGTTCACGTCGAGTGCCTCGCAGGTCTTCTCGATCACTCGTGTATTCGAGTAGCTCTTCAGGTGGAAGAACTGGCGGAAGTCGTCGACCGATTCGTCGATGGTCAGACGCGAGCGCATCTTCTGGATCTCGATGCGGATCGGCCGGTCCTTCGCCTGTTCGAGAAAAGCACGGGTCAGCTCGACCAGTTTCTCGAAGTCACCGCCGGTACGAAGTGCGGGATAGACTTCGGGATTGATCGAATCGACGCAGATGCGGAGACGTCGTAGTCCGGCGTCGAGAATCCGTCGCCCGATCTCCTCGGTGAGCAGGAGGCCGTTCGTCGAGAGGCTCGCCTCCGGGAAGAGGCGGATGGCGTCATCGATCCTCGAGTAGAGAAGCGGCTCGCCCATCTCGTGCAGCCATTTCAGGCGGAATCCGAGCGAGTGGATCTCGCGCTCGGCTTTCTCGACCAGCGGCCACTCCATATCCTCGTACGGACGGCGAAGAACCGGCAGCGGGCACATCCCGCACCTCAGGTTGCACTTCGAGGTCAGCTCGAGGCCGACTTTCATCCGTTTGGGGTTCAGCCGCATGACAGGAGTCTCTCGTTTCGCCGCGCTCGAATCAACCGCGAGCGCCGCAGGAGCATTCCGGCGGGTGAAGTGGATCGCGGGTCCCACGGGTGAGTCGCGCGCAAGTCGGTCGCGGGAAAGTGGGTCGCGGGAAAGTGGGTCGCGCGTCCCGCGCGAGGCTCCCCGGCATCCTGCCGGGGAGCGATGGCATCAACGTCACGCGGATCGCTCCTCTCGTGATGTGGTCCGTTCGAGTCTCTCTTCTCGGGAGGATCGTCGTAACTTGCCCTGGGCAGGGCGGCGCGGGACGCCACCCTGCATAGTGGGTCGCGCGTCTCGCGCGAGGCTCCCCGGCATCCTGCCGGGGAGCGATGGCATCAACGCCACGCGGATCGCTCCTCTCGCGATGTGGTCCGTTCGAGTCTCTCTTCTCGGGAGGATCGTGGCAACTCGCCCGGGACAGGGTGGCGCGGGACGCCACCCTGCATCGGACGAGACGTCCAACCCACATGTGGGTTCCGGGAAAGTGGGTCGCGCATCCTGCGCGAGGCTCCCCGGCATCCTGCCGGGGAGCGATGGCCTCAACGCCACGCGGATCGCTCCTCTCGCGATGTGGTCCGTTCGAGTCTCTCTTCTCGGGAGGATCGTGGCAACTCGCCCGGGACAGGGTGGCGCGGGACGCCACCCTGCATCGGACGAGACGTCCAACCCACATGTGGGTCGCGGGAAAGTGGGTCGCGCGTCCCGCGCGAGGCTCCCCGGCATCCTGCCGGGGAGCGATGGCATCAACGTCACGCGGATCGCTCCTCTCGCGATGCAGTCCGTTCGAGTCTCTCTTCTCGGGAGGATCGTGGCAACTCGCCCGGGACAGGGTGGCGCGGGACGCCACCCTGCATAGTGGGTCGCGCATCCTGCGCGAGGCTCCCCGGCATCCTGCCGGGGAGCGATGGCATCAACGTCACGCGGATCGCTCCTCTCGCGATGTGGTCCGTTCGAGTCTCTCTTCTCGGGAGGATCGTGGCAACTCGCCCGGGACAGGGTGGCGCGGGACGCCACCCTGCATCGGACGAGACGTCCAACCCACTGGGCCACCCTGCATCGGACGAGACGTCCAACCCACAAGTGGGTTGCGGGAAAGTGGGTCGCGCGTCTCGCGCGAGGCTCCCCGGCATCCTGCCGGGGAGCGATGGCCTCAACGCCACGCGGATCGCTCCTCTCGCGATGTGGTGTGTTCGTGTCTCTCTTCTCGGGAGGATCGTGGCAACTCGCCCGGGACAGGGTGGCGCGGGACGCCACCCTGCATCGGACGAGACGTCCAACCCACTGGGCCACCCTGCATCGGACGAGACGTCCAACCCACAAGTGGGTTGCGGGAAAGTGGGTCGCGCGTCCCGCGCGAGGCTCCCCGGCATCCTGCCGGGGAGCGATGGCATCAACGTCACGCGGATCGCTCCTCTCGCGATGTGGTCCGTTCGAGTCTCTCTTCTCGGGAGGATCGTCGTAACTCGCCCGGGACAGGGTGGCGCGGGACGCCACCCTGCATCGGACGAGACGTCCAACCCACCGGGCATCGGGCAGGAGGTCACCAGACCCACCAGACGACCGTCAGTCAGCGGCGGCTCTGACGCATCAGGAGGTCGATCTTGCTGGAGTAGTGGATCTTCAGGTTCGGCGTCGCGGCGACCTCCTCGGCGCGAGTCATCCACCTCTGAGCAGTGGTTACGTCGCCCTTCTGGAAGTAGCAGAGCGCCATCATGAAATCGAACCGGTCTTCCCGCGGATGCTTTCGGATGGCGAACCGCAAGTGCCGGATCGCCTGATCGTACTCCCCCTCGACGTACGCGCGCCGCGCGAGCTCGTATCTGTAGTAGGGGTTCTGCTGTCGGTGATCGACCACTCTTTTCTGCAGGGCCGCCGCGCGGTCGAGGTCTCCCATAAGATCGTACAGGCGTGCGAGATCGCTCATCGCCACGAGATCCGATGAGTTCACCTGGATCGCCTGAAGGTAGGCCGCCTCGGCGTACGCACGATCGCCGTAGCGGAGGTAGAGCGTTCCGAGGTTCGTCCAGGCAGGAGAATACCGTTCGCCGGAGCTCGTGACGGCTTTACGGAAGCAGTAAAGCGCGGTCGCGACATCTCCAGCCTGCATTCGCTCGACGCCGATGTTGTTGTAGTAGTGAGCGATCGCCCGCTGGTCCGAGATCCGGCGCATCGGGTACGTGCTGCGGAAGTCACTCATGTTGAAATCGACGACCCTTCTACCGTCCGACCCGAGATCCACGAAGACGTTCACGTGCTGGTTCAACACGAATGTGTCGCGGCTCATCGTCCAGTCGGGAGGGATGTCGACTTCCTGATACTGAACGTCCAGGCCTTCGTAGCGAGCCATGGCGATGAACATCGTCGAGAAGGAAAGGCAATTTCCTTCGCGCACACGGAAGGTCTCGGACGCCGTGCGGGTCTTGTCGTCGTACCGGACGCCGAACGTTCCCGAGTCGATGATCGCCCAGACGAGCTGGCGAAGCCGCGGAGCTTCCGCCGCCCTCCGGTCGACGTGGGAATCGAGGAAGACCCTCATCTCGGGAGTCACTGCAAGCACTTCCTCCGGTGACGGGACCTCTGCCGCCGGCGTTGCCAGTCGAAGAGATGTCCCACGCAGGAGATCGTGAGTCGGAATTGCCGGCCTGCCGATCCACCCGGCGCCGCTGGAGCACGCGGTGAGGGGGAGAGTGATCAGCGAGAACCCCACGACGAATCGCGCGAGGCGTACGGCACGTCCGGCGATCTCGGACATGCTCGATCGAGACGTCAGTCGGGAGTTCTTCATCACTCGCGCCGTGACACCGTGGGAGAACGGTCGAACCACGAACCGAGGATTGCCTCCTTGGAGCTGGTGAGCTCGTCCGCCGGCCGGGGGCCTTTTCCGGCCGGAGAGCGCTTCGAACCGCCGCGCGGCCGGAAGCGTCCTCCCACGTTCATCATAAGTCTGCGCTCTGCGTTCTGTCCGCTTGCGAACGAAACGGACACAGAAACGCAACCGTGACGGAGGAGAAGGAGGGTCAGTTAGGCCGGTACGGATCGTCTCGCCGGATCGCCTCGAAAACCGTGGCGACCACCCGGTTGCAGCGGGGGGCCTGAAAATCGAAAAGCTGATCGTACGTGAGTCCGCTCTCGGCGAAGAGGTGATCTCGTACCAGTCCGCGGGCCCGATGAAGCCGCGTTTTCACCACGTCTTCGCTCACGCCGAGGCATTCCGCGGTCTCGCCGGTGGAGAGCCCTTCGACCTCTCGAAGCATGAGAACGGAGCGGTAGTGCTCCGAGAGAGACTCGATCGCTTCCTCGAGCAGCTGTTTGACTTCGGTGGTCATCGCCTGGCGTTCCGGCCCGGGGAGCGGAGACTTGAACTGGCGCATGGGATCCTCCTCACTCTCCTCGGCCGACGCGTTCTCGAGCGGGTCGTGTCCACGCCGGCGGATTCTGGCGAATGCTTCGTTCATCGCGATGCGGGTCATCCATGTTGAGAATTTCGCGCGCTCGCCGAACTGAGCGAGGTGAGTGAACGCATTGATGTATGCCTGCTGCATCACGTCTTCGGCGTCGCTGTCATCGCGGAGGATCGCGCGTACAGTGCGGTAGATTCTCTGGTTGTACTTACGCATCAGTCGCTCGAAGAGCTCCGTCTCTCCGGCGAGCACGTGGCGGATGATCTCTTCGTCGCTCAATTCGTGGCGCCGGTCAGACGTGTTCGGTACGGTGTCGGGCATGGTCGATCTCCTTTCAGATCAGAGTGAGGACGTTACGGAATGGTGACAACCGTTTTCCGGCTGGGGTCGCTGTCGCGAGTACGCTCACCGTTCGATTCGTCTTCGCGATCCACGATTCACGATCCACGACCCCCAACAGCGCTTCCGCCTTTCAGAGTGGTAACGCCCGGACGGATGGGGACGGGGGTAGGATTTCCTACTCCGTCACCATTCTGCACCCGGCGACTCTGATCCCGCAAAGGAGGTGGAGCAGATGAATTCGAAGATCAATACGGTCTGGTGGGTTCTGCGGATCGGGCTCGGGCTCGCGCCGTTTCTCGCAGGGCTCGACAAATTCTTCAACATCCTCGCCGACTGGGACATGTACCTGAGTCCTCTGGCGACGAAGATCATTCCGATCTCTCCGCAGCTGTTCATGAGAATCGCCGGAGTGATCGAGATGGCCGTCGGGATCGCGGTCCTTGCAGGGCTGACGCGTCTCGGCGGCTACGTGGTGATGCTCTGGTTGATTGCGATCGCGATCAATCTTCTCACCACCGGGATGTTCTACGACATCGCGGTTCGTGACGTCGAGATGTCGTTGGGTGCGTTCGCGCTCGCGAAGCTCAGCGAGGTGCGCGCAGAATCACTCGGGAGGGTTCCGGAAGAGAGACGGGCGAGAGTGGGCGCTTCCGCCGCATGATCGCTCGAAAACAGAGAGGAGGCATCATGAAGAGATTTGCAGGAATGATCACGGTAGCCCTGGTTCTGGTGTTCAGTCCCATCGCTCTTTTCGCAGCGGACGCGACGTGGAAGAACGTTTCGATCGTCGACACGAACTGCCACGCGAAGTTCACGAAGAACGCCGACGCGCATACCCGCAGCTGTGCTTTGAAATGCGCGAAGAGCGGGTTCGGCGTCATCACGCCGGACGGGAAGTTCCTTGCGTTCGACGCGAAGGGAAACGAGCTGGCGACTGCCGCGTTGAAGAGCTCGACGAAGAAGGACCACCTTCGGGCGACGGTGGTCGGTGAGCAGAGCGGTGAGACGATCGCGGTGAAATCCCTGGTGCTCGACTGAACGATTCCGGCGGGGGCGCGCCGGCTGCCGGGCTGGTGCGTCCCCGTCAACTTCGGTTGTCGGTGGTCAGATCGCGGCAGGGGGAAGCGGAAGATGGACCGAGGGAAAGCGACGGAGACGCGCACGGACCTCGTTCGAGCCGACGAGCCCCTGAAACACCATCTCCGGAGAGTCGGCGATCAGATCGTGGATGCGGTCGTCTACGAGAATGCTCCCGCGGAACTGGCGGCAGACGAGGCATCGCTCCATGAGCGTCTCGTCACCGTTGAACCAGTGATCGAACTGCAGCCATTCATGTTCACAAAGGCGCATCAAATCCACTCCCGTTTCGTCACGGCACCTTCCCGCTCCATCCCAGAGTGGCGGCTGAGGGATTTTCGTTTCGGAGAGCGTACAACCTTTGCCTCCTCAACGGAATCACCCGTTTGGGTGATGACGACTCCTGCGTAAGGGAGTGACGCGCCTCTCTCCGATGAAATGTCGAGTCGGCGAATCTGTCCGAGACGTCATTTGCGGAATCGGAGAAAAATGGCACAATACGTTGACAGGGGGACCATCTTGAACGACCGGCGTGTGCTGCTCGTCGACTCGGATCCCGTCCGCTCGGTGAATCTCGGGAAGGCGCTCACCGCGGAAGGCCTGGTTGTCGAACGAACGAAACCTCTCGAGGGGTGCTGCGATCGACTCGACAACGACAATTTTCGGGTCCTGATCGTCGATCCGATCGACACGGAGGAGGCGTCCAGCTTCCTCGAGTGCCTCGATCAGCGTCATCCCGAAATGCTGACCCGGTTGATCTTCATCGCAGATCCCGTGATCGGCCGGAACGTTCTTCTCGATCTCCTCAAGCGCAATATCTACGCGATCTTCTCTCTCCCATTCGAATTCAGCGAGCTCGGTGATGCGGCGCGCGACTGCGCCTCCAAGACCATTCGCGGCGGGACGCGATGGTTTCGGGCGGATGCCGGGCTCGATCCCACCGACACTCCGAAGACGGGAGCCGACGAAGGCTGCGACCTCTGTGTAGCCGGATTCCACTCCAGGCGCGTCGGATGCGTCCGGGTGGGGGAGCACGAGTGTCTGACTTTTCTCGACGGCTTCGCTTCTTCTTACGAGCCAGGGGAGCCCGATCCGGACGAGATCGGAGACGACCCGGATGTCGCTTGACCTCCGTCCCTCCTTTCGTTCAAAGTAGCCTTTCGGCTTCTCGTGCGGGGTTAGCTCAGCGGTAGAGCATCTGCCTTACACGCAGGGGGTCGGGGGTTCGAATCCCTCACCCCGCACCACTTTCGAACCGCTCCATCGATCCGGCTCTCAGGCAGATACGGCCGTGTCTCCACGGAGTACGAATCCCGCCGCGCGGGATCCCTCGAGGATCGTGTTGTTCGCCATGTTCCGCGGGGCGTCAGCCGATACCGGGGAGCTCCGCGTCGCTTCTGCCGAGGATCCTGATGATGCTGCGGTCCGACCTCGTGCCGTGTTCCGCGCGGCGGATTACGAATCTGCACTCCATCGGCGGCAAACGTCGATCGTGCCGAGAATCCTACCGAGTCGCGGGTTCGGAGCTCGATGCGCCCGGGACCTTCTCGGCGACCTGTTGGGGAGCCGGAGCGGGTGGGGGCGTGAGCACGTATCGGATCAGAGTCTGCGGCCGTCCCCCTGTCTCCGCCACCTGCAGGATGACCTGCCTTCCGTTCGGATCGAGCGTATCTCCCGGAATGAAGGGATCCTGCATGGCCGGATTCAACCGCACCTGAATGGTACGGAAGTGTTCATCCGAGTCAGGATACGGCGACGGGGGATCGTAGGCCCGGAACTGCGCGAGGTACGTGACGTAGTAGTGCCAGACCTGAGGAAACGAGTCGCTGGAGGAGAAGGTGTAGACCTGCGCCGCCGGGCCGAACCGGCGGTGGACTTCGATCTGGTCCTCACGGGTGAGGTCCGGATTGAACCGCGCTCCTTCGTAGATCGGGATGGCCGGACTGATCGAGGAGAGGGTCTGTTTCACTTCGACGGGCGTCGGTTGCGGGTTGGGGCTGGTCGCGTTCGGCATCTCGTGAGCGGAGCTCTCCTCGCCTCCGGTGCAGGCCGCTGGAATCACGGCCACCGCACCCAGGAGAAGCACACACGCCGCTCGCCTGATCTGTGTCATACCTGAGGAGAGAGCAATCGATGTGCCGCGTCGCGCGAAAGGTTCAGTTCGTATTGCGAACACGGACTCGACGGGAGAAGTTGCGAAGGCGGTCGAGGGCCGTTTCGCCGCCATAAGTCTTCACGATCTTTTCGTCGTACTCGTCCGAAATTATGGCCACGTTCGAGAGCGAGGCGAAAAGTTGATCCGCCTTGAGATCCCGTCCGATGAAGCGGTGCGAGTAGAAGACGTCTCCTTCCACCATACTGAACGCGCCGAGAGGAAGCTCGGAATTGAGCTCGAGCAGTTCCTGCATCAGCTCGAATTTCGGTTCCACTCCCTGTACGCAGAACGCGAGAACCTCGACGACGGCGTTGTCGTCCTCGTACGGATCGATGGAGATCTCGACCACGGTCGAGCCGTACTTCAGGTAGAAGTCGCAGTGCTCGGCGTCGTCGAAATGTTCGTCGACCAGCTCGTCGAGGTACCCCTTCACCTGCCAGTACACTCTCTCCTGACATTGCGTATGGAACGCGCGGACGGCAGCCATGGGAGGATTATAGAACGGAACGGCCGCCGCCGGGAGATGGTCATCGCACGGGTACGCCGGAGCGCGCCGCGATCTACTACACTCTCCCGATGGACATCGGATCGCATTTTCTTCCGGAGAACCGGCGGCGGCTCGTCCTGCGCCGGGGACGCGAACGTCTGGGGAGCTCCCGCCACCCGTGGATCTTCAGCGGTGCAATCGAGGGCGAAGAAGGTCCCGAAGACGCTGCGATCGCCGACCTGGTCGACCGGCACGGGCGGAGGCTCGCCTCCGGATTTCACTCCCGCCACTCGCAGATTCGTCTGCGGGTCGTGGCCGGCGAGGATGAAGACCTGACCCCAGATCTGATCCGGGCGCGAATCGCCACCGCCGTACGCCGCCGCGACGCGCTCCTCTCCGATTCCACCGACGCGCTACGGCTGGTGCACTCGGAGGGAGACGACCTCAGCGGTCTCGTCGTGGACCGGTACGGCGACACTCTGGTGGTCGAGATCACTTCGGCGGGGCTCGACGCTCTGCGCGAGCTCGCGGTGGAGGCGCTCGAGCAGAGTTTCCCGCTCGAGGGGATCGTTTTTCACAACGATCTCGCTGCACGCCGGCTGGAGAAGCTTCCGCTGGAGGAAAGCGTGACCGGCGACCCGTCACGAGAATTGACGGTGATGGAGAACGGCCTCCGCTTCGTGGTGCGTCCCGGAGCGGGGCAGAAGACGGGATTCTTTCTCGACCAGCGTGAGAACCGGGCGCTCGCCCGCACGATCAGCCGCGACCGCCGGGTGCTGAACCTCTTTTCGTACAGCGGAGGATTCGGAGTGAACGCCGCGGCGGGTGGCGCCAGCGTGGTCGAAGAAGTGGACGTCTCGGCACCGGCCATCGAGGCGGCAGGGGAGAATCACCGCATCAATCCTTCGGGAGCCGACGTGCGGCTGGTGGTTGCAGATGCATTTTCCTGGACCCGTGAGCGGCTGTCGGGGGGAGAGCGGTACGACCTGGTGGTCAGCGATCCGCCGGCATTCGCGAAAACCAGAGGGGATGTCGACCGGGCCGCACGCGGATACAAGGACATCAACCTTCAGGCGATGAAGCTTCTCGAACCGGGAGGTGAGCTGCTCACGTTCTCCTGCTCCGGTCACATCTCGCTCGATCTATTTCAGAAGATCGTCTACTCCGCAGCACTCGACTCGGGACGGAGAGCGTCATTCGTTCGCCGTCTCGGAGCAGGGGCGGATCACCCCGTCTCGCTGTTCGCGCCGGAAGGGGAGTATCTGAAGGGGCTGTGGGTGAGGGTGGAGTGACGCGATTTGCTCATCGACGGACGAGTGGGGTCGTCGGGGCGATCGGAGCGGACGGATGGGCGAAGGCTTCGAGAGGATTTCAATTGCGCGATTTGCTCATTGACGGACGAGCGGGGTCGTCGGGGCGATCGGCGTGGACGGATGGGCGAGGGCTTCGGGAGGATTTCAATTGCGCGATTTGCTCATTGACGGACGAGCGGGGTCGTCGGGGCGATCGGCGTGGACGGATGGGCGAGGGCTTCGGGAGGATTTCAATTGCGCGATTTGCTCATTGACGGACGAACGGGGTCGTCGGGGCGATCGGCGTGGACGGACGGGCGAAGGCTTCGAGAGGATTTCAATTGCGCGATTTGCTCATTGACGGACGAGCGGGGTCGTCGGGGCGATCGGCGTGGACGGACGGGCGAAGGCTTCGGGAGGATTTCAATTGCGCGATTTGCTCATCGACGGACGAGTGGGGTCGTCGGGGCGATCGGCGTGGACGGACGGGCGAGGGCTTCGGGAGGATTTCAATTGCGCGATTTGCTCATTGACGGACGAGTGGAGTCGTCGGGGCGATCGGCGTGGACGGATGGGCGAAGGCTTCGAGAGGATTCCAATTGCGCGATTTGCTCATTGACGGACGAGCGGGGTCGTCGGGGCGATCGGCGTGGACGGACGGGCGAAGGCTTCGGGAGGATTTCAATTGCGCGATTTGCTCATTGACGGACGAGTGGAGTCGTCGGGGCGATCGGCGTGGACGGACGGGCGAGGGCTTCGGGAGGATTTCAATTGCGCGATTTGCTCATCGACGGACGAGTGGGGTCGTCGGGGCGATCGGCGTGGACGGACGGGCGAGGGCTTCGGGAGGATTTCAATTGCGCGATTTGCTCATTGACGGACGAGTGGGGTCGTCGGGGCGATCGGCGTGGACGGACGGGCGAGGGCTTCGGGAGGATTTCAATTGCGCGATTTGCTCATCGACGGACGAGTGGGGTCGTCGGGACGATCGGCGTGGACGGACGGGCGAAGGCTTCGGGAGGATTTCAATTGCGCGATTTGCTCATCGACGGACGAGCGGGGTCGTCGGGGCGATCGGAGCGGACGGACGGGCGAGGGCTTCGGGAGGATTTCAATTGCGCGATTTGCTCATCGACGGACGAGTGGGGTCGTCGGGGCGATCGGCGTGGACGGACGGGCGAGGGCTTCGGGAGGATTTCAATTGCGCGAGTTGCTCATTGACGGACGAGCGGGGTCGTCGGGGCGATCGGAGCGGACGGACGGGCGAGGGCTTCGGGAGGATTTCAATTGCGCGATTTGCGCGAATTGCTGATTCGTGGAACGGTCGCGTACAGATCGTGCAAATCGCGCAAATCAGATCGTGATGCGTGCGCGGCTCCGGAAGAATCCGGGATCACGGTCCGGAACGCCGCCCGCCCGTTCACCCGCAAATCGCGCAAATCAGATCGTGATGCGTGCGCGGCTCCGGAAGGATCCGGGATCACGGTCCGGAACGCCGCCCGTCCGTTCACCCGCAAATCGCGCAAATCAAATCGTGATGCGTGCGCGGCTCCGGAAGACTCCGGGATCACGGTCTGGAACGCCGCCCGTCCGTTCGCGTGCAAATCGCGCAAATCAAATCGTGATGCGTGCGCGGCTCCGGAAGAATCCGAGATCACGGTCTGGAACGCCGCCCGTCCGTTCGCGCGCAAATCCGTCAGATTCCCGTCACCCGCACCACTTCCTCGAACGTGGTGGTGCCTTCCGCGAGCTTGCGCAGGGCGGACTGTTTGAGGGTGCGCATGCCGCGTTTGATCGCCATTTCCTTGATCTTCAGGAAGTCCTCGCTGCGATCGACCAGATCGCGGATCGAGCTGTCGATGTTCAGGATCTCGAAGATGCCGGTCCGGCCGTAATAGCCGGTGTTCCGGCATCGGTGGCAGCCCGCTCCCTCCTTCACGATGATTCGTTTTCCGGGCGGCGCCTGCAGATTGAGCATTGACGCCTCCTCGGCAGAGAGCGGCCGGTTGCGCTTGCATTCCTTGCAGATCTTACGGACCAGTCGCTGCGCCATCGCCCCGATCAGGGTGGAAGAAATGAGGAACGGCTGGATGCCGAGATCGATCAGACGGGTGACCGCACTCGCCGAGTCGTTGGTGTGGAGAGTCGAAAAGACCAGGTGACCGGTGAGCGCAGCCTGTACCGCGTTCTGTGCGGTCTCCCCGTCGCGGATCTCGCCGACCATGATCACGTCGGGATCCTGCCGGAGGATGGTGCGGAGCGCGGACGCGAAGGTGATCCCGATCTTGGGATGGACGGAGGTCTGGTTGAAGTCTTCGTACACCATTTCGATCGGGTCTTCGATCGTGGTGATGTTGATCTCCGCGCTCGCGAGGCTCTTGAGCGCCGAGTAGAGGGTGACCGTCTTTCCCGACCCGGTCGGCCCGGTGACGAGAATGATCCCGTGGGGACGGCTGATCCAGTCGTGGAACTGGGAGAGCTCGTCCTCGTAGAAACCGAGTCCGGAGAGATCGCGAAGGAGCACGTCGGGATCGAAGATGCGCATCACCAGCTTCTCTCCGAATGCGGTCGGAAGGGTGGAGACACGAAGCTCGATCTCCTTCCCCTCCCGCTCGGTGGTGATCCGGCCGTCCTGGGGCCTCCTCTTTTCCGCGATGTCCATCCGGCACATCGTCTTGATTCTGGACGTGATGGCGAGATTGACCAGCTTCGGAGTCCTCTGGATCTCGTGCAGCACGCCGTCGATCCTGAACCGGATCTGTGCGTACTCGCGTTTCGGCTCGATGTGAATATCCGAGGCGCGGGAATCGTAGGCATGCTGAAGGAGATAATCGACCGCATTGATGATGTGCTGATCGCTGGTCTCGATATCCTGTCCGGATTTGAGCTTGACGTACTGCTCGAGATTGCCGAGATCGAATCCTCCCTTCAGGTCACGCTCGGCTTTGTTCACCGCGGCCCGGAAGCCGTAGAACTCGTTGATGACCTGCATCACGTCGTTGTCCGCCGAGACGACCAGGTCGAGATCGAGTTGTGCGATGGTCCGGTAGGAGTCGATCGACTGGAAATCGAAGGGATTGACCAGCGCCACCATCAGGCGACCGTCCTTGAGCTGGATCGGCAGCATCCGGTGCTTCTTCGCGAAGGGGCGGGAGATTTTCGACTCGATGAAATCGATGTCGAGTTTCAGCGGGTCGATCCGGAAGAAGGGGAGTGAGGCCGCTTCCGCGATCAGCCGGGCCATCAGGTATTCGTCGATCGCGGTTCCCTGGCCCGACGCGTCGCTCAGATTCTGCTGCGCGATGAGCTTGAAAGGGCTGGCTTCCTCGTCGTTGCGGCTCCGGGAGCGGGACGCGTGGCGGTGGGAGCGGTCCAGCGATTCGAGATCGGCCTTCTGTCTGTCATCGATGAAGCCGGCTTCCGACAGAAGCTCCGCCAGAAACGAGATGGTGATCTCGCGCGATTTGCGGATTTCCGGCTCGGGCAGCGACATAGGACGAGTTTACTGAATTCCGGTTTCGGAAACAGCAGAAAAGACCGGAGGATTTCGGCTCTTCGATCCCTCCCTGTTGGAACTTCGAGCCTCCCGCGCTATTCTTCGGTCAAGCGTCCAGCAAAACCGAGGAGATCAGCCGATGGCCGTCCAGACACCTCCATCCGCACTCGAGCGGGAGCTTGATTACCGCAAGCGCCTGACTCAGATCACGAATCAGCTCAACTCGGCTGATTCGATTTCTCACATCCTGATGACTCTCAAGGACCGGATCCTCGAGCTGGTGGATGCGGAGCGCCTGACCATCTATGCAGTCGACACCAAGAATCAGGAGCTCTATTCGCTCCAGAAGGTCGGTGACGTTCCGAAGGAGATCCGGATCCCGAAGTCCTTCGCCTCCATCGCCGGGTTTGCGGCGCTCAGCCGGCGTTCACTGAACATCCGGGACGCGTACGATGCGCAGGAGCTCACCTCGCTCCACGCGAATCTTCGCTTCGATCAGCGGTGGGACAAGCAGAGCGGCTTTCGCACCCGCGCGGTTCTGGCCGTGCCGATCCTGTTCGAAAAATACCTTCTCGGCGTGCTCCAGCTGATCAACAAGCAACTCGGCACCGTCTTTACCGCGCAGGACCAGGAAGCTGCGGAGGAGATCGGCCGTATTCTCGGGATCGCGTTCTACAACCAGCACCGGGCGGCCCGGCAGAGCAAACCGTCGAAGTTCGGTGCACTGGTCGACAAGGGAGTGGTCTCGGAAAAGGATCTCGAGAACGCAGCCAGCAGCGCCCGGGTGAACAACATCGACGTCACCCAGGTTCTGATGGAGGACCATGGCGTCCAGAAAGACGAGATCCTCCGCTCGCTCGGCTCGTACTACGGCGCCCAGACTTTCGACTGGGACGGTGAACGGACCATTCCGGAGGACATTCGCGAGCGTGTCGGATCCGACATGTGGAAGAAGTACGTCTGCGCTCCGATCGAGAGACGGCAAGGAATGATGGTCGTGGCGATCGACGATCCACAGGACCTGATGCGTCTCGACGGGATCCGCGCGATGGGTCTCGCACCTCGCTACGACTTCCAGGTCGGTCTCCGTCAGGACATTCTCGGTTACATCGCCCGCTCCTACGGCGAGAAAGAGGAGGCGGAACAGGAGAGCGAGGATCTCGCCCGGATCATCACCGAGCTGGGAGATGGAGAGCTCGAGAACGAAGAGCCGGAGGTCCCCGAGATCGACGAGACCGACTCCGGGATCGTGAAGCTGGCGAATCAGATCATCATCGAAGCGTTCAACAAGGGCGCGTCGGACATTCACGTCGAGCCCGAAGGATCGAAGAATCCCTGTCTGATCCGCCTCCGGATCGATGGCGACTGTCAGAAGTATCTCGAGATTCCCGGCCCGCACCGCAACGCACTGGTGCAGCGGCTGAAGATCATGGCGAAGCTCGATATCTCCGAGCGGCGCAAACCGCAGGACGGGAAGATCCGATTCAAGTATTCGAAGGGAACCATCGAGCTGCGCGTTGCGACCATTCCGACCGCAAATGCCAACGAAGACGTGGTGATGCGTATCCTGGCGGCGTCGAAGCCGTTGCCGCTCGACCGGATGGGGTTCAGCGAACGCAATCTGACCCGCTTCAAAGAGATCATTCAGAAGCCGTACGGGATCTGCCTGGTGGTCGGTCCCACCGGGTCGGGCAAGACGACCACTCTTCACTCCGCACTCGGCTTCATCAATACCGAAGACATGAAGATCTGGACCGCGGAGGATCCGGTCGAGATCACCCAGAGGGGACTGCGCCAGGTGCAGGTGCAGCCGAAGATCGATTTCACGTTCGCCGCTGCGATGCGCTCGTTCCTTCGTGCCGATCCCGACGTGATCATGGTCGGTGAGATGCGCGACCATGAGACGGCCGCGATCGGAATCGAAGCGTCCCTCACCGGTCACCTCGTCTTCTCCACTCTGCACACCAATTCCGCGCCGGAGACGATCACCCGGCTCCTGGACATGTCCATCGATCCGTTCAACTTCGCCGACGCGCTCCTGGGGATCATGGCCCAGCGGCTGGTCCGTACCCTCTGCAAGTGCAAAGAAGCCCGCGCGGTTCCCGCCGAGGAGCTCCAGGAGATCATGGAGGTTTATGGCGTGAAGTGGTTCTCACGCATGGGACTCGATCCGGCGACGCTCCGCCTCTACGAACCGAAGGGATGCCGCGAGTGCAACAACACCGGTTACAAGGGACGGATGGGAGTGCACGAGCTCCTGGTCGGAACCGATCAGATCAAGCGGATGATCCAACGGAAGGCGCCGATCGACGAGCTTCGCGAGGCGGCGCTCGAACAGGGGATGACCACCTTGCTGCAGGACGGAATCGAAAAGGCCTTTCTGGGATACACCGACATCAAGCAGGCCCGCGCTATTGCGGTGAAGTGAGAAAGGGGCAGGTCTTGAGAAGGACGACGATAGGATTGGCCATTCTCGGCTCGTTGATCATGGCATGCAGCTCGATTCATCTTCCTCAGAGAGACGCCGACGTCGCCGGCCGGGTGGGGAAGATCAGCGGCGGCGGAGATCAGCCGCTGGTGCTGATGGTCGGAGAGAACGCCGGAGGCGAGAGCTGGCGGCTGGCGAAAGCGAAGGTCACGGTCACCCCCGACACGGAGGTGCTCGTGCGTGGTGCGGGAACGATCTGTCGCTCCACCGCGAGCTCGATTCGGGAAGGTGACGCTGCCGAAGTCTGGTTCAAAGGTGCGGTGATGAAATCGTATCCGGTCCAGGCCGAAGCGGAGACGATCGTGGTTACCCGATCGGACAGCTGTCGCTGAGCTGCCGGCTGGATCACCGCCCGGCCAGGCGCGAGTCGCTTCGCGTTGCCGCGACGAGAGTGGCCGGGAGATGCTCCGCCACCTCTTCGAACTGCTCGAGCGCCTGCTCGAGCGCGGAGGGAACTTCGATCGGCTTTTCGCCGCTCTCCCACTGAAGGACCTTCTCCGCAGTCACTCCGAGCGGCCTCGCGAGCTGACCCCGGCTGATTCCGGCCGCGATCCTTCGATGTTTCAGTTCTTCTCCCGTGATTCTATTCATGGGCTCCCTCGGTGTATCTCCGACCGGACGGTCCCGATGAGGTGTCCGGCTCTGCCGCCTCAGAATGCAAGACGAAATCCATCCATGGCCGGACGGAACTCCCCGGCCCCCAGGAGTCTGCGCGGTAGAAGCTGTCCTACTGCGAAAGCGGATCAGCGGTCCAAATCCGCCCGGATTTTCGGCGAGTAGCCACCGCTACGCACCTCAAATCCGAACGAATTTGGGCTCCCTGCTTCGCTTTCTCGCTACGGACGTTTCTATCGCGCAGACTCCAGGGGGATCCGGAACTCCCCCTGCTCTCTCGATTGATGCCCTCGCTCTTTTCGTTCGCCGGGGACTGGTTGCATCCGCAGATTCCTGGGAGTCATACCTATGCGCACCGCGCGGAGGAGGTGGAGGCTATACTGGAAGGGAGGAGGAGCCGCCGTCGCGACGTGAGGTCGGCCGCGGCTCGGGCGGAAGCCTCACAGCCATGACCGGATCGCTCGACATCGTCATTCTCGGACTCTCCATCACCTCGTCCTGGGGGAACGGCCACGCCACGACCTACCGGGGCCTGGTGCGCGAGCTCAGCGCGCGCGGACATCGAGTCCTCTTTCTGGAGCGCGACGCCGCCTGGTATGCGGAGAATCGTGATCTGCCGAGCCCTCCGTGGGGGAGAACATCCATCTACGGTTCGCTCGACGAGCTCAAGGATCGGTTCCACATCGAAGTCGCCTCCGCCGACGCCGTGATCGTCGGCTCTTACGTGCCGGAAGGAATCGAGGTCGGCCGATGGGTCCAGGAGATCGCGAACGGCGTCACCGCGTTCTACGACATCGACACGCCGGTGACTCTGGCGAACCTGCAGCGCGGCGAATGCAGCTATCTCACGCGCGAGCTCGTGGAACACTACGATCTGTATCTGTCTTTCACCGGCGGTCCGACGCTGGACTACATCGAAAAAGCTCTCGGATCACCCGCAGCGCGACCTCTCTACTGCTCTGTCGATCCACGCACTTACTACCCGGAGGAGAGCGAGCTCCGATGGGACCTCGGCTACCTCGGCACCTACAGTGCCGACCGGCAGCCGGTTCTGGAGCGGCTGCTGATCGAGCCGGCCAGGTCACTGCCCGGACGGCACTTCATCGTGGCCGGACCGCAGTATCCCGAAAACCTCGAATGGCCGCCGAACGTGGAGAGGGAGACGCACATCGCGCCGTCGGAGCACCGCGGGTTCTACAACGCGCAGCGATTCACCCTGAATGTCAGCCGCGTGGAGATGATGCGCGCCGGATATTCGCCGAGTGTCCGCCTCTTCGAGGCCGCCGCGTGCGCAGTACCGATCATCAGCGACTGCTGGCCTGGTCTCGATGAGTTCTTCATCCCGGGGCACGACATCTTCACGGCGGAGTCGGCGGACGACGTCCGTCGGATCCTCGAGGAGACGACGGAGGAAGAGCGTCTCACGTTCGCACGGCGCGCACGCGAGCGCGTGCTTCGGCTCCACACCGCCGCACACCGCGCCGAAGAGCTCGAGGGATACGTGCACGAACGGATGCACGAGAGCGCGGAGGCGTAACCAGGATCGGCGACGCCCGGCTCGATCGAAGTTCTCGCCCATGGAATGCGGATTCGCAATCCGCCGCGTGGATCACGGCGCGTGCGCGACCGCAGCATCACCCGCATTTCCGGCAGAAGCGAAGCGTCCGGAAGAGGCGTTTTCGAATGTGCTGAAGCTCGGCGCCCGCGCGGCGAAGTACCCCGACATCCTCGAGCAGCAGCACGCTCGCGGCGTCCCTCCAATCTCTCACGGTTCACGGCCCCACCGCCGCCGAAACCGTAGACCCAGGAGTCTGCGCGGTAGAAACTGTCCTACTGCGAAAGCGGATCAACGGTCCAAATCCGCCCGGATTTTCGGCGAGTAGCCACCGCTACGCACCTCAAATCCGAACGAATTTGGCCTCGGTGCTCCGCTTTCTCGCTACGGACGTTTCTATCGCGCAGACTCCTAGCCCGCATTTCTCACACCATCTCTGCTGCGGAGCCGGATAGCGGCCTGTCTGCTACGTTGCGCACAGCTTCGGCTCCTCGACATAGTCACCACTATGCCTTCGTCGCCGAAGCTGCGCGCGCCTTGCATCCAAGTCACTCTCCGCCTCCTCGCGACGAGACGGTGTGAGAAATGCGGGCTAGGAGTCTGCGCGATAGGACGTAAGTTCGGCGCTTCCTGATGATCTCGGGTGACGTCCGCTCGCGAGCGGCAGAACCGGGCCATCGAAGCGCCTTGGGGTTGATGGAGCCGTTCTCGGGGAGGTGGCAGCGCGAAACACTTGCTCGGCGGGACTTTTCGGGGTTGGATACTGCTCTGCCGGGGCTATTCGACCGCAACCAGAGCGCTCATTCGCTTCAGATTGATCACCAGGCACACCAGAGCCCATTCGCCGGCAACTTTGCGCGTCCCGCGGAGACTGAATCGTCGAAAGCCGAGAACGTTTTTGACCCAGCCAAACACCGGCTCAACGATCGCCTTTCGCCGGCGATAGACCGCCTTGCCTGCAGGTGAGTCCAACTTCTGCTTCATCCGCAGAGTAGCGGGGAGCGTCGTCTCAGCTGCGGTTTCTTTGCCTTCTCGTCCGAGAGAAACATACGCATCGATCTTCTTCTCCTCCAACTCGATGAACGAGCTTTCCGACTTGTAACCGGTGTCGGCAACAACCTGGTCGGGGCTTGTTTCGCAATTCTGTTCGACCACCTCGACCAAAGGCACGAGTGATCCGCTGTCCGCCGCAGATTGTGTGATCTCGAATCCGACGATGAGTTGGTTATCGGCATCGACTGCGATCTGCGCGTTGTAGCACTGCTGAAATCCTTCCTGGGACTTCATGATTCGGCTCTCGGAATCGGTGAAGTTCTCTTGCGCTTTGTCCTCAGGTACGCCGAACTTCCGTTTGAATGGCTTACCCTTCTTCCTGGCCGGATCATCGTCGCCTTCGGAGCGACCAGCCTTCGTGTCCAGTTCCCGCTGTCGCTGTTCGAGTCGCTCTCGTGCATCTCTGATCTTTCGGATGCGTGTTTCCCGGCGCTGGAGCTCTTCGGGCAACTCATCCCCGCGTCGATCAACCCCGTACTCGGCATCCTCCCGGGCATCCTCTTCCGCCGCTGTGGCCAAAATCTCCGCGATCTCCTTCTCGAGCTTCGCTTCTTCCTTCTTCATCCGATCGTAGCTCATCGCCTTGTGCTTGCTGGCATTCGCTCGCACCTTCGACCCGTCGATTGCGATCCTCCCGAGCGTAACTAACCCTGCCTCCTGAGCGGTCCGAATGATCTGGACCAGCAATGAGCTGAATGCGTCCACGTTTTCAAGCCGAAAGTCGCAGATGGTCCGATGCGATGGAAAGTTCCCGGCTGCAAGATACCGGACGGCGATATCTTCATCGATCCGCCGGGCAATCTTGCGCGAGGAGAACGTTCCCGTCAGGTACGAATAGGTGATCAACTTGAGCATCATCCTCGGCTCGTAGGGCTGCTTCCGCCTGCCGTCGCCCTTGTACCGCTCGTAGAATGCACTCAGATCAAGCTGATCGATCATGTCGGAAACGAAGTGCGCCAAGTGACCCTCAGGGAGCCACTCGTATGGCGAGGGCGGAAGCAGCAGCGACTGCTCCGGTCGGTATGGCCTATACGTGGTCGGCATGACCTAATCTTAACATATTATCGTTACTACTAACCATTCACCTTTTATCATGCCGATTTGCCGCGAACCGGGTTTCTACCGCGCAGACTCCTAGCGCTCCTGTTCCCGGCAGTTTCCGGAACCGCCGATATCCATTTTCGACTGGCTCATCCTTTGCTTTCTCGTCCTTGATCATGACCGCCGTTATGGGGTCAATGCTCCTGGTCGAGGACGATCCGGGAGACGCGACTCTCATTCGCTCGATGCTGCGACGCGCAGATCCCCGGGATCTGCACATCGACTGGGTCTCGCGTCTCGACGACGGGATCAAGGCGCTCGGAGATCGGCTGGTCACGGAAGTTCTCCTCGACTTGAACCTTCCCGACTCGCGGGGTCTAGCCACACTCGAAGCCATTCGGAGGGCGAGTCCGGACGTCCCGATCATCATCCTCACCGGGATGGACGATCAGGCAATGGGAGCCGCCGCGATCGAGATGGGCGCGGATGACTACCTGGTCAAAGGGAGGGTCGACGCGGAAGCGCTCCGGCGTTCCCTCCTCTACTCGGCCGAGCGGCGCCGTGCCGAAAGGCGCTTCCGCACAGTCGTCGATCAGGCGCCGGTGGGAATCGCGATTCTGCGAGGAGGGAAACTCGAATACGCGAACCTCTCGTTGCGCAACATGATCGGGTACTCCCAGACAGAGCTCGAGGAACTGCAATCGATCGCCGAACTGATCGTGCCGGAGGAGCGAGATCATGCCCGCCGTCTGTTCCATGCCGATGCTCCGATGTCCGGAGGGGCAGAGCGAGTGGAGACCAGGATCCTGACCGCCGACGGGCGCGTTCTCGACGTCGAGATCCATCGGGTGAGCATCGAGCTGGGAGCGGAGTCTGCGGTCGTCGGATTCGTACTGGATCGGACAGAGGAGAAGCATGCGACCGAGGTTCGCGCGCTTCTTGCGTCGATCGTCGAATCGAGCGGCGATGCCATCGTCGGGAAGACGCCGGACGGCGTCATTTGGGCCTGGAATCAGAGCGCCGAGCGGATCTTCGGCTACACCGCAGAAGAGGCGATCGGGCAGAACATCGCGATGCTGATCCCCCCCGATCGCGCCGACGAGTACCGACAGGTCGAGGAAAGTCTTTCCCATGGAGACCGGATCGAAAACCTGATCACGCAAAGGATCCGAAAGGACGGCACGATTGCACAGATCTCCGTGACGATCTCTCCGCTCATCAGCGAGAACGGAAAAGTAGTCGGCGCGGCAGCGATCTCGCGCGACATCACCGAACAGACCAGGATGGAGCGGCAGAAACGCGAGCTCTCCCGGCTCGAAGGCATTGGAAAAGCCGCCGCGACAGTCGCGCACGAGTTCAATAACGTGCTGATGGCTGTCGGCGCGTGGGCGGCCGTCATCGAGCGATCCGTGCACGAACCGGAGAAAGTCAGCAGTGCCGTCGAGCGGCTCTCCGGATCCATCGAGAGAGGCCGGCGGATCTCGGCGGAGATCCTTCAGTTCGGCAAACCGATGGAGATGAACCTCACGGTAGTCGATCTCACCCGCTGGCTGAAGGACTTCGAGCAGGAACTGAGCGCAGCGGTTGGGGGAGCGGATCGGCTGGTGGTCAGAGTCGAAGAAGGAAGCCTCGTCGTCCGTGCGGACCCGCACCGTCTGATGCAGGTGCTCACGAATCTCCTCACCAACGCGCGGGATGCCACTCCTGCCGAGGAGCCGGTCGTGATCCACGCCGGCCGCTGCCCACCGGAGCTCCGCCCGCTCGTACTCGGTGAGATCGACCGCTTCACGTGCGTCGGCGTGACCGATTGTGGTGCGGGGATGAGCGGCGAGACGTTGTCACACATTTTCGAGCCGCTCTTCACGACGAAGAAGGGGCGCGGAACCGGGTTCGGGCTGGCCGTGGTGCGCCAGATCATCACCGGGTTCGGTGGGGAGATTTTCGTCGAGAGCGCACCGGGGAAAGGAACCACGTTCCGGCTGTTGATCCCGCGGGAGCCGATACGGAATTGAGGCGCGCGATCGCGTGATGAGCCGTCACCGGCGGCTGCGTTCCTCATACAATATCGTCCATGAGAATCGTAGCGGGTGACATCGGCGGGACGAAGACCCTGCTTCAGATGGTGGAGGTCGGAAGCGAGCGCCGCGAAGTGGTTCTGGAGCGGCGATACGAGAGCGGGCTCTATCCGACGTTCGATGCGATGTTCCGGGAGTTCGTTCAGCTCTCACCCGGCTCGATCGAATCCGCCTGTTTCGCGGTCGCGGGCCCGGTCCTCGGCGGCCGCGCCACGGTGACCAATCTTCCCTGGAAGATGGAAGAAGCGAAACTGTCGCGGGAGTTCGCGATCCCTTCGGCACGCCTGGTGAACGATTTCTACGCGGTTGCCGCCGGAGTGCCGCTTCTCGGGAGTGGTGACGTGGTCTCGCTGAATGGAGGGGATCGCGATCTCGACTGGCCGGTCGGAATCCTCGGTGCGGGAACCGGGCTCGGCGAGGCTTTCGTCATACCGGAGAAGCCGAGCGGTTGGCGCGTCCTCCCGTCGGAAGGAGGCCACGCGGATTTCGCACCGATGGACGAGCTCCAGTGCGACCTCCTCGAGTTTCTCTTCCATCGGTACGGGCACGTCAGCTACGAGCGGCTCCTCTCCGGAGAGGGGTTGACGAATATCCACAATTATCTTCGTGATCATGTCTTCAAGGGAGAAACGAGTCCGGCGAGCGTCGCAGAGAGCGACGAGGAGATGCCGCCGCGGATCTCGCGTCTGGCTGAAGCGGGAGATCCGCTCGCTTTGCGCACATTCGAGGTGTTCGTCGACATCTACGCAGCCGAGGCGGCGAATGTCGCGTTGAAGGTGATCGCGCGGGGAGGCGTCTATCTCGCGGGCGGCATCGCAGCGAAGAACGTGGCGCGGTTCGACGTGAAACGCTTCACTGCCGCGTTCACCAGAAAGGGCCGGTTTTCCGATTTCATGCTGCAGTTCCCCGTCGATCTGATCACGAATCCGAAAGTGGGCCTGATCGGGGCGGCGGCTCTGGCGGAGCGAGGGTAGCCGCAGAAACTGTCCTACTGCGAATGCGGATCAGCGGTGCGAATCCGTCCGCGAACGGCGATTCCCGCGGCTCAATCCCGGATCGAATTTTCACACCTGTTCGCGCGATCCTTGTGGCCGAAAAACCCGGGAGGCGAATCTCCGAAATTTGGATCGCGTGAGTTTCGTTCCCAGCGTGGCAAACCGGATTCGCCGTTCGGTACAGGTTCCCTTTCACTGCGTCGCGCTGAATTCGAGATTCGACGCGAGGCGGATGGTCGGGCGGCGAGCTCACCTCCTCCGGTACGAATCTACGGAAGGTCTTCAAAGCATGGGTCTGAGTGTGGGCATCGTCGGACTGCCGAACGTCGGCAAGTCCACCATCTTCAACGCGCTGACGGCTGCAGGTGCCCAGAGCGCGAACTATCCCTTCTGCACGATCGAGCCGAACGTCGGTATCGTTCCGGTTCCTGATCCACGGCTGGAGAAGCTCGCCGCGATGTCGCAGAGCAGGCAGACCGTGTACACCGATCTGAAAGTGGTGGACATCGCCGGGCTGGTTCGCGGCGCGAGCAAGGGCGAAGGTCTCGGCAATCAGTTTCTCGCGAACATCCGGGAGACGGATGCGATCCTGCACGTGGTGCGATGCTTCGAGAACGCCGACGTCGTCCACGTCGAGGCGACGATCGACCCGGCCCGGGACATCGAGATCATCGAGACGGAGCTCCTTCTCGCGGATCTGGAGTCGCTGACCAGGCGGCTGGACCGGGTCGGGAGGCTCGCGCGCGCCGGACAGAAAGACGCACAGGCGGAGGTGGCGGCGCTGGAAGCTGCGGTCGCAGCGGTGAACGAGGGGCGCCCTGCACGAGCGCTCGATCTGACCGAGGCGGAACGGAAATTTCTCCGTCCGCTGAATCTTCTGACGCTGAAACCGGTCCTCTACGTCGCGAACGTCTCGGAGGCGGACATCGGAAGCGACTCCGCGTACGTGACGCGGGTACGGGAGATCGCCGCCGGGAACGGGAGCCGGGTGGTGGTGATCGCAGGCGAGCTGGAATCGCAGATCCTGGAGCTTCCGGTGGGGGAGCGCTCCGAGTTTCTCCGGGAGATGGGTCTCGATGAGCCGGGGCTCAGTCAACTCGTGAGGAACGCTTATGCTCTGCTCGATCTGGAGACCTTCTTCACCACCGGGCCGAAAGAGTCGCGCGCCTGGACCATTCGCCGCGGTGCGAAGGCTCCGGAAGCAGCTGGTGCGATCCACTCGGATTTCGAGCGGGGCTTCATCCGGGCGGAAACCGTGGCGTACGATGTCCTCCTCGCCTGCGGAAGTGAGCAGGCGGCTCGAAGTGCGGGTAAGATCCGCAGCGAAGGAAAGGAGTACGTCGTCCAGGACGGAGACGTGATTCTCTTTCGATTCAATGTCTGACCAGAAGGGGGCGGTGACGGGTACGATCGAAGTGCGTGATTTCGAGCTCCAGTCGAGCGAAGGGCTTCCGCTGCGTGGTGTGCTGCACCTCCCGGAGCGCGCACGTGCGGCGGTCATCCTGGTGCACGGCTTCAAGGGATTCAAGCAGTGGGGCTTCTTCCCGTGGATCGCCGAGCAGTTCGCAACGCACGGGTTCGCAGCGATCCGTTTCGACATGTCCCGCAGCGGGATCGGCCATCACGCGGAGACATTCGACCGGCTCGATCTCTTCCGCGACGATACGTACTCGATTCAGATCGACGATCTCCACAGGGTAGCCGAGTGGGCGACGCAGCTTCGGGACCTCGATCGGATTCCGCTGATTCTTTTCGGTCATTCGCGCGGTGGAGCAGTCGCGATCCTCGCCGCGCAACAGACCGAGCGACTTCGCTGCGTCGTTACGTGGAGCGCCATTGCTTCGACGGACCGATGGGACGACGCGACGAAAAAGGCGTGGAGGAAGGCGGGCGAGCTTTCGGTCGAGAACTCCCGCACCGGACAGGTCATGCCGATGTCGCCGCGGATCCTCGACGATCTCGAGGCGAACCGTTCCCGACTCGACGTGCTGGAGGCCGCGAAACGGATCGCCGTCCCGCTGCTGGTGGTGCACGGAGGACGTGACGAGTCGGTCTCGACCGATGACGGACGGGCGATCGCCGGCTCGGCACCGAACTCCTCACTTCTCATCGTCGAGAGCGGGACGCACACGTTCGGAGCGATCCACCCGCTGGTGCACATTCCCGAGGATCTCTCGCTCGCGAATGATGCGACGGTGCGGTTCATCGGGAGTTACGTCAGATAGGCGCACCATCTCGCCGGCTCCGACTCCTATTCCTGGTCCTCGCTCTCTCCTTCGTGATGGTGAGGACGCGGTTCCGAGAACCGGCGTGGTCCGGTGCGACGGCGCCGGCGCCGCTTGCGCGGGCGTGACTCGCCACCGCCTGGCGCGTTTTCGTCTCGCGCTACCTCCGTTCCCCCGGTGCGCTCTTCGAGCTTCGTCTCGTCGATCAACCAGACCCACTGGTCCTCCAGCGGTTCGGTCGGAAGCTCCCGCTCCGGCCTCCGCCCCGATCGGCGCCGATCGCGTGATTCCGCCCGCGCGAAGTCCATCTTCCGCACGCGGATCAGAAGCTCTTCACTCAGACGCCGGTTCACCGAGATCAGATCCGCGACGAGTCCGATGAGCCAGGTCTGAAATCCCGCGATCAGAAGTACGGCCGCCAGGATCAGCGACTGGATGTGTCCCCCCCGCCCGTGCCGTGCGAGATCCCAGAAGAAGGGAGCGCTCGATGCGAGTCCGCCGAGGACCAGGAAAGTGCCGAGAGCGAAGAAGGTCTTGAGAGGCTTGTACGTCGTGTAGATCCGGAAGATCGTGGTCGCTGACTTCCGCACGTAACTGAAGATCCCCCGGTAGAGGCGCGACGGACGGGTGGGAGCGTTCGTCCCGATCACCACCGACTGGACTCGGAGGTTGCGGTTGCCGGCCTGGATGATCGTCTCCAGCGTGTAGGTGAACGGATTGAAGACGTTGATCTGAAACGCCGCATCGCGCGAGAAGGCGCGGAAGCCGCTGGTGACGTCCGGGAGGCGCACCCCGGAGGCGATGCTCACTGCCCAGCTGCCGACGCGTTGGAGGAACTTCTTCCCCGAGCCCATGTAGGGGGAATTCCGAGTATCTCTGTCTCCGACCACGACTTCCGCTTCGCCCTTCATGATCGGACGGACGAGCTTCTCGATGTCCGCAGAGCTGTACTGGTTATCGGCGTCTGTGTTGACGATGATGTCCGCCCCGAGGCGGAGCGCGGCGTCGATGCCTGCGAGAAAAGCGGTGGAGAGGCCACGGTGGTTGAGGAGGCGGACCACGTGCCTCGCTCCACCCCGGCGCGCCGCATCCACCGTCGCATCACTGCTGCCGTCATCGATGACCACGGTCTCGATGCTGCGGATTCCCTCGATCTTCTTCGGGAGAGCGGCCAGCGTCGGTCCGATGGTTTTCTCTTCGTTGTAGGCCGGGATCTGTATGATCAGCTTCACGCACTCGCACCCTGTCGTCTGGATTCGGTGCCTCATTGTATCTGTTGCGGGCGCGGATGGATGCAGCGGTGATGAGTGAAGCGAAGGGGAGAGTGGATTGAGCGTCGGTGATGCGGTGCCCGAGGTGTCGATCGTCGTGGCGATGGACCGCGTCGGACCTGATCCGGAGCGGTGCATCGAACGGCTCCTGGGGCAGCGGACATCCCGCAGTTTCGAGATCATCGTCGTGGGAGGCGAGACTCCCGGCCTCACCTGCGATACGCATATCCGGACTCTCACGGAGCCGGACCGGAACCCCGCTGTCCGTCGAAATGGAGGTGTGGCCCTCGCTCGGGGACGGATCTTCGCGTTCATCGACGACGACGCGTTTGCGGCGCCCGAATGGCTCGAGACGGCGATGGAGTATCTCGACACGCACCCCGACGTGCTGGCGCTCGGCGGTCCCGATCCGGCGCCGCTCGATTCTCCGCTCGGCGAGCTCGTCTCCGATACGTTGCTCTCGACCAGATGGATCGGAAGCGGGATTCTCTGCCATGAGGTGCCGGACGGCGTCTTTCGCGTTCGATCGCCTCACGATCTCGCTCTGGTCAACCTTTTCGTCCGCCGCGAAGCGTTCGAGGAGGGAGGGGGATTCGATCCGGTGATCGGCTATGTCGGGGAGGATACGGCGCTGCTCGAGAAGATCCTCGAGCGAGGAGCTGTGGTCTACCACTCCGGCGTCATCGTGCGGCACCGGAGGCGTGCGTTTCCGGGGTCGTTCCTCCGGCAGCGATGGCGCTACCGGGTGAAGACGGGACGGATGCTGGTGAGCGGCCCGCGCACCTACCGCCGGAGCGGAAAGCTGTGGATCTTCCTCGGCGGGGGAGCGGCGTTCGTCGCACTGCTCGTCGCGACACCGCTCGCCGCGCTCGCACTCCTGGCGGCCTATGGCGTCGCCGTCACCGTCCTCGCCATTCCCTCGACGCGTCTCCCGTGGTGGTCCTGGCCGCTCATCCCTTTCGCCTTCCTCGTGCACCATGCGAACTACTTCGCAGGCATCGTCACGGGTGCGGTGCTCGAGATCCTCGGCAAGTAAGCTCGCGTGCGCGCCGAGAGGCGACGGATCCCGCCGAGGGCCGAGGGGTGCGGATCCCCGCCGAGGGGCGCGGATCCCGCCGAGGGGTGCGGATCCTCCGATTCGCCGCGCGAATCGTGTTGAGTACGGATCGAGACGATGCCTGTGGCAGAAGCGAAGCCGATCTACGTGACGCTCCGCGTGAAGCCGCAGGCGCGGTCTTCATCGCGTATGCCACGATGTTCGCGGCGGATCAGAGGATCCGCACCCCCTGGTAGTGTCTCGCGTGCGCGCCGAGAGGCGACGGATCCCGCCGAGGGCCGAGGGGTGCGGATCCTCCGATCCGCCGCGCGAATCGTGTTGAGCACGGATCGAGACGATGCCTGTGGCAGAAGCGGAGCCGGTCTCTCTCGTGACGCTCCGCGTGACGCCGCAGGCACGGTCTTCATCGCGTATGCCACGATGTTCGCGGCGGATCAGAGGATCCGCACCCCCCTGGCACTCTCTCGTGTGCCCGCCGAGGGGCGCGGATCCCGCCGAGGGGTGCGGATCCTCCGATCCGCCGCGTGAATCGTGTTGAGCACGGATCGAGACGATGCCTGTGGCAGAAGCGGAGCCGATCTCTCTCGTGACGCTCCGCGTGAAGCCGCAGGCACGGTCTTCATCGCGTATGCCACGATGTTCGCGGCGGATCAGAGGATCCGCACCCCCTGGTAGTGTCTCGCGTGCGCGCCGAGAGGCGACGGATCCCGCCGAGGGCCGAGGGGTGCGGATCCTCCGATCCGCCGCGCGAATCGTGTTGAGTACGGATCGAGACGATGCCTGTGGCAGAAGCGGAGCCGATCTACGTGACGCTCCGCGTGACGCCGCAGGCGCGGTCTTCATCGCGTATGCCACGATGTTCGCGGCGGATCAGAGGATCCGCACCCCCCTGTAGTGTCTCGCGTGCGCGCCGAGGGGCGCGGATCCTCCGATCCGCCGCGCGAATCGTGTTGAGTACGGATCGAGACGATGCCTGTGGCAGAAGCGAAGCCGATCTACGTGACGCTCCGCGTGAAGCCGCAGGCGCGGTCTTCATCGCGTATGCCACGATGTTCGCGGCGGATCAGAGGATCCGCACCCCCTTGGCACTCTCTCGTGTGCCCGCCGAGGGGTGCGGATCCTCCGATCCGCCGCGTGAATCGTGTTGAGCACGGATCGAGACGATGCCTGTGGCAGAAGCGAAGCCGAGGTCTCTGGTGACGCTCCGCGTGAAGCCGCAGGCACGGTCTTCATCGCGTATGCCACGATGTTCGCGGCGGATCAGAGGATCCGCACCCCCCTGGCACTCTCTCGTGTGCCCGCCGAGGGGTGCGGATCCTCCGATCCGCCGCGCGAATCGTGTTGAGCACGGATCGAGACGATGCCTGTGGCAGAAGCGAAGCCGAGGTCTCTCGTGACGCTCCGCGTGAAGCGGCAGGCGCGGTCTTCATCGCGTTTGCCACGATGTTCGCGGCGGATCAGAGGATCCGCACCCCCCTGTAGTGTCTCGCGTGCGCGCCGAGAGGCGACGGATCCCGCCGAGGGCCGAGGGGTGCGGATCCTCCGATTCGCCGCGCGAATCGTGTTGAGTACGGATCGAGACGATGCCTGTGGCAGAAGCGAAGGCGATCTACGTGACGCTCCGCGTGAAGCCGCAGGCACGGTCTTCATCGCGTATGCCACGATGTTCGCGGCGGATCAGAGGATCCGCACCCCCCTGGCACTCTCTCGTGTGTCCGCCGAGGGGTGCGGATCCTTCGATCCGCCGCGTGAATCGTGTTGAGCACGGATCGAGACGATGCCTGTGGCAGAAGCGAAGCCGATCTACGTGACGCTCCGCGTGAAGCCGCAGGCGCGGTCTTCATCGCGTATGCCACGATGTTCGCGGCGGATCAGAGGATCCGCACCCCCTGGTAGTGTCTCGCGTGCGCGCCGAGGGGCGCGGATCCCGCCGAGGGCCGAGGGGTGCGGATCCTCCGATCCGCCGCGCGAATCGTGTTGAGCACGGATCGAGACGATGCCTGTGGCAGAAGCGGAGCCGATCTCTCTCGTGACGCTCCGCGTGAAGCCGCAGGCACGGTCTTCATCGCGTATGCCACGATGTTCGCGGCGGATCAGAGGATCCGCACCCCCTGGTAGTGTCTCGCGTGCGCGCCGAGAGGCGACGGATCCCGCCGAGGGCCGAGGGGTGCGGATCCTCCGATCCGCCGCGCGAATCGTGTTCAGTACGGATCGAGACGATGCCTGTGGCAGAAGCGAAGCCGAGGTCTCTGGTGACGCTCCGCGTGAAGCCGCAGGCGCGGTCTTCATCGCGTATGCCACGATGTTCGCGGCGGATCAGAGGATCCGCACCCCCCTGGCGGGCTGGCGCCCGCGCGCCCCTCCACTTGCCTCGACGGACGCGCTCCCGCAGAATGCTCTCGACCGGAGGGCGACGACCGGTGGCACCTGCCTGGGGAATTGCTCGTGTTCCTGCGCGATTGTGCGTCACAGGCCGGCGCGTGGCGTCCGGATCAGGGGCCGATGAAGTTCACAGACAAATTCCAGTACCTCCGATACCTCGTGGATCGCCACGGGATGAAGCCGATTTACGTCATCCTCGGCCTGACCTACGACTGCAACTCCTTCTGCCGGACCTGCTTCAACTGGGAGCAGCTGCGAAAGAACAAGGATCAGGAGCTGTCGCTCGATGAGCTGAAGAAGACGTTCGATTCCCTCGACGATCTCCTCTTCGTGGTCATGAGCGGAGGAGAGCCGTTTCTCCGGCGGGACATCGACCAGGTCTGCGGTCATCTCGCCGAGCGCAATCACGCCAAGCAGATCACCATACCGACCGGCGGGATCACCAGTGACCTCATCGGTCGGCAGGTCGAGTCGATCGTCGACCGATGTCCGGAGACGCAGATCGTGGTCAACCTCTCGGTCGACCACGTCGGGGAGAAACACGACTGGCTGCGCGGCGTTCCGGGCAACTACGAAAAGCTGAAGAAGACTTACGCGAAGCTGATCGATCTCCGCGAAAAGCATGAGAACCTCACCGTAAACATGCACACGTGCCTGTGCACGTACAACGCGGACGACCTCGACCAGTTCACCGAGGCGATCAAGACGACGTTCCCCGAGATCAGCTTCCATTCATTCGAGATGCTTCGCGGCGACCAGCCGGACAAGAACATCCAGCCGATCTCGACCGAGCGCTACCGGGAGATCCTCCCGAAGCTCGAGGCGTACTGGAGCACGTATCCGAAGTACGACGGATTCCTCAAGTTCGTGAAGGTGTATTCGCGGCAGATCGAGCTTCAGGTACTGGAGCAGGAGACCCAGGTGACGCCCTGTTACGCCGGGACGATCTCGGGCGTGGTCGACGCGCGCGGCGAGGTACGGATGTGCGAGCTGCGCGAGCCGGTCGGGAATGTCCGTGACACCGACTACGACTTCGGAAAGCTCTGGTTCTCCGCGGAGGCCGACCGGCAGAGGAAGTCGATCGCGGCGAAAGAATGCTGGTGCACGCACTCCTGCTTCATGTCGTCGTCTCTGGTGTTCCAGATGCGCACCTGGGGAGCGTTCTTCCGCTCCACCGTCGTAAACTTCCTCGCGGCATGAGAATCGCCGTCGTCGGTCCGGTCTATCCTTACCGGGCCGGAATCGCCTACTGCACCACGGCACTCGCGGAGGAGCTCGCGCGCGAGCACGAGATCGGAGTGTTTTCGTTCCGGCGCCAGTTTCCGCGGAGGTTCTATCCGGGAGGTGACGATCGCGACGAGACGCTCGCGGCGAAGACGCCTGCGGGGGCGCACTTCCGGCTCGACATCCTGAGTCCCTTCACCTGGATCCGGGAAGGTCTCGCGATCCGTCGCTGGAGGCCCGACACGCTGATCCTCGTCTGGTGGATCTGGGTCTGGGCGATTCCGTACCTCGTCATTCGCGCACTCGCTGGAAGAAATGTGCGCGTCGTGCTTCAGTGTCACAACGTTTCCGACAAGGAGCCTGCGTGGTGGAAGACGATGCTGAGCAATGCCGTGCTGCGACGTGCGGACGCTCTCGTCGTGCACGCCCGGAGCGAAGAGGAAGAGCTCGTGCGTCGGATCGGCCATCCGGAGCGCGTGGTGCGAACGTTTCTCCCGGTGCACGCGTTGGGCGGGGCCGCGCCTTCACGTGGCGACGCGCGAAAGCGGCTCGGAATCCTGGAGCAAACCCCGGTTCCAATCGAGAAGAGAGACCGAGTTCCAATCGAGGAGCGATCCGTGTGGGCCGACCGTCCCGGTCGGCACGAGGCGCGAAGCGCCGAGACCACCGACTCGCGCTCGCAGCCGGCCGACCGAGACGCTCGCGTTCCCCGGGTTGCCCTCTTCTTCGGTCACGTCCGCCCGTTCAAGGGTCTCGACATCGCGCTCCGCGCGTGGGCGAAGCTGCGCACGGATGTCCTTCTTCTCGTCGCGGGGGAGGTATGGTGGAACGACGAGAGCCGCTACCGTGATCTCGTGCGCGAGCTCGGCATCGAGGATCACGTCCGTCTCGAGTTCCGATTCATCCCCGATGCGGAGATCGCGACGTACTTCGCCGCGTGCGACGTGGTCGTCGCTCCGTATCGAGCCGAGGCGCAGAGCGGTGTCGCCATGACGGCGTTCCACTTCGGGCGCCCGATCATCGCGACGCGGGTCGGAGGGATACCGGAGGTCGTGGAGGCGGGAGTGAACGGGATGCTCATTCCCCCGGAGGAGCCCGAGGCTCTGGCGATGGCCCTCGATCGCTTCTTTACTTCGGAGGACCGCGCCGCGATGGAGGACGGCGCACGCACGTCGGCGGCACGCTACTCGTGGACCGAGTACGCGGGAGTGTTCCTCGGCGGCGCCCGCCATCAGCAATCCGGATAGTCATCCGTCTCGTCGTCTACCAAGCGAAGGCCGCACCTCTCGCGCCGCCGTCCCTCGCCCCGTCCGGGGTCAAGTCTTCAGCCGACACACGCCCTTCGGTGAGAGGGGAGGCTGAAGGGCAACCCCGGGAGTCCCTCGCTGGCGCGGCGGTCACGCCGCGTGCAGAACGTTTCGTTGGCGCGACGGCTTCGGTCTCGCGGGCACGCGTCGCGCCCGCCTCGATTTTCGCGAGGGGCAATATGAAATTGCGCATCGTGCGCGCGAACCCAGGGTTCCGGCGCGGAGCGCCTTCACCCTGGGCTACTGTCGGTCGTGCCTTCGGCACTGAGGGCGGCGCGAGTGGAGTGAGTCGCGCTTCGCGGTTGCGTCGAGATTCGAGCAGGCGCGTTCCGGGCGTGGCTGTGCGGCGTTTCGGTGGTGGCACTGGGGGCGGCGCGAGAGTGAACCCAGGGTTCCGGGCATCAGGTCCGTCGACCGATCCAGATGAGATCTCGGGACGTGGCCTCGTCGAACGGCGTGCCGTCGAATGCGCCGAGCACTTCGTCTTCCTTGATCCCGTGGCCGCCGAAGATGTGGGCGATGTCGCTGCGCGTCCACGCGTGGAGGTCGACGCGCTTCGAGGCGATCACCTCGATGGGAGGATCGGCATCTGGCTTCAGGCGGAGCGTGGTCGGGAAGAAGCGCAGCTGTCCCTCATCGTCCGGGAGCGTGGTCACGCGGAGAAAAACGATCTCCGCATCGGGATCGTCCGGGTCACTGCGCACGTTCACCGGGAGTGCGCGCTCGTTCTGCGCGACCATCCGGCGGTAGTTGAGGATCTGGAGAAGAAAACGGGCGCTGCGGTCGAGCTTTTCTCC
This sequence comes from uncultured Acidobacteriota bacterium, assembly GCA_963741955.1. Classification (GTDB taxonomy): domain Bacteria; phylum Acidobacteriota; class Thermoanaerobaculia; order Gp7-AA8; family Gp7-AA8; genus CAVUKB01. The sequence goes on from CAVUKB010000005.1 coordinate 76,113, forward strand.
AAGACCTTTCGCCAGCGATTCGAGATCGCCCACGGCGGTGAGATGCGGAAGGACGTTCCCGAGACAGATTGCGCCGCCGAACGTCCCGTCGACGAGCGCGCCGAGATTGCGAAAGTCGCCGTGGACGAATCTCACGTTCTCCGGCACCGCCTCTTCATTCGCCATCTCCATCATCGCTTCCGAGGCGTCGACCCCGGTCACGTCGAATCCACGCGAGGCGAGGAAGCGCGCATGATCGCCAGGTCCGGAGCCGAGGTCGAGGATCCGGTCGGAGGGGCCGCTGCCGAGGATCCGTTCGAGAAGGGGGGCCTCGCGCTGAATGCGTGCCGGCCAGGCAATGAGGTGACGGTACTGGACTCTTGAATAGCGGTCGTCGCGGTCGCTCATGCAGTGGATTGTATCGTGGAGGTGCAGCGTGAGGTGGGCCACGCCTTCAGGTCCGCTTCAACCACCCGAGCACCACCTCTACCGCCTTTCGGTCGCCATCCACGATTCCTGCGAGTGATCGCCAGGTGGTGAACTCGACGGCATGGCGGAGGGTGGCGCCTCGCTGACGGTTCCGGCGGCTCCAGAGGCTCTCCAGACCGTCGGCATACGCAGCGAGATACCCGAGCAGAGGCTCCATCATCGGGCGGATCGACGGGAGGTGCTCGGCATCGGCTGAGATGCTGGCGAGCATTTTCTGATTCTCGCGGAACCACTGGTAGAGAAGGAGGATGGCTCTTCGCGCCGCGGGGAGCGGGGCAGACGTGTCCGGCGAGGGAAGGGGAGGAGCGGGATTCATTTCCGCCCAAAGTGACGAGCATGCGGTGAACATCGCCGTCTCGTCGGGAAAATGACGGTAGACGGTGAGCCGTTCGACTCCGGCGCGCTCGGCGACTGCACTGATGGTGGTCCGTGCCGGTCCGATCTCCTCGTGCAGTTCGACCAGCGCTTCCACGATCCGGCGCCGCGTCCGCTCCTCGGCTTCGGCACGGCGGAGCTTGGTGTAGCTTCGTTTGACTGCCATCGCGTCGATGATCGTATCACAAAACAGGGCTGTTTACCTAAATGCAGGTTGACCGGCCGCGACCCGACGCGTATATTCGATGAACAACAGTGATCTATGAAATGAGGAGGCTGAGATGATCACCAATCGAGAAATGGGAACCAGCATTCAGGAGATCGCCGACGGGACTTACCGCATCAATACGCCGGTGGAGATTCCCGGAGGAGCGTTCTCCTTCAACCAGTACCTCGTGCGCGACGAGCAACCGCTTCTGTTCCACACCGGCCCCCGAAAGCTCTTCCCGCTGGTGCGCGAAGCGGTGGCGTCGGTGCTTCCTCCGGAGTCAATTCGATGGATCGCCTTCTCTCACGTGGAAGCCGACGAGTGCGGATCGCTCAACGAATGGCTGGCCACCGCGCCCGAGGCGGCACCTCTCTGCAGCGGAATCGCGGCGATGGTGTCCATAGGAGACCTGGCGGACCGTGAGCCGCGTCCGATGACGGACGGCGAGACGCTTTCCACGGGACGCCGCACGTTCCGCTGGTTCGACGCTCCGCATCTTCCGCACGGCTGGGACTGCGGATATCTCGGCGACGAGTCGACCAGGACCCTCTTCTGCGGAGATCTCTTCACCCAGCCGGGAAAAGGGGAGATCGCGTCGACCGAGGCCGACATTCTCGGACCCAGCGAAGCGATGCGCCAGCAGCTCGATTACTACTCTCACAGCCGAAACGCTCGCGACCTCATCGACAAGCTCGCTGCGTTCGAGCCGTCCACGCTCGCATGCATGCATGGAAGCGCATGGAAAGGAGACGGGGCCGCACTGCTGCGAGAGCTCGGTCAGGCGCTCGGAGTATGAGAGCCGACTGAACAGTGGGTACGCGGAGCGTTGTTTCGAACGGGAGCGGTTTCGGAGGGATCGCTCCTCGTTCGAGCCATCCTTCAATCGCCTCTCCTTTGCCCGCCGTTCAGATCAGGCGCTTCGTGCGGAGCGTCACGGTCAGCGTATCCGATCCACGGCGAATGGTGAGGGTCACGTTCTCGCCGGGGATTCTGAGGATCGAGCGGATCTCGTCCAGACTCATCGACGCGACCGGCTTTCCGCGGACGGCGGTGATCTCGTCGCCGACCCGGATCCCCGCCTCCGCGGCGGGCGAGGGCTCGAGCACGTTCCGCACCACCGCCCGGTCGAAGCTCGCATCCGCGGCGACGAGGAGCATCCCGCTCATGTCGTACTCGAACGGTCGGGAAATCTGGTCGTTCGGCCGGAGGAGAAGTCGCTTGTGCGGGTAATCGACGAAGAGGGTGAATCTTCGCAGTACCTCGCCCCCGATCGCGCCGTCGAGATCCGGATTCGCGTTCGCCCCGGCCGTGTCCTGAGAGAAGCTTGTAATGGGGCTCGTGACGGTCCACGGACCGAGATGGATCGCGGAGATGCGCCCGAGCAGCTGGTGGGTCAGACCGCCGACGCCCATCCCGAGGGGAGCGTCGATCGTGTGGGGAATCGATGCGAGAAGGTGCTGTGATTCTATGTACGGGCGATTCAACGAGACCGCGCCGCGGTCGCCGGTATCGACGAGCATCCGCGCATCGAGAGAGCGGCCGTCCGGCAGGTCGAGCGTGGCGTGGATCACCGGGGTGTTGGCGTCGAATTCGACCGGGAATGCTCTGGCGCCATCCGGCGGCGTGAATGTGGAGGGGTCGTGCAAACGGATCACCCGGTCGCCATATGCGATCTCCACCACGAAATGACTGACCACGTTGTAGCCGAGGATCCCCTGGAGCGGACGTCCTTCTCGCAAGGCGAGTGAGGTCAAAGGAATGGCGAAGATCCCATCCAGCGGGAGCTCGACGTCTCCCACACGGACGGACGCCCCCTCGATCGTGGCCATCTCCATAGAACCCGAGCCCGCACCTCGGGCCTCGAGTGATCCTTTCATCGTCATCCCCAGCGATTCGGCACGCTCCCTGTCGATCACCGTCATGTCTGCCCCGGTATCGAGGAGAAACGAGGACGATTCTCCGCCGTTCACGCGAACGGGGAGATAGATGTGATTCTGAGTCAGCTCCATCGGTACGGTGGCCGGGGAGTGCTTCAGCCATCGTACCGGAGAGGGCCCTTCCTCGGGCTCGGTGAAGATATTGTCGGCGAGCTTCGGATTGATCTCGGTGGTCTGGTACCGGATCACGACGTCGTATTTCGGATCGCCGGTCGACTGCCGCACTTCGAGCGGGAGTTGAATCCCGTCGGCGGTGGTCCAGGAGAGATAGCTCGTCCGGACAACGCGATCGCGGTCGCTCTGCTCGGTGAACGTGGGAAGACAGCTCGCCTTATCGATGTGTACAGTGACCGGGCGTCCTCCTTCGGGCTCGAGTCGAAGCACGCTCTCACCGCTGGCGGAACCGTCGACCGGCGTCACCGTTCCCGGCATCCGATCGGGAAAGAAGAGGGAGCCGGAATCGATCCAGGCTTCGGAGACGAGGCGGCGGAGGTCGCTCTCCCCGAGCTCATGGGAAGGAGCGCTCCCCTCGCGAGCCCAACCCTTGTTCCGGTCGAGCACCTCCGTCGCCGAGTACACCCCGAGATCGACGGACGAACGGGAACGGCCGGTCGAATCGGTCCAGCTCTCGGTTGTCCCTTGCAGCCCCCCGGTCTCGATCACTCCCGTGCGATGGATGCTCCGAACGGTGGCGAGGCGGGCGCGCCCGCCGAGAGCATGCGCCCAGCACTCGACCGGCGACTGGGGTTTCGTCACTGCAGGCGCGGACGTCGCCGGGAACGCCGAGAACACGAAGACGGCCGAAATGGTGGCGAAGATAATGCGATTGCGCTTCATGGTCCCTCCGACTCCAACAGAGTACGAATCGTACTCACCTACCACTACGGGGTTCGGAGGGAATCGTTTCAACGGCCGTGAAAAACTGCGCAGCGACTCTCCGGTATTGTTCCGCAGTGGGAGTCCGTCCGGTTCCCGGGGAATCAACGCCGCTACGCGACTCGAATCCTCACGAACCGGGCCTTACAGTGTTTGCCCGCGACGGAGGTCGTTCCCGCGCATGCTCCCCGCCGCACGAGGGCGTGAGAAGGGACGGGTTCAGTGCCCTCGCCACTAACGAACGGTGAGGATCGTGAACGAAAGGTGGTAGCTGCGGGCTCTCCCTGGTCCGCATACTGGTAGGTGAGGAGCCATGCAGGGGAAAGTCAAAGGCGTTCTCTTCCTCGATTACGTGCGGATGCTGCGCGCCGCGAAGGAGAACGACTGGTCGCTCTATTTCGAGCCGGAGGAGTTTCACTACCTCGAAGAACGGATCGACCCCAACTCGTGGTACCCGATGGACGTGTTCGAGCGTATGGGACTCGCGATTCTGGTGGAGGTCGCCGACCGGGATCTCGCAAAAGTCGAAGCGTGGGGAAGGGTCACGATCGACCAGTTGTACCAGCAGTTCCCCGATCTCTTCGTCGCGGGTGATCCGCGTGAATCGATCATGCGCTTCCAGATTCTTCGCCAGGCGCTCTTCGACTATCCGGTCGCAGAGGTCGTCTCGGTACGGGACGGCTCCGCGCGGGTCGAGATTTTTTATGGGATGAGCGCCCCGGCGGAGGAGGCCGCGGTCCACCAGGCAGTCGGGTTCTTCGAAAGACTCATGGAGTGCTCCGGCGCACGGGAAGCCGAGGTTCAGATCGAACTGCGCGGATGGGAGAGCGGCGGAAAGACGCGTCTCGCATTGCGCTGGAGCTGATGAGGATCAGACGCCCGGAGCCGGTCTCAATTCGATGCTTGCTTCAGCGCTTCGGTCCAGTTCGTGACCACGGTGAGGTCGCGATCATCCGGCGAGCCGCTCCTCTCCAGAAGAAGGAATCGCTGCCCATCCGGAGCGAGGTCTCCGCCGAGCACCTGATACGCGTCGAAGAGCGGGTGGGTTGCACCGATCTGCATCTGCCGGTCGTCGTGTTGCAGCTCGACGGCGTCGACTCCGCGGCGAGCAGCCGGGATCAGGATGATTTCCGTCGGCGAAGAACGCGATGAAGCGGCTGTCCGGCGACGAGAACGGGAAGACTGCACCCTCGGTCCCGGAGAGAACGTGAGCGTGAGGGGAGCCGAGCGGCCGGATCCAGAGGGCCAGCTGCCTGGCCAGCCCTTCCTTCGGTCCGGCGAAGGTCACGAGTTTTCCATCCGGCGAGATGGTCATCGATCCGACGAACTGGTTACCGAGGATGAACGAAGAACCCTCGGGAGCGCGCCATCGCCGTACCGATGACCGAGGGCTCAGCGGCTGCAGCTCCGAGATCGGTCGCGGATCGCGCCCGAGGTGGCGATGATTTGCTCTCGCCGCGAGACTCAGCGGCTTCCGGTTCCAGCGATCTATAATCGGATAGTCACCACCAGAAAGAGGAGGTCCCGATGCGACGGTTCGTGCTGTCTGCGGTTCTGATTCTCATTGCTTCGGCGATGTTCGCCGCGGAGACGGACGATCTCGTGGCGGCGCGGAGGATCTTCGACGAGAATCTCGACGCGATCCGTCACCAGGACCGCGACGCATATCTCGCGACGTACCTTCACGATCCGCGCTTTGCGGTGACGACGTCTGCAGGACTGGAAAAGGGATTCGAGGGGTTCGCAAAACAGAAGTCGTCGTGGCCCGATGCGTTCGATGCGGAGCAGCTGGAGCTGACGCCGGTCGCGCCGGGCGTGGTGTACGGAACGTATCGCTACCGCGTTCGCTATGGCGCGGACGAGCATCAGGGAATCTCGGAACGGCTGTTCGTCGAAACTCCGGGCGGATGGAAGATCGCGCTGACCGGTGCGAACGACACGCCTCCGGGAGTACCACCTCCGCCGAGGGCGATCGTAGGCGGGACTCTCATCGACGGTCGTGGAGGGGCGCCGGTTCCGAACGCGAACGTCGTTCTGCGGAATGGAAAGATCGATTGTGCGGGGACGGCGGAGCAGTGTCCGGTGCCGGAAGGTATCGAGGTCACCGACGCGGCCGGGAGATGGATCACGCCGGGACTGATCGACGCGCACGTGCACTTCTCGCAGAGCGGGTGGGCCGACGGCCGGCCCGATTCGCTCGACGTCCGAGCGAAGTACCCGTACGCCGGAGTGGAGGCGGATCTCGCGGCGCACCCGGAGCGGTTCGGGAGGAGCTATGTCTGCTCCGGCGTGACCTCCGTGTTCGACGTGGGCGGATATCCGTGGACGCTGCGTCTGCACGATCGGTTCGAGAATGACACCCTCGCCCCTCACGTCGTCGCGGCGGGCCCGCTCCTCTCCACGATCGACCACTGGCTCAATCTTCCGGCTGAACGGCAGTTCGTCTTCCTCACTTCGGAAGAGGCCGCACGCAACGGCGTGGACTACCTGAAGGCGCGCGGATCGAAGGCGATCAAGGTGTGGTACATCGTGACGCCCGAAGCCACGGTGGAGAGAAGCGCTCCGTACGTTCGCGCCGCAGGGGAGGAAGCGAGAAAGGCCGGCCTTCCACTGATCGTCCACGCCACGGGCCTCGCCGAAGCCAAGGAAGCGCTCAGAGATGGCGCGAAGGTGCTGGTGCACAGTGTGAGCGACCAGCCGGTGGATCAGGACTTTCTCGACCTGGCGAAGAAGAACGGGACGATTCTGATTCCGACGCTGACGGTGATGGACGGATATCTGCGGATGTACGAGAGTCTGCTCGACCGCAAGCCGCCGGTCGTGGACGACCCGAACCACTGTATCGACGCGGCGACGCTGGCGAAGGTCGCGTCGACGGCGACACTCGATCCGTCGCTGATGAAAGGGAACCTCGGTGCTCGCGTGCAGCGGACGGAGAAGCTGGATCGTACAGCCGCAGAGAACCTGGCGACGCTGGTGAGGGCGGGAATCCCGATCGCCACCGGGACGGACGCCGGGAATCCGCTCACTCTTCACGGCCCTGCAATCTATGCCGAGATGGATGCGATGCAATCTGCAGGGATGACCCCCATGCAGGTGATCGTCTCGTCGACGGAGATCGGGAGTCGCGCGACGGGCCTGGAGAACGAGACCGGCACGATCGAGAAGGGGAAGGACGCCGATCTTCTGATTCTCGGTGCGGACCCGTCGAAGAACGTCTCCAATTTCCGGCGGATCGTCGACGTGGTGCGTGGTGGCGAGCTTCGAAGCATCAGAGATCTGAGCGCGATCGCCTCGGAGTGACGTTCGCGTGATGGGGCCGATGAAGGCGAAAGGGGCCACGTCAACAGATTGTCGAAGCGTCCTGCCGGCCGCGCCGTTGATCTCACTGCCGGCAGTCCGTGCTAGAATACTCGGGTCCGCTTCCGCCCAATTTGCGATCTGGAGAAACAATGGAGAACGTCCTCATCATTGCAGGCGCTGTCGTCGCCGTTATCGGATCGATCATGGTCCTTCTCGCGGCGTTGTCCTCCTGTTTCCGGGAGCCGAGTCGTCTCTGGTCGGATAGTGGTCCGTAACCTTTCCGACCTCTCGCCGGTTACTCTTATGGAGCATGATGAAACAGGCGGGTGAGGACGAGAGACTGCGGATCGAGGCGGCTCAGCGCGACCGGCGTCAGTTCGCGGCACTGTACGAGGAACACTTCGAGCGCGTCTATGCGTTCGTCCTGCGCCGCGTGCGGAACCGTGATGCAGCGCAGGATCTCACGGCCGACACGTTCCGGCAGGCGCTGGCGAACCTCGAGCGGTTCGAGTGGCGCGGCGTTCCGTTCGTCGCCTGGCTGTACCGCATTGCTGCGAACGCGATCTCGGATCACTTCACGCATGCGAATCGCGAAGTGCCGGCTGGCGACGCGGCGGAAAGCGAGGCTCCCGACGAGATCGAGAATGTCGAACGGCGGGCGACGCTCTTCGCGCTGGTGCGGCAACTTCCGCCAGATCAACGGCGGGTGATCGAAATGCGCTTCGGCGAGGAGAGGAGTATCCGCGAGATCGCGGCCGCGATGGGACGCACCGACGGTGCGATCAAGCAGTTGCAATGGCGCGGTATGGAAGCACTGCGCCGGAAGATGGAACGAAGCGATGCCTGAGCGAAACGGAATCGAACGGCTGGACGAAGCGATCGACGCGATCCTCGGCGGACGCGGCGGTCGTCCGGACCTCGTCTCACCGGAGACCGCTACGCTGCTGGTCGTCGCGACCGATCTGCGGGGTCTGCCGGATCCCGCCTTCAGGGAGGCACTGATGTCGGAGCTCGTACCCGAAGTGAGAAGAGAGAAGATTCAGGAAGTCAGTCCCGAGAGCCATACCATGGTGCCGTATTTCATCGTCGACGATCCAGCGGGGTTCATCGAATTCCTGCGCGACGCGTTCGGCGCCGTGGAGCGGTTCCGTTCTCCGCGTCCGGACGGCTCGATTCAGCACGCGGAGGTCGCGGTCGGCGATTCACGAATCGAGATGGGAGGGGCAAACGAGGAGTTTCCTCCCCTCAGGCTGCCCATTCATCTGTACGTCGACGACGCGGACGCAGCGTACACGCGAGCCATCGACGCGGGAGCGAAGTCCCTCATGGCGCCGGCCGACCAGTTCTACGGCGACCGTGAGGCCGCCGTGGAGGACCGCTGGGGAAACCAGTGGTACGTGGCGACGCGTCGGGAAGGAAACGCGAAACCGGAGGGCTTCCGAAGCGTGACGCCGGGTTTCCGGACTCACGGTGCGGCGAAGGCGATGGAGTTCCTGACCCGGGCTTTCGGCGCCGAGCCGTTCGGCGAGATCGCCAGGCTCGAGGACGGGTCGGTGATGCATGCGGTGATGCGGATCGGAGACTCTCTCCTCGAGCTCGGAGATCCGCACGAACCGTGGGGTCCGATGCAGACCATGATCCATCTGTACGTTCCGGACGCCGATACGGCATATGCGCGCGCGATCGAAGCGGGGGCGGAATCGCTCGCACCCCCTGCCGACCAGCCGTACGGGGAACGGAGCGGAGGGGTCATGGATCCATTCGGTAACACATGGTGGATCGGAACAGTGATCGCGAAGTAGCGGGCTCGCGTATCGTCGGCTATCTCGTGTCGGACGGGACGGCCAACCCGCAAGTCAAGGTGTATCGCTCGGCACATTCAACCGAGCATCGCGCTCGATCGGCTAAGATCCACTCAGCAGAGAGGAGGAGGAAAGAGACGTCATGGACGACCTGGTAAACGCCTACCGCGAGAAGACCCCTTCCATGCCGCAGAAGGCGATCCTTCTCCTGATGCACGCGGTCATCGTCAGCGTCGCGGCCTGGCTCCTCTTCGGGGGAGGGAACACTCGACTCTCCACCGCGATCGGACTCCGTCCGGCGGATGCGATCGTTCTGCGACGTTCGCTCCTCCTCGCTGCGGCCGTGATCTATGCGCTACGGGTTCAGGTCACCACGTTCGTCTTCATCAAGCGGTCGATGGCGTGGAGTGAAGCGTTCACCATCGGCGTCTGGATCCTCGTGATCAACGTCGCCATGGCGTTCCTCGGTGGAAGAAACGCAGCTCCCTTCGGAGGAGTCGGAATCTCCGGGGTCGTGCTCTACCTCACCGGCTCGCTCTTCAACACGGGGTCAGAGCTCCACCGGCATCTCTGGAAATTGAATCCGCAGAATGAGGGACGGCTCTTCACGAAGGGTTTGTTCCGCCTCACGCGACACCCCAACTATTTCGGTGATCTCCTTCTCTTCACCGGATGGGCCATGGTTGCCGGAAACCTCTGGCTCCTGATCATTCCGCTGCTCATGTTCTGCGGTTTCGCCTTCCTCAATGCCCCGGCGCTCGACCGTTACCTCGCCGAACATTACGGGGAGCAGTACGATTCGTGGGCGCAGCGAACGCCACGTTTGGTCCCCTTCCTCTGGTGATCGGGCGCGGACCGCGCAGACTCCTGGGGTTTTCTTTTCGGCATCGCCTGTGTCTCATTCCGCAGGAGGAAGCCATGAGGCTCACGACGATTCGAACCCTTACCCTGACAGCCACCATCGCTGCCACGTTTCTGCTCGGAGTCCCTCTGCGTGCCGCCGACGACTCGGGATTCAATCTGGACGTCCTCGTCGACGGATCGGCGAGGCCCGAGTATGCGCACCGCGGCACCGTCTATGTCGAGGCACTTCGCGGACGGAACTACGCGCTTCGTCTGTCGAATCCAACGCCGTACCGGGTCGCAGTCGCCCTCTCGGTCGACGGATTGAACACGATCGATGCGAAGCACACCGATCCATTCCGCGCTTCGAAATGGGTGATCGATCCGTACGGGTCGATCGAGATCGAGGGATGGCAGATGAACGAGGAGACCGCCCGCCGCTTCTATTTCACATCGGAGCGCGATTCGTACGGTGCGAAGCTGGGTGAGACGGCCAATCTGGGAGTGATCGAAGCGGTGTTCTATCGCGAGAAACCCCGGCTTCCGGAGTTCGTTCTCAAACAGAATCACGAGCAGTCGGAACGAGGTGCACCATCGACGTCGGCAGCCTCGCCGGCCGAGGGCCAGTCTCTCGCCCGCGACTACGCGGCAACCGGTATCGGCGAACGGACGCGGCACGACGTCGAGATGATCCATATGCGACTCGAACGAACGCCGGTCGCCTCGGTGCGAATCCGTTACGAGTTTCGGAGAGAACTGGCGCGGCTCGGCGTCCTGTCGGAGCGCGAGTCACGCCTCGAGCGGCGCGAACACGCCCACGGATTCCGGGAGTTCTGTCCCGAGCCGTAAGAGTCTTCGCGGCAGACCCGACTGCAACGACGATCGCGAATGTCGGTGTGGAAGAAGGCGCTCCCCGCGAGGCGAGTGTCCTTCGCCCGATAGACCTCACCCATCCCACCGGCTCCGATGGGCGCAACGATCTCGTACGGGCCGAGCCGCGTTCCGGGAGTGACCGTCACGATGAACCTCTATGATACTCCGAGACGGGATAACGTACGTTGTTGGCGGCTCGGGGCCACACCGACGCGATCGCCGACCTCTATTCGGGGAGCAGCGGCGGTGGCGGAAAGCCGTGCCACGGGAAGAAGTGTCCCCGACCGTACCGATCATCTTCCGAAGCCTCGATTCGGATGAGGCTGCGTGCCCCGGCAGGCGATCATCGCTGCCGGGGCCATTCTCGCTTTCTGAATCCGTCGAAGTTCCCTATGCTTGACCGATGAAACTTCGCGCGTTCACCCCCATCCTTGCGCTCCTCCTCCTCGTCGCCACCGGCTGCAGCAGCTGGGAGAACATCGCGCCGGGAGTCGGCTATCGCAGGATCTCTCTGCGGAGCGGACCTGTCTACGTGACCCGCGTCGATCTCGACCGGGCCCGACTCATCGCCTCCTCGTCGTCCGAGCGGAACACGACCGTGACTTCGTATGCGCAACGGCAGGACGCGCTTGCCGCAATCAACGGCGACTACTTCGACGAAGGGAAGACGTACGAACCGACCGGAATCGCCGGAGACGCTTGCGGGAAGTGGTCGGACCCGACCGTGAAGCGGAACGAGCCTGTCGTGGCGATGGGGAGGAGGAGGGTCGAGATCATCGATCCCGCCAACCTTCTGCAGACCTGGCCCTCGTGGATCGACGGAGCAGTTGCGGGGTGGCCGCTGCTCGTGCGCGACTGTCGCCCCCTCAGTTCCTCCGAACTCCCCGGGAGCGACAGTTTCACTCGATCGGACCATCCGCGAACGGCCGTTGGCCTCTCACGAGACGGTCGGACAGTCTATCTGGTGGTGGTCGATGGCCGCAGCGAGAATGCCGGCGGAATGACACTGTCGCGACTGGGAGAATTTCTAGCGGACCGCCTCCACGTCTGCACCGGCCTGAACCTCGACGGCGGAGGTTCGAGCGAGATGGTCGTGGAAGGGAAGATCGTCAACGTTCCGAGCGACGGTCACGAGCGGCCGGTCGGAAACTTCGTCGGGGTCGTTCCGGCCGCCCGCCAGCCGGAGTGCGCTGCGACGAAATGAACGACGTACGGATCGCAGAGGGTCATCTTCCGGCGTCATCGACTCTTCGACGAAGCTCTTCGACGATCCGTTTCTGGAGAGACGCGCGGTCGAGCTCGTCGATCCGCCGGCGCGGCTCGACGTCGTAGGCCTCCGCCACATTCCTGAGCTGCCACTCCGCGAGCGCGGTGAGCTCCTGGCGGAGTATTTCCTCTCCCTGCGTCTCCAGGATGTGATACGCCTCGAGGACGGAGTTTTCCGGATCGAGAGGACCAAGCGGTGCCGGATCCACCGACCGCGGCGTGGGGCGAGGAGCTGGACGGGTCGACGATGGTTCGGAAGGGGAAGTGGATTGTCCGCTGCGGGCGAATTGGGGCGCGGCGAGTGCCCGCTGCAGGGAACCTTCCAGGAAGAGAGGCTCCAGCCCGGTCGCCCAATAGACGAGATGCTCTCGATTCGGCTGAGTCGTCTCTCGAGGGGATCGTATGCTCGCGCTGCCGTCAGTCCGTTCGAATTCGATCCACCCCTCCCACAGATTCGCCTGGAGAGGCCGTCCTCGGGCCCGTGCCTTCCACATCTTCCCGTCAGGGGATTCGACGCGGGATTCGAATTCCAGGAGAACCTCGTCGGGAGTATCCATCGAAGGTCGAATCGGCACGGTGCGTGTTCCTTTGCTTGCGTAGAAGCCACCGAGCCCACGGTCACCAGAGGCGACCGTGGGCCCGATCAGACCGAATGTTCCGTCAGCGTCAAGCTGCTGCGGCCGTCCTGCTACCGCCAGAAAGTGACTGCTTGAGCTGATCCGCAGTCGGGGGCGCGGTCACCTGACCCTGCAGGATCTGCTGGGTGTTGGTGTTCTGCGCGCCGTAGTACGAATTGTTGCGGTTGTCGTCGAAGTTGATGTCGGTGGCACCCACCTGCGCGCCGGCGAACGCGCCGGAGGTACTCGACCACATGATGACGTCACCCTTCCCGAGGTCGCCCTGGGCCTTGGCCGAATAGTTCACGATGGTGAAGCCCGCGTCCGCGTTGAGCGAGAATGTGTTCTCACCCTTGAACGCGTTCACGGCCTTGTCGGTCATCAGGAGCATGGCGATCTCGCCACCTTCCCCTCCGGCCTGCGCACCGATACTGATCCCGCCCATATCGAAGAACACCGGGTTGCTCCACTGACCGTTCTGGTTGGCCAGCATGACCCCGGTGCCGCCCTGGCCACCGACCACGAGAGCGCCCTTGCCATAATGCGGAACGATGTAGACGCCCTTGGCCTTCTTCAGCAGGCTGACCAGATTCTGGTCGGCGCTCATCTGCTGAGCCACGCCCTGTGCGTCGTTCACCAGTTGCACGGCATCGTTGGCCGCTTCGGTATCGGTGGTCGCGGTCGTCGCCGTCGGTGCGGTTTCGGTCGCGGTATCCATCGCGGTGTTGTTCGCCTCGTCGTTTTCTCCGTTGTTTGCGCAGGCACCGATGGCGAGAACCATCAGACCGGCGAGCAGCAGATACAGAACTTTCTTCATCTCAACTGACCTCCTCAACGTTTGGAGCACTTCGGACCGACTACGTACGTCGAGCTCCAAAGGGCTGCGGCGGTATGGGGAGCAGGCTACGTGCCAGTCCTTGATTTCCGGCTGCTCATTCTCGAGCCCGCCCGCCGGTAGAATCCGGCGTGAAACCGGACGGCAAGCTCGGGTTACCATTCCGCGGGATGACGCCGCAGGATTCTTCGCCCCGCTCGCTCCGAGGATATGTCGATCTGCTGCGCTCCAGCAGGGACTTCCGCCTCCTCTTCACGGCATCGGTCATCAGTCTCGCCGGTGACTGGTTTCTCACCGTCGCGCTGCTCGATCTGGTTCTCGCGATGTCGGGCTCTGCCACGCTCGCGTCACTGATGACGGTCTGTCAGACCCTTCCCGTTTTTTTCATGGCTCCGTTCGCGGGACATCTGATCGACCGGCTCGATCGGAAGAAACTGATGATCGGTGTCGATCTCAGCCGTGTCGGAGCCGCGTTGCTGCCGCTGCTGGCCCGGACGCCCGCGATGCTCTGGCTTGCATTCGCCGGGGTGATCATGATCTCCGTCGGTGCTTCGATCTTCAATCCCGCGTCGAACGCGGCTCTGCCGAACATGGTGACCGCGGAGGAGCTTCCGCGGGCGAACGTTCTCTTCGGCTCGACGTGGGGGACGATGCTGGCAGTCGGTGCAGCGCTCGGCGGCCTGGCGACGATGAAACTGGGCCGCGACGCGTCATTCGTGATCGATGCGGTGACGTTCCTCGCATCGGCGTTTCTGATCTCGCGAATCCGCGCTCCCTTTTCGGAGGTCCGCGAGCGGAGTCACGAGATGCCAGGTCTGCGCGAAGCAATCCGCCAGACGTGGGTCTACGCAAAAGAGAACCCTCGCGTGATGGCACTGCTGACGTCGAAAGGCGGATACGGCATCGGTGCAGGTGTGGTGGCGATGCTCAGCGTCTTCGGGCGTCAGGTCTTCCATGCCGCAGCCGGAGGGATCGGTGTGCTCTACGCAGCGCGCGGGATCGGGGCGCTCATCGGCCCGTTCATCGTCCGCGGGGTCTCGCGCACACCCGACCAGGAATACCGCCTCATCTCGATTGCCATTTTCGTGTTCGGCATCGGCTATGTCGGTCTCGCGTTCTCTCCCTCCCTCTGGATCGGTGCCGCGGCGGTGGTTCTGGCGCACCTCGGCGGGGGAGCCCAGTGGATGACCTCGACGTACGGGCTTCAGCGAGAGGTCCCGGACTGGGTTCGAGGTCGCGTGTTCGCGACCGACTACGGCCTGGTCACGCTGACCATGAGCATCTCGAGCCTCGTGGCCGGAGTGGGCGCCGACCGCATCGGGCCGGTCATCGCAACTGCCGGAGTCGCATCACTCTGTGTTCTCTGGGCCGTGGTCTGGGGAATCGGGACGCGGCGGTTGTGGAGATGAGCATGGTTCCGTGATGCGGGAATCGTGAATCATCCGTCGAGTTCCTGACACGCGCCAAGTACATCTACCGGGCACGCGCAGCCAACGGAGCCCGTCGGCTTCAGCTCTCGGATTCCGGGCTCGGGTTTCCGGGCCCCGCCCGGATGTTCTTGGTAAAGCGGGCGCTCTTCGGTACCATTCGCCGCGTCATGCTGATCCGCCCCTTCCGAGGTCGACATCCGAAGATCGGCGAGCGAGTCTTCGTCGCCGAGAACGCCACGATCATCGGGGACGTGGAGCTCGGAGACGATTGCTCGGTCTGGTACGGGACCGTGATCCGCGGCGATGTCCACCGCATCCGGATCGGCGCCCGGACGAACATCCAGGACAACTGCACGCTCCACGTCACCGCAGGTACGCATCCGATCGCGTTCGAAGAGGAAGTGACGCTCGGACACGGAGTGATCGCTCACGGCTGCACGGTGAAACGCGGAGCGCTTCTCGGGATCGGATCGCGCGTCCTCGACGGAGCGGTGGTCGGCGAGAGCGCTCTGATCGGCGCAGGTTCCGTGGTCACCCCCGGGACGGTGATTCCGCCGCGGACACTGGTGCTCGGCGCTCCGGCCAAGGTGCGGCGTGAGCTGACGGACGAAGAGGTCGCCGACCTCCGCCACTACCATCTCAACTATCTCGAGTACAAAGAAATCTATCGCGCGGAAAGCGACGCGAAATCGGAGTGAACCGAACCATGGGAAGTCTTCTGGAAGGTCGAGTCGAAGCGGGAAAGCTCCGGATCGAAGATCGCGGGAAGCACGTGGTGCTGATGGGATGGGTGCAGAAGCGTCGCGATTTCGGTGATCTGATTTTCGTGGACGTCCGTGATCGCAGCGGCATCTGTCAGGCCGTCGTGGATGCGGAGCGAGCGGCCGATCCGAAGATCGTCGAGGTGGCGAAGGAGCTCCGTTCCGAGTTCGTGGTCCGGATCGAAGGCGAAGTCGGGCCGCGAGCGGAAGAGCAGCGCAATCCGCGGATGCCGACCGGCGACGTCGA
This sequence comes from uncultured Acidobacteriota bacterium, assembly GCA_963741955.1. Lineage (GTDB taxonomy): Bacteria > Acidobacteriota > Thermoanaerobaculia > Gp7-AA8 > Gp7-AA8 > CAVUKB01. The sequence goes on from CAVUKB010000005.1 coordinate 91,954, forward strand.
AGTGGTGGCGACGAAGGTCGAGATCCTCACCCGCGCCGAGACTCCGCCCTTCCAGATCGAAGACGAGGTGAACGCGAACGAGGACCTTCGTCTCACGTACCGCTTTCTCGATCTGCGCCGCTCACCGCTGACGCGGAACCTCGTGCTCCGAGACGCGGTCACCCACAAGGTGCGCGACTTCATGCACCGGGAGGGTTTTCTCGAGATCGAGACGCCCATCCTCACGAAATCGACTCCGGAAGGGGCACGCGACTACCTCGTTCCGAGTCGGGTCCAGAAGGGGAACTTCTACGCTCTGCCGCAGTCGCCGCAGCTCTTCAAGCAGCTGCTGATGGTCTCCGGTTTCGAACGCTACTACCAGATCGCGAAGTGCTTCCGCGACGAGGATCTCCGCAGCGATCGTCAGCCGGAGTTCACGCAGGTCGACGTCGAAGCGTCCTTCATCGACGAGGAGTTCGTCTTCTCTCTGATCGAGCGCCTCTATTCGGAGGTCTTTCCGATCGGGGGGATCCCGGTGACCACGCCATTTCCGCGCCTGACGTACGCCGAAGCGCTGGATCGCTTCGGAATCGACCGTCCGGATACACGATTCGGGATGGAGCTGGTGGATCTTGCCGGCCCGGCCGGGGAAATCGATATTCAGATCTTCCGGAACGCGCTCGGAGCGGAAGGTCTGGTCCGGGGGATTCTCGTTCCCGGCGCCGCCTCCGCGTACTCCCGGAAGCGACTCGACGAGCTCACGGAAGCCGCGAAGCAGTTCGGCGCGGGCGGCGTGATCTGGGTGAAGTTCGATTCCGAGACGACCTCTTCGATCAGGAAGTTTCTCACCGATGCGAACGTGGAAGCGCTCCGGAATGCCTTCGGCGCATCGAATGGAGACCTGGCCCTCATCGTGGCCGGCAAGCGGAAGGTGGTCCTCGATGCGCTGGCGAACCTCCGGGTGCGCGTGGCCCGGGAGGAGAAACTGATCCCGGAAGAGAAGTGGAACTTCGTCTGGGTGACCGACTTCCCGCTCCTGGAGTGGGACGAGGAGGCGAACCGCTTCGTGGCTCTGCATCACCCGTTCACCTCTCCGGTACCATCCGATCTCGAAATGCTCTCGACCGATCCGGGACGGGTCCGGGCACGCGCTTATGACGTCGTACTGAACGGCCTGGAGCTGGGCGGCGGCAGCATCCGAATCAACGACGCGGCAGTTCAATCACGGATGTTCCGGGCACTCGGCATCGAGGAGGAAGAAGCAAAGAGCCGCTTCGGCTTCCTCCTCGAGGCATTCCGGTACGGGGCTCCACCGCATGGAGGAATCGCTCTCGGACTGGATCGGATGGTGATGCTGATGGCCCGGTCGTCGTCGATCCGCGATGTGATTGCGTTCCCGAAGACCACCAGCGGGCAGGACATGATGACCGACGCGCCATCGACGGTGTCGGAGGCGCAGTTGAACGAGCTCGGGCTCGAATTGAAGAAACGTTCCTGAGGCGAACAGGTGTCCACACCGTTCCGCATCATCCGTCAGGAGAGCGCCACCTACCCGGTGTTCGCAGGGACTGGTCTCCTCGCAGAAGTCGCCTCGATCACGGCGGAAGTATCGAAGGCCTCGCTCCCGGTTCTGATCAGCTCCGGCGAGGTGTATTCCCGCTACGGTCGGGAGGTTCTCGAATCGTTCCGTCGGGAGGGATCGGTCGTTGAGACGATTCTGATCAGCGAGGGAGAGTCGAACAAGACAGTTGCAACGGCGGAAGAGATCGTCGCACGCCTGCTGGAGCTCGGAGCGAAGCGGGATACCGTCGCGCTGGTGCTCGGCGGTGGGATGATCGGCGACACCGCCGGTTTCGCCGCTTCGATCTATCTGCGGGGAATCGACCTGATACAGATTCCCACCACGCTGCTCGCGCAGGTCGACAGCAGTATCGGAGGGAAGGTCGCGGTGAATCACCGGAAGGGGAAGAATCTGATCGGGAGCTTTCATCCTCCCCGCGCGGTGATCTCCGACGTCGGCACGTTGCGCACCCTTCCCCGGCGAGAACTTCTCTCCGGAGTCTTCGAAGCGCTGAAGGGAGGGGTGATTGGCGACGCACACCTCTTCGAACTGATGGAGAGCCGGCGCGACGCGGTTCTGGATGAAGTACCGGAGGTCCTGGGGGAAGTGATCCGCCGCGCGATCGACGTGAAGGGAGCCATCGTTTCGGCGGACGAAAAGGAAGCCGGATTGCGCCAGCTCCTCAATTACGGTCACACGCTCGCACATGGCGTAGAGACCGCGCTCGACTATCGAGGGATCACGCATGGCGAAGCGGTGGCGTGGGGAATGCTCGGGGCGAACGCGATCGCGAGGAAACGGGGAATCCTTCCGGAGCCGGAGCGGCAACGGATCGACGAGGCGGTGAACGCGTATGGGCCGGCAGCGATCCCACCGGTCGACAGAGCCTCGATGCTCATCGCGATCTCGCACGACAAGAAGTTCCGGGGAGGGACGAAGGTGATGGTTCTTCCGTCGACCATCGGCGAGTGCCGCGTCTATGCCGACATCACGGAGGGGGAGATCGAGTATGGACTCGACGCCATGCTCGATGCTGCAGGAGCGGCTCGCGGATGAAGCTCACCCCGGCGATGCTGGAGATCACGCAGGATGGCGAACTGCACCAGTTCTGCGAGAGCTGCGGAGCGGAAGCGCTGGATGAGACCCGCGCCGGCGGGAAGACGAGTTACCGATGCCGCGCCTGCGGTGCGGTTCTTCCTCGCGCGATCATCATCGATCCCGGCGTGGTGTGGTGGAGTGGCGAGGATTGGACGTACTGGCACGAGAGCGCGGGAGTGCTCATCCGCGATGACGACCACCGCATTCTCTTCTTCGAACGGACCAAGTACCCACCCGGGATCACCGTCCCCGCGGGACACGTCGACCGCGGAGAGCACCATCGGGAGACCGCGTTGCGGGAAGCGAGAGAGGAAGTCTCGGTGGTCCTCGAGAGCGTACATCTCATTGCCGAAGCCGACATCGCGAACGACTCGTGCCGGAGAGGATCCGATCACCATCGGTGGCACCTGTACGAGGGATCGATGCCGGCGAACGGGAACGTCGTGGTGACGGACGAAGGTCACCGACCGGTCTGGCTCGCGCGCGAAGAGGCGCTGGAGCGGCCGCTCATCGTTCCGGTGCGGTGGTTTCTCGAACGGATGGACGAGTGACGAACGGCGGCTCTGCCGGAGAGGGTGACATGCCGGGAGCGAGTCCGACATCCGATGTCGCGGTCGTCCATTCGAAGATCTTCGTCGCCCAGAGACGCATCCCGTAACTCCGCTTCGCTTCTCGCGGCATCTCTTCCGAAAGCCACTCCGGAATGGGAACCGCGAACCCTCTCTTCGGACGATCGTGCAGTTCCGCGGGGAGCGGACGCCGCGGACTGTTCGCGATCAGTTCCTTCGCGCTCGAAGTCGCGTGCACCACTGCCGGCGCGACCTTTCGAAGCAGAAACGGATCGATCAGAGGAACCCGCACTTCGAGCGAATGGTCCATGCTCGCCCAATCGACGTCCGGCAGCAGCCGGTCGCGAAGGAACATCCCGGTCTCCAGCGCTGCGACCCGCGAGAACGGCGTGACCGGATCGGGATCGATCACCTGCCGGATTCGTTCGATCAGATCGAGTCGCTCCAAACCCTCCTCGGCCATCTCGCGACCGAGAATGCCGGCGAGCTCCCACGGCATGAAGAGTCCGCGCCGGAGGTAGTACGCACCCGGGTAGGTTCCGCCGTACTCGAGGAGGCTCGCGGTTCGACGACTCAGGTTGCGGTGTTTCGGAACCAGCCCGTCGTACAGATGTCGGAAGAGGATCGGGAGGTAGGGAACGCGCGAGAGGAGTCTGGTGCGCGCGACAGTGCGGGGCACTTTCTGAAGCGACGCGTACCCTCCGAAGAGCTCGTCGCCTCCGGTTCCGGAGAGAACGACCTTGAGACGCTCTTCGGCGGCAGCTTTGCTCACGATCCAGGTGTTGAGCGCGTCGACGGTCGGCTGATCCATCGCGCGGAGAATCCGCGGCAGGTCCGACTTGAACTCCTCTTTCGAGTAGGTCCGGGTCACGTGGCGCGTGCCGAGCGTCTTCGCGACGAGCTCCGCAACGGGTGTCTCGTCATTCCGCGTGTTCTCGTACTCGGCGAATTTGATGGTGATGGTCGTCAGGGGAGAGGTGGAAGGTATTGAAGCCGCGTGCGCGACGACTGCGGTCGAATCCTTTCCGCCGGAGAGAAAGGCACCGACCGGGACGTCGGAGACGAGGTGATGGCGGACCGACTCTTCAATCGCGTCGGTGACCAGTTCCTGGCGCTCTGCGTCCGTCATCTGCCGCTGTTCCGACCATGCATCCCGCAGCACTCCGGCAACTGAAAAATACGAGACCGGATCGGAGCTTCCGCGCTCGTCCACGGTGAGAAACGATCCGGCGGGGAGGGAACGGACTGCACGGACCGTGGTGAAGGGCTGCATGACGTGACCCCAGAGGAAGAAGCTGGCGACGCCCGCAGGGTCGGACGCGCCGGAGACGGCGCCGGATTCCACCAGTGGTCTGACCCGCGACGCGAGACGGAAAGTCGCTCCGTCGTCTGCGTAGTAGAGCGGCTTGATGCCGTAGGGATCGCGAGCAACGAAGAGCGATCGCGCCGACTGGTCCCAGATGCAGAAGGCGAACATTCCACGCAGGAGCTCGAGCATCCGGCTTCCCGAGGTGCGATAGAGCTCGAGGAGGACCTCGGTATCGGAGTGGGTGCGGAAGCGTGCGCCTGTCGATTCGAGCTGTGCGCGCAGCTCACGGAAGTTGTAGATCTCGCCATTGAACGCGATGACGTATCTGCCATCCGAGCTCGTCATCGGCTGAGCCGCAGCGGCGGAGAGGTCGATGATGGAGAGGCGGCGGTGTGCCATGCCGACGCGACCGCCGGCAGAGATCCAGTCGCCGGAGCCGTCCGGACCTCGTGCTTCCATCCGTTCGGACGTTGCGAGCAGTTCCACCCGGTCGACCGGATCGGCCCGTTCGCCATAGGCGAAAACCGCATTGATCCCACACACTCAGTCGCAGTATACGCCAGCGTTTGCTTGATCCGTCACCGCAGCAGAGATGGTGTGAGAAATGCGGGCTAGGAGTCTGCGCGATAGAAACTGTCCCACTGCGAAAGCGGATCAACGGTCCAAATCCGCCCGGATTTTAGGCGAGTAGCCACCGCTACGCACCTCAAATCCGAACGAATTTGGCCTCGCCGCTCCGCTTTCTCGCTACGGACGTTCCTACCGCGCAGACTCCTGGGACGGAGAGCTTTCCGATGCGCCGATCATGTCGGCAGGATGAAATCCGAAACTGAGGCGGAGCGTCGCGTATTCAGGGTGAACGGTACCGTCTGCGCGGCGGATCACGAGGGGTGGTTCGATCACCGGTTTTCCTTCACTCTCTCCGTGAAAACTCGAAGGAAGGTCGACGGCGCGTGAGGTCGCGAAGAGGGAGATCGAGGGATTCTCTCCTTCCTGGAATACGACGTCGCGGCGCCTCAGAAGGATCAGCCCTTCCTCCTGGAGTGCTGCCTCCGCCCTTTTCGTCCCACCGGTCGGGAAGACGAACGCGAAGACTCCTCCCGGGGCGAGGATGCGAGCCGCGGTCTCCGCATAATCGGAGATGCTGCCGCGCATCTCGATACGCGCGCCGACCGCTTGTGCACGGTGCGACGGAGACGCGGTTCCCAGCGGAAAATAGGGAGGCGATCCGAGAACGAGATCGAATGGCTCGTCTCCTTCGAAGAGTGCCGGATCGCGGAGATCGCCGTGGAGAAGTTTGAATCGTTCTGCGAGTCCGTTGTACCTGATGCTCTTGCGTGCGAGCCGGATCGACTCCTCCTGAGCTTCGGCGGTGACGAATCGAGCGCCCGGAAGCCTCCATGCCGCGACGAGCGCGACCGATCCGATTCCGGAGCCGAGGTCCGCCGCGCGCTCCACGCGGGGAGCCCATTGAGTGCCGTACCAGGCGGTGAGGACGTCGTCGGTCGAGAAGCGATGACCGCGAGCGTACTGAAAGACCCGGTAGTGGCCAGAGATGTAGCTGAGCGTCTCGCCCTCCTCGGGCTGGATGCCCCCGGGAGGGATCGGTCCCGGACGGCGCCAGCCGCGGTAGTGGAGAGAATCACTCATCGGCAGTTCGTTTCGGGAGCGGCGGCCGAAGCGGTCGCGCACATCGGTTCCATCGGATCTTACGCGATTTCAACCCGGCACAGACTCCTAGCCCGCCGGCGTTCCGTAGTGACGCGAACCCGGACTCACTTCACGTGCTTGTGTTTCTCCACGATCTGGTCGACGACGCCCGGATCGGCCAGCGTGGTCAGATCACCGAGCTGTTCGTACTCGCCCGAGGCGACGTTGCGGAGAATGCGGCGCATGATTTTTCCCGATCGGGTCTTCGGCAGACCGGGGACGATCTGGATCGAATCGGGAACGGCGATCGGACCGATCGCGTGGCGGACCTGTTCCTTCAGCGCTCCGACGATCTGCTCCGGCGACTCGTTCTGGTATTCGGGAGTGAGGATCACGTATGCGTAGATCCCGGTGCCCTTGATGTCGTGAGGATAGCCGACCACCGCTGCTTCGGCGACCGCTTCGTGGCTGACGAGAGCGCTCTCGACCTCGGCGGTGCCGAGGCGATGACCGGAAACGTTGAGGACATCGTCGACACGTCCGGTGATCCAGTAGTTGCCGTTCTCGTCGCGGCGGCAACCGTCACCGGTGAAATAGCGTCCGGGGAAGCGTTTGAAATAGGTTTCCTGAAAACGGGAATGATCGCCCCAGATGGTGCGGGCCTGTCCGGGCCAGGTGCGGTCGATGCAGAGATACCCGTTGACTCCGTTCCCTTCGAGCACTTTTCCGTTCTCGTCGACGAGTAGAGGGACGATGCCGAAGAAGGGACGGGTAGCGGAGCCTGGCTCGAGCGGCGTCGCGCCGGGGAGGGGAGTGATCATGATCCCGCCCGTCTCGGTCTGCCACCAGGTGTCGACGACAGGACAGCGTCCCTCTCCCACCACGTCGTGGTACCACTTCCAGATCTCCGGGTTGATCGGTTCCCCGACCGTCCCGAGGACCCGGAGCGAGCTTCGGTCGTATTTTCGGACCCATTCGTCGCCTTCGCGTGCGATCGCTCGGATCGCCGTCGGCGCGGTGTAGAAGACGTTGATCTTCAGGTCTTCGACCATCCGCCAGTAGCGGCCGGCATCCGGATAGAGGGGCGTGGACTCGAACATCACGGTCGTGGTCCCGTTCGCCAGGGGGCCGTAGATGATGTAGCTGTGTCCCGTGATCCATCCGATGTCGGCCGCACAGCAGTAGACGGTGTCCGGATGAATGTCGAACACGTACTTGTGGGTCATCGCCGCGTAGAGAAGGTATCCGGCGGTGGTGTGGAGCACGCCTTTCGGTTTTCCGGTAGAGCCTGAAGTGTAGAGGATGAAGAGCGGCGATTCCGAGGACATCCATACCACAGGGCAGGTCGAACGCTGCTTTCTCGTCTCTTCATGGAGCCAGAGATCGCGACCGGCACGCATCGGAACGGACGTCTCGGTGCGTTGCACCACCAGGACCTTTTCCACGGTGGAGAGTCCTTCGATGGCCTGATCTGCCATCGCCTTGAGCGGAATGGCGCGCCCGCCGCGAAGGCCTTCGTTTGCGGTGATGAGCATTTTGCATCCGGCATCGAGGATTCGTTCGCGCAACGATTCCGATGAAAATCCGGCGAAGACGATCGAGTGCACCGCACCTATGCGCGCACACGCGAGCATGGTGTAGGCGAGCTCGGGAACCATCGGGAGGTAAATGCAGACCCGATCGCCCTTCTGCACGCCGTGAGCGAGGAGGACGTTCGCGACGCGAGCCACTTCGTGCTTCAGTTCCCGGAACGTGATGTGGCGGTATTGTCCCGGTTCGTCGGCCGCCCAGATGATCGCCGTCTTGTCGGCCTTGTCCTCCAGGTGACGGTCCACGCAGTTGAAACAGGCATTCAGCCGCCCCCCCGAGAACCAGGCGAAGTCGACCTCGTCCAGGTCGACGTCGAGCACGTTGCGAGGTGGATGGAACCATTCGAGATAGCTCTGGGCCTGCTCCATCCAGAACTCGTCCGGCTGGTCGACCGAACGGCGGTAGAGCTTCTCGTACTCTTCCATGCTCTTGACATGAGCATTTGCGGAGATTTCGGGCTTCACTGGGATCATCCGGATCCTCCTTCTGGTGTCGACGTGTTTCGGGAGCGGAGATTATAGCGAACGGTCGGTCTCATGCATCTGCCGTGCGCAACCGGCTCAGAGTCGCTGCAGGGATTGTCGGGCCGATCGGCACGAAGTGACCGAGAGAGGAGGTCGATTCGGAATAGAATATTTCGAGCCCCCGGGAGGGCCGCTCCGTCGGGTTCAGGAGAGAGGTGCTCGAGGCGTGCAGACGCGGGCGAAGAAACCTATCGCGATTCCGGCCGGATCTCGATGCCGAACGGAACCGAACTGCCGGGAGTGGCGAGCATCTCGACGTCCGAAGTCTCGTTGGGGATGGTCAATGTCACGCGGGTTTCGTCGCAACTCTTGATCGTGGGGGTGGTGATCCGGTCGACCCCCAGATCTCGGGATTCGAACTGCATGCAGGGATCGACGCATGGCGGATCTCCCGCCGCGGCGGGATGCTCACTGCAGTAGTTCGGATCGGTACGAAGACAACGGGTGTAGGTACGCGAGACGACCAGGGTGGCCGTGCCGGAGAGCTCACCGTAATTCTTCACGGTGATGGTCAGGATTCCGGTTTTCGAATCCGAAGCCTTGAAATCTGCGCCGGTCACCGAAAATATCGCTCCGCGCTCCTCTGTCTGAGCGAATGCGGCGAGAGCGAAGGTCGAGAACAGCATGAGGATCACGGTCGAGGTACGTTGACGCGCAGGGGTCATCAGATCCTCCTTTCGTCGTCCAGTCACGTCCGGCTGACGAAGACGGCTCTGATTCTCAAGATAGAGACCGGGCCGCGGTCGGAAATGATGCGTTCGCATCAGACGAAACCGGCATGGACCCGGCACGTCTCAACTGCAGACGAAGAATTGACTCGGGAGCGTATTTCGCGTAACAAACGCTCCGGCAGGCCAAGAATCGAAACAGAAGGAGAGTGGATGAGCAGAAAGATCGTAGGTACCATGACCGTCATCATGGCCCTCGCCCTCGTAGGGTGCCGTTCCGACGGGGGAACGCAGACGACGGCGACCGAAAGCACCGCAGGCCAGGCGACTGCGACCACCCCGGCGCCCTCCACGGCACCCCCTGCAACCCAGACCGTTGCCACGTCGAGCGCTCCGGCTGAAACCAGCACCGCGGTCATTCCGGCGACCACGTCTTCCGTGAGCAAGGCCCCGGGAAGTCCGGCTCTGATCAAGGAGTCCAACGTTCCGTTCCCGGATGTCCCCAGGATCATGCCGGACGAGTTGAAGAAGCTGTACGACTCCGGCAACGTCGTCATCGTGGATGCCCGATCCGCGATCGACTACTACAACGACCATATCAAAGGAGCACGAACGATCCCTCTGGTCCAGCTGCCGATGAAGATGAACGAGCTGCCGAAAGACCGGATGGTGGTCGCGTACTGCACGTGACCGGACGAAGAGACGAGCGCCCGTGCGGCGCATGAGCTCGAGCAGGCCGGATTCACCCACGTCGCGGCGCTCAAAGGCGGATTTCACGCCTGGGAGAACGCCGGATACCCGACCGAAAAGCAGTAAGAAGCGGATCTTCCATCGCGGCGAGGCAACGGCGCAGGCCGTTGCCTCTTTCTTTTGATCCTTCGACGTATTTTCGATTCCCTCCGCACGACTCCTTTCTCTGGAAGGATTCGAGGAGCCGGAAGAATGTCGAGTACGTCCTGGAATCCCTGGCGGAGCCGGCACGTCCGAAGCGCGGAAGTGCCCGGCGGACCGCTTGCGCGCGGCTATCCAACGATAGGACGAAAGAGACCCCTCTCGATAGTGAGATCCCGCGCGTCAGGAATGCTACGATGGAGCGCGCATTCGTGAGGTCGAAGTGCGTCGTGCAGCTGAGCGAATCGGGGCGGCGATCTCGATCGGAAAGAATTCCGGAGTCACGGTGGGGATGAATCACGCGCAGAATCGACAGGACGCGGAATCGCAGGAAGCGGGAACGCGGGGGTGGAGGAACGGCATGAGTTTTCAGCCGACCGGCATTGAATTCTTGTCAAATCACTCCAGTCTTGCTATTGAGGATCCGTCAGCAGCGGGCGGACGTCCGATACTCGTCATGAACAATGGTTCGCGGGAACGCCGCAAGTACGAACGGGTGACCCTACCCAAGCCGTGGCCTGCCCGCTTGGACAATGGCCGAGCGTATCTCACCGAACTGTCGATCAACGACGCGCGCATTCTCCATCAGGGACGGATTCCGGAAGGAGAGACGCGATCGCTCCAGTTCGAGTGGGAAGGCTATCCTCTGACGTTCCGCTGCCAGATCGAGAAGAGCGACATCGAACGACTCTCGAATGAATCTCCCAGCAAGACCATCTACCGGAGCGAAGTCGTCCTTCTGAATCTCGGAACCAGTGCCTCCGGATCACAGCTTCGTGAAATGGTCGCGGACCACGTCCGTCGCGCGCTCGACGAGCAGAAGGCGAACGCCCGCGGCATTCCCGCGCTCGCCGCGAACTCCTACCAGACCGGATCGGCAGAGAAGGGCTATCTCACCTTCCGGTTCGTGCGGGGAGAGTGGGTGCGCTCAGAGACGAACGACCCGAAGCAGCCGATCGACGGATTCACCATCGCGGCAACCGAGGATCCGGAACAGATCGAGCTGCTTTGCACCAGCTACGTCGACGCGGATCACGAGGGACGGAAGATGATCCGGAAGATGGCGGAGTTGAGCGTGAGCGCCCTCGAAGGGATTCCCACCCGCAGATACAAACCGTGAGCCGGTGATTCGAGATCCCGGCCCCACGCTCAGGCGGCGACGACGCGCCGGATCGGGAAAAGTAGAACCATGCTGGTTCCGACCCCCTCGATGCTGGTAACTGCGACCTCGCCGCCATGCGCCTCGACGACCTGCTTCACGATATAGAGGCCCAGGCCCGTTCCGCCCCCGCCACGCAGTGACTTGTTCTTGGTCTGCTTGTACTTCTGAAAGAGCTGCGCGACCTGATCGGGCTTGATGCCGATCCCCGAGTCGGTCACCGTCACCACGATGGCGTTCGGACCCTCTTCGTCCCGGACCACCTGCGCGCCGACCGAGATCACGCCCTGCTTCGGAGTGAATTTGAGAGCATTGCTCACCAGGTTGATCACGACCTGAGTGAGCTTCTCGATGCTTCCCGAGAAGGGGGGGAGCTCCGACGGATGGGCACTGAGAAGAAAGATGTCGTCGCGGGTAGCCACCGATTGCATACTCATCACGGAGCGCTTGAGGATGCCGGCGAGCCGCACCGGTTCCTTCTCGACCACGAAGTTCCCCGACTCGATTTTCGAGAAGTCGAGCAGCTCGTTGATCAGGCTCATCATCCGCTCCGATTCGCGGGACGCCTCACGCAGCAGCTCGTCCTGCATCTGATCGAGGCGGCTCGGCGTCTGCCCGAGGACGAATTCGAGCGTGCCCTGAATGCCTGAAAGAGGACCACGGAGATCGTGAACGATCATCGAGGTGAAGTCGGATTTCGCCTGTTCCATCTCCCGCTCGCGGGTGACGTCCTCGAAAGTGAGGGCGACGGCGGGACTCTCGCCGCGCGAGATGTCGATCCGGTCGACGCGGTAAGTACGCCCGCTGAAGTCGGCGTCCACCGAATCGTCGTCCGCATCGGCGGCGAAGAACCGCTGCAGCCACCCGCGCTCACCGCCGACCACGCGCGCGGCGCTTCGCAGCCACTGTTCGCCTTCACCGCCGAACGTTTCGGCGAAAGCCTCGTTCCGGAACTGGATCTGTCCGCTGTCGTTCACCACCACGACTGCCACCGGAAGGCGGTCGAGAAGAGTGGTGACCATCGGGATCTGTGCAGGGCTCATACGGGAATGGTTATGGCGCGCTGATACTGAAGGCGCGCGATGTTGAACAGGGTGGTAAAGGTATCGAACGGGCTCAGCTTGAGGAGCTTCTGGATGTCGAGGCGTCCATCGATCAGGGAGATCAGGTACCCTTCCTGCGCGTTCAGATTGAAACGACCGAAGTCGCTGAGGAACTCGGGCGAAAGCTTCGGAACCGCTTTCAATCCCTTCGGATTCGCGACGAGCTCCCGGACGATCTGGTTCCTCACGATCTCGATGTAGCCGCGGAGGCGGATGTCGGCAGGGAATCTCTGCCGGGCATCGATGAGCTGAGAGAGTGTCGGCCACGCTCCGCGAGTGCGGTACGACTCGGCGACCTGGGAGCTCCAGTCGATCGACGGGGAAGACGGTTGTGGCTTCGTCGCGGTCGGAAATCCGGTCATCCCCCGTATTCTAACCCGTCGCGGTGCGGGAGTGTCCACTCCGCGTGGCGGCTCCGCGATTCCGCAGCGCGCGATCTCCGGGTAAACTGGAGCCGATGACCACAGAAGCGAGCGATTCGCCCGAACATGCACCTGCTGCGACGAAGAAGAGGCGCGCGGTGTCCCGCCTTCTTCCCCTGATCGTGGTTCTCGCGCTCGGCGTGCCGGCCGGATTCCTCGGCGCGAGAATGATTCGCATCCCGCTGGTGGAGAAGCTCGAGACGTACCGTCCCAGCATCATCACCCGGTTGTACGATCGCAACGGCCGCGTATTTTCGGACTACGCCATTCAGCGTCGGATCGTCGTTCCACTGCGGGAGATGGCGCCTTCGCTGGTGCACGCGATCATCTCCGTCGAAGATTCCAACTTCTACGAGCACGGCGGAATCGACCCGAAGGCGATCCTGCGGGCGGCGATCAAAGACGCAATCGCTCGCAAGAAAGTCGAGGGGGCGTCGACACTCACCCAGCAGCTCGCCAAGCAGCTCTTCCTCACTCCGGAGAAGAGTTTTCGAAGGAAGTTCAATGAAGCATTTCTCGCGGTCGAGATCGAGAAGAACTTCACCAAGGATCAGATTCTCGAGCTTTACGCGAATCAGGTCTACCTCGGGCATGGCGCCTATGGCGTCGAGGCTGCGTCGCGCACCTATTTCGGGAAGCACGCGAAGGATCTCGTGCCTGCGGAAGCGGCCACTCTCGCCGCGCTCATCCAGCGCCCCGAATACTTTTCTCCCATCAGCCATCCCGGCCGCGTGCTGGCGCGTCGGAACTACGTACTCAGGCGGATGGAGGAGCTCGGGTACCTGAAGAAACCCGACTTCGAACGGGCCGTCAACACCCCGATCGTTCTCGGGAGCTACAAGAGCGAGACGCCGGAAGTCGGTGCGTATTTCTCCGAAGAGGTCAGGCAGTACATCGAAAAGAGATACGGCGCGGAAGACCTCTACCAGAGTGGACTCCAGGTGCACACCACCCTCGACGTTCAGATGCAGCAAGCCGCAGAGGAATCGCTCCAGGAAGGATTGCGCCGCTGGGACCACCGGCGTGGATTTCGGAAGCCGGATCGGAACGTGATCAAGGAAGGCCTCGATCCGCTGTCGTGGAAAGATCCTGCCTGGGAGAGGAATCTCACGGAAGGGAAGCTCTACCCGGCCGTGGTGCTGGAGGCGGATGACGAGAAGGTGGTGGTCCGGATTTCCGACCAGACGCTCACGCTGGGCGAGAAGAGCTGGGATTGGACGCACAAGAAGAGTCTCGGCGGAGTGCTCTCGCGAGGGGACGTGGTGCGCGTGCGATACCAGACGGACCCGAAGAAGAACAGCCGCGAGTGGTCGATCGACCAGGTGCCGCTCGTGCAGGGGGCGATCGTCGTCCTGGACGTCAGGAGCGGGGAGGTCCGTGCTCTGGTCGGAGGGTACGACTTCGACATCTCGAAATTCGACCGCGGGATCCAGTCGATGCGTCAGACCGGCTCATCGTTCAAGCCGTTCGTCTACGGCGCGGCCTTCGAGAAGGGGTTCACCCCGGCCGACACGGTTTTCGACGCGCCGGTCGAGATCCCCTGGAACAACTCCGTCTATTCGCCACGGAACTACCACGGAGAATACTCCGGGATCGTCACCATTCAGCGTGCGCTGGAACTTTCGATCAATGTTCCCGCGGTGAAGACGCTGATGATGATCGGCGGGCGGAACGTCATCGATTTCGCTCGGAAGTGCGGAATCACTTCGCCCCTTCCCGATTACCCCTCGCTGGCGCTCGGCGCAGGAGGGATCTCGCCTCTGGAGATGACCGCCGCATACAACACCTTCGCGAATCAGGGGGTGTACACGAAACCCCGGTTCATCCGGAAGATCACGGCGGCGAACGACAAGGTCCTCGAGGAGAGCTATCCGGAGATCTCCGAGGCGATGAGCGCGCAGAACGCGTATCTTCTCACCTACGTGCTCGAAGGGACGATCCGGAGAGGAACCGGGTACGACGCGCACGTGATCCCGGGCGCTCTGGCGGGAAAAACCGGGACGACGAATGCGTACACCGACGCATGGTTCGTCGGGTTCTCTCCGGAGATCTCGGTCGGCGTCTGGGTCGGGTACGACGATCCGGCGCGGTCGCTCGGCGGGGGCGCGACGGGAGCGGCGGTCGCCCTCCCGATCTGGATCGACTTTTTCAACCGCATCGACGCGGAGAAGCTTCGAGGGGCGCCGAAGGAGAACTTCGACATGCCTCCGGGGATCGTGGTCGTTCCGATGGACCTGAAGACGGGACACCTGGGAGAAGGTCCCTGCGGCCGCGTGGTGGACGAGGCATTCATCGCCGGGACGGAACCGGAAAAGGACTGCAGCGGGCAGCTCCAGGAAGTGATCAAGCTGCCGTATTACCTCCAGCGTCCGTTCTATGAGCCGAAGGAATCGGAGCCGATCGTCGCGGCTCCCGACCAGGAGGCGAAACCGGGAGAGGGAGCAGAGTCGCCGGTGCCCCCTCCGCCGGAGCAGACCACAACGGCGCCGGCACCGACTACGACCTCACCGCCGCCGCCGGAGTGAGACCTCCGGACGCTCCGAAAGGCGCGACCCCGCGCAGACTCCTAGGGAACCAGCCGCCGGATCACGTCGATGAACTTCTCGCGCGTGAGCGGTTTGCGCATCCACGCATTCGCGCCGGAAGCCGGGAACATCTCTTCGAGTGCCTTTTCCGGGAGATCCGAGATCAGTACGATCGGGATCTCCTTCTTGTTCGACTGCGATTTGAGCACTTCACTCAGACGATTTCCCTTGATGCTGGGAAGATTCACGTCGAGGAAGATGATGTCCGGTGAATTCGCGGCGAGGACGTGGTTGAATTCGATCCAGCTAGCTGCGGTGAGAACAGTCGCTCCTTCCCGTTCAAGCAATGCGCGCGCAAGCTTCAGCACGAGCGGATTGTCGTCCAGAACAAGCACGGTCATATTGTCGAGTGCGGCCATCCAACGTACTCCGATCCGATCATTGATGGGGGATTGGAATCCTCCGTCATGATACATTCTCTTCCGTATTTTGTCGTGAAATCTCACCAAGGAGTGTCGAATTGGACAGTCACGTTCCACCCGACTCCCCACCATCCCCGCCGCCTCCGACCGAGCCCTCGGGAACGAGTGGCTCCTATCAGCGACCTGCGGACTACTACTCTACTCCGACTCAACCCGAGCGGAAGGGCTGTCCGAAGTGGATTCCGATCGGCTGCGGCCTTCTGGGCTGCCTCACATTGATCATTATATTCATAGGCGGCTTCTATCTCATGCGGGGCGGCGCCGGGAAGATGCTGAACTTCGCGTTCAACACGATCCAGCGCGATTCGTCCCGGATGATGGGCCCGGACGTCACGCCGTCGCAGCGTGAGGCATTCCAGGCAGAGTTCACCCGGTTCCGAAAGAACATTTCCGATGGGCGTGCACCGATGACCGAGGTGCAGAAAGTCCTGAACGAGATGCGGGACGCCGTGGGCGACCGGAAACTCACGCCGGACGAGGTCGACGGGCTGACCGAACTGATGAAGGGGATCAACGAGCGGGCGGAGAAGAATTCGACCTCGAAACCTGTTCAACTCTGACCGGAATGGATCGGTTCGAGCTCGTTTCTCCCTTTGAGCCGCAAGGCGACCAGATCGCTGCGATCGAGAAGCTCGTCGGCGCCGCGCGCGACGACGAGCGCGAACAGGTGTTGCTCGGCGTCACCGGCTCCGGAAAGACGTTCACCATGGCCAAGGTGATCGAGGCCCTCAACCGCCCGACCCTGATCCTCAGTCACAACAAGACTCTGGCCGCGCAGCTCTACCAGGAATTCCGCAATTTCTTTCCCGAGAACCGGGTCGAGTACTTCGTCTCCTACTACGACTACTACCAGCCGGAAGCCTACATCCCGCAGTCGGATCTCTACATCGAAAAGGAGATGACGAAGAACGAGGAGATCGACAAGCTGCGGCTTGCCGCAACCAAGTCTCTCTTCGAGAGACGCGACGTGATCATCGTCGCTTCAGTCTCCTGCATCTACGGCATCGGCGACCCCGAGCTCTACTACGGAATGCTCCTCTTTTTCGAAAAAGGGGTGACCAAGCCGCTTCCGGAGTACCTGCGGAAGCTCACCGAGATGCAGTACCAGCGCACGCCGTACGACCTCTCCCGAGGGACCTTCCGCCTCAGAGGTGACGTCCTGGAGATCTGGCCCGCCTACGAAGACGATGCAGTCCGGATCGAGTTCTTCGGAGACGAGATCGACGCGATCTCGAGAATCGATCCTGTCACCGGCCACGTCACTCGGACCTACGAACGGCTGGCCGTCTATCCGAAGACCCATTACGTCACTCCTCGGGATCGGCTCCTCGAAGCGATCGCCGCGATCAAGGAGGAGCTCGCTGAAAGGACCGAAGAGCTCAAGAGGAACGACCGGCTCCTCGAGGCGCAGCGTCTCCAGCAGCGCACGCTCTTCGACATCGAGATGATGACGGAGCTCGGTTACTGCAACGGGATCGAGAATTACAGCCGTCACCTGAGCGGCCGCGCGCCCGGTCAGCCGCCACCGACGTTGATCGACTATTTTCCGAAGGACTACCTCCTGATCATCGACGAGTCCCACCAGACTGTTCCCCAGCTCCGCGCGATGTGGGGAGGGGACCGGGCCAGAAAACAGACCCTCGTCGAATACGGTTTCCGTCTTCCGAGCGCGATCGACAACCGGCCCCTGAGCTTCGAGGAGTTCGAGGGAAAGGTAAATCAGGTGGTCTTCGTCTCCGCGACGCCCGGCGCGTACGAGTTGCAGAAGAGTGGGGGCCAGTTCGTCGAGCAGGTCATCCGGCCGACCGGGCTGCTCGATCCGCAGATCGAGATCCGGCCGGTGAAGGGTCAGGTCGACGATCTGATCGGAGTGATCCGGGAGAGAATCGACAAGAAAGAGCGGGTGATGGTCACCACGCTCACCAAGAAGATGTCCGAGGATCTGAGCCGTTATCTCCTCGAGCTCGGAATCAAGGTCACCTATCTCCATTCGGACATCGACACGTTGGAGCGGGTGGCGATCCTTCGCGATTTCCGCCTCGGGACGTTCGACGTCCTCGTCGGCATCAACCTTCTCCGCGAGGGACTCGATCTTCCCGAATGTTCGTGTGTCGCCATTCTCGACGCGGACAAGGAAGGCTTCCTCCGTTCCGGAACCTCTCTGATCCAGACCATCGGACGCGCTGCCCGGAACGTGAACGGTCTGGCGATCCTCTATGCCGACCGGATCACGGATTCGATGCGGCACGCGATCGATGAGACGGAGCGGAGACGGTCGATTCAGGAAGAGTGGAATCGCGAGCACGGCATCGAGCCGGCGACCATCATCAAGGCCGTCGATTCGGACCTGGTCCGGATGTCCAACCTCGACTACTTCGAGATACCGGGAAAGAGGGGAGCGCTCGATCTCGTCGCGGACGAAGATCTCGATGCGAAAATCGCAAGGCTGACCCGGGAGATGAAAGATGCCGCCAAGAATCTCGAATTCGAGAAGGCGGCCGAGCTGCGGGATCAGCTCCGGGAACTGAAAGAGCTCCGGATCTTCGTCTGACCGTCACGCCTCCTTACCGCGCACACTACTAGCCCTTTTCTCTCCGGTAGTGCCGCCGCGCCTTCGCGCGGTTCCCGCATCCGGTCATGGTGCACCAGCGCCGGGACCCGTTCCGGCTCTGGTCAAGGAAGAGGCGGCTGCAGTCGCGACCCGAACACTCTCGCAGCCGGGAGATCTCGGGTGAGACGAGGAGATCGGCGGCGGCGCAGATCACCGGCCAGAGGATCCGCTGAGGGTCCGTACTCCGTTCCCATTCCCACTCGAAGCGGTCCCGTCGCCCACCGATGCGCCGGTGCGGGTACGTCCGGGCGATGGCCTCGTTGAGGAGCGAGAGATCGGACGGTGAGGGAGGCCGCTTCCGCGCGATCCGCGAGAAGATCGACTGAATCGAATCTCGAAGCGAGCGCGCCTCTCCGGCCAGCGTCTCGCCGCCGCCACTCTCCTCGATCTGTCCCAGAATCTGCCGCCGCTCGTGAGCGGTGATCAGCCCTGCGTTCCGACACCATTCGAGGAGGTGATCCAGATCGGGGAGCCCTTCTCTCCGGTCTCCGAGAGCATGAAAGCCGGCCGAGTTGGCGAATTCCAGGGCGAGGTTCCCTCCGACGTTCTCCTGCATCCGGTCTCCTTTTTTCACGGACTGCACCCGGGGCTCTCTTTGGCTCGAGCGCGATCTCTCCGCGCGGGAGATTCGGGCCCGACTCCGGTCGCTAACCATCATAACAACAAACGAAGGTTATTGGGCTTTATAACCATCTAAAATAAATAAGCAGGTTATAAAGCTGCCTAACCCCCGAAAGCGAAATAGAAGGATATACGGCAATGACCGCGCTCTGGCGACGGAATGGTGCGAGACATCCGGGCTGGCGCGAATGGGAGCAAATCGACTTGCCGATTTGTTGCTGGAGTCTGCGCGATGTCCAACGGCTCGGATTCACGAATGGAGCGGCTCAGGAGCCGCCTGAAAGAGATCCCGGAGCGGCCCGGGGTCTACCTCCACCGCAACTCCGCAGGGGAGGTGATCTACGTCGGGAAGGCCCGCAATCTCCGGAGTCGCGTCTCCTCCTACATTTCCGGACGCGGGGCTCGCGACAGCAAGACGATGTCGCTGATCGCGGAGATCGAAGCCATCGATTTCGTGACCACGAACAACGAGCTCGAGGCGATCCTTCTCGAGAACAACCTGATCAAGGCGAACCAGCCGCGCTACAACGTCCTTCTCCGCGACGACAAGACGTATCCGTACCTGAAAGTGACGCTCTCCGAGCCGTATCCTCGAGTGGTCTTCACCCGAAGAGTGAACCGGGAGAAGGGTGATCTCTACTTCGGTCCTTTCTTCGCGGGAACTGCCCGACGGATCCTGAAGCTGATCCAGGACCACTTCAGCCTCAGGACCTGCGACATCCCGATCCGTGAAGGGGTGAGTGCGCTTCCCCGGCCCTGCCTCTATTACGACATGCACCAATGTCTCGGGCCGTGCGTCGAGGGTCTGACCACGCGCGAAGAGTACCTTCAGGTCGTCGACGACGTGGTCCTCTTCCTGAGCGGACGGAGCAAAGAGCTCCAGCAGCGCCTGAAGGTCCGCATGTATGACGCGGCGGAGAAGGAGCGGTTCGAGCTCGCAACCTACTACCGCGATCTGGTGAGGACAGTCGAACGGACCCAGGCCGAGCAGCAGGTCGCTTCGGCCGGGGACGCGAACGCCGACGTCTGGGGAATGTTCGAGGAGGGGAGCGACGTCGCGGTGCAGGTTTTCATCATGCGCGACGGCAACCTGGTTGACCGTCGGGAGATCTTCTGGGAGAAAGTCGAAGCCTTCAACGCGGAGGAGTTTCTCGCCGAGGTGGTCCAGCGATACTACGAGGACAACCTGTTCATTCCCGCCGAGATCCATCTACCGCACCAGATTGCCGACGCGGAGCTGATCGCCGACTGGCTCGAATCGAAGCGCGGCCGGAAAGTGCGTCTTCGTATACCGATGCGGGGGAAGGCGCTCGACCGGATCGAGCTCGCGGTGCGGAATGCACGAGTGGCTCACGAGTCGCGCTTCCGGAAGTCCCAGCAGGACCGGCTGCAGGTTGCAGCAGCCCGTCTCGGCTCGATCGTCGGCGCTCCCGGCGACGTTCAGTGGGTCGAATCGTTCGACATCTCGAACATCCAGGGAAGCGATTCGGTGGCGGGGATGATTGTCTTCGGCGAGGGGCGGTTCCGGAAGGAGCACTACCGGGTCTTCAACATCCGAACGGTGGAGGGGGCGGACGACTTCCGCTCCATGGCCGAGGCGGTCGAGAGGCGCTACAGGAGAGTGGTCTCGGAGGAGCGGTCGCTTCCGGATCTGATTCTCATCGACGGAGGACGAGGGCAGTTGAACGCCGCCCTTTCCGCTCTCGCGAAGCTCGGAATCGACGGCGTGGCGGTCGCAGGACTCGCCAAACGGGAAGAGGAGATTTACCTCCCCGATTCGGAAGATCCGGTCTGTCTCGACCGGCATGATCCGGCGTTACAGCTGCTGCAAATGATTCGCGATGAAACGCACCGGTTTGCCGTATCATCGCATCGAAGAAGGCGATCGCGACGGACGCTTCAGAGCGAGCTCGATTCGCTCTCCGGCGTGGGAGCCACACGCCGGAAACTGCTGCTGGAGCACTTCGGCAGTCTCTCGGCGGTGCGGCAGGCCTCCGCGCAGGACCTGTCGAAGGTTCTCGGCCGAAAGGTCGGACAATCCGTTTACGATCAGCTCCATTCCGGTTCCATATGACCCGGGGAGAGGGAGGAAGTGAATGACATTCGAAGGTGAGATCAACGAAATCGAACTGATACCGCGTCTTCTCGAGCTCGGGTCGCAACACTTCACCGGTGCGATCCGCTTCGAGAACGACGCGTTCATCAAGATCATTTACTTCAAGGACGGAAATGTCCTCTCCGCGAGCACGAACGATCGATCCGACAGCATCGACGAGATCCTCCTGCGGGGCGGAAAGGTCACCCGGGAGCATCTGAAACAGGCACTCGCACGCCGCAAGGAGAACGAGACTCTCGGGGACGCCCTTCTCACCCTCGGTTTCATCACCCGGAAAGAGCTGACCTGGGCGCGGCGGGTTCAGGTCGTCGGCGTGATCCGCTCGATCCTGCAATGGCAGTCGGGATCCTACACCATCGTCCAGGACTACCTCCCGAAACGGGAGGAGGGGACGTTCTTCCTTCTCCCTCACGTGATCCTCGAGCTTCTGGTCACCAGCCAGGATCGGGAGGCGATCGAAAAAGAGATGGAGGGCGGAAGCGTCGTCTTCGCCGCTGCACCCGATTTCGACGCGACATACCGCACGCTCGGATTGAATCAGGATGCAGATCGGATCACCGCACTCGTCGACGGGAACCGGTCGGCCGACGAGATCGCATCATCCTCCGCGAACGACAGCTTCACCGTCTACAAGCTCCTCTATGCGCTTGAGGTTCTCGGGTTGATCCGAGCGAAACCTAAAGTGACACATCAGGTTTCGCCCCCGGCGTTCCGTCCCCCGAGCTCGCTCGACCAACTGAGTTTCGAGGATGAACCGGCGCTGGAGATCGGTCCGGGCGCTGCGCTCGACATGGCGGGCGAGCCGGCAGCCGTGAAGGGCGGGGGTTCAGGAGGGCTCGACGTCGGGACGCCGTCCCCGGAGCTGCGGACTCCGCTCCAATCCGCTCCGGCGGCCGCGCCCGCTTCGTCAGGCTCCGTCAGAACACCTTCCCTCGATGACATTTCGTGGGAGAAGGGGAGCGACCCCGCGGCCGACCCGACGCTGGAGATGGGTCTTCCGGATCTGAGCCGCGACTCCGGCGCCGAGTCGCTCTCGTGGAACGAGCCGGTTGAAATTCCGAACTCCCTCCCGGAGCCTGACCAGAGTTTTCCAACCCCGAACCGTGCAGCGGGCTTCACTCCGAGCTCGGTCGCGCAAGAGAAGGGCGGGAGCCGAACGTTCCTCTACGTGCTGCTCGCGATCGTGGTTCTCGGAGCGGGCGGATACTTCGGATTCAGGTGGTGGAGTGGCAGGGGAGCGGTCGCTCCGGCGCCACCCTCCGAAGCGGCGGGCATTCGGCCGCCCGCAGAAGTGGCCGTTCACCCCCCCGCCGCGAACCTTTCGCCGGTTACGACGTCGGTCGCGGAGGAGTCAGGAAGCCCGCAGGATCCGGCGGTCGCAGATCCCGGCACGTCGTCCGCGCCGCCGGTCACGCCAAAGGTATCGACGCCGAAACCGGAACCGGTGCGTCCGGCGGTAACGGAGAAGCCGAAGCCGTCGCCGAAGCCTGCCGCCGCTGACCCTCTTCGGACGCGCTACGACGGGATGGCCGCGCAGTACGTCCGGGATGCGGCATCCGTTGGATGGACGGTTCAGGTCGAGCTGGTTTGCGAGACCGATTCGATCACCCGCGCACTCCGCGACGGCGGTGACGGGGTCTGGTTCGTCCCGATCTCCTATCATGGCCGTGCCTGTTACCGCGTCTTCTGGGGCCGGTACACGAGTCGCAGGGGCGCAGAGGAGGCGAAGAGCGCACTTCCCGCCGCGCTCGCGGAAGGAAGTCGTCCCGCAGTGGTCGAACCGCGGAGGATCGTAACGAAATGACGGACCTGATCTCACTTGCAGGGAGCACTCTCGGGCTCGGACTCGGTGCGGGGATCAACGCGTACGCAACCTTCCTCGTCTTCGGGTTGATCTCACGCTTCTTTCCGGAGATGTTTCCCGGAGACATGGCTCATTTCTTCTCTTCGACTCCAGTGCTGATCGTGGTGGGGGTGCTCTACGTCGTGGAGTTCGTCGCAGACAAGATTCCCGCGGTCGATCACGCCTGGGACGTGGTACACACTTTCGTCCGCCCGCTCGCCGGAGCGGTCATTGCGTTTTCCGCAGCGTCTCCCCATTTTCCGAAGGGAGTCGCGGTCCTGGCCGCTGCGATCGGAGGGAGTGCCGCGCTCACGAGCCACCTGGCCAAGGCATCGCTGCGGGTCGCCAGCACGTCCACTACGGGCGGGCTCGCGAGCCCGGTGATCTCGCTGCTCGAAGATGGATACGCCGTCGCTCAGTCGCTGCTCGCCATCTTCGTGCCGTTCGTGTTCCTGATCCTGGCTCTCCTCTTCCTGATTCCGGCCGCGTTCTTCGTTGCGCGGTTCCGGCGTCGCCGTGCTTCCGGTCCGGCGTGATGCTCTACCTCGTGGACGGGAGCAACCTTCTGGGAGCACTCCGGCTCGACCGCGAAGCCGACGACGCAAAACGTGAGCTCGTCCGGAGGCTGGCGTCCTACGCCAGGGCGAAGTCGAGCTCTCTCACCTGCGTCTTCGACGGCGCCGCGCCGTCGGGATTCGCACAGCACCTCGGCAGGGTTCGTATCCGATTCGCCGCGCCACGAAGCGCGGACGACGTGCTGGTCGAAGTCGCCGCCGCAGCTGGGAAGCGTCCGTTGACCTTCGTGACTTCGGACAACTCACTGGCGGCGCGAGTGCGCCGGAGGGGTGTGGAGGTCCGCGGCTCTCTCGAGTTCGGAAGGGGACTGGCGGAGAGTGGGGTGGGGGGAGAAGAGAGTGCCGCCGGGAGCGACGATTGGGAGGAGTATTTTTCCGATCCCAAAAACAGGAACGTTTGAATGTCGGCCTGCCGACAATTTTAGTAACTATCGAATTCGCAAGGAATTAGCTGCTCCTATTTTTCGATCGCGTTTTCACTCTTCCGCTCTTTCCAAAGGACCCTCGCCCGGAGGAATCGGTGCGTGGCGGATCTGTTATAGTACGCGTTCGGAGTGGATTGGAGGATCGCCGTCCCGCTTGCGGGATGGAGGAAAGTCCGAACTCCTACGGGCAGCAGGCTGGATAACGTCCAGGCGTGGCGACGCGACGGAAAGTGCAACAGAAAAGATACCGCCACAGTTCTTTCGATCTGAGGTAAGGGTGAAATGGTGCGGTAAGAGCGCACCGCGTTCCGTGTGAGCGGGACGGCAAGGTAAACCCCCTGCGGAGCAAGACCAAATAGGGAGGCAGTGGAACCGCCCGTTTCCGTTGAAAGCCTCCGGGTAGGTTGCTCGATCACCGCGGTAACGCGAGTGACAGATGAATGATCCTTACTCCTTTTGCGAGGAGCACAGAATTCGGCTTACAGGTCCACTCCGACTTCCGCTGAAACGCCCCGCGCCTCTTCCTCCGAAGGGGCGCGCGGCGGTTCTGGCGATCTCGTCACCGTCCACGGAGGCGAGAATTCTCGAGGCGAAGCGGCATCTCGAATCCAGGGGGCTCGAAGTCGTTCTCGCGCCGAATCTCTTCGAGCGCGGCCCCAGGAGCTATCTCGCCGGAACGGATGATGAACGCGTTTCGGTGGCGAACCGCTTCCTTCGCGATCCTTCTTTCGACCTCTACCTCTTCGCCCGCGGCGGGTATGGTGCGATGCGGATCCTCCCGGAGATCGATTTCGAAGCGATCGCCGAAAATCCTCGGCCGATCATCGGATTCAGCGACCTCACGGCTCTGCATCAGGCGGTAGCGCGGGAGTCGGGGGTCGTCACGTTCCACGGCCCGATGCTGAATCTCGACTTTCACGACCGCCTCTCCCAGCAGCGCGAGGCGTGGTTCTGGTCGATGCTGCACGGTGAGGCTCCGCTCGAGCATCGCTTCGAGAGCAGCCAGGTCGTGGCGGAGGGGTCAGCGAGCGCGGTTCTTTTCGGTGGATGTCTCTCGCTCACCGCCGCTCTGATCGGAACTCCGTACGACTTCTGGGTCGATGGCGGGATCTGGTTCTGGGAAGAGGTCGACGAGCCCGTCTATCGCATCGACCGCATGTTGACCCACCTGAGGCTGTCTGGTAGATTGAGCCGGCTCCGTGGTGTGGTGATCGGCAAGTTGAAAGACTGTGGGGAGGCCGACAGCGGCGAGCTCGATTCTCTGATCGCCGAGACCTTCCGGAATCTCGGCATTCCGGTGGTGCGAGACCTTCCGTTCGGACACCATGGGGACAATCTCCTCCTTCCGGTCGGCGTTCCCGCTCATCTTGACACGCGCCAACTGACACTTTCGTTCACCGAGCCGGTGGTTGCGCCTCTGGTCGCAGAGTGAGGCGATATGAAAGCAGTATTCAAGACTGGAGGAAAAGAGCCGGTGAAAGACGTCGCGATCTCGTACCAGGCCGGCGAGGTCATTTTCACCGAGGGCGATCTCGGGACGGAGATGTTCATCATCCAGGAGGGTGAGGTCCAGATCGTCAAACGCATCGGGAACACTTCCCATGTCCTCTCGCAGCTCGAAAAGGGCGATTTTTTCGGCGAGATGGCGGTCCTCGAGAACGCGCCGCGGAGCGCGGATGCCGTGGCAACCAGCGACGTGAAGCTGATCGCCATCAACGGTTCGCGATTCGACGAGATGCTCCGGCGCAATCCGGAGATCGCGGTCCGGATCATGCGAAAATACTCCAAGCGTCTCCGCGAGGCGAACCGCCTCCTCGAGAGTCTCGCCGGGCGTAAAGTCGATCTCGAAGCGATCGCCGAGGCCCCCTCGGATGCTCCTCCCGCCCCCCGCATGCGCCGTCATCGTCTCGTCGACCTCTCGACGGGGACTGCGTTCTACTTCCGCGAGGATACCGATACCTCCGTCGGCCGGGCCGATCCGGTCACCGGCATCCATCCCGACATCGACCTCACCGCCGTCGACACCCAGCGCTCCGTCTCTCGCCGCCACGCGAAAGTCCTCAAGGAAGGCGACACGTTCTCGATCATCGAGGAAGTCGGAACCGTCAACGGGACTTACGTCAACGAGCAGAGGATTCCCACCGGAATCCCGGTCCCGATCCAGAATGGCGACCGCGTGAAGATCGGGCTGATCGAGATGAAGGTCATCTTCGAAGCGTAATCCCGAACGAATTTGACCTCGCTGCTTCGCTTTCTCGCTACGGAAGTTTCTATCGCGCAGACTCCCAGAGCGCCGTCACTTCGTGAGACCGCATTCGGTTCGTGATGCGGGAGTTTTTCGACGCTTGGCATTTCGCGCACACCGAGGGAGAATCGAGGCGTGGCGCGACCGAGTCCGAAAACCGAATGGCAGCCTGACCCCGACAAACCGGTGCAGTATCTGCGCGGCGTCGGCCAGTCACGTGCGGCACTGTTCGAGACCGCGGGGATCCGCACCGCGCGAGACCTGGTCTATCTGTTCCCTCGTCGGTACGAGGACCGCCGGAATCAGGTCACCGTGGCCGAGCTCGGGACAGTCGACTCTCCTGTGGCGATCCGCGGACGGATCCTCTCGTGCGGAACGAAGCTCTCGCCGATCAAACGGCTCGAGATTTTCGAAGCGATTCTCGACGACGGAAGCGGAACCATCACGCTGGTCTGGTTCAATCAACCGTACCGTGCGAAACAGATCGCACGCCATACTCAGCTCGCCGTCTTCGGACAGCCTCGGGTGAACAACCGCGGGCGGCTTCAGATCGAGAACCCCGACGTCGAGGTCCTTCCTCCGGATGGCGAGTCGGATTACGACGGCGCAGTGGTCCCGATCTACCCGGCCATTTCCATGATCCCGGGGAAGAGTGTTCGCGGGATCGTACGACAGGCGCTCGAAACGGTTGGCGCGATCGAAGATCCGCTTCCCGCCTCTCTCCGGAAGGAGCTCGGCGTGATCGGTCTCCATCGAGCGCTGGTGCAGATGCACCAGCCGGACGATCTGACGCCGACGTTTCTCGCCGGCGAATCCGCGGCCCACCGGCGTCTGATCCTCGAGGAGTTCTTCAGGTTTCAGCTCGCGCTCAGAATCCGTCGCGCGGCGGAAGAGCGACAGACGAAGGAGCGGACCGTCCGCATCGACGACGCGGTCCGCGAACGGGTGCGGAAGGTTCTGCCGTTCCGGCTCACCGGAGCGCAGAAGCGCGTTCTGAAGGAGATCGCGGCCGACATGACGTCCGACCG
Organism: uncultured Acidobacteriota bacterium; assembly: GCA_963741955.1. Lineage (GTDB taxonomy): Bacteria > Acidobacteriota > Thermoanaerobaculia > Gp7-AA8 > Gp7-AA8 > CAVUKB01. The sequence goes on from CAVUKB010000005.1 coordinate 118,948, forward strand.
TCCGATGTACCGGCTGTTGCAGGGCGACGTCGGGAGCGGAAAGACGATCGTCGCATTGATCGCGGCGATCCTCGCGATCGAGAACGGGCATCAGGCGGCTTTGCTCGCGCCGACGGAGATCCTCGCCGAACAGCACTACCAGCGGATCTCGCAGCTGCTCGAGTCCTCGGGGATTCGAGTCGCAAAGCTCTCCGGTGCGACGCCTGCGGCCGCTCGACGGGACCTCCTCGGACGGCTCGCGGCCGGAAGGATCGACATTCTGGTGGGGACGCACGCGATCCTCGAGCCTGCGGTGAGGTTCCACTCGCTCGGACTGGCCATCGTCGACGAACAGCACCGCTTCGGTGTGGTACAGCGCCAGAAGCTGTTCCTGAAAGGGAATCTCCCCGATATCCTCGTGATGACCGCGACGCCCATTCCGCGTTCGCTCGCCATCGCCCTCTATGGTGATCTGGAGCTCTCGGTGATCGACGAGCTGCCTCCCGGACGCCTCCCGGTCAGGACCGTCGTGAGGGGCTCCGCACGCTTTTCGAAGGTCCTCGAGTTCGTCGCGAAAGAAGTCGCGTCGGGCGCTCAGGCGTACGTGGTCTATCCGATCATCGACGAATCCGAGGTTCTCGATCTGAAGCCGCTCACGGCCGGGTACGAGGAGATTCGGGAGGCGCTTCCGAATTGCCGGGTCGCGATGCTCCACGGTCGGATGAGCGCGGAGGAGAAGGAAGCGGTGATGGAGCGCTTCAAGGAACGAGAGGTGGACATCCTCGTTTCGACCACGGTGATCGAGGTCGGGATCGATGTTCCGGCCGCCTCGACCATGGTCGTGGTTGGCGCCGACCGCTTCGGATTCTCGCAGCTCCATCAGCTGAGGGGGAGGATCGGGCGCGGATCGCGAAGATCGTACTGCGTCCTGATCCGCGACGAGAAAGCCTCCGAGGAGGCGAAGCAGCGTCTCCGATCGTTCGAGTCGACGCGCGACGGATTCGAAGTGGCCGAGCGTGACCTCGCCGCTCGCGGCGCTGGCGACTTCTTCGGCACCCGGCAGTCGGGTGTCCCGCGATTCCGGTATGGAGATCTGCTGCGGCATCACCGTCTGATGGAGAAGGCCCGCGACGTCGCGATCAGCATCATCCGTCGCGAAGGTCTCGCCGGGGCCGAGCGGTTGGTGAAGACCCTGATGCCGGAGTGGAGCCTGATCGAAAAGGACTGAGACTGTCTAACCCCTGTAGTCATCTTTGAGAGTTAGTCACTGAAAGGTGGTTCGGAATCGAAACGTGATGATCTCGAGCCGAACGGGTGGAGGATACGGAGCGGATGCGGAACCTCCGTCGTTCATAGGAGTGAGCTCATGAATCCCTTCCTCAGGCTTTCACCTCGATTCGGGGACTGTTAAACTGCGCGCTCCATTCCCGCTGGCCGGAGCGGACGCCGCCTCCGGAGTCGTCGGGGGGCGGAGCCGGGCGGCAGCCGGCGAGCGTGCCGGCACAGCGAACGATTCGATCGGGGAGACATTGAGCGACAAGGGAATCGTACTCAGCGGCCTCAGGCCGACGGGCAGAATCCATCTCGGAAACTACTTCGGTGCGGTCAGGAACTGGGTCGGACTCCAGGACGACTACCGCTGCTTCTACTTCGTAGCCGACTGGCACGCGCTGACCACCGACTACGCAGATCCGTCGAAGATCCATCAGGCGACGTTCGACGCGGTGGCCGACTGGCTCGCGGCCGGACTCGACCCGGAGAAATGCACCATCTTCCTTCAGTCCGAGGTCAAGGAGCACGCGGAGCTTCACCTCCTCCTTTCGATGGTCACTCCCTTGCCGTGGCTCGAGCGCGTTCCGACGTACAAAGAGCAGCAGCAGCAGCTCGCCGAGCGGGAGCTGAACACGTACGGATTTCTCGGCTATCCGCTTCTGCAGACCGCTGACATCGTGGTCTACCGCGCGGACCGCGTACCGGTCGGGGAAGATCAGGCCGCACATCTCGAGATCTCTCGGGAGATCGTGCGGCGGTTCAACAACTTCTTCGGACCGGTGTTTCCGGAGCCGCAGGCACTCTTCACCGAGACGCCGAAGGTTCCCGGTCTGGACGGGCGGAAGATGTCGAAGAGCTACGGCAACACCATCGGTCTCACTTCCTCGCCCGACGAGATCCGGTCGCTGGTCTCGACCATGTTCACCGATCCGAACCGGGTCCGGCGCAGCGATCCCGGGAATCCCGACATCTGCAATCTGTTCCAGTTTCACCGGATCTTCTCGGATGCGGAGACCATCGCGCGGGTGGATCGCGAGTGCCGCGCGGCCGAGATCGGGTGCGTCCAGGACAAGAAGCTCCTGGCGTCGATCATGATCGACGCGCTCGCTCCGATCCGGGAGCGGCGTGAGAGAATCGATCGCGATCCGTCGATCGTCTGGGACGCCCTGCGCGAAGGGAATAAGGTGGCGCGAGAGCGTGCGGCAGAAACGCTGGAGATCGTCCGCCAGGCGATGAAACTGAACTATCCTGAGCTCGAAGCGAGATCATGACCACCGAAGACTCCCCGAACCCGGAAGAGCTGGAGCCTCTGAATGCCGTCGCGGAACCGATGGACGGCGAAGAGGATGAAGATCAGCCTTCGTACAGCGTCACTCTTCCGGCCTTCGAGGGTCCGCTCGATCTGCTGCTGCATCTCATCAAGCAGCATAAGGTCGACATCTACGACATCCCGATCATGCTCATCACCGAGCAGTACAACGCATACCTCGACACGATGCAGGAGCTCGATCTCGACATCGCCGCGGAGTACATCTACATGGCGGCGCTGCTGATCCACATCAAGTCGAAGATGCTCCTGCCACGGAACGAGGACGAAGCCGAATCGGAGGATCCACGAGCGGAGCTGGTGGACCGGCTGCTCGAGTACCAGCGGTTCAAGGCCGTGGCCGAGTCCTTCGCCGAGATCGACGTCGTCAGGATGGGCGTCTGGACGCATCCACCGGAGAAGATCACTCCCGACGCGACCGAGATCGACATCAGCGAAGTCTCTCTATTCGACCTCCTCGACGCGTTCCGCACCGCACTGCAGCGATACAAGAAAGACCACCCCAATCCGATCGAGCTGAAACGTTCGACGCACAAGGTCTCCGACAAGATGCGCGAGCTGGTGGTCGAGCTCGGCCGCCGCTCGCCGATGCGACTCCAGTGGTATCTCGAGGGGCGAGATCGGGGCGAGCTCGTCGCCATCTTCCTCGGCGTGCTCGAGCTGGTGCGACTGGGGGGAATCTCTCTCCGCCAGCACGACGTCTTCGGAGAGATCGTGATTCACCGTACCGAAAAGGAGATCGACGAGGCGCAGTTTGCGCTGTACGACCACTGACACGATGAGCATGTCCGAAAAAGAACTCCGTTCCGCGCTCGAGGCGATTCTCTTCGCTGCCGGCGAGCCGGTCTCTCTCGACTCACTGGTCGAAGCCATTGCCGATGCTCCGCCGAACGAGGTCGCCTCGCAGCTGGACGCGATCGGAACGTTCTTCGACGAGCACGAGCTCGGATTCCGCCTGGAGCGAACCGCCGGAGGATGGCGGTTCGCGACCCGCGCCCAGCTCGATCCCTATCTGAAGAAGTTCTTCTCCAAACAGGGCGAGCACCGCCTCTCGGTCGCCGCACTCGAAACGCTGGCGATCGTCGCGTACCGGCAGCCGATCACCGCGCCGGAGATCTCCGAGCTGCGCGGCGTGAACTCGTCCGGCGTCATCCGGACGCTCCTCGAACGGAAGCTGGTTCGGATCGCGGGTCGGAAGAACGTGGTCGGAAGTCCGTTTCTCTACCGCACCACCCGCGAGTTCCTGATCCACTTCGGACTCGATTCGATTCAGGACCTTCCCCGGCTCGAGGAGTTCGCGGAGATCATCGGAGAGAATCTGACCGAAGAGCTGCTCGGCGGAACAGAAGACTTCATCCCGACGCCGGAGGGCGAGCTCGGGGCCGGATCGGATGCCGAGAGCCCGGACGAACCGGGATCCGACGCCGGAACCGAAAGCGAATCAGAACTCGAGTCCGGCGAGGCCGATCTGCAGTTGCGCGAGCAATCTGAATCCCCGGCTCCGGGGGAACCGGCCGAAGAAACAGTCATTCCTCCTCATGAAGGGGAGGCGCCGGTCACACCAGAGGCAGTCGCCGAAGAAGCAGAAGAAGTCGAGATGGCCGGGATTTCTCGCGGTGAAGGCGCTGCTGACGAAACCGCCGCTCCTTCCGAGATCCCGGAGAGCGAACTTGCGGAGGCGATGAAACAGCCACCGCAAGAGACCGTTCTCGACGAAGCTCCGATCGCCGGCGATCCGCTCCTCGAGAGTCAACCGCAGGAAGTGGATGCCGACGACGAATCGCGTGTCGAGACGCAAACCAGCGGCGAACACCTCGCGCCGGAGACTGGATCCGCAGAGGACCATGCGGAAGAGGGCGCGGAGGAAGTAGAATTCCGCAGAGCGAGCGACGACTAATGCCGGAACAGCGGATTCAGAAGATCATCGCAAACGCGGGCATCTCCTCGCGGCGGAAAGCCGAAGAGATGATCCGCGAAGGGCGCGTGACGGTGAACGGGCGGGTGGTGGACGAGCTCGGATCGAAAGCCGATCCCGATCGCGATCACATCAAGATCGATGGAAAGCTCGTAACGCGGACGGAATCGAAACGCTACATTCTTCTGAACAAGCCGAAGGAAGTGATGACCACGGTGGAGGATCCGCAGGGCCGGCCCACGGTGCTCGATTTCATCAAAGGGGTGAGAGAGAGAATCTATCCGGTCGGACGCCTCGACTACCACTCCGAAGGGCTGGTTCTCCTCACCAACGACGGCGAGCTGGCGTTCCAGGTCGCGCATCCGAAACACGGATCGGTCAAGACGTATCACGTGAAAGTTCGCGGAGTACCGGCCGAACGGATGATCGAGAAACTCCAGCGCGGCATCACCATCGACGGACGGAGAACGCTTCCTTCCGAGATCGCCCGGCTCCGGACCACCGGCAGGACGGATGACGAAGGGAACAGCTGGTTCGAGGTCCGCCTCCGGGAGGGGCGCACCCAGCAGATCCGAAAGATGTTTCAGGCGGTCGGACATCCGGTCGCGAAGCTCAAGCGCGTAGCCATCGGGCCGATCTCCGATTCCTCACTCTCGTCCGGGAAATGGCGGGAGCTCTCCGAGCACGAAGTGAAGTTGCTCCGGAAGATCGGTGACGAACCGGCTCGTCCACGACGCCCGGCCCGCCGCAGAGCGGCCACCGAGCCGGCGTCCGAGAAGAGAAAACGACCGGCGGCGACGAAGCGGACCACAGCCAGGAAATCGCCCGCGCGCAAATCTGCGGCCGGCACCAGCCGCACCTCCGGTCACAAATCGCGTAGCACCGGGCGGAGCGGATCGAAGCGGAAGTCATAGCTCCGATGGAAGCTCTGGTCATCGCAATCGATGGTCCCGCCGGCGTCGGGAAGACCACCACGAGCAAGAGGGTCGCTCTCGCTCTCGGCATTCCGCACATCGATACGGGAGCGATGTACCGGGCGATTGCCCTGAAGGCCCTCCGCGCCGGCGTATCGACGGGCGATGAAGTCGCACTCTCTCGTATCGCGGAACAGACTTCGATCCGATTCGTTCCCTCGCTCGATCGTCCGACCGTTCTGCTCGACGGAGAGGATGTCTCCGAGGCCATTCGTACCCCCGAGATCAGCATGGCCGCGAGCGACGTCTCGGCGGTCCCGGCAGTCCGGCGCGAGCTCGTGCGTCTCCAGCGCGAGCTCGGCAGGCAATCAGGCGGCGTGCTCGAGGGAAGGGATATCGGCACGAAGGTATTTCCCGATACACCTCACAAGTTCTTTCTCACCGCCCGCCCCGAAGTCCGCGCCGGGAGGCGTCTGCATGATCTCGAAGAGCGCGGAATCCGGATGAGCTTCGAGCAGGTCTACGAAGAGATGAGCCGTCGCGATCAACAGGACTCCTCCCGGGCCGACTCTCCTCTCAGCTACGACGAAAGCTACACAGTGATCGACACGTCGGATCACTCCATCGATGAGGTCGTGGACCAGATCGTTCGAAGAATCCGACAGAGCTCTCACGCTTCTTGACTTCCCTCGTGAGCGATCGCTAAACTGCGTTCTGACGCGAAATCAATAATTTAGCGTTGTTCTCCCGTGCGTACGAACGTGCAGGGTCCGGCGGATGATCGCGTCTCGAGGGGCCGGTGTCTCGAATCTCAGTTCCGAGCACCGGACCGGAATCCCAGGAGGTGTCCTGCTGCATGCCGTCCAATGACAAACCAAAGCCCCCGAATGCGAACTCACAGGGAGAGCTCGAATCCTACGGGATGGAAGAACTGCTGAAGATCTATGACGAAAAGATCTCGGAGTTCACCGAGGGAGAGATCGTCACGGGTCGCGTTCTCCAGATCCAGCCCTCCGACGTGGTCGTCGACTTCGGATACAAATCCGAGGGGCTTCTTCCCGCCGACGAAGTTCGGGACTGGGACGGCAACCTCAAGGTCAAACCGGGCGATCAGATCGAGGTCTACATCGAGCGCCTCGACGATCCTTCCGGTTATGCGATGCTCTCCCGCCTCAAGGCGGAGAGGGTTCACGTCTGGGACCGCCTCGAAGAAGCCTTCCGCGACGAGACCCCGATCACTGGCCGGGTCATCGACCGGGTCAAGGGAGGACTGGCGGTCGACGTGGGAGTGAAAGCGTTCCTTCCAGGTTCGCTGGTCGACGTTCGTCCGGTGAAGAACCTCGAATCGCTGAAGGGGAAAGAGCTCACGTTCAAGGTGATCTCCTGCGACCGGAAGCGGAACAACGTCGTCGTCTCACGGAAGGCGATCGTCGAGGTCGAGCAGGAAGCGAAGAAGAAGAAGACCTTCGAGCAGCTCGAGGAAGGAAAGCTGACCCACGGCGTGGTGAAGAACATCACCGATTACGGTGTGTTCGTCGACCTCGGCGGAGTGGACGGCCTTCTTCACATCACCGACATCTCCTGGGGACGCGTGAATCACCCCTCCGAGTTCTTCAATATCAGCGACGAGATCGAAGTGGTGGTGCTGAAATTCGATCCGGAGAACGAGCGCGTCTCGCTCGGCTTCAAGCAGAAGACTCCCGATCCGTGGCTGGATGTGGTCGTCCGCTACCCGATCGGTTCGAAGGTGAAGGGACGAGTCGTCTCGATCACCGACTATGGCGCGTTCGTGGAACTGGAAGAAGGCGTCGAAGGGCTGATCCACATCTCGGAGATGTCGTGGACCCGCCGGGTGCACCCTTCCAAGATCCTCACGGTGGGAGAGACCGTGGAAGCCGCAGTGGCCGACGTGAACGTCGCCAGCCGGCGCATCTCCCTCTCCCTGAAGGCTCTCGAGGCGAACCCGTGGAACACCGTCGCCGAACGGTATCCGGTCGGAACGGTGATCGAAGGAAAGGTACGCAACCTGACCGACTTCGGTGCGTTCGTCGAAGTGGAAGAGGGCATCGACGGGCTGGTTCACATTTCGGACATGTCGTGGAACCGTCGGCTGAAGCATCCGAGCGAGATGCTGAAAAAGGGCGACGTTGTGAAGGCGCGGGTGCTGAGTGTCGATCCCGACAATCAGCGGTTGTCCCTCTCGATCAAGGACTTCATGCCGAACGAGTTCGACGACTACGTCCAGGAGCACAACGTCGGCGACGACGTGATCGGGACGGTCTCGAAGATCGCGGACTTCGGACTCTTCATCGAGATCGCAGACGGAGTGGAGGGGCTCGCGCACATCTCGGAGATCCTCCGCGACGAACGGACCCGAATCGAGCAGATGTTCGAAGTCGGTGAACCGGTCCGCGCGCGCGTCATCAAGATCGACCCGGTGGAGCGGAAGATCGGACTCTCGCTGAGAGAACCGATGCCGCTGACATCCGAGGAGAAGGAAGAGTTCCGGCAGAAAGCTGCAGCCGCGGCGGCGGAGCAACAGAAGGAAGCCGCCGAAGGGGAGCCGCAGGAATCTGCGGCCGCACCGGAGGAGCCGGAGAGCTCCGGCGAGTCTCCCGCGCCCGAACCGCCACCGGAATCGGAACCGAAGGAAAGCTGAGCATGAGCGGCTTCGACGAGCTCCCTCCGCAGCAGCCGCTGCAGCACGACGCTCCGACCCCGCCGGCCGCCGCGGCCCCCCCTCCAGCACCGACGCCGCCACGGCGGCGCTCGGGATGGCTGCTCGGATTTCTCGGCGGATGTTTCGTCTTCTTCGGCCTCGCGGTGGTGGTCGTGGTCATCGCTGCGATCGCATCCGGAGATTCCGACCGGTGGTCGGCTGGAGAGAAGGTCGGCGTGCTCGCGATCGACGGCGAGATCGTCGAGTCCCGGGAGATCATCGACCGGCTCCATGACTATCGCGACAATCACGCGGTGAAAGCGATCGTGGTCCGGATCGACAGTCCCGGAGGAGCGATTGCGCCCTCCCAGGAGATCTTCGAAGAGATTCGAAAGGTCCGGTCCGAGACGGGCAAGCCGGTCATCGCCTCGATCGACAACGTCGGAGCATCCGGCGGGTACTACATCGCGGCAGGGTGCGATTCGATCATGGCCAATCCCGGCTCGATCACCGGCTCGATCGGAGTCATCGCCCAGTGGCTCAACTACGGCGATCTGCTGCAATGGGCGAAACTCAAGCCCGAGACGATCACCAGCGGAAAGCTCAAGGATGCGGGCTCGCCATACCGTGCGATCTCGGAGGATGAGAAGGAGTATTTCCGGCACATTGTCTCGCAGCTCCACGAGCAGTTCGTCAACGCGGTGACCGAGGGCCGGCGAGGCAAACTGACCAGGGAGCAGGTCGTTGCGCTCGCGGATGGCCGCGCGTTCACGGGCGAGGAAGCCAGAAAGCTCCACCTCATCGACGAGCTGGGAAACCTCCAGGACGCAATCGGTCTGGCGGCGAAGAAGGCCGGTATCAAAAAACACCCCGGCGTGATCTATCCCCGCAGAAATGAAGGTGGGTTGCTCGAAATGATCCTCGGAGAGCGGCTTCCAGGCGCACTCCAGACCCTCGCCGGACGGCATGACGCCCCCTTTCTCTATCGCTGGTAAAGTGCACCCAGGAGGAATGCGTTGAATCGCGAACAGGATGCCGGATCGAACGGTGACAGCAAACCGGAAGTGATGACGAAGGCGGAGCTCGTCGACGAGGTCGCCCGCACCGTTCAAGTCACCAAGAAACAGGCTGAGACGATCGTCAACGTCGTCTTCGACTCGATCGTCGACTCTCTTCGCGGTGGCGAGAAGATCGAGCTCCGCGGATTCGGCAGCTTCCGTCTGAGGAACCGTAAGTCGCGGACCGGAAGAAATCCGAAGACGGGCGAGCGAGTCGACGTTCCCTCGAAGAAGATTCCCTACTTCAAGCCCGGCAAGGAGCTCAAGGAGCTGATCAACGGCTCCCGCGGAGAGGACCGTCCGGACACGGATTCCGATTCCGCCGAGGCGCGGTCGTAGGAAGTCTCGTGGAGGTTCTGTTCACCCCCTGGAGGTACCCGTACTTGACTGCACCCAAAGGCCCCACGGAGTGCATTTTCTGCGTTGCCGCGGTGTCGAAGAAGCCATCCGAAACTCTGACCCTTTTCCGTGCGCCCCAGGCTCTGGTGATGCTGAACCGGTATCCCTACACCAACGGGCATCTCATGATCGCGCCGGTGCGCCACGTCGCCCAGCTGTACGAGACCGACGGCGAAGTCCTTTTCTCGCTGATCCGTCTCACCGCCGAATGCCAGAGGATTCTCTCTGACGTCTACCATCCGGATGGATTCAACATCGGAATGAATCTCGGGGCAGCGGCGGGCGCCGGAGTCGCTGATCACTACCACATCCACGTCGTCCCCCGGTGGGGAGGGGACACGAACTTCATGTCCGTCACGTCGGAGACGCGCGTGGTTCCCGAGGATCTCGGAATCACGCTGAAACGGCTGCAGCCGAAATTTCGGAACCTCTCCCGCGCTTTGCGGAGGGAGCATGAGTAGACGCACCGTCAACGCCATGATTCTAGCGCTCCTCTTTCCGGGAGCCGGTCACTTCTACCTGGGAAAGCGGAGCCGGGCAGCGATCTTCTGTGTGGTGATCCTCTTCCTGTTCATCTCCGGACTGGCCCTCGACGGGAAGCTCTACGTCCCGCTTCCGGGCCAGCCGCTCACGTTCCTCGCCACTCTGGGGTCCATGGGTGTCGGGGTTCCCTACCTGATCGGAAGGCTGATCGGCGGACTCGGAGACTACACTTCGTTCACCTTCGAGTACGGTACTGCGTTCACTCTGACTGCGGGTCTGATGAACCTTCTTCTGGTACTCGATTCGTTCGACATCGGGGAGAAACGCAAGGAATGAGCTTCTTCCGAAGTCACATCGTCCTGATGTTCGCGTACGCAGTCGCCACCGCGACGTTCTTCACGTTTCTCTGGAAAACGGAGAAGAAGGCGCGAATCCTCTTTTTCCTCGAAGTGTTCTGTGCGCTCTTCTTCGGCGGAATCATTCTGGCCTGGCTGATGTATCCATTCCCGATTCGTTGAAGACGCAGCGGCCGGCGGCAGGCAACGGAAATCCACAATGATCTCAGAACTGGCACTCCGTCCATTTCGAGGACGGCTGACGACGTATGCAATCGAGCCGTGGGTCCGTGCAATCCCGGCCACGCTGTACCTCGGCCTGATCTATTTCGTTTCCGCGACTCCCGGACCGGATCTGCCGAACGTGGTCGACGACCGCGTCGCTCATTTCACGGAGTACTCGATTCTCGGTGTTCTGTTGCTCCTGTTCGCGACGGCATTTTCCATTCGTGGGTCACACTTCCCGCGATTCGCTGCAGTCTGGCTCTTTGCCCTCGCGTGGGCGGTCAGTGACGAATTTCATCAGAGTTTCGTCCCCGGTCGCGACGTGGAAGTGAAAGACGTGGTTTTCGACATGCTGGGGTTGAGCTTTGCGCTCGTCGTGCTGTGGCTTCTTCTGCGACGGAGGAGTGATTCGTGAAGCTCGCGATCGTGGCCGGCGAGGCATCGGGCGATCTTCACGCCTCCGAGGTGGTGCGGGAGCTGCGGGCTCTCGATCCGTCTCTCACCGCATTCGGCATCGGTGGGGGAGGTCTGCGCCGGGAAGGAGTGGAGATCCTCCACGACATTCAGGAACTGGGGATCGTAGGGCTGTTCAACGTGATCCGGCATCTCCCGATGTTCCGGAGAATCTTCCGCGAGATCGTCGAAAGGATCGAGCGGGAGCGACCGGACGCGCTGCTCCTCATCGATTACCCGGATTTCAATCTCCGACTGGCGCGGCGGATGAAGGCACTCGGGATTCCCGTGGTCTATTACATCTCGCCCCAGATCTGGGCATGGAGGAAGGGGAGAGTTCGTGAGATCGTTCGGAACGTCGAGCGGATGCTGGTGATCCTTCCGTTCGAGGAAGAGTTGTATCGGGGACACGGTCTCGACGTTACGTACGTCGGTCATCCGCTGGTCGAACAGCTCGAGGGAGTGAAGCGTCATGGCGAGTACGATCCCGCTCGGGTGCGGATTGCGCTGATGCCGGGATCACGGCGGATGGAGGTGGACAACCTTCTTCCCGCGATGGCCGGAGCGGTCGCCATTCTTCGCAGAAGACGCCACATCGACGCGTACGTGATCAAGGCCGATACCATCGAACGCGAACGAATCGAGATGCTTCTTCCCCCCGGGAGCGACATCGGAATCGTGGAGTCGAACGGCCGACAGGCTCTCGCGGACTCCGACCTCACCCTCGCGTCGTCGGGGACGGCGACGCTCGAGTCCGCGATTCTGGGCGTACCCGCGGTGGTGATGTACAGACTCTCGCCGCTGACATACAGGCTGGCTCGGCGCCTGGTTCGCCTCCCGCACTTCAGCCTGGTCAATATCGTTGCGGGGAAGGAAGTGCTGCCGGAACTGTTGCAGGATCAGGTGAACGCCGAAGGCGTGGCCGCTGCAGCGGAGCGACTGCTGGATCCGGAAGGCCACGAGCGGATGCGCGCCGAGCTCGCGGAGGTGCGGCGGCGACTCGGTGATCCGGGCGCGAGCCGCCGCGCGGCGGAAAGAATCTATACTCTGGTTGCGGCGCCGCGGGCGGGCGGGGTCGATCCCGGGGTACGGACGGCATGAAAATCCTCAAGAGACTCTACGGCTATCTTCGTCCGTACCGGACGTGGTCCATCATCGCGCTCGCCAGCATGATGCTCGTGGCTGCGTCCACCGGAGCGCTGATCACGCTCGTCCGGCCGTTGTTCGACGACGTCCTGAGCCGCGGAGGACAGCAGATCCACCAGACCGCGAACGATCAGCGGAAATCCGCCATGATCAACATCGTGCTCCGACGGGATCTCCCGCCAGGGCAGCGCGGTCCGATCATCAACCGGATCGACCGGATTCAGAACAGCTGGAGCCAGTGGTGGAAAGCCCATCAGCACGATCGCTGGAAGTACATCCTCGCGATCCTGATGGTCGTCTTCGTCGTCCGCGCGATCACGTCGTTCTTTTCGGAGTACGCATTTCAGAAGGTCGGACTCTCGACGGTGCGCGACCTGCGCGACCTCCTCTACGATTCGATCATCCACCAGAGCAATCGTTTTTTCGCGAAACGCTCGACCGGCGAGCTGGTGAGCCGCATCGTCTCGGATGTCGAAGCGATTCAGGCCGCTGTCTCGATCCGGGTCGGTGACCTCTTTCAGGAGACTGCCAACCTGTTCGTCATCGCAATCGTGGTCCTGGTCACCAACGCAGAGCTGGCGATCTTCACTTTCGTTCTCGGACCGATGATCGCGTTTCCGGTGGTCCAGTTCGGGAAGCGCCTTCGTCGCGCCACGCGCAAATCGCAGGAAAGGATGGCCGACATCGCCACCATCCTCGAGGAGACCATCAAGGGCGTGCGCATCGTGAAAGCCTTCGCGATGGAGCGATTCGAGGTCAAACGATTCCGGGAAGCGACCAGCCAGCACCTGTCGATCAATCTCAAAGCGCAGAAGATCCAGGCCATGACTTCTCCGGTGATGGAGCTATTCGCCGGCGTATGCATGGTGGTCCTCTTCGGTTTCGCCGCGCTCCGGATCCGTTCGGGAGCCCTCACGCTCGGCCAGTTCATGAGTTTTCTCCTCGCTTTGGCTGCGATGTACGCACCGATCAAGCGCCTGAGCAAAGTGAACCTCGCGATGAATACCGCGCTCTCCGCTGCCGAGCGTGTGTTCAGCGTCCTCGACACTCGAAACGAAGTGACCGAGAAGCCGGACGCTGTCGTGATCGAGTCGATCGGTGAAGGCGTCAGCTACGAAGAGGTCGAGTTCTCGTACGATCCGGGAGAGCCGATTCTCCGGGGGGTCAACTTCGCCATCCATCCCGGTGAAGTGCTTGCGATCGTCGGTGGCAGCGGTGCCGGAAAGTCGACTCTGGTCAACCTCCTCCCACGGTTCTACGACGTGAGCGGCGGGCGGGTCACCATCGACGGTCACGACATTCGCGATCTCTCGTTCTCGTCTCTGCGCGGCCTGATCGGCTACGTCACGCAGGAAGTGATCCTGTTCAACGATTCGGTGCGGAACAACATCGCCTACGGCCGGTCCGACCTCCCGCACGAGCGAATCGAGGCCGCCGCCCGTGCCGCCCATGCGGCGGAGTTCATCGAAAACCTCCCCGAGGGGTACGACACGATTGTCGGCGAATCGGGCGTACGGCTCTCGGGAGGACAGCGTCAGCGTCTGGCGATCGCGCGGGCGCTGCTCAAGAACCCTCCGATCCTCATCCTCGACGAGGCGACGTCGGCACTCGACACGGAATCCGAACAGCTCGTCCAGGAAGCCCTGACCAAGCTGATGGAAGGACGGACCACTCTGGTCATCGCCCACCGGCTCTCCACCGTCCGTCGTGCGGACCACATCATCGTGCTGGACGAAGGTCTCGTCGCCGAAGAGGGAACCCATGACGAGCTGCTCGAACGCCGGGGCATCTACCACCGCCTCTACCAGATGCAGTTCTTCGACGAGGAGAAGGTGCGCGAGGCCTTTGCGTGAAAAAGAAGTTCGACGCCGGCCTGATTCTCATCCCGCGCCTCGCGTCACTCTTCATCCGCGCAGTCCATCTCGTTCTTCGCGTCCGTCATCTCGACGCCGGACACATCGAGGAGTTGAACCGGGCCGGGAAGAGGTACATCGTCTCCTTCTGGCACGGCCACATTCTTCTGATCGTGTACTGTCGCTACGTGAGGCCGATGAGGGCGTTGATCTCGCAGCATCGGGACGGTGAACTGATCGCGCGGACCATGGGACGGTTCGGCGTCGATTCTTCGCGTGGATCGTCCACCCGGCGGGGAGCCGGAGCGCTTCGGGAGATGATCTCACTGGCCACCTCGGGAACGAACCTCGCGTTCACCCCTGACGGACCGCGCGGTCCCCGACGTGTCGTGCAGAAGGGAGTCCTCCTCGCGTCGCAGGCCGGGGGCATTCCGATCGTTCCGGTGATCGTCGTTTCGGAGAAGAAGATCCAGTTGAGATCCTGGGACCGGTTCGAAATTCCCAAGCCGCTGAGCCGCGTCCTGTTCGTATACGGCGCGCCGATCGAAATCCCGCGACGGCTGTCGCCGGACGAATTCGAGGCGGCCCGGCTGAACCTGGAGCGCGTGATGAACGCACTCGCCGACGATACGGAGAAGAATTTCGAGTCGTGCTGGAAGGCTGCGGAAAGCCGGTGATCGGGGGGATGGGCGCATGACCCGAGGTGAAAAGGCCGAGCGGATCCGGACGATTCTCGACCGCCTCTATCCCGACCCGCCGATTCCTCTCGCTCACGTCGATCCATTCACGCTTCTGATCTCGGTGGTTCTCTCGGCGCAGACGACGGACGCGCGGGTGAACCAGGTCACCCCCGAGCTCTTCGCGCGGGCCTCTACCGCGGCAGCGATGGCGAAACTCCCGGTGCAGGAGATCCTCTCGATCATCCGGACCTGCGGCCTCGCACCGGGGAAGGCGAAGAACATCCGCCGCCTCTCCGAGATCCTCGTCGAGGAATACGGCGGCAGAGTTCCGGACGATCTCGCAGCGCTCGAGGGCTTGCCGGGCGTTGGGCACAAGACCGCCTCAGTGGTGATGGCCCAGGCCTTCGGCGAAGCGGCGTTTCCCGTGGACACGCACATTCACCGTCTCGCGTGGCGGTGGGGTCTCTCGAACGGGAAGAGCGTGGAACGCACCGAGCATGATCTGAAGCGGATCTTCCCGCGCGAATCGTGGGCGCGCCTCCATCTGCAGATCATCTACTTCGGACGGGAGTACTGTCCCGCGCGCGGCCACGATCCCGAGGCGTGTCCGATCTGTTCGTGGGCATCTCCGGCAGTACGCCGCAGACGAGGCGTGATATAAATCGCGCGCCCTCGGAGTCCGCGCGGCACAATAGTCCGTCGCGAGAAAGTGGAGCAGCGAGGCCGGCCTGGAGGAGCGAAACATTCGATGATTCTGAGCATGACCGGCTTCGGCCGAGCCTCGGGACCCGCGGGTTCCCGCTTCAGCGCGTCCGTTTCGATACGCAGTGTCAATCACCGCTATCTCGAAACGAACGTCCGTCTTCCCGAAGCCTTCTGGGAGATCGAACCGTTGATCCGGTCGGCTGCGAGCGAGCGGTTCGAGCGCGGAAAGCTCGACGTTACGATCCGCATTCAGCGGATCGGTGAGCCTCGCTACGAGGTGCGCGTCAACGGCACCGTTGCCGGATCCGTCATTCCCGAGCTTCGCCGCTTTCTGCGAGAGTACGAGATTCCAGGAGAGCTCTCCGCCGGCGACATCCTCCGGATTCCGGATCTCGTTTCCGTCGAGCCGGTCGAACAGGAGCTGGACGAGGCCGAGAAGGAGGACCTTCTCCGGATCGCGATCGACGCCATGGAGCGCGTGCGAGAGATGAGGGCGGCCGAAGGTGTCGCTCTTCGGAACGACATCGAAGCGCGGCTCAAGACGATCCGGGCACGACGCAACGAGCTCGCATCGATGCGCGAAGCGATTCGCGACGAGCAGCTCGAGAGCTACCGTCAGCGGGTGGGGGAGATCGCACGGGCCGCCGGCGTGGAGATCGACGCCGACCGTCTCGCACAGGAGACCGTGATCATGGTCGAGAAGGGGGACGTCGCCGAAGAGCTCACCCGTCTCGAGATCCACCTGGATCAGACCGAGCAGATCCTGACCGGTCGCAAATCATCGGGGAAAAAGCTGGACTTTCTCTCCCAGGAGATGCTCCGGGAGATCAACACCCTCGGACAGAAGTCGCGCTCGGCGGAGATCCGGAGCATCGTTGTAGAATTGAAGACCGAAGTCGAGCGGATCCGCGAGCAGGTACAGAATGTCGAGTAGCTCCACGCTGAACTACCATCCCGACGGGACTCTATTCATCGTCTCGGGACCTTCGGCTGCCGGGAAGACTACCCTGATCAACCGTGCTCGCGCCGAGCTTCAGGCGCTCCAGATCAATCTCCATTTCTCCGTTTCACACACCACCAGGACCCCCAGAAATGGAGAGGTCGAAGGGGTGAACTACCACTACGTCGACCGCGTCCACTTCGAGGAAATGGTTGCAAAAGGGGAATTTATCGAGTGGGCCCGCGTTCACAAACAGATGTACGGGACATCGAAAACCGAGGTCTTCACCCGTCTCGAAAGAGGCGAGGATGTGGTCCTCGACATCGACGTTCAGGGAGCGCGGCAGATCTCGGAGCAACCGGAGCTGCGACGCCACTCGGTGAGTATTTTCGTGTTCCCTCCTTCGTTCGACGAGCTGGAGAAAAGGCTTCGCGGCAGAGGCCTGAACACTGAAGACGACATCTCGGTGCGCCTGCGGAAAGCCTCGGATGAGATCGATCTCTGCGATTTCTACGACTACGTGATCATCAACGACGACATCAAGATCGCCACGGCCTGTCTGAAGGCCGCCATCGTGGCCAGAAAACTCAAGACGAACTCGGCACTACTCGCGATTCGCGACATGTCCCGCCGGTTCAAGGAGGAGCACAGTGATCGAATTGCCCGAGAATGTTGACAGCAAGTTCCGTTACGTCCTGGTCGTCGCCAAGCGGGCGGAGCAGCTGATCGAAGGCTCGCAGCCGAAGCTGCGCACGCGCCACGCGAAGTCGACGCGCATCGCCATGGACGAGATCAACGAGGGCGTCGTGAACTGGCAGCCCGCCCCTCCGGAACTTCCGGAAGAGGAAGCAGCGGAGAGCGAGCTCGAGACCGAGACGGTTTGAAGTGAGAATCGTCCTCGGCGTTTCGGGCGGGATCGCCGCATACAAGGCGCCAGAGCTGGTAAGGCGTCTTCGGGACGCCGGTGCCGACGTGAGGGTGATCCTCACTCCGAACGCCACCAGGTTCGTCGCTCCGCTTGCGTTGTCGGTCGTCTCCGGGCACGGGGTGATCTCAGATCAGTGGGGTGATCCGGCTCATGGTGGGGTCGATCACATCGAGATCGCCCGATGGGCCGAACTCCTTCTCATCGCCCCCGCCACGGCGAACATTCTGGCCAAGCTCGCCACCGGAATCGCCGATGACGCGCTGACCACGTACGCACTCGCACACCGCGGCCCTCTGGTCGTCGCTCCGGCGATGAACACGTTCATGCTCGGACACCCGACGGTCACCGAGAACATCGAGCGCCTGCGCAACAGGGGAGTCACCATCATCGAGCCCGCTTCGGGCCTTCTGGCCTGCGGAGACGAAGGTGCCGGACGGATGCCGGATCCGGACGAGATCGTCCGCCGGGTGCTCGCGGTGCTCGCACCTCCGGACCTCGCCGGGATCCGGATCCTGGTCACCGCCGGCCCCACACGCGAACCGATCGATCCGGTGCGTTACATCAGCAACCGCTCCTCCGGGAAGATGGGTTACGCAATCGCGAATGCCGCTGCACGACGTGGTGCAGACGTGACCCTCGTCAGCGGACCGACCGCTCTCGCCTCGCCCCCTGGTGTGACTGCGCTTCAGGTGACTACCGCCGCCGAAATGCACCGCGAGGTGCTGCGGCTCGCACCGCAGCAGCAGGTGGTGATCAAGGCCGCGGCGGTCGGCGATTTCGCTCCTGCGCGCACGGCGCAGTCGAAAATCAAGAAGGGGCGCAACGAGACTCTCTCGCTCGAGCTTCACCGCACTCCCGACATTCTGGCGGATCTAGGAAAGCTCGATCCTCGTCCCTTCCTGATCGGCTTCGCCGCAGAGACGGATGACGTCGAAGCGAATGCGGAGGAAAAGCTGAGGCGGAAGGAAGCCGACGCCATCGTGGTGAACGACGTCTCGGATCCTTCCATCGGATTCGAATCGGATGAAAACGAGGTGGTGATCCTTGCGCGATCGGGAGAATCGCATAGAATTTCGCGGGCCCCGAAAGACCAGATCGCGAATCGCATCCTCGACTTCGTCGTTGCCGGAATGCGCGAGACGATCGCCGCACGCGACTGAATCCACGCTGTTGCCGGAGCATGATGAACCGCAAGAACGTCGATGACGAACTGCTGTTTCTCGAGGAAATGGGATTCACCCATCTCGATCTCTCCCGCCGGTCTGCTGCCGATCACGTCGCGGAAACACCGGCCGAGACGGGCCCCGACGATGCGACTCCATCGACCGCCTCCTTCCACGGGCTCGAGATGCTCGCATCCGCATGCACCGCGTGCCGCCTCTCGGAGGGGAGGAAGAGCGTGGTCTTCGGAAGCGGAAATCCCGAGACCGAGCTGATGTTCATCGGCGAAGCTCCGGGACGGGACGAGGACATCGCGGGACTTCCCTTCGTCGGACGGGCGGGACAGCTCCTGACCGACATCATCAAGGCGATGAAACTCGATCGCGAGGACGTCTACATCGCGAACGTGATCAAGTGCCGCCCGCCGGAAAACCGCAATCCCGAGCCCGACGAGATCGAGGCGTGCAATCCTTTCATCACCCGTCAGATCGAGCTGATCGCGCCGAAGGTCATCGTGACACTGGGCCGATTCGCCGTCCAGACGCTTCTCAGGAGCGACCTCCCCATCTCGGCAGTCCGCGGAAAATGGCAGAGCTATCGCGGAATCAAGGTGATGCCTACCTACCATCCCGCCTATCTGCTCCGGAACCCTTCGGCCAAGAAGGACGTCTGGTCCGACATGAAAAAGGTGATGTCGGAGCTCGGGATCAATCCGGGTTAAAGTTCCCGGCATGCCTCACGGCCTTTCCGACTACGTGGAAGTGGCGGTCCCGATGGGCGTCCATGGGACGTTCACTTATTCGGTTCCGGACGCGCTCCGTGACGAGGTCCGCCTCGGCGCGCGCGTGGAGGTCCCGTGGGGATCCAAACGCACCACCGGTTACGTGGTCGGATTTCTCGACCAGCCGGCGATCGACGTGCGACGCATCCGCCCATTGCGTGACGTCCTCGATGACGACGAGCCGGCGCTTCTCCCCGACATCCTCGAACTCTGCCGCTGGGCGGCCGAGTATTACATCGCGCCGATCGGCGAAATGCTTCGCGTCGCTCTTCCGGCCAATATGTCGTCGACCGCGCGGAAGATCGTCTCGCTGACGCGGCAGCCCGCTCCGGCACTCCTCGAGACTCTCTCCGACCGCGAACGGGCGGTGGTCGAGCTTCTCGTCTCACGCAAGAAGCTGGAAGTGCGGAAGATCGTCGAGAGCGTCCGCGGCGCACGCGGGACACTAGCCCGTCTCGAGCAGGCGGGCCTGGTGGTGATCGCAGAGGATCTCCACGACTCCGCGGGAGTCCGTTACGATCGGCACGCTCTCCTGATGGAGGCCACGGAAGAGCTGACCCCCAAGCAGACCGAGATCGTCTCGTTCATCCGCGACGCGGGGGGTGAGGTTCCGCTGAAGGCTCTCGAGAACGCGGGGCTCAGCCGTTCCGCCGCGATGACGCTGGCCCGCAGGGGCGTGATCGCGTTCCAGGACAAGCCGCGCCGTCACACCCTGGATGCGTTTCTCTCCCGCCTCGGGCCGGCTACGGTCGGGGATCTCGTCCATACCGGAGAGCAGCGTGCCGCGATCGCTGCGATCCGCAAGTCGCTGGGAAGATTCGGAGCATTCCTCCTGCAGGGAGTGACGGGAAGCGGAAAGACCGAGGTGTACATCGAGTTGATGCGGGAAGTGGTCAGCGCCGGGAGTCAGGCGATATTTCTCGTTCCGGAGATCTCGCTCACTCCCGTCCTCGCCGCGCGGCTGAAGGAGAGATTCGGCGAGCGGATCGCCATCCTCCACAGCGGCCTGTCGGCGAGCGAGAGGTACGACCAGTGGTGGCGCGCCCGGCGCGGTGCGGTCGATGTTGCCATCGGTCCGCGCTCCGCCCTCTTCACTCCTTTCCAGCAGCTCGGTCTGGTGATCGTCGACGAGGAGGGGGATTCGGCGTACAAGCAGGAAGAGACGCCACGGTACAACGCGCGCGATCTCGCAGTGGTTCGTGCCCGTGCGCTCGGAATCCCCGTGGTTCTCGGGTCGGCTACACCTTCCCTCGAGAGCAGGGAGAACGCGGCCCGGGGAAAATACGAGTTGATTCGTCTGACCCGTCGCGTCGAAGAGCGGCAGCTTCCGAATGTCGAGATCATCGACATACGGCACGAGAAGGGGGAGAAGGAAGACCGCGGATTGATCATCTTCAGCCAGCGCATGCGGGAAGAGCTGGGACGGGTCTTCGAACGCGGAGAACAGGCGATCATCCTCATCAACCGGCGCGGCTACGCTCCGTTTCTACTCTGTCGTGAATGCGATAACGACTTCCGCTGTCGCGACTGCAGCGTGAGCCTGACTGTCCACCGCCGGCAGGGACTCCTCATCTGTCATTACTGCGGCTACCGCCGCGCGATCCCTGCGAAGTGCCCGCTCTGCAATGGTGAGGTCCTCCAGCCGATCGGATTCGGCACCGAGAAAGTCGAAGAGCGATTCCGCTCCTGGTTTCCCGAGGTCGCAGTCGACGTCGTGGACCGCGATTCGGTGCGGCGGAAAGGGGAGCTGGTGCGCATCTTCGATGGCTTCCGCCGCCGGAAGACTCAGGCGCTGATCGGGACTCAGATCATCAGTAAGGGACACGACTTCCCGGGCGTGACACTCACGTGTGTCATCAATGCCGACTCGATCCTCGGCTTTCCCGATTTCCGCTCGGCCGAGAAGACGTTCTATCTCCTCACTCAGGTTGCCGGACGTTCAGGGCGTGGCCAGTACCCGGGATCGGTCCTGATTCAGACGGCGTTTCCGCAGCACTACGCGATCCAGCACGCCATCCATCACGATTACGAGGCCTTCTTTGCGGAGGAGATGGAATTCCGCTCGCGATTCCGCTACCCGCCGGCGAGCTCCATGATCGCGATTCTCTTTCGCGGCGAGGACGAGGCGAAGGTCGAGGCTGCCGCCCGAGAGGGGGGAGAGAGCCTGGAGCGGGAGGGAAAAGGAATCGGTGATCTCCGGATCCAGGGGCCCGCCCCCGCTCCTCTTGCGCGGATCAAGGGCGTATGGCGATACCAGATCCTCCTCCGCAGCGCACAGCGTGCAGCGCTGCGACGGGCGGTGGCTCGAACCATGACGGACCGGAAGTTCTCGGGAGTTGACGTCGTCATCGACGTCGATCCGATCAATATTCTTTGACCGCGACAATGACCGCTTCCGCGGCCGGCTCCCGGGGCACCGAGGCAGCCACCGAGGATTGATTGGCGGCGTTTTCGTAGAGCTTCTCATACGAGTCCGGGTCGATCTCCATGGCGAGCGGAAGTGCTTCCCGGAAGTGGAATGAGATCACCAGCACCGAGGCGAAGATCACTTCTCCGCGGGAGCGCTCCATCAGGTGAAATGCAGCCCGGCGCCGGAACGATCCGGAGTCGAGAGAGCTCAGAGAATCGATTGCCGCGTGAAAGGCACGGTCGACTCTCTGCCGGAGGGGTACGTCGTTTCTGAAGCGGGCCCGGCCGGCGATCGAGGCAATTCGCTCGATCTCTTCCGCGATCCGTGTGAGATGGCGTTCGATCTCCGACCCTGCCGAATCTCCCGGAGGAATCGATTCCAGCAGGTGCAGCAGGTGCTCCGCCCTTCGCCGGAAGTCGATGCGGAGCTTGTCGACGATGAACGAGAGCTGGGGCACCTGCCGCATTTCCTCGTTCGTCGGGTTGGTTTCGAGTGTCATCATCTCCTGGTCCGCGTCAGCGGTTGTGGCCGCGTCCGCTCAATCTGCGACATTGACCGCGAACGCGCCATTTGCTAGCGTCCCGCTGCATGAGTAGTGACTTGATGCAGTTTGAAGAACCGCTCGCCCAGATCCGCCAGCGAATCGAGACACTGATGAGCTCCGAGACGGATCGGGACGAAGCTCAGCTTCGTGAACTGCGGAGCAAGCTTACCAGAGTCTCCAGCGAGATCTACTCGAATCTGACTCCCTGGCAGAAGACACTCGTTGCCCGGCACTCGAATCGTCCGTACACACTCGACATCGTGAACTTCCTCTTCGAGGACTTCATGGAGGTCCATGGCGACCGTAATTTCGGCGACGATCCGGCGATCATCTGCGGCTTCGCAACCTTCAACGGGCAGCCGTGCGCGGTGATCGGTCACCAGAAGGGGCGGGACACGAAGGAGAAGATCTACCGCAACTTCGGCATGCCGCGACCCGAAGGGTACCGAAAGGCGCTGCGGGTGATGAAGCTCGCAGAGAAGTTCCGCCGCCCGATCTTCACCTTCATCGACACTCCGGGAGCTTATCCCGGAGTCGGAGCCGAGGAGCGTGGGCAGGCCGAGGCCATTGCGGTCAATCTCGAGGAGATGTCTCGACTCACCGTTCCGATCGTCGCCACCGTCACCGGCGAGGGAGGAAGCGGAGGTGCGCTCGCTCTCGGCGTCGGTGACCGGGTGTTCATGCTGCAGCACGCGATCTATTCCGTCATCTCGCCCGAAGGCTGCGCTGCGATTCTCTGGAAAGACCCCTCGGCCGCACAGACCGCCGCACAGGCGATGCGGATCACGGCTCAGGATCTGAAGGAGCTCCAGGTGATCGACGAAGTGATCCCGGAACCGCCGGGTGGCGCGCACACCGATCACGCCACCACGATGGAGCTCCTCCGTCCGTACCTCGAGAAGGCGCTGAAAGAGCTGATGAAGCTCAAGCCGGCGCAGCTCCCCGAAGAGCGATACAAGAAGTTCCGGCGCATGGGATCGTTCGAGAAGGGGTGATGCTCCCTCTCCACGACGCGTGGGTCCGGTCCGGCGACGGTGCCGGCTCAGACGCACATATCCCGCTCGCACAGGCTTCGCTCCGGGCCGTGCTCCTCAGGCGCGGAGTCGTCGACGCGGAATCGTACCGCCGCTTCGTTTCGCCGACTCTCGACGACCTCCACGATCCGGTCACCATCCACGGGATCGAGCCCGCCTGCGATCGAATCGAGCGCGCCATCCGTGACCGCGAGCCGATCCTGATCTACGGCGATTACGACGTCGACGGCGTCACCTCCATCGTTCTCCTCCGCACCGTGATTCGTGCCCTCGGCGGAAATGTCGATCACGTGGTTCCTCACCGCCTGATCGACGGCTACGGCCTGAAGACCGAAGTGATCGACCGGGTCCTCGCAGAGCGTAACGTGCGGCTGGTGGTGACGGTGGATTGCGGCATCAGCTCGGTCGAGCCGGTGGAGCACGCGATCGAGCGCGGCATCGACGTCATCATCACCGACCACCATCTCCCTCCCGGAACGCTTCCCGACGCGGCAGCGGTGCTGAACCCGAAACAGGACGGCTGCACCTATCCGTTCAAGGACCTCGCCGGAGTGGGAGTCGCTTTCAAGCTCTGTTGCCGTCTGCTGACCCGGGCCGGTCACCGGATGTCCGTCGGCTCACTCCTCAAGATCGCGGCGATCGGCACGATTGCAGACGTCGCTCCGCTGATCGGCGAGAATCGCACCATCGCGCAGCTCGGCCTGGCGGGACTGGCTGACCCACGCAATCCCGGCCTTCGCGCGTTGTTTCGGAGTCTCAAGCTCTACGGCCGCCCTCTTTCGTCGTTCGACATCGGGTTCCGGATAGGCCCGCGGATCAATGCCGCCGGACGTCTCGCCTCGGCGGATACTGCAATCCGCCTCTTCAGCGTCCGGAGCGAAGAGGAGGCGCGACCACTGATCGCAGAGCTCGAGCATCTCAACGGCGAGAGGCGACGACTCGAAAGAGCGCTGCTCGAAGAGGCGGAAGAACAGATCGCGGAACAGGCGGATTCGCGTGTCATCGTGGTCGCCTCCCCGAACTGGCATCGAGGGGTGGTCGGCCTCTGTGCCGGCCGCATCGCGCAGACGCATCATCGCCCCGCGTTGGTTCTCTCGATCGACGGTGATCTCGCCGTCGGCTCCGGACGCAGCGTTCCGGCGGTGAATCTCCACAGCCAGCTCGAGAAGATGAGAGACCTTTTCGACCATTTCGGCGGTCACGACTTCGCATGCGGATTCTCGTTGCCGTCCGCGCGAGTGCCGGAGCTCCGCCGCCGCGCTGGAGAGATCTTCGGAGCACTCCCGGACGATTGCTTCGTCCGCAGCATCGAGGTCGACGCGACACTTCCGCTGGAAGAGATCGATCGCGAATGGCTCGACGCTCACGCGTTGCTGGAGCCGTTCGGACAATCGAACCGGCAACCGGTATTTCACGCGGCCGGCGTCGGGATCTCCGCTCTTCGCGAATTCGCTCCGGAATGTCACGCGCTCAGCGTGAAACAGGATGGTGCGACCCGTTCCGGAGTTCTCTGGCCCGCGCGTCGCGAACTGCTCGACGCTTGTCGCGGGAACGGAGTGTACGACGTCCTCTTCCACATCGAGGGCGATCGCTGGTCGGCGGACGGGCTGCGCCTCGAGCTCCTCGATGCGGCCCCTTCGGGCACGGTTCCTGTGAGGAACGAAAAGCCCATTCCCGCTGTTGAATAGAGCGCCAGTTCATGCAACGAACCGTACGTTTTCTTCGTATCGCACTTCCGGTTGCGTTCGTCGGATTCCTTCTCCTTCTCGTCTTCAGCTATTCGCCCCGCCGGAGTGTCGAGCGGAGTGGAGGGGAGCCGGTCAGATCCGATGTTCGACCGGGCGATAAACCGCGTCTGGTCGCTTCGACCTTCGAAGACACTCAGACGATCGGGGGGC
Source organism: uncultured Acidobacteriota bacterium (assembly GCA_963741955.1). Classification (GTDB taxonomy): domain Bacteria; phylum Acidobacteriota; class Thermoanaerobaculia; order Gp7-AA8; family Gp7-AA8; genus CAVUKB01. The sequence continues at coordinate 144,047 of CAVUKB010000005.1, forward strand.
GGGTCGTCTCGCGGATCCGTGCACGGCGCACCACCGGATTCGAATCCGGATGGTACGCGCTGGAGGACGTGCACCTCACGCTGTACCGGGAGGGGGGACTCACGTACGAGGTCTCCTGTGAACAGGCACAGTTCCAGGCCGAAACGAAGGAAGCCGAAGCGAAGGGAAACGTCAGGATCACTTCGAGCGACGGGCTGGAGGTCTCCACCGAATCGATCCGTTACGACGGCACCCGGGTGGTGAACCGGATCCCGGTCCGGTTCAGTATCGACCAGTGGCATGGGCGCGCGGGAGGTCTCGATCTCGACGTCGCCGGCGATACCGTGCATCTCGTGGACGGAATCACTGCGACCTCGACGCCGGCTGTTCCCTCCGAGCCGCCACTGGAGCTCACCGCACAACTGGCGATCTTCCATCGCGCGAGCTCACAGGTCGAGTTCCATCAGGATGTCGTCCTCACACGCGCGACGGACCGGCTCCGATCCGACGCGATGACTGCACGACTCGATCAGAACCATCATCAGATCGTCGCACTCGCGGGCGACGGAAACGTGGCTATCCGGCTGATGCCCGGGAACACTCTTTCGGCGAATCCGTCGCCTCCGGCGAACACCAGGATCGACGCGGAGAAGTATTTCGTCGAGTTCGGAGGCGACGGTTCGGTTGCCGCGTTCGACGTGGTCGGCGAGCAGATTCCGGCGCATGCACTCTTCCAGGGCGTTCCGCAGCGGGAAGTCTTCGCCCGACAGTTCCGGCTGGGAGTCGCGAACGGCCGGGCGACGGACGTGAAGGCGACCGGGAAGGTCCGATTCCAGGAGCTCGGAAGCATTCCGCGGGTGATCACCGCGGACGAGATGACCGTCTTTCTCGACAAGAACACCGGCCAGCCTCTGACCTCCGTCATCGCGGGCAATCTCCACTACCGCGATCCGAAGACCGAGGCGACGGGGGAGAGGGCGAATTACGACATTCCGGGCGACCACGTGGTTCTGACCGCGGTTGCGGGTAGCGAGCCGACCGTGACCTCCGACGGGCAGCTGCTGAAGGCGGTCAAGCTCGAGATCGCTCCCAAACGGGGCGTGGTGAAAGGATCGGGACAGGTGCTCGCGACCCTGAAACAGAAGGGTCAGAGCTCGATTGCTCCCTCCGGTGGCATCTTCGATCCGAACGGTCAACCGGTGTTCGTCAACTCCGACTCGATTCTGATGAATCAGTCGGAGCGCAGCGCGGTCTTCACCGGGAACGTGCGGGCGTGGCAGGGAAGGAATACTCTCTTCGCGGAGGAGCTGCGGTTGACCGGAGGAGGAGACGAGCTGCAGGCCCGTGGGAACGTGAGGACGGTCCTGTACAATGCCGGCACCGGCGAACCGAGTGCGGCGCCGGTGACCACGCGCAGCAACACCATGGTGGCCAGAAAAGCGGATCAAAAGATCGATCTGCAGGGTCAGGTGACGATTGACGACGGACTTCGCAGGATGACGGCCGACCGGGCGAGCTTCTTCCTCGGGGCGGATCGCAAGCTTCAGCGTATCGAAGCGAATGCGAACCTGACCATGGTGGAACGGGCGACGAATCGGAAAGCCGCAGGGGACCGCGCCGTCTACCGGCTCGACCAGAAGAAAGTGATGTTGTACGGTTCTCCCGCGGAGATCACCGATCCGGAGGGAACGGTGAAGGGAGCGGAGATCATTCTCGATCTGGTCTCGAACAAGGTCGAGGTCGCGAGCGGGGAGAAGCCCACCGAGGCGACGTACAAACCGAAATCGGGCGAGAAGTCGTGAAAATGGACGAAGGAACGATCAGCCGGAGTGTCGCGGCGGTGGACGAGCTGGAACCGAAGGCGCCGCGTCTTCGGCTGGCGACGGAAAACCTGGTCAAGGTCTACCGCCGGCGAAAGGTCGTCCGCGACGTCTCGATCGAGATCCTCCAGGGGGAGATCGTCGGACTCCTGGGGCCGAACGGAGCCGGGAAGACCACGACCTTCTACATGGTGGTCGGTCTGACCCAGCCGGACGGCGGGAGCGTCTACCTCGGGGACGAGGAGATCACGTCTCTCCCGATGTTCCTCCGCGCTCAGCTCGGGATCAGCTACCTTCCGCAGGAGGCGTCGATCTTCAGGAAGCTGACCGTCGAACAGAACCTCCTCGCGGTATTCGAAACGATGAATCTTCCACTCGCGGAACGGGAGCGACGGACCCAGAAACTGCTCGAAGAATTCGGAATCGCACATATCGCGAAGAACCGCGGATACGCGCTGTCGGGCGGCGAGAGGAGGCGTGTGGAGATCGCGAGAAGTCTCGCAATCAACCCGGCATTCATCTTGCTAGATGAACCCTTCGCCGGGATCGATCCGATCGCGGTTCTTGATATCCAGCGCATCGTCTCGCAGCTTCGCGACCGGGGTATCGGAATCCTCATCACGGATCATAACGTCCGGGAAACATTGAAGATCACCGACCGCGCCTATATCATTAAAGAGGGCGAGATCTTTCGTCAGGGGGATCCGGAAAGCCTTTCATCGGACGCGGAAGTACGAAGGATCTATCTTGGTGAGAGCTTCAATCTGAGCTGAGCCGGACCGTACCAGAACATCAAATAACTTGCTTCGCAAGCAGACACGATGGCACTTGAACAGAAACTTCATCTGAGGCTCTCGCAGAAGCTGATCATGACGCCTTCGCTGCAGCAGGCGATCAAGCTGCTGCAGTTGAGCAAGCTCGAACTGCAGGAAGTTCTCAATCAGGAGCTTCTGGAGAATCCTCTTCTGGAAGAGAACTCCGAAGAGATCAAGACCGAAGACAGCGAGAACGAACAGAAGACCGAAGAGCCGGCCGAGGCGAAAACGGAATCGAACGAGAAGGAACAGGACGAGCAGAAGGACTCCTTCGACGAGATCGACTACGACGCCTACTTCCAGGATTACATCGACTACGGCTACAACCCGCGCATGACCGAGCAGTACGAGGAAGTGCCGATCGAGAATACGCTCTCCCGCCCTCCGGACCTCGCCGATCACCTCACCTGGCAGCTCTCCATGTCCGACGCCTCGCCCCGGACCAAGGACGTGGCGAACTTCCTGATCGGAAACATCGACGAAGACGGATACCTCCGCGCGACCGACGAAGAGGTGGTGCGGGTCGGGAAATACACCCAGGAGGAATGCGACGAAGCGATCCGGTTGATCCAGTCCTTCGATCCGATCGGCATCGGAGCCCGGAATCTCCGCGAGTGCCTCCTCCTGCAGGTCGACCGACTGGAGGGGGAGAATGAATTGGTGAGAGTGGTCCTCAGCGACCACTGGGACCTCTTCATGAACCGGCAGTTCGTGCAGCTGGCCAAGGCGATCGGTATCGAGCTGAAGGATCTCGAGGCCGTGGTGGAGACGATCAAGAGTCTCGATCCGAAGCCGGGACGGCGCTACAGCAGCGAGCGTGCGATCTACGTCGAGCCCGACGTTCACGTTCAGAAGGTCGGCGACGAATACGTGATCATTCTCAACGAGGATGGAATGCCGAAGCTCCGGATCAACGGAAGCTATCGTCAGATGCTGCACAGCATGGACTCGAAGAAGGATGGAGAGACGGTCAACTACATCAAGGAGAAGATCCGTTCCGCGGTGTGGCTGATCAAATCGCTCGACCAGCGCCAGCGGACCATCTACAAGGTGGCCGAGTCGATCGTGAAGCACCAGCGAGAGTTTCTCGACCGTGGGATCGAACATCTCCGCCCCCTGGTTCTTCGCGACGTCGCCGACGACATCCAGATGCACGAATCCACCGTCTCGCGCGTGGTGTCGAACAAGTACATGCACACCCCGCGCGGGCTCTTTCTGATGAAGTATTTCTTCCACAGCGGAATCGATTCGGATTCAGGAGAAGACATCTCGAGCCTGACCGTGAAACGGAAGATCCAGATGTTCATCGCGGCCGAAGACCCGCGGAAGCCTCTCTCCGATTCGAAGATCATGAAGATCCTCAACGAGGAGGGCATCAATATCGCGCGACGCACCGTGGCCAAGTACCGCGACGAGCTCAATATCCCTTCATCGACCGACCGGAAACAGATATTCTGAGTAGTGCCGTGGATCCGCGGATTCAGGACGCGAGACGGGAGGCGTAGATGAACATCGAAATCTCGGGCCGAAACTACGAAGTCAACGATCGGGTACGGGAACTGATCACCAAGAGGCTCGACAAGGTTACGAAATACTTTCAGGACATCATCGAGATCCGCTGCGTTCTGAACGTCGAGAAATATCGCAACATCTGCGAGATCATCATCATCGGGAAAAACTACGACGCGAAGTCGTCGCAGGAAGCGACCACGATGGAAGACGCGATCGTCTCGACCATCGACCACCTGAAAATCCAGGCCCAGAAGAACCGGAAGAAGATCACCGACCATCATCGCGGCGAGAAGACTCCGACCGAGAGCTGGGAGGTTCAGGTGGTCGAGTCCACGAGCCTTCGCGGAACACAGGCCGACCGCCGCGTCATCCAGGTCGACAACATTCCGATCCGACCGATGTCGGTGGAGCAGGCGGCAATGCTCCTCGATGACTCGAGGAACGATTTCATCGTCTTTCGCGACCTCGACACCGAGCGGGTCACGGTCATCTACAAGCGGCGCGACCGCAACCTGGGGCTGATCTCGCCTCAGTTCTGACTCCTCACTCCGGTATGCAGCAGAGAGGCGCGGATTCTCCGCGCCTCTCTTTTTTTCTGCTCGTCCCGCGAAACTGTTACGATTTCCCTCAGGAGCCGCGCCGCATGGAAGACTACAAGCCGACCCCCGTTCAGACGATTCTCTCACCGGAGCTCGAGGATCTCGAGCTTCAGGTCGTCACCGGCGGAGACCGGCTCGACCGCACCATCCTCATGCCACGGGTCCAGAAGCCGGGACTCGCGTTCGCCGGCTACTACGAGTACATCAAGCCGGGGAGGGTGCAGATCATCGGCGAATCCGAGACCCGCTACCTCCAGAGCCTTCCCGCACGCCTCCGCGAAAAGAGAGTGCGCGAGGTGGTCGGTCTCGACGTCCCCTGTTTCGTCGTCACCAAGGGCCTCGACCCGCTCGAGGAGTTCCGCGCCGAATGCGAGAAGCGGAGCGTTCCGCTCCTGATCACTCCCGCCGTCTCGTCCCAGACCATCACCCGGATCACCTACTTTCTCGAGGAGTCGATGGCGCCGAGCCTGACCATGCACGCCGGCCTTCTCGACGTCTTCGGCATCGGTGTCCTCCTGATCGGCGACAGCGGAGTGGGAAAAAGCGAGTGTGCCCTCGATCTGATTTACCGTGGGCACCGGCTGATCGCCGATGACATGGTGGTCGTCAAACGGCACCCGAACGACGTCCTTCTCGGTTATGCCTCCGAAGTCGTCCGTCACCATATGGAGCTGCGGGGGATCGGAATCATCAACATCAAAGATCTCTTCGGCGTCGCATCCACCCGCGACCTCAAACCGATCGATCTCGTGGTACGCCTGGAACAGTGGGTGGAAGGGACCGAATACGATCGGCTGGGCATCTCCCGCCACACGTTCGAGATCCTCGGCATCGAGAAGCCTTTCGTCTGTCTGCCGGTCGCTTCGGGACGCAACCTCGCACTGCTGGTCGAGATCGCCGCGCGGAACCACCTGATGAAGCTCCAGGGCTACCATTCGGCAGAAGAATTCGCCCGTAAGATCGACGAACAGATCGCCCGCGAATCGGAGCCACAGTCGGACGACCATCTCCCTCACGTGAATCGCGAATCGTCCGCCAGCTCCCAGCTGCGGAGCATGCAGACCAAGCAGCTCCGGAACCAGGAAGCCAATCTCAGGATGCAGAGGGCGAAGAGGAAGTCATGACCGGCGCTCCCGACTACCTGGTGATCGTCACCGGTCTGAGTGGGGCGGGGAAGAGCTACGTCCAGAGCACGCTCGAGGACCTCGGTTTCTACTGCACGGACAACCTTCCGATGAATCTGATCGAGCCGTTCCTCGATGAGGTGACCGGGAGGGAAGGGCATCAGAAGATCGGGCTGGTGATCGACGTCCGGACCCACGCGTTCGCCGAGGAGTTTCCGGTGTATTACCGGGAGCACATCAAGGCGCGGGTGCCTCACGCCATGCTGATCTTCCTCGAGGCGACCGACGAGGTTCTCGCCCGTCGTTATTCCGAGACCCGGCGGCCGCATCCGTTCGGTTCGGACCGTCAGGTGCTCGACGCCATCCGGGAAGAGCGGCGACTGATGCTCGACGTCAAGTCGATGGCGAACCTGGTCCTCGACACCTCCCAGTTCTCGGTCCACGAGCTGAAGGCGCAGATCATGCGCCGGTTTCAGCTTCCCGGACCGGAGATCTCGATGCTGGTCACGGTGATCACGTTCGGCTTCAAATACCCGCTTCCGTACAACGTCGACCTCCTGTTCGACGTCCGTTTCCTCCCGAACCCGCATTTCGTGGAGGAGCTGCGGCCCAGGACCGGTCTCGATGCGGAGATCGTGCACTACCTGGAACAGCAACCCGAATACGGCGAGTTCCAGAAGCGGCTGCTCGATTTCGTCGGCTATCTCCTGCCGCAATACGCGAAGGAGATGAAGAGTTATCTCACCATCGGCATCGGCTGCACCGGCGGACGTCATCGCTCTGTGGCGATCGGACAGTGGCTCGGAGCAGAGGTCGAAAAGTTCGGATACCGGGTGGAGATCATCCACCGCGATTGCTCCCGATGACCTTCTTTCGGGGACCATGCCATGCCGTTTCCCGGCATCGTCCGGTTGTCGTAAGATGGCTCGCCGGGATGGCCAATTTCACCGGGGTCGAGGGGAGTGACCTCCCGTCCGACCGCAGGAGGCTCTTTTGATAGGGGCATTGATCGTCACTCATGGGAGGCTCGCGTTCGAGCTGCTCAACGCGGCCCAGACCATCGAGGGTCCGATCGAGGGAATCGAAGCAGTCGCACTGGAATGGAACGAGACCGTCGAAGAATCACACGAAAAGATTCGCCAGGCCCTCGACCGGATGCGACAAAACCAGGGAGTGATCATCTTCACCGACATGTTCGGAGGAACTCCGAGCAATATCAGCCTCTCGTTTCTGGAGAAGGACAAGGTGGAGATCGTCACCGGAGTCAATCTGCCCATGATCGTCAAGTTCGGTTCGCTGAGGAACGAAAGTGAGGATCTGAACTCGGTCGTGCACACCATCCGCGAAAAGGGCGCGAAGTCGATCCGGGTTGCCTCGGATCTTCTGGTATGCGAACCTCGCGAGTCGGAGACTGAGGCGTGATCTCGAAGGATCTGGAAATCAGGAACAAGCTCGGGCTTCATGCGCGGGCAGCGGCCAAGCTGGTTCATACCGCGGCCCGCTTCGCTTCGGACGTGAAGCTGCGCAAGACTGGCGGTGAGGAGGTCGATGCGAAAAGCATCCTCGGCATTCTCCTCCTCGCGGCAGGACGGGGAACGACCATCACCGTCACCGCGTCGGGCACCGACGAGCGACAGGCGGTGGACTCCATCGAAAAACTGATCGAATCGAAATTCGACGAAACGGAATAGTGGTCGGTTAACGTTGACTGAAAAACGCGATCTGCCGGAGGGGCGCGACGTACGCAGCGAAGTTCGCACGTACAAGGGCGTCGGTGTCTCTCCGGGTATCGCCATCGGCCGCGCCCTGATCATCGAGAGCGAAGTCGGGGCCGCCTACCGGATCCCCCTCAAGGAGCAGGACGTTTCCGGTGAGCTCGAGCGTTTCGATGAAGCGCTCGAAAAAACCAAGGAGGATCTCCGCGAGCTGAAGGCCAAGGTCACCCGTTCCATGGGTGACGAGTACGCCTCCATCTTCGAAGCGCACGGGATGATTCTCGGTGATCCTGCCTTCACCGAGAACGTCACCCGGAAGATCGAGGACGAACGCGTCAATGCCGAATGGGCGATCTCCTCGGTCAGGGAAGAGCTGGAGGCGCGGTTCGAGAGCTTCGAGAACGAGTATCTCCGCGATCGGCGCGAAGACATCAAGGACGTCTCCGAATCGCTGCTCCGGAACCTGAGCGGAATCTCCCATCACGAGCTTTCAGAGATCGATCACGACGTGGTCATCCTCGCTGATGACCTGACCCCTTCGGATACCGTGCGATTCAACCGCCGACCGATCGTCGGCTTCGCGACCGCTTCCGGCGGACGCACCTCCCACACCTCGATCATTGCCAAGTCCCTCTTCATGCCTGCCGTGATCGGTGTCCCCCGTCTCACCACCGTCGTCGACAATGACGAGCTGGTGATCGTCGACGGCTACGAAGGGACGGTGCTCGTCGCGCCGACTCCCGCGCTGATCCAGGAGTATCGAAGCCGGGAGACCCGTCATCAGGAGTACGAGAAACAGCTCCTCCAGAACCGCGATCTGGAGACGGTGACCAAGGATGGTCGTCGCCTGAGTCTCCAGGCGAACATCGAGCTGATCGAAGAGATCAAGGACGCCCAGCGCTTCGGCGCTGAGGGAGTGGGACTCTACCGTTCGGAGTTTCTCTACATCTCGAAGAGCCCGCAACTGCCGACCGAGGACGAGCACTATGAGTTGTACGTGAAGCTCGCCGAGGCGATGAAGCCCAACTGGACGGTGATCCGCACCTTCGATCTCGGCGGAAAAAAACTCGCACGCGAAGTGATGGGGAGCAAGGAAGACAACCCGGTGCTGGGGCTGCGTGCACTTCGCCTCTGCATGAAACATCGCGACATGTTTCGGACTCAGCTTCGGGCGCTGCTCCGTGCGTCCGCCCATGGGAATATCAAGATCATGTTTCCTCTGGTGACCGGGATTCAGGAGCTGCGGCAGGTGAAGACACTGATCCGCGAGATCCGTACCGAGCTCGACGAGCAGGGGATTCCTTACGACAAGGATCTCGAGATCGGGATCATGATCGAGGTTCCTGCCGCCGCGATGATCGCCGACCTTCTCGCCACGGAAGCCGACTTCTTCGCCATCGGTACGAATGACCTCATTCAGTACTCGCTCGCCATCGACCGCTCGAACGAGAACGTCGCCTACCTCTACGAGCCACTCCATCCTTCTGTGCTGCGGCTGATCAAGTACGTGATCGACGCGGGCAAACACCAGGGAATCGAGGTCTCGCTCTGCGGAGAAATGGCTTCGGATCCTCTCTACTCGATCATTCTCGTCGGCCTGGGGCTGGAGATCTTTTCCATGAATCCCTCCAACATCCCGGTGATCAAGAACGTGCTCCGGAGTGTGAAGTACAAGGAGTGTCGCCGGATCGCCGAAGCCGCCCTGCAGAAGAAGACTGCGCAGGAGATCGAGGAGTTCGTCATCGAGAGCGTCGCCACGCGCTTTCCGGAGAAGCTCGTACCGACGGATTAGTACCCTGTCGCCCCGCGACATCGGTACGACGTCAATACGCCGTCGGCGGGGAGCGGCTGCGAAATGAAAGACGGGATGCCCCCTGTTGTTGCCGGCAGGATGGCGCGCGACACGCGGAGTCCGGCCCGTCGCCGTCGTGGATGATTGGCGGCTCACGGTCAGTCGATGCCGGGCGCGAGAGCGAGGGGAGGAAGCGTATGAAGACGCCTCGGGGAATGGCAGTTCTGCTGGCGGCGCTCCTTACGACCGCGTTGGCCGTCAGCGCACGATCACAGGAGCCTCCGAAACCGAAGGAGGAGAGTGAACCTCCGGCTGCCACCACGAAAGAGCCGGCGAAGAAGACCTCTCCTCTCGTCGAAGCGGCCAGAGAGAGCGCCGCGGAACGGGGAAGGGCGAAGATCCGTATCGACAACAAGGCGGTCAAAGAGTCGAAGAAGAACATGACCGTCCTGAAGAAGGCGCCTGGAGAGAACCAGAAGAAGAACCCGAAAGAGGAAGTGCCCGCCGAAGTGGCTCCTCCACCCGAGCCTCAAAAGGACGTGAAAGAGCTCCGGGAGGAACGGTTCGAAGCCGAAACACGGTTGCGCAATGCCATGGCCGACGTGGAGTCGCTCGAGACGGAGCTCCGGCGCCTCGAGAACGATTATTACAACTCCGACGATCCTGATTACCGGGACGGCGTCCTCGCCAAACGGTACGCGCAGGTCGAAGCACAGCTTCGGAAGGCGCGGATCGAAGTGATCGACGCGCGGGAAGTCGTTCAGCAACTCCCGCCGGAGCAGGAACGTTCGAAGAGCGAGGATCAGAAAGCGCAACCACCCGCCGCGGCGAGTGGCGGCCGGTAGATTCAGGGAGAGATGGGAAAGACCTACTTCATCGAGACTTGGGGCTGCCAGATGAACGATCTGGACAGCCAGCGCTTCGCCGGACAGCTCCGGCTTCGCGGGTACACCCCCGTGGAGAACGAAACGGACGCGGACCTGATTCTTCTCAACACCTGCAGCATCCGCGACAAGTCGGAGCAGAAGGTGTACGGCCGCCTCGGCGCCATTCGCGAGCAGAAGAGCCGTGGAGCGATGATCGGCGTCTGCGGCTGCGTGGCGCAGCAGGAAGGGGAAGCACTCCTCAAACGTGCCCCCTACGTCGACTTCGTTCTCGGACCCGGGAACATCGGGAATCTCGACCGGGTGCTGAACGGCGAGACGCGGCTCGCACTCGACTTTCCGGAGGAGAGGAACTGGGATTATCTCGCAGTCGACCGTCCTTCGAAGGTTCGAGCCCAGATCACCGTCATCGAGGGGTGCAACAAGAACTGCACGTTCTGCATCGTTCCGACCACCCGCGGCCGGGAGATCTCCCGGCCGATGCGCGACATCCTCACGGAAGTTCGATACGAAACCGGGAAGGGGAGGGTCGAGATCGAGCTCCTCGGCCAGACGGTCAACGCCTACCGCTGCCCCGAGAGCGGCGCAGGGTTCGCCGAGCTCCTCGAGGCCGTGGCAGAGATTCCGGATGTGCTCCGTCTGCGCTTCGTTACCTCGCATCCCGCGGAGGTCACCCCCCGGATGATCGAGGTGATGCGCGATCATCCGAATATCTGCCGTTTTCTTCATCTTCCGGTGCAGTCCGGTTCCTCGGCCGTCCTGAGGCGCATGAAGCGTCTCTACACGCGCGAGCGCTACCTCGAGCTCATCCACGAGATCCGGCGGGAGATCCCCGAAATGCATTTCTCGACCGACTTCATCGTGGGGTTCCCCGGTGAGACGGACGAGGATCTCGAAGCGACGCTCAGTCTGATGCGCATCGTCCGCTTCGGATCGATATTTGCTTTCAAGTACTCTCCGCGCCCCGGAACGCCGGCTCTGCGGTTGCCGAACGTGGTATCCGACGAGATCGCGAGCGCACGTCTGACGAAAGTATTCGAGCTGCAGGAGGAGATCGAACGGGAGGCTCTGAGATCGCTGGTCGGCAAGGTGATTCCGGTCCTTTACGAGGGCCCGAGCCGCAATGACCAGCGGATGCTCTCCGGGCGGTCCGATCAGAAGTGGACGGTGAACTTCCGGGGGGATTCCTCAGTCCCGGTGGGAACGATGTTTCAGGTGCAGATCGAGGAAGCACTGCACCACTCGCTTCGAGGGGAGGCGATCCGATGACACTCGTACCGATGTCCATCAAGGGTCTGATGCTCGATCCGGTCTCGAACTCTCCGATCGTGGTTCTTCGGGACGGAGACGAGAAGATCTACCTTCCGATCTGGGTCGGGATCTTCGAAGCGAATGCCATCGCACTCCGCCTGGAGAACGTCGATACGCCCCGTCCCATGACCCACGACCTTCTGCGCAGCATCATCGACTCGCTCCAGGCGAGGGTACAGCGGGTGATCATCAACGATCTTCGCGACAGTACGTTCTTCGCCCGGATCGAGATGACCGTGGATGGAAAGAATCTCGATATCGACGCCCGGCCGAGCGACGCCATCGCTCTCGCCCTCCGGACCGATTCCCCGATCTTCGTCGACCAGTCCGTGCTCGATCAGGCCCAGACGATCAGCCCCGAGGAGACTACCGACGACCGGCTGAAGAAGTGGTTCGAGAATCTGGGGCCCGACGACCTCGGGAAATACGAGATGTGACGGCACCGAGGATCGAGCATTTTGGATCGAGAATCCGAAGAGAGATGAACTATCATCGATCCACGACCCACGATCACATTGACCCGTCTCCGGCCACCTCTTAGAATCGCCTCGCGAGCTCATGATCATCACAGTTGCCAACCAGAAGGGTGGCGTCGGAAAGACGACCACCACCATCAATCTTGCCGCGGCCGTCGCCAGCAAGGGATTCCGTACCCTGATCGTCGACCTCGATCCGCAGGCGAATTCGACGATGAGCTACGTCGATCAGCGAGCGATCACCAGGTCGATGTTCGACGTACTCGTCTCCGAGGAGCTGACCCTGGAGGAGGTCGTGGTGCCGACCACGGTGGAGAACCTCTGGCTCGCTCCGTCGAAGATCGCGCTGGCGAAGCTCGAGTCGAAGCTGATCGGCGAGATCGACGGCCATTACCGCCTGAAGGACAAGATGGCACGCGCGGCGACCGAGTACGACTACATGTTCATCGACACGCCGCCGACGCTCGGGATGATCACCGTGAACGCTCTGGTTGCCTCGACGCACGTCCTGGTGCCCATCCAGTCGTCGTATTTCGCGCTGGAAGGGACGGACGACCTCCTGGAGACCATCGACAAGATCAAGGCGCGTCCGAATCCGACCCTTCAACTCCTGGGGGTGGTGATCACCATGCATGACAAGCGGACCACTCTGGCCAGGGACATCCAGGACCAGATCGCGCAGGTCTTCGGCGACCGCCTTTTCCGGACCATGATCACCAAGTCGATTCGTCTGGAAGAGAGTCCGGCGTACAAGGAATCGATCTTCTCGTTCGCGCCGAAGTCGAGCGGCGCCATGGAGTACTACTCGCTGTCGGAAGAGATTCTCGCCAGAGTGTGAGCGGGGAGGAGGAACCGGTGAAACGCGGTCTGCCATCGCGAACGAAAATGCGGCACGACTCCCATTTCGTGGAGGAACTGGCGAAACGCTCCACCACCAGCGTCGGGGTGATGCTTCCGATCGACCGGATCGAAGTGAACCCCGACCAGCCCCGGACTCAGCTCGGGAACCTCGAGGAGTTGACCGCCTCGATCATCGAGAAGGGAGTTCTCGAGCCGATTCTCGTGCGGGCCATCGACGAAGCGACGTTCCAGATCATCTCCGGCGAGAGGCGATTTCGGGCAGCGATGGCCGCCGGACTGGATGAGATCCCGGCGATCGAGCTCGACGTGGACGACCGCGAAGTGCTCGAGATCGCACTGATCGAGAACATCCAGCGGAAGGACCTGACCCCGTTCGAAGAGGCGGAAGCCTTCCAGTTCCTGCAGGAGAAGTTCGACTACACCCACGAGAAGATCTCCCAGGTTCTCGGGAAGTCGCGGACCACGATCACCGAGACACTCCAGCTGAACGACATCCCGGACCGGATCCGGATCCTCTGCCGCGAGGCGGGGATCTCGAGCAAGTCGGTTCTGGTCCAGATCGCGCGTGCGGGATCGAACGAAGCGATGGAGGAGATCGTCGCCCGCTTCGGTCGCGGTGATCTCACCCGGGAGCAGCTCCGGAAGGAGAAGAAGCCCGAGGTGACGAAGAAGGCGGGACGCCCGAAACACTTCAAGTATCAGTTGAAGGATCGCGCGCTTCCGTTCCGTCTCGACCTGACGTTCCGCAAGCCGAACGTCGAGAAGCGGGAGATCGTCGACGCACTCCGGCAGATCCTCGAGCGGCTCGAGTCGGAAGAGTAGAGCGCGCGACGCGCGCCCGGGGTCCTCCCGGGCCGTGGCCGAAAAGGCGGGAGTGATCTTCCGCACCGGAAAGCGGAAGCTCGTCGTTCGCTCCTGTCCGACCTGTCTGACATGTCGGACTTGTCCGAGACGCCCGAGCGTTCCCCTCCGCGCGTAATATTTAACATAATCTATCTTATGAGACTCTGTGGAAATCTATGAAGAGGTGCTCCGAAGGCCCGTCCAACTCCCTCTCGCATCGCGAGTTGCCGTTCTCGAGTGCGAATTTCGACCGCCAGGCCGGTGTTGAATGCCAGCGAGTGGTGCCGATCTGCTGCTCCGGGAACTCTCGTTGCGCGATTTCGCCTCGCACCCGTTAGAATTCACCGGCCGATGCGCATTCTCACCCGCTACATCATTCGGGAGATGACCACGCCGACCCTCCTGGGCTTCGGCTTCTACACGTTCATCATCCTCATGAAGACCATCTTCGAGCTCGCGGAGATGATCATCCGGCGCTCGCTCCCGTTCTCCACCGTGCTGAAACTCCTCGGGCTTTCGCTTCCGTGGATCGTGGTGCTGACCATTCCGATGTCGCTCCTGTTCGGGATCCTCATCGCGGTCGGACGGCTCTCGGCCGACTCGGAGATCATCGCCATGCGCGCCTCCGGAATCTCCACGAGCTCGATCTACCTCCCGGTCTTCCTCTTCTCGTTCGCGGTCTTCGGGGTGAACCTCTACCTGATGAATGTGGTCGTGCCGCACGGCAACACGGCGCTCCAGTCGCTCAAGAGCCAGATCGTGAGCTCCGCGGTGGAACGGGAGATCAAGCCACACGTCTTCTACGACGAATTCGACAACCGGGTCATTTACGTCAACGACGTCGACCCGGCGGTGAACCTCTGGAAAGGCGTCTTCGTCTCCGACCGTTCCGAGAACGGGCGCCAGAAGGTCATCGTGGCTGAAAGCGGCCGCCTCTCGCGGCTCCATGGACAGGTCTGGCTCGACCTGTACAACGCCGAGACGCACGTCTACAGCCCCGAGAAACGCGACCGGTACGAAGTCAACCGCAACGCGATGCAGCGGGTTCTCCTGGTGGAGAGCTCCCCAGGGCCCGATCACGAACGCTCCCGTTCGTTCCGGGAGATGACCATCCCCGAGCTGGTGCGGGAGGTCCGTCATGCGCGGTCGGTCGACGACCCCATCGACGCCCGTCTCGCGTCGGTCGAGATCCACAAGAAGCTCTCGATCCCGTTTGCCTGCCTCGCCTTCGGAATCGTCGGACTCCCGCTCGGCATCACCAACCGCCGTGGGGGCAAGAGCTCCGGATTCTCCCTCAGTATCGGGATCATTCTTTTCTATTACGTGATCATCAACGCCGGCGAAGACATGGCGCGTCAGGGCCGGATGCCGGCTTTTCTCGCGATGTGGATTCCGAATCTCGCGCTGATCCTCTTCGGGATCTACCTCATACGCCGGGCGAATGCAGAGATGGGACGCCGGAGCCGCTTCCGCTTCGTCGAGCGTTTCAGTACATTCTTCTCACGAATCCGGGCCCGACGGCGGGAGGCGCGGAGCGCCGAGGATCGGCCTCCGCTCCTCTCTCGACTCGATATCGCCTTTCCGAACACCCTCGACCGCTACATCCTTCGCGAGTTCACGAAGATCATGCTGATGGTCCTGATCTCGTCACTCCTCCTCTTCGTGATCGTCGACTACAGCACGGAGATCGCAGGAAACGTCACTGAGCACAAGATTCCACTCGCGGTGGTGGTCTCCTACTACCGCTACTTCGTGATCCAGATCCTCCACTGGGTCCTGCCGGTCTCGGTGCTGCTGGGGACGGTGATCACGTTCGGGATCTTCTCGAAAAACAACGAGGTGACGGCTGCGAAAGCGAACGGGATCTCGCTCTACCGGATCGCGTTGCCGGTCGTCATCGTCGCTGCCCTGATGAGCCTTCTGTCGTACACGATGCTCGATTTCGTCCTCCCGTACGCCAACGAGCGCGTGGCCCGGCTGAAAGATCAGATCGAAGGGAAACAGACCGCGCGCACCTTCTCCGTCCGGCAGCGGCAGTGGATCTTCGGGAAGGGCCGCTACATGTTCAACTTCCTCTCCTACGACCGGACGAACCAGACCCTCTCACAGGTCCAGGTGTTCGAGTTCGACCCGGTGTCGTTCCGGCTCACCCGCCGCGTCTGGGCCGAGGAAGCACGGTTCGACGGTGTCGGCTGGGTGTTCGTGGACGGCTGGATCCGTTCATTCGGTGACGACGGGACCTCTTCCTACACGCCGATCGTCTCGCCGGTCCGGCTCCACTACCCGGAAAGGCCGGAGTACTTTGCGCTCGAGGCCCGCAAGCCCGACCAGATGAATTACGCGCAGCTCCGGCATTACATTCAGACTCTCAAGTCCTCCGGGTATTCGTCGGACGAGCTCTCCGTGAAGTTGTACGAGAAAACGTCGTGGCCGTTCATCAGCCTGGTGATGGCGCTGATCGCCCTCCCCTTCTCATTCAGGATCGGGAAGCGGGGCGCGCTCTACGGGATCGGAATCGCGCTCTTCCTCGCGTTCATCTATTGGACGATCTTCGGAGTCTTCACCAAGTTCGGCGAGGTGGGCAACTTTCCGGCGATACTGTCCGCCTGGAGCGCCAACATCCTCTTCGGCCTGGCCGCGGTCTACCTCTTCCTTCGAGTCGAGACCTGACCCCTTTTCCGGAGACATGACCCTGCATCTGGAGATCTGACCCCGCTTCTGGAGACGTGACCCTGCAGGAGGATGGTCGAATTGCGGGCCCGTTCAGACCGCCTGGACGATGACCGGATTCAGTCCCGGCCACTTCGCGAGATACTCGCGCCGCTCCCGGGCGTACTTCTCGACCAGCTTCCGGTATTCCTCGATTCTCCCCTGCCGCTCGTACATCTTCTTCGGCTGGAGGTAATCGGAGTCGTCGATCCCCGGGACGACCGTGGCGACGTCGTACCCGAAGTCTTCGTCCCGCGTCCATTCGATGGTTCCTTCGGCGATCGCCTTCACCACCGCGCTGGAGTGCTGGATCTTCACCTTCTTCGAGCGCTCGTCGTTCTCCCCTCCGCCGATCCGTCCCGTGTTGAGAAGGAAGACCTGCATCGGGCTGTTCTCGAGGAGCTCCAGCATCCGGTTCCCCTGAAACGCGTGGAGCAGAGGGAAGAACGGATTGGTGCCGGGCACCCGGAGCGATTTCCCTGCTTCGGCGGCTCCGCCGGCGCTGGTTCCCTTCGTCTCACCGAGCATGAAGAACGCCGCCGCCTGAGCCCCTTCCAGCCGTGCCACTGTGGGAATGATGTTCTCGTTGCGGTTGAGGATGAGGAGGAAATCGGCCTTCGACATCTCCCGGGCATCTCCTGCACCCTGAATGTCGGCCATCCGGATCACCGCGCGTCCGTTCTGGGTGTAGGAGGTGTCGAAGAAATCGACCTTCCCCTCCTCGTCCTGTGACACGTTCTCCAGATACGCGTGCGGTGACGTGCACGCGCGATAGATGGTCGGCTCGTCCGCCTCGCTCAGACCGAACGTCTTCGCGAAGCAGCCGTTCTCGGTGGCGTAGACCTTTCCTTCCGGCATCAGGCCGACGAAGTCGTCCTGCACCGGCTGGGAGTCGTTCTGTTTCGTGAACGTGGTGGTCGTCTTTCCGGTCCCGGAGAGGCCGACGATCAGGAGCACCTTCTTTTCGTCGCCCACCGGGATGATCTTGCAGCCGGCATGAAGAGCGAGCCCCCCGCGCTCGTAGACCAGGCGGTTCCACATCCGGAGCCCGCCCTTCTTCGATTCGCCGAAGTAGTCGGAGTTGAAGACGCGGGTGACGTTGTTCTCGAGGTCGACCGCGATGAGACGGTCGTCGGGATATCCGGGCATCGGAAGATTCGGCGTGTAGATCACCGTCAGCTGGGGCTCGAATCGATCGCGATCCGCTTCGCTCGCCGGGTAATAGAGGATCTGCTGCATCGCGGCGATGTTGGCGTTCGCCGTCTCGATGATCAGGCGGGCAGCGACGCGAAACGACGGATCGTTGCCGATGAACCCGTCGATCACCACCATTTCACGATCCCGAATGTACTCGTCCTGGATCGCCGAGACGCGGTCGAACTCCGCGCGGGGCATGGTCTGGTCGGAATGACGGGATGGGTCGTCCGTGGCGATGTACGTCGAGAGCTTGCTCCGCGAGACCACTCGGGTGCCGACGTTCAGGTTTCCGAATTCGGTCTCTCTCGCATTCGGCATGGCGGAGGCCATCTGACGCAGCTCTTCGCGCGTCGGATTCCACACCACGTTCCTCGGGGTCACGGGAAGCTTCTTCGATTCGGTTGCCAGTTCGCTCATGAACTCCTCATCTTTCGTCGGTCTCATGGTGGCGCTCGACATCTCTCGTTCGACCCGGGTCCTCACGGCGGCGCCGGCCGTTGCTGTGTGCGGAGTCGAGGTGAATGAGTTCGTTTGCAAAGCCTGAACCGTCGACAGCGAAGGAACTGGCCCGCCTGAACCCGTATCCGTCCGGAGACGGCCTCCGGGCCGATGCGCGCCACGCTCGGAATCACGACACCACCAGGGAAAAAGCGTCCGGCGGGACGGGACGCTCCGCTGCGAACGAGGCTCCTGCAAGCCTCCAACTCCCTACTTCTTTTAAACGATCGGACTCTTCGGGTCAAGTCGGCTGCTCGCCGGGACTTCTCTTTTTCACGTTCGCCAGTACAATGACGCCCAATGAGCGATTCGGAAAAGTCGGCCGCCGCAGAGGCCATGACGCATCCCTCGATTCTGGAGGCCCGTCGCGTCCTGGAAGTCGAATCGGCCGCCATTCTCGGGCTCATCGATGGGCTCGACGACCAGTTCGTCGGCGCCGTCGAGCTGATCCGAGGCTCCACCGGACGCGTCGTCACCATGGGGATGGGGAAGTCGGGAATCATCTGCAAGAAGATCAGCGCAACTCTCGCCTCGACCGGCACCCCTTCGCATTTTCTCCACCCCGCCGAAGCGATCCACGGCGATCTCGGGATGATCGTCCGCGGAGACGTGGTCCTGGCCGTCTCCAACTCCGGAGAAACGGAAGAGATCGTCCGGCTGATCGAAGTGATCAAACGACTCGGCGTGACGTTGATCTCGATCACCGGAAACGCGCGGTCGACGCTCGCACGTAATTCCGATTTCCACCTCTCCGCCGCGATCTCTCGCGAAGCCTGTCCGCTCGGCCTCGCTCCGACCGCATCGACGACCGCGACTCTGGCGCTCGGCGACGCCCTGGCGATGGCCCTCCTGATCCGGAAGGGATTTCGCGAAGAGGATTTCGCGATCCTCCATCCCGGAGGCAAGCTCGGCAAGAGATTTCTCAAGGTCAGTGACCTGATGCACACCGGAGACGATGTTCCGTCCGTGCCTCTCGACGCGCCGATGCGGGACGTGATCTACGAAATGTCGAAGAAGAGTTTCGGCATCACCGCAGTGGTGGAGAATGGCGCGAAGCTCGTCGGGGTGATCTCCGACGGCGACCTCCGCCGCCTCCTGCAGAGCGATGACGAGGTGATCCGCCTGACGGCCGGCGAAGCGATGAAGGAGCATCCCCTCACCATCGCCGGAGGCGCGCTCGCGTCTGCCGCACTTCAGATCATGGAGAATCGCAAAATCACATCGCTCTTCATCACCACCGAGGAAGGAGCGCTCGAGGGAATCGTTCACCTTCACGATCTCTGGGGCCTGGAGCTCTTCTGATGACCGATATGAATTCAGCGGATTCGTCACGGCAGGAAACAGTACTCAGGTTTCGAGACGGAAGCACCGAACGGCTGACCGGAGTTCTTTCGATCGATCGCGAAGAGCAGGTCGTATCGGTCGAGGCGGGCGACTCGCCGAGGCCGATCCCCTTCTCCAGTTTGAAGGCGGTCTTCTTCCTCCGGTCCGGTACGGAATCGGCACTCGAGCCCCCCGAGGGGGGAATCACCCTCTCGGTCGAGTTCGACGACGGCGAAGTCATCCGCGGAGTTTCCCCCGATTACTCTCCTCAGCGGTCGGGGTTCTTTCTGGTACCTTTCGATCGGAGCAAAACCGATTCGATTTTTGTTGTGAACTCCGCGATTGTTTCGATCGAGATCGAAAAATTCTGACGATCGACCACGGCCTCCCTTCGGAGCCGTGGCTCATGACACGGGTGACATGAAGAAACTCCTCTTTTCATCAATTCTGTTGTTCGCTCTTCCCTTCTCCCTTTTTGCGGACGAGCTTGCGAACATCGACGCCGCTCTCAGGAGCGCGGCGGGGCTGACCGCCTCGTTTACCCAGAAGTTCACACCGAAGGGATTTCACCACGTCCAGATCGAGAAGGGTGACGTCGTCTTCGGCGCTCCGCCGAAGATGCGGTGGACCTACCGGACGCCGGAGAAGAAAGTGTTCGTCTTCGACGGCGAGACTTCCTGGTCCTACGTCCCGGAGGAGCGACAGGTGACGGTGACCCATGTTGGCGAGGCGCAGAGGAAAGAGATCCCGTTTCTCCTCCTCGCCGATTCGGCGACTGCCAGCCGCCAGTTCGAGGTCTCTGAGTCGCGTTCGGGCGAAGGGATCACCACTCGCCTCGTCGCGAAGGATCCCGGAGCGATGATCCGGAACGTCGCGATCATTTCCGACCCGAAGAGCCACCGGGTCAGCCGTCTCGAATACGACGACCGCCAGGGGAATCACACCGTTTTCGAATTCTCCGGCTACCGGGACGTGAAGCCGGGTAACGATGCGTTCGACTTCGTCCCGCCGGCCGGTGTCGAGGTGGTCCGCAACTGAGAAATGCCGCCATGTTCGGCGGCGAGAGCACAGGAGATTGAATGGCGCAGGAATTTTCGTTCGACGTCGTATCGAAGACCGACATGCAGGAAGTCTCGAATGCCATCCAGCAGGCGAAGAAGGAGCTCGCCAACCGCTTCGACTTCAAAGGGAGCAAGTCGGAGATCGAGCTGAAGGCCGACGAGATCGTCCTGGTCAGCGACGATGCACAGAAGCTCAAGAGCGTTCGGGACATCCTGGAAGACAAGCTCGTGAAACGGAAGGTCGCGCTCAAGGCCATCGACTATCAGAAGGTCGACGACGCTGCGCTCGGCACAGTCCGTCAGGCTGCGAAGATCGTTCAAGGCATCGAGTCGGAGAAGGCGAAGGCGATCGTCAAAGCCATCAAGGACCAGAAGCTGAAGGTTCAGGCTTCGATTCAGGGCGATCAGGTCCGGATCGTCGGGAAGAGCAAGGATCAGCTCCAGACCGCGATTCAGCTCATCCGCGACCATGATTTCGGCATCCCGCTGCAGTTCATCAACTATCGTGGTTGATCCGTTCGAGCAATGGGGGACGGATCGGGAGAGGTCGCGCTTTTCACCGTCCCGCGAATCCGGTATTCTTCCGCGGTGACCATCCCAGGCGCAGGCATATCGGCCGCGAACCAGACCGCCAGTCGAATCGAACGCTATCTCGACATCGTCGCGCCCAAGCTTCTGCAGGTTGAAGAGGAGCTTCGGAAGAAATTCGATTCCGACGTGCTGACGATCCGGGAAGTCGGTGACCACGTTCTCGAAGGCGGAGGAAAGCGTCTTCGCCCCATGCTCGTCCTTCTCGTCTCCGACATGCTCGGGTACGAAGGTTCGCGCGACATCACGTTCGCCGCGGTGATCGAATTCATCCACACCGCCACTCTCGTCCACGACGACATCATCGACGAGGCGGCGGTCCGCCGTGGCAAGACTTCCGTCAACTACCGCTGGGGCAACCACCTCACGGTCCTGATCGGCGACTTCCTCTACGCCCACGCGATGGACATCGGTCTCGAGGACGGAGGGGTGGACGTTCTCCGACTCCTGTCGAAGGTCACCATCCGCATGACCGAGGGAGAGATCCTCGGGCTGGAAAGAAACGGTCGCGCCGACCTCACCCTGGACGACTATTTCGACATCGTCGAACGCAAGACTGCGGCTCTTTTCGCCGCCAGCTGCCGCATCGGCGCACTTCTCACCAAGGAGTCGGAGGACGTCGGCCGGCGCCTCTGGGACTACGGCCTGAATCTCGGCATTTGCTTCCAGCTCGTCGACGACCTTCTCGATTTCACCTCCAGCACGGAGGTCCTCGGGAAGCCGGTCCTCGCCGATCTGAAGGAAGGGAAGCTCACCCTTCCACTGATTCTCGCGCTTCCGCAGGCCACACCCGAAGAACGGCAGATGATCGAGCGCGTGCTGTCGGAGAAGACTTTCGGCGATCTCGATCCGACCGACATCGTCTCGATCGCGAACCGATACGGATCGATCGACGAAACGCGCGTGATCGCACGGGAGTACGCGGATCGTGCGCGGGAGGCGATCTCCATCTTCCCCTCCTCGCGTTCGCTGGAAGCGCTGGAATGGGCAGTCGATTTCGTTCTGAGTCGCGACCGCTGACGCGCTTCATCCTTGACCCCGCCGGGCAAGCACCTTAAGATATTCGCAGTCAACGATTAGTCTGAACGCTGGGGAGGGTGTGACGGATGCAGCGTGAAGCCGGTCAATCGAGCGTGTCCACGGGTCGCCGCCTTCTCTCGGCTCTGCTGACCCACCTGCCGGGCGCGTGGATTCAACCCTCCAATCGGGAGCTCAAGTCGCTCTATCGCGTGCACTACGAGCGCGCGCTCGCGGAGCAGCGCTACGACTCAGCGATGATCTTCCTCAACAAGATGCTGGAAGCCGATCCGCACGATCTCGAAGCGCGCCTCCTGGTCGGAGAGCTGTACCACCGGCATCTTCACGACTACGATCGCGCAGTCGAGCAGTACAACAAAGTCCTGCGTCTCACCTCGGGTGTCCGCTCGTCGCCGATTCACACGCGTGCGCGGGTCTCGCTCTCCGAGCTGATCGAACTGCTGAGTTGAGCTACCATTCCGGAATGCGAACTGCCGTCTATCCCGGCTCCTTCGATCCGATCACCTTCGGACACCTCGACATCATCCGCCGCGGCACGCGAATGTTCGACCGAGTGGTGGTGGCAGTGCTGCAGAACGAAGAGAAGCGGGCCCTCTTCCCGGTCGGGGAACGGATCGAGATGATCCGCGAGTCCACCGCGGACCTTCCGCAGGTGGACATCCAGCACTTCAGCGGCCTCCTGGTCAACTTCATGAAGACCATCGACGCGCACGTGGTGGTGCGAGGCATCCGAGCGGTCTCCGATTTCGAATACGAGTTCCAGATGGCACTCATGAATCGAGCTCTCGCTCCGGAAGTGGAGACCATCTTCATGATGCCGGCGGTCGAGTACACGTATGTCTCCTCGCGGCTGGTGAAGGAAGTGTTCCGGCTCGGAGGAAACGTCGAGCACCTCGTCCCCGCGCACGTTCTCGCCCGGATGAAGGAAAAGTTCGCCTGAGCGCGCGGCTGATCAGATCCCGCGGAGGGTCGGATCGAGCGCTTCCCGGAACCGGTCGCCGATGAGGTGACAGGCGGCGACGGTCAGGAAGATCGCGACGCCGGGGAAGAGTGCCAGCCACCACGCGTGACCGACGAACTGGTTCGCCGCGGAGAGAATGCTTCCCCACGACGGCATCGGCAGAGGAACTCCGAATCCGAGGAACGAGAGGGCCGATTCCACCAGAATCGCGGATGCGACTCCGAAGCTCGCGGAGACGACCACCGGCGCGAGCGCGTTCGGCAGGATGTGCCGGAACATGATCCGTACGTCCCCTGCGCCGGTCGCCCTCGCCGCCTGCGCAAATTCCATCTCCCGCACCTTCAGGAACTCTCCTCGTATGAATCGCGCCTCGTTCGGCCATCCGGTGATCCCCAGTGCAATGACGATGGTCAGTACCGAAGGCCGCATCAGGGCCACGATCGCCAGCACCAGCACGAGCAGAGGGAAACAGAGGACGATCTCGATCAGCCGCGAGATGATCCAGTCCACTCCCCCGCCGTAGTAGCCTGCAAGGGATCCAAGGAGAATTCCAACCAGCAGCGCGATTGCCGTCGCACAGACACCGACCGTGACCGAGACCCGTGATCCGTGGATCATCCGTGACAGGACGTCCCGTCCCAGCTCGTCCGTCCCGAGCAGGTGACTCTTCGATGGAGGCTCGAGGCGCCGCGTGAGATCGATCGAATTCGGCGAGAACGGCACTGGAGCGTGCACCACCATCGCACCCGCCCCCGCCGATCGGACCAGCGCGTCGGCTGCCAGCCGGTTTCGCAGGAAAGGAAGAACCCATCCACTGCGCGTGTGCATCGCGAGCGGTTCGTCATTCGCCAGGAGAGGCGCGATGAGCGCGACGAGCACCAGAGCGGCGAGGTAGACCGCAGCGAGCCGCACCGCGACCCGCGACGCGCGGAATCCATAGTCGTTCACCCCGAGCTCATCGGCTCTCGACGGGGTCATGTCTCCATCACCCTGATTCTCGGATCCACCAGAGGATAGAGAAGATCGGTCACCAGGCTGGCGAGCAGCGTAATGACCGCGGTGACCACCGTCAGTCCCATCACCATCGGATAGTCGCGGGCGAGGATGGAGTCGAAGAAGAGGAGTCCCACCCCGTCCCACTGGAAGATCCGCTCGATGACCACACTCCCTGAGATCAGGAACGGAATCGTCAATCCGAACAGCGAGATCATCGGAACCATGGCGTTGCTCAGCGCTTCCCGAAAGAGGAGACGCCACTCCCCCGCTCCTCTCGCGCGCGCCGCGGTGATGAACGGCTTCCGTACCACTTCTCCCACCACGGTCCTCGAGAATCGAATGAAGACCGCAATCTGCACGTATGCGAGCGTCGTCACGGGGAGAATCAGATGCGTCACCCGATCCATGAAGCGCGCTCCGAACGAGAGCTGCAGGTAGTCCGGTGAGGTGATCCCGTAGAGCGGAAGGATGTCGAGACGCATCGACAGAAGTTCCAGGAGGAGCACCGCGACCCAGAAGCTCGGAAGAGAATAGAGAACGAAAGAGAGAAGGCCCGTGAATCGGTCGAGCTTTCCGTGAGGTCGCGCCGCGCTCAGCACCCCGGCAGGAATGGCCACCGCCAGTGCGACCAGCAGAGCGAGAACGTTCAGCAGCACGGTATTCGGGAGTTTGTCCGCGATCCGGGCCATCACCGCTCTCCGGTCCGTGATCGACTCACCGAGGTCGAGAGTCGCGACGCCGCGGAACCACCGCCAGTACTGCGCCGGAAGCGGCTCATCGAGATGATAGCGGTGACGGATCGCTTCGATGACCCTGGGTGGCGCGGAGGACGAACGAATCCCGCCGAGGTAGAAAGAGACCGGATCTCCGGGGGCCGCGTGAATCATCACGAAGACCACCAGGGTGATGCCCCAGAAAGTGATCGCCGCGTAGGCGAGACGGCGGATGACGTAACCGAGCATCGCAGCCGGCTTACTTCGTGCTCCCGGTCGCGACCGGCGGTCCGCTCTTCCGCAGTGACATCGGAATCCACCAGTCGAACGGACCGGGAGACCAGTAGAACAGTCCCAGTCCTCCTGCGATCTGAACGTTGCGCATCCGCCGGCTCACCGCCCACTTGTTGGTGACCTGCACCGTCCAGGTGTACGGCTCGTCCTGATGCAGGATCTGGTGGAGCCGGTGGTACAGCGCCTTTCTCTTGTTCATGTCGAGCTCACGCCTTGCCTCTTCCATGATCCGGTCCGCTTCTGGATTGGAGTAGTAAACCCAGTTCTGGCCGTTGGGCGGAAACTGCGAGGAGTGGAACTGCGGATATGGATCCGGGTCGAGATCGTTGCTGAACGCCATGAAAGCGCCCTGATACTTTCCGGTAGTGAGCCGCTGCACGAGCGTCGGGAAATCGACCGTGGTGAGCCGGACCTCGATGCCTGCCTCCTGCAGTCCCTGCTGAAAAATCTGCGCCTGATCCTTCGACGCCTGATTCGTCAGGAGAAGCTCGAGCTCGAACTTCTTTCCGTCGCGGTCGAGGACTCCGTCTCCGTCATGGTCGGACCACCCCGCCTGAGCGAGGAGGCTCTTCGCCCCTTCCGGGTCGTAACGGTATGGCTCCACGCCCGGGTCGTAGGCCCACTGATCCGGCGTGAACGGTCCGGTGATGATGCGCGCGGTGCCGTGATAGAGGTTGTTCACGATCGCGGCACGATCCAGGCACATCGTCAGCGCGCGGCGCACGCGTGCATCCGACAGGATCGGATCGCGCTCGTTCCACGGAATGAAGTTGTACCCGAGCTGATAGAACCGGTGGATGTCGACGGTCCGCTGAACGCGCGGGTCGTCCTTTTCCAGGAGCCACTGGTCGGACGTGATGCGCGTCTCGTCGATGTCGCCTTTCTTCATCGCGTTCCACGCGACAGTCTGATCGGCGATCACCCGGAAGACCACATTCTGGATGTACGGCTTGTCCCCGGCGTAGTCGGTTCGTCGCGTGAGCAGGATCTGTTTGCCCGGCTCCCTTCGCACCAGCCGGTACGGTCCGTTCCCGATCACGCGGTCGTTGTAGTCCTGCTGGAAATTTCCCTTCTCGTAGACGTGCTTCGGGAGAATCGGAATGTCGAACGAGAGGATCTGACCGGCCCGGACGTCCTTGAATCCGATCTGCGCGGTCCGGGCGTCGATCGCCTTCGTCTCGGCGGGATCGAGGTCGTCGAAGCTCGACGCGAGCTCGGACGAGAGGGTGGTCGGATCGACGATCTTCTCCACCGTCCACACCACATCCTCCGCGGTGACCGGAGTTCCGTCGCTGAACGTCGCGTCGGGATCGAGGTGGAACGTGTACAACTTTCCGTCGCTCGAGATGTCCCAGCTCTCGGCGAGGCCGGGGATCACACGGAGATTCTGGTCGATGTCCACCAGCCCGAGAAAGAGGTACGAGAGGACGTCTTTCTCATACGCGGAAGTCGTCAGTAACGGGTTGAGAGAATGGACATCACCTTCCAGGCGGCGATACACGGTGCCGCCGGGCTCGGGGACGGGGTTGGCGACGAGTCCGGGCTGGCTCCCGGACGCAACTTCGGATCGTCGGCAACTCCACATTGGGCAGAGTGCACCCACGACGAACAGGACCGCGATGAACCTTCTCATGCACCTCTCCCCACACGGCGCGAGATCGCATACGACCTCACGCGCTCGATTCATCCCATTATAGAGGGACTCCCCTCGCATGGAAGGTCCAGGCGACAACGCGACGGTGGTCCCGAATGACGAACCACGAAGGGACCGGTCGTTCGGGACGAAGGAAGCACGTTCTACTTCGAGAGATCGATGGTGGTCGTGGTCACGTTGTATTGTCCGTCCATCGCGCGGACGATCACGAAGTGTCCCTGTACGTCCTCTCGCTTGATTCGGAACGTCTCGTGATTCGAATCGGCGATTCCGTCCTCCGGTACCAGCCGCATCCATTTGTGCGCGTCGACCGACCAATCCACCTTCGTGATGGGTGAGAGTGCGTCCGAGATCTCCACGGTCACCGAATCACGACTCGGCTGAACGGCGACCACCGGAGGGGTGTTGTCGATGAGCATGGTCAGCCCTTCCCGGCTCGATTTCAGCGGATTCTCGGCGTTACTCCGCGCATCCGACGCCGTGAGCTGAAGTTCATAGATGCCGTCCGGGAGCTGCGATCCGTCGAAATTGAATTGTGTCCCGTCGATGTCGTCGTGGAGGCGGAGCCACTTGTCGGAGCCCTTCCGGCGGAACTCGAGCGAGTACCGGACATCGTCACCGTTCTCATCGTGTCCTGACCAGGAGATGGTGCGAAATCCCTTCCGGAAGTACTTCTTTCCCGGCTGATCGTTTTTCGGCTGCGGCGAATCCACCGAGGTGAAGATCCCGTGCTCGTCGGGATTGGTGGCCTCGATCACCTGCGGCGGCGCGGGAAAGTTCGAGCTGATGAAGATCACTCCCGGATCCTGCACCTGGACCGCATCGATCACCGGAGCGACGTTGCGGTTCACGTACGCTGCGGTCATGTCGTCGACCACCATCCCCGGATGATCTCCGGTACCGCTGATCTTCCACTGGAGGAATCGCGCCGCGGGAGCGGAGACCGTCCCGTCCGGAGCCTTCCCCGCCGGAATCCATTCGCTCCAGGTGTCGTCCGGAGAGCTGGTGTTCCCGCTCCGGAACGCCACCTCGTAACCACCGGACGAAAGCCCTGACCCCTCGAGGTGATAGTGACCGAAACGCGAGTAGCGCGCGGTATCCTTGACTGGAGAGCGGTACTCCCACTTCCCGCCAGTGCTGTCGGAGAGCCTGTAGACCGCGCCGCCGTTGGTCGTGGTGACCACCAGCCCCTTCCCTTCGTTGCGTGCCGAGACGACCTGCTTGTCGGGCACCGTACCGGCGAGCGCAAGTGTCCCGTTCTTCCATTCGTAGATCCGTCCCTGCGGGCCGGTGGAAAGATAGATCCCCCCGTCCGGAGCGGCGCCGATACCGTAGATCAGCTGATGATCGAACTTCCGCACGGTCTGCACGAATCCGTCCGAGTCGATCCGGTAGAGCTCCGCGCTCCCCGAGGGCTCGGGCGTGTTGGTGGAGCTCGATGACGGCTCGAACGAGAGCGAGACATCGACCGATCCGGACGGTTCCTGCTGATTGGCCGACGTGTCGTTCTTCGAAGTGGCGGTCGCGTGGACTGCCTGGTTCGCCTGCGGTTTCGGAACGGCCGTGGGAAGGACGTTCGACACTCCCGCGGCCCACGTGGTACCGGTTCTCGAGTCGTACCAGATGGCGGGAATCTCGTTGAATCCCGAATCGTACAGAGCGCGCGCTCTCTTTCCCGGATTCACCTCGTAGATCCGACCCTCACCCGAGCCGCCGACCAGGATCGTCCCGTCCTTCCGGACTGCGATCGAACGGAGATGCGTCTCCGGCGCTTCGAACAGTACGGTCGCATTTCCGCTCCGGTCGACCCGGTAGAGTCGCCCCTGAATACCGGTCGCGACGACCAGGCTCCCATCCTGAAGCGGCTCGATCGCCCAGATGTACCCCTGCTTCGGATCGAACAGCTCCGTGCTCTTCCCGCTCTCCGGGTCGATCCGATACACCTTTCCGTTCGGCGAGCTCCCGACGTAGAGCGCACCATTCGCGTACGCAAGAGCGTAGACCTCCGGCTCCGGTGCGGTGAAGAGGAGCGTCGTCTTTCCGTCCTTCAGACGGTAGACGTGACCCTCGTTTCCTGTTCCGAAGTACATCGCTCCGCCCGGCCCGGCGGCCTGGGCGAACACGAAAGGATCGTTGAACGAGGCGAGCTTGTCGATGGCGGGGCCCGGGATGAGATGACCCTCCGCGGTCACCGTCATTCCTTCGATCTCACCACCGAGAAGCTCGTCGGCGCTGCCGACGCTCCAGAACTGGGGCGTCACGGCAAAGGCGGTCGTTCCGAACAGAGCGAGTACCAGACTGCAGAGCAGTTTCATCATCACCTCTTCGTTTTGGATTCCGGATGAGCGCAACAGGCGCGCGATAAATGCACGGCTCCTGATACCGAATCGGACTGGTGCGGTGTTTCATGAAACACGACACTAGAGCCGTGGAGTGATGTCGAGATCGATCTTCAGGGCGCCTTCCACGATGTAGTCCAGCGGCCGGACCAGAGTGTCAGGCGCGTGGTACTTCACCGGAGCGGTCGCCGAGTTCGTGGAGTCCGAGCTCACCACCGCCTGAACCGACGGAGGAAGCTCAGGGAGGTAGACACCGGCCATCACCGCACCCTGCGAGGACGAGTAGAGTCCGACCGTCAGATCCGTCGATGCACGGAGCCGCTCGACCACTCCGATCACCTGAGCGAGCGTGCGGGGATCCGGCGGAACGAGCGAGAAGCTCAGCTGGTTCGCCGCCGAACCGCTCCCGACGAAGAGATACGCTTTCCCCGGCTTCTGCCCTTCGGGAATCTTCACCTCGAACGTCTCGACGAACGACTCTCCGCGATACGGCCGGAGGACCGTCCGCACCGCGACGGTATCTCCCGGATGGACTTCGCCGCTCTTCGGGGTCTCGACCGACGCTTCGATCAACCGCGCGGTCTTGACCTTGTCGTCGTGATGGAGCTTCAGATCGACGCTTCGGATCGTCGCGTCGCCGAATTCGTTCGAAAGAAGATAGCTCGATACCACCGCGAGATACGCCGGGATCGACTGCCGGGCTTTGTCGCCGGCCCATCCTTCGCGGAGGTGGATCGGGGCGAAGCCCTCCACGTCGATGTCCGAGTCGAGGATCACCGTCCGCTCGCCCGCTCCCTTCTGGGTGTTCGCAACCACGCTGTCGCACGCCATGGCCAGAAGGACGGGGAAGAGCTGCGGATCACGAACTGCCTTGAAGTGGTACGTGTGCGGTGCGGAAGAGCCATTCACCGTGATGGTGACGGGGATCATGTCGTCTTTGGCTCCGAGCTCGCCGAGAATTCCTGCCGCACGATCCTGCCGGAGCGTACCGATGATCGCACCGGTGTTCGAGAACTTGAACGAGCGCGCGACGTTCGGAAGGACACCGAGGATCTCCGCCTTCGCCATCGGGAAACTGACGTCGCCCATGTCGAGGAAAGGATGTCCGAATGCATAGACCTTGTCGCCGTCGACGTAGCTGACCGTCCCGGTCGCCGCGACGGAGAAGTCTCCATCGATCAGCACTCCCGCGATCGGGTCGCCCGGCTGGAACCGCCGCGAATCGTCGCCTGCTGCCGTCGATCCATCGCCGTTTGCACTTCCGCTCACCACCGGCATCAGGCCGTTCGCTTCGAGGATCCCGCCGAACCGGTCGATGGTGTCACTCGAGAAACTGGAGAAGGAGACCGGGATGGAGATCGGCAGCGCACCGGAGAAGGCGGCGGCCGGCGAGCGCCGCAGCGGGCCGAGCAGCTTCTGGAAGGCGGGGCCGAAGTCACCGCTCGAGAACGACTGCATCAGCATCGCGGTCGTCACGGGGGTCGCCGGACCTGCAGGCTTACCCGTGAACTGCCCCTTTCCGATCGCGAGCATGTCCTCGATCGGAGTGATCCCGGCGATCGGTTCCTTCGCGAATTGCCAGGAGTACGCGAGCGCGCCGATGACCTTCCCGTCGATGTAGATCGGAGATCCGCTCATCCCCGCGATCACCCCGGCGCGACGGATCATGTCCGAGTCCACCCTGGCCAGAATCAGGTTCTGGTCGGGACCGACATTGTGCATCACACCGAGGATCTCGACGTCGAATCGCTGAACGTTCGTTCCGTCGAACACCGTCAGGCCGTAGCCCTTCATCCCCTTCTTCACCTGGGAGAGCGGAAGGATCTCCGCGGTGGCGAGGAGGGGCGCGAGAATCAGGAGTACCGTGGTCAGGGTGAGCGCGATTTTTCTCATGAGTGCTGCTCGTCTGAACAAAGGCGCGAATCGTTCAAATTTCGGGCGACGGCGTTTCGAGCACTCTTTGCCACCGTGTTTCCCAATTCCTCGCATCTGGTTGCGGGCGCCGACAGCTCGGATGCGAACCGCCCGCTCCCCGACCTTGCACCGCTAGCGCCACCAACCGGATGGGAGGCTTTAGCCCGCATTTCTCACACCATCTCTGCTGCGGAGCCGGATAGCGGCCTGTCTGCTGCGTTGAGCCCCTCTTCGGCTCCTCGACATAGTCACCGCTATGCCTTCGTCGCCGAAGCGAGGCGCGCCTTGCATCCAGGCCGCTCTCCGCCTCCTCCGCGACGAGATGGTGTGAGAAATGCGGGTTAGGAGTCTTCCCAGTAGAAACTGTCCTACTGCGAAAGCGGATCAGCGGTCCAAGTCCGCCCGGATTTTCGGCGAGTAGCCACCGCCACGCACCTCGAATCCGAACGAATCTGGCTGCTCCGCTTTCTCGCTACGGACGTTTCTACCCGTGAAGAGTCCGGGTCAGGAAACACGACACCGGGCACCGGAATGCGATGCTGCACCACTCGTGTCGCCGTCTTCCTCCGTTATTCGACCACGTCGCCGGCGCGGACGAATCGGTAGCCGCGACGCTCCAGCTTCGGCAACTCTCTTTGAAGGATCCGTACCGTCAGCGGATGTACGTGCCCGATTCCGATGGCCACCCCATCTGCGTCGGCGACCGACGCGAGCTCGTTGAGCTGGCGGACGATGGCCGCTTCGTTCTGATCCGCGTCGAGAAAGACGTCCCGCGCCGCGGTCGGAACATTCATCTCACGGGCGATCGGCTCGACCACCGAGCGAGGTGACGTTCGCGAGTCGATGAAGAACGCCCCGGCTCGAAGCATCGCCGCCATGACATCGCGAACCACGCGCGGATCCGACGTCGCCTTCGACCCCATGTGATTGTTCGCGCCGGCAGCGAACGGTACGAGGCGGTAATCGTCGAAGGCCGTCCTGCGGATCTCCTCGTCCGACATGCTCGTCAGAATCGCCTCCCCTCCCGGAGAGATCCGCGGATATTTCTCCGGTTCCATCGGCAGATGACAGAGCACCTGGAATCCTCGGGCGTTCGCCAGTCGAGCGGCCTCGGCGGCATTCGGAGCGTTCGGGAGGACGGAAATGTTCAGAAGCGCATGGATGGTGAGCGCGTCCCGCAGGGTTTCGTTGTCGTAGCCGGCGTCGTCGAGAATCAGAGCAATCCGTGGCTCGTCCCCGCTCTCCACGAGTCCCGCTCCCGAATCGACCGTACGCAGCGGAAGCACCCGCAGGAGATCGTCGCCCGCTGCAGTCCTGATGCGGATCAGAGCTCCGCGACGGGAAATGACGGCACCCGGATTCTGAGCTTCGATCTTCGCGGCGACCGTTTTCGCGGGGTCGATCGTTTCGATGGTGGCCCTCCGTCCGTGCCGGGTCAGACGGCTCGTGTCGACGCCGGCCGTGCGGAGCATCGTTTCGAGCGTCGCCTCGCTTCGCGGGGATGGAGTCCGCTCTGATTGTCGAGGAGCAGACGGATGCGATGCGAAGAACGACCAGGCCAGCCACCCCAGGATCGCGAGCAGCGGAAGGGCGATCCAGAAATAGAAGAGCGGAGAGACCCGCCGGGAGCGTCGCACGATCCTGCGGCGTCCCCCTCGTCCCGTCCCCCCGCTCGGCGTCGGCATCACGCAGCTTTATCGAGGACCGTCTCGCTCTCCCCGAAGAGGCCGAGCGCCTTCTCGAGGATCAGGTCCTCCTGCTTCGCCTTCTCCTCACCGTTTTCCTTCTGGATTGCGAGCATCGCAAGGTCGACGTTCACGTCCGGACGCAGTCCCTGCGAATCGATCGGCTTCAGGTCGGGGGAGGTGTAGTGCCCGATGGTCAAGTCGAGCGCACCGCCCGACGGGAGCGCCACGACCTTCTGATAGATCGCCTTTCCGAACGTGGTCACACCGACGCTCTTCGCTCGCCCGTTTCCCGTCAGTGCCGCAGTGAAGACTTCGGCGGCATCGGCAGTCGATCGATCGGTCAGCACCTCGATATCACCGGAGAAGCCGACGGCCGGGTCCGCCTGCCACCTCTTCGCGTCGACGCGCCGTCCCTCGAGTGAGGTGATCACGCCTTTGGAGAGAAGCTCGTCGGCGGTTGCGATGGCGTCGTCGACTTCGGCCGATGCGTTGCCGCGGACGTCGACGATCAGCTGCTTCTTTCCGTTCGCGTTCACGTCGACGAGAAGCTTCGTCACCTGGGCCGGGGTCTCCCGCGTGAAGTACGGGATCCTGATGTACGCGACGTTGCCGTACATGGTGAGTGAGGGAGGAGTGGGGATGTAGCTCTTCGCATGCACCTCCACCTCGCTGCGATTGCTCATTCCGGCATGAATGATGGTCAGCTTCAAGGTCGATCCGGGCTGGACCTGCAGACCCTGCCGGATCTGCCAGACCGCCATCGGCTGGGTGGGCTGGCCGTTGATCTTCTCGATGAAATCTCCCGTCTCGATCCCCGCCTCGTCGGCCGGAGATCCGGGGATCGGCGCGATCACGTAAGCAAAGCCGAACCGCTTGGTGGCCACCAGTCCGACGTTTCGAAGATCGTTGTCGACGAAGGTTCGGAACCGCGGCATGTCGGCCGGCGGAACGTAGAAGCTGAACTCATCGATCGCGTCGGTGACGCCTTTGAATGCGCCGTCGACCAGTTGATCGGAGGGAACTGCTTCCACGTAATTGCTGCGGACCAGCGAGAAAACTTCGGTGAACGTGCTCAGGTACCGATAGATACCGTCTTTCTGCAGCGGCTCACCAAAAACGCCGACTGCGAGAAGCAGCACCATCGCGGTGACCGAGACGACCAGAAATGCGATTTTCCTGAAATTCATGAACGCTCCTCAGCGAAGCCACTTCTCCGGGTCCGCCGGCTGATTCCGGTCGCGGATCTCGAAGTAAAGAGTACTCGGGGCATCTCCCTCGCCTTCGGCTACCTCGCCGATCACCTCTCCCGTGTGAACCTGCCGGCCGACCGAAACCTTCGTGTTTTTCGTGTTGCCGTAAAGCGAAAAAACGCGATCGCCATGGTCTACGACGATGAGATTCCCGTACCCTTTGAACCACTGGGAGAACAAAACTGTTCCCTCGAAGACCACGTGGATCGGAGTCCCGGGAGGGGCGGCGATCTTCAGACCGTTGTTCGAAGTCACGGTCGCGAAACGGGGATCGCGCTGTCGGCCGAAGTGCTCGAGCACCTCTCCCTGAACCGGCCATTCGAGCGCTCCCTTGAACTCGTCGATCGTGGCCGGCGAAGGAGATTCGCTCGAGCGGCTCCCGTACAGATAGGCGAACAGTTTCTCCAGGCGCCTCGCCTTCTCCTGCAGCTCGGCGAGTCGTCTCGCCGAGTCGGTCGATTCGGCGCGCAGCCTTTCGAGGAGGCTCGCCTTCTGCCGTCGCGATCTTTCCATCTGTTCGCGCTGCCGGGCCACCAGTTGCTGCACGACCTGCACGCTCCGGCTCTTTTCCGCCAGAGCGCTCCTCTCCTCCAGAAGGCGTCGCCGTGTCGATTGGAATTCCGTCACCGTCGCAGCGTCGCGTGCGATCAGATACCGGAGCATCTGCACCGCTTCGATCGGGTCCTGTTTCGTGTCGAGCGACAGAAGCATCCGGAGATAGCTCATCGGACCAAGCCGGTAGAGGGCGTCGAGTCTGTGCGCGAGATAACGCTTCTGCTGCTCCAGTCGCGGAGAGAGGGATGCGATCTTCGATTCGATCCCCGCCTTCTCCGTTTCCACTTCCTGCTGCGCGTCGACCGCGAGGTTCAACTGCCGGGTATGGACGGCGAGCTCGAGCTCGATCTGCTCGAGCTCCTGCTCGACGCTCCGGGCGCGTGTGCGGACATGCGTCAGACTCTGGCGGAGCTTTTCGATCTCCTTCTGAACCCGGTCGATCGCCGGGTCGGGAGCATGAGAGGCATTCTCGCCTTGCGCAGTGCCCGACAGCAGCAGAGCGAGCGAGGTCGCGACGATTCCGGCGACACGAACCGGAACGGCCATTCCGCGCCGGCCTCTTCGGAGGTGGAGGATCATGAGCCGCCCGGGGAGGTCTCCTTCGCCTGACGTTCACTCTGGATACGGAGTGCGTCCTTGGCTGCCTGCTGTTGGGCTTCCTTCTTGGACGATCCTATCCCGCGAGCCACCACCCGGTTCGCGAGTCGCACCTCCACGACGAATCGCTTCTCGTGGTCGGGTCCCTGCTCTTCGACGACCGTGTACTCGGGAAGAGTCAGCCCCATCCCCTGGGCGACCTCCTGCAGGGCGGTCTTGTAGTCGTGAAATAGCAGATCCTCGCGATTGATCTGGTCGAGGTCGTCGGCGAAGCTCCGGTCGATGATCTCCCGCGCGAGATCGATCCCTCCGTCCAGATAGGCTGCGGCGATCACCGCTTCGAACAGATTTGCGAGCAGCGAATCCTTGTTGCGTCCGCCCGACTTCTCCTCTCCTACCCCGAGGAAGAGGGCGTCTCCCATCGAGTACTCCCGCGCCTTTCGGGCGAGGATGGGGGCGCTCACCAGATACGCCTTCATCTTCGAGAGTGCTCCTTCGTCCAGATCGGGAAAGCGGCGGAAGAGGACATCGCCGATCACGAATCCCAACACCGAATCGCCGAGAAACTCGAACGTCTCGTTGTCCTGCAGCTCGCGGGAACGTGCCTCGTGGGAGTAGGACTTGTGGGTCAGGGCGCGAACCAGCAGCGATCGCTCGCGGAATCGATGGCCGAGCCTTTCTTCGAAGGCGTCGAGATCTTCGGATTCGATCGTCAAGACCCAGCAAGTATAGCGTAGAGGCTGGAGATCCGGGCTCGTCGGAGGCCCTGGCTCGGGGTCCGGAAGCGACCGGGACTCGGGGCTCGAGGCTCGAAAAAGGACCGAGGCTCGAGGCTCGGGATTGGAAGCTCGACAATGGACCGGGGCTCGGAGGCGAAAAAAGGCCCCTGATTTCTCAGGGGCCAGCGTCATTCGGTTGGTGCCCAGGGACGGAATTGAACCGCCGACACGAGGATTTTCAGTCCTCTGCTCTACCAACTGAGCTACCTGGGCGTGTCCGTTGCCGGGCCGAAGGTCTCCGGCGCTCTCGAGTATCGCCGGGCCGGTTCGAGCCCCGTGACCGCGCTCTTCAGGACGCGCGATCCGCAGCGGGCGCGGATGATAACACATCCGGCAGACCGGTCAATCCCGGTTCCGTTCGTATCTGCTGAGGGCATGGGATGCCCCGGTTCGGACCCTCCCCCGCTCGAGCTTTCAAAACGGACAGTTTGGATTGACCCCGGCCGCCGCTCAGCTTAGATTATCGGTGTCGCCGGGGAACTTGGGTGTACCGGCGATGGCTTGTCAGCCAAATCCCCGGCGCCGGGGAGCGGGGGACCCAAGCGGAGACGGCTTGCCACCGTCCGGGGTGAATCCGGCCAGAAGCCGGTAGGGTTTCCAGCCCGAATCCGACAGCTAACCTCGTAGGCAACCGGATGGCAAGTCCGCAAACGCCGCGCAGATTTGCGCGGCGTTTGTCCTTTCCGGCCCTCCCTGCAGGACGATCGTTTCCGGCCCACGGGCAAATCGCTCTGCACAACGGTTCGTCGCGCAGAATATTCTGCAACAGGTCGTCTCGGCAGAATAAAATTCCGTACAGACGCCTTGACACAGAATAATCGACTGCGCGGAAAGCTGCCACAGGCTCAGCTGACCCGATCCCGCACCATCGACGCGATCTCCCGCAGATGTTTCGCCGCGCCGCCGAGAAATGCAATCGCGTCGAGCGAAGTATCGATCAGCTCTTCGGTGAGCTGGCGCGCTCCCTCCACGCCGGCGAGCTTGACGAACGTCAGCTTCTGCTCATCCTTCCCGACGTCTTTTCCCAGCTGCTCGGGTGTCGAGGTGACGTCGAGGATGTCGTCCGTGATCTGGAACGCGAGTCCGAGGTTCTTCGCGTATTGCTCGATTGCGCGGATGCCGCCGGTCGGAGCGTTTGCGAGCATCGCACCGGTCACCGCGGCGGCGCCGAAGAG
The DNA here is from genome assembly GCA_963741955.1 of uncultured Acidobacteriota bacterium. Lineage (GTDB taxonomy): Bacteria > Acidobacteriota > Thermoanaerobaculia > Gp7-AA8 > Gp7-AA8 > CAVUKB01. The sequence continues at coordinate 181,107 of CAVUKB010000005.1, forward strand.
CGCACCCGTCTTGCGCGAGTGGATGTATTCGAGGGTGCCGAAATCGAGAGAGGCCGCCTCGCTGTGGAGGTCCACCGCCTCTCCTCCGATCGTCCCGTCCCAACCGACCGCCTGCACTACCCCGTCGAGGACCTTCCGGAGCGGCCACCGTCGTGGATTCACGGCAGCGTGATTGTCGGCGATGAGCCCGTACGCGTGGTTGAGAAGCGCGACCGCCGCGAGGATCGCCAGATCCTCTCCCACCGCACGGTGCAGAGCCGGCAAGCCGCGCCGCAACTCGGCGTCGTCCATTGCCGGGAGGTCGTCCAGCACCAGGGAACAGGTATGGATCATCTCGAACGCACACGCGGCGTCGAGAAGTTTTTCCGGCCGTACGCCCCACGTCTCACCCACCGCGAGGGTCAGGACTCCACGAAATCGTTTCCCCGGGGTGCTCAGTGCGCGCTGGAGCGGTTCACGAAGTGGATCCGGGCTGACGGCGCGGTCGAGCACCGCGGCGAGCCGGCGGTCCACGAGAGCTCTCTGGGCGTTGAAGTAGTCGTTCAAGATCAGTCCGATTATGGTAGCATCCGAATCCGGCAAGTCTATGAAGAATCGGCTCTTGTACGGTAGGTCCCTACTCCTTCTGTGGATCGCGTGGCTGCTTTTTTTCTCGATCCTTCTCGCGATCCTCACGCCGGTGTCAGGCGGCCGTTTCTGGGCCGTAGTCGGCGTCGCGGCGCTCTCCACCTTCGTGGTCATCGCGAGAGTCTGGTACAAGCCTCTCGGCGTGCGTCTCGGTGAAGACAGCGTCACTCCGGTACTGAATCAGATCACCGCCGGAGATCTGACGATCCGCACTGACGAGATCCGCGCAAAGATCTCCTCGAAGGAGCTCTCGGGCTCGATCCGGGCACTTCTGCTCAACCTGGAACGGACGATCACCCGTTTCTCCCAGCTCGTCTCCGACGTCACCACCGCCGGCGACCAGATCAGCCGGAGGGCTCGTGCCCTTTCGATGACCGCCGGCGAGCAACTCTCCTCCACCCAATCGACGTCTCAGTCCCTCGAGCAGATCGACGCGTCGATCAAGAGCGTCGGGAAGAGCATGGAGAATCTCTCGCTGAACGCCGAGGAAACGTCGACCTCGGTGCTGGAGATGTCCGCCTCGATCCAGGAGGTGACCCGAATCGGCGAGAACCTCTCCGAATACGTAGAGCAGACCGCGTCGGCGATCGAAGAGATGATCGCGTCGATCAACGAAGTGGCGACCAACACCGAGAGCTTCTCGTCGTTCGCGACCGAGACCGCCAGCTCGATGATCGAGATGAACACCACCACCCAGGAGATCGCCAAGTCGGCGCAGCAGTCCTCGGATCTTGCCCGCTACGTCATGGACTCCGCCGGCGAAGGGCTCGAGTCGGTCCTCGGTACGGTGGAAGGAATGCGCAAGATCCAGGGCTCGGTCGATGAGTCGAAGAACGCCCTGATGCAGCTCGCCGAACGATCCGCGGAGATTGGTGAGATCGTGCGGGTGATCGATGAGATCGCCGGACAGACCAACCTCCTCGCGTTGAACGCGGCGATCATCGCCGCGCAGGCCGGCGAGCGGGGAAAGGGATTCGCCGTCGTCGCCGACGAGATCCGCGATCTCTCCGAGCGCACCTCCGTCTCCACGGAAGAGATCCGGACCCTGATCAGCAACGTTCAGCGCGGGGTCGACCGCGCGATCGAGCAGATGAACGTCAGCTCCGAGCACGTGAACGAAGGAGTCGGTCTCACCTCCCGCGCAGAGACCGTACTGACCAAGATCCGGGACCTGATCGAGCGATCCACCCAGTCGATCTCGGAGATCGCCCGCGCCACGGAAGAACAGATGCGCGGCAGCGAGAGCACCACCCAGGCGATCGAAGAAGTGACCAAGATGGTGCAGCAGATGGCAGCCGCCACCCAGCAGCAGTCCATCACATCACTGAAGATCGGGCAGCAGACCTCGGTCGTGCGCGACTACATGAAACACCTGCAGCGCGCGATGGAAGAACAGGAGAGCGGAAGCAAGTCCATCGGCTCGGCGATGGAAAACGTGATGAGTGCGGTGAGCATGGTGCTCGAGTCCACATCGATCCTCGCGAACGAGAGCGCCGCCGTGGTCTCCTCGATGGCGGTGATCGAACGGGGTGCGCGAGAGAGCAACTTCGGCGTGGCGGACCTCAGCCAGATGGCCAACACGCTCCGCCACGAGTCGTCGCTCCTCCAGCAGGAGCTTCAACGCTTCCAGCTTCCCTCCGCCGCTCAGGGAGGACGGGTGGTCACCGCGACCGTCATCCCCCAGCTCACTCTCGACCCGGTCTACGCCCAGTTCATGGCTCTCAGCTACGTCCAGAAGGCCATCCACGAAAACCTGGTGCTCTTCGGAGAAGGCGCAGAGCTGGTTCCCGGCCTCGCCGAGCGGTGGGAGGTCCTCGATCATGGAACGGTCTACCGCTTCCACCTTCGCCCCGATGCCCGGTTCCACAACGGACGTAGCGTCACCGCGAAAGACGTGAAGGAAACCTTCCTTCGCCTGCTCTCCCCGCAGATCAACTCCAGCGGGAAATGGATCATGCGTTTCGTCTCCGGAGCCGATGCGGTGATCGATGGAAAAGCGAGCGACGCGGCCGGATTCAGGGTGGTCAGCGATCGAACGATCGAGATCGTTCTCGAAGAGCCGCTCGCTTTCTTTCTGCTCCTCCTCTCGATGCCCGAGGCGGCCATCGTTCCGATTGAGGAAGCCCGGGATGCCGCCCGGTTCCGCACCCATCCGGTGGGCGCCGGGCCGTTCCGGGTGGACGAGGTCAGAGAAGGTGAGTTCGTACGTCTGGCCCGCAATCCGTCCTACTTCAGACCCAATATCCCGCACGTGGACGAGCTCGAATTCCGTCTCGATCTGAAGAGCGCCAAAGATGTAGCGAACGCCTTCTTCGCCGGCGATCTCGACATCGCTCACGGAGTTCCTCTCCCGGTCGTAAAGGAGATTCGCGAAGACCCCCAGCGTGCGCCCTATCTCCGCGACACGATCATGCTTCACACTTCATACCTCGGGTGGGACAATTCCGTCGCTCCCTTCGACCGCGTGGAAGTGCGACAGGCAGTGAGTCATGCGATCAACAGGAACCGGCTGAACGAGAACATCTTCTCCGGGCTGGGAATGATCGCGGAGTCCCTCCTCCCGCCCGGGCTTCCGGGGTACGACCCGAACCGGAAGGGCTACCAGTACGATCCGGAGCGCGCACGCGCGCTGCTGCGGAAAGGAGGATTCCCTTCCGGCTTCTCGATCGACTACTGGAGATGGGATACGGACGAGTTCTACAACTCCGGCCTCATGGATCTGATCGTCGAGGATCTCGCCGCCATCGGGATCCGGGTCAACGTCACTCTTCACGACGCGAAGGAAGCGAGAAGCGCACAGCTCGCGCCCGGGCACAAGCGAATCTTCGCCGCCAACTGGTATGCCGATTTCCCCGATTCCGACAACTTCTTCTTCATCTTCTTCCATTCGGAATCGGAAGTCCTGAAGGGCCTCGGATACGGCAGCGCGGAGATCGACGGGCAGATCGAGCGGGCACGCCGGACCAACGATCCGGAGGAGAGGGTGCAGATCTATCGTACGCTCGACGAGAAGATCCTCCAGGATTCTCCGATCTCGTATCTGTTCCACGACCGGCTGTTCGTGCTGCACAAGCCGGAAGTCCGCGGTCTGAGGACGTACCTCGCGCCGCCCCCGGTGCGCTATCACGACGTCTGGCTCGAACGCTGAGGCGGCACGCCTCACCCGCCGTACACCGCCATGCAACGATCGGTACTCCGCGTCCACGCGGCACTCGGCACCGTCGCGCTTCTCTTCTCGATCAACTACGTCGTGGCGAAGATCGCCCTTCGGGAGATCGATCCGCTGGCGTTCGCATGGCTGCGGGTGGTCGGCGCCGCGGCGTTGCTCCACGCACTCGCGCGCTCCCGACGGTCCCCTCTCTCCGCCCGTCTCACGCGCTCCGATCTTCGCAAGCTCGTCGGCTATACGTTTCTCGGCGTCGTCTTCAACCAGCTCCTCTTCATCAACGGGCTCGCACGCACTTCTGCACACGAAGCGGCGATTCTGATTACCACCATTCCCATCTTCACCCTCATCGGCGCGTTCGCGTTGCGGCTGGAGAAGGCTTCTCTCGCCAAAGCGGCGGGAATCGCCATCGCGGCCTCCGGTGCTCTACTCATCATCGGACTCGAGGGCGCTGCGCAGCGGCAGGGACGGCTGACGGGAGACATCCTCATTCTCCTCAACTGCATCTCCTACGGCACGTATCTCGTAGTCTCCCGCCCTCTGGTGATGCGGCTCTCCCCTGCCCGCGTGATCCGTATCATCTTCACCCTCGGCATTCCGCTGATGCTCCCCTTCTCGATCCATTCACTTCTGGCCCAGGACTGGAGCTCCGTCCACGCTTCCTCCTGGGCCGCTCTGGCCGTCGTCGTCGCGGGACCGACGGTCGGAGCCTATCTCCTCAACGCGTGGGCGCTCGCCCGCATCGAGAGCTCGGTCGTCGCCGCCTACACCTATCTGCAGCCCGTCTTCGCCTCGATCCTCGCATTCCTGGTGCTCGGCGAGAGGTTGAGTCTGGTGACGGCCGCCGGAGCGCTCCTGATCATCGCCGGGGTCTGGCTGGCGAGCGGTAAACGAAATCCCTCCCGTTCCGTCTTATAGTCGTGACCGTGGCGACCATCGAACGGCATGATGCCGTCTCTGCTCCCTCCGACGAGGAGTTGATCGGCCGGACCATCTCCGGAGAGACCGACGCGTTCGAGGTGCTCGTCGAGCGATACCAGAAGAAGATCTATCGTGTGGCCTACTCGATCGTCCGATCGGAGGCGGATGCGGACGGGGTGACGCAGGATACGTTCGTGCGCGCCTTCACGAAGCTCGCACGTTTCGAGAACCGGTCCGGATTCGAGACCTGGCTCACGCGGATCGCGATCAACCGCTCCCGGGACGTCCTCCGGGGACGCCGCTGGGTCTCTCTCGATAGCATGGAAGGAGACCGCGGTAGCGCCGCGGCTTTCGAGCTGGCCGACTCGGGAGCCGACTCGGAACGCGCCCTCTTCTCCCGTCAGATCGAGAAGGCCATCGAGCGTGCCGCAGCGACTCTTTCCGCACGGCAGCGAACCATCTTCCGTCTCCGGCATTTCGAGGAGCTTCCGCTCGAAGAGATCGCCCGGATGATGGGGCTCCGCGCCGGTACGGTGCGCTCGCACCTCTTCCGAGCCGTGCAGAAGTTGCGGCGCGAGCTCGAGGAATGGATGCGACCCGCCGCCACGAAGGGACGCGCATGACAGGATCCATCATGACCACTCACTACGAAACATCCGACCTCCTGGAGCACTACTACGTGCCCGACGAACGAGGCCACCTCGCCTCTCACCTCCGCCAGTGTCTCGAATGCGCCGGGCGCTTCGAAGCGCTGAAAAGAGAGATGTCGGCAGCCGCGGAGGCTTCCCGAAGCGAAGCCTCGTCCAGGCCGGAATGGTTCTGGTCCCGGCAACGGATGGCGATCCGCCGAAGAATCGAAGAGGGTGGCCGGTCGAGATTCAGGAGCGGGTGGCTGCGGCCTCGCACCTGGAGCTACTCGCTGGCAGGAATCCTCCTCGTTGCTGCTGCGATCCTCACGCTTCGCTCCGACTTCGGCCGCGATCACCGTGCGCAGGTCCGGACCACGCACAGCATCGCTCAGACGACGGAGACATCCTCCCCCGACTCGAGCCGGGCGTCGGCCATGACCGACGACGAGACTCTTCTCGGTGGGTCGAGGACGCCCTGGAGCGACGATGCCATCAGCGACTTCCACCCGGCCGTCGAGTGGGAGTCGTGGCTCGAGACAACCGACGGCGAATCGAATCCCGGAGGAACCTCATGAAACGAATCGTACCGATGATTCTCGCAATTGCCGCTCTGGCGACTTCGCTTCCGGCGCAGCAGCTTCCACGCGGGAAGTGGTGGACTCGCCCCGAAGTGGTGCAGCGACTCGGTCTGACCAGCGAACAGCAGGAGAAGCTCGACGCGATCTTCCAGGCCGCCGCGCCACAGCTGATCGACTTCAAGGCGGAAGTGGAGAAGGCCGCTGTCGCGCTGCGTGGCGAGATCGATCGCCCCGAGCTCGATCGGGAGCGGGTGGAAAGGGCCGCCGCGCGAATCAACGATGCACGTGGACGACTCTTTCAGCGTGAGCTGGCGATGCTCGTCGACATGCGCTCCGTTCTCAGCACTGAGCAGTGGAATCGCTTTCGTTCCGTCCTCGAGAGAATGGACGGACGTCAGAAGATGCGTCCTCAGCGAGGAGCTCCGCGGCGGCCCGGCGCGCCGCAGTAGTCTTCCGTGTTCGTCGGGACGTTCGGGTCGGAGCTCTCTCCCGGCGATCTGTCTCGACGCGAAGAGGCGGGTCGCGAGGATGTGAGGCCACGCGCGAGCCCTACCCTCCGCTACAATTCCAGCGTGCTCGACGTCGCGTTGGACCAGGTCGCCTTCTGCTACCGGGACGCATCAGTCCCCCTCGAGATCACCACACGCTTTCCTGCCGACTCCCGAACGGCTCTCCTCGGCGCCGGCGGCTCGGGCAAGACGACCCTTCTCCGCCTGATCGAAGGATCGCTCCGCCCCGACTCCGGAACGATCCGCATCGGGGCCCATGACGTCTCCAGGATGCGGCCGGCGCAACGTCCGGTCACCAGCATCGGTCTCGCCGCGCCTCTTCCCGCTCGCTGGTCTGTTTCGCACTTCCTCGTCGCGGCGCTCCGCCGGACGAAACTCGATCGCGCCGACCGCCTCGAGGAAATGACGCGCCTGGTGAACGAGTGGGGACTCGAGCCGTTCGCCGGACGGCGGATCGCGACGCTCTCCCGGGTCGAACATCTTCGGCTCGTCGGTGCGTGGCTCGAGCTCCTTCGCCCTCCGATCGTGGTTTGGGACGCATCAGGTTCAACCGCACCGCCGGACGCGAGGCGACTCACCGAGCGAATCCACTCGAACTTCCGTGCTCACGGGACGACGGCCGTCGCTGCAGTCGGGACGATCGAGGATGCGGGATGGTTCGATCGCGTGGTCGTCCTCGATCACGGCAGAATCGTCGCCGGCGGTCCTCCACGGACGATCTACTCGGGGGCTGAGACGAGAGCCGGAGCCGAGGCGGTCGGAGATCTCAACATCATTCCGGTGCATGTACGCGGCTCGCTGGTCCGCTCCCCGATCGCGGAGTGGGAATTGCCGGATGCTCCGTTTCAGGGAGACGGGACGGCATGGGCGCGGCCCGAAGATTTCACGCTCGCCGCACCGGGTGAGGAGTCGGACTTTTTTCTTCCGGTGGAGGAAGCCAGGTTCGTCGGCGGCCGCTGGCTCGTCTCCGGGATGCTCAGCGGCGGGATCACACTGAGGGTCTTCCTTCCGTACGATACGCGCCTGGAGAAGGGACGCCTGCTCGCTCTCCGCTGTGCAGTCGAACGTTTCCGTCTGGTTCCGGGCTGACTCGGATCTTTTTTCCTCGAAGCGCCCCGATCGAGTTCCGCAGCAGAGAGAAATGCGGGCTGGAGGCGGATCACTTCGCGGGTCTGCATTCCGCAGGCGAACGCCACCGTCTCTGCCGAAAAGGTGGACGGGGACCTCTCCGCTGCGAATCTCTTGTTTCTGCCTCAAAAGTTATTTAAAATCGAAGAAAGCCTGCCGGTGCAGCCGTCCTACCCTGCAGGGTATGTGACTTGCAGTGCCTCCGGGGCGTTCGCTACACTGAAAAACCCCGACAGGACGAGACAAAGTGCGCGTCAGAAGAGCCCGACAATCCCTTCGAAAGCTCCTCGTCATCGAGGACGACGCGAGACTGCTCGCATCGTACTGCGATCTTCTTTCTCCTTACGGATTTCACGTCCTCACCGCCCCCGATGGAGAGAGCGCGATCACCGTCGTCCAGGAGCATCCCGACATCCAGCTGGTGATCCTCGATCTGATGATGCCGCGGATGGATGGCCGTGAATGGCTTCGCTGGTATCGCGCCCTGCAGCGCGAGTCTCCGGTCATTCTGGTGACGGGGTATGCGTCGACCGTCGATCCGGAAGAAATGGGACTGGCTGCGGTACTTCAAAAGCCATTTCACGTGGCCGAGCTGCTCGACCTGGTGGGCCTCTTCTGCGGTCTCGGAACACCCGCAGCGTCGATCATGATCTGATTCCGCAGGGCGACGCCGTAAACCTCAGATGCCGAGCGCCGTCACTGCGTTCTCGACTTCCTCGATCACGTAGTCCGGAGTCGATGCACCCGCGGTCACCCCGATCCCCCTAGCCCCTTCGAACCAGGCTCGATCGAGATCGTCCGCTCCCTGGATCAGGTACGATGGCTTCCGTTCCCGGCAGATCTCCCACAGGTGCTTCGTATTGGCACTCTGCCGCCCGCCGATCACCAGAATCAGGTCGATCTCCGGATCGGCTGCGAGCTTCCGGGCCGCCTCCTGATTCTCCTTCGTCGCGTAGCAGATCGTATCCGCCCGTTCCACCTGCCGCACCGCGTCGATCGTCCGCACCACGTCCTCGTAGTCCTCCGCGTTGAGCGTGGTCTGGTAGAAGACCTTGAGCTTCGGGTACTGCTTCCAGTCCACGGCGTGCGCCCCTTCGACGGTGGAGACGATGTGGTAGAGCTCCGGATTGAGATCGCCGGTGTAGCCGATCACCTCGCGATGCTCGGGATCACCGATGAAGATGAGATGGTAACCCTCGTCCAGTGCCTTCTTCGACTCGCGATGGATGTCGTAGACGAACTTGCAGGTGGTGTCGAGGATCTCCAGTCCGCGCTTCCGCGCGTTCTCGTGAAACGAGCCCGGCACGCCGTGCGCCGAGAAGACGATGGTCGGCTCCTCGATCTCATCCAGCTCCTCGACGGTCCGCACACCGAGTGCTTCCATCTCCTGCACCACCCGCTCGTTGTGAACGACCTGTCCGAGGATTGCCCCGGTACCACCCTTTCCAACGAAACGCTTGACCTTCATGTCGGCAATGCGAACGCCGGAACAGAACCCGTACTTTTCCGCTCTCTTGATGATCATCGTTGCTCTGAACAGCCTCCCGCGGCGAAGCATTCTACAACGCCCCCGTGAGCCCCCGATCGGCGCTTTCCGCCGGTCCGAGCGTTCCATTCGGATTCCCGGAGCGGCCGCGCCGGCTCGCATCCGACGTGTCTGGGCCAGCAACCAGACGAAGGCATAGGGGTGAGTATGTTGAGGAGCCGAAGCTGTGCGCAACGCAGGAGACAGGCCGCTATCCGTCTCCGCAGCAGAGACGGCGGGGAAAATGCGGGCTAGAATCCGCCCGTGAAACGCGCTTCCCTCACCTCCAGGCCCGAGCCGCTCTTCACCCCGGCGTTTCTTCTGATGTGCGGCTTCAACCTCGTCGCGTTCCTCTCCGCGTTCCAGCTGCTCCCCACCATTCCCTTCCGCATCCTCGCCCTCGGCGGAACGAGAGCCGAGGCGGGATGGTTCCTCGCCGTGTACACGTATGCGAGCGCGTTCTCGGCACCACTGACCGGTGCGATCGCGGACCGGATCGGCCGTCGCAGAGCGATCTTCATCTCCTGCAGTCTCTTCATCGTCTTCTCCGTCGCCTACGGTTTCGTCACCTCACTCGTTCCGCTCCTCGTCGTCGGCTGCATTCACGGAGTGGCGTGGTCGTCGATGCTCTCCTCCGGTGGAGCGATCATCAGCGAAGCGATCCCCGAGGGGCGGAGAACGGAAGGAATGGCGTACTACGGACTCGCGAGCACCATCGCCGTCGCCATCGCGCCCTCCATCGGCCTCTTCGTTTACGGGTTCAGCTGGCTCGCGCTCTGCCTCGAAATGGCGGGTCTTTCGGCCGTGCTGCTTCTCGTCGCCACGCGCATCCCTCGCGAGATCCGTCTCCTCCATCGCGCTTCGTGGCATCCGCGCGAGCTCGTGATCTGGCGGGTGGTCCTCGTGGCGATGGCGATGTTCGCGGTCTCGTTCGGCTACGGCGGCGTGACCAGCTTCGTCGCGCTTCTCTCGCAGGCCCGCAACATCCATCCCGAGTCGATCTTCTTCACCGTCTTCGCCATCGCGGTTCTCTTCACCCGCATCTTCACTTCGAGACTCGGCGACCGATTCGGCCCGGCGTATCTCCTCTATCCGACACTGGCGATGATTCCTCCCTCCCTGCTGATTCTCGCCCTCTCGCAATCGAGGACGGGAGTGATCCTCTCCGCCACGATCTTCGGAATCGGCTTCGGGAGTGCGTATCCGGCGTTCATCTCCTTCGTACTGGGGCGAACCGATCCCGCGCGCCGCGCGAGCGTCTTCGGGAGCGTGCTTTGGGCATTCGACACCGGAATCGGTACCGGATCGGTCGTCACGGGATGGGTCGCCCAGGAATGGTCCTTCGGCGCGGCGTTCATCGTCGCAGCGTGCTTCTCCACGCTGTCGATCCCGATCTTCGCCGCTACGTCGAGGCTGCTGGGACGAGAGGATCAAGACGTCAGCGGTCCGCGAACGGGCTAGGAGTCTGCGCGGTAGAAACTGTCTTACTGCGAAAGCGGATCAACGGTCCAAATCCGCCCGGATTTTCGGCGAGTAGCCACCGCTACGCACCTCAAATCCGAACGAATTTGGCCTCGCTGCTCCGCTTTCTCGCTACGGACGTTTCTACCGCGCAGACTCCTAGCCCGATGTCAGATCCGGACCACACCCGCCTTCTGGAAAATTTTCGCCTCGATGAAGAGATCCACCAGCGAGGGATCGAGGAGCCCGTCCGCCATTTCCATCCGGAGGATGTCGAGCGCTCGCTCCGTCGGGACTGCCTTCTTGTACGGGCGGTCGTTCGCGGTGAGCGCGTCATAGATGTCCGAAACGGTCATCATCCGCGACTGCACTGAGATCTCCGGCGCCGGGAGTCCCCGAGGATACCCTCGCCCGTTCAGTTTCTCGTGGTGTGCGTACGCGATGTCCGGGACCGTGCGCAGATCCCGGGTCCACGGAATCTTCGAGAGGAACTCGTACGTGTGTGTGACGTGACTCTCGATCTCGCCTCTCTCCGTGGAATCGAGATTTCCCTTTCGGATGGAGAGCGTGCGCAGCTCGTCCGGCGTGAGCAACGTGCGAACCGCGCCGCTCGCGTCGAGATACTCGTACTCCGACAGATGCACGAGGTGATCGAAGTCCCCTTCGGGAAGAATCGTCGGTTCGTTCGACCGCACCACGAGCTGATAGAAGCCCGACAGCTCGTCGAGCGTCCGGATCAGCTCCGCCGTGATCTGCTGATCGAACGCCTCGAAGCCGGTGTGGCCGTGCCGGAGCAGATGCTCGATGCGCCTCCGGTCGTACTCCGCCTCGATCTGCTTCGCCCGGAACTCGAAGCGGGCGCGGATCAGGTCGATCTGCAGCGGGTACAGCTTCTTCTCCTTCACCAGCACTTTCTCCCGAACTCCGACTTTTCCGAAGTCGTGGAGTAGTGATGCATAGCGGATTTCCCGGATCTGTTCGGGGGTGAAGCGGATGGAGCCGAACTCGCCGGCGTCGATTCCGTCGACTGTCTTCGCGAGCTCCACGGTCAGGTCCGCGACCCGGAACGAATGACCCGAGGTGGTCGGATCGCGTTGCTCGATCGCGGTGACCGACGCCGTGACGAAACCTTCGAACAGCCGTTCGATCGATTCGTAGAGAGCCTGGTTCTCCACTGCGACGGCAGCCTGCCCCGCGAGAGATCGCATCAGCTTGATGGTGTGCGGATCGAACGGGATCACTTCGTCCGGAACCGTCGTCGCGGTGAGCCGGACCGTCGACCCCGCGCGCTTGCGGTTGATCAGCTGAAGCACTCCGATGATCTCGTCCTGATGGTTCGTCATCGGAAGAACGAGCATCGAGCGCGTGAGGTATCCCGTCTCGCGGTCGAAGCTCGTGTTGATGGTGTACTCCGCGCCGGCGTCGAGCTCGTACGCATCATCGATGACCAGCGTCTCGCCGGTATACGCGACGTACCCGGCGATGCTGCTCCGCGTGATGGGGAGAACCTTCTCTTCGAAATCGACCGGGATCGAGTCGTTCTGCGCGAGCTTCCAGCGAAGGACTTTCCCTTCCCCCGGAACATCTTCGAGCAGATAGAGCGAGCCGGCGTCGGAGCGACTCAGCTCGCGGCTCTTCGTCAGAATCATCGAGAGGAGAACTTCGTGGTCGCGCTCCGAGCCGAGCGCCATTCCGATCTTGTTCAGCTCTTCGAGCTCCTGACTCCGCTGCCGCAGCTCGAGCTCGAGCTGATGGTTGCGTACCGCCACCTCGAGATACTCGTGAGCGCGATGCACCGCATTCGCGAGGAGTGCGGGATCGGGATGGTCCGGCAGATGGAGAAAGATCTCCTTCCCCACCGCGGAGCTCACTCCGTTCAGCCCCACGCCAAGGACCGCGACCGATTCGCCTGCGTCGAACGGATCACTACCGAGGAGCTCGGGGTCGAGCAGAAGAATGGACAACTGCGCCGGAGACGATCGGAGATCGCCCACTCGGTCGATGAGTCGGGGCACGACCTCCTCACCGGCGAGCGCGGCCTGATATTGCGCGATCGGAAACGCGCGCGAATGAAGCAGGTTCAACCGAGCCATCCTCGAAAACCTCGACCCGCGCAGCGTCTCTCCCGCGGGTGACTTCCCCTTCGTCCCCGTGTCGTCGCGCGTCGGCTGCCCGCGCACGAAAATGCGACTGCCACTGCCTGGACTGCGTGCGAATATTGTACTATCCCACTCGACAGCTGACTACAGAATGCAACGGGCGGCAGGCCTGTTGTGACTCCTGACCCGACTCTATCGATGCTCCGTTCCGCCGCGCCGAGGCTGCGCCCGAGGAACCGTAGCATCTGCAGAAGAGGCGGGCCGGCTGCGGAAAATCTCACGATCGGAGGACGGATTGGCTGCATACACGACGGAAACGATCAGGCCGAAGTACCACGAGGCACTCGTCGGCTGGCAGAAGAAGAACTTCCCCGAGATGCACTTTCTCCTCGACCACTGGGACGATCATTTCGGTCGCCAGCGGAGGTTCGAGCTCGTGGCGAAGATCGGACGGCTCGGCTCGGAAACGGTCGAGCTCGGGCGTTTCACCGGGCGTCCCAAGTTCCAGCGCGCGGGCGACATGGTCGGCAACATGTTCTACTCCGCCCGCGACATCATCCGCGCCCAATGCTCCACCGAGCTCGGGTCGATCCAGCAGCACCGTCTCACACTCGAGACCGCTCCCAGCGACGAGATGAAGCTCTCCGTCCTCCGGATCATGGCCGAGGAGCTGCGGCACGCGTATCAGATGTTCTGGGTGCTGGATCACGACGAGAGCTGGCACAAGCCGGGACACCCCGACATCGCCAGCGAGACGCTCGACGAGCTCCTCTCGATGCAGCTCGGCGAGCACGTGCTCGACGCGTTCAACATCCGTTTTCACAACTTTCTGGACAACGTCGTCTTCGCCACGGTGATCGACCTGGTCGGCAAGTATCAGCTCGAGATGCAGCGCGTCTTTTCGTATGTCCCGATGGCGCGCTCGATGAGCCCGATGCTCTCTGAAGAAGGCTTCCACATCGGATCGGGAAGGCTCTTCCTCCGCGCCATCGCTGCGGATGCCACCGACGGTAAAGGTGACTACTCCATCGCCGACATCCAGAAGTCGCTGAATCTCTGGTTGCCGCGCGGTTTCGAGATGTTCGGAAACGAGCGCGGGGGAGAAACCGCGATCGCGTTCGGATTCAAGGACAAGCTCAACGGCACTGCACAGTCCGAGTACCTGAACGAGGTTCGCGAACTGATCGAGCTCACCAACGTAGCCGTCGTGCAGACGAAGATCAGCGACATCAGCGCGCCGGATGCCCGGAGCCTCGTGCGCGAAGTCCAGGACACCGGAGAAAATGTGCGCGGCGTCCGGCCGGAAGATATGGTCTACGTTCCCGACGTGAAGTTCTTCCGTCAGCGCGGACCGGAGGACGTGGTGTTCTTCCCTTACGACGTCGCAGGGAAACTCCTGACCGAGAATGGGAATCCGATCCCGGGCGAGAAGTACCTCGACTACCTCTCGACCGTGCTTCCCGACTATTTCTTCTCGGACCGCGAGTTCTTCAAATACAAGGGAAAGCTCCTCGGCGATCCGGCTCCGACGTCCGGCAGCTACGGCTGGTAGGACGTTTCGGGATTTCCGGAACCCCCGCACTCGTCGAGGCTTCACAGAACCCGGCGGGTGCGGGCTCACGCCTTCCGCGTCTCTACGAGTCTGACGCGCACCCCGCACCGGACTTTCCTGCCCACTGGATTGAGGATCCGCTGCAAACGCCATCGTCGCAGGCTCTTCCGCGCATTTCTGAAATGGCCGCGACCTTGCAGAAATCAATTCCATGAAATGTCCCGAATGCAGTGCAGCTCTCGAAGAGGGAGCGACGCACTGTTCGAGCTGCGGCCTGATTCTGATGAGGGAGAAAGCGCCTCCGCCGAGACGGCGGAGGGAGGATCTGTCGCGGCACCGCCGGCGCGCGTCGGATCACGACCGCGTCGAATGTCCTTTCTGCAAGAGTGAGATTCTCAGGTCGGCGGTCCGCTGCGGTCACTGCAGTGAGATCGTCAACGAAGACTACCATCGAGAGAAACTCCACCGCCGTCGCTCACAGATTCTCTACTCCAGCTGGGTGGCTTATCTCCTGGGACTCGCCGCATTCCTCGTCTTCCGTCCGGTCGGCCTCTTCGCCATTGCGGCGGGGATGATCCTCTCGATCGTCTACTACGCGATACCGGCCGACCCGAGCCCTCCCGGTGAAAAGCCGAGCTTCTCACGATTCTGGTCCACTCTCCGGAAGCAGCTGAAAGTCGAGACCATCCCCATTCCGATTCCCCATTTCCCGAAGGCCCGTCTGATATTCGTCGGCACGCCTCTCATCGCGGCGGCACTCGGCTATTTCGCGAACTTCTTCATCCTCCAGCAGCCGATGAACCGGATCCTCGCGAGCAGTCCGGTCTTCCACGGGATTACCGTCTCCACCCACTACGAGTACTGGATCTTCCCGCAGATCCTGGTTTTCGATCTCGAGAAGATCGACCCTGCACAGAGTCCGCTCGTCGTTCACACTGCACTCCTCGAGTATGCGCAGCAGATGCAGGGATACCGGTGGAGCCGCATCGAGCTTCAGTACCACGGCAACACCCGCTTCTCGATCAAGGGGGCCGATTTCTCCAAACTCGGGGCCGAATACGCGCGCAGCAACATCAGCTTCGTCGTGTTCGAGTTTCCCCGGTTGGTCCGGCCTGCCGACGGCAATGCCGCTCCACTCCCGAAGGACGGAAAGGACGCGTTCATCGAGCTCTACAAGCGATGGTACGTGAACGATCTCGTCGCCAGGACCACGCCCGGAACGAAGGAGCGCCGTCTGGCACTCTTCTCCGGTCACGGGCCGCCCCTGACGCCCGGGAATCAGGAGTCAGGGATCGGGGATCGGGGGCATGCGCACACACTTTGAGGAGCGGAATGATCCGACCGCCCGACGCATGCAGAATTCAGGATTGAGAACTCAGGCGCGACCGGCGGGCGACGGCCACCTTTGACCAGACGAATGGCGAGAGCGAATTCAAGAATCGTCCTGCCGCGACGGGGCCGCCACCGGAAAAATT
Source organism: uncultured Acidobacteriota bacterium (assembly GCA_963741955.1). Taxonomy (GTDB): domain Bacteria; phylum Acidobacteriota; class Thermoanaerobaculia; order Gp7-AA8; family Gp7-AA8; genus CAVUKB01. Next base: position 196,777 of record CAVUKB010000005.1, read on the forward strand.
GCCGCCCTCTTCACCTCGCGGTCGGTTTCAGCAGGCCGTCTCTCTCCAACTCGGCCGTGAGGTCGAGAGTATTGTGAAACTGGTAGGCGGTGATCCCGAGGTTCTTTGCCGCGCTGACGTTCTCCGCGAGATCGTCCACGAACACCACCTCGTCGGGATCGGCCTGCAGCTCGTGCAGGACGCGGTTGAAGATCGCAGGGTCGGGCTTCGCGCATTCATAGACGTGCGAGAAGAAAAGGCGGTCTTCTTTCCGGAAGAGAATCGCGAACTGGCGCGGGATCACCTCGGCGTGCACCGGGTTCGAGTTGGAGAGAAACGCCACGCGGTATTCGGCGCGCACCCGCTCCAGCAGCTCCTCGATCCCTTCGATCGTTCCGTCGAAGAAATCGCTCCAGATGCGGTATAGCTCGTGGATGTCGTCGCGATACCCGGCAACCTCGACCAGATGCTGGTGAAACTCACGAAAGGAGACCGCACCGCGCTCGAGGTCGTGGTATCCCCCCGGTTCCTCCATCAACCTCACCAGCTCGTCGCGCTGGACGTCGGAGCGGCTGCATATGGCCGCAAGGACTCTCTCGTACGCCACTTTGACGACGACATTTCCGAGGTCGAAGATGAACCAGCACTTGTGCGGCATGATCACATCCGGAAGACACCGAACTTCATCTCCGGGATCGGAGCATTGTACGAGGAGGAGATCGCAAGTCCGAGCACCGTCCGTGTGTCGGCAGGGTCGATGATGCCGTCGTCCCAGATGCGGGCCGTGCTGTAGTAGGGATTTCCCTCTTCTTCGTACTTCTTCCGCACCGGATCCGCAATGGACGCCTCGTCTTCTGCCGAAAGAGTCTTCCCTTCCCGCTCCAGCTGATCACGCTTCACCGTGGTCAGGACGCCTGCCGCCTGCTCTCCTCCCATCACGCTGATGCGCGCGTTGGGCCACATCCAGAGGAAGCGGGGATCGTACGCTCTTCCGCACATTCCGTAGTTCCCTGCACCGAACGAGCCGCCGATGATCACCGTGAACTTCGGCACCACCGAGTTCGCCACGGCGTGAACCATCTTCGCTCCGTCCTTCGCGATCCCTCCCCGCTCGTACTCTCGTCCCACCATGAATCCGGTGATGTTCTGCAGGAAGATCAGCGGGATCGCGCGCTGGTTGCACACCTCGATGAAGTGCGTCGCCTTGAGCGCCGACTCACTGAAGAGGACACCGTTGTTCGCGAGAATCCCGACCTTGTAGCCGAAGATCCGCGCGAAGCCGGTGATGATGGTCGGTGCGTAGCGCTCCTTGAACTCCTGAAAGCGTGAGCCGTCGACGATCCGCGCGATGATCTCCCGGACATCGAACGACTTCCGTCCGTCGAGAGGCATCACTCCGTAGATCTCTTTCGGATCGTAGAGAGGATTCTCCGGCATGATCCGCGTGTCGGGCTCCCGCTTACCCCGCGGCAGCGTCTCGACGATGTTCCGCACGATGGCGATCGCGTGGTGGTCGTCTTCCGCGAAGTAATCCGCCACTCCCGAGATTCTGGTGTGCACATCGGCACCTCCGAGATCCTCGGCGGTGACCTCCTCTCCCGTCGCTGCCTTCACCAGAGGGGGCCCGCCGAGGAAGATCGTACCGGTGCCCTTCACGATGACCGATTCGTCGGACATTGCGGGGACGTACGCACCTCCCGCGGTGCACGAGCCCATCACCGCGGAGATCTGGGGGATTCCCATCGCGGACATCCGCGCCTGGTTGTAGAAGATCCGTCCGAAATGCTCCTTGTCGGGAAAGACTTCCGCCTGCAGAGGGAGGAACGCGCCGCCCGAATCGACCAGATAAATGCACGGAAGATGGTTCTCCTGCGCGATCTCCTGGGCCCGGACGTGCTTCTTCACCGTGAGCGGGAAGTAGCTCCCCCCCTTCACCGTGGCATCGTTCGCGATGATCATGCACTCTCGCTCGTCGATGCGGCCGATCCCGGTGACGATCCCCGCTCCCGGCGCCTCGCCGCGGTACATTCCGTGCGCGGCGAGCTGGGAGAACTCGAGGAACGGGGTGTCGGGATCGAGAAGCTCCCCGATGCGCTCGCGCGCGGTGAGCTTTCCCTGCTGGCGGTGGCGCTCGACGTACTTTCCGCCTCCCCCCTCCCGTGCGCGCTCGATCTCCTCCCGCAACTGCGCGACGAGCTGCTCCATGCGGATGCGGCTCTCACGGAACTCCGCGGAGGACGAATCGATGTGACTCTCAAGCTGTTCCATGTGAACCTCCCGATGAATGCAGCTCGGCATGACGTTTCGCCAGGAGATGAACCTGCTGCGGGGTCAGACGTTCACTCGCGCTCAGTATCTCGCGGACCGATGCGAACCATGGTCCGTCGGTGCGCGATAGCCGTTGAAGACGCGCCTCGAGCTCCGCGCCTTCCGGATCGCAGACCTCGTCCACCATTCCGATCCGCTCCGCCCCGGCAGCGTCGAAGACTGCATTGTCGAGAAGGAGACGCGCCGCCGCGGTGCGCCCGATCAGTTTCCGCCAGCGCGAAGTCCCTCCGAATCCGGTCGGGATCCCGATTTTCGATCCGGGATGGGAGAAGCGTGAAGCCGCGCTCGAGAAGCGGAAGTCGAACGACATCGCAAGGTCCAGCGCGCCGCCGAAGCAGTCGCCGTCGATGATCGCGGCGGTCGGGAACGGGAGCCGCTCGATCCGTCCGAAGAGCGTCTGCCCCTTTTCCGCGAAGCCGACGGCGTCGCGCCAGTCGAACTCCTTCATCTCCGCCATGTCGGCCCCCGCGGCAAAGAGACCCCGGCGGCCGCTGCGGAAGGCGAGCAGGCGGACGCCGGACGGCATCGCGTCGAGCACGGAAGAGAGCTCCGAGAGTGCCTCGGCCGACAGGAGGTTCATCCCCCCGTCGTCGAATCGGAGCTCCAGAATTCCGCTGCGGAGCGTGGTGCGGAAACGGTCGGTCATCGATGCGCGACGGCTTCCCGGATCGCGTCCACTGCAGCGGACGTCGGAGTCCCGGGGAGGAACACGGCGCGGACGCCGATCCCCTTCAGCCGCGGAATGTCCTTCTCCGGAATGATTCCCCCGGCGAAGACGATGATGTCCCCCGCCTCCTGCTCGGCCAGGAGCTTCATGATCTCGGGAATCAGGACGTTGTGGGCTCCGGAGAGGATGGAGAGGCCGATCGCGTCGACGTCTTCCTGCACCGCGGCGGCGACGATCTGTTCCGGCGTCTGCCGCAGTCCGGTGTAGATCACTTCCATCCCCGCGTCCCGCAGTGCGCGCGCGACGACCTTCGCTCCACGGTCATGTCCGTCGAGACCGGGTTTCGCAATCAGGACTCGGATTTTGTGCTCGCTCATACCTGCGGCTCCGGTTCTTTGAATGTCTCTTTGAATACCGAAAGGATCACGATGTCGTGGTACTCCCCTTCCCGATAAAAATCGCCGGCGAGCTTCCCTTCCTGAGCGAATCCCTGTGCCGCCAGGATCCGTTTCGCCCGCTCGTTGTAATCGAATACGTTGATGCGCAGCTTGCGCAGGTTCATCTCCTGAAATGCGAAACGTACCAGAGTCCGGATCGCATCGCTCCCGAATCCCCGGTTCCACGCCGCCGGCTCGCCGATGAAGAGCCCGAACTGCGCCCGCCGCGAGACCCAGTCGATCTCGTGCAGCGACGCGTTGCCGATGTGCGCTCGGGTGTCCTTCTGCTCGATCGCGAAATGGCGCTCGTCGGGCGAGCCGTCCACCGCACGCTCCAGCCATTCCGCCTCGGTGTGAAACGGCATCGGATACCGCGACTTGAGTGTCCGCACGATCTGCGGATCGTTCATCCAGCGGTACGAACGTTCCAGATCCGACGCCTCCAGAGCCCGCAGAATCACGTGCTCTCCGGCGATCATGAACCTCTTCCGTCCATACGCTTCCGGGTCAGGCAGCATGCCTCGTTCCGTTCTCCTCACCATGCGGGCGGGATTATATGGGAAACGCCCCAAAATCCCCCACCTCGCTCCCCGCTGACGCCACGGGTCGGGTTCCACGCCCCCGTGGGTCGCGCGTTTCGCGCGATGGCGAGCGGCGTTTCGCCGCGAGCGACCGGTCCAACTTGCGACGGCCCACGCTACCGGGCACTCCCGCGTTCAAACCGCGCACCGTTCCTGCTCGGCCCGACTCGGCAAGCCCGCTCCCTCTCCAACCACCGATCTTCCCGTCACGCAACTTGCAGCACGAGTCCGTCACGAATGAGCATCGACGAACGACGCACCGCCGCCCTCATCCTCGACGTCGACGGGACACTTCTCGACTCCAACGAAGCTCACGCGCACGCCTGGGTCGAAGCGTTCTCCGCCTCGGGAGTCGATCTCGATCCCACCGACATCCGACCGCACCTCGGGAAGGGAGGCGACCTCCTCGTCCCCGACCTCCTCGACGCCCGCGCCATGCGACGCATCGGAGACGACGTCCGCGCCCGCAAGAAGGAGATTTTCGGACAGAAGTACCTCCCGGATCTCCGCCCCTTTCCCGGCATCCGTTCCGCTCTGGAGAAACTCCGCGCGCGCGGGATTCATCTGGTCCTCGCGACGTCGGCCGGTTCCGAAGAGCTCGACCGCTATCTCGAGATCCTCGACATCGGGGGGCTGATCGACGGGAACACCTCCCGAAGCGACGTCAGCGCCTCGAAACCGGTTCCGGACGTCTTCCGCGCGGCTCTCGAGCGCCTCGACGCACCGGCAGAGCTCACTGCTGTCGTCGGGGACACTCCATACGATATCCTTGCGGCCCATCGGGTCGCGCTACCGGTCGTCGCGGTGCGGACCGGAGGCTTTCCCGACGAGCTTCTCCGAAAGGCGGAGCTGATCTTCGACGACGTCAACGAGCTTGCAGGAAGGATCGAAGAACTCGATGAGTGGTTCCATGAGTGAGACCGAACGAGCACGCGCCATCCACCGCAGGGCGATCACCGTCGACGGACACTGCGACACGCCCTACCGCCTCCACCGGCATTCCGTCGGTCTCGCCGCCGAAGACCCGAGCGCGCAGGTCGATCTCGACAAGCTGCGCCGCAGCGGAATCAACGCGTCGTTCTTCGTTTCGTACGTCCCTTCGTATTACGTCGGCCGCGGCGCATACGGCTTCGCCGAGCATCTGATCGATCTCATCCAGCGCGAGATCGCCGCGAACCCGGAGCTCCTCGCAGCCGCCTCCGCCGCCGACATCCGCCGCGCACGCGAGGAGAACCGGATCGCCATTCTCATCGGCATCGAGGGAGGTCACGCGATCGAGGATTCCCTCGAGAAGCTGGCAAAACTGTACGAACGCGGAGCGCGCTATCTCACCCTCACCCACGTCAATAACAACAACTGGGCCGACTCGTCCGGCGACGCGCCGCTGCACGGCGGCCTGACTCCGCTCGGTCGCCAGATCGTCCAGCGGATGAACGATCTCGGCATGCTGGTCGACGTCTCGCACGTCGCCGACTCGACCTTCAGCGACGTCCTCGCGACCACGCGTACCCCCGTCATCGCGTCGCACTCTTCCTGCCGCGCGCTGACCACCCATCCGCGCAACCTCACCGACGAGATGCTCCGCGACCTGGCGGCGAACGGCGGCATCTGCATGATCAACTTCTTCAGCGCCTTCATCAGCCAGAGTGTTGCCGACTGCCTTCGGAACGCTCCCAAGGGTGATTCGAAGGAGTCGCCGGTCGAACCGGAACTGGAAGAGCTTCCGAACGACCGGAGCCACTGGAATGAATATCTCGAGTGGTGGAGCTCGCTCGACTGTCCGCAGGCGACGCTCGACGACGTGATCGCGCACATCGTCCATGCCGTGGAAGTCGCGGGCATCGACCACGTCGGCATCGGGACGGACTTCGACGGAGTCCCGGCTCTCCCCCAGGGCGTCACCGACGCCTCGATGTTTCCCGCCGTGACCGAGCGTCTTCTCCGGCACGGCTTTTCCGATGCCGACGTCCTGAAGATCCTCGGCGAAAACTTCATGCGTGTCTTCGAAGCCGTGGAGGGGGGACGCACGTCCGTCTGATCAGGAGCGCCGATGAAGTCCGAGTCACGACCGCACGTCGTCATCATCGGCGGAGGATTCGCCGGTCTGTACGCAGCGCGTACGCTGAAGAAGGCGCCGGTGCGCATCACACTGCTCGACCGGCGCAACCACCACCTCTTCCAGCCACTCCTCTACCAGGTCGCCACCGCCGCACTGAACCCGAGCGACATCGCCGCTCCGATCCGCGGCATTCTCCACCGGCAGAAGAACGCGAGCGTGATCATGGCCGACGTTCGTTCAGTCGACGTCGTCCGTCGGAAGGTCGTCCTCGAAGAGGGTGAAGTCGGCTTCGATTACCTCATCGTCGCGACCGGAGCGACACACTCCTACTTCGGACACGACGAGTGGGCCACGCTCGCTCCCGGACTCAAGACGATCGAAGATGCGCTCGAGATCCGCCGACGGATCCTTCTCGCGTTCGAAGCGGCGGAGCGTGCGGCGTCCGCCGAGGAGCGGAAGACGTGGTTGACGTTCGTGGTGGTGGGGGCGGGGCCGACCGGGGTGGAGCTCGCAGGTGCGCTCACCGAGATCGCGCGCCATACCCTCGCCCGCGACTTCCGCCATTTCGATCCGCACGACGCCCGAGTGATTCTCGTCGAAGGTCTCCCTCACGTGCTGCAGACCTACCCCGAATCGCTCTCGGAGAAGGCGCGGAGACAGCTCGAGGATCTCGGCGTCGAAGTTCTCACCGGCGCGCGCGTCACGTCGATCGACGCCGGGGGCGTCTCGCTCGACGAGAAGCGCATCTCCGCCCGGACCGTCCTCTGGGCCGCCGGCGTCACGGCCTCCCCTCTCGGCAGATCCCTCGGCGCACCGCTCGACCGCGCCGGACGGGTCGAGGTCAATCCGGACCTTTCCATTCCCGGATCGGACGTGGTCTTCGTCGCCGGCGACCTCGCCGCGCTGCGTGAGAGCGGAAAGGCCGTCCCCGGCGTCGCTCCCGCCGCGATCCAGGAAGGAAAGCACGCCGCGGAGAACATCGAGAGAATGGTGCGAGGAAAACGCACCCGGCCGTTCCACTACTTCGACAAGGGATCGCTCGCGACGATCGGAAGGGCAGCCGCGGTGGCGGACATCGGGCCGCTGAAGTTGAGCGGCTTCATCGCCTGGATGGCATGGCTCGTGATCCACATTTTCTTTCTGATCGGGTTTCGCAATCGTTTCTTCGTCATCGTACAGTGGGCGTGGGCCTACCTGACCTTTCAGCGCGGCGCGCGCCTGATCACCGGAAGCGTGGACGAGGCGCTCCGCACTCAACCGCCTTATGTTGATCGCTGACGGATCGGGAGCTCAGGAGAAACTTCGATGCATCCATGGCACGACGTGAAACTCGGCGAGAACGCACCGAACCTCATTCCGGTGGTGATCGAAGTCCCGAAGGGATCGAAGAACAAGTACGAGCTCGACAAGCCGAGCGGTCTTCTTCGAGTGGACCGCGTCCTCTTCAGCTCCGTCCATTACCCGGCGAACTACGGCTTCATCCCTCAGACCTATTGCGAAGATCACGATCCGCTGGACGTTCTCGTGCTCGGTCAGGAGTCGGTCGTGCCGCTGACGATCATGATGGCGAAGCCGATCGGGGTGATGAAGATGACCGACCAGGGAGAGGCGGACGACAAGATCATCGCAGTGCACGCGAACGATCCGGAGTACGTCCACTACGATTCGATCTACCAGCTCCCTCCGCACCGGATGACCGAGCTCGGTCGCTTCTTCCAGGACTACAAACTGCTGGAGAACAAGACGGTGGTGATCGAGAACTTCCTCGATCGCGACGAAGCACTCGAGATCATCCGCGCCGCGATCCGCCTCTACTCCGACAACCGCGACATGCTCCGCTGACTGCCAGGATAAGTTGCCACCGAGTCGAATAGGTGTCGGTCTTCCATCTTCGTGACGAAAAGCTGGCCAGGCTCCTATGGATCATGAAGCCCGCCTCCCCCTGAAGTTCGCGACCTCGGGAGATCGAGAAAGGGCCGAGGGGACTGCCTTGTCTTCCGATCCTCGATCCTCGATGCTTCAGATCCTCGATCCTCGATCCCAGATCCTCGATCCTCGATCCCAGATCCTCGATCCCAGATCCTCGATGCCTTCCGATCCTCGATCCTCGATCTCAGATCCTCGATGCCTTCCGATCCTCGATCCTCGATCTCAGATCCTAGATGTCTCTAAATGTCTCTCGCCGCCCGCTCGCCTTCTTTCCACGGACGATCGGTGATCAGTTCGGGGTGTTGGAGGCGGAAGCTTTCTGCGACGTGGCAGGTCCAGCAGACCGGCTCGTGCGTTCGTAGGATGTCGGGGATCTGTTCGGGTGCGACCTCGTGCCAGCGAACGGTCACACCTTCCGGAGAGCGGAGCGCGGGCTTGTGGTCGTGCCAGTGCGCGGCGTCGATCGGACGGCTGCAGTAGACGCAGATCGCCCCCTCGTACCATTTGCGGATGATGTTCACCAGAGCGCAGTCGTCCGGGGACGTCTCGATCTGCGCGAGACACTCCTGTCCGCAGTTCGCACGCTCCGGCCAGCGGTTGCACACCACCAGGCGCATCTGCACGTCACCGGTCGCCTTGGTCAGGGCGGCGTCGAGGGCATCGAGCTGCACTGCGGCAGTCTGGTGCGTTTCGGGACAGGTGACCAGCCGCGTTCCCCGGAAGCGGCGGTAGTCGAGGAACAGCAGCAGCGCGATCACGGCGACCACAGCTGAAAGAACGAAGGCGATCGTTTCGGCGAACATCGGCACCTCCCCAGGAAAACCGCGGCGACGGATCGCGTGGATGATCCATGCGATCTGCACCGTGATTCGAATGTAGGGCCCCCCTGCCGGACGGACTATGACGTTCGTCACTGCGAGGTGTGCTGGCCGGAACAGAGAGGCAGAAGGCGGGACAACTCCCGAAGCAGTAGAAACATCCCGAACATCACCAGCTCCGCTCCGACGATGTAGAACGGCCACGGTCCGAACCAGTCGAGGAGGGACGGTTCGACCGGCTTCGCGCGGAGGTAAAGGAAGTTCATTCCGGTGGCGACGTCGACCGTCGCGACGACGCACGCGTACGCATTCGTGGCGATCACGGCCCGGAGGACCGCACCCGGTGCGGGCCGGTCGCCGAGGCCGAACACGAGCACCGCAGCTGAAACGACGACCGCGCCGTGGAGCACGAAGAATGTCACCGTGCGCCAGCGGAGGAAGCCGCCGGCGACGTCCGGCATCAGGATCGCGAGGAGTGTCCCCGAGCCCGCCCAGAAGTAGAGGAGCTCGACCGCGGGACGCCATCGGGTCAGGAGGGCGAAGATCGCCAGGAAGAGTGCGAAATCGCAGAGCTGGAGCGGGATGAAATCCCACCGGGTCAACTCCCCCGCCCGAAACGAGAGCACCCAGTAGGCCACGACTGCGCACGCTACCGCCGCGGCGAGCGCGACGCGGACTCCCTTCGACATTTCAGGGTGTCTTCGTACGATCCACGTCATCCCCGATGCCGCGACGACGATCGTCCCGATCGCGATCAGATGCGCCGTATGGAAACGGAGGAACATGCAGAGGAAGGATGGAACGGTTCAGGAGCGGGCGCAAATGCCCCAGCGGAAATGCGTGACGAGAGACGACGAGTGCGCGACGGCCGTCACGCGCATGCAGAGATGGCAGTGGTTCGCCCCTTCATGGCTTTCCCAGCTTCCGCACGATGTCGAACTCCTTCTTCGTCACCGGCTGGATGGAGAGGCGTGAGCCCTTCTTCAGCACCACCATATCCTCGAGTCCCTGCGTCACGCGCAGTTCCTCGAGTGAGATGACCCGCGGGAACTTCTCCACGAAGCCGATGTCGACCATCACCCAGATCGGGGTCTCCTTCGTGCTCTTCGGGTCGAAGTAGATGTGTCCCTTCTTCGTCGCGAAGGCGTCCGGATACGCCTCCCGAACCACCAAGGCGGTCCCCGTGACGCCGGAGGGCTCCGCATTCGAAGCGTAGAAGAGGACTCCGTCGCCCTTCTTCATGTCGTCGCGCATGAAATTGCGGGCCTGATAGTTCCGGACTCCCTCCCAGCTCGTGGTCCCGTCGCGCTCCAGATCGTCGATCGAGTACGCCGCGGGCTCGCACTTCATCAGCCAGTACTTTTTCGCCATTCAACTCCCCCTGATCAAAATGTACTGCGCGCGAGAAGAACCGACGACGGGATGCCATCTTCTGAATTCGACTTCGAGCCGGCGCTCGCCGTTCGAAATCATTTTCCTGGTGGCCCCACCCGCGATAAAGTTCGCGACATGAACTGGGGACCGATCGGACGTGCTCTCGACGCAATACCCTACTGGATGATTCTATGGGTCGCGTTCGTCCTCGCCATCATGCCCATCGGTCAGCCGCACCTGATCGAGAAGATCCGGATGCTCGTGCATGGGACGCTGCATCGTCCTCTCGACTGGTTCGACCTCTTCCTTCACGGCTTCCCGCTGCTGATCCTTCTCGTCAAGATCATCTACGATCTCGCGCGCCGTTCGTGAGTCGAAGGCCTGCCGAGCACGCAGCTCCGGCACGCCGACGGTCATTCTCCACTTTACTGCGCCTCCTCGGCGGCATTGATCTCTTTGACCCGTTCGTTCTCCTGTTTCTGCAGCTCCTCCGCTTTCTCCCTCGCGCGCAGCCCGGCCTTCCCCGCCTTCGTGGCCATACTGTCGTCCGGCTTCTCCTGCAGCGCCTGGCTCTTCTCCGTCGCCGAGGCGGCGTGAGGCTTCGTCGCCCCGTTTCCGCATCCGACGAGGGCGAGGCCCGCGACGATCATCAGTGCCATTGCTCTCTGCTTCATCAACCCTCCTCGCGCCTTACCAGATGGACCGACACGAGACCCCCCCCGCATCGATCGCGGCCATCCTCTCATCCTCGATGCCTTTCAGATCCCAAGAGTCTGCGCGGTAGAAACTGTCCTACTGCGAAAGCGGATCGGCGGTCCAAATCCGAACGAATTTGGCCTCGCTGCTCCGCTTTCTCGCTACGGACGTTTCTGCCGCGCAGACTCCTAGATCCTCGATCCTAGATACTAGATACTAGATGCTTTTAAGCTTCATTTGATCGTCGCCATCCACACGTCTCCTTCCATGCTGGCGGCGACGTAGTAGATCGACGTACCGTCGGAGGAGACCTGCGGGTCGAGAACATCGGCATGTCGGGTGTCGAAGATCTCCTTCTCCTCCTTCGTCAGGCGATCCAGGAGAAACATTTTCGTCCCGTCCGCGAAGATCAGATGACGTCCATCCGGGAGAAAGCGCGCGCGACCGCGGTAGCCACCGGCGTGATCGGTCAGCTTCTCGTAGCTCCGTTTCGCGATCGAGTAGATCCAGAGTCCCGGTTCCGGTTCCGATCCCTTCAGTACCGATCCGACCAGGAGGGTTCCATCCGGAGACCAGTCGTTCGCCTGGAATCGCAGGCCCGCGGGCATGGGCGAAAGCCTCTCTCTCTGCGCGTGTGGCGTTCCGGCGAGCGCGAAGAGGAACGGATCGCCGTCGGCGCTCGCGGCAAGCCGCTTTCCGTCCGGAGAGACGACCGGCGAGAGAATGTCGGGCGAGGTGAAATTCGAGACGGCGCTGAGGTCGCTCCCGTCCGGGTGGACCGACCAGAGGTTGTAGCTTCCGCCGCGATCTGAGTAGAAGACGATCTCCTTCCCGTCCGGCGTCCACCGCGGACCGCGCTCTTTCGACGCGTCGTCGGTGAGTTTCCGCAGGCCGCTGCCATCGGTGTGGACCACCCAGAGGTCCTCCGGCGAATCGACGCTGCGCATCGCCACCATGTCTCCGGCGGGGGAGAGGCTCTCGTCGATGAACCGCATCGCTCCGGCCGTCACCGGCGCCGGCGGTCCGTGCGCAGTGAGCGTCGCCACGTCGAACCCGATCTTCTGGACGTCGGTGTGAGCGGCGAATGTCGTGTACGCGAGCTCCGGAGCGTGCAGAGCCGTCGACAGATCGCCGCTCCATTGCGACGGCGTGGTCAGCGGACGCAAAGCACCTTCGGGTTTGCCGCTCGACTCGTCGATCGCGACCGCCCATACGTTCATGCTTCCTCCGCGATCGCTCGCGAAGTAGAGAGTCGTTCCGTCAGGCGACCAGACCGGACTCCAGTCCATTGGTGAATCGTCGGTGACTTTCACCGCTTCGCCTCCGCCCGCCGGAATCGTCGCCACGTCGCGCTGCCCGCTCCCATCCTCCGGCAGGGCCCAGAACGCGATCCGTGTACCGTGCGGAGACCAGGCCGGTCGAACTGCATCGCCGTCGTAGATCTTCTTCTTCGTGCCGCTCGCCACGTCGACAATCCAGAGAGCGCTCTTCGCCACCCTGCTGCTCGGATCGTGGCCCGACTCCGTGCCGACGACCAGAGACTTCCCGTCCGGCGACCACGACGGGTTGTATCCGAAGTCGGTCAGCCGGTGCACCGACTCGCCGGTGGCTCCCATCACGAAGATGCCTCCTCCGCCGCGCTCGGAGCGAAACGCAATCTGCTGCCCGTCCGGAGAGAATGCAGCCTGGTAGTCGTCGTCCGGCGAGCTCGGCGTCAGGTCGATCGCATTGCTTCCTCCGACCCGCTGCAGATAGACGTCGCTGTTCTCGATCGAAGGGTTCGGCCGGGCAGTGAACGCGATGTACTTCCCGTCCGGAGAGAGAGACGGTTCGGATTCGACGTCCACTCCGCTGGTCAGCCGTGCGAATGTCGCCGACAGCGGCGCGCTGCTCCGGGAGTTGGCGTGACGCATCACGTACCACGCGACGAGCGCTCCGATCCCCAGCAGTGCCACCGCCGAGACTACCGCCAGCGCGCTGCGCTTCTTCTGCGGCGAGATCATCGCCCGGATCCCCGAGTCCGAACCTCGTGAGGGCGACGAGATCGAGAGCTGATCGAACTCCGCCTCGATGTCGTGCAGCGCCAGAGAGAGATCCTTCATCGATTGGTATCGCTTCTCCGGATCTTTCTCCAGGCATCGCCGGATGATCCTCCGAAGCTCGGTCGGCACATCGGGGTTCAGCTCCGTCACTGGAGTCGGCGGCACGTTCAGGATCCGGTGCAGGGTCTCGATGTCGCTGGACGCGTTGAACGCCTGATGGCGCGTCGCCGCCTCGTACAGCATGCAGCCGAACGCGAAGATGTCCGACCGCTCGTCGACCGGCTTCCCCTGCACCTGTTCGGGCGACATGTAGCCGACCGTTCCGACGATCGCCCCTTCCCGCGTCTGTCCGACCACCGTCGTCGCATCACCACGAACCCCGAGCGCATCCGCGCGCTCGGTCAGCTTCGCCAGTCCGAAGTCGAGAATCTTCGCGAACCCGTCGCGGGTGATCATCACGTTCTCCGGCTTCAGATCGCGATGGATGATCCCCGCTGCATGCGCTTTCGCCATACCGTCGGCGACCTGTGCCAGCCAGCCCACGAGATCCCGAAGAGGCGTCCGCTCTCGGTGGATCTTCTCCTTGAGCGTCACACCACGCACCAGTTCCATGGCGATGAAGTGCAGCTGCGAGATCGGAGTGGCGAACTCGCCCGTCCCCTCCACGGAGGGTGGCTCGGCCTCGCCTATGTCGTAGATGTGGACGATGTTCGGATGATTCAGCCCGGATGCGGAGCGCGCCTCCTGGATGAACCGGCGCACCCGGCCCTGGTCGGCGACGAGGGAAGGAGGAAGAATCTTGATCGCGACGGAGCGCTCGAGACGTTCGTCATGAGCCTCGTAGACTTCGCCCATTCCGCCCGCGCCGAGGGCGCCGACGATCGTGTAATGCGCGACGGGAAAACCTCGCTCGAGCGTGACGGGCATCGTAGACGTACTGCCGTGATCGTGAATTCCGGAGCTCTTTCGATTCTACCCGTCTTTGTCCGCGATCGCGAAAACGTGTCGACCCGGGCAGGTGCGCCTTCCGCGGAATACGGCAACAATGCGCCGCAACCCATCTCGGAGTTGACCTTCCAGGCTCCCGGAGTCCGCTCGACTGAGGGAGCCGGTCGAGCGCCGAAGTGATCCCGAGCAATTGGCGGAACGACCCAGAGAAGAGAGAGCCGTGGTCCGCACCTTAGAGCGTTCAGCCCTCCCGATGCCGGCCCTCCACTTCTCTGCGTCGCTCTGTTGGACGGATCGGGGTCGGATTTTTCCCGGGCGGCCCGGCCTCAGTCGCTGCTGTCGAAGAGACGCAGCGAGGAAAGCGGCCTCTGAACGTGCTTTCGATGGAGTGAGACGCTCGCCGGGGGAATCTCCGGAACGGCCGCCTCGAGAATCTGGGACCCTCTCGTCACCGGTCGCTCGGGGAGAGTTGCCGGGAGAGAGCTGCAAGGGGCGGTCAAAGTCGCTGCACAGAAGATGCAGACCACGAACATCATCGTCGTCCCCGGTCTCGAGAACCTTCGTGCGAACTCTCCCCTCTTCCCGATTCCCGCCATCATCGGGTTGGACGGACGCAGGAGATGAATTTCGGAGGAGGGGCCGAGGATTTGCTGCCGACGGGCGACAGCCAACCGCGGCCGGTGGTCGTCCGTGCGTGTCGGTCGGGCGCGTTCGGCGGGATGCGTGAGCGAAGTGTGTCGCGTCAGGAGCCGAGCAGGCGCCGGCCGGACTCGAGATCGAGAAGCCAGCGCTTGATTGCGATGCCGCCGCCGAAGCCGGTGAGCGCACCGGTGGATCCGATCACGCGATGGCACGGGACGATGATCGGGATCGGGTTTGCGCCGTTCGCTGCGCCGACCGCGCGTGAGGCGGCGGGCCGGCCAATCTCCTGGGCGATCCATCCGTATGTTCGGGTCTCGCCGTAGGGAATGCGCCTCAGAGCGTTCCAGACGTCGAGCTGGAACGGGGTACCGTCCGGATCGAGCGGTACGGTGAAGCTCCGACGCTTCCCGCTGAGGTATTCGGTGAGCTCCGTCGCGGTCTTCTCGAGCGCGGCGGGGTCATGTCTCCATTCCGGATCGGGCTCGCTCCTCCTCCCCTTCTCGAATTCAATCCGAACCACTCCTTTCTCGCTCGTCGCGAGGAGGAGTGTGCCGATCGCGGTCGGGAGGTGGCAGTAGCGGATGGGGGTCACAGGAGGATGATAGACGAGGATCGGGGATTGTGGATTGTGGATCCGTCGGGTGGGTCGGATGTCCCGTCCGATGCAGGCCCAGTGGGTTGGACGCCCCGTCCGATGCAGGCCCATGTGGGTTGGACGTCCCGTCCGATGCAGGCCCAGTGGGTTGGACGTCCCGTCCGATGCCCAGTGGGTTGGACGTCCCGTCCGATGCAGGGTGGCGTCCCGCGCCGCCCTGCCCACGGCAAGTTACGACGATCGTCCCGAAAGAAGAGAGTCACCAACTGATCGCCGCGCGAGAGGAACGATTCGCGTGGCGTTGACGCCGTCGCTCCCCGGCAGGATGCCGGGGAGCCTCGCGCGGGACGCGCGACCCACTTGCGCGCAATCCACATGTGGGTTGGACGTCCCGTCCGATGCAGGGCGGCGTCCCGCGCCGCCCTGTCCCGGGCAAGATACGACGATCGTCCCGAAAGAAGAGAGGCACGAACTGGCCGCAGGGCGAGAGGAGCGATCTGCGTTTCTTTGACGCCATCGCTCCCCGGCAGGATGCCGGGGAGCCTCGCGCGGGACGCGCGACCCACTTTCGCGCGACCCACATGTGGGTTGGACGTCCCGTCCGATGCCCAGTGGGTTGGACGTCCCGTCCGATGCCCAGTGGGTTGGACGTCCCGTCCGATGCCCAGTGGGTTGGACGTCCCGTCCGATGCAGGGAGGCGTCCCGCGCCACCCTGCCCACGGCAAGTTACGACGATCGTCCCGAAAGAAGAGAGGCACGAACTGGCCGCAGGGCGAGAGGAACGATCCGCGTGGCGTTGACGCCGTCGCTCCCCGGCAGGATGCCGGGGAGCCTCGCGCGGGACGCGCGACCCACTTTCGCGCGACCCACTTTCGCGCAATCCACATGCGCGTGACCCACATGCGCGCGGCCCACTCGTGCCTAACCCACTCCCGCGTGACCCCACTCCCCTTCCCTCCCTGACCCTCAGAAGTCGGCGACGCGCTGGGCGATCGAGTCGAGAATCTCGATCGCTTTGCTGGAGCGGCCGGTGTGCTGATTGACGATGGCGGTCACGTAACGCACACCGCCGTTGCGGCCCACGATGATGCCGCTCAGTGCATTCACGCCGTCGAGCGTCCCGGTCTTCCCGCGGAAGCGATTCTCCAGTCCGGCGAGACGATGGTGCAGCGTCCCCTCTTCTCCCGGAGTGGCGAGGAGGGACCAGAAGAGACCACGACGCGGAGGCTCGTACATCCACCGCAGCAGCTTCACCGCCGCCGTCGGTGTGATGCGGTCCTCGACGGCGAGTCCCGAACCGTCGTCGAACGAGAAGTCGTTCCCGTCGATGCCGACGGTGTTGATGAGAAAGTCACGTTCGATCGCTTCGGACGCGGGATACGACGCGGGATTCGGTCCGCCGAGGGACAGATCTTTGTAGAGCATCTCGGCGTAGAGATTCTGCGAATTCTTGAGGACGGTGGTGAGGAGGAGATAGTACGGCGGAGAGGTGCGAACCGCGAGCCTCGTGCTCCAGGTGTGCGGATCGGTGACCACGGATGGCGCGCTGCCGAGCGGGATCCCTGCTCGGCGGAGGACGTCGTCGAGCGCCATTGCGGCGTAAAGGCCGGGAGCGTCGGCACCGACGAGATCGGAAAACGTCTTGCCGACGAGCTCCGGCTTCACCTCGCCTCTCTCGTCGACCACGTCGTTGGAGACCACGAAGTTCAGGGGGCCGACCCCGCACCGAGTCGTGCTCGAGGCGGGAACGAAGCCGGGATCGGTGGTGATACCGAGAGCCGCGCAGTCGACGACGTTGGTAACCACGCCGATGGCGTTCTCGTTGTACGCGAGTGCGTCGACCGGAACCGCGTAGTCGGATCCGATGTTGTCGTACTTCCAGCTTCCGGGGATCGTCTGGCGGTCGTACGCGGAGACGTCGGCGACGACGCCACCGCGAATGGAGACGACGCCGTCCGAAGCGAGCGCGTCGAGGACGGGCCGGAACTCCGCGTCGCGATTCCCTTCGACGTAGCGTCCTCCGAGCGATGGGTCTCCACCACCGCGGATGACGAGGTTGCCGTCGAGGATGCCGTCATGGACGGTGCCGTCGATCCAGAATTCGGTATCGAGGGTCTTCGCCACCCCGTCGCAGCCGACGACCGTAGCCATGGCGAACATCTTCCGGTTCGACGCAGGAGTCATCAGGATCTCGGGGTTGTGGGCGTAGAGCACGCGGCCGTTCGCGTCTTCGACCACGATTCCCCACACCGCGTGGTTGAACGGCGGTTGGCTGATGCGGGCATCGATGAAGCGCGCCAGCGACGGACGGGTACGTGCGGACGCGCATCCGGTCACGGAAAGAAGGAGCGCCACGGTCATCGAAACGAGGAGCGGGAAGAGGCGGGATCGCTCGTTCAATCTCATTCTCATGCGAAGTTCCATTCGTCGAACGCGGCCGACGTCTCGAGATTGTACTTCGCGAGACGCGGGAGCACATCCCACTCGATGGAAGGAAAGCGGCGGCGCATACGATCGGCGATGGAGAAGGATTGAAGAGTTGCGGCGTAGTCGCGGGCGTACGGGTAAACCGGCGAAACGGGTTCCATTTCAACCCCGCCGATCCCTGCGGGAGCCTCGCGATCGTGAGAACGGGACGATGACGAGACCTCGCCGAGGTCGAGGAAAGGTCTGACCCTGTCGAAAAGAGAGGGATCGGCACCGGCTTCGATGGCGGTAAGGAGGGCGTCGTACAGCGCAACGTGGTGGAACGACACGATGTCGCCGTCGCCGGCGATGAACGCTTCCAGGAGAACGCCGGCGAGACGGGCTCGCTCGGCCCGTTCGAACGCGCGGGGGGACTGCTCGTCCCGTATGCCGTCGCCCGACTCCGCGTCAGAGTCGCCCTTCTCGCGAGATCCGCGACCCGCCGAGCCCCACTCCACGAGCGCGGTCCGAAGAATCCCGAACCGCCGCTCCGGGGGAAACCGTGCGGCAAGACGCCAGACCGCGGCCGCGACGATGAGGCCGTGCCCCAGGTCGTCGAGAAAGGACGAGGCGGCCTCGAAGAAAAGAGCGGCGAAGTCGTCCCGCTCCCGAACACTCACCAGCCATCGCTCCGCCGTCTCGAGGTCGCTCGAGGCGAGCGCTTCGTGCAGCCGGGCCGGATCGGTGAAAGCCGGATCGGGCGCCGGCTCGTTGAACACCGGAGGCTCCGTCCACGGCGGGCGCGACTGCCCGACATAGATCGCACACTCGGTGAGGATCTCCGCACTCAGCGGCGGAAATCGCTCCAGGAGATCGAACGCCGCGACGCACGCGAGGAGCGCGTGCTTTCCGTGCTGTGACGGCGTGAACCCGAGCACCGCGAATCCGGTGACGGAAAGAAGGGCCGCCTCCTCTCCCTCTTCGCGGGCGAGGCGCGGGATCTCTGCGCGGATCGCGTCGTCGTCCCGGACGATCAGCGATTCGAAGAGGGATGCGAAGGGGTTCGACATCACTCCTTCGGATTCTTCGGAACCTGCTTCCCCAGATCCTTTTTCGCTGCAGGCTTGACGTCGGTCGAAGTCGGCGCGTTCGGATCGGTGAGGACGCCGCCGTCGTTCGGAGAGCGCTCGTCGCCGATCTCGACGGTCTGGGTGAGCGCGGTATCGGTGTCCGTGGTGTCGGTCCCGGCGTCGGGCGTCGCGGCACGGATGGTCTCGGTCGGAATCCCGCGCTTCTGCCGGTTTGCGCATCCGGCGAGCGGGAGCGCAACGAGAACGAGAGCCGCGACCGCGAGACGTCCTGTCATACGGACGAGGCAATGCAACCGAGGGACCATTGGAGATCGGCCCCGCCGAGAGTCTGCGCACATTGCGCCATTGGCGTCTGTGGGTTGGGCGTCTCGTCCGAGGCAGGGCGGCGTCCCGCGCCGCCCTCCCCAGGGCAGGTTGCGACGGTCGTCCCTAGACGAGAGAGACGAATGCACCACATCGCGAGAGGAAGGATCCGCGTGGCGTTGACGCCATCGCTCCCCGGCAGGATGCCGGGGGGAGCCTCGCGCGTGACGCGCGACCCACTGTGCAGGGGGGAATCGCCATCCGGGCCCCACGAGCGCGATCGTTCCGGCGGCGTCGTCCGCTCGATTTATGTCAAATCCTCCTCCGCTCCAGCCCGCCTACACCTCACGCACGCCATCGCATATCATTCGCGGGTGATGAAGAAACGCATCGGCATTTTCGGCTGGGGCGTAGTCGCCCCGAAATCCCCCGACATCGACAGGTTCGCCGAGAATCTCGAAAAGGCTGGCAACTGGCTCGAGCCTTTTCGCGGCTTCGGTCCCTCGAATTTCCTGGTCGGCATCCCCGAATTCGACTTCAACGACTATCGCGACTGGTTCGACCAGCGCTTCGCTCCCTCCAAGTTCGGTCAGCTGAACGAGAAGATGGGACCGATGACGAAGTTTGCGATGGGTGCATTCATCCAGTCGCTCCGCCAGAACGATGGCATCGAGGGTTACCTCAAGTCACTCGGACAGCAGTGTCACGTCTACGTCGGCACAGGGCTCGGCGAGATCACCATCCAGCACGAGCAGTCGGTCCGTTTCGACCGCGCGCTCAAACGCTGGAACGCGTTCTGGGGGTCGCCGGAGCGCTGTGATGCGTTGCGCCAGCACTTCACCGGCGATCCTGAACCGGATGCTCCGCAGAATCCGGAAGACGTTCCGATGGGCACCGAGGAGTGGATCGAGGCGAAGCATGCGTGGGAGGCGTTCTGGACCACGAAGAGCGACGCGCTCCACGATTATCTCGACGAGGCGGCGGAGATTCACGGAGAGCCCGTTCCTCCCTCCTCGGGTTCGGCGAAGCTCGGGCTGATCCGCCAGAAGCTGAACCGGATCAAGGCACTGAACCGGAAGTGGGGATGCCCCGAGGAGCCGTGGGCAGCGGTGTCGGCGAACCTCCTGTGGAACATCGCGAACATTCCGGCGGCGCAGATCTCGATGATCGGCGGGATCATGGGGCGCGCGATCGCCCCGGTCGCGGCGTGCGCTTCGTTCGGCATCGCGCTCAAGCTCGCGATCAACGCGATCGAGGTGGGAGACGCGACGGCCGCGGTGGTGGGGATGACGGATCCTCCCCCGCACGGCGTGACCATCTCCGCGTTCTACAACGCGAACGTCCTCGCGGCGGATCCGAACGTCTCACGTCCGCTCACCGGACTGAAAGGCACTCACGTCGCCGGGGGCTCGTGCGTCTGGATCGTCGGCGACGCCGATGCGATGATGGCTCAGGGATTCAAACCGCTGGGGATGGAGATCGTCGCCGTCGGGACCTCATCCGACGCACATCACATCATCACCCCGTCCAAAGGCGGTCCGCAGCTCGCGATGAAGGAAGCGATGCGCGGGATCGATGCGAAGGAGATCCTCACCTGGGACATGCACGCCACGGCGACTCCGGGCGACTCGACGGAAGTCGAGCATTCGCTCGAGCTGCTGCACTCGGATGTGCTCTTCACCGCTCGGAAAGGAACGTTCGGCCATGGCATGTCCGTCGGCGGAGGATGGGAGCTGACCGCTCAGCACCTCGGCGTCCAGCGCGGGAAGCTCTTCCCGGTGGTGCTCACGGAGGGCGAGCTGCACGCGGACATTCAGATCCACCAGGCGAAGTTCGTCCAGCAGGAGGGGTGCGCGGTGCAGCCCGGCTACTCCGGGAAACTGAGCATGGGGATCGGCGGGGTCAACTCTTGCGTGATCAGCCGGCCGTGGGACGCGGGAGAGAAGAAGTAGATTTGCCATAGCTTGGACGGGCGCTTTTCGCCAGAACGAGTATGGGGCGCGGAAAGGACTACGGCTTCGAGCACGATTTCATTTGCGCGATTTGCCATAACCCGGGCGGGCACTTTTTGCCGGAACGAGCACGGTGGGCGCAAAGGCAGCGGCTTCGAGAGCGATTTCATTTGCGCGATTTGCAGGCACCGCAACTCCGTTCAGCCCGAGGCGTAGGAACAACGGAGGCTTTGAAATCGTCGCAGCTCCGCTTCCGGGCCGGGTGGTCTTCAAATCGCGCAATTCAAATCGTCCTCGACGTCCGCGCCCGCTCCACCACGCCGCTCGCGCTTGCCGAAGACGCCCGTTCAACCGATGGCAAATCGCGCAATTGAAATCGTCCTCGAAGCCTCTGCCCATGCGTGCGCGGCGTTCGCACCTGCAGCAAGCGCCGGCCCGGACTATAGGAAATCAGAACGTCTCTCTCCACGCTTCATGTCCCGTGATGATCGCGAGCGATCTGTCGAGTAACTCCCGATTCTCCTCGCGGTTGAGCCACGTCGAACGGCCGGAGGGGTGCGGGAGGACGACGACGTCGAAGCAGTGGCCTGCGCGCTCGACCCGGTGGATCCGCCCGACGGCGTCGGCGAGCTTCGATCGGCCGGTCAGTTCCAGCGAGGCGAGGGTTCCGACTGCGATCACCAGCTTCGGTTCGAGCAGACGGATCTCGCGGTCCAGGTGCGCCGAGCAATTCGCGATCTCTTCCGGCGACGGAGGGCGGTCGCCTCCGGCCGGGCTGCGCCCCGGGAAGCAGCGCGCGACGGCGCCGATCCAGACGTGTGCGCGGAATGCGTCCTCGTTCACGCCCCGCTCGGCAAACCACGCAAAGAGCTTCTTCCCCGCGGTGTATGCGAAGGGGCGCCGCTCCGCCTCCTCCCGCGGGCCGGGGGCCTGGCCGATCAGAAGGATGGAGGCATTCTCGACCGGTCCGGTGACCGGAGTTCCGCAGACGTCCGGACAGAGCCGGCAGGCGAAGAGCATCTCGAGATGCCGCAGATATTCCGAATGCCTCCCTTTCGAGCCCGTTTTGCGCTTCGAAGTTCGATTCAAATTGACTCTCTCTCCCCCGCTCCATAAGATCGTTGCCGATGCCGCGCACCCTTGCCCGATTCGCCGTCATCGCTCCCCTTCTGCTCCTGATCGGATGGACACCCGCATCCGAGCAGAGGATCGCGCGGAAAGGGGCGGAGCTCGCTCCGCCGGACCTGAAGCTGCTGATCGATCTCTATTCCGAAGACTACCAGAACGGACTCGCACGCGCCGCCGCTGCGGGAGCACAACGCTCGTCTCCCGGCACGCTCCAGTCAGAGATCGAGCGGGAAACTCAATCCGCGATCCGGATGGTCCGTACCCACCAGCCGCTCACATCGTTCGTCGAACGCCTCGGCGTGCTCGCCCATCTGGTCGGGAGAGCGAACAATCCGTTCTCGTTCGTCCCGCCCGATTCCAGACTGGCACCGAGCGCGGACGATTTCGCGCGTTACCTGGACTCGCGGATGTCCGTCTTCCCCACCGTGTTCTACGGTCTCGACGACGACCTCCGCCTCGACCGGTACGTCGGCGGGATGCTCAACCGGACCCGCAGGCTGACACCGCTGCTCGACGAGGAGTACTTCCGCTTCGGGCAGCGCCGCAACTGGCGCGACTTCGACGACCACTCGACGGCGTTCGGCGTCGCGTCGCTCTCCTACTCCCATTCCGTGACCGATCTCGTCAACCTCTATTACTACATATGGAAGGAAGCAGGTGGAGACGTCCGCACCGCGCGCGCGTTGCGAAAGGGAAACCTGCTGTTGAACGAACATGCCCGCTGAAAGAGCCATCCTCTCCGTTTACGACAAGACCGGAATCGTGGATCTTGCACGGTTCCTCACCGGCCGCGGCGTCGAGATCCTCTCGACCGGCGGCACCGCGCGGCACCTGACCGAAGCCGGCATCGAGGTCACACCGATCTCGAAATACACCGGCGCGCCCGAGATCCTGGGCGGGAGGGTCAAGTCTCTCCATCCCAGAGTTTTCGGCGGAATTCTGTTCGATCGCGCCAACGAAGCGCATCGAAAGGATGTCGAGCAACAGGGAATCGGCGAGATCGGGCTGGTGGTGGTGAATCTCTACCCCTTCGAGGCGACCATCGCGCGGGAGGGAGTGACGCTGGCTGAAGCGATCGAGCAGATCGACATCGGAGGTCCATCGATGCTCCGTGCCGCCGCGAAGAACTTCAGGAACGTGGTGGTGCTCTGCAATCCGGAATCGTACGAGGAGTACATGACCGAAGCACGCGGTGGCGCGCTCTCGGAGGAGTTCAGGAAGCGGTCCGCAGCGGCGGTCTTCGAAATGACGTCGCGTTATGACGCGGCGATCGCGACGTTTCTCAGCGGAAAGGAAGCGACCGCGTCGTCACTTCCGGACGAGCTCGAGCTGAGCCTCCACAAGGTGCAGGAGCTTCGCTATGGTGAGAATCCGCAGCAGAGCGCGGCGTTCTACCGAGCGATGGTTCCCGGAGCCGCGACGCCGTTCGTGCAGTTGCAGGGGAAGGAGCTCTCCTACAACAATCTTCTCGACCTCGATGCTGCCTGGAAACTCGCGCAGGCGTTCGACGAGACGGCGGCGGCGGTGATCAAGCACACCAACCCGGCCGGCGCGGCGAAGGGTTCGACCATCGGTGAGGCGCTGAAACGCGCGATCGAGACCGATCCGGTTTCAGCGTTCGGCGGGATCGTGGCGACCAATCGCGAGTTCGACGCGGCGGCGGCGGAAGCGGTCGGCTCCCTCTTTCTCGAGGTGGTGGTCGCCCCCTCTTTCTCCGAAGACGCGCTGGCGCGCCTGGAGAAGAAGAAGAATCTGAGGATCATCGTTGCGGAGAAGCTCGAAACGCCATTCGAGATCCGCGCCGCGGCAGGGGGCTTCCTGGTTCAGAAGGCGGACGTCCTCTCGACCGAAGGATGGCGCGTAGCGTCGAAGAAGCAACCGAACGACGAGCAGATGGCATCGATGAAGTTCGCCTGGTCGGTCTGCATGCACGTGAAGTCGAACGCAATCGTCCTGGCAAAGGAGAATCAGCTGGTCGGCGTCGGGGCAGGGCAGATGAGCCGCGTCGATTCGTGCAGGATCGCGGTGATGAAGGCGAATCTTCCGACGATGGGGACGGTGGCGGCATCCGACGCGTTCTTCCCCTTCCGGGACGGCGTCGACGTCCTGGCAGAGGCGGGAGTCACTGCAGTGATCCAGCCGGGCGGCTCGGTGCGTGACGAGGAGGTGGTCGCCGCGGCCGATGAGCGTGGATTGGTGATGGTCTTCACCGGCGAACGGCACTTCCGCCACTGAGCGCGCGATGACGGTCGACGTCAAGCAGATCCGAATCATCGTCTCCGACGTCGACGGCGTCTGGACGGACGGGAAGATCATCTATTCCGGTGACCATCGCGAGATCAAGGAGTTCAACGTCCGGGACGGCCTCGGCGTCAAGCTTGCGCAGCGCGCCGGCATCGAGGTGGCGGTGATCACCAGCCGCCGCTCGAAGGCGCTCGACCGCCGCTGTCGCGAGCTCGGCGTGCGCGAAGTGGTGCAGGGTGCCCGGGAGAAGATGAGCGAGCTCCGGAAGATCCTCGAGGCGAGAAGCCTGGGGTTCGAGAGTCTCTGCTACATCGGAGACGACCTTCCCGATCTGGCGGCGATCGAAGCGGCCGCGCTTTCTGCCGCACCCGCGGACGCAGTGGCGGAGATTCGTGCCGTCGCGACGTGGACTCTCGCCTGCCGCGGAGGCGAAGGTGCGTTCCGGGAGCTGGTGGAGCGGATCCTGCGCGAGCGAGGAGAGTGGGACGGAGTGGTGGATGAATACCGGGCGGCGAAGATTGCACGGAGCTGAGCAAGAGAGAAGATGACTTCACACCTCCCCCCGGCTTCCTTCGCCGTTTTGAATCCTGCATTCGGGTTTCCTCATGGCGCGTAAACCCCACAAGCTGAAGAACAGCGTCATCTACGGCGCACTCTCCCTCGCGAGCGGATTCGCGAGGCGGCTCTCGCTTCCCACGGCACGCTCACTCGGAGCCATGGTCGGAGGGGTGGCGCATGCGGTGCTCGGAAGGGAACGGAGGAAGGCGCTGCGGCACCTCGCGATGGCGTTTCCGGAGATGCCGGAGGCGCGGCGGTCCGACATTGCCTCGTCCATGTTCCGGCACCTCGGCGAGTCGCTCTTCGAGATCGGGTGGATGCCGAACCTCGGCGCAAACAATCTTCACGAACTGACCGTATTCGACGGAGTGGAGAACATGCAGGCGGCGGTCGACAGCGGGCGCGGCGTGGTCCTCTTCACCGGACACTGCGGGAACTGGGAGTGGATGGCGGCATCGATCGGGCTGCTCGGTTTCTCGATGAGCGTGATCGCGCGGGAGATCTACGACCCGCGGATCAACGAGTTCGTGGTGGTGTCGCGCGCACGACACGACGTCCGCACCATCGGCCGCGGTTCGGCGGCATCCGCGAAAGAGATGCTCCAGACCCTTCGCCGCGGCGAGATCCTCGGCGTGCTGATCGACCAGAGCCTGCGGGCGGAATCAGGGAACGTGCCGTTCTTCGGGATCCCTGCTCCGACTCCGATCGGCCCGGCACGGATGGCGATCCGTTCCGGTGCGATGGCCATCGCCGGATTCATCGAGCGGCGGGACGGGATGCAGTACGTACGATTCGAGGCGCCCATCGAGACGTCGCGCGATGACGACGCGGTGGAACTGACTGCGCGGCTCACGAAGTCGATCGAAGATCAGATCCGCAGAGCTCCGGAGCAGTGGGTCTGGATGCACGAGCGGTGGAAGCTGCGATAGCTCCCCTGTGGCCGACGTTTCAGGCGGAGCACAGTGGGTCGCGCCAGGTGGGTCGCGCATTCTGCGCGAGGCTTCCCGGCATCGTGCCGGGGAGCGATGGCGCCAACGAGTCGCCAGTCGTTCCTCTCGCGCGGGGGTGCGTTCGTGTCTCTTTACTCGGGACGATCATCGTATCTTGCCCGGGGCAGGGCGGCGCGGGACGCCGCCCTGCATCGGACCGGAGGTCCAACCCACTGGTGCCACCCTGCATCGGGCGAGGACGCAGAGTCTTCGATCTCTCGAATTCCGTTCTGCGTATCCGGACTCCAAAAGTTTGGTAAACCGTGCGTCTCTCCCCAGTCGGTTCCTTCCACCAAACTTTTGGAGCAGCGCTGCGAAGACGAGTTCTCCAGCCGGCAGATCCTCTCCTCGAACTTCGAGCAGGAATCTTTGAAAGTTCGGCCACGACCGCTTACACCGCTCGCGCGAGCGTCAACGCTGCGACGTGGCTGGCGCCGGCACGGCGAAGCGCGCGGGCGCAGGCGGCGAGAGTCTCGCCGGTGGTGCAGACGTCATCGATGAGAAGGATCCGCGAGTCATCCAGAGGTCGGACGCATTCGAACACGCCGCGGACATTCGCCGCGCGCTCGCTCCTCCGGAGGGTCGACTGCGGGGCTCGTTCGATGCGCTTCCGGAGAACGCGACCGTCGAACGGGATTCCGGTCAGCCTCGCGAAGCGTCGTGCGAGGAGTTCCGACTGGTTGTAGCCTCGCCGTCGGAGCCGCGAACGGTGAAGAGGAACGGCTGCGACGCGTGCGAAATCATCGTCTGCTCGCTCTTCGAACCGGCGGGAGAGGAGCTCGCCGAGCTGGTCGGAGAGAAAATCGTGCCCCTCGAACTTGAAGGCGTGGATCAGCCTCTCGAGAGTCCCTTCGTAGCGTCCGAATGAATCGATCCACTGCAGCGGGAGCGGACTCCGGGCGCATTCGATGCAGGTGAAGGTCTCGCCGGGACCTCCCCCGTCCCACGGAATACCGCAACTGGCGCAGCGTGCACCGATGAGTTCCAGGCTCTCCCAGCACTCCGAGCAGCACGAGCCTCGGCGGTTCCGCCACGGGAGCTCTCCGCCGCAGACGACGCAGGGAGAAGCCAGCACGATCCGTCCGGCCTCGCCGAGGATTCCGTGGACCGCCGAAACTAGCGACCTTGCCCGCACGTCTGAATTGTACGTTGCAAGGGTGCGGATTGGACGCGCATCCTCGTTGAAAGGAAGGGGTGCTTTGCTTATAGTGACGCGCATGAAAAAGTACGTGATTCTCTCCGCCCTCCTGATTCTGTCCGGCATTCCCGCGTTCGCACAGCAGAACGCTCTGGGCTTCTCGGCGGGGAGCGGCGAATCGATGAAGAACGGCTTCGACCTGAAGCTCGACAATCCGGTGAAAGAGATCTTCTTCGAGACCGAGATGGAGCCCGGAACCACGTTCACGATCAAGCTCGGCCGGGTCAACTCGGACAAGATCGTCGAGGTCGGCAACGCCACGCCGAGTGGCGATCTCGATTTCGTCGACGCACTGGTCGAGTATCGTTTCGACGAGATCTACGGCCGGACGTCGTTCTTCGCCGGGCCGGGGTTCTATCGCTTCAAAGGAAACGGCAACGACTTCTCGGATTGGGGCCTTTCGGGCGGAGTCAACGCCATTTTCCCCCTCACCCGTCGCCTCGGAATCAAGGCGGAACTGGCCTACCACTGGGTGAATTTCGACCAGAAGGCGAAATTCCTCACCGCGACCGGTGGAATCCGAATGGCGTTCTGACGCGGAGCGCAGCAGCAATTGAAGGCGCCCTCGTCGAGGGCGCTTTTTGTTTGCGGATGAAGAAGTTAGACGAAGTCCGGCGGCACGGTCGTTGCTTCAAATAACCCCTGCAGTTCCATCACTGAAAAAGGAGGAACGCAGATGGCGAACAACAACCGCCGCGGAACTTTCCGCGGAACAGATATCCCTAACACCCCGCGAAGCGAGATCGAGCGTACCGAGCTCGGGCAGAACAACCCTCGGAGCCGGCAGGCACGCGGGAACCGTGGCTCGAGCGAACGGGTGCGCGACGTGATGACCGAGACTCCCAGGACTGTGACGAAAGACGACCGCCTGATCCAGGCCGCGAAGCTGATGGTCGAATGCGACTGCGGCGCGATTCCGGTAGTGGATCACGAGGGCGATCGGAAGCCGATCGGCCTGATCACCGACCGCGACATCGTGGTGCGTGTCGTGGCGAACGGCGACAACCCGAAGGATCTTCCCGTCTCCGACGCGATGACCCACGGGCTCTTCACGGTTCGTGAGAGCGACACGATCGACAGCGTCTTTCAGCTGATGAGCGACAAGCAGGTTCGGCGCGTGCCGGTGGTCGACGAGAACGGGGACCTCTGCGGCATCGTGGCGCAGGCCGACATCGCGCTCCGCGCGAGCGACGACCGTTCGGTCGAGAACACGGTGGAAGAGATCAGCGAGCCGAGCTCGACCCGAGACATGCAGCGACCCTAACGAAGGCTACGCGCGGCGACCCCGAGAGGGTCGCCGCGCTTTCATTTGCGCGCCAGATCCGCAGGCGATTCTTTGATTTGCGCGCCAGACCCGCAGGCGATTCTGTTCTGCACGGTTCCAGCTTCTCCCTGGACCCTCGCGCCGGGCACGATCCGATTTGCGCGATTTGCACGTGACCATCACCGCCGTCTCTCCGAACACGCGAAGCTATGCTTCCGGAGCACCCCCTGATGCGCGATCCGATTTGCGCGATTTGAAGACGACGACGGGGATCGCATTTGCGCGCCAGACCCGCAGGCGATTCTGTTCTGCACGGTTCCAGCTTCTCGATGGACCCTCGCGTCAGGCGCGATCCGATTTGCGCGATTTGCACGTGACCATCACCGCCGTCTCTCCGAACACGCAAGCCTATGCTTCCGGATCTCCCCTTGATGCGCGATCCGATTTGCGCGATTTGAAGACGACGACGGGGATCGCATTTGCGCGCCAGATCCGCAGGCGATTCTGTTCTGCACGGTTCCAGCTTCTCGATGGACCCTCGCGTCAGGCACGATCCGATTTGCGCGATTTGCACGTGACCATCACCGCCGTCTCTCCGAACACGCAACGCTATGCTTCCGGAGCACCCCCTGATGCGCGATCCGATTTGCGCGATTTGAAGACGACGACGGGGATCGCATTTGCGCGCCAGACCCGCAGGCGATTCTGTTCTGCACGGTTCCAGCTTCTCCATGGACCCTCGCGCCAGGCACGATCCGATTTGCGCGATTTGCACGTGACCATCACCGCCGTCTCTCCGAACACGCGAAGCTATGCTTCCGGAGCACCCCCTGATGCGCGATCCGATTTGCGCGATTTGAAGACTACGACGGCGATCGCATTTGCGCGCCAGACCCGCAGGCGATTCTGTTCTGCACGGTTCCAGCTTCTCGATGGACCCTCGCGTCAGGCACGATCCGATTTGCGCGATTTGCACGTGACCATCACCGCCGTCTCTCCGAACACGCAACGCTCGACTCCCGGAGCACTCCTTGATGCGCGATCCGATTTGCGCGATTTGAAGACTACGACGGGGATCGCATTTGCGCTCTAGACCCGCAGGCGATTCTGTTCTGCACGGTTCCAGCTTCTCGATGGACCCTCGCGTCAGGCACGATCCGATTTGCGCGATTTGCACGTGACCATCACCGCCGTCTCTCCGAACACGCAACGCTCGACTCCCGGAGCACTCCTTGATGCGCGATCCGATTTGCGCGATTTGAAGACTACGACGGGGATCGCATTTGCGCTCTAGACCCGCAGGCGATTCTGTTCTGCACGGTTCCAGCTTCTCGATGGACCCTTGCGTCAGGCACGATCCGATTTGCGCGATTTGCACGTGACCATCACCGCCGTCTCTCCGAACACGCAACGCTCGACTCCCGGAGCACTCCTTGATGCGCGATCCGATTTGCGCGATTTGAAGACACGCTCCCGCGACGGCGCGCTCTCATTTGCGCGCCAGACCCGCAGGCGCCTCGCGCCAGGCACGATCATCTATAACAATTCGCGCAAATGAAATCGCCCTCGAAGGCAGCACCCTCTCCCCGCCCCGCTCGTTCCTGCTGGAAATGCCCGCACAATCCATGGCAAATCGCGCAATTGAAATCGCTCTCGAAGCCCGTGCCATCTTCCCCGCGCCGGTCGTTCCTGCCGGAGGCGCCCGACCAATCCATAGCAAATCGCATCCTCTTCCCCGCGCCGGTCGTTCCTGCCGGAGGCGCCCGACCAATCCATAGCAAATCCGCAGCAAATCGCGCACGTCACTTCCGCCGGAACACCACCTCGTAGATTCTCCGCCCCTCCTTCCGGTACTTCACCTCGTAGTTCGTGCGCGGCGGACGGTCGGTGATCTCGCCGGATTCGATCGCGAAGACCTCGTCGAGCAGGGGAACGGCGGCTTCCCAGTAATCCCGGTGATCGGTCACGAAGACGCCTTCGCCGTCGGGATGGAGGACCCGTTGCATGTCGCGCGCGACGTCCGGACGCACGAAGCGGCGCTTCTGCTCGCGACGGCGTGGCCACGGATCGGGAAAGTAGATGTGGATCTCCCTGACCGATCCATCGGGGAGCATGCGACCGATCACGCGCTGCGCGTCGAAGTTCACGATCCGAACGTTCTCGAGGCGGTGGCGCCAGATCCGGTCGACGAGATGGCGGAAGTAGTGGAGCGAGATCTCGATGCCGAGGTAGTTGAGCTCCGGATGGGAATGAGCCTGTTCGACCAGGAATCGCCCCTTGCCGGAGCCGACCTCCAGGATGATCGGGTGGTCGTTCCCGAAGAGGGCAGCCGGATCGAGCGCTGCGCCTCCACTCTCCCGCGGGTTGATTCCGATCTCCTCGAGAGAAAGGGGATCCCGCTCTTCGGCCGGGCCCGTCTTCCTCTCCTCTCCGATTGGGTCATCAGTCGAAGTGACCATTGAGTACAATGCGCCTCCGTGAGCGTTGCGAAGGATTTATACCATCGGCTGATTCCCGAACAGGTGCGCAACCCGATCGGACTCTTCCGCCGCCGCCTGATCGATCGATGGCTCCGCGCGAAGGCAGGCGAGCGCCTTCCCTCTGCCGAGCTCCTCGGGAACATCCAGCTCACGCCGTGGATCTCCGAATACCTCGACATCGGGGAGCGGGCCGCAGCGGCGATCGAGAGAGCGGCGGCACTCGGCGGAATCCGGCCGGAGGTGCCTCACGATGTCCTCGATTTCGGCTGCGGCTCCGGAAGATCCATCCGCCACCTGAGAGACACGAGATGGACACTGACCGGATGTGACATCGACCGCGAAGCGATCGAATGGTGCCAGCTCTCCATTTCGGGAGCGAAGTTCGTCGTCTCGCCGGTCGAACCGCCTCTCGAATTCGAGGACGGATCATTCGATCTGGCGTATGCAATCTCGGTGTTCACTCATTTCGATCCGGAAGCTCAGCGAGCCTGGGCGCGGGAGATGAGCCGGATTCTCCGCCCGGGCGGGCTTCTCCTCGTTTCGACCATGGGACCCGGTGTGATCGAGAATTTTCCCGACCATGCGACGCCGGAGACGAGGGAAATTCTCGCTCGGGAAGGAAGTGTCTTCCTGCCGGCCGCGGAATCGAGTTTCAACGCACATGCGGCGTTCCATACGCCGCGTGCGCTTGGGATGCTCTTCGCACCGGATCTGGAGCTCATGCGTTGGGTCGAACAGGGCCTGGACGGCTTCCAGGATCTGAGCGTGCTGCGCAAGCGGGGCTGAGCAACCGAGATTCTTCAAGTCACGGGCGCGGGAGGAGCGACGGGACATCGACTTTCCGGTAGCCTTCGGGAATCGCGAAACGCGAGGGAGGAATGGCCTTCTCCCGGATGTCGCTCACCGTGGTGGTGGTGGTCGAGGTCATGCTTCGGCGTCCATCGCTCGTCGTGGTGGTGGTGACGATCTTCAGTGGAAATCCCTTCACGGAGGACGACTGACTCTCGAGCAGGTGGTCGAGCTCCTTCCATCCGGTGCGGAGCCCGTCACTCTGAACGAAGGTCGCGAAACCCGGATCGATCTCCCCGGTCGTCCAGATGTCGCTGCGGGTCTGAATCGTGGTGGTCTGCTTCGAGCTCATGATCGTCATGACCAATTGACAGCTCGTCTCGGTGCGATACCGATGAGTCGGGTAGCCGGCGATCGGAACGCCTTCCCCGAGGTCACTCACTCTGACCTTCGGGTTCTCGACCTTCACGTCGAACATTCCTTCCAACGAGCCTCCGGGCCTCCCCGTGGAATCGAGCATTCCGGAGAGGTCGAGGGAGTAGTACGACTGCTGGGCGGGATCGAGAACGGTGATCTTCGATGTGCCCGTACTGGAGAGGATCACGGAGCCGGCGGCGAGAGGCAGCGCCTTCCCTCCGGTGACGGCAATTCGGGAATGACCCCCCTCCACCTCCACCACGCCGGAGAGTGACATTCCCGAACGTCCGGTTGTGACGCTTTCGAAGCGGTACTCGAGTCCGGCAAAGGCGGTTCCAGTCCAGGCGACGAGAAGGAGTATCCAAAGTCTCTTCATCGCGATGCCCCACGGTTGACGAGATGAATAATCGACGCGTGACCCTATGCTATGATTCGCGGAATTTCTGATGTTTCGCAGCGACACGACAGCAGCTCACTAAGGAGGTTGTCTTGCGTCCTCTGAAGACCTATCTTCGCATTCTTCCACTCGCGTTTCTCCTGATTCTCATCTGCAGTCCTTCATTCGGTGCAGGGTTCGCGATCTTCGAACAGGGCGCGAAAGCGACCGCCATGGGCGGAGCATTCGCGGCGACGGCCGACGATCCGAGCGCGATCTTCTACAACGTGGCCGGCATCGTGAACCTCAAGAGCAGCCAGGCCATGCTCGGCGGCACGATGATCACGTTCGACAACAGTTTCAGCGGCACGGATGGGTACTTCCCGGGCGCGGGGGTGGAAGCCAATTACGCGAATCACACCTTCGTCCTCCCGAACGCGTACTTCGTGATGCCGATCGGTGAGAACGCAGCGTTCGGGATCGGGAGCTTCACCGGATTCGGCCTCCGGACGGACTGGGCAGACGGGATGACCTTCCCGGGGCGCTACATCTCCCAGGATGCGAACATCAAGACGACTTCGGTGCAGCCTTCCTTCGCCATGAAGATGGCGGGCGGGAAGTTCGCCTGGGGCGTCGGCGCGGAGTACCGCACCTCGCACATCTCGCTCGAGCGGAACAGTCTGGCGCTCAATCCGTTCACCAACCGCATCGCCGACGTCGCTCATGCGCGGCTCAACAGCGACTGGAACGACGCGTGGGGCTTCGACGTGGGCCTGATGTACAAACCGACCGACCAGTGGAACGTCGGGCTGCAGTACCGGAGCGCGATGGACATCGACTACACCGGTACGGCGAAGTTCACGCAGATCTCGACCGGAAACCCGCAGTTCGACGCCCTCGTCGGAGCAGGCCTTCCTCCGAATCAGGACATCCGGACCACGATCAAGTACCCCTGGATCGGAAGCATCGGCGTGTCGACGACGATGATCCCGACCTGGCAGATCGACTTCGACGTCGTCCGCACCGGCTGGAGCCGTTTCAAGAGCCTCGACGTCGCGTTCGTCGATACTCCGTCACAGAACCTGAACATCCCCGAGGACTGGAAGAGCGTGAACTCCTACCGTCTCGGCGCGAACCATCCGGTCACCGACGATTGGGCGATCCGTCTCGGAGCGTTGTACGACAAGACGCCTCAGCCGCTGGAGGGAGTGGGACCACTCCTCCCGGATGCGGATCGCTGGGCGGCCACGTTCGGCTTCGGGTGGGACAACGGAAAGTGGTCGGCCGAGTTCGCCGAGATGTTCCTCGTGTTCATGGACCAGAATACGAAGGGAATGAACCGGGACGGCTTCAATGGAATCTACCGGACCACGGCGAACCTCGTGACCATCGACCTCGGCTATAAATTCTGACACCGCGATAAAGGAGACACCGCATGAAATCCCGTTCATTGACGATTCGAATCTGTCTTCTGTCGTTGCTCCTCGTCGTCGCGGCCCTCCCGATGTTCGCGGCGCGGGGATCTGCTGACTTCACCCGTTACGTGGCGATCGGCGACAGCCTCACCAGCGGCTATGAATCCTCCAGCCTCGTGGTGGGACATCAGATCTGGAGCTTCCCGAAGATCATCGCGCAGCAGGCCGGCACCCCCGATTTCCAGCAGCCGCTGATCAGCGAGCCGGGAATCCCGGCGGAGCTGGTGCTCAAGAGCATCTCTCCGCTGATCATCGGGCCAAAGGCTTCCGGCTACGGCGCACCGATGAACCTGACTCTTCCGCGGCCGTACAACAATCTCGGCATTCCGGGGGCGCGAGTTCACGACCTGATCACCCTCAACGGGAGTGAGCAGAACCCGAACCCCTATTTCCAGATCATATTGCGCGGTCAGGCGTCGGCCGCGGCTCAGACGATCGCGCTGCAGCCGACATTCATCACCGTCTGGATCGGAAACAACGAGGTGCTGGGCGGGGTCACATCCGGCATGCCCGCCGCGATGACCCCTCTGGAGAACTTCACCGCAGATTACAACACGCTTCTTCAGCAGTTGACGCTGGGAGCACCGAACGCGGGGATGATCACCGCGACGGTTCCTCCGGTCAGCGCGATCCCGTTTGCAAACGTGATTCCGCCGGTGGTACTCGACCCCACCACCAATCAGCCGCTGCTCGGGCCTGACGGGCATCCGATCTTCTACATCGCGCAGGTCGGCGATCAGGTGGTCCAGCTCGGGCCGGGGAGCAAGGTGCTCCTGACGGCGCAGTCGTTCCTGCAGCAGGGATACGGATTTCCCGCCGCACTCAAGCCGCTGGTTCCGCTCCCACACGTCGGCGAGCCTCTTCCGGATGCAGTGACGCTCACCGCAGACGAGATCGCGCAGATCGAGCAGCGCCGGACCGACGTGAATGCGGCGATCAAGGCTGCGGCGTCTTCGCTCGACATCCCGGTGCTCGATTCCGACGCACTCTTCGCCACCTGGCAGACGGGGATTCACATCGCGGGGCTGACGTTCAACACCGGCTTCATCACCGGTGGACTCTTCAGTCTCGACGGCGTCCACCCGACCGACATCGGATACACCATCGTCGCGAACGACTTCATTCGGAAAATCAACGAGGCCTACGGCTCACGGATCCCTCAGGCGACGCTGATTCCGTTCTTCCAGAACAACGCGATCGGACTGCAGGGCGGCAGCAGCACGATGGTGCCGTTCCTCGCTCCGGGTGCTCTCCAGACGATGACGCTCCAGCGTTTCTCGACACTGGACGACTTCTCCAGGGGCGTGGCTCTTCCGAAGCAGCCGGTGCCGGTACGACCCGCGCCCGCAACTTTCTGAGCTCACCACGATCGACAGACAACCAGAGGCGAGCCGAAAGGCTCGCCTCTTTTCGTCTGGCCCGAGCGTCTCGCTGACCAAGTGACACGCCCCGTTTCTATCGAGGAAGTGCGATTTTGGGTTCGTCGCGAGTCGCCGCTTCCTCCACCACACCCGCTTCCGGCGGCGCCTCCTCCTCGCGCTCTCGCTTCACCCGCAGGCGCGGAGCGATGATCAACGCGGCGCCGTAGAACGCAAACCCGATGAAGAGCGTCGCGGGACGGCCGGCGTGAAGGTCCTGCACGACGAGCTTCAGCGCGATCACGATCAGAAGCAGCGGGACCAGCGTCGATGCAGCGCGAAGACGTTCTATCCGGCTGACCCATGCAAGGACGACGGCGGCAATGCAGAGAACCACCGTCTGTGTCGCGGATACGCCCGCGGGCGTCGCTCCGGATGGACCGCCGACCACGGTCATCAGCCCCGTGGTGACGAGACCCCCGATGCCCCACACAGCGATGGCAAGCGCGAGAGCTCTCGGAAAATGAGTCCGGCGACTTTCCGGAACGAGACGGGGAAGATGAGACACCGCACAGATGGCGGCGATCACCATCGCCAGGAGACCGCTCAGCCCGAGCTGACCGGCGCCGACTGAATTGGATGATCCGAAAAGACCCAACGCGCCGAATGTCAGCAGACCTGACCCCAGTGCGGCAGCGAAGAGATACCCGACGGTCTGCGCGACGAGCTCCACGCGCTGGTAGCGGATGGCGAGAATTCCGGTGACCAGTGCAATCGCGGCCCAGAGGATGCTGGCGGGAGTGGTCCCCATGAGGACCGCGGTCGAGGGAACGGTGAACGCGAGGCCGAGAATGGTGAAGTAGAACGTGTTGTGGAGGAGCCTGGTGCGGTCGACGATGCGGTATCCGATGATGTAGGCGGTCAGCGCGAGGACGACTCCGACCACGGCCACCGGCAGCTGGCCAACGTGCAGCACGTTCGAGATCCAGAGCGCTCCCCCGAATCCCGCCAGCCACGCGACGCTGCTCTGCATGATCTCGAACGCGGTGATCGCACGTTCCCTCCAGAGAGCGCGGACGGTGAACGTTCCGATGAATCCGAACATGGTCGAGATCTGCAGGATCATCGCCGCGACCGGCGCCTGCCCCACGAATCCGGCAACCACCAGAAACCCGAGGTTGATCAGAAGCATGTCGATCACTGCGG
This sequence comes from uncultured Acidobacteriota bacterium, assembly GCA_963741955.1. Classification (GTDB taxonomy): domain Bacteria; phylum Acidobacteriota; class Thermoanaerobaculia; order Gp7-AA8; family Gp7-AA8; genus CAVUKB01. The sequence continues at coordinate 233,107 of CAVUKB010000005.1, forward strand.
CCACCGGCCACCTCAAGGCATGCCAGCGGATGTCGTAAGCGATCCAGGCGCTGATCAGGCCGACGACCAGCAGGGCCCATCCGAAGGGGACCACCGAGCGGGTATCGACGATCAGAGCCAGGGAGGTGAGGAGCGCGAAGATGGTGGCCACCCACGCGAGCACCTTCTGTTCGCGGATCCATCCGATACCCAGCAGAAGTCCCGAGACCGCGGCCAGAATGATCGCGGCGGATATCGGGGAGAAGAAGTCGAACTTCTTGGTCGCTTCCCAGATCAGCGGATAAGCGATCATCGCGGCCGCGATTCCGTAGTAGTCTGATGAACTGACGCGGTCGGCACGTCCGGCACGGTCGGCCATGAAGATCCAGATGAGCGCATACGTGATTCCGAGCGAGAGACCGATCGGGAGAGGGACTCCCCCGGAATCGGTGAAGGCTCGCAGGAGAAAGGCGCCACCGAGAATGATCAGGGTTCGGCCGATCAGACCGAGGTCGAGAAGCGAGCGCGTCTCCATCTCGTCACGGGCGTCGGTGACGTGGGTGACCGTGGGTGCTGTGACACGGGAAGCGTCCGAGACCTCGTGCGCGGCCTCGAGATCGTTCACGCGGCGCTCGAGCCGCTCGAAGGCGGCGGCGAGAGTGTCGAGCCGCTGCTGAAGCTGAACTAGTTGATCCATCAGAACCTCCGCGTGGAGAGGAGTCACTGGAGTCGATGGTGCTGATCCTGGAAAGGTTTTATGTAACGTCAGCGTGGCGGACGAGACCGTGTCGTACATCACCATATCCGGTGACCATGAACACTGCCCCCTTCCCTTCCGAAAACGGAAGATGCCACCCAATACGAACTCCAGTTCCCGGGTCTATCGAGCGATCAACGGCGCGCTGGCCTCGCGCCGACCATCAACCTTCTGATCCCCCGGAATGCGGCCACTCCGGCGGGAAGGAGTCATGATGAACGATTCCGTTTCAACGGACCGTCGGACCTTCATCAACTGGTTCCTCGGCACCACCGCGGGGGCACTCCTCGTCTCTGCGGCATACCCCGTCTTCCGCTACCTCAGTCCCCCGCGGGTTCCCGAAGCAACGACGAACCAGGTCGATGCCGGAGCGGTCAATGATCCGACCTTCCTCGAGAAGGGATTCAAGATCATCCGTTTCGGGGCCGATCCGGTCATCGTGATCCGGATGAGTGAGAAGGAGTTCCGTGCGTTCTCCGCAACGTGTACTCATCTCGCCTGCATCGTCGAATACGAGAAGAAGAAGACCAGGATCCACTGCAACTGCCATGGGGGCGTGTTCGACCTGACCGGCCGGAACGTCTCCGGGCCTCCGCCGAAACCGCTGACCCCGTTCAAAGTGAACCTGGTCTCCAAAGGGAGCGGCCAACCCGACTCCGTGATCGTGTCGAGGGCGTGAGCGATGAAGAAAATTACAGCACGCGTCTACGATTGGTTCGACGAACGGGTCGGCATCTCTCCGCTCATCGAGTTTCTCTCCCACAAGACCGTTCCTGAACACCGCTACAGCATCCTCTACTACCTCGGCGGTGTGACCCTCTTCTTTTTCGTGGTTCAGGTGATCACCGGAATCCTCCTGATGCTCTACTACCGCCCGTCCGCCGGAGAGGCGTTCGAGTCGGTGGAATTCATCATGACCACCGTCCCGTTCGGATGGCTGATCCGGTCGATCCACTCCTGGTCGGCGAACCTGATGGTGTTCTTCGCTTTCCTTCATCTGGTCAGCGTCTACTTCATGAAAGCGTACCGCCCGCCACGCGAGCTGACCTGGATCACCGGTGCGGTGGTCTTCCTTCTCGCACTCGGCTTCGGCTTCTCCGGATATCTACTCCCGTGGAACAAGCTCGCGTTCTTCGCCACCAAGGTGGGAACCGACATCGCGGGCGTGGTTCCGATCGTCGGGCCCTGGACGCTTCGGTTTCTTCGAGGCGGTGATCGGGTCACGGGTGGAACGCTGTCGCGCTTCTATGGATGGCACGTTGCGATTCTTCCCGCGATTACGAGCTTTTTCATCCTCGCGCATCTGGTGCTCGTGCAGCTGAAGGGAATGAGCGTTCCGGCAGGGGTTCAGGAAGAAGCGTCGAAGCGTAAGGCAATGAAGTTCTTCCCCCACTACATGCTGCGAGATCTCTTCGCCTGGATCATCGGTCTCGGCGTTCTCGCATCGCTCGCTGCTCTCTTCCCGTGGGAGCTGGGCGAGAAAGCGGATCCGTTCGCACCGGCGTACGCGAACATCCGTCCCGAGTGGTACTTCGTCTACATGTTCCAGACGCTGAAGCTCGTGCCGGGAGGTTCGATACTGGGGATCGAGTACGAGGCGATCGCAATCCTCCTCTTCGGTCTGTTCTTCATGCTGCTGGTGATGGTTCCCTTCCTCGATCGCGGAGTCAGGGAGAAGGCGCGAAGTCCCATGTTCACGGTGATCGGAGTGGTCATGCTGGTGTACATGCTGGCCATGACCATCTGGGGCTACGCGTCGCTGCTCCCTCTCTACATCGCCCTGGTGGTGATCCTGCTGCTTCTCATCGGCTTCTTCACCAATCGCAAAGTCGAAGGAGGAGCATCATGAGACCGGTCGAAAGACATTCCATCAGCTGGAGCGGGTCTCTACGACTGCTGGCGCTCGCATTCGGACTCGGAGTCACCGCGGTACCCGCAGTGCTCGCCGCCGGTGGTCCGAAGGAAACCTCCTGCACGACCTGCCACAGCGACAAGACGATGTTCGACGACTCGGGTGTCGCGATCGTCACTCATTTCCGGCAGGGAGTCCACGCCTCGGTCGGTCTTTCCTGTCACGACTGCCACGGTGGAAATCCGGACCTCAAAGTCGCGGACGATCCGGGCGCGGCGATGGACCCGAATTACAAGCCGCATCCATTCGTGGGAAAACCGGAACGGAAGGACATCCCGGAGTTCTGCGGATCGTGCCATTCGTCACCCGACTTCATGAAGCGCTACAAACCGGAAGCGCGCACCGATCAGGTGAAGGAATACTGGACCAGCCAGCACGGTCAGCTCCTGCGCCACGGTGATGCGAACGTCGCAACCTGCGTCGACTGCCACAGCGTGCACGGAATTCTCCGGGTCGACAACTCCGACTCCCCCGTCTTCGCTCAGAACGTGGCGAAGACCTGCAGCCACTGTCACTCCGATCCGACCCGAATGGCCGGATACAAGGACCGCTATGGCGATCCGATCCCGGTCGATCAATACGCGCGCTGGTCGCGAAGCGTTCACGCGAACGCGCTGTTGGTGAAGGAGGATCTTTCCGCGCCGACCTGCAACGACTGCCACGGGAATCACGGCGCGACTCCTCCTGGTCTCGAGTCGGTCGCTTTCGTCTGCGGCAACTGCCACAGTCGCGAGGCGGAGCTCTTCCGCGCCAGCCCGAAGGCGGCACCGTTCGACGAGCACAATACGTATCTCGCCTCGGCCAACGGTGAGTGCGGGACGTGTCACGATCCTTCCGAAGTGAAGGTGAAGAAGATCGCCCATTTCGGGGAGTGCATCACCTGCCACGAAAATCACGCCGTGATCCGGCCGACCATCGCACTCCTCGGACATCTCCCCGAGACCCCGTGCGCGTTCTGTCACGAGGGAGTCGGTCCTCTCTCCGAGAAGTACGGCGAGCCGCCCGAGAAGCTGCAGCACTACGAAACGGTGAAGGCGTCACTCCTTTCCCAGGCAAAGCAGAAGGGACTGAGCGGGAAGGACCTCTTCGACTGGATGGTCGATCAGGCGACTCATCTTTCCACGCACATCGTGGCCGGTACCGGAAGCGGAACCGAGGCGCCCGAGCTCCGGCCGGAGTTCCAGCGTCTGTTCGATAAATTCCGAATCGGAAAGACCCACTTCTCCTACGAGGATCCGGTTACGAAGAAGTTGGTGACCGTCCCGGTGCGGCAGTGCACCGATTGCCACTCCAAAGAGGGTTCAACCGGAAATGTCGTTTCCGGCGAGATGCTCTCATCGATGCGGCAGCTGACCTCCGTCACGGCGCGTGCCGAGCGGATCCTCCTGGCAGCGAAACGCGGCGGAGTGGAAGTCCGGAAAGCCGAGCCGGAGCTGGACGGTGCGGTCGACGGACAGATCCAGCTCGAAGTGCTCGTCCACTCGTTCTCGCCGAAGGGACCCTTCCTCGAGAAACGCAAAGAAGGTCTGACCCACGCGGAAGCAGCTCTGGTCTCGGCGAAGAACTCGCTGCACGAGCTCAGCTACCGCCGGAGCGGATTGGTGATCGCGTTGGGATTCATCGTTCTCACTCTCGTCGCACTCGGACTGAAGATCCGTCAACTCGCGAGACGCGACGGCATCGGACGGAGTGAGTGATCGGCGGATTCGATCCACGCACATGCAAAACGGCCGGACTGCAAGTCCGGCCGTTTTCTTTCGTGCAGTTCGTCGGGACTCTTTCTCCCGGCGTCGTGACGATGGCGATCAGGTTCCCGACGGACGCCCGCGGCGCGCGGGTCGAGAGATGTCGATCATCGCCATCCGCTCTTTCTCGTCGTACCAGCAGCGAAAGCGCTTGATACCGGGAACGTCGATCTGGTAATGACGGAAGAAGCTCGGGACGTGCAACGAGGTCGACTTGTCGGACTGACGGATCTTCGCCGCACCCTCTTCGCGCTTGTCGATCGGCTTGATTCCGATCACCTTGCGTTTGCGATCGTAGAAGAGTTGCGCGTTACTCCTGCCTCGAAGTCGGAGCATGTTGGCAACCGGAGACGCAATGCGGATCAGACGCGACTGGACGATCGTCGCCGACGCGGGAAACTTGTCGTACTCAGGCTTCGGCTCCCATTTCTCGAATGCCATGCTCCACTCTCCTCACCCATCACGTGATGCTGGCGTGTTGGGCCCATCATAATTTCTGTACAGATTTTGTCAATCTTTTATCGCGAGCAATTCTGTACAAATAACACGTTAACAGGCCCGGGTATTCTATGTTATTTGAGGCCCCGATTAACAAACACCATTATCGCGGGAGAAAGCTTTCGAATTCCCGCAGGACCGATTCTCGTGCAAATTATGAGGGATAAAGGGGGTTACTGTTTTCCGGCCGAAGCGAGCTCAGCCATTTGGCGAGCCGGACCCTTCCTGGAGTTGCCCTGGCCGGGTGCCTCCTCCCGCCCGTCAGGCGAGTGCTTCCGGAATCCGGTATCCGTAGAACGTCAAGAGGAAGCAGAGCACCCCAAGGACCAGTCCGGCCAGCGAATCGACCAGGTAGTGCCAGCCGGTGACGACCGATCCGACGAAGATCACCGCGGTGATGAGCGCGCCTACGAGTGCAGAACGACGCCACAGAGCGGCGACCCACAATGCGATGAAGCTCACTGACGCGACGTGGAGAGAGGGAAACGCCGCGATCCCCAGCGAGATGTGAACCGAGGGATCGATGATCCCCTCCTTCAGCTTCAACACCGCGATGAAGTTTCGCAGCAGCGCGGCCTGAGAGCCGATGGTGGTGGGAAGGGCGTTTCCCAGGTCAGCCCAGATCACTTGAAAGCGGTACGCGGGGCCCATGGCCGGGACGAGATAGTAGAGCCACGCGCCGGTGATCCAAAGTACCGCGGTTCCGGTAAAGAACGCGACGCGAACCCGTTCGTTCTTCAGAGAGAGAAACACCACCAGGGATGCGAAGAGCGAGTTCTGGAAGACGGCAGCGTAGCTCCAGTCGACGAATCGGAGGAAGGGAGGCCAGGCGAAAAGAGTGAGGAGAAATTCATTCGGCGAGCGGCCGCCGAATATGAACCGATCGATCTGCGACAGGCGGATGTCGAACCATTCCGCACGCGTCACCGGGAGGGTGACCTTGATCGATTCATAGACCCAGATGGTGATCAGGAAGAAGAACATCAGTCGTGCGGTGAGTACGAGCCAGCGCACGCTGACGATGGTCCGGAGGTAGTCACGTGCGTGCCTCCGAACCGCCGAGGCGACCAGATGGCCCGCCAACGCCACCGCGGCGATGAACACGATCGGCTCGACCATCGAGATGAGCGGCACGTAGGCCTGAACCGGACCGATCGGGAGTCGTGCGCGGAAAAAGACCAGGTGCACCAGAGGAAGCTGAGCGAGGAGAAAGATCTCGAAGAAGAGGGGGCGCCTGAGAAAGGGAAGCGGTGGAAGTGATCTGCGACCCTGCGCGACGGGAGCGGCGCCTGACTGGACGGATTCGCTGCTCATCGGTCGCGACTTACGGTAAGGAGTTCACTGTTCTTTGTCAATTACCCGGGACCCGTGTCGTCGCGCCCGATCGCCGGTCCATCGTGTCGAGGGTCCGCCCTCCCCACTTGTCTTCCTTTCGCCGCCGAGGTACCCTCGCGACGGGACTTCCGCAGGGCCGAATCATCAATGCTCTCGAAAGTATTGACGGCTGCGACCTTCGGAATTGATGCAGTAAGAATCAGCGTAGAAGTCGGCAAGGTCATGGGCCTGCCGAACTTCACCATGGTCGGGTTGCCCGACACCGCCGTGCGCGAAGCATACGCGCGGGTGCGCTCTGCGCTCGCGAGCTGCGGGCTCCGCTACCCCCCCGAGAACCTCGTCATCAACCTCTCCCCTGCCGACGTGAAAAAGGAAGGCTCGGCATTCGATCTTCCCATCGCCATCGGTATCCTGCAGTCGGCGGACGTCCTTCGCGACGAGCATCTTCGAGGAAGGGTGTTCGTCGGCGAGCTCTCACTCGACGGAGCACTCGCCCCGATCCGCGGAGCACTCTCCATCAGCGCCGCATTCGCCGGAGAGAAAGAGATACGGGAGATCATCGTTCCGGCAGACAACGCGAATGAGGCGGCGGCTGTGGCGTCGGTCCGCGTGATCGGTGTGCCACATCTGCCGGCTCTGATGGATCACCTCCGCGGTGAATCTCCGATCGAGCCCTGCCAAACACGCGCATTCGTCGAGGAGCCGGTGGACGGCATCGACTTCTCCGAAGTGCGCGGGCAGGCCCACGCGAAACGCGCGCTCGAAGTCGCGGCAGCGGGTGGCCACAACGTGATGATGATCGGCCCTCCCGGCTCCGGAAAATCGATGCTCGCCAAACGTCTTCCGTCGATTCTTCCGCGGCTGTCGCTGCAGGAGTCGATCGAGACGACGAAGATCCACTCGGTGGCGGGGATTCTCCAGCCGGGATCCGGGCTGGTTCCGCGGCGTCCGTTCAGGGCTCCGCATCACACCATCTCCAACGCCGGTCTGGTCGGCGGCGGATCGAATCCGAGACCGGGCGAAGTCAGCCTCGCGCATCACGGTGTCCTCTTCCTCGACGAATTGCCCGAGTTCCGGCGCGACGTTCTGGAAGTGATGCGACAGCCGATGGAGGAAGGGCGGGTGACGATCTCGCGCGCATCGCGCACCCTCACTTTCCCCGCCCAGTTCACGCTCGCTGCGGCGCTCAACCCCTGTCCCTGCGGCTATTTCAACGACACGCGGCGCCAGTGCAGTTGTTCCACCCAGCAGATCGCCCGCTATCTCGCACGTATCTCGGGTCCGCTACTCGATCGGATCGATCTTCAGGTGGAAGTGCCCGCGCTCTCACCCGAGGAGATCAGCAGCACCAACGCGGGGGAGAAATCGGCGTCGATCCGGGCCAGAGTCGAGGCGGCGCGCACGGTGCAACGCGAGCGGTTCCGGCACTCCCACATCGATTCGAACGCGGAGATGGCTACGCGGCATCTGCGGAAGTACTGCGCCCTCGATTCCGGATCTCAGCGTATTCTCGATCATGCCGTCGAGAAGCTGGGGCTCTCGGCTCGTGCGTACGATCGGATCCTGAAAGTGGCGCGGACCATCGCGGATCTGGAGGGTGGCGAGGGTATCGCGTCACAGCACGTGGCGGAGGCGATTCAGTATCGTGCGCTCGACAAGGCGTACTTCCGGCAGTGAGCGCGCGGTCGTTCCGATACGAGAGAGGGCGCACGCGAAGAGCGCCGGCTCCAGGCCACCGGCGGTCAGCTCGAGGCGGCGGGAACGCGCGGCTCTTCAACCGTCGCCTGCTCTTTGTACTGAAGCTCGTAGAGGCGCCGATACAGGCCATTGATCCGCAGCAGCTCTTCGTGCGTGCCGCACTCCCGGATCTCGCCGTGATGGAACACGAGGATGGCATCCGCGGAACGGATGGTCGAGAGACGGTGCGCGATCACGATCGACGTGCGACCTTCCATCAGCACCTCGATCCCCTGCTGGATCAGCCGTTCCGTCTCCGTATCGATGGACGAAGTCGCCTCGTCGAGAATCAGGACCGGCGGATCGAACGCGAGCGCCCTGGCGAACGAGAGAAGCTGCTTCTCGCCGACCGACAGTCCCGCTCCCCTCTCCCGCACCTCGGCGCCATACCCTTCCGGCAAGCGGGTGATGAAACGCTCCGCTTCGACCCTTCGAGCCGCGTTGCGCACCGCGTCGGCCCCGATCCGCGGATCCGAGAGGGCGATATTCTCCTCGATGGTTCCGCTGAAGAGGAAGAAGTCCTGCTGCACGATGGCAAAGAGACGTCGAAGCGACTGGAGTGCGACGCGCCTGATGTCGATTCCGTTGATCAGGATCACTCCGCGCTGGATGTCGTAGAAACGGAGAAGGAGATTCGTGACGGTGGTCTTCCCCGCTCCGGTATGTCCGACGATCGCGATCCTCTGGCCGCGCCTGACGTCGAAAGAGACGTTCTTCAGCACCCATTCTTCGTCGTTGTAGGCGAACCAGACGTCGCGGAACTCGATGCTCTCGACGTGATCGAGTTCGATCGAGTCGGAGGCGTCGGTGATGCGGACGGGCGTGTCGACCAACCGGAAGATCCGTTCGCTCGCCGCCATCGCCGCCTGCAGGATGTTGTACTTCTCCGACAGATCCGAGATCGGCTCGTAGAAGCGTTGCGCGTACTGGAAGAACGCGATCAGTGCACCGATGGTCAGCGTGCCCTGAATGACCTTCCCACCGCCGTACCAGACGATCAGCGCGATTCCGACCGACTGGATCAGCTCCACGGCCGGATAGAAGATCGAGTAGTAGAAGATCGATTCGATGTTCGCGTCGCGGTGGCGCGCGTTGAGGTGGTCGAACTTCTCCCCCTCTTCCCCTTCACGGTTGAAGAGCTGGACCACCGGCATCCCGGAGATGTGCTCCTGCAGAAACGCGTTGATCGCCGCGATCCGCGCCCGGACCTTCCGGTAGGTCTTGCGTGCACCGCGTCGGAACCAGAGCGACACCACCACGATGAACGGCAGGATGCCGAACAGCACCAGCGCGAGCTGCCAGTTCATCCAGAAGAGGACGGCGACGATGCCGACGAGCACGAAGACGTCCCCGAAGATCGAGACGAACCCTGCGGTGAAAAGCTCGTTCAGTGCATCGACGTCGGTGGTCACTCGGGTGATGAGCCTTCCCACCGGATTGCGGTCGAAGTACTGCACATCCAGCTTCTGCAGGTGCCCGAAAATCTGTTTCCGCAAGTCGTACATTACGTACTGACCCATCAGATTCATCAGGATCATCTGTCCGTAGAGGATCACGAAGCCGCCGACGAGCGTGAGGAGGTAGATGCCCGCCGCGAAATCGATTCCGGTCAGCCGGTCGGGCGACAGGTCCCACGCATGAAGGAGGTTCGCGACCGCCGCCGTGAGCCCGTTCCGGACCTGCGAGCCGGGTGGCTGCACGAAGAGATCGACCCCGACTGCGATGATCGCCGGCCCCGCGATCTCCGTCAGAGACGAGAGGATCACCAGGAGCACGGAAAAGAACGCGCGCCATCGGTACGGACGGAGATACGTCGCGAGCCGCCGGATGAGCCGCGGGTCGAAGCTCCTCGCCGCTTCCTCCTCGTGGCGCTCGATCGTCATGCGATCTCCTCGATCTCTTCTTCCAGAGTCTGCCGCCGGTAGAGATCCGCATAGTAGCCGTCGATCTCCATCAGATCGTCGTGGGTTCCCCTTTCGACGATCTCGCCGCGGTCGAGGACGATGATCTCGTCCGCTTCCTTGACCGACGAGACGCGGTGGGAGACGACGAGCACCGTCCTCCCCTTCCGCAGCTGCGCGAGCGCGTGGAGAATCCGCTCCTCCGTCGCGGTATCCACCGCACTGAGGGCGTCATCGAGAATGAGAATGGTGGGATTGCGAAGGATCGCCCGGGCGATGGCGGTGCGCTGCTTCTGCCCTCCCGAAAGAGTGATTCCCCTCTCGCCGATCACCGTCTCGAGCCCGTTCGGGAACGATCCGACGTCGTCGCTCAATCCGGCGAGCGTCGCAGCCTCTTCGGTCTCTTCCTCCGACGCGCCGGAGCGTCCGAAACGGATGTTCTCGGCGATCGACTCGGAGAAGAGGAACGTCTCCTGCGGCACGACTCCGATCATTCCGCGGAGGTGCGCCGCAGGGACACTCTCGATGGCGCACCCGTCGAGGAAGACCTTCCCCTTCGGCGGCTCCCATGTTCGCGTGATCAGCGAGAGGAGCGTCGACTTTCCGCTTCCGGTTCGCCCGACGATTCCGACCGTCGATCCCGCACGAACATGGAGGTTGACGTTCCGGAGGACGTCGTGCGTTCCATAACTGAACGTGAGATCGCGAATCTCGATCTCCCCACGAGTCGGCAGATGCGGACATTCCGGACCGACGAACGCGGCCGCCGGAGAATGCTGCCAGATCTCGTCGAGACGCTTCATCGAAGCCATCCCGCGCTGAAAGAGGTTGATCACCCATCCGAGGGCGATCAGAGGCCACACCATCCGCCCGAGGTAGAACGTGAAGGCGACGAATGCTCCGATGGACATCGTGCCGGCGATCATCTGTCGCCCGCCGACGAAGAACACCACTACGAACATGACGCCGATCACCGTGTGGAGCAGAGGGTAGAAGAGTGCGGTGAGATGGATCAGCGAGCGGTTCCTCTCCACGTACTCCCGATTCATCCTCTTGAAGTTCTCGACCTCGTTCGACTCCTGGGTGAACGCCCGTACCACGCGGACTCCGGCGAGGTTCTCCTGCACCCGCGCGGAGATGTCGCCGAAGTAGTCCTGGACGCTCCGGAACGTCACATGGATCTTCTCGCCGAAGAACTTCGCCATACCGGCGACGACCGGGACGGCGATGGAGCAGAAGAGTGCGAGGCGCCGATCGATCCGCATCATCATCACGAATGCGCCGATCACGACCAGGAGAGAGGAGAAGGAGTGCATCACGGCCGGCCCGACGAGCATTCGCACCGACGCGAGATCGTTCGTTGCGCGAGACATGAGATCTCCGGTGCGCTGTCCCTGGTAGAACGGCGCCGGAAGAGTCTGGAGGTGCGCGTAGAAGTCGTTGCGCATGTCGTATTCGATGCGCCGCGAGGTCCCGATCAGGATCCATCGCTGGAGATACAGGAAGATCCCCTGGATTGCCGAAGCGGCAACGACCAGAAGAGCGTATTCGAGCATCGCCGAACGGCTGAAGCTGTGGGTGAGCTCGTCGATGCCGTTTCCGATGAGTATCGGTTTGACGAGGGAGAACGCAGCCGAGCCGACCACACAGAGACCGCCGGTGAAGAGCGCCAACCTGTGGCGGCTGAAGTAGCTGAGGAGTCTTCTTCCCGGAGTCATGACCTCTCCAATAATCGCCCGGCTGCCGGTTTTATGCCTCGTGCACGTCAGCTGTGACGGAACTCTTCAGGAGCGCGGCGAGCCTGGAATTCACCCGCGCCGCAGCGCGAAGAACGAGCACCCTCTCATCCGCGCAGCGGAATCTTCCGAAGCTCCTGCAGCGTGATCCGCAGGACGCTCTCGAGAGTGAATCCCTTCGGAAATGCGTGGGGAACCCGGATTCCCGCTCCCATCATCTCCAGAAAATCGACCGGAGGTCTGCGTCGCGCCAGGGCGAGCAGAAGTTTGCGGGGGAGCTCTTCGCGATCGTGGATCGACAGATGCAGCGGCTGAATATAGTAGCCGAAGTGCATGCTCTCGAGGGCCGGCCTTCCTGCAGCGTATTCCGGAAGTGTCACGTCCATCGAGAGCGAGCCCAGAATCCAGTTCTCGCGGCCGAATTCGCCTCGCCAGAACTCCTCCTCCTCGGACGTCAGTCTTTCGATGCGCATGATGGATCTGTGGTTGCCGGCGCGCGTCGCCCGCGCGTCAGCGTTTGAGATTGCGGAGGCCGTCGACGATCTCGCGGAGCTTCGTCTCGTGAAACGCCATCAGCGCGTGTTGAAGCTCGGCCTCGTCGACACCGGAGAGATCTCCCTGATAGACCTTCTTCAGCGCGCCGCCGAGATAGACCTTCGTCTCCGCGCGCCAGGCCGGCCGATGGAAGAACTCCGTCTGGACGGTCAGCTTCTTGTCCGAGACGTCGATCGTATCGACGCGACCGGTCGGTGAGGATCCGGGAGGTTTCGGCTCATCCACTCGGCTATGGTAGCCGAATCAACCTCGTCCGACCAGATCGCGGTGAACGCTCCGCCTGCATTTGGCCTCCGCGCGCGCCTCGATCTGCCGGACGCGCTCGCGGGAGAGGTTGAGAATCTCGCCGATGTCGCGCAGGGTGAGCTCCTCGTCCTGGAGGATGCCGTAGCGGAGCTGCAGGACGGTGCGTTCTTCGAGATCGAGCGCCGCCACCGCGGTCTGGACCGCGCCGTGCTGTTTCAGCTCCTCGAGCGTGTCGGCCCGTTCGGGATCGATCGCCTGAACCCAGTCGGGAGGGAGGTCGCCGAGCGCGACCCAGAAGGTCCAGGAAGCCTTCGAATTCGGGTTGGTGAAGAGGAGGAGGTGCGAGAGCTCCGTCTCACTGATTCGCAGCGTCTCGCACATCTGCCTGATCGCGGAGTCGAGGAGCTGCGCGACCTCTTCCACCGGACGGTTGAGGAACTCGCCGATCCGTCGGATCTTCATCGGGACGTTGTCACTCACTCCATGCCGCAAGGTCAGAACCAGCCGCTCCTTCGGCGAGAGCTTGGCGATCCGGTCGAGGAGGTCTTCCCGCGCCGATTGCTCTTCCAGCTCGTCTTCGGCCGACGGTACGGTGGTCTGCTCGATGAGGTCCGAAAGTTCGGTGTGGCTCTCGTTGTCGAGCTCGGAACTGAGAGAGAAATTCTCCGCGTTCACGTGGAGAAGGGTCTGCACGTCGCGGAGCGGGACGCCGAGCTCCGCCGCCAGCTCGTCGGGCGTGGGGATGCGATTCTGCTCGGTCATGGCCGTCGCCATCGCCTTCGAGAGGCGATACATCAGGTTCGCCCGTTTCGGGGGGAGCCGGAACGCGCCGCCCTGCTCGGAAAGGGCGTGAAGAATCGCCTGACGGATCCACCAGACCGCGTAGGTGATGAACTTGACGTTCTTGTCGGGATCGAATTTCTTCGCCGCGTGGATCAGCCCGATGTTTCCCTCGTTGATGAGATCGAGAAAGAGAACGTGGGCGTTGCGGAAGCGTTTGGCGTACGAGACGACGAAGCGAAGGTTCGCCTTGACCAGCTGTTCGAGCGCCTTGCTGTCGTTCTCCTGAACCCGTCGCCCGAGCTCTTTCTCTTCGTCGGGGTTCAGCCGCGGAATCCGTGCGATCTCCTGCAGATACTGGTTGAGGAGATCGTACGAATCGTCATAGCGATCGTCTTTTCGAGACATGGGCCCTCATTTAACGGGAGTGTCCAGATTGTATAACGAGGAACCAAGTCGGCGAGTCGCAATTTGAAATCCAGACTGCAAGGTTGAGAATCTCAACGGCGGACGGCGGACGGCGGAGCAGGCGGCGGATCGCCGTCCGCCCCGCCGCTGAAACTAACGTGGGTTATCGGGACGAACCATCGTAACATGCTGCGTGACGTCGTTCGTTACGCTGACGAACGCCCAAAAACGCAGGCCGGGAGTCACTGGCTCAACCGAGATCCTCACGGTCTCTGCGCTTCGAAGGTGCGGATAGATCGCCGCAACGTCGATCATCCGAGCCTGCGGAGGTCGGTACGCCGAATTCGTGCTCAACGTGACCGGCACCTCCGCGAGCAGCTCGTCCGTAATCATGTCATAGAAACGGACCCGCACATCGCTGCGGAGACGGATGTCGTAGTCGTAGATCCGGAGAGTGGAACGAAAGGCCGGACTGGTGGGAACGTTGAGGAGTCCCAGCGTGCGCGTAAACGTATCGCCCTGTCGCACGATGGGTAGCTCGGTTCCCCAAGTTTCCGCCGGCCTTGAAACGTCCTGGATCCGCGCGTCGAGAGACACCTCATCGCTACCCGGATTTTCGATGTAGACAAATGCGCCCAACCCGGCCGCGTCGGAAAGATTGAGTTCAAACGTCGAATGGGGCTGAGCCGGTGGCGTCGGACACTCGATGTTGCAATCGAAAGGCTCTGATACCTTCACGTAGGCGTCGCCGTCGTTCCGTCCGACGATGACGAGTTTCCATTCCGATCCATAGCCTCCCGGCAGCAGCCCCGAAAAGACGGTTGGAATAATGACCCGCTCCGGTGCAGCTGGTTGCGACCATGCCGAGACTGCAGTGGCGCAAAGGACCAGACCGATGGCAATGCGTCTCACGGTTTGACTCCTCCAGACCTACGGGCAGTCGTAGCTATTCGCAATCGGCGCTTGTCAGCTCCCTGCTGCAACCCACCCACGGTGATCGCCTGCGTCGAGGCCGCTGGCGAATACCAGGTCGCATCGTCGTTGTAATTCCCAGCAGCCACGACAACCGTCATTCCATAGTTCGTCACCAGCGAATCGACCGCTGCGGTGACTGAAGGCACATATAGGTAGGTCCAGCTGCAGTTCACCACGCGGGCTGAGATTCCCCTGTTCGGATCCATCGGAATCCAATTCAGCGCGGTAATGATCACCGATACAGACTGCTGATTCCCCGAACAACCGAATGCCCGGGCATCCACCACTGTCGCGCTCTTCGCCACTCCAAATGTCGATCCGGCGACAACACCCGCGACGGCAGTTCCGTGGCTCGCTCCGGGAGTCGTGACGGTGCCTGCAGTTCGCTCCCAGCATTGACCGTAATTCAGGAAGTTGACCTCCGGAATATTCATCGCGAGCAGAGTGGACTTCAGGCTCGGAGCCGGGTCGACGCGGCCATCCAGGTCGGGATGGTTTGACAGCACGCCGGTGTCTACAACGTAGATTCGAACCCCGCTCCGGTCGAGCAATACGAGTAAGCCCCATTTGTCCTCGGTGCGCCGATACTCGCCTGGTCGATCCTGTCCAGGCCCCACATCGTGGCCGGCGTACCCGGCGCGATAGGTCCGGATGGAAGAGTCTGGGTGGTAGCGAGGCTCACGAGCCCATCCTCCTCGACAGACTTGACCCATGTGTGTTTCGAGATCGCCACTGCCTGCGCTTCTGACATTCGAATCACGAAACCATCGAACAGGTTGGGCCACTCGGTGATCACTGACCCGCCGAAGGTCTTCGCCAGCTTGTCAGCAGCAGAATGGAGCGATAGTCCTTTCGGAAGAGGAGAATTCAACGTGACGATATACCGTCCAGGGATCGGGGCGGATACATGATAGAGCGATCCGGAAGCGAAGATGTGGAGAGAGAAGAGAGAGAGAGAGAGACTACAGAGACCATAATGAACCTGCTGCGATGAAACATCTGCGACCTCCTGTGTCGGGATGCCGCCTCCTCCGCTTGCCGAGAATATACTCGGACTTGACCGGAAACACAAGGAGTAACTAAACGTCTGTTCACTGTCGGCTTCAGCGTGCGCAATTGGGTCATGAAGGTCACCGAAGCGAGGAGGCGATTTTCGCCGTCCACCATTCTCGGCGAGTTCACCTCGTATAACTCGAAGCGGCGTTCAAGCTACTTTCCCGCCTTCTGCACGCCGCGCGGGCCGACCCTCACCAGAGCCTGCCGGCGATCGAGGCCGCAGCGCCGGTCGAGCATCTCCTGGCGGATGAAGGTCATGATCTCGTCGATCTCCATCTCGAACGCGCGCATCTGGCGGAGGAGGTTGAGGATCACTTCCACTCCGGCGAGGTTCACGCCGAGATCGCGGGTCAGTCGGAGGATGAGCTCGAGCTGCTTGATCTCATCGGGGCCGTAGAGTCGGGTGTTCCCCTGAGTACGATGGGGGTTGATCAGACCCTCCCTCTCGTACAGACGGAGAGTCTGGGGGTGAATGTTGTAGCGCTCCGCGATGATGGAGATCATCACGAAGCCTTCGCGTTTTCTTCGAACCATACGATGCAGCGCGGGCGGGAATCACTCCCCGCCCGCGGGTCTCATTACTTTTCTTCGTCGACGACTTCGGCTTCGATCACGTCGTCTTCCGGTTTCTTCCCGCCGCTCTCCGCTCCGCCGGCTTCCGGGCCTCCGCCCTGCTGCTGTCCGGTCTGCGAGTACATCGTTTCGGCGAGCTTGTGCGACGCCTTCTGCAGCGCGTCGGTCGCCCGGCGGATCTCGTCGACACCGCCCTGCTCCATCGCTTTCCGCGCGTCGCTGATCGCCGCTTCGAGAGTGCTGACATCCGAGCCGGAGAGCTTCTCCCGGTTCTCGCTCAGCATCTTGTCGATGTTGTAGATCAGCGAGTCGAGATTGTTCTTCGCCTCGACTTCCTCGCGCCGGCGTTTGTCTTCGTCGGCGTGCGCCTCGGCGTCGTGGATGAGATTGTCGACTTCGCCCTTCGACAGACCGGAGGAGCTGGTGATGGTGATCTTCTGCTCCTTCCCGGTGCCGAGGTCCTTCGCCGAGACGTTCATGATGCCGTTGGCGTCGATGTCGAACGTCACCTCGATCTGCGGCACCCCGCGAGGAGCGGGCATGATTCCGCTGAGCTGGAAGTTGCCGAGCAGCTTGTTGTGCGCGGCGATGTCGCGCTCACCCTGGTAGACCTTGATGTCGACCGTCGACTGGTTGTCGGCCGCAGTGGAGAAGGTCTCCGACTTGCGGGTCGGGATGGTGGTGTTCCGTTCGATCAGCTTCGTCATCACGCCGCCGAGGGTCTCGATGCCGAGCGAGAGCGGAGTGACGTCGAGGAGAAGAACATCCTTGACCTCACCTCCGAGAACGCCGCCCTGGATCGCGGCGCCGACGGCCACGACTTCGTCCGGGTTGACGCCCTTGTGGGGCTCCTTCCCGAAGTACTCGGTGACCACGCGCTGGACCATCGGGATGCGGGTCGAGCCGCCGACGAGAACGACCTCGTCGATGTCCTTCTGCTGCAGCCCGGCGTCGGAGAGTGCCTGCTTCACCGGGCCCATGGTGCGCTGAATGATGTCGCCGACCAACTGCTCGAACTTCGCCCGGGTGAGGGTCATGTTCAGGTGCTTCGGTCCCGACTGATCCGCGGTGATGAACGGAAGGTTGATGTCGGTCGACATGGTCGAGGAGAGCTCGATCTTCGCCTTCTCGGCCGCTTCCTTGAGGCGCTGGAGCGCCATCTTGTCGCTGGAGAGATCGATACCCTGGTCTTTCTTGTACTCGTCGATGATCCAGTCGATCAGGCGCTGGTCGACGTTGTCGCCGCCGAGGTGCGTGTCGCCGTTGGTCGACTTGACCTCGACCACGCCCTCGCCGACTTCGAGGATGGAGATGTCGAACGTCCCGCCGCCGAAATCGTACACGGCGATGGTCTCGTCCTTCTTGCGATCGAGACCGTACGCGAGTGCTGCGGCAGTCGGTTCGTTGACCAGTCGCTCGACCTTCAGCCCGGCGATCTCACCGGCGTCCTTCGTGGCCTGGCGCTGTGAGTCGTTGAAGTAGGCCGGAACGGTGATGACTGCCCGCTCGACCTTCTCGCCGAGATAATCTTCGGCGGCCTGCCGGAGCTTCTGAAGGATCATGGCGGAGATCTCGGGCGGCGAGAACATCTTGTCGTCGATCTCCACGCGTGCGTCCCCGTTCGGTGCCTTCGACACCTTGTAGGGGACCATCTTCATCTCTTCGTTGACCTCTTCGTAGCGGCGACCCATGAAGCGCTTGATGGAAAAGATGGTGCGCTCGGGGTTGGTGATGGCCTGACGCTTGGCGACCTGACCGACCAGCCGCTCGCCATTCTTGGCAAATGCGACCACGGACGGGGTGATGCGGCTCCCCTCCGCGTTCAGAATGACCGTCGGCTGATTCCCCTCCATGACCGCGACGACGGAGTTCGTCGTCCCGAGGTCGATTCCGATGATCTTGCTCATTCTGTCGTCTCCTTGATTGTTCTCAACTCCGGACCGCTATTGAGTCTACACGAATCAACCTTACGGTCAACTGTCAAAACCTGAGTCCCCAACCATAAATTTCAAGAATGTCGCGTCCAGGATGGTTCGCTTGGCCTGCGAATAATCTGCTCGAAATGCTGTTATCCAACTGCAGAAAACTGCAGGAGTTATTCCATGAATCGATTCTCGACGGACCCCATGAACCAGTGGACAGATGCAGGGGCGATCGCCTCGAAAGAACGCGAGAGGAGCTTCCTCCGGTCGGTTTACGGCTGGATGTTCGGAGGGCTCCTCCTGAGCGCCGTGTCGGCGTTCTGGGTCGTCTCCTCCCCCATCGCCCGTCAGCTCATTTTCGGAAATCGGGTCGTCCCGATCCTCCTGATGGTCGCGACTCTCGGCCTGGTCTTTTTCCTCTCCATGAGAATCCAGAAGATGTCTCCCGGGGTCGCCGCGGGCAGCTTCTTCCTCTTCGCGGTCCTCAACGGACTCGCTCTCAGCTCGATTCTTCTCATGTACACCGCATCCTCGGTCGCTCAGACGTTCGTGATCGCCGGCGGGATGTTCGGGGCGATGAGCGTCTACGGATTCGTCACCCGGAGGGACCTGACCTCCTGGGGCTCCTTTTTCTTCATGGGGCTGATCGGAATCCTGATCGCGATGGTGGTGAATTTCTTCTTCCACTCCAGCGCCCTCTCCGGAGCGATCAGCATTCTCGGCGTCTTCATCTTCCTCGGCCTTACCGCCTGGGACACCCAGCGGCTGAAGAAGATGGCACACGCGGGGGGTGGGACGAACCTCGCGGTGATCGGAGCCCTGTCACTCTATCTCGACTTCATCAACCTCTTCCTCTTCCTCCTTCGCCTTCTCGGCGACCGGAGATGATCACCCGCCTCTGACGCGAAGGTTGGTACGCGAAAAGCCGCCCCCGGGGGCGGCTTTTCTGCGTCTGGCCGGTGGCGACGCCGGCTCGAGTGGTGTGGAGATGTTCGCCGCTTCTATTTGAGGCGACCGTTGACCGTATCCCAGTCGATGTTCGAGAAGAAGGCCTCGATGTACTTGCCGCGCTCCGCAGGCTTGTAGTCGAGAAGGTACGCGTGCTCCCAGACGTCCATCACCAGGACCGGCTTGTAGCCGGCGACATTCCCCTGCTCGTGCTCCGCCACCCAGTGATTCGAGAGGCGGCCACTACGCGGGTCCTGCAGGCAGAGAGCCCAGCCGATACCGCGAAGCTTTCCGGTGCTGGCGAAGTCGTTCTTCCAGTTCGCGTAGCTGTCGAACGACTGTTCCGCGAGCTTCTGGAAAGCTGACCCCTTCTCCGGATCTCCCCCACCCTGCTTCTTCATGTTCTCGAAATAGTACTCGTGCAGAACCATGCCGTTGTACTCGAATCCGAAGCGCCGCTTGAGCTCCGAGTACACCACCATGTTCTGATCGATCGAGCCCTTCGAGACCATCTCCCAGGTCTTCTCGTTCAGGGTGTTCGTGTTGTTGACATAGCCCTGGTAGAGCTTGAAATGCATCTCCAGCGTCTGATCGGAAATGCCATTGAGCCCGCTCAGATTGAAATCCTTCGCCTTGTATGCTTCGTACGCCATGTCGAGACTCCTCCTCCTTGAATTCCGCTGCTTCGAAGCCGTGCTTCGTCGGTGATCTCTGCGTGATTGGGCCGCGGACCGGCTCGTGCTGCCGTTCCGGGCTCTGCAAAACCCGATCCCGCGTCCCCTTCCTCATACCGCATCCGTGACGGCGGCGCAACCGCGACAGGGGAAGAAAAGGAAAGACTTGACCCGATTCGGCACCTCCTCGTTTCGAACCTCGGCCCCGCCGCGATATGCCGTCTCCCTCCGGGCAAAGCCGCCGGGTCGCACGTCGCGCCGTCAGGAGTCAGGAGGTGCGGCGCTCGTCCCGCGCTTCGCGCTCGTTCTTCCGGTCGCCCCGGGAGGGGCTGCCGATCCCGACCAGCTCCCTCAACCGGAGCGCATCTCGTGCGGCGAATCCGGCTTCGTCGTTGTCGAAATAGAGGTACACCCCATCGAGCGACTTCGACCATTCGCGGATCTTCCTGCTCCACCAGCGGAGAGCGCTATGGTCATAGCTTCCCTGGTACTTTCCTCCCGGACCGTGGAGCCGGACGTACGTGAACGGAGCGGTCAGTTCGAAAGGCGACACGAATCCGGCGAGCTCGTAGATGCAGTACGCCGCTCCATGTTTCCGGAGAACGTCGTAAATCTCCGGCACCAGCCAGCTCGGATCTCTCAGCTCGAAACTGTAGCGATGACCCCGCGGCAGCACCCGGAGAAATTCATCGAGCCGCTCCGGATTCGCTCTCCATCGGGGTGGCAGCTGGAAGAGGACCGGTCCGAGCTTCGGCCGGAGACGGTCGATTCGTTCGAAGAAGCGCGCGACTCCCGGCTCCGGATCCTTCAGCTTCTTCATGTGCGTGAGAAAGCGGCTCCCCTTCGCGGCGAAGAGAAAATCATCCGGAACCGTCTCCCGCCACTGGTCGAGCGCCCCCTCGCTCGGCAGATGATAGAAGCTGTTGTTCAGCTCCACCGTGTCGAACCGCTCTAGGTAATACCCGAGCATCCGGTTCGCCGGGAGATCGTCCGGGTAAAACGTCCCGAGCCAGTGTCTGTAGTGCCAGCCCGACGTGCCGATACGGATGTCGCAAGCCACGATCGACTGATCTGGAAGTCTCGTGCCGGAAGCGGCGTCGGATCGATCTGACACGGCCCGGACACGCCCGACTCATCCGTCCACCTGAAAGCAGATCGGTCAGATCGCTTCCGCGATCCTTCTCCCGATCGCCCGGTACGCCTCCGCGTTGGGATGAAACCGGTCGAAGCTGAGCCGGTCGCGGTAGGTGAACAAATCCGAGGTCTGCACGACGGTGACGTTCTCATTCCCGGCAAACTGCCGGATCAGACGGCTGTTCCACTCCGCGACTGCGGTGGCGATCAGCTTGTCCGCAGGAGTCTTCCGGAAAGGGTTGTAGAGCCCGACGATGAAGATCCGCGCTTTCGGGTTCGCCGCTGCAATCTGGTGGACGATCCGTTCCACCCGCTCGGCGACGCCGCCGATCAGCGCGTCCGGATTCTGCGGAGCGACGCGCGCGCCCCGCTGTTCGACAAAGAAGTCGTTCCCGCCGATCGAGACAACCACCACCTGGCTCGACGCGATCAACCGCTGCAGCCCGGGGTGCGAGAGCGACTGGAGGAGGTCCTTCGTCGTCGCTCCGTTCACTGCGACGTTCACCGGTTCCTGGTGTGGAATGCCGCGCCTTTTCAACTCCGCGTCGATCGAGCCGCTCAGCCCTTCTCCAGACGTGTCCCCGGTACCGCGCGCGAGAGAGTCTCCCATGATCAGGAGGCGCAACGGTCTCGACGGGGTTGGCGCGTTCTCCGCAGCAGCGGGGGCAGGGCCCAGCGGGGTCTGGCCGACCGCCGTTCCGACGTCGCCGCGCAGAGCGAGGTAGAATCCCCAACCGAACAGGGCTGCCGCTGCGACCGAGATCACGGTCGGAAATGTCCAGAAGAAGAATCGTCGCACGCAAGCCTCCAGGAGAATCCGTGGCAGCGCCACTCGTCGCCGAGCATCTTACAAAAGTCTTCGGCCACCGGAAGGTCGTCGATTCAGTTTCCCTCGAGCTTCGAGACGGGGAAGTCTTCGGATTTCTCGGCCCGAACGGCGCCGGGAAAACGACCACCATCCGGATGATGGTCGGCCTGATCCGTCCGACTGCAGGATCCGTGACGATCTGCGGCCACGATCTCGACCGCGAATTCGAAGCGGCGATGCGCTGCATCGGCTGCATCGTGGAGACTCCGGACCTCTACCGGTTCATGACCGGCCGGGAAAACCTCGAGCATTTCTCCCGAATGCTCGGACCGGTGGACCGCAACCGTATCGAAGAGCTGGCCGGGCTCGTCGCGCTCGCCCACCGTCTCGATGACAAGGTTCGCACCTATTCGCTGGGTATGCGGCAAAGGCTCGGCATCGCCCAGGCCCTTCTCGGGAACCCGCGGGTGCTGATCCTCGACGAGCCGGCGAACGGTCTCGATCCGGCAGGAATCCGCGAGATCCGCTCGCTCCTGCGGATGCTCGCAAAAGAACGAGGACTGGCGATTCTCGTTTCCAGTCACCTCCTCGCGGAGATCGAGCTGATGTGCGACAGGGTGGCGATCATCCATCGGGGCCGGATCCTCACCACCGGCACGGTCGCCGAAATGCTCCGCGGCGAGAATGGCACGGATATCCTCGTCGACGACTCGGATCGTGCCGCGTCGATCCTGCAGTCGCTGGTACACGCGGCAAAGATCGAGAACGGACGCCTCCGTCTGGACGTCCCGCCCGACGCGGTTCCGGAAATCCTCAAGAGCCTTTCCAATGCCGGTGTCCGGGTCTTTGAAGCCCGACCGGTGGAACAGACGCTCGAAGAACGATTCCTCGCCGCGACCAGCGGGCAGACTGTGGTCGACTGGAGTGCCGAATGAGAATGCCCGGACTGATCGAGAACGAGACGCTGAAACTCCTGCGCCGGAGGCGCTTCGCGATCGTGATCGGAATTCTGATGGCGATCCTGTCGGTGGTCTCGTACGCGGAGTACCGCCAGCTCGCCCGGCACGCCGACCGCGACTGGCGCGTCGAGACGCAGCAGCACATCGCGCGCTACCAGAACGTCATCCGTCGCGCGCGTGTGAATCCTTCCTGGGAACGTTCGCTCCGCGCGGAGATCGCCCGTCTCCAGTATTATCTCGACCACGACATCCCTCCCGACCGTCCGACCGCGCCGTTCTTCGTCCGGCAGTTCGCAAACGTGGCCGGCTATGTTCTTCTCCCGCTCCTGATCGCGGTTCTCGGGAGTGACATCGTGTCGGCGGAGAACAGCGAGGGAACGGACAAGCTGCTGCTGACGCGTCCACTCCGGCGGTGGAAGATCCTCACCTCGAAGGTCGGAGCCCTCTTTCTCTTCTCCACTCTCACCCTCGTCTGCGGAGGAGTGCTCGCCACGGTGATCGGTTCGATCGCGCTCGAGCCACGCGGGTGGAGCGCTCCCGTATTCATCGGGTTCTGGGGAGGGGGAGCGAAGCTCGACGTGGCGACGGTGAGACAGATTCCGCTCTGGCTCGACATCGTTCTCGCGTACGGCCTCGAGTGGTTCGCGCTCCTCTGCGTCGCATCGGTCGCGCTGCTCCTTTCGGTTCTCTTCCGCTCGGGCGCGGCCTCGATCGGAACCATGCTCGCCACCCTGATCGGCGGCACGATTCTCACCCGGGTGAGTCCGGACTGGGTGGCGGGAAAGTACCTCTTCGTGAGTGCACTTCCTCTCGCAGCCTACTTCGGCGGAGAGCCGCCTCCGTACGACGGCATGAGTCTCGCGTTCTGTGTGAGTCTGCTCGGAGGATGGGCGGTGGTGACGCTCGCCCTCGCATATTTCGTCTTCACCCGGAGGGACGTCCTTGGCTGACAATTACCGATTTCTGGCCCTCACTCTCCTCGTCTCCGTCGCCGTGGCATGCAGCCCTCAGGAGAAGACTCCTCCTCCCCACCCGACACGCGAGGCGATCGATTTCCAGCGTGTGAACGTGGACAAAGCACCGATACACGCCGCGCCCGACGCGGCATCTCCGGTGATCGACCACTATCCTGCCGGAGAGACGGTGAGCATCCTTTCGGTTCGAGGCGGATGGGCGGAGGTCCGGCTGGGCCGCGGCGGTTCGGGATGGATTCTCCGCGACCAGATGGGAGAGCAGGTGAAAACGAGTGAGGAGAGCTCGACCCCACAGTCGGTCCGTTTTCGCGTCCTCCCTCAACCGGTGTTCGCGCAGAGCGAAGTCCATGGCGACATCGTGCTCGAGGCCCACGTCAACGAGCAGGGGAATGTGTACGAGGTTCACGTGGTGAGCGACTCCACCGGATCGCCGGCGCTGGTCGACCAGAATATGAAGGAGCTCCGGGCGGCGAAGTTCTATCCGATGCGGGTCAACGGACGGGCGAAACCGTTCATCTACGAGCACACCGTCCATTACTGAGATGCCCCCGCAACCGGTGCGGCGGAACCTCGACCGGATGGAAGCCTTCGCGCCGGAGAGGGTGTAAGAGAAGTCCGGGCTGGGGAATGAATCCATCTTCCCAGCGTTAGGAAGGCAGGCTCCCGGCAAACCCCGAGTACACGAGCATCCCCCGCCCGAAACCGCGCTGGAGCCCCCGGAAGAGAATCGAACCATGCCGTTTCGCCATGACATCCGCAACGTCGCGATCATCGCGCACGTCGATCACGGAAAGACCACGCTCGTCGACGCTCTGCTCAAGCAGAACGGCGCGATCCGCGCCAGCGCCAACGTCGAAGAGCGGATCATGGACTCCAATGATCTCGAGCGAGAGCGCGGGATCACCATTCTTTCCAAGAACACATCCGTTCGATACCAGGTCGACGCGGTGGACGCGCTCGGCCATCCGGTGCACCACGAAACGGTCTCGACCCAGGAAGGGCATGCCCTCCCCGGCAACTTCGTCCATCCGGAAGAAGTGAAGATCAACATCGTCGACACACCGGGGCACGCCGATTTCGGCGGCGAGGTGGAGCGCGTTCTCTCGATGGTGGACGGAGTGATCCTGCTGGTCGACGCGGCGGAAGGACCGATGCCGCAGACCCGCTTCGTCCTTCGCAAAGCGCTCGTGCTCGGTCTTCTCCCGATCGTGGTGATCAACAAGATCGACCGCTCGGATGCACGCCCGCAGGAAGTGTTGAACGAAGTATTCGACCTGATGATCGAGCTGGGCGCCTCCGACGAGCAACTCGACTTCCCCACCCTCTACGCCTCCGGCCGGGCGGGATACGTGCGACTCGATCCCGACGACGGAAACGAAGACGTCCGGCCACTCCTCGACACGGTACTCAAGCGCATTCCCCCGCCGCGCGGGAACTCCTCTTCGAACCTGAAGCTGCTGATCAGCTCCATCGACTACAACGAGTACGTCGGGCGCCTCGGCATCGGCCGCATTCTCGAGGGAACGATCCGTCACAATGACGACGTGAGCCTGATTCTGCGTGATGGTGCGATCCGGAAGGGACGGGTGGCGAAACTCACCGTCTTCGAAGGACTCAAGCGCGAAGAGGTCGAATCGGCGTCGGCCGGTGAGATCGTCGCCATCGCCGGTTTCGCCGACGTCGAGATCGGCGAGACGATCTCCAGTGCGACGAATCCGGAACGGATCGATCCGATCGCGATCGACGAGCCGACGGTCTCGATCTCGTGGATCGTCAACGACTCACCTTTCGCCGGCACCGAGGGAAAGTTCGTCACCTCGCGCCATCTGCGCGATCGTCTCGAACGAGAGACCCGCAAAGACGTCGCCCTGCGAGTCGGTGCGTCCGACTCAGCGGACCGGTTCGAGGTCAGCGGCCGCGGCGAGCTTCACCTGTCCATCCTCGCGGAGAACATGCGTCGCGAGGGATACGAGTTCGCGCTCTCTCGTCCTCAGGTGATCACGAAGATGGTCGAGGGGAAGCTGCACGAACCGTACGAAGCGGTCGTGGTCGACATCGAAGAGCAGCACCTCGGCGCGGTGATGGAAAAACTCCAGGCCCGCCGCGGAGAGATGAGCGATATGGAGAACCCCGGTACCGGCCGGGTACGGGTGGAGTTCAAGGTACCGACCCGCGGCCTGTTCGGATTCCGCACCGAGTTCCTCACCGACACTCGCGGAACCGGGCTGATTTATCACACCTTCCTGGAGTACGGTCCTTTCAAGGGAGAGATCTCGACCCGTGGCCGTGGCGCGCTGGTCGCGAAAGAGGGCGGTGAAACGACCGCCTACGCTCTCGAACAGCTGCAGGAGCGCTCCACACTCTTCGTTCCTCCCGGGGTGAAAGTGTATGGCGGTCAAGTCGTCGGCGAGAACTCGCGCGACGTCGACATGGTCGTGCAGGCCTGTCGCAAGAAGCACCTCACGAACATGCGGGCATCCACTTCCGACCTCGCAGTCCAGTTGGAGCCCCCTCGCATCATGACGCTCGAGCAGTGCCTCGAGTGGATCGATGACGATGAACTGCTCGAGGTGACTCCCGAATCGATCCGGATCCGAAAGAAGATTCTCGACCACTCGCAGCGGAAAACGGCGTCGAAGAAGGTCCAGGAACTGGCCTGAGCGCCGGACGTCGCCGTCGGGCTCTTCTGTTGACCCGCCGGCGTGGGTCAGTTCCCCGGCCTGCTGCCCTTCCGCCTCAGGAGGTTCTCCAGATCGGCCGCAGGGACCGGACGACTGAAGAGGTACCCCTGCATCTGGCGGCAGCGCTCGGCACGAAGAAACTCGCGCTGTTCGTCGGTCTCGACGCCTTCGGCGATCACCTCGAGCTGCAGTCCTCGAGCGATCATGCAGATCGCACCGACCATCGCCGCGCCCACCGGAGAATGAATCTCCCGGAGGAAGATCTGATTCACCTTCACCGCATCGAGCGGGAACCGTTTCAGGAACTGCAGCGACGATTGGCCGGTGCCGAAATCGTCGATGGCGATCCGGACTCCGAGCTCTCGAAGCTGGTTCAGTGACGAGACCGTCCACTCCGGATTCTGCATCGCCGTCTCTTCCGTGATCTCCACCTCGAGGAAGCGCGGGGGGAGCCCCGTCTCGGCGAGGATCGCCGCGATCGACGGGACGAGTCCCCTCTGGTGGAATTGTCGCGCCGAAAGGTTCACCGCGATCCGGAGCTCCGACCATCCCGCCTTCTGCCATTTGCTCGTCTGCATGCACGCAGTCCGCAGCACGGATTCTCCGATTGCATGGATGATTCTCGCGTCCTCCGCCACGCCGAGGAAGTATTCGGGCTCGAGCAGGCCCTTCTCCGGATGATTCCACCGCACCAGAGCTTCGTTCCCCAGGATCTCGCCCGACTCGACGTCGAATCGCGGCTGATAGAAGACCGCGAACTCGTTCCGCTCGATCCCCCGGCGGAGACTCCGCTCGATGGAGAGGCGTTCCAGGGTTCGAACGTTGAGCGAAGGCGTGCAGAGCTGAAAGTTGTTCCGGCCGAGCTCCTTGGCGCGATACATCGCGTTGTCCGCGTTCTTCAGCAGCGTCTCCGCATCTTCACCGTCGGCCGGAAACAAGGCCACTCCGATGCTCGTCGTCGCGTGCAGTTCGTGGTTGTCGACGAAGATCGGCCGGGAGATGGTCTCCAGCAGCTTCTGCGCGATGGCGGCGGCGTGATGGTCATCCCGCAGATCCGAGAGGAGGACGGTGAACTCGTCGCCTCCCATTCTCGCCACGGTGTCCTGCTCACGAAGAGCCCCTTTGAGGCAAGTCGCGACTTCCTGGAGGAAATGGTCTCCGACGCTGTGGCCGAACGTGTCGTTGATGTCCTTGAACTTGTCGAGATCGAGGAACATCACCGCCACTCGCGTGCCGAGACGCCGCGTATGCCGGAGGGCGACGGTCAGCCGGTCGCGAAACAGAAGCCGGTTCGGCAGTCCGGTGAGCGAATCGTGGTACGCCTGGTGCTCGATCTTTTCTTCGTCGAGCTTGCGTTGCGTGATGTCGCGCGAGACGGAGATGATCTCCTGAACCTCTCCACTCTCGGGATGCCGGAGGGCCCGACTGGTGCTCTCGAACCAGACCCAGTCGCCGCTCTTCCTCCGGATCCGGCAGGTGAACGTCTTCGGCCGCTGTTCCGTTCGGATCATCTCCTTCGCCGCACGGACAGAGTCGAGATCCTCCGGGTGGACCAGCTCCGTGTCGTCCTTCCCGACCAGCTCTCCCGGCTCGTATCCAAGAAGAGGTTTCGAGGCTGGTGAGACATAGAGATACATCCCGTCCGGAGTCTGGCGGGAGATCATGTCCGTCGAGTACTCCGCCATCATCCGGTAGCGTTCTTCGCTCTCGCGCTGTTTCTCTTCCGCCCTCTTTCGATCGGAGATGTCGATCAGAGTTCCTTCCATCACATCGGGCTCTTCGCCGGCTCCCCGCAGGAGGCTGACGCTCTCCATCACCCACACCGGCGATCCGTCCTTCCGGCGGTAGCAGGCCTCGAGATTGGTCAACGATCCCCGTTCGACCAGCGCTCGAATCATCTCCTCGCGCTCGAGGTCGTCGAAGTAAACGTCGTCCGCCGAATGTTCGATGAAGTCTTCGATCGACGCGTAGCCGAAGATCCGGGCGCACGCCTCGTTGCAGTCGAGGATCTCACCACGCAGCGAGGTCCGGAACACGCCGGCGAGATTTCTCTCGAACAGCTGTCGCCAACGGGCCTCCGAGATCCGGAGGGCTGCTTCGGAGTGCTGCCGCGAGATGGCCGCGGCAAGAGTCTCGGCCGCAGTCCGCAGCGCGTCGGTCTCGGTCGATGCCCATTGCCTCTCCTCGAGGCAGTCGTCGAATCCGATGAATCCCCACAGGTCGGACCCGACGAAGACTGGAACCACCGCAACGGAACGGATCTCCTGCGGCTCGAGGAGTCTCCTCTCGGACGTCGGAAAATCGCGAACCCGTCCGTCGACGATCTTTCCGCGGGAAAGAAGATCGACCCATCGCGGGAAGTCTCTCGCCAGCGGAAGATTCTGCAGCGCGGGATTGGCGATCTGCGCGCTGATCCCTTCAGCGGTCCATTCGTGAGTCTGGGAGAAGACGAAGTCAGCCACGGGGCCGACGCGCTCGAACACGTACACCCGCGACGCGGACGCAGCCCGTCCGAGATGCATCAGCACCTCGTCGATCCTCTCGCGCCAGTCGCTGACCAGCAGAAAGTGCTCGGCAGCAATACTGACCGCTTCGAGAATCGCATCCTTCTTCCGGATCACTTCCTCGGCGCGCACCCGATCAGTCACGTCGCGGAAGCTCCAGACCCGCCCCACCGGACGACCGTCGAGTCTCTGTGCGCGCGAGAGGCGTTCGAACGTCCTCCCGTCGCGAAAATGAACCACGTCGAAACTATCCGCCTCCGGATCGTCGTACAGTCTTCGGATCGGCGCTACGAAGAGCTCCGGCTCGGCGAGCTCCCCGAGGACGCTTTCCATCACTTCCGATGCGGGTCGAGAGGCGAGATTCCCTTCGACGCGCCACATCTCGACGAACTGCTGGTTCCACAAGACCACTCGTCCGGCCGCGTCTACGACGAGAATTCCGTCCGCCGTCGACTCGAGTGTCGA
Source organism: uncultured Acidobacteriota bacterium (assembly GCA_963741955.1). GTDB lineage: Bacteria > Acidobacteriota > Thermoanaerobaculia > Gp7-AA8 > Gp7-AA8 > CAVUKB01. Next base: position 262,369 of record CAVUKB010000005.1, read on the forward strand.
CTGGAGGAGGGAAACCGTCCGGCGGTAATCCTCCTCGGCTGCGGTACGTCCCGAGATGTCGCGGACGATCACCAGTGCGGCAGTCGATCCCTGATGCTGGAACGGGATCGCGGCCGCTTCCACGGGAAGCATGTTGCCGTCGACGCGCAAGACGGTGCGCTCTCCGAGCGGCACACGCTTCCCCGCGATCACCTTCTCGACCAGCTCGGCCACGTTCGCCCGTTGCTCGGGAACGACGAACTCGACGATGTCTCGCCCGAGGATCTCCTCGGCGCTCTTCGCACCGAGCATCGCCACACCCGATTCGTTGATGAACTCAGCTTTACCTTTGGCGATGATCGCGATGAGATCCGGCGAGAGATCCACCAGCCTCCGGTAGCGGTCTTTCGCTCTCGCGAAGGGCGAGCTCGACGCGGCGCCCTTCCGTCACGTCCCTCACGAGCACGAGGCGCGCGCGCCGACCATGAAACTCCATCTCGTACGCGACCGTCTCTGCCTCCAGAAGAGTGCCGTCCTTCTTCCGGTGAATCCAGATACCGGTTCGGGCGACTTCGGGCGAGACGCTTTGAACGTGCTGCTTCAGGCGCGGGACCTCACTCTCGGGACGGATCTGCTCGGTCGACATCCCGAGAAAGTCGTCTTTGGAGTAACCGTAATGTTCCACCGCGGCGCGATTCACGGCGAGGAAGCGAAGCGTCTCGATCTCGTAGATCCACATCGGCAGCGGGCCGTACTCGAACACATCCTGGTAAGTCGCGTCGAGATGTGGCTCGCGCGCGGAACGGAGCGGCTCGGTCACGATCAGCGCACCGAACTTCTGCCCCGCGTCGTCGTCGAGCGGCGCCTTCCTCGCCCGGATCGGAATCAGATCCCCGCCCCTCGATCGCGCCATCACATCTGCGAACGAGCCCTCCGAACCGGAGAGTCCGAGATCGGACTGGAGGAGCGAACGAAGAGGCGACGCGACCAGCTCTTCTTCCCCGTAACCGAGTCGCGCCGCAAGCCCGGGACTGATGTATCGAATCGTTCCTTCCGGATCGGTGAAGACGACTCCGCCATCCGTACGGATCCCGGCCCCACCGGATGCACCGGAAGAGGTGCGCTTCCCTCTGATGGTCACCGATCCGGACACCTGCGGCTCCGCCCCCTTCGAGCTCCTTCCGTGAATCACTCGAACCGCTGATACACGGGACTGTTCGACGTGTACGGATCATATCCCATTTCGTCGCGCAGGCAGGCCCGACGGCGCGACAGCGGCATCCCCGGCACTTCGGTTGCAGCACTCTGCGCAGGAGCGATCGATGAGCAAAGACGACCCGAAAGAACGGCCGAAGGAGCCGCAGAGTTACGGAAGCAGGAAGGAGTGGAAAGAGGGAAAGACCGGAGAGGACGTACCACCCCCGGTCGCGCCCGACGATCGCGCAGAGGCGAAGCGCGAAGGATGGGATCAGGAATCGCAGTACAACCGCTGGTCCAGGCGCAGCGAGATCGTCGGTGAGGAGATCGGAACCGTCAGTTCCCCCGGAAACCTCGACGCGTACGACAGAGATCCGCAGTTCGACGATTCGTCCGTTGCACCGGTAGTGGGCACGGCGCGAAAGAACATTCCGGCGAATCTCCCCCAGTCCCGCCGGGATGGGTATTTCAAGACCCGCGACTATCCGGATAACGAGCGGAAGTAGAGCGAACCACTCGGGGAGTCCCTTCGAGGGCGACGGCTCCGAGGAAACGTTCTGCAAAGACGCGCTAGGCGCGCATAATATTCTGTATAATAGGCTTGTAACAGAATAATATTCTCAGCTAGCGGCCTGTCGAAGAAGAAATGCGATCGAACCGCTGCGCTCACCAGCCGCGCACGGGACGCCACTCGCCCACGAGCTCGCCGCCCGCGATCACGTGGTAGGCATCGAAGAGCGCGGCGGTGAGACAGGAGTGGTTCGGCACGATCCGCAGCCGGGTCCCGATCGGGTAGAGGTCGAAGTCGATCGGCCGCGTTCCCCGGATCTGCCCATGCTCCTGCGACAGCGAGAAGAGTCGCATCGGCAAGGGGCGAAGATTCGTATCCGCAACGATGCCGTATCCGAACTCGGGATCGAGCTCCAACGGTCCCGGATCCTTCGACATCGCCACCGCTCCGGCATCGACCACCAGCTTGTTCTGACCCGGATACGTACCGATGACGGTAGTCAGGACCGACGCGGCGCAATCGTCGAGAGTGCACGATCCGATGGTGGCCTGAAACGCATCGAAGAAGACGTAGTTCCCGGGGCGAACCTCGTCCGTGTTTTCGAATCGCGGAACGACCGACATGGTCGGCGTCGATCCAACGCTGCGCGTCACTCCTTCGACCCCTTCATCGCGCAGCCTGGAGGCGAAGCGAGTGACGCATTCCCCTTCTTCGCGCGCAATCTCGCGGATCTCGTCGGTCGAGCGCGCGTGGTACGAGTGTCCCGCGTGAGTGAGGACGCCCCGAAAACGCACCGCGGGTGACGCGGCGATCCGCTTCCCGAAAGCGATCGCTTCGTCTCCTTCCGCATCGATTCCCGTTCGATGGTCACCACAGTCGAGCTCCAGAAAAGCGTCGAACAGAGTCTTCTGAGCGGACGCGAACTCCTCGATCGCGTAAAGCACGGAAGGATCGTCCAGAAGAATCGAGACTCGCTCGACTCTTCCTGCGAGCGACGCGACGCGTCCGAGCTTCTCCGGCGCAATCGGCACCGCATACGTGATGTCGCGAAATCCGGCAGCGGCGAAGAAATCCGCCTCGGCGAGAGTCGAAACGGTGATCGGTCCGATTCCGCCGCCGTGCTGCATCCGCCCGATCTCGATCGTCTTGTGCGTCTTCACGTGAGGGCGGAAGACGACGTTGGAGCGGCTCGCCTTCTCGCGCATGGTCCGGCAGTTCCGTTCGACGCGATCACGGTCGACGAGAAAAGCCGGGGTCTGAAGATCCGAGAGCGTCATTACGAAAAGGTATCACGGCCAATCGGCACTGTAGTCGGAAAGCTGCACGCCAAATCGTGGCAGGCTTGACACCACCGGGGAATCCGGCAGACTCCCCTCGTGCCACTGACGATCGATCGCGCCGCTGAAACGGCGGAGCCGGCGTCCCGGTGCCGGATCACGGCGGCGGAAGTGGCCGCTCTTCTCGCGGTCGCCGCCGCCACCGCGTTCGCTCTCGCCCACTCATGGAACCGCTGGCTCGAACCGATCATCGACAGCGGTCGCGATCTTTACGTCCCCGGTGCGATCCTCCACGGAGCGAAGCTCTACTCCGACCTCCTCTACTTCTATCCTCCGACCACGCCGTACCTCCTGGCGCTGATCACATCCGTGATCGGCCGCAGCCTCGCAGCTTACACGGCGATCGGACTCGCGTCGGCGATCACTGCTGCGGCAGTCGCGTACGGCATCGCACGACAGGCGAGCGGCTGGACCTCCGCGGTCTCGATCACACTTCTATTCGTTTCGCTCAATCTGGCGGGGGCAACCACGTGGGGAGCCAACTGGATCTTTCCCTATGCCTACACCGCCACGTTCGCGATGACCTCGCTGCTCATCGCCGTACTCTTTCTCTACCGGTTCCTCTTCGTGACTCGAGCCAGCTCGACCGGCTGGCTGGCCATGCTGTTCGCACTTCTGTCGGCCACGATGAAGATCGAGTATGCAGCGGCCGTTGCGGCACTCCTCGCGGTGTCGCTGGTCGTCTATCGTCTGCCGCTCCGCTACGCCGCCGGAATGGTGCTCGCGGGGATCGCAGCGCTCATCCTCCTCTCGATCTATTTTCACGATCCCCGTCCGGGCCACGACTGGCTCCGCGACAACGTCCTCGCGAGCTCTCTCCTTTCCGGAACGACCTCGAGATTCTTCTACGGGAGCGTCTCGGGGACGGACCGATGGGCGTCGAATCTGCGCTCCTCCCTCATCGGGCTCCTGGAGATCTCCGCGATGGCCGGCACGATCGCCATGATCGACCGGATGCGCGTTCGTTCGCGCGCCGCGACTGCGGCACTCGCGATCGTCCTCGGCGCGCTCTTCTATTTCGGCGCGGGCGAACGGTTCTTCATGGCCTGGACGCTGATCATGATCGCGCTCGTACCGTTCGCGCTTCGTGAGTGGCGATCCTCTCCGCTCCTTCTGCTGCTGACCGTCTCACTCGCCACCGCAATCCGGATCATCTTCTTCCTCGGGCCGTGGTGGTACGGCTTCGTCCTCATCATCCCGACGTACCTTCTCATCGCATACGTTCTCTTTCACTACCTCCCGAGAATGAAAATCTACTCGGAGGGAGCAGCGAAGCTGTGGGTTCTCTTCTTCGCGCTGCTCGCCATCAATGGACTCGCCCGCGCGCTTCCGGCCTGGGCAGCGAAGAGCGAACCGGTGAACAGCCGGATGGGCACGTACTACGACTATCCATACCGCGCAGTTCCGATCGAACAGTTCCTCCGCTGGATGGAGAACCGACCCGCCGGCGAAACGCTGGTGGTGATGCCGGAGGGGCTCACGCTGAATTACCTCAGCGGGCATCCGACGAATCTTTCATACCAGACCTTCACTCCCATCGAGATCGCCGATCCCGAGATCGAAAAGCGCATCGTCGACGAGCTTCGCCAGCGAAGACCCGATCTCGTCGCGCTGGTGACTCGAGACGTTCGTGAATTCGGATACCGAGGATTCGGAATCGACTACGGCCGCCCGGTGATCGAGTTTCTTCGCCGGGAATACCGTCCGGTCGGGACCGCGAGCTCTCCCAGGTTTCGCATACTCGTGCTGCAGAGAAATGGCGGGTGACCCCCCGGCCGAACGTCCTCTCTACTCGAATCCAGGGAGCAGCATCTCGGGCGATTCTTCCTCTTCTGGCGGAAAGTTCGAAACGCCGATCCCCGCCAGGCGAAACTTCGTCCCCTCCGGAAAATCGAAGCGGGAGAGAAGCTCGTTGGCGATGGTCCTGAGATCGTCCGGCGACGCCGGCGGCCGAGGCGGTGTGGTCTGTCGGGTCGCGGTCGTGAAGTCCGCTGCGCGAAGCTTCACCGTCACGGTGCGACCGAACATCCGTTTCTTTTCCAGGCTCTTCCAGAGCTCTTCGGCGGCCACGGCGATCCTTTCGCGGATCTCGTCGAGGGTCAGGTCGAAACGGAACGTGTTCTCGGACGAGATCTGTTTCGCCCTCTGATGCGGAACGACCGGATGCTCGTCGATTCCCCTCGCCAGTTCCCAGAGGCGGTCTCCGAACTTTCCGAAGCGCTCCGCGAGAGCCTCCCGTTCCCATCTCCGCAGCTGTCCCACGGTGGCGATCCCCATCTCGGTGAGGATCGCTTCGGTCGCCTTCCCCACTCCCGGGATCTTTCCGACCGGCAACGGCTCGAGAAACCGCTCGACCTGGTTCGGACGAATCACGAAGAGCCCGTCGGGCTTGCGCCAGTCCGAAGCGATCTTCGCCAGGAACTTGTTCGGCGCCACCCCGGCGGAGGCAGTCAGCTGCGTCTCCTCCAGGATCTCACGACGGATCACCTTCGCCGCCTCCGTCGCGGTCGGGATTCCGGTCCGCTCCTCCGTGACGTCGAGATAGGCCTCGTCGAGCGAGAGCGGCTCGACCATCTCGGTGTGACGAAGGAAGATCTCCCGGACCTGCCGCGACACGGCACGGTATCGTTCGAAGTCGGGGCGCACGAGGATTGCCGCGGGACAGAGCCGCAACGCCCGGCGAACCGGCATCGCCGAACGGACGCCGAACTTCCGGATCTCGTACGACGCCGCCACGACGACTCCGCGCTCTTCCGCAGACCACGCGACGATGACCGGTTTACCCTTCAGCGAAGGGTCGTCGCGCTGCTCGACGGACGCGTAGAACGCGTCCATGTCCACGTGGATGATCTTGCGCATGCTCGGGTCTGACCGTCGCGTTCAAATGCTCATTGCGACTCGTTCCAGCCGCTATTATCCGCGATCCCGCTGACATAGAATGCCGCTGGTTTTTGGGAGGACCGGAATGAAACACGTGCAACCCATTTCCGTCGCGATCTACGGGCTCGGACCGATCGGCGCCGAGATCGCGAAACTGATGCTCAGGAAACCGTGGCTCAAGGTCGTCGCCGCCGTGGACATCGATCCGAACAAGGTCGGCAAGGACCTGGGCGAGGTGATCGGTACGGGACAAAAGACAGGCATCATCGTCACGAAAGAGCTCGAGACGAGGTGCGACGCGGTCTGTCACTCCACGCTGTCGCGTCTCACCCAGGTCGAGCAGCAGCTCCTGACCCTGCTCAACAAGGGATGTCACGTCGTCTCGACCTGTGAGGAGCTCTCGTTCCCTCTCGACCCCACCATCCGCGAGAATCTCCAGCACGCCGCCCGTGCGGCGAACGTCACGCTTCTCGGCACCGGAGTCAATCCGGGGTTCGTGATGGACAAGCTTCCCCTCACCATCACGTCGGTGTGCCAGGAAGTCCGCGAGGTCAACGTCTTCCGCGTCGTCGACGCATCACTGCGCCGCGAGCCTCTGCAACGAAAAGTCGGCGCAGGCATCAGCAGAGAAGAGTTCCAGAAGCGCGTCGAAGCCGGGACGCTGAAACACATGGGGCTGAAGGAATCGCTGATGATGATCGCCGACGGGATGAACGTACATCTCGAGGAAGTCAGCGAAGAGAAGATCATGCCGATGATCGCCGATCACGAGATCACGACGCAGTACTTCAAGGTCGCACCGGGAGAGGTCGCCGGCGTGCACCAGACGATCAGCGGAAAAGGAAAGATCGACATCAGTCTGGATATCAAAATGTACGTCGGAGCGACGGATCCCGCCGACCGGGTGGAGGTCAAAGGGATTCCCGACGTCTCGATGGTGATCACGGGAGGAGTCCACGGAGATCGCGCGACGGCGGCGATGGCGGTGAACTCGATCCCGCGCGTCGTGGTGGCTCGGCCCGGGCTCCTGACGATGGACGACATTCCGATCAGCTACCGCTGAGTCGATCGTGCTGACGGCCTGGGTTGGACGTCCTCGTCCGATGCCCAGTGGGTTGGACGTCCCGTCCGATGCAGGGTGGCCCAGTGGGTTGGACGTCCCGTCCGATGCAGGGTGGCGTCCCGCGCCACCCTGCTCCAGGCAAGTTACGACGATCCTCCCGAGAAGAGAGACACGAACCGACCGCGGCGCGAGAGGAGCGATCCGCGTGGCGTTGTCGCCATCGCTCCCCGGCAGGATGCCGGGGAGCCTCGCGCGGGACGGCGACCCACTTTCCCGCAACCCACTTGTTGGTTGGACGTCTCGTCCGATGCAGGGTCGCCCAGTGGGTTGGACGTCTCGTCCGATGCAGGGTGGCGTCCCGCGCCGCCCTGCTCCGCGCAAGTTACGACGATCTTCCCGAGAAGAGAGACACGAACGCCACGCCGCGCGAGAGGAACGATTCGCGTCGCGTTGACGCCATCGCTCCCCGGCAGGATGCCGGGGAGCCTCGCGCGAGACGCGCGACCCACTTTCCCGGAACCCACATGTGGGTTGGACGTCCCGTCCGATGCAGGGTGGCCCAGTGGGTTGGACGTCTCGTCCGATGCAGCGTGGCGTCCCGCGCCGCCCTGCTCCAGGCAAGTTACGACGCTCTTCCCGAGAAGAGGGACACGAACCGACCGCGGCGCGAGAGGAACGATTCGCGTCGCGTTGACGCCATCGCTCCCCGGCAGGATGCCGGGGAGCCTCGCGCGAGACGCGCGACCCACTTTCCCGCAACCCACTTGTGGGTTGGACGTCCCGTCCGATGCAGGGTGGCCCAGTGGGTTGGACGTCTCGTCCGATGCAGGGTGGCGTCCCGCGCCACCCTGCCCAGGGCAAGTTACGACGATCCTCCCGAGAAGAGAGACACGAACGGACTGCATCGCGAGAGGAGCGATCCGCGTGGCGTTGTCGCCATCGCTCCCCGGCAGGATGCCGGGGAGCCTCGCGCGAGACGCGCGACCCACTTTCCCGCAACCCACTTGTGGGTTGGACGTCCCGTCCGATGCAGGGTGGCCCAGTGGGTTGGACGTCCCGTCCGATGCAGGGTGGCGTCCCGCGCCACCCTGCTCCAGGCAAGTTACGACGCTCTTCCCGAGAAGAGGGACACGAACCGACCCCGGCGCGAGAGGAGCGATCCGCGTGGCGTTGTCGCCATCGCTCCACGGCAGGATGCCGGGGAGCCTCGCGCGAGACGCGCGACCCACTTTCCCGCGACCCACATGTGGGTTGGACGTCTCGTCCGATGCAGGGTGGCGTCCCGCGCCACCCTGCTCCAGGCAAGTTACGACGATCCTCCCGAGAAGAGAGACACGAACGGACTGCATCGCGAGAGGAGCGATCCGCGTGGCGTTGTCGCCATCGCTCCCCGGCAGGATGCCGGGGAGCCTCGCGCGAGACGCGCGACCCACTATGCAGCGTGGCGTCCCGCGCCGCCCTGCTCCGCGCAAGTTACGACGATCCTCCCGAGAAGAGAGACACGAACGGACTGCATCGCGAGAGGAGCGATCCGCGTGGCGTTGAGGCCATCGCTCCCCGGCAGGATGTCGGGGAGCCTCGCGCGAGACGCGCGACCCACTTTCCCGCGACCCACTTGTGGGTTGGACTTCCCGTCCGATGCAGGGTGGCCCAGTGGGTTGGACGTCTCGTCCGATGCAGGGTGGCGTCCCGCGCCGCCCTGCCCAGGGCAAGTTGCCACGATCCTCCCGAGAAGAGAGACACGAACGGACTGCATCGCGAGAGGAGCGATCCGCGTGGCGTTGTCGCCATCGCTCCCCGGCAGGATGCCGGGGAGCCTCGCGCGAGACGCGCGACCCACTTTCCCGCGACCCACATGTGGGTTGGACGTCTCGTCCGATGCAGGGTGGCCCAGTGGGTTGGACGTCTCGTCCGATGCAGGGTGGCGTCCCGCGCCACCCTGCTCCAGGCAAGTTACGACGATCCTCCCGAGAAGAGAGACACGAACGGACTGCATCGCGAGAGGAGCGATCCGCGTGGCGTTGTCGCCATCGCTCCCCGGCAGGATGCCGGGGAGCCTCGCGCGGGATGCGCGACCCACTTTGATGCGCGACCCACCACGATGTGCGACCGACTTGCGTGGGTCGCGAGTTGCGGCTACTTGCCGAGATATTTCAGCATCTCGCGCGCGGATCCCGCTTCGGGATCTTTCGGCGCGAGCTCGAGAAACTTCTCGAGATCACTCCTGGCCTGAGCATTCGCTCCCGACCCCGCCTCGATGACACCGAGGTAGTAGTACGCCTGAGGGTAACTCGGATCGACCTTCAGAGCCTTCCGGAAACGGTCACCCGAGACCTTCAGGTCATTCGCGTCGTACGCTTCGAACGCGAGCTGGAGCAGTCCGTCACGCGCGATCTTCGGCTCGTACGGCGCGAGATCGGCGAGCGCATCGACGAGACGCTTCTTGTCTCCCAGTCCGAGTGCCGCGTTGTAACGCAGACGGATCGCCTGCTCGTTCTTCGGGTCGGCCTTCAGCACCGATTCCGCCGCGTCGAGTGCTTCACGGTACCGTCCGATCTTCTCCGCAGCCGTCGCGAGCCCGAACAGCGCTTCCTGCAGATTCGGATCGAGATTCAGAGCCTCCTGGAACTTCGCGAACGCTCCCGCAGGATCTCCCGTCTTCAGGAGTTCGACCCCATCATTGTGAAACTTCTTGGCCTCTTCCTTCGCTCGTCCGATCTTTTCGAGGTCCTTCTGAGCCTCGGCGGCCTTCTCGTCGTTCTTCAGATTCTTGTACGCTTTCCACCGGTCGAGATACACCGACTCTTCAGTGGAACCGAGCGCGATCGCCTTCTCGGCCGCCGCCGCCGCGACGTCGTTCTGTCCCAGGGCCAGCTCCGCCGACGTCAGGACTTCCCACGCCTGAACCAGCCTCGGGTCGTGCTCCGTCGCCTCACGCAGTTTTTGCACCGCCGTCGCATAGTCGTTCGCCTTGAACGCAGCAAGACCGGCGTTGTAAGCCTCGACCGCGGGCTCGTTCGTGGATGTTGGTGGGGCGACCGCTCCCGGCGGCACGGCTTCGGCGGTAGCGAGAGGCATCTTCCATTCGAAGAAGCCGTCGCCTTCGGTCTTCCACTCCTGATTCACCTCGACCGTCTGGTATCCGGCCTTCTCGAATCGGTAGTGGTAGGTCACTCCGGCTTTCCGGAAATCGACCACGAATACGCCTTTCGCGTTCGTGGTTTCGACGTCATGGAAGCCGGACACGTCCGGGGACGTCACCGTCACCATCACTCCCTCGATGGCCTTGCCATCGGGATCGACAATCTTTCCCGTGAGCCGTCCCACGCGCTGCGCGAGGACGAGCGACGGGAGCAGAATCAGCAGGAGTGGAAGCCATGCAAATTTGCGCAGGGCAGGCATTGCAGTCACCTCTCTCGATCTTTCAGTCTCTCTTTCATATGTCATCCTGGGAGACGTGCCGAGGGTACGAACTCTCAGGCACGCAGCCCGCGTGCCGTCGGCGGAAACGCGTCTGCGCCGCCGAGGCGGGGTGTCACGATTTCGGAAATGACGGATGAGACGACAGAATTCCCGACGGCCGGCCGCACGCATCCGGCCGCCGACAGGGCCGAATGGCCAGTTTACCGGACGGAGGCATGGATGACGACGCACCGACTCACTCCAATCGCTTTGATTTTCTCGCTTCTGGGCACGATTCTGATCGCTTGTGTTTCTTCGCCACGGGCGACGAATGCGGCGCCGACCTGCTTCGATTCCACGTGGATCCAGAGCCTGTCCCCGCTCGGTGACCGATTCGTCTATGCGCGGGTCGGCACCAACCAGTCCTATCTCCTGACTCTGAACGTCGTCGATCCGAACCTCGACGCGGCCCTCGGCTTCACGATCTCGGGCGATCTGAACCGGGTCTGTTCCGACGGCGGCTCGCTGCTCACCTACACCGCCGCAGGGCACTCCACCATCGCTCGCATCACCGACGTTGAGAAGGTCGACAATTTCGAGGAAGCGCGAAAGCTCGCGGAACGGCGGAGTGGTGGACGAACGAAATGAAGTGAGCAGCTTCGCAACTTCCATTTCAGCGCCGGGAGTCCGGACGGCGGGACTGTTCCTCTCATGCCGGCTTCTGAAAACGAGAGGCGGTCCCGAAGGACCGCCTCAGTCGTTTACCTCGAGCAGTGGCTACTGCAGGTGGAAGGTCAGAGCTCCGTGGATGTACCGTCCGTACGGATCGTACAGGCCGGCGAATCCGGGAGCGTAGTCGACGAAGCTGAGACCCGCGCCGAGAGGCGGAGTCTTGTCCGCGATGTTGTTCACGCCGACCGACAGCGAGACATTCTGCATCAGGTTGTAGTTCGCGCTGAGGTCGAAGTAGTTCGTCGCCGGCAATTGATAGCTGCCGACGGCCTTGTACGCAGCAAGATCTCCAGGAGCATAAAGCGCCGGTGCAGGATTCGACGCATCGATCTTCGTCTGTCCGATGTAGCGCCACCCCAGCGTCACCGCGGCGGGACCGAACTGGTAGGTGAAGTACATCAGGTGACTCCAGTCGGTATCCGGCTCTCCACACTGATCGCCGAAGTATCCCTGGCAGTCATACGCGTACAGCCCTGTGTTGATGTAGTCCTTCAACATGTACGTCCCGATCAGGCTGACGTTGAAGGAGTTCGAGCCCATCGGCTTGAGCCAGCTGCTCGTGACGTCGACGCCTTCTCCCTTGTTCTGACCGATGTTGACGTTCGTGGCCACCGTGTAGCCCTGGGGCGTCAGCCAGAGGGTTCCGAGTGCGTCGCGGTGGATCAGGGAACAGAGGTCCGGGTCGCCCGTGTCGGCGCAGGCGGAGATCACCTGGTCGGCGCCGAGGGTCCCGATGGTGTCCTTGAGCTTGATGTTGTAGTAGTCGAATGTCGCGTTGAAGTTCGGCAGTCCGCGCGGAGTCAGCACGAGGCCGAGAGTGTACGTATCGGCGATCTCTGGATTGAGGTCCGGATTGCCGCCGGAGAGCGTGTTGTACTGCTCGGCGGGGTTGTCCAGGATGTGACCGTACTGAGCGGGGGTGACTCCGGTGCGCTGGCACTGTTCGAGCGTCGCGCTCGGGTTCTCGCCCGCGCAGATGTCCTGGCTGCCGCCGAGCGTGATGCCCTGCGGGCGGAACAGCTCGACGATGTTCGGAGAACGAGTCGCGCGGTTGTAACCGCCTCGGATCTTGAAGTCGGCCGTCGGCGCATACGACACCTGCGCCTTGTAGGTCGGGAACCGGCCGGTGGTGCTGTAGTCGGAAGTACGATAGCCGAGGCTGACGCTAAGGTCCTTCGCACCTGGCACGCCCTGCATGATCGGGAGGAGCAATTCGGCGAACATCTCGTTCGCGTGGTAGCTACCGACCACCGGAGGCGTCGGGCCACCCTGCCCGGCTCCGATTCCGAGCTGATATGCCTGATCCGGTTGGAAGTTGATCGAGAAGCGGTTGAAGGAGTATCCGAGCGCGAGTTTCACGCCTTCGGCCGCCGTCGGGAACGTGATCCCGTACTGACCGAGATCGGCCCGGGCCGTCGCGTCCAGCGTCTGTGTGACCAGGTCGGTGTTCGAGAGGAGCGGAATCCTGATGTAGTCGAGGGCAGCCTGGGTGACGCCGCCAACCTTGAAGAGATTCCAAGGAACGCAGCCTTCGCTGCGGGCCGTGGCATCCCGGCACTGCCAGGTGGACGGGTCGTTCGGATCACCGGTGACGAACAGCGCCTGCTGCAGACGGCGCGAATCGAGATCGTTGATGTAGGTCTCCGGGACTTTCGTGTCGGCGTGCACACCGGAAACGTCATAGCTCCACGCCTTGTTGATGTCTCCCTTCATCCCGCCGACGATGCGGTACGACTGGTGGGTCAGGAGGTCCGTCCGCGCGCCGCCTTCGACATTGCGGCGACCGATGTAGAGGGGAGCGTCGTCAGTCGGACCGTAGCCGTTGTCGGTGCAGATGATCTGGCGCTCCTGCGCGCTCATCATCGGGTTGTCACAGTTGATGGCACTGGTCGAGAAGAAGTTCCCCGAAGGTGCGATCTGTGCGTCGGTGTTGTCGTCCATCAGCATGACCGAGCCATAGCCCTGTGCATGCGAGTTGAAGTTGTAGTTGAGGAATCCTCCCGCCGTCCATCTGCGGTCCGGACGCTGCATGTAGTTGTACGTCGCAAAATTGAAGAGAGCATACCCGGGCTTGAACGTATCTCCGGGTCCGGCGGTGTCGAGAGTGTAGGACTTACCCGTGTCGGGAACGAGGAAGCGGCCGAGCGGAGTGGTCGACGAGCCGCTGCAGGCGGGGCCGCTCGCGCTAAGACCGGTCACCGAACAGTTGGTGTAATCTCGACGGTCCTTGAGAAGCGCCTGGTTCTCGCGGTAGTCGACGTAAAACATTCCGTGGCCCTTCTCCGAACCGAACTTTCCGCCGTATGCGGCGTAGGCCTCGAGCTGCCCGCCGTCCCACACGCTTCCGGTCGGTACGTTGAATCCGCGCGCTTCATTGATCTGGCGCGCGACCGCGCTGTCGTTGTTGTGCTGGAACCCGCCTCCGAGAATTCCGGCCTTCAGGCCTTCGAACTCGGTATCGAGGACGAAGTTCACCACGCCCGCGACGGCGTCGGCACCGTACACGGCAGATGCGCCGCCGGTGAGAACGTCGACGCGTTTCACCAGTTCGCCCGGGATCATGTTCAGATCGGGCGAGAGGGCGAACCGGTCACCGGCCGGCATACGATGGCCGTTGACCAGGACGAGGGTGCGCGTCGCTCCGAGGTGTCGGAGATCGATTGTTGCGGTTCCCGACGCACCATTCGAATACGTGGAGTTCTGTGCGGTGAAGATCTGCGGCAGGTTGGTGAGGAATTCCTCCACCCGCGTCGAGCCCTGATATTTCAGCTGCTCCACGTCGAGTGTGGTCACCGGGCTCATCGACTCGATCGTCGGACGCGGAATCAGCGATCCGGTGACGGTCACCTCTTCGCCGTACTTCGCCCCGGTTGCAGCTTGCAGATCGGCATCGAGCGTCGCGCTCTGGTCGGCCCCGATCGTGACGTGCTTCGTCATGGTCTCGAAACCCTGAAGCTCGTACGTGACCGCGTAATCTCCCGCGAAGAGACCCGCGAACTCGTAACTCCCTGCAGCGTTCGTCGTGGTCGTCCGGGATCCGGTCAGAACGGGCGATGTGACCGTAACCGTCACGCCCGGGACCGCCGTCCCTGCGGCAGTCACCGTTCCGCTCAGCGACCCCGTCGTGGTTTGCCCGAGGGCACCCATGGCCACGAACAGGAAACCGATTGTGAGGACCAGGAAACGATTCAACTTCATCGGGACCTCCTTCTCTTTCGTCGTGAAAACCTCATTCAGGGGTGATTCTGGACCTGGACCTGTTCTCCGCATTCGATCACTGATCGTTCACAGGAACGACACGGATTATTGACGGAAACGGTACTGCGTTTCGAAGTCGAAGTCCATAGACAAGCTCGTAATGCTGATTTCAACTCTTGCCTTTTCAGTGACTTCGCGACGTTTCACCCCGCTCGGGCGTAAGAACGTCTTCATGAATGGCTTGGGAGGCAATGTCACGATTCGGTGAACGAGAACCGGCGTGCTGCAACGGTGGTGCCGTTGAACGCGATTCCGTAACTCGAGCGAATGCAAAGACTTGTGACCGGCCGCGTTCGCATTCGATTCGAGAATCCGAAACATCGATACAGATTCTCGGAGGATGGTCGTTCGTCTCTGCCGCGGGGCGTGCAGCTCCGGGAGGATGCCACCAGGAACAACCGGCGGTTTCGGAATTCCGAATTCCGGTTTTGGGTCCCGAATGGACCTCGAGTAGCCGGTGATTCAGAAATCGGAATCGCCGATTCTGTGCCTGGCAACGAGTGGGTTGGACGTCCCGTCCGATGCTCAGTGGGTTGGACGTCCCGTCCGATGCTCAGTGGGTTGGACGTCCCGTCCGATGCAGGGCGGCGTCCCGCGCCGCCCTGCTCCAGGCCGGGCTACGACGATCCTCGCCGAGAAGAGAGCCAGGAACCGACCGCGGCGCGAGAGGTACGAGCCGCGTATCGTTGATGCCATCGCTCCCCGGCAGGATGCCGGGGAGCCTCGCGCGAGACGCGCGACCCACTTTGGAGGGCGGCGTCCCGCGCCGCCCTGCTCAGGGCAAGCTACGACGATCCTCCCGAGTAGAGAGACACGAACGCACCGCGGCGCGAGAGGTACGAGCCGCGTGTCGTTGATGCCATCGCTCCCCGGCAGGATGCCGGGGAGCCTCGCGCGGGACGCGCGACCCACTTGTGGGTTGGACGTCCCGTCCGATGCTCAGTGGGTTGGACGTCCCGTCCGATGCAGGGCGGCGTCCCGCGCCGCCCTGCTCCAGGGCAAGTCACGACGATCCTCGCCGAGAAGAGAGGCAGGAACCGACCGCGGCGCGAGAGGTACGATTCGCGTGGCGTTGATGCCATCGCTCCCCGGCAGGATGCCGGGGAGCCTCGCGCGGGACGCGCGACCCACTTGTGGGTTGGACGTCCCGTCCGATGCTCAGTGGGTTGGACGTCCCGTCCGATGCAGGGCGGCGTCCCGCGCCGCCCTGCTCAGGGCAAGTCACGACGATCTTCGCCGAGAAGAGAGACGCGAACCGACCGCATCGCGAGAGGTACGATTCGCGTGGCGTTGATGCCATCGCTCCCCGGCAGGATGCCGGGGAGCCTCGCGCGGGACGCGCGACCCACTTTGCAGGGCGGCGTCCCGCGCCGCCCTGCTCAGGGCAAGTCACGACGATCTTCGCCGAGAAGAGAGGCAGGAACCGACCGCATCGCGAGAGGTACGATTCGCGTGGCGTTGATGCCATCGCTCCCCGGCAGGATGCCGGGGAGCCTCGCGCGGGACGCGCGACCCACTTGTGGGTTGGACGTCCCGTCCGATGCTCAGTGGGTTGGACGTCCCGTCCGATGCAGGGTGGCGTCCCGCGCCGCCCTGCTCCAGGGCGGGCTACGACGATCCTCCCGAGTAGAGAGACACGAACGCACCGCGGCGCGAGAGGTACGAGCCGCGTGTCGTTGATGCCATCGCTCCCCGGCAGGATGCCGGGGAGCCTCGCGCGAGACGCGCGACCCACTTTGCAGGGCGGCGTCCCGCGCCGCCCTGCTCCAGGGCGGGCTACGACGATCCTCGCCGAGAAGAGAGGCAGGAACCGACCGCGGCGCGAGAGGTACGATTCGCGTGGCGTTGATGCCATCGCTCCCCGGCAGGATGCCGGGAGCCTCGCGCGGGACGCGCGACCCACTTACGCGCGACCCACTTACGCGCGACCCACTTACGCGCGACCCACTTACGCGCGACTCACTTACGCGCGACCCACTTGCGCCGCCCTGCCATATTTACAATTCTCTGCCGGGTCAGCGGCGAACGTCGGACAACATCCGCTCGTAATCCTCGCGCGTGATCTCTCCACGCGCGTATCGCTCTTTCAGGATCTGCTCCGCGCTTGCCGTACTCCCGGCTCCAGGAGCGGAGGCGCCGCCACGCATCGCCCGCGACATTCCCCAGATGATCACTCCCAGCAGGATCAGCAGAAACACCCACCAGAAGATCATTCCGAATCCCATTCCGTATCCGTATCCCCAGTGCATACGACTCTCCTCATAGTTTTGCGTGCCGGAGTCTCAGAGCGTTCGTGATCACCGAGACGGAGCTGAAGCTCATCGCCGCCGCGGCGAACATCGGACTGAGCAGCAACCCGAACATCGGGTAGAGCACGCCTGCCGCCACCGGCACTCCGATGGAGTTGTATATGAACGCGAAGAAGAGATTCTGCTTGATGTTCCGCATGGTCAGCTCACTGAGGCGGCGCGCCCGAACGATCCCGCCGAGGTCGCCCTTCACCAGCGTGACACCGGCGCTCTGCATCGCGACATCGGTGCCGGTTCCCATCGCGATTCCGACCTGCGCCTGGGCGAGGGCCGGAGCATCGTTCACCCCGTCACCCGCCATCGCGACGAACTTCCCTTCCGCCTGCAGCCGCTTCACCGCGTCCGCTTTCTGGTCCGGCAGCACCTCGGCGACCACTTCGTCGATTCCGAGCCTTCGCGCCACGGCGTTCGCCGTCGTCGCGCTGTCGCCGGTGAGCATCACGATGCGCATGCCGAGCTGATGCAGCGCTCGAATGGCTTCCGGCGTGGTCTCTTTGACCGGATCCGCCACGCCGATCAGCCCCGCGAGGGTACCGTCGATCGAGACGTACATCACCGTCTCTCCCTCGGTCCGCATCGATTCCGCTCTCGAATCGAGAGAGCTGATGTCGATTCCGGAGAGCTCCATCATCGCGCGGTTCCCGAGCGCGACCCTGCGGCCCCCGACCACTCCCGCCACTCCCTTCCCGGTAGTCGAGCCGAACTCCGTCACTCCCGTCAGCTCGACGCCTCTCGACTCGGCGCCCGCGACGATGGCCGCGGCGAGAGGATGCTCGCTCGCCCGTTCGAGGCTCGCGGCGTCACGCAGAACCTCGCTCTCGGAAAAGCCGTTCGTCGTTTCGACGGCGACGACTTCGGGACGTCCAAGGGTGAGCGTACCGGTCTTGTCCACTACGAGCGTATCGACTTTGCGAAGAGTCTCGATCGCTTCGGCGTTGCGGAAAAGCACACCTGCCGTCGCTCCCTTTCCCGCCGACACCATCACCGACATCGGCGTGGCGAGACCGAGTGCGCAGGGGCAGGCGATGATCAGCACCGCGACTGCGTTCACCAGCGCGTAGACCATCGCCGGCTGAGGACCGAAGAGCGCCCAGACGATGAACGTGATCACCGCGATCGACACCACCGCCGGGACGAACCATGCCGCAACGATGTCTGCCAGCCGCTGGATCGGCGCACGGCTGCGCTGCGCCTCGGCGACCATCTGGACGATTCTCGCGAGGAGAGTCTCGGATCCGACCTTCTCCGCCTCCATCACCAGCGATCCCGTCCCGTTGAGAGTTGCACCGATCACCTTCGCGCCGGCGGTCTTCTCCACCGGAATCGGTTCTCCGGAGACCATCGACTCGTCGACGGAGCTCGTACCTTCGACCACCACGCCATCCACCGGAATCTTCTCGCCGGGGCGAACGCGTAGCCGGTCGCCCGGCTGCACCTGTTCGAGCGGAACATCGTGCTCCGAGCCGTCGGCCTCGACGCGCCGCGCGGTTTTCGGCGCCAGACCCAGAAGCGCTCGGATCGCGGCGCCCGTGCGCCCGCGCGCGCGCAGTTCCATCACCTGTCCGAGAAGAACGAGGGTGATGATCACCGCGGAAGCTTCGAAGTAGACCGCGACCGCGCCGTTCGCATCGTGGAACGAGGGTGGAAAGAGGTTGGGGAAGAACGTGGCGAACAGGCTGTAGCCGTAGCCGACCGCGACTCCGAGTCCGATCAGGGTGAACATGTTGAGACTACGAAAGACGATCGACTGCCACGCCCGGACGAAGAAGGGTGCGCCGCCCCAGAGGACGACCGGAGTGGCGAGGATGAGCTCCAGCCATGGACGGAAATGCCATCCGTGGAGATTGGCGAAGAAGGTTCCGGGGATCATCTCGCTCATCGCGATGAAGAGCAGCGGGAGGGTCAGGGCTGCACTGACGAAGAACCTCCGGCGCATGTCGACGAGCTCCGGACTCTCTGCCTCTTCCGCAGTGACGGTGCGGGGCTCGAGGGCCATGCCGCAGATCGGACAGCTCCCCGGCTCGTCCCGGACGATCTCCGGATGCATCGGGCACGTCCACTCGGTCTTCGTCGCCAGCGTGGGCGTCTTCGGCTCGAGCGCCATTCCGCACTTCGGACAGGCGGACGGCTGTTGCGCAACCACCTCGGGATCCATCGGGCAGACGTACTCGGCCGCCGGAGACGAGGCTTCTCCGAGAGGATGCTCGTGCGCGGCAGCATGCGTAGCCGCCGGCTTCATGTATTTCTCCGGATCCGCGTCGAACTTCGTCTTGCACCCCGCACTGCAGAAGTAGATCGTCTTTCCTTCGTACACCGACTTCGCTGCCGCTTTCGAGGGATCGATCCCCATCCCGCACACCGGGTCGAGGACCTTCACTTCCTTTGCGCTCGGCTCTTCGTGTGCGTGCCCGTGGCCGCTTCCCGTCACCGAGGACGTGCTCTCCGCCGGCTTCACGTACTTCTCCGGATCCGCGTCGAACTTCGTCTTGCACCCCGGATTGCAGAAGTGGATCGTCTTCCCTTCGTACACCGACTTCGCTGCCGCTTTCGACGGATCGATCCACATTCCGCACACCGGATCGAGGACCTTCGCTTCCTTCGCGCTCGGCTCTTCGTGTGCCTGCCCGTGGCCGCTTTCCTTCATCGAGGACGTGCTCTCCGCCGGCTTCACGTACTTCTCCGGATCCGCGTCGAACCTTGTCTTGCATCCCGGATTGCAGAAATGGATCGTCTTCCCTTCGTAGACCGACTTCGCCGCCGCTTTCGAGGGATCGATCCACATCCCGCACACCGGATCGAGGACCTTCGTCTCCAAGCTCGTCTCATTCATCTCGATTCTCCCGGATTCATCGCGCGTATTTCTTGAACAGGTCCGTCAGCTCGCCATAGACCACTTCCGCACGTGCAGTGTCCCTAGAGCGGATCGCGTCGGTCACGCAGTGCCGGAGATGGCTCTGAAGAAGCACCTGCGCCGCGCCGCGAAGAGACTCCTGAACCGCCGAGATCTGCATCAGGACGTCGGGACAGTACCGATCTTCCTCGATCATCCTCTGCACGCCGCGCACCTGACCCTCGATTCTGCGGAAGCGGTCGAGCAGTTTCCGCCGCCCCGACTCGTCCAGGCTCCCCTTCGGGTGCTCACACTCTCCAGGGTCGCTTTTCGTTCTGTTCGTCGCCACACGTCACCTCCTGTGGGACAAAACATACCATGGGGGGGTATTCTATTCCAACGAGGTGCGGCCTTCCCTGATCAGGCTCCGGAATCGGGTGTGGGTCGGGAGATCACGATCGAGCCGAAGGCGCGTAGGGTTTGGGCCCCCGGCAATCTTCTTCTTCGGCCACGAGCTCATGCCCGGGCCTCGACGAAGTGTTGCCGGACCCGGGAAGCCAGCGCAGACTGGGTCGGTTCAGGCCTTCGCCGCAACCGCGGCGGCGGCTTCAGCGATCTTGACCAGCGCCGAGATCTCGCTCTCGTCGAGGATACGGTCGCTCTGCTTTGCAGCGTTCAGCACGGTCTGCACGATCGCCGGTTCGCTCGGCATCTCCCGCTCACGCAGGTACCACGATACGTTCGACGCTCCCGACATCGGGCCGATCTCGATCGTCTGCGTCCGTCCGATCATTCCCGCAGGCACTCCGGAATAGACTCGATCCGCGAGCCAGTCGTGCCCCCTCTTCTTGGCTTTCACGATCGCCGCCGCATGGACGCCTGTCGCGGTCCGGAAACAGTCGCGTCCCACCACCGGTTGGTTCACTCCGATCGACATTCCGGTCGCTTTCGCGACGAGGTCGATGTACTCGGGGAGACGCGTGAGATCGTCGTCTCTGAGACCGAGAAGCTGGAGATTCACCAGAAGCTGTTCCATCGGCGTGTTGCCGACTCTCTCTCCGATACCGAGCGCCGTTCCATGCACCCGCGTCGCACCGGCCTCGATCGCAGCGAGACTGTTCGCCAGATCCAGTCCCCGATCGCGATGCCCGTGCCAGTCGATGCCGACGTCCACGCCCATTCCAGTGATCAGTTCCTTCGCCCAGGAGACGAGGTTGTACACCGCATCCGGAACGGCTGCGCCGCACGTATCGCAGAGACAGACGCGCGAGGCGCCCTCGTCGATCGCTGCGCGCAGGAGCGGCTCCAGATCTTCCGGCGAAGAGCGAACGGTATCTTCGGTCACATACATCACGCCCAGTCCTTCGCGCACTGCGAAGCGGACCGCATCCCTCGTCTGCCGGAGAATGAACTCGAGCTCCCACTCTTCCGCGTACTGCCGGATCGGGCTGCTCCCGATGAAGATGGCCGCGTCCATCGGAACTCCCGTAATCTGGGAGATCTCCGCGATCGGCTGGATGTCGACCATCATCGTGCGTGCCGCGCAGTTCGGCCGGATCCGCATCCGCTGTTCGGAGATCTCCCGGCAGAGTCGAAGTACCGCCTGATACTGGCGGGCTCCCGCGCCGGGCAGACCGATGTCGGCAGTCTCGATGCCGAAACCTTCCATCAGGTGGAGGATCTGAACCTTGGTCTCGAGCGCCGGATCGACCACCGAGGGACTCTGAAGGCCGTCGCGCAGAGTCTCGTCGTCCAGCATCACGTGTTTCGGCCACTTCGCCTGCCGCCGTCCCGCGCGTGCCCAGTCGTAAATGAGGTTGGTCTCGTCGAGTGTATCCATGTCGCCTCCCCGGGCGTCTTTCAAAAATGCATCTACTTCGTCACCAGGCTCGACCCGAATTCGTTCGCCCGTCGCAGGAGATCCTCGGCCGCATCGAGGTCTCCCTGAGAGCGACGGATCAGAGAAAGGTGGTAGAGACTGCTCACCTCTCCCACTCCTTCGTCGAGACTCCGCTGGAAAGCCCTCGCCGCAGCGATGAGATTGCCTCGCCGCTCGTGGATCACGCCGATGTGGTAATGCGCCATCAGGTACTCGGGCGTGAGGGCGGTGGAAGTCTCGAAGTGCTCGAGCGCCTCCTCGAGCTGCCCCGCATGGAAGAGGGAGATCGCCAGCCGGTAGTGCGCTGCGTTGTAGTTCGGATCGATCTCGAGACATCGCCGGAACGCGTTCGCTGCCTCGATCATGTTGCCGCGGTGGTAGAACGCGACGCCGAGGTCGTAGTGAGCGACGACGAAATCGGGAGCCCCCTCGATCGCTTTTCGATAGCGATCGACCGCGGAATCGAGGAGTCCCTGATGGAAAAGGAGAGTCCCCAGCAGATGGTTTGCGAGCACGTGATCCGGCTCGGCCTGGAGGATACGCTCCAGGTCGCGTCGTGCTCCCTTGCTCTCACCCTGCCGCTCTTCCACCAGCGCGAACAGGAGCCGGTGATCGGTCCACGCGTCGCGCAGAAACGCGCCGCACTCGGCGCAGAATTTGTCCTGTGAGGTCGAGACTCTGCCGCAGCGGCGGCATCGACCGTCCGAAGTCTGTTCTGTCATGGTCTCCTCCGTGTCACTCCTGATCCGTCGAATCTCATTTCAATCGCTTGGTGCGGTGGGATCGATCGAACAATCGAGACAGAGCCGCGCCGCCGGTCTGAAGCCTTCGCTGCGGAAGAATCCGAGGAGTTCGAGCTCGTCCCAGCCGACTTCCGTGCGGAGCGTCGACACGCCGAGCGCTCCGAGATTGATCCTCAGTTGATGCATCAGGCGGTGCCCCACACCGTGCCCGCGGTACGCCGGGTCCACGCCGATCGACTCGATCGACGAGGTCGGCTCGGTCAGTCCGTATTCACCATAGAAGAGTGAAGCGAGAAGAAATCCGACCACGATCCCTTCCGTTTCGGCGACCAGAGAGACTTGTAGCGCGGCCTGGCGGACGCTGCGTTCGATCATCAACTCGAAATAGCGCGGGCGCCGCCGTCCTGATGCGATTGCGTCGATCCGCACGATCGCGTCGAGATCCGTCTCCCGCATCGTGCGGACTTCGACCGCCGATCGTTCGGCCTGTTCCACCGTCTCTTCCACGACCATCATCGACCTCCGTCCGGCTCCGCCGGTCCCCGTGACCACTAACTTCCGAGATACTGTCCCGCGTCGACGCGGAGAATCTGCCCGGTGACCCGGCGGCCTCCCAGCCCGGAGAGATAGACCACCGCCGCTGCCACGTCGTCCGGTTCGACGAACTCCCCGGTCAGTGTTTCGTTCAGTGCCGTCTTTCGCACTTCCGCCGGCAGCCCTTCGGTCATCGACGTCCGCACCCATCCCGGCTCCACGACATTGACGAGAATCCCGAACCGTCCCGCTTCGCGGCTGACGCTCTTCGCGAGTCCTATCAATCCCGCCTTGCTCGCAGCGTAGGCGGATGTGCCGCGCTTTCCGCGCGAGCCGTTGATCGATCCGATCAGGACGATCCGTCCGCCGCCGATCCGCCGCATGACCGGGATGGCATGCCGGATGAGTAGAAAGGCGCCGCGGAGATTGACCGTCTGGACCGCATCCCACTCTTCGACCGCGAGCTTCCAGATCACCGCATCGCGCGAGATGCCGGCGCAGTGGACTGCGATGTCGATCCGGCCGTGCGTCCGGTCGATCCGGGTGATCGCCTCACCGACTGCGCCGTCGTCAGAGAGATCGCAGCGCTCGAATTCAACACCTGACCCCGCGTGGCTGACGTCCAGTCCGACCACCGTCGCGCCGCGATCGCGGAGCGCCTCACAGATCACCGATCCGATGCTCCCCGAGGATCCGGTGACGACCGCGACGCGTCCTTCCAGCTCCCGAGTCATGATCGCTGCTCCGCGCGCCGGGCAAGAACGCGATGACGGTACGCACCCCAGAGTGCCGCCCCGATCGCTCCGGCGTGAATGGAGTGCGGGTGCGCTCTCACTTCGAGTCCGATCGTCTCTTCGGCCAGCTTCTCCGAGAGCGCCGCAACCAGGCCTTCATCCGCGGCGAGTCCTCCGGTGACCGCCACGGTTCCCGTCGCGCCGATGGAGCGAAGCAGCTTCACGAAGCGCCCCGCCATCGAGAGGTGAATTCCTTTCAGGATGTCCGCCGTCGAGATCCCTCGGCTGACCATGTTGATGACATCGGTTTCGGCCAGCACCGCGCAGATGCTGCTGACCATCTCCGGACTTCTTGCGCTCCGCGAAAGCGGGCCGATGTCCTCCAGCGTGATGCCGAGATAGCGCGCGACATTCTCCAGGAACTGTCCGGTTCCCGATGCACACTGCGACGTCATCCGGTACCCGAGGACTTTGCTCTTCCCGTCGATCTTCATCGCACGTGCGTGCAGTGCGCCGACGTCGAGGACCGCGGTCGCGCCCTCCATCAGGAAGCCCGCTCCGCGTGCGTGAGTCGTCATTCCGTAGAAGTGACCCCTCCGGAAATCGACCATCTCCCCTTCGCCGGTCGTGGCGACGTACGCGATGTCGCCTCTCTCCACGCCGGCCTCCTCGAGTGCCACGCGGTAGGCATCGGCAATCACTGCACGAAGATCCCGGCGCCGGATGCGATCCGTTCGAAGAGCGAGAATCCGAGGGCCGTCGCCATTCGCTTCGGTGATCACCGCCGTCTTGACCGAGCTCGAGCCGACGTCGATCCCTGCGGTGACCAGCGGCTCCGCGATCCGCGGTTCCAGGCGTTGCAGTTGCGTGCTCATGCCGCTCTCTCTCCGTCCCGCCGCGCGAAGAGCGCCGCGCCGAGCGCACCGGTGAAAATCGAGTCCGACGAGATGTTCGTGGTCCGCGGACCGTAGTTCTCACGAACCAGTTCGTCGAGAGCCGCGACGGCAGCGGGATTGCGAGCCACTCCGCCGGTGAAGGTGAACTCGTCCGAGACTCCGCCCGATCGCGCCAGCAGAGACATCGCGCGCAACATGATCGCCCGGTGCAGCCCGGCGAGGATGTCCTCTCGCTTCTGTCCGAGAGAAAGGCGGTCGCGGAGCTCCGCCCCCGCGAAAACCGTGCAGGTACTGTTGATCTTCACCCGTGCGGTGCTCTCCTGAGCGAGAGGCCCGAGCTCGTGCAGCCCCAGGTTCATCTCGTCCGCGATGTACCCGAGGTATCGGCCGCAGCCCGCAGCACAGCGGTCGTTCATCTGAAAGCTGGTGACGATGCCGTCGGCATCGAGCTGGATCGCCTTGGTGTCCTGTCCGCCGATGTCGAGCACCGTGCGGGTGGAGGGGAACATCGCGTGAGCGCCGAGACCGTGGCAGAGGATCTCGCTCCGGATCTGTTCCTTCGGGAACGGGAGTCGCTGCCGTCCGTATCCGGTTCCGACCGTCGCGATCTCCTTCAGTTCGATGGCCCGGACTTCGTCCACCGCGATCCGCAACCGGTCCGCCATTCCTCGCAGCTCGGATGGGCTCTGCTCGATCGCATTCGCCGCGGCGGTGCCGATCAGCCGGTCGAAAGCTCCATCGGTGACCGAGTTCTCCACCTTGAGGATCGCGGCGTCGAAGATCCCGCAGAGGACTTCGAAGCTGATCCCTTTGGGATCGGAGCTCTCCTCCGCCAGATGCATGAAGTCGGCGGCGGCGAGGTCGCGGAAGAAATCGCTGCGCCGCGTCACGCCCGGAGCGAAATGGTCGCCTGCGCGGGCGAACATCGTTGCGGAGAGAGCGTCGATTTTCGAGATCAGCTCTCCCCGCCAGTGCCCGTGCTTCGGGACGTCGGCTCCGGCATGCATCGCCTCACGCAGCGTCTCCAGATGCTCGAGATGCTGCAGAAGGCGGAAATTCGATTCGAGCAGCGAGAGAAACGTCTCGCTTTCCGAGACTCCGGCGTCTGCGATTCTTGCGCTGGTCATCGCGAAACGGGCGCGTACGAACGCTTCGTCACGCACCACCTTGCAGGCCACGTCGTAGTTGCTCCGGCTGTTGGTGATGCCCCGGCCGAGGACGCGGCCACCGGAATCGAGGACCACGGCCTTGGTGGTCGTCGAGCCGAGGTCGATCCCGACCACCACTTCGACGGTGCTCATACCGCGGCCTCCCGCTTCTGGTCGAGCATCTGCAGATAGCTCTCGATCCGGTTCCTGATATTCGCCGCGGAGAAGTAACGGGGGTCGACCAGATCGCTCTCGATGAACGCGCCCGGGACGCCGGTCCGCTCCTCGATCTGCCGCAGCATCAGCAGCTGCCCCACGCTGAACGAGTTGCAGCTCTTCACACTGTTGATCAGGAATCCGTCCGCCGAATACTCGCGGACGTAGCGCTCGAGGAGTTCGACCCGCGACGGGAGTCCGAGATTCGTGTAGCAGCCGAGGCAGTAGTCGGCGAGCGTCTCCAGAGGATGGTCGGGGTCGTGACGGAATCCCCGGTCGTACAGACCTCCCACTTTCGTGTAGCTGCTCGCGACGACGACCGCCCCTTCCTCGTAGAACATCTTCCAGAACTCCCGGAAACTGGTCCAGTTCGGAGGCCCTTCCACCACCAGCCGGTATCGCTCCTCCGCCATCGGACCATCGGGAGTGATCGGGCCCACTCCAGCTGCGATGCGTGCTTCGACTTCCTGGCGCAGCGCGTCGTAGTAGGCAGAGCCCTCCTCCGTTCCGCGGAACGCGGTGAACATCGGGCCGATGTAGTAGACGCCTCCGAAGTACGCATCGATGGGCGAAGGCGTCGCTTTCGCGCTCTCCAGAATCCACACCAGATCGTCTTCGGCACGCGCCGAGAGCCTGAGCATCCCACGCAGTCGATCTTCGTCGAAGGGACGTCCGCTCACTTTCTCCAGCGCGGGAATCACTTCACGGACCAGCTGGTCGGTGACGTACGCGCGCTGATGCGGGTGGATGCTCCCGTCGGCCTGATACGGAACGTGGAGCATCACCACCGGGCAGTCGTACTCCTCCCGCAGCAGCTCGAACCACTTCATGAACGTGAAGCATCCGGTATACGAAAGAAGGAGGAGATCCGGAGGCGGCAGGCGCTTCCCCGTCGGCCCGATGTTCCCCTTCTTCATCATTCCGACGTCGCACTTCACGTACGTGCATACGTCTTCACTGTGACCCTGCTTCTCCGCTTCGGCGATGTACTCGCCGGAGAGTTTCCGCATCCCGGACTGCAGAACATTGATCTCCGGGAAGACCGGCAGGAGATCGAACGAGCGAATCAACTCGTTCAGGTTTCCCGGGACGAAGGTGTAGACGACCTTTCGATTCTCCTCGGGGGCGCGAGCGAGCGCGTCGAAGTGATCTGCCAGCATCTGCTTCTGCAGCAGCATGCTCGGTTCTTTCCGGATGTCGTTCGGCCGTGCGGTCATGCTTCGCTCCAGAGGCGGATGGAATCGGAGAACGTCCCCGCCTGCTCGCGGATCACCGCGAACTGCCCCGTATCTTCCGAGTACTTGAGCTCCGTGTGTGGAATCGACTCCCGGTCGAGCGCAGACATCAGGATCGGCTGCTCGAGGAGTGCCGGGTCGCAGAAGCTCGGTGCGCAGAAGATCACCCCTTCCGCACGGTCACGACGCACCGAGTCGACCAGCCAGCGCGCGCGGTTCCCTTCCGGCGCGTACTTCGACGCGGTCGCGATCGAGGTCGAGAGCGTCGCCGCGACGAGACTCTCGATCAGATCGCCTTCCGTAGAAACATCGGAGGTGAGCCACCGGAGCCCGAGGAGGAGATCGTCGTTCACCACCCAGCAGCCGGCGCGCTCGAGAGTGACCAGGAGTCCGTGCGGCGGCTGCTCGCAGAACGTGCCGACCACCACCACCCGGCTCAGATCCTGTTCTTTACGGTCGCCGGCACGAGGCGCTTCCTCCAGATACGACCGGATCATCTCCGTGTGCTCCTCGGGAGGAATGAGGTTCCCGGCGCGGAGGATGAGATAGACCTCGGAGAGCGGATAGAGCCAGGGAGTGCGCGTGCGCGCGTCGTAGAGTTCACGGATCGCACGACGGTTCACGTTGTAGACCTCGATGCTCCGACGAAGCGCTTCGTCTTCGATCCGGTGTCCCGCTATCGCACCGAGCTCCTCGCGCAGCGTCTGAAGCTCGGAACGCCAGAACTCGCCGCCGATCTCGGGATCGAAGTTCTGCGGGACGTCGATGTAGCGGACGTAGCGATCGGGGAAAAGCATCGACCACATCCCGGAGAGGTTCCGGATCACGTCGCAGATCGACGGAAAGAGCATTCCGTCGAGAACGTCGAGTCTCCTCGAGAGCGCCATCTCGATGGTGCTTCGAGGGATTCTGCAGATGTAGCTTTGAAAGTACGCGTCCCCGCGGATGATCTCCAGCCGGTCGCCGCCTCCCATGATTCCGACCGGGAGCATTCCCGCAGCGTGAATCAGTTCGCGCGGCACCCAGATCGGCATGTGTCCGATCGCACCGGCACCGCGATGGCGTTCCTTCCACCCGCGGACCGACATCAGGTCGACGTCCTCGTAGAGCATACGGGCACGTTCGACGACCTCGCGAAGTGCGGCGGTCATGCGGCTCCTCCTTCGAGGACGCCACGATCCGGTGATCTCCGAAGGGTCATGAAACGACTTCCTCCGTCTTCCGGACCCACGGCGCGATCTCTTCGATCAGATCCTCGCCCCAGGCCGCGCCTTCCGCGAGCCGCTGGCGCAGCCGGATGAAATCGACTTCGCGCTGCTGCTTCGTACCGTAGTGAAAGGCGCGGAATCCCGCGTTCGCTTCGGTCATCATGTTCAGCGAGAGCCAGGCGCGGTTGGTCTCGCGGTTGCGGTCCCAGTGCTCGAGCTTGTGCTTTCGAACGCTCTCGATCGTTTTGATCAGGCAGTCGGGCATGGTGTAGAGAAGCTTCGTGGTCATCGAGTCGACGGCCTGGTCGAGGAGGGTCAGGTCCACGGTGCCGCGTGCGAGAAGGGTTTTCCCTTCGTCGCGGGCCCGGCCTTCCTTCGGTTCGCCGTAGACCAGGCGCCCGTGCTGATCCAGAAGGCGGTCGGTGTAGACTAGAGGGTTCGCCATCCACTCGCCATCGACCCGCAGGACCGGGACGATCTCGGTCAGTCCGCCCATCCAGTAGAAACGGTGGGCGCTCCAGATCTGGCAGAGGGTGGCGCTGTACATGGCGCGCTCGATTCCCACGAAGAGAGGGAGGAAGTCGGTCGATCCGCCGTCGGGCGCCGAGCCGTGCTTCGGGCCGGCCTGACTGAAGATCGCCAGATCGCTGGCGATCGAGAAGTCACAGGCCATCCCGATCTCCTGCCCTCCCCCGACCCGCATGCCGTTCACGCGTGAGATCACCGGCTTGTCGCACTGGAGGATCGAGGTGACCATGTCGTTGAAGAGGCGCATGTACTGGCGGTATTCGCCGGGGTGTCCCGCGTACTCTTCTGCGTACTCCCGCGTGTTCCCGCCGGCGCAGAACGCTTTGTCACCGGCACCAGTGAGGACCACCGCCACCGCAGCGCGGTCGTTGCTCGCCGCCCGCAGCGCGAGGATGATCTCCTTGACCATCTCCGTCGTGTAGCTGTTCATCTCCGACGGGTTGTCGAGTGTGATCCAGATGTTGCAGAGACCGTCGACGGGAAGCCCCTCCCGATCGAGGACGGGACGTCGCGAGATGGAGATGTGCGCGGGAGTTAGATCCGCTACCAGATCGTGATTCTTCATTCGAACGACTCCTTCGCTGCTGCACCGGCCACCGCGAGCGGCTGCTCCGTCCGTCTGGGGACGACGATCGCTCGGCGGCGCAACTGATGATTCTTCGCGGCTTCGAAAAGGGAGGGGAGGTCTTCCAGCGCGTGCAACTCGACGTACGGCGCGATTGCGACCTTCCCGTCGAGCACGAGGGCCAGAGCACCGGGGTAGTTCTCCGGAGCGCAGCCCCAGTTCCCCCGCATGCTGGCGTCGAGCGCCATCAGGTTCGAGAGCCGGAGTGAGATCTTCTCCGCCGTGTATCCGACCACCGCGAGGTATCCGCCGAAGTCGAGGAGCGAGAAGGCCGTCTCCTGACCGGCTTTCGTCCCGCTGGTCTCGAAGATCTTCGATCCGATCAGCCCTTTCCCGGTCGCCTTCGCGAGCCCCCGGATCCTGCTCTTCATCTCCTTCGGATCGCCCTCCTTCGCGTTCAGAGCCAGCGATGCGCCGTGCCGCGTCGCGAGCTGAAGACGTTCGTCGTCGACGTCGATCGCGACCACTGCGGCTCCGGTCGCGGCGGCAACCTGGACTCCAAAGCCGCCCACTCCGCCCACCCCGACGAAAATTGCGACGTCGGTCTCGCCGAGGCCCGCCCGGAGCACCGCCTCGTAAGGAGTGGTGACCGCGTCGGCGACCACGGAGAGCATCTCGAGGGTCAGGCCTGCAGGAAGAGTGTCCGGAACCGGACAGAGACCGCGCGCCGGCACCATCACGTGGGTCGCGAATCCTCCGTCACCGTCGTTCCCCGGCATGAACTGGTTGCGGCAGATGGTGGGACGCCCGGCGAGACAGGGAAGGCAGGCCCCGCACGGAATGACGGCCGGGACGATGACGCTCTTTCCCACCCACTCCCGCGCGCCTTCTCCGGCGAGGACGACTCTCCCCGCGATCTCGTGTCCCGGAACCAGCGGAAGGGGGTGCCGGGTCGGGACGCCGTCGAACGCGAACCCGATGTCGGTGTGACAAAGGCCGCATCCCGCGACTTCGATCACCACCTGATCACGGCCAGGGACGAGCGGCGCGAGCTCCTCGAGCTCGAGCGGGTTTCCCACGCTCTTCAAACGGAATCCGAAAGCTCCTCGAACGGATGACACTTCGATCCCTCCTCCGGATGACGGGATCGCTGCGCTCGAAAACGAGATTCTTTCCTCGAGAAGCCGCGGTCCCGACGATTGATCCTGCGGGTCCTGGAATGGCCGCTTCCCGGCCGAGCCATTCCGAGTTGAAAGCCTGCCAAACTGGTCAGATTTCCCTTTCTGTCAGTCTAGGAGGCCCCCCCGCCTGGAGTCGTGATGTTGGTCACCCGAGATCGTGACGCATGGCGAGTCGAGGTATCCTCCCCGCCATGAAGCCCCTCCGCCGTTCGTACTTCCGAGCCTTCGTCGTGGTCACGCTGCTGGCCGGGAGCACTCTTTTCTGGGGAACGGCCGTGCTCGCAGTCGGGCTCTTCAAGTTCCTTCTCCCCACCGGAAAGCTTCGGACCCGGGCCGTACTTCTCATGGCCCGCCTCGCCGATCGCTGGTCGCGTACCAACAACGGAGTGATCGACCGCCTCCTGCCAACCCGCTTCGACATTCGAGGAGTGTCGGGACTGAGGAAGGACGGCCGTTACCTGATCATCTCCAACCACTGCTCGTGGACGGATATCCTCATCCTCTACCGCACCCTCGGGGAGAGAATCCCGTTCCTCCGTTTTTTCATGAAGCGCCAGCTCTTCTGGTTCCCGTTGATCGGGCTGGCCTGCTGGTCGTTCGAGTTCCCGTTCGTCCGGCGCTATTCGCCCGAATACCTCGCCCGCCATCCGGAGAAGCGGGCCGAAGACATCCGGACCACACGCCGCGCGTGCCGCCGCTTCGCGCGGATTCCGATCTCTCTGCTGAACTTCGTCGAGGGGACGCGATTCACTCCGGAAAAGCATGCGAAGCAGGAGTCACCGTACCGGAATCTGCTGATCCCCCGAGTCGGGGGCATCGCGCACGCACTCTCCGCGGCCGGACCGGTGGTCGATCAGATTCTCGACGTGACGCTCGCCGCTCCCGGTTCGAGGCTGCACATCGTCGACTTCGTGAGCGGCGCCATCCCTCTGATCGTGGTCGACGTCCGGCCGATGGAGGTTCCACAGGAGCTCACGACCGAGTCGGTCACCGAGCCGGGCGCGAGCCGCAATCAGCTCCGCTCCTGGATCGAGTCGATCTGGAGCGAGAAAGACGCGCTGCTCGAGGAGATCGAGGGGGAGTGAGAGAGGGGGCGAGAGGCGAGAAGCTGTCCGACAGGTCAGACCTGTCGGACGAGTCTGACCGGTCGGACGGCCCTCTCGCCTGTTGCCTGTCGCCTCCCTCTCTTCTGAGGCCCGTCCTGGCGCGCTATTCGCGATACGATTCGCCGCCATGGAGCATCCGCACGAGACCAGTCCCTGGTGGGTCCTCGCCGCCGTCGGCGTCGGCACGTTCATGTCCGCACTCGACGGCAGCGTCGTCAACACCGTCCTTCCCGTGCTCCGCACCGACCTCCACACCACCGTGGCCGGCATCGAATGGGTCACCACCGTATATCTCCTCGTGGTCAGCGCGATCCTCCTCGGCGTCGGCCGCGCCGGCGATCTCTACGGACACAAGAAGATGTACCTCGCCGGCTTCGTCATCTTCGTGCTCGGCTCCGCTTCCTGCGGTATCTCCCCTTCGGTGGAGATTCTCGTCGGTCTGCGCGGGTTCCAGGCCCTCGGCGCCGCGATGCTGTTCGCCAACTCCCCGGCGATTCTCACCAAGGCCTTCCCCGCCTCGATGCGCGGCCGCGCACTCGGCGCTCAGGGCACGTTCACCTATCTCGGATTGACCGTCGGACCCTCACTCGGCGGATGGCTCGCCCACTCCTTCGGCTGGCGATGGGTCTTCTACATCAACATCCCGGTCGGCGTGATCGGCATCTGGATGGCCCTCCGCTTCATCCGCAGCGACGAGCCGGAGGGGAAGGTGGAGCGGTTCGACTGGAGCGGCGCTTCGCTCTTCACGTTCGGACTGGTGGGACTCCTCGTCGCGCTCAATCAGGGACACGCCTGGGGATGGACCTCGGCGATCACGCTCTCGATCCTCGCAGCCGCGGTCTTGGTCCTCGCGATCTTCATCGCGTTCGAACGATCGAAGAGCGCTCCGATGCTCGACCTCTCGCTCTTCGGCTCGAAAGTCTTCAGCGCCACCAGCGCCGGCGCGCTCCTGAACTACGTCTGCATCTACGGCATCATCTTCGTCCTTCCCTTTCTTCTGATCCAGGGACGCGGCCTCGATACGCAGCAGGCCGGGATCGTCCTCACCGCGCAGCCGATCGTGATGGCCGTCGTCGCTCCGTTCAGCGGCGCCCTCTCCGACCGGATCGGTCCGCGCATCCTCGTCACGCTGGGACTCCTTCTCCTCTCGCTCGGCATCTTTCTCCTCGCACGCTTCGCCGGAGGAGGCTCGATCGGCGCCATCGCTGCGGCGCTCGCGGTCTGCGGGCTCGGCGTCGGCCTCTTCGTCTCGCCGAACAACAGCGCTCTGATGGGCTCCGCCCCACGTCATCGTCAGGGAATCGCATCGGGAGTTCTCGCGACTGCACGCAACGTCGGAATGGTCCTCGGCGTCGGCCTCACCGGGGCCGTGTTCACCACCATCCTGGCGCGAGGTCACGGTTCGGCCCCCGCGCTGGTCCACGGCGTGGAAGTGAGCTTCCACACCTGCGCCGCTGTTGCGCTTCTCGCCGCCGTGATCGTGTTTCTCTTCGTCCGTGACCCCGGTCGCCAACACGGGGAGATGCCCGTCCCCGGCGGCCACTGAGAAACGTTTGCCATGTTACGCAGTGGGTCGCGCATCCCGTGGGTCGCGCGCATGTGGGTCGCGCGTCATGTGGGTCGCGCGCATGTGGGTCGCGCGTCTCGCGCGAGGCTCCCCGGCATCCTGCCGGGGAGCGATGACGTCAACGACACGGCGAAGCGCGCCTCTCGCGCCGCGGTCCGTTCGTCTTTTCTCTCGCGGGACGATCTTCGCGTTTCGCACCGGACAGGGCGGCGCGGGACGCCACCCTGCATCGGACGGGACGTCCAACCCACATGTGGGTCGCGCGTCATGTGGGTCGCGCGCATGTGGGTCGCGCGCATGTGGGTCGCGCGCATGTGGGTCGCGCGTCTCGCGCGAGGCTCCCCGGCATCCTGCCGGGGAGCGATGGCATCAACGCCACGCGAATCGCTCCTCTCGCGCCGCAGTCCGTTCGTCTTTTCTCTCGCGGGACGATCTTCGCGTTTCGCACCGGACAGGGCGGCGCGGGACGCCACCCTGCATCGGACGGGACGTCCAACCCACATGTGGGTCGCGCGCATGTGGGTCGCGCGTCTCGCGCGAGGCTCCCCGGCATCCTGCCGGGGAGCGATGGCCTCAACGACACGCACATCCTTCCTCTCGCGCCGGAGTCCGTTCGTCTCTCTCCTGTCAGAACGATCGTCGCAACTCGCCCCAGGCAGGGCGGCGCGGGACGCCACCCTGCATCGGACGGGACGTCCAACCCACATGTCATCGGACTGGACGTCCAATCCCATCCTCCCTCGACCGACCAAACAAGATGCTCCATCTCGACCACTGGGCAGAATATTCTTCGGTCTGAAGGGTGCACTTCTGCAGCATCCACTTTTCTACTACCTTGCCTTTCAGAACATTTCCGGCACTTACCACGGTCATGGAGATGCTCACGGCCCCCTCTGGCACGCCTGTTGCCGTCCCCCTCACCCCGATGGGATACGACTGGCTCTCGTTCCTCGCCGAACCGTGGTTTGTGATTCCCTGGTACGCGATCGGATTCGCCGGCGCGATCTGGGTCATCTACGACGTTCTGAAGAAGAACACCCAGGTGAACACCGCGCTGAAACCGGCCTGGCCGATCATCATTTTCTTCTTCTCCGTCATCGGGATCGTCCTCTACATCTGGACGTGCCGCCCGCCCGGTATTGGTGAGAAGAGCGGAGAGGAAGAGAAGAAGGTCCACCACCAGTACGTGACCACGACGTTTCGCAAAGTGGTGGGGTCGGCCATTCACTGTGTCGGAGGTGACGGGCTCGGAATCATGACCGCGATGGTGGTCGCACGCGTGATCCGGGTGAGCTTCTGGCAGGAATTCTGGTTCGAGTACATCGTCGGTTTCGCGTTCGGCTGGTTCATCTTTCAGGCGCTCTCGATGAGCAAGATGGCCGACAGCATCCCGAAGATGCTCTGGATGGCCGGGCGCGCCGAATTCTTCTCCATGATCACGGTGATGGCAGGGATGGGATATGTGATGTCGGCGGTCACCCCGCACGTGGTGGGCGCGCAGCCGATGCCGAATACGTTCGCATTCTGGGGATTCGGCGCGCTCGGGCTCCTGGTCGGATTCATCGCGACGTATCCGATGAATCTGTGGCTCGTGAAGATCGGATGGAAGCATGGAATGTCGTAAGACTCTCACCGCAATCGCGATTGCAGCCGCGCTCGCACTTCCTTCGACCGTCGCCGCACAGATGCCGCACGCCTCTGCGCGCACGGTCGAAGCGAATCTCGCCACCCTGATGGACGGCGCCGCCCGGTCGCTCACGCGTGCTGCGACCGAGCTTCGAGCAGGCCACCGTCGCTCCGCGACCGCTTCGATCGACGCCGCAAACCGGATCACCCACGTCGGCACAGAAGCCTCCGTCGGTCCGGTGCGCGATGCGTTCTTCCGCGCGAAGGAGACCATCCATCGCGGACGTCAGGCGCTTCAGAACGGCGACGCGGGGCGCGCCGCGGATCTCTTCGACCAGGCAGCGCGCCAACTGGCTTTGGAGACGCGCCCCACCGGCTCGACTCCCGTTTCCCGCGAGCACCTCTGGGATCAGTTCATCGGCGCGCGACTCCTCAACGCACGTGGAGAGACCATCGGGGAGATCGTCGCGTTCGAGCGCTCCGGGGGTCAGGTCACCAGCATCCGCTTCGATGCCGGGGGCTGGCACGACGTCGGCGGCTTCATGGACTTCGGCGGCACGCCGGTCTCCCTCCCCTACGACCGGTTCGTGTTTGGCGGCCCGAAGGTGATCGGCGAGACTCTCGTCGCTCTCGCGGAGGACGTCACGGTGAAGGAACTGACCCGATAGCTGTCGCCTGTGGGTTGGGCGTCCTCGCCCGATGCAGGGTGGCGTATGTGGGTTGGGCGTCCTCGCCCGATGCAGGGTGGCGTCCCGCGCCGCCCTGTTCCGTGCAACCTACGACGATCCTCCCGAGAAGAGAGACACGAACTCGCCGCGTCGCGAGAGGAACGATTCCTGCGCCGTTTACACCATCGCTCCCCGGCAGGATGCCGGGGAGCCTCGCGCAGGATGCGCGACCCACCGTGCGCGACCCACTTCTGTGGGTTGGGCGTCCTCGCCCGATGCAGGGTGGCGTATGTGGGTTGGGCGTCCTCGCCCGATGCAGGGTGGCGTCCCGCGCCGCCCTGCTCCGTGCAAGCTACGACGACCCTCCCGAGTATAGAGACACGAACTCGCCGCGTCGCGAGAGGAACGATTCCTGCGCCGTTGACTCCATCGCTCCCCGGCAGGATGCCGGGGAGCCTCGCGCAGGATGCGCGACCCACTATGCAGGGTGGCGTCCCGCGCCGCCCTGCTCCGTGCGAGCTACGACGATCCTCCCGAGAAGAGAGACTCGAACGGATCACATCGTGAGGGGAACGATTCGCGTGGCGTTGACACCATCGCTCCCCGGCAGGATGCCGGGGAGCCTCGCGCGAGACGCGCGACCCACCGTGCGCGACCCACCGTGCGCGACCCACCGTGCGCGACCCACCGTCCCCCCTCCCGCCAATGCCCGTCCGCTCTGCGTCCTCCGTCACAGACGGGCGGCACCCCTCGATGCTACTGATCCTTTGCAGGGTTGGACCATGACCCGGCTCAGGAGACATTCATGCATCTCACAGGAAAAGTCGCACTCGTCACCGGTGCCAGCCGAGGAATCGGCGCCGCAACCGCGAAGGCTCTCGCCGCGGAAGGGGTCCACGTCGCGGTCAACTATCATCACTCCGAAGATGCCGCCGCCGAGGTCGTGCAGAGCATCGTCGCCGCCGGTGGGCGTGCCCTCGCCGTCCAGGCTGACGCCCGCGACGCCGCCGCCGTCGAGGCGATGGTCGCCACGGTCCGCGACGGGCTCGGACCGATCGACGTCCTGGTCATCAACGCGTCCATCGGCTTCCCCGTCACACCTTTCCTCGAATACCGATGGGAAGACTTTCAGGCGAAGCTTCTCGGCGAGATGGGCGCCGCGTTCCACGCGTGCAAAGCCGTGGTGCCGTACATGGCAGCACGCGAGAGCGGATCGATCGTCGCGGTCACCAGCGGCCTCGCGCGGCATCCGGGATGGGGCTTCTCGGCGCACACCGCCGCGAAAGCCGCGCTGGAAGGATTCGTCCGCGCGCTCAGCTTCGAGCTCGGACCGATCGGCATCCGCGTCAACTCCGTCGCTCCGGGCCTGACCATCACCGACGCGACACAGAACATCCCCGACGAGCGGAAGACGGCCGCAGCCGAGCACACCCCGCTCCGGAGAAACGGGTTGCCGGAGGACATCGCCGAAGCCGTGGTCAGCCTCGCGGGATCGAGCTTCATCAGCGGCGTGACGGTCTCGGTCAACGGCGGGAGCTACGTCTTCTGATGATCCGGGAGGAAACGTCGCGGCGCGTGGATCCAAACGCGAACACCGTGGCCAAGCCGTCACCCGGCTCGAGTCACTCCTCGATTTTTCCTCCCATCAGCTTTCCGTCCCACCACACCACGCCTTCACGCGTGAAGGCGAATGCTCGAGGAGAAATCCCCGTGGCGATCGGAGTCACCGTTCGGCCCACCACCGACCAGAGCGTCCCGCGGAGCGAGTCGTAAGCGAGAACGAGCCTCCCTCTCGACGCGACGCGATCCACTGCCGAAGGAAACTCCACCGCAGATCCGTTGAAGAGACCGAGCCCCAGGAGGCCGCGAAGGAAACCGCGGCCGAACGCCGCGCCTGTCGATTGCGGTACCTCGATTCTCAGAACGCGTTTCCCGGCCGCATCTGCGATCGAAAGGAGCCGAGCAGTCATGAGCGTTCCCCGAGTGCCGGCGTCGAGGTCCGCCGGCACACCCGCGACCTTCGACTGGTCCCCTTCGAGAAACGTCTTCAACTCCAGCGACCTGATTCTGCGCTTCGTCGGATAGACGAAATACGCGAAGTGCTGATCGACCTCGAGGTCCGACGCGAACGGTTCGATCCGCATCGAGCGCTCGACTCGAAGCGGCTTCGTGGAGATCTCCTGAAACAATCCGTCGCCGCGCGAATAGACGTAGATCTTCCCGTCCATCTTCCGCATCGAATCCGGATAGATCCCGGTCGCGATCGACGCGCGCGCGCCGTCCGCCTCGATGCGCGTGAGAGTTCCGGCATCGCGGTCGAGAACCATGAGGGCGTCCCCCGACCACTCCGCCGCGACCGGAGACCCGCGACTCGCCAGCGTCGCGGCGTTTCCTCCATCGAGACCCACCACACGAATCGCGTCGTTCAGCGGATCGAGAACCGCGATCCGTTTCTCTCCGATCGCGATCGCTCCCGGATGCCGCACGCCCTCGACCTGCCAGAGACGCCGATGCCCCGATCCGTCGTACATCTCGATTACGCCATCGTGCGCGACCACGATTGCACCGGATGGCGCGACCTCGACCACCTGCCCCATGGCCCCGGAAACAGCGGTAAGTACCACGACGACGAGCCCGATCGCGATTCGCGTCATGGTTCCCTCCTCAGCGAGATGGCATCGAGGAGAAGCGCGGCGGTTCCGTTCATCCGCGTGGCGCCGAGAATCCGGAACGTGAACAGAAGTGGCTCTCCCGCGGGAAACGAACCGGTGAACGTGACCGGTCGCGAGAAGCGGAACGGCATCTCGCCGATCGTCCCGCTCTCGAATGTGGTCCTCACGGCATCGGGTGCCGGAGAGGTTCCGTCGAAGACGGCAGCGGTGGAGAACGACGTCGCGTCGAGTATCACGCGCTGTGCCGGTGCCAACCGATTCTGCGCCAGAAGACGAACCAGCGCATCGAGCTCCGCCGCAGTAGGAGTCACAGATGCACCTGACACGCCGTTCGTGAGAAACGCCGGTACATCGGGCCGTGTGGAGAGCGTGGCGTCGATCTCTTTCCTCAATTCAGCGAGATGAACGGAACGGCTCCGAGCACGATCGAGATCGCCGAGGCCGGCGTCGTTGAGCGCCAGGAGGTACTGAACGACGTCGGCCTCGGGATAGGAGGCAGCGAGCGCTTCGAGCGTTTCCCGAGCGGTACGGTAGTCGCCCGCTTCCATCTCCCGGAGGGCCCGCCGTACGGATGCTCCGGAGGAAGATCTCCCCTCCGCCATCTCTGCAGGCTGCTGACCCGACTGGAGCATCGTCCGATACTCACGGATCGCTTCGAGCGAGAAGGGATTCGCATCGAGAGCAGCGTTGAGCCGGCGTTCCCGTTCGGTCGCATCACGGGTCAGCCGGGCGAGTGCGGCGAGCGCGATCGCGTCGTCGGTCCGGCCGGCGAGAGCCGTTTCATACATCCGTTTCGCGCCGTCGACATTTCCTCGGGACTCGTACACCTGCGCGAGCTTCAACTGCGCGCG
The DNA here is from genome assembly GCA_963741955.1 of uncultured Acidobacteriota bacterium. Taxonomy (GTDB): domain Bacteria; phylum Acidobacteriota; class Thermoanaerobaculia; order Gp7-AA8; family Gp7-AA8; genus CAVUKB01. Next base: position 301,224 of record CAVUKB010000005.1, read on the forward strand.
GTGAAGCAGTGAATTGTAGGCCGCCTCGTCGTCCGCAGTGGTCGAGTAGATCTCGAACGATTCACTCTGCGCGATCTTCGTCCGGATTTCATCGAACGCGCTCGATTGAAGCGATCGCACGATCTCCGACAGCAGGGACTCCGCTTCGTCCTCCCTCCGCAGATGCGTGAGCGCGAGGGCGAGAGTGTAGCGGTCGACGTCGAGGTCCAGGAGAGAGGACGGATTCGATTCCCGAGCCGCCGCACTCGCGATCGCGACGGCGTTCCGGGCAGCACTCGCCGCCTTCTTCCATTCCTCCATCGTTCCGAAAGCGCCGGCGACCACGTTCCAGTTCGTTCCGCGATCGGCTGCGTAGCGCGTCCCTTCTTCCAGGAGATCGAAGGCCGCATCGCGGTTGCCGAGCTTCGCCTGCGCTAAACCGGCGTAGATGGTGGCGGTGGCGTAGAGAGAGACGTTCGAGTGGCGGCGCGCGACTTGCCGCTCCCTTTCCGCGATGCCGAGAACGATCCGCAGTTCTTTCCGGGCGGCTGCGATCTCGTTGCGCGTGGCCCGAGCCGAGGCGAGGTTCAGATGCGCCTGGAGCTGTGGAAGGAACCCCTGCTGTGACGCGGCGAGTTTCTCCATCCGTGCGATCTCGAAGTCCGTTGCGATGCGTGCGCTCTGTGCGCGAACCGCAACCGGGATAAGGAGCGTTGCGAGAGCGAGAACCACGGTCGCGCGTTTCATGGGGCGAAGTACCCTTTCCTCGACGCGTTGATACGGATACCGCGTCCGCGCGGACTCACCTCGATCGACCGCCACCCGGGAGGATTGCCGTGACTCTGGTACACCACTGTGTAGCGGGCGTTGATGTCGTCGACGACCGCGGCGAGCGAGTTGCCGATCGTGGCGCGCGATGCGCGCACCAGCAACCCTCCACTCTTTGCGGTCGCCTTCTCGAGAAAGGGTCCCGGGGATCCCAGGACGATCGCACTGATGATCGATCTCGTTCCGCTGACCTTCCGGAGCGCTTCTTCTTCGGTCAGCTCGCTGTTCCTGTCTCGGCCGTCCGTGATCACGATCGTGTACGTGCGCTCCGCCGGGACGGATCCGGAAGCGGTTGCCGAGGCGACCGCGTCGCGGAGAGAGGTTCCTCCAGAGGGAGCGACCTCGTCACTCCGTTGCGCTGCTCGAGCGCCTTCGCCGATCGGGCGCGGAGGAGAGACGACGTGGTTGAAGAGGATGAGCGACGCCGAATCGCCGGGGCGAAGGCGGCGGAGGTTCGCGTCGATGGCGCGGAGCGCGGCATCGAGTCTCCCGTCCCCCATGCTGAGCGAGCGATCGACGACGAATGCGAAGTGCGCCACACCGCGATTCGGAAGGACGCTCCGGATCATTTGATCGATCCGGTTCTCGCGGAGGCGGAGATCGCCGGCGTGGACCACCCGGGAGGAAGTGATGCGAAGTGAAACTTCGACCAGATCGACGTCGAGGTGCGCGCCGGCGGTGAGCGCAGCAGTCCGGATCGTCGCGCTGCTCTTCTCACGATAGTGGTCGCTGAAGAGGGTCGCCGAGATGGTGCGGCTGGAGAGCTCGGAGCCGAAATCGAAGACGATGCGGTACGGCGGATGTCGGACCACTCCGGCGAGAACGCCATCGACGGAAAATTCGACCCGGTCGACGTTCTGCGCGTCGGTGGTGACCTCGATGGGCTGAGATCCGACCGCCTGCCCTCCTTCGAGCGGATGGACGAACGTCACGGTGGCGGCAGACGCTCCAGGAGCAGCGGAGAGAATCGCGATTGACGAGAGAATCGCGAACCACCGACCGGCGGCGGATCTCGGAACGAACGCGACGATTCCTGCGATCCGGGCCATCGCCCTCGGAAACAGAGCCGCGTGCCGGTGCTATTTCGCGCGACGAGAAGTCTGCGCGGCAGGAACGTTCGTAGCGAGAAAGCGGAGTCGCGAGGTCGAAAACCGAGAGTTTCTCATCCGAGCGCCTGGTCAACGACTCTGAGCGTGGCGGTACGCTCGGACGAACCGGGCGGCGATCGACTGGGCGCATCGCTCCGCCCCCGCGTCCCACCGGCTCTGATCCGTCGTCTTCCAGAGGAGGCGGTTCTTGTTCTGCTTCGTGCGCGTCAACACGTACGCTCTCGCGCCCGTGTCGTGCTGGAAGATGGGGAATGCGCGGAACCGTAGAATGAATTCGGCGTCTTCCCTCTCCTCGACGAGTTTGATCTCGGGCGCTGCCACGGAGATCTCGTCGTCGATGAGCTTCTCGAGTGCCTTGTCACCCGCATCGACGTACAGCAGCGTGAGCCCCTTCATCTCACGCGCTTTTCCCGTTTCGTCATAGACTCGTTCACGCGAGTACGCCGAGAGCGGGATCATTCCGAGAACAAGGACCAGAACAGCCAGGCGCTTCATGTTCGAACCTCCGATGCCGGACCCGTGGGCTCCTGGCTTCTCCCTTCAGTATTTCACACTCCGGAATTACGCGTGAAGCACAACGTCAGGTCCACTCTTCCCGGCCGGTCTTCCCCTTCGCGGTGGTCCCGGGTCCGGGACCGGCAGCATCGGGACGGAGCTCGGTGAAGCGGGCGTGGTAATCGGCAACCGCAGAACTGAGAGCGTCGAACGTCGGCAGCCGCCGCGTCTTTCCACTCTGCAGCAAGCGGCAGTGCTCGCGGTACGCCTCTCCGCGCTCGTGGGCCTCGGCGAGCCGCCTGCCGAAAGCGACGTCCTCCTCTCCCCTCTTCTCGACCGCCGCGGCGAGATCCCTCACCCCTTCGACGTACGCGCAGTAGAGCACCACGTCGTTTCCGGCAGCGATCGCCTGGGTGGCGATCTTCGGGTAGGGTCCCAGGTCCGCGACGGCGTGCATTTCCATGTCGTCGGAGACGGCGATTCCTTCAAAGCCGATCTCTCGGCGAAGAATGTCAGTGCTGATCTTTCGGCTCAAAGTCGCAGGGATCCTGTCGTCGATGCCGAGGTATGATTGGTGCCCGATCATCACGGCACCGGCCCGCTTTGCGAGAGCGCGGTAGGGGGCCAGGTCTTCAGCAATTCCGGCGAGATCCTCGTCGATGATCGTCTCGTTGTGGTGCGGGTCGGCTGCACCCGGCCCGAGGCCCGGGTAATGCTTGAGGCACGAGGCGACTCCGGCGCTCTCCTGGCCTCGCATGAATGCACCCGCGAGCTCGATCACTTCCGCCGCGCTTTTCCCGAAGCAGCGTCGCAGGAGCGACTTCGAAGGCTCGGCGCGCTCCACGTCGACCACCGGAGCGAGGTTCACGTCGATCCCGAAGTAATCGAGTGCCTCTCCGACCAGCCTTCCCGCCTCTTCTGCGAGATCCGCTCCGTTCTCCCCGTTGCGGTAATCCTCTGCCGCAGGGATCCCGGGGATCAGATCCCGAAGACGATCGACCCGGCCTCCCTCCTCATCGATCATGATCAGAGGCGAAGGATCGCAACCATTCTTGATCTCGCCGACCAGTTTCCGGAGCTGCTCGGGCGTCCCGACGTTGCGTGCGAAGAGTACGACCGCGTAGGGCCGTACGTCGGAGAGGAGCGAGCGCTCGAGCGCGCTCAGCTCCGTACCGGCGATTCCGATGCCGAGAACCTGATGTTTCACTGCGTCACCTCTCGAGTCGTTGTTTGAGCTCCTGGAGCAGCGTGAGGGCCTGGAGCGGCGTCATCGTTTCGATCTCCATCCCACGGATCTCGCGCGCCACGTCGTGCTCGCGCGACTCGAAAAGCGAGAGCTGTGCGGCAGCGGGCGTTCCGGACGGGCGGTGGTGCCGCGTCTCTTCAACCACGTCTCGCTCTTTCCGCTCCAGGGTGTCGAGAATCTCCCGCGCCCGTACGACCACTTCCTTCGGGATTCCGGCGAGCTTCGCGACCTGGATGCCGTAACTCTTGTCTGCCGCCCCGTCGATCACTTTCCTCAGGAAGATGATCTGGTCGTTCCACTCTTTCACCGACACGCTGAGGTTCGCAACCCGTGCCTTCGTCTTCGCGAGATCGGTCACCTCGTGGTAGTGGGTGGCAAAGAGAGTGATCGCGCTCCGCTCGTCGTGGTCGTGGAGGTATTCGATGATCGCCCAGGCGAGCGAGAGGCCGTCGAATGTTGCCGTGCCGCGTCCCACTTCGTCGAGGATGATCAGCGAGCTCGCGGTGGCGTTGTTCAGGATGTTCGCCGTCTCGTGCATCTCGACCATGAATGTCGACTCGCCGCGTGCGAGATTGTCCGAGGCACCGACGCGGGTGAAGATCCGGTCGAAGACGCCGAGACGCGCCGATCTCGCCGGGACGAAACTTCCGATCTGGTTGAGGAGGACGATCAGCGCGACCTGACGGAGGTAAGTCGACTTGCCGCCCATGTTCGGTCCGGTGATGATCTGGATCCCGTTCTCCTCGCGCACGATGCGTGTATCGTTCGGGATGAAGCGCTGCACCAGGGTCTCGATCACCGGATGACGGCCGTCCTCGATGGTGACCTCATGCGCGTCACTCAGTTCCGGACGGACGAAGCGGTTGCGGATCCCGACCACCGCGAGCGAAGCGAGACAGTCGATCTCCGCCGTCGCTCGGGCCGTGGCGAGGATCTCTCCTCCCTCGAGGCTGATCCTCCCCAGCAGATCTTCATACAGACGGCACTCGATCTGGTTCGCCTTCTCCTCGGCGCCGACGATCTTCTCCTCCAGTTCCTTCAGCTCGGGGGTGATGAAGCGCTCCGCATTGACCAGCGTCTGCTTGCGGATGTACTCCGCGGGAACTTTCGAGAGATTCGCCTTCGACACTTCGATGTAGTAGCCGAAGACGCTGTTGAATCGGATCTTCAGCGAAGGGATGCCGGTCCGCGTCCGCTCGTCCGCTTCGATGCGGAGAAGGATCGACTTCGAGTCGTGCGCGATGGCGCGGAGCTGGTCGAGCTCCTCGTCGATACCTTTCCGGATCACTCCACCATCTCGCGGGGTGACGGAGGGCTCGTCGTCGAGCGTCGCGTCGATATCCGCAGAGCACGCTGCGACCGGGTCGAGACGGTCGTGGATCGATCTGAGTAGCGGGCCGGCGAACGATCCACTCTCCTTCCGAAGATCGGCGATGGCGCGGAGCGACGATGCGAGCGTGAGGCACTCGCGAGGCGAGGCGGTGCGAAGGGTCACCCGGGAGGTGAGCCGCTCGAGATCGGCGATGGAACCGAGAATCGACGTCACGAGGTCGAGCGCGGAACGGTTGCGCGTCAGCTCGTCGACCGCGTCGTGGCGGGCGAAGATCGCGTCGCGCTCACGGAGCGGACGGCCGATCCAGGTGCGAAGCGCGCGGCCGCCCATCCCGGTCCTGGTGAGGTTGACGATGTCCCAGAGAGTCGCCTTCGCACCGCCCTCGCGCGATTCGAAGATCTCCAGGTTCTGCATCGTCGATCCATCGACGAGCATGTAAGGGGCGCTGTTGTCCACCCGGATGGCCCGGATGTGGAGGAGATCCTTTTTGTGGTTGACCGCGGCGTAGCGGAGCGCGGCTCCCGCGGCGGCGACGCGCTCGTCCGCCCGCTCGAGACCGAACCCGCGCAGCGAGTCGGTGCCGAAGTGACGCGTCAGATAGTCGTGCGAATGCCCGGGATCGAAGGACGACTCCTCGACCGGGGTCATCGCGAGTCCACGCGTGGCCAGCGATCCGGCCAGGCCATTGAGTCCCGTCTTCGGGTAGATCGCCTCCTTCGGCGCGAATCGGACCACGTCGTCGATCAGAGCGGGGTCGTTCTCCCCTTCGTACGAAGTGACCACGAGCTCGCCGGTGGAGACGTCGAGCCATGCGGCTCCGAGGCTTTTCTCCCCCGGTGCGAGCCCGAGAAGGTAGTTGCTCTCGCGGTCGAGAATGGAGCCGTCGATCGCCGTCCCGGGAGTGACGATGCGGACGATCTCGCGCTGGACGAGCCCTTTGGCCGCCTTAGGATCTTCGACCTGGTCGCAGATCGCGACGCGGAAGCCGCGGCGGATCAGCCGCGCGATGTGCTGTTCCGCGGCGTGGTACGGCACCCCGCACATCGGCGCTTCATTCTCCCCTCCCTTTCCGCGGGCGGTGAGAACGAGGTCGAGGATCGGAGCGGCGGTCTCGGCGTCCTCGAAGAACATCTCGTAGAAGTCTCCGAGGCGGTAGAAGAGGATGGCGTCGGGAACCTGCCTCTTGATCTCGAAGTACTGCTCGAGCATCGGGGTGAGTTTCATCGGAGGTAGTTTAGTGATTCGGACTTCGCTTGTCTTTCGCTCGGTGCCGGTTCCGGCCATAGCCGCGGAGCGGACCGCGGGACGGATCGCTTCAAGGGACGGAGGGGACGGCGGCTGAATCGGGGCTGACCCCGGCCGGGCGACGGATGTCGAGCTTCGCACCGCTCTGCCCGTCGAGCTCGACGACCACCGCTCTCCGGAGCGCACTTCGCTCAGGTATGTCACAGAGGATCACCCAGCGTCCGTTCGGATCTCCCGGGCCGCGGTCGTACGCGGAGTGGACCACGTCGAAGCGCGCAAACGCCGCCGGATCGGTCGCGCGCAGCACAGACAGCGAGTGGACCCGCGCGACCTCGTCGCGCAGATGATCGGAAGGACGGGCCGGATCGCCCGTTCCCTGGAGGAGAACGAAGAGCGCCGCACAGACGACGATCCATGCGGGATAGACGATCCAGTAGTGACGGCGGACGAAGCTCACGATCTGTCGAATCGGAAAACGGACCCGAAAATTGCATTCCGCCGCCGCTCGAGCAGCGGAGGCTCCCGATCCGAACCACCGGCCCGGTTCGCGGGAGGCGGCCCTATAATAGTTGCAATGAGTCAGAATCGAGAGATGACGCGGGCGGACATCGAAGAGAAGCTCCTCACCATCATCCGGAACGAGAAGACCCTCCCTCCGGGGCAGCTCGACCCTGACCGGCCACTCTCGGAGGTCGGAGTCGATTCGCTCGACGCGCTGAATATTCTTTTCGCGATCGAGGAGACCTTCGGAATCTCCGTGCCGGACGATCAGGCGCGCAAGATCCGTACGCTGAACGACATGGTGCGAACCGTCGAACAGCTCCGGGCAGCGTGACCGATGGACGACCGCATCGCGATCACCGGAATGGGGATCGTCTCCCCTCTCGGTGTCGGCCGTGAACGGACGCTCGAAGCGGTCCGAAATGCGAGCCCCGGCATCCGCGCTCTCTCGAACTTCGACGCTTCCTCCCTCTCCTGCCGGATCGGCGGCGAGATTCCCGACGCGTGGCTGGATGGCTCGGATCTCGACCACGACCGCTTCACGACGCTCGCTCTGATCGCGGCCGCGGAAGCCTGCGCGACGTTGCCGGAGGAATCGGATTCCCGGCGGACAGGGGTGCTGATCGCTTCGGGGCTCGGCGGAGGCGAAACGCTCGACATCGGATATCAGCGGCTCTACGGCAGGAACCAGGCAAGGGTTCACCCGATGACCATTCCGCGGGCGATGTACAACGCAGCGACGAGCGCGGTAGCGCGGGTTCATCAGGCGAAGGGGCCGGCATTCAGCATCGTCTCCGCATGCGCTTCCGGGACTCACGCAATCGGCCAGGCCGCGCTCTGGATCAAGGCGGGACTCGCAGGGAGAGTGATCGCCGGAGCGGCGGACGCCCCTCTGCATACCGGGACCATCCGGGCGTGGGAGAGCCTCCGGGTTCTCGCCCCCTCGGACGGCGACCCCGGCCGCGCGTGTCGTCCCTTCAGTGCCGACCGCTGCGGAATCGTGCTGGGAGAAGGCGCAGCGGTGGTGGTGCTCGAGCGGATGGAGTTGGCGAAAGCACGAGGGGCCGAGATTTTCGGGGAGATCGCCGGATTCGGGATGAGCAGCGATGCGGGTCACGTGACCGACCCGTCGGTCGACGGAGCGGCGAGAGCGATGGAAATGGCGATGGAAAGCGGGCGCCTCGCTCCGGACGCAATCGGCTACGTGAACGCCCACGGGACCGCGACCCGGGCAAACGACCCCGCCGAGACCGCTGCGATCCGGCAAGTCTTCGGTGCGACAGCCGAGCGGCTGCAGGTGAGCTCGACCAAGTCGATGCACGCTCACGCCATGGGGGCGAGCGGCGCGATCGAACTGGTGCTCTCGCTCACCGCGCTGAACGAAGGGGTGATTCCAGCGACCATCAACTATACGGTCCCCGATCCGGAGTGCGACCTCGACTACGTTCCGAATGCCGCGCGTGAAGGACGGGTCGACGCGTTCCTGTCGAACTCCTTCGGCTTCGGCGGTTTGAACGGCGTGCTCGCGGTCCGGACGAAACACGGTTTGTGAGAGTCGTACGATCTCGAACGGTCGTCTCTCCGGTACGTTCGGGGGGGACCTTCCGCTCTCGCGCTCGTCGTATCTCACTCTGCCGGAAGCATTTCGTGTCGTACGGCTTCTGCGTTTCCGTGCACCCCGCGAGAGCGGCGGCGCCGGACCGCGCCACTCCTCTTCCGGTCCGGCGCGGCACCGGTCTTGCTTCAGTCTGGCGTGAACGAATCCGGCGACCCGGGTCGAAATCCGGTCTCGGTTCACCGCCGTCAGGGAGGCTCTCATTGATCGTAGAAAAGAAGCACCACGATTCCTTCACGATTCTCTACGTGGAAGGACTGATCAAGCTCGGTGAGAGCGCGGAATTCTTCTCCTCCGCCCTGGAGAACGTGCTGAAGAACGAGAGCACGAACGTGATCGTCGATTTCACCAAGATCGACTACATCGATTCGACGGGGATTGGTGAGCTGGTCGGGTACCTCGGAAAATTCACCTCACAGAACCGCAAGCTGATTCTGGTGAACCCATCGGAGCGGATCCAGAAGCTCCTCAAGCTCGCCAAGCTCGACTCGGTGTTCAAGATCTACGCGACGGAAGAAGAGGCGATGTCGGCCGAAGCGTCGACGAGCGCCAACGCGTGAACCGTCCCGGCACTTTTTCACCCGCGGGCGGCCCGATCTGATTTAGAGTTGGTTGGATGAGTGCGCCTCTCGTGCAGATCCGACGCGGAGGGTTCGTCGAGTCGGTCCACAGCGGCTCGATTGCCGTGGTCGATTCCGGAGGACGCCTGATCGCCTTCGCGGGCAATCCCGAGCTCCCGGCGTTCCTTCGCTCCGCGGCCAAGCCGTTCCAGGCCATTCCTCTGGTGGAGGAAGGAGGCGTGGAGGAGTTCGAACTCACGACACAGGAGCTCGCGCTCATCTGCGCATCGCATGGAGGAGAGCCGCAGCACATCGCCACCGCAGCGGCGATTCTCCGGAAAGGCGACTTCGACGAATCCGATCTTCTCTGCGGCGCCCACCCCCCTCTGACCGAGAAAGCCGCGGCCGAGCTCCGGCAGTCGGGCGAGCCGCCGACTCCCCTCCACAACAACTGCAGCGGAAAGCACGCGGGAATGCTCCTCGCGACGCGGCTGCTCGACGTCGGAAGCACCACGTACATTGCACCGGAGCATCCGGTTCAGCAGCGCATCCTCGAGACGGTCGGCGAGTTCGCGGGCCTCGGTACGGACTCGATTCCGTTCGCCACGGACGGCTGCGGCGTTCCGACGTTCCGTCTGTCGCTCTATCGCGCCGCGCTCGCCTACGCCCGGTTGATGGCATCGGCGAGTGGCGACGCGCCGGGAGCGCTCGATCGCTACGTCGATCCAGCGAGGGAAGTCGTCGATGCGATGACCGGTAGTCCCGAGTACGTGGCCGGCGAGTGGAGTATCACCACTCCCCTGATGCAGGCGTTCGGAGGGGATCTTCTGGCCAAAGAGGGGGCGGAGGGGTATTACGCGATGGCCATCTCGCCCGAGATTCTCGACGAGCGGTTCGCGGGACCGGATTCGCCGGGGCTGCCGGTCGGGGTGGCCCTGAAGATCGACGACGGGTCGATGGAGCGCGGGAGAAACCCCGCCATTCTGCGGATTCTGGAGATTCTGGGGATCGGCGTCGAAACGAATCCCGCCCTCGAATCGTATCGAAGAAGAGAGCTGTTCAACGCGGCGGGGACGCGGGTGGGAGAGACCTGCGCCGAATTCGATCTGATTTTTCTCTGAGGAGAATGATGAGGCGGTACTCGATACTGGTCCTGGTTCTGTTGCTGCTGGCGGCATGCAAGACCGTCGGCATTTCGCACCAAGATGGCGGATACGCCGAAGTTTCGGTGAACATCGCCCATCAGATGCTGCTCGACGACCGGCAGATCCTGGTCCTCGACATCCGTCCGGCGGAAGCGTACGCCGGAGCGACCGGTCACATCGCCGGATCGGTTTCCGCACCACTGGCGACGATCGAGCAGCGGCTGCCGCAGCTCATTCCGTATCAGAGCGGGACGGTTCTGGTGTACGGCGATTCCGAATCGTCGAGCAAGGACGCGTCGAAGCTCCTCGTCGCGTCAGGATTCCGCAACGTCGTGCGGATCGAGGGCGGAATCGATCGATGGATTGAAAAGGGATACGAGACTGTTACCGTGCACTGAATTTTCCCCGAGAGGCTCAGACCAGAGGATGATGAAGAAGACGCTCGCTCTACTCGCACTCGCCGCCGCACTCCCGATCTCGTTGTACGCCGCACCTCCCAACAGGGTCACCGGCACCGTGGTCCACGACGCGAAGCTCGAGAAATACTTCGCCCGAGCGATGACCGTCTGTCCGGGATCGGCGCTGAAGATCGAACAGGCCGACCAGCAGGGACCCGCTGGGTTCATCGTCTACCGGGTGACGCAGACCTCCGCCGAATCGAACTGCGGCGAGTCGACCCTCGCGGTCGTCTCCCCCTCCTCGGGGCAGACGTTCATCGGAAGTGTCCTTCCTGTGCCGTTCGATCTGAGGCCGGTGGACAAACGGCTGGGCGAGATGGCCGGTCAGATGCTCAAGAAGCCGGTCCAGGCGTCGGTCTCTACGAAGGCGTACGCGGACGGAGTACGGCTGGTGAGCCTGACCATCGATACGACGGAGGGACCGTTCTCGTATCACGGATACCTCGACAACTCCCAGCGATACCTGATCGTCGGGCGCCGCGGAAACCTGAGCGTCGACCCCGGGAAGAGTCTTCTCGAAGACATCGCGGCTTCGACCGGCATGTCGAGAGGATCGAAGGACGGACCGATCGAGATCGTCGAGATCTCCGACTTCCAGTGTCCCACCTGTGGCCGCGCACATCAGCCGATGGAAAAGTTCTTCGAAGAGAACAAGTCGAAGATCCACTACATCAGGCTCGATCTTCCGATCTTCGAACATCACGAATGGGCGCTTTACGCCGCACTCGGCGCACGTGCGGTGCAGAAAGTGGCTCCCGAGCATTACTGGGAGTACGTGAACTACATGTTCCACAACCAGGAAGACATCACGCGCGCGAACGTCGACGACATGATCAAGGCCTTCGCCGGCATGGTCGATATTCCGTGGAAGAAACTGGAGAGCGTCTATCGCTCTCCTGCCGAGCGGAAGGCACTGATGGAACAGGTGGCGCGCGAGTACGACAGTGCGATCTTCGCGACCCCGACCTACATCGTGAACGGCCGGAACGTCTACTACGGCCACGACGGCGACTATCTCCACAGCTATCTGAACTCTCTGGTGGGCAAGAAGAAGTAGCTGCGCACCGGACAGCTGAATCGTCGAACGCGGCCGGACATCCGGTCGCGTTTTCTTTTGGGGCGTGCAAGCACCCCGGCGCGTCGTGCACGGGCTCCGCGCAGGGGGTCAGAGCCGCCGTTCCGACGTCTCGAAGCGACACAGGGGGTCAGAGCCGTTCTGCCAACGTCCCCCCGTCAAATGGGGTCAGAGCCGTCTTGCCGACGTCCCCGGGTCAAACGGGGTCAGAGCCGTCTTGCCAACGCCCTGAAGGGAAACCCCGCTCCAGGGTGACGTTTCACGACCCGGCAGGTCCGGTCGACAACAGATCGATCGTCGGCCGCCGGTGCACCGCAACTGCCCTCCCGGACGGATCCGCTGACGCCGCGAACGCCGAGTCCCAGGCGATCGCGGCCGGCGTGCTGCAGGCGATGCTCGGGCCGCCCGGAACCAGTCGCGCGAAAGCATCTCCCGGAAAATGCCGCTCGAACATGCACCGGTAGAGATACCCCTCCGCCGTCACAGGCGGGTTGAGCGGAAACCGGGAGGCCGCGCTCGCGAGTGCGGCGTCGGAGATCTCCTCGCGCGCGAAGTTCTTCAATGCATCGATCCACCGGTAGCCGACACCGTCGGAGAACTGCTCCTTCTGCCTCCAGAGAATCTCGGGAGGAAGATCGCCCTCGAATGCCGAACGGAGCACGTGTTTCTCGATCTTCCCATCCCGCGCCATCTTCTTCTCGGGATCCATCGACATCGCGAGATCGATGAATTCGCGGTCGAGGAACGGCACTCTCACTTCCACTCCCCACGCGGCCATCGATTTGTTCGCCCTCTGGCAGTCGTAGGTGTGGAGGAGCTCGAGTTTCCTCACTGTTTCCTCGTGAAATGCCCGCGCGTCCGGAGCGCGGTGAAAATAGAGATACCCCCCGAAGATCTCGTCCGAGCCCTCACCGGAGAGAACCATACGGACTCCAGCCGATCGAATGCGTCTGGCGAGAAGGTACATCGGAACCGATGCACGCACGGTGGTCACGTCGTACGACTCGATGTGGTAGATCACGTCCGAGAGCGCATCGAGTCCCTCCTCCACCGAAAACGTGAACTGCCGATGCTCCGATCCGATCGCTTCGGCGACGCATCGGGCCGCCTCCAGGTCCGGCGACTCATCCAGTCCGATCGCGAAGGAGCGGAGTCTCGCATCGGGATCGATCTTCCGGATCGCCCGTGCCGCAGTCTTCGCGATGATGGATGAATCGACGCCCCCGGAGAGGAGGACGCCCCACTCGACGTCACTCATCAGTTGGCGCTCGACCGCCGATGTCAATCCACGCCGGATGTCGTGAATCCCTACCTTCCCTCCTTCGATGTTCCCGTACTCCCGCCATTCGCGCGGCTCCCGCGCGGTGATCACACCGGTGGCGCCGTCGAGAAGACTCCCCGGAGGGAACTCCTCGACGAATGCATCGAGCCCGGTCAGGCTCTTCACCTCCGAGGCGACGTAAAGCGCGCCCGATGCGGCGCGTGCGTAGTAGAGCGGTACGACGCCGACCGGATCGCGGCCGATCAGATACCGGCGGGATTCGCGGTCGTAGAGAACGAAGGCGAAGATCCCGTTCAGGTGGCTCACCAGATCCACCCCATATTCGCGGTAGAGCGGGAAGAGCACCTCACAATCGGATTCACTGACGAACGGGAACGAAGGGAAGCGCTCGCGAAGCTCACGATGGTTGTAGATCTCACCGTTCACCGCGAGGACGAGGTTTCCGTTCACCAGCGGCTGCGCTCCGTTCTCCGGTGCGACGACCGCCAGCCGCTCGTGAACGAGAACCGTCCGATCGTCCGCGAAGACTCCGCGCCAGTCGGGACCTCTGTGCCGCTGACGCCGAGACTGCTCGAGAGCGAGCTGCTTCAATCCGAGGGTGCCCTCGGGGGCATCGAGAATGCCGAATATTGCGCACATCTTCGTCTCCTCCTCTCCCGGATCCTTCCGGGCAAAAGAAAAGGCCCGCACGTTGGTGCGGGCCTCGTGTCAATTTCGAATGGAAAGGATCTACACGTGCCGCACCGTATGCGCCCTGCGATTGTTCAGATTGAAGTTGGGACGTGCGTCGACGGCCGCGCGAGAGGTCACGCGAGCGGCAGAACGGACGACAGCCGGATCGGCGATGCGGGGCATGAGGCTGAAAGAGTGCCCGAATCGGGCTCCCGAGTCAACAGCAGCGGAGGCTCCCGCTATTCATCGGCATGGGACAGCTCGATGGGGGTTACGTCGTTTCGACGGCGCGCGGCATGATCCGGGTCGCTTCGGAGAGGAAGCCGATCGACGGACGGCCGCCTTCGCGAGCCGGGACGATGAGTGCGGTCGTGAATCAAGGAGTGCGGTGCGCCGGGTCCGCGTGGCGCAGTTTCAGGGCCGCAGTCTGGAAACGAGAATCTGGCAATCGGTACCGTAATCCCTGGCCACACAGTTCGTGAAATAGAGGGTCTTCCCGTCCGGCGACCAGCGAGGCGCCGTCGCGCGACCCTCCGTGTTCGCCACCAGACGAACGTTCGAACCGTCACTGTTCATGACGAAAATCTGGTAGCGCCCCCGGCGGTTCGACGCGAAGGCGATTTCACTTCCGTCCGGCGACCACTCAGGCCAGGCATCGAAGGCGGGATGGTTGCTCAGATTGCGAACGTGATTCCCGCTGGCGTCGGCGACGAAGACTTCCGAGTTCGTGTCGCCGATCATTCTGCGAAACGCGATCTGCTTACCGTCCGGCGACCATGACGGATAAGTGTTCACGCCGCCGCTGAGCAGGGTGGTGATCTTCCCGCTCGAGGGATCAACGACGTCGATCTCCGCGGCGTTCTTCTTCGGCGGATGCAGATCGTCGTCGGTGCAATAGATAATGCTCCTGCCGTCAGGCGACCAGCGCGGATGTATCGCGCGCACGCTATCCGGGGTCAGAGCCTTTCTGCCGCTGCCATCCGTGTTCATCGTGTAAATCGTTTCGCGTCCGGCCGAGAGCAGCACGAATGCGATTCTCTTTCCGTCCGGCGACCATGCGGGGTCTTCGTGATCGGCATCATCATGCGTGATGAGCCTCTGTCCTCTGCCGTCGGCGTTCATCATGAAGAGCTGTTCCCGCCCTTCGAAGAGGGAGCCATAGATCATCCTCTTCCCGTCCGGCGACAGTGTGGGATCGAAATTCTCGGTATAGGTGAGCTGGTAAGGGATCGTCAGAGGCTCTGCGGCGAGCGCCGCGGCCGCTGAAAGCAGAATCACGGCGGCTTGCACGGCACAGAAGGCACTGCGAACGGACAACTCCATGGCGTTTCCTCCTCCGGTTCCGGCGATTCAGTCGAATCGACGCCATGAACAATCAGGGATAGCGACAGGCGTTTTCGAACTCGCCTCCAAAGGGGTGAGACATCGAGCTCTTCGCTGCGTTTCCCATGCTCGCTCACGATTCTGCGCCGATCCCCGGTACGAAGCAAAGTCGGATTCGCCAGACTCGAGACGAGGGCCGGGGGAAGAGTTCGTGCGGAAAGGAGCGAACGGAGGCGGGATCTGCCATCACGCGAAGGAGCCGGGGTCAGCGAAGGTATCGGGGTCAGAGCCGCCATTTTCGCGGGTGGAAGGCCGGGGTCAGAGCCGCCGTGTCTCCAGCAGAATATTGTTTCTCAGAGCGAGAGCGACCAGGTCGCTTCCGGCCGGCATCGGCTCGGAAGCAGGCAGCTGCGGGCGCTCACGGTCGGGTGGTGTCCCTTCTGAATTGGGATCTGACCCGGATGACCGAACCGTCATCGACGATCCATCCGGAGGAAGTCACAATATGACTCCTGATTGGCGGAGCCGGCTGCACCCGCTGCGCCCGGGCCACTCTCTTCTGCCGGTCGACGAAAAGGAGCGCATCCATGCGGTCGACTCTCACATATGCTGCGATTCTTTCCTCGCTCTTACTCCTGACTCTCTCTGCGGCCGCGACCGCGGCAGACGGCGAGTATCGCGTTCAGACGATCGAACTTCCGGGCGCGAGCGGCGGGATCTCGATCGACTACATCGCGTACGACCCGGCAACCGGGAGCGTCTGGGTACCGGCCGGCAACACGGCTGCGGTCGACGTGATCGATTCCCGAACCGGAAAAATCCGCCAGATCACAGGACTCCCGACGACGGAGATCACCTGGCGGGACCGCAAGCACGTGGTTGGACCGAGCGCGGCATCGGCAGGAGACGGCGTCGTCTACGTCGGAAATCGAGGTGATTCGAGCGTCTGCGGGTACGACTCGAAGACGCTCGAGCGCCGGGCGTGCGAAACACTCCCCTCGATGCCGGACGGAGTGAAGTACGTCTCCGATGTGCGCGAAGTCTGGGTGACCACCCCGCGGGATCGTTCCCTCCACATCCTCGACGCGAAAACGCTTCACGAAACCGGACACGTCGTGCTGAAGGGAAGCCCGGAGGGCTACGCCGTCGATACCGGACGGCACCGCTTCTACACGAACCTGGAGGATGCGGACCGGACGGTGGTCCTCGACACCCGGACCCATCAGGCTCTCGCGACGTGGAGTCCGAAGTGCGGTGAGGAAGGTCCGCGCGGTCTCGCCATCGACTCCGCCGCCGGACATCTCTTCGTTGCCTGCACCGATCACGTGGAAGTGCTCGATACGCGCAACGGGAACATTCTCTCGACCCTCGACACGGGCGCCGGCGTCGACAATCTCGATTACGCGCCGCACTCTCACCTCCTGTACGCCGCGGCGGGACGGGCCGGAAAGCTGATGATCGCGCGCGACGATGCGAAAGGGGAGCTCACTCTCGTGGCGAGCGTCCCGACGCGAACCGGCGCGCGCAACGGCGTCGTGACGGATGACGGGACGGTGTATGTCGCGCACGGCGGCGCCGGAGAGATGGTCGTCGTATCGCCGCCCACGGTGAAGTGACGAAACGCCTCGGCCAGAGCCGCGGCGCCCGATGTTCTTTTCCCCTCTCGAGCCAGATGGAAGAAGGGAGGAGCGATCACTGCTCCTCCCTTTTCTCACTCAGAGCTACGCCCCTTCACCGGCTTCGCCGTGCTCGTGCGTCTCGCCCTTTTCATGAGCTTCGCCGCGCTTCTGCTCCTTCTCTTGACGCGACTCGACGGCCTCATGAGCCGCGCTCTCCTTCTGTATGTCGATGATGGCGCCGGTATTCGCGTTCACCAGTATTTCGGTGATGTTCTTCTCGTTCTTCGCGATGTCGAAGGACCAGACCAGTGCTCCCTTCTCGTTCTCGAGCTCGGCGCTGGTGACCTTCCCGCCGTTTACTCGCTGTAGCGCGATCTTCTGCGCCTGCTGTCGGGTCAGCTTCGGATGCGGGCTCTTCTGTCCGGCCCAGGCGACGACTCCGGTGGCAAGAAGTACGAACGCGAATGCGATAGCGGCGATATTTTTCATTTTCATGTCTCCTCCATGTGATGGGCGGAATCTCCGCCACGATGGAGCGAGTATGAGCGTGGAACGATGAAAGGATCGTGAATCCGCGCTCTGACGTGATTCATCTGATCTTCATGTTCGGGACGATAGATTCGGAACCGCCGTGGCATTCCGCGGGAGCGAAATCAATGCGAATTCTCGTCGTGGAAGACAACCGAGGAGTCGCTCCCCCCGCAGAGGCCCGTACGATCTACTGGTTCTGGACGTGGGGCTTCCGGACATCACCGGGTTCGAAATCTGTCAGCGGTTGCGGACCGAGGGATCCAGGGTGCTCGTGCTCATGCTCACGGCCCGTGACGCTGTCGCCGATCGGGTGATCGGTCTCAATGCCGGCGCGGACGACTACCTGACCAAGCCGTTCGCGTTCGACGAGTTGCTGGCGCGTGTGCGGGCACTTCTCCGGCGCGGGACGGTCACCGTTCCTCCCATGATCGAGGCCGGCGATCTGCTGCTCGACACTGCGAAACGAGAGGCTTCGCGCCACGGCCGGGTGATTGAGCTGACCGCGAAGGAGTACGCGCTGCTCGAGTATCTGGTGCGTAACCAGGCCCGCGTCATCGGACGGGAAGAGATCTCGGAGCACGTCTGGAACGAGAGCTTCGACCCGGTGTCGAATCTGATCGAAGTCTACGTCGCACGATTGCGGAAGAAGCTCGGTCCTCCCGCTTTGATCCAGACCCGGCGGGGAGCGGGGTACATCTTCGCGAATTCTTCCGAAAAGAGTTCGTCGTGACACTTCGCCACAGCGTCTCGATGAGGTTGACCGCGTGGTACGTGAGCATCACCACTCTCTTCGCAGTGCTCTTCGCGGCCGGAATCTACCTGGTCGTCGCGAGCGCGTTGACCCAGCGGACCGACTCCGGGCTGGTCGAGAGTGCGCACAGGTTTCATCGGTTGCTCATGCAGGAGCACGAGCCGGAGGAATCGTCGGCGGCGCAACTCGACCGTCTGATCGCGACCGAGCTCCCCGAAATCGATCTCGAAGACGCTCAGGCAGTGCTGAAGCCGGACGGCCGCGTCGTCGCGGAGGCGGCGGATCGTTCGAACCGGTGGATGCTTCCCTACCTCGTCGAGGGTACCGGGAGCATCGATGGGAATGCGGATGCGTTCCGCACCGCTGGCCACGGGGAGACGTGGGCGCGCATTCACGCCGATCCGTTCACGATCGGCACGCAGGGGTACGTACTCGTGCTCGCACGCTCGATCGAAGATCAGAACGAGCTGCTGCGTGCTCTCCGCACCGGCCTCTGGGTCGGGATTCCGCTGTGGATCCTCGGCACGGCGGCACTCGGATACTGGCTTCTCCGACGGACCCTCGCGCCGATCGGGAAGATGAGTCGTGAGGTCGCGTCGATCGGGGCGAAGGATCTCGACCGCCGCCTCCGACTGTTGGACAGCCGCGACGAGTTCGGACAGCTCGGAACGACCTTCAACGCGCTGCTCGATCGCCTCCAGAGCGGGATCGAGCAGCAGCGGCGATTCATGGCCGATGCTTCACACGAGATGCGCACTCCGGTCGCGGTGGTGCGCGGAGAAGCTGACGTGGCACTCGCCACCGCAGAGTCGGATCCTCGAAGACTTCAGGATGTCCTGGGAGTGATCGCACGCGAGGCGAACACGCTTTCGAGTGTCGTGGAAGACCTGTTCCTCCTCGCCCGCGCCGACGCTGGACAACAGGTCCTCTCGCCTACGAAGTTCTATCTGGACGAGCTGACCGAAAGCGTGGTCCGTTCGCTGCGCTCGCTGGCCGCACAAAAGGGAATCACGATCAGGAGCGAAGTCGCACGCGACAGCATGATCGAGGCGGACGAACCACTCGTCCGTCGCATGCTGATGAACATCCTGCAGAACGCGGTGAAGTACAGCCGTGCGGGAGGAGCGGTCCACGTCGCGCTCGAGCCGACCGACTCGGTCTATGTGGTCGACGTCACCGACTCGGGGGCGGGGATCGCGAAAGAAGAGCGCGAACGGATTTTCGAGCGGTTCTATCGAGGGACCCGCTCCGGCGGCGAGAGCGGATCAGGCCTCGGACTCTCCATCGCTCGTTATGTGGCAGAACTGCATGCCGGATCCCTCTCGGTCGAGCGCTCCGGACCCGACGGATCGACTTTTCGCCTCACTTTGCCTCGGTCATTCTCGCGGTGACCGCTCGAGCTCTCACCCACTCTCTAACGCCTCTCCAGGAAGTTCGGGGTCAGAGCCCCATTCTGAAAGGAAATTCGGGGTCAGAGCCCCTCTCTGAAACTGAGCCGAAAAGCATATTGTGCTGCGCAATCAACCTCTTGTAGAACGATATTCTGCGCCATGGCCAGTTTGCCGACGTTTATTCTGGAAGCGAGCCATCGCGGTGGGCGCCGCACTCCGACTCGCTACGGCTCCAAGCCGACCGCCGGAGAGCCGGCCGGTCCCTGGGAGTCTGCGCGGTAGGAGCCGTCCTGCTGCGGAGCGCGATCCGCCCTTTCTCCAGACAGTGGCTCTGACCCCCATTCCCCTCTGCTGACCCCCATTCCCTCTGTACTGTTCCCCGAAGAGTCGCTCTGACCCCCGACCCCTGCCCCGACCCCTGCCCCGACCCCTGACCCTCTGACCCCGCTTCCGCCGCGAAGAACCAAAGGTGTCGCGCTCTGACCCCCATTCGTGCTGTGACCCCATTCGTGCTGACCCCATTCGTGCGATCTCGAGGCCGGCGAGTTTGCGCCAGAGGCGCGACCACCTCGAGAGCCACCCCTGGAGGCAACCACTGGAGCCATGACTCCGAGGGTGAATCGCAAGAGGATGCCTCCCTGTCAGAACGAGCGGTGGAACCCGATCGTCGCCCTCCATCCCCGGAGTCCGTTCTTGACCGCGAAATCGCGGGTGAGCGACAACGTCAGCGAATCGCGCAGAGATCCCCGCGGCGCGGCGCTCAACATCACTCCTCCGATGGCGCCGTGCGCGTTCCGGTTCGCGAAGAAGTTTCCTTCCTGACGCGCCGCCGTCCCGCCGTGGACCCCCGCGACGGCGGAGAGAAACAGCGAGCTCCCGCGCCACGTCGCAATCCGAGGACCGCTCGCCGCGAGCAGATCGACCGCGACGTAACGGGGAGCCGTCTCGTGCCGAAAACCGTACTGGAGCCTTCCCATCGCCGCAACACGGAGGTCCGCGGCCGTCATCGGCCGCGTGGACCGCAGATCAAGCGATCCGGTCACTGTCCTGATGTCGTCGTTGATGGTGATCGGCTGATCTCCCCCGGTACCCGGTCGGAAGTAATCCAGCCGGAACGACGGCGAAAAGCGCCGGAATGTTCGACGCGGATTCCAGTCGAAAAAGACTCCGACACCGGGCACACCCGAGGCCACGTACGAGGCTGTCAGCTCACTCGATTCGAGGTACGACCGGCGGTATGGCACCGTCACGCCGACCGAAAGATTCTCGAAGAGCCGCCGGGAGAGGCGCATCTCGGCCCGGTCGAAACTGAGGTCGCCCGGGAACCGGATCGCGTCGTGATTGCGGTCGACGAAGGTGTCCGGACGATAGTTCGAGATCACCGCATCGAAACGCCACGGACCGGCCGGCGACTCGACTCCGTAACCCCGGAACAGTCCCACCTCCTGCGCGGACATCGAGCCCGCGATCAGAAACACGAACGAGGCGATGAGAATCCGCTTCATCCGTGCCTCCTCACTCGCCGGCTCCTCGTGCCCGCCTTCGGGGGCGGCCCACTTCCGAGAACCACAGAATCGAAAACGCGGCCATCGGGATCGTGCGCTTCCAGTGTCAGCATCGTTCGGTCGATCCTCGCCGTCACGTAACAGAACCGCGCATCGACGAACGCGGAGTCATCCTCTGGCTGGAATCGACTCAGCTTCGCGCCTCCCCCTCCGACGGTCACGTAGATCACGCCCTTCCCCTTCTTCACGAAGTCGTGGATCGCCGAGGTCCGTTCATAGAGATGCTCGTGACCGGAAAAGACCACGTCCACTCCGTAGTATTCGAAGATCGGACAGAGAACCAGCCGCACCAGATTGTTCGCCTGGGCCGAGCTGTAAGGCGGCTCGTGCAGCCAGACGAACTTCCAGGTCGCATCAGAGGTTCTCAGAACCGAATCGAGCCAGCGGTACTGCGCCGAGCCGTAACCGTAGGACGAGGTCTCGACGTCGAGGCAGATAAAGAGCGCATTCCCCTGCCGGAGTGCGTAATAGCGAGAATTGCCGGAGTCGTTCTTCGGCAGGACGAAGTCGTCGAGCAGAGCCGCTCCCTTCGCCGTCTTAGCGTCGTGGTTCCCGATCGCGGGCAGAACCGGCACTCCTTCGATCAACGACTCGAACGGACGAAAGAACTTCGCGTCGTAGTCCGCCTCCGCTCCCGCCGGGTAGACCACGTCGCCGGTGTGGAGAACGAAGTCGACGTTCTCAGTGGCCATCGCCTTCGCCAGCGTTCCCGCCGCGTCGCCGTCGGTATCTCCGATCACCCCGAACGAGAACGTGGTTTCGTCGCCGGACCTCGGCGCGACGAACGTCCCCTGCGCCAGCACCGCGCCTCCGTCGCCGACCGTGTATCCGTAGCGCGCGCCGCTCTCGAGATGATCGAGGGCGATGCGGTGCTCGGTCGCGGACGACACATCGTCCACCGTCGTCCACGTTTCACCGGCGATTCCGTAGCTCAGAACGCCGTTCGTCGCCACATCCGTGCGCCAGACGACGGCGACGCTCCGGTCATCAGGCCGCCCAAGGTATGGTCCTCGGGTGAGGCTGGTCGCGGACGCCACCGGGGCGATCATCAGGATCGCGCTCCAGGCGAGAATCGAGGTCAGTGCTCTTCTCATTACGTCTCCTCACTCTCCTCCAGTCTCTCCGACCGACCGCGCCGCGGCGCTCGGCCGAGTTGCCCTCGGGGATCCATCCAGGCATACAGCGCGGGGAGCAGAAAAAGAACGATCGGTCCCGAAAGAATGAACCCGCCGATCACCGCGATCGCCAGCGGCTGCTGGAGCTGTGATCCCGACCCGAGCCCGAGAGCGAGCGGCGCCAGAGCGAACGACGTCGCGAGAATCGTCATCGCCACCGGCCTCTCGCGCACCCGGGAGGCGTGGCGCCATGCCCCGCGCACACCTTCACCTCTCTCCAGCATCAGCCTCGCCTCGTGGATCACGAAGACGGAGTTCTCGCCGACGATCCCGACCATCATGATCATCCCCACGAAGCTCGAGACGTTCAGGGTCACCCCGGTCACCCAGAGCGCGGCGAAGACGCCGAACAGCGAACTGAGGGCGAGGATCGCTGTCAGCAC
The DNA here is from genome assembly GCA_963741955.1 of uncultured Acidobacteriota bacterium. GTDB lineage: Bacteria > Acidobacteriota > Thermoanaerobaculia > Gp7-AA8 > Gp7-AA8 > CAVUKB01. The sequence goes on from CAVUKB010000005.1 coordinate 323,505, forward strand.
GGGGGCCCGCCAGTCTCCGAACTCGAAGAGAAGAACCACGCCGACGAGGAGCAGCCCCGCGAAGAGGATCAGGATGAACTGACGGAACGAGCTCTGTTGCTGCTCGTACAGGCCGCCGTACTGAATCGACATCGCAGACGGGAGATGGAGGTCCGTATCGAGCTTCGAACGGATCGAATCCATCGCCGCGCCGAGACTGATCCCGCTCAGTCGCGCCGTGACACCGAGATAGGTCCGAAGATTCTGCCGGTCGATCTCCGCTTCCGGCTCTCCGCTCGAGATCGTCGCCACCGATCCGAGCGGCACGATCGGACCCGCAGGCGTGCGGATCTGGACCTCGGAGAGCGGTCTGGTCGTCGGATTCAGGACGCGCAGATCGTACACTCGTTCTCCCACCCTCACCTGCGAGGCGACCGTCCCGTGGATCACCGAATCGACCGCGTTCTGCAGGGCTTCCGTCGTCAGCCCGAGGCGCGCCGGATTGACCCGCATCGGCGCGGGAGGTACTCCACCCGCACTGATCCCTCCCACTGAACCACCACCTCCTCCCGGTGAGCGCAAGCGCATGGTGAGAAGCGGCCCGGAGATCACGATACCGTCGAAGACGTCCTCCACCCCGTCGACCTTCGAGATCAGCTCCGCCGTCTGCTTCGCTTTCTGCTGAAGAAGATCCTGATCCTCCCCGAAGATCCGGATGTCGATCGGTTGCGGTTCACCTCCGGTGAGATCGCCGATGTTGTCTTCCAACAGCTGACCGAAATCGGTGTGAAGAGCAGGCTCGGCGACGCCGATCCGGCTGCGGAGGTCGTCGATCACGTCATCGACTCCGCGTCGGGTTCCCATCGGTTTCAGCTTGATCACGTAGTCGCCGCTGTTGGGTTCGGTAATGAAGAACCCGAGCTGGGTTCCGGTCCGGCGGGAGTAGTTCTGCACGTCAGGGAGCGACATGATGATCTGCTCGACATGCATCAGCATTCCGTTCGTCTCTTCGAGTGAAGTGCCCGGCGGAGTCCAGTAATCGAGGATGATCGAGCCTTCGTCCATGGAAGGGAGAAAGTCCGAATCGAGCGAACCGTAGAAATAGTACGCGGTGCCAATGAACGCCATGACGACGAGCAATGCGATCCAGGCGAATCGGAGGAAGAAGTGAGTGGCTGCTCCCACCCCTCGGGAGATGACCTCTCCCACCCTTCCGGTCAGCCGCCTCAGCGGGCCGAACCACCTTTCGAACCTCCGCTCTCTCCGCTCTCTGAAACAAACGATCCCCGGGATCGCGAACGCCGCGATGAGGAACGAGATCACCAGAGCGACGGCCATGGTGAGCGCGAGCGGCTTGAAGAAGGCACCGGCGACGCCGGTCATCAGCGAGAACGGGAGGAAGATCAGAATGGTCGACAGACTCGAACCGATCAGGGCCGGCCGCATCTCCCGCACTCCTTCTTCCTGTGGATGATCCGAACCTTCGTCGTGTTTACGAGCGATGTTCTCCACCACCACGATCGCATCGTCGGCAATGAGCCCGATCGCCGCAGCGATCCCTCCCAGCGTCATCAGATTGATCGTCTGGCCGAACACGACCCATCCGAGAGCCACGATGGCAACGGTGAGCGGAATGGCGAGGACTCCAATCAGAGTGAGCCGCCAGTTGCGGAGGAAGACGAAGAGGACCAGTGCGGCGAGACCGACACCGATCAGAATCGCGTCTCTGACCCCGCTCACCGAGTCGGAGACGAAGCGGGCCTGGTCGTAGAAGGTGGTCCACTTCACGCCGGGAGGGAGAAGATGCGGCTTGTCTTTGAAAAGCTGCGAGACTCGGTCCGCGATGGCCAGAGTGCTGGCCGACGGCTGGCGGATCAGATTCACGAGAACCGCCGGCTTCCCGTCCGCGGTGGTGCGGATGTACGAGACCGCATCGGCCGACCGCACATTGGCAATGTCCCCGACCCGAGTTGGAGGCGCATTGTCTCCGACCGGCACGGGGATCTCCTCGATCTCCCGTAGCGTATGGACGCTCCCATCCGCCAGGGTCAGATATAGCTCGTGATTTGCCTCGAGGAGCCCTGCCGATTCGACCATGTTGTTGTTTCGGACTGCGTCGACGACGTCGGAGGCGGTCAGCCCGCGTCCAGTGAGCTCCTCGTCATTCAGAACGATCTGGAACTCGCGCTCACGACCTCCCTGAATCTGCACCTGCGAGACTCCGTTGATCCGGATCAACTCGGGCTTGAGCGTGTATTCGGCGAGTTGGCGGAGGTCGGCCTGACTGTGGCTATCGGATGTGAGGGCGTACCCGAGAATCGGGAAGATCGCGGTGTTCATCCGTTCGATGTCGACGTGAGCATCAGACGGAAGATCGGGGCGGATACGCTGCACTTCGGCTTCGACCCGCTGCATCGCGAGCTGGATGTCGGTTCCCCACGAGAACTGGCCGGACAACTCGGTCGAACCGCGGGAGGTGGTCGAGACGACTTTCTGAATTCCGGGCACTCGGAGAATCGCCTCTTCGAGAGGCCGGGTCACAGTGGGGATCATCGTCGCCGCCGGCTGTTCGCCGACATCCGCGATCACCTTCACCAGGGGAAAGGTCACATCGGGAAAGATCGAAGAAGGGAGTCGCGTCCCGAGCAGCGCACCCGCCGCTGCGGCCAGGACCAGCAGAACGATGATCGCCGTCGTGCGATTCGTCGTCATGCGCTATCCACCGCCTCACCCACTCTCTCCGGTTGTCGATCCTTCCGGACGCCACTCGTGTCGTGCGGCGGCACCGATTCCAACCGCGGGATCGACGACCCCTGAGTCGGATCGGAACCGAGCGCACCAACGGATGAACGCCATCGTCGAGGGATCATCCCGGTCCTGATGCCGCTCCTTCTCAATGCACCACCTCGACCGGCGTCCCCTCCGTGAGGCCGACCTGTCCGGAGGTGATCACCTCCGTCCCTGCGGCGAGAGGGGGGCTGACGATCTCCACCAAGCCCTGGTACGAGAGTCCGGTCCGGACGTCCTTCCACTGCAGCTTCGCGTCCGCGGTCACCACTGCCACCCGCGTAGTCCCGTTCACGTCGTTTCGGAGAATCGCCTCCTCCGGAACGACCGGAACGTTCCGATGCTCCGCGACGACGACGTCTGCAGTTCCGACGAGACCGATGGTCACTCCGCGGGTTCCCTCGAGGAAACGGATCCGCACCGGGGTGGTGAGATTCGACGAGTTTCCAGGGAGAAAGCTTTCCACTTTTCCGGCGATTCCTCCGCCGGTTCCGCTCAGCTCGACCGAAGCCATGTCCCCCGGGTGGATCTTCGCGGCCTGCGACTGACTCACGTCGGCAACGAACGCGAGGCTGTCGATCGCAGCGATGGTGAGCAATTGCTCGTCTTCACTCACCCGGTCGCCGCTCACCGCCGAGTGGGACGTGACAATTCCGGAGACGGACGCGCGAAGGTCGTTCTCGATCACGTTGTTTCTCGCCAGCGCGACGGCTCGATCGGCTTCCCGGCGTTGCGCCGGAGTATTCGCGCGCCGGAGCATCTCTTCAGCGCCGTTCAGTTCGGCCATGCTGTCACGGGCGACGACCCGTGCGACGACCTGACCCCGTCGAACCCGGTCGCCGTCTGTGACGAGGATGGCAGTCGCGGTTCCGGAAAACGGTGAGCGGATTCTCTCCTCGCGCGTGGCCGACGTCGAGCCCGGAGCAGTGACGATGTCCGGGAGGTTGCGGATCTCCACACGTGCGACCCGGACCGGCGTCGCAGTCGGCGCCGGAGGTTCCGACGCGGCGGGGGACGATCCCCCTCCACCACTACACGCGGCGATCAGCAGCGCTGCGATCGGGAGCGTTGTCTTCATATTCATTTCGAGCTCGTCCACCTCATCAGAAGCGCTTCGGCTTCCCGGTACCGCCGCTCGGCGTTCGCCAGCCCGAGCTCCGAATCGATCCAGGATGCGTAGGCGTCGCTGACGTCCACGAAGGGCACCGCGCCGCCGAGGTACCGGCTCTTCGACTCGATCCACGCATCTCGCGCGGAAGCCGTCGTCGAGCGCAGCAGCTCGACCTCTCGATAGGCGTCCCGAAGCGCCGTCAGTGCCTGACTCTGCTGGAGGATGGCGTTCCTCTGTGCGACCGTCAGACTCTCTCTCGCCTGCTCCACTCCGAGCCGTGCCTGCGCGAGCCGAGCTGCATACGTCTTATCGCGAAGCGGAAGAGAGAAATCGACCGTCAAGGAGTAGCCGAGGTCACGCTGCAGACGGTCGACAGGTGTCGCGCGTGAACCGAGGTCCGGCGGAACGAGGTGCGCGGTGTCGGATCCCCACAGCCCGGCGTCCGCAGTCAGGTCGAGCCGGAAGCCGTGCTCGGCTCGCGTCTGGAGGAGCGCCGCTTCGGCCGATTGGATCTGGGCGAGCGCACTCGCCGTCTCCGGAAGCGTCATCGCGGGCGAGCTCGGAGATCCCGACTCTCCACTCCCCTGTCGCGCCTCTTCGTGCGCCATCGCCGAAGGCGAAGGAGGAGCGAGCGGCGCGCTCCCTCCAGACTCTGCCGGAGGTGCAAGGGCAAACGCGACACCTCCTCGGTGCGGAAGAGTGGAAGGATTCCCGGGAGCATTCGTTGAATCGGATTGAGGAGAAGCTCCGGCGGGCATAGTGCCCGGCGAGACGAGTGGTGGGAGCGGCGCGAGATCGAGCGGCGCGTCGGGTGTACGTCCCATAAGGTCGTTCAGAATCTGAATCGCCTGACGCTTTCTCGCTTCGGCCTGGAGAATCGACGCTTCTTCCCCCGCAATTCGCAGATCGAGGCGGAGGATCTCGGGACCGACCGGCATTCCCCCGCGGTGGAGGCTCTGGAGCAGAAGCCGGTAGTCGTGAAGCTGTTCCACCCCGGTTCGGCGCGTCTCGATCTCACGTTGCGCGTCGCGGGCGTCGATGTAGCTGTTGCGCACTTCGAGATCGAGATCGCACTCGGCGATCCGGTAGGCTGCTCGTGCGCCCTCGAGAGCGGCATTCGCGGCCGCGATCTCTGCCCGGCGTGCTCCGGCGTCGAGGATCGGCCTCGTCGCGATGACCTGAGCGCGCTCTTCGCCGAGGTTGGTGATTGCAGGATCGTACCCGGAAGGAGGCGCTACGATGAGGTCCCCGCTGAACAACACCCTCAGCTCATTCACCGCGAGAGCTTCCCGCCGCTTCTGTCGCGCAATCGCGACGTCGTACCCGGGGAGACGGAGCGCGGCGTTGGCCTCGCGGGCGCTGCGGAGAACCTCGTCGAGTGTCATCGGTGCGGGGCTCACTTGCGCGGCGAGGGCGCCGGCGAAGATACTGAAGGCGACGAACGCGAATACGGTCGCCGCGAGACGGAAGGGAACACGGCGAGCCGTGTATGAACGAGATGGCATGCAGTGCGCAGACCCGCTCTGAACGGCGCCGTCACGATCGACCACGCTGCGGGTACGGGGTCGAGTGTCCGATACCCAAGCTGAACACACGATAAATGACCGTGGAGCGGGATCGATGCGATTGCTGTTGGTCGAGGATGACGAACGAATTCGTCATTTCCTGAGAAAAGGTCTCGTGGAAGAGTCGTGGGCGGTGGACTTCGCCACTTCGGGAGAAGAAGCGCTCTACTACGCCAGCGTGAACGCGTACGATGTGATCATCCTCGACATCATGATCCCCGAGCCCGACGGACTCGAAGTCTGCAGGCGCCTTCGTGCCGACGGCTGCCCGGCTCCGGTGCTGATGCTGACTGCGCGGGACGGCGTGGGCGACAAGGTGGAGGGCTTCAACGCGGGGGCGGACGACTACCTGACCAAACCGTTCGCCTTCGCCGAGCTGACGGCACGTCTCCGTGCACTGGTGCGGAGAAAATTCGAACAGCGGCCGGCGGTGCTCAGCGTCGCGGATCTGAGGATCGATACCCGTTCGCGATCGGTATGGCGTGGCGAACGAGCGGTTCTACTGACGGCGAAAGAGTACGGGCTGCTCGAGTATCTCGCGGTGAACGCAGGGAAAGTCGTGACCCGCGGCGAGATCTACGAGCATGTGTGGGACGAGACGCTCGACCCGATGTCGAACGTGATCGAAGTGATGATCAACAGGATCCGACGGAAGATCGACTCCTCTGAACCGGTCAAGCTCCTTCACACCCGTCGCGGGGCCGGATACGTCCTCGCGCGGGAATCGAAAATCCCAGGGGGGCCGGAGCCGGCGGCACGATGAGATTGCCGATTCGCGTCTACCTCACCGCCTGGTACAGCATCGTCCTTCTCGCGACACTGGTTCTGTTCAGCGGGCTGGCATACCTCTTCATCGGACGCCACTTGAGGACTCTCGCAGAGGCGTCGATCCGCGGCACGATGATCTCGTTCCAGTCGGCCGTGATTGCGGAAGAAGCCGAAGAGCCGGGCGATTCTCGGGTGAAGGTTCTCCGAGAGGTGGCGGCCGATTTTCGATTCAGTGGATTTCAGATCGTGGTGTTCGATGCGCACGGCCGTCCCATCGCATCTTCCGGGAACCGGGACGGGCTTCCGGTCGGCATCGATCCGGAGATCCTGAATCTCGGACGAGGCCCCGCAGTGCTGCGACACCTGCACGGGGACGGCGCACGGGAACGACGAGTGCTGGTGGGACGGACGACGTTCGGTCCGTCCAGCTATGCAACGGTGATCGTCGGCTCGCTCGCGGCGGAGCGGAGACTGCTCGAACTGCTCCGGACGGCCTACCTCGTCGGCATCCCTCTCGCCCTTCTGCTGTCTGCCGTCGGAGGATATCTTCTCGCCCGGCGCGGGATGACACCCGTGGCTTCGATCACCAAGACGGCCGAGAGGATCAGCGCGCGAAATCTCGACGAGCGGCTCGAAGGAGAAGAAGGATCGGACGAGCTGGCGGCGCTGGTCAGAGTGCTCAATGCCCTTCTCTCGCGACTTCAGATCGCGTTCGAACAACAGAAGAGTTTTCTCGCCGACGCGTCGCACGAGCTGCGCACACCGATGACCATCATTCAGGGTGAAGCCGGCGTCGCACTTTCCAGGGAGCGGAGCGCTTCCGAATACCGCGAAGCGCTCGAGATCGTGCACGCCGAAGCAACGAATCTCATGCACGTGGTGGAGAACCTCTTCCTGCTGGCCCGCGGCGACGCGAAGAGATATCCGCTCGAGAGACGGGCGGTCGATGCTGCGGAGCTGCTGCGCGAATCGCTCCACAGTCTCCGTTCCCGAGCAGGTTCACGGGATGTGAGCCTCCATCTTCAGTGCGATCCTGCGCTCGCGCTCTCCGGCGACGAAGATCTACTCCGCCGCATGCTGGTCAACCTGCTGGACAACGCAATCCGTCACACCCGCGGTGGCGGTGTCGTTTCAGTGGAAGCATCGAGGAAGGGGGCCGACGTTCGGATCTCGATTCGAGACCAGGGCCCGGGCATTCCATCCTCGGCACAACCTCATCTGTTCGAGCGCTTCTATCGAGTGCGGCAGAATCCTCCGGGCGTGGAACAGGGAGGCGGCGGCCTCGGGCTCTCGATCGTCCGCTGGATCGCGGAGCTGCACGGGGGACGTGCATTGCTCGAATCGACCGGGGCTGAAGGCTCCACTTTCGTGGTGCTTCTTCCTGCCGGCGACGATTCACCCGAGAACCGGACCGGGGAGCCACCGTCGGCCACCACTCCGAGTATTGCGACGTCCAGGTGCTGATCGTCACTGACCGAAGCGGTGCAGGATGCTTTCGGACCGTGCGGCACGTAAACGCCCGAGGAAGAGAGCGAACGCTCTCGACGTGTTGGGACGAGAATCGCGGAGACGAGCAACGCGGCCGAGTACGACGAGAGCACGTCGCACCAGTCGCCTCCTGACAGAGGATCTGATGCTGTTCCAAGCGCTGGATCGAGGGGACTGCCAGCCGAAGAGCTGATGATTCCAAAGACTCAGCCTATCGAGGATTTCGCGTGAAGACGTTTTCGAGCCGGTCGACCTGGTCGAGGATCGACTTCGCCACCTTCTCGGATTCCGTGACCGAGCTCGCAATCTCCAGTTTCTTCACCTCGGACTCGAACGCTTTCGCCTCACTCCCTCCGCCGTGACGTTCGACTTCGGGTCTGACCGAATCCCACCTCCGACGGATCTCGTGGGCAGTCCGCTTGAGCGCCGCCTCATCATTCGCTGCTGCGTCCGTCTGGATTTTACGGCCTTCGTAATCGAGCAGAGACACCTCCACCGGCGTTGGAACGCTGTACCGACGCATCAGCTCTGCGGCCTGGCGGGTCATCTCGTTCGAGACGCTCATCGTTCCCAGACGATCCTGCTGTCGGATCTTCGTCTCCAGATCCGGAAGCGATGCGACGAGCGAGGGGTAGGCACCGCTGCTCGTCTTCAGATCGGCCGCTTTCGCTTCGGCTTGCTTCCACTGGCTGGTATAGGCCGCGTCATAGATATTCTCCGCGTACTCGGCAGAGTCGGTAAGGGACGAGGGCGGCGGCTCAGTGGAGTTCGCCATGGTCGAGGTCTGCGGAGAGGTCGGCTCGTTTCGGGTCGTGGAGGAAGTCGCCGTCATCGGCGGTGCCGCCGCCCTGTACGTGCCGGACGTTCCGACAGTCGAGGTGGATTCGTTCCCCTGCTTTGCGCAACCGGTCAAACCTGCCAGGGTCATCAACAGGAGCAACCCCGCCGTGCCGATCCCCACCAAGAAGTGTTCGAAGAGCCTTCTGCTCGGAAATTCTGGGGACATCTCGTCCGCTCCTTTCCGTACCATTCTGGGAGATCCACCATGAACCGTGAATGACTTCGCAGATCGCAATCGTTCAGTGTGCGTTCATCTCGCGAAGCATGTAATCGATGCAGCAGGCATCCGGTCGTGGTCCAGGTGGGGCCACCTGCACCCGACGCCATTCCCGGTCGGACACGAAAGAGAGGGAGATCGCGCAGTGATCGTGAGACGCAGCTTGAACCTTCTTCTTGCAATTACGTTGACGGTGTCGGCCGCGTCGGCGGCTGAGCTCTCTCCGGGCGACTCGCAAGATCCTTCAGTTCCGAGCGCGAGGTCCAGCCGGTCGAATCCCGTGGTTCGGGAGCTCAGACGCTACGAGCGCGACGCGATCTCCATGGCAAAGGCTCCGGCGCACTGGGATCGCCACACGTGGCTCCGATTCGCCGAAGGGACGGGGGCAGTGGCGACGGTGTTCGCGGCGGACAAGCCTCTTTACGACGCGGTGCAGCGCAACCGGAATCACACCACGGACGACTTCGCGAGAACGGTCACGCCGTGGGGAGCGAAGCGGGCGGAAGGAATCTCTGCGCTGCTCATCGTGGCGGGGAGCTGGAGCGGAAACGCGGAGATTCGTGATGCCGGGCGTGACTCTCTGGAGTCAGAGATCTTCGCGGCGGGGATCGTCACCCCGGTCATCAAGCGAATGGTGGGACGCTCCAGGCCGATCCAGCAGGAGGGAACGCATTCGTTCCATCCGCTTTCGGGAGCTCACCAGAGCTTCCCGTCCGGACATGCAACCAACGCGTTCGCGTTCGCGACGGCCGTCGCCGCCCACTCTCACGGATGGCTGGTGCCGACGATCGTCTATTCGATGGCCACGAGCGTCGCGCTTTCCAGGGTGAACGACGAGAAGCACTTCCCCTCCGACGTCCTGGCAGCGGCACTGATCGGGCGTGCGGTAGCGAAGGGAGTGGTCTACCGTCACCAGCACGGGGCGGCGGCGTGGGAGATCTCTCCTGCGATGTTCGGTGACGCACCCGGCATTTCCGTGCACATCGTGGTGAGGTGACCGGGGGTCCGAGAAGAGCCGGCTTGTTCATCGTCGAGACCATCAGGGAGAGGGCGTGCGGGCGTACTCCGAGCGGGCGCGTGGGGCGCCAGTGTCCCGCGGAGTCCGAATTCGTCGCGTCCGCTCGGTAGTCGGCAGATCGAGGGTCAGAGCTCGAGTCAGGGTTAGATCGAGGGTCAGAGCCAGCCTCACCCAAGGCGCGCGGATCGAGCGCGGGTTAGATCGAGGGTCAGCGCGGGTTAGATCGAGGGTCAGAGCCAGCCTCACCCAAGGCGCGCGGATCGAGCGCGGGTCGAGGGTCAGGTCGAGGGTCAGAGCTTCCGGTTTCGGTCGACCATTCGGTCCGCAGATCGAGGGTCAGAGGTCCGATCAACAATCACCTCGTTCCTCCTCTCGGCCGTCCGAATATCGAGAAGAACTCGAGAGGCTCTGACCCCAACTTTCGGTTCTCTGTGGCAGATCGTCCCTGGTCCGAGTGAAACGTGCCCCTTCTGGATGATCCGTCGAACGGATATGGACTCTACACATCGTAGACTTGGTGGTACGCACGTTTCCATTCCGAGGAGGTTTTCGCCCAATTTCGAACGATCTTGCGTGTCGAGAACGAAAAGCCTCGGAGATCCGGAAACTCCGAGGTACGCTTTTGTCTCATGAGCCGACCTTTACGGTGTGAATTCGAAGGCGCCTTCTGGCATGTGACGTCCAGGGGCAACAACTCCCAGGACATCTTTCTCGACGACTCGGATCGACATAAGTTCCTCGAGCTCCTCGGCATGACGATCGGGCGATACAAGTGGATCGTTCACGAATACATCGAAATGACGACTCACTACCACCTGGTGATCGAGACGCCAGAAGTCACGCTGAGCCGAGGAATGCAATGGCTCAACTCGCGCTACGTCGCGTGGTTCAACAAACGGCATGGCCGTCACGGACATCTTTTCGGAGGACGGTTCAAGGGAATTCTGGTCGACAAGGACGAGTATTTCCTCACTCTCTGTCGATACGTCTCCAGAAATCCGGTCGCGGCCGGAATGCGCAGACATCCGCAACAGTGGCGATGGAGCAGCTATGGTGCAAAGGCGGGCATGAGTACGGTACCCGTCTGGCTGGAGGTCGACAGAACGCTCGACATGTTCGACCCCAACGATCGTCGCGAAGCGCAACGACTATACCGGAAGTTCATTGATGCGCCATCCGCCGCGGACGACAGGATCTGGGACAAGGTGCGACATCAGGTCTATCTTGGAGGCGAAGAGTGGATGGCCAGAATTCAGGCCGAGATCGACAGGAAGCCTAGAAGCGACGATCATCCAAAAGTCCAGCGTCACATCTACCGACCTAGAATGGACCAGATCATCGAGGCTGTCTCGGAAACCATCGGAATATCCGCGGACGAGATCCGCAACCACCGCGGAGAACCGGCCCGGGCAATCGTCTCGTATCTGGCGGTCTACGAGGGAATTCACTTCCATCGTTCTGTCGCGAAGGAGCTCGGCGTGGGAACCAGCCGAGTGTCAGCCCTCGTGAAGGAGTGTCGCACGAGGATCGAGAATGATCCTGGATTCGCAGAGAGCGTGTCGGAGACGAGAAAACGTCTAGAGAATCGCCCCCCGACGGTTCCGTACGTGCTGCAGCATCAGGCAAGAGACCTGCTTCGCGAAGCGCCGCCATCTGCGTCGACTTGATTCCTATCGGAGACCGTTGTCGAGCACGGCAACATCTGCGGTCATTCACGTCGCGCAGGAGCAACATCCGAATAGAAATGAATTCGATTGTTCTTCGCGACGCTCGCCGCGACGCCGGAGATTTCCTTCGAGCAGGCTGGCGCGATGCCGCTCGCAGCGAGTTCCAGCGCGCAACATGACCTGAAACGCCCCGTCGAGCCTCCGGCGATCTCCTCTTGACACGATTCGAAACCCACCCCGCCGGATTCCGCACCGAACCCAGCTCTGACCTCGACCTCTTGCTCTGATCCGGCCCTTGCTTCCTTGCTAACTCAAGCTCTGACCCTCAGACGGCTGCTGACCCTCAGACGGCTGGCCTTAGCCGGCCTCGGGCTCTGACCCTCAGACGGCTGGCCCAGTCACTTCCGCCCAGGGGCGGGCCTTCTGATCATCAAAACTGCTTCAGAAGCCGAAACTCACTTTTGCGGCGTACGAGCGCGTCTCCGATTGCGTCGCTTCGATCACAATCTTCGGGATCAGAAGCGAGAGCCGCACACCAAGCGTGTAGCGGCCTTGCTGGAAGTCGTCCGACAGCGTCACCGGGGCGCCTCCGATGGCGGACGACTCGATGGTCCCCTTCGCGTTCGTCCGGGTGATTCCTGCTCCCGCATACGGCGTGATCGGACCGATCCCTTTGCTCAGAAAAATTTCCGCACCGTACGTCTTCAAATCGAACACGTCGACTCCCGAGATCTGTCCGTAGCTCGCGCGCACCGCGAGCGTCGGCTTTACCAGCCCGCCGTCAATGATCGGAACATCCAGCGCACCGCCGATCATCTTCACGTCGCTGTTTGGGATCTTCGCAAAAGATGCCGAGAGGGTTCCGAAGACGATGCCCTTCGATGCCACGATCCGCGGCACGACGAGATAGCCGCTGGTTGTCAGATCCGATCTCGAAGCGACCGAATTCACCCACCACGCCTGGTTGTCGTCGATCGGAATCGCCGTCGCCGCAACTCCGACGTCGAACCCGAGGAGTCCCCCACCCCGCGCGGGATTGACCGGGGTCGGGAAGATCGCCTGCGCAACCGTGGCCGAGAACTGGTGGAACTGATCCTGGGTGATGGCGGGATCGAACGTCACGTCACCTGCCCGTGCCACCCCCGCAAACAGCAGAATTAGAAGAGCTGCGAGATGTACTCGTTGCTCAAAAGAAATCCTGATGGGGTGAAACCAACTCGATCGCCGCGCTGCTGCAGCCATCCTTCGCTCGTTCCTCTTCGTGTCCATTCCGTACCCTCCCTCCCGGTCAGTTCGATCAGCTCAGCATACCCGATGCCCGCTGTCTGCCGAAGCGAGAGAAAGATGCGCTCCCGTCGCTGCTCTTCCTCCCCGAGGCTCTCGGAAAAGACCGTCGGGACCTTTCCCTCGCCCAGTCGTGCGATGTATTCACGGACCTCGCGAGTGTTCGCGAAGCGTTCCTCGCCCACGAATGAATGACTGCCGAGTCCGACACCGAGGTAGTGCTCACGCTGCCAGTATTTCAGGTTGTGACGCGATTCTTCGCCCGCCCGGGCGAAATTACTGATCTCGTAGTGCCGCAGCCCCCGACGCTCACTCTCCTCGATCGCATGGAGATACAGCTCCGCCGTCAACTCGTCCTCCGGCAGCGCTGTCCGTCCGTGTCGTACCTGCTTTTCGAGCGCCGTCCCTACTTCGAGGTCCAGTATGTAGAGCGACAGATGACCGGCCCCTTCGTCAATGGCAATCCTGAGCGACTCCTCGAACGACCGCCGCGTCTGGTGCGGCAGCCCGATCATCAGATCGACATTGACTCGGAGACCACTGCGTACCGCGACCCGCAGCGCTTCGATCGCTTTCGTCCGCCCGTGCCCTCTTCCCAGCGGAAAGAGCTCGGGATCATGGAAGGACTGGACGCCGATACTGACCCGGTCGATTCCCAGCGTCTTCCATCGCTCGACCGCCTCCTCATCGACGTCTTCCGGATTCGCCTCCAGGCTGAATTCGAGCCCGTCCTGGAGCTGGTACGCGCCTCGGATGGCCGCCACAACCTTCTCCAGGCCTCCGGCGGACAGTCGAGAAGGCGTCCCTCCGCCGAAGTAGAGGGTCTCGACCCGGGCTCGTTCAGCACGCCGAAGCGCGATCTCGCTCACCAGGGCACGCACGTAGGCCTCTTCGAGCGACAGATCCGTCGAGATGGCAAAGGGGCAGTAGGAGCAGCGGATCCGGCAGAACGGAAGGTGAACGTAGAGTCCCAGATGGCCGGACTCGGCCGCCAGATCGAAGTTCATATCGCTGTGGTGAACAACCTTCGACAGCCTCTGATTCGCGCGGGAGGCACTTTACGAAATTGAAAAGCGGTTCGCTTGTTATAATTGCGGTATGTCTGACCGAGCCGCCACCCGCAGGCCCCGCCTGCTCTGGACGCTACTCGCGGCCCTGATCCTCGTCAGCGTTCCTCCCCTCCTGATCTCGCATTACTTCCTGATCGGGATCAACCGTGATTCGCTCGAAACGCTGGAGAAGAAGTACCTGACCCGTTCAGCGGTCGGGATCGCCAGCGACGTCCAGAACCTGGTCTGGAGTTATAAACAGCAGCTCACCAGCATCGCGGCCGGCTTCGTCACCACCGAGGATCTGCTCCCCGCGGGGAAGGACCTCGTGACGTACGCAGCCGAGGCGAATCTGATTTCCGGGTACACGAACTCCGATCCCGATCTTCTGGCGCTGCGAGTGGTGAATCGCAAGGGGCGGGGTGCCGGAGCGCAGCCCGACGGGTTGAATGCGGCCGTGGTCGACGAAATGAACCAGGCCGCGGCGGTGGCCTTACAAGGTCAGCCGTATGTCGGCCATTTTCAGTACGTTGCGGTCCTGAATCAGCCGGCGGTGGTGATCGCAGTACCGATGATCGACGCGAGCGGAACCGTCTCGGGTACGCTCGAGGCGCTGGTCAGCCTGCGCAAGATCGCCGACCGGGTGCGCGAAGAGGGGAAGGGAGACGTGACGGCTTTCGTCGTCGACCGCTCCGGCCGCGTGCTGATCCACAGCGAGCCGGCAATCAGCGTTCAGCGACCCGATTTCTCGAATCTCAAGATCGTCCAGGAATACATGAAGGCGCCGGTCCGCCTCACTGAGTCCTACCGTGCACCCTCGGGAACCGAGATGGTGAACATGCTCGGAACCGTTGCCCCGGTATCGACTCCGGATTGGGGAGTGATCGTCCAGAAGGAAGAGTCCAAGGCGTTCGCCTCGGTGCGGAAGATGATGCGAGGGACGATCGAATGGATCAGCGTCGCCATCCTTCTCGCGATCGTGGTGGGCGTCGGGTTCGCGACCGGCATCTCGAGACCGATCCGCATTCTCGCCGACCGGACCCGGGAGATCGCCTCAGGGAATTACCAGCAGCGGGTCGAAGTCCGCTCGAGAAACGAGATCGGTGAGCTCGCCGACAACTTCAACAGCATGTCGCAGGAGATCGAGAAGTCGATCGAGCAGCTGAAAAAGGCGGCGAACGAGAATCATCTCCTCTTCATCAACTCCATCCGGATGCTCGCTGCCGCGATCGACGCGAAGGATCCTTACACCCGCGGCCACTCCGAGCGCGTCGCGCGCTACTCGATCGCGATCGGAAAGCATCTCGACCTCTCTCCCGACGAGTTGCGGAATCTCCGGATCAGCGCACTTCTCCACGACGTTGGAAAGATCGGCATCGACGATCGGATTCTGCGGAAGCCGGGGGCGCTGACCGACGAAGAATTCGAAGTCATGAAAACCCATCCGGAAAAGGGTGCTGCGATCATGGGCGGAGTTCCGCAGCTGGCCAACTGCATTCCCGGAATGCGGTACCATCATGAGAAATGGGCGGGCGGCGGTTATCCCGACGGGGTCAAGGGCGAACAGATCCCACTTCAGGCGCGCATCGTCGCGGTTGCAGACACGTTCGACGCCATGACCACGAACCGCCCCTACCAGAAGGCGATGGAGCTCGGATACGTGGTGGAGAAGATCGTCAGTTTCGCCACCACCCGATTCGATCCGCGCGTGGTGCAGGCGTTCGTCAAGGCCGTCAAGCACAACGAGATCCAGGTGGAAGAACAGATCCGGGGAGCGGCCTGATCACGTTGATGCGTGTCGCTATCGCGATCACTCTCCTCGTATGGGCAGCACCGGTCCTCCGGGCGCAATCATCGGACGGAGAGTGCCGCCTCGGGGCCTACTATCTCGCCCGCGGTGACTTCGCACGAGCGTTGACCACTCTCGATTCCTATGTTTCCGACCGCTCCTCTCCCGCCTCCGATCTGAACCTTCGCGGCATCGCGGAGATGATGAGTGGCCAGCCCGACCGGGCGGCGGAAACGTTCGCTCTGGCGATGAAGAAGGATCCCGACTCTCAGCAGGCCCGTTTCAATCATGGCCTCGCTCTCCTGAAATCAAAGAGCTTCGCCGCGGCGATTCCCGATTTCGCCTCCGTGTACGAGAAGGCGTCGAGCGCCGGACTGAAGGCCCGTGCGGCGTATCACCTCGCGCTCGCGGAATGCGGTCTGCTCCGCTACGATGAGGCGACGAAATGGCTCGAGTTTGCCGTCCGACTCGATCCGTCGATCGATGACGCATGGTTGTTTCTGGGCGTTGCATACGAGCACCAGAACCGTTTCCAGCAGGCGGGCCGGGCATATCGTGTGTATCTCGACCGGCATCCCGATTCCATTGTGGCCATGCTCCGGTTCGGCGTTGCGGCACTGCGTGACGGGGCGATCGATACCGCAAAGAGCTATCTGCGCAAGGTGGTGGATCGGGCTCCGTCGAGCGTCGAATCCGCGGAGGCGCGGAAATACCTCGTGATGTGGGAGTGATGCGTGGTCTTTAGCAAGATTCTGAATGACATGGTCCATTCCACTCGGGGCGCCGTCGGTGCGGCCTTCCTCGACCATCAGGGTGAGGCCGTCGAGCTCGTCGCTTCCGGCCTCGAACCGTACGACGTCCAGGTGATCGGTGCCTACCAGGGAATCTTCCTCGGTCAGCTGGAAGAGCTCTGCCGACGCCTCGATGGCGGCACTCCCCTCCGGACGAAATTCTCCTGGGAGAGTTTCAGTCTCCTCAATACCGTGGTGGACGACGGATATTATGTAGTGCTGGTTCTCGCTGACTCAGCTCACGAAGGACTGGCATGGCAGCGGCTAGAAGAATGCCGCAAGCGAATTCTGGAGGAGATCGGTTGAAACAATCGCAAGCGCCGGGTGGTCGGATCGACTACATCGATACGGGCCAGGGCGTACCGTTTCTCTGGATCCACGGCTTTCCGCTCTCTTCCGCTGTTTTCGAGTCGCAGCTCGAGATCGGAGGGGTCCGACACATCGTTCCGGATCTTCCCGGATTCGGAAACTCTCCCCATCAGCCGAGCCTCGCGATCGACGACTACGCGAAACGTCTTCTCGCACTTCTCGACGACCTTGGGGTCGATACTGCGGTCGTCGGGGGTCTCTCGATGGGAGGATACATCGCACTCGCGCTCGCGCGGTTGGAACCACGACGCCTCCGGGCGCTCGTTCTGATCGACTCGCGTGAGGTCCCGGATACTCCCGAAGGACGGGAAAACCGTTGGAAGCAGATCGAGACTGTTAAGAACGAAGGGACCACTCAACTGATCGAGCAGATGCTTCCGAAGATGCTCTCGCCGCGAACGCTTGCCGCCGCCGGCGAAGAGAGTCGAAAGGTTCGCGCGATCATGGAGTCGGCGTCGAAAGAGGGTGTGATGACGGCCCTCGCCGCCATGGCGGTGCGCGGCGATTCGAGCGCGGCCTTGCGGGATCTCGACGTGCCGTTGCTGGTGACCGTCGGAGACGAAGACACGATCACTTCGGTCGAGGATGCGCAGAGGATGCAGTCACTCGCCCGGATCGCTTCGATCGAGATCATTCCGGGAGCGGCTCATCTCTCGAATCTCGAGCGCCCCCGGGAGTTCAACCAGGCCGTGAGCGGCTTCCTTCGCCGCCATGGGATTCTTTCCGGAGAGGGACGATGATGCGCATGTCCCGCATCCTCTCCTCGGTTCTCCTCGTCGCTCCGCTCGTCGGGTGCAACCCGGCGGTGCGAACACCGCAGCCTGCGGCGCAACAGGTCCGGACGATCGAGAACACTCCGATCGACGGCATTCCCATCGAACAGCCTCCGACCACCGAACCGGTGCAGACCACCACCGCTTCCGCCACGACCGCTGCGGCGGGCAACGAAAAGGGACGTGACGAGGGGCCCGGAATGAAGACCGGCCTCCCTCCGATCAATCCCAAGACTCTCCCCTTTTCTCCTCCCATCGCCATGGATCCGGTCGACGGCGCCAAGATTGCGATCACTCCCTCCACCCCCTACGTGGAGTACAAGGGGAAGTACTACTACTTCGGTACGCGGGAAAACGAGCGTGCGTTCGTCGCCGATCCGGAGAAGTATCTCCACGGCCAGCTGGTGCACTTCTAGCCCGTCACGGAGAGCCGTCTCCGTCGGGCGTGGACCCTCTGATCCGCGTGCGGTGATCGGGGTCAGAGCCGATTGAGTCGATTACTGCGGCAGAAGCGGAGCGGGTCGCCAGATTGACTGAGGCTCGCGGGATCCGCGACTTATCTCTTCATCTGGTACAACACCATCCTCGCTGCAGATCCCGTGATCGGGGAAAGCAGGGTCAGAGCCGATTGTATGCCTGGACCCTCTGATCCGCATGCGGTGATCGGGGTCAGGGTGATCGGGGTCAGAGCGCATTACGCGGTGATCGGGGTCAGAGCCGATTGAGTCGATTACTGCGGCAGAAGCGGAGCGGGTCGCCAGATTGACTGAGGCTCGCGGGATCCGCGACTTATCTCTTCATCTGGTACAACACGATCCTCGCTGCAGATCCCGCCGAGCGGCATTCGCTTCCAATTCCGGTTCGTCCTTCCCGCGCGATCCTCCCCTTCGGCCGCTCCGGGCGAAACAGGACGTGAACTACGAGACCATGCCCGGGAGGCGGACGGCGGTGAACGATCGGCACTCAGCGGACGGTCGGCGGGAGAAAAGGGCCGAATCCTTGCCAGATCTCCTTCGGCACGGTGGTCGGACGGCGGGTCCGTGCATCCACCCACAGGTGGCTGCTGAATCCGCGTGCACATGAGGCGGAGCCGGTTGCGTCGCACAACTCGTACGCGAAACGGAGAGCACGACTACCCGCGCTCTCGATCGAGGTCCGGATCACGACTTCGTCGTCGTAGCGGAACGGACTGAGATAGCGGCACCCGACTTCCACCACGACCAGCATCCACCCTGCAGCCTCGATCTCGCGATAGCTCAGGCCAGCTTCCCGGCAGAGATCCGTCCTTCCGATCTCGAACCAGACGATGTGGTTCGAGTGGTGGGCGATACCCATCTGGTCGGTCTCTTTGTAGCGGACTCTGATCCGGCTTTCAGTGTGGCGTCTCGATTCGCTGGTCGTCTTCACCATCGCTCCTTCGTGCGTATTATGCAGGGGAATCATCGGAGGCGGATGTGCGGCGCGGGCTGGAAGATCTCAGCGACGCGATCAGGAGGTTCGACCGCCACGAACCGAGAAGATCGCCTCTTCGCCGAGCGGCGAGGAGCGCGCCTTCCGGCGTTCCCGGAGCGGGGGCAATCCCGAAGCTCACACCCGCAGCGAGCGATCGCCCTTGCAGAAGCTCACGGGACGTCCGCTGTCGTCGATCCAGAGAGTGTCTTCGATGCGCACGCCGATCTTCTCGTCCGGGAAATAGAGTCCCGGCTCGATGGTGAGGACGTCGCCGACCTCGATCAGATCGAGGTTCGACGGGGCAATCGAGAACGAGGGCCGCTCGTGGACCTGAAGGCCGACCCCGTGCCCCAGGAGGTGCACATATCCGTGATCCGTCTTCGGATCGCTGCGAAGAGTCGGATAGCCTCGCTCTTCGAAGTAGTCGCAGACGAGGTTCTGGTAGTCCGATGCTCGCGTGCCGGCTTTCATGGAGTCGCGGGCTCTTTCGAACGCCGCGAGCACATCGGCGTGAATCTCTCCGAGTCGTGCCGGAATCTCGCCCGGACAGAGCGTGCGAGTCAGGTCGAAGAAGTAGCCGCTCTGCCGGTCCGCAGGGAAAATGTCGATTACCAGCGGGACGGACGCACGCACGGGATCCTCGGGCGTTCCGCGGGAGTGGGGCACCGCCGCGTCGAATCCCTGAGAGACGATGGTCTCGTGGTCTTCGACCATCCCGAGACGAACGATCTCCGTCGAGACCAGGGTCTTGAGGTCTCCGATGAGGAGCCGCTTCCCGTTCGTGTACAGCTCTCCGGAGCGAATCTCGGATGAGCGGAGCAGATCCCGAACGCTCTGGACAACCTGCTCGGTCCGTTCAGCAACGCTCGCGATCGCCTCGATCTCGTGCGGCTCTTTCCTCTTCCGGGCGAGCGCGAGGTAGTCCTCGCCCACTCCATGGTGGATCGGGATTCCTTCCTGCTCGAGCCGGGGAACCACTTCGGCGTAAAGATCCACCGGCCCGAGTCCGTAAAACGCGAACGGCCCGGGAAGTGAGAGATCCGCGAAGATGCGGCGAAAGAACCGGCTCCACGCATCGACCGGAGTCGACGCGTCACGGAAGATCGCCGGCTGATCGAAGTCGAGAACGGAGCGGGTCGGCAGACCGACGCTGCCCGCCTCTTCACGCTCCATGGGATAGTGGAGCAGCAGAGGCTCGGAGCCGCGCGATTTCAAGACATGACCCCTGGTCAGTGCGGCTCCGCGAGTGAGCCAGCGGAACGAAGGGTCGAGCGCTTCGTGCATCGACACCACGATGGTGCCGATGCCGGCGGAGGACATGAGCGTGTCGAGGTCGGAAAGCATCGTCCGCAGCTCAGAGGTTCCGCTCGATGAACTTCTTCAGCTCGTTCTTCGGGAGGAGTCCGACCGCGCGGTCCGCGACCTGACCGTTCTTGAAGATGATCAGAGTCGGGATCGCGGTGACCTGAAACCGCTGGGCAACTCCCGGGTTGTCGTCGACATTCATCTTCACCATCTTCGCTTTGCCTTCGTACGACGGCGCCAGCTCCTCGATGATCGGTCCGATCACCCGGCAGGGGCCGCACCACGGCGCCCAGAAATCGATCAGCGTCGGCTTGTCCGACTGCAGAACGTCCTGCTCGAAACTCTGATCCGAAACTTCGTGCACGTGATCGGCCATCCGGTGACTCTCCTTTTGCGACTGATCGGCCTGCGGAAAAATCTCCCGCCGCGGCTCATTCGCCCTATGTTATAGAAATCCGCTCCTCCCATCGAGCGACGATCGTCCGTACGTTCGGCATCGTACTGATCGTTGCTGTCCGCCCACTGATGCGAGAGAATCGCCCTGATCGGGCGGAGGCGCCGAGCGAATCCTGAAACCCATTCCCCGAAGGTCCAGCAAGAGAGTCTTCCCTTCCCTGGTTTCGCGGGCTCATCCTGGCACGCCATACGCAGTAAAGATGTAAATAACCCGCCGGCTCAGGCCGCCGGGATCACCTTTGATATGCCCGAACGAAGAAAAGAGAAGCGCCCTGCGTCTTCGGATCGCCGGTCGTTCCCGCGTCCTCCCCTCTGGTTGAATCTCACCGTTCTGATTCTGGCGCTCACGCTGGTCTCGGTCGCCAAGATCCACCGAATCAGACTCAATCAACAGTTTCAACATTTCGTCGCGGCGGACCAGAGTTCCCCCGAGGAGCTTCGGCAGCTGCGGAATCAGCTGGCGTCGATGGATCTGAGCCGAGAGGAGATGAAACAGGAGCTCGACAGCCGGCTCGGAATGATCGAAGGGCTGCGATCGGACGAGTTCTACCTGTCGATCGACCACGCGCGGGGAAAGCTCTATCTGTATTACGGAGACAAGATCATACGCGAAGCAGATGTCCGCGTCGGCTCTTCTGCGACGATCCGCACCCGCGACGGAGCGAAGCAATGGACGTTCGTTCCTCTTCGCGGCGCGTTCCGAGTGACTGGAAAACGGGTTGGACTCGACTGGAAGATACCCGAATGGGTTTACGTCCGTGAGGGGCGTCCCGTTCCCGCCGAACGTCCGTCCATCGAAGGCGGCCTCGGAAACTACGTGATCTTCCTTCCGAATCATTACGTCATCCATTCGCCGCCGGCCGACTCGAGCCCTCTCCGCGGACCGAAACCGGGGTCATTCATGGTTCCGGAAGAAGATCTCCGAGCGATATGGCCGCGAATTGAAAAGGGAATGCAGGTCTACATCTTTTAGGAGAGATGATGTCACGGTGGATCGGACTACTCGGATCATGGGCGCTTCTCGTGCTCGCAGTCGGCTTGCTGGTGATCGGCGCGACGGCCGAGACCATGAACGTCCGTGAATCGCGCCAGTTCAGAAGGATCGAATTCATCGACGACCTCGCCTCGGCGAGGATCGCAAAAGAGGTGACGGATCTCCGGCAGAACCGTGCAGCCGCGGCGGCTCGGGTGCAGAGCCTCCGGACGAAAGTGGCGGCCAGCGACCAACAGATCGATGACCTTCAGGATCCTGGACAGGTAATCACGGTCTCGACCGCCGAGAATCGCGTCTACCTCCGTCGTGGAAACAAGGTCGTTTTCAAGGCGGTCTGCTCGACCGGAAAGGGCACGGTCCTGGTCGATCAGGGACATACCATCGTCTTCAACACCCCGGTCGGCAAGTTCCGGATCAAATCCAAGGAAGAGCACCCGACGTGGGTTCCACCCGACTGGTACTACGTCGAAGAAGCCCGGAAGAACGGGATGCGCGTCGTGCATCTCAATCGTGGCGATCGGATCGACGCCGACACCGGCGGTCCGGTACGCTCGAGCCGTGGTGGAGGATTCTGGTCGGTCTTCGGTGAAGATCCGTCTCCCGGGACTCGTGAGGTCATGCGCGTGTCAGGAAAGAACGTGGTGATCGACTCCGGAGGAACGACCCGTACGCTTCCAGCCGGGCACCTGATCACGGCGGGCGACGCTGTGATCGTCCCTCCCATCGGCACCGCGCCGCGCGAGTATCCGGATGTTCTCGGCGTGCGCCGTCTGAATCTGGGCGACGGCTACGCGCTTCACGGCACGAACGCGGAAGAGCAGTTGGGAAGCAGCGTCTCTCACGGATGCGTGCGGCTGTCGAACGAGAACATCGAGCGTTTGTACGACATGGTGAATGTCGGTGACGAAGTGGTCATCTACTAGCCCGCATTTCTCACACCATCTCGCCGCGAGGAGGCGGAGAGTGGCCTGGATGCAAGGCGCGCGCAGCTTCGGCGACGAAGGCATAGTGGTGACTATGTTGAGGAGCCGAAGCGGGGCTCAACGCGGCAGACAGGCCGCTATCCGGCTCCGCAGCAGAGATGGTGTGAGAAATGCGGGCTAGGAGTCTGCGCGGTAGAAACTGTCTTACTGCGAAAGCGGATCAGCGGTCCAAATTCGTCCGGATTCTCGGCGAGTAGCCACCGCTACGCACCTCAAATCCGATCGAATTTGGCCTCGCTGCTCCGCTTTCTCGCTACGGACGTTCCTATCGCGCAGACTCCTAGCCACTCCCGCGGGCCGGATGCGCGACACGACGCGATCGGCATCGCGACTCGTTCCTCTCCGGCATAGAATCTCCCTATGCAGATCTGGCGTGACCGACTGGGGAGATGGCTGCGACCTCTGGCTCGACGCTCTCCCCTCTCCCCCAATGCGATCACAGTGGTCGCGCTTCTGCTGAACCTGGCCGCGGCGGTGACTCTCGCGATGGGTCTCATCCATCCGGTTCTCTTTCTCGTGTCCATCCCCCTCACGGGCGTGGGAGGATTATGCGACGCCCTCGACGGAGCGGTGGCACGTGAGCGTAATCTGCGAACCGACTTCGGCGACTTTCTCGATCATCTGTTCGATCGAATCAGCGACGCGTCCCTCACCGTCGGATGGATCGTCGGAACGGCGGTTCGGCCCTCGATCGGAGCTGCGGCCGTGGTCGGGGTGATGCTCAACGGCTACATCGGCACCCAGATTGAAGCGACGTGGGGAAGGCGATCGTACGAAGGTACCGGGCGAGGCGAGTTCATCGTCGCCCTCCTCGTCTACCCGGTCACGGCGTATCTTCTGGCTCGAAACGGAGCTTCGCAGATGAGATGGCTGACTCTCACCGTCCCCGAATGGCTGACCGCCGCGATGGCGCTCTTGGCGTTCCTCGGAATCGGCCAACGGTTCAGGGAGGCGTCGCTGCTGGGATGAGCGCGGCATGAGAGCCTACCTATGGTTTCCGGCGGCAGTCGCGATCGTCCTCGTCGTGGCGGAGATCCTCGCCCAGTGGATGAAGAGCCGGTCGCTCTTTTTTCCCGACCAGTACCCTGCGGGCGAGTGGAACAACACCGTGCTTCAGCCGAGACCCGAGGAGGTCCGGTTCAGGACGGCCGACGGTGTCGAGCTCCACGGCTGGTTTTTTCACGGAGAGACCGGGCGTCCCGTTCTGATCTGGTTCCACGGCAACGCCGGCAACATCACCGGCCGGGCATCGACCGCCTGCAGGCTCGCCGCGCGCGGACTGTCGGTATTCCTCTTCGACTACCGCGGATACGGGAAAAGCGAAGGGAAGCCGTCGGAGAAGGGCCTGCTGCTCGACTCTCTGGCTGCATACGACCGATTGGCGGAGAGATACGCGCCGAACGCCGATCGATTCGTTCTGTACGGTGAATCGCTCGGCGGGCCCTACGCTGCGAAAGTGGCTACGCTGCGACCCGCTCGATGCGTGGTCATCGAAAACTCGTTCCCGTCGCTGGCCGCGATGGCGAATCACATCTATCGTCCCTTCCCGATCGGTTTTCTCCTCCCCTTCTCTCTCACCACGTCGCGATGGCTTCGTCGTGCGGGCCTTCCAGTTCTGGTCATGCATGGAAGGAGGGACATGACGATCCCGTTCGAGCTCGGTCTCGAGCTCTACCGATCGATCCCCTCCCCGAAAGAGCTGTTCATCTCTCCGGATGCCGATCACACTGAGATTCCCGAGGTGTCAGGCGAAACGTACGAGCGTACGGTGATCGAGTTCATCGAACGGGTGGGGCGAGCCTCGATGCCGCAGCGCGGGGTCAGGGGATGAGCGGCCCGCGACTTCTGCGAACCGACCTCTCCGATGAGCGGGTTCTGATTGCACCCGATCGCGGAGCTCGGCCTCACGCGTTCCTTGCCGGCGCTTCCCGCCGCCGGGAAACGAATCCGGTGGACTGCCCTTTCTGCCCCGGGAACGAGGAACAGACACCACCGGAGACGCTGCGAGTTGGCGCCCCTGACTGGCGAGTTCGGGTCTTCCCGAACAAGTACCCGATGTTCGTGACCGGGACCGCGGGCAACGGCGGAAGGGATGGAACACCGGCCGAAGGCGCACACGAGGTGATCGTCGAGACCCGGGATCACCTCGCGGCGCTCGCGTTCCTCGACGCCGGACATTGGCGTGACATCGTGACCACATATCGCGATCGCTACCGGGTTCTCGCCTCGCTCGAAGGCGTCTCGTGCGTACAGCTGTTCAAGAACGCGGGCACTGCAGCAGGCGAATCGATCGACCATCCTCACAGCCAGATCATCGCGATGGGAATCGTCCCCCCGAACCTCGGGCGCATGGCGGCCCGGTTCGAGAGCGCCGCTGCGGCCGGAGACGGATGTCCACTGTGCGGGATACTCAGTCGTTCCGAATACTCGATCGTGGAGGACGACGGATTCGTGTGGATGGTGCCGCCGGTTCCGCGGCTGCCGTTCGAGCAGTGGATCGTTCCCAGGAGACATCACGGCAATCCAGCCGGCATAGAGGACTTCGAGATCCCTCTGCTGGCGCGCCTCCTCGGGACGATGCTCGACGCTACAGACCTGGCGCTCGGCGAACCTCCCTTCAACTGGTACTGGTACGCGGCTCCGAAGGGATCCGCGTCCGGGACGTTTCACTGGTACCTCTCCATGCAGCCCCGTCTCACCGGGCTCGGAGGGTTCGAGTTGAGCACGGGGATCTACGTGAACGTGGTGGCCCCGGAAACGGCCGCGACGCGTCTGCGAAACTCGATGGATCGATCGAAGACTCTCCGCTCGCTATGATGGATCGTCGATTCCGGAGTGGTGTTCGATGATCCCGCTGCGAGACTCCAATCCGAGACGATCCGCGCCCGTGATCAACACGACGCTGATCGTGATCAACATCCTCTTCTTTTTCTGGGAGCTCTCGCTGGGGCCCCTCCTCCCTCGCGCCATGCAGCAGTGGGCGTTCGTGCCGGCCCGGTTCTGGTCGGGAGCACCATTCACCGAGGACCTCGCCCGCATTTTCACCTCCATGTTCCTGCATGGGGGATGGCTTCATCTCGGCGGGAATATGCTCTACCTCTGGATCTTCGGCGACAACATCGAAGACCACCTCGGCCATCTTCGCTACCTTCTGTTTTACTTCGCCTGCGGCCTCGCCGCCACCATGGCGCATGCGATCTCGAACACCACTTCACTCCTCCCCTCGGTAGGAGCATCCGGGGCAATCGCAGGAGTTCTGGGAGCCTACCTGGTCCTGTTCCCCCACTCCCGCGTACTCACGGTGATTCCGATCTTCTTCTACATCATCGTCAGAGAGTTGCCGGCCCTGATCGTCCTCGGGTTCTGGTTCGTGATCCAGATCTTCAGCGGAATCGCCTCCCTCCCGGCACGCACGAGCGCCGAGACCGGAGGCGTCGCGTACTTCGCACACATCGGCGGTTTCGCCGCCGGGATCTTCCTGATCTTCCTCCTGCGAGGGAGGTCACGACCCGCGCGCCGGCGATGGCCGGAGTGATCCAAAGACAAATGCCCGGCCGGAGCCGGGCATTGGATTTCCAGCAGAGAGAGATACTCAGGCGCGGCCGTGAAAGAACGTGTCCAGAAGCTCGTATGCGTGGCGAAGTTTTTCGGAAGGCACGGTGAGCTCCGAAAAGGCATCGCGGTAGGTGAGCGATGTTCTCTGCAGGTTCTTTTCGCGCAATGAGAATGCGAGCTCCCGCAAAACCTGAGCCGAAACGGGATCGAGCTCCGGACGTTTGATCTCGGCCTCCAGAATCGAGAGCGCCTGACCGAGAGGCGCAGGAAGACCGAAGTCGCTGTGAGACGCAGAGGGATGGTCCGGCATGATCGATCCGATCGAACCCGCCGAGCGTCCCGCCGGAAGAGGCGATGTGCTGTCGAGGTCGACCGACCCGGGCAGCTGCTTGAGCTGAGAGGTGAACTTCCCGAGCATGAGATAGATCTCCTTCTCGTTCGCGAAGTTTCCGACCAGGCGACTTCCCTTCGAGAGCTCCAGTTGCTCGGATTCCTGCAGCATGATGTACGCCTTGGCGCGATCCTCGAGGGCGATCTTCTTGGCCTGGACCTTCCATGCGGTGAGAGTTCCCTGGATGAAGCACGCTTGCGCCGCACGAACCGTCACCGCTTCGACGCTGACGTTGTCTTCGATGCGGATCGAGCCGTTCGTGGACTCCAGTTCGGAGTAATTGCCGGAGTTCTGAATCACCAGATTCCCCGGTGTTTTGATCGATAGCTGTCCCTGATTGTTGATGCGGATCTCCGTCCCCTTGGGAATGATCATCGTGGGAAAGTTCGTCTGTTCGGCCGCGCTCGACATCACCCTCTCCTTCTCCCGCCCGTAAATGCCGTTGGCAGGGGATCGAAATCGTTGTAGTCCTTCGAGGAGGTCCGTGCCTGGATCAGGAGTCGTTCCTCGTCGTTCCACCGGTAGTTCAGGATGTAGATCCGGGGATCGACCGGAATGAACTGTCCGGCCTTCTGAAGATCCGTGCGGACTTCGTAGTGCAGATGGGAGTTGGTGCTCCATCCCGTCGATCCGACCCTGGCGATGATGTCACCCTGCCGGACCGTCTGTCCCGGACGTACGTTCACCGTGTCGCAGTGAGCGTAGATCGTGATGAACCGATCGGAGTGCCGGAGGACGACCACGTTGCCGAATCTCCACCAGGCCACGCTCTTCCGCAGCGGGTAGCGGCCGGAAAAAGTCACCACCCCGTCGGCGGTCGCGTAGACCGGTGTTCCCGAAGGAGCCGCCAGATCGAGACCGCGATGCGCGTCGGGACGCCTGGTGAATGGCGAGATCCGTTTCCCGAAGGGAGACGTCAGGACGAAGCGATCGGCCGGCAGAGGGAGGATGGACGGGATGTGCCGCACCATCTCCGAGTTCGCCGCCTCGTATTGCGCGAGCATCTCCACCTGATGGACCAGACGTTGCGTCGACGCCCTCAGCTGAAGCTCTTTCTCCAAAGCGTCATGAAGGGCGAGGTCGACCCCTTTCAGAGTCTTCGATCCTCCGGCACTCGTGCCGCCCTGCCCCCACCCGTCTTCGTCGAGACCGTAGACGGTGATCAGCTTCTCCACTCTCACCCTCTGGTCATCGAGCGCGCGCTCGAGAGCGCTCATCTGAGTGACGTGTTCCTGCAATCTCCGGCTCTGAACCACGCGCTGCTGACGCATCACGCTCAGATGGCTGCTCCGGTAATTTCTGCGGATCACTGTCGGAGCGGCGAACATCGAGCCGACGACTATTCCGAGCAGAACGAAGCCCGCAGTGATCACGAGCGTGACCGTCCTCCGATCCAGGAAGAGATAGCGGACCTTGCGACGGATGTCGCTCGGATGAATCTGTATTTCGATCATGACCGTCCCCGCGGGGGAAAGGACAATATAACACCAACAATTCGAGGGACAAAGCTCGGTCCGCCGGTAGGAGTCTGCGCGATAGAAACGTCCGTAGCGAGAAAGCGGAGCAACGAGGCCAAATTCGATCGGATTTGAGGTGCGTAGCGGTGGCTACTCGCCGAAAATCCGGGCGGATTTGGACCGTTGATCCGCTTTCGCAGTCGGACAGTTTCTACCGCGCAGACTCCTAGGAGTCTGCGCGGTAGAAACCCGGTTCGCGGCAAATCGGCATGATAAAAGGTGAATGGTTAGTAGTAACGATAATATGTTAAGATTAGGTCATGCCGACCACGTATAGGCCATACCGACCGGAGCAGTCGCTGCTGCTTCCGCCCTCGCCATACGAGTGGCTCCCTGAGGGTCACTTGGCGCACTTCGTTTCCGACATGATCGATCAGCTTGATCTGAGTGCATTCTACGAGCGGTACAAGGGCGACGGCAGGCGGAAGCAGCCCTACGAGCCGAGGATGATGCTCAAGTTGATCACCTATTCGTACCTGACGGGAACGTTCTCCTCGCGCAAGATTGCCCGGCGGATCGATGAAGATATCGCCGTCCGGTATCTTGCAGCCGGGAACTTTCCATCGCATCGGACCATCTGCGACTTTCGGCTTGAAAACGTGGACGCATTCAGCTCATTGCTGGTCCAGATCATTCGGACCGCTCAGGAGGCAGGGTTAGTTACGCTCGGGAGGATCGCAATCGACGGGTCGAAGGTGCGAGCGAATGCCAGCAAGCACAAGGCGATGAGCTACGATCGGATGAAGAAGGAAGAAGCGAAGCTCGAGAAGGAGATCGCGGAGATTTTGGCCACAGCGGCGGAAGAGGATGCCCGGGAGGATGCCGAGTACGGGGTTGATCGACGCGGGGATGAGTTGCCCGAAGAGCTCCAGCGCCGGGAAACACGCATCCGAAAGATCAGAGATGCACGAGAGCGACTCGAACAGCGACAGCGGGAACTGGACACGAAGGCTGGTCGCTCCGAAGGCGACGATGATCCGGCCAGGAAGAAGGGTAAGCCATTCAAACGGAAGTTCGGCGTACCTGAGGACAAAGCGCAAGAGAACTTCACCGATTCCGAGAGCCGAATCATGAAGTCCCAGGAAGGATTTCAGCAGTGCTACAACGCGCAGATCGCAGTCGATGCCGATAACCAACTCATCGTCGGATTCGAGATCACACAATCTGCGGCGGACAGCGGATCACTCGTGCCTTTGGTCGAGGTGGTCGAACAGAATTGCGAAACAAGCCCCGACCAGGTTGTTGCCGACACCGGTTACAAGTCGGAAAGCTCGTTCATCGAGTTGGAGGAGAAGAAGATCGATGCGTATGTTTCTCTCGGACGAGAAGGCAAAGAAACCGCAGCTGAGACGACGCTCCCCGCTACTCTGCGGATGAAGCAGAAGTTGGACTCACCTGCAGGCAAGGCGGTCTATCGCCGGCGAAAGGCGATCGTTGAGCCGGTGTTTGGCTGGGTCAAAAACGTTCTCGGCTTTCGACGATTCAGTCTCCGCGGGACGCGCAAAGTTGCCGGCGAATGGGCTCTGGTGTGCCTGGTGATCAATCTGAAGCGAATGAGCGCTCTGGTTGCGGTCGAATAGCCCCGGCAGAGCAGTATCCAACCCCGAAAAGTCCCGCCGAGCAAGTGTTTCGCGCTGCCACCTCCCCGAGAACGGCTCCATCAACCCCAAGGCGCTTCGATGGCCCGGTTCTGCCGCTCGCGAGCGGACGTCACCCGAGATCATCAGGAAGCGCCGAACTTACGTCCTATCGCGCAGACTCCTAGCCCGCATTTCTCACACCGTCTCGTCGCGAGGAGAAGGAGAGTGGCCTGGATGCAAGGCGCGCCCCGCTTCGGCGAGGAAGGCATAGTGGTGACTATGTCGAGGAGCCGAAGGGGGGCGCAACGCAGCAGACAGGCCGCTCTCCGTCTCCGCAGCAGAGATGGTGTGAAAAATGCGGGTCAGCCCGCATTTCTCACACCGTCTCGTCGCGAGGAGAAGGAGAGTGGAGTGGTCGCGAGGCACGAGCATCGTCGACGTGGGAAGAGTAGCGACTATGTCGTGGGAGAAATCCGGAGCAGGTCGGACCCGAACCCGCAGGCGGTCCCGTGCTGTTCGGAATGCGCTACTGCCCCGAAGAGTCGGGAACGACCGGGTCGTCGGCCGCCAGCCTCTGGGTCGCGCGGCGCTTCAGGAGCATCGGAACTCCGACCGCCAGAAGCATCAGCACGAAAACGGTGACGACACGGTGCAGGAACGCATCACGGGTGAGAGTTCCGTTGAGCAGTGCGTCGGAAGAGTAGGTCATCACGAACGTGATCGGCGCAATTCCCAGTACGGTACCGAGCACGAAATGGGTGAGCCTGAGGCCTGCGAAACCCGCACCGTAGTTCAGCACTGCGAACGGGAAGATCGGGATTACCCTCAGCAGGAGAAACGACTTGAATCCTGCATGGTCCAGCTGCCGGCTGACCCGGCGCCCGTTCTCGCCCATGTGCAGAAGAATGCCGCCTCCGATGAACCGCGCCACGAGGAACGACGCCGTCGCGCCGATGGTCGCTCCCGTGAGTGCGTAGATCCCGCCGAGCTGCCAACCCCAGATCACCCCCGCGGAGAGAACGAAGACCGTGGCGGGAACCCAAAGGACACACCCGACGGCGTATGCGACGATGAAAAGAAGAGGCGCGTACCAGAATCCGGCGATGCGCCCGGCGGTCAGGCGGATGTTTTCGACCGTGAGCATTCCCCGCCACGGCGAAAGATAGAGAGCGACAACCGCGGCCACGATCGCACCGAGGACCAGGAGACGAAGCGCGAGACGACCGTGTGCTCGGGTCATCAGCGCCGGCTCCGGTTCACCACGACTGTGGAGTTCTCGTCGATCTCCAGCGCCAGTTCCAGCGAACGAACGATCGTCCGCAGCCCGACGCTGCAAGGGACATCTTTGAAGAGAAACGTCCCTTTCCCCGAGACGTCGGGATCGATGATCAGGTTTCGAATCCCGCACTGCTGCTTCACGATCTTCATGATCTCGTGAACCTCGGCGTCCTTCACGTCGAGAGCCAGCCGCGGCTCAGACGGATCACTCACCAGAAAGGCGTTCGGAGTTTCATCCACCTTCAGGTTCGCCTCCGCCGCGATCCGCCGGAGTGCGTCGAGTGGACGGACCGATCGGGCATGAAGAGAAATCTGCCGGTCCGCGGGAAGGAGCGATCGGATCGCCTTCCCCGTGTACAGCTCGAGGGTCGCGAGAACAGCCTCCAGCGATCCGTTCTCGACTGCGACGTCGATCGTCTGCCGGTCGGTGGCCGACGGTGCGATGCGAACCGCATCCATCGCGCCGGCGAATGCGGCCACGCATGCCAGCGAAAGCAGAATCGACACTCCCCAGGTTCGAGTCATCAGCTCAGGGAACAACGCCCGCAGCACATTTATTTGCCTCGGTACGACGTTCCGTGCTATCCAATTCCGAGCCATCATTCCGGAGGTGACTGGAGGAAGATTGGAAAAGATTCTCGTTCCCGGGCACCTCCTCGACGCGCTGTCCGAAGCCGTGATGGGTCTCGATCTCGACCTGGTTCCGTACGACCAGAACGGGATCCCGCTTCGGAACTCCACCGGCACGACCGCGATGTTCCGCTGGTGGCTCTCTCAGGATGATGGCGACCGGCTGCTGATCCAGAATCCGGGAATCCGGTGGCTGCACACCGGGTCGGCGGGCGTGGACCACATTCTGACGCCGACATTCGAGCTCGTCTCCCCACTCCTTACGAATTCTCGTGGGGTCCACGCGCCTTCGATCGCCGAATGGGTCGTCGCCTGCATGCTCTACCAGTTGAAGGCTCTGAACGAGATGTCTCTCCGTCAGGCCTCGCACACGTGGGAGAAGATCGAACGACCCGAGCTCACTGACAGCCACGTGACCGTCCTCGGGGGCGGGAGTATCGCCTGTGAGATCGCAAGACGGCTCCGACCGTTCGGGTCCGTCATCACCGCGGTCCGGCGCTCGGCGCGACAGGCCAGCGAGTTCGATCGGGTCGTCGGCCCGGAAGGGCTCGAGAAGGAGGCCCACGAGGCGGATTGGTTCATCATCGCCGTCCCACTGACTCCCGAGACCCGCGGGGTGGTCGATCGAAACGTGATCGGGGCGATGTCGCCGGAGTGCACTCTGATCAATGTCGCTCGCGGCGAGATCATCGACCAGTCTGCTCTCCGCAATGCGATCCGGGAACGGCGCATTCGTGGAGCAATTCTCGACGTTTTCGAGCACGAACCACTCCCATCCCACGACCCGCTCTGGGATTCTCCCGGCGTCCTCGTGCTTCCCCACACCACCTGGCGAAGTCCAGAGGTGAAAATGCGTCAGGTGGCGTTGTTCGCCGAGAACACCCGCCGTTTCGTCCGCGGCGACACACTCCTCAACCTTGTCGATGTAACCCGCGGGTATTGACCTCCCGCTCTAATCCCCACCTTTTCCGTTTTCTTCGAAACCATCAGCAGAGTCACGAAACCAGGAGCGAAATAATCTACAGTGACCTTTCTCTCGGCGCCCGACTGGCGTGAAAACGGCCCCTCAGGATCCACAAAACTCAGGTGAGAGGTGCGGAAAGCGGAAATGCGAGCGCGAACGTGGGCTCGCCGGTGGTCCGATCCGCGTCTTCGCTCCCGTTTGCGGAATCCTGCAGCCGATTCAACAGTCGAATTGCGAGGATGAAGTCGGCGACGAGTCACGGAGCTGCTGAGCCATCCACGTCGGATCGGATCTCGCTTCTGTCCCCTCGCGGCTGGGCGGTTTCAGCAAAAATCTCTCCCGGCAGGCCGAGCACGGGGCGCGACGCATGCGGGATGATGCCTGGCGATGCCCGTGAGAAGAGCGCATTCGACGCGCGTGCAGAGCAAGAAGGGCGCGATTGCACGAGACTGACCGAACTGCGCCTGAAAAAGAAACGGCCCGGCGATGCCGGGCCTCGAATTTCGGAGTTGATGATAATTACGCTGCGGCGGGGTTCTCGACGATCATCGCGATTCCCTGGCCTCCCCCGATGCAGGCCGAGGCAAGACCGTAGCGCGCCCCGCGCCGTCGCAACTCGTACATGAGAGTGAGGAGAAGCCTGCTCCCGGTCGCTCCGAGTGGGTGCCCGAGGGCGATCGCTCCACCGTTGACGTTGAGCTTCGACGGATCGATACCGAGATCCTTCACCACCGCGAGGATCTGTCCCGCAAACGCCTCATTGATCTCGATCAGATCGATCTGGTCGAGAGTGAGTCCCGCTTTCTGGAGGGCGATCTTCGTCGAAGGAACCGGCCCGATCCCCATGATGTCGGGATCGCATCCGCTGATGCCCCACGAAACGATGCGGCCGAGTAGTTTCCGGCCTTTCGTTTTCGCATACTCGGCGCTGGTGACGACGAGCATCGCTGCGCCGTCGACGATCCCGCTCGCGTTTCCCGCGGTCACGAAGCCATCCTTCGCAAAAGCCGGCTTGAGTTTCGCCAGCCCCTCCATCGTCGTCTCCGGCCGCAGGTGGTCATCGCGGTCGATCTGCTCCCCTTTTCGACCGACGGTGACAGGAACGATCTCCTCGGAGAGGCGGCCCGCCTCCCACGCCGCGCCTGCCCGACGCTGGCTTTCGAGCGCAAACGCATCCTGATCTTCGCGGCTGATGTCGTACTTCCGCGCGAGATTGTCGGAGGTCTGCGCCATATAGAGTCCGGTGTAGCTGTCGAGGAGCGCAACCATCAGCGAGTCTTCCAGAGCACCCTGCCCGAGCTTCAGCCCCTTGCGTGCACCGCGGATCACGTGCGGCGCCTGAGACATGTTCTCCATCCCGCCGGCGAGCACGGTTTCCGCCTCGCCGAGAAGAATCTGTTCGGCTCCACTGACGACGGACTGGATCCCGGAACCGCAAAGCCGATTCACGGTAAGAGCCGGAACCTGCTTCGGTACACCAGCCTTCAATCCCACGTGCCGCGCGCCGTAGATGGCATCGCCGGAAGTCTGAAGCGCGTTCCCGACGATGACGTGGTCGACCTCGTCAGGTGAAAAGCCGCTGCGCTCGAGTGCGCCTTTCGCCGCGACGACCGCGAGGTCGATCGCGCTGGTGTCACTGAAGTGGCCGTTGTACTCGGCCATCGGGGTTCTCGCACCGTCGATGATGACCAGTTCCTTCATTGCTTCTCCGATCTCGAATTTGTAGTGGTCCACCGGTGAATCCCGGGAGACCCGGTGACTTCGTTCAGGAGTCTCTCAGCGTCGCTCGCCGAGAAAGGGAACGACGACTGAACCCTGTCTACTACGTTGCTCACATCCTCGCCTCCTCGCGTCGAGACGGTGTGAGAAATGCGAGCTAGGAGTCTGCGCGATAGGAACTGTCCTACTGCGAAAGAAGGTCAGCGGTCCAAATCCGAACGAATTTGTCCTCGCTGCTCCGCTTTCCCGCTACGGACGTTTCTACCGCGCCGACTCCTAGATCCTATCAGCATCGGTGGCGGTGGCGCGCTCCCTTTTGACCAGGACCAGAAGGAAAACGACAACGGCCACGAGCTCCGCCACGGTGACGAGAACACTCCCTTCGATGCCGAACCTCCCGCCGCTGATCCATTCCGCACCACGCGGAAGGGTAGAGAAGACGGTTGCCGCCGGTCGGTAGCCACTGACGGGATAGCCGAGAATCGGACCTGACAGAACGTTCCAGCAGAAATGGATTCCCAGCGGAAACCAGAGATCGCGGCGGAGAAGCCAGGCCAGTCCGAGGAGAACGCCAGCGAGAAAGATATTCACGAGCGAAACCGGGCCGACGGCGACGTTTCCGAGGTGCAGTGCCGCGAAGCCAGCCGCAGAGAGGAGGACCGCGGTGGGGCGATTGAAAGCCGCGAGTTTCTGGAAGGGGTATCCACGGAAGACCAACTCTTCGTGAAACACAGCGGGGAGGAACAGCAGAACGAGCTCTCTCGCGCTCGGAGATCCCTCCGCGATGTTCCGGGCGAATCCTCCCATCGCGGCGATCCCGAGATCGGCCGCGCCGACGATGGCCAGCGCCGCAACCGCGCCGAGCACGATCGAAATCCAGGCCCGACGAGGAGCAACGAAGAATCCGAGGGGCCAGCGAAAGCGGTCGGTGACTCCGGCGCCAGCGACGCTGCCGATGATGGCGGCGGCAAGAGCTGCCCATTGGAAGGCCGCCATCCGGTGCAGCGGAAGGACGGCGGCGATCGCGACGAAGGAACCGAGGTACGCAGCGAAAAAGAGGACTTCCGCCGCGAAGACGCGCTCGAGGCGGTGAAATAGAGAGTCGCGCGAGCGGCGCGGCGTCCTCTCGTCCGCAATCTGCTCATGATCGGTGGTCATGTGCCAGCCCTCGGGAGTGATCCGAACAAAACGAAAAAAGCACGAGCAATGCTCGTGCTTTCTTCAGTGTTCAGGAATCGCGCTCGACTACTGTCCGGGAGTCGCGAGGCTCTGGCTCAGGGTCTGAGCCTGTGTCTCGACGTTCTCGACGATGATTCCGATGTTCTTGGCTCCGGCCGCGCGGGCGGTGTCCAGGAACTTCATCACGTCTTCGTACTTCGCATCGGAGTCGCCCGAGAAGAAGACCATCTTGCTCGAGTTCCCCTTGAGAATCTCCTGGACGCGCTGCGGGAACATGTCGGAACTGACCTGTTCCTTGTTGATGAACATGTTGCCTTCCTTCGTGAGCCGGAAGACGATCTGATCCGGGCTCGGCGGAACCACCTGACCTGGAGGTGGTTTCGGCGGCACTTTGACCAGATATCCCATCTGAACGACGGGCGTGATGACCATGAAAATGATCAGCAACACCAGGATGACGTCGATCAGGGGGGTGATGTTGATGTCAGAGCGGAGAGTTCCGCTTCCACCTACTTGCATCTGAGTCCCCTATGTCTCGGCGCCGGTCTGTTTGATCGGTTCAGCGATCAGTCCGACATCCTCGAATCCGACATCGCGGCACGCCTTCAACACGCGGAGGACGCGCCCGTAGTTCACGTTCTTGTCGCCTTTGACGGCGATCTCACGATCCGGAGTTCGTTCGTGAATATCCTTCAGCTGCGCTTCGAGATCTTCGTCCCGGATGATGTTCGGTCCGAGGTAGATGATCCCATCGTCCTTGACGGAGACCTGCAGCTGGGTCTGAGTGTCCGGCGTCTTCTCGGGTGCAACGGTTTTCGGGAGGACGACGGGCACGCCTTTCTGCAGCATGGGCGTGACCACCATGAAGATGATCAGAAGAACCAGACAGACGTCGACGAACGGCGTGACGTTGATATCGCTCTGCAGTCCCGCCTTCTGCAGCTTCGTAACAGAGCTATGCCACTTCCTATGGCTACTTCGCTTCATTGCCTTCCGCTTCTTTGAGGAGATAAATGCTCATCTCGGAGCCGGAGTTGGACATCTCGACGGTAAAGCGGTCGACCCGGTTCTGGAAGTAGTTGTAAGCCCAGACCGCCGGGATCGCAACGAACAGACCGAATGCCGTCGACACGAGCGCTTCTGCGATACCAGCGGAGACCGACGCGATTCCGCCGCCATGGTTCGCCATGCCGACGAACGCGTTGATGATTCCGACGACGGTTCCGAACAGTCCGACGAACGGCGCGGTGGCTCCGATGGTCGCGAGCGCCCCGAGGTTCTCCTTCAGTTCGGCGACGGTGATCATCGCGGTGCGGTCCATCCCCTGGCGGGCCGCCTCGAGGCTGACCTCGGGGTCGATGTTCCGCTTGTCACGACGGCTGGCTTCGAACTCGAGCAGACCGGCGGCGATGACTTTCGCCAGGTGGCTGCTCTTGTACTTCTTCGTGACGTCGATCGCTTCCTGATACGCGCTGCGGGTGAGCACGTTCGAGAGAGCTCCGATGAGCTTGAGCGACTGACTCTTGGCCTGGGTGAAAACGATGTAGCGCTCGACCATGACCCAGATCGAGTAGACCGACATGATGGCCATGACGAGGGCCACGCCCTTCACCACCGGGTGCATCGTGTTCCAAAGTGTTACCGGACTCAGATCCATTGGTTCTCCTCCATCTCTCGACGACCGTCCCCTCGGCCGGCCGCCGACAATCCGTTAGTTCAGTTTGAAATTCACCGTGAGGTTGAATATGACGTCCACGGGCTGGCCGTTCAAGGTACCAGGCTTGAATTTCCAACGTTTGACCGCATCCGCTGCGGCCTCACTGAGGCCGAACGGTAACCCTTTCAGTACCTTCACGTCGCGGACGTACCCCGACTTGTCGATCAC
Organism: uncultured Acidobacteriota bacterium; assembly: GCA_963741955.1. Classification (GTDB taxonomy): domain Bacteria; phylum Acidobacteriota; class Thermoanaerobaculia; order Gp7-AA8; family Gp7-AA8; genus CAVUKB01. The sequence continues at coordinate 360,888 of CAVUKB010000005.1, forward strand.
CGCCTCGATGATGACGATACCCTGAATGCGCGCCTTCCGCGCCACTTCGGGATACGTCGGCTCGATCCGGTTGATCACGGTCGGGGCTTTCACGTCGCCTCCGACACGGAGCGGGGCTTCGGGGGCCTCGGTGATCACGCCGCCGACGACTCCGCCGACGACTCCACCGACCACACCACCGGGAACGCCACCTTCGACGCCGCCTTCGACTCCCTCGTCACCGGTGTTCTGAGGAAGATCCGGAATCTTTTCCGGGACCTGAGTCGGAGCAAACTGCTCCGCATTCTGCGGTACCGGGGTCGGCTTGACCACCTCGACCGGTTTGACCGCTGCTTTCGGAGGCGGCGGAGGCGGAGGCGGAGGCGGAGGGGGTGGGGCGACAGCAGAGTACTGCGCCACCTGGGCGGGAGCATTGATCGGAAAATCGACGTTCCAGACCCCAGCGAACACCGCGCCACCGATGGCGATGACGTGCACTGCGATCGAGACCGGAAGCGTCAGATATTTCTGAATCCCGACCTTTCTCTTCTTGGACTCGACAACCGTCGTTTCAAACATGTGTTCGGCAATCCTCAGTCGGTTTTCTTCTCAATTACTTCTTGGCACTCCGCGCTTTCGCCATCGCGATGGCTTTCGCACGGACCTCGTCCGCCTGCTTGATCAGATCCTGCTGCTTCATCGGATCCGTCTCGACCTGGGCCTGTTGACGCAGCATGAGGTTCAAATAGACGAGCGCCTCGAAATATTGCGGTTTGAGCTTGAGAGCCTGGTTCAGCGCACCAAGCCCCTCATCGATGATCTGCGCTTTTTCGGTCTGGTCGGCCGGGGGGTCCTTGGCGACCTTCTCGTACAAGACGACGCCGTACGTGTAGAACGCCTCCGGATTGTTGGAATCCAGAAGGGTGATCTTCTTGTACCAGTTCATCGACTCCTTGAAGTCGCCCGTCTTCGCGTAGAGGTTCGCGATGGAGCGAACGGTGTCGATATCCGCCGGGTGCGATGCGAGATATTCCTTGAAGTAGTCGATCGCCTGCTGGGTGCGATCGGCATTCAGGTAGAGGTTGATCAGCGCTTCGCGCGCCGTGGTGTCGTCGGGCCGCTTCTTCACGTAGCGCTTGAGCGCCTCGATTCCGCGATCCGCGTATCCCGCATTCTGCGCCGATTCCTCACCCGGCTTGAAAAGCCCGATGTACGAATAGCCGATCAGCCGGTCGAGATCGGCGAAGCTGGGATCGATCTGCCGGGCTGCCTCGTAATGCTTCAGAGCGTCCGCGTACTGCTCTTTTCCGTAGAACTCGTTCGCCTGACGGATCTCCACGCGGGCTCGGACGCCGTTGCAGCCCATCAATGAGATGGAAAGAATCAGTGCCGCGAGAAGGCACAATTTCTGCTTCATCAAGTCTCTGACTCCATGATTTTCGAATCGTTCTGAATCCGGCAGCAAGCGCGGAATCGGCCCGACAACCGGCCAGCGAGTATAGATTTCGACTCCGGGACCGTCAAGAAGATCGAGTGTCTTTTCGGGAACAGTTGCGTCTGCCGGCGAGACGTTCGAACGCTCGGTGGTCTGGATGTCTGATCCGGTTTGCTTTTCCTGGAGCGTGCACCGGTCAAAACGTGCACCCCAGCTGCCTTATTCTGAACCCTCTCTGGTTGCCTGTTCGCGATCTGCACGAGCTCAGGACTGTTCGATCGAAGGACCGGGTGTTCGTCGAATCATCGCACGAAACCGGTCCGAACCACATCACACCAGCTCGAGAATGTGCCCGAGCTTGTTCTTCTTCGTTTCCAGATACCGTCGCGTGTGTGCAGACGGCGCGATCTCGAGAGGGATCCGTTCCACGATCTCCAGACCGAATCCTTCGATTGCGACGTACTTCGAGGGGTTGTTGGTCATCAGGCGGATCCGCCGGACTCCGAGATCTCTCAGGATCTGGCAGCCGGTTCCGTAATCTCGGATGTCGGGCGCGAAGCCGAGCTTTCGATTTGCTTCGATCGTATCGTCTCCCTCGTCCTGGAGCTCGTACGCGCGAAGCTTGTTGACCATCCCGATGCCCCTTCCTTCCTGAAGAAGGTAGAGCACGATTCCTTTCTTCTCCTGGGAGATCAGCTCGAATGCCCGATGCAGCTGATCACCACAGTCGCACCGGCTCGACTGGAGCACGTCGCCGGTGAGGCAGGAGGAGTGGACCCGGACCAGGATGTCATCATCTTCCCGGATCTCACCCATCACGATGGCCAGATGCTCTTCTCCCGTCACGTCGCTCCGGTACGCGTGAACCCGGAACTCTCCGTACGGAGTGGGAAGCTTCGGCGCGGCGATGCACTGAACATGGTGCTCGTGACGCATTCGGTAGCGGATCAACTCCGCGACCGAGAGGATCTTCAGATCGTGGTCCTTCGCGAACTTCTCCAGATCGGGAAGGCGGCCCATCGAACCGTCTTCGTTCATGATCTCGCAGATCGCGGCTCCGGGAGCGAGACCTGCGATGGTCGCGAGATCCACCGAAGCTTCGGTGTGTCCCGCGCGCTTGAGAACTCCACCTCTTTTCGCTCGCAGCGGAAAGATGTGGCCGGGCTTCACCAGATCGCCGGGACGGGTCCGCGGGTCGATTGCCACGCGGACCGTCTCGGCACGATCTTTAGCCGAGATTCCAGTCGTCACCTTCACCCGCGCCCCGATCGAGACGCAGAAGGCCGTACCGTATTTCGAAGTGTTGTTCTCGACCATCAGCGGAAGCTGCAGCTCATCACAACGTTCCTCCGTCATGGCGAGACAGATCAGTCCCCGTCCGTTCTTCGCCATGAAGTTGATCGCTTCGGGCGTCACCTTCTCGGCGGCGATGCAGAGGTCTCCCTCGTTCTCGCGGTCTTCGTCGTCGACGATGACGACGAACTCACCTCTTCGAAAACTCTCGGCAGCTTCTTCTACGGTGCAGAAAGGCATCAGACTACTTCTCTCCCACGACCTTGAAGTCGCGTGACAGGGTGTAGGACTGCTTGGTGACCGAATCGATCAGCTTCACGTTCATGGTGTATGTTCCGGGCTGGAATGTCCCCGGAGGAATCGAGCTTCCGACCCCGTAATGTGCGGCCACGCCCTTGAGCGGCTGCGCAGGAGCATCCATCAGCGGAGCTCCCCGCTTCACCTTCTTCTTGTCGGCAGTGGTCCCCTCGACGTCGAGCTTGACCTGCATGTGGGGCGCGCCCGCGTCGTCGAGTCCGGGATTCCGCACCTCGAAGAAATACCAGATCTCGTCCGTCGGCTTGAAAACTCCACTGCCGTTCGGAACCACCTTGATACCGCCGTACGCGAACGGATCCTTCGGTTGCTGTGCTTCGGTCAGCGGATAGATCGTGTTCGAGAGCAGAAGCGACGAGACTGACTCCGCCCCCTTGTCGAGCGGCTCGACCTTCATCTCGTTCGAGGCGAGCGCCACGACTTTTCCATCCTGCGCGACGCCGAATTTCCCGACGTATTCTCCCGGCTGGAGCTCGATCGACTTCTCCACGAAGTGATCGCTCCCCGCCGTCGATACTTTCGCCTGGTCCTCGAACGCGAGAGCCGGAGTCCCCTCCTTCGACTGAATCACGCCGAAGAACGTGGCCGGCTTCGTCGGGTCGAGAGCGACGATTCCGTTCAGATACAGCTGAACGGGCTCGAACATCTCGCCGGCTTCCGTGATCCCCTGGTCGGCGCTCACGTAGGCGCCCGGGGTCGGGGCCGAGTACTGATCGATCGCGGCCTTCAGCTCGGGCGTCTTCAACTCCGTCACCACGACCGGAGCCGCCGGCGCAGCGGGCTGCTGCGGTGCCGCAGCCTGGTACGTCGGAACCTTGGTCATGTCCGGCGAAACGATGTAGTGTTCCGCGGCCTTTGCAAGAACCATATTCACATTCGTCTTCGGCGAATGGCCGAGCCGGTACTCACCGCTTCCGTACTGATCGACGAAGGCGATCTCCATCTCCGGGACACCGGCCCAGGAAGGCGTGTCCTTGCTTTCGTAGATCCACGTCTCGGTCGGAACGTTCGAATCCTTCAGCGCTCCGGTCGCGGCATCCGTGGTGAATCCTTCCTGAATGTTTGGGGTGGTCGGTCCGCCGATTCGGCGCAGCCTGGTGGGAGGTCCGAGCAGGATGTAGACCTTGCCTCGGTCGGTGAGCGCCCCGGGGATCTGGCCGTACGTGAAGTTCTTGTTCGCGACTTCGACCTTCTGGTCGAACTCGTTCTTGAACTCGTTGACTGGGGTCTGCGGCGTCGGATCGCGACGCGCCCAGAAAAGATCGATGAATTTCTGAGCATCCTCATCCGATCTGATCGACTTCCACTGCTTCTGCTCGGCCTTCGTCATCAGCTGCTTCGCCGGCCCCTTGCCCCAATCCGTGTACTTCTCCGAAAGGGAGGCGGCGTAAGCACCACCGATGCCGACCGACACCAGCAGCACTGCGGCGAGCATCTTTTTGACATCCATGTTAAGTGTTTCCTCCGTTGGTAGATTCGTGATTTCGAAACACCGCAGGCGCGGCGCTATTCCCCGTCCTCATCCTCGTCCGCCTCGCGCTCGAGCTCCTGATAAAGCTTCTCCATCTCCTGGTCGAGCTCTCCCTGCGCGATGATTCCCTTGCGAAGCAGAATATTCACAACTGCATGCAGAAGCAGACCGTTATCGACGATCATCTGCTCGATCTGTTCTTCGTAATCCTCCGAATCGAAGTCGTCAGTGTCGCCCATGCGATTTCTCCTTTCGGCGTCCGCCGGTCTCTCCGACGGCGCTGTATATCACGGCAGGTCCGGGACGCTTGAGTTCATCCGTCACACATGTTCGCGTCACCCTCGTCCCCAGCTGCCGACGAGGTCCCACACCGAGGGTGATCCTTGCACTTCAGCATCCGCCGTTGCCCTCCGCCGACCTCCTCCCCCGAGCTCGGCCAGCAGCGTCGCGACGGCGGCCGCACGCTCCCCTCCTTCTCTTTGCAAACCTTCCTGATGCTCCGGGATGAAGGCCGTAGAAACCTCTCCCGCCCGGAACGCGGGATGGGAAAGCACCCGGTGGAGAAAGGGGATATTAGTGGCCGTCCCGAGGATGATGTACTCCTCGAGGGCACGCACCATCCGATCGATACACCGCTCTCGATCCTCCGCCCGGACGATCAGCTTCGCCAGAAGCGGATCGTACCGAACCGTGATCAGGCTTCCCGTCTCGACGCCGCTGTCGACCCGAATCCCCGGGCCGGCGGGCTCCTCGTAGCGTTCGATCGTACCGGCTTGAGGGAGAAATCCCCGATCGGGGTCCTCGGCGTAGATACGGCATTCGATCGCATGACCGCGCTGCTGCAGCTCGTCCTGAGTCCACGGGAGCGCGGCTCCCGCAGCCACTTCGAGCTGTGCCCGGACCAGATCGACTCCGACCACCAGCTCGGTCACCGGGTGTTCCACCTGGAGGCGGGTGTTCATCTCGAGGAAGTAGAACTCGCGCTCCGGAGTGACGATGAATTCGACCGTTCCCGCATTTCGGTACCCCACCCCTCCCGCGGCGGCGATTGCCGCCTCGGCCATCTTCTGCCGGAGAGGTTCGGGGTAATGCGGCGCCGGAGACTCTTCGATGATCTTCTGATGGCGCCGCTGCACGGAGCAATCGCGCTCGAAGAGGTGGACGATGTTCCCCTCGGAATCCCCGAAGACCTGCATCTCCACGTGCCGGGGATGCTCGACGTATCGCTCGAGCAGCAACCGCTCGTTTCCGAACGCCTTACCGGCCTCGCGCCGCGCCGACTCCAGGGCCGCCCGCAGTTCCGACTCCTCTCGGACGATCTTCATCCCTTTCCCGCCGCCGCCAGCCGAGGCCTTGACCAGGAGGGGGAACCCGATGCCGAGCGCTTCACGCGAAAGAGTCTCGTCCGACTGATCCGTGCCGTGGTAGCCCGGGACGACGGGAACTCCGATCTTCTCCATCAGAGCACGTGAGTCGGATTTCGAACCCATCAACTCGATCGCCTCTGCGGGGGGTCCGACGAAGACGATCCCTTGGTCCGCGCATGCGGCGGCGAGCTCGGCCCGCTCGGAAAGGAACCCGTATCCGGGATGGAGAGCATCCGCTCCGGAGCGGCGGCACGCGTCGATCACTTTGCCGACGTCGAGGTAGGTCTCGCGAGCTTCGCCCTCTCCCAGATCGACAGCCTGGTCGAAGTTGCGGACCGCCAGGGTCGCTGCGTCCGCCGACGAATGCGCGATGACGGTGACGATGCCCATCTCACGGCACGTCCTCGCGATGCGGATCGCGATCTCGCCACGGTTCGGGACCAGGAGTTTTCGAATCACCGCGGCACCCACGGCGCCTTCTTCTTTTCGAGAAACGCGGTCATCCCTTCCTGGCCTTCGGGCGAGGTGCGCCGCTCCGAGATCGCTTCGATCGTGTAGGGGAGCAGATGGGCCGTGTCGAGAGTCTCGACTCTCGAGATCAGTTTCTTGCAGGCCCGAACCGCTTCCGGCCCCGACGAGAGAAGCTGATCGACGGTTTCCTCGACTGCGGAGTCGATCTCCTCGGGCGTGACGACGCGGTGAACCAGACCGATGCGAAGGGCCCGATCCGCATCGAAACGCTCTCCGGTGAGAAAGAGTGCACGTGCGTGGCCGGGACCGATTTTCCGAATGACATAGGGAGAGATCACCGCCGGAAGTATTCCGAGCTTCACCTCGGAAAGACCAAACCTCGCAACCTCGCTCGCGATTGCGATATCGCAGACCGAGACCAGGCCCACTCCCCCGCCGATCGCCGCGCCCTGAATCCGGCCGACCAGCGGAATCGGGCATTCATCGATCACCGCGAACATCTTCGCGAGAGCGGCGGAGTCCCGGATGTTCTCCTCCCGTGAGTATCGGACCATACGGGACATCCAGTTGAGGTCCGCACCGGCGCAGAAGCTTTTCCCTTCGCCGGTCAGCACGACCGCGCGAAGGTCGTCGCGACGTTCGATCTCTTCGAAAAGCCGCGTCGCCTCGGCGATCAGATCATCATTGAAGGCGTTGTGGACTTCGGGTCGGGCGAGCGTCACGAACAGTACGGCATCGCGCTCTTCGATCCGGATCGTGGTGTAGTCGGACATCGATTCAGACTGTTCTTTCCGGTTGGAATTCGCCCCCGGCAGGCGCGTGGAGCACGTTCTGCGAAAAGGCCCGCAGAGTATAGCCGATCCCTCGCGGAGCGGCTCACCGCACGGCCGAAGATTCGTCTTCCGTTTCCCGAACGACACTCTCGCCTCTTGGAAGCTCCACGATGAATCGGCTCCCCTCCCCGTCTCGGGAATCGACATCGATCCGTCCGCCGTGCATCCTCACGATCTCCCTGGTGATGTAGAGCCCGAGCCCGGTCCCCTTCACCTCATGACCACTGTCTTCGATCCGGTAGAAACGCTCGAAAATCAACGGGAGCTTTTCGGGAGGGATCCCATTGCCCTGATCCTTCACCGTCAGCCGGACGCTCGCTTCGTCGTAGTCGAGTGAGATGGTGACCGGCGTCTGCTCGGGCGAGTACTTCACCGCGTTCGACACGAGGTTCTCGACGATCTGAGCCAGCCGGGTCGAATCTCCGCGAATCATAGGGAAACGTTCGGACGTCTCCAGCCGAATCACGCGTGACGACGTGGTCCGGTAGCGCTCCGCGATCTGAGACACGATCTCCGGCAGCTGAACCTCTTCGGCTTTAAAACTGAACTTCCCCGCCGCCATTTTCGAAGCGTCGAGGAGATCCTCCGCCAGGCGGAGAATCCTCCTCGCCTCGCTCCGGATCACGGCGAGCGAATCGGCGGCTTCCTCGGTGCGACCGTTCCGCACCGCGTCTTCTGCGATCTCAGAAAACCCCCGGATCGACGTCAGGGGGTTCTTGATCTCGTGAGTCACCAGGCCGAGGAATTCGTCGCGTTCCGCTCTCGCCTGCGCTTCACTCTCGAACAGCTGCGCGTTGCGGATCGCGATCGCAGCCTGCGCGGCGATGGTCTGGAGCACCTGCATCTGGTGACCACCGTAGGCATCCGGCTGGAAACTCTGAACCGAGATGGCCCCGATCACCTCGTCGCCCACCCGCATCGGCGCGACGACCATCGAGCGCGAGCGCCGGATCCCGCGCAGTTCGTCGTCGCCGAGAGTCGTGTCGCGCTCATCCCGCTCGTAATGCACCATCTCTCCGGTCTGAATGGCCCTCCCGGTCAGACCGGCGCCGAATGGTATGGAGCGCTGAGCGAGTTGGACACCCGCACCCGAGACGAACACCAGATTCAGTTTCTCTCGATCCTGATCGCGCGTCGCGATGAAAAACGAGTCCCACTTCAACACCTGGCGGCTCTCTTTCGCCAGGAGACTGAAGAGCGACGAGAGGTCGAGAGTGGAGGTGATCATGGTGCCGATCCGGTTGATGGCCCGCAGGTCGGCGTTTCCTTCGCGAAGCCGCACGTTCAGTTTGAGGATCATCGCCAGACCGGCGAGAAAAACGAAGACGAAAAGGGTCGAGAGGACCGTTCCCGCAGTCGGTGCCAGAAGGAGGATCACCACCGCGAAAGGCCAGGCCGTTCCCACGCTGATCGCCTGCCAGAGAGTGGCGGTCGGCCAGAGCCGCGTGCGAACTTCCTGAAATCCTCCCAGTGCGTATGCGGCTGCGGAGTCGAGGAAGGCGATCATTAGGAGGTAGACGAGGGCGAAGATCGCCATCGTCGAGACCGGCTCGAAGAGGATCGGAGATCGGAGAACCGGGATCGGCGAATCGGGCTGCACCAGGATCGCCGCGACAATGACCGCCACGATCGACTGGCCGGCCCTGAAGAATCCGTAAGTCGGCGTCTGGCGGCTCCTGCCGAGAAGACGAAGTCCGGCCCAGGCGATCAGCGAACCGGCGGCTTCCACCACTGCGGCCGCGATCCCGCCGGAGAGAACGAAGTAGAGGATCACGAAAACGGGAGCCGGCGAATAGTAAGATCCCGGCCTCAGACGGACCGAGAGGAAAATCTCCGAAACGGCGATCGCCGCGACGTAGAGCCACCATAGGGTGACGCTCTCCGGGGGCACCACGAGGAGGAGAGCGATGAGGAGGGCGAATCCGAACCCGGCCACACCCCACCTGATGTACACCGCGGTCAGAGGCATCTGGGACGTCTGAAGCTTGCGTCCCAACGCCGTCGAATCACCGAGTTGGAGCTCCTCACGTGCCGACATGAACGATCGTCCCCACCGACCTCCGGTCGTTCGAGTAGCAAGCAAACCCGAGGCCGCCTTTTCGCCGATCGGATCTGCTGCCGTCGCGTACGATGTTTATTAGGACGAACCAGGAAGCGAAAGGTGGTGCCCGAGGTGGGATTCGAACCCACACGACCTTGCGGCCGGCGGATTTTGAGTCCGCTGCGTCTGCCGTTCCGCCACTCGGGCACGGAGGCGAGAGTCTAGCAGGATCATCCGGCAGAAGGGAGTCTCGATTCCGAATCGGACCCTTCCCCCTCCCTTTCGCGCCATTCCCTCGCAACTGCGTGAATCTCTTCGTCCGTCAAAACTCTCTTCGAAGCCTTCGCCTTCGCGAATACTTCCTGTGCGAGCGACCGCTCCTGCGGATATCCGTGCGCTTCGAGCCAGTAGACCACGTTCGAGAGGCCGCACATCGGACCGACCTCGATCACCTGCTCCAGTCCGAACATTCCGGCCGGCACCCCCGAGTAGACCCGATCGGCAAGCCACTCACTCCCCTTTTCCCTCGCCTTGATGATCGCTGCCGCGTGCACGCCCGTCCCGGTCCTGAATGCGTCCCGTCCGAAAACCGGATACTGGTCCGGGAGCGGAACCCCGGTCACCTCGGAGACGAACTTCACGTAGGCCGGCAACTGCGTCAGATCGTTCTCGATCCAGCCGAAAAGCTTCAGATTCACCATCAGCAGATCCATCGGCGTGTTCCCAACCCGCTCGCCGATGCCGAGAGCGCAACCGTGCACCCGGTCCGCCCCCGCCTCGAGCGCGGCGATCGAGTTGATCACCCCCAGTCCCCGATCCGAGTGTCCGTGCCAGTCGACCTTGACTCCGGGATTGATTCGATCGACGACGGCGCGGACGAATCGAACCACGTTCCTCGCGCCCCATGGTGTCGCGTGCCCCACCGTGTCCGCCACACAGACACGCTCCGCTCCCGCGTCGATCGCTGCCGAGTAGAGTCTCTCGATGTCCTCCGGCCGCGCACGAGTGGTGTCCTCAGTGACGTACATGACCGGGAGCCCTTCGGCAACCGCGAACTGCACCGCACGCGTCGATTGCCGGATCAGCCACTCCAGGTCCCATTCCTCCGCGAACTGGCGGATCGGCGACGAGCCGATGAACGCGTCGACCTCGATCGGAATCCCGACGCGCTGCGAGATCTCCGCGATCGGCCGAATGTCATTCTCATGAGTCCGGGCTGCACACGAAGGGCGGATCTCGAGATTCTGCTCGACGATCTCCCGCGCGATGCGCTCGACCGATCTCTGCACGTGCGGTCCCGCCCCCGGAAGCCCGATGTCGGCGTTGTCCACGCCGATCGCATCCATGAAGTGAAGGATACGCAACTTCGCCTCGAGTGGGGGGTCCTGCACTGAAGGCGACTGGAGGCCATCCCTGAGCGTCTCGTCGTCGAATTCGATCCGCCGCCCGGGCCGGCGCGGCTGATCGTCTCCGACGTTCCAGTCGTGGATCAGCTCCTCGAGCTTCTCGTTCATCGCTGCCTCCGTTGCCCCGAAAATCCCGCCGGCGGCGGATGAATCCCGCGGCCCTGCACCTGCGCAGATTTTCCCGGAACATTTGATTCTAACAGGCCATCACGACTCTGCGAGACAGAAACAGGCTCGCTGCGAAAGAAGATCAGCGAGGCCGGATTCGTTGCGCCGGAGTCCCAGCTGGAACGGCGGAAGCCGCGGCGCGCTGCCGGCAGAAACAGGAGAGTCGCCGGAAAGCAGATGATGGCTTCCTGTCATGGTGGCTCATCCGCGGTCCCAATCGGTCGGGAGTCTCGGCGAGCCGTCAACGCCACGGCCGAGCACGAAGAGCGGAAGGTGGAGACAGCCAGGGGCGATCCGGGTGCGCCGGGACGTGCCGGCGCACCCGATCTCCCGTGACTATTTTCCTTTGAAGTTCGCCGGTCGCTTTTCGATGAAAGCGGTCAGCCCCTCTTTCGTATCCTCGGTTGCGCAGAGGACGCCGAACAGCGTCGCTTCGAGCGACTGCCCGTCTCCGAGAGTCATGTCGCTCCCGTGGTTGATCGCCTCCATCGCGGCGCGAACGGCCACCGGTCCCCGGCTCATGATCTTCTTCGCCATCTCTTCGGCAGTCGTAAGAAGATCTCCGGCCGGGACGACGCGGTTGACCAGGCCGATCCGTTCGGCCTCGTCGGCCTTGACGCGATCGCCTGTGCAGATCAGCTCGAACGCTTTCCCTTTCCCGAGAAGGCGGACCATCCGCTGCGTTCCGCCGTAGCCGGGAATGATGCCGAGCGTGACTTCGGGAAGGCCCATCTGTGCGTTCTCCGAGGCCAGACGAATGTGGCAGGCGAGCGCGAGCTCGCACCCCCCGCCGAGAGCGAACCCGTTGATGGCGGCGATGACGATCTTGGGAAAGCGCTCGATCTTCGACAGGATGTGCTGTCCGCGCTCCGAGGTCCGCTTCCCGGAAAGGGCATCGTTCCGTGCGAGTTCGTTGATGTCGGCGCCCGCGACGAATGCCTTCTCGCCGCTGCCTGTCACGATGACCGAACCGACTCCGTCGTCGAGGAGCGCCTCGTCGAAGACGCGGCCGATCTCTTCGACCGTCTGCGTGTTGAGCGCATTGAGTACCTGCGGGCGGTTGATGGTGAGATGGAGGATGCGATCCCGGATCTCGACCTTGACGTTCTCGAGCTTCTCGTATGCCATCGTCTCACCTCATTTTTTCGCGCGATCGAACGGAACCGGTGTGCCGCTCGCGTAGTCGTAAAAACCGGCGCCGCTCTTGCGGCCGAAGCGCCCTGCGAGGACCATCTTCCGGAGCAGCGGCGGCGCAGCGAACCGCTTCTCGTGGTACTCCTCGAACATGACTTTGGTGATGAAGTACGTGGTATCGAGTCCGACGAAATCGAGAAGAGTGAACGGCCCCATCGGATATCCGCAGCCGAGCTGCATCCCCTTGTCGATGTCTTCGACCGAACCGACTCCCTCCTCGTACGCACGGATCGCGTCGAGCAGATACGGAACCAGAAGGCGGTTGACGATGAATCCCGAGTTGTCTTTGCAGGACACCGGCTCTTTGCCGAGCGTCTTCGCGAACGTGAAGGCGGAATCGAACGTCTCGTCGCTGGTGAGGATGGTGCGGACCACCTCGACGAGCTTCATCAGCGGTACGGGATTGAAAAAGTGAAGGCCGACGAACTGACTCGGCCGGGCTGTCGCCATCGAGAGCTCGGTGATGGTCAACGACGACGTGTTGGAGGCGAAAATCGTCTCCTTCTTGCAGATCCGATCGAGATCCGCGTACACGCTCTTCTTCAGCTCGGGATTTTCGACCACCGCTTCGATCACGATGTCGCAATCGGCGAGGTCTTCGAGCTTCGTGGTGCCCTTCAGCCGGCCGACGCAGGCATCCTTCTCCTCGGCGGTCATCTTCCCCTTCTCGACGAATTTCGAGAGGCTCTTTTCGATTCCGGCGAATCCTTTGTCGAGATACGACTGCTCGACTTCTCTGACTACGGTCTCCAGCCCGGCCCGGGACGAGATCTGGGCGATTCCCGATCCCATCAGGCCACAACCGAGAACTCCGACTTTGCGAATCTGAGGCATTGAACGGCTCCTTTCGCGAGATGCGGGGCCATTCTATGTGCAGAGCGGATCTTTTCAACTCCGTTCGTTGGAGACTGGGGATCTCGGAGGTCGAGAGTTCGGGGATCGGCGATCAGGGGCGGGGGTCGGGGAAGATTGGCTCGGGAGCGTCGAGTCCTTCGGAGATTCGCGGGAAAGCGCAAGCTGCGCAGGGCACTCGAGGGCACGCCGATGGGAGCGGATGGTTCCCATCATGGCAGAATAGCGAATCTTGCGTATGAAACGTCCGGCGGTCCTCCGCAACATCGCACCTCAGGTCGTGCTTCTCGGCCTCGCCGCGCTTCTCAATGACGTTTCGAGCGACATCATCTATCCGCTCCTTCCGATCTTTCTCACCACCACGGTCGGCGCCACTCCGGTGATCCTGGGGATGATCGAAGGTTCGGCAGAGGCCCTCTCCGCGTTCCTGAAGCTCGGTTCCGGTCTCCTCTCGGATCGTCTTCCCAGACGGAAACCGTTCATCGCCGGCGGTTACCTCGTGGCCGGACTCTCGCGGGCCCTGATCGCGGTTGCCGCTTTCTGGCCGGCCGTCTTCACCGCACGTCTGCTCGACCGGACGGGGAAAGGAATCCGCTCGGCTCCACGCGATGCGATGATCTGCGACGTCACACCGGAGTCGGACCGCGGCCGCGCCTTCGGACTGCATCGTGCTTTCGACCACGCCGGAGCGGTGGTGGGACCACTCCTCGCTGCGCTGATGCTCGGAGTGATTCACCTGAAGATCCGGACCATCTTCTTCCTCGCCGTGATCCCGGCACTTCTCGCGGTCATACTTCTCGTCTTCTTCCTGAAGGAGACCAGGAGAGTCATCGCATCCCCGACGAGCGGAGCGGTGCCCGGCCGAAGACTTCCGAGCACGTTCTGGATCCCGATCGGCTCGATCGCTCTCTTCTATTTCGCAAATTCGAGCGACGTCTTCCTGATCCTGAAGGCTTACGACGCTGGAGTGAGGGAGGCCTGGATCCCGGTCCTATGGGCGGCACACCATCTGGTCAAGGCGCTCTTCTCCACGCATGCCGGAGCGTGGTCCGACCGGATCGACCGGAGAAACCTCCTCATCGCGGGATGGCTGATCTACGCGCTGATCTATTTTCTCTTTCCGATGAGCCGCTCTCTGATCGTCTTCCTGATTCTCTTCGTCGTCTACGCGATTCCGTTCACGCTGACGGAAGGAGTCGAACGGGCGTGGATCGGTTCGAAAGTCGAGAAGAGACTTCTCGGGAAGGCATTCGGCGTCTACTACCTGGTGATGGGGATCTTCACGCTGGGAGGGACCGCCCTTTTCGGCTGGCTCTACGAGCACGTGAATCCTGCCACGGCATTCACGGTCGGAGCGATCACCGCCACGGTCGCGGCGGCATCGGTCGCCGTGCAGAAAGTGTTTCATCTGGGAGAGAAAGTCTCGGGGTAGAAAAAAAGCCCGAAGCGGCCTCACCACGCCGGCTCAGGTGCGAACCGGGGTCGATCCGACGAACTCTTCCGACTCCGGATGCTCTCGCCTCGTCCGGATTTCCGAAAGCCAGGCTTTCGGATCAGCAGCTCGGACGGAACTGTACGGCACGCCCCGTCACGTGTGAGGAGCCTCGCGTCTCCTCCGTCGAATCTCGAGGGCCACTTCGGGCAGTTGACCAAGAAGCAAATCGCGCGCCACCGCCGGTCGGGAAACGCGCGAATCGGGATTCCAGGCTCCGGCTCTCCCCAGGTATCTCCCGACCCGTTCCCTGGCGAGCTCGAAATTCGCGCTCGCCCGAGCGAGTTTCGGCATCAGAACGACTCGCCGCAGGAAAGGAAAAGCTCCCAGTGAAGAAGCTACTCGCATCGATGTCTCTCGCTCTGACCTTCGTGGCTGCGGTAGCGGCCGCCCAGGCCAAGCCCGCCGCCAATGCCTCGCTCGATCAGCGATTCAAAGAACTTCTTCCGGTCTGCCAGACGGCTCCGAAAATCAGCGTGCATCCTTTCGAAGGAAAGCTCCCGGACGGGATGAAGGGAGATCTGGTCGACGTTCAGGGCGATTCCGTCTACTGCCAGGGCGAATACATGGCCATCACGACGCGGAGTGGCAGCTACTTCCTGGGAGCTCCCTGGCCGATCGAAGGCGTGAGCGGATCGGTCGAACAGAAGATCGCACAGTTCGCCTACGACAGAATGGGAGGCGAGATCTTCTCCGCCACCGTCGGAAAGACGCCCACTCCCGAGGGTCTCCTTCCGGTCAACCTGGTCCATACCACCGACTATGGCAATGTCCCGATGGAGGCGTGGATCGACCCGGCCGGCAACATGCTCTTTCTCGCGCCGTTCTACCGTCCGGGAACCGACGCACTCGCGGACAGGATCTCCCGGATCGAAAAGGTCGCTGCACATTCGCCGACACTCGGACCGGCCGATGCACCGGTCAGGATCTATGAATTTTCTGATTTCGAATGTCCCTCGTGTAAGCACGCCGATCCGTTCATCCGTCCCCTGATCGACAAGTACAAGGGACAGGTGCGCTTCACCCGGATCGACTTCCCGCTCATCTCGAGCCATCCCTGGGCCTTCCCCGCGGCGATGATGGCGCGCGCGATCTTCCACCAGAGCCCCGATGCCTTCTGGGCCTTCGAGAAAGAGGTCTACGAGAAGCAGGCCGACCTGAACATTTTCGTACTGGAAGACTTCGCGAAGGGATTCGTCTCCGATCACGGCCTGGACGTCGCGAAGTTCAACCAGGACCGCAACTCCGAGGCCACCAGGAACGAGATCCTCGAAGGGGTGGGACTCGGCTATGCGATCCAGCTGGCAGGAACGCCGACGTTCGTCGTCAACGGCAAATTCGTGGTCGCGGGAAAAGAGGGGGACAATCTCGATCGCTACGTGGGAGACCTTCTCGCGAAGAAGTAACGATGCCGCGCGCTGTGGTGGGCTCGCTCCGCGTGCGAGTTCACGCTTCGCCGTTCGAGCTCACGATCGCTCGAGCCTGCAGAACCGCACGAATCTCGCCAGCGCCTCATCGAAGCTCCTCCCCGGAGAATGCTCCAGAATGATGTCGACGTCGGTGTAGGTGGCGCCGTACCGATGCACGTATGCGGCAACTGCCTGAGGTGATGCGGCGACCCCCACGTCCGCCAGATGTCGTTCGATTTTGGCCCGGGAGCGATCCGTCCGGAATCCTGCAGTCCTGACCCCCATGGCGGCGCTCCGGAACCAGCCGAGGGAAAGATGGGTGGCGACGAGGACGGTTGCCCCCCGCCAGAGGCAACGGGTGACCAGCGGCAGATCGCGCACATCGACGATCTCGTCGATGGCGATCAGCGATGCTCGCGGGCCGGATCCGAAGGGCGGTCCTTCGACCCAGACGTGCTCCCGTCCCGCGAACCTCGGGTGCTCCCGGAGGAGGTGGGCGATGGCGGTCGATTTCCCGCTGCCGCTCTCGCCGGAAAAGACGATCAGCCGCTCCCGCTCGAACGGGAGGTCGTCGAGGCGGAGGAAATCGTCGAACTTCGCAGGAAGTGCCGGAGCCTCGCTCATGCCTCGAGAAAATCCTCCCACTTGAAGCAGTCGCTCGAGCCAACCACTTCCTGATCGACGAAGACGTCCGAGAGGAGCTGAACTTCCCAGTGCACCGTCAGCCCGTGCGTCGACGAAGTCTGCTGCGGCGGGTAGAGCACCCGAAACATCGGCTCGAACGAAACCGGACCGTCGAGGTACTGCTCGACCGGAATGTTGGCGGGGATCATGGTGAACGTTCGCTCGTAGAGAATCACCGCCCTCACCGGCTCGGTGAACGAGACCGTTCTCTCCTTCGTTCCCGAGCCTCGCTTGTACTGCCCTTTCTCCATGTTGCACGCCGCCACGCGGATGGTGACGTTCTCGAGCGGCACCCGCGATCGTCCGATCACCAGCTTCGAAGCGGGAATCGAATCAGTCCGTCCGATCTGACCCGGAACGGCGCAGAGATCGAAACTCATGTACTTTCTCAGTTGACGCCGGATGGCGAACCAGACCGCCGCGCCTGCCGCGCCGCTACCCATCAGCGATTTCTGCAGCGGCGGAGACGATTCCCCTTTCGAATTGTGCTGGCTGTAGAACCAGGTCATCGGTTCCGGAACCCACTGGTCGTGCCATCCCACCCAGCTGTTGAAGGCGATCACGACCGCCCCCACGACCATCAGCCAGGAAACGATCATCCGGTTCTTCGGCGGGATGGCCTTGAAGTTCTCGATGAAATTGAAAACGTCCTTCGGTTCGACGATCTCTTTCGCGTCCGTCGAGACTTCCGGCTTCAACCCGATCGAGACCATTTCCTCCCGGGAAATCTTCGTGTCGAACAGCAGCGCGTCGTCGACCTCGATCTCCGTCCGGATCGCGATGTCGATCTTTGTCCCGTGGTACGTGAAAAACTGCGAGCCCGACGGAATCACGATCTCGTTCCGGCTTTCGAGCGAAGGAATCTTCGTCTCGAATACAGTGTCGGATTCATTGACCGCGCGCGAGTCGTGTACCTCCACCTTCCGGCAGATCCTGAGGGTTGCAGCGCGCCCCAGCGCCGCCGGGTCGTCGACGCCGATCGTGCAGCGGATCGATTCACCGACTCGCGAATATCGGACCGTCATCGCTTCGGCGCGGATCTTCGCCATTCGATTCCTCCTGGACTGGAAGACGGTATTTTAGCGCCGACACAGCGGAGCCGAAAGATCAGGACTTCTCTGATTCCAGAAGCTCGCCTTTCGTCACTTCGCGCAGGTCCGGAAACCTGCGAGCACGTCGTTCCGGTGGGGCTCGTAGAAGTTCCGCCAGGTGTTTCGCAACAGCCGCCCACGAGTGGTCCAGGCGCCCCCTCGAAGGGCTCGATGCGGTGACGCGAACCACGGTTCCGAATAGTCGCGGTACGGATCGGCGGCGAATCCGGGATACGGAAGAAACCGCGAGGACGTCCACTCCCAGACATTTCCGATCATCTGCCGCACTCCGTCGACCGTGTCACCCGCCGCAAATGCGCCGACATCCACCGGGCCGCCGGCGCTGCAGTCGACGTTGGCCCGGCTGGCGTCGGGCATCTCGTCGCCCCACGGCATCCGCCTCTTCTCTCCCCCGTTACCGCGCGACGCAGCGAGCTCCCACTCCGCCTCGGTCGGGAGCCGTCTTCCCTTCCATGCGCAGTACGCCTCCGCCTCGAATGCGTTCACGTGAATGATCGGCCGGTGCTCCCGCACCGTTTCCCAGCGATCCCATCGTCTCTCCTCCCAGGAGCCATCGTGACCGTGACGCCAGTAAACCGGATGTCGCGCCGCCGCCGCGTCACGCCACACCCGTCCGTCCTCCGACCAATACGCATCGTTCGCATAGCCTCGCGCTTCGACGAATTCCGCGAACTCTCCGTTCGTGACCGCCGCACGCGCGATCCGGAATGCCGGAACGCTCACCCGATGCGCCCACTTCTCGTTGTCGAAGACGAATGACTCGCCGAGTGAGGCGCCGAGCATGAACTCCCCTCCCGGAATTTCGGCGTTTCCCGTCAACGGACCTGCATCCGCAACGGACGTCACCTCGAAGGGAGACGGAAGCCCGAGCGTCTGGCGCGTGTAGACGAAGGCTTCGTCGTGCATGTCTTCGTGGAAGAGAGCGAGCAGATGGAAGTAGCGGAGCTCGTCCGTCGGCTCTCGTATCTGCAGTTCGCTGATCACTCCGTCCAGAATGACCTGCAGATCCTCTAGCGTTTCCCCCAGGCCCGGCAGCGGAAGGCACCAGCGAGTGTCGTGAGGAATCGCCGACGAATCATACAGCTGGTCGGCGTTCGTTCGATGCGGTGGCCGGCCCCGGAGATTTCGGAGTGTCCACTTCTCCTGGAACCATCCCACATGACCGAGCTCCCACAACGGCGGGTTGACGATGGGGATGCAGGGGACGTCGAGACTCTCCCGGCTCAGCGAGTGCGCCAGCCGGAGTGTCAGGCTCCGCGCATCACGCAGCGCGTCGATCAGATTCGAAGAATCGACTTTCGAGATCACGATGCGGCTATTCTATGTCCAGATGCGGATCGTGATGACCTGTCCGGCGCCGCCGGGCTCCCGTCTCGGAAACCGGATCACCGCTTCCCGGTGGAGAGGGATTCTCCGCAGCCTCGGTCACGACGTCCGCATCGTCGACCAGTTCCGGCGCGGTCCGGCGGACCTCCTCATCGCGCTCCACGCGCGGCGGAGCGCTCCCTCGGTCGAGCGATTCGCGGAACGAATGCCGGGCAAGCCGATCGTCGTCGCGCTCACCGGCACCGATCTTTACCGCGACATCCACACGGATGCGTCGGCGCAACGTTCCCTCCAGCTTGCCGATGCTCTCGTCGTCCTCCAGCCTGCCGGCATCGAAGCGCTTCCGCCCTCGGTGCGCCCGAAGAGCCGGGTGATTCGCCAGTCGGCAAAGCTCGCGCACGAACGCCGTCGCTCGACCAGGAATCATCTCGACTTCGCGTTCGCCGCGCACGTACGCCCGGAGAAGGATCCTCTCACACTGATCCGCGCCCTCTCGCTCCTTCCGACAGAATCGAAGATCCGGGTCCTCCACGCGGGCCGCTCGCTCGACGACCAGCTGATGCAGCAGCTCATCGCCGCGGAGTCGTCCCGCTATGTCTGGCTCGGCGAGCTGTCGCAGTGGAAGAGCCGGCGACTGATCGCGAGCTGCCACGGCCTGGTGCTCACTTCGTTGATGGAAGGTGGTGCCAACGTGCTCTCCGAAGCAATCGTGGCGAAGACTCCGATTCTCTCTTCACGCATCGACAGCTCGGTCGCGATCCTGGGACGCGACTATCCGGGGTTCTTCGAAGTACGCGATGCGGAGGGCTTGAAAAACGCTTTACTGCGGTTCGAGATGGAGCCGGAGTACCGCGCGAGACTGGAAACGCACGTCGAGAAGCTCGCCCCCGAAGTCCGGCCGCAGCGTGAAGCCGAGAGCTGGAGAGAGCTGCTCGCGACGTTGACGGACTCGCTCTGATCGTGCCCGTGAATACGGGCTCGGGTCCGGTGCGATGGATCAATACCGCGCCACCAGCGAGATCGAGGCCGTATCGACCGAGCGCGACGTGTCGTATGCCGCATCGATCTGGAAGTGATCCATCGCGACTCCCAGGCCCACCGAGTAATGGTTCTCGGAGTCTGCACCCGGAAACAGAATCTTCGCTGCGACATTGTGCGGCGTCGTGAGCGGCCCGTTGAACGCGATGGAGTGGGCCGGATCGTGCCACCATCCCGCGCGAACCGCCACCGGAGTCGAAGTCGGGAGGAAGTACTCCGCGCCGAAGCGGATCTCGGTGCCGTCTTTCACACCGTATCCTCGAACCGCTTCGATCGCTCCCGGTTCGTCGGTCGCATATTCGATGACCGATACGAACTGGTCGGTGAGGTTCGAATACTTCACTCTGACCACGTCGGCATTCAACGTCAGCACGTCTACCGGACGCCAGGAAACTCCCACGCCCGCGGTGTCCGGGACATGAAACCGGGTGACCTTCACCAGGTCGAGCTGCACGTTCGACGGATCCGTCACCAGCGTCGCGAATACCGGCGCGGAGAAACTCGCGCCACGACGGTATATCGCACCCGCGCTGAGCTCACGGGAGAGGTCGACCTTCGCCCCCAGCATGAAAGTGACATCGGCGTTCTTGCGGTCGCCGGACATTCTCCCGCCGTTCATCTGAGCCACGATGAATGTCGGTTGTCCCTCGACGTCCAGATCGGTGCGGTACGTGTACGCAATCTCACTCAACTGGTTGTAAGCGACACTTCCACCTAACGAGAGCCTTTCGGAGCGCCAGGCCGCACTCACCCCGAATGTTCGAAGATCGAGGTCGACTGCGGTGGAGTACGGATAAATACGGTAGGCCTGACATCCGGGGTCGTTCGCACACGCGTCCGCGGACACTGGACCGGATTCGCCGAGGTAGAACGAAGGCGTTCCGAAACGGTTGCTGAGATCGACGGAGTGAGAGAAATGGAGGGGACGGTGGAAGTAGACGCCGTAAGCGGCGTTGCCGGCGGGAATCACCAGGCTGGCGAACGACAGGTCACGGCCGCGAGCCGGGAAATCCGCACTCGTGACGTAGGGAAATGTCCCACCGGTACGGAAACTCTGCGAGATGGACGTATCGCGCGCCTCGATCGAGATCTCCGGCTTGCGCAGCGCCGTGAGACCGGCCGGATTTCCCACCGCGGCAGAGGCGTCGTCGGCGCGGCCGATGAACGCTCCTCCCATGGCGAGCGCACGTGCTCCGGGATTGGCGAAGCTGAACTGGAGTCCGGCCAGAGCTTCGATGTCGTTGTTCTGCGCGAAGACGACCGGAGAGAGAGCCAGACAGGCGACGAATACCAGCGTTCTCTTCATCTCACGACTCCTCCGTTCTGAGAAAGAGTAGCGAGACCGTGCCGGTGGGATCTGTGACGAAAGGCCGGTGCCGGTGTGACCCCCTCCGCGCTCCAGTATCGGAAGGATACGACGCTCGCGCGCCGGCCGATCCGAATCGCCTGATCGGATGGGGATGGGTGGTCGCGTCGATGCGCAACTTCGAAAGCCAGTTCGATGACCAATGGCTCGCCGCGGTCGGCGCAACACCCCTGGAAGAAAGGTTCGTCTGGTATGCGCGCGATGTGGATGCGCTGGCGATCAGCTTCGATCCGTGCCGCTGAGCACCCACATCTCGCGCCTGCCTGCTCAGCGCCCGCGCCGGCGATTCTCGCGCTGCGGCCGGCGTGGCCGCGGGGGGGCGGCAGGACGCCGGAACGGAACGACCACCGAGGTCGATGACGGGGCCGAAGGACGAACCATGATCCCTGCGACTACCTTCTTCGGAATTCCGCGCCTGAGGAACTTCTCGAGCGTGCGGAGATTCTCTTCGTCATCAGCGGTGACGAAGCTCAGCGCATCACCGATGGCGTGCGCCCGGCCGGTACGACCGATGCGATGGACGTAGTCCTCCGGCTGCGGCGGAAAGTCGTAGTTGACTACATGCGAGATGCCGTCGACGTCGATTCCACGCGCCGCGATGTCCGTCGCCACGAGGACGCGGACCGCACCGGAACGAAACTTCTTCAGGGCCTGCAGGCGCTGACCCTGGGTGCGGTTCGAATGGAGCGTCGCCGTGGTGATTCGGGCCTGCTCGAGCTTCCGCGCGATCTTGTCGGCGCCATGCTTGGTCCGCGAGAAA
Source organism: uncultured Acidobacteriota bacterium (assembly GCA_963741955.1). Lineage (GTDB taxonomy): Bacteria > Acidobacteriota > Thermoanaerobaculia > Gp7-AA8 > Gp7-AA8 > CAVUKB01. Next base: position 382,900 of record CAVUKB010000005.1, read on the forward strand.
ACCAGGACCATCTCCAGCGCTTCATCGCGGAGAAGGTGGATCAGCATCTCGATCTTCTGCTCCTTCGAAACGTGGATCACGTGCTGGCTCACCGCCTCGGCGGGCGTGGAGCGGCGGCCGATCTCGACCGTCACCGGATTGTGGACGAACTCCGCGGCGATGCTCTCGATCTCTTTCGACATCGTGGCGGAGAAGAGAAGGCCCTGTCGCTTCTTCGGGAGCGCCTGAACGATCCTGCGGATCGGCGGAAGAAAGCCCATGTCGAGCATCCGGTCCGCTTCGTCGAGCACGACGAACTGCAGGTCGGCAAACGAGACGTGACCCTGCTGCATCAGGTCGATCAGCCGGCCCGGCGTTGCGACCACCAGGTCGACTCCGCGCCGGAGGGCAGCGATCTGCGGACGCTCGCCGACGCCGCCGTAGACGGTGGCGAAGCGGAGCGATAGATGGCGCGCATAGTTCCGGACGTTCTCGTCGATCTGGGTGACCAGCTCGCGCGTCGGCGCGATGACCAGCGCGCGCATTCCGCGGCGCGATGGCGTACGGGAGAGGTGTTCGAGCATCGGGAGGACGAACGCGGCCGTCTTTCCGGTGCCGGTCTGGGCGACTCCGACGACGTCACGTCCTTCGAGAATGGGGGGAATGGCTTTCGCCTGGATCGGCGTCGGTTCGACGTATCCGGCGTCCTGGACTGCGCGGATGAGTTTCGGCCCGAGGCCGAGCGATTGAAATGGCATTGCAGAGCTCCTGTCTTTTGATATGGATCAACTCTGCAGCGGATTTCAGTGGCCGCGAGCTGTGCGGCCCGGCGGGCTAACAGCAGAACAGAGGTGAGACGAAGGTGGGAACGCGGGCCGCCCCTGATTTATTCGCGCCCCTCCCCTCGGCGGCCCCTGTTGCTGCTCTGCAGCCGATTCGAGGCCCGGCCGGTCAGATGTCGCGGATCCGATCGAGCGTGACCGGGCGGACATAGGAGCCGAGAAGCGTGCGGATCCACCACGCGCCGCTCTCCTTCTTTTCCTCCCGGGTCGTGAAACGGTATTCGTAATAGAGCGCGCGCACGTGTCGCGGCGGCGTCCCCTCGAATGGATCGTGACGGATCAGAGCCAGCGCCGCGCGGTCTCCTTCGAGCAATTTCCGGAGGAAGCGTACGAACCAGACCTCGTGGGCGGGAACCGCGATCCCGCCCGGGGTCACGGTAACCGAGAACGGAAGAAACCACATCAACCAGTCGAGGCGGAGGTGCCACGGAGCGAACTGCGGCGGCATCCGCTGCGGGTCGCCCGGCTTCGCTTTGAATTCGTACTCGCGCCACTCCGTCCGCTCGGTGATCTCCTGGTCCAGCGTCCCCTCGACCACCACCTCGTAGCGCTTCTTCGTCACCGTCCCGAACGCGCCGTACGTGTTCACCAGATGAAGCGGATTGAAACTCGAATTCATCCGCTGGTAGCGCGAGAAAATGTTCACCACCGGCTGAATGCTGAGCAGAAGAGTCACGCCCGCAAGAACGTACAGAACCACATCGAAGGCGAGACCTCGGGGCTGAGTCATCGGAATGGCTCCGCCGAAGATCGCCAGGAAAACCTGGTCACTGAACGCGGTGACTCCCAGAAGCACGGTGAGCCAGTTGAGCCACGAGTAGTTGCCGCTGACGATCAGCAGGAGCTGGTGGAGCACGATCAGCGCTCCGGCGATCGACGCATAGGGCTGCGGGGCGAAAAGAGCGAACGGCACGACGATCTGGACGAAATGGCTGAAGAGAACCGAAAAGCGCTGCATCGGCCACGGGATGTGGTGGAAGGCGCGGCTCAATGGATTCGGGAGTGGCTGGGTCTCGTAGTGATAGTAGAGGCAGGTCAGGTCGCGCCAGCAACGGTCGCCTCTCATCTTGATCAGCCCGGCGCCCACCTCCGTGCGGAACAGCATCCACCGCAGAATCAGCACGGGGATCAGCGGCGCCGCCATCCACCCCGGTCCCATGAAGATGGTGAAGAATCCCGCCTCCAGGAGCATCGTCTCCCACCCGAACGCATAGAACGTCTGGCCCACGTTGACGATCGACAGATACAGCACCCACAGGAGAATCCAGGGCACGAACGAGAGCCACGCCGGCCCGAGCGACGAGATGCCGCTGAGAACGACGATCGACAGAACGACACCCGCGAGAGCGACGGCACGAAGAAAGCGATCGGAGTAGTGCCAGAGGAAGATGCTCGGCGTGTCCCGAAAACGCACCCGGCTCGCGAATCGCGGCACCGGGAGGAGACCTCGTTCTCCCAGAAGCGGAGGGAATTGAAACAGCGCGGCCAGGAACGCGATCAGATAGAGCGCCCCGAGACCACGCTCGAAGAGCAGACACACGAGCCAGACGCTGCCGAAGTACCAATCCATCACAATCGCTCCACTCCGTGCACGAGATGCACGAGCCGTGCGGGGCTGCAGCGATCAGAATCGCCTCCCGGGAGCTGGCCGGTCAATGCTCCTGCGCTTCGCTCTCAGGCTTCGCTCATCGGATGGACTCTCCCCCACAGCCCGGCAAGACCTCTCCGTCCGAGGAACAGCGAAACGCCGATGATGCTCTGGACCACGGTAACGGTCGCGGTGCGGAGGAACGTCTCGCTGTGAAGAAGCCCGGTCGACCGGAGAGAGTACGCCTCCCCCCACGACTGGCGGACCAGTTCAACGACCAGCGCAGTGGCATTGGGGACGGCCGACAGGACGAACCAGACTCCCATCAGACCGAGAGCGAGGCCCATGAAAGCGCTCGATCCATCGTCTCGATCGCCCGGCGTGAACATCCGTTCGGAGATGCTCCGACTCCGGCTGATGAGAATCAATGCCGCGAGGAACAGCAAGGCGTCCGGGACGACTCCGGAGAGGAGGGGGCCATAGTGCGCCAGCACCGAGTCGGCGCGTGGCGCCGAAGAGAAACTTCGCAGTCGCATCAACAATCCGAAGGCGCTCAGAAGGACGAAGAGACCGAGTATTTTCACCGCGAGGTCGGCAAACGTCGCGGTGGAGACGATCTGATCGGGATCTCCGTCGAAGAGGAACGAAGCCACCCGTTTGCGCCGAAATGCGAGAAACAACCCCACCGCGACGATGAAGGCGAACGGCAGAATCGCGACCGCCACTATCCAGACACCGTTGCGCGATCCCTCTGCGGACGCAGCCGAGATGACGAAGCTCATCATGGCAGAGATCCAGACGATTCCGCGGAAGGTGAGAAAACAGGCCGCGAGCCAGACGACGAGCTCGTACATTTCGCGTCGGGTCATCTTCAATACCCCCCCTTCGCCATTCTAGCCCCCATGGCCCGAACTCAAGGGGCACTGTGGGTGTTCACAGAGACGCTGCGCGGAGTTACTGCGCATGCAAGGCGCGCCCGGCTTCGGCAACGAAGGCATAGTGGTGACGATGTCGCGAGTGAAGAATCGTTCCCGGCGAGCGATCCACGGTAGCGGATCCCGAAGCAGCAATCTCTTTCGCTGAATCCGGACCCACTCACGAGACTCTGGACCATATGATGGTTGAGAATCTCACATCCCAGGAGAGGGGCCGTACATCAGGAGGATCATCAGGATGATCGCGATGCCGAACGCGACGCCGAAGACGAGCCTGCTGGTGATGGCGGTCGTGCGCGAGACCCGGCCGAGGCCGGTCATGCCGGCTACGAGTGCGACGAGAAGGGCGAGCATCGCGCCCCATAGAAGTGTCATGGAATCAGTCTGAGCAAGTTGCGATCCAGGATGCCGGACGAGACGGATGCGCCTCGTCCGGCATCGGGTGTGATTGCGTTACCTCGAGTGGCTACCGGCCGCGATTGCGTTCGTCGCGCTCTTCCCGCGACTCACCCGCGATCTCTTCTCTCTGCTCGCGATCGCGGTTCAGAGAACCGGAGGGGTCTCCGCCCCATCCGACGCGCGACGAGTCGGGTGTCTTCCGCAGCGTTTCGCGCGTTTCGCGGTCGGGACTGCGGTCGTGCTCGCGTGCGAGCTCTTCGGAACGGCGTTCCGCATCGGTTCGCTGTGAATCATCTTTCGATCGATTGGATCGGTGCATTGCATCCTCCTTCCAGGTGTGTGATGCAGAAATAGTTATTTGCAATTATTGAACCAGAAAGAGGGGCATCAGAAGGCGGAAATCGCGAGCTCGACTGGAAGGTGGTTCGGGGACCGAATCCGAGGATCCGGTCCCCTCTCGAAGTTCGAGATCCTTACGGATGGTAGTCCGCGTACTCCTTCGTCCCACCCATGATCCAGCGGTCGAACCACCAGAGGTTCCGGCGCGCCGCATCGATTCGGAGAAGCGGCTCCTGCGGGGTGTGCGGCGATCGCGGATACATCACCATCACAGTCGGCACACCCAGATCCTGAAGAGCGCGATGGAGCATCTCTGCCTGGTTCGGAGGGACCCGGATGTCGTTCGTCCCCTGCTGGATCAGCGAAGGCGTCTTCGCATGCGCAATGTGCCACATGGGGCTGTGCGCCTGCATCAGCTCGGGTGCGAAGTACGGGAGGGTTCCGAAGTAACTGGGGATGAAGCCGGGAATGTCGGTCGTACCGTGGAAGCTGAGGAGATCGACGACCGGCGCGCCGATGCTCGCCGCGACGAAACGATCGGTCTGCGTGATCGTCCACGCGCTCATGAAACCGCCGTAGCTCCATCCCATGATGCCGAGACGTTTCGGGTCGGCGATTCCTTCGCGGATGAGCTCATCGACTCCCGACTGGATGTCGAGGTAATCCATTCCGCCCCAGTCCGCCTGATTCCCCTTCCGGTACGCGAGAGGGTACGAGCCCGTCCCGCGCGGGTTCGGCCGGAAGACCGCGTAGCCCTTCGACGCGAAGATCTGCGGGACGTAGATATAGGAGAGATAGCCGAGAAACTCCTGGTCGAAATGACTGGCGGGACCGCCGTGCGCGAAGGTGAGAAGAGGAACCTTCTCCCCTTTCACGTACCCGATCGGAAGGGTGAGCAGCCCTTCGATGGTGAGTCCGTCCTTCGGATTCTTCCAGTGGATGAGCCGCGTCTCGCCGAGTGCTCGATCGCGGTACGCCGCGTTGTGATCGGTGAGGCGGCGCGGTGAGTACTTCGAGAGCGAAGAGACATAGAGCTCGGGAGGAGTGGTCAGAGTCTGGTACGTGAATGCGGTGAGATCGTGCCTCGAATCGAACGCCGCCGCGTCGACCACGCCCTGTACGTCGGTCAGCGGATGGAAGCCGGTGCCGTCCGCGCGGACGGAGAAGATCTGCCCGGTCGTCCCTTCTGCTCCGTCGAACCAGATGGAACGGCTGTCGCTGCTCCAGGCGAAATGGCCGGCGTTGCGCTCGAAGTCTCGAGTGACGACCCGCGGCTCGCCGCCGCTGATCGGAACGACGGCCAGGAGCGCGGGGGCGTTCCACTCCATCGCGCCGGATCCGGTGACGAATGCGACCAGCCGGCCATCGGGGGAGACTCTCGGAGCGGCGTCGATCCCGCTCCGCACCACCAGCGGGGTCACGTCTCCACCTGAAACATCGACGGTGAAGAGATCGGTGTGGAAGTACCCTTCGAGCCCCGAGTCGGCACGGCTGATCACGAACCTCTTCCCGTCGGGCGTCCAGTCGTAACTGCTGATCGCGAACTCCCCGGTCGTGACCTGTCGCGCCTCCCCACTCTTCACGTTCACCACCCATAGGTGCTGCCGGTGCGGCTGGTCGTAGAGGTACGCGTCGTCACGTTTCTTCTCCCGATCCCTCTCGGCCGGGCTCTTCGGCTCTCTCATCAGGAACGCGATCGACGATCCGTCCGGCGACCACGTCGGGTCGCTGACCGCGGCTGGTTGAGACGTCAGTTTCCACGCCTCGCCGCCGGCGGGATGGATCAGCCACACCTGCGTCGAGCCGTCACGGTCGGAGAGGAAGGCGATCGTCTTTCCGTCGGGCGACCACTGCGGGTTGGTGTCGTGTGCAGGGTTGCGAACCAGATGGACGTCATTTCCGCTCGCCACGCCGACAACCCAGATGTCTTCGTCATAGACGCTCCGCTCGAGATCTGCGGTTCGAAGAACGTACGCCACGGTGCGGCCATCCGGCGAGATCGACGTCGAGGAGAACACCGGCATGGTGACGTAGTCCTCGACCGTCAGAGGGGCGGCGCCGAAGAGCGGCAGCGCGAGGAGGAGAAGCAGAGGCGAGAGACGAGAGGCGAGAGACGAGAGGCGAGAGGGGAACCAGGTTCGGGTCGTGATGTTCATGCGCGGAAGTCTATCAAGAGAGGCGAGAGGCGAGAGGATTGTTCTCTCAGCAGGATCACGCCACTTGTCGGACCTGTCGGACCTGTCAGACCTGTCAGACCTGTCAGACCTGTCGGACGGTACGCCGAGTGCTCGCCTCTCGCCCCTCGCCTCTCGCCCCTCGCCCCTCGCCTCTCGCCTCTCGCCCCTCGCCTCTCGCCCCTCGCCTCTCACAACACCCGGTGCACCACATCCATCATCGCCTTCACCATCCTTCCGGTGAGGCCCCAGATCTCCAGATCTCCGTGCACGTAGAAATAGCTCGGGTATTTGCGGGCCTGGTATTCGACGTAGCGGATCTCCGGATTCGGAGGCGACAGGAGAACCGAGATCGGTACCTCGTACGTCTCGACGACTTCGCTCTCCTGCAGGACGTACTCGAGATCGGGTGGGATGATGCCGATGAAGGGCGCGACGATGAATCCCGTCCTTGCGTGGAGATCGTCCAGCCGCCCGATCAGACGGATCGCATCGCGAGGAATGCCGACCTCCTCTTCCGTCTCCCGCACCGCCGTCTCTTCCAGCGTTTCGCCGGCCTCGGCGGCACCACCGGGAAATGCCACCTGCCCGCGGTGAAGAGCGAGCGACTCGGAGCGGCGCACGAAGAGAAGTGACCATCCGTCGCGCCGCGGGATCAGCGGAGCGACCACGCATGCGCGGCGGAGCTTTCCGACGCTCATCTCGTCCGCGGGACGGGTTGCGAGGAGAGCCTCCAGACGCTCAGCGGTGTCGTCGTCGAAGCGGATCACCGCGGGATCTCCAGTCGGGCGAATGGCGGGGCCGGCGCTGTCGGGATTCCTTCCAGCGCGTGCTCGAGCGTCAGCAGTTCGGCCTCGAGCGGGATCGAGAGCTCGAGCTCGGCAACCGAATCCGGCGCGAGGTCGCCCGGGAGGGCGATCCAACGGTCGAACAGCACGGTCTCTCCCGAAAGAGCCTTCAGAACCAATCTGTATCCCGGCTCTCCCCAGAGCGCGGAGCGCACCGACGCGTTCCCCTCGTTTCGCACCGAGATCCGCACGACACGCCCGTCCAACCCCGCCACCGCTTCGATGAGATTCACTGCGATGTGCGGGAAGAGCGCCCAGCCACCGCCGGCCGGCCGGCTCCGTCCGACCGGACCGTCCGTCGCGTCCCGGATGATCCGGGTGTAGTCGTCCACCGCCCGCTCGAGCGATGCGTTCAGTTCCACCCACTTCCGGCGTGCCGCCCGCGCCTCGTCCCGATCTTCATCGTCGAGCATGAACTCCACGAGCGACGGGATCTCTCCCTCACCGAAGGGAATCCTGCTCACCACGGCACGCGGGAGCTCACCGAACTGCGCGTAGTCGCTCACTGCCACCGGCTTGCCGGCAGCGAGAATCTTGATCAGAGGCCCCGACGTCTCTCCTGCGGTCGGATACCGGAGGTTCACGATCCGGTCGACCGCGGCGAGGCTCTCGACGAATTCGAGGTCGGACACGTAGCCGGTGACGTTCCACACGTCTGGTGCCAGGCCTGCAGAATGGGCGATCCTCTGGAGATCGATATTCGGCGAGGGCTCGCCGACGACCAGAAGCCGAAGGTTCGCGTCTTTCGCATGCGCCCGTGCGAACGCCTCGAATACCACCTCCGGCCGCTTGGCCGCAGTGACGAAGCCGAACATCCCGACCCACCGCTCGTCGTCGCGGGCCCCGAGGGCTCGCCGGACTTCCTCGCGACTCCTTCCCCCCTCCAGCGGGAGATGCGGGTGACCGATGACGTGAATCGGCGCTCGAACGCCGTACTCCTCGAGACGCTCCGCGGCCCAGCGATTGTGAACGATCACCGCCTGCGACGACGCCGCGAGCTCGATCGACGAGGGGAAGAGGAAGTTCCCGAGCTCCTCGTGGATCCCCGCGACGCGCGACGCCGCCCACGCCCGTCCCGCCGCGCCGTGGTTCCGCTCGAGGATGTCCATGTACCCTTCCGCATCACCGCGTGCGAGAGTCATTTCGACGATCAGGTGCTGGAGCACGAAATCGTGGAGGACGACGATCGATGGACGCGCGATCGCATACCGGTAGACGAATTCGTGGTACGGGTTGTTGCCCATCTGGCAGACGACCCGATCGAAGCCGCCGGGCTCGAACTCCTCGATCGGGATCACCCTCGCTGCGACCTCGTCGACCCTCGGCTGGTTCACCACGCAGGTCAGATCGAAGCGGGCTGCTAGCCCCGGCAGCAGCATCGCCGTGTAATCGGCGATGCCGCTTCGCGCGGGAGGAAGCGGAGAGAGGAGCGCGAGGGAAAGCATCTGGAGATCCATTATCTATGATCTGCCAAATCTGCTGTCCGGGATCCGCGGTCCGGACCGCCCCCGTGGCATCAGAGACCAGAGCTCAGATGCCCTCCGCGCTTTTCTTCGCGTTGGTGGCGAGGTACGACTCGATCAGCGGATCGATGTCGCCGTCGAGGACGCGCTGGATGTCGCCGATCTCATAGCCGGTGCGGAGGTCCTTGACCATCTGGTACGGCTGGAGGACGTAGGACCGGATCTGGCTTCCGAACCCGATCTCCCGCTTCTCGCCTGCCAGCTTCGCGTGCTCGTCGTCACGCTTGTCGAGCTCGATCTGGTAGAGGCGCGCCTTGAGGATCTTCATCGCCGTCTCGCGATTCCGTCCCTGACTCCGCTCGTTCTGGCAGGTGACCACGATGTTCGTTGGGAGATGGGTGATCCGTACCGCCGAATCGGTGACGTTGACGTGTTGGCCGCCGGCTCCCGATGAGCGGTAGGTATCGATCCGGAGATCCTTGTCCAGCACTTCGATCTCGATCTCCTCGTCGATGTCCGGATAGACGTAGACGGATGCGAAGGAGGTGTGTCTCCGCTTCGCCGCGTCGAACGGAGAGATCCGGACCAGCCGGTGCACTCCGTGCTCGGATTTCAGATACCCATACGCGTAGTCGCCGCGGACCATGAACGTCACGCTCTTGATCCCCGCTTCGTCGCCGGCCTGGTAGTCGACCATTTCGGTCGGGAAGCCGCGCCGTTCGCAGAACCGGAGGTACATCCTGAGGAGCATGTCCGCCCAGTCCTGCGATTCCGTTCCCCCCGCGCCGGGGTGAATGGAGACGATCGCGTCCCGATCGTCGTGCGGACCGGAAAGCTTCATGGTCATTTCGACCTGATCGACTTCCTGCTCCAGCTGGGAGACGAGGGATTCGATGTCGGCGGAAACGTCCTCCCCTTCCTTCTCCAGTTCGGCGAGAACGTCGACCTCTTCGGCTTTGGTCTCCAGCGACGTCGCCGTCTCCAGACGCTTTTCCACCAGGCGACGTTTGCGGTTCAGCTCCTGTGCACGATTCTGGTCGTTCCAGAACCCTTCGCCCGACATTTCCTTCTCGATCTCGTCGATCGATCTCTGTGCGGCAACGGGGTCAAAGATAACCTCGAATCGCCTGGAGTCGCTCCCGAAGCTCTTCTACTTTCGCGGCTGTCTGTTCCTTCATCTGATGACCCTTCTCCGTACGACGGCCGCTGCAACAGCGAGGACGGCCGCGAGAATTGCAAACCAGTCGCCGAATCTGACGTAGGCGGTGAGACGGTGCCGCGGAGCGAAGGTTGCCATGATGGTTCCCTTCCTTCCGACCGGCAACTCCTGCACGATCTTTCCGGTCGGATCGACCACCGCCGAGATTCCGGACGTCGCCGCCCGCAGCAGGTAGCGGTTGTCTTCGATCGCGCGGAGTCGCGCGTTGTTCAGGTGCTGGCGCGGCGCCGCTGTCTCCCCAAACCACCCGTCGTTGGTGATGGTCACCAGGACGTCGGCACCGTTGCGGACCTGCTGCGCCGTGATCTGCGGGTAAACCACCTCGTAGCAGATCGCCGGACCATAGCTGAACTTCCCTTTGAGGGGACGGTCATTGCTTCCGAACTGGAAATTGCCGACCGCGTGAACGAGCTTCCGTGCAAAGAAGAGCATCTTCCGGAGAGGCACGTACTCACCGAACGGCACCAGCCGGATCTTGTCGTAACGGCCCCTGGTCGTCCCCACCGTCACGATGTAAGCCGAGTTCCAGAGCTTGTCCGGATCGCGCGGGTCTTCCGCGACCGACCCGAGGATCACATCGATTCCTTCCAGACGGGAGATCGATTCGACGTAGTCCCGAAGCATCGGTGTGGTCATGTAGACCACCGGCACCGTGGACTCCGGCCAGATGATGACGTCGGGCTTCGGTTTCGCTTTCGCCGCGGCGTCCGTCATCTCGGTCATGGTCATGAAGATCGAGAGCGTCTGCCCCTCGTCCCACTTCATCGTCTCGGGAATGTTCGGCTGGAGCAGTGCCGCGGTGTAGGTCTTCTCGTCGAGAATGCGGAAGTTCTCCCGATCGATGAGAACGATACCGGTGGTCCACCAGAGAAGACCGAAGACGAGCAGTCCGCCGATCACCACGATCTTCTTACCACCAGGGGCGGAGACGAGAACTATCCAAGCCAGGAGCGTGGAGAAGAGAACGATCATCGCGCCGATGCCGTAGGGACCGAAGACCGGCGCGACCTGGACGATCGGCCGGAGATCGACCGCGGCAGCGGCGATCAGATTCCACGGAAAACCGGTCAGAAGAAACGTCCGGCCGAACTCCACCGCCGCCCAGACGAACGGGATCACGAACCACCAGCGGATCGCTTCCCCGGGCCGGATCAGGTGCACGAAGAGTGTGAAAAGGCCGCCGTAGAGCCCCAGGACGATCGACATCGCAACGAACAGAGCCACTCCGGTCGGATACGGAAGGCCGCCGTACTTCGACATCACCGTGATCACCCAGGGAACGTTGATCAGCCAGGTGACGGTGTAGCCGGCGCTGCCGAGGAAAAAGGCCTCGAGCTTTCCACTCGCGGTCACCGCGGCGAGGATCAGCGGGACGAACGCGACGAAGATCAGCGGGGCGAGATTGTAGTCCGGAAAGCTGACCGCGATCAGCACGCCGCCGAGCATCGCCGAAAGAAACCGCACCCACCGTGCGGCGAGCCATCGGCGGACCATCGTGGTGGCCGGGCCGTCCGTGGAGAGCGAGGTCTGGGAATCGGTAGTCGTCAATGCCGTCATAAACGCATCCGCGATCTGGAATCTCTCATCGTCGATCTCGGGAATCCGTCACGGGGTGAGAAGTCCGGGGTGCGCAGTAGCAACTGAGAGGAACATACGTGGCGGCCGGAATGCGATCCGGCACAGCTGCTCACTTCTTGAAGAGATTTTCGAACGCTCTCCGTGCGTCGTCGGCGGAACGGATGTTTCCGCCATGGCCACCGTTGCCGCCGTTGCCGTTGGTTCCGGGCCCCTTGTCCGCGGTCAGATCACGGATGATCTTCGGATCGAAGAGTCCGCACTGATTCGCTTTGTCCTTCGGTGCAACCCGGGCCGGGATGGTCGCCTTGCACTCCCACTGGGTGGAGGTGTCGAAAAACTTGCAGTTGGTGCAGGTGTGGAGGTCCGCGCCGCATTTGCACGCGAGGTCGGATTCGAGCTCTCCGGTCAGGATCTGCTTCTGGCCGCAACGACTGCACTTGAAGACTTCCGGACCTGGCGCGCCGGCCGAACGCCCGCGTGGGGCACCTTCGATGCGCGTGCGAGGCGGCTCCGGACGGGGAGCCGAACCGCCGGACGAACCGCCCGCGGGCTTTTCGGTTCCGCTGTCCATGTATCCGCGGTGTCTGTATTTTCGATCGCTCAAGGGGTTACCTCAAATATGCAAAATAGAGCACGACTGCGATCACGACGATGACCAGCAGCGTGAAGAGCCTCAGCGCGAAACGCGCGACTCTGAAGGCGAACCATGCAAGGAAAATGATCAGAAAGACCAGTACCAGCTTTTCCATCAGGGACGCGCTTCAGTGTACCAGAGTCGGGGAGAAACGCCGGGAGAGCCGGTGGCGCATTTGCGGTCCCTCGCGTCTTCCGCACATGACCATCAAAGCACGAGTCGTACCGGCTGTTCGAGATATTGCTTCAGAGTGCGCAAAAATTCCGCACCGGTCGCCCCGTCGATGACACGATGGTCGCACGACATCGTCATTTTCATCATCTCACGAACCACAACCCGCCGCTCGCGCACGACTGGCTTCGGTCCCGCCGCCCCCACGGCCAGGATGGCCGAATTCGGTGGATTGATGATCGCGGTGAACTCCTCGATCCCGAACATCCCCAGATTCGAGATGGTGAACGTGCTTCCCTGATATTCGTCCGGCCGCAACCTCCGGCTTCTCGCCCTTTCGGCCAGATCCCTCCCCACGGCGGAGATCTCCATCACGCTTTTCCCGTCCGTGTTGCGGATGACCGGCGTGATCAGCCCTTCCGGAGTCGCCACTGCGATCCCGACGTGGACGTCTCCGTGCTGATGGATCGCCTCCGGAGTAAAACTCGAATTCACCGCCGGATGCCGCAGCAGCGAGAGCGCAGCTGCCCGGACGACGTAATCGTTCACGCTGGTCTTCACCCCTTCGATCTCGTTGATCTGCGCCCGCAGCGACATCAGCTCCGTCACATCCGCCTCGACGGTCAGGAAGAAATGAGGAACGGGTCCGATCGATTCGACCAGACGCCGGGCGATCGTCCGGCGCATCGCGGAGAGGGGAATCTGCTTCTCTTCGAGCGAGGGTTGCGGCATCCGCTGCACCGGCGCTTTCGTCGCGGAAGGCGGTTGCGACTTCGACGCCGGGCCCGATTCGGCCGCACGGCTGACGTCCGACGCGACGACGCGCCCCGCCGGACCGCTTCCCTGGACCGAACCGATGTCGACACCGAGCTCGCGCGCCATCCGGCGAGCCAGCGGTGACGAGCGCACGAAGCCGCCCGGCGGCGGCTCCGGAATCACGGGAGGGGTCATTTCGGGCGGAGCACCCGCCTCTGCAGGCGCGGCCTGCGCCTCTCCCTTCGCGGCCGGTTCCCGCTCCGGGGCAACGGGTTTCTGCGGCGCTTCCTTCGTGCTCCCCTTCGCCGCCTTCTTCTTCGGGGCTTCTTCCCCTGGTCGCTGCACTCGCGAGAGCACCGCGCCGACTTGAGCAGTCTCCCCTTCTGCCACTTCGATCTCGCCGAGAACGCCGTCGTCTTCGGCTTCGAGATCGAGGTTCACCTTGTCCGTCTCGATCTCCAGCAGGGGCTCGCCGCGTTTCACCGCGTCGCCCGGTTTCCTGTACCAACGGACGACCTTTCCTTCGGTCATCGCGTCGCCCATCTTCGGCATGATGATCTCGGACATAGTTACTTCCCACCCTGCATCGATTCGACCGTTCCCGGTGCGTTCAGCCCCGGTACATCACGCCCCGCACAGCCCGGATCACGTCCTGCTCGTGCGGAACGGCGAGCAGCTCGAGGTTTCGCGCGTACGGCATCGGCACGTCCTCGCCGGTCACGCGGGCGACCGGCGCGTCGAGCTCGTCGAAGACCGTCTCGGATATGCTCGCGGCGATCTCCGCCGCCGCACCGAACGGCTTCCACTGCTCCTGGACCACCACTGCCCGATGCGTACGGCGTACCGACTGATAGACCGGGTCGAGGTCGAGCGGACGGAGCGTGCGGAGGTCGATCACCTCCGCTTCGATCCCATCTTCCGCCGCGAGCTTCTCCGCCGCTGCAAGCGAGAGCTGCAGCATTCTGCTGTATGAGACGATCGTCACGTCGTCGCCCTCGCGCGCAATCCGCGATTTGCCGAACGGAACCAGAGCGTCGGGATCGTCCGGCACTTCGCCTTTGATTCCGTACAGCGCCGCGTTCTCGAGGAAGATCACCGGATCCTTCCCCCGGATCGCGGTCTTGAGCATTCCCTTCACATCGGCCGGCGTTCCAGGCGCGACGACCTTCAGTCCCGGGAAGTGACCGTAGAACGACTCGAAGGACTGCGAGTGCTGCGCCGACAACTGAACACCTGCCCCCTGGGGGCCGCGGATCACGATCGGGACGTCGACCTGACCACCAGAGAAGTAGCGGATCTTCGCCGCGTGGTTCAGGATCTGGTCTGCGGCGACGATGGCGAAATTGAAGGTCATCATCTCCACGATCGGATGAAGGCCCATCATCGCCATTCCGATCGCGGTTCCGACCATTCCGGCTTCTGCGATCGGAGTGTCGACCACGCGCCTGGGGCCGTACTTCTTCAGCAGACCGGCGGTGATGCGGAACGTCCCTTCGTACACTCCGATGTCTTCGCCCAGGAGGAGCACCGAGCCGTCGCGGTCCATCTCCTCGACCAGCGCATCGTGAATCGCGTCACGATAGGTGCGCTCAGCCACGCGGCATCTCCTTCCCCTCGTCGGAAGTGATGTCGGTGAAGAGCTCCGCGTCGTCGGGCTGAGGACTGTTCTCCGCGAACTCGAGAGCCTTCGCGGCATCCTCTCCCGCCCGTGCTTCCATGGCGGCGATGTCGTCGTCGGTGAGCCCGCAGATCTCCTTGAGGCGGTTCGAGAGGATGGTGATCGGATCGCGGTGGCGATGCTTCTCGACCTCTTCCTTCGTCCGGTACGGCTGGAGGATGTCCGCCGCTCCGTGACCCGAGAATCGATAGGTGATCGCTTCGATGCAGTAGGGCCGCCCCGTCTCGCGTACCTGCCGGACGACCCGGTCCGCAACTCCGCGGATGGCGAAAACGTCCTGCCCGTCCACCTTCTCCGAAGGGATCTCGTATGCGTTCATGCGAGCCGAGAGATCGGTCAGAGCGGAATGCCGTTCGATCGACGTACCCATCGCGTAGCCGTTGTTCTCGATGATGTAGATCGCCGGGCACATCCCCTGTTTGCCCCAGAGGCCGGCCATGTTCAGCGCTTCGTGGAACGAGCCGATATTCATCGCACCATCGCCGAAGAAACAGAGCGCGAGACGGTCGGTCTGCTGGTAGCGGAAGGCATAGGCCGCTCCGGTCGCAAGGGTCAGGTGTCCACCGACGATGCCGTAGCCGCCGTAAAACCCGTGCTCCGCGTCGAACAGGTGCATCGAGCCGCCCTTGCCGTGGGAGACGCCGGTCGCCTTGCCGAGCAGCTCGGCCATCACTGCGCCGGGGTCACTCCCGAGCATCAGGGCATGGGCGTGGTCGCGGTAGCCGGCGAAGACGGCGTCATCGGGGCGGATCGCGGTGAGGATCCCCGCTACGACCGCTTCCTGCCCGCTGTAGACGTGAAGATAGCCGCCGATCTTTCCCCGCCGGAATTGTCCCTCCGTCGTCTCTTCGAAGCGACGAATGAAGATCATTTTTCGCAGCAGCTCCGTCCACTCCGGGGCGCACACTTCCTCCTCGACGGGTGTCTGCTTTTCCTTTTTTCGAGCCATCAGAGTTGTACTCACTGCAATTCCTTCGCGCCTCCTCCTGCGAAGGCGGAACGCGAGATTCTAGTTGGAAACGCGAAAATATTACAGACCGGGGGCCTCCGTCTTCACACGCTTTGCAAAAACGTGACCCTTCGTTCCCCCACTTCCTACAGTTCACGGATGCGATTCCGGCGCATCAGAAACAGCGCAGAGATCACACCGAGCGCCACCGCGTTCGCGCCCAGGGCCAGCGAAACCGAGGCACGATCGGCGACCCATCCCGCGGTCAGGTTCCCCAGCGGCATGCCGCCGCGGAACGAGAGCATGAATATGGACATCACCCTCCCCCGCATCTCTTCGGTCGTCGCGAGCTGCACGAGTGAGCTCACGGTAGTGATGATCCCGAGCAGCGATGCGCCCGCGAAGAATACCGCGATCAGACTGATCCAGAGCGTTCCCGACGACGCGAAGATCAGGAGAAAGACCGCGAAGCCGAGCTGATACACGAGAGCGCTCCGCCCGCGGCCGGTGCGGTGCGACCGTGCGGCGACGAACAGTGCTCCTGCGACCGATCCCGCTCCCGAGGCAGTCATCATCCAGCTGTATCCCGTCGCACCGAATCCGAACACCGATTTCGCCACCACCGGAAGCATGGTCACCAGAGGGATTCCGAAAAACGTGCTCACGAATGCGAGGAGTGTCAGCTGGCGTATTGCGGGGCGCTGCTGCAGAAACGAGAATCCGGCGCGGATGTCGCCGAAGATGCTGCGCGTCTTCGCGACGACGGGTTGGAACGACGCACGGATCGCGAGGAGGCTGAGCATCACCGGAATGAACGAAACGCCGTTCAGTGCGAAGCACGCCGCCGGGCCGAGCGCCGCCAGTGCCAGTCCCGCGAGAACCGGACCGATCATCCGGGCCAGGTTGAACTGCATCGAGTTGAGTGCAATCGCGTTCGGCATGTCCTCGCGCGGTACGAGCAGCGGCAGGAGGGCCTGATAGGCAGGTCCGCCGAAAGCCTGGGCCGTTCCGGTGGCGAACGAGAGTGCGAAGATGTGCCAGACCTCCACTTTCCCGCTGTAGATCAGCGCTGCGAGGATGAACGCAAGCGTCATCTGCGCCACCTGTGAGACGAGAAGGATCCGGCGGCGCTCCACCCGGTCGGCGACGACTCCTCCGAAAAGTGAGAAGAGAATCATCGGTGCGGTGGCGAGAAATGCATCGACGCCCAGCAGGAATGCCGACTTCGTCATGGAGAGGACGACCCAGCTCTGGGCGACCGTCTGCATCCAGGTCCCGGTGGTGGAGGTGAACGCGCCGATCCAGAGGATGCGGAAGTCGCGCGAGCGGAACGCCTGAAATGCGCGGAGGGAGAGCTTCGCCCGAACCGATTCCGGCCCGTCGGCACCACGATCGCCTTCCGGGGAGCGCGAAGCGTCGTCGATGATCGACTCCTTGCATTCCACGCACTCCTGCAGCACGTGGAGGTGTTCGTACGAGACGGGGCTCTTCTCCGGGAGGATCGTCCCACCCTCACCGGGGTGAAGATCCCGGTTACTGCAAACGGATCCGGCCGGCGGGCCGCACGCTGTGGGCGTGACAGATCGCGACCGCCAGCGCATCGGCGGCGTCCACGGACATTTTCAGCTCGCGCGCTCCGCGGACCAGGAGCTGAACCATGCTGCCAACCTGCGACTTCTCCGCCCCACCATATCCGACCACCGCACTCTTGACCGATCGCGGCGAATACTCGAAGACTTCGAGGCCTGCGTTGCACGCGGCGAGGAGAATCACTCCTCTGGCGTGCGCGAGCTGGATCAGGCTCTTCGGATTGAGTCCCGCGAACGGCGATTCCACGGCCATCGCGTCCGGAGAAGTGCGCGCGATGACTCCCGTCAGTTCCTCGTAGATTCTCCGCAGGCGCTCGGGGAACTGCTCGCCCCGTCGCGTCCGGACCTCTCCCTGTTCGATGATCGACAGCTGACCCCGGCCGGAATCGATCACCCCATAGCCGGTGACGATGGAACCGGGATCGACGCCGAGAATCCTCATCGGATCACTCGGCCATCAGCTCGTCAGGGATGTCGAAGTTCGTCCAGACGTTCTGCGTATCGTCGTGGTCGTCGAGCATCTCGATCAGCTTCATGGCCTGACGCCCCTTCGAGTCGTCGAGCTCGGTGTAGGTCGTGGGAATCTCGCCGATCTTCGCCTCCAGCGTCGGAATACCCGCCTTATCCACGGCTTCGCGAAGACTCTCGAAATTCGCCGGGTCGACGTAGATCTCGAACGCCTCCGGATCGTCGGTATTGAGGTCGTCCGCCCCCGCTTCGAGGGCGATCTCCATCAGCCGGTCCTCCGACGCCGCGCTCTTCTCGATTGCGATGTATCCCTTTCGCTCGAAAAGGTACTTCACCGATCCGGGCGTCCCCATGTTCCCGCCGTATTTCTCGAAGATGTGCCGGATCTCGGGGGTGGTGCGGTTGGTGTTGTCGGTGAACGCCTCGACCAGGATGGCCACGCCTCCGGGGCCGTACCCCTCGTACGTCACCTCTTCGTAGGTGCTCCCTTCGATCTCTCCCGTTCCCCTCTTGATCGCCCGGTCGATGTTGTCTTTCGGCATGTTGCTGGCCTTGGCCTCGGCGACTGCCGCTCGAAGGCGGGGATTCGCTTCCGGATCACCGCCGCCGAGACGTGCGGCAACGGTCATTTCCTTGATGATCCGGGTGAAGACCTTACCGCGCTTGGCGTCGGCCGCACCCTTCTTGTGCTTGATCGTGCTCCATTTGCTGTGACCCGACATACAGAATCCGTTCTCCTTGAATCGCGTCCCGCTCGAAAGAGAGGACAAATCGGAAGGTCAACTATAAATTGAAGAATAGCACCGTTCTTTTCAGCGGAGGAACCCGTGATTCAGTCCGTCATCACGATTCCGCAGTTTCCCATCGCCATCGTTTTCGAGGATGGAGACTGCCAGATCTACGACAGCCCCGACGACCTCCAGAACCGGCTCGACTGTATCGACACCACGCTCGCCGACAACCGGATCTGGATCCGCGACAACATGGGACGAGCCGTCCTCCTCCGGATGATCGGCGGCGAAATCTATCATTTCGAAGCCGCCGAGTAAAAGCCCCGGATCATGGACCGGACCTCGTGGATCTGACGCCACGACCGTGCGTCTTCGGCGCCGGTCGGATCCTCGTTCATCTCAGATCATCGTCTCCGATCCCCGGTGCCTCTCAGATCCTCGTTCCTCGATCTCAGATCCTCGTTCCCCGGTGCCGCTCAGATCCTCGATCCTCGATCTCCGATCCCCGGTGCCTTTCAGATCCTCGATTCTCGATCCCCGATCCTCGATGCCTCTCAGATCCTCGATCCCCGATCCTCGATGCCTCTCAGATCCTCGATCCCAGATACTAGATCCTAGATGCCTCTCCGATGCCTTTCAGTTGCCTTTCATTCCTTTCCGCCCGCGGATCACCAGATGGACCGGTGTTCCGACGAGAGAGAGTGCATCTCGAAACTGATTTTCGAGAAACCGCCGGTAGGAGAAGTGGAGCGGGTCTTCCATGTTGGAAAAGATGGCGATCGTCGGAGGTTGAGCCTTCAGCTGCGTCGCGTAGTAGAAGCGCCGCTGCCGGCCGCGCACCGCCGGGGGATGGTGCAGCGCCACCGCACGCTCCAGGATCTTGTTCAGGTCGGAGGTCCTGAACTTCGAGCGGTATGATTCGGCAATCTGGTCGATGGTCGGGAAGAGCTTCTCCACTCGCCGTCCGTACTTCGCAGAGATGAATTCCAGCGGAGCGTACGGGAGAAACTTCAGCTTCCGCCGCACCCGGTCTTCGTACTCCCGCGTCAGAGTCGGAGTCCGTTCGACCGCATCCCACTTGTTCACCAGGATCAGCGCGGCCTTTCCGGCCTCCTCGGCGTAGCCCGCCACCGTCGCATCCTGAGCCGCGATCTCCTCGGTTCCATCGACCACCAGCAGCGCGATGTCGCATCGCTGGATCGCCTTGCGCGCGGAGATCACCGAAAGCTTCTCCGCCTCATCGGTCGTCTTTCCTTTGCGACGGATTCCGGCGGTGTCGATGATCAGATATTCGCGGCCGTCGCGTTCGATCAGTTCGTCGATCGCATCACGCGTCGTCCCCGAGATCTCCGAAACGACGGCGCGTTCTGCGTTGGTGAGGCGGTTGAGGAGGGAAGACTTCCCGACGTTCGGACGCCCGATGATCGCGAGCCGCAGAGGCTCGCTCTCGGCCGCTTCCGGTTCTTCTTCCACCGGAACGACTTCGCGAATCGCCTCGAGGAGATCCTCCGTGTTGATTCCATGCTCCGCGGAGACTGCGATCAGTCGCTCGAAACCGAGACCGTAGAATTCCGACTGATTCTCCTGAGCCACTCGGGTGTCGATCTTGTTCACGACCACGATCACCCGTCGCGACCCGGAGCGAAGCTGCTCGGCAATGTCTTCGTCCTCGGGGAGAATGCCGGTCGTCCCGTCCACGACGAAGAGGATCAGGTCGCCGCTCTCGATCGCCTGCGCGGCCTGGATCCGGATCTCGTCGGCGAACGCGGACATCGGACTGTCGCCGTATTCGAGTCCGCCGGTATCGGTCAGCTCGAACCGCTCACCGGAATCGAGCTGCACCTCGTCGGAGAGCCGGTCGCGCGTCATTCCGGGAAGATTGTGGATCAGCGCACGCCGCCGCCCCGCAATTCGATTGAAGAGCGTGGACTTGCCGACATTCGGCCGGCCGACGATGACGATTCTTTTCATCAGACACCGATTCCAATCGCAGAACTACCGGAACGCCAGAACCAGCGCGATCGCGATCGCAGCGCCGATCGCGGTATTGAGGAAGTTGAGCGCGCCGTTGGGAACCGCGCGGCTGCGCTTCCGATTCCAGCTCCCGACCACGCTCTCGATCCACGATCCTGCGGCCGCGGAGATCACGACGACGCCGACGACGCTCCAGAACGAGAGGCCGGCTGATTCCCCCGCCCGGGGTACGAACATCGCTCCCCTCCCGCCACCTCCCTCCACGAACCCGCCGAACGAGGCGGCGGCGACGGCGAAGACGGAGACGATCAGGGCGGCTGTCCATCCGGCAACGGTTCCTTCGAGAGAGATCGCCCCTTCCGTTCCCGGCGCCACCCGCCGGAAGCTCAGGGGAAGAAAGGCGTGCTCGCCGAGGAGCTGACCGATCTCCGAGCCGGCGGTGTCGGCGGCCGCGGTCGCGAGTGACGCGACCGCCGCGATCCAGAGGAGATGCGGATCGAAAGAGGACGTCGTCATCAGGAGAGCGAGGATGGCTGCGACGCCGACGTTCGCGAACGCATGCGCGAATCCGCGGCGTCCCCCCTTCTCCTGAGCCAGACCCTTCTGCCCTTTCCGCTGGTATCCGAGCTTCGTCGCTCCGCTGCCGATGACGAAGAAAACGAGGAGCGCGACGTAGAGCGCCCATCCGCCGAAGACGATGATGATCGTCCCGAGAAGCCACCCTCCGATCATTCCGGAGAGGTCGACGCTCCGGAGGATCCAGCCGGTGAGCGCGAGAAGCGTGTTCACCCCGATCCAGAGGTAAAGGCCGCGGTCGAACGGCTGCATCGTGAGCGACTGGATGTGCGTGAGCCCCCACAGAACGAGAGCGCCGGTCAGCGGGACGGTGATGTTGTCGTTGACCTCGAGCGCGAGCGTCTCCACCAGAGCGCAGGCGAGGGTCGTCACCAGGATCACGATGGCCGGAGGAATGATGGAAGGCGGCGGACCGAGGAAGAGGTATATCGCCAGAGCCGAAGGAAAACCGACCTCGAAGAAGCCCAGAATGCCTCCCAGAGACTTCTCCCGATTCCAGGGGAGACGGAAGATCGGGAGATTGCGACCGATGAGAGTCGCGGCGCCGTCTCCGAACGCGAGGATCACCCAGATGGCACCTGCCATTGCCGGATGACGCGCAAAAACGAGGATCAGAGCGAGGACGGCGAGGGGGTAATAGAGAATGCCGGGATCATGGCCCCGCTCGTGGCGCGCGATTCGATCTCCGAGGAGCCGCGGGAGGAGCAGCCAGTTGAAGAAGAAGGCTGCGAGAGCGGCGGCCGCCGCTTCCCACACATTCAGCCACGCGAGCGTGACGGCGAAGAATCCGACGCCGATGTGGATCAGCTTCCGAAGCGATTCCGACCGGGAATGAGGGGGGCTCGAAATCTCGCTGGTGCTCTCCATGTTCCGTCTTGCGTTTTCCTTTGTGGGACCGGGACTGATTTTCACTAGAGTACAATACTGCCCGTCCCGTGACTCACTCACTTCTGATTCCATGAGCCAGCCCATGAGCGAGACCCGACCTGAACCTCTGCTCAGTGTCGTCATTCCCTGTTACAACGAACGGGCGACCGTGCGTGAGCTTCTGCGTCGCGTACGCGCAGTTCCGATCCAGAAAGAGATCATCGTCGTCGACGACTGCTCGACCGACGGATCGCGCGACATCGTCGCCCGGATCGCCCTCGAGGCGCCGGAGATTCGCCACATCATCCAACCGGTGAACATGGGTAAGGGCGCAGCGCTCCGCAGGGGAATCGAGGAAGCCCGTGGCGAGATCGTGGTCATCCAGGATGCGGACCTGGAGTACGAGCCCGAAGAGTACCCACGACTGATCCAGCCGATTCTCGACGGTGTGGCGGACGTGGTCTATGGGTCGCGCTTCGAAGGCTACCCGCGGCGGGTGATGATGTACTGGCACACGGTGGGGAACAAGTTTCTGACCTTCCTCTCGAACGCCACCACGAACCTCAACCTGACCGACATGGAGACCTGCTACAAGGTCTTCCGGCGGGAGATCATTCAGTCGATCCCACTCCGCTCGAACCGCTTCGGGTTCGAACCGGAGATCACCGCGAAGGTTTCGCGCCGGGGATACCGGGTGTACGAAGTCCCGATCTCCTATCACGGGCGCGACTACTGGGAAGGAAAGAAGATCAACTGGAAGGACGGGGTCTCCGCGATCTGGACGATTCTCAAGTACGGCCTCTTCTCGTCCGACGGCCACGAAGACCGCGCGTACTCCACATTGCGGCGGATGTCGCTCCTCAGCCGATACAACCGCTGGATCTGGGACAGCATCCGCCCGTACATCGGTGAGCGCGTCCTCGAAGTCGGCGCGGGAACCGGAAACATGACCCGCTTCCTCTACGGGAAGGAGATCGTGGTCGCGACCGACGCAGACGAGACGTATCTGTGGCTGCTCCGGAATCAGTTCCGCCGCCATCCCGGAGTGATCGTCGAGAAGCTCGTGCTCGGGGACGACCTGTCGGGATTTGCCCACTACCACTTCGACACGGTGGTCTGCCTGAACGTTCTCGAGCACGTCGAGAACGATGTCGAAGCTCTCCTTCGTCTGCGGGAGATCCTTCCGCCGGGCGGGCGGCTCGTCCTCTACGTTCCCGCGGGCCCGCAGATCTTCGGGAAGCTCGACGAGGCGGTCGGACATCACCGGCGTTACACCCGCGAGGAGTTGACGTCGAAAATCGAAGACGCAGGCTTCGAGGTCGAGAAGACGGTGTTCCGTAACCGGATCGGACGTATCGGCTGGTGGCTCAACGGACGAATACTCGGACGCGCCGAAGTTCCTTCCGTGCAGTCGAGGATCTTCGACCGGCTGGTCCCGCTTTTCCGCGCGATGGAAGGAGACGACCCGCCGGACGGACTCGGGCTGATCGCGGTCTGCCGGAATCCCGAGCCGAAGCCGGAGAGCGCGTCCCCTGCCGGCCGGCTGGCGGGGACGTCCGCATGACGCGGAGCGGGACGACAGTTCTGATTCTCGCCGGTGGCGCCGGCACCCGGCTGTGGCCTCTGAGCACGGACGAACGCCCCAAGCAGTTTCTCCGGATCTTCGCAGGGCGATCGCTCCTCGAGCTGACCTGGTCGCGACTCGCCCCGCTCGCCGCATCACCGTCGCATCTGTTCGTCGCGACGAACGAACGATACCGTCCGCTGGTGCGCGAGCAGATCCCCGAGCTGCCGGAGGAGAACATCCTGGTCGAGCCGGCCCGGCGCAACACCGCTCCGGCCATCGCGGCATGCTGCCGGGTGATCGCGCGCCGCCACCCCGACGCGGTGGTGGCGATCTTCCCTTCCGACCACGCGATCGAGGATCGTGACGCGGACGACGGATCGTTCGCAGCCGTCGCGTCGACGGCGATCGATTTCGCGGCGTCGCACGACGCGCTGGTCACCATCGGAATCCGTCCCACCGAGCCGAACACCGGCTTCGGGTACCTCGAGCTCGGAGAGGAGCTCGCGACCGGCGTCGTCGGTGTCCGCCGCTTCGTGGAGAAACCGGATCTCGTGACTGCGCAGCAGTACGTCGACTCGCAACGCTTTCTCTGGAACGGCGGGATGTTCGTCTGGCGTCTTTCCTCCTTCTTCGAGATTCTCGAAAAGGTCGCTCCGGAGATCGCACGCGGGAGTCTCCGCTTCGTGGAAGCGGATGATGAGCAGCGGCGATCTCTGTACGAGGCGATGCCGTCGATCTCGATCGACTATGCGGTGATGGAGAAGGCAGCAGGCGTCGCCACGGTGTCGGCGCGGTTCGAATGGTCGGACGTCGGCAGCTGGAAGGCGGTGGCGAGGTTCGCCGGGGCCTCGATTCCAGACAACGTATTCGTCGAAGACTCCTCCCGCCTCTTCGTCCGCTCCGATCGCACCCGCCCCGTCGGGGTCGTCGGTCTCGACAACGTCGCGGTGATCGAGACCGAGGAAGGACTCCTGGTGCTGAACCTCGAGAAGTCCGAGTTGCTCAGCGCTCTCGTGAAGCGGATGGGAGGCATCTAGGATCGAGGATCGAGGATCGAGGATCGAGGATCGAGGATCGAGGATCGAGGATCGAGGATCGAGGATCGAGGCATCGAGGATCGAGGCATCGAGGCATCGAGGCATCGAGGATCGAAGATCGAGGCCAAACCCGTCGGACCTGTCGGCCCTGTCCGACAAGTCTGACGCCGAGCTTCGACGGCAGTCCTACCCGAAGAGCGCCGCTGCGTTCTCCCACAGGATCTTCTGCTCCATCGCTTCGCCGAGCCCGAGCGACCGGAGCTCGTCCACGTTCGCCGACATCGAGGTCACGCCGGGCGATGGCCAGTCGGTGCCCCACAGGACCTTCTCCGCGACGTCGCCGATCCTCGGGAGATACCGAAGGAGCGCCCGAGGAGGGATACCGGAGACGTCGATCCTGACGTTGGGATGCCTCCGGGTGAGGAAGAACGCTGTCTCCCCGTAGAGAGGGCGCCCCGCGTGGGCGAGGATGATCGGCAACCGCGGGAAATCGACTGCGACGTCGTCCACCGGCATCGGGTCGGCGTAGACGTTGCGCGCTCCCGGAAAGACCGACGTCCCGGTGTGGAACATCACCGGAACCGAGCGTGCCTCGCACTCGCGATAGATCTCCGCGAGCGCTGGAAGCTCGTCACGGTACGCGTTCGCCGCATACAGCTGGTGCGGCGGGTGGATCTTAATCATCCGCATCCCGCCGTCCAGGATCCGCCGGACTTCACCTCCGACGTCGGGCTGCAGGCGCGCGTGGACCGAGCCGACGGGGAGGAGCCGGTCGCGATGGCCGCGCGTGAAGTCGAGAATCCAGTCGTTCACTTCGGGGGTGAATCCCGTCACTTCCGGCGAGACGTAGTTGATGCAGCAGATCCGCTCGATTCCGTTCGCGTCGAGGTGCCGGAGCATCGCGTCCGCGCTGGAGAGTGCCTCTTTCGCGTCGGCGTGTCCCGGATCGTCGATCATCGCGAGCACTTCCGGCCGCACCATCTGCCACGGCTGAACGTGAACGTGGACGTCGAAGATCATCGCGGAAAGACGCTCAGCTCATCACCAGGCGCATGCAGGTGGCACTCTCCGGGCAGGCGCCCTGCAGCTGTGACGACGAGAGGAGCTGCGGATGGATCTGATCGCGGTCGATCACCTTGAACCCGCGCTTCCGGAAGAACTCTTCGGCCCCTTCGGTGAGGAGATAGAACTCGCGCAGCCCGCGCGAGGAGAGCCGGTCGAGAAGCTCCCGCACGATCCTTCGCCCGAGTCCCATCCCGCGGTACTCGGGATCGACCGCGATCGACCGCAGGAGTGCGGCGAACTGGTAGGCTTCGGCTCCTCCGCACGCCACGGCCACCGCTCCGTCGCGCGCGATGACGAAGTTCCTAAGATGCGCCTCCACGTCGGAGGTCATCAGCTGGTTCCGCTCGAGGAGGGAGAGGACCTCCGGGAGGTCGTCGGGTAAGGCCGGAGTGATCCGGAGATCGGCAAGAGTCTTCATCTCCCCCCTCTGCTGAATCGGAATTCGTACGACGGATGAAGATATGTGATGAGGCCGTATCGCGCAAGCGATCGGAAGGAACGGAGAGAAGAGCGACCCCGGATCCGCTCGCGGCTCGCTTTGCGGAGCGCTTCGCGCGGGCCGCTCGATCCGTCAGCGCAGTTCGAACGTCACGTCGACATGGAACTCCATCTCCAGGGTTCCCTCCTCCACCGGTACGCTCGAAGCTGCAACTCGCGACTCCATCGCCATGGCCATGGGTCGGGGAGGTGGCGGAGTCATTCCTTCTTCGGAGATCACGATCGCGCGTCCCAACGTCCTGCCGGCCGCTTCGGCGAGCGCCTGCGCGCTGCTCTTCGCATTCTCGTACGCCTGGCGCAGCCCCGTTCTTCGGGCAGCTTCGGGGTCGGCGATGCTCATGTTGAGCCCGGAGGCATTGTTTGCTCCCGCATCGACGGCGGCCTGGAGCAGCTTCCCTGCGGTCGTGGCTTTCGACGTCGTCACCACCACCGAGTTGTTCACCTGGTAGCCGGTGAGTCGCGGCGCCTCTCCCTGCTGGTAGACCTGCTGCGGATAGACCGAAAAATTGGTGGTGCGAATCTGATCCGGAGTCGCCCCCGCCTTCTTCAGTGCGTCGACCACTCCGGAAACGCGGGTGTTGTTCTGACGGACCGCGTCATCGACCGTCGGAGCCGTCGTCTGCACCCCGATGGTGAACGTCACCCGGTCGGGAGTGAGCGAGAGCCTCGCGTTTCCACGTACCGTGACGGTGTCCGCGAGAGTTCCCGCAGGTGCCATCTCCGCGGCGAGCAGACGCGCCGCAGGAAGAAGAAAAAGGAGCATCACAGCTCCGGTGATCTGAACCACAAAACGCTGTCGCATAACACCTCCTCGAGTGAGCTGCATCACTTACGGATTCCCGGTGCAAGCTACCATGTCTTCGAACGTGAGGCCCGGCGTTCGAGGCCCTGGGCGGCTGATCCGAGAGCGAATATACGGGCGACGAGTCTGGTTGCGGTGGTCGGGACCGGAAGGCAAGTCCGATCTCAATAGCGGCCATCGCCGGCAACCGGTCATGCGGCGGCCGGAATCCAGGAGAGGGAAGAAATGGCAGATCCGAATGACAAAGTTCCCGGGCAGGATCCAGGTGCGTACTACGTCGACAGTCAGTGCATCGACTGCGACCTTTGCCGGGAGACTGCGCCCGACAACTTCACCCGCAACGACGAGGAAGGCTTCACGTACGTGTGCAAACAGCCCGCGGGCGCGGATGAAGAAAACCTGGTGAAGGACGCCATGGCGAACTGCCCCGTCGAGGCGATCGGCGCCGACGGCGTTTAGTCTCTTCCGGAGGGGCCGGCGCCGTCCGGCGCCCCCCTCCGTCAATGCATGATGCTGTCGGAGCTGACTTCCTCCGCCCAGTTGTCCGCCAGCAGCACCTCGATCAACTCCTGCAGCTCCTCCATGTGAAACGGCTTGGTCAGGGCAGCGGTCAGGTTGTTGCCTTTCGTGATGGTGAGGATGTCGCCCTTTCCGGACGCGACGATGACCGGCACCCGCCGTCCCTGCTGGAGATACCAGCTGATCCATTCCTCCCCCGTCATTCCGGGCATGTTGAGATCGAGCAGAATCAACCGCGTATCGGGATTCCGCCGGAACATGCTCATCCCTTCTTCGGCACCCTTCGCGGAGAGGACATCGTAACCTTTCCGCTGCAGGAACGAGACGTACAACTGCAGTACGTCCGGATCATCTTCGATCGCGAGAATCTTTTGTCCGTTCGTAGTATCAGCAGATTGCATGACGAAACGACAATTTGCGAACTGCATACCACTCCTCCGCGGAGCGCATGTCGTTTATACAAAGAACTTTTCGACCCCCACCTTCATCTCCGGTTCGGCTACCGGTGGGATAATGAGCTCCCATGGGAATCGCGACCTGGTGCATCGCCGGACTCCTCGCCTTCGCCATCGCGCGTGCCATTCCGTTGCAGCGCCGCCGGAACCGCGCCTCTGAGCTCTTCGCCGCCCTCGTGATGGCTCTTCTGGGCGGCGTCGCCGCCACGGTCATGGACTTCGGCGGATGGCGCGTCATCGACGTGCGTGCGGTCATCTTCGCTCTCGCCTGGTCTCTCGCGGCCATCGCCATCCTCCGGATCGTCAACGCTACAATGGCGCGGTGACGAAGATCCGGCGGTACAAGCTCGAGTCCCCCGCGCGAACCAGGAACTACCGCGTCCGCTACGAGGATCAGCTCAACAGCGAACAGCTCGAGGTGGTGATGGCGGGAGACGGGCCGATGCTGGTCATCGCCGGCGCCGGCACCGGGAAGACCCGTACTCTCACCTACCGCGTCTCACGGCTGATCGAAGACGGAGTCGATCCTTCTTCCATTCTCCTCGTCACGTTCACCAACAAAGCAGCCCGCGAGATGCTCGGCCGCGTCGAGGAGCTCGTCGCAATCGATACCCGCAGTATCTCCGGCGGAACGTTCCACTCGGTCGGAAACCGCCTCCTCCGCCAACACGCCGAGCGACTCGGTTACCGCTCGAATTTCTCCATCCTCGACTCCGAGGATTCGAAGGAGATGATGGAGACGGCGATCACCGCCGCCGGGATTCCGACGCTCGAGAAACGATTCCCGAAAGGGGACGTCCTCCTCGAGATCCATTCGTTCGTCGCCAACACCGCGACCCCGCTCGAGGCACATCTCGAAGAGAACTACCCGCACTTCGCTACCTGGCTCTCGGAGATCCGGAGCGTCTTCGCGCAGTATGCGCATCGCAAGCTCGAGGCGAACGTGATGGACTTCGACGATCTCCTCCTCAACTGGAAGCGTCTCCTCGACGAGCATCCGGAGGCCGCGGAAGTACTCCGGATCCGCTACCGCCATCTTCTGGTCGACGAGTATCAGGACACGAACCGGCTCCAGGCGGAGATCATCGACTCCATGGCTGCGCACCACCGCAACGTGATGGTCGTCGGGGATGATGCACAGTCGATCTACTCGTTCCGTGGTGCATCGTTCGAGAACATCATCACGTTTCCGCAGCGCTTTCCCGACGCGCGCGTGTTCAAGCTGGAGACGAACTACCGCTCGTCGCCCCAGATCCTCTCCCTCGCCAACGCCGCGATCGCACACAACCGCTTCCAGTTTCCGAAGCAGCTTCACGCCGTCCGCGGCTCCGGACCCGATCCGGCGATGGTCGGCGTCGACGACGTCTACGAGCAGGCGTCCTTCGTCGCTCAGCGCATCCTCGAGCTCCGCGACGAAGGAGAATCGCTCGACGAGATCGCCATCCTCTACCGCTCCCACTACCAGTCTCTGGAACTGCAGATGGAGCTCTCCCGACGGATGATCCCCTACGAGATCCGCTCCGGCGTCCGCTTCTTCGAACAGGCCCACATCAAAGACGTCCTCGGGTACCTGAAGATCATCACCAATCCGACCGATGAGCTCTCCTGGAAACGAACGCTGAAGCTCTATCCGAAGATCGGCACCCGCACTGCGTCCGAGATCTGGAGCGAGCTCTCCCGATCCCGCGACCCTCTCGGCACTTTCCTCGCCGGAAGGATCCAGATCCGCAGCCGCGGAGCGGGAGAGAGCGTTCGGAGTCTCCGACACACCCTCGAGACTCTCAGCCGTGATGCGATGAAGCGCAGCCCGTCCGAAGCGATCCGGCTCATCCTGACGGAAGGGTACGGTGATTACGTCCGGGCGAAGTTTCCGAACTCCGACGCGCGTCTCGACGACCTCGAGCAGCTGTCGAATTACGCACTTAGGTACGACGACGTCGACGCGTTTCTGAACGAGCTCGCCCTGTCGAACCCTCTCAGCGGCGAGGACGTCGCCGCTCTCGCATCCGAAGACGAGAGAGTGATCCTCTCGTCGGTGCACCAGGCGAAAGGGCTGGAGTGGAGGACCGTGTTCGTCATCTGGCTCGCCGACGGACGCTTCCCCTCGGTGCGGGCGATGCGCGGAACGGGCGCCATCATCCGGATCAGGAAAAACGCGCCGCCGATCCCCGAAGTGCCGGTGGAGAAGCTCCTCACCGGAAATGCGGAAGGTGGAGATGAGCCGGTGTACGCGACGGTCGATCGCGGCGAGGAGATCGAACTCTCCATTCCCGGTGAAGAGGAGGAACGGCGGCTGTTCTACGTCGCGCTCACCCGAGCGATGAACGAGGTCTACCTCGTCTACCCGGTGATGGCCCGCGACCGGATGCAGATGGACGTGCTGATGGAGCCGTCCCGATTCGTGCGCGAGCTCCCCGGCGATCTGTACGAGAAGTGGGTGATCGGCTAACCCGCATTATTCACGGGACTTCTACTGCGAAAACGGATCAGCGGTCGCGATCCGACCGCCATCTCCGCCGGCTCGTGACGCGCGTCCCGCGTCAGAACTGCACCAGCAGCCTCGCTGCGCGCAGCACGTCCTCCTCACTCGGAAGGAACGCCTCCTCCAGCGGCGGTGAGTACGGCACCGGAGTATCGACCGAGCCGACGATCCGCACCGGTGCGTCGAGATATTCGAACGCCTCTTCCTGGATGATCGCAGCGAGGCTCTCACCGATTCCACCGGTGCGCGTGTCCTCGTGCACGATCAGCACGCGGTTGCAGTGCCGCGCGA
Source organism: uncultured Acidobacteriota bacterium (assembly GCA_963741955.1). Lineage (GTDB taxonomy): Bacteria > Acidobacteriota > Thermoanaerobaculia > Gp7-AA8 > Gp7-AA8 > CAVUKB01. The sequence continues at coordinate 413,373 of CAVUKB010000005.1, forward strand.
GGGCCAGGAGTGCAGTTCGGTCGAGTGGGGCGAGAGATCGGAGATCGAGAACCGCGGCCTCCACCCCCTCTGCCGACAACGTCCCCGCCACGCGCATCGCCACGTGGACGTACGCGCCGTAGGAGACGATGGCGAGATCGGACCCTTCCCGCCGCAAGGCGGCTCTCCCGATCGGAAGTGCCGGAGCGCTCTCTTCGCCGAGGATCTGCCGGATCCGCGGATCTCGATAGAGCGCGATGTGTTCGTAGTAGAGGACCGGATCGGGATCCGCCACTGCGCTCGCCATCAGGGAGCGCGCGTCTTCCGGCGTCGAGGGACAGACGATCTTCAGACCGGGCGTCCGGTAGAACCAGGCTTCGGTGTTCTGGCTGTGGTACGGACCCGCGTGACGCAGTCCGCCCCACGGCATCCGCACCACCATCGGCACTTCGCCGCCCCAGCGGTACCGGATCTTCGCCGCGTTGTTCACCAATTGATTGAATCCGGTCGCCACGAAGTCGTTGAACTGGATCTCGCCGATCGGCCGCCGTCCCGCGAGAGCGGCGCCGACGCACACCCCGAGCACTCCCCCTTCGGCCAACGGAGAATTCACGATCCGGTCACCGAACTCCTGCAGCAGCGGACGGAGCAGGAGAAACGCGTTCCCGTATTTTCCGCCCACGTCCTCCCCGTAGATGAAGACCCGGTCGTCGGTACGCAGCGCGTCGCCGACTCCCATCATCACCGCTTCGAGGAACGTCTTCCCTTTCGGGTCGAACGGCCGTCCGGCATCGAGCTCCGGCATCTGCAGGTCTGACCCCGCCTGCCTCCGCTCTTCTTCGAGGACCTCCACCTTCACCCTGGGCTTTTCGCCGCCGAACACTCCTCGACCTGCGAGCGAAGGCTCCGGCCATGGTGCATCGATCACGGCACGCGCTTCCCGTTCCACGATCCCGGTCGCCTCGCGCTTCCACTCGTCCACTTCGTCCGCCGTGACCACCCCCTCCCGTTCGAGACGTGCAGTGTACGTGCGGATCGGATCGCGAACGGACCAGAAATCCCATAGCTCCTTCTCGACATACCCTCCCTCCGAGGGCGCCGGATACTCCCAGCCGCCGGCGGGGTCTTTCCCCAGATAGAGCATGTCGTCGTGATGAGCGTGGCCGCACATCCGCATCGCCACCAGCTCGATCAGGGTCGGTCCCTCGCCCGCTCTTGCGCGCTCCACGGCCCAGGCGAACGCCGCCGCCACCGCGTCTGCGTCCGTTCCGTCGATGGTGACGCCCGGGACGCCGTACCCCGCCGCCTTCTCCGCGAAGACGCGTGCTGCCGACTGGTCGGAGACGGGGGTCGAGAGCGCGGTCTGGTTGTTCTGCAGACAGAAGATAGCCGGCAGCTTCCGAGCCGCAGAGAGATTGATCGCCTCGTGCCATTCGCCGAGAGACGATCCCCCCTCGCCTATGAACGAGAGCGCCACCCGGCCGGAGCCCTCGAGATGGAACGCCATCGCGAGCCCCGCCACGGTCAACGTGGGGATCGCGAGCGGTGCCGATGCCGGAAGCACTCCCCAACCGAAATCGCCGACGTGGAGGTCCTTCCCGTTCATCGGTGGGCCCGCTTTCCCCATCTGCGCGCTCAGGACCATCCGGACCGCTTCCGGGTCGTTGCGCATCGAGAGGACCACCCCGAGGTCCCGGATCACCGGCGCCACGACATCGCCGCGCCACGTCTCACCTTCCCGGAAATCCCGGCCGCGGCGCAGTCGGATTCCGGCGGCGTAGATCGCCTCCTGTCCGAGAGAGCGGAATCCCTTCCCCTGGAATGAAGCGCTTCCCCAACGGACTTCGCCGCCGGTGAAAAAGCTTTTCAGTCGATTGTCGACCGCTCGGGTGAGAATCATCCCCCGGAGTATTTCCCGTCGCTCGTCCGCTGCGAGTGATGCGGCGATCGCCTCGCGCACCAGAAATCCATCGCATCCTTTGATCAGTTCTTGCGTCGCCTGATCCAGCCGATCACTCCCCGAGACGCCGGGCGTGGTCTCGTCGAGCTGTCCCGGTGGCCGGAACGAGAGTGAATGGCGGAGCGCCCGGTGAAGCGGTTCGCGCAGATCCTGGATGGCCACCGGATCTCGATCCGGCTCGCGTCCCCCGCGCGCCGCTTCGAATGCTTCCAGAGCTGCGCGCAGCGCGAAGGGATACTGCTCAGCGACGAATGCTCCGAACCGAGAGCCGAGGCTCTGCGTCCGCGAATCCGCGACGACCGACTCGATTTCTGCCATGGAACGAATCGTACGACAGCGAGCGCGATCGCGGAAGTGGAGAACGCCGAAGACGAACCGTGGTGCAGCGTTTCATGTGGCCTTACCCCACATTTCTCACACCGCCTCCCTGAGTGGAATTCTCTCTCTCAACCCGCCGAAACCGAGCTCGCCTGTGACCCGTGCCACTTCGTCCGGATTTCCTCCTCGGTACTCGAGATCGTTCAGCTTCACCGCAATCGGCGCGTCGGTAGAAACCGTCGCGAGCCGCTGCGAAAGAAACGCGATCTCGCGGCACGATTCGAGCTTCTTTCGGATCGAACCCGCACCCCGCACCGGCAGCTCCGCGACCTCGTCCACTCTCTCGTAGATCGCATCGAGGGTCCCGAAGGCCTCGAGCAGGAGCGTCGCCGTCTTCCCTCCGATTCCTTTCACTCCCGGAATGTTGTCCACCGCGTCACCGGCGAGCGCGAGATAGTCGACGATCTGCTCGGGACGCACTCCGAACTTCTTCACTACCAGCTCCGGTGTGTAACGGATCGACTTCCCGAAGTCGTACCCGACCACGTCGTCCGACACGAGTTGCAGCAGATCTTTGTCCGTGGTGACGATGACGAACGAGTGTCCTCCCCCGCGCAGCTGGTGCATGACAGTCGCGATCAGGTCGTCCGCTTCGTAGCGGTCGTCGATGAAACAACGGCCTCCCATCGCCGCGGCGATCCGTTCGCACGCGCCGAGTTGCGCTTCGAGCTCGGGCGGCGGAAGGACCCGCTGCTGCTTGTACTCCGGGTACAGCTCGTTCCGGAAGCTGCTGTTCAGACTCCGGTCGAACGTGATGCCGAGGTGGGTCGGCTTCTCGTCCGCGATGAGCTTGAGGAGGAATGAGGCGAAGCCGTACACCGCTTGCGCCGGATTGCCGCGGGGATCACGGATCGAGTCGGGAAGCGCGAAGTAGGCGCGGAAGATGTAGGGGCTCGCGTCGATCAGATGGATCGTGCTCATCAGGAGATAGTATTCCGAATTCGAAAATCCGCACCCCCGGTGACGCGTCCTCTAGCCCGCATTTCTCACACCGTCTCGTCGCGAGGAGGCGGAGAGCGGCTTGGATGCAAGGCGCGCGCAGCTTCGGCGACGAAGGCATAGTCGTAACTACGTCGAGGAGCCGAAGCTGCGCGCAACGCAGCAGACAGGCTGCTATCCGTCTCCGCAGCAGAGACGGTGTGAGAAATGCGGGTTAGGGGTGCGGATCCTCTGATCCGCCTCGAGAATCGTGTTGCTCGCGATGAAGAGTGAGGCTGTGGCTGGATGCGGAGCATCGGTCACGCGACCGTCAGGCCGACGAAGCTCCGCCTCTGCCGCAGCGATCGTTTCGATCCGCTCTGAATACGATTGCCTCCGCGGATCGGAAGATCCGCTCCCCACGGTGACGCGTCCTCCCGGAGGATTCGCCCTGGGAGCGACTCAGCTGGCCGGGCGGTTGCAGCACGACCCGAGCCGTGGACCTCTACTTCCACGTTCTCCTTCTCGCGGCCATTCCGGCGGGAGCCAACTTCCTCGGCGGGGTGCTCGCCGAGATCCGTCCCGTCTCCCAAAAGACGCTGAACCTCACGCTTCACGGCGCCGCGGGCGTGGTCCTGGCGGTCGTGTCGATCGAGCTGATTCCGGATGCGCTGGAGGCGGAGCGCGCGTGGGTCTCCCTCATCGCTCTGCTGGTCGGCACCCTCGCGTTCGTCGGACTCGATCACTCGCTCCACATCGTGCAGTCGCGAGTCTCCGGAAGGAGCGTCTCGCGCGGCGCCTGGATGATCTTTCTCGCCGTGGCGATCGACCTCTTCAGCGACGGAATCATGATCGGAACCGGTTCCACCCTCTCCACCACTCTCGCGTTTCTCCTCGCTCTCGCGCAGGCGCCGGCCGATCTCCCGGAGGGATTCGCCACCATCGCCCGGTTCCGGAGTGAGGGGATGTCCCGCCGCAACCGTCTTCTTCTCAGCGCCGGATTCGCGCTTCCAATTTTTCTCGGGGCGACGATCGGATACTTCGGACTCCGCGGTGCGCCGCTCGTGGCCAGGCTCGCAGTCCTCGCCTTCACCGCTGGAATTCTGATGACTCTCGTGGTGGAGGAGATCATCCCGGTGGCCCACGACGAGAACGAGAGTCACTTCGCAGCGGTGATCTTCATGGCCGGCTTCGTCCTCTTCACCGCTCTCTCGCTGTACGTCGACTAGCGATAGAGACGGGTGCAAAGCCGAGGGTAGCCGGAGTCATGCGATTCGGGAGAGAATGCCTGAACGGCGCGATGTCACGTTGAACGGATCTGCGTCGCGGAGCTCACACCCAGTGCATTTCCTCTTTCTCCTCAATCCTCGCTCCGGACGCAACCGGAACCTCGAAGGACTCGAGAGGTCGGTCAGAACGGCACTCGAACGCGGCTCGGATGCCGATCTGGAGACCTGTCCCCCCCTCGATGAACTGGATCGACGCATCGCCCACGCAGATCGAGCGGGCGTCGACGTGGTCGTGGCGATCGGAGGCGACGGGACGGTGAACGAGATCGGCCGGCGTCTGATCGGCAGCCGGATGGCCCTCGGCGTCATTCCCACCGGCTCCGGGAACGGCTTCGCGCGGCATCTCGGGATTCCACTCGATCCCGCCGCCGCCCTTCTCGCCCTCGCTCGCGGGCGCGTCGAATCGATCGACACGGCGGCCGCGAACGGCCGCCCGTTCCTGATGATCGCCGGGGTCGGATTCGACGCGCTGGTCGCCCATCGCTTCGCGGCACGAGGCTCGAGAGGTCTCCAGACCTATCTGAGGGAAGGGCTGACAAGCTATTTCACGTACAGGCCGGAGGAGTACCGGATCACCATCGACGGCCGAACCCGGGTCGAAGAGGCTTTCGTGGTCGCCATCGCGAACTCCAGCCAGTACGGAAACCAGGCCCGCATCGCCCCCCTCGCCTCTCTCCAGGATGGACTCCTCGACATCGCCCTGGTCCGTCACATCCCGCTGCTCTCCATGCCGTCGTTCTTATGGGACCTCTTCAACGGGTCGCTCCGCCCATCCGCGCATCTCGAGCTCCTGCACGGGAAAGAGATCGTCGTGGAGCGAGCCGCCGAAGGGGCGGCCCACCTGGATGGAGAGGCAGTGAGCCTTCCGGCACGGGTGACCTTCTCGCTCCGTCCCGGCTCCCTCCGCGCCGTCGTTCCCGCCTCCACCGACCGGATCTGAGCCGCTCAGTATTTTTGCGCGGTCGCGATCGACCCACGCAGTGTGAGGGTCAGATCCCGATGACCAGATTCCGTCCCTACCTCAGAAGGCGCATCGATTCAGAGTCCAGCGGGAGCTTCGCCGAATATGAAGAACTTCAGGCGCTCGCCTCCGATCTCCTGGCAGACACCGACTGGGACTGGATCGAGGCAGACGTGGTCGAGCAGGAGCGCGCCCGGTTCGAGCGTTCGCTCTCACGCGTCGTTGCCGCCGTCGAAGAGAGCGACGACGAATACGAGACACTCGTCGCCGCCGGCTCCCGGCACTGACCTTCTCGGGCCTCTCCCGCTCGCATCAGTTGCGTTCCCGGTTTACGATGCCCCGTGCCTGCGCGCTTGCCGCTTCAGGCGGAGGAGGTCCGTTGATCCGCCTGCTCGCACTGGTGGGTGTTCTCGGGATTTCGTTTTCGGCCATCTTCGTCCGTCTCTCGGGGACCAGCCCTTCGACTGCCGCGGTGTATCGGATGGTGTACGCGATCCCCCCACTCATCGCTCTCTGGTGGCCGGTTCGCCACCGGGACGACCGCTCACGTCGCGAACGGATGATGGGGGTGGTGGCGGGGTTTGCACTCGCAGTCGATCTCGCCCTCTGGCATCGCGCGATCCTCTACATCGGCGCCGGGCTGGCGACGGTGCTCGCCAATACGCAGGTCGTCTTCGTGGCACTCCTCGCGTGGCTTCTGCACCGTGAGCGACCGAGCGGCACCGCTCTGACCATGATCCCGGTGGTATTCGGCGGGGTGGCTCTGATCTCGGGGCTGGGCCGCTCCGGCGCGTACGGCTCCGATCCGCTTCTCGGCGTCCTGTTCGGAACTGCGGCCGGGCTCTCTTACACGTCGTTCCTTCTCGTCTTTCGCGCTTCGAACCGGCGGCTCGCTCCGGCGGTCGCACCGCTCCTCGACGCGTCGATCGGTGCGCTCGTCGGCTCGCTGATCCTCGCAGTCTTCGATCCTCATTTCACTCTCGTCTGGTCGTGGCCGGCACATGGATGGCTGATCGCTCTGGCACTCGTCGCACAGGTTTTCGGATGGATTCTCATCTCCTCGGCGCTTCCGCGGTTGCCCGCACTCGACACGTCGGTGATGCTCCTGCTCCAGCCGATGGCAACCGTGATCTGGGGCCTTCTGATTTTCGGGGAGAGTCTTTCAGGATGGCAGTGGAGCGGTGTCGGGTTGGTCCTGGCAGGAGTCGCGGTGATCTCTCTTCGCGGCACCATGCACCAGCCTGATTCGCAAGTGACGACCGGGTGACCGCGAGTCCGGGAGGCGCCTGCGGATTGAAACAGAACTGTTCGCTCTCCTCTCCTGCCGGATACGTCCGCAACGCCTGAATCGCGAAATCCCGAGTTTCACCGGCGCCGTCACTCGCTATACTCTTCTGATGGCGGATCGGGCGGCGGAAACGGAAGAACGACTCAGCGAGATCCTCAATCTCTTCTCGCGAAAAATCGGATCGACAAAAGGTGCGCTCTACGCCACACCTGGCGGAAAGGATCCCTACGAGCTGGTGACCTGGTACGGCTTCGCGTCGACTCCGCGGCGCCAGGTCAGCCGGAGCGACCTGATCGTCAACCGCCTCAACACACGACGGTCCGCTTTCTGGGTCAACGGCGCTTCGAGCGATCCACGCCTGTACGAGCTGCTGTTTCACAGCGGGACCGACTCCATTCTCGTGGTTCCGATCTATCTCCAGAACCAGCTCGTCGGCTTCTTCGATCTCCGCGACAAAGCGGGAGGAGAACCGTTCGGGAATTCCGATCTCCCCCACGCGCGGGAGATCATCGAACAGATTCTTCCTCTTCTCTCACGCGGGGTTGTGACTTCCTCATCCGGCAACGACAGGACCGCTTTGGCTGCAGCGCCCCCGGTGGATGAGGTGGCCGCACGCGAAGACGTGCTCCGCAGGACGATCCAGAAAGCGCATACGATCGCAGACCGCGATCTCGCGCCGCACCGGGCTACGACCCGCACTCTCTCCGAAGCCGAGATCATGTCCATCGTTCCGGCACTCTCGCCTCTCCTTCAGCTCTCCGGCGTCTCGATGGCCGTATTCACCGCGTTCGGACATCTCGGCAATATTCAGCAGATCATCTCCCGGGCGTCGATCACCGACGAGGCGATGCGCGGATTCGAGCAGAAACTGAAGAACTGGATCCGGAAGCACTGGAACCTGAAGATCTCCGACACCACCCGATCGACGGTGACTCTCCCGTTCGGCGAATCCGGGCCGAAGGTCCAGCCTGCGCACATCGGCACGGTGCTCAGCGCCGCCGTCGAGGTGAATGGAATTCCTGGTCTGGTCCTCAGCGTCGGATTCGAGACTGCGCCCAGCCGCCAGACCAAAGCTGCTCTCGCGCTCAACCTCGAGCTCGTGCAGCAGATGCTCCACTACTCACTTTCCCATCTGCGGATGCGCACTGCGAATCAGAAGATCGCGGAGCGCCTCCTGGAGCCGGACTTCCGCCGCTATCCCCGTCTGGCGGATCACTCCATGCGGGTGGCGATGCTCGCCGAACAGTTCGCGCAGTATCTCGACCTCTCGGCCGCCGAGATGGAGAACATCCGGCTCGCGGCATATCTCCACGACGCCGGAATGCGCCTTCTCGACTACGACCGGCTCTACGAGAAGCCCTCTTTCAACGATGACGACCGCCGTCTCGTGCGAGAGCACCCGGTACTCGGCGCGGCGTTGATCGCCGAATCAGCCCTCGGAGAAGAAATCGCGCGGGTCGTCCTCCACCACCACGAACAGCCGGACGGAAAAGGGTATCCTCACGGACTGACCGGAGAGCAGATTCCTCTCGGATCACGCATTCTCCGGATTTGCGAAACGTTCGACGCGATGACCTCTCACCACTCGTACCACGAGCCGGTTCCCGAGAGCGCCGCGCTCGCCAGCATCGTCCGGCTTGCCGGAGCGGAGTTCGAGCTCGACCTCGCCCACAAGTTCAACGAGATGCTCGTCAGGGCGTCTACCTTCGGAATGAACACCTGAATAAATCCCAGGACTGCGTCCTGGGCTATTGTCAATCGCCCCTACGGGGCTCCCGGAGAATCGTCTTTCGCCCTTGAATCCCAGGACTGCGTCCTGGGCTACTGTCAAACGCCCCGACGGGGCTCTCGGATCGTGTTCTTCCTCCAATCAGTCCCAGGACTGCGTCCTGGGCTACTATCAAACGCCCCTACGGGGCTCCCCGATCCTCGATCCCCGATCCTCGATCTCAGATCTTAGATCTTAGATGCCTCTCTAACCTGCCTTCAGCTGTTCTTCGAAGATCTCGCCCGGCGCGGGTCGCGCGAAAAGAAATCCCTGACCGTACTCGCACTTCATCATCTTCAGCATGGCCAGCTGTTGTTCGGTCTCGATTCCTTCGGCGATGACCTCGAGGTTCATGGCGTGTGCAAGGGCGATCACGGTCCGGACGATCTCCGCACTCTCGGGGTTCGCGATCATGCTGCCGACGAAGGAGCGATCGATCTTCAGTCCGTCCACACGGAACCGATGCAGGTAGCTGAGCGATGAATAGCCGGTGCCGAAGTCGTCGATGGTGATCTTCAACCCGAGGTCGCGAAGACTGACCAGCACGCGCGCTGCGCCATCGGGATCGCGCATGATCGCGCTCTCGGTGATCTCGAGGTGAAGCGAGCCGGGATCGACGTCGCATTGCCCGAGCTGCTCGCCGAGCTCCGCGGCCAGGTCAGGAGCGGTGAGCTGCATCGCGGAGAGATTGAGGCTCATGGTCAAGGGAGGATCGGGGTGGAATCGATGCTCCCATTCGTGCAGCGTGCGGCACGCTTCCCGGAAGACCCACCGGCCGATCCTGGCGATCAGACCCGTCTCTTCGGCGAGAGGAATGAACTCGTCCGGCATCACGATGCCCCGGGTCGGATGCACCCAGCGGATCAGCGCCTCGAAACCGACGATGTGTGAGGTGGCGAGATCGACGATCGGCTGGTAGTTCAGGCGAAACTCGTCCCGGTCGACCGCCCGTCGCAGCTCCGTCTCGAGCTCGAGCAGCTGTACCGCGCTGGCGTGCATGGTCTTTTCGAAGACCACCGACCGCGCTTTGCCGAGCGACTTGGCGCGGTACATCGCGGTGTCCGCATCGCGAATGACGTCCTCGGGCTTTTCGTATTCCGGTCCTCCGGGGGCGATCCCGATACTCGCAGTGATCGAGTACTGTCGGTCTTCGTCGTGGAATGGCATCCGCAGGACTTCCTGGACTCTTTCCGCGATCTGCAGGGCTTCGGTCTGGCTGTGAAGATCTTCGAGAAGGATCGTGAATTCGTCTCCCCCGAAGCGCGCCAGCGTATCGCCTTCCCGCACCAGCGACGCCACTCGTTGAGAGACCTGCTTGAGAAGCCGGTCGCCGGTGTCGTGTCCCAGACTGTCGTTGATCACCTTGAAGCGATCGAGATCGAGGAACAGAACCGCAAACCCGATCTTGTGTCGTCGTGCACGAGTGATCGCCACCGCCAGGCGGTCCAGAAAGAGGGGGCGGTTCGGCAGAGTGGTCAGCGGGTCGTGATACACCTCGTGCATCAGTTGATCTTCGGCGACCTTCGCTTCGGTGATGTCGGTCTGAGAGCCGGCCATCCGGACCGGGATGCCTCTTTCGTTCAGGACGGCGAGGCCGCGGCAGAGCATGAAGCGATAGCCGCCCTCTTTCTGCCGCAGCCGGTACTCGCTCTCGAAGTGGGGCGACTCCGACTGCAGGTGCGCCGAGATGCGCGCCTGCACCCGCTGAACGTCTTCGGGGTGAATCCGCTCGAACCAGACCTCGGGAGTCGAGCCGAGCTCCTCGTCGGAGTAGCCGATCATCGCTTTCCATCGCGGCGAGAAGTACAACTCCCCCGTCACCAGGTTCCAGTCCCAGAGGCCGTCGTTGGCGCCGGCGGCAGCGAGAGCGTATCGCTGCTCGCTCTCCTTCAGCGCGGTCTCCGCTTCGATTCGCTGCATCACCTCGTGCTGCAGATCGCTCACCACGCGCTGGAGATCCGCGGTTCGGTCGGCGACCCTCTTTTCGAGATCGTCTTTCATCCCTTCGAGCTCGGCACGCGCACGACTGAGCTGCTCATTCAGAACGAACAGTTCTTCGTTGCCCGCCTGGAGCTCGTCGAGCTTGTCCAGAAATGCGCTCTCGATCTGCGCCCGGTTGAGAAGCGCGAGCTTCGCTCCGTCCAGAAGATGATCGGGAAGAAGCCGTATGATCGCAGGGAATCCGTCGAGATTCACGTACGAGCTCGCGAGCGCGTCGTAGCTGGCTTCGAACGTGCGGTCCGCGAGCTCTTCACCGGTCAGATGCGCGAGCCGCGTGTGCAGGGCCGCCGAGAGGTCGGCCAGAAGCATGGTCCAGCCACGGGGAGTCCCCGGAATCGCGCGGTCCGGCAGCAACTCGCACGGAACACTCACCTCCGGGATCGAGGAGACCCATTGGGAAAGTCCCTCCAGAGCGCCGCCCCTGCTGCCGAGCAGATCCGCGGCTCTCTCGAGGACATTCACGAGGAACCGACGGGCCAGATCCAGCTCCTGCGCCGGCCGATCCTGAAAGATGATCCCGAAACGAGGGATTTCCAGGAGATCGGGAAAACGTGAGGCCACGAGCTCGCGCAGCTGCGCCTGGTCGAATCGATGGGACGGATCCGCCTGCACCAGGTACTGCTCGAGAAGGAGGTAGAGCGAAGGAAGCTCTTCACGCCGCCGCGAGATGGGAAGCCGGCGGAACGCAGCCACGCGCAATCGGGCGACCTCGGCGCTTCTGGGCGAAGTCATCTGACCGACGAGAAAGTCGACCAGATCCTTCACGTCGCGGTCGTCGTCCGTCCCCGTCGTCGCCGCGACTCGCGACCGCCAGAACCGCAAACTCTGCATCAACCCCATACCACGTCCACCCCGATCGATCCGCGCGAGCGATTGCAGGTTCCGTCCGGACCACCCGGGAGTCGCTCGCGACGTACATCCTGCCCACAGGTTAACTCCGATACGCAGCGAAAAGGAGCGGTTTCTTCCCACGGTTCGGCGAAGCCCGACGGTCACGCCGTTCGTCGACGGCTACCATCCTCCACCGCCACCGCCGCCGGTCGAACCACCGCCTCCGCCCATGGGGGTCCCCGCTGGTGCGGGTTCTTCTCTCGTGTACCGCGGATGATAGACCAGGCGTATAATTCCCGTTCAACAATCGTCCAAAACCTCGAATACGGGAGCTCGATATGCGTCATCACGATCGCACCAGGGGCCTCTATCTCTATCTGTTTCTCTTTCTGGCATCGTTCGTCGCGATGGCTGCCCTCGCAGCCGACCGCGCCGAGTCTCGCTTCTGGGCCGATCCGATCGGGGATCAGCCGGTCGGGATCGCGCCTCACATGGCGTCCCGGGCCGTAGTACCGATGGCGACCGGCCTGGACAGCGCCATCGCCGGCGCCGTCGATTCGATCCGCGCCATGCAGACGTGGAATGACGAGGGGAGACTTCCGCTCCGCAACGGCTTCTCCCGGCCGCTTCCTTCACCGGTCGAGTTCCGTCTCGGCGAAGTGGCCGCGGCGTCGACCGGGCACCAGATGGCCGGAGGTCTCGTCACCCGCGCGTCGAATGGAGATCTCATCTGGTCGACGAGCATTCACGTCGAAGATGCCTGGCGGCTCCGTCTCCACCTGAGTCACGTCGCGCTCCCACCCGGAACCGTGATGTGGGTGTACGGCAGCGGCGCTCAGGCGATCCGGTTCGACACCGGGATCCAGCAGGGCGACACCCTCTGGACTCCGATGGTCGACGGCGACACGATCTGGTTCGAAGCCCGGCTTCCCGTGACGGCACAGAACTGCGCGTTCGACATCGATCGCGTCATGCAGCTCTTCACCGGCGACATGATCCGCTCGAACGTCCGCACCGCCGCGGGGCTGCATACAAAAGCCGAAGAATGCGTGCAGGACGCGACGTGCACCACCTCGTCCACCCTGAAAGGGATCAGCGCGTACCGCGCCGCGGTCGGCCAGATGCAGTTCACCGTGAACGGTGACGGCTACGTCTGCACCGGTGCGCTCCTCACTGATAAGGCAGGGTCACGTACGCCGTACTTCCTCACCGCGAACCACTGCATCTCCAGTGCGGCCTCCGCGTCTTCGCTCCAGGTGACCTGGGATTACAAGAGCAACACCTGCGGAGTCTGGAGCACCGCGACGGCCAATCCTTCAACGAGCGTCGGCGCTTCACTTCTGGTCACGAACCCGCGAAGCGACGTCACTCTCCTTCGTCTGAACAGCGTCCCCTCCAACCGCACGTTCCTCGGGTGGGACTCCACCCCGCTCTCGAACTCCACGAAGCTCTACCGGATCTCTCACCCGTACTCCGCGGTCTACGAAGACGTCTATCCGCAGGCCTGGTCGGAATCGAACGTCAGCACGTCGGTCCCCACCTGCCAGGGGAAATCGCGCCCTGATTATCTCTACGCAGTGAATACCAAAGGGGGGACGTTCGGCGGCAGCTCCGGCTCGCCGGTGATCGTGACCGATCAGAACGGCGATGGCCTCTACGTCGTCGGGCAGCTCAACGGCGGTTGCCCGAGCGTCACGGGACATGACCCCGGCGATGGTTGCGACTACACGAACCACGACCTCGACGGAGCGTTCTCCACCAGCTATCAGGATCTCAAGTCGTTCCTCAATTCTTCCGCTCCGGTGGTCTGCAATCCCGATTCGACCACCCTCTGCCTCAACAACGGCCGCTTCAGAGTGAGGGTGAGCTGGACGGATTTCAACAACAACACCGGAAACGGCCAGGCGATCAAGTACACGCCCGACTCCGGACTGATGTGGTTCTTCGATTCCACGAACATCGAGTTCCTGGTCAAGATCCTCAACGGCTGCGGCTTGAACAACCATTACTGGGTCTTCGCCGCCGCGACCACGAACGTCCAGTACACCATGACCGTGACCGACTCGCAGAACGGGACGACGAAGACTTACTCCAATCCTCTCGGAACGTCGGCACCGGCGATTACCGATACCGGCGCGTTCGCCACCTGTCCCTGACCGTCGGAGCAGCGGATCGACACGAGGACGGACTCCGGTCCGTCCTCTTTTCGTTTGCAGGCGCGCAGGCGCGGCGGTCAGCCGGCGGCGTGTGGCCCTATGATGACTCCATGCGCCGCACCTTCAGTCACGTGGTCGGGATCGACGACTTTCCTTTCGAGCGATCCCACCGGGGAGACGTGCGGATCGTGGGAACAGTCTTCGCCGGATCGCAGCTCCACGGAGTCGTCTCGTCGAGAGTGCGACGGGACGGCGCCAACGCGACCACCCGCATCGCCGCGATGGTGTACGGATCGAAGTTCCGGGAGCATCTGCAGCTGGTGATGCTGCAGGGAATCGCCGTCGCCGGATTCAACGTGGTCGATCTCGCACGACTGGAGCGCGAGACCGGACTCCCGGTGCTCGTGGTCGCCCGCCGCAATCCCGATCTCGACGCGATCCGCGACGCGCTTCTCACGCGCGTCCCCGGCGGCAAGAGGAAGTGGGCGCTGATCCAGGCCGCCGGTCCGATGCGACGCGCCGGCGAGGTATGGGTTCAGAGTGCGGGGCTGTCAGCGGAGGAGACTTCCACGATCCTCGAGCGCTTCGCGATCAACGGCGTGATCCCCGAGCCCCTCCGCGTCGCGCATCTGATCGCCGGCGGCATCGCGACGGGAGAGAGCACCGGCCGTGTGTAGTGGGCGTGCCCGGTGAGGGTCGTTCCTCCCGCCGTCCTACGCCCGCAGCGCAGCCATCCGTTTCTTCGACTCTTCCAGCACGCTCTGGTGAAGGCTGTTCCCGTGCGAATCCATGGTCACGATGGCCATGAAGTCCTCCACCCAGAGGTGCCAGATGGCTTCGGGACTCCCCAGGTCCATCCAGTCGACGCCGTCGACTCGCTTGATCGCCGAGGCACAGACCTGCGCCGCGCCGCCGATGGCGTGGAGGTAGACCGCGCCGTACTCTTTGCAGCCGGCCAGAGTCTTGGGCCCCATGCCGCCTTTTCCGATCACCCCTCGGATTCCGTAGTCGCGCATCACTTCCCACTGGTACGGCTCTTCGCGCGAGCTGGTGGTCGGGCCGGCAGCCTTGCAGACCCACTTGTCGCCTTCCTTCACCATCACCGGACCGCAGTGGTAGATGATCTGTCCCGCGAGGTCGACTGGAGGCTTGACCCCCTGATGAATGCGATGATGGACGGCGTCCCGTCCCGTGTAGAGGCGTCCGCTGATGGAGACGTTGTCGCCGACCTTCAGTCCGCGAATCGTCTCTTCGTCGATCGGTGTGGTCAATTTGATCGTAGCCATGATCTCTTCTTCCCGTTCTCGTGCACTCAGTAGAGCCACTTCTGGACGTCGGCGGTGGTCATCGAAAGCTCGCAGCCGCGGCGGCGGAACGCCCAGCACATGTAGGCGATGCTGACGAAGTAGCTGGCCGGCAACCGGTTGCGTTTCCCGATCTTGCAGCCGAGGAGCGTGGTATTCCCGCCGAAGCCCATCGGACCGATGCCGAGCTGGTTGGCTTTTTCCACCACCCGCTTTTCGAGATCGGACAGCACCGGGTCCGGATTCGAGTCGTCGAGCGTCCGCAGGAGCTGTTCCTTCGCGAACGCGTATCCCGTCCCACGGTCGCCGCCGATGCAGACGCCGAGGATTCCCGGTCCGCATCCCTGTCCCTGGGCCTGGATGACCGAGTCGAGGATCGCGTTCTCCACCCCTTCGAGCGTGCGGCCGCCGAGCTCCGGGTGCGGGAGGCTGTACTGCGCGTTCATGTTCTCGCAGCCGCCACCTTTGAGCATCACCTTCACTTCGACGTGGTCCTTCCGCCACTGGTGGAAGTGGAAGACCGGCGAACCGGGGCCGGTATTGTCACCGCTGTTCTTTCCGGTCACGCTGTCGACGCTGTTCTGCCGGAGATAACCGACTCTCGTCGCCTCGCGCACCGCTTCCGTTGCCACCTCTTCGAACGTCAGCTGGTCGTAGCCGACCGGCACGTGGACGTAGAAAAGAATGGTTCCGGTGTCCTGACAGATCGGAAGCGAGTGCTCGACCGCCAGGCCGATGTTGCAGCCGATCACGTCGAGCGCGACGTCGGCGTTGGATCCCGGGGCTTCGGCTTTCCGGGCATCCCGGACCGACCGGGCGACGTCGTCCGGAAGGACGGTGCTGGTGCGGCGGATCAGCTCGAGGAGGTTGGTGAAAAGAGTCTGCTCCAGGGCCGACTTGAACGAGGACCCCGGACGGGATGTTTCGGGTGCAGTTGCTGTCATTTCCGTAGTCTCCGGCGGGAAGTCTATAGCCCGTATGCACGGCCGGCAAGGACGCACGTCACAGGCTCGGGGCTCGGGGCTCGGGGCTCGGGGCTCGAGCATCTGTGATCGCGGGTTCACAATTGCGTGCGGTCCGCCTCCGGTTAGAATCCGGAGCACCGTGACTTCCATTCCGCGGAATCCGCGTTCCCTCACCTGGCCGTGGATCCTCGCCGCGTTTCTCCTCCACGTTCTCCCGTTCGCCATGCGCCCTGCGCTTCTCGGCGGAGACGAGCCGCACTACGCTCTGATGGCGCATTCGATCGCCGTCGATCACGATCTCGATCTGCGGAACGATTACGCGGCCGTCGACGCAGGGTCGAATGCAGCGGGACGGAAATTCGCCGGACGGACGCTCGACCCGCACCTGCGCCACTATGGCGACCGGATCGTCTTCTCCCACCCCCTCGGACTCCCCGCACTCGTCTCTCCGGCGGTCTGGCTTCTCGACCGACTTGCACCCGGCGCGGCTCCCGATCTCCTCCTGGGCGGAATCACCCTCGCCCTCACCTTCGCCGCATTCCTCGGCGGGTGGTGGCTTCTTCTTCAGGTTCTCGACGATCGGCGCGCAGCGACCCTGGTCGCGTTCGCCATCTACTTCTCGACCCCGCTCTGGTTCTACAGCCGCACGTTCTTCACCGAGCCGTACACCTGGGCCTTCGCGGTCCTCGCCGTCGTGGCGCTCGCACGCGATCGCTGGATCACTGCTTCAATTCTTCTTGCGCTCGTCTTTCTGGTGAAAGAGACGGGAATCCTCATCGTTCTCCCGATCCTCGTCTTCACTGCGTACCATCGGGGAGTGCGGCGCGCGGCAGAGCTCTCGATCGGACCGGCCGTCGCCGTTGCGATCTTCGCCACCAAAAACCTCCTCGTCTACGGATCTCCCCTCGTCACGTTTCAACCGTTCGAGCCCGGCAACCCTCTGCGAGGCCTTCTCGGCGAGACGTTCGACCTGCGTCATGGAATTCTCCCTTTCGCGCCGCTTCTGCTCATCGCAGCGGCCGGCTGGTTCATGAACGGTCGCCGCGAGGAGATCTCCCGCTATCTACCGTTCGCGGCGTCAGTCGCTCTCTCGTACTTCGTGCTGATCTCGATCTGGACCGACTGGGGTGGTGGGTCGTGCTACGGACCCCGTCTCTTCGTTCCGGCGATACCCGCGTTCTCGATCTCGCTCGCGTGCGTCGAGCGTCCGGGACGGCGGCGTACGGTCGCGCGACTCCTCCTCGACGCGGCGATCGTCGCCGGCTTCGCAATCCAGTGCGCCGCCGCGACGAATCCCTTTGCCGCGTTCTGGTCGGCTTCAGTGATCGAGATCGTGTACGGAAACCCGGCCGGGGCGATCGCGGGAGCCGTCGTTGCAGCGGCCGGACTCCACTTGCTCGAGCGGCGGGAGCCGGCACCGCCCCGGATCGTTCCGGAGAGCGACTGACGCCCGCTTCGCTGTTCGCGAAAGAGGCTCCACCGGTTCTCCCCGACCTCGGCTCCGATCCGTCTCTCCGCGTTTCAATCCGCACCGCCGGCACCCGGCGCTTCTGGCCCGAACCTTGCCCTTCCGCACCCCGATGACTGGCTCGCTGTTCTGGTTCGCAAGCCTCGGCGCGGCGTACCTCCTCTTCTCCGGTCACGCCACCGTCGCGCAGGGAATCGCCGCCGCGATTGTCGGGGCTGCGGGTTCCGCTGTGGCCGCATGGCTCCGTCGTACTGGCGGACTCGAGTTCGCGGCGCCCGGCGGAGCGACCCTTGCGCGACTGGCCGCGATCCCCGCGAAGATTCCGTTGCAGGCCGCCCGGCTGGCGGGACTTCTCCTGCATCGGATGCTGATCCGCAAACAACTGCAGGGAGCACACGATCGCGTGCCCCTTCACAGCCAGGGCGACGCCGGACAGCGTGCGACGGAACGGGCGGTGATGATGCTCGAGCTTTCCGCCACTCCCGAGACGTTCGTCGTCGGAACGGAACGGGATGCGTTGCTCATTCACCGTCTCGACGGAGGCTCATCGTGACCGGCTCTTCACTCTGGCTGATTCCCGCGAGCCTTCTCCTCCTCGCCTATCTCCCTGCACTCCGCGCAGTGACGAAAGGCGACACGAACATGCGTATCGTCGGACTCCTCTTCGCCACCGGCGTCACCACCACCGAGCTCTTTCTCCTGGTCGGCGCGCTCGGCCGCCTCACGTTCTCGGACATGATGATCGCTGCGGCACTGACCAGCTTCGCCGGCTCGATCTTCCTCATCCGGATGTACGCGAGGTGGATGTCGTGACGTCCACGATCATCACCGCCGTCCTCCTCGCGACGGCCGTCCTCCTGGAACTGGTCGGCGCCATCGGCCTTCTCTGGCTCCGCACCACCAAGGCAAAGCTCCACTACGCGAGCGGAACGACGTCGGCCGGAGTGATCCTCGTGGCGATCGCCCTCCTCGTCGCCAACGGTCTCTCCCCCGGCGGAGGAAAGGCGCTCCTGGCGGCGGTTCTCGTCGGGATTCTCGGTGGCGCAGTCACTCACACCATCGGTGCGGAAATCCATCGTGCCGGGAAGGAGCGCCGGTGATCTCCATCTTTCACGCGACCATCCTCGTTCTGATCGCCATCACCGGAACTGCGACGGTGCTGGAGCATGATCCGAAGAAGCAGGTCCTGATCGCCAGCATCTTCGGACTGCAGCTCACGCTCTACTTCTTTTCCGTCAGCGCACCCGACGTCGCGCTCTCCGAGCTGGTGGTGGGGATGATCGCCCTCCCCGCCGTGACGCTGATCGCGATCGCGCGAATCGAAAGGGACCGGCAGAAGTGAACCGCACCCAGCGCACGATCATGTTTCTCTGCGGCGCAGCCGTGATGACCGTGCTGCTGGTCCTGGCGGTGCTGAGATTGCCGCCCGTGGGAGCGCGTCCGGACGAGCCCACCACCAACCCGCCGCGCGACGAGATCCATCGTTCCGCAGAAACGACCCACCGGCGGACCTCGCCTCCGCTTCCCCATCATGGCTACGGCGACACTCTCACCCGTCTCGCGCTCGCCCGTCGCCACGTCACCAACGCCACGACCGCCGTCATCTTCGATTTCCGCGGCATCGACACTCTGGGCGAGGAGTTCGTTCTCTTCACCGCCACCGCCGGCGTCGTCCTCCTCCTCCGCCGTGGTGAGAAGAGTCGCAGGAAGAGCCATGTCGCCGGACCCGTCGGAGCCGACGTCCGCCTCGGCGCGTATGGCGCGATCCCTCTCACCCTCGTCTTCGGCATCTATCTCGCGCTCAACGGTCACCTCGGGATGGGAGGCGGTTTTCAGGGAGGTGTGGTGCTCTTCGACTGCTGGATGATCTATTACGTCGTGGCCGGCTCCGAGGCCTACCACCGCGCCGCGCGGGACGACGTCGCCGATCTCCTGGAAGGTGCCGCTGCAGCGGGATTCGCTCTGGTCGGTCTCTCCGCGGTGGCCACCGGAGCCGCATTCCTCACCAACGTCCTTCCGTTCGGCAGGCTCGGCGATCTTCTCTCCGGAGGCACCATTCCGGTGATCGACTCGCTCGTTGCGATCGAAGTCGCGGCGGCGCTGATCGTGATTTTCACTCAGTTCGTTCAGCAGCTCGAGCGACCGCAGAGGAGTGAGCGGTGATGTCGCTCCTGCCGTATCTCGTCACTCTATGGCTGCTGATGGCGGGTCTCTACGGCGTGATCCGCAGCCGAAACCTGGTGCAGATGACCATCTGCCTATGGGTGCTTCAGGCTTCGACGTACGTCCTCCTCCTTTCCATCGGATACGTCGCCGGAGCCGGCCCTCCGATTTTCGACCCGAGGCACATCGCACTCCCTTCGGTCGATCCGGTGGTACAGGCGATGACACTGACCGACATCGTCATCGGCGCGACGCTCACCGCCCTTCTTCTCGCCATGGCGGTCGAGCTGGAGATCCAGGCGGGGAAGACGAGCTCCGAGAACTCTCGCCCCCTGAGGAGATAGATGGAGCACCTCGCCGCCTTCGCCTTCGCCGTTCCTCTCGTCGTGGCCGGCCTCCTCGTGGCCGGATCGAGCCGGATCCCGCGCGTGGTGGTCGATCTCGCGACCCTCGGGACTGCGATCTTTTCGACGACGTGCTGCATCATTCTCTTCGTCGCGTCGAGAGGTGCGCCGCTCGTCTACTGGTTCGGCGAATGGACTCCGCGAGGTCGCGCCGCGATCGGAATCGACTTCGTGGTCGACTCGCTCGGAGCCGGCGTCGCCTCGGTTGCCGGACTCCTGGTCGTCTTCGCACTGATCTACTCGATCCGTTACTTCGACGAGGTGAAGGCGCTCTTCCACGCGCTGATGCTGATCTTCCTCGCGTCGATGACCGCGTTCTCCTTCGCGGGCGATCTCTTCAACATCTTCGTCTTCTTCGAGCTTATGAGCATCTCCGCCTTCGCTCTCACCGGCTACAAGATCGAAGAGGACTCGCTGGAGGGAGCATTCAACTTCGGGATCACCAACAGCATCGCGGGCTTTCTCCTCCTCACCTCGATCGGCTATCTCTATGCCCGGACCGGAAGTCTGAATCTCGCCGGGATGGGCGATCGCCTCTCGCTATCCCCTCACGATCCCCTCGTCGCGATGGCGTTCGTGTTCGGCATCACCGCGCTCTTCATCAAGGGAGGCATCGTCCCGTTCCACTTCTGGGTCGCCGACGCTCACGCCGTCGCACCGATTCCGGTCTGCGTCGTTCTTTCCGGAATCCTCGACCCTCTCTGGATCTACGGAGCGACGCAGTTCTACTGGACGCTCTTCAGTGGCCCTCTCGAGCCGTTGCAGCATCGCCTCCGAATCCTCTTCCTGATCCTCGGGCTTCTCACCGCCGTCGTCGGCGCTCTGATGTGCTCCACCCAACGTCATCTCAAACGGATGCTTGCATTCTCGTCGGTGAGTCACATGGGAACCGTGCTGGCAGGATTCGCGTTCTTCGGCCCCGCCGCTCTCGCCGGCGCCTTGCTCTATCTCGCCGGACACGCGTTCATCAAAGGGAGCCTCTTCTTCGGAACCGGGAACCTGATGAACCGCTTCGGCTCGGTGGACGAGATCGACCTCTACGGGCGGGGAAAGGAGATGCGGGGGACAGGTCTTCTCTTTGCGATCGGCGGCCTCGCTCTGGGCGGACTTCCGCCGTTCGGAATCTGGTTCGCGGACACCATCGTCGATCACGAGATGACGCTACACGGCTTCTGGTGGAGTGGCGTCGTTCTCGTCGCGGCAACGGCGCTCACCGGGGCGACCGTTCTCCGCGCCGGGGGTCACGTCTTTCTCGGGGCAGGAACCATCGAAGATCTGCAGAAAAAGGCACCGACCGCCGACGAGAGAAAGGAGACGTCGGGATCGAGCGGGAGAACGCCCCTGGTGATGATCCTCCCGGTGCTCCTGACTCTTCTCGCCGCACTTCTTCCGGCCACCATCCGGCCGGTACCGGCCGCGTTCCGTGAAGCCGCAGAGCACTTCGTCGATCGTTCCGAGTATGCGGCACTGGTCCTGGACGGACGAGTCCCCCCTCCTGCCGTCGAAGCGCAGCCACGAGGCGCAACGCAGATCGGCGATGCGGCGCTGCGCGGCCTTCTGGCGACAGGGCTGATGCTCGTGATGGCGACCTGGATGCTCCTCCGCGCTCCGGCCGTTCGCCGGCCGCGCTCGCGCAATACCGCGGGCATCATCGTCCGGCCTCTGCGCAAATCGCTCGAGCTCCTCGGCCGTCTTCACAGCGGAAAGGTCGCCGACTACGTCGCCTGGATCGTGGTCGGAGTCGCGGTTCTCGGTCTCGTCCTGATCTTCCCGCCATGCGCCGCGTCCAGCCCGCGAGGTCCGAGAGGTTCAGACCTCGAAGGGCCGAGCGTGTCGTGCGTAGCGCCGGTATCGAGGCCCGGTCTTTCAATTCGCGCAAATGAAATCCTGATCACCCGCAGTACGTCCGTCCATCCGATATCGTCGCGACGGAGACACCCGCCCGTCCACAGCAAATCGCGCAAATGAAATCGCGTTCGCGCGCGGTCCGTCTCTCCACCACGAATCGTCCGCCGCGCAGGCTCTCGTCCATCCATGGCAAATCCGTCCCCCGCGCCTGACGGCGGGGCCTAACGAGATGAGGCCCTTCGCACTGTCCCGCCCCATGATCCCGAGAGCCGGTACTCCCGGTCTTTCAATTCGCGCAAATGAAATCCTGATCACGCGCAGTACGTCCGTCCATCCGATATCGCCGCGACGGAGACACCCGCCCGTCCACAGCAATTCGCGCAAATGAAATCGCGTTCGCGTCGGGCCATCTCTCCACCACGAATCGTCCGCCGCGCAGGCTCTCGTCCATCCATGGCAAATCCGTCCCCCGCGCCTGACGGCGGGGCCTAACGAGATGAGGCCCTTCGCACTGTCCCGCCCCATGATCCCGAGAGCCCGTACTCCCGGTCTTTCAAATCGCGCAAATGAAATCCTGATCACCCGCAGTACGTCCGTCCATCCGATATCGCCGCGACGGAGACACCCGCCCGTCCTCAGCAATTCGCGCAAATGAAATCGCGTTCGCGCGCGGTCCGTCTCTCCACCACGAATCGTCCGCCGCGCAGACTCTCGTCCATCCATGGCAAATCGGTCCCCCGCGCCTGACGGCGGGGCCTAACGAGATGAGGCCCTTCGCACTGTCCCGCCCCATGATCCCGAGAGCCCGTACTCCCGGTCTTTCAAATCGCGCAAATGCAATCCTGATCACGCGCAGTAAGTCCGTCCATCCGATATCGCCGCGACGGAGACACCCTCCCGTCCACAGCAATTCGCGCAAATGAAATCGCGTTCGCGCGCGGTCCATCTCTCCACCACGAATCGTCCGCCGCGCAGGCTCTCGTCCATCCATGGCAAATCCGTCCCCCCGCGCCTGACGGAACGATCGCTCATTCGGGTGACGACAAAACGGCCCATCGGGTTCATAGTGGAAAGATCGAATCTGCGGCAACGCACGACTCTCGAGGTGATCTCATGCCCATACGTGGAGATCTGAAGAGCATGCACGTAGGCGAACTGCTCGTGTGGATCGGACAGTTTCACAAGAGCGGCATGCTCGAGCTCCGCACCGCTGAGGGAGTGCACTCACTGGCCTTCGAACAGGGAAACCTGATCTTCTCCGCCTCGCCAACCGAGGAAGGAACTCTCGGCCGGCTCCTGATCGAGCGGGGCGCGGTGAGCGAAGAGGAATACCAGAACGCGAGGGACGAGAGAGAGAGGCGATCCGTCGCCGTCGCGAAGATCCTTCGCGATCTCCAGCTCCTTTCGGAGGAAGATGCGATTCGATTCCTGAGGAAGAAGGCAGAGAAGGAGCTCTTCACTCTGCTCCAATGCACCGACGGCGAGTTCTGCTTCGACGAGTCGATCATGCCGCAGCTCGATCTGCTTCCTCTCAGGCTGGACCTCGACGGCGTGCTTCTCCGGGTCACGCAACACATCGATGAAAAAGGTGAGTATGATTTCGACTCGTCCGGGATCCACGTACGGCTCCCGAAAGAGAGGTAAGCGTCATGCACGGTCAGGACACGGTCCGCTCACTCAGCCACCGGTTCGTACGGTCGTGGAAAGGCCGAAGCGCGCTGTTCATCGCCGTGATCGGCGGTCTCTTGCTGACCTCGTGCGCCTCGACCGGCCGCCCCGGCACCGGCGACCTCTCGTTCCGGATCACGTGGACCGGCCGCGCCGATGTCGACCTCTACGTCGAGAGCCCTCTCCGCGAGCCGGTGAACTACGTCCAGAACCGCGCCGCCTCCGGCGGATGGCTGGACATCGACTGCAACGTCCACGGCGTCAGCATGTGCGGAACACCGATGGAGAACGTCTTCTGGCCGCGCGGCCGCGCACCGAAGGGGACATATCGATTCTGGGTTCAGCTTTCGAATCCTGAAGGACTGACCCCCGACGATCGTTACACTCTCGAAGTCCGGCGGGGAGAGCGGGTGGTCTGGTCGACTCAGGGCCAGGTTGTGGATCTCCCGGCCCACGTGCCGAATTTCGAAGTGGAGTTCCCCTCCTTCACCGTCCAGCCAATCGAACCCGAACGTTCCTATCAGACGAACTGAAGCCGCTGCTCCGAAAATCTATCTTCACGGTCGAACGCCCTCGAACGCGGTATCTCCACGACTCGCGCCGGCCTGAAGAACGCTCAATGACAGTGTTGTGCGGAGAGGTGGCCGGATGCGGTTTCTCCCGAACCGCTGCGGCACGTGAACGCGACGTCGGCGTGCAGATCGTGGATCTCGTTGACCTCCCAACCTGTCCGGCCGAGCGACACCGCGAGCTCGGAACAGTCTGACGCGGTGAATACGACTCCAGGTTCTTCCGGCCGTCCCGCATCGAAAAGTCGCAGACGTGCCGCTCCCGATGGATCGAGAATGAACCGCGCAATCGTACCGTCCGCGTCGCCGAAATCGGCGCCGTAGAAAAACTCGTACTCTCCCGAGCGGCAGCTCACCGGCGCGAATTCCCGATCCCCCAGAGCCTTACCGTGCAGCGTCGCAGTGCCACTCACTTCCGGGTGCATGACGGCCGTCAATCCTCCCGTTCTGCATCCTCCGCCGAGGAGTGCGAGCGTGACCGCCAGCAGCAGAGCATTCGACCATTGCGATCTCATCGTCATCGGACCGATTCACCCGAAATCCGGAAGATCTGCCGGATCAAGACGAGGAGCGCCGCACGGCAGGCGGCGTTCCTCACTCCAGGTTCACTTCTTCGCTCCGGCCTTCGTCAGCAGCTTCACGTTCTCGGTGCAGTTCATCGCTCCGGCCATCATCAGCGCCGACGCACCGCCTGCGGACTTCGCATTCGGGTTCGCGCCCGCGTCCAGAAGCGCTTTGACCAGATCCGTCATCCCACATCTCTGGGATGCCCAGATCAGAGGGGTCGATCCGTTCTCGTCCTTCGCATTCACGTCTGCGCCCGCCTTGATCAGGAAGACCCCGAGCGCGGGATCCGAGAGCGTCGACGCCGCAAGCAGAGGCGTCGTCGCGTGATCGATCGAGCTCTTCGAGTTCACGCTCAGGCCGTAGTCCAGAAACGCCTGCGCCGCTTCGAAGTTTCCCTCGTGCGCACTCGCCACGAACTGATCCTCGGTGAGCTCCCGGTATCCGAGCTCGTCGAGCTTCGCGGCCGCGGCTTCCTTCTGTTCGGCCGAGACCACTCGCTGCGCCGCAGCCTTCTTCACCGGAGCGGCCTTCCCACCGAGGAGCGCAGCGACATCCGGATGATCGGACGACCATTTCGCGGCGGTCCGTCCCACCCGGTCCTTGATCTTCGGATCGGCGCCGGCTGCGAGAAGTCTCTGGACGACGTCGGCGTAACCAGCCTTCGCAGCCTGCATGAGAGGCGTATAGCCATCGGGCTTCGAGCGGACATTCACGTCCGCCTTTGCCGCGATCAGCTTCGCGACCGCGCCGTCGTGTCCTTCTTCGGCCGCCGCGAGAAGCGCCGTCTTCCCGTCATACGTGGTGCGGGCGTTGACGTCGGAGCCCGAAGCCAGGAGCGCTTCGACCGCTGCGGTGATCGCGGACTCCTCGACGTGGAACGACTCCATCCTGCTCCGCGGGATCCCGGCCATCGCAATCAGTGCCGTCCGTCCGGTATTCGACTCCTTTGCCTTCACGTCGGCTCCGGCTTCGAGGAGGAGTCGCACCGATTCCGTCTCTCCCCCGTCCGCCGCGGCGATCAGAGGAGTGGTACCGTCGGCGTTCGGCGTATTCAGGTTCGCTTTGGCCGCGATCAGTACCGGTGTGGTGCTGCGTCCATACGAAGCGGAAAGAAACAGCGGCGTCTCGCCCTTCCCATTCGGCGCGTCGACCCTGGCGCCGGCGTCGAGGAGGACCTTCAGCCGTGCCGGCTGATCCGCGATCACCGCTTCGTGCACGATCGTATTGCCGTCTTCGTACACCGTTTCGAGGCTGGCTCCGGCGGCGACGAGCAGCGGCGTGGCGTTGGCTCCGATCTGCCCGCTGTGGATGTCCGCGAACAGCGGGGTCTTGCCGTCCTGGTCCGCCAGGTTGACGCTGGCCTTCGCCTTCAGAAGCATCGCGACGAGTTTCGCATTGTCATCGTCCGCGGCCTCGAGCAGCGGCGTCCGTCCGGACGAGTCGCGCGAGTCGGGGTCCATCCCGGCTTTCAGAAAGAGCTCGACCGCTTTTGCGTCACCACTGTCCGCGACGCTGACCATCTCCGCGGGAGTGAAGTCGTGTCCCATCTTCTGCAGTTTCTTGCGGGCGGATGCAGCCTCGTCGGCCAGCACCGCCGGGGCTCCGACGATGAATAGAGCGAGAACGAGCGCGCAAACGCGGGACGTACGTGACGTCATCCGGCACCTCCAGTTCGATTCCAGGGAATGCGAGAGCGTAAACCTGCGCCCGGCGTAAATCAATCGAAATTCACGAGCTGACCCCCACCACTCCCGAATTTCCGATGTTTCCGCTTCTCCAGCGCCGTACCACCCGGAGCGGGTGAGCCGGCGATCGGCCGCATTCCGCATCCGCAGCAGAGACGATGTGAGAAATGCGGGCTAGGAGTCTGCGCGATAGGAACGTCCGTCGCGAGAAAGCGAAGCAGCGAGGCCAAATTCGATCGGATTTGAGGTGCGTAGCGGTGGCTACTCGCCGAAAATCCGGACGAATTTGGACCGCTGATCCGCTTTCGCAGCAGGACAGTTTCTACCGCGCAGACTCCCAGGGAAGAACGGGCGAAGAGCCGCCGGGCGCAGGACCGCTATAATCGTCGCTGCCCGTCGCGGCGACACCCTTCGAACGAAACGGACTTCGTCGAACGATCGTGCCTGCCGCGGTCCACCAACCAATGGGAACGCGGGGCCGGCCCCGGGCCGTCCGTGGCGCTCCCGGGAGAACGAAACGAAATGAGACTTGCCGTCCGCCTCTTCTTCATCCTGTTCCTCTTGAGCCTTCCCTCCTTCGCACAACAGACCAAGCCGACGCGCCAGCGGGTCGAGAAAACTCCGCAGACGACCCGGTCGAAGCAACCCGCCGAGCAGTCTCCGCAAACCCGGCACTCGGAGCAAACCCCCGCACCGGAGTCGCACGTCTCCGCGATGCCGAATGCCGGGGGCCGCGATTTCCACTTCGACATGACCGAACAGCCCCCGGTCGTGACGCATCACACCGCGACTGTCGGAGGAAAGACGATCCACTACACGGCCACCGCCGGCCGGCTCCCGATCAAGGATGCCGAGGGAAAGATCGAGGCGGAGATGTTTTTCGTCGCCTACACCCACGATGGAGCGGAGGCCGCCAGCCGGCCTCTCACGTTCGCCTTCAACGGGGGTCCCGGATCCGCATCGCTCTGGTTACACATGGGTGCGCTCGGCCCGCGCAAGGTCGCGCTGGAACCGGAGGGGTGGCTTCCACCTGCGCCATATCACCTGACGGACAATCCGTACACGCCTCTCGACGTCACGGACCTCGTGGTGGTCGACGCGATCGGCACCGGATACAGCCGCCCCGCGGATGCCGCAGCCGGAAAGAAGTTCTGGAATCTTCCCGGAGACATCGAGTCGTTCGGGGAATTCATCCGCCTCTACATCAGCCGCTACGAGCGCTGGTCATCCCCTCTCTACCTCCTGGGCGAGAGCTACGGGACGACGCGTGCCGCGGGTATCTCGGGATACCTCACCGATCGCGGGATCAACTTCACCGGGATCATTCTCCTTTCCGAAGTGCTGAACTTCCAGACCCTGGAGTTCGCGAAGACGAACGACGTTCCGTACCCGCTGATCGTCCCGAGCTACACCATGATCGCGGCGTATCACGGAAAGCTCGCACCGGATCTGATGCAGGACCTCGCGAAGACGCGCGACGAAGTGACGCAGTGGGCGCTCGGACCGTATTGGGAAGCACTGAACAAAGGCGACGCGTTGACCCCGCAGGAGCGTGACGCCATCGCGACGCAGCTCGCGCGCTACACCGGTCTTACGAAGCAGATCGCCGATCTCGCGAACCTCCGCGTCGACGTCGGCACATTCACTCACTGGCTCCTCGCCGATCAGAAGCTGCGCGTCGGACGACTCGATGCGCGCTTCACCGGTCCGGATCCGAACGGCTGGATGGATACTCCGTTCTATGATCCGAGCGGCGGCGAGACCACCGCGCCGTTCACTTCGACGTTCTACGATTACGTCCGCCGCGACCTCGGCTACAAGGTCGACACGCCGTACTACACGTCCGCACGGCAGTCGGGGATGTTCAACTGGAGCTGGAACGCCCCGGCCGAAGGTCCGCGACGTCGCGGCGACGAGTCGGGCTATCCCGACACAGCATCGGCGCTCCGCGCCGCGATGGTGAAGAACCATTGGCTGAAGGTCCTGGTGATGGAGGGCTACTACGATCTCGCCACGCCGTTCGCTGCCGCGAACTACACCATGAACCACCTCGATCTTCCTGCGGAGTACCGGAAGAACATCTCATATGCGACGTACGAGGCGGGACACATGGTGTATCTCCGGATGAAGTCTCTCGAGAAGTTCCACAGCGACGTCGCGAACTTCATCCACGCGACCAGCGGACAATAGTTCCGCGAAGCGGGTCGCGCGTTCCGCGGGTCGCGCGTCCTGTGGGTCGCGCGTCTCGCGCGAGGCTCCCCGGCATCCTGCCGGGGAGCGATGGCGGCAACGCCACGCAAAACGCGCATCTCGCGCCGCAGTCCGTTCGTCTCTCGACTCTCGGGACGATCCTCGTATCTCGCACCAGGCAGGGCGGCGCGGGACGCCGCCCTGCATCGGGCGAGGACGCCCAACCCACGACTGTGGGTCGCGCGTCTCGCGCGAGGCTCCCCGGCATCCTGCCGGGGAGCGATGGCGGCAACCAAACGCGGATCGCTCCTCTCGCGCCGCAGTCCGTTCGTCTCTCGACTCTCGGGACGATCCTTGTATCTCGCACCAGGCAGGGCGGCGCGGGACGCCGCCCTGCATCGGGCGAGGACGCCCAACCCACGACTGTGGGTCGCGCGTCTCGCGCGAGGCTCCCCGGCATCCTGCCGGGGAGCGATGGCGGCAACCAAACGCGGATCGCTCCTCTCGCGCCGC
The DNA here is from genome assembly GCA_963741955.1 of uncultured Acidobacteriota bacterium. Classification (GTDB taxonomy): domain Bacteria; phylum Acidobacteriota; class Thermoanaerobaculia; order Gp7-AA8; family Gp7-AA8; genus CAVUKB01. The sequence continues at coordinate 442,246 of CAVUKB010000005.1, forward strand.
AGTCCGTTCGTCTCTCGACTCTCGGGACGATCCTCGTATCTCGCACCAGGCAGGGCGGCGCGGGACGCCGCCCTGCATCGGGCGAGGACGCCCAACCCACTGGGCATCGGGCGAGGACGCCCAACCCACTGGGCATCGGACGGGACGTCCAACCCACGACTGTGGGTCGCGCGTCTCGCGCGAGGCTCCCCGGCATCCTGCCGGGGACTGGAGTTTGGCGTTTCTCGAGCAAGGCGCGAGCTACGAAGTGGCGTACTGGACAGCCATTTCGGGGGTGACAGCGGATTTCGAGCGCTTCAGGTGTCGTGCGACGGGGGTCTGGAAGTCGGTGAAATTGGGGGGTTCGAAGTTGCGGATGTGGCGAATGCAGGCGGATCGCATCGCGCGAAGGTACTGGCCGGTGGGTATTCGCCACTGATCGGGGATATCGTTGTCTCTCCACTTGGGCATCAGTTCGGGGGGCGCAGTGGAGCCGAGGCCGAAGCAATCGGCGGCAGCGAGGAGCATCATCGAGTAGACGGCTACGGCGAAAGCGGGCAGCGAGTCGACCGATCGCCGGTTGCGCACCTGCGCCTGGCCGACACCGAAGATCTGCTTTTCGTCGCGGTGATTGACCTCGATATCCCAGCGGCGGAAGTAGGCTTGGACGAGCTCGACGAGCGAGAGTTTCAGGTCGGTACAGATCAGGAACGCCGGTTTGCGATACAGCAGGCGTGATTTCTTGCGGAGCCGATAGCCCAGTGGCCGGATCACGACGAGCCGCAGAGGCAGTTCATAACCCGAAGTTTTCCAAAGCACGGGACCGATGGTCTTGATCGAACAGGCGTGTTCACGACCCGAGGCCCAGACTTGGACCTGTTGCCAGTCGATGGATTGGTCCACGCGGAGTTGATCGGGTGTTGGGGCCTGATCGCCATACCAGCGCTTGCGTCCGCGAAGCGGTTGAGAGTTTGGAGGAAAGAACAGCTTCGCGTCGCCTCGGATGCGACCGATCAGGATCGTTCGTTCCGGCAAGTTCCGCAGAACCGTACGGTTGGTGTAACCGCCGTCAACCACCGGCATCAGCACGCGCTCGCTCGCTCCGAGCTGGTCAAAGTCCTTGCGAGTTTGGATCAGCAGACGCGTTGCACCGATGGAAAGATTCTGCTCTTTCTGCTGGCGACGATACTCGGCACGTTCCTGCTCGGTTGCTCCGGCCCCCGGGCGAACCGCCGGAGGCTGGTGATTGAACCGGATCGGGAAGCTGCGCGCCGGACCGGCAGACTGGCCAGTTAAAGGAACACTGATCGCAGCCTGAATGAACCGTTGGGCGCGGATCAAGTTCGTGTGGAAAGGCGGCGACATCGGATCGCGCTGATAACTCACGCCTGGGATCTTCATGCCCGTCTTGCGCAACTTCGTGTCATCCAGCGGCAGCACCAGCGGTGCGTCGAGCGGCAAGTACGCGAGCAGGTGTCGTTCGATGACTCTGAACATCTCGCTCACATCGAACCGACCCTCCGAGAAAACGCGATAGTCTGCCGACCAGTCCTGCTGCGGATCGCGGCCTGCTTCAATCATTCCGCTTACCGTGTGTCGCCCGGTGCAGTTGAGCAGGCCGATGGCCAACCCACGAACCCGCTGAAGCACCCGAGCATCACAGGATCCATTCAATTCGTCGAAGATCGCGTTGAATGAGCGAAGAAGATTTCGATCAGCGTTTTTTTTTGACCCGCTTCGCTTCGACGGTTCCGGTCGGATCCTTTGCCCGCTTGAGGATCAGCGTTCGCTTGTCCTCGATGACCCATTCGACGATCTCACCGCGAATGAATTCACAAGCTTGGGCCACGGCCGCGGGAAGGTTCACGTACCACTGCCTGCTCTTTGCACGAGCGATCAGCTGCACTTTGGTTGGAAATCCCATGGTGACCTCCTTCTGGTCTAGTGATATAACTAGATACCACGGGACGAAAAAAAAGTCCAGAATTCCTGGACTTCCGCCCAACGACTCCGAGTTCCGCCAAACTCCAGTCCCCGGCATCCTGCCGGGGAGCGATGGCAGCAATCAAACGCAGATCCCGCCTCTCGCGCCGCGGTCCGTTCGTCTCTCGACTCTCGGGACGATCCTTGTATCTCGCACCAGGCAGGGCGGCGCGGGACGCCGCCCTGCATCGGGCGAGGACGCCCAACCCACTGGGCACCGGACGGGATGTCCAACCCACTCGAGCATCGGACGGGACCTTCAGTCATCGAACAGGACGTCCAACCCGCTTGCCCGGGCTCGGGTTGAGCCCGGACCCACTCTCGCGAGATACTCCGCACCCGGAGGTCCTTCAATGCGTTCTCATCTCGCCCTCTTCACCATTCTCCTCGCCGCGTCGCTGCTCGTTCCGCAGGCTGCATCCGCAGCCGATGCCGCGCCCACGAACGTCCTCCTCCGCCCGGAGCGCGTCTTCGACGCCGTCAGCACCACGCCGCACGACGGCTGGGTCGTCCTGGTCACCGGGGACCGCATCGCTGCAGTCGGACCGGCCGCCGAGGTGAAGGCACCCGCAGGGGCGCAGGTGATCGACCTCCCGGGCATGACGCTTCTCCCGGGACTGATCGACGCGCACTCCCACATCTTCCTCCACCCCTACAACGAGACGCTCTGGAACGATCAAGTGCTGAAGGAAGCGCTCGCGTACCGGACCATCCTCGCGGTGAACCACTCGCGGGACACGCTGATGGCGGGATTCACTACGCTCCGCGATCTCGGAACCGAGGGGGCGGGTTACGCGGATCTCTCGGTGAAGCAGGCCATTGAAGAGGGACGCATCCCCGGACCGCGGCTTTTCGTTGCGACGCGCGCCATCGTGGCGACGGGAAGCTATGGCCCCGGACCACGTGGCTTCGCTCCGGAGTTCGTTCCGCCGAAAGGGGCGGAAGAAGTGAGCGGCACGGCGGAGATTCTCAAAGCCGTGCGCGAGCAGGTCGGACACGGCGCCGACTGGGTGAAGGTGTACGCCGACTACCGCCGCGGCCCCGGCGGGACGGCTGCGCCGACCTTCTCGCTCGACGAGTTGAAGACGCTCGTCGATGAAGCACACAGCGCGGGACGCGAAGTCTCCGCACACGCGACCACAGCCGAAGGGATGCGACGCGCGGTGATGGCCGGCGTCGACACGATCGAGCACGGCTACGGCGGGACGGACGACGTATTCAAACTGATGGCGGAGAAGGGCGTCGCGTTCTTCCCCACTCTCACTGCTGAAGAAGCGTACGGCGAATACTTCGAGGGGTACAAGCGCGGCACGAAACCGCTCACGCCCGGGATGCAGCAGGCGCTGCACGCGTTTCAGCTGGCGATGAAGGACGGCGTGACCATCGGATGCGGCAGCGACGTCGGCGTTTTCACGCACGGCGAGAACTACCGCGAAGTCGAGTGGATGGTGAAAGGCGGCATGACTCCGGTCCAGGCGCTCATGGCCGCCACCGCGGTCGACGCAAAAGTCCTCGGGCAGCAGGACCGCTTCGGCCGCGTGGAGAAAGGCCTTCTCGCCGATCTCATCGCCGTCCCCGGCGACCCGACGAAGGACATCACCGCGATCGAGACCGTCCCGTTCGTGATGAAAGGCGGAGTGATCTACAAGCGGCCCTGATCCGGCTCTCCAACGACCTCGGCAGTCGCCCCGGCGAAGATGCGCTATCATCATGGCTTCCCATGATCGATACGCCGCTCTCCCGTCGCGACGCGCTCCGGGTACTGGGCCTCACCATGGCCTCGCTCCCGTTCATGCGAGGTCTCCGAGCAGAGGACGTCCCGACGCCGAACGTCATCTTCATCATGACCGACGATCAGCGGAAGGACGCGATGAGCGCGTACGGCAATACCATCCTGAAAACGCCGAACATGGACCGGATCGCGAACGGCGGGGTCAGGTTCGAGGAAGCGTTCGTCACCAATTCTCTCTGCGCGCCGAGCCGCGCTTCGTTCCTCACCGGCCTCTACTCGCACTCCCACGGGGTCATCACCAACGGCGATGGACCACAGTTCTACAACGGTCCCGGTCTTCCGAAGGACCAGCCGACCTGGCCACAGCTTCTCCATGAAGCCGGCTACCACACCGGACTGGTCGGGAAGTGGCACCTCAAGTCGCAACCGACCGGATTCGACGACTGGGTCATCTTCCCGTGGCAGGGGGAGTACCACGATCCGGAGATGCTGGCGAAGGGAGTCCCGCTCCGTATGCGCGGTCATGCTGACGACGTGGTCGGCGATCAGGCGCTCGAGTTCCTCCGCAAGCGACCGCGGGATCGTCCGTTCTGCCTCCTCTACCAGTTCAAATCCCCGCATCGCACCTGGGGTCCCGCGAAGCGTTTCGCCCACACGTTCGACGACATCGAGATCCCCGTTCCCCGCACCTTCGAAGACCGCCTGGTTGGAAGACCCGAAGCGGTCCGTGCCGCGGAGATGGAACTGGAGAACATGCCCGATTACCGCGATCGCGTTCCTCTCTCCCTTCCTCCCGAAGAGCGGAAACGGAGAAACCTGCAGATCATGGTGAAGGACTACTATCGCGTGCTCCTGAGCGTCGACGAGAATGTCGGCCGCGTTCTGGACTTTCTCGACGAGCAGAAGCTCACCACCGACACGATCGTCATCTACACCTCAGACAACGGATTCTTCCTCGGCGAGCACGGCCTGTTCGACAAGCGGCTGATGTACGAGCCGTCGATCCGCATCCCGTTCGCGGTTCGCTATCCGCGGCGCGTTCCGGAAGGAGTGGTCGACCGGTCGCACATGATCCTCAACGTCGACGTGATGCCGACCGTCCTCCAGTTCGCGGGTGTTCCCGTCCCGCCGCGGCTGCAGGGCCGGAGCATGGTGCCGATCCTCGAGGGAGCCGACGTGCCGTGGCGCGACGCCTTCCTCTACGAGTACTACGAATATCCGGCCGGACACTGCGTGCGGAAGAACCGCGGCGTGCGAACCGGACGATGGAAGCTGATTCACTTCTTCGAACAGCCGGAAGAGTGGGAGCTTTACGATCTGAAGAATGATCCCGACGAGACGAAGAACCTGGCGTCCGATCCGAAATACGCGAGTGTCAGGACGTCGCTGATCGCGAGAATGGCCGAGCTGCGGAAAGAGCTCGGCGACAGCGATCCGCCCGGGCCTCCGCCGCGCGCGCAGGGCTGCCACGAGGGACATGCGTTGGGGTGGAGCGACTCCCCCACCGCGGTGCCGAAGTAGTCGAGAAACTCCGCGAGCGACCATCTCGCGCTCCGCGAACCCGCTCCCGCCCCGTCCGAAGCGAGCTCTCGGGCTTTTCCATTTTTCCTGCCGAATTCACCGGATTCGAATGGTAATCGTGCGCGAGATCACGTCCGTCGCTCGATCCTGTCTTACAATAGTTCTCTAAATGGTCCCATCCTTGTTCGGACTTCTGGATTCATTTCCAGCGGTAGAGGTGGTGCGTTTTCTGGTCGCCCGCGCGATGTCGGGGACGCTCTCCATTGCCTCCGGCGGCGGATTCGAGATCGTGTTCCGTCGCGGCCGCATCGTCGCTGCGTCCTGCCGCGGAGAGAACGCGGCCTCGGCTGCCGCGGAGATCGCGATTCGCGCGATGCTTCAGTGGACCGGAACGTTCTCGTTCGCAGATTCGATCGGCGATCCCGCCGGCTCCGTCGATCTCGATCCCGCCCAGTTGATCGCCACGGTGGAGGAACGCATCGATCAGAGCGTCCACTACCCGGCCGGCTCCGTCTTCCTTCTCGCCCGCGACATCGAAACGGACGAACGATTCACGGCCGGAGAAGTCCGGGTTCTGCGGGAGCTCGACGGGACGCGTCCGATCGAGGAGGTGATCCGGGAGAGCGGTCTCGCGAGCGACGAGGCGGCCGCAATCGTTGCATCGATGGTCCGCAGAGGATGGCTGATCTCCCGGCAGGGCTCGAAGATGAAGCTTCCCGCCGCACGACCTTCGGATTCCCCCGCTCCTGATCGGGCGGGCGTTCCACGTCCCCCCACCGAGGAGATGCCGGCACCTGCGGGATCGGCCGGGCCCGCCGAACCGAGCTCACGGGCGCCATTTCTCGCCTGTTTCACGCTCGACAATACCGCGAGCACGTCGTTCCCTCTCTTCGACGAGAGCTGCACGATCGGACGGAGCTCCAGGAATACGATCCAGCTCGATGACCCGAGCGTCTCCTCTTCGCATGCCCGCATCACGGCCACCGCCGATGGGCATCTCCTCGAGGACCTCGGGTCGAGCAACGGGACGTTCGTCAACGGCCGGAAGATCAGGACGGCGTCGCTGCGCGACAAGGACCGCATCCGGATGGGCGCGGTCTACATGGTCTACATGATTCCCGAAGTCCATCGACCCGAGAGCGAGCCTCGCCCATGACGGAGCTCGATCTCATCATCGTCGGCTCCGGACCCGCAGGATTGAGCGCTGCGTCTCACGCCGCGAGCAACGCTCTTCGCTACGTGGTCCTCGAGCGAGCTCCACACATCGCCGACACCATCCAGTGCTATCAGGCGCGCAAGTACGTGATGGCCGAGCCGATGGTCATCCCCGGGCGCGGCGATCTCCCGTTCGAGGCGGGCTCGCGCGAGTCGATCCTCGACGCATGGAGTGTCCACTGTCGCGATCGCACGCTCCACATCGAGTTCGGAAAGGAAGTTCAGTCGATCGAGCGCGGCTCGTCCGGATTCACGGTCCGCACGAAGGACGGCGGAAGCTGGGCGGCCCCGAACGTGATCCTCGGCGTCGGCACGCAGGGATCTCTGCGGAAGCCGAACGTCCCGGGCGAAGATCTCCCCCACGTTTTCTATCGACTGGCCGACCCGTCCGATTACAGCGATCAGGATCTCGTCGTGGTCGGTGCAGGCGATTCCGCGCTCGAGATCGCACTCGCGCTCGCCGACGAGAACCGCGTCAGCCTGGTCGTCCGCTCGTCCGAGATCGTCCGGGCGAAGGAGAGCCTCACCCGCGAGGCACTGAGTCGCGAAGCGAGCGGACGGATGACGATCTACTTCAGCGCGACTCTGCACAACATCGAGCCGGGATTCACCGATCTCGACGTTCGCGGAGAGATCGTCCGTGTTCCCGCACAGGCTCTCTTTCTCAAGCTCGGAGCGGTCGCACCACGGAAGTTTTTCGAGTCGTGTGGCATCGAGTACAGCGGGAAAGATCGCGACGCCATCCCTCTCCTCTCGGAGCACTACGAGACGAGCGTTCCGGGCCTCTATCTGATCGGCGCGGCAAGCGGACGCGATCTGATCAAACTCGGGATGAATCAGGGATGGGAAGTCGTCGAGCACATCCTCGGGCACGAGGTCGAACCCGCCGACGAAGCGGTGCTGCGGGAGAGAGTTCCCTTTCTGGAAGGAACCGTCCACCAGAGGATCGGACAGCTCAGAGAAAAGATTCCGCTATTCGCGGCCGCCGAGGTCGAGCAGATCCGCGAGATGCTGCTCGCGACGGAGTTGCGGGAGTTCACGAACGGGCAGACCGTCATCCGGCAGAACGATTACACGAACGAGTTCCTGGTGATCGCGAGCGGCCGGGTCGAGGTCCTGGTCCGGAGCGAGGAAGGCGTGGAGAGCCGGGTCGCCGAGCTGACCGCGGGGAACTTCTTCGGCGAGATGAGTCTCATCTCGGGACGTCGCCGGAGTGCGACGGTGAATGTGGTCGGCCCGGCGAAGATCTTCGCCATTCCGCGAAAAGCCATGCTGAAGCTGATCCGCACTTCGCCCGCAGTGCGCGATCTGGTCGATCGCGCATTCCTGATCCGGGCGATTCAGGGCTACCTCTTCCCGAATGTCTCCACCGCACGGCTGGGAGAACTGGTCGGACGTGCCGAGCTCCTCTCGCTCCCGAAGGGTCACGCGGTGTTCTACGAGGGCGCCGAAGGAGACGCGTTCTACCTCATCCGGAATGGAATGGTGAAGATCGCCCGCAAGTCGGGTGATCGGGAGCTCGTTCTCTCCTATCTCGTCGCAGGCAACTTCTTCGGAGAAACGGCACTCCTTTCGAACCAGCCGCGGACTGCGACCGTCACCACGATCTTTCCCTCCGACCTGATTCGCCTCAGCCGCGACGATTTCCAGTCGTTCCTCGCGGCCAATCCTCAGTTCCGCGCCGACCCGATGAAGAAGCTCGAGGAGCGACGGATCGGCGCTCTCGTCGCCGATGCGACACCGGGAGCGGGGAACGTTCTGAGCGATCTGATTCGCGAAGAAGTGGTGATGGGGACGGACACCCTGATCATCGACGAGCATCTCTGCATCCGCTGCAGCAACTGCGTCCGCGCGTGCGAGGGCGTTCACGATGACGGTCAATCGCGGCTCTCGCTCACCGGCATTCGTCTGTACAACGTCCTCGCACCGAACTCCTGCTGGCAGTGCGAGAACCCTCTCTGCATGCTCGACTGCCCGCCGGATGCGATCGCGCGCGACCCGCGAGGAGAGGTCTACATCCGGAGCAACTGCATCGGATGCGGAAACTGCGAGTCGAATTGTCCCTACGGCAACATCTTCATGATTCACCCCAAACCGAAGTGGGATCCATTCGGCTGGGTCAAGTCACTCTTCGCCCGCGCTGCGGGAAGATCGGCCGACGGCAACGGCGGCGAGCACGGCATCGAGCGGACTCTCGCCGTGAAGTGCGATCTCTGTCGCGACCTCGGCAGCGGACCGGCATGCGTGCGGAGCTGTCCCACCGGTGCCGCGCTGCGTCTCACGCCGCAGGAGTATCGCAGCACGCTGGAGGAGATCGTGATCACCAGAGGAGATCGCTGAGGTGCCGGTCCGGAGACATGCAGGCCGCTGGCAGCTGATCTCGGCGCTTCTTCTCGCCGCACTGCTCGGCTCATACGTCTGGTACGAGCAGCGCGAGCCGTTCACCCATGGCGGATCGACGATGGGTCTGATCTACGGAATCGTGGCGCTCGCGCTGATGGGCCTCCTTCTCTGGTTCGGCATCCGGAAGCGCTCCTACCGAAGCCGCTTCGGCACGCTCGAGGAGTGGCTGCAGTCGCACATCTATCTCGGCCTCTTCACGTTTGCGGTGGTGATCGCGCACACCGGATTCCAGTTCCGCGATCGGATGGCGATCGCGCTCCTGATCGTGGTCACTCTGGTGATCGCCAGCGGAATCCTCGGCGCGATTCTCTACAAGACGGTGCCGCGTCTGCTCACCGAGGTCGACTCGAATCTTCCTGCGGACGCGATGTCGGAAGAGATGAACCAGCTGACGCGATCGATGTCGCGGGCCGCATCGGGCAAGTCGGCCCCGTTCCAGCGCATTTACAAACGGCTGGTGCAGGAAGCAATCCCTCCTCCTCTCGCGGGATGGCGTCTCCTGCTCCGTTCTTCGAACCGACGGAATCCCACCACTCGTCCGGACGACTGGTCGTCATTCCTGGGGATGGTTCCGGAAGACGAACAGGCGGAGCTGCGACAGCTTCTGGTGCTCTCACGGCAGCAGAAGGAACTGCAACTGCGCCTGGTTGCACAGCAGAAGTACCGTAACCTGCTCGATTTCTGGCTCTACATGCACCTCCCTCTTTCCATCGCCATGATCCTCCTGATCATCGCGCATCTGTGGGGCGTGTTCTATTACGGCAAAATCCAGTTCTGAGGAATCGGCGTGTCCTTTCTGCTTCAGAAGATCGACCGGCCCAGAGTCACTCTGGTCGAGGTGAAGTCGCCCCGATTGACGATCGGGCGAGGCACGGGTGCGGACCTTCGATCCGAAAACGCCGCGGTGGCGCTCGAGCACGCGGTCGTCGAACTGAGGAAGGATGCCGGATACGAGATCTTCGACCGGGGGAGCATCACCGGGACGTACGTGAACGGGCGTCCCATCGAGAGCCGGCTCCTCGCGGCAGGCGATCGGATCGAGATCGGCGACCTGGTGATGGACGTCCAGGTTGCGGCGGCGGATCGTCCCCTCTTCCTCCGCGTCGAGAAAACGCGGGAAGAGAACGAAGCTCCGCTTCAGACCGGCGCGGCGGACGAGCGTCCCGTCTTCCTCACCGGAGCGCGGGTCGGAGCGCCTCGGATTGACTTCTCCCGCGCCTACGCACTGCGCCAGGGCTTTCTGTCGAAAGGTGGAATGGTCTTCTCCCTGATGGCCCTCACGGCGATTCTCGTTGCGGCGGCGATCATCGGTGCGAAGGGCCTCGCCTACCAGCCCGGGCCGATCTCCGTCGCGCACGCGACGGCGACCCGACCCGATGGCGAGCGCGTCATCGGCGAACACGAGTGCAACGCGTGTCACGTTCCCTTCGGAGGAGCGAGCAACCACAAGTGCGGCGAGTGCCACGAGCAGTCGTTCCACCAGGCGAGAGAAGCGAAGGTCGGCCCGTGCATCGACTGTCACGCAGAGCATCGCGACGTCCCGAATCTCGCGATGGTCCAGGCACAGCAGTGCGTTCGATGTCATCGGAATCTCGAGGGGAGCTCCATCACCGCGAAACGAACCATCACCGCGTTCGAGACCGACCATCCCGAATTCACGATCCGGCTGGCGAGCGGAAAGAACGAGGCGGTCAACACCGCGACGGCTCGTACCGCGGATGCGATTCCACTGAAGTTCAACCACCAGTGCCACCTTCAGGGAAAGTGCAATCTCACTCCGCCCACTGCGAGCGACCCGAGACGGGAGAAGGTCGAGCTTCACTGTGTCTCCTGCCACACTTTCGATCCGCAGACCGGAGCGGCCCAGCCGGTCCGGTACGAGACCGCATGCTCGAAATGTCATCCGCTCACGTTCGACAATCGCTTTCCGCCCGTCCCCCATGGTCTCTCGCTCGAGACCGTCGCCGGAGTGATCGCGAACACGTACGCCGGGAACGAAGATCTGCTCACCAGATCGCCGTCCGAGATCGAAGGAATCTTCGCCCGGAGGGAACGACGCACCCTCGACACGTCGAGTATCGTCGTTCGAAACGCCCAACGCGTGATGCAGACCCGTTGCGCCCACTGCCACGTGATGGAGAAAGACGGACGCAACGTCGTTCCGGTGAAAGAAAGAGCGGTGTGGTTCCCGGGAATGCGCCGCTTCAACCACTCCGTCCATATGGCGGAGACCCTGAAACTCTCGTGTGTGGACTGCCATCACGGAATCGGATCGAGCAGGAAGGCATCCGATCTCTCTCTTCCGTCGATCAACAGCTGCAAAGGATGCCATCGCGCCAGCGCAACATTCGCGAACGCAGGTCTCGGCACGTGCACGCGCTGCCACTACTACCATGAAGCGACCAGGAAGCTCGGCCCCGGATGGACGGCACGTGCCAGCCTGGTCTCGACGAAACTCTCCAAACCAGTCATCCCGAACAAGGGATCGAACGACAAGCAGAAGAAGGGGTGGGACTTGATCCTGGCATTCGTCTGGCCGATGCTCGCCATCGGCGGAATCATCATCCTCGTGTTCCTTGCGGTCGTCGGAGTGGCGGTCTTCTTTGCCGCACGCCGCGACCGGCGTGCAGCCGGCGAAGCGCTGGCGGGAGTCGGTGCGGCGACGGGGCCGATTCAGAAACGGACTCCCTCCCCGGCGGCGCCATCTCCCCCACTTTCCTCACCTTCGACGCCCTCTCCGGCCGCATCCTCGCCAGCCGCGCCCTCTCCGGCCGCACCCTCGCCGGCCACATCCTCTCCGGCGCCACCCTCGGCTGAGCCGGCGGTGCCGAAGGATGCGACGCCTTCCGTGCCCGAACCGACGATCGCGGTTCCTCTTCCTCAACCCGAGCCGCCTGCGAAGGACGGCAGCACGGTCATGATCCAGTGGCACGGATCGCTGATCGGAACCGCCGGAAAGCTCGAAGGAAAACGCATTCCGGTGACCAGCGACGGGTTCTACATCGGCCGAGACAAGGCGGCCGCGACGCTGGTGATCGATGACGGACGCGTCTCCCGCCGTCATTTGTGGATCGGCGTGGAGGACGGCGAGGTCGTCGTCGTGGACCAGGGCTCCACGAACGGCACTTTCGTCAACGGAGAGCGCGTGACGCGGCGGGTTCTTGCCGCAGGTGATATCATTACCATCTCCGACAATGTTGCATCTCTGAAGTACGAAGTCTGACAACGTCTCGGCTTTGCCGCCGGACGGGCGTAGAGGGGAAAGGTGTGTCCTCGAAAATGACGAATGCAGGAATCCGTCGATCTCGAGTCCCCAGGGTCCTCATCCCGATCGTCGTCTTGGCGCTCCTCGGCGTCGGCATTCCGGCAGCCGCCGGAGAACGGGGACGCGGGGTCAGGACTCCATCATCGGTCCGTTTCACCACCTCGCCTGATTGCGGCGGTTCGGCCGACGGCTCTCCCTGTCTCGAAGCCAGCGGAGAATTCGCACCTCTTCAGACCGACGAGGTGGAGACCCTCGCCCGCAATGCCGCGGCGGCTCTATCCGATCCGCACATGACCATCGCCGTCGTCGACCGCGCCGGGCGGGTGCTCGCGCTGGCGCGCAAGCCGGAAGCGGATCCGGCCAACGACGATCTGGCGGTCGGCCTCGCGCGCACCGCCGCATTCTTCAGTCACGACATGGCCCCGCTCTCCTCGAGGACGGTGCGATTCATCAGCGGAGTGCACTTTCCACCGGGAGTCCGGGATGCCCCCACCGCGCCGCTCTACGGGATCGAGAACACCAACCGCGGATGCGATCTCAACGTGACGTTCAACCCCGGAAAATGCGTCCCTCGGGCGACTTCGCTCAACGCTCTCCCGTGCAACGCATTCGACGCGCGCGGTTGCGGCACCGGTCCGGTGACCGGAAAGGTGCAGCCGTACGATTCTCATGACGGCGGAAAGCATCCGAGCTGGCTCGGACTCGAAGGGCCGGGCAACCCGAAAGGACTCCCGGTGAACGCGGGTGGCATCCCGATCTACAGAGTGAGTGACGTGCGCGTGACCGGAGGATCGCTGGAGAACGGCACCGCGAATGTCCACGCCGAGGGCCCGGGTCATCTCGTCGGGGGAATTGGTGTGGCCGGCGTCCCATCGTCACAGGCCGAATTCGCCGCCTTCTCGAGCGTCGCTCTCAGCAGCAGTCATCTCTTCCCCGCGCCTTCGTTCCCGCTGCCTTCGCCGGGACGCGTCTTCATAGGGGGGGTCCGCGTTCCGTTCGTCGAACAGGGCATCCGGCCGACCGGCACTGAGGCCGGTTCCGCCGTCGACGCGACGTTCATCGTCGGACCGCAGACGGGAGGATGCGTCGCGAACCGCTATCTGGTCGGTCCCGCGGCCGGTTCCGCACTCTCCCGCGACGAAGTCGACCGGATCATCCACCAGGCATTCGATGCGGCGGAGCGAACCCGCGCCGCGATCCGCCTGCCGCTCGGCAGCTATGCACGGATGGTGTTCGCGGTCTCCGATCTCGACGGATCGATCCTCGCGCTCTACCGGATGCCGGATGCGACAGTCTTCTCGATCGACGTCGCGGTGGCGAAATCGCGCAACGTGATCTACTTCAGCAGCGCCGACGTCTCTGCCGATCTCCCCGGCCTTCCCTCCGGAACCGCGGTCTCGAACCGGACCATCAGCTTCGGAGCTCAACCGCTCTTCCCCGCCGGTATCGACGGCACGACTCCCGGTCCGTTCTTCGGACTCTTTCAGCACGATCTCGGCAACGTCTGCTCCCAGGGGACGCAGCTCGCGAATGCGAATCAGAACGGAGTGGTCTTCTTCCCCGGGAGCATCCCGCTCTACCGCGACGGCCATCTGGTGGGAGGGCTCGGCGTGAGCGGCGACGGCGTGGAGCAGGACGACTACGTTTCCTATCACGGCGCGGTCGGATTCCATCCGGCGATGTCGATCTGGTCGGATCAGCACGAGATCCGCGGCGTCCGCATTCCATTCCTCAAGTTTCCCCGGCATCCGGAGGACGTGACCGAACAGACGAAGGAGACATTCGATGCACCGTGACCGTCGCTTCTCCGGTCGCGGATCATCTCTGTTCGCGATCGCTGCGCTGTTCCTTCTCCTGGCGCCGTTCTGCCGGTCGTCTGCAGCAGAGCCTCCGACCATCACCATCGACGGCGGGACGCTCATTTCGACGTCCTCGCTCCCGGTCGTCATATCAGGAACGGCCTCGCCACCCGACGCGCTCGTTCAGGTCACGATCCGGGCCCGAACGATCTCGACTGTCGTTCGCGACGGACGCTGGCGCGTCGAATGGCCGGAACCGATTCCGGTCGGGACACACACGGTCGAAGCGGCGCTCGTCGACCGGTACCACACACTCGCCACCGCGACCTCGCTGTTGAAGATGACCGTGACGGCACGGCTCGCGAGAAAACCGCTGGACGCGGCGCAACCGAAGGAGACCACGGTCCGGCCGGCGCTTCGACCTGAAGACTACCAGGCGTTCCCTGACCGCTGGCGGATCACTCCTCCCACCGACTACGACCTTCTGGTTCATCCGCGGTCGAAACTCGATCCGTACAACCAGAACATCCTCAAAGGGGACAAGCCGATCATCGGGCAGGAGATCTTCCTCGACCTCACCGGTATCTCCGACACGCTGGTGGAAGGGCGCAAGGTGCCCACCGGATCGACGGTCAGCGCGCGCAACCCGGGAAGCATCGACTTCTTCGGGGAGGGCGACCAGGCGTCGTTCGCAGAGAACGTTCTCCTCTCTGCCGATCTGTTCCGCGGTCAGACTGCATTCCGTCCCGCCGACTGGCGCGCTCGCCTCACGCTCGTCGGCAACTTCAATCACGTTTCCGTCCGCGAGAACGCCGTGGTGAACCCGGACGTCCGCCGCGGCACGTCACGAGATTCCGGCTACCTCGGAGTGCAGGAAGCCTTCTTCGAGAAGAAGATCGCGGATCTTTCGCCGAACTTCGATTTCGTCTCGATCCGCGCCGGCGTTCAACCGTTCGTCAGCGATTTTCGCGGATTCGTCTTCGATGACTCGAATCTCGGCGTCCGCCTCTTCGGCAACGCCCGATCGAACCGGTATCAGTACAACCTCGCCTGGTTCGACCGCCTGGAGAAGGACACCAACAGCGGTCTGAATGTCATCGACAAGCTGCGCAAGCAACAGCTCCTCATCGCGAATCTCTACCGGGAGGACTTCCTGGTTCCCGGTTACACGGTCGAGGCGAGCGCTCATTACCTGAGGGATCGGGGACGCATCGCGTACGACAGCAACGGCTTCCTCGTCCGTCCCGATCCGATCGGCGATTTTTCTCCCCACCAGATCACCGCGACGTATCTCGGATTCGCCGGATTCGGAAGGCTCGGACGGATCAATGTCGATCACGCGCTCTACTACGTCTTCGGGAAGGACAGCCACAATCCGATCGCCGGGGCAGACCCGATCGGCGGCGGAGTCGGTCCCGATGGCGCCGCCGCCGGACGCGAGAGCGTCGACATTTCCGCGGAAATGGCGGCCGTCGAGCTGTCGGTGGATCGCGACTGGTACCGGCCGCGAATCGGATACTTTTACGCGAGCGGGGATCACGACGGCTTCGACCGGCATGCGAACGGATTCGCGGCGATCTTCGCGAACCCGAACTTCGCGGGCGGGGGATTCAGCTTCTGGAACCGTCTCGGACTCCCTCTCCCCGGTACCGGCGTCGCGCTCCTCCACCGCGGAAGTTTCCTCCCCGATCTCAACAGCAGCAAGACTGAAGGTCAGCCGAACTTCGTCAATCCGGGCCTCCATCTCGCGACAGCGGGTGTCGACGTCGATCTCACCACGAAGCTCGTGCTCCTCCTCACCACCAACTATCTCCGGTTCGATCAGACTGACGTGCTGCAGGGCGTCCTCTTCCAGGACGCGATCGACAGAGAGATCGGGTGGGACCTCTCGATCGGAGCGCGTTACCGGCCGTTCCTGAACAACAACGTGATGCTGCTGATCGGGACCGCGGCATTCGTTCCGGGAAAGGGATTCGAACAGATCTACGACAGGAAAGACACGCTCTACCAGCTTTTCACCGACCTCACGGTGAAATTCTGAGCGCCGACGAATCGAAGATCACGGAAGACCACCGAAGACGATGAGCAGACCGATGCGACGTTCGATACGACTTGTGGCCAGCCTCACGTTGATCGCGGGAGCGGTGCTGGTGATCGCGGAAGCTCCGCTCGCCGGCGATCCCACCCCCGAGAACGCCCTTCTCCGACAGTCGGCCGCAGATGCCGCTCACAAGAGCCGCGGTTGCATCAGCTGCCATCACGGGATCGAGCCGATGCATTCTTCCCCTGCAGTGAGGCTCGGATGCACGGACTGCCACGGAGGCGATGCGTCCGCGATCTTCGTTCCCGGCAACGACGCGAAAGAGGTCGAGCTTCGCGCACACGTCCAACCCGTTCACCCCGAGCACTGGAGCCGCAACGGTCACCGATCCTCCGCCAATCCGGAGCGCTCTTACACCTGGCTCAACGAGGAAACGCCCGAGTTCATCCGCTTCATCAATCCGGGCGATCTTCGCGTCGCGCCGGAGACCTGCGGAGCGTGTCACCCGAGCGAAGTGGTGCGCGTCCCTCGCAGCACCATGGCCACCAGTGCCACGTTCTGGGCCGCGGCCGCGTATGCGAACGGCATCCTCGATCTGAAGTACGGTGTGCTCGGCGAGAACTACACGCGCGATGGGCAACCTGGCGCGATCATTCCGAAAGCGAATCCGCAACAGCCTGATCCCGCGATGGGAAGCGTCCCTGCGCTCTACCCGCTTCCGCGATGGGAGCTCACCCAGCCGGGCGAGTACTTCCGCGCGTTCGAGCGCGGCGGCCGCTTGCAACCGACTACTCCTCCGGAGATCGGGAATCCGAACCTCGAGGCCGAGCCCGGACGACCCGACATCCGCCTCAGCTCACGTGGCCGCGGGACCGGACTCCGGATCAGCCCCGCACTGATCAATCTCCACAAGACGCGCCTGAACGATCCGCATCTCTTTTTCCTCGGGACCAACGACCATCCCGGCGACTACCGTTCGAGCGGCTGCAGCGGATGCCATGTCGTTTATGCGAACGACCGTGACCCGCTCCACTCCGGACCGTGGGCGGCGTATGGCAACACGGGGCTGTCCGCAACGAAAGACCCCACCATTCCTCACGACGAGAAGGGGCACCCGATCGTCCACCGGCTCACCCGATCGATCCCCACCAGCCAGTGCATGTCCTGCCACATGCACCAGCCGAACTCTTTCCTCAACACATACCTCGGATACACCATGTGGGACTACGAATCCGACGCCGATCTCCTCTTTCCGAAGGAGCAGCGGTATCCGACCGAGGAGGAGAAGCGAGCCAGTCTCGACCGGGATCCGGAAGGTGCTGCGGTGCGGGGCCTGTGGAGCAACGGGAAGTTCCTGGAGAACGTCCGTGACCTCAACGCAAAGGCGAAGCACACGCAATTCGCCGATTACCACGGACACGGATGGATCTTCCAGGCGGTGTACCGCCGTGACCGGAAGGGACGGCTGCTCGACAAGGAAGGAAAGGTCGTCCCGTTCGACGATCCGCAGAAGTTCCAGAAGGCGGTCCATCTCGAAGACATCCACCTCGAGAAGGGAATGCACTGCGTCGATTGCCATTTCGACGTCGATTCTCACGGCAACGGGATGATCCACACCGACTACGCCGCATCGATCGAGATCGAGTGTCAGGACTGCCATGGCACGATCGAGCGCACCTCGACGTTGCGGACGTCCGGCCCCGCCGCACCGGAGGGAGGAACGGATCTCTCTCTCGGCACGACGCCGTTCGGCCAGCGGCGGTTCGCGTGGCGTGGAGGAAGCCTCTACCAGCGGTCGATGCTCACACCCGGTCTGGAGTGGCGCGTCATTCAGGTCAAGGACAGCATCGATCCGGCTTCTCCCGACTACGACGAGCGCGCGGCGAGGGCGAAGACGATGCAACGCGACGGAACCAGCTGGGGCACGGCGGCCGGTCACGATCTCGCCCACCCCGAATCGGCGATGACCTGCGACAGCTGCCACTCGTCATGGATGACAAGCTGCTCCGGCTGTCATCTGCCGCAGGAAGCGAACGTCCGCTCCCGGATGATCCGCTACGAGGGAAACACCACCCGCAACTACGCTTCGTACAATCCGGAGACCATCCGCACCGATGTCTTCATGCTCGGGATCAACGGAACGAACAAGGGACACCGCATCGCTCCGGTCCGCTCGTCCAGCGCGCTCGTTCTCAGCTCGACCAACGCGAGCCGCGATCACATCTACATCCAGCAGCCGACCATTTCCGCTCCCGGGTTCAGCGGACAGGCGTTCAATCCTCACGTCCCTCACACCGTGCGCACCACCGAATCGAAGCAGTGCAGCGACTGCCATCTCTCGGAGGAGAACGACAACAACGCCTGGATGGCCCAGCTCCTCCTGCAGGGAACGGACTGGGTCAATCTCATCGGCCGTTACGCGTGGGTCGCCGAAGAGAATGCAGGGCTCGAGGCGGTCGGAGTGACGGAGTGGGAAGAGCCGCAGGCGGTGATCGGATCGAGCCTCCAGTCGATCGTCTATCCCGACGACTACGCCGCGCATCAGAAGAGAAAGGGTGAGCTGGAGGTCGCACACCATCACCATGGCCATCAGGTGCGAAGCATCCAGCTTCGCGGCGAGTATCTCTACACCGCACAGGGAAGCGACGGATTGGTGGTGTACGACGTCGCCAACGTCGACAACAAGGACTTCTCCGAACGGATCGTCAGCGCACCGGTCTCGCCGCTGGGACAACGCACTTACGTCCGGACGAAGGACGCGACGTGCGTCGCACTTCCGACCACCATGCCGATGGCGCCGTCACGCAAGACGCCGCCACTGAGTGGAGAGCAGAAGATCCACCCTATCTACCGCTATGCACTGATCGGAGATCGGGTGGAAGGAGTGGTGCTGGTCAACGTCGAGACGCTGACCGACGGCGACCCGGAGAACAACTTCCTGAAGCGGGCGCTCACCTTCAACCCGGACGGTGCTCTCGATGGAACGACCGCGATCACCATCGCCGGCAACTACGCGTACGTCGTCGGCGATCACGGATTGACGGTGCTCGACCTCGACGAGCCGCTCTCGCCGCGCATCGTCGCGAACGTCCCGGACATCGTGAAGGGCACCGGTGTCGACGTCCAGTTCCGCTACGCGTTCGTGACGGATCAGGACGGACTGAAAGTGGTCGACATCACGTTTCCGGAAAAGCCGGCGATCGTCGCACGACTCCCGATCGAAGACGCTCACGGCGTGTACGTGGCCCGCACTTACGCCTACGTCGCAGGAGGCCGCAACGGAATGGTCATCGTCGACGTCGAGAACCCGGAGAGACCGTTCGTCGACCAGACCTTCACCGGCGGCGTGCTGCGCGACACGCGCGACATCAAGATCGGATCGACCAACGCGAGTCTTTTCGCCTACGTCGCAGACGGGACGAACGGATTCCACGTCGTGCAGCTGACCTCGCCGGACCGTACACCAGGATACGAGGGATTCAGTCCTCGTCCGGCGCCCGTTCTGATCGCGAGCCGGAAGACCGAAGGCCCCGCAGTGGCTCTCTCGAGAGGCCTCGATCGCGACCGTGCGGTGGACGAGAGCGGCAATCAGGTCGCGGTCTTCAACCGGATCGGAGCGCGTCCGATGAATCTCCAGGAGATGCAGAGACTCTATCTGCGAGACGGAAAGATCTACCGGGTGAGTGACCGCCCGACGGCTCCCGAGAAGCACGACTCGCAACGGAGAAAAGAGCGATGAACATCAGCCGCAACCCACACCGAGCTCCGGGCAGGCGGGCTCAATCGATCTCGATCCCGGGTTGGTTCGCCCTGATCCTTCTCCTCGGATCCGGATCCGTGCCGGCCGCTCTCGCACAGATGACACCCGCAGCCGAGACTCCGGTCCTGAAGGAAGGGATGTACGTCGGGCCGGTCTCCTGCGCCGCGTCCGGATGCCACGGCAGTCCTGCACCGGTCGAGGGTGCGAAAGTGCTGATGAACGAGTACGACACCTGGCTCCACGCTCCTTCACCGACGCACGTACATGCGTGGGAAGTTCTTCTTCAGCCACTCTCCAGACGGATCGCGAAGAACCTCGGCCTCGAACAACCGCCCGAGAAATCGTCGGTCTGCATCGCCTGCCATTCGATGAACGTTCCGCAGAACCTGCAGGCCACGACCGGAGCGCTGGAGATCGCCGACGGCGTCTCGTGTGAAGGATGTCACGGGCCGGCCGGAGGATGGCTGGCCGGACACACCAGCGACGGGTGGTCGCACGCCGATTCCGTGGCGAAGGGAATGACCGATCTCAAGGACCTCCCGACCCGCGCTCGAACCTGTCTCGGCTGCCACATGGGCAACGACTCCAGGGAAGTCAACCACGACATGATCGCCTCCGGGCATCCGATCCTGAACTTCGAGCTCGACAACTTCTCGGGCAGTCCTCTCATGCCGAATCACTGGAAACCTGACCCCGCGCGGGACGGTGTGCCTGCGTGGGCCGTCGGACAAGTGGTTGCGCAACGCGAAGAAGCGGCCAACCTCGTCCGGCATGCCAACGGACCGCAGTGGCCCGAGTTCACGCACATGAGCTGCGCGAGTTGTCACCATCCCCTGAGGGAGGGAGAGTGGAGACAGGAGCGCGGATACCGCTACCGCCCCGGAATGCCTCTCCGGAGCCAGGCCCGATGGCTGGTGCTTCGTCACATCGTCGAAACCGCGGCCCCGCAGGAGTCCGCGCCGCTGACGGAAGAGATGGCGCAACTCTCCGACGCCGTCGGCCGGATGAAGGATCGAGCACGCATCGCGGAGCTCGCCGGTGCGGTGGAGGGCCGCCTCGATCGCGTTCTTCCGGCCGTGCAGGCGAAGAACTGGACGGACGCCGACGTCCGGAAGATGGTCGGCCTGATCGCCGGAGATGCCGATCGTTACGAGATCGCCGACCGGCAATCGGCCGAACAGGCCACCCTTGCCCTCATCTCTCTGGTCAGTCAACTCGATCGCTCCTCCCGCGGATCGATGTCGGGCACCGTCGACCAGCTCTATCAGCTCCTCCAGCGGCTCCGCTATCCCGACGAATACGACCGGAAGGAATTCGCCTCGACGCTACGTACGCTGCTGAAGCCTTCGACCGCGCCTGTGGGTTGAGCGCTCCGCCCGATGCAGGGCGGGGTATGTGGGTTGGGCGTCCCGCCCGATGCAGGGCGGGGTATGTGGGTTGGGCGTCCTCGCCCGATGCAGGGCGGGGTCCCGCGCCGCCCTGCCCAGCGCAAGTTACGACGATCCTCCCGAGTAAAGAGACTCGAACGCACAACCTCCCGAGAGGAACGATTCGCGTTTCGTTGACACCATCGCTCCCCGGCACGATGCCGGGGAGCCTCGCGCAGGATGCGCGACCCACTATGTGGGTTGGGCGTCCTCGCCCGATGCAGGGCGGCGTCCAGCGCCGCCCTGCCCAGCGCAAGCTACGACGATCCTTCCGAGTAGAGAGACGCGAATGCACAACCTCCCGAGAGGAACGATTCGCGTTTCGTTGACACCATCGCTCCCCGGCACGATGCCGGGGAGCCTCGCGCAGGATGCGCGACCCACTATGTGGGTTGGGCGTCCCGCCCGATGCAGGGCGGGGTATGTGGGTTGGGCGTCCCGCCCGATGCAGGGCGGGGTATGTGGGTTGGGCGTCCCGCCCGATGCAGGGCGGGGTATGTGGGTTGGGCGTCCCGCCCGATGCAGGGCGGCGTCCAGCGCCGCCCTGCCCAGCGCAAGCTAGGACCCCCCGAGTAGAGAGACACGAACGCACCGCCTCCCGAGAGGAACGATTCGCGTTTCGTTGACACCATCGCTCCCCGGCACGATGCCGGGGAGCCTCGCGCAGGATGCGCGACCCACTATGTGGGTTGGGCGTCCTCGCCCGATGCAGGGCGGGGTCCCGCGCCGCCCTGCCCAGCGCAAGTTACGACGATCCTCCCGAGTAAAGAGACTCGAACGCACAACCTCCCGAGAGGAACGATTCGCGTTTCGTTGACACCATCGCTCCCCGGCACGATGCCGGGGAGCCTCGCGCAGGATGCGCGACCCACTATGTGGGTTGGGCGTCCCGCCCGATGCAGGGCGGCGTCCCGCGCCGCCCTGCCCAGCGCAAGCTACGACGATCCTCTCGAGTAACGAGACGCGAACGCACCACAGCGCGAGAGGAACGACAGGAGCTTCTTCCTCCGGGCCGAAAGATGTTCAGGAGAGCGTCAGCGTCCCGCGGTCTCTTCCTTCCCTGCGCGGGCGAGCGGATCCGCGGCGCGAGCGGCCGCGCGCAGCTGGTCCGGCGTGAGGAGATCGAGCTGCGGCAGAAGTGGCCGTCCCGAATCGAGTCCGGCGATCTCGCTCCGGTGGTGATCCATCCACGAAACCAGATCGCGGATCACCCGAAGGTTCGCCTGACCGTGCGGGGTCTGGTCGCCGAGGTTCGGATGCAGGATCCCGCCGGAAAGTGCGAGGCGGGGAAGCTCGGCGAACGCGATCTCCGAGAGCTTCGCGCGATACTCCAGCTCCTCGTTCGATTTGATTCCGAGCTCTTTGTCGATCACGTGCCGTCCTTCGTGCGCGAAGATCGATGATCCGCGAGTGGCGTCTTCGACTTTGCGCAGAAATGCGGTGCGGAGATCGGCATTTTTCAGCCCCTGCGACTGCAGATCTGAGCGGACACTCTCGAGCGATGCACGTTCGAGCCGGCCTCGCAGTCCGGGAAGAAATGCGTGCGGATCCTTCCGTGCGATCGCGTCGTCGGCGGAGGAATCGCGCGCAATCTCCTCATCCCACTTCCGGCGCTGATCCGGATCGGTGAGCCGGTTCCATGAGTTCACCGGCCCGTTCGCATACGCCGCCCGCACCTGGTAGATCGCATTCGGTTTCGCCCAGCCTCCGTGCTGAGACCTGAAGTCCCAGGCCCACGACTCGAATCCATTCGAGACCATGTCGTCCAGAACAATAAGCCGCACCTTCACCTCATGGCCGTACTGCTCCACGCTCTGGTCCGTATCCGAGACCTCGTGTCCCAGGTGGAGATCGAGGTATCCGGCGGTGATTCCGACGTTGAGGTACGCGCCGTATCGCGCGCCGAGCGCCTGGTTGACGATGGGTCCCGTGGTCTCGAGCAGCTTCTTGAACGACGCGACGTCTGCACCAGGGGGAACGACCGGTGCCTTCCCCGGAAGCTGGAGCGAGTCCCATCGCGCAACCAACTCGCCCATCAGGGAGTGGAGCCAGGCCGGGCCGTCTCCTCTCCCGATCGCGAGCTTTCGGTAGTACTCGTTCGTGAGCGGCTCGATCGCTTCGATCAGATCGGCGTAAGCGAGGAGCGGCGCGAGATCCTCGCGAGCGCTCTCCGGGATCTCGTAGCGAGAAGCGACCAGCGAAGCATCGTGGAAGAAGCGGCTCGCACCGAGCGCACCGACCAGCTTCGCGTTGACCTCCGGATTCGAACCGTCCCATCCCGGGAGGATCTTCACCAGCGTGCCGTACGAAGGGCGCATCAGATTGTACGGTTCCCCTCCGGGAGGAACTCTGTAATACGACCGCCACGCTTCGAGAGCCGCTGGGCCGTCGTGATTGAGCAGCGCCGCCCGAAGAAGAAGCCTGGATGATTCGAGCTCTCCCGGCTGGTCGTCCACCAGCGCCTTCAGCACCGGCTCCAACTCTTCCCCGATCTCCGGTCCCGCGTCCGGGGGGAGAGGTATCTTCTCGATCTCGTGCATTGCTGCGGCAGCCCAGAGGAGACGCGCGCTCCTGGCCCGGCTTTCGAGGTCGGCGTGCAGCAGCGCGCGGAGTGCGGCATCGCGCGCCGTCGCGAAGCGGCCTCTCGCGTCCTCCAGCCGGGAGATCATCGCCCACGCATCCGAGCTCTTCTTTCCTTCGCGAATCACACCGTGCAGCAGTGCCTGCGCATGATCGTCGTTCCCGTAGTAACGCCATTCCAGCAACGCGAGCCGGAGCTGCGCCTTCGCCCGGTCGTCTCCCGCTTCCGATGCCGCCACGCTCCGGTACAGCACCGCGGCCCGTCCTATGTCGTGTGCAGCGAACGCCCGGTCTGCCGCAGTGAGAGAGACTTCCGTTTCGGCGGCGCTCGAGAAGAGAGGAAAGGTGATCAGCGCGACGAAGACGATCAGGATTGCGGTTCTGCGATCGATGCACATGGGCAGCTCCATTCGAGTGCGGCGCTTTCGCCGGCATCAGTTCTGTATCGACTCTGGGTGCATACTGTACCCATTTAAGGTACACTACGCAATGACGGAAGCGTGACGGAATGGACCCCACCCGAAATGACACCCGAGCCACACGCCTGGTGCAGCACTGCACCTACATGATCGCCACGGGAAAGTGGCGCCCAGGGGGGAGGCTCCCCTCGATTCGCGCCATCCGGCAGGAATGGGGACTGAACCAGAGCGCCGTGCAGTCGGCGTATGGCGCACTGGTGGAGGCTGGACTGGTCGAGAGCCGCGACCGCTCGGGCTACTTCGTCCGCGGCGGCGGCGAGATCGACCACATCTCCCGGCATCGTCGGACTCTCTCCCGGATCCGTCACCGGATCTCCGAGATGGTTCGCGAGGAATCGGATCTTTCGCTGCTCGGGACTCTTCGCTATCTCACCTCCCTCGAGGAGATCGAGCAGCTGCAGGAGCCCCGGGTCGCGTTCGTCGAGTGCACTCGCCTCCAGGCGGAGTCGCATGCCGCGGAGATCAGCGAGCGCCTCCAGATCCCCGTCGTTCCTCTGCTCCTCAGAGAGATGGAGAGACGCCGCCGGCCGCTTCCTCACCACGTCGAAACGGTCCTCACCTCCTCGTTTCATTTCCAGAAGGTGAAGTCGATTCTTCATTCGCAGCCGGTTCGCCTCGCCCCCGTTCCGATTGAAGTTTCCCCGGAGCTCCACGGGCGAATCATCGATCCGAAAAAGCCGCTCGTCCTCCTCGAGAGCGAAGAGACCATGGCCGCCGATATCGCGCGCGATTCCGCGGCGATCCTCGGGCGAAAACCGGATGTGCAGATCGTTGACGATCCGGGACCGGTTCTCGCACTCCTGCTCGGCGGTGGGCGCAGGAAGAGGAATGCTCCGATCGTACTTCTTTCCCCGCGACTCTGGGGGAACCTCGACGAGACGTGGCGGTCCCACCCGAACGTCCTTCAGGTGTCGTTCCGAATCGCGGCGACTGCGTGGCCGCGCATCGCGGAGGAGTGCGGTCTGCCGTTCTGACGGAGCGCCCCCTCTTGTTCAAGCGAATGCGGGATGGCGTTTGTGGGTTGGGCGTCCTCGCCCGATGCAGGGCGGGGTCCCGCGCCGCCCTGCCCCGCGCAAGTTACGACGATCCTTCCGAGTAGAAAGACTCGAACGCACCACAGCGCGAGAGGAACGATTCGCGTGTCGTTGACGCCATCGCTCCCCGGCACGATGCCGGGGAGCCTCGCGCAGGATGCGCGACCCACTGTGCAGGGTGGCCACTGTGGGTTGGGCGTCTTCGCCCGATGCAGGGCGGGGTATGTGGGTTGGGCGTCCCGCCCGATGCAGGGCGGCGTCCAGCGCCGCCCTGCCCAGCGCAAGCTAGGAGTCTGCGCGATAGGACGTAAGTTCGGCGCTTCCTGATGATCTCGGGTGACGTCCGCTCGCGAGCGGCAGAACCGGGCCATCGAAGCGCCTTGGGGTTGATGGAGCCGTTCTCGGGGAGGTGGCAGCGCGAAACACTTGCTCGGCGGGACTTTTCGGGGTTGGATACTGCTCTGCCAGGGCTATTCGACCGCAACCAGAGCGCTCATTCGCTTCAGATTGATCACCAGGCACACCAGAGCCCATTCGCCGGCAACTTTGCGCGTCCCGCGGAGACTGAATCGTCGAAAGCCGAGAACGTTTTTGACCCAGCCAAACACCGGCTCAACGATCGCCTTTCGCCGGCGATAGACCGCCTTGCCTGCAGGTGAGTCCAACTTCTGCTTCATCCGCAGAGTAGCGGGGAGCGTCGTCTCAGCTGCGGTTTCTTTGCCTTCTCGTCCGAGAGAAACATACGCATCGATCTTCTTCTCCTCCAACTCGATGAACGAGCTTTCCGACTTGTAACCGGTGTCGGCAACAACCTGGTCGGGGCTTGTTTCGCAATTCTGTTCGACCACCTCGACCAAAGGCACGAGTGATCCGCTGTCCGCCGCAGATTGTGTGATCTCGAATCCGACGATGAGTTGGTTATCGGCATCGACTGCGATCTGCGCGTTGTAGCACTGCTGAAATCCTTCCTGGGACTTCATGATTCGGCTCTCGGAATCGGTGAAGTTCTCTTGCGCTTTGTCCTCAGGTACGCCGAACTTCCGTTTGAATGGCTTACCCTTCTTCCTGGCCGGATCATCGTCGCCTTCGGAGCGACCAGCCTTCGTGTCCAGTTCCCGCTGTCGCTGTTCGAGTCGCTCTCGTGCATCTCTGATCTTTCGGATGCGTGTTTCCCGGCGCTGGAGCTCTTCGGGCAACTCATCCCCGCGTCGATCAACCCCGTACTCGGCATCCTCCCGGGCATCCTCTTCCGCCGCTGTGGCCAAAATCTCCGCGATCTCCTTCTCGAGCTTCGCTTCTTCCTTCTTCATCCGATCGTAGCTCATCGCCTTGTGCTTGCTGGCATTCGCTCGCACCTTCGACCCGTCGATTGCGATCCTCCCGAGCGTAACTAACCCTGCCTCCTGAGCGGTCCGAATGATCTGGACCAGCAATGAGCTGAATGCGTCCACGTTTTCAAGCCGAAAGTCGCAGATGGTCCGATGCGATGGAAAGTTCCCGGCTGCAAGATACCGGACGGCGATATCTTCATCGATCCGCCGGGCAATCTTGCGCGAGGAGAACGTTCCCGTCAGGTACGAATAGGTGATCAACTTGAGCATCATCCTCGGCTCGTAGGGCTGCTTCCGCCTGCCGTCGCCCTTGTACCGCTCGTAGAATGCACTCAGATCAAGCTGATCGATCATGTCGGAAACGAAGTGCGCCAAGTGACCCTCAGGGAGCCACTCGTATGGCGAGGGCGGAAGCAGCAGCGACTGCTCCGGTCGGTATGGCCTATACGTGGTCGGCATGACCTAATCTTAACATATTATCGTTACTACTAACCATTCACCTTTTATCATGCCGATTTGCCGCGAACCGGGTTTCTACCGCGCAGACTCCTAGGACCCCCCGAGTAGAGAGACACGAACGCATCGCCTCCCGAGAGGAACGATTCGCGTTTCGTTGACACCATCGCTCCCCGGCACGATGCCGGGGAGCCTCGCGCAGGATGCGCGACCCACTATGTGGGTTGGGCGTCCTCGCCCGATGCAGGGCGGCGTCCCGCGCCGCCCTGCCCAGCGCAAGCTACGACGATCCCTCCGAGTAACGAGACTCGAACGCAGCCCCGCGCGAGAGGAACGATCCGCGTCTGGTTGACACCATCGCTCCCCGGCACGATGCCGGGGAGCCTCGCGCAGGATGCGCGACCCACTGTGCAGGGTTGGACGCTCCGCCCGATGCAGGGCGGGGTATGTGGGTTGGGCGTCCTCGCCCGATTCAGGGCGGCGTCCCGCGCCGCCCTGCCCAGCGCAAGCTACGACGATCCTCCCGAGTAGAAAGACTCGAACGCACCGCCGCGCGAGAGGAACGATTCGCGTGTCGTTGACGCCATCGCTCCCCGGCACGATGCCGGGGAGCCTCGCGCCCGGAGGCGCGACCCACTGTGCAGGGTTGGACGCTCCGCCCGATGCAGGGCGGGGTATGTGGGTTGGGCGTCCCGCCCGATGCAGGGCGGGGTCCCGCGCCGACCTGCCCAGCGCAAGCTACGACGATCCCTCCGAGTAACGAGACTCGAACGCAACCCCTCCCGAGAGGAACGATCCCCGTCTGGTTGACACCATCGCTCCCCGGCACGATGCCGGGGAGCCTCGCGCAAGATGCGCGACCCACTGTGTGGGTTGGGCGTCCCGCCCGATGCAGGGCGGCGTCCCGCGCCGCCCTGCCCAGCGCAAGCTACGACGATCCTCTCGAGTAGAGAGACTCGAACGCAACCCCGCGCGAGAGGAACGATTCGCGTGTCGTTGACGCCATCGCTCCCCGGCACGATGCCGGGGAGCCTCGCGCCCGGAGGCGCGACCCACAGTTCGCGACCCACAGTGCGCGACCCACAGTTCGCGACCCACAGTGCGCGACCCACTGTGCGCGATGCACCCGGCCCGGCTCACCTCCCGGAGGATCCGTCGAGCTCCGGAGCCGATCCATCGCCGCCGGTGATCGCAATCACTCGCCCACTCCCCTTCTCCAGGAGCAGCAGCCGCGAACGTCCGGCCGGAACTCCGATGTCGCGTTGCCGCCCTTCGACCGAAACGCGGCGCACCGCGTCCTCCGCAGTCTCGTTCACCAGCACCACGAGGAAAGCGCGCGACGAGCGGAGGACGCGCAGTGCGACACCGCCATCATCCGGCTGCGTCTCGACACCGGCGGCCTGGAGTGATGCCCCGAGGAGCGCGACCAGCGGCTCGTCCTCTCGCGCGTGCTCCAGCGGCAGCGGCTCGTGCCAAACTGCGCCGTCCAATCTCTCGAGCGGCGGCGCACTGCTCCGGCGGAGACTCTCCCGGAGATTGTGGCCGAACGTTGCGAGCGTCCCACGTCCCCATCGCGTCCTCTCGTGAAATGCGACCGGCCGCCCCTGGTCCGCGACGCCGAGCGCTTCGAGTGGAGGAGAGATCCCGCCGTACGGATCGCTGACCACCGCGCCGGTCACCAGAATCTTCGTCCCCTTCCCGGCCGCCGCGACGAGAGCCTTCGCTGCTGATTCAGGGAGCACCTCCGGAGAAGGGACGATCACCAGCTTCGCATCCAGCAGACGATCCGCAGTCACGATCTGATCCGAGATCGCAGACGGGACGACGCCGAAGCGTTCAGCGAGAACGCGGATCATCCGGCGGGCTCCCTCCGTCGCGGCGGGCCGATTCAGGAAGAGGCGTGTCTGCGGGATCACGATCACCACCTCGTCCGGTTCGAAGTCGTCGAGCCACGACGCCGCGGCGGCGAAGAACCTCGCCAGCTCCGGGACGACCCGGAGCTCCGGCTTCGCCGTTCCGTCCGGCCGGAAAAAGCCGATCACCGATTCGTTGTCGATCGGCATGTAGGGGTTGATGTTCCACGCCCACTCGACGGCACCCGCTCCACGCGCCGCGAACGCGTACGCGAACTTGCGCTCCAGAGCGCGCGCCGCGAACTCCGGAGAGCGCCACGGATTGCCGTCGGCATCCTCGAGACGCATCAGCCCCGTCTCCTGGAAGAGCATCGGCTTTTCCGGGACTTTCGCGAAGAGCCCTGTCGAGAGGACGTCGTCGTTCTGCCACCACGGGTGAACTGCCGTGTAGTCGACCGCGCCCGCGTGAAGCTGCTGCGACGGACGGAGCCAGGTTCCTCCCTCGTCCTGACCGAGCGTGACGAGAACCTCGCCACCGGCCGCACGAAGGACTTCGCGCGACCCGCGAGCCCATTCGGCCACCACGTCATTGGAGAAGCGGACGAAGTCCATCACCTTCCGCGGGCGTCGCCTCTCGCGGATCATCGCGTAGTCGAGCTCTTCGCGCCGCGGCAGATCGAAGAGATCCTCACCCGTATCCTTCCAGAGCGTCCGCAGGCGCACTCCGTCGTCGCCGTGCTGCGTGACGATCCACTCGCGCCACGCCTTCCTCTCCCACTCATCTCTGATCGGCCGGTTGCTCCAGAGTCCTTCCGGCGGGGCGTACGACGGTTCGTTGATCAGGTCGTAGTGAATCCAGCCCACCCCGCGATACCGTTGCCCGACCGCGGTAAGGAATCTCCGCTGTCCCTCCAGCGATCGCGGATCGAAATACGGATTCGATCCCCCGTATGCGGGCGGGAGAAACGCGAAGAACGTGAAGTTCACCACGATGCCGTGCCTGGCCGCCGTCTGGACGTACGCGTCGAGCGCACGAAGGATTGCTTCGTCGACCACCCCTGAATCGGACATCACCCGCGACCATCCGGTCCAGAGTCCGGTCCGGACGAAGTTGATCCCGAGCTTCTGCATTTGTGCGAAGTCGCGATCCCAGACGTTCGGATTCGGCTCGAACAGGAACTTCCGGTGGACGTCGGAGGCCATGTACGTCGTCCCGATCACCGGGAAGACCTTCCCGTCACGACGGAGCCAATCCTTCGAGACCGTCAGACGTGGCCCCGTTCGCAGCAACGCGTCGTCGCGGACCCAGAAGCCGGTCGTTGTCGCGGAAGGATTCCAATTCGCATCCGGGATCGAGACGTCGACGTGATGGAGGCCCGGCTTCAGACGCGTGGTCGCGAACGTCGCCGTCGCCCGCAGGGCATGGCGATCTCCCTCCAGCTCGAGCGTCTGACGTGCGAGCACCCGACCCGTATCGTTCCGGAGACGCAGCTCCGCTCGGCGGACGGCGCGCTCGTCGCGGCGCGGCGCCGCGCGCATCACGGCCACCTCGATCCTCGCCGCTTCTCCCGCCATCACGCTCGCATACACCGGTTGTGCGCGAACTTCGCTCGCCCCTTCCATCGCGCGTTCGACGACCGCGCGGATCAGAGACGGCGTGAGCGGCGCATCGGTCGGTGCGAAGATCCACCGCGCACCGGCGCGATCCCCCAGCAGATGATCGATCTCGAACAGCGGACATGCGCGCGGGACTCCGTCCGCGTCGACCAGTTGCACGAGAGGCCTCAGCAGCGCATCCCGGTATCCTTCCGATCCGTGCTCCTGCGGTTGATCGGGACGGGTCGCGAGACGCACCGTCGGCTCCCACACGGTCGTGCCACCCGTCAGCGGAAGTGTCCAGTCGGGCTGAGGAAGAGCGGTCTGCACTCCTTCGCTGATGGCCACCGCCTCCGCCGGTCCGATCAGGAGCTCGTGCGCGTACGTCGGCTGCCGGTCGAGCACCTTCCATCTGCCGTCTTCGAACCGCACCGGCTGATGGAACGGGGCCCCGCCGAGGACCACGAGACTGCCGCCGCGATCGAGGAACGACCGGATCGAGCCCCACGCGTCGAGTGGAAATGCACTCCCATGCGGAAGAACGAGGACTCCGCGATCGGAGCCGCTCAGCATCTCCGTGAGATCCTCGATCGACGCCGCAACGACGTGCGGCACTTCGCTCAACGCGGCTCTTACGGCGGCGCGATCGATCACCAGAGCATCGATGGTCGGAAATTCAGGCGGTGCGAACACAACGACGCGTGAACGTGAAGAGCGAGACTCGCCAGCCGGTCGCTGCACACCGGCACCCGAGGAATCCGCGACATACAACGAAAGGACGACCAGCGCAGTGACGAACCCGATGCGCGGGCGCAGACGTCCGGACGTTCCCGGTCGACGCACACATCCCGCGGCTGACGCCATGAAGTCACCTCCCGTCCAGCCCGCCATGACAGTGAGGACGAGTGCGACCGAACCATCTTCGTCGCTCGCTGATCACCGGCGGATCCATTCGACCGGCCTCATGACGGGAGCGCCGCGCGCTCACTGCTAAGGAGACTCCCGTCCTCCCCTCACCCCTTCAGTCCCCGCTTCATCGCCTTGTTCACCGTCTCCAGCACCTTCACCCGCGCGTAGTGCTTGTCGTTCGCGGGGACGATCGTCCACGGCGCGGCGGCGGTGCTGGTCCGTTCGATCATCTCGTTCACTGCGACCTCGTACGCGTCCCACTTCTCCCGGTTCCGCCAGTCTTCCTCCGTGATCTTGTGCTGCTTCCACGGGACGACTTCGCGCTCCTGGAACCGCCGCAGCTGTTCTTCCTTCGTGATGTTCATCCAGAATTTCGCCAGGATGATGCCGCTCTCGACCAGCTGCTGCTCGAAGTCGTTGATCTCGCGATATGCGCGCGACCACTCTTCCGGCTTCGCAAAGCCTTCGACACGCTCGACGAGCACCCGTCCGTACCACGAGCGGTCGTAGATCGTGACGTGCCCCGCGCGCGGAAGGTGGCGCCAGAAGCGCCAGAGGTAATGCCGTGCGCGTTCTTCGTCCGTCGGCGCGGCGACCGAGATCACCTGATAGAGCCGCGCGTCGATCGCGGCGATCGCCCGCCGGATCGCTCCCCCTTTTCCTCCTGCATCCCATCCTTCGAAGAGGAGTACCGTCGAGCGCTTCCCGTTCCACGCTTTCCACGCGTGTCGCGAGAGCTTCGCCTGCTGTTCTTCGATCGTTCCGTCGTACTCCTCCGGAGAGATCGAGGCGGTCATGTCGACGGAATCGAGAATCGTCGACAGCGGAGCCGCGTACGCCACGGCCGGCTCGGCGGGTGCGGCAGGAGGTGCCACCGCTCGAGGGGCACAGAGCTCCTCGAGCTTCTGGAGTACCGTCTGCGCGACCGTCAGGTCACGATAACGCGCGTTCGACGCTTCGATCACGTGCCACGGCGCGTCTGCAGTGTCGGTCATCCGGATCGCTCTTTCGGAGACCTCGAGAAACTTCTCGTACGAACGCGAGAACTTCTTCACCTCGGGATTCAGGCCCCACTTCTTCCCGTCCTTCTTCTCCCGCGCCTCGAGCCGTTTCTTCTGTTCCTTCTTCGTGATGTGGAACCAGAACTTCAGGATCAGCGTGCCGTCCTCGGACAGCTCGTGCTCGAAGAACGCGATCCGGTACATCTCTTCGTCGAACGTGTCCTGAGGCATGTCGCCCATCACCCGGTCGATGATCGGCGCGGTGTACCACGATCCGAACATGATCCCGATGCTGCCCCGCGGAGGAAGCCGCCGCCAGAAGCGCCAGTAGCGAGGACGCTCGCGCTCTTCTTCCGAATCCTGCCAGAACGCCGTGGTCTGGATGCCGCGAGCGTCGAGCCATTCGTGAAGGCGGTTGACGACTTCGCTCTTCCCCGCCCCCTCCACACCGGAGACGACGATGATCACGCTTCGTCCGGTCTCGCGGAGCCGCCGCTGGGCATCCAGAAGCCGCGGCCGTATCTCCGTGAGCTGCTGCTCGAAATCGTCCCGGGCCACTTTCTGGCCGAGCTCTGCGGATTCGAACATGACGAACCTCCTTTCGAGGCGGGAGATCCCCAGCATACGCCGGTTCCGCCCGGCGGGGTCAAGGGGACAGATCGCAGGGTCGTACAATGGAAATAGGCGTTCACCAAAGGAGGGAAGCCGTGCAGAAGACCGTGGTTCTCACCCGCCGCGACGTCGAGGATCTCCTCCCGATGCGGGAGTGCATCGAGGTGATGGAGCGTGCGCTGCGCGAGCTGGCCACCGGTCGCGCTTTTCAGCCCCTCCGGACGGTCTCCCGAACCAGCGACGCCGTGGGGCTCCTCGGGCTCATGCCGGCATGGCGCGGCGGCGAAGAACCGCTCTGGAGCCTGAAGGAGATCTGCGTCTTCCCCGACAACCCATCCCGCGGTCTCGACACGCACCTCGGCGCGGTGCTCCTCCACAGCGGGCGGACCGGTGAGCTGCTCGCGATCGTGAATGCGGCGGCCATCACCGCCATCCGGACCGCAGCGGTGACCGCGGTGGCGACACGGATCCTGGCCCGAACCGGCGCACGAACGCTCGCGATCATCGGAACCGGAGCGCAGGCCCGCTCGCATGTCGCGGCGCTCGCCTGCGAGCGCGACCTCGCGCGGGTCGTGATCGCCGGCCGGACGCGGGAGAGAGCGACCGCTCTCGCGACCGAACTGCAGCCGAAGTACGAATTTCCGATCGAACCGGCGGCCTCGATCGAAGATGCCGTTCGCGCGGCCGAGATCGTGGTCACGGTGACCAGCTCCGCCGAGCCGGTTCTGCGGCGGGAGTGGATTCGCGACGGCGCGCACGTCAACCTGGTCGGATCGAGCGTGAAGCACGCTCGCGAAGCGGATGGGCCGACCATCGCTGCGGCACGCCTCTACGTCGACCGGCGCGAGTCGTGCGTGAACGAGTCGGGCGACTACCTGATGGCGCTCCGCGAAGGGGCGATCACGCCCGACCATATCGTCGCCGAGATCGGCGAAGTGCTCCGCGACCCGGCGAAGGGGCGCCGCGACGACCGCGAGATCACGATCTTCAAATCGCTCGGGCTCGGGATCGAAGACCTCGCCGCGGCCGCACACGCGTACGCAAAAGCATCCGCTCGCGGAGTCGGCTCGCGCATCGAATTCGATCGATAGCGCCAGGCCACTCGACGGAATCCCTGAGGAGAGCAGGCTCATAGGCCGCTCTTTCGTCCCCACCGGCCACCACTCACTCCCACCCGCGCTGCCCCTCCCTCTCCCCGTCCGGGGTCACGTCTTCAGCCGAGGTTCGACTTCGGGGAGAGGGTCAGGGTGAGGGGCAACCCCGAAAATCGGATCGACGCCACTTGCCGTTTTGAATTGATCTTTCGATAGATTGGGAACACCTCCCGGAGCTGCTATGCTCCCTTCGCCAGTTGTGCTCCGTCCCTCCCTACCGAAATCTCCGACCCTCGGCCGATTCCCACTCTCGCGTACAGTGCCCCAGCTCCGCAGGGATCAGACCGAAGATGCAGGACTTCGAGGGCGGGTCAGCGGAGCATGGCGGCGATTGCCTTTGGGGGTTAGCCGTGCACGAGAGTTCCGCCCGTCTGAGATCGATTCTCCTTCTTCTCGCCACCATCTCGTTCCTCTTCCCGCTGACGGCCGCCGCCGTCATCACGGTCACACCGATCGGGTCGAACCGCGCGACCGGCGTCAGTTTTTCGATTACCGTCCCGGCATCGATACCCGCGGGAAAGACGATCGTGGTCGCGATCTCGAAGGTCGCGTACAACACCGTGCCGCTCGTGAGCGACAGTGCGGGGAACACGTACTCGCTCAGGCTCACCCAGGGCGGCGCGTACGGCGACACGCATTGGGTCTTCGTCGCCTCGAATGCGAATGCTCTCTCCGCGGGCCAGTCGATCACTGTCGACCCGCAGACGAACCATGAAACGAGCGCCTGCGCGATCGCGCTGGGCGGCGTACTTAATCCTCAGGATGTCTCGGCATCGTCGTCCGCGCACACCGCGACCCCCTCATCCGGAACGGCGACCACCACGCAGGCGAGAGAGGTTCTCGTCGGCAGCATCTACTGGTGGGATCTGAGCCGGCCGGCAGCCACCGCCGGAGCCGGCTACACCATCCAGACCTCGACGCCCCGGACCGCGAACAGCAACCTCCTCCTCGAGACGCGGCTAGTCGGCTCCATCGGAAGCTATGCGGCCGATGCCACGCTCGCCACGGCGAGCGACACCATCGCGTCCATGCTCGCCTTCAAGGAAGCGCCTCAGGATGCCGACGGGACGCTCATCCCGTCGGGTGTCGTCATCGAGCCGGTTGCCCTCGACACGACGAACGACACCGTCGGCGAAGCGGTGTCCCTCTTCGATTTCACGCTCTTCGACCAGGGGACCTCGGACGGCCTTCCGATGAACGTCTCCCAGATCGTCCTCCACGTCTCCGGAACTTCCTCCAATACGGAGCGGGGCGACATCACCTGGCGACTGAACGGACCCGACACGTCGAACGTCACCGGAACCTACAACGCCGCATCCCAGACCATCTCGTTCTCCGGTCTCTCCATCTCCGTGGCGAACGGAGCGAGTGAGACGTACACGGTCAACGGCTACTTCAACACGAACACGGGCATCACCGACGGACACACCGTCATCCTGAGCGTCGACGGAGACACCGACGTCACCGTCGACGGAACGAAGACGCTGATGGGAACGACCTCCGCGGTGACCAACTCCACCGGAACTCCGCTCAGCGTCATCGCCTCGACTCTCTCGTTCACCACCCAGCCGGCGGGCTCCGTTTCCGGATCGGCTCTCACCACCCAGCCCGTCGTCGCAGCCAGCGACGCGTTCGGGAACGTCGATCTCGGCTTTTCGAACAACATCAGCCTCACCGAGGCCAGCGCCGGGTCGCTCAGCGGAACCACCACGCTCGCCGCGACCTCCGGCGTCGCGACATTCACCAACGTCGCGTACACCGCCACCGCCGACCTGGAGAGCTTCACTCTGACCGCGGCGGCGAGCGGGTTGACGAGTGCCACCTCCAACAGCGTCACGTCCGACGTCGTCGCGACGAAGCTGATATTCACCACCCAGCCGGCGCCGACCTCGATCCAGTCGGGAATCTCGACCGCGTTCTCCACGGTCCCGGTGGTGCGCGCAGTCGACGCGAACAACACCGTCGACACCGGCTACTCGACCGACATCGTCCTCTCGGTCACCGATCCGAACGACGGAGTCGTCGACGGAACGGTCAACAGCATGACGGGAACCGGCGACGCCGACGGCAGCGGGTCCACCGTCACCCTCACTCCGAGCTCGGGGAGCGCGACCTTCTCCAATCTCACCCTCCAGTACACGAATGGCGGCGCAACCGACTCGATCGCCCTCCGCGCGACCTCCGGCGGTCTCACCGCCGCGAACAGCAGCACCATCACTTCGAGCTCGCTGCCGATCGTCACCGACCCGAACATCAGCATCAGCGGCGGGAGCGGCATCGGCGGCGCCTACATCATCGGCGACACCGTCACCGCCACATGGAACAACACCGCCGGCGGCGACAACAACGGCGGCATCACCGGCGTGACCGTCGACTTCTCCCAGTTCGGCGGAGGGGCCGCCGTTTCGGCGAGCAACAGCGCAGGCACGTGGACCGCCACATACACCATCACCGCGGGCGCGATCGACGCGACCAACCGCAACGTCAGCGTGAGCGCCACGAATGCATCCGGTACCACCACCACGCCCGACAGCACGAACGCGACCGTCGACAACATCGCTCCCACCGTCACCGACGGGAACATCAGCATCAGCGGTGCCTCCGGCACCGGCGGCACGTTCATCATCGGCGACACCGTCACCGCCACCTGGAACAACACCGCAGGCGGCGACAACAACTCCGACACCATCACCTCCGTCACCGTCGACTTCTCCCAGTTCGGCGGAGGCTCCGGCGTCGCCGCCTCGAACAGCTCCGGCACCTGGACCGCGACCTACACCGTCGTCTCCGGCGCGATCGACGCGACGAATCGCAACGTCGCCGTCTCCGCGACCGACAACGCCGGCAACTCCAGAACCACGGCCGACAGCACGAACGCCAGCGTCGACAACGTTGCACCGACCGTCACCGACGCGAACATCAGCATCAGCGGCGCCTCCGGCACCGGCGGCGCGTTCAAGATCGGCGACACCGTCACCGCCACCTGGGACGACACCGCGGGCGGCGACAACAACAGCGACACCATCGTCGGCGTGACCATCGACTTCTCTCAGTTCGGGGGAGGCGCCGCCGTCGCCGCCTCGAACAGCTCCGGCACCTGGACCGCCACCTACACCATTACCGCCGGCGCCATCGACGCGACGAACCGCAACGTCAGCGTCACTGCCACCGACAACGCCGGCAACACCACCACAACCGCAGACACCACGAACGCCACGGTCGACAACGGCGCACCCGGCGTCACCGACGCGAACATCAGCATCAGCGGCGCCTCCGGCACCGGCGGCACGTTCATCATCGGCGACACCGTCACCGCAACCTGGGACGACACCGCCGGCGGCGACAACAACAGCGACACGATCGCCGGCGTCACCGTCGACTTCTCCCAGTTCGGCGGAGGCTCCGCCATCGCCGCTTCGAACAGCGCCGGCACCTGGACCGCCACGTACTCCCTCGTCTCCGGTGCGATCGACGCGGCGAACCGCAACGTCAGCGTCACCGCCACCGACAACGCCGGCAACACCACCACCGCCTCGGACACGTCGAACGCGAGCGTCGACAACGTCGCGCCGACCGTCACCTCCGGCAACATCACCGTCACCGGCGGCTCTGGCCCGGGCGGCGAGTTCCGCATCGGCGACACCATGACCGTCACCTGGAACAACACCGCCGGCGGCGACAACAACAGCGACACCATCAGCGGCGTCACCTTCGACTTCTCCGCGTTCGGCGGAGGTGCTGCCGTCGCGGCAACCAACAGCGCCGGCAGCTGGAGCGCGACCTACACCAGCTCGTCCTGCTCCATCAGCGGGCCGTCCCTGAACGTCTCCGCGACCGCCACCGACGACGCCGGCAACTCCACCACAACCGCGAAGGCCGTCTCCTTCAATAAACTCTCGGGAACGCTCGCCCTCTCCAGCGCGACCTACTCGGTCAGCGAGAGCGGCGGCTCGGTGACCGTCACCGTCGACCGGACCGGCGGGAGCGATTGCACCGTCACCGTCGACTACGCGACCTCCGACGGAACCGCAAAGAGCACCGCCGCCGGCACAGGCACGCCCGACTACACCGCGACATCAGGAACGCTGACCTTCAATGCCGGCGTCACTTCACAGACCTTCGCCGTCCCCGTCACCTCCGACGCCGTCTACGAAGGCGACGAGACGTTCACCGTCACCCTCACGAATCCGGGCGGCGGAGCGACGCTCGGCGGCACGGCGAGCGCCACCGTCACCATCGTCGATGACGATCCGGCACCAGCGTTCTCCATCGGCGACGTCTCGCAGTCGGAGGGAGACAGCGGCACCACGGCATTCACGTTCACCGTCACGAAGAGCGGCGCGACCGCAGTCAATGCCACCGTCGACGCGGCGAGCTCGGATGGAACGGCGACGACCGCCGATGCCGACTACGTCGCGCTCGGCACGACCACTGTCACCTTCGCGCCAACCGACCTCACGAAGACAGTGACCGTCAACGTGAACGGCGACACGACCTACGAGTCGGACGAGACGTTCGACGTGAATCTCTCCAATCCCACCGACGCCACCATCTCCGACAACCTCGGCGTCGGGACCATCGTCAACGACGACACCGCGCCCTCGTTCGCCATCGACGACGTCTCCCTCTCCGAAGGCAACAGCGGCACCACCGCATTCACCTTCACCGTCACGAAGAGCGGCACCACCGCCCTCCCCGCCACCGTAGACGTCGCATCCTCCGACGGGACCGCAACCGTCGCGGACAACGACTACGCCGCCCTCGCAACGACCACCCTCACGTTCGCGCCCGCCGATACGACGAAGACGGTCACCGTGAACGTCACCGGCGACCAGCGCGTCGAGCTCGACGAGACCTTCAACGTGAACCTCTCCAATCCCGTCGACTCCACCATCTCGGACAGCCTCGGCGTCGGCACGATTCTCAATGACGACGCCGCCGGCGTCACCGTCACCCCCACCTCCGGTCTCGTGACGACCGAGGCCGGAGGCACCGCGACGTTCACCATCGTGCTGAATACGCAGCCTTCCGCTGACGTCACGTTCGGCCTCTCCTCGTCCGACACCACGGAGGGGACCGTGAATCCCGCCAGCGTCACGTTCACCGCCGTGAACTGGATCACGCCCCAGACGGTCACCATCACCGGCGTCGACGACACCATCATCGACGGCGACATCGCGTACACCATCACCACCGCGCCGGATACCGTCACCGCCGATCCCGACTACCGCAATCTCGACCCGGCCGACGTCTCGGTCACCAACACCGACAACGACGCCGCCGGCGTCACCTTCTCGAAGAGCACCGTCAACACATCCGAGAGCGGAACGACCGACACCTACACCGTCGTACTCAACGCACAGCCAGCTGCAGACGTGACCCTCACCGTCACCTCGGGTGACACCACCGAGGGACTCCTCTCCGACTCCGACGAGACGCTCCAGCCGGCAGTGACGCTGACATTCACTGCGGCGGACTGGAACGTCGCTCAGACGGTCACCGTGACCGGTCAGGACGACTCTCTGACCGACGGCAATCAGACCTACGCCGTCTCCACCTCCAGCGCGAGCAGCGATTCGAACTGGAACGGCCTCACGATCGCGGACGTCACCGCGACGAACAGCGACGACGACTCGCCGGGAGTGACCGTCGCTCCGATCACCGGTCTCATCACCACGGAGGCCGGCGGCACGGCGACGTTCACCGTCGTTCTCAATGCGCAACCTGCGGCGGACGTGTCGATCGACCTCTCCTCGAGCGACACCACCGAGGGACTCGTTTCGACCAACGGCGTGACGCAGCAGTCGAGCGTGACGCTCACGTTCACTCCGGCCGCATGGAACGTCCCGCAGACCATCACCGTCCACGGTCAGGACGACTTCGTCACCGACGGCGATCAGGGCTACGCGGTCACCACGTCCGCCTCGACCTCGACGGACCCGCTCTGGAACGGACTCACCGTCGACGACGTCTCGGTGACGAACCAGGACGACGAGGTCTCCCAGGTCACCGTCACTCCGACCAGCGGCCTGGTCACGACCGAAGCCGGGGGCACCGCGACGTTCACCATCGTTCTGACCAGTCAGCCGATGCCCGGAACGGACGTGTCGATCCTTCTCTCTTCGAGCGACACCACCGAAGGAACCGTCTCTCCGTCGAGCGTGGTGTTCGATCCGACGAACTGGAACGTCCCGCAGACCGTGACGGCGGCCGGCGTCGACGACTCGGTCGACGACGGTGACCAGCCGTGGACTGTGGTGACCTCGGATGCCATCTCCGCCGACCCGACCTACAGTGGGCTAGGAGTGGCCGATCCGGGCGTGACCAACATCGACGACGACTCGCGCGGCGTCACGGTCACCCCGACCAGCGGACTGACCACGACGGAAGCCGGCGGCACGGCCACATTCACCATCGTCCTCGACTCGCAGCCACTGGCGGACGTCACGATCGGCGTCGGCTCGAGCGACGGCTCGGAGGGAGCGGTTTCTCCGGCGAACGTGGTCTTCACCGCGGCGAACTGGAACGTTCCTCAGACGGTCACCGCGATCGGCGTGGACGATCTGATCGACGACGGCGACCAGGCGTGGACGATCGTCACCGCCAATGCCGTCTCGACCGATCCCGCTTACAACGGGCTTCCGGTCGCCGACGTGAGCGCGGTGAATCTCGACAACGACACCAGTGGCGTGACTGTCATGCCCAGCAGTGGACTCTCGACCACCGAGGCGGGAGGGAGTGGGAGCTTCACGATCGTGCTCGACACTCAGCCTGCGTCGAACGTCACCATCACCCTGAGCTCCAGCGACACCACGGAGGGGACGGTCTCACCGATCGCGGTGACGTTCACCAGCTCCAACTGGAACGTGCCGCAGAGCGTCACGGTGACGGGAGTGGACGACAACCTCGCGGACGGCGATCAGCCGTACACGATCGTCACTTCGACGACGGCGTCGGCGGATCCGACGTACGCGGGGCTTGCGGTACCGGACGTATCGGTCACCAACGTCGACGACGAGACGTCGGCGTCCGACAGCGACGGCGACGGAGTGCTGGACGTGACGGAGAATGCCGGACCAAACGGCGGCGACGCGAACGACGACGGCACCTCGGACTATCTCCAGCCGCAGGTGGCGAGCCTTCCGCCGGCGAGAGGTGGCGGATATCTGACCGTGATCTCGAGCTGCGAGCTGCGGGACGTCCGGACGCTGACGAAGGACTCGATCGCGCCGACGCCTCTCACGTTCCCGTACGGGCTGGTCCAGTTCCGGATGCCGTGCGCGACCGCGGACATGCACATCCTCTATCACGCCGGGAGCGCGTGGCCGGACGCGACGCAGTACTGGAAACATGGCCCCACCACGCCGGGCGACACGTCGACCACGAAGTGGTACCAGCTCCCGGCCGTGACGTTCGACACGACCACCGTGGCCGGATCCACAGTGGCGCGCGCGAACTTCACACTGACGGACGGCACGCTCGGCGACGACACCGGCGTCGACGGGGAGATCATCGACCAGGGCGGTCCGATCGCGCCCGCCTCGTCCGCCACGGCCATTCCGACCGCGTCGGGATGGGCGCTCCTTCTGATGGCGATGCTCCTCGCCGTGATCGCCGTCGTCCGTCTCCGCTAAAACGCGATCCGCATGGGGGCGCCACGGTTCTCGCCGTGGCGCCCTCGGCGTCACTCCGAGGACCGCAAGCCTGTTTCCTTCACCCATCCCCGAACTGCAAACTCGGCGGGGAGCAGGCTTATAGCGTGCTCTTTCGTCCCCAACGAGTATGCGCGAATCACCACCGTCCTCCAGCCCGGAGGACGCGAGCTCGTGCAGCCCCCGGCGTGAGCCGGGGGGGCCGCTCGGGCTCAGAAGAAAAGGTGTGAGCCCCCTGTGAAGGGGGCGGAACGAACGCTTGCGGCAGCACCCCCGAAACCTGGATTCGAGGCCCTTCCGCTCCCGCCTCGTACCTTCGTCCAAATCCGGCTCTTCAGCCGACGTACCCGCAGATCCCGCCTGACCGTCATTCCCCCGATAGATCCCACACCCGTTCGTGCGGGCGCAAGGCTCGCCTCCGGGCGATCAGAGGGAGGGCGATCCTCTGCAGTTCCACCACGATTCGGACCTTTTCCGGAAGTGGAAGTGCGCGACGCTCTGCGCGGAGCTCTTCCTTCCCGCGGCGGAGGCGCTCCATCAGTTGCTCCGGAGTCTCCCGACTCGACATCATTCCTCCGGAAGTCGCAGGCCGAATCGCTCGGCCAGTGACACCAGACGTCGCCGATCGACGACGCCGTCCTCCAGCATCGATCGAACCCGGGCAATGCGTTTCGAAGATCGCGCCGACGACTCCAGTGACAGCGCAGCAAGGTATTCCGGGAGCATGACGCGGACCGGAACACCGTCGTAGTCCAGCGTCGCCGCCGTCTGAATCGCCTCCTCCACGAGATCCGAATGCGCCGGGATGACCTGCACGGGTGTTCCGGCGATCATCAGATGTTCGTGCTCTGCCGCATATCCATGGCCTTTCGCCCAGTCGTAGACGCCGGAGAGGGAAATGCGCGATCCGCTCGCCGGCAGCGTCACGAAGACGTCGAGGTCGAAGGTCGTCACCGGATCGGCCCGGAACGAAAGCGCCATCGCACCACCGATGGCGTATTCGGTCACGGTCCCATCGCCCCGCATCGCGTTGATCGCCTCGAGAGTTCTCTTCACTTGTCGACCTTCCGGGGAGATCCGTCGTGGACCGAAATCCCTCGCCGGATATTATGCCGAATCCTCTCGCGCAGGATACGGAGGTTGCCCGCGTCGTCTCGGAGCCTCGGCCACGCGGACAAACTCGCCCGCGCCTCAACCCGCGGCGGAAAGTACAAGACCCCTGTCCGCCCTTCCCACGGTCCCCATCCATGCCACGACGACCGTGACCGCCGAGACGGGCTGCGGCTCGAAATCGTCGTGGTCTCCGCACGGGCAGGTCGCGCCGCTCATCCCGGACATTCGTGCTCCAAAACTTCGGTACTCCGTCCCCACAAAGCACCCACTCCCTCGCGCCGCCCTCCTATTCCCGTCCGGGGTCACGTC
The DNA here is from genome assembly GCA_963741955.1 of uncultured Acidobacteriota bacterium. GTDB lineage: Bacteria > Acidobacteriota > Thermoanaerobaculia > Gp7-AA8 > Gp7-AA8 > CAVUKB01. Next base: position 485,450 of record CAVUKB010000005.1, read on the forward strand.
TTCAGCCGCGGTCCGAGTTCGGTGACAGCGTCAGGGTGAAGGGCAACTCGAAAGTCGGATTCCACGCCGTAGCCACCCGCCTCGTGCCACGGAGCACCTCACGCCATTGCCACACGTCTCTCCGAGTGCACGCGCCATCTCACCGACAATGCCGCTCCTCTCGTCTCCCTCGATGGAGGTAAAATGCTCCCAAATGCGACTCCCCCTCGGCGCACTCGCGTACACCGAAGGGGACGGAGTCCGTCCAGCGGCGGGCGCAGAAGCGGGATCGCCGCTCGAAACCCAGGACGCCTCCGCCGAAACCGACAGTCGATTCCCGCCGACCGTCCCACCGTCGCGCAGCCGCCCTCACGCCAGGCCTGGCTCCGCCGAATCCGGAACCGCACCCATTTTCGTGAATCATTTTATCGGACCGAAAATGTCCGGACGAAACCGGACATTCCGAAGAACGAAACGAAGAACCTGTTTCCTTTCAACAGCTTCGACCGAACTATACGAACGGACCGCGGAATGTTATCGGACAAAAACTGTCCGGTTTCACGATTTTCGTTAGGTCCACTACAATCCCTTAAACAGTAGTTGAACGAAGCCGCTGCAGGCGACGAAGACGCGGCACACCATCTGTCGTAAATTGTTTGGCCAGCTCGGCCGCGTCTTCGCGCCTGAGCTCTATACGTTAGGCGGCGCTAGAATGCTTACCATGAACGGAGGTTATGTGCGACAGATTGTCACGGTTCTTTTCGCCATCTTCCTGCTTGCCGGTTGCGCCTCGGGTCCTGGTGGCGAGCTTCTGCCGAATGGGACGATCACTCCTTGCGGCGGACACCATACAGACCCGCAAGCCTGCGGCAACGCGACATTCAACGCGCGCGTTATCGGGAAAGTCCAGGTCGGCCAGTCGAAGCAAGACGTTCGGGCGATCATGCAGCACGACCCCGAGCGGCGCGAAATATCCGCAAACGTGGAAACTTGGTCGTACATCACGGATTACCCGTCCGAGCTCGTAACGGAAATTGTGTTCACGGACGGCAAAGTTACGGGCCTGAAGCAGGCGCCGTGGCACACCGACTAGCGCCGCCTAACTCATAGGACTCTTTACCGCATCCGAACTGGCACGGCTCACGTTCGCGCGGTGAGTGTCAGGACGCGGAGGTCGCGTTCGCTCGCCTAACAGGATGCGGAAAAGAGTTCAGTTGGACGAAGCCGCGACGCCATGGGTGGAGTATCGAAGCGGGAGGGCGGCGGAGGGAGTGGCCGGCGGACGAATCGATGCCGAAGCGCGCGATTCGAGCGTGAATAATCGCGATGATGGGCATGATTCGGCCCGTGTTGCGAGGCGGGTCGGTCGGCGAGACGTCGCAAAACCGACGGACGCGCAGAGCTGCCGCAGAGCAACCGGATTCGGCCGTCGCAGGATGTCGAGGCGAATGGTCATCGCGAGTCTCATGAGCTATCGAACCACGTCCTGGGGATGTACGGGGCGACGCGCGCGATGATCGACATGACGCCGGTGCCGCATTCGGGACAGAGACGTTGCGGCGCGGGCCGAGGATCGCGCGGGCGCAACTTCGAAGCGATCATGTTGCGGGCGAGCTCGATGTTGTGGTGCCGGAGGCGATTGGCGAGGAAGCCAAAGTAGCGGATCCTTACGAATCGCGACGGGACGATGTGCATTGCGAAGCGGCGGAGGAACTCTGTCGCCGTGAGAGTGGCAGTCCTGGCGGCGTAATGGTTGGCGTAGTCGTGCCACGTGAACGTGACGCTCTTACCGTCGAAGGCCAGAATGCGGCGGTTGCTGATGGCAATACGGTGCGTATAGGACGATAGATAGGCGAGCACCTGATCCGGTCCACCGAACGGCTTCTTGACATAGGCGTGCCAGTCGGTGCGACACGAGAGGCACAGAAGCTGTTCGAGCGCGGGGGCATCGGGAATCGACGGCGGCAGGGTCATCTCTCCACTCGCGAGTGCTTCGCGGATGGCGGTCGTGACGAGCGAGCGGAAACGACGCGAGATGACCTTGACGGCGAGTAGGAACGAGAGCTTGCGCACGCGCACCCATCGCGCGCCGTCGAGCGAGAAGCCGCCGCCGGTGACGACGCAATGGACATGCGGATGAAACGGCAGCTGCTGGCCCCAGGTGTGGAGCATGGCGGTGACGCCGAGAGTCGCTCGGAGCTTGGTCTGGCCGACGTCGATGAGCGCGCGGCCTGCTGCGCGGAGCAGGATCGCATAGACGACCGCCGGCGCGTGAATCGCGAGCCCATTGAGCTCCTCGGGGATCGTGAAGGCGGCGTGGAAGTACGGCGTTGGGAGTACCTCGCTGCGGCGCGCCTCGACCCACGCGGCTCGCGCCGCAGCGCCACAGAGAGGACAGTGGCGGTTGCGGCACGAGTTCCATTGCGTCTGCTCGTGACCGCAGGAGGCGCAGCGATTGCGATGGCCGCCGAGAGCGGGCGTGCGGCAGTCCGCAATTGCGCGGAACGTGCGGAGCTGGTGCGGAGACAGACTCTGCGAAGCGAGCAGCTCTCCGGCTTTAGCGCGCACGATCGCACCGAGAGTCGGCGCGGAGTCCATCGACCTAACGCTTCTTTGGGGGCGTGATGTGATCGAGTGGGCTGCCGATCTTGCCGGGCGTCACGTGCGTATAGGTCTGGGTGGTGCGGAGGTGCGCGTGCCCCATCGCGACCTGAATCATCGGCATCGGCTCGCCCTGCTCCATCAGATGCGTGGCGAAGGAGTGGCGCAGGGTGCGGTGACAGACGTGCTTGGTCAGGCCGGCGCGGCGCACGGCGATGCGTAAGGCGCGCTGGAACGTGGAGTGGTTGATCGGCCGGGAAGGATCCTTCCGGATGGGGAACAGCAGATCGCGAGGACGTGTCTCCCGCCACCACTCGCGCAGCAGCTCGAGGGCGATCGGCGAGAGCGGCGCGTAACGATCCTTGAGGCCTTTGCCCTGCCGCACGCGGATGAGCATGCGCGAAGAATCGATGTCGCCGACCGAGAGCCGGCACACTTCACCAAGGCGCAGGCCGGCCGAGTACGTCACGGTGATGAGTACGCGATCGCGCAGAGTCTCGGCGGCATCGATGAGCCGCAGGACCTCCTCGGGGGCCAGGACGACGGGAAGGCGACGCTCGCGGTGCATGAAGGGGATGCGCTCGACCATCTCCTCGCGCCCCAGGACCTTGCAGTAGAAGAGGCGGAGTGCGGACATCACCTGATTGAAGAAGCTGAACGAAGCGTGACGCTCATCGCGAAGGTGGAGCTGATAGGTGAGGATCTCGTTAGGACCGAGCGTGTCGGGAGAAGCATGAAAGAAGGCCGCGAACTTCGCGACCGCGCCGAGGTAGGTCTTCTGTGTCCGTTCCGAGTAGTTGCGGACGCGCATGAAGTCGTGCATCCGTTGACGAAGGGGTGAAGTGGCCATGACCGATCTCCTTTCATTGAGATTCGGTCAGTGGATCACCCCGGACCCTTCGTCGCTACCCGCGCACCCGCCGGGAGGCCGGGCGGCTATGCCGCGCAGCGGCTTCGTTCAACAAGCGCTTGCAGTGGTCCCGGCCCGCTTCGTTCCTGCGTGGCAGCTGGTTTACCGTTGCGCGTCGCGGGCCGGGCGGCTGAGGCGCTGGTCCGTTGGGCTGACCGAAGGACGGCGCGAAATCAGAAACGTGTGAGAACATCATCTCCGATGTACCCGCCACGTCCGCCCGACATTCGCGTTCGGCAGAACGCAGTCGAAGCTCCTCATGTCGTGATTCTCGGCGCGGGAGCAAGCATCGCGACCTGCGTGAAAGGCGACCGGGGCGGGCGTCGGCTGCCGGCCATGGGCTCTCTCGTCGATGTTGTGGGACTTGGACCACTTCTCGATGCCGCCGAGATCCCTCTCGAGCAAAGATCGGACCTTGAAGAGTTGTACGGTTCCATGCTTGCCGACGCGCGTTTGCTTGACCTGCGCCATGCGATTGAGATCAAGATCAAAGAGTACTTCGACGACATCGAGCTCCCGCGCGCGGTTACGCTGTATGACGAGCTTCTTCTTACGCTCCGCCGGAAGGATCTTGTCGCCTCGTTCAACTGGGACCCCCTTTTGATTCAGGCATTTCACCGCAATCGGCACCTTCGTGAGCTCCCCGAAATTGCATTTCTGCACGGCAATGTTGGCGTTGGCGTGTGTCTCAAAGATCGCCGCAATGGTTTCTTTGGTGGTCGATGCGGCGCGTGCGGCGAGCTCTACGAGCAGTCGCCGCTCCTGTATCCAGTTGCCGACAAGCGGTATGACGAGAATCCTTTCATATCAAGCCAGTGGGCACGGCTTGAATCAAAGCTGAGCGACGCATTCATCGTGACCATCTTCGGATACTCGGCGCCGGTATCCGATGTGCGAGCCCGTGAGCTCATGCATCTGGCTTGGAACGCGAATGGAGCGCGAACTCTCGCCGAGATCGAGATTGTTGACATTCGACCGAGACGGGCACTGGTAAAGAGCTGGGAGCAATTCATAACCGGTGGCCACTATTCGATTCGAAAGCGCGTATCCGGTACCTTGGCGTTCCGTTTTCCGCGACGGAGTTGCGATGCATGGGGCTGGGCGGTGCTGCAGAACGATCCGTGGCGAGAGCGTCCACTGCCACGCTACGGCCGCCTCGATCGCCTGCAACGATGGTGTGAACCGCTTGTAGTCGAAGAAGCTGAACACTATGACCGCGGAATGCCGCTCACGCAGTGGTGAGAGCCGGCAGCCCAACTTTCGCACTGCACCGGCCGTGGGCCCGCACCGCGGCAAGCGAAAGAGTACAATCCCCGTGAGCGGGTCCACGCCGGTGAGCGCGGAAACGTTGGGCGGCAGGAGCCACATTCGGATGCAAAAAGCCAAGACGGTGACGGCGGCGGTATTTGGCGTGGGCTTGCTCGCCCTCGCCGCGCTCACGTTCGCGGAAGCTCGTGCCGCGCACCTCAGTCCGTCGGAATATCACTTTGGAAGCGAAGCTATGCTCTTCCACGGCGGCTGGATCTATCAGTCGCAGGCCTCGTACGTTAGGACGACCTTGCTGGAGGGAAGTTTGTTCCTAGCCGCGGGGGGCGCCTCGGTAGCGTTTGTTTTTCTAAAACGGTGGCCGTACGCAGCGATCGCACTGATCGCGGCGCTCGTCGGAATCGGTGTCCATCTCAGTGCAATCGTGCCGGCCGCGTGATGCCGCCCAACTCGCAGTCGCACCGGACGCCGACCGCTGCGTTACTCCCCTCCCGGTTGTGTCATCATCGCGCGGCGGACAGCGCCGGTGAGCGCCGAGCCGTTGGGCGTCATGACCCCCACAATCACCCAATCACCACGCGGCCCCTGACCGATGATGAACTGCGCCTCGCCCGCTGGATGCTCGAGAACGGCGGTCCCGACGCACGCGCCTACCTCAGTCAACTCGAGGCATCAGAGGCGACAACGTGGCGTTGCCCCTGCGTCTGCGCGAGCTTCAACTTCAAGGTGCAGGGGAGGCAGGAAGCTCCTCCCGGTGTGCACATCCTCCGGGACTTCGTGTTCGGTTCTGAAGCAAACCTCTCGGGCGTATTCATTTTCGAAAGCAATCGCACCCTCAGTGGAGTTGAAGTCTATGGGTTGGCCGGGGATGCGCCAGCTGCCCTTCCGGAACCAGGGTCGCTTCGTCCTTGGGGCTCGCACCCGGAGGTGTCGATGAAGATGTAAAAGTGACCCACTGCGAAGTAGTAAGAGTTGACCACCTGAGGGGAAGGGGCTCCGCCGGGGAGAGAGGCACGGGCGACCGTGCTGGGTGATGATTCCTCCGTCCGGAGGCGAGCGGAGCGAGCCGGAGGGCGCGAGGGGGCAGAGTCAGGCCTTCGCCCGTCGGCTCTGTTTGCTAAGTATTTGACACGACCTCACTTCGAGGTACGTTTCGCTGCGCACAATCCTGCGACTGCCACAGCCGGATCGCCGATCTGGACCCACCGAGGAAGGCTTGCGGAGACGCCGACGATTCTATGAGGAGTAGAATCCACGGCGTCTCGTGAAGCCCAGGGTTTCTCGAGCCCATGCCACGATCCACTTCGCCTCGGGTTCCCGGCGCGATCTTCCACGCCCCTGCGCACAAGGAAGTTCCGAAATGCCAATTACTTCTGAATGGTAACCAACAGGCAGAGCCCTGACTCTACTCACCCCGAGACAACATCGAAGGATCGCGTCATTTCTACGGAAAAACCTTCCGCCTTCGCCGCGGGTCATCGGAGAGTACTCGACCGATACCGATTCGGGGTTTGTTCAGGCCGGCGAACAACGTCTCGAGGCGAACGGAGCGATGAACGTGAAATCGGATTTTCGATCGTTCTATCGGCTGGTAGGCTTTCTCGAACTCGCTCTTGAAATTCCTGATCCGTACGAGAGGGCAGGGTCAGGCCTTCGCCCGTCGCTCTTCACGATGAGTGTCGGAGCGTTCGCCCGGGTGGAGCACGCTGTGAGAGCGCAGGGTCAGGCCTTCGCCCGTCGGCTCTGTTAGCTAAGTATTTGACACGACCTCACTTCGACGCACGGTTCGCTGCGCAGAATCCTGCGACTGCCACAGCCGGACCGCCGATCTGGACCCACCGAGGAAGGCTTGCGGAGACGCCGACGATTCTATGAGGGGTGGAATCTCGTTTCGCTGCTTTCGCGGCCTGCGGCCCCGAGACAGCCTCCTGGCTGGCGCTCGGCCGCAGCCGCTGAGCAGCAAACCGTCAGGGGCTCGGAAGCCGCCTTCGGCCAGGCTTTTATTACTATTCCATTCACCGTTCCCAGCGCGGGCGTGGCACCTGATCGGCCACTTTTGGACCCCACATCCGAACGAGTCACAGGAGAATCATGAGCAAACTGTTCGTCAACATCGCGCTCAGCCTCGACGGCTACATGGCACCGGAAGGAATGACCATGGAGAACCCCGGGTATATGAATTGGGGCGCCAAGTGGGGCGCGCTGATGGCCTGGCTCCTCAATTCGCAGTACTTCCGCGAGATCCTCGAGCTCGGCCCCGGGGGAAAGACCGGTCCGGTCAACGACATGGTTCGCTCCACGTTCGAGCGCACCGGTGCCAACATCATGGGGAAGCGTATGTTCGACCAGGGTGAGGTCAGTTGGCCGGAGGAAGCTCCGTTCCACACCCCGGTCTACGTCCTCACCCACCAGAAACGAGACCCCTGGGCACGTCCGGGCGGAACCACGTTCTACTTCATCAACGAAGGGCCCGAACGCGCGCTCGCGCTGGCTCGGGAGGCTGCTGGCAGTCGTGACATCCGCATTTCAGGAGGCGCGGATGTGATCCAGCAGTACTTGAACCTCGGTGTCGTCGATGAGCTGGAAATTGCCTTGGCGCCCGTGTTCTTCGGCGGCGGGCGACGACTCTTCGAAAACCTCAGCGAGCCCGGACCTCAGTTTCGCATCGACAAAGTTCTCGATGGTCCGGCCGCAACGCACCTGCGATACGTGCATAAGTAAGCGTCACAGCAATTGCGGAGCAACTGAAGGCTCGGCGGTGCTGGTTCAGGATACCCGGTTGACCCGATACCTGGTGTTCGGTGGTTTCGAGTACACATTTCGATTTCCGCTGCCATTCTGTCGTCCGTGTGCGCCGACGATTCGGAGACGACCTGCATCACCACTCCACCAGCTGATGGTGTTCGGCGTTTCTTCGTCATCGGCCTCTAGATCGATACGATCGTCGGCATCCTCCTCCGGTCGTCGATCCTGATCGACCGTCCGTGGCCGTGTAGTCCATCTTCGCTGTCGGCGCGGCTGAAGCGATGGCCATCGATTACGCCTTCGCATTCATCCTTGGACTCGCCCTCACGAAGATCCGCCACTCACGACATGTCGTCCGCTTCGCGGACTCCATGACTTTCCTGCCGTCTGCCCGTTCCCGGGGCTCACGCCCCGGGCTACAGATATATCGTCCGCTTCGCGGACTCCGTCAACCAGCGCTGCAACCGACCCACACGGCGCTGCGCCGCGCCACCAATCGATCGGAGATCTCTCCATTGTGCCACTGCCAACTCAGCATCACCCGTGTCCCGGCCAGAAACGGAGCGAAACGCCAGAACCACGCGAGCGTCCAGGCGTAAGCCGATGCGGGAGTGCATGAAAGGAACGAACGGCGGGGTACCGCCACCGGTGCCCCTCCGTTCGAATGCTTCTGTCACAGGCATCCTCTCGATCCGCTCCGAACGCGAGCGTCGCGGCGGCTTGCAAGTCCGCACTCCATCCGCTCAGAAGGCGATGATCGCAGCGGACTGCAGATCCGCACTCCACCCGCCAGCGCTCGGCTCGGTCCCTCCACCCGCCGATGGCCGCTCTCTCGAAGAGCCGACGATCGACTGCCGGCTCACGAGACGCGCTCCTCCCGCCCCCGCGGCTCGTACCCTCCTACCTCCGTGCGGAATGAGATGGCGAGACGGTTCCACCCGTTGATGGTGATCACCGCCATCGTCAGATTCACGAGCTCGCCCTCGTCGAAGTATTGTCTCGCTTCCTCGTACAACGCGTCGCTGACTCCGCCCCGCCCGATCTCGGTCACCGCCTCCGTCCACGCGAGAGCTGCGCGTTCCCGCGGCGTGAAGAATGGCGTCTCGCGCCAGACCGGGATCGCGTAGAGACGCTGCTCCTTCTCCCCCGCCGCGCGTGCATCCTTCGTGTGCATGTCGACACAGTAGGCGCAGCCGTTGATGTAGGAGGCGCGCAGTTTCACCAGCTCGAGCAACTCGTGCTCGAGCCCACAGCCGTCGACGTACTGCTGCATCGCAAACATGGCGCGGTACGCGCCGGCGTGGTCGTTCGAGTCATGGATTCGTTCGGACATGTTTTCCTCTATTCTGAAGCATAGACGGATGGGGACCCGCGTTTGTGACGGCTCGAACGGTGTCACGAACGCGCGGCTCGTTCGTCTATGCTTGCGGAATGGAGACCGACCTTCGATCTGGCGACCTCGACCATCTTCGTCCTCGGCTCTTCGCGATCGCATACCGGATGCTCGGTAACGTCCACGACGCGGAAGATCTCGCCCAGGAGGCGTTCCTCCGGTGGCATCAGTCGCCGCGGGAAGACGTCGTGCAACCGGAGGCGTGGCTGGTCGCGGTGGTCACGCGCCTCGCGATCGACCGCTTGCGGCGGAGGGTGCACGAACAGTCGGAGTACCCCGGACCATGGCTCCCTGAACCGATCGCTCCGGAGCGCGTTGCCCCCCCTCCCGATCGCAAGGTCGAGCTCGCGTCGGATCTCTCCATGGCATTTCTGGTCCTCCTCGAGCGGCTGTCGCCGGATGAGCGTGCGGCGTTCCTCCTGCGCGAGGTCTTCGAATACCGCTATGACGACATCGCCCGCATCCTGGAGAAGTCTCCCTCCGCCGCACGTCAGATCGTCCACCGCGCTCGCGAGCGGGTCCGCTCGGACCGCCCGCGCTTCGTGGTCGCGCCGGAAGTGACGGAGACTCTTCTCCGGCGTTTCGTCGCCGCGCTGGAGCGGGAGGACGAGGCCGAGATGATGGCGCTGTTCGCCCCCGAGGCGACGCTCACGAGCGACGGCGGAGGAAAGGTCGCGGCGGCGCGTCGCGTGATCCGCGGCGCAGACCGCGTGGTCCGGATGCTCCTCGGCATCGAACGAAAATACGGCCATCCGTTCCGCTATCGGATCGTCGAGCTGAACGGCGAGCCGGCGCTCGTGCAGGACGTGTCGGGAGACGTTTTCTCCTCGACGTTCGTCGAGACGGACGGAACGCGGATCCTCGCGCTGTACCGGGTGATGAACCCGGACAAGCTTGGCGATGTCCGCCCCGGCGTCGCCGACGCTTGAGGCCCCACCATCTCCCGGCGCGCGCGTTCGCTCGGGACGGAACGCCGACGTCGGAAATCAACACCCTTTCGACGGATACTCCTGCGGTCCGGACCGCGGTGATCTCGACCGGCGCGGAATACGCGCTCGTCTACGATACGGCCCTCATTTACAGTGAGCGCGCGAGTGCCCTGATGATGTCGCCTTCCCCCGAGGGCCCGCAAATCGATACGCCGAACGCCTCGAGCACGATTCGCTGGTCGGGTGTCCGCATGTACATCTGCCGTCCCGACTATCTGCTGCTCATCGATCAGTCGAATGGGGTGTTCGGTCTTCCCCGGGACTTCTTCGTTTCCGTCGAACAATTCCAGCTTGCGATGGCGATCGTTCGTGGGCGCTCGCCGCGTTCCTGCAGATCGTCACCGAACGTCCTCTCCACGCGCACGTCGCCGAACACAACGCCGGCTCGATCCACGTCCTCGAGAAGTGCGCCTTCCGGTTCGAACGCGAGGAGGAGGGCGGAGAAATCGTCGAGCGGGTCTTCGTGCTCGAGTGAGGGGCTCGCTCCTTGCGCGACGGCGCGCCTCCCCTCTTCCCATCCGGGGTCATGTCTTCAGCGTAATCAATGATTCGGGCGAGGGGCGACGGGATCTTCCTCATGCTGAGCGGGAGGGCTGAAGTTCATGAGTCGTGCGAGTGGCACGATGTCTCTTTGCTCGAGTTTCGACACAACTATCGGGGCTGCCCCTCACCCTGCCCTCTCCCCGAAGCGCGGACCTCAGCTGAAGACATGACCCCGGACGGGGAGAGGGGGAGCGGCGCGAGAGGGAGTAGAAATCGAGCATGGGCAGGACTCGGACGCCGCTCGCGCCGATGAAGTCGCGGTTCGTCAGCCCCGCGGAAGACGAACTGGCCGCGAAGGCACGCGTACGAGATAATGCGATCACTCGTTGCGTTCGAGCGTCGACAATGCGACCACTTCGCTATTCGATCAACGTCACGCTGGACGGCTGTTGTGATCATCGGGCGATCGTCCCGAACGAAGACGTACACCGTGTCGCACTGGAGAATATCGAGCGGTCCGATGCCCTCCTCTTCGGCCGGGTGACGTACGAGATGATGGAGGCCGGCTGGCGAGGAACACCTGCGGAGCCGAGGCCCGATTGGATGGAACCGTTCGCCCGAACGATCGACGCGGCGAAGAAGTACGTCGTGTCGAGCACCCTGACCCGGGTCGACTGGAACGCGGAGCTCGTCCGCGGCGATCTCCGGACCGCCGTCGAGCGGCTGAAGCAGGAGCCGGGAAAGGGATTGCTCGTGGGAGGCATGACCCTTCCGCTCGCGCTCGCGGAGCTCGGATTGATCGACGAGTACGAGCTCGTCGTGCAGCCACGGGTGGCCGGCCACGGACCGACGTTGCTCGCAGGCCTCTCGAAACCACGCGACCTCGAGCTCGTGAGCCGGGTCGAGCTCGACTCGGGCGTGGTGGCGCTGAGGTACGTGCCATCTTGAACGAACCCGCCATCCACCACCGTGTCGGCGCGCGCATCCGAGGTACAATCCGAAGATGCCGACCAAGGTCCGCGAAGCCATCAGGATGCTCGAAGCGGACGGATGGTATCTGGTGAAATCGAAGGGTGGTCACCGGCAGTTCAAACATCCTGAAAAGCCGGGTCGAGTGACCGTTCCGGGAAATCCGGGCGACGATCTCGCAACCGGTACGTTCAACAGCGTTTTGAAGTAGGCAGGGCTGAAATGATGAATACCACGCATCGATTCCTGATCGTCATCGAGAACGCCGGCTCGAACTTCTCCGCGTATTCTCCCGACCTGCCTGGCTGCGTCGCCACCGGATCGACTCGTGAGGAGACGGAGCGCAATATGTACGAGGCGATTCAGTTTCACATCGAGGGCCTGCGGGAGGATGGTCTTCCGATCCCGTCGTCGGATTCGTTCGCCGAGTATGTCGTCGTCGGCGCATGACCCGCAGGAGAGTCCTGCTGCGACTTCTCGGACGGCTCGCGCCGCGGAGAGCGGCGGCGCGAGATGAAGCAGTTCGCGGGCTTCGTTCTGTTCGGACAACAGCTGTCCGATTTTGCATTCGGCCGACGACGCGAGATGCTCTCCAGGGTTCTCCCATGCATGTGGGAGCTGCTCTCCCGCACCGATCGCAATGCCGGTTGCGACCTGGTGCCGGAGCCGCTGCTCGGCAGCGATCAGGTCGCGCTCCTCATGTACGACCGCAGCAGGCACTTCCACGTCGAGAAGAAGTAGCGGAGCCGGCTCGCTGCGCTCGCCGATGCCACCGGGGCGGTCGCACCACACGAGGGGTGCAGTTGCAGTCCGCGCTCACTCGATCCGCAACGTCTGGTCCGCGGTGCCGTTGTCGACCGAGGAGGTCATCGGGATCACTGCACCGGCACCGCCGGTGATCCGGATCTCCAGCTGCACGTTGCGGAGATCGCCCACCCCCGGATTCACCTCGCCGATCAGACTCGTGACGTTCATGATCTGCAGATCGTACGGCTTCAGCTCGATCGATCTCGAGACCAGACGCGTTCCGGTCGCGAGATGCCCGACTTCTGCGTAGATCACGGTGACCTTCGCCGTCGCCGGAGCGCCGGAGGTTTCGACGAGGATCAGATTCGTGCGGAACGTCGCCGGGGTCTTCGCGCCGATCGTCTTCACCGATGCGACGTCGAGACCGGCGATGATCCGCTTCTGTCCGGCGTGCAGTGCGAACGAGCCGGGAAGCGTCGGCACGCCGGTGCCGAACGTCCCGTCGACTCCGTCCTGCGTGGCGAAGGTCCGGCTGGTCACCAGCGCTGCTCCGCGGGTCGGGGTCACGGTCATGAAGCCGACCGTTCCGCCGAGCGAAGGGAAGAGCGTGCCGACCACGTCCTGAACCACGCGCGTCTGATGCGCCGTGAGCGAGATCGACTCCTCGGCGTCGCCCGCTCCACCGTTGTAGTGGTATCGGAGGATGGCGGACGCGGGATCCGATCCGGGATTGGTGATCGCGATGTCGGTGCGGAAGAAGTTGTTGTTCGCTCCGTGCAGGGAGCCGGCGACCGGGATGATCTGCGGCTCGGTGCGTGTGGAAGCGAAATAGCTGTTCCAGTCCGCAATGCTCCAGGTGTCGCCGCTCCGGTCGTCCACCGGAGTCGCGTACACGACGATGCTTCCCGCGGAATCGGGGCGGTTGGTCACCGCGGCGAGAACCGCGCCGTCGGGAACGATCCCGTTCAGACGAGAGAGGCGGAAGGCCGGCACGCTGACTCCGGTCGCCGCGGCCGTCGACGGCACGACAGTGCCATCGGCGGCGTAGAACGTGAGGTCGGCGGTCGCATCGTTCCCCGAGACTTCCTGAAGGAGGATGTTCGTGTGGGATGACGCGTCCTTGCGCAAACCGGTCAGGAGAATCATCCCTCCGGGCCCCGCCGCGCGATCGCCACGGAAGACCGGGATCGACGTCCCGTACGTCCCTCGCGAGCTCGAAACGTTGATGATGTTCGCGTTGAGCGCGAGGCTGTTCCAGTCGAGGCTCCGGATCTGGAGCGTTCCCTGTTCGCCGTCGCCGTCGAAGACGTTCTTCACCACGTCCGCGAGGGCGAGCGCCTGTCCCGGCTGAACCGGCGCGGCGGCTGTGACGCCGCTCTGCGCTATCGTTCCGTTCGTCGGCGTGTAGTAGATCGCGACGTCGCTGATCGCGTCGCTTCCGTAGACGTTGACCAGGGAGAGATCCGAGAGGAAGAGACCGACGCTTCCTTCGATGTGACCGACGCCGGCGATGAAGAGAGGGACCTCGCCCGGACGGAGCGGAGGGATGGACGTCGACGAGGTGGGCGGCTTGACCGTGTCGACCACCGTCACCAGACTCGTGCTCACCGGAATTCCGTCCTGTGGGGTCAGGTCTTTTGTACGATGGGCGTAGGCCGTCACCATTGAGGCGGCATTCGTCCCCGATGCATAGACGAGTGCCAGCGTTCCGATCGCGGTTCCATCGAGCGATGCGGCATCGGGCCGCAGGGTCCGGTCGACGCCGAACTCCACCGTGGCCGAGGCGCCCGGGTCGATGGTGACGAATCCCGAAGGGGGGACGATCCACGGCTGGTCTGCGACCACGATGCCGGTCAGCTTCGCACTGCCACTGTTCGTGAAGACGACCGAGCCGCTCAGGTCGGTGTCTGCCGCGGTCGCCGCGACGTCGATCCGGTTCGTATTCGCGATGGCGAGGACCGTCCCGCTTGCGGGAGCGACCGAGGCGAGGCGGACCGGAATCCGGGTTCCCGCCGGCACACCCTCTCCCGCCAGAATCGCCGCGCCGCGGTAGTCTCCTTCGTCGCGTGCGAGTCCGGTCAGATCGACTTCCTGCGATGCGCCTCCCCCCAGCGTGAACGACGCCGGTGAGAGGGTGAAGAAGTCGCCTTCCTGCGAGACGGTGACCGTCGTCGCGAGATCTCCGACGTTCACTACGATGAAGCGGTCGCCCGCTCCGCCCTTCCCCGCCTCCTGGTACATCCCGTCGGGATACGAGAGGACGACCACACTCGCCGGCGCGGGCGTGCCGTTCGTCGTGCGCGCGTGGAGGACGGCAGTCGGCTCGCTCACGAGCGTGTTGGGATTGTCGCGGTTCGAATAGGTGACGGTCGACACGCGGACGAAGTAATCGGTCGTCGGTTCGAGCCCGTCGAGAATGAACGTAGCAGTCGTCTTGTCCGGAGTCGTCACGAGGACGGAGAACGGCCCGCCCGCCGACGTCGCGACCTCGATCTGGTAGCCGCCCGGATTCCACTGGTAGCGGATCGGGGTCCAGCTCACCACCACGGAGCGATCCTTCACCGCGCGGATCGCGGCGTCCGCCGGAGCGACGGTCTGCGAGGCCGCCCAATCGCCGGCCTTCTCCATCAGGAACGCATCGACGGACGGATCGCTGCTTGAGAGCGCGTTGTAATCGAGAATCAGCCCGCCGTCGCGCAGCGCGGTGAGGTTCGCGATCTCGGACGGGATCGCGCCACTGAGGCGGTTGCCCTCGAGCGCGAGGTACTCCAGCTGCGAGAGCGCACCGATCGACGACGGGATCTCGCCGTCGAGACCGTTCTTCGAGAGATCGAGTTGCCGGAGTGCCCTCAGCTGCCCGATATCGCCGGGGATCGGCCCGGTGAGGAGGTTCTCATTGAGGCGGAGCTCCTCGAGCTTCGCCGCCTCCCCGAGCGGCGGGATCGATCCGGTCAACCGGTTTCCGGCGAGGGAGAGATCGACGATCTCCGGCATCGAGAAAACCGCCGGCGGAATCTCTCCTTGAATGCGGTTGATCGAAAGATCGAAGTACTGGAGCTTCGCGAGTCCTTCCAGTCCGACGGGAAACGCGGTGAACTGGTTATCCGCGGCCTCGAGGACCACGAGCTCAGCGAGTGATCCGAGGTTCGCATCGAAGGAAGCGAGCTGGTTCTCGTCGAGGTGGAGGTAGAGGAGCTGCGTCAGATTGCCGAGCGACGCGGGGACGACGCCGTTGAGCCGATCGTCCTGCAGAGAGAGATCGCGGAGCGTGGTGATGTTGCCGAGCTCCGCCGGGATCTCGCCTCCGATCGGATTGTGCTCGAGATGGAGGTCCGCCAGCTTCGTGAGCGATCCGATCTGCGAGGGAATCGGACCGGTGAACGCGTTGCTCCCGATGTAGAGAGAGCGGAGTGACGTGAAGACCATGAAGTCGGCGAGACTGCCACCGAGCGCCGTGCCGGAATCGGCGCGGCCGGTGAGCCCGAGGTTCTCGAGCTTGGTGAGTGTGAAGAGCTCGGGCGGAACGGGACCGCTCAGGAGCAGGTTCGAGAGGCCGAGGTCACGCAGCTGCTGCAGCTGGCCGATCGACGGCGGGATCGAACCGGACAGGTCGTTGTTGTCGAGAACCAGGCGGGTGAGTGCGGTGAGGTTCCCGAGATCCGTCGGAATCGATCCGGAGAGCTGGTTGTCGGGGAGCTCGATCTGTTCGAGCGCACCGAGTCTCGTGATGCCTGCCGGAATCTCGCCAGTGAACGCGTTCGAGCCCAATCGGAGCTCGCGCAGATGAGGCGAGCTCACGATCGCTGGAGGTATGACCCCGCTGAACTGGTTGTACGAAAGATCGAGGACCTCGAGGAGCGGGAGATTCATCGTGGCCGGAATGGTTCCGGTCAGCTGGTTCGCCCAGAGGGAGAGCACTTTCAGTCTCGGGCTGCGGAAGAGCGCCTCAGGAATCGTTCCGGAGAAGTCGTTGCCCGAGAGATCCAGCTGTTCCAGTCCGCCGAGGTTCGCCACGCCCGCGGGGAACGTTCCGCCGAACGGCGTTCCGTAGAACTCGCCCGCGTTCAGCACCCGGAGTTTCGACAGATCGAGGATCGCGCCCGGAAATCCGCCCGCGAGCTCCGTCGACGTGAGATCGAGCACCTCGAGATTCGTGAGATTCCGGATCTGGGGCGGCAGGGTTCCTTTGACATTGTTCCACGCGAGGTCGAGACCGGTGACGGCGGAGCCGCTCGTGTCGCATGTCACCCCGTCCCACGTGCACTCAGTTCCGGGCGCACCTTTCCAGTTCGCGTTCGACTGCCACTGGTCGCCGTTCGTGGAGTCGTAGATCGCGATCAGCGCGTCGCGCTCGGAGGACGGAATCGCGGCGGTCGCGGAGGGCGCGATCGTCGCGAAGACCAGAGCCATGGCCGGAATGAGGGCGCGCATGGAGCCACCTCGCATCGACGTTGGGGCATTTTCGTTTCGGGTTGTGCGGGCCATTGTAGCAGGTGTCTGTCTGCAGGGTGCCATCCGTGGGTTGGGCGTCCCGCCCGATGCGGAGCGGGGCCGTGGGTTGGGCGTCCCTCGCCCGATGCGATGCGGCGTCTGTGGGTTGGGCGTCCTCGCCCGATGCGATGCGGCGTCTGTGGGTTGGGCGTCCTCGCCCGATGCGATGCGGCGTCTGTGGGTTGGGCGTCCTCGCCCGATGCGATGCGGCGTCCCGCGCCGCATTGCCCGGCGCAAGCTACGACGATCCTTCCGAGAAGAGAGACACGAACTTACCTCCGCGCGAGAGGAACGATCACCGATCCGTTGACACCATCGCTCCCGGCACGATGCCGGGAGCCTCGCGCCCGGAGGCGCGACCCACCTTGGGGCGACCCACCTTGGGGCGACCCACCGGAGGCGCGACCCACGCGATTACGACGCCCGCTCTTCCTTCTTCCGCGGCTGATACGTCCCCACATCACTCCGGAACGAGATCGCGAGCCGGTTCCAGCCGTTGATGGTGATCACGCAGATGGTCAGGTTCACCAGTTCTTTCTCGTCGAAATGCTTCCTCGTTTCCTCGTACAGCTCGTCGCTGACCCCGCCCTTTCCTCCTCCATTTTGAATCGTAGAGGCTCGCGCCGGAGGAGCGCGCTGCATTCCTGCTGCGCGAAGTTTTCGACTACCGCTACGACGAGATCGCCCGCATTCTGGAGAAGTCACCGGCATATTTCGAGACCGAGGTTTCCCGTCGCTCCCGTTATCGGATGCGCGGTTCTCTCTTTCGGTCGTGATGAGCGAAGGAGAGTATCACCGCCTGCAGGGAGCGACCTGAGCTGCCGGCGACGGGCGATGCTTCCGGCACGGCCTACTGCTCGAGGAGCTCGCGTGCGCGCGGCGGTGATGAAGCGAAAGTAGCTCCCGTAACGCTCAGTCGATTCGGGCTCGGCCAGCGACGTCCGATTCCTCGACACCGTTCTTCCCGACGCCAGACTCCCGAGGGTCTCCGTCATCTACGTCGTTTGTTTGCTTCCCCACTTTCATCGTGCATCGAACGTTTACGCTCTCTCTCCCTTCGTGCCCGTTCCGCCCGGCGAAGGGAATCTCTCCATGCGGCCTCGTACTCTGGAGTAAGCGACCCGACGACGACCGTCGCCCGCTTCTCTCCTGCACGCACGAACTCGAACGGGACCCGCTGTCCAGGCTTCATTCCCGCGACGTACTGAAGAAACGCGAGCTCGTCCAGAAAGTCACTGGCCCTCCTTCCGATTCGGGTGATTACGTCTCCGGGACGGAGACCTGCAGCGAACGCGGGACTCGCGTTTCCGATGCGAGCGACGAAAAGAAAGTTCGAGCCATCCGGTGCTCGCTGAACAATTACTCCCATCCCAAGCCACGGCTTCAAGTGCTCTTTAGTGCGTGCGAATCCTGGGATTCCGATCTGGAGCGTTAGAAGGATGATCGTCGCAACCGTCATGGCGTTTCGGCCTCAGAGACATAGTCCACCGTCGCGATCGCGCCCGAAGGAAGAGTGACGTTGCGGCAGTCGCCGCTTCTGCAAACGCGGTACATGCCGGGCTCGATCGCGAACTGGAACGCTCCGTCCACGAACTCTCTCATCGCAGCCGCTCCGAACGATGGCATCAGAAACATCTGCAGAGAAATGGAAAAACTGCCACTGGCGAGGATCGGCCATGGCGGGACTCGCATTACGACGATACGGAGGGTCGCGCTTTCCGATGGCACCGCGATGGTGAGGAACGGTCCCTGCCACTCCGTGCGGGCGAAACGACGCGCGATGACCGGCGCGGGAGGCGCGATCACGACGATGTCGATTGCGGCATCGGACTTCAACTCCACCGAGAACAGTCCCTCCGCATCTGCGATGGTATCGTCGAAGACACCGCTCGCTTCGTCGACCACTCTCACGATCGCTCCGCTGAGGGGTCGTCCGGCGGCGCCGAGAATCACTCCGCGTGCCACTCGCAGAGGCTGGAGCGTCAGCTCAATCTCCTTTTCGTGCGGCGATGACGACAGATCGACGGCGATCGGGCGTGCCGCGCTGGATGAACCGTCGGCTTCTACCATGAAGCTCTTTTCGTCGAGGTGCGCAAAGAGGAAAGTCCCGTCGTCGCCCGTCCGTGTTTCAGCGACGACCCGTCCCTTTCGCCTGACTCTCACGAACGCTTCCGCCCGTTCACCGTCGAGATTTCGCACCGTTCCCCTGATTCGGCCCGCGGGCAAAACGAGATCCAGCTTCTCTGTATCATCGTCGATCGTGACGGGCGCGAGTCTCAACTCGTCCCTTGAAGACGGCGGAACGGTCACCGTGACGTCCCACGAACCTTTGGAAGGAAACATCACCTCGAACCGGCCTTCGGCGTCCGTCACCGCGCGAACCCGGGTTCCTTTGCGGTCGGCGAAGACGAGCGAACCACTGACGGGATCATCCCCCGAGACGAGTGTTCCTCGAACTGCAATCCCCGCGATCGTGAACGACACGCGCGTTTGGCCGTCGTTTACCTCAACCTGCCGGTTTGCGACTTCCGAATGCAGCTCGTTCATCACCACGACGCCGTAGGAGCCTGCGGGAATGAGATCGCTCTCCCAGAAGCCTGCGGGAGACGCTACGCCGGACGCGACCACGACGATCTCGTGGGCCCGCCTTCCTTCACCGATGATCCGGACCGTCCAAGGCGTGCCGGAGGCCGCCATCGGAGGATCGATCTGAACCTCGACCGTTCCAGGAGGAGAGTGCACCAGGGAACCTGCGTGAACGTCCCTCGACGCAACCACGATCGAATCGCGGACGGCGTCGGGCAAACCCTCCATTCTGGACTCGAGACGATACGTGCCCGGCTCGACTCCTTCGATCCGGTACCTCCCGTGCAGATCGGTACGGGCTTCGCGAGTGCGCAATAGCCGGTCGCTGCGCGTCATCTCAGCAGCCGTCGCCGGCACGAGCCGAACCAATGCGGTCACCAGCGGACTGCCCTTCCGCGTTACGACGTCACCGTCCACGACACGTGCCGATGCAGACGGTGCGGGGGAAAGATCCAGTGTCTCGCCTTCCCGCAACGCGATGTTCTTCGCATAGCTCGGCACGAGCCCACCCCATTCCAGGCGGAGATCGATTCGCCGGCTGGCCGGAATACGGCAGCGACCGGTCGCACCCTGGACGGTGCAAGGGGCGGTCTCGAGAATCGACGTGTCACTGGATGGTTCGTCGACGAAGGAAAGACCGAGAGTCGCCGGGACGGGCTTCGTATCCGGCCGCTCCTGGGTCACGAACCCCAGCGGCCAGACGTTCAGGACGATGCGCGCGTCGCGTCCACGGACGTCGATCTCGTCGACCCAGCAATCCGCCGAGTCGGCGCCGGCACGATCCGCGGACGCCGGGATTGCGAACGACCGTGTCACCGCTCCGCCGGTCAGTGTGATTGGAGGGTCGAGTGTAAGTTGCTTCTCGGAGCCGTCGGCGAGTCGAAAGTGGACCGCCGAGATCCGGCATGTGCCGTGCCCGGACCCGGACCGCTGGAACGAGACTTCGGAACCCCATCCGGCGGCGGCACATCCTGCGACAAGAGCACAGCCCAGAACTCCGACGAGGATGGCGGGCGGAGACTCGCCGCGTCGTCGTCTCATACCCAGACGCAGTTAGAATACGTCAACTGACAGCTGTACGAGCAGGCGAACACGGGGATGACTCCTCCGTTCTCGACTTTGATCCATCCAGCGATCACACAATTCTGAATCGGCTGACAATCGCTTGCGGCTCTCGATGTTGGTCCAATACTGATACAGGTCGCGGTGTCCGTGGTTCGCTCACACTTATAGACACAATCACCCCCACGCACAGGAGATGCGACGAATGAGAGTAGACCCAAGGACACGACAACGAAGCGTAGGATGCGATACATGTGACCTCCTTCCAGATTGCACAGTCGTCCTAACATAGGCTCGCGGCCGCCCAGCGCCAACGTGAGTAGCAGGTTATACCAAAACATTGCTGACCCGTTGTAAGGCCGCGCTGCGCTCTTTCATCCTCTCCTTCTCCGCTTTACGCGAACGCGAACAGCGGCGGAAAGACGATCACCACGAGCGCCGCCCAGATGGCGTAGACCGGGAGGTAACGCGTCTGCCACCGTTCGAGTGCCGCAAATGAACCGCGGCCTCGTAGAAACCGCACATACAGCACCGCGGACCACGCGAGATTGATCAGGAGAATCGCGTTCTCTCCGAGCGCCGCCACGCGGTTCGGGGTGAAGCCGAGGTCCGTGATTCGTGCGGCGATCGCCGAGAGCGCGACGGCGTCCGCGATCAGCGCGCTTATGACGAGAACGACCTGGACGACGTCGAACGCGCCGGGAGGCGACAGGGGGTCGCGCGCCGAGATCGCGTAGAGAAGAAGTCCAACGATCACGACGAGAAGGAGATCGAACGCGATCAGGACGTTTCGATCCATCCCGATTCCCCGTCCGGTCAGGACCAGCGTCACGAGAAACGTGATCAGCAGTCCGGCGAAGAGCGGCGTGAAGATGCGCGTCAGGACCGGCGCCATGTTCTCGGCCACGCTCTCCTTCCCTTCGACCAGCCACGACGCAATGATGACCGCGCCTGCCGCTCCGCATGGAATCAGCCACGACTGGAGGAAGGGTTGTGCGTTGATGCCGATCGCCTCGAAGATCATCATCATGGCCGCGGAGAAGACGGCGCCGCCGAGGGCGATGAGAACGTAGTCGATGAAGAGCTCGCCGGAGAAGCGGACGAAATCCATGCGTCGCGCGAGATCGCTCCAGCGGCCGGAGGCGTATGCGATCCCGACCAGCAGCCAGAGCGCGATCGGCAGGTGCAGAATCGCAAGGACTTCGGTCGCGCCGCCCGGGGCGAAGGGATAGGCGTTGACTGCTGCGGCGGCTGCGACGAACCCTGCCGCGATCGAGGCGATGGCAACGCCGTTGAGGCGGCGCTTCAACGCGAAGTACGCGGTGAGGATCGGGAAGGCGAGGAGGCTCGCGTTGCGCGGATAGAACGTCTCTTCAGTGCCGGGCTGAAGCCCGAAGAGCGCGGGGAGCTTGATGGCGATGGCCGCCGCGACCGCCAAACAGAACGCGATCAGCAGATCCCGTCGTGCCGCGCTCGCAGAGAAGGGCGCCACCGGCGTCGCGACGGACTCCTTCCAGACGCGCTCCACGCGCTCGCGCGCGAATCTCTCCCCCGCCGCATCGCGGCTTCCGATGCGTTTCACGGCGATGAGGAACGCTTCATCCGGCGCGAGCCCGACGGCGGTGAGGCGTGCGATCTCCTCGCGCAGCGTCTCCTCGAGTTTCTCGCGATCCGCCTCCTGCAGGCGGAGCGAGGTGCGCCACCGTTCGATTTCCGTCTCGAGAGGAGATTCGAGATTCTCAGTCATGGTTGAAGGTTACGAAAAGTACTTTGTATCGTCAAGTTAATTCTCCGGACTGAACTGCGTCCGTATCCGGAAGGTCTCGAATCGTCTCCTCAACTGGGAAGGCTCTCGGGCTCGTCACCGCGCAGGCTCGCCCGGCTGAAGCCGAGGTTCGAGATCGGCCCGCCGCCGTCCGCGGACGCCACGATCAGGAAATCGGGCCCCCACCACTCGTAGAACATCACTTCTTCATCGCCGTCGACGAATGACGGCTCGCCGAGAGCATCGACCAGCTGCGACACCTGCAGACTGGCGCATGAGAGGCGACTCCCGTCGGGCAGGACCAGCGATGGAACGGCGCCTTCGGCGGTCGCGCCGTCGACGTCCGTCCAATCGAGAGCGAGATCGATCAGATGGTCCTCCTCCGGGGCCGGACACTCCTCCATCTCCATCTCCTCCAGGAGCGGTTCGATGGGGATCGATTCGTGTGTGCGGCAGCCGGCGCTCTCGAAAGCATCGGCAGTGAGGAGATTGATCTCCTCCACTTTCATCAGCATCTCGTCGCGATCGTAAAGACACTCCTCGTCGGAGAAAAAGACCAGTTGCAGGGTCACCGGCGGCTTCGGTTCACGCCGGACTCCCCAGAGCGATCGTCGGGTCACGCCGAGGATGCGCTCGACGTCAGCGCGCGTGTCGTGGATCGAGAGCGCACCGATCCGTCCTTCGGAGAGGAAGATCTCCGGGGCGCCGAGCCTCTCGATCGGCCAGCCTCGCTCCGCCGATCCCATCAGATCACCTTCGATCAGAACCTCTTTCGTCTCATCGCTCATCGGAACCGTTCTCCTGATTCGCGTCGTACCCGGGGACATGAAATTCCTCTGGCCTACTCTCGAAGCATACCCCCTCGTCCACATTTCTCGCGTGATGTCGGCATGATCCCGCGGCAGCATATGTCGAATGCCTTACATCGAGACGAACCGCGCGCACGGCGTCACGCCGGGATTACGACGCGACTATGGAACGCGGACCGTGACCTCGGGCACCACACGGAACGCGCGCGCGGAGAGATCCGTCGCGTTCTGCGAACCGGGACGGCATGCTCCAGGCGATTTCAGACCGACGATGAGGCTTGATTACGGCCGCGGCCTGACCTCGGGACGCCATTCGAGCCGTTCCTGAATGGCCTGCGGAATTCGGGGCATGGCGATCGCAAAGCCGCAACTGGTAACCCACCGTCGACGCAATATACTACCGGAGACTTCAGTCTCCGCTCCGAAGGACTCGCCATGGAATCCCACATCGAACGCGCCGACCTCGCGCGCATCGTCATCGTCGCGCTCGCGAGCGCCGCGGTCTGGTTCCACCTCTGGGAGCCGTTTGCCCGCGTCAGCCTCATCGGAATCGCCGCCGCGCTGATCGGAATCTACCCGATCCTCGAGGAAGCTCTGGAAGCGATCGCGGCGCGCCGCATGACGATGGAGCTCTCCATGACGCTCGCGATCGTCGCAGCGCTCGCGATCGGACAGTTCTTCACCGCTCTGATCATCATTCTCTTCGTCCTCGTCGCCGAAGTCCTCGAAGGGATGACCGTGGGTCGAGGACGCCGCGCGATCAAGGACCTCCTCGATCTCCTTCCCCGCAGCGCCACTGTGCGGCGGGACGGGAGCGCCCACGAGATCACTGCGGCCGACCTGGAGGTCGACGACGTCGTGATCGCGAAGCCCGGCGCACGCATTCCGGTCGACGGCGTCGTGGTTGCGGGAAGCTCGTACGTCGATCAGGCGCCGATCACCGGCGAATCCGTTCCGGTGAGGAAAGTGAACGGAGTCACGGTGTACGCCGGCACGATCAACCAGACCGGCGCTCTCGAGATCCGCACGACCGGGATCGGTCGCGATACCGCCTTCGGCAAGATCATCGAGGCGGTCGAAGCCGCAGAGCGTTCGCGCGCGCCGATCCAGAAAACCGCTGACCGCCTCGCCGGCTATCTCGTCTACTTCGCCCTCGGCTGTGCCGTGCTCACCTTCCTCGTCACGCGGAACCTCACTTCGACGATCTCGGTGATCATCGTCGCGGGCGCGTGCGGCGTCGCGGCAGGAACCCCTCTGGCGATCCTCGGGGCAATCGGACGTGCGGCGCGCGAGGGGGCGATCGTCAAGGGTGGTCTGTACCTGGAGATCCTCAGCCGCGTCGACACCGTGGTGCTCGACAAGACCGGAACCGTCACCTACGGCAGACCCGAGCTCACTGCGATCCATCCATTGCCCGGCAGCTCCGAACCGGAAGTACTCGCCGCAGCAGCGATTGCGGAGCGCTCCTCCGAACATCCGTTGGCGCGAGCCATTCTCGAACGCGCAAAGGAGCATGATCTTCCCGTCATCGAGGCGGATACCTTCGCCGCGATTCCCGGTCGAGGAGTCGTCTGCTCGATCGACGGCGAGGAGATCGTCGTCGGCAACAGGAGCTTCTTCACCGAGCGCGGGATCACGATGCCCGGGACTCCCGACGCGTTGGAACACTCCTCGGAAGTCCTCGTCGCACGCGGCGGCCGCATGCTCGGGTCGCTCGAGATCGCCGATCGCCTGCGGCCGGAAGCCGTCGCGGCGGTCGCGGCACTACACCGTCTCGGCGTGCAGACGGTTCTCCTCACCGGCGATACAAGGCCGATCGCTGAAGCGATCGCGCGCGAGCTCGGCATCGATCGAGTGGAAGGAGAGCTCCTCCCCCAAGCGAAGCTCGAGCGCATCAAGGCGCTCAAGAGCAGCGGACGGAGGGTCGCGATGGTTGGTGACGGCATCAACGACGCGCCTGCGTTGATGGAGGCCGACGTCGGAATCGCGATGGGGTCGGGGACCGACGTCGCGCGCGAGAGCGCCAGCATCATGCTCCTGGGAAACGATCTCCGCCACTTCGTCGAAACGCTCGAGATCGCACGCCGCACCCACCGCATCATCATGGCGAATTTCAGCGGGACGGTCGCAGTCGACGCGATCGGCGTCGGTCTGGCCGCGTTCGGCCTCCTCAATCCCCTCTTTGCGGCTTTCATACACGTGACGTCGGAGCTCGCGTTCATCCTCAACTCGGCGCGGCTCCTTCCCGCCGCCTCGCGTACGCGGACGACCACGTGACGAGGTTGCGAGTCGTCCGTTGCGGGTTGCCAGTTGCGAATTGCGAATTGCGAATTGCGCAAACCGGTCCACGCTGCTCCTCTTCCCCGAAAGTCGCCACTTCGTTCAGCCGCCGCCGCCACGCGGCGGTTCGGAGATCGACGAATTGAGGCGGAGCCCCCATGAGCGGGCGACACACTTCACCCACGAAGCGCTACCCAATCCCACTCGGCAGGACCTCCCCTCTCCCCGTCCGCACTCATGACCTTCAGCCGAGATCCGTCATTCGGGGAGAGGGAAGGGTGAGGGGCAACCCCGAAAGTTCATCTCGTGGATCGTGCGATGGCTTCCCCTCACCCCCTGGCCCCTCTCCCCGAATAGCGATTCCCGACTGACGATGAGGATTGCTGACGGGGAGAGGGGAGAGCGACCGTCGCGAGTGCGGAACGACTTCGGCTTACGGGAGCGCCGCTCACTCCCACTCGTGCCACACTCCGCCGAGCCCGAAGGGCGCCACCTCGTTTAGCCGCCACCGTCAGGCGGCGGTTCGGAGATCCAGAAATAGAGGTGCGAGCCCCCGTGAGGGGGCGACACACCATCTGCTTCTCCTGAACGAATCCGAAATGGCCAAGGCGAGCAACTCCCGTGAGATTCCGACGCCGCAGCGGATCGCCTCATCGCCGCTCCCCTCAAGGGCCGCCGCGGCCGTTACGGCGGAAGCCGTGCAACCCCGCTGAGATATGCGCGAGCTCGCGCGGGTTGGTTCGCCTGAAATGAAAAAGGCGCCCGCGAAGGGCGCCTTTTCGTTTCACTCGGTTCGTGGTTCAGGGGGCGGGGGCGGATGCGACGGCTTCCGCTTCCGGATCGGTCGGCGCCTGGCTCGCAATCGACAGGCGCTTCATCATCGGGATCATCGCCGCGGCGATCAGAGTCCCGAGCACTGCAACGTACCCGAGCTTCATGAAGAGGTTCGTATAGAGCGGCAGCGACTGCACCGGATCGGTCACGTTCGCGGGGACGCTGGCGAATGTCGCCACCATGCTGCCGAGGTATTGCGAGATTCCGGTGGCCAGGAACCAGACGCCCATGATGAATCCGCGCAGGTTCGGTCCGACGTATCGGGCGACCACGGCGAGTCCCAGTCCGCTGATCAGCAGCTCACCGAGCGACTGGAAGCCGTACCCGGTGATCATCCACCAGAACGAGACCCGTCCGGCATGGGCGAAGTGTCCGCTGAAGCCGTAAGTGAAGAATCCGAGAGCGAGAATCGCGAAGCCCATCGCGAACTTCGTGGCGATGTGGAAGTCGCCCTTCCCCTTCCCGAGGTGGTTGTAGAGCCACGCGAGCGGTGGGCTGAGGGCGAAGATCCAGATCGGATTGAGCGCCTGAACCTGACCGGCAGGGACGTTGTAGCCGAAGAAATTCAGGTCGACATTACGCAGCGAGAAGAGGGTGAGCGAGGTCGACATCTGCTGGTAGAAGATGAAGAAGAGCATCCCCTGCGCGGTGAGAGCGAGAACTGCGAGGAGTCCCTTCTTCTCGTACTCCGTTCCCTTCCTCATCATGATTCCGAAGATCGCCAGCATGGCGAGGAACGCGAGGACGACGATCCCGCGGGCGACGTCGCGATTCTGGATGATGAACGTGACTGCGACGGTTCCGATGGCGATCCCGATCAGCACGAGGAACAGCCTCTTGAAGCTGAGCGGCTCGAAGTCGGGAGCGGATCCGACGTGGGAGAGGTGCTTCTGCATGATGAGGTAGTTGATGATGCCCACCACCAGACCGATCGCACTGACTGCGAACGCGGTGTGCCATCCGTACGCGATGGCGATGAGCGGGGTGGCGATCTGCGAGAGGGTCGCGCCGATGTTGACCGCCATGTAGTACATGGTGAACGCGCTGTCGATCTTCGCCGAGTCGCCTTCGTAGAGTTTCGAGATCAGGTTCGCAGGATTGGCCTTGAACACGCCGCCGCCGACTGCCACCAGCCCGAGGGCCGGGAAGAGAAGCGCGTCGTAGTTGGGGATGGCGAGCATGGTGTAGCCGCCGGCGAGGA
Source organism: uncultured Acidobacteriota bacterium (assembly GCA_963741955.1). Taxonomy (GTDB): domain Bacteria; phylum Acidobacteriota; class Thermoanaerobaculia; order Gp7-AA8; family Gp7-AA8; genus CAVUKB01. The sequence goes on from CAVUKB010000005.1 coordinate 512,560, forward strand.
GCACCGCGCCGAGGATGGTGGTGCGGCGGCTCCCGAGGAGCTTGTCACCGATCCAGCCGCCGATGGCCGGGATCGCGTACGCCAGGGCCGCGAACGCGCCGAACGTCAGGTTCGCGCGATCATCGGTGTAGGCGAGCTTCTGGACCATGAAGAGGACGACCACTGCGGTCATGCCGTAGTAGCCGAACCTCTCCCACATCTCGATGAGGAAGAGCGTGGTGAATCCCATCGTCTTCGAAGAGTTGCGAGGTTCTGTCATACGAAATCGTCCTGTTCCTTCGTGTATTCAGGGGTTGAACGGAAGATGGACCGCATCCGAACACCCCGGGAATCGCATCATACCGCGTTCGCACGCGGAGTCCCCGTGACCGGTCGAGGCGCCGGGCGATCCAGCCGGAACGGCCGGAGCCGAGCGTCGCACTCTTCTCCCCGGATTGCTGAAAATTTTCGGAACATGCAACCGGGCGAAACAATTGCGGAAGGGAAACGACGGGTGGGTCGGACGCGCGGCGCACGGCCAGGTGCGATCGCATCTTCACGGCGCGAGACGCTCGATCCGCCATCCGTGCGGCTCGCGTGCGTACACCAGGCGGTCGTGCAGACGGCTTGGCTGTCCCTGCCAGAACTCGAAGCGTGACGGAACGATCCGGTAGCCGCCCCAGTGCGGCGGACGAGGGACTTCGCGCCCTTCGAATTCCTTTTCGAATCGCGCGACGAGATCCTCGAGCTGTTCGCGCGTCGCGAGAACTTCGCTCTGTTCGGAAGCCCATGCACCGATCTGGCTCCCGCGCGGACGGCTCGCGAAATACGCGTCGGACTCCTCGGGGGTGACCATCTCCACCGTTCCTTCGATGCGCACCTGGCGTCCGAGCTCCTTCCACCAGAAGAGCATCGATGCGCGGGGATTCAGCGCGAGCTCGTCTCCCTTGCGGCTGCGATAGTTCGTGAAGAAGACGAAGCCGAGCTGGTCGAAGCTCTTGAGCAGTACGGTGCGGGAGGAAGGAACGCCGTCGGGCGTCGCGGTCGAAACGACCACTCCGTCGTGGAACGGGATCTCGAGCCGCATCACTTCGTCGTACCAGCGGCGGAACTGCTCGACCGGATCGGGGGCGAGATCGTCTTCGAGGAACGGGTGCGGCTCGTACTGATCCACCATGTCGTGGATAGTAGCAGACGGGAATGGGGGTTGGGTCCCGCGACGCCCTGTTCGGTGCGAGATGCGAGGATCGTCCCGAAAGTCGAGAGATGAACGGACCGTGGCGCGAGAGGAGCGATCTGCGTTTCTTTGACGCCATCGCTCCCCGGCAGGATGCCGGGGAGCCTCGCGCGGGACGCGCGACCCACTTTCGCGCGACCCACCTGTAGTGGGTTGGACGTCCCGTCCGATGCCCAGTGGGTTGGACGTCTCGTCCGATGCAGGGCGGCGTCCCGCGCCGCCCTGTTCGGTGCGAGATGCGAGGATCGTCCCGAGAGTCGAGAGACACGAACGCACCACATCGCGAGAGGAGCAATCTGCGTTTCTTTGACGCCATCGCTCCCCGGCAGGATGCCGGGGAGCCTCGCGCGGGACGCGCGACCCACTCGGAGTGGGTTGGACGTCTCGTCCGATGCAGGGCGGCGTCCCGCGCCGCCCTGTTCGGTACGAGATGCGAGGATCGTCCCGAGAGTCGAGAGCTGAACGCACCACATCGCGAGAGGAGCAATCTGCGTTTCTTTGACGCCATCGCTCCCCGGCAGGATGCCGGGGAGCCTCGCGCGGGACGCGCGACCCACTTTCGCGCCACCCACCTGTAGTGGGTTGGACGTCCCGTCCGATGCCCAGTGGGTTGGACGTCTCGTCCGATGCAGGGCGGCGTCCCGCGCCGCCCTGTTCGGTGCGAGATGCGAGGATCGTCCCGAGAGAAGAGAGCTGAACGCGCTGCGGCGCGAGAGGAGCGATGCGCGTTTCTTTGACGCCATCGCTCCCCGGCAGGATGCCGGGGAGCCTCGCGCGGGACGCGCGACCCACTTTCGCGCCACCCACTTGTAGTGGGTTGGACGTCCCGTCCGATGCCCAGTGGGTTGGACGTCTCGTCCGATGCAGGGCGGCGTCCCGCGCCGCCCTGTTACGGTGCGAGATGCGAGGATCGTCCCGAGAGTCGAGAGACCGAACGCACCACATCGCGAGAGCAACAATCTGCGTTTCTTTGACGCCATCGCTCCCCGGCAGGATGCCGGGGAGCCTCGCGCGGGACGCGCGACCCACTTGGAGTGGGTTGGACGTCCCGTCCGATGCAGGGCGGCGTCCCGCGCCGCCCTGTTACGGGCAAGGTACGACGGTCGTCCCGAGAGTCGAGAGACCGAACGCACCACATCGCGAGAGCAACAATCTGCGTTTCTTTGACGCCATCGCTCCCCGGCAGGATGCCGGGGAGCCTCGCGCGGGACGCGCGACCCACTCCGCGCGCGACCCACTGTAGTGGGTTGGACGTCCCGTCCGATGCCCAGTGGGTTGGACGTCTCGTCCGATGCAGGGCGGCGTCCCGCGCCGCCCTGTTCGGTGCGAGATGCGAGGATCGTCCCGAGAGTCCAGAGCTGAACGCACCACATCGCGAGAGGAGCGATGCGCGTTTCTTTGACGCCATCGCTCCCCGGCAGGATGCCGGGGAGCCTCGCGCGGGACGCGCGACCCACTTGCAGTGGGTTGGACGTCTCGTCCGATGCAGGGCGGCGTCCCGCGCCGCCCTGTTCGGTACGAGATGCGAGGATCGTCCCGAGAGTCGAGAGACACGAACGCACCACATCGCGAGAGGAGCAATCTGCGTTTCTTTGACGCCATCGCTCCCCGGCAGGATGCCGGGGAGCCTCGCGCGAGACGCGCGACCCACTTGCAGTGGGTTGGACGTCCCGTCCGATGCAGGGCGGCGTCCCGCGCCGCCCTGTTCGGTACGAGATGCGAGGATCGTCCCGAGAGTCGAGAGACACGAACGCACCACATCGCGAGAGGAGCAATCTGCGTTTCTTTGACGCCATCGCTCCCCGGCAGGATGCCGGGGAGCCTCGCGCGGGACGCGCGACCCACTCGGAGTGGGTTGGACGTCCCGTCCGATGCCCAGTGGGTTGGACGTCCCGTCCGATGCAGGGCGGCGTCCCGCGCCGCCCTGTTCGGTGCGAGATGCGAGGATCGTCCCGAGAGTCGAGAGCTGAACGCGCTCCGGCGCGAGAGGAGCGATGCGCGTTTCTTTGACGCCATCGCTCCCCGGCAGGATGCCGGGGAGCCTCGCGCGGGACGCGCGACCCACTTTCGCGCCACCCACCTGTAGTGGGTTGGACGTCCCGTCCGATGCAGGGCGGCGTCCCGCGCCGCCCTGTTACGGTGCGAGATGCGAAGATCGTCCCGAGAGAAGAGAGACACGAACGCACCACATCGCGAGAGGAGCAATCTGCGTTTCTTTGACGCCATCGCTCCCCGGCAGGATGCCGGGGAGCCTCGCGCGGGACGCGCGACCCACTCCGCGCGCGACCCACTCGGCGCGACCCACTCGACGCGCGACCCACTTTCGCGCCACCCACTCGGCGCGCGACCCACTCCGCGCGCAACCCACCTGTAGTGGATTTGCGTTACACCCCTTCGATCAGGATCATCTCCGTCGACGCGCTCGCCTGGCGGAGTTTCTTCGCCTCGGCGTAGCCGGGAGAGCTCCACCACGCCCGTGCCGCGTCGCTGGTCGGGAACTCCAGAATCACCAGGCGGCGAGGCGACCAACTCCCTTCGAGCGTCTCGACCTTCCCCCCTCGAACGACGAAGCGTCCGTCGAACGGAACGAGTGAGGGAGCGGTCATGCTCTTGTAACGGTCGTAGGTTTCCGGATCATGGACATCGATCTGAACGAGGACGAACGCGGGCACGACAACCTCCGGTCTGAATTGGACGCGAGTCTACTTCTTCCCCTTCTGCAGGATCTCGAGACGCTGCTTCGCGAGTGCCCAGGTGGAGACGGCAGTCCCCTCGTCGGCATCGGGCTTTTCGACCTTCCGGTACGCCGTCACTGCGGCGTCGTTCTCTCCGTAATCTTCCGCGATGCGGCCGAAGACGAACCAGTCGACGGCGCGCGGCTCATCGAGAGGCGACGCTGCGATGGCCCGCAGGATCACCTGATTCGCTTCGGCTGGGCGGCCGCTCGACGCGTAGATCGATGCGAGGGTGTGAAGCGTCGCGTAATTTCCCGGCGAGAGGAGGACGGCGCGCTGCCCGAGCTCCACGTGATGAGGAGTGAGCCCGGTGAAGAGACCCAGCCACGCCGCGTCGTTGAAGATTCCGGGGGCCGGGTCTCCAGTTTCGATCATGGTCTTCAGGTAGCCCTCGGCCTCCTTCAGCTCTCCCCGCTGCTCCGCGGTGAGGATCAAGGACTGAAGCGCGTATGCGTCGCGGTCGTCCTTTTTCAACCGCGCCTTTGCCAGAGAGACCGCCTCGTCGTACCGCTTCAACTCGGTGAGCGCCCCGGTCCTGGCGGCGAAGAGCGTGACCGAGTCGGGATCGTCCTTCGCCAGTTCGTCCGCAACCGCGAGCAGTTCCTTCGCCTGGTCGAGCCGCTGGTGCGCCCGCATCTCCGCGAGACGGATCGCGCGCTGCTCGTCCGTGGAGAGGGATTTCGTGTCGATGGCGGAGAGTGAGGCGAGCGCTTCTTTCGCCAGCGCCTTCGTTCCGCCCGCCATCAGAGCCGCGACCGCACGGCGGATCGCGGGCTCTTCCGCTTTCGAGCCTTTGGTCCAGAGCCGCGCGAAGGGAGAGGTGCGGTACCAGTCGTCCCCCCCGCGGATGCTGATCTCCTCGCGAGCCCAGTCGAGCCAGTGGCGTGCGCCGTCGAGATCGTGTCGTTCGACCAGCTCGAGCACGTGCGGTCCCGTCAGTTCGACCACCTCGGACATCGCGAGCAGCCGGTAGTGGCCATCTTCCTTCACCACGAAGTACTTCTCGTCGACTCCCTGCGCGCTCTTCGAGCGCATTCTCAACCGGTAGCCCGACGCTTCGTTTCCGTCACGGATGAACTCGAGGCTCGGGAGAGCGAGGTCCGCCACCAGGTCGCCACCCATCCCTGCGCTTCCGAGCATCTGCCGGACGAGCGACGCGAGCGCGACCATCCCTTCGAGATCCTCTTTCTCCACCAGCTCTTCACGGGTCCGGGCGGCGAAGAACGGGATGAGCGTCTCCCCCTCCAGCGACGGATCGGTGAGGACGGTGACGAGGAGCTTTCTGATCAACCCCTCCGGCGTGGCATCGTCGATCTTCATCTCCTCGTGCTTCTTCGCCTTTCGGAGGGTGTCGATCAGGACTGCCTTCTCCGCCGCGTTCGATGCACCGTTGAGCGTCGCACTGAACATGTCGGCCGCGGGCTGGTAGAGCCGGAGGACCATCAGCGAGCCTCCGACGGCATCGAGCAGTTCGCGGCGCTTGTCGGGGTCCGACCTCAGCTTCTGCCCCTCGACGATGGCTGCCTCACTCCCCCGCTCCGCCGCGATGGCGGTGAGCCGGAGCTCATCGCGGACGGGAAAAGCGAACGTGGACGATTCCTCCTTTTCCACGTCCGCATACCGCCCCGCCCAGAGGAGCGCAGTGAGATAGAGCTGATCGAGATCACCGCTCTTTTCGAGCTTGCGCGCTTTCTCGAACGCCTCGATGGCTCCCTTCAGATCGGCGCCGGCACCGAAGCGGGCGCCGTGCTCGTCGAACTCGAGAAGGATGCCGAGGTTCCACGGAATGAGACCGTTCTCCGGGTCGAGCTCCATCGCTTTTCGATAGGCTTCGACGGCGCCGGCACGATCCCACCCGCTCTTGAACCTCCGGCCGATCATATCGAACTGGAGAATCCACGCGAGGGCCTCGTATCCGACGGACGACTTCGGGTCGGCCGCAATGGCCTGGTGTGCCTCGGCGCGCGCCAGCTCGCCCATACTTCCGGCGAGGAGCGCTCGCGCGATCCGGGCGTGATGCACCGCCTCTTTCGGGTAGGCCCTGGCCAGGCGCCTGAACTCCTTCAGCGCATCACCGACTTTCCCCGCGGCGAGATCCGCTTCTCCGATCTGGTCGAACCCGATCAGAATCGGCTTCCCGTCGAGATCGGCGAGAGCCTTCTTCGTCGCTTCGAATTCCGCAGGAGTCAATCGTGCTTTCCCGGTGTCGAGGGTCAGGTGTGCAGTAACCGCTCCGGAAGGCTCGGTGACGAACTTCTTTTCGAAGCGCATCGTGCCGAGATCCTTCGATTCATCGGGGGGAAGCGCGCGGGGGGCGAACCCGTCGGGAGCGACGATCCGGTAGGTCCACTCCTTGACGTACGGCTCGGGCAGCTCGAAATCGTTCTTTCTGGTCTTCTCTTCCTTCTTGTCGTCCTGATCGTCGCTCCCGGATCGGAGCACCCACGGCAACTCGGAGAAGAGCTCTCCCGGAAGGATTCCCACCACCGCCTCGGACTGGGTGGTGATGCCGCGCGATCCCTTCGGAATCTCGATCCGGATCCGGAAAGGGCGCGTCAGATCGTTCGGATCGCTGACGTCGATCTTCGGATCTTCCTTGGCCACATACGCCGTTCGTGCGTATCCCTCGAGATTGCTCTTGATCGATTTGGCGTCGCGCGATGCGTACTCTGCCCGCATCTCGCTCTCCGGAGCGCCGGTGTACCGCGACGTCTCCACGATCTGCGCGGGGCCGCGCTGCGGGAGAGTGAACTCGCGCATCTCGGAGATCCGGTTGTCGGTGGAGACGGAGTGGGGTGTCCTGACCAGATCCTTCGTCGATGCCGCGGCGATCAGCGCCCAGTGCCCCTGATCGGCGATGGGCAGCTCCCCTGCCCGGGAGAATTCGTCCGTCGGATCGATCCAGAGGTCGACCGGTCGCGAAACGTGAACGATGGCGTGGTTGAAGCCGCCCATTCCGGGGAGCTCCGGATCGACGTACGCGCCGGCGCCGGAATCGAGGAGGACCACCGCTGCCTCCATCCCGGCGGCGCGGAGCATCCCGGTCAGGAGAGTCGCCTTGTCCTTACAGTCGCCGAAGCGCCGCGCGAGCGTCTCCGCAGGGGTGCGCGGAACGATGGAAGCCTCACTGAACTCGACTCCGGTGTAGCGCACCTGGGATTGCAGCAGCGCGAGAATGCGATCGATCTTTTCACGATCTCCTTTCGCGCCGCGGATCGCCGGCGCCACCACGGATTTGAGCTCGGCGCCGTCGAGCTGCTTCGCGACCACGGCCTCGTATGCGGTTGCGACGTCGCCCCACGATTTTCCGGTGGTGAACGCGACATAGGGAAACTGATGGACGTCGGAGGGAGTGAGGAACTCGTAGTCTTCGATCGCGGGAACGGGTCCGAGTTGGAACTGGTACCGGATCCGTCCATCCTGCCGTGTTTCGATCGGTTCGATGGGAGGGGTGGTTCGCACCGCGAAGCGGAGCGGCACGTCCGCGGGAGCGTCGACCGTGAGGCGGATCTCCCGGGACGGCGCCCCGGCACTCATCGGCACGCGGGTCACCACTCCGGCCTCGAAGAGAGGCAGAGTCCCTCTCTTCGTGATCCTGAACTCGACCACCGACCCTTTCTTCACCGCCGGCAGAGGGGCGCGGGTCACGCGCGTATCGGTGTACATCCGATTCGAGATCTCCCGCGACGGGGCGTCGGCGATGGTCGACGGATCGAAGGGATGGACTGCGCCGTCCGGCGTGATCACCCGCGCCTCGATCTCCGGTCTTTGTTCATACCAGGAAGCCCACCCTTGCGAGATACCGGACCAGTCTTCGACCGCGCTCTCGTCGAGGATGGTGTACACCTCGCGGCGGGTGAGAGTGATCGCACCCTTCGCGTCGATGCCGTACGTGGTGTCGAGCAGAAGGACCTCGACGGGGTTCTGGGATCCGGCGGTCAATGTGTCGGCGCGCTCGAGGATTGCCCTGGTATCCGGCGCAAACGCCTGCGACCACGGTTCCTGATCGGCCGCAAGAAGTGAGCTGGAAAGAAGAACCGCAGAAAGCAGCAGCAATACGACCCGACCGCGGAGATCCCGAAGCATTCATCCTCCAAGGCGCGCGAAGCCCCAGTTCCGCGGACGCCGTTGTTTTCTGACAGCCATTCTACCGTGAGACAGAGACGCTGCCCGTCGAGCGGCGAAAATCGTCACGCACCACAATCCCTCCACTCGCCGAAGCGCACTCAGTGGAGGGTGGTGCCCGTGAGCGCTCGCACCACGTCCGAATGCGGCTCCGAGGCGGTGATGGGGACGTCCAGCATCATCCCGAGCTGCTTGAGATGTGTGAAGGGGCTTCCCTCATAATGGAGCTTCGCCGACGGATTCGCAGGGCGGAAGCCGAAGTCGACCAGTTTCTGCTGTGCGGGAACGTCGAGAAGAAAGTCGTCCAGCGCGCCGGCCGCGACCTTCTTCTCCGGCGTCACACCGGTGTCGTCGAGGACGTAGAACGTCGCGTCGTTCCAGATGTTGATCTTCGGATAGACGACACGCACTTTCCCCCAACGGTCTTCGGCATTCTGCATCTTCGTGATCGCGTCACTTTCGTAGACCAGCACACCGTCATACGCAGAGGGCCCTCGCACGACCATCGAGTCCATGATCTCAGTGCTGCTCCCCTCTGCCTGGATGGCAGGCGAGAAACCCTTCAGCCAGCTCAGGAAGTTCGGATCCTCCACTTCGGCAAGGGAGAGAGCCTGCTGATTCCTGAAGTGTTCGGCGGCGACGACCATCACCCCGGTCAGGCCACTGAGGTGCTTTGCCGGGTCGCCGATGGCGAATGTGAAGCGTCCCCAGTCGGGCTTCCCCGCGATGGTCGTCCAGCCGTCTTTCTGTCCAAGGGCATCGTGGACATGATCGAACGTGACGCTGCCATAGTGTTTCACGAAGGCCTGATAACGGTCATCGAACATGACCACCACACTCGGTGTGAGCGAGATGAGATCCGCCCGGACGATCGCATCACGCCCGTATTTCGAACGGAACTCCTGCTCCAGGTCCTCCCGGAAGAGATTCGACGGTGCAATCCACGCGTCGATCTCGCGTTTGTCGTCGAGGATCACCTGGTGCGCCTGACCGGACGGAAGCTGGACGAGGTGAACGTCGATGTTGCGGCCTTCCGGCGACTTCTCGAATTCCGCCACCGCCCACTTCAGCCAGTCTGCGTTTTCCCGCCCATGCGCCACCGCGATGCTCACGCGGTTCGTGGTCCCGGCCGCGCCGGTCATAGACGCCTCGGTCGCGGAGCCGCCACCCTTCCCCCGCTGCCAGAGGATTCCTCCGATCGCCACGAGTACGACGACGATGATCGCCGCGATCATCAGCGGCGGGATCCTGCGAGCCGGCGTGGAAGGTTTCGGCTGCTCGATCACGGTCGGCGCGTCGAGGTCGGACGTCTTCGGGACCGACGAGAGCCGCGCCTTTTCGCCGACCTCGCTCGCGTCGCGAAGCTCGGCGAGTCTGCCGAGGAGAGGTGCGGGCGCTCCGGTGGTCTCCCCGAGAGATTCACGACAGAGCTTCAGCGCTTCGAGGAGGGCGAACGCATCGACGAATCGCTGCTCGGGATCCTTGTCGAGGCACGTGTCGAGGAGCACCACGATCGCGTCACTCACGTCCGGCCTCGCATCGCGAATCGGAGTGTGCGGGAGCTGGATCGTGGCCAGCATGATCGATGCGGACGATTCGCCGGTGAACGGCGCATGGCCCGCCAGGAGCGCATACAGAGTCGCGCCCATTCCGAACACGTCGGCAGGTTTCCCTGCTTTGCGTGCCGACATCGCCTGCTCCGGAGCCATGTATCCCGGCGTGCCCATCCCGGTCTGTGTTCCGGTCAGCGACTGCGCGACCTCCTCGGTGCGGGCGAGCCCGAGATCCGCGAGCTTCGCCTGGTCGAACCGGAGCTCGTCTGTGCCGCGTCCGTACGGGATCATCACGTTGTCGGGCTTGATGTCACGATGGATCACACCCAGACGGTGTGCCGCCGCGAGTCCCTCCGTCGCTGCAATGCAGATGTCGAGCGCCGTCGCCTCGTCGAGATGCCGCCCTTCGCGCGCCGCCGCCTTCATCGCCGCTCCGGCGGAGACACCCCTCACGTACTCCATTACGAGATAGAAGAGTCCCGCTTCCTCGTTGACGTCGGTGACCCGCACGAGGTGGGACGACTCGATGTTCGCCGCGATCTGAGCTTCACGAATGAAGCGGTCCACCAGCTGCGGCTGGAGCTCCGCCAGATGAAGAGGGAGAACCTTGACCGCGACCTCCTGCCGCAGCAGGGGTTTCACTCCGCGGTAGACGGCGCCCATTCCCCCCTGTCCGAGTTTCTCGAGGATCGGGATTCCGCCGAGCGAAGGGATCTCCTTCCCATCGTATGTGACGCGCGGAACGTTCAGCAGGAGTCTGTCGGACGAGAGATCCTCGAGGATCGGAGGAAGTCCCGGGATGGGAGTGGGTCTCCCTGCAGGCACGACGGTCTCCGCACCACCCGACGCTTCAGGAGTGGGAGTGATTTTCGTCTTTTCCGGATCGTCGCCCGCATGACCGGGTTTCGGGGTTTCGTCCATCGGGTTCCGTCCTTCCGGCATTGATACGCGACAGTTTCAAAGGAGCTCATCTTAACGCAAAAAAGGAAGATCGGTTTTGGCCGGATGTATGCTTGCGTTTCGATCCGGTTTCTGTAAGGTTGACTCCCCGGAGGCTCCTGATGGCCGGTGTGCTCTTCCGCAGCGTCAACAAGCGATACGGCGACGTCAGTGTGATCGACGATCTCGATCTCGAGATCCGCGACCGCGAGATGATGGTCCTGGTCGGCCCGTCCGGTTGCGGGAAATCGACCGCTCTGCGGATGATCGCGGGACTGGAAGAGATCACATCCGGGACCATCGCAATCGGGGATCACGTGGTGAACGACCTTCCGCCGAAGGAGCGCGACATCGCGATGGTCTTCCAGAGCTACGCGCTCTACCCGCACATGACGGTGAGGGAAAATCTCGCATTCGGACTCAGGATGCGGAACGTACCGCGCCCGGAGATCGAGCGGCTCGTCTCGGATGCCGCAGAGATCCTCGAGATCACCCACCTCCTCGACCGGAAACCGAAGCAGCTCTCGGGCGGACAACGCCAGCGCGTGGCGGTCGGCCGGGCGATCGTCCGCCACCCGGCCGTCTTCCTGTTCGACGAGCCGTTGTCGAACCTCGACGCGAAGCTCCGGGTCCAGATGCGTGCCGAGATCACCCGCCTGCAGAGAAGACTCGAGACGACCTCCGTTTACGTCACGCACGATCAGGTGGAGGCGATGACCATGGGCGACCGGATCGCGGTGATGCGCGCCGGGAAGATCCAGCAGGTCGGCCCTCCGCTCGAGGTCTACTCCAGCCCTGCCAACCTCTTCGTCGCGCAGTTCATCGGGACGCCGGAGATCAACATCCTCGACGCCCGGATCGGCGAGGACGGAGCGACGATGGTCTCGATGGGGGTCACGCTTCCCGCCCCGGCGAATCTTCCGGCAGGATCGGGAAGAGAGATCAAGCTCGGCGTCCGGCCGGAGCACGTGCTGCTCGCCGCGGCCGATTCGCCGGTACGACTCGAGGCGGTCGTGGAGATGGTCGAACCGCTCGGACATCAGTCGATCGTGCACACGTCCGTCGACGGGACGCGTCTGGTCGCCGCGCTTCCCGCCGAAGTACTGCCTCGCTCGGGAGACCGGATCGGGCTCACGTTCGATGCGCATGCGTTTCATCTCTTCGATGCCGCTACCGGTGAGCGCATCTGATCCCGGCGATCGAGATTCCCGTATCGAAGACCTGACCCCGATCCATTGCGAAGCCGAGGCGTCAGGACGTATGCGAACGATTCGCCTTTCAGAACAACTTCGCCGCGAGACTCGGTTCCTTGTCCGTCCGCGTTCCGACTTTGATCGCGGTTGCGAGACGAGGCACTCCGTCGGCGTGAAGCATCTCGTGGATCTTCTCGATCGCCGCGAAGATCTGGTGAAGATCCCCTTCGACGTTCGTCCCGTACGCGTGGAGCTGTGCGTGCAGTCCCGCCGCGGCGAGAATCTCGTGCGCCTTCTTGACCTGATCCCGCACTGAAGTTCCGACCCCGAGCGGGATCACTTGAATCTCGGCAGTAGCAATCATGAGTCACTCCTCCTCGACAGTGATATCACGGCGAGCGGCGAGAGACGAGAGACGAGAGACGAGAGACGAGAGACGAGAGACGAGAGACGAGAGACGAGAGACGAGAGACGAGAGACGAGAGACGAGAGACGAGAGACGAGAGACGAGAGACGAGAGACGAGAGACGAGGAGAAGTCAATACGCAGAAGAGCATGTGGTCAAGAGATTTGAGAACATAGGGAGATCTCCGGAGCGCCGGACGCGGGGGCGTTGAGGCACTCGAGGCTGTCCGCCGGGAGCGGTCCTCGTCGACACCGCTCCCTCGCCTCACGGTGCCAGCTCGAAAGAGTCGCGGAAGCGGCTCACCCGTTCGGATCGAGGAGAATGATCAGCGCGGAATCGCCCTGAAGCTCGAGCCGCTTCTCGATCCGTGTTCCCTCCAGGCTCCGGTCCGTCGCCAGGACGACCTCTCCCCGAACTTCGCGGTGCTCGAATTCGACGATCCCGGGGCGGTGCCCGAGGTTCAGCGCGACGAGGAAGCTTCGCTCGCCGTCGCGCCGTATGTAGGCCAGGAGATCGCCGTCGGTGTTGATCGGGATGAACGCGCCGACGTTGAGCGCCGGCTCGCTCTGGCGCAACCGGATCAGCCTCCGGTAAAACGTCAGGAGCGAGCCGGGATCCGCAGATTCGTCTTCCACATTCACGGAGACGTGATCTTCGGGAACCGGCAACCACGGATCGCCGGTGCTGAACCCGGCGTTCCCGCCGGACGTCCATTGCATCGGAGTCCGCTGCGGGTCGCGCCCGAGCCCGAGCCCTGGAGTGAGCTTCTCCTGAGGATCGTGCACCAGCTCGTGAGGGATCGCCACGTCGTGCATCCCGATCTCGTCGCCGTAATACATCGTCGGCGTTCCTCGGAGAGTCAGCAGGAGGGTCGCCGCCACCGGTGCCTGCTCCTTCCCGACGCGACTGAGCACGCGGGGCTTGTCGTGATTCCCGAGGACCCAGTTCGGCCATCCCCAGGGAGGAAGGGAACCTTCGTACTTGTCGATCGCGGCAGCGATCTTCCGCGCGTTCCACGGAAGGACGATCAGCTCGAAATTGAACGGGAGGTGTGCTCCGGAACCGTGGAGTCCGTAGTATTCGACGAGCTGGCCGATCGGGAGATAGATCTCCGCGATCATCACCCGCTGGTCGTATTCGTCGAGGAGAGAGCGCATCTCCGAGACGACGTCGTGCACTTCCTGCTGGTCGGTGGAGAAAGCGGGGATCACCTCGTGGTAGGGAGGATCGGTCTGCGGGTTGTAGTCGGGATTGGGAGGGTTGTCGCGGAACTGCGCGTCCTTGATCAAGTGCCACATGACGTCGACCCGGAAGCCGTCCACTCCCTTGTCGAGCCAGAACCGCATCACGTCGTACATCGCGTCGCGGACCTCGCGATTTCTCCAGTTGAGGTCCGGCTGTTCCTTCAGAAACGCGTGGTAGTAGTACTGCTCCGTCTTCTGGTCGTACTCCCAGGCCTTTCCGCCGAAAGCGCTCAGCCAGTTGTTCGGCGGCCCTCCCTCCTGGTCCGGATCGAGCCAGAGGTACCAGTCGCGCTTCGGACTGTCCCGCGACGATCGCGACTCGATGAACCACGGGTGCTGGTCCGAAGTGTGGTTGGGGACGAAGTCGAGAATGAGCTTCATTCCCCGCCGGTGGACTTCTTCGAGAAGGCGGTCGAAGTCGTCCATCGTCCCGAACATCGGATGGATTCCGGTGTAGTCGGAGACGTCGTACCCGAAGTCCTTCATCGGCGAAGGGTAGATGGGAGAGATCCAGATCGCGTTCACGCCGAGGTCCTGGACGTAGTCGAGTTTGCGGACGATCCCTTCGAGATCGCCGATTCCGTCGCCGCTCGAGTCGAGGAACGACCGCGGATAGATCTGGTACACGATTCCGTACTGCCACCAGAGATGTTTCTCTCCCATTGCCAGCCCTCTCGCTGCCGGACATTGCAGAAATCGTTCACACGTCCCGGCCGCAACGCGGGAGGCTCGCCTGAATCGCTCCGCCAGCTTCCGTGAAGCCTCGGTCACGAACCGCGTTCCGGAGGCGGGAACCACGTCGATATGACGGCGATCCACGGTATGATCTCGGCGCGCGTACTGTTTACCCGGAGCGCTTCTCAGGAGAACCGGAATGGCAAAAACACCCCCACCGAAACCGCAGTCGACGGCCAGAGGCTTCGCAGCCGGATTACTCGTCGCGGCACTGATCGTGGCGATCGGCCTCGCAGTGGTCTGGTTCGTCCGGCGAGGACAACCGCAACAAACCGAGCCCGGACCGATGGCGACCGCGACCCCTCCCGCTGCACCTGCGCCATCCCCGACCGTGCAGCTTCCTCCGCCACTCCCTCCGGAGCCGTCGGAAGCGGAGATGGAATCCGTGCAGCGCATCCCTCCCCCCGAACTTCAACAGAAGCTCGCGGACGGAACGGCGATCGCGATCGACACCCGGGACGTCCAGTCGTACGAAGAAGGGCACATTCCGGGAGCGCTTCAGATTCCGCTCGGATTCGTCCAGGGTGAGGTCCCGTGGTTCCCGAAGGACAAACTGATCGTCACGTACTGTACGTGACCGCACGAAGAGACGAGCGCCCGTGCGGCGCTGATCATTCGCGACGGTGGACTGACGAACGTGGCGGCTTTGGGCGGCGGCTTCGACGCCTGGAGAGCGAATGGATTCCCGGTCGATACCGGGCTTCCGCAAAAACAATAGAGACCTGGCCCCGGATCAATCATGGCCCCGGATCATTCACGGGATTTCTGATGCGGAGCGCGACGAAATCCCTCGAATAGTCCGGGCTGGGAGTCTGCGCGAGAGGAACGTCCTCGGGGCCTTTCCGTCTCTCGATCCGTCTGCTGTTTCAATCCGACTCTCGCCTCCCGGAGAATCGCACCCTAAATTGCTCGTGACGAGAACCGACGGAGGAATCGATGTCCCCCAGCTCCGGCATCAGACGAATCGCCATCTCGACCGGCGGGGGCGATGCCCCCGGCCTGAACGCCGTGATCCGTGCCGCGGTTCTCGCCGCGTTGAACCGCGGCTGGCAGTGCGTCGGAATCCGCGACGGCTACAACGGACTCCTCCTCCCCGAGCAGTACGTCGGCGGGGGCCTGATTCCTCTCACCCGCGAGAGCGTGAGGGGGATCACTCCACTCGGTGGGACGATCCTCGGGACGACAAATCGTGGGAATCCTCTCAAGTTCCCGGTCTGTGCCAGCGACGGGACGATGACGGAGGTCGACCGATGCGACGAGCTCGTACAGCTGTTCCGTCTGCACCAGATCGACGCGCTGATCTCGGTTGGCGGTGACGGGTCGCTCGGGATCGCCGCAGTCCTCGCGAACAAAGGGCTCCGCGTCGTCGGCGTGCCGAAGACCATCGACAATGATCTCGACGGGACGGTGATCACGTTCGGCTTCGACACCGCGGTCGCGTTCGCGACCGAATCGATCGACCGGCTCCATTCCACCGCCGAAGCTCACAGAAGGGTGATGGTGGTCGAAGTGATGGGTCGCTACGCCGGTTGGATCGCGTTGAACGCCGGCGTCTCTGCGTCGGCGGACGCGATTCTGATTCCTGAGATCCCTTACGATCTCGACATCGTGGCCAGGAGAATCCGCCGCTGCGAAGACGAAGGCCAGAAGCACGCGATCGTGGTGGTGGCGGAGGGTGCAAAGCCGAAGGGAGGAACGATCTCTCTCGCCAGAGCGCGCGTGGCGGGCGCGGCGGAACGGCTGGGAGGAATCGGCGAGCACCTCACCGCGGATCTCGAGGCGCTGACCGGGCACGAAGCGCGTTGCGTGGTTCTCGGGCACCTCCTCCGCGGCGGTTCACCGAGTACGTTCGACCGGCTGCTCTCGCTCCGGTTCGGCGCCGCTGCGGTGCGGGCGCTCGAGGAGGGAGAGAGCGGAGTGATGGTCGCGCTCGACCCTCCGGTGGTGAAGTACGTTCCGCTGGAGGATGCGACCCGCAGGATGAAGACCGTCCCGCTCGACTGCGACTCGATCCGGACCGCCCGGGACGTGGGAATCTCGTTCGGCGACTGAGTTGCCTGCAGAATCGAACGACGTCGTCCTTCGCGCGAGTGATCAAGGAGACGGCCAGGAGTCTGCGCGGTAGGAACGTCCTAACGCGCAGACGCCTGGCTCAACTCTGTCCCTTCCGCTTCAGTTTCACGACCCGGTAGACGTACCAGATGAAGAGGAGTCCGATCACGGCCCAGGTGATCGGCTGGACGTAATCGTGGATCTTCTTGAAGTGCTCGCCGAGCAATCGTCCACCCCATGCCAGAGCGGTGTTGAACGCGAAGGTCCCGACGAACGAGTAGAAGGCGAACGGTAGAAACGACATTTTCGAAAAGCCGGCCGGGATCGAGATGAATGTCCGGATCGCAGGGATGAGGCGTCCGGTGAGGACCGCCAGGCCACCGTGCCTGTCGAACCACTTCTGAGCTTTGTCGAGATGCTTCGGCTCCATCGCCAGCCAGGCGCCGTGCCGCTGAACGAAGTGACGGAGTTTCTTCTGCGGAATCTTTCTTCCGACGACGTACCAGCCGAAGCTGCCGAGGTTCGCGCCGATGGTCCCGGCGAGGATCATGATCCAGACGGAATCGTGTCCGGCCGTGGAAAAGTAGCCGGCGAGAGGCATGATCAGTTCGGAGGGGATGAAGACGATGATGTTCTCGGCCAGCATCAGGACCGCAACCGCGAACCAGCCATGGGCCTCGACGAGCCCTGTAATCCAACCGCTCACGCCGCCACCGTCTGCCAGCGCTGTGCCCACTCGATGGGATGACGGAAGAACCTCAGTGTTATAGTCGTCGTAAATAGACTGAAGTCATTCACCGCGAAATCGATGAAGAAACTCATTTTTCTGATCCTGGTCATCCTCGCGATAGCCTTCGTTGTAAAACGGAAGGTCGAGGAGTATTCGCACAACGAAATGGCCGTGAAGCAGTATCTGATCGACCGCTGTCAGGGCGACAGCCACTGCGAGGACCAGACCGAAACGCAGTTCGGCGAGTGTTTCACCCACGCCTACGAATTCAGCGTAATTCCGGGGAGAGACCGCATCCGGACCACCACCCTCGCGAGCTGCCTCTCCGAAAGGCGCGACTGGTTCCACGACAACGATTACGAGCATCCGAAGCTCCCGTTCCCTGCCGATTAGCCCGGGCCAGCCCGCATTTCTCACATCGTCGCCGCTGCGTTCCGCCTCCTCTCGCGCGACTCTCCACCTCTTCGTCTCCGCACGAGGCCGTCACGCGGCGTTCCGGAATCCCCCTTGCACGAACTTCGTGCAGGAGGAGCCGATGAAGCGATGGTGGGGATATCTCAAAGAGACGGTGCACGAATTCTCGAAGGACAAATCACCCCGCCTCGCGGCTGCTCTCGCCTACTACACCCTCTTCTCCATCGCCCCCCTTCTGGTCATCGCCATTGCGATCGCCGGCTGGGTCTTCGGTCCGGCCGCGGCAGAGGGAAAGATCGTCGGCGAGCTGTCTCAGTTCCTCGGTCCGCGAGCGGCCTCGGGAATCCAGAACATGATCAAGGGGGCGAGTGACCAGCCGACCCAGGGGCTGATCGGAACCATCATCGGCGTGGTCGTCCTCCTGTTCGGCGCATCGGGAGTGGTGACCCATCTGCAGGAGAGTCTCAACGCGATCTGGAACGTCCCCGAGTCGCAGAGCTCCGGGATCCTCGGGACGATCTGGCGAAGGCTCTGGTCGCTGGCGATGGTGCTCGCGATCGGTTTTCTCCTTCTCGTGTCGCTCCTTCTGAGCGCGGCGATCTCTGCGCTCGGAACCTGGTTCCAGCAGGCCGTCGGTGTTCCTCAGTGGGTCTGGTTCATGGCCAACATCGTGATCTCGTTCGGAGTGATCACGCTGCTTTTCGCGCTCCTCTACAAGGTGATCCCGGAAGCGGATATCGAGTGGAGCGACGTCTGGGGCGGCGCGGTATTCACATCGCTGCTGTTCATCGTGGGAAAGTTTCTGATCGGGCTTTATCTCGGACAGTCGAGCGTCGCCTCCTCGTACGGCGCGGCCGGCTCGATCGTGATCGTCCTGATCTGGCTTTACTATTCGGGCCTGATCCTCTTCTTCGGCGCGGAGTTCACCGAGGTATGGGCGCGGCACCGGCACGGCCTCGGCTCCAGGGAGGAACGGGGATTGTCAGGGCTCGGGCGCGCAACTCCGGGGCCGCCACGGCGCTGACCCCGACGGCTTTCCCCGTCGGTCTTCCACACCCCCGAAGCGCTGTCATCCTCTTCGTATGCACGCTCTCTCCGGCGCCGCATTTCCGGATGATTCGGAATTTTCGCTCGCCTCCCGTTTCGGAATAGATCAGTCTCGTCTGTTATTTTGACGTTCGACGATGATGGGTCTTCGGTCCTCCCACCACCGCCGAAGCAGAGAATCGGTTTCTTCACGCTCTCGCGTGGTTCCGCGAAGCTTCAGGCGGTTTCATGCGCCCCTCGCTGCAGCTGGGGTCGCTGCGGTTCTCGTGACCGCGGCGCCTCTTCTCGTGGCTGCCCCGGCCCCGGGGAGTCGATCCGCCGATGCTGCCACGCAGGTCTCGAGCTCCCTCGTCGAGAGGCTGGTTCGTCAGGCTCCCGGTCTGAAGCCGGAAGTACTCCGCCTCGCCCTCGAGTCCGCGGGAAGAGCGGCGGAGAGGGGGCTGGTCCGGCGTACCGACCTTCTGACGGTGATCGACTATTCGATCCCATCCACGAAGCCGCGTCTCTTCGTCTTCGACCTCTCCTCCCGCAAGCTTCTGTTCCGGGAACTGGTCGCTCATGGGAAGAACAGCGGAGGGAACGTTCCGACGCAGTTCTCCAATCGTTCCGGAAGTCTCGAATCGAGCCTCGGACTGTTCGTGACGGATTCGCCCTACTACGGGAAGAACGGTTATTCGCTTCGTCTCGACGGGTTGGAAGAGGGCGTCAACGATCGCGCGCGCTCCCGCGCCATCGTGGTTCACGGAGCGTCCTATGTGAGCAAATCCACCTCGCGCGCCATCGGCCGGCTCGGAAGAAGCTGGGGATGTCCCGCGGTCCGCACCAGCGTGGCCCGGAAGCTGATCGATACTCTGAAAGGCGGCTCTCCGATCTTCGCGTACTATCCGGATCACGACTGGCTGGCCTCTTCGCGATTCCTCGATCGCGATGGAGCCACGGTCAGCACCTTTCTCGCCGCGGCGCGTTGACCCGGCGACGGTCTCCTCCGCCACCCTCCCGACTCGGAAAGTCGCGTACGCACCGAATCACCAAACGCCGAAATCCGTCCGAGGATCGTGTCGACCGCGATCAGGAGCGAGAGTGCGGACTCCCGCGGGGCGAACCCGGCCCGTCGCAGCCGCGAGAAGCGATGCCCCTGGCGGTACACTACGTGCAGGATGCCCGGCATCGTCGTTGCTCGACCGAGCAACGACTACACTGCCTGACGGAGCCCGAATGCAGGACCCTCGCGACTATCACTTCGCTCTTCCTCCCTGGTACGGACCGGCGCCTGACGAACCTCCCGCAGAGCCGTATCCCGGGGTCGACGCGGTCCTTCCGTACTGCACCAGTTCCCGTGACGAACACTACGATGGAATCATCCGCGCAATCGTCATCCACGCGACGGCCGAACCGAATTCCGAAATCTCGATGGGCGCGATGTTCTCCCACCGGGCGAGCTTTCACTGGCTCGTGCCCGGCCCGCGGGAAGCCGAGCATGGCCGCTTTTCCTGGAGGTGCGTCCCCGAGAATCTCGCGGCATGGCACGTCCGGAACAGCCGCAGCCATCCCGAGCTCTGGAACGGTCATCGATTCGTGAACTCATGGAGCATCGGAATCGAGGTCGTGAATATCCAGGACGGCGTCGAACCGTTCACCGAGTGGCAGGTGGAGCAGACCGCGGCTCTGGTACGCAGCGCGTGGAGCCGCCACCCGCAGATCCACGACGTGATCAGCCACGCGCGCCTCGATCCCGAGCGAAGAACCGATCCGGGGCCACAGTTCCCGTGGGACCGCTTCCGCGATCTCGTGCTCGCCAGAGACGAGGAGGAGATCGCGAACGCCTGATATCATGAGGGCCGGCACCCCGGAATATCATCGCGCGAGGCAACGATGACAGTCCGTCCGACATCCGAATCCGCATCGTCGATCCCGACCCTCTCGCTGAGTGCTCTTTTCGCGGCGCTCCCCGATTTCGCCCTCGCAGGGACATTTCTCATCACCTGGATCCGCCCGGAGACGTTCGGAGTGGAGCTCGTGGGGCGACTGGTGACGCTGCTTCTCCTCGAGTTCATCACCATCCATTCGGCGGCGTTCATGGGAATGGCGATGATGAGCCGCCGAGCCTCGCGAACCAAACGGGTCGGCGGCATTCTCTTTCTGACCGCCTTCTATTCGCTCTTCGCCGGTGCGTTCTCGTTTTTTGCTCGTTCGTGGTGGCCGATTCTCAGCTTCTGGGGGCTGGTGGGAAATCGCCTCCTGCAGGTTCTGATCGGACGGGTTCCGGAAGGGCGGGAGCAGGACGCGGTCATTGCAGGATGGGGGATCACCGGTGCTCTCTACGTCATCTGCGTATTCATCGTGACCATCGCCCCGATTCCCTCGCTCGGGGTCTCCCCGTCGGTGGTCGCCGCGCAGCATTTCTCCGCGACCGGGATTTGGATCGAACAGCCGTGGCGACCGCTCGCGGGCGGATTTCTCTACTATCTCCTGGTCGGCTGGAGTGAACTGAAGATGCAGCGCTTCAACGCGGCGTGAGGAACCGTTCGGCAAAGCAAAAGGCCACGGGATCCCGTGGCCTTTCTGAGCTCCGCACTCGGGCGATCCGAGTGACGATCTTACTGTTCGACTTCTGATCCTAGCGCGCGCCGCAGGGCGAGCGCCAGCGCTCCGCCACCCGACGCGCTCTGCTCGGCAGCACGGGTCTCCTGAACGTACTTCTGGTAATCGCGGTGCGACGCCTCGTCCTTCGCCGCTTCGTGGCTGAGACTGATGCGACGCCGGTTGGTGTCGAGCGAGAGGATCTTCACCGAGAGCTTCTGTCCCGGCTGGTGGACCCGCGAAGCATCGCTTCCGGGCGGAATGGAGAGCTCGGAGTTCGGGATCAGGCCGGTCAGGCCCGGTTCCAGCTCGACGAATACGCCGGGACCACCCGCACGCTCGACCGTTCCTTCGATGACTTTGCCGTAGTGATAGCGGCTCTCGATGTTCTCCCACGGATCATTCACCGCGACTTCGCGCATGGCCAGAGATATCCGGCGGCGGTCGGCGTCGACCTCGCGGATCCAGCCGCGGATGACGGAACCAGCGGCGACGGAGGGGTCGTCCATCTTCATTCCGAGAGGAAGCTGGGAAACGTGCACCAGGCCATCGATGCCCGGCTCGAGCTCGACGAAGAATCCGAATTCCGTGCTGCGAGCGACCGTACCGGTAAACGGCTCGCCTGGAACGAAGCGCTCCGCCACCGATTCCCATGGATCCGGCTCGAGATCCTTCATGGAGAGCGAGATTCGCTTTCCGTTGTTCTCGATCTTGATCACTTTGACGGTGACTTCCTGGCCGGCTGTTACGACCTCGTTCGGGTCGTTGACGCGGCGGCGGCTCAACTCGGAGACGTGGACGAGCCCTTCGAGCCCGCCGAGGTCGACGAACGCACCGAACGGAACGATGTTCTTGATCCGACCGGTCAGCTCCGCCCCGATCTCCAACCGCTCCCGCACTTCGTCGGCGCGCGCTGCGGCTTCTTCCTTCATCAGCTGAGCGCGGGAGACGACGAATTTCCGTCCGTTCTCCGAATACTCGGTGATCCGGAACTCGAAGGTCTTCCCGACGAACGAGTCAGGATCTTCGATTTTTCCGAGGGCGATCTGGGAGAGCGGACAGAAGGCGCGGTTGCCGTTGACGTTCACGTCGAAGCCGCCCTTGTTTCGTCCGCTGACTTTCCCTTCGACTGCCAGGCGATTCTCGAAAGCCCCGCGCAGCGCCTCGGCAGTCGCCTGCCGGATCAGCATCTGCCGCGAGAGCCGAACCATGGCTCCAGTCTGGATGACGGTCGCCTCGACCTCGTCTCCGACATCCACTCCTTCTTCGAGCTCTGAAACGGCGATCACCGCCTCGGTCGGCCCACCAAAAGCCACGTATGCGTCGTCACCCGAGATGGAAACGATGGAGCCCTTCAGTACGTCGCCCTGCTGGGGCTGATTGAAGTTGAGGCTGGCTTCCAGTGCTTCCGCGAAGTTCTCGGCGTGATCTCTAGATTGATCCATGTATGAAACCTTCTTCTCTGTTCTTGGATTTTTCGCTCGGTCCCTGAGATCGGGATGGGGTGCGTAGTGTACCCGAAAACCGGGCGAGAGGAAACGGCGCTAGCCAGTGACCTCAACGCCACGAAAGCATCGATGATTCCGTCTCCGGGATCAGCGTCATCGGTCACGCTGACCTGTGACGACGCGGCAACAAATTTCCTCCCTCTCAGCGCGTAGAATCGCGAAGACTTCGGGAGGTCAGAACGATGAAGAGACTCGTCATTTCCACTTTCGCGCTCCTGTTCGTCGTGACGCTCGCACCTGCTCAGGTGCCCGAGAGTATCGTCACGCGCAATGTCCCCGAGATTTCACCGACCCTCGCACAGAACGTCGTCCCCTACCTCGAGTACCGATCCGCGTCGTTCCGCGACTGGCATCCGACCCGCCGGGAGATGCTCATCTCGACACGATTCGCCGACACACCTCAGATCCATCTCCTCCGCACACCTCTCGGCGCACGGCGCCAGCTCACGTTCTACGCAGACCGGGTCGGAGGAGCGGTCTACCAGCCGAAATCCGGCGACTACTTCGTCTTTTCGAAAGACACCGGCGGCGGTGAGTTCTACCAGATCTACCGGTACGATCTCCACTCCGGCCAGGTCACGCTCCTGACGGACGGAAAATCGCGGAACGGGATCAACCGCTTCTCCCGCGACGGGAAGTGGCTCGCCTACGCTTCGACCCGCCGCAACGGTCGCGATTCCGACATCCGGCTGATCGATCCGGTTCACCCCGAGACCGACCGGATGTTCCTGCAGCTCGAAGGAGGCGGCTGGGGCGTCGCCGATTTCTCCCCGGACGGGACGAAGCTCGCCGTCGGCAAGTACATCTCGGCGAATCAGAGCGTGCTTTACCTCGCAGACTTCGCGACCGGAAAGCTCGAGCGCCTCACGCCGGAAGGGAAAGTCCTCTATGGCGGCGCGCGCTTCTCTGCCGACGGAAAGTCGATCTTCCTCACCACCGACGCATCGTCGGAGTTCTCGCAACTCGCCCGCCTCGATCTGGCTACTCGCCGGTTCACGCCTCTGACTCCAAACCTCCAGTGGGATGTGGACGAGTTCGAGCTCTCGCCCGACGGAAGCCGCCTTGCGTTCGTGACGAACGAGGATGGTGTCGGCGTGCTGCACATGCTCGACACGCAAAGCGGTCACGAGGTGCCTGCACCGCGGCTTCCGATCGGCACGGTCCGCGGCCTCTCCTGGCATCCGGCCGGGAACGATCTTGCCTTCACTCTCACTTCCGCGAAATCTCCCTCCGACGTTTTCTCGGTCGAGGTTTCATCCGGAAAACTCGAACGATGGACCTCCAGTGAGACCGGAGGGCTCGACACGAGCCGGAACGTCGAACCGGAGCTGGTCCACATGAAGAGCTTCGACGGCGTCGAGATCTCGGCATTCGTCTACCGCCCGGATCCTGCGAAGTTCCCCGGTGCCCGTCCCGCGATCATCAGCATTCACGGAGGCCCGGAGGGGCAGTATCAGCCCGGATTCCTCGGGCGGAACAACTACTTCCTGAACGAGATGGGGATCGCGCTGGTCTACCCGAACGTGCGTGGGTCGAGCGGATACGGGAAGACGTATCTGACTCTCGACAACGGTTTCAAGCGCGAGGACTCCGTGCGCGACATCGGCACGGTCATCGACTGGGCCAGGACCGATCCGAAGCTCGACGGCGCCAGGATCGCGGTGATGGGAGGGAGCTACGGAGGCTACATGACTCTCGCCAGCCTCACTCACTACAGCGACAGGCTCCGCGCCGGCGTCGACGTGGTCGGAATCTCGAACTTCGTAACGTTCCTCAAGAACACCCAGGATTACCGGCGTGACCTGCGCCGCGTCGAGTACGGCGACGAGCGCGAACCGAAAATGAACGAGTTCCTCCAGAAAGTCTCACCGTTGACGAACGTGGCGAAGATCCGTGTTCCTCTGATGGTGGTCCAGGGATTCAACGATCCCCGTGTCCCCTACACCGAGTCCGAGCAGATCGTGAAGGCGGTCGGCGAGAGCGGCCTGCCGGTCTGGTACATCATGGCGAAGGACGAGGGACACGGCTTCGGCAAGAAGGTCAACGCCGACTACCAGTTCCTCGCGACGATCGCGTTCCTCCAGGAACACCTGCTGAAGTAGATGGAAGGAAGGGACGAATCCGCGAGGTAGTGGGTTGGACGTCTCGTCCGATGCAGGGTGGCGTCCCGCGCCGCCCTGCTACCGGGCGAGTTACGATGATCCTCCCCAGAGCGGAGACACGAACGCACCACAGCGCGAGAGGAACGATTCGCGTGTCGTTGACGCCATCGCTCCCCGGCACGATGCCGGGGAGCCTCGCGCGGGACGCGCGACCCACTTGTGGGTTGGACGTCTCGTCCGATGCCCAGTGGGTTGGACGTCTCGTCCGATGCCCAGTGGGTTGGACGTCTCGTCCGATGCAGGGCGGCGTCCCGCGCCGCCCTGCTCCCGGCCAAGTCACGATGATCCTCCCCAGAGCGGAGACACGAACTCACCGCCGCGCGAGAGGAACGATCTGCGTTTCTTTGACGCCATCGCTCCCCGGCAAGATGCCGGGGAGCCTCGCGCGAGACGCGCGACCCACTTGTGCGTTGGACGTCTCGTCCGATGCCCAGTGGGTTGGACGTCTCGTCCGATGCAGGTGGCGTCCCGCGCCGCCCTGCTCCCGGCCAAGTCACGATGATCCTCCCCAGAGCGGAGACACGAACTCACCGCCGCGCGAGAGGAACGATCTGCGTTTCTTTGACGCCATCGCTCCCCGGCAAGATGCCGGGGAGCCTCGCGCGAGACGCGCGACCCACTTGTGCGTTGGACGTCTCGTCCGATGCCCAGTGGGTTGGACGTCTCGTCCGATGCAGGTGGCGTCCCGCGCCGCCCTGCTCCCGGGCGAGTTACGATGATCCTCCCCAGAGCGGAGGCACGAACTCCCCACAGCGCGAGAGGATCGATTCGCGTGTCGTTGACGCCATCGCTCCCCGGCAAGATGCCGGGGCGCCTCGCGCGAGACGCGCGACCCACTTGTGGGTTGGACGTCCCGTCCGATGCCCAGTGGGTTGGACGTCTCGTCCGATGCAGGGCGGCGTCTCGCGCCGCCCTGCTCCCGGGCGAGTTACGATGATCCTCCCCAGGGCGGAGACACGAACTCCCCACAGCGCGAGAGGACCGATTCGCGTGTCGTTGACGCCATCGCTCCCCGGCACGATGCCGGGGAGCCTCGCGCGGGACGCGCGACCCACTTGTGGGTTGGACGTCTCGTCCGATGCAGAGAGGCGTCCCGCGCCGCCCTGCTCCCGGGCGAGTTACGATGATCCTCCCCAGGGCGGAGACACGAACTCCCCACAGCGCGAGAGGACCGATTCGCGTGTCGTTGACGCCATCGCTCCCCGGCACGATGCCGGGGAGCCTCGCGCGGGACGCGCGACCCACTTGTGGGTTGGACGTCTCGTCCGATGCAGGGCGGCGTCCCGCGCCGCCCTGCTCCCGGCCAAGTCACGATGATCCTCCCCAGAGCGGAGACACGAACTCCCCACAGCGCGAGAGGATCGATTCGCGTGTCGTTGACGCCATCGCTCCCCGGCAAGATGCCGCGGAGCCTCGCGCGGGACGCGCGACCCACTTGTGGGTTGGACGTCTCGTCCGATGCAGGGCGGCGTCTCGCGCCGCCCTGCTCCCGGCCGAGTTACGATGATCCTCCCCAGAGCGGAGACACGAACTCCCCACAGCGCGAGAGGATCGATTCTCGTGTCGTTGACGCCATCGCTCCCCGGCACGATGCCGGGGAGCCTCGCGCGGGACGCGCGACCCACTTGTGGGTTGAACGTCCCGTCCGATGCAGGGTGGCGTCCCGCGCCGCCCTGCTACCGGGCGAGTTACGATGATCCTCCCCAGAGCGGAGACACGAACTCCCCACAGCGTGAGAGGATCGATTCGCGTGTCGTTGACGCCATCGCTCCCCGGCACGATGCCGGGGAGCCTCGCGCGGGACGCGCGACCCACTTGTGGGTTGGACGTCCCGTCCGATGCCCAGTGGGTTGGACGTCTCGTCCGATGCAGGGAGGCGTCCCGCGCCGCCCTGCTACCGGGCGAGTTACGATGATCCTCCCCAGAGCGGAGACACGACTCCCCCCACAGCGCGAGAGGAACGATTCGCGTGTCGTTGACGCCATCGCTCCCCGGCACGATGCCGGGGAGCCTCGCGCGAGACGCGCGACCCACTTGTGGGTTGGACGTCTCGTCCGATGCAGGGCGGCGTCTCGCGCCGCCCTGCTCCCGGGCGAGTTACGATAATCCTCCCCAGGGCGGAGACACGGACTCCTCACAGCGCGAGAGGATCGATTCGCGTGTCGTTGACGCCATCGCTCCCCGGCACGATGCCGGGGAGCCTCGCGCGGGACGCGCGACCCACTTGTGGGTTGGACGTCCCGTCCGATGCCCAGTGGGTTGGACGTCTCGTCCGATGCAGGGTGGCGTCCCGCGCCGCCCTGCTACCGGGCGAGTTACGATGATCCTCCCCAGAGCGGAGACACGAACTCACCGCCGCGCGAGAGGAACGATCTGCGTTTCTTTGACGCCATCGCTCCCCGGCACGATGCCGGGGAGCCTCGCGCGAGACGCGCGACCCACTTACGCGCGACCCACTTACGCGCGACCCACTTGTGGGTTGCGCGCCGAGCAGCGATCAGGCCACGAGCTGCGCCAGGACGTAGCGGAGGATTCCTCCGAACGCGTAGTACTCGAGCTCGATCGGTGTATCGATGCGAACCTTCACCGGAACTTCCCGCTTCTCGCTTCCTTTGCGGATCACCAATGTGACGCTCTGCTGAGGCTTGAGAGTCCCGAGTCCGACGAGGTCGAACTCCTCGTCCCCCTTCAGTCCGAGTGATGCGGGGGAGGTCCCTTCTTCGAACTGGCACGGGAGTACGCCCATCCCTACGAGGTTGCTGCGGTGGATGCGCTCGAAGCTCTGGGCGACCACCGCTCTCACGCCGAGGAGCTGGGTTCCCTTGGCGGCCCAGTCGCGGGAGCTTCCGGTGCCGTACTCCTGACCCGCGAGGACGATCAGCGGCGTGCCGCTCTTCTGGTACTTCATCGCCGCGTCGTAGATCGACAGCTGTTCGCCACTCGGCTGGTGGACGGTGACGCCACCTTCGACGCCCGGCACCATCTGGTTCTTGATCCGGACGTTCGCGAACGTGCCGCGAGTCATCACGAGATCATTGCCCCGCCGCGACCCGTAGCTGTTGAAGTCCTGAACCTGGACCCCGTGTCCGATCAGGAACTCGCCGGCAGGGGATTTCGGTTTGATCGAGCCGGCCGGACTGATGTGGTCCGTGGTCACCGAGTCACCGAAGATCGCCAGGGCGCGCGCGTTGCGGATGTCTTCTGCCTTCTTCGGCTCGGTCGAGAAGTTCTCGAAGAACGGCGGCTCCTGAATGTAGGTCGAGTTCTCCTTCCACTCGTAGAGCTGTCCGGTCGATGACGGAATCTCGTTCCACATCGGGTTCTGCGCAGCGAAGTCGGTATAGAGACGCCTGAAGCTCTCCGGCTTCACGTTGGCCGCCAGCACTTCCGCGATCTCTTCGCGGGACGGCCAGATGTCCTTCAGGAAGACGTCCTTCCCCTTCGAATCGACTCCGATCGGTTCACTGTTCATGTCGATGTCCACCCGGCCGGCGAGCGCGAACGCGACGACCAGTGGAGGGCTCATCAGAAAATTCGCCTTGATGTTCTGATGGATGCGCGCCTCGAAATTGCGATTGCCGCTGAGTACGGCCGCGGTGACCACGTTGTTGTTCACCACCGCTTCTTCGATCTTCGGATCGAGCGGGCCGGAGTTGCCGATGCAGGTCGTGCATCCATACCCGACGAGATTGAATCCGAGCTTGTCGAGGTACGGCTGCAGTCCGCTCCGGTCGAGGTAATCGGTGACCACACGGGATCCGGGAGCGAGCGAAGTCTTGACCAGTGGTGCGGTACGGAGGCCACGCTCCACCGCCTTCTTCGCGAGAAGCCCCGCGCCGATCAGGACGGAAGGATTGGAGGTGTTGGTGCATGACGTGATCGCAGCGATCAGCACGTCGCCGTGCTGCATCCCGGCGATCGCCCGCGGGAACTCCCCGTCCGAAACGCCGGCAACGCGATCGGGCGTAGGACGGTTGTCCATCATCTCGGTCTCGGTCAGAACGCTGGTGTTCCCTCCGCCGGTCGGAGCGGTCGCAGGATCCTGCTCGCCACCTCCCTGAACGGTGCCGTTGGGGTTCCGGCCGTGGAACCGGGCGGCGCGGGGCGATTCTTTGACGTCGACGCCGTATCCTCCGTCGGTGAGAGGCTTCTTCAAGGTGCCGAGAAACGCATTCTTCAACTCGGGAAGATCGATCCGGTCCTGCGGACGCTTCGGTCCGGCGACACTCGCCTTCACGTCGTCGAGGTCCAGTTCGAGGAGGACGCTGTATTCGACGTCGCCCTTCCGAGGCATCCCGAACAGTCCCTGCGCCGCGAAGTAGTTGCGGATCGCGGCGACCTGCTCCTTCGATCGTCCCGTGAGCTCGTAGTAACGACACGACTCCTCGTCGACCGGGAAGTAGCCCATCGTCGCGCCGTACTCCGGCGACATGTTGGCCACCGTCGCACGATCCGGAAGCGAGAGCGATGCCGCGCCTTCGCCGAAGTACTCGACGAACTTCCCGACGACCTTCGCCTTGCGCAGCATCTGGGTGATGTGCAGCGCGAGATCGGTGGCGGTGACTCCGGCACGCAGCCGTCCGGAGATGTGGACTCCGACCACGTCGGGCGTGAGGAAGTAGACCGGCTGGCCGAGCATTCCGGCTTCGGCCTCGATCCCTCCCACGCCCCACGCCACCACTCCGATACCGTTGATCATCGTGGTGTGCGAGTCGGTACCGACGAGCGTGTCGGGATAGAAGACGTTCTCCTTTTCGAGAACGCCTTTGGCGAGGTATTCCAGATTGACCTGGTGCACGATACCGATGCCGGGAGGAACGACGCGGAATCCGTCGAACGCCTGCATTCCCCACTTGAGAAATTCATATCTCTCGCGGTTCCGCTTGAACTCCATCTCCATGTTCATGCGAAGGGCGTCCGGATTCGCGAAGTAGTCGACCTGCACGGAGTGGTCGATGACCAGATCGACCGGCACCAGCGGCTCGATGAGCTTCGGATCCTTTTTCAGACGTCCCGCGGCGGTGCGCATGGCGGCGAGGTCGACCAGCAGAGGGACGCCGGTGAAGTCCTGCAACAGGACGCGGGCGACCATGAACGGGATCTCCTCGGTGCGGGCGGCGTTCGGCTTCCAGTTCGCCAGCGCGCGGACGTGTTCTTCGGTGATCCGCTTGCCGTCGTAGTTCCGCAACACTGATTCGAGAACGATCCGGATGCTGACCGGAAGCTTCGAAACCGGACCGATTCCCTCTTTTTCGAGCTGTGGAAGAGAATAGTACTGACCATCCCGGCCTTCGCCGGCATCGAACTTCTGGAGCGTCTTGAATAGATTGTGTGGCATGGCCCTTCCTGAACTGAAGATTGATCCGCGTGGAGATCGGGAGATCGGAGGGCGAACGAATCGCACACTCCTGTGGAGTTGCGGGGATCATCTTATGCGCCACCCCGGAGGCGGTCAAGACGAGTCGCACGCACGTTACACTGACGAAACATCGATGAAGCGAGGAGGTACACGATGAAGATCAGAACGACACCGATCGGGCCGCGCGGAGCGGCGCTCGCGGCTCTGGCCGCTCTCTTCATCGCGTCCGCTTGCGCGAGAAACGAGTCGGTACCACCCGGGGAGGCGAACACGACCACGGTGGTCACCGAGTCGCCCACCCCGCGGATCACCGTCTCCGCTCCGACTGGCGCTTCGCCCGCGGCCGCGCCTGCCGCAGAGGGCCAGAGCAACGTCCGTCTCAACCGTCCCGCCGCCGGATCGGCCGTGACCGAAAATCCGATGACCGTCGAGGGTGAAGCTCGGACCTTCGAGAACGCCGTTACGATCCGGCTCCTCGATCAGCAGCAGCGTCTGATCTCCGAGACCCACGCGGTGGCAGAAGGCGAGATGGGCTCGTTCAATCCTTTCTCGGCGCGGGTCTGGATTACGCGATGGCCCGGGACGTCGATGACCGTCGAAGCCCTCGAGATCTCTCCCAAAGACGGCAGCGTACGTTCCCGCGCCACGGCCGCGGTGCGCATCGCTCTGCCACAGGAGAAGGTGAAGCTCTATATGCCGAACAGCCGGATGGCGCCAACGGACTGTGACCAGGTGTTCCCTCTGGAGCGGGAGTTTCCGAAGACGGCGGCGATCGGACGCGTCGCGCTGGAGGCACTGATGAGCGGTCCGACCCCGGCGGAAAAGGCGGAGGGGTACTCGAATCCGTTTCCTCCCGGAAGCGCAGTGGAGTCGCTGGAGATCGCGAACGGAGTGGCGATTGTCGACTTCAACGAGCGCCTGAAGAACGTCGGCGGATCGTGCCGGGCGCAGGCGATCCGGGCCGCGGTGGAAAACACTCTTCGGGCGATGCATACCGTCGACCGAGTCGAGATCCGCGCCGGCGGGAGCGAAGCGGAAGCGCTGCAGCCGTAGCTCGGATGCATCAATCGAGGTAACCCGCGATTCGGTGATCTGATTCGGATCGCCCTTCCGCTGCCGCCCTCTCCCGTACGACGGAAAGCCTGACCTGTGTGGCTCCGGCTCCGACGAGTCCAGGTGCCGATGATACCGGAGCGTCACGCCCACTTCTTTGGCATCCTTTTCAGCTTTCTTAAGAGCTTCCTTAGAACTCGAAGGGTCCAATTGCAGTTAAATGATTCCGATGAGAATACCGAGCAAAGGCGTTGCTTCGTGGCTCGTGGCGCTGCTTCTCATCGCCGTGGTCACAACAGCGGGAAGGCTCCTGGACGCGAATCCAGGAGCGGTCGGATTCGCGTATCTGATCGCTGTGCTGCTAATCTCGCTACGCAGCGGGCTGCTCGTCGGTACCATCTCTTCCATCGCCGCCACCCTCTGCTACAACTTCTTCTTCTTTCCTCCTCTCTACACGTTCACCATCGCCGAACCGGCCAACTGGCTCGCTCTCCTCGCGTTCCTGGTCTGCTCGGTAACCGTGAATCGGCTCATCGTGACGGCGCGGACGAAGGCACGGGAAGCGGAGGCGAGCCGGGCGGAGCTGCAGGCACTCTACGGGTTGAGCATCGACCTGTTCGCCGCGACCAGCCGAGTGGGGGTACTCGGCGAGGCGGCCCAGCGCGCACTGACGCTACTCGGCGCGAGCGAAGGTGGCCTGGTTCTCTTCGCCGGCAGCCGGTCCCGGCAGCAGGAGGTCGTCTGGACCGGAGAGCGTTTCGAAGAGATCGAAGAGTTGATCGCGGGAGTCGGCCGCCATAAACGGCAGTTCGAGATTTCCTCGTCTCTCGGGCGCGACGTCTACCTCCCGCTGAACGTGGGTGGCAAGACAATCGGAGTCCTCGTCGCTCGCGGGACGGCTGCCACCAATCAGGCACTGGAGTCGGTGTCGCATCTCGTTGCCATGGCAGTCGAACGCGAACGATTCGTCGAGCAGACGGCTCACATCCAGGCGCTCCGTGAGAGTGATGCGCTGAAAACTTCACTCCTTCGGGCGATCTCGCACGACCTGACGACGCCGATCACGGCCGTGGGGATTCGGATCGAGTCGTTGCGGCGCGAGTCTGCGGGAAATGCCCGGATGACGGACGACGTGGACGTGATCGCCGAGGAGACCTCGCGGCTGCGACGCCGGATCGACAATCTCCTCGCGATGGCCCGTCTCGAAGCCGGGAAGGCCCAGCCGCACCGCGAGCCGACGCCGCCGGCCGATCTCTTTCGCGCCCTGCGTGAAAACCTCCCGCTGGTGTTCGCAGCGAGACCGGTGAGCGTGCGGGTCGATCCGGAGTGTCCCGACGCCCTCGTCGATCCTTCTCTCGCCCTCGAGATCCTGGTGAACCTCGTGGAGAACGCCCATCGCGCATCACCCGCCGGAACGGGCATCGAGCTGGCGGCGCGAAGAAGTGAGCTGGATTCCGGAAAGATCCGGATCGAGATTCTCGACCGCGGTCCGGGGCTTCCCCCGGAGATGCTCGACGGCGAAGGGAGCGTCTCCCACCAGCGTACGGACGTCGCCCAGCGCGGACTCGGACTCGAGATCGCTCGAAATCTCGCCATTGCGAATGGAGGAAGCATCTCACTCGCACCACGGCCGGCGGGAGGAACGATTGCACGCATCGATCTCGCGGCCGCCGAGGTTCCTACGACGACCGTCGAAGCGGATGTGGAAACGGAGGTTCCATGAGCATACCTCCACTGATTCTGGTAGTGGATGACGATCCCTCGATCCGCGAATCGCTGACCAAGGAACTGCGCACGGCGGGATACGCGACGCTCACCGCGAGCGACGGTCTCGACGGAGTCGGTGCCGTGCAGAGGCATTCCCCTGACCTCGTCCTGACGGACCTCGCGATGCCGCGCTCGGACGGCTTCGAGCTCATCTCCGCGCTCCGTGCCTTCTCCCGCATTCCGACGATCGTCGTGTCGGTGCGCGGCGGCGATGCAGACAAGGTTCGCGCACTCGATCTCGGCGCCGACGACTTCGTGATCAAGCCGTTCTCGATGACCGAGCTTCTGGCCAGAGTCCGGGCGCAGCTGCGGCGTACGGAGTCACCCGCGTCGTCGCCGCTGCAGTTTCCCGACCTGACCATCGACCTCGAACGGCGACGAGTCGTCCAGAACGGCCACGACGTACACCTGACCCCAACCGAATACGCTCTCCTCGAGTTGCTTGCCACCAACGCAGGGAAACCGATGTTCAGCGAACAGATCATCGCCAGAGTCTGGCGCTCGGCGCCGGGGACCACGACCGATGCTCTGCGCGTTCACATGAGCTCTCTGCGAAGGAAGGTCGAGCCCGATCCCTCCAACCCGATCTACATCGTGACGGAGCCGTGGGTCGGATACCGCTTCGTGGCCGAACCGGTATGATTGCTCATCCATCATTCGTGTTGCTGACGGCTCGTCAGGACAGACGACGCGCCGCCTCCCGCTGCCAGATCTCGAATGCTTCCCGCTGACCACGAGCTCTGCCGAGCGCTTCGGGGAGACCCCCGCCTCGAAACATCCGCGCGGCCTCGGAGAGGAGACGGAGGCTGGCATCGGGCCGCTCTTCGGGGAGGAGAAGGAGGAGCGTGATCCGGCACTTCTCTTCGGTCGCCTGCGAGATGGCAAGTGCTGCCAGTGGTGAGACGAGTCCCGGAATCCGCGCGTGGGGAAGGGCGACGAGCTCCTCGAGCAGGGTCGACCCTTCCTCTTCGCGCCGTCGGACTCGACGCAGAATCATCTCGACGTCGAGCTCCGGGTGGGTCGCCGTGAGGCGTTGTACGAGCCGATCGGCGACCACGCCCCGATCTTCGTCTCCCCTCAGAAGGAGGACGACTTCCGGCGAGACGAGATCACCAAGTTTCGGTGACCCCACTTCCTCCCCTTTGGGGAGGCTCGTCTCCGGCGGCGGCGACAACGGACGGGGGATGGTTGCCGCTGTGCCCGGATCGACCACCACCAGAGTGAACCCGATCGCTCTTTCCACCAGTTCCTCGGCCACGCCGCGCCGCGCGAGCCACCACCGGAGACCCTTCTTCGCCCCGGATCGTCCGACCACGATGTGCCCCACTCCGTACTCGCCTGCAAACTTCAACAGCGCGCCCGCGACATCGGCACCCCGGACCGTGAAGACGGCCGCGCCGAGCTCCTGGGCGACCGCGAGGACATTGCCGACCTCCTC
Organism: uncultured Acidobacteriota bacterium; assembly: GCA_963741955.1. GTDB lineage: Bacteria > Acidobacteriota > Thermoanaerobaculia > Gp7-AA8 > Gp7-AA8 > CAVUKB01. The sequence continues at coordinate 546,816 of CAVUKB010000005.1, forward strand.
TTTGGTCGACGGATCGACCTTCCCGGGATGTTCCTCGGGAGTCTGCACGTAAACGGCAAGCCATTTGCGGTTCAATCGCCCGGCCAGCCGTGAGCCATAACGCAGCAATGCGGCGGCGTCCGGCCCCCTGGAGCTGAGGCATACCATCACCTGGTCTGGAGCTTGAACCACGCCTCCGTCCGCCTCCGGTCGACCGGCTCGCTGCACATGAGCAGCCGCCTCGCGGAACGTCAGCTCCCGTAGCTGCGCAAGGGCCTCTCCGCGGAAGAAATTGCCGAGAGCGGCTGGCACCCTTTCGCGGGGATAGACCTTCCCTTCCCCGAGCCGTTGCCGCAGGTCTTCGGTCGCGAGGTCGACGTTCACCACCTGATCGGCCTCCGCGACGACCCAGTCGGGTACACGCTCGGTAACAGTGACGCCGATGAGCGCATGAACCGTGTCGTAGAGACTCTCGAGATGTTGGACATTGAGCGTAGTGAGTACGCTGATGCCTGCGTCGAGGATCTCGAGCACGTCCTGCCAGCGTTTTCCGTTGCGACCTCCCGTCGCGTTGGTGTGGGCCAGCTCGTCGACGATCGCGATCTCGGGGGCGCGACGGATCACGGCATCGAGATCCATCTCCTCGAGCTCGAGGCCGCGATAGTGAGTCACACGGGGTGGAACCGATTCGAGTCCGAGTGAGAGCGACAATGTGTCGGGACGGCCGTGGTTCTCGACCCATCCGATGACGACGTCCACGCAGTCATCGCGGAGACGCTGTGCCTCGAGAAGCATCCGATAGGTTTTTCCGACTCCGGGAGCGTATCCGAGATAGACCTTCAGCCGGCCGCGCCGGCTCTTGCGGATCAGGTGCAGGAAGCTTTCCGGCGAAGGGCGGCCGTCGGGCCGATCGGGTTGATTCACGCTCGACTCCGATTCTTTCGCCGCGTGGAAGTGCTCCGCGAAACGGGTCGCGATCGCCACCAGGGCTCCATCATCGCAGGCCAAGGGGACAACCGTTCCGGGCTCATCGCAGTCGTTCCTTTCGAGTCACGCCAGTCGCAAAGCGACAAGCAGCATGTCGATGATCTTGATCCCCGCGAACGGCAGCAGGATACCCCCTACGCCGTACAGCAGCATGTTTCGGCGCAGAACCGCGGCCGCTCCCATCGGCCTGTACGCGACGCCCCGAAGCGCCAGTGGAACCAGGGCGATGATGATGACGGCGTTGAAGATCACGGCGGAGAGAATCGCCGACTGCGGTGTTGCCAGCCGCATCACGTTCAACGCCGCGAGCTGCGGAAATGCGAGGATGAACATCGCGGGAATGATCGCGAAATACTTTGCGACGTCGTTCGAGATGGAGAACGTGGTAAGAGCGCCCCGAGTCATCAGGAGCTGCTTGCCGATCTCGACGATCTCGATCAGTTTCGTCGGGTTCGAATCGAGGTCGACCATGTTTCCCGCTTCCTTCGCCGCCTGCGTCCCGGTGTTCATGGCGACGCCTACGTCGGCCTGCGCTAGAGCGGGAGCGTCGTTGGTTCCGTCGCCGGTCATCGCCACCAGGCGCCCACCGTGCTGTTCGCGACGGATCAGCTCGAGCTTGTCTTCCGGAGTGGCCTCCGCCAGCACGTCGTCGACGCCGGCCTCTCGAGCGATCGTTTCCGCCGTCAGGGGATTATCGCCGGTGATCATCACCGTACGGATCCCCATCATCCGCAGTCTCTCGAAGCGTTCCCGCATGCCACCCTTGACGACATCCTTCAGGTGGATCACTCCCGCGACTCTCGCACCTTCGGCGACCACGAGAGGAGTGCCGCCCGCGGCCGCGATGGTCGCCACCTCGCGCCGGACGGAGTCGGGAAGCGTCCCGCCATTTTCCCGCACGAACGCATCGATCGCGTCGGCCGCTCCTTTGCGCACCCGGCGCCCGTCGGGAAGGTCGACTCCGGACATACGCGTCTTCGCGGTGAACGGCACGAACCGACCACCGAGCTCGTGGAGCTCGCGGCCGCGAATCCCGAACTCCTCTTTCGCGAGAACGACGATCGATCGTCCTTCCGGCGTTTCGTCGGCAAGCGAGGAGAGCTGGGCCACCTCGGCGAGACGGCGAGGATCGATCCCCGGTGCTGGCCGCAACTCGGTGGCCTGTCGATTGCCGAACGTGATCGTGCCGGTCTTGTCCAGCAGCAAGGTGTCGACGTCGCCGGCAGCTTCCACCGCTCGGCCCGACATCGCGAGCACGTTGTGCCGCACCAGCCGGTCCATCCCTGCAATCCCGATTGCCGAGATGAGTGCCCCGATGGTCGTCGGAATCAGACAGACCAGGAGCGCGATCAGAACCGGCACCGGGATGTGCGCACCGGCGTAGTTCGCGAATGGTTGCAGTGAAACGACCACGAGAAGGAAGACGAGCGTCAGGACCGCGAGCAGGATATTGAGCGCGATCTCGTTGGGCGTTTTCTGCCGCTCGGCACCTTCGACCAGACGGATCATCCGGTCGATGAATGTGTCACCGGGGTCGGACGTGATCTCGACCACGATCCGATCCGACAACACGGTGGTCCCTCCCGTCACTGCAGAGCGGTCGCCGCCTGCCTCGCGGATGACCGGCGCCGATTCGCCGGTGATCGCCGCCTCGTTGACCGAGGCGATCCCCTCGATCACCGTCCCATCACCGGGGATGACCTGATTGGCCTCGACCACGACGAGGTCGCCCTTGCGGAGCATCGACGCCGGCACGGTCTCTTCCCGCCTCTGCGGACCGACGAGCCTCCGTGCATTCGTCTCCGTCTTGGTCCGGCGCAGCGTGTCCGCCTGTGCCTTTCCTCGTCCCTCCGCCATCGCCTCGGCGAAGTTCGCGAACAGGACGGTGAACCAGAGCCAGAATGCCACCTGGCCGGTGAAGAGGGGCGTTCCCGTCCCGGTCACGAGCTCCTGAATGAATATCAGCGTCGTGATCAAGCTTCCGATCTCGACGATGAACATGACCGGATTCCTGAATTGATTTCGCGGGTCGAGTTTCCGCACGGAGTCGATCACCGCACGCGAGAGTATCGCGCGATTCCAGAGTGAAGTCTTTCGTCCCCTGCTCATCGAAGTTCCTCATCCATGGCGAGATTCAACTCGAGCACGTTCACGCGTGAGCGTCCGAAGACCCCGAACGCCGGACCCAGAGTGTGCGCCCGAACGAGCGCTCGGATCCGGTCCGGGTCGACGTTGCGGGCCCGCGCGATGCGGGGGATCTGCAGTTCGGCCGCGTACGGCGGAACGTGCGGATCGAGCCCGCCGCCGCTCGCAGTGACCATTTCGGAGGGAACCTGCGCTGGCACGACATGATCAGTTGAAACGACCGCGTCGAGCCGCTCGCGAACGAGTTTCAGCTGATCGGAATTCGACGGACTGTAGTTGCTGCCACCCGCGGACGCAGCGTTGTAGTCGACCGCGGAAGGCCGAGGATGAAAATACCGAGGCTGACGGAACTTCTGCGCAATCAGCGACGAGCCAACCACCGTTCCGTCCGGTCGGCGAATGAGGCTGCCTTCCGCCTGGTGTGGAAAGAAGGTCAGGCCGATTCCTCGGATCAGCAGAGGATAGCCGCCTCCGAACAGAACCATCGTCACGAGCGTAAAGAGAACTCCACGTCTGATTTCTTTCAACATTTCCGCACCTCAATGAATCGCCAGGAACTCGGCAATCGGACCGAGAACGGCGACGGGCATGAACATCAGGAGACCCAGGATGACCACCACCGACAAGAGCACGAAGCCGAAGGTCGCCGAGTCGACCCGAAGCGAACCAGATCCTTCGGGCGCAGCGGGTTTGGCCGCGAGTGCGGCCGCGAGTGCGAGTGGCGCGATGATCGGGATGTAACGGCCGAAGAGCATCGCCAGACCCGTCGCGATGTTCCAGAACGGCGTGTTGTCGCCGAGTCCCTCGAATCCCGAGCCGTTGTTCGCCGCGGCGGAGCTGAACTCGTACAGCATTTCGGAGAAGCCGTGGGCACCGGGATTGTGGAGCCAGCCCAGCACGGCATCCGGGTTCGCGGTGGCAGCCAAGATCGCACACGCTAGCGCAGTGCCGCCGAGAACCAGCAGAGGATGAAGCAGCAGCGCGAGGCTGGCGAGCTTCATCTCCTTCCCCTCGACTTTCTTGCCGAGGAACTGAGGCGTGCGTCCGATCATCATTCCGGTGACGAAGACGGTCACGATGATGAAGATGAGCATATTGATGAAACCGACGCCGACGCCGCCGAAGATGTTGTTGAGCCACATCCCGATCATCGGCATCAGTCCTCCGAGCGACGTCAGAGAGTCGTGCATCCCGTTGACGGAGCCGTTGGACGTACTGGTCGTGCTCACGGCCCAGAGCGCCGTGAGTGCCGCTCCGAACCGGACCTCCTTCCCTTCCATGGAGCCGGTCGACTGGTCGACACCCATTGCGGTGATGCCCGGGGTTCCTCGCAGCTCCTGCCTCACGGCGAACCCGGTCAACGGAAGGTAGAGTGCGAGCATGGTCGCAAAGATCACGACCGCCAGCCGGCGGCGATTCAACATGAAGCCCAGCGTCCAGACCATCCCCATCGGGATGATCAGGATCGACCACGTCTCCGTGAGGTTCGAGATCGGCGTCGGGTTCTCGTACGGATGCGACGAGTTCGGGCCGAAGAAGCCGCCGCCGTTCGTTCCGAGCTGCTTGATCGCAACTTCCGCGGCGACCGGACCGCGTGCGATGGTCTGCTTCCGTCCTTCCAGGGTCTTCGCCGTCGCCGCACCGTCGAACGTCATCGGCGTTCCCTGCCAGATCAGAATCGTGGCCACGAGGATCGCAAGCGGCAAGAGCACCCGAACTGCGGCCCGCGTCGCATCGACGTAGAAATTGCCGAGCTTCGTCAGCCGGTTTCCGCCGAGCGCGCGAATGATGGCGACGAATGCCGCCATGCCGGTCGCTGCGGTCACGAACTGCAGGAAAGTGATCGCGATCATCTGCGAGAGGTACGACAGGCCCGTCTCACCACTGTAATGCTGCAGGTTCGTGTTACTCGTGAAGCTCGAAATGGTGTTGAAAGCGAGCGTCGGCTCCATGGATGCGACTTTGTCGGGGTTGAGCAACAGCACCCCCTGCAGCATCACCACTGCGAACGTCGCCAGCCACATGAAGACATTCGAGGCGACCAGCGACGTCGCGTAAGCCTTCCAGTCCTGCTCCTCGTCGGAATCGACCATCGACAGACGAAGCGCCACCCGTTCGATCGGCAGGAAGAGCGGGTCGAGCCAGGTCTTCCGTCCGCTGAACACACGGGCCATGTAAAGGCCGACGGGGATACTGGTGGCAATGAGAATCGCGATCGTGACGATGACGGCGACGATTTCGAGGCCCATTTCAATCTCCTTCTAGCCCGCGAGCCCGGACTATTCACGGGGACTTCTGCTGCGGATCGACGAAATCCCCCGAATGATCCAGGCTAAAACCGCTCGGGTCGGATCATGGCGTAGAAGAGGTAACCGCCGACGAGGAGGGAAAGTGCGAGAAGAATGACTTCCATCGTCACACCCGCTCACAGAATCGAATGAATCCGAACAAGACGCCGAACGTCGCAAGAGCGAGCAGAATCATTCCCAGAGCCAGCATTGTTTCCTCCTCAAAACATGACCCCGCGACCGATCGGCAGAAACTGCCGGCCGGTCGGCGTAGCCTTCACGAAAATCGAATCGGCGCTCGATTGGTCGTGGCGCCTCTCTCGATCGAGAATCAGCTTTTCGCACGAGATGCGTTTCATCGATCCGTGCCTCCATCTTCAGATCTCCGCCGCACGAAGAGCGACGGAGCGAAGATCCAGCCGAGGACACAGATGTCGCGCAGGAACGGGCGGGAGGGGGAACCAAGCAGATCGACCGCTCCCTGCGCAGTCTTGCGCAGCGCCAACTCTGCCACGATCGAGAGCAGCAGCCAGGCGATTCCCACGCCGATTCCATGAGCGACGCCCGACTCTCGTGCAACGAGCCGGGTATAGCCATACGCGATGACACCCAGACCGGCGAGGGCCGCCGTTTCGCTTCCGGCCGCGGATTGCGCATCGAGCGCGGCATGTGCTCCCACGACGAGAATCGCCGCTGGCAGCCAGAAGATCGCGACCAGTACGGCAGTCGTGACGAGGTGACGCGGAGACGAAGCGAAATGCGGCTTTGGCTGAGTCCTGGAGGGAGTCATCTCGACACTCTGATGACTCCAACACTCGGCAGTGAGCGAGGTCGCGAAGGAGACGCAAGGATCGCACTCGAATTCCCGAAGAAATTCCTAAAGAGTGCGTGAAGGTTCCGCCGGAGCGATGCTTCTTCGCCCGTGGCTCAAAGAGTAGCTTTCGAGTACGCCTCGTTCGCGACTGCTCGCCGCACTCGCCGCATTCGTTTTCGCTACGCTTTCGGGCTTCCTTCGTCGTCGGTGAACGCCTCGATCCCGGGCCACTCGGTCGGCTCCAGCGGGTGTCCCGAGCGGCGCTTCTCCCTCCAGTCCACCACCCACTCTGCGATCTGGTCCGGAGTGAAGCCGATCTTGTCGGCGATGACTTCCGCCGGCGCGGAGGTCCCGAAGCGGTCCACACCGATGACCAGCGCATCGTGGTTGACGTAGCGGTACCACCCGAGGGTGCGTCCCGCTTCGATCGCGACGATGCTGCTCCGGTCGGTTCCGAGAACGTGATTCTGGTACTGCGGATCCTGCCGGTCGAAGAGGTCGAGGCAAGGCGCAGAGACCACGCGTGGACGCACACCCCGGCTGCGGAGGAGATCCGCAGTCGCGATTGCGAGAGGTACCTCCGATCCGCTCGCGAGCAGTGTGACCTCCCCTTCCTCGTATCCCTTCAGCAGATAGGCGCCTCGCCAGATCACCTTCGGCTCGAAGTCGGAGTCGCGACGGATCGGTTGCAGTTTCTGACGGGTGAGCGCCATGGCCGTCGGTCCCTTCGCCTGCGAGACTGCCCACGCCCACGCCATCGCCACCTCCGCGCCGTCGGCCGGGCGGAAGAGCGTCATGTTCGGAATCGCCCGAAGTGCGAAGAGGTGCTCGACCGGCTGATGAGTCGGACCGTCCTCCCCGAGGAAGATCGAATCATGGGTGAAGACGAAGATCGAAGGGATGTTCATCAGCGCCGCGAGCCGGAGAGCCGGACGCATGTAGTCGGAGAAGATGAGGAACGTCGCTCCGTACGCGCGCCACGAGCCGTAAAGCGTCATTCCGTTGATGATCGCCCCCATCGCGTGCTCCCGAATTCCGAAGTGGAGATTCCGGTTGCGGAAATCTTCCAGCGACGGCGGAGGGGGCTCGTCCTCGTGCTTTCGTTCGATGCTTCCGGACGATTTGATGAGAGTATCCGTCGAAGGGGCCAGGTCTGCAGATCCTCCGGCCACGAACGGCGCGATCGCCGCGAGCTTCTGGATCACCTGTCCGGACAGCGCCCGGGTGGCAGACGGCTTCTCGGAACGAGCAGCCTCCACGAGCTGCGTCACGAAATCGTGAGGCACGGAGTGACTCCAGTAGCGGTCCCACTCTTCGGAAAGGTCCGGATGGGTGCGCCGCCACGAGTCGAGCGACTTCTCCCACTGCTTGTGCGCGCGAGCCAGCTTCTTCGTCCGCCTGCGATACTCCTTCTTCACATCGTCCGGAACCAGAAAGGTCGGTTCCTCCGGCCAGCCGAGCGCCTTTTTCGTCGCCGCGGTCTCCTCGGCACCCAGTGGCGAGCCGTGCGCCGCCGCCGTTCCGTGGAGCTTCGGAGCGCCGTAACCGATCACCGTGCGCGCGATGATCATCGACGGCCGGTCAGTGACCTTCTGAGCCTTCCGGATCGCCTTGCGCACCGCGTCGCGGTCGTGCCCATCGATCTTCTGGACGTGCCAACCAACTGCTTCGAAACGTTTCTTCACGTCCTCGGAGAACGCGAGGCGCGTCGCGCCTTCGATCGAGATCTGATTGTCGTCGTAAAAGTAGATCAGGTTTCCGAGTCCGAGATGTCCGGCCAGAGACGCCGCTTCGCTGCTGATCCCTTCCATCAGATCGCCGTCCGAGCAGAAGACGTAGACGTAGTGGTCGACCGGAGAGAAGTCGTCGCTGTTGAAGCGCGCCGCCATCATTTTCGAGGCGAGCCCCATCCCGACCGCGTTGGCGAAGCCCTGCCCGAGCGGACCGGTGGTGACTTCGATCCCCGGCGCGTGGCCGTACTCGGGATGGCCCGCCGTTCTCGATCCCCACTGCCGGAAGTGCTTCAGCTGCTCGAGGGTCATCTCTTCATATCCGGTGAGGTGGAGAAGAGAGTAGAGCAGCATCGAGGCGTGGCCGGCGGAGAGGATGAAGCGGTCGCGGTTTTTCCATTCCGGCGACTGCGGGTCGTGCCGAAGGAACTCGGTCCAGAGGACGAACGCCATGTCGGCCATTCCCATCGGAGTTCCGGGATGGCCGGAATTCGCTTTCTCGACCGCATCGACCGCGAGAAATCGGATCGTGTTGACACAGAGCTCCTCGAGCCTGTCCCGCTCGCTCTTCGGCTCGTTGCTCGATTCGGCCGACTTTACCGCGCGACTCGCACGCTCGGCCGTTCCGGACGCGTTCTTCCCCATTTCCTGACTCATCGAAACTCCTCCGAAGGTTTCGGATTATACTCACTCGACTCTCTCCGCATCGCGAGGATCCTCTGATGAACCAGATCTTTCAGGCACAATCGGATCATCCGCTTTTCCGTTATTTCGACGAGGCGGAGCGGCAACGCGTCGAATCGCTCGCTGAAATGCGACGGCTCGACGACGGCGACTACCTCATTCGGGAAAGCGAAAGCGATTCCACTCTCTACGCAGTCGAGGATGGACGGCTGGAGATCGTCGTGAGGCGCGACGGGAAAGAGACCGTCACCGCCACGGTCGGGCCTGGCGACGTTCTCGGGGAGGTGTCGTTCATCGACGACTCGCCGCGGACCGTTTCGGTCCGCGCGGCGGAAGATGCAACGGCTGTGCGCGCCTGGAAGAAGAGTGCGCTCACCAACGACCTCGCCGGACGCCCGGACCTCCTCGCGAAGTTCGCCGTGGCGATGAGCGAGCTGCTGGTCGAGCGGCTTCGCGACAGCGTCCGCCGCCAGGGGGCGTACCGCCCGATCTGAAGACGATTTCGAATCTCGAATCTGCTGCGATTCTGCCGCAGGTGTCGTCTCGATCCGCGTGGACGCGGGCTTCGATACCAAACGCATCCGCACTCGTCGGGCACGATCCAGGTTCAAATCCGAGATCGGAGATCCGAGATCACTCCCGCTTCTCCCACGGGTGATAGTGCAGCGAGAACTCGATCCGCTCCGCGAGCGATGGATGCGAATACGTCCACCACTCGATGAACTTCGGAGGCTCGGGGTCGACCTTCGAATTCTCGGCGAACTTGATGAATGCGCTCGCCGTCGGGCCGTTCATGTGCGTCAGCTCGAGCCCGAAGACGTCCGCCTGGTGCTCGATGTGCCTCGAGAAACCGGAGAACACCGGAGAGAGGAGGAACATCGCAACCGAGAGAACGACCAGCAGCCAGGGGACGGCCGCCGGGTCGGAGGGCGCGTCGAACCCCCATTTCGGCCCCCACCGCTTCGTCCCGCTCTCGATCGCGCGCTGCGCGAGAAGCATCACCACGAACATCACTCCGTAGCCGAAGGCGAGTCCTTTCCAGAGGTGGTGCATGACGTAGTGCCCCATCTCGTGCCCCATCACCGAGAGGATCTCGCGGTCGTTCAGCTTTTCGAGGAGGGTGTCCCAGAGGACGATCCGCTGCGTCGGTCCGAGCCCGTTGACATAAGCGTTCATCGTCTTCGTCTGCTTCGACTTGTCGACCTGATACACCCGGCCGGACGGAATGCCCGCCCGCTGTGCTTCAGCGAGGAGCTCGGCCCGGAGCTTCGGGTTTTTCAGCGGCTCGAAGTGGTTGAACAGCGGCTCGATGATCACCGGGGCGATCACGACGAGGAAAATCGCGATGGGGATGGAACCCGCCCAAAGCGCCAGCCACCAGCCGCGGCGGAGCCTTCGAATGACCTGGAGTGCGAGCGCGCCGAGCGGTGCGCCGATCACCAAGGCCACCCCGAACCCCTTCACCCCTTCGAGCACCCACTGCGCGAGAGTCTGGTTCGACAACCCGAATTGCTGAGGGACGATCCAGCCGGCGTAGAGGTTCAGTGGGAGAGAAAGGAGCGTCGACACCCCGGAGAAGAAGGCGATGTACAACATCGCCGCGAGAAATCTCTTCCGTACCATTCTCTGCGCCAGATCGCGCATCCGGCGCGACCATCCGGTCGCGAGAATGACGAAGAGCACACCGATTCCCCACAGCGTTCCGATGAAGTAGAGGGCGTTGTTGATGCGGCTGTGGCGCTGCATCTCCGGAGTGACCGTCACCTGGTACTCCGGAGGAACGTTGGCCGGAACTCTCTTCACCGCGTCCGGGGTCTCGGCGCCTTCGCGAGCACCCGGGGCCGGAGCGGCGGAGCTCACCGCGGCGAACACCAGCGCGGCTCCCGCCGCGACCGCCACCGACGCGAGAACGAGCGTGCGCAATCTCATCCGAAACTCACCTCCGTCGCCAGATCATCTCACCGTTTTCGCTGCGGTGACCGCGCCAGCTCAGAGGGGCACATCGAGGTCTGTGCCAATGTCGATCTTCTCGAACTGCGCGCCGAGGAAATGGACCGCCGCCCACGCCTCGAACCAGAGGAGCATCGCGGCCGGAATCGCGGCGACGGCGATGGGTTGAACTCCGAGAGCGCCGACACTGCTGGCGATGAAGGCTCCGATCCCGATCACGAGAGCCGCGGGTATGAGCGCGATGCCGAGCGTGAACAACTGCCCGATCATCAACACGAGATTCTGTCCCATGGTGATGAAGCCGCGAGATTGGTCGGAACGGCTCCATCCGGGGAGAATGATGACGATCGCGTTGTGGATGATCACCTGCAAGGAGACCAGACCGACGATCAGAAGCACCGCCGCCACCGCTCCGCTCACGAACTGACCGGCGGAGAAATTGAGGAAGTCGTGCACGCTCGCGAAGCCGAGGGCCAGAAAGAGAATGGCCATGGCGCTGATGATCGCGGTCGGCGCCGCGACCTCCGCCGCCACCAGCCGCCACCCCGCGAGTGGATACGACTTGAGCGTCTCGATCCTCTCTCGATCCGCGCGGAGATCGTTGCGGAGCATCAGCGGTCCCATGAAAAGATAGAGAAACCCGAACGGGAACGCGAGAATCCCGATCACGCTCATCATGGTGTCGTACGCCCCCCCGATCCCCCCGAAGACGTTCAAGACGACGAAGATGAACGGAATCCCGAGGATCAGAAGAAGACGGACCGAGTAGACCCTCCCCGCCGCGATCAGGTTTTTCCAGAAGATCGCGAGCTCGGGAGGTCCAAGCGCACCGAGGGTGAAGGGTTTCGGCATCCGACGGAAAGTCACCTTCCCGTCGAGGGCCGCCAGACCGCCTCTCGCCTGCTCGATCCGAGCGGCCTTCTTTTTGGAGAGATCGACCGATGTCTCTTCGAACGAGTAGTCGAGCCGGACCATGATGAAGAACGAGACGACCGCGAGCGAGAGCGCCGGCAGGAGGGAGATCGCGAGCTCGATCGGAGTCCTGGCGGAAAGTGGCCGCGCGAGCATCGACGGGACGAAGAGAATCGCGTGGAGCGGCGCCCAGGAGATGGCATCCGTCACGACCTTCGTCGCGGCGCCGAGCTGCTGTTTCTGAAGGAGACCGAGAAGGACTGTCCGGACGGCCGGGCCGAAGCGCGATACGACCAGCGCGACCGTCCCGGCGAGGACAGCGAGAACCATTCCGATCCGAGGAAGCCACCCGATCCCCGCCTGACGCAGCCGTGCTCGTCCGAACGAAACCATCATGAAATAGACGTTCAGCGCGTTGAACGTGAACCAGATTCCGACCAGGTTCGAGTGCCGGAAGATCAGAAGTCCGAACAGCACGGTCGAGAAGAGAAGCTGAAGTTGCGACCGGATGACCTTGTAGAGAAGCAGCTGCCGGCGTGAGACGGGTGCCGGAAAGAGAAACTGGATCTCGGCCTCGCTGAACTGCAGACCCGCAACCGAAGTAGGGAGCGCCCAGGGGAGCAGAAGCGCTCCGAAAAGGAGGATGGTGAAGAGAAGCGCCCCGATCTCGGCGGTCAATCCAAACGTGCGCATCTCGTGTTCGCGCACCGCGTTCCGTAGAAAGACCATCCAGATGTACGCCATCCCCACCAGCGCAGAAATCAGGTAGCGCGGCTTCTTCAGGCGCCGGAGCTGATGGAGGAGGCGGTTCTTCAGAGAGCGGGCGGTCAGCCAGAGGAAGTTGCCGATCATCGAGTCGCCCCGACCTCCGGCGGCTCGGATGCGGTGATCCGAATGAACGCTTCTTCCAGCGTCGTATCGCTCGTAGCCGCACTGATTCTCCGGATCTGGTCCAGCGTACCGAACGCGATGCTCCTCCCACGGTGAACGATCAGGAGCGTGTCGCACAGCTCTTCCACCAGATGAAGAAGGTGCGAGCTGATGAGAATCGCGGCTCCGTTCTCCTTCCGCCGCCGGATCGTTGCTTTCATCTTCCGGATGCCGAGCGGATCGAGCCCGGTGAGCGGCTCGTCGAAGATCAGAACGCGCGGATCGTGTACGAGACCACACGCGATCATCAGCTTCTGCTTCATTCCTCGAGAAAGCTCGGCGGGAAGTGCCTTCCGCTTCGGCGTGAGCTCGAGCTCTTCGAGCAGCGCCTCTGCCTGCGGCTTCCACTCGTTGACGCCGTAGATTTTCGCCACGAACTGCAGGTGCTCCTCGACCGTGAGATAGTCGAACAGCTTCGGCTCGTCGGAGAAGAACGCGAGGTGCTGTTTCGCTGCGACCGGCTGGTCCACCACGTCCGCTCCGCAAATGGTGATCTCTCCACGCGTGGGACGGTGGATCCCGGCCAGCGCCCTGAGCGTGGTCGTCTTCCCCGCTCCGTTCGGACCGACGAGACCGAGAATCTCTCCTTCACCCACCCAGAAACTGAGGTCCTCGATCGCAATCAGATCACCGTAGTTCTTCGTCAGATTGCGTACCTCGACCAGTCGATCCATTCGTGAGCTCCTCCCCTGAGTCCGGCTGCATCCGGAAGGATACCGCGGCCCCACCCGGATTCCATACGGCGAGGGGGAGGTATTTGTTTCCGTGAATGCAAGGTCAGGGAGTGAGGAGGAGGAGGCGGTGCGATGGCATCGGTGACGACGAGCGACGCCGGGACTGCGCCACGCCGGCTCCCGGCCCGGATCATTCACGGGATTTCTGCTGCGGAGCGCAACCCGGGCTAGAATATGGTTTCGGCCGGGCGACGGCCGAAACGCTTGAGCACCGATCTCGCATGACAGGGGAGGAGTGCGCCAGCCGCACACAATCCGAGCTCCCGATGCGGTCCCGCCGGACGGACATCGGATCAGAGCGGATACACGAGGAGGAGCAGGGATCATCATGAAGAGGACCATCCGGAGTCTCGCCGTCTCTCTCGCATTCTTCACGCTGGCATCACCGCTGCTCGCGGCACGAATCCGCGCGTTCGACGCCGTCTACACGGCCACTCTGAGCGGGATCCCCGCCGGAACGAAGAATGTCCGGATCTGGATTCCGGTCCCTTCCTCGCGCGATCACCAGATCGTCTCGAACATCCGGATCGACGCGCCGTTCGCATGGAAAGAAAACGTCGAGCCCGAGTTCGGCAATCACTATCTCTTCGCAACGCTTCCCGAAGCACCGGGTGGGGACGTGACGGTCACGATCTCGTTCACGGTGCAGCGGAACGAGATCACGTTCGCCTCGCTCCAGGCGGGCAAGATCTCCGATCGAGAGCTCGAGCGCGATCTGAAGCCGGACCGTCTGGTCACCCTCTCCCCTCGGGTGCGGCAGCTCGCCGACCGCGTCGCGGGAGGCGCGAGCTCGACGCTCGATCAGGCCCACCGGATCTACGACTACCTCGTCACCTCGATGACCTACGACAAGTCGACGCCGGGGTGGGGCCACGGCGACTCGGAGCGGGCGTGCGACATCAGGAAAGGGAACTGCACCGATTTCCACTCGCTCTTCATTTCGCTCGCGCGGGCACGGGGAATCCCGGCTCGTTTCGTGATCGGCTTTCCGGTCTCCGCCTCCCCCGACGGACAGATGAAGGGCTATCACTGCTGGGCCGAGTTCTGGGACGGATCGAAGGGTTGGGTCCCGATCGACGCTTCGGAGGCCTCCCAGTCGAAGGACCCCACGGTGAGGGCGTACCTGTTCGGCAATCTCGACCCCGACCGGGTCGCGTTCTCCATCGGCCGGGACATCCGCTTTCCGGAAGGGACGAAGGAGCCGTTGAACTACTTCGTCTACCCGTACGCAGAGTCGAACGGAGAGTCGGTAGGGAGAGGAAGCATCTCTCTTCAGTACCGTGAATCGAAGCCTCAGCAGCGCTCCGCCGCGACGTCGGCGGAGGGTCGTTGAGCCGGTTCGCCACTCACCTTCCCGGTGCCGTCAGCTCTCCGGCCTCTCGCCTTTCACCAAAAGCGCGTGGGCGTCGAGATCAGAGAGCGAGGGTGCGGATACGCTTCAACTGCTCGGACGGATAGAGACGCGGGTTCACTGAGCCGTGCGCCTCGAGGATTCGCCCATCTTCCCCGATCAGATAGGCGATGCGGCGTGCGAAGAGATCGTGCGGTGAGCCGGCCGCTCCGTACGCCATCCCGATCGTCCGATCCGGATCAGAAAGCAGCGGGAAGGGGAACCCGTGCTTCGCGGCGAATTCCTCCAGCGCGTCGCGCGAATCGAAACTCGAACCGATGATGACGACGTTCCGCGCCGTATAGGCGTCGTAGAGATTCCGGAACCCGGAACCTTCGGCCGCTCACCCCGGCGTGTTCGCTCTCGGAAAGAACCAGAGTACGACCTTCTTTCCGCGGAGGGACGAGAGGTGCACCCGCTCGCCACGATGGTCGAGGGCATCGAAGTCGGGAGCACTCTCTCCGACCGAGAGCATGTGCGGCTTCCGGCGAAGCACGGCATCGGCGACCAGTCTGAGAATTCCCTTCAGCGACATCAGTCCTCCGGCGGGATCGGGTTCATCGGATCCGGGGTTGCAGGTTCACGTCGAAAGAGGCTCGAAGCTCGAGTTCACTTCATCCATTCGTAGACCAGGTAATGCTCGCCGGACATGCCGAGTCGCTCGTAAACCAGCTGCGCGGGTCGGTTTCGCCGGTCGACGTAAAGCCGTACTCCGGCAATTGTATCGTCTGCATCCACGATCTCACGAACATGAGCGTAGAGACTCGCATAGACTCCGCGTCTCCGCATCGATTCGTCGACGAAAACGCTCTGAATCCACCATACCGTTCGGGCGCGCCAATCGCTCCACTCGAAAGTGATCAGCAGCGATCCGACCACCTTTCCACCCGCTTCGGCGATGAAGTACCTCCCGAGCGACGGATCTGCAAAGACGCTCCGTACACCGCGGCGGCAGGTCTCGCCATCGAGCTCGACCTCCTCCGTCTCCCGCGCCATCCGCAACTGGAACGCGACGATCGTCTCGGCATCAGCCTCCACCGCATCCCGGCAGCGGATCGAGTTTCCGTCAGGTCGAATCTCCGTCATACCAAAGCACTCCCGATAAGTGAATCGTCGTTTACCACTTCCGCAACAGCGCCGAACGGTGCGTTCTTTCTCCAACCCTCCCCGGCGCGGACCATTCAATCACGGAATGATGCAGTTGCATCATTCCGAATCGAAAAAATGAACCGAGAATTGGGATGTGTGTGGGCCATAGAGGAAGAGAGTGCTGGTGAAGGACCCTTGAAGCGGTTCGAAAGGACCGCGGCCCGAACGCCTCGAGAGGAAGACCGAAGGTTGCGTGACGAAGCTCAGCGCCTTGCCGCGTAACGGATCCAAGTGACCCGCCGTGACCTTCGGAAGAGACGTCCGAGCACAACACGATGGTGCCAAGCCTGCCAATCCATCGCTCCTTCCCGGGAAAGGGACTTCATCGAATCCGCACCTCCCTACTCGGCCGCAACCTCTATGGCCCACCTTTTTGATTCGAGGGATCAGGAGCTCGGGACGGAGCTCCGAGGCGTGGCGGGGAGTCACCGGCTGAAATACCGAACGGGTGCGCTGGGGAACCCCGATTTCGGGGTCAGGGCCGGGACTCACCCGCCGATTTCGTGTCTCTCGCTCGCGCCGGCGGGGATTCCACGGAAACGAGCCGTCGCGGCAAGCCTGTTGTGCACTCCGAGCTTGGCCAGAATCCGCTGAACGTGATTCCGCACCGTCACCCGTGAGATCGAGAGGGTCGAGGCGATCACTTCGGTCGCTTCTCCCCGGTCCAGCATCCCGAGGATCTCTCGCTCCCGAGGAGTGAGAAGCCGTTCGACCTCCTGGGTCTGCTCGCATCCCGCAGCCTGATCACTCTCCATTCCTTCCGTGGCCTGTCGGATCGCTTCATCCGCCACGTCGGTAGGCATCTCGCCCTTCAGCACGGCTGGCGTGAGCGTATGCACGACGACCGGCGCCGCTGCGGGGGTTCGACGCTTCGACAGAGGCTCGACCACGAACGGCAGATACTCGCCGCAGCTGTTGCGGTATCGCGCGATGAACGGGTGGACCTCGGCGTTCGGCATCTCCCGCACCTGATGGGAGATCGGACAGGAGCGGTAGCAGTGAACGTTCCCGAAAAGGTCTCTCCCCGCGAGGAGGTCATAGCACCGCTTCCCGAGCGCGTGATCGGCGTCGATCCCGAACTGCTCGGAACATGCGTCATTCCAGGAAACGATGCGGTTCTGATGGTCGATCGCAAATGCCGGCTGCTGGAGAGGGTCGGGGGCTTCTTTCGGTACATTACGCATTTGTCAGAAATATAGCGCTTCTCCGGCCGCGCGGCACGAAAAACTGATGCATCTGCACCAATTGTTCACAGTTTTCTGCTGAATCCGGGTGGTAGGATGCGCGCGGACTCCTCCCTGAGTTGCCGGCCGGCAACCGACACGTCCCCGGAGATGAGCGGAGTTGACTGACGATCACCTGAACACGCGTCTCGCCCCCCTGATGCTTCTCGGATCCTCCACTCTGTTCGGGGTGATGTCATTCCTGGCGAAGGTCGTCTCGGAGGTGATTCCCGGCTCAGAGGTCGCATTCGTCCGCTTCCTCGTGGGCATCATTCCGATCCTTCTGCTCACCCGCGCGAGGAATGCGGCTTTCACGTTCCAGCGAGTCGACATCCTTTTCTATCGAGGATTCTTCGGCGGCGTGGCGGTGCTCTGTTTCTTCACCGCGATCGCGCACATCCCGGTCGGCGTCGCGACGCTGCTCAACTACATGGCGCCGATGTTCAGCGGCTTCTTCGCCGCGATCTTTCTCGACGAACCGCTGACCGCGCGCGTCCTGGTTCCGCTGGGAGTCGCGTTCGGCGGCGTGATCCTGGTCGTGAAGGCTCATGCGGCACCGGGAGAAATTCTCGGATTCGGAATCTGGCACCTGGTCGGGCTCCTCTCCGCAGTGCTCTCGGGTGCCGCCGTCACCGCGATCCGCGGAGCGAGGCGGACCGAGAACTCGTGGGCCATCTTCGGGAGCTTCTCGCTCTTCGGGCTTCTCGCCACCCTGCCGGTGGCTGCGTTCGAGTGGCACACGCCCACCCTCTTCCAATGGATGCTTCTCGTCGGGGTCGCCGCATTGTCGATCGTCGCTCAGCTGATCATGACCCATGCCTTCCGCTGGGTCGAAACGCTCATCGCGGGCGTCATATCCCAGTTCACCGTCGTCGTGGCAATGACCATGGGGGCAATCTGGCTCGGAGAGAAGATCACGCCGCTCTCACTGATCGGGAGTCTGCTGACGATCGGCGGTGTCGTCTCGGTGGTGGGATTCACGCCGCACAAATCGGCCGAGGACGCCGAGCTCGGACGGCCAGGGTAGGAGTCTGCGTGGTAGAAACGTCCGTAGCGAGAAAGCGGAGCAGCGAGGCCAGGATCAAGGAGCGAGGAGGCGCTGATACGGCGGCATCGTTGACGACGAGCGACGCCGCGATTGCGCCGTAATCCTCCCGGCTGACGCCGCACGCCGGTCAGATCAGATCTCGATCTGTGCACCCAGCTCGACGACTCGGTTCGGCGGGATGCGGAAGAAGAAGCCTGCGGACGCCGAGTTCCGGATCATCCAGGCGAAGAGCCTCTCCCTCCAGATCGCCATCCCCGGACGCCGAGTGGCGATCAGAGTCTCCCGTCCGAGGAAGAAGGTCGTCTCCTCGGGGACGAACTTGAGCCCCGGCACTTCGATGCGGCGGAGAACCTCCGGAATGTTCGGATCCTCCATGAAGCCGTAGCGGATCACGACCCGAAACACTCCCTCCCCTAGCCCTTCCACCTCGTAGCGCTCCCGCTCGATGAGGTGCGGCCGCTCCTCGGTGACGATCGAGAGAAGAACCACCCGTTCGTGCAGAATCTTGTTGTGTTTGATGTTGTGAAGGAGCGCCTGCGGAGTTCCCTGCGGGTTCCGATGCATGAACACTGCGGTCCCGGCGACTCGGACGGGCGGGTGACTCTTCATCGAGCGGAGAAACAGCTCGATCGGAAGGGTGTCGCGACGGAGTCGCTGGTCGAGAATCTCACGTCCCCGCCGCCAGGTGGTCATCAGGGTGAAGATGAGGATCGCGACGGCCAGGGGGAACCAGCCACCATCCATCACCTTGATCATGTTCGCGCCGAAGAACGAGAGATCGAAAACGAGGAAGAAGGCGCAGACCGCGAGAGCCGCGAACCGGTTCCAGTGCCACAACTCCCTCTCGACGAAATAGAGAAGGACGGTGGTGATCACCATCGTGGTGGTGACCGCGACACCGTACGCGGCAGCGAGGCTGCTCGAGCTGCCGAACCCGATCACCAGTCCGATCGTTGCGAACATCAGGGCCCAGTTGATTCCCGGGATGTAAATCTGTCCGATCTCCCTCGCCGAGGTGTGCTCGATGTCCATGCGCGGTGAGTAACCGAGCTGCACGGCCTGTCGGGTGAGACTGAACGCGCCCGAGATCACCGCCTGAGATGCGATGACCGCAGCAGCCGTGGCGAGAACCACCAGAGGATAGAGCGCCCAGTCCGGCGCGAGCCTGTAGAACGGATTCTCGGCCGCATTCGGATTCTGGAGGAGAAGCGCACCCTGCCCGAAGTAGTTGATCAGGAGCGCCGGAAGCACCAGCGCGAACCACGCCAGACGGATCGGCCGCGTTCCGAAGTGGCCCATGTCGGCGTAGAGGGCTTCGCCGCCGGTCACCACGAGGAAAACCGAGCCGAGTACGAGAAATCCGCGTCCTCCGTTCTGGATGAAGAACGAGATCCCGTGGATCGGGTTCACTGCCCAGAGCACTCGCGGCTCCTGCAGGATCGCGCGCATCCCGAGGACGGCGAGAACGATGAACCAGATCAGCGTGACCGGTCCGAACACTTTCCCCACTCCGGCAGTGCCGGTGCGCTGAAAGAAAAACAGCCCGATCAGGATCACGATCGTCACTGGAATGACGTAGGGAGAGAGGATCGGCGTGGCGATCTCCAGACCCTCGACTGCGGAAAGGACGGAAATCGCGGGAGTGATCATTCCGTCGCCGTAGAGAAGGGCGGCACCGAAGAGTCCGAGTGCGACCAGAACCCACTTCGTGCCGCGGTACGACTCGGCTCCCGGCGCGATGAGCGACATCAGGGCCATGATTCCCCCTTCGCCGCGGTTGTCGGCCCTCATGACGAAGACGAGGTATTTGAAGGAGATGACGAGAATCAGGGCCCAGAAGATCAGCGAAAGAACGCCGAGCACATTGGCATGGGTCGGGGCGACCGCATGCTCTCCGTGAAAGCATTCCCGGAGGGCGTACAGCGGGCTGGTGCCGATGTCTCCGTACACGACGCCGAGCGCCGCGAGCGAGAGCACCGTCAGGTACCGGCCGGTGGGTTTTTTCCGTTCGAGATGGCTGTCGGTCGCTGGCATCGGCTGCATCAATCGCGTCCCGTCCGAATCCGCCGCCGGGCGCCCCCGCTGCGGCGCGGAATCATACAGATTGGATCGGTCCGGCGCAAACCGGGCCGCGGAGCTTCTGTGAACCGGCCGGCGGCTTCTCCTCGGGCGTCCTCAACCACCAGGATTCGTCACCGGTCGATTCTGCTCTGCAAGCGTCCGGCCGAACAGGCTCTTGTAGATCTGAATGGTGGTGACGAGAAGGGCGAAGACGAGAGGTCCGAGCACCAGTCCGACGAGGCCGAACGCCTGGATCCCACCGAGAATCGAGAAGAAGAGGAGAATCGCGGGCATGCGGGTTCCTCCGCGCATGGCCCAGGGACGGATCACGTTGTCGACCATCGAAACGACGGCGAACCCCCAGAGAAGAAGAAAGATCCCATAGCCATAGCCCCCTCCCCGGATACTCGCCGAGATCAGGAGATACGCTGCTGCGGGAAGCCACACCGCCGCCGCTCCAACCATCGGAAGAAGTGAGAAGACCGATGCGACGGCGCCCCAGAAGAGTGCGCCCGGAATGTGTGCGATCGCCAGACCTATTGCGGTGACCGCCCCCTGCGCGATGGAAGTGAGAACCTGCCCCCGGAAGGTTGCGTCGACCACGCCTTTGAACTGCTCGAAGATCTCGCGGTCGTACTGGTCCGGGAGCGGCGAGAGATAGATCAGCTCACCGACCAGGCCCTCTCCCTCGACGTAGAAGTAGTAGCAGGAGAGTAGGGTGAGAATGAACCCGAGCACCACGTTGGCAAACCCGCCGATGAATTCTGCGCCGTGCGACGCCACCATCGCCGGGATCCGTCTGACCAGGCCGACGATGATCTCGTCGGGGTCGATCGTCTCGGGCTGAAATCCGGGGATGAAGTGCTGGATCATGGCCACCCGCTCGTGCAGATGCAGCGATGCGAGTACGGACTTGACGTCGGTCTCCTGGATGATCCGGAAGAGGTTGGTGGCCTGCTGGATCAGGAGGAGCGTGAGGAGGAAGGCAGGAATCGCGAGGACGAGGGTGATCCCGAGCAGCATGATGGCCGCCGCGCCGTTGCGGCGACCTTTCATCTTCTCGACCAGACGCTGGTAGATGCGGTAAGTGAAGGTGGCGAGGATCGCGCCGAGGAGGATCGGGGTCAGGTATGGAGCGAGGATCCTCCAGGCGGCGGCGACGACCACGGCCGCGAAAAGTGCGAACACGACCAGCGCGAGCACACGTGGGCGCGGGGCCGGACGGACTTCGGCCGGCGTGGGATCCTGCTCCGGATGCGATTCCATCGCGTTGATTGTATCTCGCTCCGCTCTCCGATGACGCGCCGTCGCTCATCGGAGGAGTGGTGAATCACGTCACGAGTCGAACGCGATGGACCCGGGCGGGGTCAGTGGCTGACCTCCACCGAGCCCGGATAGAGCTGCAACACGTAGAATGCCCGGTCCCGCTTTGCAGTCGCGAGTGCCCGATCTCCCCGCTCGATCACTTCACCGACCAGTTCCGACCCATCGGATCGAAGGAACTCCGAGACGGCTTCGCGCGCCGACTCCGCTTCCACCTGATGGAACGTGATCTTTTCGCTGGCCGAGAGGACCAACTCGGGACGGCTCGAGCTCGAGAGAGCGTTTTTCTCGATCGAGAATCGCACGGTGTGACCTCCTGGGTTGAACAGCGCCAGTGAGAACGCACTCGTTTCGCCCCTGCTCCGCATAGTGCGCATTGGAAACATACGTCCGGACGCCGGGAACAACCATCGACGAATGGTAAAACTCACGCTGATTCAGTCCGTGCGAGCGGCACACTCGGCGACCACCGCTGCAAGCTCGGAAATGTCGAAGGGTTTCCGCACCACTCCCTGGACGAGCGACGGCTCGAGCTGACGGATCAGACCGTCAGTCGCGGCGGTCATCACCAGAATCATCGGTCGCTCTCCGGTCGGAATCTCCTCGGCGACGTGCTGGAGAAACGTGATCCCGTCCATGCGAGGCATCATCAGGTCGAGCAGCACGACGGCATACTCGCGCCCGTGCACCATCGAGAGCGCAACCTCGCCGTCGGCCGCAGTTTCGACTTCGAAACTGTGACGGTGGAGGATCGTCCTCACGAGGTTACGGATCATCTCGTCGTCATCGACGACGAGAACGGGCCTGGGACGCTGATTCATGGGCGCAGTCACATCTCCCCCGGACTCTGCTGCTGGCTCATCGGTCGCGGGAGGATATTTGGCTCTCCTGAAGAGAAGGAGCGCCATGCAAGGCACAGGCCGTTCCGAGCGTCACGATGTCGCTTCACCGCTTTCCATTTCGATCGGGACCGATCGGGCGCCCCATATTTCGTCTGCGTATTGCCGGACCGTGCGGTCTCCGGAGAACTTCCCCATCCTCGCCACATTGAGGATCGAGAGCCGGTTCCACGCCTCCCGATCGAGGTAAAGGCGCGCGGCTCTTTGCTGCGCCTCCATGTACGAACCGAAATCGGCACAGTGAAAGTAGCGGTCGCCTCCGACCAGAGCGTCGACGATCGGCCGGAACATTCCGGGGTCCTCGATGCCGAGTCCCTGGGAGAGCGCCGTGATGACTCTCGCGAGCGTCGGATCGCGGTCTATGTACTCACGCGGGTTGTATCCGGACGCACGAAGGGCATCGATCTCCTCCGCCGTCCGGCCGAAGATGAAGATGTTCTCCTCCCCCACCTCGTTGCGGATCTCGACGTTCGCACCGTCGAGAGTGCCGATGGTCAGGGCGCCGTTCAGTGACGCTTTCATATTCCCCGTTCCCGATGCTTCCATCCCGGCGGTGGAGATCTGTTCGGAGAGCTCGCATGCGGGGAAAATCCGCTCGGCGCAGCTCACTCCGTAGTTCGGCAGAAACACGACATTCAGTTTCGTCGAAGCGGCGGGGTGAGATCGAACCAGAGCACCGACCGAATGCACCAGCTTGATCACCAGCTTCGCCATCGCGTAGCTCGGAGCCGATTTTCCGGCGAAGAGCACGGTCCGCGGCACCACCGACTGGTCCCCGTCCACGATCCGATGGAACAGCGCGATCACGTGCAGCACGTTGAGCAGCTGACGTTTGTACTCGTGAATCCGTTTGACCTGCACGTCGAGGATGGTCTCCGGATCCGTGACGATGTCCCACGTGTCGTGAATCCATCCCGCGAGAGCGTGTTTGTTCGCATCCTTCACGCGCCCCCACCGCTCCCGGAATCCCGGATCTTCGGCAAATGGCTCGAGCCCTCGGAGCTGATCGAGATCCTTCACCCATCCGTCACCGATCGCTTCGCTGATCAGGGCTGCGAGCCGCGGATTACTCTGCAGCAGCCACCGGCGCGGCGTGATGCCGTTCGTCTTGTTGTTGAACCGCCCCGGAAAGAGCTCGTCGAACTCCGGGAAGATTTTCTGCCGGAGAATGTCGGTGTGCAGCTCGGCCACTCCGTTCACCGAATGGCTTCCGACGATCGCCAGGTTGGCCATCCGCACCCCGCGGCCCACTTCGTCGATCACCGCCATCTTCCGCACGCGCTCGTAGTCGCCGGGATAGCGGGTGCTCACTTCCTGACGAAGCCGCCGATCGATCTCTTCGATGATCTGCAGGTGCCGTGGCAGCAGCCGACCGAAGATGTCGATCGGCCAGACCTCCAGCGCTTCGGGAAGGACGGTGTGATTGGTGTACCCGAAGACTTTCTGGGTGATGCTCCAGGCCTTCTCCCAGTCGAGGCAGTAGCGGTCGACCAGCACCCGCATCAGTTCGGCGATCGCCACCGCAGGATGGGTATCGTTCAGCTGTATCGCGACCTTGTCCGGCAGTGACTCCCATCGCCTCCCCGGCTTCTTGCAGAAACGACGGATCACGTCCTGGATGGTTGCGGATACGAAGAAGTACTGCTGCTTGAGCCGCAGCTCCCGCCCGGCGTACTGGTCATCCGGCGGATAGAGAACTTTCGAGATGTTCTCGGTCTGCGTCTTGTCCTCGACTGCAGCGACGTACTGCCCCGCATTGAATCGGGCGAGGTCGAATTCGCGGCTCGACCTCGCGGCCCAGAGCCGCAGCGAATTGACGGTGTTGTTCCGATAACCGGGGACCGGCACGTCGTACGGCATCGCGTAGACGTCCTGCGTGTCGACCCAGTCGATGCGATCCCTCCCCTGCTCGTCCCGGTAGTACTGCACGCGACCGTAGAACTTGACCCGGAACAGCACGTCGGGACGAGGGACTTCCCACGGATTCCCGTACCGAAGCCAGTTGTCGGGCGCCTCTTCCTGGAACCCGTTCTGGATTCTCTGGCGAAAGATCCCGTACTCGTAGCGGATCCCGTAGCCGTAGAACGGAAGGGCGAGGGTCGAAGCCGAATCGAGGAAACATGCGGCGAGACGCCCCAGTCCTCCGTTTCCGAGACCGGCGTCCGCTTCCTTTTCCTCGATCTGTTCGAGGTTGTACCCGAGGAGCCTCATCGCTTCTGCGAACTGCGGCTCCGCACCGAGGTTCAGGACGAAGTTCAGCAGAGCGCGACCGAGGAGGAACTCGAGCGAGAGATAGTAGACGCGCTTGACATCCTTCCGGTAGAAGATGTCCTGGGTCCGGAACCACCGTTCCATCAGGCGGTCGCGCACCGTCATCGCCGTGGCGTTGAAGACGTCGAGATTCGACGCGGTGTACTGGTCCCGCGCCACGGTGTACATCATGTGATGGGCAAACGTCTCGATGATCGCAGGAACGTCGATCCGCCCCGGCCGCGGACGAGGAATGAGCCCCTCGGCTTTCGTGATCTGCTGACGGTCAATCGTCACGGCGCGCGATTCTACCCCTTTCTTCCACCACCCGCGTGCATTGTCACCCCTTCAGTCGAGGCGACGGAGAATCTTGACGAAGCAATCCTCGCGACCGACGAACAGAAGCAATCCGCGATCCTGCCACTCGTTCATCCGCCTCGAGAAACGCGGATCTTCGACTCCCTTTTCTCCGAAGAGCTCGACGAAAAGAAGCTTCGGAAGATCGAGAATCCCTTTCATCCGGAAGCGGTCGAGTGACACCAGCAGCGCGTCGAGCCGATACGCGAGATCTTCGTCACTCAGCACGCCACTGTTCGGGTCGAGTGTCCGCTGCGTAAGGCTGATGAACTCTTCGAAGTCCATGGGGTGAAACTCGCGCACGCCCATCTGCGAGAGAAGCTCCGGCGCGATTCCGTCCGCAGAGACGAGCCCCGGGATCTCCGTGCCGATGCCGTCGATGTCCCACCCGAGCCAACGCTCGCGTCCGGCTCCGAGCGCGATTTTCTGGATGTACTTCGCCATCGAGAGATGCCAACTCCCGCTCACCTATAACGAGCGGCCGAAGAAACGTCAAGCGGAGGGCGCAGGATGCGTCCGTCCACGTTCGAATCCAGGTTCTCGCGCTGATGCATTCCCATCACGTCGATCGATCCCGTTGTCCCTCCGCAATGTTCCGGAGTCGTGCGCAGCCGCGATTTGCCTTCCAGCCTGGCCCGGACGAGACGCTCCGCTTCTGCCACCGAGATCGTCTCGATCCGTTCTCAACACGATTGCCGCGGCGGATCAGAGGATCCGCACCCCTCGGAGACCTGTCGTCCTTCTGCGAAAACCGCGCAGACTCCTGGCCCGGACGAGACGCTCCGCTTCTGCCTCAGAGATCGTCTCGATCCGTTCTCAACGCGATTGCCGCGGCGGATCAGAGGATCCGCGCCCCTCGGAGACGACGTGTCGTCCCGGGGTGCGGAACGCGCCCGGAGGGATGATGTAAGGACTTTATGAAACACTACACTGGAATGGGTCTCATGCCTGACGGCGCGAGCCGCTTCTACTCCGGCGCTGCATTCCACCCGTCACTCCCGGACGGGCGCGAAGAGGGATCGATTCGCATCGGCGGCGGAGTGGTCCGGTTCGATTCGCCATCCGGATCGGTGGAGCTTCCGATTCGCGGGACCGCGCTCGAGATCGGCGGCGCGAGTGACCGCCTCGTCTTCCTCTCGAATCCCGCGTTTCCCGGCTGGTCGCTGTACACCTCCGATCAGAGCGTCCTTCGCGATCCCGATCTCCTCGCCGACCGTGATGTCGCCGCGCGACTCTCCACGCTCCGCCGCGGACCGGCCGCGGCGAGACTTCTCACCGCCGCCGTACTCCTCCTCGTCGGAGCGATCCTCGCAGGCGTGTTCGTTCTACGCGGAACGATCGTCGCGGCCATCGCGGTCCGGATCCCTCCTTCGGTCGAGCAGCGACTCGGCGAGCTCGCGTTCCGGCAGATCACCCTCACCGGGAACGAGATCACCGATCCGCGGGTGGTCGCTCCTCTCCAGAGGATCGTCGACCGCATCTCCAGATCGATCCCGGATGGAAGCGGCAATTTCCGCGTCCATGTCGTCGTCGATCACGAAGTGAACGCGTACGCGTTCCCCGGCGGGCCGATGGTGATCAACACCGGCCTCATCGAACGGGCGGGAAGCGGAAACGAGATCGCGGGAGTCCTCGCGCACGAGATGGCGCACGTGGCGCTGCATCACTCGACGCGTCAGATGATCGAATCCCTCGGCCTCTGGACCGTCATCCGCGCGCTCTTCGGCGATCTCACCGGTCTCGGGGCGGTTCTGATCGACAACAGCGGGCGCCTGGTGGACATGAAGTTCTCCCGCGATTTCGAGCGCGAAGCGGATCGCACCGGACTCCGCTACCTCGTCCGCGCCGGACTCGATCCACGCGGCATGCTCTCGTTTTTCGAGCGTCTCCGCCGGGACGAGAGCTCTCTTCTCGGAAGTGGCGCCCTGGCCCTGCTGCGCACCCATCCCGCCACACCAGAGCGGATCGCGGATCTGCAGAGCGAGATCGACCGGCTTCCGCAAATTCCGTCCGGACGGGTTGACATCGATCTCCTCCGGGTCCAAGAATGGATCGCACCGCAAAACGACAACCGAGGGAAACTACGATGAAAGCAGTCGTCAAGGGATCTCCTTCGTTCGCCCACATCGAGATCGAGCTCGCTCCCGGAGAATCCGTCATCGCCGAATCCGACGCGATGTCGAGCATGGCCGCCGATCTCGACATGACGGCGAAGCTCAACGGAGGCTTCTTTTCCGCTCTGGCCAAGAGGTTTCTCGGAGGCGAGTCGCTCTTCGTCAACGAGTTCAAGAACAACACGAACGGGCCGCGCCTCCTCACCCTCGTACAGAAGCTCCCCGGAGACATCCGGCAGGTGCAGCTGAACGGCAACTCCATCTGCCTCCAGGAAGGCGCCTACATCGCATCGAGCCCCGGTCTCTCGCTCGGCGTGAAGTGGGCGGGGCTGGGTTCGTTCATCGGGCGGGAAGGATTGTTCAAACTCCAGGTCAGCGGCAACGGCACGCTCTGGTATGGCGCGTTCGGAGGTCTGCTGGAGAAGGAGATCAAGGGCGAGTACATCGTCGACACCTCGCACCTGGTCGCGTATGAGCCGCACATGAAACTCAAGGTCCAGCTCGCGGGAGGAATCTTCTCGAGCTTCTTCGGCGGCGAGGGTCTCGTGACCCGGGTCGAAGGCTCGGGCCGGATCACGCTTCAGACCCGCAGCCTGAGCGGCATGGTCGGCTGGCTGAACCCCAAAATCTGACCTGCGGAAGGAGATCAAATGCAGATCGAGATCGTTCATGGTCCCGGGAACTCCGCCGCGAAGATACGACTCGGCGCGAATGAAACCTGCGTCGCCGAGGGCGGCGCGATGATCGCGATGAGCGGCGACCTCACCATCCAGACCAATACTCAATCGAGAGGGGGCGGCGGGATCATGGCCGGCCTGAAACGGATGGTCGGCGGCGAGTCGTTTTTTCTCAACCATTTCACCGCCGGGGCGAACGGTGGTGAGCTCTTCCTCGCCACCACCCTTCCCGGCGACATGATGCAGTACGAGATCAAAGGCGAGACGCTGATCGTTCAGGGCGGCTCCTTCGTCGCCTGTGATCCGGGCGTCTCGATCGATCTCGGATGGCAGGGATTCAAATCCGTGCTCGCCGGGGAGCGCCTCTTCTGGCTCCGTCTGAACGGAACCGGAAAGGTCGTCGTCAACTCGTTCGGCGCCATCTATCCGATCGCAGTGGATGGCGAGCACATCGTCGACACCGGACACATCGTCGCGTTCAACGAGACGCTCGGCTTCAACCTCGGAAAAGCGGGGAAGAGCTGGATCTCGTCCTTCCTCGGCGGCGAGGGTCTGGTCTGCAGATTCAAAGGGAAGGGAACCGTCTGGTGCCAGTCCCACAATCCAATCGGATTCGGGCGGACGCTCGGACCGATGCTCAAGCCGAGATAGGAGGAGCGATCATGAGTACGCCACAGCCCCAGACCGGCTTCTCTTACAACATCGACTGCAGGCCCGACTTCGCGTTTCTGACCGTTCGCGTTCCGGCCAATGAAACGCTGAAGGTCGAAGGCTCGGCCATGGCCGCCATGAGCACCAACATGAAGATGAAGACGAAGATGCGCGGAGGATTCTCGCGCCTACTCACCGGCGAGTCGCTCTTCATCAACGAGTTCACCGCCGCCGGCGGACCGGGCGAGATTCAGATCGCCCCCGGCTCGCCGGGTGACATGGCCCACGTCGCCCTTCAGAACCAGACCATGTATCTCCAGAACTCCGCCTACGTCGCTTCGTCGATGGGGATCAACGTCGAATCGAAGTGGCAGGGGGTGATGAAAGGATTCTTCTCCGGCGAGTCACTCTTCCTGATCCGCTGCTCCGGTTCGGGAGATCTCTGGTTCAATACGTATGGCGCAATGATCGAGATCGACGTCAACGGAACATACGTGGTCGACACCGGATACATCGTCGCATTCACTGAAGGACTCGACTATCAGGTGACGCGCGTCGGCGGATACAAGGCGCTCTTCTTTTCGGGTGAGGGACTGGTCTGCCGCTTCAGTGGACGGGGAAAACTCTGGATCCAGACCCGGCAGATTCCGTGGTTCGGCCACTGGATCTGGCCGTTCAGACCGGAGAAGAAGAGCAACGACTGAAGATCTCGCCTCTGCAGCTGAGGGAGTGACACGCGACCTGCGTCACTCCCTCCAAAGTGGACGCCGGCATGCGATGAGGTCGTAAAGCTCGAAGCTCGTACGACTCTCAGTCCACCTTGTCGAGTACCTTCAGGAATTTCTCGTACGGGAGCGCCTGCCATGTTTCCACCGTGGCGGCGCCTTCGGAGCGGGAGATCAGCGCGACCCGCTGGGCGGATTCGTCGTTCTTCGCCTCGTAGATGTCCATGAAGTCGTACGGGCCGAAGATCGCGTAGTGCGCGATGAACTTCACGTCCGGCACCTTCGTCTTCACCTTCTCCAGCCACGCCCTTCCCGCCTTCTGTCGTCCCTCGGAGTCCTTCAACGAGCCCGGAGCGAGACGCGTCATCAGCACGAATGTCGGCATGAGTCACCCCCAAAAACATCTGTTATCTGTTATCTGCTATCTGTTATCTGTTATCTGCTATCTGCTATCTGGGGATCTTGGGATCTGGAGCCTGAGGTTCGATCGATCAGATATCAGATCGCAGATTCCCAGATAGAACGGATGTCTCTATGTGTGGTCGAGGGTGGCGGGATGTCAACATCGAGCGGCGAGCGGCCCGGATCGACCAGGTTACGCCGCCTTTCAGGCTGTCCGAATTCTGCGTTCGGCCTCGCCAATGCAATGGCGGGGCTGTTGAGCCGGGAGTCTGCGCGTGCGGCCCGCTCGCCGCTCGTCGCTCGTCGCTCATCCCTTCGCGAGCAGCTGGCGCACGGCGCGGGTCTCTTCGAGGAGCCGCGTCGCGGCCGCGACGGCATCGACGGATTCGACGGCGGTCACGGAGTGGTGGTCCTCCGGATCGCCGAGCCCCGCATCGCGACGGCGGCGGACTCCTTCGCGCACCACGTCACGGATCTCCTGAGCATTCGAGACCCCGCGAAAGTAGGCGACGTGCATCGGCTCGACCAGCGGCTGCTGTTTGCTGCCGTGCGTCCCTGCCGCACCGCTCGACCCCCTTCCGGCCGTCCGCACTTCAACGTCGGCGATCCCGAGGAGTCGTTCGAGCGGTCCCTGGCGGATGGAGATGTTCTGGATGTTCGCGAAGGTCATGGTCTTCTCCCGCACGGTGACGATCCCTTCCCGGATCCGGATCGCACGATCGGAGACCATGTACCAGCGCATCTCGTAGTCGAGACGGCGCACCGCGAGCCCGAAAACCAGGTGACCCGCAAAAAGGAGCCAGATCACCACGTCGAGTGCGATCAGCACTTCCGTGGCCGCCTCTGACGCGCCGCCACCGAGCGTGATCGCCATCACCACGGTGAGGCCGACCGCTGCGACCAGGAGCGCGAATTGCGCACCACCCCATCGGATCACCAGGAGCCGGAAGTAGTTCTCCCCGGCGCGGAACACGCGCGGGGGCGATCCCGGCGGCGGCTCCGGCTCGGCGGGAACGCGGAAGAGGCGGAGCACCGGCCCGCGCCAGTTCATCGCGATCTCTCCGCCGTCCGCGCGAGCTCTTCGCGGATCCCGTGCATCTCCGAAGCGACCTCGGTGAGGATCCGGGCGAGATCGTCCGGCTCGGATGCCGCAGCGGGTCGGCCCGCTGCTCCCGGACTCTGCACCCCGCGCATGCGTGAATAGAGGTAGTCTCGTACCGCGGCAAAACGGTGGATCCCCTCGATCACCATCTCCGCATCGGAGCTGCCGCTCGCGGTCTGGATCTGGATCCGCGCGAGTCCGAGCCACCGCTCGACGAAGTTGCTGACCAGATGGATGTCCTGGATCCGCGCATAGGTCAGCGTGATCTCGCGGCGGAACAGAATCCCCCATCGCATGGAGATCCCTTCCCCGTCGAATTCGTAGCGCATGGTATGGAAGCGGAAATAGAGAGGGATGAGCGGAATGAAGAACAACGGCCCGAGGAGCAGCGAGGTGATGAAGTAATAGCGGAATAGCGCCGGGTCGGGACGCCGGATGGTGAAAATCTCCCGTTCGAGCTCTGCATTCATCTCTCGATCATAACTCTCATTCGTTCCGGTGACGCCGGCTGCCGGAGGGATTAGATTGGCGAAAGAAGATCGAAGAGGAGGAAGCGATGGGAATCCTCAAAGACGACGATCGGAAGGAGATCGGAAAGATCTTCGACGCTCTCGAGAATCCGGTGACACTGATCAACGTCACCCAGAGCTTCGAATGCGAGACCTGCCACGACACGCGGGAGCTGCTCGAGGAGCTCAGCGCACTCTCGGAGAAGGTCCGGTTCGAAGTGATCGATTTCGTGAAGGAGAAGGCGAGAGTCGACGCGCTCGGAGTGGATAAGATTCCGGCCACCGTTCTGGTCGGCGATGACGATCGCGGGATCCGCTTCTACGGAATCCCGGTCGGTTACGAGTTCGCGACCCTCCTCGAAGACATCGTGATGGTGTCGAAGCGTGAGTCGGGCCTCTCTCCCGCATCGAAGGAAAAGCTCGCGGCCGTGACCACTCCGGTGCATCTGGAAGTGCTGGTCACACCCACGTGACCGTACTGTCCGCAGGCGGTCCGCCTGGCGCATCAGATGGCGTACGAAAACGAGCACATCACCGCCGACATGGTGGAAGTCACCGAGTTCCCGCAGATCGCGCAGCGCTACCACGTGATGGGAGTGCCGAAGACGATGATCAACGGTTCGGAGGGTGTCGACGGCGCCGTCCCGGAATCGCACATGGTCGAGCGGATTCTGTCGGGACTCGAACCGCACCCGATGAGTTGATGAAGAAGCGCGAGTGCGGCTCCCGGAGCCCGCAGGATTCGCGAAGAGTCCAGCGACGCAGGCCGGCGCGGGAGCACCGGCCTGCGTCGTTCCGGAGGAACGCTCCGGCGATCACATATTGATCATGTGACCCATCAGGCCGTGCGCCGCTTCCTTGATCGCCTCGCTGAGAGTCGGATGCGCGTGCACGTTGCGCGCGACCTCCTCCGCCGTCAGCTCCCACTTCTGGGCGAGCGTCAGCTCGGGAAGGAGCTCCGTCACGTCGGGTCCGATCAGGTGCCCGCCGAGGAGCTCTCCGTATTTCTTGTCGGCGATCAGCTTGACGAATCCGGCCGTGTCCCCGAGTCCATGGGCCTTCCCGTTCGCAGTGAAAGGGAACTTGGCGACGGTGACGTCGAAGCCCTTCTCTCTCGCCTGCTTCTCGGTGTAGCCGAAGCTCGCGATCTGCGGCTGGCAGTACGTCGCGCGCGGCATCATCACGTAGTCGAGGGTGATGGTCTCCACTCCCTTGATGTTCTCCGCCGCGATCACACCCATCGCCTCCGCGACGTGCGCCAGCATCAGCTTCGCCGTGACGTCACCGATGGCGTAGATGTGCGGCACGCTGGTCTGCATCTTCTCGTTGATGTCCACCGCTCCGCGGTCGGTGAGCTTCACTCCGCTCTTCTCCAGACCGTAGCCTTCCACCCGCGGCTTGAAACCGATCGCCTGAAGCACCTTCTCTGCTTCGAGCACCTGCTCCTTCCCGTCGGATCCCTTGACGGTGACCTTCACGTTCGATCCGGTGTCTTCGATCGACTGGACGGCAGTGCCGGTGAGGATCTTGATGCCTCTCTTCTTGTACTGGCGCTGCAGCTCCTTGGAGACCTCTTCGTCCTCGAGCGGAACGGCGCGCTCGAGGAATTCGACGATCGTCACGTCGACGCCGTAGCTGTTCATCACGTACGCGAACTCGACCCCGATCGCTCCCGCTCCGGCGATGATGATGCTCTTCGGGAGCTTCTCGTCGAGGATCTGCTCCTCGTACGTCACCACGCGCTCGCTGAGCTTCGTACCGGGAATCAGCCGGGTGGTCGCTCCGGTCGCCAGGATGCAGTGCTTGAAGCGGAGGGTTTCCTTCTTTTCGTCGTTGAGCTCGACTTCCATCGAGTGCGGATCGGTGAACGTCGCCCATCCGTCGATCTCATCGATCTTGTTCTTCTTCATCAGGAAATGAACGCCCTTGACTCTCCCGTCCGCCACGCTGCGGCTCCGCTGGTACGCCGCGCCGTAGTCGAATTTGACGTTCCCTTCCACTTCGATCCCGAAGGTCTTCGCCTCGTGCTGGAAAATGTTGACCAGCTCGGCGTTGCGGAGCAGCGCCTTGGAGGGAATGCAGCCGACGTTGAGGCAGACTCCACCCCAGTACTTCTTCTCCACGATCGCGGTCTTCATCCCCAGCTGGCTCGCACGAATGGCGGCAACGTAGCCACCCGGTCCCGCTCCGAGTACGATCACATCGTATTCCCTGGCCATCAGAATCTCCTCACGACAGGACTGCCAGCCCGCCTCACACGGTCTCTGCTGCGGAGACGGTGTGAGAGATCCGGGCTTGCCCCGGTTTTTCGCCGGTTCCGCCCGGCGGCTGGTCATTGTATGACAAGTGAGATCGCGGATCGCGAATTGTGGATCGTGGATCTGCCGTCACGTCTCGAACCGGTCGACCACGTCGTACGCGACGGAGTGCTGCGAGGGTGGGCTCGTTCCAGATCCACTCCCAATGGAATTCGAACGCCGGTCGATCCGCTTTTGAAAGTCTCGAACCGGCCTGATCGCGCGGGCCAGACCTTCGATTCGCGACTGTCGATCCTCGATCCACGATCCTCGATCCTCGATCCTCGATCCTCGATCCACGATCCTCGATCCTCGATCCTCGATCCACGATCCTCGATCCTCGATCCACGATCCACGATCCTCGATCCACGATCCACGATCCTCGATCTTCGATCCTCGATCCTCGATCCTCGATCTCAGATGCCTTTAAGATGCCTACTCCCTTTCTTTTCGGAGCTGCCGGCGCGATCGCGCTCTTCTTTCTCTGGACGCGACTCCGGACCATGAGCTCGCACCGTGACCGGTTGCAACATTTCCGCCGTCACTGGGGACGCGCAGTCGACCGGCGCCGCGATTTCGACGACATCTCTCTCCTCTTCCGCCTCTCCGCCGAGGGGGACGGGTCTCCATCACTCGACGAGCGGAGCTGGGAAGACCTCGACCTCGATTCCGTTTTCGCGGCGATCGACCGCACCGGTTCGCCGGCGGGCCAGCAGGTCCTCTACTCCCGGATGCGTCACGCGGGCCTCGGGGAGAAAGAGCTGTCGGAGTTCGACACTCTCGTAGACCGGCTGCAACGCGATCGGGGAATCCGCGAGAAGCTGCAGCTCGCGATCGACCGGCTCAGTCACGCCGATGCCCACTATCTTCCGTGGCTCTTTCTCGACGAGCTCCCTCCCCGCCCCCGGTTCCGCTGGATCTTTCCTCTGCTGACCACATCTGCGGTTGCGGCGACGGTACTCACTGTCGCCGATCCCAGATTCATCCTTCTCGTGCTGGCGGTCATCGTGGCGAACATCGCAGTTCATCTCCTGTACCGCAGCCGGATCACCCGCTTCATTCATCCGCTCCGGCTTCTCAACGCGCTCGTCGACACCGCGGGGCGCGTAGGAAAGATCGATCCGGAAAGAGGACGGACCGGACGTCTGGCCCGGCTCTCGAGCGAGCTCAAACCCCTGCAGCGTGCCACGTCGTGGCTCCGCTTCGAGAGCGAAGCCTCGTCGGACGAGCTGTCGAAAATCGTCTACTCCTACTTCAACATGTTCCTCATCATCGACGTGAACGTCTTCGTCTTCGCGCTCGAAGGCGTCCGCCGCAACCAGGCGAAGATCCGTGAAGCGTTCGAGCGGATCGGCGAGATCGACGCGGCGATCTCGGTGGCGTCGTGGCGCGGATCGCTCCCGTCGTACTCGGTTCCACGCTTTACAGCGACTCCCGGACTCTCGGCCACCCGCGTCTACCATCCACTCCTCGCCGAACCGGTTCCCAACGACATCCGCATCGACGGAGAATCGGTCCTGATCACCGGCTCGAACATGTCCGGCAAGAGTACGTTTCTCCGCACCATCGGCGTCAACGCGGTGCTTGCGCGATCGATCGCGACGGTCGCCGCAACGTCGTGGGCCGCCCCTTCGCTGCGCCTTCTCACGTCGATCGGCCGCGGCGACAGTCTTCTCGAAGGAAAGTCCTACTACCTCGGCGAGATCGAGCGCATCGGCGAGATGCTCGTCGCGAGCGACAGCCGCGAACCTCATCTCTTCCTGATCGACGAGCTTTTTCGCGGAACGAATACCATCGAGCGTGTCGCGGCGGCAGAAGCCGTGCTTCGCTATCTCTCCGGACGGGGACATCTTCTGTTCGTCGCCACGCACGATCTCGAGCTGTGCGATAGACTCGACAGGGACTTCGTCTTCCGTCATTTCCGCGAATCGGTCGACCAGGGAGAGCTGTCGTTCGACTACACCATGCGCGAAGGGATTTCTTCGACCCGGAACGCGATTGCTCTTCTGGAGCTGATGAAGTACCCGCAGACGGTGGTCGACGATGCGCTCGCCGCCGTCTCGAAGAGTCCGCAGGTGGCGGCACGAGCCGAACAGGAACCGGAGGAGATCTCGTCATGATCGCGATCACCCGTCCCGTCAGTCGATCGATCGACCGCTGCGAGCTGACGCACCTCGCGCGAACTCCGATCGACTACGACAATGCCGCACGGCAACACGCCCACTACGAAAAGGCACTCCGGTTCCTCGGCGTGGAACTGGTCCGGCTCGAACCGCTCGACGCCCTCCCCGATGCAGTATTCGTGGAAGACACTGCGGTCGTCTTCGACGAGCTCGCCGTCCTGACCCGTCCGGGCGCGGAGTCGCGGAGGGCCGAAGTCGACGCGATGGAGCCGGTTCTCGCTCCCTATCGCCGGATCGAACGAATCACCGCACCGGCCACGCTCGACGGCGGCGACGTCCTCCGCATCGGCAGAAAAGTGTGGGTCGGAATCTCCGGACGCACGAATCAGGAAGGGGTCGATCAGCTCCGCGCGATCCTCGCTCCGTTCGGCTACGAGGTGCAGTGCCTCGACGTCTTCGGCTGCCTTCATCTCAAATCGGCGGTGACTCTGGTACGCGAGACTCCGCAGCCGCTGCTCCTTCTCAACCCTGCCTGGGTCGATCCCTCCGCGTTCGCGCCGATGGAGAGCATCGCCGTTGCGCCGGAGGAACCGATGGCCGCCAACGCGCTTCTGGCCGGAGACGCGGTCGTCTTCCCGTCGGAGTTTCCTCTCACCGTGCAGCGGCTGCGCGAGCGCGGTCTCCGGGTCCTGGAGGTCGAGGCGTCGGAGCTCGCAAAAGCCGAGGGCGGCGTGACCTGCTGCAGTCTTCTGCTGGACCGGCGGGACTGAGCGGAATCTTGCCTCCGCGCCTCCTCTGACGGAGAATGACTCCTCACCCGAAGTGCAGGAAGCTGAGGAGGCTCTCATGAAACGACTGATCTGTGCCCTGCTGTTCGCCGCACTCTGCGTGACACCCGTCGTCGCGCAGGAACATCCCGAACACCCGACCCACGGCAAAGACGCCGGAAAAGCGAAACCGGTCGACGTCAACGCGCTCGAGACCGCGATTCAGAAGATCGTGGCCGATCAATCCCACGACGGCTGGTACGGATTGAAAGACGACCAGACGAACCAGACCCGCGAGCTGCAGCTCGTGAAGGTTCACAAAGACCGGCTGAGCCGGGTCGCACCGAAGACCTACTTCGCCTGCGTCGACATGAAGCAGAAGGACGGCACGATGGTCGACGTCGACTTCTTCCTCGACGAAACCGATCACGGCCTGACGATGAAGGACGAGACGGTTCACAAGATCGATGGGAAAGCGCGGTACGACTGGAAAGAGAAAGAGGACGGGACCTGGGAGCGGGTGCCCGTGACGGAGTGACTCACGGCTGACGCGAGAGTTCCGGTTGCGGTCAGGCCCCGGAGCCTGACCGCGACGATCTCAGGAGATCCGCTCAGTCGTTCGTCTCGTCATCCTCTCCAGCCTCGCGCCGGATCGTCTCGAGCTCGGCAATGACCTCGAGGTCTTTCGGTCGTCCCGCCGCGCGCTTCATCGAGATCAGGGAATCGAGGTCTGCACAACGGCATTCGAAGCCGAAGAGCTCGACGGTCATCGCACCGTCGAGCAAATCTCGGTACGAACCTCCACCGGCGACCTCCCCGAGAAGGTCGATAGACCCGATGTCCGTCGTCAGGGTGGCTTGAGCCCCCGCCGAAGGGTCGGAAGATCGAACGAGAACGGAAGCCCTGGAGGTGCACCGCGCAGATACGGGTGGATCGGCGCCAGCGCTTCCACGAGACGGGCGAGATTCTCCGGCGACCGCGCGTAGACGATGTCGAGAACGGAGGTGAGTCTCGACGACCCATGAATGGTCGCAGCGACTCCACCGACGACGATGAAATCGACTCGCGTTTCGACGAGGCGTCCGAGGAGTCCGCGAAAATCAACCACGCTTCCGCCGTCGCGCTCTTCGTCCCGCCGCGTGCAGCTCCTCCGCGAGCTTCTGCAGCTCCTGAAGTGCGAGAAGCCGTTCCTCGGGGGTCTTTTTCAGGTTCTCCCGGATCAGAGTCCGATCGACGTCCTTCATGTAGACGGCAACGACCGGGTCGATCGGCTGCTCGGAGCGTTTCGCCTTCATCGGTTCATTCTACTGCGCCTGCATCCGCAGTTTCTCGAGGAGTTCCTTCTCCCCTTCCGCGTGGAGCTCCTTCGCCTTCGCCCACGCCGCATCGGCGCGATCGAGAAGCTCCTTCGCCTTCTTCGGAGCCGTCAGGCCCGACATGTTGATGCAGACGTTCTGATACGCCCCCGCAGCCGCGGCACGCGCCATCTGCACGCCCACACCCGCATCCGAGAGCGATGCCTGGAGCCCGATCCGCCCGATCTCGCGACAGAGCTCGATCACCTCCGGAGAGAGCTCCAGCACTCCGAGCGGAATCTCGATCGCACCGACTGTCGCCGCGAGCATCGCCGCATCGCGCGCGGCGATCTCCTCGTCCGTCTCTTTCCGCATCCGCATCGCGTCGAGCAGACGATCGAACGCCGCAGTGTCCGCGTCGACCGCACCGAGGAGCTCATCCTTGAGCTGCTGTGCCCGGAGGCCGATCCGTTCGTAATCGGGCTGCTTCGCCTCCATCCCTTTCTTCGCGTGGCTCAGCAGCGAGACCATCGCCGCGAGGCCCGCCGCCATCGCTCCTGCGAGCGCCGCGACCGATCCCCCTCCGGGAGCGGGTGAGTCGCTCGAGAGCTCGTCCGTGAAATCGCGGATCGACATCGAGACGAGATGGCCTTCGTTCGCCAGCCGGTACTCGATCACCCGCTCCTTCGGATCGAACGGCTTCACTTCGTTCAGACCGAGCGAGCGTACCGCGACGTGCACGAGCGTCGCCTCGGGGACGGCCGGTGAGCGTCCCATGCTGGTGATGTAATGCCGCCCCGCCTCGAGCAGAACGGATTTCGGCACCAGTCCCACCAGCTCGGAGCCCGTGACGCGGATGCCACGCTCCCGCGCCCGTTCGTCGCACGTGTCGAACGCGATGTGGAGCGGAGTCGTCTCGAGGTCGGTCAGATTCATCGACACCTGCGCGCAGCCGAACTCCGGGATCACCCATCCCACCGCCTTGACCGACTTGAGGATTCCCGGCTCCCAGACCGGTTCACCCTTCGCGTCGAGAATCGGTTCCCCCTTCTCGTCACGCTTCACGCGTCCGCGCTCCCGGACGTCGAACGCGACGCGGTTCGCCAGCCGCCTGTCGAGCGTATTCAGGTTCACGTTGTACGCGACGAGGAACTTCCTCGCTCCGATCGCGGTCGCGCCGCAGCGTGGGTTGAATTCCGCGGGACCGAAGTCCGGCTTCCACTTCTGATCGACGATCTTGTGGGCCAGGCCTTCGTATTCGCCTTCACGAATGTCGGCCAGGTTTCTCCGGTACTCCGCGGATGCGGCATGCTCGTAGAGATAGACCGGAACCTTCAGCTCCCGCCCGACCCGCTCGCCAAGCTTCCTCGCGAGCTCGGCGCATTCGTCCATCGTCACGTCCGCTACGGGGACGAACGGTACGACGTCGACCGCTCCCATCCGCGGATGCGCTCCCTTGTGCGTCGACATGTCGATCAGGCCGATCGACTTCTCGATCAGGCGAAACGCTCCCTCCACCACCGCTTCGGGCGATCCGACGAACGTGATCACCGTCCGGTTCGTTTCCGCTCCCGGGTCGATGTTCAGCAGGGTGACCCCGTTCACGCTCGCCGCGGCAGCCGCCGCTTCATACACGTCGGCCCGACGGCCCTCGGAGATATTCGGTACGCATTCGACGATCTTCATCCATCCTCCCAACCGCGGAATCGTATTCGGCCCTCGCCGATGCCGCAACCGCAAAGGCGGGTTCGAGGGTGGTGGCCGGACTGTGCGGAGCGTCGTGGCCGAACTTTCAAGAATCCACGGGCGAGCTTCGAGCGCTCCGTGTGCGGACGAGCAGATCGTCTTCGCAGCGCTGCTCCAAAAGTTTGGTGAAACGCACCGACTCGCGCGGCACGCACGCGTTTACCAAACTTTTAGAGCCCGGATTCGCGGATCGAGCTGCGGCCACGGACCGATCGACACTCCGAATCGCGGTCCATGGTCCTTGAAAGTTCGGCCACAAACACCTGTTCCTCCGTTACAGCGCCGTGACGTCACGACCCGGTAACGAGTCGATCTCGAAGGAGAGGAAGCTCGCATTCGCGGGGCTATACTTCGGCATGCTTCGTTTCGTCGCAGCACTTCTTCTCGCCGTTTCACTCACAGTCCCGGCATCGACTGCCGCAGTGCCCCCTCTCAATGGTGGGAAACGCCCGTTATCGCCAACCATCTTCGGCCCGGCGATCGGATTGAAGGGGAGCGCACGCGTCGCCTGGAGCGGAAACGTTTATCTCGCGGTCTGGGTCGACCTGCGAGGTGGACGGAGAATCTACGCTGCCCGGGTGAGTCCCGAGGGCGAGCTGCTCGATCCGGTGGGCATCGACCTGAGCGGAATGCGTGCTCCGGTCCACGACGAGGTCACCGAGCCGGCGGTGGTCTGGAGCGGTGAGTCGT
Source organism: uncultured Acidobacteriota bacterium (assembly GCA_963741955.1). Lineage (GTDB taxonomy): Bacteria > Acidobacteriota > Thermoanaerobaculia > Gp7-AA8 > Gp7-AA8 > CAVUKB01. Next base: position 586,767 of record CAVUKB010000005.1, read on the forward strand.
TCTTCGTTGCGTGGCGGAGTATTTCTTCGGTATTTGGCGTGCGGGTCGGCGAAGATGGTCGCCTCCTCGATCCCGTTCCGCTGGTACTCGATCAGAGGAGCATTGCCGGCACTCCGGAGCTCGCTTCGAACGGAAACTCGGTTCTGCTGACTGCGACGCGATGCGTCGGGACGCCTTCAGCGTGGACGGCGAGGGCGGACGGATCGAAGATTGCCGATCTCGACCTGACCGTCGAGCCGCTTTCTTCGGCCTGCGCACTCGCCGCGGCATCCGACGGTTCGCACTATCTGATCGTCGCTGCCGAGAGAGGCGAGCTGTTCTGGTATCTCGCGGACGATTCGGCGATCGTCGCGCATCACTCGATGAAGGTGGCGGACGAGGCGGACATCCCAGCGGTCGCGTGGGATGGGAGCGGGTACGTGGTCGCGTTCCGCACGGCGATGGGCGTTCTGACGACATGGAAGATCGACGCCGGCGGGAATCCGGTGGGATCGCGAATCTCGACGGTGGGCGGTACGTTCATTACCGGGATCCGGATCTGGAGTGATGGAACCGACACGCTCGTCGGATGGAGCGACGGGTTGCTCGCTCCGTCATGGCAGATCGCGACCATCACCGCGGATGGACTCGAACACCCGAAGCCTCTGGCGAACGAAATCGACCTCGCTTCGGACGGTGCGCGATACCTCGGCGTATTCGCCCCCGACTCCACTCGTCTCGAGCGCGCATTCTTCAGTCCCGACGGCACGAAGATCACAGACGCACTCCTCACCGCGCATTCCGCTCACGCGCAACTTCTTCCATCCCGCGCAACTGCCGGCTCGAAGACGGCAACCGTATGGCAGGTGGTCGAAGGCGATCGCTCCTTCATCGAGCTTTCGGTCAGTGGGCCGGAAGGGAGTCGGATCCTTCCGCTCATCGCGAGCGACGGCAGTCGGTACTCGCCAGTGATCGCCACGAACGGGCTCTCCTTTCTCGTCGCATGGATCGAGCCGACGGTGAGAGCGTATCGTGTGGTGGCGTCCAGACTCACACTGGACGGTGATCTGGTGAATTCGACTCCGCTCGTCCTCGTCCCGGAGGTCTATCCGGAAAGGATTGATCCGGACAGCGGCTCAATGCTGTTCGATCCTCCTGCCATCGCCTCGGCAGGAGAAATCTACTTCGTCGCATGGACGCAGAGCGACAGCTCGATGCGCATCGCGCGGATCACCGGCGAAGGGACGCTGCTCGACCCGGAAGGAAGAGTCGTCTACACGTCCGAACGAGAGGCCACCGTCTCATCCCCTTCGATCGCTGTCGCCGATGACGTGATTCTCCTCGCCTGGCAGGACGGTGTGCAGAACGGACCGTGTCAGTTCGAATGTCCCGTCCAACCGGGGGCCCGGATCATGGCGGTTCTTCTCGATGGGGAGGGTAATCCGGCCCGCTCGTCTCCCCTCGAGATCGCTGGCGAGGAGAGTCTGGCGCCGAGCGCGGCGTGGAACGGAAGGGAGTTCCTCGTCGGCTGGACCTCTTCCGGCCAGGTCGAGGTCGCGCACGTCTCCGCAACGGGCGACGTTTTCGGACGGAAGGCGATCGCGGAGGGTCCGGGAACCGACGTCTCGGTCGGAGCGCTCGGCGACGGGTTCCTCGTCGCCTGGTCGACCATCGAAGCGGAATCACGCATTCTTGCGGCCGCAGTCGACGGGCTCGAATCGGGAGATCCCTTCGAGATCTCGGACGGGCCGGCCCCACAGGAGCGGCCGCGGATTTTTCCCGGCGCCAACCGCGCGGCGTCCATTCTCTTCGATGAGCCGGGACGTCCGGGGACTGCAGCGGCGAACGTTCCGCGTCTCTTCGAGAAGAGCGTCTACGCCGCTCCGCCGAAGGGGCGTGGCGTGAGGCGATGAACGGCATGATCTCGAGAGGGCGATCCCGGAGATGAGCTCGACGAAGGTCCTTCAACGGGTGAACGCGCCGCGCGCGGCCGTGTACCGCTTCATCCTCGACGCGCGTGCGGTCGCGCAGTGGATGGTGCCGGACGGGATGACGAGCGAGATCCACCGGTTCGAGCCGCGTGAGGGAGGGTCGTTCCGCATTTCTCTCACCTACGAATCTCCGGACGCGCGAGGAAAGACGAGCGCGCACACCGACAGCTACCACGGCCGGTTCGTGACGCTCGTTCCGGACGAACGGATCGTCGAAACAATCGAGTTCGAGACGGACGACCCCGCGATGCAGGGAGAGATGACGGTCACCATCACGCTGCGGGACGTCGATGGCGGAACGGAGGTGCGTGCGGTGCACGAGCCGCTCCCTCCCGCTCTCTCTCCTCGGGACAACGAAACGGGCTGGCGGATGTCGCTCGCGAAACTCGCCGCCCTCGTCGAGTCGGAATCATCGACTGCGTAGTACCGCGTCGGCGCCCGTCGTGGCCGGACTTTCAAGAATCCCGGGTCGCGCTTCGAGGGAAGCGTTTGCGGACGAGGGGATCGTCTTCGCAGCGCAGCTCCAAAAGTTTGGTGAAACGAACCGACTCGCGCGTCACGCACGGTTTACCAGTCCGGATTCGCGGATCGAGCTTCGGGAACGGATCGATCGACAATCCGAATGGCGCCCCCGGGTCCCTGAAAGTTCGCTCCACGACCATCATCCTTCCCGTCGGACTCTCCACCCGTGAAAGATGAACGCGACGGTCAGAAGGCCGGCGGCGATCGCCCCGTACGCGGCCATGACGGCAGGCGTGGCGACTCCGTAGAACCCCGCGAAGTCGAGAGCCGGGCTCGCGCCTCGGGAGTTCATCACCATGTACCAGAAAATCAGGAAGAGGACGATGAACGTCTTCGGATTGGAGCTGAGGATGGCGAGCGACGTCGCTCCGGCAATGACGAGAAGAACGCCGATCGCGAACGGCAGGAGCATCGAGGGGCGGAGGAATGCGATCCGGACCGCCGCCACCGCGAAGAAGCCGCCGCCGATCAGTAGAGTCGCGGCGATCTTCCATGCGACGAACCACTCCTGAAGCCGCGGCGAGCCGTAGACCAGCGAGAGCGTTCCCGCCCGTCGCTCGCGGGTCGACACGTCGGCGATGGCCACCGCGTATGCGGCGAACGTCAGTGGAAGAACGGTGGTGAAGAAGCCTTCCGCTCCGCTGACCAGCGCGGCGATGGAGAGCGCGGCAATCACCACCAGCATCCACGGCTGCGCGGCGATGGCGATCCAGGCATCGGCCACCGCCGCCCGCGCCAGCGTCGGACGCGTTGCTTTCTGCAGACCCGACCCTCCACCGATCCGGTCGATGCGCAGGATCGGTGACACCAGCCGCTTGACGCCGAGGTTGATGCGATGGAGGAGTGACCCCTTTGCGCCAGTGCCACTCTTTCGCACGCGTGAAGGATCGAAGCGGTGAAACCCGAGACGCGCGACCGGGAGGAGGAGAAGAGGAATGAAGGTCGATACAATCCGAGGAACCAGCCACTCCGGATCGAACTGCAGACCGTTGAAGACGAACACTCCTTTGGAGGGATCGAACGGGGACGCGCCGATGGCGATGCTCGGGTTGCCGGTCAGCTTCTGCACCTGGCTGAGCTGGAACGCGAAGCCGGAAAAATCGAAGTAGCGCGCGATGCCGATCGGATGGTTCTTCTCCGTGAGGAACGCGACCAGGCCGAGCAGAAACATCCAGAGAAAGAAATAGAAGACGTCTCCGATGCGGCTGCGAAGGATGGGGAGAGACTCGAACGTGATCGCGAGGGCGGAGACGAGAACGATCGCCGGAGGAACCAGCAGCAGATACTGCTCGAGAAAGATCAACGGCTCTAGGGGCGCCTCTCCTCGCAAGACGACCATCGCCATCGACGTGATCATGAAGCCGGTGACGAACGTGGCGAGAAAGACGAGGTTCCCGGCGAATTTTCCGACCACGTATTCACTGCTTCGCATGGTGGTGGAGGCGATCACGAATCCGCAGCGCGTCAGGACGTCGCGCTTGATCGCGTTCGAGACGACGTAGAAACCGACCAGACCGATGAAGATCGACGCGAGGCTCGCCGTCGCCATTCCGATTGCCGCAGAGTTGTAGAAGGCGCGCCGGCCGGCGATCTGCATGAGCGCCCGCCCGGTTGCCGGATCGGGGATCCAGACGTAGGCGAAGAGGCTGAGGAGGAGAAAGACCACCACCGTCGAGGGCCGCCGGAAGCGGATCAGGACGTCCGCGCGGATGACGGCGGCGATGCGATGGAGCCGGGACGTCATGCGCGGTCCCCGGGCGCCACCGCCGCCTCCCTCTGCGCAGTTCCGTCGCCGGGAATCATCTGCCACAGATACGCATCTTCCAGATTCGGCTCCGCGAGGATGGCGTCGTCGAACGGCCGTGCCGCGGATACGATCCGCGCGTGCACGCCGTCCGGCCGTCGCACCGCGCCGGAGAGCTTGAACCTTCCCCGCACCTGCTCGAACTCTTCCGACGAGACGCGCACCAGCCACACCTTTCCTTCGGCTTCGCGCATCAACTCCTCGGGGGTCGCGAGAGCGACCAGTCTCCCCTCCTTCAGTACCGCGATCTTCGTCGCGATCGACTCGATATCGGAGACGATGTGGGTCGAGAGGATGACCAGCTTCCCGGTGCCGAGATCCGAGAGGATGTTCCTGAAACGGACCCGCTCTTCCGGATCGAGTCCGGCGGTCGGCTCGTCGACGATCACGAGATCGGGATCGTTGATCAGCGCCTGCGCGATTCCGAGCCGTTGCTTCATGCCGCCCGAGAATCCGCCGACGGTGCGGTTCGCGACGCTGTGGAGATTCACCATCTCCAGCATCTCGGCGATCCGGGCACGGCTCCGGACTCCCTTGAGGGATGCGAAGTAGCGAAGCATCTCCCAGGCGGTGAGGTTCTCGTACACCCCGAAGTCCTGCGGGAGATAGCCGAGCCGCTTCCGGATCGAGTCCGGATGCGCGGTGACGTCGACGCCGTCGAACGTGACACGTCCCGCCGTCGGACGGGTGATCGTGGCGATCATCTGCATCAGAGTGGTCTTTCCGGCGCCGTTCGCGCCGACCAGTCCGAGCACTCCTTCGCCCGTTTCGAGCGAGAGATCACGCACCCCGTAGTTGCCACGGCGGAACCGTTTGGACACCGATTCGATGGTCAGCATGCCGGGAGTATACGCACTCGCTCCGGGCAGGGTTTCGGCGCGTGGGGTGCCAGCTGCGAACACGCCGTGGCCGAAGTTTCAAGGATCCTGGGGCGCGCTTCGAGGGAAGCGTTTGCGGACGAGCAGATCGTCTTCGCAGCGCTGCTCCAAAAGCTTGGTGAAACGTACCGACTCGCGCGGCACGCACGGTCTACCAAACTTTTGGAGCCCGAATTCGCGGAAGGGGCCGCGACAACCGATCGATCGCCAGTCCGAATGGCGGACCCGGGTCCCTGAAAGTTCGGCCACAAACCGTTGCGAGTCGTGCAAAAGCGGAGGTCGGTCGAGAAGGCGGACCCTATCACATCTCATATGTGTCGGCCGTCACCGGCACAACTCGGGGGGTCCCTCCATAATCCGGGCATCCTCTCGGATACCTGAGTTTCCCGGTCAATTTTCGCCTCGTCCCAGCGTCCCGTCCGTAACTGCCTCGTCTCCGGCCAGCCTCGCTTCTTCCTCCATCCGGGAACTCAGGTGTCCGGGGAGAGGCGAGCGGTGAGCGGTGAGCGGTGAGCGGTGAGCGGTGAGCGGTGAGCGGTGAGCGGATCACGATACCCGCCGCAGGCGAAGACCCGGAGAAGTATCAAGAACCCGGCGAAAACAGAACAATCTTCTGCGAATCGAAGCATTTGACGAACAATATTCGTCACTACAGCGCCCCGACAGAACGAATATCCTGATCCTCCAGCCGCTCGTCGCTCGTCGCTCTCTCTAAATCCATCCCCGCAACTCGCCCGCCGCGATCGAAGTCATCGCCTCGATCCAGCGGGGACGGTGATTCAGACACGGCACGAGCTCGAGCGACTTCCCTCCTCCGCCGGCGAACTGCTCCCGCCCGAGGTTTCCGATCTCGTCGATGGTCTCGAGGCAGTCGGACGTGAAGCCGGGGCAGACGACGAGTATCCGCTCCACCCCTTCTTTTCCGAGCGACATGAGCGTCTGATCGGTGTACGGCTGCAGCCACGGCTCTTTCCCGAACCGCGACTGGAACGTGACCAGATAGTCGTCCGCGTTCCACTTCATCTCCGAAGCGAGCGCCCGCACGGTCGCCTGACACTGCTCCGGATACGGATCGCCCATCCGCGCGTACCTCTGCGGGATTCCGTGGAACGAAAGAAGGATCTTCTGAGGCCGCTGGTCCATCTTCGCGAGCCGTTCGCGGATCGATGCCGCGAGCGCGCCGATGTAGCCGGGATGCTCGTAATACGGTGGTACGACGCGAAGGGTCGGAACGAAGCGCCGCTTCGGGAGCTCGGCGAAGACCGCGTCGTACGTCGATCCGGTCGTCGGTGCGGAGTACTGCGGGTACATCGGAAAGAGAAGGATCCGGTCCGCCCCCCACGCAGAGAGCGTCTCGATCGCAGACGCGGTCGACGGGGTGCCATAGCGCATCGCTACCTCGACGCGGACCTCCGCATCGGGGGCCGCGTCTTTCAGTCCGGCCTGCAGTCCCGCCGCCTGCCGTTTCGTGTTCAGCAGGAGAGGCGACCCCTCCGGCGTCCAGACGTTCCGGTAGAGCGCGGCCGACATCGGAGGCCGGCGCACCAGGATCACTCCGTTCAGAATGAACCACCAGAGGACGCGGTTGATCTCGACCACTCGCGGGTCGCCGAGAAACTCCCGCAGATACCTCCGGACCGCGCCGGTGGTCGGAGCGTCAGGGGTTCCGAGCTGCCCGAGGAGTATGCCGATCTTCTGCATTGCGGGAGGAAGATACCCGACTCTCCTCCCCGGGAGAAGACGTGTGACGGATGAACACGAAAAAGGACCCCGATTTCAGTATGCTTCCGCTGCAGGGCGGCCGCCCGAATCCGTTTTCCGGGAGTGAAGATGGCATCCGAACGTTTTGAGAATGCGGTTCGAGGAATCGCGCAGAAAGTTCCGCCGGTCTGGATGATGCGTCAGGCCGGCCGGTATCACCGGCACTACCAGGAGATGCGGAAGAAGCACTCGTTCATGGAGCTCTGCCGCGTCCCGGATCTGGCGGCCGAAGTCGCGCGCGGCCCGGTGGCCGATTTCGATTTCGACCTGGCGATCCTCTTCAGCGATCTCCTCTTCCCGCTCGAAGCGCTCGGGCTCGGACTCACGTACGAGGACTCCGGGCCGAAGCTCGAGCCGCACCTCGACGCATCGCTTCTCCCGCGGCTCCGCCCGACGGCGGACGCACTGCCGTACCTCGAGTTTCAGCGCGAGGCGGTCCGCCGCACACGCGAAGTGATCCCCGAATCGAAGAGCGTGATCGGCTTCGTCGGCGGACCGTGGACGCTCTACGTCTACGCGGTGGAAGGAAGCCACCAGGGGAACATCACCCGCGCGAAGAGCGACCCCACACTCTACAAGCGATTCATCGAGCATCTGGTGCCGCTGCTGATCGAGAACATCCGGATGCAGCTCGACGGCGGCGCCGAAGTGGTGATGCTGTTCGACACGGCCGCAGGCGAGGTCGCGCCGGCGTGGTTCCGCCGCGAGGTGATCCCCGACATCGCGTCGCTGGTGGAAGCGTTCCCCGGACGGGTCGGCTATTACGCGCGCGGCATCCAGCCCGCCCATCTGCGCGATCCGCGCTTCGATTCCATCCCTCTGGCGGGAGTCGGAATCGACTGGCGCTGGGACATGCCCGAAGCCCTTTCGCTGTACGGCGGACGCGGCTTCGTGCAGGGGAATTTCGATCAGTCCCTCCTGTTCTTGCCTCCGGAGGAGTTCGGGAAGGAGCTTCGGCGGTATCTGGAGCCTCTCCTCGCGCTCTCACCCGAACAGAGGCGCGGCTGGGTCGCAGGGCTCGGCCACGGTGTTCTCCCCCGGACGCCGGAAGAAAACGTACGGACGTTCGTCAGGACCGTACGGGAGACGTTCAAATGACCTACGACCCCACAGCCGCACTCCGGCCACGATCGGACCTCTTCGAGAAGTACGACATGCCGGTGCCCCGTTACACCAGCTATCCGACCGTCCCCTTCTGGACGGAGAGTCCCACCACGGAACAGTGGCTCGGAGCATTGCGGCAAGCCGCATCGAACCCGCAGGCGACCTGGGCGATCTACCTTCACATCCCGTTCTGCGAGTCGCTCTGCACGTTCTGCGGCTGCAACAACGTGATCACCCAGAACCACCGCCGCGAAGAGCCGTACGTCCGGACTCTGCACAAAGAGTTCGGGATGTACCTCGACGCCGTCCCTCAGCTCCGCGAGCGCCAGCTCCGGCAGCTGCACCTCGGCGGCGGCACGCCGACGTTCCTCGCCCCCGACACCCTGCGCGCGATGATCGAGCCGATGCTTCGCGACCTCGACGTCCGGAGCCACGAGTTCGACGCATCCGCCGAAGTGAATCCGCGCGTCACCAGCGCCGAGCATCTCCGGGCGCTCCGGGAGCTCGGCTTCACCCGCGTCTCGATGGGCGTTCAGGATTTCGATCCGACCGTTCAGTACCTGGTCAACCGCATCCAGCCGTACGACGTCACTGAAGGTCTGACCCGCTCCGCTCGGGAGATGGGCTACACGTCGGTCAACTACGACCTGATCTACGGACTCCCGAAACAGACTCCGGAGACGATCCGGAAGACCGCCGAGCTGACCGCCGGCCTGCAGCCCGACCGGATCGCGCTCTACAGCTTCGCGAAGGTCCCGTGGATCAAGCCTGCGCAGCGTCTGTTCAAGGACGAGGATCTTCCCGAAGGGCCGGCGAAGCGCGAGCTGTACGAGATCGCGCGCGAGATCTTCCTGAAGGCGGGGTACGTCGAGATCGGGATGGATCACTTCGCGCTTCCGCACGATTCGCTCTGCGTGGCTCAGGGGAACGGGAACCTCCACCGGAACTTCATGGGCTACACCGAATTCCGGACCGACATCATGCTCGGCATGGGCGTGAGCGCGATCTCCGAGACCCCCACCTGCTTCCACCAGAACGTGAAGAAGGCACCCGACTACGAGCGCATCGTCAACGAAGGATCGATTCCGACGCTGCGCGGTCACCTCCTCAACGAGGACGACCGGCGCCTGCGAAGGCAGATCACCCGGTTCATGACCTCCCTCCACGTGGAGCTCGATCCGGAGCAGATCGAGGATGCGCCGCGCTTCCTCGAGCAGATGATCGGCGACGGCCTGGTGGAGATCGACGGAGACGAGCTGCGGCTGACCGACGCCGGCCGGCCGTTCCTCCGCAACGCCGCGGTCTTTTTCGACCAGCGGCTCCGCGTCGCCGAGCCCGAGTCGCGGATCTTCTCGATGGCGATATGAGTCGCGTCACGATCGTCGGAGGGGGAGTCTCGGGACTGGTCACGGCGTATTACCTCGCTCGTGAAGGAGTCTCGGTCACGCTGCTCGAAAAACAGGAGCGGCTCGGCGGACTGGTCGACACGCTTCGCACCCCGTACGGACCTGTCGAAGCGGCTGCGAGCGGAATCCGCAGCTCCGCACGTTTCGAAGAGATCTGCCGCGAGCTCGACGTCCCTCTGGTCACCACCATGAAGGAAAGTCGCAAGCGCTACCTCTATCGCGGCGCGCCGCGGCAGTGGCCTCTCGGTCCTGCCGAGTCGCTCGGGTTCGCCGGGAAGATCACCGCACACTACCTCACGCGCACGCACCTCCCCCGCCCCGGCGAGAGTGTGAACGTCTGGGGAGAGCGGGTCCTCGGGCGCGCTCCGACCCACTACATCCTCGGCGCGGCGCTCCAGGGAATCTACGCCGGCGATCCGGCCGAGCTGAGCGCGAGCATGATCATGGGGAAGATGCGCCAGAAGCCGGCGAAGGGAGAGAAGAAGGGGCTGGTCGCACCGCCGGTCGGCCTGATCGAGTTCATCGAAGCACTCACCGCACGCCTGAAAGAATTCGGAGTGGAGATCCGCACCGGCGTCTCTGCGGAACCCTCTCTCGATGGCGAAGGAGCGGTCGTGATCTCGACCTCGGCGAAGGACGCGGCGACGCTCCTGCGCGAGCGCGCTCCGGGCGCAGCCGAAGCGATCGGATCGATCGAGATGTTGCCGCTGCTCCGGGTGACGGCGTTCTATCCGGAGAGCGAGAACACGGTGAAGGGCTTCGGCATCCTCTTCCCCCGCGAGGAGGGAGTCCGGGCGCTCGGGGTCCTCTTCAACACGAACATCTTTCCCAACCGCGGCGAGGGGCATTCGGAGAGCTGGATCTACGGCGGCGCACAGGATCGCGGCGTGGTCGATCTCGACGACGATGCGATCCTCGAGATGATGAACCGCGATCGGGAGACGCTCTATCGGCGGAGGGTCGAGCCGATCGCGTGCTATCCGCAGCGCTGGCCTCTCGGCCTTCCCCATTACGACCTCCACCTCGAGGAGCTCCGGCGCAAGGGGTTCGAGCTTCCTTCCGGGATCTTCCTCGCCGGGAATTACCTCCGGGGCATCGGCCTCCCGCTTCTGCTCGAGCAGAGCTACGACACGGCCGGACGCGTCCGCGCCTGGCTCGCGCGCTGAAGGGCGAAGGATCGGGATGAGAGGGGTGAGCCCGGCTCGCCCCGAGAGACTCTCGGGACACCTGCCGTAATCTGCTAGAACATTGGCGTCCCCAACGGGATTCGAACCCGTGTTGCGCTGCAGCCTCAAGCGGGCGAGAAACCGAGCAAAAGACTGAGATTCAGCTAGTTGATGGCGGCCTCATTCGAGCGTGTGTCCACCGGGAACCGTTCCGTTCTGCCGTTCTGCGGACATCGAATGAGAGCGTTTTGAGAGTGCCGTGCGACTCCGCCTCGTGCGTGCTGCGGGTACCGAGGAGCGCCGAATGATTGGCCGCTTCGTCGCGACGCTGCTCGACCTCTTCATCCGGCACGAGTTCCGCCAGGAGGCGGCGTACGTCGAAGCGTTCCCCTCGCGCGCAACGGCCTTCTGACGATGACGAGCCCCTCCGACCCGGCGAGCGCCACCCCGGCGCCTCTCCGACCGCGACGTCGCGGCGCTCACGTTCATCGGCGAGGCGGCGGAGGTCAGCCAGGGCCAGCTCCACCTCGCGTGCTTCGACGGCCGGGCCGAGTCCATCGTGTCGCGCTGGGTCCGGCGGATGGCCGGCCGGAAGCTCATCGTCGTCGAATGGTGGAACCGGAACGGGATCGCGCGGATCCGCCTCACGACCGGCGGTCGCGACGCGGTCGTCGCGCGCGGCGTCGAAGCCGCGCGCCTCTTCGTGCCCCGGAGCTTCCTCGCGGCGAGCATCGTGGTTCACAGCCTGACGATCGTTGACGCGCTCGTCGCGCTGCGGCGGTCCGAGCATCCGCCGACGATCCTGCTCACCGCATGGGCGCTGCAGCGCTGTCACCGGCACCGCTTCCCGGTCATCCCCGACTTCCTCGCCGTCTGGGCGCGGCGCGACCGCACGCCGCGGCTCGTCGTCGCGGGCGAGATCGACATGGGCTCGGAGAGCCTCCGGGTCTTCGTCCGGAAGCTCCACAAGCTGAGCGCTACGATCGCCGCGTACGCTGGGTCTGCACCGTCGGCGATCCTGGTCCTGACGAACGGCGCGCGGAGGCGATCCGGCAGCGGACTATGGAACTCATCGACGGCCCCGCGCTCATCGTCGGGACGCTCCCGACGGCGACGGGGCGGAGGCGCATCGAGGAGCTCCAGAAAGCGCTTGCCATGCGTGCCTAACGTACCGGGATGTGCGAAGACCGGGTGCGAAGACGACTTCGCTCTTCGAGTCACGAAACTCCCTTTCGGTGCGCGAGTTACATCGGCGAGGGACGTGTCGCTTAGGGGCGACGAACATCGGCGCTCACTCTGATTCGTCCTCATCGTCTGCGGCCAGCGCCTGTGAATCTGGAGTAACTGCGATCGCGCGTCCGAAGTACCCCGAATCCTGATTACTCCTCCATGAGTCGGCGGTCGTGGGCTGGTGGTTCAGCGCAGCCCGGTCGATGATGTCGTCGAGGAGCTTCAGGATAGGGCGCTGCTTTGGTCGATCTGCGTACGGCGTGTCGGCGACTGCTGCGATCAGGAGCTTTGCGAGCTCGTCGAGGCAGGTCACTTTGTCGAGGTCGTGGCCGAGGCGCGACCGGTGGAGTGCACTGAGAGGGTCGGCCTTTCGCCGATCGTATGCGCGCTCAGTGTCGGCAACCTCGCCTTCGGTAAACTGATACCTTCCGTCGGAAACCGTCGTGAGCGCTGATGCGATTTCTGCGTGCGTGAAGTTGTCGAACTCGATGTTGCGCTTCCAGAGGTGGATGTACTCGGGACACGTAAGCATCCGTTTCGGATGGAGTCTTGATCGCACGGCCAGGAGCCGCTTCGTCACCTGCTCGACGCGCCCCTCCCTGTCGAGGACCACCACCACTACCGTCTGGCGGTAGTGGTAGTCATCGATGAACTTCTCCAGCGCCCCGCGCTTCTCGTGCCTCTTGCTCCCGGTGTACTCGCCGACGCCTCCGAGCGTACGCATCTCGATTCCGAGAGTTGGGAAGGAGTGCCCGAGCGCATCCCGCGCGATGCGAGGGATCGCGGATTCCTCGCCGGGACCTTCGACGACGAGGATGAGTTTCGGGCGAGGATTCAGGTGGTAGGTGTTCACGACAAACTCGAGGTGCTTCAGGGGGTCGTCCGGGACTTCCTCGCCGTAGAACTCCGCGTTCGTCCAGGTCCGATCCTCGTCGGGTGGGTACAGGTCGAGCGCGCGGGCGTCCATCGCGAACAGTCGCACCATATGCTCCATCGCGTAGAGTAGCTGCGCGAACTGCGCGACGCCTTTGAGCTGCTCCTTTCTATCGAGGGCGATGAAACGCACGAGCTGGTACCACCGTTCAAGAGGGTCGCGGCTCTGAGCGAGCATCGCGAGCGTGCGGTGGATCCCCTCCAGTTCCTCGGCGTCGATTGACAGTTCAGCGGCGTGGGCGATCGGGCTCCAATTGGCAATGAAGTCGTACCAGTCCCAGTCGAAGCGCCGATCCTTGAGCGTGATCGTGCGACGGTCCGTTTGGGTCAGGGGGTAGTACCGAGCAGAGACAGCCTGACAGACGAAGGCCACGTCGTCCTGATGCGACGGTCCCTGGAGTGCCTGGACCGTCTGGTTCCCCAACGACATCATTCGCTCGATCACCGGTGGCGGTTCGGTGAGGCCGGCGAAGATCGAGGTGTCGACGCGCGACGTGAGCCACATTTGCTTCCACTCGAGCGGGAAGCACTGGAACATCGAGTACAGGCTCTCGGTGTGCGCCTCCCCGGCGGCGTCTCTGTACGTCTCCCACGCTTCGAAGGGTGTGGCACGGGGATCCCACAGGTGCCCGCCCTCGAGCAGGTCGATCGCTTCCGGCGCGTCGAGGCGCCACCGCCCCCTCTCCGACCGAACGTCGCCCGCCCACACCTCTCCGTCCTTGAGGATGCCATGGTCCCGATAGCGCTTCCCCCCATCGAGGTACTCGAGCTTCCGCGTAACGCGAGGCCAGCGCACCCGCGCGATGGGATAGAGGACTCCGAGTCGCTCGAATCGTTCGAGTTGCTCCCCGCTCGTTTCCACGCCGCGCTCCTTGCAGAACGAGACGAACTCCCGCACCGGGAGCAGCGGGCAGACGGCGAACGCGTCGTTCGCGATCAGGTATCGGAGGCGGTGGGTCAAGTCTAGCACAATCTGAGTGTTCTCCTAATGAGGGGGATCTGCACGCATGGAACTCTGTTGCCGCGTCGCCTCGTTCAGCCTCTCGAAGGATCGCCTCGCCACCGTCCACGTGATGGTGCCGCGAAGCTCCGCGACCTTTTCACGGTGACACCTCCGCAGCACTTTTCCACTCCCGCAGGGGCAGGGCCAATGCCCCTTGATCTCGCGACGAGACAAGTATCCGACGAACGCGAGCACGATCCGCGGGTCGTCGATGCCGATTCTCGACGCGTAGAACTGCAGCGTCCCCGCCGCGCCGTGCGCCCACTGGCCGAACGGCCATTCGCCGAACTTCTCGAAGTAGAGCTGGCTCACGAAGAAGCTACGAACGGGACCCTGAAGGAAGTCGAGGAGCGTCGAGCCCGGAGGGAAATAGACCGCTTCCTCCTCGGGGATGAAGAGGCATGCTCCGCCGTGGGCTTCGACGTGGCGATCACTGATGCGCGGAATGCGCCCGCCGATCTCGCGCACGACGGGCGCGGTCGCAGGGTAGTCATCTGGCAGGATCACCTCGATCTGGAATCGATCGATGGTCTCTCCGGCGAGCGCGACTGGGAAGCTGCCTCGGAGGACGAGGCGCTCCTCCGGAAAGAAGTGAAGGTTCGGATAGGCCCGCCTAACGTCCGCTCGTTGGCAGGCGTACTCTTCAGGCGCGCGGAGGTGCCATCGCTCAGTCATCCTCAAGAGACACCCATGGCTTCGGCGCGGCCACCACGATCGACGGCGCCTGTCGCAGCACGTCACGCTTTTGCGCTTCGGTGGATTGCTCCAGAGCGCCGAATACCGCCTCCCACCCCGATGACTCGATGTCGGCGAGGGTGTCGGACGCGACCGTCCTCAACTCCTCCTTGATTGCATCGTCCAAGAGCTCGGAGAGATCGTTCCCGGTCGGGTTGGCCGGATCCTCAATCGCGATGGCGGCGATGTGATCGCGAAGCTCCGTCCAGACGTGCACCAGCTGCGCGGTGAGCGACTCGCTCGCCCGGCCCTGTAGGAGTTCGACCGTCAGCAGCTCGAGGATGAAGATCCGGACCGAAAGCGCGTTGCGTGATCGCCAGAGCTTCATGAGGCGGATGGCATCGCGAACACCGCTGTCGCTGATGTGGTCGATGTGCTTCTGCAGGTTCGTCTTCTGACGACCCTTCTCGCCTGACGAACGGTAGAGGAATGCATCGTCTCGATCGCCGTCGGTGAAGCGCCCCGGGACCACGTCGATGTGAAAGTCGGGGTTCGTGTCGTCGCAGCCCTTCAGGCGGAGGGCGGACGGTTTCTCCTCGATGAAGTAGTCGTCTTTCAGGGCTCCTTTCACACTTCCGTAGATCTCCTTGAGAGTCTCGCCTGCCGAGGCGTCGTCGTTGTCGAAGTAGCAGATGACGTCGAGGTCGTAGCTCTCTCTGATCATCGTGCCCTTCGCCTTCGAGCCCCCGTACCTGATGATCGGGGCCGCGAACTTCTTGCGGAGGAGCGTCTCGACATCATCCCGGTGCTGCCGGAGGGCCTTCATCTCGTCGCCCTCCTCCTGGAGCGTCTGCGAATCAAGGGTCTTCTGGAGGTACTCGTTGTCAGTCATGGTCATTGATCCTTATGGTTTTGCGGAAGCCGCCGAGATTCTTGTCGAAGTCGTAGACGACAAGCGCCGGGTCGACTTTGTGAAAGAGACTGCGGCCGCTCGCGACCGCTACGGGTGCTGGGACTGCGGGGAACAGGTGAAGCTCTGTCAGTCCGACGTGATCCTTCGCAATCACGCGGAGAAGCTGCTGGAATGTCTGTTCGAAACGACGGAGATCGTCACGTCGCCGGAGGAAGTTGGGATTGGGCGTCGCGCCGTCGAGCGTGAGTTCGTAGATGCTGAACTCCGGGGAGAGCTGGTCGGACACCGCGGCGAGCGGGATCGCGCCGCTGAGTGAGAGGACGAGGGCCACCTTGGCCGGGTTGCTCCCCTCGACGAGGCGCCGTGACGCGTACTGCGCGGGATCGCCTTTCGTCCTCCAGGTCCAGGACTCGGGTTGCCGGTGGCGCTGGTACAGGTCGGCGTCAATCTTGTCGCTCAACCGATTCCCGAGGTGCATCAGGAGGGGCATCGGCCCGAGGGCAAACACCGACACGTGGGAAACGCGCGACCCATCAACGCGATCCGCGTAGAGTCTCGTCACCTTCTCGTCGATCGCTGCCACAGCGGAAGCGTAGAACGCCTCCGTCCCGGTATCCGGAAGAGCGGTCAGGTCGATCATGCACGGTTCGTCCGAGTCGACGTACCGCGGCGCAACGGCCGCCTGTACCTGGGGGAGAGAGATTGCCACCGGCCGACCGCCGATGTTGGCCTTGAGCACCAGGGCCGTGGTCTTGAATTCGGGGTGCATCGCGGTCAGCTCGGATATGCGCTTCTCATGACGGCGCTTGAACGCGCGAAGCGTGGAGACGGTGTACCGGTCGGGATGATCATCGATGAGTTTGTGACATTCGCTGCACAGAAGCATCAGGTTGTTGACGTCGTTAATGTGGGCCCTGGAGAGCGCCTTCACCTTCCCGCGCGGCCCCTGCGTGCTGAAGGCGACGATGTGGGCGGCTTGGGCGAAGTTACCCTCCGTTAAAGTCAGGCTGTGGCGGAATAGGTATTTGTTGTGACCATCAAACTCGCACCTTCCGCCGGCGCGAACAGCGAGCAGAACGCGCGTTAGGGGCTTAACTTCGCGCGTTGGATTCACCGAACGAACGGCACTCGACAGCGTTGCGGCCCTCGTGCGAGCGCGGGTCGATCCTGTGGCCAGGCGTGTTTTCGCGATGTTCTTCATGGCTTTCTAGCTAGTGCTTCGTGTCCTTCGGCGGGTTCGGGTCGGGGCCGAAGCTGTCGGTGTCGCGGATCTTCTTGTCGCGGCCGTGGATCACGATCTCCGAGTGGTTCTTCTCGGCGAGCGGACGCGCGGCTTCGATCGCCTCCCCCTGGGTGTCGTGGAGGCTGGACGCGCGTTCGTCGCCTGCGCCCTTCACTGCCCAGGACCCGTCTTTCCGGTGCGTTACGTGGATGCTCTTCTTCATGGTGTTCTCCTTATGTAAGGTCGTGTTCTGTAAGCTGACTGTGCTGACACTGCGGGCAAATTTTTTTCAGAGCGTCATTTGCGCTCCGCTTGGCTTGTAGATGCCGTCGAGCCGGATTCGCGCGACGACGGGGTTGACGTCGAAGACGTCAGCGAGGTGCCGAATCACCTCGTCGCGCCGATTCGGGTCGATGTCCTCGATGGCGAGCATCCCGCGGGTCGTGAGGAACGGCCGCACCGCCTCGACGACGAGCTGCCGCGGCAGCAGGAGGGGGCCGATCGCCTTGTGCGCCTGGTGCTCCCACCAGCGTCCATCGTAGCCACCGCGCCCGGAGCCTCCGCCCTTGCCTTCATCGCGACAGAGGATCTTCGTCCCGGTGACGTCAGGGTCGCTCCCGAAGAGCGTGAGCCCCGGTTCCGCGAGGGCGAAGAGGTGCGCGTGGAAGAGCCCGTGGCCCGCCTCGTGCGCGAGCGTCGTGTTGATCCGCCGCTCGGCGACGCGGGTGCCTTCCGTCGACAGCGCTGCGGCGACGTGGACGCTCGTCACGCCTGACTGCCCGAAGCACGAGTAGCCGAGCACGCCCTCGGGCACGTCGTCGTACTGGATGGACACGCGGAAGTGCTTCTCCACGAACCGGTCGATCCTGACTGGGCTGGGGGTCGCGGGCAGGTAGCCCGCTGACGTCAGCGCATCCTCGCAGGTGCGTTCGATCTCGGCGTCCGTGTAGTACGGTCGCACCGAGAAAGGCCCGGTATTTGCGCGGAAGTTCTTCATTTCTTCGAGGGGCCCTTCGAGGACTTTTCGACGAACTTGAGGATCTCGTCGGCGGGCATCTGCGAGATCTTGCGGAACGCGATGCCGAGCGCCGGGTTGCGGGCGGACATCCGCTTCATCTCCTCGATGGGCGGGCGCGTATCGTACCCGCGCAGGTCTTCGACCGTCGTGTCGAGGGCGGTCGCGAGCTTCGCGAGTGCGTCGTCGGACGGGAACCGCCGTCCGAGCTCGATGTCCGAGAGGAACGCGGCCGTGAGGCCGCCCGTCCGTTTCGAGAGGTCCCGCAACGAGAGGTCCGCGGCGTCTCGCAGTTCCCGGATTCGATCTCCTAGGGTCTTCATGCTGTCAGCTTACACTGCTTACAACCGGGCTGTCAACCCCAGTATTCCGGGCCGCCGGCGTTCCGCTGGGCGCTACTTCTTGAAGACGTCCGCGAGCGTCTTCGCCGCGAGGATGTCCGCGAGCAGCGCGTACCGGGGCCCCTGCGGCTTGCTGTGGATGTTCGTCCCGAGGCCCACCGGGTGCGGGAGCTCGACCGGCTCGCCCTTGAGGAGCAGCTTGTACTTACCCTCGCCGGCGTCGCCGCCGAGGTACGGCTCGATCTTCGCCACCTCGCCGTAGTGGGTGATCGCGGAGAGGGGCGCCACGCGGTACATCGCGACGTACTTGATCTTCGGGAGGCTCGCGTCGCCGATGCGGATGGCCCACCACGCGCGCTGGCCGAGGAACGCCGACGCGAAGCCGTCGTCGCGCGCCGGGCACACGACGGTGTCGAAGGACGGCGGCGCGGGCGTCACGACCTCCTCGGTCTCCGCGACGGACGCGGGCGCCGCCGCGAAGAGGTTGTACCCGAGGACGGGCATGAGGATCTGCACGTTCTTCAGGAACAGCTCGAGCCCGCCGACGTCCTCGTCGGGGACGCTCGGCAGGTTCGGCGCGTTCCCGTTGTCGAGCGTGCACCAGCCAGCGGCGCGGAGGTCTGCGACGCAGCGGCTCTCGAGGAACTGGATGCCGGACTTCGTGAGCGAGCCGTCCGCGCTGAAGAAGACGACGAGCGACGTCCACCAGTCCTTGCCGCCGAGGTGCGTCTTGATGCGGCTGCGGAAGCCGTCCGCCTCGCCGACGTAGACACGCGGCGCGCTCCCCGCGCCGCCCTGGTTCACGAGGAAGTAGAGGCACGGGCCGTCGAGCTCCTTGCGGGCCGCGAGCTCCTTCTCGACGTCCGCGCGCGGGACGCAGAACGCGCGGCCGCTCCACTGGTCGATGCGCGCCATGCGCGGGCCCGTGGGCCGGTCGTCGTGCAGCAGGTGGAGGATGAGCTTCATTGCTCTTAGTATGTGCCGCCGCCGCAATTTACGGCAACGGCTGTGACCAGAAAGCGTGAATTCAGTACTTCCACTCCGCGTGAGCAAGCGACGTCGCGTTCAGGATGCGACGAGTCTGCTTCCACCGCGGAAGGAGTCGATCGATGAGCGCCAAAAACTGTTCATCGTGCCGGTGAAATCGCAAGTGTACGAGTTCATGCACGACGAGGTATTCAAGGCAACCTACGGGTTTCTTTGCGAGTTCGAGGTTCAGCCAGATGCGCCGCGGTCCGACCGAGCACGCCCCCCACTTCGTCTTCATCCTCTTGATGCCGAATGCCTCCGCATGCGCTCCTACCTTCCGCCCCCACTTCTTCAGTAGTGGGGGGAGGAGTGCGCGAAGCTGTTCGCGATACCACTCGTCGAGCAGTTCCCGTCGGCGCATCGCGTCGTCTCCGGGTCGTACGCGGATCTCCATCGTCTGCCCGCGGAGCGAGACTGCGCGCGGCGCATTCTCGACAACGACGCGCAACCGGTAGCGTCGACCGAGGTAGTAGTGGGTCTCACCGCTCACCATCTCGCGCGCAGATTCCCGCGGTTGATTCTCAAAGCCCCGGCGCTGACGCTTGATCCATCCGAGTTTGCCAGCGACGGCCGCGCGAACGGCCGCATCCGACACCGTCACGGGCGCTGCGACTCGCACGCGTCCGTCGGGTGGATACACGCCCACGTGCAGGTTCTTGATGTCCTTTCGGACGACGGCGACGCTGATGCCGCCGATCGACAGCTGGTGGGTCCTAGTAGTCATTCTGCGATTTCACGAGTTCCAGCGTTCGCTCGACGACTGCCGCGTCGTCGATGACCGCCTCGATCGCTCGGCGGACGAGCTTAATTTTGAGTGCATTCGTGCGCCACGAATCCTGCAAGTTTGCACGCACGGCGGCATCAACTTTAAGCGCGAGCGCTTCGTCATTCCCCAGGTTGTCGAAAAGCGCGCGCTTCGCCGGACTATCAAGAGCGGGAGGATAGCTCCCGGCGGTGGGGCCGTTCTTCGCAGCGCGCGTCAGCTCCACAATGTTCTGCAGGTAGTCCGCGTAGCTGATCGCGTCCTTGCGGCGCTTCTGAATGAGCGCGTCGAGGAGATCCGACATCTTCTCGTAGTACTTCGGGTTGATCGGCGACTCGTCGATGATCAGCTTGCGGACGTTGTTCTCGATCGTCTCGGCGACAGCCTCTTGCTTCTTCTGAATGCCTGCCGGCAGCGCTTTAACCGCATCCGCGCCCCGCTCTACGATGAGCTCGACGAGCGAGAGATCGTCAAACGCAGAAATCTTCTCACTCTCCTCCGCGCGGATGTACGTGTCGATGAGGTGGCGCATCGCAGGCTCGTATTGCTTCAGGTCGATCGCGTCGCCGCTGTGAAGCTTCACCTGCGTCCGCAGATCTTCGTAGAAGCGAACTTCGTCCTTGATCGCCGACGCCTCTGCCTCCGTGAACCCCGCTTCCGCCATTTCATTCGCGATATTCGCGTACGCCCGCACGAGCGCCGCGGTCAGTTTGTAGAGGGTCAGACGCTGCGGCTCGTTCTCCTTGAGCTGCGCGGCGTTCCCGTGCTCCGCGGACGAGAAGTAGCGGTAGAACGCCTGGTCATCACGCGGCAGCTCCACGGGTTCGCAGAGCGCGCGGACTTGTTCCAGGGCGTCCTCGAGCCGTTCGCGCGCCTTCTCGACACGGTCCTCGAGGAGGCCTGCAACATCTTCCTTGTCATACCCATCGAGCGCGCCCGAGGTGTAGTCGCCAACGGCCCCTTCGAGGCTCTTGAAGAGGTCCTTGTAGTCGATGATGTAGCCGTACTCCTTGTCGTCGCCATCGAGCCGGTTCACGCGGCAGATCGCCTGGAAGAGCCCGTGATCCTGCATCTTCTTGTCGATGTAGAGGTAGGTCGCCGGCGGCGCGTCGAAGCCGGTGAGGAGCTTGTCCACGACGATGAGGAGCTTCATCTGCCCCGGCTCGTCGATGAACTTCTTCTTCACTTCCTTCTCGAACTTCTCGACCTTGTTCACCGCGTCTTCGGGCGCCTCGTTGAACCACTCCGCGAGCATGGCGCGGTAGATCTCGTACTTCTCGATGTTGTCCGTCTGCCCCTCGCCGGTCTCTTCACCCTTGATCTCGGCGATGTTCGGAACGTACGACGTAACGATCGCGCACTTACCCGCAAGCGGCGACTTCGCAAACAGCTCGTAGAACTTGCATGCCTCGTAGATACTCCCGGCGACGAGGAGCGCGTTGCCGTGGCCGCTCTGCAGCCGGTCGCGCATCTCCATGTCGAGGAGGATGTCGCCGACGATCTTCTCGAGCCGCGACTGGCTGGAAAGTACTTTCTGGAGCGTTCCCCAGCGCGCCTTCAGCTGTGCCTTCGCAATCGGCGTGAGCCCCTTCGTCTTGGCCTCGAACCATAGATCGATCTTTTCCTGGGAGGTGATGCTCTGGTCAATGTCACGGGCCTCGTAGCGTAGATCCAAGACGACGCCGTCCTTCACGGCCTCGTCGAACTTGTAGGTGTGGATGTAGCGCCCAAAGATCTCGATGCTCCGCTTCTTGTCGGACTTCAGGAGCGGCGTGCCCGTGAAGCCGTAGAAGACCGCGCCCGGGAGGATCGTCTTCATCGCGTCATGGAGATCCCCCGACTGCGTGCGATGGCATTCGTCGACGAACACGAAGACGTTGCCCTTCGCCTTGAACCCCTTCGGGAGCGCGCGCTTCAGATCCTCGACGAAGCCCTTAATGTCGCCGACGCTCTCGCCATCTTCCTTGCCACCGAACTTGTGGATGAGCGAGCAGACAAGCCACGGGGTCGATTCGTTCAGTGACGCGATGAGGTCCGACCCGGACTTCGTGCGGTGGATGTGCTCATCCACGCCCTTGAAGACCTTCTCGATCTGCTCGTCGAGCTCCGTCCGGTCCGTGATGATGAGGACGCGCGAGTCCTGTACGTTCTCGCGAATCCACTTCGCGAGCCACACCATCGTGAGGCTCTTTCCGGAGCCCTGTGTGTGCCAGATGATGCCGCCCTCGCGGCGCTCGACGAAGTCCTGCGCGGCCCGCACGCCGAAGTACTGGTTATGTCGGCAGAGCTTCTTCACGCCTGCGTCGAAGACGATGAAGTCGTGGATGAGCTCCAGGAACCGGTGCTTCTCGCAGAGTTGGAGGAGGGCCTTGTCGAGGGGGTTCGCTTCCGCGCCTTCCTCCTTCCACGTGAGGTAGTACTTCTGGATCTCCTAACAGGTGTGTAGCAGAGTTCATAGGCCGAGAGGATGGAATGCGATTGCTGACGTACAGAGGAACGCCATTGCGATCAGAGCTTCCGCGGTGTGAAAGCCGAAAGCGCGGTGACTGAGCATTCGGATCTTGTTGTTGCAGCCTTCAGCAACTGCATTCGTGAGTCGATACTCGAAGTAACGGCGGATGCCAGGCCATTTCGCCGCGACGGTTCGCGCGAAGCGAACGAGGGGTTGAATGCGGCTATGAACCGCGGACTGATACCAGCGCTTGAACCGTCGATCAGCTTGGCGGACGGACGAGGAGTCATAGATGTCCTGAAAGGATTCCTTGACCAGGTAACTGCGAAAGAGGGTGTGATTCATCCGCGCGAGCTCCGAGAGTTTCGCCTCCTCGGCATCACGCAGGTTCCAGGGGTTCTTCAGGAGGACGAACCGAGTGGATTTGAGAGCGGAGCGCTCCTCGCCGGTGGCCTTTCGCATCTCGTCCCGCCTCACCTGATCGATCGCATTCCCGAGGAGTTGGACCACGTGGAACCGATCGAAAACGACCTCGGCGTTCGGCAGTCGGTCGCGAACAGCTTTCTCGAAGGCCGCGCTCATGTCGATGCTCACCAGACGGATTCGCGCGCAGCGCTCGGGGCCGAGCAGATCGAACAGCCCGTCGAGAACCTCTGCACTTTTACCCTTCGCCGCCCAGATCATCTGCCCGGTCTCGTGGTTCGTGACCACGGTCATGAACTTCTTCGGCCGCCCCCAGCAGATCTCGTCGATGCCGATCCGGGTCAGATTCTCGAGCGCGTTCGGGTCGCGTTTTTCGGCAACCACTCGAGCGGCGATCCGTCCGGCCGTGAGCCAGCTGACCTTGAAGTACGCCGAGACCGCGGTTTGATTGGATCGCTGCAGAAACCAGGCAAGCTCGTCTTCGAACGCGCGGGTGAACATCGAACCAGGCCGTGCCCACGGAACCGCGGCCGTTCGCACCCCGCAGCGGCGGCAACGCACCCGCGGCAGATCCGCCCGCAGCATCACCCGGCATCCCCAGAGGCCGAGATGACGCCATTCGCGATGCTTCATCACCGTTCCGTGAAGCTCGGGAGCAACCCGTCCGCACCCTCCGCACCGCGGACGTCTCCACGTTGGACTCACGTCGAGATAGAGACTCCGAGCTTCGAACCGAACCCCGCGAACCGTTACGTTTGCCATGTTGAGCAACTTCCGGAACAATGTCGTCAGGCGCACCGTGCCTGTCCTCCCCGTGTCTTGGTTTCATCGACTACAGACTACGGGAAATGGGCAGCACGGTTCGCCGATTCCAACCTGCTATCGCTGCTTCGATCTTCACCTCTCCACGAGCAGCGACTTTCGGGGCTCCTTCAGATCCTTCCGCGACGGCGGGGCAAGTTGTGGGAACGGCGGAAAACGCGGCGGCCGGGTGGCGGCGTTTTCCGCGGTTTCCACAACTTCGCTTTCCGAACGCTTCGGCGAACACCGACTTGCTCCTCGAAAACAGCCGCGTCGCCGTTCCTGCATGCCTCCGACAATCATTCCGCACCTACACACCTGTTAGGAGAACCCGTTTTTCTCTGCATCCAGCATCTTGCCCAGCTGTACAGAAAACTCGTCTCCAACGGTCGATACACCCCAATCCTCAGGGATGACACCCACTTCCGTCAGCTTGTATCCGGTCCTCACTTCCATGATGCGCCCATGCGTTTCAGGTGTTCCTCGACGCGCGAAGCGAGAAATGCCACTTCATCAGTGAGCTGCGGCAGGGGGGAAGCGTAGCGTTCGGCCAGCTCTCGAATGCGGCCGGTCAGAGTCTGTGACACGCGGTCCAGCTCGCCCTGCACCTCCGCCGAGAGGCGCGTCATCCATTTGTCGTCCACCACCAGCGCCTTGATCTCGGCCTCGGTGAGCTTCGGATACTTCGAGTAGGTGAGCTTGTCGAGCACCGCTTCCTGCTCCTTCACGGCACGCTTGAACGTGACCTCACTCTCGGAGAGCTCTAGCCATCGCGTGAGCACGACTGCCTCGTCCTTCGCATCCTTGTCGCCTTTGATCTCCTTCAGCCTTGCGCTGACCTCGGCCTTCGCGATCTTGTCGAGCGAACCGAGGAAGCCATCTTCAGCGCCGTGTTCCTCCTCCAGCTCGGTGAGGCCGGCAGTGGCGGCTTCGAGCTCAGCCTGTTGCGCGTCGAGCGCGGCCTGTTCGCTCGCGAAGTAGCGCGCGACGACGAGCGCCTTCGGGATCAGATCGCAGGTCCATCCCTTATCCTTCTGCTTGCCCTTCTTGTCCGTCACCACGCTGCGTGCAGTGCGCGCAGCCCAGCCGTCAGCGGCGATGAGATAGGCGTCGTCCTGCATGGTCTCGTTCCAGTAGTCCATGAGGTGCTGGTAGATGTCGTACGCGTCGAGCAGCGGCACATTCTTGAATCTGTCGAGCAGGCTCTCGGCGATCGTCTCGATGAGTTCTTTCGGGTGGCCGTCCTTGCCGAAGGCCATGAGCTGCGGGGTGGTCGTCGCCCGCCATGCAGCGAAGCGCGCGCCTGCGGCCTTATTGAACGCGGCGAACTCCGAGTGCCCCAGGACAGCGGTCTTCACCTCGGTGAGCGGCACCTTGATTTCCACGTAGCCGGGGCGCCCGGCGGACTCGAAGAGTGCGGCACGAATAGCGGGGAGCACGGTCCAATAGTCTGCCAGCGCATCGATGTCGCGCTCGGGGATGCCGCCGCGCAGGTGCGCATCGATGTTCTGCAGGTCCTCGGGCTCAGAGCTGTCGATGTAGCGCGGCAGGTTCAGGTTGTAGTCGTTCTTCGGATCGGCGATCTCATCGAGGGGAACCATGCGCGCGTAGCGCGGCACTTCAACCTGGCGGGTGAAGGTGTCCACGATGCGGTGGATATCCTGCGCTCGCAGGCGATTCTTCGGCCCATCCTTCATAAAGCCCTTCGAGGCGTCGATCACGAAGATGCCCGTTCGCGAGGCCGCACCTTCCTTGTCGAGAACGACGATGCAGGCCGGGATGCCTGTTCCAAAGAAGAGATTCGGCGGGAGCCCGATGATCCCCTTGATGTAGCCGCGCCGCACGATCTCACGACGGATGTCGGCCTCGGTATTCCCGCGGAACAGGACGCCGTGCGGGAGAATGATCGCGCCCTTCCCGGTGCTCTTGAGGCTCGCGAGGAGGTGCAGGAGGAACGCGTAGTCGCCGTTCTTCACAGGCGGGATGCCGAGGGCGAAACGCGCGTAGAGATCGTTCGCAGGATCAAGCCCGTTGCTCCACGCTTTGGTGGAGAACGGCGGATTCGCCACCGCGAAATCAAAGGTCTTCAGCTTCCCGGTCTTGGGTTCTGTGAAGTGCGGCGCCGAGAGCGTGTTGTCCTTCCAGATCTCACCCGTCGGGCAGTCGTGGAGGATGAGATTCATCCGTGCGAGAGCGGCGGTCGCGTTGTCGTTCTCCTGGCCGTAAACCGCGAGGTCGAACCCCGTCGAGCTCTTCGCTTCGTCGTGCGCTTTCAGGAGCAGGGACCCTGACCCGCACGTCGGATCGTAGATCGTCTGGCTCGCGTTCTTCGCGCTCCCGAGCCCGATCACCTTCGCCATGATCCGGGAGACCTCGGCGGGGGTGTAGAACTGCCCCTTGCTCTTGCCGCTCTCCGTCGCGAAGTGGCGCATGAGGTACTCGTAGGCGTCGCCGAGCAGATCGTCCCCGTCCGCACGATTCGCCCGGAAATCGAGATCGGGCTTGTCGAAGATGCCGATCAGATTCGAGAGCCGATCGACCATGTCCTTGCCCTTGCCCAGCTTGTCCTCGTCGTTCCAGTCGGCGACGTCGATCACGCCCTTCAGGTCGTTCGTCTCGGCGAGCTTCGCGACGATCTTGTTCATCTTGTCGCCGATCTCTTTGTCGCCTTTCAGGGCGATCATGTCGGCGAAGCTTCCGCCCTTCGGGACATCGAGCAGGTAGTTCTTCTGGCTCGCGGCCTTGTCGGAGACGTACTTCACGAATAACAGGACGAGGACGTAGTCCTTGTACTGCGAGGCGTCCATCCCGCCGCGAAGCTCATCGCAGGACTGCCAGATGGACGAGTAGAGTTGTGACTTTTTGAGTGGCATGGGCGATTTATGAACCTCTACCTCCGCGGTCGGACGGCACTCGCGGTTCGTTCGGGACCGCCGGACGATCAGGAAGCGCTCCCACGCTCATGCTACCGAAAGGCACGGCTTCGCGATAGGCCAATCCTCGATCCACCCCCGCTTCGCCATCTCCTTGCAGGGTTATCTCTTTGCCCATTTCGGCGTGAGGGAGGTGGATGGATCCGTGAACAGGGACCCGTCGCCGGAGGCCGGGCAAGTGAAAACGCGGGGCCTAACGGCCCCGCGTCTGGAGTTTGGCGTTTCTCGAGCAAGGCGCGAGCTACGAAGTGGCGTACTGGACAGCCATTTCGGGGGTGACAGCGGATTTCGAGCGCTTCAGGTGTCGTGCGACGGGGGTCTGGAAGTCGGTGAAATTGGGGGGTTCGAAGTTGCGGATGTGGCGAATGCAGGCGGATCGCATCGCGCGAAGGTACTGGCCGGTGGGTATTCGCCACTGATCGGGGATATCGTTGTCTCTCCACTTGGGCATCAGTTCGGGGGGCGCAGTGGAGCCGAGGCCGAAGCAATCGGCGGCAGCGAGGAGCATCATCGAGTAGACGGCTACGGCGAAAGCGGGCAGCGAGTCGACCGATCGCCGGTTGCGCACCTGCGCCTGGCCGACACCGAAGATCTGCTTTTCGTCGCGGTGATTGACCTCGATATCCCAGCGGCGGAAGTAGGCTTGGACGAGCTCGACGAGCGAGAGTTTCAGGTCGGTACAGATCAGGAACGCCGGTTTGCGATACAGCAGGCGTGATTTCTTGCGGAGCCGATAGCCCAGTGGCCGGATCACGACGAGCCGCAGAGGCAGTTCATAACCCGAAGTTTTCCAAAGCACGGGACCGATGGTCTTGATCGAACAGGCGTGTTCACGACCCGAGGCCCAGACTTGGACCTGTTGCCAGTCGATGGATTGGTCCACGCGGAGTTGATCGGGTGTTGGGGCCTGATCGCCATACCAGCGCTTGCGTCCGCGAAGCGGTTGAGAGTTTGGAGGAAAGAACAGCTTCGCGTCGCCTCGGATGCGACCGATCAGGATCGTTCGTTCCGGCAAGTTCCGCAGAACCGTACGGTTGGTGTAACCGCCGTCAACCACCGGCATCAGCACGCGCTCGCTCGCTCCGAGCTGGTCAAAGTCCTTGCGAGTTTGGATCAGCAGACGCGTTGCACCGATGGAAAGATTCTGCTCTTTCTGCTGGCGACGATACTCGGCACGTTCCTGCTCGGTTGCTCCGGCCCCCGGGCGAACCGCCGGAGGCTGGTGATTGAACCGGATCGGGAAGCTGCGCGCCGGACCGGCAGACTGGCCAGTTAAAGGAACACTGATCGCAGCCTGAATGAACCGTTGGGCGCGGATCAAGTTCGTGTGGAAAGGCGGCGACATCGGATCGCGCTGATAACTCACGCCTGGGATCTTCATGCCCGTCTTGCGCAACTTCGTGTCATCCAGCGGCAGCACCAGCGGTGCGTCGAGCGGCAAGTACGCGAGCAGGTGTCGTTCGATGACTCTGAACATCTCGCTCACATCGAACCGACCCTCCGAGAAAACGCGATAGTCTGCCGACCAGTCCTGCTGCGGATCGCGGCCTGCTTCAATCATTCCGCTTACCGTGTGTCGCCCGGTGCAGTTGAGCAGGCCGATGGCCAACCCACGAACCCGCTGAAGCACCCGAGCATCACAGGATCCATTCAATTCGTCGAAGATCGCGTTGAATGAGCGAAGAAGATTTCGATCAGCGTTTTTTTTTGACCCGCTTCGCTTCGACGGTTCCGGTCGGATCCTTTGCCCGCTTGAGGATCAGCGTTCGCTTGTCCTCGATGACCCATTCGACGATCTCACCGCGAATGAATTCACAAGCTTGGGCCACGGCCGCGGGAAGGTTCACGTACCACTGCCTGCTCTTTGCACGAGCGATCAGCTGCACTTTGGTTGGAAATCCCATGGTGACCTCCTTCTGGTCTAGTGATATAACTAGATACCACGGGACGAAAAAAAAGTCCAGAATTCCTGGACTTCCGCCCAACGACTCCGAGTTCCGCCAAACTCCAGACGCGGGGCCTAACGGCCCCGCGTGAGAATCACATATTGCCGAGCTGCCGCAGTGAGGCAAACCGGTTCGCGCCGAGGATCAGGTGATCGAGGACGTCGATGCCGAGGACCTTCCCCGCCTCGACGAGCTTCCGCGTGAAGAGGAGGTCCTCGCCGGACGGGGCGGGGTCGCCGGACGGGTGGTTGTGGAAGACGATGACCGCCGCAGCGTGGTCGTCGAGGGCGTGGCGGAAGATGTCGCGCGTCGACACCGTCGCACAATCAAGCGTGCCGACGTAGATCTCGCGCTCGCGGACGATGCGGCTTCGCGCGTCGAGGTACACCGCGCCGACGCGCTCCTGCACCTGGTGCGCGTAGCGCGCGATTAACGTCCGCGCGAGCGCAACTGGGTCGCGGAGCGGACCGTTCGGCGAGTCCGTCGTCGACGCGATCCGCCGGCCCAGCTCGAGCGCCGCGGCGATTTTCGCCGCGGTCGCCGCGCCGACGCTCCCGCGCGCGCGGCTCCCGCCCCACTCGCGCCGCGCGAATGCCGGGAGGCCGTCGCGCACGAGGTCGCGGCCGAGCTCGAGGGCGTTCTTCTTACGGGTGCCGTTGCCGAGGATGACGGCGAGACGATTCCCGATGCCGTCGCACTCACGCCCGAGGAATTTCGTAGCGTGCTCGCCGTGGTTTCTCCACCTAACAAAAGGCGGTTCATTTTCGCGGTGACAACGCTGCTCCGAAGGACGCCCCTTTTCGCGCTGCAGGGCAAGTGGATCGATCTCGAGGCAGGACGGCTCCACGTAGCGGCGGCATATCAAATGAAAGGCCCGGCAAGGCGCCGGAGTCCGCTCGATGTCCCGCTTTCGCAGTGGAGCCTCGAGCAAGTACGGGATCTCGCTGCCGCGACGGATGGCTACCTCTGGCCGAATCCCGCGACAGGGATTCCGATGCGCTGGGTGGATGGTATTTTTCGCAGCGCCTTCGAGAAGGCGGGCGTACGGCCCTTCAGCGCGCACGATCTCCGCACGACGGGCGCGAGCTGGCTCCGTGCCGCAGGAGTCGACGAGCTCGTCATCGTGATCCTACTCGGGCATCGAGGCTCGTTCGACGCTGGCGGGCAGACGCATCACGTGCGAAGCGCGGAAGTGACCCGGCAGTACACGAAGGTGTTCAATCGCGCACTCCAGGAGGCGGTCGCGGTGTTCGACACCTTGCGCCTCGAGATCGATCCGCCGGTGGCCGGCTGCGCAGAGGAAGGCGCCAATGAGAGCGCTCGTGAGAGTGCGCACGGCGTCGATCTCACAAGCTATTGGACGGGCAGGAGTTACGGCGGGCAACTGGCGTCCCCAACGGGATTCGAACCCGTGTTGCCGCCGTGAAAGGGCGGTGTCCTAGGCCTCTAGACGATGGGGACGAAAAAATGTCTGGCTGGTGAGCCGGGCAGGGATCGAACCTGCGACCAATTGGTTAAAAGCCAACTGCTCTACCACTGAGCTACCGGCCCGGAGCTTTCGACGAGCACGGCCCGTGCAACTTCCCGGCCGCGTCCGGAGCGGTGAAAAAATACGTGCCCCGAGCCCGCGTGTCAACCCGGAAGTGGCTAACCGAACGGTGCGTCACGACATTTCAGCGGCTCGTCCTTTTTTGCGTCGCGGCTGCTCCGATCCGGAGGAAATCCGCGTCAGCCCGTCTGGACCGGTTGCTCGAGCTCCCGCACCGCGACGTCGAGCATCCCGTCCACCTGATCCTGCACCGGGCTTTCGCAGTAGATGCGGATCAGAGGCTCGGTGCCCGATTTCCGGAAGAGAATCCACGAGCCGTCTTCGAAGTTGAGCTTCACGCCATCGAGCGATTCGCGCCGGGTCATCGGCATCCCGAACGCGTTGTCGAGATCGCCGCGCTCGACGCGGAAGAGGAAGTGCTCGATCGCGGTGCGCGGCTCGTGGAGGTCGCGCCGGTCGTAATGAGCTGCCCCGAACTCCTCTTCCATCAGCGAGACCACGCGCGAGAGGGGCTCTCGCCTCTCGGCGAGGCACTCCGCAACCAGAAGGCCGGAAAGGATGCCGTCGCGCTCCGGAAGGAACGCGCCGAAGCCGATCCCTCCGCTCTCCTCTCCACCCAGCAGCACCCCGTTCTCGAGCATCAGGTCGACGATGTATTTGAATCCGATCTTCGTTTCGTGCAGCCGGACGCCGAGAGCGGTAGCGATCTTTTCGATCAACCGGGTCGTGGAGAACGTCTTGACCAGATCCCCTCGCATTCCTTTGTCGCGCACCAGATAGAGCGCGAGGAGTGAAAGGATCTGGTGCGGTGAGACGAAGCGTCCCCCCTCGTCGATCACGCCGAGACGGTCGGCATCTCCGTCGTTGCAGATCGCGAGGTGGTATTCGCCACGCGCCATCAGTCTGAGGGTGACGCCGAGGTTCTCCGGAATCGGTTCGGGATTCACTCCGCCGAAGGCCGGATTCACGTCCGCACGGATGGTCCGAACGCTCACGGTCTTCCCCAACTCGCGCACCGGACCGTCGAGGTGGAGGATGCGGGCGACCAGCGGGGAGCCTGCGCCGTGGATCGGGTCGTGGAGGATCCGCAGTCCGGACTCACGAATCTTCTCGACGTCGACGATCTCCCGGACCGCGTCGACGTATGGAGTGAGGATGTCTTCCTTGGTGACCGAGCCGCCGCCGCGGCGGTCTTCCATCCCGAGGCTCTCGGAGATCTTCTCGTACATGCTGGGAAGCGCGGAGCCGCCGTACCACCCTTTGAATTTGATGCCGTTGTAGACGGCGGGATTGTGGCTGGCGGTGATGATCACCCCGCCGAGAAGCTTCCGGCTCTTCACAGCGTGGGAAACGGTCTGCGAAGGGGTCGGAGCGTCGGAGAGGATCACGTCGTAGCCGGCCTTGCTGAGCGTCAGAGCGGCTTCGTATGCGAAATCGGCGGAGAGAAAACGACGGTCGTACCCGACGACCAGACGATTCGCGTCGACACCGTCCGGCGCTTCGAATTCACGCGCCGCCAGACCGATCGCGTCCGCGACCCGCCTCACATTTTCGAACGTGAAGCGGTCCGCGATGACCGCACGCCAGCCGTCGGTGCCGAACTGAAATTCATCCCGCATTCCCTTCCCCACTCCTCAGCTCCGTCACCGTCACGAATCGGAACCCGCGGTCACGGAATCTTTCGATCATCTCCGGCAGAGCATTCTCGACCCGGGTCCCCTCATCCCGATCCGTTCCAAGATGCATCAGGATGATCCCGCCGTTCAGCGTGGTGTGGTTCGCCACATCGAATGACAGCATGCGGCTGGCCACTTCTTCGGGTGAATGATAGAGAGGCGACTGCCGATCCACCACCCAGTCGAGCGAGTCGAGATTGTACCTCCGACCCCGCGTCCATCCTACATGGAGGTATCCCAGCTCCGCCGCCCAGCCTCGGATCTCGCTGTTCTCCTCTCCGAAAGGAGCCCGCCAGTAGTGCGACATCTCGTGCCCGGTCAGGGCGTGGAAAGCGTCAGCGGTCCTTCGAAGCTCGTCCTGTAGTCGCTCCCGCGTCATTCCGGGGAGAGTCCGCTGGCGCCGGTTCTGCGCGAAGGTGGTCAGGTGCGGGTGGTCCCAGGTGTGGTTTCCCACCTCGTGACCGTCTTCGACGATCCGCTTCACGATCGCGGGATACTTGCGAATGAACTGGCCGGTGAGGAAGATCGTAGTCCGGATGTGATTCGCTCGCAGAACGTCGAGGATCTGCAGCGCTCCCTCATCGTTCGACCCCGCGTCGAAGGAGAGGACGATCGACCTCTCGTCTTTCGAACCGCGAGTGAGGCTCTCCACGAACTGCGCCTTGTTGGACCGGACCGACTCGCGCGCGATCGCCAGGTCGAGCTGCGGCGACGAAAGGCTCGAGGGATTCGGCACGAACGACGCGGTCTTCAGGTCGCTGCTGGAGACTGCGGCGACCGAGAAGCTCGCAGAATTCGTCTCCAGCGGGAGCCGGAAGGAGAACCTTCCGTCGGGAGAGGTCGTCGCGGTCCTGATCGCCTTTCCGTCGCGAAGGAGAAAGATCAACGCACCCGCGGTGCCGGTCCCGCTGATGGTCATGGAGTCCTGACCCTCGTCCATCGAATCGATCTTCGCCACGACCGGCGTCGCTCTGCTGTAGATCGTGTATCCGAAGACCGAGCCTTCGAGCTCCGCGGTGGCCTGCAGGACGAGGAGAATGATCGGCAGGAGTGCGCATACCACGACGATGGCGAAGGTGTGCAGCGGCACCGCTCTCCTGGCGAGCTCGCGCATCCGCCGGCCCATCTCCGTGGCTCGGAATCGCAGCCAGCAGTTGCGGCTGCAGAAGATATGGTGATCCCTGCGGAAGTAACAATCGATACAGATGATCTCTCTGCACCTGAAGCACTTCCGCCGCGCCGCTTTTTCAGGATGCCTGTGGCAGGCCGTCATTCATGGTTATTGTACAGTGCTCGTCTTCCTGTCGAGCCTGACACCTTCGGGACCTCCGCGGATCACGAATCGCGAATTACGATCCGGCTGGGGGGCACCACTGATCATCGGCTCGCCGGACGATGCGAATCCGGCCGGCTCCGAATCGGGCTGGAGGTCTTCCGGGGTCGCGCCGAGGATCTGTTCCCGTCGCGCTGCGTCGAGCGAAAGCGGATCGACCGTAGAGGTCTCCGGAATCGCCTGCGGCGCCTCCTCCGTGACGATCACTTCCGGGGGATGCGAGGGTACGGTCGTCGTCGCAGCGACCCGCTGATTCCAGAGGCGCCCGCTCCGGTGATCCGCAGGACCGCGGAACTCCTCGAAAAGAGAGAGAGCCGCGAAACCGACTGTGACCACGAGCAGCAGCCAGCCGAAGTTCTTCAGCGTCACGATGCGGCGTCGTCTCCTCCGGTCGGGAAGGCGTCTGAGTTCTCTTCGTCCAAGCATTTGCGGGCTCTCCTGATGAGTTTTACTCCAAATAACATGCCAACCCGGGTGTTTTCCTCAGCTTGCGAAGAAGAATCGCACATGCCCCCAACTCTTTGAGCCCCCAAGAGATCGATCTTCGGCCTCGCACGATCGAGTGGGCGTCGGAAGCCGGATGCGGCCCGAGTCTTACAGTGTCCCATCCGCCCTCCCACTTCGCCTTCCGCCTTCCGCATTCCGGCACGGCGACGCCGCAAACGAAACGAGCCGGCCCGAAGGCCGGCTCGTCTTTTCTGCCGTCGATTTCCGTTGGATCAGCGGCCGCCGTGGCCGCCATGGCCACTGTGACCGCCGCGTCCGCCGCCACCGCCGCCGGGGCCGCGCCGCCCACCGCCGCCGGGGCCGCGACGATCCGGGCCGCGTCCGCCACCACCCTCGCGGGGGCTGCTCCGATGCTGCTCGGCGTCCTGCTGCATCTGCTGCTGCTCCTCCTCGGTGGGAGGGGGAAGCAGAGGCTTGCGCGAGAGCCGGATCTTGTTCGTATCGGGATCGATCTCCACGACCTGAACGTCGACCTGATCTCCGAGCTGGTAGAAGTCGGTCACGGACCGGACGCGCGTATGCGCGATCTCGGAGATGTGGAGCAGACCGTCCTGCCCCGGAAGGATCTCGATGAACGCGCCGTACGGCTCGATCCTCTTGACCGTTCCGTGGTAGGTCTTGCCGATCTCGGGGGACGCAGTCAGACCCTTGATGATCTCGATCGCCTTCTCCGCGGATTCCTGATCCGAAGAGGCGATGGTCACCGTTCCGTCGTCTTCGACCTCGATCTTCGTCCCGGTCTCTTCGACGATCCAGCGGATCGTCTTTCCACCGGAGCCGATCACGTCGCGGATGCGGTCCTTCGGAATGTGCACGGTGTAGAGCCGCGGTGCGTACTCGGAGAGCTCCGCACGCGGGGACTCGATGACCGCCTTCATCTTTCCGAGGATGAAGAGCCGTCCCTGCCGCGCCTGCTCCAGCGCCTTCCCCATGATCTCGCGGGAGATTCCGCTGATCTTGATGTCCATCTGGAGCGCCGTGATGCCGCTTTCGGATCCGGCGACCTTGAAGTCCATGTCGCCCTCGTGATCTTCGAGACCGGCGATGTCGGTGAGGATCACCGCGCGATCGCCGCCTTTGATCAGTCCCATCGCCACACCGGCGACCGGAGCTCCCACCGGAACACCGGCGTCCATGAGCGCCAGCGAACCGCCGCAGACCGAGGCCATCGACGACGAGCCGTTCGACTCGAGAATGTCCGAGACGCAGCGGATGGTATACGGGAAATCGGCATCCGCCGGGAGAAGGGGCTCGAGAGCACGACGGGCGAGATTTCCGTGTCCGATCTCACGCCTCGCGGGACCGCGCATGAACTTCACTTCACCGACCGAGAACGGCGGGAAGTTGTAGTGGAGCATGAAGCGCTGGAAGGTCTCGCCTTCGAAGTCCTCGATCTTCTGGGCTTCCTGAGGGGTGCCGAGGGTGACCGTGACCAGAGCCTGGGTCTCGCCGCGGGTGAAGATGGCGGACCCGTGGGTTCTCGGAAGAACGCCGACCCGGATGTCGATCGGACGGATCTCGTCGGGCTTGCGCCCGTCGGGACGGGTCTGGTCGACAGTGATCAGATCGCGGAAGACTTCCTTCTCCATTTCGGCGAAGGCGGCCTTGCGCGCTTCGATCTCCTCGAGGTTGTCGGTCTCGACACCTTCGACGAACTTCGCTGCGACCGCATGAGCGGCCTCGCGGCGCGCCTGCTTACCCTGGGTGAGCAATGCTGCGCGGAGGTCCGCACCGAACTTCCCCTTCAACTCCGCGTAGAGCTGTTCGGAGTACTTCGGCGCCCATTTCACTTCGAGCTTCGGTTTTCCAGCCTCTTCGCGAAGAGCGAGCTGGAGGTCGCAGAGGTGGCGGATCTCTTCGTGAGCGCGCTCGAGAGCGTCGAGCACGAGGCTCTCACTGACTTCGCGCGCTCCCGCTTCGACCATCACGATCGCGTCTTTCGTTCCCGCGACGACCAGGTCGAGGTCCGACAGGTCGCGCTTCGAATTGGTCGGGTTGACCACCAGCTCGCCGTCGATCACGCCGATGCGGACTGCCGCGATCGGATTCGGGAACGGGATCTCCGAGACCACGAGGGCAGTCGAAGCCGCGTTGATCGCCAGAATGTCCGGATCATTCTCGCCGTCGGCAGAGAGCACGAGGGCGATGATCTGTGTCTCGTTCCGGTAGCCTTTGGTGAATGAAGGACGAAGCGGACGATCGATCAGACGCGAGGTGAGGACTTCCTTTTCGGTCGGCCTTCCTTCGCGTTTGAAGAATCCGCCGGGGATCCTTCCGCCGGCGTACGTGTATTCCTTGTAGTCGACGGTCAGGGGCATGAAGTCGCCCAGCACTGCTCCCTCGCGATAACAGGCCGTCGCCAGGACGACCGTGTCACCGTAACGAATCCAGCATGCGCCATTCGCCTGCTTCGCGACCACACCAGTCTCGAGCGAGAGTGTTCTCCCGCCGATTTCGATTTCTTTTCTGTACACCATGGTTCCTCTCTGCGCAGTCCACTCATCAACGTGCGCAAGTCGTTCCTGTCTCAGGGCCTGAGGTGGCCGGAGGTCATCCTTGTGCGGCCTTGACGAACGGATCCTGCTTCAGAATTGCAGGTGAGGGCTGAACGGCCCTTTCGCGCTCGTACCGCGGTCAACCTGGAGGGGGGAAGCTACTTGCGAATTCCGAGTCGCTCGATCAGCGTGCGGTACCGCTCCACGTCCGTCTTCTTCAGGTAATCGAGAAGCCGACGGCGGCGACCGACGAGCTTGAGGAGTCCCCGCCGGCTGTGGTGATCCTTTGCGTGCGATTTGAAATGCTCGGTCAGGTAGCTGATCCGGTTCGACAGGAGCGCGATCTGCACTTCCGGCGAGCCGGTGTCGGACTCGTGAGTCCGATACTCCGTGATGATGCCCTGCTTTTCCTTGACGTTCAGCAAACCAGTGTTCTCCTTCTGAAACTCCGAAATATTCATTCCATTCAAGTCGTGACAATCTAACAGCGGGTCGGGCCAAAATCAATCCCGAACGGCGGAAATTCTTTGCGACAGCGTGACTTACGCGGATCGACGATCCGGGCTTCGGCCGAGGTTTCGCCACCCCTCCAGGCCGCGGCCGACCCCCCTCGAGAGCCTCAGAGCACCACCCGGGGCTGGAGCGAGACGACTCCCCTCTCCCCCACCACATCCACCGCCTCGGCTAGGCCCACGATCTCATCTCCGGTGTTCGTGATGCAGACCAGATCTCCCCGGTTCAGGGGCTCTTCGGCGCGAGTGACGATGGTCTGCCCGCTCATCAGCTTCCGTTCCTGCATCGGATCGACCATCACGAACGGCAGAGGCATCGGGATGTCCTGCATGCCGCGGAAGTGTGGAACGCGGAAGAGATCTTCGTCTGCCGCCTCTCTGATCGAATCGGACGGCATGGCCTCCTCCACCGTCAGAGGACCCACCGCGGTCCGGCGCAGCGATTTGAGGTGCGCGCCGGTCCCGGTCATCTTTCCCAGCTCGTCCGCGATCGACCGGACGTACGTTCCGGCGGAACAGCGAACCCGGAACCTGGCGACCGAACCTTCGACCGCGAGAATGGTCAGCTCCCGGACCGAGACCCGTTTCGGCTTCAGGTCGGCCCGCTCTCCTCTCCGCGCAAGCTCGTATGCCCTTACCCCTCCGACCTTCTTCGCCGAGAACTGCGGCGGCATCTGCTCGATCTCTCCGGTCAGCTTCGCCACCAGAGGAGAGAAATCGACCGATCCGACATCGGCCGGAGTTTCTTCTCCGACCGGAGCTCCCGCTGCATCGAAACTGTCAGTCGCCCAGCCGAACTGAATCTCGCCTTCGTACGTTTTCTCGAAGCTCATCAGGTACGACTGGAGCCTGGTGACCTTCCCCACGCAGAGCACGAGGAGACCGGTGGCGAGAGGGTCGAGCGTGCCGGCATGCCCGACGCGTTTGACGCGCGTCCGCCTCCGGAAAAGATCGACCACGTCGTGAGAGGTCAGTCCGGTGGCTTTGTCGACGAGGAGAAGGCCGTCTCTGGTCATGTCTGAATTTTCGATTTCCTGGATCTGAGCGCGGCCCGGCCGCTGCGTCAGACGATCTCTCCGAGGATCGAAAGGAGCTTCGTTTTCGCCTCGTCGAGAGGAAGCGGGATCAAACAGCCGGCAGCGGCCTTGTGCCCTCCGCCGCCGAACATCGCCGCGACCGCCTGGACGTCGACTCCCGGTTTCGCACGCATGGAGACCCGCGTTCCGCCATCCGCTTCCTTCAGAAGGGCGGAGACGAGAACGCCATCGATGGTCCGGCCGTAGTTGACGATGCCTTCCGAGTCTTCCGGCGTTGCACCCGCCTGGTCGAGAAAACCCTTCGGCATCTGGAGAGCCGCGATCTTCCCGTCCGCTACGATCTCCATCGTGTTCAGACAGAGCCCGAGCAGACGGATCGATGCCGGCGAGACGCTCTCGTTCAGCCAGAGCGAGATCTCCCCCGGATCTGCACCCTCGCGGACCATTCTCTCCGCGGCCTCGAAGGTTCGGAGTGTGGTGTTGGTATAGCGAAAGAAGCCGGTGTCACTCGCCAGGGAGACGTACATCGCCGTCGCGATATCCGCGTTCATCGGCGCACCGAGAACGTCGTTGAGCCGAAGCACCATCTCGCCAACGGACGGCGCTTCCATATCGAGGTAGTTGATCTCTCCGTACATGGTGTTGCCGAGATGGTGGTCGATGTTGATCACCGGCCCCGGAAGGATGGGATAGCCGGTCCGTTCGTGCTCGGGGCACTCCATGGTGAAGAGCGCGTCGTAACCGTCGGGATAGTCGGACGGGAGCTCGTCGGCGATGCGGACGTCCTCCGTCCCGGGAAGATTTCCGAGCGGCTTTCCAAACGGGTCGCGGACCACCACCTCTGCGTCCTTCCCCAGGTTGCGAAGAAGTCCGCGAAGCGCGAGGGCACTGCCGATCGCGTCGCCGTCGGGGTTACGGTGTGCGGTGATGAGAAATCGTTTGCCTTCGCGGACGCGCGTCGCGATCGCCCTGCAGGCCTCTTCAGGAGTCATTTCGGTCTTCGGCATTCTCGTCCCCCTCTTCCGGCGATTCGCTCTTCACACCGAGCTCGCGAAGTTTCTTTTCGATCGAGATCGCCTGCTCGGCGGTCCGGTCGAGGTGAAACTCCAGCTCGGGCATCCGCCGGAGCGACGAGCGCTGCGCCAGAAGATGCCGGAACTTCGGCCTCACTCCCTGCAGTCTCGAAATGGCCTCCTGCTGCTTCGCCTGGTCGCCGAAGACGCTGACGTAGATCCGGGCCACCTTGAGATCGGTAGAGATCTCGACGTCCGTGACCGTCACGAATCCGAGCTTCAGCTCGGCGAAATCGCGAAGCAGAAGGTCGGAGACGGCGGCGCGCATCTGATCTCCGATCTGCGTGGTTCTTCGAGTCTTCTTCATTCGATGTCGAATTCCTGTTCGAAGTCGCCGCCGGGCAACTCCAGCGGTGCTTCATCGTCGAATTGGATGACCTCGTGGCCCCTGCCGATCACCCGTGCATCCGTATTCTCTTCCACGAACTCCCCGATTGCCTCGAGGATGCGGTCGACGCTCTTCGCGTCGCCGGAGACCACTGCGACTGCCAGTCGCGCTCGTTGATGGAGATCCTGGAGTGCGACCTCGGCGACCGAGACTTCGAATCGGTTGCGAAGCCGGTCGCGGAGGCTCTTCACGATCATCCGCTTCTCTTTGAGAGAATGTGCGTGCGGGATGTGAAGCTCGAATGTCGTAACGCCCACGAACATGATGAAACGGGAGCGTCGCCTCGCGGACGACCGCTCCCGGACCCATCAGCAGAGATCAGCGGAGAACGCCTGCCACCTCTTCGATCTTGAACGCCTCGATGACGTCGCCGGCCTTGATGTCCTGGAATCGCTCCAGGCCGATTCCGCACTCGAAACCGCTCCGCACTTCGGAGACGTCGTTCTTGAAGTGCCGGAGGGACTGGATCTTTCCTTCGTACACGACCTTGTTGTCGCGGAGCAGCCGGACCTGCGCCGTGCGCGGAATGATCCCTTCCGTGACGTGGCAGCCGGCGATCGTTCCAGCCTTCGGCACCTTGAACGTGTCGCGGACTTCCGCCCGTCCCTGGAAAACCTCCTGCTGGGTCGGCTCGAGCAGTCCGGTCATCGCCAGCCGGATCTCGTCGGTCAGCTGGTAGATGACGGTATGGAGCCGGATGTCGACGCCTTCCTTTTCCGCGAGGTCCGAAGCGTTTCTCTCAGGACGGACATTGAAGCCGACCACGATCGCATCCGACGCAGTGGCCAGGAGGACATCGTTGGTCGAGACCGCTCCGACCGACGCGTGAAGGATGTTGATCTTCACCTCATCGGTGGAGAGCTTCTGCAGTGTATCGGTCAGCACCTCGACGGAACCCTGGACATCCGCCTTGAGGATGAGGTTGAGGTCCTTGGTGGCCCCGGCCTGCATCTGCTCGAACAGCTGATCGAGCGAGACGCGACGGCGGGTCTGCATCGCTTCCTCACGCGCCTTCTCCTGACGGAGCTCGACGATCGCGCGAGCCTTCGACTCCTCGTCGATCACGATGAACGAGTCGCCCGCATTCGGCACTTCGTCGAAGCCGGTCACGCTGACCGGAGTCGACGGCGGAGCTTCCTTGATCCGTTCGCCGCGGTCGTCGGTCATCGCACGGACTTTGCCGGTCGCAAGTCCCGAGATGAAGAGATCGCCGATCCGGAGGACGCCGTCCTGAACCAGGACGTTGGCCACGATTCCGCGTCCGGCTTCCTTCCGCGCTTCCAGCACCGCACCGCGTGCCGGGAGTCCGGGGGTCGCCTTCAGCTCGAGCATCTCCGCGGTGAGGAGAATCATCTCCAGCAGATCGTCGATGCCCTGCTTCTTCAGCGCGGAGACTTCCACGGAGACCACTTCTCCGCCCCACTGTTCGACGAGGACACCGGCGTCGCCGAGCTCGCGCCGGACCCGGTCGATGTTCGCGTTGGGTTTGTCGATCTTGTTGATCGCCACGATCAGCGGCACGTTCGCGGCGCGCGCGTGGTCGATCGCTTCGCGGGTCTGCGGCATCACGCCGTCATCGGCGGCGACCACCAGAATGACGATGTCCGTGACCTTCGCACCCCGGGCACGCATGAGGGTGAACGCTTCGTGACCCGGCGTATCGAGGAAGACGATCTTCTGACCGCGCTTCTCCACCGCGTACGCGCCGATGTGCTGGGTGATCCCACCCGCCTCACCGCCGGCGACGTTGGTCTCCCGGATCGCGTCGAGCAGCGACGTCTTGCCGTGGTCGACGTGACCCATCACGGTGATCACCGGAGCACGTCCACCGGTTTCCAGTCCTTCGGTATTCGAAGCCTTTTCCATCGTCTCGATCTCGAGGGCGTCTTCGAACGAAACGACCTCCGCGTCGATGCCGAGCTCGCGCGCAATCTCGAGCGCGAGGTCCGCACCGAGAGGCGCGTTGATCGAGAGCATCATTCCCTTCTTCATCAGGAGATGCTTCATCAGGTCGTTCGCCTTCACTCCGAGCTTGTCGGCGAGGTCCTTCACCGTGACGCCTTCAGTGAGGGTCACGGTTCCAGCCGGCTTTTCGAAGCTCAGCACCTTCGCCGTCACCGGCGCACTCTGCTTCCGCATGTCACGTCTGGTGGAGGGGGTATGCGGACGCGCGACATCTTCCTCCATCTCCGTCGCTTCGGTGACCCGGGTGCTCACTTCGATGCCGTCTTCGTCGAGCACCTCGTGAGCCGAGAACGGTCCCTTGCTGAAGATCTCGGTTCCATCCGGAGCGGCGGCCGGCGCGCGTTTGCCACGCTTGCCGGTGGTTTTCTTCTTGTCGAATCTCTCGTCCTCGTCCTCGGTCCGCTTGCGGCGGAACGAGCCGGGGGCCGGAGCACCGGTGGGAGGCGGCGCCATCGGCACGCCGGGACGTCCGGGGCCAGTACGGCCGGCAGGACGCGGAGCACCAGGGCGCGGCGGAACACCCGGACGGGATGCCGGGCTGCCGGGACGCACAGTCCGTCCTTCCGCTCCACGTGTCGCAGCACCGCTGCGATTGTCTGTACTCGGAATCGCGACGCGCGGCTGGTTCGCGTAATTCGGTCGGGGACCCTGAGCCGCGCGTGCACGCGGACCAGTCGGTCCGGTGAGTCGCCGTCCCGGAGCCTTTCCTGCCGCGGGCGGCTTGGCGGCCGCCTTCGACGGAGCGGCCGGTTTCTCGGCTTCCGGTTCCGGTGCGGCAGCAGCTTCCGGTGCGGCCGCAGCTTCTTCCTTCTTCTCTTCGGCCGGGGCAGCAGCTGCAGCTTTCGCTTCGGCGGCGGCCTTCTTCTTCTCGGCGGCGGCCTTCTTCTTCGCTTCGGCAGCTTCCTGAGCAGCGCGCATTTCCTGCTCTGCGGCTTCTGCCTCCGCAGCTTGCAGGAACTCGGGAATGATCGGCGCAGAGCTCTCCGTCGGAGCAGGTTCGGGGGCTGCTTCCTTCGGGACCCGCCTGGGCGGGTTGATGATGGGGCGCGGCGGACGCACCTCACGCCGCTTCTGTTCCTGCTGCGGCTGCTCCTCGCGCATGATCACCGCGCGCGGACGTGCCGCTATCTTCTTCCCGGAAACGATGGCGGCGATCATCCGCGGATCGATCGTCGATCGCGGACTGTCTACCTCCACCCCGAGGGACTGAAGCTTGAAAATGAGGTCCTTGTCGGATACCCCCATCTGCTTCGCCAAATCAGTGACCCGAACCTTTGCCATTCGTATCTAGCTCCTTGAGAACACTCCCGACACAATTCACGTTTACTGTTTCATTTCTTCCTCGACGGTCTCACCGTCCGGCTTTTCCGAAACGGCAGATGGTTTCTCCTGCTCCACCGTCGCCGCGGCGCTCGTTTCGGCCTCGGCTTCGGGCTCCTCCGCCTCGGCTTCGGCTTCGCCTTCCTCGGCACCTTCCAGCGACTCTTCCTCTTCCGGTTCTTCTGCGACTTCCGGGTTCAGAACGTCCACCAGAGTCGCCGTTTCGTCCGACTGCATCACGAACGAATCGTGCTGGGCGGCGACCTCGATGATCTGCGCAGCGGTCTCTTCGTCGATCCCTTCGATCTGGGTGAGATCGTCGACCGACGCGTTCAGGATCGAGTCGAGATCGTCGTAGCCGGCCTGGTCGAGCATGTCGGCCAGTTCCGGTTCCAGTCCATCGACTTCGTGGATGTCGGTTGCCGCGCGAGCCTCCGCCATCGCTTCCTGAAGCATCTGCGCGAGCGCATCGGCGACTTCGCCCTTGACCTCTTCCTCGGACTTGATGTCGATCTTCGCTCCGATCAGCTCCGCCGCGAGACGGACGTTCAGGCCCCGCCTTCCGATGGCCAGCGACAACTGGTCGTTGTCGACGATGACGTCGAGATGCGGCCGATGCGCCGATTCATCCGACGTGACGCTCACGCGGGTGATCTTCGCCGGCGCCAGAGAGTTCTGTGCGTAGACGACGATGTCTTCGTGCCACGGGATGATGTCGATCTTTTCTCCGCGCAGTTCGCGGATGATCGACTGCACCCGGCTTCCCTTCATTCCGACGCACGCGCCGACCGGATCGACGTCGCGCTCTCGCGACCAGACCGCGATCTTCGCCCGTTCTCCCGGCTCCCGAACCGCACCTTTGATCACCACGGTGCCGTCGTAGATCTCCGGAACTTCCATCTCGAACAGACGGATCAGCAGGCGTGAGTCGGTCCGCGAGAGAACGACCTGCGGTCCTTTCGGCTGCGTGTGGACGTCGACGATCACCGCCTTGATCCGGTCGCCCTGGGAGTAACGCTCCGCACGCGACTGATGGACCCTGGGGATGATCCCCTCGGTCTTTCCATTCAGGTCGATGATCATGTCGCCGCGCTCGAAGCGCTTGACGTACCCGTTCTCCAGCTCGCCCACCTTGTCGGCGAACTCGACATAGATCTTCTCGCGCTCGGCCTCGCGCACTTTCTGGTAAAGAACCTGTTTCGCGGACTGCGCCGCAATGCGCCCGAGCTCCTCCGGAGGCTTGGTCAGCGGGATCTCGATGTCGTCTCCCGGCTCGACCTTCGGGTCGATCTTCCGCGCTTCGTAAGCGCGGATCTCAGTGAGCGGATCCGACACCACGTCCACCACCGCCTTGATGATGTATGGGAGCTCGATGGTCCCTCCGGCTTCGGCATTCGGATCGAGCTTCTGCGCCTCTTCCACGGTCAGCTGCTCGAGAGGCTCTTCGATCTCCTCGGGATCCGCGACCACCTGCTTGATGACCCGGACCACCACGGCACCGGTCTCACGGTCGAGGGTCGCAACGATCGGCTCCCGGGTCTTGTAGTACTTGCGCGCCGCAGTCGACAGTGCGTCCTCGAGAGCCGAGAAGACCCTCTCGACGTCGATCGCCTTCTCGTGCGCCAGCGCCCGAATGTCTCTTCCGATGTTTTCACTGAACATGTTCTTTTCTGCTCCTCAGATCTCCACTTCCAGCCTCGTCTCTTTCACGTCCGCCAGGTCGATCTCGTACATGGGATCCTTTTTCGCCTTCGGGTCCCTCACCACGATCCTCGACCCGTCGAAGGATTCGAGATATCCGACGACGACGTGCAGACCTCTGACCGCCCTGGTCGTTCGCACTCGAACCAGCCGGCCCAGGAACTTCTCGTAATCCGAGTCCTTGTAGAACTTCCGATCCAGTCCCGGTGACGACACCTGAAGCTCGTACGCTCCGGGGACGACATCCTCGACGTCGAGGTACGCACTCAACTGATCCGATACCAGCTGACAGTCTGCGAGCGTCACCCCTTCCTCCTTGTCGATATCGACCCGGAGGAGAAAATCCCGTCCCGCCCGCCGGTACTCGATGTGAACCATCTCGTATCCCTCGGATGTGACGATTTTTTCGATTCCTTCGCTCACTCGAGTCGGTAGTTCCATTCGTTACGGCAATAAAAAAAGCGGCCTTTTCGGCCGCTTTCGATGATTTCGAAAGCTGTCGAGCGCATCCTATCACGCTGCGCCGCAATCCTACAACAGAACCGCCCAGTGGACGATTCCGACGATTCCGCGGACACTTCGTGGATGTCGGGTGGCCTAGGAGTGTCGAAAACCGCACTCTTCCGGCGGACATTCCAGAGCGCTCAGTCGGGGAAGGGCCGCATCCAGACGGATACGGCCCTTCCATAGACAAGCTCTTCAGCAGACTTCAGGGATGGTTGACCATCCGATGGGGCGCTTTCGCACCGAACACGCAGGTCACGTCGAGCGCCTGCGAGAACTGCGCTTCGAGCGTGGTCGGGTCGCTGGTGACGTTGTCGAGCATCGAGCCGTAGGCGAGATAGCCGGGGCATCCATCTTCACACCCCGCCGGAGGAGTCGCAACCGGTGT
Source organism: uncultured Acidobacteriota bacterium (assembly GCA_963741955.1). Taxonomy (GTDB): domain Bacteria; phylum Acidobacteriota; class Thermoanaerobaculia; order Gp7-AA8; family Gp7-AA8; genus CAVUKB01. Next base: position 631,505 of record CAVUKB010000005.1, read on the forward strand.
GGCGGTCAGCTGCTGGATCACCACGAACGCGCCCGAACCGGCGAACCCGGGGAAGAAGTTGGTGACCGGCTGCTGAGTGTGTGCCAGCGGTCCGAGGCTCACCAGAGCCGGAGCGCCGACCACGTTCCCCGAGGCGTCGAACAGCGTCAGTTGCAGCTGGGTCGACGAGAACTGGGAAGAATTCACCAGGCCGATGTTGGTGCGGTAGCCGCTGACTCCGACCGCTCCGGTGTTGCGGATTCCGGTGATGAACACCTTGTCCAGACCGAGGTTCGCGGAGTTCATCGAGTTGTAGAGGTACCAGGGAATCCCGGGGAACAGCTGGCCGAACGTGCTGACCGAGCCGTCGCCCGCCGTGACCTGATTGTAAATTCGGCCTTCGACCGTGATCAGCTCGCAGTCCGCCGGATTGGTGTCGCAATCCGAACAGTCACCGCCGGTGCGGCACGCGAAGAAGATCAGGTACCCATTCGCGGAGTCGAGATTGAGCAGAGACTTCGCCACGTCGACGTACTCGCGTCTCTCGCCCGGTGCGAGCGGGGTCGGGAGCTTGATCGCACTCGCCGGAAGGGCCGAATTGTCGTTGGTGGCGCCGGTCGGCAAGTACGCGACCCAGACGTCGACCGTCTGCGTGCTCACATTCGAAATGAAAACATCAGTGACGAAGAACGCTCCACCGCCACCACCGGTCCTCGCAACGGCCGGCAGATAGACCTGATCCGCCGCCCGAAACTCGCCGGCGATGCTGCTCGTCGCGACCAGCAGCAATCCGACGACGATCATTACTTTCCATACATTCCGCATAGGTTCCCCTTCTCTCGAGAATCTCGACTCTCGTCGTAATACGAGCGAAATCGCTTTTCCGTCCAGCGAGATTGTACCGTTGCTCGTCTGAGGTGCAAAGGACGTGATCACGAATGAACCCAGATTCTACCCGTGAGTGACTCCGTCCGAACCGGTTTTTTCACCCTTGTCACAAATTCCGCTCCGCCAGCGACCTTCTCCCCTCATCCCCTATACTCGGCTCGCATGCCACAGCAGAAGGAAACGATCGTCCCACCCTTCTTGGACGGCCAGCGACTCGACGGGTCACTGGCGAAGCTCTTCCCAGAGCACTCACGCAGCTTTCTCGCCAGACTGATCGAGGAGGGAGAGGTCGAGATCGACGGAATCGCAGCGTCGAAACGCTCCGTCCCACTCACGGCGGGTCAGCGGATCGTGATCCGGATCCCTGAACCCGTGAGCTCGTCCGTCGCCTCCGAGGAGATCCCGATCGCGATTCTCTTCGAAGACTCCGAGATCGCAGTGATCGAGAAACCGGCCGGACTGGTGGTTCACCCCTCGGCGGGTCATGCCGCGGGGACTCTCGTCAACGCGCTCCTGTTTCACGTGCACGACCTGAGCGGAGTGGGCGGCGAGCTCCGGCCCGGAATCGTGCATCGGCTCGACAAGGACACCAGCGGACTGATGGTGATCGCGAAGAACGATCGCGCCCACCGCGCACTGACGGAACAGTGGTCGACTCCTGCAGTGCGGAAGGAGTACCTCGCGCTCGTGTACGGCCATCCGCGCGAGAGCGGCGGGTCCATCGATCAGCCTATCGGCCGCGATCCTCACGACAGGAAGCGGATGGCCGTCGTCACGAGGGGGCGCCCCGCGGTCACCGATTGGAAGCTCGAGCAGACCTACCGCTACGCATCACTTCTGCGATGCGTGCTCCGAACCGGGCGGACCCATCAGATCCGGGTTCACCTCAAAGCGCTCGGGCACCCGATCATCGGCGATCCCGTCTACTCGGGACCTCAGTGGAAAGGGATTCCCGACCGGAAACTCCAGAAAGTGATCGCGCACGTCGGCCGCCAGGCCCTTCATGCGGCGGTCCTGATCTTCGATCACCCCGTCAGCGGTGAGAGGATGCGATTCGAATCGCCCCTTCCGGAGGATCTGCAGGAAGTCATCGACGTCCTTCGCCAGGTCGAATGAGCGCGACGCCACCGCCTCCGGAGCAGACGGACGCTCGCAGCGCCGGCGAGTCCCTTTCGGCGCTCGAGTCACCCCGCGATGATGCCTGCGAGCGTCGCAGTCATGAACGTCGCGATCGTCCCACCGAGCAGCGCGCGCATTCCGAGTCTCGCCAGATCCTGCTTGCGCGTCGGAGCCAGACCGCCGATGCCGCCGATCTGAATTCCGATCGAGGAGAGATTCGCGAATCCGCAGAGAGCGAACGTCGCGATCATCTTCGCCTTCGGTGAGAGGACGGCCTGGATCTTCGCCAGATCGATGTACGCGACGAATTCGTTGAGCACCAGCTTCGTGCCGAACAGCTGTCCGACCGCGAGAGAGTCTTTCGCCGGCACACCCATGATCAGCGCGACCCAGCGGAACAGCTGCCCGAAGATCCAGTTCAACGTCAAGCCGGGAAATCCGATGTGCCGTCCGATCCACATCAGACCGCCGTCGGCCATGGAGATGATCGCGATGAACGCGATCAGCATGGCGAGGATGTTGATCACCAGAATGGCGCCCTGTCCCGCCCCGGCTGCTGCGGCGTCAATCACGTTCACGTGAGTCTTCTCGACGTTCAGCGTCACCTTTCCCGCCGTGACCGATTTCTCCTTCTCCGGGAAAAGAACCTTCGCGATCAGGAGCGACGCCGGCGCTGCCATCACGCTTCCCGCGAGAAGGTATCGCGCGTCGATGCCGAGATTGATGTACGCGCCGAGAACCGCGCCGGAGACCGTCGCCATCCCTCCGATCATCAGCGCGAGAAGCTCGGACATGGTCATGGTCGGAATGTACGGCGCGATGACGATCGGAGCTTCGGTCTGTCCCATGAAGACGTTCGCGGCGGAACCGAGCGATTCAGAACCGGACGTCCCCATCGTCTTCGCCATCAGAATCGCCATCCCTTTCACCACCCGCTGCATGATCCCGAGGTGGTAGAGGATGGTGAAGATCGAGGAGATGAAGATCACGATCGGCATGACCACGAATGCGAAGACGATCGAGCCGACCGGCTCGTGTCCGGGGATCTTGTTCAGGAAGGTCTGATCGCTGGCCAGCCAGCCGAAGACGAAGCTCGACCCCTGACCGGCGTAGTTGATGACGTTGGTGACGAAATCGGCGATCTGCTTCAGGACCCATTGTCCGAACGGCCAGCGCAGCACCGCCAGAGCGAAGACCACCTGCAGCACCACTCCCCAACCCACCGTGCGCCATCGGATCGCGCGGCGGTCGGCCGAAAAGAGATACGCGAGCCCGAAGAGGAAGAGGATTCCGATGATTCCGATGAAGCGGTCCATTAGTCTCCGATCCGTCGGTCCGGGCAGAGCTGCTGCCGCGATTCACGTCCTCGTGAATCACCGGCTGGCGCGACCATCTGGATGGACACTCTCCTGCCGAAGCCTGCTGCGTCGAGGTTTTCCCCGATCCGGACCGAGAGAGGATACCGAAGAACGTGGCGGACTCAACGACTTTTTTGGACGGTCACGCCGCTGAAACGCTCCAGCAGCGCGAGCACCAGTCCGGTGAACTCCCGCTCGACCCGCCTGGTCGTCTCGATCACCTCGGAATGGGTCAGCTTTCGCGGCAGGATTCCCGCCGCCATATTCGTGATGCACGAGATGCCGAGAACCGGCACCTGCATGTGTGAGAGCGCGATCACTTCCGGCACCGTCGACATCCCGACCGCGTCCGCACCGAGCACCCGGCAGGCGCGAATCTCCGCCGGCGTTTCGTAGCTCGGACCCGACACGGCGATGTAGACGCCTTCCTTCAGACCAAGCCCCATCCCTTCCGCAATCTCCCTCGCCACGCGGCGCAGTTCCGCAGGGTAGGCTTCGGTCATGTCGGGAAAACGGACTCCGAGCTCTTCGCGATTCGCTCCCCGCAGCGGATTCACACCGAGAAAGTTGATGTGATCCGAGATGAGCATCAGGTCGCCCGGGCGGAAGTCGGGGTTCACCCCGCCGGCGGCGTTGGTCACGATCACCAACTCGGCACCGAGGCGTGCCAGGAGCCGCGGGAGGAAGACCACGTCCTCGAGTGAGTGTCCCTCGTAGTAGTGCACTCTCCCCTGCATCACGGCAACCGCGGAATCGCCGCTGCGGCCCAGCACCAGACGGCCGGAGTGGCCGACCACGGACGACGTCTCCGCGTGCGGAATCTCCTCGTACGGAATCGATGTCTCGATCTCGAGAGCATCGACGACGTTCCCGAGGCCCGAGCCGAGAATCACCCCGATGCGGGGACGGAGTTTCGAGCGCGAGTGGACGAGCTCGGCCGCTTCTGTGAGCTTCTCGATCATCCGGCGGATTATACCGATGTCGGATGGCGGATGGCGGATGGCCGAAGTGGGATGGCGTATGGCCGATCGGGAGTTACTTGTGGCTTCCCGCGACGTACTTCACCACCCGCACCTTCTCCATGGTGACCAACCCCTCGGTGACCATCTCGTCGAGGATGGGAAGGAGGCGATCGATGTGCTCGGACGAGTCGACGATCTCGATCACCACTGGAAGATCTTCCGACAGCCGGAGAATGTTCGAGGTATGCAGAACGCTGTGCGCGCCGAAACCCGCAACGCCGTGAAACACCGTTGCGCCGGCGAAACCCTCGCGCCGGAGCCGCTCGAGAAGAGCCGTGGAGAGAGGCTGGTGATGCCACCGGTCGGATTCTCCGATGAAGACACGGACGAGGACTTGCTCACCATCGAGCGCTCGCATGGTCGACTCTCCTTTCGATCAGCCGACGATCCACCGCGCCAGGGCGAATCCGAGAACGCCGGCAACCAGACAACTCACCGCGGTTCCGATGAGGTTCACCAGGCCGAGCCCCCACGCTCCTTCCTGAAAATAGCGGAGTGACTCGTAGTTGAACGTCGAATAGGTGGTGAATCCTCCCATCGCTCCGGTGGTCAGAGTGAGTCGCAGAGTTGCGGACATCACCTCCGTCTCAGTGCCGATGACCATCAGAAACGCGAGGAGGAACGATCCCACCACATTGACGATCAGGGTTCCCCAGGGGAAAAACGGCCCAAGCGCGTTGAGCGCAAGCCCCGCGATCAGGTATCGGGCGCCCGAGCCGAACGCACCACCGACACAGACCCAGAAGAAACGCATCGACGAGAGTCTAACCCGGATTTCTCACAGTAGGGAGAAAAAGACCGCCGTTCCGTGCTATTAAGTTGAGTGTGCACAACAACATCAACAGCACGGGAGGCGGCGGTATGAAGCAGACAGAGTGTAGCGGGAACGAGTTGCGATTCCAAGGGGTGGGAGGGCGTGAGATCGTCGCCAGGTTCGACGGTGGACAGCTCACTTCGGACGGGGGAGGGCTCCTGCTGCTCGAGACGGAAAGGCGGACGAGGATTCTGGAAAGGTTCGTCGGATGCTTTCGGGATTACCGAAAACGCACTTTGGTTCAGCACTCGCTCGAGTCGATGATCCGGCAGCGGGTGATGGGATTGGCTCTCGGATATGAAGATCTGAACGATCACGATTCTCTGCGTGAGGATCCGCTGATCGGGACCTTATCGGGCAAATCGGATCCCAGGCAGCCGCTGGCGGGCAAGAGTACGCTGAACCGGTTGGAGTTGACCCCGGATGGTCACGGGGAGGATCGATACAAGCGGATCGTCTATGACGGAAACGCGATTGATAAATTCTTCGTCGACGTGTTCTTAAAATCCAGGTCGACTCCTCCGGATCAGATCGTGATTGATCTGGACACGACCGAGGACAGAATCCATGGGAATCAGGAGGGGCGATTTTTCCACGGCCACTACGGGTCGTACTGCTATCTGCCACTCTACGTGTTCTGTGGACAGGATCTGCTCTGCGCACGTCTGCGAGAGGCGAGCGTCGGACCTGCCGAGGGAACGGTCGAGGAACTCAGGCGGATCATTGGGCAGATCCGTGAGAGCTGGCCGGATGTGAAGATCGTGATTCGTGCTGATTCGGGATTCTGCTGCGACGAGATCCTGAGCTGGTGCGAGTCCGAAGGGATCGATTACGCGATCGGTCTGCCCAAGAACCGGCGCCTCGAGGCGATGATCGAGGCGGAGATGGCTCTGGTACGAGCCGAGTCGCAACATCTCTCCGAGGCGTGCCGCACCTACAAGGATCTGAACTACCGGACTCGCAAGAGCTGGAGCCGGTCCCGTCGTGTGGTGGCGAAAGCCGAGTACCTGGTGGACAAAGCCAACGGCAGGTTCGTCGTAACGTCGCTCCCGGTGGAGGCGATGGCGGTGAAGCCGCTGTACGAAGAGCTCTACTGTGAGCGCGGAGAGATGGAGAACCGAATCAAGGAACAGAAATGTTTTCTGTTTTCGGATCGGACCTCGGCGGCAACGATGAGAGCAAATCAGTTGCGGCTCTGGTTTTCTTCGGCGGCCTATCTGCTGATGAATGCGTTGCGGCGGCTGGGACTGAAAGGAACCGAGCTGGCCACCGCTCAGTGCAACACAATTCGGCTGAAGCTGTTCAAGATCGGAGCACGGATCCGCGTGACCACGCGCAAGATATGGATCTCACTCTCGAGTGGGTATCCGATGACGAAGCTGTTCGCGCTGGTCTGCAGCAACTTAGCTCTTGCCTCTCCCTGAAGGCGGATCGTTCCTCAACTCATCTTCCCGCAACCACGTCTGTTCAACTCTGAACCAGAGGAAACGTGTGTCTGAGCGTTGGCTGCACGATACTGCCCGAACCTCCGCCGCCCTCCGGAACCAGCGCCCAGTCAAATAACTTCAGCCTTGTTCGACTCCAACTCTCCCCATTCCGGCAAAATCTACGCTGAACGCCCCCTTCAGCTCCGGTTGAACTCCCCCAAAAGAGTCTTGTGAGAAATGCGGGCTAACCCGAACGCGATCGATGGCGGAGCGCGGATGGCGGATGGCGGATTACAGATCCGAGATCTGACAGCTCAGACGCTTCTCCTCTGCTACCATCTTCCTGATGATCCACTTCTACCATGTGACGAAGCGCTTCGATCGGGTCACGACGGCGCTGGTGGACGTGAGCTTTCAGATCGAAAAGGGAGACTTCGTCTTCCTCACCGGTCCGAGCGGCGCCGGGAAGTCGACCCTTCTCCGGTTGATCCTCCGGCAGCTGGTGCCGACGGAAGGACAGATCATCGTCAACGGCCGCAATCTCAACGCGCTGCGGCGGAATCAGCTCCCGATGTTCCGGCGCGAAGTCGGGATGGTGTTCCAGGATTTCAAGCTGATCGACCGGATGACGATCTTCGAGAACCTCTCGTTCGTGATGACGGTCCTCGGGATTCCGCAGAAGCAGCACAAGAAGAAGGTCTATTCGGTGCTCCGCACGGTCAATCTGCATCACCGGCTGAACGCGTTTCCGCTTCAGCTCTCGGGCGGTGAGCAGCAGCGAATCGCGATCGCCAGGGCTCTGATCAACGACCCGATGGTGATCATCGCGGACGAGCCGACCGGCAACCTCGATCCCGATCTATCGGCCGAGATCATGGAGATCTTCCACGACGCGAACATCCGCGGCTCGACGGTGCTGGTTGCGACGCACGACCGGGAGATGATCCGCCGTGCAGGCAAGAGGGTGATCACGCTCGAGCGGGGGCGTGTTGCGGAGGAGCGCTCCGCGGAGCCGCCCGCGCCCGAACCGGCGTCGGGTTCGCTCCTCAGCTGGTCCTGACCGGCGCGAAGCGACCGGCACTGGGCGGCCGGATACGCGAGCGCAACGCGGCGGAAAGAGCGCCATCCGCCTCCGCAGCGGAGACGGTGTGAGAAATCCGGGCTAATATGAGCGCATGTCCCGTCTCGATCCGCAGGAGTCGCTGAGCAGCACGTTCGTCTACTTCCTGAAGGAAGCCTCCCGGCGGATGTGGATCTCCAAGCGCACCAGCTTCGTGGCCATCGCCATGATCGCCATTGCGCTGATCACCCTGGGTGGCTTTCTCCTGATCGCGGAGAACCTCACCCGCGCGATCGAACGATGGGAAGCAAGCTCGCGCCTCTCCCTTTTTCTGGCCGACGACATCACGCAGCCGCAGATCGAGGCGATCAATCGCGACCTTTCGTCGCATCGCTACTTCGCCTCGCACCGCACCATCACGCGCCAGCAGGCGCTGGCGCGGTTCAAGAGCTACTATTCCGGTCTTTCCGGAGTGGTGGACGAGCTCGACGAAAACCCCTTCCCTGCGTCGATCGAGGTTCAGGTCACGCCGGAGGCCATTCATTCGCTCGACTTCGACGATGAGGTGTCGAGAGTCCGGCGACTTCCGGGGGTCGCGGACGTCCAGTACGACTGGGAATGGGTCGCGAAGCTCAAACGCGTGGTGAGCCTGATCGACACGTTCGGGATTCTGGCCGGCGGAGTCCTCGCGATCGCCGCCGCGTTCACCATCGCCAGCGTGATCCGGCTGACGATGGTTCTCTACCGGGAAGAGATCGACATCATGCGGCTGGTCGGTGCGACCGAGCGCATCGTGCGCGGACCCTTCCTGATGGAAGGAATCCTCGCGGGGACGACCGGCGGGGTCGTCGCGGTGATCACGTTGTACGGGATCTTCGAAGCGGCGCGTTACATCGTGGCTCCCGCGAGCGTCCTCGCGTGGCAGTTTCTTTTCTCCGCGTTTCTCCCCTGGCAGAAGATCGTGATGCTCCTCTGCGGCGGCATCCTCGCCGGGCTGGTCGGAACCTGGCTCTCGCTGCGCGAGGTCTCCGAAGAAGCGGTCGTGGAACAGCCGTGAGACGGGGCACGACGTCACGGCGTCTCTTCGCCCGGAGGACCGCGCTGGTCACCGGCGGGGCGAGACGTCTGGGGCTCGCCATCGCGCGCGAACTTGCACGCGAAGGAGCCGCGGTCGTCTTCACGTTCAACAGCACCCCGCGCGCCGAGGTGCGCAAAGTCTCGGCCGAACTGCTGGAGGCAGGAGCAGCGGAGGTGAGAGCACACCGCTGCAATCTCGCCGACCCCGAAGAGCTCCGGAAACTCGTCGGAAAGCTCCGCCGCGAGCCGATCGACTACCTCGTCAACTCGGCGGCGAACTTTCTCCGCGAGGATTTTTTCGACGCGACACTCGAGAGCTGGAGCGAAACGATGTCGGTCAACCTCCGGGCGCCTTTCTTTCTCTCTCAAGCGGTGGCGGAAGGAATGAAGAAGAACGGCTTCGGGCGGATCGTGAACATCGCCGATGTCGCCGGGGTGATTCCGTGGAAGAGCCATCTCGCCTACAGCATCAGCAAGGCGGGACTGATCGCAATGACCCGCGGTCTCGCGAAGGCTCTCGCCCCTGAGATCCTGGTCAACGCGGTCTCCCCCGGCCCGGTTCTCCTCCCGGAGAGCTTCGGCGCGACCGAGAGCCGTAATGCGGTCGAGCCGACCCTCCTCAAACGCGCCGGCGCTCCCGAGGAAGTCGCGGCCGCGGTGACGTTCCTCCTCCAGTCGGACTACATCACCGGGATCACCCTCCCGGTCGACGGGGGACGGCTGTTGCGGTGATCCTCGATCCTCGATCCCCGATCCCCGATCCTCGATCCTCGATCCTCGATCCCCGATCCTCGATCCTCGATCCTCGATCCTCGATCCCCGATCCTCGATCCTCGATCCTCGATCCTCGATCCCCGATCCTCGATCCTCGATCCTCGATCCTCGATCCCCGATCCTCGATCCCCGATCCTCGATGCCGTTCAGAGACTCGATCCTCGATCGCAGATGCCTTATCATCTCGCCGCTATGGGTAAATCCGAAATGTGGTTTGAACGTGCACAACAGACAATCCCGGGTGGGGTGAACTCGCCGGTGCGGGCGTTCCGCGCCGTCGGCGGCACGCCGGTATTCATCGAGCAGGGCCAGGGCGCCCGCATCTTCGACGTCGACAACATCCAGTACATCGACTGCGTCGGCTCGTGGGGGCCGCTCATCCTCGGCCACGCGCATCGTCACGTCGTGGAAGCGGTCAAGCGCGCGGCGACGCGCGGATCTTCCTTCGGCGCTCCGACCGTCGGTGAGATCGAGCTCGCGGAGATGGTCGTCGCCGCAGTCCCGAGCATCGAGATGGTCCGCCTGGTCAGCTCCGGCACCGAAGCGACCATGAGCGCCATCCGGCTCGCCCGCGCCGCCACCGGCCGCAGCCGCATTCTCAAATTCGACGGCGGCTACCACGGCCATGTCGACTCGCTCCTGATCAAGGCCGGCTCCGGAGGGGCGACGTTCGGCGTTCCCGACTCCGCAGGCATCCCTCCCGAGTACTCCCAGCTCACCGCCAGCGTTCCGTACAACGACCTCGACGCGGTACGCGAGGCGCTCGACGCACACTCCGGCGAGTTCGCCGCCATCATCGTCGAGCCGGTCGCCGGAAACATGGGCTGCGTTCGTCCGAAGGAAGGCTTCCTCCAGGGACTCCGCGAGATCTGCGATCGCACCGGGACGCTGCTCATCTTCGACGAAGTGATGACCGGCTTCCGCGTCGCCTACGGCGGCGCCCAGAGTCTCTTCGGTATCACCCCCGACATCACCACCCTCGGCAAGATCATCGGCGGCGGGATGCCGATCGGCGCCTACGGCGCACGTGCCGACCTGATGAAGCTCGTCTCCCCCCTCGGGCCGATGTATCAGGCAGGAACGCTCTCGGGCAACCCGGTCGCGGTCGCGGCGGGAAAAGCGACGCTCAGCGTGCTGAAGAACGAGCAGATCTATCCCCAGCTCGAAGAGCGCGGCGCAGAATTCGAGAAGGGAGTGCTGAAGGCGGCCGACAAGCACGGCGTTCCGATCCGGATCAATCGGGTCGGCTCGATGTGGACGGTCTTTTTCACCGACCAGCCGGTCACCGACTTCGCCTCCGCGAAGACATCCAACGGCGAGAAGTTCAACCGCTTCTTCCACCTCCTCCTGAACGACGGCGTCTATCTTCCCCCGTCACAGTGGGAGGCTGCGTTCTTCTCCAGCGCGCATGCAAAGAAGGACATCCAGCAGATCGTCGAGCGGATGGATCTCGCACTCAAGAAAGTCGCGTGGGATTTCGAGAAGTAAAGCGACGAGCGACGAGCGACGAGAAGAGTCTCACGAATTCTCGTATTGCAGCGTCAGACCTGTCGGACCTGTCCGACACGTCCGACATTGATCCTCACTCGCCGTGTCCGTTCCGCTCGTCCCTCGTGATCCGGCCGTCGTGGATCTCGATCACTCTTCCGGCGCGCTTCGCGAGTGCGGGATCGTGAGTGATGATCACCAGCGTCCTCCCCTGTTTCGAGAGGTCGCCGAAGATGGACATGATGTCGGTTCCGGAGCTCGAGTCGAGGTTCCCTGTAGGCTCGTCAGCGAGGAGCATGTCGGGATCCATTGCGAGAGCGCGTGCGATCGCGACACGCTGCATCTGGCCGCCCGAGAGCTCGGTCGGTTTGTGGTCGAGACGGTCGCCGAGTCCTACGCGCTCGAGGAGCTCGGAGGCCTTCCGCCGGCGCTCGCGCGCAGAGACGCCCCCGAACAGAAGCGGCATCTCGACGTTCTCCAGAGCGGTGATGTGAGGGAGGAGGTTGAAGTTCTGGAAGACGAAGCCGACCCGCCGGTTGCGCACGTCGGCCAGTTCGTCCTTTCCCATCCCCGCCACGTTCTCCCCCGCCAGTTCGTACGTTCCGGATGTCGCGGTGTCGAGGCATCCAAGGAGATTCATCAGAGTCGACTTTCCGGAGCCGGAAGGACCGACGATGGCGACGAAGTCGCCCTGTTCGATGACGACGTCGATTCCCTTCAGCGCCTCGACCTTCACTTTGCCGGTGTCGTACACCTTCCGGACGTCTTCCATCCGGATGATGCCGCTGCCATTCTGACTCGGAACTTCGGGCTTGCGCGCCAGTGTCAGATTCATCGTTCGAATCTCCTCATTCGTATCTGAGAGTCGCTGCAGGGTCGACCGCGGCCGCGCGTCGCGCGGGGAAATATCCGGCGACGAGCCCGATCACTCCGAGAATCGCCGACGTGGCAATGCCGATCTGCCACGAAAGTGTCGGCTTCCCGAGAAATGCCATCACCTGGTTCCCCTCGGTGGGGATGAACGTCGCCAGAGTCACCAGGAGTGTGGCGATCACCAGGCCGAGCGTACCGCCGACCAGGGTGTAGACGAGTCCTTCGAGGACGAAGGGCATCACGATCCAGCTCGCCCGCGCCCCGAGCGCCATCTTCACGCCGATCTCGCGGGTGCGCTCCTTGACCACCGCATACATGATGTTCGCCACGCCGACTCCGCCGATGAGGAGGGTGAGCGCGCCGACGATGCCGAGAAACATCTGAATACCGGTGCTGATGTTGTTGGTGATCTTCCCGCTCTTGACGGTATCCCAGGTGCCGAACGCACGTTCGTCGGTGGGGTCGTAGCCGAACTTCGCGCCCATGATCTCGTTGAACCGCTTCAGCTCTGCCGGCATCTCCTCACCCTTGCGCACCTGGATGACGAGGTTGCTCAGCCGATCCCGGCCGAACTGCGCCTTGAACGTGGTGATCGGAATCAGCGCGTGATCCTTGTCCATACCGCCGTACGCGCCCATCTGGGTCTTGTGCTCCATCACCCCGATCACGGTGTAGGGTGCGCCGTTCACCAGCAGCGTCTTGCCGACCGGCTCTTCCGCGCCGAAGATGTCCTTCGCCAGCTGATCGCCGAGGAAGATCACGCGCCGGCGCTGAATCTCGTCGCGTTCGGAGAGAAAGCGTCCTCCCGCCTGCGGAAAGTGCTTGCGCACCTCACCGTAGATCGGATTCGTGCCGATCACCCGTCCGTTGACGGTCTTCTTTCCGTAGACCAGTGCGGTCCGGTAGGAAGTGATCTCGCCGATCACGGCACTCAGCTCCGGCATTCTCTCCCGGATGAAATCGAGGTCGTCGATTCGCGGGCGGATCGGACGTCCGGGAACCATCCCCTTCCACGGCTTGGTCGTCTCACCGGGCCACATCACCGCGATGTTCTCGCCCATGGCGCGGCGGTTCTTGTCGAGCTGCAGCTTCAGTCCTTCTCCGAAAGAGAGAAGCAGAAGAATCGCGACGGTGCCCCAGGCGATGGCGGCTATGGTCAGATACGCCCGCTTCTTCTGCAGCTGAGCGCTGCTGGTGAAGAGGGCGAGAATCACTTCGATGGATCTTTTCATCGTCTTCTCCTCTCTCCACTACAGCTTCATCGCCACCACGGGATCGAGCCGCGAGGCGTCACGCGCCGGGAAGTAACCGGCGATCAGACCGACCACACCGAGAGCCACCGCCGTGAGTGCAGCGACGATCGGGGACACTTCGGGATTTCCGACGTACTCGGTGAGGCCGAGCTTCGGGAAGACGGCACAGACCGAGAGCGAGATCACGAACCCGATCGCTCCTCCGATCACCGTCACTATCAGCGTCTCCAGGAGAAACTGGGAGAGAATCCAGCGCTGTTTCGCGCCGAGTGCCATCTTGATTCCGATCTCGCGTGTCCGCTCTTCGACCACGACGTTCATGATGTTCGACACGCCGATCCCGCCGACGATCAGGGTCAGCAGACCGATGATGCCGAGGAATGCGTTGAAGCTGAGCATGAAGATGTCGAAGAATTTGAACTGTTCGGTCGTGTCCCAGAACGAAAGCGCTTCCTTGTCCTTCGCGTCGAAACGGAGCTTCTTTCCGAGTTGCGCGCGGACCGCATCACTCACTGCATCGCTCGCCGACGCGTCGGCCGGCTGGAAGATGAAATTGTCGACGTACTCCTGACCGGTCAGAGCGCGGAACGTCGTCGAAGGGATGAACGCCTTCTCGTTGTCCCGCCCACCGTAGCTCGAGTCCTGGCTCTTCGACTTCAGAACACCAACCACGAGGAACGGCGACCCGCCGAGCATCACGTGCTGCCCGATCGCCGGCTCCTTCCCGAAAATGTTCCGTGAGAGCTTGTCTCCGATGAAGATCACCCGCCGCTGCTGGTCCATGTCGATCGGATTGATGAAGCGGCCTCCGGAGTCGGGGATGAGATTTCTCATCGTTCCGAAGACCGGGCTGACTCCGGAGACGTCGACGGACATCGTCTGCGTCCCGTAATCGAGCTTCAGACTATCCGCGTACTCCGACGAGACGCCTTTCAACCCCCGAACGGTCTGGAGTGACTGGATGTCGTCTTCCGCCAGGCGGATCCGTCGTCCCTTGCCGAGGCCTTCGTACGGAATCGAAGTGAGACCCGGCCATCCGATCACGATCCGGTCGCCGAGTCCGGCGGTGTTCCGGACCAGCTGCTTGTGCAGTCCGGTCCCGAACGCCAGCATCAGACTGATCGCGACCGTCCCCCACACGATCCCGAACACGGTCAGGAACGTGCGGAGCTTCTGACTCCGGATGTCGCGAAACAGCTGTCGGGTTACGTCTCGAAGTCCGAGCATGTGCTCTTCCTGTCTCCTCGTTCGGAATGGAAGTGGTCGGGGGTCAGACCTTCACTCAGGAGATCTCTTTCGGCGGACGCTCGACGATCTGCATTCCCTTCTTCAATCCGGACGTGATCTCGATGTTCAGTCCATCCGAGATGCCGGTCTTCACTTCGACCTTCTTCGGCTCGCCCTTCGGATCGTTCGCCGGAACTTCCACGAACGCCTTCTTTCCGCCGTCTTCGAACGTGACCAGCCGCTCCGGAACCACCACGATGTCGCTCTTCTCGCGGATCACGACGTCGGCATTCGCGGAATAGCCGGCGCGCAGGTGGACCTTCTGGCCCCGATCGAGCTCGATCTCCACGTCGAACAGAGTCGCGCCGTCCTTCTGTTGCGCCTGCGGCGCGATCCGCTGCACGACACCGGTCACCACGTCCGTCGGGAGCGCGCCGACCTTGATCCGCGCGGGCATTCCGACCGAGAGTTTTCCTACGTCGATCTCGTCGACCGTCCCTTTGAAGATCAGATCACTCATGTCGGCGATGGTGGCCAGCTCGGTTCCCGGCTGATAGGAGGTCAGAGGGACCACCGGATCTCCCGGGTCGACGGTACGGGTGAGGATCGTTCCGGCGGCGGGCGCCCGGATGATCGACTCGGTACCTCCCTGGCTCAGGCGGCCCTTGCGCGTGAGATCACGATCCTGCACCGCCTTGGTCAGTGAGATCCGCGCCAGCTGGAACGCCTCGCGCTTGGTGTCGAGCTCCGATTTCGGGAGAACGCCCGAGGAGGAGAGCTCCGTTGCGCGGTCGAATTCGAGCTTCGCCCGGTTGAACGAAGCCTGCGCCGATTCGACGCGGCGATCGACTTCCGTCACTTCGAGAGGCGTCGGATCGGGGGCGATCTCGAAGAGAGGATCGCCGGCCTTCACCGAGTCGCCGACCTCGACCATGACCGTCTTCACGATGCCGGAGATCTTCGATTTCACCGCGAACTTCTGCCGCGGCTGGACCTGCCCTACCGCAACCGCCTTCTCCGTGATCGAGCCGACGGTCACGTCCACGAGCTTCAAGCCGTTGTCTTTTCCCTTCGATCCCCGGGCCCAGGCATACAGCCCGGCGGTCGCTCCGGTGAGGATGACGAGAATGATCAGGACTTTGGAAAGCTTCCTCATTCGGATATCTCCTGTTCTGCGATCCTGCGAGTTCGCTGCTCTGACCGTGGATACGCAAAACTCCCGAAAAGGTTTGCCAATCTCCACGAACTGATCTCTGCTAATCTACGGCCGGCTGCGAGTTTCCGGTCGCCCGATCCGCCCGGCACCGCGAGAGCTCGTATCCTCCGGATGGCCTCATGTGTCTGATCACCATTTCCTGGAAGACGCATCGCCCCTGGCGCCTGGTCGTCGCCGCAAACCGGGACGAGTTGCGGGAACGTCCGACTGCCCCAGCGGATTTCTGGCGGGAGAATTCCTCCATTCTCGCGGGACGTGATCTCTCCGCCGGCGGGAGCTGGATGGGGATCTCGACGAACGGAAGCTTCGCCGCGATCACCAACTTCCGCGAGATGGCAGAACCGAAACCGGACGCTCCGTCCCGCGGAGGGCTGGTGCGCGCGTTCCTCGAGAGCGGTGGACCGGCCGATGCGTTTCTCGCCGGCGTGGTGCACGAGAAGTCGCGCTACGCCGGGTTCAATCTCTTCGTCTGCGACGGCGAGAAGCTCTGCTACTTCTCGAACCGTTCCGAGAGCATCGAAACGCTTCCTCCCGGGATCTACGGATTGAGCAACCATCTGCTCGACACGCCCTGGCCGAAGGTCCGCCGCGCAAAAGCCGGATTGCGTGCGATTCTCGATGAGGGAGAAGAGGAGAAACTCTTTCCAGATCTCTTCGATCTTCTCGCCGACCACACCCGAGCCGACGATGCGGAACTGCCGGACACCGGCGTCGGCCTCGAGCGCGAACGGGATCTCTCCCCCATCTTCATCCGCGGATCGTTCTACGGAACGCGCTCGTCGACCGTCGTCGGGATCAGGGAGAACGGAGAGATGCACATCGCCGAGCACACTTTCCATCCCGACGGGAGCATCGACACGGAGAGGGAGTACCTGTTGAAAGCATCGAGGATCGTGGATCGTGGATCGTGGATCTGAAAGACATCGAGGATCGTGGATCGTGGATCGTGGATCTGAAAGACATCGAGGATCGTGGATCGTGGATCGTGGATCTGAAAGACATCGAGGATCGTGGATCGTGGATCTGAAAGGCATCGTGGATCGTGGATCGTGGATCGTGGATCTGAAAGGCATCGTGGATCGTGGATCGTGGATCGTGGATCTGAAAGGCATCCAGGGTCCGCGATCCTCGATGCTTTTCAGATATCAGAAGCTCGGTGCCGAGCCCCGAGCCTCGAGCGTCGCGCACCGAGCCCCGAGAAAATGGGATCGTTCAATCGCCCCTACGGGGCTCTCCGATGGTGGTTTTCCGCGATCAATCCCAGGACTGCGTCCTGGGCTATTGTCAGACGCCCCTACGGGGCTCCCCGAGCCTCGATCCCCGAGCCTCGAGCCTCGTCGGTTTCAGATCCTCGATCCTAGATCCTCGATCCTGGATGCCTTTCAGATCCTCGATCCTAGATCCTCGATCCTGGATGCCTTTCAGATCCTGGATGCCTTTCAGATCCTCGATCCTCGATCCTAGATCCTCGATGCCTTTCAGATCCTCGATCCTCGATCCTCGATCCTCGATGCCTTTCAGATCCTCGATCCTCGATGCTTTTAATATGCATTTTCGTGACGGAAGCCGTGCCGGAGCGTCATCACCAGGATCTTCACATCGAGCAGCAGCGACCAGTTCTCGATGTAATAGAGATCGTGCTCGATCCGCATCCGCACCGACGTGTTCCCCCGCCAGCCGTGGACCTGGGCCCATCCGGTGATTCCCGCGCGCACCTTGTGCCGGAGCATGTAATGCGGGAACTCGCGCCGGAACTGCGTCACGAACTCCGGCCGCTCGGGACGGGGGCCGACCAGACTCATGTCTCCCCTCACTACGTTCCACAGCTGCGGCAACTCGTCGAGTGACCACCGCCGGGTCACCCGGCCCACCTTCGTGCAGCGCGGGTCGTCCTTCTCCGCCCACACCGCGCCGCTGATCTCTTCCGCGTCGACGCGCATCGAGCGGAACTTGATGATCTCGAACGGGACGCCGTCGAGTCCCATCCGCGTCTGGCGGAAGAAGATCGGTCCGCGGTCTTCGATCCAGACCGCCATCGCGATCACCGCAATCAGCGGTGAGGCGACGATCAGGGCCACTGACGCCATCACCACGTCGAAGATCCGCTTCACGATCCGTCGCGATCCGTCGAGAGGCGCCTCGGAGAGGTTGATGGTCGGGAGCCCGTCGAGATCCTCGACCCGCGAGCGCAGCACCATGTACTGGAGGAGATCCGGGACCACGTGCACCGAGACGTACTCTCGCGAGAGCTCGTCGAGCAGCGCGACCGTCGCAGCCGCCGACTTATGCGGAAGCGCGACATAGACGTGGTCGACGCGATGTTCCTCGATCACCCCCGGCGCATCGGCGAGCCCTCCGAGTCGCGGAAGCCCGTCGAGTTTCGACTCGGGGTCGTCGGAGACGAATCCGACGATCTGCAGCCCGAGCTCGCGGTGCGAAGCGATCCGATCGAAGACCGCGAGCGCGAGCTCGCCGCTCCCGGCGATCAGCACGCGGTCCAGACCATGACCGGCCCGGAAGCGCTTCTCGACCAGCAGCCGCACCATGGTCCGGCCGGTCATCAGCAGAACGACGGCACAGACGCTGAAGATCCCGAGCGTCGCACGCGAGTACGGCACGTCCGGGTTGCCCGGCCGGATCCAGAGAAGGACGCCCGACAGGAGCAGCGTGCCGAGTCCCGTTCCGACCGCGACTTCGAGAAGCTCCTCGGCGGGGCGCCGGGTCGGCCGCATCCGATAGAGACCTTCCAGCGCGAAGACGAGGGGAAACAGAATCGTGACCAGAGGCAGAAGATGCGTGTAGACGGTCATCTCCTGCGGACCGCGGGTCACCGGGATGACCTCGACCGTGAAGCGGAGGACGTACGCGGCGAGCATCGCGAGATTCACCGCGATGACGTCGATGGCGAGATACGCCGTCGCCAGCGCCTTGTGCTTTCGCTCGATCATCTCTTCAGGAGCCCCTCACGCTCGAGCAGTTCGACGAATTCCCTCCGGAAACGGTTCCGGCTGAATTCGGCGGCCCTCCGTCTCAGCCGCTCGCGATCCCATACCGTCCGGTCCAGCCGGTCGAGCGCGCCGGCGAGCGACGCGACGTCCGGCCGATCGAAGAATACTCCCGTCTCGCCGTCGATCACGGATTCGGTGACGCCTCCCTCGCCGAATGCGACCACCGGCGTGCCGCAGGCCATCGCTTCGAGCGGAGTGATCCCGAAATCCTCGACTCCGGGAAGGATCAGAGAGCGCGCGCGGGTGAGGTGGTCGATGAGCGTCTCTCGCGGCACGGCGCCGAGGAATCGGACCGTGTCGCTCCCCTTCCGCCGGAGGTCCGGAAGCATCGGCCCCTCGCCGATCACGACGAGACCGCGGCCCAGAGTGGACGCCGTCTCGACTGCGAGCTCGATTTTCTTGTACGGCACGAGGGCCGAGACGACGAGGTCGAACTCATCGCGGGGACGGTCGATCGGAGAATCGAAAAACTCATCGTCGACGAACGGGTGAATCACGTCCGCGTCGCGATGGTAGATGCGCGCGATGCGATCACGGACGAACCCCGAATTCGCCACGAAGAGATCGGGGCGCGACGCGGTCCGGACGTCCCACGGCCGCAGCACCTTCGCCACCACGTATGCAGCGGCCCGGAGCAGCGGTCTCCGCCGCGGGAAGTAATCGTCGAAGCGGTCCCAGATGTAGCGCATCGGCGTGTGGCAGTAGCAGACGTGAGGGATGCCGTTCCCCTTCACACTCTTCGCCACACAGTGACTCGACGAGACGATCAGGTCGAATCCGCCGAGGTCCCAGCCGCGGATTCCGAGAGGAAAGAGCGGAAGGAGACGGCGGTAGTCGCCGGACGACGCGATGCGCTGGAGGAACGAAGTGTGGATCGGGTGCGCTTCGATCGCAGGAGAGACCCGTCCCTCAAAATGAAAAAGGGTGAAGACCTCCGAACGTGGAAAGATCTCGAGAATCTCCTGCAGGACGTTCTCCCCTCCTCGCATTCCGGTCAGCCAGTCGTGGACGACCGCGACGCGGAGCTCCGCCGGATCGCGACTCACTTCGCGCCGGTCCCGCCGGACCGTTCGGGCTGCGGCAGATCGCATGGAGTGGAAGAGAGGGGAAAGTGGCCGGCCTTCTCCGCGCATCCGTTGCAGAGAAAGTCGTTCGCGAAATACTCCTCCCCGGGCACCTCCTGCAGGCAGGAGATACAGTGGTGGCGCCCCGTCCGTTCGGGCAGCTGCCTCGAGATCTCGCGTTCCGTCATCCGGCGTCTTTTCTAACACGACCCGACAGAAGTACGGAAGCGGGGCCGGATCCGTTGGGGGCCGGGTGTCGGGGGCCAGGATCGGGGTCGGAGGGAGCGGAGACAGACCGAAAGACCGAAAGACCGGGAGACCGGGAGACCGGGAGACCGGGAGACCGGGAGACCGGGAGACCGGGAGACCGGAGACCGGAGAATAATATTCTGCAAATCGTTGAAAACGATGAATATTATTCTGAAATCATTCCACTTTTGCGAACAATATTCGCACCAGGCTCAGAGATCTGCGGTGAACCCCCTGACCCCCAGCTGCCCCTTCCCCACGCTACTTCGGCGCGTCCGCCAGCGTCTTCGCGGACGGCTTCAGCCCGGCGGTCGTGTTGTAGACCATCTGCACCTTTCCGAGACTGATCTGGTCGTTGTTCTTCAGCTCGACCCGGGTGATCCGTTCGCCGTTCACGTACGACCCGTTGCGGCTGTTCGTATCCTCGAGCACGTATCCCCCGTCGGAGCGGACCAGGCGCGCGTGCATGCTGGAGACGCTGCTGTCCTTGATCCGGATCTCCGCCGCCGGATCGCGTCCGAGCTTGTATTCCTGATCGATCAGCGGAAACGTGGTCCGGTTCTCGTCGTGGAGGATCAGGCACGCGGGGGCAAGCGGCAGACCTCCGATGATCGTCTCCGCCGAGGAAGACTCCATCGGCATCGGCGGGGGTGGCGCGTGAAGCTGGGGCGACTGCCCCTTCACCGTCTCGTCACCCGCGGGCTGCGCCGCGGCGGCCGGCTCCTCCGGAACGGACTTCTCAGGCGCGGGCTCCGGCTGCGGAGCTTCCGCCTCGATCGGAGCATCAGTGACCGTCGAGACGCTCACCTCTTCGAGGAGTGCGTTCTTTCGCAGCGAATCGAGCGTGTGGTACAGCTCGATCGGGTCGCGCTCCAGAATCCGGACCAGCCGCGAGAGCGACGTCTTGCCGTCGATCTTGAACAATACCCGGAACTCATCCGCGGTGAGGGTGATCTTCTCGCTCTCCGGATCGCCGACGACCCGGAAAACCACCTCCGGATCGGGGAAGAGCTTCTGGCACTTCTCCCACTCCGCGATCCGTTTCGATCCCTCCGCGATCAGCCCGTCCACTTTCAGAGCGACGGGCTGCGTCCCTTCGGGGAGCTCGATCTCCCCGCTGAATTCGAAGAGCCCTCGCTCCCACATCAACGCGTCGTAGACGACCTCGGATGCGAGGACCTCCCCGAATTCCTTCAGCGCCTCCGCGGAAAATGTCTTCGCTTTCAGAAGATCGTCCGCCCACCCTTCGGCGTTGCGGTTCATCGCCGCTTCGAGCTTCTGACGGCTTTCGCGATCGATCTTCTTCCGGCGGGTCAGCACCGTCGGGAGCTGCATCGTCTCCTGCCCCGACCGGGCCCGGACCACGGCGCCCGAGTCGAGACAGATCTCGGATTCATTCATCTCGTGCATCAGTCGGAGGGTTCCGGTCCGCGATCCTCCGGAGAGGAACAGGAGGATCTCCTTTAGACGGAACGCCCCCAGGTCGCCCTGAAGTTGAGTTGTCATGATCTGCTGATGTTAGCGGATTTTCGAGCGGTGGGTCACGGGAAACCGAATAGACGGGGGAAGAAGTTTGCCGGCCCCGGCAGCGATCTCGTTGGAAGGCGAGGTGACGCAGGCAAAGCGCCGGGACCGGCTGGAGCTTTCTTGCTCCCTGCACAGAAGTGATCCTGCCCGCCCGGAAAATACAGGACGAGCCCGGTGTTTGCGCGCCCGATCGGCGCCCGTGATAGTAGCGAGCGGCGAGAGATCTTGAATGTATACCCGGATCATTCCCGGGACTTCTCCTGCGGGGCGACGAGATCTCGTGAATAATCCGGGTTAAACTTCAGCCCGCACTACTCAGAGGAGGTCTCTTCGACATGCCGCGACTCAGCCGTTCTTCAGCAGCCTGGTTCGTCACGCTCGCAACCGCCGCCCTTCTTTCGATCCCCGCGCTCGCACAGAGCAGGAAATCCGTCACCGGGACGAAAGCGCCGGCAACCTACTCCGCTCTTCCGAGCGAGACTCCTGCGAAGCTCGAACCGGTGACGGACTTCCTCGACTACGTCCGCCGCGAAGCGATGATTCCGATGCGCGACGGAGTGAAGCTCCACACCGTCATCCTCGTGCCGAAGGGTGCGAAGAACGCTCCGATCCTCCTCACCCGCACTCCGTACGACGCAGACGGGCTCACCAGCCACGCGAGCAGCGCGCATCTCGCATCGATCCTCCAGGGCTACGACAACGCCACCGACGTGATCGTCGAAGACGGCTACATCCGCGTGGTCCAGGACGTGCGCGGAAAGTACGGCTCCGAGGGGGATTACGTGATGAACCGGCCGCTGCACGGGCCGCAGAACCCCACCCCGGTCGACAACTCGACCGACACCTGGGACACCATCGACTGGCTGGTGAAGAACGTCCCGGAGACGAACGGCAAGGTCGGAATTCTCGGCATCTCCTACGACGGCTTTCTTCCGCTGATGGCGCTGGTCAATCCTCATCCGGCTTTGAAGGTCGCCGTTCCGATGAACCCGATGGTCGATGGATGGATGGGCGACGACTGGTTCCACAACGGCGCCTTCCGTCAGATCAACCTCCCGTACATCTACCAGCAGGAGGCGTCGCGCAAAGGCGACGCGAAGTGGTACTCGACGCACTTCGACGAATACGAGACGTACCTGCAGGCCGGATCGGCCGGAGCACTCGGGCACAGCCGCGGCGTCGAGCAGGTCGGCTTCTGGCGGAAGATCCTCGCCCACCCTTCCTACGACGCGTTCTGGCGCGATCAGGCGGTCGACAAGGTGCTCGCGAAGGAGCCGCTCAAAGTCCCGACCATGCTCGTCGCGGGACTGTGGGATCAGGAGGACATCTACGGTGCGCTCGCCGTGTACAAGGCGATCGAGCCGAAGGACACCCGTAACGACATGGTGTACCTGACCCTCGGACCGTGGTACCACGGCCAGGAGATCCACGAGGGAAGCTCCCTCGGCGCGGTGCAGTTCGAAAGCGATACCGCTCTCTACTTCCGGCAGCACATCCTCCGTCCGTTCCTCGCCCACTATCTGATGGATTCCGCGCCGGCGATGAAGGTCGCACCGGTCAATGCATTCGAGACCGGCACGAACCATTGGGAACAACTGCAGACATGGCCCTCCGGCTGCGAGAGCGGCTGCCGCATCGTGCCGGCGCCCCTCTATCTGGAGTCCGGACTGAAGGTCGGATTCACTCCCCCCACGGCGCAGAGCGGGCAGTTCGACCAGTACGTCTCGGATCCGTCGAAACCCATCCCGTACGTGCAGCGTCCGATCCACAACAGCGGCGAACAGTGGAGGACCTGGCTGGTCAGCGACCAGCGGCAGGCTTCGGGACGCACGGACGTTCTCGCCTTCGTCTCCGATCCGCTCACTGCGCCGGTGACCATCGCCGGAGAGCCGGTGGCGAACCTCGTCGCCTCGACCAGCGGCACCGACTCGGATTGGGTGGTGAAGCTCATCGACGTCTATCCCGACGAAGTCGCGTCGCAGCCCGAGATGGGCGGGTACCAGCTGATGGTCTCGGCCGACATCTTCCGCGGCCGCTACCGCGAGAGTCTCGAAACGCCGAAACCGATCGCGTCGAACGAGCCGCTGTTGTATCGCTTTGCGCTTCCGGCCGCGAACCACGTCTTTCTTCCGGGGCACCGGATCATGGTCCAGGTGCAGTCGAGCTGGTTCCCTCTCTACGACCGGAACCCGCAGACGTTCGTCCCGAGCATCTTCGAAGCGAAGCCGTCCGATTATCAGAAGGCGACGCAAAAGGTCTGGCACTCGCCGGAGCATGCGAGCTTCATCGAGCTTCCTCTGGTGAAGTAAGGGAGGGAGGATCACGGGTCGGGGTCCGCTGCGGACTGGGAGGGGGATCATCGCTCTCCTTGATCGTCCGCAGAAACGGAATAGAGACGCGATGAGGAAACCTTCTGGCTATCCAGGGTGGCAGATCTCGGATGGCAGTACCTCACGGCCGCAGACAAGCGCCTGATTCTGCGGGGCATCCGCGACGGACGAGCCTACGGCGGTCCGTTCCACGCGGAGATCCATCCCGCCGACCGGTGCAATCTCGACTGCTTCTTCTGTTCGACGGCGACGTTGCGCGGAACCGACGAGATCTCTCCCCCGTCGTTTTCACGCCTTCTCACGGAGCTCAAGGATGGAGGGACGCGGTCTCTCCGCCTCTCCGGCGGTGGCGAGCCGCTCTTTCACCGGAACATCAACGCCGTCTTTTCGCAGATCATCGAATCGGGACTCCCGATCGAAAATCTCACCACGAACGCCGTTCTCCTTCGGGATCGGGTTCTCGACGCCGTGATGGAGTGCTGCGACCTGGTGACGGTGAGTCTGAATACCGCCGACCCTTCCGGCTACGCTTCGATGATGCGCTCGACCGAACGGAACTTCGATCGCGTGGTGGCGAACGTTCGCGAACTGAAGCGCCGCTCCCGTTCGAGACGTACCGCGCCACGGGTGAACCTCCAGTTTCTCGTCTGGAAGGGCAACTACGAGACGATTCCGAAGATGTACGAGCTCGCGAGAGAGCTCGAGGTCGACACGATTCAGTTCAATGGACTGGCGTTCCTCCGTCCCGAGGAACGGATGACACCGGAAGAGACGGAGAGGATGCTGGGGCTGTACGAAGATCTCGTTCGCCGCGACGAGTGGCGGCGGATCACCGGAATCTCGAGCTTCGAACAGGACCTCACTCCGTGGTTCGAGAGTATGTCCGGGCGTCTCGCGCGTGAGCGCGCAGAGGGCGGACTCGGCGCACGGGTCCGGCGGTATCTCACCCGCTCCGACTTTCCGCTGCGGGAGAGAGTCCGTCACTCGGTACGGATGCGCGCGATGCGACGCCGCGACCGGCAACTGGCCGATACCTCGCTCTACTGCCTGGTGGCGTGGCATTCACTGGTGATTCGGACGACCGGCACGGTCGCTCCCTGCTGCATCCTCCAGGGGACCAGCATGGACGAGTGGACGAAGTCGAGCATCCACGATGTCTGGCACGGGCCACAGTACCAGCGCCTGCGGCAGGAGCTCTCCCGGATCATGCGCGAAGGCGAATCGTGGGAAGCCCGTCCTGCCGGTGAAGAGCTGGTCTCCGAAGGATGCCTTCCGGCCGCCTGTCCGATGAGCACTTTCTACTTCCAGTCCGACGTCCGCTTCGCTCGTGCGTTTTCGCACCTGGTGGAAGAGAGCCGGAACACGGCGTCGCCTCACTCTTGACTCGCGCGGGGTGCGACGAATTGATCGCGTTCCTCTCTTTCACCGGCTAATCTCCATTGCCCCTTCGGGGCAGGAGGACGACTTGAATTCGCTCTCGCCATTCGTTTGGTCAAAGGTGGCCGTCGCCCGCCCGTGGCGCCTGAATTCTGAACTCAGAATTCTGCATTCTGCATTCTGCATTCGTCGGGCTCGGCCGCATCACGTCACTCCTCAAAGCGAAACTCCGGCACCCCTTCGGGGTGCGACGAATCATCGCGCTCCTCTCTTTCCGGTGGCGGCCGCTTCGCGGCAGCCACCGGCTAATCTCCATTGCCCCTTCGGGGCAGGGGGACGATTTGAATTCGCTCTCGCCATTCGAATGCAAGAATGCAAAATTTTGAGTCGAGAAACGACACCTGCCCTTCTCTCATTCTCAATTCTGCATTCTGCATTCTGCATTCTGCATTCGTCGGGCTCGGCCGCATCACGTCACTCCTCAAAGCTTGTGCGCAATGCCCCCGACCCCCGACCCCTGACCCCCGTTACCTCGTCACCTTCCCGCTCTTCACGACATCGCTGTAGAACCGCGCGCTCTTCTTCGGCGTGCGCTTCTGCGTCGCGAAGTCGACGTGGACGATTCCGAAGCGCTTGCTGAAACCGAGACTCCATTCGAGGTTGTCGAGGAGAGACCAGACGAAGTAGCCCCGCACGTCGACTCCCGCCTCGATCGCGCGCGCCACGGCGAAGAGGTGCTCGCGCAGGTAGTACACGCGAATCGGATCGTCGATGACTCCGTCGATTGCGGAGGGAGGATCGAAGAGCGACGCGCCGTTCTCGGTGATGTAGACCGGTGTCGCTCCGTAGCGATCGCGGAACCAGACCAGGATGTCGGTCAGCCCCCGGGGATAGAACTCCCATCCGGTCTCGGAGTAGATCGCGGCCGGATTTCGTACCCGGCTCGCGCGCTCGACGATCTTCGACGGATCGTTCTTCGTCAATCCACGGGTGTAGTAGTTGATCCCCACGAAATCGAGGGGTTGGCGGATCGTGTCGAAGTCGGCAGCGGGAAACGAGGGCCACGCCTCTCCGAACATCTCGCTCATCTCGTCGGGGTAGCGTCCGAGAAACGCGGGATCGAGGTACTGCCGGTTCATGTACGCGTCGGCACGGCGGGTCGCAGTGCGGTCCTCCTCCGAGTCGGAGGCGGGATACTTCGGCTCGAGGTTGACCACCAGACCGACCTCGTGTTTTCCGACCGCGCGGTACGCCGCAACCGCCTTCCCATGAGCGCGCATCAGGTTGTGCGATGCGATCGGCGCTTCGAACAGATTCGCGTGGCCGGGAGCGAGCGCTCCGTGGAGATAGCCCCCGTCGCTGACGACCCACGGCTCGTTCAGCGTCGCCCAGAGGTCGATCCGGTCGTCGAGCGCGCGGTACGCCGTCGTCGCGTAGTCCGCGAACCACTCCGCGACGTCGCGATTGAGCCACCCTCCCTTGTCGTCGAGGGCTGCCGGAAGGTCCCAGTGATAAAGCGTCGCCATGGGGCGGATTCCGTTTTCACGGAGTGCATCGACGAGCCGGCGGTAGAAGTCGAGACCCTTCTGGTTCACCGCTCCCTTCCCCTCGGGGAGGATGCGGCTCCACGAGATGCTGAAGCGGTATGCGCCGAGGCCGAGCTCGTGCATGAGAGCCACGTCTTCCGCATAACGGCGATAGTGATCGCACGCCACGTCTCCCGTGTCGCCGTTCGCAGTCCGGCCGGGGGTGTGGGTGAACCTCTGCCATATGCTCGGGCCCGCTCCGTCGGCCAGCGGCGATCCTTCGATCTGGTACGCGCTCGTCGCGGCTCCCCAGAGGAATCCGGAAGGAAAACTCGCCTCACTCATCGATTCCTCCTCGCTCGACGTGGTTTGACATCGCGATCGTAGTGCAGTAGTTTACCCCAAAATGTAACCGGTTACATTGCGATGACCGAAGAGCGTTCGAACACTCGCAGAAACCGCCGCCACGAACGGCATCCGACGATCCGCGACGTCGCGGCTCGCGCCAATGTCTCCGTGGCTACGGTCTCCCGCGTCTTCAGCGGAAAAGACATCGTACGCGAAGAGACCTCCATCCGGGTGCGCGAGATCGCCCGCACGCTCGGGTACGTTCCGAACGTCGCTGCGCGCGCGCTCAGCGTCCGCCGCTCGCACACCATCGGCATTCTTCTGCCCGACATTCACGGTGAATTCTTCTCCGAGCTGCTGCGTGGCATCGACATCGCCGCGCGCGGGGCGGGGTATCACATCCTCGTCTCCGGCTGGCACAGCGATCTCGAGGAGATGATCGCGATGACCAACGCGTTCCGCGGGCGCGTCGACGGCATTCTGGTCATGGCTCCCGACATCTCGGTGGCTCAGTTCCGGGAACGGGTTGCACCCCGCATTCCCGTAGTGCTCCTCAACACCGCTGCACACGCCGAGCTCGATTCGATCGTCGTCGACAACTCGGGCGGAGCGCGCGCAGTGATGCGACACCTCCGGGAGCTCGGTCACGAACGGATCGCATTCGTCAACGGTCCGTCCCGGAACCTCGACGCCCGGGAGCGCCGGCGCGGATACCGGCACGGGCTCCAGACCGCCGCGCCCCCCCTCGCGCCTCTCGAGATTCCCGGCGACTTCACTGAAGAATCCGGATACGCCTCAGTGGAGACGATCCTGGAGATGGAGCCCCGTCCCACCGCAGTCTTCGCTGCGAACGACTCGATGGCGATCGGAATCCTCGCCGGACTCGCCGAGCACGGTGTCTCCGTCCCCGACGAGATATCGGTGGTCGGGTTCGACGACATTCTCATCTCGCGTTACGTCAACCCTCCCCTCACGACGGTGCGCATCGACGTCGGCCATCTCGGCCGGCGCGCGTTCGCCCTTCTGCAGGAGGCATTCGACGAGAACGGCCAGACGCCGCTCCGGAGGGAGCGGGTCAGCACCTCTCTCGTGGTGAGGCAATCAACCAGTCCGCGCCGGCCAGGACACGCTCGACCGGCGCAGAGAAGAACGCGTGATCGATAGGTAAGGAGAGTACTCATGAGACGAGGATTGAAGGTATTCCTTTTCGCAATGCTCGTGGGAGCGATCGCATTGTCCGCGTTCGGTCAGGCGACGACGGCGACGATCCACGGGAAGGTCACCAACGACCAGGGCCAGGCCCTCGCCAACGCCGAAGTCGACGCGGTCGGAACTCAGACCGGCATCGTGGTCACGGCGAAGAGCGGGAACGACGGGCGGTTCAAGCTCAACGGAATCAAACCGGGACCGATCAACCTGGTGGTCTCCGCACCCGGGTTCGAGCCGAAGTCCCAGACCCTGACCGTACTCCTCGGCCAGGACCTGGAGGCCAACTTCGTCCTCAGCGCAGGCGGCGTCTACACCGAGGCCATCACCGTGGTCGGCAATCAGGCGGTGGAGATGAGGACTGCGGAGGCTGCGACCAACGTCAGCCCTCAGCAGCTCGAAAGTCTGCCGCAGGATGATCGCAACTTTCTGCGATTCGCAGAGCTGGCCCCCGGCATCCGGATGTCGAACAACCCCGAACGGAAGGTCATCGCAGGCGATGCACAGGACCCCGAACAGACGAATATCTTCATCGACGGGGTGAGCTTCAAGAACGACGTATTGCAGGGTGGTGCGGTCGGACAGGATGCATCCCGCGGCAACCCCTTCCCGCAGAGTGCAGTGCAGGAGTTCCGGGTCATCACCCAGAACTACAGCGCGCAATACCAGAAGGCCTCGAGCGCGATCATCACCGCGGTCACCAAGTCCGGCGGCAACGACATCGACGGCGAGGCGTTCGTCTTCTACCAGCCCGAAGCGTGGGTCAGTACCCTGGAGAAGAATTTCCAGTACGCCAGTCTCACATCGAACCCCGACTACCGACGGTATCAGCCGGGCTTTTCCATCGGCGGCCCGATCATTCGCGATCAGCTCCACTATTTCCTTTCCTATGAAGCCGACGACGAGCATGCGACCCGTCAGGTGGCCATCGGCAACCCCGGCCAGTACGGATCGCAATTCGGCCAGTATGCCGGCGTCTTCGACAGTCCCTTCAAGTCGAACCTCGGATTCGGAAAAGTGACCTGGCAGCCGGTGCCGAACCAGATCGTCGACTTCAGCGCCAATTACCGGCGCGAACATGAAGTCCGCGACTTCGGCGGCCAGACGTCGTATCAGTCCGCCACCGATCTGCGCAACTGGGTCTATGGCGGCACCGTCCGGCATCAGTGGAACAATGCGGAGTCTCTCAACCAGGCAAGCCTCAGCTATCAGAAGTACGGCTGGAACCCGACCCCTCTCAATCCGGACATGGTCGGCCTCAATTACGAGGGAGTGATCCGGCTGGGCGGCAACAGCACGACACAGAAATTCGATCAGCGACGGATCGAGCTTCGCGACGACTACACCTTCCCGACCATCACTGCCGCGGGCGATCACAGCATCCAGGCGGGTTTCACTACCGACTTCATGCATTACCGGGTCGACAAGAGCCTCTTCGGCAACCCGCAGTACAACTTCCGGGTCGATCCGAACAACGGCCTGACCTTCGAGCAGCCGTACGAAGCTCAGTTCGGATTCGGCAATCCGGTCCTCTCCACCAGCAACAACGAGTACGGCATCTACGGCCAGGATTCCTGGACCGTCAACGACCGTCTCAACCTGAACCTCGGCGTCCGCTGGGACTACGAGACGCAGATGCTCGACCAGAACTACGTCACGCCCGCGAACATCGTCGCGGGTCTGACCGGGAAGATCGATTCGAACTACTTCTCGAACGGGAGTCAGCGTTCCGGATACAAGGGAGAGATTCAACCGCGACTCGCGTTCACGTACGACCTCACCGGAAAGGGACAATCGATCATCTTCGGCGGCGCGGGCCGCTACTACGATCGTCTCTTCCTCAACGCCACTCTCGATGAGCGGTACAGGCTGCAGTACCCGGTATACCGGATCGAATTCTCCCCGAACGGCGAACCGCGCGACGGCGGTGCGACCATCATGTGGGATCCTGCTTACTTCACCCGCGCGGGACTCAATCAGCTGATCGCGTCAGGGCAGGCCAACCCGGAGATCTACCTCCTCAACAACGACACCAAGCCTCCCTACTCGAATCAGTGGAACCTCGGATTCCGGCAGTCGTTAGGCTCGTGGGTCGGCTCGATCAGTTACAACGCCGTCCGCGGCTACCGCGGATTCACCTGGCTCTCGGCGACCGGAATCTGCTGCTCCGCGCTCGTCCCGGGCTACGGCAACGTGATCATCTCCGACCCGAACGGAAAACGTCACTGGTACGACGGGGTCTTTCTCACCCTCGACCGGCCTTACACCTCCTCGGATCGCTGGGGCGCGCACGTCGCGTGGACGCATGCGAAGGCGACCCAGAACGGCAACGACCTCTTCAGTCTCGATTACCCGAGCGCTGCCGCCTATCCGCGGCACGAAGTTCCCGGCTCTCAACGTGACAACATCGTCCTGAGCGGCATCGTCGGGCTTCCGTGGGATGTCCGCGTCAGCACCGTCGCTCAGTTCGGAACCGGCGGGGCGTACAACGTGCTCGACTTCTCTCAGGGTTTCAGTCTGGAGAACCGGCTCGCGACGCACCCCTTCAAGAACTCGATCCGTCCTCCGAAGACGTGGGGATTCGCGGAAAGGAATGTCGACTTCAGCCTGGAGAAGGCGTTCCCGGTCGGAGGCGGCGCGTCCATCGGCCTCGTCGCACAGATCTTCAACGCGTTCAACTGGGCCAACTACGGCTGTCTCGACAACTTCATTCCGCCCGAAGGAAACCCGAATCTCGGAAACCCGAACTGCGTCATCAATCTCGGCCGGCGCGAGCAGGTAGGACTCCGTGTGAAGTTCTGAATCGAGGCCAACGGGGCGGGTTCGCCGGACCCGCCCCACCCGGTTGGCGCGCGCTGATCTGGTGAATCATCCGGGACCCGTTTCTGCATTCGTCGTATCCTCATCCCGAGAATGAAAATGCGCAGACTCGCGGTACTCCTCACTCTCCTGACTCTCGGGTCAGCGTGTGTCGCTCCCCAGGTACCTGCGGCCTCTCCTTCGCAGCAGGTCACCGCAACCGGATCCCACCGCCACACCGTAAAGTTTCCCGTCACCGATCCGCTCCTCGAAGACATCGAGCAGCGGACGTTTCACTTCTTCTGGGATCTCGCCGATCCGAATACGTATCTGATCCCGGACCGCGCGCCGGCGCACTCGTTCTCCAGCATCGCCGCAGTCGGCTTCGGGCTGACCGCATATGGTATCGGCGCCGAGCGCGGATACGTCACCCGCCAGGAGGCAGCGGAAAGAACTCTCGCCACACTTCGGTCGCTTCTCTCGATGAAACAGGGGCCGGAAGCGCGTGGCGTCTCCGGCTATCACGGCTTCTACTACCACTTCCTCGACATGGAGACGGCCGAGCGCTTTCAGACCGTCGAGCTCTCGACCGTCGACACGTCGCTCCTCATGGCCGGAGTCCTTTTCGCCCAGTCGTACTTCGACCGGGATGATCCGACCGAAGCCGCGATCCGGGACCTGTCCGAACAGCTCTACGAGCGGGTCGACTGGACGTGGGAGCAGCCGCGGGCCCCCGCCATCAGCATGGGGTGGACTCCCGAAGAGGGCTTCCATACCTACGACTGGCACGGCTACAACGAAGCGATGATCGTGATCATCCTGGCGCTCGGATCGCCCACTCATCCGGTGACGCCGGACGCCTGGGACGCATACACGAGCACGTACCGCTGGGGCGACTTCTACGGACAACACTATCTACTCTTCGCGCCGCTCTTCGGCTACCAGTACTCGCACGTCTGGATCGACTTCCGCGGAATCGAGGACGCGCCGATGCGCGCGCACGGAATCGATTACTTCGAAAACTCGCGTCGCGCCACGCTCGCGCAACAGGCCTATGCGATCGACAATCCCGGCGAATGGCGCGACTACCGCGAGAATGTCTGGGGACTCACCGCGTGTGACGGTCCGATGGATGCGACAGTGACCATCGATGGCCGTCCGCGAACGTTTCATGCGTACGCGGCTCGAGGGGCGACCGGGGGCGACATCGGGGATGACGGAACGATCGCCCCGACCGCGGCCATCTCTTCGATCGTCTTCACCCCCGCGATCTCCACTGCCGCCGCGCACGCGATGCACGACCGGTACGGCAGCGATCTCTATTCGACATACGGCTTTCTCGACGCCTTCAACCCGACCTTGCGCAGCGCGCCCCATCTCTCCAACGGCCGCATCGATCCCGAGCTCGGATGGTTCGACACCGACTACCTCGGCATCGACCAGGGACCGATCATCGCGATGATCGAGAACCATCGCTCGGGCCTGGTGTGGAAGACGATGAAGAAGAATCCGCACATCGTGCGCGGACTGCAGCGTGCGGGCTTCACCGGCGGATGGCTCGAGGCGAAGTGATGCGCCGCGCGCCGTTCCAAATCGCGCGCCGCTCGCCGAGGAGTGCGGACTCGCAGACCGCCTCGAAGATCGTGTTCGACGCGCGGAAGACCGCGCTCGCGGCCACGCGCGGAGCGTCGGTGGTGCGATCGTCCCGATCGCACGAACGCTCCGCTTCTGCCAACGGCATCCTCTCGATCCGCGCCGAACGCGATTCGCGCGGCGGATTGAAAATCCGCACTCCATTCCACTTCGCGCGCAGCGCAACGCGCGTGAAAATCCGCATTCCACGGCGCGGCACACGTCTCCTCCGCAGCATTCTCTCCTTTCTCCTCGCCCCGCTGGCGCTCGCCGCGCTCCTCTCCTGCTCCGCACCCGCGGCGGAAACGCGGGAGACGGTCGAGTTCTGGGGGCTCGGCCGCGAAGGGGAAGTCGTCGCACAGATGATCCCGGAGTTCGAGAAACGCAATCCCGGCATCCACGTCATCGTGCAGCAGATTCCGTGGACCGCGGCACACGAGAAGTTTCTCACCGCATGGGTGGGCGAGTCGGCCCCCGACGTCGCACAGATGGGGAACACCTGGATTCCGGAGATGGTCGCCCTCCACGCGGTCGACGATCTGACCGCATTTGCGGCCGGCTCGAAGAGCATCGACGAACGTGATTACTTCCCCGGCATCTGGGCCACGAATGTCGTCGACGGAACGTTGTACGGCGTGCCGTGGTACGTCGACACGCGGGTCCTCTTCTACCGCAGCGACATACTCGCCAGCGTCGGCTACACCAGGCCTCCGCAGACGTGGGACGAGTGGGTCGATGCGATGACCCGGATCACGAAGGAGAAGAAGGCGAAGTTCGGAATTCTCCTCCCGACCAATGAGTGGGAGCCTCTGGTCTGTCTCGCCCTCACCGACCACTCCACCCTCCTGAACGGAGGAGGAACCGCGGGGGCGTTCGAGCAGCCTCCGTTCCGGGACGCGTTCACGTTCTACATCAGCCTCTTCCGGCGCGGCCTCGCACCGAAAGTGAACAACCTGCAGGTTGCGAATCTCTATCAGCAGTTCGCCCGGGGTGACTTCGCGATGTACATCACCGGGCCATGGAACGTCGGCGAGTTCCGCCGCCGTCTTCCTCCTTCGATGAACGGGAAGTGGGCGACCGCTCCTCTTCCGGCACGCAACGCGGCGTCGCAGACGGGCATCTCGATGGCAGGCGGCTCGAGTCTGGTTCTCTTCCGCTCGTCGCATCACACCGCGGCGGCCAGGAAGCTGATCGAGTTCCTCTCCGAGCCCGCGCAGCAGATCCGGTTTTACGAGCTGACCGGAGATCTTCCCGCCCGGCGGAGCGCCTGGCGCTCGCCTTCTCTCGCCGGCGATCCGCATTTCCCTGCGTTCCGGATTCAGCTCGAGCGCGTCGAGCCGCTGCCGAAGGTCCCGGAGTGGGAGCAGATCGCGACGCAGATCTACCAGCATGGAGAGGCGACCGTCCGCGGAGCGACGACGATCGATCAGTCGCTCGCGGACCTCGACCGGAAGAGCGGAGAGATTCTCGCGAAGCGCCGCTGGGTACTCGCGCACGAGGGACGATGAGAAGCGAAGCCCGAGCCGCTGCACTCTTTCTCTCGCCGGCACTCGCCGTCCTGGTGATCTTCTTCTTCCTTCCGGTGATCGCCGGCTTCGCCCTCAGCCTCACCGATTTCGATCTCTACGCGCTCGGCAACATCCACAACGTCCGCTTCGTCGCGCTGGCGAACTATCGCGCCCTGCTGACCGAACCGATCTTCTGGACCGCGTTCTTCAACACTCTCTACTTCTCGCTCATCGGCGGACCGCTCACCGTCGCGGTCTCGCTCACCGCCGCGCTGCTGGTGAACGCGAAAACCGCGAGGTTCAAGCCGCTCTTCCGCACCGTTTTCTTCGCGCCGGTGGTGACCACGCTCGTCGCGGTGGCAGTGGTCTTCCGGTATCTCTACCATCCGCAGTTCGGCATGATCGACCGCGCGCTGGTCTCGATCGGGCTTCCGGCGGTCGACTGGCTCGGCGACCCGCGATGGGCGATGCCCGCGGTGATCCTCCTCGCGGTCTGGAAGAACTTCGGCTACAACATGATCATCTTCGTGGCGGGACTGCAGACCATCCCCGAGGATCTGTACGAGGCGGCGAGGATCGACGGGGCGGGCGCGTGGAAACAGTTCCGGCACGTCACCCTCCCTATGCTCGGGCCGACGTTCCTCTTCGTCGGGATCGTCACCGCGATCGGCTATCTCCAGCTCTTCGCCGAGCCGTACGTGATGACGCACGGAGGTCCGCTGAACCGGACCCTCTCCGCGGTGATGTTCATGTACGAGCAGGGGTTCCGCTGGTGGAGGATGGGATATGCCGCGGCAATCGCGTTTCTCCTCTTCCTGGTGATCGCGGCGGCGACGGCGCTGCAGATGCGCTTTCAGGAGAAGCGATGACCAGGCCGGCTCGATCGATCCTTCTGCACGCGGCCCTCGTCGTGACGGGAGCGGTCACCCTCTTTCCCCTCTTCTGGATGATCGCCGCATCATTCATGTCGAGCGGCGAGGCGACGATGTTCCCCCCGCACGTGCTCCCGCATGCCCCGACGCTCGTGCAATACCACGCGCTCTTCGAGCGGCTCAACGTCGGCCGGGCATTCCTCAGCAGCACCATCATCTCCGTCACCGTCACACTCGTCTCGCTCCTCTTCAACTCCATGGCGGGCTACGCATTCGCGAAGCTCCGCTTCCACGGACGGGAGCGGATGTTCGGACTCCTTCTCGCCGCGCTGGTGATTCCGGCGCAGGTCGGGATGCTTCCGCTGTTTCTGCTCATGAAGTCACTTCATCTCGTGAATACCTACTGGGGCGTGATCATCCCGTCGCTCGCCAGCGTCTTCGGGATCTTCCTCATCCGGCAGTTCATGCTCTCGATCCCGCAGGAGCTCCTCGAAGCGGCACGCATCGACGGAGCGGGCGAGCTCCGGATCTACTGGTCGCTGATCATGCCGCTCGCGCGCCCGATCCTCGCCACCCTCGCGATCTTCACTTTCATGACCACATGGAACGACTTCATGTGGCCGTTGATCGTGCTCACCGATCAGTCTCACTACACCCTCCCCGTCTCGATTGCGAGCCTCGTCGGCGAGCACGCACAGGACGTCGAGCTGATGATGGCCGGATCGGTCGTGACGGTACTCCCGGTGCTCATCCTCTTCCTCGTGCTCCAGCGCTACTACATCGCAGGGCTGATGGTGGGAAGCGTGAAGGGATGAGGCACGCGACCTCACTCTTTCTCCTTCTTTTCGCCGCCTCTCTTCAGGGCGCAGTGGTCGACGCTTTCGACTCGGTCGCCGCCTGGTCGGCTCACCCTTCCGACGGCGTGGAGCTCCACATCAGCCGTGACCCGGCAGGACATCACGGCTCTGCGATGCGGCTCGACTTCGACTTCCACAATCACGCCGGCTACGCCATCGCGCGGAGGAAGCTCGACATCGATCTTCCGCCGAACTTCGAGTTTCGCTGGTGGGTGCGCGCCGAGGCTCCGGTGAACGATCTCGAGTTCAAGCTGATCGACGCGAGCGGAGACAACGTGTGGTGGCTCGACCGGCGCAATTTCACGTATCCGAAAGAGTGGACGGAGCTCGTGACGCGCAAACGGCAGATCTCCTTCGCGTGGGGACCGCTCGGCGGAGGCGAGCCTCACCACATCGCGTCGATCGAGATCGTGGTGACTGCCGGAACCGGAGGGAAAGGGACGGTCTGGATCGACGACCTGACTCTCGACGAGCTCCCTCCCGCGAAGAGCGGTCCCGTCACCCGCGGTCCCTGGCAGGCGCCCGCCGGACCGCAGCAATGGATCGTCGACCTCGGCGAGACGCGCGAGATCGGCGCGATGCAGATCGCGTGGGATCCGGCGCGGCTGGGACGTGATTTCTCCGTCGCGATCTCGCGCGACGGGACGAACTACGAGACGGTCCGCGAGGTCGCCGACAACCGGCACACCGACGAGCTGCTCGCCCTTCCCGACCGCGACGCGCGGTTCGTCCGTCTCTCGTTCAGAAGGAGCGCAGGCGGAAAAGGATACGCGATCCGATCACTGACACTGCAGCCGCCGGGATGGGCGGAGACGCCGAATGATCTCTTCTCCCGCGTCGCTGCCTCTGCGCCGCGCGGCTCCTATCCCCGCTACCTCGCCGGCGAGCAGCCGTACTGGACGGTCGTCGGCGCGGACGGAGCAGACCACGAGGCGCTGGCCGGAGAGGACGGCAACGTCGAGCCATTCAAGAGTGGCTTCTCGATCGAGCCGTTCCTCTTCGACGGACGGCTGATCACGTGGAGCGACGTTTCGAT
This sequence comes from uncultured Acidobacteriota bacterium, assembly GCA_963741955.1. Classification (GTDB taxonomy): domain Bacteria; phylum Acidobacteriota; class Thermoanaerobaculia; order Gp7-AA8; family Gp7-AA8; genus CAVUKB01. The sequence continues at coordinate 668,419 of CAVUKB010000005.1, forward strand.
CGAGCACTCGCTCGAGGAGGGCGATCTCCCGATTCCGTCGGCGGGGTGGAAGAGCGACCGCGGGATCGAGCTCGTCGTCACGTCCGGCGTCACCAGCACCTCGATGCTCCTTCTCCGCTATCGGGTCCGAAGCACAGCCGCTCGAGACCTGACCCTCTTCCTGACCGTGAGGCCGTTCCAGGTGAATCCGTCGACGCAGTTCCTCAACATCACCGGAGGGGTCTCGCCGATCCGCACGATCGGCTTCGACGGACGCGTGGTGACGGTCGAGCCGCCAGATCGAACGTCTCCCCCGCGATGGCGGATCGAACCGATGACGAAGCCATCCGCGTTCGGCGCAGCGACGTACGACCAGGGGGGCGTGATCGCGTTTCTTCGGGACGGACGGGTTCCGCCGACGGCGACCATCACGGATCCTCAGAACTTCGCGTCCGGCGCGCTCGCATATCCGCTTCGTCTTCGCGCTCGTGAGTGGCAGGAGGTCGATCTCGCCGTTCCCCTCTCCCGGAACGCGCTCCCCGTCTCGAATTTCGATCAGGCATTCGCGACGATCGCCGCCAGCTGGCGGGAGAAACTTCATCGCGTCGCGATCGAGATTCCGGGGGCTCCCGCGATCGCCGACACGATCCGGAGCAATCTCGCATGGACTCTCATCGACCGCGACGGCGCGGCGATCGAACCGGGATCGCGATCCTACGACCGCGCCTGGATCCGTGACGGCGCACTGATCTCCGCCGAACTGTTGCGGCTCGGGCACGACGTCGAGGCGAAGGAGTTCGCGGAATGGTTCGCGCCGTACCAATTCCCGAACGGCAAGGTCCCGTGCTGCGTCGATGTCCGCGGAGCCGACCCGGTTCCGGAGAACGACAGTCACGGAGAGCTGATCTTCCTGGTCGCGGAGATCTGGCGCTACACCGGAGATGCGGAGTTCGTCCGCCGCCTCTGGCCACACGTCGATGCAGCAGCGAGCTACATCCAGACTCTCCGCGCCGCGAACCACGGTGAGTTCGAAGGACTGGTCACCGAATCGATCAGTCACGAAGGGTATTCGGCGAAACCGGTGCATTCGTACTGGGACGATTCCTTCGCGCTGAAGGGACTCCACGACGCTGCGCAGCTCGCCGGCGTCCTCGGGTTCGACCAGAGGAAGCGCGAGCTCGAAGGCGATGCCGCATCGCTGCAGCGCGATCTCCTCGCGTCGATGCTCCGCACCATCGATCAGCATCACCTCGACTATCTCCCCGCCTCCGCGGAGCTCGGCGATCTCGACCCCTCGGCGACCGCGATCGCGATCTCTCCGCTCGGCATTCTCGACTGGCTGCCGGAGCCGCATCTCCGCCGCACGTTCGATCACTACTTCGCCTCACTCGAAAAACCTCGCGACCTCTACACACCGTACGAGATGCGCATCATCGGTGCGCTGATCCGGATGGGAGAGAAGAAACGCGCGCTCTCACTCGTCGACCGGTTTCTCGCCGACCGCCGCCCCGCAGGGTGGAACGAGTGGGCCGAGGTCGTGGTGCGCGATCCGCGGAAGCCGCAGTTCCTCGGAGACATGCCGCACGCCTGGATCGCTTCGGATTTCATTCGGTCCATCCTCGACGCATTTGCGTACGACCGTGACGACGGGACGCTCGTCGTCGGCGCCGGCGTGCCGCGTTCGTGGATCGGTCGAGGGACGCTCCACGTCGGACCGCTTCCGACCTGGCACGGCCCGATCGACATCCGGATGACGGCCCCGGCAGGCGATCGCATCGTGGTGGAGCTCTCCGGAACCGCGTCACCGAAGGCGATCGTCGTCCATTCTCCCGACGAGCGGCCGCTCCGCCGCTCGGTAGTGGATGGTACCGAAGTCCCTCACCCGAACGACACCGTCACCATCACTCAGCTCCCTGCAGCGATCACATTCGAGTACTGAGGCCGCGTCGGACCGACGGCATCCCGGAGGAGCGCCGGCATCCCCAGGAGCGCCGGCATCCCTGCCGGCTCGTGACGAGCGCCCCGTGCTCGTCACCTTCTTCGCACGATCCTCCGACGCAAGAATCCCAGCACTCCCGAGATCCTCGCGGTCAGGCGCAGAGGCCTGACCGCAGCCGGCTTGAGGCCGGCATCCCCAGGAGCGCCGGCATCCCTGCCGGCTCGTGACGAGCATCCCGTGCTCGTCACTTCATTTCGCGCACGATCCTCCGACGCAAGAATCCCAGCACTCCCGAGATCCTCGCGGTCAGGCGCAGAGGCCTGACCGCAGCCGGCTTGAAGCCGGCATCCCCAGGAGCGCCGGCATCCCTGCCGGCTCGTGACGAGCATCCCGTGCTCGTCACTTCATTTCGCGCACGATCCTCCGACGCAAGACTCCTCAGCACTCCCGAGATCCTCGCGGTCAGGCGCAGAGGCCTGACCGCAGCCGGCTTGAAGCCGGCGCCCCCAGGAGCGCCGGCATCCCTGCCGGCTCGTGACGAGCATCCCGTGCTCGTCACTTCATTTCGCGCACGATCCTCCGACGCAAGAATCCCAGCACTCCCGAGATCCTCGCGGTCAGGCGCAGAGGCCTGACCGCAGCCGGCTTGAAGCCGGCATCCCCAGGAGCGCCGGCATCCCTGCCGGCTCGTGACGAGCATCCCGTGCTCGTCACTTCATTTCGCGCACGATCCTCCGACGCAAGAATCCCAGCACTCCCGAGATCCTCGCGGTCAGGCGCAGAGGCCTGACCGCAGCCGGCTTGAAGCCGGCGCCCCCAGGAGCGCCGGCATCCCTGCCGGCTCGTGACGAGCATCCCGTGCTCGTCACTTCATTTCGCACACGATCCTCCGACGCAAGAATCCCAGCACTCCCGAGATCCCTCGCGGTCAGGCGCAGAGGCCTGACCGCAGCCGGCTTGAGGCCGGCATCCCCAGGAGCGCCGGCATCCCTGCCGGCTCGTGACGAGCATCCCGTGCTCGTCACTTCATTTCGCGCACGATCCTCCGACGCAAGAATCCCAGCACTCCCGAGATCCTCGCGGTCAGGCGCAGAGGCCTGACCGCAGCCGGCTTGAAGCCGGCGCCCCTCCGCTTCATTCCGACCTATGCGATCATAGGCGCCGGCCATGGCATCACTGCAATTCACGATCGACGAGCTGGGTCGCCTCAGCGAGTCGGAGGCGTGGCGACGCGACTCCGATCACGGCATGCGCCGGACGCTGCGATGGATGCTGCGCGCTTTCCTCGGGATCTCATTCCTCGAAGTGATCGCAACGTCCCAGCACGGAGCGAGCTATCCAGCCGGCGTCGTCATCGCCGTGGTGAATCTCCTGGTGGTCCTGCCACTCGTCCTGTCGTTCCGGGTCTGGGACGATCCGAACGGCTTCAGCTCCCACCTCCCCGGAATCACTCCGCTGTCCCGTTTCGTTCAGCGCCAGATCCGAGCGGTCGCTCTCGTCTACATCGTCCTCCAGCTCTGGATCGTGCTTTCCCTCACTCCCGGGCTCGAGTCGTGGTCGCCGTGGCTGACCCTCTTCCCCTTTTTCCCGGTGCTGTTCCGTTTCACCCCGGCGGAGCGATTCGCCGTGCACACGATCTTCATCCTGACCGGCGTTGCGGCGTGGCTCTTCTCCCCCGCGGCCGGGGTGAAGGGATTCGATTTCGGACTGGTGATCGCCGTCGCCTCCACCAACCTCATCGCGCTCGGGATCGGCCTGCTGAGAAGCTCGCGCAGACGCAAGTCGTTCGTACGCGAATTCACCCGGATCCGCGACGAGGCGGCCGACCGGATCCGGATGCGGCAGGAGCTCGAGTATGCGCGGCAGATCCAGCTCAGCATGTTGCCGCGCGAGATTCCCCGTATCGACTGGATCGATCTCGCGAGCGTCTCCCTCCCCGCGACTGAAGTCGGGGGCGACTACTACGACTTCTATTTCCCCTCTCCCGACGGGATCGTTCTCACCTGCGCCGACGTGGCAGGACACGGACTCGGAAGCGGTCTGGTTCTCTCCGGCGTCCGAAGCGGCCTCGCTCTCCTCTCCGATCAACTCGACCATCCGGAGGTCGTGATGGAACGGATGCACGGGATGATCCGCCGGACGACGGCGAAGCGGATGCTCGTGACCATGGCGCTTCTCGCGATCGACCGGCGGTCGCGCGTCGCCCGCTACGCCACCGCGGGGCATCCCCCCCTCCTCCTCCGTCGCTCCTCGGGATCTGTCGAGGAGATCCTTCACGGATCGCTCCCGCTCGGCGCCGGGCTCGGCGACGGCTTCCCGGTTCACGAGATCGCGTGGAACCCGGGGGACCTCTTCCTGCTGCACACGGATGGCCTCTATGAGACGCGCAATCCCGAAGGTCAGTCCTACGGTCTGGAGCGACTGATGGACGTGATGGCTGCACTCCCCACTGCCGGGTCAGCCGCGGAGGCCCGAGACAGCATCCTCCGCGACGTCACCACGTTCCGCGAGAGCGGCCAGCAGGAAGACGACCTCACGATCGTCGTCGCAAAGATGGCGTGAGGCGTGGGGCGAGCGGCGGCGTATGAACCGCCGTCATCTCCACAGGAGCGCCGGCATCCCTGCCGGCTCGTGACGAGCATCCCGTGCTCGTCACTTCCTTTCGCGCACGATTCCTCGACGCGAGAATCCACAGCACTCCCGAGGATCCCTCGCGGTCAGGCACGGAGGCCTGACCGCAGCCGGCTTGAAGCCGGCGCCCCTCGGGCAGCCCGCATCTCCACAGGAGCGCCGGCATCCCTGCCGGCTCGTGACGAGCATCCCGTGCTCGTCACCTCCTTTCGCGCACGATTCTTTGTTGTCAGTCTTCTCTACACCACCCGACCCACCGCCGGCACGATGATCCGCAGTTCGTCCATCAGCTGCGCGAACTGATCCGGGTAGAGCGACTGGGGACCGTCGCAGAGCGCATGCTCCGGTTCGTGGTGGACTTCGATCAGCAGACCGTCCGCCCCCGCCGCGACGCTCGCGCGGGCGAGCGGCATCACCTTGTCCCGGCGCCCCGTGGCGTGGGAGGGGTCGGCGATGATCGGGAGATGGGAGAGCTTCTGCACCACCGGGATCGCCGAGATGTCGAGCGTGTTCCGCGTATACGTCTCGAACGTCCGGATGCCCCGCTCGCAGAAGATCACCTCGTAGTTGCCGCCGTTCATGATGTACTCACTCGCCAGCAGCCACTCCTGAATGGTCGCCGACATTCCGCGCTTGAGGAGTACCGGCTTGCGGATCTCGCCGAGCGCCGCCAGGAGGTTGAAGTTCTGCATGTTGCGCGCACCGACCTGAAAGATGTCGACGTACGGCATCATCGCTTCGATCTGCCGGATCTCCATCACCTCGGAGACGGTGGCCATCCCGAACTCGTCACCGGCGGCGCGGAGGATCTTCAGCCCGTCCACCCCCATCCCCTGGAACGAATAGGGAGAGGTGCGCGGCTTGTAGGCCCCGCCGCGAAGGATCTTCGCGCCGGAGCGCGCCACCCGTGACGCCGTCTCGAAGACCTGCCTCTCGTTCTCGATGGTGCACGGCCCGGCCATGATCACCACTTCCGGCCCGCCGATCTTCACCCCGCGAACGTCGATGATCGTCTTCTCGCGCTTGAACGTTCGGCTCGCGAGTTTGTACGGTTCACTCACCCGGACTACTTCCTGGACTCCGTGGTACAACTCGAACTCCCTCTGGTCGAGCGTCTCGACCTTTCCGACGACGCCGAGCACCGTCTGTTCGGATCCGGTGGAACGATGTACGTCGAAACCCCGCTCGGTGAGGTCTCCGACGACTTTTTCGATCTCTGCTTCCGTTGCGCTCTTTTCCATAACAATGACCATGTCACTCGTCCACTTCCCTTTCGACCCGTCTCGATTCGTCGATGATCCGCTCGAAGAGTCTCCGCATGGTGATCGGCTCGAGCGGACCCTCCGACCACTTCTCGACATTTGCGAGAACTTCCTTCTCTCGTTCGGGAACGTAGATCGGCTCCTCGATTGCGCGCTTGATCTGACCGATCTCCACTGCGTACTTCGCTCGCTGATTCAGCAGCTTCACCAGCACTTCGTCCACTTTGTCGATGGCCGTACGTAGTCTGCGCAACTCGTTGTGAGCGGCGTCCGGCTCGAGATTCCGCGCGTTCCGGTTCATGGCGCCTCCCCGTTCAGAATCTCCCGAACCGCACGTCCCGCTCGCTCCGCGGCGCCGGCCACTTCTCCCTGGTCGATCGCGCGCACGATGGCGCTTCCGACCACCACCGCATCGCACAGGGGTGCGAGCGTCCGATACTGTTCGTGTGTCGAGACTCCGAAGCCCACCGCGAGCGGTTTCTTCAACGCGAGCCTCACCTCCCGGAGCCGCTGGACCAGACCCGGATCGAGCTCGCGCCGCGCCCCCGTCACGCCGTTCGTCGAAACGTAGTAGACGAAGCCGTCACTCATCTTCCCCACCAGAGCCATCCGTCTGTCCGTCGACGTGGGAGCGAGGAGGAACACCGAACCGATCCCGCACCCGTCGAGGTGCCGTTTCAGATCTCCTGCCGATTCCGGGGGAAGATCGGTCACCAGCACCGAATCGATGCCGGCGCCGGCTGCGTCGGCGGCGAACCGCTGGTACCCGTAGCGGTGGATCGGGTTGAGGTACGAAAAGAGGACGAGCGGAATCTCACTCCCGCTCCGAACGCGGCGCGCGACCCCGAGCACGTCCGCCATCGTCGTTCCACGCTCCAGAGATCGTTGCGATGCGGCCTGAATCACCGGACCGTCCGCGATCGGGTCGGAGAAAGGAACCCCGAGCTCGATGCAGGACGCACCGCTCCGTTCCAGTTCGCGGACGATTCCGACCGTCGTCTCCGGATCGGGGTCGCCGCAGGTCACGTACGCCACCAGACCGCATTTCCCGTTTCTCTTCAGCTCGCGAAACTGCTTCGTCACCCGGTTCACTGAGTGCGTTCCTCCATCGCCGCGACCTGCGGGACGTCCTTGTCTCCGCGGCCGGAGAGGTTGACCAGCACCACGGATCCGGTCGGAATCTCTCTCCCATGTTCGAGGAGCCATCCCAGCGCGTGTGCCGACTCGAGCGCGGGGATGATCCCTTCGGAAGTGCTCAACTCCCGGAAGGCCCGAAGCGCCGAAGCATCGCTGCAGTCGGTGAATTCGATCCTTCCCAGGCCGCCGTAATACGCGTGCTCCGGACCGACGGAGGGGTAGTCGAGTCCCGCGGAGATCGAATGTGTTTCGGAGACCTGACCCCACTCGTCCTGCAGAACCATGGATCGCGTGCCGTGCAACACCCCCACCGCCCGTTCCCTGAAGCGTGCCGCATGCTGGCCGAGCGAGTTTCCGAAGCCGCCTGCCTCGACCCCCACCAGCCGGACGCTCTCCTCCTCCAGCAGCGCGTGAAAGAGTCCGATCGCATTCGAGCCGCCACCGACACACGCCACCGCGAGATCGGGAAGGCCGCCGGTCCTCTTCTTCATCTGCGCGACCGCTTCGCGACCGATCACCGACTGGAAGTCGCGCACCATCATCGGGTACGGGTGCGGTCCGAGCACCGAACCGATGATGTAATGCGTAGTGGTGACGTTGGTCACCCAGTCGCGGATCGCTTCGTTGATCGCGTCCTTCAGCGTGCGACTGCCGCTCGACACCGGTATCACTTCCGCGCCGAGGAGCCGCATCCGGAAGACATTCAACTCCTGACGGGCCATGTCCACCTCGCCCATGTAGACGCGGCACTCCAGCCCGAGAAGCGCGCAGGCGGTGGCGGTGGCGACACCGTGCTGCCCGGCGCCGGTCTCGGCGATGATCCGGCTCTTCCCCATCCGCTGCGCGAGGAGGGCCTGCCCGAGCGCGTTGTTGATCTTGTGAGCTCCGGTGTGGTTCAGATCTTCGCGCTTCAGAAAGAGCCGGAACGCTCCGCAGCGTGATGCGAAGCGCGCCGCTTCGGTGAGAGGAGTCGGGCGCCCGACATAGTCGCGGTTCAGCGCTTCGATGCGTGCCCGAAACGCACGGTCCCGCCGCGCGGCACGGTACGCACGCTCCAACTCGTCGAGAGGGGCGATCAGAGTCTCCGGCACGAACTTTCCGCCGAATTCGCCGAAGAATCCATTCCGGTCCGGTAGTGATGTCCTGCTCATCGACTCTCCTTCGCCGCCGCGACGAAGCGACGGATCTTCTCTCGATCCTTGATCCCTGCTGCCGACTCCACTCCGGTCGAGACGTCCACTCCGTCCGGCCGGGCGATCCGGATCGCTTCGCCGACATTGTCGGGGGTCAGCCCTCCAGCGACGAAGAACGGCCGGTCCGAGATCCCACGCACCAGCTCCCAATCGAACGTCACTCCGGTCCCTCCCCAAGTGGTGCGGCCGTCTCGGTCGCATCTCCTGTCGTCTCGAGAACCCTCGGATGCGACCGGGACGGTCGCACCACTTGCCGTGTCATACAGCAACCACTCCCCAACCATGCCATCCACTACCGGCACCCTCTCCCCCACCCGCACGGCGCGGATCACCGGCCGCTGGATCAACCGTGCGACGTCGTCGCTCTCCTCACCGTGCAACTGCACGAGGTCGAGGCCGACTCCGTCCGCCACTCTGTTGATCTCTTCCGCCGCCGTGTTCCGGAAGACTCCGACCACATGGACGGCCGCGCCGGTCAGAGCCGCGACGACCTCCGATGCGCACCTCTCCGTCACCATCCGTTTCGACCCGGTCGCAAACACCATCCCGACCATGTCTGCACCCGCTTCGACCGCCGCGAGCGCGTCTTCGAGGCGGGTGATTCCGCAGATCTTCACCAGCGTATCCATCACTCCTCCCCCGCGCCTCGATTCACGAGCCCGCGCACCGCAGCGACCCGATCGTCGTTCCGGAGAAGAGATTCTCCGACCAGAAACGCGTCGAACCCTGCATTCAGAAGACGATCGACGTCGGCCCGAGTCCGGATCCCGCTCTCGGAGACGCGCACGACGTCCTCGGGAATCCCGCGCACCAGCCTTTCCGATGTTTCCAGATCGACGGAAAAGTCGCGAAGGTCGCGATTGTTGACTCCGATGATCTTCGCGCCGCATTCGAGTGCGACGTCGAGCTCCGTCTCGTCGTGCACCTCCACCAGCGCATCACATCCATAGCCGGCGATGCGGGCGAGGAGCTCTCTCAGTCGAAGCGGAGTGAGAATCGCGACGATCAGCAGAAGGGCATCCGCTCCGGCCGCCACACCGAGGTCGATCTGCTGCGGTTCGACGATGAAGTCCTTCATCACCACCGGCCTTCCCGAAGCCTCCGCTGCCACGGCGATCCACGTTCTCGAGCCGCGAAAGAACTTCGGCTCGGTGACGATGGAGATTGCCGCAGCGCCGCCTTCGCGATAACCCGTGGCGATCGCGGCGACGTCGGGATCGTGGACGATCGTTCCGGCGGAGGGAGAGGCCGCCTTGATCTCGGCGATGAGACGTGCCGCGGAGGCCTCGCGTCCGCGGGACAGCGCGTTGTGGAAGCGAAACGAGTCTCTCTCTCCCACCACGAGCTCCGCTTCGCGGCTCAGACGCGCGAGATCGGGCGCCGGATCGAGCCCGGCCCGCGTCTCGGTGACGATTCGCGAAAGGACCGTGTTCACTGCGCGGCCTCCTCGAGCTCACTCGACGCGACGACGAGCGCGTCGAGACGGGATGCCGCACGACCGGAATCGATCGACTCGGCAGCGGCACGCACTCCTTCGCGAATGCCGGAGACGAGACCGGCCACGTAAAGCGCCGCGCCTGCGTTCGCGAGAACGATCTCGCGTGCCGCCCCTTGCGCGCCGTCCAGGACTTCCCTCGCGATGCGGGCGTTGGTCGTCGCGTCGCCGCCGCGAAGCTGCTCGATCGGATGGGGGATCACTCCCATCTCCTGTGGAGTCAGCTCGTATTCGATGATCGCCCCCCCCCGCAACTCCGCCACTCGCGTGCGGCCGGAGATGGAGATCTCGTCGAGTCCTTCCTCGCTGTGGACGACCATCGCGTGCTCCGCCCCGAGCGTACGCAGTACGGAAGCGAGGATCGGAACCAGCTCCGGAGCAAAGACACCGATCACCTGGCGGCGCGCCCGTGCGGGGTTGGTCAGCGGCCCCAGTACGTTGAAGATCGTCCGCACGCCGAGTTCACGCCGGACCGGCGCCATCGCCGCCATCGCGGGATGGAGCTTCGGGGCGAACAGAAACGAGATCCCGGTCCGCTCGAGAACGGACGTCATCTGTTCGGCATCGAGGTTGATGTTCACTCCGAGAGCGGTGAGTACGTCCGCACTTCCGCAGGACGACGAGACCGCGCGATTTCCGTGCTTCGCGACGCGCGCTCCCGCCCCCGCCGCGACGAATGCGGCAACCGTGGAGATGTTGAACGTTCCCGCGCCGTCTCCGCCGGTCCCGCACGTGTCGATCAACCCATCCGCCTCGACCCGGAGCGAGATCACTCTCTCGCGCATTGCGGTCGCCGCTCCCGCAATCTCGTCCGGCGTCTCTCCCTTCATCTTCAACGCCACGAGGAGTGCGCTCTTCTGGACATCCGAGACTTCTCCGTCCATCACTTCCGAGAAGACGCCCTGCATCTCGTCGAGCGAGAGGTGGCTCCCCGACATCACCTTGCGTATCGATCCTCCGATCATGAGAGACCTCCGATGCGGCAGAAATTCGCGATGAGACGGTCCCCCTCCGTCGTGCCGTAGGACTCGGGGTGAAACTGGATTCCGAAGATCGGACGTGTACGGTGCGACACCGCCATCACGCATCCGTCGTCGGTGGCTGCGTCGACCTCCAGGCCGGCCGGAAGGGTCGCAGCATCGGCGACGAGGGAGTGGTAGCGCGTGGCCCGGAAGGGATTGGTGCAGCCGTCGAACAGCCGCCGCCCCTGATGACGGATCGAATCCACTTTCCCGTGCACCGGCTCCGGCGCGCGAACGATCTCCGCGCCGAACGCTTCCGCGATCGCCTGATGCCCGAGGCAGACGCCGAGGAGCGGCGTGCCGTCGAGATGGCGGACGAGATCGACGATCTTCCCCGCATGCGACGGCGTTCCCGGCCCGGGAGAGATCACGATCGCGTCGGGATTCGATGCGAGGAGCGCGTCGATCTCGAACTCGTCGTTTCTCACCACCTCGACGCGACGCCCGGAGACGACTTCGATCTGCTGCACCAGGTTCCAGGTGAACGAGTCGTAGTTGTCGATCATGGCGATCATCGCGCCACCTCCTGGAGTGCTTTCTCGCCGCTCCGGCGTCTCTCGGCGACCGCGGCTGCGACGCCGATCGCGCGACGCAGCGCGGCCGACTTGTTCACCGTCTCGACGTGCTCCCGCTCCGGATCGGAGTCGTAGACGATTCCCGCGCCTGCCTGCACGTACGCCTTCCCTCCGCTCATCACCACGGTGCGGATCGCAATGCAGGAGTCGAGATTTCCGGAGAAGCCGATGTAGCCGACCGCGCCGGCGTACGGTCCGCGACGCACCGGTTCGAGGCCGTCGATCAGCTCCATCGCGCGGATCTTCGGCGCACCGCTGACCGTTCCGGCAGGGAACGCGGCGAGGAAGCAGTCGATCGGCGTCCGGTCGTTCCGGAGTCTCCCCCGAACGACGCTCACCAGATGCATCACGTGGCTGTAACGCTCGATCGCGCGGAACTGCGTCACTTCGACCGAACCGCTCTCGCAGACCCGCCCGAGATCGTTCCGTCCGAGATCCACCAGCATCAGGTGCTCGGCATTTTCCTTGGCGTCGGCGAGGAGCTCGGCCGCGAGCCGCGCGTCCTCTTCCTCCGTCGCTCCGCGCGGCCGCGTGCCGGCGATCGGACGCGTCTCGGCGAGCCGACCGTCGACGCGCACCAGCATCTCCGGCGACGAGCCGACCAGCGAGAGCTCACCGGTGCGGAAGAGGAACATGTACGGAGACGGGTTGATCCCCCGCAATGCGCGATAGAGGGTCAGGTCTTCCGATTGAGGAAGATCGCACTCCCATCGCTGCGAGAGAACGATCTGGAAGACCTCGCCCGCGGCGATGGCTTCCTTTGCACGCACTACCGCCTCCTGGAACTCTCCCGCCGCATGCGTGGAGCGGACCGCGACCGGCTCGCCGACGTCGCCGGAGACGAAGAGGTCCACCCGCGCGTCGTGCAGCCTTTCCACGATCGCGTCGAGCCGCGCATTCGCCCGCTCCAGGAGCACCGCACCCGGCTCCGGCGCGTCACTGAAGATGTTCGCGACGACGTAGAGCTGCTGCCGTACTTGATCGAATGCGAGCACCTGATCGAAAAAGAGAAGCGTCGCGTCGGGAAGCCCGAGGTCGTCCGTGCGCGTGTCGGGGATGCGCTCGCTCCATCCGGCGATCCCGTAGCCGAAGAACCCCACCGCACCGCCGAAGAAAGGCGGGAGCGCCTCTTCGTTCCAGACCCGCAGCGGCACGAGCTCTTCGCGAAGCGTCGCGACCGGACTCTTCGTGTCGGGTCCGAACGAGAGCGTCTTCCGCGGCGCGACGCCGATGAACGAATACCGCCCCATGCTCTCGCCCCGCTCCACGCTCTCCAGAAGGAACGCTTCAGGCGCGAGCGACGAGAGCGCGGCGAACGCCGCCACAGGGGTGATGGTGTCCGCCCCGAGCAGCCGCACCACCGGGATGACGTCGTACTCCCGCCGCAGCGCATCGACCCGTTCCGGGGTCAGTGCTCCGTTTTTCGGGTACACCTCTCCTCTGCTCGTTTTCATCGATTCATCCCCAGACTTCCCCGGCCGCTAAATTCGAGGTCCGATATTCGAGATCCGAAATCTCTCCGTCATTCCTCCAGAAACTGCTCCACCGTCAATTCCCGTTGTTCCCCCGTCTTCAGATCCTTCACCGTGACCGTCCCCTTCGCCACTTCATCCGCTCCGACGATCACTGCAGACGTGGCCCCCGAATTCGCCGCCGCTCTCAACGCTTTCCCCACTGCCGGCTCGCCATACGGAGAGACCACCGACTTTCCTCCGCGCCGAAGCCGAGCGACGATCGAGAGCGTCGCGGCGCGATTCCCTCCCCCGCCGGTGATGGCGAAGACGTCGACCCGCTTCGATTGCGTCGCGGCGAGGCCACGATCCTTCAGCAGTTCGCCGAGCACCACGTCGCCGAAGCCGAACCCGAGGGCCGGGACGTCGATGGCGGCGAGCGAGGAGAAGAGGCGATCGTAACGGCCGCCGCCGCAGATCGCACGGAGCTCGCCCTTCCGGTCGAAGATCTCGAAGACGATTCCGGTGTAGTACGCGAGACCGCGGACGATCTTCATGTCGAACTGGATCCAGTCGCCGAAGCCGAGTGCTCCGAGTGCTTCCTCGTACTGCCGAAGATCTTCGAGCACCTGCTCGAACTCCGGATGTCCGGCGTAGCGCGAGGTGATCTCTTCGAGCGAAAGGCTGGTCAGACCGAGCGCGTTTTCCGCGGCTTCCGGCGACAATCCGATCTCACGAAGTCTCTGGACGCAGACCTCGCGCGGATCGCGCTCGACCTTGTCGATCACGTTGTACGCCGTCGGGAGGTTCTCTTCCGACACGCCGAGGTCCGTGAGAGCGGCGTGGAGGAGCCGACGGTCGGAGTAGCGCGCCACGACGTCGTCCGCGGTGAGCCCGAGGGTCCGGAGGACGTCGAGCGCTGCGGCGACGAGATCGGCGTCGGCGAGGACCGACTCCTCCCCGATGATGTCCATGTTCAGCTGGAAATGCTCGCGGAGACGGCCGCGCTGCTGTTTCTCGTAGCGGAAGAGCTGCGGCATGGAGAACCAGCGGACCGGACGCGGCAGCCCCTTGATGCGCGCGCCGAGCATCCGTACCAGCGTCGGCGTCATCTCGGGACGGAGCGCGACCTCGCGCCCTCCCTTGTCGGTGAAGTTGAAGAGCTGGTTGACGATCTCCGGGCCGGACTTCTCGATGTAGAGCTCGAGCGCTTCGAGCGGCGGGCCGTCGTACTCCTCGAACCCGTATCGCCGCGCGACGTCCTTCCATGCTCCGAAGATCTGATTCCGCCGGGCCATCTCTTCCGGATAGAAATCGCGGAATCCCGGCAGTGCTGCATGCTTCGCCATTACGACTCCTTCTTCACGGTCGCGACCGCGTCGCGCCGCAGAACTGAAGTGAACAGATCGAACTGTCGGAGAGCCTGGGCTCTCAGGAAATCCATCCCGTCGAACGTCTTCGCTCCCGCGGCGTGCGCGGCGTCGAGCGCCGGCCGCGGCGTGGTGCCGTATGCGACGTCGACGTAAAGGACGCCGCGTCTCAGAAGGGAACGTGGGATCTCGACGCCGGCGGACGCCGGAAGCGTGTTGATCACCACGTCCGCATCCGCTGCCCGCAGCACGTCGAGCGAGGCGGAGCGGATTCCGAACTCCGACGCGAGCGATGCGGCTCGCGACGCAGTCCGGTTGTACAGAGTCGCCTCGAGGCCGTGTCGCCGGATCGCGACGAGCGCCGCGCGTGCGGTGCCGCCGGCTCCGATCACCGTCACCCGCGTGCCGTGCACCATCGCGAGTGCAGTGTTGAACCCGTCGACGTCGGTGTTCATCGCGACGACGGAGATCGTGCCCTCCTCGTTGCGTTTCCGCAGGAGCGTGTTCACGGCGCGGCACGCGAGAGCGTTCTCGCCGATCGTCGCGCGCGCGCCGAGGGAGCGCGCGAACTCGAACGCCCGCTCCTTGTAGGGTGCGGTGATGCTCACCCCGTCGGGCGTGTACGGCGCGCCGGAGAGCATGGCCCGTTCGATCTCGCCGAAGTCTTCCACTTCCGCGACGGTGTACGCCGCCGCCAGCTTCCTCTGCTGGAGCCGCGGGTTGTGGATCGACGGCGAGAGGCTGTGCGCCGCAGGAAGTCCGGTCACCGCGAAGATCGCGTCGGGGCGCGGAAGCGCGGCGAGCTCGGGACCGAAGATCGCAGCCGCGCGCTCGAGCGTCAGTTGGCCCGGCGCGGCGAGGGATGCGTCGTCCGCGGCGAGATACGTCAGCTCCGATCCGTAGAACGGCGCGAGAATCCGACTGTAGAGGCCTTTCGATCCCATCCCGAAGATGGTGGTTCCGCGCGGCGCGTCGTCGATCGCTTCGAGGAGGCGGATGTTGTCGTCCAGTGTGCGAGGAGTCGCGACGAGCTTGATCCGTTCCGCGCCGGTGCGGCGCATCTCGGCGAGGAGCGTGTCGAGATCGGGAACGCCATCGAAGTCGTGAAACGAGAGAATGAGCCGCGGAGCGAGAGTCAATAGGCGATCACGATCCGCGTGGGAGCCGAATTCGAGATCGGCGAGATCGAAGCCCGCCTCGAGCGCCCGCTCGAGCTCCCCGATCTCACTCCCTCCCATCCCCGCGGGTGATCTCCTCGTCGCGATGAGAAGGCGCGAGGTCGCGTTGCGAAGGGCGGCGAAATCGGGGAGGGCGCCGTTCGCGAACCGGTCGAGACGGATCTCGAATCCGTCCGCGCGGGCTTCGAGCTCGCCGATCCGTGCAATCGCCAGATCGACGGTCGGCTCGACGATCGAGACGATGCGGCGCGGCCGGACGTCGACCGGCGACGTCGCGGAAGGTCTCGAGCTCTGCGGATTGATCTCGTTCAAATGAAAAACCTCTTCAGGGTTTCCCGAGAAGAGGTCTGAACGTCGGCTGAATTTCTGTCCGTCGCGCCTCTACCCGGGTGACCAGGGGGCGCGGATACAGCGTCCCCTAGTGGGTCAGGTGCCACCACCAATAACCAAAAAAGGAGACGCGGGTGCAAGTCATGAGCTGCGAAAGATTAGCTACGCCCGCGACGGATGTCAAGCACCGCGTCGCGGACTCCGTCAGCCAACGCCGCAATGGACCTACACGGCGCCGCCCCGCCACCAATCGACCGGAGATCTCTCCATTGCGCCATTGCCAACTCAGCACAACCCACGTCCCCGGCAGAAGCGGAGCGGGATCGCAAGACCCACCGACGCTCCGCGCACATCCACAACTCCCTCTTCATCGCGTACAACACCATCCACGCGGCAAATCCCGCCGAGCGGGATCCGCACTCCTCGGCCGCAGCCGGGCCGCTATACTCGAACGGATGAGCGACGCGACTTCCACCTCGATCACGGCTCGCCTCCGTACATGGCTCGACGCCGAAGGGGTGAGCTACCGCTTTGTCGAACATGAACCGACGCGGACGTCGGAAGAGTCCGCGGCTGCACGCGGCGAGCGGCTGGAGATCGGTGCGAAGGCGCTCCTGCTGAAGGCAGACGAGACGTTCGTTCTGATGGTCCTCAGCGCCGCGCGCAAGCTCGACTCCCACGCCGTCCGGAAGCACTTCGGTGCGAGCCGGCTCCGATTCGCGACTCGCGAAGAGCTCCTCGAGCGGACCGGCCTCCCCTCGGGTGCCGTTCCCCCATTCGGCCCTCCGATTTTCGATCTCCCCCTCTACATCGACCGCTCCGTCACCTCGAACGAGAAAGCGGCCTTCAACGCCGGAAGCCTCACCTGCTCGATCATCATGCCGACCGCCGACTATCTCCGCCTCGCCCGTGGGACGTTCGTCGACGTCACCTGAGGACTCGAGGTTCGAAGGTTCAAACCGCTCTCGATGGCGACAGGAGTGGCGACTCCCATCCTCTCACTTCACAGAAGAAAATGCGGCCAATGCGTAGATTCGCAGAATAATATTCTGTGGCGCCGCACTTTACGCGCATTTTGTTGCGTGTACCGAACGAGGCCATGAATCCTTCGGGACCGTCTCCGTCAGATTTCACCCGATGACCAGGAGATTCATCCGTAGTCGATCCTCGATCCCCGATCCTCAATCCTCAATCCTCAATCCTCAATCCTCGATCCTCGATCCTCGATCCTCGATCCCCGATCCTCAATCCTCAATCCTCAATCCTCGATCCTCGATCCTCGATCCCCGATCCTCAATCCCCGTTCCTCGATCCTCGATCCTCAATCCTCGATCCTCGATCCCCGGTCCTCGATCCTCTGCGGCGCGCTCTCGACTCGACCACGACCGCCGCGCCGTATGCCAGGGCTGCGGCGATCGCTGCAACGAGGATGTATCCGAGGCCCGATGTCCGCACCGACGCCGGTTCGATCACGCCGAGCCACCCTCGCGATTCGGCGAAATACGCGGCGAATGTCGCGACGAAGCCGGTGATCGAAGACCAGCGGACGCCCGCGGCCGACACCTCGGGGGCAAATACCGCGGCGACGGGAAACGCGACGGCGGTGGTGAGAATCCCGCCGGAGAGATAGAAGATCGACCAGAGTGACTCGGTGTTCAGGGCGAACACGCACGCTGCAGCCATGACCCCGATCGTCACCCATCGCGACGTCCGGCTCGACGCTGCGTTCTTCTGCACCTCGAGAAGGTCGTATGCGATCGCCAGTCCCATCACGTTCGCGCAGGTGTCGATGGTGCTCATCGCGGCAGCGACCAGCCCCGCCGCCACGAGCATCTCCAGCCAGGCCGGCGCGTAGCGCGTGACCAGGGCTGCGAAGATCGCGTCTCCCTCCTGCCCGATCGACGCGGGGATCGAGCCGTTGTGCAGCGGGAAGAGAACCAGCGCGGCGATGCCGATGAAGAGGGGGAGGATTCCGACGAACGCGATCGAGTTGAGCCCTGCGATGAGCACTCCCCGTCGCGCGTCGCGATCGCTCCGCGCCGCCTGGACCCGGAGCCAGAGATCGGTCTCGAAAAGCCATCCCGGCAGATATGCGACGAACGTGAGAATGATGATCGCGACGCCCGGGGAAAAGAGAGAGGTCCAGCCGGTTCCCGACTTCGCGGCGTGCACCGATGCCGGAGGAATCAGCGGAGCGCCCGCGGCGTGAAGCCCACGCACTGCGAGGATGCCCATCGCCACGATGTAGAGAACGACGATGACGTACTGCATCCGATCCGTATCGACCACCGCGCGGAATCCGCCGAGCGACGAATAGATCGCCACGACGAGGCTGATGCCGACGACGGTGGTCGGGATCGCGAGACCGAGCGGCGATGCGAGGAGCCGCGCAGCAACGTAGATCTCCGCGCCACCCCACACCAGAAAGACCACCGCCAGCGAGATCGCGACGCTGACGCGGGCTCCCCGGCCGAACCTCGCGCCGACCATCTCCGGCTGACTGAAAGAGGGAAGCGCGTGGTAACGCCGTGCGAGAAGGTAGATGCCACCGAGACTGAGCACCCACGGAATCGTGATCAGCCAGACTGCACCGAGTCCGTACCAGTAGAACAGCTGTACGGCGTAGACGCACGACCACGACACGGACATGAATCCAGCGGACATCGAGAGGCCGACCGATCCGCCGCCGAGGCTGCGCCCCGCGGTCCAGAACTCTCCCGGATCCTCGGCGCGCCGGCTGGCGCGCCATCCGAGCGCAATCGCGGCGAGCGAGTAGAGTAGGACAGCGAGCCGGACCAAGATGAGGTGTTTTAGCGCAACATCGGGGGTCGTGTCGACACCATTCCTCGCGGCGCTCATCCTCGTCGTGTCGTGAGATGACCACGAAGCCAGCGGGGGCTTCGCGTTCGGGGAGCGAATCAAATCACGTCCTGCTGGCGTGATCGTTTCCATGTCGTCGGGCTCGTTGTCCGTGGCGCTCACGAATTCCCGAAGGCGGACGTCTTCGGACGACGATCAGTCCGCGGAACGAACACCACATCTGCAGCCCAGGGCGGCAGCCCTGGGACTGGAGATCCCGCGAAACAATGTGCGCAGTCCGCGTAGCGGACGTCACGGGTCGAGCCAGGATTCGAACAGGTCGCCCCAGGGCGCACGCGCTGGGCTACTCTTGTGCCGTCCACTTCGCGGACTCGTCACACATCATTCGGCGCCACGCCACGCACGCGCGAAGGCGATCATCGCGACCGCGAACGCGCCCCTGCCCGAGTCCGGCTGCGCCGCTGGAAGAACGCACCAGGAACCCTGTGTTATCGTCACAGCCATGAAGGTCTACACGGCGGTCGTCGAGCGCTGTCCCGATACCGGTCTGTACGTCGGCTTCGTCCCCGGCTTTCCGGGTGCGCACAGCCAGGCAGAATCGCCGGAGGAACTGAACGCGAATCTTCGAGAAGTCATCGAGATGCTGCTCGAGGATGGCGAGCCTCACGTGCAGTCGGAATTCATCGGTACGCAGCTCGTTCGAGTGGGCTGAGAAGCGCCGAAACTACCAGTCCTGAAACCTCGCGAGGTCGTCGCCGTTCTTGGGAAACTCGGCTTCGCCGAAGTCCGACAGCGCGGCTCACACAAGCAGTTTCGACACGGGGATCGATCCGTTGTGAACAGGGAAGAGGACCAGCGCGACGAGACCGCGCGGCCGGGCTTCATCGCTCTGTACGAGCTACTCCGTTCGTCTTTCGGAACGACTGCTGGTCCGTGAGTCGCAACACCTCGGAGATCGCCAGGATCACCGCGCCGACTCCGTAGTTCACGTCCGCATTGACGGATGTCACCACGTCACACGCCGGCCCGATTCCCGGAGGTTGGATCCCGCTGACCGAGCCGTCCGGAGCGATCCGGCCGAGGAGAACGCCGAAGGCCCGCATGACGACCGGCGCGTACGTCTCGCGGTCGAGCCAACCTTCGTTGATTCCGCGCGCGAGGAAGAACGTCAGTAAGCCGGTCGCCGAGGTCTCCGCGGACGGACAGAAAGCAGGATCCGAAAGGCTCGCCCCCCATCCGCCGTCGGGCGTGCGCCGTGCCACGAGCGAAGACGCCATCCCTTTGAGAAGACCGCGGATCGCGGGGGCATCGACCACTTCGACGTACTGACTCCCTCCATACGGCGAGTCGAGCGCCTCGGCGGATCGCAGCAGCCCAACCGCGACCCACGCGTTCCCCCGGCCCCAGAATCGATCCGCTCCGCGATCCTCCGGCGCGTGGAAGAAGAGACCGGATTGATCATCGAAGAGAAGAAGGCCGTTGCGGGACGGATTCGTCGGAACCGCCACGACCCGCGGATCGGAACTGGAGGGGCGATGGTCGTAGACGTAGGCCTCGATCCATTCGTAGGCGAGATCGCGCGCCAGCGGATCCGCGGGAAGACCCTCGCGCGACGACCCCGCCATCGCCAGCCAGGGAATGACCATGTACACGTCGTCCTCCCAGTAGCGCGTCCCGTATCCACCGGCGATCCACCAGGGGTCGCGCGGAGAGGTCTCGTCCGGGCGATCCCGGATCGCATGACGCGCGAACTCGGTCGGACCGGCGAGAAGCGCGACGAGCTGCGAACGACGCGCATCGCCGGCGGGGAGCACGCGCACCAGATCCATTGCGACCTGCGAGAACGCCGTGCCGTCGCCCCAGCTCACTGACTCGACGTCATCGTCGCTCTCGAGAATCACTGCGGCCGCGCGTTCGATCAGAGCGTCTCCGCTCCCCGGCTGTTCGCGGTTCAGTTCCTCTCCGAGGAGCACGAGCCCGTCGAGGAACGGTGCGTTCTCCCAATGGAGGCGCGGCTGGAACTGATCGATCCGCGCACTCTCCGCGACACGCACTGCGAGGTCGCGTATTGAGGCGCGCTGAGCGAGCGGATGCTCGACGGTCCGGTGCCGCGCGGCGAAGAGTGGGAGTGGCGATGCAACCACGAAGACGAGGGCACAGATGCCATGAGATCGGGCTCGGAAGAGGGCGGAGCACATCCTTTGCGCAGTTCGAGTCTTCACAGATCCACCTTTCCGTCGCCGTTTCGACCGCCCTACGCGTCAAGGGCCCACGGCCCGGGCCATTTAAGCCCGTTTCCCACGGCTGACCCCTGGGCTATCTATATGCCGTCCGCTTCGCGGACTGGAGGTCGGACGACGCGCGATCACATTCCGGGCATCCCCGCGACATCGTGCGACTCATCTTAAGTCCCATCGAACCAAAGCGGACGTGAATGCCGTCACCAGAAGTTCGTCGGGTCTCCCGTCTTGTCGTCGACGATCGACACATACGCCCACGACCCTCCCGGACCGGCTTCGGTCTTCTGTGGGAGCACGGTGAGGCCGTACACGCCGTCAGGGAGGTCGCCGACGAATGACTGGATGGGCGACTGGAGCGTCTCGTGCGGCTGGACGGTGACTGTGACCGACGCGACTTGCGTGCCTTCGGCGTCGTAGAGCGTGAGCTGCTCGGGGACAGCGTACGAGAGGCCGTTGTAGAGCCCGAGGTTCACGCGCGCGTTTTCACCGATGACGATTCCGGCGAAGTGCTGCACCGGATATCCCTTGATCGGGTAGAACGGAAGAATGTCGCCGTACGTCCCGCCGTCCGCACGCGTGGTGTACGTGCGGGCGTAGCCGGCGGTCCAGGCGCCGACGCGGACCTCGAGCGCGCCACGGACGTCCTGGCCGGCGCAGTTCGGGAACTGGCCGACGACGTCGGAATAGATGTCGAGCAAGAGCGGCTGCGACCCTTCCCTGGGAATGATCTCTCTCATCAGACCGCTCGAATCCGTCGTGCCGGCCTGGCACGGCCCGCCGGACGCGGGGTAGAACCACGCGAGGGGACTTCCCGTTTCGCGAGTGGGGTCGTCAGGAGGATCCGGCTCGAGGAACGTGCCGTAGAGGTCCGTCCTCCAGCGGGTGCCGTTGGCGCCCTTCGTCTCACCCACCGCGGGGATGGCCATGGTCGTCACCCTGTCGGGCTGGATCTCGAAAAGCGTGTAGGGAACGAAGCTCGCGTCGCCGGTCCGGTTGTCGACGACCGAGATCCATACCGGGATCGAGTGGTCGCCGAACACGAGGAGCTGGTAGAGCGGAGGTGCCCCCGAATCGGGCGTGAACATCTGCTCCGCATTGAAGTTGATCACGGAGTGCGGGGGAACGACGACCTCGTTCAACGGGCACTCGAATGGACAGTGGAATGACTCGAACCCCAGATGGACCGGATCGTCCCCGTCGTTGACAGCGCCGATGTTGTGCCGGAACCGACCGGGGTCGCGCTCGTCGATGACGAACTTCGGCTCCGTCACCATCGGTCCGGGAAAGCCGACGTCGGATGGACTCGAGAGATGGTTCGCGTACCCGTTCTCCGAGGGGACGGCGGGGATCGACTGACCGTAACTCCCGCCGTCGGCAGCCGGAGTCCACGTTCTCGACTGCACTGCGAGCTGCGCACTCCATTCGTACGGAGCGTCGATCACGAGCGCATCCGTCGTGGTGCCATCGCCGCCCTGGTCGGCGGAACCGCCGCCGAGGGAGCCGAGGACGTCGTCGATGGCGACCGATGCATGAGGTGCGAGCGTGACGTCGCGCGACCGGCCTGGAGCGGCGACGCGACGCATAGTGAACGTCACGTTCTCGTCTGCCGGGTTGTAGATCCAGAGGTCGCTCCGCCAGCTCGTTCTGTTGGCGCCGCGCGCTTTGCCGATCGCGGGGACGATCTGCAGATAGCGCGCGGGCGGCTCGGCGGGAATGCGTGTCATCGACGACGGGAGCTGTTCGGGCTGCGGAGTGAGATCGAACGCCGGTGAGCCGTCGAGAGGAATGACGCGGAGCTTCGCTCGCTGCGCGGGAGGAAGGCTCGGATTCTCGCTTGCGCTGAGAAGTGCGTCCATCAGGGGATCGTAGACGAGGCTCTCGGTGTGGAACGGCTCCGTCTCTCCCGACCGCCAGGTCTCGTCCTTCACGACCTCCATGCTTCCGAGACCGCCTCCGACGAGCGGCACTCTGGTGAGACGCTCCGACCAGAGTCCTTCCTGGAGCACGGTCGTATATCGGAACCAGAACGCGTGTCGTTTCGTGTCGAGGGCGATGTGCTTCATCGGCTCCTCGAGGCGGGCGAAGAGAGTCAGCGATTCGTCGGAAGGATCGAGTGAGCGGCGCTCCAGAAGGTCGAAGCGGGTCTTGCCGCTCGTCGGCTGGTCGTATCCCGGAGGCTGCATCGACGGGCAGATGGCGACGACGTCCCCCATCGGCGAGCAGAGCGGGAATCCGTACACACCCGAAGAGATGCCGAGCGAGTGCGCCATCTCGTGAGTGACGATCGAGCCCTGGAAGAACCAGCCGCCCCACTGACCAAGGCCCTGGTACCTCCGGAGGAGCCGCATCGTGGCGAGATCGTACTCGAGGTAGGCCCCTCCCTCGACGACGATCCGGTCATAGTACGCGCCGAGTGCGGCGTCGCGTCCCGTCTCGTTCAGACCGAAGAGGAGGGGCGTGAGGAACTCGTACGTCCCCTTCTCCACGTCGTAGCGCCAGATCCCTTCGCCATATTGCGGATATCGCCACTCCGCGCCCAGAGGCGGCCCGACAGTCAGGCGCGTCACATAGAGATCGTGCGCGAGGGCTTCGTGGGTGGACTGCGCAACGAGAGGAGCGACAGTAAGGAGTGAGAGAAGGAGTGTCAGTATGGTCTTCATGCCAGCGATCTCCGAACGAGAGGCGGAGCGCGCCCCGTTCTGTGCGTACAGCGCTTCGTTCTCTGGCGGTGGAGACCGGATCGTCGGGCTCGATCCGGGACGGCTTCACCTCCGCACGATCCGACGGTGTAGATACGTAGCGTCGCACATAAACGTCGATGTGACAAGCGAGTGCGAACGGACCAGTGTGACGCGCAACGACTTCAGGTACGCCCAGAGGTGGACGTCGTCGGACGTCGATCAGTCCGCGGAGCGGACGAAACATCTGTAGCCCAGGGCGGCAGCCCTGGGAATCGAAGCAGGGCTATGGGTGTGCCGTCCGCTTCGCGGACTCCTCGAGACCAAGTTCGTTCGGCGGCACCACATAGCGCTCACGCCTTGAGCGACTCTTGTGACGTCGGCTCTGCAGACTGCGCCGCGCACCATGTCAGCGGTTCATCTTCGCGCCACGCATCTCCCCGCCCGCTTCGTCCGTCCAGTGGCGCTGGTCGGGGCGTTTCCGCGCTTTCTCGAACTCGTCACGAAGCCTGCCGAGGAGCTCTTCGCGACGCGCGTAGAGCTTCTTCGGTTTGCGCTTCTTCGCGCGGTCGAACGCGTAGGAGACGAGAAGAGGGAGGGCGATGGTGGAGTCGCCGTAGCAGACGACCGCGTCGGGAAGCGTGTCGGGGCGCACTTTGCCCCAGGAGACCGCCTCGCCCGGTGTGGCGCCGGAAAGACCCCCGGTGTCGGGGCGGGCATCGGTGAACTGGAGGAAGTAGTCGTGTCCTTCCTCGTCGATCATCAGCACTTCCTGAATCTGCGGTTCGGTCTGGAGCATGAAGTTCTTCGGGCTCCCGCC
This sequence comes from uncultured Acidobacteriota bacterium, assembly GCA_963741955.1. Classification (GTDB taxonomy): domain Bacteria; phylum Acidobacteriota; class Thermoanaerobaculia; order Gp7-AA8; family Gp7-AA8; genus CAVUKB01. The sequence goes on from CAVUKB010000005.1 coordinate 692,539, forward strand.
GCCGACGATGAGAACGCCCGACTTCCCCCCCTCGCGCTTCGCGTTGAGGACGATCGCGGCGGTCTCGTTCACGTCACGCGAGACGTCGAAGGAGAGCGTCGAACCGGCGAGCTGGAGGCCGGCGACGTTCATCCCGATCGACGAATCGCCCGGCGAGGAGGTGTAGATCGGAACCTTGTGCTGGTACGCGGCGGAGAGGACCGAGACCGTTCCGATGCCGAGCTTCTTCTCCGTCTCGTGGACGTATTTGCCGATGCGGTAGTGGAACTCCGCCGTCGACATCGGTCCGCTGAACTCAGGCTGGGAGAGGACGGTGCGGAAGTATCGGTCGGTGTCGAGCAGCACGTGGTAGTCGAACAGAATGTCGTAGATCCTCACCACACCTTCGGCACGGAGCTTCGTGTCGTCGAGGAATGGCGAGCCGTAGTGGAGCTTCAGGCCGATCCCGAAGTGCGTGTCGTGGTAGAGATTCGCCCCGGTGGAGACGATCCAGTCGACGAAGCCGTTCTGAATCATGGGGATGATCACCGATTTTCCCAGTCCGGTCGGGGTCAGGGCTCCAGTGAGCGACATCCCGATGGTGCAATCTGCGGTGAGCATCTTCTCGGTGAAGAGTCGGCAGCCTTCGCGAAGCCTCCCGGCGTTGTAGGAGGTGAAGACCCGGTCGATCAGATCGGAGACTTTTTCTCCCTTTCCGATGGGGCCGGGATCGATTCGGGCTCCCTTCAGGTAAGCCGACTGCGACTCCGGGTGCTTCTCGTGTGTCTCGCTCTTCTTCGAGGACGTCTTCCGCTTCGGGTTCGGTGTGCGCGTGCCCATTCCGGTCGGTTCTCCCTTTCGCTCACCGGATCCTCCGGCCGCTCGACTCACGAGACGGCCGGCTGCGATCCGGAAAATCGAAGGGGATTATAAGCTCCCGACCTTCTGATCGAGCTCGATTCCCGCGAGAATCTCCACCCGCTCGTGCGCGGACGCCGCCTTTTCGGTCGCGCCGACGCGCATCCAGGCGCCTTCGAGATTCGCCAGAACGCGCATCAGCGTCTCGCGCGCGCTCCAGGCCCGGAGGAATTCCTTCTGCAGCCTCCGCTTCCCGTCGGTGATGGCGTAGAGGAGCTTGTCGATGTCCGACATGCTCAGAGTGACGCCGATCTGGAACGGATCGATGTAAACCGTGCTCAGGTCGATCTGGACCTGGACGATGTAGTGACCCGGAAGTCCGATCCCCGAGACCTTCAGCCCCATCCGCTGCGCCACGTGCATGAACGCGATGGAGAGGGTGATCGGGATTCCGGTCTTCCTCTCGATGACCTCGTTCAACATCGAGTTGCGGACGTCGTAGTAGTCGGTGATGTTGCCACGAAATCCTTCCGTGTCGAAGAACTCGGTCTGCAGATATCCGAGCTTGAAGCTCGCCGGATCGTTCTTTCCTCCCCGCGCCAGCGCCCGCTCGGCGATGCCGTCGAGACTCCTGAGCGCCGCGTCGACGTCGAGGTGGGGATACTCTTCGAGCGCGACGAGTAGAGCGCCACGCGCGAGATCGCCGTTTCCGAAATTCGAATCGGAGAGCTCGACGAAGCGTCTTCGCGCCTCCGTGGGGTGAACGTAAACTCTGTCATTCATAGAACTTTTCACCTTCCAACCTACCGTCTCTGCATAATACGTGCGTGAAACCCGAGAAGACGGAAGCCATCGTGCTCCACACCTGGCCTGCGCGGGAACGCGACAAACTCGTGGTGTTCCTCACGCCCGGGTATGGAAAACGCAAAGGTTGGGCCTACGGAGCAAGATCGCTCAAGAGCCGCTTCGGTGCGGCTCTCGAGCCGCTCTCGAAGGTGGAGGTATCTTTTCTCGAGAAGGAATCGGAAGAGATCGTCAGGATCGAATCGGTCTCGCTGATCCGTTCCCTCTTCCCCGCCCAGCAGGATCTCGCCTCCAGCGTCGCGGCGACGTACCTCGCGGAAATGATCGACGTCTTCGCTCAGCCCGACGACCCCTCGGAGCTCCTCTACCGCCTCCTCGACCGCGTCGGCGACGCTCTCCTCGCGCGCGTTCCCGTTCTCCCGCTGCTCGCCTATGCCGAGATCTGGGTCCTCAAGGTCACCGGAATCGTTCCTTCGACACGCGTCTGCATCGCGTGTGATCTTCCGCTCGAACGCCCGCTCCGCTACGACGACGAGCGCGGAGGATTCGTCTGTCCACGATGTGCGTCGCGGTCGCTCCCCCCCATTCCGAACGAGATCGCCGACGTCCTCGACGACCTCCTCCGATCACCGCTCGAGGAGTTCGCCCGCCGGGGCCACCCCGATTCGGCGATCAGCGAGATCCGTTCCTTCGCGCGCGCGCTTCGCCGTGCATTCCTCGGCCACGAGCTCAAGTCGCACGACATCGTCGAGTCGGTGCTGATCATGACGCGGAGATAGGAGGGGGCGGGCCGAGGAGCGCCGGCATCCCTGCCGGCTCGTGACGAGCGCCCCGCGCTCGTCACCTCTCCTCGTGCCACGATCCGTACACCTGCACGAGGCGAGAATCGTTCTTTCCCCCGAGTTCCTCGCGGTCAGGCACAGAGGCCTGACCGCAGCCGGCTTGAAGCCGGCGCCCCTTGAAACCCTGCCGAGGAGCGCCGGCATCCCTGCCGGCTCGTGACGAGCGCCCCGCGCTCGTCACCTCTCCTCGTGCCACGATCCGTACACCTGCACGAGGCGAGAATCGTTCTTTCTCCCGAGTTCCTCGCGGTCAGGCACAGAGGCCTGACCGCAGCCGGCTTGAAGCCGGCGCCCCTTGAAACCCTGCCGAGGAGCGCCGGCATCCCTGCCGGCTCGTGACGAGCGCCCCGCGCTCGTCACCTCTCCTCGTGCCACGATCCGTACACCTGCACGAGGCGAGAATCGTTCTTTCTCCCGAGTTCCTCGCGGTCAGGCACAGAGGCCTGACCGCAGCCGGCTTGAAGCCGGCGCCCCTTGAAACCCTGCCGAGGAGCGCCGGCATCCCTGCCGGCTCGTGACGAGCGCCCCGCGCTCGTCACCTCTCCTCGTGCCACGATCCGTACACCTGCACGAGGCAAGAATCGTTCTTTCTCCCGAGTTCCTCGCGGTCAGGCACAGAGGCCTGACCGCAGCCGGCTTGAAGCCGGCGCCCCTTGAAACCCTGCCGAGGAGCGCCGGCATCCCTGCCGGCTCGTGACGAGCGCCCCGCGCTCGTCACCTCTCCTCGTGCCACGATCCGTACACCTGCACGAGGCGAGAATCGTTCTTTCTCCCGAGTTCCTCGCGGTCAGGCACAGAGGCCTGACCGCAGCCGGCTTGAAGCCGGCGCCCCTTTGCAACCCTGCCGAGGAGCGCCGGCATCCCTGCCGGCTCGCCCCGAAACGAACGTTCACTACTTCGCGGTTCCGTAGAGCATCTCGCGAATCGCGTCGTCTCGAACTTCCACCCACCGCCAGTCGCGAAGTCCCGCCCTGGACGGATTGTTCGCAATGTATCGGACTGTCTGCTCGAGATGTTTCGGACCTCTCATGAGTACGTCGAACGAGTCGTGCTGCCAGAACGGTCCCGAACGCCCGAGAATCCGGTTGCACTCATTCGCAGAGAACGACTTCCACGAATGCAGCACTGAACCCTGCGTCCATCCGGCAAGCAATCGAAAAAGCGCGTGCACGTGATTCGGCATGATGCACCATGCCAGAAGTATGTACCGCACGCGATCGAAGTGTTTCAGCGTGTCGGCTATCACAGCGGCCGCCCGGACGTCCTTCAGGCAACAATCACCGTATCCCTGGTCGAGCTCCCGCTGTTTTCGCTGGAAGAGGTATCGGGCGATCTGCCACTTCGCAGGCATCGACTCTTGCCTGCCTCTCAGCACCATTTCGCGTTCAAGCTGAATCCTCTCCTGCTCGATCTGATTCAGCACCGCTGAAGGGAGTGCATCGGAGAGACTGAACGTCTCGAAGTAGACTCCGTCCTTCGTATCCCAATGCGGCAAGCCGTTACGGCGGCGCATGGTCACATCGCCATAAACGAAAGGTGTTTCTTCTCGCACGTGGGTCGTTGTACCTCGGTGGGCATCGCCCAGGCAATCCCTCGGAGCGCCGGCATCCCTGCCGGCTCGTGACGAGCGCCCCGCGCTCGTCACCTCTCCTCGTGCCACGATCCGTACACCTGCACGAGGCGAGAATCGTTCTTTCTCCCGAGTTCCTCGCGGTCAGGCACAGAGGCCTGACCGCAGCCGGCTTGAAGCCGGCGCCCCTTGAAACCCTGCCGAGGAGCGCCGGCATCCCTGCCGGCTCGTGACGAGCGCCCCGCGCTCGTCACCTCTCCTCGTGCCACGATCCGTACACCTGCACGAGGCGAGAATCGTTCTTTCTCCCGAGTTCCTCGCGGTCAGGCACAGAGGCCTGACCGCCGCCCGCTTGAAGCCGGCGCCCCTTGAAACCCTGCCGAGGAGCGCCGGCATCCCTGCCGGCTCGTGACGAGCGCCCCGCGCTCGTCACCTCTCCTCGTGCCACGATCCGTACACCTGCACGAGGCAAGAATCGTTCTTTCTCCCGAGTTCCTCGCGGTCAGGCACAGAGGCCTGACCGCAGCCGGCTTGAAGCCGGCGCCCCTTGAAACCCTGCCGAGGAGCGCCGGCATCCCTGCCGGCTCGTGACGAGCGCCCCGCGCTCGTCACCTCTCCTCGTGCCACGATCCGTACACCTGCACGAGGCGAGAATCGTTCTTTCTCCCGAGTTCCTCGCGGTCAGGCACAGAGGCCTGACCGCAGCCGGCTTGAAGCCGGCGCCCCTTGAAACCCTGCCGAGGAGCGCCGGCATCCCTGCCGGCTCGTGACGAGCGCCCCGCGCTCGTCACCTCTCCTCGTGCCACGATCCGTACACCTGCACGAGGCAAGAATCGTTCTTTCTCCCGAGTTCCTCGCGGTCAGGCACAGAGGCCTGACCGCAGCCGGCTTGAAGCCGGCGCCCCTTGAAACCCTGCCGAGGAGCGCCGGCATCACTGCCGGCTCGTAACGAGCGCCCCGCGCTCGTCACCTCTCCTCGTGCCACGATCCGTACACCTGCACGAGGCGAGAATCGTTCTTTCTCCCGAGTTCCTCGCGGTCAGGCACAGAGGCCTGACCGCAGCCGGCTTGAAGCCGGCGCCCCTTTCAGCGACGCGGCGCCCCTCGGAGATCAGAAGTCGAGGTTCTCCGTGATCCGCGTACCGTCCTTCGCGAACGCTTCGCGGTACTTCCGGATCCGCTTGCGGGCCACGCCGAGGTCGTGGTTGTCGAGATTGAGGTTGAGGAGATCGATGTACCAGGGGATCTTCACCGGACTGGTGACGATCGCCTCGACGATCGCGCGTGCGATCGGGAGCGTGGTTCCCTTCGAGTCGTCATGGACGTCGCGGTTGCTCGCGGTGAGGAGCTTCGCGGTCTCTTCTTCGATCAGACGCGAGAAGAGATCTTCCGTCAGTGCATCGCCCGCGCGGACGCCGGTCTCCGGATCATTCTCGGTGAACCGCGCATCTTTGTGCAGCCACTCCCAGAGGATGCTCGCACGGATCTCACCGGTGGCCATGTCCTCCATCAGGTAGAGAACGTCTTCGTTGCCGAAGAAGTCGGCGGGCTTGAGTGCTGCAGCCTGGAATCCGCGTCCGAACGCATTGCCGTACTGGAGCGCGACGCTGAGGAGATCCCGCGCGCCACGCACCGTGCGCGGCGCCGGCTCGAGGAGGGTCAGGTCTTCCGCGTCATCCTCGGTGTAGGTCAGAGGCGGGAACTCGCGTCCCATCTGGTTCTCCTCCCCTACCTTCTCCCATACCGGGCGGACGATGTGCACCATCTTCCAGTGCGCCACCCACTTGCCGCTCGCCCCCTCGCGCTGCTCGCGCTCCGCCCCGGCGACCGCTTTCTTCATCCCCGCCTCGACGCCTCCCTTCGACCCGACCGGGATATTCGGTTCCATCCCTCCCTGCCAGAGCGCGAAACGGCCGTTCCGGTCGGGCGTGTTCATCGCCCGCCGCACCCGGTCTTCGTAGATCCGCATGTAGCCGTACGTCATTCCGATCGCGTCGATGTTCGGATTCACGAATGACGGATCCCACCACATCGCGTCGGCGACACTGTTGATGTAGTCCCAGCGACCGGTGTTGAACCCGACGAAGTGTCTACCGAAAGCCGCACGGATCTCCATCAGCTGGAACGTCGCCTCGATCTGTTCGACCAGGACGTAGACCTTGATCGTGCCCGCCGGGAGCTTCAGATGCTCCTCGAGCTTCGACAGGATGTCATTCCAGAGCGCCGCTTCTTCCGCGGTCTGGATCTTCGGCAGGTAGAGCACGATCGAACGCCCCTGGGATCTCAGCGGGCGGTAGTTGTTCACCACGTAGAGAACGGTGTCGACGATCGAGGCGGAGAATCCCGTGCCGTCCGCCTCCCGGATGTGACGGTCGTCGAGATGGAGCCCGCGTGCCCGGAAGATCCGGGTGGTGAAATCGAGCTGTTCTCTCCAGTCCGCGATGATGTCGTGGCCGAAGAACCCCTGCGCCCACCGGTTCATCTCCCCCGCGATCTTCTCGGCGACGGCGAGGAACTTCGCGTCCTTCGCGAGCGCGAGCTTCAGGTTCCGCTGGTTGTCGAGCGACATGGTGTCCACCTGACCCAGCGCGTCCTCCCCGTCGAACATCCATCCGTCCGCACCGGAGAGGAGCGCATACGCCACGTTCCTCAACCCGTCCTCGGTGGTCGATCGCGGACGCGTCGCCGGCCCGGTTCCCTGAATCCACTGCCGCTGCAGGTCGGGAGGTATCTCGCTTCCTTCGAAGTTGCCTTCGCGCGCGTCACGAACCTTGATGCCGGTGCGGGGTATGGTCGAGTCAGGATCGAGAAACCCGATCCGCTTCTTCGATCGCGCACGTTCCTGGCGTCGCGCGATCCGCTCGTTCATGATGCGCCGCCGTTCACGATTCAGAGGCACGAGAAGCTCCATCGCGTCGACCGCCTCAGCGGTCAGGATGTCGGGGTAGGCTTCGGTCAGACGATCTCGAATCTCGAGCTTTCGCGGCATGCAGGCACTCCTTCTCTGGACTGGGTCGAGCTCCCGGCGCTTGCGGTGGTTCGATCGCGGTCCGAAGAGCTCGCGGAGATCCCGTTCGAAACCCGTGCCGATCTCAACGAGTGACCCTCCGGCCGGGCCGGGCGCCTTTGTTTATCACGATCCACGGTCCGCATGCACGCGAGGCGGACTCGTGCACGTTCCGGGTGGCCTCGGCGCGGCGAGCGCAGCGAGCCGAAAGGAGTGCGGATTTGTAATCCGCCGCGCAGATCGCGTTCGGAGCGGATCGTCACGGTGCCTGCCGCAAGAGGGAAAAAGTCCGTGCGGCCGGGACGGTCGCACCACCGGTGGTGGTACGATGCCTCCATCTTCACCAGGATGGAACCATGAAACGTGCGTTCGTCGCCGTCCGCGCCGTCGTCTACGCGTCCCTTTTCGTCTCCCTCTGGGTCTGGATCGCGATCCGCCTGCGGAGCCTCGATCCTTACCTCGTCCTGCGTCTCCCGTCGTGGGTGAGACCCATCGGTGGAGTCCTGGCACTCTGCGGACTCGCCATCGGCGTCGGATGTATCTACGCCTTCATCGCCTACGGACACGGCACGCCTGCGCCGTTCGATCCGCCTCGAGAGTTCGTCGCGGTCGGACCGTACCGTCTCGTCCGCAACCCGATGTACGTCGGAGGATTCGTGCTGATCCTCGGCGCGGGACTTTTCGTCCTCTCGCCCGCGATCGTCGCGCTGGCGTTCGTTCTCCTCGCCGTCACGCACGTGATGGTGGTGCTGGTCGAAGAGCCGGATCTGCAGCGCCGGTTCGGCGAGAGCTATCAGCGGTATCGCGCATCGGTGAGGCGGTGGCTCCCCGCACCGCCGCGAAGCACGAGCGGCTCCGCTCTCGACTGACGCGGCGGTCACCGCAGCGGAAGATAGCGCTCGACCACGACCCGGCGGTGGTGCAGCTCATGCCCCGCGATGTGGAACGCGAGCCCCCGGGGAGTCGCCTGGTAGCCGTTCACCATCCCTCGCCGCAGCCACCCTTCGGGATCGAGTCCGCGGAACAGCGTGATCGACGCGTCCCTCACCGACCGGTATTCACCGATCACGTCGCCCAGGATGCGACGTTCGAAACCGGATGCTTCCATATAGGCGTTCTCGTCGAATCCGGGAAGAGGGGACGAGTCACCCCGCGCGATGCAGAGAGCGCGATAAGCAAAAATCCGCTCGTCGTCCGAGAGATGGCCGAGGATCTGTTTGAGGGACCACTTCCCCGGAGCGTAGGTGAGATTGCTCTCTTCTTCGCTGAACCGTTCGAAGAGAGCGACAGTTTCATCGCGGAGCCTGGTGAGCACGGAGACCGCATCGTGGCCTTCGACCCGATCGATGTCCGGCTGGGCATATGCGGCGAATTCGCCGCTCGCGGGGCGGCCCGACTCCGCTCTCGAACTGTCGTCTCGCACGTTCACGAGGGCCATGAAAACGGTCCTCCCTTTTCGGGGTCCGGATGACGACATCCTGATTACCGGGAGCGCGACGTCCGCTGCTCTGTCAGACGGAAGCGTTCGGATCCGTCTCCAAGTTCTCCCGGTTCTCCGAATCGTCCGCGCCTTCCATCTCCGATTCAGTGTCCGCTTCAGCCGTCCCTTCGATGAAGGATGCCGTTCCATCGTCCGTCGTCTTCTCGCTCTTCCTCTGAGCGCGCCGTTCCGCTTTTCGCTCCCGGCGTTCTCGTTTCGACTGCTCGCGCTGGCGCTTCACGACGGATACCTGGGGTCTCGGCATCTTCACCTCCATAGGACAGAATCGGACGAGACAGGACCTGCTCCCGTCGCCGACTGTGTTGGTAATTTTGTTCAGGCGTGTCAGACGGCATGAGCTCGACGTCTGAAGTGCTGACGTTCGGTGCAACCACTCCGCAGCGATGTGAATTCCGATCGCGCGACGTCGAACGGTCGCCGGAGTGAGAATGGCCGGCGTGGAACGCAGGCGGGAGCTCACGAGCTCTTTTCTTCGTGATACTCCTCTTCGGTGTTGATCTCCCAGAGGTTCGACTTGTCGGTCCGACCCTCGACGATGTTGTCCACTGCGACCATCGCAGTCAGCATGGAGTGATCCTGGTTGTTGTAGCGGTGCATCCCGTTGCGACCGACCAGGAAGAGATTCTCGAACCGGTCGGTGAAGCTCCGGATCACGTCGAATCTCGGATACGTGCCGAAGTACGCGGGATACGTCTTCGGCATCCGGAGAACCACGCTGTCGAGAACGTCGGACGGATCGACGATCCTGATGCGCGTCAGCTCCTCGACGCCGAGGGCGGCCATCTTATCGTCGTCCAGATTCCAGAGCGCGTCTCCCTGATTGCAGAAGTACTCGAGGCCGATCCAGACGCTCTCCGGATCGGCGACCATGTACGGGCTCCAGTTGTTGAAGATCTGGAGCCGTCCGAGCAGCACGTCCGGCTCCTGGATGTAGATCCAGTTGTCGCGGATCAGACTTCCGTCGGGCTCGGAGACGCGAAGGCGTTTCACCAGCAGCCCCACCGCGACGAAGTCCCGGTACATCAGCCCTTCCGCGACCGACCGAACTTCTTCAGGGATGTCGAGATCCATCGCCGCGATCAGCTTCCGGACCGGCATGGACGAAAAGACGTAGTCGCCGGAGAGCTCTCTCTCCTCACCCGTCTCGCGATTCCGCGCCCGGACGCCGCGGACGCGATTCGCTCCGTCGGTGAGAATGCCGACCACCTCCCATCGGGTCAGGATCTCTCCCCCCGCTGCGGTGATCTTCCGGGCCACTTCGTCCCACATCTGCCCCGGACCGAGCTTCGGGTAAAGAAACTGTTCGATCAGCGAAGTCTCGACGTCCTTCTGCCGGACGTCCGCGCGGCGCGGGACGAGTTTCTTCAGGTAGTGAAGGATGACCTTCCGGATCGAGAGGCCCTTCACTCTCTGCGCTCCCCACTCGGCGCTGATCTGATCGCAGCTCACGCCCCACACCTTTTCGGTGTAGGACTTGAAGAACGTCTCGTAGAGCTCGCGTCCGAAACGGTTGATGAAGAACTGCTCGAGAGTCTTCTCTTCGCGGATCGGCATCAGCGTCGACCTGAGATACGACAGACCGATCCGGATCGTCCTCCACGGTCCGAGCTTCCTCAGTGTGTCGAACGAAAGTGTGATGGGATAGTCGAAGAACGTCCGGTTGAAGTAGATCCTCGAGCGGCGCGAACGGAGCAGCATCACCCGATCCTCGGTTTCCGGATCCGGGCCCTCTTCCTCCGTGGTCAGATCGCGGGAGCCGCGGTGGTACGTGATCGTGGTCCGCCGTCCGTCGAGCCGCTGGAGAGGAAGGATGTCCATCCACCACTCCATGACCCGGTCCGACTTGGAGAAGAAGCGATGCCCCCCGATGTCGATGCGGTTGCCGTGGTGCTCGACGGTCCGGGAGATTCCCCCCATGTACGTGCTCTGCTCGAGCACCACCGGGCGGATGTCGCTTCGGCGGAGGAGCTCCAGTGCCGCGGTCAGACCAGCCGGGCCGGCTCCGATGATGATCGCGGTCTTCCGCTGCCGTTCACTCATCCCCTTCCCTTCTCTCCAGCGCTCTCCACCGCAAGACAGGATAACCCGGCCGTACCCGAATCCGGATGAGCCCGTAGCCGGCGCGTGAAGCTCGCCTTGCCCGGATGTAACCTGCGGCCTTCCTGCATTGCGCTATTCTCGATTCAAGTGCGTGCAGTGACGAGAAATCCAACCGCCATCCTCTCTCTCGCGACGACTCTCGCTCTCCTTTTCATACCCTCCGTCGCCTCGGCTCACAAAGACGACTACATCGATGAGACGCTGGTGTTTCTCACGCTCCAGCGCGGGGAGCTCGAACCCGAGTACTGGTTCGACAGCGTGAGGACATCCGACGGGGACCACTTTCTCCGCCACAATCTGGCCCTCGAATATGGCGTGAGCGACCATCTGATGGTCGACGGCCGGATCACCCTCGGTGATTCGAGCGGAAACGGGTTCGATGCGGCGCGCGCCGAAGTGCGGTACCGCTTCGGAAACGAAGGGGACCGCCCGGTCGACATCGCACTCTCGGGCGAGGTGAACTCGGAGCGGACTCCGGAAGGAGATCGCGAGACGGCGCTCGAGCCGCGCCTGATCCTCTCGAAGGATTTCCTCACCGGAAGAGCCAACGCGACCCTGAACCTTTCGGAAGAAATCCCGACGACCGGAGGAGGTTCATCGTTCCGACCGGCATTCGGCCTTCGGTACGATCCTTCCGAGCTCTTTCGCATCGGCGCCGAACTGCAGTACGACCGCCAGCTCCGAGAAACATCCGTCGTGCCACAGATCGCGATGACGCTCCCGCACGATGCGAATCTCCGGTTCGGGTACTCGAAGGCGATCCATCATGGCGGAGCCGATTTCGTGCGGATTGCGTTGGAGCTGGAGTTCTGACAGAACACCGCTGTGTCAGCCGGCGTTCATCCTCCGGCTGACACGGTGGCTCATCTGCAGCGACGGGCGGGATCTCGCCGCCGGCTCACGTTCAAGAGGCCTACCGCTCCAGCACTTCTTCGATGAATGCGAGCGCACGCGGATCATTCGACTGTCCCAGCCAGAACATCGCACGCTTGCGCACCGCCGGGTTGCGATTGTTCCGTGCGACCTCGATCAACCGCGGCACTCCTTCCTCCGGAGGAAGCTGACCGAGGGCGAAGACGGCCTGCTTCTTCACGCCGGTATCCGGATCGTTCTCGATCGCGTCGCTGATCGCTCCGGCGACCTTCTTTCCCGCTTTCTGCGCGAGCCAGAAATACGCCTTCGACCGCACGTGGGGTGAGGCGTCGTTCTTCGCCACGTCGAGGAGTCGCTCGACCGCGCCCGGAGTGTCGCTGAGTGCGAAGCCGACCACGATCTCTCCCCTCTCCGCAGCACTCGCGTCTCCGCGGATTCTGTCGGTCAGAATCTGCAGGCCCTTCTCCCCCCGGTTCCTCCCCAGCCAGAATGCGACGCTCTTTCTCGCGCCACTGTCTAGAGGAAGAAGAGACGCGAGGACCTCGTCTGCGACCGGCGTGCGATGGATGGAGATCGCCATCACCGCCCGTTTCGCGAGCTCGGTCTTTTCCGCGTCACCCGCGAGACGCTCGAGGGTGCGCGCACTCACTCCCGGATCGACCGATTCGAGCCAGTGGACTTCTTCTCCACCTCCGTCGACCGGGCAGTCGGACGAGAAGACTCGCAGGTCGTCCACGCCGTCCGACCCGAGGTGAAACAGGAGATCGACGGTACCGCTCGCGCTGCCGGCCGCATGCTCCTCGTGCCAGACGTCCATTCCCCCCTCCCGGCGGAGAGAACAGCCGTCGCACCCCTGCTCACCCGACGTGGTCGTCCGGTCACAGCAGCAGATCCGTCCCGCAGCCGCAACGGCAGGCACTTCGTATCCGACCCAGTGCGGAGTCGCGCTCCTCGCGCCCAGCTCGTTCCCGAGATCGTTTTCAGGGTGGTGCGTGATGCGTGCGTTGGTGAGTTGTGCCCGGAGAGGAAGGGTCATCAGGAGAGCGAGCACGGCGAGGGAGCACAGACGGACGAATCGCATGACGTGATCTCCTTTCGGTCGACGTAAAGGTGTTCGAGGCTGGAAGGGTCCGGCGACGCGAGAGAAGGCTGCCGCCGGTGTATGAGCCGGCGGCAGCCGTGCGGGGTCAGTCGTTCAGAACGCTCATCAGATAATCGACGGCATCCTGGGACCGCATGAGGGAAAGCTTCTGCACCGCCACTTTTCTGAGCTCGGGATTCTTCTCCGATCTCGCGATCTCGATCAGCGCTTTCGAGTTCTGCTGTAGAAAGAGGGCTTTGATCACCGCTTTCCTGACCGCCGCATTCGAATCACTCCGATAGATGCTCAGCAGCGCGCCGGCGGTCCGGTTGCCCATCAGACCGAGGTACTTGATCGCCTCGAGCCGCACCTCCCGGTTCGTCTCGCGCGTCGCGAGCTCCTCCATCCGTTTCGCGTCGCCACTGATGAACATCGCCTCGACGACACTCGCCTTCACCGCGGCGGACGTTTCCGACGCGTACAGCTGCTCGAGCTCCGGAGTCGCCTTCATCACGCCGAGGAGTTTCACCGCTTCACGACGGAGCTCGGGCGACTTCTCCTGCTTCGCGGCCTGGAGGAGACGCGCCTTGTCGCCCGCGATCATGAAGCCCTTGAGGATCTCCTCCCGAACGTCCGGATCGTTCGCCGAGTCGTAGATCTTCGCGAGATCGGCGCGGCTTTCCGCTCCTCCGAAGAGCCCGAGGTATTTGATTGCAGCCCGTTGCAGCTCGGGATTCGCATCACCCGTGGCGGCCTTCACGACGATCTGCCGCGCTTCGGGAGAGTGGCTCTGGCTGAGGACGAAGAGCGCCCGCTCTTTGATCCGCGGCGACGTGGAGCCGTTCAGGACCTTTTTCAACATGGGGATTGCACGATCCGGGTCGCTGGCCATGAGGCTGTTGATCGCGTAAAGCTTGAGCTCTTCGTTGCCGTCGACCTGATCCGGCGAGACACTCTGTCCCGACGACTGCCGAACCTCGACTTCCAGCGCTTTCGCGTCATTCATCCAGCGGCTCTTCGGGAAGCTCTTCTGGAGCGCCGTGAGTGTGGCGAGCGCGTCCCCTCGATTTCCCGAGCGGTCGTATGCGTATGCGAGCCAGTAGAGCGCGGCATCCGTCTTCGCAGTCTTCAGCGTCGCGAGCTGACGGAAGGCCTCGATCGCCTGCGTCCACTCCCGGTCGTTGATCGCGTCCATTCCGTCGTCGTACAGATCGCCGGCACGTTCGCGCGCTTCCTGCGCCCGGTCGTCTGCTTCGCGCGCCGCCGCGGCGCGGTCTCCGGTCACCGTGACCACTGTCCCCGGAGCCGCTTCACCTCTGGCCTGCAGCGCGAGTCCCGCGACAAGCATCATTGCGAACATCATCGTTTTCGTTTTCATCTCGTCGTCCTTCACAGCGATTTCTGATTGGTGTGGACTGCCGCTTTCTCACGCTCCCGCATCTCTTTTCCGACCACGCGGAGCTTGAAGAGGATCCCCTTCTCTTCCATCCGGCGACGCAGCGACGTCAGCTGCGCCGGATCGGGATTGGCCGGCCCGTGAGCAATCTCGAGGAGGATCGGCTCGAGTTGGTCGAGGACGTCGGCGACCGTCGCATCTCCGGACGATGCGGCGGCCTGTCGATAGATCCTGTTTGCGGCGATGAGATCGCGAGCCTGCGTCTGTGCCGCCTGCACGCTCTCGCCGCTGTTTCCGTTCACCATCTCCATCAGGGTGATCTCCGAATGATCGATGTGATCGGCGACCACCGCGACGAAGACCCGTTCCCGCGCCTGAGGCGACACCGGAGCCGGGACGGCGTTCGCGGTTGGCGAACCATTGCGCACCTCGCCGTTTCGCGTCATCACCAGCACGCCCAGTGAGACCGCGAGGGCGAAGACCGCGGCCACCGCGAGCCATCTCCATCCCGAACCGCCGGGTCGCTCGTCCCGGCGAAGTCTCCATCGGAGTCTTTCCCAGAGCCGCTCTTCAAAATCGGGAGCCGGCTCGGGAACGGGCGCGCCGAGATCGCGGAAGAAGCTCTCCAGGTTCGTCAGTGCACTCCCGCACTCCCGGCACTCGAACAGATGCGTCTCGGCGTCGCTTCGCTCGCGTGCGGTCGATTCGCCGTAGTGGTGCAGCACGAGCTGTTCTTCGGTGAGATGGTTCATGGTCTGGCCCCGATCATCGGTTCGAGAGCGCTGCGCATCTTGCGCACCGCCCGAAAGATGGTGTGCTTGGTCGCGCTGGTGCGTGTACCCAGAGCGTTCGAGATCTCGTCGATCGACATCCCTTCGAAATGCCGGAGCACGAATGCAGTGCGCTCGGTGGCCGAAAGAAGATCCATCGCGGAACGGAGGTGCATCTGGATCTCGGTGCCGTGCAGGTCGTTTTCCTGAGCCGGAGCGGCCGCGAGATGGTGCGACTCGTCCGGCTCGACGGCCACTCCTTCGCGCCGGCGAACGCGGATCAGATCGAGCGCGCAGTTCGCGGCGATCCGGTAGATCCAGCTGCCGAAGCTCGCCTCGTCACGGAACTGATCGAGGTTCCGGTACGCCCGGAGGAACGTCTCCTGGACGATGTCCTCCGCGTCGGACCCGTTCCCGGTCATGCGAAATGCGAGTCGGAAAACCGTGCGCGCGTAGCGGTCGACCAGCAGCCGGTACCGGTCGGCGTCGCCCTCGCGGATTCTTCTGATGATTTCCTGGTCGCTCCCGTCCATTCTGATCTCTTATACGCTCCCGGTCGCCGTCGGTTGGCAAACGGATCGAACGTGCTCGATCCGCGTCCGGTTGGTGCGTCATGGCCCGGTTCGGTATAGTGAATCGATCCATGCGGCTCGAGAGCATTCTGTCGAAGGACGAGATCGTGCGGGTCGAAGCGAAGATCGGCGCTGCCGAGAGTCTCACCACCGCGCAGATCCGCGTCGCCCTCACCGGTTCGAGCTGGATGGGAATCCGGAACAAGGCACGCAAGGTCTTCCGGAAGCACCGTCTCGACCGGAGCCGTGATCGAAACACCGTTCTCCTCCTGGTCGACGTACGCAATCGTGAGCTCCTGATCTACGGCGATCGAGCGATCGACGAGAAGGTGGAAGCCGGTTTCTGGAATGACGTACGCGACGCAATGCTCGACGAGCTTCGCGAGAAACGGATCGCCGAAGCCCTCACCACCGGAATCCACCAGATCGGAACGGCCCTCCAGGATCTCTTTCCCCCCTCGGGAGAAAACGACGACGAGATCTCGAATGCACTCATCTTCGAACCGTAGTCTTCTCCGAATCGCGCTCGGCACCGCGATCTCGATGCTTCTCTTCGCTCACCTTTCGGCAGCGAAGACGGAGAAGAGCTACGCCCCGTGGCCGGAGCCTGGACCGGGTTACGTCACCGACCACGCGGACGTTCTCTCCGACGCGCAGGAGGAGAAGATCGAGCAGTGGCTGATCCGGGTCGAGAAGGAGAGCGGGGTCGAGATCATCGTGGTGACCATTCCTTCGATGAACGCGTATCCCGGCACGAACGACGCGTCGATCGAAGCGTTCGCGAGAGGATTGTTCAACCGGTGGGGAATCGGCAACTTCCCGACCAACGACGGAATCCTCCTCGTCGTCTCGACCGGCGACCGGAACGCACGCATCGAGCTCGGTGCAGGATACGGCCACGCGCGCGACGCCGAAGCCGACCGGATCATGGAGCGGGTCATCGTTCCGCGTTTCCGCAAAGGGGATTACGCCGGCGGCATCACCGACGGTGTGCGCGCGATCGTGAACACATTCACTCCCGTGCACATCGGCTTCCGGTGGAAAGTCGTGGTGATTCCGCTGGCGATCGTCGCGCTCGCGCTGATCGGGTTCAGTCTCTTGAGGAGCGGAAAACGCGGATGGGGCTGGGTGTTCATCGGGCTTGCGCTCGCACTCCTCCTCTTCCTCCTCTACGTTCTGGTGATGGTCATGCGCGCGCGGTCGAGATACGGGCGGTCGAGCGGCTGGTCGTCCGGTGGCTTCGGCGGATTCGGCGGCGGCTTCTCCGGAGGCGGCGGCGCGACGGGGAGCTGGTGACGATGCTCTGTCCACGATGCAAAGTCGCCCTGGAGCGGAAGAAGGTCGCGTCGAGCACGACCGAGGTCGACCGCTGTCCTCAGTGCGCAGGAGTCTGGTTCGACCGGGGGGAGATCGCGGAGGTGATCGGCGCGCGCGCAGTCGTTCCGCTGCCGTTCCCGGAGACCGCGCCGGCGGTGGAGGCACTCTGTCCGCGCTGCAGCACGCCCCTGGTGGTGTTCACGTATCCCGGAACGATGACCGTGATCGACGCGTGCAGACACTGCCGCGGCGTCTGGCTCGACGACGGTGAGCTCCAGCAGATCCACGCCGCGCGCGGCCGGGCGTCGATGACCTGTCCGAAGTGCGGGACGGTGCAGCCGCGCGCCGAGAGCTGTGCGACGTGCGGCGTGGTGGTCGAAAAAGCCGTCGGCACGGATCTGCATCGGACGACCGGTCAGCGCGTTCCCGCTGCTGCCGTTCCGGAAGCCCCGGCGGGTCTCCGCGAGAGACTCCTCGCATTCATCGACGACTCCCTCTCTTCATTGTGGAGCGGCATCATCGGCCGCTGAGGCGTCGCCCGGCCGCTGGGACCCGCTGGCAGCTCTTCCTCCATCTTCGCCCGCGCACTCGAGAAAAATCTTGACACGGAAACGGGCGGGCCTTACTGTGTCGCTACAGTAGCACAGCAGAACAGCAGCACAGCGACAAGCCGAATCAGGAGCCGAAATGCTCGACATCAACCCCTCAGACGCCGTCCCGATCTGGAAACAGATCGAACAGGAGGTGCGGCGACTCGTGGCTCTCGGCCACCTTCCCGCGGGAACCGCAGTTCCCAGCGTGCGCGAGCTCTCGCGCGACCTGCGGGTCAACCCGGCCACGGTGACCAAGGCTTACCAGCACCTCTGCGACGAGGGTCTCCTCACCGTCCGGCGGGGAGAGGGAACGTTCGTGAATGGAGAGCTCCCGGGGCTCGACCGCACCCGCAGAAAAGAAGAGCTTCGCGCGGCCGCGACGCGGTACGCCAGCCTCGCGGCGACGATCGGCGCGACGGCGGACGAAGCGAAACGGATCATCGAAAGCGAGATCGAACGGGTCATGAAACACGACGGAAGGAAATCGTGATGGACGACGCTGCAAAGATGGAGAGCCAAGCGGTGATCGAGCTTCGGGATCTTCACGTCCGCTACGGGAGAACGGTCGCGGTGGACCACGTCTCTCTCCGCGCGGATCGGGGTACGGTCTACGCACTCCTCGGCCGGAACGGCGCGGGAAAGAGCAGCATCGTCCGCTCCCTTCTCGGATTTCAGAAGCCCGATGCCGGAGAGGCACGCCTCTGGGGTGAGGATGTCTGGCACCGCAGGAGCCGGCTCATGGATCGCATCGGCGTGGTGCCGGAAGATCCTGACGCGCCTCCGGAGATGACGGCGCTGCAGATTCTCGATTTCTGTTCCGCGCTCCATTCGAAGTGGGACCAGAAGACGACACTCGCCCGCCTCGAGCGATTGAAGGTCCCTCTGAAGACTCCGTTCGGGAGACTCTCGAAAGGGCAGAAACGGCAGGTCCTTCTCGCCACCGCGCTCGCGCATGAGCCGGAGCTTCTCATCCTCGACGATCCGACACTCGGACTCGATGTGGTGGCGAGAAAAGAGCTCTTCGAGGAGCTGATCTCCGAGCTCGCCGACCGGGGGACGACCGTCTTCGTCACCACTCACGATCTTGCCGGAATCGAAGCGATCGCCGACCGGGTCGGGATCCTTCTCGACGGACGCCTCCTGGTGGACGAGGAGATCGAGAGTCTCAAGGCGCGCTTCCGCCGAATTCGTCTCCCCGCCGGGTCATTCGACTCCGCCGGGCTCGCGCCTCTGCACATGGTCGCGCAGAGACGGTGGGGAGCCGGTGTCGAAGCGGTCGTCGACAACTGGGACGAACGCGCACCGGATCAGATCCGCGCGAGCACCGGAGCGTCCGAGATCGACGTCTCCCCTCTCTCGCTCGAAGAGATTTTCATAGCCGTCTATCGCGAACCACTTTTTGCACCGTCGCCGATGACGCACGTAACCGAGTTGGACGAGCGTGCCGAAGCATCCGGACTCTAGGTCCGAGGAGGATTCCACATGCGCGAGATTCTGGTCATCGCCCGGCGTGAGATCGTAGATCGGAAGCTGCTTTTCCTCGGCGCGTCGCTCTGCGCTCTGATGGTCGTACTCACGCCGCTGCTCCCTGGGACGCACGGGTACAGGCCGCTGGACGTCATGACCGTCGCCGGCCTCGCGGTCAGCGCCCTCTTCGCCGCCGGAACCGCGGTGGTCCTCGGTGCCGGGGCGATCGCGCGTGATCTCTCGGAGCGGCGGATGAGCTTCTACTTCGCGCGTCCGGCGTCGGCGTTCTCGATATTCGCAGGAAAAGCGCTCGCGACGCTCGTCATCACATTCGCGGTCGGTCTGATCATCCCGATCATCCCGACGATCTTCGGCAGGGGTCTGCTGGATATGGTCGGAAGCACGGCACATTACTCGACGCTCCTGTCGGATGCAATCCACGGATCAGCTGTCCTTCCGATGCTGATCTTCGCGTCTTCGCTCTTCGGCTGCGCTGCGGATCTGATCGTCCTCGTGGCACTCGCGCAGTACACGGGACTCGCGTTCCGCTCGCGCTCGGCCGTCGTGCTTCTCGACCTTGCGGTCGTCGTGACGTTCGCCACCGCGGTCTGGCTGAGTGCCCGGCCGCTTCTGCTCAATCGTGCGTATGGTGCGACCGCCTGGCTCGTCGTGGCCACGATCGTCGCCCTGGTGGTAGTGCTTTTCACCGGCGTCCTGGAAGGGCTCCGCCGCGGACGGACCGATCTGCGAAGGAACCATCTCGCGGCCTCAGTGACGATCGCGATTCTCCTCGCGATATGGGCGGGTGTCTCATTCGCCTGGGTGAGCTGGATCAAAACGGTCGTCCCATCGGACCTGGTCTGGAGCTCGGTTCTCCCTAACGTCTCGGGGGGGCCGTGGATCGGTGTCGAGGGTTACAGCAGCGGCCGATTCGACTATCACCCTGAGTTTCTCGTCGACGTCGATTCCGGCAGAGCGCTACGGCTGAGCGCTGCGGGCCGGATCTCCATCTCGGCAGATGGTTCAACCGCGGCCTACTGGAGGGCCGAATCCCCCGGTAGTCACGCCCTCCGGCTCGAAATGATCGACCTTTCCAGCGGAGAGCGCTCGGCGACGACGATCACCGTCCCGGAGAATGACCTCAATGCGCAGATTATCCGCTCCGACGGGAAGGCCGTCGCCTGGATTGAGGCGGCGAAGACTCTTCAGGTCTTCGACCCGTCTCGAGAGAAGACGGTGGCGGTGATCCGTCTGGACGATCCAGGGCCGAGTCGATTCTTCCTGTCGTTTCTGAATCCGTCGACAGTCCGCGTCTACCAGGGTGATCGCGACGACCACTGGAACGTCTTCGACGCCGACCTCGTGCATCGCACCCTCGCACTCCAGGACTCGTTCACCGGACGCCCGAGGCAGATCGCGAAGGACGGACGCGTCCTCCTTCTGGCGGAGCCCGACCTTGGTTCGGCTCGGTGGGAGATCCGAGAGCGCAACGGCTCAATCCTCGCGAGTTGGCCTCGACGGGACGGATCTCTCGTTCGTCTTCTTTCCGGGGGGTCATGGCTTCACTTCGAGAAAAGCGGCAAAGGGTGGGACATCGATGTGGTATCGGGTGACGGCACCGGCAATCGGCTGCCATCCCTCCCCGCATCGGATTGGATCGCGGTCGGGATTGAGATCAGTCCGGGCGTCATCCCCATCGCGACCACGAACGGATCCGGATGGGGAAGCAGGAGCGACGCCACCAGTACGCTGTACGAAGTGAACACGGTGACGGGTGAGCGGCGGAGGCTCGCCGCGAACCTGATTCCCGCGCGGCCGTGGTTTCTCCCTTCCGAGGTCCCGCAGCCGGGAAGCTCAGCGAGCCGGATCTTCATGGACCGGAATCTGAGGCTCCTCGCGCTCGACCCCGCGAGCGGCAAGTTCAGGCGACTCACCGGACATGAGTGAGGAGGCGAGCGGCGAGAATGCTCTTCGAAGAGCCTCAGGCTCAGGTGTCGGACGGTGTCGGACCTGTCGGACCTGTCGGACCTGTCGGACCTGTCGGCTCGCCTCTCGCCTCTCGCCTCTCGCCGCTCCCCCTTGACATCCCTCCCCCTCCTCCCCCATACTCCCCCGCCAACATGAAACCGACGTTCGCCAGCTTCTCGATGTGTCCCATGTGTATGCGAGCCTGCTCCAGCGAGCGGGTGTAGCCGGACACGTCCCGACTCACCCGCCGCGCCAAGCCGGATGCGGTGAGTCGGTCTCCTGAAGCTCTTCCCCAACAAGTCGTCACGTTTCCTTTCGAGCTCGATTGAACGACCCCTCGCACCGGCGGCGCCGGTCGAGGGGTTTTTCGTTCACCCAGGGTCACATCGAAAGCGAGACGGACGGCAACGAACAACGACAACCAGGAGAAGAGCCATGACCGATCGAGACTACCGTTACGAAACGCTTCAGGTCCACGCAGGACAGGCGCCCGCCCCCGGTACGAACGCGCGCGCCGTTCCGATCTACCAGACCACCTCGTACACCTTCGACGACAGCGGGCACGGCGCCCGCCTCTTCGCGCTCGAGGAGTTCGGCAACATCTACACCCGGATCATGAACCCGACCACCGACGTATTCGAGCAGCGCATCGCAGCACTGGAGGGCGGCGTCGCCGCACTCGCCACCGCGAGCGGTCAGGCGGCGCAGTTCCTCGCCCTCACCACGCTCGCCGGCAGCGGCGACAACATCGTCTCGACCAGCTTCCTCTACGGCGGCACTCACAACCAGTTCAAAGTCGCGTTCAGGCGGTTCGGGATCGACGTCCGTCTGATCGATGGCGACGATCCGGAAGACTTTCGCCGCGCCATCGACCAGCGCACTCGAGCTCTTTACGTCGAGACGATCGGCAATCCCCGCTTCAACATCCCCGATTTCGAAGCTCTCGCGCGCGTCGCCCATCAGGCCGGAGTCCCTCTCGTGGTGGACAACACGTTCGGCGCGGCCGGCTACCTCGCCCGACCGATCGATCACGGCGCGGACATCGTGGTGGCGTCGGCCACGAAATGGATCGGGGGGCACGGGACGTCGATCGGCGGAGTGATCGTCGACTCCGGACGCTTCGACTGGGCCAATGGCCGCTTTCCGACATTCACCGAGCCTTCGCCCGGATACCACGGCCTGAACTTCCATCAGACGTTCGGCCCCACCAGTCCCTTCGGAAACATCGCGTTCATCATCCGCGCGCGGGTGGAAGGGCTCCGCGACTTCGGCCCCGCGCTCAGTCCCTTCAACTCATTCCTCCTTCTGCAGGGGGTGGAGACGCTCTCTCTCCGCGTGCAGCGTCACGTGGACAACGCGCTCGAGCTCGCGCTCTGGCTGCGCGAGCAGCCGGACGTCGCGTGGGTCAGTTACCCCGGCCTCGAGGATCATCCCTACCATCAGCTGGCGACAAAGTACCTTCGCCACGGATACGGCGGCGTTCTCGCGTTCGGCATCCGCGGCGGCGAAGATGCGGGGCGGCGCTTCATCGACAGCGTCGAACTGGCGAGTCATCTGGCGAATGTGGGCGACGCCAAGACCCTGGTCATCCACCCCGCATCGACCACTCATCAGCAGCTCAGCGAAGCAGAGCAGCAATCTGCAGGTGTGACCCCCGATCTGATCCGGGTGTCGGTCGGGATCGAGCACATCGACGACATCAGGGAGGACTTCACCCGCGCGTTCGAAGGCGCCCGGGCGAAGGCAGTCGCATGAGCGCCCCGGGGACGAAGTGCTACGACCTCCCGCGATCGCTTCTCCTCGAATCGGGCGAGCTGCTCGACGGAGTCCGGATCGCGTACCGCACCTGGGGCACTCTCGACGAGGACGGCGGCAACGCCGTCCTCGTCTGCCACGCCCTCACCGGGACGCCCCACGCGGACCAGTGGTGGAGCGGTCTCTTTTCCCGGGACGGTGCGCCGGGCGCGCTCGACCCCGCGCACGACTTCGTGATCTGCTCGAACATTCTCGGTGGATGCTCCGGCTCGTCGGGCCCCGCATCCATCTCTCCCGACGGGAAGCGGGTGGGGAGCCGCTTCCCCTCCATCACCGTCCGCGACATGGTCGTCGCACAGCGCGAGCTGATCCGGCACCTCGGCGTGCGCCGGATCCGGCTCGTCATCGGCGGATCGCTCGGCGGGATGCAGGTGCTCGAATGGGCGGCGACGTTCCCGGAGCTGGTCGACGCAATCGTTCCGATCGCGACCTCCGGCCGGCATTCGGCGTGGTGCATCGGCCTGAGCGACGCACAGCGCAACGCGATCTTCGCCGATCCGAAGTGGAACGATGGTGACTTCGATCCGGCGGATCCTCCGCGGCGCGGCCTCGCGATCGCGCGGATGATCGCCATGCCGACGTACCGTAGTCCGCTCAGTTTCGAGGAGCGCTTCGCACGCAGACGATTCCAGGACGACGCGTTCGAAGTGGAGAGATATCTGCGTCACCACGGAGAGAAGCTCGTCGCGCGCTTCGATGCGGGCTCGTACGTCACTCTCACCCGGGCGATGGATTCGCACGACCTCTCACGCGGCCGCGGCAGCTGGGAGAGCGCACTCCGCGCGATCGGAACGCCGGCACTGGTGGTCACGATTCCAAGTGACGTTCTCTATCTGCCGCACGAGCAGGAAGAGCTCGCGCGGCTTCTGCCGCACGCCGAACTGGCCGTGCTCGATTCTCTTCACGGACACGACGGCTTTCTCATCGACACCGAACCGCTGAACAGGATCGTCCTCGGGTTCCGCACGAGGCTCGGGGCCACGCACGCGGACGCCGGGCGATCCTCGAGGAGGAAATCCGCATGAGCTCCGCACTGCAGAACACCGCACACTCGCTCCGTCCCATCCCGCCTCTCCGGCGCGTCGACCTCTTTCTCGCCGGATTTACCGGGCGGGTGGGAACATCGCTTCGAGACCATCTCGCCGCGACGAGAGATCACCACCGCACCGAGCTCGGACTCGAGCTGCGCGTCACAGCCGTCGCGAACCGCCGGGTGACACACTTCAACCCCGACGGAGTCGATCTTTCCGATCTGAATCCGTCTCTGAATGGAGAATCGACCTGCTGGCCGGGTATTCTCGAATGGCTGGAGCGACTCCGGCCTGCGTCGCTCGTCTTCGTCGACTGTACGGCGAGCGAGGAAGTCGCGTCGACGTACGCGCGGCTCCTCGAGCTCGGGATCGGCGTCGTCACCGCGAACAAGATCGCGCCGAGCCGCCCCGCCCCCGAATGGTCGCACCTCCGAAGGCTGGCTCGTCTCGGTGATCTTCCGCTGGAGAGCGAAACCACCGTCGGCGCCGCACTTCCGATCCTCGGCACGGTCGAGGCCATCCGCGACAGCGGAGACCGCGTTTCGCGCATCTCGGCAGTACTATCCGGCACCATATCGTTCGTGCTCGATCAGCTTCACGAGGGGGTGGCGTTCTCCGATGCCGTCGCGGAGGCATTCCGCCTCGGCTACACCGAACCCGATCCGCGGATCGACCTCTCCGGCGAAGACGTCGCGCGCAAGCTGGTCATTCTCGCGCGGCGCGCGGGCATTTCCCTTGAGCGTGAGGAGATCTCACTCGAACCGCTCGTCTCCGGTGGCGCCGGATGGGACGGCGATATCGAACGTTTCGTCTCCATCCTCTCGCGTCAGGACAGCCGCTGGCGCGAGCGCGTCGACGCTGCGAAGAGCGGCGGAAATCGTCTGGTCTACGCGGCGAGCTGGAGCCCGGCAGCTGCGGCCGTCGGAGCCGGCGCCATTCCTCTCGACCATCCGCTCGCCCGCGCCGGAGCGCGGGAGAACGTCGTCTTGATCCGTTCGGATCGTTACGACCAGGTGCCGCTCACGATCTCCGGGCCCGGCGCCGGCCCGGCAGTGACCGCCGGAGGAGTCCTCGCCGACGTGCTGCGGGCGGCGGCAAGGATGCGATGAGGGCGAGAGGTGCAATTGCGACGTTCGTCGTGGGGACACAACGAGCAGCTCGCGCAACAGTTCGCGTCTCCACGAAGCGGCACGGCTCTCGCCGTGCCGGCCGCGGCGGAAGCCGCGGCGCCCCTCGGAGCCGCTGACAGCGGCGAAGACGCGATGAGGGCGAGAGGTGCAATTGCGACGTTCGTCGTGGGGACAACGTACCAGCTCGCGCAACAGGCGGCGTCTCCACGGAGCGGCACGGCTCTCGCCGTGCAGGCCGCGGCGGAAGCCGCGGCGCCCCTCGGAGCCGCTGACAGCGGCGAAGACGCGGTGAGGGCGAGAGGTGCAATTGCGACGTTCGTCGTGGGGACACAACGTACCGGCTCGCGCAACAGGCGGCGTCTCCACGAAGCGGCACGGCTCTCGCCGTGCCGGCCGCGGCGTGAAGCCGCGGCGCCCCTCGGAGCCGCTGACAGCGGCGAAGACGCGGTGAGGGCGAGAGGTGCAATCGCGACGTTCGTCGTGGGGACAACGTACCAGCTCGCGCAACAGGCGGCGTCTCCACGGAGCGGCACGGCTCTCGCCGTGCCGGCCGCGGCGGAAGCCGCGGCGCCCCTCGCCCTGAACTCAGCGCTCCCGGTCGGACGCTCCGCTGACATCACTCTGTCCGCGCTCACTCCAGCAGATGCGCGAGCGACGCGCCGGGTGCGAGCTCGATCGCGTCGCGACCCTTCTCGAACAGCTTCGCCCCCGACGTTCCGCCGAGTGTGATCTCCGGCCACTCGACCCGGAGCCACGCCCCCTCGCGCAGTCCGACCACCGGTGCGTCGTTCTCTTCGTGGAACTCGCGGATCCTCGTCTCCCGCGTCTCCCCCATGTGCTTCGACGATGGATCGGCGTCGACGAAGTGTGGGTTGAGGTTGAACGGAATCAGGCGGAGCGCGTCGAACGTCGGAGGATAGACGATCGGCATGTCGTTGGTGGTCCGGATCGAAAGAGTCGCGACATTGCTGCCGGCGCTCGTTCCAACGTACGGCATCCCGTCGAGCACTCTGCGCCGGAGCGGTTCGATCAGATCGAGAGCGCACAGGGTGTCGAGCAGCCGGAACGTGTTCCCTCCTCCGATGAACACCGATTCGGCGTCGCGGACCGCCGCGACCGGATCTTCTGTCCGATGAATTGAATGGAGAGTGAGACCCATCGCACCGAACCGCTCGCGCGCCTTCTCCGCGTAGGCATCACGATCGTGGAGCGCGTACGGAACGAACAGCACGGATCTCACCGATCCGAGAAAGTCGCGGATCTCCTCCGCAGCGTGATCGAGATACCCGGTACCGTAGGTGGTCGAAGTGCTGATCAGCAGAAGCCGTCTCATGATTCCTCTGGTCCCTCCGGGTAGAATTTGCGGCTCTCGGAAGCGTACTGCTCGAGAAGAGGCGCGGGACGGAACCGGAGACCGCAGCGCTCTTCGAGCGCTCGCATCGAAGCGACGATCTCCGCCGCACCTCTGGCGTCGACGAGGTGGAAAGGCCCGCCCAGGAAGGGCGGAAACCCGAGGCCGAAGATTGCACCGAGATCTCCGTCACGAGGCGACTCGATGATTCCCTCGCCGAGACAGTGCGCCACCTCGTTGATCATGACGAGCGAGAGGCGGGAGACGATCTCCTCCGCCGAAACCGGCCGTCGTTCCGGATCCTGCAGCAGCGAGTACACCTCGCTATTCGACTCTTTCTTCTGCTTCTTTCCGTCCGGCGGATAGAGATAGAAACCGCGACCGTTCTTCCGACCTTCGTACCCTGCCGAGTGCATTCGGGAGAGGAGATCCGATCCGCTGAGGCCACGTGCGGCGAACGCCTGGCCGAGATTCCGGGAGACGTGCGCACCGACGCCGATGCCGACTTCGTCGATGAGAGCGATCGGTCCGACCGGAAAGCCGAAGCCGCGCATCGCACGGTCGATCGCTTCGATCGACGCCCCTTCCTCGAGCAGCAGCACCGCTTCATTGAGCAGAGGCGCGAGAATCCGCGTGGTGTAGAACCCCGGACCGTCCTTCACCACGATCACCGATTTTCCCTGGGCGATGCCGAACGCACGTGCCGTCGCAATTGCCCACGGAGCCGTGGCGGGCGCGGCGACGATCTCCAGCAGCGGCATCTTCGGAACTGGAGAGAAGTAGTGCATGCCGAGCACTCGCTCGGGATGCCTTGCCCGTCCCGCGATCTTCGCAATCGGAAGGGCCGACGTGTTGGAGGCGAACACCGTTCTCTCCGAGACCACCTCTTCCACTTCCGCGAGCACGGAGCGTTTCAGATCGAGGTCTTCGAAAACGGCCTCGATGACGATCGTCGTCGCGCGAAGGTATTGCATCTCGGTCGTGACCGCGAGGTGCTCGATCTGCTTCCTGCGGTCATCCTCGGAGAGAGCGCCGGAGGCGGTTCTCCGCCCGAGGCTTCTCTCGATGTTCGTCGTGACGCGATCGATTGCCGCCGCCGAGACGTCTTTCACGATCACGGGAACGATCGGCAGAGAGACGGAGACGATCCCTTCACCCATCAGCCCTGCGCCGATCACCCCGAGCTTTTTCACCGGACGTGCTTCGTCGGCATCGGGCGCCTTCTTCAATTCACGGCTCGCCTCGAAGATCCAGATCAGATTGCGACCTTCGGGAGTGACGACCAGCCGTCCGAACAGTTCGATCTCCTTCTCCTGTCCCTTCGCGAATCCTTTCGAGAGACCGCTCTCCACCGCGTCGAGTATCGCGAAGGGAGCCGGGTAGTGACGCCCGCTCTTCCGCATCACCGTTTCACGGGCGTTCTTCAGTACGGCCGTTCGCGCAGCGGGAAGATTCGCCACGAATCCGCCGAGCGACTTCGGCCGCCGCCGCGGCTGGAGGTTGCCTCGATGAAGGGCGATCGCATCGGACTCCGCGCGCTCCAGGAGATCGGCGCGTTCGACCACTGCGTCGACGAGACCGCTGCGAAGCGCTTCGGCGACGCTCACCTTCCGTCCGGTGAGCATCATCGAAAGTGCGGCCGGAAGGCCGACCAGGCGAGGCAGCCGCTGCGTCCCTCCTCCTGCCGGAATGAGCCCCACCATCACTTCGGGGAGGGCGAGTGTGGTGCGCGGATCATCGGTCACGAGGCGGCGATGGCAGGCGAGCGCGATCTCGAGACCGCCTCCCAGAGCCGCACCATCGATCGCAGCCACGAACGGCTTCGGACTCGCTGCGATCATGTCGAGGAGCTCGTGTCCGTCGCGAACGAACGCCGACGCCTCGGCGGCATGGCGGATTCCGGCGATCTCGCGCAGGTCGGCTCCCGCGATGAACGCTCCCGCTTTCCCGCTGCGGAGTACGCATCCGCGGACGTGCGGGTCGGGAATGACGTCATGGAGAACGCCGCGGAATTCCGCGAGGACGGCACGGGAGAGGACGTTGACCGCCGAACCCTGGAGGTTGAAGGTGAGGATGGCGATTCCGCTCGGACGGATCTCGACTTCGAACGAGTTCATGGCGGCTCCTCGACCGGACTTCTCGCAGCGACGCTGCGCCGAGAGCTTATCATTCGGCGGGTTCGTCACCGGCCCGAACGGAGTGCGATCGATCCGGCAGCCCTTTCGCAGTGTTATCTGCAGTCATTCAAGGAGGAAGCATGGATGCGAACATCATCGTCTTCGGCACCAGCTGGTGTCCGGACGTCCGGCGGACGGTCGAACATCTGGATTCAGTGGGCGTCGAGTACGAGCTCATCGACATCGACGCGGACGATCACGCCGCTCAACGGGTGATGGATTGGAACGAGGGTCGAAGACGCGTGCCGACCGTACTGATCGAGCAGAATGGCGACATTCGAGTGCTCTCGGTTCCGAGCAATTCGCAGCTCGACGTCGAGCTGGACCGCGCAGGACTCCTCGAGAGTCAGAAAGGCGACGCCCGGATGTCGTAGCCGCATGTCAGAGCGCGAGACGCAACGCAGTTGGCTGGGAAAAGCGCTATTCGAACCGGCGCTGCGAGAGCGGGGCGCCGAGCTTTACTGAGTGCCTCCGGGCTGCGGATCGATTTCGGCCAGCCTTCGCTCGAGTCTGGCGAGGCGGTCCCGAAGTTCCGCGATCTCGCGACGAAGCTCATCCTTTCGAATCGAATCGCTTTCCAGCGACCGCTCGACACGCGAGAGCCCGGCGGAGATTGCGCGTGACTCTGCCTCGAGGATTTCGAGCCGGTGAAAAGTTCCATCGAAGTTCGAAAGCGTCTCGTCCCGAAATGATGCGGCCCCTGCCTGAATGTCATCCAGCCGTGCTTCCAGCGAGCGGCGGGTATCCAGGAGCTCGTCGAGAACGCGCCTCATCAGGCCAGATTCATTTTCCACCCTGCCATTCTACCTCGGTGAGGCCGCCCGTCGACACGGGGAGAAGATGGACTCCGGCTGCCGAGCGGAGTCGTTCTAATCGGACCTGATCGGCCGTTGGTGTAACACCCGATCGTATCTTCTGTCGTGACATGTAGTGTTGCGGCGATCCTGGACATGACCGGGGCCTTCCCGGTTCTGGCCGGTGCGGACCACTTCCACGTCCACCTGAAGCCGACGATCGCCTGACGCGAGTATTGGGCGATGGTGAGCGTTACGCACAACACTACTCAGCACGTGCTGCGCATCACACCGCAGTGAGGCGGATGGTTTTCGGGGTTTGAATCTTCGCCGGCAGAAGCAATGAGTGAATCGGAAGGTCGGCGGGGTGGGGAAGACTGGCTGGGGAGGCAGGATTCGAACCTGCGAATGGCGGCTCCAAAGGCCGCTGCCTTACCGCTTGGCGACTCCCCAACACGCGACTCGTCTGACCTGAACAGACGGATTCTCGACTGAATTCTTCCCGCTCGCTGCGATCGAGTCAACCCTCGAGCGTGTCGTGCCCCGATCCGGTGATCCAGGCGAGCGACTCCTCCTCCGACATCGTCGCGGCTCGCGCCACCCGCACCCGTCCTGCAACCGCCTCGGCCGCCGCATCGCGGGCGATTGCCGTTTCGAAGGCCGCGGCGATGGTCGACCCCGAGCCGCTCATCCGGCACCAGAACGCGCCCCGGCGCACCATCTCGTCCCTCCATGTCGCAAGCCCGGGCAACTCCCGGAAAATCACCATTTCGAGATCATTCACCAGCGGTGCGACGTCACGCCGGAAGCCGCTCGCCGCGATCTCGCGGCAGACCTCGTAACCTGCCTTGTCCGATCGCCACGCCTCTCCCTTTTCCCTCATCGCCGCGAGAAGGCGGAACGCCTCGGCCGTCATGACCCGCTCCTCCGGGAGGACCAGCAGCAGCGGAATCGACTCGACGAACGGAAGTGCAGCGAGCTCCTCTCCGCGCCCCGTCGCATACGCGGTTCCTCCGAAAAGAAAATACGGGACGTCCGATCCGAGCTCCAGCGCGAGCTCGGCCAGATCGTCGTCGTCGACCTGCAGCTCGAACATCTCGCGAAGCGCGACGAGAGTCGCCGCCGCATTCGATGAGCCGCCACCGAGACCCCCCCCGGCAGGGATGCGCTTGATCAGCTCGATCTCGACCGGAGGCGCCCCGAACCGTTCGCCCATCAGCCGTGCTGCTCGGAGCGCGAGATTCTGTTCGTCCACAGGGACGGCCGGGTCGTCGCAGTGCAGCATCAGCGTCGTGCTCGCGCGAAACCGGACAGTGTCGTGGAGGGAGATGGCCTGGAAGAGAGTCTCGAGATCGTGAAACCCGTCGGGACGCCGGTCGAGCACGCGAAGCATCCAGTTGATCTTGGCGAAGGAGCGGACGGTCAGTTCGTTGCGCATGCGAGACGCGCAGTGTACCGGATTTCGGGAGACGAGCAACGCGGGAGAAGGGGTGAAGAGTGAAGGGTGAAGGGACGGTGGAGGGGTGAGGCGGAGGATCGCGCACGTGCCGTGATCCGCGCGGCGGATTACGAATCCGCACTCCTCGGCCCGATCAGCATCCCGGTATTCGCCGCACCGCGTAGGCCGTGACGCGACTACTGCTCGGGGGTCAGGGCTGCAGGAAGTGAGCAGCATCGGTACTCCGGACCGGGCGAAGGCCGGGTTGGCCCTTTCTCTGCCGATTCGAGATCGAGGTGCTGCACCTCCACCCGAAGTCCGCGGCCGGGGAGAGTGAACGTCGCCCGACTGGGTGGGAACGATGAATCGTACTCCACGTGCAACGCGGCATCCGGGGTTCCGAGCGAATCCGCCGCGGAGACGCCGTCTGCGCCGATCGTGTAGCGGAACACGCCGTCGGTCAGACACTGTCGCATGTCGGCACAGACGTCGAGCCGTCGCGGCTCGACTGGAAGAGCGAGCAGGAGGCGGCTCAACGACGCAGGAGGAGTGTCGGCGAGGAGAGTCAGCACCGGGATGTCGCTCGCCAGCTCGCTTCTCGATCCCTTCCACCAGGTGCGATGGAGATGATCCACCAGCACCACGTGCTCTCCGTCGACGAAGACGGTCAGGACCTCGACTCCGACCGGGCTCACCGCGGTCATCTCGATTCTCCCGTCCGCATCGAACCAGAGTCGCGATCGGAACGAGCTCGATTTTCCACCGCTCTCCACCCGGATGCGCGCAAAGCTGCGCGCGGCGTGAAACGCGTCGTCACGGCGGACCAGCTCATCGCGAAGTGCAGCGGTTGAAGACGACGCGATCGGCTCGAACGGACGCCCTCCGGTGGTCGCACACGAGGCCGCGAAGAGGAGCGCGGCGAATGCCGCGAAGAGCCGCGCATCCCCTCTTCGTCGCAAGTGCTTCGGCCTCACTGAGCAGATGCGGTCCGGTGCTCGGTCTGGCTCAGCTTCGTCTGAATCCTGGTCGACTCTTCAGCTTCGGGGTCGAGCTGGAGGGCGCTCCGGTACCGCTCGGCGGCCTTGTCGTACTCTCCCTGCTTCGCGAAGAGGTCTCCGAGGTGCTCCTGCACCGTCGGATCCTGAGGAAGAAGATGCGATGCGTCGAGGAGGTACTTCTCCGCGAGATCGAGCTTGTCGAGCCGGAAGTAAACCCACCCGAGAGAATCGACGAATGCGCCGTTCCGCGGCTCGAGCTTGACCGCCTTGACCAGGAGATCTGCGGCCTTCTGGAGATTCACTCCGCGATCGGCCCACATGTACCCGAGGTAGTTGAGAGTCGCCGCATGCGCGGGATCCTTCGAGAGGACCTGCAGGAAGGTGTGTTCCGCCTCCTGGAAGCGGCCGGCGCGCTCGTAGGCGGAGCCGAGCTGGAAGAGGAGATCGAGGTCCGCGGGATTCTTCTTCTGAAGCGTCTCGTAGATGTCGATCGCTTCGGCGTACTTGTGGAGCGTGGCATAGACCTCGGCGACCATCTGCGCAGAGTCGTCGTCCTTTGCCGCGTCGGCCTTCGCCACCGCTTTCGCCTGCGCATCCTTTCCGGCCCGGAAGAGGAATTCGATGTAGCGCGCCTGGAGGAAAGGGTCGTCGGAACCTTTCGCGAGAGGTTCGATCAGCGCGAGACCTTCGCCGTAGCGCTGCTGGCGCCGCAGGACGTCGAGTGCGATGTTCACCGCCTGACGATTGACCTCCTTCGGTCCCTGGACCAGCTTCTTCGCCCGCTCCAGCGCGGCGTCGTAGTTCCCGCGGGCGTGATCGATCGCAGCGAGCTGCGTCTCGGCCATCGCTTTCCCCTGGGCGTTGAGATCGCGGAGCGCGAGGATCGACTTGAACGTCGCCGCGGCGCGATCGAACTGACGCGACGCAATCTGGTTGAAGCCGGAACTGACCAGTACTTCGAAGTCGTCCGGCTGCTCCTCGAGCAGAGCAGTGAAGATCTGGTCGGCCTTCTCGTGCTCCCCGAGATCGCTGAGCGCTTCGCCGAGGAACGTACGGGCCGGTCGGTCCTTCGGATAGACCGCGAGAATTTTCTCGAGAAGGTCGCGTGCCTTCGCGGCGTCGCCTCCGCGGAGATAGTCGTAGGCCTGTCTGCGCTGGAGCTCGGAGTTGAGCGTGTCTCGCTCGATCAGAGGCTGCAGAAGTGCAGCGGCCTTCTCCCATTCACCTGCGGATTCGTACATGTCGGCGAGTTGGGAGACGGCGGGAGCAAAGGTCGGATCGGCCGCCACCACCCGTTCGAGATACGGCTTCGACTCGTCGGCGCGTCCGAGCTTTGCGAGGATCTGAGCGTAGTTGTAATTGAGCAGACGGTTGTCGGGAGCCCGCTCGACCAGCTGGGCGAAGATTCTCGCAGCGTCTTCGAGACGGTTGGACTGAAGATAGATCTGGCCCATGGTCAGCCCGGTGGAGATGTCGTCGGGCTGGAGCTTGAACGCCGCCTCGAGATGCCCGAGCGCTTCGTCGACCATCTTGTCGTCGCCCTTCGATCGCTCGAGAAGGATCCGGCCGAGGAGCCGCTGCGCATCGAAAAAGTCGGGGCTG
Source organism: uncultured Acidobacteriota bacterium (assembly GCA_963741955.1). Taxonomy (GTDB): domain Bacteria; phylum Acidobacteriota; class Thermoanaerobaculia; order Gp7-AA8; family Gp7-AA8; genus CAVUKB01. Next base: position 725,573 of record CAVUKB010000005.1, read on the forward strand.
ATCGCAACGATCTTCCGCAGCTCTTTCTCGGCCTGCTCGACCTTCGACTGGTCGAGCAGGATGGTCGCTCGCTCGTAGAGGAGCACCGGGTTCCCGGGATCGCTCTGGATCACGCGGTCGAGATGCTGGAGAGCGGCATCGAAATCGCCGTTCTCCGCAGCGAATCGCGCCTGCAGAAATTCGAACGTCTCGGGGGAAAACTTCTGAGCGTACAGGGGTAACCCGCTCAGCAGGCTGAGCGTGAGGCACAGAATGGTCGTCTTCACGATTTTCATCTTATCCCAGTTGAACAGCCGCGGACGCCGTGTCATTCTGATAATCTTCACGGAACTGAGGACGGGCCGGAACCGCCGCGCGCCAGGGATCGCGCCGGCGGATCCATAAAGCTTCCAGAAAGGGTGCGTGCGTGGAATTCGAACGGCTGGAGATCACTCCCCTGCCACTGATCGTGGGTCAGATCGTTCGGGAGCGTCGGACCGGAACGCTTACGGTCATCCGGCAGCCTGCCCGCGTCGTGAGCCATTGGGCAGGGGGTGAGCTCGTCCTGGTGATCCCTTCTCAACATGAAGAATCTCTCGGCCAGTTCCTCGTTGCGCGAGGCAACATCGGCGCCCACGATGCTCAGCGGCTCGACAGTGGCGATCCCGAGACCATCGTTCCGCGATTGACCGAGCTCGGGATCATGGACCGCTCACTCGAGCAGCCCTCCCTCCGGGAATGGATGAGTGCGGTCATGGAACCGCTTTTCTCCCTCGCCGACGGAACCGCCGTCTTCAACGATGGACCGGCTCCCGCGCCGAAACAACGGATCTTCCTCCCGTCGACCCCGGCGTTCATCCTCCAGTCCATCCGGTCGATCTCGAACGGGCTGGTACTCCGAAGATCTCTCGGAGACCTGAAGAAGCCGCTCGCTCCCGCGAAAGCTCCTCCCATCGCACCCGACGTCCTCCCCTTCACCGAATCCGAGAGGAAGCTGATCGCGGCACTGGAGGAGCCCGAGACCGCAGAGTCCCTTCTGCGCCGGTTCCCGAAGGATCCCGGCGCGGCGAAGATCCTGGTGGCGCTCCTGGCGTTCGGGATTTTCGTCGTCCTCGAACCGAAGTTCCAGCAGCCGGTCGACATCGACGCCGATGCGATGCAGAGGGATCTCGCTCTTCTCGCGTCGATCGGTGCGGACGACAAACGCTCACTCCGCGCCATCTCGTTCGCACGGCAGATCCCCCGACTCGACTATTACGAGATGCTCGACGTTCCCCGCGCCGCGACACGCACTCAGGTCGTTCAGCAGGCCGAGCGTCTGAAGGCGATTTTCGATCCTGCCGACTATCCTCCCATCCTCCGTGAGCATCTCGACGAGATCAACCGCAGACTCGACGAAGCATTCGCCACTCTCACCGACCCGATCCGGCGGCAGGGTTACGACCATATGCTCGTTTCATCACGTCTGACGGACGAGTCGCGGAACATGGACCAGCGACTCGCGCAACGTTCACTCTCCGAGAAGAACTTCGAGAAAGCGAAATCGCTCGCCTCCGATGGCGACTACTACGGAGCGATCGTCCTTCTCAAACAGGTGGTCCGCTTCCTTCCCGATCACGCACAGGCGTGGTATCTCCTCGGCAGCTGTCAGGAGCGCAACCCGAACTGGCACCGGGAGGCGGTGGAGAGCTATCAGAAAGCGCTCACCATCGACCCGAACGATACCGACGTCCTCATTTCCCTCGGCGACCTCTACCGGCACCAGGGCCTCGTGGTCCGGGCCGAAGCGTGCTACGACGACGTGCTCAAGATCGACGCCGACAACCCGCAGGCGAAGAGCCGGCTGCAGGAACTGAAGGGGAAGATGAAGAAGAAATAGAGAAAGGCATCTGGGATCTGAGATCGAGGATCGAGGATCTGAAAGGCATCGAGGATCGAGGATCGAGGATCGAGGATCTGAAAGGCATCGAGGATCGAGGATCGAGGATCGAGGATCTGAAAGGCATCGAGGATCGAGGATCGAGGATCGAGGATCTGAAAGGCATCGAGGATCGAGGATCGATCGAGGATCGAGGATCGAGGATCTGAGAGGCGAGCGGTGAGCGGTGAGTCGAGAGCGGTGAGCGGCGAGTCGAGAGTGAAGAATGAACAGTGAAGAGAAGAATATTCGCGGAGATACGTGATTCGAGGAATTTTATTCTGCGAAAGCTGCTGATTGGCGAATAATATTTGGCGTTTCAGCCATCAGCCGTCCCCGATCCGCCATCCTCGATCCTCGATCCTCGATCCGCGATCCGCAATCCTCGATCCTCGATCCTCGATCCTCGATCGATCCTCATCCTCCCTCGGCGATCCGCGTGGCCCACTCCGTCAGAGTCGCCTCGACGATATCCAGCTGATCCTTGAAGAAATGATCGGCTCCACTGACCAGGACCATCTCCGCGTCCATGCAGTGCTCGGCGAGCTCGCCGAGTCGTTCGGCATCACCGAATTCGTCGCGCGATCCGTGGATGAACAGCAGAGGCTTGTCGCATCGCTTGAGGTAGACGAGGTTGTACTTGTTGATGGGTGCGCCGATGAGGAACACCGCGTCGACGTCAGCGCGGGTGCATGCGACCCGGCTCCCGACCCAGGCGCCAAAGGAAAATCCCCCCGCGATCACCTTCGCGCCCGGATGGCGTCCGATGATCCAGTTGAGCGCGGCCTCGAAATCCGCCTGCTCTCCATCTCCTTGTTCGTGCTTCCCCTGGCTCGCGCCGACGCCACGAAAGTTGAAGCGGATGGTCGCGATCCCCGCGGCTTCCAGTCCCCGCGCCGCGCGGAAGACGACTTTGTTGTGGAGAGTTCCGCCACCGAGAGGGTGCGGATGCGCGACCACGGCGACGCCGACCGGCCGCTCGATCTCGCGGTAGAGCGCCTCGAGCCGGCCCGTACTCGTGTGCAGGTCAACGTGACGTAAGGGTCTCGAATCCAATTCTGCTCCAGTTTCGAAAGATCACTGCGGCCTGCTCTAGTGTTTCACAAATCCGCTGCATCCGGTTACGGGTGCCGACAGGTCGGTTGCGAGCCGGCGCGGCAGAGGCGGGCGGACCATTATTCACGGACCGTCGACGATTTCAAGCGCGCCCCGAGTTGCCAGTTGCCTCTCCGATCGCAACCTGCAACCCGCATCACTCCCATACGCCGGGGATGGTCGCGTCGCAATCGGGACAGCTTCCGCCGCGGATCCGGTTGCGGAGCACGCGGAATCCGATCCTCTCCACCAGCATCGCGTCGCACGCGGGACAGCGGGTCGATTCGAGATCTCCGACCGCGCCCGGAAGATTCCCCGGGTAGACGAAACGGAGGCCTGCACGCTTTCCGATCGCGTACGCACGCATCAGATCGCGGACGCTGGTGTCGTCGTTCTCCGTCATCCGGTAGTCGCCGTGAAACGCGGTGACGTGCCACGGGATGTCGATGTCCACTCCGGCGATGAATTCGGCGATCTTCGTCAGCTCCTCGTCCGAGCTGTTGAAGCCGGGGACCACCAGCGTGACGATCTCCACCCAGATCTTCCGCCGTTTCAGCTCCCGGATCGTCTCGAGTACCGTGTCGAGCCGCCCGCCGAGGAGGTTGTAGTCCTTCGGGTCGAACCCTTTCAGGTCGACTTTGTAGAGGTCGACCCACGGCGCGAGGTACTCCAGCACTTCCGGAGTGCCGTTCCCGTTCGAGACGTAGGAACAGACGAGCCCTTCGGCCTTCGCCAGCCGGAAGATCTCCACCGCCCACTCGGAGGTGATCAGCGGTTCGTTGTAGGTCGAAGTGACTACGCGAGCACCGTACTTCTTCGCCAGCCGCACCAGATCGGCCGGTTCGATGTCGGTCGGAGTGACGTCCGCGGCCGGATCGCGCAGCGCCTGCGACGTGATCCAGTTCTGGCAGTACCCGCAACGGTAATCGCAGCCGAGCATCCCGAACGAGAGGGCCTGCGCACCGGGCAGCGCATGGAAGAACGGTTTCTTCTCGATCGGGTCGACGTGAAGGCCGCCGACGTATCCGCGCGGCACCCTCAGCGACCCGGCCTCGTTGAACCGCACCTTGCACGTCCCGACCCTTCCCGGCTTGATGTAGCAGCGATGCCCGCACGCGAAACAGGTCAGTGCGCCGTTCTCGTGCTTCTCATAGAGCTCTCCCTCGACGGTGCGCGCAGCAAGCATCTCGCCGAGGGTCGATCTCGTCGCACTGGTGGTCATGCTCTCGAAAACACGCTCGAATGAGCGTTCGTTCCCCCCTCCTCCCATTCCTCCGGCACGCGGATTGCCGCTCCTGCGAGCCATGAAGCACCTGCGACGGCGACGGCCGCCATCCGATCCACGCCAGCTGATGCGCGAGAGGCATCGCCTCCTGGCTCACATCAGCGGCTGGCTCGAGCTCCCGATGATCTTTCTCGCCTTCGTCTGGCTGATCCTCCTCATCGTCGAATGGGTTTCCGGGCTCACCCCCTTCATGCAGCAGCTCGGCACTGTCATCTGGGCGCTCTTCGTGGCCGATTTCCTCCTCCGCTTCACCATCGCCCCTCGCAAGATCCGCTTCCTCAAGCGGCAGTGGCTCACCGCGATCTCCCTCGCCGTTCCGGCTCTCCGCATCTTCCGCCTCATCCGCATCATCCGAGTGGCGGCATTTCTCGGTGAACTGAATCTCGTCACCCTCGTCGGCACCATGAACCGAAGCATGGCGGCGGTGCGACGCACGTTCCGGCGGAGAGGATTCGGCTACGTCATCGCACTGACCGCCGTCGTCACGTTCGCCGGCGCGGCCGGGATCTACGCGTTCGAGCGCGGCGCGGGGAACGCGTTCGACAGCTACGGTACGGCACTCTGGTGGACTGCCATGCTGATGACGACGATGGGAACCGGCCACTGGCCCGTTTCTGCGGAAGGGCGGATTCTCACCCTGGGACTGTCGATCTACGCGTTCGCCGTCTTCGGTTACGTCACCGCGACGATCGCGTCGTACTTCATCGACGACAGCGACAGGACGAACGAAACGACGGCAGAAGAGATCCGCAGCCTCCGCGAAGAAATTGCGCGGCTTCGCTCGCAGATCGAAACTCCGCAGCGCACGCCCTGACCCGGATGTTTCGCGCGAGCCCGTGACGAAGCGAGTACGATCACGACTCGCCGAAACGCGGCGGTCGCTTTTCGAAAAACGCCCGCATCCCCTCCTCGGCGTCCGCAGAAAGAAAGGCTCGGCGCTGGTGCCGCTTCTCCATATCGATCTGTTCGTCGAGAGTGCTGCCACGCGAAGCCTCGACCGCCTTCTTGATCTCCGCAATCACCTCAGCAGGACCGGCGCCGATCGCCGACGCGAGCCGCCGGCTCTCTCCGCGAAGCACGTCCGGCGGAACGACGCGGTCTACCAGCCCGATCGAGAGCGCCTCGGCCGCATCGACCATCCTTCCGCTGGCCATCATCTCCAGAGCGCGGCTCGGACCGATGATCCGCGGAAGAAACCACGTCCCGCCCCAGTCGGGATGCAGCCCGATCCGCACGAACGTCTCGCCGAGCTTCGCCTCTTCGGACGCGATGCGGTAATCGCAGGCGAGAGCGAGGTTGCAGCCGGCGCCCGCGGCGACGCCGTTGACCGCGGCGATGACGATCTTCGGGCTCTCGCGGATGGCGGCGACCACCCGGCGCCCCGATTCGAGGAGCTCCTCGAACCGCTTTTCCGATTTCTGGCGCTGCAGGTCGAACATCGTCTCGACGTCGCCGCCGGCGCAGAAGCCGCGGCCCGCACCGGTGATGATGATCGCTCGCGCGTCGCGGTCCCGCCCCATCGCTTCGATCGCGTCGCGGAGCTCTTCCCTCATCGTGCCGACCAGTGCGTTGAGCTTCTCCGGCCGGTTCAGCGTGATGGTTCCGATTCCGTCGGAGGATTCAGTCAGAATCTGTTTCATACCCTCCCCCTCAGTCGCCAGTGCTCCGACTCTCGCGCCCGGATCGTCCCGGCGCGCATCGAGCCACGACGTTCCATGGCGCGCTCGTCGTGCTGGTCGTTTCGCACAAACATATCTTCTTCACGAGCCGCGCGAAAGAGATCGAAACATCATATTGACTCCCGCGCCACGACACACCAAACTCGCGCTGCATGAAGTGGTTGATCCGAATCGGTAAGGTGGTGCTGCTCGCGATGATTCCGCTCGCGATCTGGCTTCAGTTCGGTGAGGGGAACATGGTTGCGCGGTTCGTCGTCTCCGCGCTGGCCGTGCTGCCGATCGCGGCATGGATCGGAACGAGTACCGAGCACCTCGCCGTCCGGATGGGCCCCACGTACGGCGCGCTCTTCAACGCGACGTTCGGCAACTTCGCCGAGATGGTCATCGCGATCCTCGCAATCCGGGCGGGGCTTCCGAGTGTGGTGAAGGCGTCGTTCACCGGATCGATCCTCGGCAACCTCCTCTTCGTCGGAGGGCTCTCCATGATCGCCGGCGGCTGGGGACGCGAGAGGCAGTGCTTCAATATGCTCGCCGCGGAGAGCAACGCCGGCCAGCTTGTCGTCGCCGCGGCATCGCTCGTGGTGCCGACCCTCTTTTTCAGTCTGGTCGGCGGCAACCGGAATCTCCTCCGGGTCCATGAAGTCTCGATCGGCACCGCGGTCATCCTGATGGTCACCTACGCCGCAGGACTCTGGTTCGCATTCAAGACGCACCAGCACATCCTCAATGCATCCGCCGACGACAACGCGCCTCACCACTCGGGAGCGCAGTGGAGCGTCCGCCGCTCCATCCTGGTGCTCCTCGGATCGAGCGTCCTGATGGGAGTGGTGGCGGAAGGCCTGGTCGGGGCGGTGGAGCACGTCGGACATCAGCTCGGGATGAACCAGGTCTTTCTCGGTTTCGTCGTCGTGGCGGTCGTCGGCAATGCGGCCGAGCACTCCACGGCGATCATGCTCGCACGCCGCGACCGGATGGATGCGGCGCTCGGAATCGTGATGCAGTCGAGCGTGCAGATCGCGCTCTTCGTCACCCCGCTGGTCGTCTTCCTCTCCTACCCTCTCGGCCATCCGCTCGACCTCGTCTTCACCAGCTTCGAAGTCGTGGCGCTCGCCCTCGGCATCGCAATCTTCTCCTACGCGGTCATCAACGGCGAGAGCCACTGGTTCGAAGGGGTCCAGCTCCTCGCGCTCTATCTGATCCTCGCGGTGGCGATCTTCTTTCTGCCGTAGGAGGCGCCAGGTCTCGAGGCTCGGGGCTCGGGGAATCACGAGAATCGTGTTTGTGAATTTTCAACCCTCGGAACCGCACACGGTGCGTGCGCGCCGCGGCTCGGGAAGAGTGGCGAAGACTTCTCTGTTGCAGGAGTCGTACGGAATCTCGTACGATGACCGTCATGAAGACTGTATCCGCCAGCGAAGCCCGGACGAGACTCTACAAGCTGATCGACGAAACGGCGGTCACCAGTGAGCCCGTGCAGATCACCGGGAAAAGAGCCGACGCGGTGCTCGTCTCGATGGACGACTGGCAGGCCATTCAGGAGACGCTCCATCTCCTCTCGATTCCGGGAATGCGCGCTTCGCTCCGAAAAGGGATGAAGACTCCCGTTGAGGAATGCCTGGAGTCGCTCGACTGGTGAAACGGTGGCACGTGGTCTTCACGCCCGAGGCCGCGAAGGACGCGAAAAAACTGAAGCGAGCCGGCCTCAAGCCGAAGGCGCAGATGCTTCTCGACGTCCTTCGCGAGAATCCCTTTCAGTCTCCTCCGCCGTTCGAGAAGCTCCTCGGCGATCTGGCCGGAGCGTACTCCCGGAGGATCAATATCCATCACCGGCTCGTCTATCAGGTTCTGAAACGGGAGCGGGTCGTGAAAGTCCTTCGAATGTGGACGCACTACGGGTGATCGCGAGGCTCGGGGCGCGCGGCTCGGAGAATCACGAGAATCGTGTTTGTGAATTTTCAATCCTCGGAACCGCTCACGGAACGTGCGCACCCTCTCCCCGCCCGTTCTCACACAACTTCAGCCGAGGAGCGATCTTCGGGGAGAGGGGAGGGTGAGGGGCAACCCCGAAAGTCGATCGCGCAGATCGTACGATTGAAGATCGCCGTTCTCTTCGCGCGAAGATCGAAGCTCGAGCCTCGGAGACTCACGAGAGCCGTGTTTGTGAATTTTCAATCCTCGGAACCGCACACGGAACGTGCGCACCCTCTCCCCGCCCGTTCTCACACAACTTCAGCCGAGGACCGATCTTCGGGGAGAGGGGAGGGTGAGGGGCAACCCCGAAAGTCGATCGCGCGATCGTACGATTGAAGATCGCCGTTCTCTTCGCGCGAAGATCGAAGCTCGAGCCTCGGAGACTCACGAGAGCCGTGTTTGTGAATTTTCAATCCTCGGAACCGCTCACGGAACGTGCGCACCCTCTCCCCGCCCGTTCTCACACAACTTCAGCCGAGGAGCGATCTTCGGGGAGAGGGGAGGGTGAGGGGCAATCCCGAAAGTCGATCGCGCAGATCGTACGATTGAAGATCGCCGTTCTCTTCGCGCGAGGCTCGGGGCGCGAGGCTCGAGCCTCGGAGAATCACGAGAATCGTGTTTGTGAATTTTCAATCCTCGGAACCGCTCACGGAACGTGCGCACCCTCTCCCCGCCCGTTCTCACACAACTTCAGCCAAGGAGCGATCTTCGGGGAGAGGGGAGGGTGAGGGACAACCCCGGAAGTCGATCGCGCAGATCGTACGATTGAAGATCGCCGTTCTCTTCGCGCGCAGATCGAGGCTCGAGGCTCGAGGCTCGGAGAATCACGAGAATCGTGTTTGCGAATTTTCAATCCTCGGAACCGCTCACGGAACGTGCGCACCCTCTCCCCGCCCGTTCTCACACAACTTCAGCCGAGGAGCGATCTTCGGGGAGAGGGGAGGGTGAGGGGCAACCCCGAAAGTCGATCGCGCGAATCCAGCGATGGTTCCGCTCTCCTGACCCACGATGCGAGCCCCGAGCCCCGAGCCTCGAGCCTCGAGTCCCCGCCGTCGGACAGTTCGCCCTCGTCTCACTCTCCGGACCGCCCTCCCGCCTCGTGACCAGGCCGTCGTTCGTCCCGTTGACGCCCACCCGTGACGGACGCCCTTGACGCCGCAGCGGCAGCTGCTCTATCTGGATGCGAGCGGGAGAAATCCCGGCGCCTCATCGGCGAATCCGGAGAACGTATGAACGAGATCGAGATGGTGAGAGAGCTCTCACGCAGAACCTCCCTTCCGGAGGAGACCACCGCGGCGGTCGTCCACGCGATGCACGAACTGGTCGACGAGGGGGCCGTCAACGCGGCCGCGCTTCTCGCCGTTCCTCAACCGTCACACGTCCCCCCCGACGATCCGAGCGTCGTCGAGCAGCTCATCGCCCGGGCGAAAAAGCATCCGCTCGGCATCGAGTTTCTCGCCAGCGGCCTGTTGGCGACCGTGGCGATCACGCTCGGCGCGCACGCGTTCACCGTCGAAGCCGCGCGCCGGCGCATCCAGGGAGATCAGCAACCGAAGGAAGAGGAATCGAAATGAGATCACTCCCCTACCCGAAGAAAGTCGAACTGGCCGACATCACGGTCCGCGACGGATTCCAGCACGAGGAGAAGTGGATCCCCACTCCGGCGAAGTTGTGGCTGGCAGAGGAGCTGATCCTCGCCGGCTACCGGCGCATCGAGGTGACGAACCTCGGCAACCCGAAAGGGATGCCGCAGTTCCGCGACGCGGACACTCTCCTCGAGCAGATCCGGAAGAGCAAACGCGTCGCGAAGCACATCGGCGAGGTCGAGCTGACCGCCATCACCATCCGTGAGCGAGCGGTCGACCGGGCGATCGAGCTGAAAGAAAAGGGCGTCGGACCGGACCGGATCCTGATGATGGTCTCGACGTCCGCGTCGCACATGAAGACGAACTCCGGGCTCGATCACGCCGGCTACTGGGCCGAGGCGGAGCGGTGCATCCGGAAGGCCCACGACGCGGGGCTGAGGGTGAACGGGACGGTCAGCACGATCTGGGGATGTCCGATCGAAGGACCGACGAAGCTCGAAGACGCGGTGACGTTCACGAGGCGCTTCCTCGAGATCGGCGCCGACGACATCGAGCATGCCGACCACGACGGATCCGCTCCTCCGAACAAGGTCTTCGACTACTACTCCATGATCCTGGACGCGATCCCCGACGTCTCCAGACACGTCGCACACTTCCACGTCACCCGGGGATGGGGACTGGCGAACGTCCTCGCGGCGCTGCAGGCGGGGATCGTCCGTTTCGAGAGCACGCTCGGCGGGATCGGCGGTCAGCCGGCGAATTTCTTCGATGGCTACCCGGTGGCGGGAACGGGAAAGTATTACTACCAGGATCCGAACAACGTCGGGCTGGTCTGCACCGAGGATCTGGTGGTGATGCTCGATGAGATGGGGATCGAGACGGGAATCGACGTCGACCGCATCCTTCAGACCGGACGGATGGTTGAGCGGATCGTCGGGCGGCGGCTGCGGAGCGAGACGATCAAGAGCGGAAGGATTCCGAAACAGGCCACGGGGTTCTAGCGCCGGGTCGTTCGCGGGGACTTCGTCGCGGGGAACGCTTGGCCGGTCTGGATGCATCGTGCCGCCAGCTGTCCCAGCCGCCAATCCCTCGAGTGCCGTAGGCACGATTGCAATTGCCCCGGGTGAAGGCGCTCCGCGCCGAAACCCGGGGTTCGCGACGACCGCATTTTCATGTGACCCGTCGCGTCCATCCAGGCGGGCGCGACGCGTGCTCGCAATGACCGGCGTCGAACGAACGAAGCCTCACTGCACGCGGCATGACCGCCGGGCGATCACAAGCACGAAGGGACGTCAGGCGCAGATCCAGGCGGGCGCGACGCGTGCTCGCGATGACCAGCGTCGACCGAACGAGACCTCACTGCACGCGGCGTGACCGCCGGTTAGCATGAGCAGAGAAAGGACGAAGGCCGATTCTCCTGCGCTCGGATCTTGGCCCTCAAGACGATTCCATGACCGCCCTCGGCGTTCTCTACGCCCGATCGCGCTTCCGTCTGCTCGCTTCGAACCGGACCTCGGCGCCATCACCCGTCGATTTCCTTCGGGATCGTGATATCGTTCGCTATATTCAACCGCATCGAACCGTCCGTTCGGAATTTCCCAGCAGGACAGCCTCGGGAGGCGGCGCCGATTCTACGAGGAGTAGAACCCTCGGCTTCTCGCGAATTCCGAGATACTCTCGATCGCATGGCACGACCACTTCGACTCGCGTTTCCCGGCGCGGTCTTTCACGCCACCTCGCGCGGCAATGAACGGAAGCCGATCTTCTGATGCGATGCGGCTTTCTCTCGGGCGGTCTGAGTGGCTCCGGCGGTCACGCCGCGTGCAGAACATTCTTCAGCGCAGTACCTTCGGCATCTCAGGCACGCGGCGCGCCCGCCTGGATGATCGAGACGGGCAACGAGAATTACCGGACGCGCGGGTCCCCGGGTTCCGGCGCGGAGCGCCTTCACCCGGGGCAATTCTCAACCGTGCCTCCGGCACTGGGGACCAACGCCGACATCCCGCTCTCGTCAAAGGTCCGGTCGCACGCGAGTTGAAATGAGGGCGCCTTGCGGGGGACGTGGCGCGGCCGCTACGCGAGCGCCAAGCAGCTCCCCCCGATCGCTGCGATCCTCCGCCGGCAGCACCGGCTACGTCTCCGATCCATCGCGCGCTGCGAGCGCGAGCTCGCGGACGATCGTCGTGCGTCACGACAGTCCCCGCCACGACAGCACCCCGAGCCCCGTGCCGAGAAGGAGGGCGACGAGCGCGACCATTCCGAGGAGCGACAGCGCCGGGATCCGCCCGATCATCGCGGGAGCGGCGAGGATCGTCACGACTTGCGCGTCCATCGATCCGAGCCCCGACCCGCTGGCCGAGGTGAGGCGGACTTCGAACGAACGGTCGCCGTCGAGTGCGGAGTGTGGTGCAATCGGGATCTCGATCGTCCGTGAGGTCGCGTCTCCACTCGACCAGACGAAATCCCCTTCGACCGGAGTGAAGTCACGCCCTGGGAGTGCGGTTCCGACCTCAGTGCGATAGTGGATCGACGCGATTCCATCCGAGCCGCCGTCTCGCCGGACTTCGACCCTGACCGGTCCGGCCGTTCCGGGGATCGTGGTGGAAGCGGCGGTGAACACGATCGTCCCTGGGGTGAAGACGTCGAGAATCGTGATCGTGAGAGTCTCGTCGCCGTCGCTCGACGGGATCGCCTCCGCGGCAGGATCGGAGCTCTCGAGATGCAAGGCGAGGGTGAACGACTCGTCGCCTTCCTGAATCGCGTCGGCGATGATCGGAACGGTAATCTTGCGCGCCGTGGCGTCGCCGTCGGACCACGATAGCGTCCCTCTCGTGGACATGTAGTCGCTCGCTGCGATCGCGCTTCCATCGGCGGTCGCGTACGAGACGAAGAGGGAGCCGATCGATCCGTCCTGACGCTGAACGGTGACCACCGCCGATCCGCTTCGTTCGCCGACCGAGATGGTTGTGGAGGGGAACTGTGCACGTCCGACCGGGATCTCGTATTTCCAGAGCTCACGCCCGATCTCCTCGGTCGATGCGGCGAACAGAAGCTCGCGACCGATTCGAGCGAGGCTGCCCGGAGAGGAGGAGCCCAGCCCTGGAACGACGTCGGCGGCAAGGTGGGTTCCATCCGGAGTGCCGTCGGTGACCCACAGCTCGCGCCCCACGCCGTCTGCGGCGGAAAAGTAGACGTGGCGGCCGACTCGGAAGAAATCGGAGGGGTCGGAGCTCTCGACTCCCGGTGCGATGTCGGCCAGCAGGAATGTGCCGGCGGCTGAGCCGTCGGTCCGCCAGAGCTCGTTCCCATTCTCGTCGGTGCGGGCGACGAAGAGCGTGCCGCCGCGCAGTGGCGTGAAGGAGCGGGGCTTCGAGGAGTACGAGCCGGCGCGGATGTCCTTCAGCACGTGGGTCCCTCCGACCGTTCCGTCGGTGACCCAGAGCTCCTGACCGTGATCCGCATCGGGGGCGCCGAAGAGAACCAGATGGCCGAGCGTTCCGAACTCCGAGAGCATCCGCCAGAAAGTCGCGCTCAGGTCGGCAGGATCGAATGTGTGGAGAAGGATCGTTCCGTCGTGCGTTCCGTCCGTACGCCAGAGACGGTATGAGTCGCAGAAGAAGAGAAATGCATCCGAAACGGCGACCGGTTGAGCGGAAACCGACGCGGTGCCGGTGAGCTCGGCGAGCGACCGCGTTCCCGCCGTCGTTCCATCGGTGATCCACGGTTCGCGCGGCGTCGTATCCGTTGCGGCCCGGAACACCATTATCCCGGGGCTGCCGGGAAAGGGAAAGAAGTGTTCGTCCGTGAACGAGAATGGATGGACATTCTCGGGAACTGCGCCGTCCGTCCGCATGATCCAGAGATCGCCGCCGGATTCGTTCCGCAGGAGGAGTCCCGGGAGGAAGGATTGGAGCGGCTGTAGGTTGAGCTCTTGTCCGGCGCCGTCTCTCACGGCCTCCGTGCCGGCTGCGGTTCCGTCCGTACGGTACGTCACAAATCGAGCTGAGGATGGTGAGGGATAGGCCGCGAAGTAGGCATGGGTTCCGAACGCGACGAAATGATCGGGGGTCGATGAGAACGGTCCTGAACTGATGTCCGCCAGTCGAGTCGTTCCAGCCGTCGTCCCGTCGGTCACCCACGGTTCGAATCCCGCGTCCCGGTCATACGCGGCAAAGACGATGCGGTTTCCGATGGCCGTCGGCGAGGTCACGTCGGAGCTCGCCGCCTCGAGTCCGGATGCAAGCGGATAGGTTCCGGCGGCGGTGCCGTCGCTCCGCCACGGAAGTCCTCCGTTCTCGAACAGAAGGACGCCTGGCAACGAAGAGAGCGAGGAGGCGGAGACGTCCGCGACCTTCTTCGTCCCGATGGTGGTCCCGTCGGTGTGCCAAAGCTCTCCGGCCACGGTGGAGAAGTACACATCGCTTCCGACCGCGGCGAACTCCAACGGGTGGATGCCGGTGAGGATCCGATGGGTTCCGAGTTCCGTTCCATCGGAGAGCCAGAGGCCGTCCTGCGACGACGAATCCTTCGCCGTGAAGTAGAGGCGCCCCCCGACGACCGCGTAAGCGTAGTCGAAGTTGAAGGGACCGTCGGGAGATGTGGAGAGCGGGGCGGTGCCAGCTCCGGTTCCGTCCGAAATCCACAGCGCCGGTCCGGAATTCGACGCGAACACGAGACGGGTCCCCAGAGCTTGCGGCGCGCGGCAGCAGTAAGACGAACTGGACCCGAGATCGAGGACGATCACGGTTCCAGCCGGGGAGCCGTCGGTGACCCAGAGGCGGGTTCCACTCGGCTCGGCGTCGAACAGGAAGAGACGGGATCCAACCTTCGTCAGACCAGACAGTGTTGCGGACGTGCCGAAATCGTGGACGAGCACCGTGCCGCCCTCGGTGCCGTCGGACTTCCAGAGCTGCTTCCCGGTCACGGTGAAGAACAGAGTTCCGTTCAGATCTGTGAGGTGGGAGGGAAACGCGCCTGCACGGCCCGGAAGAATGTCACGAACCAATGTCGTTCCGTCACGGGTGCCATCGGTCTTCCAGAGCTCGGCCCCGAAGATCTCGTCGATTCCCATGAAGTAGAGAGTCGGCCCCGACACGACGGGAGGCGACGCGATGGGCATGTACTGTGACGCGAACGTCCGCACCAGAACCGTGCCGGCAGCGCTGCCGTCGGTCTTCCAGAGAGCGGTTTCCAGATCGGGAGTTGTGACGAAGAAGTACCCCTCGCCGTTGAAGGCGGTGACCGGACCGTTCTCCGGGTCCCACGAGAGCAGTGCCCCACTCCAACCCGTTCCCGCAATACCCTCGTTGATGTCCCTTACAATCGATGTCCCGGCGACGGTTCCATCGGTCTTCCAGAGCTCGAATCCCGTCTGGTGTCGCACTCCGCCGAAATAGGCCACATTTGCGACCGGGGAGTAATACGCACGCATGTCTCCAGTCGAGTTCAGCAGAAGTGTCGTGCTCGTAGTCGACGGGTCGATGTCGCGAACGAGCGTGACGCTCTGGGCCTGAAGGGACGCAGCGGTGATCGTGAGGACGGCTGCAGCGACGACCTCCGTGACGAATCCGATCCGTGAGACATACATGGAGTCCCCCTTTCTTCGGTGGCTCCCAGGAGAGCGGGCGGAGCGGTCCCGGAGGTCTGTGAGGTCCATTGTAATGCACGCCAGCGAGACCGGCGGCACTTATGGAGACGGACCCCGTTCCATGGTCACACGAGGCCGCCGTCGACCGAGTTCCGTCCGGAGCTCCTGACCCATTGAGCACATTTCGAAGGAGCGGGACATGGCTCCGGGTCCAAGCGCCGATCATCCGCCGCGCGCACGACGCGGCCGCCTCAAATTCCTCCCCGACGCGGGAGTTTGGAGCATTTCGAGAACTGGACGCATTGCGACTGACGCCGGTGCAGTTCAGGGTGCGGCGGAATCCTGCAGTGAGGAGCTCATCTGTGGGAATCGTCCGCCTCGCGACATCGGTATCGAGGGGCGTCGTCGGATCCGGCGGATGTCTCTTCACGATTACAATGGCGGTGCGCATGGAGAATGCCCGGCTCGGGATTCCCATGCGAATCGCCGGCCGAATGCATGCGACTCTGGTCCATCCATCCTCAGTACCTCGACGCGAAGGGCATCGTGGCCCTCTGGCGCGAGGCGCTCCTCGCGCAGGCGGTGCTGCGCGGCGAGACGCGTGGTTATCGCCACCATCCCCAGCTGGAACGGTTCCGGGCGCACGCGCGTCCGCCTTCGGCCCTCGCGACGTACCTCGCGGAAGTTCACGCGGAGGCGGTACGGCGTGAGTACATGTTCGACGCGACAAGGATTGGATCGGGGCGGACGAAGAGAACGATCGCCGTCACGTCGGGACAGATCGACTACGAGTGGCGGCACCTGATGGAGAAGCTCCGCCAACGCGCTCCGGAGCTCTACCGGAAGTGGCGCCGCGTCGACAGCCCGGAGGTCCATCCACTGTTCGTCATCGTCCCGGGGGACGTCGAATCGTGGGAGCGGATTCAGGGCTCGGGATAATGCGGCTGATGTTCGCCACTCGGCCACTCGCGCGACCGCATCGTGTCCACCCGTCCTTTGAAGGTCGCCGCTAAACGAACCAGGTTCCGGTTGGAAGATACTCAGCGCACGAGTCGATTGGGAGAACGGCAAAGTTCACACCGGCTGGAGCGTCAGGAACCGTTTACCAAACTTTTGGAGCCCGGATTCGCGGATCGAGTTGCGTGAACCGATCGATCGACATTCCGAATGTCGGCTCCGGATCCCTGAAAGTTCGGCCACGACGGGCAAACCTCGAGCCCGCACTCAACGAGCCTCGAGTCTCGATCCTCTAGCCTCGAATCTCCTAACCTCGAATCTCCAGCATCCGCACCGCGACGACGGTCTGGTCGTCGTACTGCGGCACCTCGCCGGCGAAGGCGTCGACGGCTCTGACGATCGCATCGCGGATTCCGGCGACCCCGCCAGGGTGGGTGGCGATCACCTCGCGCAGCCGTTCGTTCCCGAACTCCTCTCCCTCCCGATTCTCCGCTTCAGTGATTCCGTCGCTGTAGAGAATCAGCGCGTCGCCCGGAGAGAGCTTTCGCGACTGCGTCGCATAGATGGTCTGCGGGAGCATTCCGACCGGAAGCCCGTTCGAGCGGACGTGGTCGATCGACGTGGCAGTGACGAGATACGCGGGGTTATGCCCCGCGTTGACGTATCGCAGCATCCCTCGCTCGCGATCGAGAGTGGCGATGATGAGGGTGATGAACTTGCTGTCGGAGGACCAGCGGTGGATGTGGCGATTCAGCTCCGTGGCGATCTCGCCGAGGTCTCTTCCCTCGTCGAAGAGAAGCTGGAGCGCGGCGTGGAAGGCGGAGACGAGGAGCGCCGCGGGAACGGATTTTCCGGAGACGTCGGCGACGCAGAACGAAAGCCCGTCCTCGTGCTGGAAGAATGCGTGGTAGTCGCCGCCGAGCTGACGCGCGGGGCGGGAGAAGGCGGCGATCTCGAAGCCGGGGACCGCCGGGACGGACCGCGGAAGAATGTCGCGCTGAATGGTGACCGCGAGCTCGAGCTCGCGCTCGAGGGCCTGTTTCTCCAGAGCCTCGCGATGGAGACGTGCATTCTCGAGGGCGATGGCGACCTGGTTCGCGAATCGCGTGAGGAGCTGGATGTCGCTCTCCTCGAACGGGCCGATCCCGCCGTCCCGCAGCTCGCGATCGCCGGCGGCGAGAAGTCCGATCACCTGTTCGCCGGTACGGATGGGGAGGGCGACGAAGCTGCTGCAGTCGGGAAAGATGCACGCCGCCGCATCCTCGAACTGGATCGGTGTTCCTTCCTTCAGCGATTCCCAGGAGAACGCATCGCTGAGATCCGCGTCGAGGACTTCGGAGCGGACGTCGCCGAACGATTTCTTGAGCTGGAATGCGTCGCCCTCACGGAGGTAGAAGGCGGCGCGGCGCGCGTTGAGGAGCGAGAGCGTTCGGATCAGGATCTCGTCGGTCAGTTCGTCGAGGTTGAGAGTCGAAGCAATCGAGAGTCCGATGTCGTAGAGCGACTCGAGCTCCCAGAGGCGGTACTTGAGCTGGAAGTCACCTTCGCGCAGCTCGCTCGCGAGCCGCTGGTGTGCGAGGAGCATCCCGAGATAGTTGGACGCTGCTTCGAGCATGTCGACATCGACTTCCGCCGAACCATTTTCGGCCGAACCGAGAGCGAGGAGTCCGACGTCGTCCTTCCCGTGTCGAAGAGGGACCAGCATGCGCGCATCGGGGTCGAAGAAACCGGCGGACGAAGGCTGGGCGTCCTCCCGCCCGACGCGGGTGAGATCGACGATTCCGCTCGGAAGTGTGAGCTCAGGACGCTCGTCGGACGGCGCGCTGCCGCGTGCGGCCGCGAGCTGGAACTCGCTCCCGGCGGCGCCTCGCAGGTACACCGCGCCGGAGTCGAACGAGGTGTGACGGAGGAACGCGTCGAGGATCAATCCTCCCTGACGCTCCATCGATTCATCGGCGCGGGTTGCGACCCGCTCGATCTGACGAAGATCGCGGAGGAGATCGGAAAAGCGATTGCCTGAAAGCATGTTCTGAGTATCAATTCTCTCCGCATAGTACGCAACAGCGGGGCGGGAAGTTCCCGGTCGAGAACGCTATCTCGCGTTACGAACCTGCGTCGAATGTTCGGAATTCTCGGGCTGGCGGAGTCGCGTTCCGAGATGCACGGAATGGAGATCGACGCGACGGATCGGCGGCTGGTGCCGCCGGAAGCGCCCGGAGCGGCGTCAGATCCCGAGCTCGGCGCGCGCGACCTGCTCGTCGGCATAGATCGGCGCGTACTGCGCGAGACCCATGATCTGGAACGTCTTCTGGATGACCGGAGTGAGGCAGCAGAAGGCGAGGTGTCCGTCCTTCTCCATCATCTTTTCGATGATCTCGATCAGGATGCTGATCCCGATGGAGTTGACGATCTTCGTCTCACGGAGATTGAGAAGAAGGGTGTTGACGCCGGAGTCCATCAGCTCATACGCGCGATTGGCGATCTCCTCGCCTCCTACATTGTTGATGTAGCCCTTGGTGTAGAGGATCGCGGACGCTCCGCTCCGCTCGACCGCAACTTTCAAATCTTCCGTCGTCATATCGAAGTTCTCTCGCCGTACTTCACCATGTGGATGGTGGTTCCTCCCCCACCGGAGACGATCTCGACTTCATCCATGTGTGCTTCGATGATGCGGAGTCCCCAACCTCGTTTCTGGGGTGCGCCGGCTGCGTGATGCTCGTGGGCTCTGGCTTTTTCCGGATCGAATCCCTGACCGTGATCGGTGATCCAGATCTCCATCCTGGTTCCATCACCGTCGGTCGTGCTGCCGAGGAATGTTAGATAGATACGCTGGTCCGCGCAACACGCATGTTCACGGGCGTTGATGCACGCCTCGATGATCGCGTGCGACATCTCGTCGATCGCGTTCCCGTTCATCCCGAGCTCACGAGCGAGATCGCCCGCAGCTTTCACTGCGGTGATCTCGATATCCGGGATCATCGGGAGAGTCAGCTCCACCCGCCGCTCGACGGTGTCGTTCATGCTCGAGTCCGCCTAGAAGGAGAGAAACAGGGTCGCTGCAACCTTGAGCCAGTGGGGAATGCCCTGGGTCTGCTCGATTCCGAGAAGAAGGAGTGTGTTGAAGGTGAGCAGCGCCGGAAGGAGGAACGTGGGGCTGATCGCCGCTTCCATCCTCGCCTTGGTGTTGACAATGTATCGCATCGCATCCCCTCCTGTTGAATTCCGGGACTCTCAAGAGCAATGCGACTGCCAACGTTGGCCACACGATTCAAACCTGTATAACCCCTTTTTATTCAGAGATTTGCACGAAACATCCCGTCAAGTGACGGCGCGAGCTGCCGGGACATTACGCCACATAACGCGCAAGAACCCGAAGCTGTCAGCAGTAAGTCCATGAAAACAGGTCACTTTCAGTGAACATCCCATTTAGGTGCAGTTGTACTTTTTTGACCCAGCTCCTCGCGCCGCCGATACAGCGTCTTCCGGTCCACTCCCAGGATCCTCGCCGCCAGCGACATGTTGCCTTTCGTATGTTCCAGCACACGCATGATGTACTCCGCTTCGACGTCGCGGAGCGGAGGGAACTCGTCTCCCGTCCCGGGGAGATTTCCCGATCCCGCCCCCTGGTCCGGCAGGAGGAGGTCCCCGACGTCAATCACCGGATCGGTGGTCAGCGCCAGCGCCCCCTCGATCAGATTCTCCAGCTCCCGCACATTCCCGGGAAACGAGTATCGCATCAATTTCTGCAGTGCCTCGGGTGAGATCTTCACCCCGGCCAGCCCTTCCCTCTTCGAATACTTCTCGAGGAAATGCCGGACCAGCTTCGGAATGTCTTCTCGCCGGTCGCGCAGCGGCGGCAGCACGATCTCCACCACCTTGAGCCGGTAGTAGAGATCCTGACGGAACTCGCCCGTCTCGATCATCTCTTCGAGATCGCGATGGGTGGCTGCGAGGATCCGGACGTCCACCGGAATCCGCCGGCGTCCGCCGACTTTCTCGATCTCCCGTTCCTGAAGAACGCGAAGGAGCTTCGCCTGCAGAGAAGGTGCGATGTCGCCGATCTCGTCGAGGAAGACCGTCCCTCCCTGGGCGAGCTCGAACTTCCCCGGTCGGGCTTCGACGCCGGTGGCGACGCCTCTCTCGATGCCGAACAGCTCGGACTCGAGGAGCGTCTCCGGGAGAGCGGCGCAGTTGATCGCCACGAACGGCTTTTCTTTCCGTGGAGAGTTGGAGTGGATCAGCCGCGCGACCATTTCCTTCCCGGTTCCCGATTCGCCGCGGATCAGGACGTTGGCGTGGCTGTCGGCGACGCGCACCATCAGGTCCACCACGCGCTGCATCTTCACCGACTCGCCGATCATCATCCGGTCGCTGTACTCTCGAAGCATCCGCTCACGAAGGGAACGGTTCTCGTCCTCCAGCGTCTCGCGCACGAGGTTCAGGCGATAGAAGTTCCGGGCGTTGTCCACCGCGGCCGCACCGATCGAGGCGAGCGATTCGAGGAAGCGAAGATCGTCTTCGCCGAACGTGCCGCTGGCCGCGCCTCGCTCTTCCTTCCCCACCATCGCGATCGCCCCGACCAGTCGTTCACCTGCAATCATCGGCGCGACGATCGCGGAGCCGGCGCGTCGTCCCAGCATGGCCGGAACGAACGCTTCGAACGAAGTGCGACCGGTCAGGACCCGGCGGACGATCTCTTCGTCGAGGATCTCCTTCGGCTCGGGAATGTCGATCCCCACCGTGAACACCTGTGCGATGTGAAGCGCCTCGTCGAGGGAGAAGACGAATCCGAAGCTCGCATCGAGAATTGCGATGGCGCGCTGCACCATCTCCTCGAGGAGCTGCTCCTCGGGACGGAGCGTGCCGAGTGCCCGGCTGACGTCGAGGAGAGCCTCGAGCTGCAGCAGTTTCCGTCTGGCCTCGAAATTCGATTGTGCCATGCAGCGGCGCTCCGGGGCATCGGGTGAATGATCCCCGCTCGCCCTCCTCTCAACCCTTCCCCATCGCCCGGCGGCATTCACCGAGCAGGATGTCGCAGTTCCATGAGTCGTAGAAGATCGGATCCATCTCGTAGATCTGCATCAGCCGCCCCGCGGCTCGCTTCCAATCCTTCAGCATCATCTCCGAACGGGCGGCGAAATAAATAGACCGGATCGTCACCGGATCGGGAAGGTTCTTTGCGGCGATCCCGGAAAAGAGCGTCTGCGCCTCGGAAAAATTGCGGCTGCGATAGGCGCACTGCGCGCGGGTGTAGTCGCTCACCGGACTGCGACAGACCATCCGGGCGACCCGGTCCCGGAGAACGGTGGGATGCGGAGCCGGCTCGGCCGCGCTTCCGGACGACGGCACGGCCGCAGAGCAGATCGCCACCGTCGCGATCACCCACGCCCTCTTCATACGGAACGCCACGTTGGTAGTTTCCACTCCCGCAGGACAAAGTGCAACTCGGATTTTTTTTCGCCTCTCCCGCAGGAGTCGCAGCCCTTGCGCGCCGGCGCTTCCCGGCCGACAATCGGAGCTCCGATGGCAGATTCCACCCCTGACCCCAGAATCCTCGGCATTATTGGAGGCGGTCGCGCGGCCTGGGCGTTCGGTTCCCACTGGCCGCGGGAGCAACTCGGAGGGATCGCGCTGCGCGCCGAGTCGAAGAGCCATCTCCCGGAAATGCTCGGCACCTCGCGGAAGACGATTCCGGAGCTGACCGGACGCTCGGAGATCGTTCTCGTCGCAGTGAGCGACGACGCCGTGCCCACCGTCGCCGCGGAAGTGGCGCGCGTCGCAGCCCCGGAACAGATCCTTTTCCACGCGAGCGGCTCACTGACCAGCGACGTCTTCGCCGGGCACGCTCGAGCATTTTCTCTTCATCCGCTCCGATCCCTTCCGCCGCCGGGCGTTCCGTTCGACTTCTCCGGCACGCTCTTCGTGTTCGAAGGACCTTTGGAAACCGAAGCCGGCGCGAAGGGTCTCGTCGAGCGCTTCGGCGGGCGCATGCTGAGGATCGAAAAGCAGCAGAAGGCGCTGTATCACGCCGCGGCGGTATACGCGGCCAATTTCACCGGAGCAATGCTGGAGATCTGTTCCGAGCTCCTCGAGGAGGCAGGCCTTCCTCGAGAGGAACTGACCCCCGACGTGGCGCGGCTCGCAGAATCCGCAATCGCGAACTGGAGCGGGAGTGCTGCAGGGAAGGGATTCACCGGTCCCGCGATCCGGGGAGATGCGAGCGTCGTCGAACGGCACATCGAGGTCCTCGCTGCGGATCCCGGAAAGCGGGAGATCTACCGGCTGGTGTCGATGGAGATCCTCCGCTCAGCCATCGCGACCGGCGACCACCTCGAGCTGCAGAAGCTTCTCGATCGGCTCGAGACTCGAGGCTAGAGACTCGAGGCTCGATCTTAGATTCTCGATTCTCGATTCTCGATTCTCGATCCCAGATCCTCGATCCTCGATCCTCGATGTCTTTCGATGTCTTTCGATTTCTTGACCCTTTTTTCGAGCGGATGCTACCATCGCGCTCTGTTATTTTAAAAGAGGCTGGAACCTTCAAAACATGGTGTTCTTCAATTACGCGACGATGCAGATGGCCGCGAAGATCGTTTACTACGGTCCGGGGCTCTGCGGGAAGACGACCAATCTTCACCACATCTATTCGAAGACGTCGCCTCAGGGTCGCGGTGAGATGGTCAGCCTCGAGACAGAGACGGACCGGACTCTGTTTTTCGATCTCCTCCCGCTCGAAGTCGGTGTGATCGGCGGCTTCAAGACCCGTCTGCAGCTCTACACGGTTCCGGGACAGGTGTTCTACAACACCACCCGCAAACTGGTGCTCAAAGGAGCGGACGGGATCGTCTTCGTCGCGGACTCACAGCGGGCAATGGCGGACGCGAACGTCGAGAGTCTGAAGAACCTCAGAGAGAATCTCAAAGAGATCGGGTTGAATCTCGACGAGATGCCGATGGTGATTCAGCTGAACAAGCGCGATCTCCCGAACGCGATGCCTCCCGCGGAGATCCTCCGCCTGCTCGATCCCGATGCGCGGTGGGATTCGGTCGAGGCGGTCGCGGTGAAAGGAGAAGGAGTCTTCGAGACGCTCAAGACGGTCTCGAAGCTCACGCTCCGCACCATCCGCCAGAGGATGGCCGGTGACGATACGGCGCGACCTGCCGCACCACCCGCTGCCGGCCGTGCGGTGCTGAAGGTCATCTCGGAGTCGTCGCAGGCGCGGCCTCAGGAAGTCTCTCCGGCGCGCACCATCTCGGTGCCGAACCCACTCGCCTCCCCTCCTCCCCAGGAGACTTCGCCCGCGGGCGCGGCGACGCCGCACGAAGCGAAACCGGCAGCTGACGAACCGCCGATGCACCTGGTCGAAAATGAAGCGGCGTCCCATGCGGAGTCGGCGACGGCCACGATGGAAGCGGCTCGGCCGGAGCCTGACGTCGACTTCGCACACGAAGAGAAGGAACCGGCCGCAAAGGAATCCGACGTCAAGCACGTCCGGGTCCGGTCGTCGGTCGACATCATGGCGGAGCTCGAGCAGCTGCGGAAGAAAGCGACCCAGGCCGCACCGCGGTCCAGACGGGGCGAGGTCGACCTCGATTCGCTCATGCATCCGCGACGCGAGGTGCACAAGAGTTTCCCGGTCCAGGCGGCTCCCGGAACCAGAACGGTGCGCGTGAGCGTGGCGTTCGAGGACCAGAACGGCGAGACGATCGGACAGGACGAGAGCTCCTGGGCGGTGGACTCATCCGAAGTGGAGACTTTGCTGGTAAACTTGAAGGCGAATCTCGGTTCCGATTCCTGAGGTCCGTCGATCGACGAAATCATGACCGCTGGCGGGAGCCAGCCGAAACGGGTTGGGGGTGAAGGGTGAAAAGAGCTCGCTGGGTAGTGCTGGCGCTCTCGTGGACGGCGTTCGCCTGTGCGACCGCTCCGGTTTCGACCAGAACCGTACCCCACTCTCCTCCGACACCCTCCGTTTCCCACGCTGATCTCTCGCCGGACGACATGATCCGCTACCGGAAAGATCTCGAGGACGCATACGAGAGGATCCTCGCGCGTACCGGCGGAACCGCACAACCGACGCTCGCCGACGCAGACGCCGCACTCTCGATCGACATCCCGGACCATCGCACCATCAACGGTGCGCTCGACTACTTCTCCACCGATCTGCACGACAGCATTCAGGCTTCGCTGTATCGCGCCGCGCGGTACAGGAAGATGATCGATCGGGTGCTCGATCAGGAGCATCTCCCGCGGGGTCTCGCCTATCTTCCGGTGATCGAGAGCGCGTACATGCCGACGCTCACCTCGCGTGCGGGGGCACGCGGAATCTGGCAGCTGATGCCCGACACCGCACGCGAGCTCGGACTCCGCGTCGACTGGTGGGTCGACGAACGCTGTGATCCCGAACAGTCGACCCGGGCCGCCGCAGTATACCTTCGCCGTCTCTACGATTCCTTCGGCGACTGGCCGCTCGTCCTCGCTGCCTACAACGCCGGCCCCGGACGGATTCAGCGCGCACTCGACCAGACCGGATCCTCGACGTTCTGGCAGCTTCTCGATCAGGCTGCGATTCCGAAGGAGACGCGCGGCTACGTTCCGACCTTCTTCGCCACTCTGCTCATCGTCAGCGATCCCTCCGCGCGGGGATTCGAGCTGATCGACGACGCACCGGATCTTCGCCGTCCGGTCACCGTCGAAGGGCCAGTGACTCTCGGCTACGTCGCGTCGGTCGCCGGCAGCGATCCTCGCGATCTGGAGGAGATGAACCCCGCACTCCGCCACGGCATCGTCCCTCCCGGCAAGCAGACCATCTTCGTCCCTCCTTCCGCCGTTCCCGCCGTCGCGCAGCAGGCCTCCACACTGCACAACGACGACCCGAACCTTCCCGTCGCGACGTTCACCCTCCGCCGCCACGACTCACTCGCATCTCTCGCCCGCCGTCTGAAGGTGAGCCCCCAGGAGATCGTCGCGATGAACGGAGGATCCGCTGCTCCCGGCCAGTCGATCTATCTCCCGGTGACCCAGCGCCGCCTCTCCGAGCTTCTCTCCGGGCCTCCCGCCGAGACGCTCTACACCGTGACCTCGGGCGACACGCTCTACTCGATCGCCCGGCGGCACGGGCTGAAGGTCGAAGAGCTGATGGACCTCAACCAGCTCGGCGGCTCCACCACGATCCATCCGGGCGACCGGCTGCGCGTCACCACCGGCCAGACGCTGACCGCCGGCGCACGCTGAAGGCATCTGTTATCTGTTATCTGTTATCTGTTATCGATCCTCGATCCTCGATCCTCGATCCTCGATGCCTTTCAGATCCTCGATCCTCGATCCTCGATGCCTTTCAGATCCTCGATCCTCGATCCTCGATGCCTTTCAGATCCTCGATCCTCGATCCTCGATCCTCGATGCCTTTCAGATCCTCGATGCCTTTCAGATCCTCGATAATCCACGCCTCCTTGTATACTCGCGAGCCATTCGGCGTGATGAAATGCGCCGGGCTCCCGACGAGGTTCCGCGATTCACGAGGTTGAGAACACGATGGCTGAGAAGAACGACTGGAAAAAAACGCTGAATCTCCCGCAGACCTCCTTCTCCATGAAGGCGAATCTCCCGCAGAACGAGCCGAAGCGGCTCGAAGAGTGGGAGGCGTCGGACCTCTACGGGCAGATCCGCAGCCGGTTCGACGGACGTCCGAAGTTCGTCCTGCACGACGGACCACCGTACGCGAACGGGCGGATTCACACCGGCCACGCGCTGAACAAGGTTCTCAAGGACTTCGTGGTGAAGTCGCGAACCATGATGGGATTCGACTCCCCGTACGTCCCGGGATGGGACTGTCACGGTCTTCCGATCGAACTGCAGGTGGACAAGGAGCTCGGAGCGAAGAAGCGCGAGATGGCTCCCGCCGATTTCCGGCGCGTCTGCCGGGAATCCGCCGGCAAGTACATCGACATCCAGCGCGACGAGTTCAAGCGGCTCGGCGTCTTCGGCGACTGGGCCAATCCGTACGCGACGATGTCCTACCACTACGAAGCGACGATCGCCGAGTCCCTCGGCCGCTTCTTCAAGAGCGGCAACGTCTTCAAAGGACTCAAACCGGTGCACTGGTGCACCAGCTGCCAGACGGCACTGGCGGAAGCGGAAGTGGAGTACGACGAGCACACCTCGCCGTCGGTCTACGTCCGGTTTCCCCTCACCGCCGCCACGGCGGAGACGCTCGGTATTCCAGGCGACATCCCCTCGTATGCGGTGATCTGGACCACCACTCCGTGGACGCTCCCGGCCAACCTCGCCATTGCGGTGCGTCCTTCGTACGAGTATTCGGTCGTGAAACGTGGAGACGGCTACTTCATCGTCGCCACCGAGCTGCTCGAACAGGTCGCTCCGAAGTTCGGGTGGGACGAACCGCACGTGGTCTCGAGCATCAAGGGACGCGCGTTCGACCGGCTCACCTACCGCCATCCCTTCATCGATCGGGAAGGGATCTTCGTGCTCGGCGAGCACGTGACGCTCGACGCCGGTACCGGTCTGGTCCACACCGCGCCGGGTCATGGTGCCGAGGACTATCTCGTCGGTCAGGAGTACGGGCTTCCGGTGTTCACTCCGGTGAACCACCGGGGAGAGTTCACCGATGATGTCCCGGAGTGGGAAGGTATTCAGGTCTTCAAGGCGAATCAGAGCATCGTCGACAGGATGCAGGAGAACGGATCACTGCTCGCTCACGAGAGGATCAGCCATTCGTACCCTCACTGCTGGCGCTGCAAGAATCCGGTGATCTTCCGGGCGACGGAGCAGTGGTTCATCAGCATGGATGACCACGGGCTGCGCGAGGCGGCGATCGAGCAGATCCGAAAGGTGCGCTGGCTTCCCGCCTGGGGGCGCGAGCGGATCGAAGGGATGGTCGAGAACCGCCCGGACTGGTGCATCTCGCGCCAGCGGTTGTGGGGCGTACCGATCACGGTGCTGTTCTGCGAAGAGTGCAACGAGACGATCTCCGACCGCGACTTTTTCGACCGGGTGGTCGCGATCTTCGAGAAGGAAGGGGCGGACGCCTGGTTCGAGCGTCCGGCTACCGACTTCCTCGCGGAGGGCCGCAGCTGCAGTCAGTGCGGCGGAAGGAACTTCCGGAAGGAGAGCGACATCCTGGACGTCTGGTTCGACTCGGGGTGCTCGCACGAAGCGGTGCTCAAAGCGCGTCCCGAGCTGACCTGGCCGGCCGCGATGTACCTCGAGGGGCACGACCAGCATCGCGGCTGGTTCCAGTCATCGCTTCTGGTCGGAACCGGAATCGAGGGAGCGGCGCCGTACCAGCAGGTGATCACCCACGGGTTCGTCGTCGACGAGAGCGGGCGCAAGATGTCGAAGTCGATCGGCAACGTCATCTCGCCCCAGGACCTCATCAAGCACCACGGCGCCGACATCCTCCGGATGTGGGTGGCGATGATCGACTACCGCGACGACATGGCGCTCAGTCCGGAGATCATCTCGCGGATCGCGGAGGCGTACCGGAAGATCCGGAACACGGCTCGCTATCTTCTGGCCAACCTGAGCGACTTCGATCCGTCGAAGGATGCCGTTCCTTTCGAGAAGATGACCGATCTCGACCAGTGGGCCGTGGCGCGTGCCGAGGAGACCTTCGCGCGCTGTTTGAAGGCGTACGAAGAATTCGATTTTCACGTGGTCTACCACCGGGTGCTCGATCTCTGCACGGTGGACCTCTCCTCGATCTATCTCGACGTCCAGAAGGACACCCTCTACACGGAGGCGGCGGATTCGCACCTCCGGCGCTCGGCGCAGAGCGCGATGTACGTCATCGTGAAGGGTCTCACCTCGATGATCGCGCCGATCGTCTCCTTCACCGCGGACGAGATCTACGCAGCGATCCCGGGCGAGCGTGAAGCTTCGGTCCACCTGACGGAATTTCCGAAGCCCACCGGAGCCTCGTTGCCGGCCGGAAAGCGCGAGACCTGGTCGCGGCTTCTGGAACTGCGGGAATCGGCGACCAGAGTGCTGGAGAAGTCACGTGCGGCAGGAGTGATCGGACAGTCGCTCGCTGCGGATGTGGTGCTGACCGGACGTTTCGACGACTCCTCACTGCGAGCCGGAGTCGACGTCGATCTGGCGAAGCTCTTCATCGTCTCCCACGTCGACGTCGATCACGAGAGCGAAGCCTCCGATCTGGAGCCGGTCGAGATCGACGGAGTGGGCAAGGTCGGAATCGTGGTGCGGCCGGCGCGAGGCGGAAAGTGTGCCCGTTGCTGGCAGTACCGGGAGGAAGTGACCGAAGAGGGTCAGATCTGCGCGCGGTGCCGGGCGATCGTCGCCTGAATCGTCTCCTCGTACGATGTTTGCATTTTCATGTGACGGTTCTACATTGAGAATACGAACGATGGATGGAGGACGATGTGAAAACGACCACCAGGATTCAGAAATCAGCGAACAAGCTCACGAAAAAGGCAGGAAAGCAGACGCGTAACGTGACGAAGAAAGTTTCGAAGGCGATGAAACCGATCGTCCGCGACGTGAAGGACGCCGCCGCTGAAGTTGCAGAGCGTACCCAGAAGACCACCCGGAACGTCCGCAAGGCCGCAACTCCGCCACTCCGTAAGGGCGTGAAGAAGGCGAGCCGAACACTCAAGTCCGCATCCAGCGACGCAGGGAAGGACATCTCGAAGGGGATGAAGAAGGCCGGCAAGACGCTGCAGTCGGCGCTCAAGAAGGCGGCCTCACGCGGCAAGCGGGCGGCAGTGAAAGCGATGAGCTGACCGGCAGCTGGCTGGACCTGATGATCCCGGTTGCACCGGAACGCTCTTTCGGAATCGCGAAGATCCGGAGCGAAAGGTGAAGGTGTCGAATCCGTATGCGCTCCGCCGATCTTCATCTCCACACGACCCACTCGGATGGCGTCCGGACGCCATCCGAGGTCATCGATCTCGCGATCGATGCCGGACTCCGGCTCATCGCGATCAGCGATCACGACAGTATCGAAGCGTTCGCTGAGATCTCCGCGTACGCGCAGGAGCGCTCACTGACTCTTCTCCCCGGAGTCGAGCTCTCGGCTGGCTACCGCGGTGCGGACGTCCATCTTCTCGCCTACGGGTTCGATCCCGGGAACGAGCGGATCGGCGAGCGACTGAGAGAGTTCCGGCGGGTGCGCGCATCGAGAGGCGAGGCAATGGTCGACCGCTTGCACGAGATCGGAGTCCCGGTCTCGCGCGAGCGCGTGCGTGAGCTCTGCGGGGAGGGAGCAATGGGCCGGCCGCACGTCGCCCGCGCTCTGGTCGAATCGGGGGCAGTCTCGTCGGTGGAAGAAGCGTTTCAGCGATATCTCGGTCCCGGCTGCGCCGCCTGGGTCGACAAAGCGCGTTTCGAGATCGGCGAGGCGGTCGAGCTGATTCACTCCGGCGGAGGCGTCACTTCGCTCGCGCATCCGACGCTGCTCCCCGACCACCGGCGCCTTGTTCCGGAGATTCTCGATCTCGGAGTCGATGCGATCGAAGTGATCCATCCGGACGTGGACAAGGGATCGCGGCGGCATTACGAGAGTCTTGCCGCACGACGAGGGCTTCTGATGACGGGAGGCTCCGACGATCACGGATTCGAGAACCGGAAGACGATCGGGCGCTTCCGGGTTCCGGACGAGCGCATCGCAGAGCTCCTCGAGCGGATCGAACATGAGGCGCCATAGCGAGCCCGGAACGTTTTCCCTCCCCTCCCCGTTTCCTGACCCATGACCTCCCGGCTCAGTGAGATCTGGACCGATCTGCAGACACTCGCAGAGGACGAGGGTGCGCTCTTCATCGGTGCGACCGGCTTCCCGGCTGGAGACAACGAGCCATTCGAGCGCTGGCTGGATCGAGGCTTCGAAGCCGGGATGCATTACCTGCGGCGACATGCGGTGATCCGGAGAAATCCCGCCGAACGGTTCCCGTGGGCGCGATCGGTCGTCGTGCTGACGTTCCCTTACTCTCCGGATCGGCCGGCGGCCGGCGACACCATCGATACGCGCATCGCGCGTTACGCACAGGGTGACGACTACCACCAGGTGCTCGACCTTCTCCTCCGCAAAGTGGAGTCGAAGATCACCGAGAGGGTACCGGACGCGAAGAGCTGGAGATACGTGGACACCGGTCCCCTGTCCGATCGCGCCGCAGCAACCGCCGCGGGAGCGGGGTGGATCGGAAAGAACGCGATGCTGATTCACGAGAAGTACGGTTCGTACTTTTTCATCGCCACGCTTCTGACCTCTCTGGAGAACGACATCGAGCCTGATCGTGTCGCAGACCGTTGCGGGCGCTGCACCCGATGCATCGACGCCTGTCCCACCGAAGCGATCGTTCCGGATCGGATGATCGATTCGAACCGCTGCATCAGTTACCTGACGATCGAGCATCGGGGTGCGATCGCCCCGGCGCTCGCGACGCAGCGGGAGGGAAATCTCTTCGGATGCGACATCTGCCAGGAGGTCTGCCCCTGGAACTCGGATGCGCCGCCGGGGCTGTCCGCATTCGAGACCCGGGAGACGTACCGCGCGACTCCTGTGTCGGATCTCCTTCGCCTCGAGCAGGAGGCGTTCTCGACGCTCTTCCGCAGAAGCGCAGTCAAGCGGGCCAGACGTGACGGAATCATGCGGAATGCGGCACTCATCGCCACCGGAAGTCCGGAATACCCCTGACGTTGTAGTTCTCCCCACAGCCTCCTGTGACCCGAGTCACGGCTCGGTTGCCCGTCGCACTGGAGAATCAATCCAGTTTCGTGCGGCGGAGGAGTTTCCATGTACAAGATCGTCGACGCCCGTTTCCTTGGACCGGGCGTGAAGCAGTTCGAGATCGTCGCGCCTCGCATCGCGAAGAAGCAGCAGGCGGGGCAGTTCGTCATCGTGCGTCTCTACGAGAACGGAGAGCGCATTCCTCTCACCATCAAGGGGTCGGACCTCGAGAAGGGAACGATCTTCCTGGTGGTCCAGTCGATCGGAAAGACGACGAACCTGATGAATTCACTCCAGACGGGTGACTCCATCCTCGACGTCGTCGGACCGCTCGGAAAGCCTTCCGATATCGAGAACTTCGGACGGGTGGTGGTCATCGGCGGCGGTGTCGGAACCGCGATCGCTCTCCCGACCGCACGCGCGCTTCGCGATGCGGGCAACCACGTCGTCTCGATTCTCGGCGCACGCACGAAGGAACTCCTCATCCTCGAAGACGAAGTCCGCGCGGTGAGCAGCGAGACCTGGATCATGACCGACGACGGCAGCTACGGCGAACAGGGTCTGGTCACGAAGAAGCTCGAACAGCTGATCAACAACGCCCATCCGGTCGACCTGGTCCTCGCGATCGGACCGGTACCGATGATGAAAGCGGTCGCCGATACCACCCGGGAGGCGGGAATCCGGACCATCGTCAGCCTCAACTCGATCATGGTGGATGGAACCGGGATGTGCGGCGGATGCCGCGTGATCGTCGACGGCAAGAGCGAGTTCGCCTGTGTCGACGGCCCCGAGTTCGATGCACACCGCGTCGACTTCAAAGTGCTCTCGCAACGCAATGCGATGTACCGGGAGCAGGAACAGCGATCCCTGGCCTGGTTCCACGAGCACCAGGGCGAAGAGGTCGAAAAAGTCCGAAGCGAATGCCATCGCGAGCAGGCAGCCGAAGAGCTGTCCGCTCTGGGGGAGCACGTAACCTATGCCTAACACCGTCCCGAACAAAGAGCGGATGAAGATGCCCCGGCAGCACATGCCGGAGGCCGACCCCGGAATCCGGGCGCACAACTTCGAGGAAGTGAACCTCGGGTACACTCCGGACCTCGCCAACGTCGAAGCGATCCGTTGCCTCGCCTGCGCGAAACCGACCTGCATCAAGGGATGCCCGGTGGCGGTCGACGTGAAGGAGTTCGTCCGTCTGATCATCGAAGGTGATTACCTCGGTGCTGCGGCGAAGATCCGCGAGGACAACGCTCTTCCCGCGATCACCGGCCGGGTCTGTCCGCAGGAAGAACAATGCGAGGGCGACTGCCTGATGTCGAAGAAAGTCGATCCCCTCGCGATCGGCTACCTCGAGCGCTTCGTCGCCGATTACGAGCGACGCACCGGAAAGATCGGGATGCCCGCGATCGCTCCTCCCACAGGGAAAAAGGTGGCCATCGTCGGGAGTGGACCGGCGGGGCTGAGCGCCGCGGGAGACCTGATCCAGAAGGGACACGAGGTCCGGGTGTTCGAGGCACTCCACGAGCTTGGAGGCGTCCTGATCTACGGGATTCCCGAGTTCCGGCTGCCGAAGGACATCGTCCGCCAGGAAGTGGACGTCCTCCGGAAGATGGGAGTGGTGTTCGAGACGAACGTGGTGGTCGGCAAGACCGTCACCATCGACGAGCTTTTCAACGAGGAAGGCTACAGCGCGATCTTCGTGGCCACGGGGGCAGGTCTTCCGCAGTTCCTCAACGTCCCGGGCGAGCACCTGAACGGGGTCTACTCGGCGAACGAGTTCCTCACCCGGGTCAACCTGATGCGCGCATACCGCTTCCCCGAATTCGACGAACCGGTCTACGACTGCAAGGGGAAGGACGTGATCGTGGTCGGCGGCGGCAACACCGCGATGGATGCGGTGCGCTCGTCACTGCGGCTCGGCGCCAACTCGGCGACCCTGGTTTACCGCCGCAGCGAGACCGAGATGCCGGCTCGAATCGAAGAGGTCAAGCACGCCAAGGAAGAGGGTGTCGCATTCCGGACTCTCTCCAACCCGGTGGAGTTCATCGGAGACGAGAAGGGATGGCTCCAGGCGGTGCGCTGCATCGAGATGGAGCTCGGCGAGCCGGACGCCTCTGGTCGCCGCCGCCCGGTGCCGAAGCCCGGCTCGGAGTTCACTCTCCCGGTCTCGATGGCGATCATCGCTGCCGGAACGAGCGCGAACCCGCTGGTGCAGTCGACCACGCCCGACCTCGCCACAAACAAGTGGAACTACATCGTCGCCGACGAGGAATCCATGCGGACCTCGAAGGAGGGCGTCTTCGCCGGCGGAGACATCGTCACCGGCGGCGCGACGGTCATCCTCGCAATGGGCGCCGGACGGAAGGCTGCGAAGTCCATCCACCAGTACCTCGAGAGCGGCGTGTGGGACGTGGAGCCGAAAACCGAGGCCTGAATCACATCGATGATCTCTAATCGAGCTTCGAAAATCTGATTCCATCGCCCGGGCTGCACGCCCGGGCTTTTTCTTGTGTCGAGAAGTCGTACCCCGGCTCGTGCCGTACGCGAAGACTTCGTTGCGGGATCTCGATCCTTCCCCGACCCCCGACCCCCGATCCCCGATCCCCTCTATCTCAGCTGATTCCACTTCATGATCGAGTTGAAGATCAGCGCGTACTCTCCCTGGGTGTTCGCTCGCCACATCGGGTTGGTGGCGAAGAGGAGGACGTGACCGTTTCCGAGAGGCGAATCGATCACCACCGGCGTTCCGGCGATCTCGTCGCCCCCTTCGAGCATTCCGGAGAGCAGGAGGTCGCCGCTCTTCTTCGCGAATGAGAGGACGACGCGGGGGCGCTCCTGTTCGGACGGGAGATACGGCTTTGCCCGGTATGCGGCATCCTCCGGCAGCTGGAATCCTTCCTCGCCGGGGGCCGGCTTCGGTTTTTCCGGTGTCTCTACGAACGGACGTCCCTGCGGCACGTCGGGATCGGTTTTCGAGCCGCGCCCGCTCGGGCGCGCTTCGTTGCGGTTCCGTCCGCGGAACACACCGACCCGGAAGATGGGCGATCCGCTGAAATGAACCGGCAGCGTTGCGTCGTATCCGGATGCGATGGGGCTCTTCGGATCGGTGAACGACGCCTTCAGGATCGTCCCCCGTGCTTTCAGACCCTTCGGAGGAACCACGTCGATCCAGCGAGCCAGCCCGTACTCGACGGCCCACTCCGAGGTGTCGCGGACGGTGATCAGGAGACCGCCTCTCTCCACGAACTTCTGCAGATTCGCCACTCCCGCGATCCCCAGACCAGGGCGGATGTCGTCGGTCGAGTCGATCACTCCCAGATTCGGGGTCAGGTCACTCTTTTTCCACGGAATGGGCGGTCCCGGAGGCATCCCGTTCACGATGGTCTGCGGATCCGCTCCCCAGCCGACCGGAGGAAAGACGATCACGTCGTATCGATCGAGGAGACCGGGGTCACGTCCCACGTCCTGCGTCGAGATCTCGTCGTACGGCACGCCCATTTCGTCGAATGCGTACCGGTACCAACCTTCGTTCTGGGTCCCGATCCAGGTGTGGAGCATCGCGATCCGCGGCATCTCGAGAGGGCGGCTGGCGACATTCGGCATCGAGCCGACTGCTTCCCAATCGAGATCTAGCCTGCCGAGCTGGGAGGCGATGCGATCGCGATTCGAATCGTCGAGCGCGACTGCGACCGTCCCCGCCGGCCAGGTGCGGGTGCGGAGCTTCAGCGGTTCCGTGGTGACCGTGAACGGCGTGTCGTGCAGCGCAAAGCGGAAGCGCGCGAGATCAGTGTCGGCGACGTTCGCGACCAGAATCGCACCACCCTTCAGCTGCGGCGCCGCGGCGCTCCGGTCTCCGCCCCACGGGTGCATCGGGGCGTCGAGCACGGCCGGGTTGACCACCCGCTTGAACTCGAGATTCTTCGTGTAACCGAGCGTCCAACCGGTATCGTCGTAGACCTCCTCTTTTCCCAGAACGTACTGGGTGTCGAGGAGGGCGTCGGCGTAGCGGCTGTACGGCTGGTCCATCCGGACGACGTAACTTCCTGCCGGGAAGGAGACGCTCTTCGGCTTCTCGCTCTTTCCGGCATCCTTCCCGTTCTTCCCCTCGCGGTCGTCGGACTCGGACTTCGGCGACGCCGGTGGCCACTCGACGGCGACGGTGAGCGGTTTCTCGGTCTGCTGGACCTCGATCCCCTGCAACCGGAGAAGGTCGAGCAGCTCGCGCAGCTGTCCCTTCCTCTTCTGATCACCATCGAACACGTACGCTGCCGGACCTTCGGTTCTCGCCTTCGCCACCGCGCGTTTGCCGAGCGTGTATTCCAGTCGGAGGAAGTGCGTGGGATCGCTCGCCATCGTGTCGAGGGCGAGAAGGATGCCACTCTCCTGATAGTTCACGTTGTCGCGGAGTGACCAGCGAACTTTCGGCAGCGGCGGATTCGGCCGGAACCACTCCCGCTGGCTCGTCCCCCGCACCACGCGATCCTGCGTAGACGGTATGGCGTTGCCGAACGTCTCGTAGAAGCGGCCGAGCGCGTTGTGACCGAGTGCGACCCAGAACATGTAGTTCGGCGCCCATCCGTCGTAGAAGCCGTGAGTCCAGACGCCGGGAAGTCCCTTCTCCGTCAGCACCTGCACTTCGCGGTACGACATGCGCTGCCACTCATTCACGATGAGCGGATCGAGCCACGCGTTGTAAGGCCCGGTGCCGGACGAGATGTAGAGGAACGGGATCGACTCGTGGAGATCGTGAACGACCTGTGGATGCCAGTCGTTGAAGGCCTGCAGGACGTTCCGCGACAGCGCGAGCGCCAGGCCCATCGCATCCCGATTGTTGTCGTGTCCGGCGTAGTGGCCCCAGTAGACGAGCGGAGGGAGCCCGACATCCTGGTGCTGCTGGTACCAGCGAACCGTATCGACCATCCGGTCACGGCCGTCGACTTCGAGTACCGGCGTGATCAGAGTAATCATGTTCTTCCGGATGTTCCGGATCATCGGCGAGTCGTCGACCGCGAGACGGTAGACGAGCTCCATCAGCATCTCGGGGCTCCCGGTCTCCGGCGAATGCATCGCGCCGGTGACGTAGTAGATCGGTTTTCCTTCCCGGATCAGCGCGTCCGCCGCCTGATCCGTCAGTTTCCGCGGATCTGCGAGCCGGCGGGTGATGTCCCTGTAGCGGTCGAGATTTGCGATGGTCTCCTCGTCGGCGACTGCGACGAGAATCATCTCGCGCCCTTCTTCCGTCTTCCCGATCGGAAAGATCTTCACCCGCGGCGAGGCTGCCTCGACCGCGCGCAAGTAGCGGTAGACGTCTTCCGCATACGTAAGGTGATCGGGATCGCCAATCGCGTAACCGAGGATCTTTTCGGGAGTGGGAACACGATCGGACGCCGGAAGATGATCGACGAGATCGGTCATGAACTCCGGTCCGGTGGTGAAGTCGCGAATCTTCTGCGAATACTCCTGATCCCACTCCGGATGCTTGTCGATCGGCTCGGCAGCGAACAGAACCACCGGCGCGAGAAAGGCGAGAATGCAGCTGAAGGAAAGCAGACGCTTCATGAAATCTCCCTCCGTGACGACCGCAAGCGGACGCGGCGATTCGAAGATCATACTCGATAGGCGAGCGGTGAGCGGCGAGCGAACGAAATTCTGTTGGCAGGCTGCGATTCAGAATTTTCTCTCGAAGATGGCGGTGCTCGAAGAATGATCTTCTTTGCATTCGAAGGAGATGCGCGCGCGGCGGATCCTCTCCACGCCGCGACGAAGCGATGTCTGCAGTTTCTTAATGCGCGCCTCTCGCCGCTCTCCGCTCGCAGGCCGGCCGCTGGTACAATCACAAGCATCATGAAGAAGACGAAAATCGGAGTTCTGGGGAGCGGTGACGTCGGCCAGACCCTCGGCGGTGCGTTCGCGACGCTCGGTCACAACGTGATGATGGGATCGCGCGACCGGAAGAACGAGAAGGCACTCGGGTGGGCGAATTCCACCGGTGAGAACGCGTCGGTCGGGACTTTCGCTCAGGCGGCGGAGTTCGGTGAGCTGATCGTGCTCGCGACGCTCGGGACGGCGACGGAAGCGATCGTCCGCGCCGCGGGAGCGGAGACGTTCGCGGGCAAAACCGTGATCGATGCGACGAACCCCCTGACGTTCTCTCCGAACGGCCCTCCGGGCCTCTCGGTGGGCTTCGACGATTCGCTCGGCGAGAGAATCCAGCGCCTCGCTCCCGAAGCTCGGGTGGTGAAGGCATTCAACACCGTCGGACATACGCTCATGTTCCAGCCGCAGCTCCCCGGCGGTCCTCCGGACATGTTCCTCTGCGGCAACGACGAAGACGCAAAGAAAAGCGTCTCGGAGATCTGCCGCGAGTTCGGATGGGGTGTGATCGACCTCGGCGGGATCGAAGCATCCCGCTACCTCGAGCCGCTCTGCATGGCCTGGGTGCTTCACGGCATTCGCAGCGGCTCCTGGACGCACGCATTCAAGATGCTGCACTCGTGAGGAGCGGCGAGCGGATAAAGTTCTGTTTGCAGGCTGCGATTCAGAATTTTCTCGCGAATATGGCTCTGGGCGGAGAATGAATTTCTCTCGTCTCTCGTCTCTCGTCTCTCGTCTCTCGTCTCTCGTCGCTCGGGTTCTGTCACGAACCTGCAAACGCCATGAGCTCGTGATCCTGCTCACACTCCACGTTCTGTTCTGGTGCGATCCTCGCTGGCGCAGAAAGGGGCGAATCATGAAACTCAGGTCGTGGCTCGAACGACAGGTCACTCTTCTCGAGGAGGGAATCCGGAACTCTCCGGTGTTCGATTCGGCCGGTGATCCGGCTCCCGAAGAGTTGCACGAGCTCAAGGTGAAGGCGGTCCTCCACGGATTTCTTCACGCGCAGCTCGAAGAGCTCGAAGCGAGGAGAATCGGAACGCGACGCGAGGAAGAAGCGATGGACTCACTCCGTGAAGTGGCGGCCTGACCCTCTCGTCTCTCGCCCCCTCAATATCCCCCTTCCGTCTCCTCCCCGCTCACCTTTCCGCGGAACGATCGATAGACGAACGTGAAATAGCCGATGGCGAGCGCGAGGCCGATCAGCCACCAGATCGCTCCGACGCGGAGGCTGTAGGCGCCGGTCTTCGCGTTGTGGACGTTCAGGCTGTACTGAGCTCCGGTGCTGGCGTGGAGGAGATCCGGATACATCGCGAACGCCGCGCCTCCGAGCATCCCCACGATGTACGCCGACGTGGCGAGGAACGTCCCTGCGTCATTGTCGCGATACCTGTAGTGCGGAATGGCGAGCAGCGCGATGCCCACCATCGCCGGGATGATCCATCCCCACGGCTGGCGGTAGTAGTTCGCGAGCATCTCCGGGCGGATGGAGAGGGTGGCCACCAGACTCCCGATCGTGAGCAGGACCACTGCGATCCAGGCCACGTTGACCACCCGCTTCGAGCGCGTGCTCACCTCTCCTTCCGTCTTCATCGCCACGTACGCCGCTCCATGCATGGTCAGCGTCGCCACCGCGACCGCTCCGGTGAGAACCGTGTACCAGTCGAGGATCCCCGCCGTGGGACCGGTGCGGAACGTGGTCCAGAGCGGCTCGAAGAAATAGTGCGTTCCATCCAGCGGAACACCGCGTACGACGTTCCCGACCGCCACTCCGAAGAAGAGCGCCAGCATGAAGCTCGCGCTGGCGAATACGAAGTCGCACGCCGTCCACCATAGAGGGTCCTCGACGTGACTCCTCAGCTCGACGCCGATTCCGCGCAGCATCAGCAGCCAGAGCACCATCATCAGCGAGAGATAGAACCCGCTGAAGCTCGATGCATAGGCGAGAGGAAATGCGAAGAAGAGCGCGCCTCCCGCAGCGAGGAGCCACACTTCGTTTCCGTCCCAGACCGGACCGATGGTCCGGATCACCAGCCGGCGCTCTTCAGGAGTCTTCGCCACGAAGGTGACCGCGATACCAGCACCGAGGTCGAAGCCGTCCAGGAGGACATACGCGGTGATCATGAAGGCGAGAAGGACGTACCAGAGAGTCTCCATCATCCTCCTCCTTCACTCCGCCGCGACGGCTTCGCCGCCGTCGGCCGCATTCAGAAGTCCCGGTCCGTGCTGAACCTCGTGCCAGATGAGAAACAGGAAGAGAATACTGAGCACCGTGTACATCCCCATGAAACCGAGAAGAGTGAAGAGCCCGTTGCCGGACGACACGGTCGACGAATATCCCTCCGCCGTCCGCATCAGACCATAGACCAGCCACGGCTGCCGGCCGACTTCGGCCGTGATCCATCCCGCCGTGTTCGCGATGAAGGGGAACGGAAAACTGAGCATCACGATCCAGAGCATCCAGCGCGCGCCGAAGAGCCGCTTCCGCCAGAGGAGAAACGCGGCCCCCGCAGCGATCGCGATGAAGATCGTCCCGAGTCCGACCATGATGTGGTAGCTGTAGTAGAGCAGCGGAATGTTGTCCGGCCACTGGTCACGCGGAAAGGCATTCAACCCTTTCACCTCGGCTTCCCATCGCTGGAACGTCAGGAAGCTGAGAGCCTTCGGGACGTAGAGGATGTTGTCGAGCCGCTGCCGCTGCATGTCCGGCTGGCCGATGACCACGATCGGCGCGCCGCTCTCGGTGTGGAAAAGTCCTTCCATCGCCGCGAGGGTGACCGGCTGGTGCTCGGTGACCAGCTTTCCCTGCCGGTCGCCCGACGGGAAGAGCTGAAAAAACGACGCGACCAGCGCCGCGACGATGCCCATCCGGAGGAACAGTTTCCCGTACTCCTCCTGTCGTCGCGACAGCAGGTAGAAAGCACCGACCGAGGCCATGAAGAAAGAGCCGGTGATGACGGCTCCGCTCATGTTGTGGAGGTATTGCCAGATCGCCCATTCATTGTTGAGAAGGGCCCAGAAGCTGCTCAGGTGCGCGCTGCCGTCTGCCGCGATCTCGTAACCGACCGGATGCTGCATCCAGGCGTCGGTCACGATGATGAAGTAGCCCGAGAGCCACGATCCGACGAACACCATTAGAGACGCGAACCAATGCAGCTTCTCGCCGAATCGCTTCTCGCCGAAGAGGAAGATCCCGAGGAAGGAGGACTCGAGAAAGAATGCGAAGACTCCTTCCATGGCGAGAGCGGTCGCGATGACCCCACCCGAGTAGGTCGAAAAACGCGCCCAGTTCGTTCCGAACTGGAACTCCATCGGGATTCCGGTGATCACGCCGAAGAGAAAGTTCACCGCGAAAATCTTCGCCCAGAAGCGGGCCGCGCGATTGAACCGTTCTTCCTTCCTGACCAGCGCGAGCGTCTTGAAAATGACGATCAGCGGGGCGAGCCCCATGGTGAGCTGCGGGAAGAGGTAGTGATACGTGATGGTGAACGCGAAATGCAGGCGATGAATCGCGAGCGCACTGTCCATGCGAAGCTGATTTCTCCTTTCGCTCGTTGGAGGCTCGAAGGCTCGAGAAACATACTCTCTCGAGTGCGAAATCGAAACCCTTCCCGGGATGGATCGCAGCTATTGCGGATCGATTAATGCTCGTCGGGCGGGGTAATCCCAGCTGCCTCTTCTTCGCGGGGCTCCTGCGGGGCACAGCGAGGACACTCGACCGGCATCTCATCGACGCGGTCGAGGAAGGTCACTCTCACGAGCATGGTGCCGGTGCCGTGGCAATCGGGACAGTCGGGATCGGGACGCTGCGGCTTTTTCTCCATGAACGGAACCCCCGATTCATTCCATCGCAGAGAGAGAGGGAACAGAAGGTCAGAGGTCACACGGCCGGGTGACTCGGGGAGCCACTCTCGAGCCCGTACCCAGCCCGGACTATTTCACGGGACTTCTGCTGCGGAGCGCGATCCGGGCCTGTCTGCGGCGTCAGACGACGATCTTGCTCCTCAACGTAGTGCAGCCACTACGCCTCGTCGCAAAATCGCCATCTTCCTTGCATCCAAAGCCCGCCTCGCACTCCTCGCGACGAAATCCCGTGAATAGTTCGGGCTCGAGGCTCGGGCTCGATTCTGCGTGTCTTTCAGATCCTCGATCCTCGATCCTCGATGTCTTTCAGATCCTCGATCCTCGATCCTCGATGTCTTTCAGATCCTCGATCCTCGATGTCTTTCTGATCCTCGATGTCTTTCAGATCCTCGATCCTCGATCCTAGATCTTCGATGCCTTCGATGCCTTCGATGCCTTCGATGCATAATGTCGGCGATGAGAACTCTCTACTTCGACTGTTCGTCCGGCATCGCCGGAGACATGACCATCGCCGCGCTCATCGATGCGGGAGTCGATGCGGAATCGGTCATTTCCGAGATCCGGAAGCTTCCGTTCGACGGTTACGAGATCCGGGTCTTCCGCGACCGCCGCGCCGGCACGGCCGGCACCCGCTTCGACGTCGTCGTCTCGGTGGACGAGAAGCGTGCTCATCGAAACTTCCACGATCTCGAAGAGCTGGTCACCGGCCGCGGTCTCGACCCGCGGGTGGAAGAGGACGCGATCGCCATGTTCCGGCGGATCTGCGAAGTCGAAGGGAAGATTCACGAACAGCCGCTGGAAAAGATCCATCTCCATGAAGTCGGCGCGATCGACTCGATCGTGGATATCGTCGGAGCTGCAGTCGCCATCCGGTCGCTCGGATCGTTGGAGATCCGTTCGTCTGCGGTGCACGTCGGGAGCGGCCGGGTGAACTGCCGGCACGGTTCGGTCCCGGTTCCCGCTCCGGCCACGGCGGAGCTCCTTCGAGGCATACCCTTCTACCAGCTGGACGTCGAAGGCGAGTTCACGACTCCCACAGGCGCACTGATCGTTTCCCATTACGCGCGCTCGTTCGGCCCAATGCCGTCCATGCGCGTCGACGCTTTCGGCTACGGCCTCGGCGCGCGCGAGCACGCGAAGTTCCCGAATGTTCTGCGCGTCTTTGCCGGCGAGACCGAGACGTCGCTGCAGAGCAGGTCGACCATCGTCTCGATCGAAACCGATATCGACGACGCCACATCCGAAGTACTCGGTTATGCGATGGAGAAGCTCTACGAGGCGGGAGCGGTCGAAGTCTTCTTCCAGGCCGCGCAGATGAAGAAGAACCGTCCCGGAACGCTGCTCCGGGTTCTCTGCCGTCCGGATCGGAAGGATGCCGTGATCGAGACGATCTTTCGCGAGACACCGACGATCGGAGTGCGTTTCACGGAGCTCGAGCGAGTGGAGCTGGTGCGCGACATCATCACCGTGGAGACGGCGCTCGGGAGCATCCGGATGAAGCGAAGCTCGATCGACGGGACGGCG
Source organism: uncultured Acidobacteriota bacterium (assembly GCA_963741955.1). Taxonomy (GTDB): domain Bacteria; phylum Acidobacteriota; class Thermoanaerobaculia; order Gp7-AA8; family Gp7-AA8; genus CAVUKB01. The sequence continues at coordinate 767,593 of CAVUKB010000005.1, forward strand.
GTCACGGTGGCCCCGGAGTTCGAGTCATGTGCGGCGATCGCGCGGGAGCGTGGCATCCCGGTGCGTGAGGTCTTCGCAATCGCTCAGGCGGCGGCGCAGACGATGGGACGGGATCGCGAATCACGCTGAGGCTTGCCGGTCATGAATTGATCACGGAGATCCGGCCGCGCATCATCTCTGAGGCAGATCCGGGCTAGATTCTCTCCCGCCGCCCTTCCCCTCGCCGTTCGAGCTGCCGCAGCAGCTCGAACGCACGATCGCGCAGAACGCGCTCACGGTCGGTCGCCGCGTGCGGCTCCTTCTCGATCACGTCGACCCACGAGTGGATTGCGCGGAAACATTCACCGAGATCCGAAGGGTCGGAGAAGAGACGCTCCGGTGCGAATCCGGCCTCCGAAACGACGCGGTCGATCTCCCGCCTCAGATCGCGAGGCGAGTCGGACTTCCGGACGATTCCGTCGAGTACGTTCGTGTCGATCCGAGCTCTCTTCCGGCGGAAAAGAACGAGCACGGCAGCGGTGACGATGACGAACAACGCCGCGATCGCGATCCACAGCCAGCGACGTCTCCGCGAGGGCGACGTCGTTCGGGGGGAAGGTGCTCGAGTATCGACCGCTGGAGCTCTGACAACCGGAACGTCGACGCTCCCCGGAGTACATCTGATGCGTTCGACCTTCCCCGTGGCTGGATCGAATCTGGTCAACGCGAGCGGAGGGATCCGGAGCGGCCCACTCGTCGCGGGAAAGAGGAGATAGCGCCACCGCCGCTCCATCTCGATTCCCTGCGACGCAACCCGGCTTTTCGTTCCTTGATCCTCGACCTGATGTTCGACATCGAACGAGGCGGGAAACGCCGGAGCAGCCAGCATGCGGAGATTCCCCTCGCCGCGAACCACGAGATCGAACGACACGAGACCCTGATTCGAGACGCGTGGGGTGGAACAGCGCATCGACGCACTTCCGACCAGGTCCGCCGGTTGTGGAAGGTCGCGGACTTCGATCGTGAGCGGCTTCGACTCGATTCTGTTGCGCTCACCGATTGAAAATCCCATCAGGTCGCCCGGCCCTCCTCCGGTCACCACGTCCGCGGTGATCGGCGGAATGGTCAGCTCGCCGCTGTGCACCGGATAGAGCGTGGCCCTTCGTACGAGCACCCGGACTGCAGTTCCCGCATCCGTACTCACCGCGCGGGGCACCTCATCCGGGACAGGGATCTCCTCGACCCAGAAGCCCTGGAGGTCGGGAGTGTCACTCAGATCTGCCGCGCGCATCGGGACGCCCGCCCAGATCCACCAGCTGATCTCGACCGGCTGCCCGACGTACGCCGAGGTCCGGTCGCTGTGCGCGACGAGAAGGAGTGGTCTGCGGCCATGGAATGCGAGCTCGCGAAGTGCGCGGATCGGATCTCGCGCATCGATTCGAGGCGCGGGAACGACCGCCACCCGAACCGCGGGAAGAGTCGTCGAATGACCATCCTCCACCAGCCGGACCGGACCGACCACCGCATCTCCGGCTCCGATCGGGCGTGCGATGTACTGGAAAACGGTGGTATGCGAGAAACCTCCTGTCCCGAACTCCATCCGCGTGCTGCGCGACTCGCCTCCTTCCATTCGGAGGTTCTTCAGAGGAACCTGGACGTGATCGAGGTCGGCATACGCTCCATCGAGAGAGACCGTGATGGTCACCGAGCCGTCGATCTCGACCTGTCGAGGAGTGACTGAGAGCTCGCTGGCCTGGGCAGCGGTGGCGATCAGCAGCGAAAGCAGCACGAGGAGGAATCTACCAGTCGACACCACGGCTCTCCATCGACTGTTTGTGCATCCGTTCGAGCTCCTGTTTCTCCTGCTGTTCGGCTGCACGGAGGAGGGCCATTGGATCGGCCTCGCCGGGCCGTTGAGTCTCGTGCGCTTCTGACGGCCCGTTCTGCGGATTCTCCCGTTGCTGATGACCTGACCCTTGCTTCGGATTCTGCTGGCCTTCCTTCTGCTTCTGCTGTTGCCGTTGCTGCTGCCGCTTTTTCTGTTCCTCTTTTCTCCGAAGCCGGGCGATTTCCAGATTCCGTTTTGCGGCCGGATTCCGGGGATCGGAGCGAAGCGCCTCTTCGTACTTCCGGATCGCCTCGTCCCACTTCTTCGAATCGAGGGCCGCGTTCCCCTGGTTGTAGAGCGAGCCGGTGCGAAGCTCGGGATCCTTCAGCGCCTTTCCGAGCAGCTCGCGCGCCCCGTCGAGATCTCCTGCCGCGGCCTTCGCCGTCCCGAGGTCGAATGCAGTGCGCGACGAGGGGCGGAGACGGTATGCCTCCTCGAACGCCTTCACCGCCTCGGCGTATCGCTTCTGGCCGTAAAGGGCGATACCCCGACGCGTCGCAGCGTCGGAGTTCGTCCCGTTCCACCACACCGGCGCGGCGACCATCGAAAGAGCCAGAACGAGCGATACGAGCTTCACTCGGCACCTCGATTCGCGAGCGACGCGAGACCGAAGAAGAGCATCGCCAGGCCAAGAGGGATCTGATAGCGCTCGACCGGGAGGCGCTCTTCCCGCGTCGTCTCCCTCGCCGACCGTCCCGAGACGTCACGCAGGAGTGCGTCGATCTCCGGACCTCGAAACGGATTGAGAAAGCTCTTTCCGCGCGTCGCAGCGGCGAGTTTCGACATGAATGCTGCATCGGCACGCGTATGCACGATCTCCCCATCCACCTGCAGCGGACCGCTCGCGGTCGGAATCGTGGCGCCGGCTGCCGTGCCGATGGTCACGGTGAAGATCCGCGCATGTTCCTGGATGGCCTGCCGGATCGCTTCGTCTGCTTCGCTGCCTCCGCGCTGCTCGCCGTCGCTGATCAGCACGATGTCGCTGGTCACTCCTCCGGCATCTCGGAGGAGACGGAGTGCTCGATCGATTCCCGCCGGAATGTTGGAGCCGGCACGCGAGAGCTCACCCGGACCGAGGGATCCGGCCAGGGTCGCCACGGCGTCGTGATCGTCCGTGAGCGGCGAGACGACTTCCGCGTTCCCTTCGAACACCACCAGCCCGACCTTACCGTCGAAGCGGTCGAGCAGTCGGCGGACGACGGCACGCGCCGCGTCGAGACGCGAGACGCCGACGTCGGCCGCGGTCATGCTCTGGGACGTGTCGAGGACGATTGCGAGGCTCGCCGCCGAGGAGGGTACCGGTTGAAGGGTGTAGCCGAGGCGTGGCTCTGCGAGAGCGAGGATGCCGCAGACGAGCGCGAAGGATGCGAGCCATGGACGGAGAACCCGGGCCGGATTCGCTTCGCCGCGGATGCGATCGGAGACGAATCGCTCGGCGAATCTTCGCCGTCGACGCTCGTTCCATACCAGGAGCGCAGCGACCGGGACGATCGCGAGAAGCAGCCACGAGAGCTGCGGTTGGGCAAAGGTCAGGCCGGCAACCGCATCCATACCGTTTCTCCCAGGAAGATGGCGAGCGCGATCAGAGCGATCCCTCCTTCCAGTGGCCGATGAAAGAGCTCTTCGACGATCCTCCGTTTCGGCGCCGAGAGCGGACTCTTTTCCAGCTGGTCGATTCTCGCGAATACGAGGCGCAGAGCACGCGGATCGACGGCACGGAAATATTCGGCGCCGGTCATGGAGGCGATCTTCCGCAGCATCGACTCGTCGAGGTCAGCCCGGATGAACTGGTACTGCGTCTCGATCTGACCGGTGATCTGGTCCTGAACCTTGATCGGGATGGGCACCCGTCCGGTGCTGCCGACGCCGATGGTGTAAATGCGTATGCCGAACTTCGACGCGAGCTCCGCTGCGGTCAACGGATCGATCGAGCCGGAGTTGTTCACTCCGTCGGTGACGAGGACGATCACTCTGCTCCGGGCTTTCGAGCTTCGCAACCGGTTCACCGCGACAGCGATCGCGTGACCGATTGCCGTGCCGTCGCCGTTCTCTCCGATGCTCGCTTTGGAGAGGATCTCCCGCGCGACGTTGCGGTCGAACGTGATCGGCACCCTGGTCACGGCACTCGAGCCGAACGTGACCACGCCGATCCGATCCGCGGTGCGCCCGTCGATGAACCCGGCGATCAGCTCCTTCGCCACTGCGAAGCGGTTCCGCGGTCGGAAGTCCTCCGCCGCCATGCTCCCGGAAGAGTCGAGCGCCACCACCACGTCGATTCCGTAGCGCTCGTTCGAGACGACGGTCACCTGCTGCGGCCGCGCCAGTGCGACGGTGAGGAGAATCCATCCGCTGATCTCGAGCACGAACGGCACCCACGCCGTACCGGTGACGATTCCGCGACGCGCCCCCGCCACCGTGAGCGAGGAGATGGGAAACGCGGCGAATCGCTCCTTCCGGTCACGCCAGCGCAATACCACGCGTGCGAGCGGGAGGAGGAGAAGAGCGAACGCCCAGGGTGCGGCCCAGGTCATGGGGTCACTTCCTCCTCACCCGGCGGAGGGATCCTCTGAGCCAGAGAGAGTGTGGCCGCAGCCAGCGACTCGAAATCGCGTTCGTGGCTTCCCCACGGCGAAAACTTCGCAAGGTCGCCGGAAGCGAGAATCCGTTGGACCTGCACCAGGGTCTGCATCTCGACTGCCGCCCGGCGCAACGCATCCACGGTCTCCCGGGTGGTCATCTCCAGACCTGACCCCGGCACCACCGCCGCGAGGTACTGACGGGCCGCGTCGGCGAGCGCGCCGATCTGCTCTTCACCCGGAGGAAGTGTGCGCGCTCTCTCCACGTCCCGCTGCAGCCGGTCGTCCGGCGGAAGGGGCGGTTCGGCCGGCGCCGTCTCGCGCCGTCGAATCACTCCGAGCGCGAGCCATGCCACGATCGCCAGAAGCGCGGCGCTACCGACCGCAGCCCACAACTTCCATCGTCGAGGAAGCGACACCGGAGGGCTCATCGGTGCGGGGTGCAGATCGTCTTTCGGTTCGAGGACCGACCGCACCGGGACGCGCGCCGCGCCGAAGTCTCTCCTGCTGCCATCCGGCATCACCAGCGATCCGCGTACGACGAGGTTGCCGGACTTGAACGTCCGCACCACCGCGCGGCGACCCGCGACCCGAACCACCTCATAGTCACTCGACCGCTCGAGCTGAAGTCCGCTCGTCCCGGCGGGAAACTCGATACTGATCGGGTCCCCCACCGTGGGATGGGCCGGCCCATAACGGAACGGCAGCGGCGACGCGGCAAGCAGCAGCAGCAACAGGATCATCGTCGCCTCGGCGATCTTTCCCGGAAGAATCTCAGAAGGGACTTGTCGTAAGGGACTGCAGTCGAGAGTCCGAGCATGTCGATCCCACTCCGGCGGAAGCGATCCGTCAGCTGGCGCGAACGGAGGCGGGCGCTCGGGAAGACCCGGTTGGTCCGGAGGTCGACCCGCTGCAACCGTCCCGTCTCCGCATCGACGAGATCGACGATGCCGCGGGAAGGAAAGCGGCTCTCACGAGGGTCGCTGATGTCGATCGCGACCACGTCGTGCCGCTTGTTCAATCTTCGGAGAGGTGCTTCGAAGTCGATGTCGAGAAAGTCCGAGAGAAAGATCACCACTGAGCGCTTCACGGAAACATGCTCGACGTATTCGATCAGCTTTCCGAGGTCTGTGCTGCCACCGGGCGAGAGCGCGGACGCCACCGCCGTGCGGACGCAGATCTCCACGTGAGTTCGCCCACGCTTCGGTGGAAGGTAGTTCCTCACGCTCTCCGCGAACGAGACGAGTCCGACGCGGTCGCCATTCTGGAGCGCGGCGAACGCGAGCACCGCGGCGAGCTCCACTGCGAGATCGATCTTCCGCCGATCGAGAGATCCGAAGGACATCGAGCCGGAGACGTCGAGCGCCAGAAGGACCGAAAGGTCCCGCTCTTCGACGAACTGTTTCACATGCGGGATGCCGCTCCGCGCCGTCACATTCCAGTCGATGGTGCGGATGTCATCGCCCGGCTGGTATTCGCGGACCTGGGAAAATTCGATTCCGCTTCCGTGGAAGGCGGCGTGGTACTGTCCGGCGAATCCTCGTCGAAGGAGTCTGGCCGTGACGACCTCGAGCTCGCGCACCCGTCGCAGAGGAACCGGATCGGGGCGGGGTCTTCGACGTCGGAACAATTTCATTTTCGGGAATCGGAGATCATGGAACCGGCACTGCGTTGAGGATCTGGTCGATGATCCGGTCCTGGCTCACCTGCTCGGCTGCCGCCTCGTACGTCAGGATCAGACGGTGCCTCAGCACGTCGTGCGCCACCGCTTTCACGTCTTCGGGCACCACGAACGCTCTTCCTCGAAGGAATGCTTCGCCCTTCCCGACGTGGGCGAACGCGAGCGTCGCGCGCGGAGACGCACCGTACGCGACATACGGCGCGAGTCCGGAGAGCCTGAACGCCGACGGATCGCGAGTCGCCCGCACCAGGTCGACGATGTAGCGCGAGATGCGCTCGTCCACGTGAACCCCGGAGACCAGCCCGGCGAGCTCTCGAATTTCGTCCAGCGACATCACCCGCTCGACCGCCGGCTCGGAGTGTCCGGGGTCGAGATACAGTGCGAGCATTCTGAGCTCGTCGTCGATGCCCGGATAGCCGACCAGGAGTTTCATCAGAAAACGGTCGACCTGGGCTTCGGGAAGCGAGTAGGTCCCTTCCTGTTCGATGGGGTTCTGCGTGGCGATGACCACGAACGGCTCGGGGAGAGAATACGACTCGTCTCCGATGGTGACCTGGCGCTCCTGCATCGCTTCGAGGAGCGCGCTCTGGACCTTCGCCGGGGCGCGGTTGATCTCGTCCGCGAGGACCAGATTCGCGAAGATCGGTCCCAGACGCGGAGAGAAGCTCCCTCCCGCCGGGTCGAAGATCAGCGTGCCGGTGATGTCCCCGGGAAGGAGATCCGGAGTGAACTGGATACGCTTGAACGAACCGTGGATCGCGGCGGAGAGCGTCTTCACCACCAGAGTCTTGGCCAGCCCGGGAAGTCCTTCGACCAGAACGTGTCCGTGGACGAGAAGAGCGATGATCAGACGGTCCACCACCTCCTGCTGGCCGACCACGGCACGACCAACTTCACGCCGGAGCCGTTCGATCTTCTCGTGTCCTGCGGAGATCTTCTCCTGGATCGCACTCTCTTCGACGGTCATTCCTCTCCTCGCACGTATCGTTCTCTCCGGCCCGGGATGCTCCGGCCTCGGATTGCGGCGGGTCGCACCCTGCACGCCGCGTTCGCGGTGTTTCCGATCCCGGGCGAATCCCCGCGGCGGATCAGCCGACCCAGGAATCGATCCGCTTGCGAAGCTCGCGTTCCGGAACCGCTCCGACCAGGCGGTCGACCGGCTGTCCCTGATGGAACAGGACGAAGGTCGGGACGCTCATCACGCCGTTCTTCGCTGCAATCCCCGGCTCCTTGTCGATGTCGACGGAGTAGACGTTGATCTTCGTACCGTATTCGTCCGCCAGCTTCCTGAGCACCGGGAGCATTGCCTTACACGGACCGCACCACTCCGCGCTGAAATCGAGCAGAACCGTTCCGCTCGAGACTTTTTCCTGGTATTCGTTCTCGCTCAACTCGTGCATCGTCACGTATCCTTTTCGACTGGTTTCGTACCCGGAGGTTTCGCGTCGGAGGAATTCCGACTACGCTCCTGCTGGCGTCGTCTGCAACTTTCCGCCCGGGCGAAGTGTTCCGAGCCACGTTACAGAACCGGAAATCGTGAATCAAGTGAATGAGCCAAAGCACCGTCCCAGAAAGAAGTGGGGGCAGAACTTTCTTCGGAACCAGGGAGCGGTCCGCAAGATCGTGGACGCGCTCGACGCTCCTCCGGACGAGCTCGTACTCGAGATCGGTCCGGGGGAAGGTGCCCTGACCCGCCGGCTGGCGGAGCTGCGCAATCCGCTTCGAGTGATCGAGATCGATCCCGATCTGGCAGCGAAGATCTCTGCCGAGCTGGGGGCGAGGATCGACGTGGTCGAGGGAGACGCGACCACCGTCGATCTTCCGACCGTGCCGTTCACTGCGGTCGGCAACCTCCCCTACAACGTCGGAACGCCGATCCTGCGGCGCGTGGTCAGGTCGGAGGCACTCCGCCGCGCGGTCTTCATGCTCCAGAAGGAAGTCGCCGACAGGATCACGGCGGCGCCGGGTGAGGAGTCGTACGGATTTCTCACCCTGGCCGTACGGATCTACGCCGACGCGAGACGGCTGATGATACTCGAGCCTTCGTCGTTTCACCCGCGGCCGAAGGTGCGAAGCGCGGTGGTGGTGATCGACCGTCTCGAGCGAAGGCTCGAAACTCCTCCCCAGGAGTTGGAAGGTCTGATCAGCACCTCGTTCCGGATGCCGCGGAAGAAGCTGCTGAACAACCTGATCGGATACCGGGAACTCGACCGTACGAGAGCCGCTGCGGCAATCGAGCAGGCGGGACTCCCGCCCGACTGCCGCGCAGATCGAGTTTCACTCGATCAGTTCGACCGGCTCGGTTCCGTCATCGCATCGTTCCGCGATGTTTCTCCCCTTCCGCGACCCTGATCGCGCCGGTCAGCGCAGCCTTGTCGTTGCCGTTGTCGAGCAACACGACTGTGGAACCGGTGGCGGTTCCCGGGTCGATCCGGTAGGTCGCCCACATGTAGTTCGTCGCGTACTGAAAATCGGAGATGCGGTGGAAGCCAGGGTTCGGGATCTCGATGGTGGTCATACCAGGAACCAGACCGTCCCCGCCGACGGCGATCATCACCGTCGACCCGGCCTTTGCGGAGGCCGCTGCCGCACGGAGATTGATATCGCTGCTTCCGGGCGCGAACACGCCGATCCATCTCGGATTGAGATCGGCCGGAGGGCCGGTGACGTCGATCCGGACGTCCTGAACCTGACCCCCCTTCGAGGGGAAGCTCCCGACGTCGACGAAGCGCGTGCGGAAGCTTTTCGAGCCGCACGTTCCCCATACGCCCGAGAGGTTGTCCGCGGCAACGGGACCGTCCAGCGGCTCGGCGTAAACGCGGTAGTTGCCCGGCGGGAGATTCGACAGGTCGAAATGACCATCGGGGCCGGTCAGCGTTGCGGCGACCGAACGGCCATCCGCGTCGAGCGCGACCACCTGCGCTCCGAAAACAGGAGCGCCGTCTCCGGTCACTTCACCGTGAAGCTGCTCGGCTTCGGCGGCCATTGCCGCGTCGGGATAGACCGACCGAATGGCATAGAGGTCGTCACTGTCGAGCGGTGACGCGGCGTCGCGGGTGAGGTACGGAAACATCGCCGAGGAGACGACTGCGGAGTGGTCGAGTCCCAGGAAGTGTCCGATCTCGTGCTGCACGACTGCATGCATGTCGTAGCCGGCGACTCCTTCTGGATCGATCTGGATGTCCGCTTCGGTGATCCGTCCGGAGTCGTCGAACCAGGTCGTGGTGAAGGCGATGAATCCGTTCCCGGCGAAGAGACCGTCTTCGAGTGAGACTGAATTGACGCCGTCTTTTCCGGCGCTCACGTCGGCAATGGTACCCGCCGCGAAACGAATCTCCGGTGATGCGTCGTGCCATGCGTTGAACGAATCGGTAATGGCTTGCGACGAACCGTCGAAGCGAGTCACCAGATCCTGGCTGACTTCGTACTTCAGCGGGAACGCCGTCGTCGCCCAGGAGATCGCTTTCGGCGACCCGTTGATCATGTAGGTCAGCCGGGTCGCCGCCTCCGCCGGCGCGGAGAGGAGGATGGCCAGAATGACGGTGGTCAGCGTCCTCATCGCTGCACCTCCGGCGTGTTGCGGATCTCGGAACGGATCGCGTGCTCGAATTCGCCGAGCGTGCGCGCCGGCTCGTCGGCGGCGGCCCGGATGGTGCCGGTCTGCCGGTCGAGCAGCATCAGATCCGAAGGTACGGGCCGGACCATCTCGTCGCCGCTCGCGCTCGACACGACTCGATAGGCTCCCTGGTCCTGGTAGAGGACCGTCTGACCCAATGCACTTCCGTGAAGAAACAGTACGTTACGCTCGCCCTCTCCGAAGCTCGGAACCCCTGAGGTGACCTGGTGGAGACCCCCGACCTCGCCGCCCGGCGTCACGACCGTGACGACGGATGCGGGAAGGCCCTTGTAGACCTTCTCTACTCGGTAGGTTGACCAGGTAACAATCCAACGACCTGAAGGGTCGAATGCCGAATGCGTGCGGATGCACGTGCCCAGTACGATCTGGTCGGCGACGGCGACTTTCTGCTGAAACGAAATCGCGCGCGCCGTAGCAGCAAACAAGCTCGAAGAGAGGGAGAGCGCCAGCGCGACCATCGTCGCGCAGACGAATCTCTTGGACATGGCGTCTCTCTCCCACGTTATCGGGACGCTGATGATCGAATGGGAATTTTGTTTGAATGGTCATCGCGTCGCTCTCGATGAGTTATTTGAGCAACGGGGATGCCAAGAAGAGGAGGGAGGCGGCCGGGGCGGGAGAGTTCGCTGAAACGTTCAGGTCTGACGGAGCCGAACGGTAACGAGCCGGCTGGATGGTATCCGGGCCGAGGAGCCTGGCTAGGAGTCTGCGCGATAGAAACGCCCGTAGCGAGAAAGCGGAGCAGCGCGGCCAAATTCGTTCAGATTTGAGGTGCGTGGTGGTGGCTACTCGCCGAAAATCCGGACGGATTTGGACCGCTGATCCGCTTTCGCAGTAGGACAGTTTCTACCGCGCAGACTCCTGGCCTGCATTTCTCACACCGTCTCGGCGCGAGGAGGCGGAGAGCGCCCTGGATGCAAGGCGCGCGCAGCTTCGGCGACGAAGGCATAGTGGTGACTAAGTTGAGGAGCCGAAGCTCTGCGCAACGCAGCAGATAGGCCGCTATCCGTCTCCGCAGCAGCGACGGTGTGAGAAAGCGGGCTAGTGGCCGGGGCTCCTCAACATCCACGACCCGCGATCAGAGCTTGACCGCGACCAGGTCGATCTCGACCGGGGCGCCCATCGGGAGCTGAGCGACACCGACCGTGCTCCGCGCGGGCTTGTGATCTCCGAAATACTCCGCGTAGATTCCGTTGAGTTTCTGGAACTGACCGAGATCGGTGAGATAGACGGTCGCCTTGACCACGTCATCGAACGAAGCTCCGGCCGAATCGAGCACGGCCCGGAGATTCTCGAACACGCGCCGGACCAGAGATTCGAATTCACCCTCCACCAGCTTTCCGGTCGCCGGATCGATCGGGATCTGTCCGGATGTATAGATGGTGTTGCCACGACCGACGGCCTGCGAATAGGGTCCGATCGCGCGAGGCGCGTTTTCCGTTGCGAAATATTGCATGAGGAGTTCCCCTTTTGAACGATCTCGGGGGCGAGTATATCTCGCGTTCCGCCGGTTTTACCTTTCGATATAATCAGGTATTCTCTCGTCCACAGGAACGCTTATGGATCCCAACGTGACGTATCCCGGAAATCCAGCACTCGCGCCGGAAGTGAAGGACCGCGTTCTTTCCACTTTCAGACAGACCATCGATCTCTTCCGTCGTGGAAGTCTCGATGACGTCCGCGCGGGTTGTCAGCTTCTGATGCAGATGGACCCGCTGTTCGTCCCGGCGAAGAAGCTCCTGCAGGCGACGAGAGACCCCGACTCGGTGAACATCGAAGAGCTCGCTGCGGCGGCCGTATCACCTGCGCTCGAGGCCGAACTTTCGGAAGCGGAGGATGCCCTCCTCTCCCGAGATTTTGCCCGCGCCCAGCGGATCGCCGCCGGGGTACTTCAGCGCGACCCCGGAAATGGTGGAGCGGCTCGTGTGGCGGAAGAAGCTCGCGAGATGATGGAAGCCGAGCCGTTCGTGAAACAGTTCCTTTCGAACGCCCGGAATCATCTGGTGAATGGCGACAGCGGTGCGGCCCTCGCTGCGCTGGAGAAAGTGAAATCACTCGATCCGAGCCATCCCGAGATCGCAGAGATCGAGACCGAAGCCGCACAGGGGTCCAGCGGCCTCGGCGCAGACGACTTCTCGAATTCTTCGTTTGGCTTCGTGACGCCGACGTTCGGCGACGCTGCGGATCCCGTTCCTCCGACTCCGGGCCGGAGTGCCGGCGAAGGGGGTGGCGCAGCTGCCAGTGACGAGAAGGGATTCGGGTTCATTCCCGAAGCGCAGGCCGAGCATGCCGCGGAGATCGACGTCTCCGGATCGAGCGATTCGTTCGTGGTCGATTCCCAACCCGATCCTACCGGCACGACCGGTGCGCCGGCCGCCGAGTTCGGATTCAGCTTCGAAGAAGACCATCAACCAGCAGCTCCCTCCGCGTCTTCCGTCGACGCAGCCGCGAATGGCTTTTCGTTCGAGGACGCCGCGCCGGAGGAACCTGCTGCCCCGAAGGCCCCGGCCGCACCGCTCGACATGATCGGTGAAGCGCACACGTTCGATTTCACCATGGCCGCCGTCGAGACTTCGCCGGAAGACCAGGCGAAGATCCGAACCTATCTCGAGGAAGGAGACAAGGCCTTCGAGAAAGGCGAGCTCCTCGACGCGATCGACGTCTGGTCGAAGATCTTTCTGATCGACGTCACGAATGAAGACGCATCGGCCCGAATAGAGAAAGCGCGAGGACGCCGGCTCGAACAGGAGTCGAAGGTCGATGCGCTCCTGAGCGAAGGAATACGCGCGTTCGATGGCCACGACCCGAACGGAGCGAAACAGATCTTCCAGCAGGTGATCGATCTCGATTCGACGAATCCGACTGCGCTCGATTACCTGGAAAAGATCCAGCAGTCGGGCGGAGCAATTCCGCCCGTCACCACGCCCCCCTCACCGGCGGCGTCGGACGCGCTCTTCGCCGACATCAGGGCAGGAGAGGACGAGGCGATCGCGTCGGAGTTCGCTTCGGCTCCGCCGCCACCCCGTTCCGCGGCGAGGCAGCGTCCCAGCCCAGCCCCAGCTGCGCCGGGAGGGAAAAAGCTCCCGATGCCGCTTCTCGCGGGTGTGGGAGTCGTCATTCTCCTTCTCGCCGGCTGGTTCGGATATCAGAAATTCGCCACCCCCGGTGGAGATCCGACTGCAGCCCAGACGGAGTCGATGTTTGCAAAGGCCAGGACCATGGCCTCGCAAGGTGATTTCGACGGAGCAATACGGCTCCTCAGCGGCGTCGCCCCGGACAATGCGAACCACGACCGCGCCCTCGAAATGATCGCCGACTTCAAGAACAAGAAGGAAGCCGCGTCGAGCACGATCGGAGGGCGACCTGCCGACCAGGTATTCCGCGAGCTCGTGGAGCAGGGAAAGACGGCCTACCGTTCGCGCGACTTCCTCGCTGCGAAGGAGGCTTTCGAGAAGGCGAATGCAATTCGGGCTCTCTCCGCGTCTGACCAGCAGTTGTTCCAGGACGCGAGCGGACGAGTCTCGAAGCTCGACAGTGCCAGGGCTCTTTTCAAGGAAGGGAACTATGAGGGGGCAATCCTCAATCTCGAGACGCTGAAGAAACAGGATCCGGACAATGCGACGATCGATCGCCTGATCACCGACGCGCATTACAACCTCGGTGTGAAAGCGCTGCAGGACGAGCGTCTCCCCGATGCGATCACCGAATTCGGAAGCGTCCTGGAGGCGAATCCGAACGACCAGACCGCACGCCGCAGTCGTGATCTTGCGACCCGCTACGACGGACAACCGCGAGACCTCCTCTACAAGATCTACGTGAAGTACCTGCCGATCCGCTGAGGTGAGATGACCCCGAATCGATCGACCCCCGAGGGAGGAGAGGTCCGTTTCGAAGAAATGGAGCTCACTCCCGGGCCCTCTCTTCCCGGAATCTCCACGGCGCCGGCCACCACGACTCCTACCCGGATCGCATCCCGCTGGCGACGCCTCCTCGCCACCGCGACCGACCTCTCGCTGTTCCTCGCCCTCGCGCTGGCGATGACTCCACTGATTCAGCAACGAGGTTCGATCGCTGCGACGTTCCGCGGTGAGGCGCTGGCGATCGCGGGAGTGGTCGGATTTCTTCTCGTCCTCTCCTACTACTACTTCGTCGGTGGATGGCTGGTGTGGGGAAAGACGGTCGGAGGAGCCATCTTTGATCTCGAGATCGAGCGGGACGAGGGAACGAAGCTCGACATCCGCGCCGCGAACTGGCGTTGGACGGGACTGATGCTCTCCCTTCTCACTGGCGGGATCGGATTCGCGGTCGGGATTCTCCCCGGTGGCCGCACCCTGGCGGACCGCCTCTCTCACTCGTGCCCTGTGCGGGCATTCTGAGAGAGCGCACTCTTCGCGACCTCGGGGTTCTCGCACTCTCTCCGCTGCGGAGGCGCCTCCTCCGGGACCGCTCTCCACATCCTCGCTGCGGAACGGTGCGAGAAGTCCGGGCCGGCCCGCATTTCTCACACCATCTCGTCGCGAGGAGGCGGAGAGTGGCCTGGATGCAAGGCGTGCCTCGCTTCGGCGACGAAGGCATAGTGGTGACTATGTCGAGTCGCCGGAGCGGGGCTCAACGCAGCAGACAGGCCGCTATCCGGCTCCGCAGCAGAGATGGTGTGAGAAATGCGGGCCAGGAGTCTGCGCGGTAGAAACGTCCGTAGCGAGAAAGCGGAGCAGCAGGACAGTTTCTACGGCGCAGACTCCTCGTCTGCTCATTCCCTCAGAACCGCGGGAACCACTGGTACAGAAAGAAGTAGACCAGCACCCCGGTCACCGAGACGTAGCCCCAGATCGGGAGAGTCCAGCGGGCGAGCCGTCGGTGGAGGGCGAACCTTCCCTTCAAAGCGCGAAAGAGTGTGAATCCCACCAGCGGAACGATCGCAGCGGCGAGGATGGTGTGGGACGTGAGGATCGAGAAATAGAGGGGGCGGCTCCAGCCGCTTCCGGCGAACTTCGTCACGCCGGCCTGCGAGTGGTAGAGGAGATACGAAACCAGAAAAACGAGCGAAGTCGCGCAGGCGGCGAGCATCGCCGCGCGGTGGGCCCGGATCGCTCGTCGCCGGATCAGGACGAACCCGCCGACGAGTAACACGGCACTCAGGCCGTTGAGCGTTGCGTTGAGCGCAGGCCAGGTCTGCATCGGTTCACTTCCCGGCGACCAGGCTGGCGATGTCACGGATCAGCTTCGCCTCCGAATCGTCGGACATGGAATCATAGTACCCGCGAATCTCTCCCTGTCGATCCGCGAGTACGAATCGCGTGCTGTGGACGATCGGTTGTCCTGCTCCCCCTCCCTGCACGGCGCCGAGCTTGAAGTCTTTCGAGGACGCGAGATGAATCGCCTCCCGGTCTCCGGTCAGGAACAGCCATCTCGGATCGTCCGCGTGCATGATCCGGGCGTACCGCGTGAGCACCTTCGGCGTGTCGTAGTCCGGGTCCACGGTGATCGAGACGAACCTGACGTCCGCGGATCCGACCTTCGAAGCGAGCCGCTTCATCGCATTGGTCATGATCGGACAGGGACCCCCGCAACGGGTGAAGATGAAATCGTAGACCACGACGGAGCCGCGGAGATCGCGCAGATTCAAACTCTTCCCGTGCCGCGATACGAGCGAGAGGTCCGGCACGGGGTAGAGCTGCGGGAGAGGCGGCTGTTGGCGGCAGGAGACCAGCAGCAGGGAAACGAGAACGGCGGAAACGAAAGTCAGTGCAATGGACTTGCTTTTCATCGGCTTCTTGGGCTTCCTGGGCTTCTTGCCGGAACCGGACATCGCGCTCCGGCTCCAGTTCCTGGACGCGCAGGCGCTCGATGATTCGGCGCCGCGGTGATCAATCAACGGATCAATCAATGGATGCCGGCGCTGATCACGAGCATCGACATCACGACCACCAGATAGAGATTCGACACGCCGAACAGCATGCGTGCCGACCGGATACTTCGGGTACGAAGAAACGAAAGTGAAGCGAGCAGCAGCATCGCTCCGACGATGGCGGCACCGACCAGGTAGTCGAGCCCCGCCACTCGGGCGAGAGTCGGAAGAAGGCTTACCGGAAGGAGCGCGAGCGAGAAGACGAACGCCTGACGGCTGCTGAGCGTCCCGTCGCGATCGTTCACCGAGATGATCGCGAATCCAGCCCTCCCGTAGTCTTCGCGGTAAAGCCATGCGATGGCGAGAAAGTGCGGGAGCTGCCAGAGAAACATCAGACCGAACAGGATCCACGCGCCGAGATCCAGATGCCCCACGGCTCCGGCCCAGCCGATCATCGGAGGAATCGCACCCGGAACCGCGCCGATCACCGTGCAGAGATCGGTCTTCTGCTTGAGCGGAGTGTAAATGAACAGATAGCTCGCCAGGGTTGCGAACGTCAGGATCGACGCCAGCGGGTTCACCACGAACCAGAGCCAGACCACGCCGATCACCGAGATCGCGACCGAGAACCGCAGTGCCGCACGCTCGGTCATCCTGGAGCCCGGCAGAGGGCGTCTACGGGTCCGCTTCATCAGCGAATCGAGATGCCTCTCCATGTACTGGTTCAGTGCGTTGGTGCCACCGGCCACCAGGGCCGTTCCGAAGAGAGTGGAAAGGAGGGTCAGGGCATCGAATCCACCCGGGCTTGCGATGTAGAAACCGGCCGCAGTGGTGATCAGAATCATCACCACGATGCGCGCTTTCGTCAGTACGAGATAGGCGCCGATGGTCTCTTTCAATCCGTTCCTGCTCCCCTCTGTCTCTCTCGGCTCAGGCAATGGCCTCTCCCCCTGCAATCACCATCCCGCGCTCTCTCGCCCGGGCGCGCACCACGTGCGCTGAGAGGGCGAACACGACGGTCGTGGCAAATGTGAGTGCTCCGGTGACGACGTGGAAACTGGTGATGACCGGCTGTTTCGAGCTCCAGACCGTGACCGCTCCGAGTGAGATCTGGAGAGTCACCAGGACTATGAGGAACGCGTAGATACGCCCGACCCGCCGGTCCGCTCGTCTCAGAATCCATGGCCCCATCGCGTAGATCACCAGACCCAGGAGCACGCCCCATGTCCGATGCGCGAAATTCACCGCGATTGCGGTGCTGGTGAAGTCCGGAACCAGGTGTCCGAAAGAGAGTGGGAAATCAGGGATGGCCAGCCCTGCGCCGATATGGCGCATCACCGCGCCGATCAGAATCTGCACGTACACCGCGCCGACGAGGAGTTTCCCGATCCCGGCGAGATCGAGCGACCCTTCGGCGACATCGCCAGAGAGCCGGAGGTAGAACCGTGAAGTGAAGAAGGCGATGCTGACATTGATCGAAAGAAAGATCTCGGCGAGCCCGGCGTGGGCGACCGAGATCGAAGGGGGAAGGAGGAACAGGACGGTCAGCCCTCCGAGGAGCCCCTGCGCGACGACCGCGCCTACCGCCGTCCATCCGAGAATCCGGACCACCCGCTTCGGCTCCCGCATCTGCAGCCACACGGCCTGGACCATGGTCAGAAAGCCGACGCTCGCCGCGATCATCCGATGACCGTGCTCGTAGAAGATCCCGCCCACCATCGGGGGGAAGACCATACCGAACGACAGCGGCCAGTCCGGGACGGAGAGTCCGGAAGCGGTACTCGTCACCATCGCGCCGGCGAAGACGAGAAAGAGCGTCGAGAACGCCGTCAGCTTGGTGTAGCGGCGAAGCCAGTCAGGAGTGGCGGGAATCATCGACATCAGTTGTAGATCTCGGCAGCCACAGATCGCATGCGGCCGGGGCGTTTCCCTGTCGCGAGCCTCTTCGCGCCAGGTTCGATCGGGGAGTCGTCTTGTCCTGCAAAGCTCCGGAGAGCGATATACCCTTCATAGCCTGCCAAAATTCCCCGGCCGGCCGCGGCGCTTCCGTCACCGCGCCGGCGAGAGTGTCGAAAAGATTCGGATTCGTGCTGCGCTCCCGGGAGTCTGCGCGGTAGAAACTCTCCTGCTGCGAAGGCCGATCGGCGGTCCGGATCCGCCCGGATTTTCGGCGATTAGCCACCGCTACGAGCCTCGGGTTCCGAACGAATCCGGCCTCGCTGCTCCGCTTTCTCGCTACGGACGTTTCGACCCTGCAGACTCCTGGGCCCGGCTTCTTGCAAGATCCGCACTCATCCCCCTTCCCGCTGCTTCGGATGAGTACGCGTGATTCCCTTCTGGACACTCTACGACCCCCCTTCGCCTGGTTTCATCGCGAAGACGACCCCGAGCGGGCCGGCCCTCTGAATCGGCTTGATCCTGAACTCACGCGCGAGAACGGCGAATTCGGGAGACTGTATCTCCCCCACCCATACGAAGGAGCCGAGAGATCTCAGAGCCTCACTCTCCTTGCGGAGATCCCTCGCCGGCTCGACGGCCCGCCACCCCGGATGGTGGGCCTGTGACGCCGGAAACGGGATCACCAACGGATCCCAGGTGCGATTCTCCAGCATCACCACCTCGAGGTAAACGAGCCCACTGGTGACGATCGGCACGCGAGCGGGAACGTTCTCCCGGACATACAGCGCAGCCGCTTCGTAGGGATCGGGTGGCGCCGAAGCCTGAGAGAGAATCATCGACGCACAGGCCAGCACCCCGACGGCGGTGGCGGTCCCGAAGAGCACGGCCCGACCCGGCCATTTCCACTGAGCCACGCCTTCACCCATCCAGAGAACGAAGGGCACCGTCAGAACGGACTCGAATCGCATCGGGAAGTAGACCGGCTTTCCTGCGAGAGAGAAGCCGACCACGACCAGCGAGGGAAACAGCACCACCGCCGCGAAGCGCCGGCCGCGGGGACTCGCCAATCCCGCAGCGGCCATCAGCGCAACCACCAGGATGGAGATCACACGCAGGACGACCGGCGCATCGAACAGAACGTAGGAGGGATATTTCGCGGCAAACCCGAGTTGTGTCGCGATCGATGCGGCAACCGCCGATGGCGAGGCGGGAGCGCCGGCCGCCATCCACGCGATCGCCTCTCGTGGCTGAGACCACGCGAGCCAGAAACCGGGAATGTAGAGAATTCCGGCGGCCACTCCCGCCACGGCGCCACGCAGCGCCTCCCGCCAGCGGGCTTCCACGGCCGCCATGATCGCCGGCAACGGAAGAAAAAGAACTCCGTAATCGTGCGTCCATGCCGCGACGAGAAACGCGAGCATCGACAACCAGAGGAAACGCCCCCCGCCGTCGGTCAGCCATCGGTCCGCCGCCAGGACTCCCACTCCCACCAGGCTGAGGCAAAGTGCATACGCGCGTGCTTCGGTGGTGTAGTAGAAGTTCGCCGGGACGACGACCAGAAGCACTGCTGCGGCGAACCTCCATCTGCCGAGCCACTGGCCCCGGAGGATCACGAACAGTGGGACCATCCCGACCGCGATCGAGAATGCGCGGAGAGTCTGCACCGGCACTGCGGAAAGCGGAACGAGCAGGTGAGCGATGAGATAGTAAAGGGGTGGCCCCGAATCCCGCATCAGCTGCGCGAAGAGCCGCGGGAGCGGCAGCAATGCAGCCCAGACCGTGAACTTCTCGTCGAAGAACGGGCGGCGCGCCAGGGCGAACACTCCCCGCAGGAGGAGATCACTGGTGAGGACGGCGATGAAGATCGGGATCCGACGTCGGACGGGTTCGTCGACTGCCGGAACGTTCACGCAGTGAGGAGCTCCGTGATCGTCTTGATCAGGTGAGAAGACTGGATCGGCTTCGAGATATAGGCATTCGCGCCGAGCGCCAGTCCGCGCTCGCGATCCTCTTCCGCCCCTTCGGTGGTGATGATGATGATCGGGATCTCTTTCAGCTGTGCGTTCTGGCGCACCAGAGAGACGAGCTTCAGCCCGTCCATCACCGGCATGTTGATGTCGGTCAGGATCAGATCGATGTTCTCGCCCGAGAGTTTCTTGAGCGCATCGACACCGTCGACCGCTTCAATGATGCGGGAGTTCTTGAATCTCTTCAAAGAGAAAGAGATCAACTGCCGCATGGTGGGCGAGTCTTCAACGACCAGAAAAGTGGCATTCTCCATCCGTCAGGCATCCGTTCAATTGGTAGTCAGCAGATCGAGGAAGCTCTGGATCGTATTCAGCTTTCGCTCCGACTGCGAGTAAAGCTTCGAAGAGAAGATCGCGGTCGCCGCGTGGGCGGCGAGAAGCGAAAAGAGCTCGTAGTCGACCGCAGTGAAGGAATCCTTCTGCTGGAGCAGACTGTAGATGACGATCAGCCCGATCACGTGTTCCTTGATCTTGAGAGGAACGGCGGCGAGAGGGCGGTCGAGGGAGACGTCCCCTCCTTCGATGTCCTGGTTGACGTAATAGCTCTCTCCGGTCTTGGCGACTTCCCCGAGAATGCCTTCGCCCAGGCGAATGGTCATCTCCCCGATTCCGCGAAGCTGCTCCGTCCCTTCTGCGGCGATCGCCTTCAGATCGTTCGATTTCTCGTCCAGCAGGAGGAGGGCGAAGCACTCCGCTCCGACCAGGTTGATGATGATCTCCTGGACGATCTGGATCACTTCCCTGAAATCGAGAGTCGAATGGAGCTGATAACTCGCGACGTAGAGATTCGCGAGATTGTTGTTCTGCTCTTCGATCTCGACGTAGCGGTGGGCGAAGTCCTTGTTCTCTTCCTCCACTCGCTCGAAGCGCTCCGTCAGGCGGCGGTTCTCTTCCATCACCTGCTGGAACTGATCGCGAAGGTGCTGCATCTCCTCGATCGTGGCGCTGGAGACCTCGTTCGAGCTCTCCAGCGAGGCGAGACGATACCGGAGCCGCTGGTTCTCCTTCAGGAGAGCCTCGGTGAATTCTTTCCCCTTGTTGAAGAGCTCGAGGAATTTTTCGGCTTTGCGGTTGACGTCGTCTGTGCTCATGCGGACCCGTTGAATCTAACACAACTGCCGAGCTCTAAATAAGCAATTTCTTTCATCCCATGCAGATACGATGAATCGCTCCGGGGATCTCACCGACGGGAAGAACCTCCTCCACCGCGCCGGTACGGATCGCCTCTCCCGGCATCCCGAAGATGATCGCGGTCGATGCCGCCTCGGCGATGGTCCTTCCCCCGGCTTCGCGGATCCGACGGATCGAATCGGCTCCGTCATCGCCCATTCCGGTCAGGACGATCGCCAGAACCCGGTCGGCACAACTCTCCACTGCGCTGGAAAAGAGCCGGTTCACCGACGGTGCATAGAGATCACTGACACTCTTTTCGGAGACGCGGATTCTCAGATCCTCACCACTCCTGACGATCTCGGTCTGAGATCCCCCCGGCGCGATGTAGACCCATCCCGTCACGAGCGGCTCGCCGTCTTCCGCCTCTTTGACCCGGTAGCTCGCGAGCCGGTTCATTCGCTCCGCGAACACCCGGGTGAACGTCTGCGGCATGTGCTGGGCGACGACGAACGGTACGGGGATGAGGGGCGTCTGCTGGAAGAGGCTCTGGAGTGCAGGAGGGCCCCCCGTGGAGGCGCCGATCACCACGAGATCGATGTTCTTGGCCCGGCCGCTGACCATCCGGTCCGACCTCGCCCGGGGAGGCTCTTCCTCGTGAATCCGCTTCTGGACGTTCTCCAGCCGGATCTCCGCACATTGCCGGACTTTCGAGAGCAACTCCTCGCCGATCTCTTCGAGCCGCGGCGAGACGCGCCCTCCCGGCTTCGCGATGAAGTCGACGGCCCCCAGCTCCAGCGCCTTGAACACGCTCCGGTCACTCGCCCGCGACGAAACCGCGATGACCGGGCGAGGGAGGTTCGCCATCAGCCAGCGGAGAAACGCGAATCCGTCCATCACCGGCATCTCGAGATCGAGCGTGATCACGTCGGGGCGGTAACGGAGCACCTGCTTGATTCCATCCTCACCGTTGATCGCGGTCGCGACCACCTGAACCTCGCCGCTCGACTCCAGCATCTTGGCCAGAGTGACCCTGTTGTAGGCGGAATCATCGATGACGATGGCTTTGATCATTCGCAGTCGGGCCCGGGAGCTCCGCCGCTGCGAGGAACGGCAGCTGGTGCGGAGCAAGCCGGGCTCTCCGCGCTGAAGGATATGCAAAAACCCCGAAGAATGGGAGAGCGATTACAGGTCGAACGCTGCACGGCGGCGCGGAAAGGAGGATCGGTTCGGTTTTCGGACCGTCAGCGCTGGTAGACCATGTCGTGCTTCAGATGCCGGAGCCGGAAATGCGTCGAGAGGGAGATCAGTGATTCGGAGTGGCCCAGGAGAAGGTAACCGCCGTCCCCCAGACGGTTGTAGAAGCTGCCGATCACGGCACGCTTGGAGCTCTCGTCGAAATAGATGATCACGTTCCGGCAGAAGATCACGTCCAGCTGACCGAGAAGGGCAACCCGGGATTCGTCGTACAGGTTCACCCGGCCGAACGAGACCCGATTGCGGATCGAGTCGCCGATTCGCCATGAGGAGTCGGGCTCGCGGGTGAAGTATCGCTCCCGGAGCTCGGGCGACGTTGCGCGAAATGCATTCTCTCGATAGATGCCTTTGCGCGCCTTTGCGAGGACGAGTTGATTGATGTCACTGGCGAAGATCTCGAACTGAGCGCGCTCGTAGTATCCCCTCTCGGCAAGGAGCATGGCGATGGTGTACGGCTCTTCACCCGAAGAACAGCCGGCCGACCAGATCCGGATCTTCCGGCTCCCCTTCTTTTCGATCAGCTCCGGAACGATCTCCTCGATGAAGGCCGAGAGCTGGGCGGGCTCGCGCATGAAATACGTCTCGTTCGTGGTGACCACGTCGAAGATCCGGTCCATCTCCGAGTCGGATCTCGGGTCGTACTGCAGAAAGTAGAAGTACTTCTGGAAGGATTCGAAGTTCAGTTCGCGGGCGCGGGCGGAGAGGCGCTTCTGCAGAAGGTACTTGGAGCTGTCGGCGAACCAGAGACCGCTCTTGCTGTAGATCAGATCCCGCAGCATCCGGAAGACGTCGTCCGGAAGCTCGAGATGATGATTCAGGGACAGGTTGAACGAGCTCATGGAACGGTTTCACCGATCTGAAGGATCATCGCCGTTTTCCGCCGAGTGCTCTGGCGGCACATCACGAACGCGACTCCCGCTGCGACTGGTCGGCGCCTCTCATCGCCTCGAGGATCGCCGCGATGACCGGCTCGCGCCGGTTGTCGGCTTCCCTCCAGGCCGCCTCGAGGAGCGAACGATAAATCTCCTTGTGCCGGACGAGCAGATCCGAGACGTCGTCCAGAATCGCCGGGTTGTCGAGTGACTGCAGGAGGAACGGGAACGATTCCGGCCTCCCGAGTTTGTCGATCGCCTCCACGGCAGAGTGCTGAACGTACGGATCGGGATCGTCGGCAAGAATGTGATGGACCTGATCGAGCACTCGCGTGTCGCCACGGTTGCCGAGGGCCACGACTGCAGCGGCGCGGAGACGCCAGTCCGGATGCTGGAGCGTCGCGGTCAGGCGCTCGAAGACTTCCTCGCCCGGGATGCGCGCGAGTGCCTGGATCGCTGCTCGCCGGATCTCCGGATCTTCGATATCCGCGGCTTCGAGCAGAGCTGGCAGGACTTCTCGGAGCGCGGACTTCCCGAGCGCTTCGATTGCCGCGATCTTCACCGGAGCGAGATCCTCGCGCAGATGCTGAACGAGATGAGGGACAGCCGCCTGGTGGCGGTATTCGCCGAGTGCCTGCGCCGCGGCGGTCCTGATCCAGACGTCTCCGTCCTCGAGGGAGCTGAAGAGCGGATCGAGGCCCGTCTCGGGTCGGAGGTGGACGATCGCGTTGATTGCAGCGAGGCGCACTCCGGTCGACTCGTCGGCGAGGGAGAGGACCAGCTGGGCGGCAAAACGTTCTTCGCTGAATTTCCCCATCAGCGAGATCGCTTTCTGCCGGATCACCGGGTCCCCGTCCTTCGATGCGAGCAGTAGCTCGTCGTGGTAGCCCTCTCCCTGGATGTTCACGTAGATCGAGAGCGAGTTGAGCTTGATGGGGATCGACGACGACGCGAGCAGTTTTCTGATTTTGACCAGAGTGTCGTTCTTGATCTCCGGGAACGCCGCTACGAGGGCGGAGATCGAGTTCACCGCTGCCTGTTGCGCTCCAACGTCCGCGTCGTCCAGCTCCGCGAGGAGGTAGTCGATCGAGGATGGATCGAGAATCTCACCCAGGGTCTCGATCGCGAGGCGCCGGATCATCGAGTTCGGATGGTCGAGGAACGAGAGAATGGTCGGAATCGATTCCGCCCCGGCGATCAGGTTCAGCACCCGGAGGAGGAGAGCCGTGACGTCGTCGTCTTCCGAATTCCTGAGCTTCTGGAGGACCGGGATCGTCGCGTCGCTCCCGTAGTCGATGAGTGCCTCCGCCGCAACTTCGGCCGTCTCCGGGTTCTCGATGAATTCGAGGAGAACGTCGAGAGCTTCGGCGTCACCCGACCATCCGAGCAGCTTGAGGATGAAGCTTCGTACCTCGCGCTTCGGGGTCGCCCGGAGATGGTCGATCAGCGGATGCATTTTGGACTTCGGGAATGCTTCCCGGAACCGCTTCTGGATCACTGCCCTTTCCGCGGCCTCCACGATGCGGGGCTTGTCCGCTTCGGCGATGCGGATCAATGCGCGAAGCGCGGTCAGGTTCAGCTTCTCTTCCTCGTTGATCACCTTCAGGAGGAAATTCACGGTTCCCACGTCGGCGATTTTTCCCACCGATTCGAGTACCGGTTTGCGGAGCGACTTTTCGGCATAAAGGGGAAGAATGGACGGGAGGGCGGCCCGATCACCGATCTCGCCGAGCGCCTCGATCACGTGAAACTTCAGCCACAGGTCGTCCCGCCGGAGAGCACGCAGCAGATCCGGGAGGGAGCGGGGATCACGGTACTTGCCGATCGAGGTGACCACCGAAGAGAGCACGTTGACGTCGGTCTCGGTGGCCAGTAGTTTGAGGAGCCGCTCGAGCGCCGCTTCGTTCCGCAGGTCTCCGAGCAGATTGACGAGCGAGAGCCGGACGTCGACATCGCCCTCCCGCTCCACTCTTGCCAGGACGTGAGGAAGAGCGTCGGCGCCGATGCGGATCAGCGCCTCCGTCGCGGAGTTTCGCTTCCCGGCATTCTCCGGATCGTGCAGTGCGTCGAGGAGTCCCTCGACCACTCTCGCGGAAGGTTCTCGAAGCAGTCCTTCGATGATGGTTTTCCGGACGCGCCAGTCGCGGTCACCGAGCATCTCGAAGATCAGCGGAAGGTCCTCGGGCCCGATCTGTCGAGCGACCTGCTGAGCCGCTTTCTGGCGAAGGTCCGCGTCGCTGGATCTCGCCTGTTCCAGGAGCTTCTGATCGGTCGTCATGAGTGTTCGGTGCCGGTTCTCAGACGTTGGAGCTCCTCACGCTTCATCTGGACGAACTGCTGAAGAGTCTCGGTGAAGATCTCCGTCGTCTGGCGGACGCGAAGAGGGACGCGGGATTCGTAGTACTGCCGTCCGTCGGCGATCTCGTCGCCGAGTACGTCGAAAAAAGTTCCCTCCCGGATTCCTCGCTCCACCTTCTCGTTGTTGTAGATGATGATGTCGGAGAGGATCAGCCGGGCCAGCCTCCGCGCCTCGTCGATCTCGACCGGCTCGGGATGGAGCGCGGTGGTGGGACGCGCGTCGGGGAAAAGCTTCTCGATGATCCCGCGAAGCTCCCGCGCCGGGATCTGCTCCTCGATGTATTCGTCCGCTCCATAGAGGTTCGTCGGGTTGGCCCTGAACCGATTGGCCCTGAAAAGTGCGCCGATCAGCACCACCCGGGTCTGCGCGAGCCTGGGATCGGCTTTGATCTCCTCCGCGATCTCGACTCCGAGCTTCCCCTTCAGATAAACGTTCAGGATCACCAGCGCGGCGCTCCGCTCTCGAACGAATGCCAGTGCGGCGTCGCCGCTCTCGAAGAACTGCACCTTGAAATTCATCTGCGCGAGCTGATCACCGAGGAACTTTCGAAACTCCCGCGGTTCGTCGGCGATGACCGCGATACGTTCCGACGATCCCGAAGCATCGGCGCCCGTCGCAGCGGAAGGTCGCAGCACCATCTGTTTCCCGCACGAAGGACATGCGAGACGGACGGGCGTAGCGAGAGGCAGTTTCACTGCCGCTCTGAAAATCGCGTTGCATTGCCGGCATTTCAGTTCCATAGGCAGGTGATCCTAGAAAGTTAGCACTCGATCCAGATCGAGAAGTATCGACAGCCTGTCACCGGACTGAAATACCCCGTCGATGTATTCGCTCTGCTCGTTCGCGTTGACCACGGGATGTTTCTCGATCTGCGACGGATCGATCTTGATCACCCGCGAGACCCGATCGACGGGGAAGCCGGCAGTTTCGCCTTTCGCCTCCACGACGATGATTCTCACATCGGGATGATCCAGCGAAGTAACGGGATGTCCGAGCGTCCGGCGTAGATCCAGAATTGTGACGATTGTACCCCTGAGGGAGATGATTCCCATGACGGTGTCCGAGGAATTCGGCACCCGGGTCGGAGTGCGCGGCGTGATGATCTCGATGATCCGTTCGAGATCGACGGCGTAATGTTCTCCCGCGAGGTCGAAACTCAGAAGCTGCCGGAGATCCTCTCCTCCCTCCTCCTGCTGGACGGAGAGGAGCCGCACTTCCTCGACCCTCTGTCCCGCCCCGCGCTTGAACCGCTCCAGACGGGCACCTGCAGTCGCAGCCGGAAGCCCGCGTTTCGAAGCTGCGGGGGCCGAGGGGGCCTTCTCCTCCCGCACATCGTTCGGAGCCGATCTTGCGGGCTCCGTTTTCGCCAGCGGTCGCCCTCCCGAATCGTCTCCCGCTCCCGGAGCGTCATCCCCGCCCCCGCGGGCACTCTTCTTTTCGGTGCGCTCGGGCTTCGACTGCGGAGACGCCTTCCGGGGTTTCGAAGAACGGGGAGGTTTCTGCCGCCTCTCCGTTTCCTCGATCGATTCCGGAGTCTCTTCCCCGCCGTTCGCCTCCTGTGACAGGGCCGCCGCCTTCTCCTTCGCCTTCCTGCGAATCTTCACCAGATCAACCATGGTTCATCTCACCTGATCAGACGGTGTTCCCGCGCCGCCGCACGAACACGATCTGCCTCCACTGTCGAAGCGTCTTCCCCGAAAGCGTCGAGAAGTGCAGTCGTCGCGATCGTATTGATCAGCCGGGGAATTCCTCCGGTCGCCTCGTGAACCGCCGCCACCGCCTCGGGAGTGAACGGATTCGACTCTCCCCCCGCTACACGGATCCGGTGGTCGATGTACTCACTGGTCTGCTCGGGAGTCAGGGGCCCGAGATTGTAGCGGAGTCCGATCCTCTGGCGCAGCGCGGCGTACGCCTTGTGGTCGAGCCGCGATTCGAGCTCCGGCTGTCCGAGGAGAACCAGAGCCAGAAGGTTCTGGTCGTCGAGCTGGAAATTGGTCAGGAGTCGGATCTCGTCGAACGTCGCCTTTTTCGGAATGAGCTGCGCCTCGTCGATGATCACCACCGGCTCACGCCCTTGTTCGTACAACTCGTACAGCGCAGTGTGAATCTGGTCCAGAAGATCGTTGCGGAAACGCTGCGGAACGAGACCCAGTCCCGAAGCGATGGTGCGAAGCAGCTGAGCAGGGGTCAGGACTGGATTGATGATCAGAACCACCGGATGCGATTCGCCGATCCGGTCGATCAATGCCCGGGAGATGGTCGTCTTTCCCGATCCCACGTCCCCGGAGAGGAGCGCGAAGTCCTTCTCGTCGACTGCGTACTCCAGCCTCGCGAGAGCTTCCCTGTGTTGTGGGCTCTCGTACAGGTAGGCCGGATTCGGCGTTCTGCCGAACGGTGCCTCACGGAATCCGAAGAACTCGTGGTACATGGGCTCAGACCGCAGCGGCCCCCCTGCTCCGGACGGTGCGGGCCACACTGCCGAAGTTGTCGATCAACGAACCGACGTCGACCACCAGAACGATCTCGTTCTCGCCGATCTCCGTCGCTCCCGCGACTCCCGGGATGGTCTTCAGCCTCTCGCCGATGGATTTGATCACGATCTCCTGCTGCCGTACGAGCGCGTCGACCAGCAGACCGACCAGCCGCTCGCCCGACCGGGTCACCACCACGAACCATTTGCTGTCGGGAGTGTCCGTGCTGCGGCCGTCGTCGACTCCGAATGCGTCCGCGAGCCGGATCAGAGGGAGCGTGAAGTCGCGCAGATTGAATACTTCGCGCCTCTCGACCGTCCCGATCTCCCGCGCCCGTATCCTCAGCGACTCTTCCACGGAAGTGAGAGGAATGGCGAAGAGATCCTTTCCAACTCGCACCACGAGGGCCTGGAGAATGGCCAGGGTGATCGGGAGCATCACCCGGAACGTGGATCCCTTTCCCGGTTCGCTCAGCACGTCGATGGATCCCTTCAGGTCCTGGATGTTCCGCCGAACCACGTCGAGACCGACACCGCGGCCGGAGATCTCGCTGACTGACGCCGCCGTCGAGAACCCGGGCGCGAAGATCAGCTCTGCGGCTCTCATCTGGTCGAACGCATCGCCGGACCCGATCACGCCCTTCTTCGCCGCCGTCTTCCGGATCCGCTCGATGTCGATCCCGCGGCCGTCGTCGGAAACGTCGATCACCACCGAGTTCCCCTTCTGATACGCCTGAAGAACGATGCTGCCCTTCGGTGGTTTTCCCGCCGCGATCCTCTCTTCGACCGGCTCGATCCCATGGTCGATCGCGTTCCGGATGATGTGCATCAGCGGATCAGTCAGCTGGTCGACCATCATCTTGTCGAGCTCCGTGTCTTCACCACGGAGGATCAGCTCGATCTCTTTCCCGAGCTCCCGCGCCACCTTCCGCACCGTGCGGGAAAGCTTCGAGTAGATCTGTCCCACCGGGACCATCCGGATCTCGATCACCGATTTCTGCAACTCGTTGAGCCGCCGGTCGAGATTGCGCGAGATCTTGTTCAGTTCCTGGATGCTGCTGCGTCCGCCGCGGGAATCGGAGGTCCGCGCGAGCGTTTCGAGATGAGCCTTCTCGATCAGAAGCTCGCCAACCACGTTCATCACGTGGTCGAGCTTCCGGATGTCGACCCGGACCGTGTTGGACATCGAACGAAGCGAAAGATCGTCCTCGACGGTACCCTCTCCTCCGGCGATGGACGGCTCCGTTTTCCGGAGAGAGCTGACCGTCGCCCGTTCGCCGACGAGATCTTCGACACTGGAACGATTCAATTCCGTTCCGTACAACAGACGGAAGCCGATCCCTCCTCCTCCCGCCGTATCGACGGAGGGAAGCGTGGAGATCACCTCACCGTGGTCGTTCAGATCGCCACTGAGCTCCCGAAGACGCTCGTCGAAATCGGTCAGATCGAAGCTCGCTTCCACCGAGAGGACGTTCCGGCCGGAGCGGAGGTTCTCGAGAAGGCGATGCTCTTCGTACTCGGTCAGCGACTTCCGCGTCTGGTCGTCGAGATCGATCTGCTCGAGCGGATCGTCATCGACGATCGGCTTCTGGTTCGTCACCAGCTGATGGATCCGGGTGGTGAGCTTCGGGAGATCGACCAGTGCCGCCAGTTGCGGATCGTAGATTCCGATCACCAGACGGTTGAGTGAATCAACCGCATCGTAAAGAAGATCGTAGAGCTCCCGGGAGATCTCCAGACGTCCCATCCGGAGCCGGTCGAGCATGTCCTCCAGATTGTGCGAAAGCTCGGAGATCTCCGCGAAGCCGAGCATCCCGGCCAGACCCTTGAGCGAATGAACGTTCCGGAAGATCTTGTTGATCAGCTCCGGGCGTACGCCCTTTCCCTGCGATTCGAACTCCGACAGATCTCGAGAGAGGGTATCCAGGAGCTCCTCTGCTTCCGAAGTGAACTCCTGCCTCGCACGATCGTCCTCTTTCGTCATCAGGAAGCCACCTTGAGGAGCTTTCGGAGTTTCTCCTGGAGCTCTTCCGGAGCGAAGGGCTTGACCAGGTACTGTTCCGCCCCGAGTGCCGCCGCCCGTTTGCGATCTTCGTCGCTGCTCTCGGTGGAGATCACCATGATCGGGATCGAACGGTAGACGGGATGATTCTTGAGGAAACTGACCAGCTCGAGGCCATTGATGTCCGGCATGTTGATGTCGGTCAGGATCGCGTCGAACTTGTGGTGAGGGAGCGTCTTGAGCGCCTCGAACCCACTCGAAGCCTCGACGATCTCGAGCTCGAACTCCTCGCTCTCCCCCTCGATCATCGTCGTCAGATACGCTCTCATCGAAGGCGAGTCTTCTACCACCAATATCTTCATACCCAGTCCCGACCGCTCATTTTCGAATTCGCGATCAACGCATTCTCGAACGCATAGCCGGCCTGAGAGAGAAATATCTCCAGGCCGCTCAGCCCGTCCACCGGCGCATGATGCTCGCCATTGTCTCCGTAAAAGAGCCCGATCACCCGCTCGCGGCTGACGATCGGCATCACGACCACTTCGGTCGGCTGGGCCGGACCGAGGCTCCGGATCAACCTCTCGTTCCCCGATGTCCGGCTGATCTTCCCGCGATGAATGCTGCGAGTGGTCGCGACGTGGCTCAGTACGGACGGTTCCGCTCCGGAGATTCTAATCGCTCCAGCACGCTGATTCACGTCCTCGCCCGCGCCGGTGGCCCCGAAACCGCTCAAACCCTCGAATTCGCCCGGCGTGGCGACGAAAATCACCCCCCGGTCGACGTACTCGGCAGCGAGCCGGAGAATCGTTGACGAAACCTGATCGAGATCGTTCGGATTCGAGAGCTCGTTGATCAACTGTTTCAGAAGCGAGAATCCCCTCTCGGTGCGCTCCTTCTCCGCCATCTCGTAGAACTGCTTTCCCGGTTCCGCCTCGCCATCGACGCTCCTCGAAAAGTGCTCCCACTCCGAGAAAGCCCTCTCCGCGAACAGGACCAGCTCCTCGGCGAACATCGACAGCTCTTCCTCGAGTCTTCCGGGCTGCAACCGCGCCGGCGAGGGACGGGTCACGTACAGATCGGCGCCTTTCTTCAACAACTCGCTGCGCCGCCCCAGGTCGCCACTGCGGTCGATCACCACGACCGGCAGACGCCGGTTGCGCTTCTTGATCGTCTCCATCAGATTCAGCGCCGGATCATCCTCTGCCTCCACGTCGAGCTCGAGGAACGACACGAAGAACTGATTTTCGTGAAACAGCTCGAGCACCGTGCGGTGCACTTCTTCGGGATGACCGTACTGATGGATCTGTACCCCGCGGCGGGTGAATGCACGCCGGGCCGCGACCCGGACCATCGGATCTCTTTCGAACAACACCACCGCTCTGGCGACATCACCAGCACCTTCCGGCGAAGCCACACGGAACAGGCTGCGCGAATCGGAAGGCGCCACCGGAGCTTCCTGCAGGACGTCGGGAACGGAAGGAATCGCCGCCGGCTCCCGCGGGAGCTCCGGTTCGTCCTCCGGCGCCGATTCGAGCGCTCCGCTCAGCTCCGAGCTGACCAGAGACTCGAGATCGGCCGGTGCGGGCTCCTCACCGGCAAGATCGAACGGCTCATTCTCCTCGGACGGCTCCAGATCGAACGGACCACGCTCGGCCGGCACGGCGCCTTCGGCTTCCGCCGGGCTCTGCGCGAGCGAAGCGAGATCCTGCAGGGACAAGGCGGGCTGCGAAGGAGTGCCCCCCGGCGACTCCGGGTCCGGCGCAGCTTCGCGCCGTGACGGTGGCGGTGGGGCGGTGGGTTCCTTCGTCCCTCTCAGCAATGCCTTCCCCGCCTTCATGCTCTCTTCGAGACCGCGAAGGGGCTTGAGCTTCTCTCCTTCCGCGCCGCCGAGGATCCGTTGCGGCTCGATTCCTCCCTCGCGGAAGATCGCATCCGGGTCGTATTCGATGTCCGGAACACCGACCGAATCACTGAGAATGAAGTTGAATTCTCCTTCGCGGCTGTCGACCAGTGGCCGAACGACGGCCAGCACCCGCTGATGAATGATCTCGGCGAGTCGTTCTTCATCGAGGAGATGGAGCTCCAGTGCGGCACGACCGGTCGCCACGCCCGATTCCTCGGCCTGGCGGAGCATCGGGAGGGAGCTCGCCGGCACGAGCTCGTTCTGCTCGAGATACGTGAGGAGGCTCGGACTTTCGGGTGAGGAGGCATTGACGACGAGGCCGTGCCTGAACAGAACGGTGTATCTTCCCGCCGCATCGATGATCTCGAGAATCCCGGTCCGGCGACTGAGAAACACGATCTGAACGATGTCGGTCAGAGAAAGATCTTCCAGCCGTCCGAGGAGGCTCAATCGGTTATCCTCTCGTCTCCAAAATCATACGACGTGACCTGCGATACGACGACCTACGGCCTCCCGTTGCCGTCGGCGAAGTCGCGGGCGGTCAGCGGCGGCGTTCAGCAGCATCGTCTGATGCCTGCTGGAGATTGTAACGTTTCAGGATGCCGTCGAGAATGCCGTTGATGAACTGAGACGATTTCTGAGTGCCGAACTTCTTCGCGATCTCGATCGCTTCGTCGATGATCACGAGTTTCGGCGTGTCCGGTTCGTTCATGAATTCGTAGACCGACATTCGGATGATGTTTCGATCGACGGTGGCCATCCGCGAGAGCCGCCAGTTGTCGGCCTGCCTGGTGATCATTCCGTCGATCTGCTCGAGGCTGGAGACGGTTCCTTCGAAGAGCTTCACCGCGAAATCGCGCGTGGAGGTGCGGGCCTTGTGCAGATCTTCGAACGTCGTGACGATCACGGCGGGCTCGTTTCCCGACATGTCGTATTGAAAGAGCATCTGCAGAGCGAGCTCGCGAGATTTGCGCCGGGCACCCATGGAAGCGGATCGATCCCCCAACTGAATTCTAACCCGGCACCGCGCCGGAACCGCCGCGGATCACTGGATCGCGCGGAAGACGTTCGCCATCTGAATCGCGGCCAGGGCCGCTTCCCAACCTTTGTTGCTCCCCTTCCTGGCCCGCGCTCTCGCCTGGTCCATCGTGTCACAGGTGATCACTCCGAACGCAACAGGGATGCCGGATTGCGTGGAGATCCGGCAGAGCTCGGAGGAGACCGCCGAAGAGATGAAGTCGAAATGAGGCGTGTCGCCGCGCACCAGAACCCCGATCGCAATCACTGCATCGACGCTTTTCGTCTCGATGATGCGCTGTGCCGTGGCCGGGAGCTCGAAGGCGCCGGGAACGCGGAAGGCTCGTACGGACTCGGAGCCGGCGCCGTGACGTTCGAGGCAGTCGAGTGCCCCTTCGAAGAGTTTCGTCGCGATCTCGTCATTGAAACGTGCGGCAATGACTGCAAAGCGCAGCCCTTCCGCATTGAGCTCTCCTTCGATTGGTTCTCGCATCTCGACCCTTCCGGCCGGCGCATTATAGGGGATTTCTCCGCGAGTGCCGCATTTGTCGCCCGGATCCCGTCTCCAATGGCGAAACCGTGGCGGAATCAGGCTCCCGCTCGTGAAGGAACGCTCACTTCGCTGCAGCCTGAAGGATCGTCGGTTCGGTCTCGTCTCCCGCCCGATCGGCGAAGTAGGAGACGATCCCCTCGTAGATCGCTTTCGCGACTCGCTGGCGGTACTTCCGCGTCTGCATCAGCCGCCGGTCCTCACGATTCCCGAGATTGCACGTCTCGAGCAGCATGCGCGTCGGCACCAGGTTGTAGCGGATCACCGCCGGGACCCACTCTTTTCCCCTCCGGACGACGTTGTCCCTCACCGGCTGATACGGGTGGACCTTGAGGTCGTCCTTGCGGAACGCGCTCATGATCGACGAAGCGAGATCGGTAGAAAGTCCCTCCGCACGCAACGCGTCCTGTTCGGAATGGGTGACCGTCGGGTTCTCGCGAACCTCCGCGCGAGCGAGATAGACATCACCCTTCTTGGTGAAAGTCCCCTGCACGTATCGCTCACCCGGGATGTACGCCATCGCGCCTCGAAGTGAGGGATGGAGCGAGTCCGCGTGGATCGAGAGGAAGATCACCTTCTCGGGCTCCGTCGACTGGTCGAGCGCCCTGCGGAAGATCGAGTTCGCCAGATACCAGCGGAGATTCACTCCGACCACCGGATCGTCGAGTCCGTACCGGGGGGTGGTGAGCACCACGTGATCGGTGACCTTCGGCAACACGTCCCGCTCGGCGATCTGACAGCCGGTACCGGAGCTCGTGGTCATCCATACCCTTGCGGCACTCTTCTTTTCGAGAAGCGTCTTGACGCGGCACGTGATGTCGTAGACGTAGATCGACTCCCAGACCCCGTCGTGCGCGGTCCCGACGTCGCGGCCGCCGTGTCCTGCGTCGAGAATGATCCGCACGCCCTGGAGATTCTTCGCCTCTACTTTCCGCGCCAGGCGTGCGCTCTCCTTCTTCGCCCGATCCCGCTCCAGACGCCGCGGGTCATCGCTCGGGCGGTACTCCGGCGTGAGCAGCTCCATCGGGATCTTCACTGCATATCCCACCGGGAGCTTCGAGACATCCTGAATCCCGTTGAACGCGACGATCTGGTCCACCACGTCGTAGACGTCCTTCGCGTAGACGCGGCCGGTGAAGCGGATGCCTACCGACGAGTAGAGCGCCTCTCCCCGTCTGAGCCGGTAGACCGCATAGGGCGAGTCACCGCTCCGATGGTACTCGAGCGAGATCGGCCCTCCGTCGCTCGTCGCTTCAGCCACCCCCGCGCTCTTCGTGTCCGAATCGGAGGAGCCTGACTGCGGATCGTCTTCCGCGAGCTGGGGACGGGATGGATCCGCCGCCGGCATCAGGCCGAGAAACGGTTCGGAGAGGAGCCTC
This sequence comes from uncultured Acidobacteriota bacterium, assembly GCA_963741955.1. Taxonomy (GTDB): domain Bacteria; phylum Acidobacteriota; class Thermoanaerobaculia; order Gp7-AA8; family Gp7-AA8; genus CAVUKB01. The sequence continues at coordinate 802,047 of CAVUKB010000005.1, forward strand.
CGCGGAATCACGATCGCATCACCACGCCGGGTGGAAAGGCCTGCCATGTTGTTCGCAGAGCGGATCGCCGCGTAATTCGCCCCGTCCCCGGTGAACCACTCTGCGATTTTCCAGAGCGACTCCCCCTCCACGTCGGTTCCGGACACCACCTTGTGCACCCATCCGCGCGATCCCGCCCGGTCGGCCGGAAAGAGGGCAGCGATGGTCTGCTGTTGCAGTGAAGGCTTGAGGAGCGTCAACGGGACGCGGACCGGGATTCCCGCCAGGAGATTCGGACCCTCTCCGCTCTTCTCCGCAATGGCCTTCCACTGGTCGGCATCGCCGGTCAGACGGAGAGCGAGGCGCGTCCACGCATCGCCGCGTTCGGGGGAGACGACGAGGCAGATGTCGAGATTCTCGTCGAGAACCGCGCTCCGGGTCGCATCGAGGGACGCACGGAGCTTGTCGGCGCCGGCAGCGGGAGCTGCGAGCGCGAGAATCAGAACCAGAGTTGCCAGCCACCTCTTACACACCACCCGACCCCCGGCAACGTGAGACAGTTTTCAGTTTGCACCGGCTGCCCGCCGGCGCCGGGCCGCCGATCATCAGGCGGCCAATTCAGCTCGATTCAGAATAATAACGCGTTTCGCGCTGGAAGTAACGCCGGGGCCGCAGGAGGAGGACGCCAAAGGCCGTTCCAGGACTCGCGCCCAGAGCGGATTCTCACGCCGTCCCGTCGTCGAGGGTGTGGAACGAGGCGCGCCTGGGAGTCACCAATCCCCTGCATCCGTTACGGGCACCGACAGCTCGCATGCTCTCGAATTGGCGCTTCCAGCGGTCCGCCGCGGGTCGCTCAGGAGCTGCGCGTCTTCTCCAGCTTATCGAGAATCTCTTTCTCGTCGGGAAAACGCCCTTCATCGTGCTTGGAAAAGATCTTATCGTTGCCGACCACGACGTTGAATACACCGCCACGTCCCTGGATCAGCTCCGGTTCGACCCCGAATTTCTTCTTGATCTCGGCCGCCAGACTGGAGGCTCTCGGAAGATAATTTCAAACTACGCAGTATTCGATCTGAATGTCCAATCCAGCACCTCCAGGTGATATGTCCGGGCGTCCGGCCAGCTCACAACGTCCGGATGAGAATCGCGGTGACATTGTCGTATCCGCCGCGCTCGTTCGCCGTCGCCACCAGCGTGCGGCAGGCCTCTTCGACGTCCTCGCTCTCGGTGACGATGCGGAAGATGGACTCCTCGGGGACCATCCCCGTCAGGCCATCCGAACAGAGCAGATACGAATCTCCGGCCTCACACGTGATCTCGCTCGCGTCCGGCACCACCGTCAGCGCGCCGCCGAGAGCCCTGGTGATGACGTTGCGAAGCGGATGCCTTTCGGCCTCCGTCTCGGTCATCATCCCCGCCTGCACCTGTTCGAAGACCCAGGAATGGTCGTTCGTGATCCGGCGCAGCTGGCCGCCGCGTACCAGATAGGCCCTCGAATCGCCGACATGCGCGACCGAGATCACGTCGCCTTCGATCAGCGACGCGACCACGGTGGTTCCCATTCCCCGCAGGCGCGAGTCTTTCCGCATCGCGTCGAGCACGCGGGTGTTGGCCATCTTCAGCGCTGCGGTGAGCCTGTTCGTCGAACGCTTGTAGTGCTCGTCGTAGGCGTGCGGCCACGTGCCGTCATCTTCCTCGGTGTGGTCGATGAACTCGGCGATGGTATCGACCGCGATCCGCGAAGCGATCTCTCCCGCCGCATGCCCACCCATTCCATCTGCTACCAGATAGAGATTCGCCTCGGTATCGATCAGGAAAGCGTCTTCATTGTGCTGACGCTGCCGGCCGACATCCGTGAGACCGAACGCTTTGATCTGCATCCGTATCATCCCTTTTTGAAAAGGGAGTCCAGCAACCCTTTTCCCGACTCTTTCGGCTCGCGACCCTGCCGCAGCTCCTGCAGTGCCGCCTGGATCTCAGCGTTCTCTGCGTCCCATTTGAGAGCTTCTTCGAAGTACCGCTCCGCTTTGGCAACCAGACCCGCACGTTTGCACAGAAGCCCGGCATCCTTGAGGTAGACCGGGTTGTACGGCTCCTTCTGAACCGCGGATTCGATCGCCTGGACTGCCTGTCGCATCCGGGAGGGGATTTTCGCACATGCGAGGGCCAGGTAGTGATAAGCCTTTCCGTCGGCCGGATTGTGCTTGACCGCCATGTCGAAATTGTCGCAGGCGCTGGCGAAGTCGCCTTCCTTGTACGCCTTCACTCCGATTGCGACGTAGGCTCTCGCGACCTGAGCCGGATCGCTGGTGGTCGTGCGCGCTCCGGGGCCCTGGAGCTCCGAATCGTGCTGCTTGCGGCGGTTCGGGTTCGTCAGCACGTTGACCGCTTCGGTCAGCGTCTGGAAACGCCGCTCGGCTTCTTCTTTGTCCGGGCCCTTGTAACGGTCAGGGTGCTGTTCCCGGGCCAGACGCCGGAACTTCTCCCGGATCTCGGCCTCCGTCGCTGTCCGCTCCACTCCCAGAACTTCGTAGTAGTTGACTCTCATCTATTTCTGGCTTCGCGCGCCCCAGAGCTTTCGGGCCGAGGTCCGGACCGTCTCCGAGACGTTTCGATCTCCGCTCAGACTCTTCAGGTCCTTTAAGGTTAGCCGATTGATCAGAGGAAGGACAACACCTATCGGCGTCTTGGGGTTCCGGACCAGGTTGATCATGATCGGATATTTCCGTACCCAGTCCCGATTCGCCGAGATGAGCCGGAGCACCTCGTCCTCCACGCTCCTCATCGCTGCGAACGCCTCGATCTCCGATTCGGTCACTTTCGGGCTGCGAATCACCGCCGAGCAGACGAGCTTATTGTGCTCACGGACCAGGATCGAACGCTCTGTACGGTCGCCCTTGAACGCGCACTGCACTTTCTCGGAAACATTCATGTTCAGAATGCGGACCCATACCGTTTCATCTTCGTCCGGAGGCGGCTCGAGGTCTCTGACCGGATTCTCCTCATCCTGTTCCGCGGCCAGGGCCAGCAGCTCGGCGAGCTCCTTCTCCTGCGCTGCGGTCAGTGCCTCCTCTTCCTCGAGCCTGACCCGTTCGGCCGCCGCCTTCTCTGCGGCCTCCCGCTTTTCGAAGAACTCCTCGCGCGCTTCTCCCACCCGCCGGCGCACATCTGCCGAGAGGTTCGGATTCCCGAGGAGTGCTTCGATGATCTCGGGAGCGCGGATGATCCGGGCCTGATTGATCACGACCACGTCCTGCAGGTGAGAATCGACCCGGCGAGCGAGCTCGATGATGGTCGCATCGCTGGTCGAACGGTTTCGGAGGATCGCCTCGAGGACGGTCGGGTCGTTCTGCACCGCGGCCAACCGGCCGAGCAGCTCCGGATCGGAGTCTTCGTTCCGCGCGAATGAAAGGACCACCCGCAGGGGAAGCTCGGCGAGCGTCTGCGCGGCGGTAGCCGCGATGTCCTTATCGCCGTAGCCGGAGAGATAGATCAGGACCGCAACCAGTTCTTCCTGCGGGAGAGGCAGAAATCCCTGCGAGGCGAAATGGATGAATTCCCGCGCCGCCTCCCCTTTCGCGATCTTCTCGATCAGGGATCGGGCGTCAAACTGTTCAGAGGGGGCTCCGCTCATCGGATCCATTCTTCTGTTCGAGCCGCTGAAGCGTCTGCCGGTCGAACACTTTGTCTTTCAAAACCTGACCGCTTTCACCAAGAGACGGGAGGCGAACACCGTTCAGAGTCAGTTCGAGCCCCCCAGCATTCCCGATGGTCTCGAATCGGAAATCGCGCGAGGCCTCGAACTTCCGCTCTTCACCCTTCTTGAGGACGTCGCTGATCCGCCGTTCACCATCCGCGTCGAGCGTGATCCAGCTGTCTTCCACCGCCTTCACGACCAGTGTCAACGTTTTCTGCCGTGTGGCCGGCGCTACGGCCGTCGACGGCGTGACCGGCTGCCGCGCCACCTCGTGGGTCGAGGATCGACTCTCCGTCACCGGTGTTTTCGGCCGGGGCCCTTTCCCTTCTCCGCGTCCCGAGATGTACCACAGCCCCAACCCCAGAATCACCACCGCGACGACCACGGCGATCGTCGTCCAGAGCCCGCGATTGGAAGGAGCGGACTGGGAGATCACTTTCCCGTGGGCGCCCGTTCCCCTGTGCGGACTCGGCGCTTCCGCTTCTTCCTTCTCCACTGCAGCTTCCGCGATCTCCGAGTACCGGTCGACCAGATCTTCCGGATCGAGCCCGAGGTAGCGAGCGTATTCGCGGATGAATCCGCGAGTGAAGACCGGGGCCGGGAGGGTCTTCAGATTTCCTTTCTCGATCGCTTCGAGGAAACGGGTGCTGATCTTCGTGGCATCGGCGATCTCCTTCAATCCGATCCCGCGGATCTCGCGTTGCTTGCGCAGTTCTTCCCCTAACGAGATGGGGGCGGAATCCTGTCGATCATCGATTTCATCCATCAGCTCAGGCATTCTACTCAATTTGACGTTTTGTTGAATCAGAGCCCGGTCGCGCTCCGCTTCGCCGGATGGCTCTGCAGGTTCTCGATGCAGCGGCGCAGGTAGAGGGAGAGACGGCGGTCTCTCGAGAGATCCCGCAGGAGAGAGATCGGCATTCTCCGCAGCTGGGAGGCCGCCACCGCCTTCGGCGTGCGTGGGTTGAGAACCAGGGCACGTCTGATCTCGTTTCGAGAGCTCCACTTCGCATTCTCGCCGATCATCGTCAGCTGATCGACGGAGGCTTTGCCTGAATTGATCAGGCGCACCAGATCGGCCTCCACCAGGCGCGGATTGATCAGCACCGAAGCGAAGATCCGGCGGTCTTGCTCGAACAGCAGAACGTTGAGAATGGTCTGGCTGCAGAGGCGGCCGATGGAGATCTTCTCTCCCGACGTCATTTTCTGGAGCCGCACGAGCAGCTGTTCGTCCATCGCTCTCCGCACCATCGGAGGGATTCTCACGTCGATCGAGAGGCGCACCAGGTCCGACCAGTAGAGGTGCGGGACGAATCGAAGCGAATGCGGCGGCGGAGTATGGCGGTGCCGCACCAGCTGAAGCTGCACCGAATAGAACGAGGTGAGCGCCCTCGCACCGGCGATCAACTCGCAGACCGCCCGGTTGGAGTACGGATTCCGCAGGACCGCGATCGCCTCGCTCTCGGTCAGCTTCGCGATCCGGTCGCGCACGAGCTCTTCGAGCTCTTCCCGGCCCAGGCGCTGGATCGTCGTCAGCCCCGGCTCTTCGGCGTGGTCCCGGCGCTCCATGAAGACAATCAACGGAGTGATGCCGGAGTGTATTGCAGAAGAAGCATCTGAGATTGAGGGGTCTTTAACCCGCATTTCTCACACCATCGCGGCTCGCGGGGTCGGGGGTCGGGGAAGTGCACCGTCCATTGGATCGTACGACCCGAGCTCAGACCTCAGATCCGAGATCCCCCGTCCAACATCCGCCTTGCGACATGCCGCCTCTCATTTCCCCGACGCCCGACCCCCGATCCCCAACCCCTGGTCTTCGATCCTCGATCCTCGATGTCTTTCAGATCCACGATCCTCGATCCTCGATCCTCGATGTCTTTCAGATCCTCGATCCTCGATCCTCGATGTCTTTCAGATCTTCGATCCTCGATCCTCGATCCTCGATCCTCGATGTCTTTCAGATCTTCGATCCTCGATCCTCAGATGCCTCTACTCCTGTCTCACCTGGGCGTGGCCGAGGACTGCCACCAGTGCGACCCCTCCGACGATGTTCCCTGCGAGTGTCGGCCCCGCGTAATTCAGGAGATATTCGCTCCACGAGATCGCTCCGGATGCCAGCAGATACATCACCGAGACCGACCCTGCGATGATGTGGTTGAATCCCCCCAGTCCGACCAGATACGTGATGATCACGATCACCCCGACCCGCGCGGTATCGGCATACGGGAGAAGCCACACCATCAGTGCGATCAGCCACCCGGCGAAGATCGCGCTCAGAAACGCGGTGCTGGGACGCAGGCTCAGCGCGGCGCGTGCGATCTCCACGAACGCGGTATTGACGTCAGGGTCGAACAGCTCCGTCCGGCTGAGGACGACGGCGAAGATCATCGCGCCGAGGAGATTCGCGAAGAGGACGATCGCCCAGAGCCTGGCCACTCCGGTCAGAGTGTTCAGCTTCCTTTCCTCGAGAAGCGGCAGGATGGCCGTGAGCGTTTTCTCCGTGAAGAGCTGCTGCCGTCCGAGAATCACGATCAGGAATCCAACGCTGTATCCGAGCTTGGTCAGCAGCGGCGTCCACTCCGCATCCGGAAGATGGCTCTTCAGCAGCCCTTCCGCCACCAGCGAGAAGCCCATCGAAAGCCCCGCCGCGAACCCCGAATACGCGAGGGACGCCGAGGGACGCCGGAGCTCTTCCTCACCCTCGGAGAGAATCGCCGCGTGAACCACGTGAGCGCGAAGCGCCGTCCGCTTCCTCGCTTCCACTTTCTCGGAAGGATTGAGACTCTCGTTCGAGAGCCTCTCCTCCTTTTCTTCCGGCTCCGGCGCTTTCTCTTTCTTTTTCCGGCTTTGGGTCGCCAACTCTCGTCCTCCGGGAATCCGCTGCGGAGAACGGCAGGGATCCCGGCGAGGTCAACGGCAAAGGCGATGCCATCCGGTCAATCGCGCCCCGCGGATGCACGGTCCGGAATGGAGTAGTACGAGCGGTACCATTCGACGAAGCGCTCGATCCCGACTTCGATCGGGGTCTCCGGATGGAAGCCGACGTCGCGGGTCAGATCGTCCACGTCGGCCCATGTGGCCGGTACGTCGCCGGGCTGCATCGGAAGCATGTTGAGCTTCGCCGGAATGCCGAGTTTCTGCTCCAGAGTCCGGATGAACTTCGTCAGCTCCACCGGCTGATGATTCCCGATGTTGTAGATGCGGTACGGAGCGTTGCTGGTGCCGGGATCGGGAGCATCGCTCGTCCAGGCCGGATTCGGACCGGGAATGTGATCGATGACCCGGACCACTCCCTCCACGATGTCGTCGACGTAGGTGAAGTCGCGCCGCATCTTTCCGTGATTGAAGACGTCGATCGGCCGACCCTCCAGGATCGCCTTGGTGAAGAGGAAGAGAGCCATGTCCGGTCGGCCCCACGGGCCGTACACGGTGAAGAAACGGAGCCCGGTCACCGGAAGCCGGTAGAGATGGCTGTAGGTGTGGGCCATCAGCTCGTTCGCCTTCTTGCTCGCGGCGTAAAGGCTCACCGGATGGTCGACGTTGTCGTGCACCGAGAACGGCATCTTCGTGTTGGCGCCGTAGACGGAGCTGGAAGAGGCGAACACCAGGTGCTTGACGTCGTTGTGCCGGCACCCCTCGAGGATGTTCATGAAGCCGACGAGGTTGCTCTCGACGTAGGCGTACGGATTCTGCAGCGAGTAGCGCACTCCCGCCTGAGCGGCGAGATTGACCACCACGTCGGGCCGCTCCTGCCGGAAAAGGGCGAGCATCCGCTCACGGTCCGCAATCTCCAGACGCTGAAACGCGAATCCCGAACGTGCTTCCAGCCGGGAAAGCCTCGCTTCCTTCAGCGACGGATCGTAGTAGTCGTTCAGATTGTCGATTCCGACCACTTCGTCGCCCCGTTCGAGGAGGCGATTGACGAGGTGGAATCCGATGAATCCGGCGGCGCCGGTCACGAGAAGCTTCATCCGAGTGCTCCTCTCCTTCTGCGGTGGGCTCTGTTGCGGCACGAAGAATACCTCAGCGAGGCGGCGGGCGAAACCCGCGGAACTCTCGATTCCGATTCGAGAGGCGACCTGCGACTCGCCTTCTCAGTCAGTCAAGACCTGTCCCCGAGTGACTCCTTCCGGTCGCTCCAGCCGTTTCCGCGATCTGATGGGCGTCTCTGCGCCTGGTGAGAAGTGCGATGGTGGCGCCGAACAGAAAACCTCCGATGTGAGCCCACCACGCGACGTTCACCACCTGTTCGACTCCCGACGCCGCGTGAAGGGCGAAATAACCGTTCAGGAACTGCAGCCCGAACCAGAGCGGGAGGAAAACCAGCGCCGGAATCTCAGCCAGAGCCCACGAGATCACCAGCGGGAAGAGAGTGACCACCCGCGCGCGGGGAAAGAGAACCAGGAACGCGCCGAGCACCCCCGCGATGCTGCCCGACGCGCCGATCGATGGCACGGTCGAGCCGGGAAATGCAGCTGCGTGAGCGATGCTGCCGATCGCTCCGGCACAGACGAAGAAGAATCCATACGCCACGCCGCCGATCCGCTGCTCCACCTCGTCTCCAAAAACCCAGAGATAGATCATGTTGCCGAGCAGATGCACGAACCCGCCGTGAAGAAAGAGCGAAGTCCCGAGAGTCATCACCGCTTCCAGCCCGCTGTAGGCGAAGAGGTCCGGATGGAAGAGACGCGCCGGGATGAACCCGAAGGTCTGGATCAGGAGGACCGATGCATGACCGTTGATCAACTCGAAGATGAACACTCCGACGTTGATCATGATGATGGCGCGATTCACCCCCGCGGGGCGTTTCGTTCGCAGGTTGTTGCGCAGCGGAATCATCCGCCTTCCGCTACCGCAACCTTCGCGCCAGGAGGGCGCCTCGAGAGTGGAGGCCTCCGCCCCCGAGATCCGAACTCCCGCCTCACCGCAGCGCGCTTGCGATCACCTCGACCACTTTTTCCAGCTCGTCGCTTCTCAGCTCCGAGAAGATCGGGAGAGCGAGTGATTCCTTCGCGGCGCGACGAGACTCGGGGAACGCTTCCGACGCTCCCGGAAGTGAGCGGAAGCACTCCTGGTCGGGAAGCGCCACCGGATAGTAGATGTCGAATCCGATCGCCTCCTGCCGCAGGGCGTCCATCACCTTCTGCCGGACCGCTTCTCCCTCCGGGAAACGCACCACGAACTGGTTGTAGACGTGCCGGCGCCGCGGAAGCGTCTTCGGAAGGATGATCCGGCCCGCTCCCTTCGTCGCCGCGAAGAGCTGGTGATACCTCTCCGCGTTCTTCTGTCTCCCCATCGTCCACCCCTCGAGATGACGGAGCTTGACGTCGAGAATCGCCGCCTGGAGTGCGTCGATGCGGAAGTTGCCGCCGACGTAGCGGTGATAGTACTTCGGACGCATCCCGTGAACGCGGAAATCGACCAGCTTTTCGGCCAGTGCGCCGTCGGCCGTGGTCACCGCGCCGGCGTCACCGAACGCTCCCAGATTCTTCGAAGGGAAGAAGGAGAACGCACCGGCCAGCCCGAGCGATCCGGCACGACGCCCGTCGAACTCCGCTCCGACCGACTGGGCCGCGTCCTCGATCACCGGGATGTTCCGCTCGCGCGAGATGGCGCCGATCGCCTCCATGTCCGCGCACTGCCCGTACAGGTGCACCGGAATGATCGCCCGGGTGCGCGGCGTGATCTTCCGCGCGATCTCCTCCGGCCGGATGTTGAATCCTTCCGGCTCGATGTCCGCGAACACCGGAACTCCCCCCAGACGCGCAACCACGCCCGCAGTCGCGAAGAACGAATATGCCGGGATGATCACCTCGTCCCCGCTTTTCACCCCGAGCGCCATCAGTGCGATCAGGAGAGCGTCCGTCCCCGACGAGACACCGATCGAGTGCGGTGACTGGCAGTACGCCGCGAAGTCACGCTCGAACTCCTCCACCCGCTTTCCGAGGATGAACATCTGTGATTCGTAGACGTCCTCCGTCACCCGGAGTACTTCGTCGCGGATCGTTGCGTACTGTCGTTTGAGATCGAGAAGCGGGATGGCCATCGGTTTCTGTTCCTTCCGTCCGGTTTTCGGCCCGGAAGAATATCCCGTGTCGCGGCGGTTTGCTACGGCCATTCAGATTGTTTGCAGGAACGAACCTTCCACTGGTGAACGACGTCCGGTGATCCGCCGCCTCGCCGTGGACGAAGTCCCGCCCCGTTCCGTATATCTCATCGGAACGCCCCACAGGGGCGACCGAAGTTCCCTCCTCGCCGCCTCCTCCGGCAGAACGCATCCCTTTTTTGTCTACCATTCTTACCGTCCATTTACGTTATGCGAACATCGCATAAAAACTTGGACGTATTTTCTCGGTGCGCCGTATCAACGGGCAGATCGCGACGGACACCGGACAACGACCGGCAAGAGCTTCCGCGGAGCACGACACGGCCGCACCGGACGACGCGAAGATCGAACGAGGAGAACACCATCATGTTGAAGAAACTCATCACTCTCGCCCTCTGTTTCGCAACCGCCAGCGCATTCGCTGCGACCGCGACGTACACCCTTCCGGCCGCGGGAACCGGCGCCGGCGCCGCGGGAAGCGACTGGCACACGGAGCTGATCCTTCACAACGCAGGCAATCAACCGCTCCAGGCCACGCTCACCTGGCACGACCAGAACGGCCCGGGAGGCGTGTTCACCACCACCATCGACCCGCGTGCGACTCAGTCGTTCGCCGACGTCGTGGCGACGCAGCTCGGAGTCACCAGCGGCACCGGCGCGATCACCGTCGAGACCGACGCGGTCTTCGCGCAGAAGCTCGCGATCTCCGCACGCATCTTCAACCGCACCAGCGGCGGCGATCTCGGACAGGACGTCCCGGCCCTCGATTCGGGTGCCGCACTGACGAAAGGTGACACCGGCATCATCACCGGTCCCACCGACATCGCCGCATCGCGATTCAACTTCGGGATCTATGCAGCCGACGCCTCCACCGTGGAATGGACGCTCCTGCGGAAAGACGGCACCGAGGCCGCCAGCGTGACGAAGGACTACGAGGCGGGCACACAGATCCAGTACAACGGCGGAGTGGAGACTCTTCTCGATGCCACCGCCGAGAACGACGACGTGATCCATGCGAACGTTCAGAGTGGACGGCTCTTCCTCTACGGCAGCGTCGTCGACCAGATGAGCGGCGATCCCACCTGGGTCGGAGCCGGCCGGACCCGCGAGAATCTTCCGGTGCAGTTCCTCGGCGTCGACGTCAACCACGACGGGATCATCGACGCGACGGATGCGAACGGCGACGGAGTCCTCGATCAGCCGGTCGACGTCTACACCGCGTTCTTCCCGAACTTCCTGCGTGTCCTGGTCGCGGATCCCGAAGGACAACCGGTAACCCTCAGCATCGTCTCCCCCACCCAGGACATCCGGATCGTGGAAGACAACCTGGTGCAGTGGTATCCGGGATCGATCCTGAAAGGAACCTCCGGAAAGCTCGTGATCGCGGCGAACGACGGCACCGACACCGTGAACCTCACCATCCCGGTCAACTTCAAGTAACCGGGAGCTTCCTCCCGTCGAAAAAGGCGGCCTTCGGGCCGTCTTTTTCGATCTGGCGCTCACTGCGCGCCGGCCGGCGGAGCGGGGTCGCCGTTACTCGAAACTGACCCTCACGAAGCGCCTCTTCCCGACCTTGAAGAAATAGCGCTTCCCCGCACTCGCGTCGAGAGTCGCCTTTTCGTCCGCGACCTTCTCCTCGTCGACCTGCACTCCGCCCTGCACCAGAAGCCGGCGCGCTTCCTTTCCGCTCGGCGCCGCCCCCACTGCCGTGAGAATCTTCGAAACGAGCATCGGAGTCTCCGACGCGGGGAGCTGCTTCTCCTCCACGTCGGTGGGAGCCTGCCGTTCACTGAAGACTTTCCGGAACTCCGCTTCCGCGGACGCCGCCGCATCGGCGTCGTGGAACTCGGTGATGATCATCCGCGCGAGCTCGCGCTTCGCCTCCATCGGGTGGAGACTTCCTGCTGAGACGTCCGCTTTCCGCTGCTCGATCTCGGCCGGGAGGAGATCGGTGCAGAGGAGGAAGTACTTCCACATCAGATCGTCCGAGATCGACATGACCTTCCCGAAAATCGATCCCGGATCCTCGTCGATCCCGATGTAGTTGCCGAGAGACTTCGACATCTTGTCGCGGCCATCGAGCCCCTCCAGCAGAGGCATGGTCATCACGACCTGCGGCGGCAGACCGTACTCGCGCATCAGGTCGCGGCCGACCAGGAGATTGAAGAGCTGGTCCGTCCCTCCGAGCTCGACGCTCGCCTCGAGCGCCACGGAGTCGTAACCCTGGGCCAGAGGATAGAGAAGCTCGTGCACCGCGATCGGCTGGTGCGTTTCGAACCGTTTGCGAAAGTCGTCACGCTCGAGGACCCTCGCCACGGTGTATTTCGCCGCGAGGCGGACCATCCCTTCCGATCCGAGCTTCCCGAGCCACTCGGAGTTGAAGCGCACTTCGGTCGTTTCGCGGTCGAGGATCTTGAAGATCTGTCTCCGGTACGTCTCCGCATTCCGTTCGATCTCTTCCCGGGAGAGTGCGGGCCGGGTGGCTTTCTTTCCGCTCGGATCACCGATCATCCCGGTGAAGTCGCCGATCAGGAAGATCACCCTGTGCCCCAGCTGCTGGAAGTGCTTCATCTTCCGGATCACGACGGTGTGCCCGAGGTGGATGTCGGGCGCGGTCGGATCGAATCCGACTTTCACCGTGAGCGGCTTACCCAACTTCTGCGCCTCGCGCAGTTTGGAGCGGAGGTCGTCCCGCTCGATCAGGTCGACGCTCCCCTTCGCGAGGTAGTCGAGTTGCTCGTCGATCGAAAGCTGTTTCTGCTGTGTCATGCCGTGGAGACTCCAGGAAGATCAGGCGATTCGAAGAACGCGAAGTGTACCGCAAAATCCTGCGCGGAAAACCGCCTGCTTCTCTCGATGATACCGGCGTTTCGCTCACCTCCACGACGAGAGCGTGCGAGCCACGGCGAGGCGGGTCTCGCCCGCATTTCTCACACCATCTCGTCGCGAGGAGGCGGAGAGTGGCCTGGATGCAAGGCGCGCCCCGCTTCGGCGACGAAGGCATAGTGGTGACTATGTTGAGGAGCCGAAGCCGGGCGCAACGCAACAGACAGGCCGCTATCCGGCTCCGCAGCAGAGATGGCGTGAGAAATGCGGGTTAGGGCCAATGGCCCGAACTTAAGCAAGATCCGCGTGTCAGCCGAGAGTCGGCGCGAGCTTGCTGGGCAGCGAAGGATCCCCTCTCCGAGGGGCGCCACGGCTCCCGCCGTGGCCGCGCAGATCGCCTTCAGAACGCTACGAGACGACACCTGCGGCAGATGCGCAGCAACTCCGCGCATCGGCTCTGTGAACAGCCACAGTGCCCCTTAAGTTCGGGCCATTGGGGTTAAGGCCGGAACTCCGGGAAAGCTCAGTCGAGCAGATTCGCTTCGAAGAGTTCGTACTCGCGAACCGGCCGCTCCACCGCGTCACTCCATCGCCAGAGCTGGAAGACGTACAGATCCCAGTGGAGGAGGAACACCTCCCGGGTCATCGCCACGCGGCTGTTGAATCCGTCGCTGAACCCGCGCTTGTGCTCCTTGATCACGTGACCCAGCCCGCGAATGACGGTGTTCTTCTGCCGGTTTCCCTCGCGCGCGCAGAAGAAGTTCAGCGCCGTCTCGATCTTGAAGCGGTCCTGGTAGCGAAGAGGAACGGACGCGAAAACGTCGCGACGCATCACCCGGATCCCGGAGAGGACCGGCCCGAAGTGGAGCTGCAGGTGAAGGAAGTCGCGAACCGGACCGCGATGGCGCACCCCGACGTTCATGTCGCACTCGCGTCGGATCACCGGACCGACCAGCGATTCGATATGGTCCTCGGTGACGTTGAGCATGTCGCCGTCGACGAAGAACAGCACATCGTGAATCGCGTGCTCGACACCGAGGCGCATCGCGCACCCCTTGCCGTGGTTCTCACGCAGGGCGATCGTGCGGACTTCGAGCTCGCGGGCGATCTCGACCGTCGCGTCGGTCGAGCCGTCGCTCACCACGATGATCTCGTCGATCAGCGGGCTTCGCTTGAGCGCGTTGATGACGTTCGCGATCGTCTGCTCTTCGTTATAGGCGGCAATAATGGCGGAAACTCGCAACCGATTCCTTTCCTCGCCCGCTCGCGAATCGCGGTAGCCGGGCGCATTGTATCCAAAAAGGTAGAGCTGTCCCAACAGGAACCACACTCGTCTTCCATGGGGTTCTCATCGAAACGGAAACGCGAGTTCTGCGGCAGAGCCCGATGACGACGAGAAGCGCGGCTGCGTGAACATCCCGCTTCGTCGTCACCGGGGCGTGCCGGAACAGTCGCGCGAAGCCTCAGCCCCCGATCCGTGAGACCGTGAAAGGAAACGCGAGCTGGCCGACGGGAGTGTTGTAGTACGCGTTCCCGCGCAGCTCGTATCGCGCATTCCCCCCCTGCACCCACGTCGAGAGCTGCCGGAAGATCGACTGGACATCCGAATAGGCGACTCTCGTCCGCAGCGGAACGTCGCCGGTGCCGTTCGCCGGAATCCGGATCCCCTGATTCGCGATTCCGGTCGCCACGTGCGAATCGTTCACCAGAAGATCGAAATCGATCCGGTCGAGGTTGAGTCCGATCGAGTTCGGGTTCTGCACCGCGAGATCGATGTTGAAGTCGATGGACGATGCGGAGAGCGGAATGGCGACGTTCACGTTCGGCCGGATGCTCCGCACGCTGTATTCGGGATTCTGGATGACCGGAGCGAGCGAGCTGCACGCTGCGAGTCCCAGCAGAAGAGCCGCTCCGCCAATGGCGGTCGCGATGAGTCTCGGTTTCATGTCGTCGGGTTGTGCAAGCGGCTCACCATGCGGAACGCAGCGTCGAAACTGCGACGGAAGTCGCATTAACTCTCATCACATGAAGTAGTTAGGTAGGTGCCTGACGCCGCAGACGGGCCGCGATCGCGCTCCGCAGCAGAAGTCCCGTAATCCGGGCTGGACACGTTGTCCTCTCCAGAGTGTCCTCGCCCGAGTGAACGCTCGGGCGGATGCTCGATCCCTTCTTCTGCCAAGCGCTACGGACGTTTCTACCGCGCAGACCCCCAGGCCCGCATTTCTCGCACCGTCTCGTCGCGAGGAGGCGGAGAGTGGCTTGGATGCAAGGCGCGCGCAGCTTCGGCGACGAAGGCATAGCGGTGACTATGTCGAGGAGCCGAAGCTGTGCGCAACGCAGCAGACAGATCCTTCTCCGCAGCGGAGACGATGCGAGAAATGCGGGCTACCCTGAGATGTCCCTCGTCACCGTGATCTGGTCCGCGACCCATTTTCCGCTGCTGTTGCTTCCGGTCACCGAGATCTGATCGCCCCTCTCCAGATCCGTCGGCGAGTACGTCTTCCCTTGATACACCACGGTCGTGTTCGAGTCCCAGTAGATCGAAGAACCCGGCTGTGCGTTTCTGAGATTGTTCACCGTCGACACGTCGAGGTCGATCCTCTGCGCGGTCGGATTCACCGCCGTCACCGTCCCCTGAATCGTCGACTGGTTCTGCGGCCCCGTGCTCCCGAGAATCGTCCCCAGATCGCCGAGGCTCCCGAGCGAGCTGCATCCCGCAGTCAGCAGAACGAAGAGAAAGCCCGCCGCGAGAATCGAAAATCTTTGCCTCATCTGTTGCCTCCGGAGAGAATGAGAGCAAGGATCACGCCTTGGAACGACGTCGAGACCTCTGGCTTCCTCTCCCGCTCTTCGCCATCCTCTTCTACTTCTCGGAGGGCCTCCCCTTCGGAGTGGTCAACGAGCTCTTTCCGCTCTACCTCCGCGAGAAAGGCGTTTCGCTCCACGACATCGGCCTCCTGAGCATCCCCGCACTCGCCTGGACCTTGAAGTTCTTCTGGTCTCCTCTCGTCGACCGGTACGGCAGCTACCGACGCTGGATCGCCGGCGCGCTCGGCGGGATCACGATCTCGATCGCGTTCTTCGCCCTGACCGGCAGCACGTCGGGCGCGTTCTTCTGGAGCGCGGTCACCCTCCTGGCGGTCGGATCCGCCACTCAGGACATCGCGGTCGATGCGTACACCATCCGCGCCACTCCGCGGAAGGATCTCGGCTGGGTCAACTCGATCCGCATCACCGCGTACCGCGTCGCGATCATCGCGGCGGGCGGCGGGATGGCAGCGCTGGCGAGCTTCACCAGTTGGAGGACGAGCTTCCGGGTGGCAGCGATGGTCGCCGCCGCGATCCTCTTCTGCACGCTCACTCTCGTCCCTCCGGACCGCGGGGAAGCGTCCCAGCGCTCTCTCGTCCGCGGCCTCGCCGATTGGCTCACCCGTCCCAACGCCGCCATCCTCCTCGCTCTCGTTCTTCTCTTCCGGATCGGAGACTCCGCGCTCGCGCCGATGATCAAACCGTTCTGGGTGGACCGCGGATACTCCGCCGCCGAGATCGGAACGGTCACCACGGTGATCGGAGTGACGTTCACCATCCTCGGCGGGATCGCAGGGGGATGGGTCGTGACGCGGATCGGGATCTACCGCAGCCTTCTCTGGCTCGGTATCGTCCAGATGCTCTCGAACGGTGGATACGCTCTGGTCGCGATGACCGGCGCCGGACGCATTCCGATCTACTCCGCTGCGATCGTGGAGAACTTCACCGGCGGGCTGGGGATCGCCGCGTTCCTCGCGTTCCTCATGGCGATCTGCGACCGGCGTTACGCGGCCACCGAGTACGCGCTGCTCAGCGCCCTCTTCGGTCTCACCCGTTCGATCGCCGGCGCCATCAGCGGATACTCCGCCGAGGCGCTCGGGTACGCCGATTACTTCTGGCTGACGGTGCTGCTCGGAGCGGTGCCGCTCCTGCTTCTGCCGGTAGCGAGGCGTGCGATCGAGCTCGCGACGGCCGATACGGGGACGGACGCATTCGTCGAGGTGGAGTGAGTGCGCGCAGGACGCTCAGCGTGAATCCGGTGCGCGCGATCCCCGCAACATCGCGCTCAGCGCCTGCAGATGCCGGTGGAACTCGACCTCTCTCTCCCGTCCGCGTTTCTCGAGAAGCTCGCGGTCCGTTTCGGACGTGGTCGCGAATCCATCCTGCAGAGGCGAGATCGCGCGGAGAAGCATCCGGAAGTTCGCGTACCAGGAGAGGTCGCGGTCGATCAGGCGTCCGCTCTCGTACTCCACCGCCGGGAGATCGTCGACGTGCGGCGGAACTCCCCTGGTGATGCGTGCGACGTCGGCCGGATCGAGAAGGAGACACGCCGCCGCGTCCGCGGGATCATCGATCCCGATCTGCGAGAGCTCCGCACGGACCGCCGGAGTGAAGTGCGCCTTCAGGCGGTCGAACGGAATCGGGCCTTTCTCCATTCGGCCGATCACGATCGTGAACGCGTTCGGTACGTTCGGGACGTACCAGACCGTGGTGTTCGGGAAGACTTCGCGGAAGGCTTCCAGGATCATGAGGTAATTTCGCGAAGTCAGCGAGTACGTAGGGAGCCACATCGAGATCACGCCGTCGGGATTCAGCCGCGCGCGACAGAGCTCGAAATAGTCTTTGGTATAGAGGGAGCCGTTCCCCGCATACCGCGGGTGGATGGAGTCGGAAAGGATCACGTCGAACTTCTCCGGGGTGGCCATGATGAAGTTCCGCCCGTCGTTGATCTCCACCTTCACGCGGGGATCACGGAGCACGCCGTGATTCACCTGCTGCAGGCGCTTCCCGGAGACGTCGAGCACCTCGGGTGAGATCTCCACGATCCGGATCTGTTCGACCGGATGCCGCGAGACCGCCCATGCCGTCCCTCCGCTCCCGAAGCCGATGTGAACCACCTTCTTCGCGTTCGGATGGATCATCAGAGGGAGATGCCCCTGGAGCATCTGCGTACCGATCAGGTCCGGCGCGGTGCCGGCCACGTTCACTCCATTCAGCTCGAGCGAGAGGCTCTTCGGCCCGAGGCGGCGGAGGGTCACGGTCGCGGAAACGTCCTCACGGAAGACCAGTACCGGGGCCTTCGAGTCGGCGAACATCCCTGCGGAGAGAAGAACCTCGCCGGGGCGCATCACGGCGAACGACGCGGTGACCACTGCGATCGAGAGTGCTGCGACGGCGATCGGGATCGCGCGACGGGAGGAGCGCAGGCCGAACCAGAGGCCGACGGCTGCGTTGATCAGCGCCATCAGGAGAAGCCCGTTCTGGGAGCCGATCGCCCGGATCAGGACGAAACCCGCCATCAGCGATCCGAGAATGCTTCCGATGGTGTTGAAAAGATAGACCCGCCCGACCGCCGCCCCCTCCCCTTCACCGGCACGCGCACCGTAGAGCCGGACCACCAGTGGAAACGTGGCCCCCATCAGGGCGGTCGGGATGAGGAGAGCCGAAAGAACGCTCCCGAGAAATGCGAAGAGAGCGTGACCCGGACTCGCCGATCCGGCCAACCCCGCGAACCAGACCAGAACGTCGGCGAAGCGGGTGAAGTAGAAGAGCTGAAGCGCGAGAGCGATCGCGAGAGCCGTCTCCAGGAGAGCGAGCGCGCGTACCACGTCGATCCGTTCGATCCAGATCCGGATCAACGCGCTTCCGATCGCGAGGCCGACGAGGAAAGTGAAGAGCATCAGCGCGAACGCGTACACGCTGCTCCCGAGGTGCAGCACGAGAATCCGGGTCCAGAAGACCTCGTCCGCAATCGATGTGAATCCCATCAGGAGGGTCGCGACGAGGATCGGCAGTGTCCCTGCGCGGAACGACTCCACCGCAGCCACCGGAGTCTCCTCCCGCACCGGCATTTCCTTCCGCAGCCACGCCACCAGCAGCGCGGAAAGCGCGAGAGCGAAGTTCAGGAGGACTGCGATGGCGATCGTGCGCACCAGGCCCACGGTCGGGATGAGGAAGAATCCGGAGATCGCCACGCCCGCGGTCGCGCCGAACGTGTTGACGGCGTAGAGCGCAGCGACGGCGCGGCCGGTTCCCGCTTCGCCGCCGCTGAACCAGCGCACCAGGAGCGGAAGAGTTCCGCCCATCAGGATCGTCGGCGGCAGGAGAAAGAGCGCCGCGAGACCCGCACGCGCGACCGCGAGCAGCGTCGGATCGGTGGTCAGCATCCGGAACGCGGCGATGTACGCATCGTCGAGGAGGTGGAACGCGTTCGGCGAATACGCGCCGATCGCCCCGATCACCCCCTCCAGTACTGCGTACGCGATGAGAGGACGGGAGAGTCGGAAGCGGTCGCCGAAGAGATATCCGCCGACTCCGAGCCCGGCGAGGAAGATCGCGACGAGCGTGGCCGCCGCATAGACGGTGTTTCCGAACACCAGTCCCAGATACTTCAGCCAGACGACCTGGTAGATCAGTGAGCTGATCCCGGAGACGAAGAAGACGGCCAGGACCGCGGCTCTCGCGAAGCCGGCAGGAATGCCGTCGCTCGCGAGCATCTTCGCGCGCGGAATGGGAATGCCCTCACTCATCGAACTCGGATCCGGAACTGCTGAACGGTGAACAGCGGGACGAACGAGGGGTATTTCGAAGCTACTGTCAAACGCCCCTACAGGGCGGCCCCCGGCCGCCAAATCCTCGATGCCTTTCAGATCCTCGATCCTCGATCCTCGATGCCTTTCAGATCCTCGATCCTCGATCCGCGATGCCTTTCCGCAACCCCAGGACTGCGTCCTGGGCTATTGTCAAACGCCCCTACGGGGCTGCCCCGAACCCCCAATCCGCGCTGTCTTTCAGATCCTCGATCATCGATCGTCGATCCTCGATGTCTTTCAGATCCTCGATCCGCGATGCCTTTCAGATAATCGATGCTCGATGCTCTCGTGTATCGTTTCGTCGTGAAGAACCGCTTCCACGTTCCCGAGCTCCCGCCTCCGGGCGAGAGCGTCGAGCTGACCGGCGACGAATTCCATCACGCCGTGCGCGTTCACCGCTCGCGTGAGGGAGAAGAGGTCGAGCTCTTCGACGGGCGCGGCGGCTGCGCGGAAGGCGTCATCCGCGAGGTCGGCAAATCATCCGCGCGGGTGGAGATCCTCGCGCCGCTCGGAATATCGCGCGAGAGCGCGCTCGAGCTGACCCTCGCCATGGCGCTGATCCAGATGGAGCGATTCGAGCTCGTGCTCCAGAAAGCGACGGAGCTCGGGGTACGGCGGATCATTCCCATGACCACGGAGCGGACCGAGATCCGCGCCGGGCGTGCCGCGGGGCGTCATGGCCGGTGGGAGAAGATCGTGATGGAGGCGGTCAAGCAGTGCGGACGCAGCATGGTCCCCGCCGTCGAGGAGATCACGTCGTTCGACGCGGTGCTCGCGCTCGCCATCCCGAAAGTCCTCTTCGAGTCCGACCTCCCTCCCGGAGTGCTCGGGGTCTCGAGCGGCGAGCTCGCAGCGATGGTCGGACCGGAGGGAGGATGGTCCCCGGACGAGCTTCAGCGGGCGCTCGACCGCGGCTGCATCCCCCGCTCTCTCGGACCGCGGCGGCTGCGCGCGGAGACGGCTGCGATCGCGGGCCTCTCCCTCCTCCAATCCTCTCTCGGCGACCTCGGTTGATCCGATCCGCGTTTCCTGTGGTACCTTGATTGGTCGCCGCGGGTGTGCGCGGCCGGCGACTTCCCTCTCAGAAGTGATACATTACCGCCCGAGTTTTCAGTTGGAGGATCTCCGCTTGCCGCAGGACAGCTTGACCATCACCGACAACCGCACCGGAAAAACCTACCAGGTTCCGATCAGCGACGGCACCATCCGCGCTCTCGATCTGCGACAGATCAAAGTCGTGGAGGACGAGTTCGGGATGATGACCTACGACCCCGCCTTCATGAACACTGCGTCCTGCAAGAGCGCGATCACGTTCATCGACGGGGACAAGGGAATCCTCGAGTACCGCGGCTATCCGATCGAGCAGCTCGCCGAGTACAGCACGTTTCTCGAGACGGCGTACCTTCTCCTCTACGGCCGGCTGCCGAGCCAGGCCGAGCTCGACGACTGGACTCTGAACATCACCCACCACACCATCATTCACGAGAACATCAAGAAATTCATCGACGGCTTCCGTTACGACGCGCATCCGATGGGGATGCTCATCTCCACCGTCGGCGCGCTCAGCACGTTCTACCCCGAGGCGAAGAACATCCACGACGCATCGGTGCGCGAGCGTCAGATCTACCGGCTGATCGCGAAAATGCCGACCCTCGCAGCGTTCGCGTACCGGCACATTCTCGGGATGCCGTTCGCGTATCCGGACAACGACCTCTCCTACACCGGCAACTTCCTGAACATGATGTACAAGATGACGGAAGTGCGGTACAGACCCGACCCCGTCCTGGAACGCGCGCTGGACGTCCTTTTCATTCTCCACGCCGATCACGAGCAGAACTGCTCGACCAGCGCGATGCGCAGCGTCGGCAGCTCGCACGTCGATCCGTATTCGGCGGTGGCCGCGGCGTCTGCCGCGCTCTACGGACCGCTGCACGGCGGAGCGAACGAAGCCGTCCTCCGGATGCTGACGGAGATCGGGTCGATCAGCAACATCCCCGGATTCATCAAGCGGGTCAAGGCGGGCGAAGTCCGCCTGATGGGATTCGGTCATCGGGTCTACAAAAACTACGACCCGCGCGCGAAGATCATCAAGCGCACCGCCTACGAAGTGTTCGACGTGACCGGGAAGAGCCCTCTTCTCGACATCGCGCTCGAGCTCGAGCGGATCGCGCTGGAAGACGACTACTTCGTCTCCCGCAAGCTCTACCCCAACGTCGACTTCTACTCGGGACTGATCTACCAGTCGATGCACTTCCCGACCAGCCTCTTCCCGGTCCTCTTCGCCATCCCGCGCGTGGCCGGCTGGCTGGCACAGTGGTCGGAGATGCTCCAGGATCCGGATCAGAAGATCGCGCGGCCGCGGCAGATCTACGTCGGCTCGCGGAACCTCGACTATGTGGGGATAGGAAGCCGGTAAAGGCGTGGTGGACGAAGCGACGGTCGAATCCGTCCTGCAGGAGATCAACCAGCTCGACGAGGCGTCGGGAAACAGAATCGTAGAAGAGCTCGGCCAGAAGCAGCCGGACCTTTTCGCATTCGTGATCGCATTCTCAGAGCGCTTCTCCCCTGACGCTTCCGGTCTCGCCATCTATCTCTTCATCGCGATCTACCGGATGTTCGAGAAGACGCACGGCTCGATCCGCAGGATCCGCCCCGGCCGGATCGAGCGCGGCTACGACCAGACGACGAAAGCCATCCGCTCCCTCGAACAGACCGCCGAGAGCTTCCTCGACTCGCCTGCCACGACCCTCGGCGGCGACGAGCCTTGGGTGACGAAGTACGTCCTCGACGCAATCTTCGAGGACGCCGATCCGGATCACGAGATTCCGGAAGACGATCAGGGACGGATGTTCCTCCTTCTCCACACCGTGATCGATCTCCTTCACGACCCGAAGAAAGAGTGAACGCCGACTCGATGTCATGAGTGCGGACTGCGGGAGATCTCGCGACTGCGAATCTCAGCGGCTGAAAGGAGATCGTTCAGTGGGGTAGCCGCGGCGCCTCGACACTCCGTCCACAGCCTTCTGCATGCAGGCCTCTGTGCAGAATAATATTCTCTGTAACAAGCTTTCTACAGAACAATATGCGCCTAAATGGCGACATTACCGAATGATCTTCGGCGCTTCCCAGCCGTACCGCAAATCGATCGTCTGCTCTTTGCGCGGGCCGGCGATGGACCAGCTGAGTGCGACCGAATCCTCCCGCAGCTCGAGCCGCGCCGAGTACGAATCGTCGCCGCACCGATGCGGGTCGACCGAGTTCCAGAGGGATTCCGATTCGGGAGCGAAGTCGACGAGATGAACCGGGCGGTCCGGACCGAGGCGCAGATGCTCCAGCCGAACGCCGCGCGACGATGTCAGGGACCAGCGGTAGACGTTCCGGAATCCCACCCCGGTCAGCCACTTCCCCTCCTCGAGGAACACGACTGCCTCGGCGGACGGCGACTCGACCGTGACCGATCCCGAACCCTCGCCGCTCCAGCCGGACACTCCGGTCGCGCGGGCCGAGACGCGAAGCTCCCCGACCCTGCGAAGCCGTTCGAGAATCTCTGACGAATCCATCCTGCGCTTCATCGTCGCCGATCCGTCGCGACTCCGCAACGGACGTCTCGACGCTCCTTCGACTCGAGGAACGGCGAGATGAATTGCCCGGCGCCGGGTTACCCAATGGCCCGAACTTAAGCAAGATCCGAGTCTCAGCCGGGAGTCGGCGCGAGCTTGCTGGGCAGCGAAGGATCCCCTCTCCGAGGGGCGCCACGGCTCCCGCCGTGGCCGCGCAGATCGCCTTCAGAACGCAACGAGACGACACTTGCGGCAGATGCGCAGTAACTCCGCGCATCGGCTCTGTGAACACCCACAGTGCCCCTCAAGTTCGGGCCACTGGATCTACGCTCGCTTCGGGATCACGAGCAGGAGGGCGCCCGCGGCGATCGAGCCGATGCCCGCCCACAGCGGGATGTTCACCGTACGCTTTTCCTGCATGGAGAAAGTGACGGGCCCCATCCTGGCCTCGTGTGTCGAGCGCGTGTAGGTGAACCCGCCGTACACGAGCGCGGCGATGCCGGCCACGATCAGTACGATCGCGAGAATCTTCAGTCCGCTCAAGAGAACCTCCTTCGTGAGGAGAGGGCACGTACGATCAGGAGGAGCACCACGGCGCCGATGAATGCGACGATCAATGCGCCGATCAAGCCGCCTCCGAGGCTCACCCCGCTGAAGGAGAACAGCCATCCGCCGAGGAAAGCGCCGATGATGCCCACGACGATGTCACCGAGGAGGCCGAAGCCGCTGCCTTTCATGAACTGACCGGCCAACCAGCCGGCGATCGCACCGATGATTACGAACCATAAGAATGCCATGGAATCCTTCTTTCTCTTGTCAGGACAGCGCGGAAAGTCACTTGTCGCCGGACTGCATCGCACCACCGATGCAGCGTTTCGAGCCGAGCTGCACCGCGATGGCCGCTCTTGTCGTACTGGTGAATCCACGGATGAGAACCCGGCGGCGGGCGTCTGGCAGGGCCGCCGGTTTTCGATGGAGAGAACGCTCCCCGTCACGTGAGGCTGCAAGAGGCTCGCCAACAGGCTCGGCGGCATGTCGCCATGTGCTCGATCGCACACCGTGCGATCGCTCTCCAGGGCTCGCTGCCGTTTCGACGAAAGAACGCTGTTCGCGCCGCCCGGAGCGTCGACCGGCGACGGCGGCACCGTGACGGGCGCGGCGACATTGCACGCACCCCGCAACGCGCGTAGGATCGGCGAATCTCCGACAGACGAGGTGCAGGAATGGGTCAGAGCCCGCAGGTGTCCCGACGCATGTTCGCCCGCCTTCTGGGCGCAGGAGCGGCGCTGGCCGCTGTGCCGTTCGACCTGAGATCCGGAACAGAGCCCGCGGCAGTTCCGGAAGTGGGTCCGCTGCGCCTCTCCTACAACGAGAACCATTACGGGCTGTCGCCGTCGGCCCGAGCCGCGCTGGCCTCGCTCTCCGACTCGGCCTGGATGTACCCGGACGAGCACGAGGAGGCGCTGCGGGTCGATCTCGCGCGAGCGAACGGCGTGAAGGCGGAGTGGATCCTTCTCGGCAACGGCTCCTCAGAAGTCCTGCAGCTGGCCGCGCTGGCCGCACTCTCCCCTTCTCGAAGTGTCGTGATGGCCAACCCTACCTTCGAGCTCATGGCGATGCATGCCGCGGCCGTCGGCGCGAAGATCGTGAAGGTGCCCCTCACCACCGACTGGGCCCACGATCTCCCCACAATGGTGAAGGCATCGCCGGGCGCGGGGATCCTCTACATCTGCAACCCGAACAATCCGACGGCGTCGATCACACCGAAGGAAGTGATCCGTCAGGCGATCGTCGACCTTTCCCCTTCCACGATGATCATCGTGGACGAGGCCTACGCTCACTATGCCTCGAACGCATTCGAATCGATGATTCCTCTCGTTCAGAAGCACGAGAACCTGATCGTCCTTCGTACGTTTTCCAAGATCTACGGGATGGCCGGACTGCGCTGCGGATTTGCGGTGGCCCAGCCGTCCACCATCGCCCGCCTTCAGAAGCGGCAGGCGGCGAACGACATGAATCTCGCTGCGCTCCTTGCGGCGAGGGCGAGTCTGAAAGACGACCAGTACATTGTCGAATCACGGCGGAGAAACGCGTCCGTGCGAGCCGCGACGACGAAGAAGCTGACCGAGATGGGATTCCGGACCATCCCGTCCGAGGCCAACTTCTTCATGGTCGACCTCGGCCGTGACCTGCGGCCGGTGCGGGCTGCCATGCGCGATCGAGGCATCCTCGTCGGACGCCCCTTTTCGCCGATGATCCACTACCTGCGGGTCACGATCGGCACCGAGCCTCAGATGCGGCGCTTCCTCGAAGCGCTCGGGGAGATCACGGGAAAGGCCTGAGGGTGTCCCTCATCGGCCGTCGGTCGAACATTCGAAAATCCGGGCGGATTTGGACCGGCTTCGCCAGCCAAACGCCGCGCTTCAGCGGTGTTGGCGAGCGCAGCGAATCAACGTCCGCTGCAAGCGCGGCGTTAGGCGTCTTGGTTCCGACGGCGGAAGACGACGTAGGCAATGGTCGTCGCTGAGATGAAGGGGATTGCGAACACACCACCCACGAGGAGTCCCGTTGCAAGAGCAAGAAGCAGTCCCGCGGCTGGCGCAGCAAAAGCAAGCAGGTCGTCGTGCCCATTGCGTCGAAGAGAGAAGTAGATTGCAGTGAGGATGATGAGATCACCGATGCCGACGATCGGGCGGAGCTGGCCGCCAAGAATGAAGGAGACGCTGAGGTATTGGAGCAAGTCGCTCGTGCCGGCATGGAAAGCGTGAGTGAGCTTTGCCGTGGTGCCAACTTGAGTTGAGACGATGTCTACGATCGAGGCAGCGACGGAGAAGGATACGAGTCCTGGAAGATTGCCAACCAAGGTGCCGAGAAGCGAGCCGACAGCGGCGGCGACGACCAGGATCGACACATTGGCGACCAGCGCGATGTCCGGCCGAAACACGAGGATGGCGACGTAACCGCCGAGGACGGGAACAGAGATGGCGGCGGTCTGTGGCCAGGGGAGGCGGCAGGTGAATGCCGTTGCCGCGAAAAGCAGCGCGGCGCTCGCGACGCAGACGGTGGTTGAGGTCACGACTGCAGCATCGGTGGACAAGACGCGTCACGGCTCAGCATCAGCGGCGCACAGTGCCGTCCGCTGCATGCTGTTGTTAGGCGTCACTGTGCTCTCCATGTGTGGAGTTGACCCGTTTTCGTGGACTCCCTCCCCAATGTTCAGGTGTCCACGAAAACGGGTCAACTCCAGTCTGCACAAGCGAAGTCGATCTCCGGCTTGGGTATCCGAGCCCGACGCGAACCGACCAGTACTTTCCGACCCTCTTGAAGTGAAGTGACGGATGCCTCGGGTTTGCGCGCAAAAGCTCGGAATTGCTTCGAGCGAGCTGTTGGATTTCGACGGGAAGCTGCTCGAAATAGTCCCAGAACTCGGGCGAGGTGTGGTGATTCAAATAGGACGACTCTTGCCGGCGCGATGATCAGCAAGCGCCTGATTCATGAGCCGGTCGAGCTTGCCGGTTTCTGAATCCTGCTCGATCTGCCGGTCCCACTCTTCCCAGTCCTGCTCCAACAGCCAGTCCCTGAGCTCCATAAACTCCTCAGGGGTAAGGCTTTGGATCTGCTGCTCAATTTGTTCGACTCTGGTCATACCTTCACCAAAACAATCCTACCGGATTCGAGCTTCCGCCGCCCGTCGGCCCGCGGTTCACCGGCGTGGACCGCGCTGGGATCACGCGGGCTCTTCGAGAACCAGTAAAGCAGCGGTTCGCGTCCGGTGCAACCGCTCAGATGGGCGACTCTACGCGTAGCGCAGACGCCGACCTTTGGCCTCAGGAATGGAATCACCGTGCTCGCGAGCGGTCTCCAGCCAAAGCGTGATCGCGCCCTGCGCGTTGGTCAGAGCGTCCGAGTGAGAAGAGCCATGAGCCATGCAGCCAGGAAGTTCCGGGACATCGGCGATGAATGCCTGATCTTCGTCGCTCCAGAAAATGATGATTTCGTACCGGTTTGTCATTGGTCATGTCCCGCCAGGTTGTACTTCAAGATCACTGCCCGGACCTGTTTGACTTGATAGGGTTTCGCATTTCGCCCATCACGCTGCAGGTTGATCCGTTCCTCGACACCTGACTTCCCGAACAGATGATGGCTGGCTATTGTTCTCTCGTCGAATCCCAGCGAGAGAAGGAGTCCGCGAAGGTCGTCGAAGTCGACGTTCGCGTCAGCGCGACCAACCGGAGGACGTCCGCAACCAACTTGTCGCGTCTCGTCACGAAGCGAGGTTACCACGCGGTCGCCTTCTCGCCGAGTCGCCCAACGGCCCGCGCTCATCGGCGGGCCGAGCGACGCGAGGCCCGTCCGCGTACAGCGCGTTGTTAGGCGACATGACCCATCTCCGTGTCAGGGCGCGCGCCGGTAGTGCATTGCGACCGCGCCGTTGCGGAGCGGCTTCGACGAGATCAACTCGAGCCGTCGCGTGCTGAGCAGCCCGCTCGCGTACAGGGTCGGGCCGTGGCCGGCGATCATGGGATGAACGAGCAACTTGTACTCGTCGATCAGATCCAGCCGGTCCAGCTCGGTCGCGAGCTTGCCGCTACCTAAGAGTACGCCGTCCGGGGTCGCGTCCTTGAGCTTTTGTACGCCCGTGCGCAGGTCGCCGGCGACGTGGTGGCTATTGGTCCACGGGAAGTCCTTTCGCGTCGAGGACACCACGTACTTCGGCTTGGCCTCCAGCTTGACCGCCCACTCGCGCATCGACGGCGGCGCCTCCTCGTCGCCGCGAGCGACCGCTGGCCAGTATCTCTCCATCATCTCGTAGGTGACGCGGCCCCACAGCATCGCCCCGCTCTCGTCCATGAGGCGGGTGAAGAAGGCGCGTGTCTCGTCGTCGGCGATTCCTTCCTGGTGGTCGACGCAGCCGTCCAGGGTGATGTTGATGCTGAAGGTCAAGAGTCCCATGGTGTCCTCCGGTCCAGATACGCGACGAACCGCTCGTCGTCTGGCCCCAAGGGCACGAGCCCAATTCGCGAGGTACTCACTCTGTGTCGCCTAACGTTCAAAGCTCACCGGCTTCGAGCCGCACGCGACATCCTAGCATCGGCGACGCCGCAACGCGCGGCTCGAAGTCCGGTGCAGCGACAAGTTAGGCCACGCCTCCTGGGAGTTCCGTCTCGGAGGATCCGGCGAGCGCAATCGAAACGGCGGGAAAGGTGTCGCTGGGTTTGAGCTTCGTGGCATTCCACTGAACGTACCTGGCCGCTGCGATGGTGACGTGGTCAGGTGCGAGCGTCGCGTCGCGCGGTTGGGCCACCTTAAGGTGCATGGAGAAGCCGTCGGACGCGGTAAAGAAGAGATGAATGCCGAAGCTGATGACGTTGACCGACGAGAGGATGAGCGTGGTTCCTGGAGTGTCGGGCGGCGGCGCACCCCACAGCCGAACCTCCACAACGTGATTTCGGAAGCGACCGAGAGTTCGGGTAAGCGGTAGCCGGGAGGTCGCGAGGCTTGTCGCGAGGAAAAGCAGAGGCAGCGGTGCAAGGACGAAGAAAATCGTTTGCTCCGTCACCAAGCCGAGCGCCACGGCGGATGCGCCGAGCAGGGAGAAGAGGATGCGAGCAGGTAGTGGACGCATAGAGGATGCCGCACGAGTCTCCGGCGTGGCCTAACGCCAGCGCTGAGCCGCTTCAACGCGCACGCGCCGCATAAACACGATATCAGAACCTGGTGTTGCGCGTTGAAGGCGGCTCGAGCGCGATTGTTAGCCGGCGGCGAGCAACGCCTCTACAACCCGTCGGCTCTCTGGGGAGACCGCGAGCAGGCCCGTACGGATGTCTTGGCGAGTCAGCTCGAGGAGGCGCCGCTCCTCGGCCGTGAGCGACGAATACCGTATTCCGATGATACGCAGGTCGGCCTCCACGGTGCGAGATGCAACCGGTGCCGCGCTCGGTGCCACCTTCGCTACATCTCGAGCGACCGCGATATCTCTGGCCAAGGTTGCGAAGTTCCGTTCACGAACACTGGATCTTTCGAGAACGATGCCCGTGCCGAGCGAGCACGCGACTCCGATGAGCAGACCTACGAGAAGACTTCCTCTGGAAATTTGCATTTGCGATCCTTTGCGGATTCGATGGCTTCTCTCCTGCGACGAAGGGCGGAGAAGAAGGTTTCGGCAAGGAGGCCAGAAGCGGTCGATCACCCGCCGGCTAACGGCTGGCGTTCTGCCGCGGGGTCCCGAGCGTAGCGAGGGCCCCGTCGGTCAGCAACGCTGATTTAGCCGGCCGATCCTCCGCCTGTGTGCGTTGGACCATCGTCAACGAGGGCACCCACGGCAAGCAGCCACGATGGCAGCGGAACCGAGCAGCCGTGCATGTGCTGAAAGATCCGCTTCAGTGTTCGAAAGGTCGCCTTCACGCCCTTCTCGAGTTCATCGTGATCCAGATCGTAGACAATGGCAAGTTTGTCTCTGCCGCCATACTTCTCGGGAACGGACCACGGCGAGGGATGCATCAGCGCATCCCGAATGTGCTTGGTCTGCATGATCGCCTGGACATCCGCGTCCTGCTCGTCCCATAGCTCGATACCCGTCAAGATCCGCGGGATTCTGACGAGGCGATCCCGGAATGTTGGGCCTGCATCCTCGACGGTCCTCCGATCCTTTGATGAAAGTTGGCTCACGCGTTCGCTCTCGAGCTTCTGCAATCTCCACGCGAGCGCGGCGAGGTGTGCTTCCACCAGCGATGAACACGCGACGATGCCCCAGCGACATACGGCGGCTTGGCGCCGCGCGACGTCTTGACTTTGGACCCAGTCCTTCTTCAGCGTGGGGTCGAACGCACCAGAGAAACGTGCCAATGCTTGGCTGAGCTCGCGCGCTTCGGCTGTGGCCATCACGATGTCGTTGGCGAAGTGCCATTCGGGATACTGATATCTCAGGCCAAGTAGAGTGATACTGATCGTCGCGTGAAAGGGTCTTTCTTGGTCTCGCCCCTTGCTCGTTTCTCGGCGGACGGGGGCAAATCGCGCTTCAAAGTCGGACATCGGCATGCGCAAACCAAGAGGGATTCCTGACTTGATCTCCTGAAACAGGGCTTCGAAGACCCCTTCCGTTGCGCCAGCAAAGAAGAAGCGACTGAAGCCGACGACCAGTTTTCTCACCCGTTGCTTTGCCGTCGCCGCTTGCTGTCGCAGACGGTTCCGATCGAGGCGCGCGACATCCGCTGGATCCGTTTCGTGGAGGAAGGCTTCCCAGGTGTCGACCTTTCCGGTGCAGAGACGAATGACGGCCTCGACACGGTTCGCCTTCGCAACGATCCGAGCCTCCTGCTGCCTCCCAGTTTCAAGCATCCAATGTGTGTCTCCAGTCCGGCTAACGCTCAGCATCAGCGGCGGCGCGCAGTGCCGTCCGCTGCATGTGTTTGTTGGGCAGCGTCTCCGTCATGCTCCGGCGACAGACCCGGTACCTACCTTCTCTCGCCACCTTGAGGTGTCCACGCCTTTCACGAGCAGCCAGAGCATCAACAAGAGTTCCGCCAGAGCGCCGAAGGGCAGAACGTAGGACGACAGTGTGGTGGCAAGTGGCGGCCATACAAAGGTCAGCCAGCCCACACCGGCACACATCATGAAGACGCCAATGATTCGAGGAAGGAACGATGCTCTGAAGATGAGATAGCCGACCAAGAGGTCATATGCCGCAAAAAGCACAAGGGAGATGCTGAATACCTGGGCATACAATTTGAGGCCGAGCAGCGCCGTCATCTGCAACTGCTCCACTTTGAACGCAACCAACAATTGACTGTCTCCAAGAATGACAAATGGAGCTAGTTGTAGGAGACCGGCAATGATCTGAATGGCACATCCTACGAGACTGAAGAACGCCGCGAGCAACGACAAGGTCCGGTTCACCGGTTCAAACAATCTGTAGAAGAGAGCTGTGACGGCTATGTAGATCAAGGTCGCGATGAGGCTAACTGCGACACCTGACCGGTACAAAGCCTCATGCGCCAGGATGTTGTTCGCCGTAGCTGCTGCGTCGCTGAGAACCACAAGCCCCTTCGCGAGGAATCCGCCAAGGAAGGCCATCAGGAAATAGAACAGATACACGACACCGATCGCCCTCGCATTGGGGCATGGCGAACCTTGTTCGATCTGTTCCATACATGAGCCTCCCTGTTTCACAATGCAGGCTTCGACGCTGCCCAACGGTTTGCCGCTGAGCCGCGGCCACCGCACACGGAAGAGTAGCACCTACGAGAACGGTGCAGCGGTGGCCGTCGGCCCCAGCGGCGGAGTTGGGCGGCGCTTTTCAGCGGTATCCGCCAGCAGATATGGCGCCGCCCGACAGAACCACAGCCACAGTCTCCGTGAGGTCAATCCCGCCACGGGAGTTCCTGATGATCACGGCAGGTGTCCAGATGAGACCGGGAATGCTCCACCAGCCGACGAGAGCGGACAGTAGCGAATACTTTAGCCCGGCGAGCAGCGGCTTCTGGCCCGGTTGGAGCAGAAAGATCTTCGACGGCATCATGAGACCGAGGTAGACGGCGGAGACGGTGTACTGAAACTGAACAAGGCGTACCCCATTCTTGATCGCTGTGAGCAGGGGCGAAGCCTCGGCTTGACGCTGCACCTGGTCCGGATTATCGCCCATGTTCACCATCAGAAACCGCTTGGCGTACTCGCGGTTCCACGCGAGAAACTCAAGCCGCGATTTGTCGGCACGCCACTTATCAACAACGAGATACTTTGTGAACTCCGTTGCGTGCTCGCGGCAGACCGGAACAAGCCACGAACCACGTTCGTTGAGGCCAGCGCTCATGCGAAAAGGAACGATGGTATCTGCGGGGCGCACACAGACAGGACAGGACGCCGGGAAAGCCACGAGCGCGGAATAGACACCGACACGTAGCCAGCTGTTTTCCGTCGGGTCCAGCATCTCCGCCTTGACAGGCTGGGGCACGACGATTGGTGTTGGCTTCCAGACAGACGGCTTAACGACCGCTTCTCGTGCTGCCGCTGCCCGCGTCGCCATCTCTGCCAACGCCCGCGCGCCATTCTTGGCCAGAAAAGTGTTGTACTTGAAAAACTGCTCGACCTGCTTCCCGTCCGCGGCCGTGTAAGTGACATGGAGAACGTTGCCGTAGACGCGAAGGTCTGCAAGGTACTGATAGTAGATTTGGGTCGACCCAATCTCGATGCGGTCTTCAAAGGCAGACACTTGCTGCAGCCGGCGTATCCCACCATAGGAACCGTCGGGAGCCGTTACGAGCATGCCAGCCGAGAAGAATGGTCGTTGCGCTTCCATCGGGTTCGCGTTGAGATTGCGGTTCCCTCGGATCATACCTCGGCGAGCTTGAGCTGCCCAACGGCCTGCGGCTCAGCGGCTTCGGACCGCCCGCGCTGAACGTGCAAACCAGAGTATACAAGGCGGCGGGCCGAAGTCCGCTGGAGCCGTTTGTTAGGTGCGGCTCAGGCGCTGAGCAGGCCAGCCTTGCTCGCGCGGTTGATGTAGACCAGCGTCGCAATTCCGATGATGGTTCCGAGCGGGATGTTCGGGAGCGACAGAATGGCGAGTACGATCCCCAGCCACTTCGCCCATTTGCGCTGCGCCTCCACGCCCCGCGGAGTGATGAACGCGAGAACCGCGGTAATGAGAGACATGACGGTTGCAGTCATCGCGAACGCCGCAGGCCGATCGGAGTACGCGACGAAGAACAGCGGTATCGCAAGAAGGTTCAAAGCCGCGATGATGTAGAACATCCGGCCGGCCTTCTCGAGACCCTTCTCGCCCGGGTCTGGGTTTAGTTGTTCAAACATGTCAGCAGCTAACGGTCCGCATCAGCGGCGGCGCGCGGAGCCGTCCGCTGCATGCTGTTGTTATGCGGTTCATCGCTCAGTGATCGCACTGCTGGCCTCCGCTCTCCTGGCTTCTCGTTCGATGCGATCCTGCTCGAAACTCGACCACGCCTGCAGGTGGTGCTGGCAAGCGAGGTACAGCTCAATCAGCTTGTCTGCTGGTGCAGCGTCGAGGTACAACGTTCTCAAGCCGCTTGACCAAGGCGTCGCTCAGCCGTGCCACCTTCGCCGCACTGTCATGTTCGAGACCGTCGCCAAGGGTGGCCCATAAGGAGGCGTACGCCTCAGCCCGACGCCGCTCTCGCGCGTCCTCCCGGCGCATGCGTTTCAACTCGAGCCTGTGTTGCACCCAGAGGGACACCAGGGAGCTGACGAGAGCGATCACGGCCCCAAGGATGACGAGCTGAGCTTCGGGCGAGAGGTTCACGGCATCTCCCGGTCCGCGGCGTCTGCCTCGGCCGGCGCGGGCAGGATTGCCGCGAGGTCGCCCTCGACGTCGAGCCCGTACCCAGCGGCTAATCGCGCTATGTGAACGCCAAAGACGCCTCGCAACTCACCGAGCGCGCCGTTGAACTCCCAGCTCGCCCAATGCCCGCGGTGAGCGCCGAATAGGACGATGTCCGAACGAGCGCCAACGGTGTTCAAGAACTTGCGACAGCCTGCTCGGAGTGCCCGAAGCGTGTCGGCGAGGTCGGCGCCTGTCCCAAGAGATTGTAGTTCGGTCGTGAGGAACCGCCGGATCTCCAGGACGGACTGGACGCAATGCTCCGGCACTTCCATCTCGGAGGGGACATAGAGCACCCGTCGGTCTTCGAGGAACGTGACAACGCGTCGTGCGACCCGTACTTCGGGCTCAGGAGGATTCCACGAGACCCCGAACACCGGCGAGCTAAGACCGGTCACTCGCGCCAAGATCTCTTTGAATCGCACGGCTACCTCCTCCTATCCGCATAACGTTCTGAGCTCACCGGCACGAACCGGCGACGTGAAAAAGTATAACGCTCGCGATGCAGCAGCGCGCCGGTTCGTGCCCGGTGGAGCGCCGAGTTGGGCGGCGGCACCCGCTGTTCATTACGCCCAGAGCTGTTTCGACAGCTTCCTCACGACCTTCTTGTTCTCGGACAGTTGTTCTGCGTTCACTTTGACGCGTTGTCCGGCGACGCTGAGCGTACCTGAGCTCATCGTAACGAACGGATTTCCGCGGGCAAATGCAACCACGCCAGAGGTCTGAAAGTCTCTCACTTCAAACATGCCATCCGCCACATTGGAGAACGTGAAGCTCGCCGGGCTGTCTTTGAGAATTGCTGAAAGATCCTGCGTGATCCCCGACAGCACTGCCGAATAGCTTTTCGCAGTGTTGATGTACTGCGTGAGACGGTTCTTCGCGACCATGTGAACCTGCGGAAGCTTCAATCCGGCGTTTTGCATACGCGTATGAAAGTTGTGCTGAGCGTACACTTCGGACGGCAACTTCAGTCCGTAGACAAGACTCATCGCATTCTGAATTCCGCGCCGCGAAGAATCGTCGGCGGTGACCGGCAGAACAAGGCGCTGGCACGCGGCCAAAGCGATCTGCGTGTACATCGAGAAGCTGGGATTCATGTCGACAAAGCAGTAGTCGAACTCGTCGTTACACGCTTCTAGAAAATCGAGCAGCCAGCTTGCGACTTTCGACCAACTATCGGTGCCGGGAATCTGCGTGTTGGCCAGCGTCGAAACAGCATTTGCCTGAAGCTCGAGCAGCGGGTCGCCGGCGAGGAGAGTGATGTTGCTCGGACTGGCAGAGTTGAAATCGTGGGGCCGGGACAGGTACCCATGAGGAGAGATGGCTGAATTGTCGAATGGCTTCGGGAGGCGGGACTGAAAGTACCCGCCTACTGAGGCTCGGCCGGGCTTGCCGTGCAGCGCGAGAAGGTTTTTTCCACCGCCATTTTCTTGCCCCCCCAGGAAGAGCTCGCTGAGATTCGCCTGCGGACACAGGTCAAGAACCAGAATCCTGTCGTCCGCGTGCTCGGTGGCGAACGTGCAAATCGTTTGAAAGGCGAGACTTGTTTTCCCCGTTCCGCCTTTGTTGTTCCAATACCCAAGAACGTTCATATACTACCTCCGCATGTGATAACGCAACATGCGCACGTAGTATTTCAACATCTCGACGTCGTGGGCTCTGGCCTTCCGAGCCGTCCAACATTCGCTGCTCAGCGCCTGCGGCCGAGCGCTGAACGAAAGCACACCCCAAACGCACCGAGGACGCAGGCCGCTGGAGGCGTTAGCGGCTAGGCCGACTCCTGCCAGGCTTGCCGCCAAGCGTGAAAGTTGAATGCCACGTCGTCCTGCCTTAGGGAACGTACGGTGTCGACGATCATCGTTTCAAGATCGCTAATG
The DNA here is from genome assembly GCA_963741955.1 of uncultured Acidobacteriota bacterium. Lineage (GTDB taxonomy): Bacteria > Acidobacteriota > Thermoanaerobaculia > Gp7-AA8 > Gp7-AA8 > CAVUKB01. Next base: position 837,063 of record CAVUKB010000005.1, read on the forward strand.
ACAGCCCCGGAGGCGATTGTCCCGACGATCGTTCCGCCCGTCCCGTCGCCATCCGGCTCGAGATGCCTCCTGTGCCATTCGAAGCGTGAGGTGATCACGTTAGTGAAGTACTCATCCGCCCCCTGTGAACCGAAGTGCTCAGGTGGGTAAAACGACGCCAACGCGACTAGAAATGAATGAAGTGTGCGAATGAGAGCATAGCTTGCATTCATCGTGTCGGCAGTTACTCCACTGTCCCAACCTTTTTGCGCTTCGCCGTACGCGGCGGCTCGCTGTGCTGGAAGAGAATCTATGTAGGCCGTTTCAGAAGACCCTCTTCCTTGTGCGACCTCGTGTTTCTCTCCGCCGCGCGACTCCTTTTCGATTTGCAACGGAGCTTTGCGCCGTCGATCCACCGCGGCGTACCAATCCTCGCGATAGAGCGTGATCTGGTGCGCATCGAGTTTCCGATCGAACCCACCACGGATTTGAGTGTCGCGATGGCAATCGAAACAAAGAACAGCCAGGTTTTCCTCGGCGTGATTAGTCGGATTTTCATCGACGTGATGCAGTTGGACCGGTCGTCCACGTTCACGACACACGCAGCAGATTCGATCCGATCGAAAGAGGACTCGAGCAGCGATATCGGACGGGATGTTCGTGCGATCCTTCGCCATGTCGTTGCCGCCCAACGCCAGCGCTGAGCCGCTTCAACGCGCACGCGCCGCATAAACACGATATCAGAACCTGGTGTTGCGCGTTGAAGGCGGCTCGAGCGCGATAGTTAGCCGGCGGCGAGCAACGCCTCTACAACCCGTCGGCTCTCTGGGGAGACCGCGAGCAGGCCCGTACGGATGTCTTGGCGAGTCAGCTCGAGGAGGCGCCGCTCCTCGGCCGTGAGCGACGAATACCGTATTCCGATGATACGCAGGTCGGCCTCCACGGTGCGAGATGCAACCGGTGCCGCGCTCGGTGCCACCTTCGCTACATCTCGAGCGACCGCGATATCTCTGGCCAAGGTTGCGAAGTTCCGTTCACGAACACTGGATCTTTCGAGAACGATGCCCGTGCCGAGCGAGCACGCGACTCCGATGAGCAGACCTACGAGAATACTTCCTCTGGAAATTTGCATTTGCGATCCTTTGCGGATTCGATGGCTTCTCTCCTGCGACGAAGGGCGGAGAAGAAGGTTTCGGCAAGGAGGCCAGAAGCGGTCGATCACCCGCCGGCTAACGTTGCGCGGTTCAGCGGCGCCGCCGACGCGCAGAACGAAAGGATACCGCAAACGCATCGAGGCGGCGTCCGCTGGAACCGCTAAGTTAGCTGCCGCTCTGGTATTTCGCGATTCTCCATTTTGCTTGCTGGAGCGAGTCACCGGGCCAAAGGTCCACGAGGCTGCCTTCCGCGAAATACTTGTCGGCGAAATCTCTCGCGAACTGCTCGGGCTCGTAAACCACGTCTGCCTTCTCTCCGATTTCGCGGTTGCGATACCACAGGTCAAGAATCGCTACGTCGATTGTGTCTGAAAGGTGGAGACTTTCGCGTACCGCGCCCCGCCAACCGGTCGCTTGGGTTTTGAGCGCGATGTGGAGATTGATCTTCTCGAGTTTCGATTCACGGTCTGATGGAAGGACACCGATCACATCGAGGATGAACGCTTCGAAGAAGAGGTCAATCGGCGAGTGCTTGTACCGATTTGCGAGATCTTCCACTTGTTGGCTAGGCGGTTTCTTCGGGAACGGCCACATTGTCGTGTCACAGGCAGCTAACGGTGCGCGCTTCAGCGGCTTCGGCCCGCACGCGCAACACCTGCAAAACCAAGTATACAAGGCCGCGGGCCGAAGTCCGCTGCGAGCGCAGGGTTAGGCGGCGGGCACCTCGTTGCTTTCGATCGGCATTCGGAGTAACTGGAAACCTGCCCATATGATCGTTTCGGTGACGACGAATGCGACCAGCAGAATAGAAAGGAATAGCCACGACATTTCAGGAACGAGGAGCGACTGCCCGACGGTAGCGACTGTCCAAACAGCGAGCGCAGCCATCAAAGCCACCAGCGTCAAGTAACGCAGCCGGCGCAGCACTCGACCTGCGCCGATTGCGATTGTTGCGAGAACCAAGGCGGTAAAAAGAGCGATGAAATATGCGACGTCAGCCGCAATCATAACGATTTCAAGAATCGATTGGACAGTTGACCCCTGTTGGCGCGTCCATTGAAAAGCGAGCGAGATAACCAACTGCACTACGAGCAGAATGAACCAGAACATCAGAAAGAGTACCCCTCGACGTCGGTGAATTCGGTTCATGCTCTTTTCGGCCGCCTAACGCTCCGGTTCAGCGGCGGGCCGCGCAGCGGACCGTCCGCTGCAACCGGTTGTTGGGCGGCCGTCTCGCGGGTCGGTAACAGCATCGTTCGCGCAGGCCATGCGCTACGCGGGACTGATCCGGAACTCGATCAGCCATTTCAACTTCCCCCGATCTCCATTCAGGTATGCCTCGATACTCTGCACGAGTTCATCGACGCGCCCGATTGGCACCACGTAGTCGAAGACGTTCGCCATTACGCGCAGGGTTTCGCCGGTCCATTCACCTTCGACAACGAGCACGGCGAGGAGATCGGGCGTCTTCCCTTTCCAGTTGATCGCCGAAAACATCTTGTCCTTCGCGTAAAGAGATGCGTGTCTCGACGACGACTTCCGAACCTCGATGAACACCTTCGGTGCTGTTGCATCGGGCAATATGAAGTCTGCACGGAAGTCGTAAACAACGCCAGCGAGTGAATCGTATTGGTCTTCTCTCAGAAATGGCAGTCCGCGCTGGCGCAGAGCGGCATCGACGATGGACTCCAGAAGGACGCGTCCGACAAGGTCTCGGACGATACCTTCAAGCGTCGACTCAAGCCGCTTCAGTATCTCCCCCTTCACCACATGTGCAGGATCGACGCGGTCGGAAAGGAGCTTCGACAGCCGTTCTGCCGCCGGCTTCGAAATGCCATTATCGGACACAGAGCCGACCAACTCTTTTAGCTTCGCTTTGCTGAACATTCCGGCCAGATGCTGGATGAGCGGCAGGAGGTGCGGGTTCTCCTTTAGATATCCTGCGTCGAACCGTGTGAAGGCGTCGGTGGCCGCGCTCAACTGCTCGTAGAATGTCTCGGCTACGGCTCTCAAGTTCGTGTAGACGCCGGCCGTGATTCCCGTCTCCAAGTCGAACACCAGCGCTTGGCGACGTTGCCACTCCGAGCAGACTTCTTCCGCTGTCGCCGGTCGCGCCGTGATGCCGAGACCCGCCATCACGATCACTCGCCCGCGATCTTCAGGAAGATGCTCGGGCAGAAGTGCAGTAAGGCCTTTCGATTGCTGCACCAGCTTCAAATACACATCGATGCAACGGCGACTCTCACCGTCGGCAATCTGATAAAGGGTCTCTGGGGCTGTCATCAGCTTGCGCTCTCCCGCTTCGCGACGATGTGGTATTCACCAAGGCCCGTCGGCGAGCCGTCCCTCTTGTCCAGGACCCAGCGGTGCCCTCGATCCCTAAGCTTGATACATTGCACGGCAGTGAAACCCATTTCGGACATGGCGGACGCTAGGAACTGCGGAGTGCTCACGTGAATGCCATAGAATGCAGCATCAGCGATCACGACGTGAGCGGTACCCCCAGATGTAAGACAACGCAGCGTCTCAAGCAGAACGTTCGTCATCTGTGCGAAGTAGGGATACACGAGCAGATCGTATTCCTTCTTGCCGGCACGAACGCGGCGCTCTTGTGCCAACGCCGACACGATACGGTCCAACTCCGGCAGCAGCGAGCCTGCGATCCGATCGCGGTACTGCGATTGAATGTCGCGGTGTCCCGTTAGTGCGGTAGTTGTGTTGACAACAAGCTTAGCCCGTACACCATCTGTGATCTCTCGCCAGGAGCCGCAGATGCCCCAGAAATACAGGTGCATTCGCGTCATTTCGGCAAAGTCGAAATTATTTAGATACGGCGGCGACGTGACTGCGACATCGACGCTCCCCGTCTCGATGAGGCTCATCTCCTCGGACGATCCTTGATGCAGAACAGCGGCCGGTGACGCTTCCATTTGTCTGGCCTCAGCAGCGTCACGCCGAACCTGTTCAACCACGGTACGGATCGCATCGACCGGCGAATCGGCTTTCTTCGCGGAAGTCGGTGCCTTGTAGATTCCGTCGGTTTGGGCTTTGGAACACATGTCGATTATACGAGAGAGCAAGAGGAACGCTAAATCGTCCTCGTCTAGGGCGACATCCTCGAGAGCCGTGCGTGCGCCTAGCAACTGACGAAGTGTGTGCTCTTCGAACAGCTTCACGAGAAAAGCCTCAGCAGGCCCCGTAAGGGCAGCAGCTCGCTCCGGCGCGTGAATTCCAGAGAGAAGCGCCGCCTCGATCGTCCGCAGCCGGGTCTCCGTGGGAGGCGCCTCAGTTTTTGCTCGTGCGATTCGGACAAAAACCGGATGCGGCTCAAAGCCTACTGCCCGATGACCGAGACTCTGCGCTACTACTAGGGATGTTCCGCAACCAGCAAACGGGTCCAGGAGTACCCCGCCAGTGGAGGTGGGGCACTGTTGCGCAACGAATTCTGGAGCGAACCCCGCGATGAAATTGAACCAACGGTGGACCGCATGGCGATTTGCGGTCGTGTTCGTCGGAAGCCGTTCGCGCGACACTTCGGCAAAGCGCGGTCGGTTGTCGAACCCGGGGAGGTTCATCTGTCCTGTCGCCGACACGGATGATTTCATGCCCTATTTACTCCGTTCGAGCCGCACGGCCTAGCTTCCTGTCCGCCCAACGCTACGCATCAGCCGCACCGACGCGGCCACGCAGCCCGAACAGTTTACAACACTTGGTGTGCCGCGTCGGTGTCGGCTGCATGCGCTAGTTAGGCGGTTCCTGTCACCAAAACTGCCACCATGGCTTTGCTTTCTTCGGTTTCTGAAGGCGCGGCAGCGTTTCCTCGCCGCCAGGTGCGATGGCCAGCATTCCCTCTGACACTTCAACCTCTCTCCCTTCCAGCTCGGTAGGATTGACGCTCCACTTGCCGGCCACGAGCATTACGCTTTCCTCTGTAGGGAACGAGAGATCCGTGCGGTTCCAGTAATCGTCTTCGGTCGCCTCGGACGACCGCTCGTCAAAGAAGCGGAATCCAAGCTCCTGCTCTTCGGCGGTTTGGGGGCCGATGTCCGTGGTCGTTTCGCCCCTCTCACCGATGTACTCGTAGGCGCGGATCAGCCCGTGCGGAGTCGCGCGAGCCCAAGCGTGGGCCTCGACAACCCGATGGGTCCCAAAGAACTGCACTTCCGTTCCCAGGGCGGCGGAAAGTTTGGTGGTCTGCTCTACGAATCGCTCGGTATCCGTCAGGTCGAGGAGGCCGGTACCTACACAGATCGTCCAGCCATCGATAGGCGGCGTGAGAAAGACTTTCTGAGAGCCGAACTGGTATGCCGCGTCGATGCCCGGGCCCCATTCGCAAGCCCCAGCCAACTCGAAGCCAAGCGCGCGAGCGATTGCCGCGGGGTCGCCGTCTCTCACGGCAAACCACATGTTCTTGTACCCGAATCCGTCCAGTCGCATCAGAACCGCCTAACGGATAGCGCTAAGCCGCCTCAACGCGCCCGCGCTACCCCAGCAGGTTACCAAAATTTTGAGCGGCGCGTTGAGGTCGGCTTGAGCGCGATAGTTAGGTGGCGCCGGGACGATACTCATAGATGAAATCGTAGTCATGTGAGGTTGCAAGCAAAGGGAATGAGAGCAAGCCCATCATCGGAGCACTGGCTTGGATGAGTTGCTGAAACCTCACCACCACCAGCAGCGACGCGTAGTCGGCTGCCTCTCGGTTCTTCTTGTCTTTGAAGGCGCGGGACGCGTAGACCTTTTGAAGTCGTTCCATTCCGGTGAGAGTGACATCTCGGAACGGAGGAGTGTCCCATTCGGCAATCCAGTCAAACTCGCCCACACCGCCATACTTGCGATATCCGAATAGCTCGAAGAACCACCTCTTTGGGTTGATATCAAATCCGTTGGTTTCCGTGTAAACCGCTGCCAAAGTCTGGTCACGCCGGATGAAGCGGTCAAAATGCTCCGCCACCTGCTCGGGTGCGTTCGTGAACCTCATATCCAGCGCGAGATGAAATGGGCCGCTCGGCTGGCTAGCGAGCGCCGCCGAAACGCGCTTGTCGCATTCGGCCAAATCGCCAGCACGAAGGGAAGGCTCCAGCTCATTCACTAGGTCAAACCATGACATGATGTTTAGCCACCTAACGGACCGCGCTTCACCCGCCCGGGCCCGCAGGGAGACCTTACCACGTTGCGAGCGTGGAACGGCGGGCCCGGGTCGGGTGCAAGCGCATAGTTAGGGCTCGCAGCACAGCTACTCCTTGGTTTCAGAGTATCGAACACCGAGTGCCGGACGGAGAAGTGCTGCTGCCTTCGCCGCCTCCTCTCGACTCGGAAGAACGAAACGGATTGGCTCACCACCGACTGGCAAGATGCGAAGGGAGTTGGCAAACCACAGCCCTTTGGTGTTCTCGAGCCTTCGGATGGAGTCAAAGAGGATCTCCCGGGAGGCGATGCTCGACGACTTGAATCCGAACGTCTTCTGGGCGTTGATCGCTGCGATAGCATTCTGCGTCTCTTCAAGGGTTGGCATGCCGGTTTTTGCATGGTCTTTCAGCCCGACGGCCTCGTGGCGACGACCACCGCTGAGAAAAACCGACGGGAGCTGATTGAGCGCGCTCCCTACCTTGACGAGGGCGACGCGATCCGGAAATACGAAGAACTGGAAAACGGTGTTCGGGTCAGCGGAGAGAAGCTTGTAGTACTGGGCTCGAAAGACCCCGAGTGCTTGCACGAACCAACCTCCTAGTCTCTGGCGGGGGGCCCTCTCGTTCTTTTCGATTGCTCCGGAGAGCCCTAACGACTCTTCACATCAGCCGCTCCGGGCCCAGCGAGCGCGTTGGCAGGAGCGAGAGAGGTGAAGGCTGAGAGATTGTAACCCATGGAACGGCGGGCCCGGAGTCGGCTGCATGTGACAGTTAGCCGGCGCGTTTTCGGCGCTTCTGGGAGAACTTTGCGATTGCGCTCTTGGCAAGCTGAAACAAGGCGGGCCGCCACTGATGCGTCACGTCTTCCTCTTGCAGTATCGACGGTGCATGGATCAACGTGCGGTGAATGTACTTGGCGTGGACGAATGAGTTTCGGAACTCATACATGGCTTCGCCCAGGGCCTTCCCTGTTGGTTTAGATATCAACCCCTTCGCCACGGCCCGAGCAAGGAGCCGTTTCCCAGCGAGACGTTCGACGAGCCGCACGATGGGTGTCTTTTCATCTCGATAGACGAGCGCTGCGACCTTGCTGAGAAACTCGCGGTCGGTCAATGAAGAGTCCGAGCGCAGGGCGGCAACACCCTTCTGGATTTCAAAGAAGGCGTAGAACTCCAAGACTCGATAGAACTGGAGGCAAGCGGACTCATTGGTGTATTCGCGTCTTCCACGCCACAGGAACCGCATTGGCTCAAGGTCCAACGGAACGGCAGCAATGCTGTCAGGCGGAGCCGCGAGCTCTGGTGCCTCCCAAAACTCCACTGGACCGAAGGGTATCAGGCCGACGGCTTCTAAAGAATGGTCGTCGAGAATGTGGAGTGTCTTGAGAAGGTAGGCTTCGAGCTGATCTTCCGGGAGACCCTCGATTTGTATGGTGGTCTTGTAGTACTCCCACTCGTCGCCGTGAGCCTTCCGATGGTAGTCACCTTCGAAAAGCACCATGGCGAGGGGACTCGTGTCGCCAACCAGGACTGTTGCCCCGGGCATTTCAATCTCAGCGCCGTCATCGACCCCGTACACGAAGAACTCGTGAAAATCCCCGAGGGAGTAACCGTAGTAGCTGTGAAACGTTAGGTTTGGGTTGTGACGAAGCAGGTTCCCCCGTCTTGTTGGGTTGATCACGGACGCACGGATCGATCGGCCGGATACATCCCATGTGATGGTGTGAAGGCGGCCGTGCTTCTCTAGGGATAAGCCGGACGGATCATAGGCAGCAAGTTCGTAGGTCTCCGATACCATCTCACGACCTCATCGACCCGTGACAATACCACTGGCGCCGGCTAACGTCCCGCGGTTCACGCGCGCGGGCCGCGACGGGAGGATTATACAACCTGGAGATGCAGCATGCCGCGGCCCGCGTCGCGTGCAACCGCTAAGTTAGGCCCGCCGGAGGGTCGCGAGCGCGCGTTCCGCCTGTGCAAACGTGCGCAGTGTTGAAGCCGGATCGCCGTTGTAGGTTATGAACAGAAGAAGCGAATCGTTGGCGAGCCAATAGCGGCGCCACGCGACACCGAGGTCCTCGTATGAGGTGCCGAGCCCGTGAAACTCCCCGAAGGTCGCTTCAAAGGGGCGCCCGGTGAGCGCGGCCTGCCGAGTGGCAAGCTCCTCAAGCTCTCCGTTCGTGATCGGCCCGTTCTCTTTCGATGCGGAGCTGAATTGAAGTGAACCGTCGTTCGTCGCCGGCGTGAGCGTAAGGCACTCCACGTGCTCGGTCACCGTCCAACCGTCCGGCACGTCCATGAGCCAGTCACTTTCACCTGCGCTTGTCATCAGCGGGCCTAACGTGCCGTGGTTCACGCGCGCGAACCGCGACGCGAAGAAGTATAGCGCTCGCGAGGCAGCAGCGCGCGGTTCGCGTCGCGTGCAACCGCAAAGTTAGCCGCGCGACTATGGCTCACAACGGAGACCGCGGAGCGCAAGCGACTGGCATACACGCTGAACAACAGCGTCTGTGTCGTCCGCGGTGACGAAGTACGTCTCGCCCGCGCGGAGTCGTTCCATGGCCGAGGGGAATGCGAAGACTTCAGCGTCGAAGTTGCGGATTGAGCCCTCCAAATAGTAGTCCCACGCCCCGTCGGGGTGCACGATTGTGAACTCGCCGAGCCATGTCCGCAGTTCGCGCGCTACGGCATGGAGCTTCGGAAATTGCTTCCGCAGAGGCGTAGCCAAGAAGTGAATCTCGCCCGCTGTCCAGAGGATGCCGCGCTTTCTCGCCGGTGCAAATACGTTCACGATGGGACAGCGCATGGCGTCGATCGCCCCGTCCGATCGGCGTTGTAATTCACCTATCGTGTTGAAGAGAGCGGAAAAGCCCTTGCTGGTCGGCGAGAGGAGTGGAGCCTCGCGGTGCGCAGTGAACCAGTCGGCGACGAGTTCCGCGTCGTCAGCCACGGCAAGGTAGCGGTAGGTTACTCCCATATTGAAGCGGCTAACGTTGCTGCTAACCGGCAGACCGCAGACGGCGAAGCCGGCTGTGGTCTGTCCGGTTGAGCAGCGGGTTAGCCGTCAGTTTCACGGAACGACGGGCGAGGTCTTCTGGCCGCGAGCAGGCCAGATGAAGAGCCCCACCGCTACTACACCGGCCACGAGCAGCCCGAGGTCGGGTTTGACATCCAGGAGAAAGGCGGCCTGACTACCCACCAAGGACCAAAGGATGGGCACAGTGAGGACTGCGCGCATCTTCGCTCCCGACGCGAGCGCGAGCAAACCGATGGTAAAGATGGTGGTTGGACACGGCAGACCAAACGTCGGGAGTTCAGGATACGCGTGCCCAGCAAGCGTGGACCAAACGGGATACGCGACGAGTGCGAAGGCGAGTAGGAATATCCCGAGAACGGTACGAACGCTCCTGGCAAAGGCAAACTCGATTCGGCGGTGAATCACGCCGTGCCAAGCGAACAGAAGACCTCCGATGATTGACAGTGCGCCAAACCCGTAAGCCACAGGGTTGATGCGCGCGAAGAACGCCAGGTGGTAGGCTGCACCAAGCCAAACCCAGAGAAAGGTCAAAACGGCTGACACTCCCACACTGGACCACGGACGCCGAAGCGCGATGAAGATCACGGCCAGCACTGCAAGCAGAATCAGGAAGACCTGCGCCGGCCAGACGGTGCTGTTGTACAGCCTGAAGACGCCAAAGAACTGCTCAGTGGTGAAGGGTAGCTGCATGATGGCTCTTGACGGCTAACGTTGCGCGGTTCACCGGCGCGAACCGCGCGCCGAGACCGCGGCTCTTGCAGGACAGTAAAGCAGCGGTTCGCGTCCGGTGCAACCGTTTTGTTAGGCGGCTGGGCCGAACACGCGGTTGATTTGGCGAGCAGCGTACATGCCGATAACCGTTCCAGCGAGACCAGCTGCCGAAGGAAGAATGGCCGGTGGCATCGCTGCGGCGAAACGACGCATCCGATCGAGTATCGACGAATAACACCCGCTAGGCGTTATTTCTTCACTGAGGGTACCAACTCTGGGTTGTACTTCTTCCAAACTGCAACGAAGCGATCCGCCGCTCGGCTGCTTGGCCGCCGGCCGAATCGAAAGGTGTTTTCGTCTCCCCACTGCCAGAGAATTCGGAGCGTCTGTTGGTCCTGAACGACCTTCGCAGCCTTGAGTTCCGTGTACGGATTCCCGCGGCTGGTTATTACGGAAGACACAACGATGATTAACTCGGCATCTTCGGGTGTGTCGACGATCGTGAGCGGTGAGGGCTCCGGGAGATCATCGAGCATCTCCTTCACGATGTTATTGTGAAGTTCCAAGTCGCCGTCAGTGTCGATGAAGATTTTCGTTACACCGTGAAGTTCTTCTTCCTTACCATATTGGAGAGTTCCGGCGGCTGCCTGAATTGCAAAGAGCAGAGCTACTACCGAAATCAGAGAAACGCGACGACTCATCTCCTCGCTCCTGCGCCGTTCAACTGGCGCCTTACACTTCTTGCTCAGCGGCTGCTGCCGAGCGCTGAACCAAACCATACCGCAAACGCACCGTGACCTCAGGCCGCTGGAGACAGCGGGTTATAGGCGGCATCACATCTTTTGAAGGGCGAGACGGCAGAGCCTCTCAACTTCTGCGGCATTTCTGTTTTCCCGGTGCCTACTGAAGGCTCCCTCAAGTTTTCGGAGACTGTCCGCGACATGAGCACTCCTGAGCGTCGTTTCGCTGCCAAGTAAGTCGCGGATGCACATCGGCGCCTCGTTTTCTCTGAGATACTCATCGTCGATTTCAGCCATGGCAGCCCACGTACAAAGAACGATGTCGCGCTTCCATGTAGTCTGCTCCTCGACTTTTCGCCAGAAGACATGATGCTTCTGAAGCGAACGTGACGGGCGATGCTTGGGACAATAAAGTTTGAGAGGCTCGGCTGTGAGGCAAAGCCAGCCCTCCTCGTGAGCTGCAGCAAGGGCCCTTAGAAGGGTGTCTCCAATTCCTCCCGCAAAGTCGAGCGCGAGAGGACAACCTTCACTGGAGCATGTCATTCGAAAGCTGGCGATGGTCACTTGTGCGACTCCTCATGCCGCCTAACGGCTGTTGCTCAGCCGCCGGAACGCGCCACCAAGAACGAACGAGCTGCGACGACCGTGGGGCGCGTTCCGGTCGGCTGCAGCAACTTAGTTAGGTGGCCCGGCGAGGAGCCGGTAGGAACTGCCCACCTTTTCCCGGCGGATTCGCCCAACCTTCTCAAGCCACGAGCAGAGGTTAGCGAACTCGCGGCCATCCGCGACCCCAAGCAACGACTTTGCGTCTTTCTGAGCGACCGATCGTTGCGCCTGTATCAGCGCCACAAGTCGGTCGCCCACCAACGCGAGTTCTGCGCGGGCCGAGACGTCGGCTGCCCAACCTTCCAGCTCTCGCACGGAGCTCAACGCTTGCTGCATCTCACGGAGGCCGGCATGGTCACCGAGTGCCATCAGGACAGGCGCGCCGTCTCGCACGGCGACGGACTGAGCGATGTCCCAGCTCCCGTACTTTCGTCGCTCGCTGGTTACCACCTGTGCGAAGAGCGGCGTGGTCGCCTTCGCGAGCGCGGCGACCCGAGCGTATTGCTTCGCCGACTTTGCCTGCAGAATCTGGTCATGGAGGGCGAAGTAGCGATCGACCGAGTTGGAGGGGAGAGGAGAATCTGCAACCCGGTCCGGTTCTGCGGTCGCCGCGCTACCTTGAAAAAGCCGTTTGAAGAACGATGTCATTCAGGGTACCTAACGGCCGCGGTTCACCTGCACGGGCACGCCCCGCGACCGCAGCTTCATCAGTAATGGTAGCGCGTGCCCGTGTCAGGTGGAACCGCTTTGTTAGGTGCGCGATGCGTCTGGCGATGAGAGTGATACGGTGACTTCGTCCACCTCGGGGCGAGCGCGAAACCAGGCATCGATTTTTGAGCGTTCACGGTCACCGATGGTCCGAGGGTTAGACTTGAACGTGATCGTGCCTCTCCACTCGCCCTCGGTTCCTACGGCACTCATCTCCAGATCCGCAGGCCCGAGAACCTCGCAAAAAAACGCGCGCATGGCGAGGCGCTGCTGATCGTGCGAGTAGTTCGCTTGAGCGCGCCATTGGAAGGTCACGCGTTCAGCACGGCGTTTCAGTTTTTCTCTCACGCGGTTCCGCACGAAGCACCTAACGGCCGCGGTTCACCTGCACGGGCACGCCCGCACACCGCAGCTTCATGGGTAATGGTAGCGCGTGCCCGTGGCAGGTGGAACCGCTTTGTTAGCTGCCGTATGCTGATGTTGATGAGAGTGGGTGATGTGATTGCAGTTCCTGCAGGCGATGCCGAGCGGGAGTGCCAGGTGCTGTACGTTTCTACATACTTTCGAGACGTTGTGCTTCTGGGAGTACTCCCGGCCGTGCAGGGCGAGCGTTATGAATTGCTGATCTACACAGCCGCGCTCGCGTCCGTGCGAGCGGGCGACTGGAAAATCGTTGGTACGAAAGAACCGTTTGAGCCGGAACTCCTTTCGACGCGAATTGTGGCAACAGACGTCTGGAGAGGCGATGAGAAGCTGCGGCCGGCGAACAGTTCGGATCGTACATTGCTGCCGACGATGAGAGTGGCGGGACAGGGAGCTGTCGAAAAGATGCTTCAATCTCTGACGGCGAACGACCAGTCAAAGATGCTGATGCTCGCGCTCGGGGAAACTGCTCGGCTATTGGAAGGCGTTGAGCGAGGGGCGGTCGCTTAGGCAGCTAACGATTTGCTGCTCAGCGGCTGCCGCCGATCGCTGAACAAAAGTGTAACGCAAAAGGACCGAGGCGGCAGTCCGCTGTAGCCGCGGGTTAGGCGGCGGGCTCTCGAAGCTTCAAAACGCCACGGTCGACCATCGTGCTCCAGAATGCCGGATCCTGCAGCGCGTATTCGAGAACGAAGCTGGCCGCACTTGTCCGCGTCGCCGGCATGATGACAAAGCCGGCGATCACTGCTGCGACGCACCAATACCAAGGCAGCCAAATGAAAGAAAGCAGACCGGCGATCGGCATGAGGCACCCAAGATTCTTCCAGAACAGGTGTGCGGCACGGACATTCGTTGGTAGTGCGCCCTTCTGATCGCAAACGTGCATTGCTGCCGAGCGGTCGACCGCGACCTCGATCTTTCCCTGTTTATAGGCACTGATGAACTCATCGTGCGTCATTGAGCCACCTTGAAAGCAGAGATTGGCCGCGCAGCCTGAGCTTGGGGCCTGACGCGATCCGGTTCATGTCCATTCGGTGGGCGCCACGATTACCGCATCCGTGAGTAGTGGTGCGCCGATATTCGACGGGCGGTCTCCTCGAGCGCTGAGGTGTGTTTGTGATTCGGCAAATGACGACGTGCGTCTTCAGCGATTCGACCCAGCGACTCCGCGTGCGCTCCTTTCAAAGTCTTCCCACCGTTGAGAAGGACTCGCAGGTGCTGAACCATGTCTTCGTCACGATCGTATGAAACTGGCATTGCACGACGAACCTGTTCCGCTTTCTCAAGGAACTCGCGACGTTCTAAATCCTTCGTCTTGATGCGTCTCTCGCAGAGCTCTTCGAATGAAAGGCGCGGCATGTACTACCTCCTCGCGAAACAAGGGCGGCCCTCGCCGCCTAACGCCCGTGGCTGAGCCGCCAGCGCACGGCTCGGAAATGTTGCAAGATCGAGTAGTGGCTGAACGTGCGCTGGTCGGCTCGAGCCACTTTGTTAGGTGGGGCGCGGCATGCTGAGGCCGACGATTAATTATTCTCGCAGGTGGCAACGAAGCTCATCGCGTTCTGTTTACCGAAGTCGACATTTGTGAAGGTTTTATTATAGAGAACCGTCCCGTATCTGTAGTTGAGAACCACGGTGATCAGATTCTGTTCGTCGAGGTAGACGGCGAATGTCTCGTTCTCGTTGCTGCGCACGATCCTGTATGGCTGGTTGTCAACCATGAGCACATCGTCTCGTTCGAGAAGATGAATACGCAGAGGGCTTGAGTTCTTCTCCTTGAGGATCTCGACCACATGCTGCCCACTTTCGCCACGAGTCATGCCTGCCCACACATAATCGGCTCCTGAGCAAACAATAGGAAACCCTTTCGCAACAGGCGAATTCGCACGTGTCGCCCTAAAATCGGCCGCGGTCGCTGGCGAGAAAGACAACAGGGCGAGCAAGAGCGTGCACGCGATGACAAAATTGATTCTCATCGATCCTCCGCTGGAAGGTACCGGCTACTCCTTCCCCTGTTCTAAGTCGCTCAGGGTCTCACCGACTACCCGATGATCGGCCAACTGGTGGCGACAGGCACAGGACTCGTTCTCCGCTCCGTTCTCAAACCCATAGCCGCCTCCCTCGAGAAGAACCGCCGAAACCGAGCGAGAACATTCACAACGATCATGATCGCAGACGATGTCCACGGTCACTCGGAGAGATTCCCGAATCATTACATGCCTTTCCACGCCCATCTGTAGAGTGTGCCCTTACTGTTCGCCCAGAACATCCTGTACGCCGTGTACCCATTAACGGCAGCCGGCGTATAGGTCGTTGTGCTGGTAGCCCACCCCGTATTGCCGGAAACGGTTGCCGTCGTGTTCGTGGTGGCTCGTCCGGGAGTTGTCCAAGTGCGGTCTGCAGCCCAGACTAGGACTTTGCCTCCCGAACCGTCGTCGAACACCTGTTGAGGGGGGCCCCAGCTCGCGATGAGGTCGTTAACATTCGCTCCCATCCAGGACTCCATCACCTTGTTTACGCTGCTGGCACACGATGTCGTGAATGGCAGAAGAGCGAGTAGCGGGAGAACCAACCATGCTTTGCGTTGCCGCATATGCGCCTCCTGGACAGCTAGACGAAACAGCATATACCACGGATGACCCAGAAGCCCCTAACTAGTGATTAAGCGATTGTAGTAGACCTATCGAAAATTGAGAAACCGGACGAGTTTTGACCAATAAAACCCGAACGAGGACATCGGAGATGACGACGTAACTCCTTCATCATTCAAGGAGTTCTCCGCTTCGGTCGTTTCCGTGGCCGGTTGTTTCCGGACATTTCGTGACGCTTCATCCGCAATTTCGCCCGCGACGGACCGGGCGGGTTCCTCGGCCAGAACCAGCCCGTCCGCGGGACTCCGCACCCCCTTCGTCCCGGGGCGGTTCAGTACGTGCGTGTAGATCATCGTCGTCGTCACGTCGGCGTGTCCGAGCAGCTCCTGCACTGTTCGAATGTCGTAACCGTCCTCGAGGAGATGCGTCGCGAACGAGTGCCGGAAGCTGTGGCAGGTGACTTTCTTCGAGATCCCCGCTCGCGCCGTCGCCTCCTTCACCGCCCGCTGGAGGTGCTTCTCCATGACATGGTGGCGGCGCCGGATGCCGCTCCGAGGATCGGTCGACACGTGTCGTGACGGAAATACCCACTGCCACGGCCACTCCCGCCCCGCGTTCGGATACTTCCGCTCCAGGGCATCCGGAAGCCACACCCCCGCAAGCCCCTCCTCACGGTCCGACTTCCACAACCCTTCGAGCCGGGCGAGGTGCGCACGCAGCGGCGCGACGAGCGTTTCCGGCAGCGTGGTCACCCGATCCTTTCTCCCCTTCCCGTCCCGGACGGTCACCTCCAGCCGCTCGAGCTCGAGATCCTTGATGCGCAGGCGCAGGCACTCGATCTGCCGCAATCCTCCCCCATAGAGCAGACCCGCCATCAGCCGCGGCGTCCCACTCATCTGCCCAATCAGCTTCGCCACCTCGATCCTGGTGAGCACCACCGGGAGCCGCTTCGGCTTCTTCGCACGAATCACCTCCAACGGCTGAAGCTCTTCCTTCAACACCTCGCGATACAGGAACAGGATCGCCGACAACGCCTGGTTCTGGGTCGAAGAGGAGACGTGCCCGTCGACCGCGAGATGCGTGAGATAGCGGTTGATCTCCTCCGATCCCATCGAGGAGGGATGGCGTTTGTTGTGGAAGAGGATGAACCGCCGGATCCATTGAAGGTAGGTTTCTTCGGTGCGGGAGCTGTAATGCTTCGCCCGGATCGTGTCGCGTACCTGATCAAGAAGCTTCGGAGGCTTCGGTGCGGCGTCGTACATCGGGACCGAGGTTCCCTCGGTCGGGACGGAGAGTCAAGGGCATCCTGTTTTCACGCGCCATCTCGCGCCACCGGCGCCGGACGGACTCCGTCCCCTTCGGTGTACATGGGCGCCGACGAGAGAGAGCATTTGTGGTCATTGTACCTCGGCGGCCGTGTCGGGGGAGTGTGCCCGTCGCGGTTCGTCCTGGCCTGACGAGGAGCGGCGTTTACGGCCCGCGGTTCTCGCGCACGATTTGCGCGACAACGGACGGACTCCAACCCACGTCGGTGCACGATGGACCATTCCCCGTCCGTCGACGCCATCGCTCCGGAGGCGCGACCCGGTTTGCGTGGCGTCTCAGGCGGTGCCGCACCGGGTCTGCAGGAGCTTGCCCATTCGCCGATGCCAGCGCGACCGGCAGAAGCACCACACCAGCGAGATCACGATCGGGACGATCGAGAAGACGAGGAGGCGCCGGCGTCGTTCGCCTCAGCTCCGCACCCCTCACTCCCCCGGCACGTCTCCCTCTCCCGCGATCAACTCCCGTCCCCTCTTCGCTCCCGACTCGTACGCCGGTCGCAGCATCTCCACGATCGGCTCCTCTCCCCTCCAGAACGGCACCCCGCCCAGTCGTTGAAGGAGCGCGGCAGGTCGGGCCTCCGCCCCCGGCTCGACCGCGAACGACACGTCCGGCCGCCGACCTTCCCAGAAAGTCCCGGGCGGCGGTGACCCTCGCTGCAGGATCTCGCTCACGCCGTCGCCGGCATCCTCCTCGATCTCCATCTCCATCGCGCCCGCGCTCCCGACCAGCTCTGCCGGATCGATTCCCCGCATGCGGAAGATCAGAAACGGATCGCGATCGAACTCCTCGCCGAGGAGGTAGTAGACCGCCGCGATGTGCTTGCACGGGTTCGACCAGTCGGGGCACGAGCAATCCGTTCGCAGCTCGCTGGCGCGCGAAGGGAAGAGCGACACGTTCGCGGTCCGGAAAACCTCTTCGATCTCCTCCGGCATCTTTCCCGCGAGCAGCGTTGCCGGGATGTACGGCTGCCCGGCGACTGCACGCTGCAACCTGCCGATCTCCTTCGTCTCCGCGACCGGAACGTGGATCGAGACCAGATACGGCCGCGGTCTCGATCCTTGCACCGATGCGCGAACGTTTCCGGGCTCGATCTCGATCGACAAGACCTGACCCTTCCGCGCGTACGACCGCCCGCGCTGGAGTCGTCCTCCCAGGTTCAACGATTCGAGCACCTCGATCCATCGGCGCGCCCACCACTGCGTGGCGAACGCTCCCCGTTTCGATCGCGATTTGATTCCACCCTTCGCCGCGATCGGCGTCGACTTCGGGTAGAAATTCCGCCACCAGCCGTCTCGACTCATTCGCCCACCGCCTCCGCGCGAAGCGTGAAGACGTCGCGCAGTTCCCGGTTCGACAGCTTCGTCAGCCAGCTCTCACCCGTCCCGACCACGTTCGTCGCCAATTCCAGCTTCCCTTCGATCATCGCGTCGATCCGCTCTTCGAACGTGCCGCCGCAGACGTACTTGTGCACCTGCACGTTGCGTTTCTGACCGATACGGAACGCCCGATCCGTCGCCTGATTCTCCACTGCCGGATTCCACCAGCGGTCGAAATGGAAGACGTGATTCGCGCGGGTCAGATTCAATCCGGTTCCGCCGGCCTTCAGTGAGAGGACGAACACCGGACACTCGCCGTCCTCGTTCTGAAAACGTCGCACCATTTCGTCGCGCTTCTTCCGCGGTGTTCCGCCATGGAGGAACAGAACCTCACGCCCGAACTCCTCCTGCAGGTGGAGACTCAGGATCTCTCCCATCTGCGAGAACTGGGTGAAGACGAGCGCCTTGTCCCCCCCCTCGATCAACTCGCCCATCATCTCGGTCAGGCGCGCGAGCTTCCCCGATCGCCCCTCGATCCTGGAGTTGTCGCCGAGAAACTGCCGGGGGTGATTGCATACCTGCTTGAGGCGCGTGAGCATCGCGAGGATCAGACCGCTCCTCGCGATCCCTTCCGCCGGCTCGAGCTGCTCCTGCACGTCGTCCAGCACCGCCTGATACAGCGACGCCTGCTCCGCGGTCAGCGTGCAATACACCTTCATCTCGTTTTTCTCCGGCAGATCACTGATGATCGATCGGTCCGTCTTGAGCCGCCGGAGGATGAAGGGCGAGGTCAGCTTTTTGAGCAGCCCGATCGCTTCCGGGTTCCTCCCGCTCTGGATCGGAAGGAAGAACCGCTCCCGGAACGATGACGCGCTCCCCAGCAGTCCCGGATTCAGAAAGTCCATGATCGACCAGAGATCGCCCACGTTGTTCTCCACCGGGGTGCCGGTCAGCGCGATCCGAAAATCTCCTTCCATCGAGCGCGCGGCTCTCGCCTGGCGCGTCTCCGAGTTCTTGATGTTCTGCGCTTCGTCGAGGATGACCCCGTTCCACTTCACCCCCCGAAGCTGCTCCTGGTCCCTCGTGAGCAGCGCGTAGCTCGACACGACGATGGCGCTCTTCATCGCCTTCTTTGCAAAGCCGGCTCCTCGGGTTCGGTCGCTCCCGTGATGCAGCAGCACCGGCAACGACGGCGTGAACCGCGCCGCTTCGTGAACCCAGTTCGTGGTGACCGAGGTCGGACAGATCAACAGCACTGGGCCCTTCTTCCTCGCCCACTCCTTCTGGATCAACGCCAGCGTCTGCACCGTCTTCCCGAGCCCCATATCGTCCGCGAGACACGCCCCGAACGACACTTCGCGAAGAAAGTCGAGCCACGAGAAGCCACGCGCCTGATACGGCCGGAGCTCGCCACGGAATCCGACCGGCGCGGGAAGCTCGTTCCACTCCCGCTTCCCTTCCAGCCGTTCCAGCAGTTCGCGTGCGGCCCCTTCGGCCGTCACGTCCGCGACGTCGAGCTGCGTCGCATCCGCCGCGGAACCGGTCAGGCTCATGCGCACCAGTTCCTGCACGCTCATCGCGGTCTTCTTCTTCTGCAGGAATCGGATCGCCTCTGCGATCTCCTCTCCGGCCAGCTGCACCCACTCGCCGCGCACCTGCACCAGCCCCGACTTCATCTTCGCCAGTGCGCGAAGCTCGGTCAGCGACAGTTTCTCGTCGCCGAGCGCGACGCCCCACTGGACCTCGACGAGGTCTCCGAAGCCAAGCCCCGACGCGCTGGTGAACTTCGGTGGCCGCGCCTTCGCGGAGAGCGCGAGCCGCCGCTTCGTTCCGCGCGGAGACCACCACGACGGGAGAAACACCGCGAACCCCGCCTGCTCGAGCGATCCCGCGTCCCGCGTGAGAAACTCCAGAGCGCCGTTCGAGTCCGTCGTGAACTGCGACGGCTCGGGACGCCTCAAAGTCTCCCCGATTTTCCCACTGATCGACCCCGCCTCGGCGAGCGACCGAAGGAGAAACTGCATTCCATCCACGCCGCTCCCGCCCGCGCTCAACAGCTTCGCGACTGCCGCGCTCTTCGTTCCTCGCTTCTTCTTCGGCGGACTCCAGACCTCCTCCATCGCGACGATCAGACTCGGATCATCGCTCCCTTGAAGGAGAAAGCGCACCCGCCAGTCGTTCTCCTGCCCGGAAGGTTCCTCCAGGCGAAACCCGACCCGGAATGCCGCCTCGGCCTGTTCGGCCACGGGTCGCGCCCAACGCCGCACCACCCTCCGCAGTTCCGCCGCTTCGTTTGGTTTCGCGTCGAGAGTGCCGTCGGGCGAGCAGAGAGCGTCGATCCAGCGGTCGTGCAGCGACGTGGCTGCGATCGCCGGCCGCGGAGCGCTCGATCGGTAGATCGCATCCCCGATCGTCGCGACGAAGCCCGCGATGGTCCTGCGCCGGTCGACCAGCGGCGGATCGTCGCTCTTCCGCCCCAACGCGAAGACCGCCTCCGGCGCCGAGCCGGCGAGCGACGCGAGCTCGCTCCTTTCGGTTCCCATCGGTGCGAGCATCCAGCGCGCGCGCCACCCCTCGAGTGACTCCTCGAGCGACGGGAGAAGGTGCCCTCGCGCGCCGAGCGCGGCGGCGAAGCGCATCGCGGTCGCGAGGTACGCGAGGTCCGCGCCGACCATCAGGCCCGGCGCGAGCATCCGCTTCCCTACCGCGTGCGCGAGAACCTCGGGCACCACGCGAGGTTCGAGGAAAATCGCCTCGATCGTCCACGGGTGAATGGTCGTTCTCGCGAGCGGCAGCGCTTCCCCGAGAAGTGGAGTGGAAGGGAGAGGCTTCGCGTCCGCCGTCGGGAGCCACGCGATCACATCGAGCGCCTCGCCTTCGATGCCGACGCCCAGCTCATCGAGCCGCTGCCGCACTTCGCCCGCCGGCATCCCCGTCCGCGGCGGTGGCGGCAGCTCGCTCTTCCGCATCCGTCCGCGCCGCCGCGGCGACGGCTGCTCCACGTGCGCAATCTCCCCCCACAACACCACGGCGCCATCGACGAGAGATCCGTGCAGGACGAGCATCGCCGCGCATTATACCGGCGCCCGGGAGCATGGGCTCATGGCCTGCGCTTCGTAACCCACTCCCGCTCCCACACGCAGCAGATTCATCGTGCCTGCGGCACTCCGCGAGCAGCGCGAGGAAGATGAGGCGTCCCGCATCGGAGCAGAGGATCTTCTGCCGTTCCTTCCCGCTGCTCCACTTCTCCTGCGGACCACGTGACGTACCGCCCGGAGAAGCGAAGCTCCAATACGTCGTGTTCAAGGCATGCCGCGTGCAGCTTTCCCGACTGGAGCAGAAGGAGGAGCGGAAATGAATCGAATCGACGAGATGGCTTCGAATGCCATGGGTAAGGCGAAGGAAATGAAAGACGCCGCGACCGGACTCAAAGGCGTGTTCCGGACTCTGGCGGAGCAGCATGGGGAAGTGAGTGCTCTGCTCAAGCGGGCCAGGAGCACCGATGATGCGGAAAAGCGCGCCGAGCTTTGGCGGAAGATCCGCGTGGAGTTGCTCTCACACGAGCGCGGCGAGATGCGCGAGGTCTATCCCGTGCTGCGAGAGCACGCGGAAACGAGATCGCTCGCCGACCACCACGATCGCGAAGCGAAAGAGCTCGAATCGATGATCTCGCGGCTCGATGCGATGTCCACCGGTTCGGATGAGTGGGAAGACCTCTTCTCGGAGATCGCGGATACAGTGCAGCACCACGCCAGAGAAGAGGAGAACGAATTCTTTCCGAAGGCGCAGGAGACCATCGGAAAGGCGGAAGCGGAACGGCTCGAAGCGCGCTTCATGCAGACGAAGAAGCGGATCGTGAGCCAGCTCTGACGCGGGTCGGAGCATGAAGTGAGCACCTCGAAGCCGGCGCCCGCCGGCTTCGCACTTCAAACCTCACGTCCGGCGGACCCTGCCGGCTCCGGACGTCTCACTCCGGGGCCAGCATGAGAGTTGAGGAGCGAATTCGCCGTCTGACGCCGCAGACGGGCCCGACTGGCGCTCCGCAGCAGAAGTCCCGTGAATAATCCGGGCTCAATCCAATGGCCCGAACTCAAGGGGCACTGTGGGTGTTCACGGAGCCGATGCGCGGGGTTACTGCGCATCTGCCACAGGTGCCGTCTCGTTCCGTTCTGAAGGCGATCTGCGCGGCCACGGCGGGAGCCGTGGCGCCCCTCGGAGAGGGGATCCTTCGCTGCCCAGCAAGGTCGCGCTGACTCCCGGCTGACACGCGGATCTTGCTCGAGTTCGGGCCATTGGGACTCAATCCAATCGGAGCGAGGCTTCTCAGGGCGTGCTCCCGACTTCACTACTGTCGAAGGATCTGCCCGATTGCCGCTCAATGTCTAACCCGGATCACCTCTCTCAGTGCATGGCCGCGGCATAGAACGCGGCGAGGTCCTGCTTGAGCTGTTTCCGCGCAGGCGGGTGGATGTAGATCATGTGGCCGGACGGGTAGTAGCCCCAGGAGAGGTTCTTCTCGAGCGCCGGGTCGAGGCCCATGTGGGATACGGTGTACTCGGTCTCGAAGAACGGCGTGGCGAAATCGAAGTATCCGTTGGCGAAAAAGACTTTCAGGCCCGGGTTGGCGGACATCGCCTGCCGCAGATCCTCCGCCACGTCGGGCATGGGAGCCTTGCGGAACCCCTGACCGTGCCGGTCGTCCCACTCCTTCCCCACCTCCGGGTAGTTCGTCGGCTTGTAGAGATCGTCCGACTGGTAGTTCAGATCGCCGCGCGAATACGTGTTCCACGCTGCGACGAACGCCGCGCCGAAGGCGGAATCGGCTGCGTCGTCTTCAGGGCGCTCACCCGCGGCGTCGTGGTCGATGCCGGTGAAGCGCGAGTCGAGGCGGCCGACCGTGCGCCGTTCGCCGCGCAGCAGCTCCTTTTCGAAGCGCGAGGGGTCGATGCGGATGTTCGCCTGACGAAGGAAGTCCTCCGGCATCGCGGTGTAACGATGCAGCTTCGCGACCACGGCGTCGCGCTCCTTCTCTCCGAGACGGCTCCCTTTGGCGAGCGCTGCCGCGTATTCGCCGAGGGCGAACTGGCGGACTTCCTGGACGAATGCGGCG
Source organism: uncultured Acidobacteriota bacterium (assembly GCA_963741955.1). Taxonomy (GTDB): domain Bacteria; phylum Acidobacteriota; class Thermoanaerobaculia; order Gp7-AA8; family Gp7-AA8; genus CAVUKB01. The sequence continues at coordinate 859,889 of CAVUKB010000005.1, forward strand.
AGGTCGGCGGGTTTCGGATCGAGGCGGTCGTGGTACCAGGCCGTCGCGGCCATGGTGGGAAGATAGAACTCGTAGGGAAGGTCATTCGAGAACGGCGGCCCGTTGAAGTCGTCGTATGCATTGAGGTACGACGAGATCATCACTGCGCCGTTGAAGGCCATCCCTTTGTTCTGCAGCCACGCCAGGAGTCCGGAGGAGCGCGTGGTGCCATACGATTCGCCGAGAAGGAACTTCGGCGAGTTCCATCGCCGGTTCGTGCTCACCCATCGCTCGATGAACTGCCCGAACGCGGCGATGTCGGGATCGGTGCCGTAGAAGTCCTTCGGCGTTCCCTTGCCGATGATGCGTGAGTATCCGGTTCCCATGGCGTCGATGAAGACGAGATCGGTGACGTCGAGGAGGCTCTCCGGATTCGACTCGATCCGGTAGGGCGGCGGAGGGGTGGGCTCAGCATCAGAGGCGTCGACGCGCACCGGCCCGAACGAGCCCATCTCCAGCCACAGCGTGGACGAGCCGGGTCCGCCGTTGTAGCAGAAGGTGACGGGTCGTCTGGTGGCGTCGCTCACTCCGTCCTGGGTGTAGGCGACGTAGAACATCCGTCCGATCGGTTCGTCCTTGCCGTTCTTCAGATCGATCGTCGCGGCGGTGGCCGTGTACGGGATCGTCTTTCCGTCGATGACGATCCGATGGTGGGTGATTGCCGGCGCCGGAGCGGGTTTCACTTCCTCCGGCTTCGCCTTCTCGACTTCTTTCTTCGCCCCCGAGTCGGGCGGATCGGCGCTCCATGCAGTGGTGGAGCCGGCGAGAGCGAGAGCGAGAAACGAGGCGGTGACCCACTTCGAAGTTCGATTCATCACGTTGTGACCTCCTGGACCGACCGGACATTATGGAAGATCTCGCTCGCGTGACCAAGTCGGTAACCCGGATTAAACGACGCACCTCCGGCGGAATCGTGGAATAGAATCAATGGATGAACCGGCGCCTCCATCCGTACCTTCAGTCGATGCGCGATCTCAGAGCTCTTCTCGTCGTCTTCTCCCTGATCCTCCCCACGTTCGCGATGGCGGATCCGATCGTGTCGCCGCCACGGGACATCGGCGACTTTCCTCTGATGCAGGCGGTCTGGGATCAGAGTGGTCCGGAGGCCGTTTCGAACGGCGAGGACTACCTCGTGGTCTACGTCCATGGAACCCGGGGGCGGTTTCTGCGTGCGACGAGGATCACCGCAAACGGCGATGTGCTCGATCCATTCGGCATCGCGATCGGCAGCACCGGCTCATCGCTCCACCCCTTCGATGTTCTCTGGAGCGGCAGTGAGTACCTGATCGCATGGACGAGGTCCAACTGTGACGACGGCGGCTCCTGTCTCCAGTTCACGACGGTGACGCCGGACGGCGAGGTCGAGCAGGGAATGTCGCTTCCTCCGGTCGAAGAGGCGCGATTCGCGCTGCGATCAGGCGTCCTTCTCGTGGCGTGGAGCGAGCCCGATCGTCTGCAGGCGCGGATGATCCCTCTCGGTGGTGAACCCGGCGAACCGATCGATCTCCTCGACGTGGTGGACCGCTACGTGTCGATCGAGAAAGTCGTCGCGACGAGCTCCGGATTTCTGGTCTTCGCGCATGCCGGGGCGACGAGAACCGGTTCGGCCGCGAAAGAGCAACTGCTCGTGATCCCGGTAGATGCATCAGGAAACGCTGGCGCGGCACATGTTCTGCTCGAGGGAGGAGCCGATCTCGAGCCGCTGCGGTTCGGTTCGATCTCGACCACGGGTCAGACGACGGCGGTACTCTTCGGCGCCGGTTCGGCTTCGAGAAGTCTTGCGATCCTCGGTCCCTCCGGAGAGGATCTCGTGCGCCTCGATCCGTTCACCGCGTTCGTTCCGGACGACACGCTTCTCCTTCCTGATGGCGAGGACTTTCTCATGGCGTCTCGCCAGGCCGAGACCGTCGTCATTCAGACGCTCGGCTCATCGGGCGCGACCGGTCCGGTATGGACTCTTCAGCCCGGGATCGACCGGAATCAAAGCCTGAGTGCGTTCGCCGGTACGCCGTCGACTCTTCTTCTGGTCCGGGAGGAACGGAAGGGAGACGGCTGGAGCGAACCGGGAGGTCTCAACCAGATCGTCCGGACCTGGGATCGCGCACTCGAACCGCTCGCGCCCGCGTCGCCGCTGATGCTCAGCGCACCGGTCCAGCGAAGCTCCGCGGTCGCCGCCGCGGGCGACACGGTTCTTCACGTGTGGGACGAGTACCGCGACGGCATCTGGCAGCTCTACTCGCAGCCGATGAGCGCCGACGGCCAGGCGACTGCATGGCCGGTCGACCACCCGTACAACAGACAAGGTTTTTCGCTCACCTCGGATGGGGAAACCTTTCTGCTGGCGACGGGACGAAGCAGCTGGACCCCCGAAGAGGGATGGAAGCGGTTCGTGGAGCTGACCACGATTGCGCGCGACGGCTCGGTGGTCGCGCGCACCGAGATCGCGAATGCGGTGCAACCGGAGATCGTCTTCGACGGAAAGCATTTCGTCCTACTCTGGTGGGAACGGCTCGAGGGAAGATATCCCGACGTCGCAATGCTCACGGTGCTGGACGATTCGATGGAGCCCGGGACGACGATCGAGATCGGTGATTATCTCCATGCTGCCGGCTTCGACGGCGGCGTCTACATCCTCGGCGTCATCGAGGGCGAACGTCTCTATCCGGACCTCCCGCCGACCCGTGGCCTCGACGTTCGCGTCGCCTCGACCGCGGGAGCCGTCTCGATCGGGCCACGAACGGTGGTCATCGAGCCGAGTGTGAATCCGGTGCGGGATGTCCGTCACGAGACGATCACCTCCAATCGAATGGACGCTCTGATCTACTGGCAACAAGCCGAGAGCGACGGCGGCCCGTGGGGGTATCGCGAAGAGTCGGCCCTCGTGAACCGCGATGGAAACGTCGTCGCGGAAACCCCGGCTCTTCTCGAGCAGAGCGGCGACACGGCGGCCGGAATGATGACGTGGGACGGGAGGAATTTCGTCTCGGCGAACATGGGCGAGCACGGAGACCGTCTGCTGGTTCAATACCTCGATCGACGAGGGAGGTTCGGGGAGAGACTCCGGATTCCGGTCGACTCCTACGGAAATGCCGAGGTATCGATCACTTCGGTCGGTGATGGAAGGACGGTCGTCGACGACTCTGCGTTCGTGACGGATCCGCGGGTCGGCATCGACGTCGAACGCGTCTTCACGCAGGAGATCACGAAGGAGACGGAGAGACGCCGGTCCGTCCGGCGACCCTGATCACGCCCCAATTTTCCAGGGCTAGGAGTCTGCGCGATAGAAACGTCCGTAGCGAGAAAGCGGAGCAACGAGGCCAAATTCGTTCGGATTTGAGGTGCGTAGCGGTGGCTACTCGCCGAAAATCCGGGTGGATTTGGACCGTTGATCCGCTTTCGCAGTAGGACAGTTTCTACCGCGCAGACTCCTAGGAGTCTGCGCGGTAGAAACCCGGTTCGCGGCAAATCGGCATGATAAAAGGTGAATGGTTAGTAGTAACGATAATATGTTAAGATTAGGTCATGCCGACCACGTATAGGCCATACCGACCGGAGCAGTCGCTGCTGCTTCCGCCCTCGCCATACGAGTGGCTCCCTGAGGGTCACTTGGCGCACTTCGTTTCCGACATGATCGATCAGCTTGATCTGAGTGCATTCTACGAGCGGTACAAGGGCGACGGCAGGCGGAAGCAGCCCTACGAGCCGAGGATGATGCTCAAGTTGATCACCTATTCGTACCTGACGGGAACGTTCTCCTCGCGCAAGATTGCCCGGCGGATCGATGAAGATATCGCCGTCCGGTATCTTGCAGCCGGGAACTTTCCATCGCATCGGACCATCTGCGACTTTCGGCTTGAAAACGTGGACGCATTCAGCTCATTGCTGGTCCAGATCATTCGGACCGCTCAGGAGGCAGGGTTAGTTACGCTCGGGAGGATCGCAATCGACGGGTCGAAGGTGCGAGCGAATGCCAGCAAGCACAAGGCGATGAGCTACGATCGGATGAAGAAGGAAGAAGCGAAGCTCGAGAAGGAGATCGCGGAGATTTTGGCCACAGCGGCGGAAGAGGATGCCCGGGAGGATGCCGAGTACGGGGTTGATCGACGCGGGGATGAGTTGCCCGAAGAGCTCCAGCGCCGGGAAACACGCATCCGAAAGATCAGAGATGCACGAGAGCGACTCGAACAGCGACAGCGGGAACTGGACACGAAGGCTGGTCGCTCCGAAGGCGACGATGATCCGGCCAGGAAGAAGGGTAAGCCATTCAAACGGAAGTTCGGCGTACCTGAGGACAAAGCGCAAGAGAACTTCACCGATTCCGAGAGCCGAATCATGAAGTCCCAGGAAGGATTTCAGCAGTGCTACAACGCGCAGATCGCAGTCGATGCCGATAACCAACTCATCGTCGGATTCGAGATCACACAATCTGCGGCGGACAGCGGATCACTCGTGCCTTTGGTCGAGGTGGTCGAACAGAATTGCGAAACAAGCCCCGACCAGGTTGTTGCCGACACCGGTTACAAGTCGGAAAGCTCGTTCATCGAGTTGGAGGAGAAGAAGATCGATGCGTATGTTTCTCTCGGACGAGAAGGCAAAGAAACCGCAGCTGAGACGACGCTCCCCGCTACTCTGCGGATGAAGCAGAAGTTGGACTCACCTGCAGGCAAGGCGGTCTATCGCCGGCGAAAGGCGATCGTTGAGCCGGTGTTTGGCTGGGTCAAAAACGTTCTCGGCTTTCGACGATTCAGTCTCCGCGGGACGCGCAAAGTTGCCGGCGAATGGGCTCTGGTGTGCCTGGTGATCAATCTGAAGCGAATGAGCGCTCTGGTTGCGGTCGAATAGCCCCGGCAGAGCAGTATCCAACCCCGAAAAGTCCCGCCGAGCAAGTGTTTCGCGCTGCCACCTCCCCGAGAACGGCTCCATCAACCCCAAGGCGCTTCGATGGCCCGGTTCTGCCGCTCGCGAGCGGACGTCACCCGAGATCATCAGGAAGCGCCGAACTTACGTCCTATCGCGCAGACTCCTAGCCCGCATTTCTCACATCGTCTCGTCGCGAGGAGGCGGAGAGTGGCCTGGATGCAAGGCGCACCCGGCTTCGGCAACGAAGGCATAGTGGTGACTATGTCGAGGAGCCGAAGCAGGCCGCAACGCAGCAGACAGGCCGCTATCCGTCTCCGCAGCAGAGATGGTGTGAGAAATGCGGGCTAGGCGCGGAACGGCTGTGGAGTCCACGTCTTCGCGGCGTCTCCCGCTCCGGATGGCGCGACCGCTGAGGTACGCGATCTCTTCGCCGGCGTGTCGGGTGCGATCTCGCCCCGCAGATTCGAAGACAGTCGTCCATTCTGCAGCCCCGATCTGCAGTTCTCGAACTCCACCTGCATCAGTCCGCCGGATTCGATGCGATAATGGGTCATTCCTCGACAATGACTCTCGAAGCAGGCACGCGCCTCGGACCGTATGAGATTGTGGATTCCCTCGGATCAGGGGGTATGGGAGAGGTCTTCCGAGCCCGCGACACGCGTCTCGACCGCAGCGTCGCGATCAAGATCCTTTCCTCCGAGTTCGCGGGCAACGCCCAGCTGAAGCTGCGTTTCGATCGCGAGGCGAAGACCATCTCGCAACTCAATCACCCGAACATCTGTACGTTGCACGATGTCGGACACGAGCGCGACGTCGATTTCCTGGTGATGGAGCTTTGCGATGGACAGTCGCTCGCCGACCGTCTCCTGAAGGGACCGTTGCCGCTCGAGCAGGCGCTGAGGATCGCAATCGAGATCGCCGGTGCGCTCGACCTCGCCCACCGCAGCGGCGTCGTCCACCGCGACCTCAAGCCGGGAAACATCATGCTCACGAAGTCGGGGGCGAAGTTGCTCGACTTCGGACTGGCGAAGGGAAGCTCTCAGAATTCCGCCGGAGGGAACGAGCTCACCGGGCTCCTGACGGAGCAGAAGCCGCTCACCGCCGAAGGGACGATCCTCGGCACGGTCCAGTACATGGCGCCCGAACAACTGGAAGGCGCCGAGGCGGACGCGCGTGGCGACATCTTCGCGTTCGGTGCCGTGCTGTACGAGATGGTCACCGGCCGGCGCGCGTTCGATGGAAAGACGAGGGCGAGCGTGATCGCTTCGATCCTCGACCGCGACCCGGTGCCGCTCTCGCAGATCCAGCCGGTCGCGCCGGTCGCGCTCGAGCGGATCGTCAAGGCCTGTATCGAGAAATCACCCGAGAAGCGATGGCAGAGCGCGCACGACCTGAAACGCGAGCTGGAGTGGCTGGTCGACAGCGGCCCGGATGAGACGCGGGAGGTTCGCGGCAAACGCCGGATGCGTGCACCACTCGTCGCTGCTCTGATCGCGCTGCCACTGATCGCCGCAGCGGCGACATTCGTCTCTCTTCGCCTGACGGCGCCGGCCCCCCGCCGGCTGATGTCGAACATCAGTCCGCCCCCCCACACGCACTTCGTCGTTACCGGCGACGCTGCGGGACCGGTGACGCTCGCGCCGAACGGCCACATGGCCGCTTTCGTGGCCACGGACGGAACGGTGCCGCGACTGTGGCTGCAGTCGCTCGACAGCGGGGCGGCCCGAGCGCTTCCCGCAACGGAGAATGCCATGTTCCCGTTCTGGAGTCCCGACAGCCACTCGATCGGGTACTTCTCCACCGGGAAGCTGATGGCCATCGACATCGACGGCTCGACTCCCCGGCAGATCGCGTACGCTCCGGATGGACGCGGCGGGATGTGGCTACCGGATGGGAGGATCATCTTCACCCCATTCACGCAAGCGGGTCTCTACAGCGTGCGTGCAACCGGGGGGAACCCGAAGCAGATCACGTTTCCCAAGCCGCCGTACACCACCGATCGCTGGCCGTCTCCCACTGCAGACGGGAAACACATGGTGTACATCGAGGCGATGCACGGCTCGCCGGCAGATCCAGGCACCGCGCTCGTCATCTCCACGCTGGACGGGAAGGATCCGCACAAGCTCACGCCTGCGGCCAGCAGTGGGTTGGTGTTTCGCGATCATCTCCTTTTCGTCCGCAGCGACAGGCTCATGGCCCAGAAGCTCGAGAACGGCGCTTTGTCCGGGCCGGTCATCTCGCTCCTCGACGGAGTGCTGACCGATCCCGGAACGTGGCGCTCGATCGTGTCGGTCTCGAATGACGGACTGCTGGCGACGTATCCCAGCGGGGGCGGCAGCGGAAACCTGAGATTGATATGGATGGACTCCTCCGGAAAGGAGATCGGTGAGGCGGGTCCTCCAGCCGTCTACCGCGACGTCGCGCTGTCGCCGGACGGACAGAAGCTGGCCCTGACCATCGGGGATCCCAACGCGCTCCTCTACGTGGAAGACATCGGCCGCGGCACCCGCTCACGCCTTTCCTTCCTGAACAACACGGCCGATCCGGTCTGGACCCCCGACGGCAAATCGGTCGTCTTCCAGCAATCCCTGAACGGCTCCTATTCACTGATGATCAAACCGGCCGACGGCAGCGCCATGGAACGGACGATCGTCACGGCGCCCTACGCAATTCAGCCGACCTCGATCGACGGAGAGAGGGGCGTGGTCATCTACAACGCCCTTCTGCCGGGAGATACGAACATCATGGCCGTCCCCCTCTCGGGAGGGACCGCGCGAACGGTGCTGGGCGGGCCGGGACAACAGCAGAACGGAGCGATCTCGCCGGACGGGCGGTGGCTCGCGTACGTCGATGCGAGCACCAGCGGCCGCTACACGTACGTGACGACGTATCCGGAGCCCGGCCCGAAGTGGCAGGTGTCGGATGACGCCACGTACAAGTTGTGGTGGAGCGCGAACGGGAAAGAGATCCGTTATCTGAGAGACGACGGTCAGATCAGAAACGTCGCGGTGATGGTGGAAGGGAAAGCGGTTCAGTTCGGACCGCCGCGGCTCGGCACCCGGGTGAACATCAACACCAACCGGGAGGCGATCTCTCTCAGTTCCGACGGATCACGATTCATCGCGGCGACGCTCGTCAGCTCGGATCCTGGACCGGCCACGCTGGTCGTGAATTTCGATCAGCCGTTGAAGTGAGTGTCGCGGTGGGAGCGGGTCACACTCTCATCCCAGAATCTCGACCGCGACTGCCTCCGCGACGCGGATGCCGTCGATCGCCGAGGAGAGAATGCCTCCCGCGAAACCGGCGCCTTCTCCGGCCGGGAAGAGGCCGGGAGTGCTGACGCTCTGAAGAGAGTCGTCGTGGCGCGCGATGCGGATCGGAGAGGAGGTCCGCGTTTCGACACCGGTCAGAACGGCGTCGGCCATCGCGAAGCCGGGCAGGGTTCGATCGAACGCCGGAATCGCCTCACGGATCGCGGCGGTGGCCCAGTCGGGAAGGCTCGAGTCGAGCTCGGTCGGAGTCACGCCGGGAGTGTAAGACGGGATGACCTCGCCCACTCCGGAGGAGGGACGACGCAGGAGAAAGTCCCCGACGCGCTGAATCGGGGCCCGATAGTCGCCGCCGCCGAGACGAAAGGCCCTCCCCTCCCACTCTCTCTGGAACGCGATGCCGGCCAGTGGGCCACCCGGATAGTCGGCCGGTGAGATGCCGACCACGATTCCCGCATTCGCGTTCCGGTCCGCCCGCGCGTACTGGCTCATTCCGTTGGTGACGACGCGACCGGGCTCGGATGTGGCCGCGACGACCGTCCCTCCCGGGCACATGCAGAAGCTGTAGACCGAGCGGCCGTTGCTGCAGTGATGAGTCAACTTGTAGTCGGCCGCGCCGAGTCGGGGATGCCCCGCGGCGTCGCCGAATCGGCTACGATCGATCAGGCTCTGTGGGTGCTCGATCCGGAACCCGATCGAGAATGGCTTCGGTTCGATCCGGACGCCCGAAGCGAGGAGCATCTCGAACGTATCGCGGGCGCTGTGGCCGACCGCGAGGACGACCTGATCGGCCCGGATCTCCTCACCGCTGGCAAGAACCACCCCACGCAACCGGCCCTCGTCGAGGTGCAGTTGCACCACGCGAACTCCGAAACGCATCTCACCGCCCAGAGCCTCGATCTTCTCCCGGATGTTCTCGACCATCTTCACCAGTCGGAAGGTCCCGATGTGGGGCTTGCTCGACCAGAGAATCTCACTCGGGGCGCCGGCCTCCACCAGCTCCGTGAGGACCTTGCGCCCGAGATGACGCGGATCGCGGACCTGGCTGTAAAGCTTGCCGTCGGAGAACGTCCCCGCTCCTCCTTCGCCGAACTGGACGTTCGACTCCGGATCGAGAGTGCCCGTCCGCCAGAAGCCGAACGTGTCGGCGGTGCGCTCGCGGACCTTCTTCCCGCGCTCCAGCACGATCGGTCGAAGTCCCATCTGCGCGAGGACGAGCGCGGCAAAGAGACCACAGGGGCCCATTCCGATCACCACCGGACGCGGCTCGATCGTTCGTCCCGCCGCATTCGCGACGAAGCGATACTCCATGTCGGGTGTCTCAGCCACCTCCGGGTCGTCTTTCATCCGGGAGAGGATCGCCGCCTCCTCCGGCGTCTCGACATCGACGGTGTACACGAGGACGATCGCCCGCTTCTTCCGCGCATCGTGGCTGCGCCTGAACACGGTGAGCTCGAGCGGAGTTCCGGCGTCGAGCCCGAGGCGCCGGCGGACCGCGGCATCGAGCTCGGCCTCGTCATGGTCGAGAGGAAGGCGGAGTTGAGAGATTCGAATCAAGGATGGTCTCCAGGCAGAGAAGACGATCATAACTCCGACCGGCGAGCTCCCACCGCGGGATCTCCGATCCATCCGAAAATTTCGGAGCGATGCGCGGCCTCGCGGAGAGGAGGAGGAGTCGAGTGCCGGCGACCGCTACGCTCGACATCCCTCTGATCAGGAACCACGAGTTGCGCGGAGCTCATCGCGGAAGATCACCATGGCCCGGAGGAGTGGTAGCAAACGCAAGATTCGGAACCCGTCCATGCGGGCCCGGGAGCTGACCGGCGGGAAAAGGACGAGGTGGAATGGTACGAACGGGGTTCGGCGTTCGTACGAACATGAGCAAGCGACTGGTGCGCACTGGCAACAGCCTCTCGCTGATCCTCGATCGTCCGCTGCTCGAACAAACCGGGATCGACGAGAACACGGACCTCGAGATCTCCACCGACGGCGATGTGGTGATCATTTCCCCCGTTCGGACCAGTGCCCGCAACCGGAAATTGAAACGGGCGGTCGACGAAATCAATGATCGCTATGCCGGGGTGTTTCGGCGGCTGGCGGAGTGACGGGTGTCCCCCGTCTTCCTCACGCTCGACGAGGTTCTGGCAATTCACGCGGATCAGCTGCGCCGGTACGGCGGACGTGATGGTCTGCGAAGCGTCTCCTTACTGGAGTCGGCCATAGGGATGCCCGAGGCCAGCTTCGCCGACCAGTTCCTTCATCCAACGGTTCCGGAGATGGCTGCGGCTTACGGCTGGCACATCGCCAGAAACCACCCGTTCATCGACGGGAACAAACGAGCCGCCCTGGCCTCCATGCTCGTGTTTCTCTGGTTCAATGGGCTCTGGGTGGAGGCGGATGAGGACGCGCTGACGGAGTTGATGCTCGGGGTCGCATCCGGGAAGGTGTCGAAATCGGAGCTGGCGATCTTTCTGGAACGTCACGCGAGAGAACGGTGATCGAAACATCCGGGATCGAAATATTCGGGGTCGCATCCGGGGTCGCCCATCACATGCCGCTGTGCCGTGCGCACTCACCCCTCCTCCCTCGCGGAGCGAGAATGCTTGCGGGAGCGGATAATGCAAACATCCGTGGAGGCTGCCATGACCGCGTCCGAGATCGTCGATCCACTGCACCTGATGCGTTTCGCCGCCGACGTCGTGCTCCGGAACGGGACCACTCTCCGGCTCCGCCCGGTATTCGCCGCAGACGCTCCCCGCGTGCTCGAGTTCCTCGAGCATCTCTCCAGGGAAAGTCTCGAGCTCCGTTTCTGCTCTCCGCGCGTTCCCGACGAGAAGATGGCGAAGGAGATGGCGGTCAGCGATCCGGAGACGACGTTCGGGCTGGCCGGTGAGTTCGACGAACGGATCGTCGCGATCGCCCACTACTACCGCACGGCGCCCGGCGGCGATCGCGCCGAGGTCGCGTTCACCATCGCAGACGGGATGCAGGGACTTGGAGTCGGCACGCGCCTTCTCGAGCGTCTCGCCGACGTGGGACGCCAGTACGGCATCCGTCTGTTCGAAGCGGAAGTCTCACCGACCAACTACGCGATGATGAAAGTGTTTCTCGACTCCGGGTTCGAGCTGCAGGAGAGCGCGAGCGGGAGGCACTTCGAGATGCTGATCGAGCCGACCGAGTCGTACGAGGACCGCTCTTCGGATCGGGCACGCCAGGCGGCGACGGCGTCGATGAAGGCGCTGTTCGAGCCGCGGTCGATCGCGGTGATCGGAGCAGGCCGCCACCCGCGTCATCTTGGTGCGGAGCTCTTCAACAATTTGATGCGCTTCGGTTTCAAGGGACGGCTCCATCCGGTGAACCCCACCGCGAAGGAGATTCAGTACGTCCCGGCGTACCCCACGGTTCAGGACGTCCCCGGGGAGGTCGATCTCGCGTTCATCGCCGTCCCGGCCGGCGAAGTGGAAAAGGTCATCGACGACTGCATCGAGAAGAAAGTGCGCGCCGTGGTGGTGATGACCGGCGGATTCAGTGAAGCGGGAGCGGAAGGACATGCCCGAGAGCTCCGGCTGGTGGAGAAGATCCGCTCGGCCGGAATCCGGATGGTCGGGCCGAACGCGATGGGCCTCCTGAACACGGATCCCTCGATCTCCCTTCACGGAACGTTCGCCGAGATGGAGGCACCTCCCGGCAACGTCGCGATGTCGACCCAGAGCGGCGCGCTCGGACTCGCCACACTCGATTACGCGCGGCAGCTCAACATCGGCTTCTCCACTTTCATCTCCGTGGGCAACAAGGCCGACGTCTCCGGCAATGACCTGATCCAGTACTGGGCGGACGACCCGCGCACGGAAGTCATCCTTCTCTACCTCGAGAGCTTCGGAAACCCGAAGAAATTCGCGCGTATCGCGCCCCGCGTCGCGCGGAAGAAGCCGATCGTGGCGGTCAAATCGGGACGTTCGCAGACCGGCGCACGCGCCGCTCTCCGCCACTCCGGCGCGACGCTCGCGAGCGACACGGTGGTCGCGAATCTCTTCCGCCAGGCCGGAATCATCCGCACCGACACGCTCGAGGAGATGTTCGACGTGGCGATGCTCCTCGCGAACCAGCCGCTGCCGCGCGGGCCGCGGGTGGCCATCGTCACCAATGCAGGAGGGCCCGCGGTTCTCGCCGCCGATGCATGCGAAGCACGAGGACTCCAGCTCGCCTCGCTCAGCAGCGAGACAGTGGAAGAGTTGCGCGCGTTCATCCCCGAGCCGGCCGCGATCGAGAACCCGGTCAATCTCTCCCCCGACTCCCCTGCCGAGAGGTACTGGCGGACGATGGAAGTCCTTCTCGACGATCCGGACGTCGACTCACTTCTCGTCATTCACATCCCGGTCTTCGCCGAGGATACCGAATCGGTGGTGCGGGGAATCAAAGAGGGAGCGGCGACGTCGAACGGCAAACCCGTGGTCGGCACGATCATGAGCGCGCAGGGAATCCCGGAGGAGCTCGCGCCCCTTCCCTGCTTTCCTTTCCCCGAGCGTGCGGCGGCCGCCCTCGCGAGAATCACCACCTATGCGGAGTGGCGGAGAAGACCGGTGGGACGGATGCGCCGCTTCGACGACATCAATGCCAACGGAATCCGGGAGATCGTACGCCGTGCAGCAGCGGAGCGTGCGGCGTGGCTGCCGCCCGAGGACGCGAGGAAGCTGCTCGCACTCGCAGGCATCCGGGTGCTCGAAGCCGTGCACGTGGCGACGCCGAAAGAGGCGATCGCAGCGGCCGAGCGGATCGGTTTCCCGGTGGTGCTGAAGGCGATGGTCTCGTCACTGAGACGAGAGGTCGAGACGGCGTCGGTACGGGAGGCAATCTCTGCGGGTGACGTCCGCGAAGTGTGGGACGACATGCACGAGCGCTTCGGGACGCGGCTCAGGCAGATCGTGGTCCAGAAGCTGGTCGAAGAAGGGATGGAAGTGATGATCGGCGTGACGGAACAGCCGACCTTCGGACATCTCCTCTTCTACGGCAGCGCCGCGTCCGACTGCTTCCTCACTCCGGAAGTCGCGTTCCGCTTCCATCCGATCACCGACGTCGACGCGGCAGATCTGATGCGGGAAGTGCGGGCCACGACGATGCTCCTCCAGAATCCGGAGACGACCGACGGAGTCCCGGAGATCGAGGAGATGCTGTTGCGTCTCTCGGCAATCCTCGATGGCTGTCCGGAGATCCGGGAGATCGAGATCTCGCCGTTCCGCTTCATCGGCTCACGCCCGCTCGCCCTCGAAGCGCACGTCCGGGTCGGCGCGCCGGAGCCCAACGGAAGCGCGAGAAGAATCCAGTATTAAAGCATCTGGTATCTGAGATCTGGTATCTGGTATCTGAGATGTCTGAGATGTCTGAGATGTCTGAGATGCCTGAGCTCTGATATCTGGTATCTGATATCTGTTGGAGGTCCGGCGGGTCTCCGATCGCGGAAGCTTCTCAGACCAGCTTCTTCTGAAACGCGAACGCGACCGCTTCGGCTTTCGAGTGGACCTCGATCTTCTCCATGATCTTCTGGATGTGATTCCGCGCGGTCAGCGGCGCGATGTGGAGGGAAGTCGCGATCTCGTGCGTCGACATCCCGGTGGCCATCATCCGGAGCACTTCGTGCTCCCGCTGGGTGAGGCTCCGGACCCGGGCGTCGAGAGATTCGCGGACCAGCGCCAGTGGCGGACGCGGAAGTTCTCCGGCCGTTTCAGGGGCCTCGTCCGCTGGAATCAGGACGTGCACGAGGTAGAAGTTGTCCCGGCTCACGTCGAGATTCATGATGGTGACGTTCACGCCGACTGAGCTTCGATCTTTCGCCCGAAGCTGCAGATTGAAGTGCCGAACCGTCTCGTGCCGCGCCGCCATCTCCACGATAGGACAGTGGTCGGAGCAGTAGCGGTTCCCGAATGCATCCGAGCCCTGGAGCTTTCCCGCGCAGGAAGCACCCACCATCTCCTCCCTGCTGTATCCGAGCAGCTGCTCCGCGGCATCGTTCCAGAAGACGATCCGGTTTCTCCGGTCCGTGGCCATGACCGGTTCGCGCGCCATGGAGAGAACGGCGAACAGTTGTTCCGGATCAGGAACAAGATCGGTGACGAGTGGCATCGGCTGACTTCCCGTAGTTCGGCCGCGACGCCCCGTTCAACCCCCGGATATCCGGTCCGGCGGGGCGCACTACAGATTCCGCCATCATACGCTCGAAGTGGTGCCTTTTCACCACGTCGAATGGTGCATTCCGACGATTCGAATCATCGGCCGGCCGCCTAGAGTGCCGAAATGCCGCTCCCCCTCCCGAAATCCGGGAGCGGATAGAAGGAGACCACGTGCAATCGGCAGGCACTTCAGGGAGACACATTCCTCTCGCCCTCCTTGCAATCCTCGTCCTCTCTCTCTTTGCCATGACTCCGCCTCTCCACGCGCAGATAGTGGTGAAAGGAGGAGACGACGTCTCGCTCCGCCTCGGACTCCTCGCACAGCCGCAGGCGCAATGGACGGAAGACGCTTCCGGCGGAAACGCACAGGATCTCTTCATCCGGCGACTCCGCATACTCCTCGGTGGCCAGATCTCGAAGAACTTCTCGTTCTTCGTCGAGACGGACTCGCCGAATCTCGGCAAGACGGCCGGCGGAAAGAAGAACACCTCTCAGAACGTGTATCTCCAGGATGCGTTCGTCAGTTACAAGTTCACCCCCGCCGCGATCGTCGACGCCGGGCTGATCCTCATTCCGATGTCGAGAAACGGTCTGCAGAGTGCAGCCTCGCTTCTCCCCATCGACTACGGGACGTACACGTTCACCCAGAACGCCGCAACACAGTCGATCGTCGGCCGCGACACCGGCGTTCAGCTGCGTGGCAATCTCGCAGCGAATCATTTCGAGTACCGCGTCGGCGTCTTCCAGGGAGCCCGTGACGCAGCATCGCACAACGGATTCCGTTCCGCCGGACGCGTGCAGTACGACGTGTGGGAGGCCGAGAGCGGCTTCTTCTACACCGGCACGTATCTCGGGAAGAAGAAGGTGCTCGCATTCGGCGCCGGGTACGACATCCAGGACGACTACAGTGCATGGGACGGCGATGCCTTCATGGATCTTCCGACTCCCGGCGGTGCGTTCACCGGGCAGCTCGACTACATGCACTTCGACGGCGGTACTTTCCTCACCTCGATCAAGAAGCAGAACGACGTCCTCGCGGAGCTCGGCTATCTCATCCGATCGGCGAAGCTCACTCCTCTCGTTCAGTACACGCGACGCGACGTCACCGGCGGAGATGCCGGCGACGAGTCGCGCATGAGCGCAGGCGCGGCGTACTGGCTCTCCGGACACAACGCGAACGTGAAGGCCCTCTACACGCGGATATCACCCGGCGTGGGGAGCGATACGAATCAGTTTTCGGTTCAACTGCAACTGTTCTACTACTGAGCAGACGGAGGAGATTGAATCATGAGCTCTTCGGAAGAATCGATCAATCGCTGGTGGCGCGTGGTCGGCGCCCTTCTGATGAACCTTTCACTCGGATCGCTTTACGCATGGAGCATCTTCGTTGCACCGCTGGAGAAGGAGTTCGGCTGGAATCGCCAGCAGACTTCCTGGATCTTCACCATAGCGATCGTCGTCTTCGGCGCCTCCTTCGTCGTCGCAGGGCGCCTCCAGGACCGCCTCGGCCCGTTCAAGATCTCTCTGATCGGCGCCGTCGCGCTCAGCGCGGGCTTCATCCTCGCGAGCTTCACCCATTCTCTGACCTGGAGCATCATGACTCTCGGCGTGGTGGTCGGACTGGGGAACGGTTTCGGCTATGCGACTCCGATCCCCGTGCTCTCCAAATGGTTCCCGGACAAGCGCGGACTCGCGGTCGGTCTCGCGGTCGCCGGCTACGGCGGCGGTTCTGCGATCTTCGCGTTCATCGGACCGCCGATGCTCGCCCGGCTCGGCTGGAGCGGAACGTTCCGCTGGATCGGCATCGGCTTCTTCATCGCCACGGTCGTCGCGGCTTTCCTCCTGAAGAATCCTCCGGTCGGATGGAAGCCCGAAGGATGGGTCCCCGCGACCAGTTCGAAAGCGGCGTCCTCGGGGGTCGAGCTCGCACCGACCCAGATGCTCCGCAAGAAGCAGTTCTACCTGATGTGGGTCGCGTACTGCCTCGGGGCGGCCGCCGGCCTGATGACCATCAGCCAGCTCATTCCATTCGCCAAGAGCGTCGGCCTTCCGGCCACCGCCGCGACCCTGACCCTCCTGATCGCCGCGTGCGGCAACGCGATCGGGCGCATCTTCTCCGGATTCCTCTCGGACAAGATCGGCCGCCTGCAGACGCTTCGACTGATGATCCTCATCTCCGCGATCATCATGCCGATCGTAGCGAACACCTCGAACCTCGAAGCGGTATACATCCTGATCTTCGGTGTCTACTACTGCTTCGGCACACTGCTGTCCGTCTTCCCGTCCACCACGGCCGACTTCTTCGGGACCAGAAATCTCGGAGTCAACTACGGCTGGATGTTCACTGCTTACGCCGTGGCCGGCATCGTCGGCCCCATGATCGGCGGATCGATGTTCCGCACTTATCAGAACTACACCATCGCCTTCTACACTGCTGGCGTCCTTTCCGTCGTCGCGCTGATCTCGATCGTGCTCGCACGCCGGCCGGAAGCCTCTGAAGCGTTTCCTGCCGGAGCCGTACCAGCCGCCGCCGGTTCGCTGAAGGGATGAGACGAGGAGAAAACATGAGCGACAAGATTCCGGTCAAAGAAGCGAACGAAACCAACGAAGCACAGATCGCCGTCCACTGGAAGGAAGAGGAGTACTACGATCCGCCGAAGTCGTTCGTCGAGCAGGCGAACCTCAACGATCCGTCGGTCGATCAGCGGTTTTCGCTCGACAACTTCCCGCAGTGCTTCGACGAATACGCCGAGCTTCTCACCTGGTACAAAAAGTGGGACAAGACTCTCGATTCATCCAATCCGCCGTTCTGGAAGTGGTTCGTCGGCGGAAAACTCAACGTCAGCTACAACTGCATCGACCGGCACCTCGACAAGGACAAGGGCAAAGCCGCGCTGATCTTCGTCGCGGAACCGGAAGACGAGCCGATCGTCACCATCACGTATCAGGAGCTGTATGCCCGAGTGAACGAGTTCGCCGCGGTACTCCGCGACTTCTGTGGTCTCAAGACCGGCGATCGCGTCACCATTCACATGCCGCTGGTTCCGGAGCTCCCGATCACCATGCTCGCCTGCGCCCGGCTGGGCATCATCCACTCGGTCGTCTTCGGCGGGTTCAGCGGACAGGCCTGCGGCCAGCGCATCGCCGACTCGGGAAGCACGGTCCTGATCACCAGTGACGGCTATTACCGCAGCGGCCAGATCGTCGACCAGAAGGAAAAGTGCGAGGCCGCAATCAGTACGGCCGCAGCCGATGCTCAGGAAGTGAAGAAGGTCCTGGTATGGCGACGCTTCCCGGAGAAGTACGTCTCGAAGAGCCCGATGGTCGAAGGTCGCGACTTCTTCGTCGACGATCTGATCAAGGCGTATCGAAACGTCGTCGTCGAGCCGGTCGAGATGCCGGCCGAAGCTCCTCTCTTCCTGATGTACACCAGCGGTACCACCGCGAAACCGAAAGGATGCCAGCACAGCACCGGTGGTTATCTCGCCTATGTGACCGGCACCGCCCGGAATATCCTCGACATCCAGCCCGACGACATCTACTGGTGCATGGCCGACATCGGCTGGATTACCGGCCATTCGTACATCGTGTACGGGCCTCTCGCTCTCGGCACCACCAGCGTCATCTACGAGGGCGTACCGACCTATCCCGATGCGGGACGTACGTGGCGCATCGCGCAACGTCTCGGAGTGAACATCTTCCACACCGCGCCGACCGCCATTCGACAACTCCGCAAAGTGGGCGCGGACGAACCAGCCAAGTACGACTTCCAGTTCAAACTGATGGTCACGGTCGGCGAGCCGATCGAACCCGAAGTCTGGCGCTGGTACTACAACTCGGTGGGTAAGAAGAAAGCGGTGATCGTCGACACCTGGTGGCAGACCGAGACCGGCGGATTCCTCTGCAGCACCAAACCGGCGCTGCAACCGATGAAGCCCGGAAGCGCAGGGCCGGGCGTCCCCGGAATCCATCCGGTGATCTACGACGAGAAGAGTGAAGAGCTTCCGGCGGGAGCCGGGAAAGCCGGCAACATCTGCATCCGGAATCCGTGGCCCGGCATCATGCAGACGATCTGGCGGGATCCCGACCGTTTCGTCTCGACCTATTACGCCAAGTACTGCAAGGACAAGAACAGCAAAGACTGGCGCGACTGGCCGTACTTCGCCGGTGACGGCGCGATGCGTGCGGCAGATGGCTACATCCGCATCCTCGGCCGCGTCGACGACGTGATCAACGTCGCCGGCCACCGGCTCGGAACGAAGGAGCTCGAATCCGCATGTCTCGCGCTCGGACAGATCGCCGAGGCCGCCGTCGTTCCGGTGGTCGACGAGACGAAGGGCCGAGTTCCCGAGGTCTACATCTCACTCAAGCCGGGGATCGTCGCCGATCCTTCCATCGGCGTCGCGGTGGTCGGTGAGATCGAGAAGATGATCGGGAAGATTGCCCGGCCGAAGGGAGTGCACATCGTTTCCGACATGCCGAAGACCCGCTCGGGAAAGATCATGCGACGTGTCCTCGCCGCAATCTCGAACCAGATGCCGGTCGGCGACGTCACTACGCTCGCCAATCCCGACGTGGTCGAAGAGATCCGGGTCATGGTGCAGGGTGACGCACCCGTCGTACTCAAAGATGCGCCGGAGGACATCAAGAACTTCGGCAACGAATGATCGTTGGCAATGGCTGGCACTGACAGGCGGGTCCGAAAGGGCCCGCCTTTTTTGAGAGGCGAGAGGCGAGAGGCGAGAGGCGAGAGGCGCAGAATAATATTCTCTCGACGGACGTAAAGACAGAATGTTATTTCTTACAGCGGCCAGAAAACAGCATAAACTTCTTTAAAGCGGTCGGGCGTGCCGGAGTCCCACGCTGCTGAACCCCTCGCCTCCCTTCTCCCTTCTCCCTTCTCCCTTCTCTCGTCTCTCGTCTCTCGCCCCTCGCCCCTCGCCTCTCGCCTCTCGCCTCTCGCCTCTCGCCCCTCGCCTCTCGCCTCTCACGGAACGCCCATTGCACACGCAGATCCGCGTTATTGAATGCAGGAGAACGGGGGGCAGAACATGAAAGCCGTCGTCTTTCACGCCATCGGGGACATCCGTCTGGAAGACGTTGAAGAGCCGAAAATTCAGGAGCGGACGGACGCCATCGTCCGCCTCACGACCAGCGCCATCTGCGGAACCGACCTCCACATGATCCGCGGAACGCTTCGAAAGATGAAGAATGGAACCATTCTCGGCCACGAGGGAGTCGGGATCGTGGAGGAAGTCGGCAACGGAGTTCGCAACTTCCGGCGCGGTGACCGGGTCATCATCCCTTCGACGATCGCCTGCGGGACCTGCTCCTACTGCCGTGCCGGGTACTACGCTCAGTGCGATCATGCGAACCCGAACGGGCCGAACGCCGGCACCGCGTTCTTCGGAGGCCCCGAGAGCAGCGGTCCCTTCAACGGACTGCAAGCCGAGCTCGCACGGGTTCCTTACGCCAACATCGGACTGGTACGCGTACCGGACGAAGTTTCGGACGATGACGCGATTCTCCTGTCGGACATCTTTCCCACCGGCTACATGGCCGCGGACATCGCGGAGATCGGGGCCGGGGACACCGTCGCCGTCTTCGGTTGCGGACCGGTCGGGCAGTTCGCGATCGTGAGCGCGATGCTGCTGGGAGCGGGCCGCGTGATCGCCATCGATCGGGTCGATTCACGACTCGACAAGGCGCGCGAGATCGGGGCGGAAGTCGTCAACTTCGAGCGTGAGGATCCCGTCGAGACGATCCGGGAGATGACCGGCGGAATCGGCGTGGACCGCGCGATCGACGCGGTCGGGATCGACGCCGAGACCGCCACCTCCGGACCGGCCCACAGCGAAGCGAACAAGAAGAGCGACGAGTTCCGTGAGGAACGGAAGACCGTCGCACCGGAGAAGCATCCGAAAGGCGACCTCTGGCAGCCGGGCCATGCTCCGTCGCAGGTATTGCAGTGGGCGGTGGACTCGCTGGCCAAAGCCGGGACCCTCTCGATCATCGGTGTCTATTCCGAGAAGCTCGAGACGTTCCCGATCGGGAAGGCCATGAACCGCAACCTCACCCTGCAGATGGGCAACTGCAATCACCGGAAATACATCCCGATGCTGCTCGACCTCGTTCAAAGCGGAGCGGTCCGTCCGGACCGCGTGCTCACGCAGCATGCTCCGATGGCTTCGATCATCGATGCGTATCAGCACTTCGACCAGCGCGAGCCCGGGTGGTTGAAAGTCGCCGTCGAGCCGTCGCAGGAGCGACACCGAGAACGGGTCGCGCGGGCCGAAGAAGAGAGACCGGAAATCCGCTGAAGCGAACTTCATCAGAATCCAGGAGAGGACCGGACGGAAGATCCCGATTACTGCATATCGGAGTGCATTCTCAACGGCATCGCGGCGCGCTCTGCTCCGGCGGGGCGCAACGCAGCGCCGACGAGGCGTTCCTCAGCAGGTTCCGTGAGCGAGGAGCGCCACGTGCTTCCCTTCACCCAGAAGGCTGGTGAACGTCCGGCAGGCTTGGGGAGTCCGCTCGAGGCGGACGTCGGCGATGCCGTGATCCCGCAGTTCCTGAATGACGCTCTCCGGGCACTCGATCGCCCCATAGACGCCGACTCCGATCACCAGGGTGTCGATCCCGTGATCGTAGATGGCGGCGAGCATCGACGGGTTCAGGGAATGCCCCTTCCTCTCCTGCCACTCCGAGACCTCGTGCTCGATGACCCGGATGTCCTTTCCCATCCCGGTTTTTCCCTGCGGAGTTCGGGCATGTGTCTGGCCGAAGATGCTGAAGGTGCCCCAGTCGACCCATTCGACGCTCTCGGGAGTTCTTGCCATTGAGTCTCCTCCTGTCCAAACCGGGCCGTGCGTGTCCGAACGGCCCCTTTTTTGAAGATCGTTCCGAAACTACGGCTGTGCAAGAGTGGTGCGGGAGGAAAGGATCTCGCCTTTCCCGCCGCGGTCCGTATAATGTCGCGTCGAGCTCGTCCCGGAGGCGTTCGGGGCGGGTGGACAATGCGCGATCTCCGGTTCCGGGCGAGTGGAATGGATCGGAGGAGCGACGTCCCGGTCGTCGGAACGACGACTCGTGCCGGTGATCCACCGGCGAGCACGCATCGTGAATCGTCAGCAGGAAGACTCCCGAGCAGTCGAGTCTGCGAGTCGAAATTCCTCGGAAAAGCGACAACCGGATAACCGAACCATCGGCCGCCCGCATGACATTTCCTATCAAGAGCTGAATCCAGATGGAACGATCGGGAGGAGAACGTCCCGCTCGTGCCGGAGGAAACACATTGACCGAACAGACGACCACCGCAGCAGAGATCGGCCTCCCACGCGAGGCGCTCCTCGAAATGAATTACTACATGAGGATGACGCGCTCGCTCGAAGAGCGGATCGTCATCCTCTTCCGGCAATCCAAAGTGATCGGAGGCATCTACCGTTCCCTCGGGCAGGAAGGCGAAGCGGTCGCGGCAGCGTACGCGCTCGACTTCGCAAGTGGTGACGTCGTCTCCCCTCTCATTCGGAACATGGGCGCGATGCTCGTGGCGGGAGCAACACCGCTGGAGATCCTCCGCCAGTACATGGCGAAGGGAAACGCTCCTTCCCGCGGTCGCGATCTCAAATCCACTTCACGGATCTCGACCGCGGCTTCGTCGGTCCCATCTCGATGCTCGGCGACATGATCTCGGTGATCTCCGGCGTGGTGCTCGCCCGCCGGATGCAGAAGCGACAGAGCGTCGGAATGGTTTTCATCGGAGACGGCGCCTCCTCGACCGGAGCATTCGCGGAAGGGATGAACTTCGCCTCGGTCAAGAAACTCCCTCTGGTGGTGGTGATCGAAGACAACGGGTACGCCTACTCGACGCCAACCTCACGTCAGACCGCCGCGAGAACCCTCGCGGACAAGGCCATGGCATACGGCTGCTTCGGCGAGACCGTCGACGGCAACAATCCCCTCGCCGTCTACCGCGCCGCCCGTAGCGCGGTGGATCACGCCCGACGAGGTGAAGGCGTGACCCTCCTCGAGGTCAAGACCTTCCGGATGCGCGGTCATGCGGAACACGATAACCAGGCCTACGTCCCGAAAGAGTTGATCGAAGAATGGAAGAAGAAGGACCCGATCGACCGCTTCGAGCGTTTCCTCCTCGACTCCGGAACCGCGTCCGAAGACGACCTCCAGCAGATCCGCGAGAAAATTCGTGCGGAGCTCGATCACGCAGTGCAGGAGGCGGAGGCGTCGCCGATGCCTCTTCCGGAGGAAGCGCAGTACGGCGTGTGGCACGGAGATGGGTTCTGGGAGAACCCGCCTCTCTGCGAGGGAGGTGAGCGATGAGCGCCGAAGCTCCGAGAGCAGGTGGAGAGACCACCTACCTCGAAGCAATCCGTCAGGCGATGTGGGAAGAGATGGAGCGCGACGAGCGCGTCTTCCTCATCGGGGAGGACGTCGGGATCTACGGCGGCGCGTTCAAGACCAGCGCCGGACTTCTCGACCGCTTCGGCGAGGAGAGAGTGATCGACACGCCGATCTCGGAGACGGCGATCGTCGGCGCGGCCGCGGGAGCGGCGATGGCCGGGATGAGGCCCATCGCCGAGATGCAGTTCATCGACTTCATCTCGGTCGCATTCGACCAGCTGACGAACTTCGCCTCCAAGCTCCGTTACCGAAACGGCTACGGCTGTCCGCTCGTCGTGCGCGGTCCTTCGGGCGGAGGCGTTCACGGCGGCCCGTTCCACTCCGGGAATCCGGAGGCATTCTTCTTCAACACGCCGGGGCTGAAGATCGTCGCGCCGGGGACGGCGCGTGACGCCAAGGGGCTGTTGAAAGCGGCGATCCGGGACGAGGATCCCGTGATCTACCTCGAGCACAAATTCCTCTACCGCCGGATCAAGGAAGAGCTCCCGGCGGACGATTACGTCGTCCCGATCGGAAAGGCCAACGTTCGTCGTGAAGGAAAGGACCTCACCATCCTCACCTGGGGAGCGATGAACTACGTCGCGGACGAGGCGGCGGACGAGCTCGCGAAGGACGGCGTCTCCGTGGAGATCGTCGATCTCCGGTCGATCCGTCCGTTCGACGAGGAGACGATCCTCGCGTCGGTGGCGAAGACCAACCGCGCGATCATTCTCCACGAAGCACCGCTCACGGGCGGAGCAGGGGGTGAGTTCGCGGCACGGATCGCGGAGAAGGCATTCGAATACCTCGACGCACCGATCCGCCGCGTCGCGTCGAACGACACTCCTCCTCCCTATTCCCCGCCGCTCGAGGAGTTCTTCCTCCCGAACAGGGAGAAGCTCCTCACGGTAGCCAGGGAGCTGCTGCGGTACTGATGGGAACGGCGCGTGCAAAGTTGACACGCGACCCCGGAAGCGGAAGGATTGAATCTCGCGCTCGCGTGAAGGGCGTCTGCGCGTGAAGAGAAATCGAGCGAACGAAGGACGAAGCGAGACATGGCTACCGATGTCGTAATGCCACAGATGGGCGAGTCGATCGCCGAGGGAACGATCTCCCGCTGGATCAAGAAGCCGGGAGAGAAGGTGGAACGGGACGAACCGATCTCGAGATCTCGACCGACAAGGTCGACGCGGAGATTCCGGCGCCGGTCTCGGGGACGCTCGCCGAGGTCCTGGCGAACGAAGGGGACACCGTCCCGGTCAACAGCGTGATCGCGAGAATCGCGGCGGAAGGAGAAGCCGCACCGCCCCCGCAGGCCGCACCGGCACCGAAGCCGGAGGCGACGCGCCCCTCTGAACCCGCCGAGCAGCCCCAGGCTGCGGCGCCGCAGCCGAAGCCGTCCGCTCCGGAACCGGCAGCTGCACCACAGCCGGCGCCGCAGGCCTCGCCGGCGCCGCAGGCCGAGGAGAACGTCACGTCCCTCGAGGAACGGCGCCGCACCAGGTCCTCTCCGCTGGTCCGGAAGATCGCACGCGAGAACGACATCGACATCTCGCAGAACGAAGGGAGCGGCGTCTCGGGAAGAGTGACGAAAGACGACATCCTCGAGTACATGGAGCGGCCGCGAGCAGCAGCGTCCGTACAGCCGGCTCCGCAACCGCGACCCTCCTCTCCTCCCGCCGCGCCGCAGCGAGAGCCGGGGCAGCCATCCGCGTCTCCCGGGGGCGAGAACATCCGGATCGAGCCGATGTCCGTCATGCGCAAGAAGATCGCCGATCACATGGTCTTCTCCAAACGGACCTCCGCACACGTCAGTACCGTGTTCGAGGTCGACTTCACCGCGATCGACCGACTGCGCAAACAGCACAAGGCTTCCTATGCGGAGCGAGGCGTCAGCCTGACCTACATGGCGTTCATCGTCCAGGCGGTGATCACGGCATTGCGCGAGTTCCCCATCATCAACTCGTCGATCGACGGCGACAACATCATCTATAAAGACGATCTGAACATCGGCATCGCCGTCGCGCTCGATTGGGGACTGATCGTTCCCGTCCTCAAGCGCGCCGACGAGAAGAACATCCTCGGGATCGCGCGCTCGATCAGCGAGCTCGCCGAACGCGCCCGCACCAAGAAGCTCAATCCGGAGGACGTACAGGGCGGGACATTCACGATTACCAATCCCGGCGTCTACGGCGGTCTCTTCGGACTTCCGATCATCAACCAGCCGCAGGTCGCGATTCTCGGAGTCGGAGGAGTGAAGAAGCGTCCGGTGGTGGTGGAGACGGAGGCCGGCGACGCGATCGTGGTCCGCTCCATGTGCTATCTCTCGCTCACCTTCGATCATCGAATCATCGACGGCGCGGTGGCGGACCAGTTCATGGCCAGAGTGCGGTCCATCATCGAGGCGGGGCAGTACAGTCTGTAACGGCCCCACTCGCGCGGAGACGGTACGACACTGAGCTCCATCCTTGTAATCATCTTCCTGGTGGTCCTCGCGATCGTCGTCCCGGCGCTCGCGTGGATGAGCCGCCGCGCTCTCGAGAGCGGAGCTCGGATCCCACGACTCCCACTCTACGCGGAGGTGGTCGTCCTCCAGCTTCTCCTCTTCGGGCTCGCGATGCTGGTGGCATGGAGCGGACGATTCTCGATCTTCAGCCGCCGGCTTCCGACTCTCGATGGGTGGGCCGCCGGCGCGATCCTCCTCCTGATTGCCACCGTTGCGATGTTGCTGAACCTCCGGTTCGGAACCGCCGATCACGACGATCCTCTCTACCGCATCGCTCCCGAATCGATGATCGAGAAGCTCGCATGGATCGGAGTCTCGTGCGTCGCCGGAGTCAGCGAGGAGGTGATTTACCGCGGAGCCGCGTACGTGGTGATCCAGCGCCTGGTCCACGGGATCTGGCCTCCCATCCTGATCGCATCCGTCCTCTTCGGGATGGCGCATCTGACTCAGGGCATCCGCCGCAGCGCACTGGTCGCCCTCTTCGGATTCGGCTTCCACCTCGTCGTCCTCTACTCCGGAAGCCTCTACCCCGCTTTCGTCGTTCATGCTTTGTATGACATCCTCGCAGGGCTGGCGCTCGCCCGCGACCGCCGCCGGAGGAACTGGACCGAACATGCGACTCTGTGAGCTGCGCAATCTCGATCTCGTCACGTATGAGAACGGCATGCAGATGCAGCAGGAGCTGGTCACGCTCCGTCAGGAAGAGCGCATCCCCGACCAGCTCCTCCTTCTCCAGCATCCCCCGGTCATCACCCTGGGACGCAGCGGACACGAAGAGAACCTCCTCGCGTCTCCAGCCGCACTCGCTGCGGAAGGGGTGCGCTTCTACGAAACGACCCGCGGAGGCGACATCACGTATCACGGGCCGGGACAGCTCGTCGGCTATCCGCTGATCTCGCTCGGCGAGGGACGCCGCGATGTCCGCCGCTACGTGACGAACCTCGAGGAAGTGATCATCCGCACCGTCGCCGCTTTCGGCATCGAAGCCGGTCGTTGGGAAGGCCACCGGGGCGTCTGGGTGGGGCGTGAGAAGATCGCCGCGATCGGAGTCCGCGTCGCGAAATGGGTCACTTCCCACGGCTTCGCGCTCAACGTCGATCCGAACCTCCACCACTTCGACCTGATCACTCCCTGCGGGATCCCGGATGCGGGAGTCACATCGATTGCCAGGCTTACCGGACGGTCGATCACGGTCGAGGAAGTCCGTGAGGCGCTCGTCCCGCACTTCGCGGATGTCTTCGAGCGGGAGATCCGCCCCAACCCCCCCGATCTCGCCCTGGTGAAGGTCGTCGTGCACGACGGCAATCGCATTCTTCTCCTCCACCGGCGTCCCGATTCGGGAGATTTCTGGCAGCCGATCACCGGACGGATCGAAGCGGGAGAAGTCGCCGAAGCCGCGGCCCGCCGGGAGATCGTGGAGGAGACGGGAATGGGTGGAGAGCCGGAAAGCCTCGATCTCCGGCAGTCGTTCCTGATCGAGGCGAAGTACCTGAAGGACGCCTCGGATCTCCCGATCTTCGCGGACGAGATCGCGTTCGCCGCATGGATCGATGCGTCGCGAGCGCTTCGTCTCGACGCTTCAGAGCACGACCGCTACGGCTGGTTCTCCACCGAAGAGGCGCTCGCGAAGATCCGCTGGAGCGACGATCGGGAAGCGATCGAGCGGCTCGTCGTTCGAGCGCTCTCGGCTTCGGCCGTGGGATGATGCGGCGACCGCGGGCGGTTGTGACCCGATGAGAGATCGAAAGGAATGATCAACAAACGCGCAGGAGAACGGCCCGAGTGGCTGAAGATTCGCGTTCCCGGCGACCTCGATCGTCTGCCGGTGACGAGACTGATCAACGACCTCGCCCTCAACACCGTCTGCCAGGAAGCCCGCTGTCCGAACATTTTCGAATGCTGGGCCGCAGGGACCGCGACGTTCATGATCCTCGGCGAAGTCTGCACCCGCCGCTGCACGTTCTGCGCGGTGGCGAAGGGCGCACCACTCCCCGCCGACCCCGGCGAGCCGCGCCGGGTCGCGGAAGCGGTCGCGAAGATGAACGTGCGGCATGCGGTGATCACCACGGTGAACCGTGATGATCTTCCCGATGGAGGAGCCGAGCACTTCGCGAAGACGATCGAGGAGGTTCAGGAGGGAAGCGAGGCAACGGTCGAAGCTCTGATCTCGGATCTGGAAGGCGATCGTGACGCGCTTCGCACCATCCTGGCCGCTCGGCCGAAAGTGCTCGCGCACAACATCGAGACGATTCCGCGGCTCTACGCGCAGGTTCGGCCGACGGCGAAGTACCAACGCTCCCTCGACATCCTCCGCTGGGCTTCCGAAGAGCGGCACGAAGGTATGCTCACCAAGTGCAGCATCATGCTCGGGCTGGGAGAGACTCCTGAAGAAGTCCTCGAGGTGGCCGCGGATCTCCGGGATGCCGGGGTGGACATCTTCACCATGGGCCAGTATCTCGCGCCGACCGAACGGAACCACCCGGTGCGGCGGTACTACTCGCCCGAGGAGTTCCGGGATCTCGGCCAGGCGGCGAAACGACTCGGATTTCAGCACGTCGAGTCCGGACCTCTGGTCCGGAGTTCCTATATGGCGCATCGTGCCGTAGAATCTTCGGCCGGCCCCGCCGATGCGGAGAGCGGTACCCTCGGATGACACGATGCCTCGAGTGACGTTCGAAGATCAGGATCAGACTGCCGACTTCGAATCCGAACGAACACTTCTGAGCTGCGCCATCGACATGGGGATCCGGATCAGCCACGTCTGCGGTGGAGACGGCGCCTGCGGCACGTGCCGCATCGCCGTGGTCGACGGATGGGACCAGCTCTCCCCTCCGACGCCCGATGAGACGTACAAGGAGCTCGAGCCACCGTACCGGCTGAGCTGCCAGGCGAAGCTGAAAGGCGACGTCGTGGTGAAAGTCGCAAAAATCGAGTGAGAGGAAGTCATGACGGAAACCGTATCGACGATGACCGAGACCGAACAGAGGCTGGGACTCGTTTTCCAATACACGGTCGAAGCCTACAAGGTGTTCGAGAAACTTGCTGAAGTGCTGCCGAATCCGATCACCGCGGGGATGTTCGAGAACTTCGCCGAGGATGAGCGCGGGCTTCGCGATCTGCTGGAGATCAAGTATTCGGCAGGACACGCGCGACTGAAGATCACCCTCGGCGCGGATCTCCGCTACCTCGACATGGTGGAGGGCGATCTCTCCTATCGCGAGATGACCGAGATGATGATCGCCCGCGAGCGGGCCATGGAAAAGAAGCTGAACGAATGGGTGGCGAACGGCTCGGAGTCCGATCGTAACCTCTTCCACTATCTGGCCGCGACCAAGCGCGCGCATCTCGTATTTCTCGACCGCGAGCTGACGCTGATCCAGTTCTACCCCCAGTGGTTCCGCCGCGAAGACGCCGAGTCGCTCATCGTGCACGGAACTTCCGAAGAATGAGCCCCAACATCTCCATCACTCCGGAGGCCTCCGCCCGATTGCAGAGCGATCTGCAGGGGGGAGTCCTCCGGATCTCCTTCACCACCGGATGTGGAGGGAGCGGATACCGGATTGCGTCTTCCTCCGCTCCTCTGGATGAGGATGTGGTGGTGGAGGTGGGAGAGGTCGTGGTCGCCCTCGACCAGATGGCCGCGCGTAACCTGGATGGTGCGGAGATCGTGTACGACGAGGAAGAGTCGGGCTATTCGATTCTGCATCCGAACGCGGTCAGCGCGGTCTGGTGCGGGTGAGCCGGCGGGAGAGGAGCTCCGGCCGGTCAGACGAATCGCGGCTCCGATGTCCCCAGAATCCCTCCGCGATTGAGAAGCACCAGCTCGAGCTCGCGGATCTGTGAGCCGTTGCCCGACCGGAGAATCATCCTGCAATCGGTCAGAGGGAAAAAGGGGTCGCGCTGGAGGAGGTAATCCGAGACTCTGACTCCGGTTCCCACCCAGAGCGTGCCACTGATCACTCCCCCGTTGAACGCGCACGAAACATCCTTCTCGCTCGCGTTCGCTACGACTTTCGCGCTCGGCTCCGGGACGTCGGGAATGATCAGGATCACCGTCCGCCGTTGAAGAGCGAAGAAAGGAACGCGCTTATCGAGCCCCGGAAGGGCCACGTCTTTCAATTTGAAAAAATCGTGCTGGTGATTCACGTAGTCGGTGAGGCTTCGCCGCGCCGGCACCATGAACCAGCCGCGAACCCATCCTGCGGTGGTCAGAAGCTGTGCCCCGAGGTCACGCTGAGTCGGAGGCGTGTACTGACTCATGCTCCACTCCGTGATCGGAATCGCCGGCACCGGACGAGATGATTCGTGATGCGGCGACGGCGAGGCCGGATCTTCGATATCGGTACCGTGGCATTCTACAGGTTATGCAGATACGAAACCGAACGCAGATTCCGGGACAGCCGCGCACGCCGACGGGAGCGCGGCCGTGCGGATCAGAGGATCCGCGCTCCCCAACGCCGGGGAATGCGCCGAGGGGAGCGCGGATCCTCTGATCCGCACGCCACACTCGCGTTCAGATCGGATCGAGACCATCCTGCGGCAGAAGCGGAGCTGTTCGCTCGAGACGCTGGACCACCGACGCTTCGCGCCAGCACAGCTTCTCTTCTCGCGTAAACCGATTCGCGCGGCGGATCGGAGGACCGCTCGACGCGTGCGGCGGATCGCGCCGGGAGGGAGAGAAGAGAATATGAGAGGATGATTATTATATATATATTTTAGCCGGGGGGAGCGGCGGGGGAGCGCGGATCCTCTGATCCGCACGCCACACCGCGCAGATCGGACGAGACCACCTGCGGCAGAAGCGGAGCTGTCGCCGAGACGCTGGAACCACCGACGCTCGCGCACAGCCGCAGCCCTCCACGCGTACAACACGATCGCGCGGCGGATCGGAGGACCGCACCCCCTCGAACGCGTGCGGCGGAACGCGCCGGGGGGAGCCAGCGCCGGGGGAGCGCGGATCCTCTGATCCGCACGCCACACCGCGTCAGATCGGATCGAGACCATCCTGCGGCAGAAGCGGAGCTGTTCGCTCGAGACGCTGGACCACCGACGCTTCGCGACAGCCGCAGCCTTCGTCTTCATCGCGTACAACACGATCGCGCGGCGGATCGGAGGATCCGCACCCCCTTCGAACGCGGGCGGCGGATCGCGCCGGGGAGCCAGCGCCGGGGGAGCGCGGATCCTCTGATCCGCACGCCACACTCGCGTTCAGATCGGATCGAGACCATTCCTCCGGCAGAAGCGGAGCGGTTCGATCGAGACGATAGCGCCACCGACGCTTCGCGCCCACCCACAACTTCCCTCTTCATCGCGTACAACAAGATTCGCGCGGCGGATCGGAGGATCCGCACCCCATAGAACCCGCGCAGCGAAACGCGCCGAGGAGCACCCGCCGTGGGGAGCGAGCGCCGAGGGGACACCCGCCAAGGGGAGTACGCACCGTGGGGAGTACGCACCGAGGGGAGCGCGGATCCTCTGATCCGCACGCCACACTCGCGTTCAGATCGGATCGAGACCATCCCTGCGGCAGAAGCGGAGCGGTTCGATCGAGACGATAGCGCCACCGACGCTTCGCGCCCAGCCACAACTTCCCTCTTCATCGCGTACAACACGATTCGCGCGGCGGATCGGAGGATCCGCACGCCATAGAACGCGCGCAGCGAAACGCGCCGAGGAGCACCCGCGCCGAGGAGAGCGCGGACGGGAGTACCTGCCGTGGGGAGCGCGGATCCTCTGATCCGCACGCGATAATCGCGTTCAGATCGGATCGAGACCATCCCTGCGGCAGAAGCGGAGCGGTTCGGTCGAGACACCGGAAACCACCGACGCTTCGCGCCCAGCCACAACCTTCCTCTTCATCGCACGAACACGATTCGCGCGGCGGATCGGAGGATCCGCACCCCATAGAACCCGCGCAGCGGCACGCGCCGAGGAGCACCCGCCGCGGGGAGCGAGCGCCGTGGGGAGTACGCGCCGTGGGGAGTACGCACCGTGGGGAGCGCGGATCCTCTGATCCGCACGCGATAATCGCGTTCAGATCGGATCGAGACCATCCTGCGGCAGAAGCGGAGCGGTCGTCGAGACGCTGGAACACCGCGCTTCGCGCCAGCCACAGCCTTCCTCTTCATCGCGTACAACACGATTCGCGCGGCGGATCGGAGGATCCGCACCCCATAGAACCCGCGCAGCGGCACGCGCCGAGGAGCACCCGCCGCGGGGAGCGAGCGCCGTGGGGAGTACGCGCCGTGGGGAGTACGCACCGTGGGGAGCGCGGATCCTCTGATCCGCACGCGATAATCGCGTTCAGATCGGATCGAGACCATCCCTCCGGCAGAAGCGGAGCGGTTCGATCGAGACGATAGCGCCACCGACGCTTCGCGCCCACCCACAACTTCCCTCTTCATCGCGTACAACACGATTCGCGCGGCGGATCGGAGGATCCGCACCCCATAGAACGCGCGCAGCGAAACGCGCCGAGGAGCACCCGCGCCGAGGAGAGCGCGGACGGGAGTACCTGCCGTGGGGAGCGCGGATCCTCTGATCCGCACGCCACACTCGCGTTCAGATCGGATCGAGACCATCCCTCCGGCAGAAGCGGAGCCGTTCGATCGAGACACCAGAATCCACCGACGCTTCGCGCCCACCCACAACTTCCCTCTTCATCGCACGAACACGATTCGCGCGGCGGATCGGAGGATCCGCACCCCATAGAACCCGCGCAGCGGAAGCTACCGGTAGCTCTGGGCGTACTCCATCGCGTGGTACGTGATGATCAGATCGGCTCCGGCACGCTTGATGGAGGTGAGGATCTCGCCGGCGATGCGGGGGCCGTCGATCCAGCCTCGCTCCGCCGCCGCCTTGACCATCGAATACTCGCCGCTGACGTTGTACGCGACCACCGGAAGGTTGAACCGTTCCCTCGCCGCCCGGATCAGGTCGAGATACGAGAGGGCGGGTTTGACCATGATCATGTCGGCGCCTTCGAGGACGTCGAGCTCGAGCTCGCGTACTGCTTCCCGCGCGTTCGCCGGATCCATCTGGTAGGTCCGACGGTCGCCGAACTTCGGTGCCGACTCCGCAGCGTCGCGGAACGGTCCGTAGAACGCCGAAGCGAATTTCGCGGAGTAAGCCATCACGCCGATCTCCGGATATCCCCGCTCGTCGAGCGCTTCGCGAATCGCGGCGACGCGTCCGTCCATCATGTCCGAGGGGGCGACGAAGTCGACTCCCGCATCGGCGAACGAGAGGCTCTGCCGGACCAGCAGCCCGAGGGTCTCGTCGTTCGAGACGTCCTTCCCGCCGGGCGTGTCGACCAGCGCACCACAATGTCCGTGATCGGTGTACTCACACATGCAGACGTCCGCGATCACCACCATCCCGGGAATCTCCCGTTTCAGTGCTTCGATCGCGCGCTGCACCGGACCGGCCGGATCCCACGAGACCGCGCCGATCGGATCCTTATGCTCGGGGAGACCGAACAGGAGAACGGACTTGACGCCGAGGTCCCATGCGCGCTTGCACTCTTCGATCAAGTCGGAGACACGATTCTGGTAGATCCCGGGCATCGACGCGATCTCGACGCGCGGTCGCGAATCGGGGACCACGAACTGCGGCATGATCAGATCGGCGGGAGCCACGTGCGTCTCGCGCACCATGTCCCGGATCGCTTCGCTGCGCCGCAGGCGGCGAGGGCGGATCGTGGGGGTCAGGACTGTGGTGACCTCGTCACTCGTCCCAGTGCTTTTCGTCTCGGTCGATATCGTCGTCATCTTCCTGGTCTCCGTAAAAATAGATCTGGCCGCATCTCTCGCTGCAGAAACGCCGCCCGAATCCCTTGAACGCGCAGTCTGCACAGAAGAAGAGATTGCACACCAGGCAACGCTCGAGATACGCGGCTTCGCCGCTGATTCCGCATCCCCGGCACTTCCGTTCTGCGATTTCGGGAGTCTCGCTCATTGAAAACTCTTTCGGGCGTGAATTTTCCACTCTGCGGGCCGGTTCAGTATAGCCGTTGACGGCACGGGCTGCTCTCCTTAGAATCGTCCGGCCCCGAATGGCGGTGTAGCTCAGTTGGTCAGAGCGGGCGTCTCATAAGCGCTAGGTCACTGGTTCAAATCCAGTCACCGCCACCACCCCCTCTTCACTCGGTCTTAACACGACCGGCGCGATGGGATTCCCGCGAAGGGAGTCAGCTCGTTCTCACCAGCCGCGCCTCCTGTATGCTTCTCCGGTGAATCCCGTTGCTGCTGCGGTTCGCCGCTTCCTCGCCGCGGAGGAGCTCTCACCCCGGCGCGTGCTGGTCGCTTTCTCCGGCGGCCCCGATTCGACCGCCCTCCTAGCCGGCCTGGCCGAAGACCACGACCGGGGGTTCGATCTCGTGGCCGGTCACGTCA
The DNA here is from genome assembly GCA_963741955.1 of uncultured Acidobacteriota bacterium. GTDB lineage: Bacteria > Acidobacteriota > Thermoanaerobaculia > Gp7-AA8 > Gp7-AA8 > CAVUKB01. The sequence continues at coordinate 893,520 of CAVUKB010000005.1, forward strand.
ATCACCACCTTCGCGGATCGGAATCGGATCACGACGAGGAGTTCGTCCGTGAGACCGCGCAGAGTCTGCACATCCCTCTCGAGATCGCGGATGCCCGTCTCGATCCCGAACAGATCCGCCAGGTCGGCCTGGAGGCGGCGGCTCGGAAGAGACGGTACGCGTGCCTGGAGAGCATGCGGCAGAGCAGCGGCTCGGATCTGGTGGCAACGGCGCACCACCTCGACGACCAGGCCGAGACGGTGCTGATGCGGCTCATGACCGGTAGTGGCACCCGGCGGTTACAGGGGATCTCACCGCATCGCGGAACGCTGATTCGTCCCATCCTCGAGCTCTCCCGGCGTGAGATCGACCAGTTCCTCGCTGACCGCGGCATCGCCCCCCGCTCCGACAGCACCAACCGCGAACCGCGCTTTCTCCGGAACCGGATTCGCGCCGAAATCCTCCCGCTCCTCGAGGAGATCAACCCGCGCATCACGTCGACTTTCGGGGAGACCGCACGTCAGGCGCGCGAGGAGGCCCGGGCCTTCGACCATCTTCTCGAGATCTCCAGCGCGGCGTGGATCGTCCAGGAGCCGAATTCGACCTCATTCGATCCGGCGGCCGTCCCTTCAGACGCATGGATCGTGAGGGCGGCGCTACTCCGGGAGATTCACCGGCTGGACCCCGAGGCGCGGAATGTTTCGGCGCAGGACCTGCGGAGACTCGGATCGGAGCTCGGTCTGATCCGGCGGCAACGCGTCACCCGCGCGCTCGAGCTCGTCCGCGAAGGGGATCGTCTCCGCCTTCGCCATCTCCCTCTTCCGGAAGAGGATGCCCCTTTCGACGCCCCCATCGGCGTCGGAGAGGTGCGGTTCGTCGAGGAGATCGGCGCGGCAGTCCGCCTGCGGCTCGTTCATCCCGACGAGAACGCTCCCCTCTCCGCCGCGGCGCCCCTCCGTCAATGTTTTCAGCTTCCCGAAGGCGCCGGCGACGCATCCGGATTCCGGCTGAGGAACCGCCGGAAAGGCGACGTTTTCCGCCCCCTCGGCAGCAGAGACGAGAAAAAACTGAAGGATTTCCTGATTGATCGTAAAATTCCGGTAGGGATCAGAAATCAATTGCCTCTACTCACCTTCCGCGACGAGATCGTCTGGGTTGCGGGAGTGGAGGTTTCCGACAGGTTCAGAGTGACCGGTCCGCCATTGCCGATGTACGAGATCGCGATCGAGCTCAGAAATGATCAGCAAGACGACTGATATCGAGACCCTCCACTCCGCGGCCGAGATCCACGCCCGGATCGAGCAGCTCGGACGTGACATCCGCCAGGACGCCGGTGACCGCGAGATCTGCCTGGTCGGCATACTGAAGGGAGCGCTCGTTTTCCTCGCCGACCTTCTCCGATGCATTCCAGGGCCGGTTCACTACGAGTTCATCGACGTGATCCGCGACATCAGCGACACCGAAGTCGCGGAGGCGATGGAGATCGATTTCCTCACCCACTTCAGCATCGAAGGGAAGTACGTCTATCTCCTGAAGGATGTGGTGAGCACGGGAGTGATCGAGACGTGGCTGACCAATCAGCTCCGCCAGCGGAACCCCGCATCGATCCGGATGGTGGCCCTTCTCGACCGCCCCGAACAACGGACCGTCGATTTCGACGTCGATTTCGCGGCGTTCCGCGCCCGGGACGGCGTCTACGCAGGGTTCGGCCTCGAGTACGAAGGCCACGAGGGCAATCTCCCGTTCATCGGCAGGATCATCTAGACACGACCGAAGGCTCCGCCGAGCCGCTCCGAGCGCTCCGTCAGTGCTGGCACCGATTTGGATAGAATTTAGAAGTCGGGTCCGGGGTTAATGACGGCAGCGGACGCCGGCGGGGGGCGAACTCCAGGATTTCCGCCTCCCTTTCGGCGCTTTCGATAACGCGTCTCCCCGCTCTGGAGGTATTTTTGAGCTCAACGATCAAGACAGCACTCCTTTGGGTGGTCATCATCGTTCTCGTGTTCCTTCTGTGGAGCCTCTTCCAGACTTCGAAGTCGACCACGGAAACCGTGCCGTTCAGCACGTTCCTCGACTACGTCCAGAAGAACGAGGTCGAGAAGGTCACCATCCGCGGTAGCGAGATCACCGGCGATCTCCGTTCGACGGCTCCCGCCGCGCGGAAGGAATTCAAGACCATCATGCCGCCGAATTACGACGCCCTCGTGCCGGAGCTTCGGGCGAAGAACGTCGTCATCAACGCGGAAGAACCGCGCGACAACTCGTTCGTGACTGCCCTGATCACCTGGGCTCCCATCCTCTTCCTGATCGGCTTGTGGATCTTCTTCATGCGCCAGATGCAGGCGGGTGGGAACAAGGCGCTTTCTTTCGGGAAATCGAAAGCGAAACTCCTCTCCGGCTCGGCGAAGAAGGTCACGTTCAAGGACGTGGCGGGAGTGGACGAAGCGAAGGTCGAGCTCCAGGAGATCATCGAATTCCTTCGTGACCCGCAGAAGTTCACCAAGCTCGGAGGAAAGATCCCGAAAGGTGTGCTCCTGATGGGGCCTCCCGGTACGGGCAAGACCCTCCTCGCTCGCGCCATTGCAGGAGAAGCCAACGTTCCGTTCTTCTCGATCAGCGGCTCCGATTTCGTGGAGATGTTCGTCGGCGTCGGCGCGTCACGCGTCCGCGATCTGTTCGAACAGGGAAAGAAGAACGCTCCCTGCATCATCTTCATCGACGAGATCGATGCAGTCGGCCGTCACCGCGGAGCGGGGCTCGGCGGAGGACACGATGAACGAGAGCAGACACTGAATCAGCTCCTGGTCGAGATGGACGGCTTCGAAGGGAACGACGGCGTGATTCTCGTCGCCGCGACCAACCGCCCCGACGTACTCGATCCGGCGCTCCTCCGCCCCGGCCGGTTCGATCGCCGCGTGGTGGTCGATCTCCCCGACCTGAAAGGTCGCGAAGGAATCCTCCGCGTGCATACCCGCAACACTCCTCTCGCCGAAGACGTCGACCTCTCGGTCGTCGCCCGCGGCACACCGGGGTTCTCCGGTGCGGATCTGGCGAACCTCGTCAACGAGTCCGCCCTCAATGCCGCCCGCTACGATCGGAAGAAAGTCGGCGCGTACGACTTCGATTTCGCGAAAGACAAGGTGCTGATGGGCGTCGAGCGGAAGAGCATGGTCATGAGCGTCCGCGAGAAGAAGAACACTGCGTACCACGAAGCGGGACATACCGTAGTCGCAGCAGTCCTCCCGGCCGCCGATCCGCTCCACAAGGTCACCATCATCCCGCGTGGTCGCGCCCTCGGGCTCACCCAGCAGCTTCCCACCGAGGACAAATACTCGTACTCGCGGCGCTATCTCGAGGCGACCCTCGCCGTGCTGATGGGAGGACGTGTCGCAGAAGAGATCTTCCTGCAGGAGATCACCACTGGCGCCGGCAACGACATCGAGAAGGCGACCGGACTCGCGCGCCGCATGGTCTGCGAATGGGGAATGTCGACTCTCGGACCTCTCTCGTACGGCAAGAAGGAAGAGGCGATCTTCCTCGGACGTGAGTTCGCACAGCACCAGGACTTCTCCGAGAACACCGCCCGGCAGATCGACGACGAAGTGAAGTCGATCGTCGAGGTCGCGTACAAGCAGGCCCACGAACTCGTGACGCAGCACAAGAAGTCACTCGATCGCATCGCTCGCAGGCTCCTCGAGAAGGAGACTCTCGAGGGGGCGGAAGTGAACGAGATCCTTCGTGAAGACACCGGAATGGACTTCTACCGCATGAAGGATGCCTTCCCCCAGGAGGGTCCGGAAGAGGCGATGACCATCGCTCCCGGCGGCGGTTCCGACATCGACGTCCCGCTTCCGGAGCCTTCTCCGAGCTGATCACTCTGAACGACGTTGCAACATGAAACGGCGGGCGAGAGCCCGCCGTTTTCTCGTTGACCCCGAACCGGCGCAGGCCACTTCTCCTCTACGAGCCTCCAGCCTCGAGTCTCGAGCCTCGCGTTCCCCGAGGTACAATCCGCCCGTGAGCAAGCGCGCGGTCGTCTACTCCTGCAGTGAATGCGGTGCACAATCGTCGAAATGGCTCGGGCGATGTCCGGAATGCAACGCCTGGAACTCGTTCGCCGAGGAGAACGTCGCCCCGAAAGAAGCGCGGAACACGCGAAGCTTTTCCTCCGGCGGCGCGCCGGTCGCCATCGACCAGGTGGATTTCGACGACGTTCCGCGAATCTCGACCCGGCTCCCGCACTTCGACCGGGTCCTCGGCGGAGGTGTCGTCCCCGGAAGCGTGGTGCTGGTCGGCGGCGAGCCGGGAATCGGAAAATCGACTCTCCTGCTGCAGATGGCGGAGCGGCTCAGCGGTCCAGGGCCGGTTCTCTACGTCTCGGGGGAAGAGTCGCCGCGGCAGATCGCGCTCCGCGCGAAGCGGCTCGGAATCACCACTCCGCGGATCTCCCTCTTTCCGGAGACCTCCGCGGAGCGGATCATCGAAGCGACCGAAAAGCTCCAACCGGTCGCGCTCATCGTCGACTCGATCCAGACCATCCACACCAGCGCGAACCAATCCGCGCCTGGATCGGTTGGGCAGGTACGCGATTGCGCCGGCATCCTGATGACGCTCGCCAAGCGCCTCTCCGTCCCGGTTTTCATGATCGGCCACATCACGAAAGAAGGGACGATCGCGGGGCCGAAGACTCTCGAGCACATCGTCGACACGGTTCTCTACTTCGAAGGCGACCGCTTTCAGAACGCGCGTATCATTCGCGCGTACAAGAATCGCTTCGGCCCGGTGAACGAGCTCGCGATGTACGAGATGCACGACGACGGTCTGGAGGAGATCCCGAATCCCTCCGCAGCGCTCCTCGCGCAACGCTCCTCCGCTCCCGGTTCCGCGGTCGTGGTGACGGTCGAGGGCACCCGTCCCCTGATGATCGAGGTTCAGGCGCTGGTTTCCCCTTCACGTCTCGCCACACCCCGCCGGATGGCGATCGGCGTCGACGTGAATCGTCTGACGCTTCTCCTGGCGGTCCTCGAGAAACGAGGCAACTCGAACTTCCAGAACAGCGACGTCTACGCGAACGTCACCGGTGGAATCGAGCTCGATGAGCCGGCAATCGATCTCGGGATCATCGCCGCACTCCTCTCCAGCGAGAATAACCGCGCGGTCCCACACGATCTCGCCGTCTTCGGAGAGGTCGGACTCCTCGGCGAGGTCCGGTCGATCTCGCAGAGCGACGCCCGGGCGCGCGAAGCCGCGGCGCTCGGCTTCCGGAAGGTGATCCTCCCGGCCACCAACCAGCAGGAGGTCCGGGCAGACGTCGACGTGGTCGGCGTCCGTCGCATCGAAGACTTCGCCCAGCGGCTCTTCGAATGATTCCCTCGAGGAGAAAAATGCCCGATTCCGGTTACAATGACGTCGGAAAATGATCGGTCCTCGCACTCTCGCACTCCTCCTCTCGGCGGCCGTGCTCTCTTCCACCGGCTGCGTATCGCTCTCTCCCTCCTCTCACCACGGGACGACCGATGTCGCCTCCCGGTCGGCCCGGACGGTAGCGGACGACGCGGACCAGGACGACCTCTCGCTCCTCATCTCCTCGATCCGGCACGACCTGGGACGCTCGAAAGCGCGGGAGCGCGAACGGATGATCGAGCAGAAGCCCCGGGCGATCGCCGCCACCAGACCGGATCCATCCACCATCTCGCTCCGGACTGCACTTCGGGCCCACACGCAGATCATGCGGATGCCGGTGGTCGGAGTGCGGGGGAACGATCTCGAGGACAACTTCGGCGCTCCGCGCGACGGAGGCCGGCGGAGACATCGCGGTCTCGATATCTTCGCGCCACGCGGGACTCCGGTCATCGCGGCGATGGATGGGCTGATCTCGTACATCGGCGTTCAACCGAAAGGTGGGCGCTGTCTCTGGCTCTCGACCGAAGCCGGGATGTCATTCTTCTACGCCCACCTCGACCAGTGGGCGCCAGGGATCTACGAAGGGATGGAAGTGACCCGTGGGACGCTGCTCGGTTACGTCGGGAACACGGGCAACGCGATCCACACACCGTCGCACCTCCACTTCACCATCATCGAGAATGACGACGCGATCGATCCCTATCCGCTGCTCAAAGCTGCCGCACCGGGACGCGTGACGTCGACGCTCGGCGCGAGTGTCGCCGGCGGGCGCTGACCCGACCGGCCAGGCGTGGCCGAACTTTCAAGGACCACGGTCGACCATTCGGACGGACGCTCGAACCATCTCGCAGCCCAACGTGCGAATCCGGGGTCCAGAAGTTTGGCAACCCGCCACTGCCCGAGCGGCAGTGCCGGATCATGCTGTCGATGAAGATGTAAGAGTGACCCACTGCGAAGAAGTAAAAGTGGACCACCTGAGGGGAAGGGGCTCCGCCGGGGAGAGAGGCACGGGCGACCGTGCTGGGTGATGATTCCTCCGTCCGGAGGCGAGCGGAGCGAGCCGGAGGGCGAAGGTGGGCTCTTGGCGAGCCAGTCAATCGGCGGGCGGTGTGGATCGAAGAATCTGCGAAATCTATACTCTGTTCTCGGGTATGAGGAGGCTTGGATGAGACAGATCATCATCACTCGCGGAGAGGACGGAAAGTGGGTCGCGGAGTGTCCGAGCCTTCCGGGATGCATCACGGAAGGAGACGGCAAAGAGGCGGCGATCGCCAACGCTCGCGGCGGGATCGATCAGTATATTGCCGCCTTGGAGGAGGATCATCTCTCGGTACCTCCGGAGAATTTTGACACTCTGGTGGTCGCAGTTTGACCAAATTGCCCCGCGTTTCAGGGAGTCAGTGCATCGCCGCACTCAGCCGCGCGGGTTTTCGTATCCGCCGACAACAGTCGAGTCACGTCATTCTCCGGCGCGACCATCCATTCGCGCAACTCGTAGTGCCCGATCACAAGGAGCTCGATAGAGAACGCTCAGGGCCATCTTGCGCCAGGCCGGAGTCTCGATCGAACAGTTCGTGAAATTGCCTTGAGGGGAACGGACACCGCTCCCTGACCGGGCACCAGCTCTCCCCGAACACTAGCAGCGAGAGGTCGATCCCGCGCGAGGCGAGAACCGAGCGCGTCGCCGAGTCGAGCTGCGGCGTCCGCTCCTGCCCGGAGCGGAAGTCGGCGGGGGTCAGGTTTTCTGTTGACTGGCTGGTTGATCGGAGTCAGGCCTTCGCTCTTCGGTCGATGCGTCCAAGTTGCTGCACGAAGACGACTTTTCCGCGAATTGAATCGGCTCGTTGCCGCGCCGGGCGACGTGGAACACGGCACCGCGAGTCTCGAGTCGAAGTGGTCGTACCAGGCGATCGAGAGTCCCTCGGCTCTCGCGCCCAGGGTTCTACTCCTTGTAGAATCGGTTCGGAGCAACGCGCCCCCTCTCGAGGGCCCGGACGACCACTGCGGAGGGGCATCGAGTACAATCCGCGCCGAGAGACAGCGCAACCGAAGTGCTGCTTCGACAGTGGCTTAGGACGAAGAACCGACAGGCGAAGGCCTGGCCCCCATATTCGGAACTGAGACTCCACGAGCATGGACCACCGGCACGAACAAGAGCGGCACGACGAAGACCCGCAGGGCACAGCTCACGCGCCAGATCCTCCCTTTCGCTTCGTCTCACCTCGCGCCGTCAAAGCATCCCTTCCACCGGCTCGGCCACCGCGTCGAAGATCTCAGCCGGGATGCGCGCCGCAGCGAGATCGACGTCCGGGCGGCGGCTCCAAAGACGCTCGAAGAGGCGGATGCTTCCGATCTGGGTATGATCACAGACGGCGTCAGGGAAACGACCGAGCCCTTCGCTTCTAATTCTCTTTTTCCACCTCTCGGAGCGTCCAAGGATGGACTCTTTGAACTTTTCCTCATCATGATTCAATAGGCATGAATAGTACCGAGCCGTCTCCGGATTGACCGTAGGTGGCGGCGACCCGACCCACTCGCTCACCAGATCCACATTCCCCGACGCAAGTTCCGCTGTGACGAGACCCATCCAGTGAAGGTCGTTTCGCCCCGTGCGCGCCTCGGGAAACGCTCTCTCGTATATGTTCGCAAGTTTCGCGAGTGTCCGTTCATCGTTCGCCGCCAGCGCAAGCAGGAAAGGCTGCGATGCGATCCGGTCGATCAGCTCCCGATCAATCTCCTCTCCCGCCACGTACCGCTCCAGCAGATACGCCCACGCCCCCGCCGCCGCACCAAAATGCCCAAGGGCTTTGGCGTAATTCCCGAGCGCAACCTGGGTCAGGCCCAGATACTCGTGTCGCCTGCTCAGACTGGTGAACTCGTATCCGCGATCTATCCGGCCAGCGCTGATTTTCCGTATCGCGCTGGCAACCGCTCGAGTGTAAGAATCCTCCCAGCGGACGATGTCCTCCACCGTGAATGAAGGCGCTGCCTTCTTCATCGCATCCGCCATAGCAATGCTTGTCCTTCTCCGTTCAGAACGTTAATGTATCGGCGTGCGTACCCCTGATTCTCAAGAAGCTCGAACGCGAGACGCGCCGAGGGTATGGCACTGCCAGACAGCCGATCCTGCACCTCACGAATCCACCCCGGGCTCATCTGCCGCAGGAACGCGGTCTTCTCATCGATCTCGACCTTGATCCCGGGTCCCAGAAGCGATTCAGGATTGGCTTCCATGGAGAAGGTTCGCCGCCATTTGGATTCGAGGACCGAGATCTCGCCGGTCGCCTCCCCGCTGGCAAGCGCCGCGAGATAGCCGGATCGAGAAGTGTATCCCTTCTTCACCATCTCCGCATAGTTGTAGTACAAGGAGTCGATACCGTGGATGCTCGTGTACTTCCCCGCCCCGGCTTTGAGTAGTCCTTCTTCCATCGCCTCGATCCGTCCCGAGAGCTCCGCCATTCGTTCGTAGCGGCCACCCTTGAATACTCCATTCCGCGTCCGGCTGACAATCCGCGCTTCGGAGTCGTTCATGATCGCTTCGAGCCGTGTCCGGTACCGCTCCGCCCGGCGTGCGCTAGTGAGGTAGTGCTCCGTCCGCTCCGCGCCTTCCACCACCTCCGTCGCATGCGCAGCCTCCCGGAGGACGCGCGAGCCAGCGAGCGGCAAGAGGGTGCATGAAGCGGCACGACCCTGCTCCCACAGGGCCGTCGGGGTCACACCTAAAAAGGAAAATTTCGTGAGGAAAAATTCGTGAGGAGAGACGGCGGTCGGCAGAGGTCAAACTGCGGCGCAAGACGACTCCGGAAGGTACGGATCTCGCGCGAGAACGGCCCCGTCGGCCCGAGGAGTCCTCGGACAGTTCAGCGTCCGCATCCTAACAACCGCTCGGGCAGCATGTGCGAAGTTGCCGGGCGAAGTCCCGCCCTCAGATGCCGAGGATCTTGAGCAGCTTCGCCGTGGGGTAGACCTCGAGCGGCAGCGCGACGAAGTCGTTGTCGTTGGACCAGATCGGTACTCCGAGAGCCAGCGCGAGAGCCGCGAGCGCCACGTCGTCGGGATCCCGATGCGCGAGGTACCGCTCCGCCTCTTCCAGGCGAGACGAGTAGTCTCGCTCGCCGTAGCGTTCCACAGGCAAATTCTCGAGCTCTTCCCGCATCTGCTCGACATCCAGCCCATACCGCGCGGCGAACTCCGGAATGTACTCCTCGATCTCGGCGATCACCGAATCGGTGGTGACTACGATCAGCTCCGGTGCCTTCTCGAACACGCGCGCGGCAGCACGATACGCAAGCGCGGCCAGCAAGACGTTGCTATCGGCGGCGACGCTTTTTAAATGCTGCGAAGTCACGGTCGATCTCCTCGTCGCTCACCCCGCGCGCGTTGAGTTGTTCCCCGATCTCTTTCGCCATGTCGAGAAACAGTTTCCGGCGGATCTCGATCGGGATCTTCCGGGGATCGTTCAGCGGAAAAAGGATCGCCGCCTGTTTGCCGTGACGGGTGACGAGCACCGGCTCGTCTCCCTCGATCAGTTCGGCCATGTGACTGCGAAACTCTCTGATGGATGTGGTCTTCATGGTGGTGCGCTCCCGAGGCATTCTCGCACGTGTTCAACACTTGTGTACACATTTTGATGCCCATCCGGCTCTGGTCGCCAGTCCGCCCTTTCCATGGTGGAGGGAGTTGAACCCGTGGCGCCGGAGGACTCCGGACGGACGGAACCGCCCCGTCGCAGCCTCCGTCCCTCCAGAGGAGGTCCTCAGCGGAGTTCAGCGTTCACTCGTCGACGAGCGCTCGGGCAGCACGTGCGGAGTTGGCGCACCGATGATATCGTGCGCCCTCTCCCGCCGCACAAATCCCGCCTGGCGGTTTCCGTTTCCTCACGTGATCGAATCCGCGTTTCTCTTCGGGATGCTTCTCGCATTCGCCGTTCCGCGTGACGGGGAGCACAGCTCGATCTCTGCGATGATCGCGGAGAATCGATTTCTGCGCGCGCAGCTCGCGATGTTCGTGAGCCGCGGCGAGAAGCCGCGGTGCCCCAACCCGCACGAGCGGATCGAGCTCGCGTTCTGGTCGATGATGTTCGATTGGCGTGATTCGCTTCTCGTCGTCACGCCCGTGACGCTGATCCGCTGGCAGCCCAAGCTCGTCCGCCTCGACTGGGCGTGGATCTCGAAGGTCTGGTGCCGGGCCAGGCCCGGTGGAAGACGGCCACTCGAGGGGAGGCTTCAGGATCTCATCGCCCGTCTCGCCAGCGAGAATCCACTCTGGTCGCCCAGACGCATCGCGAACGAGCTGAAGGAGAAGTTCGGGATCGTCCTCTCCCCGACGACCGTCCGCAAATACCTTCGCGCGCTCCGCGGGCCGGACGATGACGGCGGGAGCCGTGCGCGTCGCGGCCAACGCTGGACCACGTTCGTCCGCAATCACCTCGGCCAGACGCTCGCCTGTGATTTCATGACCACCACCACGCTCATGTTCAAGAAGCTCTACGTCTTCGTCCTGATGGATCTCGGCTCGCGCAGAATCGTCCGTCTCGCGGTCACCGAACATCCGACTGCGGCGTGGACCATCCAGCAGCTGCGCGACGCGATCCCGTCCTATTCCTTTCCCCAACCCGGATGAAAACCCCTTCTGAGGCCGGAGCCCCCGACCGATGGCCGAATCCCGTCGGTCGACACCTTCGACGCGGGTCCGAAGGACCGGTAGAATCTTTTTCCTTTTTAGGTCTGACCCTCGAGTGGCCCTTTTCGACAAAGGACACTCTTCACTCTGCAAAGTTCGAATCAACTCGTGGGAGGTAACGAGAATTGAAGTCTGCGCACACGGCTTATCGATTCAGCAATGTCGTTTTCGACTTTCCCACTTAGGCTCGACTGTATTTCTTCGAGAATTCGTATCAGATCAACAACTAGAATGCGTTGCCGTTCAATCTCGTCTGCCCTGTCGAACTGCCGCCGATCCACTTGGATGTAGCCTTCGATATGTTTCTCTTTTTTCGAGTAACGGCCAACTTTCGTTCCTCGTACTGAATTTGGCAGCTTCTCACAGTCATACTGAAATTGAACAAACACCTTCTGAAGCTCGCCTCGTACCCCAAAATCGGCGTGGGCTGCTCCGATACTTTCATTCAGCTGATCAAATTGATCCTCAAACTCACTTGCCGATTCAGCGGAAGTCATCCAATTGGTCATCGAGTTGAGTGTTAGGAATGTCACGGGCTCAAGCCTTTCTGCTGTTGGATCCTAATGTACTGCCTCTGAGCTTCCTCGAGCCCAAGAGGGAGCGTCGAGTGCAATTCTCGTTCAAGCCGAAGCATCTCGGAACGTGCCCCCTCCGCGATTATTCGCAGTTTGCCACCACCAAGCTCTGCAGCCGAATACCTCGTAGCGGGGTCGTAGGTGATTCCGAATTTCAGATGTTGGCGGACACCGTTAACCTTGGGGCCAACCTTTTGGTAGAGGTATGTCGTTCTTCTGTTCCACGGGAGACGGTCGAATGAGGCGTCGATCCTGCCAGTTACGCCGTCTACCCTTTGCAGAATGTTTGTTCGCATTCTGCTCAGCACCGTGGCGCGATGGGGAGACGGCACCGAGCCGCTTCTACCTTTCTGATACCAACGACCACTCTTGTAGTACGGGGCATCAAAGAAATGTCGCCCCGCTGCACCGACCCCTTCTCCGATGCCGCGCCCGATCGCCGCAGAACCATAAGCCTGAAGGGCACTTTGGTCGTACACCTCCATGTTGACCGTGCCCGTAATACCGACGTCGATCGCGGAGCGGACCAGTGGATTGTCGAGCTTCTCGATGTACTTCAAATCTTCGAGATGCTTCAGCTGTTTGAGATGGCCCAACCCTCCGACTGCAGCATTGATTGCAAAGTTGGAGACGATGGATCTCGTCCAGTCGAACTCTTCGCCTTCCGGAGCGAACACCCTGTGGAAGGCGTAATCGACCCCGACGTCGATTGCGGTGTTGACTCCAACCCACCCCAGGTAGGCCAGAACTGGAACGATCTCGCCTGACGGATCGCTGTTGTTGACCGGGTCATTCTTCGCAAATGCGTAGAGGTTGGACGAGTCGACGTACCCCATGGGATCCGGGGTCGCGAACGTAGCCGTGGACGGGTCGTACCATCTCGCGCGGAAGTAGACCAAACCAGTGGCCGGCTCGACGAATGGTGCAGCCTTGAGCCCGGTCAACAGTTTCGTCTTGCTGTCGGGGCTGGCGGCGAGGTAGAGATCAGGGATGGTGTAAAGCGTTTTCTGATTCGTCTGCCCGGACGATGTGTTCTCAATGAGCGTCGAGAGAGTCGCGAGCGACTCGCTCCAGGCGACCGGGGTCGCCGTCGAGGATTGTACACCGTAGAGCTTCGTCGCCCAGGCCGGGGCGGGCTGGACCGGGGTCGTGCCCCAGGCCGGAGAACGGAGGCCCGAGCGGACCTCGAGACGAATCTCGGTCGCCTCCGAGGCAAGATCCGCCCACTGAGTCGCATCCAGCTCGACGAGGACCACGTTCGCGACCTCGGCTTTCGCCACGAGCGGATAATCCGACTCGATCGGCGTTCCGTCGACGTTCTTCCCCGTTCTGACCGTTCGCGAAGTGGGAGCAGCGGCGGGGCGGGAGCTTCCGGGCAGTGGAGTTGGTCGAGGCGGGATCGGGAGCATCTGATGAGATCCGGGCGTCATCCGCGATCGTGATCACGCCTTCCGGGATTCGAGTCGAGGGGCTGACCCTCGACGGACTGGTAGAGCTGCTGCGGTGTCAATGAAGAACGAAAAGTTGACCACCCTGAAGAGTGAAAAGTTGGTTCTCCTAACAGGTGTGTAGGTGCGGAATGATTGTCGGAGGCATGCAGGAACGGCGACGCGGCTGTTTTCGAGGAGCAAGTCGGTGTTCGCCGAAGCGTTCGGAAAGCGAAGTTGTGGAAACCGCGGAAAACGCCGCCACCCGGCCGCCGCGTTTTCCGCCGTTCCCACAACTTGCCCCGCCGTCGCGGAAGGATCTGAAGGAGCCCCGAAAGTCGCTGCTCGTGGAGAGGTGAAGATCGAAGCAGCGATAGCAGGTTGGAATCGGCGAACCGTGCTGCCCATTTCCCGTAGTCTGTAGTCGATGAAACCAAGACACGGGGAGGACAGGCACGGTGCGCCTGACGACATTGTTCCGGAAGTTGCTCAACATGGCAAACGTAACGGTTCGCGGGGTTCGGTTCGAAGCTCGGAGTCTCTATCTCGACGTGAGTCCAACGTGGAGACGTCCGCGGTGCGGAGGGTGCGGACGGGTTGCTCCCGAGCTTCACGGAACGGTGATGAAGCATCGCGAATGGCGTCATCTCGGCCTCTGGGGATGCCGGGTGATGCTGCGGGCGGATCTGCCGCGGGTGCGTTGCCGCCGCTGCGGGGTGCGAACGGCCGCGGTTCCGTGGGCACGGCCTGGTTCGATGTTCACCCGCGCGTTCGAAGACGAGCTTGCCTGGTTTCTGCAGCGATCCAATCAAACCGCGGTCTCGGCGTACTTCAAGGTCAGCTGGCTCACGGCCGGACGGATCGCCGCTCGAGTGGTTGCCGAAAAACGCGACCCGAACGCGCTCGAGAATCTGACCCGGATCGGCATCGACGAGATCTGCTGGGGGCGGCCGAAGAAGTTCATGACCGTGGTCACGAACCACGAGACCGGGCAGATGATCTGGGCGGCGAAGGGTAAAAGTGCAGAGGTTCTCGACGGGCTGTTCGATCTGCTCGGCCCCGAGCGCTGCGCGCGAATCCGTCTGGTGAGCATCGACATGAGCGCGGCCTTCGAGAAAGCTGTTCGCGACCGACTGCCGAACGCCGAGGTCGTTTTCGATCGGTTCCACGTGGTCCAACTCCTCGGGAATGCGATCGATCAGGTGAGGCGGGACGAGATGCGAAAGGCCACCGGCGAGGAGCGCTCCGCTCTCAAATCCACTCGGTTCGTCCTCCTGAAGAACCCCTGGAACCTGCGTGATGCCGAGGAGGCGAAACTCTCGGAGCTCGCGCGGATGAATCACACCCTCTTTCGCAGTTACCTGGTCAAGGAATCCTTTCAGGACATCTATGACTCCTCGTCCGTCCGCCAAGCTGATCGACGGTTCAAGCGCTGGTATCAGTCCGCGGTTCATAGCCGCATTCAACCCCTCGTTCGCTTCGCGCGAACCGTCGCGGCGAAATGGCCTGGCATCCGCCGTTACTTCGAGTATCGACTCACGAATGCAGTTGCTGAAGGCTGCAACAACAAGATCCGAATGCTCAGTCACCGCGCTTTCGGCTTTCACACCGCGGAAGCTCTGATCGCAATGGCGTTCCTCTGTACGTCAGCAATCGCATTCCATCCTCTCGGCCTATGAACTCTGCTACACACCTGTTAGGAGATCCGAAAAGTTGACCAGGGGGGTCGGGCGGGGGGTCTTGGACGCAAGTAGGATGACCTCCTTTCTTCAGGCTGGCTGATCCGCCGAGGCGGGTTGAGTGGTGGTGAGGAGTTTGTCTCGAAGCCTGTAGCTGTTGCCTCGGATCGAGAGGACGTAGGAATGGTGGAGGATACGGTCGAGGATGGCAGTAGCGAGGGCGAGCTCGCCGAAGACCTCGGGCCATTCGTTGATGGCCTTGTTCGAGGTCAGGATCATGCTGGAGCGCTCGTAACGGCTGGCGACGACCTGGAACAGGTAATTCGCCTCGATCCGGTTGAGTGTCAGATAGCCGACTTCGTCGACCACCAGGAGCTGATATTTGGTCGAGTAGGTACGAAGCTTCTGGGGGAGTTTGCCGGCGCGGTCCGCTGCGGCGAGTTTTCGGATCATCTCATCGAGGGTGGTGAAGTAGACGGAGTAACCGTTCTGGCAGGCCTGGACGGCGAGGGCGATGGCCAGGTGGGTCTTGCCGACACCGGGTGGGCCGAGCAGAAGTACGTTCTCCTTTCTTGCGAGGAAGCCGAGTGAAGCGAGATCGAGCACCCGAGCGCGGTCGAGAGAAGGCTGGAAGGCGAAGTCGAACCCGTCCAGAGTCTTGAGGAAGGGGAACCCGGCGAGCTTCAGAGAGCTGCGCACCCGACGCTCTTCCCGTGCGACAATCTCCTCTTCGAAGAGCCGGTCGAGAGTCTCGGCGTGTCCCCACGACTCTTTCTCTGCGACGGATAGCAGAGACGAGAGCGTTTCTTTGAGACGCCATAGCCCGAGCTTCTCGACATGATCGACGAGCCGGTTGAAGGTCGGTTCGCTCATCGGCCACCTCCGTCGACCAACGCTGCATAGTCTTCGATCGGCCGATTCTCGACCGTAACTCGCGGCCAGACCACGAGAGCCGGAACCGGAGGCGGCGGTGAAACCGGTTCGGGCTTCGGCTTCCGGAGCCGATCCCAGCGCGGACGGCGGAGCACCGCCACGTGCTCCTCGAGAACCCTCCTCTGACCTTTGGGGATCACTGGATGCACGGCGACCGATTCGTCGAGATGAACGATCTCGATCACGTCTCCGGCGGGTGCGGCTTTGACGATCACTCGCGCACCTGCGAGTCGTGCCGGGACGGAGTAGTAGGCCCCGCGGTACGAGACGGTGCAATCGCGCAGCACGCGCCGCGGTTCGGCGAGGCGGACGTCGAAAGCCACGGCGGGAAGCTCGATCAGAAATCCGCGTTCCCGTTCGAAACGCTCGGCCGGCGTTTGTCCCGTCGACGAGCAGATTCTGCCGCCATGCCGCTCGTCTTCGATTGTGACGAACGACTGCAGATCGGCGATGGACTCCCAGGTCCGGTCCAGAACCCCGGCGTCGATCAGATCACGGAAGCTCCGTTCGACCTTTCCCTTCCGCTCGGGGTTGTACGGCAGAGCCGGTGCCGGAGACGTTCCGTAATGACGGCAGAACTCGACGAAGGGAGGGTTGAGCTCCAGGTGCGGCCGGGGGTGGATCACCGCGGCATTGAAGTTGTCGAAGACCAGTCGTGCCGGCGTGCCGCCCGCCTGCTCGAACGTGGTGCGAAGGTTCTCGAGGACCATCGGCAGGGTGGTCCTCGCCACCACGAACGTGAAGCGGCGCCGCGAGTAGCCGTAGACCAGCCGGAAGAACCAGATCTTCTGTTCCGGGTTGCTCGGGATCAACCCGAGAGCCGGTCCTTTCCAATCGAACTGTCCTTCCTCACCCGGGTCGGTCTCGAGCCGTACGCACGCGGACCTGCGGGCCTGTTCGGCGCGGCGGAAAGTGCGGGTCCAGACTTTGACTGCTTCGTAGTGTCCGGTATAGCCCTTCGCCACAATCTCTTCATAGAGTCGCGTCGCGCGAATGTGCGGCCGTTCCCGGGCCAGCCGTTCGAGATCGTCCACGAACGGGTCGAGCTTCCGCGGCCGCGGAGGCCGCTTTCGATACCGCTCCGGGACGGTCTGCTGCAGTGTCTTTCGCACCACCTGACGGGAGATGCCGAGAGTCCGGGCGATCGCCCGGATCCCCATTCCCTGGCGGTTGAGTTCTCGGATCTTCATCCACTGCTCCTGTTCGATCACCTGATTCCTCCGCCCTCCGGCTCGCTCCGCTCGCCTCCGGACGGAGGAATCATCACCCAGCACGGTCGCCCGTGCCTCTCTCCCCGGCGGAGCCCCTTCCCCTCAGGTGGTCAACTTCTACTTCTTCGCAGTGGGTCACTTTTACATCTTCATCGACAACGCGAGCTCAAATTCTCGTGTCACGTTTGTTTTGCGCCTCAGCGTGCCACGCGGCGTAGCTCGGCATTAGGCGGACTCGTGACGCGCATCTCGTTCGGTCCGCCGCCCTGTCCGGCAAGTGGGAGCGGGCGATCGTGATTCCCGCTGCGCCGTCACGCTTCGCGTGAGCGCTCCGTGCGGCGAGCGTTCGCTTCACGCCCGCCCGCCCCTCCACGCTCTCTCCTCGCCGCACTTCGCGCCCGGCGCTTCCCCCACCCATTCCCCCGCGCCGGCGCCGCAGCTACAGTAGCCGCCCACCCTGCCTTGCGCCTGCACGTGTCGTCGCCGCCGGCCCTCGCGAGGGAGGCGTAGCGCCGGAGGACGAGAGCGTCAAGGCCTCCACCACCCAGCCGCCTTGACGCTCTCGTCCTCCGGCGCTTGTGGAATGAGTAGCGAGGGCCGACGGAGCAGCGAGCTCGGGCCTCTGGAGCTTTTGTTAGGCTTCGCTCTCTGGCCGGATCGTGATGAGCGAAGGCCGGAGGACAAAAAGCCGCGGTGACGCCACGGGGCGCCGGAGATTGGGCAGCAGGCGAAAAACACGAACCGCCCCGTGGCGGCGCCGCGGAAGCAAGCGCCGCATGGCGCGCGCAGGGAGTCAGGAGAACTTCGGTTCGAGCGATGGTTTGCCTGACAAGCTCGGAGGCCGGAGCAGGTCGCTCGTCGGCCGTCGCTACTCATCGCACCAGCGCCGCGCGGCGACGCGGTCAAGGCGGAGGGGCGGGCGGCGCGCCTTGACGGCGTCGTCGCGCGGCGCTACTCGTCCGAGGCGACGGCCGGCGAGTGACGACGCAATCGCCTAACGGTGTTCATGCACGAGCGGGCCGGCCGGCGCCGGGGGACGGGCGGTGGAGGCGCCGGCGAGCGAGCAGGCCTGGGGTGAGCGAGGGGCGGCGGGTGTGGGGGCAGCGAACCGCTGGCCTGCGAAGCGAACCAAGCGCGAGGTGCCGCCAGGCGCCGAGCGCGACGGCCCGCGGCCTCACCCGATACGGACGGTTAGGCAAGGATGGGCGGCGGAACGGACGGGCGCGCAGCTCGACGCGTCTAAGAGCGAGCTGGCACGCGTGGACCGCGACACGCGAACCGTGCAGCTCGCAAGAGTTTGAGGCCGCGGTCCACGTCGGGCCGAGCGACCTCTTAGACGCGCCACGGGCAGGGAACGCACGGGCGCGGCGGTGGGTGGGGGAGCGATTGATCTTGCGACGAAGCGAGCGCGGCACGGACGTGACGCGCGGTCCGACCGCTGTCGATCCGAGACTTTCATACTTCGGGCTTCTCTCCATTCACGATCATGCCTGTCGATCTCTAAGGCCGCGGCCCGACTTCTGCCTCCGCGCCCGTTGATTATGCGGTTTCCGTGCTCGTGACCGCGCGACCTTTGATGAGGATGGTGTCTCGTTCTTGACCGATGGAGACGCTTTCAACCGTTGTCCAAATCCAACTTGGGCGCAGGCGCTTTCGTTGCCAACGGCGATAGATCGCAATAACGCCCTTTGCGTCCATTGAGGCGCCGCGGACGATGGCGAGATATGCATTCATGGCGAGTGCGGGGTTGCTTCTTGCGTCATCAAAGACGAAACGAGCTAGATCGTCCGGAATCTCTCCTGTCGCTTGCTCGAGTTCGTGCTCAAGGACCAATCGGCCAATCGAGATGCAGATCGGCAGAACACCGGCGTCCGACGGCGCCACCGCGATTCGCCATGGGTCGACCAACTGGTCCGCAACGAGAATTAGGCATTCTCGCTGCGCTTCATCGAATTGCGCATTGGAAGTCGAATTCATGCTCATCGGTCCTCGTCTGGAATCAAGCCCGACGTGATCGCTCCTCGGGCCCACGGCGGCATGGCAATCCACGGCCGGAGGAGTAACGGATATGGCGTGACACCCCGCCTCGTGAATGCAACGTCAATCATCGCGTGAGCCGTTCGATCAACACGCACCACGTTCCATCGTGCATTCTTGATGTAGTTGGGGATCAGCTTCGCCCGCTGTGGAATGAGCCAATGGTGCAGCTGCTCGGGCTGACCGATCAGACCGAGTTCGCTCCGCAGTTGATGTGAGACACCCTGCGACCAGTGTCCGCCACGTGGAGTGGTCCACGAGTACTCCGCCTGCATGCGGTTGTGCCAACGGGCGAATGGCGCTAACACGCCCGTCTCTTCCAACGTCCCCTGCTCGAAACGGAGCATCGATTCACGAACACCGCTCGGCAGTATGCTGCCAGGACCTGTTCCGAGTGACCTTGACAGCCGTTGCACACCGGCGCGTGTTGCCGTAGCAATGGGTTCGGTAACGGCGTCGATTGCAGGTGCGACCCCCGGTACAGTTCGATACGCCCATCGTGCTCCGGCTGCGCCCTGCTTGGCGCCCCAATCGAGTACCGGACCCAGAACGGCCCCAGCGGCGGCGTTGATTGCCTGGTTTTCTCCGAACTCAGCCCAATGCTGTGGTTCACCCTTAAAGGTTAGGGCATCGAAACCAGCGGCTCCGAGAGCCGACGACAGTGAAGCAGCGCCTCCGAAGCTCATGAGGCCAACGTCGATCGATGCCCCAAGTTCGGATCTCCTAACAGGTGTGTAGCAGAGTTCATAGGCCGAGAGGATGGAATGCGATTGCTGACGTACAGAGGAACGCCATTGCGATCAGAGCTTCCGCGGTGTGAAAGCCGAAAGCGCGGTGACTGAGCATTCGGATCTTGTTGTTGCAGCCTTCAGCAACTGCATTCGTGAGTCGATACTCGAAGTAACGGCGGATGCCAGGCCATTTCGCCGCGACGGTTCGCGCGAAGCGAACGAGGGGTTGAATGCGGCTATGAACCGCGGACTGATACCAGCGCTTGAACCGTCGATCAGCTTGGCGGACGGACGAGGAGTCATAGATGTCCTGAAAGGATTCCTTGACCAGGTAACTGCGAAAGAGGGTGTGATTCATCCGCGCGAGCTCCGAGAGTTTCGCCTCCTCGGCATCACGCAGGTTCCAGGGGTTCTTCAGGAGGACGAACCGAGTGGATTTGAGAGCGGAGCGCTCCTCGCCGGTGGCCTTTCGCATCTCGTCCCGCCTCACCTGATCGATCGCATTCCCGAGGAGTTGGACCACGTGGAACCGATCGAAAACGACCTCGGCGTTCGGCAGTCGGTCGCGAACAGCTTTCTCGAAGGCCGCGCTCATGTCGATGCTCACCAGACGGATTCGCGCGCAGCGCTCGGGGCCGAGCAGATCGAACAGCCCGTCGAGAACCTCTGCACTTTTACCCTTCGCCGCCCAGATCATCTGCCCGGTCTCGTGGTTCGTGACCACGGTCATGAACTTCTTCGGCCGCCCCCAGCAGATCTCGTCGATGCCGATCCGGGTCAGATTCTCGAGCGCGTTCGGGTCGCGTTTTTCGGCAACCACTCGAGCGGCGATCCGTCCGGCCGTGAGCCAGCTGACCTTGAAGTACGCCGAGACCGCGGTTTGATTGGATCGCTGCAGAAACCAGGCAAGCTCGTCTTCGAACGCGCGGGTGAACATCGAACCAGGCCGTGCCCACGGAACCGCGGCCGTTCGCACCCCGCAGCGGCGGCAACGCACCCGCGGCAGATCCGCCCGCAGCATCACCCGGCATCCCCAGAGGCCGAGATGACGCCATTCGCGATGCTTCATCACCGTTCCGTGAAGCTCGGGAGCAACCCGTCCGCACCCTCCGCACCGCGGACGTCTCCACGTTGGACTCACGTCGAGATAGAGACTCCGAGCTTCGAACCGAACCCCGCGAACCGTTACGTTTGCCATGTTGAGCAACTTCCGGAACAATGTCGTCAGGCGCACCGTGCCTGTCCTCCCCGTGTCTTGGTTTCATCGACTACAGACTACGGGAAATGGGCAGCACGGTTCGCCGATTCCAACCTGCTATCGCTGCTTCGATCTTCACCTCTCCACGAGCAGCGACTTTCGGGGCTCCTTCAGATCCTTCCGCGACGGCGGGGCAAGTTGTGGGAACGGCGGAAAACGCGGCGGCCGGGTGGCGGCGTTTTCCGCGGTTTCCACAACTTCGCTTTCCGAACGCTTCGGCGAACACCGACTTGCTCCTCGAAAACAGCCGCGTCGCCGTTCCTGCATGCCTCCGACAATCATTCCGCACCTACACACCTGTTAGGAGAACCCCAAGTTCAACCCCTCCGATGATGTTCTGTCCCCAGATCGAAAAATACCGGTCGTACCCATACACATCACCGTGGGAAGCATCTCGGACACCGGCAACGATCACTTGTCCCGCCCCCCAAATGAACCCTCCGATCGCACCAGCGCACACACCCTCGCATAGCCCCGTCGGGTCATTTCCGTTCACCGGGTCGTTCTTGGCGAACGCGTAGAGGTTCGACGAATCGTGGTACCCCATGGGATCCGGCGTGAGGAAGGTTCCGGTGCTCGGGTCGTACCATCTATTGCGGAAGTACGCGAGACCGGTAGCAGGTTCGACAAACGGTGCAGCCTTGAGCCCGGTCAACAGTTTCGTCTTACTGTCGGTGCTGGCGGCGAGGTAGAGATCAGGGATGGTGTAAAGCGTTTTCTGATTCGTCTGCCCGGACGATGTATTCTCAATGAGCATGGAGAGAGTCGCGAGCGACTCGCTCCAGGCGACCGGGGTCGCCGTCGAGGATTGTACACCGTAGAGCTTCGTGGCCCAGGCGGGGGCGGGCTGGACCGGGGTCGTGCCCCAGGCCGGAGAACGGAGGCCCGAGCGGACCTCGAGACGAATCTCGGTCGCCTCCGAGGCAAGGTCCGCCCACTGAGTCGCATCCAGCTCGACGAGGACCACGTTCGCGCCCTCGGCTTTCGCCGCGAGCGGATAGTCCGACTCGATCGGCGTTCCGTCGACGTTCTTCCCCGTTCTGACGACCAGCGCGACATTGCCGTCGATCGAATCGGCGTCGATCGCCTCGGAGCTGTGGATGCGGAACCGGATCGACTCCAACTTGCCGGCCGAGTCCTTCGCGGCTTCGGCCTTGATCCCGTCGATGACCGGGCCCTCCACGTAGCGCGGAGCGTCGCCATAGCTGTCGGCGTAGAGAACGCGCTCGACCAGGTTCCCGGAGGCGTCGAGGATCGCGGTGACCGAGCCGCCCGAGGTCGGGTCGATGAATGGGAGGTACCGCTTCGGCGGTGCGCCGGGCTCGGTCGCGGCGAGAACTTCGATCGGATCGTCGTAGCCCTGATCTCCGTGAATGTACTGCCGCATCAGCCCCGCGTAGAGGTTGGGCGGATCGGTCGGCGTCTTCGGCCCCTTCCCGGCCTCGAAAATCTCGAGGAGGCGGTCGGCGATCGGATCCCATACGAACGTCACCGCCGGCGGGAGTCCGTCCCGAGCAAGTGCAGTCGTGCGGTCCTCGAGCGCCCATGGCACGTCCGCGGAGTCGCGAACGTTCACCGTTCGACCGATGAGGCGGTCGAGCGGGTCATAGGCGTAGAGAATCTGTCGTTGGGCCGTCGTGATCTCGACCAGGCGATCACTCTCGTCGTAGTGAAGCGTCGCTCCGCCGTCGCCGGTGCGGTTCCCGCTGGTGAATGCGTAGAGCTCTTTCTTCGGGAGAAGCCCCTCGAGCGAGAGGGTCCGCGACTTCGTTTCGTGCACCGAACCGGGCACCGCAGTCCAGGTTGCAGGCTCGAGGCTCCACGTGGTCTCGCCGAGCTTCTTTCGCTGGTCGGGGTCGAAGCGGCCGGCGAGCGTTCGCCTAGATCGAAAATCGGCGAGATCGAACCCGTCGACGATCGAAAGGTCCTTCTTCGTGTCGACGGCTGCGTTCCGTCGAGATCTCCGACGGCAGAACCGATGAGCGAAGGCGTGACCCTATTCCTTCGCTGGGGGCCGGGGCGGATCCTCCGGGAAATCGCGAAGCTCGGGATCTCCGTCTCACGGAACACGGTCCGCCGCTATATTCGCGAAGTACGTGGACCTCGCCCGCGTGGCGATCAACGATGGTCCACCTTCATCCGCAACCATGCGGACGTCACCCTCGCCATGGACTTCGCGGTCGATCACCGTTCCCTCACTCAGCGGCAAGCTCCGGGAGGTCTTCGTCCTCGTCCTGCTCGAGATCGGGTCACGACGGCTGCTATGCCTCGAAGCAACGGAACACCCGACTCGCGACTGGATCAATCAGAAGCTGCGCGAAGCGATCCCGTGCGATCATCGGCACCGCTTCCTCGTCCGCGACAACGACCCGCTCTGGGGCGGTGTCGACGCGACTCTCGCCTCGTTCGGCATCGAAGCGCTCCGCATCCCTCCGGGCTCTCCGCAGGCGAACGCGTTCGCCGAGCGGATGATCGGCACTCTCCGTCGCGAGCTTCTCGACTGGATCTGGCCCCTCGGCGTCCGCCACCTCAATCGCCTTCTCGCCCACTACCGCGCCTACTACAACCGCTCGCGCCCTCACATGGGCCTCGGAGGGAAAGTTCCCGAGCCGCCGTCCGAACCCCGGCTCATCGCCTCCGGCCGACACCGACTCCCGAACGGCGCCGCCGTCGTCGCCATCCCGCACCTCGGCGGGCTCCATCACGAGTACCGGCTCGAGATGCGCGATCGCGCAGCGTAGCGTCAGACCGAACTGCTTTTCAAAGATCATCCGCCGCGGCCGACCAGGCCGAGAGCGAAAGCGCTACCTCCACGTCAGATCCTCAGCGGATCACAGCCTCGAATGGCGACAATTCGATCCGGCCTCGCCTTGAAAGACGATCGACCGAGTCGGCGGAGCTCCCTCTCGCACGCCTCTCTCGCCACTTCGACACTCCTAATCCGACGTGACAATCGTTTTTGACCGCCACAACAATCGTTTTTGACCCCCACACCCAACGACCTCACAGCAGGGTAGGTCCCTGAGGAAGACAATGTCAGAAGACGATCTCATCTTTCGCGAGCTTCACGGCAAATTCAGCAAAATCCGGCGCGATGACGAGCGCATCTACACCCGGCCCCATAGCTATGATGGGACACTCGCCGCGGGAATCAACCACAGACGTGTCAAGAAAGAACGTATAATCGCCTCCATCGTCGGCAATTGCGACGTAGCTTGGCGGAATCAGCCCGTTCCCTGACGCCCGAGCGGAAAGGGTATCGGTAACGAGATCAGACCAGTATGGCTGGTTTGATTCCGATCTTGAGGCTAATCCAGCAATCCAGAAGCCCCGTCCTTGAACTGCGCCATATCTTCGGAGAAACGCCCTGTAGGTCGGAGGAAATGTGACTCCTAAGGTGTGCTCCGCGTCGCTAACCATCGCCTCGGTCGCCGGGCCCGCTACATCGCATTCCGCGAACGCACTTTCCATATCCTTCATGCAATCCTCTATCGAACACCCGCTGCACGTAGGACATCTTGGGGAATCTCGCCTGCATCGATTGCATCTCGGAGCCGGTCGTTCCAGTAGCCAACATTAAAGTTACGGCTCCTCCGGGGCCCACCGGGGCCAGGGATATGCAATGGCCCTCCGGTCGCGGGGTTATATCGGTTCTCAGACTTCAGTAGTTCAATTAACTTGGCTTCCTGGCGCCCTACGTGATGGAGATTAATGCGCTCCCATTCGCCAGCCGCATTTTTCGCGAATGGGGCATTCCCTCCCGCCATCAGACGTACGTTCTCCACACTCCAAGCTATGTCGGAACGCTGAATTATCATCTCTCCTTCAAATCGCTTCGCCTTCGAGAAGACCGATGAATCGCCAAATGTCGCGGCGGCGTTTCGAAGAAACTGTTCCTCCTCCGCTGTTCGGGCAATTACGCCGAATATTCCGGCCCCTACTCTTACCGCACCGGACTGGACCTCGCCCTGAGCAATTTTTCCCGCAGCGTTAACACCTACGCCACCCACGTCTCGGTATGTCGCGTCCTGGAGCGCTCGACCCGGATCACGATCGCGGGTCGCCACGCCTTGAGCCTCCGCAATATCCGGATCGTCGGATAACTGATACCCGCTACGGTATTTTCGATCCAGCGCCTCGGAGTATCTCTTCTGCCCTTCATTCCCCCAATCGGTACCGAACAGCGCGTGAAATCCGCGCGCGAACAACCCCGGCCTCTTCGGCGCATTTGGATCGGTTTCCGGCTTGTTTTCGAGAAGAGTTTTCAGCTCGTGAAGGAGATCGATCCTGCGACCATCCCACTCAGCATAATGCTTCGCGCAAAGTTCGGTGACGATTTCCTGAGACCGCTCAATCCAGTACGATCCGAGCCCCCTCGGATCCCTCCCATTGACCGGATCCCCGCCTGCGAACGCATACAGGTTCGAGCTATCCCGATACCCCATGGGATCCGGCGAGAGCCACGTCCCCGTCTCCGGGTCGTACCATCTCGCGCGGACATAGTTGTGGCGGGTGAGGGGTTCGGTGAAGGGCTGCGCCTGGAAGCGCGCCGTGAGCATCGCGCCCATGGGGCTCTCGCCGCCACCGGCTATGGGCGCCGCCGAGGCGAGGAGGGCGAGCGAGTCGACCTCGTAGAGCTTCTTCGTCGCGCTCCCGTCCGCCGGGATCGAGGCGAGCCAGCTCGAGAGACTCGAGAGCGATTCGCGCAGCTCCACCGGGAGCTCCCCGGAGCTCGTCACCGGTTGCGTTGCCGTCGCCCAGTCGGGCGCCGGGAGGAGCGGGACGTCGGCTCCCCACGCCGCGGCCCGGAGCTCCTTCGTCACCGCCACCGACAGCGCCGCCGGCGTGAGCGTCCCCACCGGAGACGCGTCAGTCAGTGCGGTCCACTGCGGCGCCGTCAGCGTGAAGCGTGCCGTGTACGGATCGTTGTCAATGAGCTGCGGGACTACGCCCGACGATCTTACCACCGCTCCCGCGGCGTCGACCTCCGCCAGCCGCACTCCCGTCGCCACCGTCGCCGCGTTCAGCGCCTCGGTGGTCCGCACCGTGACGTCCACCGTAGTGAGGTTGCCGTCGTGGTCCTTTTCGGCGCTGATTGCGATCCGGTCGACCGCGGCGCCGCTCAAATCGAGCTCGTGCGCGCCGAACGGATCGTTCGGCACGTTGCGCGCGACGATCTCGCCGCTCGCGTTCAGCACCGCGTCGAGGTTCCCCGTCCCCGCCTCGTCGTAGACCGGATAGAAGCGGTCGATCTCGCTGCCAGTCGTGCCCGGGCGCGTGGAAACGCGGGTGGTCTCGATCGGATCGTCGTACGAGAGCCCGCCGTGGACGATCTGCGCGAGGAGCCCGCCGTTCGCATCCATCGATGCGTTCCGGCTCGCCCCCGCCTTGAAGATCGAGACGAGCGTATCGGACAGCGGATCCCACACGAGCGTGACGTCCGCCGGCAGCCCGTCGCTCGCGAGGACGTCGGCGCGCGACTCGAGATCCCAGCTGAGCGTCGCGAGGTCCGCCGCGGGATCGGTAACCTCGGCCATCTCCGCGCGCCGGCCGACGAGGCGGTCGTTGCCGTCGTAGTCGTACAGGATCCGCCGGATCTCCCCGTTCGCGGAGGTGGGCTTCTCGGTCGCCAGCCGATGGGCATCCGGTTTGGATCGAAGACTCTGCGGCAGCTATACTCTGTTCTCGCAGAATCTGGCGCGCTTCGAGTCGAAGGAGAACGGTCAATGGTTGAATTCGAACCCCGAATCACGATCGATCCGGAACAGTGTGGAGGTCGTCCCTGCATTCGCGGTATGCGCATCCGCGTCTCCGACGTCCTCGATCTCCTTGCATCGGGGTTGACCACCGACGAAATCCTGATCGAAATGCCGGACCTCGAGATCGAGGACATTCAGGCGAGCCTGCGGTACGCGAGTCACCGTATCGACCATCCTGTGATCGCAGCATGATCCTCTGGGTTGACGCACAACTCTCTCCCCAGCTCGCGCCGTGGATCACCGCCACCTTCGATGTCGAGGCTCTTTCGATCAAACGACTCGGTCTGCGCGATGCATCCGATCGCGAGATTTTCGACGCCGCACGTACGGCCGATGCGGTGGTGATCACGAAAGATGCCGACTTCCCTCGCCTTCTCGAGAGCCGTGGTGCACCGCCCCGGGTGATCTGGATCACCTCGGGTAACACATCGAACGCCTCTCTCCGGCACCTCCTCGAGAAGGCCCTGCCGGAAGCACTCCGGATGATCGAGAATGGCGAGACTCTCGTTGAAATCACTTCCCGCTCGACTCATCGAGAGTCGCGCTCTTGATCGAATTCATCGCATTACCGCGTCACGTCGACGGGTATTCGACTCCGTCCCCTTAGACGCCGTTCCAGACGGATCTTCGCATTGATATGATCCTTCGCCAGGCGCGCACGCCCACCAAGTGCCGCGCCCCTCACGAGGTCAACTCTTGCTCCGCTCTCTTCTTCTCCTCTCCGCTCTCGGCGAGTTGCTCGTCATCGTCTTTCTGAGCCTTACGCTCGTTCAAGCGAATACGCTCGACGCGCTCTGGCTCGAGCGGCAGCTGCGGCTGTACCGGAAGACGAACAGGAGCGCGCGGCGCGCGACGCGCAGCGAGAAGATCGTGTTCGCGATCCTCTCGCGGCTCGTACCGCGTTGGAGGGATCTCTCGATCGCGTTCACCCCGCGCACGGTCATGCGATGGCGGCGCGAGTGGGTCGCGATTCTGATGCGGCGGCGTCAGCGCATCTGCGCTGCGCAGGCTCTCCGAAGAGACCTGCGAGCTCGTGCGGCAGATGGCGCACGAGAACCGGCTCTGGGGAGCGGGGCGGATCCTCCGGGAGATCGCGAAGCTCGGGGTCTCCGTCTCACGGAACACGGTCCGCCGCTATATTCGCGAGGTACGTGGCCCGCGCCCGCGTCGCGATCAGCGATGGTCCACGTTCATCCGCAACCATGCGGACGTCACCCTCGCGATGGACTTCGCCGTCGACTACGTTCCCTCGCTTTCGGGCAAGCTGCGCGAGGTCTTCATACTCGTGCTTCTCGAAGTCGGATCGCGACGGCTGGTGTGTCTCGAAGCGACCGAACACCCGACGCGCGAATGGATCGACCAGAAACTCCGGCAGGCGGTTCCGTGCGATCATCGATACCGCTTCCTCGTCCGCGACAACGACCCGCTCCGGGACGGTGTCGATGCGACTCTCGCCTCGTTCGGCATCGAAGCGCTCCGCATCCCTCCGGGCTCTCCGCAGGCGAACGCGTTCGCCGAGCGGATGATCGGCACTCTCCGTCGCGAGCTTCTCGACCGGATCTGGCCCCTCGGCGTCCATCACTTGAGCCGCCTCCTCACCCGCTACCGCGCCTACTACAACCGCTCCCGTCCTCACATGGGCCTCGCCGGCCGTGTCCCCGATCCGCCGCCGGGTCCGCGACTCGTCGCGACCTCTCGTCATCGCATCCCAGCCGGCGCGGCTCTCGCCGCCATCCCGCACCTCGGCGGTCTTCATCACGAGTACCGTCTCGAGGCGCGCGACCGCGCTGCGTAGCGCCCGAATCGAACACGATTTTCAAAGAGCATCTGCGCGCCGCCGGGCTACAATCAGGACGGCACACCCGCGCTCAAACGATCGGTCACGCCCCGTTGCCCGAGGCGACGACACCGTCTTCACGCTCGCCCGGTCCGCTTCGCACCACCAACTGCTCGCTCTCGTCTTCGAGATCGCCCATGCCGCAACGAGGGCTCCAAAACTGCTGGTGATAATCGTTTTTGACCCCCACAGTTTTGCGCCGCGACAGCAGGTCGAGCCCGATTTCAAGCCTCGCTCACCACGCGATTCAGCCCTCGTCCGACCGACTTGGCCGAAGAACGAAGCTGTGACCCTATTCTTCCCACCGCATTTCATCCGACTCCGTTGTCACCGTTGCCACTCTCCAAGAAACCTTCGAATTCTCACGTTCGCATCTAACAGCTCGTCGACTCGCATAGCATGCCGGGCCAGTGCTATCAGCAAGCCCTTCTTTATAATAATAACTTCTACTTTCGCGCGTGATAGTCTATCGACGATCTCCTCAATCGGGTACTGAAATGCGCGCCGAATCAACTCTGCATCGAAGTAATTCACAACGTGAAGACGATATATATCATGGCGTTCATCGACGTCGTCGTCGTCGAAATCGACGTCTATCAGCTCGTCCGGACCGATTTGAGCTCGGTATGCCCGAAATGCTTCGATGTATATCGGAAGCACTCTCTTCACAATTTCATTGAAATCTACTTTTTCCGAGTCGAATTCGAGGTTTAGAAAGTCGTCGTCAGCACCTGTATCGGAGAGCCCTTCTCTGAATACATATCCGACCCTCCCTTTGTACGGCCCTTCCAAGTATGGCCTTAAATCCATCGTGGTCAGGAGGCTATCTCGGAATGGCGGCAGCTTTGAACTCGCATCAGGCGATATTCGCCACTCCGATGGTGCCGATTCCGATTCCTTGACCAGTTTTGCATGCTTGTCCCTGACCGATTCACGCTCATCTGGCCTCGATTTAAGAAAGAGAGAGTACTTCATCTCGGCACCACCCTTATGGCGACTCCTCTTAATCCGACTAGTCGCAGTGCTCGCCTGGCCTGGCGAGCCGCGCCTTCAGTCGGCACCTCAATTCGTAATCTGTAACCGGGATTCTGTCGTAGCGCTATCCCAACACGGCGAAGGTCCTTCAGCTGCTTGCTCTTGGTGGTAACCGACAACTTTCTGTCGATCAAAGTGTTTCCCTCGAGCCCGTCGAAACGTACAAGAGGCTTCCCCACCGCGTTTGGATTGTCGAAAAGCAAGGCGGGAACTTCATTCTGTCGGGTTAGGACAGAAGATCTTGCACCGAACGCGCCCGCCTGGTATTCCAACGCAGTGTCTCCTGCCGTTGTCCTTTCGCTAACCCATACTACGCCCCGACGCGGGGGCATTCCACAGTTATGGGAAAGTAACCATTGCGAAGTGAGAAAGTACGCATGGTCTCCTTCCACTTCGATGTCAAACACGCGCGCCGCGCCAAATTCTCGCCCGATCCAAGCGATCGTCGCCTCACCCGTCTTCGTACGAACGCGTTCGCCGACGGTGAGATCCCGGGCCGTGATCCAGTCATGCCGATCGATGGAGAACAGACGGTGCCATGGCGAGGACCACATCGCTTCGTCCATTCCGGCGAACCGGATCGAAAGGATCTCGTCCTGATGGGCGTACGTCGCGAGGACAACGCGGCCTGAACCGGGCGCGATCGGTGGTACCGCTTCCACGCTGATCACATCGGCGGCGTCGCGAGCCTTCCGTTCGGTTGCGAGCTCGATCGTGCGGCCCGGGTATGCCTCGTGGGCCACGATCCACCCGACCGGTCGCAACATTTCGATCTCATAAGCGTCGTTCGGGTCAGCCGGGTTCGGCATTTCCATCTTCACGACATACCACTCGGCGGCATCGACCGCGGTCGAGCCGTCTGGTAGATCGGGGTCGAGGCCCGTGGTCGCTACGCGATCGCCGACGTGAAGTTCCTCGATCGGCTTGAAACCGCCGGGGGTCGCGATATCCGTGTTGCCGATGAGGCACGACCCGATCGGACAGGGCTCCATCGATTTCCATCCGCTCCGTGCTTCGACCGATTCCATCGTCTCCGTGGCCGCGTGCCGCTCCAACTGGGCGGCCTCTCGGCGAGCGAGGCCTTCGGTGGCGGACCGGAAGGTCGTCCGCTCGGAGAGCTCGGCCATGTTCGACATGAATTTAGGGAGACCGACCCTTTCCGCTCCTTCGCCGATCAATTCCCCGGCCGATTGGACAAGCCTGCTATTCGCGACCCGTTCGAGGGTTCCGGAGACACCTGGAATCGCCTTCAGCACGGGCATCCCGACCTCGAAGACCGCGCCGAAGAGTGCGCCCATGGCTCCGCCCTTGACTTGGGCCACACCGAATGCCCCCCAGTCACCTTTGAACGCGGCCCCGAGGCTCTCGAATGCTGCTCCGCCGAGCGCCGCACTCGCCACTCCGCCCGTATCGAACGACGCACCGACCTCCGCACCGATGATCCCGAATTGGACCGCCTGGCCGAAGTAGTGCCCGGCGCCCTTACATTGATCGTGGATCAGGCAATCGTTGATCGCTGAGCCGGCAGCCCATCCCGCGCCGAATGCGGTTCCCACGAGCCCGCCCAGAACCGTTGCGCTGTTCCCCGACGGATCCGACATATTTACCGGGTCGTTCCCTGCGTAGGCATAGAGGTCGGACGAATCTTTGTAGCCCAGCGGGTCGGGCGAAACGAAGCTTCCCGTCCCCGGGTCATACCATCTCGCGCGGACGAAGATCGTCCCGTCCGCGGGCTCGCGGAACGGGAGGACGTGAAAATCGAAGAGGAGGTTCGACTTGGACTGCTGGCGCCCGACGAGATAGAGATCCGGTACGTCGTAGAGCTTGCCGGTCGACCCGAGAACCGAGAGCGAGACTTTCTTCACCAGCGGGTATCCAGGCCTCGCCTCGGCGCGGCCGAGCTTCGTCTCCCAATCCGCCACGGTCTGGAGAGGTGCATCCCCCCACCCCGCGAATCGGAGAGAGTCGGCGACTGCGATCTCGAGCGACGCAGCGCCGGCCGTCAGCGTGTCCCAGGATCCGCCGTCGAGCGTCCAGAAGATCGTGTGATCTCCTGCGACAGGGGCAACGGTGGTTTCACGAGTCGCGGACTGATCGGCAGCCAGCGCCGTGAGCTTCACGCCGTTCGCCACCGTCGAGGGGTCGACCGGCTCGGTGAAGCTGATCGTGATCGTGTGGATCCCGCCCGAGACGCTCACGTCGATCCGATCGGCGACCGCTCCCTGGATGTACCGCGGCGCGTCGCCGTAGGCATCTGCGTAGAGGACTCGCTCGACGAGATTCCCTTCACCGTCCGTCACCGCCTGGAGGGATCCGGCCCCGGCCTCATCGACAATGGGCAAGTACCGCGAGGGTGCCTCACCGGCCGCCGGTGCGACCAGGACCTCCACCGGGTCGTCATAGCCCTGATCGCCGTGGAGGATCTGGCGAAGCAGTCCGGCGTCAGGCTCCGGGTTCCCGGCCGCAATGGCGCCTCTCACGATTGCGGAGTCGTACATCGCAATGAGCGTGTCGGAGATCGGATCCCAGACGAATGTCGTCTCGGCAGGCAACCCGTCCCGAGCAAGAACCGTCGTCCTCGTCTCGAGCGTCCAGCTCCCGTCCGCCTCTTTCTGCCAGGCGGTCCGCCCGACGACACGATCGTTCGGATCGTAGTCGTACACGATCCGACGTCCTGCGGCGTCGTTCTCCTTCGAGACGAGCCGACCGCGGACGTCGTAGCCGAGAGTCCACGCGCCGCTACCCGCACGCCGCCCTCCCTGCCAGCTGAAGCTCTCTTCGCCTTGATCGACGCCGTCGTTCGAGTACTTCCGATGCTCGATCTGGTGGGCAGCATTGATCACGTCCGCGTACCAGGAGAGAGGCGTCGTCTGATTCGCAGTTGCGCCGAGGAGGTCGAAGTCCGTCGACCCGAGACGAGACGGTTCGATCTTTCGCTCGATTCTTGCGTCGGCGTCACTAATCGTGTCGCGACTCCGCGGCTCTTCAGACGATGCATCATTCCGTCTGAGGAGAGTGCTCGTCTCGAGCCGGTCTCGCGCGTCGTAATCCCAGTTCGAAGTTCGATTGGTCATTCCGAGATCGCGCGCCGACTCGATGAGCTGCTTCGGCCCGAGTGTGATCTCCGTCCCGGCGATGCGAGACGTTTCCGAGACGATCTCCATCCGTCCCAGGTTTCCCACGGGCCGACCGGGGGCGACCGAGGCAACGGGCACGACGGCGGTCCCGTCGGGCTGCGGAAGGTCGGCGTAGCCGAGTCGCGCGGTCAACGAGGCGCTACCATCACCGACGGAACGCTTCCTCTCGGCGAGCCGCCCGCTGCCGCGAGCGATGCTGGACGTGAGGAGCCGCGAATCCGGTGTCGCCGTCGCTCCGGCGGCAGTCTGTTGTGCGGTGATGTTGCCGGCGCCGTCGTAGGTCTGTGCGATCCAGCCGTGCCACGGCCCACCGGGCTCGGACGACGGGAGCGTGGCTCCGACCGCAGGCATCCGCCACCGCAACCTCTCGCCATCGAAGACGGACCACTCGTGCCCCTGGGTGTAGACCTCCGCGATCTGCGGCGCATCCGTGAGGCCCGACCCGCAGGCAACCGCCGCTGGAATGCATCCGGTCTTCGTGTATCGGATGGTACGCGTCACGTGCGGCCGGCCGAGCAGGTCGTACTGGTCGTACTCGATCGCCGCGTCGGCGCTGGCGATGCGGGTCAGGCGCCCGCCGTCGTCATACGCGTAGCGGACGAACGGATCGGGATCGAACGATGGATCGGTTCCGTTTCCGCCGAGGTCCTCTTCGAGGAGCCGCCCGCCGCTGGGATCGTACTTGAACCAGATCCACTGGCCGGAGCGGTCCCGCTGGGCGAGAACCAAGCCCGTCCCGTTCTCGTACCGCGTCTCTTCATTCGTTCCATCCGGGTATCGGACCTTGACGGTCCGACCGAGTCCGTCGGTGTCGAAGAACGTGACCTGCCCCTCTTCGTCGATGTACTGCCGAAGAGTGCCCCTCTCGTCATAGACCCGGCGAACACTCTTCCCGTCGGGCAGCGTTTCGTTCCACATCAGTCCCCGGGAGTCGTAGCTCATGAACGACGGGGGCTGACCCGGATTCTGAGACATCAGCTGGTTTCCGGCCTCGTCGTAAGAAGCCAGGGTCGTGTAGGTGCCGCCCTCCGTCACCGAGATGGGCCGTCCGAGTCCGTCGTATCCGGTCGTCGTCTCGGTTTGTCTGGCGGCTCGCGGCTCGATCGAGGTGGTAGACGTCGGGAGGTCACCGAGGAAATCTCCAAAGCGAGTCTCCGCGAATGTGTCAGCGGGAGCGATCAGCGCATCCGGCCCTGCAGCCTCGCCGCTGAGCTTCGAGGTCACGCGTCCCGCGAGATCACAGGTGATCTGCTGGGCGCGAACCGGCGCGGTGTCGGCGAAGGTGGCATCGGTGAACTGGAGTGTCCCGGTGCGCTGCGTGGTAACGGCATCGCCGTCCTGCCAGGAGAAGGCAGTCGCGCGCGCCGCACCCGTGTCGTCGATCCGGTCGGCGCTGAGACGGAGACGCCCGTTCGCCGTGTACGAGCTCCGGCCGTGCGCCATGAGGACGAGATTCGCGGAGCTCTTGCGCTCGAACGACTGGGATTCGACGACCTCATCCCATGCGTCGTAGGAGACGTGATCACGGGTGCCGTCAGCGAGGATGTCTTCGACTGGGCGGCCGAAGGCGTCGTTTCGGGTCAGCGTCGCTACCCGGTGGCCGTCGGTTTGATAGGTCACCTTTCCGTTGATGTCATACGCAACTCGCGCGTCCACGCTCTCGGATCCATCGGCCGAGACTCTCCGGGTCGCGATGGTGCGACCGAGCCCGTCGAGCCTCGTCACGGTCCGCGCAACCGCAGCTGAGGTGCCGGCGATCGCTGGATCGACGTCGGTGATGCTTCGATTCGCGACGTCGTACTGTGTGATCGTCGTCAGGCTCACGACATCGTCGGATCCGGCCGTTACCGGATCGAGAAGAACCCGTGCTCCACTGACCGTGGTCGTCGACGGGCGTCCGAGCGCGTCGTAGGTGTAACGGGTCTCGACCGTCCCGACACCGCTCTGGCTGCGGGATTGGAACGCGAGGCGGCCGTCCGCGTTGTAGCCGAACGCTTCGCTGGTGACCTGTTGGGTCGTACTCCCCCCGCTCGAGACGGACGGCGTCACCACCGTGCGGGCGATCATCCGTCCCTCGGCGTCCTTCTTGATCGTCGTGACCACGCCGCGGTTCACGTTCCTTGTGACTTCCGTCTCGACCCCGTCCGAGGTCATGGAGTACGCGGCCTCGTCGACCACGTCATCGTTGCCGCGAGAGATCTTCTTCGGTCTACCCGACTCGATCGGGTTCGAGACCGATTCGGGGTAGTACTCGATATGCGACTTCATCGCCGCATCGGCGCCGCTGCTGCTGAAGGCGTCTGAGACTTGACCGTTTGCATTGAACTTCGCGCTCGACTGCACGCCTTCGTCAGCGTTCGTGATGGTCTGACGATTCCGGCTCGGCGTCTGCTGGTCCCGGTAGACGAAAGGTTTCGAGGGATCGTCCCGCTTGCCGACCTTGAAGACGTTGGCTCGGGCGTTATCCGCCGAGTCGTAGCCGTAGTCGGTCTCGAGGAGGGCGCCGCTCGCGCCTTGTTCACTCGTCTTCGAGAGAACCATTCCGGGCGCGTTCCCTCCAGCGGGAATCCAGTTGTTCGTGACGACGGTGCCGTTCGGCATGGTCACCGTTTTCTCGAGTCCCTCATCGTTGTATCCAATGCTAGTCGTGAGGTCCTGAACATTTGGCGTTTCCGTCGCGGTGATCGCGTCGGGAAGACCCGCCGAGGCGAGCGTCATCACCGGTACGTCGTGGAGCGTCGTCGACTCGATGTGCTCGCGACCGTCGAAGCTGCCCGGGGGCGTGTACGTATACGCCCGCCGCTGCCCGAGAACGTCCGTATTCTCGGTGCGACCGAAGGTGGCGGTTTCGCCGGTAGCCCAAGACTGGGAAAGATTCCGGTCGCGGTCGGGACCAGTGGTCAGGTCGTAGGCGAAGGTCACACGCTCAGGTCCCCCGTCATGGACCTGCTGCGGATCCTTGATTCCGACGAGGTCTCCCGCGAGCTCCGCGAAGTCCGTGTAGCGTTGCGACTCGAGAGGCTCGGTGGCCGCGGGTGCCGGGCGATCCTGATAGCGATATCTGATGGCCGGACGATTCCCGGCGGTGTGGTCGTATTCAGCCGACAGGCCTGCCGCGGCCTTCGTCTCGGGAAGCTTCACACGCACGAGCCGCCCGAAGGTGTCGTACTCGTACTCGGAAGAACGGTGCCGCCACTCGGCACGAATCTCTTTGACTCGCCCGGGGTAACCGTTCGCCTGTCCCTCATGCCAGTACGAGAGGACCGTTTTGCGCCCGCGCTGTCAAGCCTGCGCGGTGCGAGATGCTGTTGAATGTGGTTTCCGCGACCCCTTCGGTCTCGTTGCGGTGGGCGTTACTACTGGCGTCCTTCCGGAAAGAGAACGGATTCGATTCGCCCGACGCGAGACTCCAGGGTGGTCAGGCGTTGGTCGAGGGGGGGGTACGATAACTTGATCATCGAGCCTGTCTCGGCGAACTCTTGGCGGTTCTCGGTCTGATATCGATCGACTTTCTCGTCGAGTAGCGAGAGTGCTTCCAGTATCCGGTCCGACCTTGTCTCGGCGGCTTCGGCCAGGACGTCGAAATGTCGTTTCAGTTCATCGTCATTCATTCGAGATCGACCTCAACGGATGATTCCTGGGGATTTCGTCGCGGTGAGCGAAGTTTGTGATTCGAGTCGATTTTATCAGCTTGGGTCGGAGCAGCGGGGATCTGGATGGTCGGTTCGGTGCGGGAGGTGAGAACGAGGGTGCGGCAAATGCCGCAGGACGGGCTCGTGGCATCCATCGCTCGCAGCGGGACGCCGCTCGCCATCGCGCGGGACGCGCGACCCACAGACGCGGATCCACAGGAGGCGCGACCCACGGACGCGTGACCCACTTTGTGGGTTGGACGTCTCGTCCGATGCAGGGCGGCGTCCCGCGCCGGCCTGCCCGGTGCGAGGAGTGTTCTCTTGAATGGTCTCCGCGAGATCTTGGGGCTCGTCGTGGTGTCGGAATGACGTTCGAGAGAGTCGTGTCGGCCCGGGAGGTGAGAACGAGGGTGCGGCAAGTGCCGCAGGACGCGTTCGTGGCAGGCATCGCTCGCGGCGGGACGTCGCTCGCCATCGCGCGGGACGCGCGACCCACAGACGCGGATCCACAGGAGGCGCGACCCACGGACGCGTGACCCACTTTGTGGGTTGGACGTCTCGTCCGATGCAGGGGCGTCCCGCGCCGGCCTGCCCGGTGCGAGGAGTGTTCTCTTGAATGGTCTCCGCGAGATCTTGGGGCTCGTCGTGGTGTCGGAATGACGTTCGAGAGAGTCGTGTCGGCCCGGGAGGTGAGAACGAGGGTGCGGCAAGTGCCGCAGGACGCGTTCGTGGCAGGCATCGCTCGCGGCGGGACGTCGCTCGCCATCGCGCGGGACGCGCGACCCACAGACGCGGATCCACAGGAGGCGCGACCCACGGACGCGTGACCCACTTTGTGGGTTGGACGTCTCGTCCGATGCAGGGGCGTCCCGCGCCGGCCTGCCCGGTGCGAGGAGTGTTCTCTTGAATGGTCTCCGCGAGCTCTTGGGGCTCGTCGTGGTGTCGGAATGACGTTCGAGAGAGTCGTGTCGGCCCGGGAGGTGAGAACGAGGGTGCGGCAAATGCCGCAGGACGGGCTCGTGGCATCCATCGCTCGCGGCGGGACGCCGCTCGCCATCGCGCGGGACGCGCGACCCACAGACGCGGATCCACAGGAGGCGCGACCCACGGACGCGCGACCCACTTTGTGGGTTGGACGTCTCATCCGATGCAGGGCGGCGTCACTTCGGCGCCTCCTTCGCTGCACGACATTCTACGACACCCGCTGCCGGATCACCGCTTCGCACCTCCGAGCAGGCCTCGGGAGTCGCCGCCGATTCTACGAGGAGTAGAACCCTCGGTATTTCGGAAAATCCGAGGTCCTCTCGACCACATGGCACGACCACTCTGATTCGAGCTCTCCGATGCGGTGTTCCACGAGGGAGAGAGCTCGCGATCTCGTTTCGTGGATCGAAGCGGTGACGGCGGTCCGGTTACTGCGGTTCAGTAGAGCGAACCGAGACGCCGCGCTTCGCCTGCTCCTTCGAGATCTTTGATTCTCTTGCCGGAGACCGGATCACACCATTCCGGAACGAGCTCGCGCATCGGCTCCAGGACGAAGTTACGCTCGCGGAAGCGTGGGTGCGGGAGCGTCAGCTCCCGGCTCCGGACCACCGCGGCGCCGAACATGATCAGGTCGAGATCGATTACGCGTGGAGCGTTGCGAACGCTCCGCCGCCTCCCGAGCGCAACCTCGATCCCGAGCAGCCTTTCGAGAAAGCGAAACGGAGAGCCGGTCGTCATCGTGAGCACTGCGAGATTGAAGAAATCACCCGCACCGGGTGGCGAGTCGACGGGCTCCGTGACGTAAATGCGGCTGACCCGGACGGGGGACGAAACCTCGCCGAGATGAGCAACCGCCCGCCGGAGGTTCATCCGCCGGTCGCCGAGATTCGATCCGATCGAGAGAATTGCCGGGACGGGAAGGCCCGGGTCAATCGTCACGCTCGTCCTCGACGCTGATCTCGTTCGGGAGCTCGTTCACGTCGCCCTTGACCCATGGGAAGTACGTACAGAGCTGCGTTCCGATCGCTTCGATCGCCTCGACGATCCCGGCGGTGAATTCGCCACTCTTGAAGCGTTCCGTGAGCGCAGCCGCAATGCCGTCCCAGTACCCGTCGCCGACTTTGTCGTGGATTCCCCTGTCGCCGAGAATCACGAATTTCTGCTGCTCGGAGGCGATGAAGAGGAGCACGCCGTTGCGGGCAGCGGTCTTCGTCATTCCGAGCCGCTCGAACGTCCGCTCCGCGACCGTCCGAATGTCCCCGCCGAGGACGCGTGGCTGCACATGGACGCGGACTTCGCCCGAACAGCGCCGCTCGGCATCTGCGATCGCTTCGACGATTTTCTGCTGATCGAGTGTTGCGAGAAAATCCTTCTGCTTCATCACCAGCCTCCGCTCGCGCCGCCACCACCGAACGAGCCTCCACCGCCGCCGCCCCAACCGCCTCCGACACCCCAGCCTCCTCCGCCGCCACCGCTACCTCCGCCGAATCCGCCGCCGCCCCAGCCGCCTCCCAGGGTCGTTCCGCCCCCTATGAAGGGAAGGAACGGCAAACAGCCGCAGCCTGCGCACCCTCCACGGGCGAGCATCGGTCCGATCACGATCAGAAAGACCAGGGCTATGAAAAGCAGCGGTAGAATGTCGCCGAGCCCACCGCGTCCGGTGCCTTTCACCGGCTCGGCAGGGATCGCGGTCTCTCCCTTCTCGACCACCGCCATCAGCTGGTCGAGGCCCTTGCTGATCCCTCCCGCGTAGTTGCCGTTGCGGAATTCGGGCGCGATGGTGTTCCGGATGACTCGCGACGAGATCGCGTCGGTGACGCTTCCCTCGAGGCCGTATCCGACTTCGATCCTGATCTTTTTGTCCTGAACGAAGACGAAGAGGATCAGAGCGCGATCCTTCCGCACTTTCCACTTCTCGGCCACCCGGATAGTGAAGTCTTCGAGGGCTTCCCCCTCCAGCGAAGGAAAGATGAACACGAGAAACTGGGAGCCGGTCCTCTTGTAGAAGGCCTCCAGCTTTTCGTTCATCTGCTGTTGCGACGCGGCGTCGAGAACCCCGGCCGTGTCCGTGACCCACGCGGTCGGCTTGTCGGGGATATCGAGTGCCCGGAGCTGGGCCGGCAGCAACAGAGTCGTCGAGAGAACGATGAGAAGAATGGTCAGACACGCGCGCTTCATCGAGACCTATTGTTTCGCATTCGGAGCCGATCGTGAAGAGCCAGCGAGATCCCGGCCTCCGTTTTCCGGAACAGACCGGAAATTGCGTTCGCCCGAAAATGAAAACGCCGGAGCGCGAGGCCCCGGCGTGGTGATTCAAGAGGTGCGAAGATCTACTTGCCGAAATCGAAATTCACGGTCGGAGCCTGTTCCGCGCCGGCCTGAGCTTTGAAGTACTGCTTCGCCTGGAAGCCGGTCATCCCGGCGATCAGATTCGCCGGGAACCTGCGGATCGTCGCGTTGAAAGTCTGGGCGACGTTGTTGTATCGCCGCCGTTCGACCGTGATCCGGTTCTCGGTTCCTTCGAGCTGGGACTGCAGCTCGAGGAAGTTCTGGTTCGCCTTCAGCTCGGGATAGCGCTCGACCACCACCAGGAGGCGGGAGAGGGCGTTCCCGAGGCCCGCCTGCGCGTTCTCGAACTGCTGGAAGGCCTGGGGGTTGGTGGTGGGATTCGGAGCGCCCACGGGGGCTCCTCCTCCGGTCGTGACCTGACCGACGCGGGATCGCGCTTCGATCACGTTCTGCAGAGTGGTTTTCTCGAAGTTGGCCGCACCCTGAACGGTGCGAACGAGGTTCGGGATCAGATCGAAGCGGCGCTGATAGACATTCTCCACCTGCGCCCACTGCGAAGTGACGGCTTCGTCGAGCTGCACCAGGCGGTTGTATACGCCGACTCCC
The DNA here is from genome assembly GCA_963741955.1 of uncultured Acidobacteriota bacterium. Taxonomy (GTDB): domain Bacteria; phylum Acidobacteriota; class Thermoanaerobaculia; order Gp7-AA8; family Gp7-AA8; genus CAVUKB01. The sequence continues at coordinate 933,714 of CAVUKB010000005.1, forward strand.
CAAACCACGAACCCGAGTACGACCACCAGGATCGCACCGAGACATCCCAGGAGCACGCCCCACTTTTTCATGAGCACATCACCTCAATATTCTTCTTCGTCGTCGTCATCATCAGCATCGTCCGACGCTTCCGGTTCGCCGAGGTCTTCTTCCTCGGAATCATCGAAGGTGTCATCGGGCGTGTCACTGTCGTCACTCTCGAGATCGGGTTCTTCGACCGGCTGAGCAACCGCCTTGCTCCGGGCACGTGACGAGGTGCCGGTGTCATCGGGGTCGCGCTGGTCGGCGCCGCACTTGGGACAGACCGGATTCGGTTTGCCCAGATCGTAAAATTTCGCGTGGCATGCGTGGCAGCTGTGTTTCTTGCCGAGATTCGTAGCCATGGCTCAGTCGTTCTCCTCGTAACCGAAAAGCGCGCGAAAACTTAGCACCCGCCCTCCCGCGTGTCAACGAGAGGAGACGGGTGCTCGGTTCGAACCTCGGCGGTCGCGTGGGCTCAGTCCACTTTGGGAAGGGTAACGGCCCCGCTCCGGGTACCGCCCTTTGCGCCTTCCTGCGATGCCATCTCTTTCTGGTGGACTTCGGCGGCCTTCGCCTCGAGCTTCGCCGCCTCGGGGAAGAGCTCGATGGCCCGAGCCACCTGATTGTCTCCTTCCAGCCGGTACGGGTACGACTCGTCGAATCCATATTTTGCGGCGATGATCTCCGCCTTCAACATACGTTTGACGTATTCGACCTCCTCGGGATCCTTCAACGCGTCACGAATGTCGCTGGCGGGCGCGAGGTCCTTGGAGACGGCATACTTCACGAACTCGTCGACCATGGCGGGGGTCACCGTCACGTCCTTGGTCAGGTCCGGGTGTTTGGCGAAGTAGTTCACGCCGTAGTCGAAGATCGCACCGCGCACTTCCAGAATCTGGATGACCGGCGGATGCTCGCGCGGCTTGACCACCACGTCGGGAGTGATTCCGCCGCCGCCGTAGACGGAGCGGCCGATGTCGGTGTGGTAGACCTTCCTCTGGTCCATCGGAACCGCATTCGGCCCGTCGTCCTCTGCGACGTAGTAGTCGTAGAACGAGCTGTAGTCGCGCTGGATGTTCCGGCCGCTCGGCGTGTAGTACTTGGACGTCGTGAGGGCGAGACCTGCACCGTACTGGAGCGTGTAAACGCTCTGCACCAGACCCTTGCCCCAACTCGTCTCACCGACCACCAGGCCCCGATCGTGATCCTGAATCGCCCCGGTGACGATCTCGGAAGCGGATGCGCTCTCGCGGTTGACCAGGATGACCAGAGGGATGTTCAGCTGGCGGTGCTTGCCCGGAGCCACGAATTCCTGCGAGGAGTCGGGAGTCCGGCCCTTGGTGTAGACGATCATCTCGCCCTTGTCGATGAAGTGATCGGTGACGCCGACCGCCGCGTCGAGCAGGCCGCCGGGATTGCGGCGGAGGTCGAGGATCAGTTTCGTCATCCCCTGCGCCTGGAGCTTGTCGATCGCGTCGTCGAGCTCACGGACGGTGGTGTAGGTGAAGTCCTTGATCCGGATGTAGCCGATGCCCGGCCGGACCATCAGAGTGTTGGAGATGGAATTGGTGGGGATCGCCGCACGCACGATGGTCAACGGGATCGGCTCCTTGATGCCGACCCGGAGGATCTTGATGTGGACGGTGGTTCCCTTCGGTCCCTTGAGCGTGCGGACCACCTGGTCGAGCGTCAGATCGCTGGTGGCGGTCCCTTCGACCTCGGAGATGATGTCGCCGGCACGGATACCGAGCCTGGCGGCGGGAGTTCCCTCGAGGGGGGTGATGACCGTGACCTGGTCGTTCCGCTTGGTCACCAGAATGCCGAGACCGTAGAAAGTTCCCTTCTGCCGGTCCTGCATCTCCGCGTAATCGCGCGGCGGGAGGAAGGACGAATGGGGATCGAGAGTCCGGAGCATCCCTTCGATCGAAGCGTAAACGAGCTTGTCGTTTCCGACTTCTTCGGGTGCCCAGTAGGAGGCGGCGGTCAGGACTTCCGAATACTCCTTCAGCCGCTTCTGAAAATCGTTTTCCACGGGGGATCCGAGGAGCTTTTCGCCGTACATTCCACCGATCACGGTCGCGGCGACGAAGGCCGCGACGACCGTGATGGCGTACCGCCACGACCGAGTACGTCTGCTGTTTGCATTCTTCATGACGATGTCCTAAACGTCATATCCTGATGGAGTATTCGCGCCCGGCACCATGTTCCCAATGACCGGCAGCCAGCCGGAGGAAAGGCCCCTATGTTCGGCTCTATTGGTTTTCCGGAATTGATCATGATTTTCCTAGTCGCCCTGATCGTCTTCGGGCCGCGACGGCTTCCCGACATCGGGCGGTCGATCGGAAAGGCGCTCGGCGAGTTCCGGCGCGCCACCAACGAACTGAAAAGCACGCTGGAGGAAGAGGTCCGCCTCGACGAGACCAAACGCGAGGTCGAGAGGTCGTTCAACCCGGATCCCCCGCCGCAGCCCGCTCCGAAACCGGATACCCCGCCCCCCGCTGGGGAGACGGCGGCCGTTTCGAAGAGCACCGGCTCGGAGACCACCTCCTTATGAGCTCCGTCGACGGAAGTCCTGGAAATCTCGATCTCGGGGCCGATCCCGATGCCGAGCTTCCGAAGATGGGATTTCTGGAGCATCTCGACGAGCTCCGGAAGAGGCTGATCTACTCGTTCGCCGCGCTCGCCGTGGCCTTCCTGGTCTGCTGGAACTTCGCACCGCAGATTTTCCATATCATCGAGCTCCCGCTCCTGCAGTATCTCAAACCGGGAGAACGACTCGCGTACACCCGGATGACCGCCCCCTTCTTCCTCTACATGAAGGTGGCGTTCTTCGCCGCGGTCTTTCTCGCATCTCCGTTCATCCTGACCCAGCTCTGGCTCTTCATCGCGCCCGGACTGTACCGTCGGGAGCGCCGCTACGCGCTGCCGTTCATCCTTTTCGCGAGCCTTTTCTTCCTCGCCGGCGGCTACTTTTCCTATCGGCTGGTCTTCCCGATGGCGTGCAAGTTTTTCGTCGACATGGGAAGGGATTTCCAGCAGGTCATCACCGTCGACGACTACTTCGGCTTCGCGAACAAGATGATCCTGGGGATGGGGCTGATCTTCGAGACGCCGATCCTGATTTTCTTCCTCGCGCGGCTCGGGATCGTCACTCCGGCGTTCCTGATGCAGAAGTTCAAGTACGCGGTGGTCGTGATCTTCATCATCGCCGCCGTGATCACCCCGACTCCCGACATGGTCACCCAATCGGCTCTCGCGGTCCCGATGATCCTCCTCTACCTGCTGGGAGTTCTCATCGCGTGGCTGTTCGGAAAGAGACCCGAGACGGACTGAGAACGTTGGAGGATCTGAGAGAGGCCGGCTGGCGCTGACCTCTTCGCGACCCTAGCCCGCATTTCTCACAAGACTCTTTTGGGGGAGTTCAACCGGAGCTGAAGGGGGCGTTCAGCGTAGATTTTGCCGGAATGGGGAGAGTTGGAGTCGAACAAGGCTGAAGTTATTTGACTGGGCGCTGGTTCCGGAGGGCGGCGGAGGTTCGGGCAGTATCGTGCAGCCAACGCTCAGACACACGTTTCCTCTGGTTCAGAGTTGAACAGACGTGGTTGCGGGAAGATGAGTTGAGGAACGATCCGCCTTCAGGGAGAGGCAAGAGCTAAGTTGCTGCAGACCAGCGCGAACAGCTTCGTCATCGGATACCCACTCGAGAGTGAGATCCATATCTTGCGCGTGGTCACGCGGATCCGTGCTCCGATCTTGAACAGCTTCAGCCGAATTGTGTTGCACTGAGCGGTGGCCAGCTCGGTTCCTTTCAGTCCCAGCCGCCGCAACGCATTCATCAGCAGATAGGCCGCCGAAGAAAACCAGAGCCGCAACTGATTTGCTCTCATCGTTGCCGCCGAGGTCCGATCCGAAAACAGAAAACATTTCTGTTCCTTGATTCGGTTCTCCATCTCTCCGCGCTCACAGTAGAGCTCTTCGTACAGCGGCTTCACCGCCATCGCCTCCACCGGGAGCGACGTTACGACGAACCTGCCGTTGGCTTTGTCCACCAGGTACTCGGCTTTCGCCACCACACGACGGGACCGGCTCCAGCTCTTGCGAGTCCGGTAGTTCAGATCCTTGTAGGTGCGGCACGCCTCGGAGAGATGTTGCGACTCGGCTCGTACCAGAGCCATCTCCGCCTCGATCATCGCCTCGAGGCGCCGGTTCTTGGGCAGACCGATCGCGTAATCGATCCCTTCGGACTCGCACCAGCTCAGGATCTCGTCGCAGCAGAATCCCGAATCAGCACGAATCACGATCTTCACATCCGGCCAGCTCTCACGGATCTGCCCAATGATCCGCCTGAGTTCCTCGACCGTTCCCTCGGCAGGTCCGACGCTCGCCTCTCGCAGACGTGCGCAGAGCAGATCCTGTCCACAGAACACGTAGAGTGGCAGATAGCAGTACGACCCGTAGTGGCCGTGGAAAAATCGCCCCTCCTGATTCCCATGGATTCTGTCCTCGGTCGTGTCCAGATCAATCACGATCTGATCCGGAGGAGTCGACCTGGATTTTAAGAACACGTCGACGAAGAATTTATCAATCGCGTTTCCGTCATAGACGATCCGCTTGTATCGATCCTCCCCGTGACCATCCGGGGTCAACTCCAACCGGTTCAGCGTACTCTTGCCCGCCAGCGGCTGCCTGGGATCCGATTTGCCCGATAAGGTCCCGATCAGCGGATCCTCACGCAGAGAATCGTGATCGTTCAGATCTTCATATCCGAGAGCCAATCCCATCACCCGCTGCCGGATCATCGACTCGAGCGAGTGCTGAACCAAAGTGCGTTTTCGGTAATCCCGAAAGCATCCGACGAACCTTTCCAGAATCCTCGTCCGCCTTTCCGTCTCGAGCAGCAGGAGCCCTCCCCCGTCCGAAGTGAGCTGTCCACCGTCGAACCTGGCGACGATCTCACGCCCTCCCACCCCTTGGAATCGCAACTCGTTCCCGCTACACTCTGTCTGCTTCATACCGCCGCCTCCCGTGCTGTTGATGTTGTTGTGCACACTCAACTTAATAGCACGGAACGGCGGTCTTTTTCTCCCTACTGTGAGAAATCCGGGCTAGGAGTCTGCGCGGTAGAAACTGTCCTACTGCGAAAGCGGATCAATGGTCCAAATCCGCCCGGATTTTCGGCGAGTAGCCGCCGCTACGCACCTCAAATCCGAACGAATTTGGCCTCGCTGCTCCGCTTTCTCGCTACGGACGTTCCTACCGCGCAGACTCCTAGCCCGCATTTCTCACACCATCTCTGCTGCGGAGACGGATAGCGGTGTGTCTGCTGCGTTGCATCCAAGCCACTCTCCGCCTCCTCGCGACGAGACGGTGTGAGAAATGCGGGCTAGAACTTCGATCCCGGATCCTCGATGTCTCTTGACTCCGACTGACGCTCACCTTAAGGTTAGCGCTCATGGAGATACCGTCGCGAGTCTCGGTGTTCAACCAGATCCTCGAGATCAAGGGAAGCCCCGGTACGTTGATTGCGGTCGGTGCGAACGGCTACTACGAAGTCCAGCTCGAAGTACGCGGCCGCGTCCACACGGTTCTCTTTCCGATCACCGAGACGGTGATCGTCTTCAACGAGCCGGTGACTCAGGCTACCGTCGGCGCCGAAGTCGAACGCTGATCCTCCACCCTCACCCGTCTCAGATCCACCATCCGAATTCGAAGGGAACTCTGTGGGCGTTCCTTTCGGATCCACGGCCTGCGATCCCCGCCCTGCAATCGCAGATCTCCCTTCCAGATCCTCGATCCTCGATGCCTCGCAGATCCTCGATAAAAAGGCCGGTTCCCCGAAAGGAACCGGCCGGATCTTCTGCATCGTTTCCGTCCGCTTACTGGGCGGGCGGAGGAGTCGGAGGATGCGGGGTCGGAACGGGAGTCGTTCCGAAGTACCCGTTGTCGAAGGTCGGCTTCGCCTGGTCCTGGAGGGACGAGACTTTCTTGTCGACCGCTTCCTTCCGGATGTCCTCTTCGAGCTGCTCTTTCACCTGATCGAGAGTCGGCACGGAATGCGACTCGACCTTGATGATGTGGTAGCCGTACTGGGTCCGGGTCACCGGGCTGATCTCGCCCACCTTGGTCTCGAATGCGGCTTTCTCGAACTCCGGCACCATCTGGCCTCGGGAGAATTCGCCCACGTCACCGCCGCGGGCGCCGCTTCCCTTGTCGTCCGACTCCTTCTTCGCGAGCTCGGCGAAGTCGGCGCCGGCGACGAGCTGTTTCCGGATCTCTTCAGCCTTCGCCTTTGCCCGCTCTTCCGTGAGCGCCCCTTGCTGCGGTGCCGCCGGGCTTCCCTTGAACGCGATCAGGATGTGCCGCGCATGCACCTTCTCGAGGGTGTCCTTCTTCGCCGTGTAAGCCTTCTGGAGCTCCTCGGGAGTGACCTTCACGTCCTCGGTGAGCTTCTGAAGCTCGGCGTTCGCCAGGGCGTTCGCACGCATCATCTGCAGCTGGGTCTGGACCTCTTCACTCTTATCGAGGCCGCTCTTCTCCGCCTCGGCGGCAAGAAGCCGCATGCGGAGGTAGTCTTCCGCGAATGCTTTCTTGCCCGGGCCCATTGCGTAGGCCTGGTACTGGGCCGGGAGGGTCTTCAGCGCGGCTTCGAATTCCGACTGCCGGATCTCGACGCTTCCTGCTTTGACCACCACCGGGTCCTTGCTCGTATCGGCGGCGTCTGCAATCCACGCGATCGTTCCGACCGCCAGCATCGACACCGTCACCATTGCAATCGTCAGCTTCTTCTTCACCTTACTCTCCTTCCAGTAGAGACAATCTCAGAACCCTGTGCTCCGGAGCCCGATTCCCGGCGGCCTCTGAACGCAGGCCTCAACGCAGGGTTGCCACTGCCTCCCGGATCCGGCGCACGCCCTCGCGGAGGTTCTCGAGAGAGGTGGCGTAGCTGATCCGAATGTGCTCGTCGTTTCCGAACGCGGCTCCAGGGACCACAGCGACCCGGGCTTCGTCGAGGAGGTACCGGGCGAGCGAAGTCGAATCGTCGATTCCTTTGTGTCCGTAGAGGTCCGCCACGCGAGGAAAGACGTAGAACGCACCGTCGGGCCAGGCACAGTCGACGCCGTCGATCTCGTTGAGGGCGGGAACGAGCCACTTCCGCCGCTCGACGTAAGCGTCGTACATCTTCTTCACCTCGGCGTCGCCCGACCGCAGCGCTTCCACCGCAGCGGCCTGGGAGATCGAGGCCGGATTCGAGGTCGAATGACTCTGGATCTTTCCGAGTGCGGAGATGATCTGCGGATGTGCGACCGCAAAGCCGAGGCGCCATCCGGTCATCGCATAGGTTTTCGACATCGAGTTGACGATGATCACCGTCTCCGGAAAATCGTGAAACCATTTCACTGCCGACACGTGCCGCTGATCGTCGTAGAGAAACAGCTCGTACGTCTCGTCGTACACCAGGAAGAGCCCGCGCGACCGGCACAGCTCGACGATTTTCTCGAGCTCTCGTTCTTCGATCGCGGCACCGGTCGGATTCGAAGGCGAATTGAGAATCACTCCGCAGCTCTTCGGCGTCAGAACCTTCTCGATCGCAGCCACGGTCGGACGGAATCGCTCGGCGGCCGTGAGCTCGGCGAATACCGGTGTACCGCCTGCGAGCCGCACCTGATCCGGAAAGCTGACCCAGTACGGCGCCGGGATCACCACCTCGTCGCCATCGCCGACGAGCGCGAGCATCAGGTTGAACAGCTCCTGCTTGCCGCCCGAACCGGCGATCACGTTCTCCGGTTTGATCTCTACGTGATAGCGGCGGTTGTACGTCTCCGCGACCGCGCGCCGGATCTCCGGCGATCCGAGCGAGTTCGTATACTTGGTGTATCCGGCATCGATGGCGCGTTTCGCCGCTTCGCGGATCGGCTCGGGAGTGATGAAGTCGGGCTCTCCCGGTCCGAAGTCGATCACGTCGACTCCCTGCGCAATCAGCTCACTCGCGCGATTCAGCACCAGCAGTGTCGGTGACGGCTGGATCCGCCCCACGCGATCGGAAAAACGGATCGTGCGATTGGTCATGGTCTCCAAGAAAATTCTCCTGAGGGTTCCCGTGTGCCGGGATCTCGCATTTCATTCCGCCTCGATGGCGGCTGACCCGGATGCCTCGTTCCGATACGACAGGCGGGGATCGTGGCGGAGATTGTATCGGTTCACCTCTCCGGACGAAACCCCGACGGATTCCCCATCGGGCCCTCCGATGTCGTAGAGTTCGGACCGTGACGAGCGAGAACGAGGTCATCGCGAGCCGCGACAACCGCTGGGTCCGTCGCTTGAGGAGGGCGCTCGACCTCCACCAGGAGGAGATCGTGCTGGAGGGACCGAAACAGGTCCGCGACGCGATCCGCCTCGGTTGGACTCCTCTCGCCGTCGCGGTCACTGAGGAAGGTCCCCAGGTCGAAGCGCCTGGCGCGCATTCTCTCCGCCTCACCAGCAAGGTGATGAAGAACCTCACGGACACCGTCCACTCTCAGAGGGTTCTCGGTCTCTTCCGCAGACCGTCATCCGAGGTCGCCTCGCTCTTTCGCGCCGGGAACCTCCTGGTTGCCCTCGACGGAGTCCAGGACCCGGGCAATGTCGGAACGGTGGTCCGTCTCGCCGCGGCGTTCGAGATCGCGGGCGTCATCGTGCTTCCCGGCACCGCGGATCCTTACGCACCGAAGGCGATCCGAGCGAGCGCGGGAACGATACTCCAGACGCCCGTCGCCGCGGTCAGTCGCGAGGAGCTGATCGAGCGGACGGCGGAATCGGGTTTCGAGATCGTCGCCGCGGAAGGAGGAGCCGATGGACGTTTCGAGCCGCCGGAATCGAACGCGGTGTTCGTCTTCGGCAGTGAGGGGCGCGGCATCTCCGTGGAGATCCGTGACCACGCACGCCCACTCTCGATTCCGATCTCGTCGCGCGTCGAATCGCTCAACGTGGCCGCAGCCGCAGCGATCATTCTCTTCGAAGCGAGGAAGCGCTGACCATGGCCGGGAGACTTCTTCTGATCGGGACGCCTATCGGCAACCTCGGTGATCTCTCTCCCCGGGCCCGAGAGGCGATGCAGCGCGTTTCGCTCCTCCTCTGTGAGGATACCCGCCACACCGGGAAGTTGCTCGAGCACTTCGGCATCGACGTCCCTCTCGAGAGTCACCACGAGCACAACGAGAGCGAAAAGCTCGAAGCGATTCTCGCCCGTCTCGAGGGCGGCGAGACTCTCGGCATCGTCAGTGACGCCGGGATGCCGCTGCTCTCCGACCCCGGCTTTCCCCTGGTTCGCGAGGCGCGACGACGCGGAATCGTGGTGGAACCGATCCCCGGACCGTTCGCCGCCGCGGTGGCGGTGAGCGCGAGCGGACTCCCTCCGATGCCGTTCGCGTTCTACGGATTCGCCCCCCACCGGAAGAATCAGCGTATCGAATTCTATCGGGAGATCGCCGGGAAGAAGATGACTGCCGCGGTTTACGAGTCGCCTCATCGGATCGTCGCATCCCTGGAGGATGCGCTCGAAGGAATGGGCGACGTGGAGATGACGCTCGCGCGCGAAATGACGAAGCTCCACGAAGAGCTGATCCACGGGAGCGTCTCCACCGTGCTGGAAGCGATCCGCGGACGCGACGCGTTGCGCGGAGAGATCACCCTCGTCTTCGCCCCGGCCCGCGAAGTGGAGACCGCCGCAATCGATCCCGCGGTCCTGAAGGAAGAATTCCGAAAGCTTCGTGACGAAGGGATGCGCCGCGGTGACGCGATCCGAATCCTTGCCGAACGTCACGGGCTCCGGAAGAACGAGCTATATCAAGCTCTGCTCCAGGAGTGATGCGAGATCTCCGCACAGACGGGGCTGGCTCGTGCAGGAAGCGCGAAGGCCGGACTACTTTCCCCTCAGGATCGACTTGGTGAACTTCATGAAGTAATCGACACCTGACCCCAGGGCGAACACCACCACCGCCCAGAGAGCGACTTTGCTCACGAAAACGAACTCACCGAGCTCGTAGCCCATGATCAGCAGCGAGATGGCGATGATCTGCGACACCGTCTTTCCCTTGCCGAGGGGTGATGCCGCGATAGTCACGCCCTGCTGAGCCGCGATCGAGCGCAGCCCCGAGACCGCGAACTCCCGTCCGATGATGATCACCACCATCCAGGCGGGGGCGAGGCCGATCTCCACGAGCGAAATGAACGCCGAGGAGACCAGAAGCTTGTCGGCGATCGGGTCGAGCAACATCCCGAGCCGTGTAACCTGTCCGCTCCGCCGTGCGATGAAGCCGTCCAGGAAGTCGGTGATCGCGGCGACCAGGAAGATCGCCAGTCCGACGTATTCTTTTCCGTCGAACTTCGTCAGGAGGACCACGACCAGGAATGGGACGAGGAAGATCCGGAAGAGCGTGAGAGAGTTGGGAACGTTCCAGATCTGGCGACCGATGTCTTCGCGCCGCAGAGGATCGGGCACGAGAACGCGATCCGGATCGACCTGGTCGGGTCGGTCCGACTGCGAGTTCGGAACTGGTTCAGGCGTCGTCACGGGTCGAGAATACCGGCTGTCTGTCGTCGTCGAAAGGCTTCAACGAAGGGAATTTACACGATGTCATTGACATTGGAGTGGGCGATTTCTAGAATCGCCCGCCTGACACTTGCGAAAGTGGCGGAATTGGTAGACGCACCAGATTCAGGGTCTGGCGCTCGCAAGAGCGTGGGGGTTCGAGTCCCCCCTTTCGCACCATCTTTTCACATCCCGCCATAACCTCAATATTCTCCCGTTTCATCCGCTTCGCACCGACCAGGGCGTCTCACGCAGGCTCGGCCTCGTCGAGCGATTCGAGGCTGCCGAGGATTTTCTCGATCCGGCTCCGAATCTCCTTCCGTTCTTCCCGCAGCTGCTCGGTCTCTCCCTCCCCTTCGCGATAGCCCTCGAGCTCCGCCTCGCGCTCCTTCAGCGCCGCCTGCGTCTCCTCGAGCTTCTTCCGCAGTTTGTCCCGCTCATCCCGAAGCTGCTGGATCGTCGCGATCGCTTTCGTCACCCGCTGACTCAGGCGCCCCAGCATCTCTTCTTCTTCGGTCCCGTCGAGGACCGCTTTCCCGTTCTGCTCTTTCTTCGCCACTCTGATCTCCTGTCGCCCCTGCTCCGTCGGGACAGCCTTCCACCGCCGGAGCTGCTTCGAATTTTCCTGCCGATCTTCAGCTGCCGCTCACGACGCGCACCGGAAGGAGTTTCGACACCTTCTCCGCGACGCCGCGATGGATCTCCGCGACTTCCTCCTGAGTGAGCGAGCGGTCGAACGCCTGATACCACATGCCGAGCGTCGTCTTCACTTCGCCTTCGCTCCCCTCGGGGACGAAACGGTCCCAGAGTCCCACCTCACGCAGATTGGGTACGTCGAGAGACTCGACGGCTCTGACGATGGCGCCGTAGTCGAGCGACCGCTCGTGCATCAGCCCCAGCACCATCGGCACGCCCGGAAAACGTGAGACACCGGACATGGTCCACTCCGCCACCGCGCCCGCGATCGGAGCGAGATCGACTTCCGCCGCAATCACCTCACCTTTGACTTCCAGCTTCTGCCTCACCTCGCGTGAGACCACTCCGACCCGTGCGACGGGCTTTCCGTCGAGCATGGCCACACCGGACTGGTTCTTCTGCATCCAGCCGATCTCCGCCGGCTCGAACGAGAGCTCGATGTGAAATGCCTTCGCGAGCGCCTCCACGATCCCTTTCGCGTCGAAGAAATCCCAGGCGCGTGCCGGGTCGCCGAAGTAGTGGGTCGCGTTTCCGTAGAGAACGAACGCAGCCTGACGGCGTTCCTCGATCGCGCCGCCATTCCAGTGATAGCTCCGGCCGACCTCGAACATCGCTCCGTCGCGATTCCCATAGCTCCGGTTGAAGTTCACCGCCTGGAGCAGCCCCGGAACGATCGACAACCGCATCGACGCGATGTTCTCGGTGAGGCTGTTGGTTAGCGTCGCCGCCGCTTCGTCCGAGAAGAGCGCGTTCTCCTTCTCGTGGATGAACGAGTAGGTCACCAGCTCGGTGAGCCCGCACGCCGCGAGCACGTCCCTCACGCGGTCCTCGACTTCCGCCATTTCGTCGCGGCGTACATCGCCCGTGGTTACGCGGGGGAGCGAAGCCGGAATCTCGTCGTAGCCGAAGAACCGCAACACCTCTTCGATCAGATCCATCTCTTCGAAGACGTCGACGCGATACGTCGGTACGGTGACTTCGATCCCCTCGGCGGCGTCCGCGACGGGCATACCGAGCCGCATGAAGAGCGACCGGGCGTAGTCGAGCGGGATCCGGCCTGCCGCCATCATCTCCAGGGTCGAAGCGCGGAGGACGATCTTCTTCGGCTCGATCTCCCTCCCGACGACGTCGATCGGCGATCCTTCGGTTCCTCCGCAGAGCTCGCGGATGATGCGCGAGGTCTCGAGGATCACGGGGAGGGTGTCGTTCGGATCGACGCCACGCTCGAAGCGGTACGACGCGTCGGTGCTGATTCCGAGCCGCCGCGCTGTCTTCCGTATCACGGCCGGTGTGAAGTGCGCGCACTCGAGCATGATGTTGCGCGTCGAGTCGGTGATCTCGCTGTTGGCGCCGCCGATCACGCCGCCGAGAGCGACTGCGCGCTTTCCGTCGGCGATGACCACCGTCTCGGTGTCGATCTTTCGCTGCACGCCGTCGAGAGATTCGATGACCTCACCATTCTTCCCGCGGCGCACGCGGATCGCGTTCCCTTCGACCCGCTCGAGGTCGAACGCGTGCAGAGGATGCCCGAGCGCCACCATGACGTAGTTCGTGGCATCGACGATCGCGTTGATCGGACGGAGCCCGACGGCCTCGAGGCGTCGCTTCATCACGTCGTTCGAGGGGCCGATCCTGACGCCGCGGATCACCAGGCCGGTGTAGCGACTGCACATCTCGGGCGCTTCGATCGCGATGTCGACGTCTCCCTTCGGCGAGGCGGCGACCGCCGCGGGTCGCGGGACCCGAAGCTCGCGCTCGAGCGCCGCGGAGAGCTCGCGCGCGAGGCCGAAGTGCGACATCGCATCGATCCGGTTCGTGGTGAACTCGACCTCGAAGACGCTCTCGCCCTCGTGCGATTCGATTGCTTCGACGGCGTGCCCGATCTCGGTCAGGCGGCTGGCGACCTCGGCGTCGGAGAGGCCGCCGAGATCAAGATAGTCTTCGAGCCAGGAGCGTACGATTTTCATGGCGGGCCGATTCTAAAAGAGTCGGAGAGGCGTGGCCAGCCCCGAACAGAGGAAAGTACCGATTCGTTCACGCATATCGCCACGGCAGAAGGGCGGAGCGGCCTCTCCGGGATGGCCGTCGATCCTTCCTCCGATCGAGTCTCGAGCCTTTCAGCCCCCATGGCCCGAACTAAAGGGGCTCTGTGGGTGTTCACAGAGCAGATGCGCGGAGTTACTGCGCATCTGCCGCAGGTGTCGTCTCGTTCCGTTCTGAAGGCGATCTGCGCGGCCACGGCGGGAGCCGTGGCGCCCCTCGGAGAGGGGATCCTTCGCTGCCCAGCAAGCTCGCGCCGACTCCCGGCTGACACGCGGATTTTGCTCAAGTTCGGGCCATTGCCTTCAGCCCGGATCGCGCTCTGCAGCAGAAGTCCCGTGAGTAGTCCGGGCTAGAATTTCACTCGGGAAAGCACCGCCTCGGCGGCATCGTGGGGGTTGTCGCGGCGGCGGACGACGTCGTCCAGCAGCTGCTGGTAGTCCGAACGGGAGATCGTCTCCCCGACCAGACGGTCCATGAACATCTGCTTGAGGCGCGTCTCGATCCGGATGCGCGCGCGGTCGCGACTGCGACGCTCCCGCTCCCCCGATCGTTCGAGGTAGTCGAAATGTTTCGCGATCTCCGCGTCGAGATCCTCGATTCCCTTCGAGAGCCAAGCGACCGTCTTCACGATCGGCGGCACCCACTCACCGTGCTCCTCGAGGAGCGAGAGCATCATCATGATCTCGGTGACGGTGCGGTCGGCCCCCGGGCGGTCGGCCTTGTTCACTGCGAAGACGTCGCCGATCTCCATGATTCCGGCCTTGATCGCCTGAATGTCGTCACCCATCCCCGGAACCAGCACCACGACATTCGTCTGCACCGTCCGGATCACTTCGACTTCGTCCTGCCCCACGCCGACCGTCTCGACCAGGACGTAGTCGAAGCCGGCAGCGTCGAGGATGTCGACCACGTCGTTGGTCGCCTGGGCGAGCCCGCCGAGGAATCCGCGTGTGGCCATGGAACGGATGTAGACGCCCGGGTCGGTGTAGAGCTGCTGCATCCGGATGCGGTCGCCGAGGATCGCCCCGCCGCTGAAGGGAGAGGTGGGGTCGACTGCGATGATGCCCACGCGCTTGTCGTGGGTACGGTAGTAGCGGGCGAGCGCGGAGACGAGGGTCGACTTTCCGGCGCCGGGCGAACCGGTGATGCCGATGACGCGCGCCTTCCCGGTGCGAGGGTAGATCTCCGCGAGGAGTCGCGTGGCGTCGGGATCGTTCCGCTCCACGAGCGAGATCCCCTGGGCCAGGCCGCGCGTACGCCCGGCAGCGATCGAGTCGATGATTTTCTGCAGTTTCTCTTCGGACATTGCGGAGAAGCGGCCGCCGCGGCCCGGAAGCCGCGGCGCACCGGATGCGCTGAGCTTATTCGGAGAGGAGATTCCGTGCAATGACGAGCCGCTGGATCTCGCTCGTCCCTTCGCCGATGGTGCAGAGCTTCACGTCGCGGTAGTACTTCTCCGCCGGATACTCCTTGATGAATCCGTATCCGCCGAAGATCTGGACTCCCTTCTCCGTCGCCCGGACGGCGACCTCGGAGGCGTAGAGCTTCGCCATCGCGGACGGCTGGGTCGTCTTCTCGCCGGAGTCCTTCAGTGCCGCAGCGCGGTAGCAGAGGAGACGCGCCGCTTCGATCTCCGTCGCCATGTCGGCGAGCATGAACTGGATCGCCTGGAACCCGGCGATCGGCTGCCCGAACGCGGTCCGCTGCTTCGCATAGTCACGCGCCGAGTCGTATGCGCCTCGCGCGATGCCGAGGGCGATCGCGGCGATTGAAATGCGCCCTCCGTCGAGAACCTTCATCGCGTCGATGAATCCGTGGCCGACTTTCCCGAGCACGTTCGCGTTCGGCACGCGGCAGTCTTCCATCACCAGTTCGGAGGTGTCGGAAGCACGCATCCCGAGCTTGTTCTCTTTCTTCCCGGCCTTGATTCCCTTCCGGTCCATCTCGATCGCAAACGCAGTGATGCCGTGCTTCCGGTCGTTCGGATCGGTGACCGCGAGAACCACCGCGATGTTCGCGTAACGCGCATTGGTGATGAAGTTCTTGGTTCCGTTCACCACCCAGTCGTCGCCGTCTTTCACCGCTGTGGTGCGCATTCCTGAAGCGTCGCTTCCGGAGCCCGGCTCGGTGAGACCCCAGCAGCCGATCCACTCACCGCT
Source organism: uncultured Acidobacteriota bacterium (assembly GCA_963741955.1). Classification (GTDB taxonomy): domain Bacteria; phylum Acidobacteriota; class Thermoanaerobaculia; order Gp7-AA8; family Gp7-AA8; genus CAVUKB01. Next base: position 949,200 of record CAVUKB010000005.1, read on the forward strand.
GGCGAGCTTCGGGACCCACTTCTTCTTCTGCTCTTCGTTGCCGGCGAGATAGATGTGCCCGGTGCAGAGGGAGTTGTGCGCGGCGACGATGAGGGCGACGGAGCTGTCGACGGCTGCCAGCTCTTCCATCGCGTTCACGTAATCGACGTAGCTCAATCCCGACCCGCCGTACTCCTCGGGAAAAATGATCCCGAGCATCCCGAGCTCGCCGAGCTTCTTCACCACGTCGAGCGGAAACTCCTGCTTCTCGTCCCACTCCATCACGTGCGGTTTGATCTCGCCCACGGCGAAATCGCGAACCATCTCTTTGACCTGCTTCTGCTCGTCGTTCAGACGGAAATCCATTCCTGTCTCCTCGGCTGGTTTCGTTGCGGGGGGCACCGTTCCGGGCGCGTCAGAAGGCTCACCAGGAGGTGGGAGCGGTCGTGGCGCATCCGGTGCGGCGCATTCTATCGTCTGACCGCGAAAGAGGCCAGCCGGGGAAAAGCCGGGGCGCGGAGGGGGCCGGCGGCGGGTACAGTCTCTCCAGCCGCAATGGCCCTGAACTTAAGCAAAATCCGCGTGTCAGCCAGGAGTCGGCGCGAGCTTGCTGAGCAGCGAAGGATCCCCTCTCCGAGGGGCGCCACGGCTCCCGCCGTGGCCGCGCAGATCGGCTTCAGAACGGAACGAGACACACCTGTGGCAGATGCGCAGTAGCTCCGCACATTGGCTCTGTGAACACCCACAGTGCCACTTAAGTTCGGGCCATTGTCTCTAGCCCGCATTTCTCACACCATCTCGTCGCGGAGGAACGACCCGCTATCCCCTCAGCTTGCGGATCAGCTGGATCTGCCCGGTGTGGTAGAGGTCATGCGATGACGCGCCGAGGATCAGCTCGACGTACGTGAATTTCCCTCCCTTCGCGGTGTCGGGAAAAAGTTGCGGGTCGAATCCTTCGACGAGCTCGAGCAGAAGCGAGTGCCACTTCTTCAGGAGCTCGACGTCGGCCTTCCATGCCGCCGGGGTGAAAGGGGCGTCGCGCGGGAAGAAGTTCGAGCCCGGAAGGTCGAACGTGCGAGGAGTCTCGTCCGACAGAATGCGGCAGACGCGGTACTTCCAGTAGGCCGCGTGCAACGCGAGCTCCGCGATGTTGTGGCGCGTCGGCTGCGGGCGCCACACCGCAACTTCGGCAGAGACCCGGCGCAGCGCGCCGAGGAGGTTCGTCCCGTGCCAGGAACCCCGATCGAAAGCCATGCGCAGCTGGTTCGCGAGAAGGGCGATCCGGGGGTCGGGCGTGTTCTTGTGCGGCATGAGCTCTCCTCCATCAGCCGTTCGTGCGGGCGTGGTCAGCGAAGCGAGCGCGCCCGGCGGCTTCAGACGTACGTCAGTTCCGTGGTGACGTCGATCGCCTTTTCGATCGAGCGATAGACGGGACACCCCTCCTTGTGAACCGAATGCACCCGCTCGATGGTTTCGCGCGAGGCATCCTCCCCCACTTTCAGCTCGTACACGACGTGAATGCGCTTGATGACGATCACTTTTCCCTCCAGCTCGATCTCACCCGTCGCATTCGACGCGATCTTTTCGAATCGGATCTCGCGCGCTGCCAGCGCGCCGGCAAAAGTGCCCGTCAGTCACCCGGCCGCGGCCGCGACGACGTAGTCGAGAGTCGTCGCATGGTCCTCGTACCTGCCCGGAGGAACTCCGTAATGCTCCGCCACCGCGCCGTGCAAGCCGAAGATCACCGGCTCGCTCTCGCCGGGAAGCCATGCACGGCGGATCGGCCCGCGTTCCCGCTCGATACGCACGTTCGACCGATAGACGACGTCACCCGCCATGCAGCACCTCCTCCTCGATCCTATGACCATACCAGAAACGAGAGGACCGCCGGCATCCCTGCCGGCTGTGACGAGCATCCCGTGCTCGTCACCCTTCACCGCCTCGGTTCGCAACTCGGCTCGACGCGAGAACCTCGATCCTCCCGAGATCCTCGCCACGGCGGAAGCCGTGGCGCCCCTCCGCTTCACGTTGTGGAGCTGCTGGTCCACGTTGTGGAGCTGCTGAATGCCCAGGTTCCTCGCGGTCAGGCTCGGAAGCCGTGGCACCCCAGCCCAGGACCGCCGGCATCCCTGCCGGCTCGTGACGAGCATCCCGTGCTCGTCACCCTTCACCGCCCCGGTTCGCAACTCGGCTCGACGCGAGAACCTCGATCCTCCCGAGATCCTCGCCACGGCGGAAGCCGTGGCGCCCCTCTGCTTCACGTTGTGGAGCTGCTGGTCCACGTTGTGGAGCTGCTGAATGCCCAGGTTCCTCGCGGTCAGGCGCAGAGGCCTGACCGCAGCTGGCTCGGAAGCCGTGGCGCTCCCGCCCAGGACCGCCGGCGATAGAAGGGCCGGCGAGTTTCCGCCCGCCGGCCCAAATTCGAAATCCCAAATCCGAAATCCGAAATCGTTCTCAGAATCCCTTCGGCAAAGTCATGCCGAGGTTCTTCGCGAGGAACGACCACGCGTCGGCGGTCTCTTCGATGATCTTCCTGGTCGGCTTCCCGGCGCCGTGGCCCGCACGGGTCTCGATCCGGATCAGCACCGGAGCGTCACCCGCCTGGTCTTCCTGCAGGCGCGCCGCGAACTTGAAGCTGTGGCCCGGCACGACGCGATCATCGTGGTCGGCCGTGGTCACGAGCGTCGCCGGATACCTCGTTCCCGGCTTCAGGTTGTGGTACGGCGAGTAGGCGTAGAGCGCCTTGAACTCCTCCGGATTGTCGGACGAACCGTAGTCGTCGACCCAGAACCGCCCCGCGGTGAACTTCTGGAAGCGGAGCATGTCCATCACGCCGACTGCCGGAAGTGCCGCTCCGAAGAGCTCCGGGCGCTGGGTCATGGTCGCGCCGACCAGGAGGCCTCCGTTGCTCCCTCCCTGAATGGCGAGCTTCGCCGGGCGCGTGTAGTGATTGTCGATCAGCCATTGCGCGGCCGCGATGAAGTCGTCGAAGACGTTCTGCTTCTGCAGCTTCGTCCCTGCCTTGTGCCACGCCTGGCCGTACTCTCCTCCGCCCCGCAGGTTCGGGATCGCCAGTACACCGCCCATCTGCAGCCACACCAGACGGGTGATGGAGAACGACGGAGTGAGAGAGATGTCGAATCCGCCGTAGCCGTAGAGGAGCGTCGGATTGTTCCCGTCGAGCTTCAGCCCCTTCCGGTGCGCGAGGAACATCGGGACCTTCGTCCCGTCCTTGGAGTGATAGAAGACCTGCTCGACGACGTATTGATTCGGATCGAAGTCGACCCTGGTCTTGTAGAAGACGCTCTTCTCTCCCGTCGCGACGTCGTAGCGGTAAATGGTCGGAGGGGTGGTGAAGCTCTGGAAGGAATAGAAGGTCTCAGGATCGGAGCGTTTTCCACCGAACCCGTTCACGCTTCCGATCCCGCCGAGGTCGACGTCACGGACGGACTTCCCGGACGTGGTGAAGATCCGGACGCGTGATTTCGCATCCTGGAGATATTCGGCAGTGAGAAGACCTCCGACGTAGCTCACGCCTTCGAGGGTCGCCTCCTGCTGCGGGATGATCTCCTTCCAGTTCGCCGGTTCGGGGTTGCGCACGTCCATCGAAATCACCCTGCCGCGCGGTGCGTCGAGATCCGTCTTGAAGTAAAAGACCGGACCGTCGTTGCCGATGAAGCTGTACTCGTTGTCGAACGCACCGACGAGCGTGACCGCTCCGGCGTTCGCTTCGCGGAGATCCTTGTAGTACACCTGATAGCGGGCGTCTGTTCCCTTGCTGACGGTGATGATCAGATAGCGTCCGTCTTCCGTGACGGTCGGCTCGAACCCCCACTCCGGCTGGTCGGGGCGCTCGTACACCACGTAGTCCTCCGACTGCGGAGTCCCGACGCGGTGGTAGTAGATCTTCATGTTCTTGTTCAGGCTCTGGAACTCGGCCTGCTGCGACGGCGCGGGATAGCGTCCGTAGAAAAAGCCGCGGCTGTCGCCGGACCAGTCCGCGCCGGAGAATTTGGACCAGTGCAACTCATCCGGCAGCACCTTCCCGCCGTCGATCTCCATCACGTGCCACGTCCGCCAGTCGGAGCCGGCGTCGGCTACGGCGTACGCGACGTAGCGCCCGTCGTTGCTGAACGCCATTCCGCCCAGGGCGACCGTGCCGTCCTTCGACCACGTATTCGGATCGATCAGCACCCGCGGCTCTTCGGCCAGCGAGTTCTGGACGTAGACGACGGACTGGTTCTGCAGGCCATCGTTCTTCGTGAAGTAGTAACGGCCCCCCGCTTTGAACGGAGTGCTCCGCTTCTCGTAGTTCCACAGCTTCGTGAGGCGCTCGGTGATCGCGTCGCGTCCCGGAAGCTTCTCCAGGTACGCGAAAGTCACCTTGTTCTCGGCGTCGACCCAGTCGCGGACTTCCGGCGAGGTGCGGACGTCCTGCTCGAGCCAGCGGTAGGGGTCGGGGACGATCGTTCCGTGGTAATCGTCGGTGTGGTCGATCTTCTTGGTCTTCGGATACTGGAGCTGCTGTCCCAGCATCGGTGAGGCGGAGAGAAGGAGCGTGAGAACACCGGCAAGAAGCCGGATCGCGAGAGACATTCAAAACCTCCGTTCAGTGGAGATGGACGGCGACGGACGGGCCGGCGCGGAATGACGGATTGTACCGGATGCAAAGAGGGGGAATCGTCGATCGAGGATGGTGGATCGAGGATCCGGGGAAGACGAGGAAAAAGTTTGCAGAACGTCTACAACTCTTCGATGTTTCGCGCCGGCCGCCTCTCGATCTCGATCTTCGGCCACACCGGCGCCGTGGACCCCTCGATATCGAGACAGTCGTGGCGGCTCTGCAACGTGCTGTTCGCGGTCTCGTCGGATGGCCCTATGATTCGCTGAGGGAGGTCCGGATGAAACGAAGCTCGACGCGCATTGCTTTCTCGATCCTCACCCTTCTCCTCTTCACCGCCGCTGCGAACGCGGCCGTGGTCGGGGACGTCCGCGAGTGGCGCCGGGCGCACGCGAAGCCGATCATCGAGGATCTCGTCTCTCTCGTCTCGATCCCTAACGTCGCCCGCGATGCGGCCGACATCGAGAAGAACGCGGCGAAGATCGAGTCGATGTTTCGCGCTCGCGGAGTGACGACCCGGCTCCTTCGCGTCGAGGGAGCTCCGCCGGTCGTCTTCGGCCGTCTCGACACGCCGGGTGCGACACGAACCGTCGTCTTCTACGCACATTACGACGGACAGCCCGCCGTCGCGACGCAGGGGTGGAAGAGCGCCCCCTGGACGCCCGTCCTCCGCGACGGCCTCCTCGACCAGGGTGCCCGCGACCTTCCGTGGAGTGCTCTCGACGGAAAGATCGATCCCGAATGGCGCATCTATGCCCGCTCGGTGAGCGACGACAAGGCACCGATCATCGCCATCCTCGCCGCGCTCGACGCATTGAAAGCGACCGGGCATCCCCCGACCGTCAATCTTCGCTTCCTCTTCGAAGGCGAAGAGGAAGCAGGCTCGCCGCACCTCGCCGAGATCCTCACGCAGAACCGCGATCTTCTCCACGCCGACGCATGGCTCTTCTGCGATGGTCCCGTCCACCAGAGCCGGCGCCTTCAGGTCGTCTTCGGAGCCCGCGGAGTGACCGGCCTCGAGCTGACCGTCTACGGTCCAACCCGCGCTCTCCACTCCGGCCACTACGGCAACTGGGCACCGAACCCGGCATCGATGCTCTCGAACCTCCTCGCATCGATGCGCGACGACGACGGTCGAGTCCTGATCGACGGCTTCTACGACCGCGTACGTCCACTCAGCACGACCGAGAAAGCGGCGGTCGCCGCGATTCCCGACGTCGACGAAGAGCTGCGCCACGATCTCGGCCTCGCGCGCAGCGAGGCCAATGACGCCCGGCTCGTCGAGCGAATCATGATTCCCGCCATGAACATACGCGGTCTCGAATCGGCCTCGGTCGGCGAGAACGCGCGCAATGCAATCCCCACCGAAGCGCGCGCTTCGATCGACTTCCGGCTGGTGCCGGACGTCACCCCTGCTGTGGTCCACGGTCTCGTCGAGGCGCATCTTCGCAAGAAGGGGTACTTCATCGTGCATGACGCGCCGGACCAGGCGACTCGCCTCGCACATCCGAAGATCGTCCGTCTCGATTGGGACGAGGGCTATCCCGGATTCCGCACGCCGATGGACCTTACCGTCTCGAAAGCGGTGATCACCGCGATTCAGGAGACGTCCGGCGACGAGATCGTAAAGCTCCCGATCCTCGGTGGCAGCCTCCCGCTGGAGATGTTCGACCGGATCTTCGGCGTACCGCTCATCGTCACCCCGATGGTGAACCACGACAACAACCAGCATGCCGCGAACGAGAATCTCCGCATCGCGAACCTATGGGAAGGGATCGACATGATGGCGAATCTGATGGCACGGCTGGGGCGACTGTGGAGATGACTGCAACCTGTCGGGACTGGAGCCGATTCGGGAAATCGATGCGGTGTAGGAGCGCCGGATCGCGAGCTCCGTACTCGTCGCACTTCACCCATCCCGTATCTGAAGCCGCAGGAGAGGCAATCTCAGGCCCCGGGCAAGCCCAAGACGACATCGCCTGATTCGAGGAGCATTCCTGAATGAACGGCATCCCGATCCTTGCGGATCTGATCATCCTCTTCGCCGCGGCCGTGCTGATCATCGTGGTCAGCCAGAGGCTGCGGCTTCATCCCGTCCTGGGGCTTCTCCTCGCGGGGATCGCGATCGGGCCGTCCGGACTCGCGCTGATTTCCGAGCCGGGCGACGTGAGGACGCTGGCCGGGATCGGAGTCGTGGCGCTCCTCTTCACCATCGGCCTCGAGTTCTCGGGAGCGCGCCTGCGCCGCATCTGGCGACCGTTTCTCATCGGCGGTTCGTCGCAGGCCCTCGGCACGATCGCGATCGTCCTGGCTGTTTCGGTCGCCGTCGGATTCGAAGCGGAGCGCTCACTTTTTTTCGGCTTTCTGATCGCACTCAGCAGCACCGCCATCGTCCTCGGCATTTACGGCGATCGGAACGAGATCGACGCACCGCACGGTCGGTTCGTTCTCGGGATTCTCCTTTTCCAGGACTTTCTGGTCGTGCCGATGATCATGCTCATACCGCTGCTCGGCGGATCGGAACATCCCGGAATCACCCCGCTCCTGCTCCGGTTCGGTTTCGGACTCCTGGTGCTCGCCGTCGTTTTCGGGGCAGGGCGATACCTCCTGCCGCCTCTCCTGCACATCCTCGTCCGGACTCGCGTCCGCGAGGTGCTCGTGCTCGGCGTGCTGGTCGCAGCACTCGGAATGGCACTGCTGACCGAATCGCTCCACTTCTCGCTCGCCCTGGGCGCCTTCCTCGCCGGAATCCTGATCTCCGAATCGGAGTACAGCCATCAGGTCATCGCCGAGGTCGCGCCGTTCCGCGACGTCTTCGCGAGCGTCTTCTTCGTCTCGATCGGAATGCTGCTGAATCTGCGGTTCTTCGCCGGTCACGCCGGAACGGTGGTGCTCCTTGCGGTCGGGATCATCGGCCTGAAGCTGCTGCTGGTCTCGGGAATCGTTCGCCTGATGCGCTATCCGATCCGCACCGCGGTTTCCGCGGGTGCCGCGCTGGCCCAGATCGGCGAATTCTCTTTCGTTCTCGCGACGGTCGGTCTGCAGACGAAGCTCATCGACGGCGATCTCTATCAACTCTTCCTCGCCACTGCCATTCTCACCATGATGGTCACCCCGCTGTCGATCGCGTCGGCTCCGTCGCTCGTTTCGCTGCTCGAGCGCCTCGGAGGATCGCAGCGGCCGCGGGAGAAAGAAATGGAAGAGGAGGAGACCGCCCGGCACGTGATCATCATCGGCTTCGGGGTGACCGGATCGAATCTCGCGCACGTCCTGCGCGAAGTGAAGATCCCCTACCGCGTGGTGGAGCTGGATGGCGACATCGTCCGCGCGTGCCGCAAGTCGGGTGAACCGATCTTCTTCGGCGATGCCACCCGGCGGGAGATCCTCGAGCTGGCGGGGATCGAACGAGCAGCCGTCGTGGTGGTCGGAATCTCGGATGCGATGGCGACCGAGCGGATCGTCCGCTTCGCGCGCGATCTGAATCCGTCGATCCACATCGTCGTGCGGACCCCGCGACTCGCGGACATCGAGAGGATCGACCGGCTCGGAGCCGACGACGTTCTCGCGGAAGAATTCGAGACGTCGATCGAGATCTTCACCCGAGTCCTCGAGCGTTTCCACATTCCGCGCAACATCATCCAGGCGCAGCGTCAGGTGCTCCGCGCCGACGCTTACGAGATCTTCCGCCGTTCCGAGCCGCAGAGTGGAATCTCACGCACGGTCGCAGAGATCCTCGGCTCCGGCCTCACCGACATCTTCCGGGTCGAACACGAAAGCCACGCCGCTGAGCGAACGCTCGAGGAGCTCAATCTTCGACGGGCGACCGGAGCTTCGATCATCGCAGTCGTTCGCGACCAGCAAGCCTGGCCGGGACCCCCGGCCAATCTGAGCCTGAAACCGAACGACTTCGTGGTCGTGGTCGGCGGCCACGCCGAGATCGATGCAGCGTTCCGATTCCTCGCGAGCGGCCCGGAGCTTGATGATGATCGAAGCTCGGGCTGAGGTCTACCCGACCGTGGATGACCTTCTGCATACGTGGAGTGAGCGGCGTGATCCTTTTCGACGCGAACGAGACATGCCTCGATCTCTTTCTCCTCTCGACCGCCATTTCGAGCGCCTCTTCCCGGTCGATGCCGGGTTAAGATACGTATATGGGCGCAATGACCATCGATTCCGGCGCGCTTCGGGCGTTCTGCGAAAGACACCACATCACGCGGCTGTCTCTTTTCGGATCGGCACTCCGCGGCGAGCTTTCAGAATCGAGCGACATCGATGTACTGGTCGAGTTTGACCCTGCTCACATTCCCGGCTTTTTCGGCATCATCGAGATGGAAGAGGAGCTGACCGGGATGTTCCATCGAAAAGTCGACCTGAGAACTGCGCGGGATCTGTCCCGACACTTCCGCGCGGAAGTGATCCGGGAGGCGAAGCCCCTTTATGAGGCCATCTGATTCGGAGCGTCTGAAACACCTCCTGGACGCACTTACGGAAGCTCGTGACCTCCTCGGCGACTCCACAGCGTCCGAAGTTGAGGAGGATCGAAAGCTCGGCCTCGCGCTCGTCAAGCTCATCGAGATCGCTGGCGAAGCCGCGAGCCGAGTATCCGACGAGCAGAAACGACGGATGGCGTCGATTCCGTGGGAGAAACTGGTCGCGACGCGTAATCGGCTGATCCATGGATATTTCGACGTCGATGTCCGGATCGTGGTCCAGACCATCCTGGAGGATTTCCCTCCGCTGATTCGCGCACTCGAGAAAGTGACGAGATCCAACGGCCTGTGAAGTGCCGACAGGCTCCAGGCGTCACGCGCCGACCGCGGCCGCTTTCCGGAACATCCCGGGCGTGTACGCGGTGATGGTGCCGGTGAACGCAGACGCCGCAACGGTGAGTGGTGACGCGAGCCAGAGGCGGCCCGGACCCGACCTTCCCTTGTAGTTGCGATTGATCGCGCTTACGGTCACCTCGTCCGTCGTTTCCGACACTCCCGGACCGCAGCCGATGCACGCGCCGCATCCCGGCTTCAGCACGATCGCTCCCGCCTTCTCGAACGTGTCGAGCAGTCCGTTCTCACGGCAGAAGTCCTCCACGTGCTTCGACCCGAACTGAATGTAGAACCGCACACCTTCCGCGACCCGCATCCCCGCGTCGACCGCTTCCTTCGCCACCTGGTGGTAGTAGAGGAAGTCGTCGACCTTGCCTGCCGTGCAGCTCCCCGCGTACGCGATGTCGATCTTCACGTCGCCGATCTCGCCCACCAGCGCTCCGTTGGTCGGATCCGACGGGATGCCGTGGTCGGGATCGCCGGGGTGGGCCACCATCGGCTCGATCTTCGAGAGATCGACCACGTGCACGCCGCCTGCGTATTCAGCGTCAGGATCGGGCCCGACGATTCGCGAGCGCAGCCGGTCGAGATCGGCCTCCGGCCGCAACGCGCCGATCCACTCGATGAGCGTTTCGTCGCCCTCCACGATCGCGCCTCGCGCCGAGCACTCCGTCGCCATATTCGCGAGCGTCGCGCGCTCGTCCATCGAGAGATTCCGAAGACCTGACCCCGTGAACTCCATCACCCGGTTCAGGGTCTTCTGCGGCTTCGCGTACTCGAGGAGGATGTGGAGCATCACGTCCTTCGCCGTCACGTTCGCCGCGAGAGTGCCGGTCAGCTCGAACCGGATCGACTCCGGCACTTCGACCTGGGTGAATCCGGAGTGGACGAGATTCGCATACTCCGTCGCGCCGACTCCCCACGCGAGGGCATTGTTCACGCCCCCCATGCAGGTGTGGCTGTCGGTGGCCTGAATGAAGTCGCCCGGATCGACGATCATCTCCCGCGCGATCTCGTGACAGATGCCCGGCGAGACCCCATCCCGCGCCGAAAAATCGCGGCACTCCGTGTGCGCCTGATACTCGCGCTGCAGACGGCGGAGCTCCTCGATCTCCTCGAGGAACGGTCGCATCTTCGGCACCTCGTCCGCGTAGATGAGATGATCCTCGAAAACCGCGAATTTCTCCGGATTCACGATCCGGTAATCCGGCCCGTACTCGTTCCGGAGGAAGTAGTGAATCTGCGCGGTGGTGAATTCGTGGCTGTACCCGCCATCGACGCTGACCAGCACCGCGTCCCCAGGCTTCACGAAACGGGCGCTTGCTTCATCGGCGGAGAGGAGATGGGAGGCGAGGACCTTCTCGGACATGGTCATCGGCCGGGGCGAGGTGTCGGGACGGGGAAGGTCGATCTCGCCGCGCTCGAGCGCCTTCGCGAACGGAAAGAGGCCTCCTTCGCGGATGATGAGCTGGCTGATCGGGTCGTGGCCGCGCATGAACTCCTCGAGCGCGATCCCCTCCCCTGCCTGGAGCCGGCGGAGCATGTCGTGATCGCCCATCAGGACGCCCTGGGCCACGTTGTTCGCCGCGTGAATCGGAGCGAACGACGCGGCGATCGCGATGTGGATTCCTGCCCACTTCTCCGCCTGGACCGCCTGCTCGCGTGAGCTTCCGACTCCTTTCCGGTATCCGGAGACGATTACTTCGAAGTTCCCGTTGATCAGTGCGTCGTGCTCGAAGAGCCGCTTCCCGTCAACGATCAGACCGGCGTACGCATCGCGCGCGAGATCCTCCGGACGATGGTTGAAGCAGACCCACGCCGGAGCCATCGCGTCGGTGTTCACGTCGTCGAGAAGCTCGTCGACCGTGACGTCGTTCATCGACAGGTCCAGCTCGCCCGCAAGCTGCTTTCGGATGCGATCGGGATCTTTGGTGAGGAAGAGGACGCGTTTCCCGGGAGTGAGTCGGATGATCTCAGGCGGCTTCATCAACACCTCGGCGTGTGGATTCGACTGCGAGAGGGGGATTGTATCGCGGCGGGATCACGATTGGTAAAACGAGGATCGATGTCGGGGTGTTCCGCTGAAAGGCGAGCTTGGAACGCCGCAAATCTCGAGTTGAGCCCGAACAGGTGGGCTCCGACCGGCGATCCTGTCTGCGGGCGCTGACGAAGGGGCTAAGCCGCTTCGCTTCGCCTGGCGCGAGTGCCATCTTACTTCACGACGAAGGTGAGCGTGTCCATATCGCGGGCGACGCGGCCGGAGCTCGTTTTCCCCTGGATCGAGATCTCGAGCTTCGTCGTTCCGGGCTTCAGCGGAATCGTCACAGTGTCGACGACGCCCGCCATCGGGCGGAACTGCGAAGTAATGTCGGTTCCGTCGAGCGTCGCGGAAAAGGTCGCCGGATCGGTCGTCCGGCCGTAGAGAAGCGTCACGTCGTACTTCGCGGTTCCGGCGGGCAAATGCACGCGGCTCTCCGTCGGAGCGACGTAGCGGAGGAAGGGGTTGACCTCGCGCGGGCTCTGTCCGCCACCGAGGAATAAGGTGCTCTCGTCAAGGTCGTAGGGAGCGAGGACTTTGGTGTGAAGGTCGAACTCCGACGGCGTACCGTAGTTGAACTCGACATCTGCGCCTTTGGGAAAGGAACGCAGGATCGGGATCCACCGGGTCGACGATACCATCAGCGTGGCGTCTCGCCACGCGGGTGGTTGCTTGCTCTCCAGCCTGATCCCCTTGACACGCTCGCCGGGCCCGACTTTGTTCCCCGCGCCGAAGAAAGGGAACGCGACATATGAAACCGAGTTGACTCCGGCTTTGATATACGGTGCTGGAACCGTGATCCCAACAGGGATGGCCGTGTTCGGCTGGATCTGGCCGAGTGTAAGCTCGTCGCGCTCGATGTTGTTCCGGAGGTCCGGGTCGAGCTGTGGACGATCCGTCGTCCCGCTGATATCGATGTCGAAACCGTCGATGTCCGCCTGATTCGATTTCGCCGCGACGACGGCGTAGTCGTAGGGGTAAACGCCTCGTGCCACATCGTAGCTCACGGATGACTCGAGCGTGCTCCCGGTGATCGTGAGCGGCGGAAGCTGCACCTTCACCTGTGCAGCGGCGGCGGTGGCGACGAGGAGGATTGCTGCTGCGAGTGCGGCTTTTCTGGTCATTTGATACTCCCGACGGCCGCCCGCGAGGGCGGCCGTCGGGTTCAATTCTCACTTTACGATGAACGTGAGCGTGTCCATATCGCGGGCGACGCGGCCGGAGCTCGTTTTCCCCTGGATCGAGATCTCGAGCTTCGTCGTTCCGGGCTTCAGCGGAATCGTCACAGTGTCGACGACGCCCGCCATCGGGCGGAACTGCGAAGTAATGTCGGTTCCGTCGAGCGTCGCGGAAAAGGTCGCCGGATCGGTCGTCCGGCCGTAGAGAAGCGTCACGTCGTACTTCGCGGTTCCGGCGGGCAAATGCACGCGGCTCTCCGTCGGAGCGACGTAGCGGAGGAAGGGGTTGACCTCGCGCGGGCTCTGTCCGCCACCGAGGAATAAGGTGCTCTCGTCAAGGTCGTAGGGAGCGAGGACTTTGGTGTGAAGGTCGAACTCCGACGGCGTACCGTAGTTGAACTCGACATCTGCGCCTTTGGGAAAGGAACGCAGGATCGGGATCCACCGGGTCGACGATACCATCAGCGTGGCGTCTCGCCACGCGGGTGGTTGCTTGCTCTCCAGCCTGATCCCCTTGACACGCTCGCCGGGCCCGACTTTGTTCCCCGCGCCGAAGAAAGGGAACGCGACATATGAAACCGAGTTGACTCCGGCTTTGATATACGGTGCTGGAACCGTGATCCCAACAGGGATGGCCGTGTTCGGCTGGATCTGGCCGAGTGTAAGCTCGTCGCGCTCGATGTTGTTCCGGAGGTCCGGGTCGAGCTGTGGACGATCCGTCGTCCCGCTGATATCGATGTCGAAACCGTCGATGTCCGCCTGGTTCGACTCCGCGGCCACGATGGCGTACTCGTAGATGTAGATGCCTCGTGCTGAATCGTAGCTCACCGAGGACTCGATCGTGCTCCCGGTGATCGAGAGCGGCGGAAGCTCTACTTGGACCTGCCCGGCGACGGCGGCGGCAATCAGCAGGGCTGCTGCGACGAGTGCGAGTCTTCTGATCATTTGATACTCCTCACGATCGCGTCGATCTGCTTTTTCGGAAGACGGTAGTGAATGGTGGGCTCGATAATCTTCAGGCCCTTGAGCTTCGTCACCACGACTGTGTCGAGATCGGCCTCGTTGATCGTGTATGTGACCCCGTTCACGACCGCGGACGCGTTCACGTCGAAATCGATGCCGATCCGATGCGAAATGTGACTCTTGAGCTGCCAGTCTCCGGGGAACTCGAACGCGCCTCCCCAGGGAAGGCTCATGTCGTTGACCGGGAGCAGCGCGTTCGGATCGACGTCTCTTCGGTATCGCGCCGCGACTTCTTGGATGAACGTGAGGAGGTCGGGATGGCCGTACTGGCTGAGGTCCTTGTGGTTGTCGCACTGTTGAGAAGTGCAGTTTACCACCGGCGTGTTCTCTGCCCCAACCGAGATGATGGCATTGCTGGGAAAGATGGTCCAGAGACTTACGAGGTTGGCGAAGCCGATGGTGAGGCGTACGGGTCCCGCATCGCGGGGCACGGCGACGGTCGAGCCCGGACTGAGATTGTCGGTGTGGGCTTTGATGTCGTACGCGCCCGCGAAGGTCCCGGCTGTGATCGGCGATGAGGTCCAGCGACCTGAGCTTCCCGTGGTTCCGGAGAAGGTTGACGGGGCATCGCTCACGGTTCCCTGTTGCGTCGCGATGTATGTGGTGGGTGGCGTCGTGTCATGCGAGTCGAGGTGGACGTGTCCGCCTGATCCGGAAACGTAGTCGATCGTGCCGGCGAAATGCACGCCCGCGTAGAAGTCCCCGCACTCCGAAGCGTCAACGACGATCCTGGCTTCGCCTGGATCGATCTGGTCCCGCGTGTCGCCCCCGACATTCGTGACCGTGGGGTCCTTCTTGCTGATCGACCGCTTGGGCACCGACGGATTAATTCGTGCTCGGTCCAGACTGACCCGAAAGGCGTGTTCTCCGGGCCGCAGTTCGGAGCTCCACTGATCGGATCCGTCATTCCACGCGATCAGCTTTCCGGGCTGATCGAGCATCGCGTTCGTCGCCGCCACCGTGGCAGGCACCCACTCGTCTTCGCCGGAGGGGACCGGTTCGCTTCCGCTGTAGCGTGAGTATTGGTAGTAGATGCGGGTCTGATAGCCGGCGCCGAGGGGCAGATCGCAAGAGACCGCGACTCCACTCGTCCACCAATCCAGATAGTCCCAGCTGGTTCCGGAGACCTGGCACCCGTAGAAGTATGGTTCGAAGCAGGTGGTGCCATTCGAAAGCGTGGCCCACAAAACGCTCTGATCCCTGAGTAGCCTCTCGCCCCCGGCTGGGTCTACGTACATGTACCGAACCAGCCAGCGCTCGCGTTTTTTGGGAACCGTCACCTCGGTACCATTCGAGTTGACTTCCTTCAGACACTGTGTCGTATCCGGCGAAACCGGGAAACACCCTCCGCCTCTGAGTCCAACCATCTTCACGCCGAAGGCCGCGTAATCGCGAGGGATTCCGCCATTTTGCGCGACCAGGACCCCGCCGTCCGGGTAGTCGTCGTGGGTTGGGAAGGCGAGGAACTGCGTTGACTGGGGCTGCTCGAAGAGGGGCTTCAGTTCAGAGGCGACTCCGGGCTCGACAGGCGCGAACTGCGGCGATAACACGGTGACCGATATTCGTCGGACGAACGGCCGAGCGGTGGCGGCAGTGTCCGCCTCTCGGGGGTCCACTCGGCCGGGCGGCGTTCCACCAAGAACAGGCATGCAAACGAGCACGATCATCGTGATCAACGACTTCTTCAAGAGTGCCATTCCTTTCTGTCCGGACCGGAAGCGCGATCGGATGCAGCGCAAAGGACTTCCCGTTCGCGGATCACGGTTGCGAGGAGAAAACGAGGGGAACCGGCGGGCAGTATATCCTACTAAAGGCGGAGGAGAACAAGGCGGGTACACAACAAGGGTCAGAGCCTCACTTCTCACTACGGCCGTGCTCCGTCTGGAGCACGGCCGTGCGAGAACCGCATTACTTCGCGAACTTCACCGGCAGACCCATCTCCCGGAGGAGATTGTCCGCGTGATCGACCGCATCCATGACCCAGAGCATGTACACCGCGTCGACGTGGATCGAGCGGGTGACTTCCGGAACCACGAGATAGTCGGACGACATCGACTCGTAGTTGCCGTCGAAGAGGAGTCCGCAGAGCTCTCCCTTCGCATTGAGCGTCGGCGAGCCGGAGTTGCCGCCCGTCGTGTCGACCGTCGAAAGGAAGTTCACCGGAACCGTTCCGCCGACCTGCGGCTCCGCATATCCGTCGAACTTCTTCGCCGAGATCGCATCGAGGAGCGCCTTCGGACTGTTGAACGGCTCCTCGCCGGTGTCCTTCTCGACGATTCCGATGACCGTGGTCTGCGGGGTGTAGTGGACCGCGTCGCGCGGCGAGTACCCTTCGACCCGTCCGAACGTGACGCGGAGCGTACCGTTCGCATCGGGATAGAGCCGGCCGCCGGCCATCTCCCGGAGCGCCGCCATGTACTGCGGGCGGAGGCGGGACATGGCCCCCTCGATCCGGTCGTCACGCTGGCGAACCTGCTCCTGAAGCGGGAAGAGCGAGGCCGCGAACTCGATCATCGCGTCGTTGGCCGCCTTCAACTGGTCAGGAGTCTCGCCGAGCATCGCCATCCGGGCGTCGAGGTTCTCCATCTTCGTGTTGCCGTAGAGGGTGTCGAGGAACGCTTCGATCTGCGCGTTCGTATCGCTCTTCCCGGTCGCCTTCAGCGCTGCGTCGACCGCAGGAATCCGCTGGTCCGCCGGAAGGGCGACCGCCTGCTCGAGCATGTACCGAAGGCTCGCGCGGTCGGTGGCCGGCTCGATCGACCTTTGAGTCCGTTCGATCCCCGCCTTCATCCGCGGGAGATCGCGCTGCTGATATCCGTCCTCGCGCTCGAGGTCCGGCTTCTTCTGCTCCACCGACCAGCGGTAGATCCGTTCGGCCTGAGAGAGCATCGGCGAAGCGCGGAACATCCACCCGAGGACTGCGTCGCGCTGTGCGGTCTGGTACTCCTCCGCATTGAGCTTCGCGATCTGGTCGAAGACGTTTCCGTACTTCTTCGCCAGCTCCGGGCGGCTCTTGACGAAATTCACCAGCTGGGCCTGAAGATCGCGACGCTTCTGAATCAGATTTCCCTTCTTCAGTCCTTCCAGCATTCCCTGATTGTTCTTGTACGAGTTCAGGAAACCTTTGACCCTCGAAGCATTCCGGATCTCGGCGGTCTTGTTGGCCTTGCTCGACGTCTCCATGATGTCGATCAGGTCGTGCAGGTACTTGATCTGAGTCGGGTAGGTGAAGTTCTGTGCGTGCTCCACTTCATCCGCCGTTTTGTAGCGGTACGTCCGTCCGGGATATCCGGCCACGATCACCAGATCTCCCGGTTTCACACCGGCTTCCGACACTTTCAGGATGTGGGCGGGATGGTAGGGAACGTTGTCCTTCGAGTAGTCCGCCGGCTTTCCATCCTTTCCGACGTACGCACGGAGATAGGACCAGTCGCCGGTGTGGCGCGGCCACATCCAGTTGTCGATCTCGCCGCCGAACTCGCCGATGCCGCGTGCCGGTGCGTAGACCAGCCGGACGTCGCGGATCTCCATCTGCTTGATCTGGAGGTACTGCAGCCCCTCGAAGAACGAGGCGACCCGGCAGCGCACGCCGCCTTCCGCTTCGCACTTCCTGACGAGCTCTTTCTCCCGGCGGTCGATCAGCTTGTAGCGATCGATGTCGGAGAGCCTCGAGCTGATATTCCCCGTGACCTGATCGGTCACGTCTTCGATCGAGGTCGTGACGTACACGCGCGAGCCCGGTCCGGCCGGAACTTCCTCGTCCATCGTCTTCGCGAGGAAGCCGTTGGTGATGTAGTCGTGCTCGGGGGTGGAGTTGTACTGGAGGGCTCCGAAACCGCAGTGGTGATTGGTGACGATCAGTCCCTGCGGCGAGACGAACGAAGCGCTGCATCCGCCGAGCGACACGACCGCCCCCATCGGCTGTCCGGTCAGATCGGCAAACGCGTTCGGGTCCATCTGGAGGCCCATGTTTCTCAGCTGGTCTCCGAGCATCGGAACCTGTTGGGGCATCCACATCCCCTCGCCTGCGAACACCATGGTCGCGGACGTGAGGAGCACTGCGAGTGCGAGTATGAGTCTGCGCATAACTTCGATTCTCCTTTCGCTGATCAGGAGATGGCGGGGCTCCGTCGAGTTAGCCGCCTGAGCAGCCGCTGTTGCGGCCCGTCCGGCGGGGCTCGTCACTCCGGTGGGATCAGAGGTACTGCAGTACTGCATCGGCGGATTCTCGTGTCCCGAGCTTTCCGCCGAGGTCCTTGGTGGTCTCGTGCTTCCCGACGGCCGTGGCGACGGCCGCCTCGATCCGGTCGGCTTCCTCCGTGAATCCGAGGTATTCGAGCATCATCGCGGCGGTGAGAATCGCGCCGACGGGATTCGCGACGTTCTGCCCGGTGTACTTCGGCGCGCTGCCGTGAATCGGCTCGAACATGGAGACCCGTCCGGGATGAATGTTCCCGGACGCTGCCATTCCGAGCCCTCCCTGAAGCGCGGCGCCGAGGTCGGTGACGATGTCTCCGAACATGTTGTTGGTCACGATGACGTCGAACATCTCCGGCGCGCGCACCATCTGCATGGTCAGGGCATCGACGAACATGTGGAAGTGCTCGATCTCCGGATACTCTTTCGCAACATCTTCGAAGACGCGCAGCCAGAGGTCGCCACCGAATCTCATCACGTTGTTCTTGTCGGACATGCAGACCGATTTCCGGCCGGTCGCCTTCGCGAATTCGAATGCGTGACGGATGATCCTCTCGACCCCTCGACGAGTCGAGACGTCTTCCTGGATGGCGATCTCGTCCTTCGTCCCCTTCTTGAAGAGCCCGCCCATTCCGACGTACGCGCCTTCCGTGTTCTCGCGGAAGATCACCATGTCGATCTCGGCCCTCCCCTTCGACTTCAGCGGCGAGAGCTCATCGCTGAGCAGCCGGACCGGACGGTAGTTGACGTAGAGGTCGAGCTGAAACCGCATCCCGAGGAGGATGTCCGCGGCGTGCTTCATGTCCGGGACCCGAGGATCGCCGAACGCGCCGAGGTAGATTGCGTCGTAGTTGTGACGGAGGTCGTCCATCGCCCCGGGGGGCATGGAGATCCCGGTTTTCAGGTAACTGTCGGCGTTCCAGTCGAATGTCGTGAAGTCGAGCCCCAGCTTCGAACGGTCGTTCACGAGGTTCAGAATTTTCATTCCTGCGGCGATCACCTCCGGACCGATTCCGTCTCCGGGGACCACCGCGATACGCTTCGTCATCGACTCCTCCCGAAATCCGGCGGGATTCTATCTCGAATCATGGAATCCGAGACATCGTCTTGGAAATTCAGGAGTTGGCAGTGCTATGATCCGCGTCGCAATTTTTTTCAGAGCAGCTGGCCCGGAATCTTCAAGCCCAATTGTGAAGAGGCGATCACGATCCGGCCCGGTCCGGTGACAAAGGAGTGTCTGGTGGCGAGTTTTCCCGGTGTTGACTACATGGAGATCGATTCGCTCTTCTCCGAAGAAGAGCTGATGGTGAGACAGACGGTTCGCGACTTCGTCGACGAACGGGTTCTTCCGATCATCGAGGAGGCGAACCGGCACGAGAAGTTCCCCCGCGAGCTGATCCCGATCATGGCGGAGATGGGGCTGTTCGGTTCGACCATCGACGAGTACGGCCTCCCGGGGCTGAACAACGTCGCGTACGGACTGATCATGCAGGAGCTCGAGCGCGGCGATTCCGGCCTCCGCTCGTTCGTCTCCGTTCAATCCGCCCTGGTGATGTACCCGATCTACACCTACGGCTCGAAGGAACAGAAGGATAAGTGGATCCCCGCACTCGGAAGCGGTGAGGCGATCGGCTGCTTCGGGCTGACCGAGCCCGACTTCGGCTCGAACCCCGGTGGGATGCGGACCCATGCGAAGCGCGACGGCGACTCGTGGGTTCTGAACGGCGCGAAGGCGTGGATCACGAACGGCTCGATCGCGGACGTCGCAGTAGTCTGGGCCAAGGCCGACGGACGGATCCGCGGCTTCATCGTCGAAAAGGGAACTCCCGGCTTCTCGACTGCGTACCACATGGGGAAATTCTCCCTTCGCGCCTCGGTGACCTCGCAGCTCTTCTTCGAAGACTGCCGCATCCCGGCGGAGAACGTCCTTCCGGAGACCAATGGTTTGAAGTATCCGCTCGGCTGCCTGACCCAGGCGCGCTACGGGATCGCATGGGGAGCGCTCGGCGCCGCGATGGCGGTATTCAATACCGCCACGGAGTACGCGAAGCAGCGCATCCAGTTCGCGGGCCAGCCGATCGCATCTCATCAGCTGGTGCAGAACAAGCTGGCGTGGATGATCACCGAGATCACCAAGGGGCAGCTCCTCGCGCTTCAGATGGGACGCCTCAAGGATCAGGGAAAGCTGAAACCCGAGCACGTCTCCATGGGAAAGATGAACAACGTGAACATCGCCCTCGAGTCGGCGCGCACCGCCCGCGACATCCTCGGGGCGAACGGGATCTCGGACGAATACCCGGTGATCCGCCACATGATGAATCTCGAATCGGTGAAGACATACGAGGGAACGCACGACATCCACAACCTGGTGATCGGCGAGGCGGTGACCGGAATCCCGGCCTACAATCCACCGATGTCGAACCAGATCGCAAAGTCCCTCGCCGCCGAGTCGGAAGAGAAGTGATGCCCGGCTCCGGAGCGCGTGCGACTCCGGGATCGGGATCGGAACATCGGAGTCTGGAGAGAGAATGGAATCGAGTCTGGAGATCGGATTTCTGAAAGCCACGGAGATGGCGGCGATCGCAGCTGCCCGCACCATGGGCTACGGCAACCGCAAACGCTCCGACGAAGTCGCGGTACAGGCGATGCGGGAGGAGCTGAACAAGCTCCGGATGCGCGGCGAGATCGTGATCGGTGAAGGAGAGCGCGACCGCGCGCCGATGCTGTGGGTCGGAGAGCAGCTCGGGCGGGGAGAGAGTAGCGACGGCGAGAAATACCCGGAGATCGACATCGCGGTCGATCCTCTGGAGGGAACGAACCTCTGCGCACTCGGCGCACCCAACTCCATCGCCGTGCTGGCGGCGTCGGAAAAGGGGGGATTGCTGAACGCCCCCGACATCTACATGGAGAAACTGGTCGTCGGTCCGACCGCGGCCGAGCACGTCGGTCTCGGCAAGAGCGTGAAAGAGAACATCGAAGCGATGGCCACTGCCTTCCGGCGTGACGTGAACGAGTTGACCATCGTCGTCCTCGACCGCGAGCGCCATCAGGATCTGATCGCACAGATCCGCGACGCGGGCGCGCGCATCAAGTTGATCAGCGACGGAGACCTCTCTGCAGGAATCGCGGCGTCCATCCGCGGAACCGGCGTCCACGGCTCGATGGGAATCGGTGGCGCGCCGGAGGGAGTGCTCACCGCCGCCGCGATGCGATGCCTCAGCGGCCGGATGCAGGGACGGCTCAAGCCGCTCGAGAAGTGGCAGGAAGAGCGGCTGGAAGAAATGGGATTCACCGACTCGAAGAAGATCTACGACACGGCGGAGCTCGCGTCGGGCAACGACATCATCTTCTGCGCGACGGGCGTGACCGACGGCGATCTTCTTCGGGGAGTCCGCTTCTTCGGCGGCGGCATCCGGACCTCGTCGATCTTCATGTCACTCAAGACGAGCACGGTCCGCTTCGTCGACACGATCTACCGCGAAGAAGGGCATCCGATCCCGGTGAACTTCGCCTGAGGGGGTCGCGCACCTGTGGGTCGCGCACATGTGGGTCGCGCGAAAGTGGGTCGCGCGCAAGTGGGTCGCGCGTCTCGCGCGAGGCTCCCCGGCATCCTGCCGGGGAGCGATGGCATCAACGACACGTGGATCGCTCCTCTCGCGATGCGGTCGGTTCGTGTATCGACTCTCGAGAGGATCGTCGTAACTCGCCGTCAACAGGGCGGCGCGGGACGCCGCCCTGCATCGGACGGGACGTCCAACCCACTGGCCGCCCTGCATCGGACGGGACGTCCAACCCACTGGCCGCCCTGCATCGGACGGGACGTCCAACCCACTGGCCGCCCTGCATCGGACGGGACGTCCAACCCACACGTGGGTCGCGCGAAAGTGGGTCGCGCGTCTCGCGCGAGGCTCCCCGGCATCCTGCCGGGGAGCGATGGCATCAACGACGCGTGGATCGCTCCTCTCGCGATGCGGGCCGTTCGTGGCTCGCTTCTCGGGAGGATCGTCGTAACTCGCCCAAAGCAGGGCGGCGCGGGACGCCGCCCTGCATCGGACGAGACGTCCAACCCACTGGCCGCCCTGCATCGGACGGGACGTCCAACCCACTGGCCGCCCTGCATCGGACGGGACGTCCAACCCACTGGCCGCCCTGCATCGAACGGGACGTCCAACCCACAGAGTGGGTCGCGCACCTGTGGGTCGCGCGTCTCGCGCGAGGCTCCCCGGCATCCTGCCGGGGAGCGATGGCATCAACAACACGTGGATCGTACCTCTCGCGATGCGGGCCGTTCGGGTATCGCGTCTCGGGACGATCGTCGCAACTCGCCCAAAGCAGGGCGGCGCGGGACGCCGCCCTGCATCGGACGAGACGTCCAACCCACTGGCCGCCCTGCATCGGACGGACGTCCAACCCACAGAGTGGGTCGCGCGCAAGTGGGTCGCGCGTCTCGCGCGAGGCTCCCCGGCATCCTGCCGGGGAGCGATGGCATCAACAACACGTGGATCGTACCTCTCGCGATGCGGGCCGTTCGTGGCTCGCGTCTCGGGACGATCGTCGCAACTCGCCCAAAGCAGGGCGGCGCGGGACGCCGCCCTGCATCGGACGGGACGTCCAACCCACTGGCCGCCCTGCATCGAACGGGACGTCCAACCCACAAAGTGGGTCGCGCGCAAGTGGGTCGCGCGTCTCGCGCGAGGCTCCCCGGCATCCTGCCGGGGAGCGATGGCATCAACGACACGTGGATCGCTCCTCTCGCGATGCGGGCCGTTCGGGTATCGACTCTCGAGAGGATCGTCGTAACTCGCCCAAAGCAGGGCGGCGCGGGACGCCGCCCTGACATCGGACGAGACGTCCAACCCACTGGCCGCCCTGCATCGGACGGGACGTCCAACCCACTGGGTCCAAACCACTGGGTCCCACCCATCGGATGGCGCCGGCCTGATGCACGCAAAAGAAGCGAGCGGGGCGTGATGCCCCGCTCTTCTTTTTCATCGCTCGCGTATGACGTGCGTCAGCCCGTGGTCCAGGCGTCGATTCTCAGTGCTGCCTGATATGCCTGCTGAGCTGCCTGGCGGATCATCTCCGTCTGCGACGGCTCGACGGCCTGATTCCGATTCGTCTGAGTCTGCGAATCGGAGACCCGCTCACGCATATCCTTTACCTCGTTACGCAGAGTGGTCGCCGCATCCACCGCTGCCGTTTCGTTTTCCATGTTCGTCCTGGCAGCCAGGGAACGGGTACGGGCCGCAACGCGGTTGGCGAGAGTCATCGATTCGTTCGCGATCACGCGCCAGGCTGGAATGGTGATCGTGGTGTCACGCTGGGTATCGAGAAGAATCGCCTCCAGACGCTTCAGATCTTTCGAGAGTCTCGCGTCGGCGGTCGTGACTGTCGTCATGCGGGCATTCATGTGGGGCCGGTTCGGTTCTGCCGCGATCGCCGGCACCGCCAGCACGCCCGCGAGCATCATCGTTCCGAAGATTCGGATGAGCTTCATGAGTCCTCCTTTCGAAGCATTACTCCCTCTTTGAGTTGCCAATATCACGCCAGAAGGAAAGGAGGGTCAGAGCTCCAGATTGCGGAATGCGTCGGGGAGAGGGGCGGTGAAGCTGAGCTTCTTTCCGGTCCTCGGATGGACGAACCCGAGGAGCTGCGCGTGCAGGCCGAGCCGTGCGATCGGGTCGGTCGCCGCGCCGTAGCGTTCGTCTCCCACCACCGGGTGTCCGGCTTCCGAGAACTGAACGCGGATCTGATTCTTCCGCCCCGTCTCGAGCCGCACCTCCACGATGGAATAGCGCGCACCGCTCGCAACGGTTCGATATTTCGTGACTGCGAGCTTCCCGCGCGCTTCGTTACGCACCGACCGGACGTGAAACGTGTCGGGATCCTCGCGCAGGTGTGAACGGAGCGTTCCTTCCTTCTCCGGCATGGTCCCTTCGATGACCGCCACATACTCCCGGTCGATCGCGTGCTCGCTGAAGAGAGCCTTGAAGAGCTCGCGCGTCTCGAAGTCCTTCACGAAGACGAGGACGCCGGAGGTATCGCGGTCGAGCCGATGCACGACGTGGATCCGGTCGCCTTTCCCGCTCAGCTTCAGGTACTGGTTGAGAAAGAACTGCACCGTCTGTTCGCGCTCGTTCTCCGTGGCGACCGTGAGGAGCCCTGCCGGCTTGAGGATCACGATGATCCACTCGTCTTCGTACAAGATCGCCAGCTCCGGGGGAAGGAACGGGTGGGTGACCTTCTTCCCGACGTCGAGGACGTCTCCCTTCCTGAGCCGGCGCCTCGCGTTCCCGTCGACCTCGCCGTTCACCCGCACGCGGCCGCTGCGCAGCATCTGCCGGAGCGTGGTGCGCGAAGAATCGGGAAAGAGCGCGGCGAGCGCGTCCAGGAGGCCTTCCGTCGAATCCACTACCTTCCGCATCGGGAGCATTCTACAGAGATTGCGACCGGTACCTCATGCCGTGCGGGGGAAACGGCATTCAATGCACTCTCTCTCACGCGCATCGGGGGGCACGGCTCCTGCCGCTATGCACTCTCGTATGCGCGTCCGGGCTGCACCCCGACAGCGCAACTCGCGTTCCGGCCGCGCGCGATACAATCCGCATCCAACTCCATCGCGGAAAGGAGACCCATGAACTACCACATTCTCGGTGACGTCATGCAGGCACTGACCATCGAGCTCCAGCAGGGCGAAGAGATCTTCGCCGAAGCGGGATCGATGCTCTACATGGACGACGGTATTCAACTCGACGCGAAAATGCAGGGCGGAATCCTCAAGGGCCTCGCGCGCAAGTTTCTCGCCGGCGAGTCGCTCTTCATGAGCGTCTTCCGCTGCAACGCACCGAAAGGACGCCTCGCCGTCGCCGCTCCGATCCTCGGCAAGATCATCCCCATCGAGCTCAAAGGAAACTCGATCCTCGCGGAGCGGAACGCCTACCTCTGTTCGATCGGTAACGTCGATCTCTCCGTCGCCTTCACCCGCCGCCTCGGCGCCGGCTTCTTCGGCGGAGAGGGATTCATCCTCGAGCGGATCAGCGGAGAGGGACTCGTCTTCCTGAATGCCGGGGGAAACATGGTCGAGTTCAACCTCCAACCTGGTGAGCGGCTTCGCGTCGATACGGGATGCATCGTGTCGCTCGCCGAGACCGTCAGCTACGACATTCAGTTCGTCGGCGGATTCCGCAACGCGCTCTTCGGCGGCGAAGGGATCTTCTACGCGACGCTGCAGGGTCCGGGACACGTGGTCCTCCAGACCCTCCCGTTCAGCCGCCTCGCCGATCGGATGCGCGGCGCGATGGGCGGACGGGTCGACGAGGCGAAGGGGGTCGGCGGGCTCGGAGGGATACTCGGCAACATCATCTCCGGCGACTGAGTTCGGTCGAACCTCCCGAGGAACGCTGGGGAGGCGCGGCGGAGGGACGCGGCGCCCCACGGTTCGAAATGACCACCAGCCGCAGCGTGTTGAGATCTGCATCATGACCGTAGACGCGCTCGAGACCTTCGACGAGGAGTTCTATCTCCGCACCTATCCCGACGTTGCCGCCGCGGTCGCGAGCGGGGCGCTCGGCAGCGGACGCGATCACTATCTCCGGTTCGGGAAAGACGAGGGTCGCATCCCGCTCCGCTCGCTCGAGGATCTCCTCGGATCGCCGCGCACCGGAATGGTCTTCATCGAATTCACCTCGCGCTGCAATCTCCGCTGCGTCTACTGCCCGGTGAGCCAACCGACCTACCACGGCATCGACCTTCCACTGGAGAGTTTCGACAATTTCCTCGAGCAGTTGCGCCGGCGCAACGTTCACACCGTGGTGATGAACGGTCACGGCGAATCGATGATCGTCAAGGGGTGGGAGGTCTACGCCGACCGCCTCACGGACGCGGGCTTCCGGCTCCACATCACCACAAACCTCGCCAAGCGACTCACACCGTTCGAAGTCGTGACGCTCTCGCGGTTCGAGCGGATCCTGGTCAGCATCGACACTGCCGACGCCGAGCTTCTCGCCACGCTCCGTCGCGGCGCGAATCTGGAGACCATCTTCGCGAACATCGCCGCAATCCGGGAGTTCGCGTCAGCACGCCGTCGCACGCCCCAGATCGCGATCAGCTGTACGGTCGGTGACCTCGCCGCGCCGGGAATCGCGGATCTGGTGGACGCCTGCCTGGAGCGTGGCATCACCACCTTCCGCTTCGGAGATCTCGCCGAGTTCGAACCGATCGAAGGGGTGGTCAGAACCCGACACGTCTCTCATCTCTCCCCAGAAATGCTCGATCTGGTCCGGTCGAGGTTCCGTCTCGCTCTCGGAAAGATCGATTCAGCGGGTGGATCAGCAGATGTGGATGAGCCTCTCCGTTCACTCCTGGTCGATCACCATGGGTCCGACGTCGTGGCCTCCGACCGCCGGACCGACATCAGTGAAAAGAAAGTCCGGTACGTCACCCCGTCGTCCACGCAGACGCGCGATTGCCTCGATCCGTGGAGTCTCGCATTCGTACAGGCCGACGCCGCAGTCCGGCCGTGCTGCTTTTTCGAAGAGAAGCTCGGGACTCTCGCGACGAACACGCTCGAAGAGATCGTCGAGGGGGACGAGTTCCGGACCCTGCGCCGGGAGATCGTCACCGGCTCGCTGCGCCCGACCTGCCGGAGTTGCAGCGCAAGGCCGCTCATCGACCGCGGAGAATTCGAGCGGAAGCTCTCTCGCTGGATCGACGATCAGACCGCCTGAGCCCGATCCGGACTATCCACGGGCTCATCCGGCTCTTCTTCCTTCACCCCGCGTTCGCGATCGCGCCGGCGCACGTGAAGCAGCTTCTCCACCTCAGCGATGACCTGACCCTCGTCGTCCAGAACCTTCGCCGTGAACAGCGGCTCGACCTTCGGCTCCGTGTCCGCGGCCCGGCGGATACGCTCGACCTCGGCCGGGTCGATCCGGAATTCCACGTGTACCCGCCCCTTCCCCGGCCGCCGGAAGCGGATCTTCGCAGCCTTGTCCCACACCACGTAGTCGCGTCCGAGCTTTTCGATCAGGAGGATCATGAAGAACGGATCGCACATCGAGTAGAGAGAGCCGCCGAACTGGGTTCCCATCAGATTCCTGTTCCACCAGTGCAGCTTCATCGAAACGCCGAATGCGTCGACCTCCCCGATGGGCTTCACGCGAATGCCTGCTCCGAAGTACGGCGGGTACAACCACATCAGGCGGATCAGCAACCGTCGCAACGACATCTCGACCCTCCTCTCCCGATCTCCCGATCGATCGACATTGTGCAACAGCCGCCCGAAAGACGTACAGGGCCTCGGGAGAATCGTGCCCGACACCAGGAGAATGACCCGACCACACACCGTTGCCTCCGTTTCGTGGCCGGCGTATGGTGAACCGGAAGCTCCGATGGATATCGAAGACCTCGCGACCGAGACCGTTTCTCCCGATCAGGTCGAGACCTCTCCGACTCTTCTCCCCGTTTCCGGCACCGTCATCGGGGAGCGCTACGAGATCCGGGAGGTCCTCGGCACGGGCGGGTTCGCCGTCGTGTATCTGGCATTCGACCGTGAACTCCGTCGCGAGGTCGCCCTGAAGGTTCTCCGGCCGGAGAAGGCGACGCCCGAAGGACTCCTGCGATTCAAACGAGAGGTGCAGATTGCCCGCGACGTCCATGGTCCGCGTCTGGTCCGGATCTTCGACATCGGATCGGGCTCGGGCTTCGTTTACTTCACGATGGAGCCGCTGCGCCGGGGAGCCCTGAAGCGGCGGCTGTCGACGCGGAAAGAACTCCCTCTCGATGAAGTGCTGAGCATGAGCATCGAGATCCTGGAAGGGCTGGAGGTCCTCCACACTCACGAGATCGTCCATCGCGACATCAAGCCGGCGAACGTCCTTCTGGACGATGCAGGGCACGTCAAGCTCTCTGATTTCGGGATCGCTCGTCCTCTCTCATCCGACGATGCGCAGGTGACCACGACCGGCGCACTCGTCGGCACGCTCGACTACGTCTCTCCGGAACAGGCGCGCGGCCGCGCGGTCGACGCGAGAAGCGATCTCTACTCTCTCGGAGTGGTCCTCTACGAAATGTTGACCGGGCAGCTCCCCTGGAAGGGGGAAACCGCCGCCCCCGATCTCGTCGGGCGATTCGAAGTGAAGGCTCCCGACGTTCGAGACCAGCGCCCCGACGTTCCTCCGTGGCTCGCCGGAGTGATCCGCCGGCTTCTCGAAAAGAATCCCGCAAAGCGCTATCAGAACGCCGCGACAGTCATTGAAGACCTCCGGCGTGCCCGATTCACGCCCTCTCGGGTACATCCAAGTGATCCGAAGTTCTGGATCCCGCTGGTCGCAATACTCGCACTCGGCATCACGCTCGCGGCATTCCTCCAGCTCCACCGCGAGCCCCGCTTTTCGCATCTGGTACGTGCGGGCAAGACCTCCATCGCCGCCGTCGACGCTCAGGGGCGGGAACTCTGGAAGCGCACCGGCGTCGATCCGGAAATGATCTACCGTGCGCCCCTCGCGCGAGCTCCGTGGAGCGGATCCCCTCTCATCGCCACCGTCCTGCGAAGCCCGCGCGACTGGACGCCGGGGACGGTCCGCAAACTCTCGTTTCTCGATCCCTCGTCGGGTCAGATCGTCCACACCGTGACGCTTCCCTCCGGTGGCGACTACTTTTCCACCGTCTCCGACCGCTACATGCCCGACACGATCATCGCCACAGACCTCGATCACGACGGTATCGATGAGATCCTCGTCTCGTACATCCACGTTCCGGAGTGGCCGTCCTGGACCGTGCTGTACGAACCTCAATGGGACCGCGCGCGCATTCTCTTCATGGGAACGGGACACCATCGCGTGGTGGCGGTACACGACCTCGACGGCGATGGACGCGCCGAGGTATTACTTCGCGGCATCAATAACGGGTTCGGCTGGTACAACTCGTTGACTGCAGTTCACATCCTCCCCTGGGTCGGTGAAGGCCTGACGAAGGAACCGGTTCCTCTCTTTTCGCCCGATCGCTCCGACGACGCGCGGCTGACAGCCGGGATCATGTGGTACACGCTCCTCCCCCGCGGCTCGTCGGTGAGCACACCCGACACCGTCACGTTCGACGACACGAAGAAGCTGCTGCACGTTGCTTACTCCGCCAGAGCCCCGTACACCCTCACCTACGCAGGGTTCGTTCCGCGCAGTTCCGGCACTCCGGAGCCGCGCCGTGAGGTATTGCGCCAGAACGCCTTCGCGAATTACCGCGAAGCGAAGCGCCTGTTGCTGGTCGGCCGTGAGCGTGAGAGCCTGGAGGAGATCAGGCTCGCCGAACGGAACGCATCCGCATCCGGAGATCCGATCCTCGACGAAGCCATCAGCTGCCTCGGGGGTCGGGTCATGATTTTCAATGGCCTCCTGGACGAAGGGTCCCGATTCTTCGATGGGCTTGCGACGCATTCGGAGAATCCTTCGGAGATCTCGTATTACGCCGCCGAGTCGTTTCATCTGCACGGCGATCTCGCCCGCGCGGTCGCATGGTACGAGCGAGGGCTCGGCACCGGAGGGTCGACGGAGGCCGGTAAATCGAAACACGAGTTTCTGGAGGGAATCGTCCTGGCGCGAGTGGAGATGGGAGAGCCGCAGAAGGCGCTCGACGCAGTGGATCGCTTCAGCAACAGCTACGGTCCACAGCGTGCGATGATCTATCGGGAATACGTCCATTGGGCGACCGGACAGCCGGTGCAGATCCGGAATCTCTGGACTGCGCCGAACGCGGAAGACGTCGTCCGCTACCTCGTGCTCGAATTTCGTGCCGCCCGAAACGAACCTCCGGATGAGCTCCTCGATCGAACCCAGTCGGAGATCGACGGCGGGTCGGAGCTCGTCTGCGGCCTCTGGTCCCTCAAAGGAGAGCTTCTCGAGAAGCTCGGCAGACACGAGGAAGCGCTGCAGGCCGCGGAACACGCGGTGGAAGTGGCGCACCGCGATCGACGAACCGACACGTTCGCGCGCGCGCTCACCGGACGCATCGAGTCCCGCCTCCGGTCCTTGCAGCACGTCGCCTCGAACTAAGACGATTCGAAGATTGGCGGCTTTCGGTGAGTCTCGACGGCGGAAATCTCGAGACCAGCAGCCTTCAGAAGTGCGTAGCGACGGCGTCTGGAGAGCCTGCGGATCCCGGCTCTCGAAGATCTCACGACCGCTACGGATGTCCTGCAGTCGCCGTAAACATCCGATGCGTGGCGAGCGATCTCGAGGTCAGGGTTGTCCGATCGTGTAGTCGACCGTCGCGCGGATCTCCTCGTACCGCGCCTCGAAGAGCGGGCGGAGCACGATCGACTCGCGGTCGAGCGCGTGGTCGATGGCGAGTACGCCGTCGAGGTGGTCGGTCTCGTGCTGGAGGAGCTCGGACTCCGCGATCTCGAGGTCGGACCAGTGGTGATCGCGTCCCGCTTCGTCGTGGTAGTGCAGCGAGATGGAGCGATGACGGCGCAGCCGCACCAGGATGTCCGGGAAACTCATGCAGTCATCCCACATCGTGAAGCTCTCTTCGCTTCGTGAGGTGATGACGGGGTTCACCACGAGGAAAGGCCCTTTGCCGAGATCGATCGCGATGAAACGCTGTCCGATCCCGATCTGCGGCGCCGCGATCGCGCGACCGAAGCCGTGACGGCGGCGGAAGTCGGCCAGCGTGGCGGCGAGCGTGTCGGCGGCCGCGCGAAACGAGGGGCTGGCGAAGTCGGTGACTTCGCTCGCACGGATCCTCAGGCGCGGATCGCCGAGGAGGAGGACCGAAAGAGCGGCGACGGCGCCCGAGCTGCTTCCTCGCGGAAGCGGCCCCCATTGAAGCCGAACGGCCGGTTCAGATCGCCCCCCCCCGGAATCACTCGATGTCGCCTCATCGATGCATCCTGACGATCGCCTCGTCGAGCAGTTGAACGAGCGACCGCCCCCGCGCGTAGCCTCGATCCTCGACCAGCCGTGCGAGCGCACGAGACTGCCCGATCTCCTCGTCGGTCGCATTGCGCAACATGGATCGGAGGTCATCGGCATCCATGGGACGGTCGCGGTCGTGCCGTGCCAGGAGCTTCATGACTATCAGATGAGGTCTCGGAGCAACGGGAACCTCGAGGCCCTCGAAGACCTCGACGCGGATCGCATCCCGCACGGCCTCCTGCTCGATTCCGGCCGAGGCGAACAGGATGTCGACGACGATTCCGTTCGGCACGGCAAGCGAATGGAGCCGGGCGGTGGCGAGCCGGCCCACGGCTTCCTGTTCGATGATCTCCTGGTCCTGGTAGCCACGCCCTCTCAGCTCGCGGATCAACTCCTCGGCCTGTCTGTCGTCTTCGACCGCTACCGCGACGTCGACGTCGCGTGTCAATCTCGGCTCCCCCCACACGGACACCGCGAGTCCGCCGACCAGACACCAACGAGCACCGAGCATGTCGAGGTCGGCCGCCATCTTTTCGAGAATCGTCTGAAGGCGGCTCATTCTGCAGAGCGTTCCTCGAGTGACGTTGGCTGGCCCGGACAGTCCCCGTGCGGGGCACCGGGCCGGTCGTGCAGCCATCCGACGATCATCGACTCGATCTCGGCCTCGCTGGCGTCCGGGTTCTCGCGCCGGAGTGACTGCCGCTTCAGTGCCTCGCCGGCCTCGAACAGATCGAACGCCAGCCGGAGGTTCTTCGCCTCGTTTCGATCACGATGGATCATCACCGTCAAGTATAGAGGCGGGGCGGGGCGGGGCATAGTCTCAATGGCGCGAGCTCGAGGATGCTGTCATCCCGATCGTGGGCGGGTGTGAGGGCGGGGCGATGGATCCCGCAAGCTCGGACGACCCTGCTGAAGCTGCAAGAAAGCGCAGGCTATGAGCCCGCGCTCCTGATCGCGTAGTCGACCGTTGCCCGGAGCTCCTCGTACCGCGCCTCGAAGAGCGGGCGGAGGACGATCGACTCGCGGTCGAGCGCGTGGTCGATGGCGAGAACGCCGTCCAGGTGATCGGTCTCGTGCTGCAGGAGCTCCGACTCGGCGGTATCGAGATCTCTCCACTCGTGATCGCGTCCCGCTTCGTCGTGGTAGTACAGCGAGATGGAGCGATGACGGCGCAGACGCACCAGGATGTCCGGGAAACTCATGCAGTCATCCCACATCGTGAAGGTCTCTTCGCTTCGTGAGGTGATGACGGGGTTCACCACGAGGAAAGGTCCTTTGCCGAGATCGATCGCGATGAAACGCTGCCCGATCCCGATCTGCGGCGCCGCGATCGCGCGACCGAAGCCGTGACGGCGGCGGAAGTCGGCCAGCGTAGCGGCGAGGGTGTCGGCGGCCGCGCGGAACGAGGGGCTGGCGAAGTCGGTGACTTCGCTCGCACGGATCCTCAGGCGCGGATCGCCGAGGAGGAGGACGGTGGCCGGGGGTTGCGGCATGTGGTTATTGTAGGCGCGAAGCGCACGGATCGAGATGCTCGGATCGGTA
This sequence comes from uncultured Acidobacteriota bacterium, assembly GCA_963741955.1. GTDB lineage: Bacteria > Acidobacteriota > Thermoanaerobaculia > Gp7-AA8 > Gp7-AA8 > CAVUKB01. The sequence goes on from CAVUKB010000005.1 coordinate 981,509, forward strand.
TGATGAAGAGGGAGGCTGCGGGCGTGCGCCCGGAGCGTTTGCGATTCAGCGCGCGGATCCGCTTCTGCCGAGGATCGGGGCGATGCTGCTGTCGCGCATGTGCCGTGATCCGCGCGGCGGATCGGAGGATCCGCACCCCTCGGCGATTTCGCGCGTGCGAATTGATGATGTGCGGTTCTCGGCGCTTCGCGTGCGCGCGGCTCCGCTTCTGCCGAAGATCGGGGCGATGCTGCTGGCGCGCACGTGCCGTGATCCGCGCGGCGGATCGGAGGATCCGCACCCCTCGGCGTTTTCGCGCGTGCGAATTGATGATGTGCGGTTCTCGGCGCTTCGCGTGCGCGCGGATCCGCTTCTGCCGAGGATCGGGGCGATGCTGCTGGCGCGCACGTGCCGTGATCCGCGCGGCGGATCGGAGGATCCGCACCCCACGGCGTTTTCGCGCGTGCGAATTGATGATGCGCGGTTCTCGGCGCTTCGCGTGCGAAGCGGCTCCGCTTCTGCCGAAGATCGGGGGGATGCTGCTGTCGCGCACGTGCCGTGATCCGCGCGGCGGATCGGGGGATCCGCACCCCTCGGCGTTTTCGCGCGTGCGAATTGATGATGCGCGGTTCTCGGCGCTTCGCGTGCGAAGCGGCTTCGCTTCTGCCGAGGATCGGGGGGATGCTGCTGTCGCGCTCGTGCCGTGATCCGCGCGGCGGATCGGAGGATCCGCACCCCTCGGCGTTTTCGCGCGTGCGAATTGATGATGTGCGGTTCTCGGCGCTTCGCGTGCGAAGCGGCTTCGCTTCTGCCGAGGATCGGGGCGATGCTGCTGTCGCGCACGTGCCGTGATCTGCGCGGCGGATCGGAGGATCCGCACCCCTCGGCGTTTTCGCACGTGCGAATTGATGACGTGCGGTTCTCGGCGCTGTGAGGTCCAGCGGAGGCTCAATCGCCTTCCTGAAGCAGACGGGCGATTTTCGCGACCAGGATCCGCGGGCCGAAACGGACCGATTCCGCTCCGATCCAGTTCATCACTCCGGGAACGACGACGCGTTTTCCGCGGAGCATGCCGCGGTAGCCGATCCTCGCCGCCTTCATCGAAGGCATCGGCGTCATCAGATTGAAGAGGCGCGACTTGTTCATCTGCGCCGTCTCCGCGAATCCGGTGGCAGTCGGTCCGGGGCAGAACGCGGTCACCGTCACTCCGCTCCCCGAGACCTCCTCTGCGATCGCCTCCGAGAATGAGAGAACGAACGCCTTCGTCGCGTAGTAGACGGCCATCAAAGGTCCGGGCTGGAATGCCGCGGTCGAGGCGAGATTCAAGACCCGGCCCCGCCCGCGCTCCAACATCCCCGGCAGGAAAAGGCGGGTCAGATGCGTGAGCGAAGTCACGTTGACCCGGACCATTTCGATCTGTCTCTCGAGATCGAGCTCCGCGAATCGACCGGTCAGGCCGAACCCGGCGTTGTTCACCAGGAAGTCGATCGAGAGATCCCGCTCACCGGTCGCGTCGAACAGCCGCTGAGGCGAAGCGGGATCGGAGAGATCCTCCGGGACGACGTGAGCCGCGATGCCATGCTGCGCGTGAAGCTCGTCCGCCAGTTCCTGAAGCTTTCCTTCACTCCGCGCGACGAGGACGAGGTCGTGTCCGTCGCGCGCGAAAAGGCGCGCGAGGTCGAGACCGATTCCGGAGGAGGCACCGGTGATGAGCGCAGTTTGGTTCATGGAGTCTCCTCTGGCAGAATATTATTCGTAAATTTGCCTCATTTACAGCACAAAATATAGTTATGCTGGCCTGAAACAGAACATTATTCGCAATGATCGATCATGCGCATAGAATTCCCAGAGACACGAACGCCTGTCAGTCCGAGACTCATGCAGACCCGCTTCGTCGTACCCATCGCTCCCCGGCACGATGCCGGGGAGCTTCGCGCGGGACGCGCGACCCACTCTCGCGCGACCCACTTTCGCTTCACTCCTCGTCGCCCGGCGCGGCAGGGGCTTCGGGCTTCAGATCGGGATTGATCTCCGGAAGAGACGCGGCGCGGAGCTTCGCGTTCAACGCGGCGAGGTCACCCTTCTCGAACGCGGTCCAGTTGTCGAGCGCGATCCGCAGATCGCGCTGCACCGTCGCTGCCGCTTCCCGCTGCGCCGCCGTCGGTGCCGCGTCGACCTGACCGATCTGGCCGTAGAGCTGGCCGGCGGTTCCCTGGAGCTGCCCGAGGATCGGAGCGGTGCTCGTTCCCTTCTGTTCTTTCGGCGGCCCCTCGAGAATGACCTTCACCTTCTGGTCCACTGCGGCGAGATCCTTCGCCACCGCACCCTTCGCGCGTGGCGTGAGCTTCGCGATCTGCTCGCGGATGGACCGCGCCGCGGCGGTGGCCCTCGTGCTCTCCGCCATCAGCCCGGCGAGTCGATGCTCGATCCCGTACTGCTCCTGGAGATCCGCATGAGATGCCTTCACCCGCGGATCCATGGTCACGGTCAGAGGCGCGGTGAACGTCTGGCCGTTCGCGGTCAGCTTCACCATGAAGTTCCCCGGCGCGACGAGCGGCCCCTGCGGAACCCGCGGGGTCGCATGCGGAATCGCCGCGATCGGGTATTCACGTGAATCCTCGACCGGCTTCGGCTCGTGGAGATCCCACACCCAGCGGTGCATCCCGGCAGTGGTGGGAAGGATCCGCTCGGGCGCGACCCAGTAGATCGGAATCATCTGTTTCTGAAGCTCATCCTCGGTCATCTCGGGCTGGTCGGTGCTCGCGTACCGGCGGACCAGGTTCCCGTTCGCGTCGAGTATGTCGAGCGTCACCGGTCCCGTCGCATCGTGCCCGAGCCAGTAATCGATGATCGCGCCCGCGGGAGGATTGCTCCCCATCGGTTCGTCGGCCGGAAGAGGGGTATCGGTGTTGAGGTCGCGCCGCACCCGGATTGCGCTCGCAGGATTGAAGAGCGTCACGTCCGAGCCCGCGGTGGTGGCGGTGATCTGACGCAGCGGCGAGAGGTCGTCCAGGATCCAGAACGACCGTCCATGTGTCGCGACGATCAGGTCGTTCCCGTGGATCCAGAGATCGCGCATCGAAGAATGCGGAAGGTTGAGCTCCAGCGACTGCCAGTGGTCTCCGTCGTCGAACGAGACCCGGACGCTCTTTTCCGTGCCGGCGTACAGAAGCCCTTTCCGGACCGGATCCTCGCGCACCGTGTTCACCGGCTCGTCGCCGGGGATGCCGTTCGTGATCCGCTGCCACGTCTTCCCGCCGTCGTGCGTGCGATAGACGTAGGGGTGCAGGTCGTCCACGCGCAAACGGCTCACGCTCGCATACGCGGAGAGGTCGTCGAAGTGCGAGGCGGTGATCTGGGTGACCTTGCTCCAGGGGGTCAGGTCTGCAGGAGTAACGTCTTTCCAGCTCTTCCCGCCGTCGCGAGTGACGTGGATCAGGCCGTCATCCGTCCCGGCCCATAGCGTGTCGGTCGTCTTGAACGATGGCCCGAGGGCGTACACCACTCCGCGATGCGGGCCGGTCGAGCCGGTCTTCAGGAGATGCCCCACACTCGGCGGGACGCCGGGATCCTTCCTCGCGAGGTCGGGACTGATCTTCTTCCAACTCGCTCCGTCGTCGCGCGTCTCGAAAACGACGTTCGCCGCGTAGTACAGGACGTGCGGATCGGCCTCGGAGAAGATGATGGGTTGGGTCCGGTCGACGCGGTATTCGTCGCCGAGCACCGGAATGGGAGTCACATTCTGCACCTGTCCGGTCGACCAGTGGAACTTCGAGACCTGGTTACGGCCGGCGCCGTACACGACGTCGGAATCGAGCGGATCGGGAGCGACGTAACCGTACTCGATCGCTCCGACCGGATGCCAGTTGCGGAACGTGATCGCACCGTCGTTGCCACGGGTCTCGATGCAGACCGATCCGCTCTCCTGCTGGCCGCTGCAGACGCGGTACGGAAACGCGTTGTTCGCCTGCACGTGGTAGAGCTGCGCAGTCGGCTGGTTGTACCAGGAGCTCCACGTCCGACCCCCATTCGCCGAGACCACCGCTCCCTGGTCGCTTGCGAGGAGAATCACGTTCGGGTCGGTGGGGTCGATCCAGATGTTCTGGTAATCGTCACCGCCCGGAGCTCCGCGCAGACTCATCCACGTCTTGCCGCCGTCGGTCGAGCGAACGGTCACGATCGCGGTGCTGTAGACCACGTCGGGATTCTTCGGGTCAACGCCGATCATCGGGAGATCGCCGCCGCCGATGCGCATCAGCGGGCGCGGGTCGTCGGTGATGCTGGTCCACGTCGCTCCTGCATCGTCCGAACGGTAGAGGGCCTGGCCCTCCCCCGACTGATATCCGCTGGAGAGCGTCGTCCCGACGATCATGTACAACCGGTTCGGCTTGCTCGGCGCGATGGCGAGATTCGCCTGGACGATGTGGTCCGGCAGACCGCCGCTCAGCTGGTGCCAGCTCTCGCCGCCGTCCGTCGACTTGAAGACGCCGCCTTTCGTTCCACCGTACTCGTTGCCGTACTCCCACGGACCCTGCCGCCCCTGCCAGAACGACGCGTAGACGACGTCCGGGTTCGAAGGATCGATATCGACGTCATTACCGCCGGTGTCCTCGTCGATGTAGAGGACCTTCTTCCACGTCTTCCCGCCGTCGGTGGAGCGGAAAATGCCGCGCTCTTCGTTCGGTCCGAAGGGATGGCCGAGGACCGCCGCGAAAAGGCGGTTCGGATCGCGGGGGTCGACTGCAATGGCCGGAATCTGTTGACCTTCACGAAGGCCGAGGTGGGTCCACGTCTTTCCCGCATCGGACGAACGATAGATGCCGTCTCCGATCGAGAGGTCGGGCCGTTGCAGTCCTTCGCCGCTCGCCACGTAGAGCACGTTCGGATCCGACGGTGCAACCGCGAGCGCGCCGATCGATTGCGTCGGCTGATCGTCGAAGATGGGAGTCCAGGTGCGTCCGTAATCATTCGTCCGCCAGACGCCGCCGTCGCAAACGCCGATGTAGAGCGTGGGAGGATTGCCGGGGACACCGGCGAGGGCGCGGGTCCGCCCTCCGCGGAGTGGACCGACCACTCTCCACTGCATCCCTTCGTAAAGATTCTCCGGCAGCGGCTGCGCTTCGCTCGCGATGACCGGGATCAGCAGCGCGAAGCAGGCGGACAGGATCAACGCACGACGGAATCGCATCGAGAGAACCTCCACGGCGGAAACGATCTCGCCGCAAACCTGCTGCGGCGGCAGGAACCATTCTATCCGAGGACCACCGGCTTCCAGCGGGCTGCGCGATCAGGCTCCCGCCCGACCGCGAGGCAGAGGGGCGCCGGCTTCCAGCCGACTGCGGTCAGGCCTCCGCGCCTGGCCGCGAGGCGCTCGGGAAAAAGAACGAGTCTTGCGTCGTGGCGCGTGCGAATGGCGGCACGGTCGAGGTGACGAGCGCGGGGCGCTCGTCACGAGCCGGCAGGGATGCCGGCGCTCCTCTCTGGAGGTGGAGAGGCGCCGGCTTCCAGCCGACTGCGGTCAGGCCTCCGCGCCTGGCCGCGAGGCGCTCGGGAAAGAGAATGAGTCTTGCGTCGTGGCGGGTGCGAATGGCGGCACGGTCGAGGTGACGAGCGCGGGGCGCTCGTCACGAGCCGGCAGGGATGCCGGCGCTCCTCTCTGGAGGCGGAGGGGCGCCGGCTTCCAGCCGACTGCGGTCAGGCCTCCGCGCCTGGCCGCGAGGCGCTCGGGAAAAAGAACGAGTCTTGCGTCGTGGCGGGTGCGAATGGCGGCACGGTCGAGGTGACGAGCGCGGGGCGCTCGTCACGAGCCGGCAGGGATGCCGGCGCTCCTCTGTGGAGGCACGAGCCGTCAGTGTGCCGCGGCGAGCTCGAGCGGCCGGTAGCGCTTCGTCTCCGGGAGGCAGCTCTTGTGCTCGACGTGATAGAGGAACTCGTCGCGGAACTTCGTGACGGACGAGGCGACCGGCCCGCAGGCGGCGTCACCGAGCGCGCAGAGCGACTTCCCGCCGATGTTGTCGGTCATGTCGAACAGGAGATCCGCGTCTTCCATCCGGCCGTGGCCATGCTCGATCCGGTCGAGGATCGTCTCCATCCAGTTGGTCCCCTCGCGACACGGGGTGCATTGGCCGCACGACTCGTGCGCGAAGAACTTCGAGAGCCGCCAGACGCTGTCGACGATGCAGCTGGTCTCGTCGAGAACGATGACGCCTGCGGAGCCGAGCATCGAGCCTGCCTTCATGATCGCATCGAACGTGAGCGGCAGATCGATCTCCTCCGGACGAAGCATCGGCGCGGATGCACCGCCAGGGATCACGGCCTTGAGCTTCGCGTCGTCGATGATTCCGCCGCAGTGCTCGTAGATCAGCTCTTTCAGGTTGATGGTCATCGGGAACTCGTAGACACCCGGGCGCTTCACGCGTCCGGAGACGCAGTAGAGCTTCGGTCCGGTGTTTTTCGGAACGCCGAAACTGCGGAACCACTCTTCTCCCTTGTCGATGATCATCGGGACGCATGCGAGAGTCTCGACGTTGTTCACCACCGTCGGTCCACCGAAGACGCCGACGATCGCGGGGAACGGCGGCTTGACCCGCGGCTGACCGCGATGTCCTTCCAGCGACTCGATCAGCCCGGTCTCTTCGCCGCAGATGTAGGCTCCGGCGCCGCGGTGCACGGTGATGTCGAGATCGAATCCGCTGCCGAGAATGTTCTTCCCGAGAAAACCGCGCTCGCGCGCTTCCGCGAGCGCTTTCTCCAGCACCGTCGACCCGTAGTGGAACTCGCCACGGATGTAGATGTAGGACATCGGGCAGGATCCAATCGCGTACGCCGAGATGATCATCCCCTCGATGAGCAGATGCGGGTCTTTCTCGATGATCACCCGGTCCTTGAACGTGCCGGGCTCCGACTCGTCGGCGTTACAGAGGAGGTAGGTCGGCTTCGGAGATTGTTTGGGGACGAAGCCCCACTTCATCCCGGTGGGGAATCCCGCCCCTCCGCGTCCGCGCAACTCCGATTTCTTGACCTCTTCGGTCACCTCGCCGGGCTGCATCTTCAGCGCCTTCTTCAGCGCCTCGTATCCGCCCGATGCGATGTAGGTGTCGATCGAGGTCGAGTTCGGCTTGTCGATATTCGCCGTGAGTACTTTGATCGGTTCCATCTATTTCAATTTCGCGAGAAGGCTTTTCATCTTCTCGACGTCCATGTTTTCGTGGTAGTCGTTGTTCACCTGCACCACCGGCGCCGTCCCGCACGAGCCGAGGCACTCGACCTCGGTCACGGTGAAAAGCCCGTCGGGCGTGGTCTGTCCCGGTGCGAGATGCAGCTCGTCGAGCAGATCGGTATAGATGTCGTACGCCTTCCGGACCATGCAGCTGAGGTTCGTACAGACCTGCAGGTGGTACTTGCCCACCGGCTTCTGGTTGTACATGTTGTAGAACGAGACGACCCCGAAGACGGCCGAAGGCGGGAGATCGAGGAGCTCACCGACGTAGACGACGGTCTCGGGCGAGATCCACCCCCAGACTTCCTGCGCGAGATGGAGAATCGGCAGGAGGGCCGCTTCCCCGTTCGGATAGCGCGTCAGGATGGCCTCGAACTTCGCCTTCGCATCCGGCGGGAATTCGACTTTCTTGTCGGTCGAGGGGAAACGATCCTCGGCGTAAGGATTGTCGAGACGGAGATTTGCCATGCACTATTTCCAGTCGAGCGTCTGCTTTTTCCAGACGTAGATGTAGCCGGCGGCGAGGAGAACGATGAAGACGAGCATCTCGAAGAAGACGAACCAGACGATCCGTCCCCCGACCACTGTCGTCTCGCGGTAGATCACCGCCCAGGGATAGAGGAACGCCGCTTCGATGTCGAACAGAATGAACAACATCGCGATCTGATAGAAACGGACGTTCACGCGTTTTCTCGCCACGTCGAGCAGAGGGACACCGCTCTCGTAGGGGGCGAGCTTCGAAGGATTCCGCTGGTGCCGGCCGATGAACCAGGCCACGCCGAGCAGAACCACCCCCATCAAGAGGGCGATGATCAACATGATCAGGATCGGAATGAATGAGTTGGTCATGATCGTCCTGAAAAACCGCGCAAATCCTACATGCGGAGGTCTGCGGAATCAAGCACTGCGGCGGACGTGCCTTCGAGCACCGCCGGACGGCGCCTCGCCGTCTTCGCCGTGAGCCCGGCGCGAACGAACGGCGGGATGTTCAGGCAGGTTCCTGAGAACCGAGATACGCCATCGCCTGATCGCGCGACTCGAAGATCTTGAAGACCGTGTCGAGCTTGGTGATCTTGAGCAGCGCCAGAATCCGGTGATTCGGCTTGACCAGAACCATCTTCCGCTGCCGGTCCTCGAACTTCTGGAGATAGCCGATCAGCTCACCGAGGCCCGTCGAGTCCATGTAGTTGATGCTCTCGAAGTTGATCACCACCGGACCCGTCTCGTCGTGGAGGACTTTCTCGAGGTAGCTCGAGAACTCACGCGCGCTCTCCCCCAGTTTGATCACGCCCTGGATGTCGAGCAGCGTTACACCGCCCTCGCGGTTTCTGATGATGTTCACGTCCGATTCTCCAGCTCGAGCAGCAAGCTTACCCGAAATACCAGAGGAGTTTCCAGTCATCTGACCCTTCCCTTCGGCCGCAGGCTCTCCCGCGTCAGTCCTTTTCCTTTTCTACGATCCAGTCGATCAGAACGCCCAGGATCGAGTAGATCAGCGCACCGATGATCGCCCACCAGAACGTGGTCACCCGGAAACCGGGAACCAGTACGGCCCCGAGCTCGAAGACGACCGCGTTGAGCACCAGCAGAAACAGCCCCAGGGTGACGATCGTCAGCGGCAACGTGAGCACGAAAAGCACCGGCCGGACGATCGCATTGAGCAGCCCCAGCACCAGGGCGGCGATGAAGAGGATGCCGAAGCCGTTCACCGAGATTCCCGGCACGAGGTACGTGACGATGAACAGCGCGACGGCGCTCAGAACCCAGCGTAGTAACAGTCGAGTCATCGGATCTCCTCGAGGAGCGGATTGTATCCCAGCCCGGACTTCTCGCACTCTCCATGCGCTGGAGCCGGATCGCGGCCCGTCTTCTGCGGTGCGTGTGTCGGCGGAATGAGGGTCGGGGCTGCAGATCCGGAGAGTTGCAGAGGCGGAAGAAAGGAAGAGCGCAGACTCCTATCTCGGGATCACGCCGGAGAGTCTCCGGATCCCGGAAGATAGCGGCGGATCGAGGTGACGAAGGTTTTCACGTCGATCGGTTTGGAGATGTAGCCGTCGCATCCGGCTGCGAGAAACCGGTCCCGATCGCCGCGCATGGCATGTGCCGTCAGCGCGAGCACCGGTGTGTTCGCGGTGCGGTCACTCTTCTTGAGGGCCCGGACGACGCTCAGCCCGTCCATCCCCGGGAGGTGGATGTCCATCAGGATCAGATCGGGAGTCTCGCGCGAGGTCAGGTCGAGCGCTTCTTCACCCGATGCAGCTTTGAGGATCGCGAAGCCCCCCTCCTCGAGGAGGTACTCCACCAGCTGCATGTTCATGTCATTGTCTTCCACGACCAGAACTTTGGGCGGCATGTCTCACCTGTTTGGGGGATGCCGACAGTGTATCACTGATGTAGCGGGCGGATCCCGGATCGCTGGCCGTTGAAACTCTCCTGCTGCGAAAGCGGATCAGCAGGTCAGGCCCGCACCATCTGCCTTCCGGCGACGCTCCGGTTTCCGGCGACCGGGCGCCGAGCGGCACGACGGTAACCGCCGTGCCGCTCCGGTGTGCAACGCCGTGCGGGTTCCTGGTCTTACTTCTTCGGAGCGGTCGACGACGGCGCCGCAGCGGTCGGTTCGGCTGCGGCGGACTCCTTCGGCTCAGGCGGAACGACCTTCTCGTTGTAATCCACCTTCGCTTTTCCGGTCAGATCCTCGACGACCTTCTCGGCCTTCCTCCGCTGCGCCTCGCGCTGAAGAGCGTCCTTGACCTCGTCGAACGAGGCGTAGTCCTTCTTCTGCACCAGGAACACGTGATAGCCGTACCGGCTCTTGATCGGCTGGCTGACCTGGTTCGGCGGGAGCTCGAACAGCACCTGCCGGATCTCTGCCGGGACCTCGGCCGGATGGAGGTCCTTGAAACTCCCACCCTGCTGCGGTGCAGCGGGATCGTCGGATTCGGCACGGGCGATCGCGGTGAAGCTCTCACCCTTCTTCACCCGCTCCACGATCCGCTCTGCGAGCGCCTTCGCCTGCGCCTCGGTGCGGCTCTTCCCTCCCCGCACCGGAACCTGCGAGCCGTCGTAGGCAATCAGGATCTGCCGCCCGCCGACGATCGCGAATTTGTCGTGCTCGGTGTCGTAGAGCTTCTGCAACTCCGCCGGCGAGATCTCCTTCGAGAGCTTGTCGACCGCCGCCGACGCGAGGATGTTCGCCGTGTCCAGCGCGATCATCGCCCGGATCTTCGGATCCTTGTCCAGACCGAGCTTCTCGGCTTCCTGTTCGAGCACTTTCATCCGCACCAGCTCCCGGGCGACGGCGCGTGCGCCGGCAGGACTCTCGACCTGCTCCTTCATCTGTTCCGGGACCGAGTCCGCGGCGACGGCGAACAGCTTCGCCGATACCGGCTCGCCGTTGACGGTCATCGCAACTTCACCGTCGGCCGTGTCGCTCGCGAGAGCCTCGCTCGAGGTCGTCGCGGACGTTTTACCCTCCTCGGCAGCCTTCCTGCTTGCAAAGTAACCGAGCGTCAACGTCAGTGCGAGGAGCACGACGATTGCAACAATATATGCATTGCGTTTCAAGTTCGTACCTTTCTTTCCGGCCGCCGTAAACGATGCGAGGAAGGTCGTGTTGCAGGCTCGACGCGTGATGCCGAATCCGTTTGACGAGGCATGATGAAACGAGTAAGCTCCCCGCTTGTGAAAATTTTCACGGCCCTTCAGTTGATTCCCTGAACAACCTCGAGACGAGGGAACTTTCATCTTTTTATGGCGAAGATCAAAATCGACGGAATCGAAGTAGAGGCTCCGGACGGAATCAACGTCATCGAGGCCGCTAAACTGGCCGACGTCCACGTCCCTCACTTCTGCTATCACCCCGCCCTCTCGGTGGTCGGTCAGTGCCGGATGTGCCTGATCGAGATCGAAGGGATGCCCAAGCTGCAGGTCGCGTGCGCGACGCCCGTCCGGGACGGGATGTCCGTCAACGTCCACAGCGAGAAGGTGGAGAAGGCCCGGAAGGGTCAGATGGAGTTTCTCCTCATCAACCACCCGCTCGACTGCCCGATCTGCGACAAGGCCGGAGAGTGCCCGCTTCAGGACTACTCCTTCAACTACGGCTCGGTCAGTTCCCGCTACGGGGAGATCAAACGCACCTACCCGGGGATGGACCGCACGCCCATCGGGCCGCACGTCGTCCAGAACATGAACCGCTGCATCCACTGCACGCGGTGCATCCGGTTCTGCGAGGAGATCACCGGCACGTCCGAGCTCGCGTTCTTCAAGCGCGGCGCTTCGACCGAGGTCGGTGTCTTCCCCGGCACTCCACTCGAGAACTGGATGAGCGCCTGCGTGACCGACGTCTGCCCCACCGGCGCCCTCACCACGCGAGAGTTCCGTTTCGAGTCGCGGGTCTGGAACCTCGGGAGCACGGAATCGGTCTGCACCGGCTGCGACGTCGGCTGCAACCTCTTCATCGAGCACCGCAGCGGGCAGGTCTACCGCTACAAGCCACGGGTCAACCCCGACGTGAACGATTTCTGGCTCTGCGACTACGGCCGCTTCTCTCACGAAAAGTACGACACCGACCGGGTGGTCGTCCCGAAAGTCCGTCAGGACGATTACCTCGGGTTCGCCACCTGGAGCGAAGCGATCGACGCGATCACCGCCGCGATCCGCAACACGTCCGGCGAGAAGATCGCGATGATCACCTCCGCGCAGCTGACCAACGAGGAGGGATACCTCCTCCGGAAGATCTTCGTCGAGCGGCTCGGATCACCGAATACCGACGTCTGGGTCGACCCGATCGGACCGATTCGGATGAAGGCACGGAAGGAATGGCTGGAGGGAACCCAGGCCGGACCGAACTTCCGCGGCCTCCGCAACGCCGGAATCGAGACGAAGCCGGGCGCGCGAACCGCGGCCGACCTGATGGAGAAAGGGGCCGCCGGAATCGACGTCCTCTACATCGTGGATCCCGGCTTCAGCGAAAAGAGCTCCGATCCGCGGGTGGTCGAGAACCTGCGCCAGGCGAAGTTTCTCGTGGTGCAGGCCTGGGAGAACCACCCCCTCGCCGAAGTCGCCGACGTGGTCCTCCCCTCGGCCATCGCCCCGGAGAAGGAAGGAACGTTCACCAACCTGCAGGGTCGCGTGCAGAGGATCCATCAGGCGTATCCGCCGAAGGGCGAAGCGCTTCCCGACTGGGAGATCCTCCGCCGGCTCGGCGCCGCGCTCGACGCGGATGCGGAGGAGTTCAACTTCTCCGATCTCGAAGAGCTCTTCAATCAAATGAAGGAGAACATCCCCGCGATGCAGTCGATGGTCTGGAACGATCTGGAAGGATTCGGATCCGTTTCCGGCGGCGAAAGCGTCGGTGCACCTTAGGGATGCGGTCATGGCTTTCGACACTACCGATATCGTCCTGTCGATTCTGAAGATCGTCGTCGTCCTCGCAGTGCTCCTCAACGTGACCCCGATCATGGTGTGGGTGGAGCGCCGGGGGAGCGCGCTGATCCAGGATCGCCCCGGCCCGAACCGCGTCGGTCCCTTCGGACTGATCCAGTCGATGGCCGACGCGCTCAAGTTCATCCTCAAAGAGGACGTCATCCCGAACAAGGCGCACAAGGTTCTCTACACCATCGCACCGATGTTCGGACTGATTCCGGCGCTCACCACCATCGCCGTCATCCCGTGGGGCCGTGCGTTCGTCATTCCGAAGGAAGTGGCATGGTCGACCGGGCTGGCGATCGGAATCGTGATCGCCGTGGCCGCTCTCGCCGCGATCGGCGTCGGCACCTGGATGGCGACGAAGAAGTACCAGGTCCGCAAGCAGGGTGGGATGCGGTTCAACACCGCCATCGGCTTCATCGTCGCCATCGGCCTGGGGCTCGGGGCGATCGCGGCGGCGCTGATCGGTTACACCGTCCACGCCTTCGGGACCATTCCCATTCCCGCCGCAGGCCGGGTGTTCCAGCCGATCATCGCGAACGTGAACATCGGCATCCTCCTGATCTTCGCCCTCTCGTCGATGGGCGTATACGGGCTCGCCACCGCCGGCTGGTCCTCGAACAACAAGTACTCTCTTCTCGGCGGGATCCGCGCCTCGGCGCAGATGATCTCGTACGAGCTGGCGATGACCCTCTCCGCGATCGGCACGCTGATGGCCGCCGGTTCGCTCCGCCTGGTCGACGTGGTCAACACCCAGACAGGCTACTTCGTCATCGCCGACACGGTGAAGATCCCGGCCTGGAACTTCATGCCGATGTTCTTCGGCTTCGTGGTCTTCTTCGTCGCGGGATTCGCGGAGACCAACCGCCTCCCCTTCGACTTCCCGGAAGCCGACGCGGAACTGGTCGCCGGGTACCACACCGAGTACTCCTCGATGAAGTTCGCGATGTTCTTCATGTCCGAGTACATGGCGATGGCCACCATGTCCGCCCTCATCACCACCCTCTTCCTCGGCGGATGGGACATCCCCTGGTACGACATCCCGGGAACCTGGTGGGGCTTCCTTCTTTCAGTACTGAGTTTCGTGATCAAGGTCTCGATCATCCTCTTCATCTTCGTCTGGGTGCGCTGGACGCTTCCGCGTCTGAAGTACGACTCCCTGATGCACCTCGGTTGGAAGGTGTTCATCCCTCTGGCCGCGCTGAACCTGATGATCGTCGCCATTCTCATCGCGGTGGGCTGGATCTAGAACGATGTTCGAACTGATCGTTTTCTTCGTCTTCGCAGCGATCGCCCTCGGCTTCGGCCTGGTGGTCATCCTCCACCGGAATCCGGTGGTGAGCGCGCTCTCGCTGGTCGTGTCGCTGTTCGCCCTTGCGGTGATGTACGTCCTGCTCGATGCGCCGTTCATCGCGGCCCTGCAGGTGATCGTCTACGCAGGCGCGATCATGGTTCTCTTCCTCTTCGTGATCATGCTGCTCAACCTGCAGCGTGCCGAAGAGGCGACGACCCGCCCCGTCCAGCAATTTCTCGGCTGGACCGGCGGCATCGCGTTCGGCATCACTCTGGTCTACTACCTGGCGAAGGAGGCGGCGCTCCACGTTCTTCCGTTGACGCCTTTCGTCGGCAGCGCGCGGGTGATCGGGTTCAGACTCTTCGAGGCGTACCTCTTCCCCTTCGAGATGGTGTCGATCCTCCTTCTGGCCGCCATCGTCGGAGCACTGGTGCTCTCGCAGCGCCGCACTCACGAGGAAGTGAAGAGAGAGGCGGAGTCGAAATGATCCCGACCAGCTATTTCCTGATTCTGAGCGCACTGCTCTTCACCATCGGCGTGATCGGTGTCCTCACTCGCCGGAACGGCATCACCATGTTCATGGCCATCGAGCTGATGGTGAACGCGGTGAACCTGACCTTCATCGCATACGCCCGGCAGTATCATTCGCTGCACGGACTGATCTTCGTCTTTTTCATCATGGCCATCGCCGCAGCCGAGGCCGCGGTCGGACTGGCCATCTTCATCGTCCTCTATCGTCAGCGTGAGACGATCGACGTCGATGACGCGAACCTGATGCACTGGTAACAGGCGCATCCGCGGATGCGAATTCGTTCTTTTCCAATTGTTTGAACGCCCGGGAGTCTGCGCGGTAGAAACGTCCGTAGCGAGAAAGCGCAGCAGCGAGGCCGAATTCGTCCGGATTTGAGGTGCGTAGCGGTGGCTACTCGCCGAAGATCCGGCCGGATTTGGACCGCTGATCCGCTTTCGCAGTAGGACAGTTTCTCTCGCGCAGACTCCCAGCGCCGAGGCACGATCGTCGCATCTCATCCATATCGGGATACCATCCCCGGAGGAACGAGATGAAAAAAGACGACCGGCTCATCAACTGGGATGAGCGCGAAAAGAAAGACCTCGACCACGATGGACTCGACGACGATATGGAGCCGCCGAAGCCCGACGTCGCGGCCGGATCACACAACCTTCGTGAACGGCTGCGCGAGAACACCAGCACCGATCCGGAGCTCTCGGGCGGAGACATCGACGCCCGTTGGGAGATGGCCGAATCGGCCGGAGACGAGACGGTCTCCGGAAGCATGCCGACTCCCGGTCAGAACGACGTCGAAGAGATGGGCACCGGGATGGGCGTGACGTACCAGTCGAACGAAGAGCTCGAGCCCGGCGAGAAGGAACGCAAGCGGGACCGTAAGCGATGGGAGCTGGACCCCGCATCCTCGGACGATTATCAGGATCGGGCGAAAGAACAGAGTAAGAAGTAGGCGGACGCGGGAGAGCCTCTCCTCGCGTCGCCTGGACGAAAACAAGCGACGTGAGGAGACGGCAACGGGGAGCAGACGTCCCCTGCCCGAATCTGCATGCTGGACAAACTCGGTCTCATACCTCTCATCCCGTTCATCGGCTTTCTGCTGAACGGCCTTTTCGGCAGTCGTGCCGGAAAGAAGTTCGTCACGTTCGTCGGTGTCGGTTCAGCCTTCATCTCCGCGATCCTGGCCACCGTCGCCGCCTTCCAGTATGCCGCGGCGGTCCCGGATCATTCGCGGTACGTCGATCTCGTCTACAACTGGTTCACGTCCGGCGGGATCGGAACGAACGTCGCGTTCCAGCTCGATCCTCTCTCCATCGTGATGATGATGGTGGTGACCTGGGTCGGTTCGCTGATCCATCTCTATTCCGTCGGTTACATGGGACACGAAGAGGGATACGAACGTTACTTCGCATATCTCAACCTCTTCCTGGCGGCAATGCTCATCCTGGTGATGGGATCGAGCTATCTCTTCATCTTCGTCGGATGGGAAGGGGTCGGCCTCTGCTCGTACCTCCTGATCGGCTTCTACTACGACAAGGACTGGCCCCCGCAGGCGGGAAAGAAGGCGTTCGTCGTCAACCGTATCGGTGACTTCGGATTCCTGATCGCGATGTTCCTGATGCTTGCGCACGTCGGCTCGGTCGATTTCGCTACCGTGTCGCACGCTGCATCGTCCGGTGCGATCCCCACCGGGGTGATCACCGCCATCTGTCTGCTGCTGTTCCTCGGCGCGACGGGTAAGTCCGCACAGATCCCACTGTACGTCTGGCTCCCGGATGCGATGGCCGGCCCGACTCCCGTCTCGGCACTGATCCACGCCGCCACGATGGTCACCGCCGGCGTCTATCTGGTCGTCCGCTCGAACGTGCTGTTCCGGATGGCTCCGACCGCGATGGCCGTCGTCGCGGTCATCGGCGCGCTGACCGCCCTCGTCGCCGCCACCATCGGCGTCGCGCAGAACGACATCAAGAAGGTTCTCGCCTACTCCACCGTCTCCCAACTCGGCTTCATGTTCCTCGGCGCGGGGGTCGGCGCGTTCGTCGGCGCGATCTTCCACCTGATCACTCACGCGTTCTTCAAGGCCTGCCTCTTCCTCGGCTCCGGCTCCGTCATCCACGCCATGGGTGGAGAGCAGGACATCCGGAAGATGGGGGGCCTCAAGAAACACATGCCGGTGACGTACTGGACGTTCGCCATCGCGACGTACGCGATCGCCGGGCTCCCTTTCGCATCCGGCTTCTTCTCGAAGGACGAGCTTCTCGCCGCGGCACAAGGGTCGCCGTACTTTCCGGGACTCGGCCGCGCGATCTGGGCCATCGGTACGCTGGCGGCGCTCTTCACCGCCTTCTACATGTACCGGATGTTCTATCTGACCTTCCACGGCGAGTTCCGTGGAACGCACGAGCAGGAGCATCATCTCCACGAATCGCCGTGGACCATGACCGTTCCGCTGATCGTCCTCTCCTTCCTCGCGGCGGTGGGAGGACTCCTCGGCGTGCCGCACGTCCTCGGTGCCACGGCAGGTTTGCATCACGTCCTCGCCCACTGGCTGGGACCGATCTTCCCAGAGATCCACGGCGTGGTCGAAGGGATCTTCGAAGTGTCCCCGACCACCGAATGGACCGTCATCGCCGGCTCGACGCTCGTCGCGATCGTCGGCTGGTATCTCGGATTCCGGCTCTACCGCAACCGCGGAACCGCCACGGACGAAAAGTTCGAAGCGAAATACCCGGCGATCTCCGGAACGCTGGCGAACAAGTACTACGTCGACGAGGCGTACGACGCGGCAGTGGTCGGGCCGCTTCGCAGCACCTCCCGATTCTTCTGGAAGATCATCGACGCGATCATCGACGGCACCCTCGCATTCGTCGGGTACCTGATGGCCGTCGTGGGCGACCTTCTTCGATTCCTGCAGACGGGAAACGTCAGGAACTACGCGCTCATGCTGTTCCTCGGAGTGATCGTATTCATCTGGATCTGGGTGTAGGAGACATACAGCCGCGCCGGCGCTCTCCTCGCGCGCCGGTGGCGGCCGAGTGGTGATATCGATGAATTACGTATTGAGTATCGTTCTATGGCTGCCGCTCGCCGGAGCCATCCTTCTCGCCCTGTTACCGGGGCGGCTGGAGAAGCCGGTGAAGTGGATCGGCCTCCTGACGTCGATCGCGACCTTCATCGCGTCGCTCTTCATTCTCGCCGGCTTCCGGGAAGGCGTCGCGACGTTTCAGATGGTCGAGAGCGTCGATTGGATCCCCGGCTGGGGCATCCATTACGCCCTCGGCGTCGACGGCATTTCCCTCTGGCTGGTGATGCTCTCGACCCTGATCACGCCGGCGGTCCTCCTCTCCTCATGGAACTCGGTCCATAAGCAGGTCAAGGGATACATCATCTCCATGCTCATCCTCGAAGTGGGGATGATCGGGACCTTCCTCGCCCTCGATCTTCTTCTCTTCTACATCTTCTTCGAGCTGACACTCATCCCGATGTATCTGATCATCGGCGTGTGGGGCGGCCCGCGACGCATCTACGCCGCGATCAAGTTCTTCATCTTCACCATCTCAGGATCGCTGCTGATGCTCCTCGGCATCATCTACCTCGGGGTGCTCCACTTTCAGCAGACCGGCGTCTGGTCCTTCGACATCTCCACGCTCTACGGCACGGGGATTCCGATCGGAATTCAGGCGGTGCTTTTCGCCGCCTTCTCGCTCGCGTTCGCGATCAAGGTGCCGCTCTTCCCGGTGCACACCTGGCTGCCGGACGCGCACGTCGAAGCTCCGACCGGCGGATCGATCATCCTCGCCGGCGTCCTGCTGAAGATGGGAACGTACGGGTTCCTCCGCTTCGTCCTCCCCTTCTTCCCCGACGCGACGCAGAAATACGCTCCGGTGCTCCTGGTCCTCTCGGTGATCGGCATCATCTACGGCGCGCTCGTCGCGTGGGTGCAGCCGGACATGAAGAAGCTCGTCGCGTACTCCTCCATCTCGCATCTCGGGTTCTGCGTCCTCGGCATCTTCGCGCTGAACCAGGCCGCAATGACCGGATCGGTCCTTCAGATGATCAATCACGGGCTCTCGACCGGAGCGCTCTTCCTTCTGGTCGGCGTGATCTACGACCGGCGGCACACACGGATGATGGACGACTTCGGCGGAATGGCGAAGGTCATGCCGGTCTACGCGACGCTGATGATGGTCGCGGTGCTCTCGTCGATCGGCCTCCCCGGCCTCAACGGCTTCGTCGGTGAGTTCCTGATCCTCTCCGGCTCGTACCAGACCGTCCCGGTGTACGCGATCATCGCCGCCAGCGGGGTGATTCTCGCCGCGATCTACCTCCTCTGGATGATGCAGAAGGTCTTCTTCGGACCGGTGACCCATGAAGAGAACCGGCATGTACCGGAGATTGCGTGGAACGAGGTCCTCGCCGTCGCTCCGCTGATGATCTTCATCGTCTGGATCGGAATTCACCCGAACACTTTCCTCAGCAAGATCGAGCCCTCGGTCGAGAAGCTGATGGTCACCGTCCATACGCCGCGAGCGACCGGACAGATCGAGGTCGCCCGCCATGCGGTCCCGGCCCCGCCGGTGCCGACGGCCGCAGAAGCCGCCCTTCTCGCCGCCGATGTTCCATCGAAACCAGTGAATGCCGGAGTCGCACGATGACACTCGTTCCTCAGCTCGAACCGAACTGGGTCCTCGCGATCCTGCCGGAGATCGTCCTCACGGTGACCGGCATCATCATCATTCTCCTTCAGGCGTTCCTGCCGAAGGTGCGGAACGGCATGGCCTCGCTCGGGATCATCTCTCTGCTCGGCGCCCTGGCCTCTGAGCTCTGGGCGCAGAACGGAGTCTTCTTCGGCGGCACGTATTCGGTCTCCCCGCTCACGAAGTTCTTCGACTTCGTCTTCATCGTCGCCGCGATCCTCGCCTCGATGTACTCCCGGGATTACATGGCGCGCGAGAAGATCCAGGGAGGCGAGTTCTACGCCCTCCTCCTGTGGGCCACCGCGGGCATGATGATGATGTCCAAGGGACTCGATCTTCTCATCGTCATCCTCGGGCTGGAGATGCTCTCGATCTGTATCTTCGTCCTGGTCGGATACCACCGCGCCCTTCCGATCTCCAACGAAGCGAGTCTGAAGTACTTTCTGATGGGTGCATTCGCGACCGGGTTCATCCTCTATGGAACGGCACTCTTCTACGGCGCGAGCGGATCCACTAACGTCGACGTGCTTGCGAAGTACACCGCAGGACTGACCAGCGTCTCGCCGATGCTCACCATCGCGTTCGTGCTCCTGATCGCAGGATTCGGATTCAAGCTCGCGCTCTTCCCCTTCCACGCGTGGGCGCCCGACGTCTACCAGGGAGCACCCAGCCCGGTTTCAGGATGGCTCTCCGTCGCCCCGAAAGCCGCAACGCTGGTGGCTCTGATGCGCATCCTCTCGGCACTCTACCCGGCCGCGAACATCAAGGCGTGGTGGAGTCTTCTCGCGGTTCTCTCGATCGGCTCGATGGTGGTCGGAAACTTCGTCGCCATCGCACAACGAGACATCAAACGGATGCTCGCCTACTCGGGGATCGCCCACGTCGGGTACATGATGATCGCGGTGATGGTCCTGCGACGCGACTCCGTCGCCGCCATCGCGATCTACGCGATCACTTATGCTCTGATGAACATCGGGGCCTTCGGCGTCGTCGCGATGCTCTCGAAGAACCAGAACGAGCCGCAGACCCTCAGCGACATCGCAGGGCTCGGCTGGCGCAAGCCTTTCTACGGACTGGCACTCGCGGTCTGCATGTTCTCGCTGGCCGGGCTTCCGCCGACGGCAGGCTTCATCGCCAAGTTCTACGTATTCAAGGTCGCGATCGAAGCGGGTGCAGTGTGGATCGCAATCATCGGCATTCTCACCAGTATCGTTTCGGTCTATTACTACCTGCGCGTCGTCTACTACCTCTACATGAAGGAAGCGGACGCGCTCGCACCGGCGCCCACCGAGGGCATCTTCGCGGCTGGAGCGATGGCGATCTCGATGATCGGAATCTTCGTCATCGGAATCTATCCGTCGCCGCTGTTCCGGGCGGTCGTCGAGGCCGCGGGAGTCCTGCTCAAACACTGATAGCCCGGTCATCGGACGACCATGAATGCCCCGAATCGGAATACCCATCGAAATCAGGCCGCAAGAGATGCAATCTCGGATCTGACCACCAGACGGCTGTCGGTCTACCTCCGATGTCTGAACGTCCTCGAAAGCGAGAACCGTCAGACCATCTCCTCGAAAGAGCTCGCCGATCGGTTTCGACCTCAACTCCGCACAGATCAGGAAAGACCTCGCCTGCCTCGGCGAGTTCGGGATCCGGGGCGTGGGATACGAGGTCGGGCGACTGAAGCACCACCTGGTCGAGGCGCTCGGCATCCGGGAGACCCGGAATCTCGTGATCGTCGGCGCGGGAAATCTCGGGATGGCGCTGGCGAACTACCGCGGCTTCCTCGCCGACGGATTCCGCACTGTGGCAATGATCGATCGCGATCCGCGCCTGGTCGGCGGACAGTCGAGGAGCGGGGTTCCCGTCTATCACACCTCCGAGCTCGAGCGTCTGTTGCGCGAGGAGAAGGTCGAGATCGGGATCCTCGCCATTCCGGCAGCCGAGGCGCAGGAGGTCTGCGATCTCCTGGTAAGGGCCGGAATCCGAGCGATCCTCAACTTCGCACCGGTCCGTCTGCGAGCGCCGGAGAACGTGAAGGTGCGCGACGTCGACCTGCGGATCTCGCTCGAGTCACTCTCGTTCTTCCTCGAACATTCGAACGACAGCGTGATGTCCTGCTGACACGGACGGCCGGGGTGGAGTCTGCGCTTTCCCTTTAGTTCTCGTAAATGCATCCGGGCGCAGGACGATCCCGATCAGGCACGAGATCCGACTCCCATGTACGCTGATTTTCCAATTCGAACATTCGTCTATCCAGCGTGAAATTCAACCCGGACCGACACGTCACCCCACGACACGACCCACGTACGATTGCAGCCGCAGAGGTGATCATCTCCCGATGATCTCGTTCAATCCTTCGATCATTGCGTCGAGCTCCTCGGGAGCGACGCGCCCCAACTTTCGACCGAGCCGCTGAATCGAGAGCGTGCGGATGTGGCCGATCTTCGCCCACGATCTGCGCGGCAGTTTCGTGCTCGTAATCTCGAGCACGAGCGGGAACCCCGCCCGCGGCTCCTGACTGGTGACCGCGACTGCGATCACCGTTCCCGATCGTTCGTTGAAGACGTCGTGACTCAACACGACGACGGGACGCGAGCCCGCCTGTTCGCGACCAGTAACCGGATTCAGGTCCGCCCAGACGACGTCGCCTCTCAGTATTCGGGCCATCCGGATTCTTCCTGCGACATTCCCTCTTCCGCGAGAGCCTGTTCTACGTCGGCGTCGAGCTTCGCGCATTCCCGTGCGAGCCTCGTATGGTCGAGGCGTTCCAGGCGCTCGGAGACCGCTGCCTGAATCGCCTGACTTCGGTTGGGGAACACGCCCGCTGCGACCAACTGGTCAATCCGCTGTAGCGTCTGCTCGTCCATTGTGATGGCGATCTTTGCCCTGGCCATGGTTGTCCTCGAGCGGTATCCTACCAAACATCATACCATCTGTTCCCCGACACGGCCTC
Organism: uncultured Acidobacteriota bacterium; assembly: GCA_963741955.1. Classification (GTDB taxonomy): domain Bacteria; phylum Acidobacteriota; class Thermoanaerobaculia; order Gp7-AA8; family Gp7-AA8; genus CAVUKB01. The sequence goes on from CAVUKB010000005.1 coordinate 1,003,604, forward strand.
GTTCGAGTATCCTTTCCCCATGGCCAGACTTTCTTCCGCCGCCCGCTACGCGCTCGCGTTCGTCGCCGGATTCCTCTCCGTCCTCACGTTCCATCAGGGCGCTCTCTGGCTGCTGCATCTGTTCGGAGTGACGTCGCATCACGCCTGGGTCATCCGTCCGGTCCCACCGTTCGGAATCCCCGCGGTCTTCTCGCTCGCGTTCTGGGGCGGCCTCTGGGGGATCGTCCTCATCGCTCTGGTCGGGCGGCGAAAGGGCTGGCTGCTCTGGTTCTCCGCAACCGCGGTCGGCGCGATCCTTCCGAGCATCGTCGCCTGGTTCGTCGTCGCGCCGCTCGAGCATCAGCCGATCGCCGGCGGCGGCAGGCCATCCGCGATCCTCACTGCGCTGATCATCAATGCCGCATGGGGACTCGGTACCGCGATCTTCGCGAGAGGATTCGGCGTCCGGAGTTAGTCCGGATCATTCACGGGATTTCTGCCGCAGCGCCCAGACGTCTCCCGAGTCTCTGACCACCCCCGGCCGGATCAGCGATGCACGCTTCGCGTTCGTTCCAGTGGAACGGGCGTCCAGTAGAGTCGGAGAATGCCGTCCGGCTCCGCCGAGGGATGCGGGACGAGCAGGCGCGAGTAGACCATGGCGGCGCGACCTGCCGCCGCACCAAATCCGAGCTCGGTCCGATGCGCGCGATCGAATCCGGTCGCGATCACGCGCGGCTCGCCTGACGTGCCGTCCTCCACGGGGAGGACCGCCAGCCGCTCACCGTCATCCATCGCAACGAGGCAGTGCTCTCCGTCCGAGGCGGCCCGGAACGAGCCCGGGATATCGACCATGAAGCGATCGCTCATTCCGTTCCGGCGCAGGAGTCTCGCGTACGTTCCGCTCCCGAGCGCTTCCGTCCAGAGGAGAAGAGCCGCGTCACCGGATCCCGCCACGTCGAATGATCGGATGGAGTCCATCCGAAACGCCTGGCCCACCGGCGTTCCGGAGGATGAGAGCCATTGTCCGACCAGCGTAGCGCCACAGCCGGCCGATACCGGACAATGGAACGCCGTGAGGAGGAGATACGCTCCGTCTGCCCAGGTAATCCTCACTGCATCCCCGAGCCTCTCGCTCAATACTGTCTCGGTCGACTTTCCGCTCGCCTCCACGACCAGCACGCGATCGGCACCCGAAACCGCCACCATGTACGAAGTCCCGTCCGATGCCGCGGCGGGAGACGAAGAAGTCTCTTCCAGAGTCGTCTCCTGGAGTGGTCCTGGAGGCCCTTCGTCCGGAACGAGCCGATAGTTCAGGGTTCGATTCATCCACACTGCGAGATGCCCATCTGCGGAGGACGCAGTCGCGGAGTGCGGAAACCGCTGGTCGCCGAGATCGAGAGGAAGAGGATCGATTGCGGTAGCAGAGCTCGTGTCGAAACGCCGCCCGCGTAACCGGTTGTGCTCGGCCCAGGTGATCAGCGTCGTCCCGGCATTCATCGTCACCTGAGGATCGATCTGATTATCCGTTCCGAGTGCCGCAACCCGCTCGTGGTCGAGGGCATCATTCTCGAGAAACGCGCTCCAGAGGTCCTCATCGAAGGGGCTGGCTACCAGGCCGACCAGCCAACGGACCCCGTTCGAGGCGACCGCGACCGGCTCGATGGCCGGCGCGATCGATGTTTCGACGGCCGTCGTCGTCCCGCCGGCGAGCTCGTACTTCATCAATCGCCTTCCCGTCGAGTCATTTCCTTCAGTCCAGAAAACGGCGCAGACACCCTGATGACAGCCGATCACCGGTGCCGATACGGTCTGCGAATCGGAGGCGCGAATCGCGAACGGGCGACCTCCGGAGTCGTCGATCCGCATCGCGTCGATTCCTCCCTCTCTCACCTCCCACGCTGCGAGTACTCCGTCGGGGGTCGATGACATTGCGAGATCGGGAAGTGCGACGGAGGGACTCTCGATCGCGACCGCTCCGAGATCGCGGTCGATGTTCCCCCTCGAATCGAGGTGGAACCGCTCCAACGTGGAGAGCGTTCCCGTCGAGAGCGTCTGCTGAACCTGCCGGGAGAGGAAGAAGCCCTCACTCGAATCCGCCACGGCGGCAGTATCCGTCCTGACCAGCCCGTTCGGCGACGGCAGATCGTAATTCGCGATCAGCGACAACTCACGATTCAGGACGAATACAGTGGACCTGCCGTTGTAGTCGCGCGTGAGTACGTAGACTGAACCGTTCCACGCCAGCGACGTCTCGTCCGCCGTCCCTGCGGTTCCGGTATCGGGAACGATCCGTCCCGTCAGCACCTCGCCTTCTGCGCTCACGGGAGTCACGATCATTGCGACACGCGACGCGAACGCAACGACGTACTCGGTTCCGTTCCAGATCACGGACGGCTGTACGTCGTTGGTCCAGGTGGCACTCACCGGAACCGCCCGTCGGTCGATCAGATCGCCGGCCGCGGAAACGCGCGCGGCATAGACGTCCTGATTGACTCCGAAACGCGCATCGGTCCAGACGAGAAGGAAGTCCCGGCCGTCACTCGCCGCCACCACCTGGTTCTGGCTTCCGTCCGCCGGGAGGAGCTCCGTCGGAGGGGACAACAGCCGTTCGGCGGTCGCGGCGGACAGGAGAGAGGCAACGAGGGAAAAGAAGACAGCGATCAGAGTGGTCTTCATACCGACTTGATACGAGGAAGAACCGGAAGATGTCCACGCACCATGCCTCGGAATTCTCACCAGGACGACCTTCCGATGCGAGAACCCGTTCGATCCGCCGGTCGGGAATCAGCCAGATCAACGCGACGAGGACGTAGATGCCCAGCGCGAGCCAGCGGAATCGCAGCGCGGAAACGATCCCGATCGCATACAGAACGGGTGAGACCTTTCCTTTCCAGTCGCCTCCGATCGCACGGCGCAGCAGCGAGTCCCTGTCGCGTCAAATGAAAATCTGACTTTAGGGGGGATCGTCGCGTCAGATTGGATCTGACCGAAGGGGGTCGTTGGTTTGGCTTCTTAGACGCTGGCATCGGTGGACCTCGGGGTGGTGGCGTCCTCCCCCTCGAGGGGGAGGATCGAGGAGAGGGTGCGACGGTTCAGAGAGCGTGCTCGCGTCGAGCTTTTTCCGTTGAGGTGGTGAACGCGGGCGAGCTTTCGTTCGATGATGTCGGATAGTTCGAAGGGGTTGAGCGCCGCACGGAGCGCAGCGAGACGGGCGAGCTCGGGAGAACGCGGATTGTCGGCGAGGAGGCGATCGAGGGGCGTGCGGGGCGCATCGTAGACGCGCCGTGTACGAGAGCCGATTCGTTCCTTCCGGATGAGCTTCACCGAGGGCTGAAACAGGTTCATCATCAGCCGCCACTCCTTCGCATAGAGATCGTTCAACGCGTCCACGGCCGCACGGGTATCGATCCGCTCCCAGCCTACGAGCCGTCGGACGTGGGTCCAGTTCTTCTGCTCGATGTGGGCGTTGTCGTCTTTCTTGTACGGCCGTCCCCGGGTGAACTGAACCTTGTTGCGGAGGCAGTACCGATAGAGATGACCGTTGATGAACTCACTGCCGTTGTCAGAGTCGATTCCGAGAAGACGGAAGGGCAGCGCAACCCGGATGCAGTCGATCGCCGCGACGATACCGGTCTGGGCTTTACTCAGAACCGCCCGGGTCTCGGTCCAGGTCGAGTGGATGTCGGTGAAGTTCAGTGAGTGGGCGAACTCGCCATCGGCACACGGCCCGGAGTGCGACACCAGATCGATCTCACACCAGCCGGGATCCCGGACATCCCACCGATCGGTGCGGATCGGGATGTGATGCTTGAGAAGCGTGCCGGGCTTGGTTCGACCGTAGAGCTTCCGCCGATCCGCCGTCCGCCGCTCCCGCAGGTAGCGGTCGATCGATCGTGGGCTGATCTCGAGCACGGCCTGCTCGACCTCTGAGGATAGATTCTTCACGTACGGCAGCCACAACCGGAGCATCGATTTGAGCCTCACCGACCATGGATAATCGGCCGCTTCCCAGATGCCCTCGAGCACGTCGATCACCGCGGCCGAATACTTCTTCTTCCGTCCAGGTCGTCCCCGCCTCCGGCCGTTCTTCTCAGGCGGGTTGCGGAGCAATGAGATCGCATACTTGCGGTTCAGCCCCGCTGCCATGCAGAACGCGTCGAGGATCATCGCTTTCTCCTTCCGCCCTGCCTTCCGGTATCGTTCCGAGAGTCGCCGTGCCTGTTCGTGTCGATCTTTCGCCTTCATCGCACCCTCCCCCGCAGAGGATGCCCCGGTCAGATTCTTTTTGGCGCGACGATTCTCCCTTCGGTCAGATTTAGTTTGGCGCGATACGGAGTCGGCGCCCTGTGATGCGATGATGCGATCCTGAAGAATGCGCGTCCGAAGGGTCGTGCGCGGAAGCGGCTGCTGCGTCTCGCCGATCGAAGCAGCCTCACCGGTCGGCGGTATGCCGTCATGAGGAAACCTTCACTCGATCCGGAACGACCGATCGTCACGCTTCCTGCTGGCGCGCTCGTCCGTGACTAATGCCACGGGCCGGCGACCCCGTGGCGTCGTGACGGCGGCTTCTCCTCGCCGGAAAACGGCTCGACGAAGTTGTCCTCAGGGGTCAGGTCTTCGACGCCCTCGGCCGCGGCAATGATCGTTGAAGGAACTTCCGACAACGGCATCGTGAACCAGAGCCGCCGCTCTCCTCCCGGCTCGATCGTCGGGATGCGGATCTCGATCGCCGGCTGACCCGCCGCTTTCCCGCCAACTCGGATATTCGAGACAGTCGACGTCCCGTCGTTCCGTACCGATACCTCGAACCACACCACGGATGGATCGGACGAGGCGAACCGCTGCACTGAGAGTGAGATGTCGCCCGGTACCATGGCGAGAGGTCGCACCGACGGCCGCCACTCCGGAGAGCCGAAGTCCGCTTCGTCGGCAAACACGAGAAGATCGCCGTATCCGAATCGAGGGAGCGCGACATCCGGAAGAGCGGTCACGCTGATTGCTCGATCGGCTCCGTCGAGACGTATGAGCCGAATCGGATGATCCGCAATCACCTTCCAGCCGGATGAATCGGCCGTCGCGGTGACGACGTGATCGAGGAGAGGAACGCGGCTCCTCTCCAGTTCCTCGCCGTCCGGGGAGAGATGAAGTACCGTCGTCTCGGCCGCCCCAACCGGCACCACCCACGTGCCGTCCGGCAGGCCTGCCGCGAGTGGCTTCGAGGAAACGGGCTCGAACGTTCGATGCAATCCGAGAGGAGCTCCGTCGCGCCCGAGCGCCAGCACGATCAGCCTTGGCAGATCCGTGCAGTCATCGGAACAGCGCGGTGATTCCTGCAGAAGGATCAGGCGGTCGTCACCGTTCCCGGCGATCGCCATCGAATGGTCGGGAAAGAGCTGCGCGAGAGCCTCAGCGCGCGGTGGTTGATCCACCGCCTTCCCGGACGTCGAGATCCTCTGCCAGCGAATTCCCTCCGGTGCTCGCTCGGCGAAGAGCATCTCATCGTCCCAGCCGCCCGCCGTCGCATCCCACATCCCCTGCAGCGGCAACGCGCCGGGATCAACCCATGCTCCGTCGAGCGCAACGCGACGTCCCCAGGGGGAGAACCCGCCGTCGAAATCCAGCCACAACAGCTCGAACCCGCCCGGTACCGGGACCGCATCGTAATTCGTGATGATGCCCGAAGGAAGATCCTCGACCGAACCGATCTGCCGGCCGGCGGCGTCAACCAGAATGAACTTCTGGTCGTAATAGCCCCATCGGACGAGCGTAACGTCACCTGAGACCACGGAGTCCAGGTTGAACCCCTCCTCGGGAATACCCGTCTCGGTCCGTACCGCCGAAAACCCTCCAGCTTCCAACCCAAGAGAGACCGGCCTCCGATGAGCAGCGATGGCTGTTCCCGTGATCATAGTCAGCAGCAGAACGATGAAGCTGTAAGAGCGAATCATCTCTCTTCCTTTCCATGCACTCAACGTCGTCCGGACGGGTGCTGCCTGGAGGGAGTGATCACGAGGTCGTACGGGATCATCACGATATTGTCTTCAGGAGAACCGTCGGTCACGTCGTCGGAAACGATGACGGCGGTGGCCGTCCATTTCATGAGCGGTATCCGCACTTTCAGTGAAGCGTTCCCAGGAATGGCGGACAACCGCTCTTCCCATTCTGGCTTCGCTGCACCGGAACGGGTGAAAACCATACCGGCTTCCGTGACCGGAGTCGCCGTTTCGTTGCGAATGGTGAATGTGGAGTGCCAATACCACTGATCCTTCGGAGTCATTCCGTTCAATCGAATCGAGAGATCCCCTTCCCCCATGCTCGCAAACCGTCCGCTCCAAAGCGCGTTCCACGGACTGTCCGGCGATTGCCGGTCGAGAAAGAGCATCACGCCACCGGCTCCGAATGCGGCGGCATCGACTCCCGAGAGTCCCGTCATCCCGGCGGGATGATCCCAGGCATCGAAGACAACCAGACGCTCCGGCGCGCCCGCGATCGCCTTCCAGCCTGCCGGGTCCGGGGCGATGCTCCGGAGCCCGTTCAACAGCGGCGTCGGGCGCGGCTCGCCGAGGGGAGATCCATCGCGCGCGAGATGAAGAAGGGAAACGGGGAAAACTCCGTACGGAACCACCCACGTCCCGTCAGCGAGTCCGATCGCATCCGCCAACGAGGCGCGGGACTCGATGTGCTGTGCCTCGCCGAGCAGGTTTCCGTCTGCTCCGATCGCGAGAATCTCCAGGTACTGGTCGGGAACGAAACAGGGGCTGAGCTGGCAGCTGAATCCTCCCTGGATGAGGAGGAGCCGCTCTGCGCCGTTCCGAACGACACCGACGAGCGGGTCGAGATCCGAGAATCGTGAGGCGCTGGACGGAGCGGCGTCGATCGGTGTTCCATCGACTGCGAACCGCTGCCAGAAGACATCGTCGTGGTTCGCCCATGCGAGGAAGATGTCGTTCTCACTGACGTCGAGATCGAAGGAGGCCGTCGGAATCGGCGACGAGATCAGGAGCACCGGCTGGAGCCACTCCCCTCCCCGCGCGAGTCGTTGGAGCCACAACCCCTCCTGGTTGCCCGAAAGGAGCGCGAATCCATCCGGAGTCGCGGTCATCGCATACGATCCTCCGGAAGGAGAGGCGAGGTTGGCGAGAAGCACACCGTTCGAGTCGACCAGCAACAGCCGTCTCGACGGACGTGCATCGACCCACTCGAAAGTCGGAACGAGGGTCACGTCTCCAGAAACGACCGTCGTCAGGTTCAGGAAACCGTCCGAAGTCTCTCTCTTGAAATCGATCGGCGACGAGACGATCGTACGCGGATCTCCTTCCGCGATCGCTGCGACGCCCCACGGTCGCATCACGAGGTAGGTCTCTCCCACCCGGTCGCCGCCGACGATCGGATCTGCGTTCCCGAGGCTCTTCAACGTTCCGGAGCGGTCGATCGACGCGGCGAAGTACTCCTCACCGGCGTTCTGTCGTGCACCGTAAGAAAGAAAGAAACCGTTGCCGTCCGGGAGAGCGACCACCGTCGTGACGTTGGTTCCTGCGGGAGGGACGATCCTGGTGCCGTCCGTCATCTCCAGCTCCGGTCCGACGATTCTCGCAACCGTCTCCGAAGTCCACGAGTCCCTCGTGACGAGAAGGATGCCGTCGCCCCCCGGCGTCAGCGATACGGTGGGAGGCAGCTCGAATGGTCCGAGGGTTTTCGACCGAAGCGTTGCGCCGGTGCGATCGAAACGCCATACCGTCAGACGGTTCGAGTAATCCGGCAGTCGTTCATCCGCCACTGCGATGAAGCCATCGGGAATCGCCGCGATCGTCCCGTCCTGGAATGAGCCGAGAGCCCTCCGTCCGACCATCTTCGACTCGTCGACGACGGTCAGCCAGAGAATGTCTGGAGGCCCGTACTGCAATTCCAGGATTGCGATCCGCCCGTCACTCCCCGCCGCACCGACGATGCTTCCCTTCGACGCGACGTCGAGGCGACGCACGATCGCTCCATTGGCCGCCGATTCGTGCTCGATCGCGATTACTCCATCGCTGCCCTCGCGAAGCAGCATCCACCCGTCGCTCCACCCGACCGCCCGAACATCCGACAGCGGTCCATCGTCGAGCTTCACGCCGTCAGGGGTGATCCGCTGCCCGTGCACCAGAAACATCCCGCCGCCCGCAACGACAGGACCTGGACGCGTGTCGACGAGCTTCGACTGAGGCGTCGCGAGGAGCTGACGGTCGACGATCCCCGAATGAAGAGTCGTCGCACAGAGACACAGAGCTGCAAACGTGGTTCGAACCATGGGCACCCGTCCTTCCACATCCAGTGTAGTACGAGTGCCTTCCTCTTTTCGTCCGGGCTCGCGACTCCCGGACGACAGCAGAGGCCGCGAGATGACGGAGTCAAGCTTCCGCCGCACACCGTCCCGTTCGGGTTCGAACACCGCCTCGTGATGGGGCTCACATGGCACCCTGATGACTCTCACCTCTCCGGCGGTAGAGGCTCGGTACTCTTGGCGACACGAAAGGATTTGCCATGCAGACCATCGAGTTGCCGGACCTCGCAGAGTATGTGAGTGCGCTGCCAGCGGAGGGCGCCGCGCGCGACCGTCAGTTGTATCGCCTCATCGACCGTCACGCTTCCGCGATGGCGGCGGCCGCGCTTCACGCCGCAGCGTCTCGTTCGGCTGCGGGTGAAGACGTTCTCTCCCTCGTGCTCGAATCGGCCGAGGCACTCCTCACAGCCGATGGTGACGTGACCCTCGCGGATCCGTCCGCGTACGAGACGTTGCGCAGAGCGGCTCACTCGCCCGAGCTCCTCTCACTCGTTCCGACCTGGATTCGCGAGCTGCGCCAGGTCGCGCTGGTTCGCCCCGAGAGCGGAGCCTGCACGCTCGGAACCGCTCTCGAGCTCTGGAGCTGGACCATGAATCATTTCCTCACCGGCAAAGGATCCCAGGGCGACTCGTCTTCGCAGATCGTCGACGAACTGACCGAAGCCCTTGCTCCCATTCTCGCCGCACGCTGTCTGGTCCTCGAGGTCGCGGCGAAGGCGAGCGGTGCCGGCGGCGACGCTGCTTTGCAGTCCGCCTTTTCTCACGTTCAGGCCGCCCGCGTTTCCGGCGTACTCGGCGCCACCTGTGCGGAGCTGGTCTTCGGATACCGAAGCCACCAGGTGTGGGACTCCGAAGGCTGCGCCGCCTGTTATGCCGCGGACGAGCTGGATGACCTCGAAGCGCTGATGCCCGGAATCGCCAGCGGTACGCGACTCGCGTTCGACGTGATCGAGTCCGACGGATCACATGCAGTCAAAGCCGGACCGTGCGCACGCTTCGACGGCGTGAACGACTTCACCCGCCTGCGCAACAAACTCGACGCATGCCTCACCGGTTCCCGGCTCGCGAAGCAGCGGGCCGCGGAATCGATTTCCCGTTTCCCCGCAGACCCCCGGAAATCCAACCGTTCGAAAGGGAGGGCGTAATGGCGCTCGCACGACTGGAAGCCGGCGATCTCGATCTGATCGTCGACACACTGAAGGAATTCACGGACCGCAACTCGCCGCTCGGCCAGAGGATGCATTGGGACGATACCGATACCTGCCCGGTGGACGTGGTCCGCGCGATGCTCGGTCCGGAGGTCGGGCTGCACCTCCCTTTTCTCCCGGCCGAATACGGCGGGATGGGAGGCGGCGCCTATGACATTTATCGCCTCTCCTGCGAGTTCGCACAGATCGACCTGGGGCTCGCCACCTCGATGCTCGCGGTGGCACTCGGTACCGATCCGATCCGGGTCGGATGTACCGAGGAACAGCGGAGCCGCTGGCTGACGAGAATCGCCGGTGAGGGACTCATCGTCGCGTACGCGGTCACCGAGCCGGAGGCGGGGTCAAACGTCCAGAACGTCCAGACTCAGGCGCGGCGCATCACCGACGCCGACGGAAACGTCACCCACTATCAGTTGACCGGCGTCAAACAGTTCATCTCGAACGGCTCGATCGCGGATCTCTACACCGTCCTGGCCAAGGCGCCGGACGGACCGTCGTTCTTCATCGTCGAACGCGGCACCGCCGGCCTCACTCCGGGCAAACACGAGATCAAGCACGGGATCCGCCTCTCTGACACCGCTCAGGTGATCTTCGACGACGTCGTCGTTCCCGCCGACCAGCTGGTCGGTGGCAAGGAAGGCGAAGGACTGAAGCAGGCCAACGAAGTCTTCGGGTTCACGCGGCTGATGGTCGCCGGATTCGGGCTCGGCGCCGGGATCGCGGCACTGAACAAAGCGGTAGCCTACTCCAAACAGCGGCGGCAGATGGGAACGCTTCTCTGTGAGAAGCAGGGCTACACACACAAACTGCTGGTTCCGAACAGCGTCCGGCTGGCGGCGGCGCGCGCGTACATCGAGCACGTCGCAGATCTTCTCGATTCGGGACTCACGGATCGTCAGGTCGAAGGCGCGGTCGCGAAGATCTTCGCCACGGAAGCCGGCAACCTCGCCGCCGACGACGCAGTGCAGGCACTCGGCGGCTACGGTTACTGCGTCGAATTCGAAGTGGAGAAGATCCGCCGCGACGCCCGCATTCTACGCATCTACGAAGGAACTTCGGAGATCCTCCAGAACATCGTCGGGCTCTATCGGATGAGAGAGAGCGTGAAGAGTAAGGGTTCGTTCTACGGCGCAATGGCCGATCAGTGCGAACCCTTTGCGAACGCAGGAGGACCGGCTGCGGCAAAAGCGGCCCGCTTCCTCTCCATTGCGCTGGATCTACTCTTTCACGAGAAGCTCACCCGGCAGCAGCATGCGCTCTTCGAGTGCGCAACATCGATCGTGGAAGTCGAAACGGCCGTCGCGCTCGTCCGTGCGGCGGGAATCTCCGGAGATCCGCTCCTCGAGGCACAGGCGCGGGTCTGGGCCGCCGATGTCGCGGTGTCGGTTCCTACGCGACTGGTGAAGCTCTTCAGCTCCGCCGGAGTTCTCGAGCCGGCGGCGTTCGATGCATTCCTCGCAGCGGCAGACCTGCCGGGCGCGATCGCGATGCAGGCGGGACGGCTCGCGGATCTGGATCTGATCGCGCAGACCATCACCGCGGGACACGAGTAGTCTCCTCCGTTCATCCACGAGAAGATCTCGATCGGCCGGCCGTCACCAGCCGGCCGATCGCGTTTCTGGTGGGAGCCTCGCGCTCACGGACCGCGCGTAAACTCGAAGCCGTGCGCAGAGCCGAACCCACCATTCCGCGAGGGGCCGAGCGGCGGGTTTCAGATGATCGCTGATCGCGACATCAGTCGCGAGTCACCGCAATCTTCTGGCGGATCGCGCCGAGATGATATGCGACGTGAGCCAGCGCCCCGACCGTGCCGCCCATCGATTCGGTCCCGTCGGCAGAGTGCTCCTCCACTGCGTCGAGCAGTTCCGTGTAGCGCGCCTGCAGGGTCTGGCGCAGATCCGACCACCGGCTCTCGTCGACCCGGGCCACGCTCCAGCTTTCGTTCCAGTCACGTTGGGCGCGGTCTCCGCGGATCCACGCCGCGGAGACCTCCAGCCCGAAATTCACGTGATGCACGTGTGCGGCGATGCTCGATCCGCCGAGAGGCCGCGACGCCGTGGCCGCATCGAGCGATGCGACCGTTCCGAAGAGTCCCGCCTCGGGACCGGAGTCGGTGAAATAACTGCTCTCTCCCGCCCCCTCGAATGCTTCCTTCAGTACGTTGAGGATCTCACCTGTGGCGATCTCGTTCATGGTGTCCTGCATGATCTCTCCTCCTATCAGGAGAAGAAACACCATCATTCTCACATCCGTTCGCGGGCGCTCGCGGAATTCTCATCCTTCGCGGGGTCAGTGCTGATGATGCGAATGAGTGGATCCGTCGTGAGCGTATCCGCGAAGACGCTGGTACGCCGCGATCTGCTCCGTAGTCAGCAGTGCCTTCGTGCGGAGATGTGCCTGGAGATGAGTGAGGCGGAGCTTTCCCTGAAGCACGGCGATCTCGTCGATGCGGCGTGCGAGATCCTCCTGCGACACCTTACCAGCCGCGAAGTCGCGGTCGAGGGATTCCTCACCCGACACGATCTTCTTTCCGAGCTCGACCGCTTCCTGATGCATCGCGTCGAAGATCGACTGAATCTGCGACTTCTGGGGCGCGGTGAGTCGAAGCTCTTCTGCGGCGTCGAGAACGTGTCGCGGCCCCGGATAGCCGTTGAGCTCCGCGGGGAGCGCCATTCCCATTCCTTCCCCCGCGAGATAGCCACTCACCTGCGCCGCCGAGAGCGCCTTGATCGAGCGCATCTCCATCCCGGCGTAAGGCGATCTCTGCGGCTCCGCTGCAAAGAGTGAGAGGGAACAACAACTGAGAACAACGATGAGCAGAGTGCGGACGGTGGTCGTCAAGTTTCATCCTCCCTTCGAGCTGGTTCAGCACGAACATTCCATGAAGAGGACGCGCCGCGATCCACTCTGGTTTCGTGAACGGCATGACGCGGCTCGCTCCCGGGGAGTGCGGATCTGCAATCCGCCGCACGGATCGCCGCACGCACGCGGCATCTACATCATCCGGATCCCGGCAGAAGCGAAGCGGATCGTCAATCTCGCCATGCTTCGAGGGTGGCACCGCCTCTCCATACATCGCGACTCGCACCTTTCCGGTCGCGGATCCCGTTCTGCGGCATCCACCCCTTCGGCTTTCGAACCGACTCTCGAAAGATCCGCGGCCTCAGGATTCCACTTCGCGCCGTTCGATTTCCTCGAACAGCTTCTGAAGACGCGTCGTCATCGGACCGCGCGTCCCATCTCCGACCTCCCGCTGGTCGATCCGGGTCACCGGCATCACCCCCTGGGTCGTACTGGTCACGAACGCTTCGTCGAGACCAAACAGCTCGTCCTCGCGAAGGGGACGTTCGTCGACCCGGATCCGCTCGTCGAGCGCGGCGGAGATCACGTGATCCCGCACCGTCCCCGAGAGGATCTCGCACCCGGTCGGGTGAGTGACGATCCGGCCGTCCCGGACTGCGAAGAATGTGGAGCTCGCTCCTTCCGTAACCTCCTTGTCCCGGATGAAGAGGACTTCGTTCGCGCCCGCCTTCCGCGCCATGTTCTTCCCGAGGGCGTTCGCGAGGAGATTCACCGACTTGACGTTGCAGAGGCCCCACCGGATGTCACGCGCGGTGATCAGTGAGATGCCGTTTCTCTTCTTCTCCGCATCCGGAAAGCGGAACGCCCGGCTGAAGGCGATGGCGGTCGGGCGGAGGTCCTTCCCCCACATGTGGGCGCGAGGCTCCTCGCCCCGGCTGACTTCGAAATAGACGACTCCGTCGTCGAAAGAGCTCCGCGAGAGCAGCTCGGAGAGAAGCGTGACGAATTCCTCCTCGCTCCACGGAACCGGAATCTCGATCTCGGTGAGACCGGATTGCAGCCGCCGGTAGTGGTCGGAGACGAACAGCGGCTTCTTGCGCAGAAACTTCAGCACTTCGTAGACCGCGTCGCCGAAGAGGAATCCGCGGTCTTCGACTCCGAGAACCCGTTCGTCGGTGGTGGTGAAACGTCCGTTGATCCAGAGTACGTCGGCCATCGGGTCACCTCGCATGCGATTCACGCGCCGGGGTCGGGTCTTCGATCGAGCGCAGCGCGAAGGAGCCGACAACACGGATGATGAAGTCGCCCACGCTCCCGAACGTCATTGCGCCTTGACGATCACCACGGTTCGATCGTCTTCGGCGCGGCGGCTCCAGCGCCCGATGCGCTGCAGAATCTCCTGTCCGATCTCCTGGGCGCTCTTCTCGGAATTGTTCTTCACCAGCCGTTTCAGCCGGTCGACACCGAATTCCTTCTCTTCCCGGTCGTGAGCTTCCGTCACTCCGTCGGAGTAGAGGCAGAGAATGTCGCCCCCCTCGAGCTGCGCAAACCCGCGGTTGTACGTCGCGTCGGGGGTCGGACCGAGAATCATCCCTCCGTTCCGCAAATCATCGAACGAGTTCTTCCCTTTGTAGATGAACGGCGGAGGGTGTCCCGCGTTGCAGTAGATGAAGACACCGTTCGTCTCCAGTTCGCCGTAGAAGAGTGAGACGAACTTCGTGGAGAGCTTCGAACGGTGGATGATCCGGTTGAGCTTCTGCAGAGTACGGATGATCTTGAAGTCGCGGTCCGTCCCCATCCGGATGCCCATGTGAACGTCGCGGACCATCAGCGCAGCGGGAAGCCCGTGCCCCGATGCGTCGGCGATCGCGAGCCCCAGGATCGATTCGGAAACGGGGATGAAATCGTAGTAGTCGCCGCTGACGATCTCGGCGGGAAGCGTCTTCCCCCAGATGTCGTACCCCTCGTAGATGGGAATCCGCTGCGGCAGGATCGACTGCTGGATCATCTGCGCCTCGGCGATGAACGCCTCCAGGCGCTCGGCGCGGAGCTTCTGATTGATCGAGTAACGGATCAGGTTCAGCGAAAAGAGGACGTCATCCCGGATCACGTCAGGAGGGACGCTGAAGCTCAGGATGTAATTCTCGTCGCCGACCGAGATCGCCGCGAACCGCTGCGCGCCGAGCTTCTTCTCCAGGACCGGATCGACGCCGGGATCGGTCGGCTCCATCACCACCACCCCGTTCTCCAGCGTCAGAGCGATCGGAACGTAATCCTTGGAGACGAGAATCCCGATGTCGCCCTTATTCGCCTTCCCGAACCGGTAGATCAGCTCGTAATCATCTCCATGCAGCTCGTACAGCCTCCCGCCGGAGATTCCCAGCTCGCTCTGGAAATTCGACGCGATCGTCTCCGCGATCGTGGAAATGGTCTGTCCCGTGTCGCTTCCGGTGTCGATCGCCTCGATGGTCTTCTCGACCTGAGTCAGAAGTGCCTTGTAATCCATACTGAATTCGCCTCTCGCCCGGTGCGAAGCATACCGTCGGCGAGAGGATCCGGCAACGTTGGGGAGAAACGGAATTGCGCGAATTGCGCGATTTGCGCGATTTGCGCGAATTGCGCGATTTGACACGATCGTGGTCTGAGGTTGCCCCGGTTCGACCTGCTCGATTCGCGCAAATCGCGCAATTCGCGCAGTTCGCGCAAATGAAATCGCCCTCGAAGCCGACGCCTGACCGTTCCCCCGAATCGCTCCGTCACCCACACTCCGACCGGCCGGAGCAAATCCCCTCCCTTCGGCAGCCCGCGTCCACCCACGACGCTCGCGTTACTCGATCGCTTTTCCGTCCAGCCGATATGGAGCCTTGACCCCCAGGAGGTCGAGAATGGTGGGATAGACGTCGGCGATGTAGAGCGAACGGTCGGTCTTCACCTTCCGGTTGTAGAAGAAGATCCCCTTCACCAGCTCGGGGTCGAGCGAGCAGTGGTCGCCGCTCCACACCTGCTTGTTGTCTTCGAAGACGTTCTTCTGGATCCCGCCGAGGGAAGTCTGCCACGAGACGCGGTATCCCTTCGAGTTGGCGATGAACATGTCCGGAATCAGATTCGGATCGTACGCGCTGTACGCTTCTTCGCGGGGAATCACCCGTGAGACCGGATGCTGCCCGGTGGCCGGGTCGACCATCCCCTCCAGCCTCTCCTTCAGTTCCTTCCGAAGCTGTTCGTACTCCGCACCCGGTTTCACGATCCCGTGTGCCTCGCGTCCCTCGAGATTGATGTACAGGTCGCCGAGTCCCATCGAATACGCGCGGGTCTTCGACCAGTCGACGTTCTCCCAGAACTCTCCCTGGTCGAACAGGAGCTCGAGATTCCGCTCCTTCACCTGGACGCCGCTCTTGACCGCGAGGTAGCCGTTCTGCACGAGCCAGGTGTTGTAGTTCACGGACCTGCGCCAGCTCGAGAATCCGTGATCCGACAGAACGATCAGTGCCGCGTGCTCCTGATCGGCGACCTTCATCGCATCCCCGACGATCGAATCCATCAGCTGGTAGGAGCGGAGAAGGGCATCCCCCCATTTCGCCGCGAGCTTCGGGTCGTAGTCCGGATGGGTGGTGTCCATCAGGCGCCAGAAGACGTGGCCGACCCGGTCCGGAAACTCGAAATACTGGATGTTCAGATCATTCTCGGAGTGGAGCGACCCTTCGTACATTTTCCGGAACTTCGCGACCGTCCAGGTCATGTCGTCCCAGAACATCTGTTCGTTCGCGTACCCCTCGGAGATCGCCCACGTGTCGATCGCCCACCCCATCGTCTTGTACGGACCGTTCTTCTCCGCCAGCTGCTTCGCCCACTCTCCGGGTGAGGAGATCTTGAATCCCGGCGGAAGCTCCCGCGGATCGAAGTTGATCGGCGACAGATAGAGCCGGACCTCCGGCTTCACCGAGAGAAGATAGAACCGACTGATGCCATGGACGGAGATCACCGAGTTGAACGGGAAGACGAGCTCCACCCAGTCGCTCCATTCACCCGGACGCATGGTGAAGTGCTGATCGCCCAGATCGACCTTCAGCGATTTCCGGTCCTCGGCGACGGTGAGGGTCATCGGCTCCTTGATGTACGGCGGATCCTTGAACAGCTTGTTCGGCGGACCGACGATCTCGGTCGGAATCACGCCCCGGTTGTCGACCAGCTGCACGACCTCGATGGAGAACTCGTTCGACGTCTCGTGGTGGAGGTTGAGCTCCGAGGTGAAATAGAACGGCTTGCCGATCCGGCCCGACATGTCGGGGACGCCGAGACCGGAGAGAAGATGCCCGTTCGGGAAGTCTTTAGCCGGGAAAGTCACCGGAATCCGGACCACCTGCGCCTTCAGCCCCGCCTTCCCGACCACGTCCCAGACCGGAATCCCCTGGCGGCGGTTCACGACACCTGGACGGGTGTTCGGAATGTTCTTGCCGACCCAGGAGTACGCGAAGTAGGCGGTGACCGCGGCGATCGGGATCGCGATGAGAAACACCAGCGCCCACTTGCGGCGGATCATCCAGACGATCAGACCGACGATGAGAAAGAACAGGAGCCCCACCACGACCGCGGAAACCGGAGCGTTCCGCCCTCCGAGGAGGAACGGCTCGGTGGTCTCGTCGAACGCGGCGAATACCGGGAGGTAGGTCTTCGGATCGCGGCGGAGAAAATCGAAGATTCCGGTGCGTCCGGGATCGATTCCGGTGGAAAACGTCGACCAGGAGACGGGAGTCTGCGCAGGTGTGGTCGGGCGGAGAGGACGGAACGTTCCCTCCGCACGAAGCGCAGCGAGATTCGGCAGCTTCCCCTCATCCATCCACTTCTGGGTGTATCCGGCGTCGACCCCGTCGAAGCCGAGCACGATGACCTTCTGTTTTTCCCTTGCGGCGGCACTCGTCGGCGGAGCGAACGACGAGCTGAGGAGAAGGAGCAGAGGAAGAATGAGGGCGGTCTTCACCAGTCTGGATCGAAACATCCGTACGAACGATCTCCGCTATTCTGAAAAATTCGGCCGCGGTGATCATACACGGGCTCGGCCGATCGGAAAAATGAGAGAATCGCGGCGAGTCGGCATTCCTCTTGTAGGCACAGATTCGGACGAGCCCGCGGAAGCGGCCGTGAAGGCTCACTGTCAGCGTTCAAGGAGAAGACATGAAGCGGTACCCCACATTCTCCCTCGTCGGATTCACTCTCGCTCTGGCTCTTCCGTTCTTCCTCTTCGCCTGTGGCGGAGGGGGAGGGGGAGAGAATCCGACCGGAGCGGGAGGCGGAAAAGAGCTGGTGATCGCGTTCGAGACCAGCCCGACCAATCTCGATTCACGGGTCGGAAACGACCAGGCTTCGGGAAGGGTCTTCGACCTCATCTACAGCGGTCTGATCAAGGTCACTCCCGACAGCAACTACGCTCCCGATCTCGCCGAGAGCTGGGAAACGCCCGACAACAAGACCATCGTTTTCCACCTCCGGCCGAATCTCAAATTTCAGAACGGGCAGCCTCTCACCGCGAAAGACGTCAAATGGACGTACGACTCTCTGATGGCCGAGAACTTCGTCACCTCGAAGAAGTCGGGGTACGCGACGGTCGATCACATCGAGGCGCCGGACGCCCGGACGGTCATCTTCAAGCTGAAGGAGCCGAACGGCGGAATCTTCGACAATCTGACCCTCGGGGTTCTACCTATCGGCGCCGATACGAATGTCTACAAAACGCACCCCATCGGTGCCGGTCCGTACCAGGTGGTCGACTTCCGTCCTGACGACCGGGTGGTGCTGAAGGCGTGGGACCAGTGGCACGGCGGAGCGCCGAAGATCAAGAACGTGGTGATCCGGATCATCCCGGATGCGACCACCCGCATTCTCGAGCTCCGGAAGGGAACGGTGAACTTCGCACTCAATTCCGTTCCCTACGACGCCGTCGCCCGCTTCCAGAACGACAAGGACTTCACGGTGGTCAAGGAGCCGGGCGCGGTCTATCAGTACCTCGCATTCAACCTGCGTGATCCGATTCTGAAGCACGTGGAAGTCCGCCGAGCGATCGCACACGCGGTCAATCGCGAACAGATCGTGCGCGATCTCCTGCTGGGATTCGGCACGGTCACCGATTCGATCTTCCCTAAGGGACACTGGGCGCGCGCCGAGAATCTGAAGACGTACCCGTACGACCAGGCGAAGGCCAAGCAGCTGCTCGATCAGGCCGGGTACCGGGATCCCGACGGCGACGGACCGCAGACGCGATTCAAGCTGGTGTACAAGACCTCGACCGATGCCGAGGCCAATCAGCAGGCGCAGATGATTCAGCAGATGCTCAAGCAGGTCGGCATCGACGTGGAGATTCAGTCGAATGAGTTCGGCGTCTTCTACGAGGACATCCAGAAGGGGAACTTCCAGATGTACTCATTGCGCCGGGCAGGGGTGAGCGATCCGGATTTCCTGTACGTGATCTTCCACTCCTCCAACCTTCCTCCGGAGGGACAGAACCGCGGCTACTACGTCAACAAGGAAGTCGACCGGCTGATCGAAGAGGGTCGCTCGACGTTCGACCGCTCGCAACGGAAAGTGGCGTACGTGAAGGTGCAGCAGATTCTCCAGGAAGATCTCCCTTATCTCTCGCTCTACCATCGGTACAACGTCGCGATCATGCGAAGCGACATCCACGGGTACGTCATGTACCCTTCGGGATTCCTCCTTTCCGTCCCGTACATGAGCATCGACTGAAGGAGCGAAGTGAAGCCTTGACCCCTCGGGAGCGTGCACGGCTGACATGTCGCGCACGCTCCTGGTTCCTGACCTCTACCTCGGTTGTGGTATCCGTCGCACCGGGGCGGCGTCGCGAAGAACAGCGCCAGCAATTCCACCTGCGCCCCGGGGCCGGCAAGGCTTCAGTCGTCGTCGACCAGATGGAGGTATGCACCCGTTTCCTGCCGTTCTCCAAACAACCAGTCCGCCCAGTCGGTGCGGTTCCCCGGCATGTTCCGGTTTGCGATGGTCCTGAAGCGTTGCCGGCATTCGCGCGGACTGAGTCCGAACCAATCCCTGAACGCGTGAGTGAAATTCGATGCATCGGTGAACCCGACGGCATAGAAGATCTCGGAGATCCGGAGATTCGTACTGACCAGAAGGTGTGTCGCCTTGATCAGTCTCCGGATCCGCACATACTGCCGAATCGAGACCGACACCTCGTCCTTGAAGAGATGCTCGAGTCGTGACGTCCCGAGGTTGACCCGTGCTGCCAGTTCCCCGATCGGCAGCGAGGGCAACTGCTCTCGCTCGAGAATCTCGATCGTTCTCAGTATGCGGTGGTCCATGCCACGCTCCTGCAGGAGTCGGGTACCGTGTTCTCAGCCGATACTCCTTCATACGTCCCGACTTTCCGGAAAGCAACCATTTACCTTTCCGAGACGATGTGTAGTTTCACGGGAAGACGGCATCTGTTGCGGCAGCTCCGGGAGCCGCGATCGGGGAGGCGGGCTGTTCATTCTGCGCCCTCTGGCTCGAGCTGGTCGGGACGGAGAGCGGATGCCGACAGCCAGCGCACTCCGGCGGAGCCGCAACGGCTCGCTCGGCAACCCGAGCGAGCCCGAGAGTCACGGCGAAGGCCAGGCCGCAGCGGTTATCCGCAGACCGTCTCGATGAGAATGGCGCAGACCTCGTACGGATCCATGTTCGCCGCGGGACGGCGGTCCTCGAAGTAGCCGTATCCCTGGTTCGCGGTGGCCATCGGGATGCGGACCGACGCACCGCGATCGCTCACGCCCCATCGAAACTCGTGGATCGGCGCCGTCTCGTGCAGTCCGGTCAGGCGCTCCTCGTTGTGCGCTCCGTACAGCTTCATGTGCTCATCGTGGCGCTTGCCGAGCTTCTCCATCGCCGCTTCGATCACTTTCATTCCGCCCGGCTGACGCATCTCTTTGGTGCTGAAGTTGGTATGCGCGCCGGCGCCGTTCCAGTCTCCCTTGACCGGCTTGGGGTAAAGCGTCGCGCTCACCCCGAAGTCCTCACCGATCCGGTAGAGGAGCCAGCGTGCGAGCCAGATTTCGTCGCCGATCTCGAGCGGCGGCAGCGCTCCGATCTGGAACTCCCACTGCGCGGGCATCACCTCGGCGTTCGTCCCTTCGATCCGGATGCCGGCGCGGATGCAGGCGTCGCGGTGCGCTTCGACGATCGGCCGGCCGTAAACCTCGTCCACGCCGACCCCGCAGTAGTAGCCGCCCTGAGGCGCGGGGAAGCCTCTCTCCGGCCAGTTCAGCGGATTGTTGCCTTCGAAGAGGGTGTACTCCTGTTCGATTCCGAACAGCGGCTCGTGCGATCCGTGTTTCTCCGAGACTGCCCGCAGATGCGCGCGCGTGTTGCTCCAATGGACCGACCCATCCGGGTTGAGGACTTCGCAAAGCACCAGAACGTCGTCTTCCCCGTGCAGCGGATCCTTGATGAAGCGGACCGGTCGAAGAAGGAGATCGCTGAAGTGCCCTTCCGCCTGATAGGTGCTCGAACCGTCGAATCCCCAGTCCGGAATCTGTTCCAGCCTGGTGATCGGACCGTCGAGGAACTTCGTCTTCGACCTCAGTTTCGCGGTTGGTTTCTGCCCGTCGATCCAGATGTATTCTGCCGTGATCATCGCCACTGGAGCCTCCTCGCTGCGCCTTCGTCTCGACTTTGAACGGATAAGATAGTCAAGCCTCGCCGCCGGGACAACCTTTCTTTTCGTTCATCACCCGGACGGTCCGGCCCGACGACAAAATCACACCTGACTCCGCGTACCGCCGCCTCACCTGCGAGACGACCCGGCCTTCGGCGCGGGAAACGGCATCCTGGCGTCCGCGACGTAGACCTGGTTCCTGCCATCGTTCTTGGCCTGGTACATCGCCGTATCGGCGAGCCTGAGAAGGTCGTTCTTCTTCTGCTCACTCGATCCCGAGTCCTTCCCCGGATCGTAGAAGGCGACGCCGATGGATGCGGAGACGACCCCGCGAAGGAAGAGTGGCGGGAGTCCGAAGCCGTATTCCGTGGAGAGAAACGTGTTGCCTGCGATGCTCTCCCGGATCCGCTCCGCGGCGACGAGGCCGGCCTCGAGCCCGTCATGAAGGATCATCACGAACTCGTCGCCGCCATACCGCGAGATGATCGCATCGGCGTCTACGAACTCCCGTTTGAGGAGAAGTCCGGTTTCCCGCAGCACCTGGCTTCCGGCCAGATGACCGTGGTGGTCGTTGACGTCCTTGAAGTGGTCGAGGTCCATGAACATCAGCACGAAGCCGTTCCCGCTGCGGTCGGCGTCGCAGACCGACTGGTCGAGACAGACGTGGAACCATCGATCGTTGTAAAGGCCGGTCAGATCGTCGCGGCGTGCGAGCTCCTGCGCCCGTCGCGCATCGAGCGCGTTCTGAAGCATGAACGACGTGTAGCCCGCGAAGATCTCGAGGAGAGTCATGTCCCGCTCGGTGAACACCCGCCCGTCGCTCCGGTTGATCAGCTCCAGCACTCCGCAGACGTGCTTTCCGATGTACACCGGAACGCAGACGATCGAATGCGTCTGGTACCCGATCTGTTCGTCGATGTCGGGATAGAAGTGCCGATCCCTTCTCACATCGGGAGAGAGATACGGCGTCCCCGATTCGTAGACTTTCCCCGCAATCCCTTCGTTTCCGGAGAGCCGCTGCCCGATCAGGTTCCCGCTTCCCTCGCCGAACGTGGCGACGAAAACGAGCTCGTTCTGCTCCCTTCGCGCCGTCTTGTTCACCGGATCATCGAGAAGGATCGAGCCGGACTCGGATGGGACGAACTCCCACGCCCGCTGGAGGACCTGGCGGAGGACGATGTCGAGATCGATCTCGTTCGTCAGTGCCACGGAAGCCTTCTGCCGCTCCAGGAAGCGCAGCAGGTCCGGAGGCGCAAGCGAGTGAGTATTGATCATCCGGGGCGATCCCAACTGTCGAGGATGCCGGAATTATAAGGTCTTTTCTTTTCCAGCGGCACGTCGCTCCGCCATGGCGGCCTCGACCTCGAAGCTGATCGCCGCGTACGCAGCCGCGGGAGGGAGTCTCCGCAGGCGGTTGCGGACGTATTCGAACAGGTAGCGCACGAGAAAACGGATCAGGCCCAGCCGCCGCGCCTGCTCCACGTGCACGAGCTCGTGCCGGAGGATCTCCGTCGATCCCGCCCGGAGAAGCGAGACCGCCTCGCCTGACAGATAGATCCGCCTTCCGAGCGTGATGGCGAGGACGCCGCGACGGAGAAGAGGAGAAAGCCACCAGGGATACCCGGGATGAACGATCGCGCCGAGATCGCGGATCGACCGTAGCAGCACCTCGGGAAAATCGAGAGCGAATCTGCCTGTCGAGATCTCCATCACCGCCAATCCACGTCACCGTGCATCATACGGGGATCGGAGCTCGTGCACGAGCTCCGGCGCCTCCGGCGCGGAGTATCGGCATCGAGATCCCGGCCCGATCAGGGCCCCGAAAAATGGCGAAGCCGGTGCCGGGACCGGGAACCCCGATCAGTCGCGTGCGCGAAGCTGCGATCCCGCGCGGATCAGTACCTCACGCCGACGCCGATCACGAAGCGGTTCTCGTTCGCGAAGACGCCCTTGGCCTGCACGTACGGGACGAACGCGCCGGCTCTGATACCGGCACCCGCGAGGACGTTGGCCACCAGGTCCGTGCCGTCGCCTACCAGCGCGCCGATTCCCCCGCCGCCCCAGAAGAACGTGTTCGAGCGGGTGGGAAAGTCGTAGTGAAGATCCGCGTTGATGGTCAGGTAGTCGTTGTTCGCGGCGACGTATTCGACGTTCGGGTTGAAGAAGATGTTGCGTGCGACCGGAGTGATCGCCTCGACTCCGACGAACGTGTCGGTCCCGCCGTCCATGTACGCGCCGACTCGGGCGCCCCAGTGAACCTGTGCCTGCGCGGTCGCGGTACCGAAAACGAGGACCGCAGCAACGGCCATGAGGGTAAGGGATAACGATTTACGCATATACTTCGTACCTCCGCCTTTGCATCGAGCAAGAGACACGCCAGTCGGCGAAAATAACTTCCAGGCCGTCAGGAAAAGATCCGCACAAAAAAAGAGCGAGCCGCGCGGCTCGCTCTCTCGTCAGGAACAGCCCCGGCCCCCGGAGCTGCCCACGCCTCAGCCACCGCTGAATCGCGGCGCCGGAGCACGTTTCGAACCGCTCCCACCTCCGTGGCCGACCGCGAAGGTCGACATCAGCCGGCGGAGATCTCGGCTCTCACAACGGGGACAGGCCGCCTTGGCGTCACCCATGACGACGGCCTCGAAGGCCTCCCCGCAATCGCTGCAGACGTATTCGAAAAGCGGCATATCACTCCTCACTCATGCAGTTGACCATGATAATCTCGATTCGCCCCGATCTCTTCCCGATTCGCGACGAAGTCGCCTTTCGCAATTCTGCATTCGTTTCGTCACCTGAACCCGCATTTCTCACACCATCTCTGCTGCGGAGCCGGAGAGCGGCCTGTCTGCTGCGTTGAGCCCCTCTTCCAGGCCACTCTCCGCCTCCTCGCGACGAGATGCTGTGAGAAATGCGGGTTAATCGCTCCCGCACGTGATAGCTTTTCCTTTTGGAAAGGCCGGGGTCGCCTCCGGCGGAGTCCAGCACCTCACCAAATCGTCCTTCAGGAGAGATCCATGTCCGCAAGAAAGCTGTTCGCGGCAGTTCTGTTGATCCTCGCGCCGGTCGTGCTCGCCGCCGCTCCTCCGAGCGGCAGCGGCGAGGTCTTCCCCTTCAAGATGACCGAGAAGACCCTTCCGAACGGACTGAAAGTCATCGTCGTCCCGACCGGGTTCCCCAACATCGTCTCCGTCCAGATCCCGGTCCAGACCGGCTCACGCAACGAGGTCGAGCCCGGAAAATCGGGATTCGCCCACTTCTTCGAGCACATGATGTTTCGAGGGACGAAGGCCTATCCCGCGGAGCGGTACAACGAGATCGTCACCCGGACCGGCGCCCAGCAGAACGCCTACACCACCGACGACTACACCAACTTCCACACCACGTTCTCGAGGGACGACCTCGAGACCATCCTGAAGATCGAGGCCGACCGCTTCCAGAACCTCGACTACTCTCTCCAGGACTTCAAGACCGAGTCCCGCGCGGTCCTCGGCGAATACAACAAGAACAGCGCGAATCCCATCCGGAAGCTGATGGAAGTCGAGCGCGATCACGCGTTCACCCGCCACACCTACAAACACACCACCATGGGCTTCCTCCGCGACATCGAGGACATGCCGAACCAGTTCGACTACTCGAAGACCTTCTTCGACCGCTGGTATCGCCCGGAATACGTGACGGTGATCGTCGCCGGCGACGTCGATCCGGAGAAGGTCATCCCCCTGGTCGAAAAGTACTGGGGCGGCTGGAAGCGCGGAAGCTTCAAGGCCGAGATCCCGCAGGAGCCTCCCTCCACCGCGCCCGTCTACACCCACATCGACTGGCCCTCGCCGACGCTCCCCTATGTCGCGGTCGGATTCCACGGCCCGGCATTCTCCGACCACGATAAGGATTGGGCGGCCGTCTCCACCCTCTTCGATCTCGCGTTCGGGCCGACCTCGGATCTCTACAAGAAACTCGTCGAAAAGGAACAGAAGGTCGATCAGTTCTTCGGCTACGTTCCGATGAATGCCGACCCCTCTCTGGTCTCCGTCTTCGCCCGGGTGAAGGATCCGGCGGACGCGGTCCACGTCCGCGACGAGATCCTCGCGACGTTCGCGAAGATCCGCAGCATCAAACTCCCCGCCGCAGCAGTCGCCGCCGCCGAAGACAACGCGCGATTCTCGTTCGTGCGGAATCTCGACAACACCGACTCGATCGCCGCAGAGCTCGCGAGCTACGTCCGCGTCGCGCGCTCCGGCGCCACCATCAACAACTACTTCCGCACCATGAGCGCACTCACTCCCGACGACCTGCTCGCCATCGCGCGGAAGTACTTCGTCGACGACTCGCTCGTCGTGACCACGCTGTCGAAGGACCCACTCCCCGAATCGATGAGCAAGCTTCCCCTCCTCGCCGATCTCGTCCCGGCCGCCGCGCCGGCGACCGAGATCACCATCGTCACGCAGAAGTCTCCCCTTCCTCTGGTCGACGTGAAGCTCCTCTTCACCGCCGGATCGGCCGATGATCCTCCCGGGAAAGAAGGACTCGCAACCCTCGCCGCCTCGATGATCTCCGACTCGGGGTCGAAGGAAATGACCATCAACGAGATCCGGAAGGCTCTCTATCCGATGGCGGGCGATTTCGTCTCGCAGGTCGACAAGGAGATGACCACCTTCACCGCGAGCGTTCACCGGGACAAACTGGACGAATTCCTCGGGATCGTTCTCCCGATGCTCCTCGATCCGGGCTTCCGGGAAGAAGACTTCAAGCGGATTCGCGACACCCAGCTCAACGCTCTGACGCAGAACCTCCGGTCGAACAACGAGGAAGAGCTCGGAAAAGAAGAGCTCCAGTCGGTCGTCTTCGCCGGCACCCCATATGCGCATACCCCGCTCGGCACCGAGGCCGGCCTGAAATCGATCACCCTCGACGACGTGAAGAATTTCGTCCGTGAGGCGTACACACGCGGGAACCTGATGGTCGGAATCGCGGGAGACTACCCCGACGATCTCGCCGGCCGGCTCTCCACCGCACTCGCGCGACTCCCCGAGGCCCCCGGACTGGCCAGGCGGGGAACGATCAACGGCCACACTCCGAACGGCCCCGAAGTCACCATCGTGAAGAAGGACACCCGGGCGACGGCGATCTCGCTCGGTTTCCCGATCGACGTCCGTCGCGGCGATCCCGACTTCGCCGCGCTCTGGCTCGCCCGCTCCTGGCTCGGAGAGCACCGCTCGTCGATGTCCCATCTCTATCAGAGGATCCGCGAGATCCGGGGGATGAACTACGGCGACTATGCATACATCGAAGCCTTCCCGCGCGGGATGTTTCAGTTCTTCCCCGATCCGAACCTCGGGCGGCGCGCGCAGCTGTTCGAGATCTGGATCCGGCCGGTGGCTCCCGAAAATGGACACATGGCCCTCCGGATCGCGCTCCACGAGCTCGGGAAGATGATCGACGACGGGCTGACGCAGGACGAGTTCGAGACCACCCGCGATTACCTGATGAAGAACGTCTTCGTGATGACCGCGACCCAGGACCAGCAGCTCGGCTACGCGCTCGACTCGAAGTGGTACGGCATTCCGGAGTTCACGAGCTACATGCGCGGCGCCCTCTCGAAGCTCACCCTCGACGACGTCAACCGCGCGATCCGGAAGCATCTCTCCGCGAAGAACGTCTCGATCGTCATCATCACCAAGGACGCCGAGGGACTGAAGCAGAAACTCGTCAGCGATGAGATCTCACCCATCCACTACGATGCGGAGAAACCGCAGTCGCTGCTCGACGAGGACAAGGTCATCGGTGCGATGAAGCTCGGCATCACGCCGGAGAAGGTCACCATCGTGCCGGTGGACGAGGTCTTCGCGCGATAAACCCCATTCGTGTCCCCGGGCTCCGGATTCGTTCTGGCGCCCGGGAAGCATTTCGGATTTCGGATTTCGGATTTGAGGGGCACGGGCTTCCGCGACTCGCGCAAGAACCCTCGTGCCGCCCGCGCGACTCACGACCTTCAGACACCGCATCCCATGTACGGTGCTCACCCCCCCCGCGAGATCTCCCTCTCTCCCCGCCCGGGGTCACGTCTTCAGCCGACACTCGCCCTTCGGGGAGAGGGAAGGGTGAGGGGCATCCCCGTAAATCGGCTGCCGCAACTCGCGCAAGACACCTCGTGCCACCCGCGCCACCCACGACCTTCAGCCACCGCATCCCATATACGGCACTCACCCCCCTCGCGACGCCACCCTCTCCCCGTCCGGGGTCACGTCTTCAGCCGACGCTCGTCCTTCGGGGAGAGGGAAGGGTGAGGGGCATCCCCGTGAATCGGCAGCCGCGACTTGCGACAAAACCCCTCGTGCCACCCGCGCGACCCACGACCTTCAGCCACCGCATCCCATGTACGGCGCTCATCCCCCTCGCGACGCCACCCTCTCCCCGTCCGGGGTCACGTCTTCAGTCCACGCTCGTCCTTCGGGGAGAGGGAAGGGTGAGGGGCATCCCCGTAGATCGCAGCCGCAACTCGCGCAAGAACCCTCGTGCCACCCCCGCGACCCACGACCTTCAGCCACCGCCATCCCATGTACGGCACTCACCCCCCTCGCGACGCCACCCTCTCCCCGTCCGGAATCACGTCTTCAGCCGACACTCGTCCTTCGGGGAGAGGGAAGGGTGAGGGGCATCCCCGTAGATCGCAGCCGCAACTCGCGCAAGGCACCCTCGTGCCATATGCGCAACCCACGACCTTCAGCCACCGCATCCCATATACGGCACTCACCTCCCTCGCGACGCCACCCTCTCCCCGTCCGGGGTCACGTCTTCAGCCGACGCTCGTCCCTCGGGGAGAGGGAAGGGTGAGGGGCATCCCCGTAAATCGGCAGCCGCGCCTTGCGCAAGACACTCCCGCGCCACTCGCACCACTCACGACCTTCAGACACCCCATCCCATGTACGGCGCTCATCCCCTCGCGAGATCTCCCCTCTCCCGTCCGGGGTCACGTCTTCAGCCGACGCTCGTCCTTCGGGGAGAGGGAAGGGTGAGGGGCATCCCCGTAGATCGCAGCCGCAACTCGCGCGGTACCCTCGAGTCACCCGCACCACCCACGACCTTCAGCCACCGCATCCCATGTACGGCGCTCATCCCCTCGCGAGATCTCCCCTCTCCCGTCCGGGGTCACGTCTTCAGCCGACGCTCGTCCTTCGGGGAGAGGGAAGGGTGAGGGGCATCCCCGTAAATCGGCTGCCGCGACTTGCGCAAGACACTCCCGCGCCACTCGCACCACTCACGACCTTCAGACACCCCATCCCATGTACGGCACTCATCCCCCTCGCGACGCCACCCTCTCCCCGTCCGGGGTCACGTCTTCAGCCGACACTCGCCCTTCGGGGAGAGGGAAGGGTGAGGGGCATCCCCGTAGATCGCAGCCGCAACTCGCGCAAGGCACCCTCGTGCCATATGCGCAACCCACGACCTTCAGCCACCGCATCCCATATACGGCACTCACCCCCCTCGCGACGCCACCCTCTCCCCGTCCGGGGTCACGTCTTCAGCCGACACTCGCCCTTCGGGGAGAGGGAAGGGTGAGGGGCATCACCGTAAATCGGCAGCCGCGACTTGCGACAAAAACCATCGAGCCGCGCGCGCGACCCACGACCTTCAGCCACCGCATCCCATGTACGGCGCTCATCCCCCTCGCGAGATCTCCCCTCTCCCCGCCCGGGGTCACGTCTTCAGCCCACGCTCGTCCTTCGGGGAGAGGGAAGGGTGAGGGGCATCCCCGTAGATCGGCAGCCGCCGTCCCTGCCGGCGCAACGGTTCGTCGTTCGGCTCCGATTCATTGGAGTATCATCAAACCGGCGACGGACCCTCTCTGACCCGCCGCTCGAACTTGAACCGTCCTCGGAGCCGGGGCAGGCAAGCCCTGGAGTTGACCCGTTTTCGTGGACACCTGAACATTGGGGAGGGAGTCCACGATGGGTAAAACCCGAAGACCGTATTCGGCAGATTTCAAGCGGCAGATGGTGGATTTGGTTAGGCAGGGGCGCACGCCCGAAGAGTTGTCGAGGGAGTTCGAGCCGTCGGCGCAGGCGATTCGGAACTGGGTAACGCAGGCAGATCGGGACGAAGGACGTCGCGAAGACGGGTTGACCAGCAAGGAGCGGGACGAGCTGGGGCGGCTGAGACGCGAGAACCAGCGGCTGAAGGAAGAGCGTGAGATTTAAAAAAAAGCCGCGGCCTGGTTCGCACAGGAGACCAAGGCAGCACCGAACGGATCTTCCGATTCGTGAGTGCTCACCGGGCCGAGTTTCGGATCGCCACGATGCGCCGTTCGGGCCACGCGGTGGCGCGGTTCCTCCCGGCTCACGCCGGAGCCTGCACGAGGTGCCCCCTGCGGGCTTTTTCCCGTGCGATGACCTCCGGCCTGGAGGCGCTCGTCGCGGGTAGATCGAAAGCCTCGAATAGGGCACGACCAATGAGCTCGCACGCGTCGACGCGATCGTTCTGGCGTGAACTCCGGAGTTGAGACGCGAACTCGCAGCGTCGCGAGAGGCATCATCTTCGCGGTCATCCACCATCGCTCCCCGGCACGATGCCGGGGAGCTTCGCGCCAGAGGCGCGACCCACTCGGGAGCTTCGCGCCAGAGGCGCGACCCACCTTTTTCACCTCGTCACATTTCGATCGTCCATCCATCACAGAGCGGCGGTCGTGGCGCTGGATACGCTTCTTCCGGCAGGCGGAGGAGGTTTCATGGACGTGGTGTGGCTCTCGCGAGTGCAGTTCGCACTCACCGTGATGTTTCACTTCATCTTTCCCCCCATCACCATCGGACTGTCGCTTCTGATCGCATTCATCGAGACCGCGCGATGGAGAACCGGAAAGGATCTCTACCGCCGGATGTCCGACTTCTGGATCCGCATCTTCGCGGTGAACTTCGTGGTCGGCGTCGCCACCGGCATCGTGATGGAGTTCGAGTTCGGTACGAACTGGGCCGGCTACTCGCGCTTCGTCGGCGACATCTTCGGAGCGCCGCTCGCCGCGGAAGGCGTATTCGCGTTCTTCCTCGAGTCGGGATTCCTCGGACTCCTGATTCTCGGACGGAAACGCATCTCCTCCTTCGTCCGCTGGTTCGCCTCGGTGATGGTCTGCGCCGGCGCGACGCTCTCCGCTTTCTGGATCATCGTGGCGAACTCCTGGATGCAGACGCCGGCGGGATTCCGCCTCGCGAACGGGCGCGCGGAGCTGATCGATTTCCAGGCCGCGGTCTTCAATCCCTCCACCCTCCCCCGCTACTTCCACACCATCGCATCCACCTGGGTCGCGTCGGCATTCCTGATGATCGCCATCTCGGCGTGGTACTTCCTGAGAAACCGCCCGAGCGACGTCGCACGCGCCTCGCTCAAGCTCGGGGTGATCTTCGCCCTGGTCGGAGTGGTCGGAGTCTTCTTCACCGGCGACCGCCACGCAAAGCAGGTTGCCCACACCCAGGAGGCGAAATTCGCGGCGATGGAAGGTCTCTACTCCACGACTGAAGGAGCACCCCTGGTGCTCTTCTCGCTGCCACCGGGCCAGGACGGGAGGCCGGAGGGGCCGGAGCTGCTGGTCACGCGCCTCACCTCGTTCCTCGCCTTCGGGAACTTCCGCGCTCCGGTGAAAGGACTGAACGAATTTCCGCGCGAGCAGTGGCCTCCGGTCGCCCTCACGTTTCTCTCCTTCCACAACATGGTGATCCTCGGGAACCTGATGTTGCTCGAGATCTTCGCCGGGCTGGTTCTCCTCTGGCGCGGACGGATCGAGCGATCGAGGCGATGGCTCTGGGTGATGGTTTTCTCGGTCGTGGTCCCACACATCGCGATCCAGCTCGGCTGGATGGCGGCGGAGGCGGGACGTCAGCCGTGGATCGTCTACGGCGTGATGAAAACGGTCGACGCCGCCTCGAGGGTCGTCACGGCTCCCGAGGTGCTCTTCTCCATCGTGATGTTCTCGGTGATCTACGCGTTGCTGTTCGCTCTCTGGGTGCGGCTGATCTGGAAGGAGATCGCGCACGGCCCGGAGGGAGTCGAAGAACCGATCACGGCCGGCGGCCTGACGCCGCAGGAGGCATGAGATGCTGGATCTTCAAACGACGTGGTTTCTCCTCATCGGAGTCCTCCTGATCGGCTATGCGGTCCTCGACGGCTTCGACCTCGGCGTGGGGATGCTGCACCTCTTCATCGCGAAGGACGACCGCGAGCGCCGGATTCTTCTCAACTCGGTCGGTCCGGTGTGGGACGGGAACGAAGTGTGGCTGCTGACCGGAGGCGGCGCGATCTTCGCGGCGTTCCCGAAGGTGTATGCCACGGTCTTCTCCGGGTTCTATCTCGCGCTGATGCTTCTTCTTCTCGCGCTGATGTTCCGGGCGGTGTCGCTGGAGTTCCGCGGGAAGGAAGAGTCGTCCGTCTGGCGCTCCTTCTGGGATTCGGCGTTCGCCATCGGCTCGTTTCTCCCGGCGCTTCTCTTCGGTGTCGCGCTCGGCAACATCCTGCGGGGCGTTCCGCTCGCGGCGGATCAGGAGTTCGCCGGGACGTTTCTGGGACTCCTCAATCCGTTCGCGCTGATGGTCGGCGTGCTGTCGGTCCTCCTCTTCCTGATTCACGGAGCGAGCTGGCTGGTGTTGAAGACCGAAGGGGATCTGCAGCGTCGGGCAGCGAACGTCGCCCGATTTTCGTGGCTGCTGTTCGTCGCGGCGTGGGTGCTGACCACGGTCGCGGCACGGTTCTTCGCTCCGCACCTCTGGCAGATGTACCACCACGCAGTGGCGTGGATCGTCCCGACGCTCTTCGTCGCGTCGACGCTCGGGTTCATGTTCACGCTGCGGCGCGGGCGGAGAGGACTGCAGTTCCTCTTCTCGTCGGTGTCGATCGCGATGCTGCTGGGGATCGTGGGACAGGGGCTCTATCCGAACATGGTGCCCGCGCTGGGCGACGCGGAGAGGAGTCTGACGATCTACAACGCGTCGTCGACGCATGGAACGCTGCAGGTGATGCTGGCGATCGCGCTGATCGGCATGCCGATCGTGCTCGCGTATACGATCTTCATCTACCGGAGCTTCCGAGGACCGGTGGTGCTGGACGAACAGAGTTACTGAGGGGAGTTGCGCGATTTGCGCGATTTGCGCGATTTGGAGACCCCACGGTCACTCGGCCGAGGGGCGGCGGATCCTCTGATCCGCCGCGAAGTTCGTGTTCGAGAGCGATGAGACCATGCCTCTGGCAGAAGCGGAGCGCTCTTTGCGCTGATCCACCCTGTGACGAACGCTTCGCGCGTTGCCCTATCGACGGCGTTCGTCCGCTTCGACACGATCTGCGCGGCGGATCCCGCAGGGCGGGATCCGCACCTCATGGCTCGCTGCGCTCGCTGTTGCGACCGGGACGGTCGCACCACCTGCGGATTTTTCGGTCCCTGCCGGATCGTGTTCGTGCGCGACGAGACACGATCTGCGCGGCGGATCCCGCAGGCTGGGATCCGCGCACCATCGCTCGCTGCGCTCGCCGTTGCGACCGGGACGGTCGCACCACCTGCGGATTTTCGGTCCGCCGCCGGATCGTGTTCGTGCGCGATGAGATCGATCTACGCGGCGGATCCCGCAGGGCGGGATCCGCACCTCATGGCTCGCTGCGCTCGCCGTTGCGACCGGGACGGTCGCACCACCCCCGGATTCTCGGTCCGCCGCCGGATCGTGTTCGTGCGCGATGAGATCGATCTACGCGGCGGATCCCGCAGGGCGGGATCCGCACCTCATGGCTCGCTGCGCTCGCCGTTGCGACCGGGACGGTCGCACCACCTGCGGATTTTTCGGTCCCTGCCGGATCGTGTTCGTGCGCGATGAGACCGATCTAAGCGGCGGAGCCCGCAGGGCGGGATCCGCGCCCCATGGCTCGCTGCGCTCGCCGTTGCGACCGGGACGGTCGCACCACCCCCGGACTTTCGGTCCGCCGCCGGATCGCGTCAGCGGCGCTTCTTTCGCCGGCGGCGGCGTTTCTCGGGGACCGATTCGGGGTCGAAGGCTTCGTCGCGACGGGAGCCGTGGTCGCGCTCGCGCGGCTCTTCCTCCTTCTCGAGATACTCCTTCATCGGACGGATCGCGCGCTCGTATTCTTCGGTGCCGGTCTGCAGTTCCTTGTCGTATTTCGTCACCGGAATGCGCCTCCATTCGAATTGCGTGCGACGGAAATACAAGCGCGGTCGCATCTCGAATTCGAATCCCAGGCAGCGCCGGTGTCAAGCACAGCAGGAGCATCTGATATCTGATATCTATGATCTGATATCTATTATTATCTGTTGCCTATCTGGTTATCTTATACCTGCGTAAGTTTTCATGCAGATATCAGATAACAGATAAGCGATAATCGATATCAGATGCTTTCAGCTCGCGCCGAGGAGCTTGATCAGCCAGAAGGTTCCCGCACCGATTGCCGCAGCGCCCGGAATGGTCAGGACCCAGGCCCAGACGATCTGCCCCGCCACTCCCCAGCGAACCGCCGAGAGGCGCCGGGTCGCGCCGACACCGACGATCGATCCGGTGATCGCGTGGGTGGTGCTGACCGGGATTCCGAATTGAGTGGCAGTAAAGATGGCGATCGCCGCCCCGGTCTCGGCGGCGAAGCCGTGCACCGGCTGCAGCTTGGTGATTTTCGATCCCATGGTGTGGATGATCCGCCATCCGCCGGCGAGAGTGCCGAGCGCGATTGCAGTGTGCGCCGCGAGAATGACCCAGAACGGAACGTGGAATGTCTTGATGTAGCCGGCCGAGAGGAGCAGACCGGTGATGATTCCCATCGTTTTCTGAGCGTCGTTGGCGCCGTGGTTGAGACTGAAGAGAGCGGCGGACAGAAGCTGGAGCTTCCGGAACCAACGGTCGACCCTGCTTGGTGGCCGGTGCTGGAAGATCCAGTAGATGGCAGTCATCAACGCCAGTCCCGCGACGAGACCGATCAGGG
Organism: uncultured Acidobacteriota bacterium; assembly: GCA_963741955.1. Taxonomy (GTDB): domain Bacteria; phylum Acidobacteriota; class Thermoanaerobaculia; order Gp7-AA8; family Gp7-AA8; genus CAVUKB01. Next base: position 1,037,517 of record CAVUKB010000005.1, read on the forward strand.
GTGAGACGACGATGAAGACCAGCGTCTTGGTCCATCCTCCCGGGATGATCGCGCTGAATCCGACCCGCGCCACCGCCGCTCCGCCGTAGCCTCCGATCAGAGCGTGAGAGGAACTGGTCGGAAGTCCGAAGTACCAGGTCAGCAGATCCCAGACGATCGCGCCGGTGAGACCGGCGAAGACCACCCCGAACGTGACCGCGTCGACATTGATCATCTCGCTGCCGATGGTCTTCGCGACGGCCGTACCGAACATGAAAGCCGCGACGAAATTGAAGAACGCGGCCCAGATCACCGCCTGCCCGGGAGAGAGCACACGAGTGGAGACCACGGTCGCGATGGAGTTCGCGGCATCATGGAAACCATTGATGTAATCGAAGAAGAGTGCAACCGCAATGAGACCGACGACGACGTAGATCATGACCTCAGCCGTGCTTCACGACGATGTTCTCGACCAGGTTCGCAACGTCCTCTGCCCGATCGGTCGTTTCTTCAAGGAGACGGTAGACTTCCCGCCATTTGATGATCTCGATCGGGTCCTTCTCCTCGCGGAAAAGACGTCCGACCGATTCGCGATAGATGCCGTCCGCTTCCTGCTCCAGCCGGTTGATCTCGATGGCCCGATCCATCACTCCGGTGCGCCGGTCGAGAGCCGCCATCGCGCGATGGATCTCTTCGCACTGCGCGGTGATCACGCGTGTGAGCCCCGCCAGCCCCGGCCGCAATCTGCGGATCTCGTAAAGTGGGAAGAGCGCTGCCGCGGCGTCCATCACGTCCATCACGTCGTCCAGTGCGAGCGCGAGCGAGTGGATGTCCTCGCGATCGATCGGAGTGACGAACGTCTGGTTCAAGCGCCGGATGATCTCGTGCGTCACGTGATCGCACTCGTGCTCCAGCGCCTTGATCTCCGGCGCACGGCTGAAGTCGGGGGGATCCGACCCCAGCATCTCTTCGAGTATCTTCGCCGCCTTCCCGAGCTGCGCGGCCATGGTCATGAAGTCGTCGAAAAACTTCACGTCTTTCGGGATCAGCCGAAAGCCCATCGATTCACCTCACCCTGGTTCCTGATTCGGGGAGTGCGATCCGCGCTTCAGCAGTTCGGACTCCGCCATGTGTTTGATCGAACGACCTTCGACGAGGTACACCACCATCTCGGCGATGTTGGTCGCCCCGTCCGCCATCCTCTCGAAGTACTTCCCGATGAACGTGAGCCGGATTGCCCTCGAGATGTTCCTCGGATCCTCGAGCATGTACGTGAGCAGCTCGCGGAAGACCACCTCGGTGAGACGATCCACGTCGTCGTCCCGGCGAATCACGTCTCGAGCGAGATCCGCATCGAGTTTCACGAACGAATCGATCGAGAGCTTCACCATCTCCTGCGCATTCGAAGCGAGGACCGGCAGATCGATGAACGGCTTGAGCTGCGGCTCGCGGTTCAGCTCCACCGCACGCTCGCAGACGTCCTGGGCGAGATCGGCGATCCGCTCCAGCTCCGGGGTGATCTTCATGATCGCCGCGATCGCGCGAAGGTCCACCGCCGTTGGTTGCACGGTCGCTATCAGCTCCATCGTTTTCGCGTCGATCTCCAGCTCGAGACGATCGATCACGTCGTCTTCACCGATCACCCGTTCCGCCAGCTCGGAATCGCGCTCGAGGAGGGCCTGAATCGATCGTTCCATCGCTCGCTGGACGAGCGCGCCCATCTCGAGCAGGTGCTGCTCGAGCTCCTCGATCTCTTTTTCGAAGTGCCGTTTCATCCCTCCGCGCCTCCGAAGCCCAGGAGATCCCGAAACGGCATCTGCTGCTCAGTGACCGCCGGCATATTTCTTCTCTCCTGCGGTGATGTCGAGCGGCAGCCGGTTCTCCGGGGGAGGAAGCGGGCAGGTCGCGAACTCGGTGAACGCACACGGGGGGTTGTACGCCTTGTTGAAGTCGAGGATGGTCGTTCCATCCGGACCGGGAGGCGCCGCGTAAAGATACCGCCCCGCTCCATACGTCTCTTTTCCGCTGGTCCGGTCCGCGACGATGATGAACAGGTCCGTCGTCCCCTCTTCGTTGACCGGATCGATCCGGTAGGTCTTCCCGTCGCGTTCGAATTCGAGCGCGCCGGGTGAGCTCATGTTCTCCACCATCCCGAGCACGTTCACGATGGCGATCTTCTTCGGCGGGTCGTACGGGAGGAACCGCGCGCGGAAGCGCCACGAGGGATCGATCGGAAAATAGTCGAGGCCACGAAATCCGGTCCGCGTCTGACTGAGGCTGTTCTTGACCCGGATGGCGATCTTCCCGCCGCGCTCGATCGGATAGAACTGCAGCGTCCCGAGCTGCAACGCAGTCGGATTCCCGGAGGCATCCGTCGCGAGGTCGAGCTCCGTCACCGGAGCGCCGTCGCGAGTCACTCCGGCATTCGGAGCGGCCTTGAAATGGATTTTCCCGTCCTGAACCAGGAAGGTGCCGACGTCGGGCGGTGCGGCGTTCTTCGGGAGCTCGACGACGCTTCCGTCCTTCGATCCGACCGAGTTGGCGCCGGGCTGCAGCCAGTAGAGGCCGATCAGAGTCAGCCAGCCGTCTTCGCTGGTGAGCGAAGCCAGGCGGTCGGAACGCCACTTCTCGATCTCTTTCTGGTACGCCGCATCGGGCGCCGGCTTGAATGCTGCGCGGTCGACCCGGTCTGGCCCCGGCTCACGGTTACACGACGCGATCGTCAGGATGACTCCACACGCCAGAGTCACGGTCCCCAGACCGGCGATCACATCTTTCCATCGCATCATTCGGCGCTCCTTTTCCGGGCGTGAGCCGCACGCGGAGTCTATCACCGCGCGAGGACAATTTACCCTGAACCCAGCCTGTTCCATCATCCTCGCAGGGGTGGAAGAGTCCTGCACATCGTAGCGAAGCTCACTTCCCCACCAGACTGCGGAACTGTTTCAGGTGGTAGAGAGCCTTCCTTCCTTCGCCGCTCTTCTCGTAGAGGAGCGAAAGGTTGTAGTGGGCGTCGGCGAGCGCGGGATCCGCGTCGAGGCTCAGGAGATAATGCTCGATCGCACCGCGCGTCTCTCCCCGATCCTGGAGTACCACGCCGAGGTTGAACTCGATCGTCATATCTCCGGGGCGGGACCGCCGGGCGCTCCGGTAGTGGTCCTCTGCCGCCGCGAGATCACCTCGCTCGTGGAGCAGTCGCCCCAGGTTCAGGTGTGCATCCGCGTGGCCGGGATCGATCTCCAGCGCCCTCCGGTATGCGTCCGACGCGTCGGATGAACCGGTCATTTCGAGTCCGCAGCCCAACTCGTACCAGCCGTCTGCGTCGAGATCGTCTTCGCCACTCCGGGCGCGATCTGCGGCGCGGCGGACAACGGGTTCGGCGCGCCGGGCGAGATCCGCGACCGCGAAATCGAACAGCACCTGACCCGATTCCGGGCTCCAGAGCGCTCCGTCGTCCTGCACCACCACCCGGTCCCCGGCAGCGGCGATGCGGACCGCAGTCAGCGGCCGGCCGGCCGGCAGACGCCGCCGAAGCGCTTCGAGCGCAGCGCGGATACGTCGGGCCGGCACGTTCGCAGCCCTCAGCTCACGCGCCGTACGCAACATCACCAGATCGTGAAAATCGAAACGATACTCGCCGCGACTCCCCCGCTCCACCGTCACGAGGCCACTCCGCGCGAACGCCCGAACCTCCGCCGGAGTGACTCCGAGCATCTCCGCAACTTCGCGTGACGTGTAGCCTTTCATCGCCGTCGGTCCCTGGACCCGGAGACCCGAAGGTCACCTCGTGAGATCTTTGCACAGCCGCCACTCCGGAGAGAAGTCGTGGACGGTTCGCTCCCGGCACTCGTATGACAGGCATCCGGGATCCGACATGTGGTATCTCTGGAACCCGCTCTCGGAGATCGTGTCCGGAAAGTCAACTCGAGGAGAACCCCTATGCGCTCGATATTCACCGCAGCCGCCGCACTCATCCTTCTCTCTGCGCCCCTCGCTCTCGGCAGCAGCATCGACTTCGTGATCCCCGCCGCGGGAACGGGCGCCGGGGCCGGAGGGAGCCGGTGGCAGAGTGAGATCACCCTTCACAACGTCAGTCCCTCCCCGATCGAACTGACCATGACGCTCCACGACGGGAACGGAGCCGGCCCCGCGGTCACCCGGACGCTGCCGGCCAACGCGACAGTCTCGTATCCCGACATTTTCAAGAACACCTTCAATCGCGACTCCGGAACGGGCGCCATCGCGATCGACCTCGCCGACGATTCTGTGGTACGGAAGATCGCCATCGCCAGCCGCACGTTCAACAAATCCGGCGATGGCGAATACGGGCAGGACATTCCGGCGGTCATCGTCAACGAAGCACTCCTTCCCGGTTCAACCGGCGTGCTCGTCGCCCCCTCGGATGTGGTGAACTTCCGCTACAACTTCGGCATCTTCGCCCTCGCCGAATCCGACGTCATCTGGAAAGTCGTACGGAAGGATGGGAAGATCGTTTCCCAGGTCGCCGGACACTACAACGCGGGAGTTCAGGTTCAGTACAACGGCGGGGTCCAGAATTTTCTGGGACAGCCTCCGGAAGACAACGACACGATCCGGGTATACGTGCAGAGCGGCTCGGTCATGATCTACGGAAGCATCGTCGATCAGAGAACGGGCGACCCGACGTACGTTCCGATGGTGCGGACCCGCATCAACGGGACGCTCGAGTTTCTCGGCGTCGACATGAACGAAGATGGACTGGCCGACAACGAGGACCTGAACTACGACGGTACCCTCGACAAGCCGATCGACATCTTCACCGGGAGTTTTCCGAACTTCTTCCGCGTGATCGCCAACGACCCCGACGGCAATCCCATCACGTACACCATCGTCGATCCAACCACGGATATGCGGTTGATCGACGATCAGGGGACCGTGCAGTGGGTACCGTTCACCGGCCTCGCCGGAACGATGGGCGAGATCCGCCTCCACGCGACGAGCGGCGGCGAGAGCGCGGAGCTGATCGTCCCGGTCCGGTTTCGATAGAGGGTCGGGGGTCGGGGCTCGGGGCTCGCTCCTCTCCCATGCGACAATACCCCTCTCATGACCCAGCATGCCTTCTCTTCCGGACAGTCGCTCGCGCTCACGACGGACCTGTACGAACTGACCATGGCCTACGGCTACTGGAAGGAGAAGAAGCACCAGCAGGAAGTCGTGTTCAATCTCTTCTTCCGCAACAATCCGTTCGGCGGCGGCTTCACCATCAGTTGCGGTCTCGCGCCGCTCGCCGAGTACATCCGTGCGTTCCGCTTCTCCGACGATGACCTCGGCTACCTGGAAACCCTGAAAGGGAACGACGAGCGTCCTCTGTTCGACCGGGAGTTTCTCGACATGCTCTCCGGACTGGAGCTCGCGTGCGACATCGACGCGATCCCCGAAGGGACGGTGGTCTTCCCGTACGAACCGCTGCTACGGGTGAAGGGTTCGATCCTCGAGGCACAGATCCTCGAGAGCGTGATGCTGAACGTGATGAACTTCCAGTCGCTCATCGCGACGAAGGCGGCGCGGATCGAGATCGCAGCGGGGGGCGAGCCGATCCTCGAGTTCGGGCTTCGACGGGCACAGGGACTGGACGGTGCCCTCTCGGCCTCGCGTGCGGCGTACGTAGGAGGCGCAGTTGCGACCTCGAATCTTCTGGCTGGAAAACTCTACGGGATCCCGGTCGCCGGCACGCACGCCCACAGCTGGGTCATGCTCTTCCCCGACGAGCTCGACGCGTTTCAATCGTGGGCGCGTTCGCTCCCGAACAACTGTGTCTTCCTCGTGGACACGTATGACACGATGGCCGGTATCCGGCACGCCATCGACGCCGGTCGCTGGCTCGAGGCTCACGGCCACCGGATGATCGGCATCCGGCTCGACTCAGGAGATCTCGCCTATCTCTCGATCGAAGCGCGGAAAATGCTCGATGCGGCCGGATTCACCGGAGCTTCCATCGTCGCCAGCAACGAGCTCGACGAAGAGATCATCACCAGCCTCAAGCTGCAGGGAGCGAAGATCAACGTCTGGGGCGTCGGGACCCGGCTGGTGACCGGCTGGGGTCAGCCGGCGCTCGGAGGAATCTACAAGCTCACCGCGGTTCGCGACGCGAAGGGCGAATGGGAGCACAAGCTGAAGGTCTCCGAGGAATCCGCGAAGATCTCTACGCCCGGGATCCTGCAGGTGCGGCGATTCTTCACCGAAAGCGAGAACGTGGGAGACATGATCTTCGATGAACTGTTGCCTCCCGCGGGCGCACCGACCATGATCCATCCGACGGACATGACCCGCAGGAAGAGTTTCGGCCGAACCACGTCGCACGAAGATCTCCTCGTGCCGCTCTTTCGCCATGGGCAGCTGGTCAGTGACAGCCCTTCACTCCAGGAGATTCGTGAACGGGTGGTCCGCCAGCTGAAGATGTTCCATCCCGGGATCAAGCGATTCGTCAATCCACACGTCTACCCCGTCGGACTCGAGCAGCAGCTCCACAAGTTGAAGACGGACCTGATTCTGACTATGAGGGAGCGGCCGCCGGCAGACGCCGCCGAGTGACGGACGATCACCTCCGATTGGAGGCACGGTCCTGGTCGGATGAGCCGATGATGGACTGTGCTGCGAATCCCGTCGAGTGCGAGACGAAGTCGAGAACTCCGACACTGATCCGGCTCGTCGCGACGTCGCCGGAAAGCTGGAGCACGAGCCTCACTTCCTTCCTCCGCTCGGCAGCGGACGCGGCGAAGCGGAACTGCTGATGTCGTTTGTCGACCTTCGAAACGCTTCCGTCCTTCCGGAGGAAGCCGATGTAAAGGTCGAACTGACCGGTGAGATCGTCTCCGTCCGGAATGAGCGTCAGGCTGTCCATCGGAATGACGATCTCCAGCGGCATGCTCATCTTCCGCCCCGAAACCCGGGGGGCTCCGACGTGCAACGCGATCTTCATTTCGTTTCCGCGGGCCGGATAGAAGAGGTTCGCGGCCACGGCATCGCGCAGGTCCGATTCGAGCGAGCGCTCCACCAGGGAGCGGCGGGAACGAACCCGGTAGTCGGGATTCTTCACCCGGACCTCGAGCGACCGGACCCGGTCGACCTTCTCTCCGGACGCGCGGTATCCGAGCGAGTAGTAGCTGCTGAAGTCCTTCCGGATGGTGTCGAGCGCGAGCTCGAAGTTGTTCGAACCGACCACGGCGATCCCGCCGGTCGCACTGGCGAGAGCGCGCAACGGCTGGGCATCGTTGACCGCCTTGAGGTTCGACGCACCTCGAACCGCGATCTGCATGTCCATCTCCAGACGTGGATTGACGTCTGCGGCTCCATCGCTCGCGGACGAACCCGCCTGGATCGGATAGATCGTGAAGCCGCTCGCATTCGCGATGTCACTGATCGATTGAATCTCGTGCTCCGCGCTGTAGCGGTTCGCGTCCGAGATTGCTGAGCGGCTCCGGCCATCCTTGAACCGCTCCCGGATACCGTCGATGAATTCGAACATCTCCAGGCCCGGCTGGGCGGGAAGCGACTCGGTCATGAAGACCAGAATCTTCTTTCCATCCACGGCTGCCATCGACGCCATCAGCGCGTTCATCGCCCCCGTCGTCGCCCTCTCGTCCCGGAAGACGGCGTCGGCGTACTGACGTGCCTCCCTCAATCCTTCTTCCATCAGCGGTTTCTCTCCACCCATCATCTTCGCCTGTTCGAAAACGTCCAGGACCCGCTCCTGGGCGTCGGAGAGACGTCGCACCCGTTCCGCTCCGCTGGTGGTGGTCGAGGAGAGCCGTTCGAGGATGTGATGCGCCGCGTTCACGTCGGTGGTGAACGGGAGCTCGATCTTCAGGTCGTGATTCCAGGAGACGATCATCACTTCGTCCGACGGACGCATGGCCTGGCGGACGAAATCGTCGAGCGCAGGAAAGATCCGGTTCCGGTTGAACGGGTGGAGGGTCGATTCGTCGACGAAAAGCACGATCCGGCGGCGGCGTTCCTCGACCGGCTCCTGCTCCGCGACCGGTTGCGTCTCGGCAGGAGCGGCGTCGGTCTGCGGCGGCTTTTCGGACGGCTTCACTTCGAAGAAGTTCGTGATCGGTATCTGATGGCCGTTCTCGATCAGCTCGAAGTCGTCCTTCGTGAGCCCGTGTACCGGCCGTCCCTTCCGATCGGTGACGACCGCATCCACGTTGATGATGCGTACGTCGATCGTCTCGACGTAGGGCATCGGCTTCTCCTGTGCGGCCGCCAGGGACGCGAGGAGAACGGCCGGAGCGAACCAGAGCACCATTCTCTTCATTGGGGTTCTCTTTGCGACCATCGTACTACGAGACCGTCTGCAGCCTTTCTACGGAACGGAAACGTTTTCGTTTCGGTGGCCGGCGGCGGAATCAACGGGAACGGATGAAGCGGGCGATGGATCGGGCGAGCTCCGGCTCGGATCCGTGGAATCCGTGATCGGTATCGGAAAGGATGCGGAACGTGAATTTCCGCGGGACCGGGGCGTACTTCCGCATCGCCTCCATGCAACCCTCGACGTCTCCGTAGCAGAATTCGTCGTTCTCCCCGAACACTACCAGCGTCGGTTTGCGGATGGTGCGGTACTCGAGGAACGGTGTTTTCCGGGAAAGACGTGGCCCCCGGGTGACTTCGAGAAACGGGAAGACGTTGTAGTCACCGTCGGGGTTGATGGTGTCGTACATCGAGGCCCACGACATCAGGTATGGCGAGACCCATCGCGGAACGAGTTTCTCGCCGCGACCCCGATCGACCTCCTCCCGGCACCGCTCGAGCGCCCGGCGGAAGCGTTCGGGACCCGCCGCGGCGTAATAGAGACCGGTGTCGTCCCCCGGCCCGAGCAGCACGTAGCGCGTCGCGCGATTCCTCGGTTTGAGCGCGTTGTAGACGCAGATCTTGTTCGCTCCCGTCGAATGTCCGACCAGATGAAATCGCTCGTACCCTTCCTTCCGGAGCATGGAGATCGCGCCGTCGATGTCGTGTACGCAGTCGCGAATCAGCTCGTATGCCGTCCCCCCGAGCACCCGTTCGCTCTCGTCTCCCTTCGTCCGCTGCAGCCGTTTGACTTGCAGCGCACCGCGGTTGTTGAAGGCGAACCACGCGATCCCGCGACGGGTCAGCTCTTCGCCGAGAATGTTTGTCCGGCCCGCGTAGAAGACGGACGCGTCGCCGTTTCCGTGAAGGAAGATCGCCGCGTCGCGCGAGCGTCTTGCCGGCTCGTAGAGGAGCCCGGGGAGAACGACACCGTCGGTCGCCTGAAAGCGAATCAGGCGAAGCTTCACGCCGGCGTCGGCTCGCGGTTGTCGCGGTTTACGGATGCTCACGGACGGCTCCGGGATGCGCGCCACTCTTCCCACTGTGAGTCGAGCGACGAGAGGAATGTCTTCGACTCGGGGTGCCATCCCAACCGCTCGCGGGTCGCCGCGCTCGAAACGTGCTGATCGACGGCGAGCGCGTCCGCAAAAGCTTCGCCGAGATCCCGTCTCGCAGCGTCGAGCGGCACCAGTTCGACAGCGGAATGATGCGACCCGGTCCGGGCGACCGCCTCTGCCATGGTTCGCATCGCGTCCCGCGTATCGTCCGTCGCGTGCAGGATTCCCGTTGCCCGCAGCTCGAGCGCCTTCACGTAGCATCGCGCCAGGTCGCGCACGTGGATCATCGCCCAGTGGTTCCGGCCATCGCCGACGACTCTCAGCGGCGACCCTTTCTCGGATCTGGCGAACCAATCTTCGAGCAGGCTCTGCGCGCCACCGTAAACGCATCCGGGCCGGATGACGGCAGTCTTCACTCCCTCTCCGGCTTCGAGCACCCGCGCCTCGTGAGGGGCACGCCACGCGGAGATCGGCAGAGGCCTGGTCGGGGAATCCTCGCGAACGGCGGCGTCTCCGGTATTGCCGAAGATCCAGACGCCGGAGGTGTAGAGGAAGAAGGAGCCGGCGGGGGCGTGCTCGAGAACGACGTCGATGGTGAGACGGTCCAATTCGGAGGTCCGCCCCCCTCCGGCCATAGCGGTGTGGACGAACGCGTCGTGCCTCGAAAGGAGGTCTCCCATCCCGGGAAGCGACTCGAGCGACCCCTCGACGAGATCGACGCCCGGAGCGGCGAGCGGAGCGGCGGAGCTGGCATCGCGGACGAGTCCAGTCACCTGATGGCCGGATCTCTGCAATTCGTTCAGAACGGCACGTCCGATCAGACCGGTCGTGCCGGTGAGGAAAATTTTCATGAATCCTCCTGAAACCTCATTAGCCCGCTTTTCTCACACCGTCTCTGCTGCGGAGCCGGATAGCGGCCTGTCTACTATGTCGCGCACATCTTCGGCTTCTCGACATAGTCACCACTACGCCTTCGTCGCCGAAGCTGCGCGCGCCTTGCATCCAGGCTGCTCTCCGCCTCCTCGCGACGAGATGGTGTGAGAAATGCGGGCCAGGAATGCTGCACGGACGAGTCGATCCGGCCGGATGGGATTCTATCGGAGCCGGGAAGCGTTCTCACCCGCAGTATCAATTCAACGATGGAAACCGAATGATGAGATCGTCAAACAGATCGAGGTCGATTCTCGTCTCGCTCCTGGTGGCAGTGATGTTCCTGCTTCCGGCGATTGCGGGCGCCGAAGACGTCGACCAGAACAACTTCAATGTATCGATTTCGGTCGGATACGTCATGGTCCCGTTCGTCGTGACCGCCCCGGACGGCCGACCGGTCCGGAACGTGCACTCGCGGCAGGTCGAGCTGAGAGTGGACGGGAAACTGGTGCACACGGACATGTTCGAAAGGACGGATGACGCCCCGGTATCTTTCACGATTCTGCTGGACACCTCCGGATCGATGGGGCTGGCCGGCAAGCTGGAAGGGGCCAAGGCAGCAGTGCGGACGCTGATCAAGCGGCAGGTCCTCGGTGACGAGTACTCCCTCTGGACGTTCGATTCGAAAAACGTCACCCAGCTCGTTCCCTTCACCCGTTCCGGAACGCGGATCATCCACGCCATCGATGGGGTCAAACCGTGGGGAAAGACGGCGTTTTTCGACGCAGTCGCGAAGATGCCCGATTACTCGACGCTCGGGACGAACGGATCGCGGGCGATCATCCTCCTCACGGACGGGCTCGATAACGCATCCCGCCTCTCCGCGGCCGAGCTCGCAGCCCGGCTGGAGGGAGTGGACGTGCCGATCTATCCGCTGGGACTGAGATTTCCGGAGCGCGAAGCGCGAGAGACGGAGCACGCAGCAGAGGCGCAGACGGACCTCGCGGTGCTTCAGCGAGTGGCCAGCATCTCCGGGGGTCGGGTCGCAATTGCCGAAGATCCGGCCAGGCTCGAGTCCGCCGTCCACCTCATCGAACGGGATCTTCGGTCGCAATATCTGATCGGATTTACTCCTACGGGACAAGGTACTGTAAAATACCGCCGCATTTCGCTGTACGCCGGGCAGGGTCGTCTGGTTCGTGTTCGGGCGGGGTATCGAGGGACTGCTCCGCCGCTTCGCGAAGCAGACCAACGCTCGAGTGCTCGGAATTCTCAAAACGTGAAGAAAGGAAGTTTCGAATGAAGAGCCGTCAACTTTCCTATGTTCTCGGGGTCGCTCTCGTATCAGCATCGCTGGTCGGCTGCGCCACCAACGCCACGGTCGAGAAGAAGATCGCCGAGTCTCAGGCGCAGACCAACCAGAAGATTGATTCCGTTCAGAGTCAGGTAGAGACACTCCAGGAAAACCAGAACAAGATGCAGCAGGACATTCAGAACATCAGCCAGGAAGCCAAGGACGCGCTGAAGCGTGCCGAGGAAGCCGGTGTTCTGGCCAAGGGCAAGGTTGCGTTCGAGCAGACGCTGACGGACAACGACGTCCACTTCAAGCTCGGCAGCGACAACCTCACCGACGCCGCGAAGAAGGAGCTCGACGACTTCGCAGCCAAGGTCAAGGCGCTCGACTCTCCGTACTGGGTCGAGATCCAGGGTCACACCGACAGCACCGGTGGAGCGCGTTTCAACGAGATGCTCGGTGAGCGCCGCGCCGAGGCTGTCCGTCGTTATCTGAACCAGCAGCAGACTGTTCCGCTGGTCCGGATGTCGACGATCTCCTACGGCGAGACCATGCCGGCCGCGTCGAACAAGACCCGTGACGGACGGAAGCAGAATCGCCGCGTCGTCCTGGTCGTCCTTCAGTAACCATCGGCAATTCGAAGTTCGAGGGGAGCGCTCCGGCGCTCCCCTTTTTATGCGCCGCCCGCCGAAAAGCGGCCTGACCCCTTTTCGGCTAACCCACTGAGGCACAATCGGATGCGGGTCGCGCGTCCGTGGGTCGCGCACTGTGGGTCGCGCATTCTGCGCGAGGCTCCCCGGCATCCTGCCGGGGAGCGATGGCCTCAACGCCTCGCGAATCGTTCCGCTCGCGCCGGAGTGCGTTCGCGTCTCTCGACTCGCGACGATCGTCGCAACTCGCCCCGGGCAGGGCGGCGCGGGACGCCGCCCTGCATCGGGCGAGGACGCCCAACCCACTGTGCCTTCCTGCATCCGTGGGTCGCGCACTGTGGGTCGCGCATCCTGCGCGAGGCTCCCCGGCATCCTGCCGGGGAGCGATGGCCTCAACGCCTCGCGAATCGTTCCTCTCGCGCCGGAGTGAGTTCGCGTCTCTCTACTCGGGACGATCGTCGTATCTCGTCCCGGGCAGGGCGGCGCGGGACGCCGCCCTGCATCGGGCGGGGACGCCCAACCCACTGTGCCTTCCTGCATCGGGCGGGGACGCCCAACCCACTGTGCCTTCCTGCATCGGGCGAGGACGCCCAACCCACTGTGCCTTCCCGCATCGGGCGGAACGCCCAACCCACTGTGCCTCCCTGCATCCGGGATAGCGCCGGAGGCGCGGACGAGCCCCCCTTCTGCGATGCTAAGATTCCCGTCGTGATCGAAGAAGTCGTCACTCCGCTTCAGCAGTTCATGCGCACCGAGGCGGCGTCCGGAGTCATCCTCGGCGTCGCGACCCTCCTCGCGCTGATCGCGGCGAATACGCCTCTGCGTACGGGCTACGAAAACTTCCTTCACCTCCACCTGATGGTGGGCGTGGGGGGATTCGTGATCGACAAAGGACTGCTTCACTGGATCAATGACGGACTGATGGCGATCTTCTTCCTCCTGGTCGGGCTGGAGATCAAGCGCGAGGTCCTGTTCGGACAGCTCTCCTCGATCCGCTCGGCGCTCCTCCCCGCGGTCGCCGCGGTCTTCGGCGCAGTAGTTCCGGCTGCGATCTTTTTTTTCCTCAATCGAGGCGCCGAGGCACTGCGGGGATGGGCGATCCCGATGGCCACCGACATCGCGTTCGCGCTCGGAATCGTCGCGCTCCTCGGAACGAGGATTCCGAGCTGGGCCCGGGTGTTCCTGATGGCCCTCGCGGTGGTGGACGATCTCATTGCGGTGGCGGTGATCGCGGTCTTCTACACCGAGTCGCTGAATTTCGTGGCGCTCGGTGTCGCTGGCGCCGTCGTCGTCGTTCTGATCGGATTGAACGTAGCTCGGGTTCACGCCGTCCCGGCATACCTGGTGTGCGGGGTCGTCCTCTGGGTCGCGGTTCTCGAGTCAGGGATTCACGCCACGATCGCCGGCGTGTTCCTCGGATTTCTCGTACCTACGTTCGTCCGGAAGGTGCAGCTGAAACGGCACGAAGCGGAGAGTGACGAGCTCGAAGTGGTGGAAGGACCGTGGCCGGTGGAGCCGATGCCGGAACAACCGGAGGAGTGGCAGGTTCGGATGCAACTGGTCGAGGCGTGGATCGTCGATCACGCCTCTCCGCTGCACCGGCTGGAGCACAGACTCCATCCGGTGGTGGCGTGGCTGATCATGCCGCTCTTCGCGTTCGCAAACGCGGGCGTGGCAATCGATCCCCACTCGCTCGGCAGCCTCGGCTCTCCCCTCTCACTGGGGATCATCCTCGGGCTCTTCTTCGGAAAGCAGATCGGGATCTTCGGATCCGCGGTCCTGCTGATGAAGATGGGGCTCACGAATCTGGCGTGGAACGGCAGGACCCTCGCGTGCCTCCACGGAGTGTCGCTGATCGCGGGGATCGGATTCACCATGTCGCTGTTCGTCGCCGGGCTCGCATTCGGAGAAGGCGATACCCTGGAGCAGTCGAAGATCGCGATTCTCGTGGCATCGGTGGCCGCCGGAGCGATCGGGTACGGCGCACTGCGCCGGCTATCCCCGGAATCGTAGGCCCGGCGAAAGCTTCCGAGCGGACAACAGAAGGGCGTCGCGCACCGTGGGTCGCGCATCCGTGGGTCGCGCACTGTGGGTCGCGCATTCTGCGCGAGGCTCCCCGGCATCCTGCCGGGGAGCGATGGCCTCAACGCCTCGCGAATCGTTCCTCTCGCGCCGGAGTGCGTTCGCGTCTCTCGACTCGGGACGATCGTCGCAACTCGCCCCGGGCAGGGCGGCGCGGGACGCCGCCCTGCATCGGGCGGGGACGCCCAACCCACTGTGCCTCCCTGCATCCGTGGGTCGCGCATCCGTGGGTCGCGCACTGTGGGTCGCGCATTCTGCGCGAGGCTCCCCGGCATCCTGCCGGGGAGCGATGGCCTCAACGCCTCGCGAATCGTTCCTCTCGCGCCGGAGTGCGTTCGCGTCTCTCTACTCGGGACGATCGTCGTATCCCGCCCCGGGCAGGGCGGCGCGGGACGCCGCCCTGCATCGGGCGAGGACGCCCAACCCACTGTGCCTCCCTGCATCCGTGGGTCGCGCACCGTGGGTCGCGCACTGTGGGTCGCGCATTCTGCGCGAGGCTCCCCGGCATCCTGCCGGGGAGCGATGGCTCAACGCCTCGCGAATCGTTCCTCTCGCGCCGGAGTGCGTTCGCGTCTCTTAACCAACGCCGCCTGCGCGATGTATGCGGTTACACAGTGAAAACTCGATCGCGGTCACGGTTTCCGACCGGGACGGTCGCACCACCGGGTACAATGCACGCCATGAGTGAGAGCCTTCAGGATCATTACGCGCCCAACAACAAGTGCTTCGGATGCGGGCCTTCGAATCCGAAGGGACTGCAGATCAAGAGCTTCTCCGAAGGGGACGAGGTCGTGGCGGAGTGGCACGCCGAGCCTCATCACCAGGCATTCGAGGGGATGCTGAGCGGAGGGATCACCGGAACGCTGCTCGACTGCCACAGCAACTGGACCGCCGCATACCATCTGATGAAGAGGAACGCTCTCGACGCGCCTCCGTGCACAGTGACCGCGGAGTTCCACGTCAAGCTCAGGCGGCCGACGCCACTCGAAGAGACGATCCATCTCCGGGCGCACGTGGTCGAATCGGGCGAGGACCGCGCGGTCGTCGAGGCCTCCCTCGAGGCAGGGGGCAAAGTCACCGCGACCTGCCGCGGCGTTTTCATCGCCGTAAAGGAAGGGCATCCGGCATTCGGTCGGTGGTGATTACTGCCGGTGCCGCCGAAGATGATTGTGCACCTGCGACACTCCGGTGACCTCCCACACCAGGTCCTCTGCGAGCCGCTTTTCGAACCGTGAGTCGACCCCTCCGTCGAGGGTCACCTCTCCATTTTCGACGTGGACGGTCAGTCCACTCGCATCGATCCGGCCGTCGTCCGTCAGACGCCGGCAGACGTCGTCTTCGATCCGGTCGTCCGGACGGGTGTACCCCCGAGGACCGCGGCCGGCATGAGGTCCGGCGTTCTCGGTATTCTCGTCGCGGAAGGTCACACTGTCGAACGAGTCGGAGCCCTGGTCGAAGCCGTAACCCGCCATCGTGCCGCGTCCGGCGCCTCGTTCGCGATATCCTCCCGCGACACCGACGTCGCGCTCGCTTCCGAACGTCACATCGTAACGGCCGCCGCGCTCCTGCATGCTTCTCCCCTGCTCCATCTGGCGACGCATGTACCGCTGCCATTCCGGGTTCTCGCGGACCCGGCTCTCGTAGGGGTCGTTCTCACGATCGTAGTCGTAATGCCCGGGATTGCGGTCGTACTGCTCCTGCGTCACGCCGCGCGGCGGTTCCTCGGCGGGGTCGTGGTCGTACGGACGGCCGTGCTGAGTGTGGATCACACGATTGCCGACCCGTCTCGTCTTCCGGTCCGTCTTCCCTTCCGACGCATCACGGTCCCATTTCTTTCCAGCCATACGCACTCTCCTTTCCGCATGAGGTGAGGAAGAACTGTCGAGCAAGGAGAGTGCCGGTGTCGTTCGCGACGAAGAGCGAGAGTGGAGATGAGTATGGAGCTTCAGACGGCTGCGCTTCTGCCGCAGGTGTCGTCTCGTTGCGTTCTGAAGGGCGATCTGCGCGGCCACGGCGGAAGCCGTGACGCCCCTCGGAGAGGGGATCCTTTACTGCCCAGCAAGGTCGCGTCGACTCCCGGCTGACACGCTGATTTTGCTTAAGTAAGTTCGGGCCATTGGGGTTAGCGGCGGATTCGAAATCCGCACTCCTCGGGCGCGCCCTCATTCGCCTCGGGCGAGAGGCGCGACCCACTCGGCGCGATCCACTGATGCCGCACCCGAAGTCCGGACTATGCCGGCTCGATACGCTGCACGCTCTGGTAGCCGCGCGGCAGCTTCAACCCGCGCTGGGCGCGCTTCCCGACATAGGTCTCGAGATCGTCGCCTTTGATCGTCACGAAGCGTTTGCCCGAGTAGACGACGAGAGCGCCATTCTCCGAAACGACTGCAGCGTCGACGACCTCCTCTTTCGGCAGCAGTCCTTTCGCGGTATGCACCTTGATCGTCCGCACTCCCTTCCCGCGGCTCAGCTTCGGCAGTTCCGCCAGCGGGAAGAGAAGGAGCTTTCCTTCCGTGGTCACCGACGCGATGCGATCGTGCTCGTAGTCGAGCACGCGGCGCGGCGGGAGCGGTTTCGCTCCTTTCGAGATATTCATCACGGACTTTCCGGCCCTGATGCGGGTCTGCATGTCGTCGAGACGGATCACGAATCCGTTGCCGTCCGTCGTCGACAGAAGCCACAGATCGTCCGGCGCTCCCATCATCACGCCGATGAAGCTCGCTCCGGGCGGTGGCGACACATTCGACGAGAGCGGTTCACCATGGCCCTTCGCCGAGGGGAGCGTATGCGCCGGGAGCGAATACGTCCGCCCCGTCGAGTCGAGGAAGACGGCGTTCTGGTTGCTCCGCCCCTGCGCCGCGACGAGGAACGAATCCCCGGCCTTGTAGCCGAGGCTCGTCGCGTCGATGTCGTGGCCCTTGGCCGCACGGACCCAGCCTCGCTCGGAGAGGATCACCGTGACCGGGTCCGACGGCACCAGCGAGCGCTCGTCGATCGCCTTCGCCGCTTCGCGCTGCACGATCGGAGAGCGCCGCTCGTCGCCGTACTCTTCCGCATCGCGCGCGAGCTCGTCTCCCACCTGCTTCCGCAGGCGAGCCTTCGACTTGAGTGTCTTCTCGAGATCGTCGCGCTCGCGCGCCAGCTCGTCCTGCTCGCCGCGGATCTTCATCTCCTCGAGCTTGCTCAGATGGCGCAACTTCAGCTCGAGGATCGCTTCCGCCTGAATGTCGGTGATCTTGAACCGCTTCATCAGCACCGGCTTCGGCTCGTCCTCGGTGCGGATGATCCGGATCACCTCGTCGATGTTGAGATACGCGACGAGAAATCCGTCCAGGATGTGCAGCCGGTGGGTGACCTGATCGAGCCGCCACTGCAGACGCCGCCGGACCGTTTCGATCCGGAAGGTCAGCCACTCGTCGAGGATGCTGCGAAGGTCGTACTGACGCGGCCGGCCCTCCAGTCCGATCATGGTCATGTTCACCCGATACGTCCGCTCGAGATCGGTGGTGGCGAACAGATGCGCCATCAGCTCGTCCGCATCGACGCGGTTCGAGCGCGGCACGATCACCAGACGGGTGGGGTTCTCGTGATCCGACTCGTCACGCAGATCCTCGACCATTGGAAGCTTCTTCGCCTGCATCTGCTGCGCGATCTGCTGGAGGATCTTGCTCCCGGAAACCTGATACGGAAGTGCGGTGATCACGACGTCGCCGTCGTCACGCTCCCACACCGCCCGCATGCGCACCGACCCGGAGCCGCTGCGGTACATCTCGAGGATCTCTTCGCGGGGCGTGATGATCTCGGCGTCGGTCGGAAAATCGGGCCCGGGAATCTGTTCACAGATCTCTTCGATCGTCGTGTCGGGATTCTCGAGCAGCAGAATGCACGCCGACACGACTTCGCGCACGTTGTGCGAAGGGACGTCGGTCGCCATCCCGACTGCGATCCCGGACGCGCCGTTGAGCAGCACGTGCGGGAGTCGTGACGGCAGAAGCCGCGGCTCTCGCATCGTCCCGTCGAAGTTGAGGCCCCACTCGACCGTCCCCTGTCCCAGCTCGCTGAGCAGCGTCTCCGAGAACCGTGCGAGCCTGGCCTCGGTGTAACGCATCGCGGCGAACGATTTCGGATCGTCGGGTGAGCCCCAGTTCCCCTGCCCGTCGACCAGCGGATAGCGCATGCTGAACGGCTGCGCCATCAGCACCATCGCCTCGTAGCACGCGCTGTCGCCATGCGGATGGTATTTGCCGAGCACGTCGCCGACCGTGCGCGCCGATTTCTTGTACTTCGATCCGGCGCTCAATCCAAGCTCCGACATCGCGTAGATGATCCGTCGCTGCACGGGCTTCAGTCCGTCCGCGAGATGCGGCAGCGCGCGGTCGAGGACCACGTACATCGAGTAATCGAGGTACGCCTTCTCCGCGAAACTCGCCACCGGAATCCGCTCGAAGTCCATCGGCGGAGGCGGTGGCGGCATTTTCCTGCGACTCTTCGATGCAGATTTTCTAGGCATGATCGTTCGTGAGTTGCGAGTTGTCGGTTGCGGTTGCAACCTCAGTCCAGAACCTCCGCCTTGTCGCCCTTCTTCATCAGCCATTCGCGCCGTTCGGAGGAGCGGTTCTTCGCGAGCAGCATGTCCATGATCGTCTCCGTTCCGTCGCCTCCCTGGAGCTCCATCTGCACCAGCCGCCGCGTCTCGGGAGCCATGGTGGTCTCGCGGAGCTGCATCGGGTTCATCTCGCCCAGCCCCTTGAAGCGCTGGATGTTGACCTTCCCCTTGATCTTCTCCGCTTCGATGCGCTTGAGGATTCCTTCCCGCTCCGCGTCGTCGAGTGCGTAGTAGACGTTCTTCCCGACGTCGATGCGATAGAGCGGGGGCATGGCGACGTAGATGTGCCCTTCCTGCACCAGCTTGCGGAAGTGCCGGACGAAGAGGGCGCAGAGAAGCGTGGCGATGTGCGCCCCGTCGGAATCGGCATCGGCGAGGATGCAGATCTTTCCGTAGCGCAGGCCGTCGATTCTGTCCGACCCCGGATCGACACCGAGTGCCACCGCGATGTCGTGGACCTCCTGCGACCCGAGGACTTCCATCGGATCGACTTCCCAGGTGTTCAGGATCTTTCCGCGGAGAGGCATGATCGCCTGGTACTCGCGGTCCCGGGCCTGCTTCGCGGAGCCGCCGGCGGAATCACCTTCGACCAGGAAGATCTCGGTGCGCTCGAGATCCGCGGCGGTGCAGTCGGCGAGCTTTCCGGGGAGCGCGGGGCCTGCGGTGAGCTTCTTCCGCTCGATTTTCTTCCCCTGCCGCATCCGCGACATCGCGTTCTGGATCGCGATCTGCGCGATCTCCTCCGCGTCTGCGGTGTTCTGGTTCAGCCAGAGACTGAACGCATCCTGAGCGACGCCGGAGACGAACGCCGCGGTCTCGCGCGAGCTGAGGCGCTCTTTGGTCTGACCGCTGAACTGCGGTTCGGGCATCCGCACGGAGAGGATGTAGCTGCAGCGGATCCAGACGTCTTCGGGGGAGATCTTCACCCCGCGCGCGAGGAGATTGCGGAACTCGCAGAACTCGCGGATCGCTTCGGTGAGCCCGAGGCGGAATCCGTTGACGTGCGTGCCGCCCTGGGTGGTCGGGATGAGATTGACGTAGCTCTCCGTGACGACGTCGCCGTCCTCGGGGAGCCACGCGACGGCCCAGTCGACCTCTTCGTCACGACCCTTGAAATGTCCGATGAACGGCTTTGCCGGGACGAGATCGATCCCTTCGAGCTCGCTCTGGAGATAGTCGGTGAGACCATCCTCGTAGTACCACTCTTCGCTCTGCGTCGAGTCGCTCTCGTCGACGAAGCGCATCCGGAGCCTCGGCTGAAGCACGGCCTTCGCCCGCATCAGCTGCTTGAGGCGCGGAACGCTGAACTTCGGCGAGTCGAAGAATTTCACGTCGGGCCAGAAGCGGAGCGTCGTTCCGGTGTTGCGCTTCCCGACCGTTCCGACGGGCTTGAGCTCCGACTTCTTCTTCCCGTCCGCGAAGGTCATGGTGAATTCTTTCCCATCCCGGCGGACCCAGACCTGGAGCTTCGTCGAGAGGGCGTTGACCACCGAGACGCCGACGCCGTGAAGCCCGCCGGAGAAGCGGTAATTCTTGTCGGAGAATTTCGCGCCGGCGTGGAGCCGGGTGAGGATGACCTCGACCCCGGAAACCTTCTCCTTCTTGTGAAGATCGACCGGCATGCCGCGGCCGTCGTCGGTGACCGAGAGCGAGCCATCGTCGTGGAGCGTGACCAAGATCTCCGTCGCGTACCCGGCGATCGCTTCGTCGACGGCGTTGTCGATCACCTCCTGAGCGAGATGGTTCGGCCGCTCGGTCTGGGTGTACATCCCGGGCCGCTTCCGGACCGGCTCCAGCCCGGTGAGAACTTCGATCGCTGACGAGTCGTAATCGCTCATGTTTTCAGTCGGTTGGATTCAGATCGAGATCCGCTTGCGCTGCCGCCCAGGGGGCATCTCCACCGCGCGGCGGCACATGATAACGCAAGGGGGCGCCTCCTTATAGCTCCGCGGCGCGAGAATGCACCGGCGCATGCCGCTCGTTCTACTCTTCAGTGAATCATCTGGCGCATCTCTTCCTCGCCGATGACGATGCCGAGTCGCTCATCGGGAACCTGGCCGCCGATTTCCTGAAGGGACCGATCCCTCACGATCTCGCTTCCGGCGTGCAGCGCGGGATCGCGCTCCACCGGAAGGTCGACGCGTTCACAGATTCGCACGAAACGGTGATGCGCAGCCGGCAACGGCTGTTCGAGCGATGGCACCACCACGCGAGAATCATCGTCGACGTCGCGTACGACCACTTCCTTTCGCGGGAGTGGTCGCGGTACCACTCCGTTCCGCTCCCTCGATTCATCGATGCGACGTACGTGACGCTTCTCCGTGCGGTCGATCTCGCCCCCCCCGAGCTGCGCCGTCCTCTTCCCCGGATGATCGAGAACGACTGGCTCAGCCGCTGCGGTGACATCGAGGGCGTGCGGAACGCGCTCCGTTTCATCTCGCGCCGGATGCGGCGTGACATCGGTCTCGAGGACGCCGCGGACGACGTCGAGCGGATGCGCGACGAGCTTTCCGGCGACTTCGCGACGTTCTTCCCGCAGCTGATCCGCGCAGTGGAGAAGTGGAACGCCCCCGACCAGACCATTCACGGGACTTCGACTGCAGAGCGCGACACCGGCCTCTCCCCCGTGTCGGACGGCGACTCCGCCTCCTCGACCTGAGAGTCTGCCCGGTAGAGATGTCCGTAGCGAGAAAGTGGAGCAGCGACACGGTGGTACCGTTGACGACGAGGAGGCCGAGATTGCGCCGCGCCACCACCAGCCCGACGAGTCACGGGCGGCGACAGATGGTCTGCCTCCCGGCGACTCTCCTGTTTCGGCCATGGGGAGCCGAGGCTCCAGCCGCGGCCGGCACGGCAGAAGCCGTGCCGCTCCACTGCGGCTCCGGCTCGACAAATCTCTCCTCGTCGCTCCACTTCCTCCGGGAGCCTGCGCGGCAGAAGTATCCGTCGCCTAGAACACGAGCTTTCGGACGTTGAGACGGTCCTCGGCCGGCTCCACTGCGAACCGGAGAATTCCGATCGTATCTCCGTGGTCCGAGAGCGCCATCACCCGCCACTCTCCCGGCTGGACCTCGCCTTTGAACGTGTAGCCGCGGTAGCCTCCCTCGCGCCCGCCGCGAATCACGAACGGGACGTCCCCTTCGAACAGCCATCGTTTCGACTGCCGGTCGAAGCGCTCCCACCGGTGATGGATGGTGGTCTCGATTCCGGGCGGCACCCACACCGAGGTGAAACAGTAGATCGGTTCCGCATCGCGCCGGTGCCAGACCCGACTCGACGCGATCCAGAACTGCCAGGGACGTGGCCGCTCGACGGTCATCACGTAGCTCCCGTCGCTTCGGATGAGATCGTGCGCGAGAAGCATCTGCTTCTTCACCAGAGGTACGGGCGGGATCACGTTCAGCGCGAAGAGCACCACCAGGAGAGTCGCGACGACGAAGGAGGGGATCACATAGACGAAGCGCTGTCGCGTGAGGTAGCGGAGGCCGACCACCAGCGCGACCGCGAAGATCGTACTGACGTAGAACCAGACCTGGCTGATGCTGCGGAACATGTGCGGGAGGGCGAAATTGAGCAGCATGATCCCGGCGAACGCGAAGAACGTCCAGGAGAGCATCATCCGGCTGTAGCGGCTCTCGAGGAATTCGTTTCCCACCAGGAGGACCACCAGCCCGAGCACCAGCAGCAGTCCGGGAAGGTCGCTGGAGCTGAGGAAGTAGAAGATCACCAGCGCGCTGAAGATCCCGCCGAATAAGAACTGCAGGGCCCAGTTCATCCACTCCGCGAAGCGCCACTTGACGTCACGGCCGATGAGAACGATCAGAACCGCGGAAGCGATCCAGTACCCGAAGAGCAGAAGGAGGTCCCACGACTTGATCGTCCGCCCCAGCGTGATCGCATCCCAGAGGAATCCCCCCACGAAGGCGACCGCCGGGAGCCAGGTGCGCACCCGCTCGAAGCGGGAGACGACCGTCGTCTCGGTGGGAGGGGAGGACTTCTCGATCTCGTCAGGCATTGCGGCGCATTCTACTTCGCAGAGGGAGGAGTCGCGTCGCCGGACACCCGAGGTCGAACGCCGCGCCACATCCCGAGCGCTTCATTTCGTTATACGCTTCGCCGAGCAAACTCAGGAGGACACTCATGGTCCGACGCAGCATCACTCTCGCCCTCGCCTTCTCGTTCGTTACACTCTCGCTCGTGAGTGCAGCGAATTCGCCTTCTCCATCGACGACCACCCGCTTCGCGGACGTGCGATCGCAACTCGCCGCCGAGCTCACCGCGAAGTACGGCGACACCCAGCGTGAGCGCCTCGAGCGCGGCATGGAACAGGTGGCG
Organism: uncultured Acidobacteriota bacterium; assembly: GCA_963741955.1. GTDB lineage: Bacteria > Acidobacteriota > Thermoanaerobaculia > Gp7-AA8 > Gp7-AA8 > CAVUKB01. The sequence continues at coordinate 1,060,719 of CAVUKB010000005.1, forward strand.
AGCTTCTGGCGGGCCGAGGATGGCGACGCCGATGCGTTCGCATCCTTCATCCGCAGCGACTTCGCCGGCGACCCGACGACCCTCGACGCGATGTTCGACCGCTTCCAGTCCGCTCTCGAACAGCTGGACGGCAACATGCTGGAGATCAACCGGAAATTCCGTGAGCAGGTCGACCTCGACCGCGGTCCGATCCTTCCGATGGATCAGATCATGTCCGCGTGGGATCCGTCCGCGCACGTGAACGACGACTTCTTCCAGAACAAGCTCGCATTCGTCGCGCTCCTGAACTTCCCTCTCACCACGCTCGACGAGCGGCTCACCGACGGAAAGAACTGGAGCCGCCGCCACTGGGCCGAGGTCCGTCTCGCGCAGCGCTTCTCGCATCGGGTCCCGGCCGAAGTGAATCAGGACATCAGCGCGGCCCTCTCTGATGCCGACGCGTACATCGCCGAGTACAACATCTGGATGCACCATCTCCTCACGAACGACGGCCGCCGCCTCTTCCCCGCGAAGCTCCGCCTCATCTCGCACTGGAATCTTCGTGACGAGCTGAAGGCCGACTACAGCGACCCGGCCGGACTCGAGAAGCAGCAGATGATCGAAAAGGTGATGGAGCGCATCGTCACCCAGACCATTCCCGCCGCGGTGATCAATAATCCCAACGTCGACTGGAACCCGTACACCAACGAAGTGAAGCCGACGAGCTCGTTCGACGGCGACACTCCGGCGCCTCCCGCCCACCTCACCGCCGCCCGCGAGCCCGACACCCGCTACGCGAAGCTCCTCGGCGTGTTCCATGCGACGCAGAAGGAAGACGCGTACTCTCCGAATGCGCCGACTCTCATCGACCGCCGGTTCAACGAGGACCGCGAGATCCCCGAGGCCCGCGTCGAAGCGATGTTCGAACAGATCGTCGCCTCACCGCTGGTGCCGAAGGTGGCGGCCCTGATCGAGAAGCGGCTCGGGCGGAAGCTCCAGCCGTTCGACATCTGGTACAACGGATTCCGGCAGCGGGGCCAGTACACAGAGGCACAGCTCGACGCGATCACCTCCGGAAAATACCCGACTGCAGCGGCGTACGGCGCCGACATTCCGAACATCCTGGAGAAGCTCGGCTTCTCTCCCGAGCGTGCACGCTACGTGGCGGCGAACATCGTCGTCGACCCGGCACGCGGCGCAGGTCACGCAATGGGGGCCGCCCGTCGCGGCGACAAGGCGCATCTCCGGACACGCGTCGAAAAAGAAGGGATGAACTACAAGGGCTACAACATCGCGGTGCACGAGATGGGGCACAACGTCGAGCAGACGTTCTCGCTCGACGACATCGACTACACCCTTCTCGAGGGCGTGCCGAACACCGCGTTCACCGAGGCGCTCGCATTCGTCTTTCAGAACCGGGACCTCGAGCTCCTCGGGCTGGCGAAGCCGGGCGAGGAAGCTCGGGCACTCTCGACGCTGAACGAATTCTGGGGCGCCTACGAGATCGCCGGAGTGGCTCTGGTCGACATGAGAGTGTGGCACTGGATGTACGCGCACCCGAATGCCACCCCCGCCGAGCTCCGCGAAGCGACGGTGCAGATCTCGAAGGACCTCTGGAACCAGTACTACGCTCCGGTGTTCGGCCAGAAGGACGTCGTGCTCCTCGGCATCTACTCGCACATGATCGACGCGATGCTCTACCTCCCGGACTACCCGATCGGACACATGATCGCGTACCAGATCGAAGAGCAGATGGAGAAGAGCGGGAAGATCGGTCCCGAGTTCGAGCGGATGGCGAAGATCGGGAGCGTGGTTCCCGATCTCTGGATGACCGAAGCCACCGGAAAGCCGGTCGGACCCGAGGCGCTCCTCGCCGCGACGAAGAACGCGCTGGGGGTGGAGCGGTGAGCGGTGAGCGGTGAGCGGTGAGCGGTGAGCGGTGAGCGAATAATATTCTGCGCGAGCGCGTTTCTTGCGAATATTATTCTGTGATTGTGCGCAGTGTCAGAATAAAATTCGTCCGCCTCGCGGACTCGCTCCATTGTCCGCGAGGGTCGGACGTGTCGGACAGGTCGGACGTCGGCAAACCGCTCGCCGCTCGCTACTCGCCGCTCCCTACTCGCCTCTCGCTACTCGCCGCTCGCTACTTTCCTTCATTCTGAATTCGCGATCTCTCGACCGCAGAAATTCCGGCCAGCCGTCCGCTCGCCCAGGCCCACTGGAAGTTGAAGCCGCCGATCCGCCCATCGACGTCGAGGATCTCGCCGCAGAGATGGAGTCGGGGGACGATGCGCGATTCCATCGACGAGAGCTCGATCTCGGTGAGCGGGACTCCCCCGGCCGTTGCCTCCGCGTAACGGAATCCTCGATCGCCGGTCACCGGGAGGGGAAGCTCGGTCATGGAATGGAGGAGGCGCCGCCGCTCCTCGCGTGTGAGCTGGCCGATCATCCGTTCGCCCGGGAGGGCGGCGAACGAGAGGAGCGCCGTGGCAAAGCGATCCGGAAATCGTCCCGACATCCACGACCCGACCGTGCGCCGAGGATTCTCACGCGCTTCGGCCACGATGGCTTCTTCCAGCTCGCCGAATGTGCGACCCGGGACGATCGAAGCCCGCAGCTCGACGTCTTCGTTCATTCGCGCCTGCAGCCAGTGGCGACTCATGTCGAGCACCACCGGCCCGCTCAGGCCGAAATGCGTGAGGAGCATCGATCCGGCCATCCGCTGCAGGAGCCTTCCGCGGGCGCCGAGGAGTGCGAGCTCGACCTCGAGCGAGACTCCACTCAACGACGTGAGCCAGTGACTGCGAGGAAGGAGAAGGGGGACCAGAGCCGGAATGGTGTCGGTCACTGAATGTCCCATCGAGCGAGCGAGCGAGTAACCGCCGCCGTCGCTACCAGTCTCCGGAACGCTTCGGCCGCCGGTGGCGAGAATCACGTTGCGCGCTTCGAAGGCTCCGTCGTTCGTGGTCAGACGGAATCCGTTCTCGAGACGATGGATTCCGCTGATTCGATGCGCGGAGCGGACCGCGGCGCCGGCGTCGGATGCGGCGCGGAGGAGCGCGTCGAGAACGGTCCGCGCCTGATTGGAGGTGGGAAAGAGCTTCCCGCTCTCCTCCCGCTGCAGCGGTGCGCCGATCTCGCGGAAGAATGCGACCGTCTCAGGGACGTCGAACGTCCGGAGGACCCGGGCGATGGCGTTGCGGCTGCTTCCGTTGAAATCGGCTCCGGAGACCTGCTCGTGGGTGACGTTGCAGCGCCCTCCTCCCGCGATCAGAATCTTCGCACCGATCTTCGGCGCACCGTCGAAAGCGACGATCGAAACCGATCTCCCGGAGTCGCTCGCGGCACGTCCTGCCGAGATCGCCGCCATCAGGCCTGCCGCGCCTGCGCCAACGATCGCGACGCCGATCTTCTGTCCCGTCACGGAGCGGAGTCTATCTGCTTTCGAAGCAGGTGCGTCTCCGCCGCGCCGGTTCCCGGATCAACGCGCTTCGGCGCGTGGTTCGTCGTCCTGCCGCCGGCGGTCGCGTGAAGGTTCCTCCTCCTGCGGTCGTGCGCGCTGGATCGCTCCGTCGAAATAGAGCGCCTCGAGTCCCGAGGCCCAGTAGGCAAGAGCGCCGCGATCGGGCTGCCATGTTTCGCGGCCGGTACGAAGCACCTCGTTGACGTCGTCGAGCGGATGAAACTCCACCCAGCCGTCCCAGCTGTCGTCGGTGCGCTGCTCTCCATAAACGCGAATGACATACTCCGTCCCCCGCGAGGCGATCTGTTCCTTGTACTGCTGAATGAGTTCAGCCATTGGTGTCTCCCCTTCTGTCGCTCCCAGGGACGAGAGCTTTTCTCTCATGGCTACAGACATCGCAAGAGACGCGCCACTTTTTTAGGGGTTTTCACTGAGCTTGCTTTGGACGCTGTCCCTTACGGCGATTCGGGAGTGAAGACTTTTTTCGCGACCCGGACTAAAATCTGCGGCTTCAGAGCACGTTCCCGGAAAAAGGAGAGAAGCAATGAGGACAGTCCTTCGAGGGCTCGCCTGGATACTGGTCATACTCGTCGTCATCGCCGGTGCGGGATTCGCGTGGCTCGCACTCCGCTCGCCGGAGATGAGACCCGCCCCCTCCATCGCACTGCACGCGACACCGGAGCAACTCGCGCGCGGAGCGTATCTCTTCAACCACGTCTCCGACTGTGTGGGCTGCCACTCCGATCACCTCTCCGATCGTTGGGCATTTCCACCGAGACCCGGCACCGAGGGGAGTGGAGGCTTCGCGTTCGACAAGGGAATGGGAGTCCCGGGAGTGGTCGTCGCCGCGAACATCACTCCGGACCGGGAGACCGGTGTCGGCTCATGGAGCGACGGGGAGATCATTCGAGCGATCCGCGAGGGAGTGACCCGAACGGGAGATGCGCTCTTCCCGATCATGCCTTACGAAGGCTACCGTCACATGAGCGACGACGACGTCGAAGCGGTGGTGGCGTACCTCCGTACACTCGCACCGCGGCGCAACCGCATCGCTCCCCGGCAACTCGATTTCCCGGTGAAGTACATGATCAAGTTCGCTCCGAAGCCCGTCACCGCGAAGGTCGACGCACCGGATCCGAACGACAGCGTCGCGTACGGGCGGTATCTCGTCTCCATCGCCGGATGCGGCGATTGCCACACCCCGCGCGACGAACACGGCAAACCGCTTCCCGGGCGTGAGTTCACCGGAGGAAATACGATGATCGGCCCGTGGGGGAGAGTCGTCACCGCAAACATCACACCTGACCCCTCCACCTTCGTCGGTTCGGCGACGAAACCTCAGTTCATCGCTCGCTTCAAGGCGTATGCGCACGACGATCCCTCCTCGATTCCGCAGGTCCCGAAAGGGCTGAACACCGTCATGCCGTGGAACGCGTTCTCCGGAATGACCGAGCACGACCTCGGAGCGATCTACGATTACCTCCACACGCTGCCGCCGAACCCGACGCGCGTGGTGACGTTCCCCGACGCAACGCATCCGGGTACGTAGCGGTTCGAAAAACCGGGGTCGGGATCCAGCGCGGCTGAGCTGTCCGCCGCGCTCCGGCCTTGCCATTGGAATCGGCATGGATTTGCCGTGCCGGCTGCGGCGGAAGCCGCAGCGCCCCTCCTGTCGCGCAGGTTCGAATGGCTCCGCCCGCGCGGATGGGGCTGCCTCTTCTCGATCGCCGTCATCATCCGGCGATCCCTTTCTTCGTCGCTGCACGGAAGGCTGGCAGAGCCGTTGCACGCCTGACCCCATCATGGCTGACGACGTCGACGTTTCCCAACTCATCGCCCGCGCCGCTTCGATGCTCACCATCTGGGGGGTCGGGAAGATTCTCGGCACCGAACAGGGGGAGCAGGTCGTGGAGGAGTTCGACGACCAGATGCAGCGCGCCCGGATCATCGCCCAGCTGAAGATGCGCGAGGTCGGCCGGAACATGCGCCGCCACCCCGGACTCCTCGTCATCGGTGCGGGGTGTCTGATCGGCGCCGGAGTCTGCTTCACCCTCGCGATGAAGAAGTGACTCCGGCCGGAATCATTCTGGAGGCCTCCCTCGCGATGCACCGTTTCCGCATCGTTCCAGCTTCGGATTGAATCGCTCCGATCCATCCCGTATCCTCCTCTCTCCGATGAGAAAAGCTCTGTTCTGTTCGACGGCCGTTCTTTCTCTTCTCCTCGTACTTCCGTTCCGGCTGCTCGCCGCCGACGGAGCGTCGCTCACTCCGCAGCGGACCATGAGCGCCGCCGAGGTCCAGCTCGCGCTCGACAAGCTGAACGTCGTCGGGAGCGCGCTCTACATCGCCGCACATCCGGACGACGAGAACACTGCGATGCTTTCGTGGCTCTCCAGCGGCCGGCTGGTCCGCACCGGGTACCTTGCGCTCACCCGCGGCGACGGAGGCCAGAACCTGATCGGGAGCGAAAAGGGAGAGCTCCTCGGAATGTTGCGCACCCAGGAGCTTCTCGACGCGCGGCGGATCGACGGCGCCGAACAGTTCTTCACCCGCGCCGTCGACTTCGGCTACACCAAGTCTCCCGACGAGACGTTCCGCTTCTGGAACCACGACACGATCCTCGGCGACGTGGTCTGGACCATCCGCAAGTTCCGCCCGGACGTGATCATCACCCGTTTTCCGACCACCGGCGAAGGGGGTCACGGACACCACACCGCCTCCGCGATTCTCGCGGTCGAAGCGTTCAAGGCTGCAGGTGATCCGGCCCGTTACCCCGAACAGCTCGCATACGTGCAGCCGTGGCAGCCGAAGCGGATCTTCTGGAACGCGTGGCGTCCCGATCTCGACCACCGACCCGCTGGGGCACCTCCACTGATCGCGGTCGATCTCGGCGCCTACAACCCGCTCCTCGGGAAGTCGTACACCGAGATCGCCGGCGAAGCGCGCTCGATGCACAAGAGCCAGGGCTTCGGATCGGCCGAGCGGAGAGGCTCGACCGTGAACTATCTCGAGCAGCTCGGAGGAGATCCCGCGAAGAGTGATCCGTTCGAAGGGATCGACACGAGCTGGACGCGCGTTCCCGGATCCGCGCGCGTCGCCGCGCTCCTGCGCGATGCCCGCAACCGGTTCGAACCCGCACATCCCGATGCGGTCGTTCCGCTCCTCGTCGAAGCCTGGAACTCGATGCAGCAGCTTCCTCCCTCTCCCTGGGTCGAAGAGAAGAAGCGGGAACTGGCTGCGACGCTGCGAGGCGCGAGCGGACTCTGGCTCGAAGCGATTGCGGACCGCCCGGCCACGACGCCGGGAGGAACGTTCAACCTCACCGTCACCGCCATCAACCGGTCCAACCAGAGGCTCGCGATCGCTTCCGTCCAGCCGCCGTTCGACGGCGTCGCAGTCAGCGGAACCACACTCGCGACGAACCACCCCACCGAGACGAAGTTCACCATCGCGGTTCCTGCGGACCAGCCGATCTCCGAGCCGTACTGGATGGTGGGATGGGACCACTCCGCGATGTACCCGGTTCCGGACCCGAGGCTCACCGGCCTCCCCGAGAATCCTCCCATCACCGCAACGGTGCTCGTCGACTTCAACGGGACCCGGATTCCGTACCAGATCCCGGTTCTCTTCCGCTCGACGGACCGGGTGGAAGGGGAGCGCTACCAGCGGCTCGGAATCGTTCCCCCCTTCACGGTGAACTTCGCCGAACCGATGATCCTCTTCCCCGACTCGAGCGCGAAGGCGGTGCACCTGGTGGCGCGATCACTCACCGGACACGCTGAAGGCTCGGTCAGCCTTCGTCTTCCCGCCGGCTGGAAGTCGGATCCCTCCAGCGTCGATCTCCGTTTCGAAGAGCCGGGCGACGAACACAACGTAGTCTTCGAGGTCGCCCCCACCGCGGAGCCGTTCCGAGGGATGGCGGGCGCCCAGGTCGAATCCGGCGGGAAGCTCTATCGCCGGAGCCGGGAGACGATCGACTACCCGCACATCCCGCAGCAGCTCCTCCACCCGGAGGCGGCAGCACGTCTGGTGCGTACCGATCTCCGGAAGGAGGGTTCGCGGATCGGCTATGTGATGGGACCGGGGGACGACGTCCCGGCCGCGCTCGAGCAGTCCGGGTACGACGTGACTCTTCTCACGGACCAGGATCTCGAAACTGCGGACCTGACCCCCTTCGATGCGGTGGTCACCGGAGTCCGGGCGTTCAACACAAGGAAGGTCCTGGAGAACCAGCTGCCCCGTATTCTCGAGTATGTGAAGAACGGCGGGACGTTCCTGGTGCAATACGACACCGCGGACCGGACGCTCCCTTCGCGCATCGGGCCGTGGCCGATCGAGCTTTCCCACGACCGCGTCACGGTCGAAGAGGCGCCGGTCACGTTCGTCCATCCCGACAGTCCGCTCCTCCATCGGCCGAACGAGATATCTCAACGCGATTTCGAGGGATGGGTGCAGGAACGCGGCCTCTACTTCGCGCGAACCTGGGATCCGAAATACGAGACGCTCCTCTCCAGTCACGACCCGGGAGAAAAGCCTCTGGAGGGAGGACTCCTCGTCGGCCATTACGGGAAAGGCACCTACATCTACACCGGGTATGCGTTCTTCCGGCAGCTTCCGGCAGGGGTGCCCGGCGCGTACCGGCTGTTTCTGAACCTGATCGCGGGCGGGAAATGAGCGAGTCTCGAGACTCGGACAAAGAGCCTCCGCCGATCCTCGGTTCCTGGCCGCGTCTCTACGCCATCGTGCTCGGCGAGCTCGCACTCCTCATCGCGCTCTTCACCTGGTTCACGAAGGCGTTCCAATGAGAGCGGTCGACTGGACCATTCTCATCGCGTCTCTCCTCTTCATCGTCCTCTACGGACTCTGGAAGGGACGGAAGAATCGGGATCTCGACGACTACATTCTCGCCGGGCGCAGCCTGAAGTGGTACACCATCGCGCTTTCCATCATGGCCACCCAGGCGAGTGCGATCACGTTCATCTCCACTCCGGGGCAGGCGTACGCCGACGGGATGCGCTTCGTGCAGTTCTATCTCGGTCTCCCGGTCGGGATGGTCATCCTCTCCATCACCGCAGTTCCGATCTATCACCGGCTGAAGGTGTACACGGCGTACGAATATCTGGAAGGGCGATTCGATCTCAAGACGCGCGCTCTCGCCGCCGGACTCTTTCTCGTTCAGCGTGGACTCGCAGCCGGTCTGACCATCTTCGCTCCCGCATTGATCCTCTCCATCATCCTCGGGTGGAATCTCTACGTCACCAACATCGTGATCGGCGGGCTGGTGGTGATCTACACCGCGCTCGGCGGAACGAAGGCGGTCAACTGGACCAACTTCCACCAGATGCTGATCGCGATGCTGGGAATGGTCGCCGCGTTCATGGTGGTCCTCGCGTTCCTTCCTCCCGACGTCTCGCTCCCCGAAGCGGTGACGCTCGCGGGAAAGATGGGGCGGCTCGATGCGATCGACTTCTCGTTCGACTGGAGTAATCGATACAACTTCTGGTCCGGACTGATCGGCGGGATGTTCCTGCAGCTCTCCTACTTCGGGACCGATCAGTCGCAGGTCCAGAGATATCTCACCGGAAGCTCGGTTGCGGAAAGCCGGCTGGCGCTCCTCCTGAACGGGATGCTCAAAGTTCCGATGCAGTTCTTCATCCTCTTCGTCGGGGCGATGGTCTTCGTCTTCTACCAGTTCGTCACGCCGCCGGTCTTCTTCAACTCCGTCGCCACGGATCAGATGCGGACCAGCCGCTACGCCGCCGAGTTCCGGGACGTCGAGCGACGGCACGAGAAGGCTGCGGTGGAACAGCGGGTCGAGGCGCGGAACCTGCTGGAAGCGGTGCGCAGCGGAAACGACCCCGCGATCTCACGGCAGGAAGAGCGGCTCGGCGCAGCGCGGAGCCGCACCCTCGCGACCCGCGCCGAAGCGATCGACCTGATGAAGAAGCGCGACCCCGAAGCCGATACGAACGATACGAACTTCATCTTCCTCACCTTCGTGATCCACTACCTTCCGGCGGGACTGGTGGGTCTGGTGATCGCAGCCGTCTTCGCGGCCTCGATGTCGTCGACCTCTTCGGAGCTGAATGCTCTCGCTTCGACGACGGTGGTGGACTTCTACCGGAGGATGCTCCGCCCGGACGCGACGCAGACCCACTACGTGAAAGTCTCGAAACTCGCCACCCTCTTCTGGGGAGCCTTCGCGATCGGCTTTGCCGAATACGCGAACCGGCTCGGTTCTCTCATCGAGGCGGTGAACATTCTCGGATCGGTCTTCTACGGGACCATTCTCGGGATCTTCCTCGTGGCGTTCTATCTGAAGAGAGTGGGTGCAACCGCGACGTTCACCGGGGCGATCCTCGCGGAGATCGTGGTGCTGTACCTGAAGTTCGGGACGGAGATCGCGTTCCTCTGGTACAACGTCGCGGGGTGTCTGGTGACGGTCGGCGTCGCGATCCTCATTCAATGGATGAGCGGCGAGCCTCGTCCGCATTCTCCCGCGAACCCCGACTCCTCACGGGCGAACTGAGGCCTTTCGCTTCTCAGCCCATCATCCTGCCGATCCCAGGTCGATGCGGAATTCCAGATCCGCGATCCTCGATCCTCGATCCTCGATCTTCGATGCCTCTCAGATCCGCGATCCTCGATCCTCGATCCTCGATGCCTCGATCTTCGATGCCTCTCAGATCCGCGATCCTCGATCCTCGTTCCTCGATGCCTCTCAGATCCTCGATCCTCGTTCCTCGATGCCTCTCAGATCCTCGATCCTCGATCCTCGATACCTCTCAGATCCTCGATCCTCGATCCTCAATCCTCGATCCTCGATCCTCGATCCTCGATCTTCGATCCTCGATCCTCGATCTTCGATGCCTCTCAGATCCTCGATCCTCGATCCTCGATGCCTCTCAGATCCTCGATCCTCGATGCCTCTCAGATCCTCGATCTTCGATGCCTCCCTACTTTTTCCACCCGGCGATCGCTTCCTCCATCGCACTCGTATCGACGGGGGGAGTGGCCGCCTTTCCGAGCTTCACCGCCTTTTCGCCGAGCGCCACCGCGTCCTTCGGCTTTCCGCTCTCGGCGAGGATCCGGGCCTTCAGGCCGACGTTGTAGAAATTCTCGTCGATGGCGATCGAGCGATCCAGCCACGCCGCCGTTTCGGCCGCGTCGCCGCCATTGTGGTAACTGAAGGAAGCAGCCCGGTACGGCGTCTGCCAGTCGCTCAGTTCGTGCCGCGCCTGCGACAGCACCTGATCTTTCGTGTCGACCTCGACGCGGAACGGAACGATCAGCTTCTCCCACGCCAGAGCGACGGTCGCCGAGTCGTCGTCGACCGCCGGAAACGCGAACGTCATCCTCTCGTGGAAGTCGTGTTGCTTCGGCTGGACCTCGACCCTGAGAACGTCTTTCGCCGGATCGTAGTCGTAGGCCCCCCACTGGTCCGCGTCCTTGTTGAAGATCAGAGTCCAGGTGCTTTCGGTGGGGATGGTGAAGAGCGCGTACCGGCCGGCCTTCAGCGGTTGTCCCTCGACCTTGACGTCGCTGCTGAACGTGATGGTGGTCGCTTCATTCGCTCCGGTACGCCAGACCTTGCCGTACGGGACCAGCCCGCCCCAGATCACGCGGTCTTTCACTCCCGGGCGGCTGTAGGTGATCGTCACGTCGGTGACGCCCACCGTCTGACTGACGGAAGCTTTCGGGCTGGGGCGCGGCATCTGCAGCTCCGCGTGGAGGGGGACTGCGAGTGAAGCGATCAACATCGAAGTCGCGAATACGCCTCCGGTCATCTTCCTCGAGAGCATCGGAAACCTCCTTGGATCGTGCTTCGTCGTTCGGCGGGAGTACCGGCGAATGTTAGCAGAGGTGGAAGGAAAGATACGGATCGGGATCCTCCACGGTCATCACATTCCCCGGCGCGACGACCCTGGCGCGGCGGTACGCCGGCCCCGGCTCCCGGGATGGCGCTCGGAATCGGACGGATGATATTCTCCGGCCGCCATGACCACGACAAAAGAATCCAGCCTGAACTCGGAACAGACCAGCCAATTCGTCGACCGTTTCTGGGAGGAGCAGATCCTCCCCACCCTGAGCAGCTACATCGAGATTCCGAACCAGTCGATCCTCTTCGACCCTGAGTGGAAGAAGAACGGTCACATGGATCGCGCAGTCGCGCTGGTCCGTGAGTGGGTCGAAAAGCAGAACATCTCAGGGCTTCGGCTCGAAGTGATCGAAGACACCGGGCGCACACCGGTGATCCTCATCGAAGTCGACGGAGCGAACGACGACACGATCCTCCTCTACGGCCATCTCGACAAACAGCCGGCGATGGTCGGCTGGGACAAGGAGCTCGGACCGTGGAAGCCGGTACGACGCGGCGACAAGCTGTTCGGCCGCGGAGGCGCCGACGATGGCTACGCGGTTTTCTCGATCATCTCCATGGTCAAGGCGCTCCAGGAGCAGAAGATCCCCCATGCACGCCTGGTCGCCCTGATCGAAACGTGTGAGGAGAGCGGCTCACTGGATCTCCCCCACTACGTCGAAAAGTTTTCCGGCCGGATCGGCACGCCGAGCCTCGTGATCTGCCTCGACTCGGGATGTGGCAACTACGACCGGCTGTGGCTGACCACTACGCTGCGTGGCGCCATCGTCGGGAATCTCACGGTCGACGTTCTCACCGAGGGTGTGCATTCGGGAGACGCGAGCGGAATCGTTCCTTCGAGCTTCCGGATTCTCCGAGTCCTCCTCGATCGTCTCGAGGATGCGAAGAGCGGTGAGCTGATCCCGGAATGGATGTCGATCGACGTCCCGCCGCATCGGATGGAGCAGATCCGTCAGACCGCGGAGATCATGGGTGACAACGTCTGGTCGCAGTTTCCCTTCGTCGAGGGGATGACACCGCTCTCGAAAGACCCGGTCGAGCTGATCATCAACCGCACCTGGAAGCCGACGGTCTGCTACACCGGTCAGGCCGGGATGCCCGACCTCGTGCAGGGGGGCAACGTGCTGCGACCGCAGACCTCGCTCAAGCTGTCGATCCGCATCCCTCCGGGAGTGGATGCCGACACCATCGAAACGAAGCTGACCGAGCTTCTCACCTCGGATCCTCCTTACGGAGCGAAAGTCACTCTCGACCTCGAGAAGGGCGCCTCCGGATGGGAAGCCCCGAAGACGGTACCGTGGCTGGCGCGATCTCTCGACGCCGCGTCGAACGCCTTTTTCGGTCACAGTGTCGCGAACCTCGGCGAAGGCGGATCGATCCCGTTCATGGGGATGCTCGGCGAGAAGTTTCCCGAGGCGCAGTTCGTGGTGACCGGAGTCCTCGGCCCCTACAGCAATGCGCATGGGCCGAACGAGTTCCTGCACATCCCGATGGCGAAGAAAGTGAGCATGTGCATGGCGCGCGTGGTCGCCGACGCGTTCGAGGCACGGTCGGCGCGATGACGACGAAGATTGCGGTACTCGGCTGCGGGCTGGTAGGCGGCCTGATCGCACACGACCTCGCCTCGGATCCGGGAATCGAGGTCCACGCGTTCGACGCGTCGGAGCGGGCTCTCGCCGCTCTGGAGGATCTTCCGCGGATCCGGACCGCGCGGGCCGATCTGTCGGATCCGAAGCAGATCGCGAACGCGGTCCGTGCAGCCGATGCCGTGGTCGGTGCCGTTCCGGGACGGTACGGCACTCAGATGCTCCGCACCGTGATCGAAGCCGGCAAACCGATCGCCGACATCTCCTTCTCCCCCGAGAACCCACTCGCGCTTCACGATCTCGCGGTGGAGAAAGGAGTCACGGCGGTGGTGGACTGCGGCGTCTCGCCCGGGCTCTCGAATCTCGCCGTCGGTCGTGCCGCGTACCACCTCGACGACGTTCGCCACGCGGTGATCTACGTCGGTGGGCTTCCCGTCGAGCGGCACTGGCCGTACGAATACCGGATCGTCTTCTCCGCCACCGACGTGATCGAGGAGTACACCCGGCCGGCACGCCTGGTCGAGAACGGTCGGACGGTCGTGAAGCCGGCGCTCTCGGAGGTCGAGCTTCTCGACTTTCCCGGCATCGGAACCCTCGAGGCATTCAACACCGACGGGCTTCGAACGCTGCTCGCCACCATCGAAGCCGACAACATGAAGGAGAAGACGCTCCGCTATCCCGGTCACGCCGACCGGATGCGGATGCTGCGCGAGAGCGGTTTCTTCTCCGACGAACCGCTCGAGACGTCGGCCGGAAAAGTGCGACCGCGGGAGCTGACGGAGGCTCTTCTCTTCCGCAACTGGAAACGACCCGCAGCGGAAGAGGAGCTGACCGTACTTCGGGTGGCGGTCGATGGATCGAAGAACGGCTCGCGGATCGAATACACGTTCGACCTTCTCGACCGGACCGACCGGAGCAGCGGCGCGACGTCGATGGCGCGTACCACCGGATTCCCCTGCGCGATCATGGCGCGGCTCCTGGCCCGCGGCGAATACCGCGATCCAGGGGTCAGGCCTCCGGAATCGTTCGCCTCGAACGATTCCGTCTACAACACCATGGTCGACGAGCTTCGTCGTCGCGGGGTCCGGTTCGAGGAACGATCCCGGACACTCTGACCGCCGCGGTGAGTCGTCGTTCCGGAACCCTGCAGGATGGCGCCCACCGCAACGTCGAGCGCCGGAATCACTCCCCGAGCTTCGCATTCAGCTCGCCCAGCTCCTTTGCGAGACGCTCGACCGTCACTTCGAGTCGCTCCACCCGGCTTCCGAGTGACTCGCTCCGGGTCTCCACTTCGACCGAAGCCACATCCGCAGTCGATTCCTCGAGCGCAGACGGGTCGCCCGCCAGGTGCATCCAGCGCGATTCCTTCTGCCCCGGACGCCGCGGGAGCTCGCGCGCCAGCGGCTCTTCCCGATCCGCGAGTGTGCGGAGCGTCGCCTCGACCTCGTCGATCGTCTCGAAGCGGAACATCCGCTCGCTGCGGCCACGAAGCTCGCCCGGCGTCTGTGCTCCCCTGAGCAGCAGGAGCGTCATCACCGCCCGCCGCGCGGGGTCGAGTCCCCACTTTCCGCCGAGCTTGTGGTCCCAGCGGGTCGCGCGCCCGCCGAGGACCTGCCAGACGTATCCATCGTCCTGAAGCCGCCGGAGTGCGCGCTCGATCTCTTCCTCCCGCAGCTCCATCACCGGCTCCCGGTTCGTCTTCTGATTGCACGCGGTCGTGAGCGCGTTGAGAGTCAGCGGGTAGTATTCGGGCGTCGTCTGCTGCTTCTCCATCAGACTCCCGAGGATGCGGATCTCGACCGGGTCGAGCAGAATCGGTTCACTCATGGCTGGCGGGTGATCCTATCAGGAGTTACCCGGGGGAGGAATCCCGCTTCATCGTCCGTCGCTTCCGGCGAACACCGGAGGAGCGGCGCGCCGCCGCTCACCGAGCAGACGGTCCACCTCCTCTCCCACCGAGTTCGCCAGAGAGAGGAACGTGGTCATCTTTCCGCCGAAGACGTTCACCAGCCGCGGCGCCGTCTCGATGCGATATTCACGGCTGATGTCGTTCGGATCGTCCTGACGGCCGGTCAGTGGCCGTACTCCGGCGAAACTCTCCACGATCTCGTCCTCCTTCGCCATCGGAGCGAAGTACTCGTTGAACCGATCGAGCAGGTAGTGGATCTCGACCTCCGTGGCCCGTACCCCGTCGATCGGACCGCGATGCAGCTCCTCGGTGGTCCCCACGAGCGTCCTCCCTTTCCACGGAAGAACGAAGAAGACCCGCTTCTCGCCCGGAGATTCGAGAAGGAATCCTTTCTCGCTCACCCGGCGCCGAAGTACGATGTGACTCCCCCGGATCAGCGAGAGCCGGAAGTGCGAAGGGAGGGCATTCCGCTCGAGGAATCCGTTCATCCACGGACCGGCTGCGTTCACCAGAAGGTCGAAGGTTCCGTCCCCGTCCGTCTCCCCGGAGGTGGAAAGGTGCCACGACGATTCCAGCCGCTCGACGCCGGTCACCTCGCTCTTCTCGTGCGCGCGGAGTCCGTCCCGCACGGCGGAAGCGACCACGGTCCGGACCAGCTCACGATCGTCGACCTGCGCGTCGAGGTAACGGAATCCTCCGATCAGGCGCGCCCGGCGGATGGGCGCCGCTTCGAGGATCTGGTCGGCCGAGAGGCGGCGGTGGTTCTCGAGACGGTCCCTCCCCGCGAGGAGATCGTACAGAATGAGACCGGTCTGGATCATCCACATGGGACGCCGGCTGTCGTGAAAGATCGGAATGTACAACTCGAGCGGGTGAACCAGCCGCGGAAGATTCTGGAGGAGAAATTTCCGGTCCCGCAGTGACTCACGGACCAGACCGAATTGGAGCTGTTCGAGATAGCGGAGTCCCCCGTGGATCATCTTCGTCGTCGCGGACGAAGTCGCGGCACCGAATTCGCCTTTTTCGAACAGGTCGACTTCGTAGCCTCGCCTCGCGAGCTCCCACGCGATACCGGCTCCGTTGATGCCGCCGCCGACGACGGCGATCTTCCATTTCATCGGTGCTCCACTCTCCTCCGAAGCAAGATGTTCTCCAGTGCCGGTTCCGGCTCACGTCCCGGACCGATGGTCCCGGTGACGAACCGACTCCCGCTTTGACCCCCTATCGAAGGTTGGGACTCTTCTCTCGCGACTCCTGTTACACTTTTGGGGTGCTGGAACCGGTTCTGAAACTCGAATCGCGCCTGAAGGAACTGCTCTATCGCTGCATGGAAGAGATTCGTGCGACGAAGGCCGCGCTCTACACCTCGGAAACGGAAAACCTGAACGAGAACCAGTACGAGCTGGTGACCCAATATGGGTTCTCTTCCGATTTCTCCCGGCGGAAACTGAATATCAACGACGTGATCGTCGATCGGCTCCTCACCAAGCGCGGAGTTTTTTTCGTCAACGGCGTCGGAACCGAACCGCGTTTTTCGGAACTTCTCTATGGCGCAGGGACGGACCGGCTGCTGGTCGCTCCCCTACTCTCCCGGGGACGGCTGGTCGGGCTGATCGACATGCGCGACAAAGCGGGTAAACAGCCGTTTACGAATGAAGACGTCGAGATCGCGAACCACATCACGTCTCAAATGCTCGCCCTCTTCTCGGACCACAAGCTTTATGGAATCGCTGCCATCCCTCTCTCTGCGATCGAGAGCGGTTCGGAGCGGCAGGTGGTCGTCGGCAACGGTGCAACCGCGAAGACGATCCAGACGGCCCGGCAGATCGTGGCCCGCGATCTGATCAACTACCGCGCATCCGAGAGGGTCCTCAACAACCAGCAGCTCGGGTCCGCCCGGTCGGTCCTCGGCACGACGCTCGTCATTCCCGGTGCGCTTCTGGTTGCGCTCACGGCATACGGACATGAAGACAACCTGCAGCTCGTCGCCGCGAGCGCACGCGTTTCGGCCGACGCGATGCAGCACTTCGAGAGCCGGCTCGGGGCGTGGAGGTCGAAGCGCGGTGAGGCCGACATCGCACCGAGCACCGAGCTTTTCTATCCGCTGGGAACCGAAGGAGCGCCGATCACCGGCGCCCGGATCGTCTCCATGCTGAATGCTCCGATGAAGGTGACCCGCACCACCGGCCTGGTCTTCAGCGTCGCGTTCGATTCCAAGCCGGACGTCCAGACGAAGCGGTATCTCGAGGCGTTTCTCCGTCAGGCCGAACAGATCGTCGAGAGCGCAGCCGCGACATCGGAGCTCGCTTCGATGCGCGAGCGGGTCGCGCTGAAGCTCGTGGAGCCCGATTTCCAGAAGTTTCCTCAGCTGGTCGAGCACGTCCACCAGGTCGCGGCACTTTCAGAGCGTCTGGCGGAACAGATGGGCCTTCCCTCGCCCATGATCGAGGCGGTGCGGATCGCGGCACTGGTGCACGATGCGGGGATGCGTCTGATCGACGATCCCTTCACCAAGTCTGCCCTCACCGCCGACGAGCTCCGGAACATGAAAGAGCACCCGGTGGTCGGTTCCGCCCTGGTCGAGCCGGTTCTCGGAGGAGAGATTGCCGAGATCGTCCTGAGCCATCACGAGAGAGCGGACGGGACGGGATACCCGAACGGCCTCAGGGGCGACCGGATTCCGATCGGATCCCGCATCATCCAGATCTGCGACGCGTTCATTGCGATGACTTCGGCCGTCTCGTACAAGCCGCCGATCAGGGACGCTGAAGCACTCGACCGGATCCGCGCCGCCGCAGGAACGCAGTTCGATGCTCAGATCGCCAACCGCTTCCTCGCCATGATGGAACCATTCGCGCAGCCGCAGACTCGATGAGCTCCGCCGCTGCGGGGTCACTCCGCCATTCCGTCCGCTCCCTTCCGCGGGGCGTCTGGTTCCTCTTCCTCGGCACGTTCGTCAACCGCTTCGGCACGTTCGTCGTCCCGTTCCTGGTCCTCTATCTGACGCACATGGGGTTCTCGATCGCCCGGGCGGGAGCGGCAGCGGGGGCATACGGGATCGGACACATCGCGGCATCGATCCTCGGCGGATTCCTCGCGGATCACTTCGGACGCCGCAACACCATCGCTCTCTCGATGTTCTCCACCGCGATCGCCCTGATGCTGCTGTACCAGGCGCGGGGATTCGGCTGGATCGTCGCCTTCGCTGCACTCTCGGGCCTCGCGGCGGAAATGTACAGGCCGGCCGCACAGGCCCTCATCGCGGATCTCGTACCGGAGCAGCAGCGCCTTACCGCGTATTCGATCTATCGCCTCGCCGCGAACGCAGGATTCGCGTTCGGACCAGCACTCGCCGGTTTTCTCGCCCATCGTTCCTACTTCTATCTGTTCGCCGGTGACGCAGCGACGGCAGCCGGCTACGGAATCATCGCCCTGAGTCTTCTTCCTCGAGCCTCGACGTCTACGCGATCGAGAACCGTCGGCGCGTGGAAGGGCTACGGGATCGCCATGCGGGACCGGCGGCTCCTGTTCATTCTTCTCGCGAGCCTCGCGATCACGTTCGTCATCTTTCAGTTCGGCTCGACCGTACCACTGCACGTTCGCGATGCGGGGATGACGGAAACCGCATACGGATTGTTCCTCTCTCTGAACGGAGTGCTGATCGTCTTCTTCGAGCTTCCGCTGACCGCCGTTACGCGAAGATACCCTCCCCGGCGCGTGATCGCTCTCGGAATTCTCCTGCTCGGCATCGGCTTCGGAGGCATCGGTCTCGCGAGGACACCCGCGGCAATGGTGGCGGTCGTCTGTCTCTGGACGCTCGGCGAGATCACGGCACTCCCACTGCTCGCGGCGTTCGTCGCGAACCTGGCTCCGGAGGAATTCCGCGGACGTTACATGGGGCTGTGGGGGCTGAGCTTTTCCATCGGCATCGCCGCAGGACCGTGGGTGGGATCGCTTCTCTACGCATGGCACCCGTTCGTTCTGTGGCTCCTCTGTCCGATTCTCGGATTCACTTCAGCGGTCCTGGTCTCGTTCGAGCCGCGCAGCACCGAGAGAGCGGCGCAGGGATCCGGGGCTGTGACGCCGTAGGCTCCAGGCAATCGAGAGATGAACGACATGGGAGCCGGCGCGACGAAAGGCCGGCGGGCCCGGCGTCAGTCAGCGAGCGTGAGATGGAACACCGAGGAGTCGACCTCCACCATCGCGCGCCACTGCTCCGCGATCGCAATCGAGATCCGGTCACCGTAGCGCGACAGGCGCCGCAGCAGCTTCTGCAGCGACGGCAGCTGCTCGCGCCGGAGGTCTTCGATGTTGAGAGTCACGGTCGAACCACTCCGTCGCAGAATGCGCCGGAGCTGTCGACCGGTCCGGCGGAAACCCTTCCGATCGACTCCCGTACCGAGCGAGATCGAAAAATGCGGCATCGCCGCCCGCGCATTTTCGAGCTTCAGCTTCAGGGCTCCCGTATCGACATACTGTGCGAGACGCTTCTGCAGCCTCGCCAATCCCTGCGACGCCACCCGCTGGTCGCCCTCGACATGCGGCCGGAAATTCCTCACCACGTAATCGCGCATGGCGAGTCCGGTGATCCACTCCGAGATCACCATCGGCACCTGCCGAGGGGTCGCCGGAGCGAGAGTCCGGAGGAAGTGGATGATTCTGCCAGGTCCCCCTCGTCCCAACCCTCTCGTCGCGAACCGCCACGCGATGGCGGCCTGCTTCGCCATCCCTTCCCTGCTGGAATAGAGGGGGCGACGAAGCACCGGTAGCTTCGCCCGGATGCGGTCCGCGATCCCGCGGTAGCTGCAGAGACGCAGATAGAGCTCGTGGTACCCGCGGACCATGGTGTCGTACGACATCCGCTTCGGGATCACGTTGGTTCCGAGTCTGGTGTTGTCCGACTCTGCCGCTCCCTCGATCAGGCGTCCCTCCGACCGCAGCCGCTCGTAGAGTGGCGTCTTCGGAAGCGCGGTGAGAAGTCCGACCATCGCGACCTGAATCCCCGATCTCATGATGAAACGGTACTGGCGCTCGAACGTCGACTCGCTGTCGTGATCGAATCCGACGATGAAGCCGGCGAAGATCTCGATTCCATGCGCGTAGATCCGCCGGATGGACGTGAGCATGTCCTCACGCATGTTCTGCACTTTTCCCGTCTCCCGAAGGCTTTCGGCGTCGGGCGACTCGATCCCGATGAACACCCACTGAAAGTTCGCCTCGCGAAAGAGCGCGAGGAGGCCTGCGTCCCCGGCGAGGTTGAGCGACACCTCGGTTCCGAAGCGGAACGGCATTCGATGCTCTCTCTGGTACTCGCCGAGGAACCTCACCAGCTCGCGCGCCGTGCGGCGGTCGCCGATGAAGTTGTCGTCGACGAAGAAGAGATTCTTCGCTCCGAGCGCGCGGAGTGTGTCGAGCTCACGAGCGACCTGTTCGAGCGACTTCGTACGCGGCTTGCGGCCGAACATCACGATGATGTCGCAGAACTCGCAGGTGAATGGACAGCCGCGGGAGAACTGGAGCGTCGCGTTCGTGTAGCGGTCGAGCTTCAGAAGGTCGAAGCGGGGAACCGGCGAGTCGGCGAGATCGACGGTACCGGTCTCCCTGTACAGCTTGCGGGGTGCACGCAGCGCGAAGTCGGCGCAGAACTCACCCCAGATGTACTCCGCTTCTCCCGCGATGACTGCATCGGCGAGAGCGTCGAACTTCTCGGGACAGAGCGAGGCGTAGCTCCCTCCCGCGACGACGAAGTATCCCTTCTCGCGATAGAAGGAGAGAAGCTCGCGCTGCCGCGGGAACTGCACGCCCATGCCGCAGATGCCGATCAGATCGGCGTCCGGCGCGAGCGG
Source organism: uncultured Acidobacteriota bacterium (assembly GCA_963741955.1). GTDB lineage: Bacteria > Acidobacteriota > Thermoanaerobaculia > Gp7-AA8 > Gp7-AA8 > CAVUKB01. The sequence goes on from CAVUKB010000005.1 coordinate 1,081,381, forward strand.
AACGGATTCGATGTTCTCGTCGACGATCTCGATCGTCCAGCCGGCTGGCGAGAGTGCCGCGAGCGTGGCGAGACCCAGGGGAGGATTGATCGAACGCTTCGACGGGAGGACCGTGTCGACTGCCCACTTGAAACTCCAGAAGCTCTCGGGAAAACGGGGATTGATCAGCAGCAGTTTCATGGCCCGGCCCTCCGGCGGTAAACATTCAGCATACTCCTCTCCCGGCGTGAGGGTCTGTGACGGGTCGAGGCTCCGACCTCCCACCGGCGATTCGCGATACACTCCTCGGCCGGCGCACCCCTCGAAAGGAAGGAGATTCCCGTATGCGACCCCTCTCTCGTCTCGCACCTCTCGCAGTGATCGCCCTCTTCCTCTTCCTCCCTCTTCCTCTCTTCGCAGCCGAAGGGGCGGCGGCAGGGCATTGGGAGGGTGCGATCGACATCCCCGGTTCGCCGCTCGACGTTTCGGTCGACCTCTCGCAGATGAATGGCGCGTGGAGCGGGGCGATCTCGATCCCCCTGCAGAATGCGAAAGACCTCCCGCTCACGAAGATCTCCGTAACCGGTTCGAGCGTCTGGTTCTCCATCGCCGGCATACCCGGCAACCCCACCTTCACCGGATCGCTGAGCTCCGACAGCCAGAGAATCACCGGGAAGTTCACTCAGGGGGGTCAGACCTTTCCGTTTGCCCTGGAAAGAAAGCAGCCTCCCGCGGCTGCGGCGACCGAAGCACTCCAGGGTTTCGACGCATTCGTCCATTCGACCCTCGCGCCGTGGCAGGTTCCCGGCCTCGCGATCGCGGTGGTGAAAGACGGGAAGATCGCGTACACCCAGGGGTTCGGTCTCCGCGACGTCGAGAACGATCTTCCGGTGACGCCCGACACCCTCTTTCCGATCGGCTCCGCCACCAAGGCATTCACGACGTTCACCCTCGGCACGCTGGTCGACGAAGGAAAGCTCGACTGGTCGAAGCCGGTGAGGAACTACATCCCCGATTTTCAGATGTTCGATCCCGTGGCCACCCTCGAGATGACCCCGCTCGATCTCGTCACGCATCGCTCCGGGCTCCCCCGTCACGATCTGGTCTGGTACAACAATCAGGACCTCACGCGCGCGGAGATCGTCCACCGGTTGCGCTACCTGAAGCCGTCCGCCGAGTTTCGTCAGCGGTTCCAGTACAACAACCTGATGTTCCTGACTGCCGGCGACCTGATCGAGCGGCTCACGGGAAAGACGTGGGAGGAGGCCGTGCGCGCTCGCGTCCTGGATCCTCTCGGCATGACCCGCACGAACTTCTCCGACGCGAGCTCGCAGCAGGATCCCGACTTCGCAAAGCCGTACCGCACGGACGAGGGAAAGGTGGTCGGGATTCCGTTCCGCGAGGTCGGGAACATGGGGCCCGCCGGATCGATCGACTCGTCGGTGGACGAGATGTCGCACTGGATGATCGCCCACCTCGAGAAGGGAAAGTTCGACGGGAAGCAGGTCATCCAGCCCGCCACGCTCGACCAGATTCACACGCCTCAGATGTTCATCTCTGCGCTTCCCACCGACGCCGACGGCGCTCCCACCAGCTACGCCATGGGATGGTTCGTCTCCAGCTATCGCGGTCACCTCACGCTCGCCCACGGAGGCAACATCGACGGATTCAGCGCGCTGGTGACGCTCTATCCGTTCGACGACGTCGGCATCGTCGTGCTGACCAACGCCGAGGGAACGCCGCTCCCCGGCATCATCACGAAACATGCAGCCGATCGCCTTCTGGCCCTCCCGCACCGGGACTGGAATTCCGAAGCTCTGGTGAAGAAAGTCCAGGGAGAGAAGGTGGAGAAAGAAGCGGAGTCGAAGAAGGCCACATTCCGCAAGAACGGAACGCATCCGTCTCATCGGCTCGAGGAGTACGCCGGCGACTACGAGAATCCCGGCTATGGCGTCATTCACGTCACCCTTGCGGGTCAGACGCTCACCGCCACGTACAACGGGATCGCCACCCCTCTCGAGCATTGGCACTACGACGTTTTCAACGGGGTGAAGGCCGCCGATCCGGTATTCCGAGAGATGAAGTATCAGTTCCGATCGGACCTCGATGGCGACATCGCCTCTCTCGCGGCTCCGTTCGAGCCGTCCGTCGATCCGATCGTCTTCACGAAGAAGCCGGATGCCCGGATGTCCGACGCCGCGTACCTCGGCCAGTTCACCGGCGAGTACGTGCTCGGACCGCAAACGATCCGCGTTTCGCTGCAAGGCTCGTCGCTGATCCTCGATGTCAGTGGCCAGCCTCCCTACGAGCTGGTACCGGCCGTCGCTGGATGGTTCGACCTGAAGGGACTGACCGGTTTTCGCGCACGTTTCGAGAGCGATCCGAAGAGTGGAGAGGTCTCGCTGGTCCTCGCTCAGCCGAACGGCGTCTTCACGGCGGCGCGGAAGTAGATTCAGGGAGCCGCCGAGTGCGACACGCGGGAGACCAGCGCCACTCTGCCGCTCCGTCGGGTCGACTCTTTGATAGAGTCGACCGGATGCGGACTCGACACCAGCATCGAGGATCGAGGATCGAGGATCTGAGAGGCACCGGGAGAAGAGGATCGAGGATTCGATATCTGTATCCGGGACCTCGATCCTCGATCCTCGATGTTTTTCCGATCCTCGATCCTCGATGCTTTCCAACCCCCGGTGCCTTTCAGATCCTCGATACCAGATCCTCGATCCTCGATGCTTTCCAACCCCCGGTGCCTTTCAGATCCTCGATCCTCGATGTTTTTCCGATCCTCGATCCTCGATGCTTTCAGATCCTCGATCCTCGATGTTTTTCCGATCCTCGATACTCGATGCTTCTCAGATCCTCGATGCTTCTCAGATGCTTTCGGAGGTATAGCGCGTGAAACGAACACTCAGCATTGCATTCCTCGCCCTCTTCGTCACCGGCTCGCTCTTCGCCGCACCCCCGTCGAAAAGCTCCAGTGACGATGGGAAGAAGTCCGGCGCATATACGGCGGACACGTTCCAGGGACTCGAGTTCCGCAGCATCGGTCCCGCGGTCATCTCCGGGAGAATCGCCGACATCGCGGTCGACCCGAGCGACCATCACACCTGGTACGTCGGCGTCGCATCGGGCGGCGTCTGGAAGACGGTGAACTCCGGAACCACCTGGACGCCGATCTTCGACGACCAGAAGTCGTACTCCATCGGTGCGGTGACCGTCGATCCGAAGGATCCGCTGGTGGTCTGGGTCGGCACCGGCGAGAACAACAGCCAGCGCAGCGTCTCCTGGGGCGACGGCTTGTACAAATCGACCGACGGCGGCGCGAGCTGGAAGCTCTCCGGTCTCGACAAATCCGAGCACATCTCGAAGATCGTGATCGACCCGCGCGACTCGAACGTGGTGTGGGTCGCCGCACAGGGTCCGCTCTGGAACTCCGGCGGCGACCGCGGTCTGTACGAGACGGCCGACGGCGGCAAGACGTGGAAGAAGATGCTCGACGTCAGCGCCGACACGGGCGTCACGGACCTCGTATTCGATCCCCGCAACCCCGACGTGATGTATGCCGCCGCCTACCAGCGCCGGCGACACGTCTGGACGCTCATCGACGGCGGCCCGGAATCGGCGATCTACCGCTCGCGCGACGGCGGCGCCAGCTGGGAGAAGATCGACAAAGGCCTCCCGAAGACGGATCTCGGACGGATCGGTCTCGCCATTGCTCCTTCCGATCCGGACAAGCTGTACGCCATCGTCGAAGCAGCCGACGACAAGAGCGGCTTCTTCCGCTCCACGAACGGCGGCGCGAGCTGGGAAAAGATGAGCGATTACGTCTCCTCCAGTCCGCAGTACTACCAGGAGATCGTGGTCGATCCGCACGACGCGAACCGGATCTACTCGATGGACACGTGGCTGCACGTCTCCGAAGATGGCGGGAAGACGTTCCAGCGACTCGGCGAGACGTGGAAGCACGTCGACAACCACGCGCTCTGGATCGAGCCGTCGAACACCAGCCATCTGGTGGACGGATGCGACGGCGGCGTGTACGAGAGCTTCGACCGCGGCAAGACGTGGGAGTTCAAGTCGAACCTCCCGCTCGCGCAGTTCTACCGCCTCTCGCTCGACAACGACGTGCCCTTCTACCACGTCTACGGCGGGACGCAGGACAACAACACCATCGGCGGCCCGACCCGCACTTCGAGCGCTAGTGGCATCGTCAACTCCGACTGGTACATCACCGTCGGCGGCGACGGCTTCCAGCCGCGTGCCGATCCCGAAGACCCGAACACCGTCTACTCCGAATATCAGTACGGAGGACTGGTTCGCTACGATCGCCGCAGCGGCGAGGCAGTCGACATCCGCCCCGTCGCCGCACCGGGCGAAGCTCCCCTCCGCTTCAACTGGGACTCGCCGCTGATCATCAGCCCGCACTCCCATACCCGGCTCTACTTCGCCTCACAGAAGATCTTCCGCTCCGACGATCGCGGCAACTCGTGGACCGCGATCAGCCCCGACCTCACCCGCGGACTCGATCGCAACAAGCTGAAAGTGATGGGACGCGTCTGGGGCGTCGACACCGTCGCCAAGAATGCATCGACCTCGTTCTACGGAAACATCGTCTCGCTCAGCGAGTCGCCGCTGCAGGAAGGACTGATCTACGCCGGAACCGATGACGGACTGATTCAGGTCACGGCCGACGGTGGTCAGCACTGGACGAAGATCGACAACGTCCCCGGGATTCCACAGTACGCGTACGTCGCCGATCTCGAGACCTCACAGCACGACGCGAACACCGTCTACGCCATCTTCGAGAATCACAAGATGGGGGACTTCAAACCGTACGTCCTCGAGAGTACCGATCGCGGCAGGACGTGGAAGAACATCAATGGCGATCTCCCGACGAACGGCCCTGCATGGACGATCGTGGAAGATCCCAAAGACGCGAACCTTCTCTTCCTCGGCACCGAGTACGGCGCGTTCTTCTCGCGTGACGGCGGCGCGAAGTGGATCCAGCTGAAGGGCGGCATCCCGACCATCGCGGTGCGCGATCTCGCCATCCAGCCGCGGGAGAACGATCTCGTCGCCGCGACGTACGGCCGCGGCTTCTACGTCCTCGACGACATCACGCCGCTCCGCACCACCTCTCCCGAGCTGCTGCAGAAGGATGCGGTCCTCTTCTCCACTACGAAGACGGCGTGGATGTTCATGCCATCCACTCCACTCGGATTGAAGGGAAAGAGCTTCCAGGGCGACTCCTACTACGCCGGCGAGAATCCTCCCTTCGGCGCGATTCTCACGTACTACCTGAAAGACTCCCTCGAGAGCCGGAAGGAAGCTCGCCAGAAGTCGGAGATGAAGCTCGAGAAGGAGAAGAAGGACGTCTACTACCCGACCTGGGAAGAGCTGCGGCTCGAAGACCGCGAACAGAAGCCCGCGATCGTTCTCACCGTCAAAGACGAAGGGGGGAACGTCGTGCGCCGCATCACCGGGCCGGTGAGCGCAGGCTTCCATCGCGTCGCATGGGATCTCCGTTACCCGGCCGCGAATCCGGTCGAGCCCAGCGGAGCGAAACGCGAAGAGGATCCGTTCAGCCAGGGTCCCGAAGGACCGATGGTCGCTCCGGGAACCTACACGGTGACTCTCTCGAAGCTCGCCGATGGTCAGTTCACCCCGCTCGGTGATCCGCAGACCGTGAACGCGAAACCGCTCGGCCTCGTGAAGCTGACCCCCGAGGAGACCTCTGCCTCACTCGCATTCGAGCGCAAGGTCGCACGCCTCCAGCGAGCGGTGCTCGGCGCCGCTCGAAACGTACGGGAGACGTCGAGTCAGATCGATCTCCTCCAGAAGGCACTCCTCGACACGCCGCAGGCCGACCCGAAGCTCGCGGCAACCCTCGTCTCCCTCCACAACCGTCTCGCCGACATCAGTGAGAAACTCCTCGGCGACCGTGTGGTCGGGAAGTACAACGAGCCTGTCCCTCCCTCCATCCGCGAGCTCGTACAGGGCGTGGTCGAAGGACAGTGGAACACCACGTCCGCGCCGACACAGACACAGATCGATGCTTACAACGCGGCGGCGAAGGAGTTCGCTCCAGTGCTCAATGACCTCCGCACAATCGTCGACGTCGATCTGAAGAACGTGCAGGACGCAATGGAAAAGGCCGGCGCGCCGTGGACCCCGGGACGCGTTCCGGTGTGGACGCCGGAGTAAAGCTCGCGCATGGTGCACCCGGGGCGATCCCGGGTGCACCATGTTCAGAAGACGAATTCAGAATGCAGAGTGCAGAGTGCAGAATCGAGAGGTCCAGGTCCTCCGCATCACAGGCTTGCGTCAGCCCGAAGGGCGGCACCTTGTTAACCCGCATTTCTCACACCGTCTCGTCGCGAGGAGGCGGAGAGTGGCTTGGATGCAAGGCGCGCCCGGCTTCGGCAACGAAGGCATAGTGGTGACTATGTCGAGGAGCCGAAGCCGGGCGCAACGCTGCAGACAGGCCGCTATCCGTCTCCGCAGCAGAGATGGTGTGAGAAATGCGGGTTTAGCCCCCGCCGTCAGGCGGGGGTTCGGAAGTCCCCGGAATTCAGGTGTGAGCCCCCGAAAGGGGGCGGTACCTCAGCAGAGTGCAGAATCGAGAGGTCCAGGTCCTCCGCATCACAGGCTTGGGATAGCCCGAAGGGCGGCACCTTTGTTTAGCCCCCGCCGTCAGGCGGGGGTTCGGAAGTCCCCGGAATTCAGGTGTGAGCCCCCGAAAGGGGGCGGTACCTCAGCAGAGTGCAGAATCGAGAGGTCCAGGTCCTCCGCATCACAGGCTTGCGACAGCCCGAAGGGCGGCACCTTGTTAACCCGCATTTCTCACACCGTCTCGTCGCGAGGAGGCGGAGAGTGGCTTGGATGCAAGGCGCGCCCGGCTTCGGCAACGAAGGCATAGTGGTGACTATGTCGAGGAGCCGAAGCCGGGCGCAACGCAGCAGACAGGCCGCTATCCATCTCCGCAGCAGAGATGGTGTGAGAAATGCGGGTTTAGCCCCCGCCGTCAGCCCGAAGGGCGCCACCTTGTTTAGCCCCCGCCGTCAGCCCGAAGGGCGGCACCTTGTTTAGCCCCCGCCGTCAGGCGGGGGTTCGGAAGTCCCCGGAATTCAGGTGTGAGCCCCCGAAAGGGGGCGGTACCTCTGAATTTCGTGAATATCGAGCAGCGGCCATGGAGGGATGCAGGCCTCGGTTCACCCTGACTGCGGAGCAGTCCCTTTGAAACAACGAACGCACGCTATGACTGCGCGCTCCTAGATCTTCCCCGTTCTCTCGTGATCAAGAACAAAGGCCCCGGAGTCCGGGGCCTTTTTGTCTCGTCTTCTGAATTCTGAATTCTGCATTCTGCATTCTGAATTCGTCTTCTCCCCCGCTCATCCGCCGGCGACGCGTCTCGCCTGAAGCTCCTTCAGCGCAGCGAGAACCCGCTCCGGCGTCATCGGAAGCCGGTAGAGGCGCGCACCGGTCGCATCGAACACGCCGTTCGCGATCACCGCGCCCATCGGGACGATTGCCGGCTCGCCACCACCCTGCGGAGCGACGTCGTCGTTCTTCACCAGAACCGTCTCGATCTTCGGCAGAGTGGAGAAGCGCGGAAGCTCGTACGTCCCGAAGTTCTGGTCGAGGATCTCCCCTCCATGGAATCGCAGTTCCTCCGTGAGGGGGTAGCCGAGGCCCATGGTCATGCAGCCTTCCATCTGCATCTTCGCGCCGACCGGGTTGACGACGATGCCCATGTCCTGTGCCGCGAGGATCCGCTTCACCCGAATGGTTCCCTTCGACGGATCGACGTCGACGTCGGCCATCAGAGCGACATAGCTTCCGGCGTCGATGCCGCACGCGAGTCCCCGCCCCTTTCCGGTCGGCCCCGCTCCCGGCTTCCAGCCGAACGCGTCCGCCGCGGTCTGCAGAACCTTGCGCATCCGCGGGTCGGTGGTATTGCGCAGACGGAACTCAAGCGGATCGATTCCCGCTGCAGCCGCCATCATGTCGATCTGCGACTCGGCGGCGAAGACGTTCGCATTCGCGCCGGGAGCGCGCCACGCCCCGACCGCGAACGGATGGAGGCTCTCGTTCCCCATCCAGCCGCCGTATGCGCGGATGCTGGCATTGGGAACGTCGTAGAAGAGATCCGTCCCGCGGCTTCCGGCCGCATAGACACCGTAGTCCCACAGAGTGATCTTCCCGGCGGGATCGACGGCGGAGACGATCCTGATCACCGAGGCCGGATCAAAGGTGTCGTAAAAGAACTCCTCTTCGCGGGACCAGCGGACCTGGACCGGCTTCCCGCTGATCTTCGCCAGCTTCGCCGCTTCGATCGCCTGCCCGCTCGCGCTCTTCCCGCCGAATCCGCCACCGACGTAGGGCGTGATCACGCGAACCTTCTCCTTCGCCAGACCGAGCTCCTTCGCGATCCGGTCCCGCGTCGGGAACGGCGTCTGGGTTCCCGCCCAGACGGTCATCTTTCCGTCCTTCATCTCCGCGATCGCGGTGTGCGGTTCCATCGGCGCGTGTGCGTGGTACGCGGTACGGAATGTCGACTCGAAGAGCTTTCCTCCCGCGGTGCGCGCCGCGACCGGGTCGCCTCGCTTCTCCTTCACTTCCGGCGCGGGAGCAGCTTTCACCAGATGTTCGAAGATCGTCTCGCCGTCGAGATCCGATTTCGGGACGTCCCATTTCGCATCGATCTTCCCGAGCGCCGCATCCGCAGCTTCCGGGTCGGCGGCGAGGACCGCGATCAGTCCGTCCTGGTTCACCAGGGTGACACCGGCGATCTTTCCCGCGGCGGTCGTGTCGGCGCTCTTCAGAGTCGCGCCGTGCGCGGGCGGACGGAGGATTCGCGCGTAGAGCATTCCCGGGACGCGGATGTCGCCGGCGTACTTCGCGGCGCCGGTGACTTTCTCGCGGGCATCGAGACGCGTCGGCGACTGTCCCATGATCTGGAATTCCGAGACCTTCCGCAGCACCGCTTTCTCGTCGACCAGGCGCGCGATCTTCTTTCCCTTCGCCAGCTCGCCGTAAGTGACCTTCCTGGACGGACTCCCCACCACCGAGACGACACCGTCCTTCGCAGTCACGTTCGCCTTCGGGACTCCGAGCTTCTTCGCTCCGAGCTCGAGCATCGCTTCACGCCCCTCCGCCGCGCCGGCGCGGAGCGCGGGACCGAACATGCGAGTGGTGAGCGAGCCGAACGTCCCCATGTCCCAGGGGCACGTATCCGTATCTCCCATCACCATGTCGATCGAGGCGAGCGCCACTCCGAGCTCCTCGGCGGCCATCTGCGCCTGCGAGGTCATCACCCCCTGTCCCATCTCGATCTTCCCGGTGAAGATCGTCACCCGTCCGTCCTCACCGATCCTCAGATACGCGTTGAGGTCTTCCGGGTAGATGCGGCGGCGGTCCTGTGAGAAGAGATCCGTGGGACCGAGCGCGATACAGACGACCACGCCTCCGCCGACGAGCCTGAAGAACGTGCGACGGTCCATTCCACCAGCGTCGCTCATGACCGTTCTCCTTTCGTTCCCGCGACCGCTTCGATCGCGGCGATGATCCGCTGGTGCGCACCGCACCGGCAGAGGTTGTCGTTCATCCCGTCGACGATCTCTGCGCGCGAGGGATGCGGCTTCTCACGCAGCAGGGCGTACGCATTCATGATCATCCCCGACGTGCAGTAACCGCACTGGAATCCGCCGTGCTCGACGAACGCCTCCTGGATCGGATGGAGCCGTTCGCCTTTCGCGAGCCCCTCGATGGTCGTGACTTCCTTCCCCGCGACCTCGGCGAGCGAGGTCTGGCAGGAACGGACCGCCTCGCCATCGACGACCACGGTGCAGGATCCGCAGATCCCTTCTCCACAGCCGTACTTCGTGCCGGTCAGGTCGAGGTCGGTACGAAGAACCCACAGCAGGCGGCGCTCGTCGTCGGTGTTCAGTGTGACGGGACGGCCGTTGAGACGAAACCGGATGCTCTTTTTCATGCAAGCTCCCTTCGTCGAACGCGGGAGAACGTTCCCCGCCATCCTAACGCAATGCGGAGGAATGGGGGGAGCGCGGCGCGATGTGGGTCGCGCGCCGTGGGTCGCGCAATGTGGGTCGCGCGCCGTGGGTCGCGCGTCTCGCGCGATGTGGGTCGCGCGTCTCGCGCGATGGCGAGCGGCGTCCCGCCGCGAGCGACGCCTGAACGACGTCCGCGGCCCTCGCCACGATCGCGTTCTCGCCCCCCCCGAAACCCACCAGGCACGAAACTCGTATTCAAGGCGTGACCCCTCTCCAACGGCTCCGCTCCGCGACCAGGCTCGGGATCCTTTTCTCCGGTGGATCCTCCCGCTGCATCTTTCAGGTCGGAGTGATGGAGGCGCTTCATGAGCTCGGCATCCAGCCGAGCGTCTGTCTCGGCGTGTCCGGAGGGGCGTGGAACGCGGCGGCAGTCGCGGTCGGGAACGTGCAGCGTCTCCGGGCCTACTGGCGCTTCTTCTGGCGGATGCCGTACCTCGATCTGCGGAACCTCCTGCGCGAGCACTCACCGTTCATCTGGTCCCGGCTTCATGAGCGTGCGTTCGAGCGCTATGTCGGGAACGAGCGGATCCGCGCCACGACCACTCTCCCACTTTACGTCGCACTCACCCGCCTCCGCGATCGAACCTCGATGATCTTCGACGTCCGTGAGTCGGCCGATCCGTTGCGGCTGCTGATCGCGAGCAACTACCTTCCCCCGTTCTTCACACACGCGCCGCGTCTGGAGGGGGAACGCTATGGCGACGGCGGCTTCTCCGACAATCTTCCTTACGAAAGCCTCTTCGACCTCGGCTGCGACGCGGTGATCGTTCTCGCGTCGAAGGGGGAGAGCGAGGGTGGGCTGTTTCGCAATCGCGAAGATTACGATCACGTCATCTCTAATCCGTTCCGTGATCGGGTCGTGGTGATCCGGCCGCGTCACCGGCTCCCGCTCGGCTTCGTCGAGCGCCGCTGGGAAAGGCTCGCTCCGATCGCGAATCTCGGATCGCGGCGAACGCGCGAAATCCTGCTCGGCGAAGAAGATACGGACTACGTCGTGCCACCGGGCAGACCGAGCCCGTCGGTCGTCTTTCTCCGTATCCGCGACTGGACGCGAACGCGATTCGACACCCGCCGCGCGACGAACGACACGCCTCCGCGATCGTGAGCCGCATCACGAACGTTCTGCCCGCTTCGACGTGCATCTCCGCTCCTATCGGTGCAGAATAGAAATCGGAGGTGAGCCATGGCCCGGGGATGGGAAAGCAAGTCGGTCGAGGCGCAGATCGAAGAAGGATCCGTCGCAGAAATGACGACGGCCGAAACCGAGGCAGTCGAAGCGGAGCGCAAGCGGAAGCGCGACAGCATCGAGATGTCGCGACGGCGTGTGAAGCACGACCTGGAGGCGACGCAGTCGGACGTCCACCGCACCGCGCTCCAGAACGCGCTCGCATTTCTCGATGCCGAGTTGAAGAAGCTGAACTGAGCGTCCAGCCGCTCAGAGTCTCAGCAGTGGCCGGCCGTACGGCAGGAAAGGCCACGGAATCGTCGCAATCATGATCAGCAGCGCGATCGCGAACATGATCGCCGGTTTTCTGCTCCCACCGCGCTTCATCATCACGTTCCCGATGTGTACGAGGATGATCGCGACGACCATCCCGAAGTCGTGCTCGATGGCCCAGAAGCGCGTGGTCGGGTCCTGCATCCCCGCCGCGGGATTCGCGAAGAACGCGGAGATCCACGGCGTCACGACGTAGAGGACCACGCCGAGGAGCAGCTGGATGTCGACGCTCATCATGAAGAAAAGCGACGCGCGACGGGCGAGGGAGCGAGGCTCCGAGTGGCGCGAGACTCCGAATGCGCTGACCACTGCGAGCAGCCCGAGCGCGAGGACGATCCACCGATTCCAGGAATGGAGATCGAGCAGGATTTGATACAACATCGATGCGCCTCCGTTACCGGACGCCTTCGGCATCCGATCCGGGACGCATCATACCGGTTCTTGCCGCGCTCTGCCGATCAGGAGTCTGCGCGGTAGAAACTTTCTGTTGCTAACAGGGATCGTCACGCTCGCCGAACGAGTTCGGGTCCTCGCGGAACGAGTGCCGCTTCCTCGAAGTCGCGCTCCGCGGTTTGCGACGGTCTCCGCCGCTTCGTCGCTCTTCGATCCGGTTGCCTTCCTCTTTCTCTGCATTCTTCTCGCGTTTCATCGTTCCTCCAGCTGAGACTCCTTATCGCAAGAGCCGTACCGGAAGGGCGACGGCGGCGAGAATGCGGAGATGCCGCGGCCCGGAGCGGAAGGAGGTCGAGCGGCTCCGTGGGCGATCTCACCTGGGCGATTTGCCATAGCCCGTCCGGGCGTCTTCCATGAGAACGATCACGGTGCCGGAACGAGCAGCGGCTTCGTGAGCGATCTCATTTGCGCGATTTGAAGACACCGGCACTCGGTTTCGCACAGCTCTCCTTGCTCGACGCCCTTCGCCGAGCCGACAACGCGATGACCGCGCCCCTCCGCGGGACGCACCCTCTCCCCGTCCGGGATCATGTCTTCAGCCGAGGACCGACATTCGGGGAGAGGGAAGGGTGAGGGGCAACCCCGAAAGTCGAAGCCGAAGATCGTGCAACCCAGCCCGCCCTTCGCCGAGCCGACAACGCGATGACCGCGCCCCTCGGCGGGACGCACCCTCTCCCCGTCCGGGGTCACGTCTTCAGCCGAGGACCGACATTCGGGGAGAGGGAAGGGTGAGGGGCAACCCCCAAAGTCGAAGCCGAAGATCGTGCAATCCAGCCCGCCCTTCGCCGAGCCGACAACGCGATGACCGCGCCCCTCGGCGGGACGCACCCTCTCCCCGTCCGGGGTCATGTCTTCAGCCGAGGACCGACATTCGGGGAGAGGGAAGGGTGAGGGGCAACCCCGAAAGTCGAAGCCGAAGATCGTGCAACCCAGCCCGCCCTTCGCCGAGCCGACAACGCGATGACCGCGCCCCTCGGCGGGACGCACCCTCTCCCCGTCCGGGGTCATGTCTTCAGCCGAGGACCAACATTCGGGGAGAGGGAAGGGTGAGGGGCAACCCTGAAAGTCGAAGCCGAAGATCGTGCAACCCAGCCCGCCCTTCGCCGAGCCGACAACGCGATGACCGCGCCCCTCGGCGGGACGCACCCTCTCCCCGTCCGGGGTCATGTCTTCAGCCGAGGACCAACATTCGGGGAGAGGGAAGGGTGAGGGGCAACACTGAAAGTCGAAGCCGAAGATCGTGCAAGCCAGCCCGCCCTTCGCCGACGCGCTGGCGTATGATTTTCGACCATGGACAAACCTCTGGAATCGGATTGGAAAGTATTCCATAAGCGCGTCCCGGAATGGCGCGAGCGTTACCTCGACACGGCGGACGCGGAGATTGCATCGATCCTCTCGAGTCGAAAGGGCTCGCCGACCGATCGGTTCTGGGAGGCGAAAGAGAAGGCCGACGGGATCGCGAATACTCTCCACATCCTCCTCGACGACCACTCGCGCTCGAAGATGGACTGGGCTCTCGTGCTGATGTATGCACACGGATTCATCGGAGACGACGACCTCGGCGAATTCAGCCAGCCGCTCGCCGGACGGATCCGGAGCGCTTCGCACCTGAAGCGATGAACCCGAAAGGGGCGCGCGAACGCGCCAGTCGTCCCGCTCATCTCCCGCGACGGGAGCGACTGGAGCGACTGCGGAGTCGAACGGAAATATACGTATGCCTGGTACGATTATACGTATCGTGAAAACGAAGCTGACGATCACGGTCGATGAAAAGTTGCTTCCCCGGGCGAAGCGTGCTGCGCGGCGACGAGGGGTTTCGCTTTCGAGCGTGATCGAGGAGAGCCTGAAACGGCTCGCGACACCGGACGGCGATTTCGTCGCAAAGTGGAGGGGCGGCTTTCGGGCTCGGACCGGGCGCAATCCTCGCCTGGAGTACCTGAAGAGGAAGTACCTTGCGGATTCTGATTGATACGGACGTCCTGCTCGATCTCGCCCTCGACCGTGCTCCGCATGCGGAAGCCGCATCCCGAGTTCTCGAAAGGGTGGAGAACGGGGCGGTATCGGCGGTCGTCGCGTGGCACACCATCTCGAATCTGTACTATCTGCTCGCTTCGTTTGCTGACCGAAAGAAAGCTCTGAACTTCATCCGGGACCTGATCGGCATCGTCGAGGTGGCCCCGACCGGCACTGCAGCGCTCCGCACGGCTTTGAATCTCGGAATGAACGACTTCGAAGATGCCATGCAGGTCGCCGCCGCCCTTGCGGCAGGAGTCGACGTGATCGTCACCCGAAACGTGGGCGATTTCCGCAAAGCGCCGTTGCGCGCGATCCGACCTGCGGATCTCGTCTTCCCCGAACGCGAGTGATCGAAGAAGCGAATGAACCGCTTCCCGTGGCTTCAAGAACGCCACCACCCATCCCCACTCGCGCCGCATCCCTCTCCCCGTCCGGGGTCATGTCTTCAGCCGAGGGCCGACACTCGGGGAGAGGGAAGGGTGAGGGGCAACCCCGAAAGTCGAAGCCGAAGCCGAAGCCACTCGCGTCGTCCCCACGAATGGCGAGAGCGAATTCACAATCCGACGAATTCAGAATGCAGAATTCAGAATTCAGAATTCAGAATTCACGCGCCACACTCCGAACCATCCGCAGTCCGGAACTTTGAGCCCCGTCCCCACGAGCACCACCCACTCCCACTCGCGCGGGCCTCCCCTCTCCCCGTCCGGGGTCATGTCTTCAGCCGAGGACCGACATTCGGGGAGAGGGAAGGGTGAGGGGCAACCCCGAAAGTCAGATCCGACGCCGAAGCCACTCGCGTCGTCCCCACGAATGGCGAGAGCGAATTCAAATTCCGACGAATGCAGAATGCAGAATTCAGATTTCAGAATTCACGCGCCACACTCCGAACCATCCCCAGTCCGGAACTTCAAGCCCCGTCCCCACGAAGCACCACCCTCTCCCTCTCGCGCGGGCCTCCCCCTCTCCCCGTCCGGGTCATGTCTTCAGCCGAGGAACGACATTCGGGGAGAGGGAAGGGTGAGGGGCAACCCCGAAAGTCGAAGCCGAAGCCACTCGCGTCATCCCCACGAATGGCGAGAGCGAATTCAAATTCCGACGAATGCAGAATGCAGAGTTCAGAATTCAGAATTCAGATTTCACGCGCCACACTCCGAACCATCCGCAGTCCGGACCTTTGAGCCCCGTCCCCACGAAGCACCACCCACTCCCACTCGCGGCTTCCCTCGCGACGCCGAACATAGCGGATCCGATCGGGATTCACGGCGTACTCACGATGAACCCACACCAGGCCGGCCGCCACGAAGACAGGCAGAGCGACGTCGAACCGTCTCCGATCGATCTTCGGCCTGCTGCGCCTCAGCCGCACGAGCGTGTCCCCTTCCCGGGCTTCGGATGCTTTTGCGACGGGAACCGCGCAGTTTCGACCAGAACGGGACACGCCCCTTCCCCGCCCGCGCGCTCCACACCCACTCCCACTCGCACCGATATAGAATGCGCGCGGGCTCGATCCCGATCTTCAGCCGCGACGAGCGAGGGTCACACCCGCCACGGTCGCACGGAAGGACTCATGAAACAGGGCATGCTGGAAATTCTCGGAAAGACGATCACCGGCGTGGTGGTGAAGGAGCGCGAGGAGACACACGCCGCGCAGAACCAGGTCTTCATCCTCTTCTCGGACGGAACGTATTACGAGCTGTACGGGGCCCGCATCGAAGGCATCGGGCACTTGAGGGAAGGCGGCAAAGAGGACGTGCGCGAGTACATGTCGAGTGGAAAGATCGTACTCGAAGGACACATTGAACGACTCAGTCGCTGAAGAGGCCGCGGGGGCCACGGCAGGTGTACCTCGAGATGACGGGTGGACAGCGAATCGCTTCTTCGACATGCTTTCCCCCGCACCCCTCGTCAGCCGGATACCAGGTGCGGCTGCCAACGGAGCGAGGCGTGAGTGCGGGCACCTCCGACACTCACGCCGCGGTTCCTCTGATCCCCCATGCCTCCGCTCGACGATCGTCGGCCCGAGCTCCTGCCCATGCAGGTCCGACTCTTGACCTCCAAGTGCCCCTCCGCCCACGCTCAAAACTCACTCCCGATCGCGCCGTCCCCAGTGCCGCAGGGACGACAGACAACAGCCACGGGTGAAGGCGCTCCGCGCCGGAACCCGGGGGTGCGCGGACGAACGACATTTCATCTTGCTCTTCAAGACGATCCAGACGATCGCCGCACCCTTCGTTCCACGCATCCTTCTGGAGCTCGGCACGGCCCCTCGCCGCTCACCCGCCTTCGAACAGCCGGATGATCTTCGGGTAGTCCTGACGGCTCACCGGGATCACCGCGTTGACCGGCGGGTCGAGGACCATCTCCCACTCGCGGCTTCCCTCGCGACGCCGAACGTAGCGGATTCGATCGGGATTCACGGCGTATTCACGATGTACCCGCAGCAGTCCGGCCGCCACGAAGACTGGAAGAGCCACGTCGAACCGCCTCCGATCGATCTTCGGCCTGCTGCGCCTCAGCCGCACTTGCGACGCCGAACGTAGCGGATTCGATCGGGATTCATGGCGTATTCACGATGTACCCGCAGCAGTCCGGCCGCCACGAAGACTGGAAGAGCCACGTCGAACCGCCTCCGATCGATCTTCGGCCTGCTGCGCCTCAGCCGCACGAGCGTGTCCCCTTCCCGGGCTTCGATGTAGAAGACGTCTCCGACGTCGATCGCCTCACGCGGGCCATCCTCGACGTGAAGTAAAACGCGTTTCGTCTGCATGATCGAACCATTCCGGACCGGAGCGGATGTTTTTGCGACGGGGATGGCGCAGTTTCGACCCGAGCGGGATATCCCGAGCATCGACCATCCCGACCCGCGGACCATCTCCCGCCTGCAGCCTGGAATTCGGTTCGCCGGAACTCCCCTCACCTCGACCCGCTGCGTCCCTCCGCTCTTCCATCCGTCGTGCCGGATCTTTTCATTTTCAGGTCTGGCCCTGGACCTTCCACGGCCGATCTACCGGGCAGGCACGAAGACACCGAGCGACTGGCGCGGGATCGAACGGCGAGAGCGGAACGGCGTGTTGGTGTTCAGTAAGGTCGGGAGAGGCGAATGAGCGAGTTACAGAAGACGCCTGCACTCGCGCCTCGTTCCGTCGAGCGCCGCGTCCTGGCATCCAGATGACGAGGGGTGCATTCAGAGTATCGGTCCGATGCGGCTGGAAAGTCCAGGGCTGGATCATTCGCCCAGACGGCCCTCAGGATGCGGAGAGCGCCGGATGACGTTGCATCAGCGTTGCCGCGCTTCAATGGGGCCGCTCCCTTTCGGAAGCGGAAGGGCATCTGGAATCAGGAGCAGGGTCTACTCCAGCGAATGCTTCAATGGGGCCGCTCCCTTTCGGAAGCGGAAGGGGCGCGGGCGTCGGCGCCACGTTCGGCGCGCACTGTCGAGCTTCAATGGGGCCGCTCCCTTTCGGAAGCGGAAGGTTCAAAAAGGTAGCGTTAACCTCGATGGCAAGCTTCAATGGGGCCGCTCCCTTTCGGAAGCGGAAGGCAGCCGCGCGCTGAATCGGCGGCAACTCCCTCTCGGCTTCAATGGGGCCGCTCCCTTTCGGAAGCGGAAGGTTCAAGTCCTGGCGCGCCGCATCAGCGCCGGTGATCTCGCTTCGATGGGGCCGCTCCCTTTCGGAAGCGGAAGGCCGAGCAATTAACCAACACAGTCGCACCGTGGTGATCCTGGCTTCAATGGGGCCGCTCCCTTTCGGAAGCGGAAGGTTTGCAACTCGGCGTCGATCGCCTCGCCGTAAATGGCTTCAATGGGGCCGCTCCCTTTCGGAAGCGGAAGGTTCAACTCTCGCTCGGAGGCGGGAAGGAAAAGCTGCGCTTCAATGGGGCCGCTCCCTTTCGGAAGCGGAAGGTTCTTCCAACTCGGCGTCGTTCGCCTCGCCGGCCAAGGCTTCAATGGGGCCGCTCCCTTTCGGAAGCGGAAGGGCTCTTCCATATTTGCTGCAGCTGTTGCATGAGACCCTGCTTCAATGGGGCCGCTCCCTTTCGGAAGCGGAAGGTCTCGGAGCGGAACAACAGGATCATCGCGATCGGCAACCCGCTTCAATGGGGCCGCTCCCTTTCGGAAGCGGAAGGGTCGACGAGGTCCTCGAGGTCGTCGCGCCACACGAAGCTTCAATGGGGCCGCTCCCTTTCGGAAGCGGAAGGGCACGGCGAGGCGTTTTGCCTGATGACCTACCAGTGCGAGCTTCAATGGGGCCGCTCCCTTTCGGAAGCGGAAGGTTCGCCGCGGTGGCGCGGTTCTACGGGTTCTCACACAACGCTTCAATGGGGCCGCTCCCTTTCGGAAGCGGAAGGGCGGGGAGGCAAAATGCCAGCGCTTCAGCTTCGGGTGGCTTCAATGGGGCCGCTCCCTTTCGGAAGCGGAAGGGCGTCGATTCGTTCTCGACGAACGTTGGCGGTGCTGAATGGCTTCAATGGGGCCGCTCCCTTTCGGAAGCGGAAGGAGCGCCAGATCAACGATCTCGAAGCAATCATGGGGATCGCTTCAATGGGGCCGCTCCCTTTCGGAAGCGGAAGGAGGGGACAGTCGAGAAACTCAAGAACGCAGGGGTACTGCTTCAATGGGGCCGCTCCCTTTCGGAAGCGGAAGGTTCCTGACGGCTGACTTCCTTCGACAGAAGGTCTTCGCTTCAATGGGGCCGCTCCCTTTCGGAAGCGGAAGGCTCCGATGAACTGCTCATGGATGCAATGGAGAGCGGTAACGCTTCAATGGGGCCGCTCCCTTTCGGAAGCGGAAGGGGGGCACTCATGGGCAAACTCCCACTCCGCGCCGATGCTTCAATGGGGCCGCTCCCTTTCGGAAGCGGAAGGGTTGATTCTTGCCGACGAAGCCGAACCGGAACTCCGGCTTCAATGGGGCCGCTCCCTTTCGGAAGCGGAAGGTGTCCAAGTGATGGGCCTCGACCTCATGCCGTGTCGCGGCTTCAATGGGGCCGCTCCCTTTCGGAAGCGGAAGGCGCTCGATCAGCTTCGCTTGAGCGCGCCAGGGCGTGGCGCTTCAATGGGGCCGCTCCCTTTCGGAAGCGGAAGGGGCGCCAGGCGCGGGAAGTCCCGCATTCCCCCCCGCGCGCAGCTTCAATGGGGCCGCTCCCTTTCGGAAGCGGAAGGTGGCCCTGCAGATCTCCCGGCTCATCCCGACGCTGCAAGCTTCAATGGGGCCGCTCCCTTTCGGAAGCGGAAGGTCGAGTCCGGGATCGAGGCGCAGAAGACCGGATTCGATGCTTCAATGGGGCCGCTCCCTTTCGGAAGCGGAAGGGTCGAGGAACTCCCGATCGAGGATGCGAGCCGAGATCGCGCTTCAATGGGGCCGCTCCCTTTCGGAAGCGGAAGGAAGGTCGAGAGGATGCGCTCGCCGTTCGGCGGTTCGATCGCGCTTCAATGGGGCCGCTCCCTTTCGGAAGCGGAAGGATCGGCGAGATCGAGTTCCGGAACATGGCACCGGGGCTGCTTCAATGGGGCCGCTCCCTTTCGGAAGCGGAAGGTTCCGCCGATGTAGAACAGTCGGTCGCCGTCCGATCGGCTTCAATGGGGCCGCTCCCTTTCGGAAGCGGAAGGGGACCAGCCATCGAGCTACCGTCGCATCTATCCGAACGCTTCAATGGGGCCGCTCCCTTTCGGAAGCGGAAGGAGCCCTTCAGGACGGAGGCCGCTCTCGCCGCTCACGCAGCTTCAATGGGGCCGCTCCCTTTCGGAAGCGGAAGGGCGTCGGGACGCCATCGAGATCTGCGCCATGTCGCTCGTGCTTCAATGGGGCCGCTCCCTTTCGGAAGCGGAAGGTCACGTTCGCGGATAGTCTGTGGGCGGAGTGTCTGATTGCTTCAATGGGGCCGCTCCCTTTCGGAAGCGGAAGGAGGCATCGAGATCAGGACTGGGATGCGGTAGCAGCAACACGCTTCAATGGGGCCGCTCCCTTTCGGAAGCGGAAGGCTGCGACCGGTCTGCGAGGGTGGCTGGACCGGCTGGGCTTCAATGGGGCCGCTCCCTTTCGGAAGCGGAAGGCTGGCACGGTTCCGGCCCCATCGCATCGCGGGCACGTCTCCGCTTCAATGGGGCCGCTCCCTTTCGGAAGCGGAAGGCGAAGCTCTGTCTCGCCACCCTGATCGCGTACAGCACTCGCTTCAATGGGGCCGCTCCCTTTCGGAAGCGGAAGGCGGCGACACCGGCACGATGACGTCTCCGATGCTGGCAGAGCTTCAATGGGGCCGCTCCCTTTCGGAAGCGGAAGGGTTGCGCTACAGGTCAGCAACCAGGTCGACGTCACGCTTCAATGGGGCCGCTCCCTTTCGGAAGCGGAAGGGCGTTTATACGGGCTCGATCGGACGCCCATACACGCGCTTCAATGGGGCCGCTCCCTTTCGGAAGCGGAAGGTTCGGTATGGCCTCTCCTCTCAGCGATGCTCACGCAGCAGCTTCAATGGGGCCGCTCCCTTTCGGAAGCGGAAGGGCGTCACGTTGCGTCACTGGCGGAGAAGGTTGTCGGGCTTCAATGGGGCCGCTCCCTTTCGGAAGCGGAAGGCCTCTGCGCCGTGATTCTCGTCTTCGACCCTGAAGCTTCAATGGGGCCGCTCCCTTTCGGAAGCGGAAGGCCGCTCCGACGCAACGGAGCGCTTCCCATGCCTGTTCAGGGCTTCAATGGGGCCGCTCCCTTTCGGAAGCGGAAGGTAGACGTCGCAAGCTGGCACCTCAGAGAATGGCTGCCCGCTTCAATGGGGCCGCTCCCTTTCGGAAGCGGAAGGTTACGATCCGCGGGGCACGTCCCAAACCATGGTGCAACCGCTTCAATGGGGCCGCTCCCTTTCGGAAGCGGAAGGATGTATCGCGCTGTGCCGTGCGTCGCATCGTGGGAGCTTCAATGGGGCCGCTCCCTTTCGGAAGCGGAAGGAACGAGCAGAACCTCATGGAGTCGACCCGGTACGGGCAGCTTCAATGGGGCCGCTCCCTTTCGGAAGCGGAAGGATACGTGCTACTGACCTTACTCTTTTGGCTTGAATCGACGCTTCAATGGGGCCGCTCCCTTTCGGAAGCGGAAGGAATGGACGACCCGCGAACAGCCGGGAAGGGCAACTACGAGCTTCAATGGGGCCGCTCCCTTTCGGAAGCGGAAGGGCCGAGATCGGACGAGCTCGAAGCATTGACGTCGATCGGCTTCAATGGGGCCGCTCCCTTTCGGAAGCGGAAGGCGGCGACGCAGCTCGCGCATCGACGCTCCTGACGCTCATGCTTCAATGGGGCCGCTCCCTTTCGGAAGCGGAAGGACGACGTTGTACCAGACATGATGACGAACGTCGACATGGGGCTTCAATGGGGCCGCTCCCTTTCGGAAGCGGAAGGATGCCCGATCGGGCGGAAGGGAGCGACGGGAACATGCGGCTTCAATGGGGCCGCTCCCTTTCGGAAGCGGAAGGATGCTCCGCGCACTGCGTGCAGCGCCTCGCCAGAGCGGCGCTTCAATGGGGCCGCTCCCTTTCGGAAGCGGAAGGCCCCGCTGCGCCGGCGTCGATCGGGGCTTCAGCGTCGGAGCTTCAATGGGGCCGCTCCCTTTCGGAAGCGGAAGGCTCGGGTCAGACTGCTCGAAGGTCAGGAAAAGTGCGATGCTTCAATGGGGCCGCTCCCTTTCGGAAGCGGAAGGTCGCTGACGAACTATCGGTCAGCAAACAGCTGCTGTGCTTCAATGGGGCCGCTCCCTTTCGGAAGCGGAAGGCTCCGCGCGTACGGTAAGCGCTGCGACCGAAAGACTGCGCGCTTCAATGGGGCCGCTCCCTTTCGGAAGCGGAAGGGCCAGCATCGATCTGCGATCGTGCAGCCGACGTCGAGCTTCAATGGGGCCGCTCCCTTTCGGAAGCGGAAGGTCGCTGCGATCGCGAGTCTGTCCGCGGGCGCTAGTGCTTCAATGGGGCCGCTCCCTTTCGGAAGCGGAAGGTGGCATCGACGACAGCGCAGACGCGGAGCAGCATGCACGCTTCAATGGGGCCGCTCCCTTTCGGAAGCGGAAGGTCGCCGATGCTGATCGACAATCTCTGCTTACCGTCGACGCTTCAATGGGGCCGCTCCCTTTCGGAAGCGGAAGGCGGCCGGACAGTCCTATGTCTGGACGCACCTGTGCCGTAGCTTCAATGGGGCCGCTCCCTTTCGGAAGCGGAAGGCAGCGCGAATTTCATCATGCTCGCTCGGGCAAGAGGTGTGGGCTTCAATGGGGCCGCTCCCTTTCGGAAGCGGAAGGCTTTAACTATCTGCCACGAAGAATCGGCAGAATTTCCGCTTCAATGGGGCCGCTCCCTTTCGGAAGCGGAAGGTGCGGGAAGCAACTCGGGAGCAACTCGGGAATGCGGGCTTCAATGGGGCCGCTCCCTTTCGGAAGCGGAAGGGCTTCGTGAGTCGCATCCCCTCGGGGAAGATCTTCGCGCTTCAATGGGGCCGCTCCCTTTCGGAAGCGGAAGGGGTTGCTCCCGAATGAGACGGAGTACAGGTGCGGCGGCTTCAATGGGGCCGCTCCCTTTCGGAAGCGGAAGGCAAGAGTCTGGAAGTGTTCGACGAGTCTCGGCCAGCCCCTCGCTTCAATGGGGCCGCTCCCTTTCGGAAGCGGAAGGTCCGACGGCGAAATCGCATCGCAGTATACCGGAATGACGCTTCAATGGGGCCGCTCCCTTTCGGAAGCGGAAGGATGCCACGAATCTCGCGACGGACCTTGTGACGGATGCCGCGCTTCAATGGGGCCGCTCCCTTTCGGAAGCGGAAGGATGTGCTGGGAGCCGGTGACGCTTGCTCACACCCCGCAGCTTCAATGGGGCCGCTCCCTTTCGGAAGCGGAAGGCCGGTTGAAGGACAGGATGGAAGACATCTCGGGCGTGGCTTCAATGGGGCCGCTCCCTTTCGGAAGCGGAAGGCGACCGGCTCTACCTTCTTCAATACTCCTCGTGCCATGCTTCAATGGGGCCGCTCCCTTTCGGAAGCGGAAGGTTCGGCTTCGATTTGACCGATCGTCATGAATGCCTGGCGCTTCAATGGGGCCGCTCCCTTTCGGAAGCGGAAGGCTCGCTTCGTGGGATGCGATCGCCGCGAAGCGGAAGCTTCAATGGGGCCGCTCCCTTTCGGAAGCGGAAGGCGAGTCACCATTCCGGCCTTGCACTTTCCCCAGCTATCGCTTCAATGGGGCCGCTCCCTTTCGGAAGCGGAAGGACAGCAGCCCTTAAACTACTGTCGAATTTAGCCACCTCGCTTCAATGGGGCCGCTCCCTTTCGGAAGCGGAAGGGGTCCGTGTGCAACTCTCGTTTTTCCAATTCGATGGGAGGTCGTTTGCGAGCGGTGGCCGGCCATGCGACCGGATTTCAATGGGCAACTCTCTTCGATTGTCAAAGAGCCCCGCCATTCCGCCGCGAGCGGTGCCCGCCATCATCTCCGGCACCGGACCGCTCGCACACGCGAAGCCGGGGGACGCGCACGGCCAGTCCATCATTCGCTCCATTCTCTCAGAAGATCTTCGGGCCGGGAAGCTCGAAGTTGCGAGGCCTGCCGAGGACCTCGATGCCGCCCACCACCGCGGGACTGCTCTTCCCCAGATCGATGATCAGCACCTGGTCCTCGTGATGATGAATCAGATCGTCGATCCGGCTGCGCAGCACCGCATGCTGCTCCGCCGTCAGATCGCAGCGGAACACGCTCAGCTGCACGTGCTCGCCGAACCCCTGCATCTCGCGGAAGATGCGCCGCCATCGCTTCGGCGAGGAAATGTCGTACGTCACCAGATAACAGCGCAGCTGCATCGGCGCCTCACCGGATCCGGTAGGGAACGTACCGCTCGATCTCCCCCATCAGCCACCGCGCCACCAGCCTAGCCTCGATCATGAAGAGCCGCCGGTACGCACAGCGGTAGCCGAAGAGCGGATGCGTCACCTCGATCGCCATTCTCCGCTCGTACGCCTCCAGCATCCGTCTGCGTGCGGCGGTCTTCAGCAGCATTCCCCCTTCGACTTCGTAGAAGTCCGAAGGCGCGATCTCTCCGTTGTTGATCACCCCGATCACGGTGCTGTCGGCGACCACGGGCCGGAACGGCTCCATCAGGTCGAGCGCGAGCGCCGGCTTCCCGTACTTCGGCGTGTGATAGAAGCCCATCATGGGATCGAATCCGATCGTCTCGAGCGTGGTGACCCAATCCTTCGTCAGGAGTGAATACGCGAACGAGAGGAGGGCGTTCACCCGATCCTTCGGCGGACGGCGGTTGCGGCCGTCGAGCTCGAACCCTCCGAGGCCGTCCCGCGCTTTCAACATCGACGCGAATCCCGCGTAATAGATCCGAGCCGCGGAGCCTTCGATACCGAGGAGCTCTTCGAGATCGTTCGAACGGGCGGCGGCCGCAGCGAATCCCTTGAGAATCTCGAGATCCCTCTCGTCGACGCTTCCATTACGCCGCAGCATCACGCGGGAGTTGTCGATCTTCGCCGCCACGATCTCGCGCGCGACATCCACGCGACGCCCGGCATCCCGCGCCGCCGCGAACTGCTCGATCCGGAGCTCCACGTTCTTGTGCGTCGCACCACGAGTGATTCCGTGCAGCCATCCCGTCCCGCTCATGTGCGCGATCAGGATTCCGCGCCGGAGGCACTCGCGAAACACCGAGGGGGACGCCTGCGCTGCGCCGACGAGCACGAGCTGCGAGACGCGCACCAGAGGAACGCTCCCCTCCTCCTTTCCCTCGCGCATCACACGGAGGCGCGATCCGCAGAGACGCACCACGCTCCCCGGCTCCTGCACGATCAGCGGTTCCGTCCCGTCGTTAACCACCGCGATCGGCCTCACTTTCTCCGCGCCCCTCCGAAGGAAGTTCACCTCCTCGGGGAGACAGATCGACACGAGCGAGCAGCGCGGGCATTTCGGGTTGTCTTCGAGCGGCGGCGGAATCCGGTCGTTCGCGAGCGTGGCGCGCATCGCTCGGAGGAGGTCCATCGTCCGCGCGACGAGATCGGCCGTGAAGCGGACGCGCACCCGATCGCGCGACGCGTTGAAGTAGAGAAGGCCTTCGTTGCATTCGTACCCTTCCTCGCGGAGAAGGAGTCCCTGCGCGCAGAGCTGAACCCGCTCCGGCTCCCACGCTCCTGCAGCGACCGGCGGGCGCTTGCCGCGCTTGTAGTCGACGGGACGGACGCGTTTCCCGTCGCGCTCGATGAGATCGATGACGGCGGTGAGCCCGAGGGTCTCGCTGGTGAGGTGAACTGATCGCGTGTGAAGCGTGACGCGCGAACCCTCCGGCCGGTCGACGTTGCGGTGGACGTGTTTTCCCTCGATCGTCTCGACGTTGTCCTTCCACTCCCCCTGGGTCCATTCGAGATACGCGAGGCGCGGACAGTATGTGAATTCGTTGAGCATCCGCGCAGGAATGTGCGCGGGGACGCTCGTCAGTGGCTGCGGCTTCGGTTCAGGCGGCTCGAGGATCGTTTCGCTCATGATCCCGCAGCGTAGCGCCGCGGGATGTCAGTTTCTGTCAGGGAGTGTGCGGGAATCGTCGGACCTGTCGGACTTGTCGGACCTGTCCGACCTGTCCGACTTGTCCGACTTGTCCGACCTGTCCGACGATTCGTACGCGCGAGTCCCGGAGCACTGTGGATACGCACGACACCCCCGGAAGCGGCTGCCGGCACGCGGACCGTTCCGGACGGTGCGCAGAACCATCGGCTCGCCGCAGCGGGGACACGCCAGCACTTCCGCTTCCTGCGAGGCCGCGCGGGCTTCGGTGCGCTTCCGGTAGAGCCGCTCGGTGAAACCGCCGTTTCGTAGAAAGTCCTGCTCGAGTCGCGCGATCTGCCGGCCAAGAAGATAGATCGCCTGATTGACCAGGCAGAGCATGATGTTGGCGAAGATCGCCGGTAGAGCTCCTTCGAGCTCGGCGAACTGGAACTCTCCCGATTGCAGGCGCCGGCGGGCATCACGTGCCTCGGGTGAGTCCTTCTCCCAGGCCCGAAGCCGGCGGTGTCTCAGAAAATCCTCGTAATCGAGGAGCAGCTCGCCGAGGCTGGCTCGCGCGACGTTGGTGAGCTTGAGCTCCGTCTTCTTCGACGTCGCCGACGCGAGACTCCCCTCGGCGATGTTCTGCCGTCCGCTGCGCGCCGCCTGGACCATCTGGTCGTGTGTGCGCGAGCGCTTGTCGATGAAGCGGTCGCAGAAGACGACTGTGGCGTCGTAGATCTTCTCGGCTGCCTGAAAGCTCCGGAGACGGCGGTAGCCGCCATGCGGCGGGATCAGGCCCGGAGGCTCTTCGCCTTTGTGCGCGTTCGCCATACGGTCCGGAGCATACCTCGGCGATCCGGGGGCTCTACGGTGGGTGGAATTCGGCCGTGGCACCGTCAATCTGTCGGACAGGGTCGACAGGTCCGACAGGTCCGACGCGCGGTTCACGCCGTCGCGCGCTTCTTCATCGCCTCGTCGAGAAACGCGGCGAACGACTCGCTGGAGAGATCGAAATCTTCTTTCATTCTCAAGCGGATCTTGTCGGTCCTCTCGTTGCGGCGTGAAACATTCACGGAGCTCGGAAGCCCTAATTTTTCCGACAGTGATTCGTCGGAATCGTATCTCGCGGCCCCGAGTCGTTCGGCGAGAGCTGCGCCTTCGAAGGCCTCCATTTTCCCCGCTTGATCTCGATGATCACGGCGTTCCCCTGCGGGTCGAGTGCGAGAAGATCAACGGTCTCGGACGTCGGGAATGATCACCTGTCGTCCGATCACCAGGAGCGGTTCACGGAGAATAGAAGGATCTGCGGCGATCCGCTCCTCGAGCCTCTCTTCGAGGAACTTCTTGGAGAGGCACACGGCTCTCCTTCGAAGTCGATCAGAATTGCAGCGGCGACAAGCTCTCTAGCCCCAATGGCCCGAACTAACTTAAGGGGCACTGTGGGTGTTCACAGAGCCGATGCGCGGAGTTACTGCGCATCTGCCGCAGGTGTCGCCTCGTTGCGTTCTGAAGGCGATCTGCGCGGCCACGGCCGGAGCCGTGGCGCCCCTCGGAGAGGGGATCCTTCGCTGCCCAGCAAGCTCGCGCAGACTCCTAGCTCGTTACGGGGCGAAAAAGACCCAATCCGAACGTGCTCGAGTGGCCCAGGCGGATCGGTCCGATTACCTGAGAGGGGAATATCAGCCGAACGAACTGCCCACGCCGGTCACCGATGAACCCCTTCCTTCCTCCTTCCCGACGGGGAACGTGAACCGCTACCCACAGAGGATCGTCAACCCTCTCGACCACCACGTCGTCCGCGGCTGCGACACCGCGCAGGCGCAGCTCGCGTCGAACTTGAGCCGCGATCGACTCGCTCTCGCGCTCTTTACCGCCGCGAAGATGGTGGCGGGGTGGGACATAGGGAGTGACGGACTCCCAGATCCGAGAGCCGATGCCATCGAACCCTGGCGGCGGCGGGACGGCGCGATCGAGGGGAATCAGCCTGACCTTCCACGCATCATTATCCGGGCCTGCGACGGCCCAGGAGAGATCGCGTGCCGCTGCGCAAAGCATCGCTTCTTGCTCCGGTTCATCGAATGCCCGGCGATCACGCCACGCGAGCAACCGCGTCGGCTGCCCGTCCTCCAACCATACGAAATACTCGACATGGCGGTGCCCCTCGAGCGGGGCGCCGTCGGCGTCCTTGCCAGTCATCTCCGCGATACCTTCTCGGATGCTGCGATCGGCACGACTCCAGGCCGGGTTCGGGACTCCGGTCTTCAGCCTGAGAAGCTCTCGAACCACAGCGCCTCGGAACCGCGAGGTGAGCCGCACGATCGCGCGCGGATCCGGCGCGACGTTCCACCCAATTGCGAACTGGATCAGGTGACAATCGGGCCGATGCACTGGTACGCGTCTGCGTTCGTGCGAGGCAGAGCGCGGTGGTCGAACCGCGTAGAGCCATTGCGCGCCGGGAGGGACGGCTCGCTTCACGGCTTCAGGATTGTCGGTCGTCCGCTCGATGTCGTCGCGCGTGGCTTCCTCGAGCGGCGACAGCACGGGGACGGCACCTGCCGTGCGCTTGTCGACTAGCGTGCAGTTAGGTGTTGGGGTGTCGTCTGGCGAACCGACGACGCAAATGCGCGTGAGTGTCTCGGCGCGCCCGAACCAGGTCATGCGCTCGAGGCACTGTGCGAGCAGTGCGCGGAGCTCCTCGGTCCAGTCATCACCTTCGAGGAACCACCACACGGGCGACTCGGGAGGGACGCACCAGTAGTTGTCCTGCACGAGGCTCGTGCCGTAGGTGCGCGCTCCCGCCTTCTTCTTCTCCGCCGGTCGCCAACCGAACTCGGTCGGATGGTACTGCCTCAGCGGGCTTCCCTTGCGCGCATCCGGTGGGAGATGGAACGCATACGTGCTCCTGCACAGCGCGGCCTGCAGTTGTTCGAGGTTCGCGAGGTCCGGCTGTTCCTCCATCTCACGCGCCCACTGGTACCAGCGCGCGGTGACTGCGCGAACCAGGCGCCATGGGCTCGGCGGCCACTCGCCGTGCGGGTCATCAAACGGATTCACGCGCCACGGCGTGGCGTGGTAACGCCCCAGCGGGAACTCTTGTCGGAGGACGATTTGCATCACGCGCTCTCTTCCGGGCCCTCGTCATCTTCAGGGCTGCTGGTGCTGTCGGCCTGACCTTCACGATACAGCTCTTCACGCGGCCAGAACACGTCGGTAATGGACTCCTTGCTGAAGCCGGCGTTGGCGATTGCTGTCCGGATGTCGACTTCGATCCCGACTTCCTTGCCACCGCTCTGAATCGTCGTGCAGAGGAGGTAGCAGCCGGACCTGTAGCGGAACGGCGACTCGAGGAGCCTTCGGATCTTCCACAGCGCGATAGCGACGAGCAACTCCTGTTGCTTGTCCGAGAGACCCAACGTGGAGCCGCCCGTCTTTCGCCCAAAGGACCGGATCAGACTGACGTCCAGGACGAAAGTGGCCCGAATCGATTCAGCGGTGGCGTCATCGACCGCGAAGATCGGCTGGCCGGATGTCGTCTTTCCGAGCCGGTCGAACTTCACGCCGGAGCGATCGACGCGCCCCGCGCCGAACGCCTCGAGGTGCGCCGTCAGCGCGCGCGGGATCTTGATCTGCCACTGTGGGAACAACACCCCATGAACGAGCGAGTTAGGGTCGGCTTCAAAGATCGTCTTGAAAACATCCCACCACTTTGCAGGCGGCGGATGGGCCTTCGAGCTTCCGGGCAGGACGATGCCGAACCTGGTGACGAGGTCGTCCTCGAACGTGTCGTCACCCTTCGCTCCGCCGTTCCTCAAAGGCACGCCGTCGAGGAAGTACGAGGACGCGATGCGGTGGCCTTCGGTGAGGCTCGTAACGACGACCTCGCGCTCGTTCGTGGGTTCCTTACCTTCCGTCGTGTTCGTGACGCACCGGAGGTACGGCAGACCATCGAGATCCTCGACGAGGTCGAGGTCGTGCGCGCTACGCTGGCAGACCGACTCGAGATGGTTCGCCATGCTCGCGGCGCTGTCGACGATGCAGACGTTCTCGGTGCCGCCGTCCTTGCGCGGAGCCTTGTAAATCACATGACCGATCTCCGGGAACCCCGCAGGCTGGAATCGGTCACCAACGATCGGCTCGAGCGTCGCCGTCAGGACGAGCGGCGACGCCCCCTTCAATACCTCGGCCGGGGTAAGTTTCTTCTTCTCTGCTTCAGACATTTGCTTCGCCTCCTTGTCGCCGGCGTCGAGGACGAAGCCAGCGCTCGAACAGGACCGTCCGATCGCGGTCCGGAATGCTGAACAACAGGGCCGCGGCGAGGCGGTCCGGATCATGTGCGTTCCAGGGGACATCGAATGACGCGACGCGCGCGCCGGCCATCGCGTAGCGGCTGCTCGCGAGCCGTGTCGCCGCGTCGAGGTTGCCGGATCGGATCAGCGTGACGAGCGAGCGCGCCGCTTCCGTGGTGCGTGCGCCGGTCGCCTCCGTAAGAAGATCGCTCGGCGAGAGGTCGCGGACGACCAGGGGACGCTGGTCGACGAGGGGCTGCATCAGCCCGAGGAGGACCAGTTCACCTTCCGCTCGCGGAGCCTGGACCTTCCCATGGATTAAACCGCGGGCCTCCTGCGGGATCCTTCTCCAGTCGAAGAGCGCGAGCCGCGAGAGCCATGCTGAAAACAGCGACTCGTCGACGTCGGCGGCGAGCCACTGATGCACGTGCGCCGTCGTAGCGGGTAGAGGTGAGCGGCCGGAAGGGAGTTTCGTTTGCGTGGCGTCCAGCCTGGCTTCTTCGAGAAGTCTTCGCGAGAGCACTGAACCCATGACACGAGCAAGCTTACCCGGCCCCCATACCCATCGCGCCGGAGCGATCTTCGCGTGTTCGAACCATCCTGGCTTGGTGGTCCAGTCGTACTCGTACTTCCCGTTCCTCTCCCTGGCCCACTCCACACCAAAGCGAAACGCCGCAAATGGAAGCGCAGCAGGAAAGGCCGACACGAGTGACAACGCGAGCCGCGCCTCGGCTCCGGCTTGCTCGTCCGCAAACAGCGATGGCAGCCATTCGAGTGGCAGCGGCTCCCATCGAACCTTGCCCTCGCGGAAGCTGCGATTGCGGTCGATGCGATTCAGTGCAGCGGTGATCGCGTCGAGCATCTCGATGGCCGCCTCGGAGCGGCCGGGATCTGCCGCGACGTCGAGGAGGGCCGCTTCGATGGGACCACGGAGTCCCACGAAGCGCTTGCCATCGCGGGGAAAGCCGCGCTGTTCGATTAGTGCGGTGACGCGTTCGAGCGTGAGAGAGGTGGAGACACTACTCCCACCGGCACCAGCATCGAGAGCGAAGCGAGCTTCCAGGCGCGGTTCGAACGTGTTGACGCTGGTAGTCCTGCCGAGCGTGAAGCGGCGAAACTCGCTGACGCCCGCATCTACGCCACGCTTTCGAATCGCCGTCGCGAATTCGGCGGGCGTGAGTGATCCACGTCCATGCAGTTCGGCTCGGCCGCGCAAAAACAGCGCGCTCGCTTCAGCGAGCGTCATCGGTCGGGACCACAACGGGGTCCAGATCTCGCCACGGAGACGATCGGCCTCCTTTTCAGCGCTCGCAGCGATGGGCTGGGTCACGAAGGGGAACGCACCGACGGCACGCGTGCGAGCACCGAGGCGTCGCGATGCACCGCCTGCGAGAAACGCCAATCCCTCGCAGGCGAGCACCATCGCCCAGGGAGAGATCAGCCCCTCGCGCGCAGGGGACTGGCCGCTGTTGTAGAGCTTCGTCGCTTCGCTGAACCAGGAACCGGCGACGAGCCCGTCGACGAGCCAAGAGACCGTACGGCTTACGAGCAGAGCCTCGAGCTCACTACGATTTCTCTGCAATCTGGCTGGGGCTTCCCGTTCGTACGTGCCGAGGGCTTTCTTCTCACGTTTCTCGCGTGCGGCTTTCTGCTTGTCGGTTTCGTCCTTCTTTGGCTCCCTGGCCCCGGGAGCCGCTGGAGAGAGCGCTTCGATCGCCTTTGCCCACCCATTCGAGAATGCGCGCTTCCCCGCGTTTCCTCCGCTGCCGAAAAGGGGATTGAAGCTCACGCGCGCATGTGGCACCGCGTGCGCGGCGAAAACCTCGAGTTCCCGCTCCTCAGCAGAGGCTTGCCAGAGAGCGAGCGGCAGTCCTGACTTCGCCTTCGTTCCCCGCTTCTGCTTCTCATTCCAGCGTCGATCGTACGTGGTCCATGCGCGTTCGCTGGCAACACGCACGAGCTCGTCGAGCAGTGCATCCAGCGTCGGCGGCCCACCGACTACGTGCAGCACGTCGTCGCGCCACGCAATGCGCGTGCTCGGCCACTTCCGGCTGAGCACACGAAGGAGGCCGAGGGACGCGAGGTAGTTGCCGAGGCTGTCGGGCGAGAGGCCGGGCAGCGGGAGAGCTGTAAGGCGAGGTTCTCGTCGGAGCGCGGTCATGGCGCGAGCCTCCAGAAGCCGTCAGGCTCAATCGACCACCGGAGCGGGCTGTTCGAGGACGAGCCGGGCTGCCAGAAGCACGAGGCTTGGTCAAGTCTGCGAATCGAGCCCCGATCCCAGCCAGCGAGTAACTCCAAGGCACCGCTCAGCGACGCTCCAGGATAGGCGTGGGCCCACGCCGTGGACGCTTCCAGTTGAGGCAGATCGGCATCGAGCGTTACCGCCCCACCGAACGCTCCCCCTTCCTTCACGAGGTCGAATGCGATGCGGCGTAGACGGCCCAAGCCATAGCGGGTGTCACCGCCAACGAACAGTGTGTCGCTCCCGTCGAAGCGACGCCGGTCCGCCGGGTACCTATCCTCGGCGTTCACCCTCCGCATGAACACGTAGCCGAGCATCGCTACGGGCCCCGCGTCACGGCCTCGCACGTCTCGCCACCGCGCTTCGATGCACTCGGTCTCTCGGAGCGAGCCATCGTCAGCTGCGTCGGTGCTTGCGTCAATTGACGTACCTGCTCTGGTCGAGAGGAGGCGGCGACGGAAGTTTCGATCGCCCACTGGCTGCCGGGCCTGATCCTCGCGTGCCCACGCGAGCCCCTCCCCGGTGAGGAACATCGGCAGCCACACTTGCCAGCCCGCTTGCAGCTTCTCCGCCGGGAACAAGTAGGTGAAGCGATAGTCCGTCTGCAAGTTCTCGCCGACGGTCTGGTACTGCGGCTCCTTCCCGTTCCGTGCTTCCCGTCGCGACAGCTCGGCCGTCAACGCGCCCCACAGCGCGCGGGCGGGCACGTAGAGCCGCGTGCGATTGAGCGAGCCCGCAGGCGGCATACCGACATGCAAGGGGCCGTCGAGCTGCCAGATCCAGCGAAAGAGTGACCAGCTCACGTCGTCCTCGCTCCACCACCCTGCGCAGCCTTGGCGTGATAGCGAGCGTAGACCAGCGCGCGGTGCAGGAGGTCCCGCGCGAAGAGCAGCTTGTCGAGGTCACCTGCGAGCTGCTGGAGCGCCGCGAACAGGTCGTTGTTCGTGGTCGCACCGAGCAGTGCGTTCCGCTGGTTCGGCTGCTGGCGAAGGAAAGTCGCGAGCTCTTTGCTCGTCGTTTGGCCCCACTGCTTCTCACGCGCATGGAGGTAAAGGAACAGCGCGTAGACGCCCTGCTCTTCGAGTACGCCGAGGGACTTGGTGATGCTGTTCTCGGTGTCCTTGTTGCCCGACGATGCTAGGTTGGCACCAAGCTTCGCGCAAGCGGCGTCGAGGTTCTGCACGGTCACTGCGCACCTCCAACCGCGAGGACTTCGAGGCGGCCCATGCCGCGCGTGCCCATGCCGCCGATGCCAAGCGCTGCGAGCAGCGGGTACGCCTTGGCGACGACATCATGGACCTGCTGCGCGTTCGTCACCGTCGGTGCGTTGCGGCCCTCCTTGAAGTGGCGTGGATCGCGGCAGGTTACGTCCCACGTGAGTACCGCCCCGCGCGGAATCGCCTCGTACGTGAAGAGAGCGCGGTCCTCCGCAGCGCCCGTCGCCGGGTTGATGGCCACCGAGGTGCGTACCTCAAGGTTGCTGTTGACGACGTGGCCAAAGAGCTTGTCGGAGACGAGCACGAGCCGCTCGACGACACGCAGGTCCTTGTACAGGTCCTCGCGCACGCCGAAGGCCTTGACCGCGTCCTTCACGGCTTGCAGCCCCGACCACGACTCCGCTTCGAGCTGCAGCCACCCGAGGTTGATGGGCCCCTTCTTGCCGCCACGCTGGGCCTTGTTCTGGCTCACGTCGTCGACGGTCGCGCTCGCACCCACGAAGCGCAGCGCGCTCGGCGAGGTCACCCACAGCGGGCCCTCGCGCGACGCGACTGGAAAGAGCACCACCTGCGCATCGCTGAACGCGGCGAGACCCGCGAACTTCTTGTGGCCGAAGACAGCGTTGATCGGCCCCGCACCGTCGTTGTTCGCCGAGCCCTGGCCCGCGTCGTCGGGGTAGTACTGTCGCGTATCGTTCGGCGTACGAGCGTCCTCGAGCGCCATCGCCACGTAAGCGCGGTGGACACCCGCGAGGCTCGAACCAGGAATCTTCGGGATGCGCGTGACGGGATCGCGCACGATGGTGTTGTCGACGCGCCCGAGCCGCGCGCCTCCCGTCCCGATGTGAATCGGGTCGATCGCGATCCCAACGGTGCGAAATACTTGAAAACTGCACTGCTTCGTCTGCTGTTGGCTATTGCTCATGGGGTCACTCCGATCGTCTGCTTGAGTACGTGCAGGTGCCAGCTCAAGACACGCTCGAGCAGGCCATCACGGGCTGCTTGTTCAAGGTCCTGTAGCTCCCGACCTCTGGCGTTCCACTCGTTGGCGAGCACTGCGTGCACCCAGTCGTTCCACGCTGCCTCGTCCAACGCGCCGTCGGAATCGGTCCAGCGCTCGCGCGCTTCGCGCAGTGACTGCTCGACCGCGCGGGCTGCCGTGGGGCTCGGCACGATCCTGCGAACCTGCTCCCAGATCGTACGGCGTCGGTCCCATTCGGACAGCGGATGCACCTGCACCGGCTCGAAGCGGCGAGCGGTCGAGTCGAGGAACAGCGACGCGAAGCGCGAAGGCTCGACGCAGACCTCGTCACCGAGCTTGAGGTCCGCGGCACGTCGATACACGACGGTAGTGCCATCGGGCCGAGGCGCGGTGAAGTCGCGTGGCTCGCGCTCCGCGCCGCCGACGGCGAGGTTCGGGTAGTAGACATCGTCCCGACCGTCCGCGAGTTGCGCAGGCACTTCAACGTCTTCGTGTCTCTGGCCGGGGCGTTCGAACGATAGCGTGGTGGTTCCTGATTGCGTCACGGCGTGCGCGACGCGCCATTGCTCGACACCGCGTGCTCCCATGTCGTCCTCCACGTTGCGCGTGGCCTCGATGACCGCCTGAAACGGCGTCTTGCGTGGGAAGCCGACCACGCCGATGCTCAGCGGAAGGCGGTCCCACACGCGCGCCATCTCCTTGCGCCACTTCGTGATGACGTGCCCCACGCACACCGCCTCGGCTCCGAGAGGAACGAGCACCCGGAAGCGCTCGGGGTTCTCTTCGAGCACGATGAGCGGACGATACGAGGCCAACACGCGCTCAGCGGTGGTGACACTCTCGATGGCGAAGCGCCGCCGCTGCCCATCGTCGCCTCGCGCCTCGAACTGCATCCCCGTAAGAATCGTCGCGTCTCCGTCCGGACCAAGCACGCGCGCGAGGTTGCAAACCGTCACGAAGTCGCTCGAGCGGCGCAGGATCTCGAACGGCGCGTTCGGGGCAGTCGGCAAGGGTCCGGCGTAGACCTCGCCGACCCGCAGACCATTCGTGTCGCCCGAGAGCGTAAGGCTCAGCCGCTGGGTGCGAGTGCCGCCGTCGCCCGAGACGAGCTGGCGGAACTCATCGAGCGCTTCGGCAAAGAACGCACGCGTCGTGCGCCAGAAGCGATGCACGCGCCCCGGCGAGGCGTTCTTGCGAAAAAGCTGGTGCGTCAGCCAGGCGGCACGGGTCGTGTCGTCGAGCGAGGACCACGCGGGAGCGCCTGCGCGATCTTCGACGACCTTCTGAAAGAAGTCCTCCAGCGCGGTCTCGTGGGCGAAGCCGTCGTTCAGAGTCTCCAGGACTGCATCCGACAGCCTGCCTTTATTCAACATCGGCGATTTGACGAAGCCTTCGACGTGGGTGCGGAGCGAGTCGCGCGGCGCGTTCGCGTCGATGGCCGTAAGCGAAGTGTTGTTCGCCCGCCACTCGACCACGCTCTGCGCCCGCAGCGAGTCGACGTGCGTGCCATCGAGCCAGCCTTCAAGGCCTAAGCTAAACGTCAGCAGGGCGACGCGGTCGTTCGCGTCGGCGACCTCGCTGATCCAGATGGTGTCGCCGCCGTTCTTCTCCCACGCCGCGCGCCGTCCCGTGCGCCGCTCATAGCAGCTCTTCGAGACGTCCTGCTTCCGGTCGCTCTCGTTGTTCGACTGCGCGCCCGCGCGAACCAAGGACACCGGGCAGACGTGCTTGCCCGTACCGCCGTCGCTCGCGATCGACCACGCCCGGTGAACCGGTACTTCGAGCACGCGGCGCGCCTCGGCCAGCTCGCGCGACATCGCGACAAAAGAGCGCGTCGATGACGAGAGCCGTACCAGCGGCGGCGTCTCGAAGGCGTGCGATCGCGCGAGTTCGTCGACGCGCATCTCGATGCCGGTGCGCAACGTCTCGGCCAGCGTGTCGTCCACACTGTGTTTGCCATCGAGGCGATGACCGGGAAACGTAAACGAGATCGCACGCTCGTCGCGATAGACGCAGGCACCGAGGGCGAGGTCGACCTCGATGAACGCGCAGACCTCATGGAAGAACGCAGCGATCGCGTCGCGCGTGCCTGTCCAGTCTCCGATGCGCACGGCGCGGGACTCGTAGTGCTCCGCGCCGAGGCCCACCGTGAGCACGCGCCAGCGCGTGTTGGCCTTGCTACCGTTGCCCGTTTCAAACGAGGTGCCCAAGAGCACAGCGCCCGCCGCTGCAGCCTTGAATAGGGCGGATGCAATGAAGGACTGGTCCCACAGCGTGACGTCGTTATTGGGGACGCGCGTCTCGGCGAGCGTGCTCGCAAACGCCTCGCGCAGCCAGCCCGACGGGCCGATTGCAGCGTCACGCCACGTGCACCATTCGGCGAGGTGCGTCGGGTCCTTCACCCGCGCAGCGAGACCGTCGATGAGCGCACCGATCTGCGTCTCCGTGTTCGACCAAGCATTCTTGGCAAGGATCGCAGGCGGGGTGGAGCCCAGAAGGTTCCGGACCGGGCGACCGAACGCGGTCGCGAGCCACGTCTGCCCCGTCGGCTGCTTCTGGTAGTCGGCGGGCGTGTTCTTCTCGATGCCCGAGGCCATCGTATGCGCAGCCTGCAGGAGGCCGAGCACGCCATCACTACGCTGTCGGTGCTTTTCGAAGAGGTCGTTGGGCGAGATGGTCTGCGTTCCGAACGACGGCAGCGTCCCGAACTTGCTGTACAGGTTCGACGCCCACGTCAGCTCGTTCCACGTCGTGCCACCCGAGGTCGCGTTGGACGCCTGCTGCCGAACGAAGTCGGGGTGCGCCTTGCCCGCCATGTGCAGCCAGCCGATGGCCTCGCACGCGAGGAGCGCAGCGCGCTGGTCACGCAGGGGCTGGAGCGGATCGTTCGCGCTCATGCAGCGCCTCCCAGTAGCTTCGTCACTTCGTCGCGAACGTTGGGGAGCTTCCCCTCACGTGAACCATCGCGCCATCGCAGGTGCGCCTTCGTGACAATGGCGACTCCCCAGCCCGAGGTGCGCTTGGCCGAGAATCCATACTCGGTGATGAGAGCCTCGACGGCATCGAGCAAGAGCAGCACGGCCTTCTGTCGGTTCACGTTCGCCGTCGTCGCGCCGGGAGCCGGTGCATAGAGAACGCGCAGCGTGCCGGTCGCACCCGGCGGTACGACCTCGTAGAGGATCGGCTTGGTGCCCGACTTCTTTGTGCGGTCGTGCGGGTTGATGACCTCGAAGCCGATCTGTTCGAACCACGTGGGGCGAAACCCGAGCGCGCCGCGTTGAAAGTGCTTGTCCTCATCGCGCTCGTTGCCGAAGAGGTGGACGACCTCGGGCGAGTCCTCCCACTTGCTCAGCGCGTTGTTGCTCCCTTCGAGGTGCGCGAGCAGCCCGGTCCGCATCCGTGCGGCCCAGCGCAGGAGCCCCTTCCAACTCGAAGCGGGCATGAACGGCGCGCCAAAGACGTGGTCGCGGTGAACGGGGTTGTCGAGGACGTGGAACGGCAGATCATCCTTCGAGAACCACGGAGCTTGGAACTGGAAGGTGACGGCGAGCGCGAACCACTCGCGCAGCAGCGTCGGCGAAGACGGCTCGTAGGCGGCGTGCCCCTTCGGAGGGTTCGACTGGTAGTCGCGACGCGCGGCGTCCTTGTCGTCCTTCAGCTTCGCGAGAAGTGGATCGATGTGCTCGAAAATCATCGCACGCTCTCCGTCGGCGGGCAGAGCCGGGCGAGCAGGGCGTCGCCCGAGACGAACCAGTCGTTGGACGCTGCGGGTTCGCTCCAGATGGGCCGCAACGCGTCGCGCACGGCATCAAGCTCGTTGGTCTTCTCCACGAACCCGAAGGTGCGCTCGGGCGACTTGAAGCTGAAGACCTTCTTGCTGACTCCTCGGCTGCCTGCACGCCAGGAGTCGCCTTGGGCCGATGAGGACTTCGCCTCGGGGCGCCCGAGGACCTTATTGAAAGAGGACGCTACATCGCCGGTGCGCCTCAGGTGCTTCCCCTCGACGAACCACATGTGGCTGCACGACGCCCAGGCCGCGCCGTTGACGGTGGGCTTCTTCGTCGACGCGTTCACGTAGCTCGCGAGTTGCTCGCGTGGATGCGTCGCCGACGCCGTGCCGACCCACCCCACGAGCCCGAAGTCGGCGTGCTGCACCTTGTTGTTCTGCTCCGACGGCTTGAGCACCGTTTTGCCGCCGAGCGCGCCGAACTCGCAGATGAGCCGCAGTGTCAGCTCGAGGAGGGCCCACTCCTCGGCCTTCACCGCGCGAAGTGGCGTGAAGCGCAGATGGAACGTCGTGCCCTTCGTCAGCTTCGACGCAATGACGGCGCCCTGCGCGTTGCGCACGTCGAAGCGCACCTTACGCGCCCAGCCCGTGCAGCCAAACAGCTCGCAGACCAGGCAGTGCTCCGTGCCAAGGCACGCCTTCTGGTTCGCCGACGGATCGCACGGCTCTCCACCAAGCCCGCGCACCAACACCTCGAACCACCAGCGGATCGAGCCCAGAAGGCCAGTCGTGATGAGGCGGTTGGCGTTCCTCGACTTCGCTGTACTCGCGTCGCCGGTCCAGACGTCGGTCAGCGCCTGCAGTTCGTACGTCCGTGCGCCCGAATTCGTCATTTCGGTCTCCCAATCGCTTCAGCCACCTCGCTGGGCCTGGTGCACGCGCTCGGGTTCTCGCTCGCGCGCCAGTCGGCGATGCGGACGAGCGCTTCCAGGTATGCCAACGTAAACGGACCGAGATGGCGCGGCTCCGTCTCGGGCACGACGCCGGCGTCGCTCTTCTCCTCCGGCCGCCAGGGTCCGAGAAGATCGGCAACGAGGCCCGTCCAGCCATGTCCGGTCAGCACGAACTCGCTCCCCTCCCAGCGTCCCTCCGCCCCGTCCTTTGTGATCGAGAAATCGAGCGGCCACCGGTCGTCGCCGATCGCGAGTGTGTCCGGCTCGCTGCGCACTCCGAAGACGTCGTCGCCCTCGCCAGTCGTCGAACGAAGCACGGTACGCGCCTTGCCGTGATGCGTCGCAGCCAGATAGACCGCGAGTGCCGGGTAGGTGGCACCGCCATCGCGGTACTTCCGCCACATCGCGAGCGCAGAGGCGACCTCGTGGCGAAGGCCCGGACGAAACTGGACGTGCCCGGCCCAGTGAACCGCGGAGATGGCACGCAGTGAGCTCAGGCCGGCCTCGTCGAGCTTGTCGTCGATCGCCCAACGAAGGCGTATGACCGCTCGACGACCGCGTCGGCGCGCTTCATCAGGGAGGGAAAGCGCTGTCGGTCGGAGCCGGGCGACCGTCTCCCGTACAGCGGTTGCATCGCCCACGACGTCGACCGCCAACACGCGCGGGCTCTTGGCAAGCAACGCGTCGGGTATGCCGGAGCGATCGGGCAACGCGGTCTGCCACTGCGGATGCGCCTTGCCGAGATCGTGCAGGCCCGAAGCTTCGACGACGGCGGAACGCGTGTCCGCAGTCAGTGAGAGCGCATCACACAGCCTCTCTGCCTCACGGCGTGCGTCCTCGAGGTGGTCGGCGAGACGCGACCAGTAGCCGACCTCGGTCCATGCATCGTCTCTCAGAGTCGCGCCGCGCCCGGCGCGCGGCACTTCGGCGAGGATGTTCCGCTTGTCTCCCGTCCAGCCTTCGCTGGCGTCATAGCCTCCGACATCGCGCTTGAGCATGACGAGCATCCCGGGGCGGATGTCCCAGTGGTTCACGCGCTCCCAGCGGTCCGCCTCGTCGTCCCACAGCCACGCTTTGCCCCTGCTGCTCTCCAGCATCTTCCGGACGCGGACGAAGGAGACGGGACAGCCCTCCTTCGCGGGTTCCAGCAAGGGACCGTCGAGGTCTTCGCCGCGCGGAGGGTTGTCGCCCGACCAGTCGCGCCAGAACACCGTCACGTCGAGATCGGGATCGGTGCCGCGCACGAACGCGCTGACGTCGGTGAACCCGCCGTGGACATCGCGCTCTGTCGAGAAGAGTCCATGCACATCGAGGGCGCGCGGCAGCGGGCTGGGCCTCGGCTGAAGTGCTTCGCCCAGCTCCTCTGAACATTGCGTGCTCAGATCGGTGATCGCCTGCGCGAACGCCTCTCTCTGCGAGAGGGGCGCGAACTCATCGACGAGTTTCCTGGCGCGCTCGATGTCGGAGGCCTCGTAAGGCCCAATGCGCTCGACCTTCCTGGCTGCGCTCTCCCTGGGTGTCTCCCAGATCCAGGCACGAGCGTCCTGGTCGTCTCCCTTTCGATTCAGGCGACCGAGACGTTGAAGCATAGAAGCCCAGGGCGCGAGCTCCGTCCAGAGGCGATGCGCCGAGATGTCCACCCCCGCCTCAATGACTTGCGTGCTCACGCAGATCAGGCCGGGGTCGTCCCGCGGTAGCTCGCCTGCTTTGCGGCTGGCGTCGAACTCGAGAAGGCGTTTCTCGTGTCGGGCGCGATCTTCGCGCCGGAACCGCGAGGTCAGCAGAACCTTGTGACCCACCAGCGACATCGCGCGGAATACCTCGCGCGCCATATCCACAGTGTTGCAGATGACGAGCGAGAGCGTGCCCGCCGCGTGCTTTTCCACCACGGCCTTCGCGATGGCTTCGGGCGTGATTGCCCCGGACTTCACCGCGCCTCGCTTCTTCGCGCTAGTGATTTTCGCGTCCGCCGCAGTCGGCCGCCACCACTCGACGAGGCGCTTGGCGTCTCGCCACCACTGGAGGTTCTGATCGTTCTCGAGTGTGGTCGTCAGCTTCCCCTCGAATGCGACCTGCTCCGGCGACACTTCGCCAATCCCCTCGCGCGTTCGGTCGGTGGTGCTCAGAAACTTCGTGCCGACGGTGGCACTCATCCACGTCGTCAGGGACGGCTTGAGCGTGGGAAACCGCTTCCTGCGCATCCAATCGAGCTGCGAAGTCGTCCAGAGGCCCGGCCCCATGAGCTGAACCTCGTCGATGAGCCAGCGGCAATCGTTGTTGAGCAGGCCGAAGTGCATCGGCCACTCGAAGCGACTCATCGCGTAGCCGCGATTGAGCGCGCGCGACAGAAGCTGGTCCTGCGTGCCAATGAGCACCCAAGGTTTCTCGGGCAGCCGGACCCACTCCTCTTCGATCGACCCACCCATGAGCTGAAAGACTGCGATGTCGATGTCGGGCTGCAAAGCTTTGAAGTACGCCCGGAGCCGGTCTGCGGTTTGCGTTACGAGGCTTCGCATCGGTAAGCAGTACACGACGTGCAGCGGCTCTGGCTGATTCATGATAAACCGACGCCAGGCCCACGCGAGAACCACCTCTGTTTTCCCGAGGCCCGTAGGGACGGGGAGAATGTCCGGCAGACCACCGGCGGCAACTTCGAGCTGCCAGAGGTAGGGCTGGAGACCGCCCGTCGCCATCGCGAAGAAGTCGGCGAACGTTTCAGAGGAGCCAGTTGCCAGCGTGTTCATTCTCTCCTTCACACGTAACGGGGCGGAACGATCGTATCAGTATTCCATTCCGCGTCACCGCGTTGCAACGCGGCGCCGCGAAATCTCATATCGTTTGGGCTTTTCGAGTTCCTACCGCAGCGGCCTCGATTCTGGCAGACGCACGTTTGACGAGCAGGACGAGCAGCCCGTACAGCGAGCTGTCGCGAAGAATTGCGTCGTAAACGCGGTGCGGAGCCCCAAGCAACGGGATCTCCATGATTAAGTTCGGCCACGAGCGTTCTCGCGAGTTCCTCCACATGCCTCGAACGTACTCCCCTCTCCTGTCAGTTTCTGTCATTCGCGATTCTTCTTTCCCGAGCCTCGAGCCTCGACTCTCCTTCGACGGGAGCGGGGAGCGGCGCGAGTGGGTATGAGCGATCTTCCGTCGGTTCGATTCACCAAACTTTTGGGGCATCGGTTCGAGCAACGAGTCACGCCGGACGGACGGGCTGCGTTTCGAAGTGCGCTCCAGGGTCCTTGAAAGTTCGGCCACATCTGAAAGTTCGGCCACGAGCGTTCTCGCGAGTCTTCCCACATGGCGCGAACGTACTCCCCTCCCCTGTCAGTTTCCGTCATCCGCGATCCTTCTTTCTCGAGCCTCGAGCCCCGAGCCCCGAACCCCGTCTCCCGCTCGTCGACTCTCGCGCTTCCTTCGCGGCGGGACGGGAGCGGGCCGGGGTCGCGTCGGATGCGCGCGCGGGTTTGCGCGAGTGACGCTCGTGCGCGGCGGCCGCGCCGTTCGCGATCTCCGCAACGCGATCGACGAGCTCCGGAGGCGCGATCGCCTGCGCGGCGCCGCCGAACGTCACCACCCATCGCGCGATCTCCTCGAGGTGCGCCCTCCGGGCTTACCCGGGGCTACCTTCCGGCACGCCTCCGGCGTGCCTCGGCGGTCTTTCTCCCGTTTCAGGCTCACGGATTGTGATTTTGTACGAGGGATCTCCTGCGCTTCCTCGAGCGTGAGATGGAAGGCGAGGTCCTCCGAGAGCCGCTCGGCATTCCGCACTCGTAGGCGAGCCCCGATCATGCTTCTTCCCTATGTTTTCTATTCTCTCGACCGGTGGCGACGAAGCTCATCGCTTCTTCCTCCTGCTCACTTTCTTCTTCCTCGCGGCTGAACCCTTCACCGGCTCGACGTTCTTTGACCCGTCGTCCAGCCGCTTCACCTCCTCCAGCGCGTGGTCGAAGTCGCTCGTCGGCCGGTCGGCCTCCAGCCTGCGTCGCTCCGCCTCGTGTCTTTCGAACTCTGCATGAGCATGCTGCCCGGCAAGCTCGTGCGACACGGCCCCGGCATGCTTCAGGACATTCCGCTCGTTGAACTGAAGAAAGGCGTCCAGTCGCGTAACCCATTCGGCCATGTGCATCGGCTTTTTCCGTCGCGCCTGGTCTTCGGCAAAGTCGAGGTACATCGTCACGATGCGATTGAGCTCGCGGAGCTCCTCCTCGTTCAGGTAGTTCTTCGCAACTGTGACGTCGGCTTTTCGGATCGGGCCGTACGGCGCGTTTTTCCAGGTGGCCAGCCCCATGTGGGGGCGGGAGGCATCTGCACGCTGCACGATCACTTCCGCAGCGGTCCGCCCGTGAATCGCCCAGTGCAGCTTGTTCTGTACCGTTGCAAAGAAGGTCTGGCTGAGGGGGTGGGCAGGATCGTAGTCGATGCTGGTCGCGTAGATGTCCGTGATCTTCTGGTAGAACATCCGTTCCGAGGCGCGGATGTCACGAATGCGCTCGAGCAGCTCATCGAAGTAGTCGGCGCCCAGCGTGCGGCCTTCCTTGAGGCGTTCGTCGTCGAGGGTAAAGCCCTTGACCAGCAATTCACTCAGCCGCGCCGTGGCCCACTGCCGGAACGCCGTGCCGCGCGCCGAGCGGACCCGGTAGCCCACCGCCAGAATGGCGTCGAGATTGTAGTGCTCGATGCTCCTGGTGACATCGCGGGTGCCCTCGCGCTGAACTATTCGGAAACTCCGAATAGTTGCCTCCGGGTCGAGCTCGCCATCCGCATAAATTCCGCCCAGATGCTCGTTCACCGTCGGGACCGACACCTGGTACAGCTCCGCAATCAGCCGCTGCGACAACCACACCGTCCGCCCGTCGAGGCGCACCTGGAGGCGCGCTGCGCCGTCCTCGTAGATGAGGATCTGGCCGGACTCGGGAGGACGCGCGTCACCTGTCATCGCCACGCTCCCTGCGTTTCGAATCCTCTCACTCGGGAGAGGTCGTCACAGATCGTGACCACCTTCCGGGGGGCGGCGATCTCATCCCGTGGGGATGTTGGTCGTAACTCGTTCAGTCCTCCGCTGAAGGTCCTCTGCATCAGAATCCGAGCTCCTTCAGGCTCTTCGCGATCGCTTCGTCGAGCTTTACCGCCTCGGCCTGCTGCTCGCGCAGCGTCGCGGTGAGGCGTTGCATCTTCTCCTCGAATGGCTCGTCGTCTTCCTGGGCGGTCTCGGCGCCGACGTAGCGACCCGGCGTGAGGACGTGGCCATGCTTGCGGATATCGTCGAGCGTTGCTTCCTTACAGAAGCCGGGGATGTCCTCGTAGTCTCCGGCATCGGAATCGCCCCGCCAGGCATGGTAGGTGCCGGCGATCTTTTCGACGTCCTCATCCGTCAACTCACGATGGGTACGGTCGATCAGGGTTCCCATCTTTCGGGCATCGATGAAGAGGGTATGGCTACGGCGGTCGCGGAATCGGTGGTTCTTCTTG
The DNA here is from genome assembly GCA_963741955.1 of uncultured Acidobacteriota bacterium. Lineage (GTDB taxonomy): Bacteria > Acidobacteriota > Thermoanaerobaculia > Gp7-AA8 > Gp7-AA8 > CAVUKB01. Next base: position 1,125,773 of record CAVUKB010000005.1, read on the forward strand.
TCCCGTGTCAGGAACCAGAGGCAGACGGGGATCTGCGTGGAGTAGAAGAGCTGCCCCGGCAGGGCGACCATGCAGTCGACGAGATCGGCCTCGATGATGTTCTTCCGGATCTCACCTTCCCCCGACTGGTTCGACGACATCGAGCCGTTCGCGAGGACGAACCCCGCGATACCCGTCGGGGCGAGATGGTGAATGAAGTGCTGCACCCAGGCGTAGTTGGCGTTGCCCGCGGGGGGGGTGCCGTAGGCCCAGCGCTTGTCGTCCTTCAGCAGCTCGCCGCGCCAGTCGCTGTCGTTGAACGGCGGATTCGCGAGGACGTAGTCGGCCTTGAGGTCGGGGTGCTGGTCGTTGTGGAAGGTGTCGCCGTGGGCGATCTGTGCGTCGATACCGCGGATTGCGAGATTCATTTTCGCGAGACGCCAGGTCGTGTAGTTCGACTCCTGACCGTAGATCGAGATGTCGCCGAGCCGCCCGGAGTGCGCCTCGATGAACTTCTCGCTCTGCACGAACATCCCGCCGGAGCCGCAGCATGGATCGTAGACGCGCCCCTTGTACGGTGCGAGCATCTCGACCAGCACGCGGACGACATGACTCGGCGTGTAGAACTGGCCCCCCTTCTTCCCCTCCGCGCTCGCGAACTGCGCGAGGAAGTACTCGTACACGCGACCGAGCGTGTCCTTCGCGCGAGAGGCTGCGTCGCCGAGGGCGATGTTGCTCACGAGATTGATGAGCTGCCCGAGGCGATCCTTGTCGAGACCGGGCCGGGCATACTGCTTCGGCAGCACGCCCTTGAGTGACCGGTTGTCCCGCTCGATCGCCTCCATCGCGTCGTCGACGATCTTCCCGATGGTCGGCTGCGGCGCGCTCGCCTTCAGGTGCGACCAGCGCGCCTCCTTCGGCACCCAGAAGATATTCACCGCGCGGTACTCGTCCGGATCCTCCGGATCGGCCCCTTCGGAGACCTGCACCTCGAGCTCCTCGCGTTTCGCCTGGAACGCGTCGGAGATGTACTTGAGGAAGATCAGCCCGAGGACGACGTGCTTGTACTCCGCCGCGTCCATGTTGTTCCGCAGCGCGTCGGCCATCTGCCAGAGCTTCGCCTCGTAACCGATGGTCGCGGCAGAGCTTTCCCCTCTCCCGTTCGGCTTACCGGACTTCCGTGCTGCCACTGATCCTCCCGTTCGCCACAGGACTGAGATCGAAATTCGGAACCCAGCTTCGCATTCTAGCGGATTCATCTTAGGAGTGACCGGGAGGGGGAAAGTCCTACCCCCCGCGCGAAGATTTCGAGTTTCGAGTCACGCCGGCCGGACGGGCCGCATTGCGAAGAGCGTCCATGAGTCCTTGAAAGTTCGGCCACGAGCGTTCTCGCGAGTTCCTCCACATGCCTCGAACGTACTCCCCTCTCCTGTCAGTTTCTGTCATTCGCGATTCTTCTTTCCCGAGCCTCGAGCCTCGAGCCCCGAGCCTCGTCTCCCGCTCGTCGACCCCCGCGCATCTTTCGCGGCGGGGCGGGAGCGGGCGGGGGTCGCGTCGGATGCGCGGGCTGGTTTGCGCGAGCGGCGCTCGTGCGCGGCGGCCGCGCCGTTCGCGATCTCCGCAACGCGATCGACGAGCTCCGGTGGCGCGATCGCCTGCGCGTCGCCGCCGAACGTCACCACCCATCGCGCGATCTCCTCGAGGTGCGCGAGCGTCACCCGGTATTCGAGCCCGCCGTCGGGAAGACGCTCGATCCGCTCTCCTTCGTGATGACGCGCGTTGCCGACGAGCGGCGCGAGCTTCGCGTCGAAACGGATCACCATCTCTCGCGGCTCCTCACTGCGATAGAGGCTCCACGCATGGCCGAGGAATTCCTCCAGGTCGAATCCCTCCGGCGCGGCGAACGTCTCCTCGCGCATCCGCACCGCGGCGACCCGGTCGAGCCGGAATGTCCGCGCCTCCTTCGCTTCGTGACACCACCCGAGGAGGTACCACGCCTCCGCACGGTGAAAGAGACTCCACGGATCGACGCGGCGCCAGCGGCGCTTTCCCGACCGGAGCGAGACGTAGTCGATGTCGGCCGAGCGGTGCCGGATCATCGCAGTCTCGAGCCCGGAGAAGGCAGACCCGGCGAGCGCGCCGGAGCGGTCGAGCCCCGCGAGGGTCGCGACGCCCGCATCGTCATCGGGATGGAGCGCGTCGAGCTTCGCGCCGAGGATCTCGAGACGGCGCGCGAGCGTGGAGCTGCGGCGCAGCGCGCGACTGTCGAGCGCGAGACGGAGGAGCGACCACTCGAGCGGCGAGAGCGAGAGGGGCCTCAGCGTCGCACCTTCGATCAGCCGGTAGCCGCCGTCTTCATGCACGATGGGAACGCGCAGCTCCTCCAGAACCGCGAGGTCGCGGAACATGGTCCGCTCCGAGACGCCGAAGCGCGCGGCGAGATCGGCGACCGTGTAGCGACGATGCCCGCCGAGGAGCTGCACCAGATCGAAAAGACGCGAGGCGCGGGACATGGGTCTCCTTTCCCGGGAGGGTTGCGCCGGATGCAATCTATCCCACAGGAGGAGTGTCGGGGAAGGCGATTTCCCTACCCCCCCGGCGTGGTTTTTCACCTCGCCTCGCCGCCTTTCGGGTTTTCGCGGAGAAGACGCGGATCGAGTTGCGCCTCGACAACTCGCCTCTCGCAACTCGCAGAGAGGTCGTTGGCTGCGGCCTCGAATCCAACTTTCAGGGTTGCCCCTCACCCTTCCCTCTCCCCGAACGGCGGTCGCCGGCTGAAGGTCGTGAGTGCGGACGGGGAGAGGGTGGAGCCCGCCGAGTGGGAACGGGTTGCGCTTCGTGGGGGTGGGCGGGGGTTGCGCCCTTCGGGGTTTTCGGAGAGAAGACGCGGATCGAGTTGCGCCTCGCCAACTCGCCTCCCGCAACTCGCAGAGAGGTCGTTGGCTGCGGCCTCGAATCCAACTTTCAGGGTTGCCCCTCACCCTTCCCTCTCCCCGAAGGATGGTCGCCGGCTGAAGATCGTGAGCGCGGACGGGGAGAGGGTGGAGCCTGCCGAGTGGGAGCGGGTTGCGCTTCGTGGGGGTGGGCGGGGGTGGCGCCTTTCGGGTTTTCGCGGAGAAGAGCGGATAGAGTTGCGCCTCGACAACTCGCCTCTCGCAACTCGCAGAGAGGTCGTTGGCTGCGGCCTCGAATCCAACTTTCAGGGTTGCCCCTCACCCTTCCCTCTCCCCGAACGGCGGTCGCCGGCTGAAGGTCGTGAGTGCGGACGGGGAGAGGGTGGAGCCCGCCGAGTGGGAACGGGTTGCGCTTCGTGGGGGTGGGCGGAGGTGGCGCCCTTCGGGGTTTCGCGGAGAAGGCGCGGATCGAGTTGCGCCTCGACAACTCGCCTCCCGCAACTCGCAGAGAGGTCGTTGGCTGCGGCCTCGAATCCAACTTTCAGGGTTGCCCCTCACCCTTCCCTCTCCCCGAAGGGCGGTCGCCGGCTGAAGGTCGTGAGTGCGGACGGGGAGAGGGTGGAGCCCGCCGAGTGGGAACGAGTTGCGCTTCGTGGGGGTGGGCGGAGGTGGCGCCTTTCGGGTTTTCGCGGAGAAGAGCGGATAGAGTTGCGCCTCGACAACTCGCCTCTCGCAACTCGCAGTGAGGTCGTTGGCTGCGGCCTCGAATCCAACTTTCAGGGTTGCCCCTCACCCTTCCCTCTCCCCGAACGGCGGTCGCCGGCTGAAGGTCGTGAGTGCGGACGGGGAGAGGGTGGAGCCCGCCGAGTGGGTACGGGGTGCGCTTCGTAGGGGTGGGCGGGGGTGGCGCCTTTCGGGTTTTCGCGGAGAAGAGCGGATAGAGTTGCGCCTCGACAACTCGCCTCTCGCAACTCGCAGAGAGGTCGTTGGCTGCGGCCTCGAATTCAACTTTCAGGGTTGCCCCTCACCCTTCCCTCTCCCCGAAGGGTGGTCGCCGGCTGAAGGTCGTGAGTGCGGACGGGGAGAGGGTGGAGCCCGCCGAGTGGGAACGAGTTGCGCTTCGTGGGGGTGGGCGGAGGTGGCGCCTTTCGGGTTTTCGCGGAGAAGAGCGGATAGAGTTGCGCCTCCACAACTCGCCTCCCGCAACTCGCAGAGAGGTCGTTGGCTGCGGCCTCGAATCCAACTTTCAGGGTTGCCCCTCACCCTTCCCTCTCCCCGAAGGATGGTCGCCGGCTGAAGATCGTGAGCGCGGACGGGGAGAGGGTGGAGCCCGCCGAGTGGGAACGGGGTGCGCTTCGTAGGGGTGGGCGGGGGTGGCGCCTTTCGGGTTTTCGCGGAGAAGACGCGGCGGCGCGGATAGAGTTGCGCCTCGACAACTCGCCTCTCGCAACTCGCAGAGAGGTCGTTGGCTGCGGCCTCGAATCCAACTTTCAGGGTTGCCCCTCACCCTTCCCTCTCCCCGAAGGATGGTCGCCGGCTGAAGATCGTGAGCGCGGACGGGGAGAGGGTGGAGCCCGCCGAGTGGGAACGGGGTGCGCTTCGTGGGGGTGGGCGGGGGTGGCGCCTTTCGGGTTTTCGCGGAGAAGAGCGGATAGAGTTGCGCCTCGACAACTCGCCTCCCGCAACTCGCAGAGAGGTCGTTGGCTGCGGCCTCGAATCCAACTTTCAGGGTTGCCCCTCACCCTTCCCTCTCCCCGAAGGATGGTCGCCGGCTGAAGATCGTGAGCGCGGACGGGGAGAGGGTGGAGCCCGCCGAGTGGGTACGGGGTGCGCTTCGTGGGGGTGGGCGGGGGTGGCGCCTTTCGGGTTTTCGCGGAGAAGAGCGGATAGAGTTGCGCCTCCACAACTCGCCTCCCGCAACTCGCAGAGAGGTCGTTGGCTGCGGCCTCGAATCCAACTTTCAGGGTTGCCCCTCACCCTTCCCTCTCCCCGAAGGATGGTCGCCGGCTGAAGATCGTGAGCGCGGACGGGGAGAGGGTGGAGCCCGCCGAGTGGGAACGGGGTGCGCTTCGTGGGGGTGGGCGGGGGTGGCGCCTTTCGGGTTTTCGCGGAGAAGAGCGGATAGAGTTGCGCCTCGACAACTCGCCTCTCGCAACTCGCAGAGAGGTCGTTGGCTGCGGCCTCGAATCCAACTTTCAGGGTTGCCCCTCACCCTTCCCTCTCCCCGAACGGCGGTCGCCGGCTGAAGTTCATGAGTGCGGACGGGGAGAGGGTGGAGCCTGCCGAGTGGGAACGGGTTGCGCTTCGTGGGGGTGGGCACCCCTCCGGGGTGCGTCGCTAATGAGGGGTCAGGTCTTTACCGGCTGCGGAGCTACCAGGCGGAATCGCTCTTCAGCGCGAGCCGGAGAGCGACCGTCCAGGGACGCCTGGGCGGGCTCCCGGGCGAGGCCGGCTGGAGCCTTTCTCCGATCATCGTCGTATCGCACGGCGTCCCGGTGAAGACCTCCGGAGGTATGGTCGCGATCAGCTCACCGGACGAAGGATCGACGCGTGCCTTCAGCGACACGTAATCGGTGAGTGACTGATCGTCGATGCAGACCGCGGTCTCGGCGACGAGGTCCCGGTGATACCCGGCGGGAACGGCTCTCCCGAAGTCCTCCGGGACCGCGACTCTCACTTCGATCGGGGCCGGGTCTCCACCGAGAATCACGATGGTGTAGAACGTCGCCGAGGAGGCGCGGGCGTACTGCCCGCCGAGAAGATCGGGACTGCTGCGGATCTGCCGGAGAAACGAGCGCTTCTCCCGTTCCGAGATGGTCCGTCGCACCAGAATCGTCACTTCCCCTGAAGAGGGATGCGGCTCGACGGTGGCAGTGATCGCTCCGGGAATGGTCGCGGTACCCCCTCTCGGAGTGACGGAAGCCTCCGCCGTGACGACGTCGGGTTTCTCCTTCTTCGCCGCGGAGGCGAGCGAAGGAAACGCGAGAGTCGCGGCGAGCGCGATGCCCGCGAGCGCGAGAAGGTCTCGTCTCACGCCTCCTCCTCCCCGCGAAGTGAATCCGTTCTCCTCGGCGGTCGCGCGAGGCGAGTGCCGGCATCGCGTCCCGCCGCTCAAATCGGATCTCCCGGAGGAACCGGAAGCGGCGCGATCTTCTTTCGCGGCGCGACCGGGCGGCGGAGGAACTCCTCGATGTCGTCGCGGATCGCGGCGCGGTGCGCGCCATCGACCGCGTCCGCCGTCGTGGACGTCTTCTGCAGGTCTGACCCCAGGCGCCGGAGCGCGTCGGTCGCGATGGCGCGCACGTCGGATGCGGCATCTTCGTTCGCCGCCAGCCCCATCAGGTCGTCCACCGTGACCCGCTGCACCGCGCGCGCGATCGCATCGCCGTAGGAGTCGGTGACCTTCTCGCTCCAGGTGCGATCGACCAGCGCCTTCACCACCTCCTCGAATCCCGGGTTCTGCGCGTCCTGGGCGTGAAATTCGATCAGCCGCGCCGCGCGGTGCGGCTCGAGAACTCCCGATACCGCGAGATCCGCTGCGATCGACGCGGCACCGATCGGATCGAACACCGGATCGGTGCGCGACGGGAATCGCTCCGTCGGCCCTCCCTCCCAGCCGAACGGCACCGGCGGAATGAGCTTCAGGATGCGCGTCGGGATCCGCAACGAGTCCACCGATACGGTGTCGAGCACCGCCGCGAGCGCGTCGCGCTGCGTCGCCGCCGGAACGATGTGACGGACGTCGGACGGCACCGGTCCGTTCGGTGTCCGCACGCTGTAGGTATAGAAGAGACCCCCCAGCGACTTGACCGCCGCCTGCAGCTGATAGCGATGATGGAGATAGAGCGGAAGAAACTCCGCCTCGAGCTGCGACATCGGCATTCCCGGCTGGAGATTCCCTTCGCCGAAGTGATTCATCGCGATGCGGCGCACGTCCATCTCGTGACGGAGCATCGCCACCGGGTCCGCGCCGTTGTCCCACAGACTGGCCAGCGGATGCGCCGCTCCTGCCGGCCGCGCGTCTTCGTCGGTGATGAAGAGCATCCCGTGATGGATCGCGTCCTCCACGAGCTTCTCCAGTGCGGCATGCTCGTCCGTCCCGGGAGGAAACTGCGTGTATGCGTACGCGATCGCGAACTCGTCGTACGCGCCGATCCCTCTCGCATACGCGTTCGACAGATCGAGTTTCCCGTTGCGGATCTCGACCATCGGGGCCGGGTAGTCCATCACCGATGCCCGGCCGTACGTGCTCGCGGCGAAGTTGTGGGCGAGACCGATGGTGTGGCCGACCTCGTGTGCGCCGAGCTGGCGCAGCCTCGCCAGGGCCATCGCCTTCGCATCGATCGACGGATCGGCTGCGGCGAGCGCATCGCCGTCGGACGGAGCCGCCACTCCTTCGAACAGCGGCACCAGCCCCTCACCGATCAGGAAATCCTGCCGTACCCGGAGCGATCCGAGCGAGACGTTCCCCTTCAGGATCTCCCCCGTGCGCGGGTCGACCACGTTCGCGCCGTAGGACCAGCCGCGCGTGGAGCGATGCACCCAGGTGATGACGTTGTACCGAAGGTCCATCGGATCCGCTCCCGGCGGAAGCATCTTCACCTGGAACGCATTCCTGAAACCCGCGGCCTCGAACGCCTGGTTCCACCACGAGATACCGTCCAGCAGCGCACTCCGTACCGGCTCGGGAGTTCCCGGGTCGAGGTAGTAGACGATCGGTTTCACCGGCTCGGACACGGCCGCGCCCGGGTCCTTCTTCTCCAGACGGAACCGGGTGATCCACCGTTTCTCGATCGGCGCAGTGAGGGGTGATGCGAAGTCGTAGAAGTCCACGCCGTACACCCCGACCCGAGGGTCGAATGCGCGCGGGTGGTATCCCGGCGGCGGCAGCTCCACCAGGGAGTAGTGCTCGCGTACCGTGATCGCCTTCGGACTCGGCGTCACCTGCTGCACGAGTCTTCCCGGATTTCCGCTCGTGACGAAAGTGAGCAGCACCTCGACCTCGGTGTTTTTCGGAAAAGCCTTCGTCTGCGGAAGCCACACCGCACTCCGCGAATCGTCGAGCGTGTAACTCCCCTGCTTCGTCTCTTTCAACTGATCGGCCACACCGTGGGCATCGCGGACGAAGAACGGCGTCGCATCCACCAGGACCCGCTCTCCTTCGCTCGCTACGATCGGAAATCCCCACAGCACCGATTCGGCGAACGAATTCGCGACCGCCTGCTGCTCCGCCACGTCACCGGTGAGAGCGCGATAGCGGTAGTTCGGCTCCACCATGAGGAGCTTCGGTCCGATGCGCCGGAACGAGACGACGTGCGTCCCGCCGAGCTGGTTGCGATCGAGACCGATCGGGTTCGATCCGATGCCGGCCGGCAGTGAGACCTGCATCAGCAGCTCCTGATCGAGATGCGGGACCTCCATCAGCAGCTTCCCCTCGCCCGCATCCCAGTAGAGCGGCACGTAGCCGTCGATCTTCTGCATTCCTCGGGTTGCTGCGGCGACGTCGGTCCCGGGTGGCTTGCTTTCGGCCGCGACGAGAGGCAATGCGAGGATCAGAGTCAGAAGGGCGATTCCGGTTCGGCGCATTCGGTTCCTTTCTGAGCTGCATATCACGCAATTCACGCAATTCGCGCAAATGATGAAACACCCCTCACCCCGACACCTTCTCCCACTTCGCCCAGTACGCCTTCCACGCCCCTCCTTCGGGAGCGAATCGCACTTCGAAGTTCCAGGAGGAAGCACGGGGAAGGAACTGATCGAGGCCGCCCAATTTCCGGGGCACGCCGGCGAAGTTCGCGTGAAACTTCGCGGTCGCAGCGACGTCGCTCCGTTGGATCTCGACACCGGTCAGAACGATCTCGATCTTCTCGTACCCGGCGAAGAGCCGTCGCAGAGTATTCACCGCCTCGGCGTAGTCGAGTCCCGACGGGTCACGGTATTCGGGCGAGAGATATTTCGCGAACGCGTCGGCGTCGCGATCCTCTGCCGCACTCTCCATGCCGTCGAGAGCACCGCGCACCGGATCCTTTTCGTGTCTGCATCCGAAGGCGGTCACGAGAGAGAGCAACGCCAGCGATATTGCGATTCGGCGAAGCGGGCGGGGCATGCGCGGATTGTACCCGAAACGACCGCTCGGTTCCGGGCCGGCCCCGATTCGGCGACTCTCCTGATTCTGCCGGTGAAGGACCGCGGCTTCCGCTGCGTCCGGAAACGATGGAAACCGTGCCGCGCCGGTTTCAGTTCCGACTCGCCGAAACCGGCGAGCTCACTTGACCAGGCGGATCTGCGGCAGGCGATCGAGTCGAGGAGGGAGACTCTCAGGTTCAGCGGCGACGCCCGGCTCTTCCGGCTCCGCATCCGAGACGAGACTTTCCGGATGCTTGCGCGACCACTTGTTCCGGTAGAGGTCGTGATCGCACGCCCGGACGAGCTGCTCGAGTGTTCCGTCCTTCAGATACTCCGTACTCGAGATTCCCGAAGTGACGCCGATCCCCAGCATGTCGGTATCGACGGTCCACTGGAGCGAGGCGACCGTCTGTGCGATCCGCTCAGTGATCTCGACCACCTGATCGATCGGCGCCCCGGCGATGAGCATGATGAATTCGTCTCCGCCGTACCGTCCGATCAGATCGCCATAGCGGGCCGACTGATGAAACGCCGCGCCGACGTCGGCGAGAATCCGATCACCGACGTAGTGCCCGTACTTGTCGTTGATCTCCTTGAAATCGTCGAGGTCGAAGAGCGCGATGGCCATTGGACGGAGCGGCGAGAGCATGGCCCGCGACGCTTCCTCGAAGAAGTAGCGGCGATTGAAAAGACCGGTCAGATCGTCACGCATCGCGAGCCGGTAGAGTCGCTGGTTCTTGCGGACGAGCTTCGCCTGGCGGTCGATGACCCGGCGATACGAATTGATCTTGGCCAGAATCTCCTCGCGTGAAGCGGCCTTCGGGAGGAAATCGTCGAAGCCGTCATTCAGCGCGTCGATCCTGGTCTTCTCATCCGAGGCGACGGTGAGCATCACGACGAAGAGGTCGAGCAGCTCCGGATCGGCGCGAATCGCCTCGACCGTTTTGAATCCGTCGAGCTTCGGCATCCGAAGGTCGAGCAGAACCAGATCACACGGGCCGCCCTCCCGCAGAAACTGCAGAGCCGCCTGGCCGTCTTCGGCGAAGACCACGTCGAGTCCGAACCGCTGAAGGAGTGCGGCGATCCAGGCACGGTACTGAGAGTCGTCGTCGACGATCAGGACCGTCAAACGCTCCGCAGCGACCGATTTCCGGTCGTCTTTCCTGCGGCGCTCGGTTCGTCCGGTCATTTTGAGCCTCCGTCAGCATTCAAATTCCGCACCAGAGCGACCAGAGCCGAATCCGCGGCGTCGGTTCCCGAACCGTGTATTCTTCCGCCCGCATGGCTGCTCCCGTCGTCATCACCCGCGACGAGGCTCGAAACGCACTCGTGCGGCATCTCGCGCTCGACCGGCCCACCGGAACCGGAAGAGCCGGCATCCGAAGGGTCCTCGAGCGGCTCCGCTGCATCCAGCTCGATCCGCTCGACGCGATCGGCACCAACGCCGATCTGGTGGTGATGGCGCGGGTCACCGGCGCAGAGCGCGGTGACGTGTGGTCCGCGCTCTTCCCCGACGCCGGATTCGAACATTTCGCGAAGGAGCGCTGCATTCTCCCGGCATCCTCCTTCCCCTGGTACCGCGAACGCGGACATCGTGCGCAGGCGCCGTGGTGGCGGCATCATGAGCGCGAGGCTCGGGTGGAGCCACGCGCAGTCGAAGCGGTGCTCGAAGAGATCAGGGAACGGGGGCCGCTCACCCTCCGCGAGATGACCGACCACGGCTCGGTGATGCCGCTCGACTGGAGCGGCTGGATGGGAACTTCGAAGGCCACCACGATGGCGCTGGAAATTCTCTGGACGCGCTGCGAGGTCGTCGTCGCGGGACGCGACGCCTCCGGCGCGAAGATCTACGACATCCCTTCCCGAACCCTCGGCCCGTTCGCCGCGGCCCCGGCGGAGGGGGACTTCGCACGGTGGGCTCTGCACGAACGGGTCACTGCGGCCGGACTTCTCTCTCGTGCCGGGGGCTCCCACTGGTCGATGCTGGGAGAGATTCGCACCTCGGCGCTACCCGACGAGATGATCGAGGCGGGCGAGCTCGTGGAAGTCTCCATCGAGGGCTCGCCTCGAAAGTATCTGGCGCTCCCTTCGTTCCTCGCCCGGCGGAGGTCTCGATTCGACGATCGGGTCCGCATCCTCGGCCCTCTCGACCCGCTGCTATGGGACCGCAACCTCGTGCGCCATGCGTTCGAGTTCGAGTACGCCTGGGAGGTCTACAAGCCGGAACACCTCAGGAGATGGGGTTGGTACGTCTGCCCGCTTCTCTTCCGCGACCGCCTCGTCGGACGCGTCGACGCCCGCGTCGAGAAGAATGTGCTGCGGGTGAAGAAGCTCTGGATCGAATCGGAGATCGAACGGCCACTGATCCGTGCCGCGCTCGAAGACCACGCGCGGCGTTGCGGCGCCCGCCGGATTAGAGGCATCTAGTATCTAGTATCGAGTATCGAGTATCGAGTATCGAGTATCGAGTATCGAGTATCGAGTATCGAGTATCTGAAAGGCATTGTGGATCGAGGATCTGAGAGGCATCGCGGATCGAGGATCGTGGATCGAGGACGAGTGGTCCTCGAAGCCGTCCCGGAACGAGCCCATGGGTAAGAGGGAGCCTGCGGAGAGTCGTTCGCGAGATCGAGTTCGGAACCTTGCACGAGTTGTGCTCAGACGAATGGGCGGAGGTACAGGTATGAAAAGTCAACTCCGCTACGGAGCGATGCTCACCATCGTCGCATTCATGTTCGCGGGATGTTCGTCACTCGGCGCCAACGGCAGCTCGGTCTCTCTCGATCAGGAATGGCAGCTCGGGGACCAGATGGCGGCGCAGGTCGCCCAGCAGGTTAAGCTCGTCCACGACCCCGCCGCACTCGCTTACGTGCGCAGCGTGGGTGAGAAGATCCACCAGCAGACGCCACTGGCGAACCGGCCGTTCGACTTCGAGATCGTGAACGATCCGTCGGTCAACGCCTTCTCCCTTCCGGGAGGGCACATCTACGTCAACACCGGCCTGATTGCACAGGCCGACCGGGTCGACATGCTCGCCGGCGTCATTGCGCACGAGATCAGTCACGTGGTCCACCGCGACGCGATCAAACAGCTCGAACAGCAGCAGGAGATCAACGCCGTCGGCAGCATTCTTCTCGGACAGAACCCCGGCGTGCTCGCACAGCTTGCCGCACAGATCGTCGCCGGCGGCGCGATGGCGAAGTTCAGCCGCCAGGACGAGAAGTCGGCCGACGATCTCGGACTGGAGCTGATGACGCGGGCCGGATACGATCCTCACGGAATGGTCGCCATGTTCCAGAAGCTCCTCGCCCTCGAGCAGAGCGATCCGAACGCGGTGGCCCGCTTCTTCGCCGATCATCCGACCGCCCAGAGTCGCATCCGCGACCTGCAGCAGAAGATCGCTCAAATGGGCAATCCCACCGGCATCCGGAATGACCCGCAGTACCAGGTGATCCGCCAGCGCGTGATGGCCGGCTGATCCCATCCGGCGTGAGAGATCCTCGATCCGAATGCCGGAGCTCGATTCCCGGCCGGGGTCGCATCGGCCCCGGCCTCCTCAATTGAAGACCTGACCCCAATGATCGACGACCGGCCGCCCGGACTCGCCCACCGGCTCCGTTTCGTTTCTGCAACGGGAAATCGCCACACCCTCTCGCCTGGGAGTCTGCGCGGTAGAAACGATGTGAGAAATGCGGGCTGGCGTTATTTGCATTCATCTTGCACCTTCACCCGCGGGAGACCTCTGCACGTGGAACTACCGAACATGCATCGAATCGCGCTCGGCACACTTCTCGCGACCGCGCTGCTGTCGGGCTGCAGACACAATGCTGCGGAAGAGACGAAGCCGGAGGCGGTCCTGCTCGGCCCGGAAGATACGGCCGTCGCTTCCGTAGAGAGCTTCTCGACCGGTCCCAAATTGACCGGCACGCTGACGGCCGCAACTCAGGCCGTCATCCGTGCGCAGATCGGCGGCACAGTCACCGACGTCTCCGCGCAACAGGGAGAGAGCGTGCGCGCGGATCAGCTTCTCGCGCGCATTCAGAATGCCGCGGCTGCCGAAGGGGCACAGTCGGCCACCGCCGCAGTGACCAACGCCCGCAACAACCTGCAGAACGCACTGAACGAGCTTGGGCGGCAGCGCGAGCTCTACAAAGCCGGAATCGTCTCCAGGCGTGACCTCGACAACGCCGGGCAGAACGTGAGCGCGGCTCGTTCCATGGTCAAGCAGGCCGAGAGCCAGGCGGCCTCGGCGCAGCAACAGGTCGGATACACCGCCGTCCGTTCCCCGATCCAGGGAGTGGTGAGTGAAAAGGGCGTCTCTACCGGCGACGTGGTTCAGCCGGGCTCCGCTCTCTTCACCGTGATCGACCCATCCAGTCTTCAGCTCGAAGCATCGATCCCCACGTCCCAGCTCTCGCAGATCTCGGTCGGCCAGCCGGTGGAGTTCACCGTCAACGGCTATCCGAACCGCGCCTTCACCGGAAAGATCGCACGCATCAATCCGGTAGCCGATCCTTCCACCCGTGAGGTGCGCGTCTACGCGGAAGTTCCGAACCGGGAGCGCGTGCTCGTGAGCGGACTCTATGCGGAAGGACGGGTACGCGCCGATTCGCGCAAAGCTCTCGTGATTCCCGATTCCGCCATCGACCGCAGCATGCAACAGCCGGCGGTGATGGCGGTGCAGAACGGCCGGGTCACACGCATCGAGGTGAAGCTCGGCGCGAAAGACGAAGCAACCGGTCGAGTCGAGATCCTCAATGGAATTCAGCCCGGACAGGTCGTGCTCACCGGCGCGGCACAGGAGCTCACCCCGGGAACCATCGTCCGGATCAAACCTTCGCAAGGCACAGCGAGTCCGGCATGATCATCTCGGACTCCGCCATTCGCCGGCCGGTCGTCACGATCGTGGCCATGCTCATCCTCGTGGTCTTCGGACTCTATGCGCTCTCGAAGCTCGAAGTCGACGAGTATCCCGACATCGCCGCACCGGTGGTCTTCGTCGCCGTTCCTTATCCCGGCGCCTCCCCGGAGCAGGTCGAGCGCGACGTGACGGATCCTCTCGAGGAGCAGTTCAACGCGATTCCGGGAGTGAAGAAGATCACTTCGACCTCCACCGACGGTTTCGCCCAGATCATCGTCGAGTTCATCTACAGCAAGAATCCCGATCAGGGAGCTCAGGACATCCGCGACGCGATCTCCTCGCAGCGGAACAATCTCCCGACGGAGATGAAGGAGCCGATCATTCGGAAGTTCGATCCGAATGACCAGCCGATCGTCTCCCTCGTTCTTTCGTCGCCCACGAAAACCCCCGCGGAGTTGACCATGCTCGCCGATCCGGGCATCACCCGGCAGCTCCAGGGGATCAATGGCGTCGCCGAGGTGCGAGTCCTCGGCAACGTGGACCGTGAGATCTCGATCGAGATCCGTCCCGACGACCTCGCGGCAAAAGGAGTGAGCGTTGCGCAGGTCGTGCAGGCGGTAGAGGCGCAGAACCTCTCCGCTCCGGTCGGCCGGGTGATCGGTTCGACCACGGAAGAATCGATCCGGCTGAAGGGCCGGCTCGAGAACCCCGAGGATTTCTCGCAGGTGGTGATCGCCACGAGGAACGGACAGGTGGTCCGGCTGGGCGAGGTCGCAGACGTGATCGACGGTCATGCAGAGCAGCGCTCCGCGGCGTACTTCAACGGGAAGCGCGCGGTCGGGATCGACATCACCCGGACCAAGGGAGTGAGCACGACTCGGGTGTCGGATGCGGTGAAGGCTGCGGTGGCGAAGATCCAGAAGGGACTCCCGGCGGGAGTGAAGCTCGAGGTGGTTCGCGATGCGGGAGAGCGCGTGCGCCACTCCGTCTCCAATGTCGAAGAGGCCCTGATCGAAGGCGCGCTCCTGACCGTGCTGGTGGTCTTTCTTTTCCTCAACTCGTGGCGGTCGACGGTGATCACCGGACTCGCCCTCCCGGTCTCGGTGATCTCGGCGTTCATCGCCGTGCTCGCCTTCGGATTCACTCTGAACACCATGTCGCTGCTCGGGCTCTCACTGGCGATAGGAATCCTCATCGATGATGCGATCGTGGTGCGGGAGAACATCGTGCGTCACGTGGAGATGGGAGAGGACCACGTCACGGCGTCTCATCGCGGAACGGACGAGATCGGCCTCGCCGTCGCCGCGACGACTTTCTCCATCGTGGCGGTGTTCGTTCCCGTCGCGTTCATGGGAGGGATGGCCGGACAATGGTTCAAACCGTTTGCTCTGACCATCGCCTGTGCAGTACTGGTCTCGCTCTTCGTCTCCTTTTCGCTCGATCCGATGCTCTCGGCGTTCTGGCCCGACCCCGAGCTGGAAGAGGGAGCGCATCGCAACCCGATCTCGCGAGCGCTCGACCGCTTCAACCGCTGGTTCGACCGGATGGCCGATCGCTACAAGGGAGTGATTGCCTGGGCTCTCGACCACCGGCTATTGATGGCGATCATCGTGACCGGATCGTTCATCGGAGCGATCGTCCTGCAGGCGTGGCTCGGCGGTGCAGGGTTCGTCCCCAGGAGCGACCGGAGTGAATTGAGTGTGTCGTTCAAGACTCTTCCCGGATCGAATCTCCATTACACGTCGCTCAAGGCGGCGGAGATCGCGGCGACGATCCGGCGGCATCCGGAGGTGGACTACACGTACACCACGATCGGAGGAAGTGAGACGAGCGGCGCCGGCGTCGACGAAGGGAGCGTCTACGTCCGTCTGGTGCCGAAGGCCGACCGTGCGATGTCCCAGAGCGAGATCTCGAATCGCATCCGGGAGGAGGTCGACAGAATCGGCGGCGTCGAAACGTCCATCGGCAACGGAGGCCCGGGAGGCGGCGGCAAGCAGATTCAGGTCGAGATCCGCGGCAACGACCTCGCCACTCTGCAGCGCGTCGCGCAACGGGTCGAGGGAATCGCGTCGAGGGTTCCGGGCGCGAAGGACGTAGACCTCTCCACGCGCGGACAGAAACCGGAGATCGTGATCGACGTGAACCGCGGACTCGCCGGATCGCTCGGGGTCAACGTCGCGGAGATCGCGCAGTCGCTGCGGCCGGCGTTCGCCGGAGTGAAGGCAGGCGACTGGGTCGACCCGAATGGTGAGACCCGTGACGTGACCGTGCGACTCGTCTCCGGAGCCCGGACCAGTCCCACCGATCTCGCCGAGCTACCTCTGACGGTCCAGCGCGCGCCGGCGGCCCCCGCCACCGCGGGCCCCGGAAGTGCGGGCATCGGCAGCGCGGCAGCTTTCCCTTCCACCCTCCCGCTCGGGCAGATCGCCGAGATCCACACCGCGCTCGGTCCTTCGCAGATCGATCACCTCGATCGTGAGAAGGTGATCACGGTCGGCGCGAACGTCACCGGGCAGTCGCTCTCCGAGGTCTCGCGCGCGATCAACTCACGCGTGTCGAAGCTCACGCTGCCGGCCGGCGTGTCGGTCGGACAGGGAGGCGAGGTCGAAAGCCAGGGTGAAGTCTTCAGCGGGATCTTCAAGGCTCTCGCGCTCGCGATTCTCCTGATGTACTTCATCCTGGTGATCCAGTTCGGTTCGTTCCTCGATCCGGTCGCGATCCTGATCTCCCTCCCTCTCTCGCTGATCGGTGTCGTCCTCGCACTCCTCGTCACTGCAGATACGCTGAACATCATGAGTCTGATCGGGGTGATGCTGCTGATGGGAATCGTGACCAAGAACGCGATTCTCCTGATCGACTTCGCGAAATGGCGCCACCAGAGCGGCATGCCGCTCCGCGAAGCACTGATCGAAGCGGGACGGGTCCGGCTTCGCCCGATTCTGATGACCACACTCGCGCTGATCGCCGGCATGATCCCGGTCGCCCTCGGGATCGGCGAAGGCGCGGATTTCCGCGCCCCTCTCGGCCGGGCCGTGATCGGGGGCGTGATCACGTCGACACTCCTGACGCTCCTGGTCATCCCCACCATCTACGAGGTCCTTTCGGAGTGGAGAGAAAAGTTCACCGCGCGCTTCCACCGCCACCCTGAGCCGGAGCCCGCGCAGGCGGTTCCCGCAATCCAGTTCACGCACGAGCGGAGGAAGCGTGAGCGCCGTCGCGGACAGCGCTGACAGCGCTGACGTCAATACGGATTCGTCACGCCGCCTCGTCGCGAGGAGATGGAGAGTCGCCTGAATCAAAGGCCCGCGCAGCTTCGGCGACGAGGCCGCAGTGGTGACCATGTCGAGGAGCGGATGACAGCCTCGATCGTTCACGGGGCTTCCACTGCGCGAAATCCCGCGAACACTCCGGTCCAGGAAGCTTGCGCGGCAGAGACGGCGTGAGAAATCGGGGGCAAAGCAGGTTCTTCCTTGACGCGTGCGCCCACCGCGAAGAGAATCCAATGAAATCTCTGTGAATACGGCCACTATCTCTCCACGTCTTTGCATCCATCATCCGGATCGACCGGCACAGGCCCGGTGTATGCGGTGCGGGAGCTCCATCTGTCAGGAGTGTGCGACGCAATGGGAGGGAATCAACTACTGCGCTTCATGTCTCGGTGAGATTCGCCATCCGTCCGCAGGGAATTCCTCCGCGCGAGGATGGATCGCGCTGTCACTCACCGGTCTCCTTCTCTTCGCAGCCCTCCTCTGGCTCCGCGTCTGGATGGGCGTACTCGTGGCGGCACTCCGGTGAGCGATCGCTCCCACTCCACGTCGTCCGTGCTCAATGATGCAGCGGTTCTGGTCCGGAGGATCGCCGCTCCATGGGCGGCAGTCGTTACCCTGACCTCTCTTCCTGCCGTAGTGCTCTGGATCCTCTTCTGGAGTGAACTTTTCGAGCTTGGCTCCGACGCTTCGCACTACACCGGATCTCTCCTGAAGCTCTCAGCGGCACTCGGCGCAGCCGCACTGCTGCAGTCGTGGGGGCGAATGGTGTTCGTCCATGCCTGCAGAGTGAGTCGCGACGAGGAGCGCATCGCTGGCTACGCCGCCTTTCGCCTTCCCCTTGCGGGGACTTTCGATTACCTCGTCCTCGCGTTGCTCATCGAGCTCGCTCAGTACGCCCTCCTTCCGGCCGTCGTGACGATCCCCATCCTGGCGATCTTCTCCGGCCTCGCAGCCGGCGCCTCGACGCTGTTCAAAGAGCCCGGACTGATTCGTTCTTTGCGCCTCCTCGCACGCTTCACGGCGAAGAGCCGGATCATTGCCGCAGCGAGCGCCGTGCTCGCGCTCGGAATCCTTCTCTGCTGGATCAACCTCTTCGTCTTCTCGAGAGCCGCAATCTCCCTCGCTGCCACGGTCGGACTGATCGATCGCGCCTCCTGGGCGGCGGTATTCAGCCCCTCCAATCCTTTCCTTCTGATGGTGCTGTTCGGAGCGAGTCTCCTCGCGGTTCAACCGTTCTGGCTGGCCGCGAACGTGGTTCATGTCGACCAGCTTCGCGATGCGGAGAGCGGCGATGATCTTCGAGTCTGGTTTCGCGAGATCTCCCGCGAGATCGACCAGACCTCCAGGGAGATCGCATCGTGAAACGGATCGCGATCGTCCTCACGATGGTGTTCGTCACCGGGATGGCGGCCACGCTCCAGGCGGCGATGCCGCTCGAACAGTACGTCACGGCTCTTCAGCAGATCCGCTCCGCTCTCCTTGCGGGGAATATCGAAGCGGCGCAGAAGACCGCGAGATCGATCCGCAACCGCAGAGTTGCTGCAGTCCGCGGCGAGTTCGCCGCCGACGAATCGCTGCTCCAGCCTCTGTTCGCCGAGCGACCGAAGGTATCGATGATCGTCCGCAGGATCGAGACGACGGTCGATGCTCTCACCGCGGCGGAGCCGCCGGCAACGGTCGTCATCGATCCGCAGCTTCTCTCGCGGATCCGCGCGGAAGATGCGTCGAGAGATCCACGAGCCGGCGGTCCGGAAATGCCTCGACCGGCGCTCGATCAGAAGTCTTCTCTCGAACACCTCGGAGAGCGGCTCGCCGCTCTCTGGGACGAGGTCACTGATCTCCTGGAGAGATTCTTCCGCTGGATTGCGCGCCTCTGGCCCCATCGGCAATCCACCGATTCCACGGCGGATGAAGGGTTTCCCTGGATCGTCGCTGCGGTCGTCGGCCTGATCCTGATCGCGATTCTCACCCTCGCGATCGGAGCGTGGCGGCGCGTCGGTCGCACCGCAGGAGAGATCATCGATTCCGATCCACTGCCGGCGGGGGCCCATGATGACGATCCGATGTCGAGAGAAGCGAACGAGTGGGAGCGCTATGCCGACGAGCTGGCGGGAAAACGACGTTTTCGCGAGGCGATTCGCGCCTGGTATCACGCCATTCTCGTCGCGCAGTGCCGCGCAGGGCTCCTCACCTACCGCAAGGGACGGACGAATTGGGAGTACGTCGCAGCTCTCTCTCACACCGTGCCGTGGCGTACTTCGTTCGCCGAAATGACCCGCGACTTCGAGCACGAGTGGTACGGACAAACCGAGAGCGAGGAACACGTGCTCGAAACGTATGGGCGTGAGGCTCGGAGCCTGCTGCGCGCTCTCCGCAGTCGGACGGAGGCGGCATGATCCGGCACCGCTGGCTGATCCTCGTGACGACCGGAGCGTTGACGCTTCTCCTGCTGGTCGTCCTGATCTGGACGCGCTCGCCGTTGCGCGAAGGATTCGGACCCGGCTCCTCGATGAGCCGTTCGCCGGATGGGCTCTCCCAGGCGGCAGCGTATCTCCGGCGGAGCGGATCGCAGGTCGGCATGCTCAGTCAGCCCATCGATCCGATCTGGATCGAGCCGGATGCGGTGGTGCTGCGAATTCTTCCCGCGGTGAACCAGCTGCTGCAGCGGGACCCGGCCGGGGGTGACGAGCCGGTGACCGCGCCCGGTGTCATCCTCACCGCTGCCGAGAACGCATGGGTCGCACGGGGCGGACGACTGATTCTCGGAATCGCGCAGGACTATGGAGCGGTCGCGGTGCGCGGGCTCTCCTCGCCAGCGCCGGTCATCCGCTCGTTTCCGCTCTGGCCGTCGGTGCACGGCGTCGAACCTGCTCCACAGGGTTACCTGGACGGGTCGGGGCTCGCGCGTACCCACACGATCCTCCTCTCCGACGGACATCCGGTCCTGGTGCGGGCTCCCCTCGGCCGCGGTGATGTGATCCTCTTCTCACTACCCGAGGCATTCGAGAATCAGCACCTGGCGAAGGCGGACAATCTGGCTCTTCTGGTCGAGCTCACCGGAGGACGGCCGGTCTATTTCGACGAATTCGCCCACGGCGTCTCGGCTGGAAACGGCATTGCCGAGCTTCTGACCGTCTGGAATCTCGGGCCGCTCCTCGTCCTCCTCGTCATCGCCGCGATCCTGAGTGCATGGCGGAGGGGAACGCGTATCGGGCGTCCCGACGACCGGACGCGTGATTCACGCTCCGAAGCCGTCGACATGGTCGACTCCCTCGCGATTCTCTACGATCGCGCACTTCGCCACGACGAGGCTCTGGTTCTTTACAGGCGGCATCTCGAACACACCATTTCGATCCGAACCGGCGCTCGAGGATCCGAGCTCGCGGATCGGGTGGCCAGACTGACCGATGGTGAGCAGGTGACAGCAGGCCGCAGCGGCCCTGATATGAGCAGCTCTCGTTTTCACCAGCTTCTTGCTCTACTGAATAGCGCTTTCCGGAGGATTGAGGATGCAAAACGTCGCTGAGATCGCGCACCGTTTCCAGGCACTTCGAGAGCAGCTCGACCGGGTGATTCTCGGCCAGGAGAAGGTGAAGGAACAGATGATCGTCTGTCTCCTCGCGGGAGGCCATGCCCTCCTGGAAGGTGTTCCCGGAACGGGAAAGACGCTTCTGGCTCTGACGCTCTCCAGACTCGTCTCCTGCAGATTCCGGAGGATTCAGTTCACTCCCGACCTGATGCCGGCCGATCTTCTGGGAGCGAACATCTTCAACCAGAAGAGCCAGGAGTTCGTCTTCCGTGCCGGCCCAATCTTCACCGACATCCTGCTGGCGGACGAGATCAACCGGACACCTCCCCGGACGCAGGCGGCGCTGCTCGAGTCGATGCAGGAGAACGCCGTCACGCTCGACGGAGTGAGGCGCCGCATCTCCCCGGTCTTCACGGTCCTCGCCACTCAGAACCCGGTGGAGTTCGAAGGGACGTACCCTCTTCCCGAGGCACAGCGGGACCGATTTCTGCTGAAGATCAACATCGACTATCCCGCGAGGGATGACGAGGCGGGGATGCTGTCGGCTTACGCCACGGGGAGGCGACTTCACGATGATGTGGTCGGATCGCTCGAACCGGTGATGAGCGGACCCGAACTGCTCCAGGCGCGTCAGTTGGTCGGCCATTCGGTGCGCGCCGAGAACGAAGTGCAGCGCTACATCCTGCAGATCGTTGGAAGCACTCGGGAGGACGACTCGGTGCAGATCGGAGCCGGACCGCGCGCTTCGCTCGCCCTTCTGGAGAGCTCCCGCGCCCTCGCGGTTCTGCGCGGTCGCGATTTCGTGATTCCGGACGACGTCAAGGAAATGGCTCCGGCGGTGCTTGCGCATCGGATCACCCTCACTCCCGAGGCCGAAATGGAAGGCCTGACCCTGGAGGACGTCGTCGGCCGGATCTTCGAAATGGTGGAGGTGCCACGCTGATCCGTCCCGGCGAGCGGCTGGTGCCGCTCCTGCTGATCGTCGCTGCGGCTTCGCTCGGAGTTCCGCTTCTGCCGGAGCTCGTCTGGCCCCTCGCTGCGGTGCTGCTCGGATTGGTCTTCGCCGCCGCAGGAGAAGCGACCGTGCTCTCGCGCGTCCGACTGGTTGCCGAGAGGCCGAAGTCCGTGGTGCTCCTGCTCGGGCAACCCGAGACGGTGACGCTGGAGGTCCGCGGCAGCGGAGCTCGATCGCTCCGTCTGGTGGTCCGCCAGCGCTGGCCGAGACTCCTGCTCGAGAGCTCGACCCGACGGCTGGCGATCTGCCGTCCGAAAGAAGTTCTGAGCGTTCATTTCCAGGTGCAGGGAGTGCAGCGAGGTTCCGCCCGCATCGAGCGACCGGTGATCGCCTCGACGATCTGGAATCTCGTCGAACGGATCACCGAAGTCGGCGACGAGACGGAGCTGAGCGTGATCCCGAATCTCCGGGAAGTTGGAAGACTCCATGCGCGCTTCAATCAGCTCGTCCTTCGCGGTCTCGGTAGCAGGACCTCGGCCCGCCTCGGCAAGGGGCGGGAGTTCGACCGACTGCGCGATTACGTGCAGGATGACGATCACCGCGACATCGCCTGGAAAGCGTCGGCCCGGCACGGACGGCTCATCGTGCGGGAGTTCCGGCTGGACCGCTCCCAGGAGATTCTTCTCTGCGTCGATCGCGGTCACCGGATGGCGGCTCGGGTGGGGCATCTCTCGCGACTCGACC
Source organism: uncultured Acidobacteriota bacterium (assembly GCA_963741955.1). Lineage (GTDB taxonomy): Bacteria > Acidobacteriota > Thermoanaerobaculia > Gp7-AA8 > Gp7-AA8 > CAVUKB01. The sequence goes on from CAVUKB010000005.1 coordinate 1,148,130, forward strand.
ACGCCATCCAGGCGGCCCTGCTGATGGCGTACAGCGGAAACCGGATGGAAGACCGGGTCGGCGTCCTCTCGTTCGCGGAGGTGGTCGAACAGGGAGTGGCGCCCGGACGCGGCGGAGCACACCTCCGCAGGCTGACCGAATTCACCACCCGCATGGATGCCGCCTACCGTCACACCGATTACCTCGCGCTCGCCGCACACCTGCGCCGGCGTCTGCGCCACCGGACGCTGATCATGCTGCTGACGTCTCTTCCGGTCGAGCAGCATCAGAACGAGCTCGTACAGGCCGCTGCGATCCTCTCCTCACAGCATCTGATGATCACCATGGCCATGTCCGACCCGGCGCTCGAAGCGGTGGCGGCGATCGAGCCGTGCGACAGGAAGAGCCTCTGCCGGAATCTCGTCGCGCGCGACATTCTTTTCCGGCAACGAATGCTGATTCGTGAGCTTCGCGGCCGTGGAACGATGGTCGTCGAGACCACTCCCACGGACGTGGGACTCGACGCAGTGAACGCCTACATCGACGTGAAGAGGAGGCAACTCCTGTGAAAGCCTCTCCGGCAGCGACGATCGACGTGGAGCGATTCATCCTCTCCCGGCGCGATCGATGGAATCGTCTCGGACGGCTCCTCGACGTCGCAGAGAACGCTCCGGAAAGAGAGCTCGGGGCAGAGCGCATTCAGGAGCTCGTCGAACTCTATCGCTCCGCATGTTCCGATCTGAACGAGGCTCGGTCCTACACCGCCAATCCCGAGCTTCTCGGCCGGCTGAATCAGCTGACCGGGAGGGCTTATCGCTTCGTCTATCGCGGTACGCGCTCGCGTCCTCTGCGCCGCTCCCTGACGCAGCTGATCACCTCGGAGATCCCCGCTGCGTTCCGGCGCCGGAAGAGCTACGTCCTCTCCGCAGCCGGCGCGCTGCTGGTCGGAATGCTCTTCGGAATCGTTGCGGTGGCGCTCGATCCGGCCAACGGACAGCGCCTCGTGCCGATGCAGTTCTTCACCGAAAGGCCGAGCCAGAGAGTGCAGAGAATCGAGCAGGGAGACGAACGGATCGATTCAATCGAAAAGGCGGCGTATTTCGGAGCGTCGCTCTACACCCACAACATCAAGGTCTCGCTCCTCGCGTTCGGCCTCGGTGCTCTTACTTTCTTCGGAGCGTATCTCCTCCTCTTCTTCAATGGAGTGATTCTCGGAGCGATCGGTACGTTGTACGTTCTCGATGGAGTGCCCCTCTTTTTCTTTGCCTGGGTCGGTCCTCACGGAGGTCTCGAGATCCCGGCGATCGTCTTCGGAGCGGCCGCCGGCCTTCTGGCAGGAGAGGCATTCCTTTTCCCGGGAGACCTGAGCCGGGCCCGATCCGTTCGCCTCGCTTTTCCGGACATCTGGAGAATGATCCTTGCCACGGCGATCACGCTGGTGCTGGCCGGAATCGTCGAGGGCTCCTTCTCGCAATTCTCTTCGAAGACCTTTTCGTACCCCGTAAAGATCGTGGTCGCTCTTCTGCTCTTCACGTCGCTGATCAGCTACCTCTTCCTGAGCCGTCACGACGGCGGCGGAGAGTCGCCATGAGACGGAGGGAGTTCGTGGTGGTCACTCCGGAGCACGTCGAGATCCGGCTCGAGCCGGCGGGGCTCGGCAGCCGTTTCCTCGCGCTTCTGACTGATGCCGCGATCATCATGAGCATCGCCGCCACCATCGGAGGGATTACCGCGAAGATCGCCGGCCCGGGAATCGGGATGGCAGTCCTCGCTTCGGTGAGCCTCTTTCTCTCCATCGCGTATCACATCTGGTTCGAGACACGCCGCGAGGGGCGGAGCCCGGGGAAGAAGATCACCGGACTGAGGGTGGTCGACGCCCGCGGTCTTCCGATCGGACTGGAACAGTCGCTGGTCAGGAACATCACCAGGACGGTCGATTTCCTGCCGGCCTTCTATGCGTTGGGAGCGATCGTGGCGTTGTTCGACCCGAATGGACGTCGATTCGGCGATCTTCTCGCCGACACGATGGTGATCCGTGAGGACACTCCTCTCGAAGCACCGGCGTCTCTCGCATCGGTACGGAAGTACAACTCACTCCGGACTCCTCGGGTGATGAGAATGATCCGTCACCGGATCTCACTCGAGGAGAGAGAGCTCCTCCTCTCGCTGGTCCTGCGTGGAGAGCGGCTCGAGCCGGGGGCGCGTTACGACCTGATGGAAGAGGTCGGGAACTGGTATCGCGACCGCCTCGGGATCGACGATCCGAATCTGAGCGGCGAGAATCTGGTGCGAGGTCTCACCAGCATCGTCTTCTCTCGCCGGGAAGGATCAGTGGAGTGATTCCGCGGATCGCATGGACCGGTCGATCTGATACAATTCAGCTCTCCCGCTCCCGGACAACCCAACCATGAGCCTCAGCGAAGTGCGGCCCCTTCGCACAGTGGCAAAGGAGAGCAATCATGTTGATCTGCCGCAATCATCCCGAGATCACCGCCGGGGTGGTCCGCTGCTCCCGCTGCATGGTTCCATACTGCAGCAACTGTCTGGTCCGGATTCAGGGAAAGCCTTTTTGCGGGACCTGCAAAATCGAGCACGTCACCGATGTTCGCTCCGGAGTGAGTCCCGATGAGCTCGAGCTCGCGGGGATCGGCAGACGCTTCGTCGCCATCTGGCTCGACGGCTTCATTCTCGCGATCCCTGTGATGGTCGTCGTCTTCGTGGTCATCTTCTCCGCCGCCCTCGCCTCGGGCGGAAAATCCGAGCCCCCGGGCTGGGTCAGCCTGGCCGGCTATGGCACCGCAGTCATCTTCATCGTGTATGAGGGACTGATGCTGGGCGCGCGGGGACAGACTCTCGGAAAGATGGCCATGAAGATCAAGGTGGTGTCCGCTGACGGGGGTGACATCTCGAAAGGGCAGGCTTGGGGACGTTCGGTGATGCGGGCGATCTTCGTCAGCCTCCTCTCGCTGATCAATTATCTTCCGGCCTTCTTCACCAAAGAGAAGACCTGCATTCACGACATGGCTGCGAAGACCCGGGTCATACTCTGGAGATGACGGATGGAGGCGACGGCAAAGTCCACCCGTGCTTATCAGGGCCCCTCCTGCCCGCGCTGCAGTCAGCCGCTCGATCACGCCACACTGATCAGCGGACCGAATACCTGCCCACGCTGCAGACGATCCTTCCAGGCGGTCCGATTCGATCCGGCACCTCCCGACGCGCGGATTGCGCGCGTCGGAGAAGGAGGGCCGACCGGCGACACACCATGTGCGAACCATCCCATGAATGCAGCGGTGATCGAGTGCAGCCGTTGCGGAACCTTCATCTGTGCACTCTGCCGGATCGACACCGACGGGAAAGCCCTCTGTCCGGCGTGCTTCGAACGTCTCTCCGCGGACGGATCGCTCGAGGGAACGACCATGACGTTCCGGGACTACGGCGCGTTGTCCAGCACCAGCGCCGTCGCCGGCTGCCTGATCTATTTCATCGGCATTCTCACCGGCCTTCTCGCCATTTACTACGGCATCCGCGGCTTGCGTCAGAAGAAAGAGCTCGGTGATCGCGACGGAGTGGCGGGAATCTGGGGCGCCATCACACTCGGAGTGCTCGAGTCTCTGATCGGCGGATTCATCGTCTTCTATCTCCTGATCGAGGTGGCGAAATGACCCCGACCAGACGACGCCTGCTCGGCAAGCGAATCGGGTTCGTCACCCGTGAGAGGATCTACCGGGTCGAGGACGCTCTCGAGATCGACGAGTCCGATCACTACATGGTCACCCGGAAACGGGTCTTCTTCGACGACGTCCTCCTCGTGACTCGACATCAGAAGCTCGGAGCCGCTTTCCTGAGCATCACCGGAAGTCTGGCCCTTCTCTTCGTCTTCGTCTCGATCGCGGTCGGATTGAATGAGCCGATCGGCGGGACGATCGTTTTCGCCCTGGGCGGACTTCCGTTCTGCGTCGTGTTTCTCATCCGCCTGATCTTCAAGGTGGATGTCATCTCGGTGTTCGGCCGCCGAACCATGGCTCAAATGTATTTTCCGTTCCGGAAGAAGCAGGCGCAGGAAGTCTTCAATGAGATCTGCGCCGCCACCCGAGCCGCGCAGCGCAGGAGGACGGCGGAGCGCCCCCTCTCCGCTCCCGAACCGGCTCCGCCGCCTCCCCTCCCTCTTCCGGAGAGCAACCCTTCCGTCTGAAACCTGCGATAGGCAATCCCGGATCTTCTTTCATTCGCCGTGTGTCCGACTCCGGCGTGGTCTCAGTCGCGATCCGCCGGTCCGGCCCGTCGGCTTCGTGCTCCAATCCGGCCGAACGTCACCAGAATGACCAGGAACTTCGACGGTGCCGGTGGTCGTCGGAGGAGAGCTCCTACGCCGGAGTCGTGACGCGGAGCGTCGATTCTCGTGTACATGCCGTGGGATGAAGACGCGGCTCCCTACAGCCTGGCCTGCGTGTCCCACCTGTTCAGGTTGCCTGATACGAGATTCTTCCAGTAAGGTGTTCAACATACCCCTATCGAGCCACAACAAATCGCGGCGCGTCAAAGCGACCGCGTCGGGATTTCTTTCTCGAAAGAGAAGGGACTCGCGCGACTTCAGCATCTCAATTCGACGAACTCGGCCGGGAATGCGACCGGCCGAAGCGAACGAGGAAGGAGAATATTCAAATGATGCATCGATATAGGGTGATTCTCTTCTGTCTTACGGCGACTCTGATCTCGGCAATCGCAGTCGGTCAGGTCATCCCCATCAAGAATTGGCCAGCGCCGCCCACGTGGACACCTCCGGCCGGCTCCTCAGGGCAGCTCTCCGCTCAAACCCATCTTTCGCCCGCCATACCGTTCGTAGCGATCACTCCGTGCCGAGTCTACGATTCACGCAGCGCGTCGATTCTCACCGGCGGCACGTCTCGAACCATCAATGTCGACGGGACGTCGTGCGCCACGTGGCCTTCGACGGTCGAGGCGTACTCGATCAACATCACGGCATTCGGATCGACCTCGGGAGGCGGATACGCATTCCTCACGGCTTACCCGACTGGCTCGACCAGACCAACCGTCGCGACGCTCAACTTCCTCCCGGGGACTCAGGTCGGTAACTCAGCGGTCATTCCAGCCGGCACCGGTAACGATATAGACATTTACTCCACCGCGACGACGCACTTCACCATCGACATCAATGGCTACTACTCCAGCCAGCTTCCTCAAATCTTCGGTCCGACGATGCAGTTTGTCGTCAGCGAAAACTGCGACAATTGCGCCGCGATTCTCGGCCAGAACGGGTCGACTGCGGCGGGTTCGCATGGAGTCGGCGGATTCGCGAGCGGTGCGGGACAGGTCTATGGTGTCCAGGGACAGGTCAGCTCATCGGCCACGTCCTCGTCAGCAGGTGTGCATGGCATCAGCGACTCCAGTGCCTCGTCTGCCTTCGGGGTTTATGGTCAGATCACGACGACAAGCGGGGGAGCCTTCTCCGCCGCGGTACGGGGCCAGCACAGTGGTACCGGGGGCGGCGGGATCGGTGTCTGGGGTAGCCACGACGGGGGCGGCTGGGGCGTCTACGGCACCTCCTCAACCGGTTACGCCGGTTACTTTTCTTCCAATGGTGGCATCTCTCTTCTCGGCGTGGCCGGCGGGACGAGCGGAACGAACTACGGCGTGAAGGGAACCACCAGCAGCACGTCTAATGGAGCAGCCGGTGTTTTGGGGGTCGCTTCGGGTGGTACCTTCGACTTCGCTACCGGCCTCGGAGGTTCCTCCGGTGTGGTCGCCATGTCTCAGGGCGGACCTGCAATTCTGGCGCTTTCGACCGGCCGTGCGGTTCAAGGCTCAACTGGCACGGTAAGCACGGGAACATTCTCGTTCAGCGGCTCGAGCGGAATTCTCGGGTTCAGCAGCACATCCGGCGTGCACGCCTTCGGCGATATTACGGCAAGCGGGACGAAGTCATTCGTGGAGCCGCATCCGACCGAGGCAGGGAAGATCATCCGCTACATCGCGCTGGAAGGCGGCGAGGCAGGAACCTACTTCCGCGGACGAAGTCACTTCAGTGGAGGAATGGCCGTGATCCCGGTTCCCGAAGATTTCCGGCTGACCACGACGCCCGACTCTCTCAGTGTTCAAATCACGCCGATCGGAGATCTCGCTCAAGTCGCCGTCGTCAGCGTCGGGCTCGATCAGATCATGGTGAAGGCATCCAAGGACGTCGAGTTCTACTACATGGTGAATGGAGTCCGCGCCGGATTCGATCATTTCGAGCCGGTCCAGCGGGATCGCGACGAGTTCTTCATTCCCAAGGGCCCGGACGATCGTCTCGAAAATGTCTGGGGTGCGGAGATCCGCAAGCGCCTGGTCGAGAACGGCACGTTCAATTCTGACGGGTCGGTCAACATGGATACGGCTCGAGTAAAAGGGTGGACGAAGGTCTGGGCCGAACGCGCCGAAGCACAGCGTGAGGCGGCCGAACTGGCGCGTGAGCGCCATCTGAATGGACAGCAGCAGCAGCTCAGTGACCAGTAGTCAGACCGCTACAGGGGGACGGAGCCGCGCGGGCGCGCGGCTCCGTCCGTTCCAGAGTCGTCGGACTCTCACGGCCCCGCAATCTCCCAGTTCGGATCGGCGACACTATAGAGGTTCGTCCCGGAGAGGTACGTCGTTCCATTCAGGAACCAGACGTTCACCGCTCCCGTCGCGTAGTTCCGCCAGATCAGATCCGGGTGGCCGTCGTTGTTGTAATCGCCGATCGCCTGGATCTTCCAGTTCGGATCCGCGACGTTGAACAGGTTCGCTCCCGAGACATAGGTCGTCCCGTTCAGGAACCAGACATTCACCGCGCCGGTCGCGTAGTTCCTCCAGATCAGGTCCGTCTTCCCGTCGTTGTTGAAGTCGGCCGCCCCTTCGATCTTCCAGTTCGGATCCGCGACGCTGAACAGATTCGCTCCCGAGGTGTACGTCGTTCCATTGAGAAACCACGCATTCACCGCGCCGGTGGTGTAATTCCTCCAGATCAGATCGTCTTTCCCGTCCCCGTTGAAATCTCCCACCGCTTCGATCTTCCAGTTCGGATCTGCGACGTTGAACAGGTTCGCGCCCGACACGTACGTCGTCCCGTTCAGAAACCAGACGTTCACTGCACCCGTCGAGTAGTTCCTCCAGATCAGGTCGGACTTGCCGTCGCCGTTGAAGTCTCCCACTCCGTCGATCCGCCAGTTGGAGTCTGCGACATTGAACAGGTTTGCGCCGGAGGTGTACGTCGTCCCGTTCAGGAACCAGACGTTCACCGCTCCCGTCGAATAGTTCCTCCAGATCAGATCCGGCTTCGTGTCGCCGTTGAAATCACCGCGGACGAACGCCGTGGCCGCCTGCCAGTCGGCGCAGGTTGCGGGGTCGCCAATGCCGAACGTGCCCGTCGTCGGATACTTCCACGTCGTCGAACCGGAATCCTTGAATTGAAAGTAGTAGCGATGGCAGCCGCTCCCGAGTCCCGTCCGGCTGGTAGTCCAGGCACCATTGGTCGTCGTGCCGCGATCGAGCGTCAGCGCGTACGACGTTCCGTCGACCACGACGCTGCTCTGGGTCGGCGCTGATGAGTCGTACCAGTTCGCCCAGAATTCAACGGTCGAGCCCTGGCGGGTTCCATCCGTGGCCCAGTGCGCGCCGGAGACGAGCTTCGAGGGAGAGCTTCCGGAGCCGAAGTCCTGAGTCCAGTACGGTTCTCCGAGAGCGTCGCTGTAACCGACGCCGACTCCGGGACCGGGCGCTTTCAGGATATTCCAGCGGTGACCGTTCGTCAGGCTGAACGTGCAGGTTGTGTTCGTGGTCGATTCCAGCAGCAGCGCGTAGAACGCGGACTTGGGCGTCGCGTAGCTCCGCGCGAGATTCTCGGCTCCGGCAGTCGAGCCGAACAGCGCGATGCGACTGGTCCAGGTGGTCGTGCCACTGAGTACGCCGCCGCTGCAGGAGCACGAAACCGACCCGTCGCAGCTATTCGGATAAAGGCTCGAGATGTTGTTCACGAGTGTGCAGGGAGTGTCGTGCTGGAGATTCAAGGACGCACGGGCGAGAAAGTCGGAGTAGAACCGCGAAGAGTGGTTGAGGTTCGCGTTGTAGTTCAGCGGCGCGACCGGCGTGTAGCAGGTTCCCGAGAGCTCCGCAGTCGAGCACCCGGTACAGCTCGCGAGCTCGGTCGAAGGTTCGACGCGCGCCCGGTTCGTCAGCTCGATGAAAGCGCGCTCCTCCCACTTCGGAAATGTGTTCACCGGTTCTCCGAGGTTCGCGAAAACCGGCGTCAACTCACCGGCGGAGACCAGCGTGGGAATGCACGAGACGGAGAGAAAGAGGAGAATCCACAGCCGGGCGGGAATTCGCATTTCAGGCCTCCTGGAACAGCTGCTGAGTTCTTGATTCTAGCATCCGGAGCCGGAAATGCCTCACGCGGGGTCGGATTCCCGGCGCAGAAAAGCTCCTTCGATCGGCGGTGGCTCGACAGGAGGGGCCGCCACCGACCCACCATCCCGTGGCGACATTGTATGGTAATGGTCGATCGAGTCGCGAGGGGTCCCAGCTGCGACACGGATGATGCGTCGAGGTCGCGAATGGAACGATCGCGCTGCTGAAACAGCGTCTCCGCGGACACCGGTTGCAGATCGTAGATAATAGGTCCGCAATGCGTGTCTACAAGTTCGGCGGCGTGGCCGTCGGTTCGGTCGAGGCGGTGCATACCGCCGCAGCGCACGTCGAGCGCGCGGGAGCGCCGCTCGTGGTCGTCGTCTCCGCGATGAACGGAGTCACCGACCTCCTTCTCTCCTGCGCCGAATCGGCCCTGAAGCAGGATCGCGGCGGGTGGGTCGCGGCGGCGCAGCGCTTCGAATCGCGTCACCTGGAACTCCTTCGAGCTCTCGAGCTCCGCCACCCGCGGATCGATCCTCTCGCGACCCTGATCACCGAAGCGACGCGCGAGCTCCGCTCGATGTGCGAGAGCATCTCCGTCCTCGGCGAGCTGACGCCGCGTGCCCGCGACACCGTCGCCGCGCGCGGCGAACGCCTCCTCGCCAGGATCTTCGCCGAAGTTCTCGAGGAGCGCGGCACGGCGTCCGCCTATCTCGATGCCACGGATCTGATCTTCACCGAGCATCGGCTCGGGGGGCTCTGGCCGAACTTCCCGCGCTGTGAGCGCGCCACGAAACGCATCGTCGCTCCCCTTCTCGCGGAGGGGCGCGTGGTCGTCGTTCCCGGATACCTCGGACGCGGACCCGACGGAGAGCTCGTCACTCTGGGGCGCGGCGGCTCCGATTTTTCCGCCGCGATCCTCGGTCGGAGTCTCCATGCTGAAGAAGTGACCCTCTTCAAAGAGGTCGACGGCATCATGACCGCCGACCCCACCAGCGTTCCGAACGCCCGGCTCCTCCCCGAGCTTCACTATCGCGAAGCGGCGGAGCTCGCGTTCTACGGCGCGAAGGTGCTCCACCCGCGCACTCTGATTCCACTCGCCGACCGGCGCATTCCTCTCCGCGTACGCAACGCGTTCCAGGCCGAATCCACCGGCAGCCGCATTGCGAGCGACGTCCTCCCGGGCGACTATCCCGTCCGTGCACTCACCGCGATCCACCGCCAGGCGCTCATCTCCATCGAGGGGAGCGGAATGATGGGCGTTCCCGGCGTTGCGGGGCGCGCGTTCTCCACCCTCTCCCAGGCCGGTCACTCCGTCTCCATGATCAGCCAGGCATCGAGCGAGTCGAGCATCTGCCTCGTTCTGCCGGAGTCGGAAGCGGCCCACGCGGTCGTCGCTCTCGAGAGCGCGTTCGAGGCGGAGCGGCGCCTGAAGCTCGTCGAGCGGATCCGCGCCGAGAAGAGAATCGCCCTGATCGCCGTTGTCGGCCTCGGCATGCGCGGACGCCCCGGCATCGCCGCCCGCACGTTCTCCTCCCTCAGCGGGGAACGGGTGAACGTGATTGCAATCGCTCAAGGGTCGTCGGAACTGAACATCACCGTCGCAGTCTCGGAAGAGGACGCGGCGCGCGCGCTGCGCGGACTCCACACCGAGTTTCAACTCGATCGGATCCGCCCCCTCGCCGACGTCTCCGGTCGCGAATCGAAGCTCACGCTCCTCGGGTTCGGCCAGATCGGACGCGCTCTCGCCTCGCAGCTCATCAGTCAGGAGAAACATCTGCGCCACGAGCTCAGCGCCGATCTTCAGGTCATCGCGGTCGCGGATCGCTCGGGGATACGGATCGACGAGAAGGGGTTCTCCGCCACCGCTCTGCAGAAGATGGCGCGTCGGAAAGCGGCGGGAGGGAAACTGTTCGACCGCGACTCGCCACTGACACTGCAACAGATCCAGGAGCTGATGCGGAAGGAGCTGTGGCTTCTCCCGTCCCACCGCCCCATCCTCGTCGACCTCACCTCCGAAGAGACGGCGCCGCTGATCCAGGAAGCGCTCGAGCGCGGATTCCACGTCGTCCTCGCGAACAAGAAACCGCTGGCCGTTCCGCAGATCGAGTTCGACCGGATGATGCAGACGGCGAAGGAACGGGGCCTGTCGCTCCGTTACGAGGCGACCGCCGGCGCGGGACTCCCCGTGCTCGATACGCTGGCGAAGCTCCGCGAATCGGGCGATCGCGTCGAGACGATCCTCGGCTGCTTCTCCGGAACCCTCGGCTTTCTCATGAGCGCGCTGGAAGACGGTGTTCCGTTCGCCGACGCGGTGAAGAAGGCGTGGAAGCTCGGCTACACAGAGCCGGATCCACGAGAGGATCTTTCCGGGATGGACGTCGCGCGCAAGGCGCTGATCCTCGCGCGCACGCTCGGACGCCGGGTGGAGATCTCGGACATCACGCTCGAACCGTTGTTCGGTCCCGAGCTCGACGATCCGGATCCTGAAACGTTCATCGAAAACCTCAGAAGTCTCGACGACGTCTACCGACGCCGGCTCGAGAAGGCACGCCGGGAGAAGAAGGTCCTTCGCTACGTCGCACGCATCGGACGACGGGCGATCCGCGTCGGGATCGACGCCCTTCCGGAGAGCTCGCCGATGGGTCGCCTCCGCGGAACGGACAATCAGGTCGTGATTCACTCGCGGCGATACAAGACGAATCCGCTCATCGTGACCGGACCCGGCGCGGGAGCAGACGTCACTGCGGCCGGCGTCCTCAACGACATCGTGGCCATCACCACCGAGGAGCGGAGGCGGGTGCGTTGAATCGTGCGACCGTCTTCGTGCCCGGTTCCATCGGAAACGTCGGTCCGGGCTTCGACGTGCTGGGTCTGGCGATCGGAGGAATCGGCGATCGCGTGACGGTGGAACTGACGGACGGGCCCGCGCGGATCGAAGAGATCAGCGGCCGCGACGCCGCGCTGCTCCCACGCGAACCGGAGCGGAACACGGCGTCGATCGCCGCCGCAGCGTGGCTGCGACGGGCCGGCGTGAACAAGAATCCGATCGTATCCATCTGCAAGTCCCTCCCGCTCGCAGGGGGAATGGGAGGGAGCGCCGCGAGCAGCGTCGGCGGGGCGTACGCCGCAACGCTCGCCGCTGGAGCAGCGGTCGACACGAACGAGATCATGGCCGCCGCGCTCGAAGCGGAGGAAGTCGTCGCGGGGCGCCATCTCGACAACATCGCGCCGTCGACGCTGGGCGGGCTCTGTCTGGTGCGAGGCGTCGATCCGGTCGACGTGATCTCGGTCGCCGCTCCCGAATCGTGGCGCGTGGCGCTGGTCACTCCCCGCGTACGCATCTCCACGCGCGACGCGCGCGGAGTTCTCCCGGAGCAGTGGGACAGCGCCTCGTGGATCCAGCAGATGGCGAATACCGCCGCACTTCTCTACGCGTTCACCATCGCGGACGAAGATCTCGTCTCTCGTGCTCTCGACGACCTCTATGCCGAGCCGCGACGTGCAGCGCTGATCCCATCCTTCCACGAGATCAAGCGCGCCGCGCTCGCAAACGGAGCATTCGGCTGCTCGATCAGCGGATCGGGACCGACCGTCTTCGCCATTGCATCGGAGCGACGGGTCTCGCAGTGTGCAGCCGCGATGAAGAACGCACTCGGGGGCGTCGAAGGCGACGTACACGTGACCTCGATCGCACGCGAAGGAGCTCGGAGAGTATGAGTGAGTGGCTCGAATGCGGCAGCTGCCGGAAGGAGTTCGACCTGACGGAGAATCGCGTGACGTGCGATTGCGACGGACTCCTCGCGGTCACACGCGACCGGATTCCGGCGGGACCCGAGAAGTTCGACGCTCGCCGCGCGTCGCGACGCAACGTCGACCAGAGCGGCGTGTGGCGATTCCGGGAAGGGGTTCTGGACGTCGCCGAGACTCTGATCGTCACCCATCCCGAAGGAGCCACGAGACTCTACGAACGCGAAGGAATCTTCTTCAAACACGAAGGGGAGAATCCAACCGGATCGTTCAAGGATCGCGGGATGACGGTCGCGGTCACTCAGGCGGTTCGGCTCGGGGCGCGCGCGGTCGCCTGCGCCTCGACCGGAAACACCAGCGCGTCGCTCGCAGCGTATGCGGCGCAGGCCGGGCTGCAGGCGATCGTCTTCGTTCCGGCGGGGAAGATCTCCGCGGGAAAGCTCGCCCAGACCCTCGCGTACGGAGCGAAGTGTCTCGCCGTACGCGGCGACTTCGACGCAGCGATGCAGCTCGTCCGTGAGGTCACCGCTCAGCGCGGCATCCACCTTCTCAACTCGATCAATCCGTTCCGCATCGAAGGCCAGAAGACGATCGTCTGGGAGCTCCTGCAGGATCTCGAATGGAACGCTCCCGACTGGATCGTCGTCCCCGCCGGAAACCTCGGCAATACCAGCGCATTCGGCAAGGCGCTGCGAGAAGCATTCGAAGCGGGATGGATCGCGCGGCTGCCGCGCCTCGCCTCGATCCAGGCGAGTGGCGCCAATCCCTTCTTCCGCGGGTTCCGCGAGGCGTTCGCGAACAGGCATCGGGTGAACGCGGAGACGGTCGCCACCGCGATCCGGATCGGGAACCCGGTCAGCTGGGATCGTGCGGTGGAATCGATCCGTTTCACGCACGGAGTGGTCGAAGAGGTGACCGACCGCGAGCTGATGGAAGCGAAGCGGGCGATCGACCGGATGGGCATCGGATGCGAGCCTGCCTCCGCGTGCACGCTGGCCGGAGTGCGGAAACTGCGTGCGGCGGGAGTGATGCGCGAAGGCGAGCGCGTCGTGTGCGTCCTGACCGGACATCTGCTGAAGGATACCGGCGCGGTGATGCAGAACGTCGGCCCGGATCAGATCGTGGAGATCGACCCGACCCTCGAGTCTTTCGAGCGCGCGGTGGTCCTGTAGAGCGTCATGGTCTCGCGGTCCAGGCGGACGGCCCTTGCGCCTCACTCTGCAGCACAAAGCTCTTGACGAAAAATCGAGCCGGCTCCAAGATGGAGCCGTGGCGAGCACTCCGGAACGTCCCCCGACTTTGCACGAACATGCGGCGGACAATCTCCGTTTCATCCGCGAGGCGATGGCCAGGGCGGGGACATTCACCGCGGTGCCGGGCCGCGGAATCGTGCTGGTCGGATCGACTGCGCTCATCGCTGCCTGGATTGCACACACTCAGCCCACCCCGCTCCGATGGATGACCGTCTGGCTGGTCGAGCTGGCGATCGCAGAGATCCTCGGCATCGGCGGAATCGTCCTGAAGGCACGCAGTACCGGTCTCGGGCTTCTCGCTGCGCCGGTGCGTCGATTCGCACTCGCGTTCATCCCTCCTCTGGTAGTCGGCGGTCTCCTCACCCTGGTGATGTGGAACGGCGGCGACACGACATCGATCGGGCCGATGTGGCTCCTCCTCTACGGGGCCGCAGTGATGACCGGCGGAGCGCTCTCGGTCCGGGTGGTTCCGTTCATGGGATTGACGATTCTTCTGACCGGATGCGCCGCGCTCGTCTTCTCCGCCGCGCCGGTGGACTTGTTCATGGCAATCGGATTCGGTCTGGTGCAGGTCGCGTTCGGCCTGCGTATCGCGAGGAGGTATGGTGGCTAAGAGATCGGCGGCAAAGTCGAAAGCGCCAGCAGCATCGACCAGACGGCGGAGCCTGTCGGCGGTTCACGGTGAGGCGATCGCTTCCGCGCCGGAGCTCGACCGGCTGATCCACGAACGGCTGCGGCTCGGAATCGTCAGCGCTCTCGCGGTCAACGACAGCCTCACCTTCGGCGAGCTGAAGGATCTTCTCGACACGTCCGACGGAAACCTCAGCGTTCACGCCCGGAAGCTGGAGGACGCCGGCTACGTCTCCTGCAGCAAGAGCTTCCAGGGAAGGTTGCCGAGGACCGAGTACCGTCTCACCGCCGCCGGACGCCGCGCTCTGGAGCGATACCTCGGGCACATGGAGTCGATCATCCAGGCGGTCACCGGGTAACTTCCGCGATCCTCGCGAGCGCGGCTTCGCCTCGGCCAAAGACACCGGGCCGGTTCGCTCGTCTGCACCCCCCAGCGAGACAGGATCTCCGAGGGGTGCGGATCCTCTGATCCGCCGCGAGGATCGGGTCGAAGCCGACGAAGACGAAGGCTGCGGTGATACGCGGAGCGTCGGCGAAACGCGATCCTCGCGAGAGCGGCTTCGCCTCGGCCAAAGACACCGTCCCATTTCGCTCGAACGCGATTTACGCGGCAGATCGGAGGATCTGCCGCGAGGATCGGGTCGAAGCCGACGAAGACCGAGACTATGGCTCTGTGCGGAGCGTCGGTCGCCATGCGCGATCCTCGCGAGAGCGGCTTCGCCTCGGCCAAAGACACCGTCCCATTTCGCTCGAACGCGATCTACGCGGCAGATCGGAGGATCTGCACCCCCCACAATCTGCAGGGCTCCCGAGGGGCGCAGATCCTCTGATCTGCCGCGAGGATCGGGTCGAAGCCGACGAAGACCGAGACTATGGCTCTGTGCGGAGCGTCGGTCGCCATGCGCGATCCTCGCAAGAGCGGCTTCGCCTCGGCCAAAGACACCGTCCCATTTCGCTCGAACGCGATCTACGCGGCAGATCGGAGGATCTGCACCCCCCGGAATCTCGAGGGATCTCCGAGGGGCGAGGATCGGGTCGAAGAACCACGTGACTTCGGCCTGGACTTTGCAGTATAAAGTACTTCATGACACGACCTCGTTTTCATGTTGCCATCATCATGGACGGCAATGGCCGCTGGGCATCCGAGCGCGGCCTTCCCCGCACCGCGGGCCACCGCGCCGGCCGCGACGCGGTGCACCGGACCATCGAAGCAGCCCCGTCGCTGGAGATCGACGTCCTCACTCTCTATGCCTTCTCCGGCGACAACTGGCAGCGCCCTCCCGCCGAAGTGAGTCTCCTGATGTCGCTTTTCCGTCGAACCCTGGACGCCGAGCGTCGCCGGTGCCGGCGCGAGGGGATCCGGCTCCGGGTGATCGGGCGACGCGATCGTCTGGAACCGGACCTGGTCGACGCGATCGAACGAACCGAAGCCGCCACCGCCGACGGAACGACCATGGCGCTGCGTCTCGCCATCGATTACTCGGGAAGAGATGCAATCGTCAGGGCGGCGGAGATCGCCGGCGCGACGAGGATTTGGGGAGTGGGGTTGGAGGACGAGCAGGCCGCCGCGGGACGGCGACCTGCATCGTTCCGGAGGAACGACCCACAACGGCGACCTGCATCGTTCCGGAGGAACGACCCACAACGGCGCCCTGCATCGGTCCGGAAGAACGATTCCGCCCGCGAGATCTTCCGCCGTTGCCTCGCTGCGGCGATCCACGACGACGACACCCCCGACGTCGATCTCCTCATCCGAACCGGGCGCGAGCTGCGGATCAGCGACTTCCTCCTCTGGGAGGCCGCTTACGCGGAGCTCTGGTTCACCGATCGGATGTGGCCGGACTTCTCCGCGGCCGACCTCACCGACGCGGTTCACGCGTACCGAGGCCGTATCCGCCGCTTCGGAGGTCTGACCACGCAGGAGTCCGGGAAGGAGGCCGCTCATGGAGAGGTGTGACGTTCTCATCGCCGGCGCCGGACTGGCGGGACTCGAGCTTGCGCGGCAGCTCGCCCGGCGTGGTCTCGACGTCGTGCTTGCAGAACGAAAACGCGACCCGGGATCGAAGGTTCAGACCACCGGTATCTTCGTCCGCCGCACCTTCGACGAGCTCGATCTTCCTCCCCGCTGTCTCGGCGTCCCGATCCGCACGGTCACGCTCTACTCTCCTTCGCGGCGGCGAAGACTCACTCTTCGAAGCGCGAAGGACGAATTCCGGATCGGACGGATGCCGGAGCTCTACCGGCATCTCCTCCGTTCCTGCGTCGAGCTCGGAGTCCGGTTCCTCCCCTCCACGAGCTACGCCGGGGTGACGACCGGACCGTCGGGATCCACCGTTCGGCTCGAGACATCCGATGGAGCGACGACTCTCGATGTCGCGGTTCTCGTCGGAGCCGACGGCGCGCGCTCCCGCGTCGCTGCGGATCTCGGGCTCGACGTCAACCGCCGCTTTCTCGCAGGTGTGGAAGAGGTCTTTCCCGATCCTCTCGCCGACGCGGAACCGGAGCTCCACTGCTTTCTCGATCCACACCTTGCACCCGGCTATCTCGCATGGATCGCGAGAGACGGAGGAGAAGTCCACGTCGGACTCGCGGGTCATTCCGCTCGGTTCGATCCCTCATACGCGTTGCGCGCCTTCCTCCCCATCGCGGCGGAATTCGTCCCGTTCGACTCCGCCGCACGGATCGAACGTCGCGGAGGGTTGATTCCGGTCGGAGGAATTCACCGGCGGATTGCGAACCGTCACGGCCTGCTGGTCGGAGACGCGGCGGGAGCGGTCTCGCCTCTCACCGCCGGAGGACTCGACGCATGCATGCGCATGCCGTCGCATGTCGCGGATCTCATCGAGCTGTCCATCCTTAACGGCGACCGGAGATCGATCGAGCGTTTCCATGGGCGGGAACTGCGCGCCCGCTTCGCTTCGAGACTCTGGATGCGTCGCGTCCTCGACTTCGCATCATCCTCCGTCGCCCTTACCGAGCTCGGATCCGCGCTCCTCACCGCAGCGCCATTCAGAGCGATCGCGCGGCACGTCTTCTTCGGACGAAGCTCGTTTCCCGATCGCGACGCGAAGCTCGGGGCCCGAGGCTCGAGGCTGGGGGCTCGAGGCTAGAGTCGTGAGGCTCGAGACGTCCGCTCCCGCAGCCGCAGTCCATCCGCTCTCGCGAGGGTCGCGCTCCCCTCTCCCCGTCCGCAATCGAACATCTTCAGCCCGAAATCGCCATTCGGGGAGAGGGGCCAGAGGGTGAGGGGAAGTTCGCCGCGCAAGATGCGGTGACTGATGAATTGCGAGAACTGCGCACCGTGTCATCGCACGATCTCCGCGACTGACTTTCAGGGTTGCCCCTCACCCTTCCCTCTCCCCGAACTTCGGTTCTCGACTGAAGTTCATGAGTGCGGACGGGGAGAGGGTCAGGTCTACGTAACACCCAAGCGTCGGCGTCCGCTCCCGCAGCCGCAGTCCATCCGCTCTCGCGAGGTCGCGCTCCCCTCTCCCCGTCCGCAATCGAACATCTTCAGCCCGAAATCGCCATTCGGGGAGAGGGGCCAGGGGGTGAGGGGAAGCTCGCCGCGCAAGATGCGGTGACTGATGAATTGCGAGAACTGCGTGACGTGTCATCGCACGATCTCCGCGACGAACTTTCAGGGTTGCCCCTCACCCTTCCCTCTCCCCGAATTTCGGTCCGCCGACTGAAGTTCATGAGTGCGGACGGGGAGAGGGTCAGGTCTACGTAACACCCAAGCGTCGGCGTCCGCTCCCGCAGCCGCAGTCCATCCGCTCTCGCGAGGGTCGCGCTCCCCTCTCCCCGTCCGCAATCGAACATCTTCAGCCCGAAATCGCCATTCGGGGAGAGGGGCCAGGGGGTGAGGGGAAGTTCGCCGCGCAAGATGCGGTGACTGATGAATTGCGAGAGCTGCGTGACGTGTCATCGCACGATCTCCGCGACGAACTTTCAGCGTTGCCCCTCACCCTTCCCTCTCCCCGAACTTCGGTTCGCCGACTGAAGTTCATGAGTGCGGACGGGGAGAGGGTGCTGCCGCGCGAGAGCGAAGAGCTTCGGCTGAAGGGAGAACGCTCGAGAAGGACGGCCGCGTCGACAATACTCACGAGGGGAGAGGGTCAGGTCTACGCAATACCCACCCTTGGGGCGTCCGCTCCCGCAGCCGCAGTCCATCCGCTCTCGCGAGGTCGCGCTCCCCTCTCCCCGTCCGCAATCGAACATCTTCAGCCCGAAATCGCCATTCGGGGAGAGGGGCCAGGGGGTGAGGGGAAGCTCGCCGCGCAAGATGCGGTGACTGATGAATTGCGAGAACTGCGTGACGTGTCATCGCACGATCTCCGCGACGAACTTTCAGGGTTGCCCCTCACCCTTCCCTCTCCCCGAATTTCGGTCCGCCGACTGAAGTTCATGAGTGCGGACGGGGAGAGGGTGCTGCCGCGCGAGAGCGAAGAGCTTCGGCTGAAGGGAGAACGCTCGAGAAGGACGGCCGCGTCGACAATACTCACGAGGGGAGAGGGTCAGGTCTACGCAACACCCAAGCGTCGGCGTCCGCTCCCGCAGCCGCAGTCCATCCGCTCTCGCGAGGTCGCGCTCCCCTCTCCCCGTCCGCAATCGAACATCTTCAGCCCGAAATCGCCATTCGGGGAGAGGGGCCAGGGGGTGAGGGGAAGTTCGCCGCGCAAGATGCGGTGACTGATGAATTGCGAGAACTGCGCACCGTGTCATCGCACGATCTCCGCGACGAACTTTCAGGGTTGCCCCTCACCCTTCCCTCTCCCCGAACTTCGGTCCTCGACTGAAGTTCATGAGTGCGGACGGGGAGAGGGTTAGGTCTACGTAACGTCCGCTCCCGCAGCCGCAGTCCATCCGCTCTCGCGAGGTCGCGCTCCCCTCTCCCCGTCCGCAATCGAACATCTTCAGCCCGAAATCGCCATTCGGGGAGAGGGGCCAGGGGGTGAGGGGAAGCTCGCCGCGCAAGATGCGGTGACTGATGAATTGCGAGAACTGCGCACCGTGTCATCGCACGATCTCCGCGACGAACTTTCAGGGTTGCCCCTCACCCTTCCCTCTCCCCGAACTTCGGTCCTCGACTGAAGTTCATGAGTGCGGACGGGGAGAGGGTTAGGTCTACGTAACGTCCGCTCCCGCAGCCGCAGTCCATCCTCACTCGCGAGGGTCGCGCTCCCCTCTCCCCGTCCGCAATCGAACATCTTCAGCCCGAAATCGCCATTCGGGGAGAGGGGCCAGGGGGTGAGGGGAAGCTCGCCGCGCAAGATGCGGTGACTGATGAATTCCGAGAGCTGCGCACCGTGTCATCGCACGATCTCCGCGACGAACTTTCAGGGTTGCCCCTCACCCTTCCCTCTCCCCGAACTTCGGTTCTCGACTGAAGTTCATGAGTGCGGACGGGGAGAGGGTTAGGTCTACGCAATACCCACCCTTGGGGCGTCCGCTCCCGCAGCCGCAGTCCATCCGCTCTCGCGAGGTCGCGCTCCCCTCTCCCCGTCCGCAATCGAACATCTTCAGCCCGAAATCGCCATTCGGGGAGAGGGGCCAGAGGGTGAGGGGAAGCTCGCCGCGCAAGATGCGGTGACTGATGAATTGCGAGAACTGCGTGACGTGTCATCGCACGATCTCCGCGACGAACTTTCAGCGTTGCCCCTCACCCTTCCCTCTCCCCGAACTTCGGTTCGCCGACTGAAGTTCATGAGTGCGGACGGGGAGAGGGTTAGGTCTACGTAACGTCCGCTCCCGCAGCCGCAGTCCATCCTCTCTCGCGAGGGTCGCGCTCCCCTCTCCCCGTCCGCAATCGAACATCTTCAGCCCGAAATCGCCATTCGGGGAGAGGGGCCAGGGGGTGAGGGGAAGTTCGCCGCGCAAGATGCGGTGACTGATGAATTGCGAGAACTGCGCACCGTGTCATCGCACGATCTCCGCGACGAACTTTCAGGGTTGCCCCTCACCCTTCCCTCTCCCCGAACTTCGGTTCTCGACTGAAGTTCATGAGTGCGGACGGGGAGAGGGTGCTGCCGCGCGAGAGCGAAGAGCTTCGGCTGAAGGGAGAACGTGCGAGAAGGACGGCCGCGTCGACAATACTCACGACGGGGAGAGGGTCAGGTCTACGCAACAGCCATCCTTGGGACGTCCGCTCCCGCAGCCGCAGTCCATCCGCTCTCGCGAGGTCGCGCTCCCCTCTCCCCGTCCGCAATCGAACATCTTCAGCCCGAAATCGCCATTCGGGGAGAGGGGCCAGGGGGTGAGGGGAAGTTCGCCGCGCAAGATGCGGTGACTGATGAATTGCGAGAACTGCGCACCGTGTCATCGCACGATCTCCGCGACGAACTTTCAGGGTTGCCCCTCACCCTTCCCTCTCCCCGAACTTCGGTTCGCCGACTGAAGTTCATGAGTGCGGACGGGGAGAGGGTGCTGCCGCGCGAGAGCGAAGAGCTTCGGCTGAAGGGAGAACGTGCGAGAAGGACGGCCGCGTCGACAATACTCACGCGTTGCCCCTCACCCTTCCCTCTCCCCGAACTTCGGTCCTCGACTGAAGTTCATGAGTGCGGACGGGGAGAGGGTCAGGTCTACGTAACACCCAAGCGTCGGCGTCCGCTCCCGCAGCCGCAGTCCATCCGCTCTCGCGAGGGTCGCGCTCCCCTCTCCCCGTCCGCAATCGAACATCTTCAGCCCGAAATCGCCATTCGGGGAGAGGGGCCAGGGGGTGAGGGGAAGTTCGCCGCGCAAGATGCGGTGACTGATGAATTGCGAGAGCTGCGCGACGTGTCATCGCACGATCTCCGCGACTGACTTTCAGGGTTGCCCCTCACCCTTCCCTCTCCCCGAACTTCGGTCCTCGACTGAAGTTCATGAGTGCGGACGGGGAGAGGGTCAGGTCTACGTAACACCCAAGCGTCGGCGTCCGCTCCCGCAGCCGCAGTCCATCCGCTCTCGCGAGGGTCGCGCTCCCCTCTCCCCGTCCGCAATCGAACATCTTCAGCCCGAAATCGCCATTCGGGGAGAGGGGCCAGGGGGTGAGGGGAAGTTCGCCGCGCAAGATGCGGTGACTGATGAATTGCGAGAACTGCGCACCGTGTCATCGCACGATCTCCGCGACGAACTTTCAGGGTTGCCCCTCACCCTTCCCTCTCCCCGAACTTCGGTTCGCCGGCTGAAGTTCATGAGTGCGGACGGGGAGAGGGTTAGGTCTACGTAACGTCCGCTCCCGCAGCCGCAGTCCATCCTCACTCGCGAGGGTCGCGCTCCCCTCTCCCCGTCCGCAATCGAACATCTTCAGCCCGAAATCGCCATTCGGGGAGAGGGGCCAGGGGGTGAGGGGAAGCTCGCCGCGCAAGATGCGGTGACTGACGAATTCCGAGAACCGCGCGACGTGTCATTGCACGATCTCCGCGACGAACTTTCAGCGTTGCCCCTCACCCTTCCCTCTCCCCGAACTTCGGTCCTCGACTGAAGTTCATGAGTGCGGACGGGGAGAGGGTGCTGCCGCGCGAGAGCGAAGAGCTGGTCTCCGAATTGTCGTGAACGCCGTGCACGATCTAGCCTCGAGCCTCGATTCCTTCGATCTCTCCCCGGGCGATCCGCTCGCCCGGCAGCAGCAGCGAATGGATGGTCAGATGCAACGGGACGGCGATCTGCTTTTCCGCACCGAGCCGGAGCATCGCTCCGAGCTGGTCATCGAGCTCCGAAGGGCGCCTCTCTTCGAGATCGCGCTGCATCGACGCTCTGGTGGCGGACGGGATCGAATCGACCGCCTTCATGGTCGCGACCACCGCTCCGTCGTCGAGCGCCACATTGTGTGCGCGGCCTACCGTGACGATCTCCTCCATCAACGCTTCGAGCGCATGACGGCTCTCGGGGACACTGCGAAACACGCCGGCAGGCACCCGGGTAATCCCTCCGATTGCGCCGAGCGGCTCGACGAAGAGAAACTTCTTCCAGATCGTCACGTGGATGTCTTCCGCGACTGTGGCCGTGAGCCCGGTCGCGCGGTCGAACCGCTCTCTCAACGTGCGAATCCGATCGCTCGAACGGTTGTCGAGCTCACCGAACTCGATGGTCGGATGAAGCCCGAGGTGCAGGATCGTTCCAGGCTCACCGACAGTGCACGCGATTCGGCAGACTCCGCCGGCGACGTGCGGCCGCCCGAACGCGGAGGCGAGAATCGACGGCGCTTCCACTCCATTCTGCAGAGGCACGACGAGAGTTCCCTCCCCGATCAGCGGCTGCATCGACTCGAGTGATTCGCGCAACTGCCACGCCTTCGTCGCGGCGATCACGACGTCCACGGGACCAGCCTCCGCGGGAGATCCGGTCGCCTCCACCTTCTCCAGATGGCAGTCGCCCTCCGGGCTGCGGATGGTCAGACCCTTGCTCTGCAGCGCCTCCAGCTGCTTGCCCCGCGCGATGAAGACGACATCCTCGCCCGCCTCGGCGAGTCTTCCACCGAAGTATCCGCCCACCGCTCCCGTACCGAAGATCGCAATTCGCATCTACCCTCCATCGCGAACGCTGCACGTTCGCGCACGCTGCAACCGAACGATCGGATCGTTCGGTTCACTTCCCCAGCAGCTCGAACACGGCGAGAGCGAACGCCTTCACTCCGGAACGAATCGTCGGCGCCGGAACGGGAGCGAATTGCGACGAGTGAAGCGGTGGCAGTGGCACGCCGCTCTCGCGGCTCGCCTCGACCTTCGCCGGATCGACGGCACCGATCCGGAACTGCAGCACCGGAATCTTCCGGTCCAGCCCGAAGTGTCCGACATCCTCGCTCACCATCTCGGGCGGAATCTGCACCACCTGATCATCGCCGAAGCCCTTTTTCCAGACCGCAGCGAGACGCGCGGTCAACTCCGGATCGTTGTACAGAGCGTCTCCCCGCTCGTTCTTCGACACGGTCACCACAGGCATCCTGTCGTCGGGCATTCCCGCAGCCATCGCCAGTCCTTTCGAGACCCGTGCGATCGACTCGAGCACCCTCTTCCGCACCTCGTCCTTGTACGTGCGAACCGTGAGCTGCAGGACGACCTGGTCGGGAATGATGTTCCTCTTCGTTCCTCCGTGAATCGAGCCGACCGTGATCACCACCGGATCGAGCGGCGAACGCTCGCGGCTGACGATGGTCTGCAGAGCGAGAATGGTCTCCGCCGCGAGCACCACCGGATCCTTCGTCTTTTCCGGCATCGCTCCGTGTCCACCCACTCCGCGGATGGTGATGTCGACCGAATCGATGTTGGCGAGAGCGTAACCCGGACAGTACGCGACCAGACCTGCGGGAAGATCGGACGAGTCGTGAAGCCCGAGCACCCAATCCGGCTGCGGAACTTTCTCGTACAGCCCATCCCGCAACATCGCGTCCGCCCCTTTTCCGAGCTCCTCGGCGGGCTGACCGATGATCACCACCGTCCCGTGCCACCGATCCTTCATCTCCGAGAGGACGGTCGCAGTCCCCAGCATCGTCGCCATGTGAATGTCGTGACCGCACGCGTGCATCACCCCCACCATCTCTCCCGATGCGTTCTTCGACTTGACCGTGCTGGCGTATGGGAGTCCGGTCTGTTCAGTCACCGGAAGTGCATCCATGTCGGTACGGAGCAGGACCACCGGCCCGTCGCCGTTCTTCATCACCGCCGCGACGCCGTATCCCTTCAGATCCGGATCTTCGTACCGGCCGAGGTGGTCGATCACGTTGAAACCGAGCTTCCGCAGACGGTCGGCGAAGAATGCGGAGGTCTTCTCTTCGTGACCCGACAGCTCCGGCGCAGCGTGCAGCGACTGGTATGTCGTGACGAGTGCGGGAAGCTCGGCATCGATCTTCGAATCGAGACCCGAAGCCTCCCGGCTCTGTGCCGCGAGTGGAGCCGCGGCGAGCAGAGAGAGAACGACGGCGCATGAGATTGCGGCGGAACGAATCATCGGCTTTCCTCCTGAGAAAATGACGAACCAGGATCGAGAGAGCTCCGAGCATCGCTCCGGCGTTCTTCTCGTTCTCGACTCTGACTTCTGCATTCTGCCTCCATGTTCTACATCGAGATGGATCCCTTGCGGAAGGAGCTCCTCCCCAGCCACGCGTTGACAAGCACCGGGCGTCCGCTCGAGGCGATCTCTCTGGCGCGTTCGAGCGCGGGCAGCAGTGCCGCGCGCTCCCGGACGACGATTCCCTCCGCTCCCAGCCCTTCCGCCGCCCGATGATAGTCGGTGCGGGCGAGAGCACATCCGGTGTCGTCCCCGAGCACCTCGATCTGCTCCCGTGCGATCTGGCTCCAGCAGGCGTCGTTGCCCACCACCGCGATCACGCCGATGCGATGCCTCGCGAATGTGTCGAGCTCCGCGAGGGTGAACCCGACCGAACCGTCGCCATAGAGAATCCAGACCTCACGGCCGGGCCGGGCCGCCGCCGCGCCGAGCGCGAACCCGGCGCCGACGCCGAGCGTCCCGAACGGCCCGGGGTCGAGCCATGAGAGCGGCTGGTGCGGATGGAGGGTGTACGCCGCAGTCGCGACGAAGTCACCGCCGTCCGCGACGAGAACGGCGCGGTCGGAGAGCACTCCGTCGAGAGCCCTGCAGAGCGCGATCGGATTGATTCCTCCGTCGTCGTCGGCGGACTGCGCGACGATCTCCTCCTCCCGCGAGCGCTCCGCTCCCTCGAGAAGGTCGATCCACTCCGGTCTGTGCTCCGCACCCACCATTCTGGAGAGCATCCGGAAAAACATTCCGGGGTCGGTCTCGATCGCCTGAGAGGGACGGAGGTTGAGGGTCAGGTCTTTCCTCTCGCGCCCGACCGCGATCACTTTCGCATTCCTTCCGATCTGCCTTCCGTAGTCGAGACGGAAATCCGCCGGCACCCCCGCGAGGATCACCAGGTCCGCAGCGGCGAGAGCCTTCTTTCGATGGTGTTTCATCTGGAGCGGGTCGCGTTCTCCGAGCAGTCCCCGCGCCATTCCGGAGAGAAACACCGGGATCCCGAGTTTCCGGATCGCTTCGGCAGTCTCGCCGGCCTTCGCCGGTTCACCTGTGGTCGAGCTCCCGGCGAGGATCAGAGGTCTGCGACTCCCGGCGATCGCGCGCGCCACGGCGGCCAGTGCGGCGCGGGTCGGTTCGGCGCGGCCGATCTCGATCGGTCCGGGGATCTCTCCAGCACCGCCGGCGAAGAGCCGGTTCGTATGCCACGCGAGCCATCGAGCCTGCAGTGACGCAGCGATGGAACGACGGCCGCGCCGTGACGCCGCACCGTACCACTCGCGGACGATGCTCTCGTCATAGAGGAGATCGACCGGGCACTGGACGAATACCGGTCCCGGCACACCGGAACGCGCGGATGCGAACGCTCGCGTCAGAACCGGAGCGAGCTCGCGCAACCGGCGTACCGGGAAGACCTCCTTCACGTGAGGTCTGACTGCGGTGATCTGGTCGATGTCCTGAAGAGCGCCCCTCCCCCGCAGCACGGTCGCGGTGGCGCCACCGAGAAGCACGAGAGGAGATGCAGCGAGGAGGGCGTTCCGCAGCGCCGTCGTCGCGTTCGTCACTCCCGGGCCGGCCGTCACCGCGGCAACTCCCGGAACCCCTTTGAGCCGCGCATAGGCATCGGCGGCGAAGACAGCCGTCGCTTCATGACGCGTATCGATCACTCGAAGCCCGCGGCGTTTCGCCTCCACCAGGATCGGGGAGATGTGGCCCCCGCAGAGTGTGAAGAGCGTGTCGATCCCGTGTCGCGCCAGAACCTCCGCGATGATCGCTCCGCCATTCATCGGACCCATTATGTACGGCAACGGCCGATTTGCGAATGCGTCACCGCCAGGCGTCCGCGTGCGTCGCGCCACGATTCATCGACGGGCTTTCTGCTCCGGTGCACGAGACGAGATCCGGCGATCACCCGAATGCGAGTCCCCGAGCTTCCACCGCCCATTTCCCACCGAGGTTGCGCCCCCGCGCGAGTGGACTCAAGTTGTGGAATATTCGGCGCTTCCGAAGCTGAGCCGCCGTTTGGCCCCCAAGGCCGGACGACCGGCTTCTTCTGTCGATCTCGCGAGCGGAGCTCGAGTGGAGAAAACATGAGAATGGCTCCCTCATCTGAGTCGATCGCTTCGTTCGAAATTCTCGGCCTTCTCGGCGATGGAGGAATGGGCCGCGTCTACCGGGCGCGCGATCCGCGGCTCGGACGCGAAGTCGCGGTCAAACTTCTCCACGAGCGCTTCAGGAACGACGTCGAGCTCCTTCAGCGATTCGAGAGTGAAGCACGATCCGCTTCCGCCCTCTCCCATCCGAACATCGTCACGATTCACGAGATCGGTGACCTCGACGACGAGGGACCGTTCATCGTCATGGAGCTCGTGAAAGGACGTTCGCTCCGCGAGATCCTCCTCACGAGCGAGATCGCTCCCAAAGAGGCGTTGAGAATCGCTGAAGCGATCGCGGACGGACTCGCCGCGGCGCACGAGAAAGGCATCGTCCATCGCGACCTCAAACCGGAAAATGTGATGATCACACCCGATGGACGAGTCAAGATCCTCGACTTCGGTCTGGCCAAACTCGCCGAATCGGGGTTCAGTGATCAGGACGAGACGCTTTCCCGCTCACCGCACCATACGCTGCCGGGGTCTATCATCGGGACGCCGGCGTACATGTCTCCCGAACAGGCGAGCGGCGCGAGCGCCGATTACCGTTCCGACCAGTTCTCGCTTGGAGCGATCCTCTACGAGATGCTCGCGGGATGGCCCGCGTTCCGGAGAGCGACCGGCGTCGAGACGATGACCGCCATCATCCGTGAGGAGCCCGAACCGCTGCAGGAGGTGAATCCGTCACTCTCTGCGGACGTGGTTCGGATCGTGGAGCGGTGTCTCTCGAAGTCTCCACAGGAGCGCTACGCCTCGACAGTCGATCTCCTGCACGACATCCGTTCGGTCTCCGCGCAGCTCTCGACCGCTCGCGTCACGCCGACCGGAACGCGTTGGATTCGACGCGTGCGGTCCCACAGGCGGGCCTGGCTGAAGTGGCTGCTCATTCTCCTGGTCGCCGGTTCGATGGCGGCGACGCTCGTGCTCGTCCGGCAGCGGAGCGCAACGCCGCAAGTGCAAATCCCCGCCGCGGAACCCGCGGTTCTGGCGGTCCTTCCCTTCTCCGATCTGACCGGTGATCCGGAGGGGAAGCGGCTCGCGGCCGGACTCTCGGAGCTGGTAGCGGGGCGACTCACGGCTCTCTCCGACATTCAGATCGTCTCTCCCGCGTCCGCCGCGAGAATTGCTGAAGACCGATCCCTCCCGTCGATCGCGCACGAGCTTGGCGCCACCCGGATTCTCAAAGCCGCAGTCGCTCGATCGAACGAACGGATCCGTCTGACGTTCGCGGTCATCGATCCCTTCACCGGCATCCAGATCACCAGCGACTCCGTCGACGGCGACGTCAGTGACCTGTTCGGCCTGGAAGATTCCGTCTCCGAGTCGATCCTCCGTTCGATGAGGCTCGCCACCCGAGAAACGGCACCTCGGCACTCCACTTCGGGGCTCACCGCCCCACTCGCACAGGAACATTACCTGCAGGCGGTGGGCTCTCTGCAGCAGTACGAGAACGAAGCGTCCGTCGATCACGCAATCGCACTTCTCTCGGAGCTCCGAGGAGAGGCCGGGGATTCGGCGCTGCTGGATGCCGCCCTCGGCCGGGCGTTTCTTTACAAGTACAACCTGACCCACGACCGTTCTCTCGCATCGGCGGCGGAAGAATACTGCCGCCGTGCGGTTCGACTCGATCCTCACTTGATGGAAGCCCACGTGACGGTCGGCGAGCTCTACACGACGCTCGGTCGCTTCAAGGAGGCGATTTGGTCATTCGAGCGCGCCCTGCAACTCCGTAAGGGATCACCCGAGGCGATCCTCGGCCTTGCCGTGGCTCTCGACAAATCCGGGCAGGACGTTCGCGCCGAGGTCGCTTACCGCGAAGCCATTGCGGCACGTCCGAAGTACTGGGCGGGTTACAACAAGTTCGGCGCGTACTATTTCCACCGGAACCGCTACTCGGAGGCGAAGGAAATGTTTCGCCGGGCTACCGAGGCGAACCCGGAGAACTACCGCCCATACGCGAATCTCGGAGGGACGCAGTTCGCGATCGGCGAGTATGAAGAAGCAATTGGATCTCTGAAGCACTCCATCCAGCTGCATCCCAACGGACTCGCGTGGTCGAACCTCGGGACGGCTTACTTACTGGCTGAGCGCTATCCTGAAGCCGCGAACGCGTTCGAGAACGCGACTTCTCTGGAGGAAAAGCGGTCCTCCTTCTGGCGCTATCTCGGCGATTCGTACCGCTGGTCGGAACAGAAAGAGAAGGCTTCCGCAGCGTATGCCGAAGCGATCCGTCTCGCGCGCGAGGAGCTCCTGGTGAACAGGACCGACGCGAAGGCGCACGTCACGATCGGCGCCAGCCTGGCCAAGACGGGGCACCCCCTCGAAGCCGAGAGCGAGATGAAGCTCGCACGACGGCTTCTGCCGAAAGACGGTCACGTCCTTTTCGTCTCCGGGATCGTCACCTCACTCGCGGGGGATCGCGACGAAGCAATTCACTATCTGCAGCAGGCTCTCGCGGCTGGATACGAGGCGCGGCTGATCCGGGACGAACCCGAACTGAAGAACGTCATCCGCGATCCGCGGCTGACGAAAGTGCTGGACTGACCCCGCCCGGTCGAGACGAGGAAAGGAGAAGCCGAAATGACAGCCGCTGTTGAACCGGCATCGCTGACCAGGGTCACCTCGACGCAAAGCTTCGCTCCGGAAGTGGTGATTTTCATCGACGGTCTGGGGAAAAAGATCACCGTCCATCCCGAGCACGCCGTCCTCAACCATCCCGAACAACGGATCCATTTCTGCTCGAACGTCAAAGATTTCAAGATCGAATTCCGAAGGAGGAGCAAGGCGGGATCCGGAACGCACCAGCTGATCGGCCAGAACTTCATCGGACACGACTATCACTGCACACTCGGCCTGACCAACAATCCCGTTTCCGGGGATCAGGGACCGTTCAAGTTCTGGGTCATCGTCGGACAGAAGGTTCTCGATCCACCCGATATCGAAGTCGACTACTGATTCGACACGAACATCCGCTCTCGCGAGGAGACGACCTCCTTCCGGACTGGTGGTCGTCTCCACGCCGCCTTCGCCGCCGGTTCGATGCGTCGAATGAAGAGATCAGCACGAACATCGCGCTCCTCTCCCTGTTCGTTCGCAGAAAGATCCCTTGACCCGACTCCGAAAGGCATGAAACTGATTCGACCAATCGCGCACAGGAATATTGGAGGGCATCTCATGCGAACGCTGATTCTGTTGCTCGGCGTCTCTCTTGCTGCGCTTGCTGCAGACGGAAGCTCCTTTCCACCGCGCCAGGGACCGGTGAACCGACCGGAACTGGTGCCGTACGCCTGCACCTCGATCGAGATTCCGAATTTTCAGATCTCCCAGATCGGCGAGACGCAGTTCCGTCTGACCTGGAACGCACCGGCGAACGTCCCCGAGCCACAGTATGACGTCCTGGCGAACGTCCGTCCCGGCTCGTGCCAGAGCGACGATCAGCATCTCGTTCTCGGCACCACCAGCCAGACCACCCTCGACGTCACCCTCCCCGTGGCGGAGCGCGAGTATGCCCTCTACGTCGTCGAGCACAGTTGCGCACAGATCTCGACGGCCTTCGCGTGGATCGTCGATTCATTCACCGATACCCCTGCCGCTCCGACCCTCACGCTCGGCGCGATCGGAACCAACTCGGTCTCGTTCACCTACGTGCAACCGGCCCCGGATCATGGAGCGCTGCTGCTGCAGCGATCGACGGACGGCAACAAGTGGGGCAACATCACTTTTCTCGACTACTGCCCGGCGGGCTCTTCACACAGCGTCACCGACAATGCTGTTCCCAAGGGCACCTACCACTACCGTCTCGTCGCGTTCAACAACACCAGTTACACCTTCTCGAAAGAGGTGCTGGCCTCCGTCGGCACGACCGTTCCTCCACCTTCCATCGACTCTTTCGCCGCTTTACCCGCCCAGATTCGCGCCGGTGATACAGCCCGGCTGGTGTGGTCGGCCCGCAACGCAACCTCGATCTCCATCGACCCGGAGGTCGGCATGCACGACCCGAGCGGATCGGTCAACGTCGCGCCCACCGGCTCGACCACGTACAAGCTCACCGCCGTCGGATCGGGAGGAACGGCCACCGCCACGACCACGCTCGACGTTCTCACCGCGCCGGAGGTCCGCATCACCGGCTTTCCGGAGACCATGGTGCAGGGAACCAGCGGAGCCGGGGCCACTACCTCCTTCACTGTGACCAACATCGGAGGCTCGTCCACCACGGTGAACATGAGCACGGCGGGTGGGTTCTTCAACATCTCGCCGGCGCGGCTCGACCTCACGCCGGGCAAGAGTGCCGGCGTTTCCGTGACTTCGAACTCGTCGCTCGCGTCGGGCCGCTACGGCGGAACGATCTCCTTCACCGGCGCGGGCGTCCCCGCGGGCCTTCAGGTTCCGGTCCTCTGTCTCGCAACACCGACACCGAATGGCACGACCAGTGCGGTCGCGGACCAGAAACGAGTCGATCTCGCCGGTCCGAGCGGAAGCGCGCCTTCGGGGAGCGTCTCGTTTCAGAATACCGGCACCGCGACGATGTTCGCCCTCGCCTCTTCCGACGTCCCGTGGATCGAGCCCGACACTTCGCTCATCGAGATCGCGCCGGGCGTCTCTTCACCCGTGTCGTTCCGGATCAACCGTTCGCTCCGCCCCGATGCCAACGCTCCTTCAGGGACGGTGACGGGCAATCTGTCCCTCGTGTTCCGGGCGGGGGCATCCGGAAAACTGGCTGCCGATGACGGCGCCACGTCTCTCGGCAGAACCTCGCTGGTGACGGTGACCGATACGTCGCGGCCGGCCACCAGCTCGTCGACCATCCCTCCGCTCGCCGCAGGCGAGCTCGCGCAGTTCGTCGCCGGAGTGGGGCACCTGGTCGGAAGCACCGGTCAGTTCATCTCCGATGTCGCGTTGACCAATCTCGCCTCGTCGAACGATCTCTCCGGTCTCTCGTTCTACTACTCCACTCTCGGCAGTCCGAGCTCCACGCCGAGTCTTCTCGCGCAGCTGCAGAAGATCGGCGCTAATACCCCGGTCCAGTTTTCCGATATCGTGAGTACCGTCTTCAACCGTACTTCCGAGAGCGGCTCGCTCCTGATCCGCGGGAGCCAGGCGAACAATCTCACTCCCAGCGCCACCATCCTGAACGTCAGCGACGCACGCGGAACGTACGGCACCGCGATTCCGATACTCCGCTCCGACCGGAGCGCCGGTCCCGGCGAGTCACTGATGCTATCGGGGCTTCGGAAGACGGCCGACGGCCACACGAACTTCTTCATTCAGGAGACCAACGGAGGAAACGTCACCGTCACCACATCGTGGCTCGATGCGAACGGATCGGTCCTCGCCTCCCTCACCGAAACCATTCCTCCGTTCGGGCTGCTCAGAATCCTCGACAGCGATCAGATTCCGACCAGCATGGTCTCGGCCAGAATCTCCTCCTCCCCCACCTCGACCGGACGGTTCGCCGCGTACGCCACTCCGCTGGACCGGCTGAGCCGCGACTTCTGGGCGGTCACCGACTGGAATCGGCAGAATGCGATGTCCGGCTCCGATCCGATGCTGGTGCCCGTCGCCGGAACCGTTCACGGAGCCAACAACGCGTTCTTCCGCACCGACCTGTCGGTCATGAACAGCGGCGACTCCAACGGCGTCGCGAACGTCCTCTATCACTACACCGACATCAACACCGGAGCGACCGCAGAGAAAGCCGCTTCCGTATCGCTCGGAACGCTCCAAAGCCGGACCTTCGGAGACGTCGCCGGATCGCTTTTCAACCTCACCACGAACACTCTCGGGTACATCATCTTCACGCCGCAGTCGGGGAAGTTCGTCGTCACGAGCCGCACCTACAGCACGGTGTCCGGCCAGCCCGGGACCTTCGGCACCGGCGTCACCACTCTTCCGCTCTCGGCGAGCCTCCGCCTCGGTCAGACCCGGACCATCGGAGGCGTGAAGGACTCGAGCCTCGTCTCGATTCAGACTGCAAAAGGCGGCACGTTCCGCACGAACTTCGGCATGATCGAGACCGCCGGCGCTACGGCGGTGGTGCGCGTGACGGTCTACTTCTCTTACCAGAGCACCGGCCGCGCGGTGCAGGTCGGGCGCGACTCCGCATGGAAGGAGTACACCCTCGCCCCACATCAGTCGATGCAGATCTCAAGAATCACGAACGAAATTCTCGGCGATGAAAGGCGGAGCCAGCTCGGAGATCTCGACAATCTCGAGGTCGAGTTTTCCGTCGTCGGCGGTGATGGCGCAGTCGCGACCTATCTCTCCTCCGTCGACAACGGCACGAGCGACTCGATCCTGCGGACGGAGTGAGGCTCGGGGCTCGAGAGGTCGATCCCGAGCGAGGCGAGACCCGAGCGCGTCGCGGAAAGAGCTTACTCTCCGCCCAGGATGAAGGTCTATCTCGACGTGTGCCGTCTCAATCGACCGTTCGATGATCAGACGCAGCAGCGGGTCCATCTCGAAGCCGAAACCGTACTGATGATCATGGAACGATTCGAACGCGGTGAACTCGAATGGATCAGCGGCGACGTCGTTCAGATCGAGATCGATCAGATCTCAGACCCCGAACGTCGACGGCGCGTTGGGACCCATGTTGCCATGACTCACGTTCGACCCGGTTCAAGAGGCTTGTTTTTTGCCCGACGAATTGCCCTGGACAATTTTGATCGCAAGGCAGTCATACGTGATTCGCCCCTCCTGATAATTAACGGTACCTCGTCGTAAAAGACGCCATTCCCCATCCTGGAACATGCCATCACTTTCTATCCGCTCGACCACATCATCCGAGGCGTCGAGCCGTTTCACCAGCTCGGCGTTTTGCGCCAGGACAACATGGGGGAGACCGGCACCGACCACCAGAATGACCGGTTCAACGATCAGATTAGAAAGGTCTCGAAAAGAAAAGGCGTCCAGTGTCTCCCTGGATTGCAACCGGATCACTTTGGCCCGGGCATCCGGTCCAATTGCGTCCTTGGTCGTTTCGATCAGGTCGAGCAGGTAGTAGCGCACATCGTCCAGGTTCTTCGCCTTGTGCAACTTCTCGAGATCCGGATGGGTTTCAAGGGCCTTGGCCAACATGGACACCTCGCGCAGGTAATGATTGCGCTGGTTATCCGGAACCATGTACATGACGACCAGCGCCACTGGCATGCCGTCCGGCGCGCCATAATCGATTCCCGTCGGACTCCAGCCAATCACGCACATGAGATCCTCTTCATAGGACACTCGTGCATGGGGGCAGGCCCACCCTTTGCCGATGCCGGTATTTATCGCCTGCTCTCTTTTCGTCACCAGGCCGACCACATCGGTTCCGGCCGTGGTTTCGGGAAAGGCCTCGATGATGTGTGCGAGAAATTGCAGGGAGTGAGCCTTGTCGCTTTCGGGCAGTTCGAACAATCTGCCTTCCTGTAGAGCATCCAAAATGGAATCCATAATCAATTATCTCCATAGCGTTTGAAGAACCAGGTCTTTACCAGATGGGTCAACACTGCGTATGTCGTCAGGAAAGCGCCAATCCAGGCCCAATACATCGCAGGTAGGGGAACCATCCCCAAATCAGCCGCGAAGGCCGAATACGGCAGCCCGGCTCCGACGGCCATGATGCCGAGGGTGGTCATCGTCATGTACAGCGATGCCTGACTGCCAAAGAACGGTAGTCTTTTCGTCCGGATGATGTGCACGATCAACGTCTGGGTCAGGAGCGATTCAACAAACCAGCCAGTTTGAAAGAGCTGGGCCAACGATTCCTTCTGCACGGCGCTGGTTGCGGGATGGAGAAAGTCGCTGCAATGAAAGAAGAACCACATCAGCGCGAAGGTCGCGTAATCAAAAATGGAGCTGATCGGTCCGATACAGACCATGAAGCGCTTGATATTGCCGATATTCCATTTGAGCGGTCTTTCAATGAGTTCCGCATCAACGTTATCCGTGGGGATGCCGGTCTGCGAGAAATCGTACAAAAGGTTGTTGGTGAGGATCTGCACCGGCAGCATCGGCAGGAACGGCAGAAGGTAACTGGCTCCAACCACGCTCAACATGTTCCCGAAGTTGGAGCTGGCGCCCATGCGGATGTACTTGACGATGTTGGCGAAGACCTTGCGGCCTTCCATAATGCCTTCTTCCAGGACCATGAGGTTCTTTTCCAGCAGGACGATGTCAGCAGCCTCCTTGGCGACATCCACTGCGGAATCCACCGAGATGCCGACATCGGCTGCTTTCAACGCTGGCGCGTCATTGATGCCGTCACCCATGAATCCGACCACGTGTCCCCGATGGCGCAGTTCCTTGACGATCTGCTCCTTTTGCGCGGGAGACAGCTTGACGAAGACATTACTGTCTTGAACCGCTGCAGAAAAGTCGTCCGGCGAAAGCCGCGCAAGGTCCGCGCCAGTAACGAGCCGCTCCACGGCTAGCTCCACATCCCGGCAGACCTTTTCAGTCACCAGACCATTGTCGCCGGTCAGGACCTTCACCATGACGCCCGCTTTCGCCATGAGCTCAATCGCCTCCGTTGCGGAGGCTTTGGGGGGATCATAAAAGGCGATGTAGCCGAGCAGAATCAGTTGCTTTTCATCGTCAACCGTGAACTCAGTCCTGGTTCGAGGGAACTCCCGATAGGCAATACCGAGGACGCGGAATCCATCGCGATTGAGTTTCTCAACCTCTTCGAACAGGTCGAAGCGGATCATTTCGATCAGCGGATAGACCTCTTCGTCGATCTGGTAATGGGTACAGCATTCGAAAATTTCTTCCGCCGCGCCTTTGCAGATCAGGACATGATCCTCTTCATAATCAACCACCACGGACATGCGGCGGCGCTGAAAATCAAAAGGTAGTTCGTCGACGAGACGACAGTCCTTCTCGACATTCAAATCGGCATGCTCGAGCACAGCCCGGTCGATCAGGTTGCGCAGGCCGGTTTGAAAGTAGCTGTTGAGATAGGCGTACCCGAGGACTTCTTCACTGCTGTTGCCAATGGTGTCGACATGACGCTCCATGACGACCCGGTCCTGGGTCAGGGTTCCGGTCTTGTCCGTGCACAAGATATCGATGGCTCCGAAGTTCTGGATCGACGGCAGTCTTTTGACGATCACCTTCTTTTTCGCCATGGTCAGCGCACCCTTGGCCAGGTTGACCGTGACGATCATCGGCAACATTTCCGGGGTGAGACCGACTGCGATGGAGAGGCCGAACAGGAGTGCTTCTATCCAGTCCCCCTTGGTCAATCCGACGATGAAGAAGACCGCAAGCACCATCACCACCATGAAGCGGATCATCAGCATAGTGAAGGAACGCACGCCGGTGTCGAAACTGGTCTCCTCCCGCTTTTCGTTCAACCGCACCGAAATCGCGCCGAACAGGGTGCGGGTGCCGGTATTCACGACAACAGCGCGGGCGGTACCGCTGGTCACGGATGTCCCGAGGAAGCAGGCGTTCGGCAACTCCATGGCCGATGAGACGGATGCGTCAGCACTGGCACCCGTCTTTTCCACCGGCATCGATTCCCCGGTAAGGGCGGACTCGCTGACAAAGAAATCCTTCGCGGTAATCAGCCGCAGGTCGGCCGGCACAATCGATCCCGCCTGCAGAAGCACGATGTCGCCCGGAACGATTTCCGAGATCCTGACCTCGATGGTTTCTCTATCCCTTACGACAAAGGCACGTGACTCGACACGCTTGCCGAGCGATTCGACGGTCCTGCTGGAACGGCGGTCAAGAATGTAGGACAACCCGACGCTCAGTACGACCATGGCAGAGACGATCACGGTCGACTTCAACTCACCGATGACGCCGGAGACAATGGCGATGAGCAGGAGCTGAATAACGAGAGGATTTTTCAGGCGATGCCCCATATCGGCCAGGAACCCCAGCCGCTTGAGATGGGGCAACTCGTTCGGACCGTATTCGTCCAACCGACGATCCGCATCTTTGGCCTGGAGCCCTTCAATGTTGGTCTTGAGCTTGCTCAACGCCTCCTGAACAGGGATGGCGCAAAGCTCGACCAATTGTCTTTCATGACCGCTCACGGCCTGGGTCATGGGGATTGGGCTGTCGGAGCTCTTCGAGAAGAGGGGGAATAGGGATCTCCTAACAGGTGTGTAGCAGAGTTCATAGGCCGAGAGGATGGAATGCGATTGCTGACGTACAGAGGAACGCCATTGCGATCAGAGCTTCCGCGGTGTGAAAGCCGAAAGCGCGGTGACTGAGCATTCGGATCTTGTTGTTGCAGCCTTCAGCAACTGCATTCGTGAGTCGATACTCGAAGTAACGGCGGATGCCAGGCCATTTCGCCGCGACGGTTCGCGCGAAGCGAACGAGGGGTTGAATGCGGCTATGAACCGCGGACTGATACCAGCGCTTGAACCGTCGATCAGCTTGGCGGACGGACGAGGAGTCATAGATGTCCTGAAAGGATTCCTTGACCAGGTAACTGCGAAAGAGGGTGTGATTCATCCGCGCGAGCTCCGAGAGTTTCGCCTCCTCGGCATCACGCAGGTTCCAGGGGTTCTTCAGGAGGACGAACCGAGTGGATTTGAGAGCGGAGCGCTCCTCGCCGGTGGCCTTTCGCATCTCGTCCCGCCTCACCTGATCGATCGCATTCCCGAGGAGTTGGACCACGTGGAACCGATCGAAAACGACTTCGGCGTTCGGCAGTCGGTCGCGAACAGCTTTCTCGAAGGCCGCGCTCATGTCGATGCTCACCAGACGGATTCGCGCGCAGCGCTCGGGGCCGAGCAGATCGAACAGCCCGTCGAGAACCTCTGCACTTTTACCCTTCGCCGCCCAGATCATCTGCCCGGTCTCGTGGTTCGTGACCACGGTCATGAACTTCTTCGGCCGCCCCCAGCAGATCTCGTCGATGCCGATCCGGGTCAGATTCTCGAGCGCGTTCGGGTCGCGTTTTTCGGCAACCACTCGAGCGGCGATCCGTCCGGCCGTGAGCCAGCTGACCTTGAAGTACGCCGAGACCGCGGTTTGATTGGATCGCTGCAGAAACCAGGCAAGCTCGTCTTCGAACGCGCGGGTGAACATCGAACCAGGCCGTGCCCACGGAACCGCGGCCGTTCGCACCCCGCAGCGGCGGCAACGCACCCGCGGCAGATCCGCCCGCAGCATCACCCGGCATCCCCAGAGGCCGAGATGACGCCATTCGCGATGCTTCATCACCGTTCCGTGAAGCTCGGGAGCAACCCGTCCGCACCCTCCGCACCGCGGACGTCTCCACGTTGGACTCACGTCGAGATAGAGACTCCGAGCTTCGAACCGAACCCCGCGAACCGTTACGTTTGCCATGTTGAGCAACTTCCGGAACAATGTCGTCAGGCGCACCGTGCCTGTCCTCCCCGTGTCTTGGTTTCATCGACTACAGACTACGGGAAATGGGCAGCACGGTTCGCCGATTCCAACCTGCTATCGCTGCTTCGATCTTCACCTCTCCACGAGCAGCGACTTTCGGGGCTCCTTCAGATCCTTCCGCGACGGCGGGGCAAGTTGTGGGAACGGCGGAAAACGCGGCGGCCGGGTGGCGGCGTTTTCCGCGGTTTCCACAACTTCGCTTTCCGAACGCTTCGGCGAACACCGACTTGCTCCTCGAAAACAGCCGCGTCGCCGTTCCTGCATGCCTCCGACAATCATTCCGCACCTACACACCTGTTAGGAGAACCAAAAGGGATCTCCTAACAGGTGTGTAGCGCGGGACAGGCACGGCCGGCGGGTGCCCAGCACGCCCTGAAAAGCCTTCCGTCGAAACAGGATAAGCGGCAGAAGGGCCAGCAGTGGCGGCGGGAGCTGTGGGAACGCCGGGAAACGCGGTGGACGGTCGGGTGGCGTTTTCCGCGGTTTCCACAGCTCCGGTTCGGCTCGAACTCCTGATCACGGATTCCCATACCTGGTTCGCCGGAAACCGTCGTCCATGGCGGGTTTCAGCTGTTTTCGAGCTTACACACCTATAAGGAGAACCAGAAAAAGATGATGCACACCTCGCAACGGTCCGGAGATGTCAATCAGGTAAGGCTCAAAGCGAGCAAAGCCGTGGACCTCAATGCCACATACCTGAGGGACCAGCCGCTCAGAACGGCTTCTCCAGCGACTCCGACTGTGGCGTGAACAGTCGAGCCCCCTCTTCAGTGATCACCATGTCGTCTTCCAGGCGAACCCCGAACTCGCCGGGGATGTAGATACCGGGTTCATCACTGAACGTCATTCCCGGCTCCGCGGCGATGCTCGTCTTCCAGCCGAACATGTCGTTCTTCACCAGGTACGGCCACTCGTGCCCATCCATTCCGATGCCGTGTCCGAGCCGGTGGCTGAAGTACTTGAATCCGGGGCCGTATCCCGCGTCGACGATCACCTTCCGCGCCGCCGCGTCGATCGACTCGAGCGGTGCGCCAGGCTTTGCCGCCTTCAGCGCCGCATCCTGCGCACGCCGGACGATCCCGAAGACCTTCTTCATCTTCTCCGTCGCCTTCCCGAGGACGAACGTGCGTGTGATGTCGGACTTGTATCCCTCGACCGTGCAGCCGTCGTCCACCATGATGATCGTTCCTTCGCCGATCACCTGCGGCGTTCGCGACCCGTGCGGGAGTGCGGTGTACTCACCGGTCTGCACCGACGCCTCTCCCGGAAATCCGACGCGGTCGTACGCGAGTCCGATCAGGCGCGCGAAATCGTGCTGCGTCATCCCCGGCTCCATCGAGTGGTAGACGGCTGCGTATACCTTCAGCGTCGCGTCGTTCGCGAGCTGCATCAGCGCGAGCTCGTGAGCGTCCTTGATCATCCGGCATCCCGCCGTGACCGGCGTCCCGCTGACCACCCGCGCCTGCGGCGCCGCTGCGGCGATCCCGTCGCTGAAGACGAACTTCGCCGTCTCGTCGATGCCGATCTTTCCGGTCGCAAGACTGCGGTCCTTCAGGCCGTTCGCGACGAGCGCGTACGGACTCTCGTCCTCCTGCCAGGTTCGGACGTCCGCCTTCGCGCCTCCGAACGGACCCTCTGCGATCTGCTCCCGCGCGCGCTCCTCTTCGAAGAACGGACAGACGAAGAACGGATCACCCTTCCGCGGCACGACGCACGCGAAAAGCCGCTCGCCGCCCCACCATCGGATGCCGGTGAAGTAGAGAAGCGAGGTCCCCGGCGTGAGGACCAGCGCGTCGATCTTCTCCCCCGTCATCAGGCGCCTCGCCTTCTCGATGCGCCCCCGCCGCTCCTCTGCGTTGATCGGCGTGGCCCGCTCCTTCATCGAATGCAGCGACGCGATCGGCCCGGGGAGTTTCTCTTCCCTCGCGTCCTCTCCCGCCGCGAACGCCGGTGCCCTGGACAACGCGACCAGCGCCGCCGAGGCAGTCAGGAACTTCCGTCGATTCATCGTCTCACCCCCGCGCGCATTCTACGTCGCGACACTCCCAGACGACAGAGCGTCTGGAGGACGCTGTCGTTCCCGTCTTCGACGCGGTCCCCGCGGATCGGCACCGCGACGAACGCTTCGCGCGCGGCCACGGGCGCCGTTCCACCCCTTTCCATTCTCCCGTGACCTTTGTCATTCTCCCCCTCCTCCGTCCGTGCTCTGATCCGCACGGAGGTCATTCGATGCTGTTTCGCCGTACCCTCGTCCTCTTCTCTGCCGTTCTCCTCGTCGCCGCCGTCGCCTCTGCCGCCTCTCCCGATCTCTCCGGCTCCATTCGCCTCCGACTCGAGGAGTGGAACTGGTTCGACACGCCCGCCGCGAACGATCACTATCTCTTCGGCGCCTCGACCATCCACCTCGCCGCCAACTGGAAACTTCCGAAGAGCCAGTGGACGATCGAAGTGACGCAGCCCACGCTCGCCGGACTCCCCGAGGACTCCATCGCCGCGCCCCCTGCCGGTCAGCTCGGCCTCGGCGCGACCTATTACGCCGCGAACCACCACACCACCGCCGCGGGGCTCTTCGTCAGTCAGGCCTTCGCCCGCTTCGACCATCTCGCGGGAATCGACAACTCTCTCCAGCTCGGCCGCTTCACCATGATCGAAGGAGTCGAAGGACCCTCACCGAATCCGATCCTCGGCGCGGTGAGGAAGGCCCGCATCGCGCATCGGCTCATCGGCAACTTCGGCTTCTCTCACGTGGGGCGGAGTTTCGACGGAGCTCGTTACACCCAGCGCGACGGAGATCTCTCCTGGAATCTCTTCGCCGGACGCCCCACCGCCGGAGTCTTCATCGTCAACGGAATGCCGGAAAGATTGGGGGCCAGGCCTTCGCTTGTTCTTTCATCACTCCAACTTTGTGATTGGTAGTGACTTCTCCTTCTCGCTACGATCGCTATCCTACGACAATGCCCATTCGCACGGCCGAGATCGGCCTTCAGCCGCCGCTATCGATCGTTTCGCGTGCGGTCGACCGATTCTACGAGGAGTAGAACTCTCGCCGCCTGGCAGGAGCCGAGAGCTTCGGGCTGGTGGCAGCGACCACTCCGACTCGAGTTCCCCGGATCGGTCTTCCACGTCACCTCCCGCGGCAATGAATGGAAGAACATCCTCCGCTCCGATGCAGACGCCTCATGCTCACACCCTCTTATCGCAGCGGCGAGTGACGTAGGCACGCCAGATTTACCCCGGCCGAAGGCGCTCCGCGCCAGCCCCAACCGGCTCGGAGATTCGGTCCGAGATCGAGCATCCGCACCTGTACCGCCCCTTCCGCCGATGATCCTTTCTCACCGACAAACGTAGGCCGGTATCGAGTCTCTTGGCCCGGATAAGAGGCGGCTAACACATTTCGTTCTGATACTTAGAGCCACCAGGCGAGAGGCGCAGCCCTGACCCCATTCTTCCCTGACCCCATTCTTCCTCGCCCACGTCCGCCGGGAGCCCGTCGCTCGCGAGGACGTCGGCGCGCGTCTCGAGCTCCCAGCTGAGTGTGTCCGGGTCCGCCGCGGGATCGGTAACCTCGGCCATCTCCGCGCGGCGTCCGACGAGACGGTCGTTGCCGTCGTAGTCGTACAGGATCCGCCGGATCTCCCCATTCGCGGAGGTGGGCTTCTCGGTGACGCTCGTCAGTCTCCCCTTCTCATCCCACTCGTAGACGAAGCTCCCATCGCATCTGCAGACGCGCAATTTGGATCATCGAATCTGCGGCGGCTATACTTTATCCAGGAGTTTTCGATGATCGACTATCGCGAACGGATCACGATCGAACCGGGCAAGCGAGGCGGCAAGCCCTGCATTCGAGGGATGCGCATCACCGTCTACGACGTCCTCGAGTACCTTGCTTCGGGGATGACGAACGAGGAGATTCTCGCCGATTTTCCGGACCTCGAGTCAGAGGACATCCGCGCCGCTCTCCTTTTCGCCGCCGACCGCGAGCGAAGGCTGGTGAAGATTCCCGCATGAAGCTGCTGTTCGAACCGCATGGCGATCACGTCGAAGGACTCCGATTTCCACCAGCGAAGCCTCCTCTACGGATTCCCGCCGAAGGTCATCTGGATCCGAAGCGGTAACTGTTCGACCAATCAAATCATCGAGCTTCTTCGTCATCACGCGTCAGCGATCTTTGAGTTCGGGTCGGATGGAACATCGTCCTTCCTCGAGATCGACTGATCGCTCCCGCCGCGTGCATTGGACATCATCTGGAGCGTCCCGTCGGTGGTCGCAGCAGTACGATCTGAGTTGTTGAGTTTGGCTGCCGGGAGCTCGGCGAACGACCGAATCGGGAGATGAGCATGGAAGGGATCCACTTCGTAGTTGACGGCAAAGGCCGGAAGGTCGC
This sequence comes from uncultured Acidobacteriota bacterium, assembly GCA_963741955.1. Taxonomy (GTDB): domain Bacteria; phylum Acidobacteriota; class Thermoanaerobaculia; order Gp7-AA8; family Gp7-AA8; genus CAVUKB01. The sequence goes on from CAVUKB010000005.1 coordinate 1,189,991, forward strand.
GGTCCAGATCGATCTCGAGCGCTACGGCGATGCGTTGGAGGACCTTTTCGATCAGCTCCTCGCCGAAGAACGAAAGGACGACGAGAGAATCCCCTTCGATCTCGTCCGACGCCGGATCGCACGACGTCGACGGAAGAGCTGAGGGGGCGATCGAGAACCATCATCTGCATCCGGGAGCCCAACGGGGGCTTGGGGGTAAGTTCTAAAAAGAGAAGAAATTCGGACGCGCGGCATCTCTGTCCGCGGACACCTCGGACAACGGGCTACGAGGGGACGGAGCTCGTGATTCAACGTTCCGTCCCCTCGAGTAGACTCGAGGGTCGGACCAGGGCTGTGCACTCACGAGAAAGGCAAGAGTTAGTGCGCATGCCCCTGATCCCCGACCCCCCGATCCCCGACCCCCACCCTCACACCTCGGGCGCCGTTGAACCCGGCACCGAATGCTGCAGTGCGATCCACGCCTCGAGAGCCATCCACACCGCGGCGAAGAGCACGATCAGCCCGATCACTCCCATCAGATAGTTCGGCGAGTCACCGAGAAACCATCTGCCGAGACTCTCGACCATCGCCCAGATGGTCATCACCAGGAGAAAGATCATCGGAATGATCGTCGGCAGAATGGATCGTCCAAGTTTTCGCAGATAGACCGAGAGGACGATCAGCGACAGCGCGGCGAGGAGCTGGTTCGTGGTGCCGAACAGCGGCCAGATCACCAGGCCGCCGGAACCGACGCCGCCCCCAGGGGCGTGCGCGCCGAAGGCGAGGAGGAGGCACGACCCGGCGGCAATGGTCGTTGCGACCGTCGGCTCCTTCAGAATCTCGATGCGGTACTGATCGCCGAGCTCCGCGATGATGTACCGCTGCAGCCGAACGCCGGTGTCCATGGTCGTCGCAGCGAAGCTCACCACGATGACGGAGGCGAAGACTTCGCCGATCGGCGCCGGAACGCCGAGGTACTCGGCCATGTGCGCGAGGCCCTTGACGAAGAAGCTCGCGGCGCCGCCCGAGGCGGAGCTCCAGCTCTGGTAGAACGTTCCGAACCATTCGGCGCGGGTGGCGGCGAGGCCCGCGGTGACCACCAGAATCGAGCCGAGCGCGAGTGCACCCTCACCGATCGCGCCCATGTAGCCGACGAATTTCGCATCCGTCTCGCGATCGAGTTGTTTGGACGAAGTTCCGGACGAGACCAGCCCGTGAAATCCCGAGATCGCTCCACACGCGATGGTGATGAAGAGAATCGGGACGAGAGGTGGCGCCCCTGCGGTCGCCGGATTCCATGCCGGTGCCGCCATCGACGGATGCCCGACGAAGAGCCCGACGTAGAGGATGCCGAGGCCCACGATCAGCTGGTGCGAATTGATGTAATCGCGCGGCTGCAGCATCAGCCACACCGGGAGCCTCGACGCCACCCATGCGTAGATGAAGAGAACGATGACCCAGATCGCGGCGGGCGGAAGGCCGAAAAGCATCTTCGGAAGAACCACCGGCATCTTCGATCCGAACCAGATCACGACGTAGAGGGCGATCAACGCGCCGATGGAAGGCCAGAGGAGCTTTCCCTTGCGGCGATAGATGATCCACCCGATCAACATCGCCAGAGGGAGCGAGAACCAGACCGGAACCACGCTCCCGGGAAACTGCACGAAGAGGCGGGCGATCACGATGGCGAAGACCGCGTTCACCATCAGGAGGAGGAGGAAGATCACGATCATGAACAGCGTCCGCGAACGGCGGGAGACGACGTCCTCGGTCAGCGAGCCGATGGACCGTCCCTGGTGACGTGCCGAGATCCAGAGCGTCCCGAAGTCGTGCGCCCCTGCGAAGAAGATCGTCCCCAGTACGACCCACAGCAGCGCGGGAAGCCATCCCCAGAAGACCGCGATCGCCGGTCCGACGATCGGAGCAGCCCCTGCGACTGAGGTGAAGTGGTGACCCCAGAGGACGTGCTTGTTCGTCGGTACGAAGTCCTGATCGTCCGAGAATTCGTGCGCAGGCGTGACCGCGTCCGGATCGAGGCGGAAGATGCGATCCGCGAGGAATCTGGCATACAGAAGATAGGCGACCAGAAACGCGCCGAGCCCCACCACCGCGATGATGATCGCGTTCATTCGTTCGCTCCTCGAGAGTCGATTGTATCCGATCGGGGGGTCAGGGGGCGGGGGGCGGGGGGCGGGGGGCGACTGCACCGCCGGGCGAATCGGATCGGTAACGTCGAATGCAGAATTCAGAATTCAGAATTCAGAGTTGAGAGTTGAGAGTTGAGAAATTCGTCGGGCGCGGTCGCATCACTTCGCTCCTTAAAGCGTGTGCGCATGGGGTCGGTGATCAGGTGCCGGGGGTCAGGGGGCGACTGCACCGCCGGGCGAATCGGGTCGGCAACGTCGAATGCAGAATTCAGAATTCAGAATTCAGAGTTGAGAGCTGAGAAATTCGTCGGGCGCGGCCGCTTCACTTCGCTCCTCAAAGCGTGTGCGCATGGGGGTCGGGGATCAGCGGCCGGGGGTCAGGGGCGACTGCACCGCCGGGCGAATCGGGTCGGCAACGTCGAATGCAGAATTCAGAATTCAGAATTCAGAGTTGAGAGTTGAGAGTTGAGAAATTCGTCGGGCGCGGTCGCATCACTTCGCTCCTCAAAGCGTGTGCGCATGGGGGTCGGGGGTCAGGGATCGGGGGTCAGGGGGCGGGGATTGGAGGTGCGGGCTGAGGCACGGGAATCGTTTCGAATAGAGACCTGACCCCTTTCCCGGAGACGTGGTAAGGATCTACGGTTCGGGCGATTCCGGACGCGACGGCGCTTCGAGGACGACCTTGAGGCGGCGGCGGACCCGGGCGGCGAAGGTATCGTCCGGAACGTCGGGAGCGGGTGAGTCGAAGATCACGTCCTCGTAGGGCGGCTGGAGCCGGACCACTGCTCCCTCGCTCCCGGGCGAGCTCTCGATCGAGGCGACCACTTCCCGGTAGTCGTATCCCATCACCGTCAGCTCTTCCCGGATCAGATCATCCAGCCGTTTCACGAAATCGCCGCGCATCGCCCCTCCCCATTCGACGATCATGCCACACGCCGGGGAATGCCGGCTGGCGCCGACACCACCATCCATCGACGAAAACGGCCGCCCGAAGGCGGCCGTCCCGATTCGATCCATGAGAGGGGATCTATTTCTTGTGACAGTCTTTGCACATCGCCGGCCCCTTCTTCTCTGCTTTGTGGCAGCCGATGCACTTGATGTGGAAGGGGTTCTTGGTCATGCTCATCTCTGCCATGCTCGGAACCTTCGCGTCGGTGGGGTTCAGATGGCAGTCGGAACACTTCTTCACGTCCTTCGCGTTCGCCGCCGTCAGGCCCTTGTTCGTGTGATGGCAGGTGTCGCACGTCTTGACCAGCTTCTCGTGCTGGGCGTGCGGGAAGGTGACCGCCGGCTGCTTCTTCGCAGCCGCGTCGATCTTCACGGTGTCCGGTGCTTTCTGTTGCGCGGAGGCCAGGGTCGTCACCAGCAGGAAGGCGAAGGCGGCCGCCACGCTCATGAGTTTTCTCATTGCGTCATTCTCCTTTTTCATTCAGTGAGCGGCGAGGCCCACGCTCCCTCGGGAGGCGAGAGAATGTGCCCGAACGCCGGACGTAAGCTAGCACCCGGCACGACCCGGCGCCAATGCTTCGGATCACAGATGAATGTTCATCGACAGAGAGCCGGCGGGGCGGCTGCCGGAGGAGCGTCCCGGGTGACGAAAACCTCCCCCTCCGTTCACAGCAGCGCGCGCACGCGGCGCCAGCTCTGCTCCTTCACCTTCCCGCTCCAGCTCCGTTTCCGGAACTCCTCGAGATTCACTTCGGTCGAGTGTTCCAGATCCTGGAGATAGATCGTCTCCAGCCGACGTGCGAGCTCCTCGTCCCTGAAGACGGACGAGACCTCGTCGTTGAGCATCACGGAGCGGTTGTCGAAGTTGATGGTCCCGACGGCACCCCAGAGTCCGTCCACCACCAGGGTCTTCGCGTGGATCATGGTCGGCCGGTACTCGAAGATGCGGATCCCGGCGCCGAGGAGCTCCTCGTAGTGCGCCCGGGCGGCGTACCACGTGGCGGGATTGTCGACGTTCGCTCCCGGAGTGAGGATCCGGACGTCGACACCGCGCGAGGCCGTATCCATCAGCAGAGTCCGGAAGTCGTCGTCGGGGACGAAGTAGGGATTCGTGATCCAGAGCCGCCGCTGCGCCGCGGAGATGAAGAGGACGAAGAATCTCTCGGCGTTCGTGCAGCCGATCGAAGGCGCGGTGTGAAGGACTCCGCACGTATGGTGTCCGCACACGCGGTCGCGCGGATGGAAGACCGATCCGCCGACCAGGAGCTCGCTCGACGACTCTCCCCAGTTGCTGACGAATGCGGCCTGAAGCTGGTTCACCGCCGCCCCCTCGATCCGCACGTTCGTGTCACGCCAACCGTCCGGGTGACGTCCGTCCCCTTCCCACAGCTGGTCGATCCCGAACCCGCCCGTGTATCCGACCGATCCGTCGATCACCACACAACGGATGTGCATCCGCTGCTGCACCTTGTAGAGAATCCTCCAGCTGAAGGGGCGGAAGAAGTCAAGATGCACACCCGCCTCGCGGAGCGCCTGGAGATACTCATCCGGAAGGGTCCTCGAGCCGAACGCGTCGATCAGCATGAAGACCTTCACTCCTGCGCGTGCCCGCTCCATCAGGACGTCTTTCACCTGCTCGGCAATCCGGCTGGAGCGAAGCCAGTAGACATGCCAGGTGATCAGTTTCTTCGCAGCGCGGAGATCCTCGAGCAGACGAGGAAACGTCTCGTCCCCGTTGAGGAGAATCTCGACCGCGCTCCCGTCGTGCAGCGGAGTTCCGGTGAGCAGCTCGAACGTCTCACCGAACAGAGCCGAGTCGACTGAGAACCGCTCCCCTTCGATCCCGAGCTCGTGGATCCGGTTGAGCCGGTTCTCGCGCATCACGTACTCGAAAAGCACCAGCCCGAAGAAGGCCATCAGCAGAAACAGCAGCGACGCGATCACGACCGCAGCGACCATGGGAGAACCCTCGTGCACGGAACAGGCCGAGAGGCGTCGGACATCTGATATCTACTATCTGTTATCTGATATCTGGGGTCTGATAACAGATAATAGATCTGATAACAGATAATAGATCAGATAACAGATAACAGATCAGATAATCGATAACAGATAACAGATAATAGATATCAATTGCCGTCGTTCCACTTGTAGCCCATCCCATGGACCGTCACGATGAAACGGGGACGGGAGGGGTCGGATTCGAGCTTCTGCCGGAGCGACGCGACGTGGACGTCGACCGTGCGTGTGACCGGCGTGACGTCGTAACCCCACACCTTGTCCAGCAGCTCGTCGCGTGTGAGAAGCACGCCGCGATGCTCGATGAAATAGCGCAGCAGCTTCAACTCGAGGCTCGAAAGATCGATCGGCACGCCTTTTCGCTGGACCTCCGCGCGCCGGAAGTCGACTCTGACTTCCCCGAACGACCACGACTCGAGAGCGTCGAGGTTGGTCCCTCGGCTACGCCTCAGGAGGCTCTCGACGCGGGCGAGGAGCTCCATCATCTCGAACGGCTTGGTCAGGTAGTCGTCCGCTCCGAGCTTGAGTCCGACCACCTTGTCGGTGACCTGAGCCCGCGCGGTCAGCATCAGTACGGGCGTCTCGATCCCCCGCACGCGAAGATCGCGAAGGACGTCGAGCCCGTTCCTGAGGGGGAGCGAGACGTCGAGAATCACCAGATCGTAGCGGTCGCGGGAGGCCTTTTCGAATCCGGCAGCGCCGTCTCTCGCGTCGTCGACCTCGAAGCCTTCGCTGGCCAGGCGATCGCCGAGGGTAATGACGAGCGTCTCCTCGTCTTCGACCAGGAGAATCCGGCGCCGCGGGAGGACATCCGTCGTAGGGGGGCCGGTCACGTCGCCTCTCCTGCCAGACGCGGCGCAGGGGCGCCCGCAGTCGGAAGGCTCACCGTGAACGTCGAGCCGCGGCCGGAGCTCTCCACCCGGACGGTTCCGTTCTCCGCTTCGACGATCCTCCGCACCAGGCTGAGCCCGAGTCCGCTTCCGCGCGACTGCTCGGTCCCGCGCCCACGATAGAACGGCTCGAAGAGGTGAGGAAGGTCTCGCCGGTCGATTCCGGGGCCATCGTCGGCGACGGAGATCATGACCCTTCCCGCCGCGGTCCAGCCGCGAATCCCGATCGACACACCGGGACGGCCGTGCTTGGCGGCGTTGACCACGAGATTCGTCAGCGCCCGACGCACTGCGCTCTCGTTCACGGTCACCGGAGGGAGGTCCTCCGGGAAGGAGAGTGTGACCGAGGCATTCTGCTCGTCGACGAACGGCTTCGAATCCGCGACGGCACTCTGAACGAGAGAGGCGACGCCGACGGTCTTCTTCGCGGCAGCACGGCGAGGGGCGGTCATGCCGGCGAACTCGAGGACTTCGGCGACCATGGTCGAAAGGCGCCTTCCTTCGCCGACGATCATGGATCCGTAGCGCCTCACCTGCTCTTCGCCGGTGACGATTCCGTCCGCGAGGTTCTGTCCCGCCGAACGGATCGCCGCGAGTGGAGTGTTGAGCTCGTGAGTGACTCCGGCAATGAACTCGATCTGCTGCTGCGCGAGCTTGTGACGTCTGCGCGCCGAATCGATGATCAGCAGCACGGTGAGTACGAGGAGAAGCACGATTCCCGCACTGATCGCCAGGTTCCGCTTTCGTGTCGCGTCGACCACCTGCTCGAGTGACCCGGCCCGGTACGACGCGACCAGCTCCCACGGCTGATACAACTGCAGACCTGGCCCCCTGGAGTCGGGCCCGAATCCCTCTCCTCGACGACCCCGTCCGAAGCGGTGCCCATAGGAGGATGCGCCCGATTCCACTGCCGCGGGTCCGGGCCCCTCCCGTGGTCCGAACAGCGGCCTCCGTACCATCGGATTCGCCAGGAGCGGCTGCGGAGACGCCGAGTTCGTGAAGAAGATCTCCGGTCCGGCCGATCCCTTCCGGATCACCGCCACGTCGACCGGAGCTTCGTCCGCCGCCGGAAAGATCCGGCTCGAAAGGTCGGCCAGCCAGCTCGAGCGGATGGCGTCATCGTCGAGCTGTACGATCAGGACGCCGGGGTTTCGGAGGTTCTGCGGTTCCGTTCCGGAGGGAGGGAGAGGAAGAACGAGCGCCGAGAGGGCGGGGACGAACGGCTGACCGAGCCCGGCGCCGGGCGCTCCGCGTCCCGGTTCCGGCCCACGGCCGCTCAGGCGCCACTCGAGCGGGAGGAGCGAAGACGGCCACTCGGCGGGAACGAGAGAGCGGGACTCCGGCATGAATCGCTCGAGGCGGACACCGCCCGGGGTGTCCAGCCGGGCGACCCAGACTGCGGTGACGAGCTTCGACCGACCGGGGACCGCCGACCAGCGCTCGAAGCGCTCCGACAATGCTGCCGCGAGATCGTCTTCCCCCTCGTACCTGCCCGGTCTGAGCGCGCGCGCGATCGCGGCCGTCTCGTCTTCGAGCTCTCCCGCGAAGCGGTCTGCGGCGACATGGAGCGATCCCATCATCCGCTCCCGCTCCGCACGGCTGATCTCTCCGATCCAGCGGTACTGGAGCGTCGCGAGAGTGGCGAGGAGCGCCAGAGCCACGACCACCAGGCTCGCCGAACCCCACGGGAACTCGTCGGAGCGTCTCATCGCGATCGAGTTTAGCGCGACTTCTGCCCCGAAAAACGTCCTCCGCGAGGTCGCGGCCGGAGCTTTTACATATCTTACAAACCCGTTTCACTTCCATGAAGATCCGGTCGTACCTGCGAACCTACGATGCGTGGGTCATTTGATGAAAGGAGACGAAGTCATGAAGAAGATCGCCATCGTCATTGCCACCCTCGCACTCGCAGCATCCGCAGCTTTCGCCCGGCAGGGACCTCCTCCGACCGGAACCCCCGGCCCGAACGCTCCCGGGATCGGAGAGGCAGCCCTTTTCGACTTTCTCGGCCTGACCGCGGATCAGGAGACGCAGTGGACCGCGCTCCACGACCAGTTCCGCACCAGCGTACAGACGCTGTTCGAACAGCGCGACACCCTCAGGCAACAGCTTCAGGATCAGCTCGACGCGACCACGCCCGATCCGGCGGCGATCGGTGCGACAATGCTGCAGTTGAAGGGGATCAGTGATCAGATCCGCGCTGCGCACGACGCGCTCCAGTCGAGCCTGGAGGCTCTCCTCACGCCTGACCAGCTGCTTCGATTCCAGGCATTTCTCGCAGCCCAGAAGGCGCTCGGTCGCGGTCCGGGAGGACCGAACGGTCCGGGGGCGGAAGGAATGCCGGGATCCGGGCCGCACGGTTCCGGTAACGGAACCTGCATTCATTGCTGAACGTCGGATCGAAGGGAGCGGCCGAAGCTGGCCGCTCCTCATCGCGTTCGTCAAGGAGACGCATCATGAACAGGAGAATGCAACTCGCAGTGGTCACGCTCGCAGCCCTCGCTCTCGTCGCGTCGGCTGCCTTTGCAGCAAACGGAAAAGTCGACTTTTCCGGTAAGTGGAAGTTCAACGCCGACAAGAGCGACTCGATGCGCGGCGGCGGGTTCGGCGGCCATGGCCGCGGCATGGGACCCGGCGCAGGCGGCGGACCGATGGGAGGAGGGGCGATGGGACCGGGTGGTGGATTCGGCGCGCGCGGCATGAGCCGCGGCGACCGCGACAGGCGGGGGATGCGCGACCGCGAGATCACCATCTCCCAGAAAGACGCCGCGGTGACCATCCATCACCAGGACGGCCGGGACGAGACGTTCTACACCGACGGCCGCGTCACGAAGTCGACCGACCCGATGGGCGATCCGGTCGAAGTGAGTGCGAAGTGGGATGGATCGAAACTGGTGATCACACGGAGCGGGGAGTCGCGCAGCATGCACGAGACATGGGACCTGACCGACTCCGGAAAGCGGCTGACCATGACCGTGGAGATGAGCCGCGGCAATGAGACGCCGGTTCGTACGACGCACCGGGTGTTCGATCTCGAAAAGTAGAGCGGTTCGGCACGAGGGCGCAGGGCGGATGCGAGCGAGTGGCTCGCATCCGCGGCGCCGGGACCCCGTCGATCATCCGACGGAACTTGCGCGATGAGAGGCGGCGATCGTCTGCCCCCGCGATCACTCCACCGTCGCTGCTCTCCGTTCCCCGGCGGAAGGCTGCGGGAAGTCGAGAGTGACCACAGTCCCCTCTCCCGGTTCGCTCGCGATCCGCACGTCCCCGGAATGGAGTCGCATGATGGAGCGGACGATGGCCAACCCGAGTCCCGTCCCGCCGTGTCCCGATCGCGCGGCATCCGCCCGGTAGAAGCGATCGAAGAGCTTCGGCAGGTGCTCCGGCGCGATACCTGAACCGGTATCTTCGACCGAGATCAGGACGTGCCCTTCACGTTCGCGGGAACGGATCACGATCCGGTCGCCCGCGGTGGTGTGGTTGAGGGCATTCGACACGAGATTCGTCAGCGCCCGACGGAGCAGCAGCGGGTCGGCAGCGACCGTTGCGCTGCCCTCGGCCAGAAGAGAGATCTGCTTCTGCTCGCCGAATGCCTCGAAGAATTCGATCACCGCGTCGACTTCCTTCCGCGCGTCGAGCGGTCTGGTGTTCACAATCCCCTGGGTCGCTTCGGCGCGCGCGACGAACAGGAGACTCTCGATCATGCTGGTGAGCCGTACTCCTTCTTCCAGATTCGACTGAAGGATCTCGCGATATTCCTCCGGAGTTCGCTCCTTCTGGAGCGTCACCTCGAGCTCGCCCATCAGATTGTTGAGCGGAGTCCGGAGCTCGTGCGCGAGGTCGGCTGAAAACTGCGAGAGGCGCCCGAATGAATCCTCGAGCCGCTCGAGCATCGAATCGAACGACCGGGCGAGGCTCGCGACCTCCGAAGGCCAGGGACGGTCGCCGATCCGCTCTTCCAGTCTGGAGGCGGAGATCCCTTCGACCGTCGCCGCGATCTCGCGCAGCGGCGTCATTCCCCGGCGTACCAGGACCACCGCGATGGGAATCGCGAGGAGCGAGCCGATGAGGATCACCACGGCCAGACTGGTGCCGAACCGTTTCATCACCTCCTCGTCGTCCGCTTTCTCCAGCATCAGCCGGATGACGTAAGGTCCCTCGCCGATCCCGGCAGCCTTCGCAGTGGAGATCATGTACGGAACTCCGTGAGCATCCCGCCAGAGAATTCCGCTCGATGGCTCCACGCCGGGTGGGGCCGGCCGAGGAAAGACCGATTCGTCCGGAACGATCATCTCCATCCCGCGCGTCTGCATCACCACGTTGCCTCGCGCGTCCTCGATCCGGATCCAGTAGCGGGTCACGTTGTGGACGTTCGGATCGAGATCGATCTCGGGACGCAGCGCCGGCGCAGGCTGGATCTCCCGGGAGAGAATCTCGCGCAGAACGCTGATCTTCTGCCGGATGAACTCCTGATCCTGGGTGTCGAAACCGACCCGCAACGCGCGCCATGCGATGAGGGAGGAGACTCCCAGCATCCCCAGAATCGCCACGGTGAAGAGAATCACCAGCCGCGCAGTGATGGATAGAGCGCGCGCATCGCGCGATGGTTCATCGAGCTTCGAGGACATATCCCATCCCACGAACGGTGTGGATGAGCTTCTGCTCGAACGGATCGTCCACCTTGCTCCGAAGTCTGCGGACCGCAACGTCGATGATGTTCGTATCGGTATCGAAGTTGATGTCCCAGACCTGCTCGGCGATCACTGCACGGGGAAGGATCTCTCCGGCCCGGCGGACGAGAAGGGAGAGCAGCGAAAATTCTTTCGGAGTGAGGTTGAGCAGATTTCCCTGTCGCACCGCGCGGTGGCGGATCAGGTCGATCTCCAGATCCGCGACCTTGATTGCCTGCTGCACGCGCTGTGGAGCGCGGCGGAGGACGGTGCGGATCCGCGCGATCAACTCCGTGAATGCGAACGGCTTGACCAGATAGTCGTCCGCCTGCAGCTCCAGCCCTTTGACCCGGTCTTCGACCGAATCGCGCGCGGTGAGAAAGATCACCGGAAGATGTTCCTTCGCGTCGCGAAGTTTCCGGATCACGTCCCAGCCGTCGAGGCCGGGAAGCATCACGTCGAGGATCACCAGGTCGTACGACCCGGTGAGAGCCAGGTGGAGTCCGTCCTCGCCATCCGCGGCGACGTCCAGAACGAATCCCGCTTCTTTGAGGCCCTTGCTCAGATAGGAGGCTGTCTTCGCTTCGTCTTCGATGATCAAAAGGCGCATCATCACTCCAATCGCGTTTTCCAACACCACGGCCGCGGCAATGCTTTCCTGCCGCTGGCCCTTGCTAATTTGTAATCACTTGGTCAGTGATACGCAATGTCAATCTTCTAGGATGAATGGTGTTCCGATCGGGTGCTGTTCCCGGAGCCCCCGGACGGAACAACCGGCAGTGCGAAGGTTGTGCGAAGCAGGAAAGCGATGTTCAGAACCGCCCCCCTTCCACACGTTCCGACAGCGGAGAATCGCAGGGTGCAACTCTTCGCACTGCCGGGCTTTTGAGATCCCGTCACCCGCTTACCCGACGGTCGACCATGATGCGCGCATACCGCTGCGATTACCCGGAAATTCGCCTCACCCCGAACGACCTTCGCAGCGAAGGCCTCTGGTATTCGCGCCACGACGCTTCCGACGGCCGCGAAGAGCTCGAGCACATCCGCTGCTGGCGCGGCTACACCCACGAGGAGCTGGTCCTGCTCGGGAACGGCGACAGCCACGGCGGAGATCCCGATGATCTCACCCGCGAGCACCGTCATGCTGCCGATGAGGCTCGATTCATGGTCGAAGGGAACGGCATCCTCGAGGTGAGGGACTGGAGCGATCGTTGGATCCGCATCGAGCTCCAGAGCGGAGACTTCGTCGTCGTGCCGGCCGGACGCCATCATCGCTTTTTCATCGGAGAGAATGGCTTCTGCCGCTTTCTCCGCCTCTACTTCGACGACGACGACCGTGTACCGATCTACCGCGAGTCCGGCGAAAAACAACAACACGCCTGAAGGAGGGCGCGCAGATGGGTTCCGTCGGATTTCCTGAACTGCTGGTCATTCTCGTCGTCGCGGCCCTCGTCTTCGGCCCCCGGCGTCTTCCCGAGATCGGCCGATCGATTGGCGGCGCCCTCTCCGCATTCAAGGAAGGGCTGAACGATCCCCAGAAACAACACGATTCAAGACGGGGAAGCGAGGCTTCCCCGTCGCACGGCAAGGCGAGCCCCGAACAGCTGCAACCGGATCAGGCCCGCGCTGCGGCTAGGAGTCTGCGCGATAGAAACTGTCCTACTGCGAAAGCGGATCAGCGGTCCAAATCCGCCCGGATTTTCGGCGAGTAGCCACCGCTACGCACCTCAAATCCGAACGAATTTGGCCTCGCTGCTTCGCTTTCTCGCTACGGACGTTTCTATCGCGCAGACTCCTACCGGGGCGGAACGGGCGACGGCTGCGACGCAAACCTCGCAGCCGTCGCCGCAGTTCCTGCCGGCTCCTCCGCCGGCATCGGAAACTCGAACGGTCCCCGCCTCAGTCGACAGGGAGCGGTGAGACGCCAGCAGCCTCCTGCGACCTCCTCGCTCCGTTCCCTCGCACCGATCACTCCATTGCGGAAACCCGTGTTTCGACGGATGATGCGGTTGACCAGTCGGTCGGCCGCCGAGACGGCGACGAAATCTCACGAACGGGCAGGACGCGATGACGACAGACCCCACACTTCCCACCGAGCCGATGCCGAAGGAGCTCGCGGCAGACGATCTCTGCCGGGGATGCGATGACTCCTCCCTCGATTTCGACACGACGGACGAGCTGCAGGACGTTCCGGAGATCATCGGACAGAAGCGGGCGATCGACGCAGTCCGCTTCGGGATGGGGATGCGCGCGCGCGGCTACAACTTCTTCGCGCTCGGACCGCTCGGCACAGGGAAACACTCCGTCATCCAGCGTTTCCTCACCCAACAGGCTCCCAGCCAGCCCACCCCTCCCGACATCTGCTACGTCGAGAATTTCGAAGATCCGATGCGACCGAAGCTCCTTCTCCTTCCGCCGGGCCGCGGGCGCCAGCTCCGCGCGGACATGGAACGATTCACCGACGATCTCCGTTCGGCCATCCCGGCGGCGTTCGACTCCGATGAGTACCGGTCCCGGAAGACGGAGATCGAGAAAGAGGTCAAGAAACGAAACGAGGCGGCGGTCGAAGCAGTCAAGAAGGAGGCCACGGAGAACGGCTTCTCGACCGTGCCCACACCGAACGGAGTGATGTTCGTTCCGATCGCGGACGACGAGCCGCTCAGTCAGGAAAGGTTCCAGAAGCTGCCGGACGAGGAGCGGAGCCGGATCGAATCCGTGATGGCGGTTCTCCAGCAGCAGCTCTCCGAGATCACGCAACAGGTCCCGCGGTGGGAAAAGGAAGCGCGGGAGAAGCTCCGCTCGCTGAACCGCGGCGTGGCGGACCTCGCGGTCGGACACCTGGTCGACGAGCTCCGCACGAAACACCGGGAGGATCTCGACATCGTGCGCCACCTCGATGCAGTCCAGCAGGACGTGATCGAGAACGTCGACCAGATCATCGCCGCGCACGACGCGAATCCGGTCCGCCCGGAGTTCGCGACTCAGGTTCAGCCACCGAAGACGCATCCGTTCGAGAAGCGCTACCAGATCAATCTACTCGTGGATCAAAGCGGTCAGCAGGGTGCTCCGGTGGTCTATGAAGACGATCCGTCCTATCCGAACCTGCTCGGGCAGATCGAATACCAGACCACTCTCGGGGCACTGGTGACCGACTTCAGCCTGATCCGCGCCGGAGCGCTTCACCGCGCGAACGGCGGCTATCTCATCCTCGACGCGATGAAGCTGCTCACGCAGTCGTATTCGTGGGAGGGGCTCAAACGTGCACTCCGCGCATCACAGCTCCGCTTCGATTCGGTGGGGCGGATGATGGGCGTGATCAGCACCGTCTCTCTCGAGCCGGAAGCCACTCCGGTGAATGTGAAGGTCATCCTCCTCGGCGACCGGAATCTCTACTACACCCTTTCTCAGGTCGATCCGGAATTCCACGAGCTGTTCAAAGTCGCCGTCGATTTCGAAGACGACATGGAACGCACCGACGACAACGTGCGGCTCTACGCTCGCATGATCGCCACCATCGTCCGCCGCGAGCGGCTCCTTCCGTTCGACCGGAGCGGCGTGCAACGGGTGATCGAGCAGAGCGCCCGGATGGCCGCCGACTCCGAGAAACTCTCGACGCACCTCCGGACTCTGGTCGACCTGATCCGGGAAGCGGACTACTGGGCGAAGACCCGCACCGACGCGCGCACGGTGACTTCGGCAGACGTCCAGACCGCGCTCGACGCACAGATCGAGCGGCTCGATCGCGTACGCGACCGGATGCAGGAAGAGATCTGCAAGGGAACCATCCTGATCGACACGGATGGAGAGAAAGCCGGACAGATCAACGGACTCTCGGTGATTCAGATCGGGCAGCTCACGTTCGGCCGCCCCACCCGAATCACTGCGACGGTCCGATTCGGCGAGGGCGAACTGGTGGACATCGAGCGCGAGGTCGCACTCGGCGGACCGCTGCACTCGAAAGGTGTGTACATCCTCTCCGGGTACCTCGGCGCGCACTACGCGCCCGAGCATCCGTTGTCACTCGCCGCGAGCCTGGTGTTCGAACAGTCGTACGGACTGGTCGACGGCGACAGCGCGTCGCTCGCGGAGCTCGTCGCCCTCCTCACCGCAATCGCCGAGACGCCGGTGCGGCAGTCACTCGCCGTCACCGGTTCCGTCAATCAGCAGGGGTTCGTTCAGGCGATCGGTGGGGTGAACGACAAGATCGAAGGCTTCTTCGAGCTCTGCGCGGCACGCGGGCTCACCGGACAGCAGGGGGTGGTGATCCCTCACTCGAACGTGCGGCATCTGATGCTCGCCGGGAAAGTGGTCGACGCGGTGAAAGGTGGCAAGTTCCACGTCTGGTCGGTCCGAACCGTGAGCGAAGCGATCGAGATCCTGACCGGCCTGCCGGCCGGTGTGCGCGATGCTACGGGCCGCTATCCCGCCGGGTCGTTCAACGCGCGCGTCGAACAGCGACTGATCGCGTTCTCCGAAAAACGGAGGCAGCTGGGAGTGACTCTGGTCCAGCCCAGCCCCGCAACCGCTCCATCGATCTCTCCCCAGGCGCCGGTCGCCGGAAGTGCGAAGCGGAGCTCGAGCTGACGATTCAGCTTTCCGTCGCGCGAGGGAGACGCCCGCGCCAGCCGAGGATCCATCGCATGCAGCGATGGCCGAGATCGACCGGCGCGGCGTACATCATCGGACAGCCGCCGACGATCGGCTCGATCCCGAGACGCTCGCATTCGCGGATCGCTTCCTCCGAGACGCTCCCATCTCCGAAGGAGCGGTGAAACCAGACCCGCTTCACTCCTTTGTCCCCACACTGGCGGACGAGCTCCGGTGAGACCGCGGGGTGCGTCGCGATCACCACGCCGTCGATCTCTCCGGGAATCGAAGCGAGGTCCGGATAACACCTCGTTCCTTCGAGCTCGGAAGCGTTCGGATTGATCGGAATCACCTCGCGACCGCCGTCGCGCAGTTTTCGGAGGATCAGATTCGCGGGAAGCTGTCCGTCGCGTGCGACTCCGGCGACGGCGATGCGCCGCCCGTCGAGGAATTCCGAGATCGGTCGAGGGATGGTGGACATGGAGGGCCTCCTGGTCGGGTCGTGAGCGCAGCGGAAGGATGGAGGGATTCTCCGGCGAAAATCCGCCGCATTCCGCTGACCGACACTCTCATCTTATGACTCCCGTGGAAAGCCGCAACTCCCCTCCGGGCGGTCGCCCTATAATCGTTCCATGCCCTCCATCAAAGGATTCGCGGTCCGCGGACTCCTGCGCTACCTGAAAGCCACTCGACCGGAAGCGAAGGAACGGGTCATCACGGCGCTTCCCGAACCATCCCGTCTCGCCTTCGATCGTCCCATCGTCCTCTCCGACTGGTACGACTACCGCGTCTTCGCGGATCTTCTGCGCGAGATCGATCGCGAGATCGGCAACGGGGATCTCCGGCTCTGCCGGGATGTCGGCGACTTCGCGGCACGTCAGGACATCACCGGGATCTTCAAAATGATGCTGGGGATTCTCAATCCGGACACGCTGCTCAAGCGGAGCACCATTTTCTGGTCGAAGTATTCCGACACCGGATCGTTCCACCACGTTCCTTCCGGGGAATACCGCTATGCGGTGCGCCTGGAAGACTTCCCCGATATGGACGAGGCACACTGCTGGCTGATGATCGGCTGGATGACCCGCCTCGGGCTGATCAGCCGCGCCAGGACCGTGGACATGCGGCATACCGAATGCGTCAGTCACGGCGGGAAGTTCTGCCAGTGGGAAGGCTCGTGGACGGAGGGATGAGAAGTCGCTCCGAAGAAAGTGCGCGAATTGCCTGTCATTACAGAATATTATTCTGCATCCGTTGTGCTTTTAAGAATAATATTCGTCTCTATCCGGCTTCTTGAGAATAATCTCCATCGCAACAATCACCTCATCACCCGCTTCAGGAGCGCCTGCGCCGTCTGACGCTCCTCTTCGGCGGCAGTGGTCCGGCCGAATGCGGGCTAGGAGTCTGCGCGATAGGGAGGAGCTCCGGCCATTCCGGCGGTGCGAACCATTTCCCCGCGACGTTCTGATCCTCGACCCGCTCTCGCTTTTCGGGCAGAATGCCGCCGCATGTCACACGCATGGATTACGACGATTGGTCTCGCGGCGGGAATCTTCACCACCGCCAGCTGGGTCCCTCAGGTGTTCCGAAGCTGCCGGCGCCGCACGGCGCGCGATCTCTCCTGGGGTTACCTCCTGATGTTCGCTCTCGGCGTTTCTCTCTGGGAAGCGTATGGGATTCTGCAGCACGACATCGCGATCATCGTGGCGAACGCGCTGACGGTCGTGCTGGTCGCGATCGTCGGAGGGGTGAAAGCGCTCGAGAAGCCCGAGGAGCTGTAATCCTCGGCCTGTGAAAGCGGTGTTCTCGAGCGGGAAAGGGCCGCGCGGGGATTCGTAATCCGCCGCGCGGATTACGGCGCATGCGCGACAGCAGCATCATCCGCAGTTTCGACAGAAGCGGCGCTGAGTGACTGAATCAGTGACGCTCCGCGGAAGCCGCAGACTTCGTCTTCATCGCGCGGCACACGATCTTCGCGGCGGACTGCGAGTCCGCACCTCGGCGAGAAGCACGATCCCACCGAGGAGTGCGGACGTACTCAAAACTCACAACCTACTTCGTCCGCTTGTCGATCCGCGCCAGCACTGTGTCGTGCCGCAACCCGCAACCCTCACCCTCCTCCGGCGCCGAGGAAAAACGAGACGATCAGGAGGGTGAGCACGGTCGCGGTGATGGCGACGTAGAGAAGATCCTTCTCGATGAGGAAGACGACGATCGAAACCGCGACGCGCATCACCGGAGTCGCGATCAGCAGGAGGATTCCCAGCATCACGATCGCCTGGCCACGCATTTCGCCCACCCCACGAATCACCATGGAGATGCTGTTGGTGTAATTCAGCCGCGAGTCGATCAGTCTTCCGAGATCGGGCCGTGACGAGAAGTAGTCGGGGTGATGAACAAATGTAAACGTGACCCCCACGAGGACCACGGCGATGCTGGTCAGCACTCCGACCCGGAGGAGATTGCTGATCACGCCCTCCACCCACTGCGGCTCGGTGTCGTCGTCGCGCCGCGTCATCGGATCCCTCTCAGAATCATCTCCACCGAGATCAGAATCAGGACCACCACGAACAGCATCCGGATCGCCTTGCTGTCGATCCTCCCGAGAGTGTGCGAACCGGCGAAGGCGCCGGCCAGGACGCCGACCGCGACGGGAGCGGCGATGAACGGGTCGATCTGGCCGCGGGTGAAGTAGAGTCCCGCACTCGCGGCGGCGGTCACTCCGATCATGAAATTGCTGGTCGCCGTGGAAACCTTGATCGGAAGTCCCATCGCCAGATCCATCGCCGGAACCTTGAGCGCTCCAGAACCGATCCCGAGGAGCCCACTGACGATCCCCGCGACGTACATCAGCCCGAGCCCGATTCCCGGACGCTTCGCGACGTAGTCGACCGACGTTCCTCTCGCCGCATCCTCGAACGTACCGGAGAGCTTGAGGAGACGGTCGATTCGCCTGGACGGAACGACGGTGCTCTCCTCCACATGGCGGCGTCGCAGCATCACCACCGCCGAATACGCGAGCACCACTCCGAAGATCAGGAAAAGCCAGCGGGGCGAGAGAATCCCCGCCAGATACGCGCCGGTGATCGCACCGCTGGTCGTTCCGAGCTCGAGGAACATTCCGATCCGGAGATTCGCGAGGCGGTCTCTCACGTACGCCGCGGCCGCGCCGCTCGAAGTCGCGATGACGGACACGATCGACGCCCCGATGGCGAGGCGGATGTCGACGTGCAGGAGGAGCGTCAGAGCCGGGATGACGATGATTCCTCCACCGAGCCCGAGGAGTGAGCCGAAAAATCCCGCCACGATGGAGGTGGCGAAGACGGCGAGCACGAACAGAAGAGGTGTCATCCGGCGCGAGAGTGTACCGCACGAGGTCCGTGCGAGACGACGTCGTCGCGCCTCACTCCGGCTGTGCCCCGCCGAGCGAGGTGCGCGCGAGGGTCTCGTCGAGCTTCTCTCCCCCGATGATCCCGAAATCGAGAGTGCGGATGGGGAACGGAATGGTGATGTCGTTCAGGTGGTACGCCTTCCGGATCCGCATCACCGCGTCGCTGCGCGCGCCGAGATAGTCCACCTGCTTGGTCGTGTCGATCCAGAAGCGGACCACGAAGTTGATCGAGCTGTCGCCGAATTCGTCGAAGAAGAGATCGACCGGGCGTTCCGCATTCCGTCCTTCCACCTCGGAGACCGCTTCGACGGTGATCCGGCGGACCTTCTCGAGATCGCTGCCGTACGAGACGCCGACCGGGAGATCGATCCGCCGCTCTCCCGATTCGGTGTAGTTGGTCAGCACTCCTTCGATCACCTTCTGGTTCGGAACCCGGACGATCTCGCCGGTGAGCTTGCGGATGATCGTGACCCGGAGGTTCATGTCGTAGACCACTCCGAGTACGTCATTGGTCTCGACGAGATCGCCGGTGCGGTAAGGACGGCGGAACGCGAGGATCACGCCGGCCATGAAATTCGAGGCGATGTTCTGAAACGCGAAGCCGAGTGCGAGCCCGGCGATGCCGACGCCGGCGAGTAGCGAGGTGACGGTCTTGTCCAGCCCGAGGATTCCGAGACCGATGAAGATGCCGGCGATGTTGATCGAGAATCCGACCGCGCCGACGAGTATCCGGCGGATCGGGTCGGGCATGGAGGTCCGGTTGAGCGCACGATCCGTTCCCGAGCGCATCAGGCGCGCGATGGTCCAGAAGATCAGCGCGACCACGACGGCGAGGATCAGGTTCGGCAGTGCGGCGATCGCCGAGCGGCCCCAGGTGTCGAGCTTGTCGATGATCAGTTCGACGCCGGCCTTGGCCCGGGTGGTGACGGGGGCATTCGCAGCTCCCGCGAGGAGCGCGAGTCCGGCGATCGCGTTCGTCATCGGTTCATTATTTCAGATTACGGCGACCTCCCAAAACGGAGAGGTCGATTCTCGCGGCGCAGCGTGGTCCGGACGTCGAGTCCCGCTGCCGAGTGGGTTGGACGTCCCGCCCGATGCCCAAGTGGGTTGGACGTCCCGCCCGATGCCCAGTGGGTTGGACGTCTCGTCCGATGCCCAAGTGGGTTGGACGTCCCGTCCGATGCCCAGTGGGTTGGACGTCTCGTCCGATGCCCAGTGGGTTGGACGTCTCGTCCGATGCAGGGCGGCGTCCCGCGCCGCCCTGTCCCGCGCGAGTTACAACGATCGTCGCGAGCAGAGAGACACGAACGCACCACAGCGCGAGAGGGACGATTCGCGTTTCGTTGCCGCCATCGCTCCCCGGCAGGATGCCGGGGAGCATCGCGCCCGGAGGCGCGACCCACTTGGGTGGGTTGGACGTCCCGCCCGATGCAGGGCGGCATAGTGGGTTGGGCGTCCCGCCCGATGCAGGGCGGCCCAGTGGGTTGGGCGTCCCGCCCGATGCAGGGCGGCGTCCCGCGCCGCACTGTCCCGCGCGAGATACAACGATCGTCGCGAGCAGAGAGACACGAACGCACCACAGTGCGAGAGGAACGATTCCCGTGTCGTTGTCGCCATCGCTCCCCGGCAGGATGCCGGGGAGCCTCGCGCCCGGAGGCGCGACCCACTTGGGTGGGTTGGGCGTCCCGCCCGATGCAGGGTGGCCCAGTGGGTTGGGCGTCCCGCCCGATGCAGGGCGGCGTCCCGCGCCGCCCTGTCCCGCGCGAGTTACGACGATTTCCCCGAGTAGAGAGACGAACTGATCGCCGCGCGAGAGGAACGACTCGCGTTTCGTTGCCGCCATCGCTCCCCGGCAGGATGCCGGGGAGCCTCGCGCGGGACGCGCGACCCACTTGGGCGGGTTGGGCGTCCCGCCCGATGCAGGGCGGCCCAGTGGGTTGGGCGTCCCGTCCGATGCAGGGCGGCGTCCCGCGCCGCACTGTCCCGCGCGAGTTACAACGATCGTCGCGAGCAGAGAGACACGAACGCACCACAGCGCGAGAGGAACGATTCGCGCCTCGTTGTCGCCATCGCTCCCCGGCAGGATGCCGGGGAGCCTCGGGCGGGACGCGCGACCCACTTGGGCGGGTTGGACGTCCCGTCCGATGCAGGGCGGCCCAGTGGGTTGGGCGTCCCGCCCGATGCCCAGTGGGTTGGACGTCTCGTCCGATGCAGGGCGGCGTCCCGCGCCGCCCTGTCCCGCGCGAGATACGACGATTTCCACGAGTAGAGAGACGAACTGATCGCCGCGCGAGAGGAACGATTCGCGTTTCGTTGCCGCCATCGCTCCCCGGCAGGATGCCGGGGAGCCTCGCGCGGGACGCGCGACCCACTTGAGCGGGTTGGACGTCCCGTCCGATGCAGGGCGGCCCAGTGGGTTGGGCGTCCCGCCCGATGCCCAGTGGGTTGGACGTCTCGTCCGATGCAGGGCGGCGTCCCGCGCCGCACTGTCCCGCGCGAGATACGACGATTTCCCCGAGTAGAGAGACGAACTGATCGCCGCGCGAGAGGAACGATTCGCGCCTCGTTGCCGCCATCGCTCCCCGGCAGGATGCCGGGGAGCATCGCGCCCGGAGGCGCGACCCACAAGGCGCGACGCACTTGGCGCGACCCACTTGGCGCGACCCATTCGAGCCACGGGCGGCGTCCCGCGCCGCCCTGCTCCGGGCGAGTTACGACGATCCCCCGGTGGACCGGGAGAAGCGTCGATCACTTCGGCGGCAGCGGCTTCCGCGGTAGCATCTCCACACGGTTCGCTGCTTCCCAGGCGAACGTGGCGATCACCACGGAAGCCTGCATCAGATCGTCGCGCTGGAGGCGGTCATAGACGTCGTAGTTCGTGTGATGGGTCCGGGTGTCGTACTCGATCTCGTCCTGGATGAACTGGAAGGCCGGGATTCCCGCGGCGTCGAACGACTGGTGATCGGTTCCGCCGGTGTTGCGGGTGGTGACGGTCGTCGCGCCGAGATCCGAGAGCGGCTGGAGCCAGGCGCGGAAGATCGGCGCTACGGCGAGGTTCTCCTGGGTGTAGATCCCGCGGATTTTCCCGGTGCCGTTGTCGAGATTGAAGTACGCCGCGACGCGTCGCTGCTCCGGCTTGAGAGTCGGACGGACATTGCCGCGACGCCAGAACGCGGTATCGCGATCACCTTCCTTCGGCTCGGGCCAGGTGGCGTAGTGCTGCTCGACGTAGCCTCGCGAGCCGAGGAGTCCCTGTTCTTCTCCCGACCAGAGCGCGACCCGGATGGTCCGCTTCGGTCGCGCGTCGATCGCCTTCAGGATCCTCGCCGCCTCCATCACCGCCGCCACGCCTGCGGCGTTGTCGGTCGCTCCCGTTCCGGCGTGCCACGAATCGATGTGTCCACCGATGATCACCACCTCGCCGTTCTTGTCGGTGCCGGGGATCTCGGCGATGACGTTGTACTGCTGATCCTGATCGTCGAGGAATCGGCTCCGCACGTCGAGCTCGAGCTCGACCGGAGTGCCGTCGGCGACGAGCCGGGTGATGCGATCGTACTGCTCGGTGGAGAGGACGAGCATCGGCGCGCCGATCGGTTCGTCCTTCTTCTGAGAGCCGCCGGCAGCCACGACGAAGAGGCCCCCATCACCACTCCCCGGTTCGATCACCGCGAGCGGCTTCTCCTCCGCGAAAAACTCGTTGAGCTTCTTCCGGAACTCGCGCCGCTTCATGTACTCCGAGATGCGCGCGGAATCACGCTCGCCGGGAACGCGGTATTGGGTGATCGACTCGAGCTCCTGCGCGTCGTAGCGGTGCGACTCGGCTGCCTCGTGCGGCTTGACTTCGTGAGCGTCGCCGAGAAAGACGATCTTCCCGGTGAGCTTTCCCTTCTGCTGCTGCAGATCGCTCTCGTTCTCGAGCCGGACGTTGACCACCGGCCCGCGAACCAGACCGTTCGTGCCGGGCGTCCATGCCTTCGGGATCGCGACGAGCTGCGCCTCTTCGGGAGCCACCATCCGCACGAAAGCGGAATCGTTCTCCCATCCTCGTCCGAACGGACCCCACGCTTCGACGTGGGCGTTGACCAGGCCCCAGTTTTCGAGCTGCTTGCGGCTCCACTCCTCGGATTCCTTCAGCGAAGTGGATCCGGTGAGTCGCCCGCCGAAGCGGTCGGTGAGAACGTGAGCGGTCTTCATCACCTGAGAATTGCGGAAGCCTTCCTGCCGGATACGAGCGATCACGTCGAGATCGACGGCTTCGGCGGCGAAGATCGTGGTTGCGGTGAGGGCGAGGACGACAGAGAGCCGCAGGGCTCGAAACATATTCACCTCCGGGCAGGACGAGCGTCCGGCCGATATCCGGGTGATCCCCGGAAAGGGAGAGAATACACGAGCTCGCCGAATTTGTGCTTCAGGCGGCCTGGCCGGAATCGTGGAGCGAGATCTCGAACTCGGGCGGCTCCAGGATGTGGCGCTTGACCGCGCACTGGTCCACGGCGCGAAGGATCGCGCTGCGGTACTTCTCGGGAAAGCCCTCCGGGAGCTGGAGGTCGATCCGGAGCGTGGCGACGCGCTTCCGTTCCGGATCCCGCAGCGGTTCGACGCTCAGGCGGAGGCCCTCGATCGGGATCTCGCGCTGGAGACAGAACTGGACAGCGTAGTAGCCCATGCAGGTACCGATCGACGCAAGGAAGAGGTCGAACGGCGCCATGGCGGAGTCGGCACCTCCGGCGACGGCCGGCTGATCGGTGCGGACGGTGTGGTTGCGGTGGTGGGCTTCGACGGCGACGCCGCCGGGGAACGTGATCTCCATGATTTGCGACTACCTCCTGCGCGTAATACTACTACATCGGAATGTAGTCATGTATTCCGCGGAGCTGGGGGATCGCTCCCCGGCAGGATGCCGGGGAGCCTCGCGCGGGACGCGCGACCCACTTGGCGCGACCCACAAGGCGGCTCTGTGGGTTGGATGCCCCGTCCGATGCAGGGCGGCCCAGTGGGTTGGGCGTCCCGCCCGATGCAGGGCGGCGTCCCGCGCCGCACTGTCCCGGTGCAAGTTACAACGATCCTCCCGAGAATCGAGACACGAACGCGCCGCAGCGCGACCCACTCAGAGATTCGCGTAGGGGGGGAACAGCAGCTGCTTCGTCCATGGCGATTCGCCGAGGCCGGCTCGCCGAGGATTGTCGACGACGTAGCGTACGGCGTTTGTGAGCTCGCTCTCGCTCCGGAGCAGACGTTCGTACGAGTCGTCCTGCCAGAATCGTCCCGTTCTTCCCCGAAGGCGGTTCGCCTCCTTCGCGGTGAACGATTTCCAGCTCCCGGTGACTCTCCACCACGGAATCCCTGCGAACGGCCGATAGACGACGTGCACATGGTTCGGCATGACGGACTGACTCACGAGGCGGTAGCGCTTTCCGTCGAAAAACGTGAGTGCATCGCTGACCAGTTTGCCGATGGTGGGATTTGCCAGCGCACACTCACCTCGTCCCCGGTCCATTTCCTCGAACAACTCCTGGCGCCGTTCCCGTTCGACGAGAAGCTGGTCGGCAACCGTTACGGTTCCGGTGCTCTTGCGGATCTCATCGAGCCGCGCGTCCATTCGCTCGCGGAGGCGGTAGAGGTACGCCGGACCGATCGCGTCGGCCAGACAGAACGTCACGAAGTAGATCCCGCGGTCGGTGTCGAAGTGAGGGAGATGATTCCGCATCCGCTTGCGGATCTCACCGTAGGCTATGATTCCGCTATCCATGTCGTGCTCCTTCTATTTCTGAAATCCTTCAGGGTGCGGACACCCGAACCCGCCGCGGCGCGAGATGGGCATCGCTCCCCGGCAGGATGCCGGGGAGCCCAGTGGGTTGGGCGTCCCGCCCGATGCAGGGCGGCGTCCCGCGCCGCACTGTCCCGGGCGAGGTACAACGATCCCTCCCGAGAGAGAGACACGAACGCACCGCCGCGCGAGAGGAACGATCCGCGCCTCGTTGCAGCCATCGCTCCCCGGCAGGATGCCGGGGAGCCTCGCGCGGGACGCGCGACCCACTTGTGTGGGTTGGGCGTCCCGCCCGATGCAGGGCGGCGTCCCGCGCCGCACTGTCCCGGGCGAGGTACAACGATCCCTCCCGAGAGAGAGACACGAACGCACCGCCGCGCGAGAGGAACGATCCGCGCCTCGTTGCAGCCATCGCTCCCCGGCAGGATGCCGGGGAGCCTCGCGCGGGACGCGCGACCCACCTGTGTGGGTTGGGCGTCCCGCCCGATGCAGGGCGGCGTCCGGCGCCGCACTGTCCCGGGCGAGGTACAACGATCCTCCCGAGAATCGAGACACGAACTGACCGCCGCGCGAGAGGAACGATAAGCGTGTCGTTGTCGCCATCGCTCCCCGGCAGGATGCCGGGGAGCCTCGCGCGGGACGCGCGACCCACCTGGCGCGACCCACCTGGCGCGACCCACCTGGCGCGACCCACCTGGCGCGACCTACCTGGCGCGACCCACCTGGCGCCCCACCTGGCGCGACCCACCTGGCGCGATCCACTGCGATCCGGATCCCTGCACGTCAGTGCTCCCGCCGCCCGCGACGGCGTTTCGCTTCGGCCGTGCAGATCGGGCACTCGAGCACCTGCCGGAGGAAACTCTCGGCCAGCTCGTCCGGGGTCTCGTCCGAGAGTCCTACCATCCCGCCACGGCTCTCGATCTCGTGGAGCAGCGCTTCGATATTCGCGTTTCTCTTTCGACGCATGATCCAACCTCCTGGAATCGAGAATCCCTCGGCCGGATCAGGGCGTCAAAATTTCTACTCCTCGTGGAGTCCACCCTCGGATCTGCAGCGGCGGAAGGCATTGAGTGCGACCGGGATCGACGAAATCCATAAATGTCGCGTTCGGTTCAGAGCGAGAGCGCGCTCTACATGGAGTAGATCAGGGTTGAGTGAAGACCTGACCCCATGGGATCCGCTGCCGGCGGATCCGCGGCAGAACGGAGGCGCAGTGCGGCCTCACCGGAGAGGTCCGGCACGGGACGCCGCCCTCACCGGCCGCGGGTGCCCCTCCACGTCTCCCGCGCTGACAGCACCGCCGTGCGAGTCGTGTCGGAAACGACGAATGCAGAATGCAAATCGCGGAATCTGGAGTTGAGAAAGGACACCCGCCCTTCTTTCATTCTGAATTCTGAACTCTGCATCATTCTGCATTCGGCGGTCACTTCGCTCCTCAAAGTTTGTGCGCATGGGGGTTCGGGGATCGGGGATCAGCCGGAGCATCGACCGCTTCCGCTACAATGCCCCGCTCAGGAGGCTCCCGTGGAAGATCGACCCGAGACCCGCGAGCTCCGCCGGGCGATGGGGTTCGGCGACGTCACGCTCTTTTTCATCACCGCGGTGCTCAGTCTGCGATGGCTGGGAACGGCGGCGGCGGCAGGGGCGAGCTCGATCCTGATCTGGATCGTCGCGCTGATCACCTTCTTCCTCCCTCTCGCCTTCACCGTGATCGAGCTCTCATCGCGATTTCCCGATGAAGGAGGGCTCTACGTCTGGACGCGAGAAGCGTTCGGTGAGCTGGCGGGGTTCATCACCGGATGGACCTACTGGGCGAGCAACCTGGTGTACTTTCCCGCCCTCCTCTATTTTTCGGCCGAAGCCGCCATCTACATCGGCGGATGGGAGGGGCTCGCGAAGAACCGCATCTACTTCGTCATTGCGTCGATCGCGGGACTCGTCATCGCCGCAGGTCTGAACATCGTGGGGCTCGACATCGGCAAGTGGCTTCACAACGTCGCCGCGATCGCGACGTGGCTGCCGATTGCAGTACTTCTCGCGGGAGGGGCAGTCGCCTGGGCGCATCACGGAGGCAGCGGACAATTCGAGATCCACCGCTTCATCCCTTCACGCGGATGGAAGGACGTGGTCTTCTGGTCCACCATCGCGTTCGCGTTCGCGGGGCTGGAGTCGGCGTCACTGATGGGCGGCGAGATCCGCAACGCTTCGCGCGTGGTACCGCGCGCCATCGTCCTCTCGGGAACTCTGATCACGGTGGTGTACATCCTCGGCACCGCGGCGATCATCGTCGCCCTTCCGGGTCAGGACATCAGCTCCCTCGCCGGTTTCATGCAGGCGATCGCGAGCATCTCGACGCAGCTCCACGTCCCGGGAATCGTCCCCTTCGTGGCCCTCCTGATCGCCGTCTCGGGCGTCGGCGGAGTCGGCGCATGGCTCGCCGCGACGGCACGACTCCCGTTCGTCGCCGGAATCGACCACGTCCTCCCGGATGCATTCGGGCGTCTGCACCCGCGGTGGAAGACCCCCTGGATCGCCCTTCTCACCCAGACCGGGCTCGCGGCGGTGTTCGTGGTACTCGGCCAGGCGGGCACGTCCGTTCGCGGTGCGTACGACGTACTCGTCTCCCTCGGCGTGATCTCCTACTTCATCCCATTCCTCTTCATGTTCGCGGCGATGATCCGACATCAACGCACCCGCCCCGCAGCCGGGGTGCTGCACGTTCCGGGTGGGAAGCCGGTTGCGCTCGTCTTCGCCTGGCTCGGTCTCGCCACGACCGCCATCTCCATCGCTCTCGCCATGATCCCCTCGGCCGACGAACCGAACCCTCGCCTCGCTCTGCTGAAGATCATCGGATCGACGCTGGTCCTCCTCGGCGTCGGCCTCGCGCTCTACGCGTCGGGCCGGCGGAGCGCTCGAGAGAGATCGCAGCCCTGACGTGCAGATCGCGCCGGTTTCCGCCGTCCGCGGTCGCGAAGAACACCGATTCTGAATTTCGAGTTTCGTATTTGCTGTGCTTCTGCCAGAGGCATCCTCTCGATGAGCTCTGAACCTGATCATCGCGGCCGATCAGAGGATCCCCACCCCACCGCGCATGTGCGGATTTCCTGTCCGATCCGCGCTGACGTCGAGCGGTGCGCTTCCTGATCCAACCGAGCCCATTCGTTCGGCCGCGGGGGGAGTGCTACGATGAATTCTCACGGATTCGTGAACGGAAGGAGGCACGCATGAGCACGGTCAAGGAGATCCTCGACGAGAAGGGCTGCGCGGTCTGGTCGATCCACCCCGACGCCTCCGTCTACGAGGCGATCGAGTTAATGGCGGAAAAGGGAGTCGGCGCGGTTCTGGTCACTCGAGATCAGAAACTCGAAGGGATTCTCTCCGAGCGCGATTACGCACGGAAGGTCATCCTCCGAGCGCGCTCCTCGAAGGAGACGCCGGTGCGCGACATCATGACCCCGGACGTGATCACAGTTTCACCCGCGACGCGGGTGGAAGACGCGATGGGAGTGATGACCGAGCGCCACATCCGGCACCTCCCGGTGGTCGAAGGGGGTGCAATCCGAGGGGTCGTTTCGATCGGCGATCTCGTGAAGTGGATCATCGACGAGCAGAAGTACGTGATTCGTCAACTCGAGGGATACATCGCCAGCTGAGCGACGGCGTTCGGGCTATCTCTGAAACGCGTACGAGATTTTCATCAAGAGTTGCCGTCCGGTCAGCGGGAGATTCGCATTCGGGGTCAGGTCTCGACTTTCTCGCCCTGTCCCTGGCGAGATACGGCGATGGTCCCGAGTAGAGAGACACCAACTGATCGCCGCGCGAGAGGTACGATTCGCGTGTCGTTGTCGCCATCGCTCCCCGGCAGGATGCCGGGGAGCCTCGCGCGGGACGCGCGACCCACCTGTAGTGGGTTGGACGTCACGTCCGATGCAGGGCGGCGTCCCGCGCCGCCCTGTCCCTGGCGAGATACGACGATGGTCCCGAGTAGAGAGACCAACTGATCGCCGCGCGAGAGGTACGATTCGCGTGTCGTTGTCGCCATCGCTCCCCGGCAGGATGCCGGGGAGCCTCGCGCGGGACGCGCGACCCACTTTGGCGCGACCCACTGTAGTGGGTTGGGCGTCTCGCCCGATGCCCCCAGTGGGTTGGACGTCCCGTCCGATGCAGGGCGGCGTCCCGCGCCGCCCTGTCCCGGGCGAGTTACGGCGATCGTCCCGAGTAGAGAGACACCAACTGATCGCCGCGCGAGAGGTACGATTCGCGTGTCGTTGTCGCCATCGCTCCCCGGCAGGATGCCGGGGAGCCTCGCGCGGGACGCGCGACCCACTTTGGCGCGACCCACTGTAGTGGGTTGGGCGTCTCGCCCGATGCAGGGCGGCGTCCCGCGCCGCACTGTCCCGGGCAAGTTACGGCGATCGTCCCGAGTAGAGAGACACCAACTGATCGCCGCGCGAGAGGAACGATCCGCGTGTCGTTGTCGCCATCGCTCCCCGGCAGGATGCCGGGGAGCCTCGCGCGGGACGCGCGACCCACTTTGGCGCGATCCACTGTAGTGGGTTGGGCGTCCCGCGCCGCCCTGTCCCGGGCAAGATACGACGATGGTCCCGAGTAGAGAGACACCAACTGATCGCCGCGCGAGAGGTACGATTCGCGTGTCGCTGTCGCCATCGCTCCCCGGCAGGATGCCGGGGAGCCTCGCGCGGGACGCGCGACCCACTTTGGCGCGATCCACTGTAGTGGGTTGGGCGTCCCCCGCCGCCCTGTCCCGGGCGAGTTACGGCGATCGTCCCGAGTAGAGAGACACCAACTGATCGCCGCGCGAGAGGAACGATCCGCGCCTCGTTGCAGCCATCGCTCCCCGGCAGGATGCCGGGGAGCCTCGCGCGGGACGCGCGACCCACTTTGGCGCGACCCACATGTAGTGGGTTGGGCGTCTCGCCCGATGCCCCCAGTGGGTTGGACGTCACGTCCGATGCAGGGCGGCGTCCCGCGCCGCCCTGTCCCGGGCAAGATACGGCGATCGTCCCGAGTAGAGAGACACCAACTGATCGCCGCGCGAGAGGTACGATTCGCGTGTCGTTGTCGCCATCGCTCCCCGGCAGGATGCCGGGGAGCCTCGCGCGGGACGCGCGACCCACATACGCACGACCCACTGTAGTGGGTTGGGCGTCCCGTCCGATGCTGGGCGGCGTCCCGCGCCGCCCTGTCCCGGGCAAGTTACGACGATGGTCCCGAGTAGAGAGACACCAACTGATCGCCGCGCGAGAGGAACGATCCGCGCCTCGTTGTCGCCATCGCTCCCCGGCAGGATGCCGGGGAGCCTCGCGCGGGACGCGCGACCCACTTTGGCGCGATCCACATGCGCGCGACCCACTTCGGCGCGACCCACATACGCGCGACCCACTGTGGGTGACCCACAGCCGAACGCTCAGGCTTCGGAGGGGATCTCGCTGCCGATGGGCTCCGTCTCGCCGTTCTTCGCACGCTCGCGCGCCATCTCCCACTCCGCGAAGATGGTGTAGATCACCGGGACGAGGAAGAGGGTCACGAAGGTGGAGACGGTGAGTCCTCCGACGACGGCGCGAGCCATCGGCGCCTGCATCTCGGAGCCTTCGCCGAGAGCGAGGCTGAGCGGGATCAGACCGAGGAGCGTCGTCGAGGTGGTCATCAGGATGGGACGGAGACGCCGGCGACCTCCTTCGATCACAGCCTCGTGCAGAGGCATCCCGTCACGCCGCCGGAGCAGATTGGTGTAGTCGACCAGAACGATGGCGTTGTTCACCACGATCCCGGCGAGCATGACCATCCCGATGTAGCTCTGGATGTTGAAGGTCGTCCCGGTGAGGAAAAGAGTGACCAGAACGCCGACTCCGGCCATGGGGATGGAGAACATCACCACGAACGGATCGAGGAGGTCCTCGAACTGCGCAGCCATGACCATGTAGACCAGGATCAGGGCGAGGACCATGGAGATCAGGAGGGCGTTGCGCGCCTTGACCTGTTCCTCGTATTCGCCGCCGATCACGAGATCGAAGCCGTCGGGAACGCTGATGGTGTGCAGAGCGGCTCGCGTGTCCTGGGCCACGGAACCGAGGTCACGGCCGGCGACGTTGCCGGAGACGTAGAGCACGCGCTCCTGATCCTTCCGATCGATGGCGATCGGACCGGAGGTGTACTTCACGTCGATCACGCTCCGGAGCGGTACGGTCTCGCCGGTGGAGGAGACCAGAGAGACCCCCTCGATGTCGGTGAGCGATTGCCGGTCGCCTTCGCGCAGCCGGACGAAGATGTCGTACTCACGTCCGGCGCGCCGGAGCACGGTCGCTCTCGCTCCCGCGAGGTTCGTTTCGATGATCTGGGCGACCTTGCTCATGGAGAGTCCGAGGCGGGCGATCTTTTCCCGGTCGATGCGGATGACCTGTTCCGGCCTTCCGGGATCGCGTCCGAGCCGTACGTCGCTCACGCCGGGGATACCTTCGAGCTTCTTCTTCACCTGCTCGGCGAGGGCGAATCCCTTTTGCAGGTCGTATCCGCGGATCTCGACCTCGAGACCCTCGTCTCCACCGCCGCCGAACGCGATCCGCATGAGGAAAAGACCTGACCCCTCGCGAGTGCGGATGACTGCCCCGGGGATCGAATCGAACTTCGGCCGCAGGGCATCGGCGATCTCCGCCGCGGTACGGCTCCGTTCCGACCGCGGGACCAGAGTGATGCGTAACTGACCACGATTCCCGGCCGTTCCGTGCCACCCTCCTCCCCCTACCGAGGTGAGGATGTTCTCCGCCTCGGGGATGTTGGTCCGGGCGATCCGCTCCACTTCGCGCATGGTCCGGTCCATCACCGCGAGACGCGTGCCGACCGCCATCTCGGCGTCGACGCGGACTTCGCCTTCATCGGTCTTCGGCATCAGTTCCGATCCGATGAAAGGAATCAGGCACAGACTTCCGGCGAACAACAGACCTGACCCTATCAACACTTTCCTGCGGTGAGCCAGACTCCATCCGATCGCATTGCGATAGCGGAGCTCCAGTCGCTCGAGGACGCGACCGCTCGCGTCGTAGACCCTCTTCAGCGGTGAGTGCCGCTTCCGCGGACCGACTGCGAGGAGCCGGGCCGACAGCATCGGAATCAATGTCAGTGCAACCGCGAGAGATGCGAACAGAGAAAAAGCGACCACTGCGGCGAGCTGCTTGTACATCACGCCGCTGATCCCTTCCATGAACACGATCGGGAGGAAGACCGCCATCGTGGTGAGGGTCGAGGCAGTGATCGCCATCGCCACTTCCTTCGTCCCCTCCACTGCACTCGTCTCGGCGTCCTCTCCCTCCTCGTGCTTCCTGAAGATGTTCTCCAGGACCACGATCGCGTTGTCGACCAGCATTCCGACCCCGAGCGCGAGACCGCCGAAGGTCATGATATTCAGTGTGTATCCGCTGAAGTAGATCAGGGCGAACGTGGCGATCACCGAGATCGGAATCGAGGTCGCGATCACCAGAGTGGACCGCTCGGAGCGGAGGAAGAAGAGGAGAATGAAGATGGCGAGGAGACCGCCGATGAGCGCCGAGTTGCGCACGTTGGCGATCGCATTGCGGATGTACTTGCTGGTGTCGATGATCGTCGTGACGTGGACGTTCGGATAGTCGGCATTGATCCGCCGTGCCTCGCGCAGCACCGCCGTCGCGACGTCGACGGTGTTCGCACCGGCCTGCTTGTTGATCGCAATGCGGATGCCCGGCTGGCCGTTGATGCGCGTCAGCTCGGTGACCTCTTCCACCCCTTCTTTGACCGTGGCGA
Organism: uncultured Acidobacteriota bacterium; assembly: GCA_963741955.1. GTDB lineage: Bacteria > Acidobacteriota > Thermoanaerobaculia > Gp7-AA8 > Gp7-AA8 > CAVUKB01. Next base: position 1,222,183 of record CAVUKB010000005.1, read on the forward strand.
TGTCACGGAGATAGATCGGCGTGCCGTCGCGCACGGATACCACGGTCGAACCGACTTCGGCCGGGCCGCGATACTCCCCGACGGTGCGCAGATAGACGTCGAGATTCCCTTCCTCGACCTTCCCGGCCGGACGATTCAGGTTCTCGTCGCGGAGGAGCTGCGTCACCCGGTCCGCGCTCAGCCCGAGCGCGAGCATCTTGTCCCGGTCCAGATCGATCTGCACCTGCCGTCGCAGGCCGCCACGGATGTCGATCGCCGCGACTCCCGGAACGCGCTCGAGACGGCGGTTGATCCGTTCTTCCGTGAACTCACGCAGCTCGATCGGTCCCATGCTCTTCGACGAGACTCCGAGGAAGACGATCGGGAACGACGCGAGATCGAACTTGTAGACCCGTGGAGGCTGAGAGTCTTCGGGAAGATCGTCACGAATCCGTTCGATTCTCGTCCGGATCTCGTTCGCCGCTTCATCCAGATCCGTGTCCCACGTGAATGCGACACGCACCGTCGAAGAACCTTCGGAAGAGCTCGAGGTGATCTCTTTCACTCCCGCGATCGCCGCGACCGTTTCTTCGATCGGCCGTGAGATCAGGTCCTCCATCTCCTGGGGTCCGACGTTCGGGTAGTCGGTACGGACAGTCAGAGTGGGATAGACCAGCTCCGGCATCAGGTCGACCGGGAGGCGGGTGAATGCAATCGCGCCGAGAAGGATCACGATCAGAGCGATCATGATCACGGTGACGGGGCGCCGCACGCTGAGGGATGCGAGACTCATTGTTTCGGCCCGCCGCTCTGCCGGGCGGTCGCGGAGGTTACCCGTGCGCCATCGACGAGATCCTCCTGTCCGAGGACGATCACATTCATCCCGCGCGCGAGCTCACCTTCCAGCGGCTCGATCGCCGCGATGGTCGGAGCGCTCTTCGCGGAAGGAAGGACCCGGACCGGCACACGCCGCGCCGCCAGACCGTCGTCCGATGTCGCCTCGGCGACGAAGATCCACTCCTCGTGTTCGTTGCGCTGCACTGCGGAGACCGGAACGAGAAGCGCGGTCGCATCCGTGCGGTACGCGATCAGGACGCTCCCGAACATCCCCGGCTTCAGAACTCCGTCGGAGTTCGCGATCTCGACTTCCGCTTCGACGGTGCTGGTCTGAGGATCGAACACGGACGACACACGCGAGACTTTCCCTTTGAAGATCCGCCCCGGCAGAACGTCCACCGTGACGGTCGCTTCCTGCCCCGGGTGCACGTGAACCGCATCGTGCGATGGGACGGCGACGGTGGTGCGGATGGTGGAGACATCGACGATGCTGAAGATCGCGCGGTTGGTGCTCGCCTGCGCGCCGAGGTCGAGGTAGCGCGTGCCGATATAGCCGTCGAAAGGAGCCAGGATCCGGGTTCGTGCGAGCTCGAGCTCGGCCGCTGCGAGATTCGCCTTCGCCTGTTCGATCTGCGCGCGAGCCAGCTCGACCTGCGACTTCGCCGTGGTCAGCTCTCCCTGCGCGATCTCGTAGTCGCTCTTCGAGACGAGCTTCTCCCCGAAGAGGCTCTCACTCCGCCGGGCCTGACTTCCCGCGAGCTGCAGGTTCGCGCTCCTCTGTTCGAACGTCGCCTCCGCGATCTTGAGTGCGGCCGCGGACTGCTGCACGCGTTGCTGTGCGTCGGCGTCATCGATCCGAGCGAGGAGCTGTCCCTTCCGTACCCGATCGCCCGTTCCCGCATAGACGGCGGTCAGCGGCCCCTCGGTTCGGGCGAAGAGCTCTGCCGCAGATTTTGCGCGAAAGCGGCCGACGAAGCGAACCGCGACGTCGAATGCTCCCTGCTGGATTTTCGCGAGACGCACCACCGCGGGAGGACGGACATCTTTCAGCCCTGCAGTCGCGGCTTCGTCGGCGGTGCATCCGGTGAGGGCAGACGCGCCGGTGAGAAGAGCCAGAGCGAGGAGTATGTGAGGCGGGATTCTTTCCATGATTGTGTCGTTCGAGCGCGAACGGGGGATCGCGCGATTGCGCCTTCCAGTCGGACTATCCGCATTCTGTTGCTCCCCTCCCGGCGCGGTCAAGCCGGAAAGTTACGGATCGGTGACGGATCGCGCGAGGGAGGGAGAATCCTCCCCGGGAGTGAGCGATCAGACTCCGAATCGGCAAAAAAAAGGGAGTCGCCGGACGAGCGGCGGCTCCCCTGATCTTTGGTTGCGTTCGTCTTACTGCAGCGGGACGACGGTGCCGAACGGTTCGAGCTGCTCGAGAATGACATCTTTCTCGCCTGCCACCACGATGGTCATCTTCGCCGAGTCGAGGTATTTCTTCGCGACCTGCTGCACCTGGGAGGGCGTCACCGCATAGACGTTCTGCACGTAGTTGCGGAGAAAGTTCTCCGGGAGTCCGTAGAGGTCGAGGACGTTCAACTGGTTCACGATGCCTGCGCGCGAGGAGTTCCTCAGCACGAAGATGCCTGCCATGTAGTTCTGGATCCCGCGCAGTTCCTCCGCCGTCGGCGGCTCGCCTCGCAGCCGCTCGATCTCCTTCATGATCTCGGTGATCGAGGGCCCGGTGACCGCAGTGGTGACGTCCGCGATCTCCGCCCAGTATCCGGCGCCGACCATGGTGCCAAACGTCGAGCGCGGCGAGTACGTGTAGCCCTTGGCCTCACGGATGTTGCTGGTGATGCGTGAGCCGAACGAACCACCGAGGAGCGCGTCGGTCACCTGGAGAGGAATGTAGTCGGGACTGGTCGGGTCGATGGTCGGGAGTCCGATGTAGAGCGTCGACTGGACCGCGCCGGGCCTGTTGATCAGGTCGACCACGCGCTTGCTCGTCGGAGTGGGTGGATTGAACTTCGCCGGAGCACCCGCCCCCCATCCGCTGAGTGCGTCACGGATCGCTTTCTCCACTGCGGCATCATCGAAGCGGCCGACCACATAGATCCTCGATCGCTTCGCGTCGAAGTTGTTCTGATAGAAGCTCCGGACCTGATCGACGGTGTAGGCGTCGATCATCCCGACAGTCGGAAAGAGTCTTCCGTATGGATGTTCCGGGTAGAGCGCCTTCAGGAACGCCTCGTGCGCGAGCGACTGCTGCTGGCTCCGGGCGATCGCGAGCTCACGCTGCAGATCACTCTTGAGCCGCGCGATCTCGCCCTCCGGAAATGCGGGATGCATCGCGACATCCGCGACGAGTCCGATCATCTCCGGCGCGAACTCCGAGAGGACGTCGCCGCCGATGGAGGTCTCGTTCATTCCGACGCTCACGTCGAGAGAGCCGCCCATTCTCGCGGCTTCGAGTGCGATCTGCTCCGCGTTGCGGGTCGGCGTCCCCTGTTCCAACATCCGGCCGGTCAGGTCCGCGAGCCAGACCTGATTCGCCGTTTCGTTCATGTTGCCCGCAAAGGTGTCGAGCTCCACCGTCACCTTCGGGACGTCGCTGTAATGCACCATCCGGACTTCGAGTCCGTTCGGCAGTGTGAACTTGTGGACCTCCGGGATGTTGAACGGCTTCGGCGGCGCGGGCGCGGGCGCTCCGGCCGGCTGTGCGAAGGCGGCCGCCGCACCGAGGAGCGCGAAACAGAATCCGATCAGTATGTTCTTGATGCGCATGAGTCGGTCTCCTTCGATCACGAGCCGGCCTTCGGCTCGACGGTGAGAATGGTTCTGTTACTGGTTCGGAGATACTCCTTCGCGGTCTTCTGGATCAGCTCCGGTGTGACGTCCGCGAAGTTCTTCTCGATATCGTTGATCTTCGAAGGGTCGTCGTCGAAGAGGGCGAACGAGGCGAGAAGGTCGGCTTTGCCGAATCCGAACAGGCCCTCGATCTCGTCGTACATCTGGGAGCGCATTTTCACCCGCGCGCGATCGAGGGTCGCAGCGTCGACGGGTGCGTTCTGCAGCCGCTCGATCTGTTCGTTCAAGGCGGTGATGATCTGATCGTTCGTCTTGTCCTTGTCGTGGAAGAGCCAGACCTCGTAGAGCGTCGGACCGTTGATGTCGAACATGTTGCCGAGGGAGTTGATCGAGGAGCTGACATCACCGGTGAGACCCTTCTGCTGAACCAGCGACTGGTGGAGCCAGCTGTCCTTCCCCACCGCGAGGATCTGGTCGATCATGCCGAGTGCGTAGTATTCGGGCGATCCGACCGCCGGGGCGTGCCAGGCAAACGCGATGGCGGGACGGTTCGCCTTCTCGTCGACCTTGTTGAAGCGCTTCTCTTCGGTCTGTCGCGGCTCGGAGATGTCGGGGCGCGCCGGCTGCGGAGCGGAGGCGATGTCGCCGAAGTACTTTTTCACCCACACCATCGCCTGGTCGGGATCGAGATCGCCGGCGATGGCGAGGGCCGCGTTGTTCGGCGCGTAGTAGGTCTTGTGGAAGTCCTGGACGTCGGTGAGGCTCGCCGCGTCGAGGTCCTTCATGTCGCCGTAGAAGTTGTGCGAGTTGTACCAGTTCTGGTTCGCGTACTGCGGGAGATCGAGCCAGGGGAAGCCGCCGTAGGGACGATTGATCACGTTGACCCGGACTTCGTTCTTCACCACGTCGCGCTGGTTGTCGAGATTCGCCTGATTGATCGCGAGTCCGCGCATCCGGTCCGCTTCGGCCCAGAGCATCGTTTCCAGGGTGTTCGAGGGAACGATCTCGAAGTAATTCGTGAAGTCGAAGCGCGTCGAGCCGTTCAACACACCGCCGTTCGACTGCACCAGCTTGATGAACTCCATCTTGCCAAGGTGCTCGGAACCCTGAAACATCATGTGCTCGAACAGATGTGCGAATCCGGTGCGGTCCTTCGGCTCGATGCGGAAGCCGATGTTGTAGTACACCGCGACGGTCACGACGGGCGAAGTGTGGTCGGGCGACATGACGACCTTCAGCCCGTTGTCGAGCTTGTGGTAGATCACCGGCACCTGGTATCCGGAGACGGTGCCAGGAGCCGTCGCCACGGCGGGAGGCGTGGTGGCCTCGGCGGGTGGCGGAGGCGGTGCGGTCGCCGGCGGCGGTGCGGGTTGCGCGCACGCCAGCGCCAGCACGAGAAGCGGGGCTGCAGCAAGTCGCAGATCGATCTTCATGGGCAACTCCTGTCGTTGAGATTCAGGGGTGAGCCTATCAAAGTTCGAGGTGGAGAGAGGAGCGGCGGACTGGAGCATGACTTCGCGCCGGCGGTCGGAGCTGGTGCCGCCGGATTTACTCATGAGCTCGCGTCGCGGTATGCTTCGAAAGCTCCCGATGCAACCCCACCCACGACCGCCCTGATGAAGCGGCCGGTTCGAGGAGAGCCCATGCCCTATACGCTCAACGGTATCGGAACTCACTACTACGGAAAAGGGAACCCGACGTCCTTCTCCGACACCTGTCGCTTCTGTGGCCGGAACGCCACGATCTCCTCCTACGACACACGGGAGTGCGTCTGCATCTTCTTCATTCCGGTGATCCCCTTGAAGAAGCATCGGATCCTGGATGAATGCTCCCGTTGCCGGAAGCACCACAGGATCGCGCTGCAGGACTTCAAGAATGCGGTAGACAGCGACAGCAGGCCGCTTCGCGAGGCGGTAGAGCGAAATCCGAAAGATCCCGCCGCGCGCATCGCTCTCGTTCAGGCTCTCCTTTCGTTCCAGATGTGGAGCGAAGCAGAACGGGAAGCCGATGCCGGGCTGGCCGAATGTCCCAGCGCCGATCTGTATCTACTCGCCGGACAGATCCGAATGCAGCGCAACCACCTCGGCGATGCGCTTCCTCTTTTCGAGCGGGCCGCGGCGCTCGAACCAACGAACGCCGCGATCCAGTACTCCCTGGGTTGGTCGCTCTTCAAGCTGAACCGGGTCGAAGATGCGATCGTCCCTTTGCAGCGCGCAGCGGCACGGTCGGATGATCGACGCGCCGACTACCTGCTCGGATTGAGCTTCCACCGTCAGCAGCGGTGGGCCGAAGCGCTGGCGGCGTTCGAGAAAGTCAGTAGGTCCCAGCAGGATCCTTCGAAGGACAAGGGTCTGCTTCGGCTGATCGGCGACTGCAAGAAGCGGCTGAATTATCCGCTCTCGGATCTCGAGCGAAAGGCCTCGCGAAGAGTGTGGCCGTTCGGCCGCAAGCCACGGATTCGGACCTCTGGCCGCGCGCGAAGCGTCAGTGGTCCGCTCGTAGTCGGTGTCCTTGCCTTCGCGGCGATCGTGATCGCCGTCGGTATTGCATTCTGGAACCGGAGTCACGTGCCGCTTTACATCGGCAACGGTTTCGGGAAGCAGATCACGGTCCGGATCGACGGAAAGTCGCTGGTCGTCCCGGGTGGTCCTCCTCTCAAGACGACGATCGCTCCGGGCCGCCATACCCTCGTGGCTCTGGCCGGCGGCACGACGATCGAGAGCTTCGACGCGGAAGTGAGCGACGATGGACTTTGGGATGCGCTGTTCGGATCGCGATTTCTCGTCTATAACCCGGATGAGCGGGAGATCTATCGGCGCGCCCGCATCGGATACGCAGTACGCAGAGACGAAAGCACGTACGATGAAGAGATCATCGCCGGGAAGCGCTTCTTCGAAGTGAAGAACGTCGATTTCGTCTTCACCGCGCCTCCCGACAGCATCGACATCGATGAGCACGCCGGTAAAGCATCGCGCGTGGCATTCGATGTCGCTGCGGATGTGGCATACGAAGACTACGGATTCTGGTGCCATCAGCAGAAGCAGACCGTCGAGGCCCTGCGCCTTCTCCGAAAGGCGGTGGCCATCGAGCCATGTTCTTCCCGGGCGCGCGAGAATCTGATCGCGGTGATCCACGACTCCGAGTCTGCGGAGAGTGCTCTGGCAGAGATCGAACCGTGGAAGAAAACCTGTCCGAACGACGTGGTCGAACCGAATCGCACGTATCAGGACCTGATGTGGGACCTCGGCAGAAACGAGGAACTGACCCGCGACTATGGAGCCCGAGTCGCCGCCCACCCCGACTCGGCGATCTGGCACTATCTCTACGGACGGATCGTCGGTAATCCGGAGGCGGCGCTCCAAGAGTATCGGAGGGCGTCGGCGCTCGATCCATCATTCATCCTCCCTCACGTGGGTGCCGCCTATTCGTTACTGAGTCTCGAGCGCTACACCGATGCGGAAAACGAGTACCGGACGATCCTGTCGATGAAGGACCACGATCCATCGTTCGTCATCCTGTACGCATATGCGATCGCCTCGGCCGGCGACGTCGCAACAGCATCTTCGGAGCTGCCCTCAATCTCGCACTCCGACGCTCCGATCACAGGCGAAGCGTTCGAGGCCACCTGGATCGCAGCACTCCTTCGCCGGGACTGGAACGAAGCCTCGTATCTGATTGGGCTCCAGAGACGATCGGGCGGAGATCCTTTCGTGGTCTGGTCCCGCGAGCTTCTCGTGTCGAGATTGCGGGGGGATACGGGGAAGATCGAAAAGGAGCTGGCGGAAGGACGTCGTGCGTTCCGGCAAAGGACTGCCGCGATCGACCTCGCGGTCCTGATCGAGCAAGGGAAGTACGAGGAGGCATCCGCCGCGGCGATCGATCCGAAGACCCTCGTCAATTCGGACGATCTTCTGAAAGCCGTTTATGCGACCGCTGCCCTCGGCTTGCGCGGGGATCGGAACGCGCTGTCGGCGGCCGTCGCGCGCCTTCGCTCATCCGTCTCTCAGAGTTCACCAGCGATCGAGCGCGAAGGAGGGATCCTTCTCGACGCGCTCGATCCTCAAAGCCCTCTCGAACCGGTGATCGCCCGGGCTCGAGCTCGGGAGCCTTTGATGCTCCGGCACGTCTGGTTCATGGTGGGAACGCGCTTCCTCGCGTCGGGAGATCCAGCCGCGGCCAGGGGATGGTTCGAGCGCAGCCGTCGCGCCTCGAGTGACTTCGACTTTCCGTACCTCGCGGCGCGGGGGCTCAGCCAGGGAGAGGAGCGCGCGGAGAAAAGCGTAGAGAAGTCGATGTAGTTGGCGGCGTGCGGAATGACGGTGACATCCTGGAAGCACCCACGGTCCGACGTCCCGATCGTTCACGGGATTTCCACTGCGGAGCGAGACGTCCCTGCACGGATCACCACCACCCGGCGTCACTTCTCGACGCGCGCGAAGCGCAGCGTCTCGCCATAGAGCTGCGGGTTCTTGAGATTCTCTTCGACGAACCGGACGATCGCGGCGCGGTCGCTGGCGTGGGCGCGGATGAACTTCGGGTCGAGGTACCGGAGCTCGAGCGTGTTGCCGTCGTCCGATGTATGCCACGAATACCACACCCATTTCCGCTCGTCCTGGAGTTGCTGGACGGAGACGAGAGGAGCGCCGCCGAGGTCGGTGTGGATCACGCGGTACGGCTCACCATCGCTGACCACCACGTAGCTCCTCGGATCGAGCTGCCGGATGGTGAGCCGTGCGCCGTCGCTGAGCGAGAACCAGTCGCCGGTGAGCTGCGGGACGACCTCGCGCGTCGGCTCGGGCGTGAGGGGGAAATCCCACTCGCAGCCGATGAGCGCGAACCCGAGGAGTGAGACGGCGAGTATCGTCATGGATGCAGAGCCGGACCGCTGGAACATGAAACCCTCCTCCGGGTCGTCTGTGGTGTCGCCCGGACTATCCCGGCCAGAGCGCCGCACGGCCCGTTGAGTGCATCATCGGTCTTCCGGAGAAGGAAAAGATAGAAGAAAAATCGAGAGATCGCATGGGCGGGCATGGGAGCCCGGGGTCCGGCCCACGGTCGGACGTGCCGGACGTGTCAGGGACGTCCGGCAATCCGACCGCGTGACGGCTCCCTCGCCGGGGTCACCTCTCCACTGCGGGACTTCCCGTCGAATCGGACGTGCTTCGCCGTTTGGGGAGCGGGAGGAGCATCGGCACGCGCTCGCGGTATTCGAGATAGCGCCTTCCCAGGAACCGGACCAGATCGTGTTCCTCGAGCTGCAGCGCGACGAGAATGTAGCCGGTCGAGGCAGCGGCGAAGAAGAGATGGCCGGCGGTCATCACCGGAGCGGACCAGAACGCAATGATGAAGCCGAACATGAGAGGGTGCCGGATGAAGCTGTAAAACCCGCGGGTGGTGAACTGAGGATCGGTCAGATCACGTCCTTTGAGGTTCTGGTAGATCTGCTGGAGACCGAACAGGTGCACGTGGCTGATCATGAACGTGGAAAGGAACACGATGCCCCATCCGGTCCAGAAGAGAGCCGTCAGCGCCGTCGCTCCCGCTCCCTCGACCGACCAGATCACATTGGAGACCGGCCGCCACTGCCAGTAAAGGAGGATCAGGGCGAGATTCGCGAAGAGGACGTAGGTGCTCCGCTCGATCGCCGGGGGGACGATCTTCGTCCACCGTTTCTTGAAGCCGGGGCGCGCCATGACGCTGTGCTGCACTGCGAAAAGGGTGAGGAGAGCGGCGTCGATGAGCAGCGCCCAGAGGATCGGCGTCGCGGGGCCGTTGTCGATCGACTTCGGGACGAGGAGATTTCCGACAAAGCCGATTGCGTACAGAAAGACTGCGAAGAAGAGGGCGTAACAGAGGATGCCGTAGAGGAAGAAAACGAGACGTTTCATGACGTTCTCCGTTCGTCGAATGTTGCTCGTTCCGGCCCGCTCGGTCCCGGACCGGGATTTCATCGCCACCACGTCCTGCCGTGGCCGCTCCAGCCCGGTGTTCTCGGGCCAAGAGGAGCGGGAGGCGAAACGTACGACCGTTCGTTTTGAATCAAGATACGACCGTTCGTGCTATACTGTCAAGCTGAAGCATGAGCGAGACCGTCACAGCCGCCCCCGAGCCCCGAAGACCGAAAGGTGAACAGACCCGCGACGAGATCCTGCGCGTCGCCGCACGCCTCGCCACCATCAACGGCCTCGAAGGCCTCTCCATCGGCGATCTCGCGGACCACGTGGGGATGAGCAAGAGCGGTCTGTATGCGCACTTCGGCTCGAAACAGGAGCTCCAGCTCGCGACGATCGACGCGGCGCGCATCACGTTCATGGACGAAGTCATGGCGCCCGCGTTCGAAACACCCCGTGGTCGGGCACGCGTCGTCGCCCTCTGCCACGCGTTTCTCTCCTATCTCGAGCGGGGCGTCTTCCCCGGGGGCTGCTTTTTCGCCGGAGCGGCCTCGGAGTTCAGCGCCCGGCCCGGCCCGGTGCGCGATCGGATCGTCCAGGTGGTTGCAGAGTTTCTCTCTGCACTCGAGCAGTTCGTACGAGAGGCGCAGAACCTGAAAGAGATCGACCCGTCCGCGGATCCCGGACAGATCACGTTCGAGCTCCACGCGATCCTCCTCGCGACGAACAACCGGTATCTCCTCAGTGAGGATCCCGTCCTTCTCGATCGGGCGCGGATCGCGATCGACTCCCTCGCCGTGGCGCCGAAGCGCACTGCCTCGCGTCGCCGGCGCGGCTGATCCTGCGGAGACGCCTCAATCCCACAGGTGGTGCACCGCGAAGTGCAATCCGAAATCGGGACCGTTGTCGAAACGGAGCACGTTCTCGATCAGTCCGATCTCGTAGACGTTCGACCCCGACCGATGCCGGAATCCGAGCAGCGCTTCGTTCGTCGCCTTCGAAAGAGGCCCTTCCGTGGTGAGACCCTGGTTCGCGAGGTATTGTGCGATCAACGACGTCCTCTCCGTCGCCGGCAGCTCGATTGCGGAGAGGAACGTCCACTGCTGTTTCTCGAGGGTGAGCCCGCCGATGCTCGCTCCGGCGAAGCGACTGAATCCCACTCCGGCATAAAGGCCGGCCGGCCCGATCTTCCGATACGCGCCGGCAGTGAGCCCCGCGTCGATGTCTCCCCTCTTTTCCGGCGAGAGCCGTTCTCCAAGGTTCGTTCTCACGGTCATGGAGCCGTCGAGGTCGAAACTTCCGAACTTCACGACGCGAGCGAGCGTCGCGCCGACCGCGGTCTCGTACGAACCCGAAGCGCTCTTCCCCGCCTGAAAGAGAATCTTCCCGCTGCGGGGATCGCGGATGGCGATGTGGATCGAGTCGCGCGGAACGTCGTCGCGCCCGTTCAATCCGAGTCCGACCATCTCGTGAAACTCCTGAATGGTGTGGTCGAGGCGCCCGCCGAGGAGGCTCCGGTTCTCGAACGTGGTGGTCACGCTCCATCCACGCCCGAGAGACCAACCGAGGGAAAGGCGCGAATCGACCGCCTCGTAGTCGAGCACCGCCGACTCCGGATGGTCCACCCAGACGTTGGTCCAGGTCTCGGAGAAGGAGAGATGCCGCTCGCCGGAGTTGCCGGAGAGGGGGATGCCCGGCACGAGGCTGAGTCGAAGCGATTGCAGCGGCGACTGCGAGGAAAGATGAATCGGCCCACGCACGGCATCCGCGGGCGGATCGGCCCGGGAGAGTGGAGCGAAGAAGGCGGCGGCGATCAGGAAGGCGGCCCGGGCAAAGTGATGCGACATGAATCCTCCGAATCGAGGGCCGGTTCGAAGGTGAAGCCGAGGGGCGGGAGAGTCGCGCTCTCACGCCGTCCTCTCGGGTCACGGAGCTGGATCGAACCAGGCCCGTCATACCACTGCATGATTATATAACCATATAGGTTTGTTGCAAGCCCCGGACGAGAGACGAGAGGCGAGAGGCGAGAGACGAGAGGCGAGAGACGAGAGGCGAGAGACGAGAGGCGAGAGACGAGAGGCGAGAGGCGAGAGGCGAGAGGCGAGAGGCGAGAGGCGAGAGGCGAGAGGCGAGAGGCGAGAGGCGAGAGGCGAGAATAATATTCCGCTCTTGGCATATTTTGACGAAGTTTATGCGGAACATTGGCTATTTATGAGAATATTATTCTGATTCTGCTCCTTTGGGATTCGCTCATCGCAGAGGTCCATGACACGCTTCTCGAGGCTCGAGCCCCGAACCTCGAGCCTCGAGCCTCGAGCCTCTCTCATTCGTACCGCAGCGATTCGATCGGATCGAGCTTCGCCGCCTGGTACGCCGGATAGATCCCGAAGAAGAGCCCGATCGAGATCGACACGATCAGCCCGATCAGAACCGACCAGACCGGTGTGGACGTAGGCAGCGGACTGACGTGACGTACCACGAATGCAATTCCGTACCCGATCAGCACTCCGATCACTCCGCCAACCGCGGCGAGCGTCATCGCCTCGGTCAGGAACTGAATCACGATGTCTCGCTTCACCGCTCCGAGCGCCTTTCGGATCCCGATCTCGCGCGTCCGCTCGGTCACCGAGACGAGCATGATGTTCATCACGCCCACCCCTCCGACCAGAAGGGCGATCGACGAGATGAAGATCATCGCGAGAGTGATCCCGCCGGTGATCTTCCGGAAGTTTCCGATCAGTTCGTCCGGCGTCATGATCCCGAAGTCGTTCGGCTTGTTGAACGGAACCTTCCTGCGCGCGCGCAGAACGGCGGTTCCCTCGTCGGTGATCCGGCTCACCCACTCCGGCTTCCGGGGAACCGTCGCGATGTTCACTCCCACGTCCTTCCTGATCCAGGGGAAGTGCGAATCGAACGTGGTCAGAGGGAGGTAGACGTGACTGTCCGTCGACTCGAACATCGTCGACCCCTGTTTCTCCATCACTCCGATCACGGTATAGCTTCTTCCACCCACCGTGACCTTCTTCCCGACCGGGTCCATGTGGGGGAAGATCGCGTCGACGACGGCGGATCCCAGGACCACCACAGAAGCAGCGTGCCGGACGTCCGCGTCGGTGATGAATCGTCCTTCTGTCACGTAGTGATTGTTGGCGATCGGATAATCCTCGGTCACGCCGCCGATGGTGTCGGGCGTCGCCTCCAATCCACCGTACTTCACCAGCGGAACTTCACCACCATTCCCGCTGAACCAGTAACGCTCCGGAGAAACCGCCGCCATCGCGGGCACCAGGCGTTTGAGCGCCAGCGCATCCTCGTAGGTGAGGTTCTTCCTCTGGCGCTCGTCCTCGTCGCGGTTGTCGGGTCCGAAACCCGGATCGTATTTCTGAAACTGCACCAGCGTCGCGCCGAACGACTGGAAGCTCGCCACCACGCTGTCGTTGAATCCTTGAATCAGCGACACCATCGCGATGACGGTCGTCACGCCGATGACGATGCCCAGAACGGTCAGCGCTGAGCGGATCTTGTGACCGACCACCGCACTGGCTGCGAATCGGACGTTCTCTTTCACGCCCCAGACCCAGTCGCTGGCGAGGGATCGAACCTTCCGGGTGGTGACCTCACTCATAGCGCAGCGCCTCCACCGGCGGGAGTGACGCCGCCTTCCTCGCCGGGAAGTAGCCGGCGGCTGCGCCGGTGAGGACGGCGATCCCGAGCCCCGTCGCAATCAAGGCCGGACGGACGAGGGTCGGGAGCGGAAAGATCATCGCAATCCCCCGGCTGATCATCGCGCCGAGCAACACTCCGACGATGCCGCCGACGAGAGCGAGGAGCACCGCCTCGAGAAGAAACTGCATCCGGATGTTTCTCCGGGTCGCACCGAGCGCACGACGGATCCCGATCTCGTGAGTTCTCTCGATCACCGAGACCAGCATGATGTTCATGATCACGATTCCTCCCACCACCAGAGAGATCCCGGAGATGAAGATCATCAACGCGAAGGCTCCAGCGGAGATGCTCTTCCACGCGGCCTGCACCGTCTCGGCGGTGACGAAGGAGAACGGATCATCATCCTTGAAGCTGGTATGGCGGCGTGAACGGAGGATCACCCGCACTTCATCCTCGGTTCTCTGCAACTGGCTGATCCCGCCGGCGGGCCGGATGAAGACCGCGAGCGACTGACGTGACCCGAACGACTTCTGCCACCAGGAGAGCGGAACGTAGACCCGTCGGTCGCGGCTCTCGCCGAGCACGGATCCCTGTTTCGACATCAGCCCGATCACCCGGACCTTACGGCCGGAGATGGAGATGATTCTCCCGATCGGATCGAGCTGGCCGAAGAGGCGATCGCGGACGTCCCATCCGATCACCGCGACGGGCGCGGAGTGCTGGTCCTCGGTTTGGGTGTAGAAGCGTCCCGCTTCGAGATCGAGCCTGGTCAGTTCCGCGATATTCGGCGAGCCGCCGACGATGTCCACGCGATTCAGGTGGTTGCTCCTGAACTTCACGCGCATCGAAGTCGTGGTCCGCATCCCCACTTCCGCACAGCCGTTGCACCGCTCTTCGATCGCCTGAACGTCCGCGAGGAGGATCGGCTTTCTCTTCAGCGCCTTCAGGAACTCCTCGCGGGAGGTGATGATCCCGAAACGAGTGGCGACGAAGACATCCGGGCTGAGGTTCAGAAGCTGCGTCCCGACGTAGTTGTTCAGGCCCGAGATCACCGAGACGACCGCTACCACCGTGGTGACTCCGATGATCACGCCGAGGAGCGTGAGAAAGCTGCGGAGCTTGTGGCGCTGGAGCGCTTCGATCGCGGTGCGCAGAAGCTCGCTCATTTCGTCTCTTTGTCCTTGTCCTTCGTCTCTTTCTCCAGCTTCACGGTCGACCCGTCCTTCAGGTCGCGGAGCGCACGGAAGGGGCCGGAGACGATCTGCTGGCCCTGTTTGAGGCCGCTCTCGATCTCGATCAGGGTGTCGCCCGTGATCCCCGTCTTCACCGGGACGAAAGCGACTTTCTCCGCAGCCTGATCGAGGGCATAGACGCCTTCCTCTTCCACCGGCTTCGCGGTGGGGGATTTCGGTCCCTTCGTCGGCTTGTCACGGACCACCAGAGACTGGATGGGGATCGCCAGCACCTTGCTGCGCGTCCCGGTGACGATGTCGGCGGATGCCGAAAAGCCGGGACGGACTCCGGCAGGAGGATGGTCGAGGCGGATTTTCACTTCGAAGTTGATCGCCTCGGTATTGCTCCCCGAGGTGATGTTCTGGATGGGGCTCGAAGCGACTTCCGTCACCGTGCCGGTGAAGATCTTTCCGGGATACGCGTCGATGGTCACGTTCGCCTTCTGGCCGATCCGGACGTTGGGGATGTCCGTCTCGTCGACTTCCATCACCGCTTCGACGACGCTCATGTCGGAGATCGTCAGGAGGGCGGTGCCGGGGTTGTTCATCGTGCCGATCACGGCGACCTCGCCTTCTTCGATCGGCAGACGGGTGACGATGCCGGACATCGGGGCGACGATGGTGGTCTTCGAGAGGGTGTCGCGCGCGCCGGCGAGAGAGGCGCGGGCCTGCGCGATGCGGTTGGTGATGCCGTCCAGGTTCGCGGCCGCGGAATCGACGGCGGTCTTGTTCTTCTCGAGCTCTGCGAGAGGAATGACCCGGTCGGCGTAGTTCTTCTTCGCCCGGTCGTAGTTCCTCTGCGCTTCGGCGAGGTTGGCTCGTGCGGCCTCGCGATCCGCGAAGAGTGCTCTCATCGATGCTTCGGCACCGGCTGCCGACGCTTCCAGTTGCGCCTTGTCGATCTGGAGAAGGAAGTCACCTTTCTTCACCACCTCGCCTTCGCGGACGGCGAGGTTGACGATCTGTCCCATCACGTTGGCCGAGAGCTCGACCTTCTTCTGGGCTTCGATGCGACCGTTCGCCGAGACCTTGCTGGTCAGATCGGTGCGGTCGACCTTCGCCGCCGTGACTTTGATGGCCCCTGCGTCCTTCTTCCGGATCATTCCGACGACGACCAGCGCCAGCACGACGATGACGACTGCTCCGATGGTGATCTTGACTGACCTTTTCATTCCGCGATCCTCTCCTCGTTACGGGACTGCAAACCGGCACCATCGCTGGTGGGTTCACCGGTGTATACGCCGAAGGCGCCGAAGGGTTTCCCTTGTCGGCGTTGAGCTTGCAGCCAACTCCCGCCATGCTGAATGGAAGGGAGCCGGCCGTGTCCGGTCAAGAGGTACAAAAGGCGATTCGTGAAGGATTGTTTCAGGGAGGGTGGCGTCTGGTTGCGCTCGCTCTGATTCTGGTCGCAGCGTGGTTCGTTCAACAGGTGGTGCTGCTCGCATTTCTCGGGCTCCTGTTCGGAAATCTCGTCACGGGAGGGGTCGACTGGCTGGAGAAGCGCCACTTCAAGCGGCCACTCGGAACCCTGGCGATCCTGCTCGCCTTCTTCGGAGTCCTGGTGGCGATCGGCTGGTGGATCGCACCTCAGGTGGTGGCTGAATTCAGGCAGATTCAGAATCAGCTCCCGAGCGCACTTCACGATCTGGAAACGTGGCTGAGCAGTCGGATGCAGCAGCTGAGCGCCAGCGTAGGAGGCGATGGTGGGAACGCGTCGGTTCAGCAGGCGATCGACAAGCAGCTCCAGGGGCTGCTCTCTTATGCCTACCCCGCAGTGATGACGGTGGCCTTCACCATCGTCGGGTTCTTCATCGTCCTCTTCATCACCATTTACCTCTCCGTCGACCCGAATCTCTACCGAAAGGGATTCCTTCATCTGTTCGCCCATTCGAGACGCGAGCGGATGGAACAGACCATCGACGAGGTGTCGTACACCCTGCGCCGGTGGATGGGAGGACAGTTGATGGGGATGGCGATCATCGGCGGGTTGACCACCATCGGACTCTGGCTTCTCGGGGTCAAGACCGCACTCGCACTCGGAGTGCTCGCAGGAGTGCTCGAGTTCATTCCGTTCTTCGGACCGATCCTGAGTTTTTTCCCCGCTGCAGCGGTGGCATTTCTTCAGAGCCCCCAGCTCGCCCTCTGGGTGCTGCTCCTCTACGTCGCGATCCAGCAGCTGGAAGGGCACCTGATCATCCCCCTGGTGATGCAGAGCCAGGTTCAGGTTCCTCCGATCCTCACCATCCTGGCTGGCGTGATCTTCGGCACGTTTTTCGGTTTCCTCGGTCTGTTGACGGCGGTTCCGATGACCGCGGCGGCGATCGTGGTGATCAAGATGATGTACGTCGAAGACCGGGTCGGCGACGAGTTGCCGCTCCCGGGACCGGAGAAGGAGCGAAAGGAGGCTGGAGGCTAGAGGATCGGGGGTCGGGGTCGGGGGTCGGGGGCATACGCACTAACTTTTGCCTTTCTCGTGAGTGCACAGCCCTGTGAATCGGGTCGGCAACGACGAATGCAGAATGCAAAATGCAGAATTGAGAGCTGAGAAGAGACCCCAGCCCTTCTTCATTCCGAATTCTGAACTCTGCATTCTGCATTCGTCGGGCGATGGCTTCACTTCGCTCCTCAAAGTTTGTGCGCATGGGGGTCGGGGGTCGGGGGTCGGGGCTCAGGGGTCAGGGATCAGGGGGTCAAGCCTCGAGCCTCGAGCCCGCATTTCTCACACGGTGGCGCCGCCGCACGAGCTCCCTGCGCCAGCGGTACAGCCGAAGCAGTGCCGGCGCGTCACGATGCGGCGGTTCTGCCAGAGGTCGAAATCGAAATCGCGAATGTGCATCGCTTTCCCGTCGGGGAGTGCATCGAGGTCGAGCATCTGGTTGAAATCGCAGTCGTACAGCCGGCCGTCCCAGGAGATGGAGATCGTGTTCCGGCACATCAGCCCGTCGATGGCGGCCGGATTGAAAGAGATCCCGAGTTTTTCCATGTAGTCCTCGAGATTTCCCGAGTCGACGAGCCACTCGAGAAAGCGCGAGATCGGCATGTTGTTCAGGGCGAAGAGACGGTCGAAGCTCACTTCGAGATCTCGCTGGAGTGCAGTCTTCCACTCCTTCTCGATCGAGAGCTGGTTCGGAGCGAGGTAGGCGCCCGCAGGATTCATCATCAGCGTGAGAATGCGGCGAGGGTCGCCTTTTCCATAGCCTGCCTCGTTCAGGAGCCGGAGGGCGGCGATCGATTTCTCGAACGCTCCGTCGCCGCGTTGCGCGTCGGTGTTGCGCTTCCGGTAGTGAGGGAGCGAAGCGACGACCTCGACTCCTCGGTCGCCGAGCCACTCCACGAGTCCGCGGCTGCGCGGGAGGAGGAGAACGGAGAGATTGCAGCGGTCGATCACGTGCTTGCCGCGGGCGACCGACTCTTCCACCACCCGGCGGAACTCGGGATGGAGCTCCGGAGCGCCACCGGTCAGATCGACGGTGTGGGCGGTGCTGCGGTCGAGAGCACGGAAGCAGTCGTCGATGGTCTCGGCCGACATCATGGCGTCCCAACGGTCGGGACCGGCGTCGACGTGGCAATGGCGGCAGGTCATGTTGCAGAGCTTCCCGAGGTTGATCTGAAAGATCTCCAGCATCGAGGTCCGGAGTCCGCTGCGTCCCGATTCCGCGATCGCCTTCTCGAAATCAAGGGATGACCCCGACTCGAGCGAGACGGCGGCGAGGAGCTCCAGCTGTGTCGCGGGGGTGGCGAGCGGGGAATGACGTGAGCGAAGGGTGCGTGCCGACCGCGGTCCGGGAATCGACTCTTCCCGCGGATCGCGTTCCTCCGGAGCTTCGCGGATGGATGCCGGGGTGAGGTTCTTCACATCCCTGCCTTTCGGGCGTGCTCCATCATCTGCATCCCATGGACGAGCGAGGCGCCGCCGCGGATCGCACAAGCGACGTGGACCGCTTCGGTCATCTGCTCGAGGTCCGCTCCCTTCTGCAGACTCTCGGTCGTGTACGCGTCGATGCAGTACGGGCACTGGACCGCGTGCGCAACGGCCAGCGCGATCAGTGCCTTCTCACGCTCGGTCAGGGCTCCGGCCGCAAAGACTGCGCCGTAGTAGTCGAAGAACTTCTTCGCGAGATCGCCCGATCCCTCCGCGATGTCGCCGAACTTCGCGAGATGGTGCGACTTGTAGTAGTAGTGCTCGTCCACGCTCGTGCTCCTTCTCTGAATGCGATGCGCTCATTCTAGCCCGGATGGACGCGCACCCCCCCGGCCAGACGGTTCGTGACCGGAACGTCATGGGCGATCCGATGCACTGTTCGATGCAGAGGAACGGGAGGAGGTGACGGGGGGGGGCGAGTCCGCCTCGTTGCGCCGCAACACCGCCGGTTGGCGCGGTGCCGCTCCACTGCGATTCCGACTGGCGCGCGGGCGCTCCGCTGCAACACCGAGTAGCGTCACGCCCATGAAAGGTGCTATCATCATTTCGGGAGTTTACGAAATGACGAACCGCCCTCTGACTCGACTGGTCCGGATGCACAAGTCGCTCGGACATCCGGTCCGCCTTCGCATCCTGGCCATGCTCCGCGGAGGTCCGCTCTGCGTCTGCCAGATGACGGGAGTGGTCCGTCTCGCCGCTTCCACCGTCTCCGAACATCTATCGGAGCTTCGGCGGGCGGGCCTGATCGCGGAGCGGAAAGACGGGAAGTGGGTGGAGTACCGGCTCGCCGACGACCCGGTCGCCGGACAGGTGCTCGAAGCGATCTGGTCCGAGCTCGACCGTGATCCGGAGGCCCAGGCGGACGCCGTCGTTCTGCGGGAGTTGCGCCGCGTCCCGCTCGAGGAGCTTTGCGGCGCCGGTCTCGATCTCGAGCGGATCGAGCGTCCGGGACTCGGAAAAGCGGTGGCGAGAGCGGCCCGTCTTCGCGACGGTGCGTGAGGCGACCATGAGCTCTGCTTCCTCCATCCCGCATCCCGCGCCTGCCAGCCGCCCCGCCCCACGCCGGCGACTCGTCGTCGGGATCGGAGCCGCCATCGGAGGTGTCGCGCTCTATCTCGCTCTCCCTTCGATCACTCAGTTCATCGCGTTCACGCTTCTCCCACTCTCCCCTTCTTCCCATCTCGGCGCGGCGGTCGCGTTCTTTCTCTTCGAGGTGCCGAAGGTTCTCCTCCTCCTCACCGGAGTGGTCTTCGTGGTCGGCCTCCTCCGCTCGTTCTTCTCTCCCGAGCGTGCGCGTCGCCTCCTTTCCGGACGCCGCGAATCGACCGGAAACGTCCTCGCCGCCGTGCTGGGTATCGCAACGCCGTTCTGCTCCTGCTCCGCCGTCCCCCTCTTCATCGGATTCGTCACCGCGGGGGTTCCGCTGGGCGTGACGCTTTCATTCCTCATCGCCGCTCCGATGGTCAACGAGATTGCGCTGGTTCTCCTGTTCGGTCTCTTCGGCTGGAAGATCGCCGCACTCTATCTCGCGACCGGTCTCGCGATCGCGATCGTCGCCGGATGGATTCTCGGACGGATGAAACTCGAGCGCTTCGTCGAGCCGTGGGTGTGGAAGATCGACTCCGGCGGCGAGACGCCTCTCGAGAAGAGCTGGAGCGAGCGATTCGCCGAAGCGCGCGCGGCGGTGCGTGAGATCGTGGGGAAGGTCTGGATCTACGTGATTGCAGGCATCGCGGTCGGCGCCGGGATCCACGGGTTCGTGCCAACCAACTTTCTCGCCTCGTTCATGGGCCGTGACGCGTGGTGGGCCGTCCCGGCCGCGGTGATTCTCGGCGTCCCGATGTACTCGAACGCCGCAGCCATTCTTCCGATCGTCCAGGCGCTGCTCGGCAAGGGAGCGGCGCTCGGCACATCGCTCGCCTTCATGATGTCCGTGATCGCCCTCTCGCTTCCGGAGATGATCATTCTCCGGAAAGTTCTCCGCCCGCGGCTCATTGCTGCCTTCATCGGCGTGGTGGCCGCCGGCATCCTGTTGGTCGGATATCTGTTCAACATAGTCTTGTAAACGCGCATTCACTATTAAAGGAGATACCGATGAAGATCGAAGTTCTGGGGCCGGGATGCACCCGCTGCAAGGAAACGTTCCGCGTCGTTCAGCACGTCGTGGAGAATGAGCACCTCGTCGCCGAGGTGGTGAAGGAGGAATCGGTGGAACGGATGCTCGGTCTCGGCATCATGTCCACTCCCGCGATCGCGATCGACGGAAAAGTCGTCCTCACCGGCCGGGTCCCGAAGGCGGAAGAGGTGCGGGAGCTCCTCGGGTGCGCCGCAGCACTGTGACGAAGCGTCGGGTACTCTTTCTCTGCACTCACAATTCCGCACGGAGCCAGATGGCCGAGGGGCTGCTGAGGGCGCGCGCGGGCGAGCGGTTCGAGGTGGCGAGTGCGGGAACCGAGCAGACTCGCGTCCATCCACTCGCCGTGCGCGCGATGCAGGAGATCGGTATCGACATCTCCGGCCAGGAGTCGAAGACGCTCGATCGGTTCGTCACCGAACCGTGGGACCTGGTGATCAAGGTCTGCGACGCGGCGAACCAGTCGTGCCCCGTCTTCCCCGGCGCTGCGAGCCGGCTGCACTGGAGCTTCGAGGATCCTTCTGCCGCGCAAGGGTCGGACGAAGAACGCCTCTCGCTCTTCCGTCGCGTCCGCGATGAGATCGCCCGGCGCCTTCGCGAGATTGCAGGCGAGAGCGCATAGCGAACTGATCTGAGGTGGTTCCCGCCTCTGACGCTGCGGAAGCAGGCTTGTCCTGTCGATGCCTCCGTGGTTGACAGACGTCCTTGGCCGATACGGCTATCTCGCTCTCTTCGTCGGGGTATTTCTGGAGAACGTCGGAATACCGGTCCCCGGAGAGACGGTGCTCCTCGCCCGCATTGCTCACACCATCTCTGCTGCGGAGCCGGATAGCGGCCTGTCTGTTGCGTTGAGCCCCGCTTCGGCTCCTCAACATAGTCACCACTATGCCTTCGTCGCCGAAGCGGGGCGCGCCTTGCATCCAGGCCACTCTCCGCCTCCTCGCGACGAGATGGTGTGAGCAATGCGGGCTCGCGGGGTTCTTTGCACGACGGCACGTTCTCGAGTTGCAGTTCGTCATTCCGATCGCGATCGCTGCGGCGATCGCCGGAGACAATCTCGGATTTCTGATCGGAAGGCGTGCGGGGCGCGCACGCATCGAACAGGGCCGGCGTTTTCTCTGGGTGACGAAGCGACGACCAGGAGTCTGCGCGGTAGAAACTGTCCTACTGCGAAAGCGGATCAGCGGTCCAAATCCGTCCGGATTTTCGGCGAGTAGCCACCGCTACGCACCTCAAATCCGAACGAATTTGGCCTCGCTGCTCGGCTTTCTCGCTACGGACGTTTCTACCGCGCAGACTCCTGGACCGCGTCGATCGCTACTTCGAACGCTTCGGCTCCTGGACGATCTTCTTCGCCCGATTCATCACCGGCATCCGCGTCGTCATCGCCGTCTCGGCGGGGATGAGCGGCTTCCGCTGGAGGCGGTTCGTCCTCTGGAACGCGGCCGGTGCAATCGCCTGGGGAAGCGCAATCGCATCGATCGGATGGGCGTTCGGTCAGTCGTGGCACCTTCTGGAACGTGATGTCGGTCGCGGAGGACTCATCGCGGCAGGCGCCGTGGTCGCCCTGGCCGCCGCCGCGTTCTTCGTTCATCGGTGGAAGACGAAACGCGAGTCCGTGTCGACGCGCGGAACCGGGCGATGAATTACAATTCGCGCACCATGGGAATGGAGATGCGGCGGTGAAAGTCCTCGAGACCGAGCGCCTCATTCTGCGGAGGCTGCGGATGAGTGACGCGAAGTTCGTCAGGCGCCTCCTCAACGAGCCCTCGTTCATCCGATACATCGGCGACCGCGGAGTGCGGACGCTGGAGGACGCACGCGGCTACATCCGGCGTGGTCCTGTGGCGAGCTACCGGCGCCGCGGTTTCGGGCTGCTGCGTGTGGAGTTGAAGGAGAGCGGCGAACCGATCGGCATATGCGGCCTCGTCGAACGGGAAGCGCTGCCGGATCTGGACATCGGCTTCGCGTTCCTGCCGGAGCACTGGCGCAAGGGCTACGCCTGTGAGTCCGCCGCTGCCGTTCTGGCGTGGGGCCGAGACGTTCTGGCGCTCGACCGGGTCCTCGCGATCGTGCAACCCGACAACGAGGGATCGATCCGAACGCTCCGGAAGCTCGGGATGCAGTTCGAACGGATGATCCGCCTCTCCCCGGAGGAGCCGGAACTGCAGCTCTTCGGGATCCGCATGTCGTGACCGCGAGTCGGATCGGTAGATCCGAACCCTGGAGGCGCTCGCCGACGGGACGCGCGCGTCCGTTCAGCCCGTTCTCCTCACGGCTGCGCGATCGCCGAAGGAAGTTTGACCGGCATTCCTGCCGGCGGAGGCGTGGTCGGGTCGAAGCCGTTGATGTTCGCTACCGCTTTCGCGTCCTTCGGGTTGCCCGTCGCGGCGCGGGCGAGGTCGCTCCAGCTCTCGCCACGTCGCACGTTCCGGACATCGAGACGCGGAGGGGCGACCGCCCGGGCCTTCGTCAGGTCTTCGGTCGTATTCTCGAGAATCGTGCCGAGAGGGCTCTGCGTTCGCGAGACTCCTCCCGGTGTGATGAACATGAAGACCGCGACGTGGTCACCGTGGGGGAACTGCGTGGTCTCGACGCCCACCGGCCCGCTTTGGGTCTGACCGGTCCAGACGTCGATCGGGAACCGCTGGCCCGAGCGCGTCGACGCCTCCCGGGAGCCGACGTAACGCAGACCCATCTGCTGGAGCTTGGAGCGGATCGCGTCCTGCGCGTTCCGTCCCTGCAGATTCTTGTTCTCGACTTCCTGAGCCACGAAATTCGCTCCGGAGCGATTCGAATTCGGCTCCATGGCGAAGAGCAGGCCGGGTTGCGTCACCGGCTGCCATCCGGAAGGTGCGCGAATGATCAGGCCGTGCTCGCGGTCGTAGATCGTGCCGTCGCGGATCACCACTCGCTGGGTGCTGTTGCCGGTGATGATTCCGTCCACGAGAGGCACATACCGCGCGCGGACCGGTTCGTCATAGTTTCCGATTCCCTCGGCTCGGAGCTGCTGGACTTCATTTTTCACGTCGCGAACGCGTTTGGCCGGATCGGGATGGGACGCGAAGTAGCGGTCGACCGGTGAGCTGGGACCGGTATCCATTCGCGCGAGCGTCATCAGCATCCGTTCCGATCCGATGGGGTTGAATCCGGACTCGGCGACGTACTTCGTGCCGATCCGATCGGCCTGAGACTCCTGCGAGCGCGAGTACTTCTGAAACAGGAGCTGCAACCCGACTTGAGCAAGCTGCCCGTACTGCTGCGCCGCCTCGGGTCCCGCGACGACGGCGCCGAGCACGAGGCCGAACTGCGCGAGCTGGCTCCGCGAGATCTGCTCGGCTGCATGCCGCGCGGTGACGTGAGTGATCTCGTGTCCGAGGACTCCCGCCAGCTCGTCATCCGAGTTGATCCGCTCGAGCATTCCGCGGGTGATGTAGACGTAGCCCCCCGGGAGCGCCATCGCATTGACCATCGGCGTGTCGAGAATCGTGAAATGCCACGGAAGATTGGGCCGGTCGGAGTTCGCTGCGAGTCTGGCCCCGACTTCCTGAACCCGGCGCGTGAGCTCGGGCTTTTCGGTGTAGACGCCGAATTCCTGCTCGACCTGCTGATGGGCCTGGCGGCCGATGGCGATCTCCTGCTGCTCGGAGACGATGTTGAATTCACGCTTACCCGTCGCGGGGTTGGTGCTGCAGCCGGCCACCACGACGAGAGCGAGCAGTAAAGTGAGTGAACGTTTTTTCATCTCATCCTCGTGCCCGCCATACGGTGCAACTGAAGTGCCGGAGAGGAGATGCGCTCCTCGAAATGCCTTCGTCCCGGCCCTTCCGCTGCTCGCAAAGCGGGAGCTCGGCGATGCGGACCCTCTCCCGAGGGGACTCCTGGCCCGCAGCAGGGACGGCGTGAGCAATCCGGGCTAATCGTTGGGGCGCCGGTACTCGCCGCTCTTCCCGCCCGATTTCCGTTCGAGCTGGATGCGTTCGATCACGATCCCTTTTTCGACCGACTTGCACATGTCGTAGATGGTCAGCGCGGCCACCGAGCAGGCAGTCATCGCTTCGATCTCGACCCCCGTACGCGCTTCGCAACGGACGGTGGCTTCGACCGCGATCACGCCGGCGGCGTCGTCGACGGCGAATGAGACGTCGATCGAATCGAGCGGCAGCAGATGCGTCAGAGGAATCAGCGACGGAGTCCGCTTTGCGGCGAGGATCCCGGCGACCTTTGCGACCGCGAGCACATCGCCCTTCGGAAGCGCCTTCCGCTGCAGCAGCTCGATCGTCTCCCGGGAGAGACGAACGCGCGCCGACGCCACGGCTTCTCGCCGTGAGACCGGCTTGGCGCCCACGTCGACCATGGAGAGATTCCCATCCGCATCGAGGTGGCTCAACTCTGCCGGTTGCCGTTTACGTGAGCGGTTCATGTTCCCTCCGAAGTTTTTCGAGATCCTCGAGTGTATTGACGTTCCGGAGCGGCTCGCCCGGAAAGAGGCGGCGCAGTTGGATCTCGTCGACCGTTTCGATCCCCGGCTCCTCGAGCAATCCGCGCAGCCGGTAGTCTGTGCGTGCGATCCGCTCCCGTAGAACGCAGGCGAGAGTTCTCGCATATCCGGCGCAGAGCATCTGGGGAGCCCCGTTCCAGAACGGGATCAGTGCGCGTGCCGATGACCGAGTGAATCTCTCTGCCAGCTCACGCAGAAGAGCCGGGGTCACCAGTGGAAAGTCCACCGCGAGGATCCAGCAGCGATCTCCCCCCTCGTCTTCGAGGGCTCGGAGAAGACCGAAAACCGAGGCGCGCTCCTGGTGAGGGAAATCGAAAATGGTCCGCCAACGCGACTCGGCGGTTCCGCCCGGAGCTGCGACGAGCGTCACGTGGTCGAAAACCTGATCCGCTGCCGCGGCGACCCGATCGAGAAAGCTCCTCCCGTCGAGGAGCAGCTCCTGTTTCGGAGATCCCATTCGAGAGGAGAGTCCGCCGGTCAGGACATAGCAGTCCATCTCGCGGATGGTACCATCCGCCCGATGCGAAGAAGCGTGGCGGTCGTCATTCCGGCGAAGAATGAAGCGCTGCGCGTTTCGGCGTCGATCGCGTCGGCGTTCAGCGCCGGCGCGAACGAGGTGATCGTCGTCGACGGAGGGAGCGGCGACACCACTCGTGACGTCGCCGCCGCCGCTGGCGCACGTGTCCTCCTCGCGCCTTCCATGAGATCGGTTCAGATGAACGAAGGCGCCCGCGCGACCACTTGCGAGGTGATCATCTTTCTTCACGCCGATACGATCCTTCCGGAGAATGCGGTCGAAGCGGTGGCCGACGCGGTCGCGACCGGTTTCAGTTTTGGCGGATTTCAACTGGAGTTCATCGAGGACGATCCGAAACTGCGGCTCGCGGCTGCGATGATCAACTTCCGGACCCGCATCACCGGCCGCCCCTGGGGCGATCAGGCCCAGTTCGTCGACCGGCGCACGTTCCTCGAGTCGGGAGGGTTTCGTCCGATTCCGATCATGGAGGATTACGAGCTCGCGGGGCGGATGAAGCGCTCACAGAGAACGGTCGTGCTGGATTCCCTGGTACGGACGTCGGGGAGGAGGTTTCTGGAGAAGGGGCTTCTCAGGACCTCCTACGTCAATTGGAAGATCATTGCCGGATGGCATCTCGGCCGTTCGCCGGAGCAACTCGCCGCGCTCTACCGTCGATGAGTGGAAAGGCTGGTCCTGCCGGACGAGACGCTGGGAGCCGCCCACGCCCGCCGGTCCAGACTCAGGAAGGACGAGAAGAGCACTTCCGACAGTGGACGACTGACCCCATATCCCTGAACGAGCCAGCAGCCTCTCTCGGCGAGGAAAGCAACCTGCTCCGGGGTCTCCACTCCTTCCGCAATCACGTTCAGGTTCATCGCTCGAGCCATGGCGATGATCGCGGAGACGATGGCCGAATCGTTCGACTCGGAGAAGATCCCGTGCACGAAGCTCCGGTCGATCTTGATCGTGTCGATCGGAAAACGCCGGAGATAAGTGAGCGACGAATACCCGGTACCGAAATCGTCGATGGCCAGACTGACGCCGAGATCCTTCAGGTCGTTGAGAGTGGCGAGAGTCCGATCGGCGTTCTGCAGTGCCACGCTCTCGGTCAGCTCCAGCTCGACCAGGTGAGGATCGAGTCCCGATTCGCGGAGTGCCTCTTCGACGGTGCGAAAGAAGAATTTCTCCTGAATCTGATGGGCCGACAGATTGATCGCGACCTTGCACGGGATCGGTGAGCTCGCGCTCCACTCCCTCGCCGCACGACACGCCTCCCGGAGCGCCCATTCTCCCAGAGGAAGAATCAGCCTGGCGTCTTCCGCCACCAGCAGGAACTCATCGGGAGTCAGGAGGCCCTGATCCGTCTGCCAGCGCAACAGAGCCTCGGCGCTCACGATCCGATCGGTCCTCACGTCGAGGACGGGCTGGAAATGGAGGACGAACTCCTGATTGTCCACCGCACGACGAAGACGGTTCACGAGCGAGAGCCGCTCGATCGCTTCGGTCGTCGCCGGTCCCGACCACTGGTAGTTGTTCTTCCCGAGACTCTTCGCGACATACATCCCGGTCTCGCTACTCTTGATCAGCGAGGCCGCGTCTTCTCCGTGATTCGGAAAGACGGCGATGCCGAGGCTGCCGGTGAGGTACACCTCGTCCGACTCGACCGGGTAACTGTGCGCGACGGCCTCCAGAATTTTCTGAGCGACGATCTCACCATCACTCGGCTTGCCGAGGTCGGCGAGAATCAGGAACTCGTCCCCTCCCGGTCTCGAGACGAGGTCGTTCTCCCGAAGCGCGGATCGGAGGACCGTGGCGACGGCCTGGAGCAGATCGTCGCCGGTGGCGTGCCCCATCGATTCGTTGATGAGCTTGAACCCGTCGAGGTCGAGGCAGAACACCGCGACCGTCCTCTTGCGCCCGGGCATCTCGGCGATCGCTTCGTCGACGCGATTCCGGAACATCACCCGATTCGGCAGTCCCGTCAGCGCGTCATGATAGGCCTGATACTGGATCTGCTCCGCTCTCTTCCGGTCGGTGATGTCCGATGCGACGTAGGTCATGCCGACCGGAACCCCGTCGGCATCACGAAGCATCGACGCGGAGACGCTGACCTCGACCGGGTGCCGGTCCTTTCGCAGCCACAACATCGCGCGATCGCGGATCGAGCTTCCACGCATCAGAGTGTCGGATGCGCGGCCGAGGTTGAAAGGAGATTCCACGATGCGCCGGAGAGGCTCGCCTTTGAGTTCCCCTTCGTCGTATCCGAGCATTTCGAGAACCGAGTGATTGATCAGTTGGATCCGGCCATCGAGATCCGTCACGACCAGAGGCACCTGCATCGCCTGGAGAATCTCGGTCGCTGTCACGTGCGGCGAGAAGTCGGTCATTCGGAACCGCCATTCGGCGCGGACCGCGAGAACCACGAACCCACCGATCGCGACATACCCGAACGGGTACAACGGAAATCCGAATGAAGGGATGAGATCGACCAGAGCGAGATATCCGACCGCGAACGCGATGGCGAAGGCCTCGACGCGCCGGCGCTGTGCGAGGGACGACGCGCTTCGCGAATGCACCACCAGAAGCCGGAACGCTGCAGCGAGCGCGCCGAACGAGAAGAGAAGGAAAGGAATGCTGCTCGCGCCGAGCCGTGGATAGTAGCCCCACCAGAACCTGCGCACTCCGTAGACGAACATCGACGTGGAGCTCATCGTCGCGGCAAAGAACGCCGCGACTCCCCAGAGCGCGAGAACCATCCTCCGGCGCTCCCGCGATACGCCGATAAGCGCGGCGGCGAAGTGATACACCGCGGCCGGGATCAGCGGGATGGAGAGGAATGCGATCCGGCTCCACATCAATGCTGTGATCGCGAACCGACTCGAATAGACGAGAGACACCGACAGGAGCCAGTGCGCCACGCCGAGACAGATCAGAGAAAAGAGCGGCCCGAGACCCGAATCGCGTTCCCGGTAGAAGACGATCGATCCCAGGAGCAGAACGGCGATTGCCGTCACCACAGTCGGCAGGGCGAAGCCGTTTGCGAAATACTCTTCGATCACCGATCTCCCCTTCCCGATCGCATCCGGGGCCGGGCCCCCTAAAAGGCTCTGGCACGCCGTCCTGCCGGCAGCGCGAACCTCGACCATTGTTCAACACATGTATGGCGAATGCAAAAGCTTGCCGCGCGGAGTGATTCCGGATATCCGGGATTTCCCCCTCCGGAACTCCTTCACCGCAAGACGTGAACGGCGTATATTCGAACGATGCGCTCGAGCTTGGAGCCGTCCCCGCTCCGATGGCGGATGCTCCTCCTTCCCATCGCGGTTCTCTGGCTCTCGGCTGGCACCATGTCGGCGCAGGAGCTCCCGTTCCGGCATTTCACCCCCGACCGCGAAATGTCACCCCTCCCGTCTGCGAGCGTCCAGAAGGTGTATCAGGACCGCCTCGGTTACATCTGGTTCAGCTTCTTCTCTTCCGGCCTCGCACGCTACGACGGCCATTCCCTGGAGCTCTACGACGGGAGCAGCAATCTGCCCGACCTGACGATACGGGAGCTGACCGAAGGTAAGGATGGGAGGCTCTGGGTGGGAACGGATGCCGGCCTCGCGGTCTCGGACCGCCCGCTCGGCCAGTATCCCCCGGGCGCAAAGGTGAAGTTCGTAACCACCGTCGGCGGCACACACCTGACGGAGAGCGCGGTGCGCCGCTCCTGTCTGCGAGTCTCGCCCGCCGGTGACGTCATGGTCGGAACCGACGAGGGGATCTTCCGCTACTCGTGGACTTCGAACGGCCTGCTCACCGCCGAGCTGTTTCGTACGGAGATGCTGGAGCCCGGGAGGAACGAAGGAATCACCTGCATGCTCTTCCGCCGCACCGGCGAATTCTGGGTCGCGCTCAGCTCCGGCGAGATTCTGATCTACGACACGGTCGCCCTCGCGAATCAGCGGCCGCCCCGGATTCTCTCCTCGGTGGATGGACTGCCAGAATCGGTCGTCACCGCGCTCTACGAGACGGAGGACGGTACTCTGTACGGAGGATGCACCAACGGAGAGGTCTGGGAGGTGCAGCCATCCGACAGGCCGACCTTCCGCATCGTCAGCCGGGAGCTCTCGACGCGGATCGTGGCGATCGTAAGCTCGAGAGACGGCGATCTCTGGATCGCCAGCCTCGGCTCGGGAGCGGTGAAAATCCCCCCCGGCAACGCTCCACACGTCCTGATCACCCGCCGGGCAGGCCTGATCAGCGACACCCTCTGGAGTCTGCTGGCGGATCGCGAGGGGAATCTCTGGTTCGCTCAGAACGGTGGAGTCTCCCGACTCAAAGCCGACTACTCGGCATATGGTGCATGGACCGCCCGCTCGTACACCGGCGAGAAACCGGTCCTGACCGACCCGAACACGTTCGCGGTGATTCCCCCCACCACGGCGAAACAGGGGATGAATTCGTGGACCTGGGTCGGCACCGGCGGCGGCGTCACCGCGATCGACTCCGACGGCTCCGCAGAGACGTTCACCAGAGCGGAAGGGCTGGAGAGCTCGTCCGTCTACGCTCTCGGCGAGGATCGAGCCGGAACGATCTGGATCGGAGGCGTCGGCGGCCTCGCGTCGCTGACTCCCGAAGGCGCTCGTCCCCCTGCGCCGCTCGGGATGTCACGGGCCCGCCAGGTGATGCTGCTCGGGAGGAAGTTCGAAGCGCGCCGATACGACGCTGGGAAGACCTACTTCGTCCTCTCCCACTCCGTCGGATCGCCGCCTGAAGGGACGGCGGCAGTCGGAGCAACTTGGTTCGCGGAATCACGCGGCGTTGCGGCCCTGGTCGGAGATCGGTGGTATCTCTTCTCCCAGCGCTCGGGACTCCCTCGATCCGGCGCGTTGAGCGTGGCCTTCGACGAATCCGGATATCTGTGGGTCTCGTCCCGCGACAGTGGAATCTATCGGACCATCCGACCCCTCACTCCGGAGCAGCTGTCTGCTGCTCCACCGGCAGACGGAGCAACGCTGACCGAGATCAGGCAACCGCTTTTCGAGCCCTTCTGGTCGAAGCGGGACGGGGCGCCGACCAATGCCGTGCACAGCCTCCTCTGGGCGGCGGGAAGAATGTGGGCGGGAACGTCGGCCGGTCTCGCCGTCTTCGAGAGCAACAGCCGGAGACCGTCGGCCATACTCGGACCGGAGAACGGTCTCGGTGGCGGGAACGTGATCTCGCTCGCATTCGATGAGGGTCGTGGCGTCCTCTGGGTCGCTCAGAACCAGGGGCTCGCGCAGGTCGACCCGACCTCATTGAGCGTTCGCAGAATCATCGGCTCGCAGGATGGACTCCTCGACAACGAATCGTGGGGCTACGGGTCCGTCGCCGTGTCGCATGACGGTACGGTATACATCGCCACGCCCAAAGGGCTCTCGTGGTTTCATCCACAACTCGCGAGGGTGAATCTCGTTCCTCCGGTTCTCCAGTTCCGGCGATTCGAACTGCACGACCGCCCGAGCGGCAACAACGATCTCGAGATCGAGTACGCAGCTCTCACTTTCTCGAATGAGCGCCGGGTGAGATACAGGACACGCCTGGTCGGGTACGACTCCGACTGGTCGGAGCCCACGCGGGAGGTCAAGCTGCGTTACACCAACATCCCGGCGATCCTGTTTCGCAAGAGCTACACGTTCGAGGTGATGGCGTGCAACGGCGACGGAATCTGGACGCCACGTCCCATGACCCGGACGTTTTCCGTCCTTCCTCCGATCTGGAGCCGTTGGTGGTCGTGGCTGATCTATCTGGGCCTCCTCGGAGTCGCAGTCCAGATAGGACATCGTGTACGAACGGCGCAACTGAAGAACCGGACCGGGATCCTGGAAGAGCTGGTCAGTGTTCGCACCTCGGAGATCGCCGCGCAGGCCGAGGAGCTCGACACCCTCGACAGAATCGTTCAGGCGATCAATCGGGAAGTCAATCTGGAAGCGCTTCTTCGCGCTCTTCTCGAACAGGGTCAGATCCTCTTCCCTCAGGCGGAGAAAGGCGCGTTCGTCATTCTCGATCGGGACCGCAACCGCTGCGAGATCGCCGCGGTCACGGGCTATGACTCCGGAATCACCCGCGAGATCGGGCTCTCACTGGAAGAAGCGGTCGTCCGGTACGCGAAGAGTGGAGAGAAGCTGGGCGAAGGCGTGTATCTGGTCAAGGAGTTCGGAGCTCTCGCCGGAGAGCAGAAGATGAGGCAGATTCCCAGACCGCGCTCGATGCTGGCGATGGAAGTGACACTGGGAGGCGAGCTGGAAGGATTTCTCGTGTTCGACAACTTCACGGATCCCGAAGCGTTCAAAAGATCCGACGTCCTGCGCCTGGGACGATTCCGCGAACATGCAGTCTCCGCCATCACCAAGGCTCGTATCCTCAGGGAGCGCGAAGCGAAGAATCGGGAAGCGGTCGAAGCCAGCCGTGCGAAGAGCACGTTCCTGGCGAACATGAGTCACGAGCTTCGAACCCCGATGAACTCGATCATCGGGTTCTCGGAGATTCTGGTGGAACGGCTGGAGAACCGGATCGACCCGAAGGAGCACAGCTTCCTGCAATCGATCCTCACCTCGGCGCACCACCTGCTGGACATCATCAATGACGTGCTGGATCTCTCCAAGGTCGAAGCCGGGCGCATGGAGATTTACCGCGAGCGTCTCGACGTCCGTGCGACGATCGAGAGTATCTGCCACCTGATGCGCGGAATCTCGTCCAAACGCAACATTGGGATTTCCGTCGATCTCGACGATCGGATCCCGGAGATCGAGACCGACGCCTCGAAGTTCAAGCAGATCCTTTCGAACCTCCTGTCCAATGCCATCAAGTTCTCTCCGGTCGGCTCCGAGGTCGTCGTGGCTGCGCGCTGGAATCCGGAGACGCTGCCGAACGCCGGCACCGTGACCGTCGTCGTCTCCGATCAGGGAATCGGAATCGATCCGGGAGATCTGCCGGTGATTTTTCAGGAGTTCCGGCAGATCGATTCGTCGGCGCGCCGCGGCTATCCCGGCACCGGACTCGGGCTGTCGCTGGTGAAGCGTTACGTCGAGCTTCTCGGTGGGAGAGTCGACGTCGAGAGCGCTCCGGGAATGGGCAGCAGATTCTCCTTCACTCTACCGGTGCGACTCGGCAATGAACCGAGCGTCTTTCAATCGGCGCCGGAGCCGACGTTCGCTCGAGTTCTTCTGATCAAGGACGATGCCGGTTCTCTCGAAGAGATCGAAACGGAGCTGACGGCGGCACACTTCGTTCCCCGGCGCTCCAGCAGTGCCGAGGCGATGGCCGCAATCGCTCGGGAGCGACCCGGCGCAATCGTGGTCGCAGCGTCCACGACGTCCGGCAATGTGGCGATCCTGAAGGAAATCGCCTCAACCGAGTCGGCAAGAGAGATTCCGATGATCGTGGTCGGTACCGAGTCGGATCGCGAGCTGATGATTGCACTCGGCGCTCGCGATTCCTTCGTCTGGCCCCTGAACCGTGAGCTGATCATTCACCGCCTGCGCGATCTGACGCAAGGCGTTCCCTCCGGAGCCCGGGATCTCCAGCTGACAGGCGAGATCGAACTGCGCGGCTCCCGCCCACCTCGACAGCCGGAACACTGACGATCGACTCATCCGATCCGGATCCGGGCGTCGACCGCAACACTCCCCTTTCCAGGCACTCGTGCCAGAAGCGGATTGATGTCGAGCTCCTGGATGGAAGGAAGGTCGATCGCCATCTGACTCACTCGAAGCAACACTTCCACGATCGAGTCGCGATCCGCGGGGCGCGACCCGCGAAATCCGTCGAGGAGCTTCGCCGCGCGGATGCGTTCGAGCATCTCGCGTGCATCGCGATCGGTGATCGGCGCGACGCGGAACACCACGTCCTTCCACACCTCCACGTTCACTCCGCCGAGCCCGAAGGCGATCAGTGGGCCGAAGCTCGGGTCACGGCTCATTCCGACGAAGATCTCGACTCCCGCACCAGCCATCTGCTGGACGATCGCGCCGGCCATCGCCTCGGGTGGATAGCCGTGCGCTTCGATCGAGCTCCGTATACGCTCGAAGCCCCGCCGGAGATCCTTTTCATTCTTCAGATTCAGGACTACCCCGCCCACGTCGCTCTTGTGCACGATGGTTTCCGAGCTGAGCTTGAGCGCGACCGGATACCCGAGCTCTTCGGCCGCATCGACGGCCGCATCAACGTCGGGAGCAAAACGGGACCCGAGGATCGGCACTCCGTACGCAGTGAGGAGATCACCGGCACGATCGGATCCGAGCCAGGTTCCGGCGGCCGATGCCCCTCCTTCGGGAGTGACCAACCGGCGTGCGCGATCGAGATCGACCTCGAAAACCCGATGCTCACCGGGAGGAATCGAGAGCCACTCACCGTGACGGACGGCCCGGGAGAGCGCCAGAGCCGCGGCTTCGGGAAATGCGTACGAGGGGATCTTTCCTTCGTGCAGCGACGAGAGTGCGGGCGGGATCCCGTGCGTTCCCATCAGGCAGGTCAGAACCGGTTTCTTCTGATGGGATTCTGCCGCCGCTCGACAGATTGCCGTGGCCACTTCCGCGGCCTCGGTCATGATCGGAGGAACGAATAGAACGATCACCGCGTCGATGCCCGGATCGTGAAGGAGGAGCCTGAGCCCTCTCTCGTACGAAGAGGCCGTGGCGCTCGCAACCATGTCCACCGGATTTCGAACCGAGGCCTCAGGAGGGAGAAAGGCCCGGAGCGAGGAAACCGTCTCAGGCGCAAGCTCCGGAAGGACCAACCCCCGATGCTCACACGCATCCGAGGCCATGATTCCGGGACCTCCTCCGTTGGTGAGGATGGCGACTCGGTTTCCGGAGGGGATCGGCTGATTCGCGAGCAGCATCGCCATGTCGAACAGCTCTTCGATGGTATCGGTGCGGATCACCCCGGCCTGTTCCAGCAGCGCGTCTACGGCCACGTCCTTCGACGCGAGGGCGCCGGTATGGGAAGACGCCGCACGCGCGCCAGCGCCCGTGCGACCGCTCTTGACTACCGCAATCGGCTTTTTGCGGCTGATGCGCCGAGCGATCTCGAGGAATCTCTTGGGGTTTCCGAAGCTCTCGAGATAGAGGAGGATGGTGTTGATCGCAGCATCCTCTTCCCAGTACTCGAGGAGGTCGTTTCCGGAAACGTCGGCCTTGTTGCCCACACTGACGAATTCACGCACGCCGATTCCGAGCTCGTTCGCGTAGTCGAGAATCGCGACTCCGAGCGCACCGGATTGAGACGAGAAGGCCACCGAGCCGGAAGGCGGCCAGGTGGGAGCGAATGTCGCATTGAGGCGTACTTCGGGATCGGTATTCACCACCCCGAGGCAGTTAGGCCCGACCAACCGGATCCCGTTGCGCCGGAGCTTCGCGACGAACTCGTTCTGCAGTGCCCGTCCTCCCTCGCCGACCTCCGCGAATCCGGCCGTCAGGATGATCAGGCCTCTGACTTTCTTTTCGATGCAATCGTCGACCACGGTCGGAACCAGACTGGCCGGAACGCAGAGCACGGCGAGATCGACTTCGTCCGGAATGCTCGTCACCGTCGGGTACGCACGGATCGACTGAACGAACTGCGCGGTCGGGTTCACCGGGTACACGACACCCTCGAATCCACTTCGTACCACGTTCTGCAACACTTCCGCTCCGATTGCTCCCCGTCGCCGTGAGGCGCCTACGATGGCCACGGAGCGTGGACGGAAGATTGCGTCGAGCGCACCGACGGAACGTTTCTCGGGGATCGCGGCGGAAAGGGTCTGGTCTGCAATGGACATGATGCCTCCGAGTGGCAAGCTACGCATGGCGCAGCGTCGGCTCGATGATGGGGGTCACCGGCAGCTGTGATCGCAGACCGGACGGATGTATCGCATACGGGCGGATCAACGGTTCTCGCGACTCTTTCGAGCATCCTCGAGACGGCGGACCTTGCGTGCGTGTCGCACCCGCCCGAGGAACACGTTCAACGCGTGATCACGCGAGAGGAACGGAATCACCGGCCGGGAGCGCTGTCCGAACGCACGCCATACCGATTTGAGCTCGGCATTCTCGGGCATGACCCGAAGACCCTCTGCCAGTGTCTCGACCGCCTTCCGCCGGTTCCCTCCTGCCATGTAGACCCGGGCGAGATTCGCGTAGTGCTCGCCGTGGTAGAACTGAAGCTCGATTGCGCGCTTGCAGAGGTCGATCGCAGGTTTGATTTTTCTCTCGACCAGTGCGAGGCAGAGACCGTAGTAGGAAAGCCCGTCCGGAGTCTTTTCCGAATTCTGGGATGCATACGCAGACTGAAGCAGCGTCAGCGCGCGCAGATAGTCTTCCGATTGAGCAGCTGCGATCCCGTGACGAATCGCAAGCGTGATCTCCTGATCGGTGTACTCCGTCACTTCGTTACCCCCGTCCTGGAGCGATGGACGAATCGGTCGATTCGCTCTTGATCCCGTTCACTCAGATTAGCAAATTCCAGCGCGAATCGTGGAGTCCCACCGGCAAATTCGGCTCGTATGAGACGAGCTTCCGCCCGGACCTCCACCGGATCACCGGGAAGGAAGAAAGAGACCGAGAGCGCAGCATCGGGCGGCAGCTGCTGTCCCGATCGAACCAGAATCCCTCCCCGCGAAACGTTCACCGCGTCTCCGAGTACTCTCTGGGACGCAGTGGCACCCGACAATTCGATCCTGGTGAGCGTCCGCAGATCACGCCTGACCGGAACCGAAATCAGCCTGGCAATCTTGGCGTCGAGATCGGTCTCCAACTGCGTCGCGAGGACCGCGTCGTTACAACCCGCTGCCATGCAGAGGTCGGCGATCTCCGGCGGTCCCTCCACGACGAGCAGGAGAGACGTCTCCCTGACCTCTTCTTCTTCACGAACCAGCCGGCAGAACTCCGGCGGGGTCATGTCCGCCATGTCCGATCCGAAGATGACGAGACGAGGACGATGTGTGCGGATGGCGAGTATCGCCTCCTCCCCGGAGGCGACCACCATCATCCGCTCCTCGTCACGAAGAACCATCGATCCGGCAGCCGGAAGAGCCGCGGACCCTACGATCATGATTCTCGGAGACTGCGGATCGCTCACACCGAAATCTCCCTCAGCCGCGAGACGGCCGCGGCAAGGTCGATCAGAAGCAGATCGATCTGCTCATCGGTGTTGGACCGCCCGAGCCCGAACCGTATCGACGATATCGCCATCGCTCCCTCCACTCCGATCGCCTCGAGGACATGAGATGGATCGCGGTCACCCGAACTGCATGCCGCTCCGGACGAAAGTGAGAAGCGTCGAAGCGCCATCATGATCGCTTCGGCATCGGCATGCTCGAAACTCACGTTGAGGTTACCTGGTAATCTTAACTCCCGCGGACCGTGGACGACAGTCCCGGGAATCTCGCCGACGATTCGTTCCCAGAGGCGATTGCGGAGGGCGGTCAGGCGGACCGCTTCGTCTGCCATCTCTTTCTCCCGAAGACGGAGGGCCTCCGCCATTCCGATGATCCCCGGAACGTTCAGGGTGCCGGACCGAATCCCTTTCTCCTGCCCTCCACCGGTGATCAACGGGGGAACGCGCAAGCCCCGCCGGACGAATACCGCTCCGGTCCCTTTCGGTCCGTAAAACTTGTGCCCGGAAAACGAGAGGAGATCGCACGGAATCTCGCTCAGGTCGAGCGGTATCTTGCCGACCGCCTGAGTGGCGTCGGTATGAAAAGGGACACCCCGTCGGTGGCAAATCTCCGCGAGGGCTGCGAGAGGCTGGATCGTTCCGATCTCGCCGCTCGCTGCAATGATCGATACGAGCGACGTATCGTCACGGATCGCACGCTCGAGATCGGCGGGATCGATGAAACCGTCCCTGTCGGGCTGAAGCAGGGTGACCTCGATTCCCTCGTTGCGGAGACGCGTGGCTGGGACGAGGACGGATTTGTGCTCCACCGCGGTGGTGATCAGATGCCGTCCCCGGAGCTCCGCGAGGCCATTCAACACGAGGTTGTTCGACTCTGTCGCACCGGCCGTGAAATAGATCTCGTTCGGACGGACGCGAAAGAAGCCGGCGATCACCGATCGTGCTTCCTCGACCGCCGTCGCGGCCCGGCGTCCGTGCGCATGTGTGACGGCAGACGGATTGCCGAATATCTCGCCGAAGTAGGGCACCATCTTTTCCACCACGCGCGGATCACAGGGGGTGGTCGAGTGGTGGTCGAGATAGATCGGATACTCGTTCATGGCTCGCCTCGTGGTCAACGGCGGCGGCCATGGTGCCGGCGCGATGGGGTGCGTGGCCGATCCACATCCTCGATTTTTCGGGCGCGCTGCGCGGCGACCTGCCACAACCGGAAAGTCTCCACGTGAACGCCCGACGATAGAGCGTAGAGCTCGAACAGCGCGAGCGCCTCCTGGAATGGCTCCCGGAAGACGAACCGCCAGAGGCTTTTCCGATCCGAGGGGGGTTCGAGCAGCCGCCAGAGCGTCTCCAGATTCTGCTCGAGCTGGTGCCGGATCCCGGCCGGAACGGCAAAGCGCTGCAGAATCGGATGGACGATCTCGCGAATGAAAATGAGAACATCCCCGACGCGCATCCTACCGCCGCGCCGGCGCTCTTCCGCCTCGATCTGTCGCATGACGCATGGAAGGAGCAGCCCGGAAAGGAGCAGTGCGTCCGATGCCCTCCGCCCGGCCTGCACCGAACGATCGAGAACTTCCATCATCTTCCAGAAATACGATGAATCGTCTTCACGGAGCAGTTCGTACAGCTCCGGGATCAGTGCCTCCAGAAGCGTCGTCTCCAGCATCAGCTCCATTGAGTCGAGAGCCCACCCGCGACGCAGAAGCTCCAGGATCTCCTCGAGTACCCGCACCGCGGAGGCCTTCGTAATCTCATTCCGGTGCCGGACGAGAGCGTCGTACGTGTCGGCCTCGATCTCGAAATCGAGCCGCGCCGCAAACTCGACCGCTCGCATCATCCGCACCGGATCCTCACGGAAGCGGATGTCCGGATCTCCGATCACGCGGATCAATCTCTCATGGAGATCTTCGATCCCTCCCACGTAATCGATCACACTGAAATCGGCAATGTTGTAGAAGAGACCGTTGATGGTGAAGTCCCGGCGGCGTGCGTCCTGTACCGGAGTTCCGAACGTGTTGTCGTCCGTGACCAGCAGCTCTTCGTCCGCTCCGCGGTTCTCCGGTTCTCGCCGGAATGTCGAGCATTCGACGATTCCGTCCTGAAACAGGATGTGCACGAGCCGAAACCGGCGTCCGATGATCCGGCTGTTGCGGAAGAGGCGCCGGACCTGGGTCGGATGTGCGTCGGTCGCGACGTCGAAGTCCTTCGGAGTCCGATCCATCAGGAGATCGCGCACGCTCCCACCGCACAGATAGGCCCGGAACCCACTTCGATGAAGACGATAGAGGACTTTCAGAACGTTCTCCGGGATGTTTCGGCGCGAGATGCGGTGGTCAGACCGCTCGATCACGACGGCATCCGGATACACGGGGGCCGCTCTCTCGTCTCCATCTCCTTCGAAAAGTTCCTGACTCATGAATGACCTGCGCGATCCCGGCCGCTGAGGGATCTGCTCATGCGCTGCTCTTCCGACCGAATCATACCCGACACCGGCGGTCGCCGTACGGGCCGGCTCACCCGGAGGTCACAACTCCTTGTCCGGGCCTTCGACGTGGTGATAGTCGCTGTCGATGATGAAGAACGTCCGGTACCACCTCGTCCGGGTGAAGAAGTGGGTCGCCACACCGAGCAGAGCTTCGACCTTTCCCGTCGCTGTCGCGTTCTCGCTCTCGTACGAAGAAGGAGAGCGGTACGACCAGTAGACGAGCACCGGTTTGCCTTTGATCATCGACCGCGGCACGGTGCCCCAGTAACGCGAATCGTACGATTTGTCGCGGTTGTCGCCCATCATGAAGTAGGTTCCCGGAGGAACGGTGTACGGCCCGAACTGATCCCTGAGCCGGTAGACTTCGGGCAGCCCGGGATAGTCCCGATAGATCTCCGGATCCGAGTGGAGCGCGTACGGTTCAGCGAGAGCCTGCCCGTTGATATAGACGACCTTGTCGCGAATCGTCACCGTCTCGCCCGGCAGTCCGATCACCCGCTTGACGTAGTCGACCGCCGGATCCCGCGGGTAGCGGAACACCGCGATGTCGCCGCGGTGGATCTCCCGGAACGGGAAGAACTCCTTGAATGCAGGAATTGCGGGAGGGCCATCGACGAACTTGTTGACGATGATGTGATCGCCGACCAGCAGATTGTCCACCATCGAGGCGGTCGGAATCTTGAAGGCCTGAAAAACGAAAATGCGCGCGAAGTTCACGAAGATAAGCGCAATCAGAAGCGCTTCGAAATATTCGCGTGCAGTCGACTTCTTTGCCGCAGTTTCATCGCTCATCGGCTATCGTTGCTCTCTTCCGAATTTTTCCCGCAGCACGCGCGAAGCGTACTCGTCGGGATCGAACTGCCGGGGGATCCGGATCACGCTCGAAACAGGCCCCGAGCTTCGGATCTGCACCGCGCTCCCCGAGACACTCCCTCTCCTTACCGGCAGAAGATACGTGAAATTCCATCCTGTCGGAGCGCCGGACAGCGCCACGGCTGCGGGGTCGTGCGCCACGACGACGATATTCGAGTGGTCAACCCAGCCGAGATCGGCAACTTCGCTCCAGAACGCCTTCGTCAGCGCGCCATGTTCGCCTGGCACGACGAGGACTCCCGCGTCGGTATCCCGAACCACCGCCGCCCGCGCCGAGCTCCACGCGAGCGGATCGTCGTCGACCATCCAGAGGATCAGCGGATACTTCACCCCGTAACGGATCACCCGCGGAGGAATGAGGACTGCCGTCGTTCCCGGTGCGACGATCCGGTCGAGCGGCTCCTGATTCGAGAACTCCGATGCGACGACCACCGAGCGGTCACGGCCGGCGTACGTCATCGATTCGATCTTCGAGGACGCTTCGATCGACGACCAGGTGACGTAGAACTTTTCGGCTTTCGGTTCCCAGGCGATCCCCTGGATCGAAGCGTACGGAAGATCCGCGACGACCTCGAACCCGGTCGGGACATGGACGGTCCGGATGATCGCGCCATCCGGGAGACGGACGACGTACGAGATCTTGTGCCCTCGAGGAGCCCAGGTGACCGTGGTCTCATCGGCCGGGTCCGGACCGATCCAGCGAATGTCCGACCCGTCGACCGTGACCAGACCGACGTCGTGCTGCGTTGCAGCGTTGCCTCCGGCGCGCCGAAGCGCAGAAACGACGATCTCGATCCCGTCGGGATCAGCCGCCCACGAATCGATCGAAGCGAGAGGCTCCGTGGTGATCGCCTGGCGGGTCCCTTCGCGATCGACGCGCGTGAGCTGCTCCCCGTCGCGGGTCGCTTCGATTCCGACCACGAATGGACGCTTCGGAAGAATCGCCGGCTGCCGCAGTCTCGGCAACTCGATCGTCGTCCCCTCCCGGTGCCACACGAGGCCATGATCGGTCGATTCGATGAAGTCGCTGGCGTTCAGGGCGGCGACGACATTCCGTCGCCGGATCGTACCGTCCGGCTCGAGCCACGCCGCACCATCCGGGCCGTCCGCGACCAGACTGCCGTCAGAGAGAGAGCTCAGCCGGTCCGGACAGAACGAGAGCGGAGTCGGCCGGTGATCGCTCCTCCTCGCCAGACTCATTCTCTCCAGAACACAACCGTCCGGTTCACGAATGGCGTAGTAGAGACTCGCTCCGTCGTGAGAGACCGTCGTCGCGACGATCATTCCGCCGTTCATTCCGGAAGGAGGGGCGAGCTTCACGGCGTCGGCGGGACGAACCTCTTCCTGGTTTCGAGGAGTCGAGACGGCGGTAGTACATCCGGAGAGGATGAGAATGACGGAAAGGAGCCGAATCGCCCGCGGCATCGGGCCCGATTCTATCACCCCGCGGAACCGCTCCCTGTCGATTGCACGCGAGTGCTCCAAAGCGATAGGATTCGCCCGCGAAGCCTCACGTCTTCTGCTTTGCACCTCATCCTCTCGAATCTTTCAGGAGGCAGTATGTCCAACGGTATCGTTCACCCCCCGAAGCCAATCAACGAGCCGGTACTCTCGTTCGCGCCCGGCACTCCGGAACGAGCGGTTCTGAAGAAGAAACTCGGCGAGTTTCTCGCTGAGCAGATCGAGATCCCGCTGATCATCGGCGGAAAAGAAGTGCGGACCGGCCGCACCGCCAGGGCGGTCTGCCCTCACGACCACGGACACGTGCTCGCCACGTACCATCAGGCCGGTCCGGACGAGGTGGCGCAAGCTGTCGCCGCTGCCCGCGAGGCGTGGAAGAGCTGGTCCGAGATGCCGTGGGAACAGCGAGCGGCTGTGTTCCTCAAGGCAGCCGAACTTCTCGCCGGCCCATGGCGAGCGACACTGAACGCCGCCACGATGCTCAACCAGGCCAAGACGGTTCACCAGGCCGAGATCGACTCCGCGTGCGAGACGATCGATTTCCTCCGATTCAATCCGTGGTACATGCGGTTCATTTACGAGCAGCAGCCGGAGAGCGCTCCCGGAACCTGGAACTATGTCGAGTACCGGCCGCTGGAGGGGTTCGTCTTCGCGGTCACACCCTTCAACTTCAGCTCCATCGCCGGCAATCTTCCGACCTCGCCCGCGATGATGGGCAACGTGGTTCTCTGGAAGCCGGCGTCGTCGGCCGTTTTCTCCGCCTATTACTTCATGAAGCTCCTCCAGGCCGCGGGTCTGCCGGACGGAGTGATCAACTTCATCCCCGGTCGCGGAGGAGACGTCGGTGAGCCTGTTCTCGCCAGTCCTCATCTCGCGGGAGTGCACTTCACAGGTTCCACCGGAGTGTTCCAGGGGATGTGGAAGACCATCGGCGAGAACATCTCCACCTATCGAACCTATCCGCGCATCGTCGGCGAAACGGGCGGCAAGGATTTCGTCTTCGCGCACCCCACCGCGGACGTGCCCGCGCTCGCGACCGCGCTCGTTCGGGGATCGTTCGAGTATCAGGGGCAGAAGTGCTCGGCCGCATCTCGCGCCTACATTCCGAAGTCGATCTGGCCCGCGACGAAGAAAGCTCTTCTCTCCCAGGTCGGCGAGATCCGAACCGGCGATCCGACCGATTTCAGGAACTTCTTCTCGGCGGTCATCGACAAGGGGGCGTATCGCACGATCATGGAGTACATCGATTTCGCGCGATCGTCGAAGGAAGCAGAGATCCTGATCGGCGGAAAGGGTGACGACTCGGTGGGCTATTTCATCGAACCGACCGTGGTGCTCACCACCAATCCCAATTTCAGACTGATCAAGGAAGAGATCTTCGGTCCGGTGCTGACGATCTACGTGTACGAAGACGCAAAGCTCGACGAGACACTCGAGAGCTGTGATACCTGCAGCCCTTACGGCCTCACCGGCGCCGTCTTCGCTCAGGATCGCGAGGCGATCGGCATGATGGCGCGCAGACTCCGCCATGCAGCGGGCAACTTCTACATCAACGACAAACCGACCGGTGCAGTGGTCGGGCAGCAGCCGTTCGGAGGTTCGAGAGCGTCCGGGACGAATGACAAGGCTGGCTCGTACCTCAACCTCACCCGTTGGGTCTCCCAGCGCGCGGTCAAGGAAACGTTCGTCCCCCCGACACACTTCT
Source organism: uncultured Acidobacteriota bacterium (assembly GCA_963741955.1). GTDB lineage: Bacteria > Acidobacteriota > Thermoanaerobaculia > Gp7-AA8 > Gp7-AA8 > CAVUKB01. The sequence continues at coordinate 1,265,303 of CAVUKB010000005.1, forward strand.
CCTATCCCTTCATGGGAGAGGAATAGCAGAGCCGATCCGGCCGGCGGGAGGACGATTGCACCCGTCCTCCCAGCCGTCCGGGCAGCCTCTCTGCACCACGGGACGAGCATGAAGACCGGCCTGCACCTTCTATTGTCCGCGGCGCTGCTATTCCTCCTCGCCGGCTGTTCACTCCTTCCCTGGTCGCATGAGCGCGGAAACGAAACGAATCTCGCATTCGATCTCGATCACAACCTCCTCATCGTTCCGGCACGGATCGAAGGGAAAGACGTCCGGCTCATCATCGCCTCCGCACAACCCCAATCCGTTCTCTCGGCCGAGACCGCGCAGCGCATCTCTTTCGCTCCGGGGAAGAAGATCTCAGTTCTCCTCGGCGACCGAACTTCCGTACGGGTGAAGCCGCGAATCGCCGACCTCCACGGAATCGCGGACGGGATCCTCGGGATGGACGCGTGGTCGAGGCGTTCAATCACCATCGACTACCGGCGCGGACTCTTCATCGTCAGTCGGAGCCAGGACGAGAATCTCCCCGGCAAGGTCTATCGCTTTCGCTCCAGGCCATCCATCCCCATCACCATCGGAGGGAGAAGCGTCACCGCCCTGGTCGACACCGCACTACCGGATACGGTGGTCCTTCCCGAGAGCTCACGAATCGACGCCGGGAGAGGGTCTCCCCGTTCGACTCTTCCCCTCACCGTCGGTGATGTCGACCTCGGAGAGCTCGACGTCGGGTACGCGAGCTCGAAGTTCGCATACGTGGGTAACCGCGTCCTTGCGAACTTTCTCCTCACGATCGATTACCGGAGGGACCGTCTGAGTCTCTGGCCGTATCCCGAACCGATCTCGGGATCAGGGGACTCGCACCCGTCCTCTCACGTTCGATGAGTGAACGCCGCCGCTTCCCGCGTTCCCGACGGTGAAGTCGCCGCCCACGTCGGCAACGTCGATGCTGCCGGAGCCGTCATCGTCGATCCTCACGTCGCGCACCACTTTCCGGATCTCGATCGAACCGGAACCATCTTCGGTGATGTGAACACTCCCGACCCCGGCGATCTCGATTCCTCCGGATCCGTCCGACAGAGTGACATTCCCTCCGACGTTCTGCACGCGCAGTTCGCCGGAGCCGTCTTCGATCTTCACGTCGCCGGTAATGTCGCGAACTTCGAGCGCACCCGAACCGTCATCGACATCTGCCGCTGCGACACCGGAGATGGTCGTCTCCCCACTCCCGTCATGCACCACGAGCTTCACCGATCGCGGAACCTCCACAGCCAGATCGAGCTTCGCTTCGTAATAGCCGATATGGAATCCGCTGTCCGGCATCTTCGCTTTGACGCGAATCTCGTTCCCCGACCGCGTGATCTCAATGTCGATTCCTGCGAGGATCGACTCGCTCGATGCGCATGCGTCTCCACGAGCCGCGACCATTTTCGAGTCCGTCCCCTTGATCACCAGGCTTCCTGCCCCCGCTTCCACTCTCACGACCGAAACTCCATCGGCGTTCATCGTGCCGCTCCGTTTCGCGGAATGCGAACAATCCCACGAGGCCCACGCCGGCGCCGCCATCGCCGCAATACTCATCACCAGAATCACCTTCTTCCACATGCAATCACCTCCACCCACCACATACGCAGAGCTCGGGCGAAAGTTGTCACGGCCGCCACCGGAGATTGATCCACCAGTTCGTCTCCCCCCGGAAAGGCTGGTCGAGAACCCGAGCCACTCCGGCGCCGAGATCGAAGGAAGGGAGGCGAAGCAACGGAACCGGACCGGAGCGGAGGTTCCATCGCACTCCCGCCGTCGAAAGCCACGGTCCGCGCGCACCGCTCGCGGACCAGACCCGATCGCGTGTGTAAAACAGCGTCACCGGCAGCCCCGCACGAATCGAGAGGATCTGTCCGAACGAGTCATCCCCGACCACTGTTCCCCGACGAAGGGCCGGCCGAAGGATGGACGTAGCATCCACTCCCTCCGGGATCAGCGATCCACGCGTACCGCCGAGGACCAGCCGGTCGAACGAGTGCTGTGCGTCGCGAACCTCACGCCGGTCGACGTCGAGAGCTGCTTCGAACGATCCGAACCCGCCTCCGATGGCATAGTGCCCCGATCCCAGTCGCCACTCCGCACCTGCGGTGCGCCCGGCGGAGAGCTCCAGTGCGCCTCGCTGTGAAAGGTGCCACTCCCCGACGGACGTCCGCCAGCTCACCTGCGGATGGACGAAGAGCGTGCGACGCATCGCCGTCTCGCCCGAGCGCCGTTCTCCGATCCGCTCGAGAGAAACTCCCCCTTCGAGGGTCAGCTCTGTGCCCCGCCAGATCCTTCCCCACTCCGCACCCAACGCCGCGCCGCGTCTGTGGACATCGAGTCCGAGTGCCAGTCGCGTCGCGTCAGATTGCTCCGACGGCCTCTGCTCGATGTCGAACAGTGCGACGCTCGGATGCACACTCCAGCCTCGCCATTTCGAGCGGATGCCTCCGCCGGTGATCCCGCCGGAACTCCCGAGTGAGCCGAGAACAAGCGTGTCGAGCCGGCCCACGACGTCGCCGAGCCGGACTCCAGCCTCGATCGTACGCCCCGAGACCGACCAGTCGCCTCCGGTGAGAAACATCGGTTCCTGCCGGCCGATGCCGTACGGATGTCCCGCTCCGACCACCTGCTGCCGAACCGCAGCGATCGGAGCCGCCGACGGCGTCGGGGGAAATCTCGCCGGCGCGCTGACCGGTGGAAGCGGGGCAGGCCAGGGCGACAACGCCAGCTTCCGGATGTCGAAGCCGTCCGGCTGGAGCGAGAGAAAATAGAGTGACGAATCATCGGGTGCCGGCGCCGGGCCGAACGCTGCTCCGGTGGTGCGGACGAGGACCATCGGTGGTCCGCCCGCAAGAGAGAACGCCGCAATACTGATCAACCCCTCCGAGCCGACGGTGGCCAGAATGCGCGAGCCGTCGGCCGACCACGCCGGCTCGGCAATGGTTTCGTTTGCGCGGCCGCCGAGATCCCGTTCCGAGCCGGTGTCGAGTGCGCGGACGATCAGATGCCATGCGCGGTCCTGATGACGAACGAACGCGAGCGATCGTCCGTCCGGACTGACCCGGGGACGGCTGTACGTCTCCTCGATCGACGGCGGAGTGAGCTCGGAGACCGCGCCGCTACGGAGATCGACCCGGACGAGCTGCGAGAAACCCCACCGGTCGCGGACGGCGAAGGCGTACATCCCATCGCGAGAGGGATCGGGATCGCGTACGTCCGCGAGCGCCGTGAGGCGATCGACCTCTCCGCTCTCCGGCGTCCACCGGAAGAGATCGGGATGGAGCACTCCGTCCGCGTCGGGTTCGAAGCGAACGAAAAGAACGGATCGGCCGTCCGGCATCCAGCGCGGGGAGAACGGCTCCTCGCGATCGACGGTCACGAGCTGGTAGAGCGGTTTGCGTGGAAGGGGCTTCGCAAGCACCGGGGCCACATCTTCAGGATCCCGCCGGAGGAGCTTCTCGATTCTTCTGCTGCGTTCCTCGAGCGCCTCGGAGTTCGGGCCGGTGCTCCAGATCACCAGGCGCGACGGACCACGGCGGCTGCGAAGCACCGTCAGGAGAGCCTTCCCGTCCGGCGAAACCTCGGGGACGCCCGTGGTCCAGGAGAGATCCTGCCAGAGCTCTCCGTCGCGAAGGGCCGGCCGGAGCGCGTCATCGAGGTTCATCGCGTGCTGGGTCAGTTCGGCGGTAAAGCGATCGTAGAGCCTCGCGGGGGAATCGCCGAAGACCCCTTCGAACGCTTCATCGAAGCTGCGGTCGGTCCGGGCCGACATCCGTCTCCAGAGGTGGTCGAGGCTCTCCGGGCCGTTCCGCTGCTCGAGCCATTCGAGGTATGCCGACCCTGCGAGATACGCCATCGACATGCCGAGCCAGCTCGAATTCGAGTCGAGCTGCTGGTATGACGGCAACCGTCCCTCTTCCGCCCATTTCCGCAAGACGGCCGCACGGAACGCGCCGTTCGGCCGGCCGGAGCCCGTGAGCTTTCCCTCGATCAGAGTCGCGAACCCTTCGTCGACCCAGCGCGGCGATTCGAGCGCGAGCGGACCGACCGGGAGGAGAGTGGAGAGAAAGCGTCGCCAGGGGCTGCGGGAGGGCCGAAGGAGATGGGCGAGATGAGTCTGCTCGTGCGTGATGAGGAGATCGGTCCAGTCGGTGTAGTTGCCGATGATCGACTCCGGTGAGGGAGGAGTGGTCCAGAGGACGATCCGCGGAAACGTGAGAAACGGCCACGCCGAGCCGTTCGGAGCGGCGAGCGGATCCATCACCAGGACGTCGATTCTCTCGCCCGGCTCGAATCCGACCTCCGCCGCGACGTCCGTCGCGATCGACTCGATCCTCGCGGCCGCGCGCAGGGCCCACGATTCCCATGGAGCGGGATAGTGGATTCGATAATGCGGAGTCTCGATGGTCCGCCAGTCCCGATCCGGAGCCTGGGCGTATGATGTTGCGGCGATTGCGACGGCCACGAGCGCGAGCAAGGTTCGGAGTCTCATCCCGGATATTCTCTCGTCTGCGCTCGTCGCGAGCGACCCCATGGTACGCAAGGAGGTTCGTCGATGAAATTCGTTCCCACACTCCTGATGGCAATGCTCGGATTCTGCGGAATTTCGTTCGCCGCGGAGCCGGCTCCGATCGCAATGGTGATGCACGGCGGCGCTGGAACCATCCTCAAAAAGAACATGACCCCGGAAGCGGAGAAAGCATATCGGGAAAAGCTCGAAGAAGCACTCCGTACCGGTTACACCGTGCTTTCGAAGGGAGGCAGCAGCCTCGACGCGGTCGAGGCGTCGATCCGGGTTCTGGAAGACTCTCCTTTGTTCAACGCCGGAAAAGGAGCTGTATTCACCCACGAAGGGCGCAATGAGCTCGACTCGTCGATCATGGACGGAAAGAGCATGAATGCCGGGGCAGTGGCGGACGTCACGATCATCAAGCATCCCATCTCTGCCGCCCGAGCAGTGATGGAGAAGTCACCTCACGTGATGCTCGCCGGGAAGGGAGCCGAGCTGTTCGCCACGGAACAGGGACTGGAGATCGTCGACCCGTCGTACTTCTGGACCGAGAGCCGCTGGAAGTCGCTTCAGAACATACTGATCAAAGAACGGCAGGAGAAGGAAAACAAGAGCGGATCGGGAGCCGGGCAGGCCACGCTCGAGCTGAAAGACGGTGACCACGAGTTCGGCACGGTCGGCGCGGTCGCTGTCGATCGGAACGGGAACATCGCCGCGGGAACCTCCACCGGCGGCCTCACGAACAAGATGTACGGCCGCATCGGCGACTCGCCGATCATCGGCGCCGGAACGTATGCGGACAACAGGACCTGCGGAGTCTCGTCCACCGGAACCGGCGAGTACTTCATCCGCTGGCATGTCGCCTCGCGGATCTCCGACCTGATGGAGCTCAAAGGATTGAGCGTCGACCAGGCCGCGCGGCAGGTGATCGATTTCCTCACCACGGTCGGCGGGGACGGGGGAGTCATCGCGATGGATGCGAAGGGAAACATCTCGATGCCGTTCAACACCGAGGGGATGTACCGCGGATACATCCGCGCGGACGGAACGCCGCACGTGTTCATTTACGGAGACCAGGCGAAGAGCGCCAAGCCGTGAACGCCGCCTCCAACCATCATCGTCGCGCATTCGGCGTTCTGTCGTCTTGATTTGCGAGGAGGCACAGACCATCTTTCTCGATCGAAGCCGGTCCGCCCCTGGGCGGTTCGCGGACCGAATTGTCGCCCGCCGTGCAGCGAGGGGGGCGACACCGGCTTCGAGGTCCGACGGCGATCCGAGTCCCATCGATCCGTTCAGAAGGTCCAGGGAAAGTAAAGCATCTCTGGACTCGGGAATTCACTCAACATGTCGATCCTGTGAGTCCATATCACCGCAACCGGCGCGGCGGGATTACCGCCTTCCACAGAGATCTCATGTCGTCCGCTCTCCAGCCACAAACCCTGCGAAGTCATCTGCTTTCCGTCGATCGACACACGTGGGGCGCCCGAGCCATAGATTCGATACATACCCGTCGAGGCGATAGGGAATGCCGCTCGACCACCGCGCCAGTCGGATGGAGCGACAATCCATCCAGTCACGCCGACTTTCCCGTATACGAGCGGAAAGGCCTTGCCCAGGAAGGCGCGATCGGAGCGACTCAGCCAACCGGTCCTGTACGAGGGCACGACCAATCGGACGTGGTAGCGCCAAAGTTCCTGAGATATCCGAAATTCTCCCTGCCAATAACGGGGCATCATCAGGCTGTGGAGGCGCCAGTAATACGGTCCTTTTCGGAACAGAATCAGGCCCGCCGTGTCATAGACCCGCTCATCCGAAGGCACCACTGCCATAACGATCCGGTTCGCCTCCAACTGGGGCGCGAGCGAGTTCGTCTGAGCGAGCGAGACGAACCGAAACGTCGGAAATGCCACGACCAGCACGACGAGCAACCACCCTGCCCAGTTCCGAATTTGAAAAGCACGCTGGAGTGCCATGCCCGCGAAGACCGCCCAAACGGGGGCTACGTCCACGAAGTTGTATGGAAAGAAGGTCGGGTTGGCAATCACGTAGACGATCGTAAACAGCAGCGGTGCAGCGAGGATGTAACTCCGCCTGCCGTACCGTCTGAAAGCCACTCCGAGAACTCCTGCCAGCGTCAGCGCGTAGAAAACGGAATTCCGCAGGAATGACGTCTCGAAGAAACCGATCGGACTGACGCGGCTGATGGGAGCGGCAGAAACCTGCAGGTTCCGGACGATCGTCTCTGCGAAGAGCTGCAGGTCTCCTCTTGCGGTCAGGTAGAGGAGGTAAGACAGCAGAACCAGTCCTAGACCTGCCGCGAAGGCAAGAAGGTGATCGAAGAATCGTCTCCACCTTTCACCACTCCATACGTGCAGAAGGATCGCCAGACCGAGAAACGGGATCATCAGGAACGCTTTGAAGTTGAACGTGAACGCGAGTCCGGTCATGGCTCCCGACAGCAGAAGTGCGAGCCTCGAATCCGTTTGAATCAGAATAATCGCCGTGAGCATCAGCAGGATCAGGACCGAATCACTCCGAAATTCGATCACCCGGTCACTGAAATCAGTCATGAAGGAGATCGCGATCATCGCGAGCACGGCCGCGGATCGTCCCGCGATCCTCAGCGCGAGGACTCCGGTCAACAAAATGACGGTTGCACCGACGCCCCATTGAATCGAGCGAAACAAATACACTCCTCGGAGACTCGATCCAAGGATCCTCCAGATTCCCTCGGCCAGATCGATCAGCAGACTGAACTGCGGAAACGAATAGTCGACACCCGGCCGCTCGCCCGCGGACCGAAGCCATCCAAGATGGAGCAGTTGCATCTCGTCCACCTGCAGGTAACGGCTCCAGGCAACCACCAGCCTCACCAGCATGGCAAAGCCGATCAGAGCGAAACCGTAAAAACGAAATCTGGAAGAAGATTCGAACGGCCCTTCGGCGGGAAGATTCGTGAGCTGACTTTCGACCGATGAGTCGGACTGCGCAGTCACCGACATGATCCGGATCACCTGGATCGAAGCAGCACGATTACGGCCAGGAATACACTCTGGGCCCAGGCCGTGGCAGCTCCGACTCCTGATTCCACGCCGCCAGCGGCGAGCACGCCACGCCGCCAGAGCTCGCCATATGTTATCATTTCGCGATTTCGATCATTCAATTCGACCTTCCTTCGCATGGATTCACCAATTCTGACCATCGCGATGCCGGTGTTCAACGAGGAAGCTGTGATCGCCGGCACAGTCCGCGAGGCGCTTGCCGCGCTCGACTCTTTCGAGGAGCCGGGAGAGGTTCTCGTCATCAACGACGGATCGACCGACCGGACTACGGAAGTCCTCACCCTCCTCCTTGATCGCGACGCTCGACTGCGGGTCATCTCGAACGAGACGAACTACGGTATCTCCCGCTTCAACCGACAGATGATCGAGCATGCTCGGGGTGAGTGGGTTTTTTTCATTGGGTCGGACGGAGAATGGGAGTGTGCCGAGGCCATCCGGTTCCTCCGTTTTGCGCGCGAGAAAAACGTCGAGGCAGTGCTTGGATACCGGGTTCGGAAGCAATATGGCGTGTGGCGTTCCGTCGTATCCGCCTCTTTCAATCTCCTGGTTTTTCTCTGTTTCGGCGCCAGGTTTCGCGACGTCGGAAGCATCCGGCTTCTGAAACGAAGCACCTTTGGGGCACTTCGTCTCTATTCTCGATCGGCTTTTCTGAATGCGGAGCGGCTCCTCGTCGGGAAGAGGAGGGGCGCGCACTACTTACAAGTACCCGTCAAACACCTCAGACGGAAGGGAGGGAGAGGCAGGGGAGCAACTCCGCGACGAGTGCTCGCCTCGCTCGCGGATCTCTTTCGCACGCGCTGGCGCTGGTTTCGATTCCAGACCTTCTATGGAGGCGAAAGTTCTCGGTGAGAGTTCCCCGGCGGTTCATTCGACTCCTGGCCGGCCTGATCATTTCCGGGGCCGCCGTATTCGTGGTCGTTCGTGCCGTCTCCGCCCAAGCGCTGATGGAATCATTGCGGACGCTTCATTGGCAGTGGGTGCTTCCGATCCTTCTCGCGAAGAGTCTCCTGATCGTCTTGAAGTACCATCGCTGGAAAGTCATCCTGCGCTCGAGCTTCCACCGCACCCTCCGTGGCGTCTTTTCCGCCACCACGATCGGCTATTTCACGAATATGATGATTCCGATGCGACTCGGCGAAATCCTCAGGGCCGGAGTCGTCAGCCGGAAGAATCGGGAAGTGCGGACCCCGGACGTCCTGGGCACAATCGCCGCCGAAAGGTTGATCGATCTCGCGGTTCTGGTGCTGCTCGCAAGTCTGGTCTCTCCATGGATGGCGATTCCGTCTTCGATGAGGAGGGGCGCTCTCCTCTTGTTCGGTCTGCTCGGGATCGTGGTCCTAGTCTCGTTGTTGGAGCCGCTCCATGAAAGCGTCGCGGCCCTACTCCCGAGCAATGTCATGGGGCGTGGTCTGGCGGTTCTGCTTCGTGCGATGAGCCGAGGGACGGCGATCCTGAGAAGCCCTTCCGGCCTTGCGCTGGCCACGTTCTGGACGGTGATCATCTGGTTGGTCGACTCCAGCGCTCTCTACTTTGCAACGAGGACGACCGACGCGGGAATCGGATATCTGCAATCCATCTTCATCATGCTCCTGTTTGCACTGGGATTGACGATTCCATCGGCTCCGGCTCAACTCGGGACGCACCAGGCCCTGGCCGTATTTCTCCTCACTCCCTTGGGAGCAACGACGGCTCAGGCAGTCGCTACTTCGCTCGTTCTGCAGAGTTCAAACCTGATCGTGCTCAGTATCTTCGGAGGGAGCGCGTCGTTTCGTGAAATCAGCCGGTGGCGCCAGAACGAAGACTATGACGCACTCCCGACGGCGAAAATCTCGGCGGATAAGTCGGGCAATTCATGACCGATGGCCTCGAACGCGGAGAGCAACTTCGGATCGAGTGAGCACATCTGATCGTTCGGGAGCGGTTTGATCAGGTGCCCTCCCGTTTCGACCACGACGAGACCGGCCTCACGAAAATGAGAAGCAAGAATCTCCAGCGTGTACATCTCGTGATGTCCGAGCTCATGATCGGTGTGTCCGGCGGCAGCGAGGTCGGCCAGCATCCCCATTCGAACACCCGCTCGCCGATGAAGAGAGCGAGCGTTCGGAACGATTGCTACGATCTTTCCACCATCCGACAACCACCGCACGACATGGCGCAGGAGCGCCGGAGGATCGCTCACGTGCTCCAGTATGCACGACATGACGATCGCGTCGAACCTGTCGTCCCCAGGATCGAACTCCTCGAACTTCGATTGCACTACGTCGACGTTACCGAGTTCGGATACCCGGGCTCGAGTCCGCTCGACGCGCAAGGCGCTCGCATCGAGCGCGAGAACATGGCTATGGTACTGCGCCAGGTGCCACGTCAGAAGACCGTCGGCACAGCCCAGATCGAGAATCCTGCCAGGGCTCAGCACCGACTCGAGCGTATTCGCACGGCATTCGATCAATCGTGGCGTGAATCCCTGCGTCTGGTCGTGATGCGCGGCGATGCGTTCAAGCTCAGAGTTCATTGAGACGGAACTCCAAAAACCGGCTCGACGTCCAGCTGTCGATATTCATGGAGGCCGACTGCCAGACCTTTCGGGGACACCGCATCGCCAGGTTCCATCCGCAGCGCGCGACGGACGACGAATAGTGGCAGATTCACCCCCGCATTCGTATAGAGCCACGGGCGACCCGCGAGTCTGGGATTGATTTCCGTCACCTTCGGCTCCCCCGCTGCATCCTCACGTATGTCCACACTGTAGAACCCCGACGGGTTCGGGTCGACCATGAGTACGACGTCGGTCGCCATCTGCAGGAATCTCTCTGGCTGTACCGTGGCGCAAAACGCAACCTGACCCGAGATTCCGCTTACCGCCGGCTCCGCCAGGAAATAGCGCAGGCGTTCCATCGCCACCGAGATCATCAGTTTGCCGTCGGCGTAGACGCCGGTCCAATTGAAGTTCCTGCCCGGCAGATACTCCTGCATCATCCAGCGATCGGCCCGACCTCGACTCTGCCAATATCGAATCCACGACAGTGCCTCGTCAGCAGATGCTACCGAGATACTCCCGCGGCCCCCCGGTCCGACCCTGGCCCGCAGCCAGAGCGGAGACCCGAGCTGCTCGAATCCCTTCACCACATCCTGATCGTCCGCGATGGGGATCGTCCTGGGAAATGCGCTCGATCCCTTCGCGGCCGACACGGTTTTCGACTTGTCGAGACAGACCTCGATCACCGGAGGAGGAGGCAGGGCGTGGCTCGTACTCGGGCGGTAGCTGGTCGCCGCAACGCCTTCCAGTTCCGGGTCCGGGTTGATGAAGACGAAGTCGATCGAACGTTCCGCGATGACTCGTTCTATCTCCGAGACGAAACCCGAGGCATCGTGATCGGCCCTCGGCAGGGCGACGACTTCGTCGCACAGCCCGGCCGCGATTCTCCGGCCCCACTCGTTGCCATCGCCACCGATGATTCTGACCGAGGCGTCCCGTCGAAGGCTGCGCGCGACATCGATTCCGATGCTTCCACCAATCCCCGTTACCAGAACCGAGGTCATGAATTCATCTCCAGTGGTACGAAAATCCCGTTCCGCAAGATCGGCACGACTGAATACAGGTCGGCTTGCGCACAGAATCTCACGTCATCAGCGTACCCGAGTGCCACGAGATTCCGGCCGGAATCCCCTCCGAAAAAGGCAGGTTCGAGGCCGGCTGCGGTCGGCAATGGTTCTCCGTGCAGACGCGCCTCGGGCATCGAATGGAAGATTTGTCCGGCGGCCAGCGAATCCTCGATCGCCTCGCGGTTTCCTCTCCCCGCGAGCAGGAGCGTCAGCGGCAGATTGGATTCCAGGGCCAGACGATGCGCCTCTCGCGCCACTGCCGAGGCATTGAGGCTCGATCCGATCAAGATCACAGAATTCGGCCCGGCAGCGGTCAAGACGCACTCGATGCAGTTCGTGGTCGTGAGCGTCAGCTCCCGGCCACGATAGTTCTGGTTGAGCAACTCGGTCGGGCTGTTGCCGTGGTCGACGTTCGGCAGTTTGAAGCCGCCACGCTCGCCCGCTGTCACATCGCCCACACACTCTTCGACCGTCGCGACCGGCCTAACGGATTTCATCCCCATGGCCAGCGCGGTGATGATCGTCGCGCTCGCCCTCAACGCGTCGACCACCACGACGACACCTCCGCGCCTTCGCGCTTCCACAGCACCGGTGACGCCGACCTCCACGTACACGTGAGCGCCCTTGAGATGGATGTCTGCGAACGTGTCCCCTCGCAGCCCGAACCGCAACGTACCAACCGAAATGGCATCCTCGGGTGCGATGTTCGCGAGATTGACGTCGGTTCCGAAAGTCTGGATCAACCATACCTGCTGACTCTTGCGGGGTGCCTCGAAAATCAGACTTTCGGTACCGAACTTCTCGGTGAGCCGGTGCAGGAGCTCCGTCAGCGGCTTTCCATTCTCGTCGTAGATGCCGACGGTACCCGATTCTCGGGCCTCCAGAATCACCTTCTCCGAGCCAGCCTCCAGTTCGGCCTGTATCGCTCGAACTCGTTCACCCAGTGTCAGCCGAGCGTCCTCTTGGGGATCTTTCTTGCCGACCTCACTCCACACCCTGAAGCCCGCCTCCCTCGCACGTTCAATCAGCCTGAGTTTTTCGGATTCCGCCATCGGGTGGACGCCGTTCGAAACTTCGACCAGGTGAAACCCGAGCGCGCCAGCTTCGGCGAGTAACTGATTCTCTTTACCCTGAGCGTGAGCGACCTCGAGCAAAGTGCCCCCCGTACAGGCGCAGACGCCAGCGGCGGCATAGGCCTGGATCTTCCTTTCCAGGATTGGCCGAGGGAACATTCTCGAGGTTCCCCATCCGAGCTTGACCACGTCGATCCAGTTCCCTGCCGATGCGACCAGGTCCTCGACCTGTCCCACGCCGAGCCCTTTGTCCAGAATCGACGTCAAGGCCCTGGTGCGAGGTTTCTCCGGAATTTCTGGATGAGAGATAAAGTCGAAAGCACTTCTGGTCATTCGTGGTCCTCCGCAAAATGGAGGCGAACGACTGCACCTCCACGCTGAAGGCTCTTCTGAGCGGCCTCCAGGATCACGACGACATCTCGGCCGAACTTCGCATCGGACCGCGGCGTCGCATCGTTGCGAATGCAGTCAGCGAAATGGAGGCATTCCTTCCGGAGAGCTTCGGCCTTTTCTATCTTCGGAGCATACATATCGCCAGTGCGGTACTGGACCAGCGTTCGATAGATTGCTTCGGCTGTCGGGGCGGCATCCACCCCTCGATCGTAGATTCTCAACTTCGTATCCGGCTCCACGTCATCCCACACCACCATCTTGCGACTGCCTCCGATCATGGTGAGCCTGATCTTGACGGGAGCCAGCCAGTTGACGTGAACGTGCGCGATCAGACCCGACCGGAAACGAGCCATCAGATACGCAACGCTTTCGTACGAGTGGGATGTGGGATCGACGGGTGTAGCCCCAACCGCGATGATCTCGAATGGTCGCTCCTCGATCAGGTACAGCATGATGGATAGATCGTGGGGGGCAAGGTCCCAGAGGACGTTGCAATCGTGCTGGAAGAGGCCGAGATTCACACGCACGGAGTCGAAGTAATAGAGACGACCCAGCTCGCCGCGATCGATCAAGTCACGGATCTTCTCGACCGTACCCGTGTAGAGGAACGTGTGGTCTACGAGCAGCACTCGGCCCGTCCGCTCGGCGATCCGGGCCAGTTCTTCACACTCCCTGGCGGAATTGGCGAGAGGCTTCTCCACGAGCACGTGTTTACCGCTGAGGAGCGCATCACGCGCGAGAGCAGCGTGGGTTGACACCGGCGTCGAGATCGCGACGGCCTCTATCGAAGGGTCTTCGATGATCGCACGAGCATCAGTGGTGACTTTCTCGATCGAAAACTGCCGCTTCACGAAGTCCAGTCGTTCAGAATCGAGGTCGCAGGCGGCCACGAGACTGAACTCCTGCGCGAAGCTGAAATTGCGGATCAGGTTCGGCCCCCAATACCCGCAACCGATCACCGCGATCCGGACTGGCGAAAGAATCCCGTTCATGCAGCGGTCCACGATCCCCGGAAGGGATCAGCAAGGGACTCCAAAAAATCGCCGGATCTGCTCACATACGTAGTCTACCTGATCGTCCGCGAGGGTTGGAAACATCGGCAGAGAAAGGAGCTGTTCGGCTGCGGATTTGGCGACCGGGCATGCGTCGAGCGGCAGCGGCTTATCGAGGATCGGTTGGGCGTGTACCGGGTGGGGGTAATGCACAGCCGTTGCGATTTCACTTTTCGCGAGAAACTCCGCAAGGCGAGACCGTTCGGAGGTGAGAATGACAAACTGGTGATACACCGGTTCGGCGCGGGAATCCTCTTCCAGCATGCGGATCTGGCGGCATTCCGCGAGGCCTCGCCGGTATCGGCCTGCGATCACCCTCCGCCGTTCGTTCTGAGCATCCAGTTCCAGAAGCCGGACCCTCAGCACGGCGGCCTGCAAGGCATCGAGCCGGCTGTTGCAGCCCCACCGGTCGTGCCACGACCGTCCGCTCTGCCCATGATTCCCGAAGTGCCTGATCTCCGAGATCAACCCGGGGCTATCGGACGTGACCGCGCCACCATCCCCGAAGCATCCGAGATTCTTCGATGGGTAAAAGCTCCATCCTGCAGCCACGCCGAACGATCCCACCCGCGTTCCGTTCCATTTCGCTCCCTGGGCCTGGGCGGCGTCTTCCAGATACCAGAGACCGCGCGACTCACAGAAGGTACCGATCGCATCGAGGTCGAAAGGGTGGCCATAGAGATGAACTCCGACCACTCCCACCGTTCGCTCGCCGACGCATTTCGCGACTTCCTCCGGCGAGATCGTCAAGGAGTCAGGAGCGACGTCCGCGAAGACCGGGGTCGCGCCGGAGTGGAGAACCGCCTCCACGGTCGCGAAGAAGGTCATGGCCGGGATCACGATCTCGGCGCGAGGACCGGCACCCAACGCGCGAAGCGAGAGCGTGATGGCATCGGTTCCGTTTGCAACTCCCGCGCAATGGGCGGAACCGATGAAGGATGCGAACTCCGTCTCGAAGGACTCGACCTCGCCGCCGCCGATGAATTGGCCGCGTTCGACCAGCCGATTCCACGTGGAGCGCAACTTTGAATCGTGCGCCTCAGAAAGCGGAGGGATGAGAAACTGAGGTACGTTCACGGCACTATACCTCGGTGGCGGCATAAGGTACCCGCAGAGGGGGGCGCGTGGAGTGAGAAGGTACGGCAACGAAGATGCTGCCCGGAAAAGAAGAAGGCCCGCGGATTACTCCGCGGGCGCTTCATAAATCCCGGCGACGTCCTACTTTCCCACGCAGTTGCCCGCGCAGTATCATCGGCCCTGAGAGGCTTAACTACCGTGTTCGGAATGGGAACGGGTGGAACCCTCTCGGTAAAGTCACCGGAAACTTTGAATCGGATTCCGGCAATCGAATACGGGATGCAGCGTCGAAGCGCAATGGTTCAGATCGCATCAATTCAAGGCTTTATGGTCAAGTCGAACGACCGATTAGTACGAGTCAGCTGAAGGCCTCACAGCCCTTACACCTCTCGCCTATCAACGTGGTCATCTACCACGGGTCTTCAGGGAGATCTCATCTCATGGTGGGCTTCCCGCTTATATGCTTTCAGCGGTTATCCTTTCCCGACTTAGCTACCCAGCGATGCCGCTGGCGCGACAACTGGTACACTAGAGGTCAGTGCATCCCGGTCCTCTCGTACTAGGGATACCTCCATTCAAATCTCCTGCGCCCACAACAGATAGGGACCGAACTGTCTCGCGACGTTCTAAACCCAGCTCACGTACCGCTTTAATCGGCGAACAGCCGAACCCTTGGGACCTGCTCCAGCCCCAGGATGCGATGAGCCGACATCGAGGTGCCAAACCCTGACGTCGATGTGAACTCTTGGTCAGGATCAGCCTGTTATCCCCGGCGTACCTTTTATCCTTTGAGCGATGGCCCTTCCATACAGAACCACCGGATCACTAAGGCCTGCTTTCGCATCTGCTCGACTTGTGGGTCTTGCAGTTAAGCTCCCTTCTGCCTTTGCACTCGACGGCTGGTTTCCAATCAGCCTGAGGGAACCTTCGCGAGCCTCCGTTACACTTTGGGAGGCGACCGCCCCAGTCAAACTACCCGCCTGGCAATGTCCCGGATCCGGATCACGGACCTCGGTTAGAACTCCGGTACGATAAGGGTGGTATTTCACCGGCGCCTCCACCGAACCTAGCGGTCCGGCTTCACTGGCTCCCACCTATCCTACACATACCGCACCAGAGTTCACTGCCAGGGTGTAGTAAAGGTGCACAGGGTCTTTCCGTCTAGTTGCGGGTAGCTGGCATCTTCACCAGCGCTACAGATTCGCTGAGCCCCTCGTGGAGACAGTCCCCAAATCGTTACGCCATTCGTGCAGGTCGGAACTTACCCGACAAGGAATTTCGCTACCTTAGGACCGTTATAGTTACGGCCGCCGTTTACCGGGGCTTCAATTCAGAGCTTCGCCTTGCGGCTAACTCCTCCTCTTAACCTTCCGGCACCGGGCAGGCGTCAGACCCTATACGTCGTTTTCGACTTAGCAGAGCCCTGTGTTTTTAGTAAACAGTCGCTTGGGGCTTTTCACTGCGACCCACCGGTGCTCAGGAGGCGAACTCCTTCACATCGTTGGGCACACCTTCTTCCGAGGTTACGGTGCTAATTTGCCGAGTTCCTTCACGAGGGATCACTCACGCGCCTTGGAATACTCTTCCCGTCTACCTGTGTCGGTTTGCGGTACGGTCAGCCTGCACTCTCCTTAGAGGTTTTTCTTGGCAGCATGGAATTAGTGACTTTACGGCCTGACGGCCTCGAGATCACGCCTTGGGATTGCTCCGGTGGATTTGCCTGCCAGAGCTCCCTACACGCTTCAACCCGCACTTCCGATCGCGGGCCCACCTATCCTCCTGCGTCACCCCATCGTACAAACGAGTGCACACTGGTACAGGAATGTTGACCTGTTTCCCATCGACTACGCCTTTCGGCCTCGCCTTAGGGACCGACTAACCCTGAGAGGACGAACCTTCCTCAGGAAACCTTAGACTTACGGCGAGTGTGATTCTCACACACTTTATCGCTACTTGTGCCGGCAGAGTCTCTTCCCAACGGTCCACCGGTCCTTACGGTCCGACTTCAATCCCTTGGGAATGCTCTCCTACCGCCTGACGAATCCGAAGATCCGTCAGACCCGCAGCTTCGGTATCACGCTTGAGCCCCGTTACATTGTCGGCACGGAGCCGCTTGACCAGTGAGCTATTACGCTTTCTTTAAAGGATGGCTGCTTCTAAGCCAACCTCCTGGCTGTCTGGGCGTCTCCACATCCTTTTCCACTTAGCGTGAATTTGGGGACCTTAGCTGGCGGTCTGGGTTGTTCCCCTCTCGACGACGAAGCTTATCCCCCGCCGTCTGACTCCTGCGCATTGCATCTCTGGCATTCGAAGTTTGGTTGGATTCAGTAACCCGGTAAGGCCCCTAGTCCATCCAGTGCTCTACCACCAGAGTGGTCGACGCAAGGCTATCCCTAAAGAT
>CAVUKB010000005.1:1287500-1466178 GCA_963741955.1 uncultured Acidobacteriota bacterium
GCGAGTACGACATCACTATTGCGGTGATGGGGTGTCGCGTGAACGGACCCGGCGAAACCGATGATGCGGACCTCGGAATGTGGTGCGCCCCGCGATTCGTCAATCTCAAACGGGGCTCGGAAACCATCGGCCAGTTCACGTATGAAGAGATTCTGGGCCGCCTGCGCGCCGAGCTCGACCAGTTGATCTCCGAACGCCGGCAGACCAGCGCCGTCTGACCTCGGGCCTTCCATGAAACGACTTCCGTATCTCCTGATCTCAGCCGCGGTGATCGTGCTCGATCTCGTGACCAAGGCGCTCGTGCTCGATCACCTCGCGCTCCAGGAGGCGGTCTCGGTGATTCCGGGTCTGTTTCAGCTGGTCCACGTCCACAACGACGGCGCCGCGTTCGGAATCGGAGCCAACAGCGCCTCGCCACTGATTCCTCTCCTGCTGGGGATCGGAGCTCTGGCCGTTTTCTTCCTGGTGATGTTCTACTCGTTCCGTACCGCACTCTCGGATCGGGTGCTCCAGATCGGGCTGCACCTGATCCTCGGGGGAGCGATCGGAAACCTTCTCGACCGCTTCCGCTTCGGGTACGTGGTGGACTTTCTCGACTTCTACGTGAAGCTCGGAACGACCCCGCATCACTGGCCCGCTTTCAACATCGCCGACTCGGCGATCTGCGTCGGTATCGCGCTGCTGTTCGTGGACATGTGGAAGAGTCCTCGCCGCTCTCAGGATCCGGCTTGACCCGCCTTCTCGGGTAGAGGCTCCTGCCTGGTCTCCCCGATCTCCCGCAGCATCCAGAGAACGATCACCGCCGCGAGTGGCATCGCCAGCTGACCCACCACGCGGTCCCACGACCATCTGACCTGCCAGACGATCGAGTGCGGCGTCGCAAGATACGCGAGAATGTAGAAGCAGAACTGGAACGCGAGAGCCGAAAGCACGAATCGCTCGCGGGTGAAGATCCTCCTGGCGATCACTGCGAACCCCACGATCAGCCCTCCCCAGAAAAGCGGTCGACCAATCGGAAGATGGGCTATCGCGTCGAGAAAAGCAGTCGGATGGAGAAGGTGAGCCTGGATATGCGCAAGTGTGGGGCCGCTCCAAAGATCACTCTGTAGGTCGAGGAGTGCCCGGACGATCTGCCACGGAACCGCAAGAGCCACGGCGGGCCACATGGCGAGAAGCGAACGCAGATTGCGCGTGACCATGAGCATCGCGAGGATCGCCGCGACGACCAGCGTAAGCCCCTCGTTCTTGATCTGCGCCGCCAGTCCGAGCAGGACCACCCCGGTCAGCATCGATCCGTTCGACGAGGCGCTCTGGAGACCCCGCCGCATGAAAAGAAGAGCCAGCCCTCCGAAAACGACCAGCGGACCGTCTGCGATCCCGATCCAAGGAGTGATCACGACTCCGAGCAGAGCCAATACGGCGATCGCGGTTCGTGCGGGCGACTTCAACTCGTCCCGGAAGAGGTGCGCGAGCAGTAAAGCACACGCGAGTGAGAGGAAAGGATAGAGAATCCCTGCGAAGCGCCCATTCCATTCACCCGCAAAAGCGGAGATGAAGTCGAACGTGAGGGGAAGGAGCAATGGGTAATCGGGGTGACAGAACTGGTTCCATGGATTCGCGAGAAATCCCCAGTCGATCCCGCCGTGCAGCCAGAAAATCTTTCCCTTCAGCCCCCAGATGCCGATGAAGTCGGCCTCCCATGGCCGCGCCATGGTCGCAAAGAGAGCGTAACCGGCCAGCACTGCGCCGATCGCCAGCCAGACCACGACCGCGAGCAGAGAGAAAGGTCGGAACAACGGAGTTCGAAACGAAGGAAGCGATCCCCGCTGCACCATGAAGAACCACGAGAGAAGGATCGTCGAGCCGAGCAGGAGCGGGAACGCGAGCGGAAACCACGGGACGCCGACCGCAGAGAGGATGAAGAACTCGTTCGAAACGATTCCGATCCCGAAAAGAAGACCGAGCGCAAGCCCCGACCCTGGACCCACTTCTCGATTGGAGAGTACGGCCGCCGGGAAGCCGACCAGCAGGAGTACGGCGACCGCGATCAGAGCAGCGGTCATTCGCCCCATCTCCAGAGCGTCCAATCTTCGAGGCTCGTCACGGCAACGAATCCCGGCGGCGGCCGCCGTCTCCAGGTGATCAGATAGTCCGCATACTTGAGATTCGACCACGCGAGCTCGTTCCGATAGTCGAGAAGCGGTACGAGCTGACGGGGAGCCAGCAGATAGTTCGCTCGCCAGATGACGTAGTCGTACCCCGACTCCCACCGGGGTGCGGTCGGCGCGATCGCGATCCGGTCCGTCTCTCGTGTCCGGGTGCGAACCGACGCCATGAACGAAACGAAGCCCGGCATCCGGCGGAATGGAAGGGCGGTGAGCATCGCCGCGAAAGGACGACGGTCACGGAAAAGAGGCTGCAGGTAGAAGAGATCAAAATCGCCGGCAATGACCGCCAGGAGGGCGATGATCAGAATGGTCCGCCGCATGGTCGAGCGTCGAGGGAAACCCGAGTCCGGCAGCTTTTCAGTCGCGAACATCGTCCATGCGCTTGTCAGAATGCGAGTTCGGGGACCTCGCCTCGAACGATGATGTGCGGCTCGGTCAGCTCCTGAACCTGTGCGGCGGTGACTCCCGGAGCCAGCTCGATCAGCTCCAGACCTTCCCCGGTCACGTCGAGTACGCAATAGTCCGTAATGATGCGGTTCACGCAGCGGACGCCGGTGAGCGGAAGGTTGCAGTGTTTGAGAATCTTCCGATCTCCCTTTTTCGTCACGTGTTCCATGGTGACGATCAGGCGCTTGGCCGACGTGACCAGATCCATCGCGCCGCCCATCCCCTTGACCATTGCTCCCGGCACCATCCAGTTCGCAATGTCGCCCCCCTCGGAGACCTGCATCGCTCCGAGAATGGAGATGTCGATCTTCCCGCCGCGGATCATGGCGAAGGAGTCGGCAGAGGAAAAGAATGCGGCCCCGGGAAGAACGGTCACGGTCTGTTTGCCGGCGTTGATCAGGTCCGCATCGACCTCGTCTTCGCGGGGAAACGGGCCGAGTCCGAGGATTCCGTTCTCCGATTGCAGGATCACCTCGACACCCGGGGGTATGTTGTTCGCCACCAGCGTCGGCATTCCGATGCCGAGGTTCACGTAATCACCGTCTTTCAGTTCGCGGGCAGCACGCTTGACGATCTGTTCTCGAGTCAATGGCATCTTTCGATCCTCAAAACCTCTCGTCGAGGAGAGTGTGATCAGCTCAGCTCTTGCGGACGGTTCGCTGCTCGATCCTCTTCTCCCGAGGAGCGACGACCAGCCGGTGGACGAAGATCCCCGGGGTGTGAATCGCATCGGGATCGAGCTCGCCCGGCTCGACGAGCTCCTCGACTTCTGCGATGCAGATCTTTCCTGCCGTCGCGGCCATCGGATTGAAGTTGCGAGCGGTCTTGTGGAAGACGAGGTTTCCGAAGCGATCACCCTTCCACGCTGCGACCAAGGAGAAGTCGCCGACGATGCCTCGTTCCATCACGTAGTTCTTCCCGTCGAACTCCCGGGTCTCTTTTCCTTCGGCGACGATCGTACCGTAGCCCGCCGGAGTGAAAAACGCAGGGATTCCTGCGCCACCGGCACGCATACGTTCGGCGAGCGTGCCCTGTGGCGCGAACTCCACCTCCAGTTCACCAGCCAGATACTGCCGCTCGAACTCGGCGTTCTCACCGACATAGGAGGAGACCATCTTGCGGATCTGCCGGGTCTGCAGCAGCAGTCCGAGTCCCCAGTCATCGACGCCCGCGTTGTTGGAGACGCAGGTCAGATCCTTCACTCCTCGTCTGACCAGCGCCGCGATCAGATTTTCCGGGATTCCGCAGAGTCCGAACCCACCGACGATCAATGTCGCGCCATCGGGGATGTCACTGACTGCTTCGTCGGCTCCAGAGACTACCTTGTCGATCACCTTCTCCTCCGGCTCTTCGAATGGTGGAAGCGAGAGCCTATCAGAAGTCGCGAAGCGATTGACAGCGGCCGAGATGCTCCCGATACCTGCGAGCCGGGACTGCCATCATCGAATCACCGACGAGAGGGGAGGGACCCGTTGGTGTCCCTCCCCTCTCGGGGATCGAATCCGCGGCTCAGAGCATCTCGACGATCATCGCGGTGGCTTCGCCGCCACCGTTGCAGATCGACGCGAGACCGCGCGAGAGGCCGCGCTCCTGGAGCGCATGAAGGAGGGTGACCAGGATCCGGGCGCCGCTCGCACCGATCGGATGCCCCAGTGCAACCGCGCCTCCGTTCACGTTCAGTTTCTCACGAGGGATGTTCACGTCGCGCATGGCGGCAAGCGCCACCGCGGCGAAAGCCTCGTTGATCTCGAACAGATCGATGTCACCTGCCGAAAGCCCCGCCTTCTTCAGCACGAGCTCGATCGCTTTTCCGGGAGCCGTGGTGAACCACTCGGGCTCCTGGGAATGCGTCGACTGGGCGACGATCCGGGCCAGTGGCTGGAGGCCTTTTCCCTTCGCCCACTCCGCCGATGCGACGACCATGGCGGCAGCGCCGTCGCTGATCTTCGACGAATTCGCCGCAGTCACCGAACCGTCCTTCTGGAACGCCGGACGCAGCTTTCCCATCTTGTCGAGAGGAGCGCTGAATGGTTCCTCGTCGTCGACGACGACGCTCTTTCCCTTGCGGGTCTCCATCTCGACGACCGCGATCTCCTTCTTGAATTTTCCCTGCCGCACCGAGGCCTGGGCCCGTTCGTACGACTCGAGAGAGAACTGATCCTGTTCCTCGCGCGTGAAGCCGTACTCGCCGACGCACGTCTCGGCGCAGTTACCCATGTGTTTGTCGCCGTACGGATCCCACAGGCCGTCATGGATCATCAGGTCGACCACCTTGTCGTTCCCCATCCGGTATCCGCTCCGGGCCTTCGGAAGGATGTAGGGAGCGTTGGACATCGACTCCATCCCGCCGACAGCAGCCACGTCGTACTCGTCGCATCGAATGTCGTTGACGGCGAACATGACCGACTTGAGGCCCGAGCCGCAGACCTTGTTGATGGTGACGGCACCGGCCGAGACCGGAATGCCGGCTGCGATTGCGGCCTGTCGCGCCGGGGCCTGCCCGACGCCCCCCTGCAGGACGTTGCCCATCATGACGTTCTGGATCGAGCCGGGCTCCACTCCCGCCATCTGCATCGCGCAGCGGATGGCGACCGCTCCCAGCTGCGGCGCAGACATCGACGAGAGGGATCCGAGGAATGAACCGATCGGGGTGCGTGCCCCGCTTAGAATGACGATTTCCTTCATGAGAGTCTCCTTATCGAATTCGGCCGGTAGTCTATCAGCGGCACCGCGGGCCATGGCAAAAGGAAGAATCGCTCCCGAACTGCGAACTCTTCCGGCCCTCTATCGCTCCGCCTTCCCGAACGATATAATCCCGTTCCCGGGTGAGCCAAGCGCACGACCGACATCAGCGATCTGCCCTTCGGGACGCGCGGCTCCACGACCACTGACCAGTCCCAAAACCCACTGAATCCGAGGTGTTTTCATGCCTGTTTCCACGATCACGGACCGGAGGGTCCACGTTCAACCGGCAGAAGTCCATTCCGTGCTGTCGCGGCACATGCTCGCCGACGGCTACGACCTGGTGATGGACCTGCGGAAATCGAAAGGCTCCTGGGTCTTCGACGCGAAGCGCGGAAGACCTCTGCTCGATTTCTTTTCGAACTTCGCGTCATGTCCGATCGGCTACAACCATCCGAAACTCGATACGCCCGAGTTCCGCGAGCGGATCGTCGACGTGGCCCTCAACAAGCCGGCGAATTCGGACATCTACACCACACAGATGGCGGAGTTCGTCGAGACTTTCGCCCGCATCGCCATCCCTCCCGGCTTCAACAAGCACCTGTTCTTCGTCGAGGGAGGAGCGCTCGGGATCGAGAATGCGGTCAAGGCTGCATTCGACTGGAAGGTTCGAAAGAATTTCCAGAAGGGATACAAGGAAGAACGCGGGAAGCAGATCATGCATCTCCGCGAAGCTTTCCACGGCCGAACCGGCTACACCCTTTCACTCACGAACACCGCCGATCCGCGAAAAACTCAGTATTTCCCGAAATTCGACTGGCCGCGGCTGCCGAATCCCAAGCTGCACTTCCCGCTCGACGACGAGGCGCTGGCCGCCGCCGAGAAGAGTGAGAACGAAACGCTGGAGATCGCGAAGAAGTTTCTGACCGAACGGAAAGACGACATCGCCGCCTTCATCATGGAACCGATCCAGGGCGAAGGAGGAGACAACCATTTCCGCCCCGAGTTCTTCCGGAAGATGCGAGAGCTCTGCGACGAGAACGAGATGCTCCTCATCTTCGACGAGGTCCAGTCCGGAGTCGGTCTGACCGGGAAAATGTGGGCCTTCGAGCATGTCGGCGTCGAGCCGGACATGTTCTGTTTCGGAAAAAAGACCCAGGTCTGCGGTTTCGCGGCGAGCGAAAGAATCTTCGATCTCGACGAGAACGTCTTCACCATCTCCTCCCGGATCAATTCGACCTGGGGTGGAAATCTGACCGACATGGTCCGCTCGCAGCGTTACTTCGAGATCATCGACGACGAATCGCTGGTGGAGAATGCCGCGAAGGTCGGCGAGGTGTTCCTCGGCGGACTGGAGGAGCTCGGACGGAAGTTCCCGAATCTCCTCTCGAACGTACGCGGACGCGGCCTGATGTGCGCATTCGATCTGCCGAGCGGCGAGATCCGCGACAAGGCCATCAACGCGATGGAGGAGAACGGGCTGCTGGTCCTCGCGTCCGGACATCGCTCCATCCGCTTCAGGCCGGCCCTGAATCTCACCGCCGACGAGGCCCGGACGGGGCTCGACCGGATGGCGGAGTCTCTCGGCCAGATCGCCTGAACCTTTACTCGGCGGATGAAAACGAAAAACGGGCGCCAGCGTGCGCCCGTTTTTTTGTTTCCCGCGGAATCCGCTATCGGCTGACCGCGACCGGCGACGCCGGTGCCTCGCCACTCCACCGAGTGTGCGGCGCACGGTTCATCACGATGTAGTTCCACAGAAGAGAACCGTACGAACGCGGGACGATCCCTCTCTTCGCGTAGAACGGCAAGAGCAGGCGCTGAAGTCTCGGGAGGTTGTAAAGCGGGACGGAGGGGAAGTAGTGGTGCTCGAGGTGGTAATTCGAGCAGAGGAAGACCACGTCCCAGAACCACGATGCCTTCATCAGCGTCGACCAGCGCGCCGGATCGGCGGGATCGATGTCGTAGTGCTGCCCGAGACGGTTGAGCGCGAAGGCCACCGGAAAGACGAGGAAGTAAGGAACCAGGTAGACCCTGAATGCGATCCACCAGCCGGCGAAGAAGCCGATCGCCGCGAGGACAATCAGGTGGAGCAGAATCGTTACCGTCCGCTCCCGGGCGATCTTTCTCTGCAGTTCGGTTGAGTACGCCGAGGTCTCCCGCTTCGCCGCCCGAAAATAGATGAAGAAGAGGGCGGGGGTGAAATAGAGCAGCTTCAGCCAGCGCGCATTTCGCTTCGGCGACAGGTAGTGGCGCTTGGGATCATCCAGATCGGAGCCAAGTCCCGCGTGGTGGTCGAGATGCCATCGAGTGAACTGACGCGCCGAGATTCCGCTCGGGATTGCGTAGAGAAGCCCGAGGAACCGGTAGAGCCGGCGACCCGAGTACTCCGTAATCGTGCGGTGCACGACTTCGTGAAGGAGAACGGTGAAATCGAAGATCGCGAACCCGGCGACGACCGAGCAGGGTAGCCAGAAAAACCAGCGATCGAAGAGCACCGCCCCCGACATCGCAGCGGCGAGAACGAGATAGAGCGCCGCCGCTACCGCTGCGTGGCGCAAGGGGCTGCGTCGGTGGAGCCGGCGCAGCTCGGCAGTCGGAAGCTCTCGTCCGAGAGCCTGTCGCAGCTCGGCTGTGTGTTCGGCGTAGTACGTGCTCATCGAAACGATTTGGGGGATCCTCCCGGACGATCCAACAGAACGGTCCCGGTGATTTATTCGGAAACGCCCCTCGGATCTTCGCTTCCAGAACGGGCGACCCCACAAGAAGGATTCCCCCGGAAACCAACGCTCTCAGCCGGGTGGCCGGGCCTCCCACGGGAGCGTCGAGTATAATTGGACACGCTTCAGTCACAGGGGGAATGATGGCGCTGCCCGAGCCAGCGATCGCGCCGGAGCGCGAAGTGGTGCTGGCCGCCGACGACAACGAACAGAATCTCCAGCTGCTGGAAGAGTATCTCTGGCAATGGGGATACGAAGTCGTGGTGGCCCGCGACGGGAGGGAAGCGCTTCAACTTTTCCCCCAGCACAATCCCTCCCTGATCGTCCTCGACGTCATGATGCCGGTCATGGACGGCTACGATGCGTGCTCACGCATCAAGGCGACTGCTCAGGGGCGACGGATCCCGATCGTGATGCTCACCGCATTGACCGGGAGTGAAGAAAAAATCCGCGCGCTGGAGAACGGAGCCGACGACTTTCTCAACAAGCCGATCAACAAAGAGGAGCTCCGGACGCGGATCCGTTCGCTGATCCGTATCCGGAACCTCCGAAAAGAGCTCGATTCGAGCGAGAACATCCTGGTCACCCTGACCTCTGCGCTGGAGAACAAAGATCCTCGAAGCGGCGGGCACGTCCATCGCGTGGCTTCCTACTGCGCGCAGATCTGTGAACGGATCGGGATGTCATCCGAGGACCGGGAAATCATCATCAAGGGGGCGCTCCTTCACGATCTGGGGAAGATCGGCGTTCCCGAAGAGGTGCTCGCAAAGAATGGCCCCCTGACCGGACCGGAGGAAGAGGAGCTCAGGAAACACGCCCGAATGGGAGCTTCGATCCTCGAACCGATGCGGACCTTCCAGCATCTGATTCCGATGGTTCGTTGGCACCATGAACGTTTCGACGGGCAGGGCTACCCGGATGGAATTGCCGGCGAACAGATTCCCCTCGAGGCGCGGATCGTCGCGATCGCGAACCGGTTCGACGAAATCCGTCACGGCCCGGAAATGCCGAGCCAGCAGCGTGCGATCGAGGAGTTGAGCCGCGAGACTGAAGGCGGCGGCTTCGACCCTCAACTTTTCGATCTCTTCCGTGCTGCTCTCCGGGAGGAGCCACTTCATGCCGACCGTACCGAAGCGATTCGGCTGCGCCATGCGGAACGCCATCCGCGCGTCCTCTGCGTCGACGACAGCCGCCACAACAGGGAGCTGATCGCCGCCACGCTCACCGGAGAAGGCCTCGAAGTGGTGCAGGCCGAGAACGGCCGGATGGCGATGGAACTTCTCCACCGCGAGCCGATCGACCTGATCCTCCTCGATCTCGTCATGCCGGTACAGGACGGAACCGACACCCTGCAAAACATCCGCTCCGATCCGGCTTTCGAATTTCTTCCGGTGATCGTTCTGACCGCGCATCGAAACGCAGAACTGCGGAAACGAGCCATCATCGGAGGGGCGGACGATTTTCTCAGCTATCCGGTGAATCGACTGGAACTGACCACGCGCATCCGTTCGCTTCTGAGGATCCGCGAGTTTCACGCGGATCTCGAGCAGACCCAGAACGTGATCTGCGCACTGGCCCTCGCGATCGAAGCGAAGGATCGATACACCCGCGGCCATTCACAACGAGTGGGAGACCTCGCTCACGCATTTGCTCTCCATCTCGGACTGGGGGAAGCAACGGCGGAGCGGATCCACGTCGCCGGACTGCTTCACGACATCGGGAAGATCGCCGTGCCCGAAGCCCTGCTGAACAAGAAAGGTCCGCTCACCCGGGACGAGTTCATGCGAGTCATCGATCACCCGGTGATCGGCGAAGAGATCTGCCGTCCTCTGCACACGCTTTCTTCGGTGCTGAAGCTGATCCGGCACCATCATGAGCGGTTCGATGGACGGGGCTACCCCGACGGCCTTTCCGGAGAGACCATCCCGTACGACGTCCGTCTCCTCTCGATCGTGGATGCATACGATGCGCTGACTTCGGACCGCGCCTACCGCCCCGCTCCCCTCACCCACCACGCCGCTCTCGAGACTCTGCGGCGAGAAGCATCCGCGGGGAAATGGGACTCCGCCATGCTGGGGCACTTCTGCGACTTCATCGGCGATTCCTCTCCCGACTTCGACAGTATCTCCCTCCCCGTTCCGATGCTTCATCTGGAGTGAAGCGGTCAGACCGAAGTCCCACCATCTCGCCGGTTCGCCGGATGCCCGGATCACCAATCCGCGGTAGAATGCCCCTCCTGCGCCGGTCGAGGTCGGAATTGCGGAGCGACTGACCACTTTTCGCCGACCCTCTGACCGGCAGCACCCCTGAACCCATGTTGACGTTTCTCGATCCGCTGAAACAGTCGGACCTCCCGCGCGAGTGCGTTGCCACCATCGGCAACTTCGACGGGATGCACATCGGCCACCAGACGATCATCCGCGACGTGGTCGAACGGGGGCGAGACCTGGGTCTTCCCGCTGTGGTGATCACGTTTCAGCCGCATCCTCTCAGCGTCGTCGCGCCCGACCGGGTGCCGAAGCAGATCATGACCCTGGCACAGAAGGAAGAGCTGATCGCCCGGAGCGGTGCCGACGCAACGCTGGTGATTCCCTTCACTCCCGAGTTCTCCCGCTGGACGGCGCGAGAGTTCGTAGAGACGTTTCTCGTCCAACGCCTGGGGGTGCGTGAAGTCTGGATCGGCCGTGATTTCTGCTTCGGCGCGGGGCGGGAGGGAGACCTGAATTCCCTCACGGAGATGGGGCACCAGCACCACTTCGCAGTTCAGGGGATCGACGACATACGGATCGGTGGAGTCCGGGTCTCGAGCTCTCTCATCCGGCGTGCGATTCAAAAAGGGGCGATGCACTACGTGTCCCTGGCCCTCGGCCGCACCTACTCGATCGACGGGAGCGTAGAGACCGGGATGCGCCTCGGCCGCCGCATCGGGTTCCCCACAGTGAACGTCGAACCGGAGAACGAGCTGTTTCCCGGATCCGCGGTCTACGTCACCACCTGCCAGTTCGAGACGTTCGCCGGGAGCTTCCAGAGCGTCACCAACATCGGAGTCCGTCCGACCCTTTACGAGAATTTCTCCACCACCATCGAGAGCCACATTCTCGACTTCGACTCGAATGTCTACGGTGACAGGATCCGGGTCTATTTTCATCGACTCCTCCGTCGCGAGAAACAGTTCCGCTCAGCGCTCGAGCTCACCAACCAGATCCGGATGGACATCGATCAGACCCGCCGTTACTTCCGGGAGCATCCTTTCGAGTTGACGCCTTCCGGACAGTGATTCGCCTCGCCTGCGGATCCCGGCGACGAGCGGGGCGATTCCGGAAGGCGTGATTTGCCGCCCCCGGGGACCCGATTCCGTAGCCAATCCGAACACGATCGGACGAGGCTCGGCTACAATGTCGCCGAAAGATGATTCGCAGCCGAATGAACCGACGCGGAGCGCTGATCTTCCTCGCCGCCCTGATCTTCATCCCCATCCGAGCGAACGCGCAAACTCAGGCTCAGAAGCCACCCGGAGCGCCATCGAAGAGCGGGAAGTTCTCGCTGGCTCTCCCATCGGCGAAACCGGGGGAGCCGGTCCGCTGGACGGCGAGGAGTCAGGAGTTCGTGCAGGGTGACTACGCCATCCTCGAAGGGGAAGTGAAGGTCCACTACCAGAACATCGTCATCGGTGCGGACAAGGTGACGGTGAATCTGAAGACGAAGGACGTCACCGCGGAGGGAAACGTCGTCCTCGACGAAGGGCCGCAAAGGCTTTCCGCGGAGAGAATCGTATTCAACCTCGACAGCCGGACCGGAACACTCTTCGACGCCAAAGCCTCCTTCGAGCCTTCCATCCACATGCGCGGGAAGAAGATCGAGAAACTCGACCAGGATACCTACCGGCTCACCGATGGTGTTTTCACTTCCTGCGACATCGACAACCCGTCGTGGTCCTTTCACGTGAGCCACGGAACGGTCACGGTCAACGACTACGCGCACCTGCAGTCGATCTCGTTCAGGGCCAGGAAGGTCCCGGTCTTCTGGACGCCGTACATCGTGTGGCCGACGAAACGGGACCGTTCGCAGGGACTGCTGATCCCGAAGGTCGGATTCTCGAACCGCTTCGGAAGCTACGTGGGAACTGCGTACTTTCTGCCGTTCGGCGACTCGGCGGACGCCACGATCAACGCCGATTACTACTCCAAGGGATATTACGGAGCAGGGACCACCATCCGCTACGTCCCGTCGAAATCGGTCAACGGGCGCTTCATGGGGTACGCCGTCCGCGATCCGCTCGACAACAGGACCCAGTGGAAGTACTCGTACCAGCACACCCAGGACGACCTCCCTCTCGGATTCCGCGGGGTCATCGACGTTCAGGACTTCTCCGACCTCGAATTCTTCCGCTTCTTCGAGCGCGACTTCCAGCTCAATACGATCTCGAACATCTATTCGTCCGCCTATCTGACGAAGAACACCGGCCGGTATTCGGTGAACGTCAGAACCGACCGGAGGGAACATTTCCTGGGCGCCGGAAACAACCAGGTTTTCGAACAGCTTCCGGCACTCGAGTTCCGCACTTACCCCTCCCGGATTCTCGACTCCCCCGTCTACTTCTCGATGGAGTCGTCGGCCTCGCACCTTCGCTCGAGTCTCGGCGCGAATTACTACCGGGCGGACGTCTACCCCACCCTCTCGATGCAGGTCCGAACGGTTCCGTGGCTCTCGATCAAGCCGCAGGTCTCCGTTCGGGAGACGTACTACACCTCGAGCTACGATTCGGGCACTGGCGTCCGCACGATCAGCGACCAGCCTCTGACACGCTTCTACGGTCAGGGACAGGTGGAAGTGGTGGGACCCTCGTTCACGAAGATCTTCACCGCGAAGATCGGCGGCTTCGACAAGTTCAAGCACGTGATCGAGCCGCGGATCCGTTACGTCTACACCAGCAACGTCGACGACCAGAACCGGGTGATCCAGTTCGACACCGTCGACACTCCTCTCCTCCCGATCGTGCGCGATTCGGTCGAGTACTCGCTCACTCAACGAGTGATCGCAAAGGGGGAGAAGGATAATTCATCGGCTCGCGAGATCCTGTCGCTCTCTCTCCGCCAGACGGTCTCGCTCTCCAAACCGTTCGACTCTTTTTCGAACGGCACCCCGAACGCATCGAAGTTCACGCCGCTCACGCTCACCGCCCACGTGAATCCGTACCAGACGGTCAGCCTCGACGCGAACGCCTCGTTCGGCAACGTCTCGCACCAGATCGACCAGGCGAGCCTCTCCGGACGTTTCGTCGAACCGAAATCGAATTCCTATCTCAATTTCACCTGGTTTTCTGCGTTCCGCGCTCCCGGAGCGGTCGGCGGCGAATCGAGCCAGTTCCGTTTCAACGCCGGAGCGCCGCTCTGGCGCGATCGGATTCGTGGCGACATCTGGTTGAACTTCGATGCGAACACCGGTCAATTTCTCGAGCAGCGCTACATCGCCGGCTGGTTCTCGTCGTGCTATAACATCTCGTTCGAATACCGGGACTTCCTCGCAACCCGCGGTTTCGCCTCCCCCGACCGCAACCGCGATTACCAGATCTCGATCAACCTCAAGAACGTCGGAACATTCGTCGACCTGCGAGGATCGATCAACTGACGCAAGGTCATCCAATGCCGCCAAAATTCATCGATCGTGAGAACGCCGGGATGAAAGGCCTGATCCTCTCCGGAGGAAAAGGTACCCGGATGCGACCGCTGACCTACACGTCCGCGAAACAGCTCATCCCCGTAGCCAACAAACCCGTCCTCCACTACGGCATCGAAGCCATCGTCCACGCCGGAATCGAAGAGATCGCGATCATCATCTCTCCCGAGACGGGCGGCGAGATTCGCGACGCGATCGGCGACGGATCGAGTTTCGGGGCGAAGATCCAGTACATCGAACAGGACGCACCGCGTGGACTCGCCCATGCGGTGATGATCACCGAAGATTTCATGGGATCCTCCCCTTTCGTGATGTACCTCGGTGACAACCTCCTGCAACACGGAATCACACCGCTGGTCGAGGAGTACCGCCAGCTCGACTGCAACAGTGAGATTCTCCTGACTCGCGTTCCCGATCCGACACAGTTCGGCGTCGCCGAACTGACCGAGGACGGCCGGGTGCTGCGCCTCACGGAAAAGCCGAAGCAGCCGAAGTCGGATCTCGCTCTGGTCGGGGTCTACATGTTCGACCAGACCATCTTTCAGGCGGTGAAATCGATCCGACCTTCCGGTCGCAATGAGCTCGAGATCACCGATGCGATCCAATGGCTGATCGACAACGGCTTCACCGTGCATCCCCACATCGTGAAGGGATGGTGGAAGGACACCGGAAAAATCGAGGATATGCTCGAGGCGAACCGGACGGTGCTCGACGCACGCGAAAGGCTGATCCACGGAACGTTCGACGAGAATTCCAGCATCGAGGGGAAGGTGGTGATGGAGGAGGGGGCGACGATCGTCGACTCCGTCGTCCGCGGCCCGGCGATCATCGGCGCGGGAGCATCGATTCACAACGCGTACGTCGGACCGTACACCTCGATCGGCAACCGCTGCACGGTCGAGCACTGCGAGATCGAAAATTCGATCGTGCTCGAAGGGTCCACCATCAGTCACGTCGACGGACGGATCGAAGCGAGTCTGATCGGTAAGAACGTGAAGATCGGCAAGACCCGGAGGAAGCCCGCCGCTTATCGCTTCATGCTCGGCGACAATTCCGAAGTGGGAATCACCTGATTCAATCCGATTGACGGCATCGGTCCGATCGGCTAGCCTCGCCGCCGTGCCGAACGTCTACACCTTCAAGGATTTCGAAGGGAGCAGCCACCGCATCCTTCTGCAGCTGGTACGCGAGTTCACCCGGGTTCCGGGAGGACGCATCCTCGATCTCGGAGCTGCGGGAGGCGAGCTGGGCGAGGCTCTCCGCGACCGCTTCGACGAAACCTTCGGATTCGATTTCGACGTCGACAATATCGACCGACTTCACAAATCCTTCGACCACGCCGTCATCGCGGACCTGGAGCGTCTCGTCGCTCTCCCCTCCCGAATGCGCTGCATCATCCTGGCCGACGTGCTCGAGCATCTCAGGGATCCGCGGCGGGCGCTGGAGATGGTCCGACGCTCACTCGACGAGAACGGCAGGATCTTCGTTTCAGTTCCGAACATCGCGAACATCACCATTCGTCTCGGCCTGCTCTTCGGCGTCTTTCGCTACCGCGACCGGGGAATTCTGGACCACTCACATCTTCGCTTCTACACTCGAAGAACGATTGTCGAAGAGCTCCGGGGGGCAGGGCTGGAGATCGACTCGGTGCACGCCTCGTCCGTCCCGATCCGCCTTGTCTTCGACGGCCGGATCCCAGGAACTCTGATACGCCTCGGTGAACGGATCCTCGTTCCTCTCACCAGGACCTGGAAGTCGCTTTTCGGCTATCAGATCATTCTGGTGGTCCGCCCCCGCTGACGCCTCAGCTCGAGCAGGATGGCAATCATGAGCAGCACGGCCCCGATCGCAGCGGGAATCCAGAATCCTCGGCCGATCCTCCATCGAAGTTCCACTACGTGCCGCCCCGGTTCGATCGGGATACCCGCGAACAACGTGTCGATCGACAGCGGTTGGACATTCTTCCCATCCACCGCGACACGCAGCTGAGAGACGAGCTTCTCCGAGGTCGCAAGAAGAAATGGAGCGGCCGATTCGACGGTGATCGTGGTGTTGGACGCGTCGTACCTCTGGATCTGGAAGTGCACCTTCCGATCCGCGGGTGGTACCTGCTCGAGTCTCGTCCGCAGCTCCGGCACATCGGAAGAGACGACCGCGATGCGAGCGAGATCGACGTCTTTCCGTCTCAGGAACTCGTCACGGTTCATGGTCTCGATCTTCCAGACCGGAAAGTATCGGGGATTCGCCGCGAGGTTCTCGAATATGCGGCCGTCGTCGAGCTCCGAATCGATGATCAGAGGGAATCGTACCTTTCCGTAGTAGACGGGCGACTCACCCGGGGCACCCTCCGCCCCCGGCAGAACGACGTTCTCTCCGGACGAGCTCATTCGCACCAGAAATTCACTCCCCGGCGCGACGTCACGCGGCAGAGGCACGTAGATCTTCTGCATCCGGCTAAGCTGCCCGTAGGGGTAGTTGCGGCGGTATACGACCTTTCCCGTCTCGGGTTCGATCAGCCGGACTTCGAGTTCTCCCCCAACGGCGGAGCTCGAACGAACGGCGACCGGAAATTCGATCGCGTAGAACGGGAGCCTGTCGATCCGGACGAGGCGCGTGAGCGTCTCCCCTGGTGCCAGGAGATACGTCCCCTCCTTCGGCACTCCGGGGTCGGTCGCTGCGTAGATGGACCAGCGGAGGATGTCGATGTCCGGTTGCTCGATCAGATAACGGACATTCAGAAACGAGAGGAGAGGGTCGCGAAAGTCCATCCTCAGCGAGTTCAGAAGGAGAATCGTCGAGTGGGTGGTGGCAGCATCCGGGTCGAGCCGTTCGATCAACTTCCGGTATTCGAGCTCTGAACTGAAGTGGCTGCGCACGTCCTCGATCCGGTAGAGCTCCGACGAGTTCGGAATCAGATACGGGAAGAAGCCGGCGAACCGGAACGGCGGCCGGCCTTTCTGCAGGTACTCCACCGTCGTGCTCCGGGGGAGACTCGCCACTTCGGGAGTGAGATAGGGATAGAAGTGCGCGGCGAACAGCGAGAGATCTCCGGCGACGAGAAGCGCCATCGCAAGAACCAGAGCGTTCACCACCGGACGCATTCGTGTCGCGGTGAGACGGCCGATGAGGAGCGTACCGGCTCCGGCGAGATACGCGAACGGGATCGGCAGCAGCATCCGCAATCGTGCCAGGGCCGAGTACTTGATCCCCGGCAGTTCGGCAACCACTTTGCCGAATCCACTCCTGGTGAAGATCAGGACGGTCAGAACCAGAAGCACCAGCATCCAGAATCCGCGGTCCCTCGCACGCCTCTCGAGAACGCCGAGCAGAACGAGAGGGAGGGTGAAGATACCGAGGTAGATGGTCGCCTCGACAAAGTTGCTCCCCGGCATTTGCGCAGACGTGTGCCAGATGTGACGAACCGGATCTCCGAGTGCGTAAGGATCGAGCAGAGCGCGCAGGTGCCAGAGCGGGTACACACCGGCTGCGGCGCTGTTCGCGCGCATCTCGAGATACCCGCTGCGGAGCAGTAGTCTCACGAACGGCGCCAGGAACGGGAGGGCGATCACGGACCCGAGAGAGACGCCTGCTGCGACTCGTGCGATACCCGCCATTCGAACTCCGCGAGCCCGGATCGTCCGGTACACGAAGAACGCGACACCGAGGTACGCCCCGTACGCGATGACCGCAGGAAATCCACAGAGGAGAATCGCCAGAACCAGAAGAGCAGTCAGAGATACTGAAACCCGTTTCCCTCTGGTCAACCGCGAGACGAGAAGCAGCACGGCAGGGTAGAGCGTCGTCCCGTTCGTCCCCTGCCACAGCCACCAGACCACGTATGGTCCGGCGAGAGCGAAGACGGTCGCTCCGACCGCCGCTCCTCGCTTCCCGAGCCTTTCTTCGCGCAACCAGAGATACGCGAGGAGGAATCCGACGTTCAGCTTGAGAAGAACGATGCCGCTGTAAACCGCACGAAGAGGGAAAAGAAGCGCGGGAATCAGAATGAAAGGAGAAAGGACAGCCGAAGCAGCGGATCCGAATCCAGGCTCACCGGAAGCGATGTAGCGGTTCCAGTGGAACGCGGCCGGGTCGGATCTGAGCAGCTCGATCAGGGTCAGGTACGAAGTCGGTGGGTCGTGGATGAGAGGATTTTGAGCCTCGACCGTCCGATGCGCCTGCCAGGGAAAGTAGTGGTAGTAGACGTCGTTCGGCGAGAGCACGCGGCCCATGAAGAACGATGGAAAGAAGACGATCAGATGGATCCAGAGGAGAATCCAGAGCGCGAGATGGTGTTTGCGGACTCCCCTCGCCACGCGGATCGCCCTGCCACGGTCCCCAGCCGGGACTCGAGGTGCGGAGTGGGTCGTCACCGTACCAATCATCTACGGCGGCATCATAGCAAGCGCGTCACGCCCCGGATAGAATCGCGCCATGAAACGAGTGCTGATCGCCGCCGATCTCGATCCCGTACTGCTCCAGCTCCTCAGGGACGATCCCCGGTTCGAAACCGTACATCGACCGACGCACTCGGAACAGGAGCTCGCCGGGACGATTTCCGGCTTTCACGTGCTGGTGACCCGATACCACAATCGCGTGACGCGCGCGGTTCTGGAGCGGGCGGATGGCTTGGACGTCATCATCCAGGGAACCAGTGGTCTGGACAATATCGATCACCCCGCAGCTGCCGAACGCGGGATCGCCATTATTGGCATCCCTGGAGAAAACGCGAATGCAGTAGCCGAGCTGGTCCTCGGCCACATGATCTCATTGACGCGGACGGTTCCCTTCTACGATCGCTCGATGCGTAAAGGAGCCTGGATCCGCGACGACTGCGCGACACGCCGCGAGTTGCGTTCGTTCCAGCTCGGGATCGTCGGAATCGGAAGGGTGGGAAGCCGCGTCGCCGCAATCGCCGGAAATCTCGGGATGAAGCCGCTCTCGTTCGATCCATATCTTTCGCGGGACGAGATCGCCCGTCGCGGGGCGAAGAAGGTCGAGACTCTGGACGAGCTCCTCGCGAAGAGCGAAATTCTGACCTTCCACGTTCCCCTGACCGAGGAGACCGACGGGATGCTGGGAGCCGGAGAGATCGAACGTCTGCCGGTTGGAGCCGCCGTGATCAATTCATCACGAGGAGAAGTGGTGGACCTGGCTGCACTTCTGGACGCTCTGGAGCGCGGCCATCTCGGAGGCGCCGCACTCGACGTGTTCGATCCCGAACCCCCTTCGCGCAGCTGGCCGGACGACCCACGCCTGATCCTCACTCCTCACATCGCTGGATGCACTCGGGAAGCGAAGCTCGCGATCGGGAAAATGGTGTACCGCCGTCTCTGCGAGTACTACGCGCTCGCGCCGGCCGGAGATGCTGACTCGGCAGGATGAAACGCCTCGCGGCGACAGTGTTTCCCGTCGCGAATCACTTGCACACCGTCACGGAACACGTGGCGGACCAGATTGATCCCGAAGTGATACACGAGGTGGAGATAGTTCGGGGCGTCGAGGAGGAGGAAGTCGGCGCGTTTCCCTGGTTCGATCGTGCCGGTCTCGGAGGCGAGACCGAGTGAGAAGGCACCGTTGATGGTCGCCGCGGTGAGAGCTTCTTCAACCGTCAGCCTCATCCGGAGACAGGCGAGCTGGATGACGATCTGCATCGATTCGGTCATCGAGGAGCCGGGGTTGCAGTCGGTCGAGAGCGATACGATCGCGCCATTGTCGATCATCGCTCGCGCGGGAGCGTACCGGTCGGACATCAGAAAGAAGCTCGTCGCCGGGAGAAGGTTCGCCACAGTCTCGGATGCTGCGAGCGCGCGAATCCCCTCGCGAGAGATACACATCAGGTGATCGGCAGAACGAGCACCAACCCGCACCGCGAGCGCGGCTCCTCCGGTGTCACTCAGCTCGTCGGCGTGAATTCTCGGTTCCAGCCCCAGGCGCGCACCTGCGCGGAGGATGTCCTCTCCGTCGCGGGCGGTGAAGATACCCCTTTCGACGAAGACGTCACAGAAGCGGGCGAGCTTCTGCGAGGAAACCTCGGGGAAGATCTCCTCGATCACGTACTGCACGTAGGCCTGCCGTGACTTGTCCGAACGATCGCGCTCGGGGGGCATCTCGTGAGCCGCGAGACAGGTGGGAACCAGACGCACCGGCGCGGAGCGCTCGGCGGTCGCGATCGCCCGGAGCTGTTTGAGCTCGTCGACGAGATTCAGTCCATAACCACTCTTCGCTTCGGCAGTGGTCGTTCCGTGGAGCGCCATCATGCACGCGCGTCGCAGCACGTTGTCGACCAGAAGATCCTCGGATGCCTTTCGGGTCTCGCGCACGGTGGAGGCGATCCCGCCTCCCGAAGCCGCGATCTCCTCGTAGCTCTCGCCGGAGATACGGCGATTGAACTCCGATTCCCGGTAGCCGGCAAACGGCAGATGGGTGTGACTGTCGACGAAACCCGGGAGTGCGGTGGCGCCCTTCGCATCGAAGTCGCGTGTCACAGCGGACCGGATCTCGGGAGGAAGATCGGATTCAGCTCCGACGAATACGAAGCGATCGCCTTCAGTGACGATCACCGGACGTTCCAGAACGGCGATCTTCCGGAGGGCCGCACCTCGAACCGGCGCGTTTCCGATCGGAGTCGCGATCTGGGAGAGATTATGGAAAAGCGTCAGTGACATTCGAGGACCTCACCACGGCAGTGGCTTGCCTATTCTAACTCGCCACTCTTGCGGTGAATCTGGGTGATCGGCTGTTCGAGAGCCTCCTGCTCTGCATCGAGCATCACCATCTGCTGGACGATGTCCAGCATCGACTGCAGCTTGCTGCGGGCAGCCTTCCTTTGAATCTTCAGATCCTGAATCGATGATTCCAGAGCACCCACCCGGTCCATCACCTGTCCCATGATCCGTTCCGAAAGAAGCTCGGCATCCTTCACGATCAGCTCGGCTTCTTTCCGCGCATTTTCCTTGACGTCTTCGGAGACTCGCTGTGCGGAGAGGAGAGTGTCCTTGATGATCCGTTCCCGCTCGCGATGTTCCGCCACCTCTTCGCGACTCTGACTGATCTCGCGGGCCAGATGGTCGAGCTCCTTCAGAAGCCGCTCCATCTCCTCGGCGACCAGATGAAGATATGCGCGGACCTCGTCGACGTTGTACCCGTTCAGCGAACGGCCAAAGACCTGCTTCTGAATCTCCAGTGGTGTCAGATTCTGCATGAACACGACCTCCCTCAACGGACGGAGCGTTTCGGCCCCTCGAGCGAAAGGAGTGCGCCATGCCGGCCGCGCGACTTCCCCCTCCCGGACCACGCCACGTCGCGGTTGCAACCCTACTGCAGGAACGACATTCAGAGTATAGGCCCGATCGCGAGACGGAGGAAAGTTCGGAGGAAGTAGACTGCGATGAGCAGCAGGAGTGGCGACCAGTCGATTCCTCCCGTTTTCCACGGGGGGAGCAGCCGCCGGAAGGGCCGAAGTATGGGCGCGGCTCCGCGCTCGAAAAAGTCATTCAGCTGAACCAGAACGTTGAAGAAGGCCCGATGACGCCACCGAAACGAAGTCTGTGACGCGAAAAAGACGACCCACGAGAGAATCACCCAGACGAAAACGAACCACACGATCAATCCCAGCACCAGATCGACCGTCCAGAACAGACTTTTCAGGAAAGCGCTACCGACCCACATCCGACGAGTCACTCCCTCCTGCCGAAGATCGCCCGCCCGATCCGGACCATCGTCGAGCCTTCTTCGACCGCGATCTCGAAATCATCACTCATCCCCATCGAGAGCACCGGTTCGCGAATCAGCCCCCGCGAACGGGTCTTCTCCCAGACCTCGCGCATCGCTGCAAAATAGCGCCGAACCTCTTGCGCGTCTGCGACTGGCGGGATGCACATCATTCCCCGAACGGTGATCCCTTCCAGCCCCAGCAACTCTTCCGCCACCTCGATGGCAGCATCCGGACTCACGCCACTTTTCTGGGGTTCCATCCCGATGTTCACCTGCAGGAGCACGTCCGGCCGTCGTCCCTCCTGGACCGCGATCCGGGAGATCCTTTGCGCCAGGTCGAGCGAGTCGACGCTCTGGATCACGTCGAAGATCTCTACTGCGCCACGGACCTTGTTCGACTGAAGATGCCCGACCAGATGCCAACGCCCGCGGCTCTGGATCGACTCGAGCTTCTCCCGAAATTCCTGGACGCGGTTCTCTCCGACGTCGGTGATTCCCGCTGCGATCGCGGCATCCACCGCCGTCGCCGGGAACGTCTTGGAGATCGCAACGAGCGTGACTTCCTGCCGGCGGCGACCACTGCGTCGGCACGCCTCTTCGATTCTCCCGTCGATCTCGCGGACGTTCGCCCGCAGGTCATCCCACATCGCTCCGCCGCTCGATCCAGCTCGGGACCCGCCTATCGATCCCGGCGTTTGCGAGCCGATCGGCCTCCTTGTTCCCCGCCCGGAGTGTATGCCGAATGGAGAATGAACGGAAACCGGCCGCGAGTCGGGAGGCCTCCCGATGAAGAGGAATCAGGTTCGGATGGCGCACGCGGAAGGTGCCGAGCATCTGATTCACGAGCAATTGGGAGTCGGCGATCACTTCGAGATCGGTGACCCCTTCGTCGAGCGCGGCCGCCAGTGCCGCCAGAAGGCCTTTGTATTCGGCCACGTTGTTCGTCGTCACGCCGAGGAACCCGCCGATCTCGACAACGTCACCACCTTCGATCCGCAGAACGGCGCCGAAACCCGCGATCCCTGGATTCCCCCGGCAGGCCCCGTCGACCCATGCAGTGGCTTTCAGGATGCAACCCGTTCCATGTAGATGATGCGGCGGCATCCTTCGCAGAAGACGATCTCACCGCGGCGAAGCTGCTGCTGGGCCTGCGACCGGACCCGGAATCTGCAGACGCTGCACGCTCCTTCTGCCACAGCCGCGACGGCGATTCCCTGCCGCTGCTTGAAAATCCGGTGAAACTCCGATCGAAGCCGGTCAGGAATCTGGGCTTCCACCTTCGCCGCCTTCTCTTCAATCGTCTGGATCTGCTGCCGAAGGTCACCGAGAGATCCCTGCCACTCCTGATACGCGGCCTCGAATCTTTGCTTGAGGTCTTCGTAACTTCCGCGGCGTTCCGCGAGGCCCGCCTCGATCTCCTCGATGTCGCTCATCTTCTTGAGCAGGGCTTCTTCCAGGCTCTTGACCTCTTTGCGGGCAGTATCAATCTCCTTCCAGGCCGCCGCGTACTGCTGCTGATTCTTCACCTGCATCAGCTGCCCTTCGTACTTCTTGAGTTTCTCCTGCGCGTCCTGAAGATCGGATTCGATCCCGCGACGCTCTTTGCCGAGCTCAGCGAGTTGCTCGTTCGCCTGCGCGATTGCGTCGTTTGCCTGCTGGTACTCTGCGTCGACGGCAGCGAAACCCTCGGGCTTGTTCTCCAGAGCCTGCTGCTTGTCCGCCAGTGACGACATGATCTCCTGCAACTCCCAGAGTTTGTCCAACACCTGACTCAATGTCCTCCTCCATTTGAACGAAAGGCAACAAAAAAGGCGTTCCGTTTCCCGGAACGCCTTTCTTCGGATTTCGAACCTCGGGCTCCGAGTGTGCAATGAGATTGACACTCGAAGCCGAAAACTCGAAAGATCACGATTCTCTGACCTCTATTCATCCTGATCACTTCTGGCTGATCACTTCTGGTGGGTCCACCAGGATTCGAACCTGGGACCTGCCGGTTATGAGCCGGTGGCTCTGACCGCTGAGCTATGGACCCGAGCGCGGGATTGTAGCACACGGAAACCCGCCGACAGGGACGTTAACCAGAGGGGATGACCGGATATTCACAGACGGGAAGAGCCCGGTCTCCCGGGCTCTTCGACGCTACGCCGGGGCGATG
This sequence comes from uncultured Acidobacteriota bacterium, assembly GCA_963741955.1. GTDB lineage: Bacteria > Acidobacteriota > Thermoanaerobaculia > Gp7-AA8 > Gp7-AA8 > CAVUKB01. Next base: position 1,311,062 of record CAVUKB010000005.1, read on the forward strand.
GAATTCGGGTCACTTCAGCTCGACCTGATCTCCAACCGCCATCGAATAGCGCATCCCGACGATCCGCGCCGTCGCAGTGTGCGGTTCCGCGGTGAGGATCGCCAGCTCACCCAGAACGAGACGGGGCGCGCCTGAAACGACGTTCGGACGGTAGACGGTGAGGAAATCACCCGGCTCGACGAAATCGTCGCGCCCGAGATTGATCTCGACCAGAGATCCTTCACCGAGCGAGTATTGGTAATCCTTCGCGTTGACGATGAAGCCGCCCGTCTTTCCGCTCGGCGGGGTGCACGCATCAGCCATCGCCGAAAGCCTCGCCAGCGGGATCGGAAGCTCGGGGAGCGGCTTGATGCGATCGCCGATGTGGATGTCGGAGCATGACTGAGTGATGATCGCCGTTGCCGTGCCGCTGCTGTCCAGACAGAGAACCCGCACCTGCCCACGATAGTGGTACTGCCGACCGATCACTTCCTTCGTAACCGGGTGATGAACCACTTCGCCCGGCTCGACCACCATATAGGTCTGCCCGGCGACGATGTCCGTTCCGACATTTCCTTTGATGTAGATGATGTCGTCGGCCGCGACTCCGGTGTCGTTGGAGAGGCTCTCGGTCATGTATTTGGTCGCGGTGTCCTCGAACGACACGACCCGGTTCGGGAGGGGCTCGTCGACCGCTCCGAGATAGCCGTAGCAATAGAGATCAGAATAGGAGCCGAGCGCCACTGGAGGGCTGGCAGCAGACATGGCAGCGCCGATCGGAGCGGCTTCCCCTCCCCCGGTTGCTGCTTCGGCAACGCCCGTTTCGGCCGGCACTTCTCCGGTCTGGGATTCGCCTTCGATCAGGAGAGTATCGCCCGGATAGATCCAGTGCGCGTCCGTGATGTAGGTGTTGTGCTCCCAGAGCTGCGGCCAAAGGTAGCCGTTCCCGTAGTACTTCGCGGCGAGGCCCCAGAGCGTTTCGCCTCGTTCGATCACGTGGGTCTTCGCACCGGGAGGATACGTGGATGGGTCCGGCGGAATGTACGCCGTCCAGTGATCGCCAACCAGGTGAAGGTCTTTCGGCGGCTGAGTTTCATTCTGCGCCGCCAGCAGTGGCAGCGCCGCCATCAGGAGGACCGGAACCACACAACGCACGCGCACCATTTGCCCCTCCCCAATATGTCCAATCCCAATGTTGGGAACGTTAGCGCAATTCAGCGCTAAGTGTCAAATGGGAAGGACCTTAGCCCGGACGATTCCGGGCCGGCAGGAAGAACCCGGCAGGCTGCCGCGACCCTGGAACTCGGCTCAACCGGAGACCGGCACGGCCGGAAAACCCAAGGGCGCGCACGACGGCGCGCCCCTGGAAGTCTCCGGTCCCCGCCGCTGGAGACGGGGCGTCGTGCGGAGATGCTCAGCGAGTCTCGGAGCGGCCCTGACGCTCGTTCGAGTCTTCGCTGAACGCTTGCAGCTCTGCGGTTCTCTTTCGGTAATTCTGGAGGACCTGTTTCACGTAAGACTTCGTTTCGCGGTACGGAGGAACGCCTCCGTAGTGCCTCACGGTTCCTTCGCCCGCGTTGTAGGCGGCGATGGTCTTCTTGAGGTTCCCGTCGAAACGCTCCTCGAGATATTTCAGATACTTCACCCCGGCCTCGACGTTCTGGTCCGGGTCGAACAGATTTTGCGCTCCCATCCAGCGCCCGGTCCTCGGCATCAGCTGCATCAGCCCCTGCGCACCGACCGGTGAGCGTGCGCGCTTCTTGAATCGCGACTCGGTCTCCATGACCGCTGCCACCAGCGCCGGATCGACGTCGTACTTTTTCGCGTGCTCGTGGATCAGGGATCCGTAGGGCACCTGGGTCGCGAAGAACTCTTCGCGCACCGCGCCGGTGATGATCCCCACCTGCTTCTTCCCTTCCTCCGCAATCTGTTCGATTCCACCGAACGAGGGAAACTCCGCGATCTCGTCGGAACCGGTTCGTCCCTCCTTCGCAGAAGGCTCGAGCCACTTCGGGTCGAACAGGTTCGTCCGCGTCGATACGAATCGATCGGGGAAGAGCCGCGCGATCCGGAGAAGCGAAGTCGATGCGAGGTCGGATCGGACGTCCGCCACGACGTTCGACTGATCACCCTTGTTCCGGACCACCTTGACCTGATCGAGGTCCCGCTCCACGAGGAAGTGAACGCCATCGAGCGCCTGTCCAACCCCTCCGAACGAGAGTGCGGCACCGAGCACGATGGTCATGAACCGCGCCGATCGAACCGGCGCCCGTCGCGTCCGGGCCGAACGTCTTCGGCGATCCGGAGAGAGTCGCAGCGCCCGACCGAGGCTTTCAGCAAATCGTCTTCGCTTCTTCATGAGATCCCCTTTCGAGAGCGAGACTCAACAGTTATTTGGACCGTTCTCGCAAACAAGAGGCTCTGGCGGGTTATTGCCGGGGGAGGGCGTTTCGGCGAAAAATAACTATAAGTTATTGATGCCGCTCGTCTTCGCCGAAGACTTCGGCCTCGAATCGCTCGATCGAGCAGAGGCCCCGATGAGCCGCCTCGGCGGGAAGACCTGCTTTCCTGCAGGTCTGGCGCAGCAGTTCGTCTGCGGTCCAACCGTATTCGGTCGCAACCTGTGGCAGGAGCAGCCCGGCAGAGCGCCCCTGGCGCACGATCAGACCGTCCCGACCGACCACGATCGACCCGAGGCTCTCCACCGGCAGGACCGGACCGAGGACGGAGATCTCGATCGACAGGAGTTCCAGCTCGCGGCCGGTGAGCGGCGCGAAGCGTGGATCCCCGAACGCGGCGTTGAGCGCGTTCTCCTCGACCGTGCGGTAGAGAGGACGGAGTGGCAAGACCGTGCCGATGCATCCACGCAGGCCGGTGCCGATGTGGAGGGTCACGAAAGCTCCTGCCGGGCGGCGGAGTGCATCTGAGAGTGCTTCCGGGTCGATCGGAACGCGGGACCCGGAAAAGTGTCCGGCGATGGCATTCCTCGCGATCGCGAGGAGAGCGGTGCGGTCGGACGCGCAGAGCAGACGGGAAGGCGCCGATTCGACATCGGTCATGAGATTTCCGCGGGACGGGACTCCGCCCCTTCCTCTTCTCTCACATCATAGATGAAGACGCGCTTGCTCATCCATCGAACCGCGAAGCAGTCCGCAAGGCCGCGAAACGCGCGATTGAGCGCCCCGTACTTCGACTGTCCGAAACGGCGCGGACGGTGGTTGACCGGCATCTCCAGCACACGAAAACCTTCCAGCCGCACCAGGGTCGGAAGGAATCGGTGCATCCCGGTGAAGAGTCGGATGCGCTGAACCGCTTCGCGCTTGACCAGCTTCAGAGAGCAACCGGTGTCGGTGATCTGATCGCGGGTGATCCAGTTTCGAACCCCGTTCCCGATCTTCGACTGCAGCTTCCGCATCCGGGTATCCTGCCGGTTCACACGGACTCCGATGATCATGTCCGCAGACTTCGCCTCCAGCTCGTCGAGCATGCGAGGGATGTCGGCCGGATCGTTCTGCAGATCCGCGTCGAGAGAAACGACCAGGCGCCCGCGCGCGGCACGCCACCCTGCATCGAGGGCCGCTGTCTGCCCCATGTTCTTCGAGAACGAGAGAATCCGGAGATTCGGGTTCTCGTCCCGCAGACTCCGGAGCACGTCGAGGCTTCGATCTGCGCTTCCGTCGTCGATCGCGATCATCTCGTACTGCACGCCCCTCCCGTGTAGGGCGTCGCGGATCTCCTGCACGAGGATCGGAAGATTCTCCTCCTCGTTGAAGACCGGAAAGACGACGGAAAGGTCGAGCTGGTTCATTCGGCGATTCCAACGTCGAAAGCAGATTCGAAATTCGAAGTGGTCACTGCGGCCACATCCTCCACCGTACACTCCCAGAGATCGGCCAGCAGCTCCGCGATCCGGACCACGAACGCAGGCTCGTTCGGACGGCCCCGGTGAGGAACCGGCGCGAGGTACGGCGTGTCGGTCTCGATCAGCACCCGCTCTCGGGGAAGCGCCTTCGCGACTTCTCGTAGCGCGTCCGCCGAGCGGAACGTCACGATTCCGCTGAGCGACACGTAATAGCTCCGTGAGATGAGGGTTTCGGCGACTTCGAGTGACTCGGTGAACGAATGAAGAATCCCCCGCGCACCGCGTGCGGCGTCGCTCGCCAGCATCTCGAGGAGATCGGCCGTCGATTCACGATTGTGGATGATCACCGGTTTCCCGACGCTCTTCGCGAGCTCGATCTGGCGCAGCAGAGCGTGCCGCTGCACCGGGCGCGGAGAGTAATCGTAGTGGTAGTCGAGACCGATCTCTCCGATCGCCACCACCCGCGGGTGGCGGGCCAGATCCGAGAGCTCTTCGAATGCGGCATCATCGAGGTGTTTCGCCTCGTGAGGGTGGTATCCGACTGCGGCCCAGACGTCGGGGTGCCGGTCGGCGAGCGCAACGACCGCTCGCACGTCGTTTCCGTCCGTGGCAGGGACGACGAATCCTCGCACTCCGGCTTCTCGTGCCCGAGTGAGGAGCGCATTCGTCTCCTCGTCGGTCATCGCAAGGTGACAGTGGCTGTCGGTGAATGGTCGCCTCATTCTTCTGATCTTCTCTGCGATCCGGCGCCGGGCGCCGCGATCGGTGCGTCACACTCGCTCGACCGCCATCGAGATCCCCATCCCCCCCGAAATGCAGAGCGTCGCGAGTCCGAGCGACTGGTCACGGAAATGAAGAGCGTGGACGAGCGTGGTGAGAATTCTCGCGCCGGTCGCACCGATCGGATGTCCGAGCGCGATCGAGCCGCCGTGCACATTCATCCGATCGCGGTCGAAATGGAGCTCGCGGTCGCACGCCAGAACCTGTGCGGCGAACGCTTCGTTCAGCTCCACCAGATCGAAGTCCGAGATCTCCATCTGCGACTCCGAGAGGAGCTTCCGCGTCGCCGGGACCGGCCCGATCCCCATTACCTTCGGATCGACTGCCGCCTGGGTGTACGCCTTGAGCCGGGCCATCGGGCGGAGTCCGTGCCGCGCAACGGCTTCGCCGCTGGCGACGATCATCGCGGCCGCGCCGTCGGTGATCCCCGAAGCGTTGCCCGCGTGAACCGTCCCTCCCTTCCGAAAGACCGTCGGGAGTTTCGCCATCCCTTCGAGAGTCGCGTCGAAACGGGGATGCTCGTCGCGGTCGACGATGGTGGTCCCCTTCTTCCCCTCCATCGTCACCGGAACGATCTCGTTTGCGAATGCCCCTTCCTCGTATGCAACCCTGGTTCGTCGCTGCGTCTCCACTGCATATTCGTCCTGCTCACCCCGACTGATGCCGTACCGCTCGGCGAGTGTCTCGGCGGTCGCACCCATCAACTCCTCGGCGAGTGGGCAGAGAAAGCCGTCTCGCACCATTCCGTCGACGATCTCCGCGTCGCCCATCCGCCATCCCCAGCGGACTCGTGGAAGCATGAACGGAGTGTTCGACATCGATTCCGTCCCTCCCGCAACCACGACGGATGCTTGACCAAGACGGATCTGGTCGGCCGCGTTCATCACCGCCCGCAGGCCCGACCCGCACGCTTGATTGACGGTGTATGCAGGGACGGATTCCGACAGGCCACTCCGCATCGCGACCTGCCGAGCCGGATTCGGTCCCACCCCCGCCTGTCGTGCGTTTCCGAAGATCAGTTCGTCCACCGCGGACATTTCGATCCCCGAGCGCTCCAGGACTGCCCCGACGACCCTGGTTCCGAGCTCGACCGCAGTGAGTGACGACAGCGCGCCTCCGAACTTCCCGATCGGAGTGCGGAGAGGTTCAACCAGGAAAATGTCTTCATCGATTCGACCCATGTACCTCGACCTTTCCCGCCAGCAGATCAATCACCAGCTTCTCGTACGTGCCGACCGCGCTCAAAAGATCCTTCTTCTCAATCCGTTCCTCGGGTCCGTGCGCGTCGAGAATCGATCCGGGGCCGAAAAGGAACGGAGCGCCGAACCGCGGAAGGTGCGGCACATCCGTATTGAACGACACGACAGCTCCCGCTTCACCCGCCGGCACGTTCATGAAAGTCGGGGCATTGCCGTGCGTGAACGTGATCTCTCCGTCGTGCCGCCGGAGAATCTCTTCGAGCCGGGTCTGCACCTCCCGGGGCGAACCGACGGTTCGAAAGATCATGTCCGCCTCCGCGCGGCCGGCGATGACATTCGCCTTCTCTCCCCCCGCGATGCGTCCCACGTTCACCGTCGCACGTCCGAGCTCCGGGTGTGAGCCCCAGTCCAGAGACGCGATCTCGGCGACCGCTGCGACCAGCTTCATCACCGCCGAGTCGCCGCGCGCCGGATATGCGGAATGCCCTGAGACACCTTTGAACACAACGGTGCAGGTGAAAGCCCCTTTCGACGCCTTCACGAACTTCGATTCGGTCGGCTCTCCGACCACGAGAAACTCGCTCCCGAGGTCCCCGAGCTCCCGGTTCGCCCACTTCGCCCCAACCGAGTCCGTCTCCTCGCCGACTACGAAAAGAAACGCGAATTCGTTCACCGAGTGCGCGATCAGCTTCTCACCGGCGGCGATCATCGCCGCGATGATCCCCTTGGTGTCGCAAGCTCCGCGGCCGTAGATGCATGTCTCGTCTTCTCTGGAAGAAAAGAACGGCGGAACCGTGTCGAGGTGAGAACAGAGCACCACCCTCGGGGGCGCACCGGTTCGCGCCAGGACGTTGAATCGATCCGGCGCGACTTCCTGCCGACGGCACTCGAAGCCGAGGGCGCTTACTCGGCTCTCGACGAAAGCGGCGACGTCTGATTCCGCTCCCGTCGGAGATGGAATGTCGATCAGCTGGCGCGCTAGTGCGATGGGATCGATGGGCACACTCACCTCGGCGCGGGCATTCTAACCCGGCCGCGCCGCCTGGGAAGAACCCATTCCCAACCTCTCGCGCTTCGCCCCCAGGTCAACCGGCGGAGCGATTCTCCCGCGGACTGAAGGTTCCTCCCGGGACGTTCGGGCGATGATGACCTGCGCGCATAAAACGTCCAATATCAATAATTTAGACGTAAGGGCCAGGATGGCATCCGGAATGCTACTCCCAAGGTGGAACGTTCAGTTATTTGTGAGTGCTATGAGAGAAGAAACGAACTGCATCAAATGCAATCGGCGGATCGACGGGACGGCCCGGCTCTGTCCCTTCTGCAACTGGGACCAGAGCGAGGCACCACCCGAACCGGAAGCAGTCGAGGCGCCCCCCGAACCTATTGTGGAACCCACCGGCAGGCTCGGACGGTTTCGATCTCTTTCTCCCGCTGCGCGGCAGGCTCTGCTCATCGCCGCAGCTGCGATCCTCCTGATCGGGACGTTCGCGATAGGAGGAGCGGTCTATGCGATTGGAAAACATGGGCCGCGTGAACGCTCGGACGATTCAACCGCCCGGATTCAGACGACGACTTCTGCGCCAGCAGCGGATAGACAAAAGCCCGGGGTCGCTTCGGATCTTCAGCTCGTCCCCAGCGGTTCCTCGTTGACGGGCGCTCCAGTCACTTCCGCTCCGGTGGCCGCTCCGGATCAGTCGGCAGATGCGACGCTCGACCGAACCGACGCGACCGCTCTCGCGGCGGATGCATACGCGAAGGCGGTGAAGAGTGCGTCGATGGCGTCTGCATCCGCAAACGGTACCCAGACTCCGCAAGCGCCGGAAACGGCGGCGGCGCTCGATCCACGAACGATCCGGACGCGACGCTACGACGTGGCCCCGAAACCGCCGGAGCCGAAGCAGCCGGCCCCTTCGGCAGCGGCTCCCGTGAAGATCGCCGAGACGCACGCAACGGAACCGGTACCGATCTCGCAACCGGTCCCGCAGCTTCACAACCGCGGGTCCGTCCGATTCAATCTGACCATCGGGAGAGACGGCCGGGTGAAAAGAGTGGACGTACTGCACACGTCGCCGGGGCTGACGCCTCCGATGATCGCGGCGGTGCAGAGGTGGCGATTCAGGCCTGCGACCGAAGACGGCAGGCCGGTTGAGGGGCAATTTCTCGTCGATGTATCCTTTAACGGAGATGAATGATCCGGCCGAATGTGCCGCCTGCGGTCGATCGATCGACGCTGACGCGAAGATCTGTCCTTTCTGCGGAGCCGACGCGCACACAGGCGAGAAGATCGACACCGCCGCCATTCTCCGCGAGCACTTCTCGACCCGGAAAGCGCCACCGCGCGAACGGTTCGTCGATTTCTTCCGGCACCGACAGACGGTCGTGATGGCCCTGGTCGTCCTCGGGATCATCGGGTCCCTGATCGTCGTCCACCAGATCATCTCGCGGCAACAGCAGGACGTCCGCGATATCCCCGCGATCCCGCTCAGCCAGCTGGTCGAGACGCACGAGGCGACGCCAAAGACGCAGCCGCCGCCCCTCCCCGACGTCGAGTTCCAGTATCACGGCGATGAGAAGGACGCCCGAACGCTGATCACCGAGCCGGGAGCCGTTGCGCCGGCACCACCTCCCCAGGTCACCTCCACCGCGACGACCTCCACGACACGCGAAGGCAACACCACCGTATCTCAGCCCGCTCGGCCGCAGCCCTAACCCGCATTTCTCACAATTCAGCCGGCGCGGTCCCACGCCTCGACCACCAACCGATGAAACATCCGCCGGACGTTCTGCATGTTCAACGGTTTGTACGATGGATGGAGCCGGTTCGTGAGAAGAATCAGAATCAGATCGCGCCGAGGATCGACCCAGACCGAAGTCCCGGTGAATCCGGTGTGCCCGAAGCATGATTCGGACAGCAGAGACGAGGGATGGTCCGGACGGGTGATCTGGAGCTGCCAGCCGAGACCGCGGTTCTCCTCGAGTCCGACTGTGTAATTGCGCAACGCCACCTTCACCAGATCCGCGGGGAGGAGATCGCCGCCTCCCCGGAGCCACGTCGAAGCGACCACCCACAGATCGCGGGCAGAGGAGAAGAGCCCTGCGTTTCCCGCCATCCCCCCCATGTACCAGGCATTCCCGTCGTTCACCTCTCCCCAGATCATGTACCGGCGAAACCCGGAGAAGGAGAGGTTCCTCGCAGCCACCATCTGCCGTTCGTTGACGTTGCCCCACTCGGTCGCCGCGATCGCGAACTTCAGCTCCGGCGGCGGGTTGAACATCGAAAGACCGAGTCCGAGGGGCTGAAAGATCTTTCTGCTGCTGAGCGATTCGACCGTTTCACTCCACAACCTCTCCAGTGCGAGCTGGAGAAGAATGAATCCGAGGCACGAATAGATCTCCCGGGTCCCAGGCCGGTAGCGGAGCGGCCGGCGCACGATGGCATCGAGGTACGCTCCGTCTCCTGTGCCCTGGGTGTAGAGCGGATACCAGGCCTGAAAACCTCCCCGGTGGGTGAGCAGATCGATCCAGGTCAGATCGTCCTTGCCGGTTCCGCGAAGCTCCGTCAGAACTTCGGCGACCGGAGCGTCCAGCCGCAGACGCCCTTCCGCCGCCGAGATCAGCACCAGGGTCGCAGTGATGACGGGCTTGGTCAGCGACGCGACGTCGAAGATGGTCTCCGCCGTCATGGCGAGTCTGGCCGGCTTGAGTGCGGAATGGCCGATCGGCTGCTCGAGGAGAATCTCGCGTGAGGATCCGATCAGCCACACCGCACCGGGAAAGCTCCCGATGGCAATCTCGCGGGAGAGAAGCCGCTGCACATCTTCGCGGATCGACTGCAGAAGCGGATCGGAGATCCGGCGCGGCCCCCCCGCAGATCCTCCATTTTCGGCTGCGATCTCCCTCACTCACTCCTCGGCGTACGCGCCGTCGGACGCGATCGTCGCGCCGGCGCCTTCACGGCCTCTTCATTGTACGCGGATCGATTCGACATGCGCGGCCCCGGCCGGGGCCGGATTCCGTCCGGATGGAGAGAATTCACGGAATCAGCGACCGGATCGATCGAGTTTCCCCTCTCGACGACTCGAGGAGGCTGCGCGGCGGGAATCTCTGGAGCGGCCGCGGTGAATCTGCTAACATCCGCCGACCTCTGAAACCCAATTCCTAATCAGGTCGATCCGAACGCGTTCATGTTCCGTCTCGAAAAACTTCAGATCTCAGGATTCAAATCGTTCTACGACCCCGCGGAGATCATTTTCCCGGGGGCGATGACGGCCATCGTCGGCCCGAACGGTTGCGGGAAGTCCAACATCTCCGACGCCCTGATCTGGGTGCTTGGAGAGCACCGCGCCAGCAACATCCGCGGCGAGACGATGGAAGACGTCATCTTCCAGGGCTCGGAGCGGAGGAAGGCGCTCGGGATGGGCGAAGTCACTCTGATCCTGAGCACCGACAACGGTGACGAGGTCGCGGACGACGGGCGGCTGACGATCAACCGTCGGGTCTTCCGGACCGGCGAATCGGAGTTCCGGCTGAACGGGAAACGGGTCCGGCTCAAAGACATCGCCGACATCCTCATGGACACCGGTCTCGGGATCCGCAACTACTCGGTGATGGAGCAGGGAAAAATCGATCTGATCCTGTCGAACAAACCTCAGGATCGGCGGAAACTGATCGAGGAAGCCGCCGGAATCACCAAGTACAAGACGAAGCGGCGCGCCGCGGAGCTGAAGCTCGACGAGACGCAGGCGAACCTCCTGCGGATCGACGACACGCTCGCGGAAGTGAACCGGAACCTCAACTCCCTCAAGCGGCAGGCATCGAAGGCACGCCGCCACAAGGAGCTGGTGGAACAGCTCTCCAGCGCGAAGCGGTCTCTCTACGCCGGGCGCGTAATTGCGGCGCGGACCGAACAGTCGGCGGCGGAAGAGGCTCTCGCTGCGGCGCAGAACGGCGAGAGCGAAGCGGCCGCTACGCTCGGACAGGTGGAGGCGGAGCTCGCGGAGTCGCGACGCGTCCTCGCCGACCGCTCGACGCGCGTCTCGACGCTTCGAGACGAGATCGGAAGACTGAGCGTCGAAGCGGAACGTCTCCGCGAGTTTCTCGCCCAGTCTGAAACCTCCCTCTCCGATCTCGTGCAGCGCTCCGAGAATTCACGGGGACAGGTCTCCACTCTGGAAGCGGAAGCGGTCGAACAGCAGGCGCTGCTGGACGAGAAGAGCCGCGCTCTCGAGAGCGCGACCGCGGAACGGAACCGCCTGCGAGAAGCGTCCGACGAGACCGAACAGGCACGCCAGCAGAGAGCCAACCAGGTGCGGGATCTGGAGCGGACACTCGCGACTTCGCGCGAATCGCTGATGCGAACCATCGCCCGCATCTCCGAGTCCAGGAATCAGGTCCACCAGATCGAGATCGCCGTCGAGAAGTGTGAGTTCTACCTCGGCAAGCTCGACGACACCGCGCGGAAAGTCTCCGAGGGACGGCAGGAAGCCGCAGCGCGAATGGAAGAAGCGGACCGGATGCTCCGCGAAGCCGAATCCGCGATGGTCCACGCGCAACATGCGTTGCGAGATGCGCTCGATCGGCGGAACGCCCTCACCTCCCGTCGGGACGAAGTCCTCGACTCGCTCAAGAGCGCCCGCGATTCCATCTCGCAGACCACCTACAAGATCGACTCTCTCCGTACTCTCCTCCAGTCGCTCGAATCTCAGGACGAGGAAGTGCGGCGCGCAGTCCTCGATCTCGCTCCGACTGCCAGCTCCGCCGCAGAAGCGGTTCATGCAGCGCCTGGATACGAGATCGCTCTCGACGCGCTTCTCCGTGACATCAGCCGTGCGGTGGTGATCGACGACTCGGCGACCGCGGTCGAGGCGATCCGTCGGCTGCACGAGCGCGGCGCGGGCCGCGGTGCCTTCATCGCACTCGATTATCGGGCCGATGCCGTCGCTCTCTCCGAAGGGGGAGCGGAGCACGTCATCCTCGGAGACGGTCCGGTCGCAGACGCCGTCCGGGCCGCAGTCCCCGAGGCGTACGTGGTCGACGATCTCGCCCGGGCGCTCGAGGAAGCCCGCCGGCGACCGCACGCCACGTTCGTCACCCGCGACGGGGACATGGTTCGCGGACCGCTCGTGTACGGCGGAAAGAAGGCCGGAGGCACCGGCATCTTTTCCATCAAACGAGAGGTCGCCGATCTCGAGGCGCTCCTCAGTTCCGAACAGGAGCGCGCGAGCGGCATCGCGGGAGATCTCGAGCGGCTGGAAGAGGAGCTTCGAACTGCCGACGATACCCGGATCCTCTCCGAAGAACGGCAGCGTCAGTCGGAACAGAACCTGCGCGAGCAGGCGAAGGCGCGTGAGCTGGTGATCGCAGAGCTCGAGAGGTTCGATAAGGACCTCGCGGTCGCATCGGAAGAGCGCTCCCTCTACCACGAAGAAAAAGTGCAGCTCCTCGAACGGAAGAGCCAGGCGCAACAGGAGCTTCGCGAACTGGAATCGGCGGAACAGTCGACTCAGGAAAAGATCCGGGAGACGGAAGAGCTCCTGAAGAACGCTCGCATCGAGTTCGAGGAGATCACCGAAGTCAGTTCGCGCGCACGCGTCGACCTCGAATCGGCGGTCGGACGCGTCAACTCGATTCAGCGCGAGCACGAGAACTACTCCCGCATCGTCCTGTCGCTCGCGAATCGCACCCGTGAGCTGAAATCGGAGATCGAATCGCTCGAGCGTCGCAGGAGCGAGACCGAGGAAGCATCGGAATCTGCCCGGACCAATCTCGAGAAGACGCTGGTGACGCTGAGAGACCTCGGCGAACAGCGGATTGCCCTGGAAGCTCAGGTGGCCGAGCTCGACGAGAGGGTCCGTGCACTCGACGAATCCGCCACTGCATCGCGAGAGGAGTGGAACCGCAGGAGGGGCGCTCTCTTCGAAGCGGAACGGCGTCTCGACCGTTCCCGGAGCGCGTTCGATCTCCTTCGCGAACAGATCCTTCTCGACCTCCACGCAGGAATCGAGGCTCTCGGCGAAGTCGAGCCACCTGCGGATGATGAAACGCGCGAGCAGCTCGAATCCGAATCGACGCGGCTCGCCGAACAGATCGAGAAGATCGGACCGGTGAACGTCCTCGCAATCGACGAATACCACGAGCTCGAGGAGCGGGAGAAGTTCCTCCGCACCCAGCGGGACGACCTCGTGCAGTCGATCGAATCACTCCGCTCGACGATCCGGAAGATCAACATTACGTCGCGAGAGCTCTTCCGCGATGCATTCACCGCAGTCAACGAGAGCTTCGGCCAGATCTTCGTCTCGCTCTTCGGTGGAGGAAAGGCGGCGATGCAGCTGCTCGACGAGGACGATATTCTCGAGAGCGGCATCGAGCTGATCGCACAGCCTCCCGGGAAGAAGACCAACTCGATCGCCCTCCTCTCGGGCGGTGAGCGCGCGCTGACTGCTCTGGCCCTCCTTTTCGCGATCTTCCGCTACAAGCCGAGTCCCTTCTGTCTTCTCGACGAAGTCGACGCGCCTCTCGACGAAGTGAACAACGAACGTTTCGTCCGCCTGGTGCGGGAGATGTCGCGCGACACGCAGTTCATCGTCATCACCCATTCGAAACGAACGATGGAGGCGGCCGACATCCTCTACGGCGTGACGATGGAAGAAGCCGGTTGCTCGCGACTGGTTTCCGTCTCGTTCGCGGACATGGAAGCTTAGCCCCTCGCTGCTCCGCTTCCTCGCTACGGACGTTTCTACTGCGCAGACTCCCAGGAAAACTCCGCGGCCAACTTTCCGTGAACCCATCCGAAACGTGATCCCGGTCACACTTTGGGCGATGCGGCTCGCGTAGAGTCCACGCCGATGGACCCGCACCGTCTATCTCTCTTCAACTGTGACGTACTCCGCGAGAAGTGTCCCTCGTGCGGTGCGGAGCGCTTTCACTTCGTCTCCAAAGGGAGCTCGGCGGAAAGCTCGGAGTGCCAGAGCTGCGGCCGGCGCCGTTCGATCGTCGATCTCAGTGACACGGCGATCATCCGGCTCGTCGTTCATCCGCAGAGCGAGATGGTCGTGTCGATCTCGAGCACGAGCAGATCCGAGAGCCGGAGCGATCAGGATTCCGATCGCGCGTCGCGCTGATCCATCACGATCCGCACCACGATCCACGCAATCAGCAGTCCCGTGAGCGCAGACGCAACGACGTCCGACGGCCAGTGACGGAACGAGAGAACTCTCGAGACTCCGACTGCCGAAGCGAGGACGAGGGCCGCGATCCGCAGCGGCCACGAACGAAATCCGAAAAAGATCACTCCACCGATCGCGAATGCGCCAATCGTGTGTCCGCTCGGAAACGAGCTCGATCCGCCCCACGCATGATGGAAGGGACCGAGCCAGAGCTCCGGTCTCGACCGGCCGATCACCGCTTTGAAGATCTGCACCGCGATTCCGCCGAAAAGCCCGGAGATGGCCATTCCCACTGCGAGAAGGGACCATCGGAGGCGCGAAAATGCCAGACCTGCCAGGAAAAAGAAAAGCACCACCAGGGCGGGATTCATCCCTCCCCCGAAGCGGTTCATCAACCGGCTGAATCCTTCTGATCCTTCCGACTGGATGGCTTCGGCCAGCGACACCAGCGGTACATCGAGAAAAAGCCAGACCGCGCCGATGGTTGCTCCGATCGACAGCACCGCGGTCCCGAGCTTCCAGTTCGCGCAGCTGCGAAGCGCAGTGCGGGTGCGGCCGGGAATCTGCCGCGTCCGCACGGCGAGCTCACGCCACGTCTGCCGTGCCGCGTCCAGCCGGCCATGGAACAGGAGGAGGACGTACAGTCCGGCGAACCCCCAGAACACCACATCCCACGACGCCGCCTCGCGCCCCAGGAACGAATCGGCATGGATGCTGATCGGAGCCCGCACCGTGATCGCATTCAGCCAGACCACCGGCGCCGGCCACACCAGCGCGAGCAGAAGAAGGGCCACGAAGCCGACGGACGCAACGACCACCGGCGCCACCGACGAATCGCGGGGGGTGAGCTCATCGACGGCGGTAGACATCGAATGTTCGTCCTCGCATCCGGAGCTCATCGAATTTCTCATAACGTCCAAGTGCAGGTCCCAGATCCTCGGCGCGCGAGCTCTTCGTCACCACGATCGACGGAGGGGGCGAGATTCGCCCGAGGTCGTCTGCATCAATATATCGGACGTCCTCCAGATTCCCGGGCATGTTCCGGCTCCAGAGATACGGAGTGTAGTAGAGGGCGATCCGATCGCCGGGGACATCGATCCGCTCCAGCGCCTGAATCAGTTCGTGCGTCGATCCGATGTCGTTCAGGACCGGCATCAGAGCCGTTCCGAGGAACAGCAGCGGAATCGTGGCCACGATCCCCGTGAGAACGGTCGACGGAATCAGACGGTCGCGACGCAGAAACAGCAGGACGAGCAGAGCGACGGCCGCCGCGGCTGCCGTCGTCCAGAGCATGGCCTGAACGGAGGGAAGGAACAGGAGCTCGCGTTCGGGAGTCGGTTTCAGGAACCGCGCCGCAAACGCCGCCACCGTGACCATCACCATTCCGAGCAACGCGATGGTCGTCGCATTCGCGGCGACGGCGAGCTTCGAAACGAGATCGCGGCGCGAATCCGCGACGAGCCGCGCGCCGAGCATCGCCGCAGGGATCATTGCCGGGAGCATGTAGACATCGAGTTTCCCGCTGATCAAAGAGAACGGAATGAGGACTGCGAGCACCCAGCTGACCAGGAATCGCGACCTGTTCGATTCGGCCGGCGGATCCTTCCGGCGATAGACGGCCACCAGCGAGACGGCGAAAAGGAAGAACCACGGGAGGAACGTCCCCGGAGCATGGCCGAGGTAGTACCAGAGCGGCTCGCGGTGGACCCACGAATTGACGGCACGTCCGATGTTCTGTTTGACCAGGAGCTCCTCGGCGTACGCACGACCGCCGGTGATGACCGCCGGAATCACCCAGAGCAGAGGGATGGCCGCGACGATCGCCACCGCCGCCGCGTAGTTCCCGCGCGGGAAACGCCTCCTCCGCACTCCTTCGAACAGCAGGAGCAGCAGAGCGATCACCAGAGCCATCGGCCCCTTCACCAGGATCGCGACTCCGAGTGCGACCGCAGCCAGAAGAAGATCTCTCCGCGACTCCCTCTCGATGAAACGGTGCAGCTGGAGAATGGCAAGAGTGATCAGAACGGTGAACTCCAGATCCATCCGCGCGGTCTGCGCGATGCCCCACACCAGGTAGAACGTGGAGGTCAGGAAGGTTGCGACCCAGGCGGTGAGAGAATCGAAGAGCTCTCGCGTGAAGCGCCAGACCAGCCACAGCAGCAGCAGGTTGGCGATCAGCGACGGAAGCACGTACGGCCAGATGGAATGGAGTCCGAAAGGGCGGGTGAGGAGATCGATCGCCCAGAAGTGGAGAGGCGGCTTATGGCTGTAGGGATGCCCGTTCAGCACCGGAACGAGAAAAGAACCGGTGGTCCGCATCTCGCGGATGACCTCGCCGTACTTCGTCTCGTCTCCGACGTAAAGCTCGCGCTGAATCGGCGAGAGAAAGGTCGTCAGAACGACCACCGCGGTCAGCAGGAAGAGGAGACGGGAGCGGGTATCCATCGGGGGTGAGATTATATGGCAGACACTCCCCGTCGCGATTGTAAACTGTGGAAAAACAATGAGATGCGGAACAAATCGAATTTTCATTACAGCTTCGAAACGCGGTGGTAGAATCGAAACAGATCGCATTCGAAGGAGGGTTGCCGGATGTCAGAACGCAAACAGCAGATTCAAAAAGCCCTGGCCCGCGAAGACGAAGAGTTCCGCACGTGGGCCCGGCAGCACACGGAATTCGAACAGCGTCTGGCACAGCTTGCGGATAAGATGACCCTTTCGGCCGAGGAAGAATTCGAAGAAAAAGAATTGAAGAAACGAAAGCTCTGGCTCAAAGATCACATGGCGGCCAAGATTCGCGAATACCAGGTTTCCAGAGTCTGATCCTCACCGATCGACTGCAACGCGAAGGGGGTTCCGGCGGAACCCCCTTTGCATTTCGAGGTTCACCAACTAAAGTTCGGCTTGCAGCAGAACGACTCCGCGCGACGGACCGGAACGAGACCTTCACGCCCGGCAAGATCGCCGAACGAACTGACGACGAGGAGCACCGGAACAGCACGATGAGACGTTTTCCGCTCGCCCCCGAGGGGTGGATCCTGATTCTGCCGGCCCTGATCCTGGCCCTCCTCGCTCTCCTGATGCAGTTCTACTTCGTCGCGCTGTTCTTCGGCGTGATCACGGTGTTTCTGCTGAACTTCTTTCGGAACCCGACCCGTGCCGGATCCGCGCACGAGCTCGATGTCCTCTCTCCCGCAGACGGGACGGTGGTCCTGATCAAGGACGTTCCGGACGGAGAGATCTGGCCCGGTCTCACCCGGCAGGTCAGCATCTTCATGTCCGTCTTCGACGTCCACGTGAACCGCGCGCCACTGACCGGACGGATCGTCCACTACTCCTACAATCCGGGGAAGAAGCTCGCAGCCTTCGCGGAAAAGTCGTCGCTGGAGAATGAGCAGAATCTGATCGTGGTCGAGTCGGCGGCGGGAACCGTGGCATTCAAGCAGATCGCCGGTCTGCTGGCGCGGAGAATCGTCTTCGACAAGGCGGAAGGAGCGGAGGTGGTACGTGGCGAGCGGATCGGAATGATCAAGTTCGGTTCGCGCGTCGATCTGTTTCTTCCCTCCGACGCGAAGGTCGTGGTCGAGAACCGTCAGAAGGTGAAGGTGGGCCTGACGGTGATCGCCCAGCTCGGGAGCGCCTCAGGATGAACGGCGCGGAGGTACGGCAGAAGCTCCGCCGCGGAGTCTACATCGTTCCGACTTCATTGACCGTACTGAACATCTTCTTCGGGTTCACCGCGATCATGCTCAGCATGCGCGCGGTGCGGGAGGAGTCGCTGGGCGATCTGTTCGAGGCGGGACGGATGTTCCGGCTCGCGTGCTGGTCTCTCGCCGCAGCGGCACTGTTCGACACGTTCGACGGGCTGGTGGCCCGGCTGATGAAGGCGACCAGTGAGTTCGGGAAGGAATACGATTCGATCGCGGACGTAGTCACGTTCGGTGCGGCCCCCGCAGTACTGGTTTATGCCTGGGCGCTCCACAATTGGCACCGGCTCGGCGTCGGGATCGCGTTCCTCTTCCTGGTTGCCGGATCGCTCCGTCTGGCCCGCTTCAATATTCAGCACGGAAAGGCCGACCACCGGTACTTCGTCGGCCTCCCCATTCCCGCTGGAGCCCTGACCCTCGCTGGAATCATCAACTACGCACCGCAACCGGTACAGGACCAGAGATTCGCGGCAGTGATGCTGGTGGTGACCGCCGGTCTCGCGTTCGCGATGGTCTCCACGGTCCGCTACCGGAGTCAGAAATACGCCAACATCCACCGCCGGAGCTCCTTCACCAGCCTGCTGATGATCGCGCTACTGGTGGTGATTCTCTACCGCTGGCCTGCGGAGTTCTGGTTCATCGGGTCGATCTCCTACGTGGTATCCGGTCCGCTGGTGAAACTCTGGAGCATCGCGTTTCCGCACCGCCCGACGCCACCTGGAGCGGAAAGTCAGCCGGATCATGAACCCGCCGCCGAGCAACTCTGAGCCCTGAGCTCTCCTCGCGACGGCTCGAGGACGAAAGACGAGAACATGCTTCGAACACCGACAGGCTTCTACCGCTTCGCCATCGTCAATCCGCTCACTCTGATCGGAAAGGAGATCCAGTCTCTTCTCCGCGAGCGACACATCCCGGCCTCGAACATCACGCTTCTCGACTCGACCGGAAAGGAAGCGGGAACTCTCACCGAAGTGAACGAGGAAGCGTCGGTGGTTCAGCAGATCTCGGAGATCGAAGTCGCCGACGCCGACATCATCTTCTTCTGCGGAAATGCCGCCTCGAATGCAGCCTGGATCCCTCACGTCCGTGCGGACGCTCTCGGGATCGACCTCTCTCAGCCGACGGCGATGGCGATGGAAGGAGTTGCGGCTCTCGCGGGTGTCAATACCGCCCGGTTCGAGTCGGAGAACCTTCTGATCTCCCCGCATCCGGCGGCGATCCCGGTCGCGCTGATCGCGGACCGGCTGCGACGGGTCGGGAATCTCGATCTCTGCGCGGCCACGGTGGTCGAGCCGGCCTCGGAAGAAGACGAGGCCGGAGTGGATGAGCTGTTCCACCAGACGGTGAACGTCCTGAACATGACACCGTTTCCGAAGGAGATCTTCGACCGTCAGCTCGCGTTCAATCTCTATCCCGATGCCACGGCGAGCAGCGACGAGGAGTACGTGATCGCGCAGATCCGGGAAGTCCTCGGCGCGACGCTCCCGATCGCGGTGACGCTCGTGCGTGGCTCCGTCTTTCACGGCCATTCGATCTCGCTCTTCGTTCGATTCGCGTCGGATTCGAACGTGGAGACGATCGCGTCCGCTCTCGACCAGAGCGTCTCGATCGAGGTCGCCGCGACCGACGAGCCCCTCGGGACGCTCGACGCTGCGGGAAAGGACCAGATCCTGATCGGCAGAATCCAGAAAGCCGCCGACATTCCGGGCGCGTTCTGGATCTGGGCGATCTCGGACAACCTTCGACGCGCGTCCGCACTGAACGCGGTCATGCTGGCCGAAGAAGCGATCGCCCGCAGCGGACCACCGCCGAGCTGACGAGCCGTCACGCCGGAGTCGACGAGGCGCGCCGCTTCAGCGAAAGAGTCAGCTCGAATTCGGCGACAGGCTCGCTTCCGCTCAGTTCCGGGACGGTCGCGGTGACCCGCACCGTGTCGTGCTCGCGCTCACCCGAGCGCACGACCCGATCGAGTAGCTCGCCGATCCGGACCCCGTCTTCGCAGGTGAAGACGACGTCTCCTTCCGGGCGCTTCAGGAAATTCGCCTTGAAATCCTTGAAGACCAGTGAGACGCGCTCTCCCGACTTCCTGATCCGATGCATCGCGATCAACCCACCGGCCACGTCGGCTCCGACGCAGAGCACGCCGAAGTACATCGAGCCGAGGTGATTCCGGTTCCTGCGACGAAACGGAATCCGGATCAGGCAGCGCTCGTCATCGAGCTTCAGGACCGAAGGACGGGTGTACCAGATCAGGGGAACCTTCCAGAAGGCCCACGACCGGACGAAGAAGGTCTGGCGGAACCGCTCCGAGAACAGCTTCATCTCTCTCTCCCCTCGCGAAGAGCGTGGCGCAGAATTTTCGCGTGGTCGAACGCCAGGGGCGGAAGATCATTCACTGCAAACCACTGCACCTCGTCGGCGTCGTCGGCGGC
Source organism: uncultured Acidobacteriota bacterium (assembly GCA_963741955.1). Lineage (GTDB taxonomy): Bacteria > Acidobacteriota > Thermoanaerobaculia > Gp7-AA8 > Gp7-AA8 > CAVUKB01. The sequence goes on from CAVUKB010000005.1 coordinate 1,331,189, forward strand.
CTTCATTCTGCGCCGGCCCCCGACGGTACCGGTGAAAACGATACTGATGGTGTGACCCCGCGGATCGCGTCCCGGATCTCCGAAGGCGGCGAGCTGCTCGAGCCGGATCCTCGTCAGACCGGTCTCTTCGCGCAGCTCGCGCCGGGCCGCACGTTCGAGCGGCTCGAACGGGTCGACGAACCCACCCGGGAAGGCCCACCGGCCGCGAAACGGTTCGCGACCGCGCCGGATCAGGAGGACTTCGTGTCCGTCCGTCGACGGACGGAAGAGAACGACGTCGACCGTGACCGCCGGCCGTGGGAACTCGTAGCAGTGCTCTTTCCGCTTCGGCATGGGCCGATTGTACTGGCGCGCGGCCGTCGAGCAAATCCCGATTATTCCCTTCCCGGTCAGTCAGTTCGAAGCAGATCATGCGGCCGGATCGGATTCGATCTTGCAGTTGATATTCAGACCAACACCACACAGAAGGAGCACTCCATGCCCAGGAACAGACGAAGTGCAGCATCCTTCAGAAAAGAGACGAATCAGGAGTCCGGCTCCATCCGCGGCCGTCTGCGTCGCGCAGCGGGACGGCTCCGCGAGACTCTCGGCTCGATCCGGGAGAACTTCTCGACATCGGAGAGCACGGGGCGGCGGCAGCAGAATCCGGCCGTACGAACGAAGAACCGCGAGGCGGAAGATCACCGGCCGCCACGCAGGATGCCGAATGTCGATCTCTCGCCGCTCGACGCTTCCTCGGCGTCGCAACAGAGCAAGAGCTCGGCCGAGCCGCAGCGGCACGCCCACCACTACATCGACCAGGAGGCCGGAGTGGCCATGAGCAGCGAGAGCCGATGGGCGGACGAAGACCGCTACACGAACCGGAGCCACGATCCACGGATCGGAACGCACGGGCGCTCCTACGATGATGCGGACCGGGAGGAAGCACGAAACCGATGAGGCCTCAGCGTCGAAGCTTTGCCGAGTCGATCCGCCGCTTCGCGAACGGAAGCGAGAGCATGTCGTAGACGGCGTTCGGCAGCAGCCGGGCGAGCTTCATCAGTAGAGCGGTAGGGAGCGGGAAAGAGACTTCCCGCACCTCCCGCTCGATTGCTTCCGCGATCTTCAGCGCCGCCTCCTCGGGCTCCATCAGGAACGGCATCGGGAAGCGGTTCTTCTCCACCAGCGGCGTCCGCACGAATCCCGGATTCACGGTGGTCACTTTGACTCCACGGCTGCGAAGTTCCGCTCGCGTCCCGTCGAGAAATGCCTGCATTGCCGCCTTGCTCGCCGAATATGCCGAAGAGCCGGGAAGGCCGCGGAACCCCGCCACTGACGCGATTCCGACGAACTGTCCGTCACCGCGCTCGATCATCGACGGAATCACGGCATCGAACAGGTACACCATCCCCAGCACGTTCGTTCTGAATACGTTCTCCGCATCTTCGAGCTTGAACTTTCGCGCCGGCGTAGGAAGACCGACCCCTGCATTCGCCACTGCGATGTCGATACGGCCCCACTCGGAGTGGACACGCTGAACCGCCTCATGGACGGATTCCGAGCTGGTGACGTCGCAACGGATCGCGAGGGCCTCCCGCCCTTGCGCGCGGAGCTCGCTCGCGACCTCCTCCAGCAGCTCACCCCTCCGGGCACAGAGGGCGACCCGATTCCCTCGCCGCGCGAGCTCCCGGCCGAGAGCGAGACCGATCCCACTCGAACCACCAGTGATCAGGACGTTCTTCACGCGGCAGGATTATAGCGATCGCGGAGCAGGCGCAAAGACCGTGACCCGAACCACGGTCTCGGCTCTATTCTCTCATGAAGTCACTTTAGAGAATAATCTGCATCTAATGTACGCAATTGCAGAATTTAATTCTGTAAATGCTCAGTTTTACAGAACACTGTGCCGCAGAACTGATCGCCGGCGCCGCGGAGACTCTCAGGAAGCCTTTCGAGGCTCCCACGCGCACGTCACGTCTTCGGCCAGAGGGTCACCGCTGATCGCATAGGCGCGGGCGCGCGAGCCGCCGCAGATTTCGCGATACTCACAACGTCCGCACTTCCCCTCGAGCTGTTGCGGATCCTGGAGCGTCTGGAAGAGCGGCGAAGTCCGATAGATGTCGACCAGCGACCGCCTCCGGGCATTCCCCGCCGACAGCGGAAGGAAGGCTCCCGGATAGACCTCGCCGAGGTGCGAGACGAAGATGTCGGTCGAGACGCCATCCGGCGCGATCCGGTCGAGCGACTTCGGCCCAACCTGCTGGCCGGAAAAGAGCGATCCGAGCGCGATGCCCGCGGCGCGTGCGACATCCACACCCTCACCTTCGATCCCCAGCTCGCGAAGCCGCTTCTGCAGGAGGAACCTCCGATACTGAGGAGCTTCGATCGCCGTGACGGCGAACGACCGCGTTGCCGACGCGCGGTAGAGGATCTCGAATGCACTCTCGATCTCTTCCGCGCTCATCGCATCGACCGAACGGCCACGAGCACTGGAGATCACGAAGAACGCATTCCAGCGCGAGACCTCGAGCTCCTCGAGAAGAGAGAACAGATCCTCGAGCTCCGCGTAAGCTTTTCGCGTGATGGTCGTGTTGACCTGAACCGGCAGTCCCAGAGCGCGAGCACTCTCGATCGCATGGAGAGTCAGCTCGAAGGAGCCGGGAATGGCGCGGAAGCCGTCGTGGGTCGACGCGGTCGCGCCGTCGAGGCTCACCTTGAGACCGGCGAGCCGGCGGTACTTCATCTCCCGGATCGCCTCGTCGGTCAGCAGAGGCGTCGCGCTCGGGGTCATCGTCGGGGAGAGTCCGCGAAGCGAGGCGTACTCGATGAAGTTGAAAATCTCAGGACGCTTGAGAGGATCGCCACCGGTGATCACGAAAGCGCGCGGTTCGAGCTCCGCGATCTGGTCGATCAGCCGGTATCCCTCTTCGGTGGTCAGCTCGAATGCACTCCGTTTCGGCTGCACCGCACTCCGGCAGTGCCGGCATGCGAGATCGCAGGCGCGGGTCGGCTCCCAGATCACCGTCGCCGGCCGAAGAGGCGAAACGATTCGTACGGTCTGCTCTTTCCTGGGCTGTGGCTCGAGTGTGGTTCGCTCCATGTCGTCCTCGCAGTTTTCGCTGGAATGATGGAAACACGGGGGGAAAACCTTCGAAATGACCTCTCTCACACCCGGTTGTGACGAGCAACACGACGCTGCAACCGCCGGATCGACGGCGGACTCTGCGAGCGCGCCGCGCGGCGGAAGCATTCAAACACCGAGTTCAGGTACAGCTCCTTCTTCATCCGGTTGTGTTTCCCGGCTGATCTCCCTACCATGGATCGATGCCCGACTGGTCGATCCTCCTTCTCTTCGTCGCCGCCTGGGTTCTCATTCAGTACGTCATCCTTCCTCGGCTCGGCGTCCCCACGTGAGCGGTTCCGGCTCCGCGCCGTGATCCGCGCGGAAACGACGAGCAGCTCAGTCCCGTCAGGGACACCGACGAGAAGAGCCGCTGACCCGGACTATTCACGGGACTTCTGCTGCGGAGCGGCGAAATCCGTGAATGATCCGAGCTGAAGGAGCGTCTCATCCGAGTTTCGGGAGCCGCACGCCCCCTTCGAGGGCGCGCTCGAAAAGATCACCCACCTTTGCGATCCGCCCCGGCATCGTCCGGATGTCGTAGCGCGAAGGGTCCAGCCGGCGGGTCACCTCGCTCCACCGGAGCGGCGCAGATACGGGAGCTCCTTCGATCGCTCGGAGGGAGTAGGGTGCGACCACCGTCTTTCCGTATCCGTTCTGAAGCCAATCGAGATAGAGGCGCCCTCCCCTCTTCGCGATGTTCCGCTCGACGGTCGCCGACGGTACCTTCGTGGCGATCGCGACCGCGACCTTCTCTGCAAACGCTGCGGTCTCCTCGTGCGAGTACCCTTTCACCAGCGGCACGAAGAGATGAATCCCGCGCTTGCCCGAGGTCTTCGGAACACTCGGGATCTCGAGCTCCTCGAAGAGCCTTCGCAGAACCAGCGCGGCTTCGACCGCCTGCTCGATTCCCTTCCCCCGGGCGGGATCGAGGTCGAACACGACCCAGTCCGGCGAAGCGAGGCTCGCCGCACGAGAGGACCACATGTGCAGCGTCAGAACCGACCGCTGCGCGAGCCATCGCAGCGTCTCCGGCCGATCGACGATGAGGTGCCGCACGTTCTTTCCGGTGGTCTTCGCCGGGGTCTCCACCGTCGTCATCCACTCCTCGACATCCCGGCTCACGTCCTGCTGAAACCAGGAAGGCCGTTCTATCCCCTCGTTCCAGTGCTCGAGCGCAATCGGGCGATCGCGCAGCGCCCGAAGCATCGGTTCCGACACCGCAGCGTAGTAGTCGGCGACATCGCTCTTGGTGTAGCCGTCGCGGGGGTAGAGGAGCCGGTCGGGATGAGTGAGATTCACATCGGCGACCTTCGCGCTCTTCGACTCCGCACGCCGGCCCTTTCCCTCGTTGGGCTTCTTCTGCGCCTTGCGCCTGTTCGCCGTCGAGCTCTTCTTTCCCGGCGGCTCAGCGGGAATCTCGCGGATCGCCTCCATCGGCGTTTTGTCGTCACGAAGTCCGAGAAACGACGGGTGACGCAGCTTTCCGTCCGACGTCCATTCCGTGAACTTCACCTGCGCGACCAGGCGCGGCTTGACCCACGTCGCATCGCGCATTCGAGGCGCACCGACGGCTTCGGTCCGGGCGACCGAATCTTTCGAGAGCTCTCGTTTCAACTCCTTGCGCTGTTTCGTGCTGAAGCCCGTCCCGACTTTCCCTGCGAACCGGAGGACCCCGCCTTCTGCAACGCCCAGCAGGAGCGCGCCGATCTCCTGGTCCGAATGCGTGCTCGGAGTGAAGCCGATGACCGCCAGCTCCTGTTCGTTGTGCGCTTTCAGTTTGAGCCAATCCTTTGTCCGTTTCCCCTCGTACTTCGAGTCGAGCCGCTTCGCGATCAACCCTTCCCACCCTTCTCGCGCCGCACGCGCGAGCGCCTTTTGCGGCGCGGCATCGAGAGTCTCGGAGATGCGAATCGCAGCGGGCGGCTTCCGGAGCACGCGCTCGAGACGTTCCCGCCGCGCAGCGAGCGGCAGCCGGCGCAGGTCCTCGCCATCCATCCAGAGGACGTCGAATACGAAGTAGACGAAGTTCGCCCCTTCACCACGCTGGAGGAGCTGGAACCGAGGAGTCCCCTTCCGGTCCAGCGCCACGATCTCGCCGTCGAGAACCACGTCCGTCGAGCGTAGACGCCGCAGCGCCGCGGCGATGGAGGGAAAGCGCTCGGCCAGATCGAGGCCGTTCCGGCTCCAGAGGGCCAGGTCTCCATCATGAAGTGCAGCCACGCCGCGGAACCCGTCGTACTTCAGCTCGAGCTGCCACGACTCCGGATCGGGTGGTGGTGCCGATGCGAGGGTCGCCAGCATCGGCGGAAACACGCGCCGGAGCAGCGCCGCCGCCGGCGTTATCGCTGCTTTGCGATCTCCCGAGCTGCTCTTTGGAGCCATTCGTCTCCTCCCGACACGACCGGTGCTCAACCGGTGCCAGCCGCATGTGGCGCCACTGCTGCGAAGCGCCTCGGGCGGACGGAATCAGGAGACGCTCGAGATGCTCCCTTCTGATGCCCGGAGCGCGTCCCTCACTTCATAAAGGTCGACGAGGAGCTCGCGCGAGGTCTGGTACCGCTCCTGCGGCTCTTTCTTCAGGAGTTTCTGCTGGACGGATCGCAGCGCGGACGGTACGTCCTCGCCGATGGCGCGAGGCTCTGACTGGAGGATCTCGTGCATCGTGTCGAGGAGAGCCTTTCCACTGAACGCAGCTCGCCCGGCGAGCATCTCGTACATCACGGCGCCGAGGCTCCACAGATCGGATCGAGGATCTGCGGCCTCACCGCGCAGCAGCTCCGGAGCGACGTACTGCAGAGTTCCAGGAACCACGCCGGGTAACGTCTGGACTCGCGCGGCGGAAATGTCGGTGAAGAGGGTTCCCTGAGTCACCTTGGCCAGACCGAAATCGAGCACCTTCACCACTCCATCATCGCGGACCATCACGTTTTCGGGTTTGATGTCCCGATGGACGACCCAGTAGTCATGTGCCGCGCCGAGGGCACTCGCGATCGCGATCCCGACATTCACTGCCTGCTGGAGTGAAAGCCGCCGCTCGTTCATCGCGTGCCGCAACGTCTTCCCGTCCACGAACTCGGTGACGATGAAGTTCACACCTTCATCTTCGTCGAGGTCGTAGATGGTCAGTACATTGGGGTGGTTGATGGCCGCCGCGAGCTGCGCTTCCTGCTTGAACCGAAGGAGACGCTGCGGATCGGATGCGAAGTGCGGAGAGAGAAACTTGACCGCGGCATAACGGTTCAAGCGGAGGTCCTGAGCAAGGTAGATGTCGCCCATCCCTCCGGCGCCGAGTTTCTTCAGAATCCGATAATGCGAAACGACCTGCAGGCTCACGGATCCGCCTTCGAACGATGATCGTCGACCATAGCAGAAGAGCGGAGCGATTTCGAATTTCGAATTCCGATTCGAGAGTGCCTGGTTCTACGCGATCGCGGATCTGGCCGGGAGAGGCCTCGCCTCTGCTGCAGGCGTACCCTCGATCCGCTCCGAATGTGATTCGCTCCGCGGATCAGAGGATCCGCACCCCCGGCGGAATCCGAAGGACCAGAATCCGTTCCCGCCGTCAGCAGGGTTCGCAGATCCAGGAGTTCACATCCCCCCTATGCACTTCGAGCACCCTCTCGGGTGCCCGTGATTCGAATCTGAGAAGTGGTGGAGCCGAACGGGATCGAACCGTCGACCTCCTGAATGCCATTCAGGCGCTCTCCCAACTGAGCTACGGCCCCTCTTTGAAGCGGTGCGAAAACTAGCACGCACCATCGGCAGCGTCAAGAACCGCCCTCCCCGGAGTGAAATTTCGTGTCGGATTCGTGCCGCGAACGGGGATTTTTTGCAGGCGGCGCACGATTCTCATTTTCGATTCCGGACCGTTCGGAATGCGTCGTCGAGACCTCGAGATGTTCGGTGAAATCCTGATCGAATCCGGCCGCGGACACCCGCGATTTCGCGCCTGGCCTTCTACCGCGATCTCAGCGGGGATCCACCTCGCTCTGGTTGGCGTCATGGTCTGGGCCGGAGTGGTGGCCCACGCATCGGATCAGCCAGCCGCTCCACCCATCGAGGCCTTTCTCGTCTCGTCCGCTCCTCCTCCGCCTCCTCCTCCACCTCCCCCGAAAGGAGAGAGCTCCCCTTCCGTGACGGTGATGAAGAAGGAGCCGGAGACTTCTCGTTCGTTCGTGACCCCGAAGGAAATCCCGCAGGAGACGCCGCAGCCGCAGACTACGACGACCATCCCCACCACGGACACCTCGACTCCGGGATCGTCTCCCGCCGGCGTCGAGGGTGGAGTGGAGGGGGGCGTCGAGGGTGGAACGCCGGGCGGTGTGGTGGGCGGTGTCATCGGAGGAGAGCTCGGAGGAGTCCTCGGCGGGAAGCTCGGAGGGCGACTCGGTGGAACCGGCGACGTCCCTCTTCCGGTGGGCGGAAATGTGAAGCCCCCCATCCCGATTACGAAGGTCGATCCGGACTACACCGAGGATGCTCGGAAGGAGCGGGTGCAGGGAATCGTGATTCTGGAAGCGGTGATCGACCGCGAGGGAAACGTCACGAGGATCCGGATCGTCAAAGGGCTGGCGAAGGGACTCGGAGATTCCGCCGTCAAGGCAGTGAGCCAGTGGAAGTTCAGACCCGGCACGCTGGAAGGCGAGCCGGTGCCGGTGATCTTCGACGTGACGGTCAGCTTCAGACTGCAGTGAGAGTATCGTACGAAAACAGGAGATCGCCTGAATGGATGCATTGAACAGTACATTTACGATCGTGGGGCTCTGGAATGCGATGGGCACCCTCGCCCGGAGCGTGGTGATTCTGCTCGGCTTGATGTCGATCTGGTCGATCGGGCTCGCCATCGAGCGCTTCTGGAGGTTCGCGCTGGCAGGCCGCGAGTCGGTCGAACTGGCCGAGGGGGTCACACCTCTCCTCCGCGATCAGAAACTCGACGAAGCCATCGATCTCGCGCGCCGGAAAGCGTACCGGCACAGTCATCTCGGCAGAGTGATCACCGCGGGCCTGATGAAGTTCCGCAACGACCGCGCCGATGAACTTCCCGAGAGCTTCGATCTGGTCGAATCGGGGAAGCGGGCGATCGACCGTGCGGCCCTGATGACCACCGCGGAGATGAAGCGGGGGCTGGGCAGCCTGGCGACGATCTCGACCACCGCCCCGTTCATCGGCCTGTTCGGGACGGTCGTCGGCATCATCCGGGCGTTCCACGGGATGGCGGCCACCGGGTCGGGCGGCATCGGTGCGGTCTCGAGCGGTATCGCCGAGGCGCTCGCGACGACCGCGTTCGGACTGATCGTCGCCATTCCGGCGGTCTGGCTTTACAACCACTTCATCAATCGCGTCGAACGTTTCCAGGTGGAGATGGCGAACGCTTCGTCGGAGCTGATCGACTACTTCATTCAGAGCGCGGCGAAGGCGAAGGTGCGCTGAGCCGCTATGGACGCTCCGAATCAGATCGGCGAAGTCCGCGGCGACATCAACGTCACTCCTCTGGTCGATGTCTGTCTGGTGCTGCTGATCATCTTCATGGTGGTCACTCCGATGCTCCAGCAGGGAATCGACGTCCTCCTTCCAGAGGGAGCTCACGCCGTCGACAAACCGGGAGAGCGGACGGACCTGATCATCACCATCAAATCCGACGGGACGGTGTTCGTCGGCCGGAAGTGGATCACTGACCAGGACCTCGAGAAGTATCTGCACTCCGAGCACGAGCGCGATCCGAATCGCGCGGTGGTGCTGAAGGCCGACCGGCGGCTGAAGTTCGGAAAAATCCGAAAGGTGATGAAAGCCGCAAACGACGCAGAGTTCTCGCGGGTGGCAATCCTCACCGAACCGCAGCAGAAGGGATCCTGAGATGGCGATGAGCGGATCGATCGGAAGAGGAGTCCACAGCGAGATCAACGTCACGCCGCTGGTGGACATCGTGCTGGTCCTCCTGATCATCTTCATGGTGCTCACGCCGGTTCTTCAGATGGGTCTCGACGTGGAAGTTCCTCCGAAGGTCGAGGTGTCGACGCCGCCTCCCGACTCAGAAGCCACGCAGTTGGTGGTTGCGGTCCGGGACGATGGGATCTATCTGAACAAGGAGAAGATCGGCAGTCCGGACGAGCTGCGCAAACGGCTGGCCGCGGTCCTGCCGGCTCGGAAAGAGGACGACCGGGTCGTGTTTCTCACCGCCGACGACGACGTCGGGTTCGACCGCACGGTCAAGGCGATGGACGCGGCGCGCGGTGCGGGCGCGCTGCGGGTCGGCTTCCTGACCGATCCGCTGAAATAGGTTGCGGCAGGAGGGAGTGCCCCGGAAGTGGCGGAGGCGTGTCGGAATCGAACCAACCCTTCGACGCTTCCGCGCCGAAACTACGGTTTTGAAGACCGCGGGGGCCACCAGACCCCTTTCGCCTCCATTCCGGGCCGCGAGACGATAACAGAAGCGCGCGGCAGATGCATCCCACCGTCTGCGATCGACATCCTCGCATCCGCCATCGGCGCTCGTCTCTCCGTAAGCCCGGACTATTCACGGGACTTCTGCTGCGGAGCGCGATCCGGGCTTGTCTGCGACGTCAGACGGCGGGGGTGCTCCTCAACGTAGTGCAGCGACTACGCCTCGTCGCAAAATCGCCGTCTTCCTTGCATCCCGGCCCGCCTCGCACTCCTCGCGACGAAATCCCGTGAATGATCCGGGCTAGAATGCCGGGATGACGACATTGCTGACGATCTACGCGTTCGCACTCGGGGCGGTGATCGGCAGCTTTCTGAACGTCGTGATCTACCGATGGCCGCGGGAGGAATCGATCGTCTTCCCACCGAGCCATTGCCCGAATTGTGGCGCGCGCATCAGGCCGTGGGACAACGTACCGATCGTTTCGTGGATCCTCCTCCTCGGTCGCTGCCGTTCATGTCGTCAGCCGATCTCGGCCCGCTATCCCACGATCGAGCTGGTCAACGGTCTCTTTTTCGCGGCGGTCTTTCTTCACTCCGGGATCGCGATCGATTTTCTTCTCCTCGCCACGATCTGTTCGATGCTGATCGTTCTGATCTATATCGATCTCGACATCCAGCTTCTCCCGGACGTCGTCGACATCCCGGGAATCGGAGTCGGCCTCCTGATGGGCGCGCTCGGAGCCGGACGGGCGATGCCGGAGCTGGTCATCTCGGATTCACTCCTCGATTCGGTGATCGGCGCCGCCGCCGGGGCGGGAATCATCTTCGCCGTCGGGATGGCGTACAAGCTTCTTCGCGGGATGGAAGGGATGGGACTCGGTGACGTGAAGATGCTCGCGATGATCGGTGCGGTGGTGGGGTGGAGAGCGGTCGCTCCGGTGATCTTCGGCGCCTCGTTCGTCGGAGCGATCTTCGGGCTCGTCATCGCGGCGAAGAACCGTCAGGGACTGCAGTTCGCTCTCCCCTTCGGCGTCTTTCTCGGTCTCTCGACTTTCGCCACCATCTTCTTTGGCCATACACTGCTGGAATGGTACCGGTCGCTGCTCCTCGGCTGACGAGGATCGGGTTCCGCCGCGACGTCAAACTCTTCCTCGGCGTGCTGGTCACGTTTCTCGTACTCCTGATCATGGTCCTCCTGCTGCTCCTGCAGGGGTCGATCAGGACCGACGCGGAGGAGATGAACGCCCGCTGGAACGACATCGCCGACATGGCCACGGAGTGGCTGACGGCGACGGCTCGTCCGCAGCAGGCAGGAGACATCGAGGGAAGGCTGATCTACCTGCGCGGCCGGCTCGATGTGACGGCGATCGAGCTCTCGCGCGGCGGTTCAGCGCCGATCGTCTCCGGCAACCCCAGTGAGATTCCGGAGATCCGGAAAATCGCGCGCACAACCTCGTTCGGAACCGTCACATACGACTTCGACGCCTCTGGACTCGAGGCTTCGAGACGCCGCTTCATGGTGACTGCAGCGATCGCGTTCGGGACTTCGCTCCTCGGCGGCATCCTTCTGTTTCTCTATATCCCGCGGATCGTTCGCCCCATCGAAGAGATGCTCGATCAGGCGAAGGAGCTCGGGGAGAACCGCCCCGATGGAGACGAAACGAGGTATCTGATCGAGACGTTCCGGACTTCGATCGAGCGACTGAAGCTGCAGGAAGCGGAGCTCAAGCGGCTCCACGATCTCGAGAAGGCGCGCGCCGATGAGCTGGAGAGAATCACCGCCACCCTCACGCGATCGCTCTCGTCCGGATTCGTCGCATTCGACCGGGAAGGGGCCATCGTCGACGCGAATGTCGCCGCCCGGGAGATCCTCAGTCTGGACCCCGCCTCGACTGTGAGTGGCCGCAAAGCATCGGCGGCGTTCGGCGATTCGCCTTTCTCCCGCGTTCTGGAGGACGCGGTCCGAGAGCGGCAGACCCTGGCCCGGGAGGAAGTTCCGCTCTATGGTGAGCGCATTCTCGGACTGAGCACCGTACAGTTGGTGAATGAACAGAACCAGTTTTTCGGAATGCTCGCCCTCTTCACCGATCTCACCCCGATCCGGAAGCTCGAATCGCGCCTGCGGGAGATGCAGACGCTGGCGGACCTCGGAGAGATCTCGGCCGGAATCGCACACGAGTTCCGGAATGCACTCTCCACGATCCTCGGATATCTCAAGCTTGCACAACGGGACGAGCTCCCTCCCGAGGCCGGGCGGAGAGTGGCGCGGGCGGAAGCGGAAGCGGTCGAGCTCTCCACCGCAGTCGAGCGCCTTCTGAATTTCGCACGGCCGATCAATCTCGAATCACGTCCGGTGAACGTGAACGATTTGATCGAAAGTATCTTCGACCGATTCGGAGCCCAGGCGCCCGAGATCGATTTCTCGATGACCGGCGATCCGCTCCGGATCGAGGGCGACCCGAACCTCCTCGCCCGCGCGTTCGAAAATATCGTGCGGAATGGTGTCGACGCGATCCGCGAGAAGGGGACCGAAGGGCGGGTTCGGGTCGAGATCCGGAAGTCGCCGGTCCCCCGCGTCACGTTCACGGACAACGGCATCGGGATCGACGAGAAGGACGTCCAGCGGCTGTTCCTCCCGTTCCAGAGCGGCAAGCCAGCCGGAACGGGACTCGGTCTGGCGATCACGAGAAAGATCCTGCTGCTCCACGGAGCGACGATCCGACTCGCCGGAACGGCGGAATCCGGTGCTCAGGTGACGATCGAGTTCCCGCCGCAGAGCGAAGGGTGAACGCCAGCAACAGCAGGGGCCTCGTCGTGTTACAATTTGTACCAGCCGGAGAATGATCGGCGCCCCACAGCCCAGCCACTATCGCCACTAATTCCAGCAGGTACAGAGAGTTGGCGGCATGAACCGAGCCGTGGCATTTTGACTGCACAGGGGAGACTCATCATGACCATCACATCGCGTCCGAAACACTCATCGCCTGGATACACACTGATCGAGGCGCTCGTAGTGGTCGCCATCGTCGGTCTGATCTCGCTCGTCACCGTGCCGAACTTCATCAGCTATTTGCGCTCGGCGAAGATCAAGTCGGCCGTTCGCAACTTCGCGTCGGACATGCGGGAGGCACGGCAACTCGCGGTTTCGGAGCACCGGCGGGTGATGGTCAGTTTCGGCACCGCCGGCAACGAGATCTATCACTACTGGATCTACCGTGACATGAACGGCACGTGGGAGCTGACCGCCAATGGTGAACATTCCCTCGAGCCCGAGACCGGGGACGCGGCGAAGACGGTGTCGTTCGCCGCGTTTCCAAGCGACGGGTTCAAGAACGTGCCGGGGGAAGACGGAACCGGACGGGTGGACCTGTTCTATCTGCCGAATGGATCCGTCAGCTCCGATGGAATCAGCCCGAGCGTTCCGACGACATCCACCGTCGTCGTCCAGACGAGCGCCGAAGTTCCGAAGAAACTGTACACATTCAACATTTCGCTTGCAGGGAACCTGAAAGTTCAGTGATGAAAGCGTGAGAACGGAAGGGGCGGCAATGCAACCGAATCGGCAACGGAATCAGCGCGGGTACAACCTCGTCGAAGTGCTCATCGCGATGGGACTCCTCGCGAGCGTCCTGCTCTCGATCGTGACCCTGTTTTTCTTCGGTCGGAAGAACGTCTACAGCGGGAAGCAAATGACGGAAGCGGTGGCAGTCGGAAATCACGTCATGGAAGACTTCGCGAACATGACGATGGCGCAGGTCTACTCGAATTTCGCGGTGACCGGGACCCCGGCTACCGCGAACTACACGCTCTTCGGGACCACCTACAACAACGCGCTGATCCGTTCGACCGATCCGAATGTCGTTTCCGGCGGGCTGAACATCTCGGCGGAAGGATCTTCGGCTCTCCTCACGACGTGGAAGAACGAGATCCAGAAGAAATTCCAGGCCGGGGCGGTCACCATCATCATGGTCCCGACCCTCCCTGCGTCACCCGTTCTCAAATCGGGCACGAACAACCCCGCAGCCAAAATTCTGCAGGTCCACGCCATCGTGAGCTGGATCGAAGAGGGGCGGCAGCGACACATCGTGCTCGACACAGTCAAAATCCGCCGCGGAGCATGAGATGACGAATCGAAGAAGGCGTCACCAGTCAGAGCTCGGATTCACCCTTGCAGAGATCATCGTCGCGGTCGCGATCTTCGCGGTCATCTTCATCGCCGCGCTCGCGATCTACGACCAGAGCAACAAGGTCTTCAAGACCGGCGTCGAGAACTCGGAGATGCAGCAGACCACCCGGGTCGCGTTCGACAAGCTGGTCTCCGACATCCGGATGGCGGGGTTCGACTTCGACCGCGACGGAATTCCCAGTGGCTCCACGACGAACGCCTCGACCGGGGCGACGATCAACCAGTACCAGCAGCCGGACGAACAGATCGAGTACGTCGGAGCGAGCGCGATCACCATCCGCGGGAACTTCGACTTCGAGACCGATGCGGCACACGAGAACGGGCGGGAGAGCGGTGACGGCACGGCTGCCCATCCCGATTACGAGTCCAGCCAATTCCCGGTCGTGACGACGGAGAACGACGAGATCGTCACCTACGTGCTGGAGTCGGCCGACAGCGCGAAAAATACGCAGAGCGTCACGTTCTATGCAGATACGGATGTTCCTCGAGATGTCTATCCAGGAACGGGAGGGAAGTCCGAAAACCTGGTCACGATCTCGGGCGTCGATCTGACGAACAACAATCCCCCGTACACACTCGTTCGGGTCACGCTCGACAACAACAAGGCAGTGGTCCGGACGCCTCTGGCGAACAACATCCGCAGCATGACGTTCCAGTATTACGAAGATTACTCCGGCATCAAGCCCCTCACGAACCTCAACGGGACTGAAATCACTCAGGCAAACCTCGCCTCGACCGTCGGCGGTCTCGGACAGTACAACCCGAACGATCCTGCCAGTTCCGCAGTTCCGAGAGGAATCCGCGGGAAAGTGCAGTCGGTCCGTCTGACGCTGATCGGGATGAGTGAGGCTCCCGATCTGAGCTACACCAACCCCGACGAGCCTCTCAGTACCAATGTGAAGCTCGCCGACGGCAGCATGGCCAATATCAGGAATTTCCGGCAGTACCGCCTGGAAAGCCTCATCACTCCGCGAAACTTCGCGAAACGTGGAATCCGCGAGCAGGAAGACCGTCCTCCGGGCCAACCGACTCTCAAGAGCGTCTGCTGGGGCTGGTGCGGCACGGCGTACGTGACGTGGGAGGCGCCGCTGCCTGACGCCTCCACCGGCAGCGTCGAGACTTACGCGGTCCTCTATTGCGACGCGAGCGCCGGCGCGTGCACTCCGACAATCCCGTTCCAGGCGGGTCTGGCGACCAGCACCTTCGTCGGCGGACTGAATCCGAATCACAGTTACACGTTCACGGTCGAAGCGATCAACAGCTTCGGCGCGGCCACGGCGAGCACCACATATACCGCTTCGATGGCGAACCTCGCGCAGCCTCAAGCGCCGCAAAATGTGGTGGCGACGGGAGGACCCTCTCCGGCGCCGCCTGCGCAGCCGAACGCCATCGCACTCACCTGGACCCGTCCGCTTTCAGCGAGCGGCAGTCTCAGCTGCAGTGCCGGAACGGCCCCGACCGGAAATACAGCCATGCCGATCGAGGAGATCCGAGGATGGAAGATCGACCGGCGGATCGTCGGAACCGATCCCGCAACCGGAAATCCCTATCCATTCGTTCCCTGGGTCGACTACGACGCGACCGATCCGCGCGCGCCGGTCATCGATCCCCTGACGAACACCGTGACGTGGGTCGACGCCAACAGTCTCACCGACAAGACGCACTACGTGGTGAATTGCGTCGATTACGAGTACCGGATACGAGAAGTCGAAGGCGGCAATCCGCCCTGTAACCCCGGATCGGCAACGAGTGGCATCAGTGGTTATTCGACCATCGTCCGCGGGCGTGCCGAGTCGGACGTGAAACCCGCCGCACCGACGGCACTCAACATCGACTCGGCGCAGTCCAGTTGCACGAACGGCGGCAACTGTTCGGTCGCTCTGACCTGGCCCGCCGTCCGGACCGACGTGAACAACACACCGATCATGGCTCTGAGCTACCACCTCCACATCTACCAGAAGCTCGAGTCCGATCCGACCTTCCCGATGACCGAGATGGCCGGGGCTCCGCTGCTCGTCGACGTCATCAGTCCCGTCGCGGGCGTCGACGCGACGTTCGATGAAACGACCGGCATGGTCACGGCGACGATCGATCAGAAGAAGACATCCGGATTCCTCCCCGAAAAGGATCCGTCGAGCGGACAGGATTACCAGTACAGGTTCGTCGTGACCGCCGTCCAGTGCGGCTCGCCCGACAGCGACCCGAGCCCCGAGCAGATTTACCCCTGCGACATGGGCGGGGTGACGTTCTCGACGTCGATGTCGGTCCTGGTGGAAGGCACCGGAACCATCGCATCACCCTGGGTCACTTCTGCTCCGGCAAACGTCGATGTCGCGGTGAAGGACTCCGCCGGCGCACCGGCCACGGTCGACGAGATCTCGGCGAAGGCGCTGATCGGGAACGACACCGTAGATCTCGGCACTCAGGGCGGTCCGATCAGCACCGCGTCGTTCGGATGGCCGTCAGGAATGACCGACGGGGTCGTGTATACACTCCAGGTCACCATCAAGAAGGGGCTCTGCACGAACACCCAGAGCTACTACGTGATGGAGACGGCGAACAACTGCTGTCTCACGCCGCGTGCGACGAGAGATGGAACGCTGATCGATCCGAGCGTGATGACGTTCGACGGCCCCAGCCAGCTGGTGAAGGTCAGGCTCATCAACACTTGTGATCAGGACCTGACGATCACCAGCATCGAGATCAAATGGGACAACGCCTTCCTCAACGGGAAGGGATCGAAGAAACTCGACCACGTGACCTACCCGCCGGTGAGCGGCACGACCCGGGCCGTAGACACCATCGGCACGACCGGCACTCCAGTGACCACACAACCGTCGAGTGCTTCGCCAGCGGCGAGCGCGATCATTCCGGCGGGATCCTCGTCGTACTACATCGAGATTTATTTCTCGCAACCGTTCTCCGGTTCGCCGGTGACTCAGGTCTGCGTCCAGTACACAACCGCGACGGGGAACGATACCTGCCAGATCGTGCCGTCACCTTCGTTGAACGACAGCACGTGCGACTAGTAAGGAGCCGTCCATGCGAATGAAGAAATTCGGAAACCGGATCGCACGCGAGCTCGAACAGCGCGGCTCGGCCCTTCTCGTGAGTCTGATGGTCATGGTCGGCCTCTCGCTCCTTGGGCTCGGCTTTGTCGCTCTTTCGGAGACGGAGAGCACCATCTCGCTGAATCAGCGAAATTACGTTCAGACGCTCCAGGTGGCCGAGGCCGGAGCGAGAGCGGTCGTGGAGTGGTTTCAGGATCCGGAGTGGAACACCACCGTCGGACTGATGCCCGCGGTGAGCTCCCGGACGGCGTTCCTTCCCAACCGGGTGCTCGTCTCACCTTCCTACACCGGCCGGTACCAGGAGCCGAATTCGAGCAACAGTTACACTTACTTCTGTTGTGACCGCCCTTTCAAGTCGGCGTTCGACACCCGGCTGTTCGGAACCGAGGATCATCCCGACATCTGGATTCGCGCGGTCAACGATGACGGGACCGTGAACACCGCCGGGGACGACTTTCTCAACGGGACGACCGGGACGGGAGGTTTCAACCACGTTCTCTTCCCGAATTCGGACGTCCGGATCTCGGAGATCCGGGTGTATGCACCTCCGATCGTCGGCGGCACCGTCAACGTCAACGGCTACTACGAACAGGGCGTCGGAGCCCGATACGGGCTCGGCACGATCCGCGTCACCGCAATCAAGAGACGCGACCCGAGCCCGGCGGAACGGAACAGCGCCACGAACCCGATCGTCGCCACACGGACGGTGAAGGCCGTTATCTCCGAGTGGCCATTCCCGGGCCCGCAGGGCCCCGTGCAGTCGAATGCGAACATCAACACGGGTGGTGCCGTTGCGGTCCACTGGGGGAAGGAAACTTCGCAGAAGAGCATGGAAGTGAAGCGCCCGCTGGTGGGGCTGCCCTGGTTCGATCCGGTCCATCGCGGACAGTTCGAGTACGGATACACGTCCGCCAGTCAATGGACCGCGAACCACGAATACGGAGTCGGACAATGCGTTTATCCAACCGGCGGAGGAAACCTCGATTTCTGCGCCACGGCCGTCACCGGCGGACACGGTCTCAGCGGCGCGGCTGAGCCGGCGTGGGCAGCGGGGGCCGTGCCCGACAGCGCCGTGACGTGGGCGTCTGTACCGCGTCTGCCGGTCCACACCACTCTCAACTCCGATTTCGCGACCAACACCGAACACCTCTCCGACCTGATCTCGATCGACAAGGACGCGAACGTGGTCGGTCCCGATTACAGCGATCCATGGTTCGAGGCACGTGCGCGCGGCGACATGCAGCAGAAGCTGATCGCCGGCAACCCGAGTCCCGAGCCGTTCCGATATACGAGCGCGGGGCAGGATCCGGTTGCCACTCCGACCGCCGGATATTCGAACTGGTTCCAGTACCAGGACGTCAACGACCTCCCGAATCTCAAGCAGGAGGTCATCTTTCCGCACATGGACTACCGCTTCTGGAAGGATACCGCCGTCGCAGGGCAGGGACAGGATGGGGTGTACTTCCTTCAGTGGGTCTCGGCCGACCAGTTCCGCGACAGCTCCGGGACCACCAAGACCTTTAAGGACTGGACCGATATCACCCAGGGAGCAAAAGAAGGATTCTATTTCTTCGACGCGAAGAACGGGCAGAATCCCCAGATCGCCGGGGGGGCCACCTATCTCACGCCGGACATCCAGATCTCCGGCAAGGGAGGCGGTGACTGGGAGATGTCCGGCTTCATCTATCTGAACGCGGCGAGCTTCGGAACGACCGGTATTCACGGACCGGACGGATACTTCAACTTCCCCGGAGAGCCCTACTCGGACATCGGATACCCGCAGGTCGACACGTCGGCTGCGGGAGGTCCCTGGATTCCCGCCACGGCGGGTGGCTCCGACTGGATACTCCAACCGAACACCGCCGGGAACAAACGGTGGGATTGCCAGGTCGAAGTGGGCGGCGACCCCACCCGATGCGACATCCATCTGAGCCTTCGCTGGCTGCAAAATCACTCCACGAACGCCTGGTATCAGGCCTGGATTCCGGATCCGTACATTCCGGGATGTAAGGTCGGCACCAATGCCGATCCCACCGCGACCTGCTCCGACCCTCACGAGCCGTACCTGAACCTGATTTATCCGCAGCACGCCTGCTGTCAGGGCGCGGCGTTCGACCCGTATCCGGTGCTCGTTGGATGGGAAGACCCCACCGCCACGGCCGCAAAACCGATCACCCGTCGTCCCAAGGAGAAACTCAGTAGCGGCGCGCTTCCGACCGTCAGCGGAACCGGGATCTGCACGGACTCCTCGCAATTCGATTCCTGTACGTCCAACGGTTACGACCGTGACGGGTACCTCGACTTCTGGACCGGCAGCAAACAGCCGCCCATCCTGAACGGCGTCTTCTACAACGAGGGGACGATGTCCTCTCAAGGCAACGCCACCTACTTCGGATCGGTCCTCATCAACGGAGACATCGCCAACACCGGTACGCCCGAGGTCTGGTTCGACGAACGGCTGATCAAGAACGACTGGCCGCCGAAGGAATGGCCGTTCCCGCGCGTGATCATTACCGCCATTCAGACCGACGAATAACCGTCCTACCCTGCGGGCGGGCCCTCGGGCTCGCCCGTTTTCCCTTCCCTCCGGCCGGAATTCCGGCGATCCACTCGAATGGTCCGATTGCGCAGGGCTCCCCTTCGCTAAATAATCCTCCCTCCCGGAACGTTACCTTCGTTCGTCCGTCGAAATGGACGGGGGCGGTTTATGGCAACATTCGTTTTCAAAGTCGGAACTCCCGACGGGCAGATCATCGAGCGCGAAGTGCACGCAGCGAGTGCCGAGAGCGCCCGGGAAGAGCTGCGCCGGCAGGGAATGCATGTCTTCGACGCCCGAAAACGAGCCTTCACGTGGGATTTCCTCAAAAAAGCGGGCCGCCTGGTCACCACGGAACGATTTCTCCTCTTCAACCAGGAGCTCCTGGCCCTGATCCGGGCCGGCCTCCCCATCATCCAGTCGTTCGACATCATGCTCGAGCGGCAGAAGTCGCACCGGTTCCGGGAGGTGCTGGCCGAGATCCGGGAGAAAATCCGTTCGGGCGTCGCGCTCTCCGATGCGTTCGCGGACTACGGTCGCGCGTTCCCCCCCATCTACTCGAACTCCCTCCGGGCCGGGGAGCGTTCCGGAGACATGGAAGGAGTGATCCGCCGCTTTCTTCGCTACCAGAAGCTGATGGTGACGCTGCGGAAACGCATCGTGGGCGCGCTGGTTTATCCGGCTGTGCTCCTGGTCATCTCCACCGTGATGATCTTCGTGATGTTGACGTACGTCATCCCGAAATTCGCGGAGTTCTACCAGGGGTTCGGTGCCGAGCTGCCGGTTTTCACCCGGGTGGTCATCGACTTCTCACAGCTCGTCCGCCAGCAGTTCCTCCTGGTCGCTGCGATCGTGGCACTGGCCATCTATCTGATCTCACGCTGGTCCAAATCCGATCGTGGAGGGATCATTCTCGACCAGATCAAGCTCCGCCTCCCGTTGATCGGCGGGATCCTCCATCGCTTTTCGATGATGCAGTTCAGCCAGGCGCTCGGAACCCTGCTTGGAGGGGGTACTCCGATGGTTCCGGCCATCGAGATCGCCGCCCAGTCCATCAATAACCGCCTTGTCTCGACGAAGATCGGAGACATTGCCCAGCGCGTCCGTGAAGGCGAGCCGCTCTGGCTCTCTCTCGAGCAGACCGGAGTGATGAGCGATCTGATCATCGAGATGATCAAAGTCGGCGAATCGACGGGGTCGCTGGTTGAAATGCTGACCAACGTCAGCGAGTTCTACGATGAGGAAATCGAGGCTCACTTGAACCGGCTGATCGCGGCGATCGAGCCGATCATCCTGGTGGTTCTCGGCGTCGTCATCGCCGGGCTTCTCTACGCCTTTTATCTCCCGCTCTTCCAGCTGTCGAGGGTTGCACAGTAATGGCCGATCCGAAAGACATTCTCTACCGCCAGGCGCAGACCGATCTCGCGAACGAGACCGAACGTTCCCGGCGCGTCGCTGATCAGTACGGATTCGAGTTCGTCGATCTGGAGCATCTCCCGATCGACCATTCTCTCTTCCGGGAGATTCCGCTCGACCTGATGGTCCGCTATCAGTTCATTCCCGAGAAACGGGAGGATGGACACGTTGCGGTGGTCGTCGGCGATCCGACCGACGTTCTGAAGCTCGACGAGCTCGAGCTGCTGTTCGGCGCACCGATCCGGGTGAAAGTGGCGCCGCCGAGCGCGATCCGCGAGAAGCTGCAGAAGTCCGACTCGACCCAGCGGGTGGTCGACGAAGCGACTGCAGGCTTCCGGCTCCAGATCATCGGAGAAGACGACGAGGAGTCTCAGGCTCTCACCATCGACTCGATCACCCAGCATGAGTCGTCGCCGATCATCCGGCTGGTCGATTCGATCGTCTTCAATGCGATCCAGCAGCGCGCATCGGACATCCACATCGAGACGCGCGACACCGAAGTCGTGGTGAAGTACCGTATCGACGGCGTGCTGTACCAGGCACTCGATCCGATCGACAAGAAACACCACTCGACGATCATTTCCAGAATCAAGGTCATGTCGGAGCTCGACATCTCCGAGAAACGTGTTCCGCAGGACGGCCGCTTCAAGCTCCGGATCAACGGACGGGCCATCGACTTCCGCGTTTCGATCGTCCCGACCGTCCACGGTGAGGACTCCGTCATTCGTATTCTCGACAAGGAGTCGATGAACAAGGAGTTCAAGGACCTCCGTCTGGACGTTCTCGGCTTCGATCCGGAAACTCTGGTGAAACTGAGGAAGTTCATCCGCGAGCCGTACGGAATGGTGCTGGTCACCGGACCGACGGGCTCCGGAAAGACCACCACGCTCTACGCGGCACTCTCTGAGATCCAGTCGTCGGAAGACAAGATCATCACCATCGAAGATCCGGTCGAGTATCAGCTTCGGGGGATCACTCAGATTCCGGTCAACGAGAAGAAGGGGCTGACATTCGCCCGCGGACTTCGGGCAATTCTCCGCCACGATCCGGACAAGGTGATGGTTGGTGAGATCCGCGACGAAGAGACGGCGCAGATTGCCGTACAGTCGGCACTGACCGGTCACCTCGTGTTCACCACCGTGCACGCGAACAACGTCGTAGACGTTCTCGGCCGCTTTCTGAACATGAAGGTCGAGCTCTACAACTTCGTCTCGGCACTCAACTGTATTCTCGCCCAGCGGCTGGTCCGGAAGATCTGTGATCACTGCCGCGAGGAGGTCCGCTACACGGCCGTGCAGCTCGAAGAATCCGGCCTCCCTGCCGATCTCGCCGAGAGGCCGTTCTTCGAGGGAACCGGCTGCATCGAATGCAACGGCACCGGCTACCACGGCCGGCTCGCGATCGCGGAGCTGCTCGACCTCTCCGACCGGATCCGGGGGATGATTCTGGACAAGCGTCCCGCCTCGGAGATCAAGAAAGCCGCCCGTGAAGAGGGAATGATCTTCCTCCGCGAAGCGGCGCTTCGTAAAGTGATGGAAGGGAGAACGACCTTGCGCGAAATCAACAAGGTCACGTTCGTGGAGTGATGATGTTCTCGAGAGCTTTCCCGCCCGACGTCATCGTGTTCGACACCGATGCGCTACTTCATGCCCGATTCGGTGGCTCGAAGCGTGGAGCGCAGCTGCTCGCGCTGAAAAAGTATTCGCTGCCGACCGGCACGTTCGGCCGGAAAGGGATCACTCCGGAGCTCGAGAAGAGCGAGTCGCTGACCGAAGTAGTCCGGCGCATCCGGAGCGAAGCCGGGCGGCTCGATCGGGTTTCGGTTCTCCTGCCCGATTCCTGGTTCCGGATCAATATTCTCTCTCTGGCTCAGCTGCCGGAACGCCGGACCGAAGCCGAGGAGATGGTCCGGTGGACGCTCCGCCGCAGCCTTCCGGTCAATCCCGAGGAGCTGAGGCTCTCGTATGAAAAGATCAGCCGGAACGGGTCGCCGCCGCGGGTGCTCGCGGTGGCGGCGCTGGAGAAGACACTCCGGTCGATCGAAGCGGCGTTTTCGGCGGCCGGAATCTCGATCGTCCTGATCGAGCCGGTGGGGATCAATCTCTGGAACGCGATCTCGATCCAGGAAAAACCGTCGAATCACGATCGGCTGCTGTTCTATGTTCGCCGGAACGAATTCACCATCGCCCTCTTTCACGGAGACGGTCCGGTTTTCATCCGGTCCCGCTCCATGAGTGGTGAACGGACGCTGCTCCAGGAGATTCGTCTGTCGGCCTCCTATCTGAAAGGGACCGTGCAACTCGACGTGGTCGATCGGTGTTACGCGGCCGGGAGTGAACTGACCCAGCCGGTGATCGACGTGATCAGCGACGAGTTCGGCACGACGGTGGAGACCATCTCGCTCGGAGAATTCGTCACCTGCAATCCCGCCCTCGACACGGCGCGAGTGGAGGCGGAGATCGCGGCGTGCACTGGAGTGTTCATTTCGTGAAAGTCATTCATCTCAACCTCGCATCACGTCCGTATCGCGACTATCGGCCGGTCTGGGCGGTCGTCGCCGTGACCGGCGTCCTCTGTGCGGTTCTCCTCGTCTACAACGTCCAGACGGCATACCGGTACCTCTCCAACACCGAGGATACCCGCGCCCGGATCGGAGAGCTCCAAGCCCAGACCGCGCGCGAACAACGTCTCGCGCGCACCGTGGCGGCGAAGACGGAGAAATTCGATCTTCGCGAGCTCAGCGAGCAGTCCCATTTCATCAATGGCGAGATCGAAGAACGCGCCTTTTCGTGGTCTGCGTTGCTCGACGATCTGGAGAGCGTCCTTCCCGGTGACGTCCACCTCACGAGCCTCAACCCCACCATCGATCCGAAAGGAGGGGTTCATCTGAATCTCACCTGCGTCGCCAAGAGTTCAGACGGAATGGCAGAGCTCCTCCGTGGCCTTTTCGCCAGCCCTCGTTTCGAAAATCCGTTTCCGCAGGCCGAACAGACGCGTCCCGACGGATTCAACTTCACCATGGTCGTCGACTACCTCCCGACCACCGGAGGGCCGGCCCGATGATCTGGCGTGAAAAACGATGGCTGATCATCAGCCTCGGGATCCTTCTTCTGATCAATCTGGTGTTCTTCTTCACCTACCGGCTTCGTTACCAGCAGCGGATCGAGGATCTCCAGAAATCGCTCGATCATTCGCGCACCGAGCTCGCCACTGCGCACAAGGCTCGGGTCAGTGCCGAAAAGCAGCTCGCGGGGCTCGAGGATGTGGAGAAAAACATCCGCACGGTACACGAGGAGATCTGGTCGACGCCCGACAGGCGGCTCACGTCGCTGATCACGGAGATCCGAAAGCTCGCGGTGCAGAGTCAGATCCATGGCCCGGACGGCATCAATTACGCGCAACTCAATACGAAGAGCGAGACCCGGATCCTGGGCATCGCGTTCGGAGTGCGCGGCACCTACGATCAGATTCGACGTTTCCTGAATCTTCTCGAGCTGTCGGACCAGTTCGTGATCATCGACCAGATCACTCTCTCCGGCCAGCACGGGGCCGAGCTGCAGCTGAGCATTGGTCTGAAGACGCTGTTCGACGACCCCGCCGCCTCTTCCGCTCCGAACCGCAGGAGGATCTCGGGATGAACTGGAAAGAGCGCAAGGTCTGGTTCATCCTCGCCGCCGTCGTGGTCGGGCTCTATGCCATCTACTCGTTCGCCGCACCCGAGCAGCCGGCCGCATCCGAACCGCCGAAGCCGCAGACCACCCGCACCGTGCGAGAGGAGTCCAGTATCATCGGATCGGTCGAACCGATCCGGCTCGATCTGCTCGAGCCGAAGAGCGGCGCATACAAGAGCTCGCGGAACCTCTTCGCGTTCGTGCAGCCGCCTCCTCCGCCACCACCGAAGGCTGCCCCTCCCCCTCCGCCACCTCCCGACCGTGACCGGGACGGCGTACCGGACTTCTCGGACAATTGTCCCGATACTCCCAATCCGGACCAGAAAGACATCGACAGGGACGGGATCGGAACGGCCTGCGAGAAGGAACCGGAGCTCGTTCCTCCGCCGCCTCCTCCGCAACCGCCGCCGTTCACCTACAAGTACATCGGGAACTTCGGACCGGAGCGGAAACAGATCGCGGTTTTCTCCAATGGAGACGAGATCCTCGACGTCCGGGAAGGGGAGATCTTCGGCGGGAACCGCTTCATTCTCCGAAAAGTCGGCCTCGAGTCGGCCGACATCGGCTTCGTTGGTTTTCCTCCAGAGCGGACGAAGCGGGTTGCGATCGGTCCATGAGCCGGAGTGACCTGCGCCTCGCTGCAACGTCTGAAATAACGAGTGACTCGCAAGAGAGCAAGAGACGGAAAGTGCATTTGATGAAAAAATCGAAGTTCCTTCTTCTCATCATCCTCGTCGCGTCGATGGTCTCGTGCACGAGCTTCCGCGCCTATCAGAAGGCGCAGCAGTTCGCGAAGGTCGAGAACTGGGACCGGGCCGTCGAGGAGTACAGCAAGGCGCTCGAGGTCGACCCCGGCAACATGAAGTACAAGATCGGACTCGAACAGGCGAAGCTGGAAGCCTCACGAGTGCACTTCGAGAAGGGGAAGAGCCTCCGCGCCGCGGGGCACGACGATCTCGCGGCACTGGAATTCGAACTGACCGTGAAGCTCGATCCGACCAATCAGTACGCAGCGGTCGAGCTCGGGAAGGCGATCGCCGCCCTCAGGAGCGAATCGGAGGTGAGAGCCCACCGCTTCGAAGAGAAGCAGCGAAATGCCGATCAGATGAAGGCTCAGCCGCCGGAGCTGAATCCCGCGTCGAACGAACCGATCTCTCTATCATTTCCGCACGAGACGCCGGTCAAGGACATCTACCGTTCGCTGGGAAACGCGTTCGGAATCAACATCCTGTTCGATCCGGCGGTGAAGGACGACAAGATCGCGATCGAGTTGCACGACGTGACTGCTCAACAGGCACTCGAGCGCGTGATGCAGGCAGCCAATCAGTTCTACAAGGTCCTCGACGAGAAAACCATCATCGTGGTTCCCGACACACCTCAGCTCCGGCGCCAGTACGAAGATCTGGTCATCCGGACCTTCTATCTCTCGAATGCCGATGCCGAGCAGGTGACCAACGTACTGCGGACCATGCTCGAAGCCCGCAACGTCTTCCCGCTCAAAGCTCTCAACGCAATCACCATCCGCGACACCGCCGACAAGGTGAAGATCGCGCAGAAGATCATCGAAGCGAACGACAAGGCGAAAGCCGAGGTGGTGATCGACGTCGAGCTGCTGCAGATGGACGTCAAGAAGGCGCGGGACCTGGGCGCGCAACTGGTCGGCGCGAATGGCGCAGTCGGATTCGTCGGCGCGGACGGAGCGTCTCTCGGGGCGGTCCGCCTGAACGAGCTCGGACAGCTCTCCAGCAGCGATCTGAGTTTCACTCTCCCGTCGCTCGCCTACGGTTTCGTCAAGTCCACCACGAACGCCGAGCTGCTCGCGAAACCGCAGCTCAGGATCTCGGAAGGTGAGAAGGCGACCCTGACCATCGGCGAAAAAATCCCCGTTCCGGTGACTACCTTCACCGGGACGAACGTCGCGACGCCCGGAAATAGCGGGACGTTCGTTCCTTTCACCTCCTACCAGTATCAGGACGTCGGCATCAAGATCTCGATCGAGCCCCGCGTGCACCACAATCGGGAGGTCAGCCTCAAACTCTCGATCGAAGTCTCGAACCTGAGCGGCTATGCGCCGAACTCGAACCAGCCCATCATCGCCACTCGTACCATCGAGTCGATCATCCGGCTCAAGGACGGCGAAACGAACTTCCTTGCCGGGCTGATCCGGCGTGACGACACCTCTTCGAACGATGCGGTTCCGTTCCTCGGCGACATTCCTCTGATCGGAAGGATCTTCTCCCACGAGAAGAAAGATCATCAGGCCACCGATCTGGTCCTCACTCTCACACCGCACATCGTCCGCATTCCGGACATCACGGAAGAGGATCTCGCGCCGATGTGGGTCGGAACGCAGAACAACATGACGTTCCGCGGCTTCTCTCCCCGGCTCGAGTCGAACGCCACCGCGGATCCGTTCGCGTCGGATCAGAATCAGCGTGCGCAGTTCTCCAACGACAACACCGGCACTCCTGCGATGCAGCAGGAACAGCCGCAGCCGGCCCAACCCCAACCGGCACAGCCCGGACCGATCCAGGGAACCGCGCCGAGCAGCCCGTTCCGCGAGACCCCTCCACCTCCGCCGCCGCCGACTCCCGAGAGCCAGAATGCAGCGCCGGGCACGTCGGTCAAGGCCGCTGCGTCCTCCGGACCGGCCGGGCGTTTCTCGTTCGCGCCCCGAATCGCGGCACAGCCCTCGACCATGACCATCGAGCCTGGACGCGAGATGACCTGGGATCTCGTAGGGATGGATCTCGAGGGCCTTTCCACCGAGCAGCTGGTCATCCACTACGATCCGATGGCGCTCGACATCGCTGCCGTCGATCTCGGTGACGCTCTCTCGATGACTCCCGATGCCTCACCCGTCGCGCAGCTGGATGCCGCAAACGGCACCATCACCATCGGCGTTCCCACCGGAGCCCGGCTGAAGTTCCGATCGGGTGGAGAGATTGCACGCATTCACGTGCGGGGAGGAGTCCGCGGGGTCACGTATCTCGCAGTGGATAATCCGGTGTTCGTCAATGCCGGAGGAAACGCGGTCGCCGCCGAGGTCACCGGCGGACGCGCCCAGGTTCAATAAGACGGAACGGTCATGCGGAAACGAGCGAAAGGGGCAAAAGGCTTCACGGTCGCGGAACTGATCACCGTGGTGGTGATCATCGGGATTCTCGCGTCCATGGCCCTTCCCGTCGCCCGGTTCGGATTCCGCAGGCAGAAGGAGCTGGAGCTCCGGTCGCGCCTGCGACGGATCACCGAAGCCATCGATCAGTATCACGACATGCGCGTGAAGAAGACCATCAAGGATCCTGAGGAAGTCGGCCAGAACGGCTACCCGAAAGACCTCGATGAGCTGGTGAAAGGTGTGGAAGACGTGAACGGGGTCAAGGTCAAGTTCCTGAGGCCCCGCGACCTGATCGACCCGATGACCGGACGCGCCGAATGGATCGTCCGATCGACGTCGGACGACCTCGATGCCACGTCGACCGACGGAAACAACGTCTTCGATGTCCACTCAACGTCGACCGCTCTCGCTCTCGACGGAAAGACCCGGTACAACGAATGGTAAGCAAGCTGACTCGCAAACGGACGAAATCCCAGAAGGGATTCACACTGATCGAGATGATCGTGGTGGTGACGATCATCGGCATTCTCGCCGGAATCGCCATCGTCAATGTCATCGGTGCACAACGAAAAGCGGCGGAGAACGTCCTTCGGGCCGACCTCGCCTTGATGCGAAAAGCTATCGATGACTTCTACGCCGACCGCCAGCACTATCCGAGCTCTCTCCAGGAGCTCGTCGATACGCATTACATGAGGAAGATCCCGGTCGATCCCATCACCAAATCGGCCGACAGCTGGGTCGAAGTCAAGGATACCGAGACTCCTGACGATTCGGGTTACGGCAGCGGCTCCTCCTGGGGATCCTCATCTTCCTGGACCTCCTCGGAAGTGGGAGGGAACGACAGCGGCAGCGACTTTCAGGCACCGCAGGGACCAGGGATGATCGACGTCAAGAGTGGTGCCGAAGGGAAGACACTCGACGGCACTCCTTATGGAGAGCTGTAACGCGTGAACCGAACTGCAACTGGTGAATCCTCGGGAGTCTCGTCCCGCCCGGCCGGCGCGGCCGCTCCGAAACTCCCCTCCCCCTTCCGCCAGGAAGAGGGATTCACTCTGGCCGCACTTCTGGTGATCATCACCATCATCGGGGTTCTCGTCGCGTACACCGTTCCGCAGATGTGGTCGCAGGTCCTGAAACGGGACCGTGAGAAGCAGACGATCTTCGTGATGAGGCAGTACGCACAGGCCATTCAGAATTTTCAGGCGAAGCATGGAGGGCTCCCGACCAGCCTCGATCAGCTCTCCAAGCAGCAGAAGCCGCGGGTACTGCGCCAGCTCTACAAGGATCCTCTCACCGGAAAGCTCGACTGGATTCTCATCCCGATGGGGGCTCAAGTGCCGGGTGCTCCCGGGAGCGCCGTTCCGGGAGGTCCCGCCGCCCCCCGACGTCCTCAGAGGCCGGGGAACTCCGCTCCGGGAGAACAGCCGAACAAGCCGCAAAACCTCGGGACGCCCGGCAAGCAGGTCGGTCCTTTCATCGGCGTCCGTCCGAACGCCACCGGTGACTCGTTTCTCACTCTGAATGGAGCGAACCGGTACGAGGACTGGGTCTATACGATCTATGACCTGCAGAAGGAGAAGACTCCAGCCACCCCCACGCCTGGTACCCCTGTCGGTGCGGGTCCGGTGACCGATCCGAACAGCCTCCCGAACGGGGGAAGGACCAAACCTTAAAATAACCAACGCCGCGTTCCGTCCACTTTTGCGGACAACGGACTCGGCAGAATAAACTCGGCGGGAGTCCCGGTTCGAGAGGGCAGCTATGAAGAAGAACGCTGTTCCACTCTACCGAGCCATCCTTCCGTCGGGACTGACGGTCCTGATCGAGACGCTGCCGTGGGTTCGCTCGGTCGCGCTGGGATATTACCTGCGGAGCGGGTCGGCGATCGAGACGCCGCAGTATGCCGGTGCGTCGCATTTCCTCGAGCATCTCGTCTTCAAGGGGACCGAGTCACGTTCGACGTCCGACATTGCCGCGGCCATCGACATGCTGGGGGGAGACGTCGACGCGTTCACCGGGAAGGAGTTCACCTCCTTCTACGCCCATGTGCTCGACGAGCAGGTCGATACCGCGCTCGATCTCCTCACCGACATCGTCCTCAGACCGCGATTCACCGACGAGGATCTCGCGATGGAGCGCGGGGTGATCCTCGAAGAGATCCGGATGGTCGAAGACACTCCGGACGATCTCGTGCACGAAATTTTCGTCTCTTCTTTCTGGCAGGACCATCCGCTTGGTCGCCCGATTCTCGGCACCGAGGACTCGGTAGTTGCACTCACCCGCGATCAGATCATGGCCCATTACGACGAGACGTTCATCCCGTCGAATCTGATCTTCTGCGCCTCCGGCAATGTCCGCCCCGAGCAGCTCGTCCCTTATCTCGAACGCCAGTTCGCCGCGGCGTCGCCGGCGTCCACGCAGCGAGTCTGGACCCCGCCTCAACCGCGCCAGCATGTCCTGCTGAAGCAGAAGACGGAGCTCGAGCAGGTCCATCTCTGTCTCGGCAGTCGCGGCTACCCCCAGGAAGTCGAGGAGAGATACAGCGCGGCGCTTTTCAACACCGTTCTCGGTGGCGGAATGTCGTCGCGCCTGTTCCAGAAGATCCGTGAAAAGGAAGGACTCGTCTACACCGTCCTTTCCTACCACAACGGCCATCTTGCGGGCGGATATGAAGCGGTCTATGCGGCGTGCAATCCGAAGAACCTTCGCCGGGTGCTTCAGCTCACGCTCAACGAGATGCGCGAGATCCGGAACTCGGGAATCACCGCCGAGGAGCTCGATGCGGCGAAGCGCCACCTGAAGGGATCCGTCCTCCTCTCCCTCGAATCGACGGTCAGCCGGATGTCCGGACTCGCGAGGCAGGAGTACTACTTCGGGCGGCAGTTCACGCCAGACGACATGATCGAGCACGTCAACGCGGTGACGCTCGAAGATGTGCAGAGGGTCGCCCAGACCGTCGTCGACCCGGAGTCGGTGTCGCTCACTCTCCTCGGGAACCTGAAAACGCCGGGCGTTTCGATGGACTACCTTCGCCAGGCGGTGGCCTGAGGCGTCGAGGAACGCAGAACGCCTCTGGCCCTGCCCCGTGCCGTCCGATCAGTCGCCTGACGTATCGCCGTTCGCGCCCTGCTCGCTGGTGCCGGCTCCATTCGCTGTCCCGCCCTGATCGGATCCGTTCTGGTGGCGGGTGTCGATGAACTCGACCGGTATTCCCTTCGAGACCCGGTGGGCGAGATCTTCCGCGTCCCAGTTCGTAAGCCGCACGCACCCGTGCGACGTGGTGTATCCGATCGAGCTCGGATTCGACGTCCCGTGGATTCCGTAGTGTGGCTTGCTCAGATCCATCCACACCACGCCAACCGGCGAATTCGGCCCGGGATGAAGCCGGGCTTCGGGATCCGTGTCGGGAACTTCGTGGAACAGAGTTGGCTGGTAGTGGAACCACGGATCGAACGCGACCGCATCGATTTTCACCGTTTCATGGGGCGAGGGATCGTACTTGGATCCGAGGGTCGTCGGCGCATGAAAGACGAGATTGCCGTTCGAATCGAATCCGTGCAGATACCATCCTTTGACCGAGATCACGATCTTCGCCACCTGCGGCTCGTTCTTCGGATTCACATCGAGAGCGACATCCGGAACGAATAGGTTCTGCCCCGACTGCAGATGATCGAAGTCGATGGACGGATTGATCGCAGCGAGAAAATCGCGGGTGGTGTGGAACTTTTCGCTGATCTTCTCGGCTGCGGACTCGTAGCAGAGGCAGTCGAGCTTTTCCTCTTCATAGACATCCGAAGGGATGTCGACGAAAGGCCCCTCGAGGTCCGACGACGTCAGCTCATATTGATGAACCAGCGGCTCGTTGCCTCGGGCGCTCCAGAGATGCCGGAAGGTGGTCTCGTCGACGTCGCCCGTTGCATTGAGACCGTTGGCATCCTGAAACCAGTATACGGCGATCGCGCTGTTCTTTCCCCAACGTCCGTCGATCACTCCGGGCGAGAAGCCGGCGCGATCCAGCAGCGTCTGCACTCGAATTACCGACGGTCCGCTTTCGTCGCCGTCGATCGGCACGTGCATCGGCATGGTGTCGAGATGTCCCCAGTCGACCCCGTCCAGCTTTTCGCTCCACTCTTTCTCCTGAACGATCGGCGGGCTTTGCGAAGAAGCCGCCGCTCGAGATGCCTGCCGCGCGGCCTGAGCACGCTGACGGAATGACGCGAGGCGTCTCCAGTCCTGCTGAAACCGCTGCTGCTCCATCTCCTGCCGGGATGGATCAGGGCCGATCGGAACCTGGACGTCGGGTCCGGGACTCGCCTGCTGCGTGGTCGAACCGCTCGTCCGAGTCTCGGTGCGGGTCGTCTGCTGACCGCAGGCCGAGACGAGAAGAACCAGCACCGGAATGATCAACTTTCTCATGTGTCTGCCTCCGGGGTCTTGTAAAGCAAGGTCGTTGCCCGCTGCGTTCGCTCCTTGACCGGTCACGACCGGCGTTGCTAGCATCACTATCGACGCGTCTGGCCTTTCCTCCGCACATGATCAGCTATCTGAAGGTTCGAAACCTTGCGATCGTCGAACAGCTCGAGATCGAACCGGGCAGCGGCCTGAACGTCCTGACCGGTGAGACGGGCGCTGGAAAGTCTCTACTCATCGACTCGCTCGAGTTTCTCTCCGGGGCAAGGGGATCGACCGATTCCATCCGAACGGGCGAAGAAAAACTCCTTGCAGAAGCGGTCTTCCACGTCCCCATGAATTCCGTTCGTGATGCTGCCGGGCTCGGCATCGAGCTGGAGCCGACCGGCGGAGACGAAGCGGAGATCATCGTACGGCGGGAGCTCGCGTCGAATGGCCGGGGCCGGGTGCAGGTGAACGGTGCAGCCATCCCGGTGCGTGATCTGGTCACGGTCACCGATCGTCTGCTGGAGATCCACGGACAGAGCACGTCTCACGACAGGATCGCCGGACAGTCGTTCCGGGAGCTCCTCGACTCCTTTGCAGATCTTCGGGGGCTGGTCGATGAGACGCGAGGGGCTCACGTCCTGTGGCACGAAGCTGCCGAGGAACTGCGTCGCCTCGAGGAGGCGCACCGCGACCGCTCCCTCAAGCTCGATCTGCTGAAATACCAGATCGACGAGATCTCCGCCGCGAAACTCGAGGGAGGAGAGGAAGAGACGCTCCGCGGCGAACGAGCGGTCCTCTCCAATGCGCGGGAGATCAGTGAATCCACTGCGGGGGCGTACGAGCTGCTCGAAGGTGGCGACGAGTCTGCGACCTCGCAGATCGCACGGGCGGTCCAACTCCTCGCTTCACTCGCACGGGACATCGACGAGATTCGAGGCGTGCACGACCAGCTCGAGGAGATCCGGTACCGGCTGGAGGATCCCGCCCGGACGATGGCAGAGATGGCGGAGAACGTCCGTCACGATCCGGAACGGCTGGAATGGATCGAGGAACGACTGGTCACCATCGAGAGATTGAAGAAGAAATACGGATCCACGGTGGGCGAGGTACTCGAGCATCTCGCCCGAAGCCGCGCCGAATACGAAGAGCTGGGAGACTACGAATCGAGCCTCGAACGGATCGCGGTGCGCGAACGCGAGGCGTTCGAGAGGTGGGCCGGACTGGCCCGGCAGCTTTCCGGACGCCGCGCTGCAGCCGCAGGGAGGCTGGAGAACGGCATTCAGAGGGAGCTGACCGATCTCGCGATGGAAGGGACCACCGTCTCCATCCATCTCTTCGTCTCCCGCCAGGAGGGGTCACGTCTCCAGATTGCGGGTGAGCCGGTCGCATTCGGCCCGGAAGGATTCGATCGGGTCGAGATCCTGATCGCTCCCAATCCCGGAGAAGAGCCCCGGCCGATCCAGCGGATCGCATCCGGTGGCGAGCTCTCTCGAATTCAGCTGGCGATCGCAGCCGCGATCTTCAAGAGCTCGAACCAGAGCTCGGGCGCGACCCTCGTTTTCGATGAGATCGATGCGGGAATCGGAGGTCGCGTCGCGGAAGTGGTTGGACGAAAGCTCTGCGAGCTCGCAGCGGGCAATCAGGTGATCTGCGTGACTCACCTCCCCCAGATCGCGAGCCTCGGTACCACCCACTTCCGGGTGTGGAAGGAAAGCGAGTCGTCACGAACTCTGGTGCGGATCGAATGCCTCAGAAGCCGCGATGAGCGGATCGCAGAGATTGCCCGGATGCTCGGCGGCGAGGCGATCTCCGAATCGGCGACCGCACACGCAGCCGCGCTTCTCGATCGCGCCGATCGTCCCCCGAGGAAGCGGTCCGGCGCCAGAAGTGTTTCGAGCGTCTGATGTCCGCCTCCGACCGTCATTCACGACAGCGACTCTTCGCCCCCATCGGCTCTGCAGGTCAGGCCCGGATCGAGAACGCACGAATCGCGATCATCGGCTGCGGTGCGCTCGGTTCTCACTCCGCCGAGATGCTCGCCAGAGCGGGGGTGGCGCGAACCACCCGCGGCGTTCTCCGGATCATCGACCGCGACTACGTCGACCTGTCGAATCTTCAGCGTCAGGCGCTCTTCGATCAGTCTGATGCGGAGCGCTCGAAACCAAAGGCGGTCGCAGCGGCCGATCACATCAGAGCGATCGATTGCGACTGCCGCGTCGAAGCGGTCGTCAGGGACTTCAATTCTTCGAACGCGGCCGAACTGCTGGAGGACGTCGATCTGGTCGTCGACGGGACGGACAATTACCAGACCAGATTCACCATCAACGATGCCGCCGTCGCCGCCGCCCGTCCCTGGATCTATGGCGGCGCCGTCGCCAGCCGCGGGATCGTCAGCTTCGTCGAACCGGGTGTCACACCCTGCTTCCGTTGTCTGATGGGCGAGATCCCGCCTCTCGGCAGCGGTGAGAGCTGCGAGACCGCCGGCATCATCACTCCGCTTCCCGCGCTCGTCTCGGCGCTTCAGGTCGCCGCTGCCCTCCGCTGGATCGCTGTAGGCACGTATGAATCGGGCGTTCTCCGCTTCGACGTCTGGACCGGCACATTCAGACGCACCCTCACCACGGCTGCCAGAAATCCGGACTGCCGGTCGTGCGGAACCCGCGAGCTTCCTTCTCTGGCAGCCAGCGCAGAGCATCTGGTCACGTTGTGCGGGCGCAATTCCGTCCAGCTGTTCTGGGACGTCCCGGTCAGTCTCGACGCTGCAGAGCGCCGCTTTTCGTCTGCCGGTCTGGTCGTCCATCGCCACGCGCAGTCCGTCACTACCGAGTTCTCGGAGGGGAAACTCACGCTCTTCTCGGACGGGAGGGTGATCGTCGAGGGAACGACGGACCCTCTCGAAGCAAAGTCGATCGTCGGTCGCCGTCTTGGAGGGTGAAATGGTACGGAAGCTCACCATGCCCCCGGGAGGACCGTCCACGGATCAGATCGAGCAGATCGGATCGGTTCTGGACCAGGGAGAACTGGCCATTCTCCCGACCGACACGATCTACGGCTTTCACGCCGCTGCTCTCGACCCGGACGCCGTCGACTCGATCCGCAGCATCAAAGGAAGGCGCGACGACAAGCCGATCGTGGTTCTCTGTTCCGGCTTCGAACAGATCCGGCATCTCGGCGGCCGGCCAGCTCCCGAGGCGGAAGAATTCCTCAGGGGAACCTGGCCGGCACCTCTCACGGCAATTCTCCCGCTGGTCGAGCCCATCCCTCCCTCCTCCGGCGAAGCCACCCTGGCGGTCCGGGTGCCGGATCTCGCCTGGCTGCGAAATCTGCTCGACCGCACCGGACCCCTGGTATCAACCAGCGTCAACCGTAGCGGCGAGCCTCCGTGCAATGACCTTCATGATACGGCTCCGGATCTCCTCGAGCGGGTAGCGGTGATTCTCGATCAGGGCCCCCTCGAAGGGCGCGCTTCGACCGTGATCGACATGACCGTCGGCACACCTCGGGTGCTCCGTCAGGGCGAATTTTTCTTTTCACAGAAACTGTGGAAAAGCGTGCGGAAAACGCTGTGAAAAACGTCCAAACCCTTCACCTGCTAGGCTCGCGAGCGATCTGCACAACGCATTGGGCTAAGTCGCGTAAGGTATTGATAAAGAAGCACTTGACGTAAATTCACAGAAATTTGCACCGAATAATACTTTCCTGTTCTGACTGCCATCCCGGGCAATTCGCTGATTCTACAAGAGGATGACTTTCGTCACTGTCATGTGTGTCGGCCTGGGCCGCGAATCCGCCACTGTAGAACCGGGGTCCGCTCCCGTTCGAACCAGTCGACTCCGGACAATTTTCGTCGTCCCGCGCCGGGTTGCAGCGGGGCCTCTTTCGCGCTACATTCAGCCGCGTCCGTATGCCCTCTAATCCCCGCCAGGAGCTCATCCATCACGCAGCCGAGGCAAGGGAGCGAGCGATCGCGCCATTCTCGGGATTCAAAGTCGGCGCTGCACTCCGAACGCGCTCCGGAAAGATCTATCAAGGCTGCAACGTCGAGAACGCTTCCTATGGTTTGACCGTTTGCGCGGAGCGGGTCGCCCTCCTCTCTGCCCTGGCTGCCGGGGAACGTGAGTTCACGGCCGTAGCCGTCGTCACGCAGAGCGAGGAACCGTCCACCCCTTGCGGCCCATGCCGCCAGCTGATGTGGGAGTATTGTCGCGACATCGAGGTCATCCTCGCCAATCTCGACGGCGCCTCCCGCGATTTCAAGCTGTCGGAACTTTTCCCCCACCCCTTCGAGCTGCGTCCTGGAGAATGAAGACGATGCGCAGGTATCTTGCTCTTTTCCTGGTACTGACCTTCTTCACCGTGCTGCCGATTCTGGCCGCGGAGAAGGTCGATCTTCTGGTCACCGGCGGAACCGTCGTCACGATGGCCGGACCGGATATCAGTGATGGAGCCATCGCGATACGCGACGGCGAGATCGTCGCTGTCGGACCGGCCGCTGAGATCGCCGGCCATTACGAAGCTAAGGATCTGATCGATGCGCACGGCATGGCCGTGCTTCCGGGCTTCGTCAACGCACACACGCACGCTCCGATGGTGTTGTTTCGCGGAATTGCCGACGACCGGTCCCTGATGGACTGGTTGCAGAACTTCATTTTCCCCGCAGAGAAGAAGAACGTCGACAGAGATTTCGTCAAATGGGGAACCCGCCTTGCGGCGGCAGAGATGATCCGCTCCGGAACGACGACGTTCGTCGATATGTACTACTTCGAAGCCGACATCGCGCGCGAGACGCGGGCAGCCGGGCTTCGCGGCGTGCTCGGCGAGACGGTGATCGACTTCCCTGCTCCGGACAACAAGACGTGGGACGACGCGATGAAGTACGTACGCGCGTATGCGGAGGAGTACAAATCCGATCCACTGATCGTTCCTGCGATCGCGCCTCACGCTCCATATACCGTGTCGGCGGAACACCTGAAGGACGTACGGAGACTGGCCGACGAACTGAAGATCCCCATTCTGATTCACCTGTCCGAGACGACCGACGAAGTCGACGGCATCGTGAAGAAGAGCGGCATGCGGCCGGTTCCCTATCTCGATTCGCTCGGCTTCCTGGGACCCGACGTCATCGCTGCGCATGGCATCTGGCTGACCGATGACGAGATGAAGGAGCTCGCGGCGAAAGGCGTCTCGGTCGCTCACTGCCCGCAGAGCAACATGATGCTCGCCTCAGGAGTCGCACCCGTAGTCGCTCTCCGGAAGGCCGGGGTGAACGTGGCACTCGGAACCGACGGCCCTGCCGGATCGAACGACAACCTCGATATGATCGAAGAGATGGCCACCGCTGCGCGCCTGCAGAAAGTCACCAATCGAGACCCTCGCGCCCTCGGTGCGCGCGACGTTCTCGAGATGGCGACCATCGATGGTGCTCGCGCGATCGGCATGGCAGACCGCATCGGCTCGATCGAGAAAGGTAAGCGCGCCGACCTCGCGATCATCGATCTGAGCGGAGTGGAGACACAGCCGGTCTACTCCGTCGAATCTGCAATCGTCTATGCCGCCTCGGAACACCAGGTCTCGACCACAATCGTCGACGGCCGCATCCTGATGCGCAATCACCGGATTCTCAGCGTGAACGTTCCCGAGGCCCTTCGAAAGGCGAAGGAGTATCAACGGAAGATCTCGGCGAGCCTGGCCACTGAATGAGAGAAACATACGTGGCCTTTCGCGGACTTCGACGGTACTCGGCCCTGGTCGTTCTCCTCGCCGGAGTCCTTGGCTGCCGCCATGCCTCTCCGGAACCGGCGCGGCCGCTCCCGGCCTCGCCGGACCATGCGGCGAAGGTCGTGCTCATCTCGTATGACGGGACATCCGCAGACGAGATGGCAGCATTCGAGAGCGAAGGGATCTTTTCTCACTCCGGTTTTCTGAAGCTCGCCGCGGAAGGATATTCGGCGGAACGCGTTGTTCCGGTCAATCCCACCCTCACCTCGAGTACCCACATCGCGATCGTCACCGGCGCGACTCCCGAAAAGAGCGGGATCGTCTCGAACTGGCTCCACACTCCCGGAACCCCGCCCGACGACGAGACGAGCGGCTTCGCTGCTCCCATCCAGGTCGAAACGCTATGGGAAGCGGCGAAACGGCAAGGGAAGATCGTCGGCACGATCACCTACCCCGGGCTCGATGGCAACGGACCCGGGCGCACCGCAGATTGGGGTCTGATCTACACCGAGCCCGTAGTCCCGTCGAAGATCGTCTCACTCGGCCGCCGAGATTTCACCGACGAGTGGGTTCCTGACGGATGGAGCCGGCGAATGGACGCCCGCTCCTTCAGCCCGCTGCGAAAAGCCCGCATCGTCTGGGCGCTCCACGTTGCCGGGAAGGACTGGAGCGTACCGGTGACGCTCGTCGCGCTCGATACGACGGACGACCACCGGGAGAACTACGATCGGATCGAAGTGGAGTTGCCGAACGGCCCGGCAGCTCAGGATCCGGGAGGATGGTTTCCTGTCTCGCGGGAGGTCGCCGAGAAAGGGTCGTCGTATCTCTACGGTTCCTGGTCCAAGGTCATCTCGTTCGATCCGCAGCTCTCCAGAGTCGTCGTCTATCAAGGTCCGATCTCGAGGACTCTCGGCTATCCCGACAGTTACCGTCAGATGATCGATCGCGAAGTCGGCTTCTGGCCCGGCCCACCCGACTCCCGCTTCGCTGCCGCGTGGCTCGCGAACAGGAGCGGCATCGAGCCGGAGATCTTCGTTCAGCAGCTTCAGCGCTTTTCGGATTTCTTCACGCGCGCGACGCTGGTGTCGATGCAGAAGATGGAGTTCGACCTGCTGCTCGGATATCAGCCGATCGTCGACGAAGCGGAGCATCAGTTCCGGATCGAGAACGATCAGCAGGAATTCTCGACCGCCGAAAACCGGCGAGCCGGAAGGGAAGTCCGAATTGCGGCCTACCGCAAGTTCGATCAGTCACTCGCTGAGATCTCGAGCTCCCTTCCCGTGGGCGGTGCGCTGGTCGTCACCGGGGATCACGGACTTGCGCCGACCGACACCACGGTCCAGATGAATCGGTTACTGGTGAAGTGGGGGTACGGCAGTTCCGAACCCGACGGACGACGTCTCGATGGTGACAGGGGATGGAAAGCGATTACTTCCGGGAACGTCGCGGAGATCTACGGATTCAATGGGGAGCCAACGCGGTCGGGCGCGGAGCTGGTGAGTAAGCTCAAAGCGCTTCGGAGTCCGGATGGCGCTCCGGTTTTCGAGAAGGTCGAGCGAAAGGGGGCCGGCTCGAACGCGAACGCGGGCGACATCGTCGCCGTCGCGTGGCCACGATTCTCGCTCTCTCCTTCAGTCAGCGGCGAAGTCTTCGTGAAGACGACGCACTACGGGACGCACGGCGGACTCAATCACCACCCGGAATTTCATACGATCTTCGCCGCGTGGGGCCAGGGGGTCACGCCAGGCAGGACGCCATCGATGCAGCAGACGGAGATCGCCCGATTCGTCTCCGAGCTCCTCGGAATCGATCCTCCTGCGGCCGCTCAGTAGTCCTGCGTGACCTGAGGAAATCTCCAGCGCGCTTCACGGAGCTCCTCTTCGAGAATCTCCTGTTCCGGAATCCCGTCGAGCTGTGGAACACTCCAGTTCGAGAGCCACATCGGGTTGACGTAAGGGAGCACTGCGATCTGATCGATTCGATGAGGGAGTCCTCTCTTCTCGAATCGATCGTTCAGATACGCAACCACGTCGCGCGACGTGGGAATCGCGTCACTGTCACGAGTCAAAGTCGTTCTCCTTCGTCGCCTACTTCGATCGCCAGATCCCGGATCCGGTTCAGGAGCGTTCGATAGCTGATACCGAGCCGGTCGGCCGCGGCCTGCCGCGTATCGGTTCCTTCCAGCGCCTCGACGATCTTCACCCGCTCCACGCAAGAGACGATCCGGTCCACGGCTTCCTGAAGCGTCCCCGACAGATCGCAACTGCCGCGGAGGACGGCGAGTGGATCCACCGTGCTGGCGGAGATCGCGAGACTCTCGAGATCGACCACGCCGCGATCGCTGAGAATGATCGCGCGCTCGATGCAGTTCTCCAGCTCCCGGACATTTCCCGGCCACGAATGGCTCCGAAGCGCCGCCATTGCGCGGTCCGTGATCCGGATGGAATCCTTTCCCATCTCCCGTGTGAATCGATCCACGAAGTGAGCCACGAGCCCGTCGATGTCGCTACGACGTTCGCGCAACGGCGGAATCTCGACCGGAAAGACGTGGATTCTGAAGAACAGATCCTGCCGAAACGTACCGGCGTTCACGAGCTCGTGCAGATTCCGGTTCGTTGCGCAGACGATGCGTACGTCGACGTCGACCGAGGCCGTCCCTCCGACCCGCTCGAATCGGCGCTCCTGCAGAACCCGGAGAAACTTGGACTGCACGGAGAGGCCGAGGTCCCCGATCTCATCGAGAAAGATCGTTCCTCCGTCGGCGAGCTCGAACTTTCCGAGCTTCCGCCCCCCGGCGCCGGTGTAAGCGCCTTTCTCGTGCCCGAAAAGCTCGTTCTCGAGAAGGCTTTCAGGAATCGCCGCGCAGTTGATCGCGACGAAAGGGCGGTTCTTTCTCGGGGAAATCTGGTGCAAGGCGCGCGCGAAAAGTTCTTTCCCGGTCCCCGATTCTCCCAGGAGCATGACGGTGGTGTCCGTCGGCGCCACCTTCTGGATCTGCTTCGAGACCGCCACGATCTCGGCAGAGTCACCTACGATCTCCGGGATCCCTTTTTCTCTCCGATACTCTTCTCTGAGGATCAGGTTCTCGGTTCGAAGAGCGCGCAATTCCGAGCATCGGCGAACGAGCAGAATCAGGTGATCGACATCGATCGGCTTCTGGATGAAATCGAACGCGCCGAGTCTCATCGCCTCCACCGCGGTCTCGATCGTTCCGAAGCCGGTGGTGACGATTACCGGGCATTCCGGGTCGGATTCCCTCATCGCCCGCAATACCGCCAGCCCATCCTTTCCCGGAAGTCGCAGATCGGTGATCATCACCGTGAAGCGCGCACCTTTTTCGATTTTCTCGACCGCTTCGCTCCCACTGCCCGACCAATCCACTTCGAAACCTTCGGCGGCAAACGCCTCGCGCAGCATCTCCGCGAGCGATTGCTTGTCCTCGACAAGGAGCATCCGGCTGGTCACCGTCGTCGACTCTCCAATCCGAAATACGTGCGAATGCGCCCGACGAGCGTCATCTGTTCCGCCTCTGCCACTTCCGGGGGCCGGCGAATTTCCAGCCGTGCACGACGTTCGACGACGACCGCCGAGATCGCCGCGGCGAGATCGGGCGAGTGCTCCAGGATGGGCCGCAGTGACCTCTTGTGAATTTCCAGCAGGATCACGTCACGGCGGGCGATCACGTCCGCGCTTCGCGGTTCGCCGGTGAGGAGGGCCATCTCTCCGAACACGTCGCCCTCACTCAGGTGAGCGACGTTGCGTTGAACTCCCCTCTCCCGGACGAGCACGTCGAGAGCCCCCTGGTGCACGATGAACATCGAATCGCCCATGTCTCCGAAGCGAATGACCGCTTCCCCTGTGGCGAAGCGTCGGAGCTCGATCGACGAGGCGAGCTCTTCGAGCAGCTCTGCTCCGAGAGGCGTGAGAAGCTCGACCTCGCTGATCCGCGACAGAATCTCGTCTCGGCTGACTTCCACCACCGGTTCGACGCGCTCGTAGTTCTGGACTGTACGGATCGGAAAGGGTATGGAGATACCTTCCCGACGGAAGCCGTACCAGAGACAGCGACGGATTTCGGCATCGATGCTGTCGCGGCGTGCATACACGCGGGTGTGGTATTTCAACTCGTACCTCACCGACGATTCGTCGAACGAGGCGACTCGTGCGATCGGAGGAACTTCACTCGAGACTTCGGGTACGTTCAGCGCCGCATCCACGAGGGCGCGAATCACCTTCGCCGGCGGATGTTCGTACGATACACCGACCGACAACACCCTCCCATTCAGATGATCCTGCGGAAACACTTCGATCCGTTCGCGTGAGATCAGAGAGTTCGGCAGGACGATGTAGTTGTCGTTGAACGTCCGGATTCGCGTCGACCTCCAGCGAGTGCTTTCGACCACGCCGAGCGAGTCTCCGATCCGCACGACGTCACCTTCGCTGAAGCTTTGCTCCATGTGGAGCGCGATGCCGCCGATCAGATTCCCCAGGGTGTCCTGCAGAGCGAGACCGACCACCGCTGCGACGACCGTTCCGGTCGTCAGGAGCGCTCCGATCGCGTAGTGAAAAATGGATGAAACAGCCCAGCCGATGAAGACGAAATAGAGCGCGATCGCGACGACTTCCCTCAGAATGCGAGGCGGCTGAAAACCACTGTCACGGATCAGAAGCCGATCGAAGATAACGTGGTTGACGAGTTGCACCACGAAAACGATCAGCGCGAGAACCGCCGCAAACCGCAGATACTCGAGGTTTGGGCCAAGTACGATCTTCCCGATCTCCCCCATCCGGCCCGCAGGCGGCGCGATGTGCGACAGGACGAGTCTCGTGCCGAAAAGAATCGAGCTCAGGATCAGGGGAACCGTGTAACGCCACGTCTTCATAACGCGCGTACCGCCTCGAGAATACGATCGAGCGGCTCGTCCTCCATGTACAACGTGATTCCGGCCACCCCCGCGACGGGGACGCCCCGCAGCTGGGAGAGATTCCCGGCCGAGAATCCGCCGAGAGCGAAAACGTCCACTCCCGATCCGACCGCCCGCCGGAGATCTTCGAGCGACACGCCACTCGCTCCATGCTTCGATCTCGGGGGGTGGACCGGGCCGAGAAGCACGTAGTCGAACCCCTCCTGCGCCGCTCGACCGACATCATCGAGTGAATGACACGAACGGCCGACGAGCAACCCCGGCGCAGCCGAGCGAACCGCAGTAGAAGAAACAGCGTTCGAGGCGAGATGAACCCCGTCGAGTCCTTCGTCAATCGCAACGTCGATCCGTCCGTTGATCAGGAGTCGCGTCGATGAACCCGCCGTTCGCCGGCGGCACTCGCGTGCGATGGCCGCCGCTTCGGGAGCGGGAAGTGTCTTCGCCCTCAGCTGAATGATGTCCACTCCGAGAGTGGCCAGGCGCTCCACTCGCCGGAAAAAGCGTTCATCCGGTGCGCGTTCCAGGTTCGCGATCGCATAGCTCTTCATCACTGCACATCGCGCTGGCGGCGCGCCTCGATCAATGACGCGACCTCGCGGAAGCCCGCGAGAATGTGAACGATTCCGAACCCCGAGACGAAACCGCGAAAAAAAAGATTCGTGACCACTGCTCCAATCCATGGAGCAGAGTGAAGCAACGGATCGAGACTCCAGAACCTCGTCCACGGGACGATCAGAAAGAAGATCCCTGCCTCGAAACAGTAGAGCGCGAAAAGAAAGGCCGCGGCCATGCAGGTCTCATTGTAGGAGCGAATGGAAAACGAGATCAACGCCGGGAGTGCCGGCGTCGATCTCGTTCAACTGCGAGCAGGAGTCGAGGTCAATTGTGGTGGCGCTCCACCTTCCCCGAAGAAGAAGAAGAGGAGGAGGAGGAGGAAGATCGGGACGGCGGTGGAGACGAGGATCTCGGCGCCGACGGCTGAACGCGGCTCGGAGCCGGGCTGCTCGACGGCCGCTCTACCCGTACCGGACGCGAAGGCTCGGAACGCGGCGCCGAGGGACGAACCCGGGGAGGTGCGACGGGAGTGATGCGAATTCCCCCGATTCCCTCGATCACCCGACGTGGCACGTCGTTCGCCCGGGGGGTGTCTCCGCCATTCGAGCTGCCCGGCCGTTCACGTTGGATCGATCGCGGAGGAACGTACGATCCACCGTCGTTCGCGTCGTCGATAGGACGGGGAACGTAACGATCTCCTGAACCCTGGCGCCAGGAAGGTCCCGCTGCGCCGCTGTTACCCGACTCGTCGCGGGGATTCTGGCGCACCGCACGGGTGCGCCAGTCGCGTTCCACCGGATCCTCGTCGACGCTGTCCGGTTTCACCGGGTCCGTGATACGCCGGATCTCACTGTTCGGAGACGGCCGTTCGGTGGACGAG
Organism: uncultured Acidobacteriota bacterium; assembly: GCA_963741955.1. Classification (GTDB taxonomy): domain Bacteria; phylum Acidobacteriota; class Thermoanaerobaculia; order Gp7-AA8; family Gp7-AA8; genus CAVUKB01. The sequence continues at coordinate 1,375,147 of CAVUKB010000005.1, forward strand.
GGAGCCTGTCGCTGGATTCGCTCCTCTCGCCAGTTCTGGTTCGGTGTGGCCTGCGGGCGCGGTGCCGGAGTCGGTCGGGTGACCGTCTCCGGGCGCGGCGTGCCAGGTCGCGGCTCGTTCACCGAGCGAGTCGGAGTCGCAGGTGATGCCGGCCGGGAGCTCGGAGTGGCCGCTCCTGATCCGGTCGTTCCTCGGCGGATGACCCGCTCGGTGCCACGATCAACGGCCGGCTTCGGTACCGCCACGGAGGGATCACTCGTCGTGGCAGCAGCTCCGGCGGGCCGTCGGATCCGCTCAGGCGTGCTCGCCGGACCGACCCCACCGTCAGCTCGGGGCTCCGCCATCGGTCGGGTGATCCGCTCCCGAAGAGCCGACGAAAGCTCGGGATCGCGCCGGATGAACGAAGTTACATCCGGAGCGGATCCCGAGCCCTCTGTGCCGGTACCACTTCCGATACCCCGCCGAACGATGTGATCGATCGCCGTGGTCGGATCCTTCAATTCGTTTCGACTCAGACGGAATGGCGAATTGGAGACCAGCGCACTCGCTCCGTCTCTGTGGAGACGTCCGCGCACTGCGTCGGTAGTCAACGCAACCTGATCGACGCGCCTCGAGACCAGCGTGTCGGGATTGACGAATGTCCACTGATTGAGGTCGAGATTCCCCACATCGACACGGCCGTAGAATCCGACACCGAAACGGGACGGACGCGAAACCGACACGGTCGTGCCATAAAGCCAGCCGTAATACGGGCGGTAGCAGTCATACCATCCGGACGGGATCCATCCGACGTATCCGGGTCCATACATCCAGTACACCCATGCAGGTGAGTATTCATAACCGGGAAGCCAGACCCACCCGTACATGGGGGTGAAAGCCCATCGTCCGTAGTGGTAGGGAACCCAACCCCACGGTTCCCACGATTCCCAGACCAGACATCCGGAGAGGCCGTACATCCACTGACCGCTGTAGTAGGGGCGCCAGCCGACCGAGACGTAAGGTCTCCAGACCCAGCTGCTGTAGTCGCTCACGTAGACCCAGTTGCCGTAGGAATCGAGCTCACTCTCCGCGTAAGCGAGGTCGCCGCGAAGGTACTTGCCGGCGCTCCGGTCGTACCGTTCGGCGCGTCTGAGGTACCACTGCTCGAAATCGCTGATGCCGACGCTCGCCAGGGTGCGGGTACGGTAAATCCCGCTGTCGTCGAGCGCAACCTGCTCACCCTCGCCCAGGCGCGTGGTTCCGGAGGGAGTTCTCACTTCAACCGATCCGGCATGCACCGAAACGAGATCGTTCCCGCGGCCATCCGTGTCGACGGAATAGATGCCGTAGCGCGAGCTCAGATAACTGGCGGAGTTCGTATCGAGGCGAAGCGCAGAACTGTCCCGGTCGACCCGGTGAACCATGATCCGGCCGTACACGAGTTGAACCACCGTCTGCTCGGACGCTCCGTCGTAACTATCCAGAATCGACCGGAGCTGGAGGTCGGTGCTGCGGTCGAGGGCGATCACGTTGCCGTCGGCGAGGCGGACCTCGGCGCGGCCGTCGCGCGCGGTGCGTATTTCATCGCCCGGAAAAACCGGCATGTTCACGCGCGCACTGATCTGTCTTCCGTCGTTCTGGACGACGACGGTGCCGTCTTCCTGGTACGTGACGTACGACTGATCACGGCCTTCCGCGAGAACCGGCAGCGCAATCATCGAAATGAGAAGGGGGAGGAGGATTCTTCGCATCGGCGTTCTCCTGTTTCCGGACGACCTCTACTGCGGACCACATGCCACGGATCGCGAATTACAAGTGGTTCATACAGAGTTACTTACACCGGGAACTGGCGGCGTTGACGCCTGCCTCTGTCCTCTCGGGAAGACTGGCTGTCCACTCGAGGTGTCATCGCGACTGCAACTGATCTGCTGACAATAACTTCGTCGCGGGCCCGAATGTTTCCCGATCCTCGAGGGCCCCTTCAGGTCCCGGCAGTGAGACGCTCCGCCAGCAGCCGTGGAAGTCCGGCGTCCACGATCGAACGTTGTGTCGCGTTGACGTCGTACGGGACCCTGAAAAACTGAATCGTGGCACGCGCCGAGTCGTGAATCAGACACGACGCCAGAGGGATCCGATCCCGCGGCTGCCCCACCGACCCCGGGTTGATCACGTATTGGTTCGCCGGATCGAGCCGAAATGTCATCGACGATCGGGCCGGCGTTGCATGGACATCTCCCCGCGGCGTGATCTCGAAGACGACTCCGATATGCGTGTGACCGAAGAAGATGATCGGCGGCTCCGGGAAGGCTTCTTTGAGTGAGCCGATATCCCTCGTGCTGAAGAGGTACTCGTCTTCGTCGGCCGGGCTGCCATGGCAGAAGAGAATGCCGGAATCGTCGGTCACCGGCCCCACGGTCAGATTCCGCAGAAAGATCTGGTTAGGACGGCTCAACTTCCCACGTGTCCAGAGTGCTGCCGTTCGGGCGGGCTGGTTGAAGTCGAGCCCTTCGTCGAAACCCGCAGCGACGCGATCGTGGTTTCCGCGAATGTAGAGCTTCGCCGCACGGTGGGTGCGCATCCGATCGAGCACCTGGTTCGGCTGTGCTCCGTATCCGACGAAGTCGCCCAGGCAGACGATCCGGTCGGTCCGTTTCCTCCGCACGTGTGCGAGGACGGCACGCAGCGCGCCTGCGTTCGAATGCAGATCACTGACGACCAGAGTTCTCATGAGATTCCAGAAGCGGGATTTGCCCGGTTCGATCGCTCCGCAGGAAGCTGCAGGAGTATCCGCTCCACGATCTCGGCAGGCAGCTCCGTTTCGCGAATCTCGACCGTCATGTCCGCAGATTTGTAGTAGCGGAGCCGCTGCTGGTAGAGATCGAGCGCGGCGAGATCGTCCCGGAACATCGGACGTTCAGCTGCTTTGGTCGAGATCCGCCCGAGGAGGAGATGAAACGGGGCGGAGAGAAAGATCGAGACACCCTCCGACCTTATCAGATCGATGTTTTCATCGAAAGTGAAGGTACCTCCCCCCGTTGCGATCACCGCATCCTGAAGGTAGCGCGTCATCTGGAGCAGATCCCGTTCACGTTTGCGAAAATGCGGTTCGCCACGGGCACCGAAAATCTCCTTGATGGACATCCTTTCCGCGGCCTCGACGAGCTCGTCGAGATCGAAGAAGGGAATTCCGAGACGATCGGCAAGAAGCCGGCCCACCGTCGTCTTACCGCATCCCATGAACCCGACGAGATAGAGCTTCATCGGCTCACCCCCGCGGCATCGAGGATTCGGTGCGCGTTCACATGGACGGATCCCTCCTCGGCGTAGAGGGCGGAGACGACCGCACAGCTGTCCGCGCCGGCATCGAGGACGGAACGAATGTTCGATGCATCGATTCCACCGATTGCGACGACCGGTTTGGCGGTTGTGGCTCGTATGCGTCGGATCGCTTCCAGCCCCAGTGGGGGTCGCACGTTCTTGGTATTCGAAATGAAGATCGGGCCGATCGCCACGTAGTCCACGTCCGGGTCCGAAGCGACCGCGATCGCCTCGTCTTCCGAGTGTGTTGATCGGCCGATGATCAGAAGACGCTCGCCGGCGACGCTTCTCGCGATAGAAGGCGGGATGTCGAACTCGCCGAGGTGCACTCCATCCGCTCCCGTCGCAAGCGCGATGTCCGTCCTGTCATTCACGAAAAATGCGACACGGGCCGGGAGTGTGGTCGCGATGGAGCGAGCGATCTCGAACAACTGATCGTCGGGACGATTCTTTTCCCGCAGTTGGATCCATCGAACGCCGGCGCTGACGAGTTCCGCAACCACGTCCGCGGCATCCCGGCCGGCTCCGGTCGGGGTCAGGGCATACAGCGGCGGAACGGCAGCTCGGAGAAGGCGCAAGGGTTCACCGCGAGAACTCTTCCATGAAGCGGGTCGAGAACTCGCCTCGCCGGAATCGCTCGTCATTGAGGATCGCCAGGTGCAGTGGGATCGAGGTCTTCACTCCCTCGATGATGAACAGCTCCAGTGCTCTGCGTCCCCTCTCGATCGCTTCCGCTCGATCTTTCCCGTGGACGACGAGTTTCGCGATCATGGAGTCGTAGTGCGGCGGAATCACGTAATCACGATACGCGGCCGTATCCACTCGAACCCCCGGGCCACCAGGTGCATGGAACGTGGTGATTTTCCCGGGATTCGGGGCGAACGTCACCGGGTCTTCTGCGTTCACCCGGAATTCGATCGCATGACCGCGAAAGCGGGAGGCATGTTTGTGAAAGGAGAGCGGCTCGCCGGCGGCGACCCGGATCTGCTCTTTCACCAGATCCGTGCTGGTCACCGCCTCCGTCACCGGGTGCTCGACCTGAATCCGGGTGTTCATCTCCATGAAGTAGAACTGATCTCCCTCCACGAGAAACTCGATCGTTCCCGCGTTGACGTACGAGACCGCTTCCGCGACCTTGACTGCGGCGTCGCCCATCCGCTGCCGTAATGCTTCAGTCATCACCGGCGAGGGAGATTCCTCGAGTAGCTTCTGATGCCGGCGTTGGATGGAGCACTCGCGCTCGCCGAGGTGAATCACTCTACCCTGCGTGTCACCGAAGATCTGGAACTCGATGTGTCGAGGACGCTGAAGGTACTTCTCCAGGTAGACATCGGCGACTCCGAACGCCCGCTCGGCTTCGCTTCGTGCCGTCTCGAACGCTGATTGGAGCTCCTTCTCGTCCCAGCAGATCCTCATCCCGCGGCCGCCGCCCCCGGCGGATGCCTTCAGAATGACCGGAAACCCGATCTCTTTCGCGATGTCGGTGGCATCGGCGATCGTCGCCACCGGGCCGTCACTCCCCGGAAGAACCGGAACGCCGGCCTCCTTCGCCGTCTCGCGGGCTTTGGCCTTGTCTCCCATCAGTCGGATCGCTTCGGGAGTCGGACCGATGAACGCGAGCTGACATTCTCGGAGTATCTCGGCGAAGTGGTGGTTTTCCGCAAGAAAACCGTAGCCGGGATGAACGGCATCCGCTCCGGTGATCTCCGCCGCGGCCACGATGGCAGAGATGTTCAGGTAACTCTGCCGGGAGGGAGCGGGACCGATGCAGACGTCGTCATCGGCGTAGCGCACGTGAAGTGCTTCGCGATCGGCTTCGGAGTGGACGGCAACCGTCCTGATCCCGAGCTCCTTGCAAGCCAGAATGATGCGAAGCGCAATCTCTCCGCGGTTCGCGATGAGAATCTTCGAGAACATGATCGATGTGTTGGTTGAAGCCTGCGACCTTACGTCAGGAAGCTCTTACCGCGAAGAGCTTCTCGCCGTACTCGATCGGCTGCCCGTTCTGGGGATAGATTTTCGCTATGACGCCATCGACGTCGGATTCGATTTCGTTCATCAGCTTCATCGCCTCGATGATGCAGAGAACCGCTCCCTTGCTCACGCGATCTCCTACACCGACGAAGGAATCGGCTTCGGGATTCGGCGAGCGATAGAACGTTCCGACGATCGGAGAGGTGATGATGTGCAGTCCCTGTTCGCTCTCCTCTTCGGCCTCGCTCGCCGTAACGGCGGGCGCCGACACCTGGGTCGGCGGCGGCAGAGTACCGGGATGCGGCGTATGAGCCAGCGAAGTGTCGTGCACGTACACCGGCGTCGCAACGGGCTCCGGGCGCTTGCCGTCGATACGGACCTTCATTCCCGCGCTTTCGATCTCGACGGTCGCGATCCCACGCTCGGATACCCGGTCTATGAGTTCGAGAATCTCTTTGAAATTCAGTAGTCCCACGGTCAGCTCAACTCGTCCTGCAGATCGAATCTGGCTTTGCGCAACTCGAACCGCGCGCGGCCGAAATTTCCGTCGGGGGAAAGTATCATCAAAATGAAATAGTCGGAAGTCACGGCCGAAAAAAGCGCGAGGTGACGGTCGGTCGCCAGCGTGAACTGCCTCAGATCTCCGCTGTCGAGCTCGTTGATCGACAGCTGCAACGACTTGACGAAGGCGCCCAGCTCCGCACTCCATGTCTCGAGGCTCACCCCCTCGCCACCGACGGTCTCGACGGCGATTCCATCGAGGCCCAGAAGAGAAACTGCGAGAGTGCCATCCACGCGGCGGAAGACACCTTCGAGCGTCTCCTTAAACACGCCGCGCCTCATCCCGCACCCGCGCCAGCCACCGTTCCAGACGATCCACCTTCTCGCGCCGTTCCTGATCCCCGAGAGCGGCTGGCGCGTCCGGGAGCGAGTCGAGCTTCCGGCGAACCTCCGCGTTCTCACCATCCCTTTCGAGAATCCTCGTGTAAATCTCGCGTGCGGCGCCGACATGACCTTGCCGGGCATAAAGATCCCCGAGTGTGACGGTCACCGTCGGCTCGCCGTGGCCTGGCTCCGCCGCGTCTTCGAAGGGTGATCCTGAGGCTTGACCGCCGGTCGCCGTGGAACCCCGCTCCTCCTCGAAAGGCGCGCGCTGAGGCTCTTCGTCTCCTTCCTCCTGGTAGACCGGTACCTGTCCCGCGAGTGTCGGGTGAAATGGCGGCTCTTCAGGCTCGGGCTCCGCTGCGACCCAGGGGGAGGCCTGATGCGACGTCTCGGCTCCCGGCGACTCTTCGAAAGACGAGAGGGCGGCGACATCCTCCCGCTCGTCCTCTCCAGCCGGCTCGAACGGATTCGATTCAGTGAAATCCGGTGCCTCGTCCGCCTCTGTTGACTCGTCGGCGTCGGAACGGGTGGCGCCCCAGTCGGCGAAAGGCGTCTCGGGTTCGAGATGCCCCTCCGTTGAGGAACCGGGCGCCGACAACTTCGTCTCGGACGCTCTGCCGGTTTCATTCGGAGGCGGGACCTCCGCTTCCTCCCGCGCACGAGCTTCGTCCGTCTGGATCTCTCCCGAGTCGCCCTCATCGGCGACGGAGACGGTCATCGGATGGAGCTCTCTCTCCAGCCGTCCGATGATTTCTTCGATCGAGTCGTCCCCGGGCATCAAGGCGTAGACGAGCTTGTACTTCTTGATCGCCTCGAGAGCATTGCCGGTACCAAGATGCGCCTCCGCGAGGAGCTTCGCCGCGACGACGTTCCCGGGATCGAGCGAGAGTGCCCGCTCGAGGACCGTCACTGCTTCCGTGAAATTCTTCCGGTCTTTCAGGACGCGCCCGAAGCTGACCCAGGCGGAGAGATAGTTCGCATGGATGGTCAGTCCCTCGCGCAGGACCTTCTCCGCCTCCTCGACCCGCCCGATTTTCCGAAGCTCCTCCGCGAGAGGATAGAAAAGCCTCGACTTCGGATCCGCAGCCAGGCGGGCCCGCAGTTCTTCGATTCGGGGAGAAGTCGGTGAGTCAGGCATCGGAGTCCTATTCTAGAACATGTTCGAATACTGCCGGGCACCGTTTCCGCGCTCGGCAGGAACCCGGCCAAAGATGAACGACCGCCCTCGAGGGGCGGTCGTTCTCATGGCTATCGATGTTCACGCGTACTCTCGCGGTACTTAGACCCCGGTCCCGGTGAGAGCGATCGTCGGTTGTGTCGCAGCATTCGATCCGAACGTCACCGTCCCGGTTTTCGCACCCGTGCTGGACGGGGTGAACGTGACCGTGAAGGGTCCGGCACTCGTCCCCGGAGCAACGGTGATCGGGAATGCACTCGGCGCCGTGACCGAGAAGTCCCCTCCCGCTGCTGCCGAACTGATGATCAGATTCGTGCTTCCGGGATTGGAGACGGTGAACGTCTGAGTCGGCGATGGGCTCGTTCCGACCGCGACATCACCGAAGCTGATCGCCGTTGTGCTCGGCACGAGGGACGGCGCAACCCGGCACGAAGTATCCGTGGGGTTGACGGTGATTGCGCCGGTAAGCTGGTCCGTACATCCCGTCGTCGTGTTCTCGAACGCGACGTCGAGGTCCGTCGGCACGTACTGATTTCCGCTGAGCCCACTCGTACTGGTACAGGTCTGTTCCGAGAAGGTCACGTTCGTCGGAAGCGTCACCGGGAAGGTCGCGAGATTCCCGCTGATCGTGGGAGCCCCGGGGATGATCGTCTTCCCGCCGATCGTGAACCGCACATTTCCTGGCAACCCGTTCGCCACCGTAATCGAGATCACCGATCCCGGCGTGGCCGAGGTCGGTACGACGTTGGTGATCGAAGGCTTGAGGGCCCGATACGTGAACTTCGGCGCCGGCGGGGGTGACGTCGCGCCGTCCTCGACGTTCGTCACCACCACATCTCCTGCAAAGTCCGAACAGCCCTGGGTCAGTAGCGGTGAAGTGACTGCGACGATCTCGGTACCCGACACCCGAATGGGCTGGGCTGCAACTCCGCCGATACTCACCGCGACCGGATCGTCGAATCCCCAGCCGCTGATCTTGACTTGTGTTCCGCCGCCGATCGGACCTTCCGTCGGCCCTACCGCGGTGATCTGCATGGCCGGACCGTAGCGGAACGCGTTCGCGACCACCACGTCCTTGTTCGTGTTGACGTTGAGGATCCGTATGGCGACCTGTTTGTCGCGCAGTTGGGTCGCCAGGCCTAGTGCGGGAGGCGTCATCGCGATGATCTGCCCGAAATTCACCTGAATGACCTGGACTTCGACCTGATCGGTGAGTGATCCACCCGCGCTTCCCCCGGTTCCGAAGAACACTTTCGTCGGCGCCTGGAAGCCTTCACCGACAATCGAGATCCGCGTGTTCCCCTCGTTCGGTCCCGTTGACGGACTGACGCTGTAGACCACCGGCGTCAGAACCTGCAGAACGTAACTGAAGTTGGTCGACGAGGTCGCTCTCGCTTCATTCGAGGTTCCGGCCTGCGAGATGACGATGATAGGGACATCCCGCTTCTGTTCGGAGGCGCCGAGATCGACCTTCGGAGCAACTGCCTGGATCTGAGTCGAAGTCACCGAGACTACGGTGGCCTCCTTGTCGCCGAAGAGGACCCGGACTGGAGCGACGAAGTTGGTTCCCTGGATCGTCACGACCACTCCCCCCTCGGGGTTGCTCGTGGCTGGAGCGAACGACGTGATCGTCACTCCGGACGGCCCACCACCTTCGAGTTTGAACTTCACCGTCACGTTCTTGGAGATGTTATTCACCCGCGCCGTAACTACTGCGTCTCCGGCATCTGCCGAGGTCAGAGTTGCCGTCGCAGCTCCTCCCACCGTCGTCTTGATGACCGTGGTCGTACCGCTGCTGGTGAATGTTCCGAGAGTGGTCGAGAATTCGACTGCCGTACCGTCCGGTACCGCCGCGCCGTTCTGGGTGACCATCGCGGTGACGTTCGTCGTCGACGACACGAGCGGTGTCGCGTTCGACACCGTGAGCGTGATGCTCGCTGCCGTCGGCGGTGGCGTTCCGCCACCGGGAGGATTGCCACGCGGCTCGGTGGGGGACTCCGCTTTACATGCGGCGAAAACCACGAGCGCAGCCGCCAGCGCCACTGTTACTGTCCAACGAGTGCTTTTCATCTTCACCCCCATCATCCTCCCCGCCGGCCGCGTCTCCTCGGAGCAATCGCGTTCCGGCGAATCGCCCTCTATTGACTGCATCCGGCGCAGAACCAGAGAGGAATCCGCACGCGCGCCGAGACGTCCTCGCCCGCGAGAGTCTCGCCGAAAATGTCCACGATCGCATCCATCTTCACAAGCGACTGCCCCGTCTCCGGATCGACCCCTCCCGCACTCGCATAGAGAGCCGCGAAAGGAGCCTGAATCAAGGCACCCGGTTGCACCAGAACGAAGTCATCGAGAGCCGTCCCGCTTCCGTTCACCGGAACCAGTCCCGAGGTCGTTCGGGTGAACGGCTCGGGTACGAGCGTCCCGCCATCGGTACGCTGGTAAGAGACGCGGTAACTCTTCAACTTCACGTCCATGAAGGTCGGGTCTGCGTCGGTACGCTTCGAGATCGCTCTGACTTCGATGGTGCCGATGTTGGCCGTAGGCAGATTCAGAAGATCGATCACGCTGACGTTCTGCTGTGCCGTGGCAATCAACTCGACCGGCGAGTTCGTCTTATTGATCTCGCTGCAGCCCAGAACCGGGAGCAGCGCGAGAACGATCACGCACACTCTGAAACGCTTGCTCAAACTGATTGTCACCCCCATCTCACCATCTCCTCGCCCGCAGGTGCCTTTCCGGGCAACCTCGTCTTTCTTCTCGTCCCTCATCCGCTTCATTACGAGTTCTTCAGAATATGCGGCGTGATGAAGATCAACAGCTCGTCATGCGTCCGCGTCAGTTTCGAGTTCTTGAACAGGTTTCCGAGTACCGGGATTTGCGAAAGGAATGGTATCCGGTCCTGCCCCGAATTATCGGTCGCCTGGTAGATGCCACCGATCACCGTCGTCCCGCCGTCGCGCACCATCAGGCGCGTCTGTGCTCTCCGGGTAATCAGAGGTGCATTCGTGCCGCCTGCGATGTTCAGCGCGATCGCGGGCTCCACCTTCTGCACCTGAATGTCCATGATCACAGTTCCCTCCGCGGTGATCTGCGGGGTCACGTTCAACCTCAATGTCGCGTCGATGTACGTGACGGTCGTCGTGAAGTTCACCCGGGTCTGAATCGGAATCTGAACACCGCTCTGGATCTCGGCGGTCTGATTGTCCTGGGTGGTGACCTTCGGCGCGGAGACCACTCGTATGAGTCCTTCGTTCTCCGCAGCCAGGAGTGTCACATCCAGATTGAACGTATTCAGGACGTTTCCAAGGCTCAGTGAAAGGACAGGATTCGCTCCCGCACCAAGATCGAATGGACCACCGGTGACCGTGCCGTGGTTCGGGAATACCAGTCCCGTTCCGGTTCCAAGGGCCGGGTCCATGTTGCCGTTGAATCCCCACTCGATCCCGAGGTTGCGGGTGAAGTTCTTCGTGGTCTCCACGATGCGCGCTTCGATCAGGACCTGAGGAGTCGGGATGTCGACGGCGTCGATCAGGTTCGCCATCGTCTTGAGCACTTCCGGGATTTCCGTGATGATCAGCTGATTCGTCCGGGCGTCCACGGAGAGCTTTCCTCGAGGAGAGGCCATGTCCTTGAGGAGCGTCACGACATCCGTTGCCTTCGCATAAGAAAGGCGCCGCGTGAGCGTCGTGGTCGGTACGTTCAAGCGTTCCTGCTCGGCGAGTGCCCGTCTCTGCCCCTGTTCAGCGGTGAGGCGCTGGATGGTGCCGACGCGAATGAGATTGCCTTCCTGCACGAACGTCAGTCCGTTCTGGCGCAGAATCAGATCGAAAGCCTGGTCCCAGGGAACGCCGGTGAACTGCACGGTCACGGTTCCTGAGACCTGCGGGTCGATCGCGATGTTCAGACCCGTCAACTGCGCGAAAGTCCGAAGGACATCCTTGATGTCCGCATCCTTGAGGTTCAGATCGATCGGTTCACCGACCCAGACCGGCTCCGTCGCGCTGAGTGTGCGCTGCCCCCCTGGCGCGACGATCTCTGTGGTTTCGCCGGAGATCTTCTGTTGTTTTGGCGTCTGAAAGATGTCTCCGCCCGTGTTCCGAACGTCGGGCGGTTCGACCGGATGCTCGGTGACCGTACTCTGCGGCATCTCCGCACTGACCGTGTTCCCGGCCGGATTGATCGTGCCGGGGGCGGGAGGAGGAGGAACCGGCTGAGCCTGCTCCGCAGGAGGGCTCGGCTCGCTGGACGACCGGATCACCGCTTTTTCGGTTCCAGTCTTCTGGTTGGCATTGCTCGCGATGACCGGGACATCGTCCGCAGCGAAGACGTCTTCGGCTTCTGCGGTCGCCGGGTTGTCCACGTTCCGGGTCACGACGGCATTCTGGCTCTCCGGCCGCGCCTTCTCCGGCGTGACCTTCACGGCCGCGGCGGCCACTGCTTCGCTGCCGTCCGCCGTCCCCGCTTCAAGGCTCGAAAAATCGAGGCGCAGCGACGATCCCACCTGACGGAGATGCGGGTCGACCATCTCGTCGAGGTCGAGAACCACTCGAGTGACGGGCTCCGGCGTCGACTGGAACTGTGCCACTCGAATTCTCTTCACATAAGGATCGCCGAGCTCGTACGTCTTGTTCCCCACCGAGTCGCGCAGTCCCTTGAGGTCGACCACGAGACGCAGCGGGTTCGAGAGTTTCATCGTGGAGTAGTGAACGGATCCGTCGGCGGCAAGGTCGATCTGCAGCGAGGATCCCGAACCGCTCGTCGCCACGGCCTTGAGCACTGTCGCAGGATTCGTGGCCGCAGGTTCCTCGGCGACCCGGATCGGCGCGGATTCGACCGTGGTCTTCTCCGGGGCGGGCGCGGCGACGGCCGGAGTCGGGATCGTCTCGGTCTCGGCCACCTGCGTCGACGGTGCGGAATCAGATTCCGCAGAGTCCGGCTGCACTGGAACCGCAGCCGCCTCAGCTGCCGCATCCGCTGTCGGCTCGAAGCTCACCACCAGGTGTTTACCCGTTCCATCGGCTTTCGCGTGCACGGGCTTGGTGAATCGGAACGTCACCCGCGTCAGAGGCTTCCCGAGCTCGACCGCTTCGTCCGCGCTGACGGAGCTCACGAGCGACGGCAGCGAATCGGGCTGTGCGAAATCAGCGGCCTTGACTGTCCTCGGAAGATCGACCACGAAAACGTTGGACTGAGGACTGTACGAAGTGTAGGCCGCACTCCCCCGCGTCTCGAGGACGAACGCAGGAACCGGGTCCGACTGAACCTTCACGGCGAGGAGCGCTGTTGCATCCGTCGCAACCGGGGCGCTCGTCTCTCCATTCGAGGCAGTTGCCTCCGTCACGGGCTTGTCGGCTCTCGCCGAGGAGCACGCGACGAGCAGCAGAACCATACTGCCCACGAAGAGGAGATGCAGTTTCTTCTTCATTCTTCCCACCTTCACCATCACACAGCCCTCCACGCAGCCCTTCGTGCAGCCTTCCACGCTCCCAAATCTCCGAGTCGAAGAGCCTACCGCGGACCCTTCTGCTCGCTGGACTGCGGTGTCAACTCCTTCACGACCTCTCGATAGCGCTCGATGCGAGTCGGATCATTGACCTCCTGGCGAAAAACGACCGAATCGGCGGTGATTCGAATCACCTCGCCATCGAAGACTTTGTCGCCATTCCGCAGCAGATATCCTTTGTTGTCGGGGCCGTCGATCATTGCGACCAGTCCCTGTCCGGTTCTGATGATGCCCTGAAGATCGATCTCGTCGATCATGAATCCCGCCGGTCCTTCCGGGGCGTTCTCGCGGGTGATCTTGGGACTCGGACCGATCAGGGAACGGAAAGGATCTCGACGTCCCTGAGGATCGTAGCGGTACGTCTCGATCGGATTCTCCTCCAGGGCCTCCTGCAGGTTCTGCTCGATGTTCGAGCCTCCCGGCTGCTGACCGGCGCTCTCCTGCGCGGTTGCAGTCGTGTCCGTCTGAGCGGGCTCGCTCTGCTGGGCCCGTGCATCCGGGACGATGGCCAGGATCAGCACCGCGATGCTCAACATCACAGTCCGGGACATGGAAAGTCTCCTGTTCCAGAGCTCATTTCTTGTTTCCACCGGGCTTCCCCTTCTCCGCAGTGTCGCCGGCTTTTGGCTCGATATAGACGAAAGTCTTCGCGATGAACTGCGCCGAAATGGTTCGGTCGACCTGCGCTGGAAGTGCGCGAATATCGAACTTTTCCACGTTGATGATTCGGGAGAAATTACTGAGCCGGTTGAACAGAATCGCCAGACTGTGGTAGTTCCCTTCCACATCCACGGTGATCGGCCACTCGGCGTAAACCTCTCCCGACGCTTCGTTCAGCGGAGGAAACACCAGCTTCTTGAGAACGAAGTCGCCCTGATCGACGAGCGACTTGATCTTCTTGATGATCTCTTCGGTGTTCCGGCTCGAGGGAAGGATGCGTCGAAGCTTCTCGAGCTCGACCTCCAGCCGCCGGACTTCCTCCCGAAACTGCGGGAGCTTCTTTTCCGCCGACCGGCCCTGTTCGATCTTCTTCGCCAGCTCGTCGAGCTTCGAATCGGCTGCCCGGATCTGGCTGTTGATGTCCGTGATCCAGATGTAGTACGTCCCCCCGACGAGGCCAATCGCGAGGACCAGCCCGATGATCAGACCGTAGTACCAGGGCTTTCCTTCGAGACCGGTTTCGACAGCCATCGCTTTCCCCTATCTCCCCGAATTCGCCGCGGGAGCCGTATCGCCCGTCTGCGAATCGGTCGTCTCCCCACCCTCGGCTGGCGTCTTGAAGTGGAAATTCATCGTGAATCGGTACACCGCGGCATTCGAAGTCTGCCCCTGCTGGGAAACCTCGCCGACCGCAGGCTCCTCGAAGAGAGGATCACCCTTCAGGTTCTCCACGAAATTGGCCACCGCGTTCGGGTTGAGCGCCCGACCGACCAGAGTGATCGTATCGCCGTTCAGCGACATCGAATCGAGCCAGAGCAGATCGGGAAGGTCGCGGCTGATGTGATCCATCACCCGCACCGGCCCCTTCTGGTTTCGCTTCAGGTCGTTGATCAGCTTGATCCGCTGTTCGAGCGATTCCCTCCGCTTCTGGTAATCCTCGACTTCTTTGATGATTGCTTCGAGCTTCTGTGCTTCTATCGTTCTCGCCGCCACCTGCTCCTGTTTGCCAACCAGTTGCTGGTGCTTGATGAACCAGAAACCGCCGGAAACTACGAGTCCGGCGATCACCAGCGCGACGATCAGAAGGTTGTTGACGTTCGTCGGAGTGGAGGGGCCTGCGGCAACGAAGGCCTGACTCGGACCTCCCGATCGGACCGCAGCGCGCCCGCCCTCCCTGATCAGATTGATCTTGATCAAGCGTCCCCCAACTTCCTGATTGCCAGTCCGACCGCAATCGCCATGCTCGGCGCAACCGCCGAGATCCACTCGAGATCGAACTCGCCCTCGTTGATCTGAATGCTCTTGAACGGGTTCATGATCTCCACCGCGATCCCGAACTTGTCTCGAAGGATCGAGTCGAGGTTCATGACTCCCGAACCACCCCCACTGAGGACGATCTCATCCACCCGTTCTGCACCGGAAGTCGCGGTGAAAAAGTCCAGGGTCTTCCGCAGTTCCCCTGCGAAGTCTTCGGAAACGGAATTCAGAATCGGGATCACCTGCTGAATGGTGTGATCGGCGACCGGTTCTCCCTTCTTGAGGGATTCAGCCTGACTGAACGAGAGATTCAGCTCACGCTGAATCGCGTCCGTGTACTGATTTCCGCCGAAGGTGATGTCCCGCCAGAAGACCGAATTGGTGCCCGAGAGAACGTTCACGTTCGTGACCGAGGCCCCGACATTCACCAGCGCCGCGACTTTCCCCGGTGACTGCCCGTAGTTGGCCTCGTAGCAGTTCTGCAGCGCGAAGGCATCCACATCGACCAGCACCGGCGTCTTGCCGGCCTGCGAGATCACCGAGATGTAATCGTTGATCTTTTCTTTCTTCACCGCGACGAGAATCACGTCCAGGTTCTCGCCCGGAGCGGACGCGAGAGGGACGTAATCGAGATTCACGTCGTTGATGTCGAAAGGAATGTACTGCTCGGCTTCCCACTGGATCGATTCGGCCAGTTCCTCCGACGACATCGGCGGAAGCGAGATCTTCTTGATGATGACTGAATGGCCGCTCAGTGAGGTCCCGTAATTGGAATTCTTCACGCCGCGGGCGGCGTTCAGCTGTTGGATCGTGTCGACCACCATGGAAGAATCCATGATGGAACCGTCGACGATCGCCTCGGGGGAAAGTGCTTCGAGGCCGACCTTTTCGAGCTGAAACGAACCCTGCTTCTTTTCTTTCAGCTCTACGAGCTTGACCGCGGACGAGCCAATATCAAGCCCTACCAGATTCTTGCTCTTTGAGAAGAACACCGCTCACCCCATCCATCTCACAGACTTCTCGTTTGCTCAAATCATCATGAATTACAGAAAGTTTGAGGCGAAGTTACACCGTTTCCAGAACGGTGTCAACAACGCAAGGTCATGAGATGCCGGAAGATACGGGAACGGAAGCGGTGACCCTCTCCGACGGGAATGGAAAGGCATTGCGCGAAACCGCGCGGACGATTACAATCCTCGCCCCTTCGCTGGGCAACAGGAGTCGAAACGATGGCCAAAATGTGTGAAGTTTGTGGGAAAAAACCGGTGTTCGGAAACCGGATCAGTCATGCTCACAACGTGAGCAGCCGGCGCTGGCTGCCGAACCTTCAGCGGGTTCGGGTCCTCGTCGCAGGGTCAGTTCGCAGAATGAATGTCTGTACCCGGTGCATCCGTTCGGGCCGCATCGAGAAGGCTGCGCGCTGATCGCACGTGGCGACGACACTCGTCACGCGATCGCGTGACGGGTGTTGTACTTCCTCTGGACCGTCAGCACCCCCTCGGTCCCCTGAATCGATTTGATCAGCTTCTCCAGGTGCTTGAGGTCCGAAATCTCCACCAGCAGATCGATCACTCCCCGTCCGTCCGCCGTCCGGGCTTCGATGTGGCGGATGTTCGTTTTCAGGTTCGCAATCGAGGAGATCACCCTCGCCAGGATGCCGGTCCGGTCCTCCAGCGTGATCTCCAGCTCGATCCGGTACTGGGCGTCCCCCTGACTCGCCCACTCCACGGTGATCTCCCGATCCGGGTTGAACATCAGATTCTTCACGTTCGGACAGTTGGAGCTGTGCACCGCGATCCCTTTTCCCCGCGTCACGTAGCCGATGATCGGTTCTCCGGGGAGCGGGCTGCAGCATTTCGCGAGATACGTCATCAGATCGTCATACCCCCGGACCTTGATGACCGCTGAGCTGCCGAACGGAAAGATCCGCCGCACGGCCTGCTGCAGCACCCCTCCTTCCGCGGCCGGCTCCCGCTTCTCCTTCTCGTCCGCAGGGACGAACCGCTCGATGATCGATTTCGCCGAGATCTTTCCGTATCCGACATCGGCATAGAGGTCGTCCAGCCGCGCCAGTCCGTGTTCGGCGAGAACGCCGTCCAGGGCGTTTTCCGCGATCAGCTTTCGGATCTGCACCTTGAATTTCCGAGCCTCCTTTTCGATCAGCTTCCTCCCCAGCTCGATCGAGCGCGTCTTCTGCTCGGTATTCAGCCAATGCCGGATCTTGTGTCTCGCCCTCGAGGTGACGGCGATGTTCAGCCATTCCCGGTTCGGCGTCTGGTTCGGTGCGGTGAGGATCTCCACGATGTCGCCGTTCCGAAGCGGCGTGCGCAACTGCACGAGCTTGCCGTTGATCCGGGCGCCGACGCAGTGGCTTCCGACGTCGGTGTGGATCTGGAACGCGAAGTCGAGCGGCGTCGCCCCCCGCGGGAACGCGAATACGTCTCCTTTCGGCGTGAAGGTGTAGACCTCGTCAGGGTAGAGGTCGATCTTCAGCGAGTTGAGAAAAATTCTCGGATCCTTGATGTCCTGCTGCCATTCGACCAGCTGTCTCAGCCAGAGGAAGTTCGTGTCGTCCGGAGAAGGTCCGACCCGTCCTTCCTTGTACTTCCAGTGAGCCGCGATCCCCTGCTCGGCGATCAGGTCCATTTCCTTCGTACGGATCTGAACCTCGAACGGCTGGCCCTGCTCGGCCACGACCACCGTGTGGAGCGACTGGTAGAAGTTCGGCTTGGGCATGGCGATGTAATCCTTGATCCGCCCCGGAACCGGACGCCATGCCTGGTGGATGATTCCGAGCGCAGAATAGCAGTCCTTCACGCTTCCGGTGATGATCCGGAACGCCAGGTAGTCGTACAGTTCGCCGATGTCGATTCCCTGGCGGCGAAGCTTCTGGTGGATCGAATGCATCGACTTGACCCGTCCGGTCACGTCGACTTCGATCTGGTTCTCCGTCATCTTGTCTGCAATCGATTTGCGGAGGCGTTCGACCACGTCCGCCGACACCTTCATCTTCTTTCGAACCGCCGAGCTCAGATCTTCGAACTCCTTCGCGTAGAGATACCGGAAGGAGAGGTCTTCCAGTTCGCTCTTGACCATTCCCATCCCGAGCCGGTTCGCGATCGGAGCGTAGATCTCCATGGTTTCCTTCGCGATCGCGATCCGCCGCTCCTCCGGAAGGTGGTGGAGGGTCCTCATGTTGTGGAGCCGGTCCGCGAGCTTGACCAGGATCACCCGGAGATCCGAGACCATGGCCAGAATCATCTTCCGGAACGTCTCCGCCTGCTGCTCTTCCTTGGAGACGTACTCGTAACGGGAGATCTTCGTCACGCCGTCGACGATCTCCGCCACGTCCTCGCCGAACAGCTCCGCCAGCCGTTCTTTCGTGGTCAGAGTATCTTCGAGGACATCGTGCAGCAGCCCGACCGCGATCGAGGTCTCGTCGAGCTTCATATCGGTGAGGATGTGGGCGACGTTGAGAGGGTGAATCAGGTAAGGCTCTCCCGAGCGTCGCATCTGCCCTTTGTGAGCGAGTGCGGAAAAGATGTAAGCCCTGTCGAGAAGCGCCTCGTCGAACTGCGGCTTGTAGCTCTCGACTCTTTCGAGAATGTCCTCGAAACGAATCATCGCGGCGGTACCAGCGGCGAGTATAACAAAGCGTTTTCGCGGTTTATGACCGGTTTCTCCGGGGCACCATCCAGCTGGCGACGCCATCTTCCGCATGCGCCGCGATCGCATCGAAACCGAAGTGCTCCTTCATGATCTCGGGCTTCATCACCGCCGTCGCCGGACCATCTGCGACCACTCGGCCACGACTCATCACCACGATCCGGTCACTGTACGCAGCGCTCCAGTTCAGATCGTGCGAGACCAGCAGGATCGTCTTCGCCGTGGAGTCGACGATTCCGCGAAGAAGCTCCATCAGATCCTGAATGTGCCGGACGTCGAGTGAAGCGAGTGGCTCGTCCAGGAGGATCAGCTCCGGGTCGGCCGCAAGCGCTCTCGCGAGGTAGACCCGCTTCCGCTCGCCGCCGCTCATCTCGTCCAGCCACCGCTCCGCGAGTGCGCGTGCGTCGCACAGCTCCAGCGCCTTTTCCGCAGCCTCCAGATCCTCGCGGCTCTCCCACCGGAACCGGCTCACGTACGGGGCCCGGCCGCTGAGGACCACGTCTCGAGCTCTCATCGGAAAGCTCGGGTCCGGCTGCTGCGAGAGGTAGGCGACTCGTTTCGCATACTCCCTCCGATCCCATTTCCTGATCGGCCGGTTCTCGAAACGTACCTCTCCCCGCTCCGGAGCGAGCACTCCGCAGAGAAGCTTCAGAAGTGTCGACTTGCCAGCTCCGTTCGGGCCGATCACCGAGACGAGCTCTCCCGAACCGAAGCGGGCGGTCACGTCCTCGACCGCTGCGACATCTTCGCGATAGGAAAACCAGACGCTCTGGAGCTCCGCCAGCATCAACTCTCTCTCCGGAGGATCAGAAGAAAAAAGGGGACTCCGATCAGCGCGGTGATCGCTCCGAGCGGGAGCTCGGCCGGAGCGACTGCAGTCCGCGCCAGAAGGTCCGCGCACACCAGAAGGATGCCGCCACCGAGCAGAGAGAGGGGAAGCAGCGCGCGATAGTCCGGCCGCCAGAGCAGCCGGATCCCGTGCGGCACCAGCAATCCCACGAACCCGATGATCCCGCCGACCGCCACAGCTGCACTGGTGATCAGCGAGGCGGCGAAGAACGCGATGAATTTCGTCCGCTCGACCTCCACTCCTTTTGCTTTGGCATCGTCTTCTCCAAACGCGAGGAGCCGCAGATCCGATGCGATCCAGGCGAGCGCGGCCAGGGTCACTGCCACCGTCACGCCGGTCAGGGCCACGCCGCGCCAGTCGGCACCGCTGAGTGTTCCCATCATCCACCGCATCGCGGCTACCAGATCGGTCGCACCGCTGAACGAAAAAGCGAGAAGGATCACCGCCGAGAAAAATGCATTCAGGATCAATCCGGCGAGAAGGAGCCGAACGGTATCGATCTGGCGCCCCCGGCGCCCGAGCAGATACACGAGTGCAGTGGCGAGCGTTCCGCCCCCGAAAGCAGCGAGAGGAACGACGATCCCCGAGCGGGCTCCGTGCAGCATCGCCGCGATCGCCGCCCCGCTCGCTGCTCCGCCCGAGACCCCGAGGATGAACGGGTCCGCGAGTGGGTTGCGGAGCAGGGTCTGGAAGGTCGCCCCGGCCATCGCGAGCCCTCCTCCCACCAGCGCCGCGAGAATCACCCGCGGAAGCCGGATGTCCCGTATCACCGCGATCTGCAGCGCGTCGCCCGAGAAGAGAGCGCTCAGTCCGATCCCCGATGCTCCGAGCTCCACCGAGATCACGATGGCGACCAGAAGCAGCGCGGCGAGAAACGCACACCGTCGCCACAGAATCCCGAACGCAGGGCTGCTCATCGCCCGCCTTCCCACCGATCTTCGATTCTCGCGAGCTCCTTCGCCGCGGCTGCAACGCGCGGTCCCGGCCTCGAGAAGAGATCTTCGTCGACCGCGATGACTCCCCCCTCCCGCCGCCCCTTCGGGAGCATGCGACGGATCCTCGATCCACTGACGGAGCGGCCCGGAAAGAGCACCAGATCCGGCGGAGCGGAGAGAAGCACCTCCTGAGAGTACTGCGCCCACCCGTGGATGTCAGCGGCGGCATTTCTCCCCCCGGTCAACCGGATCAGGTCATCCACGAACGTCCCTCCTCCTGCCACGAAGAGGGGATCGGTCGACGCGACGAAGAGGACCCGGGGAGGGTCGGGTCTCGATTGCGCGACCGAAGCGAGAGCGCGCCTCAACTGGTTGGCGACGCGAGGTCCGTCTCCGCATCGCATCGCCGCGCTCAGCTGCTCGATCGCCGGCGGGACGTCGTCGAGCCGATCGGTTCGCACCAGCACCAGAGGTATCCCCGCCCGGCGGAGTTGACTCGCCAGTCCGGAGTAGTCCGCGCTGGTCGAGGCGAGAAGGAGATCAGGCCGCAACGAGATGATCTTTTCGGCATTCGGCTCGAGCCCTCCGACCTTCGGCAGCGACCGCACCTCAGGTGGATAGTTCGAGAAATCGTCGGCTGCGATGACCCGTTCGCCGCATCCGAGGGCGTAGACGATCTCGGTCAGATTCGGCGCGAGCGTGATGATGCGACCTGCGGGACGCGAGTGGTGTTCGATCGGGGGAGCCGGAGATCCGCAGGCGAGAAGGATCAGAAGAAGTGAAGCGAGACTCCCTGCGAGTCGAAGGAAACCAGATCGGCTGAACGAAGCTGCAGTTCCGAGGCGGTGACGGCGAATCGGAAGTGCCTTTGAAAACGGCACGACCTCTTCACTCCCGGACGATCCGGTCAGCTCTCGCCCTCGGATTCGTCCTCGAGGTCATTCCGGATACCCAGCCGGTTGCATGCCGCTTCGTACATCTGTTTGGCGGCGTTGATGGCGCCCTGCAGTTCGGCGATACGCTCTTTGACTTTGGACAGCTCGTCTTCGACCTGATCCTTCAGATCGTTGATCTCCTGTCGAGTCACCTGGAGCGTCGTCTCGTAGAACTTTCGTTGCTGGTCGGTCAGAACCGGCATCAGTTTTCTCCCGAAGGTTTCGTGATTGCGGCTTCCATGGTCGAGGTTCGCGCGGATTATAGCTTAAAGGGAATAGTGAAAGTCATGTGAGACTTGACGCGCACTCCGTCCTTGGTCGCCGGGCGGTACTTCGAGGTTCGCGCCGACTCGATCGCCGCGGCGTTGAGCAGTGGAACGCCCCGGAGAACCTTCACCTGCAGAGGGCGTCCGGTCTCGGAGACGAGCACCTGGAGCACCACGATTCCCTCCACTCCCATCCTTCTGGCAGCTGCCGGATAAGTGACGTTGCCTCGCTCCACGATCTGCGGAGGATTCAACCCCGGCGTTCCGATGTCCACCAGATCGCCTTCTTTCACCGCGGGTGCCGGCGCGACGGTCTGAGTCACGGCCGGCCCTGGGGCCGGGGCTGCAGTTGCGGTCTCGACCGGCGCCGTCGATGCGGTGGTCGCCGTCGCCGGCGGTTCAGCCGATGTGGTCTGTCCCTGCGACGGACGGGGAGGAGCCTGCGACGTGGTCACTGCCGCTGGAGCCGGAGCCGTGGTCGCAGTGCGGGCCCGCTGGTCTGCCTCCGCCTGCTGTCGCTGCCTGTCGAGTCTCGCTCGCTCTTCCGCCAGTCTTCTCTGAACCTCGGCGTCGATCAGCGCGCGGTCACTTGCTCCAAGCTCCGTCGACGTTGCCGCATTCGCGACCGTGGCGGTCACCGGAACGGCAGTGCCGGTCGCCGCGGTCTCGGTCGGAACAGGAGCGGCATTCTGCGTCGAGGGCTGGACCGCCGGTACCGCAGTGGCAGAAGTCGTCGCCGCCGGGGCGGACGTGGGCTGCGACGCGGTCGAGCGGCTGCGGAAGTAGAAGAATCCTCCCCCCGCGAGTCCCAGCACGATCACCACACCAGCGATCAGCGGCATCATCATGGACTTGCGTCCGCCGGCAGGCTGGGTTTCCGGAACCACCACCGGCTCGAACGCGCTCGCTGGCGTCGATTCGACTTTCGGCGCGACGATCCGCTCGATTCCCTGGGGTGTCGAGATCTCGATGGTGGGAGTCTGGGCAGCCGGGACAGCCGGCTCCTCGATGATCGGAGCCGCCATCGGAGGTTGCTCGCTGAACAGCCGGTGCATGTAGATCGCGAGATCCGCGCTGGTCGGCGTGGGCCTGAATCCATACAGGACCGCGTCGAGGTCGCGCGCCATTTCTGCAGCGGTCTGATATCTCCCTTCGGGCTCTTTCTGGAGAGCCTTCAACACGATCGCATCGACGTCGGGAGGAACCTCGTCGTTGATCGTGGAGGGAGCGACGACTTTCGCCTCACGGACCTGATCGAGAATCGAGATCTCGTTTTCTCCGGTGAAGAGTTTCCTCCCCGTCAGCATCTCGAACAGCACGGTCGCCAACGCGAAGATGTCGCTCCGGCGGTCGATCGGACGGCCCCACGCCTGCTCGGGCGACATGTACTGAAGCTTTCCCTTCAGCGCGCCCGCCTGGGTGTGAGAGGCCTTCGATGCAGCCTTGGCGATGCCGAAATCGCAAAGCTTGATGTCGCCTTCGTGCGAGATCAGAACATTCTGTGGAGAGACGTCGCGATGAACGAGACCCATCTCCCGATCCTGCATGTCACGTTTGCGATGTGCGTAGTCGAGCGCCGCCGCGACCTTCGACGCGACGAACACCGAGAGCTCCAGCGGGATCGGGTGACTCCGCTCGTCGCCCTGCCGGAGAATCGTCTTCAGATCGCAGCCTTCGATGTACTCCATCGCGATGTAGTACGAGCTGGCGATCTTCCCGAGATCATAGATGTGGATGATGTTGTTGTGGTTCAGCTGCGCAGCGAGCTTGGCCTCGTCGATGAACATCTCGACGAATTCCTGGTTGTCCGACAGATGCGGCAGGATCTTCTTGATCGCTACGATCTTCTCGAATCCCTCCACCCCTCGCATCCGGGCCTTCCACACCTCGGCCATACCGCCGGTCGCGATCTTCTCGATCAGTACGTACTGCCCGAACTGAATTCCGTCTTCTACGGCGGGTGCGGATTCCTTCACCTCCGCCAGAGGGACCATGACCGTCGGCGCCGCTTCCGCCTCGGCCGGAGGCGGAGCCACCGCGTGCGGCGACGGCTCGTCCGCCATCGGAAAAGGAGCGACATCCGCTTCGGAGGGAAACGGCTCGGGCTCCGGCTCTTCCGCCACGGGAGCGGGAGGAGCGGTGGCGACCGGTGCCGCGTGCTCCGCCGGAAGCGGCTCAGGCTCCGGGAGTGATGCAGCAGGGGAATCGACGGGACCCGCTTCCCCATGAGGTCTCGGCCGGCCTGACCTCTCCAGCCCGGAGAGCGTGCTCTCGAGAAGCTTGTCGAATTCTGCAGACGCGTTCTTCGACCGACTCGGAGACGCGGAGGGAGGAATCGGCGTCTCGGCTGTCGGTTCCGGTTTCTTGCGAGCGGAAGCCTTCACCCCTGCCAGCGTGTCGGCGAGAATCTTGTCGAGCTCGTCCGCACCGATCCGTACGGTTCGAGCCGGCTCTGCTGGTTTGTCCTTCTCTTTCATCTCGGCCATCAGATCCTTCGTATTCAACTGAACAGTCGCTTCGGGTGCAGGCGGCGGCGCGCCGGGCGAAACTGCCGGAGCGGGCCCGGCGGAGGTCGCCTGAACCTCCGGCTGCGGAGTGTCCCCGAGAATCTGTTGAACCTTCTGAAGAAACTCTGCCTCGTTGTACGGTTTTGGCAGAATGTCGGAAGCCCCGAGCCGCTGCGCATCCGTGGAGGGACTCTTTCCGGCATATCCGGAAACGGTCAGGAGAATCGGCGTGCGCTTGAACTCACTCCGGCCGCGGATGACGCGAATCAACTCCGCGGTGGTGACCTTCGGAATGATCGATGAGAGCACGATCAGTTCCGGCGTGCGCGACTCGAGAGCGGAAAGCGCCTCTTCGCCGTCTTTGGCGAAACGGGGGACGAAGACCCGCCCGTTGAGCGCATTTTTCACTCGCTCCGTGTAACGAGGTTCGTACTCGACTACCAGAATGTCTTGAGGCATGGGTCTTTTTTTTCGAAGTGGAAAGTTATCTTATTTTTGCATACGAGGGAGAGGGCGTCAATCAAATGAGGAACGGTGACCTCTTCGAATCCAGTCTTCTCGCGCCACCGAGCCCGTCGCGCCCCCACGAGAAATTCACTTGCGCGTCCGCGGCAGACTTCCGCTATACTACCCCCGCACCTCGTGCACGGATTTTGATGAGCATCACCAACCGGGCGTCGAGTTCACCAACTCCGCTGTGACTCATCAGAAGCTCCCAGGAACTGAGCCCTTCGCTCCGCGTGAGTGAACTGGCATTGCGAAAAACCGGATGACTTCAGAAGATCGAGACCGAAAAAGGCGCCGCCGCAGACGCCGTTCGCGGCCGGGCGCGTCCCCGAAGCAGGGGAACGCGGCACCACCGGCTGAGAACGGGGGAAACCAGCGAAGCGAACAGACCGCTCCCGCGGAGGCCAAACCGGGAGGGCGCCGTAAACGCTCCCGCCGGCGCCGCCGCTCCGACGGACACCAGGCACCTGCACAGGGACAGCCGCGCGAAACCACGAGCGGCGAACCCGTCGAGGTCACCGGGATCCTCCACATCAAACCGAACGGAGGAGGCGTCCTGGTCTCGCCGCAGAACGACTACGTCCCGCAGCCGGGCGACGCGATCGTACCGCGGCCGATGGTGGACCGGCAGCGTCTTCTGGCCGGGCTGAAGATCTCGGGGACCGCCCGCCGCGGTGGCAACAACACCGAGCTCACTTCGATCGAAAAGATCGAGGACATGCCGGTCGAGCAGTACTGGGAGTCGCGCCGGGCATTTTCCGACCTGATCTCCATCGATCCCCACGAAATGCTACGCCTGGAGACCGACGCCGAGAGGCTCTCGAACCGGGTGCTCGATCTCCTCTCGCCGATCGGAAAAGGGCAGCGATGCCTGATCGTCGCACCACCCAAGGCAGGCAAGACCACTCTGCTGAAAGACATCGCGGCAGGCGTCACGAAGAACAACCCGGAAGTCATCCTGATGGTTCTTCTCGTCGACGAACGTCCGGAGGAAGTCACGGACATGCGGCGGAGCGTCCGGGGAGAAGTGATCGCCTCGAGCTCCGACCAGTCGGCGGAGAATCACATCCTGATCGCCGAGATCCTCATCGAAAGGGCCCGGCGGCTGGTGGAGCTCAAGCACGACGTCGTGATTCTCTGTGATTCGATCACCCGGATGTCGCGGGCGTACAACAACGAACAGAAGAGCAGCGGGCGGATCATGTCCGGGGGCATCGACGCCCGGACCATGGAAAAGCCGCGGCGGTTCTTCGGATCCGCCCGAAACGCCGAGGACTGGGGCTCGCTGACCATCGTCGCCACTGCCCTGGTCGATACCGGATCGAGGATGGACGAAGTGATCTTCCAGGAGTTCAAGGGGACGGGCAACACCGAGATCGTTCTCGACCGCGGACTGTTCGAGCGTCGGATCTTTCCAGCGATCAACGTCGCCCAGACCGGGACGCGGAAGGAGGAAAAACTCCTCTCCGCCGAGCAGTTGCCGAAGGTCTACACACTCCGGCGGGCGCTGGCCGGTACCGATCCGATGAACGCGATGAAGATGCTCCTCGAGCGACTCCAGAAGTTCCCGTCGAACGAGGCGTTTCTCAAGAGTTTCTGAGCCACAGATGCTTCACGCGGATTTCACGTTTTCTCTGCTGTCAATCCTTTGACTAAACCGTCCGGTTCGGGTAGCTTTGCACGACCAAATTTGTCCAGTTCGGTCGAGTTTTCACGTCCACATCCAAAATTTTCAGGAACAGATTCAGGAGGATTTATGTCCGGTCCAGGTCGCACATTCTTTGCTTGGACGCAAGGAAGCGCACGAAACGTCTTCCTCTGCCTCGCTCTGCTCGCGTGCGCATCGCTCGTGCAGGCACAGGTCACTACCGGAAGTCTCGCCGGTACGATCACCGCCCAAGACGGCAGCGCTCTCCCCGGCGTGACGATCGACGCGGTTCACGTTCCGACGGGAACCCACTACACCGCCGTGACCAACGGTTCGGGACGCTACACCATCCCGAACGTCCGCGTCGGCGGGCCTTACAAGGTCACCGGAACGCTCGAAGGTTTCCGGACCAGTGAAGTCGACAAGATCGACGTCAGTCTGGGTCGGACCACGGAGGTCGACCTGAAGATGGCTCTCGAGAGCGTCGCCGAGTCGATCACCGTGAGCGCGAATGTCGACGAGATCATCAATCCGGACCGGACCGGCTCGACGTCAGCGGTCTCCGAACAGCAGATCGAGTCTCTCCCCACGGTCAGCCGCAGTCTTCAGGACTTCGCCCGCACGAACCCGTATTTCACGGTCGACGCGCAGGACTCGTCCTCGACCCGGATGTACGTCGCAGGCAAGAACAACCGCTACAACACCATTCAGATCGACGGCGCAGTCGACAATGACCTGTTCGGTCTCGCCGACACCGGCACCCCGGGCGGTCAGGCCGACGTTCAGCCGATCTCGCTGGAAGCGATCCAGGAGCTCCAGCTCGTCGTCTCCCCGTACGACGTCCGTCAGGGCGGCTTCACCGGCGGCGGAATCAACGCGATCACCCGCTCGGGAACGAACGCCTACGAAGGTTCCGCCTTCTACTCGAAGCGCGACCAGCAGTTCGTCGGTGACGGGCCGTACAACCGTCCGATCAGCGACTTCACCTCCAATCAGTACGGCGGCCGCTTCGGCGGACCGATCCTCCGCGACAAGCTCTTCTTCTTCGTCACCGGCGAGCACAACGACCGCAGCGAGCCGACCGGCTGGTCCGCCGAGCCGGGCAACATCACCATCAACCCGGCCATCGCTGCGGAAGCCGCCGCGGCCAAGCAGATTGCCATCGATAAGTACGGATACGATCCGGGCTCGCTCGGCGACACTCCTGCGAAGCGCGACAGCAACAACTACTTCGGCCGTTTCGACTGGAACATCGGGAACTCCAGCCAGCTGACTCTCCGGCACAACTACGTCGAGGGTACCCGCGACGCGACGTCCGGCGGCTACACCTTCTTCTACTTCCCGACCTCGTACTACGCGTTCAACGACAAGACGAATTCGACCGTCGCGCAGCTCAACAGCGTCTTCGGCCCGAACTCGTACAACGAGGCCCGCCTCGGTTATCAGACCATCCGCGACAAACGCGCGGTCCCGATCGAGTTTCCTTCGGTCGAGATCGGCGGCGCGCCTCGCCGCGGCGAGGTGACCCTCGGCACCGAGCGTTTCTCCGGCGCCAACTCTCTCGACCAGGACATCCTCGAAGTCACTGACGACTTCACTCTGGTCCACGGCAATCACACCATCACCGTGGGAACGCACAACGAGTTCTTCTCGTTCAAGAACCTCTTCATGTCCGATGCGTTCGGCTATTACTTCTTCCCGACGCTGGAAGATTTCGCGGCAGGAACGCCGACCCAGTACAGCCTCACCTACGCTCCCGGCAGCGATCCTCGCCGCGCCACGACGTTCGACGTGTCGCAGTACGGTCTCTACGCGAGCGACCAGTGGCGCGTCTCTCCGAACGTGAACCTCGTGTTCGGTCTCCGGGGCGACATGCCCAGCTTCCCCGACACTCCGTCGTTCAACCCGATCGTCTCGGAAGCCATCGGCTACAGCACCGCGCAGACTCCGGCCGAAGATGTGGTGTGGTCGCCACGGCTCGGATTCAACTGGGATCCGAGCGGCGCCGGCAAGCAGCAACTCCGAGGCGGCATCGGCATCTTCGCCGGCCGTACGCCCTACGTCTGGGTCTCCAACGCATACGGCGACACCGGCGTGGAGCAGATCGCGGTGAGCTGTGTGGCGCCGAACTGCACCCCGCAGTTCGTCACCGATCCGAACGCCCAGCCGACAAACTTCCCCTCCGGTGGCGGCGCGATCTCGGTCGATCTGATCGATCCGAACTTCCAGTTTCCGCGCGTGATGCGCAGCACCCTCGGCTACGACCGTGAGCTTCCGTGGGGAATCCGCGGCACGGCCGAAGTGGTCTACAGCAAGAACCTCGAGGACGTCTACTACGAGAACGTGAACAAAGTGCAGACCGGCACGAGCCCGCTCGACGGCCGGCCGACGTACTCGAACATCAGCAGCCAGGTTCGCGACGCGATTCTTCTCACCAACACCAGCAAGGGCTACCAGACCATGGAGTCGTTGCAGTTGAACAAGCGTTTCGGCCACGGCTTCACGCTGGCCACGTCGTACGCGCACCAGAACGCGAAGTCGGCCTTCGACGGAACGTCCAGCCGCGCGATCTCCAACTGGCAGTACCACCACACCCAGGGCGACATCTTCGATCCGAAGGTCTCGCGCTCGGCGTTCGAGACGACGCACCGGTTCAACCTTTCCGCGTCGTACAACGTCCGGACCGGTCCTTTCGACCACACCATCGCCCTCTACTACAACGCGCAGTCCGGGCGACCGTACTCGCTCCTGTTCGGCACGGACGTCAACAAGGATGGATACTCGACCAACGACCTGCTGTACGTTCCCGGTTCGGCGGACGAGATCATCCTTCAGAACGCCAGCCGGCAGCCGATCGACTACTCGGTCCTCGCGGACTTCCTCAAGAGCGCAGGGATCGACCCGACCGCCGGACGGATTCTCAACCGGTACGAGTCGACCGAGCCGTGGGTCCGTCAGCTCGACTTTCACTACGAGCTCGGCCTTCCGGCCTTCACCGGTGTGCGTACCAGCATTACCGCTGACGTCCTGAACCTGCTCAACATGTTCGACAAGAATTCGGGCGTGGTCCGCTACGTCTCGAACCAGAACTATCTGCCGGTCTACTACCAGGGCATCGACTCTGCGACCGGTAAGCCGATCTATCGCGAACGGTTCAACGGCGCGCTCGATCCGGGTGCCCAGTTCAGCACCGCGGACGTTCGCTCCCGCTGGCAGGCACGCCTCGGGCTGCGCGTCACCTTCTGATCGACGCGACTGCAGTCGGAAAGGGAGGGGCTCCGGCCCCTCCCTTTTTGTTTCCCTCCGATCCCGATATCATCGCCCGCGCGGCGCCGCCGCTCCTCGAGGCAAATCATGAAGAAAGCTCTCTTTTCTCTTCTCTTTCTCGCAACCGTCGCGCTCCCGCTGCCTCTCGCAGCCGCCGATCGGCCCGATCTCGTCGTGGTCATCTCCATCGATCAGTTTCGTTACGAGTACGTTCAACGCTTCGCGCCGTACTTCGGAAAGGATGGGTTCAACCGTTTTCTGATCCATGGCGCGACGTTCGAGAACGCTCGCTATCCGTACGCCATCACCTACACCGGCCCGGGACACGCTGCGATCGGCACGGGCCGCGATCCGGCGCACAGCGGCATCGTCTCCAACGACTGGTGGGACCGCCGCGAGGAACACAACGAATACTGCGTCGAAGACGACCGCACCGTACCGACCGCTCCCGGAGTCGAGCCGGTGTCCCCCCTCAATCTCGCGAGTGACTCCCTCGGCGATCGACTCGAGGAGCACGATCGCGGCGCGAAGGTCATCGGGATCTCGATCAAGGACCGCGCCGCGATTCTGATGGCGGGGCGCAAAGCCACCGCTGCCTACTGGTTCGATCCGAAGCTCCCGGGGTTCGTCTCCACGAACTACTACAAGTGGGATCCCGGCGTCCTCGCATTCAACGAGAAGGTGCCGGAGTTCGTCGCATCGCATTCCGTCTGGGACCTCTCCGGCCTCCTCACCACCGAACAACTCGACAAACTGACCTTCGATCCTCCGAACCTCCGCCAGTACAAGAGCGACAGAGCCGGACTCGGACGAAGCTTTCCCCATCCGATCGGGAGCGCCAACGCTCTCCTCTACACCCCGTTCGGAAACGATCTTCTTTTCGCCTTCGCGCGGCACGTGATCGACGCCGAACGCCTCGGCACGCACGACGACGAGCCGGACATCCTCTGGATCGGCCTCTCACCCCAGGACTATCTGGGGCATGCCTTCGGTCCCGACTCGATGGAAGTGGCCGACTCCGTAATGCGGATCGATGCATCGCTCGCGACGTTCCTCGACTGGCTCGACACGCGATTCCCGGGACGCGTCACGGTCGCTCTCACCGCAGACCACGGCGTGCAATCGATACCGGAAGTCGCGAAGGCCCGGGGGAAGGATGCCGGCCGCGTTTCGCTCCGCAACCCGGGGAAGAATGCAAAGACCTTTCGGGATCTCCCGCCGCTGCGCCACGACCTCGAAAGGCGGATCGCCGGTACGCTCCGGATCAAGGTCACCGACTCCACTCCTCTCTCTCAGGCCATCGTCCTCCGATTCGAGGAGCCTTCCATCTACATCAACTGGAAGCGCGTCGCGTCACTGCACTTCGACCCGGAGTACATCAGGAAGGTCGTCCGCAATGCGGTCCTCGAGATCAACGGCGTGTCCCACGCGTACACGGCGACGGAGCTGATGCTTCCCACACCGACGGACGATCCCATCCTCACTGCCGTTCGCCGCTCTTTCCGCGCCGACCGCTCGGGCGACGTTCTGATCACCCTGAAGGAGGGAACCATCTGGAGCTATGACCCTCCGACCGGAACCACACACGGGCAGCCGGTCGAAGCCGACCAGCACGTGCCTCTCATGTTCTGGGGTTTCGGAATCCGGGAGGGGGTGTACGACGACGCGGTCTCGCCGCTCGATCTCGCATCCACGCTCGGATCGATCCTGGGGGTGGAAGCGGGAACTCCGGGGGCGAAGCCGCTCCCCTGCGTGGAGAAGACGACCGGCGCCGTAAAGTGAGGTGACGCGCGCGAGGGGTTCGGCTCCGCATCCGGAATTCGCGGTGTGAATTCTCTTCGCCAGCGACAGAGCATCCGTCGAAGGCCACCTCTTCATCTACTCCACGACGGCGGCGACCAGATCGTACGGAAACGTCTCGCTGATCTCGACGTTCACGATCGCAGGAAACTCTCCGACCAGTTCGATCCCGTCATTGATCAGAAGCCTTCCGTCGATCTCCGGAGCCTGGCTCACCAGGCGTCCCTCGAGGAGATGTTCCGTCTCTTCGCAGACCCCCGTCACGATCGCTTCGAAGCGCCGGCCCACCTTCGCCGAGTTCTTTCGCTCCGAGATTCCCTGCTGAAGTGCCATCAGTGCATTCATCCGCGCTTCGGCGACCGCGGCGGCCGGAATGTCCGCCATACGTGCAGCCGGCGTCGACTCCTCCTGCGAATACGGGAAGACACCGAAGTGATCGAACTCCGCCCACTGCACGAATTGAGCGAGCTCCTCGAATGCGTCGTCATTCTCACCGGGGTGTCCGGCGATGAAAGTCGTGCGCAGCGTGAGATCGGGAACGAGATCGCGCATCCGGCTGATCATCGCCCGGTACTCCGCCGGCGAACCGGGGCGCCTCATCGTCTTCAGCACTTCGGCCGAGACGTGCTGCAGAGGGATGTCGCAGTACGAAAGGAATCGCTTCTCGCGTCCCATCAGTTCGAACAGGGACCAGTCGAGACTTCCCGGGTAGGCGTAGAGAAAGCGGATCCACGGGAATGAAGTCTCTGCGAGGAGACGCTCGACGAGTCGCGTGAGACCGTTCGCCACGCCGAGGTCCTGTCCGTAACGCGTGGTGTCCTGAGCGACCAGGCAGAGCTCCTTCACTCCCTGGCTTTCCAGCTGCTTCGCTTCCCCGACCAGCGAGTCGATGGTCCGGCTCCGGAACTTTCCCCTCATCTGCGGAATCGCGCAGAAGGTGCAGGGATTCGAGCAACCTTCGGAGACCTTGAGGTATGCGTGCGAGCGCCCCGCAGTCAGCACGCGCGGCAGATCTTCGTAGAGTCGAACCGACATCTTCCGGCGCACCGGAGCGGAGTCGGTCGGCAGCGGAAGCCCGGTGACGGCAGGGGTGATCTGTTCGAGCGCGTCGAGGCCGACGAACGCGTCGATCTCGGGAATCGCTTCCTGGAGCTCGGTCCGGTACCGCTGCACCATGCACCCGCTCACGACCAGACGCTGCAGACCTCCGTTCTTCCTCTGCGCCATCTCGAGGATCGTGTCGATCGATTCCTTCTTCGCGGAATCGATGAATCCGCAGGTATTCACGATCACCACGTCGGCGTCTTCGAGATCATGTGTCAGCTCGACTTCCGATTCGCCGCTCAGCTGGCCGAGCATGATCTCTGCGTCGACGAGGTTCTTGGGGCAGCCTAGGGAGATCATCCCCACGCGCTTGACGTTCTTCTTCTGCCGCTGGCTCATGTCCTCGCCCCTCAACACGACAGGCACGCCGCGGTATTCTCCGGCCGCATGATGCCGCCACGCAGACCCGATGCTGGTCCGGCCCGGGAACCGAAGGCGCGGGTTCACCCCGTGCGCTGCAGCGCAATCTCCGGCGGTGGTCCGGTTGCCGGCCCCGCGTTCAGCAGGGAGACCCGGGGGGCATTGAAACGAAGAATTACGCGACGCCGTCCGTCCCCACCAGTCGAAGCGCGTCGATGCGCCAGAGCGCCGCAGCGGCGCCCTTCTCGGTGACCACTCGATGCAGCTCTTCGTCCATCAGATCCGTTTCCAGGAGCGGATCCGTCTCTTCGTCCATCGGATCCGCAAGACGTGACCCCATCGCGGTCACCACACGCTCGACGAGGCGGTCGTGCAGTTCCGGGACCGACGCGCTACCTCGTTCACCGGCAGTCGGGAGGGCGTCACCACGGACCACGTAGATGATCCGAGCCCGAGCCTCCAGCCATACCAGTGCGGCGGCGAGCGTCGCGACGTCCCAGTTCCGCTGCCGCTCCCAGACTGCGGCCAGAGAGGATGAACTGCCGCCGTTCGGCTCGAGCACATTGGCCTGAATCTCCCAGATCAGCGCGAGCGCACCGGTGGGATCGAGTGTCCCCGCCGTGGCTCCCACCGATCCGGGGAGCGTCTGCTGCTTCCCGGCGGCCAGAGCGATCTCGATCGCGTCGCTCTCGGAATCGACCACTACGTCGAACGTGATCGTTTCGGGGCGCCCTTCGAGATGCGCGTTCCGCCCCATGATGATCAGCCCGGCGGGGACCGGTTCCCCTTGATCCAATGCGCAGCGCGTCACCCGCTCGACTTCAGAGGGATATTCGCCGGCGCCGCTCTCCAGGGGACCGAGCGGCGTGACGAACCCCGCCATCCGCCCGCCGAAGATCCTCGGACGCCAGAAGCTCTCCGTCGGTTCCATCGCCCGCCATCTCGGCAGCGACTTCTGCACGTACTTTTCGATCACCGACTGCCGAAGACCGGAAAGGTCCTCCGGCCGGATCTCGTGGGGAGGAATCGATTCTGCGAGCTCCGCGAATTCCTCGAGGAGGGGAGCGCCGAGCCCGACGTAGAGCTCGTACAACGCACTCTTCGTCTCCGGCGCGATGCGGTAGGCTTCGAGAAGCGCAGCTACCTGGGGCGGAAAAGTCATTCAGTGTTGGCCAACAACGGCGCTTCCCATCGCACTCCCCCGCCGCCACAGACGGGGAAAACGTCACGATTGCACGGCGAGAACCGCTTCGTCGACTGTCCCGGACGGATGGAATCGCGTCGCCTCTGCGAGCTCGTGCGCGCGGGTGAGGAGGCGCAGAACGTCGTCGATCGATGCGGTGTCCGCCAGTCCCTGCCTGAGGTCCTTCCCGTGCGGAATCCCTTTGGAGAACCAGCCGAGCATTGTTCTCGCTTTGTGGAGCTTCCACTTGAGCGGTTGAGGTGCCGCATCGATCTTCCGGAGATACCGCTCCATCGCCTCGATCCGCCGGTCGATCTCATCCGGAACCGCCTCGCCGTTCACGAACGCCTGGATGTCGCTGAAGATGAAAGGATTGTGGAGTGCGGCGCGCCCGATCATCACCCCATCGCACCCGGTCTCCTTCACCATTCTCACCGCATCCGCGGGAGTCTTCACGTCACCATTCCCGAAGAGCGGAATCCGGATCTCCTTCTTGACCTGTGCGATGTACGCCCAGTCGCTCGCACCCGTATACGCCTCGCTGCGGGTGCGCCCGTGAATGGCGATGGATGCGACGCCGATCTCTTCGAACCGCTTCAGCAGCGGAAGGACGTCATCGCTCTCCCATCCCTTCCGCACCTTCACCGTCACCGGAATCTTCACCCGCCGCCGGATCTTTTCCACCACGCTGGCGGCCCGATCGAAGTCCTTGAGAAGCGCGGACCCTGCCCCGCTGTTCACGATCTTCTTCACCGGGCAACCCATGTTCACGTCGACGATGTCGACCCCCTCCGCCTCGACGATCGCGGCCGCATCGTCCATCCGATCGGGATCTCCGCCATAGATCTGGATCGCCACCGGACGTTCCGCGTCGTTGAACGTCAGCATCTGGCGACTTCGCTTGTTCTTGCGGGTCAGACCTTCAGCGGAGACGAATTCGGAAACGACGAGGCCCACCCCTCCCAACTCCTTGATCAGCGACCTATAGTACGTATCGGTCACCTCGGCCATCGGGGCGAGTGCGAGAGGCGGATCGATCATGACTTCACCGATCCGGAAGGGCGAGAAAAAAGGCTTCTCCATAGGTTCTTTTCTCAACGTTGGAGCCTCATTCGATGTTCCTGGCAGAACCGTTCGCCCCTCCATCGCGTCCCATTTCATAGAAAAACCCGGAGCCGCGGTCTGGCACTCCGAATGCACGCCCGACCACGGAAGGGTAACCTTCAGGAGGTACAAGTACACATGTCGCAGTCAGTAAAGCGTACCATCTCGATTCTCGCGATCATCGTCGCTTCGGTCGCCGCCGGCGTGATCCTCACCGCAGATTTCGGCTGGATGAAGAAATCCGCCGCCCAGCAGGTGACGACCACCCCCGACGGGAGCGTCGCCATGATGACCGTTCCGTCATTTGCCGACCTCGCGGATCGAGTGATGCCGGCCGTCGTCTCGATCACCTCGAAGGAGATCGTGCATGGGCAGAGCGGTCAGGGGATCAACCCCTTCGATTTCTTCTTCCCCGACCATCCCCGGATCCCGAACAATCAGGACAATGAGCGTGAGCAGATCAGCGGCGGCTCCGGATTCATCATCTCTCCTGACGGGTACATCCTCACCAACAACCACGTGATCGAAGGCGCCTCATCCATCGAAGTCCGGATCGGGAAAGAAGACACCACCGTCCCGGCGAAGATCATCGGTCGCGATCCGGCCACCGACATCGCACTGATCAAGGTCGACGTCGGCCATCCGCTTCCGACCGTGAAACTCGGTGACTCCAATACCACCCGAGTCGGAGACTGGGCCATCGCCATCGGCAACCCCCTGGAGATGGAGAACACCCTCACCGTCGGCGTGATCTCCGCGAAGGGACGCTCGCTCGGTATCAGCGAGGCGACCGCCTCCTTCGAGAACTTCCTCCAGACCGACGCGGCGATCAACTTCGGTAATTCCGGAGGGCCACTGCTGAACATCAAGGGCGAGGTCATCGGCATCAACACCGCGATCCGCGCCATGGCTCAGAACATCGGCTTCGCCATCCCGATCGACATCGCCAAGAAGGTCTACCCGCAGCTGAAGGCATCGGGCAAGGTCACCCGCGGATACCTCGGGATCAACATCACCGAGATCGACGAGAAGTACCAGAAGGCATTCAACCTTCCGAACATGAACGGCGTCCTGGTCCAGAACGTCGAAGCATCCGGTCCCGCAGCGAAGGCGGGCATCCAGCCCGGAGACGTCATCATCCAGGTCGATACCCGGCAGATTAAGAGCAGCCGCGACCTGATCGACTACGTTTCGGATCTCGGGCCGGGCAAGCGGATCTCCATCACCCTGATCCGCAATGGCAAGACCGAGCACGTCACTGCGACCACCGGCGAGCGGCCTCCAGTCGGACAGGAGACGAATCAGGAGGGCGGCGAGGAGAATCCTGCCCGGAACCGGATCGGTCTCACCGTCCAGCAGATCACTCCGGGACTGCGGCAGATGTACGGTCTCCCGTCGAGCGCGAACGGAGTGATCATCACCGACGTGAAGTCCGTGTCACCTGCGGCAGAAGCGGGTCTTTCTCAGGGTGACGTCATCACCTCCGCCGCCGGAGAGACGATCAATACGCCGCAGGAGCTGAAACGGATCGTGGACCGGATGAAGAGTGGAGAGTATCTGAGACTCTACGTCAGCCGATTCGGACGGAACGGTCAATCGCAGTCGTTCTTCGTTCCCGTCCAGATTCCGTAATACCCCCCGGGACCCCCCCTGTCCCGTGCCCTCCGCGTCTTTCGACGCGGGGGGCATTTTCGTTTTGCGCGACAGCAGCCGGCCGATAGAATCCCCCCGATGAACCTCGATCACCAGATGATGGCCAGAGCGTTGGATCTCGCGGCCGAGGGACGCCATTCCACCAGTCCCAACCCGATGGTGGGATGCGTGGTGGTGAAGGAAGGGAAGATCATCGGGACGGGATGGCACGAACGGGCGGGGAAACCGCACGCCGAAGTCCTCGCAATCGAAGCGGCCGGCGAGGCGTCCCGAGGCGCGACCGCATACGTCAACCTCGAGCCGTGCTGCCACACCGGACGGACCGGACCCTGCACCGACGTTCTCATCCGCGCCGGTGTCAGCCGGGTGGTGGTCGCCATCTCGGATCCCAATCCGAAAGTGGACGGGATGGGAATCCAGGCGCTTCGAACGGAAGGGATTCACGTCGACGTCGGCGTGCTGGCCGACGAAGCCGAGTCGTTGAACGAGAAGTTTCTCTTCGCCGCGAGGACGGGACTTCCATTCGTTCTTCTCAAGGCGGGGATGACCACAGATGGGAAGCTTGCGACGGAAGGAGGGAGGAAACAGTGGATCACCTCACCCCCCTCGCTCGAACGAAGCCTCCTTCTCCGCGAAGAATACGACGCGATTCTCGTCGGGAGCGGAACGGTGATTGCCGATGATCCGCGGCTGACGCGGCGTCTGGGCCTGAACCATGCGGTGACGCCGTGGCGGCGCGTGGTGGTGGACTCGTCCGGCGAGATTCCCGCAGACTCTCACGTTTTCGACCGCGATGCCGAGACGATCGTCTACGTACCGAATGCGAGCTGGTACGCTGGAACCGCGAAGAACGTCGCCATCGTCGAAGTGGCCGGCCAGAACGGGCGGCTCGATCTCCGGGAGGTACTCGCGGATCTCCATCGGCGCGGCGTCGGCTCCGTGATCGCGGAAGGAGGAGCGAAGCTCCACACCAGCCTGATCGAGCAGGAGCTGTGGAGGAAAGTGACCCTCTTCGTCGCGCCGATGTTTCTCGGTGGAGCGCATTCACCGTCGATCTTCGATCGGGAGGTCGCCGATCTCGACCAGGCGTACCGATTCCGATTCGACTCGGTGGAGCGGATCGGCGACGATCTCCAGGTGACCGGCTACAACGATCGCGCGTGAGCGGCTCTCCACCCGCACGTGATCACCAGAGGAAAGGGTGAACCGATGTTTACTGGACTGATTCACGAAACCGGCACCGTGGTGGCGTTCGAGAAAAGTGCCGCCGGTGCCCGACTCGAATTGCAGTGGTCCCCCCGCGACGAACCGGTGGTGCACGGCGAGAGCGTCGCGGTGAACGGCGTCTGTCTGACGTTCCTCCCGGAACCGGACGGTCGCGTCTCGGCCGACCTCTCGCCGGAGACGCTCGCACTGACAGCACTGGAAGATCTCGTCCCGGGCGAGGCCGTGAATCTCGAGCGTGCTCTTCGCCTCGCGGACCGGCTGGGAGGCCACATCGTCCAGGGACACGTCGACGCGGTCGGGGAGCTGATCAGCACGGAAACCCAGGGTGAGTTCGCCGTCTACCGCTGGACGTATCCCGCGCAGTTCGCACCGCTGGTCGTCTCGAAAGGATCGATCGCGGTGGACGGAATCTCTCTCACCATCGTGGATCCCGACGAACGAAGCTTCGCGGTGGCACTGATCCCCGAGACGCTGGAGAAAACGAACCTCGGGCGATCGAGACCCGGCCGGCGGTTCAACCTCGAGTTCGACGTCACCGCCAAGCTCGTACAGCGGATGCTCGAGCCTTATCTGGAACGGATCGCCTCGCGGTGATCACCTACGTCCGGCAGGCTGCGATCCAGGTGCGGCAGTTCGAGGCTCCGCAGGCTCCGTTCTGGACCGGCGCAGCCGTGAGCCCGTATTCGAAGAAGCGCTCGACGCCTCTCTCGCTCGATCTCATCGCCCTCACCGCGCTCTCCGTCGATCGCGCGGAAGTCGCCGTCGCCACTCCGGCAGGAGAGCTCCTCGCGCGGGATAACCGCCTGAGCGGAGCTCTTCCGGTTCTCGTCGACGCCACCGGAAGAGCGGAGCTCACCTTCCGCCGGGGCCGAGAGGCACTCGAAGCCCTCCTCGACAACGGCGTCGCCGCCGTCCATCTCACCTCGGCCGATGGGGTCATACCTGTAGTTGCACATGCTTCTTCAGACATGACCCTATGCATAAGCACATGGCCGCTGCTGGAAGATGATCTGCAGGTGTTGTTTCAGGAGGCCGGGGAACGTTCGCTGCGCTGGGGAATCCTCGTCCCGGTGATCTATCCGTTGACCACCGATCTTCCCCTGATCGAGCGGCTGGTCGAGGCGGCGGCGCGGCGCGGCGCTTCATTCGTCGCCGCGGCGGCGATCGAGATGGATCCGGCGGCCCGCCACGCGGTCGCACTCCTCGGGGACGGAGAGATGGACGAGGACGTCCTGCGGACACTGTACGAATCCGACCTCGACACCCTCGAGGTCGCGACGGAGCGGCACGTCGCGGCACGTGCGGCGGAGCTCGGCCTCGCGGACCACGTCGTCCCTCCGCGCGCGGCGGAGCCTTCGAACTGGAACGGGGCGTCGCTTCTCGCCCGGACCGCGTACCGGATGATCCGGATGGACCGCGACGTGGAGCTCGGGTGGGAGATCGCGAGGGCCGCCCGGACCATTGCCCGGCTCGGAAAACCGCTCACGGTGATCGCCGGAAGTGCGAGCCTCTCCATCGTGGACGACATCGAGGAGCCGGCGGCCGAGATCCTCGAGGAGTGGCTCGACCGCGGTACGGCGGGATTCGTCGAGCGCGTCGATCGCGAGTGGCGTCTTCGACGCGACTACCTCGCAGAGTGACGCCGGCGAAGCTCCGACCCGGCTTTTTCCCACCGTCGCGCATTTACGGCAAAGACTCCAGGTGCGGGCGCCAGCCCGGCTCTCGACCCGCTCCGAATTTCTGATTCTGCGAAGATGTTCCTCCGAGAGCATGCGAAAACGCACTCTGATCACCGTCGCGGGAGTTCTGGTCGCGTCGGCGCTCCTCATGTACGGAGGGCTGCGCCTGGCGAAACGAATGGCGTCCGCTCCCGCCCGGATCGCGCGGCAGGCGGTCGAGAAGCGGGAAAATGTCGTCGATCTCGCTTCGGTGGTCCAGCAGATCCGAGGTTTGGATCGGCTCGAGACGATTTCCCTTCGGGTGATCCACGTCTCTCACGCCGAACAGTCGTATGGCCTGATTCCCAATGCTCTCACCGGAGACGAGATCACGTTCTTCGCAGTCGGCGACGTGATTGGTGGCGTCGATCTGTCACGTCTGACTCCTGGCGATTTGAGGCTCGACTCCGACGGTGCGGTGAGGGTCACACTCCCCCCTGCCGAGATTCTGGTCACCCGGCTCGACAACCGCCAGTCGCGGGTCCTCGACCGGAAAACCGGAGTCATGCGGAAAGCGGACTCCGGATTGGAGGGACGGATCCGGGAAGCGGCGGAGCGGTCGATCCGCGAGGACGCCATCGCGAAGGGGATTCTCCCGGGCGCCGAGAAGAATGCGCAGAAGGCGATCGCAGATCTCCTGCACAGCGTGGGATTCTCGAAGGTACGGTTCACCGAGTCGTCCCCTCGCCGCGATCTCTGAGCGGACCGCTCAGCTCTCGTCGATGGTGGTGAGCTCGCGCGTGCCGATCTTCATGCTCTCGCCGATCGCAGCGTCCACCGGAGCGAGATCGGGGAGGTCCCTCGTGCTGGAGACGTGACCCTGAAGCTCCTTCGCTTTCGGCAGGAGACGGCTGTCGATCGAACGGATCGCTTCGTTGTACTTCTGCACCGCGCTCTCGAGACTCCGGCCCACCGATTCGATGTCCCGGAATACCTTCACGAACCGTTCGTAGAGATCGTTCCCGATCTCCAGCGCCTTCTTCGCGCTCTCTTCGGTCTGCTCGGCCTTCCACGCCGCCGATACCACCCGCAACAGCGGAACCAGAACGGTGGGCGTCGCGATGAAGACTTTCTTTTCTGCGCCGTACTCGAACAGAGACGGATCGACGATCAGAGCCGAGTAGAGGAACTGCTCGCCTCCGAGAAACAGAACCGTGAAGTCGAGCGACTCGCCGATGTTCTCGTGATACAGCCGATTGCTCAGCTGGTCGATGTGACGCCTCAGGTTCTTCGCGTGCTGCTCGAGCTGCTCCTTCTGACGCCCCTCGTCGGCTTCGGCCATGGCGCCGAGGTATGCCGTCATCGGAGCTTTCGAATCGACGGCGATGCGCCGGTCGCCGGGGAGTCTCACGATCAGATCCGGGCGGATCCGTCCGCTCTCCTTCGTGTCGAACGTCGACTGCTTGTCGAAATCGCAGTACTCGGACATCCCCGCGAGCTCCACGCATCGCTGAAGCGCCTGCTCGCCCCACGTCCCGCTCACCTTCGGGTTCCCGAGTGCGTTCGCGACTTTCGAGGTCTCCTTCCGGGTCGCTTCGGTCGCTTCGAAGAGCTGCTTGATCTGCTGGGCGAGCGTCGCGTATCCCTGGGTGCGTTGTACCTCGCTCTCCTTCAGCTCCGTCTGATAACTCTTGAGCATTTCGCGCACCGGGAGAAGGAGCGCGTCGATCTCCCCCTTCTTCGCGTCGAGCGTGCTGACGATCTCGCCCTTGTTGCGCTCCAGATGCGGGTTGACCAGCTTCTCGATCTGCGCGACCGCCCCTTCCAGAGCTTCGCGCGAGAGCTTCGCGTACACCCCTTCGAGCTGCTGCTGCGCCTGGGTGACGAAGCCACGCAACTCCTCGATCCGCCGCGCCGCTTCCGTCTCCCGGGTCTCGGCCACCGTCCGTGACTGCTGTTCGCTGTCGAGCTTCTCGCGCAACGTACGAAGCTCCTCATCCGCGCGGGCGCGCTCCTGAACGGCCAGGTCCCGCTGCGCGGCCGAACGTTGCTGCTCGGCTCCGACGGACTGGAGACGTTTCGACGCCCGGAGCGAAGCGATGAGCCAGCCGATGATCAGGCCGGCGACGAGAGCGGAGAGAGTGGCGAGGATGAGCATGGACCTTCCCGGATCAGTGATCGATTCCGATCATGCGGGAATCGGAAGGAGAGGTCAACTCGGGACTGCGAGGCTCGAGGCTCGCAGAAGCCGAGACTCGAGACTGGAGGCTCGAGGCTCGCAGAAGCCGAGGCTGGGATCTCGAGGCTGAAGGCTCGCAGAAGCCGAGGCTGGAGTCTCGAGGGGAACCGCAGGAGAGAGAGCCGCGATCACTTCGTAAATGTTCGCGCAACTGACGATTTTTGAGAATTAAATTCTGTAGCTACTGATCTACACGAATAATATACGTCAAAGTTGGAAAATTTGCGAATTATACTGGGACCGGAGGCGTGCCGGGTCGTCATCTCCGAGCCACGGTCTCTGCTTCCCGAGCCCCCGAGCCTCTAACCTCGAGCCTCTAACTTCCCCCCCGCAGATCCTGCAACACCGCGACCACCCGCTCGATCTCGCTCACCTCGTTGTAGAAGTGCGGAGAGAATCGGAGCATCCCTTCGCGCGGTGCGCAGACGATCTTCTCGCGCTCGAGGAGAGTGTGGAACGCGAGGAGGACCGCTCCGCTCCCGCTCAGCTCCGGAGTACCTCCGCCGAGGAGCCGACGCAGACGGGAGCGATCGGTGTCGGGAGGGGAGATCGCGACGATTCCCGACCGCACCGGCCGCGGAGTGCAGACTTCGAATCCGGAATCCTCGAGGCGGTCAGCGAGCTCGCTCGCGACCGAGAGAAGCTCCATCTCGACGCGTTCGATTCCGATCTCGTGAATCAGCGAGAGCGACGCTTCCAGCGCCATGACTCCGGTCGTGTTCAGGGCCCCGGCCTCGAAGCGCCGCCCGTCCGGCAGCAGATCCGTGGGGCAGCCGATGAACTTCCCTTTCCGCGCGAGGTTCATCCACCCCGACTCGAGTACCTCGAGTCGAGCCCGGGCCTGTTCCGCGCAATAGAAGACCGCGGCTCCCTCGGGTGCGAGCATCCACTTGTGACCGTCGGCCGCTAGAAACGAGATCCGGCACTCCCGGACGTCGATCTTCACCGCTCCGAGCGCCTGGATCGCGTCGACGCAGAGGAGGACTCCTCTCTTTTCGCAGATCTCCCCGATCGCCTTCAGATCGGGACGGAAGCCGTTGTGGAACGCGACCGCGCTCAACGCGACGATCCGGGTCCGCTCGTCGATCGCCTGCGCCACGTCGTCCGGCGAGAAAGTCCCGTTGACGGTCCGGATCTCACGGCACTCCACCCCTCGGGTCTCCAGCCGCTTCCACGGCGCGGCGTTCGAAGGGAACTCCATGTCGGTGGTGACGACGTTCTCGCCGTCGTTCCAGCGGTATCCGTTCGCCACGAACGAGAGTCCTTCGGACGTGTTCTTGAGGATCGAGATCTCGCCCGAGTCGCAGCCGAGCAGAGATGCGACGCTACGGCGGAGCCGTACGTAGGCTTCGTCCCAGTCGCGCCAGTGCAGCGCGCCCCATTCACGGCAATCGCGCGCCTGCCGCTCGATCGCGTCGAACGTGCGCTGTGGCAGCGGTCCGACCGCGGCGTGATTGAAGTAGACGAGGTTGGAGGTGACGGGAAACTCGCGCGTTCTGAGGGCGTTCTTCTCTGCGGGTGACAGCATCGGGTCCTCCGAGAGTCTCGTGTCGAACGCGTGCGCGTTCGGATCAGTAGCGTCGCAATTGCGCGAGATAGCCTTCGAAGTTGCGGTTCATCTCGGTGAGGGAATCGCCTCCGAACTTTTCTCGCATCGCATCGGCGAGGGTGAGAGCGAGCATCGCTTCACACACCACGCCACAGGCCGGAACGGCGGTGACGTCGCTCCGTTCCCACTGCGAGCGATGGACATGGTGGGTTTCGACGTCCACCGACGGAAGTCCGCGGCGGGTGGTCGAGATCGGCTTCATCCAGGCACGAACCACGACGTCGCCGCCGTTCGTCACCCCTCCC
Organism: uncultured Acidobacteriota bacterium; assembly: GCA_963741955.1. GTDB lineage: Bacteria > Acidobacteriota > Thermoanaerobaculia > Gp7-AA8 > Gp7-AA8 > CAVUKB01. Next base: position 1,418,663 of record CAVUKB010000005.1, read on the forward strand.
TCCAGGCCTCCGGCGCGATTCGTCGCACGGTGATACCGCTGCTCTTCGTCGAACTCGATCGCGTCGTGAACCTCGGTGCCGGGAACCCTCGCCGCGGCGACTCCGTCGCCGATCGCGACCGCCTTCACCGCGTGCACCGAGAGGATGGCCTGTCCGATTCTTCCGTCGAGCTTCTCACTCCATTGAACGTAGCTTCCGAGTCCGACCGGCACTCCATGTGCGGCGAGGTAGATCACCCCGCCGAGCGTGTCGCCGTTATGACGCGCCTGATCGACCTCCTTCACCATTTCTTCTTCCGTGGAGGCCGGGAGCGCTCGAAGCGGCGACTCGTCGTTCATGGAGAGAAGATCCTGCCAGGCCGGCGAGTATTCGGGATCTCCTGCGCTTCCCATCGCGATGACCGCAGAGCGGATCTCGATGTCGAAATAGCGGAGAAGCTGTTTCGCGAGCGCCCCTGCCGCGACGCGCGCGGCGGTCTCTCTCGCCGATGCACGTTCGAGAATGTCCCGCAGATCCTTCCGATCGTACTTCAGACCGCCGGGAAGATCGGCGTGCCCCGGACGCGGCGCGTGAAGGCGTCGCTTCGAGGTTTCGTGCTCGTCCTTCTTCCACGGGTCCATCACTCCGGACCAGTTCTCGAAGTCGTGATTTCGGATGGTGATCGAGATTGGTGAACCGAGCGTCTGACCGGCACGAACCCCGGCGGTGACCTCCGCGGCGTCGGATTCGATCTTCATCCTCCCGCCCCGGCCGTGGCCGTGCTGCCTCCGCCGCAGCTCGCGGTCGATCGCGTCGCGGTCGAGAGTCAGTCCCGCCGGCATGCCGCTGACCGTCACGGTCAGCCCCGGTCCGTGCGATTCACCCGCGGTGATGAACTCGAACCCGCTCATGCATGTTCCACCGCGGCCACCTTCGGCATCCGTTTCGCGCGCGCGAGCATCGCCCCTCCGACGATGACCAGAACCACACTGATCAGCTGCGCCAGAGTGAACGGCCCGAAGAAGCGATCGTCCTTCGCCCGCACGATCTCGACCAGAAATCGCTCCGTTCCGATGAGCACGAGATACGTCGCGAAGACCATTCCCTTTCCGTGCGCCCGGCGCGAGAGCCACATCAGGATGCCGAACATCACGAGCCCCGCCGCGACTTCGTAAAGCTGCGTCGGATGCACCCGAAGGAGCGTGTCGCCCGGAAGAGTGGGATCCACCTTCACTCCGAACGAGCGGAGACCGTCTGCCGTGGTGGGAGGAAGTCCCTTCGGGAATGCGATGCCCACCCAGCTGTCGGTCGGACGCCCGTAGTCGTCACCGACCAGGAAACATCCGATCCGGCCGATCGCGTAGCCGATGGCGAGAGCGGGCGCGGTCGCGTCGGCTGCGGTGAGGTAGCTCACCTTCTTTCGCAGAACCACCCACGAAGCGGCGAGGAATCCGCCGGCCAGACCTCCGTACCAGACGAGACCGGCACGGGTGAAGAGGAGGCTCATGTCGTGGTAGAGGATCGCGTAATAGATCTTCGCGCCGAGGATCCCTCCGATCACGGCGGCGATGAGGACGGAAGAGGCGAGCTCGTCGTCCAGCCCATAACGGCGATACTGCTTCGCCATGAGAATCCCCGCGATCAGAAACGCGAGGAACATCATCAGCCCGAAGGTCGAGAGCTCGAAATTACCGATGCGAAATAGAGTTGGCCACATAGTCGAAAGCAACAACCATCCCGGAGGGTCGATTCACTCCCGCATCAGTCGAACGCCTGCTCCAGTTCCGCTTTCTGCTCGGAGATGAACCGGAAAATTTCCACTTTCGCGGCTGCGTCGAGGTGCTGCGAGACTTCGAAAAGCTGGATCGACAGGAGTGTGTTCAGCCCCTCGTCGAGCACCGTCTTGCGTTGCTCGAACGGAAGCTCGGAGATGTTCGCGATGAGCATGTTCTCATCGAACCGGCCGAACTGATCGAAGAAGACCCCGACCCACAGCTCGTTCGAATCGGAGTTTTCGAGCGCGTTGGTGAAGATGTCCCGCGCCTGTTCTTCTCCCACCGCGTTCACGAGCGAGCGGAACAGCCGCTCGAACATGTCGTTGTACGTCGAGACCACCTTCAGCAGCTCCGGAGAGTCTTCGACGTCGAGAAAGACGGGACGGGACGATCTCGCCTGCGGAACCGGTTCGATCAGGCGCGCCGAGAGGAGCTGGAAAAGGATGCGGGTCGACTCGAACTCCGTCAGATCCGAGACGCGGATCAGACTCCGGATGTCCTTCGTCCCGTCGATCTGTTCGAACAGCCGGATTTCGTGAGCGCTCATCTCCAGATTCGCGAGCTCTTCCGCGGTGGCCGGAAGCCTGGAGAAGACGATGTCGAGGCTGGGGATCTTCTCCCGGATCCGCGCGGATTCGTCCATCCGCCGGATCCCCTCCATGATGATGCTCGAGGTCGAGGTGGAGAGCGTGATCCGCTCCTGCAGTTCTTCCTTTCCCTCGTACAGGACGAAGCTCCCCTGCTTCCACGCAAAGAGCGAATAGATGATCTCCAGAACCTGATTCTTCACGCCCCACCAGAGGTCCTTGGGAGAGATCGCTCCCATCTGGACCAGCAGCTTTCCGTGGCGCGTATCCGCGGTCAGTCTCTGGTGCGATTCCTCGTACTGCTGACGGGTGATCTTTCCGTTGCGGAGTAGAAACTGTCCCAGCGAATGCTCGGGCGAATTGGACGTCGCGAAAACGATGTCGCCCGCGTTCCAGTAGATGCAGCGCTCGAGGGTGAGCTGCCGTACCAGCATCGTCCCGTTGTGGCGGATCATGGAGACGAACGAGAGAACGTCGGGGAGCTGGATGCTTCCCACGTCGCCTTCCAGGATGACCTTCCCTCTCACCACCCCTCCATCCACGACGTGACCGGACCCTGGATGCCTCTTCCCCGCCGCGGGCGTGCAATCGTGCCGGGGACGATCGGGAGCTCGATGCACGACGTCGAGATCATCATCAGTTCTGCGATTCCCGCAGCCGCGCCGCCGCACGCCCCGGCCCCGCAGCAAGTTCTCCTCGGTTTTTCGAAACGGCCTCCGACAGAAGCTCGACGAGCCGGTCGATCTCCGCGATCGTCGTGAAACGGCTGAGAGAGACCCGGATGGTACTCCGCGCATCATCACCCGAAACCCCCATGGCAAGCAATACATGACTCGGTTCGAGTCGACCCGATGAACATGCGGATCCGGTCGAGACGGCGACACCCGCGAGATCGAGTGCGATCACGATCGCCTCACCATCACAGCCCCGAAGCTCCACACTGCTCGTGTTCCCCACCCGTGGGACCGTGGCGCCATGGATCGACACGTCGGGAACGCGTTCGGCCAGCCTCTGCTCGAATCGGTCGCGCAGCTCCGCCACCCGTTTCACCGGCGCAAGGTCGGCCGCCAGAACCGCAGCGGCTCCGAACCCGGCGGCCAGCGGAACACTCTCGGTGCCGGCCCGTCGCCGCCGCTCCTGCGCTCCGCCGGAGAGAAGAGGCTTGAGGACGCAACCGCTGCGGACGAAAAGAGCACCGATCCCTTTCGGCCCGTGAATCTTGTGCGCAGTCACGGTCAGAGTCGTTGCGCCGATCGCTTCGACGTCGAGGGGGAATCTTCCCGCGCCCTGCACCGCATCACAGTGGAAGTGAATCCCCCGGCTGCGGCAGATCTCACCGACCACGGCGACCGGCTGCAGCACCCCCGTTTCATTGTTCGCCAGCATCAGTGCAACCAGCCCCGTGTCGTCGCGCAGAGCCTCCGCGATCGCTTCCGCGGGAACGACTCCGCGGGAATCGCAATCGACCACGGTCAGAGGATGCCCGTTCCGCTCGAGTCTGCGGCATGCTTCCAGCACGGACGGGTGCTCGATGGAACTTGTAACAACATGGCAACGCCCGGACCGTGTCATTGCCGCACCGAAGATGGCAGCATTGTTGGACTCGGTGCCACCGCTCGTGAAGACCACCTCCCGAGGAGTCGCGTGGAGCAGCGCGGAAACTTCCTCCCGGGCCTTCTCGATCACCCGGCGGGCCGACTGACCATCCTGGTGGATGCTGGAGGCATTACCGAAGGTCACTCGAAAATGGTGATTCAGCACATCCAGAACCTCAGGATGGATCGCAGTCGTTGCGTTGTTGTCGAGATAGATCCGCATGGTTCACGGCTCCTTCAGGGCCAGAGCGCGAGGTGTCCATCGATGATTCGCAGGTTCGCCATCATTCTTCTCACCGCACTCGCGGCGTTCAACGTCGACGCGAGAACGAACGTTCCAGCCTCCGCTCAGGAGGCGCCACCGAGTCAGGGAACGGTCAAACTCTCGAAACCTGCCCAGCCCGTGCTCCCGACGCTCTCCCGCGCCGAACGGAAACGCTTTCGCGAGAAGCTCGACCCGAAATACCGGACCTTCCTCGACACCGTCGATCCGATCATCGTCCCTCAGGAGCTCGATCTCTTCCTCTCTCTCCATACCGACGCGCACCGCGACGCGTTCATCGATTCGTTCTGGAGCCGCCGCGATCCGCAGGGAGCGCATCCCGGGACCTACCGTGAAGACTACCTCGCACGACGCGACGAGGCCAAAGCGAAATTCGAGCGGCTCGACTCGGATCGCGCACGAGTCTACCTTCTCCAGGGACGTCCGGCCGAACAACACGACATCGACTGCCCCCGCTATCTGCAACCGATCCAGCTGTGGCGGTATCAGTCCCTCCCCGGTGCCGGCCGCACGTCGTGGCTCGTCTTCTACCAGCCGCGGAGCGGCGTCGAGTACCGCCTCTGGAGCTCGATTCCCCAGCGGGGAAACGACGCCCTCAATGAGCTTCTTTCACAGGAAGCGATCGTCGACGGTGAGACCGTGGCGAGCATCTTCACACCCCAGTCGGCACAGCCATTCGGCGGGATCGGCGGCAGCGTCGCGGGCTCGTCCGCTCCGCGGAAACTCGACACCTGCTCCGGCGCCGATCTCCTGCTGAGCGTCGCGCTGAACCAGACTTCGATGCCTTCAGGGCTCGCCGCCGCGGCGATGCGGCAGCCGAAGGTCGAGGAGGAAGCGCTCCGGCAGTTCGCGTCCACACTGGTCGGACCCGCTGCCGAGGATGGCCATGAAACCGCAAAGGAGACCACGAAGAAGGCCGCGGCCCTGAAGGCGGACCCCACTCAGAACCCTGGCGTTCGCAAGCTGTCGCGGCGTGAGCGCAAAGACCGGATCGCGGCTCTCGGCGAGAAGTACCGGCAGTTCCTTCTCGACGTCGAGCCGATCATGCAACCGGTGGAGCTGAACACCTTCCTTCTTCTCGAATCGGATGCGCAGCGGGATCTCTACATCGACGACTTCTGGCGACGACGCGACGTCTACACCCACTCGGCGGACAGCGACTACCGCCGCGATTACTACGAACGCCTCGAAGAGGCGAAGTCGATGTTCAAGTACATCTCCTCCGATCGATCGAAGATGTATCTCATCCACGGGCGACCGGACGACGTCCTCCGCTCCGACTGCCGCGAGTACCTCCAGCCCATCGAGATCTGGCACTACGGCTTCATCCCGGGTCAGGGTCACGACATCGTGCTCCTCTTCTACCAGCCCCGGATGGGAAACGAGTACCGGCTCTGGATCCCGATGGGCGACATGCAGGACGAGCTCGGAGATCTCCTCTCCAGCGAGATCGCCGGCTCGATGGGGGTTCAACGCGGCGTGCAGTTCGTCTTCTACGACAGCGCGGGCGGCGGCGGCTCTCAGGTCAGCAAGATCTACTTCAGCTGCAAATACGGCCAACAGATTCTCGATGCGATCTTCAAGAGCCAGCAGAACCGCCTGGAGATGGGGAAGCTCTGGGACGCTCCGAAGGTCAATGAAGAGGATGTGAACCGGATCCTCAAGGCGACCGTTCTGTCGGACCCGAACGCTCCGAAGTTCCCGGCAGAGCTTTCCGCCACCTATCCCGGCAAACGAGGTGCTCGGACCGCGACCCAGCTGACCGCGCTCGTCGACCGTGACGAGCTCCTCACCAAGGACATCAACGGTGCGAAGTTCTACGACATCGACGTGACCGGCGAGATCATCCGCGACGGCCGGATGTACGAGAACTTCCGCTACCGCTTCGACTACCCCGCCGAGACCGCCTCACAGAAGATACCGGTCGTCGTCGACCGCTTCATCCGCCCCGGAAATTACAAGGCCAGATTGAAGATCGTCGACGCGAATTCCGGCGCGGAAGCGATCGTGGAGAAGGATCTCGAAGTCCCTTACATCCAGGACTCTCCTCAAAAGGAAGCAGCCGCGCAGGAGGGAAGCGACACCGTCAACCGTCTTCAGAAGGAGTTCTGGACCGGAGAGTCGCGCCTCCGCATCGTTCCTCTGCCCGACGAGCTGGTGACCGGTCTTCAGAAAATCGACACGATCGTCTCCGGCGACAAGATCACCAGCGTCGATTTCTATGTCGACGGCAGGAAGATCATGTCCAAGCGCACTCCCCCCTTCTCACTGGAGCTCAATCTGGGCGATGTCCCCAGGATTCGGACCGTGCGTGCGGTGGGACTGAACGACAAGGGCACCCCTCTCGCCGCCGACCAGCTCACGATCAACGAAGGTCGTGACCCGTTCCGGGTGAAGATCGTTTCGCCGCAGGTCGCGGTCAAGGCCGCCGGCGCCCTCAAAGTCGAGCTCGAATGCAAGATCCCCCAGGGAAAGAAACTCAAATCACTCGAGCTCTATCTCAACGAGACGAAGGTCGGGACCTTGTACTCGCCCCCCTTCATCACCAGCGTGAACGTGCCGCCGGATCTCGGCGTAGGGTACCTCCGCGCAGTCGCCACGCTGCAGGACTCGAGCTACAACCCGGTCGAAGACGTCGTCTTCATCAATACCCCGGAGTTCATGCAGCAGATCGACGTTCACCTGGTCGAGCTCCCGACCTCCGTCCTGGAAGGGAACGAGCCGGTCTTGAATCTGAAGGAATCGGATTTCAAGGTTTTCGATGGCGGAAAACAGACCAAGATCGCCCGCTTCGACTACGTCAAGGATCTCCCTCTCTCGATCGGTCTCGCGGTCGACAGCTCCGGCTCCATGCTTCCGCGGATGGACGAAGCGCAGAAAGCCGGCGCCGAGTTCTTCCAGCGCGTGCTGCGACCGGGCGACAAGGCCTTCGTGGTCGGGTTCGACACCCAGCCGATGCTGGTTCAGAAGTGGTCCTCGCACCTCTCCGCTCTCAATGCAGGACTCGCCTCGCTCCGTGCGGAAGAGGCGACCGCTCTCTACGACGCCATCGTCTATTCGCTCTACAACTTTCAGGGAATCCGAGGTCAGAAGGCGCTGGTGGTGATCACCGACGGGAAGGACACCGCGTCGAAGTTCACGTTCGAACAGGCGCTCGAGTACGCGCGACGTCTCGGCGTTCCGATCTACACCATCGGAATCGGCCTCAACTCCTCCGAGATCGACGTACGCTACAAGCTGACCAGGTTCGCGAGCGAAACGGGGGGGAACGCGTACTACATCGAGCGCGCCTCCGACCTCCGCAAGATCTACAGCGACATCGAGAACCAGCTCCGCTCGCAGTACGTCCTCGGCATCTATCCCCCTCCGGACGTCAAGCCCGGCTCAGAGTGGAGAGAGGTGCGGGTGGAAGTCTCGAAAGGAAAAGCGAAAACGGTCCGAGGATATTACCCGTAAAGGCATCTGATATCTATTATCTGTTATCTGTTATCTGTTATCTGTTATCTGTTATCTGATGGCTGATATCTATCTGATGCCTGATATCTGATGAATATTGCATGACGTTATCTGTTATCTATTTATCTGTCCCTTCGATATCAGATATTAGATAACAGATATTAGATATTAGATGTCTTTCTCTTCTTTGCGCTCGCGTGCGATTCGCTCGCGCTCGGCGGCCTTCTCTTCGCGGCGCTGGTTCGCATCGGCCTTGATCCGCTCCGCGATTTTCTTTCCCGTCGGCGTGACCGCGAGTCCCCCCTCGGCGGTCTCCCGCAGCCCTCGCGGCAGCGCCCGGCCGATCCGCACCATCGCCTGCACCACCTCGTCCATCGGAATCACCGACTCGACCCCGGCCAGCGCGAGCTGCGCCGCCGTCAGGCCGTGGATGGCGTAGAACGAGTTCCGCTTCACGCACGGAACTTCGACCAGCCCTCCCACCGGGTCGCACACCAGCCCGAGGACGTTCTTGAGGCCGAGCGTCGCGGCGTGAATGCATTGGGATGTGCTTCCCCCAACCATATACGCGGCGCCCGCTGCGCCCATCGATGCAGCCACGCCCACTTCGTTCTGGCAGCCTCCCGCCGCGCCGGAGATGTTCGCCTTGATCGAGACCAGCGACCCGATGCCTCCGGCCACCACCATGGCTCGGACTGTCTTGACCGGATCGATCTCTCTTTCTTCTTCGAGTGCGAGAAGCATCCCCGGGACCACACCTCCCGCGCCGGCGGTCGGGGCAGCGACGATCACGCCCATCCGCGAGTTCTCACCCATGACCGCCAGGGCGTAGACCATCGCCTTGACCGTCAGCGGGTCGAGGAACGTCCGTCCCTCGTTGTACGCCGCGGCGAGGAGCTTCGCCTCTCCTCCCACCAGCTTCCCCATCGAGATGCCGCCATCCTGTCCGCGGCGCACGCACTCGAGCATCACTTCCCGGCGGCGCGAGAGCGCGTCGAGAATCTCCTCCGGAGAGTGACCGCTCTCCTCCGAGTCGCTCTCCAGAAACACATCGGCCAGATCGCGATCGCGACCGACCTCCTCGAGCTCCGCAAAAGTTCGAATCATCGAGACCTCGTCATCTTCAGCTTCGGTTCCGGATCAGCACACCGCGCGGCATTGGTCAGGGAATGCGGTCCAGGTAGCGGACGTCCGCGACGTCCGGGAGATCGCAGATCCGCTCCACGGCTCCGTGCGAAAGAGGCGAATCGACGTCGATCTCCATGAACGCCTCTTTTCCCCGCTGGTTCCGCGAACAGTAGAGCGATGCGATATTGATTCCTTCATCGGCGATAATTTCCGTCGCCTCGTGAATCATTCCGGGGCGGTCCCGGTAGAACATCAGCAGAGTCGGCGAATCCGCCTTGAATCGGGCCGCGAATCCGTTGATGCTGAACACTTCGATCGCTCCACCGCCGATCGATGAACCGATGATCTCGACTTCCCGCGTCGGACCCTCCAGAACGATCCGTACGGTGTTCGGGTGTACGTCGCCGAGGTCCTCTTCCTGGAAATCGACGACGGTCCCCTTCTGCTCCGCGATGCGAATCGCCTCGGGGATTCGCGGATCGTCCACCGACAGACCCGTCGCTCCCCCCACCAGTGCGAAGTCCGAGCCGTGACCCCGATACGTCTTCGCCAGAGGGGGATGGAGGAAGATGCGGATCGTCTTCGGCTCTTCGTGAAGAATCTCGAAGGCCACCCGGCCGAGTCTCGCGGTCCCCGCCGTGTGCGAGCTCGACGGACCGACCATCACCGGCCCCATGATGTCGAGGATCGGGATTTTGCGCTCCTGCTGCCTTGCCATAGGTGCGGATGATTCTACGACGGGAGCGCGTCGGGCCGCGAGCTCTTCGGGCGGGAGACCTTCGCCCCCCGTGATGCGTCTCACTCCATGACGCCGCCCACTACGAACGCGATCGGAGGTGTTCCGCGTCTTCTTTAGCCCGCATTTCTCACATCGCCTCGACGCGAGGAGGCGGAGAGCGGCTTGGATACAAGGCGCGCGCAACTTCGGCGACGAAGGCATAGTGGTGACTATGTTGAGGAGCCGAAGCTGTGCGCAACGTAGTAGACAGCCCGCTATCCGGCTCCGCAGCAGAGACGATCTGAGAAATACGGGCTAGGAGTCTGCGCGATAGAAACGTCCGTAGCGAGAAAGCGGAGCAACGAGGCCAAATTCGTTCGGATTTGAGGTGCGTAGCGGTGGCTACTCGCCGAAAATCCGGGCGGATTTGGACCGTTGACCCGCTTTCGCAGTAGGACAGTTTCCACCGCGCAGACTCCTGGGATCGGTTAGACTTCGCGTCGGAATCTCATGAGCTCGAAACGAACCATTCTCGTCGTCGATGATGATCAGCCGATTCTCCTCCTGATGGAGAACCTGCTGCGCGAGTTCGGCTTCAGCGCCCGAACTGCATCCTGCGGGGAAGATGCAATCGAGGCGGCCCGGCAGGAGATCCCGGCCGCGATTCTCCTCGACATGAACATGCCGGGGATGTGCGGCGAAGACGTGATCGCCGAATTCCGGAAGGATCCGTCGCTCGCCGGCGTCCCGGTGATCATCCTGAGCGGAGAGAAGATGTCGGAGAGCGAAGTGAAGGCATTCGACGCGTATGCCGCCGTGCAGAAGCCGTTCGAGCTGTCGGAGCTGATCCGGATCATCCGGGAGAGCGTCGATGCCTCCGAAGTTTCCAGCTGACGCCGCTCCCGCCGAACCTCTGCCCCAAGAACGCTTTTTGCTATAAGATCCAGCACCGTCCTGCCTCTCCGGCAGACGTTCCCATCGGCACGGTCGCGGAGCTCCCGCCGGCCCGGATGACCCGCGGGAGATCGTGAGGAGGCGGAGCAGACGGGCTCGTCGCCGCAGAAGAATTCCGCAACGATCCGGGGAGGGAATGACCACTCCTTCAACCGCTCGGGATGCGAAAGAAACGAATGATCACGGAGGTCTCTGATGATTCACGAAACACTCGAAAGTCTACGCAAGGCGCTCGCAGATGCGGGCGTGATCGGTCACGAAGCAGGAGCGGGGAAGACGGAGCTCGCGAAAGTGCGCGACACACTGATCGATGATCTGATCCGGACCGGCGTCTTCTCCTCCGACGAAAAGACCCGCGATGCCGCTCGCGACGCGATTCACGTCCTTGCTCGCCAGTGCGGCGCGATCCCCTGCTCGATCCAGGGCCTCTACGAAGCGATCGGCCGCGGTGAGCTGAAGCCGACCTTCACCGTTCCCGCGCACAACATCCGCACCATGACGTACGACATCTGCCGCCGCCTCTTCCGGGCGGCCATCCGCAACGACGTCGGCCCCTTCATCTTCGAGATCGCCCGCTCCGAGATCGGCTACACCGAGCAGCGTCCTGCCGAATATGCCGCATGCGTCCTCGCGGCAGCGGTGAAGGAAGGCTACCAGGGCCCCGTCTTCATCCAGGGCGACCATTTCCAGGCGAGCGTGAAGCGCTGGACGGGCGGCGAAAAGGAGAAGGAACAGAAGGCGATCGAGGCGCTGATCGACGAAGCTCTCGCCGCCGAGTTCTACAACATCGACATCGACACCTCGACCCTGGTCGACCTCAGCCAGCCGACCATACCCGAACAGCAGCGCCCGAACTTCGAAGGAACCGCTCATTTCACCCGCTACATCCGTGAGCGCGAGCCGAAAGGGATCGAGGTCTCCATCGGCGGCGAGATCGGCGAAGTCGGAAAATCCAACACCAGCCCCGAAGAGTTCCGGGCCTACATCGACGGATTCCGAAAACTCGTTCCGGCCGGAACGAAGGGGGTGAGTAAAGTCTCCATCCAGACCGGCACGTCTCACGGCGGAGTGGTCATGCCCGACGGCTCGATCGCGAAGGTCAGCATCGACTTCGGCACTCTGCGCACCATCTCCGACGTCGCCCGCTCCGAGTACGGAATCGGCGGCGCGGTGCAGCACGGCGCGTCGACCCTCTCCGAGGATGTTTTCGACGAGTTCCCGAAAGCGGACACCCTCGAGATTCATCTCGCGACTGCCTTCCAGAACATGGTCTATGACCACCCGAGCTTCCCATCCGAGCTTCACGACGAGATCGCCGACTGGTGCCGCGCGAACCTCGCCAGCGAACGGAAGGAAAAGGACACCGAGGAGCAGTTCGTCTACAAGAGCCGCAAGAAAGCCCTCGGACCGTTCAAGCGCCGCATCTGGGATCTTCCTTCCGACCGCAAAGAGGCGATCCTCGACGACATCGAAAAGAAGTTCGCGTTCCTCATGGACAAGCTCGGCGTCTACGGGACGAAGGAGATCATCCAGAATTTCGTCTCGACCGAAGCGTCGGCCTCCCGCCCCGAGTTCTCCTCCCGCGCCGCCCTGCAGCCGCTCTCGGCTCTGGTCGTCGAGGGAGAAGGAGAGTAGAGGCATCGAGGATCGACGAACTGCAATCGAGGATCTGAAGAAGAAGGAGTGTCGGACAAGTCGGACTGGTCGGACCTGTCCGACTTGTCCGACGAATCTCCCCCCGAGCCCCGAGCCTCGAGCCTCCAGTCTCGATTCTCGATTCTCGATTCTTGACGGCACCGATCCCGCTTTATACTCTCTCCGCCCGATGTCGGAACTGAAGCTTTTCAACACCCTGACCCGCAAGACGGAGACCTTCCAGCCACTGGTGCCTGGCTCGGTGCGCATGTACTGCTGCGGACCGACCGTCTACAGCTATGCGCACATCGGAAATCTCCGGACCTTCCTCTGGGGCGATCTTCTCCGTCGCTATCTCGAGTGGAAGGGCTTCAAGGTCACCATGGTGATGAACCTCACCGACATCGACGACCGGATCATTCAGATCGCGAACGAGAAAGGCGTGGACATCAACACCCACACCGCTCCCTTCATCGAAGCGTTCTACGGCGATCTCGACACGCTGCGGATCCGACGCGCCGACATCTACCCCCGCGCGACGCAGCACATCGACGACATGGTGCAGCTCGTCGAGCGCCTCGGCGCGAACGGTCACACCTACGTCGTCGAAGGATCGACGTACTACCGCATCGCCACGTTCCCCGACTACGGCAAGCTCTCCCAGATCCCCGTCGCCACCGAGAGCACTGTCGGCCAGAGCCGCATCGATACCGACCGTTACGAGAAAGAAGACGCCCGCGACTTCGTCCTCTGGAAGGCGAAGAAGGAAGGCGAGCCTTCCTGGAACGCACCGATCGGTGAAGGACGTCCCGGCTGGCACCTCGAGTGCTCCGCGATGTCGATGCGCTACCTCGGCGAGACGTTCGACATCCACACCGGAGGCGTCGACCTCGTCTTTCCTCACCACGAGAACGAGGTGGCCCAATCCGAGGGAGCCACGGACCTCCCCTTCGTCAAATACTGGATCCACGGCGAGCATCTCATCGTCGAAGACCAGAAGATGTCCAAGTCCCTCGGGAACGTCTACACCCTCTCCGAACTGATCGAGCGTGGATTCACTCCGCTCCAGATCCGCTACGCACTTCTCTCCGTCCCCCACCGCACCAAGCTCAATTTCGCGGAGAGGACTCTCGAGGACGCGAGACACGCCGTCGAGCGCGTGCAGCTCTTCATGCTTCGGCTCAACGACGTCTCCTCCTCCAAGCAGACCGCGGTGGAAGGAGTCACCGACCGCGGCAAGGAGATGATTCACCGGTTCCTCACTGGATTCGAAGAAGCGATGGATGACGATCTGAACACGGCCGCGGCACTCGGCTCACTCTTCACATTGATCCGCGACACGAACATCGCCATCGACGAAGGAACCGTCAGCGCCGCCGACTGCGAGGCGATCGCCGCAGCAGTGCGGCGGGCCGACCAGGTGTTCGACATCCTCCCGGCCCAGGAGCGCGAGACGGACGAGGAGATCGACCGAATGATCGAAGCACGGAACGAGGCTCGCCGGCAGCGCAAATTCGACGAGGCCGACCGTCTGCGTGACGAGCTGACCTCGCGCGGAATCATCCTCGAGGACACTCCGGGGGGCACCCGCTGGCGGAGAAAGATGTAATCGACGTGCCGACGCGGCGAATCGCCCGGATCAGCCCGACCAGACGGCGCGGGACAACCGGGGAGGAAACGGCCGCGAATCTCCAATGATTGCTTACCTCGAAGGTCCGATCCGAACGCTCGACACCAACCGCGTGGTGCTGATGGCCGGAGGCGTCGGCTATCTCGTGCACATCCCCCTCTCGACGTACTACAAGCTGGAAGGGAAGAGCACCGCGGCACTCGAGATTCACACCCACGTGCGCGAAGACGCTTTGTCGCTGTTCGGCTTCGCGACCACGGAAGAGCGGGAGACGTTCGAGAAACTGATCTCGATCTCCGGCATCGGGCCGCGGCTCGCGCAGGTGATCCTCTCCGGAATCGAGGTCGGCGATCTGACGGACGCGGTGATGCGGAGCGATTCCAGGCGCCTCGCCTCCATCCCCGGCGTCGGAAAGAAAACCTCCGAACGGATCTGCCTCGAGCTCCGCGACAAGCTCGTGGCCGGAGAAAAGAAAGGTGCGGCCCTCCCATCCCCTCGCGGAGGAGTCGCCACCGACGTCGTCTCCGCGCTGGTGAACCTCGGGTACAAGGAGAACGTGGCGGAGAACGCGGTTCGCACCTCGCACGAGGAGACCGCAGAGGAGCCGGAGTTCTCGACCCTCCTGAAGAGCGCACTGAAGAAACTCACGCGGTAGGAAGGGCGGTCGAGCCCCCCACAATGACGCGTCCTCCTGGGGTGCGGATCCTCTGATCCGCCTCGAACATCGTGTTGCTCACGACGAAGACCAAGGCTGTGGCTGAACGCGAAGCGTCGACGGCCCTCGCCCCGACCGTCTCTTACCGACGAGGCTCCGCTTCTGCCACAGCGATCGTCTCGATCCGCTCTGAACGCGATCCCCGCCGCGGATCGGAGGATCCGCACCCCTCGAGACCCACGGCCCCCGCCGCGGATCAGAGGATCCGCACCCCTCGAGACCCACGGCCCCCGCCGCGGATCAGAGGATCCGCACCCCCTCGAGACCCACGGCCGTCTTCTTCGTCGGTGACGCGTCCTCCTGGGGTGCGGATCCTCTGATCCGCCTCGAACATCGTGTTGCTCACGACGAAGACCAAGGCTGTGGCTGAACGCGAAGCGTCGACGGCTGCGGCACGACTGTCTCTTACCGACGAGGCTCCGCTTCTGCCACAGCGATCGTCTCGATCCGCTCTGAACGCGATCCCCGCCGCGGATCGGAGGATCCGCACCCCTCGAGACCCGCGGCCGTCTTCTTCGTCGGTGACGCGTCCTCCTGGGGTGCGGATCCTCTGATCCGCCTCGAGTATCGTGTTGCTCACGACGAAGACCAAGGCTGTGGCTGAACGCGAAGCGTCGACGGCTGCGGCACGACTGTCTCTTACCGACGAGGCTCCGCTTCTGCCACAGCGGTCGTCTCGATCCGCTTCGAACGCGATCCCCGCCGCGGATCAGAGGATCCGCACCCCTCGAGACCCACGATCCCCGCCGCGGATCAGAGGATCCGCACCCCTCGAGACCCACGATCCCCGCCGCGGATCAGAGGATCCGCACCCCTCGAGACCCACGATCCCCGCCGCGGATCGGAGGATCCGCACCCCTCGAGACCCACGGCCGTCTTCTTCGTCGGTGACGCGTCCTCCTGGGGTGCGGATCCTCTGATCCGCCTCGAGTATCGTGTTGCTCACGACGAAGACCAAGGCTGTGGCTGAACGCGAAGCGTCGACGGCCCTCGCTCCGACCGTCTCTTCCCGACGAGACTCCGCTTCTGCCACAGCGATCGTCTCGATCCGCTCTGAACGCGATCCCCGCCGCGGATCGGAGGATCCGCACCCCTCGAGACCCACGATCCCCGCCGCGGATCGGAGGATCCGCACCCCTCGAGACCCACGGCCCCCGCCGCGGATCGGAGGATCCGCACCCCTCGAGACCCACGGCCGTCTTCTTCGTCGGTGACTCGTCCTCGATGATGTTTGACGACGAGGAGAGACCCAAATCAGGAATGCCATCCGGACACCCGACGATTGAATCTCCCATGGACTCCTCTTCCGCACCGGCGGCCCGCGCGCGTGTCAGCGACCGGATCGTGCTCGGGATCTCGGCCTTCGGCGTCGCTCTCTCCGTGGTTCTCGGGCAGCTCACGCGCGCAGGAGGACACCCGCTGCCGAAGCAGTCGTTCTGCTGGAGTCAGATCCTGCTCCACCGCGCGTGTGCGGGATGCGGACTCACCCGGAGCTTCGTCGCTCTCGGCGCGGGCGATCTCGCCGGGGCGATCCGCTTCAACTGGGCGGGGCCGCTTCTCTTCGGCTGCCTTCTGCTTCTGATGGGCTCGAGGCTGTTCCGCATCGCGCGACCCGCGCGCGAGCTCCGAAGGTTCGATCTCGCGCTCGGGGCTGCGGTTGCGTTGATCCTCGTCGTCCGCGGAATCGCGTTCTACTTCGCCTGAGCGTTCACCGCTCGGAGTCTGTGCGGGAGCCGCGACGTGCGAGGAAATCGGCGACCGAGCCGCTCCAGCCGAACATCTTCAGGTCACGGCGAAGCACGGGCGGTACACCGACACGGAAATCGAAGACGTAGAACGCATTCCCGAGTACCCAGCTGAGCGCCACTTCCTGCGCCACGGCGGGGAGGGCACCGATCGGAGGCTGATACGCGAAGAGCTCGGAGATCTTCCTCAGATCGCGCCCATGCTCGTGCGCGAGAAGCCACGGCGCGACTCCTTCGTCGCAGACCACGACCTTCGCTCCCTCCTTGGCGACCCGCGCCATCTCCCGAAGTGCGCGCGGCACGTCACCGAAGCGGTTGATCGTCCCGATGTGCAGCACCGCGTCGAAGCTCCGGTCGGCGAAGGGGAGGTGGAGCGCGTTCGCGGTGACCAGATCGATCGAACAGTCGATCTGCGCTCCCTTCAGGCTCGCCTGCTCGATCATCGACTCGGAGAGGTCCAACCCGACGATCTCGCCGTTCGGACCGATGCCGCGCGCGAGGTCCGGGAAGTTCGACCCGGTGCCGCACGCGATCTCGAGGACCCGGTCGCCGGGCTCGAGCTCGAGCTTGTGGACCAGAGCATCCCGCGTCGCCCGTTCGTCCCCGCCGAGGAGATCCGAGAGCCAGCGGATCAACTCGTCGTAGCTCACCGCGTCCTCATCGTCGGCGGGTGCGGCCTCGGGAGGATGGACCAGTCGAGGAATTCCGTTGCGCATCGCGTAGGAGACTTCGCAGCCGGTGCACTTCAGCGACGCGTCTTCGCTCTCCGCGGCGACCGAAGTGAGCGGAGCGGCACACGCCGGGCACCGGAGGATCTCGAAAGTCGTCGCCTTCATGGCCGAAAGAGTAGCAGAGTATCGTGGATCGCGGATCGTGGATCTGAAAGACATCGCGGATCGATCCTCGATGCTTCTCAGATCCTCGATCCTCGATCCTAGATCCTCGATGCTTTTCAGGGTATCAGTCCTCCGTCGACGGAGAGGACAGCGCCGTTGATGAACGACGCGTCATCCGAAGCGAGAAAGAGGTACGCGCTCGCGACTTCCTCCGGCTCGCCGATCCGGCCGAGGGGCGTGCGCGCGATCGCGGCCTGCTCGGTCTCGGCATCGTTGCGCTCGTTCATGCGGGTGCGGATGTATCCGGGGCGCACCGCGTTGACCGCGATACCGAACGGACCGAGCTCACGCGCCCAGACCCGGGTGAGGCCGACGATCGCCTCCTTCGTCGCGGCATATGCGGTCTGCCCGGGAAATCCGTACGCCGAGATCACCGAAGCGACGTTCACGATGCGGCCGCTGCGCTTCTCCTTCATGGCCGGGATGACCGCCTGAGTGCAGTGGAGCGTGCTCTCGAGATTCGCCTCGAGAACGACTTTCCAGTCGTGCGGAGAAAGATCGGCAGCGGCGATGAACCCCGGAGTGATCGCCGCGTTGTTGATCAGGACGTCGATTCTTCCGAAACGCTCGCGCACTTCGGCGGTGGCCTCGAAGACCCGTTCCCTCCGACGGAGGTCGATCCTGCGGCGGAGTGCGCCATCGTTCTCTTCGTCGGACGCAGCGACGTCCCACACTGCCACCCGCGCACCCTCGCGCAGAAGGCGATCCACCGCAGCCGCGCCGATCCCGCGCGCCCCTCCGGTGACGATGACCACCTTCCCGTCGAATCGACTCACTCCACCTCCCGCCGGCCGCCGTGGTTCGCTCGCGTCCCGGCCGCCGCGGCCGTCACCGGCCGGACTTCACCTGGTTGACAGTTTCCACGAATCGGCGTGCGTCATCGGGATCGAACATCGCGAGCGCCGGCTTGCCGTCGATGAAGACGCCGGAGAACGGAGCCTCTCCGCCCCCCTTCCGCTGGATCGCGATCCGATCGTCGCGATACTCGATCTCGGCGATCTCGTCGATCGGCACTTCCATCTTTCTCGACACTCCGCCGGTCACAGCTTCGCCCACGCTCTTCTGCACCATGGAGGAGATCATTCTCGAAAGATCATTCGGCGGACCGCTCGTCTCGTGCTGTTTCAGATTCTTCCGAATGTCTTCGATCACCCGATCGGAAAGCTTCATCGAGACTTTCCCGTCGGCGACTCCGAGCGTCACGCTGCCGTCCTTCGACGTCATCTCAAAATTCGACACGGATCACCTCCCGAAACGTTTTTCACGGATCGAGCATAAGTTAAACGAGACTTCGCGATTCGTCGACCCTAAGTTTACGAAGTGGTGAGCCGGCAGGTTCGAGGCTCTGTTACAATCGGCTTTCCCGAATGAAAACTGAGGCACCAGAAGCGATGCAGACCGGAGATTCACTGGTCCGAACGAGCTGGAAATCCGCTCCCTCACCGTCCATGTCGGATCGCGAGTACTTCATGAGCGAGACCGCACGGCGGGTGCGGCAGCTGGCCGTTTCGGAGTGGAGCGACTCCCGTCCGGTGGAGATGGTGGGAAAATCCCCCCTCTACATGGACCTCCAGAAGAAGGTCCTGAAGATCGCTCCGTTCCAGGAACCGGTGCTGATCACCGGCGAGAGCGGGGTCGGGAAGGAATCTCTCGCGCAGGCCATCTACCTTCTCGGCGGACGCAGAGGAAAGCCGATGATCTCGGTGAATTGTCCTCAGTACCGCGAAGGGAATCTCACCGTCAGCGAGCTCTTCGGTCACAAGAAGGGGAGCTTCACCGGCGCAACTGCGGACCGGCAGGGGTGCTTCGAGATCGCGAACGGCGGAGTGATCTTCCTCGACGAGATCGGCGATCTGCACATGAGCGCACAGGTGATGCTGCTCCGCGCGCTGGCCAACGGCGAGTTCCAGCCCCTCGGGTCGGACACCACCCGCAAAGTCAACGTCCGGGTGATCGCCGCAACCAACCGGCAACTGGACAAACTAATGGTGGGCGAAGAATTCCGCCACGATCTATTCTTCCGTCTGCAGTACTTCCTGCTGAAGGTGCCGAGCCTGCGCGAGCGGGGCGACGACTGGCGACTCCTCCTCGACTTCTATCTGGAGAAGCTCTACCGCAAATACGGAGTGCGCAAGTACTTCACCGGTGAGTCACTGAAGACACTGGAGAAGTACGAGTGGCCGGGCAACATCCGGGAATTGATCAGCCTCACCACCACCGGCTACGCGATGTCCGACGGCGATCAGATCCGCCCCGAGGATTTCGTGACGGTGATGAACGGCGCGACTCAGCCCCGATCGGCCGACCTGGTGGAGACTCTCTACCGGAAGATGGTCGACGAGAGACTGAGCTTCTGGGATGCCGTGCACACGCCGTTTCTCGATCGCGATCTGAACCGCGCAGAAGTGCGCGAGCTGATCCGCCGCGGCCTCACCCGGGCGCACGGGAGCTACCGGCAGTTACTGACGCTGTTCGGGCTTCCGGAAGAGGAATATCAGCGGTTCATGGATTTTCTGCGCCACCACCGGTTGAAGCCGGACGCCTGACCACGTCGTCCAGGTACGGCAACCGGTTGAATCCCCACGTGAATCCGATCATCGCTTCCACCTGACCGAATCCGTTCGGGTAGCGATAGACGCGCGTGCACTCGCCAGTGCAGTCACGATTGGTGATCCGCTCGGTGTGGCGCACGCCGCTGTCGGTCGCGACCCAGTGAGCGCGGGTCTCGAACCGGAGTGCGGTGGTCGGTGTCATCCAGAGGTCGAACCCGATTCCTCCGCTGACGGATGGCGCATTCGTGGAAGGGAGCGGTGAGCTCGGCGAAACGTGCGTGATGCCGACCGCGGCGGTGGCGAAAGGCTGCAACAGCCCTTGCGCGCGCGCGGTCGGGGTCGACGTGCCGCGGAAGTTCCACAGAACTCCCGCGTCCCAGTGCGTGACGTTGACGTTGACCACGTTGATGTCACCGGCGGGGAACGGTCCGGACGGCTCTTCGCCGAACAGACGATTGCGGTCGACGAACTGCGAGGACTGATTCAGTACGCCCAGCTCGATCTGGTACGCCGGATGCGAAAGGAGACGCCGTCCGACCCGCAGACCGAAGACGTTACTGCGCGAGATGTCGACGCCGATGTAACGCGATCCCGAGAGCTGGGAATCGCGAACCCGCATTCCCCCTCCGGCCATGTAACCGAGCGACGGAGTGATGGTGAACAACGACTCCTGCGCAAACACGAGTGATGGGACCGACAGACAGAGTGCCAGTAGAATCTTCTTCATTTTCCCCGCCTCGATTTTTTCAGGACCGCGCGGCAGTATAGCACCGGCACCGGGTCCGGGTATTCGCCCTTGGTCTGCTTTTCAGTGCTTCGCGATCACGAAATGTTTCGCGCCGGACCACGCAACCCACCCGTTCGAGATCCGCGATCGATCCGCTATACTCGCCGCCATCCATGACTCCCATCCGCGCCGTGGTTTTCGATCTGTACGGAACGCTCCTCCGGGTCCGCTCACGTGGACTCCACCGCGAAATGCCCCGGATCCTCGGCACCTCCGTCTCGGCCTGGCTCGAGCTCGTCCGCGACGAACTGCTGACCCGACCCTTTGCCACCTCGTCCGAATTCGCCCGTTTCATCTGCGACCGTCTCGCGTCGAACGAATCAGAAGAGCCGGAATCGCGATGCGTCGCAGCGATCGATCGGGAGCTGGCCTCCGTGGAAGCCTTCGAGGGAGCGATCTCCCTCCTCTCTTTTCTCAAGCGGCGCGGCTACCGGCTCGGTGTGATCTCGAATCTTTCCAGCAGCTACAAGGAGCCGCTCGCCCGCTGCGGGATGGATGCCCTCTTCGATGCGACCTGCTTCTCCTGCGACGAGGGCGTAGCCAAGCCCGATCCCGTGATCTACCAGCGGATGTGCGAGCGGCTCGAAGTCACGCCCGGAGAGGTCCTCTTCGTGGGCGACTCGCACGCAAACGACGTCGAGGCTCCGGCGGCACTCGGGATGAAGACGCTTCCGATCGGTACCGGACCGGGATCTCTCCGCACCGTGTCGGATCTCGGGTGGTACGTGTTCGGCGAAGATGGGAGCGTACGCCCCCTCCTCACACCGGACGCACGTTTCCGTTTCGGAGCGGCCGAGCTCCCGCTCGGCGACATCAGGCCGGTGGAAGACGACGAACAGGGCCGCTACAACGTCGTGTACCGCCTCCGGTCACTGGAGCCGAACGAGACCGACCAGCAGGTCTACTGCAAGCGCTACTTCCTCCCCGAGTCGACATGGGTGGAGGCATTCGCCCACCGGATGTACCGCGCCGCGGGATTTCCCGGATGCGATGCCGTCGTCTTCGGAGAGGCCGAACCGCTCCTCGCCGTTTCCGAAGCGCCGGGAAAGAAGTACGACGGCGAGCTCGATCCGGAGATCGCGTGGGAAGTGGGCCGTCACTTCACGTTCGCGTACTTCTTCTCCAATGCGGACATCCGTCCCCGGAATGCCTTTCTCTCGCGGGACGGTTCCCGCCCTCGGATCACCATGATCGACCTGGAGCACTGCTTCTTCAATCTCGCCATCGATACGAGCGGAATCGCCGACCCGTTCGATCCGAAAGGCATCGATGCTCTTTCCGATCTCCCGGAGAGGATGGGGAAAAAGGTTCTCACCGAGCGCGCGATGCGGCGGGCGCGCCGCAGCTTCGTGATGGAAGAGAACGTCTCGACCGAGATCCTCCACGCCTACCGGCGTGGTTTTCTGGACTGCTTCGCGGAGATGAAGGAACGAAAAGACGAGATCGTCGGAATTCTCCGCGAGCGGATTTACCGGAAGCCGTATCTGGTCATCGGAACTCACGGATACCGGAGGGCGATGGCGGGCGTCGATCTGGACGACATCGAGCAGAGGCTGGAGCACGACGGTGTCACCGTGCTCAACTCTTTCTGTCCGGAGTAAGTGGAGTCACGGAGCGATCAAGCCCAATCGCTCCAATCCTCTCGCCTCTCGCCTCTCGCCTCTCGTCCCTCGCCTGTCTCACCAGTACAGCGCCCAGCCGTCGCTTGTTCTGACCCCGTGCCCCTGGACGGTGATACGCGCTTCGCCTTCGAGATTCTTCATCGGCAGCATCTGGTGGAGGCGGTGTCCGGAATGGATGAAGATCCGACCCTCCGCATACGCTTCGTGCACCGGCTTCCGATTCTCGTCCAACTTTCGCTTTCGCTCCTCTTCGCCGAGCGGTCTCAGCTCGTTCCAGTCGAGATTCCAGACCGCGAGTCCGGCGCCACTCTTCGGCAGCCTCACCGGGATGGTGAATGAGAGCGGATCGACGAAGTCGGGATCGGGGAGGCCACTCCAGTCGATCAGTTCGTACTGGAGGTCGTAGTGCGCGCTCGCCTTCTGCTTTTCGAACGACTCGTGCGCGTAGAAGATGTGGAACCCGGGAAGTCCGAGCGGAGCGTAGCAGCGCGCGGGTCGCCCGAGAAGGAGGGAGAGCCGCTGCTCGAGCCGCTCGTACATCCAGCCGAAGTGCTCCCGGAGGATGGGATTGAGCGCAGCGGCCTTCTCACGGTAGGAGTGGAAGCGCCCTTCCGTCGCATCGAGGTAGCTCGCAGCGCCGAGGGTGAAGAAAGGGAGACCGCTCCACCGGCGCTCCCATGAGGACTCGAGCGATTGGAGAGTCTCGAGAATGCTCGAGCATTCCGCGTCGTCGAAGAGCTCGACCGAAAGAAGAGTGCCGGAGTCGGACGTGGTCATGAACGAACGATTATCCGACAAAACCGCGCCGCACGCAGCCGCGGCGTCGCGAGCGCGTCGTTCGACCGATGGAGCCCCTCGTCCATCGGCGATGCATATGCATCACTCACGGGGGCATTCCTCTCCGATCTCTTTCCGTGAATGCCCGGATCATCGAGCAGCAATTACCGTTTCTGTCCGGATCGCGGCAAATCGCCGCCGCTCGTGCGAGGTGAAAGTCGAGCGAGCGCTCGGGATATGGAGCCGAAGCTCCATTTCCATCCAGGGGTCAGGTCTCCTGTTTGGACTCAACTCATTCCTCCACAACGACTTGCGCGATTCAGGCGACATGGCACGCGGCCTGCTCTAGGGAGAGTCGGTTCGAACCACCCGACAATCGATTGGTCCCTTTGAGAATTCATCGAAAGAGGAGTCGTGACTATGAGTGAAGTCAGCAAGCAGGAGATCATCGGCCTCATCTACCAGTTCGCGGAGAACAACACCGACTACCGTCGCGCGTTGCTCGCCGACCCCAAGAAGGTGCTCGAGAAGCAGATGCAGCAGAACCTTCCGGAATCGCTGAAGGTCAAAGTGGTTCAGGAGAGCGCGGATACGGTGTATCTGGTCGCTCCCTACGTCCCGCAGCAGGGCGACGAGCTCTCCGACGAGGACCTCGAGAAGGTCGCCGGCGGCAAGGGCAAAGGCGGCGGCGGCGGCACGACCCGCAACGAGAGCAACAACATGTACATCTGCAACGACACCAAAGGCATCGGAACCCGCGTCGAAGTCACCACCAACGTCGGGTAGTCCGTTTTCGTGCTCCCGGAGGCTTTCCGGGAGCGCTTTTGAATGGGGCGTGGCCACCCGCGCCCCATTCGAGAGCGCGATCCGTCGCTCTGAACCAGCTGAAAAGGAGAAGTCATGAGTGAAGTGAGTAAGCAGGAGATCATCGGTCTCGTCTATCAGTTCGCGGAGAACAACACCGACTACCGTCGCGCGTTGCTCGCCGACCCCAAGAAGGTGCTCGAGCAGCAGATGCAGCAGAGCCTTCCCGCGTCACTCCATGTCAAGGTGGTTCAGGAGAGCGCGGACACGGTGTATCTGGTCGCTCCCTACGTCCCGCAGCAGGGCGACGAGCTCTCCGACGAGGACCTCGAGAAGGTCGCCGGCGGCAAGGGCAAGGGCGGCGGCGGCGGCACGACCCGCAACGAGAGCAACAACATGTACATCTGCAACGACACCAAGGGCATCGGAACCCGCGTCGAAGTCACCACCAACGTCGGGTAATCATTTCGTCGTACTCCCGGGCCGCTCCGGCCCGGGAGTGCTGTCGAGTGGGACGCCGCCGCCCGCGCCTCACTCGAGAGCAACATCGATGCTCTGAAATCAAATGAGGAGGTAACCACCCCATGAGTGAAGTCACCAAGCAGGAAATCATCGGTCTGGTCTATCAGTTCGCGGAGAACAACGCCGACTACCGTCGCGCATTGCTCACCGATCCCAAGAAGGTGCTCGAGCAGCAGATGCAGCAGAACCTTCCCGCGTCGCTGAAGGTCAAGGTGGTTCAGGAGAGCGCGGACACCGTCTATCTGGTCGCCCCCTACGTCCCGCAGCAGGGCGACGAGCTCTCGGATGAGGATCTCGAGAAGGTCGCCGGCGGCAAGGGCAAAGGCGGCGATGGCGGCACGACCCGCAACGAGAAGAACAACATGTACATCTGCAACGACGCCAAGGGCATCGGAACCCGCGTCGAAGTCACCACCAACGTCGGCTGATCATTCCGGTTCGCTCCCGGGTCGAAATGGCCCGGGAGTGCTTCCGCGTGGATCGCTTCATCCAGCAGCGATCCACCCGGAAGCAGAAATCACCGTCGTCAGCCGGTCCGGTTCACTTCGAACGCATCAAACGAGACCGTGGTGGACGATCACCTCGCGCGTTATGCCCATGTCCGATCTCGATCTGATTCGAATCGCAGCCCGCGCACGAACTCTCGACGAAGCGCTACGGCCGGTCGAATCTCCCATCCCCCTCCCCTCAGGAAATGAAGTGTCGCTCTGGATGCGCGCGTACTCCCCCGACTCCGAGGAAGCGTTCCACCGGCGCCTCGCCTGGGACGGCCTCGATGCCGCCGCCGTCTGCTGTTCCCTCGCCGCGCCGCTCGCGGAGGATGCGATGCCCGGCTGGCTCAGCTCCCTCACGCGGGTCTGCCGGATCGCCGCATCGCTCGATCCGGCCGCAATCGACCGGCACGTCGATGCCCTCGGCGCCGGCGATCTCCCCTTCGCGCACCTCTGGATCCCGTTCGTCCTCTTCTCCCGCGAGGCTCTCGATTCGTCTCTCGTAGCAGAGGAGAATCGACGCATCACCACGGCGGCGCGGCTCCAGCTCGATCGCGAGATCCTGCGCCGCATCGCCGATGCCGGTGCGCTCGTCGCGCTCGACTGCTTCGATCGCTTTCGCTCCGCGCATGCAGCTGATGCCTACCGCACTTTCGTCGCCCGCACACTCGCGGACGGCTACCGCGATCTCTTCACCGACTACAGCGCCCTCGGGCGGCGGCTGATCGGACTGGTGGACGGCTGGACCGCATCGGTCGCCGAGATGCTCGCTCGCCTCACTGCCGACGAAGAACCGCTCGAGAAGACGTTCGCGATCGCGGCGGGCGAGATCGCGTCGATCGAGAGCTCACTTTCCGATCGTCACGACGGGGGGCGCACCGTCACCCGCCTCACGTTCGCTTCCGGAGGGGAGCTGATCTACAAACCGCGCGACGTCGGCATCGTCACCGCCTGGAACGACCTCCTTCGATGGCTCGCGTCGCACGGGCTCTCGGATGCACCGGCACCGCTCACGGTCGTCGAGCGGGAGGGGTACGGCTGGGTCGAGCACGTCCCGCAGACGCCGGCGAAAGACCATAGCGCCGCAGAGCGCTATTTTGCACGCGCCGGATCCCTCGTCTTCCTCGCCTGGCTCCTGGAGGGGCGGGACCTCCACATGGAGAACGTCATCGCCGGTCCCGCCGGACCGGTCCTGGTCGACGTGGAGGCACTCTTTCATCCCGCCTCGGCGCTCGATGCGCTCACCTCCTCCACGGCGGTCGCAGTCGCCGGCAACCGCATCCGCTCGAGCGTGTTGAACAGCGGGCTCCTTTCCTTCCCTCAGGCGGATCCCGAAGGCCGGATCTACGACGTCGGGGGACTGCGCGGACGTGGAGGCTACGTCCTTTCGCACGAGAGTCTCGTCTGGCGCGAGGTCAATCGCGACTCCATGAGAATCGAGCGGGAAGAAACCGTGGCTCCTCCGGCGAAGAACGTCCTTTACCTTCACGGGGAGGCTCTCTCTCCCGACGAATTCGCCGGAGCCCTCACCGGCGGGTTCGCATCGACGTGGCGGCTGTTCCTCGAACATCGGGACGAGATCCTCGCATCCGGCGGACCGCTGGCGCGTTTCGCGGGAAAGAAGGTGCGGGTGGTCTTCCGCCCGAGCAACCAGTACGCGATCGCTCTGCGCCAGATGACTGCGCCGTCGCAGCAGCGACGCGGAATCATCAGCGGCTTTCTGATCGATTCACTCAACCGGATTTTTGCGGGCGAGACGGAAAGACCTCTCCTGTGGCCTCTCGTCGCGGAAGAGCGCCGTGCTCTCGAGAGGCTCGACATCCCGCTCTTTCTCGTTCCGACGGATTCGGACGAGATCGAGATCGCGGACGGTGAGCGCCTCTCGGGATGGTCCCTGCGGAACGGGTTCGAGATCGTACGCGAGCGGATCGCGTCGCTCGACGAGAGCGGACTCGCGATGCAACTCTCGCTTCTCCGCGCATCGCTTCTCCCGCATCGCGATCCGGTCGAGCAGGAGCCGGCAGAAAGCGGCCCTTCCTTCGAGATCGGTTCGCCCATCGCCGCCCGGGAAGACTTTCTGCGCGAAGCCGCGGCGATCGGAGACGAGATTCTCTCTCACGCAATCCACGGTGACGATGGTTCGGTCACCTGGATCGCGCCGGAGTTTCTCCGGCTCGAGGAGCGTCCCGACTTCGGCGCGACGTACTACCTCTACGGCGGCGTCACCGGCATTTCGATCTTCCTCGCCGCCCTCGCTCGCGTCACTCGCACGGATCGTTTCGGGGCTGCGGCCCTCGCCGCTCTCCGCCCTCTCCGTTCGCTCGTCGGGAGCTCCGATGCCGAGCGGCTCCTCCGGCAGGAAGGCATCGGAGGATGCAACGGCATCGGTTCACTCGTCTACGCAGTGAACCTCACGGGCGAGCTTCTGGACGACCCGGAGACCACTGCGCTGGCCGTCGATCTCGCCCGCTTCATCGACGAACCGCGCATCGCGTCCGATGAGCGATTCGACGTCGAAGGGGGAGCCGCCGGAGCGATCCTCGCACTTCTCGCACTCCACCGCTCCACGGGAGAGCCGTGGCTTCTGGAGCGGGCGCGGCTCTGCGCACGGCATCTGCTCGACCGTTCCCTGGTCGAGGGCGGCCTGCGCCGATGGCCCGGTCCCGACGGCTTCTCGCTGGCCGGGCTCGCGCACGGCTCCGCCGGCTACACCCTCGCTCTCGCCCGACTCGGCGCGGCGATCGGAGACACGGCCTTGATCGAAGCGGCTACCGAGTCGCTGCGATGGGAAGATTCGGTGTTCGATCCCTCCAGCGGCAACTGGCCGGTATTCCGGCGAGCCGGAAAACCCCCAGTCTTCATGATTGCCTGGTGCCACGGCGCGGCCGGCATCGGTCTCTCCCGGCTCTCCCTCCGCGGTCTGATCAAGGATGACGCAGTCGAGAGAGGGATCGAGCGGTCGACGTCGACCGTCCTCGCCGATTCCCTCTTCGTCGTCGATCACCTCTGCTGCGGAAATCTCGGCCGGGACGAACTCCTCGTCGAATCGGGAGGCGAGGCTCTCGAAGAAGCACGCCGCCGCGCGACGGTCGCTCTCGACCGCCGCCGCAACAGCGGAGCGTGGGCCCTCCAGCCGGATGCCGAAGAGAACCGGATCTTCCAACCCGGCTTTTTCCGCGGACTCGCCGGCATCGGCTATTCGATGTTGCGTCTCGCCAACCCCGAATCACTTCCGTCGGTTTTGTCATTTGGAAATGCAGCATTCCTTTCCAGGAGAAGATCATGACCGTCCAGAGTCCATCCACCGTCCAGATCCGGCCGGTCGGCGCCGGCGAGGCTGCCGTTTTTTCGGCCATGACTTTCCCGGCCTACCGGCACATGCTCTCGCTGGAGCGCACCGTCCGCCTTCCCCAGGAGCACGACAGCCTTCCGGTCGACCCGATCGCCGTGGCGGCGATCATCGACGGAACACCGGCAGGGCTCGCGGTCGGAGAGCTGCCGGTCCTGGAGGATCATCTACCGGAGGTTCTCTCTCTCTTCGTCGCCCCGCAGTTTCGCGGTCACGGAATCGCGACGCAGCTGCTCGCGCGGATGGAAGAGGAGGTTCGGTCTCGCGGGTTCGAGCGCCTCCTCGGGATCTACATGACCGGTAAGTCGGGGGTCGACGCGTTCGAGCACATCGCGGCGAAACGCGGATGGTCGGAGCCGCACGTGCGGATGGTCTCCTGCCGCTTCAGTGCGGAATCTCTCGCCTCCGCGCCGTGGCTCGGGAAGTACCACCTCCCGTCCGACTACGAGATCTTCCCCTGGAGCGAGCTCCGGGAGGAAGAGCGAGAGACCCTCCGGCGCTCGCACGCCGAGAATCCGTGGATCGCGCCGGATCTCCTCCCGTGGGAGTACGAGAAATTCGGCTTCGAGCCGAAGACCAGTCTCGGCATCCGCTACAAGGGAGTGGTGGTCGGATGGATCCTCAACCACCAGCTCGCGGACGATACGGTCCGCTACACCTGCAGCTACATCCGAAAAGATCTCGGCCGGCTCGGACGGATCGTCCCGGCGTACTCCGAATCATTCCGCCGCTTCATCGAAGCGGGCTTTCGGAACGCAACTTTCACCACTCCTCTCCACCACAAGGGGATGGCGGCATTCGCGAAAAGATGGTTCGCTCCCTGGTCGACCTTTTTCGGAGAAACCCGAGGCATCGAAAAATCTCTCGGTTCGGATCAATCGAACGATCGGTCCGGACTCTGATAAGATTCGCGAACATCGTCCAATCGAATTCGCTCCAGTTTCGAGTACATCGCTCCGCCCGTGGGTGCACGTCCGCGTGACGAGAGTGCCAGCACAGGAAACGGTAGAGGTGGGTATGAGGCGTAACGGTCGTCAGATCCTCGGCAGCATCATCACTACTCTCGCACTTCTGATCCTCGTCCCCGCGGTCACTGCCCAGACTCCCCCCGGCGAACAGCCGCCCGTCTACGCACCGGCTGCGATCTCCGCACCGTCGATCTCGATCATGGATGCGGTCCGTCTGACCCTGCTGAACGACCCGAGCGTCAAGCTCGCCGAACAGTCGACGCTTCAGCAGAGGGGATACGCTCAGGAGCAGACCGGAACGTTCGACACGGACATCCTCGGGTCGATCGACTTCAACTACGAGCAGACGGAGCTCGGCAAGGACGCGATCAAAGCCGAGACGGACCGCCGCAAGCAGCAGCGGGAAGTCGCGAATCAGACCCACGATCGCGCGGAGCAGGTTCAGGCGGAGCTCGATGCCGTCCGGAACGCGAATCCGAACGATTTCAATCTCGGGCTCGACGATCCCGACGCCCAGGCGTTCCAGACCCAGGTGGAGCTGTTCAATGCTCTCCTTCGCGCGGCGGGAGAAGCGGAACGCCAGAAGCTCCTCGAGCTTCGCGATCAGATGATCCAGACTCACATCACCGAGCTTCAGAATACCCTCGACGTCCTCCACAAGGAGGAAGCCGACGCCCTCGAGCGACTCCGGAAATTCGGGACCATTCCGCGCATCCAGGAGAACTATTTCGGGACGCTCAGCCTGACTCTCGTCCAGCCTCTCCGGACCGGCATGGTCGTCTCCCCCTTCTTCACGTTCAGCGGAAACGGGACGTATTACAAGGGGAAGAAGCAGAGTCAGGACTGGGGCGGGCTCGGTCTGGAGGACCTCTACAAATCGCAGCTCGGCTTCACGGTCACCCTCCCGCTCGGACGCGGCAGCGGCGTGGAGTCGGTCGCCGCCGCGGAACGGGCGGCCTGGATCGACTACGACGCGAGCAATCGCTTCGAGCGGCACATCGCCGCCTCCAGCGTCTACTCGGCGACTCTCGCCTACTGGAATCTCGTCGCGGCGCAGGAACAGCTGGAAGTCGCGAGGGAATCCGAGAAGCTTCAGAACCAGCTGGTCGGCCTCACTCAGGACCTGATCGAAGGGGACGAGATTCCGCGAGCGGAGCTCTCCCGCGCCCAGGCCGAGGAATCGAACAGTCTCGCCATCGTCAGCAGCAGCCAGCAGAGTCTCTACCAGGCCCGCGTCCAGCTGGCCCAGAGCATGGGGCTGCGGGTGGAAGACGAGACGAACGCTCCGCTCGCATCGTCGCCGTTCCCCACGCCTCCTCCGATGGACGTGGTACTCCGGCTCGATGCCTCGCGCCTCGGCGACATGGCGGTCGCACGGCGCGAGGATCTGCGCGCGACCGAGATGGCCCTCGATTCCGGAAAGCTTCTCCTCAATGCCGCGAGGCTCGACCTCCGTCCGAAGTTCGACCTCACCGGAAAGCTCTACTACTCCGGGGTGAGAGAGACTGGAAGCTTCGGCCGCGGATTCGCCGGAACGGTGAGCCAGTGGACCGGCCCGAGCACGTCACTGGCGGCATCGTTCGAGCGACCGATCGGGAACAATCTCTGGAAGGGCCGCTACGCCCAGCAGCAGGCGCTCTACAACCAGAAGGACATCTCCTCGACCAATCTCCGCCGCTTGATCAAGGCTGACGTCGTCGCGACGGTGGCCTCGCTGAAAGAAGCCGCCACGCAGCTCGACCAGTCGGAGCGCGCGGTTGGTTACTACCATCAGTCGGTCGATTCGGAGCTCGAAAAGCTTCGTCTCGGGACTTCCACCCTGGTCAATGTCGTCTTCACCGAGCAGCAGCTCATCAGCGCGATGGTCGGCCTGGTCGACGCGCGTTACACCTACGCTTCGCTCCTTACGCGGCTCCGGTACGACACCGGAACCATCGTCGACACGACCGGAGACGTGAACCGGGTCTTCGAAGAAAACTTCTATCAGCTCCCGCCTCTGGCGGGAGGATCCAGGTGAGGGCGGGGCGACGGGTGAGCCGATGAGCCGCACTCTGACTGCAGTCCTGACCCTCGCGCTGGCCGTGCTCCCGCTGTATGCGGAGACGGACCAGACTCCTCCTCCCGTACCCCCCGATCCTGTCTTTGCGTCGTCACCGCAGCTCGGGTTGAACGACGCCATCCTTCTCACTCTGCGCAAGGACCCGGGACTCCAGACCGCCGAGGAGAACAAGAAGTACGAGCGGGGAGTGCTGCAGGAAACCAGTGGGATCTTCGATCACGCGCTCCTCCTCGACGGCGATGCGGAATACCTCCGCGGCGAGCTGATCCCGCGAACATTCAATCAGCAGCTCGGCAGACGCGAGCTCTACAACTCGCTCGCCACGATCTTTCAACGCGTCGCCGACGATCTCCAGGCGAATCTCGACGAGAAGCCGAACGAGACGGCGACCATCCCCTGCAAGGAGGGAGTCCTCACCGAGGGTACGCAGCTGGTGATCACCGACCCGAGTAACGGGCAGCAGATCATCGTGCAGTGCACCCCGCCGACCGCGGACCAGACGGTCTATATCGACGAAGCGCTCGACACACTGATCGGCGCACAGAACAATCCCGGCCTCGAAGCAGAGCTCGAACGGCTGAAGAAGATGGGCGTGGAGATCTCGCGGCAGAAGATCGAGGAGATCATCGCGCTGCTCGATCAGTCGGCGTCGAGTTTCCGCGAACAGCTCCGCAGACTCGGCACCGCGCCGAACATCGAGGAGCAGATCTCTTTCCTCGCCGCGATCGGATATCGCGTCCCGATGCGCAACGGCGTGACCGTCACTCCCCGTTTCGCGGTCCAGAGCATCGAGAAGAACTTCGTCGGCAAACCGAAGGATCCGAACTACGGTGGAGGGGGACCGACGAAGTATCAGGCCGCGGCAGGGTTCGAGCTCACCGCCCCTCTCGCCCGGGGCTACGGCATGGCGGTCGCCGACGTCTACGAACAGGCGGCGAAGATCAACTACAAGGCGAGTGTCAACGACTGGAGGCAGACTGCTTCCGCTTCGACGCTGAACTCGGTCCTCGCGTACTGGAATCTCCTCGCCGCCGAGCAGAATCTGCAGATCGCCAGCTCCACTGCGGACCGTTACCGGAACGTGCTCGATCTCGGGCAGGCGCTCGTCGACGCATACGAATTCCCGCGGGCAGACATGAATCAGGTCCGGGCGCGGGTCGCAGGCGCAGAGTCTTCTCTCGCCGGCGCACGTAAGGCCGTCAGCGACGCGCGGGTCGCGCTCGCCCGCACTACCGGCATGGAGATCGATACGATCGACCAGGCGCCGGTGGCGACCGGCGATTTCCCTCCCGTCCCCGATCCTGCGCTGTTTCAGAGCGTTCCGGTCCGGAGTCTGATCGACATGGCGATCGGAAATCGCGGAGACGTTCAGGCCGCCATCGACCGGAAGGAAGCAGCTGCGCTCCTTCGGGAGGCCGCGAGGAAAAACCTCAAACCGCAGACCGACCTGACGCTCTTCGTCGGCTATACCGGGAACGACGCGAACTACGACGCGTGGCGCGGTCTCCGCCATGCGCTCTTCGGAAACTGGATCGGTCCGACCGCATATCTGACGCTCAACTTCGAGACGCCCTTCCAGAACAACGTCTGGCGCGGCCGTCTGGTTCAGGCGGTCGCGACTGAAAACCAGAGCGATGTGATCGCCACCGATACCAGGCGCGTGGTCTCCGCACGCGTGGTCGAGCTCTGGGGTGCACTGGCGAGAGCAGCCGAATCAGTGCGCACGAATCAGAGCACCGTGGAGTACTATCAGAGAACAGTAGACGGACAAATCGAGAAGCTGAAAGTCGGTGAAGGAACACTCATCGACGCCATCTTCACCGAGCAGCAGCTCACCACGGCGAAGCAGTCGCTGGTCGCTGCGAAGCTCGGCTACGCCTCTCTTCTCATGCAGCTGCGGTACGAGACCGGGACACTCGTGACCACCGGCTCGCAGGGACAACTGATGATCGTGCCCGGAGGCATCGAGCAGCCTCCGGTGCCCTGAAGAAGAAACAGAACCACGGATCGGAAACAGGCGTTCCGCTCCGCGACAAAGGAGTCAGTGCCATGGCGAAGGCCGACAAGATCTTTCGAAAAGCAGCACTGGAAAAACTCTCCTCCCCCGAGCGTCTCGACGTGCTGATGGAGGTGACCTCTCCCGCCGGATGGCTTGCGCTCTCGGCACTCGGCGTGGTCATCGCCCTGGTCATCGTCTGGAGTTTCTACGGAACGATCGGGACCAAGGTCGGGGGTCAGGGAATTCTTCTCCGTGGCGGCTCGGTGCTTCAGGTCACCTCCGACACTCAGGGACGGATCACCAAGCTCTACGTCGCTCCGGGCGAGAACGTCGAGGCCGGAATGGTCGTCGCGGATATCGCTCAGGACGACTACAAGCTGAAGATCGACAACCAGAAGGCGCTTCTGGCCGATCTGGTCCGCCAGAACGACACGCTCTCGACGACCGGTCTGGAAAGTTCGCTCGAGGAGAAGATCAAGGCCCAGACCACACTCGTCTCGCG
Source organism: uncultured Acidobacteriota bacterium (assembly GCA_963741955.1). GTDB lineage: Bacteria > Acidobacteriota > Thermoanaerobaculia > Gp7-AA8 > Gp7-AA8 > CAVUKB01. Next base: position 1,452,191 of record CAVUKB010000005.1, read on the forward strand.
AGGGCTGCTGACCAAGAGCGACCTGATGGCGACCATGGAGCAGCTGGCCAGCCTCCGGCGTCAGGCCGCGAGCCGCGCCACTCAGATCGATCAGCTCCGACGGCAGATCGGCGAGATGGAGATGCAGATGGTCAACGCCTCGCGCATCACCTCTCCTTATTCCGGTCGCGTCCTGGAAGTGGGCACCGGCGTCGGCGAGTTGATCGCTCCCGGCATGCGAGTCTTCACACTCGAGCCGCCGCGGGCGCCGATCGACGTCGTTCTCTACGTCCCGGCGGCGGAGGGGAAAAAGATCAAGCCCGGAATGGAAGCGCGCATCTCACCTTCGACGGTCAAGGCCGAAGAGTTCGGCTTCATGATCGGAAGGGTGACCGGCGTCTCCGATTTTCCGGTCACCCCGGACGGGCTGCAGAAGGTGCTCCGCAATGATTCTCTCGTCCAGCAGCTGGCCGGGCAGGGAGCTCCGATCGAGGTGAAAGTCAGGCTCACTCCGGATAAGAACACTCCGAGCGGATTCAAGTGGTCGTCGTCACTCGGGCCGCCGGTGAAGGTGGCCACCGGAACCCTCTGTGTGGGCACGGTCGTCGTGGCCGAAAAGAAACCCATCTCTTACATCCTGCCGATCTTCAAGTCGGCAGCGGGAATGTGACCGGGAAGGTGAACCGTGGCTGAAGAAGAGAAAAAGGAGCTCAAAGCGAAGCGCCCGAAGCATCGCCGGGTCAAGACTCCGACGGTGATCCAGATGGAAGCGGTCGAATGCGGAGCTGCGGCGCTCTCCATCGTGCTGGGGTACTTCGGACGGAACGTTCCACTCGAAGAGCTTCGCATCGAGGCCGGCGTCTCACGCGACGGCTCCAAAGCGAGCAATGTGCTCAAGGCCGCCCGTAAGTACGGGCTGAACGCAAAAGGAGTGAAGTACGACGTCGAGAATCTGTTCGACGTGAAGTATCCGGCGATTCTTTTCTGGAACTTCAACCACTTTCTGGTGCTGGAGGGATTCAAGGGGGGGAAGGCCTGCCTGAACGATCCGGCCATGGGTCCGCGTATGGTGACCATGGAGGAGCTCGACGAGTCCTTCTCCGGCGTCGCTCTCACCTTCGAAGCGGGAGAGAATTTTCAGAAGGGGGGACAGAAGGAGAGCATGAGTGCGGCGCTCTACAAGCGCCTCAAGGGCAACGAGCGCGCGCTCCTGTACATCGTCCTCTGCGGTCTTTTTCTGGTCGTCCCCGGACTGGTGGTTCCGACCTTCGCCAGGGTCTTCGTCGACGAGTACCTCGTCGGGGCGCGCGAATACATCATCCGGCCGTTGCTGCTGGCCATGGGCCTGACTGCGGTGGTGATGATCGCCCTCACCTATCTCCAGGAGTACTTCCTCCTGAGGATGGAGACGAAGCTCTCGCTCACCACGTCGACGGAGTTCTTCAACCACATCCTCAGGTTGCCGGTGTCGTACTTCTCGCAGCGGTTCGCGGGAGAGATCGGCTCGCGCGTTCTGATCAACGACAAGGTCGCGGCGCTGATCTCCGGCCGCCTCGCCACTACTCTTCTGAACACGGTGCTGATCGTCTTCTACGCGATCCTGATGTTCCTCTACGACGTGAAGCTCACCCTGGTGGTGATCTTCCTGTCGACCGCGAACATCCTCGCGGTGAAGCTCGCCGCGAAGAGACGCACCGACGCCAGCCGCAAACTGATGCAGGACCAGGGAAAGCTGATCGGAACCTCGATGGGCGGCCTGCAGATGATCGAGACCCTGAAAGCCACCGGATCCGAGCCGGAGTTCTTCGCACGCTGGTCCGGCTATCAGGCCAAGGCGATGAGCGCGGAACAGGAGCTGGCCAAGCTGACCGAATACATGGGATCCGTTCCGGTGCTGGTGAACACCATGATCACCGGCGCAATCCTGATGATGGGCGGGTTGAAAGTCATTCATGGCGAGATGACAGTCGGTATGCTCGTCGCGTATCAGACTCTCGCCGCGTTCTTCGTCCGCCCCTTGAACACCCTGGTCCGGTTCGGCGCCGATCTGCAGGAGCTGCAGGCCGACATGAACCGCCTCGACGACGTCCTCAGCTACCCGCAGGACAACATGTACGCCCGTGAGGTGGAAGACGAGAGCCAGAGAAAGATGCTCAAGCTCTCCGGCGAGATCGAGCTCCGGAACGTGACGTTCGGATACAACCCTCTCGAGAAACCGCTGATCGAGAACTTCAACCTGAAGATCAAGCCGGGGCAGCGCGTCGCGTTCGTCGGCGGATCCGGAAGCGGGAAGTCGACCATCTCGAAACTGATCGCCGGACTGTACGAGCCGTGGTCCGGCGACATCCTGTTCGACGGCATTCCGCGGACTCAGCTCGCGCCGAAGCTCATCGCGAACTCCCTCGGCGCGGTCGATCAGGACATCTTCCTCTTCAGCGGATCGATCCGCGACAACATCTCCATGTGGGATTCGACCATCCCCGACGTGAACGTCACCACCGCTGCCAAGGACGCCGCGATCGCCGAAGTCATCGAGACCCGTGACGGCGCATACCAGTCGCTGATCGACGAAGGCGGCAACAACTTCAGCGGCGGACAGCGGCAGCGCATGGAGATCGCGCGAGCCCTGGTCGGCAACCCGACCATCCTCATCCTCGACGAGGCGACCAGCGCGCTCGATCCGAACACCGAAGTCTCCATCGACGATCACCTCCGCCGGAGAGGCTGTACCTGCATCATCGTCGCGCACCGGCTCAGCACCATCCGCGACGCGGACGAGCTCGTGGTGCTCCATCGCGGAAAGATGGTCCAGCGCGGAACGCACGACGAGCTCAAACAGGATGAACAGGGACCTTACGCACGTCTGATCAAGGAGTGATGCCATGTCCAGCGCCGCGAGCATCGGCACCGAAATCAAACCGCTCGTTCTTCGTCTGATGGACGAAGGAGAGCTCGTCCTCCCCAGCGGGAAGGAGCCGTTCCTCCTCGACGACAAGGAGCACGCCTGGTTCGTCGAGGACGGAAAAGTCGAAGTCTTCACCGTCAGCGTCCATGACGGGGAGCCCACCGGCGCACGCTCCCACTTCGTCAGCGTCGATGCCGGCGAGATGATGTTCGGAATGGACCTCGCCCGCTACGGGATGGGGTCCGGCTTTCTCGCCGTCGGTCGCATCGGCACGCGTCTGCGGAAGATCAGCCTGGTTCGTCTCCAGCAGCTCGCGAAGAGCGACGAATACGTCCCCGAGCTCTCGGCTCTTCTCGATCTGTGGGTGATCAATCTCTCCCGAAGCCTCACCCGAGACATCATTCCCGGCCCGCTGGTCGACGTGAATCTCAGCGAAGGACAGCGGGTCTCTCTCGAGAACACCCAGAAGGGGCGTTCGAACAAGGGGGCGGTCTGGCTGAAGGTCACCGAAGGCGACCTTCTCTTCATCGGGATGGAAGCGCTGATCTTCAGCGGAGCCAACGTCCTGTTTCCACTGACCGTCGACACCTGGGTCGAGGCATCGAATGCATCCGAGACCTCCACCAGCATCGAAGCCCTCCCTCTCGAGAACGTGGTCGCCGACCCCTCCGTCTGGTGGGGCCTCGATCTGTTCCACGAAGCGCTCTGCCAGTGCGAGTTCATCAACAAGAAGCTCGCCACCGTCGATGAGTTCAACCGCCTCAAGTCGAAAGCCGAGTACTCCGACGAGGCCCGGCGTGCCGCGTACGCGGATCTCGCTTCCGTCCTCTCCAGAAAGAAAGAGGAAGAGAAGGAGGTCGCCGGCGCCGACGTCCAGGACGCGATCTTCCAAGCGATCCGGAAAGTCGGCGATCACCTGGGCATCAACATCAAGCGCCATCCCGCCCCGCGCGAGAAGGCGAACCTCGAGGAACGGGTGGCGGAGATCGCGAAGGCGTCACGCTTCCGCTCCCGCCCCGTCGCGCTCCGCGACGACTGGTACAACCGCGACATGGGTCCGCTCTTCTGCTTCTGGCAGGAGTCGAAGAACCCGGTCGCTCTGATTCCGAACGGACCTCGTTCCTACACGTTGTTCGACACGACCGAAGGGACGAAGATGGCGGTGAACGACGCCGTCGCGGCGAAGCTCAGCCCGTTCGGGCTCACGTTCTACCGCCCCTATCCGGACGGGCCGATGAACGTCTGGGATCTGATCAAGTTCGGCGCCTACGGAGTGAAGAGCGACCTCTGGATGCTCCTGGCGATGGGCGTCACGCTCGGCATGCTGGGCATGCTCGCACCGTATGCGACCGGCCAGATCTTCGACAGCGCCATTCCCCAGGCCGACCGGACCCTGCTCACCCAGTTCGTTCTCGCACTCTTCGTCGCCGCCCTCGCTCAGTCCGCGTTCAAGATCGTGCAGAGTATCTCCGTGATCCGGCTCCAGGGAAAGATGGACTACTCCATCCAGGCCGCGCTGTGGGACCGGCTCCTCAACCTCCCTGCGACGTTCTTCCGGAAATACGAATCCGGCGACCTCGCCGACCGCGCTGCGGGCGTCAACACCATCCGCGATCTTCTCGCCGGCGCTGGCGTCGCGGCGATCCTCGGCGCCGTCTCGTCGGTCTTCTACATCTTCCTGATGTTCAAATACAGCGTCCAGATGGCGCTGCTCGCCATGGGCCTGACCTTCGTCTTCGTCAGCGCGACCACCACCATGAACTACATGCAGCTCCGCTATCAGCGGGACGCCATGAAGCTCAACGGGAAGATCACCGGCATGGTGCTCCAGCTCATCAGCGGTGTCGCCAAGCTCCGGGTCAGCGGTGCCGAGAACCACGCGTTCCGCGTCTGGGCTCGTGATTTCGCGTCTCAGCGGAAAATCAACTTCTCGATGTCGAGCATCCAGAACTGGGGCTCTGTCTTCAACTCTTCGTTCCCCATCCTTTCCAACATGGCCATCTTCTTCACCCTGGTCGCTCTCCAGTCCAGCAAGAAGGTGAGCATGACGACCGGTGATTTCATCGCGTTCACCGCGGCGTACGGGCTGTTCCTCGCCGCGATGCAGGCGCTCGCCGGCGCCTCGATGCATCTGCTCGGCATCGTGCCGGTCTACGAGCGCTTCAGGCCGATCCTGACCGAAGTACCCGAGACGGACGAGAGCAAGGCCTATCCCGGAAAACTCTCCGGCGAGATCGAGCTCTCGCACATCCACTTCAAGTACGCCGAGGATTCGCCGTGGATCCTCAAAGACGTGTCGCTGAAGATCAATCCGGGTGAGTTCGTCGCATTCGTCGGCGGCTCGGGATCCGGCAAGTCGACCATGATGCGGCTGATGCTCGGATTCGAGACCCCGCAGAAAGGTACCGTCTACTACGACGGTCAGGACCTCAACACCCTCGACCTCCGTGAGGTGCGGCAGCAGCTCGGAGTGGTCCTGCAGACCAGTCGCGTTCTGCCGACCGACATCTTCCGCAACATCATCGGCACGAGCTCACTCACCATCGAAGATGCGTGGGCTGCTGCGGAAGCCGCAGGCCTTGCCGACGACATCAAAGAGATGCCGATGGGAATGCACACTTACGTGGCGGAGGGAGGCGGCGGGTTCTCGGGTGGACAGAAGCAGCGGCTGCTCATCGCACGATCGATCGTCCATCGTCCGAGAATTCTCTTCCTCGACGAGGCGACCAGCGCGCTCGACAACCGCACTCAGGCCATCGTGACCCAGAGCATGAACAAACTTCAGGCCACGCGCATCGTCATCGCGCACAGGCTCAGCACCATCGTCGACGCCGATCGGATCTGCGTACTCGACCAGGGAGTGCTGAAGGAAACCGGAAGCTACGACGAGCTGATGCGACTCGACGGACTCTTCGCCCAGCTCGCAAAACGCCAGATTGCCTGAGCGCGTAAACGCTCGCGATCGCCCGCAGGAGATCCGCAATGACCGACCAGGAGATTTCGAGTCGCCGGGCGGCGATCCTCGAACGGCACGGCGCCGCCGGCTCCGTGCTGGAGGAGCTGCTCGCGTACAACGCGAACGTCTTTCAGCCTTCCCAGTTCAACTCTCTTCCGCAACTGCCGGTCGCGGACGAGATGCACGTCGAGAGCTGGCTCGGATACTCGCAGGATGCCGAGAAACTCGGGACGATCCCCGCGTTGAGCAAACGCCTGGTGCAGCTCCTCTTCCCCATTCAGGAGGGAATCAGCCAGACCGACGATTACCGTGCCGCGACCCGGCGCGGCGTTTTCCCTCTTCCCGGAGAAGCGCCCCGGCTCTCGCTGAAGGATCCGGACGGCGTGCAGCTGGTGATTCATCCCACCATGGCCGGAAGAGTTCCGATGCTGATCGCGCGGGAACGGGACGACTTCGAGAGCCTGGTCCGCGTCTTCTCCGAACGGAACGAGCCCGCCGCAGTCCCCCCTTCGATGGGTGCGTGCATCGTCACGGGGCTGAACAACTGGGACCGGATCCACACCTACCGGCGAAGCTGGGTGCGCGCGAATCCCACCGCTGAAGAATCCGACTGGTCGAAGGAGTTCCAGAAACTGGTTCCATTGAAGCACCTCTACCAGGACCGTTTCATCATTCTCAGCTCCGGACCCTACAGCGGAGTCTCCGCCGGAATGGCCGGAATCCCGGAGACGGAGTGGCTGGAGATGTCGATGCGGATCCGCCGCGAGCACGAAGCGACACACTACTTCACGTGGCGCCTCCTCGGCTCGATGCGCAACAACCTCATCGACGAGATCATCGCCGACTACGCCGGGCTGGTCAGCGTCTTCGGTCGTTTCCGCGCCGACCTCGCGCTCCTCTTCTTCGGCCTGGAGAATTATCCCGATTACCGCACCGGGGGCCGGCTCGAGAACTACCGCGGCAACCCTCCCCTCTCGCAGGATGCCTTGCGGCTGGTGATGGGGCTGACCGTAGAAGCGATCCGCAACCTCGAGAAGTTCAACCTCTCGCTGCCGGAAGAGGAGCGCCGCGATCCGATGCACCTGGCGCAGACCGTGGTCGCGCTCGCCGCCATGACTCTCGAGGAGCTCACCGCCGACGACATCGCAGAGAATCTCCACGCCATGCTCGGACGCCAGAACGAGTCACGGCTCCGCCGTGAGAGCGTCCACGAAGAGTCGATCCAGGTCGAGAACAGCAGTGACGGCCTCGCGGAGCTGATGGAGCGGTTCGAGACGTTCGCTCTCGATCACGAGATCCCGGTGAAGGTCCTCTCCTCCCTGAACCTCGCTCTCGACGAGCTGGTGTCGAACATCATCAAGTACGGCTACGACGACGAGGAGCGGCACACCATCACCCTCGAGGTGCGCCTCACCGGTGGACGGCTCGATCTCGAGATCGTCGACGACGGACACGAGTTCAATGTCCTCGAACAGGAGGACCCCGACGTCTCGCTCGGAATCGAAGAGCGTAAGATTGGAGGGCTCGGGATCTTCATCGTCAAGCAGTTGATGGACGAGATGCATTACGAGCGACGCAACGATCAGAACCATCTGTTCATGAGCAAGAATCTGGACTGATCTCGAATTCCGGATCTGGAGGACGAAACTCGGCTTCGCGTTGCACCGTCGGATCAGAGAGTGCACCACATGACCGTCAGCCTTCAGATTCGAAATTCGAATTTCGAGACTCGAGATCTCAGATAAACGACCATGCCCGAACTTCACGTCAAGAGCGGCCTTTCCACCGGGAAGAAGATTCCTCTCGCGCAGGCGATCGTCCTCGGTCGTGGGACCATGGCCGACATCTCGCTCGACGATCCCGGAATCTCCCGTCGTCACGCCAGCATCGCGCCCACTCCCGAAGGATGGGTGCTCACCGATCTTCGAAGCGCGAACGGTACTCTGCTGAACGGCAAAGCCGTCCACGACGGTGTCCTCCTCCAGGATGGTGACGTCTTCTCTCTCGCCTCCACTCAGGTGCTTTTCGCCGACCCGCAGAAGAAACAGCTGGCGGTCCATTTCAGCGAAGGCGAGCAGGCCGCCGTGGTCCAGTCCGTCTCCGCGGGAGGCGCCGCGGAGATGCTCTTCTCGGCCAAAGACGCGTCGGAAGCCTCCCTGAAGGCGATGTCCCAGCGGCTGCAGGTGATCTACGACGTCGGCTCCGCGCTGGGGCAGATGCTGCGGGAGGAAGCGCTATTCGACATGATCCTGGAGAAGCTCCTCTCGGTCTTTCCGCAGGTCGAGCGCGGATTCATCCTCCTGCTCGACGAATCGGACGAACAGCTCCTTCCGAAAGCGGCGAGGACGAGAGAAGGTGATCGTCCCGAGATCGCCGTCAGCCGCACCCTGGTCTGGGACGTGATCGACAACAAACGCGGAATTCTCAGCGTCGACGCGATGAGCGACGAGCGCTTCGCCGGTTCCGAGACGGTGCACAAGCTCGAGATCCGATCCGTCCTCTGCGCGCCGATCATGGCCAACGAGAAAGTCCTCGGCGTGATCCACCTCGATGGATCGAATCCGCGCAAGCCGTTCGCGAAAGACGACATGGCTCTGCTGGTCGGCATCGCCGGCCAGGCGGGACTCGCGATTGCGAACGCCCGCTTCCACAGCCAGCTGGTCAGCCAGGAACTGATGCAGCAGGATCTCGCTCTGGCCCGGAAGATCCAGGCCCGCTTTCTCCCCACCGACCCTCCGCAGATGCCGGGATGGGAGTTCTGGGACGAATACGAAGCGGCACTCGAAGTCGGAGGCGACTACTACGACTTCGTCGATCTCCCCGACGGCCGCATGGCCGTCGCCGTCGGCGACGTTTCCGGGAAGGGAGTCTCCGGCGCGCTCTACATGGCCAAGCTCTCCAGCGACGTCCGCTACATGGCTGCGAGCCACACCGAGCCGTCGGAGATCATCCGGAAGGTCAACGCGAACATCGCCCGCGACATCGAAGAAGGGATGTTCGTCACGCTCCTCTTCCTCGTGCTCGATCCACGAACCGGCGATCTGGAGGTCGTCAACGCCGGGCACGGCGCGCCCCTCCTCCGCAGCGCGAAAGGCGAGCTCTCCACGCTCGAGGTTCCCCGGAACATGCCGCTCGGCGTGATGGAAGAGACCAGGTTCGACAATGCGAAGTTCCGCCTGAATGGCGGCGACGTCGTGATCGCCTACACCGATGGGGTGACCGAGGCGATGAACGAGAAGAAGGAAGAATTCGGGATGGATCGGTTCTACCAGGTCATCATCAGCGCGCCCGGCTCGCCCGGAGCGGTCGGCGAGGCGGTGCTCACCGCAGTGCGCAATTTCGCAGGAGACGCGCCGCAGAGCGACGATCTGACCATGATCGCGTTCGGACCGCTGCAGGACGGCGAAAGTGTTCCGCTCGATCGCCGCCGTACGGCGCACGACGCTCCCTCTGCAATGTGAAACGAATGGGCTCGATCCGACAATCAGAAATGGTGAAACTGACTCAAAGTTCAATTGAATTGTTCCGGTCGTTCCGATAACCTCGACCGGAAAGAACAGCTGTCCGTCCGTCTCATGATTGAACCCCGGATTTCCGGGACGCAGCTCCCTCGACAGGAAGGGTACGAACATGGTGCAGGCCATTTCTCGCGACACCAAGAGTTCTTCCGAGAGCGCCTCGCCGAAAGCGGCGAGCTATTTCGTTCAGTTCAATCCCGGTGACTTCGTCTTCAAGAGCGGGGACACCGGAGAAGAAATGTTCATCATCGAGGAAGGTCAGGTGGAGATCGTGGCAGGAACGACGGTCGTCACCACTCTCGAGCGGGGCGATTTCTTCGGCGAGATGGCCATTCTCGAAGACATGCCGAGAAGCTCGTCCGCGCGTGCGAAGGCGGCCTGCAAGCTTCTCCGGATCGACCGGAATCTCTTCGACCAGATGATCCGCCAGAATCCGGAGATCGCCATCCGGATGCTTCGCAGTCTCTCCCACCGGCTCCGTCAGGCCTCTGCCAGCGCGCCGGTCGCGCACGCTGCCGCGCCGCAGGGACCGGCTCCCGGAAGGATCGTCACCGACGCGGGTGCCAGCTTCGACCTCTCGTCCACCGAGGCGACGACGGTGGGCCGTTTCGATCCGTCGACCGGCATCCGGCCGGTGATCGACCTCGGCGAGGCCGACACCGATCGGAGCATCAGCCGCCGCCATGCGAAGATCACCCGAAGCGACGGGAAGTTCCTGATCGTGGAAGAAGTCGGCACCAGCAACGGCACGTTCGTCAATGGCACCCGTCTCCAGCCGGGCGTTCCCGTCGAGATCCACAACGGAGACGAAGTCACGTTCGGCCGGCTGAAGACGAAATTCCAGCTCGCATAACCGGGGAGCCCATGCAGATCCAAGAGAACAGACAGGGTGAAGTGGTCATCCTGGGGCCGGTCGGACATCTCGACACGCGCACCCAGCACGAATTCGAAGAGAAGGTCCTCACCTACGTGAATGGAGGCGACAAATTCTTCGTCGTCGACATGGCCGGCATCGATTACATCGCCAGCGCCGGATTGCGGGTCCTCCTGATGCTGGCGAAGAAGCTGACCGGGAGTGAAGGACAGCTCGTCCTCTGCGCGATGAACGATCACGTGAAGCAGGTGTTCGACATCGCGGGATTCACCGGAGTCTTCAGGATCGTACCGACGCTCCCGGACGCATTGCAGGGCTTCACCATCGTCGACACCAACGTGGAAAAAGTCGCCCGGCTCGCCTCGCGTCTGATGGACGTCACCAAGGATGGAGCCGCGGTCGAGCCGGCGAGTGCGGACGACGCGGCATTCCTCGCCTCGAGGGCGGCCGATCTGCTCGGCGTGAGCGCCGCGAGAATCGAAGAGGTGAAGACGGTTCTGCCGGCCCCCGCCGTCGTCATTCCGCCCGCGCCGAGCGCGCCGGCGGTGCCGCTCACCACCACGGCAGGGGGAGTCCAGCGCCCCGTCTCGACCATGCCGGGAACGACGCCGGTCCCTTCGAGCGAAGGCGGATTCCGCGGCATCTGGCAGAAGGTCCTCGCCCTCTTCGGCCGGGCGTGAGCCGCGGCGGAGCCGCCTCCCCTCGAATCCCCCAAGCGGTGACGGTCACCGCAACGGTACAGTGCCCGATCGTTCGCAGACCTACAACCCCGAAGACGGGCGGCTGGACGAAACGCGGCACGACCGGGCGATTCATCGAGTCGCAAGAGCGACGATAAAGGACGGGGGATGCTCCCGGGTGCTGCAAGGTCCGCGTGCCGCGGCTCAGGTAATCGGCCAGCGGAATGCACATCGCGATGAACAGAACGAGGAAGACAGCACAACCAAGCAGCACGGACATGGACGTCCGACCCGCGAGCACACCACCTTAGCGCAGGCGTACGGCCCCCCACCCGCCAGCACAGAATCCTCCCACTGCCGAACGCGCCTATTCCGCGCCGCAGGCGGCAAACAAGAGGTCCGGGCGGGATCGCGACCGATCCGATGAATGTCCCGGTCCCTGCCGAGAATCACGCGAGAATGCGGGACTTGCCATCGTGTACCTCGTCGCGTTGAACCCCGGTTCACGCGAATACGAGCACGACGATCCCGTTCGCAGCGAGCGCCCGGATCAACGACCACGTGTGAATTGTCGACGAAGATGCAGGACTAACACTCACTCACCGCGAAGTAGCAAGAGTTGACACCTCAGGTGAAGGTGTTCCGCGGGGAGAGAGGGCCCCGGTAACCGTTGCCGGCTGATGATTCCTCCGCCCCGCGATTGGATGACCAGTACACGTGGTGCGGAACGGGAAGTGGAATCCGGATCTACATCGTAGATACCGGAGTCCTCACGCATCAGGCCGAATTCAGCGGCCGATACGACGACCCTGCCGCTGCCGCGCTCGCCGCCTACCTCGCAGGCAAGAACCTCGGATTGGGCGACCAGTGCTGGGAAATCGGACACTTCGATGCCGCCGCGGCACACGGGACGGCGATCGCCTCGATCGCCGCTGGTGATCATTTCGGAGTGGCGAAGGGAGCCACCATTGTCGACGCTCGCGCCGAGAACTGTCTGGGTGCCTTTAATGACAGCAACACTACGGCGCGTATGACCGCGGTCCTCGATTGGATCGCTCGCCTGGACGGCAATCGTGTGCCTGGCCACTCAGTCGTGAACATTAGCTCAGCGACACCCTATGTGTATGGAAATCCAGATCAGACGGCTCTCGCACAGGAAATCAGCTCTGTGGTGAACGTGTACAACATACCAGTGGTAGTGGCCGCTGGCAACTTCGCCGACAACACCTATTGGTACAGCCCGATTAATGCCGCGGGCGTGATAGGCGTCGGAGGTTTGCATCAGGATACGGACACGCGCTGGTGTGTTACCAACAATGGAATGCGTACACTCAACGATGGGAGACGATCGGATCTAACTACGGTCCGAACGTGGTAGTGTACGCACCTGCGCAATACGTTGAGGCCGCATCGACTGACGTGCAGTGGTCTCGGTACCGAAGCGAGTTGCCGCTTTGCGACAGCTACGCGGATACGTGCACGAGCGGCACCTCGTTTGCGGCCCCTCACGTTACGGGAATCATCGCACGCTATCTGGAGCGCCATCCCGGAGCGACCAGGAATCAATTGATCACGATGTTGCAGACAATGAATGCAACCTACAGTGGTGCGACGGTCACGGAACCCGGCGGTGTGACTGAGCCTGTGGCCGTATTCAATGAGTGTCCGTGAGGTCACAAATGAAGGTAATCGTCCATCTATTCATCCTCGCCCTCTCAGCGGCAAGCGCCCTGGCGCAGTACGACGCACCGCATCGCGTACTGGTTCCGGTCTTCATCGACCGATACCTTGAAGGTGGATACGGATCGAAATGGGTGACTGACTTGACCGGGTACAATGCGGGGGACATGCCCGCGTATGTGGGAGGGCCTGGTTGCGTATTGCCGGAGGGATGCGGTGAGCAGCGACCGCCGCATGCTGCGTTCTTCCTACAATCACTCGGTACGGGAACCGACTCGAATGCCGGAATGTTCCTTTACGTCTACGACGACTCGAAGGTGACATTCTCTCTGCGGATCCAGGACCTCTCGCGCCAAGCGCTGACCTGGGGCACAGCCCTGCCGGTCGTACGCTACCCTCAGTCCTCGACGGGAGAAATCAACCTGCTCGATCTTCCGATCGACGAACGATTCAGGGTGGCCATCAGGGTCTACGACATGGACTATTCCACGGGACAGAGGGTCCGGCTCAGAATCTTCGACGAGGGTTCGCAGTTCTTCGAAGGCTCGACCGTTCCGTTGGTCGACACCGAGTTCACGCTCCCACCTGGTCCTGCAGACGAGAAGTTGGTGCCCATTCATCCGAGCGCGTCGTTCATCGCAGACATAAGGACGGCGTTCCCCGTACTCCAGAGTCTTCAGCCGATCGAAACTCCGTTGGGGACCCACCTGCCCCGGGTACGGGTCCAGCTGGATCCCATCGACGGAGGTTTTCACTACTGGGCATTTGCGAGTGTGACGAACAATGAAGCGCAGCACGTCACGGTGATCACGCCCGGAATCGTCCCGCCGTGAGAATTGCCGGAGTCCGAGTCTCCTTTCCTTCGCGGAAAGGAGACTCGCCCCTGTCGAGAATGAATCGGACTCGACGTCACGGGATAACTCTCCGGAGTTTGCACCACCCGCATGTCCGCGCCGATCGGCGTAGAACCGGCCCTCCTTCGGTCCGTGTCGTGCGGGGGCCCGGACGTACGAGGTGTTCCCGAGGTTCTTTCGCACGGTCGGCATCCACCATTGGCCACCGTGTGCCGCGGGAATCGCGTCGGCGTTGAGCGCAACCGCGACATCCTCGATCGTTTTTCCGGCGGCGTACCTCTCGAAGCTCCGTCGCACGACCGCGGCCTCGGCCGGACCAGCAGGCACGAGGGTCGTTCGCAGATTCCGAAGCACCTCTCGCAACCGGGGAATCTCCCCGCGCCTCCTCCCGTTGAGAGCCTTGACACTGCGGAGCCCGAGCAGTTAAGCTCCGCTTCCCTCGCGCGGGCTCTCCGCGCAGCCCTTTCCGGCGCATTCGTCTAGGGGTCCAGGACGCCGCCCTCTCACGGCGGTAACACGGGTTCGAATCCCGTATGCGCTAC
>CAVUKB010000006.1:0-544001 GCA_963741955.1 uncultured Acidobacteriota bacterium
TCCGGAGACTCGACGAACGAATGGTAGAGGTAGCGATTCGCTGGATCGATCGGGTCATCGATTTTGAACGAGCCGGCCGCTTTCGAAAGCGTGCCGCCCACGGCGAGGTTGCCACCGACGTATGCTGCGTACGGGGTGTAGAACCCGTAGTCCGAACCGGAGTGATAGCCAACAGCACCCCACGCAGCGAGGGTGCCCGCTCCGTTGTCGATCGCACCGAGCAATCCGGCGCCATTGTTTTGCCCGATCCCGACGACACCCCGTCGTCCTCGTCCCAGCACCGCAGCCGGATAGACGAACCCCAGCGTATCGGCGAACGATAGACCGTTGATGTCGCCTCTGACCGCAGCGGTATCGTTCACGAGCTCGGAGATTCCGTGGGCTCCGGAACTTCCGGAGCTGCTTCCGCTTCCGATCTGACCCTGAACACCATGGACCGCTCCGGTCCCCCCCGCGTATCCACCGACAGCGTGAGATCCGTTGGTGTTGCTGAAGTTGTACCCGACGATGGCCGCCGCGCCTCCGAGATCGGCTCGAACCGCCATCTGTGAAAGCGTTGGGAGCTCGGTCGAATAGAATCCGTTGATGTCGACCGTGAAGTGAGTCGTCGCGGTCGAATAGATGTCGATGTCCTGTCCGGTGCCCGTGGGAACGACCGCCGCGTTTCCCACCTGTGCTCCGGTGAGGAAGTTGAGCGTCGCGACCGTGGGCCGCGTCGAACCGCTCGGATACGCAGTCAGAAACGCATAACTTCCATTCGCCGTCGATCCGAAGACAGTGATGTTGAGAGAGTATGCCTTCACCCCGCTCGCGGGTATTCCAGGGCAGGCGCCGTTGCCGTCGACGTCGATCGTGCGCGAAGATCCGCCCGCCAGAATGCTCGCACTTCGCGAATCGTAGACTCGGCACGGGAGGACGGGATAGAACGGAACGGCATCGTTGATCGCGATCTGTGCACTCCTTTCGCCGTCAGCGTGCGATGGGCCCCAGGTCGCCGGCGCCGCCCAATTGCCGAGCGGAATCTCCTGCGCTGAAATGACGGTCGCCAACGAGACCAGGACGATACAGAACATGGTACGAATCTTCATAACCTCTCCTTATTTCTTGACGTCAGTCGATGCTTACACCGGGTACGCCCCGTCGCCGTGACGGCGAGGCTGCCCCTTTGGTGACGCTGTTTTCTCGAGTGTATAGATCGTACTCCTCCGTCTGTTCAACGGTGTGATCCATGTCACGCACCGGAAGAAATGTGAATCGAAAGAGAAGTGTGATCTTCGGATCGGTCCAAACCACGGTTTTCCCCAACCGTTCCGCGACGCGTCGGCACGAGATTGAGTCACTCCGTCCGTGACTAGGACAAGCCGAATGGACAACGGTCGCAGCGATCGTCACGCGCAGCGATCGTCGAGAACTCAGATTAAAAATGGGAGCCGCCCAAGGCGACTCCCGAGAGAATTCGATGGAAATAATTCGTCAGTGGTCGGACCGGCTTCCGACCTCGGCGGCGCTCGGTGGCTGCCCTTGGGCAGCCGCTGCTTCGGCGGCCGCCTTCGCGGCAGATTCCCGGTCCCGCCAGGCCTGGGCCCAGCCCATCCGTTCGGCAGTATTCAGATTCACCGTTCCGTCCGCGTTGTACGTTCCGTTCGCAATCAGACGCTGTTTGATCTCCGAAGAGTATCCGGCCAGCATCTGATCGTCGGGAGAGCGGGGCACGAAATCGTCTTCACGCGCAACGGCACGGAAATCCCCGTAACCGCGACGAATGCCATTCACGGTATAGAAAAACTCCACGTCCTTCGATCCCTTCACCAGGGCGTGATTCAGGTCGATCTCGACGACCGCGAACTGAGCGAAGTCGCCGATTGGAGTGATCTGCATGCTCAGCCCTTCCGGATCGCTGGTCATCTGGAAGTCCGGCGGCATCATGATGACCGCAGAGCCCCCCTGGATTCGTCCCCGGCCGCGGAAGTACGTGCCCGGCTCGTTTCCCTCGAGAGGAGAAGTCTTGATCACCAGGCCCGGATCGCTCGGATGCGGCTCGACGACCGCCTGGATTCCAGCCGACGACGTCGTTCCGTACACATGCAGGCCGACCGTGTCCGAAAATCCGAGCACTGCACCGCTCACCTCTACTCCAGTGGAGGTCGCGATCCGGTAGCCGTAGACTCCTGCACTGGTTCCTTCTCCGGCCACTCCGATCGCGTATCGCGACGCGTCGTCCGCTCGACCCTGGACGCCAAAGACCGAATTGCTAAAGTTGGCGAGTGCAGGAGTCAGGTTACCGCCGCGACCATACACGCCGGCTGAATAAGGCGTCGAGCTGTAAGACGAAGCCCAAACCCCGTACGTTCGCCCGGTCGCTGAGGTGGCGGATCCGAAGACGGCGGGCGTTCCGTCGGCCGAGGCTGAAGTAGATCCATAAACCGCAGTATCGAAGCTTCCCAGCCGGCCTTCGGAAATACCCGCTCCGGTTCCGTCCCGGTAGGCTCCGACGACTCCGATGTAGTTCGAAACTCCGAGTAGACCGGCACTCGAGTGGCTCTCGCCACGGACTCCTGCAGAGATGTAACTGGCGGTCGAAACCGCCGCACCGGAATCATCGATCCCAAGGACCCCGGCAGCGTTCGACGCAGTGGATCCGCTCTGGCCGTAAACGCCATACGTCCTGTTGGATGAGGTGTCCGCGATACCATGCACGCCGGAAGACCCGGCTGCAGTGCTTCCACCGACCTCACCCTGCACCCCGTACACAACTCCCGTGCCCCCTGCAAAGCCGCCAACTCCGTGGCTTCCGTTGGTATTACTGTAGTTGTACCCGACGATCGCTGCTCCGCTTCCCAGATCGGCGCGCACCACCATCTGATTCGTGTTGTTCAAAACGTAGGAATAGTACCCGTTGATATCGATAGTCACGTGTGTGGCGGCCGTGGAGTAGATGGTGATGTCCTGGCCCGAACCGGACGGAACGATCGCCGCATTCCCGACCTGGGATCCGGTCAGGAAGTTCAGCGTTGCCACCGTCGGACGTGTCGTTCCGGCCGGGTACGCGGTCAGGAACGCGTAGCTTCCGCTGGCGGTCGACCCGAACACGGTGATGTTCAGCGAGTAGGCCTCGACACCCGCGCCCGGAATTCCCGTGCAGGGTCCGCCGTCCACATTGATGGTCCGCGCGACGGCGGCCGAGAGCATCGACGTGCTTCGGGAGTCGTACACCCGGCAGGGCGTCACCGCGATAAATGGAACCGCGAGACTCAGATCTCCCATTGCGGTGAGCTGTCCCGACTGAGCCGCAGGCGACCACCGCGCCGGTGCGGGCCAGTTCGTGAGCGGAACGGTCTGTCCTGCGACGGCGACGGTGCAAAGCAGTACCAGGAAGGTCAGGATCACTGGTTTTCGGAAAGTCATTACTTTCTCCTTCGATTCTCAACAGTTGGTCGGCTCGTTCACAGCCTCTCCTCGAGATTCAGTCGTTTCGCCTGGTGACGCACCTCCTTCAACCAGGTCCGTGCGCGCGCGTCCGCACGTACGCACGATCAGGAATGGACCGACGGATGCTTCGTGAAAGGTCGTTTAGTAATTGCCAATATAGGTACATTCCGCACCAGACTGCAATCTTTCTTCGGACCGGCCCTTCTCATCGGATTCCCGATCCCCGTCCCCCTTTCGCGAACCGCCACCCGCCAGCGACTTCCGTTCGGTCAAATCCGCTTCTCACTTTTCGGGGAAGGAACGATTGTTGTCGTTCGAAATGCGCCAGTTCCGAGCGAGTCGCCAGCGGGAGATCCTCGCCGAGCGGTTCGATGCGCTGGTGGCGACGTACGACGTCTCCGCGATCTCGCCCGTTCCCTCGATCTGGTGCGGCGCGACCGACGTTGTACTTTGCGCTCCCATCGGCGAGGCCGCGAACGGAGGCAATCGCCGCACATGTGGGTTCAGACCCAGTCCGTATCCGTCGTGAACGGCGTCAGCGCTCGAACTTCCACACCCGTGTCGAAGCCGGCAGCTGACCGACAATCCAAATCGAGTTTCTTGACTCATTCTCGGGCTCGAGTACCATCGGGGTCGATCGAGCCATGTTCGGACCTCCCATTCGGATCTCGCCGCCTGTTGCGGTGCTGCTCACCTTCTTCGCCACTGCCTTTCCGGCTCTCGCGCAGGAAAGAGCCCCGGCTCCTCGGAGCCGGCACGCTGCGGCGACGCCATGCCCCTCTCCCAATCGACTCGCTCGCGAGAGCAGCGCCTATCTGCTCGCTCACGCATGCAACCCCGTCGAGTGGTACCCGTGGAGCGACGAGGCGTTCGCGACCGCGCGCACGGAAGACAAGCCGGTGTTTCTGTCGATCGGTTATTCCAGCTGCCACTGGTGTCAGGTCATGGAATCGCAGTCGTTCTCCGATCCGAAGGTGGCTGCGCTCATCAACGCGACCTTCATCCCGGTTCTGGTCGATCGTGAAGAGCGGCCCGACGTCGACGCTGTCTACCAGCACGCCGCAGCCCTGCTCGGAGCCGGCGGCGGCTGGCCCTTGAACCTGATCCTCACGCCGGAGAAAACTCCGTTCTTCGCGGCAACCTACATCCCACCAGCAGATCAGGGCTCGCAGCAGGGATTTCAATCGCTGGTTCCCCGGGTCTCGGCGCTCTGGATCGACCGCAGCGACGCAGTCGAGACTTCCGCGGCTCACGTCTGGCAGGCACTCCGTGTGATGTCGCACCCAGCACCGGTTGTCACGTCATCCAAAGATGTCCTCTCCGCTGCTTACGATGCTTTTCGAGATCGCTTCGATCAGGACGAAGGCGGTTTTCTCCCCTCGCCGAAATTCCCTCTCGCCCCTCGTCTGCTGTACCTTCTCGCGCACTCCAAACTCGCCGCGAATCCGAGCGCACTTCGCATGGTGGAGACGACCCTCGACGCAATCCGGGACGGCGGCATCTACGATCAGATCGGATTCGGAGTTCACCGCTATGCGATGGATCGGCGCTGGCGGGAGCCCCATTTCGAAAAGATGCTGGCGGATCAGTCTCTTCTCGCCATCGTCTCGACCGAGGCGTGGCAGCTCACGCATGCGCCTCGGTATCAGCGCCTGACCGAGGAGTTGCTCGGCTACGTCGAGCGCAGGCTCACCGCTCCGGACGGCAGTTTTCGCGCTTCCGAAAATGCGGACAGCGACGGACGTGAGGGAGCCTTCTATCTCTGGAACGAGCGCGAGATCGTGACGCTCCTCGGCGCCGATGCGAAGCTCTTCCTCTCCGCGTACCAGCTGGCCGACCCCGAAACCGGCGAAGCGGCCGGCGGTCCCGGCATCCTGATCCGGCGAGATCCACCTCCCGATCTCTCCGGAAACCATCGCCTCTCGAAGAACGACTTTCAGCGCCGGCTCGCGTCCTCGCGCGAGCGACTCTTCGCGGCACGCGAGCGTCGCGCACATCCTGCGGTGGACGATGCGATCCTCGCGGACTGGAACGGTCTCCAGATCGTCGCCCTCGCCACGGCCGCACGTGCGTACGGCAACCCGGACGACCGAATTGCAGCAGAGCGTGCGGCTGATGCTCTTCTCCGCACCATGAAGACCCGGTCAGGAAGACTGCTCCACCGGCGGACCGGAAAGGAGAGCGGTATCAACGGGCAACTCGACGACTACGCGTTCGCCGTCTGGGGCCTCCTCGAGCTCTACGAAACTGATTTCGACCTCCGTTACCTGACGGAGGCCGTCGATCTCAGCCAGGTCGCTACCGCCGAATTCGGGAGCCCCGACGGTCGCTTCTTCACCACTTCGACAGATACCGATCTCCCCATCAGGCTCGAATCCGACTCCGACGAGGCACTCCCCTCGGGAAGCGCGGTGATGGCGCTGAATCTCCTCCGCCTCGCTGCGATCACCGGGCGGGAAGATCTGAGTGCCAGGTCTGCCGCGACGCTGGCGCGATTCTCCGGGGCCATTCAGCGCGACCCTCTCGGTCACGCCATGATGCTCCGCGCGAGCGAGATGCAGCTTGGCCCCTCGTATGAGATCGTGATCGCGGGAGAACCCGACGCCTCTGACACGAGGGCGATGTTGCAGGCCTTGCGGACCAGGTATCTCCCGAACGCCGTCGTGATTCTGAGACCTTCAGGAGCCGGGGCTGCGCAACTCGCCCGGCTTGCGTCGTTCACCAGGGATCAGAAACCTCTCGATGGAAAGGCGACCGCTTACGTCTGCGTCCGGCACGCCTGCCGGCTCCCGACCACGGATCCGGCGAAGATGCTCGAGCTGCTCCGCTGACTGCTCGCGAACCGTACTCGAGGAAAGCCGGGCGCGAAACGCAGGTGGTGCGAGCGGTCCCGCTCGCACCACCTCTGCGCGGTTCTGCGGCCGGTAGCGTCTCGATCCGCTCCGAACACGATCTTCGCGGGGGATCAGAGGATCCGCTCCCCTCTCGCGAATGCGACCGGGACCGCTCGCGCCACCGAGGCTCGCTGCGCTCGCCGTTCCGAGCGGGACGCTCGGGCCACCTGAAACCTACTTCTGTTCGAACGTGTATTTGCGATCGGCGCGGAGTCCCTCGACTCTCTGATGCTCACCGTTCGGCCAGATGATCTGGAGATCCGCCCTCTCGTCCTTTCCCATTCCAAAGTGCTGCTCGCGCGGTTGGACGGTCAGATACCCCTCTGTTCCGTGAATCTCGCGCCAGACGTGCAGACCGTTCGAGCCCGTGAGGATCAGCCGCGCTCCGATCGCATCGCGGTTCGATCCCTTCCGTGGGTTTCCGATCAGCTTCACCTTCAGCCAGTGATTGCCGTATCGTTCCGCGAGATTCCGGTACACCAGCGCCGGGCCTTCGAAGTTGTTCACGATCATGTCGAGATCGCCGTCATCGTCGATGTCGACGTACGCGGCGCTCCGGGAGTTCCCGAGGTAGTTGGCTCCGCTCCGTTCGGACGCATATTCCAGGCGGCCTCCCTCATTCACGAAGAAGACGTTCGGTTCGCGGGCATCGACCGGCAGGACGATCTCCTTCACTGAATCGAACACCGCGGTCGGATAAGGGGTCTCCGCGTACACCATGTATTCGTTCATTCCGTTGAGGCAGTAGAGATCGTCGTCGCCATCCAGATCGAAGTCGAAAAAGCTCGCTCCCCACGACCACCCCGTCGTCGCGAAACCCCGGTCCACCGCGTCGGAGTATTCGTAGTGAGGCAGTTCGTTCTTCTTCCTTTCCGAGAGGAACAGATCGTTCGCCTCGACCACTCTCATCCGCGCCATCTTCTCCGGATTCAACTTCATCGGTGTCTCGTCGCTCGGAAGAACGTACTTCTCGTCTTTCACCAGAGTGACGATGTTCGAGATGTAGATGTCGGGAGCGTCGTCGCGGTTCAGGTCCGCGATTCCGACGTTCATCGCGAACGACGGCTTTCCCGTTCCGATCCGATCCGTCACATCCTCGAACTTCCCGTTGCCGAGATTGTGGAGGTACGCGTTCACACCGAAATCGTTTCCCACGATCAGGTCCTGCAACCCGTCTCCGTCGAGGTCGGTGTGAGACATCGCCTGCGCCCACCCGCTATGTCCGGCGCCGCTTCCTTCCGTGACGTCCTTGAAGTGGAAATTCCCTTGGTTGAGAAACAGCCGGTTCGGCGATGCGTTCAGATCGTGCCTGTCGAGTGTCGGCAGAACGCCTTTGACGTAGTCGCCGAAGTACCCGATGTAGACGTCGAGCAGGCCATCATTGTTGACGTCACACACCGTCGCCGGACCCGCAATCAGCCCTTTCCCACCGAGACCTGCCTCGGAGGTGACGTCCTCGAACCGCAGATTGCCGAGATTCCGGTAGACCCGGTGGCCGTCGTTCGCGTAGACGATCAGGATGTCGGGTCTTCCATCATTATCGAAATCCGCGATCACAGGCTGGCGCGGCTCGCCGTACGTGTTGTCGGGACGCTTCCAGTCGAGAGGCGTCTTCGCCGTAACGTCGTCGAACGTCCCGTCACCGTTGGCGATGTACAACTTGTTCCCCGCACCACCGACGAGGAGGACGTCTGCACGACCGTCGCCGTTGAGATCATCCGCCGCCACTCCACCCCCTCCGAACGCCGGAGGAACGGTCAGGGTCGCGGTGGATTCGGTCTTCTGGAGGTAGGAGCGGATCAGGCGGTTCAGCCAGTCCGCCATCCGGTGCTGGAACTCGATTCCCGAAGACTTCGTGACGTCGACGAAGAAAGTCTTCGCCCGTGGCGTCTTCGACTCACTCGACACGAGCCGCGGCTCCGGCGATTTCACGCGCGGAGCCTTCGCATTCCGGTCGATCTTCTCCTGGATGACCTTGAACGCTTTCGCGATGTGCTCAGGCGCGAGCGAATCGGCGTTCTCCGCCTTCGCCAGCGAGCCCGCGACCCTCAGTACCAGAACCCCGAACTGCGCGACACCTTCCGTGATCAGCTCAGCCGCGAACGGGTCCGGCGCGCGCGCGATCGTCGGCCCCGCCTGGTCGATGGCTTCATCGAGGTAGCGCCAGTGAAGTCCGCTGTCGCGGAACGAGTCGGTATCGTAGGACTCCAGCGTCACGCGGTCTTGGAGCGGAAGATTCGGAAAGAAGATCACGTCTTCGTAATCGTTCACCCGGTACGGGACGAACCGCTGCAGGGTCTGATGTACGTCCTTCACCCGGATGAACGGCTCCCCTTCCGCCTTCGCCCGGTTCGCGGAATCGCGAAGCACGTCCGCCACGAACGCGATCATGCTCTCGTTGAACGCGATCTTGATCGCATCGCTCACCTTCGGATCCTTCGGCCAGTTGAAACGGGCGAAGTAGACCTGCAGGTTGCGCATGAACAGAGGTTGGGAGATGTCGTTGTATGCGGCGAAGGAGGCCAGTTTTTCCTGGACCAGCGCGTGGGTCAGTGCGAAGTCCGGCTTTCCCATCTCCATTCTCGACGGTTCGTTCAGAACTCCAGCCAACTCCCGCGCGAGATCAGTCACCGGCGACCATCCTGCGCGGAGAATTTCCGGAGTGATCTCCCGTCGCTGCAGCTCTCGCGCCCGGTGGTCCGCCTTGCCCAGTGCCGCGAGGCTCACCACGTCGAGCCACGATCGAAGGTGCTCGACCGCTTCGTGAGTCAACGGCAGCACGGGAGGAGAGTCCAGCAGAAGGTCCTGCTGCACCGCCAGAATCGCCCGGTACGAGTAGGCGATGCTCGAGTAATGCTCGAAGTCGCGCCGTTCGAGAACGATGAAATCCTTCTGTCCCGGCCACTGCACCCGGATGTCTCCCGATTCCCCTTTCTGGAACGGAACGATCTTCCGGGTCAGCCGGACGAGAGTCGCGAGATCGATCTCCTTCTCGCCTCTCGAAGCGGCGCCGGCGGATGCGTCACGCCAGATCCCTCTGATGAGACTCTTCTGAATCTCGGTCTTCGTGAAACGTGCATCCTCGCTCAGAGGCGTGCCGTACATGAAATCTTCGAGTCGCGACGCCGACGCGTAGCACTTCGGATCACGACGGCTCTCGAGCTGCTTCATTCCTTCGAAGATCACCGGAAACGACCCGGGGAGCTTCTCCGGTGGCTCCTGCGCGCGCGCAAAGAGAGGAATCGTGAAAGTGACTGAAAGGAGAAGCGAGAACGACAGCAATCGCGCCAGGCGAAGCACAAAGCGGGACATGAAACCTCCGGGTGTCCTGGAGTTCGTGTTTTGGAAGTCAGGCATTATACAGTTCCTGGACGGAGCCTGCACCCGCCCCATCGCGGCGAGGCACACGCCGCTGGCCGAATCCCATTGCCGTCGCCGACGAACAGAAGGGGGGACCCGGAGCAGATCGAGGAGGCCGGCATCGACGTCTCGCCGGATTTCATTTTCGGCGTCCCCGAATCGCTGCCCGATGCGGAGATCACATTCGACAAGTTGGACAGGTGTCCTCTGAAGAAGATCGTGCAACGACGCGAAGAGACAGCGGCGGCGATCGAGCATGAGCATCGCCTGAGGCGACTCGTCCGGTCAGTCGTTCCCGGAGGCTCGAGTTCTGCCGCGAACCGAACGCGGCGAGGTACCATTCCATCCACGAATCCCGGAGCGGCCACCGCCACCCGGACCCGGGACGTCCAGCGAGGTTCCATGCCCTTTCGGTACGCACAGAGGTGTTGCCTTCTCCTCCTTCTGATCGCTTCGAGCCTGTCGGTTCCGGCAGCTTCCGCCGCCGGGTACCGCCTCGATCTCGAGCTCGACCCCGCGGCGCCGTTCCCGTTCCTCAGCCGCTTCGGCACGGTCGAACTGAAGGTCTATCCGAACGGGATCTATGCCGAGACGCTCCTCTTCCACGCGTTCACACGCAACGGGACGAAGAGCGTCCGGATCGAGAGTGGCCTGACGCGCGGATACGCCGAGG
This sequence comes from uncultured Acidobacteriota bacterium, assembly GCA_963741955.1. Classification (GTDB taxonomy): domain Bacteria; phylum Acidobacteriota; class Thermoanaerobaculia; order Gp7-AA8; family Gp7-AA8; genus CAVUKB01. The sequence goes on from CAVUKB010000006.1 coordinate 10,357, forward strand.
TCTCCGTCGCCGAGCTTCGGTCGGTGATCCTCCGGCTCAGCGGATCGAAGGGAGAAGTGATGCCCGGGCTCCGGGAGTTTCCGATCGATCCGCACGTCCTCCGCGGAAACGTCAACGGCATCGCAGCGAGCCGCTACCGCGTCGTCCTCGGCACGTCGTGGATCGACGTCTGGACCACGCAGGTGATTCCCGAAAATCCGCAGCTGCGCGTTCTCGCCACCGAGCTCGTCTCGACGATCTCGCGGCCCGCGGCGGGAGTGGTGCGGAAGATCCCGGGGACGCCGGTGCTGATCGAGATGCACACGCGCCGCTTCCCGAAGCTCCAGCTCCTCCGGGCGACGAAGCTCGTCCCGTCGAGCGCCGGGGAAGAGAGCGCTCTGACCCCGGGAACGTTCTATGTCCGCGCGCCGATCGTCGACCTGCTGTTTCGGTGAAGGGGTGAGCGAGGGTCTCGGGCCGGTTCGAAGCGCGCCACAGCGGGAACTGCGATTCCGCCCTGGGGTGCGGATCCCGCCCCGCGGGATCCGCCGCGGGGATCACGGCGTGTGTGCGACCGCAGCATGACCTTGGGGCTCGGCAGAAGCGGAGCGGGTCGTAAGAAGCACCGACGCTTCGCGTCCGCCACCCAAGGACGATGCGCCCTCCGGGCGCCGAGGGGCGCCGCGACTGCCGCCGCGGCCGGCACGGCGCAAGCCGTGCCGCCCCCTGAGCATGCGCAGAAGCGGAGCCGGTCGCCAGAATCACTGACGCTTCGCGGAACCCACAATTTCCCTCTTCATCGCGTACAACATGAGCTTCGCGGCGGATCGGATGATCCGCACCCCTCGGCGGAAACTTGCTGCGCGGATCCGAGGCGAGTGGTGACGAACTGCGCTTCGTTGGTCCGGTTTTACCAAAGTTTTGGAGCAGCGCAGTACGGACTCAGTTGCGCGGGCGCAACGGCTGCGCGTCATCACGTTCCGGGATTCTTGAAACTTCGGCCACATCGGCGTCTGCCGAAAGCGTCCTCTCGATGCGCTTCGAACTCGTTTCACGCGGCGGAAACACGTTCGGCGTGTGGGGAGCGGATCCTCTGATCCGCCGCGCAGGTCACGGCGCGTGCACGACCGCAGCACCACACGCGTCGTCGGCAGAAGCGGAGCGGTCGCCAGAAGCACCGACGCTTCGCGTCCGCCACCCAAGGACGATGCGCCCTCCGGGCGCCGGGGGGCGCCGCCTTCATCGTTTCAACATGAGCTTCGCGGCGGACTGCGTCTCCGCACTCCTCGGCGGGAACTGCGATTGCGCCGTGGGGAGCGGATCCTCTGATCCGCCGCGCAGATCACGGCGCATGCGCGACCGCAGCATGACCCGCGTCCTCGGCAGAAGCGGAGCGGTCGCCAGAAGCACCGACGCTTCGCGTCCGCCACCCAAGGACGATGGGCCCTCCGGGCGCCGAGGGGCGCCGCGACTGCCGCCGCGGCCGGCACGGCGCAAGCCGTGCCGCCCCCTGAGCATGCGCAGAAGCGGAGCCGGTCGCCAGAATCACTGACGCTTCGCGGAACCCACAATTTCCCTCTTCATCGCGTACAACATGAGCTTCGCGGCGGATCCCGCCGAGCGGGATCCGCACCCCTCGGCGGGAACTTGCTGCGCGGATCCGAGGCGAGTGGTGACGAACTGCGCTTCGTTGGTCCGGTTTTACCAAAGTTTTGGAGCAGCGCAGTACGGACTCAGTTGCGCGGGCGCAACGGCTGCGCGTCATCACGTTCCGGGATTCTTGAAACTTCGGCCACATCGGCGTCTGCCGAAAGCGTCCTCTCGATGCGCTTCGAACTCGTTTCACGCGGCGGATCCCGCGGGGCGGGATCCGCACCCCTCGGCGGAAACACGTTCGGCGTGTGGGGAGCGGATCCTCTGATCCGCCGCGCAGGTCACGGCGCGTGCGCGACCGCAGCATGACCCGCGTCCTCGGCAGAAGCGGAGCGGTCGCCAGAAGCACCGACGCTTCGCGTCCGCCACCCAAGGACGATGGGCCCTCCGGGCGCCGCGGATGCCGCCGCGGCCGGCACGGCCGAAGCCGTGCCGCCCCCTGAGCATGCGCAGAAGCGGAGCGGGTCGTTAGAATCACTGACGCTTCGCGGAACCCACAACTTCTCTCTTCATCGCGTACAACGCGATTCGCGCGGCGGATCGGAGGATCCGCACCCCTCGGCGGGAACTTGCTGCGCGGATGCGAGACGAGTGGTGACGAACTGCGCTTCGTTGGTTCGGTTTTACCAAAGTTTTGGAGCAGCGCAGTACGGACTCAGTTGCGCGGGCGCAACGGCTGCGCGTCATCACGTTCCGGGATTCTTGAAACCTCGGCCACATCGGCGTCTGCCGAAAGCGTCCTCTCGATGCGCTTCGAACTCGTTTCACGCGGCGGATCCCGCGGGGCGGGATCCGCACCCCTCGGCGGAAACACGTTCGGCGTGTGGGGAGCGGATCCTCTGATCCGCCGCGCAGAACACGGCGCGTGCGCGACCGCAGTATGACCCGCGTCCTCGGCAGAAGCGGAGCGGTCGCCAGAAGCACCGACGCTTCGCGTCCGCCACCCAAGGACGATGGGCCCTCCGGGCGCCGAGGGGCGCCGCCTTCATCGTTTCAACATGAGCTTCGCGGCGGACTGCGTCTCCGCACTCCTCGGCGGGAACTGCGATTGCGCCGTGGGGAGCGGATCCTCTGATCCGCCGCGCAGAACACGGCGCGTGCGCGACCGCAGCATGACCCGCGTCCTCGGCAGAAGCGGAGCGGTCGCCAGAAGCACCGACGCTTCGCGTCCGCCACCCAAGGACGATGGGCCCTCCGGGCGCCGAGGGGCGCCGCGACTGCCGCCGCGGCCGGCACGGCGCAAGCCGTGCCGCCCCCTGAGCATGCGCAGAAGCGGAGCCGGTCGCCAGAATCACTGACGCTTCGCGGAACCCACAATTTCCCTCTTCATCGCGTACAACATGAGCTTCGCGGCGGATCGGATGATCCGCACCCCTCGGCGGGAACTGCGATTCCGCTGTAGGGAACGGCGAGTCTGCGTGCCGTTGAACGATGCGTGAACTCCTCTCCCGCATCCGAAATCCGAAGTCCTTTCCCCGCGTTCTCCCGTGCGATGCCTCACTCCCGACCGATCCGCCGGGCGGAGATCCTCGCCGAGCGGCTCGATGCGCTCGTGGCGACGTTCGACGTCTCCACCATCTCGCCCGATCCCCTCGAGCTGGTGCGCCGCTTCGACGATCCGCTCGATCAGGAAGTGGCCGGCATCATCGCGGCCGCGTTCGCGTACGGACGCGCGGACATCGTGGTGCGCAACGGCGGATGGATTCTCGAGCGGATGACGCCGTCACCGTTCGTCTATCTGCGCGACGTCTTCACTCCCGCCGATGGGCGAACGCGGTTCGCGGGGTTCTCGCACCGGTTCCACAAGACTCGCGAACTGCTCGCACTCCTCTCACGGCTCGCGACTGCAGTACGCCGGCACGGCTCCCTCGGCGCTCTCTTCCTCGGCGTCTACGACGCGAGCGACCGAGACATCGCCTCGTCGCTCACCCGATTCGTCGATGCGATCGTCGGCGAGAGCGACGACGCCGCGCTCCACTATCTCCTCACCTCTCCCCGCGACGGGAGCGCGTGCAAGCGGATGAATCTCTTCCTCCGCTGGATGGTCCGGCGCACCTCACCCGACCTCGGGCTCTGGAGCTTCGTCGATCCGTCGCAGCTGGTCATCCCGCTCGACACGCACGTGCACCGCATCGCCGCATTTCTCGGAATGAACGGCCGCCGCACTCCGGACTGGAAGGCGGCGCGGATGCTGACCGACCGGCTCGCAAGGCTCGACCCCGCGGATCCGGTGCGCTACGACTTCGCGCTCTGCCGGCTCGGCATCCTCGATCTCTGCAGCCGGACGCCGCGTCGCGAGAACTGCGAGGTCTGCGTGCTGGGGGACGTCTGCAGGTTGAAATCGAAGGTGATGGGGAGACGGGGGTGATTCCGGATTTCGGATTTCGGATTTGCTGCGCTGCTGCCAGGAGAAACGTCAAATTGCGCAATTTACGCGAACTCGCGATTTGCGCGGCGACAAGCGCCGGCTTCCGAGCCGGCTGCGTGCAGGCCTCCGCGCCTGCACGCGACGATCTTGCGACGGTTTTGGCTCTCGCGTTCGTGTTGACGCGAAGGGGTGGCGAGCGCGGGGCGCTCGCCACGAGCCGGCAGGGATGCCGGCGCTCCACGTTGCCAGGCTTCCAGCTTTGGAGTTTCGCGAGCGAGGACGGGCGGTGCTTCGTCGGTTCGGTGTACCAAAGTTTTGGAGCACTGCCGTTCAGACTGATAACGCGCGATCCGGCCGGCTGCGCGTGATCACGTCTCCGGGTCCTTGAAACTTCGGCCACGATGCTCTGGCCAACGGCGTCGTCTCGATACGCTTCGAACGCGGGTTGCGCCGCGGATCGGAGGATCCGCACCCCTCGGCGGGAACTGCGGCTCAGTACGATGCGCCCTTCGGGCGCCGAGGCGCGCCCCCTGAGCATGCTCAGAAGCGGAGCGGGTCGTAAGAATCACTGACGCTTCGCGATATCCACAACTTCCGTCTTCATCGCGTACAACATGATTCTCGCGGCGGATCGGAGGATCCGCACCCCTCGGGCGAGGGCGGCTGTATGCGTTCGGACGCGCTGCTCGGCTTGATCGCTTCGAGGTTCCTCGGCGCGCGGCGGATTGCATGCGTTCGTCCGTCTCGCTGCGCTCGCCGATGCGACCGGGACGGTCGCACCACTCGTCGCCTCAAATTCGAAATTCGAAATCGTCGCTCACTCCCCGGAGCGCTGGCGGGCGGCGATCAACTCGCCGCCGTGGTCTTCGACCCAGCGGACCGCATCGACGTCGGGTCGGCCGACTGCGATCACCGCGTACGGGTGCGTGATCACCTGAGTGACCCGCGTATCTTTCCCGGGACTCGTCACGTGCGTCGAGACGTCGAGACCTTCCTTCGCGGAACGGACTTCCTTCGGCTCGATCGCGTAGCCGCCGGTCGAGCGCGTCCCGAGAAGGAGAAAGATCACCGACTCGCGCTCGAAGTCGACCTGAGGCCGCTCCTTCGCCCCGACGATCTCGTTCCAGAGCTCGCGGTAATGCGCCGGCGTCGTGGCGATGCGTACCGCGGCGTCCGATCCGGACGCTTCCGCTCCGGTGGCCTCCGTCCCGCTCTCGAGCGCGCGCCACTCCAACGTCGATCCTTTCGTTCCGTCCGCCGTCCCGCACGCGGCGAGGAGGAGTGCGAGTGTGACGATCCGGATGTTCCGCATGGTTCGTTCCTTTTCGGTTCTATCTTCGTGTCGTCGCGGTTGCGACCGGGACGGTCGCACCACCTCCCCCCCGCGGGGGATCGACAAAGATCCTGTGACAGGATAGAACATCGAGGCAAGGAGCGCCCGAACCGGCATCTCCTCCCTCCCGTCCAAACAGAAACGCCGTCCGCCCGAAGGAGCCATCGAAATGAGAAAGCTCGCCTTCGTTGTCGCGTTCACGATCCTCGCCACCGCCACGGGCGCCGGCGCGGCTCTCACTGGAACCATCATCGACCCGAACGGAAAGCCGATCAAGGGAGCGACGGTCGCCGCGTATCCGCTGGAGGGACGGTCGGAGCTGACGGTGCGTCTCGCATCCGCGAAGCCGGCGCTGGCGCCTCTCGTCGAAGGAGTCAGTGATTCGCACGGGAAGTTCTCGATCGACGTGGCGAAGGGAACCACACTCCGTCTCCTGGCGACCGCCGCGGGGACGGCGCCCGCAGGAGCGATCGTCTCTTCGGATGGCGACGCGGGCGTCTTTCTGCTGGTACCCGCCGCGACGAAGAGCGGCCGCGTGACGAGCAGTGGCCGTCCGGTCGCGGGCGCGCTGGTCCAATGGAGCGCGGACGACGTGATCGTCGAGACGATCACCGACGAGAAGGGGACGTACTCGATCCCGGATCCCGCAGTGTGGAAAGGACGGCTCTCGACCATCTCGCATCGCGATTTCGCGACCCTCAGTCCGCCGCCCACGCCCTTGCCGGCTTCGACTCTCGATTTCCGGCTCGATCCCGGGGTCCGCATCTCCGGAACGGTTCTCGGCACCGACGGGAAGACCCCGGTCGCGGGAGCGCTCGTGAGCATCGATCCGCTCGCCATCGCGACGACCGGCGAGGACGGGAAGTTCGTCATCGAGCACGCGCCGCGCGACTGGACACGGATCGTCGCCACGAGTGGGAGCCTCGCCGGGTCGTCAGGACGCGCGAAAGGCGACGCGGTCATCCGTCTCGCGCCGGGCGCTTTCGTGGAGGGCGATGTACGCGACCTCGGATCGAAATCCCCCGTGGCCGCTGCGCCGGTCACCCTCACGGACTCGAGGGAGAGCTTCGAAGCGGTTCTCAGCACTTCGAAGGGAACGTTCGCCTTCGGTCCTCTCGTCCCGGATCGATATGCCCTCTCTTCCGATCCCCCGGGCTACTCGAGGGCCACGTCTACAGTTTCGGCCGGCGCCGGAACGCGGGTCCGCCGAACCATCGGCGTAGAAAAGGAAGCGGCGATTTCCGGATCGGTCGCCGATTCTGCGGCACATCCGCTCGGCGGCGTGCGGCTGCAGCCGGGAATCGGCCCGAACCGCTTCGGACCGGCATTCAGGCGCGGAATGGACGGAGCGTGGAGCGCTCCCGACGGCACGTTCCTCGTCAGAATGCCCGCCCGTAAGGATCTTCGACTGCGTGCGCAGCGGCGTGGCTATCCCGACGCCGAAGCGGGACCGTTCGCGCTCGCCGCAGGCGAAACGAAGCGCGGCGTCGCGATCACCATCCCGACCGGCTACGCACTCACCGGACGGGTCCTCGACCCGGACGGCGTCCCCGTGCGTGGAGCGACCATCACCGCGTCCGCATCGAATCGGGAGAGTCAGTTCCGCCGAATAGTGATGGTCCGGGACGAAGACGATTCCGAAGGAGTGAGCTCCGACGCCGAAGGGCGGTTCTCGATTCAGGCGCAGGAAGGGATGAACGACGTCACCATCACCGCGCCGGGATTCGTTCGGAAGACTCTGAGCTCGATCGAGGTCGGTCCGCGGACCGAGCCAATCGAGATCACCCTGGAGCCGGGCGTCTCCATCGACGGCCGCGTCGTCCGAAACGGCGTCGGCGTCCCTTCGATGTTGGTGTTTGCCCTCGCGCCGATCCAACCGGTGATGACCGGTGCCGACGGCGAGTTCGTTCTTCAGGATCTTCCGCCGGGCAACGTTCAACTGAGCTTGACCAGCCCGACGGAGATGGTCCGCGAGATGAAGGTGATCAAGGCGCCCGCTCACGGCGTGGTGATCGAGCTTCCAGCCGGAGGCACCATCAGCGGCCGGGTCCTCGACGGCGAGACACGGGAACCGGTGAAGGACTTCCGGATCTCCGCGACACCCGTCGGCGGCAGCCGCAGGATGATGCCCGGAGGCACGCGCGGCGCTGCCACGATCCACAGTGACGACGGGAGCTACATTCTCGAGCACGTCCCCGCGGGGACGGTCGACGTGGTGGCGGGCGCGCCGGGATACGCGGAGACGGCGACCGATCCGATCCGGGTGGAGGAAGGCAAGACCCAGAAGGACGTGGACGTCCTGCTCCCGCAGGCGGTGACGCTTCACGGGAAGGTCACCGACTCGGCGGGTGAAGGGATCTGGGGAGCTCGCGTCGTGCAGCGGCAGCGCTCGACCGGTGGACGAGGCGTGCAGTCCTACCGCCTCGGCGGCTCGACGGATCTCGATGGTGCCTACACGATCGAGGACATGGCCGCCGGCGAGGTGACCCTGGAATTCGGGAAGGAGGGATACCTCACCGAAACCCGCACGGTGAAGCTCTCCGGAAAGGAAGTCACCCTCGACGTGACGCTCGGACACGGAAGAACGCTCGAGGGTCAGGTCTACACCGACGATGGGGCCCCGGTGGAAGGAGCATCGGTTCGTGCCTTCAGCTCGACCGGCCAGGGCTCGACCGCGACGTCCGACGCGAGCGGCCATTTCGTCCTGGAAGGACTTCCGCCGGAGCGGATCCGGGCCACCGCTAGGAAGGAGGGCTTCCCCGAGAGCGAGCCGGTGGAGGTCGACGTCGCGACGACTCCGTCGGTCCGGCTGACGCTCCGCCGCGGCGGAACGATCTACGGACGCGTGTCGGGACTTCCGCCGGACGAGCTGTCGAAGGCGATGGTCTTCGCCGCCGGAGTGAACCTCTCTGCGGCGGTGGATCCTTCCGGGAACTACCGTATCGAAGGGGCGCGGGAAGGGAAGACGACCGTGATGGCCAGGGTGACCTCGTCGAACGGGTCGCGGACGACTCCGGCGATGACGGTGGACGTCTCTGCGGGAGCCGCGGTACAGGCCGATCTCGAGTTCGGAGGATTCACGGTCACCGGACGGGTGACGAAGAACGGGACGCCGGTCGAGGGAGCGCGGGTGATGTTCGCCTCGGGCGACCGGCAGCGCGCCGGGGGAGGCTCGGCGATGACCGATGCGGGCGGCACCTACGTCGTCGAGGGACTCGAGCGCGGCGAGTACAGGGTGCTGATGATGATGCCGCAGTCCACTGCCGAGTCGGCAGCGCGGAGCGTCGAAGTGACGGGGCCGATGAACTACGACATCGCTCTCTCGGGAACCGCATTGCGCGGCGCGGTGCTCGACGCCGCGACCGGTGAGCCGCTCGCGGGGGCAATCGTGCGGATCGAGGGACGCGACAGCCGCTCACCCCTCCCGCGCTTCCTCAATCCTTCCGCGGTCAGCGACATTCAGGGCGTGTTCGCGTTCGACTCGGTCGACGACGGAAGCTACTCACTCACCGCGACGAAGGAGGGGTACGGTCCGACCTCGATCGAGGTGACGATCTCCGGCGGCATCGCGCCGAATCCCGAGATCCGGCTGACGAAAGGAACCGCGATCGTGGTGCGGGTGATCGACGGGCGCGATGGTCGGCAGATCCGCGGTTCGATCCGGGTGACGGATCTGCAGGGACGGACGATGTGGGAAGGGATGCCGCAGCCCGATTCCGACGGAAACGCGACCCTGCAGCTCGGGACGGGGACGTACCGTCTCCGCGTCTACGCGTCCGGCTATGCGCCGCAGACGCGGGTGATCAACGTCCCCGGACCCGAGGTGACGGTGGCGATGACGCCCGGGGGCGAGATCGTGATCGAGTCGACGTCCGCCGGCATGGCCAGGCTGCTTTCCGGTTCCGGAGAAGCATGGGACCCATCGCCTTACTCGAATGGAGACCTGCCCCTCACGCCGGGCGTGACGACGCTGCGAAACATCGCGCCCGGGAGCTACACGCTCGTCGTGACGAGAGAGAGCGGTGAGGCGACGACACAGCCGGTGGAGGTGAGGGAGGGACAGCAGACTCGGGTGAAGGTGGAGTGACTCGAGACTCGGGGCTCGAGGCTCGGGACTCGAGGCTCGGGACTCGAGGCTCGGGGTTCGGGGTTCGAGGCTCGGGACTCGAGGCTTGAGGGACAATTCGTGTTAATGTACCCCTGACCCCTGACCCCTGACCCCTGATCCCCGACCCCCGCTCCTCTCAGTTCGTGGCGGGTGGCGCGGTCGCGGTCGGCGCGGCAGGGAGCGAGTGAACATAGTCGGCGACGGCACCGATCTCGGCCGGGTTCAGCGATCCCTGAAAGCCGCGCATCGGGGTGCCGGGGACGCCGCGGGTGATGGTCTGGATGATCTGCTCGCGGTTCCCGCCGTACGCCCAGACGCCGTCGGCGAGATTCGCGTTCGGGTAACCTGCGGCGATCGGAGTGTTCCCCTTCCCGTCGATCCCGTGACAGAACGAACAGGTGGACTGAAAGATGGTCTTTCCGTCGGCGGGCGACGGAGCCTGCACCGCGGCCCTGCGGGAATTGTCCTGCTCGTTCGGGGTGCACCCTGCGAGCAGCAGCGTGGCGATTCCGGTCGCGATCAGAACTCTAGTCATGGTCGTCTTCATGATTACTCTCGCTCTCCTCCGTCATCTGCTCCCGCATGTCTTCCTGATGCGCAGCCATATTGTCGCTGGCGGCCGAAGACGCAGGAGCGCTCCTGGCCATCCCGGATTGCTTTCGATACTTCTCCAACCGTTTTGAAAGGTGATGGAGGTCGTACGTCAGGCGCATCACCGTCCGGCGCAGCTTGTACTTGACTCTCTTGAATCCCTCCAGGTCTCCGTCCCGGAGCACGGGAAGGAAGCCGCGGATCTCCGCGATGCGTTTCCGGACCTTCTCCAGATCCTTGTCCTGAATGTTCAGGTACATCTCCTCCCCGCCGAGGAGGAGAGGGACTGCGCCGCTCATCTGATCGTCGAACCAGTTCCACAGCTGGATCAGGTCGATCCGGCGTCCCTTGTTGATGAAGCGCGTCTCGAGTAAGTCCTGGGCGAAGTAACCGAGGAGCTTCCGGTCGTCCGAGCGGTTGAATTCCTCTTCGCTCAGATTGCGGATGTTCCACACGCCGTAGCGGAGGATGTCGTTCCGCGCGCTTCGGAACTGACGGGTGACTTCGTCCAGCACCCGCACGGGAAGCTGATTGAAGGCCTGAGGCTCCGCTCGCAGCTCGTCTCCCGCGACGAGCGGCGTCTCCTGCTGCGAGTTGGTCGGGTCGTGATCGGTCATCGCCGGCGGAAGTATATCGAATGCGTCGGGGACCGGGGGGCCGGGGTCGGGGATCGGGGGTCGGGGGGGACGAGAGGCGAGCGAACGTTTGCGGCGGGACCGAGAGAGTCGAAACTGACGAATGGCGAATGCAGAGTGCAGAATGGAGAAGGACGAGGGCCTTCTGGAGAAAGACGAGGGCCTTCTTTCCTCTTCCTTCTCCCTTCTGCTGCGAAACTCCGTCACCCTTTCGGCGTGCGACGAATGATCGCGCTCCTCTCTTTCTGGTGGCGGCCGCTTCGTGGCAGCCACCGGCGCTCCTCCCGCTGACGCTCTCGGTCGAATCGCGAAATCGCGCAAATCGCGCAAATGCACTCCTCTCCCCTTGGCATCCTCCGACGTTCTCTGATATCTACCCCCGCCATGCAATCGATCCGGGTGACCAATCGCTGTCCCGACCTTCCGCTTCCTTCTCGTGCCACGCCTCACGCCGCGGGATTCGATCTCCGTGCCGCGGTCGACGCGCCGCTCACCCTCGCTCCCGGTGAACGCAGTCTCGTCCCCACCGGAATTGCGATCGAGCTTCCTCCCGGGTACGAGGGTCAGGTCAGGCCGCGAAGCGGACTCGCCATCCGGAACGGCATCGCTCTGGTCAATGCACCGGGGACGATCGATCCCGACTACCGCGGTGAGATCTCGGTCATCCTCATCAACCTCGGCAGCGAAGCTTTCGTCATCCAGCGCGGCGACCGGATCGCACAGCTGGTGATCTCACGCTTCGAGCCGTGTGGGCTGGAACTGGTGGAGACCCTCTCCGACACCCATCGGGGCGAAGGGGGGTTCGGCAGCACCGGCTCGAACTGACAGTTGTCCTGGTTCACGATTCGCCGCCATGAGCGAGCGATGAGCGAGGTCACCCCCCGCTTCGCGCAGAGCCACACTCTCCGTCTTCGTCGGCTTCGACACGATGATCGCGGCAGATCAGAGGATCTGCACCCCTCGGAGAGCTCGGCGCGCTTTGTGGGGCTGCGGATCCTCCGATCCGCCGCGCGAATCGAGTTCGAGCGCAATGAGACAGCGTCGTCGGCAGAGGCGAAGCCGCTCTCGCGAGAATCGAGCATGCCGACCCCCGCTCCGCGCAGAGCCACACTCTCCGTCTTCGTCGGCTTCGATACGATGATCGCGGCAGATCAGAGGATCTGCACCCCTCGGAGAGCTCGGCGCGCTTTGTGGGGCTGCGGATCCTCCGATCCGCCGCGCGAATCGAGTTCGAGCGCAATGAGACAGCGTCGTCGGCAGAGGCGAAGCCGCTCTCGCGAGAATCGAGCATGCCGACCCCCGCTTCGCGCAGAGCCACAGTTCTCGTCTTCGTCGGCTTCGACACGATGATCGCGGCAGATCAGAGGATCTGCACCCCTCGGAGAGCTCGGCGCGCTTTGTGGGGCTGCGGATCCTCCGATCCGCCGCGCGAATCGAGTTCGAGCGCAATGAGACAGCGTCGTCGGCAGAGGCGAAGCCGCTCTCGCGAGAATCGAGCATGCCGACCCGGACTGCAAATCCGCAACCCTGGCTCCCATTTCGTCGTCCCTGAAATCGCGCAAATCGCGAAATCGCGCAAATAGAACAGACCGGCCGTCACTCTGCGCTTCGCGCCTGCACGAAGGTCGGATCGCCGGTGCGGTTGTCGACGATGGAGAGATAGCCGGTCACGACGCCTTCGCCCGCGATCACCGAGAGCTCCGCCGTCCCGCTCCGGAGGACGGCAGCGCCCTCCTGGGCGAGGTTCAGCTGCGCGAAACCGTTCACCCCGAGCGTCTGCTCGCGTTCGAGCACCACCGCGCCCGACGCGTCGCGCACCACCATCCGCACCGTCACTTCGTGTCCCGAGATCTCCGCGACGCCGAGGTTCGAACGGAATCGCTGAGACGACTCCGCTCCGATCGCGATCAGCGGAGCCCCGCCGAGCTTCGTTCCCTCCGATCCGGCGACTGCGGGGATGAACTGGCCGAACGTTCCGTTCGCGGCATCGGTCCAGGTTCTCGACCCCGCCAGAAGGGGCTGATCGCTGCTGATCGCGAGCTGCCCGGCACCCTCAGCGAAGCCGAAGAGCGGCACGACATCGTCGAGATCGATGGCCGCGCCCGCTCCGACGCTTCGCCGGAGAACCACCGGCGCACCGCCGGTCGCGGGGAAGAAGGTCAGCGCCGCCTCGGCGGGCGTCCCTCCGGGATTCGTCAGTCGCACGTCACTCCGCCAGTGCGTTCCTTCGGCGCCATCCGTATGAACGACCACCGGAATCCGCGACGACGTGGCACCCTCCCGCCGCCCTGGAACGAAGATCGCGTCGCCGCTCCGATTGTCCACGACCGAACCGTATCCGACCACGCGCGCCGTCCCATTCGAAACCCACGCTTCCACTCTCGCTCCTTCGACCATCGCCCCCGAGCTTCCGCCGAGGAGCGGCAACTGCAGCTGACTCCAGGGAGCGATGGTGATGCGTTGCGTCCAGATCCGGATGCCGGCCGAGTCGAGCACGGTGACGGTGATCTCTCCCGGGCCGCCGGAGGTCTCTGCGAATCCGATGTTGGAGCGGTATTCGCCGGTGTTGCGCAGCCCGGGGATCTCGAGGATTCCGTCGCCCGACGCGATGGAATCGGCGTGATCGGCCGGAGGAATGGACTGCCCGAGCGTTCCTTCCGGTGTGTCGTCATACGTGCGACTGGTGACCAGAAGCGGCCGGTCGCTCCGGAGATCGAGTGCGCCCAGCCCGGTGGTGCGCAGCTCCCTCGCCACCACGTCGTCGAGGGAGACGGTCTCGCCTCCGGCGACGACCACCCGAACTGCGCCGAACTCACGCGTCCCGTCCCGTCCGGCCGGAGTGAAGAAAAGGGTCAGGTCTGCAGCCAGGGCGGCAGGATTGAAGATCCGGAGATCGCTGACGAAATGCGTTCCGTTCGCGCCGTCCGCGTGGCCGACCACCGGAATGGTCCAGCGAAGATCTCCCCCACGCGTCGAGACCGGTGCCTCTCCCTCGAACGCGAGGAGGAGACTCCAGTAGAGAAGCTCTCCTCCGCCCGTGCCGCTGGTGTCCGTCACGTCGAGGGTCCATTCGCCGGCCGCGAGCTCTCCGCGAAACGCGTCGAGTGATTCGGCCGGCTGCACGTCGAGCCCGAACGTGAGATGGAGATCGCCGCCGGGGTTCTGTCCGGGCTTCTGCAGCACGACCCTCTTCCCGGAAGGAGAGGTCAGAGTGATCTGCAGCGTCCCGGCGTTCGCGTCGCGGATCGCGACTTCCACTCTCACCGCATCGACGGCCCGGCTGTCCGTCACGCTCTTTCCCGACGACGCTCCCCCGGAGCCGGGGGGAATCGCAACGCCGACGGAGTCTCCCTGGAAGAGGGTGAACTCGCCGCGCGGAAGGAGAACGCAATCATCGGCGGAGAGAATGCCTCGCGCGGTCAGTGCGCCGCAGATGGTCTGGACGTCGCGACCCTGGTAGAGAAGAGAGTCGGCAGTGAGAAGCTGCTTCCCCTCGACCGCGAACGTAACGCCCGAAGGACTGCCGAATTGACTCTCGAGCATCAGGCGATCGGCTTCTCGACGCCCCTCCTCCACGCCGAGCCGGCCGGCCATCCCGAGGAAGATCTCGCGCAGTGCGGAGGACCAGATCTCGCCGTTGCGGTGCTCGACTCCGGGCTGATCGACGTGGATGTAGTCCGCCATCGTCTTCGTCCCGTCGACGCGGCGGAGGCAGTCGGCACCCGGGGGATAGTCGCACTTGCTCGACGGTCCGTTCCCGCAGCGGGCGTCCCAGTCACCGATGCAGAAGGGATCGCGGCCATACGCGAGGCTCGCCTGGTAGCCGGACGAGAAGGCCCAGTAATCTCCGAATGCTTCTCCCAGGGCACGCGACTCCGAGCCGTAGCTCCCGGTGAAGACGCCGGGCGCGATGGAGTCCTGAATTGCGTGCCCGTACTCGTGCATCACGATGTCGGGGTCTTCCGCGTCGTCGACTCCCCCGTCGCCGAAGTAGAGCGCGCCCTTGCCGGGTGAATCCCATACGTAGAACGAGTTGTCATCGCCTCCAACCGCATGCGCGTCGACCGGAAGGGCGTACGGCACGATCTGGCGGACACCCATATAGCCGAGTGATTGCAGGTAGCGCTGCGAGCGGTCGATGTGGAAGTACGTCATGACCTCTTCGAAGCGGTCGTCGCTGCGGTCGAACATCAGCGGCTGTGCGGCGTCGGCTGGCGCGGTCGTCGGCGCATCACGGTCGATCAGCTGGACGTAGGGGCCGTGCAGTCTTCCGGCCGGCGCGAGTCCGGGAAGAGTGACGATCGAATACGCGCTGTCCGGAACCGCCGAAGCCGCGTCGTCGTCGTCCTGAAGAGTGGGATCGTTCAGCTTCGTGACCGGGTTCGGATCGAAAACGCGCCCGGTACCATCCGTGAGGAAGAGCGGCTCGGTGAGCAGGATCGCGCCCGTAGTCGCGTCGACCCATGTCGCAAAACGTTCGATCTGATCCTTCCTCCAGACGCAGCGCCACGCGACGCGCGTCGATCCGTCCGCCATGGCCCGGCCGCGCAACTCCGCGCCGAGTACGCGGGTGCGGTCGTCGACCACGCCTCTGCTGAGAAGGAGCGCAACGGCCCCGCTCCGGTCGAGTCTCGCTGCGGGAAGAGTCGAAGCGCGCACGGTGCGGTTGTGCAGCGCGCGGAGTGCGCCGTCGCGCCCGAACGAAAGCTCGAGCCCTGCGCCCTCCACTTCGATTCCGCCGACGAACTGCCGATAGCGGAGATGCGTTCCGGTGAGAGACTCGACACGACGCTCGAGGCGGAGATCGGGATTGCCGCGCGCGTCGCCTGTCAGTATCGCGCCGGCGGATTCGATCACCATCCGTCCCGCGCGGGCCGGATCGCCGTCCAAGTGGACATCGAGCCCCCAGGCGTCGGCGAGGCGGCCGTCGGGAAAGCGGCGGACGTCCGATGACGGAAGCGTCGCGAGCGACTGTTCCATCGTGATCCGGCGCGTGGCAGGGGCCGCGTGCAGCGGAAGGACGACGCTCCCGGCGACGCACGTGGCAATCAAGAGGCGCTGAAACGATGACCGATTCACGTCGGCGATTCCAACCGGCGGAGAGAGCCGTTTATTTTGCGTTCCGTGCGGATCCGAAGGATAGCTTTGGCCTCCGCGGTGTGGCCGATGTTTCAGGAATCCCGGAACGCGATCACGCCGTATCCGATGGGTTCGCGCGACCTGGAGCGCCGGCATCCCTGCCGGCTCGTGGCGAGCGCCCCGCGCTCGCCACCCTCACGTCAACACGGAACGCGAGCGTCAGACCCCATCGCAAGATCGTCGCGTGCAGGCGCGGAGGCCCGCACGCAGCCGGCTTGAAGCCGGCGCCCCTCGGTGGGAATCCTCACGACCCCCGAGCGCCGGGTCGTGACCGCTTGTGCGAGGAACGAGTGCCGCTCCCCTGACGGCGATCCCTCGAAGCCTGTGCGCTCGTAACTCCGTGTTCCTCACCTCTCCCCCTCTTCCACCACGTTCAGGCGCTTCTCCCTCAATTCATCCCGGACGCGCTCGATCATCGACCTTCGCACCTGCAGCCGGAAGAGATTCCTCTCTCCGTATTCTTCCGCTGCGAGGACGACGTCCGGCGGCGAGATGGTGCGGTAGATCGCACTGATGGCGTCGAACGGCACTTCGACCACGAGAGTCTGATACAGGATCTCCGTTCGTAGCGGCGCCGAGGCGATCGCAGCACGCGCCGCCTGCCGGTACGCCCGCGACAATCCCCCGGTTCCGAGTTTGATCCCGCCGAAGTAGCGGACCACCACGACGCCCGCGTCGAAGAGGAGGTTCCCCTCGATCGCGGAGAGGATCGGAGCGCCCGCGGTGCCGGCCGGCTCGCCGGCGTCGGAACTCCTCGCGCGTCCGCCGCCCTCTTCGAACAGTCGCCATCCCCAGCAGTGGTGCGTGGCGTCGAAGTATTCCTTCTGGAGCGAGGTGAGACGCTCCTGAAACTCCTCTTCCCGCCGCACGTGGAACGCGAACGCGATGAATTCGCTCCGCTCGATCCTGATGCTCGATGAACTCTCTCCGGCGAGCGTCAGATAGGAATCGTCGTTCATCGAAGGGAGATTCTTTCACACCGGCGGCGGTGCGGCTTCGCGGCTCCTCGGCGGGAACCGTGGTTCGCGCCGATAGGGGTGCGGATCCTCTGATCCGCCGCGCAGGTCACGGCGCTCGCACGACCGTCCCCGGCAGAAGCGGAGCGATTCGCCAGAACCACCGACCGACGCTCCGCGGAACCCACAATTTCCCTCTTCATCGCGTACAACGCGATTCGCGCGGCGGATCCCGCGGAGCGGGATCCGCACCCCAGGGCGGCTGGTTCTGCTCGCGCGCAAACGACATGGTCGGTGCGCATGCGGACTTACCAAAGTTTTGGAGCATTGCCGTTCGGGGTCACTCGCGCGAACGGACCGGCTGCAGCGTGATCGCGGTCCGGGATCCCTGAAACTTCGGCCACACCGCGTCTGCCAAAAGCGTCCTCTCGATCCGCTCCGAACGCGAGCAGCGCGGCGGACTGCGAGTCCGCACTCCTCGGCGGGAACTGCGATTCCGCCGGGGGGTGCGGATCCTCTGATCCGCCGCGCAGGTCACGGCGCATGCGCGACCGCAGCACCACCCGCGTCCTCGGCAGAAGCGGAGCCGGTCGCCAGATGCACCGACGCTCCGCGACACCCACAGCTTCTCTCTTCATCGCATACAACGCGATTCGCGCGGCGGATCCCGCGGGGCGGGATCCGCACCCCAGGGGCGGCTGGTTCTGCTCGCGCGCAAACGACATGGTCGGTGCGCATGCGGACTTACCAAAGTTTTGGAGCATTGCCGTTCGGGGTCACTCGCGCGAACGGACCGGCTGCAGCGTGATCGCGGTCCGGGATCCCTGAAACTTCGGCCACACCGCGTCTGCCAAAAGCGTCCTCTCGATCCGCTCCGAACACGAGCAGCGCGGCGGACTGCGAGTCCGCACTCCTCGGCGGGAACTGCGATTCCGCCGGGGGGTGCGGATCCTCTGATCCGCCGCGCAGGTCACGGCGCATGCGCGACCGCAGCACCACCCGCGTCCTCGGCAGAAGCGGAGCCGGTCGCCAGATGCACCGACGCTCCGCGACACCCACAGCTTCTCTCTTCATCGCGTACAACGCGATTCGCGCGGCGGATCCCGCGGGGCGGGATCCGCACCCCAGGGCGGGCCAGACGCGCGCGACTCCGACTCTACTTCAGTGTGACGTTCGCAGAGCTGGTGGCCGGAGCGGCCTTCTCTTCGCGCTCGTGGAGGGTGACGCTCCCGTTGACGGTCGTCACCTCGAGCGGGAACTCCCCTCCGGAGCCGCTCCCGCCGGCATTCACCGTCACCGGAACGTTCGACCGGAACGAGCCGTTCACCTGCTGCACGTCGACGGCGAGCGACGCGTTCGGCGGCACCGAGATCCGCACCGATCCGTTCACCGTCTTCAGCCGTGCGCCGCGGAATTCCTCGAGAAAGTCGGCCCGGATATGACCGTTCACCGTCTTCGCGGTCACTTCGGCCCGAGGAGTCTCCACCTCGATGGCACCATTGACGGAGGTGAGCTGCATGGCGCCGGCGGTCCCCTTCACGTGGATGCTCCCGTTCACGTTGCGCACTTCCAGTGCGAATCGTGCCGGGACCACCAGATCCAGCGAGACGCTGGAACGGTTCCGGAAGAAAGGGAAAATCCGCAGCCCGTGAGTATCGTCGCGGGCGTCGATGGCGATCGTGTTGCCGTCCCGGCGGATCCGGACGGGGGGCTTTTTCCGTTCGGAGGAAGCCTTGTAGCGCGCCACCATTTCGATCTGGTCCGTCGAGCCGGTCCGGATGTGGATCGAGCCGTTGCTGGTCCGCACCTCCAGCGAGTCGGCCCCTGCGGCCGGAATCGTCTGCTCCATGGTGAGCCGTTCGCTATGCCCGACGCAGGAGAGGAGCCCAGCGGATACGATGGCGGTCACCAGAATCGGTGCAAGGATGTGCGGTTTCTGTCTCACGGGTAGACCCTCTGTCCCGTTGTACGAAGAAAAGCAGTGACTGTTTCAGGTTCGTGTTGCAGAATTTCCATGCTTCGCCGGTCCCGCCAAAGAATACTCGAATGGCTCGTGAAACCGCTCAAATCACCCTTCTCCGGGTGGCCGCCTTTCTGATCGACGCCCTCTCGGTGGCACTGGCGCTCGTCCTTCCGGCGAGCATCATCAGCTACACAGCGGCGTGGTTCGCCTCCCCGCGCACGATCAACCTGACCTGGTACCTGGCGGGTGCGATCTTCGTCACCGCAATCCTGTTGCGGGACGCTATCGGAGGGAAATCGCCGGGTAAACGAATGCTCGGTCTCCTTCTGACCACCCGCTCGGGCCGGCCGTGCGGGGTGGGACGCTCGGTGCTCCGGAATCTTCCACTGCTCATCCCCGGATGGAACCTGATCGAGGCGTACCTGGTCGCATTCACCCGTTCGGGCCGTCGCACCGGCGACCGGATTGCCGGAACGACGGTGAGCGAGGAGTGACGCGTTGAGGCCGTCCGGCATCACCGAGCTTCATCTCCATCTCGAAGGATCTCTGCAGGCCGACCTCGCGATCGAGCTCGCGGCCGGGAGCGGCCATCCATGGGATGGTCTGAACCGGCGAGAGCTCCGCCAGAGGTTCCGCTTCGAGAACCTGGACGCTTTCCTCTATTCGGTCCGCGACATGTGCCGTCTTCTCTACGCGCCGGGCGCGCTCGAGCGCGCGGCATGGGAGCTGGCGGGTTTTCTCGACCGTCACGGCGTGGAGTACGCGGAGGTTTACACCTCGCCGCAGATCTTCGTCCGATGGGGAATGCCGTACGAGACCGCTCTCGGCGCGGTGGACCGGGGATTCGAGCGCGCGGAAAAGGAAGGCCTCGCGTCGTGTCGCATTCTTCTCGATTCGGTTCGTCACTGGGGACCGGCAGTCGCGGAGGCCGTACTCGACGGCTATGAGTCGATGCGACTCCCGCGCGTGATCGGATTCGGAATGGGGGGTGCCGAGACGGTGCCGCTCTCCGAGTTCGCCGGGGTGTACGAGCGGGCACGATCGCTCGGCCTCCATACGGTGATTCACGCGGGTGAGAGCGGGCCGTCGTCGGACGTCCGGGAGGCGATTGCGGTGCTCGGTGTGGAGCGGATCGCGCATGGAATCCGCGCGGTCGACGATCCGGATCTCCTCACGATGCTTCGAGAGCGCGGGACGCCGCTCGATGTGGCGGTGACGAGCAATTACCGGACGCAGTGCGTGCGCGGGCGCCATCCTCTGCGCGAGATCCTCGACGCCGGAGTGCGGGTGACGCTCAGCACGGACGATCCGTCGCTCTTCCGTACCACCCTGCCGCGGGAGTACGTCCGTGCGATGCGGTTCGCCGGACTCACCGCCGCGGAGCTGCGGAGTATCGCGAGGAACGGGATCGACTGCTCGTTCGCAGATCCCGAAACGAAGGCCCGGCTGCACGCGAGCCTCGCGAAACGGGAGGACGGCCCGGAACGGCGGCCGACTATACTCTCGTCATGAATCGAGAGTCGCGGCGGGTTCCCGTCTGGGGACTCCTCCTTCTTTTCGCCCTCGTCGCGATCGGATCGGTCGTACGCATCTACAGCTACGATTACTTCTGGCATCTCGCGACGGGCGAGTGGATTCTGCAGCATCGCGCACTCCCGCTCCACGATCCCTTTTCGATCGCCAGTGAGCGCATTCCGTGGGTCAATGGTGAGTGGCTCTTTCAGGTCGTGCTCTTCTCCCTCTACCGTCTGGTCGGACACGCGGGCATTTCGATCGCTCGTGCTCTCTTCACTGGATTTCTCTTCGCCATGCTGTTCCGCTGGAGTGCCCGCCACACTTCGATTCCGGTCGCGCTTCTTCTGACCATCGTCGGCTGGTACGGAGCGGACGCGCGGCTCGGATTCCGTCCGGAGATCGTGGCGACGCTTTTTCTCGCGATGGCGGTCCACCTGGTCACCGCGGAGCTTCCGGAGTCCCGCAGATCCCGTACGCTTCGCATCGCCGCCTGGGGCGGTCTCGTGGTTCTCTGGATCAACATTCATCCTTCGGCGCTCCTCGCGCCGCTGCTCGCGGCCGCGGCGTTCGTCGGCGAGGGAGTGCGTGGAGGATCGAAGGCCGTCGTCCCGGACGAGAGCGGAACGGGAGAGGCGAATCCGACATCATCGCGGCTCGCCCGTCTCGGGTGGACCGCGGGGATGGCGGTCGTCTCCGCGATGGCGCTCCTCGTGAACCCGTGGGGAGCAGGAGCCATTCTCGCACCATTGCGTCTGGCGCAAATGGTTCGCTCAGGACTTTTCGTCAATCTGGAGTGGCTCCCGAGTCTTCCGGGGCGCTTTCCGCTCCTCTACCTCACCGCGGCGATCGGCCTTGCCCTCTTCATCGGGACCCGCTCGCTGCGGCCACACGCACCGCGTCTGCTGATCTTCCTCTTTCTTTCCCTTCTCGCTTTTCGCTTCGTGAGGAATCAGGGTTACTACTACGCGGCGCTGCCACTCCTTCTCGCGCCGTTGATTTCTCTCCATCTTCCGTTCCGGGAGGAGCGTCGGTTGAAGTTTCATCGCGCGATTCTCGCGGCTGCGGGTCTGATCTGGCTGATGGTGATGATGGCGCACCTCCCGTGGAGAGCCGGAGTGGACCGGGAGCGCTTTCCGGTCCGGGCGGTGAATCGACTGGAGGCACTCGACCTCCGGGGCAACATCTACAACCCCGATCAGTTCGGCGGATATCTGATCTTCAGGTTCTATCCGCAAAGACGGGTGCTGGTCGACGGCCGCAACGAGCTCTTCGCGGGATTTCTCCGCTTCTACGAACGGGCACGGCTCGACAGCCGCCTGTGGCAGGAGTTGCTGCGGCGGTACGACATCAGAATCGCGGTCGACGAGTATCGTCCGCCGATCGAAGTGCGCGACGCGGTCACCGGCGAGAAGCGGTTGCTTCCCGCGTCACGGGTCTACTTCCCGCGGCGCAAGTGGGCCCTGATCGCATTCGACGATGCGGCGATGGTGTTCGTCCGTCGGGATTCCGCGCCGAAGCAGTTGCTCGATCGGATCGAGTACCGGGTCCTGGTGCCCGACGCGGAAGATCTCGATCCCGGTGCAGACGATACGCGGAAGGAAGCGGCGCGAGAGATCGAGCGTGCGCTGCGTGAGATCGGAGAAACGAACGTGCTGCGGAGGCTGGCGGCTGCCGTGGGCGGTGGACCGTCGCCGAAGTGACGAGGGTCGAGTGGGAACGCCGGTGAGAGTCACGGAAGCTGGTGCATCCCGACTCGATCGATGCGTTCAGTTCACCATCTGATCGGTGGGCGCTTCGTAGAGCGATTCCTCTTCGGGCCAGCGCTCCCCGATCATCCGTTCGAAGCGCGGACGGATTCGCCGGTCGAAGTCGTCGAGGTAGTGTGGGAAGAGATCGAGGATGGACTTACGCGCGCAGTCGACGAGGCATCTCGCCTGTCTGTGGGTGAGGGAATCGTCCGTCCGGAGAAGGTTCTGTGTCAGCTCGATGATCATCCTGAGCCGACGAATCCTTTTCCTCCGTTCGAAGAATCCCGGCATGTCGAAGCCCTTCTTCTCTTCGTGGATCATTCGTCGTCCGAGAACCCGCGAGGTACACGGGCAATTCCGGCGAGATGTTACATTTCACCGGTCCTGCCAACGGACGAGCGAGCCGTTCCGTGTGCGCGAATGTGAAGGAAAATATTCCTTGAAAACGATGCGTGAGAGACGCGCAACGGAGGAGTGTCGAAGAGGTGGAGATGGATTGAAGGGGCGCCGCACAGCGGGTACTGCGCAGGAGTGGAAGTTCAGGCGTGCTCTCGATCGCCTTCGGCCCAGATCTCGTCGGCCAGAACGGGATCGATCAGCGACTCGTAGTAGCGGATCGTCGCTCGTCCGACGGCGCGCACCATCGCATAGTTGAGCGCACCGCCCGAGATCACGCCGATCAGCGGAACGAGCGACGCGAGCCGCTCGTGCACCAGTCTCGTTCCGATCTTCTCCGCGATCATGCCTCCTTCGACCGTCGCGGATTCGAGCATGACCGCCAGACCATGCTTACTCAGTCCCACACCGGATCCGTACGCGACGCACGCGAGCGCTTCCTGGAACCGCTCCTTCTGCGAGGGCTCGCGTCCGTAGACCGTCGCCACACCGAGGATCATGCGGAACTGCTGGTAGATGAGATAGGCGAGATCGGCGCCGAGCGCGGCGACCGCACTCACTCCGACAGGCACGCCACTGATTGCACCGGTCGCCGCACATCGCATTGCGGTGCGGCGAAGAAGAACGCGCGCATGATCGCGAGGCTCGAAGTCGGGGCGCGAATCCCGCAGCAGATCGACTTCTCTGCGCAGCTTCTCCGTGTCGATCTCCTCGAAAAGAGATCGAAACAGCTCGATCAGTGCTCCATCTGCCTTCTTCTTGAGCGCCTTCACCATTGTGTCGCGTTTCCGACCTCTTCAATGTACGCGTCCCGGAGGACGGACGTCCACTGAAAGAAAACGTCAGGATGTGCTCCCCGTTCCGGAGGAGGATTTGGATGAAGTTCCGGATGAGCTTCCGGACGAAGGTTCGGACGAAGATCCGGACGAGGAGCTCGACGAGTCGCTCGTCGTCGTCGCCGATGTCGATTTCGACTTCGACTCCGATCCCCCCGCGCTCCCTCCCTTCGCGTAATCGTTGATGTAAAACCCTGCCCCTTTGAACTTGATGGCCGGCGCCGAGATGAGCTTCTTCAACGCCCCTCCGCAGTGCGGGCAGATCGTGTAGGGAGGATCCGAAAACCTCTGGATCGCCTCCACGACCTTGCCGCATCCCTCACACCTGTATTCGTACAACGGCATGGCCGCATACCTCCCGGCGTCTGGAACACCGCAGAGGTGGCAACGGATTCCTTCCGGAACGGGGGCGCGTTGGTGCGCTCTCGAGGCAGCCCTGTTCCTGCCGCGCAGCCGACCCGGTCACTCCTCGGAGCCGGCGGCGAGCTTCAGCGGGCCTTCGTATTCCGCAGCGAAGAGATGCCCGTCGCGGAAGAAGACCGCGGCCACTTTTCCGTCCGTCCGCCCGTAGTACCACGACTCGATGGTTCCGCCGTTCTTCTCGACCGTCCGCTTCCAACCCGGGAGAGGCTTTCCGATCTCCGCCGCCACCTCTTCAGTGGTCATGCCAGTCCGGAGATCGAGGAGCTGCCCGCGCGAGACGTGGACGTGGCGCAACGCTTCGTCGAGCTCGCGCTGCACGTCGTCGCGCGCAGGGTGCCGCGCGAGGAAGCTGCGGTAGAACGGGGCTGCCTCACGATAGCGGCCCTCCGCGGCGAGAGAGCGGGCGCGCTTGAGTTGCAGCTCCTCCCAGGCATGACGGGCCCGCATGTGCTCCGGATGAAGCTGGAGGAAGCCGGCGACGGCGTCCGCGTAGGCCTGCTTCGTCTCCGTGGTCGGATTCGCGGTCATCTGCGCCTTGACGCCGAGCACCGACTGCCATTCCTGCTGTTCCTTCCGGCTGCCGGGGTCGGTACATCCGGAAAAGAGAACGACGAAGAGGAGGAGAACGAGCGGTGTGGAAAGGCGGCGGCCCATCCGCGGCAAAGTAACACAACCCGAAGAGATCCGGGCGGGCGAGGCCGACGGCGTTTCGCGATCCAGTGAGGAGCCGTCTCGCTGTGCTGACGCCGCGGCATTATCTTGACACTGCCAGCGGGGGGACCACATAATCGCCCTCTGGCGATCCGCATTCGTTTAACCCGAACATTGGGAGGGATTTATGGCCGTGCGGGGTGAAGAGGTCGCACAGAAGTTCGAAGCCTTCGTGCGGGAGTCCGTCGACCGCATGGTCGCCGACATCCGCTCCACAATCCAGGACGTACGCGAGGCCGTCGACCAGCAACTCGACGCGGCGCTTCAGAGCGTCCAGGCGGACGCCAGCGCGCCATCGCTCCACTCCGAGATCGAGAAGCTCCTTTCCGACATCGATCTTGCCGCGCCTGCCGTTGCGGCTGAACCCGCTGCTCCATCCGGTTCCGAAGTCAAGACAGCCGTCCAGAACATCGAGCGCGGGAAGACTCAGGTCGACGTTCTGAACGGGCTCCTCGAGCAGGTCCTTCGCTTCGGCTCGCGCGCCGCGCTGCTGATCCTCAAAGGAAACGGCTTCAGCGGATGGAAGGGAGCGGGCTTCACTGCGAACGGCGGCAGCGATGAACAGATCAAACGCTTCAACACCGACGCAGGCGCGATCCCCCAGCTCCAGCAACTTCTGGCCGCCGAAAAGAGCGTGAAGTGGGACGGCGCCAATCTTACGCAGGCGCTCAATGCTTCGAGACCGGAGCGCGCGATCCTCGTGCCGATGGTCATCAAAGACAAGATCGCCGCGGCGTTGTACGTCGACGTGATGGCCGGCTCCGACCGCAACTTCGACGTCGACTCGATCGAGCTCCTGGTCTTCACCACCGGCCTCCTGGTCGACACTCTCGGCATCCGCAAGAAGACGCCGTCGCCCAGCCTTTCCGAAGCGTCCGGCTCCACGGCTGCAGCGACTCCGACAACAGCATCTCCCCAACCGCCGGCAGCATCTCCCCAATCGGAACCGACGGTCACACTCCCCCCCCGCGGCCCGCACCTCCCCCTCCGCCAACCACCGCGCAGGTACGTCCGCCGGAAGACCTCGAAGGATCAGGGAAGCGCGTCGCACCTCCGCAGGTACGCCCTTCCACTCAGGTCCAGCCACCCGCTCCTGCTGCGCCGCGTCCTGAGGCGCCCGCTCCCCAAGCGCCGTCGCCGGCGCAGGCGCAGTCTGCTCCGGCCGCGCACGAGCCGGGCGACCGTTCGTCGACGCAATACATCCCGCCCCCGGGACTCAGCCGCGGCGGGGCATTCGCGCAGCCTCCGTCGGAAGACGCCAAACGGCACGACGAAGCACGGCGGTTCGCGCGTCTCCTCGTCTCGGAGATCAAGCTGTACAACGAGGCGAAGGTCGACCAGGGACGGAAGAACAGAGATCTCTACGAACGGCTGAAGGAAGACATCGACCGGAGCCGGCAGATGTACGACGAGCGGATTCCGGAGGACGTCCGAAAGAGCTCCAACTACTTCTACGACGAGCTGGTCCGGATTCTCGCGGACGGACAGACCGATTCGCTCGGGCTCTGAGACGAGCTGCCCACATCCATTCTTGCCATCGCGAGAAGGTGGTGCAGCACGGACACATTCGTTCAGTCGGAGTCGCGATGGAAGCGGCTGGGAGTCTGCGTTTCTCACGCCATCTCTGCCGGCAAAAGGCCCGGGAGTCGCCAAAAGGGAGATGGTGCGTTCCTGCGATCGTGGCTGATCCGCGTCAGGCGTCCGAAGTGAGGTACGCAGCGGGCGAGGAATCTGCACCTGGATTCCTCCGATGAGGCCGAAGCGTTCCGTGACGAATCGATCCGGCGCCACGATGACGATCCTCGGCGCGACGCTGGTGCTTCTGCTCGGCGGCCTGCTGATCCTCTTCCTGCGCGATCCCTCCTTCCATCCGGCGGAGAGTGGAACCGTGATCGCAGCCCACGCCCCCTCCGAGCTCGCCCCATTCAGAGAGCCGTTCCTGCGAGGGATCGACGCGATCCAGCATTTCGACCCGGCAGTGGCGATCGGTGCATTCGAATCGTTCTCTTTCGGCGACCGCGCGGTCGAGGAATATCGCCTCTATTACCTCGCGAATGCCTACCAGCTTCACGGCGATCGCGATCGTGCTCGGCTGACCCTCGCCACGCTCTGGTCGAGAAAACCGCGGCTGGGCTACCGCACGGATGCGGCGTTCAACCTCGCACAGCTCTATGAGGATTCGGGGAACTGGTCGAACGCCGCGAGGGTTCTGGGGACGGAAGGAGATCGCGCGACGCAACCGGATGTGATCGCCACCGCTCGCGCGGCGCAGATCCGTGCCGCCACCTACGGCGGCGATCCGGGGGCGGTCCTCTACGCGGTTCGCAACCTGATCGTCGAAAGCCCGAAGAGCGCCGAAGCGAGAGCCGCTTTCGCGACGTACCGAGCCATGCTCTCCATCCCCGACGATACCCCGGTTCCGCTCACCCTTCGCGAAAGAGTCGTCCGCTGCGAGCATCTGCTGCGCGACGGGGACCCGGCGGCCGCGCTCGCGGAGCTCGATGCCATCGCGCCGCTCGCGGCAGAAACCTCGACACGCTATCGCGTCACGCTCGATCGCGGTATCGCGCTCCAGCGCCTCGCCAGATTCGAAGAATCGGATCGCGTTCTCCAGCCGCTGTTCGCGACGTATTACCGGTATGCAGTTCCGGCGCTCCAGAACTCGGCGAGGAACCTCCGCGCCCTTGCAGATTCGATTCACGCGGAGACGAGTCGAACCATCAAAGTGCGACAACGCGCCGGAACGAAAACCGTCCGCCGAAAGGGAAAAATGGTCCGGATCGCGACGTACCGCACCGTGACCCGTACGGTGACGGTGAAGGATCCGAAGCTCGAGGCGAAACGCGAGACGTACGAACGGATGTACGCGGAACGGCTCAAGGACCTCCTCCAGACTCACGCCAGCCCGGAAGTCCGGCTCGACACGCTCCGGAGACTCCTCATCGTCGCGACGGAGAAGAAGCAGGAGTCGTACATGATGGAGCTCGTTGCGCAGATCGTCGCGCTCGACCGCCTTGCGGATCCGGGACTGCAGCATTTCTGGGACGAGGCGTGGGACGCCTACGAAAAGCGCGACTTCGAACGGTCACGCGATCTGCTCGACTTCATCCGCACCACGTACAAGAGCGAGAACATTCGCCGGCAGGCCTCCTACTGGTATGCCCGCTCGCTCGAGCATCTGGGCAGGAAGGAAGAAGCGTCCGCGATCTTCACCAAGATCGCCGATGCGCCGTACGAAGATCTCTACGCCCGCTTCGCCGAGCAGCGGGGGGCGAAGCGGCGGGCGCCTTCGGACAACCCTCTCGACCGCGGCGGCGCGAGCTGGCCGTCGATGGTCAGCCCGCACATTCCACCGGAGCTCCGTCTCGCATTCGATCTGGACATGCTGGGCGACGGCCGCGATTCGCGGTTGGAGATCCAGAAGAACGTCTCACCCTCGAATCGGCGATGGGGGGAAATGATTCTCGCCGATCTGTACTACACCGAAGGGCAGACGGAGCTCGGCAACCGATACGTCCGTCGCGCCTATCCGGAGATCGCGACCGTCGAACAGGACTCCGTCCCGCCCCGTTTCCTCGGCCTCTACTATCCGCTCCGCTACGAGGAGACGATCCGGGAAACGGCGGCGAAGCGGGGGCTCGATCCATATCTCGTCATGGCCATCGTGCGGCAGGAAAGCACGTTCAACCGTCAGGCTCGGTCGCCCGTCGGCGCGACCGGCCTGATGCAGCTGATGCCCGCCACCGCGCGCGAGCTCGGCGGCCGGCTCACCATCGCGCTCGCCCCTGGCGGACTCGAAAATCCAGCCATCAATCTCGAGCTGGGAACGTACTACCTGCGCAAGCTCGTCGATCTTCTGTACGGGAAGATCGAGCTGGCCGTGGCCGGCTACAACGGCGGACCTTACCGCATCAAGCGATTGCGCGAAGAGCAGAAGTCGAAACCGCTGGATGAGTTCATCGAGGGAATCCCGCTCTCGGAAACGAGGAACTACGTCAAGCGGGTGATTCTGCTTCGCTCGAGCTACGAGAGGTTCTACGGCTCGCCGGCTCGGGAACGCTCCCCGAGGGCGGATCTCTCCTCCATAAATCCGACTTTGCATTCGGAGTAATGAACGCGGGCCCCTCAATCCGTTCAAGAAACCGTCCGCGGAATCCAATGAATTGGAATTCGGCCCGAAACGTTGATTTCGCTTTTTCGCAAGCGCATTGGAAATGAACGACTTACACTTCCGAAAGCGACGGCACTTCCGTTGCTGGCGATCAGCAGGGATCAGACGCGAATTTTGCCGCTCGATCGAGCAGGCAGATCCGCGAACGATCCGCTCCGGGCCAATCGATGCGCAAGTCGCACCTCGTGAATGTGATTCTCACGGTGATCACGCTGATCGCGATCGCCGGCGCGTTCACTTCATTCCAACGTAAGAGGTCGTCCTTCGAGCGGCTCGACTTCCGCTTCCACTGGGTCGAGGGAAAAGGGATCATCATCGTCGACGCAGTCGATCCCGGGAGTGGGGCGTCGGCATCGGGGCTTCGTCCCGGCGACCGGATCTGGGTAGTGGGACAGACTCCCGCGAGCGAGCTTCCCGGGCTGAAGCGGACACTTCGCGAGTCCGGCCCGGTGCGGCTCATCGTCGGACGAGGGGATCAGACACTCTCGCTCCGCTACACGGCTCCCGACCTCAAAGTCGATTACCGCTATCTCTTCCTCACGTTCATAGGATTTCTGTATCTGGCCATCGGCCTCTTCACTCTCTTTCGAGGGACCCGTGCCGAGAGTCTTCTCTTTTACGTTCTGACTCTCCTCGCATTCATCGTCTACGTCTACACTCCGGCGGGAGATCTCGACACGACGTACAAGCTGCTGTCGATGATCGAGGAGTACGCACGGATTTTTCTCCCTCCGCTGACGCTGCACTTCTTCCTCCGCTTCCCCCGACCGCTGCTCGAGAAGCGGTGGATCATCGCCGCGCTCTACGTTCCTCCGATCCTCGTCACGATCTGGGTGACCAATCTCCTGGTGCTCGGCAACGTCTTTCCGGTGGGTTCGCCGGTGACCGCGTTCCACATCATCGACCGTTGGGAGATGTCGCAGTTCGCCGTGTACTTCACCCTCGCGCTGATCGCGCTGACCTACACGTATCGAACCGCGCCGGTGGTCGGACAGAAAAAGCAGATCAAATGGATCTATCTCGGGATGGCATTCGGCTTCATCCCGTTCCTTCTCCTTTATCTCGTGCCGTACATCCGCAGCGGAGCCAATCCCGAGTACACCAGCCTCGCGGTCCTTCCGCTCGCGTTCATTCCGCTGGCATTCGCCGTCTCGATACTCAAGTACAAGCTGTGGGACGTCGAGGTGATCATCAAGGAGATCCTCGCGTACACGGTCACGTTCATCTTCGGGATGGTCGCGTTCTCCACCGTGAACGTGATCCTCACTCATCTGATCGAAGAAGGGATGGCGCTGGAGCGGAACTTCCTCGCCTTCGCTTCCGGACTTCTGATCGCAGGAGTTCTGGTCCCGCTGAAGGGTCGGATCGAGACTCTGGTCGAGATGGTGCTGTACCGAGACACGTACCGCCACCGGCGGGCGATCGTCGAGTTCGGCCAGGAGCTGGCGACGTTCCGCGACCTTCATGAGCTCCTGGAAATCATCCGCGAGCGCCTCGCAGCAGCGGTGGGGATCGACCGGATGAACCTCTACGTCCGGGACGACGACTCCTTCATCCTCTACTCCGACGACCCGCGGATCCCTTTCCGGGTGGAGCAGAGCGATTTCGCGGCGCTTCCGATCGACCGGCCGCTGATCCTCGACGAGCCACGGCTTCCCGATGCGAGCGAGATTCCGCTGCAACTCCTCCGCGCGGGCTACCGGTACGTATTTCCGCTGCGGCACCGGAGCGAGTTGAAGGGAATGCTGATCTCGGGTGCGAAGCGCGGTGAGGACCGCCTCTCGACCGACGACCTGCAGCTGGTCGGATCACTCACCGCTCCGGTCGCCCTCGCGATCGAGAACTCGCGACTTTACGGACGCCTGAGGCGGCAACTCGACGAGATCCGATCGCTCAAGGAGTACAACGAGAACATCATCGAGTCGTCCGCCTCGGCGATCGTGGTGGTCACCGCCGACGGAACGGTGATGACCGCGAACCGCGCGTTCTGGACTCTGATCGGCGTTGCTTCCGGTTACGAAGGGACGATCGACAGGCTCTTCCCTCCTTACCGCGACGCCGTCGCTGCCCCGAACACCACCATCGAAATGCGATTCACCAATCTGCAAGGTGAAGAGAAAGCGCTCAGCGTCACCGCGGCGGAGTTCAACGCCCAGTACGCGCCGCGCGGCACGATGGTGCTGGTGATCGTCGACATCTCGGAGCGGGCACGTCTCGAGCGTGAGCTGCAGCAGAAGGAGCGGCTGGCCTCTCTCGGCCTCTTCGCCGCAGGAATCGCGCACGAGGTGAACACACCTCTGACCGGAATCTCTTCCTACGCGCAGCTGCTTCTGTCGGACGTCGCACCCGACGATCCGAAGTACACCATCCTGAAGAAGATGGAGCAGCAGACTTTCCGCGCTTCCCATCTCGTGAACAACCTGCTCGATTTCGCGTCCAACCGGCAGCGTCGAACCGAACAGATCGATCTGGAGGATCTGATCCGCTCGACAGTGGTCCTCCACGAGGACCTGCTGCGGGCCAGGGAAGTCCGGCTCCACCTCGGCGAGCTGCAAAGTGCGACCGTGGAGGGAGATTTTCTCCAGATTCAGCAGGTCGTAACCAATCTGTTGCTCAATGCGAAAGATGCCGTCGCTCGAGAGGGTAATATCTGGATCGACCTCACAGTCGATGGAACGAGCGCGCAGCTTTCGGTTCGTGACGACGGTCCGGGCATTCCGCCCGAGATCCAGTCGTTCATCTTCGAGCCTCTCGCGACGACCAAGTCGGCGCAGGGCGGTACCGGACTCGGTCTCGCCATCTCGCGCCGGATCGTTCGCTCCATCGGAGGTGAGATCGCGGTGAAGAGTGCTCCGGGGGCGGGTGCAACATTTCTCGTCACTCTTCCGTTATCTACCCCGAGTGTGAGCCCGACGCGAGAGAGCGCCAGATGAAAATACTGATCATCGACGACGAACAGGTTCTCCGGGACGTTCTGGACACCCTCCTGACTCGTGAGGGTTACGACACAGCTCTGGCAGCCAGCGGAGAGGAAGGGATCGGCATCGTCGACAACGACGAGATCGATCTGGTGATCCTCGACATGATGCTGCCGGGGATGAGCGGGATCGACACGCTCCGGATGATCAAGGAGACCAACGCTTCGATCCCGGTAATCATCATCACCGCCTATTCGAGCATCGATGGCGCGATCGAGGCGATGAAGGAAGGCGCCTTCCACTACATCCCGAAACCGTTCAAGAACGACGAAGTGGTGCTCACGGTGCGCAAGGCTCTCGACCAGCGCCGGCTTTCCAGCGAGAACGAGCGGCTCAAAGCGGAGCTTTCGGAGAAGTATTCGTTCTCCAACATCCTCGGCAAGAGCGACGCGATGAAGAAGATCTTCGATCTGATCCGCCTCGCCGCTCCGTCGCGCTCGAACATTCTGATCACCGGCGAATCGGGAACTGGAAAGGAGCTGGCCGCCCGCGCGATCCACCACGCCAGCCCCCGCGCGAAGAATGCTTTCGTCACCGTCAACTCGGGATCACTCCCGCCGGAACTGCTCGAGTCGAATCTCTTCGGCCACGTAAAGGGAGCCTTCACCGGCGCCATCGCGAACAAGCGAGGTCTGTTCGAGATCGCCGACGGCGGCTCGATCTTTCTCGACGAGATCGGCAATGTCGGTCTCGACACTCAGGCCAAGCTGCTCCGCGTGATCCAGGAGAAGGAGTTCATGCGACTCGGTGGCGTGGAGACGATCCGCGTGGACGTACGGATCATCGCCGCGAGCAATGCCGACCTTCAGGAGCTGATCCGCGACTCCGAGTTCCGCGAAGATCTCTACTACCGACTCAACGTCATCACCATCACGCTTCCGCCTCTCCGGCGCCGCCGCGAGGACATTCCGCTGCTCGCCACTCACTTCCTCCACAAGTACTCGGCCGAGAATCGGAGGACGATCCTGGAGATCACTCCCGAGGTGATGCGGATCCTGATGGATCACACCTGGCCGGGAAACGTGCGCGAGCTGGAAAACACCCTCGAACGGGCCGTGGTCCTCTCGACCGGCGATCGAATCACTCCCGATCTGCTTCCCGAATATCTCCGGAACCCGCAGCCGCAGGACCAGCTCACCACGGTTCTTCCCTCCTCCGGCCTCTCGCTCAAGGATGCCGTCTCACGATACGAGCGGAACATGATCCTTCAGTCGCTGGAGCTCGCGAACGGAGTGCAGAAGAAGGCTGCGGAGCTGCTGCAGATGAAACCTTCCACTCTCAACGAGATGATGAAGCGGCTCGGAATTCAGTGGAAGTCGAATGGCAGCCGCGCCTCCGAGGAAGAGACCTACGCTGCGAAGTGAGGGCGGGATCTCGATTCCGTACGAAAGACCCGGAGGCTCAGGGACGGGTGAGCTTCATCAGTGCCCAGAGGCTGACGAACGACCAGACCCCCTCGAGAACGATGAAGCCGTACTGGCGTTCTGCGACCGCAGTGATGCAGAGAGCGATTCCACCGAGAAGGTTGAACAGCTGGTAAGTCACCGTTTCGCGCTCGATGCGCCCTGTCTGATTGGCCACGAAAGCGAATAGAATCAGAAAAGCACCGAGCAGCGAGATCACCTGAAATATCATCGAATCCTCCCGCCGGGCTTCGAGCCGGCAGGACTCGAGCCGCAGTCTTCTATCACAGCGCGGCGCGGGGCGGAATACGTGACCAGCCGCCGCCGCGACGTATCGACGAGGGGCATTGACTCTGATGAAACGCATCATCGTGCTGATCCTTCTGTTCGCAGCAACCACCTCTCTGGCCGTCGCCGCCTCACCGACGCCGAAGCAGTTCCTCGGCTACCAGATCGGTGACCACTTCACTCCGTGGTCGCGCATCGCCGATTACTTCGACACGCTCGCGCAAACCTCCGATCGCGTGACCGTGCAACGGTTCGGAGAAACGTGGGAGCGACGCCCGCTGATGTATGCGGTGATCACCTCGTCCCGAAATCAGGCGCGGATCGAGGAGATCCGGAAGAACCTCGCGGCGATCGCCGATCCGCGGGCCACCACGCCCGCCGAGGCCCAACGGATCGCGAGCAGCACCCCGGTCGTGGTGTGGCTCGCATTCGGTGTCCACGGTGACGAATCGTCATCCAGCGAAGCGGCGATGGAAGTCGCGAACTGGCTGGTCCAGGGCGGAAAGGAAGCCGACGATCTGCTCGAGAACACCGTGGTGATCATCGATCCGCTCGAGAATCCGGATGGCCGCGAAAGGTATGTACAGTGGTTCCGCCAGACGGTAGGACAGAAGGCCGATCCGAACCCCTCGTCGTTTCAGCACCTTCAGCCGTGGCCGGGCGGAAGGTACAACCACTACCTCGTCGACATGAACCGTGACTGGGCGTGGTCGACGCAGCGCGAGACCCGCGCGCGGATCTCCGCGTTCCGGCAGTGGCACCCGCAGGTCTTCGTCGACTTTCACGAAATGGGAGTCGACTCCAGCTATTTCTTTCCTCCCGATGCGAGTCCGATCAATTCGAATATCCGCCAGGATA
Source organism: uncultured Acidobacteriota bacterium (assembly GCA_963741955.1). Taxonomy (GTDB): domain Bacteria; phylum Acidobacteriota; class Thermoanaerobaculia; order Gp7-AA8; family Gp7-AA8; genus CAVUKB01. The sequence goes on from CAVUKB010000006.1 coordinate 44,409, forward strand.
CGGAGAAGTGGCTCCAGGTGTTCGGCCGCGCGAACGCGGACGTCTTCTCCAGCCGCGGCTGGCCGTTTTTCGTGAACGAAGTGTTCGATCTCTTCTATCCCGGTTACGGCGACTCGTGGCCTTCGCTGAACGGGGCGATCGGGATGACTTACGAGATGGCGGGAGGAGGACGCGCGGGGAGAAAGGTCCGCCGCGACGACGGAACGATTCTCACTCTCGCGGAGCGGGCAGAAAAGCACGCGACCGCGGCGATGAACACCATCCGCACTGCGGCTACCCATCGCCACGACCTGATTCTCCATACCTTCGACACGTTCGAGTCCAATCTCGAGGCACCTGCTTCGACGTACTTCATCGCTCCGGGCTCGCCGAATTTCGACGATGCCGTCGACCTTCTCCGCCGGCAGGGAATCGAGATCCGCATGTTGACGCAGCCGCTCACCGTGAATGCCACGGCGATCCGCACCGGCGAGAGCGGAACCCGGCAGATTCCGGCCGGCTCGGCGGTGATCTCCACCCGGCAGCCGCTCGGCGCACTGGCCCGTTCACTCCTCGAGCGCTCTCCTGTCTTTTCCGATCACTTCATCGAACGGCAACGCGAGCGCATCGCGCGCGATCAGCCGGACGAGTTCTACGACATCACCGCGTGGAGCATTCCCGTCTCACATGCGCTCGACGCATGGGTGAGCCAGAAGCCATTGAACGCTCCCACCACTCCATGGGCAGATCAGGAGAAGCCGCAATTTCAGAAGGCGAAGTTCGCGTGGCTGATCGACGGCGCCGATCCCGCGGTCTACCGCACCGCGGGACAGCTTCTCGAGCGCGGGATCCGTTTCAGCGTCAGCTCCACCGATCTCGAGCTCGGCTCGGAGAAGCTCGCGCGCGGTACGCTCGCCATCCTCCGGAGCAACAACGGCGATGATCTCGACAAGTCGTTGAAGGAGATCGTCGATGCGACCGCTGCCCACACCATTCCCCTCGACAATGCCTGGACCGATGGCGTGGTCCTCGGATCGGAGAAGTTCCAGTACGTCCGCGATCCCGGAATCGCGCTGGTCGGAGGTGAAGGGACGGACTCCTCCGCGTTCGGTGCGCTCTGGTACACCATCGACGTCGAAGTTCCCGTCCCTCATTCCGTGATTCCTCTCGACCGCCTCGGATCGACGGATCTGTCGAAGATCCACGTTCTCCTCCTGCCGGACGGCCGCGGCTACTCGCGCCTTCTGGACAAGGGGGCGATCGAACGGCTCCAGCAGTGGGTCCGTGACGGCGGAACGATCGTGGCCACCGCGAACGCCGGAAAATTTCTGCGAAGCAAGGAAGCGGGGCTCTCGAGCATCGAGGAATGGGCGCCGCCGAAGAAGGACGAGAAAGAAGCGAAGAGCGAAGGTAGACCTCTCGGCGAGCGGTACAACGATTATCAGGTTCCGGGCGCCGCGTTCCGAACCGAGATGAATCCGTCGAGCTATCTCACGTTCGGGCTCACCAGCGCGCCCGACGTCTTCGTCTCGGGGAAGACGGCGCTCCTCCCGCTCCCCCATCCCGTGGACAATGTGCTGCGGATCCGGAGCGACGATCCACTCGCGGCCGGATTCGCGTGGCCGGAATCGATCGACCGGCTGAAAGGGTCGGTCTGGCTCGGGATCGAGCACACCGGAAAAGGGAAGGTGATCACGTTCGCCGACGAACCGAACTTCCGTCTTTTCTGGAGAGCGACGCTCGCGCCATTGATGAATGCTCTGCTCTATTCACATTCGTTCTGAAGAATGTCGGATGATCGTGGAAATGAAGTGATTTCGAAAGATTCCTGAGCTTGCCTTCCGCCCGATGCGGAATGATATTGATTCGGTCGGGCGGAGCGCGAGGCGAAGGTTCCCTCCAGAGCGAGGCAGAACCAGACCCTCTCACTTTGCGAATCAAAGATGGGAATCACTGATTCCCGGCGCTTCGAAGCGTTCTACAGTCAGCCACTCCGTCCGGAACAGACGCCGCGATCCGTCGCGGCGTCTGCTTTTCACCTCCCCGTGATACGCTTCGCCTTGACGCAGGAGCGCCGATGGGAAGAAGGCAGCCGGCCGTAGCGGGATGGTTCTACGAACGTGATTCCGAGCGACTTCGTGCACAGGTGGACGCGTGTTTCGCCGCGAATCCGCCGGTCACGCAGAAGCGACGCGTGGTCGGCGCCGTCGTCCCGCACGCAGGGCTGATGTACAGCGGCCAGATCGCCGCGGCGCTCTACGCGATCGCCGATCTCCCGAGGAGACTGGTGATTCTCTGCCCCAACCACACCGGATTCGGATCGGGCGCCGCGATCAATCTCGAAGGAAGCTGGGTCACCCCGCTCGGTGAAGTGCCGATCGACACCGAGCTCGCAAAGGAGATCGCAGAGGCGTGCGGAACGGTCGAGGACGACTCCGCGGCACACGCACGCGAACACTCGCTGGAAGTCCAGCTGCCGCTCCTTCAGTCGATCCTTCCCGAGTTCTCAATCGTCCCTCTCTGCCTCGGCATTCACCGGTACCAGTTCTGCGAGGAGATCGGAGAGGCGCTCGCCATGGTGGTCGAACGACATCGGGAGAATGATCCGGTGGCCATCATCGCGAGCAGCGATCTGAACCACCACGAAGAACAGTCGGTGACGCTGCGGAAGGACCAGCTCGCGATCGACCGGCTTCTGGCACGCGATCCGCGGGGGCTGTGGGAGACGGTACAGCGCGAACGGATCTCGATGTGCGGCATCGTTCCGGGGACCGCCATGCTGGTCGCGGCGAATCAGCTCGGCGCCTCCGAGTCGGAGTTGATCCGGCACGCCACCTCCGGTGACGTCAATGGCGATTTCGATTCCGTGGTCGGCTACGCCGCCGTTCTCGTTTCATGACACGAAAACTCCGCATCGCATTCGTCTCGGCCGAAGTCTCGCCGTTCGCCAAGACCGGCGGATTGGGAGACGTCGCCGGCGCTCTCCCGCGCCAGCTCGGCGTTCACGGCCACGACGTGGTGGTCTTCACTCCCTGGTACCGTCAGACCAGGGAGTACTTCGAAGCCGCCGGCGTCCAGCCGGAGACGCTCGCCTCCCTCATGATCATCTGGCCCGGCTTCTCCGCTCCGGTGACGCTCCTCCGCTCCACGCTTCCGGGGAGCGGAGTTCCGGTGATCTTCGTGGCCAATGACGCGCTGTTCGACCGGGACGGAATCTACGCGCTGCGGGACGGAATCTACGACGACCTCCTCGAACGATTCACGTTCTTCTGCCGTGCGGTCATTGCCGCATGCGAGACCCTCGGGTTCAGCCCCGACATTCTCCACGCGAACGACTGGCACACCGCTCTGCTGCCGATCATGCTCGCGAACGGCCTCCGCCACTCGCCCCACTTCGCGCACTGCGCCTCCGTCTTCACCATTCACAATCTCAACTACCAGGGTCGCTACGGCGCGGAACATTTCCCCGGCACCGGGCTCCCGTTCAGTCTCTGGTCTCCTGCCGCAGTGGAGTATTTCGGTGATCTGAACCTGATGAAGGGAGCAATCATCTTCGCCGACCGGGTCACCGCGGTCTCGCCGAATTACGCAAAGGAGATCCAGACTCCTCCCTTCGGCGCCGGGCTCGACGGAATCCTTCGGGAGCACGCTTCGAAGCTTGTCGGAATCCTCAACGGAATCGATGTCGAGGAGTGGAACCCGGAAACCGACCGGTACATCCCGGCGCGCTTTTCGACCGAGTCACTGGCCGGCAAGGCGGATTGCCGGCGCGAGTTGAGAAAAGAAGCCGGCCTTCAGCCCCGGCCGCGGACGCCGGTGATCGGAATCATCTCCCGCCTCGTCGAACAGAAGGGATTCGATCTCCTCCTTCCGGAGATTCCGCGCCTTCTCTCGCTCGGAGCACAGTTCGTGGTGCTCGGGTCGGGAGCGTCATTCATCGAAGAAGCATTCCGCAGTTTCGAACGCGACTTTTCCGCCCAGTTCCGCACCTGGATCACATTCGATCTGGGACTGTCACATCGGATCATCGCCGGCTCGGATCTTCTTCTGATGCCTTCGCACTACGAGCCGTGCGGGCTGAATCAGATGTACGCGCTCCGCTACGGTACGCTGCCGATCGTCCGTCTCACGGGCGGCCTCGCGGATACCGTACTCCCCTTCGATGGGAGCAACCGCCGGATCGCGAACGGTTTCGGATTCGGTCGCCCCGATGCGGAGATGCTGTTCCTCATCTCCTGGATCGCGATGCTGAGCTGGAAGGACGAGGCGCTCCGTCGCACTCTTCAGAGGAATGGGATGTCGGCCGACTTTTCGTGGGACCACTCGGCACGCGAATACGAGCGCGTTTACCGCTCGACCATCGGCGCCTGAATCCCGCACAATATTCCCGCACGGGTGCGCTGCGCGGACAGCGACCCCGGTAACCTCCTTCCTCGGGCTGTGGCATCGGCAATGCAGTGTTGAAAGTCGACGGCAAGAGCCGGGAAGGAGACGAGATGGAACTCTTCACTCTGATCAGCATATTCGCCATTTCCGCCGTCGTCGGCGTTCTGATGGCGAGAGACAGCACGAACCAGGAGCTCCTCACCGTACGCGTGAGATCGGAGAAGAACAAAGGACGCTGAACGGCGTCCTTACTTCGTTTCGAATACGATGAAGTATCTCTCGGGAAGAATGTTGTGCCGTCCCACCGGACGGAATCCGAACCGCCCGACCTGCTTCATCATCTGATGGCTGGCGATCCGCTCCGCCAGAGGCGGTCCCGTTTTCATCGGCCGTCGATACCAGTCGATCACCGCAATCTCACCGTCCGGCGCCAGCGCACTCTTCACCGCATCGAAGAAGGCATCCTTCTCGTCCAGATGCCGGTACGCATCGTAGAGGACGATCGAGCGTACCCCGCGCGGCAGCTCCGGATGCGCCGCTGATCCCAGAACCGGCGTCACATTGAGAAGGCCGGCCAGCTCGATCTCGCGTCCCAGAGCCTCGACCGTCTCCTTGTCCGTTTCGATGACGGTCACTCTTCCTTCGCGTCCGACCCGGCGGCTCATCGCCCGGAGAAATTCGGTGGGCGCCGGACCGACCACCGCGACCGTATCCCCTCGACAGACGTTCAGCAGAGACGCAATCTCCCACGCCTTGTCGCGATCGACGGCAGACACTCCGCTCGCGAGGAGCGATGCGGTCGCAACCATGAGGATGCCGAGGCGAATCAGTTTCGAATGGAGCATCGCCGGATCATAGTCGGCTCGTCCCCGCGAGGGAAGAGCGGCGCGCCGGCCTACTCCAGGAGATCGAGAATCGCTCGAAGTTCCTTTCGAACCTTTTCGAGCGCGTTGCGGGTTCTCTGATCGCCGGCCGCCGTGATCTGTGGCTCCTTCGCCCCCGCCGCTTCCGGGACGAGCTCGAGGTCTTCGTTCAACTCGTTCTCGAGTTTCTTCTTCGCTCCGGCGATGGTGAATCCTTCTCCGTACAGCAGTGCCTTGATGCGGAGAATGATGTCGATCTCGCGCTGCGAGTAGAGCCGCTGTCCGCCGCCCGATTTTCCTGGGGCCAGCGGCGGAAACTCGGTTTCCCAGTACCGGAGCACGTAAGGCTGAACGTCCGCGAGCCGGCAGACCTCACCGATCTTGAAAGTTCCCTTTTCCGGTTTCGCTTTCGCCATCCCTGACGATTATATGGGGATTTCGAGTTTCGGCCCGGTTCAAGTGGACGATCCGGTCGCAGGGCCGGGAGCTTCCCCGTCGGAACGGCGGAGCTTCCTGCGCCGGATTGCGCGGATCGCCGGAACCAGACCGAGGAGCACGACCAGTATCCCGCCCGAGACCTGAGCAGCGGTGTAGAACGAGAGGGGGTTGTAGACGACACGGATGAGCGAGGTTCCGGGCGGCACGAGGAACCCCATGAAAGGACCGTTCACCTGAATCACCTTGAGCTCCTCGCCACCGTTCCGGTAGACCCGCCACCCCGGCCAGTCGGGCTGGCTGCTGGCAATGAACGTCCAGTGAGTCGATTCGACACGAAGGTCGAACGCGCGAGCCTCGGCGTGCAGAATCCGAACCTTCGCCGGCGGAAGCATCGCACTTCTCTCCTGCATCAGGTCCGCATGAATTGCATCCACCATGCTGGTCGGGAGCCGCTTCACGATCGCCGTCCCTCTCCAATCATCGTGAGCTCGCAGAAGCCAGCTCCTCTTCCGGTCGTCGAACTCGGAGATGAGCCGCTTCACCGCAAAGAATCTCGGATAGGCGGTCCGGTTCCGGTAGATCCTCCCGTCCGGCCCCTTGTAGACGAGCTGGAAGTGATCGGCCGCCGCCGGCTCGTCCGGCGCGGTCACGACGTATCGAACATTCGCGTAATCGACATACGTCTCGTCGGGATCGACGAACTTTCCGAAGTAATACTCCGTCTCGTACGACGTGAAGTAGCGGAGAGGGTCGGTCATCCGAGCGTTGGCCATCGGGTCGTGGGCCCGGATGTCTTCCAGTCCATACATCGCCGAAGTGTTCGGGAAGAGAGTGCCGAACAGTGCAACGATACGGAACGGGTACATCGGCTCGAGACGGCGATCGCTCTCGAGCCTCTCGAGCGTGCGGATCAGAGGAGTGGCGGGGTAGAAATCACGATCGGACACGACCGGATTCCACCGGTGATGGACCGACCAGAGCTCGGCGAAAATCACCAGAGCGAGAACGGCGGAAGCACCGGTCGCGAACCGCGGGGGGATCCACATCACGACCGCGAGAAGGACGAGAGCGCCGATCGCCGGAGCAATGGACCAGAGAGCATACGAACGCGCGGCGTCGTCCGGAACGTGGATGAGGAAGAAGGGAACTGCGAGAAGGGCGAGGGCAATGGCCACCCCCACGGTGACTTCGACGCGAAACTTCTTCCTCGCGACCAGATCGACGAGCACCCCCGCGAGCATCGCGAGAGACCAGCAGACGAAGATCCGGAATCGTCCGTTCACGGTCATCGAGAAGGGAGGGATCTGGTGCAGGAGCGGCGCGAGGGGACGCCAGCCGAGGGCGACGGTCAGCGAGAGCGGTGCGAGGAGAAACCAGAGCCATACCAGACGGTCCATGGATCGGCGAAGCGGCAGCACCAGCGCACAGACGAACCATGCTGCGATCGCGATGATCCCCGCGTAGCCGGTGATGACCTCGGGTTGCGCCGGTCCCCAGATGTTCCACATCGGGAGACTTCCGAAGAATTTCGGCTCGAGGAACGTCACCAGATCGCGTGCACCTGACACGGTCCATCCCTCCGGATGACGCACCAGCGCCCGGAATCGCTGCGAGCTCGGAAGGGCTTCGATGAACGGGAGCACGACCGGGAGAGCGAGGAGGAATCCCGCGATCCCGGCTCCCGCCACCGCGAAGACTCTGCGAAACGCGATTTCCTTCCAGAAGAAGATCGCGACGACAACCGTGTAACATCCGCCGAAACCCACCACCAACGCCACGGTCTCGGGATGCCCGCCGGTGAGCAACGCGAGAAAGGCGAACGTGAGAAAGAGCCAGCGCCCGTATCCGGGTTTCTCGAGCACCAGATCGATCGCCACGAGCAGCAGCGGGAGAAGGAGACCCACCGTGGCGAGAGGAAAGTGAACCCACGTCACCGACCAGGTCGAAAACCCGAACGCGAATGCTGCGGCCGTCGCGCCGATCGGTCCGCCGCCGCGCCTCCGGACGTAGATGAACGTGAACGTGAGCGCGACGAGTAGCTTCAGCGCCGCTTCCACGACGATCGCGTTCACCAGCGAAAGCGGGAGAGCGATGAGCCTGAAGAACGAGAACGCACTGCTCTGCGCGTTCCCGAGCAGCGGGTACCCACCTCCCGCCATCGGATTCCAGAGAGGCATCTCTCCGTGGAGAAACGACTGTCGCACCTGATGAGCCCAGGGGACGATCTGGAACACCAGGTCGTTCAGTTCCGGGTTCGAGTGAGGGAGCGGACGGCCGAACGCGCTCCAGGGATACGTGCGGTAGAGATAGTCGACCGGTACGTTCACGTATGGTCCGGTCAGTGGAAGAAGGAAGAACGCGAGGACGGCGACGTAGAAGAGCGCAGCGATCTTCCAGGGAATCGGAAGCCCGCCGCGGCGCGCCAGTGCGACGAGGACCAGGTAGATCGCGGCGAGGTAGAGGAATCCGGGATTCACGTGCGCGGGTATTCTAAGACGAATCGCAGAAGCGGATCAGAGAGAGCTTGCGGGACCCGATGAGACCGAATCGTTCGAGCGTGAGGCTTCTCCCGCGCCTTTCCAGCGGTCGTGCTGCCAGAACCAGAGCTCCGGACGTCGACGGATCCGCTCCGTGATCACGTCGTTGATCCTGGTGGTCAGTGCTTCGACGGACGACATTCCCGGATCGCTGGCCCGGAGCGGCCCTTCGATTCTCCAGTGAATCTCTTCGCCCACCGGTTCGCCGAACGCGAAAACGATCGGCGCACCGTGCCGCATCGCCAGTTTGGCCGGGGCGGTGGTGGTCCACGCCGGACGTCCGAGGAATGGAACGCAGACTCCCTCCCGCGGCTTCACAGCCTGATCGGCCAGCATCACGACGATTCCGTTTCCGGCGAGCGCCGTCAGTACCGGTCTCGCCGCCGAACGCCGGTCGACGATCTCGATTCCCCGACGTGCCCTCGACTGGTTCAGCTGCTGCTCCAGCAATTCGTTGTCGAGAAAGCGCGCGACGACGGTCACCGGAAGGTCGAGCTGCGAGAGCGCGCCGACGCCGAATTCCCAGTCGCCGTAGTGTGCCGTGACCAGAATCGCGCCCTTCCCCTCGTCGAGCGCGTCACGCAGCACGTGCTGATCGAGAATCCGGTTGGCCGCCTCCACTTCCCGGATCTCCTCGCCGAGCCGGCGCACGTAGAAGAGCATCATGGTGACGAAGCGGATCCAGGAGCGACGGACGATGTCTTCGCATTCTGCGGGACTCCGCTCCGGGAACGAGGCTCTGGCATTCGCGATCGCCTTGCGGCTCCTACCTCCGAGCAAACGATGCGCGAGACGGCCGATCCGCGAGCCCCACTTCCTGATCGATGCGTCGGAAGGGATGGAGAGGAGGAGCTGAACGATCCGGAAGAGGACGAATTCGAGGCGTTGCACCAGGCGGTGCTTTCGCCTCTTCGATTTGCGGCCGGCCGAAGCGGCGGCCGGTCTCCCGGTCTCGACAGGGGAAGTCATGACGTCAACGGCGGCCGGACCCGGACCGCTCTCCTCGAATCCGTTCGAACAACAGCTGGTAGAACTTCTCTTCCTGCTCGATCACGACCGAGACGATGGCGACGGCGATCGCCGGATTTCCGATCTTCACTGCGTCTTTGGCCGTGGTGACGATCAGATCGGCAGTTTTCGATCTTCCTTCCTCGAGAATCGCGTCGATCTCGGCATCCGAATAGCGATGGTGGTCCTCGAAAGACCTGACCCCGACGAGCACCGCGCCAGCCGCAGAGAGGGAATCGAAGAACTGCCGATTGTCAGCGAGGCCGGCGAACGCGAAAACGCGACGGCCGCGGATCGCCTCGATCGGAGACTCCGTCCCCTCCTGCCGCAGAGCGGTCAGCGCGAGTTTCATCCCGAAGACCGGAGGTATTCCCTCTCCCTTCTCCGCCGCGCCGCGCCGCAGGACGAGATCCGCACAGCGCAGCGCCGAGCGTCCTTCGCGCAGCCATCGGGCCGCGGGATGGTCGATCACGACGTCGATGTCGCGGGCGAGAGGAAAATGCTGGAACGCGTCGTCCAGGAGGAAGAGATCGCAGTCATGATCGTTCAGGTAATCCAGCCCCGCCGCTCGCCGGTCGGCGCCTACCACGACATCGACGCCGGGGAGCATCTCGCGCATCAGCACCGGCTCGTCGCCGAACCGCGCGGGATCAGCTGCGGTGACCAGCGTCGAGGGCTCCTTGACGCTGCGGCCATAGCCACGGCTCAGGATCGCGACGCGAAATCCGCTCGAGCGAAGCTTCGACGCGATGGCCATGGTGACCGGCGTCTTCCCGCTTCCGCCGAAGCTGATGTTGCCGACCGAGATCGTAGGACGCGGAAGGCGCCGCCCCGGCGCGAGGCCCGACACCTTCAGCCACCTCCGGAGGCGGTTCACCCCCCGGTAGAGGAGCTCTGCGAGGATCAAGGGATTCACGAGATTGCTTCCACGATTCGGCGCGCGGTTTTTTCCGCCGCGCCCCGGTTCTTCTCCACGGCCGCCTTCGCACGCCGGGACCATTCTTCCCTTCTGGACGGATCCGCCGACACCGCGGTCACGAACGCGAACAGCTCGTCCACGTCGCGCACCTCGAGCGCGGCATGCTCGCTGATGAACGAAGCCGCGATCTCGCGGAAGTTGCTCATGTGAGGGCCGAATGCGACCGGCGTCCCCACCGCCGCCGCCTCGATCGGATTGTGTCCGCCGGTCGGCATCAGACTCCCGCCGATGAACGCCGCCGTCGCATGGGCGTAGAGGCGAGCGAGCTCGCCGATGCTGTCGAGAAGGAGAAGATCGCAGCCGCCCTCCTCCCGTTCGAGCTCCGACCGGCGACGGAACCGGATCTTCGCACGCGAGACGAGGGCCGCCACCTGGTCGAAGCGCTCCGGCTTCCGCGGGGCGAGGACGACGAAGCTCCCCGCAGCGATCAGGCGCTCGAACAGCGGCAGGAGAAGCTCCTCCTCTCCGTCCACGGTCGAGCCGGCGATGAAGATCGGCCGCTCCCCCGCCAGCGCTTCGATCGATGAAGCGATCGGCGAGGGGCGGGGATCGGCTTCGTAGTCGAACTTCACGTTCCCGGAAACCTCGACCCGCTCCGGAGCAGCTCCGATCGCCACGAAGCGCTCCCGGTCCGTCTCTTCCCGAACCAGGACCGCGGAGTACAGAGATAGAACCGGACGGAGAAGCCTGCGGAACCGGCGATAGCGGGGAAACGAGCGATCCGACAGGCGGCCGTTCGCGAGGATCAGAGGCATTCCACGGCGGGAGCAGTGCCTCGAGACATTCGGCCAGATCTCGGTCTCCACGGTGGCGTAGACGCGAGGGTGGTAGTGATCGAGGAAACGCCGCACCGAAAAGGAAAAATCAAACGGGAAATACGTGACCGCGGCATGGGGAAACATGCGGCGGGCCGTCGCCTGTCCGGTGAGCGTCGTGGTCGTCACGACGAAGCTCGTCTCCGGTCTCATCCGGCGGATCCGCTCGACGATCGGGACCGCAGCCATCACTTCACCGACCGAAACGGCGTGAAGCCAGACGTCGGTATCGATTGCAGGGCCGGGATACCGGCCCAGACGCTCCCGCACGCTTCCGAAGTATTTCCCGCGCACGAGACCGACCACGGAGAAATACGGGATGGCGAGGATGAAGACGAGGAACAGCAGCCCCTCGTAGATCGCGAACATGGCGCGTGATTATAGTGGCAGGTCACAGGCTGTGGCGGTTCAGGAGCGCCGGGAGTCGGTTCCCTCCGCGGAATCTCTTGCACCTCGGCGCGCTTTCTGTATATTGAGAGTATCCGAAAAGAAAGGTTGAATTTGCTGAATCAGACAGGCGCGTCCGCGCCGGAAAAGGCGATCCTGGCAGGGCTGGTCCTTCCTCAGGTCTCACGTACGGTCGTCGAAGAACACCTCGAAGAACTCCAGAAACTCACCGAATCCGCAGGCGGCTCGGTCGTCGGCACGATCCTTCAGGAACGTTCCGCTCCGGACTCCGCCACGTGGATCGGCCGCGGAAAGGCGGAGGAGCTCGCGGAACTCGTCACGTCGGCCGGCGCGACGCTGGCGATCTTCGACGACGATCTCTCCCCGGCGCAGGCCCGCAACCTGGAAAAGATCCTCGGCGTCAAAGTGATCGACCGGAGCGGTCTGATCCTCGACATCTTCGCCCGCCGCGCGAGGAGCCGCGAATCACGGACCCAGGTCGAGCTCGCGCAGCTCGAGTACCTCCTCCCGCGCCTCACGCGCCAGTGGTCTCACCTTTCGCGGCAGGCCGGCGGCATCGGGACCCGCGGAGTCGGCGAGACGCAGCTCGAGCTCGACCGGCGCATCATCCGGAACCGGATCCGCCGGCTGAAGGACGAGCTCGCGCACATCGAGCGGACTCGCGAGACGCAGCGGCGAGGCCGGCGGAATGCGTTCACGGTCGCGCTGGTCGGTTACACCAACGCCGGAAAATCGACTCTGTTCAACCAGCTCACCAACGGTCACGTCGAAGCGGTGGATCAGCTCTTCGCGACTCTCGACGCGAAGCTGCAGAAATCGCAGTATGGAATGCCGTGCGAGACCGTCTTCATCGACACGGTCGGCTTCATCCGGAAGCTCCCGCATCATCTGGTCGCGTCATTCCGTTCGACGATGGAAGAGGCTGCGAGTGCCGATCTCGTACTCCACCTGATCAACTTCAGCCATTCCCAGTTCGAAGATCAGCGCGAGATCGGCAAGCAGGTCCTTCGCGATCTCGGCATCTCCGGCTCGAAGGTCATCGAGGTCTACAACAAGATGGACCAGATGGAGGGGCGCGTTCTCCTCGGGCCCCGTCGAGACGACGCCGTGACCATTTCCGCGCTGACCGGACGAGGGGTGCCGGAGCTCCTCGAGATCATCCGCCGCGAAGAGCGCGCCCGCGGGTCGGTGATGCAGCTCGAGATCCCGCAGGCCGAATCGAGGCTCATTGCACACCTGTTCGAGGTCGCCGAAGTCCGGGAGCAGTCGGCCGATGGAGATGCAATCCGCTTCGTCGCCTGGGTACCGGGCGATGCCGCCCATCAGTTTCAGCCATTCGCGATCGATCCTCTCGATGACCGCGCCGTGGCCAATTGATGATTGTGCGCTGACTCAACTGATCGAGTGCCGTGCGTCACAGATGGACCCCACCGCTTCCATTACTCTCGAATCCGGCAGCGTGAAGATTCGCCCGGTCGAGCAGACGGACCGGCGCCGGATCGCGGCGATTCTCGCGGCCGTGAGGATATTCACCAGCGATGAGATCGAGGCAGCCATGGCGCAGGTGATCGAAGCGATCAACACCCCCCGGCGAGGGAGATACCTCGTGGACGTCGCCGACTCGACCGTGGGGCTGGTCGGATACGTCAGCTACGGACCGACACCTCGCTATGCCGGCACCTGGGATCTCTACTGGATCGCAGTCGACCCGGAGCAACGGAACCGGGGAATCGGAAGCCTCCTGCTCGAGCACGTGGAGAAGCGGATCCGCGAACTGAAAGGGGAGACTCTCCTCATCGAAACGTCGGCAGCGGAAAGTTACGAGCCGACGAGGCGGTTCTACCAACGGAACGGCTACCGGCCGGCGACGCGGGTGATGGATTTCGCCCGCCTCCGTGCCGACCGCATCATCTATTCGAGACGGATCGGTGGAACCGCATGATCTCCTTTCACCTGGCGCTCTACGCCACGATCGTTTTCTACGGGGCGGCCACCGTGTCGGTCTTCATCTCCCTCTTCAATCGCGATGAGAAGCTCCAGAAGCTCGGCCTCGGCCTCGTCGCGACGGGATTCGTGACCCACACGGTCTGGATCGGCAGCATCTGCAGCCGGACCCTCCATCCGCCGCTGACGAACCTCCCCGAGACGACCGCATTCATCGGCTGGCTGGTGGTGGTCGCGCAGCTGTTTCTCTATTTCAGATACCGGGTCTATGCCGCGTCGTTCTTCGTTTACCCGCTGCTGGTCATCCTGATCACCGTTCCGGCGATCGTCCGCGATCCCCTCGCCACGATGGATCCGGCGCTCCGTTCGAATGTCTTCATCGGACACCTCCTGCTGACGATGATCGGCCTCGCGGCTCTGCTGATCGGTCTCGCGTTCACCATCCTGTATCAGGTGCAGGAGCGGGCGATCCGGCTGAAACGGAGAGGAAGGCTCTACCAGTGGATTCCGAGCCTCCGGGTCTGCGACGTCCTCGGCTACCGCCTCCTGGCATCCGGCTTCGTGATCTATACACTCGGACTCGGCGCGGGGATTCTCTGGTCCTACCGGACCACCGCGGGAGCGTTCTCGCTGCGGGCGAAGGAGATCGGAGCACTCACCGCGTGGGTCATGTTCGCGGCGATTCTGCAGACCTACATCAGCGGATCACAAAGAGCGCGACGCGTGCTCATCCTCTCCGCGTTCGCTTTCATTTCCATCACCATCGCTCTACTGGGGATTCAGCATGTCTGAGCGGCGCGACGCTCGAACGCATTGCCGGAAGGCGGAAGGGAGGCTGACGTCATGCCTCTCGTGCTGATCGGCGTGAACCACAAGACCGCTCCGGTCGAGGTGCGGGAGCAGCTCAGCGTCGCAGACGGCGATCAGGAGAAACTCCTCGCCAGCATCCACGGAGTGGAAGGGGTCGAAGGAGTGATCGTCCTCTCGACCTGCAACCGCATCGAAGTGATCCTCTCGGTCCGCGACGAGGACGTCCTCGACCCGGTCATCGATCACCTCATCAGCCGCTCGACACTCAGCCGCGCCGAGATCGAACAGCATTTCTACATTCTCCGTCATCGGGACGTGGTGCGGCATCTCTTCCGCGTTGCCTCCGGTCTCGATTCGATGATCCTGGGTGAGCCGCAGATCGCAGGTCAGTTCCGCGCTGCGTATCAGCGATCGGTCGACGCGCAGCTGCTCGACATGGTGCTGCGTAAGCTCGGTGAACACACTCTTCACGTGGCGAAAAAGGTCCGCACCGACACCGGAATCGGAGAGAGTGCGGTATCGATCCCATTCGCCGGTGTCGAGCTCGCGAGGAAGATCTTCGGTGACCTGACCGGATTGCGGGTTCTCCTCGTCGGCGCGGGAGAGATCGGCGAGCTGACCGCCATCCATCTGCACGGGTTCGGCGCCGAGCGCGTCTGGGTCGCGAACCGCTCGTTCGAAAAGGCGGTGGAGCTCGCCGGCCGTTTCGACGGCGAAGCGATCGAGTTCGGCGCTCTCGATTCGAAGCTCGGCGATTCCGACATCGTGATCGTCTCGACCTCGGCACCGAACTACGTCATCACCTCCGACCAGGTCAGAGAGGCGCTTTCGTCGCGCCGCAGGCGGAGTCTCTTCCTGATCGACCTGTCGGTTCCCCGCAACATCGATCCCACCATCTCCGAGGTCTCCGGATCGTACCTCTACAACGTGGACGACCTGAAGGAAGTGGTCGACACGAATCTCGAGTCGAGAGCGAAGAAGGCGGAATTCGCCGAAGAGATCGTAGAGAAGGAATCCGACGGTTTCGTCCGGCGGATCGCGACTCACGAAGTGGTACCGACCATCGTCGAGCTCCAGCATCACCTCGACGAGATGCGGAGAGCGGAGCTGGAGAAATGTCTCCGCAAACTCGGTCCCATCACCACCGAACAGCAGGCAGCAATCGAGATGCTCACCACCGGGATCGTCAACAAGGTCCTCCACTACCCGATCCTCCGGCTCAAGGAATCGGCGTCCGACGAGCCGGCCGCCGCAACGCAACCCGAGTCGGTACGCGAGACCATCCGCCGGATATTTGGACTGCGATGAAGAAAATTCGAATCGGAACCCGCGGCAGCGATCTCGCGCTCTGGCAGGCGAACACGGTCTCCAACAAACTCTCCGAAGCAGGTTTCCCATCCGAGATCCGGATCATCAAAACGACCGGAGACCGGCGCCAGGACGTCCCCCTCGCCTCCATCGGCGGGAAGGGACTCTTCATCAAGGAGATCGAAGAGGCACTCGACTCCGGCAGCATCGACATCGCAGTGCACAGCCTCAAGGACGTCCCGTCGATCGTGCCGCCCCGGTTTCGTCTGGGTGCTTTCCTCGAGCGCGCCGACCCTCGGGATGCGTGGCTGCAGCCCGACTTCCGTGCCATCGAGACCCTCTCGAAGGGGGCGAAGGTCGCGACCAGCTCGCCGCGCCGCCGTGCCCAGGTCAAGCGCCTCCACCCGCAGGTCGAGCTCGACGAGATCCGCGGCAACGTCGACACGCGCATCCGGAAGATGCACAGTGGACTCTGTGACGGAATGATTCTCGCCGCAGCGGGCCTGACCCGACTGGGACGCGATTCGGAGATCGTATCCTTCTTCCCGGTCGACCAGATGGTTCCGGCCGCGGGTCAGGGGATCGTAGCGATCGAGACGTGTGCGGGCCGCGACGACCTTCTGCCGGCGCTCGAAGCGATCGACCACGCCGATTCTCATCTCGCAGCCGAGAGCGAGCGCGGTGTGCTCCAGCGCTTCGGGACTCTCCTCGACTGCTACTCCTGCATCGCGGTACACGCCCGCACGGAAGACGGCACGCTGCAGATCGACGCATTCCTCTCCGACCCTTCCGGCGAGCAGGCGCTCCGATTGAAACGATTCGGCGCACGCGACGACGCCTCCGCGATCGTCAATGCAGTGGCGGATGAGCTGATCGCGCAGGGAGCGTACGAGTTGCTCGGGATCGAGCCGGCGCCGTGAGTCGCGAGGCCGCCTCTCCGCTCGCAGGACGCACCATCTTCGTCACGCGCGCGAAGAGTCAGGCCAACGATCTCTGCACTCTTCTCGAAGAGAGCGGCGCGGAAGTGATCGAAGTTCCGACCATCGAGATCACTTCCCCCGATTCGTGGGAGAGTCTCGACCACGTCATCGACTCACTGGAGCGGTGGGGGTGGCTGATCTTCACCTCGACGAACGGAGTCGATTTCTTCTTCCGTCGCTGCGCGGAGAAGGGTCGGATCCTCGACCCTTCTGCACGACCGCAGGTCGCCGCCGTCGGCGCGAGCACCGCGGAAAGACTCGGCGATCACGGGATCACTCCCGATGTCGTCCCGGAGAAGTTCCAGGCGTCGGAAGTCCTCCCGCTTCTCCCCGCCGAGCAGCACGGGGTGCGCACCGCGGTCGTCCGCGCGGAGAAGGGACGGGAAGAGCTCATCGAGGAGCTGCGGAACCGCGGTGGAGAGGTCCATCTCGCGGTGGCGTACCGCACCCGGACCGCTCCCGGGATCCGTTCACACTTCGCACCGGCTCTCGCGCAAGGAGCGATCGACGCGATCACGTTCACCAGCTCGTCGACGGCGGAAAAGCTGTTCGGCGCACTGGAGGAATCGGAACGGGAAGAGTTGCGTCGCAACGTCTGCCTCGCATCGATCGGACCGGTGACCACGGAGACGTTGCGGCGGCTCGGGGCACCGCCGGCTTGCGAAGCGGCGCGACCTTCGATGGAGGCGCTCCGCGACGCGCTGGTGGAGTACTTCAGGCTGCGGCCGTAGGCGCGGTTCGCCGAGACGCCGGAGCGCGGACTTGCAGTCCGCAGCGAGGATCGTGTTCTTCGCCATGAAGACCGAACCTGCGGCCTCCGCGCCTGACCGCGGGGAGCTCGGGACGCAGAAGGCTTCTCATCTGGTGCCCGAGTACCGAAGATTGCGCAAGGGAAGTGACGAGCACGGGATGCTCGTCACAAGCCGGCAGAGATGCCGGCGCTCCAGCGCTCGTGCCACGGCCCGCGCGGCGGATTACAAATCCGCACTCCACTCGCGTCAGGCCGCCGCCGGAGGGCCAGTGACAGCGTTCCGCACGCATCCCGTAGCGAAACGCCCGCACCTTGTCTACACTCCCTCAAGATGAGCTCTCGCCCCCGCGATCCCGGCGACTTCTCGATCCGTGCAGCGAACGCCCTCCTCTGGGTCGGATCCTTCGCGTTCGCAGTGGCGATCTTTCTCTGCGCACGAAGGCTGCTGGTCTGGATCCCACTGACCGCTCCCGACGCCGTCGGCCGGGTCACCATCGAAGGCGCCTCGAAGATGCGCGACTACGTCACGGCTGCGCTCTTCTACCTCGTCGCAGGCATCGGGACTCCGCTCATCGCGATCGGCCTCCGCCGGCTGCACGATCGATCCCTCGGATTCGGGGGCACCGCCACCAGACGGTTCGAGGCACCTTCACTCGCTCTCTTCTCCGTTCCGTTTCTGATCTCCCCGTTCTTCTATCTCACCACGCGCAAGGAAGGATGGGCACTGCTGCTGCCGTTCGTCCTTTCGCTGGCCGCTCCGTGGTCGTTCCGGGCCTGGTCGCGTCGCCGCTGGATCCGGGAGCTGTTCCAGCCGGCGCTCTTCGCGGCGAACGGACTCCTGATCACCGAAGGGTTCGCCTGGATTCTCGCGCGCTACATCGGGATCGGAAAACGAATCGCGCACATCCCCACTCTTTTCCTGGAGATCGCATTCCTCCTCTTCTTCCTCGCTGCGTTCTGGTGTGCCGCGGTGCTGATCTGCAGGATTGCTTCTCTCTCGAGCGGTCGCTCGGTCGACCGGCTTCTCCCGCGGTTCGCCATCGGCGCGACACCACTTCTCGCGCTTCCTCCGATGCTCCTCTCACTGCGCACCGGGAGCGGCGCGGTCGGGATCGTCGTCGGCATCACCGCGATCACCGTGGTACTCGCGCTCCGGAGCGAGATCGATCCGCGGCCCCGCACCCTCCGTCTCTGGACGGCGCTCGCCGCGGTACCGATGCTCCTGTTCGTGTTCAGTTTCGCCTCCACCGCGATGCTCTCGCGCTGGGTCGATCTGTTTCATCGAGGGGAGTCGCTGGGACCCGCTTCGGACTACCTGCGCGGAAAGATCCCTTACCGCGACGTCTTCGTGCTGCATGGAATGCTCGAGGACGGACTCCTCGACAGCTGGCTGATGAATCTCTTCGGCCGCGGATACGAAGTGGCCGCGATGCGGATGGAGATTCTCTCCGCTCTGGTTCTCCCCGCGTTCTGGTACCTCGGGCTGGCGCTGTTCCGCTCGATGCCGCTCGCCCTCGCCACCGTCGCGGTCGGAATGGTCACGTCGTCGGACAACCAGCGGGGACTCCTGGCGATCGTCGCGGTCACACTTCTGGTGGTCGCGATCACGCGGAGGCGGCAGCTTCCGCTGGTTCTGAGCGGCGCGGTGGCCGGGGTGGCTCTCTTCGTCAGTCTGGAGATCGGGATCTACTCCATCGCAGGAGGATTCGCGACGCTCGTCGTCCTGGCCTTCCTGGAGCGATACCAGCCCGCGCAGCCGAACGCGATCGCAGGCCGGCGGTCTCTCCTGACGTTCGGGGGAGGGGTGATTGCCGGAACTGCGCCTTTCCTCGTCTATCTCGCTGTTCGCGGCGCGATCGGCGCGTTCTTCGAAACTTCATTCCGCACGGTTCCGTCGATCATCGATTCGGTATGGTCCCTCCCGTTCCCGGACCTGACGTCCGCCTTCGGTACAGACCTGACCCTCCGGTCGATCTCGGACTTCGTGCTCGGGTCGCAGATGCGCTTCGTCCTGAATCCGCTGGTGATCGGCATCGCGCTCGCGGTGGTCGCGGCGATGGTGTACTCGCGACGGGTGACCGACGACACCCGCACTCTTCTCGCCCTCGCGATCGTCGCCGGATTGACCCAGCGGAGTGCCCTGGGGCGTGCCGACTTCCCGCATCAGTATTTTTCCGCGTTCCTGATCGCGCCGATTGCGGTCATTCTGGCCGTCCTTCTCGCACGCCGGGTCGTGCCGCTGTGGCACCTCGGCGCCGGATCGAGAACGGCCATCGTCGTCGCCGCGTGCGCTCTCCTTCCAGCCGCGGTCGTGGCGCTCTGGATTCCCGACCTCCTCAATGCAAAGCTCGACGACGTGATTCGCTATCGGCCGCGTGTGTCGCGCATCGGCTTCAGTGACCCGGTCGGTGATGAAAGTGAAGAGCGCATACGGGCGCTTCGAAGCGCGATCGACAAGCTCGTGCCACCGGGCCATCCGATCTTCGACTTTTCCAATCAGCCTGCGCTCTACTTCTTCGCCGATCGGCCCAACCCCACCCGCTTCTACCAGGTCCCGGTCCTCTCACCTCCCGCGTTTCAGGTCGAGGCGATCCGCGATCTGGAGATCTCGAAACCGCGCCTGGTGCTCCGGCGCTCTCCCGACGGATTCGATCGGTTCGACGGAGTGACCAACGATATGCGCGCGGCCGCACTCGCCCACTACCTCGATGAGCGCTACCAGTACCTGCGCAATGTGCGGGGTGTCGAGCTCTGGATCCGCAAACCCGGAGGCCGCCGGATCGAATACTCACACTTCGTGACGATCGCGAAGCGGATTCCGCCTCGAACGGTGGATCACGGCGATCAGGTCGTCTTTCCTGCCGTCGGAAGCGTTCGGGGCGCCGCTTCCTCGTATTGGAGATCCGATCTCCTGGTGGACAACCGCTCCGACCGGCCGGCGGCACTCCGCATGCGATATCTCTCCGCGGACGGGAACCGCGAAAGAAGAGTCATCGCCCCACCCGCGCGACTGCTGAGCATTCCCGACGTGGTCCGGAACCTCTTTGCCGCACCCGACAGCCGCGGAGCCCTCTGGGTGGAGTGCGACGGCGACTGCCCACTGATGCGCATCCGCACGTGGGATACCACACATGCCGGCGCGGAGCCCGCGTACGAGCCCCCGCTCCAGGTCAGTCAGTCCGCCGAGGGAGGGAGCGATCACGACGAGCTGGTCATCATCGGCGCGGTCGGAACGCGCACCCGCAGGGTGAATGTCGGAGTCATCAACACCGGAATCCGGCCGTTGAAATACAGTGTCGCGCTGGTGGATCGCGACGGGAACGTGGTCGGAACGACGCTCCACTCCTCGGTCGACGAAGGCGGGACCGAGCTGTTCGTCGACGCTGCGAGCAGATTCGGAGTACCGGTGGACGGGTCCAAAGTCATCCGGATCCGGCTGGAATCGGGCCGCGCCCTCGCATATGCTGGAATCGTCGATGGACTGACGGGCGACCAGAACTTCATCCCCGCAGTTCGCACAGGTGGCTCATGAGACGGGTCGACGTTCCAGCAAAGTGGTCACGAAAGCTCTGCGTCGTCACGGACTTCCGTCCCGACGACTCGAGTCGTTACTTCTCCTCGCGGGAGATCGGAGCACTCGCGAAGTTCCGCACCGCGAAACGGAGAGAAGAGTGGGCGCTCAGCCGTATCGCGGCGAAGCTTCTCGCCATCGACCGGCATCTCTGCAGCGATCCGAAAGAGTGCAGCGTCGTCTCGACGGAAGAAGGGCCCCGCCTCATGATCCGCAATCAGGAGTCTTCCTGGAATCTTTCCATCTCCCATTCGCACGGGCTCGGCGCTGCAGCGCTCGACGCGATGGGGATCGGGGTCGATCTGGAGAAAGTGCGGGATCTCGACGAGAAAGCGTTCAAGTTCTTCCTCGTTCCATCCGAGATCCGGTTGATGAAGGCTCTCCCGCTCGAGCACGCGTCGATTCATTTCTGGTGCTGCAAGGAAGCGGCATGGAAGACCCAGAGCCAGGAGCTGACGCTTCGCAAGATCTCGGTCGAGCTGATGGACGAACACCGGGACCGCCTGGTGCTGAAGTACCGGGCGGCCCCGTCGGGCGTCGTGGAGTCGTTCTCGCTCGATGCGAATTACGTCGGCGCAATCGCCGAGCCGACGTGGGACAGTGAGGAGTTCCGGATTCCACCTCTGGAGACGGAGTAGCCCCTATTTCACTCCCCAGTCGTTCATGAGCTTCCTCGCGTCCTGCTGCGCGGATGCGTCTTCGACCGCGTACTCGGGATCGTTCGGCGACGCGATCACGTGCCGGAGAATCTCCACCGCCTTCGGCTTCGTCGAGCGGTCATTCGCAACCATCGCTTCGGCCAGAAAGACGTTGGTGAGCTTGTTGGTGGGATCCTGTTTCACCGACTCCTGGAGGAGCTTGACCGCCTCGGCGTCGGACGCCCATCCGGTCAGGAACGGGACGTGAGGTGTCTGGTTGTGCAGCCGTCCGAGAATCCGCGCTCCCCCGCCGCGTTCCATGGCCGGATCGGCCAGCATGACGATGGTCGACTCTCGACGGATCCGGTCGGCCGCTCCCTGCCGCACCGCGGCGAATTTACCGTACACCAGCGCCCACTCACCCCAGAGCGCGGCATCCCAGTAGTAGACCTCTCCCGCTCCGGGGATCGTCTTCACCACCGGTGCGATCTGCTTCGGCGACGCGTTTGCGGGGTTCTTCACTCCCTTCGCCGCGAGAAGCTTCTCCACCACTCCCACCGATTCCTCGCCCAGCTTCTTTCCTTCGGCGAAGAGCTCCTTCTTCTGATCCTGATTGGTCAGGACGTAGGAGCCTTTGAAACGAATGGCACGCATCAGTTTCCACCGCGCCTCGAGATCGGTCGGGTTCTGAGCCACGGCGGTTCGATACGCGGCGATCGCCGCATCGATCGGCGCAGCCTGAGCGAGGCCCGCCTGATGTCCTTCGGCACGCCCGAGCCAGTGCTGATCCCCTTCGGCGATCTGCGCGAACGCGGACGCCGCGAAACAAACCAGAAATAGTGCGAGAGAGAATCTCTTCATGTTTCCTCCAGGAAAAACGTCGACGCCATCCTTCAGTTCTATCTGTGTCTCACCGGTTGAAGAGCTCCCGATGTCCGGGAACCGCCAAACCGAAACCGGCCCGTGAGAACCCGAATACAATAGCAGTTCCGCACGAAGGGAGCCCACGTGACGAGACTGCAGATCGAGACTCAGATCAAAGCTCCCATCGAGCTCTGTTTCGACCTGGCGCGGGACGTCGAAGCCCACACCGAGTCCGCTGCTTTCTCTTCGGAACGTCTGGTGGAGCCCGGAAGATTGCAGGGGCTCCTCGAGGAGGGCGATCTGATCGCCTTCGAAGGAGTGCATTTCGGGTTCCGGCAGCGGTTCGTCGCGAGAATCGTGGAGATGCGCCGTCCGGTCGTCTTCGTGGACGAAATGGTGCACGGGGCGTTCAGGACCATGCGTCACATCCACGCGTTCGAGCGGAGCGGCGAAGGGACGCTGATGCGCGACACGCTCGAATGGGAAGCTCCGCTCGGATTTCTCGGCAGGCTCGCCGACCACCTCTTCCTCCGCCGCCACCTGGAGTCGTTCGTGCGACGCAAGCAGGACGCGCTCCGCCGCCTGGCCGAGAAGGAGGTACAGAACTTCTGACTTCTGGTTACCCCGGACTATTCATGGGACTTCTGCTGCGGAGCGCGATCCGGGCTGGAATCTCGGATGTGCCGAACCACGACGGGAAGGAATCCGGAGCTGGAATCTACCCAGCCGGATTCATGTATTCTGATCTTGATCGTGACGCGCGTCTGTCGAGCCGCCCTCGTCCTCGTTTCGCTCCTTTCCTGCGCCGCTCCCGCAGTGGCTCTCGATCCGTCCCGGAGGATCGACCTCTACGCGCTCGACGTCTGGCGTGAAGGACTGCCCCAATACACGGTACAGGCCATCGATCAGGGGCCGCAGGGGTACCTCTGGCTCGGGACGTTCGAGGGGCTGGTCCGCTTCGACGGCATCCGCTTCGACGTGTTCGACGAGACGACCGTCCCGTCGATCGAGAACTGGCAGGTGCGTGCGATCTGTCACGATCGGAACGGCATCCTCTGGGTCGGGACCGGACGCGGCCTCGTCTCCCGCCACAACGGAATCTTCTCGTTGTTTCCAGGCCCACTTCAGACCGATACGATCACGTCACTTCTTCCCGCGAAGGATGGTTCGTTGTGGGTGGGAACGGACCGGGGGATCTTCCGGATACGCGACGGTGTCGCGGAGACGCTCGACGGACTTCCGGATCGTGTCGTCGCCGCCATCGCAGAAGAGCGGGACGGGACGATCGTCGCCGGGACCGAAGGAGGAATTGCGCGCTTCGACGGGAAGAGGTTCAGGGAGGTCGCGCTGGACGCGCTGCCGGACCGCACCCGCATCACGGCACTGATGGTCGCACGCGACGGGGCGCTCTGGGTCGGGACGTTCGCCGACGGACTTCTCCGGATCAAGGGTGACCGCGAGGAGCGCTTCGCCGGCCAGTCGTGGGTCACCACCATCCTCGAGGATCGCGACCACAGCATCTGGTTCGGAACCCAGCCTGGCGGCCTCTCCCGCATCTCCAACGGGCGAACGCAGTTCCTCGGGCGTGAGCGCGGCCTTCCGAACGATTCCGTGCGACGAATTTTCGAGGATCGCGAAGGAAGTCTCTGGGTCGGAACGAATGCCGGTCTGGCGCGGCTCAAGGACCTCAAGTTCGTGAACTGGTCGAGGCGCAACGGGCTCTCCGAAGACAACATCCGAGTGGTCACCGAGACCGACGATGGCTCGATGTGGATCGGGACGACCGGCGGCGGTGTCGACCGGATCCTCGACGACAAAGTATCCACGTTCCTCGAACCGGGCCCCTTCGTCCGGACCCTCGCGGCGACCGGCGACGGGATCTGGGTCGGCTCGGCCGACGGACTCGCTCGCATCGGCTTCGACGGACGCGTGAAGAAGATCGAGGCCTTCGCCGGAAAGAAGATCAATGCGCTCGCCGTCCGGCGTGATGGCTCTCTCCTGGTCGCGGACGATTCTCGGGGACTCGTTTCATTGCGCGACGGAAGGGAGAAGGTGCTCGCACCCGGCGCGCCGGTGCGTGTTCTCCTGGAGGATCGGGGTGGTCACGTCTGGGCCGGCACGCCGAACCAGGGCCTGTTCGAGCTGGTTGACGGAGCGCTGATCCGGCGGTGGAACGCATCCTCCGCGATCTACGCGATTCAGGAGGAGCCCGACGGCAGCCTCTGGATGGGAACGCGCAAAGGGCTTGCGCGGTATCGCGACGGGGAGGTGGACGAGATCCGCAGCCTCGGTCCCATCTTCCAGTTGATCGACGATGGGATCGGAGGTCTCTGGCTCACCTCCTCGCACGGACTGCGCCGCGTCGATCGCGCCGCCGTGGAAGCCGCGCTCGACGGGCGCAACCGTCAACTTCAGACTCGCACATTCAGCCGCGCCGACGGAATGGGGAGCGAGCAGTGCAACGGCAACTCGCAACCTGCGGGCATCCGCCTCCGTGACGGGAATCTGGCCATCCCGACTGCGGGAGGATTGACCATCGTCGATCCGCGTCACCTCCACTTCAATTCCGTTCCTCCGCCGGTGGTACTCACGAAAGTCGTCGCAGATGGCCGGAACGTCACCGGGCGGAACGGCCTCACGCTGCCGTGGAACAGCAGCCGCGTCGAATTCCACTTCGACGGACTCAGTCTTCTCCAGCCGGCGATGGTGAATTTTCGATACCGTCTCGACGGGTTCGACCGGGAGTGGATCGAGTCCGACGGCCGGCGCGTGGCGATGTACAACTCACTTCCACCCGGACCCCACGTCTTTCGCGTGATCGCCCTGAACAACGACGGGGTACCGAGTACGGAGGAAGCCACTTTCGGTTTCGACCTTCCGAAGCCGCCGTGGCTTCGATGGTGGGCGCTCGTCGCATATGCGCTACTCGCCACGCTTCTGGTTCTGGCCGTAATACGGCTCCGGGAGCGCGCGCTCCACAATCGCAATCGGATTCTCGAAGAGAAGGTTCAGGAGCGCACCGCGGCGCTCGATCTCGCGAACCAGCAGCTGGCGCAACTCTCGATCACCGATTCGCTGACGCAGGTGGCGAATCGTCGACGATTCGACCAGATGCTGGATCTGGAGTGGAGCCGCGCGAGACGCGCCGCCGCACCACTGTCGCTTCTCGTGATCGATATCGACGAGTTCAAGGCGTACAACGACACGTACGGGCACCTCGCGGGTGACGACTGCCTGAAAGAAGTGGCTGCGGCGATGAGGGGCGTATTGAGCCGCTCGAGCGATCTCGTCGCCCGCTGGGGCGGAGACGAATTCGTGGTCCTCCTTCCGGGCTCGACTGAAGTGGAAGCCACGTTGAATGCGGAACGGATCCGGACCGCCGTCCAGCAGCTCGCGCTCACCCATCCGCACACCTCGATCGGAGGCATCGTCAGAGTGTCCGTCGGCGTCGCGACGATGGTACCGGTCGAAGGAACGTCTCCCGAGGATCTGATCCGCGCCGCGGATGCAGCGCTCTACCGCACCAAGCGCACCGAGAGCGTTTTTTCGCAGCTCTCCGAATCGTGAGCCGGCCGGCTTCGCTCAATGCTCGGTCGGACCGACGCTGATCGCACCTGCTCCGATCAGAGGAAGCCGCAGATCTGCAGCGCCGCTGCGTGCTTTGCGATGCTGCCGTTCTCCTTCGCCGATACGCCTCACGCCTGAGGCGCCGGTTGACGCCCCTCGGACCGTCCCGCCGTCCGCTCGACCTCCGGGGATCCCGTTCCGCGGAGAAGCATCCCCATCCAGATCGCAACGGCGACACCACCGAGGAGCAGGAGGACGAAGAGTGAGATCACGCCCCATTGCGGCTCGACGAAACCGGTGATCTGGAATCCTGCTGCCTCGAGCATCCCTTCCCTCACCTGATCCCTCGCGAGGAGCATCAGCACCAGAGTCACGACGACGAGAGGAATCGAAGTCTTCAGCATCCACGCCGGTCGATCCGAGCGACGCACTCCGAGGACGAATGCGAGAGACGCAAGCCCGGTCATCACCCCGAGTGCAAGTACCACCGTTCCCGCGACGCTTCCTCCCATGAATCGCTTCATCAGCGGCAGCGGAAGCCGGGACATCCACCAGAAGCCGGCAACCATCGCGAGAACCGTCGCCACCGAAAACCAGGCAGCGCCCTTGCGCATCAGTCCTATGCCCGTCGCCTCCTCCTTTCCTCGGATGGCAAGTCCATAGATCGCAATCACGAGTCCGGCGACGGCAACCGCCCCGAACAGCATGTGGAGAAACCGCGGCAGGAAAGTCGGGTCACTCGTGTTCAATGTGAGGCCTCGTGCGTCCGCGAGATGCCCGGCATGCACCACGTCCGGCCGCAGCATCAGGCTCATGTTGTTGCTGTAGACGAACGCGATTGCGAGGAAGAGGAGCGAGACCACGACTGCGATCGCCGCGGGCGTCTTCGTCGTCGTCTTCTTTCGGAACGCGATGAGATACGTGCCGTAGTACGCACAGATGAGAATCGGGACCACCGCGAACCAGAACCATGCGATCTGCACGGACGAGGGAAAGAAGATCCGACCGTACAGCGTCTGCAGGAAGAGGAGGGGAGCGACGCCGAACGTCACCGCTGCGGCAACCATGGTCGGCATCAGTTTCCCCATCCACGCGGTCAGCTCGCGAGACCCTTCAGCGCCGCGCAGCCTTTCGACCGCCGCGATCAGTGATCCCCCCAGGACGAAATTCATCGCCACGACGTGGAAAAAGAACGTGAGGATCAGAAGTGTGTGCAGCAGCCACGGCGGCGCCGGCAACGCCAGCGGATCGGCCGCGGGAATCACTGCGAGAAACGTGTCCATGTCACTTCCCTCCTTTCACCCGCGTCGCGTAGAGGTACGTCGCGAGCGCGTGCCGATCCGCGTCAGTCCCTTCGAACTCCGGCATCGCGTCGTTGAGTTGCGGAAGACGGCCCAGAAGGTCGTAGATCTGCGCCTCATTCTTTCCGGCGAGACGCGGCTCGAGCGGCCAGTCGGTCCCTTCGCCGTGGCACATTCCGCACGATGCGTCGAAAACAGTCGCGCCGGCGGCGCTGGGAGGCGCCTCGATCTCTCCCCCGCCGAGCGTGGCGAGATAGATCGCAAGGGCGTGGCGCTCGTCTTCATTGCCGGGGAAGGGCGGCATCCGCCTGTTCCGCCATGTGGCGAGCTCCACTCCGGGTTGACTCCAGAGAGCTGGTTGGCCGTTCGCGTGGCGCGGGACCGCGAGGCGGTCGATCACACCCTCGAGTGCCACTACGCTCTTTCCCCGGACCAGGGGACGGATGGCGAGGTAGCCGTCCACGGTGTGGCACTCCGAGCAGGTGAGCCGGAACAACTCCGCACCAGTCTCGGTGTGATGCTCGAGATCGGTCTGACCGCCGTTCGAGGCGCGCGTGTAGAGCGCCGAAGCCACAATGCCGCTCTGCTGGAGATGATCGACGCGCAGCGGATCGTTCACTCCCTGCGCCGCGGCGGGCGATCCATCCGGCGCAGGCATCCTCGTTCCGTTCACGAACATGTAGTTCGAGATGACGAACGGCTTCCTCAGGTCCTCACGCACCCACTCGGAGCTCCCGACTGCCGCGAGTGCGGCAATCATCAGAAGTGAGGCGAGAACTCGAGCTCCCCCTCGGGCGCGGGTGAGCATCACGATGAGCGAGAGGACGATGGTGAGAGTGATGCTCGCGAGCGAGACGCGCAGCGCGAGATGGGCTGTCGGATAACCCGTCGCCGGTGCGAGGAACGCGCTTCGGAGAAGATCGATCGAACGCGACGACGCAGCTCCGAAGATCTCACCGACCGGAATCGCAGCGCGTGTGGCATCCGCGAAATACCAGAGAAGAGCGAACGGCAGCCCGATCGCCATCGGTGCGACCCATCCGGTCACCGCATACCGGGAGACCTTCTTTTTCAGATCACCCGTGGTGAGCCATGACGCGGTGAAGAGAGCGTAGACCCCCGCGAGACCGATTGCTCCGAGAGAGCGGATCACCAGCGAGGAGACGTACGTCGGATTGAAGAATCCGTCGAAGAACGAGTGCGTCTCGAGCCATGCCCCCGGAGTCAGCATGAAGCTGAGGATCCCGTTGATCACCACGAGACTCGCGAAGGCGGCGCCGAAGTAGATCCAGCCGACCGCGAGGTGGCGCTTGCGATCGAGCCGATCCCACCCGTAGTAGTAGACGATCGCCGCGGTGATCTCCACGAAGAAGAACACCCACTCGATCGCCCATCCCCAGACGAAGATGTTGATCAGCGACGACGTCGCCGCAGGATGGACCAGGCCGATCGTGAA
Organism: uncultured Acidobacteriota bacterium; assembly: GCA_963741955.1. Classification (GTDB taxonomy): domain Bacteria; phylum Acidobacteriota; class Thermoanaerobaculia; order Gp7-AA8; family Gp7-AA8; genus CAVUKB01. The sequence goes on from CAVUKB010000006.1 coordinate 73,012, forward strand.
CCAGATCCCCACACCGGTGACCGCTCCGAAGACGAGAGTGAGGAGGATGAAAAAGCGGCTCAGCCGGCGGATGTACCCGAGAAGCTCCGGATCCTCTTCCCGGTACGCCTTTCTCTCGGTCCAGACGAGAAAGAGCCCGCCTCCGACCGCGAAGTGAGAGACGAAGACGTGTACGATCGCGACTGCGGCGATCAGAAGACCGGACGCAGGCAGCGACCAGATCGGATAGTTCATGGCGACTCCCTTCCAGCGTCGTGACGAACGTACGACCGGAGGATTATGGCGAGCGGCATGGTCTGGCAGTGCCGGACGTCACAGCGAAGCGTTTGTGAGCCGGCTCACTGCGTCGCCGGAAGGGAGAGGGTGCGCTCCGGCGATCGTGATGACAAGCGTGCTTGACACGCCGCGTTCCACGTCCTATATTTCACATGGAAAGTGAACTTGACACAGCGATGGAGGCTTTCGATGCGCATCACGATGATCGGTCACAGCACAGTTCTCCTCGAGTCCGGCCGCAGCAGACTTCTGACCGACCCCTGGTTCGGACGGTTCGGCAATCTGGCGTATGCGCGCACCGCACCTCCCTCGATGCAACGCGAAGAGCTTCGAAACGTCGACGGCGTTCTTCTCTCCCATCATCATTTCGATCACACCGACCGGAGATACCTCCGGGGTCTCGACCAGACGGTTCCGGTCTTCGTTCCCGATGGTGAGGGGTGGCTGATGAGACTCAAAGGAGTCCGGAATCCGATTCCGGTGAGAACGTGGGAGGAGCGCGAGATCGCCGACATTCGGATCACGGCGGTCCCCGCGGTGCACATCGCGCGCACCGCCGGATGGCTCCTCGAGGCAGAAAACCTCGCGGTCTGGTTCGCAGGCGACACGTACCACCGTCCTTTCGTGCGAGAGATTGCGGAGCGCTTCCGCGTCGACGTCGCGCTGATGCCGGTGACGACGTTTCTCATCCCGCCCACCATGGGCGAGCGCGGAGCCGTCGCTTCCGCTCTCGATCTTCACCCTTCGGTGATCATTCCGATTCATCGGGGCATCACCCCGCGCCTCCCTCTGCTCCGCGGACGTCAGAGCGTCGAACGATTCGAGCGACGGCTGCTCGCCGCGGGTGTCGACGCGCAGGTTCTCGGGCTCGAGGAAGGATCGTGGTGGGATTCGGAGAGCTCCGCACGCGCGCTCAGGGCCGGGTGAAACGAGGCCCTTTCTTCACCCGCCCGGCGGTCTCGACGTCCTTTCGGGTCTTCGAGTAGACGAGTACGTCGGAGACGATTCCTGCCTTCACCGCTGCGTCACGCAGGCGCCCTTCGAGTCGGAAGCCGCACTTCTCCAGGACGCGTCCGGAGGCGGGGTTCGAAGCGATGTGGCGCGCCTGGATCGAAGTGATCTCCGGCAGCATCTCGAACCCGTACCAGACGATTGCGTCCACCGCCTCGGAGGCGATTCCGCGTCCCCAGTACGGCTCGGCGATCCAGTATCCGAGCTCGATCGTGCAGCGGAAGATATCGCTCTGCGGCTGGAGTCCGATCCCACCGACGACCTGTCCGGAGAGCTCGATCGCGAAATCGAGCAGAGGACCGGGGTTCGAGTTGCACTGTGCGATCCACCGCCATGCGTCGGGAAGCGTATACGGATGCGGAAAGGAGTCCCGAAGATTCCGGGCGACATTCCAGTTGTCCGCCCACTGAACGAGAGCATCCTCGTCACCCGGCATCCAGGGTCGGAGGAGGAGTCTCGAAGTGCGGATGGTGGTCGTGGTCGAAGGCATCCGCTGCGAAGATTACTGCGACTTGGCGTCTGCGCGGTAGAAACTGTCCTACTGCGAAAGCGGATCAATGGTCCAAATCCGAACGAATTTGGCCTCGTTGCTCCGCTTTCTCGCTACGGACGTTTCTATCGCGCAGACTCCCAGCCCGCATTTCTCACACCGTCTCGTCGCGAGGAGGCGGAGAGGGGCCTGGATGCAAGGCGCGCCGGGCTTCGGCAACGAAGGCATAGTGGCGACTATGTCGAGGAGCCGAAGCCGGGCGCAACGCAGCAGAATGGCCGCTATCCGTCTCCGCAGCAGAGATGATGTGAGAAATGCGGGCTGGGGAAGGAAAAGCGACCGGCGTACGGCTCTTTCATCGCCAATGCAGCAGGGAGCCGGAGCGTCAGAAATGTCCGTCGTGCCGGGAGGCGGGGTCTCCGCTCGCGGATCACCGGTGCTGATGATCGCGGCAGTAGTAGGTCGTACGGCCCGCGACGACGGCGCGCTCCAGCGTGCCCCCGCACCGTGCACAGCGCGCTCCTTCGTCGCGACGATCGATCAGCCAGTTGCGTGGATTCGGTGTGTCGCTCTCCTGGCGCTCGATCGCCGCGGTGAGGATCCGGCGCATGGTGCGGAACATCGCCCGTGTCGTCTCCGGCGAAACTGCGTTCCCTCGAGTCTCCGGATGCACCGCGGTCTGAAAGAGAATCTCGTCGACCCGGAGATTGCCCAGTCCCGCGACGTTGCTCTGGCACTCTCCACGTGCTCGTGTCTCTTCGAGAAATACGGGACTCTGACTGGGCCGCAGGTCATCAACAACACGCAGTATTTTGACGGGACGAACACGACCGAGTGCCAGAGCAATCCGGACTGGCGGGCTTGGACCCATGTGAATGATAATGGGGTGTATCTTTGCGATTCTTTCACCAGACTCAGCGACCAGGGCGCCGCAGTGATCGTGATCCACGAAGCCTTGCACTCCGTGGGGATGGATGACAGTTGCGCGACGCGACCTGTCGGACATGTCCGACAGGTCCGCAGCACCGAGCGGTGACCGCCTACCGCAGTTGCTCGGCGCGCTCCGCGACCAGGCGTGCTTCTTCGTCCCGGGGAGGATGCTTCGTCTGTCCCAGAAGGCTTCGGAGATCGAAGCGGCGCCGGCCGAGCACCGGCTTCCAGAGATCGCCGAGTTGCGCCAGTCGCTCGCGCGAGTTGTCCATCCGGAAGTCGTCGATCTCGATCCCTTCTTCGATCTCTTCCCAGGTGACCGGCATGGAGACCGGCGCACCCGGTCGCGGACGGACCGAGTAGACCGACGCGAGCGTGCGTCCCCATGCGTTCTGGTTGTAGTCGACCAGGACGCGTCCCCGTGGACGCTTCGCCTTGCGGTACTCGGCGGTGGCGATCTTCGGATGACGGCTCTGCATCTCGATTGCGATGGCCTTGGAGACTTTCCACACTTCCTTCTGCAACGGCCCGTGCACGATGGGGACGTAGACGTGAATGCCTTTCGAGCCGGTCGTCTTCGGATACGATGGCATCCCGAGGGCGTCGAGCATTTCGCGCAGACGCAGCGACACTTCCCGAACGGTCGCGAACGTCGCACCGGGAACGGGATCGAGATCGAAGTGGAGAAAGTCGGGCCGGTCGTAGTCGTCACACGGCGAGTACCACGGGTTCAGGTCGATACAGCCGAGGTTCACCAGCCAGAGGAGTGACGCGAGATCGTCGACGACCGGGAACTCGACCGGTCCCGCATTGTGTGGGATGGTGCAGGTACGCACCCAATCCGGACGCGGCGAAGGAGCGCGCTTCATGTAGAAGAATTTCCCGCTCGCGCCATTCGGATAGCGCTTCATCACCATGGCCCGCCCTGTAATGTGCGGCAGCAGCCAGCGCGAGACGTCGGCGTAGTACTGGAGTAGATCGCGCTTGGCGATCTTCTCCTCGTCCCAGAAGAGTTTGCCGAGGTTCGTGAGATCGACCGTGTGTCCCTTGATGGTCAGGGAAGCATTGTCGCGATCCTCTGGAATTCTCGTCCCGGCCATGGGGGACGAGTGTTGCGAAGAGCCTGCCCGCAGGCCGGGGCCGGCCGGACTATTCCGAGCCCGGCTGATGGACGCAACGAGTCGCGTGAGGAGGACTCGATGTTCACGAGCTCTCGACGTCCAAGGCGGGTGGTACGACCCACAAACGGAGCAAACCATTTTCTTACGATCGCGTCATAATGGTCAGAACGTCCCGACCCGTCCTCGGGATCTCACGCCATGAAACTACGAACCGGGATCGGACTCGCTCTGGCTGCGCTCGCCCTCAACGCCTGCACTGCAGCTCCGGCGTCGACTCACGGCTCCTCCGGGTCCCCTGCGCGGGCGGCGGAAGTGCGACGCGGCGACTTCGTCGACGTCTTCGTCCTCACGGGGGCGCTCGAAGCCACTCGCGGCGAGACGCTGAGCGTTCCGACCATCCCGATGTGGCAGACCACCATCAAGTGGCTGATCGACGACGGAAGCCGGGTGAAGACGGGCGACCGCATCGCGGAGCTCGACAGCACTGCGCTCACTTCGAACCTGGAGCAGCAGAAGCTCACTGCCGCCCAGGCGCGGCAACGTCTCGCGCAGAATCGCGCGTCGTCCGAGGCACAACTCTCCGATTCGGATCTCACGGTCGAGCAGCGAAAGCTCGAGATGGAAAAGGCCGCGATCACTGCGTCGGTGCCGAAGGATCTCCTCCCGCTTCGAGAGTACAGCGACCGTCAGCTCGCGCTGCAGCGCGCGCGCAGCGAGTACGAGAAGGCCGTAACCTCACGAGAGGCGTTGCGAAAGAGCAGCGCGTCCGAGATCGCGAATCTGCTGCTCGACCTCGAGAAGACCGAGCGCGAGATCGCGGAAGCGGAATCCGCAGTACACGCCCTGACCCTTCGCGCACCGGTCGACGGAGTCGTCGTCATCGAGAATCATCCGTGGGAGGGACGACCTGTACAGGTCGGAGACAGCGCGTGGGTCGGAATGAGCATCGCCACCATTCCCGACCTTTCGACGATCCAGGTGCTCGCACAGCTTTCCGACGTCGACGACGGAAAGGTTCTCGAAGGGATGCCTGTCGAGGTGAAGTTGGATGCGTATCCCGGCGCCGTGTTTCGGGGTCACGTCTCCAGAGTCTCCAGCATCGCTCAGGAGCCGGATCCGCGTTCCAGGCGCCGGAGTTTCCGGGTGAGCGTCGCGCTCGATCATCTCGACCAGCAGAAGATGCGTCCCGGCTTTTCGGCGTTGGTGTTGGTCCGGCGGGCCGTGGTCAAAAACGTTCTTCTCGTACCGCGTGCCGCGGTCGATTTCTCCCGGAACCAGACCATGGTTCGGGTTCGCGACCGTGGTCCGGTCGAGGCGCGCCTCGGCGCGTGCAATCCGCAGGAGTGCGTCGTTGAAGCCGGCCTGACCGAAGGGACTCTCGTAGACGTCAGCGGAGGGAGGGCATGAACCGCCGGCGGATGGCGATCGTCGCCGGGATCGGCGCCGCTCTCGTCGCGCTCGGCGTCATGGGAGAGCGCCATCTCGAAACCGGGAAAACGCAATGGGGAACGGCCGTGCGAGACGACCTCGTGATCTCGACCGAGATCAGCGGGACTCTCGCGGCGGTCGAGTCCGACCTCCTCGGTCCGCCCCAGATCCCCGATTTCTGGGACTTCAAGATCTCTCAGCTGGCCGCCGAGGGGACCACTGTCCGGAAGGGACAGCCGGTGATCGGATTCGACACCAGCGATCTTCAACGCCAGCTCCAGGAGAAGCTCGCCGAGAGCCAGACCGCGCGCAAGGAGATGGAAAAGCGCGCAGCCGACCTCGAAGTCGACGCGGCCGCGGACCGTCTCCAGCTCGCGGAAGCCCGCGCCTCTCTGCGGAAGTCCGAGCTGAAGCTGGAGGCTCCCGGGGAGATCGTGGCGGTCAACGAGCGGAAGCAGGCGACGCTGGATCGTGATCTCGCCATCAAACAGATCCGCTTCGTCGAACAGAAGATCGCCGCTTCGTCCCGCGCCGCGAAAGAGGAGATCGACATCCTTCGAAACCGGATGGAGTCCGCAGACGCACGAGTGAAACAGATCGAGTCATCCATCGAACAGATGAACGTCCGCGCGCCGCGGGATGGGACAGTCATTCTGATCCCGAACTGGCGCAATCAGAAGAAGAAGGTCGGCGATTCCTGCTGGCGGGGAGAACGGATCGCGGAGATTCCGAATCTCAGGAGAATGATGGCCAAGGCCGAGGTGGACGAATCCGATGCGGGGCGCATCGCGGTCGGGCAGCGGGTGGTTCTCCGCCTCGATTCGCGTCCCGACGAAGAGCTCGTGGCGAAGGTCTCCAGAATCGCCACCAACGTCCAGAAAAGGAGCCGGTGGGATTCGCAGAAAGTGCTCAAGGTCGATCTCTCCCTCGCTCGAACCGATCCCGAGACGATGCGCCCGGGGATGCGGTTCCGCGGAGACGTGGAGTTCGAGCGGATTCCCGGAGTGGTCCTGATTCCTGAAGCGGCGGTCTTCGACTCGCCGCAGGGGCCGGTGGTGATCCGCCGCGGTCTGTTCGGGAACACCACCGTCCCGGTGCGTCTCGGGCGGCGCAACCGCGACCGTGTCGAAGTGATCTCCGGAGTCGATCCAGGGACGAAGGTCCTCCTTCGCGAACAATCCGAGGAGAAGTCATGAGCGCGACGAGACGGGTGGCGATCGCCGCCGGAGCCGTCGTGACCGTCGCGGCGCTCGCGGTCCTCGCACTGAATCTCGCCGGAGATTCTGTCCCTGCAGAGCCGCTCTTCCGGATCGCGCCGTCGACTTTCTCGCGGACCGTGACGGCGGATGGTACGTTCAAGGCGGTCGATTCGACGCCAGTGAGTGCTCCGGTCGGGATACGGCGTCCGATGAGAATCGCCTGGCTCACGGACGATGGGAAGCACGTCGAGAAGGGTGATCTCCTCGCGCGTCTCGATGCGTCGGAGCTGGAATCGGAGATGAAGGACGGGCGCGTGATGTGGGAGACGGCGGCGAACCGGATCCGGAAGGAGGACTCCGACTGGACCGCCACGCGGGAGAACCTGGGGCGCGATGCAGAACAGGCCACGCGCGAGCTCGTTGCAGCCAGGAGCTTTCCGCGCCGGGACGACGACGTCTTCTCGCGATATCAGATCATCGAGTCGGATATCGACGAGAACCTCGCGGAAAGAAAACGCGACCACGCCGACGATCTGAAGGAGATCCGCGGACGCGTCGCGGCGGCACAGCGCCAGCTCGTGGAGATCGAACAGAAGAAGGCCGGCCTGAAGATCGATCAGGCGAAGTCGGGATTGGCATCACTCGAGATCCGCGCAGAGCATGCCGGGACATTCACCCTCCGCCGCGTCTACGGGGAGACGCTTCGCGTCGGCGACCGGGTGTGGAGCGGACTCTCGATCGGCGAGCTGCCCGACCTCGCGAAGATGGAGGCGGAAACGTGGGTGCTCGAAGCGGATGCCGGCGGTCTCGCTCCGGGCGAGCCGGCCGACGTCTGGCTCGAGTCGAACCCGCGGAGGACGTACGCCGCGAAGGTCAGGAGTGTGGCGCCGATCGCGAAACCGCACGTCCAGGGATCGCCGGTGCAGTACTTCGACGTGACGCTCGAGCTCGAGAAGACGGATCCGGCAGTGATGAAGCCGGGAACCCGGCTGCGGGCGAGAATCCACCTCGAACGGCGGAACGCCGCGATTGCGATACCGCGTCAGGCGGTGTTCGAGAAGAAAGGAAAGAAGATCGTCTACCGCAGGAGTGATCAGGGATTCGAACCGGTCGAGGTCACGATCCAGAGCACGTCTCCGGGCCGGGTGGTGATCACGAAAGGATTGAAGTCCGGCGACGTCATCGCGCTGCGCGAGCCGGAGAAGACGGAGTGAGCGCGACTGGTGTGTGCGTCGTGGGGTTTGAGCAGACAGCGGACAACGGATGAGGGGTTGCAGAGTCTTCCATGACACTCGGTGAATCAGTCCAGACGGCGCTCTCGAATCTCGCCGCGCACAAGCTGCGTACGACCCTGACCATGCTCGGGATGATCTTCGGCGTCGGAGCCGTGATCGCGATGCTCTCGATCGGTGCCGGCGGCGAGAAGCAGGCCCTCGAATCGATCGGTCAGCTCGGCGTGAACAACGTCCTGATCCGCGCGGTCGATCTGAAGGACGACGAGAAACAGGAGATCCGGAAGAAGTCGCTGGGCGTGTCGCTGCGCGACGGCGAAGCGATCGAAGAGGCGGTTCCCGGAGTGGAAGTGGTCCTTCCGCGAATCGAGATCAAGACCACGAAACTCCTCGCGGACGGCGCGAAGAGCGAAGGAAAGGTCTTTGGAGTGTCGTGGAGGCAGGCCGAAGTCTCGTCGGTGAAGATCGCGCAGGGACGCTTCTTCGACCGGCGCGACGAGGAAGCGCATGCGCAGGTTTGTCTGATCGGAGAGACAGTCCGGCATGAACTGTTCGGTTACGGCGACGTGCTCGGGAAACGCCTCAAGATCAACGACGTCTGGGTCGAAGTGATCGGAGTGCTCGGAGCCGCGCCGGGCGCCGCAAAATCCGTGGAAGGGGTCCCGATCACGTCGACTGCCCGCGAGGTGTACATTCCGGTCTCCACCGCCCTCCGGAAGTTCGACCGCGATCCCCTCGACGCGCCACTCGACGAGCTGGTGGTTCGCCTCCGCGAAGGAGTCTCCCCGCGCGAGACGGCAACGGTGATCCGGGGACTCCTCGAGAGGCTGCACGGCGGAGCATCCGATTTCGAGATCGTCGTCCCCGAAGCGCTCCTCGAGCAGAGCCGGAAGACGCAGCGGATCTTCAGCATCGTGATGGGATCGATCGCGGGGATCTCTCTTCTGGTCGGCGGGATCGGCATCATGAACATCATGCTCGCGTCGGTGCTCGAGCGGACCCGGGAGATCGGCGTGAGGCGCGCGGTGGGAGCGAGGCGCAACGACATCCGGATCCAGTTCGTGATCGAGTCGTTCTCGATCAGCCTCGCGGGAGGAGTCGCGGGAATCGTGATCGGTGCGCTGATCGCGCGCATCGTGGCCGCCTATGCGGGATGGCCGACGGTGATCACTCCGGCGTCGCTCCTCCTCTCGACGGGCGTCTCGATCGCGGTGGGCCTGGCGTCCGGTATCTATCCGGCGACCCGCGCGGCGATGCTCGATCCGATCGAAGCGCTGCGTTACGAGTAGGGAGCGCGAGCGCAGGGCGCGCGCAGATGGGAGCGTCTCGATGGGAGCAGGGCGGGGCGGGACCCCGCCCTGCATCGGACGGGACGTCCAACCCACTTTCGCCTGCATCGGACGGGACGTCCGAGCCGCTGGCGGAGAAACGAAAAGGCCGGAGCAGCTGCTCCGGCCTTCGAGTATCGACGGCTGATCGGCGTCAGAAACGGGTGACGATCGAGACTGATCCGACTTTGTAACGGTCGGACGTTTCGTATGCCGCATCCACCTGGAACCGCGGCCAGGCGAGACCGAAACCGACCGAGTAATGATTCTCGTCCTGTCCGCCCGGGAAGATGATCGCCGCCGCGACCTGCTCGGCACTCTGGAGAGGTCCGGAGTACTTCATCTGGTGCGCAGGGTCACGCCACCAGCCGGCACGAACCGCGAACGGGATCTTCGTCGCGAAGAAGTACTCTCCCCCCACGTGCACCTCGGTGGCATCGTCCATCTTGAAGTCCTTACCTTGAAGCTGCGGATCGGGATTGATGACCACCATGTCGTCGACCAGGTTCGAATACATCACGTCGTCGACGTCGACGTTGATGGTCAGCACCGGGATGGGCCGGTACGAGATTCCGACTCCGGCGATGTCGGGAACATGGAACATCGGATTCGCGAAATGCTGGAATCCGTTGCTCGTGGTGAGGTCCGCGAACGAGAGGTCCGTCTTGAAGGACGGCCCCTGCTTGTAGACTCCGCCCAGGCTGAACCGGTCGCTCGGCGCCCATTTGAATCCGCCGGTGAACGTGGTGTCGTGCTCATCCTTCGCCTGCTGCGCGATGATCGAGAGGAGATTTCCGTTCGGATCGGCGCGGAGAGTGAGCGCGGTCTCGTTGAATTTCTGGTAGCGACCCGCGACGCCGAGGGAGAGATTCCCCATCTTCCACGCCAGGGCCACACCAGCAGTTTTCATGCTGACGTCGACCACACTGCCGAATGGATTGAGGTTGTACTCCAGACAGTCGGCTCCGAGGTTCGCGCACTGGTCCGAGCTGACCGGACCGTTCGGTCCGAGATAGAACGTCACCGGATTCAGATCCGTGAACGCCGACGACGCGGTCTCCAGGAGGATCTGGTAATCGAGCGGCTGATGGTAGTAGCCGGCCACGGCGAAGTTCCCCATCGGCAGGACGATCGACGCGAACGAGAGCTGCGCCCGACGGCTGTAGTTGTTGAAGTCTTCGGTGGTCAGCGCGTCGGGATAAACACCGCCGGTGGTGAACGTCTGGACGTTCTCGTAGTTCCGTCCTTCGACCGAGATCTCCGGACGCCGGAGGATGGTGAGACCGGCGGGATTCGCTTCCGCCGCTGACGCGTCGTCGGCCAGCCCGAGGAATGCACCTCCCATTGCGAGTGAACGCGCGCCCGGATTCGCGAAGTTGAACTGAACTCCGGAGAGAGCCTCCATGTCCGTGTTCTGCGCGAGGGCCGCCGTTGCGGCGAGCAGAAGAAGTGTCGAGACGAGTACCAGGACTCTACGCATACCCATGCCTCCCATCGACTCCGTCCGGAGTCGCGATTCGTTGTTCTGCGTTGTCGATTCGGACCCGCCAAGTCTAGATTTGAGCCGTGCGGCAGTCAAGACGAGGAAAGGCAATTGAAAGGCATCGAGGATCGAGGATCGAGGATCGAGGATCGAGGATCGAGGATCGAGGATCGAGGATCGAGGATCGAGGATCGAGGATCGAGGATCTGGGATCGAGGATCGAGGATCGAGGATCTGGGATCGAGGATCGAGGATCGAGGATCTGGGATCGAGGATCGAGGATCGAGGATCGAGGATCGAGGATCGAGGATCGAGGATCGAGGATCGAGGATCGAGGATCGAGGATCGAGGATCGAGGATCGAGGATCGAGGATCGAGGATCGAGGATCGAGGATCGAGGATCGAGGATCGAGGATCGAGGATCGAGGATCGAGGATCGAGGATCGAGGATCGAGGATCTGGGATCTGGGATCTGGGATCTGGGATCTGAAAAGCATCACGGATCGTGGATCGGGGACCCGATAGGGGGGTCCGGGGTCCGGGGTCCGGGGTCCGGGGCCGAAGCTCACAGTTGTGATCAGGCTGCGATCCGCAGTCTCGTCCGGAATCTCTCGGACCGTCTCAACTGCCGATGCCGTTCAGATCCTCGATCATGGATCCTCGATGTCTCTCAGATCCTCGATCCTCGATCCTCGATGTCTTTCAGATCCTCGATCCTCGATGTCTTTCAGATCCTCGATCCTCGATGCCTTTCAGATCCTCGATCCTCGATGCCTTTCAGATCCTCGATCCTCGATGTCTTTCAGATCCTCGATCCTCGATCCTAGATCCTAGATGTCTTTCAGATCCTCGATCCTCGATCCCAGATGCCTTTCTAGCCGCCGAGGCGTTGGGATTCGACCAGTTCGATGATTGCCTTGACCACCGCCCCCGGCTCGCCGACCTGCTTCTCGCGATCGCGGCGGAGGCTCCATTCGATGTTCCCCTCCGCGAGGCTCCGGGCTCCGATCACGATGCGGACAGGAAAACCGATCAGGTCCGCATCTGTCAGTTTGACCCCCGCGCGCTCGTCGCGATCGTCGTAGATCACTTCGATCCCGGAGGCGAGCAGTTGTGCATAGACCTGCTCAGCAGCGCGGGCCACCGATTCGTCCTTTCCGAGAGTGGTGATCACCACTTCGAACGGAGCGATCGGGATCGGCCAGATGATTCCCTTTTCATCGAAATTCTGTTCGATTGCCGCGGCCACGGTCCGGCCGATGCCGAGCCCGTAGCAGCCCATGATCATCGAGCGCCGCTCGCCGCTCTCGTCGAGATAGACGCAGTTCATCGCATCGGAGTACTTCGTCCCGAGCTTGAAGATGTGGCCCACTTCGATTCCGCGATACGTCTCGAGAGGCGTGCCGCAGTGCGCGCAGGGATCTCCCGCGGTGACGAGAGTGAAGTCGTCGAACTCGGAGATGTCGACGTCGCGCCCACGCTCGACGTTGCGGAGATGCTGATCCCGCCGGTTGGCGCCGACGACCCATTGGTGCATCGGCTCGAGCGAGCGATCGGCGATGACCCGGGTGATCTTCGTTCCGACCGGCCCGCAGAAGCCGGCCGGTCCGCCGACGACGTCCTCGAAATGCTCGTCGGGAACGAAGGAGAGCTCCTGGACGTCGAGGAAGTTCCGGATCTTCACCTCGTTCGCTTCCCGGTCTCCGCGGACGAGGACCATCACCGGTCCCTTCTCGGTCTGGTAGACCAGCGTCTTGACCAGCTTCGAAGTGGGGATGTCGAGAAACTTCGACACGTCGTCGATCGACTTGGTGTCCGGTGTGTCGATGAATTCCATCGGGGTCGAAGAGCCCTTCTCCGGCTCGGTCGAGTAGAACCCGGAGACGGCCTTCTCCACATTCGCGCCGTAGCCACATGTGGCGCAGCGGACGACCGCGTCCTCACCCGACTGGGCGAGAACCATGAACTCGTGGGAGTGGGATCCGCCGATCGCTCCGGTGTCGGCTTCCACCATCACGTGATCGAGTCCGCAGCGGCGGAAGATCGCGTTGTAGGCGTCGCGCATCGCGTCGTAGGTTTCGGCGAGCGACTCCCAGCTGGTGTGAAAGGAGTACGCGTCTTTCATGATGAATTCGCGCCCGCGCATCAAACCGAAACGCGGACGGACTTCGTCACGGAATTTGGTCTGGATCTGATAGAGAGTCGTCGGCAGCTGACGATAGGAGGAGATGGCGTCGCGCACCGTCTCCGTGATCACCTCTTCGTGGGTCGGTCCGAAGACGAAATCACGATCGTGCCGGTCCTTGATCCGGAGGAGCTCACGCCCGTACTGGTACCAGCGCTTCGATTCCATCCAGAGCTCGGCCGGCTGTACCGCCGGCATCAGGAGCTCGACCGCGCCCGCCCGGTTCATCTCCGTACGGACGATCTGTTCGAGCTTCTGGATCGAGCGAAGCCCCAGAGGAAGATACGTATAAATCCCTGCGGCGACCTTCCGGATCATTCCGGCGCGGGCCATCAGCTTCTGGCTGACCACGTCGGCGTCCGCAGGCTCCTCGCGGAGGGTGTTGATGAAATATCGATTCCAGCGCATGGCTTGCTACCCGGTAAGGACGGATTTCCCGCCGCGGTCGCGGCGGAAGCGCCGCATTCTAACAGTTTCCCGTCTTCCCGGCGGGAACGGGCGGTTTCAATTCCGGAAAGGAGTGTTCTGGTGATCGAAGGGGGGCTCGAAGAGAAGACGCTGGTGTTCGACCGCACGCCGATCGGGCGGCTGGTCTCCTGCGCCGCTGCCTTCGGAGCCGCCGCCCTCTTCTTCCAGTACCTCGGCGCGGGCCTGGAGAACGTCGAGCCACTCCCTCTGGCAGGGCTCGGGTTCCTTCTGATCGGGACGATCCTCGCGGCACTTCTTCAGTACGGGGACCACATCTACATCGGTCCGGAAGGGCTCCTCTACGAGAATCGATGGGTGCGGCTGGTCGGGCGCCGCGCCGCGTGGATCCGCTGGGAAGAGGTGGTGGAGATCCGCGAGATCCGTCGCAAGATCCTGGTGCTTTTCTCGCGCGACGGCCGCCGCGTCTTCGTCGATGCCATCAACGGCTATCGCTTCGCCCGGGCCGAGATCCTCCGGCGGGCACCGCACGCCGCAATCACCGGAACGCTGGAGCGCCGCGACCGGGAAGAAATGCATCGTGGATCGAGGATCTGAAAGGCATCGAGGATCGAGGATCGTGGATCGCGGATCTGAAAGGCATCGCGGATCTGAAAAGCATCGCGGATCGCGGATCGTGGATCGAGGATCTGAAAGGCATCGAGGATCGCGGATCGAGGATCTGAAAGGCATCGCGGATCGCGGATCGCGGATCTGAGAGGCATCGTGGATCGTCGATCGGAGATCCGACAGAGGTCGAAGAGAGTGATGCGAATATTCGGGACCGGTGCGCTGCTCACGACCATTCCATCCCCTGAACCGATATCATGCGCACGACGGAGGAGAGAGCAATGCCGACGCTGACTGAACGGATCCGTACCGATCTGACCTCTTCCATGAAGGCCCGCGATGCCGCGCGCACGTCGACTCTGCGGATGGTGCAGGCGGCTCTGAAGAACGAGCAGATCGACAAAGGCCACGAGCTCACGGACGAGGAAGCGACTGCAGTGGTCGCACGTGCAGTCAAGCAGCGTCAGGACTCGATCGAGCAGTACCGGAAGGGAGGTCGCGAGGATCTCGCCGCGAGGGAGGAAGCGGAGATCGCGATGCTGCAGGATTATCTCCCGCAGCAGCTCTCCGAGACCGAGGTGGAAGCGATCGTGGATCAGACGATCGCCAGCACCGGGGCCACCTCGAAGAAGGACACCGGCAAAGTGATGAAGGAGATCATGGCGTCTCATCGCGGCACGGTCGACGGAAGAATGGTGCAGGAGATTCTCGCGAAGAAGCTGACGTAGCTGACAGCCCCTCCCCATCGCGACCGGGACAAAGCTCGGACCCAGGATGACCCAGGAGTCTGAGCGCACACCACGCCACTCGCGCCGGACTGCAAGTCCGCACTCCTCCGGGTTCAGTCCCGATCCCCGACTGTCGATGCCTTTCAGATCCTCGATCCTCGATTCTCGATCCTCGATTCTCGATCCTCGATCCTCGATCCTCGATCCTCGATCCTCGATGCCTTTCAGATCCTCGATCCTCGATCCTCGATCCTCGATGCTTCTCAGATGCCTCATGCTATTCTCCGTCGCCGGAATGAATGACAGCTTCGATCTCGCCGCACTCCTCGAGTCCACCGGGGCCCTTCTCACCGGGCATTTCCGGCTCTCATCCGGGCTGCACAGTCCGAATTACGTCCAGTGCGCGAAGCTGCTCGAGCATCCCCGCAACGCCGCGGCGATCGGCCGCGCACTCGCCGCGATGATCGCACCGCTGAAGCCGGAGAAGATCGTCGCTCCCGCGATGGGAGGAGTGGTGATCGGGTACGCCGTTGCGGAAGCACTCGATCTTCCGATGATCTTCACCGAACGGAAGGACGGCGTCATGTCGCTCCGGCGGGGCTTTTCGGTCACCGGGGGAGAGCGGCTCGTGGTGGTCGAGGATGTCGTCACCACCGGAAAATCGACTCGGGAGACCGTAGAGGTCGTCGAGTCGCTCGGTGGTGAGGTCATCGGTTTTGCATCCATCCTCAACCGGAGCGGGCGCGAGAATCCGTTCGACCGTCCTTACGTTACTCTGATGGCGCTCGGTCTCGAGACGCACCCGCCGGATGCATGTCCTCACTGCCGGCGCGGTGAGGCGCTCGATGCTCCGGGGAGCCGTTTCACGAATCGATGAGCCAGCGAATCGCAACAGTCGGAACCGAAGAGATCGCCGTCGAGCTCCGGAAGGAGAATGGAACGGCGTACGTTCGCGCCGGCGAATCAGAGCTCGAGATCGATGTCCTCTCGATCGGGATGGACGAGGCGATGCTCAGCATCGACGGGAGACGCGTCCGGGTTCCCTTCATCCGGGAAGGAGGACGGGTCGAGCTGATGCTCGACGGGGAGGTCTGGTCCGTCGACATCGCTGCGCCGGGCCGGGGACGCCAGAGACATCGCGAACATTCGATGTCCGCACCGATGCCGGGGATGGCCTTGAAGATCCTCGTCGCTCCCGGTGACGCGGTGAAGAAGGGAGCGCCCCTGATGATTCTCGAAGCGATGAAGATGGAGCACCCGATCACCGCTCCCTACGACGGAACGGTCAAGGCGATCCACTGTCGGGAGGGTGAACTGGTGCAGCCGGGCGCCGACCTGATCGAGATCGAGGCGGCGGAGGAATCGTGAAGCTGGACGTCGAGAGAGTCCGCATCGTGGAGGTCGGCCCCCGCGACGGCCTGCAGAACGAGAGAGTGGTCATCCCCACCGAGGCGAAGGTGGCGATGATCGATGCACTGACGGATGCCGGACTGCAGGTGATCGAGGCCGGCGCGTTCGTCCATCCGAAATGGGTTCCGCAGATGGCCGATACCGCAGAGGTGTACCGGGCGATCCGGAAAGCGCCCGGAGTCGACTACCCCGTCCTCGTACCGAACATGAAAGGGCTCGATCGGGCGCTCGAGAACGAAGTCGAGTCGATCGCCATATTCACCGCGGCCTCGGATACGTTCAACAAACGCAACATCAACATGTCCATCGACGAGTCGTTCGAGAACTACGCCCCGGTTGCGCGCCGCGCGTTGCAGGAAGGGATGAAGTTGCGCGGCTACGTCTCGTGTGCGTGCGGCTGCCCGTACGAAGGGATGGTCGAGCCCGAGCGGGTTCTGGAAGTGACGGCGCGTCTTCTCGATCTCGGCTGCTACGAAGTCTCGATCGGCGACACCATCGGGGTCGGCACGCCGATGCAGGTGCAGGGCCTCACCGGGCTTCTCCTTCAGGTGATTCCCGCATCACGTCTCGCGATGCACTTCCACGACACGCGAGGGATGGCGGTTGCGAACACCCTCGCCGCGCTCGAAGCGGGGATCACCACGTTCGACGCCTCCGCAGGAGGACTCGGTGGATGTCCATTCGCGCCCGGAGCGTCGGGAAACATGGCCACCGAAGATCTGGTGTATCTGCTGGAGAGCCTCGCCATCGAGACGGGGGTCGATCTCGAGAAGCTGATCGTGGCTTCGGAGATCATCGCTCCGTACCTCGATCACCCGCTTCCGGGGCGCGTGCTGCAGGCGAGCACCCGCGGGACGCTCCGAACCGGCACGAAGAGTGTCGTACAATAAGCTCATCCATGGCCCCCGATCCGCGCGCGGCGACGAGCTCGAACGCTTCTGAGCGATCCGAAGCCCGGCCTGCGTTCGCGCGCCCGGGGTGGCGCGACGGCTGGTACGTCGTCCCGTGGGAAGTGACCTGGCGCGACGTCGACGCGATGGGACACGTCAACAACGCCGTCTACTTCACCTACTTCGAATGGGCGCGGACGAAGTACTGGATGGCGCTGGAAGGAATCGGCGACCCGCACGACATCGGCTTCATCGTCGCCCACGCCGCGTGCGACTTCCGCGCGGAGCTCTCGCTGCTCGAGCGAATCGAGATCCGGGTGCGGATCGGCTCCATCGGAACGAGCTCTCTCGAGTTCCAGAGTGAGATCGCCTCGGAAACTGGCGGGAAAATTGCCGCTACGGGAAGAGTGGTCGTGGTGCTCTTCGATTGGGCATCGCGAGCGAAGATCCCCGTCTCGGAAGAACTGAGGGGAAGGATCGAACGCTTTCAGAGCGCTTGATCGCGCACGAGGAGGAGAGTCGTTGACGCAGAGTGGTCGGGTCCTGACGCATCCGGCAGCCGCGCGAAAGCGGTTCGAGGAGCTGGCGCGCCTTCCCGACGAGATGCTCGACCTGGTCGAGGCCTCACTGGTGATCGCGCTCGAAGCGTATCCCGCGCTCGACATGGAGAGGTACTTCGATCAGATCGAGGCGTGGAGTCGCGCAATCCGGGAGCGGGTGGTCGGGAGCCACGACCTGGAACGGGTGATCGAGCAGGTCAACCATCTCCTCTTCGACGAAGAAGGATTCCACGGCGAGGCGGATGACTACTACGATCCGCGGAACGCATTTCTGAACGAAGTTCTCGACCGGCACGCCGGCCTTCCGATCGCGCTCTCGATTCTCTACCTGGAGATCTCCCGCCGGATCGGCATCGAGATGCGGGGGGTCGCACTCCCCGGCCGCTTCCTGGTACGCGCCGGCGAGGGGCTGGAAGAGATCCTGGTCGATCCGTTCGACGGAGGACGTGTCCTCACCCGAAGCGAATGTCAGAGCCTGATGGACGCGATGTACGGCGGAGCGGTGCGGCTCGGTGAGCGGCATCTCCGTCCCTCCACCCGCCACGAGATTCTTCTTCGTGTCCTTGCGCATCTCAAAGCGCTCTATCTCTCCCGTCACGACGTGGAAGGGGCGCTCGCTTCCGTCGACCGCATCCTCATCCTCGACGACCATGATCCGTGGGAACTGCGCGACCGGGGACGTCTCGCGATGCAGTCGCACCGGTACGAAGAGGCGATCGAGTTCCTCAGCCGCTACCTCGATCTCGCCCCCTCCGCCGACGACTATCGGCAGGTTGCGGACGAGATCGATTATCTGCGCAGCTGGCTGGAGCGGAACTGAGGTGGTACGCTGCAGGAGTGGACCGCAAAGTGAGACCGATCCAGCCGGGTTCCGCCTGCCACGAACCACGACCTCGAACCTCCAACCCCTGAGCCCACAACAGCATAACGATCTGCTAGAATGAGCCACTTCTTATTTGTGCCTACAGGAGAGCGGACCGCTTGATCACCGGCTTCAATACCGACATCAGGCACAACGACAGGATCTTCCACATCCAGACCGAGGACAAGGGACTCAACAATCCCTACATCGAGTCGCTCGTGTACGTGGGTGGGGAGATTCTGGCGTCCAAGAAGACTTCGTACGTCGAACACGTCAATCCCGGTGCGCCCATCGACGAGAAGCTGATCGCCAGCATGATGGAGCACCAGCACCGGACCATGATCGCCGCGATCAAACGCGGCAAGCTCGATTCGATGTCCGATGCGAACATCGCCAGAACGAAGGCGATGCCGGCGAAAACCGTTTTTCAGCCGCAGCCGGAACCGGTCGTCGCGGACGAAGAGAAGACGCTCGATCAGGTGATCATCGATTACCTCGCGTCCGAAGCGGAGCGGGAACACCTCGAGCTGACGCTCCACAACGTGACGGACTTCATCGCCGGTCATCCGATCGAGCTGCGTGTCGCTGCCCAGAAAAGCATCTCGCAGCAGCCGATCGCCGAAGCAGTGATCGAAGTCAAAGTCATTTCGACCGTCGAAGCTCCGCGGGTGATCTTCCGCGGGCGGACGGCCGACGACGGTACATGTCAGGTCCGCTGCACCGTCCCCACCTTCCGCGAAGGGACCGCCGCAGTGATCATTTCGGCCCAGAGTCCCCTCGGAAATGATGAGGTCAAGCAGCTCGTCAAGCGCAGGAAATGAGTGAATCCCTGAACATTCAGCTCAACGGTCAGCCCCGCGAGGTTCCGGCCGGCTCGACCCTAGGCGATCTGATCTCGGAGCTCGGTGTCGACGTGAACCTCCTCGCGGTCGAGCTCAACCAGAAGATCGTCCCTCGAAGCGAGCTTTCCGGGCGGGGTATCTCGGAGGGTGACCAGATCGAGATCGTCGAATTCGTCGGCGGTGGATGATCCGGGCCTGATTCCTGCTCACCGGAGCTGGCCGGAAGGATGCAATCGACGAGTTCGATGAAACGGCACAGACTCTCTTCCGCGCTGCTCATTCTGCTGGCACTGGCGATCCTCAGCTACCTGATGATCAGCCTCTATCTCCCGTCATCCAGCAGATTGATCCTCGGTGTCGACAAGCAGACCGGCGCGATCCGCATGGCGAGCTCCAACGTCACGTTTCTCCCCCCGAACCGCTATTACAGGATGGTGTTCGATCTCCGCAACGGGACGCCGCAACGCGACGGCGTGGTCGTGGTCCGCTCCAGCGACGGAATCCCGGTCAAGGTCGCTTACCGGATCCGTTTCTCGATCGACCCCCGCGGGCTCGCCGACCCCGGGCGTCTGGTGGCGAATGGATGGAGCGCCTGGATGCGCGCGCGCGTCGCGGAAGCAGTGTCGGCGGTGACTTCCCAGGTCCCGATTGAAGACCTGACCTCTCCGATGTCCACGTTCAGCGCGGAGCGAGACCGGCTCCGACGGGTGGTCGCGGATCATCTCGCACGGAGCGGGCTGCAAGTGAGCGCGTTCGAGATCCTGAGAATCGACGTCGACCGCGACGCGCTCCTCGCATTTCAACGAACGCAGCTCCGGCGGAAGGCGCGCGGCGCATTCGGCCGCGTCGCGATCTTCGGAATCGACGGCGCGGACTGGAGCCTCCTGCACGAGCTGATCGTCGACGACCACATGCCGAACCTCTCGGCCATGATCGATGGGGGGGCGATCGCGAGCGTCACCACCATTCAACCGCCCGTTGCTCCGATGCTCTGGAGTGCGGTCGCGACCGGACTTCCTCCAGGGCGGAACGGAGTCGTCGACTGGATGGATCGAAGTCCGTCCGGAACGCAGGGCCCGGTGAACTCGCAATCGAGGCGGGCTCCCGCACTGTGGGAGATCGCCTCCGCATTCGGCAGAGACGTCGGAGTGGTCGACTGGTGGACGGACTGGCCTCCCGCCATGAATCGCGGCTTCGTCGTCTCCGAACCGCTCAACCCAGAGTTCCTCGTCTACCCCCCTTCGCTCGCGAAGTCGGCAGGACATCTGCGGGTTCCCGAGTCGACGATCGATTTCGGACAGGTGAAGAACTTTCTGAACATCAACCAGAACGAATTCGACGATGCGATCTCGAAGAACGACCCGGCTGATCCGATCATCGAATTCCGGCGGGTGCTCGCAAAGAGCTGGAGCGACCACCGCATCGCGATGAGCCTTTATCGTCGAGAGCAGCCGGAGCTTCTGATGTTCAACTTCGAAGGGAGCGATCTGGTCAATCATCTTTTCGGTCCGTATCACCCGCCGTGGCGGAGCGGACTGGACGGAACCAGCTTCCGTCGATACTGGCCTGCCGTGGTCTCGTACTACTCGGAGCTCGACAGGATGCTCGGCGAGTGGCTGAAGCTCCTGCCGCAGGACACCACCGTGATCGTGATGTCCGCTCACGGAATGGTCTGGGGAGACCAGCGCCCGCTGCAGCCGCCGAAAGCGGGCGAAGCACTTCAGGAGGACGACGCGCCGGGCGTCTTCATCGCGTTCGGAAATCGCGTCACCCATTCGCCGTCACGTCATGAGATGACGCTGTACGACGTCGCACCAACCGTGCTCGCGCTGCTCGGACTTCCGAAAGCGGAGGAGATGCCGGGCGAGATCACAGGGTGGGCGCTGAACGGAATCGAACCCGTGACTGCGATCCGGATCGTCAGTTACGGCGACTCGGTGACGACTCGGCCGCTGACCACCAGCGGTTCGGTCAGCCCCGCGGAGTACCAGCGGCAGCTGCAGCTCGCTGGTCACGTCGCGCCACCGAATGCACCGCCGTCGCCCGTCAATCTCGCCGCCACGACGACCACCGCGGCCCCGGACAATTCGCCGAAGTGGGGCGAGTACGCCTGGAACAACGACCAGGGAGTGAAGCTCTTCCAGCAGCGGAAGTACAAGGAAGCTTCGGATGCGTTCGAAAAAGCGATCGAGCTGTACCCGGACCGCCCTGCCGCGTACTACAACCTCACCGTTGCGCTGATCGAGCGCGGCGCTGTGAGTGACGCGGACGACGTGTTTCTCGCTGCGGTCAAGCGCGGTCTTCCAGACCCTGAGCAGCGTTTCGTCGACGTGGCTGCACTCTACCGGTCGAAGAACATGGTCACCCGGGCGATCGATCTGCTGCAGAGCGCTGAAGAGCTCTATCCGCAGTCGTTCCTGATCGCATCCGAGCTCGGCGCGTCGCTCGCCGCAGCAGATCGCTACACCGATGCAATGCCTGAGCTCCAGCGGGCGCTCTCGCTGCAACCGGTCTCGACGGACGTGCTCAACAACATCGGGACGGTTTTCCTGAAACGGAAAGATTACTCACGCGCTCTCGATTACTGGAACCGTTCGCTCTCGATCGACCCGCGTCAGCCGAAGATCCGCGCCGCGGCTCAGGCGGTGAGCCAACAGCTCTGATCCGCAGAATCGCGCGACTCCGGAACGAGCCTGCTGCAGCGTCGTCGTCCGGCGAATTCGCGGACGCCACCCGAATCACTTCCGGATACACTGTCGAGATGCCTTCGCTCACCTCCGACGAGCTCGCCCGCTACGCGAGACAGATCTCGCTTCCGCAGATCGGGCCGAAGGGACAGGAGATGCTCGCCCGCGCCTCCGTACTTCTCATCGGGGCAGGAGGACTGGGAAGCCCCGCCTCGCTCTACCTCGCCGCGGCAGGGGTCGGACGAATCGGCATCGCCGACGGCGACGTCGTCGACGCGAGCAACCTCCACCGGCAGGTGCTCCACTCGACCGCCACGGTCGGTGAATCGAAAGTCGACTCGGCACGAGAGCGTCTCACCTCGCTCAATCCTCACGTGCGGATCGAGACATTTCGATCCACCGTCACTTCTCAGAACGTGCGCGAGCTGATGGAAGCCTATGACCTCGTCCTCGACGGGAGCGACAACTTTCCGACGCGCTATCTCGTGAATGACGCGGCGGTGCTCCTCGGGAAAACGAACATCTACGGATCCGTCTTTCGTTTCGATGGTCAGGCGTCCGTCTTCGCTCCGGGCGAGGGCCCGTGCTACCGCTGCCTCTACCCCGATCCTCCTCCTCCCGGCACGGTTCCATCATGTGAGGAGGGAGGGGTGCTGGGAGTCGTTCCGGGAATCATCGGAATGATTCAGGCCACCGAGGCCGTGAAGCGCATCCTGGGGATCGGCACGAACCTGATCGGAAGGCTTCTTCTTTTCGATGCGCTGCAGATGAGGTTCCGTGAGATTAGAATAGCGCGCGTCGCCACGTGCCCCGTCTGCGGTGAGCGACCGACGATCACGTCACTGGTCGATTACGAACGGGTCTGCGGACCCGGAGAGGAAACAATGCTCAATAGCGCAACGATCACACCTTCCGATCTCGCGGAACGGCTCCGGAAGGGCGAGAACATCAGGCTCATCGACTGCCGCGAACAGTGGGAATGGGACATGGGCCACATCGAGAAGGCAGAGTTGATTCCGGCCGGCAAACTGGCCCGGGACGTCAGCGGTTTCTCTCCCGTCGAAGAGATCGTCGTGTACTGCAGGAGCGGTGCGCGAAGCGGCCAGGTCGTCTCCATCATGCGCTCCGCAGGACTGAACGCGAAAAACATGCTGGGCGGGATTCTGCGCTGGTCGCACGACGTCGACCCGTCGATGCCGCGCTACTGAGCTTCGCCGGACATCTCGCGGCCGAAGAGAACCACGACCGACTTTCCGCGCTCGCGCCGGGTGGTGCTCCCGTCGATCACGGCGACTCCCGCATCTCGAAAATTCGGAGAGAGGATGTTCTCCCGGTGCCCCGGGGACTCCATCCACGATTCGACGAGGAGCTCTGCGGTCTCGTAACCGCGCGCGAGATTCTCGCCGGCGTAGTGATAGCGATAACCCCGCTTCTCGATCCATCCGAACGGAGGGCGCCCGTCAGGCGAGACGTGGCTCCAGTAGCCGAGGTCCTCCATGTCCTGGATCCGGTCCGCGGCCGCTTCGTCCAGTCGAGGATCTTCGCGCAGCGGCTCGAGCCCGAAGTGGCCTCGATACGCGTTCATCAGCTCGATCACTCGCGCGGGGGTGATCTCCGTCGCCGGCACGACGGGCGGGGGTGCAGCCGAGAGGATTCCCGCCATCACCATCGCGGAGAGAGTCCCGACTGCAGATCGAACCGAGCGCTTCACAATCGTTGAAAACGCCCGTGCGCGCTCGTCGATTTCGCCCCTCCGCAGGCGGCGGCAGATCGGAAGATCGCTGCCGGAACGTCGAGCGTTCGTCAAAAATGGCAATCCCCCCTCCGCCCACCCGGATTATTCACGGGATTTCGTCGCATAATCCGTTCTAGGAGTATGATTCTAAGTCGCCATGCGTCACCAGTGTCTCATGTGCGGCCGCGAGATCCCGGACGGGTTTCTCTGCGATAAATGCGACCGGCCGCGAAAGAGTGAACCGCCACGACCGGCGAAGGCCGCATCTGCGGAATCCGGCGGCGGCAAAACCGTACCTGCCCCCCAGCCGGAGCACGATCCCTTTCCGAAAGCGCCGGTGGTTCCGTTCCCGGTCGAATCGACGTCGATCGCGGTCACCAGTATCTGCGACGTCCTCTCCACCGCCCACATCGCCGGAGCGGTGGTCGGCGCGGATCGCCAGGTCAAGTTCCTCACCCCGGATGCGTCGACACTTCTCGGATTCCGCAGGAGCGAGCTCCCGCCACTGAAGAACCTCGAGGCGAAGCTCGGGTTCAAGCTCCCCGACATCCGGCAGTCGTATTCGGCACGGATCAAAGTCGCCCACCAGCCGGTGGACTTCTCGATCGTCCCGCTCGCAGGGGGCGCCGCCGCATCGGTGCTCATCCTCCGGACCGTCGACGCTGCTCCGAGCCCCTCGTTCGAGAATTACGTGAGCGAAACGATCATGCAGCCTCTCCGCTCACTTCGAGAGGCACTCCTCGCAGCGGCGAAGAACCGGGGACGCGATCCGCTCCTCGAGGATTCTGCGTCGACCGTCGACCAGATCCTCTCGTCTCTCGAGCTCACTCCCTCACTCGAAGATACGAAAGGCGCCATCCCCGCTGCCGTTCCGGTCCTCGAGATCCTCGGCACGGTCGCCGAGAAGTTCCAGCCAATGGTGAACCTGAAGAACGTCTCGGTCCAGGTGGATGGAACGACCGCAGCGACGTTCCAGGCGCACGAGCCGCTCGAGGAGTCGCTCACCATTCTGATGGAGAACTCTCTTCACTACGTCCCGGCCGGCGGCCAGATCGTTCTCGGCGCGCGGCAGCTCGAGCACAAGGGAAAGGCTCTCCTCCTCTTCTTCGTCATGGACAACGGCCCGATCGTTCCCGAAGAGCTCCGCGACCAGATCTTCTCCCCCGATTTCGAATGGCAGCCGAGCGCCGGGCCGCGAACCGGCCGCGGTCTCGCGAAGTGCCGTCACTTCGCGCTCGCGCACGGCGGTCAGGTCTGGGTCGAATCGAAGACGGGGAAGGCCTGCACATTCTTCCTCCGCGTCCGCCCCGACAACGCACGCTGAACCCCGCCGTCGTCGCACCCTCGCGTTCCGCACGGTCGTTCGCGATGTAATCTTCCATCCCGGTTCAACCTGCATTCGTTTTTCCTTCCTGATATGCTCCGCGGAAATCCTCCAGGAGTTTGCAGAAATGGAAAAGATTGCAGTCATCGGAGCCGGAACGATGGGCAACGGTATCGCCCACACCGCTGCCATGTCGGGTTTCCCCGTCACCCTCATCGATACCAGTCACGACATTCTCGAACGCGCCTTCGCGACGATCTCGAAGAACCTTCAGCGCGGAGTGGACAAAGGAAAGATGACCGCCGAGGAGAAGGAGCAGATCCTCGGGCGGATCGATCGCAGCATCACCGTCGATCAGGTGCGCGAGGCCGACGTCGTCGTCGAAGCGATCGTCGAGAATCTCGATGCGAAGCTCAACCTCTTCCGCGATCTCGACAAGCTCACTGCTCCCGAGACGATTCTCGCGTCGAACACCTCTTCGATCTCGATCACCAAGCTCGCTGCGGTGACCGATCGTCCGGAGAAGGTGATCGGGATGCACTTCATGAATCCCGTTCCGGTGATGACGCTCATCGAGGTGATCCGCGGAATCGCGACGTCGGACGAGACGTTCGCCAGAGTTCGCGCTCTCTCCGAGAAAATGAACAAGACCGCGATCGAGGTCAACGATTATCCGGGATTCGTTTCGAACCGCGTGCTCATGCCGATGATCAACGAAGCGATCTTCGCGCTTTACGAAGGAGTGGCGACCGCCGAGTCGATCGACGGAGTGATGAAGCTCGGGATGAATCATCCGATGGGTCCGCTCACTCTCGCCGACTTCATCGGACTCGACGTCTGCCTCGCGATTCTTCGTGTGCTGGAGAACGGATTCGGGGATCCGAAGTACCGCCCCTGTCCGCTGCTGGTGAAGATGGTGGACGCGGGCTGGCTCGGGCGAAAGAGCGGCCGCGGCTTCTATCAGTATTGACGCAGGATCAGGGAATTCCGGTCGGCACCGCACGCCGCCGGGGTGAAACAGATTCGGCGGGTGCGGTGTTGTCCAGTACGCAGGAAGTCTCGAAAATATGCTCTGTCAGTCTTGTGGTGCGTACAACGACGACGATAGAGAGTATTGCTATCGCTGTCAGAACAAGCTCCTCGTCCTCTCCGGCTATTACGCCGACGACGAGATGCTCGAGGAGTACGACGACGATCCGGAAGTCCCTCTGGACGAACATCTGCTCGAGCGGATCTCCGCTCTCGAGGAGATCGTCAAGCGGACGGCCGACACCACGAAGCTCGCACTCGAATCGATCTACAAGCACGAGCGCGCGATCTTCATCAACCAGACCGGCCTCCTCGCCCTCAAGGAGATCCTGGAAAAGAAATCTCTCGTGGCGAGTGAAGAGCTCGTCGAGCTGTGGGAATCGAAGATGGGCGAGCAGATGCTCGCACTGGAAAAGAAAGAGCGATTCGCGGATCGAAAGGACCGCATCCTCTCGCTGTTCCACGGCGACCGGAGAGACCGCTTCGCGGTTCTGATCGCGGAAGCAGAATCGGCCATCGACGCTTTCGACCAGGAGCGCGGAATGCGTGCCCTCGAGGACGCGTGGAAGCTCGACCGCGACAACTACGAGCTCAGCTTCTTCCTCGGCGAGACGCACTTCAACGACGGAAATCTCGAGCGCGCTCAGTCCTACCTCGAGCGTACACTCGAAGTGCAGCCTGAATACTTCGACGCCGCGGTCTTCTACGGCGTCCTCCTTCACGAGCTTCAGGATCTCGACGGAGCGGAGCGGTGGCTCCGGCGTGCGATCCAGATCTCCCAGGAATCATTTCTTCCCTACTTCTCGCTCGGCGCGATCTACGGTCTTCAGGGAAAGCTCCTCCGCGCGCAGAAGTTCCTCCAGAAGGCGATCGAGATCGAGCCGATCCCGCAGGCTCACTACCTTCTCGGCACGATCTTCTACGAGAAGGGACAGCTCGACCGTGCGATCCGTTCGTTCCAGAGCGCGCTGAAGCTCGATCCCGATTACGAAGAAGCGATCTACTACCTCGGTCTCTGTTTTCTCGACCGCAACTGGAACCGGAAGGCGATGGTCTGCTTCCAGGAGGCGCTCGAGCTGAACCCGAACAAGATGGAGTACCAGCAGGCCGTCCGCCTCTTCGACGACCCGCAGGATGGGAAGCACCGCCTCCCGGAAGGACCGGCGGCGCAGGAGTTCTCGAATGCGGAGAGCTTCGTCAACAGTGGGAAGTACAAGGAAGCGCTCAAGCACTACCGGAAGGCCTCGCAGCTCGAGCCGAACAATCTGAGCGTCCTCAGCTCCTACGCGCTCCTCTGCTCGCATCTCGACATGAACAAGGAAGCGATCGCCGTGGCTCGGAAGATCCTCAAGCAGAAGCCGCCCGAGGTGGTCGCCGCAGCTGCGTACACGACGCTGGTCGAAGCGTTGCGTGCCGAAGGGAACTACAAGGAAGGGAACGTCCTTCTCGAGGAGATGCTCGAAGGGTATCCGTCGAACTATGCCCGATCGATCGCCTATTACGAGAAGGCGTACAACCTCGCGGAGATGGGAGAGAATCTCGACGAAGCTCTCGAGAGCGCGCAGCTCGCGCTGAAGCTCTCCCCGAAGGAGCTCAAGCAGTTTCCTCTCGCCGCGCTCGGATGGGTCTACTTCAAGCGGCGCGAATACGAGAACGCGGTCGACTTTCTGCGCAAGTCCGCGGACCTCGGGCCGACCGCGACGAACCTGATGCATCTCGGGATGGCGCTGCTCGAGTCGGGCGAGAAGGACGAAGCGCGCCAGGTCTTCCGCAAGGCGAAGCAGTTCAAGGCGACCGGCGCCGGCCTGGAGGAGAAGATCCTCGAGCAGCTGCGCACCGCGACGAAGCTCCTCGACCGGATCCAGTCGCGCAGACGCCGCGCTCCCGCCCGCGCAAAGCAGTAAGACTCCGAGTCAGAAGCGTCGCAGCCCCGCAGCAGGCCCGCCATCCGCCTCCGCACAGCGACGGTCCGAGCGATCCGCGTTAGACTGTTCCGCGTCATGAAGCGTCTTCGCACTTCTCTCTTCGCCCTCTCTTTCGTCCTTCTCGCCTCGGCGTGCGCCACCGTCCAACCGAAGCCGCAGCCGGCCCCTCGATACGCGCCGGACCGCCTCGCCATCATCGACGCGACCGTCCAGCGCGCCATGGCCGACCACCGCATCATCGGCGGGATCTTTCATCTCGAGCACGAGGGTCAGGTCTACGAAAAGGTCTACGGACTGAAGGCTGTGGTTCCGGAGCCAGAACCGCTCACCCGCGACACCATCTACGACATGGCTTCGCTGACCAAGGTGATGGCCACCACCCCGTCGATCATGATCCTCTACGATCAGGGGCGCATCGATCTCGACGCCCCGGTCTTCCGCTACATCCCCGAGTTCCGCCACGAAGGACGGGACAAGATCACCGTCCGCCAGCTCCTCACCCACACCTCCGGACTCCGACCCGACCTCACTCTCACCGACTGGTGGAGCGGCTATCAGACCGGAATCGCACTCGCAGTGAAGGAAGTGCCGACCCAGGCTCCCGGAACGAAGTTCGTCTACAGTGACATCAACTTCGAGCTGCTCGGCGAGATCGTCGCCCGCGTCTCCGGCGTTCCCCTCAACGATTTCGCAGCAAAGATGATCTACGAGCCGCTCGGCATGACCGACACGGGCTTCCTTCCTCGCGCCTCGAAGCGGAACCGCATCGCCCCGACCCAGTACGACGAGCGCGGCAAAATGCTCCTCGGCGTCGTGCACGATCCGACCTCCCGGCGCATGGGCGGGATCGCCGGTCACGCAGGACTCTTCACCACTGCGGACGATCTCGCGAAGTACGCGCGCATGTTCCTCGGCTACGGAGAGCTCAACGGCGTCCGGATCCTCCAGCCGCAGACCGTACGGCTGATGACCAGCATCCAGACCCCTCCGGGGATGACGACCGAACGCGGTCTCGGATGGGACATCAACACGTCGTTCAGCCGTCCGCGCGGCGGATTCCCTACGGGCTCGTACGGCCACACCGGCTGGACCGGTCCCATGCTCTGGATCGATCCGAGCTCGCACTCCTTCTACTTCTTTCTCACCAACCGCGTGCACCCGAATGGCGAAGGGAGCGTGATCCAGCTCCAGCGATCGCTCGGCCGGCTCGCCTCCGAGGCCATTCCGAGGTACGACTACGGACACCCGCCGCAGGACGCCGTGTTGAACGGGATCGACGTTCTCATCGAAGAGAACTGCGCGCCGCTGGAGGGGAAGCGGATCGGCCTGATCACGAATCAGACCGGTGTCGACCGCTCCGGCGTCTCGACCATCGACCGCCTCCACTTCGCAACGAAGGTTCGACTCGTCTCGCTCTTCACGCCGGAGCACGGGATCCGCGGCGCGGCGGACGAGAGCGTCCCCGACAGCGTCGACACGATCTCCGGACTTCCGGTCTACAGCCTCTACGGCGAGAGGAAGAAACCGACCGCGGACGAGGTGAAGGGGCTCGACGCGCTGGTCTACGACATTCAGGACGTCGGGACGCGCTTCTACACGTACACCTCGACCATGGGGCTGGCGATGGAAGCGGCGCATGACGCCGGGATTCCATTCATCGTGCTCGACCGCATCGATCCGATCGATGGAGTGGACGTCGAGGGTCCGGTGACCGTGGATCAGAAAAGTTTCACGGCGTTCCACGACGTCGCGACGCGTTACGGAATGACCATCGGCGAGCTGGCGAAGATGTTCAACCAGGAGCGGAGCGTCGGCGCGAATCTGGAGATCGTCCCGCTGCGCAACTGGAAGCGGACCATGTGGCAGGACGACGCGGGGATTCCCTGGATCAACCCATCGCCGAACATGCGGAACCTCACCGAAGCGACGCTGTATCCGGGAATCGGCCTGCTGGAGACGACGAATCTGTCCGTCGGTCGCGGAACGGAGGCACCCTTCGAACGGATCGGCGCGCCGTGGATCGATTCGGCGAAACTCGCGGCGCAGTTGAAGATTCTCTCACCTGCATGCATCGGTTGGACTCCGCTCGACTTCACGCCGAAAACGAGCGTCTTCGGCGGAGAGCTCGTGCATGGGGAGAAGATCTCCGTCGTCTCGCGCGACGGCTGCAACACCGTCGACGGAGGGATCGCGCTCGCACTCTCGCTGCAGAAGCTCTTCCCCGACGCTTTCCAGCTCGAGAAGATGCACCACCTCCTGCAGGATCAGTCGACGATCGACGCCATCCGCGAAGGAAAGTCGCTCGAGGAGATCCATGCGATGTGGAAGCCGGAGCAGGAGAAGTTTCTCGCGAGACGGTCAAAGTACCTGATGTACTGACTGCGGATTTCGGATTCGATCCACCGAGGAACGCCGGCTTCAAGCCGGCCGCGTGTAGGCCTCCGTGCCTGCACGTGACGAGCTCGCGACGGAGTTCGACTCTCGCATTCCTGTTCACAAGAAGAGCGTCGAGCGCGGGGCGCTCGCCACGAGCCGGCAGGGATGCCGGCGCCCCACGGCTGTCGGCGATTCGGCATTGTGAGGCTTCCACCGAGGAGCGCCGGCTTCGAGCCGGCCGCGTGCAGGCCTCCGCGCCTGCACGCGACGAGCTCGCGACGGAGTTCGACTCTCGCGTTCCTGTTCACAAGAAGAGTGTCGAGCGCGGGGCGCTCGACACGAGCCGGCAGGGATGCCGGCGCCCCACGGCTGTCGGCGATTCGGTTGCTGTCGCGGAGAACTTCGGACTCTCAAATCCGAAATCCGAAATTCGCAAATCCGAAATGGGCGGGCGAGGGCTACCGGTACTCCGCCGGGATCTTCCGCTCCGCAGTCTCGTCGTTCCAGGCGATGGAGACGACGCGCCACTGGTTCTGGAATCGGATCATCTGGATGCTGTTGATCCCGACCACGTCGGGAGCGGGCGAGGAAGGATCGAACCGCGCCTCGTATGTGCTGAAGCGATGCGCGATATTGCCGAACAGATCGGTACGGCTGGCCTGTTCGCGCTCCTGGAACGAGCGGAGTCCACCCTTCTCGATCTGGAATCGGACCAGTTGACTGAAGCTCGCGACGGTCAGGAACAGCGGCTCTTCCGCGCTGTAGTTGATCATCAGGCCGGGAGGCACGAAGTAAGTGGGAAGAAGCTCGAGCTCCGGAGCCGCGCCGTCGGTGAAGCTGATCGATCCGTAGAGTCCACTGACGAGGCGGTCGATGGTTGCGAGGTCCTGTTCTCTTTGATCCACGATGCTCCTTCCTGCACGTGTCGCGCCGTCACGCGAGATCAGCGGCGCTCGCACCAGCCCGGATTCTCGCACCGTCTCGTCGCGACAAGGCGGAGAGGGGCCCGAATGGAGGGCGCGCTCAGTGGCGACCCCGCTGTCTCTCCCCTGGCAACAGAAACGGCGTGAGGACGAGGTGATCGTGCCGATCGACCGTCGCACATCTCTCCTTGATCGATCATACCCGCAAACCGCCGGCGCGGATGCTGGTAAGCTGTCGTAGCAGGAAAGCAAAGCGGTGACGGATCACTCGCGTGAGATGGACGATGGCGTGATGCTCGAGCGGCTCCGCTCGGGTGACGATGCTGCATTCGAGCTCCTCGTGCGTACGTGGACCGGCCCCTTTCTCCGCGTGGCGCGGCGCTTCCTGCGCGACGAGGACGAGGCGCGCGACGCCGTCCAGGATGCCTTCATCTCCATCTTCCGCGCGATTCACCGCTTCGAGGGGAGCTCGCGCCTCAGTACCTGGATGCACCGGATCGTGATCAACGCCGCACTGATGAGACTCCGCTCCCGCTCCCGCCATGAAGAGGAATCCATCGAACCGTGGCTTCCGAAGTACCACGAAGACGGTCATCGCATCGGCGCGAATCCGGTGTGGATGGCGACCCCCTCGAACGTCGAAGAGCGACTCGCTCTCGGCGAGCTCGTGAGAGGATCGATCGACAAGCTTCCCGAGAGCTACCGCACCGTCCTTCTCCTCCGCGATGTGGAAGAGCTCTCGACCGAAGAGACGAGTCAGATCCTCGGCACCACTCCCGGTGCGGTCAAGGTCAGGCTCCATCGCGCCCGTCAGGCGTTGCGTTCCCTCCTCGACCCGCATCTGATGGAAAGGGGAACCCGATGACGGAGACGATCATGCGCTGTCGCGAGGTGCTCGACTTTCTCTCCGACTATCTGGCGGGCGAGCTTCCGGCGGAGACGCTGGAACGATTCGAGTACCACATGTCGCTCTGCCGCCCCTGTGTCGACTATCTCGAGACATTCCGCCGCACGATCGAGCTCGAAAAGCTCTCGTTCGACCAGACCGCCGAGGATCCGCGCTTGCAGGAGCCTCCGGAGGAGCTGGTGCGGGCAGTTCTGGCGGCCCGCGGAGAGTAGGGTCGCGAGTGGGGAGTCTTCCGAGATATCCGGCACCGCCGAGATCGATCCGCACCCCAGCGACATCACCGCCGAGGGGCACGGATCCTCTGATCCACCGCGCAAATCTCGGCGCGTGCGCGACCGCAGCCTCACCCGCGTCTCCGGCAGAAGCGGAGCTGAGCGCAAGAACCACCGACGCTTCGCGTGCAGCCACAGCTTCCCTCTTCATCGCGTCCAACACGATCTTCGCGGCGGATCGGATGATCCGCACCCCATGGAGACACGCCGCCGAGATTGATCCGCACCTCAGCGACATCACCGCCGAGGGGCGCGGATCCTCTGATCCGCCGCGCAAATCACGGCGCGTGCGCGACCGCAGCCTCACCCGCGTCCCCTGGCAGAAGCGGAGCTGAGCGCAAGAACCACCCACGCTTCGCGTCCAGCCACTTCCCTCTTCACGCGTACAACACGATCTTCGCGGGCGGATCCCGCAGGGCGGGATCCGCACCCCATGGAGACACGCCGCCGAGATCGATCCGCACCTCAGCGACATCACCGCCGAGGGGCACGGATCCTCTGATCCGCCGCGCAAATCTCGGCGCGTGCGCGACCGCAGCCTCACCCGCGTCTCCGGCAGAAGCGGAGCTGAGCGCAAGAACCACCGACGCTTCGCGTGCAGCCACAGCTTCCCTCTCCATCGCGTCCAACACGATCTTCGCGGCGGATCGGATGATCCGCACCCCATGGAGACACGCCGCCGAGATTGATCCGCACCTCAGCGACATCGCCGCCGTGGGGCGCGGACCCTCTGATCCGCCGGCAGAAGCGGAGCCTGGTCCGACCGGGACAGTCGAGCCTCTGACGCTACGACACCTGCGCGGATCAGATCCGCCGGAGATTCGCGTACTTCGCGACGAACTTCTTCGTTCCGGCGCGCTCGAAGAACACCGTCAGCTTCGCGTTCGGCCCGGAGCCCTCGGTCATCATCACCGTCCCGTCTCCGAACTTCTCGTGATGCACCCGCGTGCCCCTACGGTACTCCGAACCGTCGCGCCCAGCGGGACGGGACGAGCCGCCCTGAGGCCGTGCAGACGGCTGCGCCGGCCGGATCGCGGACGGATCGAACTGCACCGGCGCGCCCCCGAAGAATCCGGCCACGTTGCGGGCGTCGGCCCCTCCGCTCCGCCCCGGCTGTCGTGATCCCGAGGAGTATCCCTGGCGGATCGGCTGTTCGCGCCACGACGGCTCGTCGCGCATCCCGCGACGCCCGTGAGCGAGCATCACCTCCTCCGTCACTCGAGAGGGAATCTCCTCGAGGAATGGAGAGCGGCTCTGTTCCCGGAACTGTCCGTAGATGCGGCGCTGCTGGCAGTGGATGCAGTAGAGCTGTTCGCGCGCACGCGTCATCCCGACGTAGCAGAGGCGCCGCTCTTCCTCGATCCCCGCTTCTTCGTCCTTCGACTGCGCGTGGGGAAGGAGGCCCTGCTCCATCCCCGCGAGGAAGACCACCCGGAACTCGAGACCCTTCGCCGCATGGAGGGTCATCAGCGTGACCCCCTTCTGGTCGTCGTACTGATCGACATCCGAGACGAGGCTCACCGAGTCGATGTAGTCGCCCAGCGTCGCTCCCGGATTCGCTTCCCAGAACTCGCGAGCAGAGTTCATCAACTCCTCGAGATTCTCCAGACGCGCATCGTCCTGCGGATCCTTCGACTCTTCGAGCGAGCGCCGGTAATCGGTGCGGAGGAGGAGATAGTCGAAGAACTCCGGCAGAGGGTTCGAGACTGCGCGCTGCAGGTCGTGCACGATCTCGCGGAACGCAGCGACCGCACGGCGCGCACGCTCGGAGAGGAACGGCATCTCCCCTTCGATCACCGTCCAGAGTGAGCTCCCCTCTTCGGCGGCCTTCTCCGCGATCGCCTTCACCGTCACGTCGCCGATCCCGCGGGTCGGAGAGTTGATCACCCTCTCGAGCGCTGGATCGTCGTGCGGGTGAATCGTCAGGCGGAAATACGAAAGAATGTCCTTGATCTCCGCCCGTTCGTAGAACTTCATCCCGCCGACGACGACGTACGGAAGATTCAGCCCCAGGAGCTCTTCTTCGAACGGTCGCGACTGCGCGTTGGTCCGGAAGAGCACCGCGAATTCGCGGAGCGGGATCTCCGACCGGAGGGCGAGGATCCGTTCGACCACGAATTTCGCCTCTTCACGCTCGGTCTCGCACGTGACCACGCGAACCTTCTCTCCCTCCCCTCCTTCGGTGAAGAGGGTCTTCCCTTTCCGCGCGACGTTCTGTTCCACCACTCCGGTCGCCGCGTCGAGGATGTTTCCCGTCGAGCGGTAGTTCTGCTCGAGCTTCACCACTGCCGCGCCGGGAAAGTCCCGTTCGAAGTTCAGGATGTTGCTGATGTCCGCACCGCGGAAGCGATAGATCGACTGATCTTCGTCGCCGACCGCCATCACGTTCCCTCCCTCGCCGGTCAGGAGCTTGATCAGCTGGTACTGGGCGTGGTTGGTGTCCTGGTACTCGTCGATCAGGACGTGGCGGAAGCGGGAACGGATGGAATCACGCACGTTCGGATGCTTCCGCAGAAGCTCGACGTAGTTGCCGATCAGATCGTCGAAATCCATCGCGTCGAACTTCTTCAGGTACTTCTGGTACAGCCGGTAGACGCCCGCGACGCGCGATCCGAAGAAATCGACGTTCTCCTTTTCGAACTCCGCCGGACCGGTCAACTCGTTCTTCGCCCGCGAGATGCGGCTCAGCACGTTGCGCGGAGGGAACGCGTCATCCGCCAGAGAGAGCTCCTTCAGAATGCGTCTGACCAGCGCCAGCTGGTCCGCGGTGTCGTAGATCGCGAACGAGCGGGTGTAGCCGAGCCGGTCGGCGTAGCGGCGGAGCATCCGGAGGGAGGTCGAATGGAACGTCCCGATGGTCGGCTTCGAGTTTCCGCGCGGGATCAGCTGCTCGATCCTGCTCAGCATCTCGCTCGCCGCCTTGTTGGTGAACGTGACCGCGAGAATCGAGGCCGGGTCCACCCCTCCTTCCGCGATCAGCCAGGCGATCCTGTGCGTGATGACCCGCGTCTTGCCCGAACCGGCGCCCGCGAGCACCAGAAGGGCCCCTTCGCCGTGCGTGACCGCCGCGCGCTGTTGCGGATTGAGTCCTGTGAGGTCCATCATGGCCGGGGGACTTTAACAGAATTCGACCGGCCGGAAATCCGCCCGGATTGCGAATTCGTCACCATCCGAAGCTGTTTTGAACCGCATGAGGGGAACGAACCCGGGTTCCGGGTTGTTCTCCCACTGCACGGCGTCCTGCGCAGGATGATCCAGCAGACGATTTCCGGATCATCCGCGCTACACTGGCGCCCGGAGGAACGAATGGGCTCTCTCGGTTTTCCCGAACTGATGTTGATTCTTCTGATCGTGATCATTATTTTCGGAGCTTCGCGTCTTCCGCAGCTCGGCCGCGGACTCGGCGAAGGCATCTCGAACTTCCGTGACGGACTGAAAGGAAAGGATCAGAAGAACGACCACAGCGCTCCGGCGGAAGAGAAGAAGAACGGCTGAGACGCGGCAGAGCCGCGCTCCGATGATGCCGTCGCTGCCGGCCTCGTTCCACTGCCTGCGATGAGTGAACCGACCGCACCCGACCGGAAGCCGCAGTTTCGCAGCGATCTCTCGCAGACTCCTCTCCCGGAAGTCCTCATCACCGTCCACCGCTACCGGATTCCCGGATACATCGAATGCTCCCGCTCCGGTGAAACGAAGAAGATCTACATCGACGACGGAGCGATCATCTTCGCCTCGTCCAGCCGGCGCGAGGATTCTCTCGGCGACCGGCTCCTGGAGAAGGGAATCATCACCCGCGAGCAGTACGACCAGAGCGCCCGGCTCCTGAAGGAGACCGGCCGCCGGCAGGGCCAGATCCTCGCGGAGATGAAGGCGATCGAACCGAAGGTTCTTTTCGTCTCGGTGCGGGAGCAGGTCGAGGAGATCGTCTGGTCCGTCTTCGCGTGGCCGGAAGGAGAAGTGGTCTTCCTCCCCGGCCGCGACAAGCACGAGGAGTTCATCAAGCTCCATATCCCCATTCCCCGCGCCGTTCTGAGCGGAGTTCGACGGATGAAAGATGCGCGCGCACTCGTGGCACGGATGGGAAGTCGCCACACCGTCTTCATGCGATCGGAGAGGGCCGCGGATCCCGGGTTCGAGCTGTCGGCCGAGGAGCTCGTCCTCCTCGAATCGGTCGACGGGACCAGAACGCTCGAAGAGCTGACGACCACTCCGGCTCTTTCGCAGGTCGAGAACGCAAAGGTTCTCTACGGCATGTTCGCGCTCCGGCTCATCGAGCGGAAGCCGCCGAAACAGATCAAGATCCAGGTCCCCTCCAGGAAGTGAATCTCACCGCCCGCACCGCAACGGCCGCGGGCTCGAAGGAGATCGAGTGCGCTGGTTGATCACCGGAGCGACCGGAATGGTCGGATCCGACCTCCGAACGCAGTTGAAGGAAGCGGACGCCGACGTCGTGGCCGTCGGGCGTGCGGAGCTCGACGTGACGGACCGTGACGCCGTCCTCTACCTGATGAAGAACGTCCGCCCTCAGATCGTGGTGAACTGCGCGGCCTTCACCAAGGTCGACGCGTGCGAGTCGGAAGAAGAGCGGGCCACCGAGGTGAACGGAACGGCAGTCGGGCACCTCGCGGAAGGGTGCAATCGCTGGAGCGCACTCCTTCTCCAGATCTCGACAGACTTCGTCTTCGACGGCGCGAGCGTCGAGCCGTACGAAATCAATCACCCCGTTGCACCGATCTCCGCCTACGGCCGCTCGAAGCTCGAAGGGGAGAGGGAGGCGGCCAGTGCGTGGAAACATCAGATCGTCCGGACGTCATGGCTCTTCGGCACTCACGGCTGGAACTTCGTCGAAGCGATCCGCCGGCAGATCGACAACGGAAGACGAGAGCTGAAGGTCGTCGACGATCAGCGCGGACGGCCGACCTACACTCCGCATCTCGCGTCCGCACTGATCCGCCTCGGCAAGCTCGGAGCCGCCGCGGAGGAGGCGCAGGGGACATTCCATTACGCAGACGACGACGCCTGCTCGTGGTTCGACTTCGCGACGGCGATCGTCGAGAAGCTCGACGGACGCGGCGAGCTTCCCGAGCCGGTGGTCGTGAGTTCGGTCACCTCCGCGGAGTTCGCGAGTCCCGCGCGACGTCCGGCCTGGTCCGTCCTCTCCACCGAACGATACGAGCGGCTCACCGGCGCTCGTCCCGAATCATGGCGTGAAGGACTCGACGAATATCTCGAGCGGCGCACGCTCGGCTGATTCACTCCTTCATCACGTCGTTCCACTCCGGGTGCTTCTCGGCCCACCTTTTCGCAAACGTACAGGTGGCAATCACCCGAAGGTCGTTCTCGCGGGCGTACTGGAACGCACGCTCGACGAGAGCGGACGCGACGCCTTCGCCGCGAAGATCATCGTCGACGTTGGTGTGCTGGATGTCGATGACGCCGCCGTCTTTCGGCCGGTATCCGAGTTTCGCTTCTCCTCTACCGTTCCTGGCGACGAATTCATGATGATTCTGGTCGTGCTCGATCTCCATGGATCCTCCTCTGCAGCTCTGCTACATGAGGCATGCCATGGTTGGCGTCGTGATCAGGTTTCTTCCGATCTTTCGTGCAGCAGCGCGTACATCAGGAATTCGACATTCCCTTCGGCGCCGCGGATCGGACTCTCGATCACTCCGATCACTTCGAATCCGAGCCCGATCGCGAATTCGCGGATGCCTTCCACCACTTCCGCACGTTTCGCTTCGTCGCGCACGATCCCTCCTTTACCGACCTCTGCGCGACCGACTTCGAACTGAGGCTTGATCAGCGCCACGATCCCGCCTCCGAGCCGGAGAAATCTCGGAACGACCGGAAGGATCAGGCGGAGGGAGATGAAGGAGACGTCGATCGAGACGAAGTCGACCTCCTCGTCGAATTCGCTGCGTTGGAGAAACCGCGCGTTCGTCTTTTCACGATTGACCACGCGCGGGTCGTTTCGGAGCGAAACGTCGAGTTGCCCGTAGCCGGCGTCGATGGCGTAGACCTTCGACGCGCCGCTCTGGAGCATCACGTCCGTGAAGCCTCCGGTCGAGGCTCCGATGTCTGCGCAGGTCTTCCCTTCGAGAGCGATTCCGAAACTCCGGACTGCTCCCGCGAGCTTCATCCCTCCCCGACCGACCCACGGATGTTCGAGCTCGATCACCGCGAGCTCGTCGTCGGGGGAGATCTGCGTTCCCGGCTTTTCCACGTATTCGCCGTTGACGGTGACGCGGCGAGCCATGACCAGCGATTGAGCCTTCGTTCGGGTGGGAACCAGGCCGCGATCGACGAGTGCCAGATCGAGACGGGACTTCTTCGTAGCCATCGTCCCGAAGTGTATGCGAGGAAAGGTTTCCGGCGGAGCCCGGGGGGGAAGCTCCGCCGGAATGAGACCGGCCCGGATCAGAATGCGGCTGACAGATCCGGAGTCGGCAGGATGGTGGTCGGATCGCCGCTGGCGTTGTCGACCACCGAGCCATAGACGTAGATCGGCGCGGAGGCGGAGTAACTCAGCGTTCCGCTTTCGAGGTCGGCCGCGGTGTTGAACAGCCCGGTCGCCCCGATCAGGGGCGTCTGCATCTGCTCCCATGGCCCGAGAGTGAGGGTGCGGTTACCGACATCCGTTCCCGTCGCAGAGTGAAGAACCATATTGACCGCCACTGCCACGGGCGAAGCGTTGAAGAATCCGACATTGGCCCGCGTATTGAGCAGACCGGTACCTGACGTACCTACATCCGTGAGTCCCGTCAGAAGGCCCGCAGAGGACGAATCGCAGCGGTTCAACCCGGGCATCGATTGCCCGAACGTTCCGAGATTCAGGTTCCCCTGATCGTTGAAGATGCGGGCAGTGGCCGCCACATTTCCATCGGAGATGATCCGGAGCGCTCCCATCCCCTGAGCGTTCGGAAGGAGTTGGGACAGCTGTGTGAACGCGAGCGTTCCGCGTGCAGGAACGGTCTCGACCGCGGTCATCCCAGCGAACGTCGCGTCAGCCATCGCTCCTCGGGGGAAGAACTCGATGTACACCGGCGTGTCGGTCGTCGCGGACGCATTGTAGATCTGGATGTTGGTGTCCCAGTGGCTTCCGAGTGCACCCGGGAGACTTCCAACCGCCGGGATCACCACTTCGTTACCCAGTCCGAGCTGTGCTCGCACCGCACCATTCGGAAACGCCGCCGTGTTCGCCGTGAGGTAGTAGTCCGAAGGATTCGAGAGAATCTCGTTGGCGAGTGTGTCGGTGATCGGAACGGAGAGGGTGAGGCGGTTGTCGGTCGGAGTCAGATCCGATCCGAGGGTCATCACCACCGGACCGTTCATGCCGGGCGCAGCCTGACGGAGCTGAAGCTGCGAGATGGAGCTCAGATCCGGCGTGCCGAGGAAATCGACATAGAGCGTAGGAGTGCCATTCGCGTCGCGCTGGATGCGCAGGATCGCGGTTCCGGTCGCACTCGTCGATCCCGGGGTGCCGATCACGTTGGCCCCGGTCGCGTTCACCAGCAGAACCCGATTGTCGACCAGGGCTCCCTGAATCGCTCCATTGGGATTCGCCGTCGTGTCGATCCTGATCGAGTACTGCCCGGGATTGGCGATGATGTCGTTCATCAGGCTGTCAGGGATGGTCTGCGCCAGCGTGAAGTTTCCTCCCTGATCGATGCTCTGACTGCCGGTGAGATCGAATACGACGTTGCCATTCGGACCGATGATGCTCACCCCGGTCACGCCGGTGAGTCCCGCCGTCGAGAGGTCGGCGAACAGAACGTGATTCGCGGTGTCGAGGCGGACGTTGGCCACGCCGGATCCGTTGAGCATTCCGAGCGGGGAGCCGAATTGCCGGCCTGCGAGGGTCGCACTGAACGAGGTTCCGTTGTTCGCTCCACAGCCGCTGATCTCCGCAGAAGCGGTCGATCCGATGAACGTCGCCATCGCGACTGCCAATGTATAGATGAGTAGTTTTTTCACCACAAGCCTCCTGATCGTCATGAATTGTCGACTGCTGAAACCGCCCCGGAAGAGGCGGTCGTGTCGGAGTTCGCGCCCCCATGACGCGAACCGCGTGCGGTCGGGAGGCGGTGCAAGTTCGACGCCTGTTATTTGCATTATTGGTGGGCTCGCCGGAGGCATGGGGTCAGGTCTTGAGAATCGAATCCGCACTCCTCGGCTCGGTATCTCCCTGGGGTGCGGATCCCGCCCCGCGGGATCCGCCGGCAGAATCTCGTTCTACGCGATGAAGACGGCGGCTACGGCTGCACGCGCAGCGTCAGCGAATCTCACGAAACCAGCTCCGCTTCTGCCGAGGATCGAACGTGTTCCAGGGG
Source organism: uncultured Acidobacteriota bacterium (assembly GCA_963741955.1). Classification (GTDB taxonomy): domain Bacteria; phylum Acidobacteriota; class Thermoanaerobaculia; order Gp7-AA8; family Gp7-AA8; genus CAVUKB01. Next base: position 113,530 of record CAVUKB010000006.1, read on the forward strand.
GTGCGGATCCTCAGATCCGCCGCGAAAACCGTGTTCAAGCGATGAAGACCGCGGCTACGGCTGTATGCGAAGCGTCTGTCTGTCTCGCGAGAAAGAAGCTTCGCTTCTGCCGAGGATCTGGATGATGCTGCGGTGGCGCTCGCGCCATGACTCGCGCGGCGGATCAGAGGATCCGCACCCCTCGGGGCGGGATCCGCGCCCCTCGGAAAAGATCCGCACCCATCGGGGCGTGTTCCAGGGGGTGCGGATCCTCCGATCCGCCGCGAAAACCGTGTTCAAGCGATGAAGACCGCGGCTACGGCTGTATGCGAAGCGTCTGTCTGTCTCGCGAGAAAGAAGCTTCGCTTCTGCCAAGGATCTGGATGATGCTGCGGTCGCGCTCGCGCCATGACTCGCGCGGCGGATCAGAGGATCCGCACCCCTCGGGGCGGGATCCGCACCCCTCGGAAAAGATCCGCACCCCTCGGGGCGTGTTCCAGGGGGTGCGGATCCTCCGATCCGCCGCGAAAACCGTGTTCAAGCGATGAAGACCGCGGCTACGGCTGTATGCGAAGCGTCTGTCTGTCTCGCGAGAAAGAAGCTTCGCTTCTGCCAAGGATCTGGATGATGCTGCGGTCGCGCTCGCGCCATGACTCGCGCGGCGGATCAGAGGATCCGCATCCCTCGGGGCGGGATCCGCGCCCCTCGGAAAAGATCCGCCCCCATCGGGGCGTGTTCCAGGGGGTGCGGATCCTCCGATCCGCCGCGAAAACCGTGTTCAAGCGATGAAGACCGCGGCTACGGCTGTATGCGAAGCGTCTGTCTGTCTCGCGAGAAAGAAGCTTCGCTTCTGCCAAGGATCTGGGTGATGCTGCGGTCGCGCACGAGCCGTGATCCGCGCGGCGGATTACGAATCCGCACTCCCGGCGCGGCCGAACAACTCGCCGCTCACCGCTCGCCACTCACCGCTCACCGATTCGCGGCTTCAGCGAGGTTCGGCGAGAGGACGAACTTCTTCACCCTCGTGGCGATCCCATCCGAGTGGAGGTCGTACTGCGCACGGAGAACGTCCTGCGTCCCGTGGTGCACGTACTCGTCGGGAATGCCGATGCGGTGGAAGCTCACGTCCGGGAGATCGAGCTGTTGCACTCGTTCCATGATCGCGGAGCCGAAGCCGCCGGCAAGCGACCCCTCTTCGACCGTGATCACTTTCGCTCCGGGCGTGCAGTAACGGATCACCAGGTCGTCGTCGATCGGCTTGATGAACCGCGCATTGATCACCGCGACGTCGATGCCTTCCTCGCGAGCGAGCTTCTCCGCGGCGCGGAACGCCGGCCAGACCTCGTTTCCGATCGCGAAGATCACCGCGTTCTTCCCTTCCCGCAGCACTTCGCCCTTCCCGATCGGAAGCGAGTGCATCTCGGGATCGATCTGCACTCCCTCCGCCGCGCCGCGGGGGTATCGGAGAGAGGTCGGATGGCCGCTCTCGAACGCCGTCTTCAGCATGTGCCGGAGCTCGTTTTCGTCTTTGGGCGCCATGCAGATCATGTTCGGGAAGAGCCGCAGGTACGCCATGTCGTAGATCCCGTGATGGGTCGGCCCGTCGGCCCCGGCGATGCCGGCGCGGTCGAGCGCGAAGACGACCGGAAGATCCATGATCGCCACGTCGTGGAACACCTGATCGAATGCGCGCTGCAGGAACGTCGAATAGATCGCCGCGATCGGCTTCAGCCCCTGCGTCGCCAGCCCTCCGGAAAACGTGATCGCATGTTCCTCGGCGATCCCGACGTCGTACATCCGTTCCGGATACGCCTTCTTGAACTTGTCCAGACCGGTGCCTTCGGGCATCGCGGCGGTCATCGCGACGATCCGCTCGTCTTCGGCTGCCAGCTCGATCAGGGCCTGCGCGAAAACCGAGGTGTAGCTCGGCGCCGACGGCTTGTCGGACTTCTTCGCCTCGCCGGACTTGATGTCGAACGGCGTCACTCCGTGCGACCAGATCGGCTTGTCCTCTGCGGGGTGATATCCCTTCCCCTTCTTGGTCAGGACGTGGATCAGCACCGGCCCGTCGTAGTCTTTCGTCCGCTGCAGGACATCGATCAGCAGGTTCAGATCGTGGCCGTCGTACGGTCCGAGATACTTGAATCCGAGCTCCTCGAACAGGAGCCCCGGAACGACCATGTGCTTGACCATCTCCTCCACGTCGGAGGCGAGGCCGTGGATCTTTCCACCCACCACCGGAATCCGGTCCATCACCCGCTTCGCGAGGTCCTTCATCACGATGTACTTCTGGCCCTTGATGATCTGGTTCAGATAGCCCGAGATCGCTCCGACGTTCGTCGAGATCGACATTTCGTTGTCGTTCAGGACGATGATCATCTTCTTCTTCAGGTGACCGGCCTGGTTCAGACCTTCGAGTGCGAGACCTCCCGAGAGCGCACCGTCGCCGATGATGGCGGCGACCCGGTAATCCTCTTTCCGGAAGTCGCGTCCGGCCGCGATCCCGAGCGCTGCGGAGATGGACGTCGAGGCATGTCCCGCGTTGAAGACGTCGTAGACCGACTCCTCACGCTTGCAGAATCCGGAGATCCCGTCGTGCTGCCGGATGGTGTGGAACCGATCGCGCCGGCCGGTGATCAGCTTGTGCGGATAGCTCTGGTGGCCGGTGTCGAGCACCAGCTGATCGCGCGGGGTGTCGAGGACGTAGTGGAGCGCGAGGGTCAGCTCGACGATACCGAGATTTCCGCCGAAGTGGCCTCCGAGCTGGGAAACCACGTCGATGATCTGATCCCGGATCTCCTGAGCGACCTGCGGAAGTTGGGAAGGATCGAGCTTGCGCAGGTCGTGCGGAGAATCGATCGAGTCGAGAAGTCTTGCCATCTGTTCTGCCTGAAACTGAAGTCGTGGACACACCCTGGCCGAAGGGTCAGGATCTCCGTTCGATGATGTAACGTGCGATGGGTCCCAGATAGTTCACCGGACCCCCGATGGTATCAGCACTTCCGACGGCTTCCTCGAGGAGTGCGGCGGCCCGGTTGCGTGCCTCCTCCACCCCGAAAAGCGCCGGGTAGGTCAGCTTTCCCTGCGCGACGTCCTTTCCGGCCGTCTTTCCCAGCGTCGCCGCCGACTCTTCGATGTCGAGAAGATCGTCGACGATCTGAAACGCGAGGCCGACCGCGCGGCCGTACCGCTCCAGTTCCCGCAGGACGCTCTCGTGGGCTCCGGCGAGGATGCCTCCCAGCATCACCGCCCCGGTGATCAGTGCTCCGGTCTTGTTCTCGTGGATGAACGAGAGCGTGCCGGCGAGAAGCTTGCGGTCGGAGGTTCGCTCCTGCATCCGCTCGCTCTCGAGATCCGCGACCTGGCCCCCGATCATCCCTTGCGAATCGACCGCACTGGCGACGACGGCCAGCCCGCGCAGCTGCCGGTCGGCAGGAACGCCTCTCGCCGGTTTGGAGAGCCAGCTCATTGCCTCCGTCAGGAGCGCATCGCCGGTGAGGATCGCCAGCGCCTCTCCGAAGACCACGTGGACCGTCTTACGGCCTCTCCGCAGTTCGTCGTCGTCGAGTGCCGGCAGGTCGTCATGGACCAGCGAATACGTGTGAATCAGCTCCAGTGCCGCGAACTGCTGCATCCACGGCTCGGTCTCGACGCCGCAGCTCTCCGCGGCGGCAATGGCGAGGATCGGCCGGAGGCGCTTCCCGCCTCCGAGGACGGCATAGCGCATCGCCTTGTGGATCGATTCCGGAGGGGTGTTGTCCGGCGGAAGCCACTGCGCAATCGCGGCGTCGACGCGATCGCGCTGCCGCCGCAGGTAATCCTGGACGTCGATGTCTCCCATGACGGGCGGGAGTCTATCATCACGCACAGGCGGACAGCCCGGCCGGCAAGCCCGATCCCGGCTTCGAACGGTACAAGTCCTTGACACACTCCTCCTCCCCTTCGAAACTGGTCCGGTCCGATGGCCACCCGTCACGTCTATCAGGTCAGCGATCTCCTCACCGAGATCAACGACGTCCTCTCGAGCTACTTCGACATCTCCGTCGAAGGAGAGGTGACGAACTTCACCCGCGCGTCATCGGGGCACCTCTATTTCTCGATCAAAGACGCGAAGGCGCAGCTCTCGGTGGTGATGTTCGCCACCTCCGCTCGGGGACTGAAGTTCCGGATCGAGAACGGCCTGAAGCTGATCCTCCGCGGCCGGCTGAAGATCTACGAGCCGCGCGGCACGTTCCAGTTCATGGCGGACTCCGCGGAGCCCGCCGGACTCGGTGCTCTGCAGCTCGCGTTCGAGCAGCTCAAAGCGAAGCTCCAGGCGGAAGGGCTCTTCGACCCGTCGCGAAAGAAACCGATTCCCGCTCTTCCGCAGCGCATCGCGGTGATCACCAGCCCGACCGGCGCCGCAGTGCGGGACATCGTGAACGTTCTGACCCGCCGCTTCGACGGCCTCTCGATTCAGATGTATCCCGTCCGCGTTCAGGGCACCGCGGCGGCGCGGGAGATCGCGAACGCGCTCCGCGACCTTTCGCGGTGGGACATCCACGACGTGGTCCTGATCTGCCGCGGGGGAGGCTCGCTCGAAGACCTCTGGCCGTTCAACGAGGAGATCGTGGCGCGCGCGGTGGCGGCGTGCCGGATCCCGACGATCTCCGGTGTCGGTCACGAGGTCGACTTCACGATCTGTGATTTCGTCGCAGATCTGCGGGCGCCGACCCCTTCCGCCGCCGCGGAGATCGTCATCCGGGCGAAGGCGGATCTCTGCACGCAGATCGATCATTCCGTGGTGCGGATCAGGCGAGTCTTCGAAGGACGCGTGGAGCGTTTCCGCACGTCGCTCCGGCACTTCGCGTCGTCCGACGGACTGGGCCGCGTTCCGGCCCGCGTCGCCGGACGGCGCGAGCGGCTCCAGAACCGCCGCGTCCTTCTCTACCGCCTTCTGGAGGGAGAAGCGCGCGCGCTGCGCCAGCGGCTCACCCGCACCGAGACGCCGCTGAAGAGCTTTCCGGCGCGGCTCGCGCTGCGTAACCGGCTGAATTACGTCGCAGCGCTGCGCCAACGAATCGCTCGCGCAGAGCGCGTACGGCTCGAGCGGCATCGGCGTCAGCTCGAATCGACCATGGGGACCCTGCAGGCGGTCTCTCCTCTCTCCGTCGTCGCGCGCGGATACGCGATCGCATTCGCCATTCGGAACGGGAGACGCCAGCTTCTGATCGATTCGATGTCCGTCGCGATCGGGGATCCGATCGAGCTCCAGCTCAAGAAGGGAAGCCTCTCTACGACGGTCGACGGCCACACACTGGGGCTGGAGACGCTCTGGCCCGAGACGAAGGCCGAGATGCCCGCCGCGGAGCCCGTCGCAAAAGATGATGCCGGTTCGTCCGGCGAAACCACGTCCGAGGAGATCACCGATGGCGCGCCAGCGCGGCAATGAATTCGAAAAGGCGTTTCAGCAGCTCGAGAAGATCGTTCAGCGTCTCGAAGGGGAAGAGCTCTCCCTGGACGAGTCGCTCAAGCTCTTCGAAGAAGGGATCCGGCTTTCACGCTTCTGCCATCAGAAGCTTTCGGATGTCGAGAAGAAGATCGAGCTGATTCTTTCGGATGCCGATGGCGAGCCGGTGATGGAGCCGTTCGAGAGCGACGAGGTGGAAGAAGAGGTGTGAGGAGAGAGGGAGAGACGGGGATTCCTTCCGACTCCGGAGCGCGATTTTCTGAAGACTGACCGCTCCTCACAATTCGCCCTGGCGGCGCCTCGTCCCAAGAGACACCCGGTCCACGTTTCGTCACGCGGCGGGTGCGGACTTCGCTCCGGTCTCGATCAACACCAGCTCAGCCGAGTCGCGTTCGCTCGAAGGTTTGACGGGTCCAACTGAGAAGCGAAGGTATGCCCGGTTTCTTCCTCCAGTTCACCTCAAGGCCTACAATGGCAGCATGCTTTGCCCGCCGGCAAGGGGCATGTCTGTTATCCCCCGGCTCGCGAGGCAGTGATCTACCACCCGCCGCCGGTATTTGCAACGCACGTGCAACTGTAGTCGTTGCAGCATGCGTAGTAACCGGCGGCACATTTCACAGTACACGAACGATGGTACGTAACGCTGCCACCCGCGACATCCCACTCGACCGTGCATTCGGTTGATCCTTTCCCTCCAGATCGACAGCTCGCCGAGTCGCTATCCGCGCCGAACGGATCTTGATAGTAAGGAGTGGCGCTCAACGGCTGTATGCTCCCGATCTGCGGGTTTTCCGTCTGCGGGGAGAACGCCATGAGGACATCCGTGAGCGTGATAGACCTCGTAGTCACATCGTACCAAGATAGCTGGTAGCCTTCCGCCTGCGTGACGCTGAACCCCGCAGGCCATGTGCGATTGACATCTGGCTGGCCCGCGACGCTGAATGAAAATATCTGGCGCGTCGTGGCCGAGATCACGCGCACGTATTCGCTGTCATACTCGACGTGCGCGTTCTTAAGAATCAAGGACACGGCCGGTCCCGGCATGCCGGAGACGAACACGAAGCCATAGTCAACCAGGCCCGCGTGGTCTGCACGACCGGTGTCGACACCGATGAAGGCGCGGCCGCCGTGCGTTGCGACTGCAACGTCCCCCTGCAGCGACTTCGCATGCGCAGGCGTCACGATCGCAAGCACGCCCGCCATCATGGCCGCTGCGAGAATCCACTTGCTCTGGTTCTTCACACATCTTTTTTGCATATGTCTCTGCGATTTGATCGATTCTACTCATCGTACTGACGGCACCGTGAGTCGTCAAGGGCAACTCTAGGCAGAGGGCCAGCCGCTTTCCTCGTGGCCCGCGCCGCGGGCCGCGGCTTCCGTCGCTGCCGGCACGGCACGAGCCCCGCGGCCCCACGCGCGGGCCTCCTCCACACCTCTCGAGCGACCCCCACTCGGTGCTCAGAGCGTGGACAAGCGTGTTTCTCACCGAGCCATAGCTTCCTGCGACCGGCTTGCAGAATTCCTCGGGGGAGAGAGACGAGACGACTCCAAAGAGCCTTCTGTTGGCCCAGTAGCTGTAGTCGAACAGTGTCTCCAGGTCGGCTTTGATCATGTCAGACTCCATCGATTCGTATCGGACCGTGATCCGTCGGATTCGTGCATCCGGATGCGAGGGGGACGTCGTGAGGAAGTGCAGCGTTATGCGGATGGTGAGCTCGATGATCTGAGCGTCGCAGAGGCCCATCTCCGCGAATGCGCGGCTTGCGCGAGCGCCGTTCTCGGCGAGATGCAGCTCAAGAGAGCGGTGGGCGACGTGGGGCGTTTCGTTCCTTCCGACCTTCTGCGGGCGCGGGTCAAGCGTCGCGTCACCGGTTGGCGGCTTCCGTCGCTGATTCCGCTCGTGGCCGGCATGGCAGCCGTCATCATCGGCGCTTTCGTGTTGACCGGGACGTTCGGCAAATCTGCGTCGGGGCGCGAGCTGGCTGACCTCCACGCCACGATTCTGGCCAGCGCCAATCCGGTCGACGTCCTTTCTACGGACAGGCATACGGTCAAGCCGTGGTTCGAAGGAAGGCTGCCATTCTCCTTTCCGATTCCGGAGATGAGCGGAACGCCGTATCACGTAATCGGCGGACGAGTGGTCTATGTGCACAACCAGCCGGTGGCCTACATAATGGTCGGGAAGGCCAGGCACCGCCTGTCACTGTTCGTGGCGATGACGGATCTGCCGACCGCCAAAATGCGCGAGTTCGAATGTGTCAGTTGGAGCAATGGTGGTCTGAACTACGTGCTGGTCGGTGATGTGCCACGCACGGACCTGAATGCGTTGCGGGAATTGTTCGTCGCAAAACGCTAGCCTCCGGTAGCCTGCATTTCCCACGGCCGCGGACGGCCCTCTGCAGCCAGCGTCATGGGGGGCGATGTCAGACGCCTTTGTTCTTGTCGTCCCAGATTTTCGGCTCCCAGAGCTCGACTTTGTTCCCCTCCGGATCCATGATCCAGGCGAACTTGCCGTTCTCGTGCGATTCGGGGCCCTGGACGATCTCCACACCACCCGCACGAAGCTGCGCCAGCAGCTCGCCGAGGTCGTCGACCCGGTAGTTGATCATGAAGGAAGAATTGCTCGGGCTGAACCACTGGCTGTCTCCATCCGCGACATGCCACACTGTGAGCCCGCGGTCCTCGGCCTCGTCGTTCGGCCATCTGAGGATCGCGCCGCCGAACGATTCCAGCGGCATACCCAGGTATTTCCGATACCACTCTGCAAGCGCGGCGCTCTCGCCTTTACTCTTGAAGAAGACGCCGCCGATTCCGGTAACCTTCGCCATCGCTTCCCTCCTCCGTATCGAGCCGCCTGACTGGTGCTCAGGCGAACGTATTCGAGAATCGCCTGGCCCGCGCGCGTGCCGCGGCTTCCGTCGCTGCCGGCACGGCACGAGCCGCGCGCCCATGTGCTGGCCTTTACGACGGGAGCTGCAGCGCGTCCACCCGGTTGAATCGCGGAATCGAGGTGTCCCGGTCCGAGATTGACGGCTCTTCCGCCTTCATGTCGATGATGCAGCCGTAGCCGGGATAAGCAACCAGAATCGCCTTCCGCCGGAGAACGTCGTCGACCAGCCGCACGTACAGCTCGCGATCGGTCAGATGGTTGGTGTTCTGCACGTACATCCCGAGCATGGCCAGACGCTGGAGGAGCTCGGTGAGCGTCTCCTGAAGTGCTTCGTCTTTGATCCGGTTCGTGGCGACGACCTTGAGTCCCGAGCGCTTCACCGCGTTGAGAGGAATCACCGGACGGATCGGCGGAACGCGTCCCATCTGCACTCCCCAGTGCGCCGCGTTGCAGAAATCATCCTCGAGGACCATCCGCATCGTCTGCGCGATCCCACCGAGCCCTTCTTCGTCGCGAGCCTCCATCACTCCCCAGCTCGGAATCCTGTAGACGGTGCTGTACGTCTGCATGCACGAACCCTCCTCACGGCGATTTTTCCGAGGATAGCAAATCGGATGGTGGATATGGACGAAATCGCCCGAGCAGGATACCGGCGCCGGTGACGATCCGGAGCAGGATTCTCGAATTGCGAGTCCCGACCTCCTCTTTCCCGGCCCTCATCCTTCGCCGGTAAGAGGTCCTTCGGCCCGTCCCTCCACGAACTGACGCACGATCGGATTCTTCGACTCCCGGAATTCTTCCGGAGTCCCTTCCTCGATGATCCTACCCTGGTAGACCATCGCGATCCGGTCCGCGATCTTGTACGCGACTTTCATGTCGTGCGAGATCGTCACGGTCGTCGTGTTCAGACGCTGATCCATCTCCAGGATCAGATCGGCGACCACGTCGCTGATCACCGGGTCGAGACCGGTGGTCGGCTCGTCGAAGAGGAGAATGTCCGGCTCGAGCGCGATGGCTCGGGCGAAGCCGACCCGGCGGCGCATCCCTCCGGACAACTCGGATGTCTTCTTCGTATCGACGTCCTGAAGATGCACCAGCTCCAGGCATTCGTGCACGCGATCGGCGATCTCCGCCTCGTTCTTGTCGGTGTGCCGCCGCAGCGGAAACGCGATGTTCTCGAAGACGTTCATCGAATCGAACAGCGCACCTTCCTGAAACGACATCCCGAAGCTGCGCCGGATCTGGTTCAGCTCCACCTTTTTGAGGCAGCAGAGATCGATCCCGGAGACGAGGACGTGACCGGCGTCCGGCTGGAGGAGTCCGATGATCAGCTTCAGAGTGACGCTCTTCCCGACACCCGATCCGCCGACGATGACCACCGATTCGCCACGATGAACCTTCAGGGTCAGCCCGCGCAGGACCTGCTTGTCACCGAAGGCCTTGTAGACATCGTCGATGGTGAGGATGATCTCGTCCTCGAACGGACGGCGCCTGAGCGATGAACTCTCGTGTGTGCTGGAGGTCATGATTCCTCAGAACATCATCTTGGTCAGGAAGAAGTCCGTGAGAAGAATGATCAGCGATGCAGAGACGACCGCAGTCGTCGTCGCGCGCCCCACCCCTTCGGCCCCGCCCGTCGTGTAATACCCACGAACGCATCCGGTGAGAGTGAGAATCAGTCCGAAACTCGCGGCCTTCACCAGTCCGGTCCAGAAGTCGGACAACTCGAGAAACTGAAAGGTGTTCTGCTGATAGAGGACGGGGTTCGCCCCGAGGAGCTTCACTGCGACGAGATACCCGCCGAAGATTCCGATGCCGTCACCAAGGATGGTGAGGAACGGCAGCATGATCGTACCGGCGATCACGCGTGGTACGAAGAGATAGTGGACCGGATCGGTGGCCAGCGCCTCGAGGGCATCGAGCTGTTCGGTGACCCGCATCGTGCCGATCTCCGCCGCCATCGACGATCCGACGCGTCCGGTGACCATCAGTGCAACGAGAACCGGCCCGAGCTCGCGAAGCATCGCCAGCGCCACGACACTTCCGACGAAGTTCTCCGCGTGTACCCGCGAGAAGCCGGTATAGGTCTGCAGAGCGAGCACCATTCCGGTGAACATGCTGGTGAGGAAGACCACTGGGACCGACTCCACTCCGACGCGCACCATCTGCCCCAGCCAGAGCGAGAACTCGAACGGCGGACGCGCCGCCCAGACGAACGTCCGGCCGAGCATCTGAAACCATCGACCGGTCTCCTCGAATACGGCGAGGAACTTGATCCCGATCAGTTCGAATACGCTGGTCATGCTCGACTGCTTTCCTTCCTCACTCGTCCGGCGAAGCGCGAACGGATGGTGGACGCTCCATCCCGGCGATAGATCCGCGGTACACGCGCGCTCACCCGGCAGAATACCTCGTACGGGATTGTACCGGTCCAGTGCGCGATCTCCTCCGCCGGAATTTCTTCGTCCCCCTGCCGACCGAGGAGGACCACTTCGTCGCCGATCGCGACACCCTCGACATCGGTCACGTCGATGGTGATCAGATCCATCGAGACGCGTCCAATCACCGCGACCCGTCTCCCGCGGATCAGTACCTCCGCACGGTTCGACAGGAGTCGATCGTATCCGTCCGCATACCCCACCGGCAGAGTCGCGACGCGCGTGGTGCGCCTCGTCTGAAACGTGCGTCCATATCCGACCGACGAACCCGGCGGCAGAGTCTTCAGCCGTGCCACCTCGGTGCGCCAGCGCATCAGCGGTTCGAGCCGTGTCGTTCCGCGGTCCATCGGCTCTCCACCGTAGAGGGCGATCCCGACCCGGACGAAATCGCCCGGAGTGACGAGTCCCCGCATCACCGCGGCGCTGTTCGCGAGATGGTGGACCGGAGCGTCGAGACCTCCATGTGCGAGCCGCGCGAGCATCCGCTCGAAATTCGCGAGTTGCGTTTCGGTGTACGGATCGTCCGGATCCGACGCGTTTGCGAAGTGGCTGTACACCCCGTCGACGCGAAGGGAAGGGGCGGAGCGGAGCGTCTCGAGCATCCCGTCCAGATCGGATTCGAGGAATCCCATCCGTCCCATCCCGCTGTCGAGCTTCAGGTGGATGTGGAGATCGGCCTCTCTCTTCCGGGCGTATCCGGCGAGGAGGTCGAGCTCTTCCGGTCCGACCACGCCGCACGTGATCTCCGCTCGCGAGGCCATCTCGATCTGCTCGTCCGACGCGACCGGTCCGAGGAGGAGGATGGTGCCCTCGATTCCGGCGTCGCGTAGCTCGATCGCTTCCTCGAGGAGTGCGACCGCGAATACGTCGACGCCTTCGTCGAGAGCCGCGCGTGCGACCTCGACCGCACCGTGACCATACGCGTCGGCCTTCACCACCGCCACCAGGCGCGCAGCCGTTCCGGTCCGCGCGCGGACTGCGCGGACGTTGCGGACGAATGCGTCGAGATCGATCTCGGCGAACGTCGGGCGGAACGAGCTCAGCTCAGGCGTGATAGACATGAATGTTCTGGCCGTTGAGCGGCCTCGATCGATCCGATGCAAGAAACAGGATCACCTCGGCAACTTCGGACGGTCCCATGTCGGGCACCAGATCCGGAAGCGCCTCCCGCAGCATCGGCGTATCGACAGATCCTGGAGAAACCGCGTTGACCCTCACCCCGTACGGCGAGACCTCGACCGACAGCGCGTCGGTGAAGGAGATCACCGCCCCCTTCGACGCGCAGTACGCGGACGAACCGGGAAATTTCCGTGGACCGGGCACCCCCGAGATCGATGCGACGTTCACGATCACGCCGCGGCGACGCTCGAGCATCGCCGGAAGCGCCCGGCGGCAGGTGAGGAACATCCCGCGGATGTTGACGTTGAAGACCCGGTCCCAGTCGGCAATGGCCATCTCCGTCAGCGGACGTGGCGCGGATGTCCCGGCGTTGTTGACCAGGATGTCGCACGGACCGAATCGCTCTTCGCAGGCGTGAAAGAGAGCCTCGACGGATGCAGGCTCGGAGAGATCGCCGGGAACGGCGAGAAAGCGCTCCGGATCGCGCGCGGCGAGCTCTTCCAGCTTTTCCTTCGAACGGGCGAAGACGACTACCCGCGCGCCCTCGCGCGCGAGCCGTTCGGCCGTCGCGAGGCCGATCCCGCTCGACGCTCCGGTCACGATCGCGGTTCTCTCTTCGAGCTCACCCACGCCGCGCATTCTATAGAGGCGAGGGGCGAGAGGCGAGCGGCGATGTGACGAGGGGGCAACGCTCCAATTCCACACGGCTTACCGAGTTTCGGGGGAGCGGGTGCTGTCCGCGTTCTTTGGTGAATTCACTCGACGGTGCGAGTATCGACGACACTCGGTCCTTGACCTACGTCATCGATTCCGGGGTCGCCCCACTGGCGGAATACTCATGTTGACGACACCTCGAATCGACGGATCCGACTGATGGCGCACACGTGGGCTGGACCACAGATACGGACTACCGGAATTCAGATTCCGCATTTGGCCAATGTATTGATATCTTCGCTCCCGAAACGAACATCCCGGCTCCGCGCCAGAAAGGCTTCGTGTACGAGTGGAGCGGATGCTCCTTCGCCGTGCCGCATGTCACTGGCGTCGCGGCTAGGAGTCTGCGCGATAGAAACGTCCGTAGCGAGAAAGCGGAGCAACGAGGCCAAATTCGTTCGGATTTGAGGTGCGTAGCGGTGGCTACTCGCCGAAAATCCGGGCGGATTTGGACCGTTGATCCGCTTTCGCAGTAGGACAGTTTCGACCGCGCAGACTCCTAGCCCGCATTTCTCACACCATCTCGTCGCCAGGAGGCGGAGAGTGGCCTGGATGCAAGGCGCGCCCCGCTTCGGCGACGAAGGCATAGTGGTGACTATGTCGAGGAGCCGAAGCCGGGCGCAACGCAACAGACAGGCCGCTATCCGGCTCCGCAGCAGAGATGGCGTGAGAAATGCGGGCCAGGTTCATGATGATCGATAAGACCGCCAATCCATCAACCATCGAGGGCTACATCAAAGCGAAGGCAACCGTCGACAGGCTCCATGACATCGGAACCGGATCACCCAACCTTCTCTTGTATTCGGTCCGGCGCAGCCGGACAACCGGAGGATTCTGACGTGCGAAGCGCGGCAATTGCTCTGATTATTGGGTCGATCCTCTCGCTTCCGCAGACCGGATCCGCGGCCACTGCGGAACGCGAGCGGATCCTTCTGCCTGTACAGGCCGTGATGCAGCCAGGGGCGTTCGGCTCGATCTGGAACACGACCACATCGATCTACAACGCGGGTGGGAGCAGCGTCATGCTGTTCTTACCGCCGACCGGGGCAGCGAGGGAGATCGCCCCCGGGGCGACGATCACGGATCTCCATGCAGGAGCGGTCGAAGTTTCCGCCGATGAAGCGGACGCAATCTACATTCGCACCATACTGAGAAACGTAGCCGATCCGCTCGACGTCGGTACGGCAGTATCGTCGGTTCGTCCCTCCGGTTGGCAGACGGGCGCACTGCGGGTGGCCGGAGTCCCGATTATCATCGGGGCCAGATATCGCTTGCGGGTCTTTTCGACCTCCGAAAGCGTCGATCTGATATCGGTCGACGTGATCGATTCGAACAGCGGGCATACGGTCTTTTCTTCGTCGGGACATCTCGACGGCGCCCTCCCCTGGAGCCGGTCGGAATTCGATCTCGGAGATCCCACGAGTTGGTCAGGGGCCGATGAGAACGCGCGATTGGTCGTTCGAGCAGAAGATGACGGCGCTCCTCTCTACGCGCTCCTCAGTACTACCGACAACGTGACACAGCGAGTTCTGTTGTTGACATCGGATCGTTAGCAGCGGCCACCGGCTGCGCGCCACGAACGCGCGCCCCTGAAGGGTCCTCGAGCCTTTATAATCTCACGCATGCAGATGGACCCAGCCGTCTCCTCGTGGATCGAGCTCGTTCTTCGTTGGAGCCACGTCGCCTTCGCGTTCGCATGGGTCGGATTCGGATGGTTCTTCGTCTGGATCGCGGCACCGGCAGTCTCGAAGCTCTCCGGCCCGGCGCGGAACGAAGCGGCGCCGCTCCTGCTCGGGCGCGGCCTCCGCTGGCTCGGATGGAGCGCCGTCTTCGGATGGATCACCGGTCTCTTTCTCCTCGTGTTTCTCTACTACTTTCGCTTTTCGGCGGCGATGTTCGAGGCGGGTGGACGGCACGACACGACCGTCGCGACGGCGATTCTCGTCGCGGCGCTCGTTCTGGTGTACGTCTACGACCTTCTTCTCAGGCTGATCCCCAGCCGCATCGCGGGGACGTCAGTGGCGATTCTCCTCCTGCTCGGAATCTACCTGGCGATGGAGAAGATCGGGAACTTCAACGGACGTGCGCTCTACATCCACACCGGAGCGATCCTCGGGAGTGCGATCGCACTGAACGCGATGATGCGGTGATTCCCTCGCAGAGGCGCATTCTCTCTGCGATGCGGGAAGGAAGGGCCCCGGATCCGAAATGGGGGGCCATGTCTTCACTTCGGGCCAGGCAGAACGCGTACATGGCTCTTCCCGCCATCTTCTTCATGCTCAGCAGCCACTTCGGAGCGATCTGGAGCAGCGAGTTTCGCGACCTCTACGCGGCGATCGTCTTCGTCTGCGGTCTACTGGTGGTGAAGCTGGTGTTTCTGAGAGGAGAGAAGTAAGAGGAGACACCGCAACTGCCGACCCGCGCCGTCGCGGCGGCTCTCAGTTCCAGGACCGCGGCACGAAGAGCTTCGAGTAGAGATTGATCGCGTAGCGGTCCGTCATCCCGGCGATGAAATCGATCGCCAGCCGCTCCACGGGCTCGCCGCTGCTCACGTCGAGATATTCGCCGGGGCGTTCCATCACGTGATGGAAGAGGGCGACGAGCATGTTCTGCGCCTTCTCGAACTCGTTTCTCACCTGCGGAATCAGGTAGACGTTCTGGAACATGAACGCCCGCAGCTCTTCGAGCGCGCCGAGGACCTCGGGGGACATCGCAATCGCCTGGTAATCGCAGGCGAGCGTCTCGTCGATGACGTCGCGTACCATTCGATCGATGCGGCTCCGGGGATTGAACCCGAGCACGTCCCGGATCGCTCGCGGAATCTCTTCTTCCCGGAGGAGGCCGGCGCGGATTCCGTCGTCGATGTCGTGATTCACGTAGGCGATGATGTCCGCGAGCCGCACCACGTCACCCTCGAGGGTGAGGGCCCGCGCCTTGGGACGGCTCCGGATGATCTCGCCTTTCTCCCCTTTGGAGTGCTTGAGAATGCCGTCCCGCACTTCCACGGTGAGGTTGAGGCCCTTCCCTTCGCGTTCGAGTACTTCCACCACCCGCACCGACTGCCGGTAGTGGTCGAAGCCTCCCTTGACCAGTTTGTTGAGCGCGGCCTCTCCCGCGTGACCGAATGGCGAATGCCCGAGGTCGTGGCCGAGCCCGATGGCTTCGGCCAGGACTTCGTTGAGGCGGAGAGACTTTGCGATGGTGCGCGCGATCTGAGTCACTTCGAGCACGTGAGTCAGACGTGTCCGATAGTGATCCCCTTCCGGCGCCAGGAAGACCTGCGTCTTGTGCTTGAGACGGCGGAACGATTTGCAGTGAATGATCCGGTCGCGGTCGCGCTGGTAGGACGGACGGATGTCGTCCTCCGGATCCTCCCGGTCACGTCCGCGCGTCTCCGCACTTCGGGCCGCACGAGGGACGAGCGTCTCGAGCTCGATCCGCTCGAGCATCTCTCGAATGTTCATCCGGGAGATCCGAATCAGCTCTGGTTCTTCTTATCGTTCAGCGTGTCACGCAGATCTTTTCCCGCTTTGAAGCGAACGCTTCGGCTCGCAGGGATGTGAATCTCTTCCTTCGTGCGGGGGTTCCGGCCGGTGCGCGCCTTCCGCTCGGAGACGGCAAACGTCCCCAGACCGGGCACCGAGCAGCGCTCGCCCCGGGTGCACGAGTCGGCGATGAAACTGACGAAGGCATCGTAAGCGTCGCTCGCTTCTTTCTTGGAGATTCCAGCCTTCTCGGCGATCGCACTGACGATGTCCGCTTTCCCTGCCATACGTTCCTCCTCAAATAGCACGTCGCACAACGCGACGGACATGCCGCCCAATCTAGGTAGTTTCCGGGATGAAGTCAACGCGCAGAGAGTGACGGCGGTTCACGGTGCGTCGCTCCATCGCGTCTCGATGGCGTTCTTGTGCACCTTGCGCAACGCGAGCTCGACCGCAGTCTGGAAGTCCATCGGCCTGACGTCGGGGAAGCAATCCGCGGCCCGGCGGAGGTCCGCCCGGACGCCGCGGTGCAGTGCTTCGATGGTCGGAAGGACCAGTCTTCCCGACAGCGGCGTGACGGCTCCGATCCAGAGCGCGGAAAGCCGCGGGAAAGAGAAAGGGATCGCGATGATCGCACGACGGAGATCCCTCAGTTCCGCGTATGTCTCCATCATGGAGCGAAACGTGATCGGATCGGCTCCGATCTCCACCACGCCGTTGACGTCTGATTCGATTCCTTCCACCAGAATCGAGAGAACGTCGCGGATGGCGATCGGCTGCACCGGGCGGTCGATCCACGCCGGAGCAATCATCACCGCGGTCTCTTCGGTGATGCTTCGGACCATCTCGAAGAGAATCGAGCCGGAACCGACGATCGGCCCGGCACGGAGCTCGAGTGCGGGACGATCCCGGCGGAGAATCGCACCGACCCGCGCGCGGCTCTCGAGGCGAGGGGCACGTCGCCACTCCGGAAGAAGTGAGCCGAGGTAGACCAGGCGCGAGAGTGGCCGCGCGGCGCGGGCGAAGTTTTCCGCCAGCTGGAGATCCTTTTCATCGTATCGCGCGGTACGAAACGAGTGCACGAGGTAGTACGCCGCATCGGCACCCGCCAGGGCTTGCCGGGTCGCCGCCTCGTCGAGAAGGTCCGCCACGCGCACCTCCACGTCGCGATGCCAGCGCCGCATCTCGACGTCCTGCGTCGCGCGCACGATCACCCTCAACTCGTGGCCACGCTCGAGGAGACGGGGCACCAGTCGTCCTCCCACGTAACCCGTTGCTCCGGTGACTGCGATCCTCATCGGTTCACCTGCTCCGCGCATCGCACCGGAGCCCGGCGCCATTTTCCTGCTCTTTCCGCGATGCGTCGAGAGAGCCGCACCGATCCTCGGAAAGAGGTGTCCGTGGCGAGGCTCGAGGCACTGAATTCACCGCCACTCGATTTATTCGTCAAGTACGATGAAAAACAGAATATTATTCGTGTAAAATGCCGCTTCTCAGTACTTTATTCTGTATTGTGGCCTCTACTGCGAACATCGATCTCAGCCCGGAGCGCCGGTGACGATAAGGTGGACCATGGTCGGTCCCATGCGGATCGCGTCCACGGCCCAGGAGTCTGCGCGATAGAAACGTCCGTAGCGAGAAAGCGGAGCGACGAGGCCAAATTCGTTCGGATTTGAGGTGCGTAGCGGTGGCTACTCGCCGAAAATCCGGACGGATTTGGACCGCTGATCCGCTTTCGCAGTTAGGACAGTTTCTACCGCGCAGACTCCTGGCTCGTCTTCGCTCACGTCGAGGAGCGTGAGCTCACAACGTGCGCGTCCGTCGCAATCCGAACGCGGTGAATCCGTCCGTTCCTGCGTCGGGAGTGAGCTGGAGCCAACCGTCCGTCAGCCACGGCGTGACCTCCGGGGATGCCGTCGACGCGAGATCGAACCGCTCGAACTCGGGATGATCGCCGAGGACCCGGGAGACGAGATCTTCGTTCTCCTCCGGTTCGAGCGAGCAGGTGGAGTAGATGCAGATCCGCTCGGTCAGTTCGAGTGCCTGATGGAGAAGCGCGCTCTGAAGCGCCACGTATCCGCGGATCGCCTCCTCGCTCGTCCGCCACTTGATCTCCGGATTCTTTCGGATGGTTCCGGTCGCGCTGCATGGCGCATCGACCAGTACGCCGTCGAAGCGATGGCGGAAGGGCGGCCGCCGGCCGTCGCCGGCGACGAGATGCGCCGGTGCGCCGCGGAAACGCGGCGCCGTCGACGAGAGAAGCCGCAGCCTTCGCCACGAGATGTCGTGACTGACTACCCGGCGCGCACGCGCCATCAGCGCCAGCGACTTTCCTCCCGGCGCCGCGGCGAGGTCGAGCACATCGCCCATCCCGGACGGAAAGAGTCGCGCCACCGCGACGCTCCCCTCGTCCATCGGATAGACCAGGCCTTCCTCGATCTCCTTCTCGACCGCGTCGGTTCCCGTCCGGAGCCGCAGCATGTCCGGAAAGATCGGAGAACGCTCGTACGGGACGCTCCGTTCGTCGAGCCGCCCGGTCAGCGTCTCCATCGGGACGCGATCGCTGCGCACGAGGAGATCGGGATACGAGAGCTGCTGATTCGCCGCGACGATGGCGAGGGCACGATCGGCTCCGAAGCGGGCGATCCAGCGCTCGAGCAACCAGGGAGGATGTCCGTTCCGGACTGCCTCGCCCGCGACTCCGTCTCCCGCCGGGACGATGTTTTCGAGAGCGCTCGTGGACGCCCGGCGGAGCACCGCGTTGACGAAGCCGCTCGCCCGCGGCACCCGCCGTTTCGCAATCGCGACGCACTCGGAGACCGCCGCATACGGTGCGACGTCCATCCACATCAGCTGATAGATCCCGATGCGGAGGATCTGGCGTACGACCGGATCGACCGACACGATCTTCCGGCCGGCGAGCTGCTCGATCACGTAGTCGAGACGGGAGCGCCAGCGGAGAACGCCGAGCACGAGGTGCCGGACGAACGCGGCACCGCGGACGAAGACCGCGTCGCTGTCGAGCTGAGGGGTCGCAGGGGCAGCATCGTTCTCGACACGCTCGAGAATGCGAAGAGCCTGATCGCGCTCACTCACTCCAGACGGTCCCCGGACTTCATCCCGCGCGAACGGAGGAGTGACGCCGGATCGGAAGCGCGCTTCCCGGGCCGCTGAATCTTCGTAATGCGCACCGCGCCTGCGCCTGCCGCGACGACCACCGCGTCCCGTTCGACCCCGACGACCGTTCCGGGCGATTGCCGGCGAGCGTTCATCTCGAGCGGCAAATCGTCGGGGCCCGCGCCGCCCTCCTCCTCGGCTTCCCCTTCGGCGGCGATCACCGACATCTCCAGAATCTTCACCCGCTCGCCGCCGACCGTCGCACTCACGCCCGGCCACGGATCGAAGGCCCGGAACCGGTCGTAGATCCGTCGCGCCGGCTCCTCCCATCGCACTTCGCCTTCGCTCTTTTCGATCTTCGCCGCATACGTCGCGAGCTCGTGCTTCTGTTCCGACTCGACCGCGGTCCCCGCTTCCAGCCTGTCGATGGTCTCGAGCAGGAGCGGCCCGCCCGCTTCTGCGAGCTTCGCTGCGAGCGACGGCGTGCGCTCATCCGTGCCGATCGGAATCGACTGCATCGCGAAAACGGGCCCGTGATCGAGCTCCGCGTCGACGCGCATGATGGTCACTCCCGTCACCGCCTCTCCATTCTGGATCGCCCGCTGGATCGGCGCAGCGCCGCGGTACTTCGGCAGGAGCGAGGCATGGACGTTGACGAAGCCGTGGCGCGGGACGTCCAGCAGCGCCTGCGGGAGGATCTTTCCGTACGCCACGACCACGCCGAGGTCGGGCCCGAAACCTCGTATTGCGTCGAGAAACTCCTCGTTGCGGATCTTCTCCGGCTGCATGAGCGGAATGCTCGCTTCGATCGCGAGCTGCGCGACGGGTGGTTTCTGCAGCTTCATCCCGCGGCCCGCGGGACGGTCCGGCTGCGCCGCCACGCAGACCACTCGATGCTTCGACCCGATCAACGCCGCGAGAGCCGGCACCGCGAACTCCGGAGTCCCGAAGAAGACCACTTTCATCCGGGGGACGTTAGCACAACGATCGGGGATCAGGGGTCGGGGATCGGGGGTCGGAGGGGTACGCACAGACTTCGAGGAGCGAAGCGACCGACGAATGCAGAATGCAGAGTTCAGAATTCAGGCGCCACCGGCGGCCGACGGCCATCTTTGATCAAACGAATGGCGAGAGCGAATTCAAAAATCGTCCTCCTGCCCCGAAGGGGCGACGGAGGTTAGCCGGTGGCTGCCGCGAAGCGGCCGCCACCGGAAAGAGAGGAGCGCGATCATTCGTCGCACCCCGAAGGGGTGCCGGAGTTTCGCAGCAGGTGAAAGAAGGGCGGCGTCCATTCTCAACTCTGAATTCTGCATTTTGCATTCTGCATTCGTTGTTGCCGACCCGATTCCCACGCCCGTGCAGTCACGAGAAAGCCAAAGTCGGGGTTCGGATTGAGCGGCTGCCCGAACGTCAGCGTGCCGGAGCGCCTGCCGTCACCACAGCTCGCGCGGGAAGTCGCGGTAGAGGTTTCGGAAAGCGCGGTCGTAGGCGCTCTGGGCGTGGGCGATGCGCAGCATGTCCCCGGGGTGGACCGCACGTCTCGCGGCACGGCGCGGATTCTTCGCTCCCGCCTGATGGATCTGCCGCCCGTACAGTTTACAGAAGCGCCGAAGCGAAAGCTTCGTCGGCGTGAGGGGATGCATGCAGTCGTGCACGTCATACGGTCTCGGCGCCCAGATCCGTTCGCGGATCCCTTCGTAGTCGTCCGTTCCCGGTGATGGTGTGCAGATGGTGATACTGAACTGCGCCGGAGGCATCGCTTCGATGTATCCGTGCAGTCTCGCGAAATCATCCTCGGTGAACTCGGGATCGAGCATGAAGGCCGCGTGCACCGCGATTCCTTCCGCCCGCAGTGCGTCGTGCGCACGTGCATTCTCTGCGACGGTCGATCCCTTCTTCGATCGCCGCAGCTCTTCGTCGGTGGAGAACTCGAATCCGAGGAATGCGGTGTCGAGCCCGAGCGCCCGCCAGCGGCGGAAGAGATCGGGAAAGCGGTTCACGGTCGTCGCGCGGGTCCAGGCGAAATAGCGTTTTCGAACCCCGCGCCGTTCGAGCGCCTCCGCCAACGCATGCGCGAAATCGGGATCGATGAAGTTCTCGTCGTCGCAGAAGTAGACGTGATCGGTCGGGAGGGCGGCGATCTCTCGAGCGACCGCGCTCACCGGCCGCGGACGGTGCTCTCCATGGAAGAGTTTCGGGACGATGCAGAAGGAGCAGTTCATTCTGCAGCCGAACGAAGTGCGCACCATCGACGCCGGAACGAAGAGCCGCGAGAACATCGGAGCATCTTCCGTCGCCCAGACGCTGAAGTAGCTGCGTGCATTCCAAAGATCCCGCCGCGGCACCGGCATGGTGGCAGGGTCCGGAAACGACGGCCAGTTGTGAAGGGCGTAAGGCGTGAGCGATCCCGGAACGAGCACCCCCTCGATCGGTGCGAGCTCATGATGATGCGCGAGCGCGTCGACGATGCGGCGGAACGGCGCGCATCCTTCGCCGCGCACGATGGCGTCGATCTCCGGAATGTCGTAGTCGGCCGCGGCGACTGTCGCATGGTGTCCACCCACCACGATCTTCGTCTTCGGAAGCACCTCCCTCGCATCGCGCGCAAGCTGCTTGACCAGACTCGCCTCGTGCGTGTAGCCGGTGATCCCGACGAGGTCGGGATGCCATGCGTAGAGGACGCGGCGGAACGCGAGATCCGCGAAGCGCTCCAGCCGCAGATCGAGCACCCGCACCTCGTGCTGCGTCGGAACGGCCGCAGCGAGATACCCGAGCTCGATCGGCTCGAGCATCTGGAAACGGTGGAGCGCGACGATCGCGTCCAGACGCGGCTTCGGCTTGACCAGCAGGATCCGCAACCGCCGCGACGTGCGGATGGTGAGCGTCGGTTTCCGTTGGGTGTCGAGCATGGCGCGAGGACGCCGGGAGCCGTCAACGACATCTTAGCCCGAATTTCTCCCACCGTGAGAAATGCGGGCTGGCTCGGAATCCGGGGACGCTTGCGGGGTCGTCGCGGAACGTTTCAATCCGCTCCCATCCGGACCAGCGGCACCCTCACGGTGAACGTGCTTCCCTTCCCGGACTCGCTTCTCACTGTGATGTCCCCGCCGAGGGCGAGCGCAATTCTCCGGCTGATGGCGAGGCCGATTCCGGCTCCGCTCTGGACTTCCGGGTCGAGGCGCATGAACTCGTGAAACAGGAGCTGCTGTTGATCCAACGGGATACCCGGACCGGTGTCGGAGACGTCGATCGCGATCCATCGCTTCTCTCGCGGCGCATCTTCGGCGTCGCGGATCTCGACCCGCAGAGAGATCCCTCCCTCCTTCGTGTACTTGATCGCGTTCGAGACGAGATTCCCGAGAACCTGTCTGAGACGCGCCGGGTCGCTGTCGATGAGCGGGAGCTGTTCCGGCACTTCGATCCCCATTCGGAGCCCTTTCGTGTCGGCCTGGGCGCGATACTCCTCCGCGACGCGATGCACTGCCTCCCGCACGTCCGTCGGCAGGTGCCGGATCTCGATCTGCCCCGCCTCTGTGCGTCCGAGCTCGAGAAGATCCTCGATCAGCCGGAGCGCGTTGCCGAGTGAGCTGCGGATCTGCGCGACACTCTCTTTCTGCGACTCGTCGAGCTGACCCATCGACAGGAGCTGCGCGTAGCCGTCTGCCGCGCCGAGCGGATTCTTCACGTCGTGGCTGAAGCCGCGCATCAGCCGCGCGCGGCTCGCGGTGATCTGTTCGATCTCCTCCCGCCTGCGCTCCGCCTCCTCCAGCATGTGAACCTTCCGGAACGCGAGCGCAGCGAGATTGCCGAACGTGAACGTCCGTGCGAGCTCGTCCTCCCGGAATCCGCGTCGCTCCGGCGTCCGCAGCAGAACCAGCGACCCGATCGGCTCCCCCAGATCGAGAAGCGGCACCACGACTGCCGAACAGTCGCCGCAGATGGAGCTGAGATCGACGGTGAGCGGAGGATCGGCATCCGAGACGTTCGCCAGAATCTGTGGCTTCCGGCGCTCGATGACATGTTCGGTGAGTGATCCCGCGAAGGGAACTCTCTCCCCCGGCGCCGGAACTCTCTCCCCTGCCACCGCGACCACTTCCAGCTCCCCGTGCTCGAGGTCGAGCCGTTTGACGAATGCCCCGTCTGCGCCGGTTGCTTCCAGCGCGCTCCGTGCAATCTGGCGGACGACGTCATCAACCGTAAAACTCGCACTCACCGCTTCCGCCGCCTGACGGAGCGCCGCTTCCTCCGCGGCGCGCCGGCGCGTTTCTCCGTAGAGTCTCGCGTTGTCCACCGCCAGCGCCGCGCGACGGGCGAGCTCCTCGCCGATTGCGAGATCGTCCCGATCGTAGCGCCGCCGCGACTCCGCGCTCGCCAGAGTGAGAACTCCGAGCAGTTGGTGACGCGCGATCAGGGGGAGAAGCATCATCGACCGCGCTCCGAGCTGGTCGATCAGTCGTCGATGCTCCGCACTCGAGGCAATCGCTTCGAGATCCGCCGATGAGAGCTCCGGAAAGAGAAGCGGCTCACCGCTCGCGAGAGATCGAGTGAGCGGACCGTTCGGGCTGGGCGGGTAATCGCGGGTGGCGTCTGCGAGGCGCTGCTTTGCGGGATCGCCGTGAGCAACCGCTGCCCGCACTACTTTTCCGTCATCGCCGACGATGTCAATCGAACAGAAGTCGCCGATGGATCGCGCCGCGACTCGGGCGACATCCGAGAGCATGGCCGGAGTGTCGAGTGACTCCGTCAGTACCCGTCCCGCTTCGGCGAGGAGCCCGAGCGCCCCCTCGTGATTCTTTCTCTCGGTGATGTCGTCGATCACTCCGACCGCACGGTACGTTTCGCCGCGCTCGTTGCGTACCGGAAAGCCGCGAATGCGGAGCCATCGAAGCGATCCATCGGGACGGAAGATCCGAAGCTCGATCGAAGCGTCTTCCCCGTTTTCGATGGCCCGCATCGCCTCGTGTGGCCGTTCGAGATCGTCCGGATGCACGGCATCGAGCCAGGAACCGGCATTGGCGTAGAGACTCTCGACCGAGCGCCCCCAGATCCTTTCGTACTCCGGACTGATGTAGAGGAACCGACTGAATTTCGGATCGACGACCCAGAACACCTCACGCACATTCTCGGCGAGCTGACGGAACCGCTCTTCGCTCTCACGAATCTCCTCGTTGAACCGTGTGCGCCGGAGAGCGACGGACGCCGCATCGCCGAGTGCACGGACGAACGAAGCCTCTTCTTCACGGAAGGGTTCCTGTTCGGAGCTCCTGAGGAGAACCAGCGCCCCGAGCACGGTGTCCTGATATGCGAACGGGACGATCATTCCGGTGCAGCGGCGGCAACTTTCGTTCAGGAAACGCGCCATCGATTCGCCGATTGCACCGACTTCGGTCACCGTATGAGTCGCTCCCGATTCGATGATCTCTGCCGTGAGCGAACCGGGGTACGGGACGCGCGTGCCGAGTGGAGGAACCCCACTGCCGGATGCGGCAATCACTTCGACGTGTCCGTCCTCTCCCCGACTCTCCGTCTGTTCGGCATATCCACCGAACGCCCGAGTCTCCTCGACGGCTCGCGAAACGACCGTCTCGATGATCTCGCTCGCATTCGCCGCCTTCCCGACGCTTCGCATCACTTCGGCGAGGGCGGATTCCCACCGCGCGGATTCGGCCGTCTCCTCGACCGTCAGTCGCAATCGGATCTCCGTCACGATGGCCGCTCCGAGCTCCCTCAGTATGGCGATGTCGGTCTCACTCCACCTTCGCGGCTCGTCATGGATCGCCGCGAGTACACCAAGCACGATGCCGCTCCGGAGGACGAGAGGCACGCCGAGGTATGCCGCTGCACCGAGCTCACGGAGCACGGGATCCGTCGCCGGACCACTGTGCTTCGGGATGTCTTCGATCGCGACCGGTTCGCCACTGACTGCGATGTCTCTACTGACTGCGATGTCTCTGCAGAAGGTCCGGGTGAGAGGAGTCTGATCGGACGTGAGAAATGATTCCGGGAGCGGGGGCTCGGCTATGAAGTACTGGCGGCTCTCCTCGGCCAGCGCGACGAAGCAACGGGAGACGCCGAGACAACGCGCGGCGAGACGGATCAGGCGTCGCAGCGGCTCCTCGGGCTGGCGATCGGCCGTCGACGAGGAACGAAGCTCCTCGCGCTTCGCACGATCTCGGAAATGTTCGAATAGTCGGTCGGGCATGTGGTCACTCTCCGGCGTCGCATCACGAGCGCACCGCTGGAATCTTCGTTCCGCGATGGGATCAGACGCTTCAGACTCCCAGCCCGCGCGAGGAGTCGAAGCGACCCGGTGCCCTCCGCTTCCGTGCACGATCCGCTCCCGCGCGGTACGGCAGCGGCATCAGGAGAGAGCTGGAAATGCGTTCATGAGACACCTGCCCAGAGGTGAAAGACGGCGTAGCCGCGCCAGGGCCGCCAGGCTTCGGCGCGGCGTTCGAGCTCTCGCACAGAGAGCGTTCCGGCCCCGCCACCCGCGGCGCGCCGCAGGATCAGATCGGCGGCGGGGAACGCGTCCGTCTCGCCCAGACCGCGAAGCGCGACGTACGCCGCAGTCCACGGTCCGATTCCCGGAATCTCCTGCAACGCTTCCATGACCTGGTTCACGGGAGCGTCGAACCGGACCCTCCCTTCCACGACGGCGGCAGCGAGCGCGCGGAGTGTGCGCACCCGCGCCTGCGTCAGGCCGATGCGGCCGAGATCCGCATGCGCAAGCTCGGTTGCGGAAGGAAAGATGTGCGTCAACCCGTGCGTGCCTTCGATCGCCGTCCCGCACTCCCCGACCAGGCGCGTGGCGAACGTTCGTCCTGCCGCGACGCTGACCTGCTGGCCGAGAACCGCCCTCACCGCGCACTCGAACGGGTCCCACATTCCGGGAATTCGCAGCCCCGGCCTTCGCCGGATCATCGGTCCCAGGAGCGGATCCTTCCGGAGCCCCGCTCGGATCAACGCCGGATCTGCCGCGAGGTCGAACACCCGGCGCGCCGTGGTCGTCAGCTGGATCGAAGCATTCGGACTCGCGTTCCGTAACCGGATCTCGAGAGCGTCCTTCCGCGGCGATGGCTTCGCTTCGATGATCGCGTGCCCCTCGTCCGTCCGGACCACCCGCGCGTACCCTCGCTCGTCCGCGCGCTCGACTCCCGGAATCGCACGAGTGGCCAGAAACGCATGGATGTGCTCCCAGTCGTACGGCGGACGATACGCGAGTCGGAGCACGACTTCACCTTCGCCGTCCCGCTTCATCGACTCCCGCATCTTTCGAATCTCATCCTGCCGCGAACAACTCCGGCCGCGGGGGCGTACCGCCCTCCCAGCACGTGCATGGAGAGAGTGTAGCAACTCGACCTCGTCGATCTCGCCGTTATCGACCGGCAACAGGCCCGCTCGAAGAGGCGGCCCTGGAATCCGCCCAAAGCGCGCTCTCGGCAGAATCACTCCTGCTGCGCGAGGCACCGCGCCCTGGCCGTCACACGCGCCGGTGAGCGATGTCATCCCCTCCGCCACTCGTGCGGCTTAAGTTCAGTTCACAGACGGAAGGCGCAGGGCTAGCGCGTGAGCGATGAGCGCGCGAGGACGAACAGCGTGAGCAGAGCGGAGAGTCTGACGGCGACGGCCCCGGAGGCGAAAGAGAGCGCACCTCGTGCGGAGCGTCCGTTCGGTGATCTGTGGGGAGGGCTGGCGGCGATGCTCGTCGCGTTCCCCTCGTCGATCGCGTTCGGTGTCGTCATCTACACCGCGGCATCTCCGGAGCTCGCGAGCATCGGTGCCCTCGCGGGGATCATCGGCGCCGCAGTCCTGGGGATCGTGGCGCCGCTCGTCAGTCGGAACGGCGGCTTCATCACGGCGCCGTGCGCTCCGGCCGCCGCCGTCCTGGCGGGAGTCGCACTGCAGTGGGGCCACGAGGCTCACGGAGATCTGGGGCGGGTTCTCGCTCTTCTCGCCTTCACGGCACTTCTCTCCGCGTTGTTTCAGATCGTGTACGGCGTTCTCCGCGCGGGACGGCTGATCAAGTACATTCCGTACCAGGTCGTCAACGGCTACCTCTCCGGCGTCGCGGTGATCATCGCCCTCGCGCAGATCCCTCGTTTCCTCGGCGCACCAGCCGACGAGGGGCTCGGGGCCGTTCTCCTCACGCTGCGGCTGTGGAGCGTTCCCGCCATCGTCATCGGTCTCGCGACGATCGTAGCGATGATCGCCGCGACTCACCTGGTCCGCTCGGTCCCTGCGCCGATCGTCGGGCTCGGATTCGGAGTCGTCGCCTACGGCGTCTTCGCGGCGATGCTCCCGGCACTCCGGACGGGGGAAGGAAACCCGTTCGTGATCGGACCGATTCGCGCAGGCGGATCGCTTCTCGCTGCGATGTCGGGACGTATCTCTTCGACTCTCTCCCTCAGCGCGAGCGATCTCGCTCTCGTGATCGGACCGGCTCTGACCCTCTCGGTGCTCCTTTCGATCGACACGCTGAAGACGGGAGTGGTGCTCGACGTTCTCACGCGACGGCGGCACGACTCGAACCGGGAGCTGATCGCACAGGGAGTGGCGAACCTCGGGTCGTTCACTGCGGGAGGGATGCCGGGAGCGGCGACGATGGGACCGACTCTCGTGAATGTCACCAGCGGCGGCCGGTCGCTCTGGAGCGGAGTCGCCGAGGGGACGTTCGTCCTGGTGGCATTCCTCCTGCTGGGGAAACTCGTGGCGTGGGTGCCGGTGGCGGCGCTGGCGGGAATTCTTCTGGTCATCGCATGGCGGATGTTTCACTTCGAGATGTTCCGTCTCGCGCTTCTTCCTGCGACGCGGCTCGACTTCTTCGTCATCGCTTCGGTGGTGCTGGTCGCGGCGACCGTCGGTCTGATCGAAGCATCGGTGGTCGGGATCTGCCTCGCGATCCTTCTCTTCATACGGAATCAGATGCGCGGCTCGGTGATCCTCCGCCGGACGGATCTGACTGTGGTGCGATCGAAGCGCCGTCGCTCCCGTGGAGAGGTGGCCCTCCTCGACCAGTATGGTACCGAGGCGATGGTGGTTCAGTTGAAAGACGATCTCTTCTTCGGAACCACGGACCAGCTCTTCATGGAGCTGGAGCACGATCTCGCGAGCCGCCGATGGATGCTCCTCGACTTCCGCCGCGTACAGTCGATGGATTACACCGCGGCACAGCTCTTCACCCAGATGAACGAGCGGCTTCGCGAACGTGACGGGATGCTTCTGTTCAGCGGCATGCCTTCAGGAGTCGCGTCGCGACAGGACATCGAGCGGTACATGGGCGAGCTCGGGCTGGTCGGAAGGAGCAGCGGCCTCCGTGTCTTCGAAACGCGGGAGAGTGCACTGGAGTGGATGGAGCAGCGGGTGCTCGAGCTGGCTGGATGGAGTGGCGAAGAGTCGGGTCGACCGCTTCGGATCGAGGAGATCGGGGTCCTTCGCAATCTCCATTCGGAGGTGATCGCGCACCTGGGTCACGTGATCATGGAGCGCACGGCTGCAGGAGGGGAAAAGGTCTTCGCTGCCGGAACGAGCGGAGACGAGATCTTCTTCGTACGGCGCGGACGGGTGGACATCCTTCTTCCGCTGGAGGGAGGAAAGCGACATCACCTCGCGACGCTCTGCCGCGGCGAATTCTTCGGAGAGATGTCTTTTCTCGACCGGGGAGTCCGCTCGGCGGACGCGGAAGCGGCCGTGGAGTCGGAGCTGTTCGTCCTGTCGCGGAGCCGCTTCGACGAGGCGGCCCAGACCGGAGCGCGCTTCACGGCGCCTCTCTTCGAACAGCTCGCCCTCGCTCTCGCCCGGCGGATCCGTATCACCGATGCGGAGTTGCGGACGCTCGAAGAGCGCTGAGGCGATGGCACCGGAGGGGGTGAAACAACGGGAGCGATGTCGCAGTGGCAAACCCGATCGGCACCGCGCCCGTCAACGAACGATCCGCACCTCGTCCAGACGTTTCTTCGGGATGTCCGGAACCCTGCACTCCTTCGCCGGATAGCCGACGGGGATGAGGACGAACGGCTTTTCGTTTCCGGGGCGCCCGAGGATCTCGCGGAGGAATCCCATCGGACTGGGAGTGTGAGTGAGTGTCGCGAGCCCGGCGGCGTTGAGGGCGGCGAGAAGGAATCCACACGCGATGCCGACCGACTCGTTGACGTAGTAGTGCGTGACTCGATGGCCGTCCTCAGCGACGCCGTGCTCCTGTTTGAAGACGACGAGGAGGAGCGGTGCGATCTCGAGGAACTCCTTGTGCCAGTCCGTACCGAGCGGGGCGAGCGCCTGGAGCCACTCGTCCGGCATCCGGCGCTCGTAGCTCTCGCGTTCTTCCTTCTCCGCGGCTTCGCGGATGGCGTGCTTGAGCGCAGGGTCGCGGACCACGACGAACGTCCAGGGCTGCATGTTCGCGCCGGACGGCGCGGAGGCTGCGGCTTCGATCGCGAGATCGATCACCTCGTCGGGAACCGGATCGGAAGAGAACTCGCGTACGCTGCGCCGCAGCGTCAGCGTGCCGAGGAACGCGCGCGCCGCAGCGACTGCCTCGACGTTGCTCTTCCGCGACCGTTCGTAGCGGACGGTGGGATACTCGTTCATGCGCGGAATGGTAGCGCAGCGATCGGGGCGAGCGTTTGGGGAAGCGCCCATGGCGAGGATTCCCGCGCCCGTCTATCATGCACCTGTCTCCCGGCGGCAATGCGCCACCGAGTGAGGCCAAACTCGAACCATTCTGGAATCCGGAGGATCGATGACATCAAAACGGACGACGGAAGCTGATGGCCGTGTCGTCATAACCGAGGTCTTGCATGCAGCAGCGCCGCGTCCCGCGGACAATGCGTCAATCGACGAGAAAATCCGGTACGCAGTACGGTTTGCGGATGCGATGGCGCATCGAATTGCGAAAGACCTCGCGCCCTTGTTGCGTGGGATCCAGGCAACGACGCAAAGGAGTGCCCGCTCCGAGCAGGCGCGAAAGCAACTCGATGTGAATTTCTCCACCCCCGAATACGGGCTCGCTCTCGGTATCTCCCTCAAATCAGTACACATTCGCGACCAGAAGAATAGGCGTTATACCCACAACATGAAAAGAAACGAGGAAGAACTCAGGATTGAAGCTAGTGGCTACCACAAGAGGCAACCATACGCCGTCATGATCGGGTCACTCTTTCTTCCTTTCGACAGCTGCGAAGATGCAAAGACCGTGCGGCACCCATCGTCATTCGGTAGTTGGGTCAAACATCTAAGGCCATATTGCGGCCGATCGGGTCCGAAAGACGACGCTGACCGCTTCGAAAAACTCTACATTGGCCTGTATGAGCTGGATGGTTCGGATCTCGCCTTCTTCGACGTGCAGGCGGCGCCGCCAAAGCACGGACGCCCCGGGACGCTCATGACATACGCAGACTTCCTTTCAATGTCGTACCACGAGTACTTGCACCGGAATATGCTGGAGTTCGCTTGGGCGGAGGGCGAGGAGGAGCCGCTCGGCGCCGACGAAACGTACTGAAACAAGTCAGAGCCTTGCCGCTGGACTAAATTGTTCCGCGCCTGAACCTTACGGCCGACGAAGGTGCCGAAGACGCCGTTCAATCACTGTCGGATCGGAGGTTTCGCACTCCCAGATCACGACCGTCCGCCATCCGGCGCGCCTCAGCTCCCGCCGTACTCGCCGATCTCGCTCGACATTGGTTTCAAACTTTCTCATCCAGAAGGTGCGGTTTCGAGTGGGCGTCGTTGTGCGAGCACAGCTCTCGTGGCGGTGCCAGAAACAGCCATGGACGAAAACCGCCCATTGTTTCGATCGATTTGCGAGGTCGGGAGACCCGGGAAGATCGCGATTTCTGGTCCGGTATCGCAGCCCGATCGCGTACGCCACGTGCCGAACGACGAGTTCCGGTTCGGTTGCGCGCTGCCTCACGCGGCCCATTCGCACCGACGTCGGCTCGTCGGTGAATCCGAATACTCGACCGGGGCGGTTCGATTTGAATGCGACTCTTCTTGGTTTCGATGTCCGGGGCACGTTCTAGATTATGCCGCGCCGCGGCTCGTCGAGCATCCGTTCGAGATGTTGCTCGACCGCGGCAATGAAGCCGTCGGGAAAACGAAGCGATGATCGACGTGTTCGTTCGAGAAACCCGGCCGTCGCTTTCACCGAGAGGAGTTCCGTCGGATAGTGGAGGAACTCGGCGAGCGGTTCAGCCTGCGTGAGCCGAGGGAACGTCGAGAGCGAGGCCGCAAATCGCCCATCTCCGACGTTGTACGCGGCGTTCGGCCATTTTCCGTTCCGGTGAAGAGGAACGTCGCCGGTAGCATCGTACGTGCCCGGTCTTCGGAGTTGCTCTCCGATCCATTCCGCCGACCGCACGGTGACGGCGTTTCCCACGAGTTTCCACCGCTGCCCGCGTTTGACCACCGTCTCCGCAGGCGCGGTCCAGTCATCGGGGAACCCCTGCATCCGTTCGGCGTCCCGAATGTCCGGTTTCGCGATCGTGCCGTCTGGAAAGAGTATGGCCGGTGGGGAGGGGATACCGATGCTGGATCCGCCCTTCAGTGTAGGAACCGAATCGACGGCCCAGCCGAGGCCTCGGATTCCTTCGGTCCAATAGAATCCACAGGCGACTTCTCGGAAAGTGCGTGGGTCCTTCGGCTCGATCGCGTCGTCGACGAAGAGTACGTCCCGTGGGTCATCCTCTTTCATCGCAAGGAGATAAACCCGCTCTCTCCGCTGAGGTACGCCAAACGCCCGGCTGTTTACGACCCGATACGCCCAGCGGTACCCGAGCTCCTCGAGGTTGGAGACGATCACGTCTAGGGCCCTGCCTCGCGCAAGTTGCAGCATGAACGGAACATTCTCGATCAACACAGTCGGAACGCGTTTCCTCCGAAGAAGGCGGAAGACCTCGCCGACGAGCCCCGAGCGAGATCCTTCGATTCCGATGGTTCGCCCGGCCTGGCTTAGATCCTGGCAAGGAAAGCCGGCCGTCAGCAGATCGGTGTCCGGCGGAAGGCTTTTCAACCGCGCTACGTCTTCCGGAATCGGAAGCGGTCCGAAACGCGCTGCGAGTACGGCTCGTGCCGCGGGGTCGATTTCGCACAGCAGCAATGTTTCATGCCCCCATACTGAGAGTCCCCTCTCTATTCCGCCGATACCCGCAAAGAGGCCTACGACTCGCTTCGGCGGCGTTTTCATCTCGGGCGATGATTTTGACCGCTTTTGCGGTGTTTCGACGAGCCGAAGCTGCCTGGAGGATCGCATGTACAGAGTTTACCTCGGAATTGTTTCGCGGGAACGCCTTCTACTGATGGTGGAATTCGCCGACAACACACGCGGTCGTCTCATCGAGCTGCCGCGGGCGATGGCGGACGAGTTGGAGGTCGCTTCCTCCGACCACGTGCATGGTTATAGAGTAGCAACTCAACCTCGCCTGTCAGGGCGGCAGTCCTTGGTGCGCCGCGCCGCGTTACGAGCCTACAGCGCTCCGCGCACCCAGTCGAGATCCGTCACCGCGGCGCGGTAGTTGCGCTGTGCGGTGGCGAGATTCGCTTCCGCCGCGCTGAGATTCAGCTGCGCGTCCTCGACCTCGAGCCGCGTCTTCACTCCAAGCTCGTATCCCTGTTCGGCCATTGCGAGAAGGCGTCGCGCCTGCTCTTCGGTTCCCGTCAACGCTTCGACGATCGAGAGTGACTCGCGCACCGCGTCCACCGTCGTCCTCGACGCAAGAGTCAGCTCGTCCTTCGCCTTCTCGAACGTGATCCGTGCCGTCTCGAAATTGCTCTTCGCCTCGGCGACCCGTCCGCGTGTCGCCATCCCGTCGAAGATCGGGAAGACCATGTACACCCCGCCGTTCCAGTTCTTACCTTCCGTGTCGAACGCCCCCGCGGCGAGATTCGTCCAGCCGTAACCGGCCCGAAAATCGAGCCGCGGCTTGTCGTCCGCACCCGCGATCTTCACCAGCTCGTGATAGGCCGCCAGCTGGTGCTCGAGCTCTTTCAGATCCGGACGCTGGCGCAACGCCTCCGCGACGACCCGGTCGTACGGCGGGGGTTCGACGAGCGGCGCGTCGAGCGATCCGGTCACTTCCGCCTCGAGCTCCGGCTCCGCCAGCACCAGCCGCAAACGCTCCATCGCCGTCTTCACCAGGTTCGATGCGCGGATCACGTCCGGCCGCGCGTTGTCCACTGCGACCGACCCCGAGAGCACGTCGTAATCGGTTGCGACGCCGAGCTCGTACCGCTTCTTCGCAGCATCGAGATGCCGCTCCCGCTGGGCAAGCGTCTCTTTTGCGATCGTCTCGATGCGCTTCGCGAGGAGGACGTCGAACCAGGCGACGGTCACGTCCCGTGCCGCCGTCTGCTGCGCCATCTCCAGGTGGTCATCTGCAGACATGACCCCCTGCCGCGCTCCACGGATCGCAGCTCCGACCTTTCCCCAGGCGAAGAGGACCTGCGTGATGCTCGCATCCGCCGCATACGTCCGCTGCTCGGCCGGATACATGTCGCCGAAGATCGCCTGGTACGTCTTGTCCGACGTCTTCGCGCCGCTCGCGTTCAGCGTGAGGTGAGGCAAGGCCGCGGCGCGCTCTTCGACGTACTTCCCGTGGACCCAGTTCCGGTATTCCTTCGCCGCCTCGACGTCTCGATTCTTCGCTTTCGCCATGGCGACGGCGTCCTCCAGCGAGAGCGGTTCGGCTGCGCTCATCTGCCGCGCGACGGCGAAGATGGCGAGCGCGATCAGGAGAACGACGCCGATCGTCTTCGCCGTTCCGATCAGAGGGCGTGCCGGCGCTCCCGCCGCCGCCTCCTCGCCCTCGTGTACGACGCTCCCCGCCCACTTCCGGTGCAGCGCGGCGGCGAAGTCGTCGAGCAGTGTGTAGACGACCGGGACGACGATGAGGGTGAGAAGCGTCGAGGTGATTAGTCCTCCGATCACCGCGCGGGCCATCGGGGCGCGCATCTCGGCGCCCTGTCCGATCCCGAGCGCAAGAGGCATCATGCCGAAGATCATGGCGAGGGTGGTCATCATGATCGGCCGGAGCCGGGTGCGCCCCGCAGTGATCACCGCCTCGCGCCGCTCCATCCCACGCTTCTGCAGAACCTTCGCGAAATCGACCAGCAGAATCGCGTTCTTCGTGACCAGACCCATCAGGAGAATCAACCCGATCAGGGACATGATGTTCACCGTGTCGTGCGTCAGAGCGAGCATCCCCGCCATCCCCACGATCGATAGAGGAAGCGAGAGCATGATCGCGAACGGATCGACGAACGATTCGAACTGCGCGGCGAGAATGAGGTAGACGAAGATGATCGCGAGAATCAACGCCTCACCCATGTAGCCGAACGACTCGATCATGATCTCCGTGTCGCCGGCCATCTTCGTGCTGTAGCCCGCCTGCATCGGGACGCTCCCCGCACTCTCCAGCGCGCGCTCTGCGGCGGTGCCGAGCGGCAGCCGGTCGAGATTCGCCGAGATCTGCACCTGGCGCGACATGTCCTGCCGGCTGATCTCGGAAGGCGAAAAGGTCCGCTCGAAACGAACCAGATCCGAGATCGGGATGAGCGAGATCCCGTCGCGGCTCTCCTTTGCAATCCGGAGATCACCAACCTGACGGATGTCCTGCCTGAGTGAGTCGGGCAGCCGCAGCCGAACGTCGATCGCTTCTCCCGTCTCGTCCTCGAAGGTACTCACGACCTGACCCCCGACCAGCGCGCCGATCGTCTTCACCAGGGTATCGGTGCCGATCCCGCTGGTGCGGGCGCGCTCCCGGTCGACCACCAGGCGGTACTCGGGAAGCTCCTGCTCCAGCGTCGCTTCGAGGTCGACCAGACCTGCAACGCCGTACAGTTTCCGCTTCACGGCAGCGGCGTACTCCTTCAGTTTCGGGATCTCTTCGCCGCGCACCAGCAGGATGAATGGCTTCTGATTGTTGTCGGGATCCTCCTCCACCGACGGGATGATCCCCGGGATGGCGTGGAGCTTCTCCCGGATCTCCGGCATCAGCTCCTGCTGCGTGCGATCACGATCGCCCTTGTCGACGAGATGGACGTAGACCATCGCGTTGCGGATGGTGTCGCTCTCGGTTGGAGCGATCGCGGCGTACGTACGGTCGATCTCGGGATACGTCTTCAGCACGCCGAGGACCTTCTGCAGACGGTCTTTCGTCTCTTCGATCGACGCGTCGGGAGCGGACTTGAAGCGGACCATGAACTCGCCGTGGTCGTAGACCGGGAAGAACTCGCTCTCCAGAACGGCGAAGAGGCCCAGGCCTCCGATGAACGCGACGCCGGCGAGGGCAGCCACCGACTTGCGGTGGTCGAGTGCCCATCCGACCACGCTCTTGTAACGGTCGGCGGTGCGGTCGAACCAGTGGTTGAAGCGGTCGAGGAGCCGCGCAATCGGATGACGGTGCCCCGTCCGCTCGATGTCGGGATCGAACCAGCGGGAGGAGAGCATCGGGTCGAGAGTGAACGAGACGAAGAGGGAAACCGCGACCGCGAACGCGACGGTCATCCCGAACTGGAAGAAGAAGCGCCCGACGATTCCCTTCATGAACGCGACCGGAATGAAGACCGCGATGATCGACATCGAGGTCGCGAGGACGGCGAGCCCGATCTCCGAGGTGCCTTCCCGCGCGGCGGTGTAGTGGTCCTGTCCGTGCTCGAGGTGCCGCACGATGTTCTCCCGCACCACGATCGCGTCGTCGATGAGGAGTCCTATGGCGAGAGAGAGTGCCATCAGCGTCATCACGTTGATGGTCATCCCGAGGAAGTACATGGCGATGAACGAAGAGATGACGGAGATCGGGAGAGTGAGGCCGGTGATCACCGTCGAGCGCCACGAATTCAGAAAGCAGAAGACGATCAGGATGGTCAGGAGTCCGCCGAGGAGCATGGTGGTCTCGACGTCATCGACGGACTCGCGGATGAAGATGGACGCATCGCGCACCAGCTCGATGTCGGTGCCCTCGGGGATCTCGCTTTTCAGCTTGGCGATCTCGGCCTTCACCGCATCGGAGACGCCGACGGTGTTGGTCTTCGACTGTTTCAGGACGTCGATCACCACGGCGGGGACACCGTTGACGAGGGCGAGGGAGCGCTGCTCCTCGACCCCATCGACGACTCGGGCGACTTCGCCCAGACTCACCGGATGGTCGCCGCGACGGGCGATGACCATCGATTCGAAGCCGGAGACGGCCTCGGGCTTCCCTGAGATCCGGATCGGCGTCTCCACCCCACCGCGGTCGAGGCGTCCGAGCGGCGTGTTCACGTTCTCCCCGGCGATGCCGTTCATCACGTCATCGACTCCGAGACCCAACGCCTGCAGCTTGACCGGATCGACGAAGACTCCGACCTCTCGCGTGGACGCCCCGACGAGACGCACCTCGCCGACGCCGGGGATGTTCTCGATCCGGCGCTTGATCTTCCGGTCGGCGAGAGTGGTGAGATCTCGCGGTGAGAGGCGATCGGAGCGGACGGCGAGCGAGATGATCGGCATCGCACCGATCTCCATCTTCTGGATCACCGGCTCCTTCATCTGCTCCGGAAGCTGATTGCGGACGCCGTTGATCTTGGCGCGCACTTCCTGCGACGCTTCGTTGACCTTCACCTCGAGCTCGAACTCGACGATCACGGTCGAGAGACCTTCGCGGGAGGTGGAGTAGATGTGCTTCACGCCGGAGATCGGATTGACCGCCTCTTCCATCGGACGGGTGACTTCGCGCTCGACAGCTTCCGCGGACGCGCCCGGATACTCGGAGATGATGGTGAGGATCGGCATCTCGACGTCGGGCATCATGTCGATGGCGAGACGGCGCCAGGAGAAGATGCCGAGCGTGACCAGCGTCAGCATCAGGACGCTGGCGAAGACGGGACGTTTGATCGAAAGGTTGGAAAGAAACATG
This sequence comes from uncultured Acidobacteriota bacterium, assembly GCA_963741955.1. Lineage (GTDB taxonomy): Bacteria > Acidobacteriota > Thermoanaerobaculia > Gp7-AA8 > Gp7-AA8 > CAVUKB01. Next base: position 150,609 of record CAVUKB010000006.1, read on the forward strand.
GCGTCAGGCTCCCGTACTCTCGACGACTCGGATCGAGTCGCCATCGCGGAGATCGAACGCACCGCGGGTGATCACGCGGTCGCCGGCGGCGAGTCCCTTCGCGATCTCGACGAGATCGGAGGAGGTGGCGCCCGTGGTGATGTTGCGCAGTTTCGCGCGTCCCTCGCTGACGACGTAGACGCTTCCACTGCGTGACTCCGGGTCCCAGGTGAGGAGCGCAGTACGAGGAATGCTGAGGACTCCGGTGCGGTGGCCGGTGACGATCGATCCTTTGGCGAAGAGGCCCGCCTTCAACGCTCCGTCGGCATTGTCGACGAGGGCCACGACTTTCACCGTGCGGCTCGAGGCATCGGCGGCGGGGTTGATGAAGCTGACGTGCCCTTCGAACGTGCGGCCGGGGATCGCGTCGCTGGTGAACGAGATCGGCTGGCCGAGTGCGACGCTCGCAATCTTCGACGAGGGCACCGTGACCGTGAGCTCGAGACGGCGGTTGTCGACGATGGTGAACATCGGCGAAGGCGATCCCATGTTCTCGATGAAGTCCCCGGGATTGACGGTGCGAGCGGCGACCACGCCGTCCATCGGAGCGATGACATCGGTCTTCGTGAGACGCGTGCGGGCCATCCGTTCCTGCGCCGCTGCGGCCTCGACGCGGGCGACCGCAGCCTCGGCGGCGGTGCGCGCGTCGTCGACGTTCTGACGCGTGGCGAGGCCCGCCGCGAGAAGCTTCTCCATCCGCTCCAGCTCACGCTCTGCGCGGGTCTGCTCGACTTCCGCCTGTTTGCGTCCGGCGATGGCGCCCGAGAGTGCAGCATCGATCTCCCGACGATCGAAGCGGGCGAGGACCTGGCCTTTCTTCACCCGAACCCATTCGCTGACCAGAACCTCGGCGATGGTGCCGCTGTATTCGGCTTTCACTTCACCTTCGAACTTCGGAGTGAGGGAACCGACCACTTCGACAGATTCGGCGACGTCGCCAGGGGCAACGTTTGCGGCTTCGACGGCGACGGGAGGACGCTCGACGGTTGCGGTCTGATCCGCGCTTCCGCGCGAGCAGCCCGCAGCGACCGTGAGGGCGGCGAGAAGGAAAGGGATCGATCGGCGGAGAGAGATCATCAGTGATTCTCCTGTCTGCTATTGCTGGTGCGGACGGAGGCGATTCCGTCCATGACGATGTCGAGAAGGTGGTCGAGATCGCGAGGGCTGAAGTGGCGCTCCGGCTCGATGAGAAGGAGCTGCATGGAAATGCTCATGACCGCCTCGATCGCGGTGACCGCCGTGCAGAGAGCTTCGGGACGGAGCTTCGCAGGCGCGGCGGAGCGACGGACGAGATCTCCGGTCACTTCGCGGAAGCGGACGATGAACCGTTGCACGTCGACCGCGGGTGCGCCCTGGGGTGGCCCGTAGTGAACGGCGTAGAAGAGGCGGACCGCGGCGACGTGCTGCCGGACGAAGGAAAAGATCTCGCGGCAGATGGTGCGCAGCGTCTCGCGCGCATCGAGGTCGGGATCGGGCGAATCGGCGACGATCGACTCGAATTCGGCGAAGAGCCCGTCGAGGAGATCGCGGTAGAGCGCTTCCTTGCTCCCGAAGTGGTCGTACAGGGTCGGCTTGGTCACGCCGGCGGCGGCGACGATCTCGCGGACGGACGTCGCGGCGTAACCGCGCTCCGCGAACAGAGTCGTCGCGGCTCGGAGGAGTCGCGTGCGGGAGGAATCGGTGATCGCGCCGGTCGCGAGACCGGCTGCAGTGGACGTCATGTGAGCTCCAGGGAGGGAGACCGTCCGAACGGGAGAATCCGGTGCGGGGAGCGTTTTACCGAACGGTAAGTTAAGTTAGAATGACTTAAGGCGCAAGGGGAGAAACCGGTGTTCACAGGACCTTTACGTCGCCGACATCCCGGTCGCGAAGCTCCAAGCCCGCATTTCTCACACCGTCTCGTCGCGAGGAGGCGGAGAGTGGCGTGGATGCAAGGCGCGCGCAGCTTCGGCGACGAAGGCATAGTGGTGACTATGTCGAGGAGCCGAAGCCGGGCGCAACGCAGCAGACAGGCCGCCATCCGTCTCCGCAGCAGAGATGGTGTGAGAAATGCGGGCTAGGAGTCTGCGCGGTAGAAACGTCCGTAGCGAGAAAGCGGAGCAGCGAGGCCAAATTCGTTCGGATTTGAGGTGCGTAGCGGTGGCTACTCGCCGAAAATCCGGGCGGATTTGGACCGTTGATCCGCTTTCGCAGTAGGACAGTTTTCCATCAACCCCAAGGCGCTTCGATGGCCCGGTTCTGCCGCTCGCGAGCGGACGTCACCCGAGATCATCAGGAAGCGCCGAACTTACGTCCTATCGCGCAGACTCCTAGGGCCAATGGCCCGAACTTAAGGGGTGTGGCACCATAGGAAGCGGGAGGGCGGGAGTGATGGGGCGAACCGAATATCGAGCTTCGGAGGTGCGGTTGGAGGTATTCGACGAAGCGTTTCCGGCGAAGAAGGTGGAAGCGATCCTCGAGGAGCTGGGGCGCTCGAGCCGTACCGAGAGCTCGTCTCGGCCGTCGCTGTCGAATCGACCTACAACTGGTACTGGCTTGTGGATGGCCTCCAGGATGCCGGATACCCGGTGAAGCTGGTCAACACCTCGGCGGTGCGGCAATACGAAGGGCTGAAGTTCAGCGACGATCGTCACGACGCGATCCGGCTCGCCCATCTCGACCGGTTGGGGATTCTTCCGACCGGTTTCATCATGCCGCGCGAGAGGCGCGGGATTCGAGATCTGGTCCGGAAAAGAATGCGGCTGGTTCAGATGCGGACTGCCTGCATCACGAGCAATCAGGGGATTCAGAGTCGAGTGCTGGGTGCTCGCATGAACGTTCGCGAGATCAAGAAGATGGATCGCGACTCCATCTCCGAGAATATTTCGGATCCCTTCGTCGCGATGTCGCTCGGGAGCACCCAGGCGATCATCATCGCACTCTCGCGCGAGATTGACCAGATCGAACGTGCGGTGCTCGGCCAGATCCGACGAACTCCGGAGTGGAAGCGACTCACCTCGATCTGGGGCATCGGCGAGGTCCTGGCCAGTATCATTCAGCTCGAGACCGGACCGATCGAGCGGTTCCTCGGAGCGGGAGAATACGCTTCGTACTGCCGCTGCGTCCCAACGCGCTACACCAGCAACGACAGGAAAAAGGGCGAAGGGAACGCCAAGAACGGGAACCGCTATCTCGCCTGGGCCTTCATCGAAGCCGCGGCGCGCCCTGCGAGGCTATCCGCTCGCCCGCCGCTGGTACGCGAAGAAAACCCGCAAGGCCAGCCCGATCCTCGCGCGAAAAGCTCTCGCACACAAGATCAGCCGGAGCGCCTTCTACGTGATGAGGGACGGGGTGCCGTTCCGTCCCGAGCTGCTGTTCGGATCATGAGCTTGGCCGGGACGAGAAACCACGAATGGGGTTGGGTGAAAGTCCCCCGGGCCTGATTGGACTCGTCCCGGCCGGGATCTTCCCTTCCGGTCCGCGACGTCGGCGTGAGCCATTCCAGGGTTGGACCCGCGGCAACTTGCCGCGGTGAGCCACAGGTTCTGTCACTCGAATTTCTTGGACACGCCCGCGCACCGATCGCGTTTCTGGGGTCTCGAACGAGACCAGGGACGGCCCTCACCGGCTGTCTTGATCCTGATGGGTGACTGATGCGGACCCGATCCGACATCGAACGCACGAAACGCCAGGGATCGCGTGAACGGAAAGGACGATCAACACATCACCGGCAACGCCGAGTCTTGGGACACCAGCCTGTGGAAGCCGTGGAAAACGCCTTCCACCGGCCCACCGCGTTTTCCACCGCTCCCACAGGCTCCGCCGCCGCCTGGTCTCGCCAGCGGCCTATCCGGCCGCAAAAAAAAGCTGCGACGGAACGGTGATGAAGCATCGCGAATGGCGTCATCTCGGCCTCTGGGGATGCCGGGTGATGCTGCGGGCGGATCTGCCGCGGGTGCGTTGCCGCCGCTGCGGGGTGCGAACGGCCGCGGTTCCGTGGGCACGGCCTGGTTCGATGTTCACCCGCGCGTTCGAAGACGAGCTTGCCTGGTTTCTGCAGCGATCCAATCAAACCGCGGTCTCGGCGTACTTCAAGGTCAGCTGGCTCACGGCCGGACGGATCGCCGCTCGAGTGGTTGCCGAAAAACGCGACCCGAACGCGCTCGAGAATCTGACCCGGATCGGCATCGACGAGATCTGCTGGGGGCGGCCGAAGAAGTTCATGACCGTGGTCACGAACCACGAGACCGGGCAGATGATCTGGGCGGCGAAGGGTAAAAGTGCAGAGGTTCTCGACGGGCTGTTCGATCTGCTCGGCCCCGAGCGCTGCGCGCGAATCCGTCTGGTGAGCATCGACATGAGCGCGGCCTTCGAGAAAGCTGTTCGCGACCGACTGCCGAACGCCGAGGTCGTTTTCGATCGGTTCCACGTGGTCCAACTCCTCGGGAATGCGATCGATCAGGTGAGGCGGGACGAGATGCGAAAGGCCACCGGCGAGGAGCGCTCCGCTCTCAAATCCACTCGGTTCGTCCTCCTGAAGAACCCCTGGAACCTGCGTGATGCCGAGGAGGCGAAACTCTCGGAGCTCGCGCGGATGAATCACACCCTCTTTCGCAGTTACCTGGTCAAGGAATCCTTTCAGGACATCTATGACTCCTCGTCCGTCCGCCAAGCTGATCGACGGTTCAAGCGCTGGTATCAGTCCGCGGTTCATAGCCGCATTCAACCCCTCGTTCGCTTCGCGCGAACCGTCGCGGCGAAATGGCCTGGCATCCGCCGTTACTTCGAGTATCGACTCACGAATGCAGTTGCTGAAGGCTGCAACAACAAGATCCGAATGCTCAGTCACCGCGCTTTCGGCTTTCACACCGCGGAACCCCATTTTGCCGCCCACCTTGACAATGCGCCCAATGGGCGCCCAATGGGTGACCCTCATCCTTGAACCTCATCCTTCCTGACCCTCATCCTTCCGGGAGCGCGAAGCTCGGCCGACGTCGAATCGCTCACCGACTCGTGCGGTCCGGCGCGCCTTTTCCAACCGTCGCTCCGAGTTTTTTCTTGTTTAGGTCTGACCCTCGAGGCCCCGCTACAGCCGACCCACGCGTGTGGTGCGACCGTCCGGGACCGAGGTTCCCTCGGTCGGGAGGTCCTGCAAAGTCCGAGAACCCTCCTCCCGTGCGCGATCGGATTCCCGTGCGTCCGCTTCGATCCTCGGCCCTCGCGCTCCTGCTCAATGATCCGAATGTTCGCGAAGGAAGACCTCGACCTGAGAGAGGTATTCGGTCTCATCCGGGGTAAGATTGGTTCCGAGGAGTTCCGTGTACGCGTGTCTGAGCTGCCGCACGGCGTCGGTCGGCGGCGCCCCCGGGTGGGCGTGCTCTTCTGCCTCGACGATCGCCATGAGAATCGATAGTCTGGATCCGCCTCGAGGCATCGCGTGCGCAACCCGCCGGAGCGCGGAAGCGGCCTTCCCGTACTCTCCCCGTGACTGGTAGTACAGCGCCGCGTCCTGAAGAACCGCCCGCCCGTGTATCGTCGAGAGGTCGGAGTCCCGGATCTTTGCTGCGACTTCGTCCATCGTACGATCGCCTTCACCGCCCCTCCCGAGATCCCTCAGCGCCTTCGCTTCGACGACGCCGAAACGGGGATCGTCCGGCGACATCGCCTTTCCGGTCCGCACCTTCTCGAGCGCCTCCTCGTACATCGTGGCGGTGGAGTAGAACTTCGCGAGCTGCAGGTAGGATTCGGCGACGGCCGGCCGATCGTCGGGCCAGGCCCTCTGAACGTACTCGAGGTTGAGCACGGTCTCGGCGAACGCGATGGTTTTCGCCTCACCCGAGCTTGCGACGTACTTTCTGGCGAGGCCCTGCGAGTACGTCAGCTGTTCGCGCGGGGTGGCATGAGCGAGCACGGTGACGTGGATCTTCGGCGGCGTTTGTGCGAGGAGGGAAGCGGCCGCGGTCGAGATCAGCAGAACGAATAGCATTCGTCGTTTCAAAAGAACACCTCTCTTCCTTTTGGCGGGATGAAGCGTGGGTCGGACGCGTGAAATCCGAGCCGGCCGACGAGCGAATCCACGTATTCGTCGGCCGCTTCCGCAGGTGTGATTCCGGTGGCGGCCGCTCGTGCCTCGAGCATGCGCCGGACGCACAGGACCGTAGCGCGTCGTCGGGCCGTCTTCTCCAGAGTCTCGCGGGTCATCGCGACGAAGTCTTTGGCCAGATAGGCTTCCAACTGCTCGCGCGTACCGTATGCCGGAATGATCGCCTCGAACTGAGCGAGAGTCATCACCCGAGACAGTTTTGCCTCCCAGACAGCACGCGGCTCTTCTCCCTTCAGAACCCGAAGTACCGCCTCGGGAACGATACGTTGCTCCGCCGCGGCGCGTGCGATCGTAGCCTCGTCGAGCGTCCCTTTGGCCAGAAAACTCGGAAGATCCCCGCGTGCTATGGAACAGCCGATGTCGCGACCGGCCTCGTCGATCACGATCTGCAACATGAGCCGCGTGAAGTTGCTCTCTTCGCACCTCGCAAGCCGCTCGGAATCGAGGTCATCCGCAAACGTACAAGCGATTCGGGCCGAGCGTATTTCGTGTCGCCCCAGGGAGGCGACGATTTGTGATGGCGCCGCCACACTCTGAAAGTTCGCGGCCACCACCAGCAGCGCTGGGATGATGGATCTACGGCGCAATGGTCACCTCATGTCCGTCGAGGATCGTGATGACAAGAAATGCACGACCGAACACGCCGATGTCGTCGACGAAGACAGTGGCATTCGGCTCTCCGCCCCTGGCGAACGTGTTCGGGTCGTAGCAGACGGTTCCTCCATATGAGGACGTTGCGGGGCAGGGGTAGGCCTGCCAACGGTCCGCGACGTCGGGAGCAGAGACACTATACGTCGCTCCCTCGATCCGGGCGGTCGGACCTTGCGCAGCGGCGATCAGCCGCTGTCGAGCCGAGCGATGCTGGTGTTCCCCGTTCCGGTCGTGTACCGTCTGGACGTCATAGACAGTATGCACGAGATTTGCCGTGACGGTATTCGTCCATTCTCCATACTCCTGAACAGGCTCTTCGCCGACTTTTGGAACCGTCCAGACGGCGTGGAGGAGCGTTTCTCCCGAGCGTTGAATCATGATCCGCGACACACTCATGTCGGCGGTCATGGTTTGTCCAAGCGCATCCCGCACGCGGAACGAAACCATCGTGAGTCCAAGCGGAAACTCGTCTACGGGCGGCAGGGCGACCAACGTGCTTGCTGCAAGTCCGCCGTTCCTCAGAGATCCACCGATGAGCAGATCCATCGACGTGACGTCTGAGCTGATCTCCAGCCTCACGACGGGTCTGTAGATATCGTAGTCGGAAACGGAGACGATGCTGACTTGGGGAGGCGGATCTACGACCGTACCAGTTCCGCTTCCGCCACCACCACCCGGTGGATAGTATGGAGCGGAGACGTCACAGTAACCGACCACGATCCACTCGTACTCGAAGTGGCAGTTCGTTTCACCGGTCGTGTGATACGTGACGCAGATCTCCGTTCGCATCAGCAAGGTTGTTTCACCACAGGTCGCTCGAACGCTCGTAGCGGCGGCGAGCGCGAGCAGAATGATCACCAGGGAGATACTAATCGAATGCCGCGTCATATTGCCCTCCGCTACCAGGGGGTCGCTCCAGGCCACCAGCACGGGTGGGATCATGGAATCGAATGTCGTGATCGAGTCAAAGCAGTCGTGACGACGGGCTGCCGTCGTCCCAAGACATGGGTCTTGTGAGTCCGTACGGGAACGCGGGCGCGGGACCGAGGAACAGATCGAATCTGTTGCGAGGTGCGACCTCGATCACCTCAACAAAAGTATTGTGCCCGTAGAGCGATGGGGCAACCACGAACACTTGGTACGAGCTGCTATTGTTTGGTGTGAGCTGCCATTCTCGGAATGGGGTCGGGAAGAATGTGAGTGGCAAGAATGGGGTCCTGAGCGGCAAGAATGGAGTCAAGCGGCAAGAATGGGATCAGACCTTCGCTTCTCTGTGGACTCGCCTAAGCCGCTGAGTCACAAATGCTTCCCTCGTCTCTTCATTCGTGGATGTTGGCAGACTCACCGCCACACCACGCTCGACTGATGACGCGACTCCGCATCCGTCGGAGCGTACCGATTCTACAACGGCACATATGCGCTGTGGTACAACCGCCGGTACAAGCGCGTCGGCACCTCCTGCAGGGACGGTTCAGCAGCTTTCTGATCGAGAAGGAGACGTACCTCGCGGAAGTAATGCGGTACGTCGTGCTGAATCCCGTTCGTGCGAAGATGGTCGAACTGCCGGAGCAGTACCGCTGGTCGAGCTACCGCGCAATGGAAGGTTTCGAGCCCGCGCCCGAGTGGCTCTGCCTCGACTGGATGCTCCGCCGCGGTGCGACTCGAGACGAAACGCAGGAGAACTACCGCGCGTTCGTCTACGAGAAGCTCCACGACCAAACCCGCCTCTGGGACAAGCTCGTGAACCAGATCTACCTGGGCAGCGAGCCGTGGGGCGAGAAAATGCGCGCGATCGTCGAAGCGAAACCGCGGAGCGATGAGCATCCGAAGACGCAGCGCACGGTCGGTCGCGCGAAGCTCGGCAAAGTCGTCGACACGGTCGCCTCGGTGTTCGACATCGATCAGCGCGACATCCGCCACGGTCGCGGCGGCGCGGCGCAAATGCTGACCGCCTAGTGTAGTGTTACAGAAATAACTAGACTTATGACGCGGAATGCGCGACAATAAGTCATGCGCGTCGCACCGAAAATTGAGTTGGATGCTGAAGCCACTGCTGCACTGGAACGCCTGGCGCGGGGCCGACGGACCGAGGTCCGGGTTGTGCTGCGCGCAAGGATCATACTGCTCGCTGCAAAAGGGCTGGAGAATGCTGTAATCGCCGCCCGGGTCAAGACCTCTCGAGCGACGGTGGGACTCTGGCGTGAGCGGTATGCCCGAGGGGGCATCCCCGCGATCCTTAAGGATGCGACGCGTCCGGGACGGCCGAGACAGAATCGGGCGAGGATCGAACTCGAGGTGATCCGGTTGACCACGCAGACAGTCCCGGAAAACGCCACGCACTGGACGACCCGAACGTTGGCGGCAAGGCTGGGAGTTGATCATGTTTTCGTACACAGGGTCTGGCGTGCGCACGGGCTTCAACCTCACCGGGTCAGAACATTCAAGCTCAGCAACGATCCGAAATTTGTGGAGAAGCTCACGGATGTGGTGGGACTCTATCTCAACCCTCCCGACCACGCGATCGTCCTCTGCGCTGACGAGAAGTCGCAGATTCAGGCGCTCGACCGCACGCAACCGGGTCTTCCGATCAAGCGTGGACGATGCGGGACGATGACTCACGACTACAAACGGAATGGCACGACGACTTTGTTCGCCGCCTTGGATACCCTCGAAGGTCGGGTCATCGCCGAATGCATGCCACGTCATCGCCACCAGGAATGGATCCGGTTTCTCAAGAAGATCGACGCTGAGGTCCCGGCGGAACTCGACGTTCACTTGATCGCAGACAACTACGCGACTCACAAGCACCCGAAGGTCCGGCGATGGTTGGACCGGAATCCTCGCTTTCACATGCACTTCACTCCGACGAGCAGTTCCTGGCTCAATCTGGTCGAGCGATTCTTCCGAGATTTGACGGACAAGAGAATTCGCCGAGGCGCCTTCCATTCCGTAGATCAGCTGGTTGCAGCGATTCTCAGCTATATCGATGCGCATAACGAAGCCCCTTGGCCCTTCGTTTGGTGCGCTCGCTCGGAGGAGATCATCGAGAAGGTTGGGCGAGCCCGTTTCGCCATGCAAAAGTCAATAACTGAATGAAACACTACACTAGCTCGGGCGCTACGAAAACGCGGAGCAGCTCCGCCCGATCGCGGCGACTCTCCGCCTCGGAAGCACCGCCCACGTCTCGAACCTGATCTCGCGTTGCGAGCGCGAGCTCGCGAATGATCCTCTCCTCCGCGTTCTCGCCAACCAGTGCCTCGCGTCGCTCCAGGCCGGAGTTCCCGAATCCCCCGAGCGGCCCGTCCCGATCTGGCCGATGCTCCCGGTGGCAGACGTTGTCCGCGACTCGCCGGGCCCGCCGCCGTTCTGACGCGAACCGAGCTCCCCGAAAACCAGAAACCGATCCGTTCCGGCGTGGCTTAGCACTGTCCGAGATCGAACGAAATCCTGGTACTTGCACGAGAACCACAGCATATCGCGCGCGTTTTGGGCCCGTGCGGCAGTTCGGTGCGATTTGAGCCATCGCTTACCTCACCATTCAAGGCTCCTCCGACGAACTTAACCGACAAGCGAAGTCGTGACCCTCTTCTTTCCACTTCTAAGTGGCGCCGTGGCAAAGGTTTATGATGGCCGACCGACGAGCGAAGGTTTGACCCTGTTCTTGGGTGAGGTGAAATTGCCCGCATCGCCGAAGCACTCGAGATCTCAGCCGACGAGCTCCTCGGCATGAAGGAGGCTCGCCTCGGACCGAAAGCCAGCCGCCGCGTGCTCCGCCGCGTCGAGCGCGTCGAAGAGCTCCCACCCTCAGCAGCAGGCGACTCTGCTTCGCACCATCGACACCTTCCTCAAAGCTGCCGGAAAGTGAGAACGGCGGTTTCCCGCGCCGCAATGCGATTGCACTGATCGGTCTTCTCAGATGAACGGCCGTTGGTATCCGATCATCTCGATGACTCCAGCGCAACCCGCAAGAGCGAACCACAACAGAATAGCCACCGCGACAACCAGGCACGTTCCCAGGCGCGTGCGTCCCCACAGTCGTATCGAGTAGAACACTGTTATCGCGAGAATGACCGCTGTTGAAGCGTAAAACGGCACGGCAACTGACCGGAAGTGATAGCGATCTCCCCGCGGCGCCGCAAAGATGGCAGCCGCAGCCTCCTGGCCCCGGAACTTCGAGAAAAAGCCTATACGCTCGTGAGGCGGTTGAGGGCGTCGAAGACGTAGATCGTATTCGCGGAGGCGTGTCGCTCGTCACGAACGGTGAGGAGATTTCCGCGCGTGTCGTACGTGTAGGCGATGCTGCTCGCGTCCGGATGCGTCACGGTCACGAGACGTCCCTCGGCGTCGTAGCCGAACGTATCGCTTCGTTTCGACACCCAGCTGCCGCAGCTCGCTGCGGGGGTGGAGCATTCCTCGTACGATTCATGAGTCTTCCGCCCGATCGTGTTGAGGGTGTAGACGACGCGCTCGTGCTGGTTGCCGCTCGCGTCGAGACGCGTCACGCCGAGGAGCCGGTTCGTGCCGTCTTCCCATGAGCTCACGGTGGCGTTGCCGAGGGGGAGAGTGGTTTGCGTGAGCCGGTCGCGACCATCGTACGAGAAGCCCGTGACGTAGTCGGCCCGTTCGGCCGCATCTCCGGCGGACTGAACCGAGCGGATCTCGGTGACGCGGCCGCGAGCGTCGAGTGTGCGACGGGTCTCGACTCCGTTCGGATCGAGCGTGGATCGCGCGGTGCCGTAGACGTCGTAGTCGTCGAACGAGGTAGTGAGCGATGACGAGGCGCCGGTCGTCACGACGGTCTGGAGAAGGCGTCCCCGGCGGTCGAGGTTCGCGTCGGCGTCGGAGGCGTGGCTCCACGGATTTTCGTGACGAACCGCGGCCAGGAGGCGAGGGCGTACTCGTACGTGGAACACCGGCGAGACCGTCCTCACCGAGACCATCTCAGGGTATCTTGCCTCCACGGATTCCTCTCCCACCACACGCACCACGACCACGAGCTTCGACTCGCGCTGGATCATCCGGTGTTGATCAGGCGTACGGTGAATGTGGCGCTCGAGCCATCGCACGCCGCGGCTGTTTCAGGCATCCAGAGGCCTCGTTCGAAGAGTGCCGGTTGAGTACTCGTGAACACTGGCGAGCCGTTCTTTCTCAGTGATAGCGCGATGTTGTATGAGTCGTCCCGCATCGGCCAGACGGACCACCCGCAGGTTGTCCCGAAGCCGTCATCCCAGAATTGACAATAATTGCAGGGAAACGTGTAGCTCGCGAAGAATCGAATCCGCAGAGTCCCATCGGCGGCGGGAACGAACTGATAGGTCGGTGCCGATTCCAGGGTCGGATCCGAATCGCACCACATGTTGAAGTTCGAACAAAGGCCGCTCGAGTCGGGGTTGCACGTCGGATTGGCCCGCTTCATCTGGAACGCCGCGCGCTTTTCATACGCGGAGCACATGTAGCAGCTAGCGTTGCCGGGGGGTGGTTCGACCGTAGCCGAATCACAGGGATAGATCTGGTACGGAGGAATTGGCCACACCGCAAGGAGCGGTGTCGCATTGATCGCCAGAAACAACAGAGGAGCCCAGCGTGCAATGAGGCGAAGCGAACGGATTCTCGACATCACTCACTTCCTTTTCGTTCGGAGTCGTCGAATCGGGGCGGACCCGATCCCTTCTACCCGGGGAGTTCCCGCAGCGGGGCAAAACGGTACCCTTGGTGACGAATGGCGACGAAACAGGTGAGTAGCGCGAGCTACCCGGCACCCGACGGACGAGATGGGTGTGAGCATCAACAAGCTGCGGAACCACATCCGGTCGATCTACGACAAGCTCCACGTCAATTCGAATTCGGAAGCGGTCAGCAGGCCGATGCGCGGGAAGATCGTGCAGGTCATTACCACGACTTGAAAGCTCGGCCACAACGCATATGCTTGTCGCGGAGGTGAACTTCCGATGAAACAGCTTCTCTGGATACTCCCGATCCTGATGGTCACGCCGCTGTTCGCCCAGAAGCGTCCGGTGCACACCTTCTCCATCGTCGCGCGCGACGCGACGAGCGGCGAGATGGGCGTCGCGGTGCAGTCGCACTGGTTCGCGGTGGGACAGATCGTCCCGTGGGCGGAAGCCGGAGTCGGCGCGATCGCGACGCAGAGCTTCGTCGATCCTTCGTATGGAAAGCTCGGGCTGGAGATGATGCGCACCGGAAAAAGCGCGCCCGACGCTCTCCGCGGCCTCCTCCAGTCGGACCGGTCGTGCCAGGTCCGTCAGGTGGCGATGATCGACACCGCGGGAAACGTTGCGACGTTCACCGGCTCGAAGAACATTCAGGCCGCTGGAGGGATTGCGGGAGGAGAGAAGACGGAGAGCGTTCACTTCGACTGCGGCACCGGAGGAGGGACGATTTCCGTCGGGAAGGACTTTTCGGTTCAGGCGAACCTCATGTCGAACGACCGGATCTGGCCGGCGATGGAAAAGGCGTTCCGCGAGACGAAGGGCGACCTTGCCGACCGGATGCTCGCCGCGCTCGATGCCGCACAGGCGGTCGGAGGCGACATCCGCGGGAAGCAGTCGGCCGCACTGATCGTGGTGAAGGCGCAGTCGTCCGGAAAGCCGTGGGAGGATCAGATTTTCAACCTCCGGGTCGACGATGCTCCCGAGCCGCTTCCCGAACTGCGGCGGCTGGTCGCGCTGCAGCGTGCCTACAATCACATGAACGCCGGCGATCTCGCGACGGAGCACGGCGACAACGCGGGCGCTCTCCGCGAGTACTCGACTGCGGAACAGATCGCGGCGACGACGCCCGGGATCCCGCAGAGCCGTTACGCGGAGATGATCTACTGGCACGCGGCGGCGCTGGTGAACATGAACCGCGTCGACGAAGCGATGCCGCTCTTCGCGAAGGCGTTCGCGATGGAGCCCGGCTGGCGGACGCTGACCCCGCGTCTTCCGGCGGCGGGACTCCTTCCGGACGACCCGGCACTGATCCGCAGGATCGTCGGCGCGAAGTGATCCGCGGCAGACCGTCCGGCACGAGTGTGGTGCGTTTCCCCCGCACGCGAGCGAAGAGAGCCGCAGCATTGTGTCTGCCTGGGAGTCTCCCTGATCGCGTGCGATCGCGACCATCGCACCACACTCGGCCCCGGCTCCGGGCAGACTGATACAATCGAGGCGTCCGCACCGACTGCTGATACCGCGAGCCGATGACTCCCGAAGAGCTGTTTCTGAAGAACCTTCCCCGCATCGAGCGCCTGGCGCGCTCGATCTGCGTGCGTCACCGTGCCTCCCCTGACGAGACGGAAGAGTTCCTCTCGAATCTGCGCCTGAAGCTGATCGACGACGATTACCGCGCTCTCCGCTCGTTCGAAGGGAAGAGCTCTCTGGAGACCTTTCTCTTCGTCACCATCCAGCGGGCTTTCTACGACTATCGAGATCAGCAGTGGGGACGGTGGCGCCCCTCGACCGAAGCGACCAGGATGGGTGAAGCGGCTGTGACTCTGGAGAGGTTGATCTGGAGGGACGGATGGTCCTTTCCCGAAGCGCGCGACCATCTGATCCAGAGGGATCCTTCCCTCACCCCGGAGGAGGTCGAGACGATCCATGCCGGCCTTCCGGCCCGGTGGCGGCGGCCTCGCGCAGAGCCCGATCCCGAGCCGGCACTGGAGAAGGCCGTCGGGGCGGAGGGGGCCGACGCGCCGCTGATCGAACGGGAGAGACGTGAGCGTGCGGCGAGGCTCAGCACCACGGTGAGCGCCGCGCTCCAGTCACTGGACGAGGAGGATCAGCTGATCCTCCGGATGCGTTTCGCGAGCGGCCTCAAGATCGTCACCATTGCGACGGTCCTCGGGCTCGATCAACGCCGTCTCTACCGGAGAGTGGAATCACTGATCGCGACTTTGCGGAGAGCCCTGGAGGGGGGCGGACATTCGGCGGAAGAGGTCCGGGAAATTCTGGAACATGGATGTGATGGATTCGAAGTCGACTTTCGGCCGGCGGAGGAAATTTCCCCGCTGCATCCGTCCAACGACCGAAGGGGACTGGATCGTGACTGAGCGGGCGGAAGGAGTCAGGCGATGACCTCAGGAAGTCATCCGCCAGCCGGAACGCTGGCCGCATTTGCGGAAGGGCGCCTCGACGGGCAAGAGCGACGCGACGTAGTCGAGCATCTCGCCGGGTGCCGCGGGTGCTACGAGCTGTTCGAGGCGACCGCGCGCTTCGTCGAAGAGAGAGATGCGACGGGCGGCGAAACCGGGACAGTGGTCCAGTTGAGGAAGGAGTCCGGCGTATCCCTCCGCTGGGTCGCCGCGATCGCGGCGATGCTCCTCCTGATCGCCGCGGCGGCGCTGGTACTCCGTACACGAGTCGCCTCGCCGTTCGACACGCTGGTCGCGTCGGCGAATGATCTCCCCAACCGAGTCACCACAGGACGTCTGGATGCGGATTTCGCGTACCGGCCACCTCCAGTGGTGACCCGCGGGGCGACCGACGAGCAGAGCCGGAATCCTAAGTGGCTGAAGCTGGAAGGATCCGCGGGAGATGTACTGGAAGAGAATTCGGCGTCCGCACGCGAGCGGGCGGTCGCGATGCTGCTGACGGGCGACCCGCAGCGGGCGATCGATCTTCTGGAGAGTGAAGTTCGGAAGCATCCTGACGATGCGTCGGCGTGGAACGATCTTTCCGCAGCGAGGCTGGCGGCAGGCGAGAAGCTGCGAGACCCGTCACTGGCGGTGAAGGCGCTCGCCGCGGCGGACCAGGCCCTGAGGATCGAGCCGAACATGGCGCCGGCAGTGTTCAACCGTGCGCTCGCTCTGGAGGAGATGGGCCTGCTCGTACAGGCTCGCGAAGCGTGGCAGCACTTTCTCGAGCTCGATTCGTCGTCGGGGTGGGCTGCGGAGGCGGAGGCACACGTCCGGAAGCTGTCGTTCCAGAGCGAATCGAAGCGATGGAAGGAATCGATTCCAGAGCTCGAGTCGGCTGCGGTGGGAGGGAATTCGAAGCAGGTGAGCCGAATCGTCGCCGAATTCCCCGAGGAAGCGCGCCGGTGGGGAGAGGCGGTGTACCTCGGCGCGTGGGCTGATGCCCGGCAGAAGGGAGATGCGACGGGCGCCGCGAGGCAACTGACCATCGCGCGCGAGCTCGGAGAGGCCCTGCACGAAGTGAATGGGGAATCGATGCTGCGCGATGCGGTGGCGGCGATCGACTCGAGTCGCGGCGACGCGCTCGACGCTCTCACCCGCGGCGAGTTCCTCTATCGGGAGGGGCGGATTCTCCACAGCCGTAATCAGGCGACTGCCGCCGAGAAAATGCTGCGCGATTCGGAGAGTCTCCTCCGCCGTGGCGGCAGCCCCATGGCCCTCGTCGCGCGCTACTACGTCGGCAGCACCCTGTACGCTCAGACGAGGATCAGAGAGTGCGCGGACCTTCTCGACCAGCTGGCGGCGGAGCCGCTCGAGTCGAAAGGGTACGACGCGCTTGCGGCCCAGATCGCATGGGAGAGAGGGCTTTCACATTGGGTGATGGGAGAAGCGGACGACGCGCTGGAGATCCTGACCGCCGGACGCGATCTCGCCAGCCGTCAATCGGAAAACGATCTGCGTGCATCGTTCGACGTATTCCTCGCGGACTACCACGAGCATCTCGCCGAGCCGGCGCTGGCGTGGACCTACCGGCGCGAAGCACTGGAGTCGCTCGCGCGGCAGGGCAACGTGTTCCGGTCGAACGTCTGCCTCGACGCTCTGAGCAGGACGCTCGCCGAGCGCGACGACTGGGCCGGAGTGACGTCGGTGGCATCTCTTCTGGTGGAGCAGGGCGACGCGGAGAATCCGCTTCCGAACCACCATGCGCTCCTGTGGCGCGCGATGGCCTATCTGGAGAGGGGCGATGCGGCGTCCGCACGCGCGGACCTTGCACAGCTCGACCGGTGGATTGCGATGGAAAAGGACCAGGCGATTCACGAAGGACTGGTCTCGGATCGGGAGAGGCTCGAAGCGCTGATCGACGGCGAGAGCGATCCGTTGCGAGGAGCGGAGGAGATCAGCCGTACCATCGATTACGCGTCATCGCGGGATCTCGACGTCGCGGTACCTCAGCTTCTGCTCGAGCGAGGGCTGCTGGAGCGGAAGGGAGGAGCGTTCGAGAAGGCGCAGAGCGATCTCGACCAGGGTCTCCGGCTGGCGGAGGAGGAACGAGGAAAGGTCTCGGATCTCACGAACCGCGCCTCGCTCGACACTACATGGGACGGACTCTTCGACGCGGCGATCGATCTCGCCGTCGAACGGAGAGAGGATGATCGAGCGTTTTCCCTGGCGGAGCGCCGCCTTTCCCGCGACTTCATCGACGCATCGAAAGGAGATGCGATCGCCGCGACACCGGCGTCGCTCCACGATCTGGAGACCGCGTTGTCGGCGGACGCGGCATTGCTCGAGCTCTCGTCACTTCCGGACAGCGTCGCAGTGACTCTCGTCCGTCGCGGGTCATCGATCACCTGGCGACGGCCGGTCGGGCGGCAGGATCTCTCGTCGCGAGCCGGCGCGTTGCTGAGCGAGGAGCCGAACCGTTCCCGCGAGGCGGCAGAATCACTTTTCTCCGAGCTGATCGCCCCGGCGACGCAAAGTCTCGCCGGGGTCAGGTCTCTCGCGATCGTCGCGGATGCGCATTTCCGGAAGATTCCCTTCGCTGCCCTGATCGATCCGGCCGATGGGAAGCTGCTCGTCGAGAAGTTCCAGCTGATCGAACCCCCGTGTGCCAGCATTGCCCTCGAGGCATCTCAGAAAATCAAGCGCAAAGTGCGCCACGACGGGATCGCCCTGCTGGTCGATCCGCAGTCGAGAGATCCGCGGTACGCCGCGCTTTCCGGGGCGGAGGCAGAGGTGGACCGGCTCGCAGCGCTCTATCCGAATGCGGTGACGCTGCGCGGCGACGACGCGACGCGAGAACGGGTGCTGGCGATGCTCCCCACTGCTGCCCTGGTCCATTTCGCAGGACACGGAGAGGCCGATCCGGCTCACCCGCGGAGGTCGAGCCTTCTTCTCTCCGGTCCGCACGGCGCCGCGACGCGCCTCGAGGCTGCGGAGATCGCATCGCTGAGGCTCCCCGCCACCGCTCTGGTGGTCCTCGGCGCGTGCGATTCCGGGAAGAGTCTCGGGCGGAACGGGATCGACAGCGTCGGCGCGGCGTTCCTCGCCGCCGGTGCGACTCGGGTTGTGGCCTCACGCTGGAAGATCGAAGACGCTGGCGCGGCGGAGCTCCTCTCGCGTTTTCACCGGCGGCTGACCCGCGGGGAGACGCCCATCGCCGCTCTCCGCGGCGTGCAGATCGACGCGGCACGGGCGAGCGACGGAAGCTTGCGACCTCTTCGCGAGTGGGCGGCGCTCTACCTGATGGGCGGTTCCGAAGAACTGCTAAACTGACCCCACGCAGATACCGCAGGAAAAGGGTCCGCGAATTCCTTGATCCCGAAGGAGGAGGAGCCATGCAGTTTCGCATTCGGTTTTTCGGAATGGTCTGTCACGTTCTCGACGGCGAACCGGTCCGGGCAGTGTTCCTGAAAGAACCGTCCGGGGAAGATCCGAACCACAAGGCACGCATGATCATCGACGAAGATCTCGTCGATCCGCAAAGCGTGCAGCAGATCTTCCCGGGCACCACGCCGACTGGAGGAAAGTACACTCTTCCACTGACCCATCGCGGACTCGCTTTCGCTGGTGCCACGACAACGAAGCCGCAGGCGGCGGGATCGTTCAGTGATCTCGTTCCGAGCCTCGTCCAGATCACCGAAACGATGATGAGCGAGATCAATGCGGGAGTGTACGCGTCCGACACGACGGCGTGGGACGTGATACAGGCGTGGTTCGATTATCCCGGCGGATCATTGACTGCAACGCCCTATCCGCAGCAGGGAAAGGTGGTGTGGGACCACCACCCGGGGCGGCCGTCCTACCTTCGCCCGGTCGGGAAAGAGGTCTATCTCCAGTGCGAGAACGACGAGGCCGTTCTCCTGGTCACCGACGGGTCGACCGATCCGGCGAAGAGGCTGATTCTGACGCCCCGGGGGCAGCGTCTCGACTTCAGCCTGGAGAACGGATCGACGTACGGCAGCGGTCACTGGAAGCTGAACTACTCGTTGAGCGTGAAGCCTGTTCCGGACGACCCCGATCTCCTCCCCGAGAGCGACGGTCCGACGCTGCAGAGTGACGTTCCGGGTTGCTCGAATTCGCAGTTCCCCTGAGGGGGAATGGAAATTTCCGGCGTTCGTCCGTCCAACCGACGGGAGCAGTCATCGAGACGCTCCCGTCGGAGGCCGAGATGTCGCGCAAGCTCGAATCTTTTCATCGGATTACGTCGACGAGTGCCCATCACATGGTGCTCCGGCGGCGGCTGGTCGCACTCTGGAGATCCCGACGCCTCGCTGCCGGAGCCATCGATCATCTCGCGTTCGGCGTGGTGATTCTCGACGGCGGCCGGCGCGTGCTCTCGATGAACAGGGCCGCGAGCGCGATCGTGGATCGCCGCGATGGGCTCTCGCTCAGCGAAGGGTCGATTCACCCGACCGACCGGCGCACCCGTTGCGCGTTCGACGAGTTCGTCAGAGAGGCGCTCGCACCGCGCTCCAGGCCATCCGGTGACGACGCCGTGCTGACCATCGATCGCGCTTCGGGCTCACGCCCCTACACCGTGGTGGTTTGCCCGTTGAACGATCAGGCCTCGTTTCACGGCTCGTTCCGAGCCGCGGTCGCACTTTTCATCATGGATCCCGATGCGCCGGTGGAGCTCAGGCCGCAACGTCTGCGAGCGCTCTATTCGCTCACCCCCCGTGAGACGGAGCTCGCCAGCCGCCTCCTCGGAGGTTCGACGCTGGACGACATCGCACACCAGCTGGGAGTCACCATGAACACCGTCCGCTGCCAGCTCAAGAGAATCTTTCAGAAGACCGGCACCAGTCGCCAGTCGGAGCTGGTGATTCTGCTCGGCTCACTGCGCATGGTCGCGTGAGGCCGCTGCCGCCGCACCTGCTGCGGCGGAATGCGGCGCAAACTCAGCGAAGGAGCAGAGCAGCGGGGAGGAATGCGAATCCTTTCAGCGGGATCCGAAGGTGTCTCGACCGTACCGGTCGGACGAAGGCTTCGCTCGAGCCACAAGGATCCTCTCGATCCGCTCTGAACGTGATCGCCGCGGCGGATCTGAGGATCCGCACCCCACAGCTACATCTCTCTTTGGAGTGCAGGTGTCTCGACCGTACCCGTCGGACGAAGGCTTCGCTTTCAGCCACATGAGTCCTCTCGATCTGTTCCGAACGTGATCGCCGCGGCGGATCTGAGGATCCGCACCCCACAGCTACATCTCTCTTTGGAGTGCAGGTGTCTCGACCGTACCCGGTCGGACGAAGGCTTCGCTCGAGCCACAAGGATCCTCTCGATCCGCTCTGAACGTGATCGCCGCGGCGGATCTGAGGATCCGCACCCCATAGCGACATCTCTCCCTGGGGCAGAGTCCTCCGATCCGCGTCGAGAATCGGCGACGGCCTCACGGCCATCCTCTCATCGGCTGCAACCTCGCCGCGTCGCGGCAGGCGGGACAGAACCTCGGTTCTTTGACGTCGATCAGCTCGACCGAATGCGCAGATGCCATCACGCAACGGTAATCGTCGCAGTGCCTGAGACCGAGCATGTGTCCGGTCTCGTGGATCGCTTCCTTCAGGAGGCGACCGGTAAGGAGGGGCAGCTCTTCTTCGAGCCCGTAGAACGTCTGCCGGAGACGGTGATAAGAGACGACTCCGGCGACCCCTCCGAGCTGGGCCTCACCGAAGACGAACGTGAGAATCGGGATGTAGAGGTCGAGGGGAGTGACTCCGAGAACGAGCTCGCGTCCGTTCTTCCTGGCAGCCAGCTTCTCGATCAGCTCCGATGAATGGAACTGCTGCCGCTCGGGATGCAGAGTTCCCGACGGATCGAGCGGAGATTCGTCGATGCGGGCGCTGTATCCGAGCTCCTGGAACATCGGAAAACGGATCGCGTCCACCAGCGGAGGATCGGGCGAGCCGATCCTGACGAGGCGGATCGTTTTCATCGTGCGTGCGCAGTCTGCCGAGACCAGCCGTACTTCTTGAGCTTGTTGTGCAGCGTCACCCGGTCGATGGCGAGAATCTCCGCCGCCCTGGTCTGATTCCCTCCGCACTCCTCCACGACCTGGAGGATGTAGGCACGCTCGATGTCCTCCAGCTTCTTGATCTCGCTCTCGTGGCCGTCTCCATTCGGACGGACCGCGAAGTCGTTCTCCCTCAGCTCTGACGCTGTGGCCACGACCATGGCTCGCTCGACGGCATTCTCGAGCTCCCGGATGTTGCCGGGCCAGTCGCAGCGCTGCAGCAACTCCATTGCAGCAGGGGTGATCCCTGAGACCTTCTTGTTCATCGACATCGCAAACTTGCGGATGAAGTGCGCGGTGAGGAGCGGAATGTCCTGCTTCCGTTCGCGGAGAGGCGGGAGCTCCACCCGGAAGACGTTCAGCCGGTAGAAGAGGTCCGGACGGAACTTCCCTTCCTCGATCAACGTCTCGAGGTTCTTGTTCGTCGCGGCGACACAGCGGAAATCGACTTTGATCGCCTGGTGACCTCCGACTCTCGTCACCTCGCGCTCCTGGAGGACGCGCAGCAGATCCGTCTGGGTCTTCAGGGAGATGTCCCCGATCTCGTCGAGAAAGACCGTTCCCCCTTCGGCGACCTCGAATTTTCCCTTCTTCCGGTACTGCGCGCCGGTGAAGGCCCCTTTCTCGTGACCGAAAAGCTCGCTCTCGAGAAGCGTCTCAGTGAGTGCGCCGCAATGGATGGCAACGAGAGGGTGGAATCTCCGGGGACTCGCAGCATGGACTGCGCGCGCGACGAGCTCTTTCCCGGTGCCACTCTCGCCGGTGATCAGCACGGTTGCATCCGTGGGGCCGACCGTTTCGATCGAGTCGAGCACCTTGCGCATGGGGGGACTCTGTCCCACGAGCTCGGAAGGAAGAACGCTGCTGGCGATGGTGTCGCGCATCCGGAGATTCTCGGCTTGTGCGTGTCGCAGGTTCAGAGCGTTCCGGACGATGTGAGTGATGTCGTCGGGGTCGAGCGGTTTGGTCACGTAGTCGAACGCGCCGTTCTTCAATGCGGTGACGGCGGTGTCCACCGAGGCGTAGCCGGTCATGATGATCACCGAAAGATCCGGGTCGATCTCGTGGATCCGTCGCTGGAGCTCGATCCCATCGGTGCCGCGCATCTTGATGTCGACCAGCGCCACGTCCCAGCGCCGCTCCGCGAGACGGGTCAGTGCGGCGTTCGCGTCTTCGGCCGATCCGACCTCGTAATCCTCGTCACGGAACCAGCGTCCGAGTGAATCGCGGACACTCAGCTCGTCGTCGACGATCAGTATGCTTCCTTTCGATTGGCTCACGGGATCCTCCTTGGTCTCAAACCGCGCACGACTCGGGGACGGGATCGGTTGCTGCGACTTCGGCCGGGAAGATCACCGTGAACTTCGTCCCTCTTCCGGGAGACGAGTCGACTTCGATCCTTCCGCCGTGTCTTTCGACGATTCGTTTACTGATTGCGAGCCCCAGTCCGACTCCATGTCCGTCGCCTTTCGTCGTGACGAACGGCTCGAAAAGATTCGGGAGAACGTCGTCGGGAATGCCGCAGCCGTTGTCTTCGACCACCAGCGCGACCTCGTGCGGCTCGCTTCGGGATGACGTCGCGATCCGCAGCGCACCCTCCTGGTCCATCGCGTCGATCGCATTGATCACCAGAGCCAGGAGAACCTGCTCGATCTGAGACGGATCGCCGTGAACGGTCGGAAGGTCGTCACTCAGATCGAGAGTGGCGGTGATGTTCGCCAGCTCCAGCTTGTGGGCCACGAGCTGCATGCAGCGGCGCACCACCGGATTCACCTCCACGTGCTGGAGGTTCATGGGCGAGGTACGGGCAAAGGTGAGGAGGTTCCTCACGATCTCCCCGCAGCGGCGGCTCTCGCTCTCGATCAGCTGGAGCGATTCGCTCATGTCGGTCCGTCGATCCTCGATCCGCTCTCCCCGGTCGATCCATTTCCGGATCAGTTTCGCGTAGGTGAGAATGCCCGAGAGGGGGTTGTTGATCTCATGGGCCACGACTGCGGCCATCTTTCCGAGTGAGGCGAGCTTCTCCGCCTGCAGCATCTGAGCGTGTATCGACTTCAGCTCGTTGCTCTTCTCTTCCACCCGGTCCTCGAGCGTGCGTGCCCACGCGGTGCTCTCCTCGTGGGCTTCGGCCAGCTGCCGGCTCATCTGGTTGAACGAGAGTGAGAGCTCACCGAGCTCGTCGCTCGACGAGACGTGAATCTGGACTCCGAGCTGGCCGCCGCCGAGCCGGTCCGTCGCTCTGCGTAGTGCGCGAACGGGGCGATGGACCACACCCCACACGAAGAGGCCGATGAAGATCGCGACCGCGAGAGCGCCGAGGAGACTGTAGAGGAAAAGCCGGTGAAAGCTGCTGGCGAGATTCGCATCTGCAGAAGCGAGAGAGAGATTCGTGTCGAGTACGCCGAGTACTTTCTGGTCCGGCGAGTGGGCGTGGCATGCGGCATTCCAGCAGCTCGGCTGGTTGTAGATGGGATTGATGATTCCGAGCACCCGTTCACCGCCCGCCTGGTAGATGCGGAAGCGGTCCGGGCGGGTCAGGTGAGTCAGCGGTTGGGATTGAGCGTGACAGCCATAGCAGGCTTCGGCACTCTTGTCGACGTAGCGGTCCACTTCAGAGGGGTGACTGGAGAAGCTGATCTTTCCTTCCCGGTTGAAGATCCGCACCCGGACCATGCCCGGTTCGTCGGCCATGGTCCGGATGATGTGATAAAGCCCGTCGCGATCGTTCCGCAGCATGTAGTACGTCGTGCTGCGGTGAAGCACGTCGCTGACCCGGCCGGCGCTCTGGAGCGTCGCCGATTCGAGGTCACGACGGTGGAGGCGGATGGTGAGGAAGCCGAGCGTCGAGATCACCAGCAGAAGCGTGGCGAGAAGCATGAAGAAAAGCTTCCCGCCGACACTCCGGCGAATCCGGTTGAACGCTGACATTCGCTTCCGCACGTGGCTCTCCCCTACTGCGCGACCGCCGGTTCTCCGGCGACCATCGGTTCCTCTTCCACCGTTCCGACTTCATGCGAGAAGATCGGAAGGTACTTCACTGCGAGGGCGAAAAGAGTGACGCCGACCGCGACGATGCTCATCGTGATCGCGACCTCCGGCCACTTCGGGACGTAGGTCACCCCGGCTGCGCCTTCCATTCCGGTGATACTGATGTTCAGCCGGTTGATGACGAACCCGAACACCACGAGGATGGAGATCAGATAGAGACCCTTCGGATTCTCACGGAACTTCGGGATGAGAAGAAGGATGATCGGAATGATCAACGCGGTCGCGATCTCGAGGAGGAAGAGATTCGCTTCGTAAGAGCCGTCGAAGATGTACTTCAGTGCGTCTCTCCGATAGAGGCTCTGGAAGCGCATCACCGCGTAGAGGATCAGAACCACGGTCAGGATCTTCCCGAGCCTGGCGAGAATCGACGGCTGCAGCTGATGCCCGAAGTGTCGCGCGGACATGGTCGACTCGAAGATGGTCATCGCGATTCCGACCGCGATCGCGGAGATGAAGAAGAACACCGGCAGAAGGCTGCTGTACCACAGCGGGTGGAGTTTGCCGGCCATGATCAGGTAGAGGCTTCCGAGAGACGACTGATGGAGAGTCGAAAGAAGGACGCCGAGGATGACGATCGGAAGCGAGATCGCATGGATGATCCGCAGCGGCCGCTCCATCCGGAAACGCTCGAACACCACTGGCAGGAACTCCAGCGTCAGGACCGTGGTGTAGAGCATCACACACCAGCCGACCTCGAACATCACCGAATGGGGATTCCACATCACCAGCGGATGCCAGATGTTCCATGGCTTGCCGAGATCGAACATCAGCGCCGCGCAGACCAGCAGATATCCGAGGTATGCAGTGAGCAGCGCAGGTCGTGAGACCGGCTTGAATCGTTCGGCGTGAAAGATGTGCACGAATGCCATCAGGGTGAAACCGCCGGCGGCCAGCATCACGCCGCAGAGGACGTCGAAGCCGACCCAGATACCCCAGGGAAAGTCGTCGCTGAGGTGAGTCGCACCGCCCAGCCCCTGGGTGAAGCGGATCCAGGTGGCCCAGGCGCCGGCTGCGAGGATGAGGACGAGCACCACGCGCCAGAAAGTGATTCTGGGGGCTCGGAATGTCATTCTGCACCTCCTTCGTCCCGCGGCTCACGATGGCGTTTCTCTTCACGCTCGACTGCGGCGACGTCGTTGCGTCGGTTGGTGATCCAGTAGATTCCGCCCAGCAGGACGAACCCGAGACTGGTGATGTCCGGGATCTTGGAAAGGGCCTGGTGGGTGAGCAGAGGCATCGCCTCCTGATCGTAGTCGGGCTTGAAGCCGAATTTCTCGAACGGGATCGGAGAGAGGAGAAAGACCGACGTCCCGCCGACTTCCCGCTCGCCGAAGAGATGGTTCATGTACTGGCCCGGGTTGTCCCGGATTCTCTTGCGGGCCTCGGCGAGGAGCTCGCCGCGGTCGCCGGAGATGGTCGCGCCGGTCGGGCAGGCATCGGAACAGGAGGTCGCTTTACCGGCCGCGGTCAGGTCGGGGCACATGATGCACTTGCGGACGCGCGGAATCACCGCGTTCCATTCGTACTTCGGAACGCCGAACGGGCAGGCGACCATGCAGTACCGGCAGCCCATGCACTTGTCGGCGTCGTAGAGCACCGGGCCCCAGGCGGTCTTGTACAGCGCCCCGACCGGGCAGACGGAGGCGCAGGAGGGATCCTCGCAATGCATGCAGAGCTTCCGCATGAACTTCTCATCGCCCGCGGTGAGAACGGTGGTGAACTTGTGCTCCGAGGTCCTGGTTTCTTCGGCGATCGCCGAATCGTAGGGGAGTGAGTTTTTTTGGGCGCAGGCCTCCTCGCATTGCTTGCAGCCGATGCAGAGTGTCGCGTCGTAGAGTAACGCTCTCGTCATTTCACAGTCTCCTGCGCAGGCCGGCGGGAGTCGCGCTGCGCAAATTCGTTCGGAGCGGAGGAGGTCCCGGGTGGTGGGAGTCCCCTTTCGCTACTTCTCGAGAGTGCGGATGAAGCTCACCAGAGCCTTGATCTGTTCGCCGCTCACGCCTTTCTTCGCGAAAGCGTGAGAAGCCTTGCCGTCTTTTCCTTCGCTGATGATTTTCGTCAGCTCGGCGTCCGAAAGGCTCTGGACTTCGGGCGAGCCGAGATCAGCGAGCTGGTTCTTCTTCCCGAACATGGTGTCGCCGCTCCCGTCCGGCCCGTGACAGGCGGCGCACCTGGCCTTGAAGATCGCCGCGCCGTCTTCGGCCGCGAGGGCAGTCGCCGGCACGGCTGCGATCGCGGCGAGGAGCGCGACGAGGCAGAGAGTTGCAGTCCTTTTCATCGATTGTCCTTTCATATCGTTCAAACTTCGGCGGCGCTGACGGGCGGCGTTCACTTTTCATCGGCGGGAACGCTTCCCGAGCTCGCGCCTGCGTGAATATTGATCGGTCCGCGGAAGGCGAAAGGGTGTGATTCAAACACCCGGCAATTGTGACGGAGACCCTCGGGAGCCCGGTCAGTCGCTGTGATTCGCCACATCCGTACACGCGAATCTGATGCAAACGCATCAGGGAGAGCATGAGAATCGCGCGCTGTGGCCGTCCTCCGCGCCTGATGTCTCTGATTTGTGAACAAACGTAAACTAATACCCCGATGGGAGTGTCGCAGGGAAGCGCGATTCTCGACGCGCACGGTTGCACGCTTTCACGCTGCGAAATTCTCCTCCGTCCGGCGTCACGCCGCCCCGCTTTCGTTGCACGGCGCCGCAGTTGTCCCAGGAGTCTGCGCGATAGGACGTAAGTTCGGCGCTTCCTGATGATCTCGGGTGACGTCCGCTCGCGAGCGGCAGAACCGGGCCATCGAAGCGCCTTGGGGTTGATGGAGCCGTTCTCGGGGAGGTGGCAGCGCGAAACACTTGCTCGGCGGGACTTTTCGGGGTTGGATACTGCTCTGCCGGGGCTATTCGACCGCAACCAGAGCGCTCATTCGCTTCAGATTGATCACCAGGCACACCAGAGCCCATTCGCCGGCAACTTTGCGCGTCCCGCGGAGACTGAATCGTCGAAAGCCGAGAACGTTTTTGACCCAGCCAAACACCGGCTCAACGATCGCCTTTCGCCGGCGATAGACCGCCTTGCCTGCAGGTGAGTCCAACTTCTGCTTCATCCGCAGAGTAGCGGGGAGCGTCGTCTCAGCTGCGGTTTCTTTGCCTTCTCGTCCGAGAGAAACATACGCATCGATCTTCTTCTCCTCCAACTCGATGAACGAGCTTTCCGACTTGTAACCGGTGTCGGCAACAACCTGGTCGGGGCTTGTTTCGCAATTCTGTTCGACCACCTCGACCAAAGGCACGAGTGATCCGCTGTCCGCCGCAGATTGTGTGATCTCGAATCCGACGATGAGTTGGTTATCGGCATCGACTGCGATCTGCGCGTTGTAGCACTGCTGAAATCCTTCCTGGGACTTCATGATTCGGCTCTCGGAATCGGTGAAGTTCTCTTGCGCTTTGTCCTCAGGTACGCCGAACTTCCGTTTGAATGGCTTACCCTTCTTCCTGGCCGGATCATCGTCGCCTTCGGAGCGACCAGCCTTCGTGTCCAGTTCCCGCTGTCGCTGTTCGAGTCGCTCTCGTGCATCTCTGATCTTTCGGATGCGTGTTTCCCGGCGCTGGAGCTCTTCGGGCAACTCATCCCCGCGTCGATCAACCCCGTACTCGGCATCCTCCCGGGCATCCTCTTCCGCCGCTGTGGCCAAAATCTCCGCGATCTCCTTCTCGAGCTTCGCTTCTTCCTTCTTCATCCGATCGTAGCTCATCGCCTTGTGCTTGCTGGCATTCGCTCGCACCTTCGACCCGTCGATTGCGATCCTCCCGAGCGTAACTAACCCTGCCTCCTGAGCGGTCCGAATGATCTGGACCAGCAATGAGCTGAATGCGTCCACGTTTTCAAGCCGAAAGTCGCAGATGGTCCGATGCGATGGAAAGTTCCCGGCTGCAAGATACCGGACGGCGATATCTTCATCGATCCGCCGGGCAATCTTGCGCGAGGAGAACGTTCCCGTCAGGTACGAATAGGTGATCAACTTGAGCATCATCCTCGGCTCGTAGGGCTGCTTCCGCCTGCCGTCGCCCTTGTACCGCTCGTAGAATGCACTCAGATCAAGCTGATCGATCATGTCGGAAACGAAGTGCGCCAAGTGACCCTCAGGGAGCCACTCGTATGGCGAGGGCGGAAGCAGCAGCGACTGCTCCGGTCGGTATGGCCTATACGTGGTCGGCATGACCTAATCTTAACATATTATCGTTACTACTAACCATTCACCTTTTATCATGCCGATTTGCCGCGAACCGGGTTTCTACCGCGCAGACTCCTAGCCTGCATTTCTCACACTATCTCTGCTGCGGAGACGGATAGCGGCCTGTCTACTACGTTGTGCACATCTTCGGCTCCTCGACATAGTCACCACTATGCCTTCGTCGCCGAAGCTGCGCGCACCTTGTATCCAGGCCGTTCTCCGCCCCCTCGCGACGAGACGGTGTGAGAAATGCGGGCTGGAGGCGACCGCTGGCACCGTCCCTGAATCGGCGATTGCTGAGCCAGCACCGGGAAGAGATCACTCATGCCTTTCGAACATCCAGCCGATCTCCCTTCGTTCATCGAATCGCAGCTGCCGTTTCGGCGGCGGAGGTATCGTCTCGAGACGGGTGGATATCGGGAAGAGCGGATGAGCTTTCTCGAGCAGCCTCCGGACGACGGCGCCGCAGTCCTCCTCCTCCATGGAAACCCGACCTGGAGCTTTCTGTGGAGAAAGGTGATGGTGCGTCTGCCCGGGTTCCATTGCGTGGCACCCGACCTGATCGGCTTCGGCCTCTCGGACCGTCTCCGCCGGATCGAGGAGCACTCGCTCGCCGGGCATGCGGACGCGGTGGCCGAGTTGGTGGCGCGGCTCGACCTGAGAGACGTCATCCTCGTCGGACAGGACTGGGGAGGCCCGATCGCGGCGGCAGTGGGTTCACGCCTGCCGGATCGGGTTCGCGGCCTGTTGCTCGCCAACACGTCGGTACTCGTTCCGCATCGATGGCGGGGAACGAAGTTTCACCGCTTCGCGCGGATGCCGGTCGTGAGCGACATCGCGTTCCGTCTGCTGGGGTTTCCCCAGAACCGGCTGGACCGGGTACAGGGAGATCCGGCGTCCATTCGTGGCGAGGTGGCACGCGCTTACCGCTGGCCTCTTTCGCGCTGGCGCGATCGGGCCGGCCCTCTCGCGCTCGCCAGAATGGTGCCTGACTCCGAATCTCACCCGAGCGTGGCCGAGATCCGGAGGGGTGAAGAGTGGGCCCGCGGATTCGGGGGACCGATCGCCCTCGTCTGGGGAGAGCGCGATCCGATTCTCGGGCGGATGCTTCGGAGACACGAAGAAGCATTTCCTTCCGCGCACGTGGTGCGAACCGAGGCGGGACATTTCCTGCAGGAAGAAGTGCCCGACGCGATCGCATCTGCGATCGTCGAGCTCGATCGCGCGATTTCTCCGGAAATTCCGCCCGAAACGAGCGCGACGAAGCTGCCCGAAGCTCAGGTGTAAAGATCGTATTCCTCAGGCTCGGCTCCTCGTCAGCGGTGGCTCGATCGTTGCTCCCTTACTGAGGTGGCGGCTGTTCCTCGCGGTACGAACGCGGCCATCCCCCGCTGCGTCGGAGGGAGTGGTCCACCTCCGCGCCGGACCGGCGGCCATGAACCCGAACTGTTCAACTACGACCTGAAAGGAGGCCTCATGTTTCCTCCGAACCGAGAGACCGGCCGGAACCGCATTCCGAGTCAGGGGACCGAAGCGAATGGAAACCTTCCGGAGAAACTTTCCATGCACGGAGCTCAGGAGAAGCTCCGAGAGAAATCAGGCGAGATCGTCCGCACGGCTCGCGACGCGATGCGCTCGTCGCTCGCCGAGGGATTGAGAACTTCCGCGGACGAATTTTCGGCGGCCTCACGCGTGCTGCGCGACGGATCGCAGACGCTTCGTTCCGAAGAGCACCGCACGGCCGCGCGGGCCATCGATTCGATTGCCACATTCTGTGATCAGGCGTCGGGACGGCTCGGAAGGACCTCTGCCGACGACGTGATCGACCGTTCGGCGGATTTCGTCCGGCGGCACAGCAGTGTGGTTCTCGCCGGATCGATGCTCGCCGGCTTCGTTGCAGCGCGTGCGATGAAGGGGATGGCCGCACAGCCGCGCCCGGTCTCCCGTCTCCAGGATCGCGAGACGGACCGCTGGATCCAGCGCGGAATCGAGAGCTGAACGAAAGGAGCCGCTGATGATTGACGAATCGAACCAGGCGACCGGCGATGAAAACCAGGAGCAGAGGCGCGAAGAGCGGCAGACCCGGATCGCTCAGGCGAAAGAGCGGGCCTCGGAACTGACCGAAAGCGCGAGACAGAGCGTTCAACACGCACGGCAGGAGGCGGCGGAACGCGTCCGGCAGACTCGTGAGACGGCGAAACGGAGGGCCGGCGCATCGACACGCCGCGCGATCGATTTCGCCCACGACAATCCCCTCGTCGTTGCTGCCGCCGGTATTGCGGCAGGCGCGGTGATCGGGCTGATCCTTCCGGAGAGTGAACGGGAAAGGAGGACCTTCTCCCCTGCAGGCGAACGCATCCGCGATCGCGGCCGAAAGGCATTGGATCAAGCGAAGGAGCATGGGCGATCGATCGCGAAAGAAGCCGCGGACGCCGCCGGAGAGGCAATCCGCGAATCGGTGAACAGGCAGGTGGAAGAGGCGCGGAACCGCCGATGAGGGTACCGGTGCCGGCGGGCGCGCGCGACGGGAGTTGACGTGGCACAGGAGGGATCGAAAGTCGTCGTCTACGCAGCGCTCGCCGGAAACGGCGCGATCGCCGTGAGCAAGTTCGCGGCGGCTGCGTTCACCGGCAGCTCGTCCATGCTCAGCGAAGCGATGCACTCGACCGTCGACACCGGAAACGAGGCGCTGATGCTTCTCGGGTTGAAGAAGAGCCGAAAGCCCGCCGACCGGAGTCACCCGTTCGGCTACGGAAAAGAGCTCTACTTCTGGACGTTCGTCGTCGCAATCTCGATCTTCGCGGTCGGCGGCGGGATGTCGATCTACGAAGGAATCAAACACATCCTCCGGCCGGAAAAGCTCGAGAGTCCGCTCTGGGCCTATGCCGTGCTCGGGATCGCATTCGTCTTCGAGGGAATCAGCTGGTTCATCGCACTCCGGAAAGTCCTTCACCGGAAGAGTGACGACGAGAGCATCCTGGATCGGATCCACCGAAGCAAGGACCCGACCGTCTTCACGGTGCTCCTCGAGGACTCCGCCGCGCTGGTCGGGATCATCTTTGCGTTCGCAGGGGTCGCGCTCTCACACCTGTTCGAGAAACCGTGGATCGACGGAGCGGCATCGATCGCCATCGGTCTGACTCTGGTCGCAGTCTCCCTCGTGCTCGCCTACGAGAGTAAAGCGCTGCTGGTTGGTGAGAGCGCCAGCCAGTCGATGATCGACGAGATCCACCAGATCGTGAACGAGGACCCCGACGTCGAACGCGCCGGCATCCCCCTGACCATGCAGCTCGCACCGGAGGAGGTCCTGCTGAATCTGGAGATCGGGTTCCGGGACGGAATCTCGTCGCGCGATCTGGAGAAGGTCATCGACCGGCTGGAAGCTGCGATCCGCGAGAAGCACTCGCAAGTCGGGCGGATCTTCATCGAAGTGGAAGGACTGAAGGAGCTCGATTCGAGAGACGACTTCGCCGATATTCGGTGAAGCATCCGGTGAAGCATCTATTATCTATTATCTATTATCTATTATCTATTATCTATTAGCATATACTTAAGCTATCAGTTAATAGATAACAGATAATAGGTGTCTTGTTAGAGATTGAGTACGGGGCGGGCGATGGTGAACAGGATCGCGTTGATCAGCACGATGAAGATCAGGTTCAGCCACAAGCCGGCCTTCGCCATCTGCGGGATGGTGACGTCGCCGCTTGCGTAGACGAGCGCATTCGGCGGTGTCGCGACCGGCATCATGAACGCACAACTCGCGCCGAGAGCAGCAGGGACCGCGAGGAACAGCGGATTCATTCCGAGACCGATCGCAAGCGATCCGACCAGCGGGAGGAAGGCCGCCGCGGTCGCGGTGTTGCTGGTCAGCTCCGTCAGAAACACGATCACGGTCGTGACCACCAGGGTGATCACGACCACCGGGAGCCCTTCCAGGCCCGACATCCTTCCGCCGATCCATTCCGCGAGACCAGTGCTCTCGACCGCGTGAGCCAGGGAGAGGCCGCCGCCGAAGAGGATCAGCACTCCCCACGGAAGACGTTCCACGTCTTTCCACGAGATCACGCGCTCCCCACTGCGCCAGCGGGTGGGAATCACGAAGAGTGCGAGTCCTCCCGCAATCGCAATTCCGGTATCGGAGAGCCCGTGAACGAACCTGGCCAGAAGTGGCCGGAACATCCAGGCGAGTGCGGTCAGGCTCCCGACGATCGCCACGATCGCTTCGCTTCGCCCGAACGCGCCGAGAGAACGGATCTCCCGCGCAATGATCTCGGCGCCCCCTTCGATCTCGCGGTTCCGGGCAGGGTAGAGAATCTTCGCGAGAAGCAGCCAGCAGAGAGGGAGCGAGATTGCGACCAGGGGGACGCCGACCAGCATCCACTGCCCGAAGCCGATCTCGACGTGGTAGCTCTCCTTCACGAATCCTGCGAGGAGCGCATTCGGCGGCGTTCCGATCAGTGTGCCGAGACCTCCGATACTTGCGGCGTACGCGATGCCGAGCAGCAACGAAGTGGCGAGATTCCGGTCCGGCTCGGCGCTCCGTTCGTTGGTCAGGCGGATCACCGAGAGAGTGATCGGAAGCATCATCATCACCGTCGCGGTGTTGCTCACCCACATGCTCAGCAGGGCTGTGGCGATCATGAAGCCGCCGACCAGATTTGCAGACCTGGTCCCGACCACCCGGATGATCGAGAGGGCGATGCGGCGATGCAGCCCTGATTCTTCCAGCCCCGCCGCGAGGATGAACCCGCCGAGGAAGAGGAAGATGATCGGATTCGCATAGGGGGCCGCAGCTGCATCGATCTTCAGCACCCCGAGGAGCGGAAAAAGCACCAGCGGCAGGAGCGCAGTCGCGGCGATCGGAAGGGCCTCGGAGATCCACCAGATCGCCATGAAGATGCCGCACGCGGAGGTATGCCAGGCCGGGAGGGTCATCCCCGAGGGAGGGTTCGCGGAGAGCATCAGGGCGAATATGACCGGCCCGGCGATCAGGCCGATTCGCTCCCGGGTCATGAGCGAGCGCTCATTCGGACTCGCGTCAGGCATGGACGTGCTTCATTCTGCTGCACGAGCCGGCTGGAGCGCAAACCCGGGGAAATCGATCGGGTGCGCAGCGCGGGTGCAGCGACGCGTCACGAACCGGAATCCCACCCCTGCCGGATCGCCTACTCCACCATGCTGCCGTAACGCACGACCTGATACGACGGGGGGAGCGCCTCGATCGAAGAACTTTCGGGATGATAGATCCAGAGAACGTCGTGGTCGATGCAATCGGGCCCGTAGAGACGGTCGCCTGCAGGAGAGGTCCGTATCACCAGGTGCCCTTCGGGAGTGAAACCTTCGGGTTCGCGCCAGACCGAGCACTTCTTCGCATACTTCCCCCGCAGCAACCCGTCGATGTCGACCTGTGTCACCCGATGTGCGAGCGCGTCGTAGAGAAGAATCAGCGGAGGATTCTCTTCCGTGTGATACGTCCAGGTGGGCATCCGGAGAAGGAGGGTCCGGCCGTCCGGCGCCCAGTCGACGATCGACAGCGAATTGCCGTTCTCCCCCTCCGCGGTGGGATTCTGAGTGAACACGTTCTCGAAATGATTCGAAGGGCCCGAGACGTAGAGTCGCGACACGTTGTGACAGGTCCTTCGATCGGGATCGTTCGTATCTTCGGCGAGGGCTTCCACCACCGCATACGCCTGAAACTGGCGATCCGGCGAGACGACTACCGGACTCTGCGCGAATCGCGGTCCGAACGGGGCGCCGGGCGAACTGCCCCAGCAGCTCACGCGTGACGTGTCGGAAAGGACCTCTACGTATCGGTGCCCGCGCATGGTGGAGCACGATGC
This sequence comes from uncultured Acidobacteriota bacterium, assembly GCA_963741955.1. GTDB lineage: Bacteria > Acidobacteriota > Thermoanaerobaculia > Gp7-AA8 > Gp7-AA8 > CAVUKB01. Next base: position 184,637 of record CAVUKB010000006.1, read on the forward strand.
CGCGGTCACGAGGGCGGCAAAGGCCGCGGCGAGGGGAAGCATTCTCGTCTGCACGCTCGTGGCCGGTGCGAATGATGTGCCCACGAGAGGACAGTACCGGGCAACCCGCCGGGTCTATACTGCGAGATACCGAATGGTTGGAGGAGATCTGACGATGAAGATGACCCGATTCGCGTTTCTTGCCGTGTCCGCTCTCGTGCTGCTGCCACTCTCCGCAAGCGCGGCCGACCACCCGAATATGAAGCCCGGCAAATGGGAGGTCACCACGAAAATGGAGATGGAAGGAATGCCGATGGCCATGCCTCCGGTCACCGTGACCCATTGCTACAAGCAGGAAGACATCGAGAATCCTGAGAAGTCGCTGCCGAAGGGATCCAATCAGGGCGACTGCAAGATGCTCGACTACAAGCTCGACGGAAACAAGGTGACCTGGAAGGTCGAGTGCACCGGCAAGCAGAAAGTGACCGGATCGGGCGAGGTCGTCTACAGCGGCGACTCGTACGAAGGCACCATGAACATGGAAATGGAACAGCACAAGATGAAGATGAACTTCAAGGCGCACCGGCTCGGCGATTGTGAATAGCCGTTTCCTTCAGCGTGCACCGGTTCAGGGGCTCCGTTGGAGCCCCTTTTTCGTATGCAAATGGAGTCGAACCGACCTCGAAAAAATATATTGCAGGAGAGGGGTAGGGAAACACCATGCTCCGGACACTCCTGTAGTGAGACCCGATTGTCGGGTTGAACTCGCCGGGCATCGTACCGGCTCGTCGATGGGCGGATTGACGAGCGGGCGATGTCTGGCGACTTTACGCGTCCCAGGAGGACAAAATGAAACGTAGAATTCTTCTGATTGCCTGCTGTGCATTTCTTTCATCGATGTTTCTCCATGCAGCGGCCCCCACCGTTCCCGCGGGGCATCACGCTCTCACTCTTCCGGTGGTCGGTGACGTGGAGGGAGGCGGTGGAGCCCATTTCCGCACCGATGTGACGATCTCGAATACCCGCGAGATGCCGCAGATGGTGCGGCTCGAATGGCTACCCCGTGCGGGCGAAGCGGCGCCGGTCACGAAGACCGTGACTCTCGACCGCTACACCATCCGGGTCTTTCGCGACTTCACGACCGACGTTCTGCAGACCACCGGACTCGGTTCGCTCCGCGTGACCGCACTTCTGGCGGACGGAGCGACGCTCGACGAGGGGAGCGCGATCGATGGATTCGCGAGGATCTATGCCACGGTCGGAGACGGCGAGGGAACGGTCTCGCAGTCGTTCTCTGCGGTGTACGACTCTCAGCTGGTCGATCCCAACAGCGCGGTTCCGAACGTCGTGCTGATGGGGCTCAGGCAGGACGCGGACTTCAGGACGAATATCGGCATCGTGAATCTCGATTCCGAACGACGCCACCAGTTCTACGTCGTCCTCCACGGAAGCAATGGCGATGACACGTTCGTCGTGACGGTCGAGCCGAATTCGCTCGCGCAGGTCGCACTCCCGGATGGCGACTTCGGAGACCTGACCCTCAACATCGTCGAACACGATTCTCCGGGCGGCTACTGGACGGCGTATGCGTCGACGGTGGACAACCGGAGCGCGGACGGCTGGATCTCTCAGGACGCTCATCGCCAGTTCCGGGGAGATTGAGGCCCGCACCGATCCGGATCGCCGCAGTTCTGCAAGTGGTTCGTTCCTCCGGAATGCAACGGTTCGGCGCCATGCGCCGGACCGCTGCTTCAGGAGACGCCGCTCCGGCACTCGCCCGGGCGCCGTGAGTGAGAACCGAACGACCGATTCCGGTCGACGCGAGATTGCACGGAGCGATACACTCGCCGGATGCCGGCGCCAGGAGCTCCGCCTCATCACCCAGGGCCCCATCTCCTCGTCGCCGGGCGCGTCATCGGGATCGGCTGCCTTCTGGCTCTCTCCGTCGCGTTCCTCGGCGCCGCCACCGTCGGACTCATACGTGCCCTGGGGGCATCCAGGCCAACCCTCGATCCGGACATGGCGGTGCTTCTCGTGGCCGGAGGGCTTCTCTTCGCTCTCATCGGCGCCGCGGCTCTCCTTTCCGCCATACGGTCTCTCACCACCGTTCGAAGCGACGCCGCGGGATCCTATCCTGCACGGATCCGCGCGAGAGGAAGCAGGCCTGCCGCAGTTCTCTGGCTGCTCGCCGCAGTCTGGTGGGGCGTGGCGATCCCCGGTGCGATTCCATGGCTCCGCGGTCATGGACAGGGGGTGCTCGGCGTCGTTGCCCTGGTGATCCTCGGGTTTTTCGGAGCGGCTCTGGTGATCCTCGCGAGTGAGACGACGGTCAGGAATCTCCGGTTCGGGAAATCGGTGCTGACCCTCCGGAAAGCGCCCCGTGTCGGCATGCAGCTCGACGGGTTGGTCACTCTCCCCCGTCGGGCCGTCTCCGGAGAGGTTCGGGCCGAGCTGAGGTGCCGCCGCAAGTTGCCGGAGGGGAGCGATGGCGCCGACGAGATCCTCTGGACGTCGTCCGATGGGACCCGGATGGACGAAGGCGGCGCGGACGGCCGGAACCTCCGGATTCCCGTCATGGTCGAGATTCCCGCAGGCCTCCCCGGAAGTGGCGACGCGGTGCATTGGATTCTTCGGGTCAGCGGTTCCCGTCAGGGGACCGGCTACCGGGCGATCTTCGACGTCGAGGTAAATCCGGAACGCCGTTCGGCGGGCTTGTCTGGTGCCGAACTTGAAAGCGGTGAGGGAGAGTAGACCGGCGCGATCGAAGCCCTTTCTTCCGCGCAGGCTCCGAGGACGCACCCAATCGTTCGAATCGAGGTGAAACGATGCATGCAGTGGAAATCGAGCGGCACGGAGGCCCCGAAGCGCTCACGTGGAAGGAAATGGCAAGACCTGACCCCGGGAAGGGCGAGGTTCTGGTCCGTGTCGGCGCAGCCGGAGTCAACTTCATCGACGTTTATCACCGCACCGGCCGCTACCCGACGGAGCTTCCGTACCGGATGGGACTCGAAGGATGCGGCGTCGTGGAAGAGCTCGGGCGCGATGTGAGCGGTCTCGAGCCGGGGGACCGAGTTGCGTGGTCCTCCGTTCCGGGGAGCTACGCCGAGTTCGTCAGGGCTCCCGCCGATAAGCTGGTCAAGGTGCCGAAAGGAATCTCCGATCAGGAAGCGGCCGCGGTGATGCTCCAGGGGATGACCGCGCAGTACCTCAGCGCTTCGACGTTTCCCCTGAAAAAGGGCGATGTGGCTCTCGTGCACGCCGCGGCCGGCGGGGTGGGGCTCCTCCTGGTGCAGATGGCGAAGTCTCGTGGAGCGAAAGTCATCGGCACTGCCTCCACGAGAGAGAAGGCGAAACTCGCGACGGACGCGGGCGCGGACCAGGTGATCCTCTACACCGAGCTCGATTTCGAGCTGGAGGTCAAACGGCTCACCGGAGGTGGAGGGGTCGACGTGGTATACGACGGAGTGGGGAAAGCGACATTTCTCAAGGGCCTCGACTCTCTTCGGCCGCTCGGGATGATGGTTCTCTTCGGCGGGGCGAGCGGTGCGGTCGAGCCGTTCGATCCGATTCTTCTGAGTCAGAAGGGATCACTCTTCCTCACCCGCCCGACGCTCTTCCATTACACCGGGGACCGGGAGAGCCTGGTCAAGCGGGCGACCGAGGTGCTGGAGATGGTTGCTTCGAAGCGGTTGAGGGTCCGCATCGAGCGGACCTATCCGCTCGAAGACGCGTCCCTGGCGCACCGGGATCTCGAGTCGAGGAAGACCACCGGAAAGCTTCTCCTGATTCCTCCCGGAGAGAACTCTCAGGCCGGGGCGTCGCGGAAGTAGCGCGCCCGGAGTTTCCGGTTCGAAAAGACGAGTCCAGAGAGCGCGGTGAAGAGAGCCACGCCGCCGAGGATCGCGGCCATTCGGATCCAGGGCGCGCCGAGCGTCGAGCGGATGGCGTAGATCGACAGGAGTGTGTGAATCCATTCCGCCGCGCCGAGAATGAGTGCGAGCTGGACGGTGCGCACGGCCCATCGCCGGGGGACGAGGAGCAGAAGAGGAAGCGCAAGTGCCACGGCGACGAACAGGTAATTTCCGGCTCGAAAAAAGTGCGCGCCGAGGAGCAGTGAGGAGAGAGTGACCGGGAGCGTTCGAATCGCGTTCATCAGACCATTCTGATCCGATGGAGAGCAGAGAGCTGTGACTTTGGTCGCGCCCCGGTCAGGGAACCGGACAGATCCCGTGCAGCATCTGCCAGACGAACGCTCCCGAGATCGCAGCGATGACCACTCCGTAAAAGAGCAGTGTGGATCGAGAAAAACGGGGGGGACGACTCGAGATGTCAGCCATACGAAAATCAGAACGCGGCCGGCGATGATGGCGATTCCATCACTCCCCCATCAGCACGCAGCGATTTTTTCGCCGGATTGGAAATCCGCTCGCCACGTTGCGGCCGCCTTGCGGCCCCGGAGTGCGGACGGGCAGAGAATGAAAAACCGGGCCCTCGCGGACCCGGTTTTCACGAGCTGATTCGGATGTCCGATCAGACTTCGACCATCACCTGCTCGCGCTCGTCGACCGGAACGAAATTCCGCTCGGTGGCGCCGGTGTAGATCTGTCGCGGACGGTAGATGCGCATCTTCGGATCGTCCAGAAGCTCTTTCCACTGAGCGATCCACCCCGGAAGCCGGCCGAGTGCGAACATCACCGTGAACATCTCGGTGGGGATGTTCATCGCGCGATAGATGATGCCGCTGTAGAAGTCGACGTTCGGGTAGAGCTTCTTGTCGATGAAGTACGGATCGGTGAGAGCGACTTCCTCGAGGTGCCGTGCGATATCGAGGAGAGGGTCCTTCCGCCCGAGGCCGGCCAGCACCTCGTCCGCCGCGTTCTTGAGGATGCGCGCGCGAGGATCGAAGTTCTTGTAGACGCGGTGACCGAATCCCATCAGTTTGAAGCCGGAGTTCTTGTCCTTCGCCTTCTCGACCCAGACTTTGTAGTTCTCGCCGCTGTCGCGGATCATCTGCAGCATCTGGATCACTTCCTGGTTCGCGCCGCCGTGCCACGCACCCCAGAGGGCGCAGACGCCGGCGGAGATCGAGGCGAAGAGGTTGGCCTGGCTGCTGCCGACCATCCGGACCGTCGAGGTCGAGCAGTTCTGCTCGTGATCGGCGTGGAGGATGAGGAGGAGGTTGAGCGCGCGGTCGAGCACCGGGTTGATCACGTACGGCTCGGCGGGGACCGCGAACATCATGTGCAGGAAGTTCTGGGTGTAGCTGAGGTCATTCCGCGGATACATGAAGGGCTGACCGATCGACTTCTTGTACGAGAAGGCAGCGATGGTCTTCGCCTTCGAGAGGAGGCGGATGATGTTCAGGTCGCGATCCTCTTCGTTCGTGTAGTACGCGGAGAGCGATGCGATCATCGCCGAGAGGATCGCCATCGGGTGAGCCGAAGTGGAGAATCCCTCGAAGAACTTCTTCATGTCCTCGTGGATCAGGCTGTGCCGGGTGAGGTTCTCGTTGAACGTGTCGAGCTCGGCGCGATTGGGAAGCTTGCCGTAGATCAGCAGATAGCAGACCTCGACGAAGCTCGCGTTCGCGGCGAGCTGCTCGATCGGATAGCCGCGGTAGCGGAGGATTCCCTTCTCTCCGTCGATGAAGGTGATCCCGCTCGCGCACGATCCTGTGTTGCCGTAGCTCGGGTCGAAGGTGACCGCACCGCTCTGCGCGCGCAGAGCCTGAATATCGATCGCTACTTCGTTCTCCGTCCCTACGATGACTGGAAGTTGGTACTCCTTACCGTTGAGAAGCAGTGTGGCAGTTGTCATCGATCCTCTCCGATCTCCTGGTGCCGCGGGCTCCGGGAAGTCTCGTTGCGACAGCAGCGTCCTCCGCGAAGCTCTTGGCCCGAAATGTCTTCATCCGCGATTCCGCACCGGCGAAGTCGCTGAGCCCCGATAGGTATCCGGGGTGTCTCGAATGAGCTGGTCATGCCGGCTCGGATCCGACGGGTCCGATGAACCGGCTGTACTGGTGATTCAATGCTAGTTCCAGATCACACCCCGTGACGTTACGAGAGTCACAAATATGTGTGATCCATGGGCTCGGAACCGGTGAGAAGAGATGGTTAGGATGGGGCCGGAAGAATTTCTTCCGCGAGGTGTGACCCATGGGACTCAAATCACAGGCGGAAGCCGTGGAAGGAAGACCGCGCCCGGCGGTGGCGAGCTGGCTCGAGCCACGCCCCGCGTTGTCGATCGAGATGATCGGCTGCACGGGAGCGGAGCTGTCCGCCGCGGTGCTCGACGTCGGCGGCGCAGCATCGAACCTGGTCGATTATCTGATCGACCTCGGCTACGAGGATCTGACGGTTCTGGACCGCTCACGCGATGCGTTGGACCGCGCGCGGCAACGTCTCGGATCGTGGGCCGGACAGGTCCAGTGGATCCATTCGGAGCTCATCGGCTCGAAGCTGCCCCCGCTCCGTTACGACATCTGGCACGATCGGTCGATGTTTCTCCGTATGACTCAGCCCGAAACACGGAAACGGTACGTGGAGCTCGTCTGGCGGGAAGTCAAGCCGGAAGGCCATGTGATCATCGCCACGCCGGGCCCGGACGGTGAGCTCGAGATCGAGGGCGAACCCGTCGTCCGCTTTTCTCCCGACCAGCTCGTCGACGAGCTCGGACCCGGGTTCGAGCTGCTGGAGCACTGCTTCGAGACGCTTCCCGGACCGAACGGAATGCAGCCGGGACTTCTCTACTCCCTCTTCCGGAAGGAGTGAATCCTTCGCCGCGGTGACGGCTCCCGGTCAGCGCGTACGTGCGCGTACGACGACGAACGTCATGTCGTCGTTGAGCACGGCGTCTTTCTTCCATCGATCCGCGGCCGCGACGAGCTGCTCGATCACCTGAGCCGGATCGGCGGAGAGCGTCTCGCGGAACGCGTTCTGCGCAGCGACGTAGCCGAGCGGATCGCCTGCGGGATTCAGCAGTTCCGGGAAACCGTCCGACATGAGGAGGACGATGTCGTCCGGCGCGAGTGTGACCTCGACCTCTTCGTAATCCTTCGCGAACGTCCCGAGAGGGGACGCATCGATCGAGAGCTCCGTCACCTCGCCGGTGCTGCGCAGAACCAGCGCGGGGGGCATGCCGGCGGTGGCGAGGGTCATCCGATTTCCCTCCAGCCGCACGAGCGAGAGGGCCATCGCCATCCGGCCGAGATCCATCCGGCGGATGGTGTGATTGGCCTCGGTGAGGAACGTCGAGAGCCTCTTCTCCGGCGGAAGCGAAGAAAAGAGGCTCTTGATCACCGTGACCATCGTCCCGGCGCGCGCGCCGTGCCCCGTCGCATCTCCGACCGCGATGGTCAGTGCTCCGTCGTCGCTCTTGTGGAAGTCGTAGTAATCGCCGCCGACCTCTGTGGCCGTCTTCATGTACACCGCGATCTCGAAGAGCGGATGTTCCGGGAGAGACTTCGGCAGCAGCGAGAGCTGGAATCTCCGCGCCTCCTCCAGTTCCTCCGTCTTCCGGTCGAATTCGGCGGTGAGCAGCCGTTCACGAATCTCCTGCTCCTTCCGGAGCCGCTCCTCTTCGACCAGTCGCTCCTGGTGCTCCCGGAGATCGCGGGCCATCTGGTTGAATGCGAGGGCTAGCTGACCGAACTCCCCTTTTCCGCGGACCGGCACCTCGACGTCGAGGTCGCCCGCTGCAATCCGCTGCGCGCCGTGGGTGACCGCACCGACGTCGCGGGTGATGTGGCTGGCGATCGGGATGATCCCGAGGAGAGCGATGAAGATCAGCCCGAGTCCGTAACTGAAATTTCGAATTGCAGTGAGGCGGACTTCATTGAGCGGCTTGTCGAGTGGCCGGGCCAGTCCGAAGGTCAGCCCGCTCGAAGCGTCCTTCGTCATGGCGATCACCCAGTTGTCGAGAATGGTCCGGGACGTCGTGCCGCTGACGGAAGTGGTCGGGAGGGGGAGCGAGGTGAGGGTCGCCTTTGCTTCGGGGCTCGCGGTGTAGAGGGTTCCGTCTCCGTCGATGGCGAAAGGAATCGCGCCGTTCCGGGTCGGAGTCGACTCCCACACCCGCCGGAATATCTCATCGCTGCGTAGCCGCGCCGAGAGGTGTCCGACGATCGTGTCGCCATTCCTTACCGGAACCTCGAGATCCGAGCCGAAAAGCGCAGTGAGGCGGTCCTGCGCTGCCTTCTGCGCCTCGGCACGCTTCTCCACGCTCTTCATCCTCGCTTCGAGCTGAGCGGCGCGCTGCTGGTTCGCTTTGCGCAAATCCGACTGGATCTTCTCGGCGAACTTCTTCCATCCCGCCGGGTCGGTGACGTCCGAAGGAACGGCGGGGAGAGGCGGCTCTCCGCCCGTGACGTCCGGAGGCTGAGGGGGAGCGGGAGCGTGCTCCGGGGGCGTTCCGACCTGAACGCCGCCGGCCCGGATCGCGGCGAGTCCGCTGCGAATCTCGGTTTCGGTCCCGGGCGGAAGGCTCCCGCCCGCCTTACGTACCTCGCTGAGAATCTTCCCCACGTCGATGAATACGGGAGATGCGGGAGCGGCGGGAGTGGCGGCGTCCCGTGCCTGCGAATCCGCAGCAGAGGGAGTCGGCGGCTCGGGGACGAATTCCACCGAGCCGAGGAAGGGAGCGATGCGGCTCAGAGTGGCGCGGGAGGCGGCGCTCGATTCCGATGCCGCGGCGTCGTTTCCGAGGAGAGATCCGAGAGGCATCCGGCTGAGAACTTCGACTCCGGAGTGGACGTCCTTCCGGAGCGAGGCCATGCGGGAGTCCATCTCGCGGGTCAGTCCCGCGGCATCCGCCTCGATCGCGCCGCGCACGGCGCGGATCGAACTACTGTATGAATAGAGTACGATGCCACTCAGCGGAAGGACCGCGAGGAGTAGAAATGCGAGTACCAGCTGGGCTCGTATCTTCATTCTGGATCGATCTCTGCAACACGGCCGGATGCCGGCCGTGAAAGAATAGGCCGGATTCCGCTCGTAAGGTATACGCAGGATCCGGCTCTGGGATTCCGTCACAGAGTGACGGAGGCGGAAACAGATGAAACGGATCGACAAGCTGCTGTTCGTCTATGCGGCAGATTCGGGCAAATGGAGTGCGTTCGTCGACAGCGCACGGAAACTCTTCATGATCAAGGGATGCGCACTCTGCAGCATCACCCACGGCCTGGCAGGCGAAAAGGACGAGTGGAAGAACTGCCGGGACGAGCTGGGAGTGCCGATCGAGTATGTACACCGCAACGAGTTGGGGCCACCCCTCGGAGATCTGGTGGAAAAACAGCTTCCGTGCGTGGTCGCGCAAACGAGCGAGAAACTCGTGGTGCTGGTCGGTCCGAGCGTCCTGGAACGCTGCCGCGGGAGCGTCGCGGACTTCAAGGGGCGGCTCAAGACGTACGCGGCGATGAACGATCTCGAGTTCCCCCTCTGAGGCTTCCCATGCGAAATGGGCTGCGCGTTGTGGGAGTTCCGCTGTTATGCTTACTCACGGCCGGATGCCGGATCTCCCAGCCGATCGAGATTCCGGAGGAGCCGGGAAAGCCACCGCATTTGAACGTCGCGCCACCTCCTTCCATCCCACCGGTCGATGTGGTTGCAGCGGAAGGCTCTTCGGCCGAGATGCCGGTCCTGCTCCACCGCGGCTTGAAAGAGCATGGACTCGCATTCGAACGGGAGTGGATCCGGGATCACTACGGGTTGGTGGATTTCCTCTCGCTTTCGTTCGGACAGCGGCACAATCGTGTATATGACATCTGGGACATCCGCCTCCCGGCCGGTCAGGAGAAGACGATCTGGTTCGACGTGACGGAGATCTGGATGGAGACCGCCGGGCAGCCGGCGCCGGAGAGCGGCGCACCGCACCGATGAAGGATCCAGGGATGCGTCCCTGATCCGGTCTCCTCCGAAGATTAATACTTTCAACTGGAGTAATTGTGACGAGAAGAATGCTGGTCAATGCGCAGAATCCGGAAGAGCTGCGCGTTGCAATCGTGGAGGGATCCATCCTCCAGGAGTTTCAGGTCGAAGCTTCCGAACAGGGCCTCAGTCGGGGAAACATCTATCGTGGAGTGGTCACTTCGCTCCATCCCAGCCTCAACGCCGCCTTCGTCGATTACGGCTCGGAGCGCAACGGCTTCCTTCCCTTCCACGACGTGGTCGAACAGGCGTGGCACCATTCGCCGAAGTCGGGGCGCGCGAAGGTGGAAGACGTGCTGGAGCGCGGACGCCCGCTCATCGTGCAGGTGACCAAGGACGCCGTGGAGCAGAAAGGCGCCGGGCTGACCACGAATCTGAGCCTCGCCGGCCGCTACCTCGTGCTCACTCCGTTCGACGAAGTCCGCGGGGTGTCGCGGAAGGTCGAGGATGAGGAGATGCGCAAGCGTCTTCGGGAGCAGGCGGAGAAGCTGAACGTTCCTGCGGGGGCGGGCTTCATCGTCCGGACCAATGCCCTCGAGCAGACCAAGACGGTCCTCAACCGCGATTTCAACGCGCTGCTCCGTCTGTGGAAGAAGATCGAGACGGAGAGCCGGAAGGGACAGGGGCCGAAGCTCCTCTACAGTGATCAGGACATCATCGTCCGCACGCTGCGCGATTATCTCGATGCAGCGATCGACGAAGTGATGATCGATGACGAAGAGACGTTCGAGCGCGCAGAAGAATACGTGCGCCTCTTCATGCCGCGCACGAAAACGCGAATCGTCCGCTACGGCGACCGCGAACCTCTCTTCTCCCGCTTCGGTCTCGAGGAGCAGATCGATCGGATCTACGAACGGAGTGTTCCACTCCCGAGCGGCGGTGGAATCGTGATCGACCGCACCGAAGCGCTCGTCGCCGTCGACGTGAACTCGGGCCGATCCACCCGCGCCGCGACTCAGGAAGAGACTGCGTTGAACACCAATCTGGAAGCGGCCAACGAGGTCGCCCGCCAGCTGCGACTTCGCGACATCGGCGGTCTGATCGTGATCGACTTCATCGACATGCGGAGCCGCAAGGGGCGCGCGCGCGTGGAGCGGACCATCCGCGATGCGATGAAAACCGACAAGGCCCGCTCGAGCGTGGGACGCATCAGCTCGAACGGACTTCTCGAGGTCAACCGTCAGAGACTCCACCAGGCACTCGATCTCCGCACCCATCGCGCATGTCCGACCTGCAAAGGCACCGGACGGATCGCGAGTCCGGAGATGGTCGGGCTGAACCTCCTGCGAAGGATCGAAGCACGTGCCGCGACGACCAATCTCGAAAAGGTGCGGATCTCACTCCATCCCGAGCTCGCCGACGCGTTCCAGAACCTCAGGAGGAAGGAGATCGCCGCGCTGGAGCAGGAGTTCTCGATTCGCGTAGAAGTCATCGCGTCGAATCGCCTCCACCGTCCCGAGCAGGAGATCGAGTGGGTCGCCCGCGCCGGCGAGAAGGTCCGGGTGCAAAGCCAGGCGGGAGAGGTCTCAGCCAGCGCCATCCCTTCGATCGCCCGCCGTGGAAAGGGCGAGCGACAGGAGCCGGAGCCTGCTGCTGCATCCGCACCGGCCAAGCGCTCCCGACGCCGGCGCCGCCGCCGCCGCGGAGGTGAGGCCGCAGGTCCGAACCTCCCCGCCGAGCTGCCGTCGCTCGAGCCGCTGGAGGAAGGAGAGCCGATCGAGCCCTTCTTCGACTGGGGTGAGGAGGAACCTTTCGAAAGTCCCGAAGAGCCGCTCGGAGAGGAGGAGGACGAAGCCGCGGAAGACGTGGCGGAAGACGTGGCGGAAGAACCGGCGTCCCCTCCCCCGGAGCGCCCTTCACGCCGTCGTCGCAGCAGGAGGCGGAAGCATCCCGCCAGCGACGCCCGGACGCCTGCCATTTCACATCCCGAGCCGGAACCCTCCGGTGAGGGTGAGGATCTCCCCGTCGGGCCTCACGACCGCGAGCCCGAACCGATGCAGCCGCAGGAAACAGACGGAGGGGCGGACCACGAGTCGGAACCAGCAGCGGCCGCTTCCGAGCCGCACGAAAAGCCCCGGCCGCGACGACGAAGACGAAGGAAACCGGCACAGAAAGAACCGGTCTCCGGCGAGGACGTGAGCGGCGGTCCGAAAGTCGCTGAGCCGCTGGAAGCGCGAGAAGAGGGATCCGCCGGAGAGGAGCCGGGATCGCCCGAAACGTCGCACCCGCCGCGGAAGCGACGTCGCCGGCGCCATACCAAAAAGAGTCCGGTACAATCGGACGCGGCACCGGCTGGCGAAGGCGCAGGTGAACCCTCGGAACCGACCGGCTCGACGGAGGTGGATCAATGAAATGCCCGCGTGACGGAGCAGTCCTCGAAGTGGCGAAGGTTCACGGAGTCGAGGTGCATGTCTGTCCCGAGGATGGAGGTCTGTTCGCCGATCACGGAGAGCTGAACAAGGTCGCCGAGCCGACCGAGGGCGACCTCGAGTTTTCGACCATCGACATGGATTCCTTCCAGCACGAGGACGACTACCCACCCATCCAGTGCCCGCGCGATCCCGACGTCACCATGAAGAAGGTGGAGTTCAACATCTACACGAACATCATCCTCGACTGGTGCGATCGTTGCGGAGGATTCTGGATCGACCGGAAGGAGCTCGACCGGATCAACGACGAGGTGCGAGAGCTGAACCGCGCCGCGTCGGAAGTGCCCGATCCTCCGATGCTCTGGTTCGCGCAGTTCGTCTGGAATCTCCCCTTCCCCCATTGAGGCGCGAGGATTGTTCTGTGACACGGCAAATTAGAAGAATATAATTCTGTTTTTCTGCTTAAAACAGAATAATATTCTTTTCTTCGATCCGTAGACCGAATTTTAGGCGGTGCCGATCGAGGCGTGACCGGTCACGCCTCGCCGGAGTGTCCCGCGATGACAACCCGCAACAACCGAGCACTGGCGAACCGCACTGGCGAGCTGACGATGTTTCGAGCATTCTTCATCACTTCTCTCGACGGCACCCCATCGCACGAGATCCGCGAGATCGATACGGCCGATCTTCCTGCCGGGGACGTGGTCGTCGACGTGTCGCACTCGAGCGTCAACTACAAGGACGGTCTCGCCATCAGCGGGAAGGGAAAAATCATCCGCGGCACGTTGCCGTTCGTCCCCGGGATCGATCTCGCGGGGACGGTCATCTCGTCGGACTCCGAAGACTTTCGCCCGGATGACCGGGTGCTCGCGACGGGTTGGGGGCTGGGCGAGAAGAACTGGGGGGGCTACACCGAACGAGCCCGCCTCCATTCCGAATGGCTCGTCCCGATCCCTTCGGATCTCTCGAACCGCGAGGCGATGATTCTCGGCACCGCGGGACTCACCGCGATGCTCGCGGTCATGGCGCTCGAGGGCCACGGCGTCCGCCCCGACGAAGGCGAAGTCGTGGTCACCGGTGCGTCGGGGGGAGTCGGATCGATCGCGGTCGCGCTTCTCTCGCGGCTCGGTTTCACGGTCGTCGCTTCGACCGGGAAAGAATCGGCCCACCCCTTTCTCCGGGCTCTCGGCGCGTCGCGCTTCATCGGCCGCGACGACGTTTCACAGTCGGCAGGCAAGCCGCTCGCATCGGCCAGATGGAGCGGTGCCGTCGACACGGTCGGAGGCGAGACGCTCGCCGGAATCCTCGCCGAGCTCCGGACGCACGGATCGGTCGCGTCGTGTGGGAACGCGCGGAGTGCCGAGCTTCACACCACCGTCTTTCCGTTCATCCTCCGCGGCACGAATCTCCTCGGCATCGACTCGAACACCGCTTCGGGAGAACAGCGCCGGAAGGCGTGGCAGCGGCTCGCGACCGATCTGCCGAAACCGATCCTCTCGAGCGTCGAGTCGCGCGCCATCCCGCTCGCCGATCTTCCCGCTGCGGCAGAGGAGATCACCCGGGGAGCGGTCCGCGGCCGGATCGTCGTGGACGTGAAAAGCTGAAAGCTGAAACCGGGAGGAAGCCTCAGCGGGCGATTACCGGATCGCGAGGAATTCGCCCCGGCTCGAAGAGGGTCACGGCTTCAGAAAGAATTTCGGCGCACGACCCCTCCCCCGTGACGATCCCCAGAATTCCGAGCGCATCCCGAAGGCTCTCGCGGACTTTCTGCTCGTCGAGGCTCGGAAGGGGTAGAGCGGCATGTCGCTTCCCGATCTTCTGCCCATCCGGACCGACGAGAAGAGGGAGATGGGCGTATGCGGGTGTGGCGAAACCGAGTGCGCGCTGCAGCGCAATCTGCCGGGGAGTCGAGTCGAGGAGATCTCCACCGCGCACGACCTGCGTGATCCCCTCCTCCGCGTCATCGACGACCACTGCGAGCTGGTAGGCGAAGAGGCCATCCGCCCGCCGGATGACGAAGTCTCCGGTCGCGCGTGCGATCTCCTCCTCGACCGGGCCGTGGACCAGGTCGTCGAACTCGATCACGACGTCGGGTACCCGGAAGCGCACCGCCCGCGCATCTCGTCCGGCCGGTAGCCCGGCTCGGCAGGTACCGGGGTATACGCTCCCCTCACGCGGATCGGAAGAATCCGGAGCAGAAGCCGCGCGCTGCAGCTCCGCACGCGAACACGCGCAGTCGAAGACGTCACCCGATTCGCGAAGCTGAGTGAGCGCCGCTTCGTACAGTGCGGTCCGTTCCGACTGCCGGACCGGCTCTCCGTCCCATTCGAGTCCGTACCTCTCCAGAGCGTGAAGAATCTCGTCTGCGGAACCAGGTACGACACGCGGAGTGTCGAGGTCTTCGATCCGGACCAGCCATCGCCCGTTCTCCCGTCGCGCAAAAAGCCACGAGCCCACTGCCGCGACGAGACTCCCCATGTGAAGGGGTCCGGTCGGGGACGGAGCGAAGCGGCCGACGCTTTTCGAACGGGACGTCACCGATTGAGAAACACGTGAAGCGTGCGAGGGAATTCGCGAGGAGTGCGAGGGTCGTACGCAACGTACGACCCTCCGCACCCGGGTCTCACTTCTTCAGTGATTTTTCGAGCGCCTTGAGCCGCTTCTCGAGATCGGACAGGCGGGTCTGAAGGTCACCGCAGTCGCCGAGGCTCTCTATCTTCGCGTTCCATTCGGGACCCTGAACGACGGTCTCCAGGCGTTTCATCGCCGGAGCGAGGCCTTCACCGATCACCAGCGGCCTGCCGTTCATCTCCCCTTTGAAGACGAAAGGTGCGACATCGACCTCCGAGAGCTGGTGCTCGGAGATGGTCACCGTCGCACGCCGGGCCGCGCCGTTGCGCAGGAATCCGACCGTTACCCGGTCGCCACTCTTTTTCGAACGTACGTTCTTGCGGACGTTCCAGGACGAACGGACCTTTTCGCCCTCGATCGATGTGATCAGGTCGCCGACCTGAATGCCGGCCCTGGCCGCGGGACTCCCCTCTTCGACTTCGCCGACCAGAACTCCCGCGTCTTCCGGCGCCCCGAAATGTTTGCGAAGCTGCGGCGTGATGTCGAGCAGCTGCAAACCGAGCCAGCCTCTCTTGACCAGGAATGACGCGTCGGGAGCGAGTCGTCCCTCGGAGTCGCTGGTCCACACCTTTCCATCCTTCACGATCACGGCCCGCGGGGCGACCTCGATGCGAATACTCTTCTCAGGCGCGGCGGGAGGAGCGGGTGGTGCCGGCGCTGCAGGATGTTGTGCGGCCGCGGGGAGAGCCCCCGCCAGCAGAATGCCCAGAATGAGTGCGATTCGGGATCTCGACATGACGTTCCTCCTCAATCGAATCGGTTCGTAGTGACGCGGGGACGGGAAACGGGATGGACGTCGTCCCTCGCCGCCGTACGTAGGTCGAGAACGAGATCGACGTTCTCGTAGCCTCCGAGATAGACCACTGGATCGCGCTGTTCGGTGAGCCGGCGGAGCTCGTCGATCTGGAGCCGTATCGCGGCCTCCTCCGCTCGAAGTCTCGACAGGCGCTGCTCTTCGTGATGCCGATGAAGGAGCCAGCCCGACGCACTGCCGAAGATCAGGACTGAAGAAACGACTGCAGTCACGAGGCGCCGCATGGATCGTCGCGGCGGGTGGCCGGAGCCGAGTCGTTCCATCAGTTCGGCGACGAAACTTCCGTCCGTCTTCTCCCGCGGGAGCTGTCGCAGGAGCTCGGTCAGGGGATCTCGATTCATGAAGGGTCTCCGTTCCAGTAGGGGCTGAGCATGCGCCGCAGCAGTTCGCGACCACGACTGATCCTCGACTTGACCGTACCGAGGCTGCAACCGAGTGAATCTGCGATCTCCTGGTACGACCACTCTTCCATCTCGTAGAGGACGATGGCGGAGCGATAGATCAGCGGAAGCCGGGATATCGCCCCGCGGACGGCCTCTTGTGCCTCCTCGGAGAGGATCTCGCTCTGTGGTGACCGGCTCTCGTGACCGTTGTGCTCATGGCCGTTGCGCGTGAGATAGGAAAGCCAGCGGAAAACCGAGCGCTGTTCCGATCGCACCAGGTTCGTTCCGATCCGGAACAGGAGGGGAGCCAGTTTGCTGCACTCTTCGTAACGCTCGAGATTCCGGTACAGCCGCACGAACGTCTCCTGTGTCAGTTCCTCGGCCTTGTCGCGATTTCCCGAGAGATGGGTGAGGTAGTTCAGCAGAGAATCCTTGTAGCGGTGAACGATCGCCGAGAAAGCATCGCGGTCTCCCTCGCGGGTTCGGACCATCAGCTCGCCGTCGCTCACGCCGTTCATTTCCTGAAGAACTAACGGAGAAGTCGGGCGAAAGTTCCATCCCGGACTCGCGTCAAGGCGGGAGATTGGACCGGATTCGGTGGCGCTCTCCATCGAGAGGCGCCCGACTACTCCCGTCCGATCCATTCCTCGATCAGCCGTCGAGCAATCGAGTCCATCCCCGGAAAGCGAGGCGACTCGCTGAATCGCTCCCGGAGCTCGTCGCGCGTGAACCACCGCGCCTCCTCCAGCTCCTCGAGGTCGACGATGATCTCCGTGGTGGTCGCCCGTGCGTTGAATCCGACCATCAGCGATGCAGGAAACGGCCAGGGCTGCGAGGAGTGGTAATGAATGTCGGTGACCTCGATCCCCGACTCCTCCCGGATCTCGCGGCGGACGGCATCCTCGAGCGACTCGCCCGGTTCGACGAACCCCGCGAGAGTCGAAACCATCCCCGGAGGCCACATCGCTTTCCTCCCGAGGAGACAGCGATCGCCGTCGGTCACGAGAACGATCACCGCAGGATCGGTGCGCGGGAAGTGGTGGGTTCCGCATTCCGGACTGGTGCACTCACGGAGGTGGCCGGCTTCGGCGACGCGCGCCGGAGCGCCGCAGACCGAGCAGAAGTGATGATGGTCGTGCCAGTTCTTCAGCGCACGCGCGTACGCCAGAAGGGAGAGCTCGGAAGCGGAGATCACGGCCGCGGCTTTTCGGAGCTCCAGCATTTCACCCCTGCCGGCGAGTGCCGGATCCGCGAGCGGGTCCTGAAGCGCCGAGAGGTCGACCGCAAACCACGCTGTCCCTTCGCGCTCGCCGAGGAAGTAGACGTCGCTGGTCGGCTCGCTGAGAGCCACCGCTTCGGGGAGAGGGAGCGCGACGATGGCGCTCGCATCGGGGGCGACGAGAGCGGAGGTGTTCCAGAGGACGATCGCCTGCGAAGCCGGGTCGGCGAGCTTCGAAGCAATCCATGACGCATCCTTCCGATGATGCGCGGCGCGGTCGATCTGATTCGAGTAGACGTTCGGCGGTTTCATCTCCGCCGTCAGCAACGAGCGAAGACGAATGTCGATTCCGCGAACCGACGCTTCGTCCGCCCGCTCGCTGCTCCCCTCACCCCTTTCGCTTCGACGTCGCCGGAATCAGGAGGGCAATCGGCGCGAGGAGAAACGACAGCGGAAAAAGGAGCGCGTATTCAGGTGGTTCGCCGCTGCGGATGGCGACGCGAAGCCGCAGCCAGAGTGCGATGAGTGTCGCCACGATCCAGGGGAAGTCTCGGGCGATCACCGCCACGACAGGGGGAGATGCGAAAAGCGCGGCCAGGATGAGCGAGAGGAAGACGGCAATCGTTCGCCCGCCGGTCAACGCCGCAAGCCGTGATTGGAACCGCGCGAGGTCGGCGCTCGACGCACTCTCGCGGACGACCGGCGATCCTTCGATCGTGCCGAGCCCCGGCTCCGAACCGCCCTCGAGCGGTTGGCCGAGGGCTCGCGGTCCATTCACCAGAGGGGCGAACTCCGCCCTCGCGACCAGAACGCCGCCGGACAACCTTGCCGGCTCGACCGTTCCTGCGCGAAGTCGCGTCGCGGTTCCTCCGGTCAACGTTCCGACGAACCGCAGGAGGGGAATCAGCAGGAGTCCCGTGGTGGAATGAAAAGTCGCCCGCGGGAGAACCGACGCGACGTCCAGGTTCTCACGCGTGGAGGTCGTGACGATCGCGGCGATCGCACGCTCATCGAGGAGAACACGATCGTCGAGGAGGACCACGTAGTCGGTGGAGAGAGATGCGAGAGCTGCGGCCGGGTCGACGATCTGAACGGAAGGGATGGCGATCCGGAGAGTGTGAAGCTCACCAGCCTCCTCCTCCCTGGCCGCGAGTGCGATCTGCATCTCCCCCGGATACTTCTGAGCGGCAAGTGAACGGAGCGCCGCTTGCATCGCCGACGGGGAGCCGGTGGCCTCGAGGATGACGCTGACGGAGGGAAGCGTGTCGCCGGGAGATGCGAGCGCGATCGTCGATCGGATGGCCTTCGCCTGACGCACCAGGAGCAGCAGGAGAACGAAGACCACGGACCAGCCCGCAATCGCGAGAGACGAGACGTCGCCGAGATCGATCATCGTGACTGCAAATCCGGCCAGTCGCCGATATATTGCAGAAGAACCAAATGATTGGACACCCGTCCACTAGTCGGATGTGGATGTTCGGGATTTCAACCGGAGGGTCAGGTATGGACAAGCGCGCACTAGGCTCGAATGGACTGGAGGTCTCGGCCCTGGGGTTCGGATGCATGGGAATCTCCGAGTTCTACGGAGAGACGAACGAAGCGGAAGCAATCGCCACGATCCACCGTGCGATCGAGATCGGTATCGATTTCTTCGACACCGCGGACATGTACGGCCCGTTCACGAATGAGATGCTGGTCGGCCGGGCGCTGCGCGGCCATCGCGACCAGGTGAAGATCGCCACGAAGTTCGGAAACCAGCGCCGCGAAGACGGAAGCTGGATCGGAATCAATGGTCGCCCGGAGTACGTACGAGAGGCGTGTGACGGCTCACTGAGCCGACTCGGCGTCGATCATATCGATCTCTACTATCAGCATCGGGTGGACAAGGAGGTTCCGATCGAGGAGACCGTCGGCGCGATGGCCGAACTGGTGAAAGCCGGAAAGGTGCGGTTCCTCGGCCTGTCGGAAGCTGCTCCGGATACGATCCGGCGAGCGCACGCAGTGCATCCGATCAGTGCACTTCAAACCGAATACTCGCTCTGGAGCCGTGACCCCGAGGATGGGATTCTTCCGACGGTGCGGGAGCTCGGGATCGGATTCGTCGCGTACAGCCCCCTCGGGAGAGGGTTCCTCACCGGAAAGATCCGCAGCGTCGACGACCTCGAACCGGACGACTACCGGAGGAAGTCGCCGCGGTTCCTCGGCGACAATTTCCAGAAGAACCTCGATCTCGTCTCTCGCGTGGAGTCGGTTGCCCGGAGGATGAAGGTCTCGCCGGCACAGCTCGCGGTCGCATGGGTGATCGCGCAGGGAAACGACATCGTTCCAATTCCGGGAATGCGGTCGCGGCGGCATCTCGAGGAGAACTTCGAGGCGACGCAGATCGAGCTCGGACCGGCGGTTCTCGAGGAGATCGATCAGGCGGCGCCGCGGGGCGCGACTGCAGGAGACCGGTACCCCGACATGAGTCTCGTGAACCGCTGAGGAGAATCGGTTCATTCTTCTCGTGAGTGGGTCGCGCGGGACGCGCGATTCAGGCCGGCGTCGCGCACCGCCCGCTGGCGGAGAGCACCGGTCCATCCGGCGCGGATCGAGCAAACGCGAATGTCGCAAGCGCCGGGAGATTTCGCGTCTGGGACGCATCGCTCGCGGCGGGACGCCACTCGCCATCGCGCGGGACGCGCGACCCACATGGGCGACCCCACACGCGCGACCCACATGGGCGACCCGCTCACGTCGCGGGTCACAAAAAAAGGGCGGCAGCCGAAGCTGCCGCCCTTCCGTTGTCCTCTGATCCCCGAGGATTACTGCTTGGCCTCGATTGTCGTCGGGTCATTGGTCTTGAGATCGATCATCGACGCGGAGGTCCGGATGTTCGTTCCCTGCATGACGGTCACCGTCGCGAAGCCCCAATCGACGTCGGGTGCATTCGCGCGGGCCTGGAACGGAGCGAGATCCTGGACCACCTGAGCCACCGGGATGGTGAGCTCGTAGGAGGTCAGAGCGTTGCCGCTGGCGTCGTACAGAGTGATCGCCACCTTGGCATCGGTCTTTCCACCATTGGTCACGCTGATGTTCGAACGATAGGCGTCGGTCTTCTGACGGAGGCCGATGAGGCTGACCGTCTGGCCGGCGTTGTATCCGAGGTTCGCCACGTGTCCGTCGAAGTTCTGTCCGAACGTTCCGGTCGCGGCCTGGTTGAAGTTGCGTCCGGCGACGAGGAGAGGCTTGTCGGAGCAGACTTCGAGAGAACCCTTGTTGTTGGTTCCGCCGAGAGTTGCGACGACGTCCTCGAACGCCTTCTGCGAGTAGCCGGTGACCGTGCCGTTGACGGTGAGGTCACTCGCGCCCTGATGGAGGAAGAACGTGACGTTGGCGTCGGTCGACGCGAGGTTGCGCGCGACGACGTCTGTGCGCCACTGGCTGTCGTAAGCGCCTGGCGCATGCGCGGCGATCTCGACCCAGTAGACGTACGGAGTGGTGCAGGAAATGGCGCCCTCACCGTTGCCGAGACCACCACCCATCGCCGCTTCGGCGCTGGTGGGGGACGAAGCCTCGGTGTTGACGTTCTTCACCGCGAAGGTGGCGACGTCGAGTGCCGACTTGACGAACACAGGGTTGTGAACGCCGAGGCTGGCATCGCTCTCGACCATGAAGAAGTTCCATCCCGCCTTCGCGATCGAAGGATCGACGGTCGAATAGAACGCGACCTTCGAGCCGTTCGGACGGACCACATTGACTGCGCTCATCGCCACCAGCGGAGCATTGGTACCGTCAGCGAGCGTGACCAGCATTCCCTGGGCGCCGTGACTCTCCTGGAAATCGACTGAAGCGATGTCCGCAGCGTTGACCACGACCGTGCCGCCGATGTCGATCTTGTTTCCAGCGCGGATCTGCTGCTGCATGGTGTTCTTGAGTGCGAGCTCGATCTCACCCTTCAGGTGCTCGAGCTTGGTCTCGACCACACTCTGGACGGATTCGAGCGTGATGTCGGTGTGGCACTTCACGCAGATGTCTTTGCTGGCGTAGAAAGTGTGATTCGTTCCGTTGTTCGGGAGGGAGAGAGTCGATGGCTGCGCAGCCTTCTCCATATGGCAACTGACGCAGGAGTTGGTGATCATCGAATGGTAGCTGCGCTGGCCGACCGGGACGAAGTAGAGATTCTGTCCCATGATGATGTCGGCCTGGGGTCCGACGTGCGGAGCGCGTGCGGCATCGGAGGCGCTCGGGTTGAAGTGCGCGTCGTCGCGGAGCCCGCGGCGGCCGTTGTGGCACATCATGCAGAGCGCGCCGCTGCCGACGCCGGTCGCCTGGAAGCCTGCGTCGAGCATCGGAGTGGTTCCCGAAACGCGGACGCTGGCGTCGTTGGCGGCGAGACCGGAAGTGGTCCCGACGAAATGCGGATCATGGCAGGTGGCGCAGGTCTGGGCCTGGACCGTATCCTCGGTCCAGTCGACGGTGATCGCGCCGCTGCCGAATCCGCTGTTCGCCCACTGTACGAATCCCTGGGCGCTGTGGCATTTCGCGCAGCTGGGGTTGGTCCCCTCGGAGATCGCAGTCTCGAGGTTCGCGTGTCCGGAGAGCTGCCACTGCTGGAAGCGGCCGTGGCGAGCAGGCTCACCGTGGCAGCTGCCGCAGATGTCGGAGGAGAGATTCTGACGAGAGCCGTCGCGCGCGGTGTGCGCGGCGCTGTCCTGCGGTCCGTGGCAATTCTCGCATTGAATGTTCGCGAGCTTGGCAGAGGCCGGGTACTGGGTCAGGATCTGGTTCCAGTTGTCGGTCGCGCCATGCTCGATGAGACCCGAAGCGGCAAGCGCCTCGAAGTCCGGCGCGTCGTCCATCCCGCCGTTCTTCACGTCCTTGTTGAAGCCGACGCTGTGGCAGGAGAGGCAGCTCTGGCTGTAATGGCCGGCCACCGACACGTTCTGGCTGAAGATCTGCGCATGGCCGGACTTCTTCCACGGCGTGAACATGTCGAAGTTCGGGGTGTTCGGCACGTGGCAGGTGGTGCAGGCCGTGTCGACGATCGGCGCGCCGCTCTCGTCCTGTCCGGTGATGATACCGCGCCAGGTCCCGGCGTAGACGACCATGGTCTTCTCGGAGTTGTCCGCGAGGTCGGTGACCTTGACTGTGTATTTACCCGCCATGTCCGGCGTGAACTCCGGATTCTGGGTGGTGGCGTCGGTGAGAACCGATTTCGATCCGGCCGGAGGAGTCAGTGTCCAGTTGTAGCTGGTTTGATTCTTTCCGTGGAGAACGACCGGCAGTAGGGTCGGAACGTTCCGGATACCGGTCGCCTCGGTCCAGGGAATCGTGGTCGCGATGGAGTTCTTGCTGTGATACGTACCGGAGGAGGTCACGACCGTGATGTCGAAGCCGATCGCGCCCGCCTCGGCGAGTGCATGCGGCGAGACCGCGGCAACGCCGAAGCGATTCGCCAGTCCGCCTTCGTAGCCGGCCGGATACGGCACGCTCGGAGGAAGGACGTCGGCGGTTGCCGGCGGCTCCTCGAGGACCAGGGCCAGTTCTTCACGGTAGGCCTTCCGGTCGGGAAGGGTCACCGTGATCGTGTTGGTCGTCGCGCCGCTGATCTGTGCAGTGGCGCCACTGACCTGCTTCCATTGGATGCTCTGCAGTGAGGATCCGTCGTTGATGGTGACAGTCGCTTTTGCGGATACCGTCGCTCCAGGAACCGCTGTACCGGTGACTCCGATTGCTACCGTCACTGGCGGATCGGCTGCGAGGGCGCCTGCCGCAATCAACGCGACCATCATCGTAAAGAGCACGAGGAGTGTTCTCCCGTTGAGGTGATGTGGGCGATTCATATTGTTCCTTCCTTCCACAGGGTTTTCGGCCGACAGCGATCGCGTTGACACGACGGCTGCCGAATCCCGTTACGTCGGCCCTAACTTTCTATTGTTTCTGTGGAAAGGCAAGAGGAGTCACGAAGATGGATGACGGTGGTCCGCCGGAAATTGTTCGTCGTGACTGAAGCCGAGTGACGCGGGTCACGTGCTGACGTTCGGCGAGATAGCCAATGACATCGACTCTTTTCAGCGCATCGTGATCCCTACGGAATGCACATGATGCATATGAATCAATTTGCGCATGTTCGCATCGATTCACTCATAGTCGGCGTTCTCTACACTGCACTATGAATGTCGTTCGCGTGATGCATTTGAATCAATTGTGCATCGATTTGCATCGGCACGTCCGTCAGCGACGTCCACTGCGAAGCACTCCGAGCGCGACCGGTGTGATACATGCGACCCACTCCGCGTACATTCTCATCGAGGGGTGCAGTCCATCTTCGGCGATCAGTCCGGAATCGAATGCGGCGCGGCGACTCTCTGCAGTGACGTCGATCCAATTGGCTCCCGCCTCACGGGTGGCGGACTCGGCGAGCTCATTCAGCTCGTCGATGCGCCGGCCGATCTCCACGCGGTTGCGGCCGTCGGCGAACCGAGTCACGCTCCAGTCGGGGATGGAGATCACGAGAACGCGATGGGGGTAGCCGCGGGCGAAGGCGACCGCCCTCGAGATCAGTCGCCTCAGGGTTCGATCGTATTGGTCGGGAGGAGTTCCGCGGTACTGATCGTTGACACCGACCAGGAGTGACACGAGATCGAAGACGTCTTCGAGCGCCTGGTCCTCCAGGGCCGCTTCGAGCTCGACGCTCGTCCACCCCGTCCGCGCCACGAGAAGCGGTTCGGCGACCGGGAAGCCTTCCTTTCGGAGTTGCGCGGCCAGAAGGGACGGCCACCGCTCCGACGGGGTGACCGCTTCACCGATGGTGTAGGAGTCGCCGAGAGCGAGAAACTGGATCATGATCTCTGCCGTTCCTCCGGGATCGCCCTCGCCCGGCCCAAAGCCAGCGGTGTCCCGGTGAAAAGAAGAGGGGCAGACCTGACGGCCTGCCCCTCGAGAAAAATTGCCGGCGAACCCGCGTCATTGAAGGGATCAGGAGGACTAATCGGACGGGCTGAGGCCGGAACGCCGGCAAACTGTTGAGCGTGTCGTCGGTTCGGTTTCGAAAACTCCTTTCAATGCTGCAGACGGAGCGTCGGTTCGAGAATGGCCGCCGGCGCTGGCCGGCCGAAGAAAAAGCCCTGCATGTCGAGACAGCGGTGATCGCGCAGAAAGGCCATCTGCTCTTTCGTCTCGACTCCTTCTGCGACGACGCGGAGCCCGAGGCTGCGCGCCATGAGAATCATCGCATCGATGATCGCCGCGTCTTTCGGATCGCGCGGCGCATTGCGGGTGAAGGTCGAGTCGATCTTGATGGTGTCGATCGGAATGCGCTTGAAGTCGTTGAACGAAGTGCAGCCGGTGCCGAAGTCGTCGATCGCGATCTGCACGCCGAGATCTTTCAAGCTGCGGATCGCCACCGCCGCGCGGTCGTAGTCGTGGAGCGTCGCATCGCTCAGCTCGAGCTCGAGACTGGAGGGTTCGATCCCCGTTTCATCGAGGATACGCTGCACGTTTCGCTTGAGGGCCGGGTCGCGGAGCTGCCCCACCGAGAGATTCACCGAGATACGGTTTCCGATCATCCCGGCTCGGCTCCAGCTCGCGATCTGGCGGCTCGCCTCGCGAAGGACCCAGTCCCCGATCGGGAGAGTCAGTCGCGCTTCTTCGGCGGCGACCAGAAACGTTCCCGGCTCGACCGCTCCGTACAGAGGATGATTCCATCGGAGCAGCGCTTCGATGCACTCGATCCGGCCGTTCTGGATGTTCACCTGCGGCTGGTAATGGAGCGAGAACTCGCCCATGTCGACCGCTTTTCGAAGGTTCGAGATCAGGAAAGAACGCTCGAAAGCCCGGGCGTTCATGGAAGGCTCGTAGAGCTGATACGTATTGCGTCCCGCTTCTTTCGCGCGGTACATCGCGTTCGCGGCGTTGTCGATCAACGCTTCTGCTTCCGTGCCGTCCTCGGGAAACAGAGCGATCCCGATCGAAGCGTTTACGAAGACCTGGCGGTCTTCGATCACGAACGGCCGCGAGATCGTATCGAGAATGCGTTGAGCGATGATGGCGCTGTTCTCGGCGGAGCCGAAGTCCGTCAGGAGGAACATGAACTCGTCGCTTCCGTGGCGCGCCACGCTGTCTTCCATCCGCAGCGCCTCGGTCAGGCGGAGAGACAGGCCCTTGAGAATCCGGTCGGCGTTGTCTCCTCCGAACGTCGCGCTGAGGAGGCCGAAGTGATCGAGGTCGACGTAGAGCACGGCGACCAGACGTTTCTGCCGGCGTGCCCGCGCGAGCGCCACGTTCAGGCGGTCGATGAAGAGAGCGCGGTTCGGCAGCTCGGTGAGAGGATCGTGCTGCAGTTGAAACTCGACTCGTTCCGCCTGCTGCCTCTGGTCCGTAACCTCGAGAAGTACTCCGTCCACGACTTCCTGTCCTTCCGGTTCGACGGTCCGCAGATGAACGTTGCCGTACACCCAGGCGAGCGTTCCGTCCTTCCTTCGAAGGCAGATCTCGAGATTCGGCAGAGTGCCGAGATCCCGGAGTGCCGAGAGCATCATTGTCTGGTCCGAGGAGTTGCAGTAGGTGAAGGAACCTTCGCCCATCAACTCATCACGCGACTCGTAGCCGAGGATCTGGGCGCACGCTTCGTTGCAGTCGAGAAGACGGCCGTCGACGGTCTGACTGAAGACGCCAGCCATGCTCCGTTCGTACACGGACCGGTAATCAATCTCAAAGGCGGACATGAGTGATCCCAAGGATCCAAGCTACGACGACGGCCGGGAGAACGGTAGCTGTCTTGAGTTAGGGTGGGCACCCTATCGAAGGTTAAGGGTAAAAAATGTAAACTTTCGCCGTAACCGGTTACAGGATCCCCTTCTCCTGCGCATAGAGGGTGAGCTCGACCCGTCCATGAACCTGAAGCTTTTCGTAGATGGTGTGGAGGTACGACTTCACGGTTCCTTCGCTGATCGAGAGCTTCATGGCGATCTCTTTGTTCCGGAGCCCTTCGGCGACCATCCTCACCACGTCCGTCTCGCGCGGAGAGAGGAGGCGTTCGACTTCCTTCATCGCCTGGTGCTTCCGCGACATCCGGTCGACGGCACGGGTGACCAGACTCGGGTCGAGGGCACGTTCACCACGGGCGACGCGCTGCACCGCGTGAACCAGCTGGACCGACGCGGATTCCTTCAGGACCAGCCCCCAGACGCCTGCCTGCATCGCTTCCAGAACGCCGTCGTCGTCGAGAATCGCCGTGAGGAGAACCACTCGGGTGCGCAGTTTTTCTTCATGAATCTCCCGGAGGACCGCGAGTCCATCCTTGCGCGGCATCTGAATATCGAGGACCAGTACGTCCGGCTGATAGCGGCGGACGGCTTCGAGTGCCTGATCTCCGTCGGTGCAGGTTGCGACGACTTCGAACTGCGAATCTCGACGGAACAGCTGTTCCAGTCCGTCGAGAATGATCCGATGGTCATCGGCGAGTGCAATGCGAATCATCTAGTCTCCTCGGTAACCCAATGGTATCGAGATTTCGAGCCGCGATCCGGTGTCGCGTGATTCCACGGTGACGTCCCCGTTGAGGGCAGTGACCCGCTCGCCCAGCGTGGACGGCGCCTGATGCATCTCCGTGAGCTCGGCGAGCGAATGGCGGCCGCGAAAAGGAAATCCGCACCCGTTGTCGTCGACCACCACGGCGAGACGGTCATTCCCGGACGAGATCTCGACGCGCGCGTGGGTCGCCTGTCCGTGTCGCACTGCGTTCGTGAGCGCTTCGGTGATGATGCGATAGGTCTCCCAGCCGAGAGATTTGGCCACCAATGGATCGATCGACCCGAAGGAAAGTTCGGTCTCCAGTCCCCACTGGATCCGGTAACGCTCTCGCAGCTGCTCGATCTGGGCCTGCAGATCGAACTCTCGTTCCACGCGACGAGGCTGGGGACGGAGCTGCTCCACATAGAAGCGGAGGTCGCGCTGGTCGGCCATGATCATCCCTTCGGTCTGGGTCAGAAGGGATCGTGCCTCGCCCGGGTTCCGCTCGAGAAGCTCGTGTACGGTCTCGAGTTGCAGGACTACTCCGGTGAACGACTGAAGGAGGCCGTCGTGGAGATCGCGGGCGACGCGGACCCGCTCCTTCCTCACCGCGTCATCCCTCGACTCCACCATCCGGCTCGAGTGCTCGAACCGGGAGACGAAGACGTCGGCAGCGAGAATTGCTGCCATGAAGCTCTCCCGGTCCGGTTCCGGAACGTCGAGGAGGAACAGGTGTCCCTGAATGATTTCCCCTGAAATCGGAAGTACGAGCGCGCGCCGGATCGAATGTCGCTCGCAGAAAGCCTTCTGAACGGGAGCGGTCACGGACCGCCGGCTGCGCGCGGCCGGACCCTGAACGAGCACACGGTCGCTGTCACAGTCCGCGAGATGGAACGGTAGTGAATCCAGCGAGGAATGGACGACCTCTCCCAGCTCGGTGGGCGGATCGCTCCTCATCTCGAACTCTCCCCTGAACACACGCGCGAGATGCAGCCACGGTTCGTCATGCGCTTCGAACAGCGCCATGGCTCGTTCGGTCTGAAAGAGTTCGGCGATCTGCTGGAGCGCCTCCCGGATCAGAGTCGCCGGCTCGAGCGGAAGCTCGTCTCCCAAAAAGGAGCCGAGTGTGCGGAGACGGTATGCGAGTCCCCGCCTCAGGCGGCCGGTCGAAGATCTCTTCCCTTCGCCGGAGGGTCGTCGCGCACGTGGATCGCCGGAAGAACGTGAGGGTGACATGATCAAATCGACCGAGATGATCGGATGTTACTGCCGAACACGGCCTCTTCGCCAGTCGCACCGGCCGTGCGTACCGGAGAGAGAACTCGAACATCGCGCGCGTGACCTCGGGAACTCCGCGACGAATGCGCTATCTTTATAGCGGCGAAGCGTAGCGGAATCGGATGGAGGAGCCGAACTTTGCAGCGACCGGAGCGTGAACCGCCTCTGCACCAGATGCAACCGACCAGGCGGTTTGCGGACCGGGCGCAGGAATACGCACGTTTCCGTCCGGACTACCCGGCAGAAGCGATCGATGCGATTCTCGACTCGATCGGTGATCCGGCACATCTGGTGGTCGCCGACCTCGGCGCCGGAACCGGAATCGCGTCCCGCCAGCTGGCCCGGCGAGGAGTCAGGGTCATCGCGATCGAACCGAACGGCCCGATGCGCGGGAGCGCCGCCCCGGAAGCGGGAATCGAGTGGCGTGAAGGCTCCGCCGAAGACACCGGCCTCCCCGATCAGTCGGTGATGCTCGCCACTGCATTTCAGGCCTTTCACTGGTTCGATCCCGAACCTGCACTGCGGGAGATGCATCGGATCCTCGTGCCGGACGGGCGGCTGGCCCTTGTCTGGAACCAGCGCGATCCGGACGATCCTCTCACCGCCGCATACAGCAGAATCGTGCGAGCTCTGTCGGATCAGCATCCGGCGGAAGAGCGGCCGAACGTCACCGATCCACTCTTCGCTTCATCCCTCTTCGCCGGAGTGCGGCATCGGAGCTTCGCACATGGCCAGGACCTCTCGCTCGAAGGTCTGCTCGGTCGTGCGGCGAGCGTCTCGTATCTCCCGAAGGAAGGACCGCGTCACGAAGAACTGACTGAGCGTCTCCTCGAGCTTCATCGTGACTGGGGCGACTCTCACGGGATGGTGCGGCTGGCCTATCGCACCGAGGTGTTCCTCGCCACACGTGCCTGAGCTTCGAGGCTCGGGGCTCGAGATTCGAGGCTCGAGGCTCGGTAACGGCGACGGCACGTCACTCGCGATCCCGTTTTCGATTCTCACTTCTCAACCGTCGACATCTGATCTTTGCTCCTCGATTCTCGATCCCAGATTCTCGATCCTCGATCCTCGATGCCTTTCAGATCCTCGATGCCTTTCAGATCCTCGATGCCTTTCAGATCCTCGATCCTCGATCCTCGATACCAGATACCTACGCTCCCCCCTGCCAGTTCTCTTTCACCGGCTCGCGTGGCAACCACTCCGGAAGGCGCATGCGGAGGTGCAGCTCGAGCGCGATGGCATAGGGCTCGTACATCGCCCTGAGCTCGCGAAGCTTCGCGTCGGCTTCGTCGCCGTCGCGCAGCGGGATGCCGGCGGATTCGAGCTCCTGACGAAGGCGGGAGAGATCCTCGGCCGAAAGCCGCTCTCTCGACGGCTCACGAGGTGCGACGTGAAGCACGCTGCACATGTCCACCATGGCGTGGCGAGCCATGGCGAAGGTCAGCCACGCTGGTCGTGTGGGAGCACCGTCGATCCCGACGACGACCAGAGCGGCCGAATCGAGAACGGTGGTGAGAGCGCCGAGCCAAGACTGGTTGTCGTGTTGCGAGCGAAAGAACGCGAGCACCGGAAAAGAGATGTGGCTCTCGAGGAGCTCGGACGACCAGCGCTCCCAGTCGTGAAGGAAGTCCGACAGATCGCGGCATCCGGCGACATTGCCGTGGCGCCGCAAAAGCTCCAGCGCAGTGGGAGGAGAGCCTGCCCGCGCGTCGAGCAGAGCGATGTTCACCTCGCGGCGGGAGAACGCTTCCGAGAGCCCCGGGAGAAATCCGATCACCAGCGCCAGAAATCCGAACCCCGTTCCTGCTTCGATCACCGTGAGCACGCGGCCGAACGTGGTAATGGGGCGTACATCACCCAGTCCCAGAGTGAAGAACGTGCTGCCGCTGAAGTAGAGATGCGCGGAGAACCCTTCGGTCTCCGGCGGAACGTGCATCACTGTGCCTGCACCCCAGTAGAGAAGAGCGAACCCGGTGATCAGCGTCCCGGCCCAGATGCCGAGCAGGAGGACGAACGACAACGGTCCGTAGATGCTCAGAAAGCTCTCGCGCCGGTTTCCTCCCGGGACGAATCCCGACAACCTGGCCCATGGCGTCCAGGTCAGCGTGTAGAAAGCTCGAGTGATCCGCAGTCGCCGGGCGACCCGGCGAGCCATCAGGATCGTCTCGAATCCGTCCCAGAGAACGATGTAGATGAGGATCACTCCCCCGGCGATGGCGACGTGGTTCAGTGATTCACCTCTGAATGAGAATAAATTTCGAATTCAAAATTCAGAACCTGTAACAATGATACAAAAGCAACGCGTATAGATATGATCTATTTTAGCGTCGTGTTTTCATTCTGCTGCGAAACTCCCCCGCCCCTTCGGGGTGCGACGAATGATCGCGCTCCTCTCTGTCTTTCCGGTGGTGGCCGCTTCGCGGCAGCCACCGGCTAATCTCCGTTGCCCCTTCGGGGCAGAAGGACGATTCTTGAATTCGCTCTCGTCATTCGTTTGGTCAAAGGTGGCCGTCGCCCACCGGTGGCGCCCGAATTCAGGGTCCTGCTGAATCGCTAAACTGGCTTTCGATTCATCTTCTCACGCCGTCGCCTGCTCCGGAACCTCCTCCTTCGGCGTCCCCCGCCATACTCTCCGGAACCACTCCGCTGCTCCTTCCACCGCCGAATCGATGGTCGGAAGAACGATCAGCGTGAGAAACGTCGACGACACCAGACCTCCCATCACCGTTCGTGCCAGAGGGAAGTAGAAAAGCCCCCCTACCGATGAGCCGCCGATCGCGAGCGGAAGGAGACCGATGATCGTCGTCGACGCGGTCATGAGGATCGCGCGAAGTCGGTCTCGCCCTGCCTGCAGGACGGACTCCTCCCGAGACAGCCCGCCTGCCCGGAGCTGGTTCATGTGATCCAGCAGGACGATCCCGTTGTTCACCACGATCCCCATCAGGATCAGAAGGCCGATCTGCGCCATCAGATTGAAAGGAGTCCTGGTGATCGCAAGCATCCAGATCGCTCCCGGGAGCGCGAACGGAATGGAGAACAGAATGGCGAAGGGCTGAGCGAGAGATTCGAACAGCGAAGCCATCACCAGATAGACCAGCGCCAGGGCGAGAAGGAAGTTGATCCCCATCTCCTTCCCCTGGGTGTCCTGCTCGAGGATCCGGTCGTCCCAGGACCAGCTGTATCCGGGGGGAAGCTCGAACGCATCCATCAGCCCGGTGATCCTCGTGCGCGTCTTCGGCCAGTCCTTCCCTTCGTACGTCGCACCGACCACCGCACGAACCTTTCGATTCTCTCGCCGGATCGCGTCGGGAGTGCGCACCACATCGAAAATGGCGATGTCGCCGAGCTGCAACTGTTTTCCGCCCGAGGTCACGATCCGGATGTGGCGGAGGTCGTCGAGATTTTCGCGATCCGAGCGCCGAAGCGCGACCCACGTCTCCACTTCCCGCGCTCCGGCGTTGAAGCGGTTCAGACGCATACCGCCGAGCGTGAAAGAAAAGATGTCGGAGATATCCTGAGCGCTCAGGCCGAGCTTGAGCGCGCGGGCCCGATCGATGGTCACCTGCACTTCCCGGCGCGGATTGCGGTTACCGACATTGATGTCCGCCACTCCCTCGATCGTCCCCAGCCGCCGCTCGGCTTCCTCCGCCAGCTGCTGGAGTACGGCGCTGTCCTGGCCGAAGAACTTCACCGCGAAATGAGTGCTGTCGCCTCCCTCTTCGGAATCGGTGTCGAAGAAGAGACGGACCCCGGCGATCGGCGGGAGCGATTCGCGGATCTTCTTTCGCAGTTCCGCGATTTCCGTATCACTCAAACTCGGATCCGCCAGAGTCATCGTGGTGGCCGCCTCGCTGTCGCCGAAATAGCTGTAGAGACCCTTGATGCCGAACGCCTGCCGGTTCTTCCAGAGGTGCTTTTCGACCACGTCGACCGCTCGCTCGCTGTCCGACTTGTACGAAAAATCCTTGAAGTCGTAAGAGAGCTGGATCCGTTCGTTCCGGTGCGCCGCGAAGATCGCGGCTTTGACCCACCCGGCAGCGAACGGCACCACCGTCAGCCCGCCGACCAGAACGATGGCGGCGAATGTCTTCACGCGATGCCGCTGGGTCCAGGCGAGAACCCGAACGTACCGCTCCTCGAGCCACACGATCAGCGGATTCGGCCTCCGCTCCCTGTGCTGGAGGAAATGCGCCGACATCAGAGGGATCAGCGTCAGCGACGCGAGGAGCGAACAGACCAGGGCGAGAGAGATCGCGATGCCGACCTCGCCGAGCCAGATCGTCAGCTCCGAGGCGCCACCGACGATCAGCGGGAGGAAGACGATCAGCGACGTCGCGGTCGATGCGATCACCGCAAGACCGACCGCACCGGCTCCTTCCAGCGCGGCCCGGCCCGTGTCGGTCACTTCGCGCTGACGCCGGTCGATCGACTCGAGCACCACGATGGCGTTGTCGACCAGCATTCCCACCCCGAGCATCAGTCCCATCATCGAAAGGACGTTCAGCGTCTTCCCGAGAAAGTACATCACCCCGATCGCGGCAATGATCGAAAAGGGGATGGAGAGCGACACGATCAGCGTGGCGCTGAAACGGCGCAGGAAGAAATAGAGGACCAGTACCGCGAGGAGTCCGCCGATGAATCCCGACTGAGTCAGACCGCGGATACCGCCGGTGATCTGCTCGGCCTGATCATTCCAGGTGAAGAGCTTGATTCCCTTCAGGAGCGGATCGCTCCCGATGTCGTTCTCGATGACGTTCATCACCGCACGAACGACGTCCACCGTATTGGCGGTCGATTCCTTGTAGACGTTCAGCGCGATCGCGTACTTTCCGTCGAGGTGCCGGCCATAGTCGATCGGAGGCTCGTCGTAGCGGACGTCCGCGACGTCGCCCAGTCTCAGCCCTCGTCCATCGATCACCAGGTTCCGGATCTCGTCGACGGAACGAAGCTGGCCGAGAGCACGTACCGTCAGTCGCGTACCCTTCTCGGTGACCTGCCCGAGGACCATGTTCGACGAAGCGCCTCGAAGGCGTTGAATCAGGGTTCCGACGTCCACCGAATGCTTGTTCACGTCGTCGATGCGGAGATCGATGTTGATCTCCCGCGGGGCGACGCCGTCGATGTCGACGCGCGCGACACCCGGAACGCGGCGGATCCGGTTCATCACCCGCGCCTCGAGCAGGTCGTAGTTCTTCGAGAGGTCCACCCCCTCGGCTGCGATGCGCGCCTCCACCACCGGGATGTCGTTGGTGTTGAACGAGAAGATCAGAATCTGCCCGATGTCCTCCGGGAGCGATGGGCGAATCTGATCCATCTTCTCGCTCACCTGCATCCGGATCACGTCGAGGTCGAGTCCCCAGTCGAATCGGAGATCGATCTGGGAGGAATCGGCGGTCGAGCGCGAGGTCAGTTTCTTCACGTGGGGGAGTGTCGCGAGCACCTCTTCGACCGGCTTGGTGATCTCCTTTTCGATCTGCGTCGGATTCGAGTTCGGATGCGCGATCCGGATCCCGATGAATGGCGCGTCCACCTCCGGAAGGAGCGCGAGCGGAATCCGGGTGATGGTGATTCCCCCGATCACCAGCACCGAAATGATGAGCATGATGGTCGTGACGGGTCGATGCACTGCGAGCTTCGGAAGCGTCATGGCGCGGCCTCCGTCGATCCGGACATCACCGGGGACGTCCACTGCTCGCCAGCCGGCGTCGTCTCGAGATCTGCTGCGAACCTCTTGCGGTCGAGCAGAGAATAGATCACCGGAATCACGATCAGAGTGAGCGCCGTCCCGACGGTCAAGCCGCCGATCACGGTGATCGCGAGTGGAGCGCGAAGCTCCGCGCCATCACCCAGCCCGAGCGCCATCGGGAGAAGCCCGAGGATGGTGGTCGCCGAGGTCATCAGAATCGGCCGCAGCCGGTTGCTTCCGGCCTGGATCAGCGCGTCGCGTTTCGGCAGTCCGCTCTTCCTCAGCTGATTCACCGCGTCGATCATCACGATCGCGTTGTTCACCACGATTCCTGCGAGCATCACGATTCCGATCATCGCGACGATGCTCACCGTGCGGCCGGTCAGCGCGAGCGCTCCGACCACACCGATCGCGCCGAGCGGGAAGGTGAAGATGATCACGAAGGGATGGAGGAGCGATTCGAACTGAGAGGCCATCACCAGGTACACCAGGAACAGCGCGAGGCCGACCGCGAAGAGCAGCGATCGGATGGAGCGCTGCATCTCCTCTTCCTGTCCGCTCAGGGACGCGGTGGTTCCGGCCGGAAGAGGAGTGGCGGCGATCATCGCGCGGACGTCCGCGGCGACTGCACCCATGTCGCGGCCGGAAAGGTTTCCGGAGACCACGGCTGCGCGCTTCTGGCCGATGCGGCGGATCTCCGTCGGTCCTTCCGCGGTGCTCACTTCGGCGACGGAGTCGAGGTACATGGGACGGCCCTCGCGTTCTCCGATGATCAGGTTCTTCACTTCATCGACCGAGGCGGCTCCTTTCTCTACCGAGCGCACCACGATGTCGATCTCGCGGTCGCCCTGCGTGAACCGCGTCGCGGTCTCTCCCTGGATCTTGTTCCGTACCGTTGCGGCGACCTGGGAGAGGTCGAGTCCGAAATTCGCGAGCTGCTCGCGATTGAATCGGATCTGAAGCTCCGGGTTCCCGAGCTCCGCACTCGTTTTCACGTCGACCAGTCCGGGGATCTTTTCCATCTTCGCCCGGAGGGCGCGCGAAACCTGATGAAGCTCGTCGAGATCGTCACCGTAGATCTCCACCTCGATCGGAGTACGGAACGTGAAGTACGTCGGCCGCTCCACCTTGAAGCTTCCGATACCGGAGCTCTCGAGCCGTTCGCGGAGGAGCGCGACCACCGCCTCCTCGTCGTCGCTGGTCGCTCCGTGTTTCATCTGCACCTGGATGCGCGCGCTGTTCTCACCCTCCGTCCCGGTGTTCGATAGAGAGAGACCGACGCCGCCGGAGATGGTCGACCATGATGCGACGTTTTCCTGACCGTCGAGAACGGTCGAGATCCCCTGGATCAGCCGGTCCGTCGACTCGAGAGGGGTTCCCTCCGGCAGCTCGACGCGGAAGCTGAATTCTCCCTGCGTGAATGCCGGCATCAGGTCGAGGCCGAGGCGAGGCGCCCACGCCGCGGCGGCACCGGCGGTGAGAAGAACCACGAGAAGGACCGGCCCGCGATGATCGAGGGCCTTTCCGACCAGGATCGGATACGCACCGGAGAGGGCTGCCATCGCACGGTCGAAGAGCCGCGACAGGGGACGTACGATGAATGCGACGAAGGCGGACGATCTCACCGCTGCGACTCGGATCCAGCGCACGAGATGAGACGGTCCTCCGGTGAAGATCGCGCGCAGGACGCGACGCACTTTTCCGGCCGGCCGGATCGGCTCGCCGGAAGGCGCAGCAACGGCGGCACCCGGTGACGACATCAGCGCGGCCATCATCGGGATGAGCGTCAATGAGACCACCAGTGATGCGATCAACGAGAAGGAGACAGTGAGCGCCTGATCCTTGAAGAGCTGCGCGGCGATTCCTTCGAGGAAGACGACCGGAAGGAACACCGCGACCGTGGTGAGTGTCGACGCGACCACGGCCATCCCCACTTCCTTCGCACCGTCCATCGCCGACTCGAGCACCCCCATCCCCGCTTCGCGTTTACGGAAGATCGATTCCAGGACCACGATGGCGTTGTCCACCAGCATTCCCACCCCGAGCGCGAGCCCGCCGAGAGACATGATGTTCAGCGACGTGCCGGTTCGGTACATCAGGAAGAACGTGGCGATGATCGAGATGGGGATGGAGACTCCGATGATCACCGTGCTTCGCACGTCTTTGAGGAAGAAGAGAAGCACGATGATGGCGATGATGCCGCCGAGCACCGCATTGCCGAGCACTTCGTCCACCGCGGAACGGATGAAACGCGACTGATCCACTCCGGTGACGACCTCGATCCCGGAGGGAAGCTCTTTCTTCACGCGATCGAGCCGGCTCTGAATCGCTCGTGCGACCGAGACGATATTCGCGTCTCCTTCTTTGTACATCGCCAGCTCGACCGCTTCCTTCCCGTCGAAGCGGGTGATGACTTCGCGCTGCTTGTGCCCGCGAATCACCGTCGCGACGTCGGACATCTTCACGTTCCGTCCGTCGCGCGCGACGAGCACGGTATCCATGATGTCCTGAAGACTCTCGAACTCGTTCCGCGCGCGCACGAGATAGCGCGCCTCCTTTTCATAGAGGCTGCCGCCGGCCTGGTTGACGTTCTCCCGCCGAAGCTTCTGGTCGACCTCGTCGATCGGAACTCCGAGCAGTGAGAGCTTCCCCTCATCGACCCGGACCTCGATCTCCTCCTCGTAGCCGCCGTTCACCTTGATCGCCGCGACGCCCTCGGTCGATTCGAGATCCTTCTTGAGCACCTCCTCGGCCACGTAACGGAGCCGGTACAGATTGTCGGTGCCGGTGACGTAGAGACGGACCACCGGATCGTTGGCCGGATCGAAGCGGAGGATCACCGGCTTGTCGGCTTCCCGCGGGAGGGTCAGCAGATCGAGTTTCTGACGAACGTCGAGGGCCGCGAAATCCATGTTGCGGCCCCAGTCGAACTCGAGCGTGACCTGGGAGAGCCCGGGCCGCGAGACGGAGGTCATCCGCTTCACCCCGGCGACCACACCGACGGCCTCTTCCACCTGGCGCGAGATGAGAGTCTCCACCTCGCCCGGAGCCGCACCGGTGAAGCGGGTCTCCACGGTGAGGCTGGGGTAGGAAATGTCGGGCAGAAGATTCATCGGGAGCCGCGTGAATGCGACGATTCCGAAGAGGACGACCGCGACGGCGCACATCGACACCGTCACCCGGCGCTTCAGTGAAAACTCGATCAGACGCATTCGCTTCTCCCGGTCAGCGTGAGTGGTGGCTCGATTCGAGACGAGTGAACTCTGAAACTCAGGTGGCGGGAAGGATGCGGATCGGCGATCCGTCCTTCAGCCCCCCCTGGCCGGCGACGATCACCTTTTCGCCAGACCTGACCCCCGAAAGGACTTCGACCCGGTCTCCCTCTTCGATCCCCAGGCTGACGGCGCGTTTTCTCGCGGTGGCCCCGTCGGCGACGAATACATGGGCCTCCTGGAGCTCGCGGATCACCGACTCGCGCGGAAGGAGGAGTGCCTTCGGGTGCGTCTCACGCACGATGTCGATGGTGACGAACGTGCCCGGACGCACCGCCGCCGGCGGACGGAGAGCGACGACTTTGAGCTTCACGGTGCCGGTTGCAGTGTCGACCACGGGGCTGATCTGATCGATCCGACCGTCGAAGCGGATGCGTTCGTCGGCCTTGAGCGTGATTCGCACTTTCCGTCCCTCGTCGAGACCGAAGACGTCACGCTCCGGAAGGTAGATCCAAGCGATCAGCGGATCGAAATCCGAGAGAGTGAAGAGCTCCGCGCCCGCCGCGACGTGCTGGCCGAGCTGCACTTTGCGCTCGGTGATCCTTCCGTCGAAAGGAGCGCGGATGATGGTCTTGCCGAGCATCCATTCCGCTTCCGCGAGCTCCTGCTCCGCCACTTCCTTCTCCATCTTGGCTTTGTCGTAATCGGTCCGGCTCAGGAGGTCCTTCGCAGCCATCTCACTCGCCCGCTGGAACGTGACCCGGGCGTTATTCGCCTGAACCCGAGCCTTGGTGTACGCGATCTCCGCGTCGTCTTTCGCCAGTCGAACCAGAGGCTGGCCGCGCCGGACCATCGCCCCCTCGTCGACCAGGAGATCGGAGACCCGCCCGTCCGCTTCGGCGATCACCTTGACCTCCTGGTCGGCAATCAGGTTGGCTGTCGCCGAGAGGTAGGAGGAGACGGGTGCGACGGCGACGCCGGCGACCTTGACCGGAACCGCTTCCTTTTCCTTCCCGTTGGTCGAACCGTTCTTCCCAGTGGCGGCCGCGGCGGCGGCGCTCGTGTTGTTCGGATCGCTCTGCTTTCCGCCGGATCCCTTCATCCAGAACGCGGCTGCGACGGCGATGATCGCGATGAGTGCCACCACGGCCGTCGGAACGAGAATCCGCGGTCGCATCAACGGTGAATTCA
Source organism: uncultured Acidobacteriota bacterium (assembly GCA_963741955.1). Lineage (GTDB taxonomy): Bacteria > Acidobacteriota > Thermoanaerobaculia > Gp7-AA8 > Gp7-AA8 > CAVUKB01. Next base: position 222,820 of record CAVUKB010000006.1, read on the forward strand.
TAGGCGCTTCCAGTCGTGCTTCCATCTCAAAACCTCCCGGCCAGGTACTTCCCGGGAGGTATGTACGGATTACGATTCAGAAAGTTCGCACGGACGAAACGGTGAGTGGTGAGTGAGGGCGGGAGTGGCGTTGGGGGAGCGCGGATCTCGCTTCGGGGGATCCGCCGGCACGATCGGAGGCTTCGAGATCAGGACAGGCGCCGCGGCTTCCGCCGCGGCCGGCACGGCAGAAGCCATGCCGCCCCACTGGCAAAAGCGACTTGCGCAAGGCTGCGCTTCAATGATGCCGGGGAGCGCATGTGCTGCGATCTGCGCGGCGGATTGCGAATCCGCATTCCAGGAACGGAGGAGGGGCGCCGCGGCGAACCGAGGCTACTTCTCGCCGAACATCGTCCGGATCCTCGTTGCGAGGTCCGGATCCGGGATCTCCTCGGCGATCTCCCCCGCAAATGTCCGCAACTGTTCCCGATTCACGTCCGGTTCGCTGCGAAACCGCCGGCGGAGCACGCTCACGGCGAGTGCGAATTTCGTGGTCGAGAGAGTCGCGAGTCCGGGAAGCTCCGCGAGCAACCGTTCCAGCGGCCGCTCTTCGAGCATCTTCGCGAACTCGGCCATCTCCAGAAATGTCGCCGCCCGCGTGCCGCGGCGGATCAGAGTCGTGTCCAGCTCTTCCGCGTTCATTTCCGTTTCCGCGAGCTCTGGTCGCTCTCGTGGCGCCGCTCTTCGGCCTTCTTCTCCATCTCGCTCTTCGATTCCGAGCCCGGCAGCCTCCTCTTTCCTTCCCGCTGCTCGCGTTCGCGCGTCTTCTCCATCTCCTGCCGGTGAAACTTCTGCACCGTCTCTTCCCCCTGCCGGGTGCTTCCCTTCGTCTTGTATTGATTCGGATGAACGTTCTTCTTCAGAGTCATTGCGTCCTCCCGTGCGAGGGCTGGTTGCCCGTCGTGGCGAAAGATGCGAGGGATATGCCGTTCGCCTGTCTCTCTCCAATTACGGCTCCTGCGCACCCTCGAACGGCGCTGTCGCGACCCGGAACAGCCCCCACATCACTGCGGCGAGGAGCACCAGGCCGATGAAATTGAAGTGGTGTGTGCCCCAGAATGCCAGCACGTCCGAGCGCCCCGCCAGCACGATCGGAATCGCCATTCCGATTCCGATGAGCGCTTCGCCGGTGATCAGCCCCGCCGCGAAAAGAAGGCCGTGACGGTCGCCAGTCGTGCGCGCTTCGGCCAGGCGGAGCTGCAGTGATTCGTCCGCCTGGGTGTTGCGCCGTTCGAACGCCCGTCCCGCCGCCCAGGCGATCATTCCGCCGAGGAAGATGGGGACTTCGAGCTCGAGGGGAAGATAGATCCCGACCGCGACCGCGAGCACCGGAGTCCGGAACGCGCTCCCGCGTCTCTCCAGCCAGAGATCGAGAAGGATGACTGCGACCGCGATCCCCATCCCGATGGTGACCATGTCCCACGGAAGCCCGCCGTGGAAAACACCTTCCGCAACTGCAGCCATCAGAGTTGCCTGCGGTGCAGTGAGAGGATTCGGATGCGCAGGGGTCGGGCTTCCGATTCCGTACGCCTTCAACAGAAGAGAGAGGACCGGAGCCATCACCACTGCGGCCACCACCACTCCCACCGATTGCATGATCTGCTGCTTGACCGGCGTCGCACCGAGAATGTACCCGGACTTCAGATCCTGCATGTTGTCGCCGGCGATCGCTGCAGCGCAGCAGACGACGGCGCCGATGAAGATCGCCGACGCGGGGCCGGCAGGATTCCCGTGCCCCATCAGGAGAAGAAGGAGCAGCGCCGCGGTGAGAAGCGTCGCGATGGTCACCCCGGAGATCGGGTTGTTCGAGGAGCCGACCAGCCCGGCCATGTATCCGGCCACCGCGGAGAAGAGGAATCCCGCGATGATCATGATGAAGGCCATGAACGCCGCGATCCCGATGCTGCGGGTGAAGTACCAGAAGATCAGAAAGAGAGGGATGATCGAGACGGCGGTCGCGACACCGACCCACTGCATGGGGAGGTCGCGTTCGGTCCGGAGGGTTTCCTCTCCGCCTCCGCTTCGCATCCGGCGATAGGCTTCCATCCCCGAGCGGATGCCGCTGACGAGACTCTTCCGGAGACGGATCAGGGCCCACAGACCGCCGACGACCATCGCCCCGACTCCCAGGTAGCGCGTCTGCGCCGACCAGATCGCGTTCGCCGCATCTGCCGCGGAGACTCCTCCCTGCAGCGGCTGCATCGCGGCGATGATCGGGATGGCGACGAGCCAGTTCACCGCACCCCCGAGGAAGATGAGAATCGAGATGTTCAGCCCGACGATGTAACCGACCGCCAGGAGCGCCGGAGAGAGATTGGTTCCGAAGTATCCGATCGAACGACCGAAGTAGGTGGCACGCTCGACCGCTCCGTCCCAGAAACGAAAGCCGGTCTCACCGAGCTTGAAGAGCGCGCCGATCAGTCCTGCGATCGAGATGAACTTCACTCCCGAACCGCCACTCTCCCCGACCTTCAGCACTTCCGCGGTGGCCACGCCTTCCGGGAACTGAAGCGGATGCTCGACGATCAGAGCGCGCCGGAGGGGGATGGTGAAGAGGACACCGAGAAGTCCTCCGAATCCCGCGATCATCGTCGTCTCCCAGTAGTCGAACTCCTTCCACACACCAAGAAGGACGAGCGCCGGAATGGTGAAGATCACGCCGGCCGCGAGGCTCTCGCCGGCCGAGGCCGCGGTCTGCACGATGTTGTTCTCCAGAATCGTCGAACCGCGGAACAACCTCAGGATGCCCATCGACAGGACGGCCGCCGGAATGGAAGCTGAGACCGTCATGCCGGCGAAGAGGCCGAGGTAGGCATTCGCTGCGCCGAGAATCACCGAAAGAATCGCGCCGAGAAGCACGGACTTGACCGTGATCTCGGCGATTGATGCCGAGGGGGCAACCCAGGGTTGCGGGGTCGCGGGCTCGACCCGGGGCTGTGGTCGTGACATGGCTCCTCCCTGCTCGGCCCGGATGTGTGCGAGGGATGTGCCGGAGAAGGAGAGGCATCGGAGATCTGTTATCTGATATCTATTATCAGATGCTTTATTAAGGATAGTTTAGATATCAACGATTCTCATACTCTAATCAGATAATAGGTAATAGATAATAGATAATAGATGCTTTTAAGCGAACGCGTAGCCGCGGATGACGAACCGCAGTGGCCAGTGGGCGGCCTCTCCGGCGTAATCCACTCCAATTCGTGGCGTTACGGCGATGTCGTCGTCGCTGAGCTCGATGTCTCGAGGAGTGATGAAGAGCTCGTGACCATCCAGAGGCGCGCCATTGAGTGCCCGGTCGATGCCGAGCGCCATGCAGAGCTTGCCCGGGCCGTTCATCAGATCGATCTCCCGGCGTGCCTTCGCCCGGTTCGCCTGAATCCTCTCGAGCCCGTGCAGCGGTTGCGCCGCTCGAAGGAGGACCGCCTCCGCGGTGTCCTCTTCCTGGGTCACGACGTTCACGCAGTGGTACATCCCATACGTGAAGTAGACGTACGCATGGCCCCCTTCGAGATACATCGCTTCGTTGCGCTTCGAGCGGAGTCCACGGCGGGCGTGACTCGCCGGGTCATTCGCGCCGAGGTAGGCCTCGGTCTCCACGATCCTCCCCGCCAGAAACTCTCCCTCCTCGAGACGACGCCACAGAATGCAGCCGAGGAGCGCGCGCGCGACCGCGACCGTGTCGTCGCGATAGAAGCTTCGCGGCAACGGGCGCGGCGGCTTCATCGATCGAGCTGTTCCTCGCGCGTGTAGCGGTTGATCATCGAGAGGAGAGGAGCGTGGACGCCGGCCGGGGCGCCTAGGATGTTGCCGCGCTCCCAGAAGCTCTCCCCTCCGGAGAAGTCGGTGACGACGCCTCCCGCTTCGCGCACCAGCAGTCCTCCCGCGGCGATGTCCCACGGAGCGAGGTGCAGCTCGAAGAATCCGTCGAAGACGCCGGCCGCGGTGTAGGCGAGATCGAGCGCTGCCGAGCCCGCGCGGCGCACTCCCTTCACCGTGGAGATCACGTCGCGAAAGATGTCGGTGTAGATGCCGACGAACTTCTGCGCGCGGAACGGAAAACCGGTGGCGATGAACGCTCCTTCGAGACTTCCCTGATCCGAGACCTGCATCGGCTCACCGTTGCGGAACGCCCCGGCGCCTTTCTCGGCAGTGAAGAGCTCTCCGCGAAGGGGCTCGTAGATCACGGCCGCGACCATCTCGCGATCCTTCTTCAACCCGATCGAGATGCACCAGAAGGGAAAATGTTGAAGGTAGTTCGACGTCCCGTCGAGCGGGTCGATGATCCAGGTCAGTCCCGACCCTGTCTCTTCCGTCGCCGCACGGGCACCCGCTTCCTCGCCGAGGAATGACGCTTCGGGTGACGCCTCTCTGAGATACCGGACGATCGCCTCTTCACTTTCGCGATCCGCTTTCGAGACCCAGTCGTTGCGTCCCTTGAGGTCGGCGTCCTCTTTTCCGAGCTGCTGCCAATGCCGGGTCAGAACCTCGGCGCCGATCCGCGCTGCGCCGGTAGCGATTTCGACTGGATTCAAAAGGCCTCCTCCGATCACGTCTCGCGCCGCAGCGATCCGCGCGCGCGAGGAAGATGCATTGTACGACCTGCTTCCGCGGCGTCCAGAGGCTTATTCACGGCTTTCGTCGCGAGGAGTGCGAGGCGGGCCTCGATGCTGCGCCGCCACCGGGACTCTGAGGAGCGCGTTCCCATCCGATGAAGTCGAAACGCAATCCGAGCGCGCGGTGGTCACTCGAAGGTCCGACGCGTGCCGGAACGATCGTGGTCGAAGTCTCGATCTCCAGCTCGTTCGGCCCGTTGGCCGTTCCGTCGACGACGTATTGGGCCGAAACGCGCGACGAATGCGGAGTGATGCTCTCGAGCGGGTGTCCGTTGAACCGGAGACGGATCACGGGCGAGTCCTTCATCGCTTCTTCCGGCAGCCAGAACTCGAGGTGTATGACGTGTCGCCCCGAGACGTGAGGGAAGAGAACCCGCCCGCGCGAAGACATCCAGACCCACGTTTCGGTCGGGGTCGATTCGACCGGCCAGAATCCTTCCGCGAACTGCGGAATCTGCGACAGCGGAGCGACCGACGCACTGAAGAAGCGGCGTCGTCGAGTGATGCGATCGAGACGCCTGAACGCCCTTCGGAAGACGATGGAATCGAGGTTCCGGGGGGACTCTGCATAGAGGTACGCCTTGCGTCTTCCGCTCAGCACCAGAGAAGCATCCGAATCCCGCCGGAGGCTCACGCGATGAAAGTCGTCGAGCAGGTAGTCGGCGAACGGTCGGATCGAAGGCGACACGAGGACGACCGCATCCGTTTGTCGGGCATGCGAGCGAATCCATTCTGCCGCCGCGACGGGAGGTGATGCCGTCGTGCGGACCGTGTGCAGCGGCGGCATCATCTCGGCTCCGGCGGCGGCGGCGAAGACGAGGACTGCCGCGGCGTAACTCGAGATGCGGAGTCGTTCGTTCACACGCGCGAAGAGAAGCTGAAGCCCTTCGGCGATTGCGAATCCGAACATGGGAATGTATCCGAGGGAGTAACGGGCGAAGCACCACGGGTCGAGGCAGATAATGGTCAAAAGGATGTTGAGTCCGAAAACGGCGGAGAGGATCCGTAATGGCCCCGGACGCGTCGCGGCCCGCGTCAACGCGACCAGAACGAGGAGGGTCAGGAGGAGCGAGCCGTTGCGGGGAAGACCGTAAGGAAGGACGAGCGCGTCCGCGACCCGTTTCCCCACCGAGATGCCGGCCGAACCCCAGATGGCGTCGGTATTCCGGACGTACTCGCTTTGGATCCGCACGGCTTCGAAGTAGGCCCCGACCGAACGGCTGGCGAGGGCGGCCCCCGCGTATGCCACAGACGCCGGGATCGCTGCGAGAAGCAGCGCAGCGAGCACCAGGCGCGTGCGCCCCTTCCGGATCAGCGCGAGACCACTCCAGACGAACGGGACTGCAGCGACCAGAATGTTCTGGGGCCGCACCGCGATCGCGGCACTGGCGACGAGTGCCCCCCAGACGAACCAACTCGGTCGTTCCCTTCCCGAGATCAGCAGACCGGCGGCGAGCGCGATCAGCACCATCGAGGGCACGTCGCTGAACCCCGTACCACCGAAGAACCACACCGTGGGAAAGAAGGCCGTGATCACGGCGCCGCCCCAGGCCGTGGAGACGCGCGCGCCGGCGGAGCGGAAGAGAAAGTACAGAGCCGGGAAGAGCGCGATGGCACACAGGAGCACGACTGACTGCAGAGCGCGAAAGTCCGATGGCGTCACCAGACGGAAAAGCTTTCCGAGTGCGATGAAAAGCGGGTAGCCCGGGGGATGGGGTTGATGCAGCGTGACGTCGAAATTACGTACGCCCGACATGAACTGGATCTCGTCCCAGTCCCACGGCGTCGCAGCTGCGGCGGCAAAGCGGGAGATCCCAACGACCGCCGTGGTTGCGATCAGCAGAAGTGTCAGGGCGCGGGATCCAGGCTCGCCCTTCTCGATCGTGAGATGCACGCCCGGATGGTACGGGCGCTTTCTGAAAACCGTTGGTGACATCCCGTGACGCTTTACGTGGGGAACAGGCACGCTCCAACAGCGGCGTTGCGCGGTTCATCAATGACCGACGGTGATCTCCACGCGCACGGTTTTCGAGCCCATTTGTCCGAACCAGCAGACCTGATTGCTCACGGCGTCGAATTCGAGCGTGTAGATGCCGGGCTCCGCGGGCGCCGGGATCGCCAGATCGACGCTCACGCTCTCTCCCTCCCGGATCGGCGCACCTTCCACGCCTGCACGGAGCTTCATCCACGCATAGTCGAAGTTCACCAGCTCTCCGTTGCCGCGGAACAGGTGCGCCGCCAGTGAGACGCCCCCGCGCGGTACCTCCGACGGAAGCCACGCCGGCGCACCGGCGTTGGTGACCGTCGCGCGACCTCGAATCGTCTCTCCCACCCGTACCGTCGTCGAGTCGACGCTGATCTCGATCGTAGCACGCAGACCTTCGGGGCGGCGGCTGTCACCGGGGCCACGCTCCCCCTTCCGGAGGAAGAAGTCGCGGACGTTCGAGAGAAACTGGCGCGTCAGATCGATGTAGTGGATGCTCGTCTCGCCTCCGTCGACGAGATCGCGGTACCCGTCGAGCGGAACGTGGAACGGCGCTGCGTTGAAACCGGCCAGACGGAGATCGCTGAATCCAGCCGCCTGCGCCATCCTCCAGATGTCTTCGACCACCACGTCGTTCTCCAGCACCTTGAACGTCTTCATTTCGAACTGCGACTGCGGCGCCCGCGAATGACGCGGGCCCGGCTCTGCAAACGCCGCGATCCCGCCGTCGACCAGAACGCGTGACATCTCCCACAGCACCTCCTGAGGATTCGGTACGTGATGGAAGGCGTCGAACGAGAGGATCCGATCGACCGAGGAATCAGGGAGCGGGATGTGCCGGCCATCGAAGACGACGAACTCGGGCGGAATCGAGTCACCGATCACCGGCCGCTTCGCGTACAGCTCCTTCCCGATCGCCAGTGCGGTGGGAGAGACGTCGAGCGCAATCGCCCTGCAGCCGAGCTGAGAGAAAATATGCGAGGCCCAGCAGCTCCCGGCGGCGAAGTCGAGCACCGTCATCCCGGGAACCAGCTCCATCCCCTGAATCATCACCGCGAAATTGATCAGCAGCTGAGGGACATCCTCGATCCGGCTGAAGGGTTTGGTGAGGTGGTCCTTCCATTCCGTGAGGCGGGAGAAATACTCCTCGGCCGTCTGCCGGAGCGCGTCGACCGAGTGCTCCTTCATCAGGTCGGCGGGCGAGAGGTAGTCGTCCGGGATCTCGAGGACCTTCGGATGTCCGCCGTGGCGAACGGCTTTTGAAGCGACCCAGAGACGCAGCCTTCCGAGCAGTGGCATCGGGGAAGTGTAGTCGAGGATCGGGGGTCGGGGATCAGGGGTCGGGGATCGAGGATCGAGGATCGGGGGTCGGGGATCGGGGGTCGGGGGCAGCCCCGTAGGGGCGTTTGACAATAGCCCAGGACGCAGTCCTGGGATTTCTTGGCCGGAGCACCACGCCCGACAGCCCCGTAGGGGCGATTGAACAAACCTCCATGCATGGAGCGCCGCAAAGAATAATATTCGTTGATCGCCGACGGAGACAGAATAATATTCTCTTCAGAGGCCATCACACCGAACGATAATCCATCGCGACGCCCAATCCCCGATCGCACTTCCGCGATTGCCGGCCACGGATCCGACACCCTCCCCGGATCTGCTAGAATCGCCGCACTCTACAGCACGCGAACGAGAGTCGTGGAATGGCCATGCGGCAGCCCTCGGGCCGTAACAAGCGAGCAGCCACCCGCATCTCGATCCGCGAGTTCGGCTGGAGTCCCTGGACCATCGCGAGCCTCCGTCATCCGACGCTCCCATGGTTCGAGAGCCGGCAATGCGAGATCGAGATCGAGGGGACGCCTCTGTCCGAGCTCCGGCGCTTTCCCGCCCGTGATGCACTCTCTCTGCTCGGGCAGTACACCGCACACCAATCCTTCCTCCGTTTCGCCTCCATCGACGATGGTTCATTCGATCCGGTCGAATGGATGGTGGTACACCGAAGGGGTCAGGACTGCAGATTGGTCCGGATCCGCTCCACTCCTTCGGTCGGCTCCGCGCCCCCGCGCATCAGTCTGATCGAAGAATTCGCGGGATTCGTCGGAATCGACGACCTCGAAACGGCCCGCCAGTCGTGGGCGCGGCCGGCGCAGGTGTACCGGGAGCTCTACCAGCGACTCCGGCACGGAGCCGCGTCCGACCTCCGGTGGGTCTACGCCGCGGCGGCCGGAGCGATCCACTCTCCCGGCGCGACGCTGGTCGAGGCGCTCTTCGGAGACGAACCAATCTCGTTCGCCACGACCGAGCCGAACGCGATCGAGACGCTCCGATTCGCCGGAGATCTCGCCCGCACCGAGCTTCCACTGTTCGTGATCGGCGGGGCCGCCTCATCGCCGATCCGGCGCTGCTCGGCGCTCTCGGATCTCGAGCGCGCCATCGGTTCGATGGAAGGAAGCGACGAGAGCGAGATCGCCGAACGGTTCCTCGAGACGACGGCACGCGGCGCGATCGTGATCCTCGACTCTCCCGAAACTCACGATCGCGCTTCACGCACGGTGACCCGTCTGCTGGGTCAGGCCCCGTCGCGGTTGCGCTGGATCGTCCCTTCCGGCGAGAGGGAGCTCTTCGCCGGTGCCCGCTTCGAGAACCCATCGGAGACCCGCCCTTTCCTCCTCTCGCCTCGGCTGCAACCCTACCGCCGTTTTCTCGAGACTTCGGCCCTCCTCGATCCCGCCGAACGGATCGCATGGGTGGAGTCGGCGGTACAGTCCGAACAGCTCTCCCGTTATCTCGACGACGGCGTGATCCCCGATCGCTCGGCCGACCGCACCATCGCGTCGATCGGAGAGCCCATCCGGTCGTATCTCGCGGCCCTCGCGCTCCTCGGTGACTCGACCGAGACCTCCTTCGCCCGGCATTTCCTCGACGATCTCGGGTGCCGGATCCCGGTGGAAGAACTGATGATTCCCGGAGTCCTCGAGAAGGAAGGGAGCGCTCTTTCGTTCCGCAATCCTGCAGTGCGCGAACGCCTGGTTGCGGGCATCCCGGCGGACTCACTGCTGGCACTGGCGAGGCTCGCCGCGGAAACACTCTCCGACGCTCTCCCCCCGCGCGCAGCAGCTTCGCTCTTCGTTCTCGCCGGCGAGCCGGACCGCGGTCTTGCAACGCTGGAGAACGAGCCGCGCATCGGACAGTCGCCAGAGTCGCAGCTGGAGGAACTGGCGAGCTTCCCTCCTGCGCTGATCCGCGGATCGGCGGTTCTCTCGGAGCGGATCGCCCGTGCTCTGATCGCGTGCGGACGCTATCGGGATGCGCGCGAATGGATCGACGCGCTGCAGGACGAATCGAAGGCACTCCTCACTGCGCTCGTGTTCCGGCGCCTCGGCGAGTACACGGCCGCGCTCGATGCGTTGTCTGCCGTCGCTGCGGCATCTCTCCCGACCGAGCTTCTCCGGATCGAGCTCCTCCGGCTCCTGGGGCGGTACGACGATGCGCTCGCCGGAGTTCGGAAGCTCGACGTCGCAAACGCGGACCGTTCGCTCCGGACCCGTGCCGCGTACGAAGCTGCGGTCCTCGCGATCGACCGCCACGAAGCTCCCGCCGAAGAGTGGCTCGAGGAGAATGACCGCGAGGGCGAGTACTGGCGTCTCCGCTACCGCTCTTACCGCGCTGCGGGGAATGGGGACCACACCTCGGCCGCCCGTTTTGCGAGCGAAGCACGCGCGTCGTCTCCCGATCTTCCCACCGAGATCGATGCGACCATCGACCTCCTCTGGTCGGTGTTCCTCGCTGGCGACTGGGAGAGCGCCCGGCACGACGCGAGGAAGGCGCTCGCTCTGGTGGAAGAGACCCAGGGTGACCGCGCTGCGGGCGCGGTCCTCTTCTATCTCGCCTGGCTCTGCGCCGACGCGGGACAGCCGGTCGAGGCGGGACAGAAGCTGGAACGACTGCGTCGGTTCTATCTCGAGACGAAAGACGAGCGGCGCCTTCGTGAGCTCGATCTCATTTCAGCACAGATCGCATTCGTCGCGGGGCGTCACGACGATGCCCGCCAGCTCGCAGCCGAAGTGTGGAACGAATCGCTTCCGGACGAGATCCGCGAAGCGGCGGCTCTGATCCTCGACGAGATCGACGGCATCGATGGACCCGACGGGGAGATCAGGAGCAGCGGAGAATCACTCTGCCTCGAGCTGCGAGACCGCCATGCGATTCTCGTCGCCCGCCGCGGCGGGCGTGGGCGTCCGGTGCTTCCGTTCAACCGTGCGCTCGCGGATTGGGAAGCATCCTGGATTGCAGGGGGTCGCTTCGACCCTCCCGCGGGAGCCACGGCGACCGAACGTCTGAAACTTCTCCGTTCCTTCGCTGCCATGAACCGGCGCCGCCCCGACGCGCGTCTCGGCGAGGCGATGTCGGCCCTCCGCACCGACATGCACGTCGCGGTTCTCCCCGCGGACGCGCCCACGGCATCCGAGTCGGAGCTCCTCCGCATCCTCTCGATGCGGGAGTTTCCGTTCGCTCCCGATGCGCTCGGCCCGATCGAGTGGCGTTACGCCAGCCGCAACCGGCTCGGCCGGTGGAGCGAGATCGGGTCGCTTCCTCCTCTGGAACAGGACGCCCTCGACGAGCTCCTCCTCGATCTTCCGCCCGGGTGGCACGACTGCGGCGACTCGGGACTTCTCTTCATCCGCGGGTCGGAGCTCTGGCGGAGAGAGCATCGAGACGCGGTGGTCGCGCTCTTCACGCTGCGGGCGGAGCACCACCGGCTGCGCAGGCTCAACGAAACCTCATCGCAGCTGATTCGCGATTCGGTAGCTCCACTCTCCTCGCGAGAAGGGATCGTCGGCGAGTCGCCGGCGATCCGTGAGCTCCTTTCGCGTACCACCTCGCTCGCCCGGAGCGACATCGCGGTCTGCATCCTGGGGGAGTCGGGAACCGGAAAGGAGCTGGTCGCACGTGCGATCCATCGCGGTTCCTCGCGGAGAAACCGTCCCTTCACCCCCGTCAACTGCGGCGCGCTTCCCGAGAACCTCGTCGAGAGTGAGCTGTTCGGCGCGGCGAAGGGAGCCTTCACCGGCGCGGATCGCGACCGGCAGGGCCTGATCGAGGTCACGGATGGAGGAGCTCTTTTTCTCGATGAGGTGGGCGAGCTCCCCCTCCCTGCCCAGGCGAAGCTCCTCCGCTTTCTGCAGGAGGGAGAGTACCGGCGCGTCGGCGAGACCGAGGTGCGGCATGCCGACGTCCGGATCATCGCGGCGACCAACCGGATCCTCGAGCAGCAGGTCGACTCGGGTCAATTCCGCGAAGATCTCTACTACCGGATCCGGGGCGTCGAGCTTCCGGTCCCTCCGCTCCGCGAGCGCGGAGGAGACATCATGCTTCTGGCGCGGTCGTTCCTCGCTGCGGAATGCGAGAAGCAGCATCGCGGACCGGCGCGGTTTTCCAGCGAGGTCGAGTCGGTCTTCATCGCGTTCGCCTGGCCGGGAAATGTACGCGAACTTCAAGGTGTGGTTCGCTCGGCACACACTCTCGCGGGCGAGTCGGCCCAGATCGAGCTCGAACATCTCCCGGAGCGGATGCGGAGCGCGATCGTCACGCAGCGTCCGCGGGGCACGTTCTACGACGAGGTGAACCGCTACCGCCGTCATCTCATCGAACGGTCGCTCCTCGAGGCGAACGGAAATCAGAGCCGTGCCGCGCGTCTTCTCGGCATGTCGCGCCAGGCCCTCGCTTACCAGATCCGCGAGCTGGGGATCATGGTCAAGTAGACGTCGATGGTCGCGCGTCCGCCCCGGCGGCGAATCCTCGACCGATCGGTTGCTTCACACCCTCGCGAACGACCGCGTCAGTTCCATCACCTTCGGCTGCACCACACGGCGATAATCATCGAACGCCATCTTGATCAGTTCCGTGTGCGAGCCGGCATTGAACGCGATCTGCTCGTCCTCGGTGAGCGTCGTGTCGACGAGGACATCCATGTCATACAGATTGCCGAACGGCGGCATCGCTCCCGGCTCGATCTCGGGAAAGAGGCGCTGGAACGCGTCCTCCGATGCGAGCGTCACCGAACGGGCGCCGAGTCGCTCTCCGATCTGGTCGAGGTCGAGCCGCTTCGAGGCCGGAACGACCGCCATCACGATCCGGTCGTCGACCTGGATCATCACCGTCTTCGCGAGATCCTTCCCCTTGATGTGTGCACTCGCGGCGATCTCCTGTGCCGTGAATGCGGGTGAGTGCGAGATCGTCACGTATCGGATTCCCGCACGGTCGAGGTACTCTCTCACTTTACGCGCCGGCATGGTGCCCTCCGTTCTTCCGTGTTCCGTTCGCGGTTGTTCCTCTCCTCAGTAATTGGATAAGCTCTTTCTTACTTTCCGGCCATTCGGAGTTCGCATCGGCAGCTGGCATTCGGAGGTTCCATGAATACCCAGATCCTCTTCAAGAGCCGTCCATCGGGAGAGCCGCACGAGCAGAACTTCCGCATCGTGCATCACGGAATCCCGACTCCGTCGCACGGGGAAGTCGTACGCCGGACGATCTACCTCTCGCTCGATCCTTACGTACGAGGACGGATGAGCACCGCGAGCTCCTACGTGGAGCCGATGGAGTTCGGACAGGTGGTGGTGGGAGGAACGGTCAGCGAAGTCATCGATTCGCAGAATCCCGACTTTCGCGAAGGCGACATCGTTCTCGGTGCCGACGGCTGGCAGACCTACGGCGTCTCGGATGGTTCGGATCTGCGGAAGATCGATCCTTCGAGCGGACCCATTTCGTGGGCGCTCGGTCTGCTCGGAATGCCCGGGCTCACCGCGTATGTCGCAGTCGACGAGATCGCGCAGGCGAAGGAAGGCGAGACGATCGTCGTGACGTCGGCTGCCGGAGCGGTCGGTTCCGTCGCTGTGCAGATCGCGAAGATCCGTGGATGCCGGGTGGTCGGCTTCGCCGGCACCGATGCCAAGTGTTCATGGGTTCAGAAGGAGCTCGGGGCGAACGACTGCATCAACTACAAGACTGCGGCGCTCGGCTCTGCTCTCGCCGCTGCCACCCCCGACGGGATCGATGCCGACATCGAGAACGTCGGTGGTGCCGTCTTCGAAGGAATTCTCCAGAGGATCAACCGCGGCGCGCGGATCGCGCTGGTCGGGCTGATCGCCCACTACAACGACCGGAAGCCGCAGCCTGGTCCGAGTCTCCGTCGCATTCTCAGCCAGCGCGCGACGATTCGCGGCATGATCGTCAGCGATCACTACGATCGCTTTCCCGAGTTTCTCCGCGACATGAGGAAGTGGATCGAAGAAGGGAAGATGAAGGCGCGCGAGCACGTGGTGGAAGGCCTCGAGAACGCTCCGGGTGCGTTCCTCGGTCTCTTCCACGGTGAGAACTTCGGAAAGCTCCTGGTGAAGGTCTCCGACGATCCGACGCAAAGGTGAGCGGCGAGCGGCGAGCGACGAGCGACGAGCGACGAGCGTGGGTTCCGGCCGAGGGGTGCGGATCCTCTGATCCGCCGCGAAGATTACGGCGCATGCGCGACAGCAGCATCACCCGCGTCGGAGGCAGAAGCGAAGCTGACTGGCGGAATCACCGACGCTCCGCGGAAGCCATAGCCTTCGTCTTCTTCGCGTACAACACGACTCTCGCGGCGGATCGGAGGATCCGCACCCCTCGGGGACGAGCGACGAGCGACGAGCGACGAGCGACGAGCGTGGGTTCCGGCCGAGGGGTGCGGATCCTCTGATCCGCCGCGCCGATTACGGCGCATGCGTGACCGCAGCATCACCCGCGGCTTCGGCAGAAGCGAAGCTGACTGACGGAATCACCGACGCTCCGCGGAAGCCATAGCCTTCGTCTTCTTCGCGTACAACACGACTCTCGCGGCGGATCGGAGGATCCGCACCCCTCGGGGACGAGCGACGAGCGACGAGCGGCGAGCGACGAGCGTGCGTTCCGGCCGAGGGGTGCGGATCCTCTGATCCGCCGCGCCGATTACGGCGCATGCGCGACAGCAGCATCACCCGCGTCGGAGGCAGAAGCGAATCTGACTGGCGGAATCACCGACGCTCCGCGGAAGCCATAGCCTTCGTCTTCTTCGCGTACAACACGACTCTCGCGGCGGATCGGAGGATCCGCACCCCTCGGGGACGAGCGACGAGCGACGAGCGGCGAGCGACGAGCGTGCGTTCCGGCCGAGGGGTGCGGATCCTCTGATCCGCCGCGCCGATTACGGCGCATGCGCGACAGCAGCATCACCCGCGTCGGAGGCAGAAGCGAAGCTGACTGACGGAATCACCGACGCTCCGCGGAAGCCATAGCCTTCGTCTTCTTCGCGTACAACACGACTCTCGCGGCGGATCGGAGGATCCGCACCCCTCGGGTACGCGAGGGACGAGCGGCGAGCGACGAGCGACGAGCGTGCGTTCCGGCCGAGGGGTGCGGATCCTCTGATCCGCCGCGAAGATTACGGCGCATGCGCGACAGCAGCATCACCCGCGTCGGAGGCAGAAGCGAAGCTGACTGACGGAATCACCGACGCTCCGCGGAAGCCATAGCCTTCGTCTTCTTCGCGTACAACACGACTCTCGCGGCGGATCGGAGGATCCGCCGCGAAGATTACGGCGCATGCGCGACAGCAGCATCACCCGCGTCGGAGGCAGAAGCGAAGCTGACTGGCGGAATCACCGACGCTCCGCGGAAGCCATAGCCTTCGTCTTCTTCGCGTACAACACGACTCTCGCGGCGGATCGGAGGATCCGCACCCCTCGGGGACGAGCGACGAGCGACGAGCGGCGAGCGGCGAGAGTGCATTCCGGCCGAGGGGTGCGGATCCTCTGATCCGCCGCGCCGATTACGGCGCATGCGTGACCGCAGCATCACCCGCGGCTTCGGCAGAAGCGAAGCTGACTGACGGAATCACCGACGCTCCGCGGAAGCCATAGCCTTCGTCTTCTTCGCGTACAACACGACTCTCGCGGCGGATCGGAGGATCCGCACCCCTCGGGGACGAGCGACGAGCGACGAGCGGCGAGAGTGCATTCCGGCCGAGGGGTGCGGATCCTCTGATCCGCCGCGCCGATTACGGCGCATGCGTGACCGCAGCATCACCCGCGGCTTCGACAGAAGCGAAGCTGACTGACGGAATCACCGGCGCTCCGCGGAAGCCATAGCCTTCGTCTTCTTCGCGTACAACACGACTCTCGCGGCGGATCGGAGGATCCGCCGCGCCGATTACGGCGCATGCGTGACCGCAGCATCACCCGCGGCTTCGGCAGAAGCGAAGCTGACTGGCGGAATCACCGACGCTCCGCGGAAGCCATAGCCTTCGTCTTCTTCGCGTACAACACGATCTTCGCGGCGGATCGGAGGATCCGCACCCCTCGGGGACGAGCGACGAGCGACGAGCGGCGAGCGGCGAGAGTGCGTTCCCGCCGAGGGGTGCGGATCCTCTGATCCGCCGCGCCGATTACGGCGCATGCGTGACCGCAGCATCACCCGTGTCGGAGGCAGAAGCGAAGCTGACTGACGGAATCACCGACGCTCCGCGGAAGCCATAGCCTTCGTCTTCTTCGCGTACAACACGACTCTCGCGGCGGATCGGAGGATCCGCACCCCTCGGGGACGCGAGGGACGAGCGACGAGCGGCGAGCGGCGAGCGGCGAGCGTGCGTTCCGGCCGAGGGGAGCGGATCCTCTGATCCGCCGCGCCGATCACGGCGCATGCGCGACAGCAGCATCACCCGCGTCAGAGGCAGAAGCGAAGCTGAGAAGAACGCTGACGTCAGCTCTCCGAAACCTTTCCGGTTTCGTCGAGGAAGCTGTCGACCGCCTGATCTTCGTCCTCATGCACTTCGAAGAGAGGAAGGAGCATGGTCAGTCGGAGTGATTTCCGAACGCGCTCCTGCGGTCGAAGCAGCTTCACCTTCGCGCCTTCCCGCTGCGCGATCTTGTAACTCTGAACCAGATCGCCGAGTCCGTTGCTGTCGACGTAATCGACCCCGGCGAGATTGATGAGCAGATTCGTGTGGCCCGCGGCGATCGCCTTCTCCACCATCGACGAGATGACCCCTTCCGAAACGCCGACGACGAGACTCCCGCTGTAATCGATGATGGCAACGTCTCCGCGAGTTCTGAGCTTCATTTCCATGGTCGCGCGATGATACCGGATTTCTTCGCGGGATCGATGGAGTGAGACCGATCGCACTCGATGAGCGCACCCCGCACGCAAGGTGAGCGAAGTGAGCCGGCAGATCGTTCTCACGGCTTCTCCTGCGGGCTCCGAATTCAGGCCCGGAGCGGTACCGCCCTCTCTTCGAAACGGAGAGCCGGGCGCGGCCGGAGCGCCGGTGCCGGCGCCCTTCCAGACCCGGAATGCGGCCCCCCTCCCCTCTGTTGATCAATTCGTACCAAGATGGTACTGTTTCTGCCCCTGCCACGCAGGGCGATGAAAGTGACGGTTCGATGCTGAAGATCTCGCGCCTTTCCGATTACGGACTCCTGGCGGTCGTCTATCTCGCGCGTCATGCGGGAGACGTCATTTCGGCTCGCGAGATCTCCGCCTTTTACGCCCTCCCGCTGCCCGCGATTTCGAAGGTGATGAAAGTGATGCACGAGGCGGGGCTGATCCAGTCGCAGCGGGGACCGAACGGCGGCTACTGGTTCGAAGGCGATGCCGACGGGATCTCTCTCGGCCAGCTTCTGGAGGTTCTGGAAGGGCCGTGGGAGCTGTTCGACTGCGAGACGAATGATCCTGCGGGACATGCGATCTGTGGAATCAGATCGGCATGTCCTTCGAGATCTTTCATGTTCGGAATCAATCGTGCGATCAAGAACGGATTCGAGCGGATCTCTCTCGGAGATCTCGCGCGCGGCGTCGATCCGGCGGCATGGGACGGCGGCAAAGCAGCGCTCGACGAGACCGCGGGAAACGCAGGGGAGCTTCAGTAGACCATGAGCAATTACGAGATCGAACAATTCGCAAAGCAGGAATACAAGTACGGCTTCACGACCGAGATCGATTCCGACGTCGTGGCGCCCGGTCTGAGCGAAGACGTGATCCGTCTCATTTCGGCGAAGAAGAACGAACCGCAATTCATGCTGGAGTGGCGGCTGAAGGCGTTCCGGCAGTGGCAGACCATGCAGGAGCCGCACTGGGCGAAGGTGAACTTTCCGCCGGTCGACTACCAGAAGATCAGCTACTACTCGGCTCCGAAGAAAAAGAAGCAGCTCAACAGCCTCGATGAAGTCGACCAGGAGCTGCTCGACACGTTCAACAAACTCGGCATCTCGCTGCAGGAGCAGAAACGTCTCGCGGGAGTCGCGGTCGACGCGGTGTTCGACTCGGTCTCGGTGGCTACCACGTTCAAGGGAGAGCTGGCGAAGCTCGGAATCATCTTCTGCTCGTTCTCCGAGGCGGTGCAGAACCATCCGGAGCTGGTGCAGAAATATCTCGGGTCCGTGGTGCCGTACACCGACAACTTCTTCGCCGCACTGAATGCAGCGGTCTTCACCGACGGCTCGTTCTGCTACATCCCGAAGGGAGTCCGCTGTCCGATGGAGCTCTCGACGTACTTCCGCATCAACGCGGCGAACACGGGACAGTTCGAGCGGACGCTGATCGTCGCGGACGAAGGGGCGTACGTCAGCTACCTGGAGGGCTGCACCGCGCCGATGCGCGACGAGAATCAGCTCCACGCGGCGGTCGTCGAACTGGTTGCGCTCGATCACGCGCAGATCAAGTACTCCACGGTCCAGAACTGGTATCCCGGAGACCGTGAGGGAAAAGGTGGCATCTACAACTTCGTGACCAAGCGCGGAAAGGCACTGGCCAACGCGAAAATCTCATGGACCCAGGTCGAGACCGGCTCGGCGATCACGTGGAAATACCCCAGCTGCATCCTGCAGGGAGACAACTCGGTCGGTGAGTTCTACTCGGTCGCACTGACGAACAACTTCCAGCAGGCGGATACCGGCACCAAGATGATCCACATCGGGAAGAACACCCGGAGCACCATCGTCTCGAAGGGAATCTCGGCCGGCCGCGGACAGAATACCTACCGCGGATCGGTGAAGATTCTGAAGAGTGCCGAAGGTGCACGCAACTATTCGCAGTGCGATTCACTCCTCCTCGGCGACAAGTGCGGAGCGCATACCTTTCCCTACATCGAAGTGAGGAACTCCACTGCCCAGATGGAGCACGAGGCCTCTACTTCGAAGATCGGTGAGGACCAGCTCTTCTACTGCCAGCAGCGGGGGATCTCTCCGGAAGACGCCGTGTCGATGATCGTCAGCGGCTTCTGCAAGCAGGTTTTCCGCGAACTGCCGATGGAGTTCGCCGTCGAGGCCCAGAAGCTGCTCGGTGTGAGTCTCGAGGGAAGCGTCGGCTGATTCAGGCCGGCCTCGAATCCCTTCGCCTCTCCGGAATCGGAACGCACCCACGACTCACCGCAGCGAGTCGACACGAAACGAGAAACACGAGAAACGTCGGAAGGAAACGCAGTCGAATGCTCGAGATCAGAAACCTCCACGCCCGAGTCGATGAGAAAGAGATCCTCAAGGGACTCGACCTGAGCATCAAGCCCGGCGAAGTGCACGCCATCATGGGGCCGAACGGGTCGGGTAAGTCCACCCTCGCCAACGTGCTCGCCGGCCGGCCCAACTACCACGTGACCGGCGGAAGCGTCGAGTTCGAAGGAAGGAACCTCCTGGAGATGACTCCGGAGGATCGGGCGCGCGAAGGTCTGTTTCTCGCGTTCCAGTATCCGGTCGAGATTCCGGGGGTGAACAACACCTACTTCCTCCGCTCCGCACTCAACGCGGTGCGGAAGCATCGCGGCGAAGAAGAGCTCGACGCGATGGATTTTCTCGCCCTGGTGCGGGAGAAGATGAAGGTGGTCGAGCTCGACGAGACGCTGATGTCGCGTCCGGTGAACGAGGGTTTCTCGGGCGGCGAGAAGAAGCGGAACGAGATCCTGCAGATGGCGGTGCTCGATCCGAAGCTCGCGATTCTCGACGAGACGGATTCCGGGCTCGACATCGACGCGCTACGGATCGTCGCGGACGGCGTCAATCGCCTTCGGAGCGAACGGCACGCGGTGCTGGTGATCACGCATTACCAGCGACTCCTCAACTATCTCGTTCCCGATCAGGTCCACGTCCTCTATTCGGGGCGGATCGTGAAATCAGGAGGGAAGGACCTGGCGCTCGAGCTCGAGAAGAAGGGCTACGGCTGGGTCGAGGAGCAGTACGCCGCTGCCGCGCAGTGAGATGGTGGAGAGCCGAAGGATGACCGAAACTCTGATCGAAACGGACCGGCGCGTGACTGCATTCGCGGAGCTTCTCGGGAAGCTCGAAACGCGAGATGCCCCGGCGATCCGCGCTTTCCGCGAACGGGCGATGGAGAACTTCGTCCGGCTCGGCTTCCCCTCCACGAAATCCGAGGAGTGGCGCTATACCAACGTACAGCCGGTCGCCCGGACCGACTTCCGCCTGCCGGATGGAAGGCGGGAAGCCGTATCGCGGGCAACGATCGCACCCGTCCTTCTCGGGGACGCCGCGTCCGCGGAGCTGGTCTTCGTCGACGGCCGTTTCGACCCGGAGCTCTCCAGCACGTCTCCGGCGAACGGCGTGGACGTGATGTTTCTCGCCGATCTCTTCGCGTCGCCGTCGGCTCTGCTCGACGAGTTTCTCGGTCGTGCCGCGGACCCGTCGACCCAGCCGTTCGTGGCTCTCAATGCCGCGCTGATGCGGGACGGTGCCGTGATTCGCATCCATCCCGGAGCCATCGTCGAGGAGCCACTTCACGTGGTGCACGTCATTACGACCGACGCTCGCGCACTTCCTCCGATGGTCAACAGCCGCGTCCTGGTGATCGCCGAACCGGGCTCGCAGGCCAGTATCGTGGAATCGTCCTGGAGCGCGGGGGGAGGACGGTCGTTCAGCAACGGCGTGACTGAAGTGTTCGCGCGCGCCGGTGCAGTCATCGACCATTACCGCGTGCAACGCGAGAGCGCTCAGGCCATCCATTTCAGTGCGCTCTTCATCCATGAGGACCGCGACGCCGCCGTCACGACTCGGGCGATGGACCTCGGCGGAGCGTTGGTGCGGAACGAAGTCTCCGTCCGTCTCGACGGTGAGGGGAGCAGTTGCTCGCTGGATGGACTCTCTCTGATCGACGGCTCCCGTCACGTCGACAACCAGACCCGCATCGACCATCTCCAGCCGCACACCACCAGCCAGGAGTACTACAAAGGGATCCTCGACGACACTGCCCGCGGCGTTTTCGACGGGAGGGTCGTGGTCCATCCCGGAGCGCAGAAGACGAATGCGCGGCAGACGAACAAGAATCTTCTCCTCTCCCGCGACGCGATCGTCGACACCAAGCCGACCCTCGAGATCTACGCCGACGACGTGAAGTGCAACCACGGTTCTACGGTGGGCCAGCTCGACGAAGACTCGATCTTCTATCTCCGGTCACGAGGAATCTCGCTCGAGGAGTCCCGAAAGATCCTGACCTGGGCGTTCGCCAGCGAGATCGTGCAGCGGATCCGCCTGAAGACTCTGCGGGAGCAGCTCCAGAACCTCCTTCTGGAGCGGATGCCTCAGGGAACGAGCGAAGGAGCACTTTCATGAGCGCGGTCACCCAACACGACCGTCCGGTCGAGAGCGGATCTCTCGACGTCGCGAAGATCCGCCGCGACTTCCCGATTCTCGACACCATGGTGAACGGGAAACCGCTCGTCTATCTGGACAACGCGGCGACGACCCAGAAACCGCGGCAGGTCATCGAACGAATCGATCGCTTCTACGAGCGGGAAAACTCGAATGTTCATCGCGGCGTCCACTTTCTCAGCGAGACTGCGACTGCCGCGTACGAAGCCGCTCGCGGCAGCGTCCGCGGGTTCATCAACGCTCGTGCCGACAAGGAGATCGTCTTCACTCGCGGCGCGACCGAGGGGATCAACCTCGTCGCCTGGAGTTGGGGAAGGAAGAACGTCCGGGAAGGCGACGAGATCGTCATCAGTGAGATCGAGCATCATTCGAACATCGTTCCGTGGCAGATGCTGTGCGAGTCGACGGGAGCGAAGCTCCGCGTGATTCCGGCAAACGATGCCGGCGAGCTTCGGCTCGACGAGCTCGAGTCGATGCTCAACGAGAAGACGCGTCTGGTCGGAATCGTGCACATCTCCAACGCCCTCGGGACGGTCAACCCGATCCGCGAAGTGATCGAGATGGCCCACGCCCGCGGAATCAGGGTCCTGGTCGACGGGGCACAGGGGATTCCTCATACACCGGTCGACGTCCAGGCACTCGACGCCGATTTCTACGTCTTTTCCGGGCACAAAGTGTTCGGCCCGACCGGCATCGGGGTGCTTTACGGGAAGGGCGAGATTCTCGACGCCATGCCTCCGTACCAGGGCGGCGGCGACATGATTCTCTCCGTCACATTCGAGAAGACGCTCTACAACATTCCTCCATACCGGTTCGAAGCAGGGACCCCGAACATCGCCGGAGCGGTCGGACTCGCCGCAGCGCTCGACTGGCTCAGCGCGATCGGACTGGAGAAGGTCGCGCACCACGAGCGGAGATTGCTCGACTACGCGACGCACCGGCTCGAGTCCGTCCCCGCTCTGCGCATCATCGGAACCGCCGCGGATAAGGCGAGCGTCATCTCGTTCGTCGTCGAGGGCGTCCATCCTCACGATCTCGGAACCATCGTCGATCGCGAGGGGGTCGCCATCCGGACCGGCCACCACTGCGCTCAGCCGGTCATGCTTCGCTACGGAGTTCCTGCCACTGCACGCGCGTCGTTCTCGCTCTACAACACCATCGAGGAGATCGACGTGCTCGAAGCGGCCGTCCGCAAGGCCATCGAGGTGTTTCGCTGATGTCGGATTTGAGAGAGCTCTACCAGGAGATCATCCTGGACCACAACCGCAATCCCCGGAACTTCGGCCGACTCGATCCGGCCGACCGGACCATCGAGGGCTTCAATCCTCTCTGCGGCGACCACTACACCGTGACCATGAACATGGAAGGCGATCGGATCACTGCGGTGAGATTCGAAGGGAGCGGGTGCGCCATCTCCAAGGCCTCTGCCTCGGTGATGACCGCCATGGTGCAGGGGAAACGAACAGACGAGGCCGAGCATCTCTTCGAAGAGTTCCGCCGCATGGTCACCGGAGAAAAACCGCCGGACGATCTGGAGAAGCTCGGAAAACTCGCGGCGTTCTCAGGTGTCTCCGAGTTTCCATCGCGCGTGAAGTGCGCCATCCTCGCCTGGCACGCGATGTCGAGCGCTCTCCACGGGGAGCAGAAAGTAACCACGGAGTAACTCATCTTGGGGGAAACGTATGCCTGAACAGGTCACTTTCAGCCGCTCCGCGGCTGCCATCACCATTCCGAGCGGTGAGCCGGTCTCGATACCGGAGGGAACTCACGCGACGATCACTCAATCGCTCGGAGGGGCTTACACCGTGATCACCGATCACGGAATGATGGTGCGTCTTTCGGGAGCCGAGGTCGAGGCGATCGGAAAAGAGCCGAGCGAGGAGATCAAGGTCGAAGGTGAAGTGACGAAGGAAAAGCTCGAGGAGATGGTGTGGGAGCAGCTCCGAACCTGCTACGACCCGGAGATCCCGGTGAACATCGTCGATCTCGGTCTGGTCTACATGAACGAGGTCACTCCGGAGGAGGGCGGCGGGTTCAAGGTCGAGATCAAGATGACTCTGACCGCGCCGGGCTGCGGCATGGGGCCGGTCCTCGCGGCCGACGTCGAGGGGAAACTGCGCACTCTCCCGGCGGTGAAGGACGTCAGCGTCGCAGTGGTGTTCGATCCGGTCTGGGACCGGAGCATGATGTCGGAAGCAGCGAAGCTTCAGCTCGGCATGTACTGGTGAGAATGGTGTAGCCCGCATTTCTCACACCGTCTCGACGCGAGGAGGCGGAGAGCGGCCTGGATACAAGGCGCGCGCAGTTTCGGCTTTCGCAGTAGGACAGTTTCTGCCGCGCAGACTCCCAGGGTCAAACTGAAAAAGGCGCCCGCGAGCGGGCGCCTTTCTTGCGGAATCGCGTCGCCGCGTTCCTACCGGTGGTCCTTGAAGAACGTCCAGTGTGCGACGGGGAAGCCCGCCTGAAGCTGCTGAGCCTGCATCATCCCGTCGATCGCGGCGAAGATCGCCACCGCACCCGAGGCGAGCCCACAGGTCAGAGGCATCCCGGCGATCCAGATCACCAGAGCCGCAGCCCCTTTCTGCCACTGTCCCATGATCAGGTACCCGACGCCGCCCAGAAAGAGATTGAGCAGCAACACGATGGTCGGGTCCTTCGGGGGCGTGGAGGGGTAGACCAGCTCGCCCTGTGGAGCTCCACCCCCCGTCCCTCCTCCGCTGGGCGGAGTCGGCGGTGGTGGTGGCGGCGTGTAGCTTCCTCCCGGAGTGTTCGTATCCATGTGAATCTCCTTACATTTTGTCCGCGAAATCGCTGACGACGGGGAGCCGGAACCGTTCTCCCTTCGTGGCCTTCACGATTCCCATGATGATCACGACGAGGTATCCGATTCCGACGATGCAATTGATGAACCCGAGTGCTGCGCCGATGACGCAGCCGGAACGGAACACCCACTCGAGGATCCAGAGAACGATCATCACCACGAAGTACGCGATGAACATCGCGAGACCGTTCTTCGCGTGCCATTGAACTTCGCGGTCGTCTTTCCGGACCAGGAGTGGAATCAGCGCCAGAATCCCGAGGTACGAGAGAACCAGCATCAGTGTCCGGTCGGATGACCCCGAGCTTCCCGGGGGCGGAGGCGGCGGTGGAGGTGGCGGTGCATACGAACCTCCGGATGGTGGTGGCGGAGTGCCGGGCGGCACATTCGGCGGAGGCATCTCGCTCATCGAATTCTCCTTCTGTTGTTTGATTGCTCGAGAAAGACTAACACGTTTGTCATGCGCGTCGAAGTGCGGCGAGCCGCCGCTCCGCGATACGCAAAGGTAAGACCGTCAGAACGGCCGAGGTAGTGACCCCGATCACGATCGGAGCGATTCCGACGATCCAGCGGGTCTGGCCGTCCCCACCGAATATCATGTGGATCAGAAACCGCTGCACCGGGCGCGCGAAGAGAAACATCATCAGCCCGACATACAGCATCGACACGGCCATGTAGGCCAGCCCTCCCAGCGAGAGCGCGACCTCGAGGGGATTCTCGGTCCTGAAATCGGGCGACCATCCTCCCATCCCGACCCCCAGCGCAACCAGCGCCAGAGTGATCAGCGTCCCCCCCGCGAGGGTCAGGATCCAGACCTCCCTCGAGGCTCCGAGCATCGCATTCGTCAGGACCGTCAGGATCAGCATCACCAGCAGAAGAGGAGTGGTGTAGACGATGGTTTTCGCGAGCAGGATCCGCCGGAAATGCAGTGGGGCGCTGGCGAGAATCCAGAACTGCTTCCCTTCCGCCGACATCGAGGGATACGCGAAGCGGAGACAGATCGCAGAAACGACGAATCCGGACATTCCAACGTTCAGGTACGCGAGAAGGACCGCGCGCGCATCGCCCGCCACCGGGATCATCCGGATGTTGTAGAGATAGAGGAAGAGGAGCGCGACCATCATGAACAGCTGCGACCACTGCGCCGCGTCGCGGGTGACGACCCGCGCCTCCTTTCCGATCATCGCGCGCAGGGGAGGAGAGAGCGGACCGACCACCCGGTCGAGCAGCCGCACCATCGCACCGGAACCGATCGCCACCGGTGCCGAGCTCTCTCTGGCTCGTACGAATGCGGTGAAATAGATCGATCTCCCGACACCGAAGTAGAGCGCGAAAGCGACTCCCGCCAGCAGGACGATTCCCAGCATCTCCTGCCAGCGGAACACCCCGTCCGCGCCACCCACCATCGCACCTGCGATCCAGCTGCTCGGAATGTATTGCGACGACGGCAGACGGATCGCACGCAGGATGGCGATCATGTCGTCGGTCTGGATGTCCGCGAACAGCCGCTCCGGACGGGCGAGCCGGATCCCGACGATCACCAGGGTGACGAAAAGGATCCCGAGCGTCGCCGCGATCTGGTGCACCCTCCGCACCGGAAAGAGCCGCACCAGCAGCACGACCACCAGCGCTCCGATCGAGACCGGAACCGTGAGGAGGAGAAGGAAGGCCACGATCGAGACCGCCAGGAATCGTGCCGCGATGTGGTACTGAAGAGCGAAGGCGATGAACATCGGCAGGAGGAACGCGACCACCACCCATGCACTCTGCACGAAGGTCTTGACCCATCTCGCCAAGAGGATCCGCGTCCGCGGTCGTGGCGACGAATGGTACAGCTCGAGGTCGAGGTCCGAGAACAGCGCTCCGATGGCACTCGTCGCGGAGGATGAAAAAAGCACCATCAGGGCGACCAGAAACACCATCCCCAGGAAGTTCTCCAGCAGCCCGAGGGCGAAGAACGGGGTCAGGCGCTCGATATTCGCCGCCGCACGGAAGAGGCGCCGGAAGACGACGAAGTCGCCGTAGAGGAACGCTCCGAAGAGCAGCGACACGATCACGAAGCGTCCGAGAAGCGCCGCGTTGACCGGGCGAGCTCGCGCGAGCGCGATCCGAAGAGCCCACATGGATGAAGATAGTGTAGCGCGGAGGGATGACTGCTGGTGCGAAGATTCGTTCGGGGGTTCCGAGCTTCATGAGGCCGCTCTCGTGGCCGAACTTTCAAGGACCACCATCCGTCATGCGGACCATCGATCCATCGACCCTCGCAGGTCGATCCGCGAATCCGGGCTCCAGAAGTTTGGTAAACCACCACTCACTACCAGACTCTTGCGCCCGCGCTGCGAAAACGATCTTCCCATCGGCAGACGAAGATCTCGCACCTCGACCCCGCATCCTCGAGAGTTCTGCCTCGAGGCTCGAATCACCTGAACGGTGTTCGTCCTATTTCAGTTCCGCATAACCGCCCCGGAAGTAGATCAGCGGATCTCCCTCTTCGATCTCGGCGTGCACCACTTCGCCCACCACGATGCTGTGGTCGCCGCCATCGAATCGGTCGTGAACGCGGCATTCGATCCGGGCGAGAGCGCCGTCGAGCAGCGGCGCACCGAGCGTCCCCGGATGGGTGGCGATCCCTTCGAACTTCTCGTCCCCACGCGACGCGAAACGCCGTGAATGGAGATCCTGATCCGCGCTCAGAACATTGACCGCGAAGTTCGCCGCCGACGTGATCACCGGATGCAGGCTTGCGTCTTTGTCGATGCAGATCAGCACCAGGGGCGGCTCCAGAGAGAGAGAACAGAATGCGCTGACCGTCATCCCGTGCCGGACACCCTCCGCCTCGGTCGTCACCACCGTCACTCCGCTCGCGAAATGTCCAAGTGCCTGTCGGAACCGTGCCGGATCCATCACCATGCAGTCGGCCTCCCTGGTCTTCGACCCTCCCCGGATCATATCAGCAGCATTTCAAACCTTCCGCGCCGTCCGACGTATGTCCGGAGGAGGAGGATCACGCATGCGGAATCTGAAGATCAGCACTCTGGCAGCCGCGGCGATTCTGGCCGCCGGACTGGTACATGCCTCGACGAGCGAGACCGTTCGACGCTCGTTCAACGTCGGCGACGGGGGAACCCTCACCATCCGGACCGATCTCGGAAGCATCGAAGTCAATCCCGTGGCCGGCCATCAGCTCTCGATCGAGGTGAGGAAGGAATCCAGACGGAGTGACGCTAAGGAGGATCTGGCGAATTTCCAGCTCGAATTCTCACAACACGGAAATGACGTGATGGTGAAGGGAGACCGTCACGATTCGCACCTTTTCGACTGGGGCAACGGCCTTCGGGTCCACTACGTCGTCACCGTTCCGGCGCGATACAACGTCGATCTCGACACATCCGGCGGCAGCATCGAAGTCGGAGATCTCACCGGCTCGGTCAAACTCGACACGTCGGGTGGCAGCCTCCGGATCGGACGGATCGATGGGCCCGTCGACGGACACACTTCGGGCGGCAGCATCGAAGTCACCACCGCGCTCCGCGACGTCCGGATCACGACCTCCGGAGGGCACATCCGGATCGGCAACGCCGGAGGCGTCGTCGTGGCGAAGACGTCCGGAGGATCCATCTCCGTCGGTCAGGTTTCCGGCGACGTCACGCTTCGGACTTCGGGTGGTGGAATCGAGATCGAGTCGGTGAGCGGTAAGGTTCACGCGAATACCTCGGGAGGAAGCGTCCGCGCGTCGATCCGCTCGCTCAGCGGCGACTCCGAGCTGTCGACCTCCGGCGGGAGCGTCACCGTGCGCGTCGCTCAGAGCCTGGCTGCCGACGTGGAGGCGTCGACCAGCGCCGGCCGCGTCAACTCCGATCTGCCGATCACCGTGCAGGGCGAGATCAGTAAATCCCATCTCACCGGGACCATCAATGGAGGCGGGCCGAAACTGATCCTCCACTCCTCTGCGGGAAGCGTCAACATCGAGAAGATGTAGAGAGGCATCTGAGATCGAGGATCGTGGATCGTGGATCGAGAATCGAGAATCGAGGACCCGGAATCGAGAACCGTGGACCCGGAATCGAGAACCGAGAACCGAGGACCCGGAACCGGGAATCGCGGTTCTGATCGCGAGATCCTCGGCCGTCGCTCGTTGCGGCATACGCGAAATGCGCGTGAGTGAGGAAGGTGCGAGGTCACGCTCCTCCGGAGCAGCAGTCGCGGAGCGGCGCGATCGGGGGCGGGTCAGACGATCCGCACCCCGGCCGCCGACCCGCTCGGTTCTTCGCGCGAGCCGCCTCAGCCCCGCAACTCGGGACGCGCCTCGGCGCCCGGCTGTTTCCGCTCGCGCAGTTCGCCGAACAGCCGCACCATCTCCCGGTTGAACGCCGGAATGTCGTCCGGTTTCCGGCTGCTGACCCAGTTCCGATCCCGGATCACCTCGCGGTCCTGCCACGTCGCACCGGCATTGCGAAGATCGTCCTGCAGCGTCGGCCAGCTCGTCAGTGTCCGTCCCTTCACCACTCCGGCCGAGACGAGCAGCCAGGAACCGTGGCAGATCACCGCGATGGGGCGGTTGTTGCGGTCCATGAACCGGACGATCTCCTGAGCCCGATCTTCCATCCGGAGGTTGTCCGCGTTGAAGACCCCGCCCGGAAGGAGGACCGCGTCGAAGTCCTCCGGGCGGGCATCGACGAGACGGATGTCCACATCGAACTCATCGCCTTTCTCGTCGTGATGAAATCCGCGGACCTTCCCTTCCTTCGGCGAGACGACGAACGTCTTCGCGCCGGCGTCGTCGAGCGCCTTTCGGGGCCTGGTCATCTCCACTTGTTCGAACCCTTCCGTCACCAGAATGGCGACCCGGATTCCCTTCAGATCATCAGCCATCTCATTACCTCCTCGACTGGAATTCAAATGTGATGCGTTGCAATCTCCGCGCAGAAACCGCGTGCCCGAGGCCGCCGAAAAGAGCCTCCGCCGGCCGATGGGGATAGAATCTCCGCCGCGAATCAATTCGATCGAGGAGGTTCCATGCGACGTCTCATCACTCTCCTTTCCGCCGTTCTCGCACTCACGGCGATCTCCGCCGGAGCTCAGGTCGATTCGGAGCTTCTCGCCGGGATGAAAGCCCGCGCGATCGGTCCCGCAACCATGAGTGGACGGATCGCAGCGATCGAGGGGGTCGATTCGGACTCTCACATCGTCTATGTGGGAGCCGCCACCGGCGGCGTGTGGAAGTCGGTCGACGGCGGTCTCACCTGGAATCCGATCTTCGACGATCAGCCGGTGCATGCGATCGGCGCGATCGCGGTCTATCAGAAGAGCCCGGACATCGTGTGGGTCGGAACGGGGGAATCGAACGTCCGCAACAGCGTCTCGGTCGGCAACGGAATGTACCGATCGATCGACGGAGGGAAGCACTGGACGCACGTGGGGCTGGACAAGACCGAGCACATCGGCCGCATCGCCCTCGATCCGGACGATCCCAACGTCGCGTGGGCCGCAGCACTCGGGCAGGAGTGGGGCTACAACTCCGAGCGCGGGGTTTACAAGACCACCGACGGAGGAAAGACGTGGCGGAAGGTTCTCTACGTCGACCAGAAGACCGGCGCGTTCGACCTCGCCATCGATCCGTCGAACCCGAACCACCTCGTGGCGAGCATGTGGGAGTTCCGCCGCTGGCCATGGTTCTTCCAGTCCGGAGGTCCGGGGTCAGGTCTTTACGTCAGCTGGGACGGCGGTGAGTCGTGGAAACGGATGACCGTCGAAGACGGGATGCCGAAGGGAATCCTCGGGAAGATCGGCGTCGACTTCTCCCGGTCGAATCCCAACATCGTCTACGCGCTGGTCGAAGCGGAGAAGAGCGTCCTCCTTCGTTCCGATGACGGCGGAAAGAGCTGGAAGACGGCGAACGCGAAGTGGGATATCGACCCGCGGCCATTCTACTTCGGCGACATCGCAGTGGATCCGAAGGATCCGAACCGGCTGTACAACCTCTGGACCATGGTTTCGTACTCCGAAGACGGAGGAAAGAACTTCGAAGTCCTGATCCCCTATCGGAAGATCCATCCGGATCACCATGCAATGTGGATCGACCCGAACGACCCGACCCACATCTGGGACGGCAATGACGGCGGCGTGGCCGAGAGCCGCGACCATGGGAAGACGTGGCGTTACGTCTCCAACCTTCCGCTCGGACAGTACTACCACATCAGTTACGACATGGACCGCCCCTACCACATCTACGGAGGAATGCAGGACAACGGCTCGTGGAAGGGACCGGAGGCGGTCTGGCACAGCGGCGGTATCCGCAACTGGGACTGGCAGGAAGTCGGCTTCGGCGATGGGTTCGGAACCCTCGGCCTCTCCAGCGACTCCAGCATCGGTTACGCGATGAGCCAGGAAGGCTACATCCTCCGCTGGAACCTGAAGACCGGCGAACGGAAGGACATCCGTCCCGCCGGACCTCCCGGTGTCGATCTCCGCTTCAACTGGAACGCCGGAATCGCCGCCGACCCGTTCGACCCGAACGGCTTCTACTTCGGGAGCCAGTTTCTGCACCACACCTCGGATCGAGGTGAGACATGGCAGATCATCAGTCCCGATCTGACCACCAACAATCACGACTGGCAGCATCAGGACAGAAGTGGAGGCCTGACCCCTGACGCGTCCGGAGCGGAGAACTACACCACCATCATCTCCATCGCACCGAGCCCGGTTCAGAAGGGAGTGGTGTGGGTGGGGACCGACGACGGGCGGCTCCAGATCACTCGAGACGGCGGTGCCACCTGGGCCAGCGTCGAGGCGAACGTCAAAGGAGTTCCGAAGAACACCTGGATTCCTCACATCCAGGCATCGAACAGCGATGCAGGAACGGCCTGGGTCGTGTTCGACAACCATCGCCGCTCCGACTGGACGCCGTACGTCTACCAGACCACCGACTTCGGCCGGAGCTGGAAGAGCCTGGTCACACCGGACATTCGCGGATACGCGCTGACCCTGGTGCAGGATCCCGGCGACCCGAACCTTCTCTTCCTCGGCACCGAGTTCGGGCTCTGGTTCTCCAATGATGGGGGGAAGGCTTGGGTACCTTTCAAGGCGGGTCTCCCCACCGCCTCGGTGATGGCGCTCGCGGTTCATCCGCGCGACGAAGACCTGATCGTCGCGACGCATGGCCGCTCTGCGTACATCGTGGACGACATCCGGCCGCTTCGCGAGGTTTCCAGGACGCTGCTCTCCGAACCGCTTCACATCTTCAGCGTCCCCGAAGCGCAGCAGTACCGCGTGGCACAACCGCGCGGCGAACGCTTTGCCGGAGACGGCGAATTCCGCGGCGAGAACAAACCGTACGGCGCGATGATCACCTACTCCCTCGCCGATTCGACTCTTCCGTATCCGAAGGAAGAGATCGAGCGCGAGAGGAAGGAGAAGGAGCGCCAGGCGAAACTGAAGGAGCCGGTGAACGAGAACGGCATCCCACAGCAGATCCTCGACCTCCCGAAGGAGCCGAAGGCTTCACAGGCCGTGGCCGAGGAGACGAAAGCCACTGAGCCGACGAAACAGGAGCCGGGCGAAGCGAAAAAGGAAGAGAAACCGAAGGTCGAAGTCACGGTGACCGACGCGAACGGGAACGTGATCCGCCATTTCAAGGCTCCCGCAGTCCAGGGGATCAACCGCGCGACATGGGACCTGCACCGCGACGCTTTCCGCCAGCCTCCCCGTGAGGAGAACTCCGAAGAGGACTTCCGCCCACGGACCGGCCCGGAGATCATCCCCGGCACGTATACGGTCACATTGAAGTACAAGGACCATACGGCATCGCAGAAGGTCGTCGTCGCGGCCGATCCGCGGTTCGACATCGCTCCCGACGTCCGGCAGGCAAAATACGATGCGATCATGCGCGCCGGCGCACTCCAGGAGACAGCGACCGATGCGATCGCTGCACTCAATCGAGCGGAAACGGATGTCGATTCCGTCCTCGGGGTCCTGAATGCGCGGAAGGAGGCGCTCGCTCCGGGAGTCGAAGAATCGGACGACGTGAAAGCCCTTCGGAAGGCCGCAGCAGCACTCACCACCAGGCTCGGCAAGGTCGAGCATGAAGTCTGGATCCCGCCGAAGACGAAGGGGATTCTCGCTGAGAAGGACGCGATGTCGAAGATCAGCGGCGCGATGTGGGCGATGTCGTCCTCGTGGGATCGTCCGACACCGGCGCAGCTCGACTACCTCGCGCGTGCGAGACAGATCCTCGAGAAGGCTCTGAAGGACGTCAACGAGGTGCTGACCAAGGACGTTCCGCAGTTCCGCGACGAGGTCGGAAAGGCAGGCATCGCGCTTTTCCAGCCGCAGCAACCGATCACCATGCCGCAGTAGCGGTCACTGACGGGCCGGTTCGCACGGACCGGCCCGTCGGGGAGCCGCCTCCAGCTCTCCTTTCGCAACTTCTCCCCGCCGCGGACGTACGATGGTCAATGGATGGCTGGTCTGAGCTCATGGAGACGCCTCGCTGAAGAGACCGTGCGGTCGCTGGAGACCCGCTCGGTTACCCGGCTCTATACCGACGAGTGGCCGGAGGCGCGACGTCAGCTCGTCGAACGCTACAGCGATGAAATTGCGCGAGAGCCTCGAAGGGTGCGCCGCTCGTTACGAGGCGCGAGTGCAATCCTCCTCGGGCTGGCCGAGCGCCTCGTACCCCAGCGCCGGATTCTCTTTCTGCTCGCACTCCTGCTCGGGCTCCTCGGCTTTCTCGGCCTGCTGAGCAACATCGACGTGAACCGCCGCACCGTGGTCGTCGTCTTCGCGATCTTCTTCTGCACCGCGACGATGGTCTTTCTGCTCGGCCTCGAGCTGATCGACAAACTGAGGTATCGCGACGAACTGGAGCTGGCCCGCGACCTTCAGGCGAGCCTTCTGCCGAAGGAGCTTCCACGCGTTCCCGGTTACGACCTCGATGCCTACAACCGGATCGCGAATACCGTCGGAGGTGATCTCTACGCCTTTGCACATCTGCCGGACGGACGGCTCGCCGTGCTTTTCGGAGACGCCGCCGGGCACGGAATGGCCGCCGGCCTGGTGATGGCCGTGGCACACGCGGCCTTTCAGACACATCTGGAGATCGATCCGACCGCACAGGGGATGGTCGAAGCGCTGAATCGAATCCTCTGCAGAACCGGCGGATCGCGATCGTTCTTCGCCGGCGCCTATCTTTTGATCGAGCCGGATGGCCGTTTCGAGGCCGTCGTGGCGGGCAATCCGCCGATTCTTCTGATCACTCCGAGCGGCGAGGTCCGAACGCGGATCGGCGCGGGGGCGTATCCGCTCGGAATCAAGACGAACGCCCATTGGCGCACCGAGGCGGCGAGGCTCGGCGAGCGCGAGACTCTCCTTCTTTACTCGGACGGTCTCGCCGAGGCCCGCGATGCAGACGGCCGTGAGCTCGGTTACGGCCGGGTCGACGAAGTGGCGGGGAAGTGCGGCGGCCGTCCAGCGCGCGAGCTCGTCGCGTCTCTCATCGCCGAATGGCGAAATCACTCCGGAGACCGGATCCCCGAGGACGACATTTCCATCGCCGCCATTCATCGCCTCTAATGAATTCTTCAGCACTGCAGTGGTCAACCAGCACCGGAAGACCTATACATTTTTCATAGTCCCGGAGTGAAGCAAGACCTCGTAGTGGCCCGATCCCGGAGGTGGAGACGTGTACCGCATGGCCGGGAAGAGGGGTCTCGCCGAGCCCGGTCCCGCTTTCTGCCGTCCGCCCGCGGCCCCGGACCCGCGTCTCGGGAGCGGTCCGATCGAGAGCGTCTCTCGACGCTGCGGAGGTGTGTCCCGATGAAAGTGAGTTTCGGCGAATTTACGTTCGACCGTACGCGGCAGGAACTTCGTCACGGGTCCGAGCTCGTCCATCTCACTCCGAAAGCAATGGTTCTTCTGGAGATTCTCCTTCAATGGCGGGGCCGGGTGATACGGCAGCAGGAGCTCGTCGATCTCCTCTGGCCCGACGTCGTGGTCTGCGAAGGGAGCCTGAAGAACCTCGTTTCGATGCTACGCGTCGCGCTCGGCGATCACGATCGGGAGGGACGGTTCATTCGGAACATTCACGGCCGCGGGTACTGCTTCAACGAGGCAGAATTGGTGGTGGAGAATCACGGTCGAGCGACGCTTCGCTGCCTCGACCGTATCTTCGTACTCGGCGACGGCTCGAATCTGGTCGGCCGGGGCTCCGAATGCACGGTGGCGCTGGGCGACGTGAGTGTCTCGAGACGGCATGCGATCATCGAAGTGAATGGCGACTCCGCCGTTCTGGAAGATCTCGGCAGCACCAACGGCACACTCCTCGACGGCGTCCGGGTGGAGGAGCGCAAGCTGCTGGCCATGACGCACGTGATTCGCTTCGGCTCCGTCGTGGCCGCATTCCGGCTCGGCGTGGCGGCCGAGGACGAGATCATGGTCACCCCGCGCTCACCGTGATCACTCCTCCCTTCGGCCTCTCTCAGTCGTCGCGACTGGTCGAAGCCTCCCATACCTTCCGCCGCGCCTCCTGCGACCGGACGCCAGGCAACGGCTGGGCAATTCTCGAACAGTGATGTTTCTGGTTCGACACCTCCCGCAGTGTATTCATCATGTCCATGGTGAACGCGGGAGTGGAGATCACGTCCGCCAGATGGGCGCACGTCTGCTCGCGGTCGAATCTCATCTCGAGGAATGGTTGCAGAGCCTCCGGAAGCGAGCTTCGGATGTCCTCGAGATGCTGCCTCTCGTGCAGCAGGAACCGCACGTGGACGAGATGGATCACCACGCGCAGTTCCGCATGGATGGACAGTTTCCATTGCGAGCCGTCGCGCCGGCAGCGGCAATGGAACCGTTGCAGCACAAAGTCGCTGCAGGCGTACACCGCATGCCTGGTGTGGCATGGCGCGGTTGCGACGGGAAGATCGTGGAATCGAATCGTTTCGCTCGACTCGATCTGCAAGGGCTGAATGCCGGCCGCTGCACCAGCCGAGCGATCGGCTGCCATGACTCCGGCAGCCAGGACGAACACCTGCGCGATCCACAGAAGCGCCGACCTGAACACGAGCATGAGCTGCCTCCCGTGTCACGGTCGGGGGGGATCCCCTGTCCAATCGGCCCGTCCGTCTTCCTGGTCTGTATCTCAGACCTGGACGCGAATATCGGTCGCCGGAGCGAGCGAAGGTTCATGGAAAAGCAAAGGAATAGCACTAGCCCGCATTTCTCACACCGTCTCGTCGCGAGGAGGCGGAGAGTAGCCTGGATGCAAGGCGCGCGCAGCTTCGGCGACGAAGGCATAGTGGTGACTATGTTGAGGAGCCGAAGCTGTGCGCAACGTAGCAGACAGGCCGCTATCCGTCTCCGCAGCAGAGACGATGTGAGAAATGCGGGCTGGATTGGTCACGCGGACCCGGCATGGAATCCCTTGCATCCGGCCGGATCACTCACGGGATTTCTGCTGCGGGGCGCGATGCGGAGGCATTGTTGACGACGAGCGACGCCGGGATCGCGCCGCGCCCGCAACCGGATGCAAGGGATTCATGAAACACTGCATTAGAATGGCGAGCATTCGAGTCCGAGGTTCTGAACCCATGAGAATGTCTTTTCGTCTCCGTCTCGCGTGTCTCGTCTTTCTCACGCTTGGTCTCGCATCAGCGGCTGCTGCTCGCGAGATGCACTGGAAGTCGCTCGACGTCGATACCTATCTCGATCGCGACGGCCGTCTCCGCACCACCGAGCGACAGACCATCGTCTTCACCGGCGACTGGAACGGCGGTGAGAGGATCTTCAACATCCGCGCCGGGCAGAAGCTCCGCTTCGTCGGAATGAATCGCATCGACCCGGTGACGCACGAAGTGCACCGGATGACCGAAGGCGATCTCGGAACGGTGGATCACTACCAGTTCGTGAAGTCGAACACGTTGCGCTGGCGCTCACGCAACCCTTCGGATCCTCCCTTCGACGGAACGGTGATCGAGTACCAGCTGATGTACGAGCTGTCGAACGTGCTGCAGAACCGGGTACGTGATGCGCTCTCGGGGAAGAACGATCGGTACACTCTCGATCTCGATTTCGTCTTTCCCGACCGGAACGGTGTCATCGAGAGCTTTTCCCTCGTCTTCAACGCGGATCCGGTCTGGAGAACCGAGCACCAGCTCCCGTTGCGCGTTCATACCGGTGCAATCGCACCGGGTGGCGATTACGTCGTCACCATCCCGTTCATCTACGTCGGGAGGGGGACTCCCGTCGGCGTGTTCCACCAGAATGTCGAGGGGAGGTTCGCGCTGGTCGCGGCGCTTCTGGTTGGCGTGGTGGTTCTCCTGCTGGTCTTTCTCGCATCCGAGCGCCGGATCGGACGGCTCCGGCCGCTCGAGCCGGGAGCTGCGATGAGCGAACAGTGGCTCGAGCAGAACGTGTTCCGCTATCCGCCGGAGGTGGTCGGTGCGGTGTGGGACGAGAGCATTGGAGCGCCGGAGGTGGCGGCGGTCCTCGCACGGATGGTTTCCGAGGAAAAGATCTCCACACGCGTCGACCCGGCATCGGGAGTCTTCTCCTCTCCCGAGCTGCACATGACGCTTCTCGTGCCGCGAGCGTCTCTCAGCGGCTACGAGCTCGAGCTGGTCGACGGATTGTTCGTGGCCGGCGACGAGACCAGTACGTCCACGATCAAGGAGCACTACAAGTCGACCGGGTTCGATCCGTCGAAGAAGATCTCGCCCCGTCTGACGGATCGCATGAGGGAGGTCCTCGGACCGGAGGCAAAGATCCGCTTCCGTACGCTCCTGGGCATCGTTCTCTTTCTCGTGGGCGTTCTCCTACTCGCATTTTCGGCGCACTCGGATCCCGGTGCGCGACCGTTCCTGATCATGATTCCCCTCATCGCACTGATTGTCGGCCACGGGGTCCTCGCTGCACATTGGCGCTCCCGGATCGACCTCGGGCTCGGTTCTCTCTGGCTGCACCTGATCCCGCAGGGACTTCTGCTCGCAGCCGCGATCTGGCTGATCCTGTCGCCGCCGTATCCGTTCACACTGGTCGCGCAGGGAGGCTTCGCCTGTCTGGCTCTGATGTTGGTCAACTGGGCGCTCGTCTCGGCGAGTACTCACGATGCCACCGGAGCCCTGGCGCTCAGAAAACGGCTCGCCGCGGCGCGCAGATTTTTCGAACGGGAGCTGAATAGTGCGACGCCGCGACTGAAAGACGCCTGGTTTCCTTACGTCGTCGCGTTCGGTCTGGCGAAGGAAGTCGACCGATGGACCCGAGCGTTCGGCGCGGCGGCCGGGACGGCGATGATGCCGATCCTCGGTGGATCCGCCTCATCGTTCTCGTCTTCTTCGTCCTCGTCCTCGTCCGGCGGACCTTCGGTCTGGACTGGAGGCGGAAGCTCGTTCGGCGGAGCGGGAGCGAGCGCCAGCTGGGCGGCCGCTGCGGGAGGGATCACCGCAGGTGTCTCTTCGCCTTCGAGCTCGAGTGGTGGCGGTGGCGGGAGCTCAGGCGGAGGAGGTGGCGGCGGCTGGTGAGACGTCGCGGAGATCGAGGAGATGAAGTGCGTCGGATTCGACGCCGATCATGAATTCTCTCCCCGACGAAGAGGTTCGCGAATTCCGGAGAGGCACGCCGCGACCACGAGGGCGTACGTGACGTTCAGAATGACGCCCGATAATCTGGGCGCGCCGTAAAGCACCCAACCATTCACGAGACCGTCGGCGACGAACAAGACGAGGGCTGCCAGGCCGAGCAGACGTGCGCGCCGCCAGGCGAGGAGGAGTGCGATTCCGGACATGGCGAGGACGAGCGAGACCAGCAACAACCCCCCTGAAACGAGACGCAGCGCGGCGGGAGATGCGGTGAATTCGGAGACGGCACCGGATGTCATTCGAAGGAGAACGATCCCGCCGATTCCGCGCGCGATCGCGAGGAGAAAGAGGAGGATGCCCGCGGTCATCTTCGCCGGACTCCGCATGATCGAAATCTCCTCCTCGACCCTCGCGATCCCGTTGAATTCATCGCTTTTTCATATTGCCGGTGACGCATCCATCGCGTCGCGACGAGTCCCCGCAAGCTCGCGGTGCGCGTCGATCCAGTAGCCCCAGGCGACGATCAGCCACTGCGCCTCTCCCAAAATGGCGATCGCCTTCACGCTCGGAGGTGGTGGTCCGACGAGGTTCGAGGCGTATATCGCGACGAGCAGGACGATCAGAGACCAGAGGGCGATCGATCCCGTTCTATCCTTCGCGCGGGTGCGATGAAGGTAGAGAGCCACACCTGCAGCGAAGATGGCTCCTTCGACGATGACCGTTCCGGAAACCGAATTCCACAGGCCGAGCCCGACTTTCGGTCCTGAGGGATAGATCGGAAGGTCGGGGCGGTGGGTCAGGAAATCGAGTACCCAGTGGCTCAGCACGGCCAGCCCGGCGACGATCGCTCCGGGCTGGTAGTTCCGGAGGAGTCGATACACGATCGCGAAGAGCACCCCCCATCCGATTGCCGCTGCGAGGCTGTGAGAGATGGGATACGAGGTGAAGTCGAGCGGAGTGACCGCGGTGTCGCCCGGAGC
Source organism: uncultured Acidobacteriota bacterium (assembly GCA_963741955.1). Classification (GTDB taxonomy): domain Bacteria; phylum Acidobacteriota; class Thermoanaerobaculia; order Gp7-AA8; family Gp7-AA8; genus CAVUKB01. The sequence continues at coordinate 261,473 of CAVUKB010000006.1, forward strand.
GATTCGGACGCTCTCCACACCGAGGAGAAGTAACGTCGGCCAGAGGAGGTCGAGAAACTGTGCAGCGAGAAAAAGTGTCCCTAAGGACGTCCTGGGGGCGGCTTCCTTGGAGGCGAAGCCAACTCCGAAATGCCCGATGAACACACGACCCTCCTCCCCACGATTGTAACTCCCGGGGTGAGGAGCGTGCGCGGCAAGCGTTTCCGTCGCAGCCTTCGAAAGGGCATTTGCATGTCGCGCAAGACGGTACGCCGATTGCACTCTGATCCGCCGGGCGGCCACAGCCGCGACACTGCAGATCGGGACCACCCACCCCCCTGCCCTGCCGCGTGGCTGCCGTGCAGTGAAGCCTCGAGCCGGACCCGCGATGGGTGGCGGTCAGGCTGGGCAATCACTGATCGGTTCAACTTCTCCGGGGGACGGCCCTTCTGTTTCTCCGTTTCTTCGGCCGCGACCGCACTGGCGCTTCGGTGCGTGCTTCGGGACCCGGGTCTCGAAGTGCCCACCAGAGTGCGAAGGCGATCGCGAACATGCCGACCAGACGATAGAACTGTCGAGCCGCCCCCCAGACCAGTTGTCCACTCGCCCCGTAGTGCACCGCACTCCACGGGCCGAGCTGCGTCGCGTACAGCGCCTCCACCTCGATCACCGTCGCCGCGACGTGAGTGACGAACAGAATCGCCGACGAGAGCAGAAATCCGCCGACATTCCGGCTGCTCAGCGGCCGCGGCCCGATGGCGAACAGCATGAGCAGGAGAATGAAATTGAACGTCAGGTCGCGGACCGCGATCGCAGGACGCGCCGACCGCGGAGGAAAGTCGCTTCTCTCGATGGTGATTCGATCGTCTTCCGCCTGGTGAAGCCGCGTCACCGACGGGCTCTCGATCAGCCGGAGCACCGGCTCCGCGGATGCCGCGACGATCCGGTCCCAGGTCGGACTCAGCGCCACCCAGATCGCGAGTCCAGCCACGAACCCGGCGAGGAGCCTAAGGGCGAGCTTCGCGCGGTCCGGCAAACCTGACACTCCAGAAGAGGAAAATTGCGATGCTCACCGCGATGATCAGAACCTGCCACACACCGGTGTGAAACATCTGGAAATGCTGCGGGTCGTAACGTCCCAGAAGGTAGAGCGACACGATCCGGACGATGTTGATCGCCTGAAGAGCGACCGCCCCGATCAGGACCCCGAGTACCCGCGCACGGATCGAAGCAGCGGGAAACGCTCCGATCGCCGCGATGAGGATCAGCATCGCTTCGACCCCGTTGCAGCCGTTGTGAATGTCCACCGCGAACCGGGTCGATCCGATCACCGTGCCGGTGATGGTGACATCCTGTCCGATCCAGCGCAGCGCATGCCCGGAAACTTCTGCGACGCCGTGCGTGAATGGAACGATCACTCGATCGTTCACCGGACGGAGCGTAATGATCACGTAACCGATCACGAGCACTCCGAAAAACGTGAGGAGAAACCGGGTATTCTTCTTCATCCGTCCGCCGTCGATCCTGTCACCGGAAGACTATGGTAAGCGATTACGTTCCGGAAACCTTCCCGCGACGGAATGCGAGCTTGCCCGCAATTCTCACACCGTCTCGACGCGAGGAGGCGGAGAGCGGCTTGGATGCAAGGCGCGCGCAGCTTCGGCGACGAAGGCATAGTGGCGACTATGTTGAGGAGCCGAAGATGTGCGCAACGTAGTAGACAGGCCGCTATCCGTCTCCGCAGCAGAGACGATGTGAGAAGTGCGGGCTTGTTCGATCTGGCGTAGACTTTCACCCGTGCTCGATGCGCTCCTACTGATGCTTCAATCCGCTCCCGCGCCGCAGGACTTCGATCGGATGATGCTGACCGTGGCGATCGTCGGAGTGGTCTCGTTCGCCATTTCCGGAGGGATTCTGGTTCTTTTCTGGAGGAGCCTGCAGAAGAATCCCGATGAGACGAGAAGCTCGACCCGAGGAGTTTCGATCGTTCTGCTGGTCGCGCTCATCGTGGTGCTCGCTGCGATCGGCATCTACTTCATGCACCTCGGCCTTCAGCCGTGAGGCGGCGCGAAAAGAGAGGCAGGCGCTCAGTCCGCGGGAGGTTCGTGCCATCCGGGCGTGAGCGGTTCGACGGCCACGAGCAGCCGGCGGGGTGCGCAGCGGAAGCGTTCCGCCAACTCGGGAGCGAGCCACCCGCGCACGGAATCTCCTTCCACTTCGTAGAGATTCCAGGAAGCACTCTCGTCGTTGCCGATCCACGCGAGTCGCGCCGAAGCACGCTTTTCCTTCCCATCGCAGCAGGTGGAGAAGGTGAGCCGGAGCGGACCCCCGCTACAGCCGGCCTCTCGAGCGAGCGCGTCGATCAGGTGATCGAGTCCTGTCGGAAGGGGCACTTCTCCGTTGTCCCGGAACAGCCATCGATCCCCGTCGCGGTACGGGTAGAGGACGAGCGTGTCCGCATCGATCATCGAGGCTGTTGCCACGGGCCGGTCCTGCCGCAACTCGGATTCGGAATGGTCACTCTCGAGATTCATCGACTCCCCCTTCGCATCATCAGACGGCAAGAGGAGTGCCAGTGATTCTCGAGGGCATCAACGGATCTCGGGCGGCGTGCGCGGTTCCTCACTGCGGATCACCGTATCGGAGTCGTGAAGCCGCGCATTGATCCGGCCCAGCAGAATGCGTGCGACGCGCAGATCGTGCCCCGCATCGATTACCAGAACCACGAAATCGCCTCCGGCCCACATCAGCCCCGCCACCACGATCAAACGTGTCGCCTCTGCGAGGAGCGTCACGATTGCTCCGGATCCCTCCGTCATCAGTCCGGTGATCACTTCGCCGATCAGAACCACCACGATCAGGACTGCGAGGATCTTGAAAAGCCCTGCGATGTAACGGAGCGTGACGTACGGCTCCAGGTCGGAGCTGCGAACGCCCGCCAACCCGTTCGATCGCTGCTCTTCGAATGGAGGCGCCCCGCACGTCTCGCAGACTTTCGTGGTATCGATGCGCTCCGCTCCGCAGTCGGGACACTCAATCGTCGTCATTTCTTTACCTCCTGTGTTGCGCTCGGCAGCCACGAGTGCGGCTTTGCGTCGAACGCGGCCGTTCCCGGATGCTTCGTTCCGCGACGGGTATTGCAACAAAACGACCACGGCCTTTCTCTGCCGTGCTCAACCGAGCCATCGAGCCCGATAGCCGCGCACGTCGATGTGAACAAATGGACCATGTCCGCAACATGCGTCGTACGTCCCGACGCCTCCGATCAGAGCGGGGTATTTCTTTTCCACGCGATCCGCCGCCGCGGCCAGAACCTTCGCATCACGTTCATCGATTTTTCCATCGCCGTTGAGGTCGTCCATCCAGCCGTTGCGGTCGTTGTCGATGAACACGTCTGACGCATCGCCGTACATGTGACGGCTGAGATTCGCCCGGCCCTGAGTGTTTCCTCCCGCTTCGTTGTACTGCGGCGTGCGGAATCCGCTCATGATCTCCATGTGCGTCACCGGGTGCCCCTCCGACTGGAGCTCTTCGATCACGAGTTCGAGCTTGTCGAGAAGCCGCGGCTGGAGAACGAGGTACTTCGGCCAGACGTCGGACTGCCCCTTGGTCAGAAAGTCGCGGAGACGGAAGTGCTCCGAGACGCGGGTACTCTGATTCTGCGGAGTGACTTCGATGAACCCGGACGGGTTCTCGTAACGCGGCGTCTTCGGGGTGCCGCCGTTCTCGAAGGGCCAGGTTCCGAGAAAGTACGAGCCGATGTGCCCTTTCGTCTTCGAGGTGAATGGAACCAGGGAGACCACATTCAGGTCCGGGATCGCACGCTGGGCCTCGCCGAGGCCGACCGCGAGACGGTACAGGCCGGGGTGCTCCGGTATTCTGAAATTCGGGGACGCGAGGCTGATGCCGTTCGGACCGATATAGCGGGCCTCGAGGTTTCCGTGCTCTCCGACCGGAAGACGCTTCCCGGGCTCACCGATCACTTCATTCACCTTCCCGCTATACCCGCGGAGGGGACTGAGAAAACGGACTGCGGCGTCGTTGAGATACGAGACCGACGAGGCTCCGGGATCGAGAAGCGACGAGGCGACTCGCGAGGTCGGCCCGGGAGGTGCTTCGGAGGGGGAGAAGGTGGCCGCATGCTGCGACAGATACGTCGCGTGGATCGACCAGCCCCAGGCCGCGGAGAAGACGACCACCAGGATGCTTGCTCCGATCCAGAGGCCTCGGGTCTGCCGGGGAGTGAATCCCCTGCTGCGCCAGCTCCGCGGTCGGGACCGTGGGAACATGGTGTGTTCTCGCGAGCTCATCTCCGCGCGTATCAATGCCAGACCGGGGCCAGCGCGAGTGGTGACGGGCGGCGGTGTCGTTGGCCGAGGCGAAGTCGCGGCGAAGCCGTGCTCGCGAGGATCGTGCATGGCCACCGACGCTTCGCGCAGCGCCACAGTCTCCGTCTTCCTCGGCTTCGACCAGATCCACGCGGCGGATCAGAGGATCCGCACCCCTCGGGAGAGCTGCAGGTTGTGGGGTGCAGATCCTCCGATCTGCCGCGCGAATCGAGCTCGGCATCCGTGGAAGGCCGCGGCTTCTCGATGAGGGAGGGATCCGTTTACGGAAAATAGCCTCTCGGGTACCGCAGCTGAACTCCCGGCAGACGGCAGTCGAGTCGTACCGGGTGCCACTGGTCCTTCCCGTTGTCTTCCGTGTAGAACGAGACGAGGTACTGCTGACTCAGCTCTGCCGCGATCCGGGCATAGACGCCCCCGAGCTCGCTCGGACTCCGAATGATGAAGTACGTGGCGCCGGTGTCGCGGGCCAGATTCGCGAACTGCTTCGCTTTCATCGTGAAGCCGAGCCCGAACCGCATCAGCCGCGAGAGCATCCGGTTCTTTACGATCGGGTAGATCGGGATGCCGCACGAGCGCGCGTAGTAGACCATGTGATCGAGGTTGAACTCGCCGCCCTGGTTCATGCCGTCGGTCAGGACCACCAGGGCCTTGCGCCCGGGCATCTTCTGAAGCTGGAACAGCATCTCGATCACCGCGTCGTAAAGATGCGTCTCCCCCATCGGCCGGAGCTTCTCGACCGCACGATCGACCGCCGCCGGATCCGACGTGAACGGCGTCAACCAGATGGTTCGCTCCCGGAACGCGACGATCGCGATCCGGTCCTGCGGCCGGATCAACTGCCGCGCGAAACGCTTTGCGGCCTCTTTCACCACCGGAAGCTCCTCCAGCATGCTCTCGGAGCTGTCCATCAGCACGATCACATTCAGCGGCTGATCGCTGGCGGAGATCACTTCTTCGATCTTCCGGGGTGTTCCGTTGTCGATGAGGGTCAGGTCTGAACCACTCAGTCGATGCGGGCTCTCCCCCATCACCGAGACCGGGAGGTGGTGGATGTTCACCTCGACGTTCTCGGACGGATGCCCACCCATGAATGCAACGTCGTTGGCCTCCAGCCCCCCGGCTCCGCGCGCAACTGCCCTGACGTAGGAAGCTCTCGGGAAGTGGCCGACGTCGAAGGCGACGTTGTACGGTGGAGTCGCATCACTGCCGATCAACGTCTCGCCGAGGTAGAAGTCGACGGCCTGGACGGGAACGTTCGGAGGCGCGGTGACGGATGCGGAGATCTCGGCCATTCCTTCCGCCGGCTCCTCGGCCGGTGCGACCAGGCGAATCCGGAACGGCGGCTGCGGATCATTGAGGACGATCTCGTCTTCGCCGGCTTCCTTCCCCTCGGCATCGAATCCGACCGCTCGGATGCGAAGACGCCTGATGTACTCGCCAACCTCGATCGGGAACACCATCGACCGGCCGCTCTTCTCGGCGTAGCGGACTCCGTTGATCGAGACGACGACCCTCGCCACCTGCGGCTGCGTGGAGACCGGAAGGACGAAATGGCCGTGGACGAGTCCCTGGGGAGCGAGTGTGATCTCCACCGGATTCTCCACGCTGAAAAGGGAGCAGGGGACGAGAAGGAGAAGGAGGGAGAGCGAGAGTCGGCGGAGCATCAATGAGGAGAACCAGACGGCAGACGGCGCGATTTCGTCCAGGGTTCGCCTTGACTGCATCGATCCACCGGATCGATGATTCAATGATGAGATCCCTCGTTCCGGCTCTCCTTCTGCTCTTTGCAACGACCGCGGCGGGACAGCAGTCCATTCAGCCCTCTCTTTCGATCTGGCCTGCTGCTCCCAGCACCAGGGACGCAGTGGCGGTCGATCTACGGGTCGCGCTGAGCGAGTGTGTCCCTCCAACACGTGACGTATCGATGGAGGGGACGGAGATCACGATCACCCTGCACAGTCGGGGCGGTCTCTGTCCGCCGCCGGCGGGAGGGCTGATCTACGCAACCCATATCGCAGTCGGCCCGCTGAAGGCCGGGCATTATGGAGTTCGCGCGGTGATGGCTGGATCGGAACTGATCGTTCGCGAGTTCAACGTGGCGCCGGCGGCGGTGATCACCTCGATCGAACCGAGGAATGCAACGGTTGCGGGTGGAGCTCCAGTGACGATCAGGGGCATGAACCTTTATCAGGATCCCATCTGTGGGCCCTTTCCCGGGCCCTGCGCGACGACCACGGTCGCGTTCGGATCCACGGATGTGCCGGTGGTATCGCACTCGAGTGATGCGATCGTGGTCCAGGCGCCTCCGCACGCAGCGGGAGTGGTGGACCTGACCGTGTACCGCACCGACGGCCGGACCGCAACGGAGGAGCGCGGGTTTCTGTTCGGAGATCGTGCGCTCGAAAAATGGCTGATCCCCGTGAGCGTGCCGGACGTGGTCGACGGCGCACTCGGCTCTCGATGGGTGACTGAGCTCGAGCTCTCGAACCGAGCGTCGGTGCCCGCTCTATTCTTCGTCCCTTCGAGCTTTGACCTCGAACCATCTGGGCTCGGCCAGTACACGAATCTCTCCCCCGGCGAGATTTTCGCCACCCCGCCGATGCCGAGGTTTCCCGGTGGCGGTGCGTTCGTGTACGTCGATCCGATTGCCGCGCGGTCGCTGGCGAGATCTCTGAGAGTGAGGGATCTCTCGGTCGATGCCCGTGCCTTCGCGGCGCCCGTGCCGATCGTGTCTGAGCGCGAGGGATTTATCGGCTCTCTGTTGTTTCTCGGCGTACCGACGGACCCGCAGTACCGGATCAACGTCCGCCTCTACGACTTCGCGGGCGAATTGGGTCACGACTTCTATGTCGAGACGAGGAGTGTATCCGGCCAGCGGCTGGGAATCTTTCACGGATTGACCTCTCGAAACGACGCGGAGACCGATCCGCCGCGATGGCCCGGATACGGCGAAGTGGATGATCTCGCGTCCAGGCTTCCCGCCATCCGAAAAGAGAATCGAGTCGACGTTGTAGTCGGCTCGAGCCACATGCGGAGATGGTGGGCGATGTTGACGATCACGGACAATCGGACCCAGCAGGTGACGATCGTGACGCCGTCCGGAACCGACTTAGGGGCGAACTGAGGACCAGCGCGAACGAAAGCGTCTCACCGCACCTGCTCGAACGTGCAGCTCTTCGGCTTCTTGTCGGTTCTCCAGCGAAGGAATTTCGTGCCGTGCCGGAAGCGATCGCCGCTGAAGTAGTCGTACTGCACTTCGCAGACGAGCTTCGGCGCGACCGGTATGTATTGATTGTCGTCCCGCGACCAGCGGCTGCGTCCGGGCGCTTTTCCGTCGAATCCTCCCTTCCCCGAGATCGGTTCGAGAAGTGACTTCAGCTTCTTCTTCTCCGCGGCGTTGAAGCTCGAGCAGTGGCCGACGTGATGCAGCCGCCCCTCGGCGTCGTAAAGCCCGAGGATGATCGCGCCGACCTGCTTCCCGTCCGACGACAGCCGATACCCTCCGACCACGCAATCCGCTTCGCGGAGGTGCTTGACCTTCACCATCCCGCGGCGCTCTCCGGAGAGATACGGGAGATCGAGCTCCTTCGCCATCACTCCTTCGAGTCGGTAGCGGTCGCAGTTGTCGAACCAGTCGACTGCGACCTTCCGGTCCGTGGTGGCCGGTGACAGCTTGACCGGCGAGTCGTCGGCGATCCCGACGAAAAAGCTTTCGAGCCGTTCTCTCCGATCACGAAGAGGAAGCTCATGCATCGAGTCGGCACTCTTCTTTTTCTTCCCGGGGGCGACGAGAAGGTCGAACACGAAATACTGAGCGGGGGTCTCCTCGGCGAGCTTCCGGATACGCGACTCCGCCGGATGAAGCCGAAGCTGGAGCGAGTCGAACGAGAGGCGGTCGCCGACCGGAAGGACGATCTCACCGTCGAGGACGAACGGATCGGGCGCAAGCGCCCGAAACGCGTCGACGAGCTCGGGGAAATAGCGTCCGAGAGGCTGTCCGGACTTCGACTGGATCACGACCTCGTCGCCGCTGCGGAAGACGATTGCCCGGAACCCATCCCACTTCGGCTCGTATTGCCACTGATCGCCGGCGGGAACCTCCGTCGCCCGGGTCGCCTCCATGGGGGGAAAGGGAATCGGGAGAGGGAGCGAGAGTTTCGGGAACTCGCTCCCTCTTCTTTTCTGCACCGCTCTCATGCCCCAGGCACACTGCGAGGGGAATGCCGGAGCGTGGTGAAGTGATGGGACCTCACTCGTGCGACCCGATGTCGCGAGCTTCAGAGAGCGCGACTCGTTCGCTGACCGCGTCGCGTTCGAAAGATCGTCGCGATGCGTCCTGGGCTTTGAGCATTTCGAAGCGGACTGGACCTCGAGAGTAGAATGACGAGCCCAGAGGAAACCGGAGTCTGGTTTCGGAGCAGGAGGGACCATGCACGTCGTCATCCCGGACGATTATCAGGACGCGGTGAGGAGCCTCGCGTGTTTTGCGAAGCTCGCACCCCACCGGGTCACGATATTCAACGACTCGGTCAGCGCCGCGGCGGACCTCGCCGGCCGTTTCGCCGAAGCCGATGCGCTGATCCTCATCCGTGAGAGGACCTGCGTCACTGCAGATCTCCTTTCGAGACTGCCCCGGCTGAGACTGATCAGTCAGACGGGTCGAGGGACCTCACACATCGACGTGGAGGAATGCACGCGACGCGGCATCACGGTGTGTGCCGGCACGGGTTCTCCGTGGGCTCCGGCCGAGCTCACCTGGGCTCTGGTTCTCGCAGCCTCGCGTGGAGTGGCGCGCGAAGCGGACGCGCTGCACCAGGGACAATGGCAGACATCGCTCGGACGGACCGTCCGGGGACGGACGCTAGGAATCTGGGGATACGGAAAGATCGGAAGTCTCGTCGCGAGTTTCGGTCGTGCCTTCGGAATGGACGTTCTCGCCTGGGGACGCGAAGGATCGAGAACGCGGAGTCTGGCCGACGGCTGCCGCTTCGCCGCGTCGCGCGAGGAGCTTTTCGACTCGTCGGACGTCCTGTCGCTTCACGCGCGGCTCACACCCGAGACGCGCGGCATCGTGACCTCCGACGATCTCTCGCGGATGAAAGCCGACGCGCTTCTGGTGAACACGGCTCGGGCGGAACTGATCGAGCCGGGAGCGCTGGTCCGTGCTCTCCGCGCGGGACGTCCGGGATTCGCCGCGCTCGACGTGTACGACGAAGAGCCTCTGCCCGACCGCAATCCTCTCCTGAAAATGAAGAACGTCCTCTGCACGCCGCATCTCGGCTACGTCGAGCGTGACAGCTACGAGCTCTACTTCGGGCAGGCGTTCGACCAGGTACTCGCATTCGCGGCAGGAGAACCGATCAACGTGGTGAATCCTGCCAGATGAACCGGGAGTCTGCGTGGTAGCCCGGATCATTCACGGGATTTCGTCGCGAGGAGTGCAAGGCGGGCCTGGATGCACGCGAGACTCGGGATGGATCTGAACCGCTGATCCACCTTCGCTGGAGGACTGCTTCTACCACGCAGGCCCTGAGGGTCAGATCTTCAGTTACGAGAAGCGGCGCGCCGGGCCGATTCGGGTCGACTCGATTCTGCCCGCCGGACCTCGATTCGAAACAGCCCGGAGATCACGGCGTGCCGGAGTCGTCCGCCTTCGGCTTCAATGTCCGGATATACTGCACGAGCTCACCGATCTCACGCTGGCTCAACGTCGGACTCCATGGAGGCATCTCGGCGGAGAGTCCCGCCGCGCCTCCTCCCGTCGAGATCACCGCGACGAGATCATCGTCGGTATGGGAGCTCTGAAAGGAAGGATCCCCAAGGTCCTGAGGTTTCGGATCGAGGTTGTAAGAATTGAATCCATCTCCATGACCTTCGGTTCCATGGCAGACCTCGCAGTAATGCCCGAAGAGCACGTGCCCTTCACGGGTGCGGTACGGAAGGTCCGGCTGCGGCAGCGGGGACCGGGCCGCCATGCCGGCGCTCGGCTCGACCGCGCTCGTGGTCTCTCTGGAACATCCCATGACTGCAAGAAGACCGAGCGCGATCGTGATGACGACGGTGATGACGATCCCGCGATCTCCACGCGGGAAGGACGAAGCGAGTCCCATGCAGTGTTTCACGGCTGACCTCCCGTGGCGGTTCCTGCCGCAGGGGGCTTCGCGGAGAGCAGGTAGGCGGCGAGGTCCGTGGCATCGGCATCGCTCAGCTTGAAGTTCGGACATCTCACGTCAGCCCTCCACCGCTGCGGTCCGCCGAGCCACCACGCAATCCATCCGGATTTCAGTTTCTGTGGTGCGTCATCGAGTGGCGGCCCCACGTATCCACCCCGCCCTTCCACCTGGTGACAGCTCTGGCAGGCGTAACGTTCGAAGAAGAGCTTCCGTCCGCGAGCTGCTTCGTCCGCCGGTACGCCACCCGGAAAGATCTCGCCCGGGATGTCATTGCGGACGAAGACGTTCTCGATGAAACTGGCGATGAACTGCGCTTCCTCGGGCGGCATCTTCAACGGAATCATCCGATCGGTGAGAATCGGGCGGATCGTGGTCGGCAGCAGAAGATATTGCTCGAGCCATTTCCGCTGGACCTTGCTCCCTTCCCAGGTCAATGGTGCCGTCGAAATGTCCCCTCCGACTCCCTCGATCTGGTGACACGACATACAGCGATAGCGGTCGAGGAGTTGCCCGAACCTTCCTGGAGGTACGTAATGGCTCTTCGTCGCTTCGACGCGGAGCGGTTCGGGGATCGAGCTGCCGGAGTAGGAGAGGAGCGCCGTCACCAGCGTCTCAACCTGATGCCCATCGAACCCGAACTCGGGCATCTTCAGCCCGTGGCGGAACGAGCGCGGCTTCGACACCTTCGCCGCGAGCCACTCCGGAAGACCACGGGGGATATCGGTCCGATCGCCGAAATCGAGCCGGTCGGTCGGCTTGGCGCCGATGCCGGTCAGGTCGGGTCCGATCTTTCCGTTCTCGTATTTCCCCCCGATCGCGTGGCATCCGCCACATCCGTACTTGCGGAACAGCGACTCTCCATCATTCACGAGACTCAGAGGCGGCCGGAACGAGGCCGCGCTTCGAGTCGGAACAGTCGTGTCCGTGAGGTCGTCCATCATGTATTGAGTCAGGTCGATCAGATCCTGGCGGCTGAAATCGTACTGAGGCATGGCGGTCGCAGGCTGAAACGCGTGCGGGTCTGCGATGAACGCTGCGAGCCAGGAGCGGTCGACCTTCGAGCCGATGGCTCCGAGTTCCGGCGCACTTCCGTTTCCGCGGCCTCCAATCGTGTGGCAGGAGATGCAGCGCGACTCACGGAAGAGTGCCTTGCCGTGATCGAAGTCGCCTGGGGGGAGGTTCCGGTACTCGTCGGGAATGGCTTCCTTCGCCGGACGGGTCCAGAGATACGCCACCAGAGATTCGATCTCGTTCTTCTGCAGGTGAAAGTTCGGCATCAGCGTCTGCGGCCGCAGCGCTCTCGGATTTGCGAGCCACGCACTCAGCCACTCCGGAAAGGTCTGATCCGCCAGACCGTCGAGGTCGGGAGCGGCGCTCTTCCACACGTCATGTCCCTTCAGGTCGTGACATGCGAAACAGCCAGCCCGCCGCATCAGCGCGCGTCCCTCGGAGAGCATGGATGCCTGGGGAACGCGGTCACCTTCGTGGCAGGTCCCACAGGAAGCTTCCGTATAGCGGATCGGAAGGATCGGAGACGACCAGTCCGAAACGCTGCCGTGCGCTTCCGCGACGGTCGTCGCCCGCCCCTGTCCGCGGTGGCATGCGACGCAACCAAAACGCGACTGATCGTCCGGCATGTGTGGAACCGCGGGATGGCTCCGGAACGGCTGAGGAGCGCCGGCCATAGAAGCTTCGTCAACCCCCAGATGACAGCTGGTGCAGCGGTCGACCCGATTCCCGAAATCCGGAATCCAGATCTGCCGGACGTGAACGGTCTCGCTCCTCGCCTTCTTCAACTCCTTCTGCGAGCCTGCCGATGCGAGGAGCCGCTGCTGATAAGCCTTCTGATAATGCCGGTACTCACTGAAAGCGTCTTTGATCGGCGAGATCGCGAGTACGAGCAGAAACGCGACGCTCGAGATCGCGAACCAGATCCAGAGTCGATCGGATGAATGGTCGGTTCGAGGCATCAATAGACTCCTTGCCACGGCCACACCCAGCTCCAGCCCGGGCCACGGAAAAGGACACCAATCAGTGTCAGGACCACCGCGACCACTACGAACCAGGTCATGATCCAGTCCGCCAGAGGAATGTGGCCGAGAACGCTCCGTACTCTCGAGGGGAGCGTGGGAATCGCGGGGAGCAGCATGAGGAGATATATCGCGACGGTGGGAACCACCACCGGCCATACCTGTTTGAGCGCGAGAACCGCGACGAGGGCGGCCGTCACGATCGAAATCAGCACCAGAGGCATTTTCCATGGGCGCTCGTAGAGCCCGATCAGATCCACGTTCACCCGGAAGAACGGGATGATGACGAGAGCGAACACCACGCAGGTCGGAATGAGAATTCCAGCGACGATCGGCGGGAAGTAGTGGAGCAGCTCCTGCAGTCCGAGAAAGTACCACGCCGCCTTGGCGGGGTTGGGGGTGTGGTACGGATCGGCGATCCCTTCGAGCGGAGCGTTCACCAGAAGAGAGATGATCGCCAGTGCGATGACGATGACCTCGATGAGAATGATCTCGCGCAGCAGCAGATGCGGGGCCGTCGTCACCACTTCGTCGCGGTCCTCGAGAAGCCTCGCGGGAACTTCGCGCCGCACCAGGGCAACCCTCTTCGGCGTCCTGGCGGCGTTGCTCGACGATTCGATCTCGAGCTTGCTCATTGTGCCTCCTCCGCGATCCGATGCTTTCTTCCGCTGGACCCGGCCACCCCACCATCCTTGCGAACTCTCCAGAGATGAACCGCCAGTGCTCCGAACAGCGCGATCGGAAGGAGTACACAATGGAGTACGTAGAAACGGAGCAGCGCATTCGGTCCTACGATGTTTCCACCGAGAAGCACGAAACGGAGTTTCGGCCCGAGCAGCGGCATCGCGTTCGCCATGTTCGTTCCCACCGAGACGCCCCAGAACGCGAGCTGATCCCAGGGGAGAAGATAGCCGGTGTAGCTCAGCAGGAGAGTGAGGAGAAACAGAATCACCCCGACCATCCAGTTCAGCTCACGAGGTGGACGGAACGCGCGGTGATAGAACGTCCGCAGAAGATGGAGAAAGACGACCAGCACCAGCCCGTGGGCCGCCCACCGATGCATGTTGCGGAGAAAAACGCCGTTCCCGACGACGAACCGGAGCTCCTTCATGTCGTCATACGCCTGCGGGACGGAGGGATGGTAGTAGAGCATCAGCAGGATCCCGGTGCCGACCAGGACACCGAGAAGGACCAGCGCCGTCCCTCCGAGATAGTAGGTGCTCGAGAACTCGAGATTACGACGCCGTGTTTTCGCCGAATGGAGATGCAGGAAGACGTTCTCCATCACCAGCTGCACGCGGTTCCGGTTCGTCGGCTCGACGCCGTGCCGCACGGCCGCGCGCCACAAACGGCTGCGTATGATCGAATCGAGAATACTCATCGTCTCTCCTCAAAGCTTGACGACCGTCCCTTCGGGAACTTCGACGCCGGTATCGACCTCGATGTCTCCTTTGGAATCGAGATCGATCTGAAACCACGGCAGGGGTCGTGGTGCGGGCCCTCCGATCACGTCCCCGTCGAGCGAATAGCGACTGCCGTGACAGGGGCAGGCGATGACGTTTTCGTCGACCTTGTATCGGGTGATGCAGCCGAGATGAGTGCAGACGGAGGAAAGGGCGTGAAAACCTTCCTTCTGCCGGATCACGTAGGCCCGGTACACTTCGTTCGTCACCACTGCGCCGACATCGATTGCGTCGGGTGGACCGAGGGTGAACTCCGTCGGCGGCTCGAAGAGGACGCGGGGTTTGAGGAAGTCGACGGAGAGTGCCGCCGCACCTCCTGCAGCAGCCGCACACGCAGCAACGCCGGTCACCTGAAAGAATCGCCGTCTCGACAGATGGATCTTCCTGATTCGCGCTTCATCCCGTTCTTCCGGATCATGTTCGCCTGGGCGCTTGCTGGTCGGGTCAGGCACTCGAAGCCTCCTTCAACAGAAACTGCTGCATAGTGATGGTTCCGGTCGGGCATCGCTCGGCGCAGAGTCCGCAACGGATACAGATCGTTTCGTCCTTGATCAGCACCGTCCCGATCGGCTTCGAATCGAAGAAGATCGATGCGGAGTCGCCAAGCTCTGCGATCACCTCGTCGCGCATTGACGGATCGACCGCGATCTCCGCCGCCGGAACGAGCTCGATGCACTGCTCGGGACAAACGTCGGCACAACCTCCGCACAGAACGCATTCGGTCCCGAGCTCGTGATCTTCCTCGAAGACCGTGTTGATCCAGCAACGAAGACATCGGCTCCCCTCCCGTCTCGCTGAGAGCTCCGGCATGCATCTCTCCACTTCGGCGATGCCAACGCGGCGATCGATGGGAAGGGTTGGAGGCTTCTGCCGAGGGATACCCTCGTAGTCGAACTCCCTGCGGAATCCACGCAACGGCTCGATCAGAACTTCGATCTCCTGGTCCGGAGTCGCGCCCCCTCGCAGCCACTCGTGAATCGATCTCGCCGCGCGCCGTCCGTCCGCGATCGCGGTGATCGCGATGCGCGGTCCGAATGCCACGTCGCCGCCGGCGTAGATTCCCGGCGCGGTTGTCGCGAGGGTTTCCGGATCGACCTGAATCGTTCCCCGTCGCGTCACTTCGATCCCGTCCTCCGGCGAGAGGAACGTCAGATCGCTCGCCTGTCCGATGGCGAGAATGACGGTGTCGGCGGCCAGAGAGAGCTCCGTTTCCTCGATCACCTTCGGATTGAAACGTCCATCCGAATCGAATACCGACGCGCACTCCAGAGTCTCGATTCCGGTCACTCTCCCCGCACTACCGAGAACTCGCTTGAGCGACCGGCGGGGGTGAAACGTCACGCCTTCTTTCCGGGCCTGCTCGATCTCTTCCCGGTCTGCGGGCATCTCGTCCATCGATTCGAGCGAGACGACGTGGATCTCCTTCGCGCCGAAGCGAACCGCCGAGCGTGCGACGTCGAGCGCAGTGACGATGTTGATGTCGGGTGAGGGGATCGTGTCCGGCGACGCGGTCCTGACCGCCGAGCGTGCCACGTCGAGCGCGACATTGCCTCCGCCCAGCACCACCACGCGGCGGCCGATGTCGACCCGGTATCCCATGTTCACATTGAGGAGGAAGTCGACCCCCTTCAGGACCCCGTCGAGATCGGTGCCGGGGACTTCCAGCGAGCGGCCCTTGTGTGCACCGATGGCGAGGAAGACCGAACGGAATCCCTCCTCGCGAAGGCCCGCCAGCGAGTAGTCGCGGCCAAGCCGCTGGTTGATGCGGAGCTCGACCCCGAGGCTGAGGATCGCGTTGATCTCGAGCTTGATCAGCTCACGCGGAAGGCGGTACTCGGGGATTCCGAGGCGGAGCATTCCGCCCGCGACCGCCTGGGCCTCGAAGATGGTGACCGGATAGCCCAGGAGCGCGAGATCATGGGCTGCGGCGAGACCGGCAGGACCGGCGCCGATGATGGCGATCCGATCAAGCGGGTAGCGCATCTCGCGTTTGCCGTAGATCTCCTTGAGCATGTCGAGATCGATCATGCTTTCCACACCGAATCGCTCGGTGACGAAGCGTTTGAGCGCGCGGATTGCAACCGGCTCGTCGAGCTCTCCACGCCTGCAGGCCGCCTCGCATGGCGCCGCACAGATCCGGCCGCAAATGGAGGCGAGCGGATTCGGCTTGCGGGCGACCGCGTACGCCTCGCGATAGCGTCCTTCCGCGATGAGCGAAACGTAGCGACCCGCTTCCGTGCCCACCGGGCAGGCCGAGTGACAGGGAAAGTTGCTCTCCAGCCACTCGCGATTGACCCTGGTCCGGTTCATGTCCATCTCTTCCCCGGCTCGCCGTCTACTTGGAGAGCTCGAAATCGAGCTCTGTCTTACCCGAGACTTTCACCGGTCTGGATGTTTGTTTCAGCTTCGGATGCCAGACTTCGACGGTGTATTGACCATCGGGAAGGTCCTTGATGGTGTAGCTGCCATCGCTGGCGGTGACCGCGTAATAGGACGTGGGGAGCGCCAGGATATAGGCTTCCATCTCGGGATGCACCGCGCACAGCAGCGTCGCCATGCATTGCCGTTTGAACGTGTAACTGCGGGTCTGACCCTTCGGCCAGCTCCCGAGATTGAAACGATCGGCACACTTGTCGGGAGAGAAGACGTTGTGGAGAAACGGATCGTCGTTGAGGAAGTCGACCGTCGTGCCGACGACGACCGGGAGAACGTGCGGAACGAAGGACATGTCCTTCTGATTCATGACCGGATGATTCGCAGGCGGCGTGAAGGTCTTTCCTGGAATGGCGTCGATGTAGACCACTGCGTCGGCTGAGTTCCGCAGCCCCTTCGCCACCACTTTTCCGTGCAGATCGCCTGCAACCAGTGGCGCAGCCACCATGGCTGCTACAGCAATCAAGAGCGTGAATCTTTTCATGATCTGACTCCCTTCATGTGAACGGCTTTCAGAATGCGTAACGGAGGACGGTCGACAGCTGATAGTTCTTCGATTCGTTCAGGTCGCGGCGGTATTCGAGCATCCCTTTCACGTTCGCATAGGCGAAGTAGCTGAAGCTCGCGTTGAGGAAGCGGAGCGAATCGACGGAGCGGTCGCCCGGCTTGAGGCTTTCGTACCGGAGCGAGGTCTGAAACACCGGAGTGATCACGTAATCGGCTTGCACGAACCATGTGTCGTATGTCGGCTCGTTCCGTGAGAGAAGGCTGCCGTCGTCCGCGAACGCGTCGATCGTGTCACGACCATTCATCGCGACTCCGAACACGTTCAGGTCGTCGAACCACCATGACGCATAGAGACCAGCACGTGAAAACGTCCGGTCCTGAAGATTGGCCGGCATCTCGTCGGCCATCATTCCCATGCCGCTATCGACGGGAAAGTCGATTCCCTTGCCGTTTCCCTGGTATCCGAGGATGCCGACCCGAAGCGAGCGCTCACGCCAGTTCTGGGGCGGGAGATTGACGCCGGTCGTGTCGCCGTCCAGTCCCATCCCTCCGAACTTGTAGTCGGCACGAGCGTAGAAATCCTTCGAGGCATTTCCGTCGGCGGTTCCGTCGCCCGGCCCGAGGCCATTCGTGATTCCCGCGGTGTAGAAGAATCGATGGTGTGCGACTCCGTACATCTCGATGCCTTCCACCATCATCGGCAGGCTGATTCCGCCCATGTCTTCGGACAGACCAGTGCCGCCCGCGACCCCGATCGGGTTGTAGGAGAAGAGCGTGTCGATCGCGTTGTCCGTGGAGATCCACATCTCCTGAAAACCGTCTGCGAGATCCGGCGCGAACTTCCCGATCTTGAAGTTCACCATGTGCTCCGGACCGAACGGTGAATTGAAGTGGAGCTCGGCGTGCTCGATCTCGGTTCCCGTCTCGCCTGCATCCTGCGCCCAGGTCATCTCACCGAAGAAGCTCATGTGGTCGCCCATGGTTCCGGCGGAGAATAGATTGACTTCCTGGGGGAACTGAAAGTCGTTCTTGACCACGGTCCGTCCGGTATCGTCGACGGAAGAGAGATAGATGCTGGCCATCTTGATGTTCATCGCCAGCGGAACATTGCCGGGGATGTCGCTCGGATAGATCATCTTCGGCCACATCCGCTTGTAGGCGTCGGATCCGAGGCTCGTTTGCGGAACCTTCACCTGAGCTTCCGTCTCGTTCGGAAAGCGGTATCCGTTCAGCCGGAATGCTTCGCCGAACGCGTTGAGCTTCGGGAATCCGACGTGGCAGGTCTGGCACGATGTCTTGTACTTCCTCGCGAAGACCGGGACGGCGAAGGCCGGCAGGGAGCCGGCCAGCATGGCCGCCAGAGCGAGAAGTACCGCCCCGAAACCAATCGGATGTCGCGGTCTTTTCCCGGGTACTTCGTTCATCGCGGATCTCCTTCCTCGAATGTTTCTCTTTCCATGCATCGAGGTTAGGAGTCGCGGTGACCGTTTGGAATCGGCCGCATACCTCATTCGAGTGATGCAAATGCATTATTTCGATGTGGATCTGGAAGTCTGCGCGGTAGAAACGTCTGTAGCGAGAAAGCGGAGCAAGGGTCAGATGAGGCGGTGGCGGAGTGCGATCGACACGGCTTCGAGTTTGCTGTGGACGTCGAGCTTGTGAAGGACGTTCTGCACGTGGTTGCGTACGGTCGCGACGCTGATGAAGAGCGTGTCCGCGATGGCCTGGCTGCTTGCGCCGTCCGCCACGAGACGGAGTACCTCGAGCTCCCGGGTGCTCAGGTTGTAGGTCTTCTCCTCGGGCGGATGCTCTGACGTCGAGGCGCGCGTGATCTCGAGAAGCGTCTCGATGGTATGCCGGTCGATCCGATCTTCCGCCTCGAGGCGCTGCAGCAGATGGATCATGGTGAACTGCGAGCTTCGGGGCCCCGGAATCACGATGATCGAGATGCCAACCCGAACCGGTTCGCCCGGTGATCCGCGGACATCCATCTCGAACCGGCGGATTGCCTCGTGACGCCGCGCCATCTGAGTCAGAATGCAGTGTTCGTCGCAGAAGCGGTTGCCGAAGAGGTCCTTTCCGCAGAGGATCTCGTGGCATGGCCGGCCGAGGACATCTGCCGCCTCGTAGCCGAGGAGGCGTTCGGCGGCACGGTTCCAGATGACGATGCGTCCCTCCTCGTCGGTGCCGAACGCGGCGTCCGCGGTGCTGCTGACGACTTCGAGCGGATCGATCGTCACTTCCCTGCCATGGTCGCGAGCTCACCCCGCGACTCCACCGACGAGCCGCCGCGATGAGCTCGGATTTTCCCGGTACTTCTACCGTAGACCTCCCGAGCGAGCCCGTCCACTTACAAAACCGTCAGGCGCGGAAGGAGTGCCTGAGTCCGCCACACAGACCGAATCAGCCCGGACCGTGAATGGTCCGCGTTAGTGGGTGTGAAGACGGCGTTCACCCGAATAGGCGAAGTCGACAGTACCTCGAGGAGCGAAAGTGCGGTCTGACGCCGCAGACACGCCCGGATCGCGCTCCGCAGTAGAAGTCCCGTGAATGATCCCCGGTCCGGGTCGATGACGGTCCCGTCAGTTCGACATGGGTCAGGTCTGAAGTTTCCCTCTTTCGATTGAAGCAGAGGGTCACGAAGCGTATAACTGAATGCTCATCGCGCCAAGATTGGAGGCCTACCCGTGCACAAACGCTCCTGCATCATTCTGTTACTGTTCGTATTTTCCGTCGGCTCCCTTTATGCCCAGACGCTCCAGGAAGGGAAGTGGATGCAGCTTCCCGGGATGAAGCTGAAGGGGATGGTGACGCGCGACGCGAACGGAATCGCGCACGTCACAGCCCTCGACACCTGGGATCTCTTCTATCTCCAGGGATACGTCGAGGCGACCGATCGCTTCTTCCAGATGGATTTCAACCGGAAGGTGGCGAGTGGCCGTCTGGCCGAGATCCTCGGCAGTGCTGCGCTGTCCAACGACGTACAGCTGCGGACGCTCGGCCTGCGCCGCGCCGCCGAAGCTTCGCTCGATGTCGCGTCGCCGGAAGCGAAAGACGTCCTGGAAGCCTTCTCCGCCGGAGTGAATCAGTGGCTCTCGACCCACGCTCTTCCTTCGGAATACGGCCTGCTGCACATCACGAAGTCGGAGCCGTGGTCGCCGGCGGACACGCTGGCCATCGCCAAGCTCCTGGCGTTCAATCTCGCATTCGATCTCGGAGACATCGACCGGACGGTGGCGCTTCTGACGTACGAAGGCGCGGGTAAGGTCGTCGGGTTCAACGGCGATGCTCTCTTCTTCGAGGACCTGTTCCGCACTGCGCCGTTCAGCGACGCGGCAACGATGCCCGACGCCGGAGTGCAGCCGCCGTGGGTTCAGGCTCCCGCAACGAACGCAACACACCGGCTGCGTGCTTCGAAGCGAACCCACGGAGTCACGACCGCTTTCCGCGATTCCGACTCGACCCTGAATCTCGCGCGCGAATACGCGGCGAAGGTGCGGAACCTTCCTTCGTTCCGCGCGGCATTCGAGAGAGAGAAGCACCCCGGATCCAACGAGTGGGGCATCGCCGGATCGCTGAGTTCGAGCGGCAACGCACTCCTCGCGAACGATCCTCACCTCTCGCTCGGAACTCCCTCGACGTTCTATCCGATCTACCTTCAGGGAGGCGGGTACGACGTCGCGGGTGAGACCTTCGCCGGAGCTCCTGCGATCATCCTCGGTCACAATCAGCAGATCGAGTGGGGCGAAACGACGAACTTCTCCGACGTGACCGACGTCTATCAGGAACAGCTCGTTCCGGATCCTTCGTCGCCGTCGGGTTACAGCTCCATCTACCAGGGAAAGAAGGAACCGGTCGTCCCCATCCCCGAGACGTTCAAGATGAATGCGATGTCGGGGAGCTCGGACGACATCGTGACGGTCCCGTCGAGTGGCGACGTTCCTCCGGTGACACTCGTCGTTCCGCGGCATGGCCCGATCGTGCAGCTCGATACCTCGACCGGCGAGGCGCTCTCGGTCCAGTTCACCGGCCTCTATCCGACGCACGAGATCGAAGCGTTCATCGGAATCGACAAGGCGACGAATCTCGACGAGTTCCAGAAGGGACTCCAGTATTTCGACTTCGGCTCGCAGAATTTCGCATACGCGGACCGCGCGGGGCACCTCGGGTACTTCACCGCGGGTGAAGTGCCCATCCGTGAAGATCTTCAGGCGATGAGCGTCAACGGCGCGCCTCCGATGTTCATCCGTGACGGCATGGGCGGCAACGAATGGATGCCGGTACAGAACCAGCAGCCGGGACAGGCGATCCCCTACGAGATTCTTCCCGCCAGCGAGATGCCGCACCTCATCGACCCGCCGAACGGATTCTTCGTCAACGCCAACAACGACCCCACCGGGGCGACGCTCGACAACAACTCCCTCAATCAGATTCGAGCGGGCGGAGGACTCTACTACTTCGGCCCCGGCTTCGACGGGTTCCGTGCCGGACGCATCACACAGCTGATCCAGCAGAAGATCGATGCCGGAGAGAAGTTCGACCTCGACACGCTGAAGAGAATGCAGGCGGACACGGTGCTTCTCGATGCGGAGTACTTCGTTCCGAAGATCCTCCAGGCGTGGCAAAAAGCGTCGGCTTCCACCGATCCGGCACTGGCGCAGTTCGCGGCGAACCCGGTGATCTCCGCCGCGATCCAGCGGCTGCAGGGATGGAATTACGCGACTCCGACCGGCATCCCGCAGGGATATGACGGCACGCCTCTTCCCCCGGACTACAAGACGCGGGACGCGAGCGTCGCCGCGACGCTCTACACCGCATGGAGAAGCCGTCTGATCGCGAACACCATCGACGCCGTCCTCGACGCCGGAGGCCTGCCGCGTCCCGACAGCGGACTCACACTCACCGCGCTCGAGCACATCTTCGACGTCTTCGATCAACAGGGAGGTGTCGGTGCGTCGGGCATCAACTTCTTCAACGTGGACGGCGTTTCCAGCGCTGCGGACCGCCGCGACATCATCGTTCTCGCCAGCCTCGGCGAAGCGATGCAGACGCTCTCCAGCGCGGAATTCGCTCCCGCGTTCGGCGAATCGACCAACCTCGACGACTACGAATGGGGAAAGCTCCACCGCCTCTCCCTCGCTCACGTCATGGGATGGCCATTCTCCATTCCAATGGAGTTCGGCTCGTTCCCACCGCCACTCCCGGGACTCCCGGGCATTCCGGTCGACGGCGGTTTCGAGACCGTCGACGCGTCCTCTTTCAACGTGCGAAATCTTTCGCTCAATGGCTACATGTACGGAAGCGGTCCGGCGCGTCGCTTCGTCGGCGAAGCCGCCGCGTCAGGAATCAATGCGCAATCGAGTCTCCCGGGAGGAGTGAGCGGAATTCATGGCAATCCTCTCTCGACGAATCTCCTCGTGCAGTGGCTGAAGAACGAGACCTACGACCAGTCGCTTCCGCCGGCGTTCTCGCTGCCGTGGATGCCGTAACCGGAAAGGTGGAGGTGAAGACATGAAGATGATGAAGGTTCAGATACTCGCAGCGGTTCTCGCCATCGCCTCACTCCCCCTTCTGGCGCAGGAAAACCAGGTCACGCTGTACGGGTCGAAGGCGATGCTCGGCAGTGGCAGCTCGTCCGGCGCGACGAAGATCGACGTCGGGGACGGCAGCGGATGGGGCATCGCATATTCGCATCGATTCGCAGGGCACTTCGGATTCGAGGTTGCGGCGTTCTCCCTCTCCTCGGATGCGAAGGTGGCGGCCGGCGGGCAGACCATCCTCGATCTCGGCTCGCTCGACTACCGGCCCATCACCGCGGCGGTCCGCTACCACTTCCTCCCACAGGGAGCGTTCGACGCGTATGTCGCTGCGGGCGGCGCGCACGTCAGTGCGGACGATCTCTCCAGTTCTGATCTCGATACTGCGGGACTGGGGAAAATCAACGTCGGCAACGACACGACCTGGATGGCCGGAGGCGGCCTGGCGTGGCGCCCCGGCGCGCATCTGTCGATCGGTGCCGACGCCAGGTACATCCCGTGGAAGCCCGACACGCATTCATCGGTGACCGGCGGGAAGGAGACGCTCGATCTGAATCCGTGGATCGTGTCGGCCGGAATCGGCTGGCGTTTCTGACCCCGGCGATCTCACCGGCGCTTTTTCCGAGGGGCGCGGGCTCGCAGGAGCCTGCGTCCTTCGGGCGCCGCTTCGACGATTGCAATTTCAAACCGAGACTCGAAGAATCACTGCGCCGGAGTCTCCAGCGATTCGAGCAGACGGCATACGACTTTCTCGCGACTCCAACCACCGCGGATCGCACCGAGGTAATACGTCGTCCCGACCCGGTCCGGACTGCGACCGAAGATGCGAAGGTAGACCCGATCGAGAAAGTCGCCATCACTCAGGCACTCGGCGGGAGGGAGCGAAGAGAGAACCGCCCTCGCCAGTTCATCGCGGCTTCTGATCGCCGACGCCGTGGCTGGATCTTCGCCGAGCCGCATCAGGAAGAGCTCCCGTTGCGAAACGGTCATTCGATCCGGCTCGGGACAGGCGGACGGATCTCGATCACGCCCAGGCGGTGAAATGTGATCGGGGACGAAGACCATCGGCACTTCGCGCTCCGATTCCGATGAAGAGTCGGATGAAGAGTCGGAGCCGGAGACCTGGATCCAGTCGAACGCCGCCGCCAGCTCCCGCTCGTCGTCGGAGCGGTTGCGGTTCGCAGGAGAGGCGGCGTACGCGAGCTCGAAAGAGAACCTGCCGAATCGATCGCTCACCTGTGCGGCGAACGGAAATGCGATCACAGTCCGCTCCTGCCCGAGTGTGCGCTCGCCGAGCGGCTTCCCGTCGAGAAGGACGCGCATTCGCTGCTCCCGTCCCTGGAGTGGAAACGCGGAAGCCCGGACGCGAAGCTCGCGCGAGCCCGCAGGAATGGGCATCGTCACGGTCGCTTGCCTGCCAGACCATCGGAAGTGAGATCCTCCCGCGCTCTCAGCGCCGAACCACCCGCTCGGAAGAAAGGGATCGCAGCTCGAATCGAGATCGAGGCGTCCGTGGTGAGCGATCCTGAAGCTCTGGAAGAAACGCGCACGCTCGGAAGGCGTGGCACGGTCGCCCAGGAATCGCAGGAGGTCCGGCGCGTAGAAGAGTCTCACTTCCTCGGTTTCATCCCGGTCGATCGGAAGCATCCCACACCCCCAGCGCCGGGTCCTTTCCGATTCGTCGAATCCCCCCACCACCACCCACGCCCGAGGACGGCGCTCGACTGCGTACCGTGCGAGCGGAACCGAGTCACGAACGCTGCGGACGTCCAGCCCACGCCCTTGCTGGCGGAGATAGAACGACAGCGAGACCGAAGCCCAGTCACCGCCGGCAATCACCAGATCGTCCGGGCGAGCGTGCATTGCGAGCGTCGACGCGATTCCCCGCCAGTCCGCACGCTGAAACGGCTCGACCCGTGCCGCTTCGATCCCGGTGAAAATCAGAGGCGACACGGCCACCGTCGCGACGAGAGCGAAGAAAGCTTCCGACCATCTCTGCCTCTTCGACCGCAGTTCGCTCGCGAACCGCGCGATTCCGCCGCATCCAGACGCGGCCAGGACCAGCACCGGAGGGAGCGCGGTGATGACGTAGCGAAGGGAGAACCAGTGTCCGAGGAGAGCAAGAGAGAGAAGGGTTGCGGCGACCGGAAAGATCGCGAGCGTCAGGAGGACGGCTTTCGCCGCCTTCGACCGAAGAGCGACGAATCCGGCGAGCACGAGGATCGCTCCCATCAGAGCGATCGGCGAAGGCGCGATCATCTCGTGTGCGGTGACGAAGAACCCGTTCACGATTTTTCCGCCGACAGACAGCAGGGTCTCGGAGAAGGGCGCATGAATTCGCCCCCGCGGATATCGTGCGTAGAAGAGCGCGAGGAATGCGGCGGCCATCATGAGCAGGCCGGACGCCTGCAGCAGCGTCCGCCTTCGGGACGCCGATGGACCGGCGAAGGCCACCACTCCCATGGCTGCAACGACCCCGAGGACGAAAGGTGCTGCGCTCGCGGCGGTCGCGACGGCGATGAAGATGGACCCCGCAAGAAGGGCGATCGTGCGCCTTCCGCGAGAGCCGAAACCGAGCAGCGCCACCACTGAGGCGAGGACGAGAATCGAATACGTGCGGCCCTCCCTCGAATACGCGACGTGAAAGGGGGAGACGGCGAGGAATAGAGTCGCGAGCAGCGCAGTGAATCTCCGCTCGGTGAGCCGGACTGCGGCGACGAACATGAGCGGCAGCGTCAGGATACCGACGACCACGTCGGGGAGCCGCCACGCAGCTTCGACGCCGAGTGGCAGGAAGAGTGACGGGAGGTGCACGAGATAGTAGAGCGGACCGTTCTCATGCTCGAAGCCGATCAGCCACTGAAGGAAGGATGAATGGATCGCTCGACGCGCAATCTCGACGTTGAGAATCTCGTCCAGCCAGAGTGGCGGGACACCGAGGCACCGCAGGCGCAGCCACGCACCAAGGACGATGACGACGAGAAGCGCCGCAAGGAGCGCGCGGTCGTCGAACTTCGAAGCTTTCGGGATCGGTGACGGCATCTCGGACGGCTCTCCGGATCGGGAGATGCCGAATGATCGCACGGACCGGAGAGGCCCAGGGGAAACAACAGCCGCACGCGCGGCGCGGGGTCGTCAGGGCTTTCTCGCCAGGATGAAATCCTGAAAGCTCATGAACTCGCTTCGGAATGACCACCCTCCGTAGCGGATCTCGGCGACGGGAACCCCGTACCTCGCGAGAGCCTCCCGTACCGCTCGTTCGTCGAGGCCGATCGCCCGCTCCGGATCGTCCTCGTCCTGGACCGCGTACTGAGAATCCACCGCGGTCAGCTGCGGAGTGGTGTGACCCATCATCGGACGGCTCTGGTCATTGAGGAGAAAGAACGAACCGACGAATCGTCCTCCCGGTTTCAGCACTCGTGCGATCTCGGAGAGATAGTGGTCGCCCGCTCCGGGAGTCAGGTGCGTGAAGAGAGATGCGGCGAAGACGAGATCGACCGAGCCCGTGGCGTACGGAAAGCGGAGATCTTCGGCTGCGATTGCGCCGCGCGGGTTGTAGTGACGGTTGCGAACGTCGATCCGGCTGAAGTGAAAGTTCGCGTGTGCGGATTCGATGTGCTTCCGGCACCAGGCGATTCCCCGGCGATCGATGTCGAAGCCGGCGTACTCGCCGTCTTTCAGGAAATCGAGAAGAGGGACTGCGAGGCGCCCGATGCCGCATCCCGCATCGACGATGCGCTCGTGGGGCTTCAGTTCTCCGAGCTCGATGGCGATCGACGCGAGCTGGCGTCCGATCTCGAGGAAATCGAATCCGCCGATCCTGTGCACCTCGCGGCGAGGCGGGACCATTGGCGGCCGGCGCCTCAGAATGGTGTCGGTCAGGTCGAGAACGGCGAGCCGGGTCACGCGCAGGCTCTCGCGTGCACGGGAGAGGGTACTCATGGCGCGAAGCATAGAACGAATCGTCCGTCTGCACGTCAGGGCTTACGAAGGCCGGCGCGCGCGAGGCGCCGCGTGTAGTCTCGGATGTCTTCCGGCCATGACCGGGTCAGGCGCGTGAATCGCGAGCGGTCGCCGGCGAAAAGCGCGCGGCTCGCTTCTTCGAAGCCGGGAAGATCTCCGGCCATCGCGGACATGAAGCGGTACGCCGCTTCGCGCGATTCGCGGACCGCATCGGTCTCGCGGTTCGCACGCCTCGCTTCGTCGACCAGTTTCCTCAGGGCCACGGATGCGCCACCAGGTTGCTTCGACAACCATTCCCAGTGGCGGGGGAGGAGCGTCACTTCACGCGAGACCACACCGAGCCGCGGGCGTCCCGGCCCTTTCTGTCGCTGCGCGACGGGCGGAGCCTCCTCCCCCGACTTCTCCAGTCGCACCAGGATCTCGCGCATGCTTCCGTGCAGATCGACGTCGATCACCCGTCCGGTGGCGTCGTCGAACACGAGGGCGGCGGATTGATGCCTCCGGCCGATCGATTCTTTGATTTTCGCGGCGACATCTGCCAGCGTTCCGGACGCGACGCGGCGTCCCTCCTCGAATGCGGTGTAGCTTTCCTGCGGTTCTTCGCTCATCGGTTCATCCTCGGTTCCGCTTTATACCCGGGTGAAATGAATTCGTCAATAGACCCGGGTAAAATTGCCGTCACCGATCGTCGCGGCGCTTCACGAAGAGATGGGAAGTCTTGGCCTGTCGGTAGCCTTCCCGCAGGTAGAACGCGTGGGCCCGCTCGCGAACCACGTTCGAACGGATGTGGATCTCTTCCACTCCGCTGCGACGCGCCCACTCCTCCGCTCTGGAGAGGAGATCCACGCCGATGCCGCTTCCGCGGTATTGGCGCGCGACGACCAGCGACGCGATCTGAACGAACGGATCGAGCTCCAGCTGTCGCCGGATCGCCGCGTGGATCCAGCCGACCGCGCGGTCGCCCTCATCGACCGCGAGAAGCACGAGATCGTCCCGCCGTTCGAGAAGTGAGGCGAGACGATCCCGAAGCTGCTCCCCGGTGGACGGATAGCCGAGCTGCCCGCTGAGATCGGCCAGTTCCGGCGCGTCCGTCAGGCGTGCATTGCGAATCACGATCGCGGCCAAGATGGAGATTCCCCGGCCGGATTGTACGCCGGAAGACCCGCTCGACCGTTGGCTCCCCGTCGCGTGCCTCCCCTCCCCCGGCGCGATTCGAAGCAACGCGGCTTCACGCCTGTGACGGAGGATTCTCGATCGCCGCCGGATCCATCCAGATGACTTCCCAGTGATGGCCGTCGGGATCGTAGAAGCTCCAGCCGTACATGAACCCCTGGTCGACCTGATCCTTCGCGTGCGTCCCGCCGGCCGCGAGCGCCTTCTTCACCAGGTCGTTCACTTCGTCGCGGCTGCTGCAGGAAAGCGCGACCAGCCCCTCCGTGTGCGTCGTCGTGTCGCAAAGGTTCTTCGAGGTGAACGTCTTGAAGAACTCCTCCTGCAGGAGCATCACGAATCCCTCCTCGCTCACGACCATGCAAGCGGCCTTCTCGTCCGTGAACTGCGGATTGAAGCCGAAACCAAGTGCGCGGAAGAACTCCATCGAACGATTGAGATCGCGCACCGGGAGATTGACGAACATCTTGCGAGAACCATTCGTGCTCATCGCTGGATCTCCTCCATCGGTTTGGTGCTGTTGAACATCCACTCCACTCCGAACTCGTCCGTGACGGCGCCGAACGTGCCCCAGAACTCCTCGTGGACCGGCACCTTCACCCGCCCCGTCGCCGCGAGCGCCTCGAACCGCCGGGTCATCTCTTCGGGCGTTTCGAAGTCGATCGCGACCTGGACCTGTGCACCGAGCGGCAGCGGCATCTCGCCCGGGACGTCGCTCACCATCAGCCGCGCGCCGTCGAGATGGACGATGGCGTGCATCACCATGTCTTTGTTCTCGGGTGTGCACTCGATTGCTCCGGGAGGAGCGTCGCCGAAGTGGAGCTCCGGTTCGACGCGAGCTCCGAGCGCGTGCTCGTACAGTCGGAGCGCCTTGCCTGCGTTTCCTTTGAAGTAGAGATAGGGGGTGATGCTTCGAACGGCCATCTTCGTTCTCCTTTCTTGCTGCTGTCGAGAGTTTGGACGGTCATGGCTCCTCGAAATCATCGGCGGGACGCGAGAATGTTGCGGACCCGCGCGTCGCGCAGCCACAGCCCTCCCCAGATCAGGACCGCGACATACACCGGAGCGAGAACGAACGTGAGCATCGGTGCTCCGACTCGCACATTCGTCGCGACCGCGCCGCCGAGATATCCCGTGAGGAGGACCGCGCCGAGCGGAGCAGTGCGGGGAATGACGTAAACCACGAGGCACGCGAGAAGGATGAAGCCGATCGGTGCCACGACGCCGGCGGGGTAGCCGACCTTGACCGTCCCTTCCACGGCCGCCGGCATCCTGAGGATCTTGATCGTGCAGTCGAAGAGAAGAAAGAGCGTCGCGATCGTGCTGAGTACACGCCCAACCCAGACTGCGGAGCGGGAGAGGTTCGACGATCTATCGAGGGTGTGTGATGGAGGAATTGTCGAGGTCGTATTGGTCATCAGGAGCTCCTTCCGTGAAGTTCTGATGCATAGACCGGTTCAGAGGTGAAACTTCATCGGTCGCGCCGCTTCTTTCGTAACCGAATGGGAACGCTCCGCCTGATGCGCTCGCGCAACGAACCGTGAGTGCGGGGTGGTGCGGGATCCGCGCGCCATCGCCTCTCGACAGGTGGGAGGTTTTCTCTACTCCAGCTCGGCAGGCATACCGAACCGCGGAAAGAGTGTCTCGGTGTCGAGAAACGCGTTCCAGGCTGCGATGCCGTCGGAACCCATTTCGAAGACGATGATCGCCCATGGCTCCCACGGGCCGCCGCTCCCGTCCGAGTGGTAATGAGCGAACGCAGGCATTCCGTTGGCGGCGGTCCGGACCAGGCGCGACCCGCGACAGACGGAGCCGCGTCCCAGCAGCCATCCGCGGATCGAGTCACGTCCTCGCAGCCAGAGCGAGTAAGGCGGCATCGACATCGTGACGTCCTCGCGCAGCAGCCGGACGACACCGTCGACATCGTAACGTTCGAATGCGTCGACGAACTGCGCGAGCAGCTCCTCCTGCGATTCGTCGAGTGGCGCGGAGGCGCCGGAGAGATCGCGTGAAGCGAGCGTCGCCCGGGCGCGCTGCAGTGCGCTGTTCACCGATGCGACGGTGGTGTCGAGACATTCGGCGGTCTCGGCGGCGGACCACCCGAGGACCTCGGTGAGAAGGAGAGCGGCGCGCTGCTTCGGCGGGATGTGCTGGAGCGCCGCGACGAATGCGAGGCGGATCTTCTCGCGCTGTAGAGCGATTCCTTCCGGATCGCCGTCCGCGGAGATCGCCACCGCGTCGGGAATCGGTTCGAGCCAGTGCGTACGGGGATGCTCGATCAGCGGCGCGTCGACTGAACCGGCCGGTCCGAAGTCCATGGGGCGCTCGCGGCGTTTCCGCTCCGAGAGTGCGTCGAGACAGACATTCGTCGCGATGCGGTAGAGCCAGGTGCGGAGCGCCGCCCGTCCCTCGAAGCGGTCGAGATTCCGGAACGCGCGAAGCATCGTCTCCTGCACCGCGTCGTCGGCATCGACCACGGAGCCGAGCATGCGGTAGCAATGTCCAACGAGAGCAGAGCGGTGCTGATCGAGATCGACATCGACGGTCATGGGTCGCCTCACCTTGCAGCGAAGGACGAGATCGAACGGCTCTGAAAAGCCCGGGATCTCCTGCATCCCGGCTGCGGTCGCTCTCGTCCGCTCCGACTGCGAACGTCGATTGTAGCCGCCCATCCATTCAATGGGCAATCGCCGGCGCCTCGCCGGTGATCCGCTTCACTCTCGAACGGAGGAGATCGAGCTCACTCCGCACCGCAGTCGCTTCCGGCCCTCCTTGCTGCCGGGAATGGTATCGTGCGGATCGCGCGTGCGCGACAGACCATTCGAGGTGATCTCATCATGAGAAGAATTTCCCGTCTCCTGATCGTCCTGATCGTTTTCTCCTTCACTACGACGCTCTTCGGTGCCGACGCACTGGCTCCCGGATTGCGCGAGAAGATCGATGACGCCGTGACGAAGGGCCTCGAGAAGAGCGGTGCGCCCTCGGCATCGATCGCGGTCGTACGCAACGGACAGATCGTCTACACGAATGCATACGGGCTGGCGCAACTGAAACCACGTCGGGCGGCGACCGCCGGGATGCGTTACAGCATCGGCTCGATCAGCAAACAGTTCACAGCCGCATCGATTCTGCTGCTGGCGGAGGAAGGGAAGATCTCCCTCGACGACAAGCTGGTCCGATGGTTTCCCGAGCTCACGCGCTCCAATGAAGTGACGGTACGGGAGATCCTATCGATGACGTCGGGCTATCAGGACTTCTGGCCCCAGGACTACGTGATGCCGCGGATGATGCATCCCGTGACGCCTCAGGAGATCCTCGACGAATGGGCGAAGAAGCCGCTCGATTTCGAGCCGGGGACACAATACCAGTACAGCAACACCAACTATGTGATCGCCGGAGCTCTGGTACAGAAGGTCGCAGGGATGCCCATCGGGGAGTTCCTTCAGCAGCACGTGTTCGGGCCTCTGGGGATGGCCAGCGTGACCGACAGCGACCGCGCGGCGCTCGGGGCTGACCAGCCGATGCGCTACCGTCGCTTCGCACTCGGACCGCTCCGCCCCGCTCCGAAGGAAGGGCCGGGATGGATGTTCGCGGCGGGTGAACTGGCGATGACCGCTCACGACCTCGCTCTGTGGGACATCGCGATGATGGATCGGAAGATCCTCTCGCCGGAATCGTGGAAGAAGATGGAGACCGAGGTTCGGCTCGCGAATGGTGTCGGTGCGAATTATGGACTCGGCGTCGGCGTCAGCGAATCGCACGGCCACCGTCTGATCTCGCACGGTGGCGAAGTGTCGGGATTCACCGCGCGGAACTCTGTGTATCCGGACGACGCGACGGCAGTGGTCGTGCTGACGAATCTCGATGCGACATCGGCGTCGTCGGACATCGCCTCCAAGATCGCGGAGCTCCTGTTCGAGACCACGGACCAGAAAGCGCTCGAACAGGCGAAGGCGATCTTCGCCACCCTGCAGAAGGGAGCGATCGACCGCTCTCTCCTCACCGCCAATGCGAATGCCTATTTCAGCGACGAGGGATTGCGGGACTTCGCGAGCAGCCTCGGTCCGCTCGGCAAGCCGGAGTCGTTCACCCAGCAGTCGCAATCGCTGCGCGGCGGAATGACTCTTCGACGATATACGGTGAAGTTCCCGGAGAAGACGCTGCGGATCACCACATTCACTCTCCCGGACGGAAAGTTCGAGCAGTACATGGTCGCCGCGGCCGACTGATCGGGAGTCGAACAGGCGCCATACTGCGATCATCTCGCCCGCAATATGCGCGTGCCGCCCGAGACCGGTGGCCCAACGGAAGGCTCGCGTCGCTCGCGTGACGCGGCAGAACCGGAGAGAATGAGGGACGTGAAGGCCCCGCGCGTCAAGATCGACCCGAAATCGCTCGCACCGAAGAGCGCTCTCGACTTCGACGGGCTCGTGACGTGGGTCGAGAACGTCGTCCCGAAGCTCCGCCAGTGTGGCGTGCCGCGCCCGCGACGCAACCACATCCAGCGAATGTTCGAAATTCTCGACCACGCCGGCAGCGAAGAGGTGTTGGCGTACGACTGGATCGCGCTGGCGAAAAAGATCGCGCAACAACTCGGGTTCGACGCGCCGAAGCTCTCCGGTCCGAGGAAGTTCGCCATCCGCGAACCCCGCATACGTACGCCCGGCGCCGCGCCACCATGGGGCCGCGGATCGCTGCCGCCATCCGGTTCCTCCGCTCCACGGAAGCGGAGACGCGAGAAGCGCCTCGCCACACGCCCTCGACGCGAGCCGATCGAGATGAACCCGCAGCTCGAGAAGGCCTTCAAAGCGGTTGCGAACGGCAAGCCGATCATTTTCGTGACCGGCGGAGCAGGGACGGGAAAGTCGACGTTCATCCGCGAGTTGCGCGAGCGATTCAGCGAGAAACAGAGCGTCGTCCTCGCCCCGACCGGCGTCGCGGCGCTCAATGCCGGCGGCCAGACCATCCACTCGTTCTGCAAGCTTCCGCTGCGTGTGGTGACGCCGGAGGACATCCGGGAGGTCGATGACCGGACGGTGATCGAAAAGCTCGAACTGCTGATCATCGACGAGATCTCGATGGTCCGCGCCGACATCCTCGACGGGCTCGAAGCGTTTCTCCGGGTCAACCGGAGATCGAAAGTCCCCTTCGGCGGCGTGCAGGTCGTCCTGGTCGGCGATCTGTTTCAGCTCCCTCCGGTGGTCACACGCAGCGACCGCCCCTTCCTCGAGGAGCGGTACGACTCACCCTTTTTCTTTTCAGCGCGGTCCCTGAAGGGCCTCTCGTTCGCACCGGTCGAGCTCCGGACCGTCTACCGTCAGCGCGACCCGGAGTTCGCGACGATGCTCCGCGCGATCCGGGAAGCGGACACTCCACACGATGCGATCGACAGAATCAACCGGCAGTGCGTCGGGCGAGAGCTCTCCGGTCGATATCTGACGCTCGTTCCCACCCGGAACGCGGCCGCCGCCCGTAACGAGAGGAGTCTCGCGGCGCTGAGCGGTTCTGCAAAAGAGTACAAGGCGCAGGTCGAAGGGACCTTCGCTACCGGATCCGACGATCGGACTCCGGCACCCCAGACCCTCGCCCTCAAGCCTGGTGCCCAGGTGATGTTCGTGCGCAATCATCCGGAGAAGCTGTGGGTGAACGGAACGGTTGGGACGGTCGAGAAGATGAGTCGAGAGTCGATTCGCGTGCGTCTCGACGACGGAGCTTCGGTCGAAGTCGAACCGGTGATCTGGGAGAACATCCGCTACTCGTGGGACGAGAAGGAACAGCGCATCGTCGACGAGGTGGTCGGCACGTTCACCCAGTTCCCCCTCATGCCGGCGTGGGCAGTGACCATTCACAAGGCTCAGGGACTCACGCTCGATCGGGTCGCGATCGACCTCGGCGGGGGCGCGTTCGCGGATGGTCAGATCTACGTCGCGCTCAGCCGCTGCCGAAGCCTGGAGGGACTCTCACTCGCGCGCGCAGTACGCCCTCACGAGATTCGCGCCAGCGAGGCCTCTCGCGACTTCTACTCTCGAATCCGGACCCGTTCGCGACCGGTATCGCAGAGCACGTGAACGGGTCGCCCTCCGGTTTCTTTGTCGCCTCGATCGGGGAGTGGCTCCGCTTCTCCCGAGAATGCAGGTGAGGGTCCCTTCGCGCTCGCGCCGTGATCCGCGCGGCGGATTACGAATTCGCACTCCACGGGTGGGAACGTGTCGATTCGAGCTGCCGCGAGAATCGTGTTGTACGCGATGAAACGTACGCCCTGTTTCGGACACTCGAAGGAGGAAGGGCCAGGTCCTCCCTCTTCGCGAACCGCGAAACCGGGGCGCCGGAGCAAAGTTTCCGCTCTCGCCGCTTTGACGCTTCCGTCGCGAAGAGGCATGATTGACGTGGGCGGAAATGGCACGTAAGGCTAAGAGCGCCGGCGGGTCGAAAAGCCCGGCCCGGCGCAAGTCGAGCAAGGGCGCGGGATCCGGACAGAGTCCGGAAATTCGCGGATCGTCGCATCCGGTGGAGGGAAGCGTCGACGACGGTCTGCGCCCCGAAGAAGCCGGAGTTGCGTCTGTGGCGACGGACGATTCGACCGTCACCGCGAGGCTTCCGAGAACCGGCAAACCGGCGGGCGACCACGATTCCGTTCCCCACATCCCGCTCGACGCCGACGGCGACGAGACATGGATCGCGAATCGCGACGACCGCGAGCGTAGGAGCCCCGCAGGCTCGGAGATCTCCGCGCGACGCGCGAGTCTGGTGGTCATCGCGCACCCCGATCGAACCATGCTCGGCAGCTCGTTTTCCATCTTCCCGGGCACGGCAATGACCATCGGGCGCTCGGCGGACGTCGAGATCGGATTCCCCGACGTGATGGAGGTCTCCCGGCGGCATGCACGAATCATCCGGAACAGCGACGAAACGATCATCGAAGACCTCGGTAGCCGGAACGGGACACTGGTGAATGGCGCGTATCTCGACCGTGCGTGCAATCTCGCCAGCGGCGACGTCATCGAGCTCCAGGTGGTGAAACTGAAGTTCCTCGAAGGGGACGATCTCGAGCACGGTTACCACGAGGCTCTCTACCACCTGACGATCCTCGACGAGCTGACCGGCATCTTCAACCGGCGGCGTTACGACGCGGAAGTGGATCGGGATTTCGCACGCTCGCGACGCCATGGGACTCCCCTCTCGCTGATCATCTTCGACATCGACGGGTTCAAGAGCATCAACGACGAATACGGCCATCCCGCGGGCGACGCCGTCCTTCAGCAGATGGCCCGTCTGGTCGAGCAGCACATCCGCCGCGAAGAGATCTTCGCCCGCTCCGGCGGCGACGAGTTCCTGATCCTCTGTCCCGACGTTCCGCTGTCGGGCGCCACCACGCTCGCAGAGAAACTGCGCGCTCGCGTCGCAGCGAACGAGTTCGATCTCGGATCGGGAACGATCCCGGTCACCTGCTCTTTCGGCGTGGCTGGGATCTCGCCGGCGATGAAGTCACCCGAGGAGCTGTACGCTGCGGCCGACCGTGAGCTCTACCGCTCGAAGCAGAAGGGGCGGAACGCGGTTTCATCGGCCGAGTGAGTGAGGCCGGCCCGTTCGCAGAGCTTCACTTCTCCGGGGCACTCACCTTGCAGCTTTACCTCGTCCGTCTCGCGAGCGAGGGGTAAACCTTTTCCTCACGCCGCCGTATTTTTCTGATGGGGCATTTCGAGAAAGGAGTCGCCGCGAATGGGATGTCTTCGTGCAATTCTCTGCCTTCTTCTTCCGCCGCTGGCGGTGGTCGACAAAGGCGTAGGTAATTTCTTCATCGTTTTCGTGCTCACTCTGGTCGGATGGATTCCGGGGGTGATCGCGGCGCTGATCATCTGCAACAAGCAGAAGTGAGAGAAGGGGCCTCCTCCGAGCAATCTGATTGCATCGGAGAGCCCGATGCCGCGCCCGCTCGAGGGCCACTACACCGCGGCGCTGACCACAGCACTCCGCGCGCTCATTCCGTTCATCGTCACACCACCGCCTCAGCCCTCTTCCGTGACGCTCTGATCCGCGATCTCGGGACGGACCGCACCAGCGTATCGGTGGCTCGGGGGCTGGCGACCGCGGGATACGCAATCAGCCGCCAGCTCGCAGCGCCGCACCAGACGCGTCTCCGGACGGAACGGGATATGCTCTACACTGGATTACTCACGGGGCTTCGTCGCCAGGAGTCTGCGCGATAGAAACGTCCGTAGCGAGAAAGCGAAGCAGCGAGGCCAAATTCGTTCGGATTTGAGGTGCGTAGCGGTGGCTACTCGCCGAAAATCGGGGCGGATTTGGACCGCTGATCCGCTTTCGCAGCAGGACAGTTTCTACCGCGCAGACTCCTGACCCGCATTTCTCACACCGTCTCGGCGAGGGGGCGGAGAGCGGCTTGGATACAGGACGAGCGCAGCTTCGGCGACGAAGGCATAGTGGTGACTACGTTGAAGAGCAAAATCGTCGTCTGACGCCGCAGACTCCCAAGCTGCGTTGCTCCCACCGTCTCGTTGCAAGGAAGGAGATCTTGATGCCCACGTCAGAGAACGCCGGAACGCTTCCGACGCACGACATGCTGATCAACGTTCCCAGGCTGGTCACGCAGTACTTCGCTCTTCGACCCGATCCGGCGGTACGTGAACAGCGCGTGGCGTTCGGCACCTCGGGACATCGCGGATCCGCGCTCAACCGCTCGTTCAACGAGCTTCACATCCTCGCGACCACTCAGGCGATCTGCGACTATCGGCGCGATCAGGGAATCGAGGGACCCCTCTTCCTGGGCGTCGACACCCACGCGCTCTCGGAGCCCGCCTTCGCAACCGCGATGGAGGTACTCGCCGCCAACGGAGTCGAAGTGATGATCGATCACGATCTCGGGACGACGCCAACGCCGGTCGTCTCGCATGCGATCCTCCTGTGGAACCGAAATCGTAAGGATCATCTCGCCGACGGCATCGTCGTCACTCCGTCGCACAACCCCCCGGAAGACGGTGGGTTCAAGTACAACCCTCCTCACGGCGGCCCGTCGGAGTCGGCGGCGACGAATGCGATCGAAGCGGCCGCGAACCGGCTGATGGAGGATCCGAAGCCGATCCGGCGGACGTCGCTCGCGGCGGCGTTGTCCGCACCGACCACCCGACGCCACGATTACATCGGTGAGTACACCAGCGACCTCGCGAGCGTGGTGGATCTGGACGCCATTCGAGGGTCGGGTCTCCACATCGGCGTCGATCCGATGGGAGGAGCCGGCGTCGCGTTCTGGCCGGTGATCCGGGAGCGATGGGGCCTCGACATCGAGATCGTGAACGATGAGGTCGATCCGACCTTCCGTTTCATCCCCCTCGACTGGGACGGGCGGATCAGGATGGATTGCTCGTCGCCCTATGCCATGGCGGGGCTCATCGCGCTGCGCGACCGTTTCGATGTCGCGTTCGGTAACGACACCGACAACGACCGTCATGGAATCGTCGTCCCCGGCATCGGACTTCTCGATCCGAACCGCTACCTCGCCGTCGCAATCTCGTATCTCTTCGCGAACCGTCCGGAGTGGCCGGAGAGCGCCGCGGTCGGGAAGACGGTAGTCAGCAGCAGTCTCATCGACAGAGTCACTGCCGGTCTGGGACGAAAGCTCTACGAAGTCCCGGTCGGGTTCAAGTGGTTCGTGAGCGGGCTTCTCGACGGCTCGCTCGGGTTCGGAGGTGAGGAGAGTGCCGGCGCGTCATTTCTCCGCCGGAATGGCGAGGTCTGGACCACCGACAAGGACGGAATCATCATGGGTCTCCTCGCCGCCGAGATGACTGCCCGCACGGGACGCGATCCAGGTGAACTCGCGTCAGAGCTGCTGCAGAAGCACGGCCCGTCGTTCTACCAGCGGGTCGATGCTCCCGCCACGCCCGAACAGAAGGCGAAGCTCGGAAAGCTTTCGACGGAGTCGGTGACGGCGAAGGAGCTCGCCGGCGATCCGATCGACACGATTCTCACTCATGCGCCTGGTGACGGGAATCCGATCGGAGGGCTGAAGGTGACATCCCGGAACGGTTGGTTCGCCGCACGCCCCTCCGGGACCGAGAACATCTACAAGATCTACGCGGAGAGCTTCGTCAGTGAAGAGCACCTCTCCCGGATTCAGGAGGAAGCGAAGGAAGTCGTAGCGGAGGCGCTGGAGCAATGACCAGGCGAGACGGACCGAGCAATCCGGCTTTATCGTCTTCTCAGCTTTCCGGCTGGTCGTAGGCCTTCTCGTCACCGGGGGGCGCCGAGCCGGTGAGGGCGGCGACGATCCGCTCGACGTGGATGTGGCTCGTCTCGATGAACTCCTTCACGCCGCCGACCTGAGTCCCGGCCGCCGCGGTACCGGCGACGAAGATCCCCGGCACGCTGCTCTCCATCGTCTCGGGCGCGAGACGCGGACGCTTCGCTGCGCCTTCCAGCACCAGACCCGCGTTCTCGAAGAGTGAAGAATCCTGCACGTATCCGGTGAGGAGAAGGACCGCGTCCGCTTCCACCTCCAGACGATCCTCCGGATCTTCCTCACTCCGGAGCACCGCCGCGTCGCCGCGGATCTCGCAGAGAGTGGTTCGGGGAAGGAACCGGATCTTTCCGTCACGGATCATGGAACGGATCTCGGGAAGAAGCCACGCCTTCACCCGCTCCGGATCGAGCTCGGCGCCGTGATAGGAAAGGGTCACGTCTGCACTTACTCGCGCGCAACGGATGGCGGCTTCGACCGCAGAATTCTTCCCCCCCACGATCAGCACTCTTCTGCGGAAGTACAGATGCGGATCTTCGAAGTAGTGACTGACGTGCGGGAGGTTCTCTCCCGGAACGCCGACGATCCTCGGCCGATGCATGTCGCCGATCGCGAGGACGACCTTCCAGGCGCGCCAGGTGCGGTCACCATCGGCCCGTCGGGTGCGAACGGAGAACCATCCCTCCGCATCGCGTTCGATCGAGGTGACACGTTCGAACGTATGGATCTCCAGTCCGAACTGGAGGACGACCGAGCGGAGGTATGTCAGGTACTCCTCCCGGGTCGCTTTCGACTGGTCGAGCGTCTGCAGCGGGACACCGGCGATGGCGATTCTCTCCGGAGAGGAGAAGAAGTGAGTCTGCGGAGCGTACCAGGAGATGGTCGATCCGATCTGGTCCGCGTCGAGATGCGCGTAACCGATCCCCGCGCGCTTCAGCGCGACCGCGAGCTCGATCCCGATCGGGCCGGCACCGACGATGAGAACGTCCGTGGTCTTTTCTTCGGTCACTTCGCCTCC
The DNA here is from genome assembly GCA_963741955.1 of uncultured Acidobacteriota bacterium. Taxonomy (GTDB): domain Bacteria; phylum Acidobacteriota; class Thermoanaerobaculia; order Gp7-AA8; family Gp7-AA8; genus CAVUKB01. Next base: position 300,347 of record CAVUKB010000006.1, read on the forward strand.
TCCGTCGCGGGAGTGTATCGCGGCGGAAGGGTCAGGTGCGTCCACCTCTCGATGGATGGGTCGGAGCGTCTTCGCAAGGCCCGGGATGGACGCTATCATTCTCCGGCCATGCCTTCCGAGCTCCACGCATACCTCACCGAAGATCATCAACGGCTCGATGCGCTCCTGGAGAGAGTGATCCGCCCCGATGGCACCATCGACCACGAAAGCTATACCGCGTTTCGTGCCGGTCTTCTCCGGCACATCGGAATCGAGGAGCGCATCCTCTTCCCCGAGCTCCGCCGCCAGGGGATCTTCTCGCCCGTCGAGGTGCAGCTCCACCGGGATCATGCGGCACTCGCAGCACTCCTCATGCCTCCTCCCGACGCGGCGCTGATGTCGACCATCGCCGGAATCCTCGCCGAGCACAACCCCCTCGAGGAGTTTCCCGGCGGGCTCTATGAGCGGATGGAGGAGCTTGCGGCAGACGAGCTCGGAAACCTGGTGGAGAAGATCCGGAACACTCCTCCGGTGCGCCTGGCTCCGCACATGGACACCGAGATCACGCGCAGCAGCATCGAGCAGCTCCTGAGAGAGGCGGAGGAGGGAAGGAAAGCATTGCGGAAGTAGAGCGATGTGGATCCTCCGGGGGCTACCCACCGGCCACCAAATCGGCTACCCTTCAGTATCCCCGGCAATCCTCAGTTCCTCTCGTGAAGGAGTGACCGATGGCAGGAAAGTCCTGGTCCCGCTCTCTTCGTGTGGTCTCGGCCGTCGCCTCGAACTCTGTCCCGCTGATCGGCGTACTACGCTTCCAGTGGCCGGCGGCCAACCTCCTCTTTCTCTTCTGGGCGGAGACATTCTTCGGCGGTATTGCACAGATCATCCGGATCATCATCCACCGAAAACTGACTCATCTCCGCGGTCACTACCGGAGCCACAAAGACGATGCGATCTCCCGCCGCATCACCGGCCAGCCGGAGTTGAAGACGACGTACCTCGCGGAGTTCTGCGGGACGTACATCCCGTTCACCCTGGCCCACGTCTTTCTCCTGGCGGTCGGTCTCGGCGTCCTCCGCAACGAAGCCGGCCCGGGCTCCGGATCGCAATGGTACATTCAGCTGCACAGCCTCGTCCAGGGGACGGCCATCATCGCGGCAGTTGCGTTCCTCGAGCTGGCGGTCGAGCTGCCGTTCCTTGCCAACCGCTCCTTTGCGTCGATCCGTCTCCGTGGGGATCAGTTCCTCGGGCGCATTCTGATGCTGCACATGTCTCTGCTCGGCGGGATTTTTCTTCTCGTCTGGTTCGGGCAGCCGATCGCCTTCCTCGCGATCCTGGTCGGCCTCAAGCTCCTCTGGGATCTCGGATACGCGTTCTACGGTGACAAGGCGAATCAGCTGCCGGAGAAGACGCCCGGCTGGATCCGCGCCCTCGGCCGGATGACCGACTTCGATGCCGACGAGGCGTGGAAGGGAATCATCCGGGAGCAGGAAGCGGAGCTCGCCGCGGACGAACGCCCGGTCATACCGGACCAAGTCACACCGGTTCTCGGTGAAAATGCCTGATATATAATAGCTGATATCTACCAACTAATATTTATAATTTATATCAAGACGTAATATCGGTACTATCTTTGACGCACCTCTCGCGTCTGTCGATCGGCGGCGAGACGTTCGAGCTCGTCGCACGCGTCACCGATTCCGTCCTCCCCCGCCATCCGGTCGCGGATGGCGGCACACGCGGACCTGACTGCTCCGCTCTCCACGATCGACTCGAGCGCTGCCGAGAGGCGTCCCGGCTCGAACCGGCGCGGTGAGAGCCTCACTCCCACGCCGAGCCGCTCCAGTCGCGCAGCATTGTCGAGCTGGTCGAACGCCATCGGCATCACCACTTGAGGAGCTCCCGCCGCCAGACCGCTCGCGCACGTGCCGATTCCACCGTGATGAACCAGAGCCGCTGCCCGCGGGAGGAGCTGGTGCAGAGGCGCGAACGGTTCGTAGCGGACACCCTGCGGGAGCACCGGCGGAATCTGCTCCCGCCACCCGGTCAGCAGGAGAGCCCGCCTCCCGCTCCGTCCCGCCGTTTCGATCGCGGTGTTGAAAAACCCGGAGGCCTGGCGGTTCGCGGTTCCGGCAGTGAAGACGATCGGTGCGGGTCCGTCGAGGAGCCATGCATCGAGTGATGGGGTCAGATCTTCGGAATCGAAGCGCACCAGAGGGAACCCGGTGAGCTTCGTCTGCCGTGGCCATTCCGGCTGCGGCCTGGCGAACCACTCGGGGAAGAGACCGAGCAGCAGATCGGATCGATGCATCTCATCGCCGAAGAGGCGTGAGACCGGCGGGAGGCCATGATCGGCGCGAAGTCGGTTGTAGGCCGGAAGGAGCGGCGGGTCGATGACCAGGCGATCCACTCCGCGCCAGAAGAGATCGAACAGCGGCGCGGGGAGCCGCCCGAGTTCGAGGCCTGCGGCGACCACGGGTGCGTCGGTTCTGGAGCGGAAGACGCCGGGAGCAAGATGAATGGTTGCCGTGGCGAGCCCGTTCTTTTCGCCGAACGAGCGCGTGGGGAACGAAAGTGAATGGGCGACGAGGATCGGTCGCGTCTCTCCCACACTTTCGTCGAGCAGCGACCAGGCGCGCTCGAGGTTCCCGGCGACGATCCTGAGTATGGATCGAATGCCGCGGCGGGGATGCCAGAGGTCGGGATCGAGAACCTGACGTTCGTACTCTTCCGCCGGCCAGGTGGAAACGAATCGCATTCCCCCTTCTTCGGCGAACCGGCGGAACGGCTCCGCAGTCATCAGGGTGACGCGGTGACCGCGACGTACGAGCTCTCTTCCGATACCCGCGAACGGACGTACGTCTCCCCCCGATCCCACCGGCGTCAGAACGAAGTGCGTGATCGGCGTCATCGGAGGTCGACGGATGCTTTCTCAGTGACCCGGAAGATGAGGTGACGGGAGGCTGACCAGAATCGAGGTGATCGCGAGAACGAGGGCGGCGACGATCAGTTCCGCGGTCGCAGACTTCCTGAGCAGTCGGGTTGCCGGCTCGGCACCGAGCATCGGACGTTGACGCCTCCAGTTCCATGCGCCGAGACCGACCACCCCCGCGACGACCACGAGCTTCCCGATCAGCGTCCAGCCGTACGGCGTGGTCCAGAGCGCTGCGACGTACTTCAGGTGCAGCCAGGCGGTGGTGATCCCGGACGCCGCCAGTACGGCAGCCGACGTGAGCGCCACCGGCGAAAACGCGTTCACCATCCGCGCACCTGCCAGTCCACGCGCCTCGGGGGTCAGGCCGCTCCTCGGGATCGAGCCGAGCCCGGCCAGTACCATGATGAACAGCGTCCCGATCCACATCCCTCCCGCCACCATGTGAATCGGGTTGGCGAGTCGGTTCCACTGGCCGGTGAACGCGGGACGGAGTGCTTCTGCGACGACCGCGAGACCGGCGAGCCACCATCCCGGCGAGAACCGCAGCATCGCGAGAATCAGTCCGACCGCGAGTGCCAGGAGGATCAGAAGCTGAAGCCCGCTCTGCCCCGAGGTGAGTACGTTCGCGATCGTGGTGTGCTGACGTTCCGCGAGCCCGGGAGCCCTGGTCAGAAACAGCCCCACGGAGACGAGCGCGCCGCAGAGCCCCACCGCCGCGGCACGAAGATTCGCGAGACGGTGAAGCTCGGCATCCGCACCGCCGGTGGAGACGGGGAGAATCCTCTCCCGCAGCACGGCGAAGCGGAAGCCGACCGCTCCGGTTGCAGCGAAGGATGCGATGAAGCCCGCATATGCGACGAAAGGTTCGGTCCAGTCGATCAGGGGTCGACTCTGCAGAATCAACTTCAGCCTCCTCCGCCTTTCCCGGACGGCGATATGATATGCGATCCGTTCCCGTCGGACCGAGGTCACCCGCCCTCCGGGAGCAACTCCCGTTCCACGGATCCTCGATGCCATCGACCGCGTATATGCTGAGGAGGTTTTCGTTTCACCCAGGGCGTACCCTCGAGGAAAAACCATGAAGGCTGCCACGCTGCTGCTATGTCTGATGTCGTTTCTCCCCACCGGCGTCGTCGCGCAGAGGGCCGCGCAGCCTTCCTCCTCCGACGATCGACTCCGGCTCGCAGCCGCCGCACTGGCGCAGGTCGGGATCACCCGTATCTACGATCCGTCATACGTACGAATCCCGTATCCCGGCGGCGACGTTCCGCTGGAGAGGGGCGTCTGCGCCGACGTGGTGGTCCGTGCGTTCCGCGCGATCGGCGTGGACCTGCAGGTCGCGGTACACCAGGACATGATTCGCGCGTTCCACGCCTATCCGCAATCGTGGGGATTGCGAAGACCGGACCCCAACATCGACCATCGCCGAGTGCCGAACCTGATGCGGTTCTTCGATCGGAAGGGGAAGTCGTTGCCGCTGGATCGCGACTTCCGGCCGGGCGACGTGGTGGCGTGGCGGCTCCCGAACGGCCTCCTTCACATCGGGATGGTCTCTTCCCGAAAAGTGCCGCACGCCGAGCGCTATCAGATGGTGCACAACATCGGGGAGGGTGCACGCCTGGAAGACGTGCTGGAGGAGTTCACCATCATCGGACATTACCGGTGGTGAGATGAAGCGCCGTCCGGAACACGGCGGCGCTTCACCTGTCCAGGTTATCCCTGAATCACGGTCACCTGCTGCGCGAGATACTGGCCATTGCCGAGGTTCTGCGCCTGGACGCTGATGACGTCTCCACGCTGCAGATTCGTCGGCGTGTAATTCCGGCCCTGGTAGAGAACCTGGGTGTTGTTGTTGTACTCCACCACGACCGTGCTGCCGTTCGTGTTGGTAGTGAAGCCGTTCCCCCATGAAACCTGATTGAGACCGATGGTATGAGTCGACGTGTCGACGTACTGTACGGTCCCCTGCATGGTGTATCCGGTCGTACCGGTGGTCGAGGTCACGCTGCGGAGAACTTCGATCCGCTGCGCTAGGAGCTGCCCGTTCCCGAGGTTCTGAACGCTCACGCTCACCTGATCGCCCTTCTCCAGGTCGGACGGACGGTAGTTCTGGCCGTTGTAGACGACCGGGGTGTTGTTGTCGTACTGGACCGTCGTAACGCCGTTGTACGTCCCGTTGTTGATCTGAATGGTCCGGTTCGAGGTGTTCACGTACTGCACGGTGCCCTGAACCTGAGTGGCGTAGCCTCCCGCCGTCGTTCCACCGCCCGAGATGTCATACGTGACAGTGATTGCATCCGCGACGAGGCGACCGCTCGAGTTCGAGACCGTTGCGTCGATCTGGTCGCCCTGTTCGAGATCGGTCGGCCGGTAGTTCTGTCCCTGATAGCTCACTTTGGTCTGATTGTCGTAGTAGACGCGAACGCTGTTCTGGCCATTCGCGAGGGCCGTCGATGCGTTGGTCAGGAGAATCGACTGGCTGGTCGGATCGACCTGGCTCACCGTTCCGCGCACCTCGTTCGTGGCGTTCGAGGTGCCGCCGCCGAGAATGTCGCCGATATTCGATGATCCACAGCCGACGAACAGCAGTGTTGCCAGGAAGGCCCCGGCCCATGTGCTCGTCCTTAGAATCTTCATAGAAAAACCTCCATTGTTATTCGTATCTTGTGAGCACGAATCATGCCCCGAACCTCCGAAACCTCCCTCGAGACGAGGAGAAGTGTGCCGCTCATCACCGACGCCGGTCGCACCCGGCACGGTCCTCCCGACCGGGCTGCGATATTTCTCGACACGGTAAAATGACCCGCTCGCCAGACGCCCATCCGGCGAGCTCGAGAGGAAGCTGATGCCGTCGAGACGTGACACCGAGAGACAGACCCCGCGAGTGATTCTCGAGCAGCCGATCCCGGCCCGGATCGCGGAGATGCGCTGCCTCGTGCTCGAGCTCGGCCTCGGCGGAGCCAAGCTGGAGCACGAGAAGAGACTGGAAGTGGGCGAGCGCTGCCTCTTCGAGATGGAGTCGATCGCGACAGACACCGTAGTGCGGCATTCGGTCCTCCTTCCGGCTCAAAGCGGCACCGTCTATCACACCGGGATTTCTTTCGACACACTCACCGAAAATGAAAGACAGCGTGTTTTCGCCAGGATCATCCGGGAGGCCGAAGTGCAGGTCTCCTCGTGGGAGTCGAATTTATCCGGAGGTCGATCCGCACCGCGACGCCTGAGCACTCGCTCTGCTGCCATCCAGCAGTTCCTCCGAATCCGGCTCACTCCATCGGGTTGGGATGAAGGCGTCACTCCCGATCCGAATCAGCCGATCGACGGAATTGCGATTCCCGCCGACACACCGAAGAACGAGATCCAGATGCTGAAGAAGACCTACGCCGCAGCGGACGAGCGGACGCGACTCGCGCTGCGCAATATGGCCATGCTCGCGATCCTGGAGCGGCTGGAGAAATAGGAGCCTGCGCGACGGAAATGCCGTCGGTGGCGTAGTGTTGCCTGAAACCTTTGCATCTGGTTATGGGCGCCGACGATCACCAGTGATAGCGGGCGCGGACGTACTCGACGTGTCCGGTGTAGTCGCCCTGGTTCGCGTCGATCAGGAACATCCCCGGAAAGTAGTTCTGGCGAACGTATTCATTCCAGACCGGGCTCGCATCGTAGCGCTCGATCCATCCGCCGAAGACGACGTCCCACACCTCGGTCGCGTGAAGCGTCAGATCCACCGTGAGCCGCGCGAGCTTCGAATCGTCGAACCGGGGGATGTCTGCGGCCGGAATGGTTTCTTCGGCGGAATCGAGAAGCATCGCCGAATCCGTTCGCTCGAAGAGTTGAGAGACGTTGACGTCGAGGCGTTCGGGCAGAATGGTCGCCGTCAGCCCGCCCCCGAACGAGAGGACATCGTCGTTCTCCCGTGCGATCCATTCCGCTGATGGAGCCGCGGCGCTTCCGAGCGCGCTCTCGACTCCGTTCTGCGTCGCATCGATGGAGTCCCTCGAGACGAATCCCCAGACGTTCCATCGCTCGCCGGGGGCCCAGTCGGCGTCGAGCGACAGCGCCGAGCTCGAGCTCCGAGAAAGTCCGAAGCGTGTTTGCGGATAGTCCTCACGAGCTCCGGTATATCCGAGCGTGACGTCGAGATCGCCCGAAGGTGGCGTGAGCTGGAGAAGCGCGTTCCACCGCGTGAGATCTCGCTCGGCGAGATCGAACGGCTGCACCCCGTCTGGATTCCGGAACGCGAGCGGTACGGGACCGACGAAGCTCGCCCCTTCTCCGGTGTTCTGGAGGTCTGACCCCGCGCTCCGGCTCCCGCGCTCGAAACCGGTGCGGAGCGCGATCCACCCGCCCGTACGAAGATCCGCCCCGATGCGCCAGGTGTTCTCGGTCGAGCTCTTGACGTCCCGGAAATCGCGCCGTAACGATTCCGATCGAAACCCGGTCTCGAGGGTCACCGGGCCGGCGTCGTAGCTGATCTCGTTGTCCCAACGGTTCCTTCGCCATCCGTACGGGACGGAGATCCGCGCCACGGGAACCCATTCGGAGTCGAAGCTCGCATAGCCGGGAAACGTGATTCTGTCGGTTGCGTTCGAGAGATCGTAATCGCGGAAACGGCTGGTGATGGATCGGCCCTTGACCGGCCGGCTGGTGAAGACGACCGCGAGTGACTGCGTGTCGATCCGGCCACCGAGGCTGGGAGCCGGAAGCTTCGAGAGATCGGTCGCGTCGAATGGTGCTCCGATCGCGGAGTTGGTGGTGTACGCGATGAACGGGACGTCCTGCGTCCATCGGCCGGCCGTCACGTCTGCGGTCAGGCGCGACCGCAGCGGAAGCTTGAGCACTACTCCGGCGCCCGCGGTAAGTGCCTGGTTGTCGGGGGCGAGCGAGATCCGGCCGGTCGGCGGTCCATCGATGGAGTCCGGACCCGGAGCGAGGATCGCATCGGGTCCGCTCGAATCGGAAACGCGGAACGGGTTGTCGAACCGGTAGCTGATCACCACGTCCGCGAAATCGTCGTAACGGAAGGACCCGTGGAGAAGCCCCGACCGGAACGGAACTTCGATTGTGGCGCTCAGGTCGATGGTCTTGTTGTCGATCGGTTCGGCGGTCTCCACCGCGTTCTCGAGCCCGAAGGAGGTCCCCGCGGCGCGGGTTCCGCTGCGGTTGATCTCGAAGTAGGTCGCCTGAAGATCGACCGGTGAGTCGGGGGTGGTCTGAAGCGAGAATTGCCCGTGCTTGCGGTCGAGCGCGAGGTCGATCGGAGGCGTGGCATTGAGCGACGGCGCGACGAGGTCGCGGAAAAATCCGTAGTCGACGCTTCCGGGATCGGCAACGAACTGCCGGGCAATCACTTCCTGAAAAGTCTGTTGCAGAGTGTCGCTGATCTCCAGCTTGTCACGTGTGGTCTGTGACTCGAGAGAGTGTCCGTTGAATCCGAAGTGATGAGGGATCCGGTTCGCGTCGACGTCGACGCGGAAGACGCTGAACCCGAGTCCGAGCCGGAGCCGGCGGTCGTGTGCGGTGAGGTCGGTTCCTTCCACTGAATAGCGGATGCCGTCTCGCCCCTGAACGAAAAGGAGAGGAAGGACGCTTCCGTCCGGAACGTCGGCGTACTCGGTGAACTTCGCCGATCCTTCTCCGTCTCCGTCACCCTTCACCCCGGCGGAGTCGAGACCTACGGCCTGTACACCGATGTCGATCAGGCCGGTCTGGAAATCCTTCGACGGCTCCGGTGGAGACGCCGGCGTCGTCTGGGCGCTCACCGTCGCGGTGACCAGAAGTGCGAGCAGACCGGCCGTGACTCTGATCATCGGAATACGTCCTTCACCGCCCCAGGTACGGCCCGGAGGGAGCGTTCGACCCGTGAATGTTCTGATGGCAGTTCATGCACGCTCGCCCGATCATCCGGTTCGACGGACGCGCTCCGCGTATGGTCGACTGGAATCCGGAGAGAGTGCTCGGGTGATCCGGTTCGAGATGGCACCGCTGACAGAGAAACGGAGGGCGCGCCACGAGAAGTCGGTCATGGACCGATCCGTGCGGGGTGTGGCAGAGAAGACAGTTCTCGCCGACCGGTGCATGCTCCCAGAGAAAAGGTCCGCGCATGTCGGTATGGCAGCGGTCGCAGAGCTCGTTCACCGAGTCGGCCTTCAGCAGGTGAGGGCGTGTCGCGTCATGGACGTCGTGACAGCTCGAGCACTCGAGCTTCCCTTCGCGGATCGGATGGTGACTGGTACGCATGCTCTGCGCCCGAACGGAGGGATGGCAGCGATAACACGTCTCCCGTTCCGTCGGCGCGTCGAGTGCCGCCCGCACCGACTTCGGATCGTGAACCGAATGGCAGCTGGTACATGAGAGTCCTCTGCGCTGGTGGATGCTGCCGCTCCAGTGGGCCCGGCTTCGCCGGTCGTGGCACTGAAGACAGGTCCGGTCGACTGCGTCCGGCGGCGCGGAACGGAGCGACTCCATGGACGCAGATTGCTCGCCCTCCTGTTCGGCGCGAGCGTGGGCCGCCACGTCACCGTGACATCGAGCGCAGCTCGCAACGAGCTCCGCGTGGGGCGTCCGGTCGAAGTGCGTGAGGGCGGCGGCGTGGCACTGGCGGCAGGTCGCTTCGTCGAAATCGATCTGGTGAAGCGAACCACTCCCCTCCGCCCCGGAGCGAGGATGCGCGAAGGCAATGCCTCCGGCGGCGGTCAGCATGAACAGCATGGCGGCGACGATAGCCGCGTGGAGACGGCGCACAGAACCTCCCGACCGGAGCGCTCACACCATGGATCGAACTGCGGGAATCCGAATGACGCGCGAGGTTACCACAGCACCACCCCGGGAAGAGGCGGTCGCTGGCGGGGAGGGAGTGACCCAGGAATCTGCGCGGCCACGGCGGGAGCCGTAGCGCCCCTCGGAGAGGGGATCCTTCGCTGCCCAGCAAGCTCGTGCCGACTCCCGGCTGACACGCGGATTTTGCTCGAGTTCGGGCCATTGGGGCTGGCTCATAGCTCTTCGTCCGGATCCTCCTGGCGAAGAGGTTGTCCCGGCTTGCGGAAGGGATCGCGTCTCCGTTGCGGCGCTTCTTCGTCCTCCTCGCCCCATGGATCGAAATCGATCTCCTTCGTCTTCTCCATGAACTCCAACTCGCGTGCGTCGCGGGTCTCGTCGTTTCTCCTATTGGCCATCGAGGGTCTCCAGTGAAGCTTCATTGCGGGCTCGCCCGTACCCTCGCTTCAGAGCAACCGCCGCGCCAAAAAGGCGAGAAAAGGTAAAGAGTCGACGGTTGCCTCGTACCGCTCGTCATGCAGGCGTGGGAGCGTCGCGAGCGATTCACCGAGCGGTCGGAGAGCCGCCGGCGTTGACAACCCCAGGTGTTTCTCCTACGTTTGCGGCGCGCCATGCCCGACATTGCGGAGGATCCGGAACCGAAGCCACGCCGTTCCCGCTTCCTCTCCGGGATCGGCCGTCCGTACCTCTTCGAGATCGTAATCCTGATCCAGCTCCTCCTGTTCGAGCTGATGCAGATCTCGAGCGGTTTTCTGCTCAGTTCCCAGCTTGTGCTCATCGCAATCCGCGAATTCGTCCCGGCCACTCTGCTGGATGCCGCAGCGGGCGTTCTTCTCCACATCGGCTGGTCGGCCTTTCGTGGACGGGGACGCGAGTATCTGAGGACGGTCTTCAGCGGGAAGTGGCTCCTTCTGACGGCGCGGATCATGTTCGCGGAAACCCTCATGATCTACACGTACGGATGGATCAAGCTGCTCCTTCCTCTGACCCGCGACCGGTGGTTCGACGCGCAGCTGTGGCAGGCCGACCGGATCGTGTTCGGCGGGATGTCGCCGAACGTCCTCTTCCTGACGCTCTTCTCCTGGCCGCCGTTCCTGCGATTGGTCGACCTGAGCTACGGTTATCTCTTCTTCACCGCTTTGACCGTCTCTACCGCACTCTTCCTCAGTCTTCGCTCCGAGCGGCTGCGTGTCGCCTTCGCCACCGGAAGCATCGCCCTCTGGAGCGTCTCGGCATGGCTCTACTACCTGGTCCCTTCGATGGGGCCGGCGTACCGGTTCGGTGACGTCTGGTTCGCGTACGAGAAGTATCTCCCGGTGACGCGTTCGCTCCAGCACGCGCTCCTCCGAAGTTTTCTCGGGGTGCTGAAGCTGCGCGAGCACGTCATCGATCCCGCCGTCCGTTTCACTTTCGGGATCGCCGCGTTTCCCAGCCTCCACGTCGGTTTCACGACGTTCGTGGCCTTATGGATCGGGGTCTTCTCGCGGCGGATGGGACTCCTCGCCGGCCTGGTCGCGGCGATGATCTTCGTCGGTTCGGTGATCACCGGATGGCACTACTTCATCGACTCGCTGGCCGGAGCGGTGCTCGGAGTGCTCTGCTTCGCGTGGACGTACCGGATGTACCGTATCGGCGAGGTCGAGACGCGCGACTGAAGCGGAGGCCGCGCGCTGCGAAGGACGATGCGCAGAATCTCGTTCGGTGCCCACAGCCGCATCCGCGGCCCCCACGTTCCGGTTCCCCGACAGACGATGACGGTCGTCGGCCCCGCCTCGTAGCGTCCGGCGGAATACGGATACGCCATCCGGACGAAGAGGCCGAATGGCCAGATCTGTCCCCCGTGTGTATGTCCTGCGAGCATCAGACCGACCCCGGAAGCCGCGGCCGTGTCGACCTGGGCCGGGATGTGCGAGAGGAGAATGACCGCCGCGGGGTGCGGCCGTCCTTCGAGTGCGCGCGAGACGTCGCCACGTCCCGGCTGCGGCCGGTGGCCCGGATTGTCGACCCCTGCGATCACCAATCCCGGCGCTGCCTCGCCCCACTGATCTCTCAGCCACCGGATTCCCGCCGCGCGCATCAACTCGTCCGTTTCACCACCCGCGTGACGTTCGTGATTTCCCGGCACGGCCCACACGCCGAGCGGCGCGCGCAGTCTCCGTAGTGAACGGAGAAGCTCTTCTTCGGCCGGACCGTCTCCCTCCACCACATCACCGGCGAGCGCGATGAGATCGGGACGGAGTGCGTTCACCTCTGCCACTCTTCGCCCGAGCCATCTCTCTCCGGTGAGCGTTCCCAGATGCAGATCGGAAATGGCGACCACCACCATCCCATCCCTCTCGGGCGGAAGATCCTTCATCCAGACTTCGTAATCCCGGACCACCGGCGGACGGATCGCATTCAGGGTGGCGACGAGCGCGAGGACGACCGTCGCGATCAGCGCGGTCGTGCGCGCCGCATTCACGCGACTGCGAAGGAGGAAACCGAAGCCGGTGATCAGATCGGCAATGAAGAACATCGCTACGGCGATGAGGAGAAATCCCATCCACTCGACGCCGATCCATTCCAGAGCGACGGCGCTCAACCCGCGGCTCTCGAGAATGCGCGCAACGAGCCAGGCCGAACCGAGGACGACGCCGGCGACTGCGGTGATCCGGAGAGAGACGCGGGATCGAATTCCGCGGACGCTGTGGATTCTCGCGAGTACGTAGACGTTCATCAGCGTCCAGACGGCGAGTGCAACGAGAATGAACATGCCGCGCGTATGGTGACACCGTACCCGAGCGGAGGATGTGCCCGCGGGCACAACATTGCGGTTCGAGGCATCCTCGTCGGGACGTGACAATCTTTGCGCTCGACAGACGTCCGCGCCGGCTTTACCTATGAGAGTAGTTCGCACGGCGTGATCGAATTCCGGATGGCGGCCGCTCCGGAGTCCGGCGCCTGCTATCCGGGAGCATCCTATGCAAACTGCGATCTTCTTACGTCGCGTGCAGCAGCTGGGTGGATTGCCAGACTCCACTACGGCACTCGCATGGTCCACCGCAGTCGTCTCGATGCTCGCGTCGGAGCTCGAAGACGCCGCCATGAGGGATCACTTCGTGTCGCAACTTCCCGCCGCGATCGGATACGCGCTCCTTCATCCCTCCAACGATTCACCCGGCGCGGGGGAGCCGTTCCGCTCCAGCGCTTCGGGCGCGCGCTCGAGATCGGAAGAAGAACATCCACTGCGGGTGGTGTGGAAGGTTCTCGGGGAGACGATCTCACCCGGAGAGATCCTCCATCTCAAGAGCCATCTTCCATCGGACGTCGTGGAGCGGCTGGACCGTTTCGAACGGGAAGCTTCCGAAGAGGAGGAAGAGATCGTCTCCGCACTCAACGACACCAGAATGGAACGCGACGGCAAAAGCAGTTCGTCGGCGGCCGCCGTGTCACTCGGAGACTTCGACACGCGCTGGTACTTCGCGGAAGAAGCGGTGGACGAAACGGGCGAACCGACCTCGTTGCTCGGTCTCGCGGAACCGTCGGCCGCGGGGCTCGGAGTCTCCTATCGTGACGGCGAGCCACTCGAGCCGGGCGAACATCGAAACCTCGATCGGTGGGAGCTCGACCCCGCGTCCGCGGAGGATTACCGGAGACGCCCCGTTTCTGCGAGGCGCCCCCGGCGGATCGATCACTGAAGCTGCGAATCAGAGTGCGGACGAGAGCGTCACGTTGAGCGCCCGCTCGATCTCCTTTGCAAGAAGACCCTCCTCGCTCTCGCGAAGATCGTAATAGGCTCGCACCATCGGCTGGTCGATCTTCAGCACGCGGGTGAGGTCGATCGGCGTTCCGATGATCACCACGTCACACGGGGTCCGGCGGATCGTCTCCTCGAGCTCCGCGATCTGCTCGGCGCTGTAACCCATGGCGGGAAGAATCCCGCACGCGTTCGGATATTTCCTGAAAGTCGCGGCGATGGAGCCGACTGCGTATGGTGACGGGTCGACGATCTCGGAGACCGCGCCGTTGCGGGCCGCGACCACGCCGGCGCCGAAGCCCATGCCGCCGTGTGTCAGCGTGGGTCCGTCTTCGATGACCAGCGCTCGCTTGCCGCGAACCGCGTCGGGGTCGTCGAGCCGGACCGGCGACTCGGCTCGGATCACCCGCGCTTTCGGGTTCAGCTCCGCCGCGGTCGCTTCGATCAGCTTGATGTTCGCTTCATCCGCGGTGTCGCACTTGTTGATCACGATCACGTCGGCCATCCGGAAGTTCGTCTCCCCCGGAAAGTAGGACGTCTCGTGCCCCGCGCGGTGCGGATCGGCGATACAGATGTGAAGAGTCGGGAAGTAGAACGGGAGGTCGTTGTTGCCGCCATCCCACAGGATGATGTCGGCTTCCTCTTCCGCACGTTCGAGAATGCGGCCGTAGTCGACGCCCGCGTAGACGACGAAGCCGTTGTCGATGTGCGGTTCGTACTCTTCACGCTCTTCGATGGTGCACTTCTCCAGGTCGAGGTCCGCGTAGCTCGCGAATCGTTGACTCGCCTGCGCTGCGAGGTACCCGTAGGGCATCGGGTGACGGATGGCGACGACTCTCTTTCCCAGTTGCTTGACGATGCGCGAGATGTAACGCGTGGTCTGACTCTTTCCCGACCCGGTACGGACGGCGGTGATCGCGATGACCGGGCGCCGGGAGCGAATCATCGTCTGACGGGTCCCGAGAATCTCGAAATCCGCCCCCGCTGCCTGGCAGAGCGCAGCCAGATGCATCACGTGGGAGTAGGAGACGTCGGAGTAGGAGAAGACGCAGAGCTCGATTCCGAGATCCGGAATCAGGCTTTGAAGCTCGCTCTCCGGGTGGATGGGGATTCCTTCCGGATAGTTCGGTCCCGCGAGCTCGGCCGGATAGCGGCGAGCATCGATGCCGGGGATCTGGGTGGCAGTGAAGGCGACGACGTTGTAGGAGGGATCGTTGCGGAATACGGTGTTGAAATTGTGGAAGTCGCGCCCGGCGGCTCCGAGAATCGCGACACGTCTGGGGGTCAGTGACATAAATCCTCCGTCGATCTATCTCGGGAGATCGGCCCTTGCGGACCGGCGCAGCTCGGCCGCCTCGGCGGCCATCGAACATCATGTCAGAGTGGCCGGAGCCTGTACGTGACCCTCTTCACAGAAAGTAGTGACGACATCGTCGGAGCTCGCGAGGTGTCGAAGTACCGCGCCATTCTCGTTCCGGCCTGAGAGTGATGATCGCCCCGCCGCCCCTCCCTCGCAGCGGAAAGAGGTGTTGCATTTTGTTTCGAGCAGGCACTTTCGAGGTGAATGGACGGAGCTCTGCAGCCGGAAACAGCGCAGCAATCGGGTCAGAATGGACCCCGGGCGATCAGACCCTGACCCGCGTTTACGCGAAATTTCCTGGAATTGCGTTCATTCTGCGACCCATCAATAACGGAGGATATGCCGACAACCTCAGCGCGACGAGAGGTTTGCGGAGGGCGCGCCCTCGTGGCACCAGCAGAGCCATTGCACGAACCGGACTCGAATCGTTCGCGGGGGCCGTTCTGCGCCCCGCGCCGCTTTTGTGAACTCGTATCTATGAAATGAAAGGAAGCATGAATGAAGAAGTTCCTTCTATGCCTCGCTCTCGGAAGTCTGGTCGCCCCGGCAGCGATTCTGGCCGGCCCTCCGCCCGAAGTCTCGCACTCGGCGCGGAGCGCGACGATCCACACTATTCGTGAACTCCCGATCATTCCTCCGGGACATGGTTATCAGCGCGAGAAGCCGGAGCCGAAGAAGTTCGGTGGACCGGCAGACGGTCTTCCGGCCGGTCGCCGGGACCCGGCAATCGGAACCGCGACCGTGACGCCTTCCGCCGCGCTGTCGATCCCGAGCTCGTTCGCAGGAGTCGGCGTCGAGAACTGGAACGTCCGCTATGCCCCTCCCGACACGAACGGCGCGGCCGGACCGAACAACTACATCCAGTGGGTCAACGACGCCTACGCGTTCTGGGACAAGAGCGGAAACATGATCTACGGACCGGTCGCCGGCAATACGATCTTTCAGCCCCTCGGTGGATACTGTGCCCAGTACAATGACGGCGATCCGATCGTGCAGTACGACAAGGCGAACGGCCGCTGGATCCTCAGCCAGTTCGCCGTGAGTCAGGGATCAAGCGCCGGATATCGCCAGTGCGTGGCCGTCTCGCAGTCGAGCGACCCGATGGGCGGCTGGAATCTCTACGAATTCAACTACGGCACGAACTTCAACGACTACCCGAAGATCGGCGTATGGCCCGACGGCTATTACGCGACGTTCAACATGTTCCGCCGCGGCAGCTCGTTCAACGGCGGCGAGGTCTGCGCATGGGACGCAGCAGCGATGCGACGCGGCGACGCGACCGCGAACCAGGTCTGCTTCAACGTCGGCACGAGTTACGGCGGGCTCCTTCCGTCCGATGTCGACGGTTCCACGGCGCCGCCTGCAGGGGCTCCGAACTACGTGCTGAATTTCGGCACCAACAGCCTCAACGTCTGGAAGTTCCACGTCGACTGGGCGAATCCTTCCGCGTCCACATTGACCGGACCGACCAACATCGCCACCGCAGCGTTCAGCAGAGCGTGCGGCGGCGGAACCTGCATTCCCCAACCGGGAACCAGTAACCAGCTGGATTCGCTCGCCGACCGGCTGATGTACCGCCTCGCGTACCGCAACCATGGCGGCGTCCAGTCGCTGGTGGTGAACCACTCCGTAACTCCGGGCAACGGAGCTTCGTCCGGAGTCCGGTGGTACGAGCTGAGAGTGAACAACGGCAATCCCTCTCTCTATCAGCAGGGCACCATCGCACCGGACTCCAACTCCCGCTGGATGGGAAGCGCCGCGATGGACAAGAACGGGAACATCGTGGTCGGCTACAGCATCTCCAGCGGCACGACCTTCCCCGACATCGTCTACACCGCGCGCACTCCGAACGATCCGCTCGGCAGCATGCCGAACGGCGAGGTCTCCCTCAATGTCGGGCTCGGATCGCAGACGGGAACCCTCCACCGCTGGGGCGATTACAGCAGCATGAGCGTCGACCCGACCGACGATTGCACCATGTGGTACACGACCGAGTACCTCACGTACAACGGCACGTGGAACTGGAGCACCCGGGTCGGCAAGATCACTCCTCCCGGATGCGGATCGACGTCGACCAACAACCCTCCCGTCGCGAGCTTCACGTACTCCTGCACCGATCTTCAGTGCAGCTTCACCGATACCAGTACCGATTCGGACGGATCCGTCACCGGATGGGGATGGACCTTCGGCGACGGCGGAACGTCCGCCGCGCAGAACCCGAGCCACACCTACGGCGCCGCGGGAAGCTACACCGTGACTCTCACTGCCACCGACAACGGCGGGGCGAGCGCATCGTCCTCGCAGTCCGTCAGCGTCACGGCACCTCCGCCGCCTGGCGGGATCACCCTCACCGCAACGGCATCCAAGGTCAAAGGCGTCGATACGGCGGATCTCTCGTGGAGCGGTACGACCGGTTCGACGGACGTCTACCGCGACGGCAGCGTGATCGCGACCGTCTCCGGAACTTCGTACAGCGACAACACCGGAACGAAAGGTAAGGCCTCGTTCACATACCAGGTCTGCAACGCCGGAACGACGACCTGCTCCGCGCAGCTCCCGGTCAGCTGGTAATCGGCCAACCGACCCCGCATCAGAAAGGCCCTGGCGCGCCGCCAGGGCCTTTTTTCGTGCAGCGTCACTGAAACTCCCGACGGAGTTGGTCTAAACTTGGCGATCTGGAGGAGATCATGTCCCGGAACACCTTCGCCGTCTTCACGTCAGCACTCCTTTTCGCTTCGCTCCTCGCCGCTCAGTCTCTCCCCGATCTCTTCAAACAGGCCCAGGTCGAGTTCCAGCAGGGAAAACACGAGAAGTCACTCGCGACACTCGACCAGCTCGAGAAACTGAGCCAGGCGCCCGGTCACGAAGCGGACCGCGAGAAGCTCGTTCCCGTGATCGCCTTCTTCCGTGGCGCGAACGACGCGTCACTCGGCCGCCACGACGAAGGGGTCGAACAGTTCCAGATCTATCTGAAGTACTTCCCGACCGCGCGGCTCGATTCGTCGAAGTTCCCGCAGAAGGTGATCGAAGTTTTCGACGACGCGCGAAAGACGGTCGAGGCGGCGAACAGCACGGCCGCGAGAACGCTCGAGGGCGCGTACGGGATCTTCCACGTTCCTCCGGGACAGACGATCGCCGCCGACGAGAACTGGGCCAGAACGCCGGTGCGTTACTTCATGACCGCGGCGGAAACGTCCCAGTGGAAAACCCTGAAGACAGACGACGAGCGCCAGAAGTTCGTGGACGACTTCTGGAAGAAGCGTGACCCCGATCCCTCCACGCCGGCGAACGAGTTCCGAGCCGAGATCGAGCGCCGAATCCTCTTCTCCGACGCGGCATTCACCGTCGAAGACGAACCGGGACGCTACCAGGACCGCGCACTCGTCTTCACCGTGATGGGACCGCCGAACATCGCCACGCGGACCCAGCTTCGCGACAGCGACGATCCGATCGACGCGATGCGCAGCGGTACTCAGGGACAGAACCTCGGCGCCGGACACCAGACTGCCGGATCGCCGTCCTCTCTCCACAGCGATTTCTCGTACGGGATGATGGACAAGTGGACGTACCGCAAGGACCATCTCGCGAAGGTGGTCTCGTTTCCCGAGCTCGAGATCTCGTTCATCACCAAGCGAGGATACGGCGCCGGTGTGATGCAGAAGGACGCCAAGGCGCTCCAGGCTCTCGATGCGACCGCGGCGCAGTACCGGAAGTGAGGGCGTAAGCTCGAGATCCCCCGGCTCGGGACTTCCAGACCGCGGGACCTCCACCGCTCACGACGTGTTTCACTCCCGGGGGTAATACCCGCTCACGGTGCGGATCTCGACTCCGGATACCGTCGCCTTCACCTTGACGCGCCGCCAGCGATCGGATGGTTTGTCGCTGTGCGAGTGGTAGACGATCAGCTGCTGATTTCGAAGCTCTGTCCGGATCTCGGAGTAGCGTTTTTCGAGCTGATCGAATCCCTTCAACTCCAGGAACAGGCCTCCCGATCCGCTCGACAGGCGCTTCATGTCGTAGATGCCGCGGCGATTGTCGAGCGCCGAGAAGCCTCCGGATGCACTCCGTACCGCCACGGTTCTCTCGGTCGTGTCGTGCCAGCCGTAGAGCCCCTGTTCCCCCGGCTTGGAGTTGATGTACACCACGTACACCGGAACGCCGGTCCGTTTCGCCAGATCCATGCAGGTGTTCAGGCTGTAGACGCTGTTGTTGTCCTGTGCATCGGTCAGGACCACCAGTGCCTTCCGGCCACCGAGCCCCTGGAACTGCATCAGCGCGAATGCAATCGAGTCCCACACCGCCGTCCGCCCACCGGCGACGGTGTCGATGATCTCTTTCGAGAGAACCTTCAGCTCTCCGGTCGCCGGCGTGACGAGGTGGGGTCGGGTCTTGAATTCGGCCACGAACGCCTCATCGTTCTCGGTGAGGGTCTGTTCCAGGAATCGTATCGCCGCCTCCTGCATGGGAACCATCACGCTCTTCATGCTTCCGGATGTATCGATCAGGAGCCCGAGGGTGAGTGGAATGCTGGCGGCCGGGACGACGCGATCCACTCTCTCCCGGCGGCGATCCTCTTCCACCACGAGATCCGACGGGGCAATGCTCGCCACCGGGGTTCCGTCCGCATGCTCCACCGTCGCGTAGAGCTCGACCAGGTCGATCTTGACACTCGCGGTAGCCCCTTCCGCGTTGACCATCTTCACGTCTTCGGCGGTCGTCCCGTCGTCGAGGGTCGCGACCGCGCGAAGGTATCCGGGGACGGGCGTCTCCGGAAGAGCGACGGACCGCCGCCAGGGAGGCCTGGACATGCGGCCCACCAGGAGCTCGTTCCAATAGACCTCGACGCCGGCGACCTTCTTTCCTTCCGGCGCGTGGACCGCCAGCTCGACGGCAGTCTTTCCGCTCGCTTTCGGGGTCTCCGGGGTGAGAATCTTCACGGAAAAATCGTCCGCCCTCCCGTTCACCGGGATCGCATCGACACCGACCAGCTTCCCTTCCCCGTCGTACGCTTCGGCCTTCACCCATCGGACGCGCGGAATCTTACCGAGATCGATTCGAGCGCTGAACGGAGGCTCCTTCACGTTCGCGGCCTCGACGTCGTCGAGGAGGAATCGGACACGCCGGATCTCGGGGTTGAAAATGAGGGTGGTGAACTTCTGTCGACCGATCAACGCCGAGCGGGGCGGCGGAACGACGCGGATGTCCTCGTTGGTCGAATTCGGAGCGGCGCTCTCCCGTTTCCATTCGCCGAGGGCTCGCAGCGCATCGATCGCGATCTTCGCGTACTCGCTGCCTTCCGGAGCAGCGTCGACGGCCTTTTTCAGAGCTTCGACCACGGGCCGGTCATTCTGAGCGGTCCGCGACTCCATGGTGGCCCGGGCGAGCCACGCCGCGGCTGCGGCGCTCCCGTCGACGGGATTCTTCGCGATCGCTTCGACGGCAGCCAGTGCTTCGTCGTGCTTTCCTTCGAGAAACTCCACCCACGCCAGCTGCGCTTCGATCGACTGGGCCAGCGATGCCTTTCCGTTCTTCAGGGCAGCGGCTCTTGCGAGGTCCAACTCGCTCTTCGCATCTCCGTACTGCTGCGCGTCGAGATAACCGACACCAATCGCGAGGTGACCGGTCGATTCATCTCCACCCCGGAGCCTGATCGCGCCGTCAATGAATTTCGGCGCTCCGGTCGACGCCGCCTCGAGCCAGCCGGCCACGATCTCGGGTGAATCGACGGAGAACGCCATCCGTCGCGTTCCCCAGGGATCGAAGATGATGAACGTCGCCGGAACACCGTCGTGATTGGTAAGGTAGAGTTTCGCCGGACCGTTCGGCGACCCTTTCATCTCGAAATAGGGGCGAGTCGACTCGAACGGCACGAAGCGGCCGAGGCGCCGCGAAACGATCGGGTCGGCCAGGAGAGCCTTCTCCTTCTCAGCGACCATCGCGCAGGCGTGGTATTGATCCGAGGAGCAACCGAATCGCGCGAAAACGAGTTTGTTCTCCCGTTTCGCGCGTTCGAGCGCGGCTCTCCAGCTCGCTGAGTCGACGACGGAGGCGGCCGTCGCCTCCGTGCTCGCCGAGAGTGCCGGCTCCGTCGAGCCGGAGAGCGGAATCAGCGCTTCGCCCCATGCCCCGGTGGAAAGCTCCTCGACCACGATCGCGATCTTCGTGGCGTCCGATGAGACGCGAATCTCCGGATCCCACTCGATTCCTTCGTTCGTTGCGAGGTCGACGTGGTCGCGCGTCTCGACGTGGGTGACCGGTCCTGCTTTTCCGTCGACTGCGATGGTGAAACGGAGAGAGGTCGATTTCAGTTGGGGCCGGAGCGCATCGAGCGCACCGAAACCGGTGCGGACGTCGAGCTTCACCGTTCCGCTCTTCGATGCCGGCAGCGCCCTCGCGGCAACCGCGAGATCCCCCGGATCGATTCTTCCTTCGAGCGCGGTCCGCGCCCGCGCCTCCGCGAGCACCTCCAGCGGCTGGAATCCAACCCACTGCTGCGCGTTGATTACGAGCCCGGGCCGTTTCGATTTCACGGTGACGCGATGGAGTTTCGTGTCTCCGAAGCGGGAGACCTGATAGGTGAGCCGGTACCGCTGCGTCAGCCGTTCGACGAGAGATCCGATCTTTCCGACGTCGGTGATGACCTGACCCCCGGTGGCATCGGCATAGGAGTCGAGGACGTCGAGCGGGTGGGTGAAAAGGAACTTGGCTTCACCGGTACCTCCGCCTCCCGGCTTCAGAAACGACTGCATCCGGTCGTCGCCGCGGATCGACGCGTCGCTCCCCGCGATCGGCACCATGTACCCGCTTGCAACGGATAGCGCGATCCACCCATACGAGGAGATCTCCTTTGCCAGCTCTTCATTCGCGGGCTCCGAGCTTCGCTGCTGCAGCTGCGGCTGGAGCTCGCGCTCGACCGCCGGTACGTTGACGAATCCCTGATAGAAATCGACCGGATCGAGGTCGTACCCGTCACTGATCAGGACCAACGCTTTCGTTCCCTCCGCACCGTGTGCTCCGGTCAGGTATCGGATCAGCTGGTCGTGGCGTTCGCGAATGATCCTCTCTTCTTCCGCTACCGAGGTGAGGATCAGACGCGCTTTCCGCTGCGCGAGCGCCACGACGGTCATCTGAGAGCCCATTCCCTGCATCGCGAACGAGCTCTCGGCGATGCCGTTCATTTCTTCCACGAACCTTCGGCGCACATTGAGCAGCCGTCGCCTGCCGATTCCTTCTCTCGCGAGATTCGCCAGCGCCTCCACCAGCTCCGCTCGATCGCGCGTCGCCGGCACGAGAACCTTCGGACTCGGGTCGGCTGCGACGATCTCCACTGTCCCGAGCCTGGTGAGGGTGTCGACCTGTCCCGCAAGCCGCGCCGCGGCGTCGCGTAGAGACTGCGGCGAGAGGAGATCGTCCTCGAAATAGACGACGATGCTGACATTCTTGCCTCCCTCGGCTTCGGAGGTCTTTTCGCTCGTCAGAGAAGCCGTCCCTGCCGACTCCCCGATCGATTCGGCGATCCGTTCCAGTCCGATGATCTTCACCGGCTTGCCGTCTTCCAGGACTTCGAAATCGGACGGGGTCAGGTCTGTAGGGATGTTCCCTTTCGCGTCGCGGACATCCATGGTGATCTCGATCGCGGAAACCTGCAGACTGGTCCGGAAGCGCGGCTGGTCGGGTGCCTGCGCGGCGAAGCCGATCGTCGCCGCGAGAGTCATCATCGCCGCACCGAGCCCAGCCCTCCGGCGGGTGGCGGCTCCCCTCTCCCCGTCCGGACTTCCCGGTTCGGCGAATGACCGCACGGGCTCATGAGTCAGGATGGAACGAACGGAACTCCTGCCGGGGATGTCGGATTTCGAGTGCATATCAGTTCTCCACATCCACTAACGCGGTTCCCCACGCTCCGGTCGAGAGCTCTTCGACCACGATCGCGATTTTCCGCGCGCCGGGACCGACTTTGATCTCCGGATCCCAGGCGAGGCCGCGGTTCACCGCGAGGTCCACGCCCTCGCGGGTTTCGGTACGAACGACCGGCGCCCCGTTCCGATCATCGACCGCGATCGTGAAACGGAGCGTGGTGGATCTCAGCTGTGGCCGCAGCGCGTCGAGGGCATCGAACCCGGTCAGCACTTCCACCGTCGGCGCGTTCGGCTTGAATTTCGACACGATTCGAGCCCGGACGTCGAGGTCGCCTCTCTCCGCTCGTCCTTCGAGCGCCGCACGAGCGCGCGCCGCCGCGAGCTCCTCGAGCGGCTGGAATCCGACCCACTTCTGCGCGTCGACCCGCAGTCCCGCGCGTGTGGGTCGAACTTCGACTCGATGGAGCTTCGTGTCCCCGAAGCGCGAGACCTGATAAGTGAGCCGCCACCGCTGACCGAGGGACGAGACGACCGTGGGTACCTTTCGCGGATCCGTCACCACGTCCCCGCCGGTCGCGTCGGCGTACGAGCGGAGAGGCTCGAGCGGATGCAGGAAGAAAGCGGCGCCGGCTCCACCACCAACGTTCTGGTTCCCGAGAAACGCGACCATCTTCTCGTGGCCCGAATACGCCGCGCTGCCGGGGCTCTCCTGCGCGAGGTAGCCGAACGCAACGGGAACCGCAATCCACCCCGACGAGGAGAGGAACCGCGAGAGATCCTCGTTCGGCTTCGCCGAGCTCCGCTCCTCGAGCGTGCTCCGGACCGTCCGGATCGAGTCGATCCCGAGCACCTGACTGTAGTACTCGAACGGATCGAGGTCGTATCCGTCGTTCACCAGGAGAAGAACGCGAGGGGACTCCGCGCTCGCATAGCCGGCGAGAAACCGCAGCATCCGATCGCGGCTCTGCTGAATCATCAGCTGCTCTTCCGCCGCGGCCATCTCGACGAGCCGCTCGAGGATCGCTCCGCCACCACTCCGTGCCCGCAGCGACGCGGGACCGCTGAACGCGTATGCTCCCGACCCGACGTCCTCCTGGTCGATGACGAAGTTGCTTCGCACCCTGATGAGCTCTCGCGGGCGCTTCGGACGTTTCGCGAGCCGCTCGATGCCGTTCCTGACCTCGCCGCCATTACGCGTCGCGGCGACGACCACGACCGGTTCCGGCTCGGCCCAGACCACCTGAACCGTTCCGAGGCGCGTCAAAGCGTCTGCGACGCCGGCAAGCGTCTTCGTCGACAGCCAAAGTGAATAGGGCGACAGCTGGTTGGCGTCGAAGTAAATGACGGTGTTCAGTGGAGCGGTGGAGACGCCGCTCTCGTTCAGGGAGGCCGGTGAGCCTTCTTCAACGGCTGGTTCGACGAGCGGTTCGATTCCGAGGACGCGCACTCGATGGCCGTCTTCGAGGACTTTGAAATCAGAAGCGGTCAGGTCTCGAAGTGCGCGCCCATTCGTGTCGCGAACCTCCAGCGTAATCTCGATAGCCGTCACCTGAAGGCCGGTCCGGAAGCGGGAGCTCCCGGGATTCTCTGCTCCAAATACGAATCCGGTGAAGAACATGGAGGCGACGAGTGTGAGCGCGCTCACGAGTCGCGCCGCTCGGATACCGCGTCTGCGATGCCGCTCGTCCATACGGAGGGAGTGAGGGAAGAGTGGCTGACCGGCACAAACGCCGACCGCCCCAGGCAATGTGGGTCGGGTGCGGTGGCGGAGTGGGTGATCCCGGGAACCTGAATGGACCGCAGTTGGAAAACCGCTCATCGCGTCTCCTGACTGTGGTACCGGCGGGATTCATTGTAGGTCCGGCGACTGTGGCATGCAATGCGGAGGGGGCGTGATCCTCAATGAGAGCTCCGCCGGAAAAGAAAACGCCACGACGGAAGTCGTGGCGCTCGCACCAGCATTGATTGACGCTTCAGACTCAGATCTTCTCGCCGCGGGTGTGGATCGAATGGAGCATGGAGAGGAACTTGTCGCGCTCGCCGGAGAGCGTTTTCTCCGGGCCGGTCACCTTGAAGAACCAGGGACCACCCTTTCCTTCGACCACTGCGGCGAGCATGCGCGAACCCGGCTGTGGCGTTCTCGGTCCGGCCATCATCGAGCTGGGCTGCAGCGTTCCCGACAGATCCATCCAGGTCACCTTGTAGCCGTTCACGTCGAACGACTCCGTCTTCGGCATCTGGTTGTGCCCCATCTGTTCGGCCCACCGCTGCATGTTCGACTGGACCGGTCCGCCGCCCCCTTCGCCGAAGAAGAAGACCGCCATGGTCGCGTTGCCTCCCTGACCGGAGATGGTGGCCTGATCGACGCGCATGTTCGAGGACGGCTGTTCGCGATTCCAGCCGTTGGGAAGATCGTATGCGATGGCAGGAGCTCCGGCTGCGGCCGGTGCCTGTCCCTGTCCCTGTCCCTGTCCCTGTCCCATCACTCCTCCCATGGGTGACTGCTGCATCGGCATCGATCCGGGAGGAACGGCCGGATGGCCTGGAGGAAGCTGGGCAGTCGACGTCTGCGTCACCGCGCCGTCACCGCCACCTGCCACGGCCGTCTTCTGCTTTCCACACGAAACGAGAACCAGCGCGGCCGCCGCCGCAAATACGAGGATCGAACTCTTCATGACTGCCTCCATTTCCGCCCAGCATGCATGCGCGGGGCCATGAGCGTATCACTCGGGGGTCGGGGGTCGGGGGTCGGGGGTCGGGGGTCGGGGGTCGGGGGTCGGGGGTCGGGGGTCGGGGGTCGGGGGTCGGGGGTCGGGGGGAAAGTGAATCAGACTGGTCAGACTGGTCAGACGTGTCGGACGTGTCGGACCTGTCGGACCTGTCGGACTCGTTCCAGATCCTCGATCCTCGATCCTCGATCCCCGATCCCCGATCCTCGATCCTCGTTCCCCGATCCTCGATCCCAGATCCTCGATCCTCGATCCTCGATCCTCGATCCTCGATCCTCGATCCTCGATCCTAGATCCTAGATCCTCGATCCTAGATCCTAGATACTAGATACTAGATGCCTTTATATCTTCGATGCACATCTGCATGCGATCGAGATGGGTGCGGAACGAGAGGACGCAGATCCGGATCACGAATTTCCCGCCGAGCATGGTTCCGGTCAGATGCACGCGGTTCCGTTCGTTGATGCGCTGCATCAGCGTGCGGTTGAGTGCGTCGAGATCCTCCGCTCCTTCCGGCACCCAGCGGAACGCGACGATCGACAGCTGCGGCTCGGCCACGATCTCGATACCGTCGATCGTCCGCAGCTCGTCCGTCACCCATCTCGTGAGTTCGAGCTTCTCTTCCAGGGCGGCGCGGAACGGTCCGATCCCGAGCATCTTCATCGGCAGCCAGACGCGGAGGCCGCGAAAACCGCGGGAGAGCTCCGGCGAGATCTCGCAGAAGTCGACGAAATCGCGTTCCTCCTGCATCGGCGGCATGTAGTCCGCCCGGGAAGTGTGAGCGCGCCGCAACGTCTCGAGATCGCGCACCAGCAGCGATCCCGTTCCGTAGGGAAGGAAGAGCCCCTTGTGCGGATCGAGAGTCACCGAGTCCGCCTTTTCGATCCCGCGCATCACGCGACGTCCTCGCTCGGTCAGCATGAAGAACCCGCCGTAAGCGGCGTCGACGTGCATCCAGAGGTTCTTTTCCTTCGCCAGCGATGCGATCGCATCGAGGTCGTCGACCGCGCCGCTGTTGGTGGTCCCGGCGCTTCCCACCACGAGGAACGGCGTCCTTCCGTCGCGAGCATCCGCGTCGATCGCATCTGCGATCTCGTCGAGCCGGATTCGGTAGCGCTCGTCCGACGAGATCTTCCGGATGTTGCGCTGCGGAAAGCCGGCGAGAATGGCCGCCTTCTCCACGGAGTGGTGCACCTGATCGGACGCGTAGATCGTGCCGCCCAGAAAGTCTTCCGGAAGACGATCTCGGCGTGCGGCGACGACGGCCATGAAATTCGCGAGGGACCCGCCGGTGGTGAGCACGCCGCCGGAGGTCTCCGGAAGGCCGACGATTCCGCAGAACCAGCGGGTGACGTTCGCTTCGAGCTGCACCAGCGCGGGCGCCGCGGCCCACACCCCGACGTAGCGGTTGAACGAGTCCGAGATCAGGTCGGCGACCGCGGTGTGAAAGAGTCCCCCTCCGGGAATGTACGCGAGGTATCCCGGACCGGCGGCGTTGAACGACTTCGGAACGGCGCGCTCGAAGAGGAGGTCGAGGAGCTTGCCGTATTCTTCCGGCTCTTCCGGAATCGGTTCAACCAGCGCGCGAGCGACCGCGGCGGTATCGTCCGTATCTGCTGCCCGCTGCCGCGGCAGCGACTCGACGTGCGGTACGATGCGTTTCATCGCCTCGTCGACGAGGCGCTTCATCTGTTCGGGATCGGGCTCGAGAGGATATCGACTCATGGGTCTCCAGAGGGCGACAGAGAGTGTGATGCGCGGACCCAGCTTCGCGTGTCAGCATATAGGACTCTCCGCGCCCGCGGCGAGTCCGGCCAGGAGAGAGGCGTGAAGCCGATTCCGTGGCGAGAGCTCCCCGGTCCGGTTCGTGTCGCGAGTGGAGGTCTGACCCTCTCGCTCCGTCAGTTCGGTCGCGGGCCACGTACGGTGATGATCCACGGCGGGCCCGGGCTCGACCACCATTTCATGCTGCCGCTGGCGATGGAGCTGCGCGACGACTTCGAGCTTCTCCTCCCCGATCTCCCCGGCCACGGCGGATCGCAGACGACGCCCTATCGGGCTCCCGGACTGCATCAGCTCGTGACGCAGCTCGACTCGTGGCTCGAGCACGTCCCCGGCGGATTCGACTTCGTGGTTGCTCACTCGTTCGGTGCATGGCTGGTCCGCCATCTTCTGCGGCAGAGGAAGATCGATCCCAGGGCGGTCGTACTGATCACCCCTCCGGCAGCGAGCGCACCTCAGGGGACAGCGGTCCGATTCATCGCCTCGCTCGATCACGCCGGCACACGAGACGACGTTCGATCGCATCTGGAGAACGAATGCGGGGCTCCACTCGGCGCGGAGGAGGAGCTGCTTCTCGACCACGCGCTCCTTCGCTCGCCTGGCGCTTACCGCGCGCTTCTGCGCAATCTTCACCGGCACCTGGCCGGCCCGGTCCGTCACTTCGATCCCCGACGGCCCGTTCTGGTGATCGCGGGCTCCGAGGACCGGACCACCCCGGCGCCTCAGGCGACCATCGTCGCGAACTCGATGAAAGGCGCGCGTCTTGAAGTGGTCGAAGGAGCCGGTCACTATGTGCTCATCGACCGTGCGGCCGAGTGCGCAGAGCTGATCCGGCGCTTTCTCGCCGAAGTGTGAATTCGATATGAGCTGGCCCGTCCTTTCGCCTTTCGTCCTGACCCCTGCCCTGATCTTTCTCGCGCGCATCTGCGACGTCTCTGTCGGGACGGTCCGTATCATCGCGCTCTCCCGCGGCCAGAGACTCCTCGCTCCGTTCCTCGGCTTCTTCGAGGTCCTGATCTGGCTGATCGCGATCCAGCAGATCTTTCAACATCTCGACAATGCCGCCGCATACATCGCATACGCCGCCGGATACGCGACCGGAAATGTCGTCGGGATGTGGCTCGAAGACCGGCTCGCACTCGGCCTCATCGCGGTGCGCGTGATCACGAACGAGGACTCCACCGATCTGATCGAGCGCCTCGGCGCCGCCAAGTTCGGGGTCACCAGCATGGCTGCGCGCGGGGTGAGCGGAAACGTGAGACTCGTCTTCATGGTCATCCCGCGGAAGATCGCCAGGCGTGCACTGGAGATCGTCCGCGAGACTCATCCGAAGGCCTTCATCTCCATCTCCGACGTCCGCTCTGCGAGCGAAGGTCACTTCCCGGCAATGGAGGGACGATTCCCCGACATGCGCTTCCCGGGGTTTTCGAGAAAATCGAAGTAGGGACACGAGAGTGCGGGACCGCCACCGTGCGAAATCAGACCACCTGACGACATGCGAAGGCCCGAGGGGCGCGGATCCTCTGATCCGCCTCGAGAATCGTGTTCGGAGCGCATCGGGACCACGACTCAGGTCAGAAGCGAAGCCCCCCTGACCGCAGACGCTGAACGAAGTGACGACCTTCGGACTGTCCGATGCCGACGACGGTACCTTCCAGTCCGGAATTCGAACCGGTTTCAGTTTCTCTTCTGATTGTTTTCGAAGAAATCGAAGTCGATCGACAGGGCGGCCGCAAAAACCACCGCGCGCTTCTCGACGCCCCAGCCGTCGTTTCTGAACTCGAGCCGGAACTTGTCCGCGTCCGTGAAGTACTCCTGCCCGAGTCCACTCCACTTCTTCCGGATCTCCGCGCGCGTGACGCCTGCGGCATCGAGAACGGGGAAGGTCCAGATCTTGAGGGCCGGACTGACGATGCGCGCGAAGAGAGCGCCATGGCCATCGTACAGATCGTACGTCCGGCGCACCCACGCGAAGCGTCGCTCGACTTTCCCGAGCCTTCTCCCGTCAGGAGTGGAGACGGTGAGCTCGGAGAAGAACCAGTGGAAAGGTCGGGTCAGTCGCAGCACCAGCTGCGACTCGTCGGCGGAGAGAACGGCAAGATCGAGCGGCCGGTGCGAACCGAGGAACGAGCGGGTCATGGCGGCTCCGAAGCCGCGGCCTTGTTCGACGACCATTCCGCGGGTCATCCTCATGCTGTCGCGGATCGTGTATTCGTTCGCCTGTTCCCAGTTGGTGAGGATCTCCAGCCATTCCCGTCTCTCCTGTTCGATCCGCAGAACGTCGTTTTCGAGCAGAAGGCGATCGAGAGGATCGGTGTAGACCGGTCTGCCGTGAAACATCATCGGCGCTTCCGGCTCCGCCTGCGTGACGGCACGCTCCTCCGGTGGCCGGTACTTCGCGAAAACGATTCCGCAGAGCTCACACTCGAGACCGGCCGGCTGCTCGTGGCTGCATTGTGGACAGATCATGGAACGATCTTACCGGACTCGGCGCTGCAGCGGGTTGCGGGCGAGTCCGCACTCCTCGGCTCGAGTCGCACTCCTCGGAGAAGCCGCGGGACCTGCAGGCGTCCCACAACCACCGACCTAAGACGCCGCGACGGTGAAGTAGATCCACGGCACCTCGACGCGCTCGTCGGGATCGATGCTCTCACCCGCCCGCTCCAGGATCTCCTCCCGGAGCGAACCGTCGAGCCCCGGCGTAATGGGCTCGATCATTGCCGGAATCTCCATCAGCTCCATCAGCTCATGTTGAGTCCCGTGGTAGACGAGGCGCTCCATCGCATCGAGACGGAGCGAGGCCTCAGTGAGCATCGTCTCGAGACGTGGAACGGACACAGTCGCCGCGTTGCGCGGAAACGGCCGTCCCGACACCCGCTCGACCGCGCGTGCGAGCGCCACCTGGAATGAATGGATCGGAGCGTCTTCACCCTCGACCCGTTCAGCCGGGATGTTGAAGACGAAGCTGCCGTGGCCCGAAAGAAGTCGCGAAACGGCTTCGAAGATGGGCCGCAATGCCGGAAACTGCCAGATCGCCGCATTGCAGAGAACCCGGTCGAAGGGGCCGCTCACGACCGACTCGACATCCGCGGCGCCCGCGACTGCGAATCGAACGCGCGGATCCTGCACGTGCATTCGCGCGACCGAGACCATCGCGTCCGAGCCGTCCACCCCGACCAGCTCCGCAGATCGCGGCAGCCGCGAGAGCGCCGCGATCGAAGTTGCACCGGTTCCGCACGCGAGGTCGAGGACGCGCCGCGCGTGCTCCAGACGCGCGAGCTCGACCAGCCGGCGGTTCAGCTCGCGGTAGATCGGGAACTCCAGCACGAAGCTGTGGTAAACCTCCGCGTTCAACCACCCTTTCCAAGGCGACGTCGGTCTCACGGGGGGAGAGTCTCGCATCTCTCGAGCCTGGAGCAAAGTCCCCGTGGCCTCGCACTTGCTCCGCGTGCCGAGGGAGACGTCGATGAAACGATTCTTACTCTCCATCGGGATGCTGCTTCTGATCGCGTCGCCGTGTGCCGCGCAGACGGCGGGGAGCTGGAGCGCGATTCTTTCCGCCGACTGGATCTGGAAAACCGGAACGAACCGGCCCGATCTCTTCCCCGACGGACAGCAGAACTTCGTCATCCTCGACGTCGGTCTCCAGTCGGGAGGGGGAGGCGGCGGCGCATTGAACTACCGCTTCGCGGATCGATGGTCGGCCGAAGTGCGTACGTCGGTTCTGTGGCTCCATGCGCATTCGATCGTCCGCCGCGGCGACGCGATCGGCAACGTCGATCTCGGAAAGGTGCGGGTGTATCCGCTCACCGCCGTGCTTCAGTACCACTTCGCTCCGATCGGCAGCGTCACTCCGTACATCGGCGCGGGAGGCTCCTGCATCATCGTAGCCCGCATTTCTCACATCATCTCTGCTGCGGAGACGGATAGCGGCCTGTCTGCTGCGTTGCACCCCTGCTTCGGCTCCTCAACATAGTCACCACTATGCCTTCGTCGCCGAAGCGGGGTACGCCTTGCATCCAGGCTGCTCTCCGCTTCCTCGCGACGAGATGGTGTGAGAAATGCGGGCTAGGAGTCTGCGCGGTAGAAACCCGGTTCGCGGCAAATCGGCATGATAAAAGGTGAATGGTTAGTAGTAACGATAATATGTTAAGATTAGGTCATGCCGACCACGTATAGGCCATACCGACCGGAGCAGTCGCTGCTGCTTCCGCCCTCGCCATACGAGTGGCTCCCTGAGGGTCACTTGGCGCACTTCGTTTCCGACATGATCGATCAGCTTGATCTGAGTGCATTCTACGAGCGGTACAAGGGCGACGGCAGGCGGAAGCAGCCCTACGAGCCGAGGATGATGCTCAAGTTGATCACCTATTCGTACCTGACGGGAACGTTCTCCTCGCGCAAGATTGCCCGGCGGATCGATGAAGATATCGCCGTCCGGTATCTTGCAGCCGGGAACTTTCCATCGCATCGGACCATCTGCGACTTTCGGCTTGAAAACGTGGACGCATTCAGCTCATTGCTGGTCCAGATCATTCGGACCGCTCAGGAGGCAGGGTTAGTTACGCTCGGGAGGATCGCAATCGACGGGTCGAAGGTGCGAGCGAATGCCAGCAAGCACAAGGCGATGAGCTACGATCGGATGAAGAAGGAAGAAGCGAAGCTCGAGAAGGAGATCGCGGAGATTTTGGCCACAGCGGCGGAAGAGGATGCCCGGGAGGATGCCGAGTACGGGGTTGATCGACGCGGGGATGAGTTGCCCGAAGAGCTCCAGCGCCGGGAAACACGCATCCGAAAGATCAGAGATGCACGAGAGCGACTCGAACAGCGACAGCGGGAACTGGACACGAAGGCTGGTCGCTCCGAAGGCGACGATGATCCGGCCAGGAAGAAGGGTAAGCCATTCAAACGGAAGTTCGGCGTACCTGAGGACAAAGCGCAAGAGAACTTCACCGATTCCGAGAGCCGAATCATGAAGTCCCAGGAAGGATTTCAGCAGTGCTACAACGCGCAGATCGCAGTCGATGCCGATAACCAACTCATCGTCGGATTCGAGATCACACAATCTGCGGCGGACAGCGGATCACTCGTGCCTTTGGTCGAGGTGGTCGAACAGAATTGCGAAACAAGCCCCGACCAGGTTGTTGCCGACACCGGTTACAAGTCGGAAAGCTCGTTCATCGAGTTGGAGGAGAAGAAGATCGATGCGTATGTTTCTCTCGGACGAGAAGGCAAAGAAACCGCAGCTGAGACGACGCTCCCCGCTACTCTGCGGATGAAGCAGAAGTTGGACTCACCTGCAGGCAAGGCGGTCTATCGCCGGCGAAAGGCGATCGTTGAGCCGGTGTTTGGCTGGGTCAAAAACGTTCTCGGCTTTCGACGATTCAGTCTCCGCGGGACGCGCAAAGTTGCCGGCGAATGGGCTCTGGTGTGCCTGGTGATCAATCTGAAGCGAATGAGCGCTCTGGTTGCGGTCGAATAGCCCCGGCAGAGCAGTATCCAACCCCGAAAAGTCCCGCCGAGCAAGTGTTTCGCGCTGCCACCTCCCCGAGAACGGCTCCATCAACCCCAAGGCGCTTCGATGGCCCGGTTCTGCCGCTCGCGAGCGGACGTCACCCGAGATCATCAGGAAGCGCCGAACTTACGTCCTATCGCGCAGACTCCTAGGAGTCTGCGCGATAGAAACGTCCGTAGCGAGAAAGCGGAGCAACGAGGCCAAATTCGTTCGGATTTGAGGTGCGTAGCGGTGGCTACTCGCCGAAAATCCGGGCGGATTTGGACCGTTGATCCGCTTTCGCAGTAGGACAGTTTCTACCGCGCAGACTCCTAGCCCGCATTTCTCACACCGTCTCGTCGCGAGGGGGCGGAGAACGGCCTGGATACAAGGTGCGCGCAGCTTCGGCGACGAAGGCATAGTGGTGACTATGTCGAGGAGCCGAAGATGTGCACAACGTAGTAGACAGGCCGCTATCCGTCTCCGCAGCAGAGATAGTGTGAGAAATGCAGGCTAGGAGCGTTCGAGAACGGCGTTCCCGGCGACGGAGGTCTCGGTGACGACACCGGACTGGTGCTCAACACGGGGCTCGACGTCCCGATGGGAAGACAATGGGGAGTCAATCTCGACGCGAAGTACATCCCGATCGAATCGGGAGCCGGGTTCGACGACGGGCACGGCTTCCGGCTCGAGCCCACCATCGCGTCCGCGGGCGTAAGATACACGTTCTGATTCCTCCTCATCGCGGCTGTGGCGCGTTCGATCGGTCACCGCACGGGCGGAATCGATGGAGATTCGCACGTGTCCGAGCGACCGAAAGAGACCCCGCCAGGATCCCCGCGGCGCCAGCTCCGCGAGTTGCTCCGGCTCCTCTATCGCAACACGGGCGAGATCTTCGCCACCGGTCCGGTGCAGCTCTACATCGCCCGTTACTCGAATGGCGGGGCGTACTGGGTCAGTGACAACATCCGTGCCCTGACCGGTTTCGAAGAATCGATGTTCACCAGCTCCTACGACTTCTGGACCTCTCGGCTCCATCCCGACGACCGGAGGTCCGCGGTCGACGCGATCACCGGGCTCGCGCGCGGAGAGACGGTGACCATCGAATACCGGTGGCTCGCTCGTGACGACACCTATCGGTGGTTTCTCGACCAGTTCGTACGCATCGATACACCGGACGAGCCGCTCCTGGTCGGAGCAGTCATCGATGTGACCGAGTCGCACGAAAAGGCCGAAGAGCTGATCGCCGCGAATCAGAGGCTCGACGCGGTCTTCGAGGCGTCGCCGTACGCGATCATCGCGATCGATTCCCACGAGCGTGTCCAGCTGTGGAACGACGCCGCGACCCGGATGTTCGGCTGGAGCCCGGAAGAAGCGATTGGAGAGAAGCTGCCGACGATTCCCGAGGAGCTCCGGGCGGAAGCGGACGAGCTCCGGCGGCGTGCCAACGGCGGCGAGCGGGTCACGAACTTCGTGACCCGGCGACGCCGTAAGGATGGATCGGTCTTCGACGTCTCACTCTCGGCCGCACCTCTTTTCGACCGCCATGGACTTCCGGCCGGGACGATGGGAATGCTGGTCGACATCACCGAACAGAAGGAAAAGGACGATGCGCTCCGGTTCCAGGCCAGTCTTCTCGGCGCAGTCAACCAGGCCATCATCGTGAGCGATCCCGACGGAAGGATCGTCTACTGGAACCGCTACGCAGGGGAGCTGTTCGGGTGGACCGCCGGTGAAGCACTCGGCCGTGACGTGGTGGAGCTGACCGTGCCCGAAATCTCGACGCAGCAGGCCGCCGGGATCATGGACGCGCTTCGGCGCGGTGCGAGCTGGCGCGGCGAGTTCACCGTGCGCCACCGCAGCGGCAGGCCCGTACCGCTCCTCGTGAGCGACTCTCCGATCCTCGATGACGAAGGCCGCCTCACCGCAATCGTCGGCGTCTCGGTGGATCTTTCCGAACAGCAGGCGGCAGACGAGGCGCTTCGAAGAAGCGAGGAGCGGTTCCGCGCACTCTTCGAACAGAGCCCGATCGCGACGTTCCTCTTCCGGGCGGTGGATCGCGATTTCGAGTTGATCGACTTCAATCCCGCCGCGCGCGAGCTCACTGCGACCGTCCCTCCTCCTTACCTCGGGATGCGTGCATCGGAACGATATGCGGAATACCCGGCCGCACTCGAGGACATGCGCGCCACCGACGAGACGGGCTATCCGCGAGAAAGAGCGCTCGAGTACGTTCTTCCCGACGGACGGAAGCGCGCGATCTTCGTGAATTTCGCGCGGGTGGATCGCGGACTCCTGATGCTGCACGTTCGCGATCTCACCGAGCAGAAAGCCACGGAACAAGCCCTCCGGTTCTCGAATCAGGCGCTCTCCGCGCTCTTCCAGGCCTCGCCGGTCGCGATCATCGCACTCGACCGTGAGCGGAACGTCCAGGCGTGGAACGCGGAAGCGGAACGGATGTACGGATGGCGCGCCGAAGAGGTGAACGGCCGTCCGATTCCCTTCCTCACCAGAGAGCAGACGCACGGCCCCGATTCCCTGATCTCGAAAGTCCTAGGGGGAGAAGGAGTGACGAATTTCGAGCTGTCCAGGCCTCGACGGGATGGTTCGGAAGTGGTCGTCTCGCTCTCCGCGAGTCCGCTTTTCGATAGTGAAGGCCGGATCTCCGGACTGGTCTCGGCTGCAGTGGACATCACCAGCAGAAAGGCGATCGAAGACGAGC
Organism: uncultured Acidobacteriota bacterium; assembly: GCA_963741955.1. GTDB lineage: Bacteria > Acidobacteriota > Thermoanaerobaculia > Gp7-AA8 > Gp7-AA8 > CAVUKB01. Next base: position 335,717 of record CAVUKB010000006.1, read on the forward strand.
TCCGCGCCCGGGCGGCCCAGGAATCAGCGGTCGCAGAGATTGCGGAGCTCGCGCTTCAGGGGTCCGATCTCGAGCGGCTGATGAATCGCTCCTGCGAGGTGGTCGCAAACGCGCTCGACGTCCGTTTCAGCTGGATCGAAGTTCCTCTCCCGGACGGAAGGCTCGAAATTCGTGCCGGTACCGGATGGCGAAAGAAGGGAGTCGGGCGGAGCCGAACCTCCGGAGGAATGGAGTCGCAGGGAGGGGTGACGCTGAATGCCGGAACGCCGATCGTCTCCGAGGACGTGATGAACGATCCACGGCTCCGCCCTTCTCCGATTCACGAGCGCTACCGGATCGTCAGCGCAATGAGTGCGGTCATCCCCGGACGAGAGCGTCCGTTCGGCGTGATCGAAGCGAACGACACGGCAAAGCGTTTTTTCGCGGAGCACGACGTGAACTTTCTGGTCGCCGCAGCTGGCGTCCTCGGAACCGCCATCGAGCACCTCCAGTCGCAGGAAGCGCTGGCCGATCGCGAGGCAACGCTCCGGCTCCTCATCCAGCAGATCCCCGCGGTGGTCTTCACGACGGATCTCGAGATGCGTCTGACTTCGAGTATCGGTCTCGGGATGCCCGGAGGATCTTCTCCCTTCGCCTCGATCGGCCGGAGACTCGGAGAGATCGCCGGCGACAATCCCCAGGCCGGCGCAGCGATCGAAGCTCAGACGCGTGCATTCCGGGGCGACCCCACTCGTTATGAAGTCCTCTGGCGAGGGCGGGCTCTGGAAGTCCACGTCGAACCGTTCCGGACCCAGAGCGGAGAGATCACCGGCTCGGTCGGAGTGGCGGTCGACATCACCGAACGGAAGCAACACGAAGCAGAGTTGCAGGAATCGCGAGAGCGTCTGCAGGCGCTCTCGACTCGTGTCCTGACCATTCAGGAGGACGAGCGGACGAGCATCGCACGCGAGGTGCACGACGAGCTCGGACAGGCGCTGACCGCACTGAAGCTGAACGTGGCTCTGGTGGAGCAGAACCTGAAGAACGGGAAAATCCGCGAGCTGGGAGAGCGCTGCAGCGAGATGCACGGAATCATCGACGAAACGATCGAATCGGTCCGGCGTATCGCCAGTCAACTCAATCCGCCGCTGCTCGAGCACCTCGGGCTCGCTGCCGCGATCGAAGAAGAGGCGCGTCGGTTCGAGCGAAGGAGCGGAATCGCCACGCGGGTGAGGATGCCCGAAGGAACCCTGGAGCTCGACCGCCATCGCTCGACCGCCATCTTCAGGATGGTCCAGGAAGCACTGACGAATGTTGCACGCCATGCACGCGCGACCTCGGTCGAGCTGACGCTCTCCGAGACGGATGGTCGCCTGCGAATCGAAATCGAGGACAATGGGCGAGGAATCACAGACGACGAACGCCTCGCCTCCTCCTCTCTCGGACTGATCGGGATGCGGGAGCGCATCCGCTCGCTGGAAGGCGAGCTGCAGATCGAAGGACGACACGATGCCGGAACGAAGATCATCGCCACCATCCCCGCCAGGCCGGCTGACGCCGGACAGCGCCGGGACCATTCGGGTCCTGATCGCTGATGACCACGCCATTGTCCGGCGGGGACTGCGTCAGATCCTGGAGGGAGAAGACGGGATAAGGGTGGAAGGCGAAGCTTCGACTGCTGCTGAAGCGCTCGATCGGCTCCACGGCAGTCGATGGGACGTGATCGTTCTCGACATCTCCCTTCCCGACCGCTCCGGACTCGAGCTCCTGCAGCAGGTCAAGCTCGAGTACCCCGACCTCCCGGTTCTCATCCTCAGCATGCATGCGGAAGAGCAGTACGCACTCCGGGCCCTCCGCCTCGGCGCGTCCGGATACGTCCTGAAGGAGTCGGCCCCCGAGCAGCTCGTCGAAGCGATTCGCACGGTTGCGAGCGACGGGAAGTTCCTCTCACCGGTGATCGCCGAGAAGCTCGCGTTCGAGCTCGCGGGTGGAGCCGGACAGAAGAAGCCGCACGAACGGCTCTCGAAACGGGAGTTCCAGATTCTCTGTCTGATCGCCTCCGGCCGGACCGTCGGCGAGATCGGCGAGATGCTCGCCCTCAGTGTGAAGACCGTGAGCACCCATCGGGGCCGGATCCTGCGGAAGATGGGGTTGCGAAACAATGCCCAGGTGATGCTCTACGCCGTGCAGCACGGACTGGAGGACTGCGTCAAACGGTCCTGAGCGGCATCGGTCCGGTCAGGCCGGCGTGTGCGCTCCGCCCTTCCCCCGCGCCGCGATCCGTGTTATTAGGCTCCGGCTGGAGGTTCTGCTCTATGTCCGATTCCACACCCGGGATTTCCCTCAAACGCACGCCGCTCTACAGCCTCGAGCACGAGCTCGGCGGAAAGATGGTCGACTTCGGCGGATGGGAGCTCCCGGTGCAGTTCACCAGCATCATCGACGAGCACACCGCGGTTCGCGAGCGCGCGGGGCTGTTCGACGTCTCGCACATGGGAGAGATCGACGTGCGCGGCAAAGATGCCCTGGCGTTTCTGCAGTTCGCCACCTGCAACGACGTCTCGAAACTCGCCGACGGCCGCTGCCAGTACAACGCGGTTCTCTATCCGAACGCCGGATTCGTCGACGACATCCTGATCTACCGCCGCGGAGAGAACGACTACCTTCTGGTGGTCAATGCGGCGAATACCGAAAAGGACTTCGAGAGTCTCGCCGAGACGGCGAAGAAGTTCGACGTGGAGGTAGTGAACCGGAGCGCCGACTACGCGCAGCTCGCTCTGCAGGGACCACTCGCGGAGAAGATCCTGACTCCTCTCACGGACGTCGACCTCGCATCCATGAAGTACTACCGTTTCGCCCTCGGAAAGGTCGACGGAATCGACGCGATCGTCTCCCGCACCGGCTACACCGGGGAGGACGGATTCGAAGTGTACGTCGCCCCCGAGCACGCCATCCGGATCGCCCGGAAAATCCTCGAAGGAGGGAAGGCCGACGGAGTCGTCCCTTGCGGTCTCGGCGCTCGCGACACCCTCCGTCTCGAAGCCCGGATGCACCTCTACGGCAACGACATGGACCACACCACCACTCCGCTCGAAGCGGACCTCGGGTGGATCGTGAAGCTCGACAAGGGCGACTTCATCGGCCGAGAGGTCCTCGAGCGGGAGAGCGCCGAAGGCGTGAAGCGGAAGCTCGCCGCATTCGAGATGGTCGACCGGGGAATCGGCCGCCATGGCTATCCGGTGGTCGACGGCGGCCACGAGACCGGCGTGGTGACCAGCGGAACCCACTCGCCGACGTTGAAAAAGGCGATCGGACTCGCATATCTTCCAGTCGACAAGACGGAGATCGGGACCGAGTTTTCGATTCTGATCCGGGGTAAGGAAGCGAAGGCCCGCGTCGTCCCCACCCCTTTTTACAAACGAGCCAGGTAAGTTCGAAAAGAAGGAGCAGCGAATCCATGGCGACTCCGCGCGACAACCGTTACGCCAAGAGCCACGAGTACATTCACGTCGAAGGCGACATCGCGACCATCGGCATCAGTGATTACGCCCAGAAAGAGCTCGGCGACGTCGTGTACGTCGACGTGCCGCAGGTCGGTTCCGAGCTCGAATCCGGCGACGAGCTCGGGAGCATCGAGTCGGTCAAGGCCGTCTCCGAGCTCTTCTCGCCCGTCTCCGGAGAGGTGATCGAGGTCAATGAGCGTCTCGCCGATAAGCCCGATCTGGTCAACACCGATCCCTATGGTGACGGCTGGATGGTCAAGATCCGGATGTCGAAGGCGGATGAGGCCGACGACCTGATGGACGCCGAAGAGTACGACGAGTACGTCGAGAAGGAATCGAATCACTAGCCCGCTTGGCTCCAGAGCGAGCCGGAATGCCGCTTCCCCCCTGCGGGTTCGGCATTGCGGAACCCGGAGATCGAGACGTGCCCTGCGCCGAGTGCGGCTTTTGACGCGGTTCCGCTGAATCTGGCGGAGAGCGCCGGCGGGCACGACGGCTCCGGCAGAACGACGTCACGCCGTTCGGGCCCGCGATCGCGTCCGGTTGTTGATGCATTAAGGAAACTGGTTATCTACTTCAGATCTCAGAATCATTAATTACGTATCATTTTCACCGTTCCGCTTCGACTCCCCGAAGCGGTCATTCCCCGAGAGGAGCTCTCCGTGGACAAGGTCTCGATGCGCTACATCCCCAATGCCTCCGAGGATGTTCGCGAGATGCTCGAGGTGATCGGCGTCGACTCGATCGACCGCCTCTTCGACAGCATCCCCGAATCGATCAGACACAAAGGACTTCTCGATCTTCCGGAACCGTGGTCGGAGATCGAAGTGCGGCGGTGGTTCGGTGCACTGGCGGAGCGGAATCGCACCTCGCGTACGGCGCTCTCGTTCATGGGTGCCGGGGCATACACGCACTATCAACCGGCGTGCATCGACCAGCTCCTCCTGCGTGCGGAGTTTCTCACCTCGTACACTCCGTACCAGCCGGAAGTCTCCCAGGGGACGCTCCAGTCGATCTTCGAGTACCAGACCCACCAGTGCCTGCTGACCGGTCTCGACGTCGCGAATGCCTCGATGTACGACGGATCGACCGCGCTGGTCGAAGGAGTCCTCCTCGCGGAACGGGTCGGGAAAACGCGCACGAAAGTCGTGATCGCCGGTTCCATCCATCCCGAATATCGCGAGACGCTCCGCACCTACGTGCAGAACCTCGGCATCGAACTGGTCGAAGTCGGCTGGGGAACGGATGGGCGGATCGATCTCGACGCGCTCGGGAAGGCAGTGGACGAGAACACGTTCGCGGTTGCGGTGCAGTCGCCGAACTTCTTCGGTGTCCTCGAGCATTACGACGCGGTCGGGACGATCGCCGATCGCTCGCGTGCGGTGAAGATTGCGGTGATCACGGAGGCGACGTCGCTCGGAATCGTGAGCCCTCCGGGGGCACATCGGTTCGACGTCGCGCTCGGTGAAGGGCAGGCGTGGGGGATCGCGACGCAGTACGGCGGCCCTTACGTCGGATTCATGGTGGTGCGCGAAGAGCTCAAACGTCACATGCCGGGTCGTCTGGTCGGCGAGACGGTGGACGTCGACGGCCGCCGCGCATACGTGCTGACGCTCGCGACGCGTGAGCAGCACATCCGCCGCGGAAAGGCGACGTCGAACATCTGCACCAACGAGGCGCTGATCGCGCTCGCTGCGAACATGTACCTCTCACTGATGGGGAAGGACGGGCTGCGCGAGGTCGCGACCCACTGTCTTCAGAAGACGGCATATCTGATCGGAAAGCTGCGCGAATCCGGAAAGGTCGAGCTTCCGTTCAGCGGCCCGGTCTACGACGAATTCACGGTGCGGACGAAGCGCCCCGCAGCCGCGGTCCTTCGGGATCTCGAAGAACGCAACATTCTGGGCGGCGTGGCGCTCGGCCGCTTCTACCAGGGAATGGACGACTCGCTCCTGATCGCGGTGAACGAGCTCCACACCCGCGAGCAACTCGACGAATTCGCCGGCGCACTCGCGTCGGTAGCGGGATGAGGGGTAAGGAATGACTGCAGAAACGATGATTCCGGTCGAGAAAACCGCAGCCAGACAGTCTTCCTCGCGGGAGTCGCTGATCTTCGAGGAGTCGCGCGGCGGACGTCGCGCCTACCGGCTCCCTGATCTCGACGTCCCGGAGAGCGGGCTGGAATCGCTTCTTCCCAAAGGCCTCCTCCGCGGAGAGCTGGAGGGAGAGTGCGAAGTGTCGGAAGTCGACGTGATCCGTCATTTCACCCGCCTCTCGAAATTGAACGTTTCGATCGACGCGGGACTCTATCCGCTCGGCTCCTGCACCATGAAGCACAACCCGCGGATCAACGAAGAGATCGCACGGATTGCAGGCTTCGCGGCATCACATCCGCTGCAGCTCGAACATCAGGTCCAGGGGAATCTCGAGCTCCTCTGGGCGCTGGAGCAGGCGCTCGCGGAGATCCTGGGGATGCCGCGGGTCACGCTTCAGCCGGTCGCCGGCGCGCACGGTGAGCTGACCGGAATCCTGATGATCCACAAGGCGCTCGCCGCGACCGGAAATCCGCGGAAGTACATCCTGATCCCCGATTCGGCGCACGGCACGAATCCGGCCTCGGCGCACTTCGCCGGCTACACGGTGAAGGAGCTGAAGTCGAATGCCCGCGGCACGCTCGATCTCGACCTTCTGGAGAAGGAAGTGACCGAGGACGTTGCGGCACTGATGATCACGGTGCCGAACACGCTCGGCGTCTTCGAGAGCCAGATCCGTCAGATCGCCGACATCCTCCACGCGAAGGGGGCCTATCTCTACTGCGACGGCGCGAACCTCAACTCGTTCGTCGGTATCGCGCGGCCGGGGGACATGGGGATCGACGTCATTCACTCGAATCTCCACAAGACGTTCTCCACGCCGCATGGCGGCGGAGGACCCGGGGCGGGGCCGGTCGGAGTTTCGGAGCGGCTGGTGCCGTTCCTCCCCACGCCGACCATCGAGCGCCGCGAAGACGGAACGTTCTTCCTCGACGACGATCATCCGCAGTCGATCGGCCGGGTGCGTGCCTTCAACGGCAACTTCGGTGTTCTGGTGCGGGCTCTCACGTACATCCGGAGTATGGGAGCGAGCGGCCTCCGGCGGGTGGCGGAGATCGCGGTGCTGAACGCCAACTACATCCGGGCGCGTCTCGCCGGGCACTACAACCTTCCGTACGACGCGCCGACGCTGCACGAAGTGGTCTTCAACGACAAACGCCAGCTCGCGCACGACGTTCACACGCTCGACATCGCGAAGCGGCTGATGGACTACGGATTCCATCCGCCGACGATCTATTTCCCGCTGATCGTGGCGGGCGCGCTGATGATCGAGCCGACCGAGACGGAGCCGAAGGGAGAGCTCGACGCGTTCTGCGACGCGATGATCGAGATCGCCCGAGAAGCGGAGGAGACGCCCGAGCTGGTGCGCTCGGCGCCGCACACCACCCCGGTGCGCCGTCTCGACGAGGCTCGCGCGGCACGCCAGCCGGTGCTTCGCTGGACTCCGGAACGGAAGTGAGCGCGGGCCGGGGCGGATTTCTCGAGCGCCCTAGGAGTCTGCGCGGTAGAAACGTCCGTAGCGAGAGAGCGGAGCAGCGAGGCCAAATTCGTTCGGATTTGAGGTGCGTAGCGGTGGCTACTCGCCGAAAATCCGGACCGATTTGGACCGCTGATCCGCTTTCGCAGTAGGACAGTTTCTACCGCGCAGACTCCTAGCCCGCGGAAACCGAGCATTCGGCCCGGCTTTAGTGCGTCTGGTCCGGGGTGATGACCGTAGCACGCTGCGTCACGTTGTCAGTGACCGAAACGAATGCCCAGATCGGCTGATGCGCGGAGACCTCCACCCATACCTGGTCGGGAAGGGCCCCCGTGGTGATCTCGTTCAGCATCACGAATCCGTCTGCAGGGTACGGCGGGAATCCAGGGTCATGCTGATCGCTTCGTCCGTGGCTGGCGCTCAGCCAGATCGCGGCCTCAGCCAACACATCTCCCTCGAATGAGAGAACCCTCACCGCCACAGGAATCTGTTCGCCTCCTTCGAAGTCGTAAACTCGAATTCTCACCCGATAGCGGTCGGCGGTCGGCACGTTCAGCATCCGCTGGACCGATCGGAAGGCCGATTCCCCAACCACGGGGATGATGTTTCCCCACCCGTCCAATCGCTCGAATGCGCGCAGCTGCAAATGCAACGCCTCCCAAGGCTTCTGCAGATAGAGAAACGCACCCTGATTTTCCGACGGCCTGAGGACTTCCGCTTCATGTGCCACGCTGTGCGGCGGCACTTCTTTCGACGGGCAGAGAATCTGGCAGACCTCAGTTGGAGCCTGATCTACGATCAGCGGTACGTCCCCGTCGTTCAGCACGACCAACTCGGTCTCCCACATACTGCCATACGCACCCTCAGTATCGAACGCCACCACGGGCACCAGTACGCGCTCGAACTGCGGCTCTTGCGCAGCGACCCACCCGGCAGTCAGGAAGTACGTGAAAAATAGGGTTCTCCTAACAGGTGTGTAGGTGCGGAATGATTGTCGGAGGCATGCAGGAACGGCGACGCGGCTGTTTTCGAGGAGCAAGTCGGTGTTCGCCGAAGCGTTCGGAAAGCGAAGTTGTGGAAACCGCGGAAAACGCCGCCACCCGGCCGCCGCGTTTTCCGCCGTTCCCACAACTTGCCCCGCCGTCGCGGAAGGATCTGAAGGAGCCCCGAAAGTCGCTGCTCGTGGAGAGGTGAAGATCGAAGCAGCGATAGCAGGTTGGAATCGGCGAACCGTGCTGCCCATTTCCCGTAGTCTGTAGTCGATGAAACCAAGACACGGGGAGGACAGGCACGGTGCGCCTGACGACATTGTTCCGGAAGTTGCTCAACATGGCAAACGTAACGGTTCGCGGGGTTCGGTTCGAAGCTCGGAGTCTCTATCTCGACGTGAGTCCAACGTGGAGACGTCCGCGGTGCGGAGGGTGCGGACGGGTTGCTCCCGAGCTTCACGGAACGGTGATGAAGCATCGCGAATGGCGTCATCTCGGCCTCTGGGGATGCCGGGTGATGCTGCGGGCGGATCTGCCGCGGGTGCGTTGCCGCCGCTGCGGGGTGCGAACGGCCGCGGTTCCGTGGGCACGGCCTGGTTCGATGTTCACCCGCGCGTTCGAAGACGAGCTTGCCTGGTTTCTGCAGCGATCCAATCAAACCGCGGTCTCGGCGTACTTCAAGGTCAGCTGGCTCACGGCCGGACGGATCGCCGCTCGAGTGGTTGCCGAAAAACGCGACCCGAACGCGCTCGAGAATCTGACCCGGATCGGCATCGACGAGATCTGCTGGGGGCGGCCGAAGAAGTTCATGACCGTGGTCACGAACCACGAGACCGGGCAGATGATCTGGGCGGCGAAGGGTAAAAGTGCAGAGGTTCTCGACGGGCTGTTCGATCTGCTCGGCCCCGAGCGCTGCGCGCGAATCCGTCTGGTGAGCATCGACATGAGCGCGGCCTTCGAGAAAGCTGTTCGCGACCGACTGCCGAACGCCGAAGTCGTTTTCGATCGGTTCCACGTGGTCCAACTCCTCGGGAATGCGATCGATCAGGTGAGGCGGGACGAGATGCGAAAGGCCACCGGCGAGGAGCGCTCCGCTCTCAAATCCACTCGGTTCGTCCTCCTGAAGAACCCCTGGAACCTGCGTGATGCCGAGGAGGCGAAACTCTCGGAGCTCGCGCGGATGAATCACACCCTCTTTCGCAGTTACCTGGTCAAGGAATCCTTTCAGGACATCTATGACTCCTCGTCCGTCCGCCAAGCTGATCGACGGTTCAAGCGCTGGTATCAGTCCGCGGTTCATAGCCGCATTCAACCCCTCGTTCGCTTCGCGCGAACCGTCGCGGCGAAATGGCCTGGCATCCGCCGTTACTTCGAGTATCGACTCACGAATGCAGTTGCTGAAGGCTGCAACAACAAGATCCGAATGCTCAGTCACCGCGCTTTCGGCTTTCACACCGCGGAAGCTCTGATCGCAATGGCGTTCCTCTGTACGTCAGCAATCGCATTCCATCCTCTCGGCCTATGAACTCTGCTACACACCTGTTAGGAGATCCAAAAATAGCAGGTATTTGATGCGCATCATGGGCAGTCACTCAAGTTTAGCAATGGCAGACCATCGATCGTCACACCATTTCCAGTAGAACCTTCGGACGTGAGGAAGGACATCACCGCGCTGCGAGAAGCGCCGTGATGGGCGTGCAAGTACCGAGCCACGACACCGGCGACGAGCGGCGCGGCGAAAGAGGTTCCCGAGACGCAATTACCAGTATCGGTCCACGTGGAGCCATCGAAGCACGGCGACGCCTGACTACGATACAGGGCCCACGGATGCACGCTTGCGAATGCCGACTCCATGTTCTGCGCCGGCGCGTAAATGTCTGTGTTATCGCCCCAATTTGAGAAATAGACCCTGGTATCAGAATCCCTTGCGGATCCTGCCACGGTGATAGCATCGGGGGAACTCGCGGGATCCCAGTTTGCAGTGTTGTCCTGGAAATTGCCGGCCGCCGCCACTACCATGATTCCGTTTGATACGAGGGTGTTTACCGCACGATTCATCGGACCCGGCAAGCAGACCCAATGACACGACGCTTCGGTAGGAAACGCGAAGCTGAGATTTACGACGGCCGACTTGGTGGGATTGGCTGTCGCGTCGTCCAGGATCCAATTCAAAGCAGCGACCACGTTAGCGGAGCTCGACGACCCGCCGCAGTTGAAAGCCTTCGTGTCCACGACAGTAACGTCCGGGGCAACGCCCAGGGTGTTGCCCCCTGGAATCGAGGCCACGCCGGTTCCATGCGAGCCGTTAAGCTGAAGTTCCCTGGGGCTATAGGCAAGGATCCGCTGTAAATTCAGGGAGATAGGCAGGAATATGCGTGCAGGCTTCTGTCTACAAGTGGATGGACTTGAGCAGATCGAAGGCGCGCTGTTGAGTTAGGCCTGGGGTGGTGACGAGGTCGAAGGTGGACTCGTCGTTGGATGCGCCCGGACGGCGAGCGGTGTTGCGGACGATGGTGCTCAGGTCTGCGAGCAGGGTCTGAAAGCTGTGGGCGGGAGTGCCGTCGTCGAGTACCTTCGAATGGATCTTATCGAGCGCTTTCGCTGATCGTTTTGCGGGAGCAACGGGATCACGGCTCGTTTTTGCCTGCTGGTCCTCGTCGGAGAAAAGCAGTGGGCGCCAGGCTTCCATCATGTGCCAGGCCACGTAGTAGGCCAGCATGCAGAGGAAGATGTGAGCCTTGACGCGCTCCTCGAGCCGGTGGCGGATGGGCCGCACCTGGAGATCGACAGTCTTCAGTGAGCGAAAGGCCCGCTCGACCTGACTGAGCAGCTTGTAACTGCGCACGACGTCGTCGGTGCCAAGAGTCTCGGCGGCCACGCTGGTCCTTACGACATAGAGCCCATCGAGGGAAGCCTCGCGCGCCACCTTGTCCGCGTCGATGTGGAAGTCAAGCCCGTCATCGCGAATGTCCAGGACAATGTGTTTGGCGACCTTGTACTTGTCGATCACCTTGCCGACGCGTACGCCAATGACGTCCTTTCCTTGGAGCTTGCCGTGCGAGACCATCCCTCGCACTTTCTCCAATTCCTTGAGCGTAGCCTCGAGGAGCGACTCGCGTTTGTGCGCGCGCAACCGGGCCAGATCCGCATTGCGACAGGCCACCAGTCGCTCGCCCGGGAAATCGGGATGGGTCATCTCGAAAAGATTGCGCGTGTCGAACAGCCCGAGCTGGATATGACCGGCGTCAACGAGCTTTTGAATCGTCACGCTCCTGAGGGCCGTAATCCAATCAATGCCGTCTCGCTGACGGAGATCATCGATTTGCTTCTGCGAGATCATGCCGCGATCGCCAACGAGAACAAACTTCTCGATCGTGAAGGTCTTCTGTAGTTTCTCGACCTGAGGCATCAATGTCCTGGGGTCACTGGTGTTGCCATCGAAGACACTCACTGCTACGGGGCACCCACGGCGGTCGGTCAGCAGTCCGTAGTTGACCTGAAGCTTGCCCTTCTTGCCATCCCGGTTGTGGCCGCGCATGGCGAGCGGGCAGCTCTCTCCCTCGAAATAGCTCGAGCTCAGGTCGTACAGGACCAGACCGCCCTTGGGCAGATGTCTCGCTGCGAGTTTCTTTTCGATTGCGTCTTGTCGGCCAAGCAGCCAATCGAGCGCGCCATAGAGGTCGTCTTCATCGGCATCGGTGACACCGAAGACTTCGGGAATCGTCGAGGTGTGCCATGACCGCACGGTGCTGAGCTTGCTGCGCGGGGCAAGGATACGAGCCGCCACCATGGCGAGGACCAGATCACGCTCGCGGCACGAGCGAGATGCAACGAGCGAAGCGAAGCCGAGTTGCTTGATTGCGATCTGGACGGCTTCGACATGACCGTGATGGACCGATCGAATGATCTCGAACAGCTCGGCGATCGGGGCGAGCCTCTCGCCCTTCAAGATTCTGCGAATCGCGTCGATCTGATCGGCCGGCAGGGCCGAGAGATTGGCCAGCGTGCGTTTTCGGACCTTGGCCCCCACCCGGTAGGACTCGCGCAGCAGGACGGCCGGGGCCGAGTTGCGGTTCGGCACGATGTCGATGTGCATGGCCACAGTATGCCAGTACTATTCACACCTGTCAATGCAGTAATCACACTTACATGGCTACATTCTTGCATACAAATCGAGGTCATCTTCAAGAAAACACAGCACTTCTCTGCGAAAACCCCCGGGAACTTCAGGTTAAGCGTGATAATGCCGTCCCAACAAGTGCCCGAATAGATCACAGGCATGCTCAGATCTGTCGCCGCCAGCACCCGAGTACCACCGGTATCCGTGGCGAATTCGGGGTGGTCTGGTCTGACTCCGGTATCGACCACATAAGCTCGCACGTTGCTCGCCGACGAGCAGTAGTAGAAGAAATGATCGGTGCGAGGCGCTCCAGGGTTGGGCTGGTCCACGCGATCCTTTCCCTATAGGCTTGCCCGGGAATCTCCGGGCGAATAGGGGTTAAGCTCCCCTCCGGAGGAAATCTGAATGACACTGTTCTCATGCACCGATAGAACAAATGGATCATTGGCCAAGGCGTTCGCGGCCGCCTGCGTTCCAGAAAATGCGAACCCCTTCAGGACAGAGTTGTATACAAGACTCGGTCGGATACCGTGCCGCTGTGCAATCAACGCCGGAGGAAATGGAACATCGTCCTTCAGCATGACGACGTAGCTGCCGGGGACAGAAAGGGTGTGGTGTACGAGATCTCCGGCGAACGCGGGTAATGCCAGCGATAACAGCAGTGCCGGAACAATCAAGACCTTCATCGGGGCCTTTCCTCCTTTGTGATGGTGATTCAAGAGCGCACGTGGATGATCAGTTTCACGCCAGCGTTCGAGCCTCGTGCGACGTTGAAGAATTCCGCAAGCGGTAGCGACATGTCACCATTCGGAGCGTTGAACGATCGCTGTCGCGGAAGCTGAATCCCTCCGACAATTAATGTAGCGCGGGATATTTCATTCGGCTAGATGACATTTTGTGCGCTTCGCACACTGCGAAAGCCGACGACATTTCGATGTCGCTCTGAGGGGGCGCGCGGCCGACGCGCTGGCAAGGCACCGATAGCAGGTTGGCGACTGACCCGAACCGGAAAGAAAGGCACGGAAGAACGTACGAATGCGCTCGTATCCACACGACCTAGCGATGCTGGCCGTCGGCGTCGTGGACCAACGAAGCATGCGGCGAGCACGCACGAACTGGCGGCGCTTGAGGTATCCCGATACGGTGAGCCCATGACGTCGCTTGAAGACGCGATTCAGCGTGAATCGCGAGAGCGCCGTTCTCGCGGCAACCTCGTCGACTCGGGGGGCACGCTCCTCCCGAAAGCACTCACGAAGATAGCGGTCGATAGTTCGCCTCAGAGTCTCTCGGGGACACGTGTTGTCCATACCATGGAGTGCTCGGGGAGGAGCAAATCGGTACCCTGGAACGCGTTACGGTTCGGTGACGATCCAGTGCGGCGCTCTGTTCGAGTTGACCGAAGATGTCAAGGAAGCTGAAACGTACCTCCCGCGTCGTCCGCCGTTCTCGTCCCCGACCTCGACCTTCTGGGCTCCCGCACGATCAGCTATACTCCCCCGGGGATCAGCGCCGGGCCGAGCGCCGCAGCGATTTGACTGGGTCCGCCGGCGTGGGTTGAAGGAACGGACCACCGGATCGACTGCATCATAGACGGCGAGCGCTCGTTCAGCCGTTCATCGTCATGAAATCGACCACCTCGGCACCTGGCGGGCGGCGTGCTGCGTCTGAGCACGTCGCGGTATTCTTGCTCGAGCCCTGTCGAACATCGAGGTCGCATCTCGCCAGCAGGTCACGAATGCATGTTCGCGTCAGAGAGGACCGGAAATGAGGGCCGCGACGCGTGAGGGGCTGCCGCACGGGGCCGCAACCGCTCTCGCGATCGATGCCTGTCGATGAAGATGTAAAAGTGACCCACTGCGAAGAAGTAAAAGTTGACCACCTGAGGGGAAGGGGCTCCGCCGGGGAGAGAGGCACGGGCGACCGTGCTGGGTGATGATTCCTCCGTCCGGAGGCGAGCGGAGCGAGCCGGAGGGCGGAGGAATCAGGTGATCGAACAGGAGCAGTGGATGAACATCCGAGAACTCAACCGCCAGGGAATGGGGATCCGGGCGATCGCCCGGACTCTCGGGATCTCCCGTCAGGTGGTGCGAAAGACACTGCAGCAGACCGTCCCGGAGCGGTATCGAAAGCGGCCTCCGCGGCCGCGGAAGATCGACCCGTTCGTGGACGATCTCGAACGGCTGGCCCGGGAACGGCCGCACATTCGCGCGACGCGACTCTATGAAGAGATTGTGGCGAAGGGCTATACCGGACACTACGAAGCAGTCAAAGTCTGGACCCGCGCTTTCCGCCGCGCCGAACAGGCCCGCAGGTCCGCGTGCGTACGGCTCGAGACCGACCCGGGTGAGGAAGGACAGTTCGATTGGAAAGGACCGGCTCTCGGGTTGATCCCGAGCAACCCGGAACAAAAGATCAGGTTCTTCCGGCTGGTCTACGGCTACTCGCGGCGCCGCTTCACATTCGTGGTGACGACGACCACGCTGCCGATGGTTCTCGAGAACCTCCGCACCACGTTCGAGCAGGCGGGCGGCACGCCGGCCCGACTGGTCTTCGATAACTTCAAGGCCGCGGTGATCCACCCCCGACCGCACCTGGAGCTCAACCCTTCCTTCGTCGAGTTCTGCCGTCATTACGGAACGTCTCCGGCACCGGCTCTGCCGTACAAGCCCGAGCGGAAGGGAAAGGTCGAACGGAGCTTCCGTGATCTGATCGACGTGGGTGTTCTGGATCGCACCTGGAACTCGATCGACGAGCTCCAATCGTTCGTCACCATGGATGACGAGCAGCATGCGGCGAAGATCTGTTCGTCGACCGGACAGACGCCGGCCGAGCGTTTCGAACGGGAACGCGGATTTCTGATCGAGCTTCCCGCCCTGGCTTTCGACGTCCGCCTCGCCGAACCGCGGCGCGTGCTGCGCGACTGCACCGTCTCGTACCGCGGGGCCTACTACTCCGTCCCGGCACGACTCGCAGGTGCGCGAGTGATCGTCAAAGCCGCACCCGCCGGAGACGTGATCGAGATCGTTCATCTCGACGAATCGGTCGCCGTGCATCCAGTGATCCCCAAAGGTCAGAGGAGGGTTCTCGAGGAGCACGTGGCGGTGCTCCGCCGTCCGCGCTGGGATCGGCTCCGAAAGCCGAAGCCCGAACCGGTTTCACCGCCGCCTCCAGTTCCGACTCTGGTGGTATGGCCGCGAGTTACGGTCGAGAATCGGCCGATCGAAGACTATGCAGCGTTGGTCGACGGAGGTGGGCGATGAGCGAACCGACCTTCAACCGGCTCCTCGATCATGTCGAGAAGCTCGGGCTATGGCGTCTTAAAGAAACGCTCTCGTCTCTGCTATCCGTCGCAGAGAAAGAGTCGTGGGGACACGCCGAGACTCTCGACCGGCTCTTCGAAGAGGAGATTGTCGCACGCGAAGAGCGTCGGGTGCGCAGCTCTCTGAAGCTCGCCGGGTTCCCCTTCCTCAAGACTCTGGACGGGTTCGACTTCGCCTTCCAGCCTTCTCTCGACCGCGCTCGGGTGCTCGATCTCGCTTCGCTCGGCTTCCTCGCAAGAAAGGAGAACGTACTTCTGCTCGGCCCACCCGGTGTCGGCAAGACCCACCTGGCCATCGCCCTCGCCGTCCAGGCCTGCCAGAACGGCTACTCCGTCTACTTCACCACCCTCGATGAGATGATCCGAAAACTCGCCGCTGCGGACCGCGCCGGCAAGCTCCCCCGGAAGCTTCGTACCTACTCGACCAAATACCAGCTCCTGGTGGTCGACGAAGTCGGCTACCTGACACTCAACCGGATCGAGGCGAATTACCTGTTCCAGGTCGTCGCCAGCCGTTACGAGCGCTCGAGCATGATCCTGACCTCGAACAAGGCCATCAACGAATGGCCCGAGGTCTTCGGCGAGCTCGCCCTCGCTACTGCCATCCTCGACCGTATCCTCCACCACTCCTACGTCCTCTCGATCCGAGGCAACAGCTACAGGCTTCGAGACAAACTCCTCACCACCACTCAACCCGCCTCGGCGGATCAGCCAGCCTGAAGAAAGGAGGTCATCCTACTTGCGTCCAAGACCCCCCGCCCGACCCCCCTGGTCAACTTTTCACTCTTCAGGGTGGTCAACTTTTCATTCTTCATTGACAATGCCGCCTACGTCCCCGCCGGAGAGCTTCCGCGGCTGCTCGACATGCCGGAGACGCTGCTCGGCATCGTGACGTTCGGCGATGATGCGGTGCGGATCGATGGGGTGCCTCACGCACACGTCTCGATGCCCTTTCTCGCCGGCGAACCGCTGGTCGAGGTCTGGCGCAGCGGCGAGCCGATCCGCCAGGGCCGCGAGGGTCAAATCCGATTCGCCGCGAACGCGCACGTCGTCTTCGGCGTCGCGACCGCGAGCGCCAGCCGGTCCTTCGCTGGACGCCGGAAGAGAAGTGAGCGATCCGGGCAGGCTCTCCCTCTGCCCGGCATCTGACCCACCAGGATGGAGTGAAACCGGAGAGTCCGAAGCGCATCAGCTCATTCAGCTCGAATCCAGTGTCTGGCCGCGCGTGCGTCCGGACGGCGATGGAAGGCGTAGCAGTCTCCTACGCCCCTCATCGGAGCGTACTACTCGAGGTCCGGAAGGACGACGGTGACGTGCTGCGTGACGTCACTCGTCACAGTCACCACCGCCCAATACGGAACGTCATCGGACGGTGGGATCACCTCAATTCCGGCGGTTGCCGGCAGCGTCTCGGCGGGAATGCCGGCGGTCAGGGAATGATTCGCCGTATACCATGGAAACGCCCAATCGATGTCGCTGCTACAGTTCGAACCATTCGCCCATATCCACGGCAAGGTCAGGGCTCGAATCGTTCTTCCCGAGGCTGCGTCGAATAACCGCACCGTGAACTGCCGTGGATCGTCGCATGAGCGCTCGGTAAATCGGTAGATCCGAATCGATTGTCGGAACCCCGGGGCTATCGGGATCGGGGCGAACCAGGTTTCTCCTCGAATGAGATCGCTCTCCCGCACGACTGGAATCGACGTTCCCCACGTAGTTGTCGCCCGCGAGGAGTCCTGCACACGGAGAGAGAACCAGACTTTTGTCGCGATGCCCCGCCTCACGTACAGCAGGCGTGCGGGCAGGGCGTACGACCAAGCTCTAGCATCTGGACGCATCTCCGTCGATGCACCAGGCGCCAGATACCGTGCGTTGCCGCAGGGAATCGACACGCATTCGATGGCTTCCCCGGACACGTCGAGATAGATCGACAATGGTCGGTCCAGCCCGTTCGTGACCCACAAGACGGAACTCCAGTTCGAGCCGAATCCTCCCGGGACGTCATAATACACCGCGGGCACGAGGACAACCTCCGTGTCCGATTCGACTGCATAGATCCCCCTCCACATGAAAGCAACAATGAGCGATATGAGGATTGTACGAGCGGCCATGACAAACTCCACCCTAATTACAAGGGCGCGTTCGTGCCAATTTGATCGCGCCCGCATGCAACGGGTCTTGGGTATTGGCGAGGATTTGTGAATATGTCTGCAATTCGTTCCACACGTCGCCGGGACTCAGGTTCGTGTCGTGCGCAAGTAGCTGAGCAACGAGCCCGCTTACGATGGCCGCGGAGAAAGAGGTCCCGCTCATCGTATCCTCGATGTCACGGAATGTGCTCGAACCCACGAGATTGGCTGATCGGATATTGTGACCTGGAGCATAGATGTCGACGCACTGTCCGTAGTTAGAACCGGGATCGTTCAGTGAGCAACTCTCAGGGTGGTTCGGATCGGGCGGATGCTGGCAATCCCATCGGATGTCCGAATTCCGAACTGCACCAACGGATATGGCGTGCGAAGAATATGCCGGGTTGCCCCAAGCCATTCTCGAAGGCGAGTAGCCACAAGCGCTCTGATTCTTGTTATTCGCCGATGTGACAACCGTAATTCCATTCCATGGTCCGCAGACAGGCCGTCCGCAGCTTCCGCCCTGGGTGACGCCCGTGACCACGTATTCGAACGCACTAATCAATGGATCATTAGTGGGAACCCAAAAGCTAATATTCACGACGGCGTCTTCGCCATTCTGCCGATAAGGGTTATTCGGACTGACGATCCAATCTAGTCCCCAGCACACCCACTCGGTTGTGATAATGACATTTACCAGGTCTGAACCGCTTTGGCGAGGACAGGTCCCGATCTTGACTGGAACGATGCTTGACTCCGGAGAGACGCCAACGGTGTTGCCGGCGATCAAGGAGGCGATCGACGTCCCGTGGCCGCCGTTGTTGGCCTGCAAGAACTTTAGACCAGCGGTTTCAGAATCAGTCCAGTCTCCACACGGGTTCGTCCCAACGTCGCCCAAGCTTGGATTGTCTGGATCAGGATACCAATCCAAGGCATCGGTAAACGCGACTCCAGGCAGAACCTTTGACGATCCGTCCGGGCGCTGGAATTCGTTGTGATGCTTCGACACGCCCGTATCGACGACGTAGACGTAGACCCCGGCGCCCTTGTTACAGAACGTGTACTTACCGTCGAGCCCGATGGGATCAATCCGGTCCAGATGCCACTCGTCGGTGTTCACGAAGTCCGACGGTTCGACATAGCCGTTCTCCTCCACCACGACCACTTGCGGATTGCGCGAAAGCGCGCGCGCCTGCTGTTCAGTCATGTCCACGGAAAAGCCATTTGCGGCGCTTACCATCGTGCGTCGGACGTGCCCCTCATGCTGCGCCGCCAGTTGCTGCGCGACGGCCTCCACCGACCACGCAGGAATGGACCGATCTAGGATGACGATGTACTGGCCCTTGATCGGGTGTACCGCCCGTTTGAAGTGTTCTTCCGTTCCGTCCGCCCGTGCCGTACCGACGACGAGAAGGAGCAGTGGCAATACGGCGGCAATCTTACTCCATATGCACAGGTTTCGTCCCGAAAGAATGTACGTCATGATCAAAATCTCCCTTGCTTTTGTAGCGATGCGTTTCCGTGCGACCGGATCTGGTGAGCGTGACGAGACCGGTCCACATCGAAGTCGGAGCCAACCGCTCGCGGCCCTTCAGATTGACCAGACTCCTTGAAAGCTGAGCGCACGGTGCCGGGGCCGATCGGCCCGGATTAGCTTCGTCTTGTGACCTTCAAATGTAGCGCGGGATATTTCATTCGGCTAGATGACATTTTGTGCGCTTCGCACACTGCGAAAGCCGACGACCTTTCGATGTCGCTCTGAGGGGGCGCGCGGCCGACGCGCTGGCAAGGCACCGATAGCAGGTTGGCGACTGACCCGAACCGGAAAGAAAGGCACGGAAGAACGTACGAATGCGCTCGTATCCACACGACCTAGCGATGCTGGCCGTCGGCGTCGTGGACCAACGAAGCATGCGGCGAGCACGCACGAACTGGCGGCGCTCGAGGTATGCCGATACGGTGAGCCCATGCCGTCGCTTGAAGACGCAATTCAGCGTGAATCGCGAGAGCGCCGTTCTCGCGGCAACCTCGTCGACTCGGGGGGCACGCTCCTCCCGAAAGCACTCACGAAGATAGCGGTCGATAGTTCGCCTCAGAGTCTCTCGGGGACACGTGTTGTCCATACCATGGAGTGCTCGGGGAGGAGCAAATCGGTACCCTGGAACGCGTTACGGTTCGGTGACGATCCAGTGCGGCGCTCTGTTCGAGTTGACCGAAGATGTCAAGGAAGCTGAAACGTACCTCCCGCGTCGTCCGCCGTTCTCGTCCCCGACCTCGACCTTCTGGGCTCCCGCACGATCAGCTATACTCCCCCGGGGATCAGCGCCGGGCCGAGCGCCGCAGCGATTTGACTGGGTCCGCCGGCGTGGGTTGAAGGGACGGACCACCGGATCGACTGCATCATAGACGGCGAGCGCTCGTTCAGCCGTTCATCGTCATGAAATCGACCACCTCGGCACCTGGCGGGCGGCGTGCTGCGTCTGAGCACGTCGCGGTATTCTTGCTCGAGCCCTGTCGAACATCGAGGTCGCATCTCGCCAGCAGGTCACGAATGCAGGTTCGCGTCAAAGAGGACCGGAAATGAGCGCCGCGACGCGTGAGGGGCTGCCGCACGGGGCCGCAACCGCTCTCGCGATCGATGCCGCCTACGTCCCCGCCGGAGAGCTTCCGCGGCTGCTCGACATGCCGGAGACGCTGCTCGGCATCGTGACGTTCGGCGATGATGCGGTGCGGATCGATGGGGTGCCCCACGCACACGTCTCGATGCCCTTTCTCGCCGGCGAGCCGCTGGTCGAGGTCTGGCGCAGCGGCGAACCGGTCCGCCAGGGCCGCGAAGGTCAAATCCGATTCGCCGCGAACGCGCACGTCGTCTTCGGCGTCGCGACCGCGAGCGCCGAGCCCTCTCGTCTGACGGCGTCGGCCGAAAAGCTCTACCGCGACATCCTCCGGTTCACGGAAAAGAAGGGCTATCCCCACTTCCTCCGAATGTGGAACCACTTTCCCCGGATCAACTCCACTGACGTGCCGGAAGGAAATTACCAGGCTTTCTGCGTCGGACGCCACGACGGGTTCGCCTCCGCGCATCACGATTTCGAGCGCGAGCTCCCCGCTGCCAGCGGAGTCGGAACGTCGGCCGGCGACCTCGTGATCTATTTCATCGCGTCGACGACGCCGGGGATCCATCTGGAGAATCCCCGCCAGGTGAGCGCGTACCACTATCCGCGGCAGTACGGGCCCAGGAGCCCGTCTTTCGCGCGCGCGACGAAGAAAAGATGGCACCACGAAACGCAGCTTTTCGTTTCAGGAACTGCGAGCGTCGTCGGGCACGAAAGCCTTCACCCGGGCGACGTCCGGATGCAGACGCTCGAGACCCTGGAGAACATCCGGATGGTCTTCGCCGCGGCGACGAACGAGCGGATCGAGCGATGGCCGGCCGGCGCGCTGGTGAAGAGCTACCTCCGCCGTCCCGAAGAGCTGGCCCTCGTGCGGGAAATCGTCGTCTCGGAGTTCCCTCCGGACACACGGCACATCTTCCTCCATGGCGAGATCTGCCGGCCGGAGCTGCTGGTGGAGATCGAAGCGATTCTCCGCTGGAAGTGACCGGGAGAGCGTGTCGCTCACCGCGCGATTCGTCGCTGTCACCAGGAGCCGGCACGGCTTCCGCCGTGCCGCCGCGGCAGAAGCCGCGGCGCCCCACGGTCTCCGCTCCTCATCTCCTCGCGATGCGTCGTCCTTCCGCCTCGCCTTCTTTCAATGCCACCACCACGTAACGCAACGGTCCTCCGGGAACGAGCGCGTCGAACGGATAGCAGGTGATCAGAGTGATGCGCGACGGGCCGGACTGCCGAAGCAGCTCGATGTGGCTCTTGTTCACCACGCGCGTCTCGATGACGTGATAGGTACCGATCACACCATCGCTGGACTGAAGCTCGAGCCGGTCACCGGTCGCGAGATCTTTCAGCATCCGGAATTGTGTGTCGCGGTGCCCGCTGATCACGCAGTTGCCGCTCTCCCCGGGCATTGCGGTCCCGTCGATGTGTCCCGGCCCGAATGCCATGGTGCGGCCGCTCGCACCGGAGAGGACGATGAAGTTCACGTTCCGGCCGGGGATGCGCAGCCGGGCAATGGGCCAGGTGTCGGCCCACGGCCACGGCCGCGCGTCCCGCACTCCGCGCAGCGACTGCTGCCACGAACGTTCGAGCAGGACCTGCGCGAACCGCGCCTTGACGAAGATCCATCCGCCGCGGCCCGCCAGTGCGAACCCGATGAGAGCGATGACGATGACCACGATGGATCCGGATGTGATTCTTCGTCTCATGACGTTCCTCCTTTCCCCGGCGCGGCCGGAATCTCTACGACTCTTTTCCTTTCCGCTTTTCGAAGCGTTCTTCTTCGTTGCGCAACGCGACGTGGAGTCCTCCGGCGATGGAAAGGACGATGAACCCGAGAATCAGGAGCAGCGGCGCCGGAGTCGCGGTCTGCGGGAGTGAGCCGAAGATCTTCTCGTACTCCTGTCCTGCGGGAAGGTTCACCGGGACCGGGCGACTGACGCACGCCTCCGGGTGGAAGACGGTCGGGGTCACGTCTACGGCGACGAGACTGGTGAACTTCGAGACCAGGTGGTGCTGGAGGGCGATCTGCACCACTTCCGGCCGGATCACGTCCTCGCTGACGCTCCCGCCGACGCGGTCCATCAATGAATCGATCTTCCGTTGCGCCCACAGGGTATCGAGTCCACTGCCGCCCGACCCCCCCTTCAGGGTGAAGATCCGGGACCACGGACGATCGCCGATCGATCCTTCGATCGAGACCTGACCGCCGGAGCCATTCAGCTTCGCTACGACCAGCAGCGGCTCACCCGCGTAGAGGTCGGGCATGCGATCCGGCCAGACTTCCGCATTGGGATCGTCGAACTGCACCCGCACGTCGCTGAGCACCGGACTCTCGAGTTTCTGAAAGAGCTCGGTCATCTTCGAGCCGACTTCCTGAGGGCTTCCGATGTAGGTGAAGGTTCCGCGTCCGAACTTCGCTGCGTTCGACATGAACCAGGAATTCGGCGCCGCGCCGATGCCGATGGTGAAGAGACGGGAACGTCCGAGATGCCCTTTGATGTAGTCGAAGAGCTCGGACTCGTTACCGACCTGGCCGTCGGTCATGAAGATCACCTGGCGTATGCCGTCGCTCGGGTCATCATCGTGGAGCGCCATTTCGATGGCGTCCTTCATCTCGGTGCCGCCATTCGCCTGGAGCGACGAGACCCACCGCTTCGCCTGGTCGACGTTGCGGAGGTCGGCAGCGCGGCTCTCTTCGAAGAGAGCGCGTGCGGTCGAGTTGAACTCGATCACGTTGAACGTGTCCTGCGGTCCGAGCCGGTCCAGCGCCATCAGAAGCGCGGCGCGCGCCTGCTCGATCGAGGTACCGGACATCGAACCGGAAGTGTCGATCACGAAGACGGTCTCCTTCGGGAGCCGGATCGCCGGCACGTCCTGAAGTGGCGGCACCAGCATCAGAAGGACGAAATGCTCGCTGGAGCCGCCACTCCTCGCCGCAGTGAGTTGGGAGAAGACTGCCGCTCTCGGCTCGCTCCCGGGACGCGGCTTCCAGGTCAGTTCGAAATCGTGGTCGGAGACCATCGACGCATCGGCGAGGGTGACGAGATACCTGCCGGCGCCGGTCATCACCCACTGGACCTTCT
Source organism: uncultured Acidobacteriota bacterium (assembly GCA_963741955.1). Lineage (GTDB taxonomy): Bacteria > Acidobacteriota > Thermoanaerobaculia > Gp7-AA8 > Gp7-AA8 > CAVUKB01. The sequence goes on from CAVUKB010000006.1 coordinate 359,021, forward strand.
GGTACGGACTGTCGATCGAGTCGACCGGAAGACCGGCGTCGAGATCGACCGAAAGCTCGATCGGATTGACCTTTTCTCCTCCCGGAGGAACGACGGGAGGGGTGATCCTCGATGCATCGGGCACCTGCCCGGTGTTCGCTCCCCATCCGGTTCCCTCCGGACCTCTGGTCGAAGGAGTCCCGGGGATGTAGCGCGGTGCGACGACGGTCGGGAAGCGGAGGTGGAAGGTCCCCTGATCGTACGTCACGATCTGCTGGTACTCGAGCACCACCTCCACTTCGTCGTCCGGCATCATGTTCGCGATCGAGGTCGTGAAGATGTTCGGACGCTCCTGTTCGACGAGCGACGCCTTCCTCCCCTCCTGTTTCGCCTGTTCGTAGATCTGCTTCGCTTCTGCGCGCTCGTGGATCTGACCTTCGATGGTCCGGTCCCCCACGATCATCCGGAGGTGATCGACCGCAGCGTCTTCCGGGAGCGGGAAGACATAGACGCCCTCGACGCACTGGTCGACCGGATTGCGGAACTTCTGAGTCACCGTGGCGCGGAGGATCATCCCCTCGACGGTGATGTGAACGGTGGTCTGCTGTGTCGGCGCGGGAAGGTAGAGACCCGGATGTGCGGTCCGGAGAAGCAGCATTCCATGGGTCACCTGATCCATGGTGATCGGGGCTCCGCTGGAAGTCTCCTCCCTGGTGACGCCCGTCGAATTTGCGTTCTCCCCCTGGGCGAGCACCGGCACGGCGGCGAGTGCGCCGAGGAGGATCATGGTGAGCAGTGCGGGATGCAACCGGCTTCGCATGGTCGTTTCTCCTTTCACTCTCCCATTGGAAGTCCGCGTCAAGGCAGGCGAAGGGCAGCGGTGTGGAAAAGCGAAGGAAAGAAAGTGGCGGGATTGTGGCGGAGGGAACGGCACGAGCGCTGCCTTCGACACGACCCTGCCACCCCACAACTGGGGTGCAGATCCTCTGATCTGCCGCCACAATCGCGTTCGAGCGCAATGGGACCGAGTCGCTGGCAGAGGCGAAGCCGCTCTCGCTCGAATCGCTCGTTCGACCGACGCTCCGCGCTATGCCTCGATCTCCGTCTCCCTCGGCTTCGACAAGCTTCCCGCGGCGGATCGGAGGAACCGCACCCCTCAACCTGCAGGAGTCCCGAGGGGTGCAGATCCTCTGATCTGCCGCCACAATCGCGTTCGGGCGCAATGGGACCGAGTCGTCGGCAGAGGCGAAGCCGCTCTCGCTCGAATCGCTCGTTCGACCGACGCTCCGCGCAACGCCTCGATCTCCGCTTTTCTCGCCTTCGACACGATCCTCGCGGCGGATCAGAGGATCCGCGCCCCTCAACCTGCAGGAGTCCCGAGGGGTGCAGATCCTCCGATCTGCCGCCACGATCAAGTTCGTGCCCAATGGGACCGAGCCGCTGGCAGAGGCGAAGCCGCTCTCGCGAAAATCGCTCGTTCGACCGGCGCTCCGCGCAACGCCTCGATCTCCGTCTCCCTCGGCTTCGACAAGCTTCCCGCGGCGGATCAGAGGATCCGCACCCCTCGGGGTCCACGATCAAGTTCGTGCCCAATGGGACCGAGCCGCCGACAGCCATGCGGCTATTAGGCAGTGCTCGCCTGCGTTACCATGTACTCGAGGAGATCATGGTGAAGACCACCCTCAATCTCGATGAACGGGCGTTGCGCGAAGCGAAGGAGCTCTCCGGAGCGCGCACGAAGACCGAAACGGTCAACGAGGCTCTTCGTAGATTCGTCCACGAGCTGCGCCAGAAGAAACTGCTCGCCCGTCGAGGCAAGCCCGAAGCGGAAGTGGACGAAGACGCACTCCGCACGCGCCGTTGAGACTCATCGTCAGACTCGCGCATGATTCGGCCGGCGGCGCGTGTACCCGGCAGCCGGAGCTGACGGTTCGATGCGGCCGAGGATCGATGCGATGAACACCATTGCCCTGGTCGACGATGAAGAGACGATCCGAGAGAGCGTCGGCTACGCACTGCGACGCGACGGCTACGAAGTGAATCTGTATCCGGATGGCGCGGCGGCGTGGTCCGATTTCCAGACCAGGCTCCCCGATCTCGTGATCCTCGACATCATCATGCCCCGTATGGACGGACTGGAGCTCTGTCGCAAGCTTCGCGCGGCATCCGAGACGCTTCCGATCATTTTTCTCACCTCGCGCGACGAGGAGCTCGACCGCGTCCTCGGGCTCGAGCTCGGCGCGGACGACTACCTCTGCAAGCCGTTCTCGACCCGAGAGCTGGTCGCACGAGTGAAGGTGCTCTTCCGTCGCGCGGGACTTCGCGATTCGAAGCCCGGCGCCGGCGACGAGCCGCCGCTCAAGGCCGGCCGACTCGAGCTCGACATGCAGCGGTACCTCGTGACGTGGAACGGACGACCGGTCGACCTCACCGTCACGGAGTTCATGATGCTTCGCGCGCTCGTTCGTCACCCGGGTCACGTCAAGACGCGGGAGCAGCTCACCCGCGAAGGCTACCCCCACGACAATTACGTCTCGGATCGAACCGTCGACAGCCACATCAAACGGATCCGCCGGAAGTTCGTCGAAACCGACCCCGCGTTCGACGGAATCGAGACCGTGTACGGGCTCGGGTACCGCTACCGGGCCGACGAGCGGAGCTGATCGCGTGCAGCGCTGGATCCGCCTCTTCTCCCGCATCTCGCTCCGCCTTCTGGCGTTCAATCTCCTCCTCGTCTTTCTCCCGCTCGCCGCGCTTCTTTTCCTCCAGGTCTACGAACAGCGTCTCGAGGACGCGGAGCAGCGGGCGATGCTCCGCGAGAGTCAGTTCCTCGCTGCGGAGCTGAGCGAGCAGCCGTCGCTTTACGGCGTTCACGCGCAGAGAATTCTCGAGGCCCTGAAGCTGGAGGACATGCGCGTCAGGGTGGTCGACCGGGACGGTTTCGTCCTCGCGGACAACGGCTTGAACTGGAGACACGAGGCGGCGCAGGAGGGACGGAGCGAAGCTCGAAGGAACTGGCTCTACCGCGCGGCGACGTTCGTATTCCGTTGGCCGGCCCAGTTCTTCAGACCACCGGAGCAGCCGCTTCCTTCCGCCGACTTCTATGAGTCCGCACGTCGTCTCACCGGTGTCGAGATCCAGGCCGCGCTCGGCGGGAAGAAAGGTTTCACCAAGAGGACCTCGCCCGGAGGAGAGCGTTCGGTCACCCTCTACGCCGCGACGCCGATCCGGCAGGATGGACGCGTCACGGGCGCAGTCCTGGTCGAGCAGTCGACGTATCCGATTCTGCAGGACATCTACGAAGTGCGGCTCGGAGTGCTGCGCATCTTCCTCGCGTCGCTTGCGCTCGCGGTGGTTCTCACTCTTCTCATCGCGACCACGATCGTCCGGCCCCTGCACCGGCTGCGTCTCGAAGCGAATGCGATCCTCGATCCGCGTGGCCGGCTCAGGGGACGCTTCCGCGGATCGAAGAAGCTCGACGAGATCGGCGATCTCTCCCGCGCCCTGGAGCGTCTTACCCGCCGGCTCGACAGCCATCAGGAGTTCATCGAGTCGTTCGCGGCGGACGTCTCGCACGAGTTCCGCAATCCTCTCGCCTCGATCCGAACCGCGACGGAGACGCTCGCGCAGCTCGATGATCCCGCCGAGCGCCGACGGTTCCTCGACATGGTCGAGCGTGACATCGCACGTATGGAGCACCTTCTCTCCGCCGTGCGCCGTGTGACGCAGATCGACGCGACGCTCGCGAGCGAAGAGCGCTCGGCGGTCGACCTCGGCGAGCTCCTCTCGCATCTGACAGATGGATTCAGGATGCGCTCCCTCCGGAGTGTGGCCCTCGAGCTGGAACTGCCCGAGCGACCCGTGGTCGTCGAGACAGCGGAGGATAGGCTGGCCGAGGTCTTCGACAATCTTCTCGACAACGCCGAGAGTTTTTCACCTCCCGGAACTGCGGTCCGGGTGACACTCTCATCCGGAGAGGGCGAGGCGGAAGTCCGTGTCGCCGACCGCGGTCCCGGATTCCCGGAAGGCCATCTCTCCCGCGTCTTCGACCGCTTCTTCAGCTACCGTCCCGACCATCCACCCGGGGATCACCACAGCGGACTCGGCCTCGCGATCGTCAAGGCGATTGTGGAAGGATACGAAGGCTCGGTCGAAGCGCGAAACCGGGAGGGCGGTGGAGCGGAGCTGGTGGTACGGTTGCCACTCGCCGGACGCGATACTTCCCGCTGACCCCGTCTGGTCGATTTCGTGCAATGCTAGTCACCACCAGCAGAGAGGGAGAGGAGAGCTTCATTGGGACGCGAGGATTCGGAAGGAGACGTTGAACGCTCGGGCGCGATTCCGATCGAACCGCGCGACCGAAGGATCGAGGAGCGAAGACAGAACACAGTTCGCGTCTTCACCGGATCGATCCTCGTCATCGGGATCCTCTACGTCGCACGCCAGGTGTTCATCCCGGTGGCGCTCGCGGTGCTGTTCGCGTTCCTGCTGCGACCGGTGGTGCGGGTTCTGGAGCGATCGTTTCTTCGCCAGACCGGCGCGATCGTCGTTTCCATCGCTCTCGCGGTGGGTCTCCTTTCGGTCGCGGCCTGGACGCTCTCGCTGCAGGTCAACTCCCTCGCACGCGAAGTGGCGGCCTACAGTGGAAACCTCGAGCAGAAACTGAAGGTCTTCCATGCGAGCTCGGGAGGATCCCTCGCCATCGTCGAGCGGACGCTCCAGCGCCTGGCCGAGACTGCGGAGCCTCAGGAGAAGCCGGATTTCCGGGTGAAGGTGATCCCGGAGCGGAAGACGATCGCAGATCGCTACCGCGCCGTTGCGCCCTCTTTCGAGCTCCTCGCGTCTGCCTTCCTCGTCATCGTGCTCGTCTTTTTTCTTCTGTCGGAGCGTGAGCGGTTGAGAGACCGGCTCCTGCGGCTCGCCGGCCGGGCGCATCTGACCGTGACCACTCAGGCGATCGGAGAAGCGACCTATCGCATCAGCCGCTATCTCTTCACCCTCGCCTTTCTGAACTTCCTTTTCGGGACGGCGATCTTCGCGGGGCTCTTCCTCTTCGGTGTCCCGCACTCGCTTCTGTGGGGAGTTCTCGCCGGGTTGCTGCGCTTCATTCCTTACATTGGCGCAGTACTCGCCGCAGCGTTTCCCACCATTCTTTCTCTGGCAGTCTTCCCGAACTGGTACGTACCGGTTGCGGTGATCGCCCTCTTCGGAGTGACCGACCAGATCCTCGCCGGGTTCGTCGAGCCGCTCGTGATCGGGCATCGCACCGGAGTTTCACCGACGGCGTTGCTGATCTCGACGATCTTCTGGGGCTGGCTGTGGGGACCGGTGGGCCTTCTCCTCTCGGTTCCGATCACCGTCTGCCTGACCGTGATCGGCGAATTCATTCCGGCGTTCAGCGTCTTCTCGGTTCTCTTCGCAACCGAGGCGCCACTGGAAGACTACCTCGGCTTTTACAACCGTCTGATCAGCCGCGACCGGATCGCCACGGCGACGTTCGTCGACCGGTTTGCAGAGGAAGAGGGGATGCAGGAGGCGTTCGTGCAGCTCTTCATCCCGACACTGGAGTTCGCGGCGGAAGAGCTCTCGCGCGAGCGGATCACGAAGGCACAGGACCACTTCATCAAGGACATCATCCGTGAGCTGATCATCCGGCTCGGCGATCGGAACGCGCACGTTCTCCCGGGCGCGCCGCGCATGGTGGCGTTCTCGGTCGGCGGCGAGCGGATCTCGCTCGGGACGATGATGCTCGCGCAGCTGCTGCGGAGCGACGGCTATGGATTCGACTTCTTCACCGACCTGGAAGAAGAGGAGGTGATCGCGTTCGTCCACGAGGCCGCTCCGCTCGCGGTGTTCGTCACCTGCTCGCACCCCTCCCGTCTTCAGGAAGGATGCGGCCTGGTTCATCTGCTGCGTCAGGCTGAGCCGGAGACCCTCATCGTGGCCGCCGGATCCGCATTCGGCAAACGACGCGACCGCACGCTCGAGACCGGAGCAGATTTCGTGATCGGATCGCTGGTCGAGGCAAAGCAGGAGATTCTGGCGCGGATCGCGACGAAGGGGCGGACGAAGATCCTGGCGTAGGGGCGCACGGGCCGCCGCACTTTCCAGCTCTACACATGCAGGCGCAGTCGGAGACGTGGCCGTGCGCAGACCCTCTGAACTCTTTTCCCCAGCTCGATGCCTCCGGAAATCTCTGCATGCGTCCGCACATCATGCGCGGAACGACCGTATCGGACGTCGACGCCATTGGGGCTGAGTGCCGGCCCGTCTCCAGGCTGGAGCGCGTGGGAAGCCTCACCCCGGAGGCCACGAGAACGGCCGCCCGCCGAGCAGGTGCGCGTGGATGTGAAACACGCTCTGTCCCGCTCCGGGGCCGTTGTTGATCACCACGCGGTAACCTTCGGAGGGGAGCCCGAGGTCACGGGCGATCGCGGAGGCGCGGTAGATCACCCTTCCCATCATCTCGTTGTCTTCCGGTCCGAGGTCATCGAGGCTGGGGACGTGACGGCGCGGAATCACCAGCACGTGCGTCGGCGCCTTCGGGTCGATGTCCTCGAACGCGAGGACATCGGAATCCTCGTAAACCTTGCGTGAAGGGATGTCACCGCTCGCGATGCGGCAGAAGAGGCATCGATCGGTTTCCGACATGGATCTCCTCCGTTCGATCGAAGTTCCGCGATCAGTCCGACTGCGGTTCGACCAGTGATGATACGACGATGCGCGGGATGCCGGCGAGGTCGTCGAGGATCGTGTCGATACGCCAGCCGCAGTTCTCGGCGAGCCGCTGCACCGCCGCAGCCTGATCGAAGCCGATCTCCATGATCAGAAAACCGCCGGGGCGGAGGTGCTCCTTCGAGTCGGAGAAGAGGCTCTCGATCACCTGCAGTCCGTTCCCTCCCGGAGTGAGCGCCACTCGCGGCTCGTGATCCCGCACTTCGCGCTGCAGGCTCTCGATCGCCTCGGCGTTGACGTACGGAGGGTTCGACACGATGAGCTCGAACCGTCCGCGGATCGAGGCGAGGACGTCCGAAGCGACGAAGCGCGTGGTCGTGCCGATGCGCGACGCGTTCCGGCGAGCCATCGCGAGCGCGCCGACGGAAACATCGGAGGCGAATGTGATCAGGTCCGCGCGCTCGGCCGCGAGCGTCAACGCGATCTCCCCACTCCCCGTTCCGACGTCGAGAACCCGTGCCCCGGCCGGGGCGCGATCGAGCGCCGCTTCGACGAGGATCTCCGTCTCCGGGCGCGGGATCAGGACCCGCGGGTCGACCAGGAACTCCCGGCCGAAGAATTCGCACCGTCCGCGGATGTACTGCAGCGGCTCGCCGTCGAAGCGTCGCTCGATCCATCCGGTGAATCGTCGAAGAGCTTCGTTCTCGATCGTCTCCTCGTCGTGCGAAACGAGATGGACGAGGCTGACCTCGAGGGCATCGCCGAGGAGGAGGTCGACGTCACGGGGACTGACGCCTTCGCGGAGCGCTTCCCGGCGGTAACGCTGGCGGAGTTCACGGATGTTCACGACGCCGTCTCTTCCGGATACGTGATCTGGAGGAAGACGTCTTCGAGAGGACTTCCCGGACGCCCCGCCTTCGTCTTCAGCTCGCCCGGACTGCCGGTCGCCACGATCCTTCCGCGATGGATGATCGCGAGACGATCGCAGACCGCTTCCGCGACCGAGAGGGTGTGCGTAGTGAGAAAGATCGTCCTCCCTTCGGAGGCGAGAGTCCGCAAGAGCTTTTTCACCTGATTCTGCGCGAACGTGTCGAGGCCGACCATCGGCTCGTCGATGATGACGACGCTCGGATCGTGCACCAGAGCCGCGGTGAGGACGAGCTTCTGCTTCATCCCGTGGGAGTAATTCTCGATCCTCGCTGGAGCCCACTCGGTGAGATCGAGGTAGTCGAGCAGTCGCGATGCGCGCGCCTGCGCCGCATTCCATTCCGCGGAATAGAGGTCGGCCACGAAGCGGAGAAGCTCCCATCCGGTGAGCTTCTCGTAGAGGAACGGGCGGTCGGGAACGAATCCTGTGATCGCCTTCGCTTTCTCCGGTTCGCTGACGACGTCGATTCCCCCCACCAGGGCCACTCCGGCGGTCGGAAGCGACAGGCCGGCCAGGATCCGGATGGTGGTGGTCTTCCCGGCCCCGTTCGGTCCGAGAAAACCGAAGACTTCGCCCCGAGCGGCCTCGAGCGAGATCGAGTCGACCGCGGTGAAGTTACCGTACCTCTTGGTCAGTGACTGCAGTTCGATCATCGGCGGCGCGGCGGGCCCGGCGGGCCCCTGCTATCATCGCACGGAAACTTTCGATGCGCGGAGCCGTACGAAGCTGATGGAAACAGAGGAGGTGGTGGACGATCGTACGCTGGTGGCCCGGATTCTCGCCGGCGACCGGGACGGGTTCTCCGAACTGGTCCGGCGCTACGAGAAGAGGATCATCAACTACGTCTACCGCATCACGCGCCGTTACGAAGACGCGTGCGACCTGACTCAGGAAATTTTCGTGAAGGTGTACATGGCGCTCGACCGATACGATCCGAAGTACCAGTTCTCGACCTGGATCTTCCGGATCGCACAGAACAGCGCCATCGACACGTTGCGCAAGAAGGGGATTCAGGAAGTCTCGCTCACGCGCCCGCCGGGCGAAGAGGAAGAGAGGGGAGGAAAAGAGAGAGAATTCCCCGACGAGGGAGTCTCGCCGTTGCGCGATCTGCACAACCGCGAGCTCGGAGGCGCGATCGAGCGAGCCATCGACGGGCTCCCGGAAGACTACCGGGAACTGATCCAGCTCCGGCATTTCGGCGAGTTGTCGTATGAAGAGATCGCGGAGATGAAGCGGCTCCCGCTGGGAACGGTGAAGAACAAGCTCTTTCGTGCACGGAATCTGCTGAAGGACGAGCTCGGAGAATTTCTGGAACCGGTATGAAGAACGAGCGCTGCAAGGAGTTCATGAACGACCCCGAGAGGTGGAGCACACACCTGGAGGAGTGCGACGCCTGTCGTGCGGAGTTCGAGGCGTTCGAGCGGGGTGAAGACGCGCTGCCGGGCACGACGATCATCGACACCGATGGGATGCCGGTCGAACGAATCACCGGAAGCCTTCCGGTGGCTCCGTGGGAAGGTGCAGGACACCGGCCGTGGGCGCTGGTGGTCGTGGGCGCCGGCCTGATCCTGATCGTCGCGGCCGCTCTCTTCGCGTTCGCCGGAATCTCGCCGCTCACCGGATTCGCCACCGCCTTCCGCAGCTCGGCTCTTCCTCTTCCGGAGATCTTCCGGATCGCGAGCTCGATCGCGGAGCTCGTGAGGAGCGCTCCGGGAGCGGTACAGGTCGGGTTGCTGGTGGCGTTCGTCGTCGTCAACGCACTGCTGTTCGCGCTTCTCCGGCGCGCACCACGGGGGGCCGATGCGACAAATCGGTAAAGCGGTTCTGCCGGTCGTGGTTCTCCTCTCCGCGATCGTTCTCGCCCTGGCAGTGATTCCGTCGGCCAGTGGACGCGACCGCGCGGCGGTCGGTGGCAGCATGACCTCCGGATCGGGCGATCTGGTCGGCTTCGACGAAGACATGCACGTCACGCAGAACGTCGCCGGCTCGGTGATCGTCTTCGCCGGGACCGCCATGATCGACGCTGTAGTGAGCGGCGACGTGGTGGTACTGGGTGGAGACGTCTCACTCGGAGAGAGCGCGCACGTTCGCGGTGACCTGGTCTGCCTCGGCGGGGAGATCCACGGTCTCGAAGCAGGACGCGTCGCGGGTGACGTGGTCGCGCCGGGACGGCTCCTGCACATCGCCCGCGGGCAATCCGAAGATGCCGTTCTGCTGCGGCACGGAAGCCCGTTCCTCACCGTGCTGAAGATCGCGCTCGAGCTCTCGATGCTCTTCCTCTGGCTGATCGCGGCAGTGGTCATCACCCTTTTCTGGGGGCGGTCGGTGCGTTCGTCCGCGGTCGAGTTGAAGGCGAGTCCGTTCCACGTCGTGACCCTCGGGCTGGTCGCACTCACCAGCTTCATTCTCACCGCTCTTCTCTTCAGCGTTCTGATCCCCTTCTTCGTCGGGATTCCGCTCCTTCTCGCCCTCGCGCTCTTCGCCATCGCGCTCAAGATCTATGGAATGGTCGCGGTCTTTCATTTCGTGGGCGGTCTGGTGGCCGGTCCGCGCACGCACGAAGAGGCAGGAGCGCGCCGCCACCTCCGCGGCGATCTCGCGATGGTCCTGGTGGGACTGCTGATTCTCGGAGCGATCCGCCTGATCCCGGTGGTCGGGCCTGCCATCTGGATGGCGGCTTCGGTGTTCGGCGTCGGGGTGGCTCTCGCTACCGGGTTCGGCCAGCGCGAGCCCTGGTTCCTCACGTGGCAGACGAAGACATCTGAGATCTAGTATCTGTTATCTGTTATCTGTTATCTGTTATCTGTATCTATAACTGCGCATATTAATCCAAACAAGTTATAGCAAATATATGAGCCACAGATAATAGATAATAGATAATAGATAATAGATAATAGATAATAGATGATTCAGACCTCCCAGCGGCCGTCGCTTCCCCGGGTGTGCTGCAGTCCCAGACGGTCTTCGATGCGACGGGCGAGTGAGAGAAGAAGCGACGCTTCCCGCATGGTCAGCATGGCGCGTCCTTCGATCGCCTTCAACTCCGCACAGACCCGGGTCCGGTTCCGCTCGTGGAAGAAGCCCGCCTCCTCCATCACGTGACCGGCATGGAGATCGAGATGCTGCAGAAGCTCGATCGCGGCAAGCTCCGACCGCTTGACCGGCGCCTTCTCGAACTCCTTCGACAGCTCGTAACAGAAAAGCGCGACGGACTGCGCGAGATTCATGGTCGGAAACGAAGGGTCGGTGCGGATCGATGCGGTCCGCTGGCATTTCGCGATCTCGCCTGCACTCAGGCCCCGCTCCTCCCGCCCGAAGACGATCGCAACCCGCTGATCTTCGGTGAGAGATTCGCGGGCCAGCTGCGCGGCGGCGGCAGGAGTGAGGTGCTCGCGTACCCGCCGTTCCTTCACTGCAGTCGTGGCGATCGAGAGGTGACAACCGGCGAGCGCCTCATTCAGCTCAGGCGTCCGCTGCGCGGAATTCACGAGATCCTCGGCTCCTCGCGCCCACCATTCCGAGACCTGGTCGATCCGTTGGGGACGTGTTCCGACGATCCACAGATCGTGGATCCCGAAATTCTTCATCGCGCGCGCGGCCGCGCCGAGGTTGCCTGCTTCGTGAGGCTCGACGAGTACGATTCGAACTTTCATCACCGGTGAGAATAGCAGGAGCGCGTGCTACCCTTCCGCAATGCCGGGAAAGCTCACCGCAATCTGGATCAAGCGCGCCAAGCGGGGACCGATGGATCCCGCAACCGCGGCCGTTCTGGTCGCGGGAGAGGGAATTCGCGGAAACGCGGATCAGGGCGGCCGCCGGCAGGTGACGCTGATCGAGCGCGAGGTCTGGGAGACGTTGATGGAAGAGCTGGAGGGGACACTCGACCCTTCGGCACGGAGGGCCAACCTGATGCTCGAGGGGGTCTCGCTCGCCGAATCACGTGGAAAGCGGCTTCGGATCGGAGAATGCCTCCTGGAGATCGCCGGCGAGACCAAACCGTGCGAACGGATGGACGAGGCGCTCGAGGGACTGCAGGCCGCGATGTTTCCAGGGTGGCGCGGCGGCGCGTTCGCAAAGGTCCTCGAGGGGGGGATTCTCCGCCCCGGCGATTCTGCCCGGTGGGAGTCCGAGTCCGGGATCTCCGATTCCGAAAGCTGAAGCCCGAAAACGGCTCTGCAGGAGTCCCGCTCGCGGCGCGCGCGGTGCACGGTGACCGAACACATACGTGACTGCTTCGTCACCGCGACATGACCCGTTTGGTGGGTCGCAAACGCTAACATTCAGATCCCGCCCCGTTGCGGTCACGCGATGTCCACGTACGACTTCCAACAAACATCGATCAGGATGATTGCGCCTCGCTCGCTCGTCAGGCAGCGATGGGGATGGCTTTTCCCCGCCGCATTCGCCGCCCATGCGATGGAGGAGGTCGCGATGGACCTTCCCGGCTGGCTCTCGTCGCATCTGGGGAGGTCGATCTCCCCGCATGATTTCCTGATCCTGAGCACGATCTTCGTCGCGTTCTCCGCCGGAGGAGTGATTCTGGCCTGGGAAGTCGGCGGCGCCCGTTGGGTTCTCTCTTCGTTTGGAACGGTCCTTCTCGTCGCTGCATCGATCCACGTGGCCGAAGCGGCTGCGACAGGTGGTTACAGTCCGGGGCTCGGCACGGCCCTCGCCGCCCTTCCGCTCGGCACATTCGCCCTCTTCCGGATGCGCCGTCTGCTGCGACCGGTCACGTTCATCTTCTCCATCTTCTTCGGAATGCTCCTTTACGCAATCGCGACGACGCTCGTGATGGCGGCATAGCCCGCATTTCTCACACCGTCTCGTCGCGAGGGGGCGGAGAGTGGCCTGGATGCAAGGCGCGCCCGGCTTCGGCAACGAAGGCATAGTGGTGACTATGTCGAGGAGCCGAAGCAGGGCGCAACGCAGCAGACAGGCCGCTATCCGTCTTCGCAGCAGAGATGGTGTGAGAAATGCGGGCTAGACTCGCTCCACGCTCCGCCGGAATCGCCCTGAAGCGAAAAAACCCACCGGCGTTCCCGCCAGTGGGGGGTCAGGTCTGCAGGATGATGTAGCTAGGCTACCGCAGGAACGGTGACGTTCTCGACGATCGCCTTCCCGAACTCCGACGTCTTCAGGAGCGTGGCTCCCTGCATCTGCCGCTCGAGATCGTACGTGACCCGCTTCTGGTCGATCGTCTTCGCGATTGCCAGCTCGATCGCCCGGGCCGCCTCGGTCCACCCGAGGTGCTGGAACATCATCACTCCGGAGAGGATCAGCGATCCGGGGTTCACCTTGTCCTGGTCGGCGTACTTCGGCGCGGTGCCGTGAGTCGCCTCGAAGATCGCGTGCTCGTTCGACTCGTTCGATCCAGGGGCCATCCCGAGCCCGCCGACCTGAGCCGCGAGCGCGTCGGAGATGTAGTCGCCGTTGAGGTTCGTCGTAGCGAGAACGGAGTACTCCTCGGGACGGAGGAGGACCTGCTGAAAGATCGAGTCCGCGATACGGTCCTTGATCATCACCCGTCCTTCCGGCGTTTTTCCGCCGTGCTTCTCCCACACGTCTGCCTCACTGACCGTCTTCTCTCCGAATTCGTCACGCGCCACTTCGTATCCCCATTCCTTGAACGCCCCCTCGGTGAACTTCTGGATGTTTCCTTTGTGCACCAGCGTCACGGACGGCTTGCCGTTCGCGATCGCGAACTCGATCGCTTTGCGCACCAGACGCTTGGAGCCGAACTCCGAGATCGGTTTGATGCCGATGCCTGAATGCGGCCGGATCTTCTTGCCGAATTCGCCGTTGATCAGCTCGATCAGCCGGTTCGCTTCCGGCGAGTTCGCGGGCCACTCGACGCCGGCATACACGTCTTCCGTGTTCTCGCGGAAGATGACCATGTCCACCTTTTCGGGTGCCTTCACCGGCGACGGAACGCCGTTGAAATAGCGCACCGGCCGGACGCACGCATAAAGGTCGAGGAGCTGGCGCAGCGCCACGTTCAGGGAACGGATGCCGCCGCCGACGGGCGTCGTCAGAGGGCCTTTGATCGCTACGCGGTAATGCTCGATCGTGTCGAGCGTCTCCTGCGGAAGCCATTGCCCGGTCTGATTGAATGCCTTCTCTCCCGCCAGGACTTCGATCCAGTGGATCTTCCTTCGGCCGCCGTAAACCTTCCCCGCCGTCCCATCCAGCACGTACTGAGTCGCACGCCAGATGTCGCGGCCCGTACCGTCCCCTTCGATGAAAGGAATGACCGGATCGTCGGGAACGACGAGCTTCCCCTTCTCGTAACCGATGCGGGATCCGGTCGGGGACTTCCTGATCTGTTTCTCTGCCATCGCGTTCACCTTTCGAGGATGAAATTGGTCTGAGGCCGGACGAGGATTCGAGCACGGACTCGGGCGACGGCGCGATTCGGCGAACACTGCCGATCCCCACCGGCCCGGGGAAGCGACTCGATCGTTCCTGCAGGACGTCGTCGAGAGACTCCGTATCCGGAAAAGACTTTAGACCGAAAGGGGCGAGCGGCGCAATTGAACGCCGACCGCCGCAGTCAACGCGCGCGCTTTCGCTTCCTTTTCATCAACGATCGCAACACGCCGAGGTTTTGCAGATCGAGCTCGTTCGAATCGCCCTTCGGCGTCTCCAGGACCTTCGGAATCCCGCGGAATCGGGGATCGTTGAGCAGCAGCTCGAACGCGGCGGTACCGATCTCACCCTCGCCGATGTGATGGTGGCGGTCGACACGCGAGCAGAGCCCCTTCTTCGAGTCATTCAGGTGGAATGCCCCGACGTTCTCGAGCCCGACGTGCTCGGTCAGCGCGTCGATGGTGCGCTCGTAGCCGTCGCGGGTCCGGATCTCGTAGCCCGACGCGAAGACGTGGCAGGTATCGAAACAGACGCCGACGCGTGACGGATGATCGACGAGGCGCAGCATCCGTCCGAGCTCCTCGAATGTGCATCCGACCGACGAGCCCTGCCCGGCGGAGGTCTCGAGGAGCGTCACCACCTCGCAATCCGGCATCGACGCGTGAACGTCGTCGAGCGAGCGGGCGATCTGATCGATCCCGGCATCGACTCCGGCTCCCATGTGTGCTCCCGGATGAAGAACGACGGCGAAGAGCCCGAGCTGCGCTGCGCGCGTGAGCTCGTCCTTCAACGCCGCGACCGACTTCCGGTGGAACTCCGGATTCGTGGTCGCGAGGTTGATCAGGTAGGCCGCGTGGGAGAAGACCGCGCCGACCGCGGGCGCCTTCGCCCGTTCATCGGCGAAAACGCGGAGGTGCTCGTCGGTGAAAGGCTTCGCGTTCCACTGGTTCGAGTTCTTGGTGAAGAGAGCGACCGCCGTCGCACCCACTTCGACGGCTCGCCCGAAGACGGTGTGCACGCCACCTTTGGTCGAGATGTGTGCGCCGATCAGATCAGACGAGGTATCCGGAAAACGGAGTCGAGTCATCGAAGAATCTGAAACCAGCTGCGGAGTTCCAACAATCCCCCCCGGAAGCCTGCACGATCACCGCGGCAATCTGAAGTTCACGGTCACCGTGTAGTAGACGTCGATCGGCTCTCCCTGCCACGTCGCCGGGCGGAACCGCCACCGTCCAACTGCTTCTCGTGCGGCCTCACCGAGGCCGTAAGGGAGATCGCGAAGGATGTCGACATTGTCGACTCTTCCGTCGCGCCTGATCACCGCACGCAGAACGACTGTCCCTTCGATGCCCGCGCGCTGGGCCGCGTAGGGGTATCGGGGCATGACCCGATCGAGAAGCTCGGGCTGCGTCCCTCCGGGAGGGACCGCGGGATACACGCCATAGCGGTTCGGCTCCATTCCCGGGGGCGGTGTGGGAGTCGTTTCCGCGGAAGGAGGAGCGGTTTCGGCCGGCTCGGCGGCGGTCGTTCCTTCCGTCTCGATTCCCGATTCCATCGAGGTCGACGTCTCGGGAGCGACTGCCACGCGGGCGTTTCCCTCGGTGGCGGAAAGGTCGACTGCGTCGACGCTGACGTACGCAACGTGACCCGAGCTGGTGATTGCAAAGAAGTCGTGGTCCCGGGTGTAGACGCTCACCTTCTCTCCCCGGTCGAGGCTCCCGATGGCGGGGTAGAACTCGCCGGGACCGGAATAAAGAGGCGTCTCCTTCTCGACCACTCCCTCCAGAGGAGGAAGCTTCAGGATGCTTTCGTTACGTGCAATGCGGCGCGCGTGGTCCTGCGGAACTTCGAGCGAGCTCCGCTCGGTCCAGCCGGTGATTCCCTTCTCATTCCGGACCCGGGCCCAGGCTCCCTCCTCCGAGACGAGTTGCATCTTCTCTCCCTGAACGGCGGTAGTGAGAACCGGGGCTTTCGGGTCGGGTTTGGTACGGATCTTCAGTTTCAACGGAATGACGTACAGCTCATTCGTCGCGACCGGCTGTTCCGTCTCCGGCGGTTTCCCGCTGCTGATCAGAAGAAGCGTCAGAATCGTGAGAAACACGATCGCCAGCACGATGATCACCAGAATCCCGCGCTTGCTCGCTTCTGATGGGCTCGGGGTCTCGGACATCGGGTCTCAGGCTCCGCGCTTCCGATCTTTCATCAGCAGATAGAGAACCGCCTTCTGGACGTGCAGCCGGTTCTCGGCTTCATCGAAGATGACGGACTGCGGGCCGTCGACGACCTCCGCCGCCACTTCCTCTCCGCGATGCGCCGGAAGGCAGTGCATGAAGATCGCGCTCTTCTTCGCCCGCGCCATCGCCTTCGCGTCGACTTGCCATCCTTCGAAATCGCGGCGGCGCTTTTCGGCCTCACCCTCCTGACCCATCGACGCCCATACGTCGGTCTCGACGATGTCGGCATCGCTGACCGCCTCGTCGACGGAGTTGGTGAGAGTCACCTTCGTTCCGGCGGAATCGGCATCGGCCTGTGCCGTGGCGACGACTGCGGGATCGGGCTCGTACCCTTTCGGAGTGGCGATGGCGATGTCCATTCCGACCTTCGAGGCACCGAACATGAGCGAGTGCGCCATGTTGTTTCCGTCGCCGACCCAGGCGATCTTCCGTCCCTTCAGGGATCCGAGCTTTTCGGTGGCAGTGAAGTAGTCGGTCAGACCCTGACAGGGGTGGAGCAGATCCGTCAGGCCGTTGATCACCGGCACCGACGCGTACTCGGCGAGGTCGGTGACCGTCTTGTGCGCGAACGTTCGCGCCATGATCGCGTCGATGTAGCGGGAGAGGACCTTCGCAGTGTCGTAGATCGTCTCGCCGCGACCGAGCTGGATGTCTCGCGACGAGAGAAAGAGGGCGTGACCTCCGAGCTGGAACATTCCGACTTCGAAAGAGACGCGGGTTCGGGTGGACGACTTCTCGAAGATCATGGCCAGACTTTTTCCGGCCAGGGAAGTGGTGTACTTCCCGGGACTCTGTTTCATGTCCTTCGCCACTTCGAAAACGCGGGCGACGTCATCGGCGCTGTAGTCGTGGATGGAAATCAGATCTTTGTGTTTCAAGATTTACCTCTCGAGCGTTTCAGTCGGCGCATTCTATTACGAGTTCGACATGCGGACCGGCTCGATGGTTTCGGATTGCCCGATCGCGATTAGAATCGGCCTGCAAAGTGTTATCCATGCGGGAGTCGTTCCCCGGGCAGGACCCGGAACGGCCCTGCCGGAGAACGACGAAAGGTTCGTTCGAGCCGGTGACGGGTGATCTTCCGGGAGGAGAGAAGGAATGTCGGAGAGGGAAGCATTGATCGGGCGGTACGAACGAGGGGCGGAACTGATTCTCGAGGCTCTCGAGCGGGTTCCGGGGGAAGCCCGGATGTGGCGTCCGGAAGAAGGACGCTGGTCGGTTCACGAGGTGGTGTGGCATTGTGCGGACGCAGAGCTGGTCGGGGCATCACGGCTCCGCTATCTGCTCGCCGAACCGAATCCGATTCTCATCGCCTTCGATCAGGACCTCTGGGCGACGGTACTCGACTACCACGCGCTTCCGATCGAGACCGCTCTCGAAACTCTGCAGGCGGTGCGCAGATCGACCGTCGCCATCCTTCGAAACCTTCCGGACGACGCGTTCGGCCGGGAAGGGCGTCACACCGAGGTCGGCCCCATGACCGTGCTCCAGTGGCTCGAGAGCTACGCCGGTCACCTCGAGGATCATGCCCGTCAGATCGAACGGAATCTCGAAGCGTGGAACAAGGGACCGGAGATGGTCGCGAGCGCGTAGCCCCTCCGAAACCATCCGGGCTCACGCTCGGGCCCAGAGCTTCCGTTCCTGCCGCACCGCGCCCTCCTCCTCGAGATGCGTCAGATGCGCGCGAAGCTGCAGCTCTGCGGCCCGCTCGAGCCGCGGGTCGAGCTCGGGATAGACCGCTCTGCGGAGTGACGAAACCGAAGCCGGTCCGCCTCTGAGCGTCTCGAGAATCTGGTTCTCCCGTTCCCTCCGGTGCTCGATGTACCAACGGATCCATAGCGTCGCGTCGTCGCGGGTCGGCCCGTGTCCCGGATAGATCCGCGCCGGATTCCTCCCCAGGAGCTTCTCGAGCGAAGCGAGATAGCTTCCCATGTGGCCGTCCGGTGGGAAGATCACCGTCGTTCCCTCGCCGAGAATCGTGTCGCCGGTGAAAAGCTCTCCGCCGGAGCCGAGGAAGCAGAAGTGCTCTGCGGTGTGCCCGGGCGTGGCGATTGCCTCCAGCGTCAACGACCCGGCGACGATGTGATCTCCATCCTGGAGGGCGTGATCGATCGCGGCCGGCTGAAGCGATTCGGCCGGTGCGTACACCCGTGCTCCGGTGCGCTCGCGGAGGGCCACCGCGCCCGGAGCGTGGTCGCCGTGACGGTGCGTGACGAGGATCGATTCCAGTCGCGGCGCCTTCCGGAGGATCGCGTCGAGATGGGAGTCGATCACCGGGCCGGGATCGATCACCGCAACGCCGTCGATGATGTAGCTGCGGGTTCCGTCGAGAGTGAACGGGCCGGGATTCGGGGCGGTGATGCTCTCGATCATGACTCCTCGTCCGGAAGGACGATCCTGCGATTCCTGCCGTCGATGACCAGCCGCGGTCGGGTCACCGGAACGGTTGCGCCTCGCCTCGCCTCCAGGAGCTCGGCGGCGGAGCGGAATCCGCGGATCGCTTCGAGATTCCGGATGGTCGGAAAGACCATCGGCATCTCGCCCCGTTCGCAACGCTGCAGCGCTTCGTCGGGAGTGGCCCAACGGAGCTCGACGACCTCCCCTTCCTGTGGCGACTCCGCGGTCGGTCCGTCGCACGCCGCGAGAAAGAACCAGGTGTCGTACCGCTTCGGAATCCCTGCGGGAGTGACCCATCGGGAGGTGAAGACGAGCCTTCCGGCGGCCTCACGCAGATCGTCCGTTCGCGCCCCGAGCGTCTGCTGGCGCCGTATCAGTCCGTCGCGCATCGCGTCGGAGTCGGGCATGTGGCATCCGAGCCAGATCCCCGCCTCTTCGAAGAGCTCGCGGATGCCGCAGATCTTCATCGTCAGGAGCTCGATCTCTCCTCCGATCTCCGCCGCGACTGCACGATCAGCCTCGTCCACTGCGCCGCCGGGGAAGACCCAGGCACCTGGAACGAAGCTGCTCTCGGCCGGCCGGCGCATGAAGAGGATCTCGAATGGATCTCCGCGAAGCAGGAGAACGCTGGCCGCGGGGAGTGGCACGACCTCGTCTGAACCGCGGCCTGCACCGCGGGGGAGTTCTCGTTCCGTGACGTCGTGATCGGACATGCGTGCGGAGGATGTGGATCGAAGCCTTTCGGTCGTTCTGAGTATCTGCGATGCGAGTGAGCCGTGTCGAGCTGCGCCGGAAATGTCAGATCTTCTCGCCGGGAGCGTTCTGCATCCCGACCCAGATCTCCCCTTCCGGCGTTCGTTCTTTCTTCCAGATCGGGACGGTCCGTTTGACCTCGTCGATGAGCTCGCGGCAGGCGGCGAACGCGTCCGCCCGATGCGGCGAAACGCAGACGATGACGATCGAAGCCTCTCCGACGCGGATCTCGCCGAGCCGGTGCACGAGCGTGGAGCGTACTTCCGGATGGCGGCCGCTCACCGTCCGGACGATCCTGTCGATCTCCTTTTCTGCCATCGGCCGATAGCATTCGTAGAAGATCGATTCGACGTCATGACCTTCGTGACGGTTGCGCACCACTCCTTCGAAGAGCGCCACCGCGCCATCGGAATCGCGCAGAACGGACTGGACCAGCGCGTCGCGGTCGATCCGTTCGTCGCTCAGCCACGGCATCAGTGACCTCCGGAGACCGGCGGAATGAACGCGACCTCGTCGCCGTCGTGCAACTCCGTTCCGGCCGGTTCGTAGTTCTGGTTTACCGCGACCATCGGCGGCGACTGGAAACGCCCGAGATCGGGAAACTCCGAGAGGAGGTCACGCCAGAGATCGGAGGCGCGGCTCCCGTCCGGAAGGTCACGGTCGATCTCGTCGCGGCCGACGATGTCCCGGAGAATGGCGAACAGAAGGATCCGAACTTTCATCACGTTGATGCGAGTGCGGGATCGGAGCCCGGAGTGCGCGGCCCGCGTTCCCTCACGCTGAAGCCGCAGCAGAACCGGCGAGTCCGAGCTCGTCCGCTCGACTGCAGAGAGCGTTGAGAACGAATTCGATGTGACGTTCGAGATCGACGCCGAGCTCGCGCGCCCCCTCGTAGATGTCGTCCCGATTCACGCTCCGGGCGAAGGCCTTGTCCTTCAATTTCTTGCGCACGGAAGAGACTTTCACGTCCCGGATCGACCGCGACGGTTGCACGAGAGCGCAGGCGGTGAGGAATCCGCAGAGCTCGTCACACGCGAAGAGCGCCCGGGCCATGTCGGTGTCGCGCGGGACGCCGGTGTAGGTCGCGTGGGAGAGGATCGCCCGGCGCAAAGTCTCGTCGAAACCGTTCTCCTCGAGAATCTTCGACCCGACGAACGGATGCTGGTCGGGCGCCGGATAACGCTCGTAATCGAAATCGTGGAGGAGGCCGGCCATCCCCCACTTCTCCGGGTCTCCGCCCATCTCCGCGGCATACGCGCGCATGGCCTGTTCGACGGCGAGAGCATGCTTCCGGAGAGATTCGGATTGGGTGTACTGCTGAAGAATGGCGAGTGCTTCGTCGCGGCTCTTCATGACGGACGATTATACGTATGTCGAGGAAGCCGTGGATCGTTGACCGACGTGGCCCGGAACGTGCAGATCCGACGGCCATGACGAGAAGGCTCTCGGAGACGGTTTCGGGGGCTAATCTGCGCGGATCCTGCCTTCTCGTTCGCGCCAAGTGGCTGCTGCGGTCCCGCAAAGTGAATTGGACCGATTTGGACGAAAGTTCTTTTAGAGACGCTTCCTAGAACCCTTCCTACTTGCCGCAGGGGCCCAGAGACTCGTCGCAGGAAACCCCGCACTGGAAACGGTGCGGGGTGTTTTTTTCTCGCGGCAGTGCGACGCGGCGCACCGCGAGAGCGTGACAGCATCCCGACCAGCGCCGCATTGCGAATCCGCTTCCGAAAACGCGGTCGATGATCCGGGGTAGAATCGCCCACATGGCATCCCGCGGCAGACTCTTCCTCATCGACGGCTCGTCGAATATCTACCGGTCGTACTACGCGATCCGTGGGCTGACCAATTCGTCCGGCATGTCGACCAACGCGGTCTACGGCTTCATCCAGATTCTGCGTAAGCTCCTCAAGGACCAGAAGCCGGACGCGATCGCGGTCGCATTCGACGTGAGCGGTCCGACGTTCCGCCATAAGCAGTTCGAGGACTACAAGAAGGACCGAAAGCCGATGCCGGACGATCTGTCGATCCAGATCCCGTTCATCCGGGAAGTCTGCGAAGGATTTCGTATCCCCATTCTCGAGATTCCGGAGTACGAGGCCGACGATGTAATCGGCTCGGTCGCCTGCCGCGCTCGCGACGCGGGGTTCCAGGTCGTGATCGCGACTGCAGACAAGGATTTCTTCCAGCTCGTCGGCGACGGCATCCAGATGTACCACACCGGGCGGGACACTCTTTACGACGCTCCCGGCGCCACCGAAGCGTTCGGTGTCGCACCGGCCCTCGTGCCCGACGTGATGGGGATCTGGGGCGATGCCATCGACGGGATTCCCGGAGTCCCCGGGATCGGCGAGAAGGGGGCGAAAGCGCTGATCGGCGAATTCGGCTCGCTCGATGCGATCTACGAGCATCTCGACGACGTGAAGAAGGCCTCGCAGCGAAACAAGCTCGAGGAGTTCCGCGATCAGGCTTTCCTCTCCCGCGATCTCGCGCGGATTCGTTGCGATCTCGATGTCGGCGTGGAGCTCGAATCGTTTTTTCTGGAAGAGCCCGATCGCGAGCGGCTCCACCAGCTTTTCTCGAAGCTCGAGTTCCAGTCGCTGATGCAGGAGTTCCTGCCGCAGGCGGAACCGCTCACGCGCGACTACCGCGCCATCGGCGGCGCCGCGGATCTCGCTCAGTTCCTGAGCGGCGACGCTCCGCTCGCAATCCATTTCCAGTCCGACCCGGAGGGAGCCGGACAGCCGGTGGGAGTCGCGCTCTCGTCCAAGCCTGGTGAGGCCGTTGTCGTTCCTCTGGCCGACCACCTCGGCGGGAGCGACGAGACGCGCGCCGCGATTCGGAAACTCGTCGAATCGGAGCGCACTCTCGTCGCCCACGACATGAAGCTGGAGATGCGACGGCTGCTCGACGCCGGATGGCCCCTCCCGCGACGATTCGAAGACACCATGATGATCTCGTACGTCCTCAACCCCGGTGCCTACGCGCACGCGCTGGAGAACGTTGCGAGGGAGCGGCTCAAACGCGACGTCACCACATGGAAGGAGCTTCTCGCCCGGGTCGAGAAACTCGACCTCGGGGAAGAGTGCTGCCGCTACATCGGTGAGAAGTCGGACCTCGTCTTCGAGCTCTGGGAGTCGCTCTCGAAGGAGATGGAAGCGGAGCCTGCGCTCCGGAAGATCTACGAAGAGATCGAGATCCCGCTCATTCCGATTCTGGGAAAGATGGAGCACCGCGGGATCCGGATCGACACGACCCTCCTGGGGGAGATGTCCGAGACGATGGGAGGGCAGATCGCGGAGCTCGAGGAACGGATCTACAAGGAAGCGGGACAGACGTTCAACATCAACTCCCCCGCACAGCTCGGGACCATCCTCTTCGAGAAGCTCCAGTATCCGGTTCTGAAGAAGACCCAGAAGACGAAAAGCTATTCGACCGGCGTAGAGGTCCTTCGGGAGCTCGCCAGTCACGGCTATGCGGTGCCGCAGTTGATCCTCGAGCACCGCGAGCTCCACAAGCTGAAGTCGACCTACGTCGACGCGCTCCCGCAGCTCGTCGCGCCGGACGGCCGCGTGCACACGTCGTTCAACCAGGCCGTCGCCGCGACAGGGCGGCTCTCGTCATCCGATCCCAATCTGCAGAACATTCCGGTCCGGACCGCACAAGGGCGGGAGATCCGGCGCGCATTCATCGCGGAGCCGGGAAATGTTCTCATCGCCGCCGATTACTCGCAGATCGAGCTGCGGATTCTCGCGCACATGACCGGAGACGCCGATCTGATCGAGACGTTCGCTCGCGGAGCCGACATCCACCGCACCACCGCTGCGCGGATCTTCGGGATGGGCGAGGACGAGGTCTCATCCGAGCAGCGGCGGGCGGCGAAGACGATCAACTTCGGTGTGCTCTATGGAATGTCGGCATTCCGCCTCTCGCAGGAGCTCGGCATCTCGGGAGCGGAGGCGAAGGAGTTCATCGAGTCCTACTTCGCACGGTTCCCCACCATCCGCTCGTATCTGGATGCGACTCTCGAGGAAGCCCGGCAGAGCGGGAAGGTGACCACGCTCTTCGGCCGTGTCCGTTACATTCCGGAGATCCACAACCGCTCATGGACCGTTCGGGGCAACGCCGAACGGATGGCCACGAACGCGCCGATCCAGGGAACGGCAGCGGACTTGCTCAAGCTCGCGATGATCGCGCTCGACCGGAGACTCGAGAAGGAGATGCCGCGTGCAGAGATGCTGCTCACGGTCCACGACGAGATCGTGCTCGAAGCTCCGGAGAGAGAAGCGGACGAGGTAGCGCGGCTCGTCCAGTCGACCATGGAAGGAGTCTATCCGCTGGCAGTTCCGCTCGCGGTGGAGACACGGTGGGGTAGAAGTTGGTTCGAAGCAAAAGGCTGAGGCGGGTCATCGCGTTGGGGGCGGCATTCCTCGCGATCGCCTGCAGCCGTCCCGTCTCGCAGCCGTCCGCCGCCCGGAGCGGCGGGCCGAAAGTCAAAGCGAGAGTCCTGACCATCCGGATGACCACCGAGCCCGAGAAGCAGGACCTGACCTACGAGATCATGGCCTGGAACGGGAAGGTCCGGCTCGGAAACGAGAAGGACCGGTGGCGCCTGATCGATCTGCAGGACCAGAGCGTCCTCTTCGTCGACGACGTCGCGCAGATCTGGTGGCGGGAGTCGCTCGACGTTCTGAAGCGCGAGAAGAAACGCCAGTGGGATCGCCCCCTCCCGGCCGGAATCCCGCGAGCTCGAATCGCAGCGACTGCGCAGAAGCGGAGGATCGGTGGAGTGGATGCGACCCAGTACGTGATCCGCGCCGGCGGGTACGTTCGATCCCTCTGGCTCTCGGATGATCCGTTGCTGGGATCGGGCTTCTTTCCGCTGCTGATCGCATCCGATCCAGTATCGCCGTCATACGCCGGAGTGATGCGGGACGCGGGATCCGGACTGATCGGGCTTCACGGGTTTCCGGTACTCGACGAGACCGAGCTCCCATGGAAGGGTCAGGTCTTGAAAATTCGGAACGAGCTGACGTCGGTGACGGAGAAGGACGTTCCGGAGGAGCTCTTCACCATTCCGGCGAACTACCGCGAGCACGGAACGGTCACAGGATCTGCCGCCGGTCGCCCTCCCGGCGAGTCACTCCCAGCCGGTCGAAATGCTCCAGCAACGGGATCACGATCTTCCGCGAAAGACCGAAGAAATCCTTGAACCAGGCCACGTCCGCAGTCTCGCCGCCGTGAGACTCGACACGAGCCCGCGCATCTGCGACGACCTCTTTGTGGAGATAGATTCCTTCCGCGAGGCGCACCAGCACCCCGGTCTTCACCAGGTATCCGATCACTCCCTCGATGACCTTCGGTTTCTGTGCGATGGTCTGGATCAGTTGCGAGACCGGCGGCGGCTGAAGTCCCGCCACCCGGAACCGCTCCTCGATCGTCCTGGCCAGATCACCTTCCACACCGCTGAGCCGTTTCGAGCGCCCCGGAACGTCGACCAGATCGCCGGCGAGCGTGGCGATCTTTTCCTCCTCCAGATCGCGGAGGAGGAATTCCGCTACGGCCGGCTCGATGGAGGGAGGCATCAGTTTCTGGAGGAATTCGCTCTTCGGCACTCCGAGTGCCATTCGGTTGCGGTTGAAGTAGTCGGAAAGAAGGTCCATCGCCGTCCGCCTGAACGCGGAGAGGACATCCCGATGGATCCAGCGCCTCGGCTCCGCTTTCGGAACTTCAACCACTTCGGGGATCGAGTCGCCGGCGAGCCGGGAGAGGAGCTCGTTCTGAAGAATCCCGGTGCGGACTTCGAGCTCGTCGACACCGAATCCTTCGATTCCGGCGAAGCGCGTGAGAAGCGCAACCCGGGGCGGGAGAGCGTCGTGCTCGAGAGGCTCGAGAAGGCCGCTCCGGGTCCCGCGAGAGAGCTTCGAAAGGTGAGGATCCAGAATCACGCCGCCGCCGATCGTGATGGATGGAGAGTAGCGTCGGATGACGAAGCGGTCACCGGAGACCGCGGTGACCGGCGACTCGAGCCGGATCTGGACCAGCCGGTCCTCTCCCGCTGCGATGCTGTTCGCTTCTCCTTCCAGGAGCCGGACCGAGCCGAGGAGCTCGGCGGAGTACAGATGGAATCGAATCCGGGTCTGGTCTTTCAGCGGCTTCGAATCGTCGAGAAGCTGGAGGCGCGCGGTGAGGATCTGCGAAGGACGGAGAGCTCCCGGCGTCGTGATCTGCTGTCCGCGCCTCAGTCGTTCCAGAGGGACGTCCGCGAGATTGATGGACGTACGCTCCCCCGCCCTCGCTGTCTCGCGCGGCGCGCCGTGAACCTGGAGATTCCGGACCCGGCTCCCGAGCCGGTCCGGGAGGATCTCGATCTCGGCGTCGGCGTCGACCGAGCCGCTGATCGTGGTTCCCGTCACCACCACTCCGAACCCCTTCAGAGTGAACACTCGATCGATCGGCAACCGGAAGACGCGGGTCGCGACATCCCTCTCCGGCGCATGGTCGAGCGATTCGATCATCGCTTCCCGAAGCTCGTCCACCCCCGAACCGGTGACGCTGCTCACGGGGATGATCGGCGCACCCTCCAGGAAACTGCCGCGAACCAGTTCTTCGATCTCCAGACGCACGATCTCCACGATCTCAGGATCGACCAGATCGCTCTTGGTGATCGCGACGACGCCGGAAGGAATCCGGAGCAGACGGCAGATGGCGAAGTGCTCGCGTGTCTGCGGCTTGATCGACTCATCCGCGGCGACCACGAGAAGGACGCTGTCGATTCCCCCTACGCCTGCGAGCATGTTCTTCACGAAGCGCTCGTGACCGGGAACGTCGATGAACGAGATCTGCGTCTGCCCGGCCTGGAGACTGGCGAATCCGAGGTCGATGGTGATGCCACGGCGTTTCTCTTCGGGAAGGCGGTCGCAGTCGACTCCGGTCAGAGCGCGGACCAGAGCGGTCTTCCCATGGTCGATGTGCCCGGCAGTTCCGACGACTTTTCTCTTGTGCGTGTCCGGCATCCGGAGGAGAACGATAACAGGAAAGGCGGATTCGAAATGCAGAATTCGGAAGCGGCTATGGAGCGAGAACGCGTATCTTTAGAATCCAATATTGACGCATCCTAAAATAGACACTGAATTATATGGTGTATTAAAAATACCCGTTGTTCGCTTCGATTTCGAACCCTGAACGCCGACGTCCTCAGCCGCCCATCCAGCCCTTGATCTTCTGCCAGAGCGTAGGCTGTGCCGGAGGCTGCGGGGGGCGCACCGGCCGCTCGTCGCGGGCGGCCGTCCGTGTCGTCGCCGTCCGCTCCCCCTCGCGCCGTGATGCGGCTCGGTTCATCGCTGCCGCCATTTCCCGGCGTCTCTCCTCTTCGGCGGTCTGGAGTGCGAACCAGGCCCGGTCCCGCAGATTCTTCGCCACCGGACTCTCCGGATAGAGAGCGAGATACGCATCCATCCGCCGGACCGTCTCCGCGAACTGATGCGATTCATACAGGACCTTCGCGTCGCGAAGTGCGTTCTGCTTCTGCTGCGCCTCCAGAATCTGAGCCGCGGTCATGTCCGCGCGAGGTGTCGAATCGATCCTCGGAATGATCCAGCCGATGGGGACGGCGAGGCCGGCGAGCAGCACCAGAATGACCAGCACTCCGATCAGCGTCGGAACCTGCCGGTGGAAAAGCTTTCGTCGTTTTCGCGCGTGCTCGGCATGAGCGAGCGCGGAGATCGGCGTGGTCGGAGTTTCCTCGGCGGGACGGATCTCGATCCGCGGGAGATCGATCTCTGCCTCCTCGCCCCTTTCGCTACGCGGCAGGTGCGTTTCGATCAGCCGCCGGAGCTCCCGCGCGGCGTCGGCTGCCGTGTCGAAGCGGTCCTCCGGTGCCTTTGCGAGGAGCTTCCCGAGAAACTCGGATACCCATCCGGGAACCTGAGGCGCGAGCGCACGGATGTTCCGCGGCGGCAGATTCACCACGTTGTACAGAACGTCGGTGATCAGGTCGCCCCCGAACGGCTTCTCGCCGGAGAGCATCTCGTAGAGGACGACGCCGGTGGAAAAGAGGTCTGCTCTTCCGTCGAGCGGTTTACCGCTGATCCGCTCCGGAGCCATGTAGTGCGGCGTCCCGAGGATCTGATCGACGTCGGTGACTTCCCCGTCATGACTTCGCACCGCGCGCGCAATTCCGAAGTCGGTGATCTTCGCGACGCCGTCGCGGGTCACCATCACGTTCGCCGGCTTGATGTCGCGATGGATCACGCCGCGGTCGTGAGCGTACGCCAGTCCCTGCAGGAGGCCGAGCGCAATCCTCGCTGCTGCGTCCACCGGGAGTCGCCCGACGCGCTGGAGAAGGCCGAGCAGGGACTCGCCGTCGACGTACTCCATGGCGAGCCAGTGAATCCGGCCTCCTTCGTAGCCGACTTCGTACAGAGTGACGATGTTCGGATGATGGAGGGATCCGCAGAGCTCCGCTTCACGACGGAAACGGCGGATGAATACCTGTTCGGCTTCCGGGTCGCTCTCCGGCCCGAGACGCCGCTGCACCGTCTTGAGCGCGGCGTGGCGCCCGATGCGAAGGTCGCGTGCGAGATAGACGACTCCCATCGCGCCCTTCCCGATCGGACGTTCGATCTCGAAGTGGTCATAGAGAAGGGCTTGAGGTTCCGTCGGCATGCTCACACTCATGATCCGACCGCTGCGCTTCTATGGCAAGCGCCCGATGCCGATCTCGCCTGAGGATTTGATGCCAGCTTTCATCCCACCGAAGGGAAGCGCTCCGGATATTGAGATATCAGCTGGGGGGGAATCTCCGGGGTTCCCCCGAGGGCCTTTTCCAGCTCGAGGGCATTGACGATCG
The DNA here is from genome assembly GCA_963741955.1 of uncultured Acidobacteriota bacterium. Lineage (GTDB taxonomy): Bacteria > Acidobacteriota > Thermoanaerobaculia > Gp7-AA8 > Gp7-AA8 > CAVUKB01. Next base: position 387,201 of record CAVUKB010000006.1, read on the forward strand.
CCTGGCCGCGAAAGTGGTTGTTCGTGATCACGTAGACGTCGGCGTCCCGCGACATCGACTCCACCCGCTCGACCCACGGCTCGAGCTCCCCGGCCGAGTAAAGATAGTCGTACCGTTCCCACGATTCGGAATGGGCGAACCATTTCTGGTAATTCCGGCCGTGGAGGCGTGCATAGCCGAGGCCTCCCGTCACGACGCTCGACGGCCGCACCGAATCGCTGAACAGAGGCTGGTCGATGTTGACGAATCCCGTCTTGTGCTCGTCGAGGAAGCGGTAGAAGCGGTCGTTCTGGAACGAGGCATGGCGTACCTCGACCGCCTTCGGATAGTCGTCGAACGTCTCCAGAATCCCGCTGAGGCGTTCCTCGGCCGAGCCGTCTTCCTTGAAACTCCAGGGAAACTGCACCAGGAGGGCGCCGAGCCGCCCGTTCTCCTGGAGCGGATCGAGGAAGTCGCGGAACTCCTTTGCGTCATTCGCGGCGGCTGATTCCTCATGTGTGAAGCCGCGGTAGAGTTTCACCGTGAAGCGGAAGTCGGGATTCCCTCCGACCCGCCGGATCCAGCTTTTCGCGTGTCCCACAGGGGGAATCCTGTAGAACGACGAGTTGACTTCAATGGTTCCGAAGAAGTGCGCGAGGTAGGCGAGGTGGTCGAATCGCGACCCGTGGGGAGGGTAGACCACTCCCTCCCAATCCTTGTAGCTCCAACCTGCGGGTCCGATGCGGATCATCGATGCGCGTTCCGGCAACCGCTGGCCGATGATCGGACGGCGAGGCAAGTTATTGTCAGTACTCTCATTTTCGTTGCTCTGCATTGAAAAAATATGCTAAAACCCTGACACAACGTCACGAAAATTGAGACACACGGTGGACCTTGAACCAAGCGGAAACTCGGAAGGGGGAGTGATTATCGACTCCACTCGGGAAATTTCTGTCATTGGCGGGGGAAGATACGTCGCGGCACCCCGCACGCGCTGACGCTGCGGCCAATCAGGTTTTACGACTTTAGGAGATCAGATTTCCATGGATACCAGTTTTTCGGACAAGACCCTTAGCTGCGTGGAGTGCGGGGGCGATTTCATCTTCTCCCGGAACGAACAGGCCTTTTATGCGGAGCGCGGATTCACCAATGAGCCGAAGCGCTGCAAGAACTGCCGCGACAAGAGGAAGACTTCCCGGGACGGTGGCGGCGGATCGCGCGAGCGCGTGATGGTCACCGTGACGTGCGACAGCTGTGGTGTCAGCACCGAAGTGCCGTTCACCCCCGTCAGCGGAAAGCCGGTCTACTGCCGCGATTGCTACAACCAGCGCCGTCAGTCCCGCCCGAGCTCTTACGCCTGATCAAGAGCGACAGTCATCGAGAAACGGCGAGCTTCGGCTCGCCGTTTTCGTTTTCCACTTTTCCCCAGCGCACCGTCCGTCCTTGAATTGACCTCTCCCGGACACTAGAATGTGCGCGCTTTGCTCAACCTGCGCCCCCCCGCTCCGTCCATCCTCGATCTGGTCGGCAATACGCCCATGGTCGAGTTGCGCCGTGTCGTGCCACCGGGCTCGGCACACATCTTCGTCAAGCTCGAGTTCCTGAGTCCGGGGGGATCGGTCAAAGACCGCATCGGCGTCGGAATGATCCGCGCCGCTGAAGAGGCGGGACTGATCTCGCCGGGTGCGACCCTGATCGAGCCGACCGCCGGCAATACCGGCGTCGCTCTGGCACTCGCCGGCGTTCAACTCGGGTACCGGGTGATGCTGGTGGTTCCCGAAAACTTCTCGGTCGAAAAACGGGAGCTGATGAAAGCCCTCGGAGGTGAAGTCGTCCTCACTTCCGCCGACGACGGAATGAAAGGCGCCATCGACAAGGCGCAGGAGCTTTCACGATCGATCCCCGGTTCGTGGGTGCCGCAGCAGTTCCGCAACCGTTTCAACAGCGACGCGCATTACCGGACCACCGGACCCGAGATCTGGGAGCAGCTCGCCGGCAAGGTCGACGGGTGGGTCGCGGGCGCCGGGACCGGTGGAACGTTCACCGGGACGGCGCGCTATCTGAAAGAGCAGAATCCCGAGCTGCACGCAGTAGTCGTCGAGCCTCAGGGCTCGGTGTTCCAGGGAGGCGACGCGGGTCCGCACGAGGTGGAGGGAATCGGATCTTCGTTCATCCCCGACGTTCTCGACCTCGATCTCGCCAGCGACGTGATCATGGTTCCGGATCCTCCTGCGTTTGCGATGGTGGCACGACTGGCGCGAGAGGAAGGGATTCTGAGCGGCTCATCGGGAGGTGCGAACGTCGTGGCTGCACTGCAACTCGCCGCGAAGCTCGGAGAGGGAAGGAATGTCGTGACCCTGATCCCCGACAGCGCAGAGCGTTATCTTTCGAAACAGATCTTCACCAGATGGGCCGCAGAGGGCGAAGCGGACCCCACGGAGTAGCCTGATGGCATTTTCTACCGATTGCATTCATGCCGGCCAGGAGCCGGAACCGACCACCGGTGCGGTCTCCGTACCGATCTTCCAGACCTCGACTTACGTTCAGCCTCGTCTGGGCGAGCACAAAGGCTACGAGTACGCGCGGACGAAGAACCCCACCCGCTCAGCGCTCGAAGCGAATCTCGCCGTCCTCGAGCGGGGACGTAACGGACACTGTTTCGCTTCCGGTATGGCGGCGATCGACACGCTCCTCCGTCTCCTCCGCAGCGGCGACCACGTCATCGCCGCCGAGAACATGTACGGCGGCACGTTTCGCCTGTTCGACAAGGTCCTGACGAAGTACGGTCTCGAGTTCACCTACGTCGACACGTCGAATCCGGAGGAGATCGAGAACGCGCTGCGCCCGTCGACGCGGCTCGTCTATCTCGAGACTCCTACCAACCCGATGATGACTCTCACCGACATCCGGGCGGCCGCGGATATCGTGCGCGGGAAAAACATTCTTCTCGCCGTCGACAACACGTTCTGCTCTCCCTATCTGCAACGACCGATCGAGCTCGGTGCCGACGTCGTCGTTCACTCCACGACCAAGTTTCTCAACGGCCATTCGGATTCGGTCGGAGGTGCGGTGATCACGAACTCCGACGAGTTGGGAGAGACGATCGGTTTTCTGCAGAACGCAGTCGGAGCGATTCTCTCGCCGATGGATTCGTTCCTCGTGCTTCGCGGAATCAAGACTCTCGCCGTCCGGATGGAGCGGCACAATTCGAACGGCGTGGCCATCGCTCAGTACCTCGAGAACCATCCGAAGGTGATGAAAGTCTATTACCCCGGCCTCGATTCGCATCCGCAGCACGAGCTGGCGAAAAGGCAGATGAGCGGATTCGGCGGAGTGATCTCGTTCGAGCTCGGCTCGAAGGAGAACGCCGCCAGTTTCCTCAACCGCGTGCGTCTCTGCTCGCTGGGTGAATCGCTCGGCGGTGTGGAGACGCTGATCTCGCATCCCGAGTCGATGACGCACGCGTCGGTGCCTCCGGAGGTGCGTACGCGACTGGGGATCACCCCGGGGCTGGTGCGCATCTCGGTCGGGATCGAAGACGTCGAAGATCTCGTCTCGGACATCGATTCCGCCCTCCAGACGGTGGACTGACGGGCTCGCTGATTCGAACGCCGCAATCCGCCTCCCGCATCCCGCAAATCGGCTGAAGTAGAATGACCGCGATGTCGTTTCTGCCACTCGCACTGATCGTCGTTTCCTACCTGCTCGGATCGATTCCGTTCAGCTTCATCATCGTCTGGATCCTCGAGCGGGACGACATTCGCCTGCACGGGAGCGGCAACGTCGGAGCGACGAACGTGATGCGAAACTTCGGCCGCCTTCCGGGTGCAATCGCGCTGGTGCTCGACATCGCAAAAGGTTGGGTCGCGGTCGAGGTGGCCCGAATGGTCACCGTCCAAACGGAGTGGCCGTGGCGCTACAGTGGCGCAGCGAGCGACTGGATGCACGCTCCGAGCTTCTGGATCGGACTGGCGGCGCTGGTGGCGGTGCTCGGTCACATGTACCCGGTGTGGCTCGGCTACCGCGGAGGCAAAGGAGTCGCCACCGCAACCGGAGTTTTCCTGGCCATGCAGCCGGCGGTGATCGCCGTCGCGGCAGTGGTTTTCGTGATCACGCTCATCGCGACCCGTTACGTTTCGCTCTCGTCGATCGTGGCGGCAGTGGCGGTGCCGGTCCTGCTGAGATTCTTCACCGGATCGACATTCTGGATCGTCTTGTTCTCGATCCTGATCTCGGTGATCATCGTGATCCGGCATCGTGCGAACATCGCCCGGATCGTGAATGGCGAGGAGCGGAAATTTCCGCGCTGAGCCGAGGGAGGGATCGTGAGGATATCGGTCATCGGAGCAGGATCCTGGGGCTCGGCTCTCGCCGAACTGGCGAGCCGCTGCGGTCATGAAGTGAGTCTGTGGGCTCACGATCCGAAGGTTGCCGAGGCCATCCTGCAGACGCGGAGCAATCCTTTCTATCTTCCGGGAGTGGAGTTCTCGCCACGGGTGAGAGTGACCAATTCGATCGAGGAGGCCGCCGTCTTCTGCGATCTGATCATGATGGTGACGCCGAGTCACTGCTACCGCGACGTCCTCTCTCAGCTCGAGCCACATCTCCACGGTGGCGTGCGGGTCATCTCCGCGACCAAAGGAATCGAGAACGAGACGCTGCTCCGCATCTCCCAGATCACGGCTGAAGTCCTCGGCGAGAAGACCGGCGCGTTCGCGACGCTCTCCGGTCCGACCTTCGCCCTGGAGCTCTCCCGGCAGGACCCGACGGCGGCAGTGATCGCGTCGACCAGCGAAGCGTTTGCCACCGAGATGCAGAAGGCGCTCTCACACCGCTTCTTCCGTCTTTACCGCAGCGACGACGTGACCGGGGTGGAGTTCGGCGGTTCGCTGAAGAACGTGATCGCCATCGCGTCCGGCGTCATCGAAGGAATCGGGTTCGGGAGCAATACCACTGCGGCCCTCATCACCCGCGGGCTTCACGAGATCCGGCGTCTGGGTATCGCTCTCGGCGGCCGACCTGAAACGTTCGCCGGCCTGGCGGGACTGGGTGACCTGGTGCTCACCTGTACCGGTGCGCTCTCCCGGAACCGTGCGGTCGGCATCGACCTCGGCCAGGGAAAATCGCTGGAACAGATTCTCGCCCGCACCCGTACGGTGGCGGAAGGGGTGAAGACCAGCCGGTCCGCACATCACCTGGCCGAGAGCCATGGGATCGAGATGCCGATCATCGGCGAGATGTACAGAGTACTTTACGATCACGAATCACCTCGTGATGCGATCAATCGCCTGATGACTCGCGCGTTGAAGTCCGAGGTGGAGCATCTCGACGTCAATTCGTGAGTGCGCGCGAACGCGGGCATGCCTGCTGCTCCCGCAGTTCACTGCACACTGATTTACGATTCGCAGCGGCGATTGCTCCGAGTTACGAATATGAGATCTGCATTCTTTCTGGTTCAGGCTTTCTTCCTGTCGATGTCGCTTCTGGCCGCACCGGTACGCCTCCCGACCGGCGCGACACTCGATCCTGCCGCTCCCGCGATCCAGCTCGGCAATTTTCCTCTCTCTGCGGTCGCCGCGCCGGACGGCCGAGTGGTGGTTCTTCTCTGCGGCTGGAGAGAAACCGGCATCCAGGTCGTCGATCCGAAGACCGGCAAGGTCGTGCAGACCGTCCACCAGCCGGGAGCGTTCATCGGTCTGAGATTCGCTCCCGACGGGAAGACTCTCTGGGCTTCGGGAGGTGGCGAGGATCTGATCTACCGGTATTCGTGGAACGAAGGAACGGTCATTCCCGACGGCTCGATCTCGATTCAGGAGAAGGGGTCGACCCGGGTGAAGCGCGATCCGGCCGGAATTGCCGTCTCCGATGACGGGAAGTTCCTTTACGTGGCCGAGAACCTGACCGACACCCTCGCCGTGATCGACGTCGCTCGGGGAGCCGTGGTGCAGCGCCTCGAGACCGATCGCTATCCCTACGCCGTGGAGATCGGATCCGACGGTCGCGTCTGGGTCTCCTGCTGGGGTGACGACACGGTGATCTCGTTCGCTCCGGTTCGGAGGGGACTGCTGCGACGCACGGCCCGTGTGATCGTGGGGAGGCATCCCGCGGCGATGCTCATGGACGAGGTGGGCAAGCGACTCTACGTCGCATCGCCGAGCACCGACACGATCGCGGTGGTGGACATCGAAGCCGGACGTGCGATCGCGTCGCTGGATGACGCCGCTACCTCCGGACCTTCGGAAGGGGTGACCCCCGATGCGATGGCGCTCTCGGCCGACGGACAGACACTTTACGTCGCCGAAGCCGACGCGAATGCCGTCGCAGTGTTCCGCCTCTCTTCGGCGACGTCGGGCCGTCCGGGCAAAGTCACGACCGACTCGATCGCCGGAAGGATTCCGGTCGACTGGTACCCCGCGGCGCTGGTACGCAGCGGCGACGCTCTTCACGTCGTCTCGGCAAAAGGCCGCGGTACCTCCCCGAATCCTTCTCTTCCCGAGCCCCCGAAGAGCACCCCCCGCAGATCGACCGACTACACACTCGGCCAGCTGGACGGAACGTTTCTGACTCTCCCGGTCGAATTCGATCCTGCACAACTGCAGACCTGGACCCGGCGTGTCGCCCGGGCCAATCGCTGGGACCAGCCGCGCGTCGAACCCGCCTGGCCGCCGTTCCATCACGTCATTTACGTGATCAAGGAGAACCGCACCTACGATCAGATCTTCGGCGACGTCAGAGAAGGGGATGGAGATCCGTCACTTCTCTTCTTCGGACGTGACGTCACTCCCAACCATCATGCGCTCGCCGCGCGCTTCGGACTGTTCGACCGTTTCTTCGTCAACGCGGAAGTGAGTGCGGACGGCCATAACTGGTCGACTGCGGCATACGTGACCGATTACGTGACCAAGACCGTTCCCGCGGTCTATTCCAACCGGCGGCACGATTACGACTACGAAGGAACGAACCGCGGAGTGATCGTCGACGACGATGACGATGTCGCGGCGCCGGCCGCGGGCTATCTCTGGGACACGGCCGTGCGGAAGGGACTCTCCATCCGCAACTACGGCGAGTTCATCGACTTCCACGACGCCGGCGAAGAGAAGCCGAGCAACCCGACACGGCGAGCATTGGTGGGGAACACCGATCCGACATTTCCGGGCTTCGACCTCACCATTCCCGATCAGAAGAGGGCGGACGTGTGGATTCGCGACCTTCACACTTTCGTGAAGGAGGGAGAGATGCCCGCGCTCCAGATCATCCGTCTTCCGAACGATCACACCGCAGGAGGGAAGAAGGGAGCGCCGACTCCCCGCGCGTATGTCGCGGACAATGACCTCGCGCTCGGACGGATCATCGCGGCGCTCTCCCGCACTCCGTTCTGGAAGGACACTGCCGTCTTCGTGCTCGAAGACGATGCGCAGAACGGTCCTGACCACGTCGACTCGCATCGTTCCTGTCTGCTGGTCGTCTCGGCCTGGAACCGTCCCGGTTCCGTGCACCGCTTCACGAACACCACCGACGTCCTCGCGACGATCGAAGGGATTCTCGGGCTCGATCCTCTCTCCCAGTTCGACTTCCACGCGAAACCGCTTCACGATATTTTCGCCGCGAAGCCCGACCTCGAACCGTACGACGCGCTCATCCCGAAAGTGGATCTCGAAGAGAAGAATCCTTCCGGCACTCCGGCTGCAAAGGCTTCCGAACGACTCGACCTCAGACGCGACGCCGCCGACGAGGATGCATTCAACCGGATTCTCTGGTCGATGCTGAAAGGAAACGAACCCTATCCCGGCGTACGACGGATGCCGGGAGAACCCGCCTGGAGGGAGAGGTGAGCCATTGCGCGGAATCGAGCACGTTCCATGGGCCTACGACGCATCGATGGTGCTCCTCGAGCGGGGCTCTCTGCGTGGCTGGCGTGACGCGCTCGTAGAACGAGCCGAAGGAAGAACGCTCGAGATCGGGTGCGGCACCGGGCGCAATCTCTCCCGTTATCCGTCGGGAGTCGACCTGTTCGCATCCGACCCGGATCTCGCTCTCGTCATCGCTGCCCGGCGGCGCAGCGGGCTGCGTCGTCTGGTGGTCGCACGCGCCGAGCAGCTTCCCTTCCGTGATGCGGTTTTCGACACAGTGGTGAGCAGCCTCGTTCTCTGCAGCGTGGAGGACCCTCCCCAGTCGCTCCGCGAGCTACGCAGGCTCCTCGTTTCGGGCGGATCCCTTCTCGTGCTCGAGCATGTCCGTTCCCATCGCCCGTTCGAAGCGAAGCTTCAGGATCTCTCACTGCGGCCGTGGTGCTGGTTCACCGGAGGGTGCCATCCGAATCGCGAAACGCTCGCGGCGATTCGTGAAGCCGGTTTCGTCGAGACCGACCGCGTGAAACGACGCGGGGTGATGAGGCTCGGCCGATTTGCGCCGCGCCAGGAGCCCGGCGGCCGACAGAAACAGTAGTCCCGCTGCACGCTTCCGCTCTCTCACAGGTCAATGACAGGGCTGGACAGGGGGCTGAAAGGGAGCTATGAACGAAAAGAGACCCTGGCCGGCCGCGGCCGGGATTCTCGGTTCCATCCGCAGCCGTCACTTTCGAGAATCAATGATGACGAGGAGCCGGACACCATGATCGAGAAGATCAATCTCACCGACAAGCTCTCCCGGATATCCGAACATTGGCGTCCGAAGACCGTCGCGACGCTGAACGGTCAGGAAGTGAAGGTGGCGAAGTTTCAGGGAACGTTCGTCTGGCATCACCACGAGGACGCCGAAGAGATGTTTCTCGGCGTTCGCGGCCACTTCAAAGTCGAATTCCTCGACCACGAAGTCGAGATCGGACCGGGAGACATCGTGGTCATCCCCCGCGGAGTCGAGCATCGAACCGTAGCGGAGGAGGAAGCGGAAGTCCTGATCTTCGAAGCGGAGAACACCCGCAACACCGGGAACATCGTGGACGAGACCTTCACCGCCGAGCTCGAGCGAATCTGAGAGAACGAAAGACATCAAAGACATCGAGGATCGAGGATCGAGGATCTGAGAGACATCGAGGATCGAAGATCGGGGATCTCGAGAGACAGCGGTAGATGAGTCTGTCCACCGGTGTCGACCTCCGCGCAGACTCCCAGCGGACGCGATCCGATCCTCGATCTGTTGATCTTCGATCCTCGATCTCTTCGATCACATATCGACGCTCCTCGACGCCTTTCAGATCCTCGATCTTCGATCCCCGATCCTAGATCCTCGATCCTCGATCCTCGATCCTCGATCCTAGATCCTCGATCCTCGATCCTAGATCCTCGATCCTCGATCCTAGATCCTAGATCCTCGATGCCTTTCAGATCCTCGATCCTCGATGCCTTTCAGATCCTAGATCCTCGATCCTCGATCCTCGATGCCTTTCAGATCCTCGATCTTCGATGCTTCTGGCGTTTCCTTTGCACTTTCAAGGGGAAGGGAGGAGACGATGCTGAACATGATCAAGAAGCTCTTCTACTTCCGTCTCGGCCAGAAGACGGGCCGTGGTGCGGCCCGGACATTCGGGTTGAAGTACATCGCGCCGGTCATCGGACTGATTGTCGGATATCGGCTGATGCGGAAGCATTCGTAACCGAAAGAACACACCACACCTCCGCCCCGCTCGCCGGCTCGGCGTCAAACTTCTGGCCGGCGCCGCGGGGCTTTCGGTGCCGGGACGGACCTTCCGCCGGGCGACTCGAACGGGGCTCCAGGCAGCTGACAACCCCTCTCCGGCATTGAAGTAAGATGTCTGCCGATCATGTCGGACCAGAAAGAGAACCTCGGAAAGATGCTTCTGGCCGCGAATCTAATCGACGAGGTGCAGATGCAGATCGCCCTCGCCGAGCAGAAGCGGACCGGGAAGAAATTCGGTTCGACGCTGGTGGACTTGAAATTCATCGATGAGAATGTGCTCGCCGCGTTTCTCTCGCGCCAGATCGACGTCCCCTGCATTTCTCTGTTGAATGTCGACATCCAGAGGAAGCTCCTGCGGCGGATTCCTGCGCGCGCGGCGCGGGAGCTCCAGGCGGTTCCGATCCGAGCCGAGGGGGATCGGCTCGAAATCGCCATGGTCGATCCGACCGACGAGGAGGCGGTGGCGATGCTCGAGCGCATCTCGGGAACGGAGATCATCCCGCTCATCGCTCCACAGAGCTCGATCGAGAAGATGATCGAGCGTCTCTATCCGGAAACCGACGAGGAAGACACCATCTCGACGCGCGGATCCGCTCCCGCGGTGACCGATCCGATGTTCATGGACCTGATCGAGGAGGTCGAGTACGGCGATCTCGACGAGCGGATGAAGCGGATCGAAGAAACTCTCGGGCAGGTCTGGACGCTTCTCGAGAAGATCCTTCGGGCTCTCGAAGCGCACGAGCCGGCCGTCGCCGAGCGTCTCTCCCGCCAGGAGACCGACGAGCGATAGCCCGGATTCTTCGAAATGACGAAGGTTTGCCCTCCAGGCCTCGAAACGGCAGAATAGCGACCCCGTGACTCTCGCCCTCCATCTGATCGCACTGGTCCAGACGAGCGCTGCAGCCGCAGAGCATCTGCTGCAGGAGTTCGGTTACGTTGCCGTCTTCGTCGGTACCTTCTTCGAGGGGGAGACCATCCTGGTGACCGCCGGCTTCTTCGCCGAGCGCGGCTATCTGACGCTCGCCGGCGTGATCATGGTCGGGGCCAGCGGCGCATTCATGGGCCATCTCTTCTGGTTCTGGATCGGGCGAACTCGAGGGACGAGGATTCTCGATCGCTTTCCCCGCCTGGGAAAACCACTCGGGCGTGGACTGGAGCTCTTCGAGCGGTTCGGTGTCGGAGCGATCTTCATCACCCAGTATCTCTACGGCCTGCGCGTGGCTTCGGCGATCGTCTTCGGGCTCACCCGCATCTCTGCCGCGAAGTTCATCCTCTATCAGGCAATCAGCTGCGCCACATGGGCCGCCCTGATCGGCTCCCTCGGCTACTTCTTCGGACAGGCCATCGAGGCCGTGCTCGGCAAGGCCGCTCACATCGAGAAGTGGGGGCTTGCCGCCATCGTCGTGGTCTCGTTCCTCGCCTGGCTCTACCACCGCATCAAGAGCCGCCGCGAAGAGCGGATGGAGATCGACGAGGAGGCTCCCACTCCGCCCGAGACCATCGCCACGGACGAAAACGAGAAAGACGTTTAGAAGCATCGAGGATCTGGGATCGAGGATCTGAAAGACATCGAGGATCTGGGATCGAGGATCGAGGATCTGAAAGACATCGAGGATCTGAAAGACATCGAGGATCTGGGATCGAGGATCGAGGATCTGAAAGACATCGAGGATCCGGGATCGAGGATCGGAGATCTGGAAGACACGGATCTGAGATCGTGGATCGCGGATGCGAAAGACACCGAGAATCGAAGATCGACGATCTGAAAGACCACGAAGGCGGGAAAGGCAGTGGGGGTCCGACGAATTGAGATCCGGCCGGATTTTCGAGAGAGCTCGAGGCCGAAATGACGAACGATCAGGATGACGATCCGGTAGAGATTGCCAGTTTCCCTTACCTTCACATCGCGGAGTTTGCGGCATCGGTCCTCGAAGGGTCGGGTGTCGAGAGCTTTCTCGGAGACCAGTTTCTCGGGGGAGTCCGGCCCGACCTCACATTCACCTCCGGTGGAGTCAAGCTCTTCGTTCGCACCTCCGACGTCGATCGAGCGCTCGAAGTCCTCGCCGAATTCGACGCGGCAGCAGAAGAGCTCCTGTTGGATTCCGCCGCTCCGGACGGGGAGGAGTAACCCCACGGCGAGGGCCTTCGGTAGAAGGGATGGTCCATCTTCCGTTGCCGGATCTCGATCCGGCACCGATACTGAATTCGGCAATGGAAGGAGATTCGAAATGACGCGTAATGTATTTCTTCCAGGACTTCTGACTCTCTTCCTCCTCGGAGGATGCCAGGGCAACGAGACACCGGAACAGTCGGAGACGACGCCGCCGGCTACCGAGACCACGCAGACCATCGTGACGCAGACCACGGCGACGCAGCTTCCAGGCGACATGACCACGGCACCGGTGACCGCCACCACCGAGACCGTGAGAACCGAGACGGCTCCCGCTGCGCAACCCGTGGTGACACCGAAGCCGGTGACGCAAAAGCCTCCGGCCCCGACGCCCGCGACTCCGAAACCCACCACACCTGCAGCGGAGACACCCCGAACCACGACTCAGACCGAGGCGCCGGCGCCTCAGCCCACGGCACCACCACCGGCGGCCCCCGCCGAAGCGAAACCTCCCGCCGAAGCCGCTCCGGCAACTTCGACCATGCAAAACTATCCGAACCGGCCGAAGACGCACACCGTCAGCTACAAGGGAATCTTCCACGCCCCGGGCGCCGACAATCCGGCACAAAAGTGCGCCGTCTGTCACGGGAAGGATCTCAAAGGGGGGAAGGTCGCAACCGTTTCCTGCTACTCGTGCCACGACAAGAAGTGGAAGTAAGCGGCTCGCGCAACAGTGGGTCGCGCAACAGTGGGTCGCGCAACGGTGGGTCGCGCATCTTGCGCGAGGCTCCCCGGCATCGTGCCGGGGAGCGATGGCCTCACCGAATCGTAATTCGTTCCTCTCGCGCCGCTCGATGTTCGTGTCTCTCCTCCTCGGGAGGATCGTCGTAACTTGCCCCGAGCAGGGCCGCGCGGGACGCGACCCTGCATCGGACGAGACGTCCAACCCACTGACCCTACCCTGCATCGGACAAGGTGGGTCGCGCAGAGGTGGGTCGCGCATCTTGCGCGAGGCTCCCCGGCATCGTGCCGGGGAGCGATGGCCTCACCGAAACGAAATTCGCTCCTCTTCGCGCCGCTCGATGTTCGTGTCTCTCCTGCTCGGGAGGATTTTCGTAACTTGCCCGCGAGCAGGGCCGCGCGGGACGCGACCCTGCATCGGACGGGACGTCCAACCCACAGACCCCACCCTGCATCGGACACGGTGGCTCGCGAAATAGTGGGTCGCGCAACAGTGGGTCACGCATCTTGCGCGAGGCTCCCCGGCATCGTGCCGGGGAGCGATGGCCTCACCGAAACGTAAATCGCTCCTCTCGCGCCGCTCGATGTTCGTGTCTCTCCTGCTCGGGAGGATTTTCGTAATTTGCCCCGAGCAGGGCCGCGCGGGACGCGGCCCTGCATCGGACGAGGACGTCCAACCCACAGACCCCACCCTGCATCGGGTCGAACACCCAAACTACATCAACTCCACTGAAACCCCTCCAGCCGCGGTTCGTAAACGACCATTCAGGGATCGGTCTGCCCGGAATCACTTCCAGGTCGCTCCGAACCAGCGTAGAGTGCGATCGGCTCCCGCCCGATCCATTTCAATCGAGGAATCCGGCAATCGCCCGGACCCTCCGAAGGAGAGAGAACCATGCAGCGGACCCGCAACATCATCCTCGCGATCTGCATCGCCGCCCTCGCCGCGTCGTCATTTGCGGCGCCACCACCGGCCGCGACCCAGGTGCCGCAGATCGACATTCCCTACACGAAGACGGTGCTCCCGAACGGCCTGACCCTTCTCGTACACGAAGACCACAAGGCACCCGTGGTCGCAGTCAACGTCTGGTACCACGTGGGATCGAAGAACGAGAAGCCGGGGCGCACCGGATTCGCACACCTCTTCGAGCACCTGATGTTCAACGGCAGCGAGAACTTCAACGACGACTACTTCAAGGTACTCGAGCGGGTCGGTGCAACCGATCTCAATGGGACCACCAACGAGGACCGGACGAACTATTTCCAGAACGTCCCGACCTCCGCAATCGACCTGACGCTCTGGATGGAGTCGGACCGCATGGGACACCTGGTCGGTGCACTCGATCAGGCGAAGCTCGACGAGCAGCGCGGCGTCGTCCAGAACGAGAAGCGACAGGGTGATAACGAACCCTATGCCATCGCCGACGAGCTGATTACGAAGGCCTGTTTCCCCGCCGGTCATCCCTACTCCTGGACCGTGATCGGATCGATGGAAGATCTCGATGCGGCCAGGCTCGACGACGTCAAGGAATGGTTCCGCAACTACTACGGCCCGGCCAACGCAGTGCTGGTGGTCGCGGGCGACATCGACACGAAGACCGCAGTGGAGAAAGCGACCAAGTACTTCGGCGACATTCCGTCCGGGCCTCCGGTCGCACGATTCGAGTCGTGGGTCGCGAAGAGAAGCGGCGTGCAGCGCCAGAGCGCAACCGACCGCGTTCCCCAGGCTCGGGTCTACATGGTCTGGAACACTCCCGGATGGGGAACCGCCGATGCCACCTATCTCGATCTTCTCAGCGACGTGATGACCTCCGGAAAGAGCTCACGTCTCTACAAGCGCCTGGTCTACGACGACCAGATCGCGACGGATGTGAACGCGTATTACGACCTCCGCGAGATCGCGGGACTCTTCGTCATTCGGGCGACTGCCCGTCCCGGTGGAGACCTCTCGAAGATCGAATCGGCGATCGACGAAGAGATGACGAAACTCCTCGCCACCGGACCGACCCAGTTCGAAGTCGACCGGGTGCGAACCCAGAACCTCGCATCGTTCATCCGCGGCGCCGAAAGAATTGGCGGCTTCGGCGGAAAGAGCGACATCCTCGCCCGGAGCCAGGTCTTCGGCGGAAGTCCGGATGCCTACAGAGCTTCGCTGCAGCGCGTCGCGACGGCGACGCCGGCGAACCTCCTCGAAGCCGGAAAGAAGTGGCTCTCCGACGGCGTGTACATCCTCGACATCACGCCGTTCCCGAAGTACACCACGGCGAGCGAGGGTGCCGACCGCAAGACCATGCCGAAGACGGGCGAGCCTCCTTCGCCTGCGTTTCCGAAGATGGAGCGAGCCACGCTTCCGAACGGTATGAAGCTCATCGTCGCCGAGCGGCACACCGTCCCCACGGTCAACCTGATGCTGATGCTGGACGCCGGATACGCCGCTGATCAGTCGGCGACGCCCGGAACCGCGAGCCTGGCGATGGACATGCTCGACGAAGGGACGAAGACCCATTCGGCGCTGGAGATCAGCGATCAGCTGGCGATGCTCGGCGCGACGCTGAGAACCGGCTCCGATCTCGACGAGTCGGTGGTCCGGATGTCGGCGCTCTCGAGCAACCTCGATCCGTCGCTGGCGATCTTCAGTGACGTGATCCTCAATCCTGCGTTTCCGCAGGCCGACTTCGAACGTCTCCAGAAGCAGCAGATCGCGATGATCCAGAGGGAAAAGGCGCAGCCCATCCCGATGGGACTCCGAGTCTTCCCGAAAATCCTCTACGGCGTAGATCACGCGTACGGCAACCCGCTCACCGGATCGGGTACCGAGGCCTCGGTCGCCGCGATGAAACGAAGCGATCTCGAGACGTTCCACCGCAACTGGTTCCGCCCGAACAACGCGACGCTGGTGGTCGTGGGCGACACCACACTCGCCGCGATCCAGCCGAAGATCCAAAAGCTCTTCTCCGGTTGGAAGAGTGGCGACGTTCCGAAGAAACACATCGGGACCGTTTCTCTCGCGCCTGCCCAGGCGGTCTATCTGATCGACAAACCGGGCGCTCAGCAGTCGATCGTTTTCGCCGGCCACGTCTCACTGCCGAAGGCGAATCCCCACGAGATCGCGATCGAGACGATGAACACGGTTCTCGGAGGAGCGTTCATCTCGCGCCTCAACATGAACCTCCGGGAAGACAAACACTGGTCCTATGGCGCCGGAAGCTTCCTCTGGGGTGCCCGGGGACAACGGCCGTTCATCGCGTATTCGCCGGTGCAGACCGACAAGACGAAGGAGTCGATGATGGAGATCAGCAAAGAGCTGAACGACATCACCTCGACCCGCCCGGTGACGAACGACGAAGTCGCGATGGCCCAGTCCAACCTGATCCTGCAGCTTCCGGGGTCGTGGGAGACATCCGGCGAAGTGCTCAATGCGATCGGTGATCTGGTTCGCTACGGTCTCCCCGACGACTATTACGCGACTTATCCCGGGGCGGTGAAGGCGCTCACTCAGAAGGAAGTCGCTGCGGCAGCCGGCGAGGCGATTCATCCGAAGAGTCTCGTCTGGGTGGTGGTCGGCGACCGCGAAAAGATCGAGAAGGGGATCCGCGAGCTCGGGTATGGCGAGATCCACGTCATCGACGCGGACGGAAACCCCGTGAAGTAACCGACGAGATCCGATGAAAAAGAAAGGGCGCCGCATCACGCGGCGCCCTTTTCGTTTCGCTACTGTTTCGACATGTCTGGAGGAGGTGGAACCACCAGCTTCTTCGGCGGATTCGCCTCGAGCTCCTTCATCAGAACCTCGACCGCCTTCTCGAGACTCGGATCCTTTCCGGCCACGACGAGCTCCGGCCGGTCGACCACTTCGATGTCCGGATCCACACCGTGATCCTCCACCGTCCAGGCGCCCTCGGTGTCGAGGATGCGGAACGTCGGAACCAGCACGGTTCCTCCGTCCATCAGATCGGCGTTGCCCGAAAGTCCGATCAGTCCACCCCAGGTGCGCGTACCGATCACCTTTCCGAGCTTCAGCTTCTTGAAATAGTAGGGGAACGCATCGCCGCCGGACGAGGAATAGCCGTTGATCAGCACCGCCTTCGGGCCGACGTTCGCAAAGCCGGGAGTCCTGATCGGCTCCACGCCGCGAACCACCCAGTAGTTCAGCAGCGGACGGTCGAGCAGTTCGATCATCCGATCCGGGATGAACCCACCGCCGTTGTACCGATCGTCGATGATCAGCGCGTCCTTGTTCGCCTGAGGGAAGAAATGCTTGAACAGCTCACGGTTCCCTTCGACGGCGGTATCCGGGATGTGGATGTACCCGATGCGACCACCGGAGAGCTCGTCCACCAGTTTCTGCCGCGAGGTCACCCAGGCGAGATAGCGGAGGTGCCCCTCGTATTTGATGGGACGGATGATCTCGTCGTGTCCGGTGGCCGGATCAGGAGTCGAGCCGACACGGAGGGTCACCAGGCGGTTCGCCTTGTTCTCCAGGAGGCTGTAGAAATTCTCGACTCCCTTCGTCGACACGCCGTCGACGGCGAGAATCAGATCGCCTTCCTTCACCTTCACACCGGGCTCGGTGAGCGGTGAGCGATACTCGGGGCTCCAGTTCTCCCCGGGGAAAATCTTCGTGATCCGGAAATACCCCGAGCCCGAGGGATCCGCATCGACGTTGGCGCCGAGGAGCGCGCCATCCTTGCGCGGAATCTGCCAGTCGTCGGAAGTCTGGATGTAGACGTGGCCGGAGACGAGCTCTCCACCGAGCTCCCCGAGGATGTAATCGAGATCGGATCGATGCGCGACGAAGGCAACCAGTGGCTCGTACTTCTTCCGCATCGCGGCCCAGTCGATACCGTGCATATTCGGGTCGTAGAACCAGTCACGGAACGTCCGCCATGCGTCGACGAACTCCTCGGACCATTCCGCACGCGGGACGATCTTCATTTCGAGATGAGCGAGGTCGAGGTGGTCTCCGCTCTTCTGCCCCGGTTTGGCGTCGACGATGCCGTAGTCGTCGCCGGTGGAGTAGATCAGCTTTTCCCCCCCTGCGGCGAGGTCCCAGGCCTGGATGCCGGAGAGTACGGTCTCACTCTTTTTCCCCTCCAGGTCGTAGAACTTCAGCTCCGCAGCCGCTCCTTCTCCCTTGATGAAGAAGACGCCCTTGTCGTTGGCGGCGAGAGCGCGATACTGATCCGACTCACTCGGGATGGCGCGGACGCGCGACTCGAAGCCCGCGACGTCGATCTTCACATCGGGAGTCGAGGAGGTCTTCGCGTCCTTCTTCTTTTCGTCCTTCTTTCCGGACTCTGCGCTCGTGTCGCTTGCAGGCTTTTCTTCGTCGTTGGTCGGAAGGAGAAGCGCCGGCCCGTCGGCGGCGAGAAGACCCACGTAAACGCGGGTCGGCTTCGTGTAGAGATAGTTGAACTCGTAACCGCTGAACGTCAGATTGAAGTCGCGGTTCGAAAGAAAGTAGAGATAGCGCCCTTTCGGATCGAACACCGGCGAGTAATCGTCGGTCCGTCCATCCGTCAGCGCGTACGACTTCGCGTCCTTCAATGAGTAGACGCGGATCGTCGAGAGCCGGGTCGGCCCGACGTCGGTGTATGCGATCCACTTCGAGTCGGGGGACCACTGATACTGATCGATGTCCGCGTATTTGCCTTTGTCGACATCCACGATCTTCCCGTTGCCGCTGTCGACGTAGTGGAGCGTCGCGTTCTTGTCCGCGAAAGCGAGATAGCGGCTGTCCGGAGACCAGAGTGGGGCAGTCTTCCAGACGTGACCGTTCGAGGTCACCTGCCGCTCGGCGCCGCTGCCGTCGGCGTTACGGACGTAGATCTCGTACTCGCCGGTGCGATCGCTCAGATACGCGATCAGGCGCCCGTCAGGGGACCAGGAGGCGTCGAGCTCGCGGATTCCGGGCGTCGCGGTGAGATTACGGATCTCCCCTTCCTTGGCCGGGACGGTGAATACGTCACCTCGCGCGTCGAACAGTGCGCGAGCGCCGGACGGCGAGATGGAGAAGGAATGGACCTCGTCCTTCACGTTCTTGAAGTACGGGACGGTCCCGGGAAGGTCTCCGTAAACGCGGATCGGAACGCGAACGTCTTCTCCCGTCGACGGATCGAAACGCCAGACGTAGCCGCCGGCCTCGTAGACGACCCGGCGCCCATCGCTGCTCGGCCAGAGAACGTCCCAGTCATCGTGATGCGTGGCCTTGGTCGTTGCGCCGGTCGCCGGTGAGTAGGAGTAGAGATTGAGGGTGTGCTCGCGGTCGGACGTGAACTCGATGGTTCCGTCGGCGAGCCACACCGGCTGGTTGTCGGTGCCGACCCAGTTGGTGATCTGTTTCGACGAGTGGTTCTTCAGATCGTAGATCCACACGTCCTGAGCGCGACCGCCACGATAGTGCTTCCAGGTCCGGAACTCGCGCTCGATCGGCGTATAGACGATCTTCGTGCCGTCCGGCGACATGACCCCGCCTCCTGCTTCAGGAATCTCGAGCGGAGTCTCCATTCCTCCGGTGGCCGGGACGGTATAGAACGTCGCCATCCGTTCGCCGAACGGCAACCGATGGGCGAGGAAGAGAACCGACTTCCCGTCGGGAGTCCAGCCGACGACGCGGTTGTCCACGCCGCCGCGCGGCGGCATCGGGCCGACGTCGTTGTAGTACGTGAGCTGGCGCGGCTGTCCGCCGTCGACGCTGATCACGTAAACCTGGCGCGTGCCGTTGTAGTCCCCGACGAACGCGATCGACTTTCCGTCGGGCGAGAACTTGGGGAAGAGCTCGAGGCCGGGATGGGATGTGAGTCTGCGGGCGGTGCCTCCGTCCGCACCGACTACCCAGATGTCGCCCGCGTAGACGAACGCGATCGTGTCACCGTGGATGTCGGGATAACGGAGGAGTCGTGTCAGGTCGTCCTGCGCGAAAAGCGCAGTGGCCATGACGAGAGCCAGGAAACCGATGAAGAGGCTTCTAATTGAACGCATGAAACTCCTTTCTGACGCCGGACGACCGTCGGACGGCCGCACGGCGGGACCGGTGCTTTCTTCTGACCGAAGGACCGGATGACGATGATCCGGGCGGATGCGCTGATCCTATTTCGGTGCGAGGGCGCAATCCAGCCGGAGTACCGTTCGCTGGCAACAGTTTTCGGATTCACAACAATCCGAGGGATGGCGGAAGGCGGAAATCGTTTCCGCCCGTGGAGTGCGGATTCTCAATCCGCCGCGCGTATTGCGGCGCGCTCGAAACTCGACCCTGACCGCCGTCTTCGCCAGAAGCACAGCCGTCTTCACGTGTGGGTTGCGAGTGAGTCGGTACTCCTCGAACGATGACGCCCTCCGCCGTCCGCCGTCCGGGGATCACTTTCGCACGTACACCGTTCCTTCTTTCATCACGAAGATCGGACGCTGCGTAGCGGTGATGTCGCGGGTCGGATCGCCGGGAACTGCGACGATGTCCGCAGATTTCCCCTTCTCCAGTGAGCCGGTGATGTCGTTGATCCCGAGAAGCTTCGACGCTTCCCAGGTCGCTGCCCGAAGCGCTGCGGCGGGCTCCATTCCGTACTTCGTCATCAGGACGAACTCCCGTGCGTTGATGCCGTGAGGCGAGACGGCCGAATCGGTACCGAACGCGATCGGCACGCCAATTTTCACGGCGTTCCGAAACATCTCCGTGGCCGCCGCCGCGGCCGCTCGTGCTTTCGCCGCGATGGTCGGCGGGAACTTGTCCGCATGGGTGCCGACGGTGTCGACTGCGAGAAGTGTGGGGACGAGATACACGCCCTTTTCCTTCATCAAACGTAGCGTGTCGGGCTGGAGAAAGGAGCCGTGCTCGATGGAATCGACACCGGCGGCGATGGCCATCCGCGCGGCCTGATCTCCATGGCAGTGGGCTGCAGCCTTTCTCCCCCAGGCGTGGGCTTCGCTCACGATCGCGTTCATCTCTTCCTGGGTCAGCTGCGGGTTCTGGACGGGATCGGAGAGCGAGAGAACGCCGCCGGACGGCATGAACTTGATCACGTCGGCGCCGTACTTGATCTGGTAGCGAACCGCGGCCCGGCACTCATCCGCTCCGTTGCAGACTCCTTCGACCGGCCCGAGCGGCTTGATCTCTGCCGGGGGATAAGGCGCCTGGTCAGCGTGACCACCGGTCGATCCGATGGCGTGAATGGCCACGAGCATTCGGGGGCCGGGAACGATCCCGTCCCGGATGGCATTGCGCAGACCGACATCCAGATAATCGCGCGAGCCGACGTCGCGGACGGTGGTGAATCCCGCGTCGAGAACTTTCTTCGCGTATGACGCGGCGTAGTGAGCCTGTTCCGTGGGGAATCGCATCACTTCCTGATAGAAGTCGCGGTACCAGTCGTCCGAAGCCTCTCCAGTGAGGTGAGTGTGCGAGTCGATGAATCCGGGGAGGATCGTCGCGTCCCCGAGGTCGACCACTTCGGCATTCGCGGGGATGGGAAGACGCGATCCCGCGTCGACGATCTTCCGTCCCTCGACGATCACCACTCCATCGGGGACGATGGTTCCGCGTTGCGAATCGAACATCCGTGCGGCGCGAATCGCGGTCACCGACGGAGTGGTCGGTGCCGTCGCGTCCGGACCACTCCGGGCGATGGCCGCGGAGACGAACAGCAGTAAGAATCCAACCAGAGTGAACGGACGTCGCATGCGAAGGTGCCTCCTCGATCGATGTTCGTGATGCCGCGTCGCCTCCCCCGGCATCCTGCGGGGTGCAAAACTGGTTGATTCTACCCGGATTTCCTCCGCACTCCGCGAAAGCCTTATCGAACGATAGTTGGAACCCTATCCGTCGGCCAATGTCTCGCAATGACCGACGCGTCTATATTGGCCGTCGGGTCGAGCCAATGTCGGAGCGAAGAAGAATCCCCCGCCATCCGATCCAGGTCCCGGTCGACCTGGACGAAGCATCAGCCCAGACCAGAGACATCAGCGCCGGCGGGCTGTATCTTTACACCGATGTCGATCTCCGTCCGGGGTCAGAGATTCATTTTTCGCTCGTCTTTCCCAATACCCCTTCTTCATTCGGCCATTTTCGGTGTGTCGGACACGTGCTGCGCGTCGAGGATGCGAACGAAAAGATCGGAGTGGCGCTCACCATCGACGACATCTGGTTCGAACGGGACGACGGCAGGGGACATTGATAACTCGGATCCCAAGAGGACTCGGAAGGACAACGGGTTCCTCGGTCCGGGGCGTTGTGACTGAGGTGGGGCTGTAGGACGGGGCTGCAGACGGGGGCGCTTCGGCGCCCCCGGTTGTTCGTCGGAATCAGACGAAAATCCAGAATCGCGAACAAAACCGAAACGGCGCAACCGACCAGGTCTACGCCTGCGATTCAGGAAAGCGGGACCGGTGCAGGTTCCGTCGCTCCATATGTCCTGGTCTGAATTCCGATGGAGAAAGCGACGTTCTCGACGGCTTGTCGATCAGGAACGGTGTGGAGAGCGTCGCGATCTCGAGTCTCGATTGTGCAACCCCATTCTGGAGCGCTCGTCTTCTTCAGGCCAGACCCTTCTCACGCGCGTAGACCATCAGCTCCATCCGGCCGTTCACCTTCAGCTTCTCGTACACCGAATGGAGGTGCATCTTCACCGTTCCTTCGGTGATGAAGAGTTTCTCCGCGATCATCCGATTTCTCATCCCGGTGCTCACCATCCGGATGATCTCGAGCTCGCGCGGCGTGAGAACGGAACGGGCGAGTACCATCCCCTCTTCGCGCTTCATCAGGCGTTCGAGAGCCTTCCCTACCGACCCCTTCTCGAGCCACTGTCCTCCGGCGTTCACCTTTCGGACGCATTCGATCAGGAGGCGCGGAGCCATTTCCTTCAGCACCACCCCTTTCGCTCCGAGCCGGATCGCTTCGAGGACCTCTTCTTCATTCAGCGCGGCGGTCAGAAGGACGACTTTCGTGGTCAGCTTGTCGCGCTTCATCTGTCTGAGGACCGCGAGCCCGTCCTTCTTCGGCATCTTGATGTCGAGGATCACCACGTCGGCGTCGACCCGGTGAAGTGCGTCGAGCACCTGTTCGCCGTCGATGCAGCGGGCCACGATCTCGAATTCGTCGTAGTCCTCGAAAAGCTGTTCGAGGCCGTTGAGGACGATCGGATGATCGTCGGCAATGATCAGTCGAATTGCCATGTCAGACTCCTGCCATGATCGCCGGGACTTCGATCTCGAGGAACGCACCGTGATCGGACGACTCGATCACGAGCTCTCCGCCCAGGGATGCGATCCGCTCCTTCAGCGTGACCGGACCGCGTTTCATACTCGTCAACGCAGAGAGATCGTACCTTCCCTTGAACGGAAATCCCTTCCCATTGTCGGCCACCGTAATGCGGATCGTGTCGTCACGCGATCCGATCTCCACCACCGCTCTCGTCGCATCGGCGTGCTTCGCGACGTTTGCCACCGCCTCACTGACGATGCTGAAGATCTCATTGCGCAGCTCCGGCGAGAGCGTCTGAGGAAAGGCTTCCGTTCGCAATTCCACGTCGAGTCCCCATTGTCGCTCAAATCGCTCCGCAAGGGCGGAAAGCCGGCTGACCAGGCGGGTATCCTCGGTCGGAAGATCCGACCGTGGCCGGAGCTGGAGAATCAGCGAGCGGAGCTCGCGCTGATCGCTGGCGATGATCTCCTGAATCTGCGCGACGCGTCTCTTGGCGGATTCGGCAGAATCGGGGATCAGCCGGTGCAGCGTCTCCAGCTGGTACGCTGCGCCGGTCAGTGACTGCAGCACCCCGTCATGCAGATCGCGGGAGAGGCGGACGCGCTCCTCGGTGATCGCAGTCCCCTGCATCTTTTCGATGAAGTACAACTGATCGAGGCGGCTCGCGAGAAGCCGCGCAACGATCTCGCTCAGGAGGAGATCGTCGGGGCTCAATTCGCGATCGTCGAAGAAGAAGACCCGCCCGTTGAGGTTCTCTCCTTCGATCGGAGCGGAGCAGATGTTCCGTTCGGGAACGTCGGAAAGGAAATCGCGATGCACGGGGTTGCCGGATGACGCGAGCGCGATTCCGGTCGAGGTGAGCCGGAGTGTCGTCGAACGGTCCGTGCCCCGGCGCACGATGAAGCTGTTCGTCTCGAACGGCGGCGCAATGAGGGGGACGAATCGATTCGGCGGTTTCCGGTCGAACGAGAATCCTCCTGCTCTCCATCTCGCGACGTAGATGAACGGTTCTTCGCTGTCCTCCCAGGTCAATGCCGTTCCCGCTACTGCGAGCAGCTCGGTGCTCCGCTGGAGAACTGCCGGGAGAACATCTTCGCGGCGGTCCGAGCGCGTCCGGGGCCAGGCTGCGAGCTTCGCAAAATCACTCTGAAGGTGACGCTGGTGCTCGCCGAGTGAGAGAAGGAGCATCGTGGCGACGACCAGCCCGACCGATCGGATCAGAAAATCGCCGTCGCGAATCGCTGCCCGGAGTGGCTGCGGCGACATGAGAAGACCGGTCGCCACATACATCGCGAGGGCGACCGTTCCGGTTGCGACTGTCGCCCGCGATCGGAATCGAAGCGTTGAGACGAAAAGCGAGAAGAAGTAGTAAATGAAGAATGGGCTCTCTCGACCGCCGGTGAATGCGATGAGACATGAGGTCATCGCAAGGTCTGCGACGTGAATGGCGATCGTCCATTCGAGCCGGGAGACTGAGAGCGACGAGAGAAGGACTACCCCGAGAGAGAGGACGATGTAGCCACCGAGAATTCCGTAGATGGCATTCGGCGCCTCCGCGGGCTGGTGCGGATCGACGATGAGCGCGAGAAGGGCAGCCAGTGCGAGGGCGATGCGGCCGATCGCAATCAATCGCTCGGTGCGCGTGTGTGGTGACCAGTTGGTCTGCATCGGTTCCGGGCGGAAGCGCCGCCGTGACGGTACGGCACGTCCTGTGACTCACTCGTGCGGGAGAACGGAATGATCGTACCTCATCGCGGCGCCGCTGAGAACGCCGCCGCTCCCTTTTTCGAAGCGGTGGCTCGATGGCTCCAGCCGGCCGCATTCCACTGCCTCAGCGGGTTACCGGCTGGTCGCCGAAGTGGACCGAGAGATTGATCAGGACCGGCACCGGCTTTCCGTGAAGAGTCGCCGGACGGAAGCGCCACTGGCGGACTGCGTCGACGGCCTTCTGATCGAGTCCAAAGGGAAGGCTCTGGAGCACCTTCGTCCTCTGTACCCGTCCGGTCCGGTCGATCAGTGCTTCGACCACGACAGTGCCTTCCACGTGCGCACGGATTGCTTCCCGAGTGCGCTCGGGATCGACATGCCAGACCCGGAGAGGTGCTTTCACATCGCCGCCCACCCGCAGTGGCTCGGCGTCCCCTCCCGCAGCCATCCGCAACTGCGAGGCGGCCATCGTCGCCATTCGATCGAGATCGAGGAGTTTCGGCTCGTCACTCCTCCGCGCCAGCTCGTGAATCTCCGAGAAGAGACGGTTACGATCGAGCTCTCCGGCCGCCCACGACTGCTTGAGCGCCTCCGCGAACGCTCCCGCGAGCGCCGCAGTGCGGAGATCATGATCCGCCCGGTTCCAGGAAGCGGCGAAGTCCGACCATCGGATCCAGCGTCCGAGCTCTTTCGGTTCGCCGTCGTTCATCGACCGGTAGCGGATGCGAAGAGCCCCGATCGATTCAGCCTTGTCGAACTCCGGCTTGACTACGATCTCGTACAGCGCCGTGACGTGAGTGCCCGCGCCAATCTCGCCTGCGTCGACCGCATCGTTGCGAAAGTCGACGTCGGCGATGTCGCGGTTTTCGTATCCGATCAGACGATACCGCGCGACGACTTTCGGATTGAATTCCACCTGGGCTTTCGCGCCGGTGGCGATCGACTGCAGCAGACCGGTGAGGTTCTCGGTGAACACACGCGATGCTTCGTCGATGGAGTCGACGTAGTGATACCGCCCGTTGCCGTGGTCCGCGAGCTGCTCCATCAGGACGTCGTTGTAGTTGCCCATGCCGAATCCGACCGTGGTCAGCTGGATCCCTTCCTTCGCACGCCGCCCGATGACCCGGAGGATGGATTGCGCAGAAGTGTGGCCGACGTTCGCGACTCCGTCGGAGCAGAGGATGACTCGATTCGTCGCATTCGGCCGCGCGAACCGGCTCTCGAGCTCGTAGCCGAGCCGGAGCCCCTCTTCTGCGTTCGTGGAGCCTTCGGGATAGAGACCGCGGATCGCGTGAAGAATCGCATCGTGGTCACCCGTCGGTTCGAGAAGAATGCGAGCATCGGAGCCGAATACCACCAGCCCCAGACGATCGGACTCTTCGAGATGCCCGACGAGCATGCTCAACGCACTCTTGACCAGCTCGAGCCGGTTCTCTCGCGCCATCGATCCGGAGACGTCGACGACGAACGTCAGCACCGCAGGCTTGCGCCGGCTCGCGTCGACCGTCCGCGCTGCGATCCCGAGCCGGAGAAGGTAGGAACGTTCGTGACGGGCGAACGGCGCCGGTGCGCCGTCGGCGTAGAGAGCGAAATCTCCCTCCCGCGGAGGGGCGTCGTCGTAGTCGAAGTAGTTGATGAACTCCTCGGGACGGACCAGTCGTGACGGAGGAAGATGCCCCTCCTCGAGATAACGCCTGGCGATGGTGAACGATCCGGTATCGACGTCGAGTCCGAACGTAGAGAACGCGTCGTCTTCCGTCTCCACGAACGGATTCGTTCCGTAGTCCTGCCCATAGACGTCCGGATAGGGCTCTCCATTCGGCGCGACTTTCTTCCGCGGCGCAAGGAGAGAGCCCTCGTCCTTCAGACTCGGAGTTTTTCTCGCTCCGGCGAACGACTCGACTCCCTGCGTCCTCGCGCCCGGGGCGTTCTGAGGAGAAACGGAAGAGGAAACTACGCCTCCGACCACTCCGCCGATCGCCGCGCGGCCTCGTTCGGCGCCGCGAGAGGCAGAAGAAGGAGCTGCTTTCGGAGGCGGAGGCGGCGCAACGGCGACGTTCTGCCGGAGTGAGTCCGCGCCGAGGCCGACGCCGTGCGCCGGAGCTTCCGCGGAATCGGCGGACTGCGTCTCTTCCCGCATGGTCGCGGTGGGGCGCGCCGTCTTTTCGAATGGAGCCGACGACGGAGCCGTGGCGTTCGTCTCTTCTTTCGTCTCGCTCGAAGGGAACGCGATCGGCGGAACACTCTCGTTCCCGGCGGAGAGTGTCCCCCGAGCCTCTCCCTGAGGCGCCGCCTGCACCGGCTCCGCATCGTCCGCTCGAGGTGCGCGGGGCGACGGCTTCTCCGGCGCCGATTCCTCCATCGCCGTCTCTGGTGACGAGGCCGAGAAGTCGGTGTGCCAGAGGTAGCGCACGCCGATCCACGAGGCACCGACGAGAACCACGATCGACGCCGCGAGCGAAAGGATCCGCGACGAAGTGAACCACGAACGGTGTCGGGGGAGATCTTCCACACCTTCGCCGAGGTCTTCCGGAATGTCGCCGTGGATCCGCTGGAGAAGGTCCTCCGGTGGAGGTGGTGCTTCGGTCGCGGAGAGCCTCCGCGCGATTTCTTTCTGGTCGTGAGTTGTCATGACGGGGTTCCCTCCAGGGCGACTTCGAGAAGCGAGAGTGCCCGGCGAAGGCGTTTGCGGATCGCGACGCTGGTCACTCCCGCGCTCTTCGCGATCTCCTGGACCGGGAGCTCGGCCCAGAAATGAGCGGTGACGGTGAATCGCAGATCGTCGGGGAGAGCTCCCACCGCTCTGCGCAGAGCGACCTCGCTCTCCTCTCGCGCCAGCCGGCTGTCCGCGTGTTCGCCGGGATCTGGCGGATCGGGAAGCGATTCCACCGCAACCAGCCGCTGCGGCGTGCGGATGCGATTGAGCCAGGTGGTGTAAGCGATCCGGAAGAGCCACGTGCTCAGTTTCGCGCGGCCGTCGAAGCTTCCGAGCGACTGCCACGCCTTCCGGTACGTCTCCTGGGTCAGATCCGCAGCGATCTCCGGGTCTCCCGAGAGCTTCATCAACGCGGCGAAGACGCCGCGGTACGTCTCGGCTGCGATCCGTTCCGCCGCGCTCCGGTCACCGCGGCGGACTGCGGCGAGCAGGACCCCTTCGTCCTGCGGTGGTGCCATCGACAGCGGCATCGCTTCCCCCGCTTGCACTCTCTCTTCGAACGTGGTGCTCACGAACCATTGGACACGGGAGTGGGGAAAAAAGAAACCTCGAGAACGGAACCTCGCGATTCGCGCGGCACTGACGCGCAGTCTCCGATGGGTGCAGAGGGGTGCAGATCCTCCGATCTGCCGCGATGATCGTGTCGAAGCCGACGAAGACGGAGACTGTGGCGATTCGCGGAGCGTCGGGCGCACGCGTGATCTTCGCGAGCCTGGCGTCGCTTCCCGACGACACCGTCCCATTGCGCGCGAACTCGATTCGCGCCCGAGGGGTGCAGATCCTCTGATCTGCCGCGATCATCGTGTCGAAGCCGACGAAGACGGAGACTGTGGCGATTCGCGAAGCGTCGGGCGCACGCGCGATCGTCGCGAGTGCGGCTTCGCTTCTGCCGATGGCGCCGTCCCATTGCGCGCGAACTCGATTCGCGCGGCAGATCGGAGGATCTGCACCCCCACGACCTGGAGGAGTCCCGAGGGGTGCAGATCCTCCGATCTGCCACTAGGAGTCTGAGAAGACGGAGACCGTGGCGATTCGCGGAGCGCGGGTCCCTTGCGCGATCTTCGCGAGAACAGCTTCGCTTCTGCCAACAACTCTGTCCCATTGCGCTCGAACGCGATTCACGTGGCAGATCGGAGGATCTGCACCCCACAACCTGCAGCGCTCCCGAGGGGAGCGGCAGGAATGGCTCCCATTGCCTGCGGTATTGTAAGGTAGAGGGTGCCGGAGTTGCAGACCTGCCCCCGCCGGACTCGTGCGGTGCGGAATCTGCAAGGGAAATCCGGTCAGGATTGAATCCGATGTTCGGAAAACGGATCACGCTGTTCAAGCTCTTCGGATTCGCCGTTCGCGTCGACGTGAGCTGGCTGATCGTGGCGGCGCTGGTGGCCTGGTCGCTCGATACGTACTTCTCACGCTCATACCCGGGATATACCGTCGCGACTTACTGGGGTATGGCCGCCGTCGGAACGATCGTCTTCTTCCTCTCGCTCGTCGTGCACGAGTTCTCGCACGCCATGGTCGCGAAACACTACGGCATTCCGATGAAGGGGATCACGCTCTTTCTTCTCGGCGGAGTGGCGGAGATGGGAGAGGAACCGCCCAGTCCCGAAGCGGAGTTTGCCATGGCTGCGGCTGGCCCGCTGGCCAGCGTGATCATCGGCATGGGCTTCGGGGCGGTCTGGCTCGTCGGAACGATTCTGAACTGGACCGTCGTGGTGCAGGGCGTGCTCAGCTACATGGCGATCATCAACATCGTCCTCGCCATCTTCAACCTCATTCCGGCCTTTCCACTCGACGGCGGCCGCCTCCTCCGTTCGGGACTCTGGAGGTGGAAAGGAAATCTCCGCTGGGCCACCCACATCGCGTCTCAGGCCGGGAGTCTCTTCGGACTCCTGCTGATCGTTCTTGGACTGGTCAGCGTCTTCTACGGAAATTTCATCGCCGGAATCTGGTGGTTCCTGATCGGGATGTTTCTCCGGAGCATCGCCGCGAGCTCGTACCAGCAGGTGCTCGTCCGCCAGACGCTCGAAGGCGAGCCGGTGCGCCGTTTCATGAAGAGCGACCCGGTGACCGTCCCCCGTCACATCTCGGTCGAGGACCTCGTGGAGAACTACATCTACCGTTACCACTACAAGATGTTTCCCGTGGTCGACGGTGACCGTCTCCTCGGCTGCATCACCACCCGCCAGGTCCGTGAGCTTCCTCGCGACGAATGGTCGCGGCAGTCGGTGGGTGCGATCGCCGACAGCTGTACGCCCGCCAATGCCGTCAGCCCGGATACCGATGCCATGGCCGCTCTCGCGAAGATGAATAGCAGCGGCTCCTCCCGCCTGATGGTGACCGAAGGCGACCGGCTCGTCGGGGTGCTCAGCCTCAAGGATCTGATGCGCTTCCTCGCGCTGAAGATGGAGCTCGAGGACGACGGAAAGAGCTGAATTGTCGGCCTTTTCGCGCCATTTCCGAGCCTCCGGAGCGATCCTTCCGCACTTCCCGTAAACGGCAGAAAAGGAAACATTACTCTCCCCTCCAGCCTGCCTGGAGATGGTCTGTCGTTTGCTAAATATAAGGAACTGAACAGGAGGTGAGAACAGGGGCCGGCGGAGCGAATCGTCGGCCTTTGCGAGGATATGAAGAAGCACGATTTGGTGAAAACTGAGCTGATCTCGACGGGAACGCCCGGGCTCGACGAGATCCTGGGAGGCGGACTCCCGCGGAACCGGGCATACCTGATCCAGGGAGAACCCGGGGTGGGAAAGACGACGCTCGGTCTGCAGTTTCTTCTCGCAGGTCGTGATTCCGGCGAAAGCGGTCTGTACGTCTGTCTTTCGGAGACTGAAGAAGAGCTCGAGGAGATTGCGCAGTCGCACGGATGGACGACGGAAGGAGTCACGATTTTCCAGCTCTCCCCGGGGAGCGACGCGTTGACCGGAGATGAGGAGAACACGTTGTTCCATCCATCCGAAGTCGAGCTGGCCGAGATCTCGAGCACTCTACTCGATCAGGTTCAGAAGGTTCAGCCGAAGCGGGTGGTGTTCGACTCGCTCTCCGAGATCCGGCTGCTCGCGCAGAGTGGTGCGCGTTACCGCCGGCAGATCCTGGCGCTCAAGGAATTCTTCACCCGGCGCAACTGCACGGTGTGGTTTCTCGACGACAGCACCGATCTGACCGGCGACCGTCATCTGCAGACCATCGCGCATGGTGTGATGGCACTCGAGCAACGCGCACCGATTTTCGGGCCATACCGCCGGCGAATGAAAATCGTGAAGCTGCGCGGGATCGAATTCATCAGTGGTTACCACGATTTCCGCATCATTCGGAGCGGCTTGCGCGTCTACCCGCGCCTCGTCGCCGCAGAGCATCGCGAGGCGCATCAGCTCCAGCCTCTTCTGAGTGGAGTCCCGCGTCTCGATGCGCTGACCGGCGGAGGGCTCGACCGCGGCAACAGCACTCTTCTGATGGGGCCGGCCGGTACCGGAAAGTCCGCGGTCGCGATGCAGTTCTGCGTCGCGGCCGCGGAGCGTGGTGAACGCTCTGTGCTCTTCAATTTCGACGAGACGACGCAGAGCGTGATCAAACGGAGCCAGGGATTCGGCATCGACCTGAAGAAATATCTCGCTGCCGGTCTTCTCGAGATCCGGCAGATCGACCCCGGAGAGATGCCTCCCGGCGAGTTCCTTTCCCTCGTGCGCGAAGCGGTCGAAGAAAAGAACACCCGCGTCGTCGTGATCGACAGTCTGAACGGCTACCTCAACGCGATGCCGGATGAGAGCTTCCTGACGATTCAGATGCACGAGCTGCTCACGTACCTCGGGCAGAAAGGGGTTGCCTCGATCCTCATCGTTTCCCAGGCGGGCCTGATCGGCTCCGCCGTGGATGCACCGATCGACCTCAGCTACCTGGCCGACTGCGTCATCCTTCTCCGGTACTTCGAGTTCAGCGGCGAAGTCCGGAAGGCCATCTCGGTTCTGAAGAAACGGACCGGGTTACATGAAACGGCGATCCGCGAGCTCCGACTCTCATCCGAGGGAATTCATCTCGGTGAACCGCTGCGCGAGTTTACGGGCGTATTGCAGGGGATTCCTCGTCTGAATGGACAGTCTGATCTCGAATCCGACGAGCTCGACGCCCGCGCAGCGGGATGAGCGCGTCCTGATACTCGCTCCTTTCGGTCGTGATGGGAGGCTCGCCGCGCGAGCCCTTGCAGACAACGGCCTCGAGCCGGAGGTGTGCCGGGGGATCTCCGAGCTGGTCGAGATGCTCCGCAAGGGTGCGGGGGCCGCCATCCTCACCGAAGAGGTGTTGACCCGGCCGGCGATGGAGGAGCTCCGCCAGTTCATCGATGCGCAGCCCGGCTGGTCCGACTTCCCTTTCATCGTCTTCTGCACGGCCGACGGAGTGCGACTCCGGAACCGGCCTCTGGAGAAGTTCGGACCGAACGCGAACGTCACGTTTCTCGATCGTCCGACCCGGATCCAGACCGTCGTGAGCACCACGCGGGCCGCACTTCGCGCGCGCCGGCGGCAATACGCGGCGCGCCGGCTGATGGCGCAGCTCGAGAGCCGGATCCGGGAGCGCGACGAGTTTCTCGCGATGCTCGGACACGAGCTCCGGAATCCGCTCGCCGCCATCGTCATGGCCACCCAGACCGTCGAGGGCCCTCTCTCGGCCGAGGTGAATCATCGAGTGGAACTGATCGAACGGCAGGCCCGTCATCTCGCGAGACTGGTCGACGATCTCCTCGAGGTCTCGCGTGTGACGTCAGGAAAAATCTCGCTGGTGAAACGGCCGATCGATTTCTGCGATCTGGTCCGTCACTGCATCGAGACCATTCATGCCCCTCACACCATCGAGGTCAACGTCCCCGACGATGCGTGCTGGGTCGACGCCGATCCGGTGCGGCTCGAACAGGTGGTGACCAATCTCCTGACCAACGCCGTGAAGTACAGCCCTCCCAAGACTCCGATCCGGATCTCCATCGAACCGGGAGAGAATTTCATTGCGCTCCACGTGAAGGACGACGGAATCGGGGTCGACCCCACCCTTCTTCCGCGCATCTTCGACATGTTCATGCAGATCGACAAGACCATCGACCGTTCACAGGGAGGACTCGGGCTCGGGCTGACCCTCGTCCGCAATCTGGTCGAGATGCATGGCGGAGACGTCGAGGCCCGCAGCGACGGAATCGGGAAAGGAACCGAATTCATCGTCCGCCTTCCGTCGTCCGAAAACCAGGAGCGCGCCGAGGAGTTGCCCGAAACGGATGCCGTCGTCGGTGACGCCCGGGCCCTTTCCGTCGTCGTGATCGAAGATGCTGCCGACGTCCGCGAGCTCCTCAAGATCATGATCCGCAAGCTCGGGCACGAAGCGACCGCCGCATCGAACGGAATGGACGGCCTGGACATGATCTTCGAATCGAGGCCGGACGTCGCAGTGATCGACCTCGGACTACCCGGGATCGACGGGTACCACGTCGCGCGGAGAGTGCGAGAGGAGATCGGTCGGAGCATCTACCTCGTTGCCCTCAGCGGCTATGGACAGCCCGAGGACCGGAAGCGCGCCGCCGATGCGGGATTCGACGTACACCTGACCAAGCCTGCCGATCTCGCCATGCTGCGTCAGGCGCTGTACCAGCCCGGCTCGTCCGTCGCGGGAGGGTGAGGGAGGTCGTGGATCGAAGCTCGTCGGCTGCGAATGCAGTCTTCGCAAAAGACCTGACCCTCTCTGGGTGAGCGGTGAGCGGCGCGGGAACACACTATCTGACTTCCGGCAACTCTCCCGTTTCTGCCGACGGGCGCCGCGGCTTTGGCCGCGGCCGGCACGGCGGAAGCCGTGCCGCTCCAACTGCAACATCTGCTCGATGTTCGTCGCTCGTCGCTCGCTCAAACTCCTCGCACCACGAGGGCGGCCGGATTGATCGAGATGTTCAACGGACGCTCCATCTCGAACAGCTCCCCGTCGACCGCGATGGAGACGCGCCGGTGCGGAGCATCGACCCGAAGACGGGTCGTTGCGAGCCGGCGGAACCCGTCGACGTCCTCGAGTTGTCCCCGCAGATAGCGCAGGAGCGTTCGGGTGAATTGGATTCTGGTCTGGAAAGGAAGCCAGTAGACGGAAAGGCGTCCGTCATCCAGAGTGACTTTCTTCGCGAGGATTCCGATCTTCGAGAGATCGTACGAGTTGACCGAGACGGCGAAGAGCTGCGTGCGGACGGTCTCCAGGCTGTGCGGGGTCTCGAGCGCCAGTGAGACGTGAGGAAAGCGGCGCAGCGCGAGTCCGAGCGCTCGGCGGTATGCCTTCCACTTGCCGGCGCCCCCGCGCAGGCGCTCCCGATCACGCACCAGTGCAGGGTAGACCCCCAGCATCAGGTTGTTGATGAAGTGGCGGCCGTTGACCGTCCCGGTGTCGATCTGCCGCTCTCGTCCGTGGAGTGCGAGCTCGAACGCCTCGCGCCAATCCGCCGGAAGGCCGGCGTCGCGCGCGAAATGGTTGAAGCTCCCGAGCGGAATCACCCCGAGGACCGACTCGGTGCCGACGAGATGCTGGATCACGTGGTGAATCGTTCCGTCTCCTCCTGCGGCCACGACGAGTCTGCGGTCCTTCGCGAGGTTCGAGCGGACCAGAGCCGCGAGATCGACGTCTCCGCCCAGCTCGACGACTTCGAGTCCGGCCGCATCGGCACGCTCGCGCAGCTCGTGCCTCTCTTCCTCCCCGAGGGACCCGGAACGCGGATTCAGTACGAGGACTCCTGCGCTGCGTGGGGGCATTCTCTTTCTCTCCGGCGCGACCGTATCGACGCGGATGCACGGACCGCCGCCTCAGGAGCCTCCCTTTTTCGATCTCGTGGAGCGCGGATTCTCATCGCCGCCCTCCTGCTGGCGCCTTCGACGATCCTCTTCGGTCTCGCGATCGCCTCGCGAGACGACCTCGGTGACTTCCGCTCCGAGGAGCAGAATCGCGGTCACGAGATAAATCCAGAGAAGAAGCACATAGAGCGAGCCGGCCGCGCCGTAAGCCGATGCGACATTGAACGTCGAGAAGTACAGACCCAACAGAAACTGGGCCGCGAGCACGAGGATCGAAGTGATCGATGCGCCGAGCCAGACGTTCCGCCACTTCACGTGCACGTCGGGGACGTACTTGAAGATCATCGCGAAGAGCGTGGTCAGAAGGAGAAAGAAAACCCCCAGGTCGGCGACCTGCCAGAGCGTCGCTCCTCCGGGAATCGGAATTCGTACCAGCTTCCGAAGCATCGCCACGGAGATCGCCCCAAGGACCGAGATGAAGAGGAAGAGGAGAGCCCCCACCACCATCACCAGAGCGACCACCTGATCCCAGAGCATTCCTTTCCAGCCGCGGCCTTTCTTCGGAGGAACGTTCCAGACGATCGCCAGCGCTTCCTTCAGCCGATAGAAGACTCCCGAAGCGCCGATCACGAGAATCAACAGCCCGAGCACCGTCGTGAGCTGCTGGGCGTTCTGGTTCCAGACGTTCAGAACGAAGTGCTGGACGCGGACTGCGGCGGAATGTCCGACCAGCGACTGGACCGTCGAGGCGACTTCTCCTCGTGCCGCCGCCGGCCCGACGATCTGCACGATGATCCAGATCAGGAAGACGATCAACGGGACGATGGAGAACATCGCGAAAAACGCGACCGCCGCAGCGAGGCGGAGCGAGCCGTCGCTCAGCCATTCGCTCACCGACTCGCGAGTGATGTTCCAGATCCGTCTCCACGCCATTACACGAGTGCGGTTCCACTGTCGTGCCAGCCAGGAGTCTGTGCGGTGGCAGCACCCGCGGATGGCGTCCGGCCGCATGGTTGCCCGAGCGGGCACTCCCCGAGAAAGGCCAGGGGCTCCAAGACGTCGGAAGAAGATTGTGCGGTGCACGGGCCAACGAGACGCAGAAACTGCGTGTCCAGGCAAGGATAACGGAATAAAATTCTGCCACTATGACTGCAGACAGAATAATCGGCGGTTCGCGTCCGGCCGGAGCCGACACTCTTCTTCCTTTCCCTCTCCCGCGACTCACCAGCCACAGCGCCAATGGCCCTCATCTTGCTCTTTCTCCTTCCAGCGGCTTCTACCGCCGCCAGGAGATCGAATGACCCGACCGGTATCGACGCGCGGCCGCGCAATGCCACCTTCTCCCATCCGGAACCTGATGCCTTTCGCAGAAGAAGCGAAGAGCCGTGGCGTCCGCGTGCTGCATCTGAACATCGGCCAACCCGACCTCGAGACGCCGGCGCCGATGCGTGAGGCGCTGTCGAAGATCGACCGGAGAACGCTCGCCTACACCCCTTCGCAGGGGACGGACGAGTACCTCGACAGCATCCTCAGCGATTACCGCAGGATCGGGATCGAGCTCGCCCGCGACGAAATTCTCGCCACGGCCGGCGGGAGCGAAGCGTTGATTTTCGCCATGATGGCGTGTGCGGATCCCGGAGACGAGGTGCTGCTTGTCGAGCCCTTCTATGCGAACTACCGATCGTTCGCGACCATGGCGGGGCTTCACGTGAAGGCGCTCACCGCGCGCGGTCGCGACGGATTCCACCTCCCCCCTCTCCATCTCTGGGAGGCCTCCGTCACGCCGCGAACGCGGTTCGTGCTCCTCTGCAATCCGAACAACCCCACCGGCGTGGTGTACACCGCCGACGAGATGCAGATGGTGGCGGACTTCTGCACTCGGCACGACCTCTTTCTCATTTCGGACGAGGTGTATCGCGACTTCGTCTACGACGGAGTGGAAGCGATCAGCGCCCTCACGCTCGAAGACCTCGAGGATCGGGTCATCACCGTCGACAGTCTCTCCAAGCGATTCAGCGCCTGCGGAATCCGCCTGGGGTGGCTGGCCACGCGAAACCGCGGACTCTATTCCGCGATGATGCGGATGGCGCAGGGCCGCCTCTCCGCCCCGGGCCTTGCACAGCTGATCGCTCCCGCAGTCGCCACTCTCGGCGATGAGTACTTCCGGAAGGTCCGCTCGGAGTACCAGAGACGGCGTGACCTCCTGTACGACGGTCTGACCAGCATCGACGGAGTGTTCCTCGAAAGGCCGGAGGGGGCGTTCTACTTCGTGGTCCGCCTCCCGATCGACGATTCGCAGGATTTCGCCCGCTGGCTCCTGACCGATTTCGAGCACCACGGTTCGACGGTGATGGTCGCGCCGGCCACCGGCTTCTACGCGAGCAACCACCTCGGGCGCAACGAGGTGAGGGTCGCGTACGTCCTCAATACCGAAGACCTGACCCTCGCGATCGAGATTCTCGCCCGTGCAATTCCCCGCTACCAGGAGATCCGGGGAGAGGAGCTCGCGGCCGCGGGAATGGTCCCGTAGCCGGTCGTCCACGCCGTCGATCCCGGGCCCTCCCGGCGCCTCAGCCGGCAGCGGGCATTCCGTCCCGAAAGCTCCATCGCGAAACGGGGGTCATACCTGCAGTTCGCATCACCTGAGCGTGGGTATGGATGTCCCACGACCCGGTGCGGAACTGATCGCCACTGGCGCCGAGCGAATAGCCGCCGGGGATGGTCGAACAGTTGAAGGTGAAGAGCACCCCGCCCCCCGCCGCGAGACGGAGTCCGAAATCCCACTCCTCCCGGGTACTGACGAAGGGGACGCTCTCCGGCGAAAAGAGCGTATGGATCGAGATCGCGCTCTCCAGATCGCTGTCCCGGGGAAGGAAAGAAGAATCGGTGAACGCCGCACCGCCCGCCGGGCGGAGTCGCGGGATGCCGAGGATCGATGCGCTGCGGCCAAAACGGTTCCGGAGCCATGCTTCGTGCGTCACGAGCATCGCCCAGTCCTGTCGCCACTCCGAGAGCCCCGAGAGGACTCCCATTCCCACCGCGGGTATCCCGGCCCGGATCATCCGTTCCGGCGCGTCGATCCGCCACGCGAAGTCCGCCTTTCCGTCCGCTCCCGGGTGAAGCTCCTCGTACCTCGCGCGGTCGTACGTCTCCTGCCACAGAATCGAGAACGTCGCGCCAGCGGCAACCAGCTGACGGTATTCGTCCTCGCTGAGTGACTCCGCACTGATTCCGACGATACCGCCGCCTCGCTCGTCGAGGAGCCGGGCGACCAGTTCGACATGCCGGGCGATCGCATCGGCGCGGTTCTTCGGGTCCGATGCGTAGACCAGCTCGATCGCGCGGATTCCCTTCTCCTCGATGAGAAACCGGCTCTCGGCTGCGATCTCGTCGTCGCTCAGCCGGACCCGGTCGATCCCCCCGGCACGACTGTCCGCGCGGTAGTTGCAGTAGAGGCAGCGCTCGCGGCAGATGCTGGTGACGTAGAGCGGCGCGATGGTGAAGACGTTCCCTGAAAAGCGCTCCTGGCGGTGTCGTCGCGCCTCGAGGAGGAGTCGTTGCTCCGCCGCCGCCGTTTCCGGCTCGCCGATCTGCTGGAGGGCTCGTACTGCGGCTTCGAGATCGCCTGGCTGTATGTCGAAGCAGCCCGGCGCCGCTGAAGAAGCGCGGTTCAGTTTCTGGCGGAGGGATTCGATCTCACGGGAGAACATCGGGCTCGCCGCGATTCTCTCGGGAAGCCCGCAGCCGCGCAGCGTCGTTTGTCACATCCCGGGGTGATTCCCTTCAGCGCGGATCAGCGTTGCCGGGCCGGGTGAGCGATTCGAGTCTTTCCAGGTAGTCCATCGCATCTTCGAACGACTCGCCGCACATCTCTTCGGAAGGGCGGAGACGATTGCAGACCTCCGGACGCTCCGGCCGGCCGAAGATCGCGCAGCGGTTGTCCGGCGTCAGCTGAACGCACCGCTCGCCGGCCGCCTTTCCGTCCGGCATTCCGGGAATGGGTGAAGAGA
This sequence comes from uncultured Acidobacteriota bacterium, assembly GCA_963741955.1. Classification (GTDB taxonomy): domain Bacteria; phylum Acidobacteriota; class Thermoanaerobaculia; order Gp7-AA8; family Gp7-AA8; genus CAVUKB01. The sequence goes on from CAVUKB010000006.1 coordinate 425,095, forward strand.
TCGAGAGAGCGATGCAGCATGCCCCACACCCTGCGCGACAATCCATACTCGCGGGAACTCTCCAGACCGGCAGGTATTCCACTAACCCGGAAAGGACGAGTGTCTCCATCCGCCGGCCGATCCTCCTCCCCGATCATGAGTCCGGGAGGGGAGGGGGACAGCGAAGGCGCGCTTTTCCTCCGATGGCGGCGCCGGAGAAAATGCCGGCGCGCCGCCACCGGAAAACGGCGCAGTGTCGATGCGTTTCGACTACACGGCCGTGAGCACGGGCTCCGTAAAACGCGCTGCGATGTTCTCGTTCATTTCGATCTCGCGTCGCAGCTGTTCCTTGAACTCTCTGCTCGAAGTGTGGTTGAGCTCGTGAAGAAGCTCGTCGTGGGCGTGCGCGAGGGTGCGGGCGATGTACATCCGTTCACGTTCGGAAAACTCGTAGTGTCGCACGATGCCCTTCCTTTCATCGGGCGGGGCGGCGTTCACGTCGCGTCCCTCCTCGAATCGTAAGTTCACAACCGAGCGGATGCACGTCCAGGCGTCTGCGCGGTAGAAACTGTCCTGCTGGCGGTGACGGATAGCAGGCCGGTCGGATCCGGGGAAGAGATTCCGAAATTCGCTCCTTCCGGTCGATAGCTCGACGGCTCCAGGTGGAACCGCTACACTCTCAGCTCGCTTGAACGATACGGTCCGGGGAAGCTCGCAGGATCACGCGAGACGCCCGGCGTTCGCGGCAGGAAGAGTATCGGCGCAGCGAGATCAACCGTTGCGCGGGAGACATGGCGCCGAGCTGATGACGGAACGGATGAAATTGCCGGTCACATCGTTTCCGAAGGGAACGCTTCCGGAAGGACTGCGGTCCCTGCAGTCGGATCTCGCGGCCGACGAGATCGTGACGGCAGAAGTGCGGCTTCCCGGCGCGCACGAAGAGCTCATCCGCGCCCTCACCAGCGACGACCAGCTCCTGCTGGCAAACCTCGCGACCGAACATGCTCCCGAGGGGATCGTCGTCCTCAAGGCTCACGGCGACTCTGCGGATCCCCGGATCATCTTCGTCAACGATGCGTTCTGCCGGATCACCGGGATGGAGCGAGAGGAAGTGATCGGCCAGGGACTGCAGATCGCTCGCAATGCCGAGACCGACCGGGCCGTCCGGGACGCGCTGAATCATCCCGCCTGCCGCCGCAAGCCGTTCGAAGGCGAGGCACCCGCGATCCGGAAAGACGGAACGCCGTACTCGCTGGAACTACTCCTGGTACCGATCCACGACGGCTTCGGGGGTGTGAGCTTCTGGGTTGCCTACATCAAAGACGTCACCGACCGGAATCGGCAGCTTGCGGCACTCGAGCAGCAGGCGCTCCACGACGTACTGACGAACCTCCCGAACCGGATCCTCCTGGTCGATCGGGTGGAGCAGGCGATTCTGGTGGCGCGCCGAACCGGTGCGCCGGTCGCGCTGATGATCATGGATCTCGACGGGTTCAAGGAGATCAACGACACGCTCGGTCATCACGCCGGTGATCTCCTTCTTCAGGAAGTCGCCACGCGCCTTCGCAACGAGATGTCGGAAGCGGACACCGTGGCGCGGCTCGGCGGTGACGAGTTCGCCTTCGTTCTCCCGACTGCCGGCGATGCCAGTGGAGCTCTCCGGACCGGGCGGCGCGTAATCCGGGCACTCGAGGATCCGTTCGAGCTCGAAGGCGACGAATGCGAGATCGGTGGAAGCATCGGCGTCGCGATCTATCCCGATCATGGTCGTGATGCGGCGACGCTGATGCGGCGGGCCGATGCAGCCATGTATCACGCGAAGCGGACGGGCCGCGGCTGTTCGCTCTACTCATCCGAATTCGATCAACGCACCTCTTCCTCTCTGGCACTCGGAGTCGAGCTGAGGCGGGCGATCGAGGAAGAACAGCTCTGCATCTTCTACCAGCCGAAGATTCACCTCCGCACCGGTGTGGTCACCCGTGTCGAAGCGCTGGTCCGCTGGAACCATCCCGAACGCGGACTGATGCTCCCGGACGAGTTCATCCCTCTCGCCGAGAGGACCGGCCTGATCAAACCGCTCACCGAATGGGTTCTGAGCTCCTCTCTCGCTCAATGTGCGGAGTGGCAGCGACAAGGTCTTCCGATTCACATCGCAGTGAACCTCTCGACCCGCACGCTCCAGGAGCACACCCTTCCCCACACCGTGGCTCTTCTTCTCGATCGCCACGGAGTGGAGCCGCATTCGCTCAAGCTCGAGATCACCGAGAGCAGCATCATGGCCGACCCTCCCCACGCCCTGGCGATCCTTTCACTTCTCCATTCCATGGGCGTGAAACTCTCGCTCGACGACTTCGGGACCGGCTACTCTTCCCTGGCCCATCTGCGGGAGATGCCGGTCGACGAGATCAAGATCGACAAGTCGTTCATCATGGGGATGGCCACCAGCACGAGTGACACCGCGATCGTCCGAGCCACCATCGACCTCGCCCACAGTCTCGGCCGGCAGGTCGTCGCGGAAGGCGTGGATCTGGAGGCGACCTGCCGCTCTCTCTCGATTCTCGGGTGCGACCTCGCTCAAGGTTTCTATCTCAGCCGTCCTCTCCCCGCGCACGGATTCGAGCGCTGGCTCACGAATACGAACTGGGGACTGACCACCCTCCAGAAGGTCCTCGGACTCGGCGCCGGCTGATCCCTCGCGTCCTCCCCCGCAGAGGATGCCCCGGTCAGATTCTTTTTGGCGCGACGATTCTCCCTTCGGTCAGATTTAGTTTGGCGCGATACGCCCTCCCTCGCTGCAACCCGACTGGTGTACCCTAGTGGGTGCCTGCGTGGCGGGAGGGTGTGTGCGGAACGAGATCGGCGATTTTCTCGACTATCTCACTTACGAGCGGAACGTCTCGGCCAACACGGTCGAAGCCTACCGCGACGACCTCGACTCCCTTTTCCGTTTCCTTCTCGAGGATTACTGGAACACCACCCGCGACGCGCTCGATCTCACGAAGATCGACCATCTCGCCATCCGAGCCTGGCTCGCTCACCTCGCAAAACGAAAGCTGGCCCGCAGCTCCATCGCCCGGCATCTTTCCGCGACCCGGATGTTCTTCCGCTTCCTGGTGCGGGAAGGAATCGCCACCGCGAACCCGGCCCGCGCCGTTGCCACGCCGAAGCGCGAGAAACACCTCCCCGCCGTGCTTCAGGTTTCGGAGATCACCATTCTCCTCGAGCAGCCCGACACGTCGCGCGCTCTCGGACGCCGCGACCGCGCCTGGCTGGAGCTTCTCTACGCCTCCGGCTTGCGGGTCAGTGAGCTGGTGGGCATCGACCTGGACGACCTCGAGCTCCGCTCACGCCTGGTCAAGGTTCGGGGTAAGGGAGCGAAGGAGCGGATCGTCCCGTTCGGATCGAAGGCCGGCGCCGCTCTGAAGGAGTGGCTGGCGGTTCGCCCGGAGATCGTCACCGGAAAAGAGGAATCGGAGGAGATCCCTCTCTTCGTGAATCACCGCGGTGGACGGATCACCACACGAAGCATCCGCCGCCTCCTCGACCGTTACGTCCGCCGCGCCGCGCTCCGCAGTGGCATCTCTCCTCATACGCTCCGCCACTCGTTCGCGACGCATCTTCTCACCGCTGGAGCCGATCTCCGCTCGATCCAGGAACTACTCGGACACGTCTCCCTCTCCACCACCCAGAAGTACACACATCTCAATGACTGGCAGCTGATCGAAGTCTATCGAAAGGCTCACCCGCGGGCCTGAAACGGGCATTTCGAGAGTCGCTCCATGGTTCTCGACGAAGCCGCCGGCGCTCTGATCTCCGCGGCCTGATTCGACATGATCCACTCCATCGTCCACCAGGGATTCGTGAGCGAAAGCGTCGAGTACTTCGCCACCGTCACCGGCCCCGATCTCGACCGGAAATTCTTTTTCGAGCAGATCGACGACAGCCGCGGCCGGATGGTCCGCTATTTCGGTGGCGGCTCGGAGATCACCCTCGACACGGAAGGGGTGAGCTTCCGCGGCAACGGGGGAACCGTCGGTGAGTACATGTTCGGTGGCCATTTCCCGGTTCAGGATCTCCTGAACGACGAAGTGGTGAACCGGCTGGTGCTCTTCGGCGGCATCTACGACCCGCAAACGCGCGAGCTTCGTTTCACTCCTCACACGCTCGGATACGAAAGCTACGACGATCTCTTCTTCCTCGGCAACGCGGTCGCGAACTACTTTTTCTTCGTCGACGATCGGAATCTGACCCGTTCGGTGACCGAGCGCCAGGAGAGGACACTTCGGCTGGTAGGGAAGCTCCTCAAGCGGACCCGCCGGGTCGGCGGAGGAAACTTCCTCGATCTTTCGAGCGAGATCCTGGACGTGCTCAACGAGCCGAGCTCCACGGTCTTCCTCGTCCGGTTGATCCACAAACACCACCAGCGGTTCTACGAAGCGTGCCGGCGCGCGTATGCCGAGCATCAGTCGTTCAGCGATTTCACGCGTGCGGTGGAGGAGCTGGTGCCCGACGTTCCGATCGAGCCGTACCAGCGCGAACGGATCCAGATCGACGTCATCTATCACCACCCGAACAACCAGAATCTGATCGACGAGTACAAGCGGGTGCTCGCCTCGTGCGCGGGATCGAAGATCGGGCCTTCGGAGCGCGCGCGCCTGATGCGGCTTCGCACCCTCTCGCTCCGCAATGACGTCCCCCTCTCCATCTTCGACACGCTCGAGGACATCCTCCTGCAGGAAGTCGAGCGGACTCCGGACGTGCAGCAACGGGAACCGGAGCACATCCGCTCCACCCGCGAGATTCTGGAGGGTTTCTTTCTCGGAAAGAACATCGCCAAGAAGCTCTCCGCCAGCGATCTCGTGCAGCTGATGGAGAGCAAGCAGAAGGCGGCTGCGAACCGGGATCAGGATTTCGAAGAGATCCTCCTGGAGACGGGGCGGCAGATCGACGAACGCGCGCGCGAAGACGAAGACTACGAACGGATGGAATCGTTCGGTGAGCTGATCACGCTTTTCGACCGCTTCGACCACACCACGACGCTGATCAACAAGCTCGCCTTCATGGACGACGTCGAGCTCACCGACGAGCAGGTCCGCTCGATCCTCGGCAACATGCACGTGTTCGAAGACCTGCGCCGCGGACTGTTCCAGTCACTCTTCATCGATCCGGTGGTGAGCAACGAGTACACCCTCTCGTACGGCAGACGCAAGCTCTTCGCCCTGATCCTCGGGTTGATCGAGATCGAGAACAACGAAGCGACGCTCTCGGACATTGCGAACGAGGTGCGGAAGATCAACCGGCAGGAGAGAGCGTACTTCTCGCTGTACCAGCTCTCGCGCCGGCGCATGGCGACGTTCTACCTCGAGCTGAACACCTCGGAAGGACGGGATACGTTTCGGAAAGAGATCCACGACGAGATCGACCGAGACCCCGAACTGCGCGAGCTCTCCGATATGATCGACGACGAGCTCCTCGACGACGTGATCACCAAGATCCGTCTCGAAGCCTTCTACATCAACCAGCTCTTGCCGAGGATCATCGTCGAGCACGATCCGCGGCTGCGCAGCGACTTCCTCATGAACTCCGGCCTCGATCGGTTCCAGGTCGAGGAGCTCGAGAGCGAGTACTTCGAGATGCGCGACTTCCCGCCACAGCTGCTGATCTCGATCCGCCAGAGAACGGCCTGAAAATGCCCTCAGTACCAGCCGACGGCAATGAAGCACATTGGTCCTGAATTACGCCCGGGAGAGACACGGCTTTCGCCGTGCCGCCGCGGCAGAAGCCGCCGCGCGCCAGGGAGAAACGACAAGAGCGGGTTGCAGACTCGACTCGGCGAATCCGGCCTCGTCCGGTGTGGACCCCCAGGGGTCAGATCTCCACTTCCATTCCCAGCTCGATCACCCGGTTCGCCGGAAGCCGGAAGTAGTCGTTCGGCCGCGCTGCGTTGCGTGACATCATCAGGAAGAGTCCCTTCCAGAAACGCGAGATACCGCTTCGTCCCGGAATCACGATACTGCTGCGATTGAGCACGTACGTGAGATCCGGAACATCGAGGGACAGGCCGTGGCGGCTCGCCAGCGTCAGATCGCGCGGCACGTCCGGGTCCTCCATGAACCCATAGTGCATGAACACCCGATAGAACTCTTTTCCGAGAGGCTCGACGTCGAGCCGCTCCCTCGTCGCGATGTGAGGCACGTCCTCCGACTTGATGGTGAGCACTACGTTCCGGGCATGAAGGCAGCGGTTGTGCTTCAGATTGTGGAGAAGCGCCACCGGAACCGACTCCGGATCCGCGGTGAAGAAGATCGCCGTCCCCGGGACGCGCGTCACACTCCCGCGCTCCAGACTCTGGATGAAGTCCTTCAAGGGCAGCATCCGTTTGCCGAGTCTTTCCGCGACCACCTTCCGTCCCTTCTCCCAGGTCGCCATGAGCGCGAACATCGCCGCGCCGATCAGGATCGGGAACCATCCTCCCTGTGCGACCTTCACCGCATTGGCGACGAAGAACGAGAGATCCACCACCAGGAAGACGGCGGTGACGAAGATCGACAGAGCCAGCGGCCAATGCCAGACCCTGCGGGTCACCACGAACGCGAGGAGGGTGGTGATGACCATCGTGGTGGTGACGGCAATCCCGTATGCCGCGGCGAGATTCGTCGAACTGCGGAACATGATCACCAGGACGATCGTGGCTCCCATCAGAATCCAGTTCGCCGCCGGAAGGTAGATCTGCCCGATCTCGCTCGCCGAGGTGTGCACGATCTCCAGCCGCGGCAGGAATCCGAGTTGAATGGCCTGCCGTGTCAGAGAGAAGACTCCGGAGATCACCGCCTGGGAGGCGATGACCGTCGCTGCGGTCGCGAGCACCACCAGAGGGTAGAGCGCCCATTCAGGGGCCAGACGGTAGAACGGATTGTGCGCCGCAGCCGGATGCGCGATCAGAAGCGCACCCTGACCGAAATAGTTGAGCAGGAGCGACGGAAGCACGATGCCGAACCAGTCGATCTGGATCGGCGTCTCCCCGAAGTGACCGAGGTCAGCGTAAAGAGCCTCGCCTCCGGTCGCAACGAGAAATACTGCGCCGAGAACGAGGAATCCGGCGAACCCGTTTCGTCCGAAGAAGTGAATGGCATGCGCCGGGTTGATCGCGGCGAGAACGTGCGGATTTCCGATGATTCCTTTCACGCCGAGAATCGAGAGCACGAGGAACCAGACGATCATCACCGGCCCGAAAACTTTTCCGACCCCCGCAGTGCCGCGCTTCTGGAAGAAGAAGAGGCCGATCAGGATTCCGATCGTCAGCGGGACCACCAGCGGGTTGAAGACCTTCGTCGCGACCTCGAGTCCTTCCAGCGCTCCGAGCACGGAGATCGCCGGTGTGATCATCCCGTCGCCGTAGAGCAGCGCAGCGCCGAACAGGCCGAGTCCGACCAGAAGCCACGTCTTGCCGCGTGCGCTCAGGTGAGATCGTGCGAGCGCCATCAGGGCGAGAATCCCACCCTCCCCTTCGTTGTCGGCGTGCAGCACGTAGACGTGGTACTTGATCGTGACGATGATGATCAGGGACCAGAGAATCAGCGAGAGAACGCCGAGAACGTTGGGGGTCGTCACCGGAACCCCGTGAGGTCCGAAGAAGCATTCGCGGATCGCATAGAGCGGACTGGTTCCGATGTCGCCGTAGACGACCCCGACGGCGACGAGACTCAGAGCTCCGAGAGAGGTCTTCCGAATCACCGGGATGGGCGATTCGGTTTGACCTCCGGAATCGGGAGGCGGCTCGGGCTGTAGACCGACTGATCTCATACTTGAAATGTAACGAGGCGGACGAGGCGAGAGTGACCGGCTTCATGGTTTCTTTAGGAATCCTTTCGAAGTCGCTCGGTTCGCGCTAATCTCGTCTTCAGAAGACGAGCTTCGGCAGAGGAGTGCCGAGGAGTCTGCGAGGTGGAAACGTCCGTAGCGAGAAAGCGGAGCAGCGAGGCCAAATTCGTTCGGATTTGAGGTGCGTAGCGGTGGCTACTCGCCGAAAATCCGGACGGATTTTGGACCGCTGATCCGTTTTCGCAGTAGGACAGTTTCTACCGCGCAGACTCCGAGCTCCCGGCGAGATCAGTGGTGAAGATCCGATCCAACGGAAAGGCCGGCGGAATGGCGGTCAAGCTGCTCGCGTCGCTGGCGGCGGTCGCCGGAGTGACGTTCGCCGGGACTGCATTCAAGCTGAACCCGACTGCACTCGGGTTGATTTATCTGGTGACCGTGCTCGCCCTCTCGGCGTGGAGCGGTCTTCTTTCCGGAATCGCGGCGGCTCTGATCGCGGCGGCATGCTTCAACTACTTCTTTCTCCCCCCGGTCGGGACGTGGACGATCGAGGAGCCTTCCAACTGGGTCGCTCTCGCTTCGTTCCTTCTCGCATCCTTCATCGCGAGCCAGCTCGCGGATCGGCTGCGGCGTCAACTCGAGACGGCGGAACGCCGCCGCACCGAGCTCGAACAGCTCTACCGGCTCAGCATCGATCTGTTCCGGTCGTTCCCCGCATCGGGGAGCCTCGATCCGGCACTCGCCTCGGTACTGGAGAGTACCGGAGGGTCGGGTGGCGCCATCTTCCTCTTCGAAGGGAGCACCTACCGCCAGTCGGTGGCTGCCCGCTCCGGACCGCTCGACGACGACGTGGAAGACGTCGTCGCCGGTGTGGGACGCCACCGCCGTCCCTTCGAGTATCCTTCGAACCCGAACGGGCGAAGGGATGTCTTCCTCCCGTTGCTGATCGGCAGTCGCGCCGTCGGCGTGCTGCTGGTCCGCAATTCAGCAGCCGCGAAAGGCGCTCTCGACTCTGCTGCGTCGCTGCTCGCCGTCGCAGTCGAGCGGGTCCGCTTCGTCGCCGAGAATGCGCACGTGGAGGCACTCCGCCAGAGCGACGAGCTCAAGACGGCCCTCCTGCGAGCCGTCTCTCACGATCTCGCGACTCCACTCACGTCGCTCTCGGTCCGTTTCGGAACGCTCCGTCGCGAGCTGGCGGGGCAGCTTCAGCCACTCGAAACTCTCACCAGCATCGAGCTCGAAGTCGGAACTCTGCGGCGGCGGATCGAAAATCTCCTCACCATGGCCCGGCTCGAAGCAGGCACCTGGGCGCCTCGCGCCGAACCGACCCCGGCCGCCGATCTCTTCCGAAGCGTGCGCGAGCACCTCACGTTCGTGGAGAGTGCCCGGCCTCTCGTCGTTCACGTCGATCCCTCCTGTCCCGACATCGACGTCGATCCGTCGCTCGCGGTCGAAATTCTGGTGAACCTCGTCGAGAACGCACACCGTTTCTCCCCTGCTGGAACAGCGGTCGAGCTCGACGCTGGACCCGGCGGACCGGATGCAAAGTTCGTCGAACTGCGGGTCCTCGATCGGGGACCCGGGGTCCACACTGCGCCAGGCTCGACTCGGAGAGGATCCGACGCGGATGCGGGGCACGGCCTGGGACTCGAGATCGCGACGGCGCTCGTTCTGGCGAGCGGCGGGTCGCTCTCTCTCGAGGACCGCGAAGGGGGAGGAACCGTGGCGTGTGTCTCGCTCCCCGCCGCATCGTTCGAGCTCGTGGAAAGAGAGGACGAGTGAGCCCCAGATCACAATTGATCCTGATCGTCGACGATGATCCCGCCATTCGCTCCTCCCTCTCGGTCGAGTTGAGCGCCTCGGGATACGAGACTCTGACCGCGAACGACGGCCGGGCAGGAATCCGCCTCGCGCAGGAATCGAACCCCGACCTGATCCTGACCGACATCGCGATGCCCAACGCCGATGGGTTCCGTCTGATCGAGTCGCTCCGCAGGAGTGGAACCCGGACGCCGATCATCGTTCTCTCGGTCCGGGGCGGAGAGTCGGATAAGATCCGCGCCCTCGACCTCGGTGCGGACGACTTCGTCGTGAAGCCCTTCTCCGTCGCCGAGCTTCAGGCTCGAGTTCGAGCGCAGCTCAGGCGCATCTCCGAGGCGAATCCTCGACTGTTGAGTTTTCCGGATCTCACCATCGATCTCGACCGGCGGCGCGTCACGCAGGGAAAAAGAGAGATCCGGCTCACACCGACCGAGCTCGCGCTGCTCGAGCTCCTCGCCACGAACGCGGGGAAGCCGGTTCTTCTCGAGACCATCGTCGCCTCCGTCTGGAAGGGCGCTCCCGGAACCACGGCAGATACGGTTCGCGTCCACGTTGCCTCTCTGCGGAAGAAAATCGAGCCCGATCCTTCAGAGCCGCATTACATCATCACCGAACCGTGGGTGGGATACAGGTTCATCGAAGAGCCGCTCGATTAGTCGAGCGCCAGGGCCGCATTTCTCACACCGTCTCGTCGCGAGGAGGCGGAGAGTAGCCTGGATGCAAGGCGCGCGCAGCTTCGGCGACGAAGGCATAGTGGTGACTATGTTGAGGAGCCGAAGCTGTGCGCAACGTAGCAGACAGGCCGCTATCCGTCTCCGCAGCAGAGACGATGTGAGAAATGCGGGCCGGGCCTTCCCGCCGTACCTGGTTCCGGACGAGCACGGATGATTCGCGGGATCTCGTCGCGAGGAGTGCGAGGCGGGGTCCGTCCGACCGGTTCTCTCCGGCACATTCTGTGCGAGCATGGACGGGAGGGGGCGCGAGATGACCGAGCAGCGACACACGAACCGTCTGGTTCACGAGACCTCTCCCTATCTACTCCAGCATGCGCACAACCCGGTCGACTGGTATCCGTGGGGAGACGAAGCATTCGCGAAGGCGCGTGCCGAGGATAAGCCGGTGTTTCTTTCGGTCGGATACTCGGCGTGTCACTGGTGTCACGTGATGGAGCGGGAGTCGTTCGAGAACGAAGAGATCGCGGCCCTGCTCAACCGCGATTTCGTCTCCGTCAAGGTGGATCGCGAAGAACGCCCCGACATCGACTCGATCTACATGCAGGCGGTTCAGCTGATGACCGGACGAGGCGGTTGGCCGATGTCGATGTTTCTCACTCCCGAAGGCGCTCCCTTTTTCGGAGGGACCTATTTTCCTCCGGACGACGTGCGCGGGATGCCGGGGTTCCCGCGCGTCCTCACCCATGTCGCCGACGTCTTCCACAACCGCCGCGACGACGTGACGGAAGCCACTCGCGAGATGCAGCGTGCTCTGGACGGGATCATGGAGATCGCTCCGAGCGACCGCGCATCCTCCCGGGAGGAACTGACACGAGCCGCCGGTGCGATCTCCGCCGGATTCGATCCGCGAAACGGCGGATTCGGCGGCGCGCCGAAGTTCCCGTCACCGATGACGCTCGACTTCCTGATGCGCGTGGCGCACGACCGGGAAGATGAAACCACTCGGGAGATGGTCGCGACGACCCTCCGCAAAATGGCGATGGGCGGGATCTACGACCAGGTCGGAGGTGGCTTCCATCGCTATTCCGTAGACGCACAGTGGCTTGTCCCCCACTTCGAGAAGATGCTGTACGACAACGCACTCCTCGCCCGCACGTATACCCGGTACTGGCAGTGGAAAAGGGATCCGTTCGCTGCACGCATCGCGAAAGAAGTACTCGGATTCGTCCAGCGCGAGATGACCTCACCCGCGGGAGGGTTCTACTCGACACTCGACGCCGATTCCGAAGACGAAGAGGGGAGGTTCTACGTATGGGACCGCAGCGAGATCATGGAGGCGCTCGGCCAGGATGAGGGCCACGTCTTCTGCACTCTGTACGGAGTCACGGAGAGGGGCAATTTCGAAGGAAAGAACATTCTCCACCTGCCGCAGAAGCCGGAGGAAGTCGCGTCGCAACTCGGCCTCTCTCTCGAGTCGCTCATCGACATCGCCGCGCGCGGCAAGTGTCATCTCTACGGTAAGCGGGCGGAGCGGATCCGCCCGGGGCGCGACGAGAAGGTGCTCGCGGGATGGAACGGGTGGATGCTGACGGCATTCGCCGAGGGTGCGCTGGCCTTCCATTCCGAATCGATGCTGGAAGTCGCGCGGAAGAACGCGGACTTTCTCATCGGTACGATGATGCGCGACGACCGGCTGCGGCGGAGCTGGAAGGACGGCAGCGCCCGGATCGAGGGACTGCTGGAGGACCACGCCGGGGTGGCGTCCGGCCTCATCGCGACGTTCGAAGCCTCGCAGGAGCGCCAGTATCTCGACGCGGCGCGAAGCCTCGCATCGCAGATCGTGGCACACTTCCGCGATGACGCGAGCGGAGCGTTCTTCGACACCCCCGCGACCTACGAGAAACTGCTGACCCGACCCCGCGATCCGTTCGACAACGCCACGCCGTCCGGCAACGCGATGGCCATCGACATCCTCTTTCGTCTCGCACGCTACTTCGGAGAGCCGGAGCTCGCACGGATCGCCGAGCGGGCGGTGAGAGCGCTTCTTCCGACGGCACTCCGCTTTCCCTCCGGATTTGGATATCTCCTCGGCACGACCTGGGACTCGCTCGGAAAGACGATGGAGATCGCGATCACCGGACCGGCCGGCACCGCCGATTACGACCGGCTGATGAACGTGGCCGGCGAAGCGTGGCTGCCGAACCGGATACTCGCCACCAGCCGCGCCGGAGATCTCCCGATTCTGGAAGGAAAACCCGCCGGCGAGACGGCGGCATGGGTCTGTGAGGAGTACCGCTGTCTCGAACCGACCGGCGATCCGGAGAAGCTGAAGGAACTGCTCGGGTGAGCGCACGTCCTGCAGAGAGATCTCGATCGCAATCCCGAAGCCGCGAACGTTCAGCTCTCGCGCGGCTCGCGCTCCCCTCTCCCCGTCCGCACTCATCATTTTCGGCAGAGTCGTCATTCGGGGAGAGGGGCCAGGGGGTGAGGGGATTCTCATCGTGCATGCTGCGACGGCTGAAGGTCGTGCGTTGCGTGGGCTGCAAGACGTCGATTACACGAGAGTCGGTGATCGATTTTCCGGGTCCCCCCTCACCTCGCCCTTTCCCCGAACGCGGCTCTCGCCTGAAGTTCGTGAGTCCGGACGATCTGCGCGGCGGATTGAAAATCCGCACTCCGCGAGGGCGCGCGGCGCTCGACTCTTCTCCCGGAGGCGAACCGAAGGGCTGACTACCTGGCGACGAGAGCCGCAGCGCTCTCTCCCGGCACACTCTCGTTGCCGACTTTGTCCACGCTGGTCACTGAATAGACGTAGGTCGTTCCGGGAACGACCGACTCATCGCGGTAGAACGCCTGGTCGATCGGCGTCGGCGTGAGCAGCTCACGTTTCCCGTTCGCGGTCCGGTACACGTTGTACCCCCCGAAGTCGGGAGCATCGACCCGGTCCCACACCACCTGCACCGCGCGCTCTTCGGCGAGCACCGCAACGTTCGCCGGAGTCGGTGGAGCGACCACGTCGCGGAATTCTGCGTAAACGGTGGGCGACGGATCGCTCTGGATCAGCGGTGGCCCTGCGGAGGCGACCGTGGTGACGGAATAACGGTACGCGCCGTAAGGAGGAGCGTCCTTCCACGTCGTCGTATCGATCGGACCGCTGTTCACCGGAGATCCGAGCTCGACGATCGGTCCTTCCGCCGGAAAGCGGTAGACGTCGTAGCCGACCGGAGGGGTCGCGCTCGCCGCTTCCGGCTGCTCCGGAGCTTTCCACTTCAGCATGATTCCGTCCGGTTCGGCGCTCGCTTCGAGGTTCCCCGGCGGCGGCGGCGGCGGAAGAGGCACGATAGTGGCCAGGTTCGACGGCTCGCTTCGGTTTCCATGCGCCTCCGTCACCACTGCGTACGTGAGGCGGACCGGAAGGCCGCCTTCGGCCTCGAATTGCGGGGCGTCTTCGTAGAGGAGGCTCGCGCCGCTCGAGTACTTCGGCAGGTCCTCCGCTTCGATCGCGTCGAGCCGGATCTTCAGCTTTTCGAACTGCCGCGGCGGCATCTCCGGGAGGCGTTTGAACAGACGAATCGAAGTCGGCACGTCCTTCGCTGCAAGATCCGGTGACTCGACTTCGGGGTTCGCTCCGGCGATCGATGCAGGAAGGACCTCGGTGGTTCGGTAGACGATCACCCGGTCGAACTTCGCGAGGTTCGTCCCCGCGGTGGTCAGAGAGGGATAGCTCCACGACAGGACCACTTTCGGCCCGCGCTGTGCTACAACGAGGTCGCTCGTCCCTTTGGGAATGATCGGCACCGGCGGGTGCGGAGGGCCCTGCTTCCCGCACGCGACGAGAAGCCCGGCGAGCAGCAGAATCGGGAGTCGAATCGTTCTCATTCTCCGGTCCAGGCGCAAATCCGGTGCATTCTAACGCGGATCTTGCATTGGAAAGGAGGAGAGATGAGCTCGAAAGGAACCTTATGTGCGGAATCATCGGATACGTCGGAGAGCGCGACGTGGTGCCGGTCCTCCTGACCGGACTGAAAAAGCTCGAATACCGCGGATATGACAGCGCCGGGATCGCGGTGGTGGCCGACCACGGAGTACGCGTGGTTCGCGCCGAAGGAAAGCTGGCGAAACTCGAAGAAAAGCTCCGGGACGAACGGATCGAAGGGAACTTCGGGATCGGCCATACCCGATGGGCGAGCCACGGCCGGCCCAGCGAGAACAACGCCCACCCCCACCGCGACTGCAGCGGGAAGGTGGTGGTGATCCACAACGGGATCATCGAGAACTTCGTGAGCCTCAAGCAACGTCTCGCCGCCGCGGGACACGAGTTCCGGACCGAAACCGATACGGAAGTGGTGGCGCACCTGATCGAGGAGAATCTCGACGGCCGTTCGTTCGTCGATGCAGTGCGGAAGACGCTCAAAGAGCTGAGCGGTCATTATGCGCTGGTGATGATCGACGCCGACGAGCCCGGAACCATCATCACTGCCCGGCAGGGGCCTCCCCTGGTGGTCGGCGTCGGAGAGGGAGAGAACATCGTCGCTTCAGACGTGACCCCTCTCCTCTCCTACACCCGAAACATCCTCTATCTGGAGGACGGCGAATACGCGGTGGTCCGGAAGGATTCGGTGAAGCTTTTCGACCGCGAGGACCAGCCCGTTCAGCGCGACCCGAAGCGGATCAACTGGGACGCGGTGATGGCGGAGAAGGAAGGGTACAAACATTACATGCTCAAGGAGATTCACGAGCAGCCCCGCGCGGTGAAGGACACCTTCACCGGCCGGATGTTCATGGACTCCGGCGAGGTCTTCTTCAACGATCTCGACATCGCGCCCGAGGAGTGGAAACGGTTCCGGAAGGTTCACATCATCGCCTGCGGAACGTCGTGGCACTCAGGCCTGGTGGGTAAGTTCATGCTGGAGAACTCGGCGCCTATTCCGGTGGAAGTCGACTACGGCTCGGAATACCGATACCGCAACCCCATCGTCGACGAGACCACTCTGGTCATCGGCGTCACCCAGTCGGGAGAGACCGCCGACACCATCGCCGGAATGCAGGAAGCGAAGCGAAAGGGGGCGAAGCTGATCACCATCTGCAACGTGATCGGCTCCGCCGCGACGCGCCTCGCTCACGGCACGATCTACACCAACGCAGGTCCGGAGATCGGCGTCGCCTCGACCAAGGCATTCACCACTCAGCTCACCGCGTTCTACCTTCTCTCTCTCTACGTGCAGCAGGTGCTCGGAGGAGACAAGAAGGACCTGCAGTACGCAATGCACGAGCTCTCCGTCATTCCTCAGAAGATGGAGGCGATTCTCCGGAAGGAGAAGGAGATCGAGGAGCTCGCCCATCGCTACTACAAGGCGAGCGACTTTCTTTTCCTCGGCCGCGGATACCAGTACCCGATTGCTCTCGAAGGGGCGCTGAAACTGAAGGAGATCTCCTACATCCATGCGGAAGGGTACCCGGCCGGAGAGATGAAACACGGACCGATCGCACTGATCGACGAGAACCTGCCGGTGGTCGGCGTGGTGACACACACGCCGGTCTACGACAAGATCATCTCCAATCTCCAGGAGGTAAAGGCGCGGGACGGAAAACTGATCGTCATCTGCGACGAAGGGGACGAAGACGCGAAGGCACTCGCGGATGAAGCGATCGAAGTGCCGTGGTCGATCGAGCCCCTTCAGCCGCTCCTGACCGTCATTCCGATGCAGCTGCTCGCGTACCACATCGCTCTGCGCCTCGGCTGCGACGTCGATCAGCCGCGCAACCTCGCAAAGAGCGTCACGATTGAGTAGAAGGCATCGATTATCTGGTATCTGTTATCTGTTATCTGTTATCTGTTATCGATAAAGTGGCGGATAATTATGGGTTGTTACAGATATCAGATACCAGCATGATTCAATCGCCCCTACGGGGCTGTCGGGGGGCTGATGTGCCGGCCAGCAATCCCAGGACTGCGTCCTGGGCTATTGTCAATCGCCCCTCCGGGGCTCTCCCCGATCCCCGATCCTCGATCCTCGATCCTCGATCCCCGATCCTCGATCCTCGATCCTCGATCCTCGATCTCAGATAATAGATAACAGATACTAGATACCAGATGCCTTTATCCAGCCACCGCCGAGGCAGAGGTCATCGTCGTAGAAGACGACGGCCTGACCCGGAGCGACGGCGCGGAGTGGCGCAGAGAACGTGACCTTCGCCAGACCGCCGTCGAGAGGCTCGACCGTCGCGGCGACGTCGTTCTGGCGCGACCGGACTCTCGCGGTGACCTCGACCGGTCCGGCCGGGGGCCGTCCCGAGATCCAGTGAACTCGTGCCGCGTAGAGTTCCGAGCGCTCGAGGTTTTCCGCCGAGCCGATGGTCACCCGGTGCGAGGCAGGATCGACGTCGACGACGTAAGTCCGCTCGGGAGACCCTCCGATCTGCAGACCGCGCCGCTGGCCGATGGTGAAGTTGTAATAGCCGTCGTGATGACCGACGATCTTTCCTTCCGTGTCGACGATCTCTCCGGAACCGTCGTCCGTGGCGACTGCCGCCGCGAGAGGAGAATCATCGCCCTCCTCGACCATCCGGCGCGCCTCCGCCTCGACGATCTTTCGGTACCCGTCGCGCTTCGGCACGAAGCAGATCTCGAACGACTCGCTCTTCTCCGCGACCGGAAGACCCGACGTCGCAGCGATGGCGCGTACTTCCGGCTTGGTCAGCTCGCCGAGCGGAAAAAGAGTGTGCGAGAGCTGCTCCTGGGAAAGCTCGAAAAGAAAGTAGGACTGATCCTTCGCGAGGTCGAGTGCCTTCCGCAGCTCGAACGTTCCGTCGGCGGCCCTGGTGATCCGCGCGTAGTGACCGGTCGCGACCTTCTCCGCTCCGGCCGAGATCGCCTTCCGATGAAGGAGAGCGAATTTCACGTGCGTATTGCAGAGAACGCAAGGTGAGGGCGTCAGTCCGCCGAGGTAATCGTTCACGAACGGACGGATCACCGCCTCCCGGAAGCCCTCCTCCATGTTCAGCACGAAGTAGGGAATCTCGAGCTTCCAGGCTACACGCCGGGCATCCGCCAGATCGTCGATCGTGCAGCATCCCCCGTACTCGCTCTCCGCACGCTCCAGAGCGTTGTACATCTGCATCGACATCCCGATCACGTCGTGGCCCTGCTCCTTGAGCAGGTATGCGGCGGTCGAAGAATCGACCCCGCCCGACATTGCGACTGCCACTCTCATCTGTTTTGCGTCCCGCGAAATGTTTCCGCCGGAATCGTCATCAACAATGCGAGGAATGGGTAAAATTCATCCCCTTTGGACACGATGACGGATTTCGCTGATCAGCCCGCCAGGACGGTCCTCGTCGCAGACGACGACCCACACATACGCCGACTGATCGTGGTGGCGCTCGCCCGCGCAGGATTCGCGTTCGAACAGGCCACCAACGGGATGGAGGCGCTGCAGATCATGCGCTCCCGGGCGGTGGACCTGGTCCTCCTCGATCTGATGATGCCGATCCTCTCCGGGTGGAGCGTTCTCGAGGAGCGGTCACACGATGCGGCGCTGCGGAAGATTCCGGTGATCGTCGTGAGCGCCGCCCACGATTCGGTCCTGCTCCGGCGCCCACCGGAAGGGGTGTGCGGGGTTCTCGCGAAACCGTTCGACGTCAGCGCGCTGCGCACGATCGTGGAGGAGTGCTTGCGGGGGACGGATGGAAACCCGGAGTCGGGGACGGCGTGAGGCGACGACGGAAACCGCGCGTGCCGGCCGGGACAAAAAAAGGCCGGAGCAGGTGCTCCGGCCTTCGAAGTCCAACGAACTCCGGCTAAACCGTGACGGGCTCCGGAGAGATCGACGGGACGGTACGCCGTTTCTGGTCCTTCTCCTGTGCATCGAGCACGGCGATCGCCGCCATGTTCACGATGTCGGAGACGTCGACTCCGCGCTGGAGCACGTGAACCGGCCTGGACAGCCCCTGGAGGATCGGTCCGATTGCTTCGGCGCCACCGAGTCTCCAGAGGAGCTTGTACGCGATGTTCGCCGACTGCAGGTCGGGAAAGATCAGGACATTCGCGTCGCCCTGCAGAGGACTCCACGGATAATCCGCGGCGACTTCCGGAACGACTGCCGTGTCGGCCTGCATCTCGCCCTCGACCACCAGATCGGGGTGATGATGCTTGACGATCTGCACCGCCCGCTTCACTTTCTCCTGCAGCGGATGATTCGTCGAGCCGTAGTTCGAGAACGAGATCATCGCCACCTTCGGGTCGATGTCGAAACGCCGCGCGGTCTCCGCGGTGAGTACGGCGATCTCCGCGAGATCTTCCGCGGTCGGATCGATATTGACCGTCGTGTCCGCGAGCACGAGCAGCCGGTTCTTGAACATCAGGATGTAGACACCCGAGACGCGATTGACGTCGTTGCGGGTCTTGATCACCTGAAGTGCCGGACGGATCGTCGCGGGATAGTAGGTCCGAAGTCCCGAGATCACCGCGTCGCCATCGCCCGCATCGAGCATCAGCATGGCGAAGTAATTTCGGTCCGCGGTAATGGTCTGCCGGGCATCGGTCAACGTCAGCCCTTCCCTCTTCCGGAGATCGTGGAAGCGATGGACGTAGGTCTCGAGCTTCTCGGACTGAAGCGGGTCGATCAGGGTGAACTTCGAGCCGTCGATCTCGAGCTTCGCCAGCACCGCCTCGATCTCGTCACGGTCACCGAGAAGGACCGGATGCGCGATCTGCTCTTCGACGAGGATTCTCGCCGCACGCACGATCTTCTCCTGGTCGCCCTCGGGAAAGATCACCCGCTTCGGACGCTGCTTCGCCTTGTCGAACACGCTGTGCATCAGCTGGCGCGAGCGCCCCAGGAGGTTCTCCAGGCGGCGCTTGTACGCGTCGTAATCCTGAATCGGCATCTGGGCCACTCCGGTCGCCTCGGCAGCCTTCGCCACCGCCACCGGCACCCAGAGGAGCACGCGATAATCGAACGGCTTCGGGATGAGATAGTCGGGACCGAAACGGAACTCGTCCTCGCCATAGGCGCGGAGAACCGATTCGGGAACGTCCTCTTTCGCCAGGTCGGCGAGTGCATGGGCGGCAGCGAGTTTCATCTCGTCGTTGATCGCCGTTGCGCGGCAGTCGAGTGCGCCGCGGAAGATGAACGGGAACCCGAGGACGTTGTTGACCTGGTTCGGATAATCGGAGCGGCCGGTGGCCATGATGATGTCCGGGCGTGCCGACTTCGCGTCGTCATAAGAGATCTCGGGATTCGGGTTGGCCATGGCGAACACGATGGCGTTCTTCGGCATCGAACGGATCATGTCCTGCGTGACCAGCCCTCCGACGGAAACGCCGATGAACGCTTCTGCTTCCTTCATCGCGTCGGCAAGAGTCCGCGCCTTCGTATCCGCCGCGAACTCCGCCTTGAGCGGAGTCATGTTCTCGGTCCGTCCCTTGTAGATCACGCCTTTGCTGTCGACGAGCATGACGTTCTCTTTCCGGACCCCGAGCTTCATGTAGAGGCGCAGGCAGCCGAATGCGGCCGCACCGGCGCCGGAGAAGACGACTTTGACGTTCTCGATCTTCCGTCCGGTGATCTCGAGGGCGTTGAGGAATGCCGCGGCCGAGATGATCGCCGTCCCGTGCTGGTCGTCATGGAAGACAGGGATTTTCATCTCCTTCTTCAGCCGCTCCTCGACTTCGAAGCACTGCGGGGCGGAGATGTCCTCGAGGTTGATTCCGCCGAACGTCGGCTCGAGCAGCTTCACGCAGCGGATCAGCTCCTCGGTGTCGAGCGTGTCGACCTCGATGTCGAACACGTCGATATCGGCGAAACGCTTGAAGAGGACGCCCTTCCCTTCCATGACCGGCTTGCCCGCGGCCGCGCCGATCGCGCCGAGCCCCAGAACAGCCGTGCCGTTGCTGATGACGGCGACGAGATTCCCTTTGTTCGTGTACTTGTAGACGTCAGCCGGATTCTTCGCGATCTCCAGGCAAGGCTCGGCGACACCCGGCGTGTAGGCGAGGGAGAGGTCGCGTTGAGTGGTGGTCGGCTTGGTCGGGACGACCTCGGTTTTTCCAGGGCGCCCTACCGAGTGGTAGTCGAGCGCCTCTTCTCTACTGATCTTTCGCATCGTGTTTCTCCGTAATTCGCAACTCCTGAATTCGCGGAGTCGCGTCGTGTTTTGCTGATCCCTTGCCTTTCGCTGGCGATGCCCCCGGCCGCAGTTCGGTTCTCATGGCCCCCGATCCGCGGCTCGCAGGCCCCTCCAGGGAGGGGTAAGGGATCATGGGAGCGTTACACTAGCACGACCCTTCCGGGGCGGCGGTGACGTGCAACCGTCCTTTCTGGCAGCGACACGCTGGCGTGGGGCTGCGTCTCCGGGATATCCTGCCGGATTCGCACGAGGCCGCTGAAGTCCGCCCGAACCGGCGATTCCAAATATAACTCCCCCAGAACGAAAAAGCCGCGCCAAAGGCGCGGCTTTTCGAGAGAAGGCTCGGGAGATCAGGCGCGGACGCGATTCTTCCCCTTCGCCTCGGCTGCGGCGCGGCTCTCGCCCCGCTCGAAGACGTCGCCCTTGGTGATGTGCCGTTCCCACCAGATGACGAATGCGGTCACGATCATCAGCGTCGAATACGTTCCGGCGATGACTCCGATCAGAAGGATCCATGCGAAGTCGTGGATCACCTCGCCCCCGAACACGATCAGCGCGATCAGGACCAGGACGACCGAGCCGCTGGTGAGGATGGTTCGCGACAGGGTCTGGTTGATCGACAGATCGAGGATCTCGGCGAACGGCTGTTTCACGCGGGACTTCCGCTGATTTTCACGGACACGATCGTAGGTGACGACCGTGTCGTTGACGGAGTAACCGACGATCATCAGGAACGCCGCGATCATCAGGAGAGAGACCTCGGCGTGAATCATGATCAGGAACGCGAACGCGGCGAAGACATCGTGTGTGAGCGCTACCACCGCTCCGATTCCGAACTTCAGATCGAACCGGATGGTGATGTAGGCACCGATCGCGAGGGTCGAGAGGATGACCGCCAGAATGGCCTTGGTCTTCAGCTCGCGGCCGACCTGTGGTCCGACCGTTTCCTGATTCAGGACGTTCATCTTGCCGAGCATCGTATGCTCGGAGAGCACTCGTGCAGTAGCCGAGCTCACCCCGGGGATGGAGGTCACCTGCGACATGCTGGTGAAGATTCCGAGCTCAGAGCGTTTCGCGATGATGTTCTCGGAGAGATCGGCGTAATACGTCTCGGCCTGCGGCCCACTTCCCTTCGAGTCGGGATCGTTCTGCATGAGAAGTTCGGACAGTGTGTCGCGACCCTTGAAGTTCAGATCGATCTTGTTGCCGACATCGCCGTTGATCACGCCGTAAAGCTGGTTGACCACGCGGCCGGCGTAATCGCCTTCACCTTTCTGCTCGGGGAGCCGGATCAGGACGGTGTTGTCCTCCGGCGCGCCGTACCGCTGGATGGTCGCATCGGGGAGATGGCTTCGAAGGGTCTGGACTGGCACCTGTTCGGCGAACTTCACCACGATGCTCGCTCCGCCGGAGAAGTCGATGCCGAGGTTCAATCCACGCCAGAAGAAGGAGGCGAAGCCGGTGAGAATGAAAACGAGTGAGCCGATCACCGCGTAGTTGCGGTACTTGACCCAGTGATAGTTCGGATCGTGAAATAGTTCCATGTGTGTCGCCTCTTCCTCAGATGCTGATCTGCTGCGGGCGCTTGGACGGATCGTAGATGGCGTCGAACATCACACGCGAGACGAAGAAGGCGGTGAAGACCGAAGCCGCGAGACCGATGAGCAGCGTGACCGCGAAACCTTTGACCGGTCCGCTTCCGAACTGGAAGAGGAACAGGGCCGAGATGATGGTCGTCATGTGGGTGTCGATGATGGTGCCGAACGCGAGCGAGAATCCGTTCTCGATCGACGCGGCGACGGACTTTCCGGCCCGGCGCTCCTCACGAATGCGCTCGAATACCAGAACGTTCGAGTCGACTGCCATGCCGAGCGTCAGGATGATGCCGGCGATGCCCGGAAGGGTGAGGGTGGCGCGGAAGTAAGCCATCGCTCCGAGGAGGATGACCAGGTTGAGCACCAGCGCGGTGACCGCGTTGATTCCCGCTCCTCGATAGTAGAGCCCCACGGCGCTCACCAGGAGGATGAAGCCGATCAGCGACGCGGTCAGCCCCTGGCGGATCGAGTCCGCGCCGAGGGACGGACCGATCGTCCGCTCCTCCAGCGTGGTCAGCGAAGCGGGAAGTGATCCGGTACGGAGCACCAGAGCGAGGTCGCTCGCTTCCTGCTGGGTGAAGCTTCCTTCGATCACACCCTGGTCTTCGATCCGGCTCTTGATGTTCGGGGCCGACTGGACCTTGTTGTCGAGGACGATCGCCAGACGGCGTCCGACGTTGTTGCCGGTCAGGTCTCCGAACTTGCGGGCGCCTTCGGGAGTGAGCGAGAAGCCGATGGTCGGTTCTCCGAACTGTCCCTTCTGCACACGCGCGGTCTTCAGATCGAGACCGGTGACCGGGACGGTCTTCCGGATTGCGTAGAACTCCCGGCCGGTGACTCGGCCGAACTCGTCACGCGAGTCGCCGGGGAGGATGTCGACGTCACCCCGGACGTCGGCCGGGAGAGACTCGAGCACCTTCTGCGGATCGTTGCCCGGCGTTCCCTCGACCAGCCGGAACTGCAGCTGCGCGGTGGTCTTGATGATGTCCTTCACGCGGGCCGGGTCGTCGACACCGGGAAGCTGAATGACGATCCGCTTGCCGCGGATGCCTCCCTCCCTCGCGATGATCGGCTCGGTGACGCCGAGCGCGTCGACGCGGCCGCGGATCGTTTCGATCGCCTGGGCGACGGTGTCGTCTTCCAGGGTCGAACCGACGTTCGGCTTGATCGTGAAGACGAGCGTGTTGTTGTCGCCCGTCGCCGTGTCGAACTGGGCGAGCCAGTCCTTCGCGATCTTCTCGTAATGATCTGCGAGCACGCCCTGCGGCGGAGTGAGAACGAACGAGGAGTCGCTCACCCGCTTGACCTGCGGGGTCGGCAGCGACTGCTTCGCGGCCTGGTTCTTGAGCAACTCCATCGCCTGGTCGACTTCCAGCCGGAGAGCATCGCCGGTGTTGACGCGCATCACCAGGTGGGTCCCTCCGCGGAGGTCGAGTCCGAGAGCGATGTTGTCGTACTTCTTCCCGTGCGGGATCAGCGGGTAAACCGAGATCGCCAGCACGGCGAGAATCAGCACGATTTTCCAGATCAGATTCTTGTTCAAGGGGTTCCTCCGATGTCTAGTCCTGCTGCGACGATCCGTCGACCACCGCCGCAACCGCAGACCGGCTGAGCTTAAGCTTCACGTTGTCCGCGACTTTGACGTAGACAATATCTGGTTCGACACTCTGAATGGTTCCGTGTATTCCCCCGGACGTGACGATGCGGTCGCCTTTCTTCAGCGCTTCCAGCATCTGCTGTGTCTTCTTCCGCTGCCGGTTCGCCGGCGCGATGACGAGGAAATAGAAGATCGCGAAGATCGCGAGAATCGGGACGACGTTCCAGAAGAGGGCTGAAGCCCCCCCGGCCGCCTGGAGGTACGCAACTGGAGTCATGGATGCCTTCTCACTCTGTCGATGTCTGGATGAATTGCCGGAGTCGAGTTACTTTCAGCCCAGGACCGGCTCCGCATCGGCTTCCCCGGAGGATCGGGCGAGGAATTCCTCTCGAAAGGCCCCGAACGATTTGGACGCGATAGATTGCCTGATTCCGGACATCAAGTCAAGGTAATACCAGAGGTTATGGATCGTATTGTAAACAGCCGCGGCCATCTCGCCGCTGACGTACAGATGCCTCAGATACGCCCGTGAAACCGCGCCGCAGGTCGGGCACGAGCAGGCGGGATCGATCGGCCCGTCGTCCTCGCGATAACGCGCGTTCCGGATCGAAACCTTCCCCGCCGATGTGAACAGCGTTCCGTTCCGCGCATTCCGGGTCGGCATGACGCAATCGAACATGTCGATTCCCGCGGCGACTCCGTCGACGAGGTCTTCCGGCGTTCCCACTCCCATCACGTACCGCGGCCGCTCCTCCGGCATCAAAGGGGCAGCGAAACGCATCACGTCGAACATCGCCTCCTTCGGCTCGCCGACCGACAGCCCTCCGAGGGCGACCCCGTCGAACGGCATCGATGCGATCTCTTCCACGCTCTCGCTCCGCAGATCCTCGTACACCCCTCCCTGGACGATCCCGAAGAGTGCAGGGCCCGGAGCGAGTCTCGCCGCGAGCGAGCGCCGAGCCCACCGATGCGTCAGCTCCATCGACCGGCGGGTGTCGTCGCGACTCAGCCCGTAAGGTGGACACTCGTCGAAGGCCATCGCGATGTCGACACCGAGCGCGCTCTGGATCTCGATCGATCGTTCGGGGGAGAGGAAGTGATACGACCCGTCGATGTGGCTGCGGAACTCGACGCCCTCTTCCCGGATCTTCCGGATGTCGGCGAGGGAAAAGACCTGGAATCCGCCCGAATCCGAGAGCACCGATCCGCTCCACCCCATGAAGCGGTGGATTCCGCCGCGATTGCGGATCAGTTCCTCCCCGGGACGGAGCATCAGATGGTACGTGTTGCAGAGGATGATCTCCGGACCGAGACGCGTGAGCTGTTCGGTAGTCAGCGCCTTGACCGATCCCTGCGTCCCCACGGGCATGAAGACGGGAGTCTCGATCGTGCCGTGCCGGGTGGTGATGCGCCCGCGCCGCGCGGCTCCGTCACGGCCGAGAAGCTCGAATGTGAGCGGCGGAGTGGTGAGGTTCGTCGAATCCAAGGCGGGAGCGGCTCAGTTGATCTTGACCTGCTCGACCCGCACGTTCGGCGGCAGGTTGAGCGTGAACGTCGAATCGGCGATCGGCGCATTGATCCGGATGTTCGAGAACTCGTAGCGGGTCAGGTCGCCGTCTCCCTCCACGTATTCGATCTTCGTGGTGAGATAGCTCTTCCGGTCGATCCAGAGCTTGATCTCTTTGACCCGGCGCGCGATCGCAGCAGTCTTCGGCTGGAGCTCGAGACGGTATTCGCTGCTTCCTTTCGCATCGACCACCGTCACGTCGAAGTATCGCGTGAGCTCCTCGATCGCGCCGCTCGCTCCGAGGTAGCGGAAGATCCGATCCTCGAAACGTTTCACCTCGATTCGCTCGGCGCGACGCAGATCGGGGAAGTACGTGGTCAGCTCTCCGTTCGCGATGAGCATCGTCACCGGTTTCGGCTTGTCGTAAATCCAGAGGACCTTGTTCGGCCGGGCGTACTGGAACGTTCCGGTCGAAACTTCCGCATCGGAGAGAAGAGCCATCTCCTTCTCCTGCCGGAAGTCGGCCTGGAGCGTCTTCACCGTCTTCTGCCGGGCCGCGATCTGCTCGAGGATGGTCTGAAGGGTTTCACTTTTCGGGATCACACCGGCCACGGAGATCCCGGCCAGCAGCGATAAGGAAAGTCCCGCGGCGGCGGCAATGCTGAGGATCGTTCGGTTCATACCGTCGGACGCAACGCCGCGCCCGACGCCGGAATTTCCCCTCCTCGGAGTCTGCGCGGTAGGAACGGTCCTACTACGAAAGCGGATCAGCGGTCCAAATCCGAATGAATTTGGCCTCGCTGCTCCTTTTTCTCGCTACGGACGTCTCTACCGCGCAGACTCCGCCCACTCGACGCAGCGGCGGTCGCGCGCTTACATCTGCGAAATCCCTTTCCCATCACGGTTTTTCGGCATCAGCCGGCGTTATACTGATGGAAACCTTAGTGAGGCCTTCACAATGCGACGAACGACTCTGCTCTTCTCGGTCATGCTTTTCCTCCTCTCTCTGCCGCTCTCCGCAGCGGTCCAGGAGGCAGTCCACTACGAATTCCGACAGGTCCTCCAGACCGGAACCGACGGAGCCGGCCCGCTCGAAACGGAAGGAAAAGCAATCGTCGACGGAATGAACAGCCGCGTCGAGTACACCCGGAGCCCGTACTACCCTCCCGGAACATTCGTCATTTCCACAAATGGCTCCCGGAACATGTTCGTGGTCAATCCGGCGAACAAGACGTACGCCGAGATCAACGTGGGAAACGCCGCCACCGCACTCGGCACCGCACGGATCAAAGTGAGCAACCTGAAAACCTCGGTCCAGGAGCTCGACGACCACCAGGTGATCGCGGGCTATCCCACCGACCATTACCGCTTCGAGTCGAGTTACGACATGACCGTGACGCTCGGAAGCCTTCCGGTGACCCAATCGATCCACACCACGATCGACAAGTGGACGACCAACCTCTTCCCGAGCGCCGACGTCGGTCTCTCCTCCAACCCCCCCCCGACGGGCAACCCGGAACTCGACCAACTGCTTTCTACGGAAGCGACGAAGATCAAGGGCTTCCCGCTCAAGCAGGTGATGGTGATCGCCACCCAGGCCCAGAACACCGGATCGGGCGGTGCGAAAGAGATCTCGTCGAGCCGGCGGCAGACGGCCGAACTGGTCGTCACTTCGATCCGGACCGCGCCCGCCGCGCCATCTTCGTTCCAGATTCCGCCCGGATACGCGCGCATGGAGCCCGGCCAGACGGAACCGGAAAGCAACGTCCACATGCTGGAGATGCAGCCTGCCGTCCCGGCCCCACCCCAATAGCCCAGAGGCACCAACCGTTCTCGTGACTGCACCGCCGTGCGAACCGGGTCGGCAACTACGAATGCAGAACGAAGAGTTGAGAAAGGACACCAGCCCTCCTTTCATTCTGAATTCTGAACTCTGCCTTCTGCCTTCTGCCTTCGTCGGGAGCGGTCGCATCACTTCTCCCCTCGAGGTTTGTGCGCACGCCCCCACCGTCCCACGGGAGTTCCCCGGTTGCGCCGGCATTGCTGCCTGATGTTTAATGGCTGATGGGTTGAGTCCGATGAATCGTCTTCTTGGCTGGTGCCGACGTGCGGGTGAGGTGTTGCTGGACCGGCGAGCGTACTTTGCCGTCGTTCCACTCGTCGCGCCGCTCGTTTTCGCCACTCTGACCGAAACGCCGATCCCCGCCACTCCGGTCGCACGATTCGAGCTCGGGCCGGCGATCCACTACTCCGCACCTCCCCTTCCTCCTCCTCCTCTTCCCAGGCATCCGGTCTATCTCGACGTGCGATCCGGAGATACGCTCGAGGGTCTCTTCGTCGCAGCCGGTCTCTCCCGCAGCGACAGTCACACCCTCATGGAGGGGTTTCGCAAGTTCGTCGATCCACGGAGACTTCGGCAGGGACAAATGCTCCGCTTCGAGTTCGATGACGACGGCGTGATCCGTACGGTCGGGATGAAGATCAACGGCTGGGGAACGATCAACGGGACCCGCACCGCTTCGGGGTTCGAGGTGACAGGAGCTCCGGCTGAGAAGAGTGAAGTCGAGGCCACCATCTCCGCGACGATCTCCAGCTCGCTCTATGGTGCCGTGACTGGAGCGGGGGAGTCCCCGGCGCTGGTCCAGCAGTTGGTGGACGTGTTCCAGTGGGACATCGATTTTTTCAGGCTGCGCGGAGGTGACACCTTCAGCGTCGTGGTGGAGAAGAAGTACGTCGGCGACGACTTCGTCGGTTACGGACCCGTCCTCGCCGCGCGCTTCAACTCCGACGGTCAGACCTACGAGGCGTTCCGTTTCGAGAATCACACGTCCGCGGGCTACTACAGCCGGAACGGAACGCCGCTCCGGAAGCAGTTCCTCAAAGCGCCCTTGAAATTCACCCGCATCACCTCCGGCTTCACCAACCGGCGCTTTCATCCGATTCTGCACGTCTTCCGTCCGCACCCCGGGATCGACTACGGCGCTCCGGTCGGCACCCCGGTGATGTGCACCGCCGACGGCGTCGTTGAAGCCGCCGGGTATGGCGGAGGCGAAGGAAACTTCATCCGCGTGCGGCACACCTCCCGGTACCAGACTTTCTACATGCATCTCTCCCGCTTTGCCTCCGGGATCCACCGAGGCGCGAAGGTCCAGCAGGGAGAGATCATCGGATACGTCGGACAGACCGGACTTGCGACCGGCCCGCATCTCGATTACAGAATTCGCGACAACGGCCAATGGATCAATCCATTGAAGATGAAATCAATCACGCCCGACCCCATCCGCGGGTCCTCGCTCCAGGCGTTCCGGAATTCGGTCCGCGCATGGCTGCCGAAACTCAGCGATACCGAGCCGGTCGTCGCGGAGAAAGATCCCGGAGAGCAGGCCCCCGGAAACTCCTGAGACCCCGATGAAAAAAATCAACGTCCGTGTGCCGGTTCGCGCCGATCTGGCCGGAGGAACTCTCGACCTCTGGCCGATCTACCTTTTTCACCCTTCGTCGCGTACGGTCAACGTCGCGATCTCACGTTACGTCGAGTGTGAAGTTCAGTCCCGCAGCGAAGAAGGAATCGAGATCTTCCTCGCCGACGAGCACTATCACCGCCACTTCGGATCGCTGACGGAGCTGGCGGTCGATCCGCGTCTCTCACTGGTGTCGCGCCTGGTCGAACATTTCCGCCCGGGAGGGCTCGCGATCACCGTTCGTTCTGACGTGCCGCGCGGCTCGGGACTCGGAGGTTCCTCTGCGCTGGCGATCGCACTCAGCCGGGCCCTTTCCGAGCTGAGCGGCGATCCGGTCGAGGGAGAGGAGTTGATCGCGCTGGTGCGCGATCTCGAGACGCGACTGCTTCGCTGCCCTGCCGGAGTTCAGGACTACTACCCCGCCGTCTTCGGAGGGATCGCCGCACTCCATCTCGATCCCGGCCGTGTCATCCGGCATCCGATCGCGCTCCCGCTTCCCGATCTGGCGCAGCGGCTCCTGATCTACTACTCCGGTGTCGCCCACTTTTCGGGAACGAACAACTGGGAGATCTACAAACGCCACCTCGACGGAGATCCCCGGGTGTTCGAAGGCCTCCGCGCAATCGCCGAGAGTGCAACCTCCCTCGAGGAGGCGCTGGCCGCGGGAGCCTTCGACCGCGCCGCGGCGGCGATGAACGACGAATGGACCGCTCGCAAATCCCTCTTCGACGGAGTCACTACCGTGGAGGTCGATCGGGCGATCGAGGTCGCAATGAAGAGCGGGGCCGACGCAGCGAAGGTCTGCGGCGCCGGGGGTGGAGGCTGCATCGTCTTCATGGTTCCACCCGAGAAGCGTGAGCGGGTCGCTGCCGCGCTCGAAAAGAGCGGCGGACAGATTCTCGACGCGGTGCCGGTCGCGCAAGGCCTGGTCATGGAGCGAAGCGACCAGGTCGAGCTCTCGCACTGGTCACGACGGACTCTGATGAGCGAAGGGGGAAGCGAAGACCCGGGCCAGTTCTTCCTTCACACCGACGAACCGGGAACCTACCGGCCTTTCATCGTCGCCGAAGCGGCGGTGACGTTCGACGACGCTCGCAAAGGAGTGCATCAGACCGTCGTCCGCGTTCTCGCCGCGTCCCTCGATGTGCGGGGAGAGCGGGTACTCTGGTCCGAGTCGCTCCCGGTTGATCCCGATCGCCTCCGGCTCGACGCCGCTCCCGATCCGGCGGCAGACATCGATACATCGGTGGATGCCGACCTCGTCTTCTCGATCTCGCGTCAGGGGGAAGATCTTCTTCGGGAATACCTCGCCGAACAGGAGCGCCTACGGCTCTGGTTCAATCCCGCATTCGCGATCTATTCGGAGGCAGGAGAAGCGCGATCCGCGTTCGTGGATCGCTGCCTCGAGTTCGCGAGACGCGAGGCCGAGAGTCAGACCGAACGGCTCGAGTCCACGTTCCGCCGTCGCATCGACCAGCTCCGTGAGAAGGCCGACCGGCAGCAGCGCGAAGCGGATGAGACCGACATCGAAGTCGAGAGACGAGAGGTCGGGATCGCCTGGGGTCAGACCCTCTTCAATATCACCAGTGGGCGTCCAGCCGATGTCGGTGCCCCTCAATCCGTCGAGGAGGCCGACTTCCTCGAGCGCATCCGCCAGGTCCAGCGCACCTGGGAGCGGGAGGTCCGGGAGCTCCAGGACGAGCTCGACTCGAAGGCGCGGCAGATCGAAGAAGTTGCTTTCGCCCCTTCGCTGAAGAATGTCGAGGTCCGGAAGTTCCTCATCCTCTGGGCTCCCTCGCTGCGCGATGTCGTCGCGGCCGCGGAGTAAAAGTCCCGCGAGTCTGCCCTGCGTTCCTGCAATCGCGACAGGCTTCCGGTGGTTCGGAATCCCTCCTGGCCAACCGTTCGGAATCTGGACAGCTGTCCAGTTTTCGAGATCGCCTCGACTTGCGCCTGTCTGAACAAGCCTCGCGCCTTCAACAGGTTGCACGACTCGATCCTCCTGGCAGCGCCTTTGATTAAGAAAGCTGTCGGAAGGTGAGATCGAACATGAGAAAAGTCCTGGTTGTCGATGACGAAACATCCATCACAGACGGACTCACGGCGCTCCTCCAGCTGGAACAGATCGACGCCTCAGGGGCGTACGATCGCGAATCTGCCGAGCTGGCGATCAGCCGTGACTTCTATCCCGTCATCCTCGCGGATCTCCGGTTGCACACCGAAGAAGACGGCTTCCGCCTGATCGAATCGATCCGGCGCGTCAGCCCGCGCTCACGCATCGCGAGTCTCACCGCGTTCGCCACTCCCGAAGTCGAAGAACGGCTGCTGGAGCTCGGCTCCTCCACGGTTCTCCGCAAGCCGATGGAGTTCGACGAGATCATCCGCATCGTCGAAGAGATGCTCGTCGAGATCGAGCACGAAGCCGCGGCGCAGGAAGCGCTCACCGGAGAACCTCTCGATCTCGACCAGCTCTACCAGGACGTGCAGAAGGTGCTCTACGCGATTCCGCAGCGGAGGTACGGCCTCGGCCCGGAAGAGACGGAAGACCTGGTCCAGGAGGCATGGAGTCTCTTTCTCCAGAAACGCCGGACCGTCAGCTCCGCAAAGTCGTGGCTGGCCGGCACCATGGTCAACCTCGCGAAACAGCAGATCCACTCGCGCGTCCGGGCACGAGAACACACCCGCGAGATCTCACCCGAGGTCGAGCGGACTCTCGGCTACTCCGAAGACGGCGCGAACGAAAGCACCATGATGGTGCGCCAGGGACTCGGCCAGATCGATGAGCGCTCCCGCAAACTCTGCGTGCTGATCGGAATCGAAGGATGGAGCTACGAGGAAGTCGCCGACGAGCTGGGTCTGCCGATCGGGTCCGTCGGGCCGCTCTACATCCGCGCGAAGAATCGCCTGAGAAAAGCGATCGATACGGAGAACTAGAAGCATCGCGGATCGTGGATCGTGGATCTGAAAGACATCGATTATCGCGTATCGCGCATCGAGGATCCGAGATGCATCGTGGGTCGAGTTCCGCGGACAGCCCCGTAGGGGCGTTTGACAATAGCCCAGGACGCAGTCCTGGGGTTCCGGTCCGGAAGTCCACGCTCCGAGAGCCCCGTAGGGGCGATTGAACCATCCCATTTCTCGAGGCTCGAAAGGCATCGCAGATCGCGGATCGCGGATCGCAGATCGCGGATCGCGGATCGCAGATCGCGGATCGCGGATCGCGGATCGTGGATCGCGGATCGCGGATCGCGGATCGTGGATCGCGGATCGGGAAGACCATCACGGGTTGAGGATGGATCCGAGAACGAAGATCCTAGGAGTCTGCGCGAGCTTGCTGAGCAGCGAAGGATCCTCTCTCCGAGGGGCGCCACGGCTCCCGCCGTGGCCGCGCAGATCGCCTTCAGAACGCAACGAGACGACACCTGCGGCAGATGCGCAGTAACTCCGCACATCGGCTCTGTGAACACCCACAGTGCCACTTAAGGCCATTGGGGCTAAAGCATCGTGGATCGCGGACGGAGCTGATATCGAAGATCCGAGCTCGGCGATCTGAGAGAGCGGATCCGGAAAATCGGCTGCAGCGATGTTGCGGGCGCTCCGAACGTTCGCCGATCTACTTCCGCCCGACGGTTCCTGCGCTCTTCGGTTCGGATTTCAGTTTCGAATAGAGCGTCGAAGGACTGATGTCGAGCAGGCGCGCCGCCGCGCGCATGTTCCCCCCTGCAGCCTCGACCGCCTGCCGGATGTAATCGGCCACAACCTCGTCGAGCGGACGGATCTCCCAATCCACTTTCGGCGCGAGGGTCGGCTCGCCGAGCGCCATCGCCTGGTTCTCGAGGAGGAGATGCTCAACGCGGATCTCACCGGAGCGTGCCGTGAGGAGTGCGCGCTCCAGAACGTTCCGAAGCTCACGTACGTTGCCCGGCCACGAATAGCGGGAAAGGCGTTCGACCGCGCGCGCGGAGATTCGCGGGCGCGATACGCCGAGGTTCTTTCCGAGCCGCTCGAGAAGAGCGTTACTGAGAATGGGGATGTCTTCGAGCCGCTCCCGCAGCGGCGGGATGTGAAGCCGGATGACACTGAGGCGGAAGAAAAGATCGCGGCGGAACGCGCCGGTCGACACCGCCTCCGACAGATCGCTGTTTGTCGCGGCGATCAGCCGGAACTCCGAGCGGATGTCGCGGATCCCTCCGAGCCTCCGAAATCGCCGATCCTCGATCGCCTTCAGCAGCCGCGCCTGGACCGACGGATCGAGCTCCCCGACTTCATCGAGAAAGACGGTACCGTTCGCGGCGATCTCGAACAGCCCGGGCTTGGCGGAGCTGGCATCCGTAAATGCGCCCCGCTCGTGTCCGAACAGCTCGGATTCGAGAAGCTCTCTCGAAAGGCCGGCGCAGTTCAGGTCGACGAACGGAGCGCGCGCTCGATCGCTCCTGTTGTGGATCAGGCTCGCGACGATTCCTTTCCCCGTACCGGACTCGCCTTCCAGGAGAACCGGCGATGGTGCGCCGGCGATCGCCTCGATGGTCGATTCGATCTCCT
Organism: uncultured Acidobacteriota bacterium; assembly: GCA_963741955.1. Classification (GTDB taxonomy): domain Bacteria; phylum Acidobacteriota; class Thermoanaerobaculia; order Gp7-AA8; family Gp7-AA8; genus CAVUKB01. The sequence goes on from CAVUKB010000006.1 coordinate 458,220, forward strand.
TCGCCACGGCAGAGATGCCGAGAAATGAACGTTCCGGGTCTCCCTTCGTCCTCTTCAGTGCCTCGAGCTCCCGCCGCGTGGCGACATTCCGGCTGACCTGCTCGAGCACCAGCTCCAGATTGTCGAAGTCGCACGGCTTCGAGACGAAAGTCTCCGCCCCCTTCCGCATCGCTTCGACCGCCATGTCGATGGTCCCGACCCCCGACATCACGATGACCGGCGTCGCCTCCGAATAGCCTTTGATGTGATCGAGAACGTCGATGCCGGAGATATCCGGAAGCATCACGTCGAGGAGGACCACGTCGGGCGACTGTGCCTCGAATTCTCTGAGCGCCTCGCGGCCGCCGGTGGCCGAACAGACACGCCATCCGCTGTGGGCGAGGAGCGCCGTCGTCCCGGCGAGTACGTCGGGGTCATCGTCGACGACGAGGATGGTCTTCTGCATATCGACTGATTGTAACGTCTGCGCACCGATGCGTCAGGATTCCCTTTCGCCCTTCATCCCGTTCGAGCTCGCGAGCGCGATCCGGATTTCCTCGAAGAGATCTCCGGCCTCGTAAGGCTTCTGGCGATACCGCGTCCGGCCGTCGCGCAGCAGTGGATCGAATCGACTCGACTCGCCAAATCCCGAAGAGATCAGAATCGGTATCGACGGGAGACGCCTCCGGATCTCCCCGTGCGCGACGTCCCCGCTCATCTCCGGCATTCCCAGATCGAGAATGATCATGTCCGGACGGAATCCACTGTCGAGGAGAGCGATCGCTTTCCGGCCGCGGTCCACGACCCGGACGCTCGCGCCTTCGATCTCCAGCAGCGACTTCATTCCCGAGGTCACCTCGGTCTCGTCGTCCACGATCAGGATCTGAACGCCTTTCATCGACTCCGCTGCGGAAGTCTCCACATCCCGTCCCGGCGCAGGTCCGGCCGAGGCTCGCGGAAAAGCCACTGCGAACGTGGTTCCTTCGCCCGGCGCGGATTCGACGAAGACGCGGGCCCCATGCTGCTCCGCAATCCGGTGAACGACCGAGAGACCGAGTCCCACGCCCTTCCCGAGCTCCTTGGTGGTGAAGAACGGATCGAAAATGCTCTGGATCGCTTTCGAGTCGATGCCGATCCCCGTATCGCGGAGCTCGAGAACGACGTACTCTCCTCCGGGAAGTCCCCAGCGCGCGATCTCCGCGGCGCCCGCGACACGGGAGCCGAGCCGGAGAACCCCTCCCTTCGGCATCGCGTCGCGCGCGTTGATCGCGAGATTCAGAAGAAGCTGCCCCACCTGAGCCGGATCTGCTTCGATCGAGAGCGGCTGGGGATGCTGCACCACGACCTCGATCCCGGGAGGAATCGCCGGCCGGATCAGCTTCAACTGATAGTCAATCAGCTCTCCGAGCTCGAAGATCCGCTTCTCCGGCTTTCTCGGCTGCGCGAAGTCGAGAAGCTGGCGGGTCACGTCCCTGGCGCGGTGCACCGCCCGCCGGATGTGGTCCGTCGCGTTCTGGATCGCCGGCTCCTCTGGATACTTCCGCCGGAGGAGATCGGCCCAGGGGAGCGCCGCCATCAGCGTATTGTTGAAATCGTGCGCGATGCCCGATGCCATCTGCCCGAGTGCCTGGAGCTTCTGGGCCTGCGCGAGCGACCTTTCGAGCTGCCTGGTGAAAACTTCCGGCCTGAGGTCCCGAAACGAGACCAGAAACATCGGCTCACCGGACTTTTCGAGAATCGAGGCGCGGACATCGGCAGGGATCCGCTCTCCCGACGCCGCGACGAGCGTGACCTGACGGGAGCTCGTGGCCGCCTCCTCGCAGATCCGGTCGAGGAGCTCGTCGTTCCCGGATTCGACGATGTCTGCGAACCGAAGCCCGACGAGATTGAGCCGCGGCCGGCCGATCATCCCGGCGAACGCAGGGTTGACTTCGACGACCTTCCCGGACGCCTTGTCACAGACGATGTGCGGCTCGGCACCGAGCTCGAAAATCCGGCGGTATCGCTCCTCGGCGCTCTTCTGCCTCGTCGTGTCGCGAAGAAATGCGATCAGTGCGTCCGTCGATCCGAATCGATGACTTCCCAGTCTCACCGCCAGCTCGACCCGTTCGCCGTTCGGTCGCTCGATCACCGTCTCGTACTCCTCCACCTGCTCCGGCTCCATCGACGAAAGATTCTCGAGCTTCCTTCGAGCGGGTTGGCGCTGTTCCGCCGGGCGAAGGTCGGGAGTGGTCATCTCGATCAGTTCTTCATGAGTGCGTCCGGTCAGCCGCTCGAATGCGGGATTGCAGTCGAGAATCTTTCCGGTGTGCCGCTCGAGGATGGCAATCGGTTCGAGCGAGCGCTCGAAGAGAAGAGCGTAACGCTCCGAACGGTCTTCGATCGCGCTCACGTCCCGACCGTTCACGAGGATGTGCGGAACGCCTCCGAAGATCACCGGGTGGGCGCGGAATCCGAAGGGAAAGACCCGTCCGGTCACGGAGCGGAATCGCACCGCTCCCCGCGAGCTCTCTCCTCGCCGTTCGGCGGCTTCGAACTTCTGCCGCAGCACTTCTCGCGAGTCGTCGATGCAGAAGTCGACCAGATTCGTCCCCGCCAGGGCCTCCCGGGTGGAGTTCATCTCCTTCGCAGCGGCCGGGTTCGCATCGACGATCGTTCCGTCACCCAGGATCAACAGCATCGGGCTTTCGAGCTCCTGAAAGAGGAGCCTCCACCTCTGCTCCGATTCACTCTGCTCGTCGAGCTGCTGTCGGAGAACCGCGAGCTGACGGCGCAGCTCCGCGATCTCCTCCGAGAGACGGTCCGGTTCATCTTTCGCGTTCATGATCTGCGGGGGATCGGAAGGAAACTCGTTCCGCTTCCCCGAGCGTGGGTCCATCCGTGGCACAGTTTTGATACAGCCACCGTCAGCCGCCGGGTCGGAACCGCTGGTAAACCCGAGGCAGCCTCGATCTTTCTTTTCGGCTACCGAAGGGAATCAACAGATGGTACCATCGGGTTCCCGGTGACGCGGCACTTTTCGTCGGGCAGTAGCGCAGCCTGGTAGCGCACCTGAATGGGGTTCAGGTGGTCGGGAGTTCAAATCTCCCCTGCCCGACCAAACCGCCGCGTCTCACCCTACCCTTCACGAATCACGCCCGCCCGCGACGCGCAGATCCGCTGATCCGCCGCACTCATCGCACTCGCTGCGAAACTCTCCGCAGGAATTTTGTCCCTCCACTTCGACTCAATAGAGACAACCGCGCGCAGCGAAAGGAGCCTCCGTTGGAAGAGAAAGACTCTCAGTCCATCCGCATCCGTCTCGACGACCCCGTCGCAAACGGTGAGTACGTGAACTTCGCGAACATCATCCACTCGCCGAGCGAGTTCGTGATCGACTTCGGCCGGGCCGTTCCGGGACGAGCGGAGATCCGGATCCACAGCCGGGTGATCATGACTCCACTCCACGCGAAACAGATGCTCGACGCGCTCGCACAGAACGTGGCCATCTTCGAACAGAAGTACGGCCCGATCCGCACCGAACCGGGTATCGGCTCCTATTCCTCCCCCTCGGGCTCGGATCAGTCGAACTGACACTCCGGACCGGACCCTCATGGCGAACGTAAGAATCATCGGCGCCGGCCTTGCAGGCTCCGAGTGCGCGTTTCAGCTCGCGCGCCGCGGCCACACCGTGGAGCTCTGCGAGATGCGGCCCGAGAAGCGCTCGGCAGCCCACAAGAGCGGCGATCTCGCGGAGCTCGTCTGCTCCAACTCGTTCCGTTCCAACGCTCCGACGAATGCGGTGGGGCTCCTGAAACGGGAGATGGAGATTCTCGGCTCGCTCATCATGCAGTGCGGCACGATCGCGCGCGTTCCTGCAGGAGACGCGTTCGCCGTCGACCGCGAGATCTTTTCGCGGGAGGTCACCCGTGCGATCGGAAATGAGGATCGGATCACCCTCCGTCGCACCGAGATCCCGGACCTCTCGATGGATGGATTCGATTTTCTCGTCGTGGCGACCGGTCCACTGACCAGCGACGCTCTTTTCACTGCGATCGGCTCGATCCTCGGCAACGACGGGCTCTACTTCTACGACGCGATCGCGCCGATCATCACTGCCGACTCGATCGATATGTCGAAGCTCTACTGGAAGTCGCGCTACGACAAGGGAGCCAGCAGCGATTACCTCAACGCACCCATGAGCGAGGAAGAGTATCGCCGCTTCATCGATGCACTCCTCGGGGCCGAGATCTACCCGCTTCACGATTTCGAGAATGCCGCCCACTTCGAGGGATGTCTCCCGATCGAAGAGATGGCCGCGCGGGGAATCGAGACGCTGCGCTTCGGACCGATGAAGCCTGTTGGTCTCGAGCATCCGGTGACCGGCGAGCGCCCTCACGCCGTGGTTCAGCTCCGGAAGGAAGATCTTTCCGACGAGCACTTCAACCTGGTCGGATTCCAGACCAAGATGAAGATCGGCGAGCAGAAGCGAGTCCTCTCGATGATTCCGGGGCTCGAGAACGCAGCTTTCGCTCGCTGGGGATCGATGCACCGGAACACGTTCATCAACGGACCGAAACACCTGACCCCGACTTTCCAGCTCCGTCACGACGCGCGGATTTTTTTCGCGGGACAGATCAGCGGGGTGGAAGGCTACGTCGAATCCGCCGCGACCGGTCTTCTCGTCGGCCGGTATGTCGACCACATCGCGAAGGGAGAGCCGGCCGAACCGCTTCCTTACCACACGGCCCTGGGCGCGCTCGGACGTCACGTCGCGGAGTCGTCGCCCGAGCGTTATCAGCCGTCGAACGTCACCTGGGGCCTGATCGAAGACGTGATCGGCAAAGGGAAGAAAGCGGTTCGCAGAGAAGCCCAGGTCGAGAGAAGCATCGATTATCTGAGATCTATTATCTGATATCTGTTATCTGTTGTCTGTTATCTGTTGTCTGTTATCTGTCTTGATATCTGATCTCATTATCACTACGGGGCATACAATCCGAAGATCAGATACCAGATAATAGATAATAGATAATAGATAATAGATAAATTGATGTTCCTAAGCTGGCTGCGCCTGAGCGGAAGATTTCGCGGAATCGGCCATGATCCGCTCGACCGGAAGGCCGAAGTGGAACGTGGTCCCTTCACCCTGCCGACTCTCGACCCAGATCGAGCCGTCGTGTCGTTCGACGATCTGCTTCGCGATGTAGAGCCCGAGCCCGAGTCCACCGTAGTTGGAGACGGAAACGTCGCGGCCGCGGTGGAAGCGTTCAAACACCTGATTGAGCTCGTCGGCCGGAATGCCGATGCCGTGGTCGGAGATCGAGGTCACCACGCGGTCGCCCTCGTTCCTGACCCGAACTTCGACTCCGCTGCCGTCCGGTGAGTACTTGACCGCGTTCTCGAGAAGGTTTCCCAGGACCTGCTCGAGGCGGTCGCGGTCCCCGGCGATGCGGATTTCCTTCTCCGGCTGGTCGAGCTCGATGGTGCGGTCGGCGAACGCCGCATGGTGGCGTTTGACGATGTTCTCGACGAACTCTTTCCACTCGATCGGTTCGCGGCGGATCTCCAGTCTCCCCGTTTCGATTCGTGAAACGTCGAGCAGCTCGAGGATCAGGCGCGACATGCGGTCGATCTGGTCGAGCGCAACGTCGAGGTACTCTCCGGCCGGAGGAAGGTCTTCTTCGGCGATCAGTGCCTTCGCCAGCTGGGTGTAGCCTTTGATCGACGTGACCGGGGTGCGGAGCTCGTGGGAAGCGATGGAGAGGAACTCGTCCTTGAGGCGCGAGAGATCTTCCATCTTGCGCCGGGCTTCCACCTGTTCCGCGTACAGCATGGTGTTCTCGATCGCGACTGCGGCACGTTCGGTCATCAGCTCCGCGAGAGGGAGCTTCTGGTCCGTCATCTGCCGGTCCGGATCGTTCGCGGCGATCACCAGGGCGCCGAGAATCTCGCGCCGCGTCCGGAGCGGGAGGACCAGGAGTGAAGAGAGCTTCATCTGCACCGGGTGATACGAGGCCGCGTCCGTCGCCGTCATCGGACCCTGCCCCTCGAAATTCGTCAGCAGCGCCGGATAGCCGGTACTGGCGACCTGGCCGATCAACCCCTCGCCAACGACCAGCGGCTGCCGGTAGATGAAGGCCCAGGCGAGTCCGAGCGAGGCCATGTCGCGATGGTAGATGGACGCGACGCGAAGCTCGTTCGACCCGGGAGTCTTGAGCACCACCGCAGCCCAATCGCCCAGAACTTCCGCAACGCGCTCGGCGATGGCCTGAGTCACCCAGCCGGGGTCGATGGTGCTGGAGAAGAACGCACCCGCATCCGCGAGGATCAGGGCGCGCTCGGCCTGGCTCTGCATCTCCTCTTCCAGGCGCCGTCGCTCCGTCACGTCGCGGAAGCTGACGATGACGCCGGTCACCGCACCCTCTTCCTTCAGAGGAACCGCATTCATGGAGACGGTGACCTCTTTTCCTTCGCCTCGATCGATCGCGACGAGGGCGTCGCGTACCGGTTTTCCGCTGCCGAGCGCCTGAGCCGCAGGAATCTCGCCGGTCTCGAGTGGTTTTCCGTCCGTGGAACGGAATCGGTAGACGGCGGCCTGCTCCTCGATCGGAGTTCCGATGGTGGAGTTGTCGAGCAGACGCACTCCCGCCGGGTTGATGAAGACGACACACCCCTGGTGGTCGACCAGCATGACCCCGTCACCCATCCCCGCGACGATCGCCTCGGTGCGACGCACCTGCCGGGAGAGAGACTCCTCGAGCGAGCGCTCGATCCGCAACACGGCGAAGACACCGACGAAAAGGATCGCCACGCTGACGATGATCAGGAGGAATGTGACCGCGAGCCGCAGGCCGTCGAGCTCGGCCTCGTCACGCCCGCGCTGGACGCTCTCTTTTTCCGCAAATGCTCCTGCGAAATCGTACGCGGAACGGCGTATTCGCGCCGCCTCCAGCATCGTGTCGATCGCCGGCCCGGTGTTCCCGCTCTTCGAGAGAGAGATCTCCTCGTCCGAGAGCTCCTTGAGCTTCTGGAAGTGGTCCCGCATCCCGTTCACCAGAGCGCTGTCGCGCGGCTCGGTCGCGAGGGTCGCCGCCGCGGTCGCAGTCGACTCGAACTCCCGGATCGCATCGTCGTACTGCGAGAGGAACTGCGTCTGGCGGGTCATGGTGTACCCGCGGGCGGCCGCCAGCATCGAGCTGACCGAGCCATCCATCTTCATGATCGCCTCCAGCAGAGGCTCGTAGACCTGAATGACCCTCGAGTATTGCCGCTTTTCCTGCTGGAGAACGATGATGTTCATCGTCGCCGCCAGGGTGACGAAGACGAAGAGGGTGCCAAAGGCAGCCCAGAGAGTCTGTCGGGTGGTGCGGGTCATCGGCTCGGTTCCGCTGTCGGGCGCCTACGGGCCGATGCAAAGCTCCTGCCCTTATTGCCCGGATCCCCGCGCCACCGCGTACTGGAATGCCGGATGCAAGAAAAGCCCGCCACCGGAGGCTCAGTCATGGCTCTCAGACCGACCCGTTCCGCCACCATCACCTTCGGACTGGTTTCCATCCCGGTCCGTTTCTACACTGCCACCCGGCAGGAGGACATCTCGTTCAACCTCCTCCACCAGGAGTGCGGAACCCGGGTCAACCGCAAATGGTGGTGCGCTCAACACGAGAGGATCGTCGACAACGACGATCTGATCCGCGGCTACGAGATCAGCAAGGGACGATACGTGACCTTCTCCGACGAGGAGCTCAAAGCGCTCGAGAGCGGGGGCGACCGTGCTCTCGAGATCACGGAGTTCGTCTCCCTGGACCAGGTCGATCCCGTTTTCTTCGAAAAATCCTACTTCCTCGGGCCTGCAGACGGTGCGAGCAGGACGTACGCGCTACTGGCGACCGCATTGCGTGACGAAGGTAAAGTGGCCCTCGCCCGATGGGTGCACTCCAATCGCGAGCAGCTCGTCCTCCTCCGTCCGTACGAGAACGGCCTGATTCTTCACACCATGTACTACGCAGATGAAGTACGGGACTTCGGACGGCTCGAGATCCCCGAGACCGAGGTGCGCGAGAAGGAGCTCCGTCTCGCCACCATGCTGATCGGAGAGCTGACCGAGAAGGAATTCGATCCGCTTCGCTACCACGACGAGTATCGAGCACGGGTGCTGGAGCAGATCGAGGCGAAAGCCGCCGGGCAGGAGATCATCACGCAACCCCAGGAGGCCGAAAAAGTGGCTGACGTCGTCGACATCATGGAAGCACTGCGCAGGAGTCTCGGAGAAGCGAAACCGGAAGGACGCCGCGGCGCGAAACGCGCTCCGTCGCGCAAACGCAGTAAGACGGAGAAACCCGAAACGGCGAAGAAAGGCGGCCGCACCGGCCGGAAGATCTCGTGACGAAAGGAACTCTGGAGCGCTACCGCTCCATGCGGAACTTCGGCGAGACCCCCGAGCCTGCGGGAAAGAAAAAGAAGCCCGCGAAGAAGTCCATCTTCGTGATCCAGAAGCATCAGGCTTCCCATCTCCATTACGACTTCCGCCTGGAGATGGAAGGCGTGCTCAAATCATGGGCCGTTCCGAAAGGGCCGTCGTACGACCCCGCGACGAAGCGTCTCGCGATGATGACCGAAGATCATCCGTACGATTACGCATCGTTCGAGGGAGTCATCCCGGAAGGAAACTACGGAGCCGGGAACGTGATCATCTGGGACCAGGGGACGTGGGAACCGCTCGAAGAGAGTGCGGACCCTGCTGCGGCCCTGGAGAAGGGAAAACTCGCGTTCCGTCTGAAGGGGAAGAAGATGTTCGGGGAGTGGGCGCTGGTGAAACTGCACGGAAGCTCGCGGAAAGGGAACGAGTGGCTTCTGATCAAGCACCGCGACGAATTCGCGAATGCCGATTTCGACGTGACGCGAGAGGCACCTCGCTCGGTCGTCTCGAAGCGTGCGGTCGACGAGGTCGGATCCGGACGTCAGTGGGAGAGCAACCGGAAGTCCGCACCGCGAAAAGCACGCACGGTGGCGGATACCTTGCGCGAGAAGAAAGCACCGTCGTCGCGCGGTGCGAAGCGGGGGGGTGGGAGGAAGCGGTCGTCGTGAGATTTGCCCGATTTCACGATTTGCACGATTTGCGCGATTTGCGCGATTTGATTTGTTGATTTGCGTGAGCTGCGAGACTCGATTTGGACGACTTGCGTGAGCTGCCGGTTGCTCGCCTCTCCGCACCGAGTCACGACGATGGAGGAGTCGTGCGATTCGCGCAATTCGCGCAATCGCGCAAATCCCCTACCCCTTCCAGCTCTCCTTCGCCTCCACGAGGAGCTTCCGCTCCGACTCGAAGCTCGCCAGCCGGATGCCTTCGTCGATCTCGAACCACACCGCGTCGTCGACTTCGCTCAGCTGCGGACGGATCTCTCCCGCGAGGTAATCCATGAGAAAGAAATCGACCTGCTTCCTGATCAGGCCGTCACCCGCGCGAAAGAAATACTCGATCGTGTCCAGGAGTCGGATGGAGCGAGCTTCGAGGCCGGTCTCCTCCTGCACCTCGCGGACGGCCGCCTGTTCCGGCGTTTCACCCTTGCTGACCGCTCCTTTCGGAAGGCCCCAGCGGGTTCTTCCGCGGGTCGCGATCATGGCGACGCGCAACGCGCCATCCACCTCGTCGAGGACCACTCCTCCGGCCGAATGCTCGTAGCGGATGCGTCTTTTCGAGTCGGCCATTCCTGCATTGTACCCTGCCGGAGCGTCCGGTCTCCCCGCCGGCTTGCATGGACGGGCGGAGATTTTCGGCGTACATTGAATGTATCGACAACTCGGAGCGAAGGAGGGAACATGCCCTGGCTAGGTGCATTGACCGCCGCAGGTATCGTCGTCGCAGGCATCCTGGTTTGGCTCCTGGTGAAAATGTTCACCAAGGACCATCTGGATGAGATCCTCACCAAACACAAGGCCGACGCGAAAATCTTCGGCCGCGCGGAGCTCGTTGAAGGTCGTGACCACATTCCGGTCGCGCTGGCGCTCTGCGGAGACGTCTTCTATTACGAGAATCCCGACCTCCAGGCGAGGCTCGAGCTCGAGCGTGTGGACGAAGTGGAGTATGGAAACACTCTCGTGATCGGCCAGGAAGTCGCGGACGGCAGCGTGCTGCGGCTTCGCGCGCACGGTGCCGCGTTCGAGTTCCTTCTGTCGAAGGACGAGACCGCACGGTGGCAGAAGGTGCTCCCGGCGCGGATGATCAGCAACAGTCCGGTGCGCGCGCAGGCATAGCCGCATCTCGATAGAGCGACGTCGGAGGCCGGGGTGACGCTCGGCTGCCGGCCCGCGCGCGCCTGACGAGCAACTCACGCGTGCGGATCCGCCGATCCGCCCCGTGCGTCCCGCCGCCGCCCGTCATCGAATGGTCCCCGACCTGCGACCCCGGCTTCGCGTGTCACCGCTTTTCCTCCCTCTTTCGCGCACCACGCGATCCTTCTCCGATTGTGAACAGCTCCCTCCCCGGATCTGGTGCACACAAAAAAAGGGCGCCCATGCGGGCGCCCTCGAGGAGTCGGCGGAGGGAGTTCTATTGCGAGGAGAGGGTTCCCTGCCGCCCGCTCATCACGAAACCGGCTTCGCTGCAGTACCGGCCGCCGTCGTGCGCCGCCCACCAGCTGCTGGAGGTCGAGCACGTGTACGGCCAGCCGTAGTCGTAACCGGCCGGGAGGAGTTGCACTGTGGGGGAGACTTCCATGCGCTTCGCTCCATCCGAGAGTTGCAGGGCGACGCCGTAATCGACGCCGAGGCGCTGGCCGTCACCGGTGGAGTCGGTGCTGCTCTGGTTCCAGGTCCAGAAGCCGCTCTGGAGAGTGGCCGGAGGGATTGCGCTGCAGTAGACGTTCGGATTGCCGGCGTTGCAGAATCCCTGCGAGTGATACGTCACGTCGCCGGAGTAATGCGAGACGTAAATGCTGGTCTGGCTCGCGATTCCGGTGGTCCAGCTGTTGGAGCAGACCTCGTACCAGGTGTAGTTCTGATATCCGTCGGCGCAACTTCCGTGACCTGAAGCGTTCGACCAGGAGCTCGTCGCTGCCACGTTCGCCAGAGCGAACGAATCGAGTGTCAGTCCCTGTGAGGTCTCGTCGACCGAGAGAGTGGCGAGGGGAAAGGTGAACTCTCCGTAGTAGTAGGCCCAGAACGGTGCGGCCGGAGTAGAAGCCGTCCCGCCCCTGGTCGACTGAGACATCCTGCGTGCCCGGGTAGCTGTACCAGCCGTCGATGATAGTGCGGTCGTGAACGTCGTAGTCATACGCACTGATCGACCATGCCGCAGGGGTCACGACCTGCTGCGGGTCCGCTCTCTGCCGGAGTCGCCGCCGCGATCTCGATGCTTCCGTCGACGGCGTTGTTGCTGCTGTCGTAGTCACCCGGGGTCACGTTCGAGAGTCTCACCGTCATCTTCTTCGTACCTGCCGCGGCGAAAACGTGGGAGAACTGACAGGTCACCGCACTCCCGGCGTTCACCCAGATGCCGTTCGCCTGGTCGACCGTCGCACCATCGACGTCGAGGACGCAGTTCGCGTCGGCTCCCGTGTCGCCGTTCACCTCGTTCACCAGGGCCGAGATGGTCACCTTGGTGCTCATCGGCGCCTGCGCCGGGGCATCGATCGAATTGACGGCCAGGTCCGGAGCGAGACGCACGGTGGCGTCGGCTTCGACCACATCACTCCGCTTGTCGATCCCGGAGACGTTGGCCTGAATCTCCACTCTCTCGCCGGTCATCACGTCCGGAAGATCGAGAACCGCGGTCGGCGCCCGACGGCTTGAAGTTGCGGCTCAACCGGAGCTTCCCATTCGCGTCGTAAATCTTGAGTTGCATCTTGTCGATGTTGCCGGCCGGTGCGCCGTCACCCGCCCGCGAGGCGATCGCCGTGAGGGTGGTGGTGCTCTGACCCCGAAGCGCCGTGACCGTCAGCTCGGCATTGCCGGAGCGGCCGGTCGCTTTCGCGGCTCTCGGTCACCTTGTACTTTTCCGTATTGGAGTGAAAAACCGGACTCGTGATGTCCTCGGCAAACACGACCCCGCTCATCATCACCAGCATCCCGACGGCTGCAAAAATCTTCTCTCCTCGCATGTTCGACTCCTCTTCGTTTCGTTCGGGTTCTGCAGCAGGAGTCGTACGGGTGGCAGGAAAAATACAGGGAGCCGAACGGTCGGAGGGCATCGCGGATCGTGGATCGAAAAGCAGCGCGGATCGTGGATTGAGGATCGTGGATCTGAAAGACATCGATTATCGTGTATCGCGCATCGAGGATCCGAGATGCATCGACGCTCGAGGTTCCGCGGCCAGCCCCGTAGGGGCGTTTGACAATAGCCCAGGACGCAGTCCTGGGGTTCCGGTCCTGCAGCCCACACTCCCTCAGCCCCGGAGGGGCGATTGAACCATCCCATTCCTCGAGGCTCGAAGGACATCGTGGATCGTGGATTGAGGATCGCGGATCTGAAAGACATCGATTATCGCGTATCGCGCATCGAGGATCCGAGGTGCATCGACGCCCGTGGTTCGGGCACAGCCCCGTAGGGGCGTTTGACAATAGCCCGGGACGCAGTCCTGGGTTTCCGGTCCTGCAGCCCACACTCCCTCAGCCCCGGAGGGGCGATTGAACCATCCCATTCCTCGAGGCTCGAAGGACATCGTGGATCGTGGATTGAGGATCGCGGATCTGAAAGACGTCGAGGGGCTCGCATCGTGGATCAAACAGCCTCGCGCATCGAGGATCCGAGGTGCATCGACGCCCGTGGTTCGGGCACAGCCCCGTAGGGGCGTTTGACAATAGCCCGGGACGCAGTCCTGGGTTTCCGGTCCGGAAGCGCCCCGAGAGCCCCGTAGGGGCCATTGAACGATTGAACCATCCGATTCCTCGACCCGCGGACGTTCGTGAACGTTCCGCCGCTCAGAAATCAGTGCCCGAGCGGAGATTTCACGAAAACGACCGTCGAATCGCAGTGGACTGCCATCGTTTCGAGTTGGAGACTTCCAGGCTGGCAGGAGAAAGGAATTTCAGAGTTGGGGTGGGTAGTGGGATTCGAACCCACGACCTTCGGAGCCACAATCCGACGTTCTAACCAACTGAACTATACCCACCACAAGGGGCAAACAACGACGCGGGCGATCTGGTCGGGGCGAGAGGATTCGAACCTCCGACCCCCTGCTCCCAAAGCAGGTGCGCTACCAGGCTGCGCCACACCCCGACGGAACCGCGCCGCAGAGGCCCGGCAATCTAAATCCACGCCCCTGCGACTGTCAAGCAACATGGCGGGTGCGAATCGAATTTCGCAGATTCCAGGCGACTCGAATTCGGCTCGTACAGCAACCCGGGGACTGCGACCCGGGCTATTGTCAAACGCCCCTACGGGGCTGTCCCCGAACCTCGGCCCTCGATGTCTTTCAGATCCTCGATCCGCGATGCCTTTCGAGCTTGTCACCCTCCGCTCTTCGACGGCTGCGCGTCTCATCGGGCGGTCGGACGTGCGCCGGTCAGCTCATGCTCGAACCATTTCCACGTCCGCGCGAGACCGTCTTCCAGTTCGACCGGCTCGGGAAGTCCGGTCAGGTTGCGAAGCTTCGTCCCATCGAGGACGCTCCTCTGCTGCTCGCCGGCTTTCGCCGGGCCGTGAACGGACGGGACCTCGATCCCGGAGACCTTCCGCAGGGTCGCGTAGAGGTCGACCACCGAAGTCTCGACCCCGGTTCCGACGTTGAAGGAGCCTTCGAGCTTCATCGAAGAGGCAGCCATGTTCGCGCGAACGACATCGGCGACGAAGACGTAGTCGCGGGTCTGAGCTCCGTCGCCGTTGATGGTCACCGGCTCGCCCCGCAGCATTTTCCCGGCGAAGATCGCGACCACTCCCGCTTCGCCGTCCGCGCGCTGCCTCGGGCCGTAGACGTTCGCGTAGCGGAGCGCCACCGCGGAGAGGCCGAAGACCTGGCGGTAGTAGTTGAGGTACTGCTCGAATGCGAACTTCGAGCAGCCATACGGCGACATCGGCATGGCGGGATGTTCCTCGGTCTGAGGGACGTGGATCGGATCGCCGTAGATCGCTCCGCCGCTCGACGCGAAGACGATCCGCTCGACGCCGGACTCCTTCGCCGCTTGCAGCAGACGCAACGCTCCGACGACGTTCACCTCTGCGTCGAAAGCCGGATCGGCCACCGAGTGCCGGACGTCCATCTGCGCTGCGTGATGACTGACCAGATCGACACCGCCTTCGAACGCACGCGCCACGGCACCGGCGTCGTTGAGGTCACCAACGACGAGCTCCGCACGCGGGTCGACGTTCTCACGCCGTCCCGTCGAAAGGTTGTCGAGAATGCGCACCTTCCAACCGTCGGCGAGATATGCGTCGGCCAGATGCGATCCGATGAAGCCGGCCCCGCCGGTAATGAGAACGGTTTTCGTCATTCAGTTCCCCTTCTCCCCTTTCTCCAGAATCAAGGTCTGTCGCTGCGACAGTTCCTGGCGGTCATTGAGCACCCTTCCTTCCATCTCGATCCAAGCGTGGCCGATCACGGCCTTTCCGGGATCTCGGTCGAGCGACACACGTAGAACGGCGGGATATCCCCGGCGCAGAAGCATGTCGCGAAGTGCGAGAGACCTGGTAAGGCAAGCCGGACGGAGAACGTGCCACCGGGCCGCCGCAGCAAGATCCCGTGCGATCGTCTCCGCGGACTTCGCCGGGACGCGCCGTGCCGGCTTTATCGGCAGAAGCATCGTCCGGATGACGTGTCGGGGGCGGAATGCGACCATCGCACTCGCCCAGGTCAGCCGAAGGTACGCCTCGGCGAACAGCAACAGGTCTGACACGGTGAACGGCGGCATAACCCCGGTTCCCCGGCACTCACTCTTTCGGGCTGACGAAACCGCGATCGCGGAGGAGCTCGAGAAAATCCGCGACGTCCCGATCCGCTTCCTCGCGAGGAATTCCGTATTCGCGCGCAAGCTCGGTGGCAATGGCGGCGTCGTCATTCTCGCGGAGCCGCTTCCAGATGAAGCTCCCGGTCGGATTCAGCCCGAGGGTCGTGCCGGTCGCAACGTCGACGAGCACGGCTTCCGGTCCGACCATCTGCCAGGCAACGGACGATGTCGTTTCCCATTTCATGTTCACGTTGCTCCTACGATTTTCTCGCCACCACGTGCGCGTATCCGTGAATCACAGTTGCGACGATCTCGTACCCCGCCTCCCTCAACTCGTCTTCAACTTCGCCGGGCGTGTACATACGGCGATAGAAGAATGTCGCCATAGACTCTCCGGGCTCGAGCGGCCGCCGTCCCAGGATTCTACGGAGGACGCTCGCCACCCGTCGTCTCACGCCGACGGAGCGCGATTCGCCGCCCCGCTTCCAGAACGATACGAGCAGAGGCGCGCCCGGTCGCAGACCGCGATGGATGGCGCGGAGGAATTCTATCCTACGCTCCCGTCCGATCATGTGGGTGTACGCCGCCCATCCGACCACGGCGCCGTCGAATGGAGCATTTCTCTCCGGAACCGCGTCCGGAGCAGCGAAGAGTGTCTCTACCGAACCTCGAGGAGCGAGCTTCTCGACGTTTGCGCAGAGCTCGCGATACAACTCCGGAACACACTCGGTCGCCGTGACCTGATGGCCCCGCCGGACCAGATCGAGGACCTCCCGCCCTCCACCTGCACTGGTCACGAGGAGATGTCCGTCCGCCGGAAAGTGCTTCGTGATCGCTCTCTCTTCCCACGCGTAAAGCCCGGCCAGAGTGTGGTGGTCGTCCCGGTACTTCCCGTCCGTCCGGTAGTCCTCGGCCGTCATACGGTCGAGCGTTTCATCCGATGCAAAACAGAAGATCAGCAACTCTACGGCAGCGATCCAGTGGCGTACGAAGAAATTCGGAAGGCGGTAGGCCGCACGGAGCAGCTTCACGGTACCGCTCGCACGCGTTTTCGTCGGAGGCGTCATCGACCTGCGCCGGCGTCCTCGAGAGCGCGGACGAACGGCTCCCACACCGGCGCTTCCGGCGACCATCCCATCCGAAACACCGGAATGCTCTCGACGAGATTCTGGATGTTCAAGAGCGTCGCCTCCCACAGCCCGCGAACCGGATACACACGCAGCGACCGGACCAGAGCCTTCACCGCGTCTCCTCGCTCGAGCCGTGACAGCGAGAACCGGGCACTCTTGTCCAGCTCGGCCACAGCCCCCATCGCCACCATCCCGCGAGGGGCATCCATCGCAGCCAGCGCGCCCCAGAAGCCGTTGGCACCGAGCACGAACGGCATCCCTCGCACCACCACTTCCTCATCGGAAATGACGTCGAAAGGGCTCGTGGAAGCAAGCGTCGTTTTTCCCGCCCCCGAGGGACCGAAGAAGGCCCAACCACGCGCCCCGTCGGACACCGCAGCTCCGTGCAGCGCGAATCCGCCGTCCAGCGGGAGCACCGCGGTCAGAGCGGTTCTCAACGCCGCCATGAATGCGTACGTACAGCGGTGGCGGCGAAATAGACTTCCCCTCCGCTCGAATGGAAGGACCTCGGCCTGAAAGTCGTCGTGGACGACTCGCACACGATCCTCGAACCAGACGATGCGAGCCGGGGTTCCGCGCTTCGGTACGTCGGGGAATTGAAAGATCGCCTCCGGCACGATGTCCATCCGGAATTCCGGGAGCGGCGAGACGGCGGTGGGGGTTCCGATGGTTCGGAGGTAAGTTTCTTCTTCCTGAGTAAACGGGAAGCCGCCGAGATTTTCGATCCGAAATGGAAGTTCCGCGAGATGGATCAAGCGCTCGCGCGCTCCTTCCGGCGCCGCTCTTCGGCGACCTCCCAGGCGATCTCCGCGCGCGTGAGGAACGCCGGGTCGGGGTTCAGAGGATCCCCGGTCGCCTCGGCGGCGAGCGCGGGACAGTACGAGTAGATCGAATACGGAGGTTCCATCGTGCGCATCCGTCCATTCGCGTCGTCTGCAACCGTCGCAGCATCGCGCCGGACCTGCGAGGTCCTCCAGAGCTCACGAAGCCGGATCTCACGTACGTTCCCCAGAGACGTATGCCGCCACTGGATACAGGGGAAGACGTTTCCTTCGGGGTCAACGGCCATGGTGATGCGCCCCAGCCCGCAGTTGGCGGCCTTCTCCGGACGCTCGATGAATCCGAGGGTATTCGATTCGAGTCCGATCTCGGCAACCCGCCGCATCGCGTCACGCGAGGCGGTGTAAACCAGTGGACCACGATCTCCATCGTCGCGGGGAGTGATCGTCGCATCCATCCGGTACTTCACGCCGAGGGAGGCAGCGAGGTCGAGCATCTGATCGATCTGATGCTCGTTCAGATTCGTCACGGGCGTCTTCAGAAGTACTCGCACTCCTTCATCACGAAGGCGCGTCAACCCGGAGAGCATCGCGTCGAAGGACCCCGGGAGTCCGGTCGTCCGGTCGTGGACGTCCCGCGTCGCCCCGTGCATGCTGATCTCCACAGCTGCCGGCTGCAACGCAGCGATCTCTTTCGCCGTCTCCGCGTCGACCAGACTTCCGTTCGTGAAGACCCGCAATGCGAACGCGCGTTCCCGAACCGCCTTCGCTACGGAAAGGAAGTCCGGGCTCGCCAGCGCTTCTCCTCCCGTGAGTGTGACGGTGAGGGTGCCGAGCTCGCGTAGATCGTCGAGGACGGTCATCCATTCGTCGCGCTCGAGCCGGCGGACATCGGAATGCCGCGGGTTGTAGCAGAAGACGCACCTCCAGTTGCAGCGGTACGTCAGCTCGAGAGACGCGGTGAGGGGCTGAGCGAGTGCGAATGCCCGGTCGGAGAACGAGCTGGAAGGAGTACCCATCAGGCGCTCAGCTGAAGGTTCCGCCGATCTGACAACCCGTATCGCCCACCGTCTTCGAGCAGCTCACTCCGACGGCGGCAGCATCGAGCTGCTGTTCCCAGGCGATGGCTGGCTTCTCGTAATCTGGCCGGTGCTCTCCCTGGCTCTCGGAGGGGGTTTCTGTTTCTTTCAACAGGTCTCCTTGTGGTGTACCTACGAGTTTACTTGAAAAACCAGCCATGTTCCTGCGAATCAGGCCGGTTACGGTCGGATCTGGAATGAAGCCGGAGCCGCGCACTTCAGTGGGTCGCCGTCCACGTACGCCTCTGCCTTCCAGGTCCCGTACAACGAATGACTCATGATCAATGTTCCGGCGACCGGAAGCCGCACGCTGGTTCCGAGCTCCTTTCCTTTCGACCAGCTCACCGGTTCGAGCACGCGCACCGGCATCGGAAGCGGATAGTCTTCGAGCTTCCTCTGTTTTCCTTTCCCATTCGCGTCGTACGTGAAGGGAATCGCGGTCGACTGGTAGAGATAGCCGTGGGGAGTGAAGATCCTCACTTCCACCTGGTGGTCGCCGGAGAAGCGATTCGCCGAGCCAGGGTTGAACAAGACCCAGAGATCGATGTCCAGGATCCGGGTCGCGGAGAAGCCGGCTGCGGGCGCTCCTCCGTCCGATTGCATCGATGTGGCCACCACGGAGACACACCCGCCGTTCCCGCCGGCAGCAGCGAATGCGGGTGAAACCGCACCTGCGAAGACGACGGTCATCGCCAGAAGAGTCGATCGTATCGTTTTCATCATTCACTCTCCCCTGTCACGGCGTGACGCAGTAGACGGAGCCACCTTCGGTCCCCACGTAGATCCAGTTGTTGAGGAAGTCGATGATCGGCGCTCCGACCGAGCCGGCATCGATGGAGCGGACGGTCTGCGACGGAGAAGCCGTGTTCAGGCCGTTCAGCCTGACCAGTTTTCCGTCTCCGGTGCCGACCCATCCGTCGGTTCCGTTGGTGACGATGTTCGACGGCGAGACGAGAGATCCTGCACCGCTGGCCGGAGTTGCCCAGTTCAGTGTCGCGGAGGGGCCGTTGTCGGTCAGACTCCAGACCCGGTTCGTCGTCGTGAAGTAGAGTCGAGTCGTCGCCCAGTCGGGATAGACGTACGTCTTGATCGGCCCGTCGCCGGTTGGATAGCTCCACAACAGTGTGCCGGTCGCTTCGCTGAGCGCGTAGACGTCGCCGTTGTTGTTTCCGACGTACAACACGCCGTTCCGGATGGTCGGTGCCGTCTCGGCATCGCCGATCGGAAGAGCCCAGGCCAGCGATGCACCGCCTGCGGTGTAATTCAGGCACCAGACTGTATTCGAGCTTCCCCCGGATTCCGCGCGACTGGTGAAAAAGAGCCTCTGGGTTGCCGCATCGACGCTCGGGATCGCGGTGACTACGCCGATCGCGCTCGCTCCTCCGCCGTTGTCGTAGCTCCAGACGGTCGCTCCCGTTGCGGCGTTGAGCGCGTAGACCACATTCCCCGTGGAGGAGTTTCTCGTCGCCGCAAACACGAGATCCAAGCCGCCGATCGTGCTCTTGTACTGACGGAATGCGATCGCCACCGGGGCCTGCACCATGTCGCCGAGCTGCGCGCTCATCCAGAGCCGGACTCCGGTGTCTGCGTCGAAACAGTAGACGTGTCCGTCCTGCGAGGAGACGAACGTGACGCGGGTGCTGCCCGAGATCGGGAAAAGTGTGGTCGGAACGATGATCGTCCGCCCCTGGGCCGGCGCGTTCATCGCCGGCGGCTTCCACTCCTTCGGTGCGAGCTCGGGCCAGTCACCACCCGGAACGCTGACGTTCATCGAGTGGAGGCGGCGATCGTTCGAGACGCTGTAAACCGCGGTGTAGCTCGTCGGCGGAGCGAGCGCAGTCGCGCCGGAGTTGTAGATCCAGCGCACGTCCTGGCCCGCCGACGTATCGCGAGGTGATCCGGAAGCGAAAGTTCCG
This sequence comes from uncultured Acidobacteriota bacterium, assembly GCA_963741955.1. Taxonomy (GTDB): domain Bacteria; phylum Acidobacteriota; class Thermoanaerobaculia; order Gp7-AA8; family Gp7-AA8; genus CAVUKB01. The sequence goes on from CAVUKB010000006.1 coordinate 477,959, forward strand.
GTCGAGTAAACTCCGGGACCCCCGGTGGCGGTCGCGGTCTGGCACGAGGAGAGTGATGACTCGCAGCTCCCGGTCGCATCGACGGAGGAGACCTGGTAGGAGTAGGTCGAACCGCCGGTCACGGCAGCGTCATCATAGCTCGTTGTGGCGACGCCGCTCGTCAGGAGCGTGGCCCCGGTGCACGTCGCGCCGTCGGCGCGGTAGACGTTGTAGGTCGCGCCGGCGGGCGTGCCCGCGGTCCACGCGAGGTGGATGGTGTTGCTCGTGGGCGTCGTAAGCGTCAGGCCCGTCGGCGCGCCGGGGGTGGTGCACGAGGTGGTGGTCACCGAGACGCACGAAGAGGCGACGGACTCGCAGTTGCCGGTGGCGGCATCGACGGCAGTGACGCGGTACCAGTAAGTCGCTCCGGTCGTCGCAGTCGTGTCCGTGTACGACGTTCCGCTCACGGGTGACGCGTTCAACTTCGTGAAGATACCCGCCGGGCACGTCTCGGTCGAACGGTAGACGTTGTAGGTCACTCCCGCACCGGAGCTGGCCCACGTCACTGTATTCGAGGTCGAGGAGAGTGGTGATGCGACCACGCTGGCGGGAATCGCCGGCGCGCTGCACGTCGCACACGTGCTGAATCTGAAGCTGCCGATTCGCGTGTTCCAGTTGAACGATCCATTCGCAGCCAGGTACTCGGTCGTGAACCAGAAAGTGCATTCGTCGGTGGGATCGACGGTGAGCGACGAATAGTCGCCCCACCGATGCAGCGTCCCGGTCTGAGAGCCTGATCCAGGAAACATCGTGGCCTCGGTCTGCAGAGTGTTCGCCGGATCCGTGGAGAGCCTCCCGGTGTATTCGATCGACGGATTGATCGAGGCGCTCGAGATGCTGTATCCGATTGCGATGTCCCCGAACTTGTCCATCGCGATGCTTCCCATCCATCGATCCTCGGTGGTGCTCGGGTTGTACGTGCTTTGCTGGTAGAGGCTCGGTGTCCCGTTCGGGTCACGAATCTCGTACCACCGGAGCGCCGACTGCTGCGCGCCGCCACCGTCGGGATCGACGGAATGTGTCACCACCAGCGATTCATGCGTCCCGAAATTGCGATAGGAGAGATGCCACATCAACCGGTCGGCCAGAGTATCGAGGGTATTCGACGTGCCCGCCTGGGCGATGCAACTTCCTGCCGCGCCATTACACGCGATTGTGATCGGACTGACTCCTATGATCGTCGGACCGCTGATACTCGAATTTGCGGGCGTCGCAAAATCCGAATGGAACTTCCAGAGCTGTAGACAGCCGCTCGCGTCGGCCGCGCCGCAGCCCGCCGAGGTATTGTCGAATGAGACGAAAAAGTTCGGCTCCCCGGGCGGAGGTGGGGTCGTTCCGTCCCAGTCTGCAGGGAGAAGACCACCATAGGTGGTTCCGAGATTGAAGTAGATCGCCGATGCGGAAGGGTTCCCGGCGAGCATTGCGGCACGATCGTAAGCGTAGACGCCGGCGCCTTCCCAGTTCTGGAGCCTCCTGCCGGAGAATTGGTTCACCGACATGTAGTACGCGTCCCTCCAGACCCCGGACTTGCCGTAGTCGTTGAAGACATCAGTGGTCCCGGCGACGCTCGGGAACGCGTAGCGATACCAGGTTCCGGTCGGATCCGGCGATGTGGAGACCGCGACGCACTGATAGAACGGAGCGGCCGGATACCCGCTTCCACCGACCGTGAACGCGAATTGACTCATGAACCAGCGGTCGGCCGACGCATCGTACATGACCAGCGGGTCACCCTGGTTCGTGCTGGCACAAAGCCCGCCACCGCCCGAGAAACCGCTCCAGATCGTGTTGCCGGGTGCAGGATTGCCGGACGTCGGATAGACGATGCCCCCGTTCTTGTCGAAGATCAGGAAGTCGGTGTTGACCCACTGGATGTAGTGATTGGGGCCGACCTCGCCCTCGGTATCGGGTGGAGCGACGGATGGCGAGTAGCCTACGATGCCCGTGCCCACGCCTTCGAAGGTCCCGTTCAAAACCGGGGCGAACGTCGCTCCGCCGGCCGTCTGACGGACCTGGTCCGGTCCGTTGGAAATCCCGTAGGTCCGGTATGGAAGATGTTCGTTCTCCCTCTCCTGCGGAGCTTTTCTCGGTTCCGGATGCGGGACGATGCTACGCAGCGGAGGAGAGATGTCAAACGATTCCGGCAGAACCCGGCGCGGAGTCTTGGGCGGCTGCGCTGCCAACAGAGGAAGAGCCGAGAAAGCGAAAAGGAGTACCGCTCCGTTCGTCAGCAGCGTGCGGATCGCCGTTCCGTTGGTCACGAGGGCGAAGAGTCTTTTCGTGGTGCTCATCATGATCTCCTCCTCGCTCTCAGTACCGGACCCAGATGGCGTAGTAGTAGGTCACACCGTTGGTGAGCCCGGTGTGGGTGTATGTGTCGACGGCGCCGAACACGACAGGACGGTTCGTCACCAGCGTCGTCGCCGAAGGATCGGCCGGCGAGCTCGGATACTGGTCGGTGCGGTAGTTGATGGTCACGGTCGTTCCACTCGATCCGGCTGGCGGGTCCCACCATTCGAGCAGGTTCTCCCCGCCGCTCGCCGTTCCGGTCGTCGTGACGGTGAATGCCTGGACGGCGAAGGGTGCCGACGTGCACCCCGCCCCGGTCGTCGCGCTCTTCTGCACCGTATTCGTCTCTTCGACGTTGTTCGATTCGTCCATCGCGCGGACGATGTAGTAATACGTGGTGTTCGCGGCGAGTGCCGAGGTATCGGAGTAGCTCGTCCCGCTCAGTCGGGTCGCGATCCGGTTCGTCGATGACGGAGTGAACCCACTCGTCGCCGAGCGGTAAACGCTGTAGCTCAACGGACCCGAACAGTTCGCGGTTCCCGCGCTCCACGAGAGGTCGATCGTGCAGGTCGACGAGACCGAACCCGTGGCGCTCGTGAGCCCCGGGAAAGTCGGAGCGGTCATGCAGTCGCCGTACGCGATCCCGGACGCGCAGGACGAGAGCGATGACTCACAACTGCCTCCCGCGTCGACTGCCGAAATCTCGTACGAATACGTGTTCCCGCCGACGACCGTGTTGTCGGTCCACGACGTCGCGGTAATTCCCGTCGCGACGGCGCTGTAGCTGCTTCCCGGGCACGCGCCATCCGCTCGGTATACGGTGTACGTCGCCCCGGCCGGAGAGCCGGCGGTCCACGATACGGTCAGCGAGCTCGGAGCATTGGCGACGACCGTACCCACCGTCGGGACGCCCGGCGGCGTGCAGGCGGCGCACGCCACCGCGCTCGAGCACGCGGACGTCGTCGACATCGGCGTCAGGGCGGTCCCGGGACAATTGTTCTTCGCGATCACGTGGTAGTAGTAGGTGGTCCCTGCCGCGACGCTCGAATCGGTGTAACCGGTGGCGGTCAGAGCGGTCGCCACGACCACCTTACCCGTCGTGCAGGAGGCATCGGTGAACCTCTCGATGCTGTAGGTACCGTTGGTTGCGTTGGTTCCCCAGTTCGAAGGAGCGAGCCAGGAGATGTCGATCGAACCGGCGTTGCACGCGAGAATCGGTGCGGCGATCGCTGCGGGAGCGGAACAGTTGGTGATGGTCAGTGTCGCCGCATCTTCGACCCGGGTGTCTCCACTGGTGGGGTAATAGTTGCGCGTATCGGTCCAGATCGCGTGAGCCTGCCGGTTCGCAGCCGCGATCCCGGTGTAGTCGCCGTATTGATTTCCGTTGTAGTTCGCGTTGGTGCCCGAGTTCTCCTGCGAATAGCCGACCTTGTTCACGAAGTTCGTGCCGGCATCGACGACATTGATGTTCGGCTCGAAGGAGACGCCGCCGTCGATGGAGCGCGCGTAATACATCTGCGAGCGCGTGTTCCCGCCGTCATTCCGCCCGTCGTACCAGCCGACGTTGAGCGTTCCGTCGCTCTGATCGACCTGACCCCACGGAAAGATCTGCGTGGCCGTACCGGTGTCGTCGTTGACCTTCACCTCGGAAGACCAGGTCGCGCCGCCGTCGGTCGAGTAATTCTCGTAGATGTTGATGTTGGAGCCCGATCCTGTTGTGGACGGGAAGTCGGGATAGACCACGTAGAGACGGTCGACGAAGATGCTGGAGGGATTGTTGTCGATGCTGATGGAGGCGAACGCGTTCACGCCACGCTGATCCTGCATCGGCGGCTTGTTGTTCGTTCCGAAGGACGCGAGATTGTGGTTCCGGCCGACCTGGACCGCGGCGCTCCACGTGGCACCGCCATTGGTCGACTTCGAAAAGACCGTCCGGTCGCCCGAGCCCACGCCGCCGGTCTGGCTGTACTTGTTCCAGATCGCGTACACGGTTCCATCGCGGCCGATCGTCATCTGACCGCCGATGTCGCCGCTCCCGGAGAGGACCACCGTGGTCCAGCTGGAGTACGGAGGGTCCGAGTACGCGACCCGTTCGGAGTTGTTTCGATCCCAGATAACGAAGATGCGATCGGTGTGCGAGTGCGCCTGGCCCGACGTGGTGTCGATGGCCATCATGTTCTTGTCATCGAACGTCGTGCTGTTGCTCAGCGTGTTCGCAATGATCGACAGCGCCGACCAGGTCTGGCCGTTGTCCGTCGATCGTGAGACGACCAGCGAGGAGCCCGTCGATCCGAGCGCGGTCTGGTTGATCAGCATGTAATTCGCGTACGCGTTTCCCTGACTGTCGAACGCCACGGTCGGATCGCTTCCGAACCAGTACTGCGCGCCACCGAGGCCGCCCGTATCTGCGGCCGGCCAGGGTGCGCATTGGTAGACCCACGTCGCGCCACCGTCGCTCGAACCGAAGAGAGCCTGTGTCCCGTACGTTTTCGACGCGCCGCCGGTCGGGGACTGGCACTGCGGAGCCGGATCGCGGTAGAACGAGTTCGATCCCGCGACCATGTGCATCGGATTGTTCGGGTCGACCGCGACCTGCACTTCTCCCTGGTAGGTCGGGACACCGGTGGGGGCGAGGTCGAGATCTCCTCCGAGAGATGCCGCCTTCAACCCTGTGGCCATCGAGCTCTTCGTCTCGATCTCCCCTTCTTCTTCACCCGCGCTCTTCCCGTGCAATTTCGCCCAGGCGATGTGCATGCAACGGACGGGAGGCGGCATCTCCATCTCGATGTGCTTCGCCACCCTCCATGCTTCGAATTGCGCCTGAGGATCGACATCCTGGTGCTTGAGCTGATCCACCACCGCGGGCGTCACGATCTGCGCGCAACCATCATCGACGGCTGGAGGCCCCCCTGCAGCCATCGCCGCGGAGGTGCTCAGCAGGAGGAATGGGAGCGCGAGGAGAGTGCTCGACAGGAGAGAAGCAGCACGACCCGTCGAACGGATGCTCGCGCGGATCCGGAAAAACCGCGAGGAAGGTGCGGTAGACGACATGACATCTCCTTGGGGTCAGAAGACCGGGCGAACCTCAGAGACTCGGGCTGGACTGGCCGCGATGGTTGAGACGGAGGCAAATGATGACTGCGATGCTCCAGGATGTATTTTTCCATCGGCTCGCACGACTTCGCGACATGCGCATGTTGGCCTGTCTGACGGCGTGAACGAAGGTTCCGATGACTTCTCATGACTCGTATGGCAGCCGGACTGTCCACGAGGGACTCTCGGCTTTGCGTCCCCGCCTCGCGGCGGGTTTGCTCTTTTTCTGAGTCGGATTGACCGCTGGCCGACTTTAAACAGTTGTTACGCGAGTGTCAACGAATGGTTACGGAGCCCGGAGACACCTCAGCCGGACTCGTTGTTGCTCGGATTTCGCTCAGGGTCGGATCTCGAAGCTCGCCGGCTCCGCACACTTCAGCGAGTCACCGTCGACGTAGGCCTCCGCGGACCACGTCCCGTAAAGCGAGTTGCTCATGATCAGCGTCCCCGCGACCGGGAGCCGCACGCTCGTTCCGAGCTCCTTCCCCTTCGCCCAGCTCACCGGCTGGAGCACGCGCACGTCCAGCGGCAGCGGGTAGCCGTCCAGCTTTCTCTGCGTCCCCTTCCCCTTCGCGTCGTACGTGAAGGGAATCGCGGTGGACTGGTAGAGAAAGCCGTGCGGAGTGAAGATCTTCAACTCGACCTGGTGATCGCCCGAGAAGCGGTTGGCCGAACCGGGGTTGAAAAGCACCCAGAGGTCGATGTCGAGAATCCGCGTCGCGGAGAAACTCTCCGCCGGCGCTCCGCCGTTCAACTGCGCCGACGTCGCGATCACCGAGACACATCCGCCGTTGCTCCCCCCGTTCTTCGCGAAGGCCGGAAGGGCCGCGAAGGCGAGGAGAATCACTGCGGCGAGAATCGTTCGTGTTCTTTTCATGGTCTGCTCCTCTCTCCTTCGGTCAGGGTGCGACCGCGAAGAACGCTCCTTCTTCCGTCCCGACACAGACGGCTCCCTGGCGGTAATCCATGATCGGCGCTCCCACGCTGCCGGTCGACAGCGTGATCCGGGACTGCGCGGGGCTCGCGGTATCGGAACCGGCGAACTTGACCAGCTCGCCGCTGGACGAACCGACCCATGCGTCCGTCGGAGTCGAGATGATGTTCGACGGATACGCCACCGAACCGGCTCCGGAACCGGGTGTCGACCAGAGGAGCGACACTGCGCCGGCGCCATTGTCCACGAGGGCCCACACCCGGTTCGTGGTGCAGAAGTAGAGGCGGTTCGACGACCAGTCGGGGTACACATACGTCTTCACCGGGCCATCGAACGTATCGTAGGACCACAGCGGAAACGCGGTGCCGAAGGAACCGACCGGATACGCGTAGACCTGACCACTGTTGTTGCCGACGTAAACCACTCCGTTGCGGGTCATCGGCGTAGTCTCAGCATCACCGATCGCGGCCGACCAGGTCAGATGAGGAGTGGTCGCATCGAACGAGAGCGCCCAGACCGTGTTCGAGCTCCCTCCTGCCAGCGTCCGGCTGGTGAAGATCAGGGTGCGGGACTGGACGTCGATCGCCGGCATCGCGGTGATGATCCCGATCCCCTGGCCGTTCCCCCCCTGCGCAGCGCTGTTGGTGAAGCGCCACCGTTCGGTTCCGTTCTGCGCATCGAGTGCGACCATCGCATTCGTACCCGACGAGTTCCGCGTTCCGACGAAGAGAAGATCGTTGGAGAGAGTGCTGAATCCGTACTGCCTCATCGCATAGGTCACCGGCGCCACGATCGACGTTGCACCGGAAACCTGCGTCATCCACTGCTGTGCGCCACTGTCGGCATTGAAGCAGTAGACGCGGCCATCCTGCGTCGCAACGAAGACGACGTTCGTCGCCGGGCCACTCGGGCCGGTGACGGGATGGAGGCTCATCGGCACGACCGGGACGCGCCCTTGGGACGGGGCATTCATCTGCGGAGGAATCCAGTTCGACCCGCGCGGCCAGTCTCCTCCGGTCGCGCCGACGTTCATTCCATGGAGGAACCGATCGTTCGAGACCGCGAAGACCGCGTTGAACACCGTCGGCGGAGTGAGCGCGGTCGCGCCGGTCTGATAGCGCCACTTCAGCTTCGTCGCCGAATCGGGAGGAATCGTCGTCACCGAGCGCTGGCTCGAGTACGACGTCCCGCTCGAGACGAACGCGCTGTACGAGTACTTCTGCGAGGTCGTCAGCCCGGGATCGCTGAAACTTCCGTACCCGGTGGCGTCCGTCGTCACCGTCGACCGATAGGCAACCGGATCAGGTGTCGCCGGAGCGGTTGCTCCGGCCGACCGGTAGATCTTGATCGTGCTCCCCGGCGTTGCAGCCCACTCGAGCTTCACCGCGCCGTTCGCCCCGGCCGCAGCGGCCTTCGACGTGGCCGTCAGGAGCCGAAGCGGCGATGGCGACGTCGTGCATGCCGACGCGCTCGTTCCGTAGGTCAGCGAAAGATCGTCGAGGTTGTATCCATATCCTTTGTCCCCGGTCTGGTCGGTCTTGAAGCGCCAGATCAGCCAGAGATTCTGTCCCTGGATCCCGTCGAGGTTCACCGTCACGTCACTGTACGTGTAGTGCGCTCCGTTCCACGCCGGACGATTCGTCGAGACGCCGTTCTGCCAGAACGCGATGCTGGTGTTGTACGGCTCGTTCTCGATGTACGGAGCACCCGGGGTCGGAGTGTCCGGCATTCCCTGATACGTGCTGACGTCGGCGTAGTTGTTGAACGGGTTCGTCGTCGTGTAGTACAGCCGGACGCCGTCATAGACCGACTGGAAGTCGTAGGCGTGCCAGAAGCGAAGCCTGACGCTCTTCGCGCTCACCGGGACGGCGATCCCGCTCGACCCGCCGAGGATCAGCCGGTTGTCTTCCTTGGTATTGTATTTCCCGCAATTCGCGGGGCCGAAACGGAGCGCGGTCGTCCCGCTGTGGACCAGGCAGTTCGAGAGAATCAGCTCGGTGTTGACGTTCGCATCCGAGCCGCCGGGCCAGACGCTCGCGTCCCACTGGGGGTTCGTCGCCTCGAAGTTGTCGCTCGCCGCCGTCGTTAGCGTCCCGGTCGGCGTTCCGTCCCTCCACGCCGTATTCGTCTCCTCGGCCCAGCTGACCGACGACATCGCCCGCACCATGTAGTAGTACGTCACGCCCTGCGCCAGATCAGCGGTGTCGGTGTAGCTCGTTCCCGTGACGTTGAATGCGATCCGGTTGCTGACGGAAGGAGCGAATGGGTTGGTCGTGCTCCGGTAGACGTTGTACGTGACCGTTCCGCCGCAGTTGTCCGTCCCCGGATTCCACGACGCCTGCAGCGTGCAGGTCGATCCGCCCGGATTCGTCACCAGATCGATCCCGCCGAACGTGGGCGCGGTCGTGCACTGCGCCTCGAGAGCCGCAGGAGTGATCGCCACCAGGGCGAGAAGCACCGCCGTCGCAACCCGAGCGCGCATCCCGTGCTTCCTGCCAGCGCCCGCCCTCCTGCTCACTCTTGTTCGCTCGTTGCCCTGAATCATCTCCGCCTCACTTTTTTTCTCGCCCCACTTCGAGACCTGTATTTTTCCGATCCCCTCCGCGACTGATGGACCAGAGGGAACGGATCGACGGTTCCGAAGGGATCGAGCGGGCCCCTCCTGTCCGTCGTGTATCTTCAAAGAGACACGAATGGGGTGACGACTGCCTGACCCAACGCTCGCTCCGAGCCCGGGGTGCCGTCGTCACCTCGCCTTCCGCGGATCAATATAACAGCTGAGTCGCGGACTTATTCACTATCTTTCGTTAGGTTTAGCTATCCCCAAACCGCTAGGGGAGACGGAGCTAACGAAAGGCATCGTGGATCTGAAAAGCATCGTGGATCGTGGATCGCGGATCGTGGATCTGAAAAGCATCGCGGATCGTGGATCGTGGATCTGAAAAGCATCGAAGGTCGCCGATCGAGAACAGCCCCGTAGGGGCGTTTGACAATAGCCCAGGACGCAGTCCTGGGGTTGCTCGCCAACAGACCCCAGAGCCCCGTAGGGGCGTTTGACAATAGCCCAGGACGCAGTCCTGGGGCTGTTCGCCGGCAGATTCGTGATCGGAAAGGCTTCGCGGATCGGCGGTCCGGCTCCCGCATACAACAAAGCCGGGCGTGCGCCCGGCTCGAGATGGTTCGTACCCGATCGCCACCATCCGATCAACGATCACCCGTCAGCCTCCCATCGTCGATCAGCATTTCTCCTCGACGGATTTCAGATCCGCGATCCGCGATGCCTTTCGATCCTCGGAAAATGGGACGATTCAATCGCCCCTACGGGGCTCTCGGAGCGCGCTCTTTCGGACAACAATCCCAGGACTCCGTCCTGGGCCTGGAGTTTGGCGTTTCTCGAGCAAGGCGCGAGCTACGAAGTGGCGTACTGGACAGCCATTTCGGGGGTGACAGCGGATTTCGAGCGCTTCAGGTGTCGTGCGACGGGGGTCTGGAAGTCGGTGAAATTGGGGGGTTCGAAGTTGCGGATGTGGCGAATGCAGGCGGATCGCATCGCGCGAAGGTACTGGCCGGTGGGTATTCGCCACTGATCGGGGATATCGTTGTCTCTCCACTTGGGCATCAGTTCGGGGGGCGCAGTGGAGCCGAGGCCGAAGCAATCGGCGGCAGCGAGGAGCATCATCGAGTAGACGGCTACGGCGAAAGCGGGCAGCGAGTCGACCGATCGCCGGTTGCGCACCTGCGCCTGGCCGACACCGAAGATCTGCTTTTCGTCGCGGTGATTGACCTCGATATCCCAGCGGCGGAAGTAGGCTTGGACGAGCTCGACGAGCGAGAGTTTCAGGTCGGTACAGATCAGGAACGCCGGTTTGCGATACAGCAGGCGTGATTTCTTGCGGAGCCGATAGCCCAGTGGCCGGATCACGACGAGCCGCAGAGGCAGTTCATAACCCGAAGTTTTCCAAAGCACGGGACCGATGGTCTTGATCGAACAGGCGTGTTCACGACCCGAGGCCCAGACTTGGACCTGTTGCCAGTCGATGGATTGGTCCACGCGGAGTTGATCGGGTGTTGGGGCCTGATCGCCATACCAGCGCTTGCGTCCGCGAAGCGGTTGAGAGTTTGGAGGAAAGAACAGCTTCGCGTCGCCTCGGATGCGACCGATCAGGATCGTTCGTTCCGGCAAGTTCCGCAGAACCGTACGGTTGGTGTAACCGCCGTCAACCACCGGCATCAGCACGCGCTCGCTCGCTCCGAGCTGGTCAAAGTCCTTGCGAGTTTGGATCAGCAGACGCGTTGCACCGATGGAAAGATTCTGCTCTTTCTGCTGGCGACGATACTCGGCACGTTCCTGCTCGGTTGCTCCGGCCCCCGGGCGAACCGCCGGAGGCTGGTGATTGAACCGGATCGGGAAGCTGCGCGCCGGACCGGCAGACTGGCCAGTTAAAGGAACACTGATCGCAGCCTGAATGAACCGTTGGGCGCGGATCAAGTTCGTGTGGAAAGGCGGCGACATCGGATCGCGCTGATAACTCACGCCTGGGATCTTCATGCCCGTCTTGCGCAACTTCGTGTCATCCAGCGGCAGCACCAGCGGTGCGTCGAGCGGCAAGTACGCGAGCAGGTGTCGTTCGATGACTCTGAACATCTCGCTCACATCGAACCGACCCTCCGAGAAAACGCGATAGTCTGCCGACCAGTCCTGCTGCGGATCGCGGCCTGCTTCAATCATTCCGCTTACCGTGTGTCGCCCGGTGCAGTTGAGCAGGCCGATGGCCAACCCACGAACCCGCTGAAGCACCCGAGCATCACAGGATCCATTCAATTCGTCGAAGATCGCGTTGAATGAGCGAAGAAGATTTCGATCAGCGTTTTTTTTTGACCCGCTTCGCTTCGACGGTTCCGGTCGGATCCTTTGCCCGCTTGAGGATCAGCGTTCGCTTGTCCTCGATGACCCATTCGACGATCTCACCGCGAATGAATTCACAAGCTTGGGCCACGGCCGCGGGAAGGTTCACGTACCACTGCCTGCTCTTTGCACGAGCGATCAGCTGCACTTTGGTTGGAAATCCCATGGTGACCTCCTTCTGGTCTAGTGATATAACTAGATACCACGGGACGAAAAAAAAGTCCAGAATTCCTGGACTTCCGCCCAACGACTCCGAGTTCCGCCAAACTCCAGTCCCAGGACTCCGTCCTGGGCTATTGTCAGACGCCCCTACGGGGCTGCTCGCGATCCTCGATCCTCGATGCTTTTCAGATCCTCGATCCTCGATCCTCGATGCTTTTCAGATCCGCGATCTCAGATCTCAGATGCTTTTGCCATCTGCACGACCTCGGCGATGTGCCCACCCTCGGGAAAGCCCTCACTCCCCAGGGTCTCGAAATCCATCCGGAACGTCCGCACCGTGCCGCCGACCTCGCCGCAGATCCACCGCAGCCGCGCCATCCGCTGCTCCGACACCTTCTCCGTCGCCACAACGATCCCCGTCGCCGTCCCTTTCGCCAGGAGCTCCACCACGTCCTCGACCGATCCGAGCACCGGGTACCCGTTCACCAGCTTCCCTCGCTTCGACGGATCGTCGTCCACGAATCCCACCGGCTTGAGTCCCACCTCGGGGTTCGCCAGCATCTCCCGCACCGCCATCGTTCCGCCGATCCCCGCGCCGTACACCAGCACCGGCTCGCCACTCGCCATCGCCCTCCGGCTGACGTACGACAGAAGCCGATACGAAGACCTGACCCCGTTCACCAGTGCCAGGAGAACCAGGGCGTAGATCAGGAAGAGCGTCCGCGAAGGCATGTGCCCTCCGGTCAGCCAGGCCGCCGCGAACCCCGCCGCCGACGCGACCACCACCGCCTTCGACGAGCGCACCAGATCGTCCGCGCTCGCCATTCTCCACGTCCCGCGGTAGAGGCGGAAGAGGTAGAACACCACCAGGGTCACCGGCGGAAGGATCGTCACCAGCCCCGCTGCGAGCGGCCGGTATTGGGTGAACGCGAGATTTTCGTACTTCAGCACCATCGCGACCGCCAGCGCTGCGACCACCATCGCGAGATCGGTGAAGACGGCGAAGAGGCCGCTCTTGAGCACCGGCGAGTCGTAGATCCGCAGCACCACGCCGCGTTTCACGATCGCGAACTCGTCGTAGCCGAGTCTCCGCAATCCGATCAGCGATGCCGTCAGCAGCGTCACCAGAAGGAGCGCCGCCCCACGGTTGCTCATGAACACGGACGCGAAGCCGCAGGCCGCGAGAAGAACGCCCACCGCGTACAGAGTCAGCACCGCGCGCTGCTGGTTGAGGCCGAGCTCGAGCAGCCGGTGGTGGAAGTGCCGCCGGTCGGCATCGAACATCCCCGTCCCGCCGTCGGTCTCGAAGCGTCGCATCGCACGCCGCGCCATCGCGATGAGCGTGTCGGCGATCGGAATCCCGAGCACCACCACCGGGATCAGGATCGCCATCCCGTTCGTGAGGGTCGAACCGCCGCGCAGCGCGAGGCAGGCGAGGTAGAAGCCGATCACCGTCGCGCCGGTGTCGCCGAGGAACACTCGGGCCGGATAGAGATTGAAGGGAAGGAAGCCGACCAGCGCTCCCGCGAGCACCACCGCCGCCATCGCCGTCGCATAGCGGCCGACGATCACCGAGACCGCCGCGAGGCTCACCGCAGAGATGAGGGCCAGGCCTGCAGAAAGCCCGTCGAGGCCGTCGATGAGATTGAACGCGTTCGTCACCCCGACGATCCAGAGGATCGAGAGGGGAATCGCGACCCATCCGAGATGGAGGGTCGAACCGAAGACGTGGATGTCGGCGCCGAGCTGAAATCCGAGGAAGACAGCGGCCGTCGCCCCGAGAGCCTGCATGCCGAATCTCGTCGCCACTCGGACTCCGCGGACGTCGTCGAAGAACGACACCACCGCGATCGGGGCCATTCCGAGAATGAAGCCGAAGAGCACTCCCGGCTCGAAATGGTTCGGCGGCGCGAAGGGGAGAAACGAGAGCGCGGCGAGGAGGAGGAACGAAGCGAAGAGCACGGCGAGACCGCCGAGGCGCGGGATGGGACGGGTGTGCACCTTCCGCTCGCCCGGCTCGTCCATCGCGCCGACGCGGCGAGCGAGAAGAACGGTTACCGGAGTCAGCACCCAGCTCAGCGTCGCCGCGAGAAGGCCCGGGATGACCAGAATCAGAAGCTCACGAGTCATAAGTCACTCAACGTCGTCATCGCGGGGCGGTGCGATTCACATTTGCGCGAATTGCGTGATTTGCGCGATTTGGATCTCGGCCGGTCGAGGGTCATCAGACGGAGAGGAACGACGCGAATTTCCGCGGCTCCGGTCCTCGGTTCGCTTCCGCGACCTCGACCTCCCCGCAACATACTCGTCTCTCCCGCCACACGCGACCCCCGAATAGGGTACATGAGCGCTCAGTGTGCGCCCTTTTTCGATCAGGTATGTACTATCTTTCGATAGGAAGGGTGGACCTGCGTTCGTTCAGCTCCGGCAGCATTCTGTCGTCAGGAAGGCACGCGCTTCACACGAGTTCAATTGCGCGATTTGCGCGATTTGCCATGAATCGGACCGGCGTTTTCGGCTCCGGACGATTCGCGCCGGCGCGCGACCTTCCCATGAACACGATTTCATTTGCGCGATTTGAAAAACGGGAGGTCTCTTTTCAAATCGCGCAATTGAAATCATGGCCGAAGCCTTTTCTCTCTCGATCCGCGCCACTCATCCCTGCCAAGACACCCGATCAACTCAGAGCAAATCGCGCAATTGAAATCATGGCCGAAGCCCGCTCCCCTTCGATCCACCCCACCCGTCCCTGCCAACACACGCGCTCAATTCATAGCAAATCCCCTCACCGAAGCCACTACCCTCTCGATCGACTCCACTTTTCCCTGCCAACCCGATCTCATTTGCTATGGATGCGCGGGCGCTCAGCTTCGGCACGTTTCCACCGGCCGGACCGGACGCGCTCCAACGCGATTTCATTTGCGCGATTTGCCATGGATCGGACGGGTGCTTTCGGCGGCGGCGACTCTCGCGAGCGCACGAGCTTCCCATGAACACGATTTCATTTGCGCGATTTGAGAACCGAGCGTTGGTTTTCAAATCGCGCAATTGAAATCACGACCGAAGCCCCCTCCCCCTCGATCCACGGCACCCATCCCTGCCAAGACACCCGATCAACTCAGAGCAAATCGCGCAAATGAAATCATGGCCGAAGCCCGCTCCCCTTCGATCCACCCCACCCGTCCCTGCCAACACACGCGCTCAATTCATAGCAAATCCCCTCACCGAAGCCACTACCCTCTCGATCGACTCCACTTTTCCCTGCCAACCCGATCTCATTTGCTATGGATGCGCGGGCGCTCAGCTTCGGCACGTTTCCACCGGCCGGACCGGACGCGCTCCAACGCGATTTCATTTGCGCGATTTGCCATGGATCGGACCGGCGTTTTCGGCTCCGGACGATTCGCGCCGGCGCGCGACTTTCCCATGAACACGATTTCATTTGCGCGATTTGAAAAACGGGAGGTCTCTTTTCAAATCGCGCAATTGAAATCACGACCGAAGCCCCCTCCCCCTCGATCCACGGCACCCATCCCTGCCAAGACACCCGATCAACTCATAGCAAATCGCGCAAATGAAATCATGGCCGAAGCCCGCTCCCCCTCGATCGACTCCACTCTTCCCTGCCAAGACACCCGACCAACCCATAGCAAATCGCCTCTCCGAAGCCACTACCCTCTCGATCGACTCCACTTTTCCCTGCCAACCCGATCTCATTTGCTATGGATGCGCGGGCGCTCAGCTCCGGCACGTTTCCTCGCGGCCGGACCGGACACGCTCCAACGCGATTTCATTTGCGCGATTTGCCGTGGATCGGACCGGCGTTTTCGGCTCCGGACGATTCGCGCCGGCGCGCGACCTTCCCATGAACACGATTTCATTTGCGCGACATAAACCGACGCTCGGTTCTCAAATCGCGCAATTGAAATCATGGCCGAAGCCCCCTCCGCTTCGATCCACGCCACTCATCCCTGCCAAGACACCCGATCAACTCATAGCAAATCGCGCAATTGAAATCACGACCGAAGCCACTACCCTCTCGATCGACTCCACTCTTCCCTGCCAAGACACCCGACCAACCCATAGCAAATCGCCTCTCCGAAGCCACTACCCTCTCGATCGACTCCACTTTTCCCTGCCAACCCGATCTCATTTGCTATGGATGCGCGGGCGCTCAGCTTCGGCACGTTTCCACCGGCCGGACCGGACGCGCTCCAACGCGATTTCATTTGCGCGATTTGCCATGGATCGGACGGGTGCTTTCAGCGGCGGCGACTCTCGCGAGCGCACGAGCTTCCCATGAACACGATTTCATTTGCGCGATATAAACCGACGCTCGGTTCTCAAATCGCGCAATTGAAATCATGGCCGAAGCCCCCTCCGCTTCGATCCACGCCACTCATCCCTGCCAAGACACCCGATCAACTCATAGCAAATCGCGCAAATGAAATCATGGCCGAAGCCCGCTCCCCTTCGATCCACCCTACCCGTCCCTGCCAACACACGCGCTCAATTCATAGCAAATCCCCTCACCCCCGTTTCCGCCTCAGCATCTTCACCCCTCCCTCGATGCCGCGACGGAAGTAGAGCCAGGGGACGAGGACGGCGTGCCTGGTGCGGAACTTGTCCATCATGTAACGCGGGGAGGGGAACGCGACGCCGCGGAGGAACGCGACGCGGTCGCCCGCCGGCTGGGTCCGCAGCTCGTGAAGAAGATCGCCGAAGCCTCGCCGTCCGATCCGGACGTAACGCGCGGTGACGTCCGTCGCGACCGACTCGAGCATCCCGAGCTCGTCGCCGCCGATCTTTGTTCCGAACAACTTCGCCGTCTTCTCGACGCCGCTCTTCACCGCTGCGGAGACTTCCTTCGCCCTTGCCCGTGCGAAGCACTCCGCACGTTCTTCGCGGGACATCGCGCCGAGGAGGAGATGGATGTCGTAGAGCCAGATCAGGCGGTCCGACTCGTCGTGGTGTGCGGAGCGGTGGATCGCCGCGTGGATCAGCGCGTCGCTGCGCGAGAGAGCGCGTGCGGAAGCGCCGAGGCGCGGCACCGGAATGGATCGCCCCCAGAGCCCGCCGAAGACGAAGCGGTCGCGCAGGTCGGCACGGTTGGCGAGCGCCCAGTGGAGGTCGATGGTGTGGCGCATCCCCGCCGGCCCCTTCTTCAGGTACGGCCGCTCCCGCATCTGGACGTCGGGAACGCCATCCGTCGGCAGCGGCTCGTAACCGCTCGCGACGAGCACTTCGTGCAGCGCGTCGAGATCCTCCGGGCCGACCAGGAGATCCGTATCCCCGCGGGGGCGAAGGTGCGGCGACGGATAGAGCGTGTGGGCGAGCGCCGCTCCCTTCAGCAGGAGGACGTCGATCCGCGCTTCGCCGATCGCGCCGAGGAGCTCCATCAGCTCGCTCTGCTGCAGCACCTCGCGGACTGCAGCGTTGCGGGAGCGTTTGCGCAACTCAGTGCGGATCGGGTGATCCGTCTCCCGGGGAAATTCGAGGCGGGCGTGATTCGAAGCGAGCAGCTCCGTCACTCCGTGTTGCTCGACCAGCTTCACCCAAGGCTCGACATCTGCCGGGGTGAGATCGAAACGGACCTTCGCCTCACCGGCGATGGCCTTCGCGACTTTCGGGACGATTTCCGAAGAGCTCAAGACAGCTTCCTCCTCGGCGTGCCCCCTCCACGTCGAAAACAGTTTCTTAAGGCGGAACATGAGTTGTGAATCTCGGGTGGTTGTCCGGCGGGCGGGTCGGGCAGAGGCGAGAGTCTACCATCTCCGCCGCCCGCCCGCCCATTTGCGCGATTTGCGCGAATGAGGCGATTTGCTATGGGTCGGTCGAGTGTTCTGACAGGGATGAGTGGCGTGGGTTGAAGAAAACGGGCTTTGGTGATGATTTCATTTGCGCGATTTGCTATGGGTTGGTCGGGTGTCCTGGCAGGGATGGGTTCGGTAGCTCGAGCGGGCAGCGGCTCCGGTCATGATTTCATCTGCGCGATTTGAAAAACAACCCAGGTTTCTAAATCGCGCAAATGAAATCGTGTTGGAGGCCGTCCCGTCCGACCACGAGGAACCTGCCGAAGCCGAGCGCGCCTGAATCCATGGCAAATGACCCGATTTGCTATGGGTTGATCCGCTGTCCTGGCAGGCATGGGCCTGGCAACTCGAGCGGGCAGCGGCTCCGGTGGTGATTTCATTTGCGCGATTTGAAAAACAACCCAGGTTTCTAAATCGCGCAAATGAAATCGTGTTCGCGAGGTGACTGTGCGGTTGCCGCAATTCTCCGCCACCGAAAGCGCCCGTCCGCTCCATGGCAAATCGCGCAAATGAAATCGTGTTGGAGGCCGTCCCGTCCGACCACGAGGAACCTGCCGAAGCCGAGCGCGCCTGAATCCATGGCAAATGACGTGGGTTTGCTATGGGTTGATCCGCTGTCCTGGTAGGCATGGGCCTGGCAACTCGAGCGGGCAGCGGCTTCGGTCATGATTTCATTTGCGCGATTTGAAAAACAACCCAGGTTTCTAAATCGCGCAAATGAAATCGTGTTCGCGAGGTGACTGTGCGGTTGCCGCAATTCTCCGCCACCGAAAGCGCCCGTCCGCTCCATGGCAAATCGCGCAAATGAAATCGTGTTGGAGGCCGTCCCGTCCGACCACGAGGAACCTGCCGAAGCCGAGCGCGCCTGAATCCATGGCAAATGACGCGATTTGCTATGGGTTGATCCGCTGTCCTGGCAGGCATGGGCCTGGCAACTCGAGCGGGCAGCGGCTTCGGTCATGATTTCATTTGCGCGATTTGAAAAACAACCCAGGTTTCTAAATCGCGCAAATGAAATCGTGTTCGCGAGGTGACTGTGCGGTTGCCGCAACTCTCCGCCACCGAAAGCGCCCGTCCGCTCCATGGCAAATCGCGCAAATGAAATCGCGTTGGAGCCCGTCCGGTCCGACCACGAGGAACCTGCCGAAGCCGAGCGCGCCTGAATCCATGGCAAATGACGTGGGTTTGCTATGGGTTGATCCGCTGTCCTGGCAGGTAGCCGTGCACGGCAAGCGCGGAGGCGCCGACCAAACAGAAGGAAACTCCGATCTCCTCGAGCACGGTCGCGACGTTCGCGGCGAGACTCGCCGTCACCGGTTCCTCCGCCGATCGCGACTCGCCTCGATTCTCCGAAGCGCCTCGGTTCGATCGATGCGCTGCGCCGCCATGAGGATCTCGAGCTGCCGCTCACCGAGCTCCAGCGCTCTCGCGAACCGCTCGGCGGGCGAGAACCGCAGATCTTCCTCGACTCGCATCGTTCGGACCCGTCGGGCGATGTTCGATTGCATCAGACTATTATGCCCATTTCGGATTGCGGATTTCGGATTCGTCTCGCGCGGGAGCGTACGAGCATCAGAGAAGAAAGTGCGCGAAACCCGGCTCGCGAGAGAATAGTCTTCTGCATGTCACCCGGCGGACGCATAAAATTCACCAAATCAACCGCTCGCGAGAACATTCATGCGACCGGGACGGTCGCACCACCCCGCTCCGCGCTCCACCACACTCTCTGTCTTCCTCGCCCCTCGGCAGACCGTCCCCCGCTCCTCAAATCGCGCAAATGAAACCGTGTTCGTGATGTGCCGGTGCGTCCGCTCGAATCGCCGCCACCCAAAGCGCTCGTCCGATCCATATGCAAATCGCGCAAATGAAATCACGGCAGAATCCGCGCCCCTGAACAATCCACTTCGGTGCCATCCCAAAACGCCCGTGCACCCGGACGCAAATCCAATCCCCAGATCCACGATCCGCGCGTGGCGGACCGGACTCCACCGAGACCGTCCCCCGCTCCTCAAATCGCGCAAATCGCGCAAGTCCGTGGAAGCCACCCCGCGCCGGTCCGGCCCATTCTGCTACTCTTGCCGCTCATGGAATGTGGTCGGATCGTATTCAGCAGGCACGCGGTCCAGCGGATGTTCGAGCGCTCGTTTGCGATTCCGGACGTGCGCGGCGTGCTCGAACATGGCGAGCTCATTGAAGATTATCCCGACGCGACGCCGTACCCGAGCCGGCTTCTCCTGGGCTGGACGCCGGATCGCCGCCCGCTTCACGTCGTGGTGGGGCGGAATCCCGAAGCGGTCTGTTTTGTCGTGACAGTGTACGAGCCTGACTCGGCCTTCTGGGCCGACGAGTTTCGGCGGAGGAAACGATGATTTGCGCGATCTGTCGAAGTGAAGCGATCTCCGGGGGTACGACCACGGTGACGCTGCAGCGCGGCGAGACGACGGTGGTGATTAAAGAAACTCCCGCCGAGATCTGCGGGGATTGCGGAGAGTACTACCTGGCCGAGGAAGTCGCCACTCGCGTGCTGGAGCAGGCCGAATCGGCCGCGCGGCGGCACGCCGAAGTCGAGATTATCCGGTACGCGGCGTAGTGACGGCCACCCGGTTTCCGAAGTCCGACTTGAAACGGAGCGCCCCGTGGCCCGACCGTCCCGGTCGGCACGGCGAGCCGCCCACTTCGAAACCCGCTCCGCGCTCATCCACAAGTCCGCTCTTCCTCGCGTATAACTCGATCTCCGCGGCAGACCGTCCCCCGCTCCTCAAATCGCGCAAATGAAATCACGGCAGAATCCGCGCCCCCGAACAATCCACTTCGGTGCCATCCCGAAACGCCCGTGCACCCGGACGCAAATCCCGCAAATCAGGCGCTCCGTCGTCCTCGCGTCCAACACGATTCACCGCGGCGGATCCCGCAGCGCGGGATCCGCACCCCCCACCAGACCCTCCTCGGCCTCTCAAATCGCGCAAATGAAACCGTGTTCGTGATGGGCCGGCGCGTCCGCTCGAATCGCCGCCACCCAAAGCGCTCGTCCGATCCATATGCAAATCGCGCAAATCAAATCACGGCAGAATCCGCGCCCCTGAACAATCCACTTCGGTGCCATCCCAACACGCCCGTGCACCCGGACGCAAATCCCGCAAATCAGGCGCTCCGTCGTCCTCGCGTCCAACACGATTCACCGCGGCGGATCCCGCAGCGCGGGATCCGCACCCCCCACCAGACCCTCCTCGGCCTCTCAAATCGCGCAAATGAAACCGTGTTCGTGATGTGCCGGTGCGTCCGCTCGAATCGCCGCCACCCAAAGCGCTCGTCCGATCCATATGCAAATCGCGCAAATGAAATCACGGCAGAATTCGCGCCCCTGAACAATCCACTTCGGTGCCATCCCAACACGCCCGTGCACCCGGACGCAAATCCCGCAAATCCTCCCCTCCGACACCAGATAACCGATAATAGATAATAGATAACAGATCTCAGATAACAGCTGCCTCCCCCGCCCACGCATACGTCTCCCGCAGCCCCTCCTCGAGTCCCACCCGCGGCGTCCATCCCAGCGCGCGGATGCGCGAGACGTCCAGCAGCTTCCGCGGCGTCCCGTCCGGCTTCGACGGATCGTACTCGATCGCTCCCTCGAATCCGGTGACGCCCTTCATCAGCTCCGCGAGCTCCGCGATCGTCACGTCCTCTCCCGTACCGACGTTGATCGTCTGCGGCTGTTCGTAAACGTCCATCAACAAAATGCACGCCGCCGCAAGGTCGTCCACGTGGAGGAACTCGCGCCGCGGCGTCCCCGTCCCCCACACCGTCACCGAGCTCGCTCCGGCGCGCTTCGCCTCGTGAAAGCGGCGCATCATCCCGGGGATGACGTGCGACGCGGTCGGGTGGAAGTTGTCGCCCGGCCCGTAGAGGTTCGTCGGCATTGCGGAGATGAATCGCTTCCCCTGCTGGGTGTTGTACTTCTCGCAGAGCTTCAGCCCCGCGATCTTCGCGATCGCGTACGCCTCGTTCGTCTCCTCGAGCGGCCCGGTGAGGAGCGACTCTTCGCGGATCGGCTGCGGCGCCATGCGCGGGTAGATGCAGGACGACCCGAGGAAGAGGAGCTTCTCGACCCCGTTCTCCGCCGCCGCGTGGATCACGTTCGTCGCGAGAACCAGGTTCTGGTAGAGGAACTCCGCCTGCTGCGTCGCATTCGCCTGAATCCCCCCCACCTTCGCCGCCGCCATCACCACATACCCCGGCCGCTCCTCGGCGAAGAACCGCTGCACCGCGCCCTGGTCCAGCAGATCCAGCTCGTCGCGCGTGCGGAGGAGGAGATTCGAATACCCCTCGGCCTGCAACCGGCGCACGATCGCCGATCCCACCAGGCCACCGTGGCCGGCGACGAAAATCTTGTCAGACGCTCTCATTTACGCTCTCGTTCGGATGTTTGAAGTCGGAAGTCGGATGTCGAAAGTGACGCGCCAGGTTCAGACGCGAAGTGTTCGGCAGCAGCAGACAATCCCCCCAGCCCGAAGGGCGGCACTTCCGTTCAGCCCCCGCCGTCAGGCGGGCGAAAGCGCGCCCCGCACAAGATTGTGTGAGCCCGAAGGGCGGCACAGGTTCTTCCCGAACCACCCGATTCCGAGGTACGATCGCGATCGGGACTTGCGCATGGCCGCTGGAAATGTCGTATACATCATTGCTCATGCACGTGGTCTTCGCCACGAAGTCCCGTCACCGCTGGATCCACCCCGAGATTGAGTTTCGCCTCCACCGTTTCGTGCAGGGCATCGTACGCAACGTCGGCGCGACATGCATCGCGGTGGGAGGCTTTGACGACCATCTCCACATCATCGCCGACCTCCCCGGCAAACTCTCGGTCGCGGAATTCGCAGGAAAGGTGAAGGCAAATTCTTCGCGATTCGCGCACGACTCCCTCGACGTTTCCCGGGAGCATGGATGGCAGAAAGGCTACTCCGCGTTCTCCGTCAGCCGCTCCAATCTCGACCGGGTCGTGCATTACGTCCGCAGTCAACGGGAGCACCATCAGCGGATCGACTTCGACGCCGAATTGCGAAAACTGCTCGACGCTCATGAGATCACCTACGACGGCGGGTAAGTGGTGTCGCCCCCTCACGGGGGCTCACACTTCATTTCCCGGCTCCCGCGAACCTCCGCCTGACGGCGGAGGCTAAACGAAAGTAGCGCCCTTCGGGCTGTCCGACGAGTCCGAAGGAACGGCGATCAGGTTCGGAGCGCTTCGTCGCCAACCGTTCGAATTTCTGATCCATGCGCGATCAGCCGATCCCCCCAGCCCGAAGGGCGGCACTGCCGTTTAGCCCCCGCCGTCAGGCGGGGGGAAAGCGCGCCCCTGCAGAAATTGTGTGAGCCCGAAGGGCGGCACTCCTTCGAATTTCGAATCTGCTCCGTCGTGCCGCCCCCTCTCGGGGGCTCACACTTCATTTCCCGGCTCTCGGAACCTCCGCCTGACGGCGGAGGCTAAACGAACGTGGCGCCCTTCGGGCTGTCCGAGGAGTCCGAAGGAACGGCGATCAGGTTCGGAGCTTCGTGGCCAACCGTTCGAATTTCTGATCCATGCGCGATCGGCCGATCCCCCCAGCCCGAAGGGCGTCACTTTCGTTTAGCCCCCGCCGTCAGGCGGGGGAAAGCGCGCCCCGCACAAAATTGTGTGAGCCCGAAGGGCGGCACTCCTTCGAATTTCGAATCTGTTCCGTCGTGGTGTCGCCCCCTCGCGGGGGCTCACACTTCATTTCCCGGCTCTCCGAACCTCCGCCTGACGGCGGAGGCTAAACGAAAGTAGCGCCCTTCGGGCTGTCCGAGGAGTCCGAAGGAACGGCGATCAGGTTCGGAGCTTCGTGGCCAACCGTTCGAATTGCTGATCCACCCGCGATCGGCCGATCCCCCCAGCCCGCAGGGCGTCACTTTCGTTTAGCCCCCGCCGTCAGGCGGGGGGAAAGCGCGCCCCGCACAAAATTGTGTGAGCCCGAAGGGCGGCACTTCTTCGAATTTTGAATCTGCTCGGACGTCTCGCCCCCTCACGGGGGCTCACACTGTTACTGCACCGTCCGCGAACCTCCGCCTGACGGCGGAGGCTAAACGAACGTGGCGCCCTTCGGGCTGTCCGAGGAGTCCGAAGGAACGGCGATCAGGTTCGGAGCTTCGTGGCCAACCGTTCGAATTTCTGATCCATGCGCGATCAGCCGATCCCCCCAGCCCGAAGGGCGTCACTTTCGTTTAGCCCCCGCCGTCAGGCGGGGGAAAGCGCGCCCCGCACAAAATTGTATGAGCCCGAAGGGCGGCACTCCTTCGAATTTCGAATCTGTTCCGTCGTGTGCCGCCCCCTCGCGGGGGCTCACACTTCAGTTCCCGGCTCTCGGAACCTCCGCCTGACGGCGGAGGCTAAACGAACGTGGCGCCCTTCGGGCTGTCCGAGGAGCTCCCGCAAGCACCCGCGCGCGCAAATGCAAAGCCGCTCACCGTGAGAGTCAGGGCAAATCCTCCGCGCGCAACACCCGCGCCGGCGCCTTCGCTCGCACCGTCGCCTCCACCAACTCAACGAATCTCGCCACACTCTTCTCGCGCGTGAACCGCGCCTCGAACAGCGCGCGCGCGTTCCGTCCTTCCTCCGCGCAGCGCTCAGGCGAGCCCGCGTACTCGAGAATCGCGCTCATGGTTCCTTCCACGTCTCCGTTCGCCACCCTCGTTCCGCACCGTCCCGCGGCGAGGATGTCGTGCACTTCGCCCACGGCGGGGCCGACGTACAGCGTCGGCCGTCCGGCCGACAGGATGCCGTAGATCTTCGACGGCACCAGGAGTCCGGGGATCCGCTCGCGCAGCGTCACCAGATGAAGGTCGGCCGACCGGAGGCTCGCGCCCAGCTCCTCCCGCGCGACGTACCCGCGGATCTCCACGTTCGCCAACCCCATCTCCTCGACCCGCTTTCGTACCTCGGGCATCCGCGGCCCACCGCCCGCAAACACGAACCGAACCGATCTCGAGACTCCGGCGCCGTGGGGTGCGGATCCTCCGATCCGCCGGGAGGTCTCTGTTCGAAGCGCATCGAGACGACCCCCGTCATTCGAAGATGGTTCTCCTGACGTCGTTTCGCAGCTGGAGGATCGTGGATCCGCCAGTCGCTGCGCAGCAGCGAGGATCGTCTCGAACTCGTGCGCCATCCCGAGGTTCCCTGAATACATCACGGTGAAGCATTTCGGATTTCGGATTTCGGATTTCGGATTTGCAGACCCGGCCCCATTCGCGACCTCGGCTCCGTTCTCCGTCCCCTCACCAGACTCACCCTGATTGACGCGAGCGGTTCCATCGCCCGAATCCGAATTCCGAAATCCGAAATCCGAAACCCCCCCCAGGTCCGGACTCCAGTTGTGCACCACTTCCACTCTCGTGGCTCCTGCATCATGAAGCCGCGCGGCCATCGTCTCGCCGAGGGCGATCACGAGATCGGCGGAGCGGTGGAGGAGGCGCGCGGTCTTCCTCAGCGCCCATCCGAGAGGGGATCGCGGGGAGACGGCGCCGAGCTCGAACGCGACGTCGGGGTAGACGTCCATCGACCAGAAGACGACGGGGAAGCGGCGGATGCGGCCGGCCAGGACGGCGGCGAGCGCGATGAAGGGAGGCGTCGTCAGGGCGACGACGACGTCGGGGCGGCGGTCAGACCCGGATGCTGGACGGAATTTCGTCGCGAGGAGCGCGAGACGGGTCCGGATGCCAGGAAGACGGCGATCTCGCGACGAGGCGTAGGCGGCCTTACGTTGAGGAGCGAGATCGTCGTCTGACGCCGCAGACGGGCCCGTATCGCGCTCCGCAGCAGAAATCCCGTCCAGCATCCGGGTCAAGACGAGGCGTGCGAGCGCGCCGAAGTAGAACGAGACGTAGTCGACGGCGCGTCCGGCTTTGGAGGTGCGGCCGAATGCAGTGGTGCCGGCGCGGAGGATGTGGACGCCACGGAGCGTCTCGCGGCGCGGATAGCGGCGGGAGGGATCGGCATACGAGCGGTCGCCGCAGATCGCGGTGACGTCGTGTCCTGCTGCGACGAGCCCTTCCCCCAGATCGCTCAGGACCTGCGCCGTCGCCGCTTCATCCGGCGCGTAATACTGATTGAGGAGCGTGACGCGCATGCATTCAGGTCAGGAGGCTTTCCCGATCTCTCGCGAGCTCTTCTTGCGCGCGACAATGACCATCGACTTCCAGAGGTAGGGAAGGCGCCCTACACCCGCAAACCGGACGACCTCAAATCCCTGTTCTTCCAGGATCTTCGTCAATGTCGACTTCGACCAGAACTTGATATGACCCCCATCCCACAACGCGGTGAAGTGACGGTCCAGGGCTCCCGAGATAGCCATCACGAGGTTCTTGGCGTAGCCGTGATACGGCGTCGAGAGAACCAGAACCCCGTCATCGTCCAGGGCTTCGTATGTTCGAGCGAGGAACATACGCGGGTCATAGAGATGTTCGAGGACTTCCAGCGACACGACGGCGTCGAAGGACGGCTTTCCGAAAGCCTGGCGCAGATCGTCGTAGATCGATCCGGAACGAAATTCGATCGCCTCTTCAGACGTCCGCGCGAGATCGATTCCGGTTTCGGAAGCGTCGATGGCTGCGACGACGAACCCGGCCCGCGCGAGTTCCCTTGCGAACCAGCCGTTTCCGCAGCCTGCGTCCAGAATGAGAGACCCGGGTTCCGTATGCGCTCTGATGAGGGCCAGCACTCGATCCTGCAGATAGGCGGATGTGTGGCTCGCAGCAGACGAACTGTAGCGGTACTCGACGTGCCCCTCAACAGAGTTGTTACTCACGCGTTTCTCAGATCCGTGACTTTCCTACGGCTCGATGCGCTCCACCACCCAGTCGCCCATCACCAGCCGGTGCATCCGCGTTCGGAGGAAGCAGTTCAGTGCTTCCGCCGGCGTGTTCACGATCGGCTCGTTCTCGTTGAACGACGTGTTGAGCACGACCGGAACGCCGGTCTGCTCTTCGAACGACTTGATCAGCTGCCAGTAGCGCGGATTGTGCTTCTTCGAGACCGTCTGCAGACGCCCCGTTCCGTCGACGTGCGTCACTGCGGGGATCTCGCTCCTCTTCTCAGGACGCACCGGGTAGACCTTGATCATGAACGGATCGGGGTAGGAGATCGTGAAGTAGTCGCCGGTCCGCTCCTCCAGGATCGAAGGAGCGAAAGGGCGGAACGGCTCCCGCCTCTTGATGCGCGAGTTGAGGACGTCCTTCATTTCAGCTCGGCGCGGATCGACCACGATCTGCCAACCCGAATCCATTGCACGAACCTGTCTCCGCCTGCCGGTGAACCGGTGACGCGCCAGGAACTTTAGCGTGCTCAGCGTACGACGTCTCCGCCGCACGCCGGTTGTACGTCGTCGTCCGCTACCAAGATCTCACACGACCGTCGTAGCTCCCGCACCTTCATATCGATCATCGCTTCGTAAATCGACATGAGCCGCGAGTATTCATATCCGGCGCGACCATCGAGAAAACCTCTCCTCAATACATACATGTACGCGAAGCGAAGGAACGGCCGGAACGGCAAATGAAATCCGAGCGCCTTCAGCGCGCGCCGGCGCAGTGGCGCGTCGCGCGCTACCAGCTGCGACAGTCGCGGCCAACCAACGACGGTCGCGTGCCGCGCCTCGTCGGTCGAATATCGGTTGTGCCGTTCGAACCAGTCGCTGAGTCCTTTCGAGAAAAAGTAGTGAAGATAGTTGTTGCGAAGCGTCGCTAGCCGCTGACCCTCGCCTTCCCGCTGCCCATGACCGACCTGCTCGAAGCGGAAGCCGTCCCTTCGCGTCAGCCGCACCTGGTGGACCGGAAACATCCCCGAGTGCTTCAGCCACTTCTCGCCCATCATCATCCGGCCGGCGATCCGATAGCCGTCGATCGCCGGATCGTTCCCGAGCGCGGCGATTTCGTCGCGCAGCTGCGGCATGACGACCTCGTCGGCATCGAGGTGCAGCACCCAGTCGTGACGCAGGCCGCACTCCCGCAATCCGAAGTTTCGTTGGTTGGCAAAGTCGATGAACTCTCGCTGCACCACGCGCGCGCCGAGACGCGTCGCGATTTCAACTGTCCGGTCGCTGCTGAACGAATCGACGACGACGACGTCGTCGGACCACGAGAGCGCGTCGAGGCAACGCCCGATGTTTTGCTCCTCGTTGAGCGTGAGGATCAGCACGGAAACCTTCATCGAAGACGCGGCCGCTCCTTCTGCTTTTCCGCCGGATTGCCGGCGTAGATCGTCCATGGGTCGAGATCGCGAAACGCGACTGCGCACGCCGCGAGGATCGTCCCCTCTCCGACCGTCACGCCGGGACCTACGAACGCACGCGCGCAGATCCAGGCGTCATCGCCGATCGCGATCGGCGGCGTCACGAGCGGCATCGCCGCCGTCCGGTAGTCATGTGTTCCCGCGCAGAGGTAAGCCTCCTGACTCACGGTCACGCGGTCGCCGATGGTGATCGCGCCGAGGTTGTAGACGGTTGCTCCGTCGCCGAGAGAGGAGACGCTGCCGAGGGTGAGCTTCCACGGGTAGTAGACGGTGGAGGTTCTCCGGATCGTACAGTGATGACCGACGGTCGCGCCGAAGCGGCGGAGGAGGAACGCCCGCCAGCGGTTCGCGGTGTGCAGCGAACAGCGGAAGAGCGTCGACTGGACGAGCGCCCAGACCGCACGCTTCAACTTTTCGCTCATCGGAACCGGTGACACGATGCGCCGGACGGCATCGTCGTGAGTGGTCATGCGGCGCCTCCTTCGATCAGCGAACGGTAGAGGGTCTCGAACTTTTCGGCGACCGACTCCCACGAGTAGCGCTCCGAGACGAGCGCGCGACCGCGCGCGCCCATCGCGCGAAGCTCCGAGACATCCGTACGGATCGCGGTACGCAGCGCCTCGGTGATCGCTTCCACGTTCGCGTCGACCCACCAGCCGCAGCGCTGCTCTTCGATCTCGCGCCACGGCGTCCCCTTCGTCGTGATCACCGGAACTCCCGTTGCGAGCGCCTCGGCGATCGCCATCCCGAAGTTCTCGCTATAGCTCGGCAGGACGAACAGATGCGCACTCTGCAGCAGGCGCCACTTCTCTTCGTCGTCCACTTCGCCGCGCAGGTCGACGATGTCACCGGTGCCGGCGCGGGCGATCGACGACTCGAGCTCACGCCGTGACCCGGCGTCCGGACCGGCGATCACGAACCGCCAGCCGGAGGTGCGAAGCTCAGCAGCCAGCACCTCGATCGCCGCAATCAATAGAGAGAGCCCTTTGATGGGATGGAGCCGCGCGATCACCACGCCGCGGCGCTCGCCACCGAACGATGCTGCGGCGGCGGGAATGAGCGTGCCGTTCGGAATGGTCATGACGTTGTCGAATCCGCGTGCGCGCAGGTTCGTCTCTTCAGCGGCCGACGTTGCATGAATCATCGATGCGTGCAGCAGGTCGCCGCGCTGATACAGCCGCCACGCCAGAACTTTCTTCCACTTCCGGTGAGCGAATGCCGCCGGTTCGAGCATTCCTCGTGTCGAGACTACGACGGGAGTAGCGGTCGAATGGACGAAATTCTGCAGACGGTGAAGTGATGGACTCCAGATGCCGTGAAAATGAATGACATCGCGGGCGCGCAGGGAGAGGCGCGCGCCGCGTGATCTCCGGGAGTAGCTGACAACTTCGACACCACGCCGAATCGCTTCCGCTACCTGCTCCGATAAGGGTGCGGAGTCGGAAGAGTGCAGAATGAGATTCTCGAGACCGCGTCGCGACAGCGCGCTCGCAAGTCGAGGAACCGAACGGCTCGGACCTCCGTGGTCGGAACGAAGACTCCCGATGACGTGAACGATCTTCACGGTCGCGTTGCTGCCCGAGTTCCGTCAAGATGCCGCGCGACCGTGAGCAGGCGGAAGAAATCATTCGGCTGTGGCGCCCACTCTCGGCAGTCTCGATCCCACGGGTTTGCTCCCCAGGCCGCCGAAACGAGCGATCGGGTTTCATGGCTCGTCGTCTCCCACTGTTCTCGAAGGGATGAACTGTGGTCGAGGTACCAGGCGAGATTCGGCCAGGACCCGTCCGTCGACAGGCCGTCGGTGGGCGTCCGTCGTCTGCCCGGAATCCGCCTGCCGATCCACCCTGCCGCGAATCGCGCGAGTTTCGCGGTACGTCCCGCACCGACGCGCCAGCCGAAGTTCGCATCCTCGATCTCACCTCCGCGTTTCGCGAGGCTGCGAACGACCCGGCCCCAGACTTCCGAATTGATCTTCCACTCCGCCCGCATTCGTGAGTAGCAGTCCGAAACCCGAATGTCCGCGAGAAAGGTGTCGTACGGAAAGGCTCGGTACATCACCTGCCCCGAGACCGAAACCGTGTAACAGGCTGGGCGGATGCGGCGATCTTCGACCAGCAGCCAGTCGCGATCCTCGGTCAAGTGAACGGGCGTGCCCGCAAACCACTCCTCACGACGGGCCGTGACCTCGTGTGCGTACGCCGCCGGAACCGGCCGCGGCACGTTGGGAAGAAATCCGTCCACCCGCTGCGACGTGAGAGTCTTGAGTGGAAGGTTGCGACCGAAAAGCCTCAGGTAGCGCTGCTCGAGCCCGTATCCCTTGAAGAGCCAGTCGGTCGTGCACGCCGTGATCACGGTGCGGGCGCCGAGCCCGCGAACGAGCTCGCGCATGCCGATGAAATGATTGTCCTCCGCCGACCACATGCCGCCGGAGACTCGAACGCCCTCGGGCAGCCACCTCGGATAGTAGTCGTCGTCGCGCGCGAAGCCGACGTAGCGGCAGCCTGCCGCGTCGCAGAGCCGCTTCGCGATCGCCGCTTCGCGGTTTTCGACGTCATACAGATTGAGCCCGACGACGTTCGCTGGACGAGCGGCAGAGAAGAGAACCGCTCGCGAGTCCATTCCGCCGCTCGTAAACGAGACGACGGGCGCCAGGCGGTCGAGCGTCCGGATACGAACTGCAGCGGACACGGCGGCCGCCAGCTCCTCTGCGGCTTCTTCGATGTTGCGATAGTGCTCCGTCTCATACGGGCGCCAGTACTCGCTCCGTTCGAAACTTCCCGTTCGCAGATTCCACGTGCCGCGCGTTGCTGCTCCGATGTGTTTGATCTCTCTGTAGTAGGTATTCGGCGGCGTGACACGCCACGCGCTCAGAAACTCCGCAACGGAAACTTCGTCGCGTGACACGCTTGCAGCCGGATCGCCGGCGATCGCGTCGGGAAACGACGCGACGATGCACCGCTCGACGTCGTCGGCACGATAAGTAAACACCGGGTGGTAGCCGAAGCGATCGGAGATCACGTACACTTCGCCGCTTTTGGGATCGATCACGATCAAGACCGCCGGTCCGTTCGGTGTCCCGACGCCGCCAACGCGGCCGTTCCTGTACCTCTCGAGAACCAAGCGATTGCTCAGTCCTCCCTCAAAGGGAAGCGATTCTGCACGCAGCCACTCCGATTCGTCGCACGAAACCCGGCCTGAACTTACGACCGTGACGCCGGTGGCCGGATCGACCGCCGGACCAAAGAGGAAGGGGTCATCGTGACCGACCCACGCAACCGAGACCGACGATCTTTCGACGAACTGCACCGCCTCGTCGAAAAACCGAAGGCGTTCAGCGGCGGCTGTGAGTCGCGCGTGGTCCCGTCCGAAAAAGAGGTAGAAGCCCGCCATCAATTTCTTGCCCGCGCGGTCTTGGAGTGGAGTCCCGCCCGACCGGTCCTAACGGCATTCCGTAAAGCCGTGATGATTCGGCCGTCGAATTCCTGTCGTCCGTGCCGTTCCATCGCCGCGGCGCGCACCCTGACGCGCTCTTCGGCGTCGAGAGGAACCGCGAGCATCTTCAAAACACACTCCGCAATTTCGTGCTGACTCGACGGATCCACCGTTGCTCCCGCGAGCTCGTGCCCGATCGCGTCGCGCGATCCGTCGACGTTCCCTGCAACAACTCGCGTTCCGCAGGCCATCGCCTCGAGGAAGACGATGCCGAAACCCTCGCCGCGGCTCGGCATGACGAAGACGTCGGCGAGACGGTAGTGATCGGCGAGCTCGTCGTCGGGAACGAAGCCGCAGAACGTCACGAGATCGCGAACGCCGAGCGACGTCGCGAGCGCTTCGACGCGCGCCCGGTCGTCGCCGTCGCCCGCGACGAGGTAGCGGACCGCCGGCACCTCCGCATGGATCGAGGGGAGCGCGCGCATCACGGCGTCGTACCCCTTGTAACCTTCCGACGCGCGCAGCCGCGCGACCGTCAGGAGGACGCGGTCGCCCGCCGAGAGGCCGTACCGTTCGCGGAGCGACTCGGGCGCCGCTCCGACGGTGAAACGCGCGTCGTCCACGGTGTTGCCGACGACGTCGATCTTCGACTCGCTCACTCCGACGGCGGTGACGCGCGCTTTCGTCCACTCCGAGACCGCGAGGACGCGGACCGCGTCGCGGAGCGCGCGCCGGCGCGAGCGCGAGAGTCGGGGATGGACTTCAATGCCGTGCGCGACGACCGCATAGCGCGTCGCCGCGAGCCGCGACGCGAGGCGCGCCAGCGGCGCGAAGTGGAGATGCGTCGTAACGATGAGGTCGGGCCGCCCTCGCACCGCGCCGGCGAGAACGCGCAGAGCGAATGCGAAGCGGCGGAGCGGCGCGGGAACCGCGCCCGTGCCTTCGACTGTCCGCGCGTCCCACCCGCCGCTCGGGTCGTGAAGCGCGAAGAGACGAACCTCGGCGCCGGAGGCCTCGAGAGCGCGTGCGAGCTCGCGGCTGAACGCCGTGATGCCGCCTCCGAAGCCGATCACCGACGGCGCCCAGAGATCGACGCGCATCAGACGCTCCCTCCCTGAACGACAGCGCCGAGCGCGGCGAGGAGTCCGGCCGTCGCGGCATCGTAGGAGTAGAGTGCGACCCGGCGCCGCGCCGCCTCACCCATGCGAACGAGGCGCTCGCGGTCGGAGAGCGCATCGGCGAGGGTGCGCGCGAGGGCGTCGACGTCGCCCGCCTCGAAGACCCACCCCGTCTCCCCTTCGATGACGAGATCGGGTGCGCATCCGACGTGGGACGAAACGACCGCCGGGCGGGCGAGGTTCATCGCCTCGTTCACGGCGAGACCCCACGTCTCGGAAGCGGAAGGAAGGACGAAGACGTCGGACGCGGCGTAGACGAGCGGCATGCGGCTCTGATTCTGAAACGGCGCGAAGAAGACGCTCCGCGCTGCTTCGTCGCCTGCGATATTGCGGAGGCTCGTCTCAAGCGCTCCCGATCCGACGAAGAGAAGCGCCGGACGACTTCGCTCGTCCGACCCGGCGAAGGCGCGGACGAACGCCTGAAGAAGATCGACCGGCCGCTTCTTCGCCTCGAGCTTCCCGGCGAAGAGGACGACCGGGCGCATCGCACCGATGCCGAGGTCCTCCTTCCACGCGCGCGCTTCGTCGTGCGCGGATGCCGCCGCCGCGCGAAAACGTTCGTTGTCGACGGCATGCGGCGCGAAGAAGACGCGCTCGGGAGCGACGCCGCTGTTCGCGAAGTACGAGCGGTTCGCCTCGCCGACGGCGAGACAGGCGGCAAGGCGACGGAAAGCCACACGCCGCAGCGCGCCCGATACGAGCGCGCGCACTCCCGGATCGCGCGCGATGTCGTGCGAATCGCCGCGGAAGAGGATCGGGATCGGGCGAAGACGCCGCGAGAAGAGAACGCGCAGGTGGCTCCTGTAGCCGTACCCGAAGAGGAGAATTGCATCGGGCGACCACGCCGCGAGGCGGTCGACGAGCGCCGGGTTGTCGAGACCCGCGAAGTGGTGCGTTCCGGGATCTCCGCTCCTGTTCGGCACCAGCTCCGATTCGTAGCCGTCGAGGAGAGGGACGTCCCACCGCAGCTCGACGCCGAAGTCGCGGTCGACGCGCGCGGTGACGCCGAAGTCCCAGAGATGAAACACGCGGAGATCGAGGAGGCCGGTCGAAGCGATGTGGGCGAACCAGGGAGCGAAGTACTGGATCGGATGCGACACGACGACGGCGAGCCTGCGCCTCCTCTCCGGCTGCATCACCGGAGTGTCCGTGACGAACGGTTGAGCGAGCGTTGCCATCACTCTTCGAGGGCGAAGGGATGCTCGATCGGTTGCGGCGACGGAGCGGCCGCGGGAGCCGCTGCGACGCGTCGCCGGACGGCGACGGGCGCGAGGTGGCGCCAGATGCGGTCACCGAAGAAATGGAGGACGACGGCGAGGACGATGAGCGACGACATCGCTCCGCCGAAAAGCTTGATGTTCGACGACTCGAAGTAGATGGCGTGACCGAGGATGAGGTTCGTCGAGACGGCGATGCCGAGGAGCGGATGGCGCGTGCGCGCGGCGAGCCAGCGGTAGGCGCACCCCCAGAAACAGCCGAGGAGGAAGATCGGGACGAACATGAAAAGAGGGCCGAAGTCGATGTAGCTCTCGGCCGCGTAGCCAAGACTGATCGACGCTCCCTCATCCGCCGTAGCGACGTGGACGCCACTGAATTCGTTCGTACGGTCCGAGTCGTTAATCACCGGCTTGTTCGGGAAGAACACCCGAGGCGTGACCACGTGCACGAGGGCTTCGCGCCACAGGCGCCCACCCTGATACGGGACCCTTCCCGGAACATTGCGTATCGATTGAGCGAAGTACTCGATATACCCAACGCGCTCGAGTCCGGAGTCGGCTCCGGCGGCCAAGTCGTCGAACGTAATGTTGCTGATGCGATCGCCCAGGTATGCGAAGCGGTCGAGGACCGGAACGACGGCGATCTGCGCGCGGCGGCCGCCGTTTAGAAACTCTCGGTAGTCGTTCTTGACTGCCTGCCAGAATGCCGAGAGTGCGATCACAGCCAAGATCGCGGCCACCAGCGACGGTCGCAAGATGCGGCGGATCGTCACGGCAGAAGCCGTGATCAACACGACCACGACGAAGAGAATCGTCTTGAAACTACTGAAATACCCGGTGAAGCCGGTGAGTATCTCGACGAACAGGACCATTGCGGCAATCGTCCGGAAGCGCCGGTCGCGGAGAGCGGCCCACCCGATCAGGAAG
Organism: uncultured Acidobacteriota bacterium; assembly: GCA_963741955.1. Taxonomy (GTDB): domain Bacteria; phylum Acidobacteriota; class Thermoanaerobaculia; order Gp7-AA8; family Gp7-AA8; genus CAVUKB01. The sequence goes on from CAVUKB010000006.1 coordinate 512,243, forward strand.
ACGATCACCCAACGCAACGTCGCGAGAGCGATCAGTTGCTGCCGCATTCCCGGTAGTACCGAGAGACGTCCGTTCACTGAGGCGAAGACAAACATAACCACATACGCCCTGCCGAGTCGGACTGGAGAGAGCGCGGCCGCCGCTCGCTCAACGACCGCCGGCTCGACGATCGACTTACGCCCGGCGCCCAGACGCATCCCTATTGACAGGATCACGACAGTGACAAGACCGAGCCATGCCGCCGTTCGCATGTCCGGCACGTACTGATCGATCGCCTCGCCCCATCGGTTCGCGTTGAGGATCGGAGCGAACACCTGAAGCCACTGAAACGTCGCGGCGAACAGAAGAACAGAAGGCTCGCCGGGCCGCCATAGCAGACTGAACAGGCATGCCGGAACAAGGACAGCGACGGCGGTGATGACCGGATTCGCGGTGAAGAGGCACGGAACCGCTGCGGCTACTGATCCGATGGCGAGCCGGAGGACCCATCGCCTCCGATCGATGGCTCCCAGTACTCGAGAAGTTGACTTGCTAGTCATGAGTCAGCAACCGTCGGTGCACCGTAAACCTGCGCCCACTCAGCATCGAACCGCGCACGGCCGAACCGGCGCTCATAGTCTTCACGCGCGGCGTACTGCATCCGCGCACGCTCGTCATCGTTCAGAAGTACGAATCGAAGGGCGTCGCCTAACGAACGAGCCGTCTTCTCGGGACACACGATCCCATCGACGCGATGCCTTACGAACTCCGCGAGACTCCCGGAAGGAAACACCACCGAAGGCGTACCGGCCATCTTCGCTTCGAGTACGACATTCGCCGCCGACTCCTCGCACAACGAAGGCACTGCGTGAACAACCGCGTCTCGAAAGTCTGAAGAGGGATCATCAACGTGGCCGCGGAACACGACCTTACTCGCGATTCCGAGGGACTCGACTCTGGAAATGAGTGTGGTTCGGAAGGAGGAGTCCCACCGCGATTCACCGACGATGTCGAGCTGAATGTCGGGGATCTCGTCGGCGATCGAAGCGAACGCGTCCACGAGGGGTACGAGGCCCTTGTGCTCCGATACGGAGCCTACGTAAAGGATGAAGCGTCGCTGCGGGACAGAATGCCGTAGCGATACTCTCGACCTTTCGGGAGCGCAACCGTAAATCGTCGCCAGCTTTTCCGCGTGCACGCCACCGGCGATCGCTGCGTCGCGAACGAAGTGCGAATTCGCGACGACCCGGTCGGCGCGACCCGTCGCTCGTCTCCAGATCGCCATCTGGAAGCGTGACGCGACCGGCGGTGCGTCGCCGAGGCGGTAGATCATTCGAACACCGCTCTTCTTGATCGCCGTTGCGAGGTACGAGTAGACCAAAGGAGATCCGATGTGGATGTGTGTCGGCCGAAAGCCGTCGATCAGCGCGCGGAATTCGCGCGAACATGAGCCAAGGGCACGAAGGTTCGTCAACGCGTACGCCGGTTTGCCGAGGATGATGCTCGGTGACCACAACCCTCCAAAGGGAACCGGCCCCGTCGGTATGGCGGCAGCCTCGAGCTCCTCGTTGACTTGGCCTCCGCCCTCGAGAGCATTGACCGCCACCATGACGTTCGCGCCGCATCGGCGCAGCCCTTTGAGAACCTCGATGTTTCCGCGTTCATGCCCGAACAGCTCCAGGCCGTTGAGCGCCGCGAGCACGCGGACACCATCGAGAGCCGTGGCGGTAATCGAGGTCTCAGGAAGATTCATTTCGACAGACATGCGTCGAAAAAACGCGCGAGCTCGCTCGCCGATTGCTTCTCGGAATACCTCTCGATCGCCGTGTTGTCGAAGGTACCAGGCGCTGCATATCGGTGCTCGCGAATCCACTCGTTCGCCACTCGTTCCGCGGTCTCGTCGTCGCTTTCGCCTTCGTCGAAGAAAACGGACGTGGCGCCTCCGACGCGGTCGAGGAGGGCAGCCAGTTCGCTTCCGCGACGGCACACGACGAGCGTCGGCTTCTTCGCGAGCAGATAAGGAAAGATCTTTGACGCGGTGTAAGCAGGATCCTCCGAAGCAGGGACGAACAGCGCATCCGATTCCTTCAGCAAACGCAGCGCGTCGGAGTAGGAGACGCGATCGGTATTCTCGGAGACGATGTCCGCAACTCCTTCTTCAGCTGCGATGGGAACGAATGTCGGCTGGCCTTTTCCTCGATCCGCGTAGGATGTCCCGACAAACGAAATCCGCAGGCACGATTTCAGTTCGTCCGAGGCCGCGATGCGGACCGCACGGAACAGCGCCCTCGCCGCGCGACGCATGTCGGGTCCCCCGCGACCGACGTACCTCCACCGTATCAACCCTCCGTCACGCGCATCAACGCGCGTTACCACTCGTCTGAGGTCGTGGAGCGGAGCTGGAAACGGCTGAATTAGTGTCGGGCAACGCGAAAAGAATGGGTACCGTTCCGCGAGTTCCTCCGGATACCGCCGCGACACGCTGGTAATGCCCGAGACGCTTCGTAGTACGCGTGGTTCCATCCACCGGTGAAGACGATCCGAGAGAGCGAATTTCACTCTTCCTCCAGGCCGCCTGACGTCCGGGTTCTCCCGGTAGTAGTCGTTCACCCACGGGTCCTGATAGTCGATGACGAATGGAACGCCGAACGTCCGTCTCCAATGAACGCCGAGGAGCTGCACTTCGAAAACCGTCGTGGAGAAGTACACGAGATCGAAACGTCTGCGCTGCAGGACAGCGTCGCCGCCTTTCCGAAGAGCGGGCAGTGCGCGTAAGCCGAGGGTGCCGAGACCAGGAAGAGCAGACCATCGGCGACTGATAGCTCGGACGCGGTTGACCTGAACGTCCGCAGGAAGTCCTTCCGCAAGCCACGCATCGGTAGGAGAGGCAACGTCGTCAGGGTGTACGGCGAGGACTTCCGCCCACCATCCCGCGTCAAAGAAGTACGGCAGAAGAAGGCGGACGCGATGGGAATCGGCGGCGTTCGTCGGAGGAAAGTGTGGCGATACGATCAGAACTGATTTCATGCAGCGTTCACGCCGTGTCCGCGCATCATTGCGCGGTACAGCTCTTCGTATTTCCGGGCGATGACGTCCGACGCGAACTGCTGTTCCGCTCGCAGCCGGCATTCCACGCGACTGATTTGATCGATATTCTCCACTGCCGCCACCGCATCGTCGATGCTGTTTACCAAGTATCCGTGGACGCCGTGATCGACGATCTCCGGCAGCGCCCCGCGGGGCGCCGACACTACCGGCGTTCCACACGCGAGCGCCTCGGCGAAGACGATACCAAACGGCTCGTTCCACTCGATTGGAACGACAAGGGCAGCAGCATGCCGCAAGAGCTCGTTCTTCTGCCGATCGTCGACTGGTCCCACATACTCGATTCGATTTCTTCCGAGCTCCGGTTCGATGCGCTGGCGCCAGTAATCACCTTCTCTCCCCGAGTCGGCGTGGTTTCCGGCAATCAGAAGACGCCTACCCGAGCGCTTTGCGATCGTGATCGCGTTGTGGCAACCCTTGATCGACTCGATTCTGCTTAGGAAGATGAGTGGCGCATCGCCGGCTACGGACGACGTCGCGCTATACGCCGATACGTCAACCGGGTTGTGGACGACGCTCCACGTTCCGCCCGCCCGAATTCGACCGTTGTTTGCGATATATGCCGAACACGCCGAGAATGTCAGCCGCGGAGCATGGATTAGACGTGCGATCCGGGCGGTGCGCCCGGTTGGCTCACGTTGATACGACATCATCTTCGGACTCTCGCACCGCGCGAGGGGTGTGAGTAACGCGAGACGCGAGAAACTGTGGATAACGTCTGGTTCGAACTCCCTCACCGCTGCCAGGAGGTCGCCGACATTGCCGGCGTTCGCTTTGAGTCCCCCGCTGCGATCATTACTCCACGGCACGAAGTGGTGGCATGCGACGGACGACTCTCGGTGCGCGACCAACGCGATTCTGTGACCGTTTTCCACGAGGTGACGAACGAGCAGATCGATCACGCGCTCGATTCCACCGTAAAGCCTTGGCGGTACCGGTAGTTCGGGATCTGCAGTAATGAGTATCTTCAACGCTCAGCTCCAGCGTCGCGATGCGACCAGCTGCGACGCGTCCCGCACGTATATCGCGTCACACTGCCATAACGCTTCGTCGAGCGGTCGGTAATACTGCGGGATAATGTCGTACAGTTGATACCGGAGCGACTCCAGGTAGTGATCAACCTCGCGAAAGAGCGGGCCATCTCCGATCGGAATCAGCGAAACCTCGAGGATGATGACCTCGAAAGTTCCGTATAGCGAGGAGCTTCCCGCAAGAGCCTCCATCTCGTACCCCTGAAGGTCGAGTTTGAGCAGGTTCGGCGCGAACGACGCCTGTGGGACGACCTCATCGAGAGTCGTCATATCGATTTCGATGCTCGGAGCACCGTCGACCGGCCGACCACCGGTGATAACAGCGCTGTTCGTTTGTTCCAACCGGAATAGCGTCGTGCCGCTCCGGCGCCCGAGTGCGGCCGGTACGACAGAGGACCCGGCGACGCGACGCGCCAGAAGCGAAAGCTTGGCCAACTTGTCCGGAAGTGGCTCCACGAGAAGAGCGGGAGCTTCGGCGAACGTTCGCCAGAACATTCTCGTCCACTCACCGTCGTGCGCACCTCCATCGACGAATCCGGTGCAGGCGAACCCCGCGCGCTTGAGGTTTGCGATGCGCGAGTGCATATCGCGGACGACGAACAGTCGACGCTTCAGGCTCTGTCGAAGTTCATACGGGAAGATGTTCTTCAGCGCTCCAAGCAATTCCGTCGACCATGCTGCCTGTTTGTGAGTCGTCATCGAAGCGCAAACGCCTTTTTGAGGAGTTGCGGTCGGGGAAAGAGACTGAGTAAAGCCGCGAACGGCTCTTTGAAGAGTAGTCGCAATCCGATGAGGTAAACGCTGCCGAACACAGCCAACGCGACGGGCACCATTACGGAGGAATTCGCACTCCATGGACCCGACGCAGCGACGAAGCCGGTCACAACGAGAGACGCAAGCCCCGCGATCGCTACAGGAGGGAGCACCGCGGTTGCTATTCCTCGAACATCGGCGGCGCCAAACCGGAGCAGCCAGTAGGTCACGACAACGAACTCCGTACCGAGCAACAGTGCAGTCACAGCCAGGTATGCTTCGGCGCCGCGTCCCGGCATTGTCGCGAGCGCGACTGCTGTAACGCCGAGCGTCATGATGTCGACCGCGAGGCAGCGGCCTGCCTGCTGTCGTGCGAGAAGCAGGCTGTTGCCGGTCGCGATCAGCGCGGCGAGAACGGTCACGGGCATCGCCCAGGGAAGAATCGGAACGACGCCTTCCCATCCCTTGCCGTAGAGAAAGCGCACGAACGGGCCAGCGAAGATGGCCAGGACGCTTCCTGTCGGAATCGCGCTCCACGCTATCACTCGCAGCACGAGGTTCCCGGTTCGCACCGGGCTGCCTCCCTGCTGCTCGACGCGCGTCAGGATCGGATACACGGCGTAGACGAACTGCGATGCGAACTTCGAGCAGAAGATGACCGAGAGTCCGATCGCACGGTTATAAATCCCAAGACCCGTGAACCCGAACATTACGGATAGAACGGAGGCCTCCAGCAGCGTTTTGCCCGTGACCGCTACACCGCTTCCGAGTCGTGTCATCCCGAACCGGAAGGGCTCTTGATAGTCCTTCCAGTGCCACCGCCACGTCGGACGCCAGCGCTCGCGGACGAAGAGATCGAAAATGAAAGGGAGGGTGACGAGCAGGCCGGGAAGAAGGAGAGCCCACGTCCCGAAACCACTCCACGCCATCACGACGGCGACGAGAGCACTCGCCGCAATTCCAGTCGCGTGAAGCAGCCGCAGTCTCTTCCAGTCGAGCGCACGCTCCAGCATCTTTCTTCGCAACTCGCAGGGCCACTCGAGTAGAAACGTGACGGACATCGCGTGAACGTACGGCGCGACCGCCGCGTACTTCGGCACGAACCACAACACCGCGGCGCATCCGTTCAAAAGAACGAAAAGCGAGACATTGAGCACGCCGCCCGCTGTGAAATGCTCCTGGTAGCGCGTCTCGCTTTCGTGCTGCACCTGAAGCGCGTGCGAAACGAACAGACCGAAACCGAAGATGCTGAAGAACCCGACGATGCTCGTCGTCAGACCGAACTCGCCGTAGCTCGCCGGTTTTAGAAGCCGGACGAGCATGAGCATCGTCGCGAATTGCGTCAGGTCGCGAAACAGATTGAAGCCGGTGTTCCAGACAACGGCGGAACGTGCACGTGCCCGTAGCGAAGCGCGCGTGTCATTCCCGTGAGAGGGATCCTCTCCGATCGGCGGATCCGACACCGTCTCGGCGATCAGATCTTCGGCAGTCACGCGAAAACCTCTTCGATCGTCCTCGTGAGCGAGACGTCGCCGCTGCGAAAGCCGTGGGTCGAGAGCCACGACTCGAGAACGGCGAGTGCGACGGCGCGCGAGGCTCCGGCGCCCGGCGCGGCGCCCGCGCGTTCCCCCATCCACGTCTCGAACGGCAGGACGAAGCCCGACTTCGCGCGGTGCGTGACCGCGCGCGGGAGCGGGCCGGCCGCGGCGGCGAGGAGCGGCTTGTTGACATTTCGCATCTCGGATTTCGGATTTCGGATTTTCAGAGAAGCCGCGAAGGGGAGAACCTTCTCGACGACGAGGTGATCGAGAAGCGGGACGCGAACCTCGAGTCCGTGCGCCATCGACATCTGGTCGCTGTCCCGCAGCAGCGTGTTGCGGAGATAGTTGGTCAGCTCGAGCTGCGAGTAGAGGGCGACAGGGCATTTCGAACTTCGAGAGTCGAATTTCGGATTCGAGGGTGTGGCGCCGGTGCTGCTTCCGCCCCACCCGCGATCTCCGACTCGTGAGCTTCGCGATTCGAACTCCTTCATCAAAGTTTCGACCTGACCGCCTGTGAACATGCAGCGGAGACCCGCATACACGCGCAACGGATCGCCCTCCGCTCGGAGCACCTCCCCCACCTTCTTCGTCCGCATCGATGTCCCGTTCATCGAAGCTCCGCCGAAGAACGGGGCGACGAGGTTCCCGAACGGTCGCGCGAGACGCGACAGCGCCACGAGCCTTCCGAACTTCAGGAAGTTCGGATAGCCGGCGAAGATCTCGTCGCCGCCCAGGCCCGACAACGCGACGGACAAACCGGCCTCCTTCGCCGCTTTGGCCACGAACCAGGTGTTGATGCCGTCAGCCGACGGCTGGTCGTAGCTCGCCATCGCGGCGTCGAGCTCCCCCAGCGCCTTTTCCTTCGTGAGGTGAACCTCCGTGTGGATGCACCCGAACTTCTCGGCGACCTCGCGGGCGTACTGCGCTTCGTTGTACTTCGCTTCGTCGAACGTGAGCGTGAACGTGTGGATCGGCCGGTCGGACACTTCCGACGCGATGGCCACGATCGCGGAGCTGTCGATCCCTCCCGAGAGGAAGACGCCTAGCGGGACGTCGGAGACGAGCTCCTTCGCAATCGACTCCCGGAGGATCGGACGGATCTCCTCGACCGCCTCCTCGAACGAGATGTCGCGTGTGCCGCCTTCGGGAAAATCCCAGTAGCGCTCGACCTCGAGTTTCCCGTTCTTCCAGAAGCCGCGGTGCGCCGGAACGAGTGAATGGACGCCGTCGATCAGTGTCCAGGGATCGGCCACCGATCCCCAGGTGAAGTACGTCTCGAGCCCCTCGCGCGAGAGCGTCCGGTCGGCGAGTCCCGTCTTTAGGAGCGCCCGCACCTCGGACGAGAACGCGAACCCGTCTTGCGCATCGCGGTAGTAAAACGGCTTAATTCCGAACCGGTCGCGAGCGATGAAGAGCGCTCCTTCCGTCTCGTCCCAGATCGCGAACACGAACATCCCGCGGAAATGCTCCACGCAGCGCTTTCCCCACTCGACGTACGACTTCAGCACCACTTCCGAGTCGCTGTGGGAACGGAAGGAATGACCAAGCGATTCGAGCTCACGCCTGATCTCGCGGAAGTTGTAGACCTCGCCGTTGTAGGTCAGCGTGTACCGCCCGTCTTCGGTCGTCATCGGCTGCTTCGCGAGAGGCGAGAGATCGATGATCGCGAGACGGGTGTGCGCCATCGCGACGGCGACGTCGCCCTTGCGCGCGCGAAACTTCCCGTCGCCATCCGGACCGCGGTGACGCAACGCCTCGATCGCCACGTCGAGATCGATCGCGTCCGCGCGATCAGGGTTGCCTACGTATCCGAAGATGCCACACATAAAGAATTTGCGCGATTTGCGGGTGGTTGCTTCTGTGTCGATTTAGAGAGCGAGAATGGTGACGGGTGTGCTCGTCGCGTTGAAGAACGATTTCATTTGCGCGATTGGCGCAAATCCCCTCACGCAGTCACCCCATTCGCCCTCGCCTCTCTCTTCGCCATCTCCATGTCGCTGTCGACCATCATGTCGACGAGCTGGGGGAAGCTCACCCGGCAGCTCCAGCCGAGCTTTTCCTTCGCCTTCGTCGCATCGCCGAGGAGGAGGTCGACCTCCGTGGGACGGAGGTAGCGGGGGTCGATCTCGACGCGTACCGCGCCCGTCTTCGCGTCGACGCCCGTCTCGTGCAGCCCCTTCCCCTTCCACTCGATCGGGATTCCCGCCCGCGCGAACGCGAGCTCGCAGAACTCACGCACGGTGTGCGTCTCGCCGCTCGCGATCACGTAGTCGTCCGGCTCCTCCTGCTGCAGCATCCGCCACATCGCTTCGACGTAATCCTTCGCGTATCCCCAGTCGCGCTTCGCCTCGAGGTTGCCGAGGTACAACCGCTCCTGCGTGCCGAGCGCGATCCGCCCCACCGCCCGGGTGATCTTTCGCGAGACGAACGTCTCGCCCCGCCGCGGCGACTCGTGGTTGAAGAGGATCCCGTTGCACGCGTAGAGCCCGTACGCTTCGCGGTAGTTCACCGTCAGCCAGAACGCGTAGACCTTCGCACAGCCGTACGGGCTGCGGGGATAGAACGGCGTCGCTTCGTTCTGCGGCGAGCTCGCGACTTTCCCGAACATCTCCGACGACGAGGCCTGGTAGATCCGCGGCCGCATCTCCAGCTCCCGGATCGCTTCGAGGAGACGCGTCGAGCCGAGCCCGGTGACCTCTCCCGTGTACTCCGGGGTGTCGAAGGAGACCTTCACGTGGCTCTGCGCGCCGAGGTTGTAGATCTCGTCGGGTTGGGCCACGCGGAGGATCCGGTTCAACGACGACGCGTCGTTCAGATCTCCGTAGTGGAGGATCAGCCGCCGCTCCTCCTCGTGCGGGTCCTGGTAGAGGTGCTCGATCCGGTCGGTGTTGAACGACGACGAGCGCCGCACGATACCGTGGACCTCGTAGTCGTGCGCCAGGAGCAGCTCCGCTAGGTAGGATCCATCCTGGCCGGTGATGCCGGTGATTAGCGCCTTTTTTTTCATTTGGTCATTCTCGGGCGAGTGTCTTCTTCGGGACGGACGGATTTGCTCATTGACGGGCGATTGTCTTCTTCGGGACGTGCGGCGCGATCAGGACGATGAGTGGCTTCGGGGCGATTTCATTTGCGCGATTTGCTCTGGCCCGAGCGGGCGCTCATCTCATGAGTGGGCGGCGCGGACGGTCCGAGCAGCGGCTTCGACGATGATTTCATTTGCGCGATTTGAAAAGCACCACGAGACGGATTTGCTATGTGTTGAGTGAGTGTCTTCTTCGGGACGGACGGCGCGTTCAGGGCGAAGAGTGGCTTCGGGGCGATTTCATTTGCGCGATTTGCTATGGGCCGAGCGGGCGCTCATCTCATGGGCGGGCGGCGCGGGCGGTTCGGGCAGCGGCTTCGATGATGATTTCATTTGCGCGATTTGAAAGGCCGCACGAGACGGATTTGCTCATTGACGGGCGATTGTCTTCTTCGAGACGTGCGGCGCGATCAGGACGATGAGTGGCTTCGGGCGCGATTTCATTTGCGCGATTTGCTCTGAAGGGAATGGGCGCTCATCTCATGGGCGGGCGGCGCGGGCGGTTCGAGCAGCGGCTTCGATGATGATTTCATTTGCGCGATTTGAAAGGCACGAGGGGGATTTGCTCATTGACGGGCGATTGTCTTCTTCGAGACGTGCGGCGTGTTCAGGTCGATGAGTGGCTTCGGGCGCGATTTCATTTGCGCGATTTGCTCTGGGCCGAGCGGGCGCTCATCTCATGGGCGGGCGGCGCGGGCGGTTCGGGCAGCGGCTTCGATGATGATTTCATTTGCGCGATTTGAAAAGCACGAGGGGCATTTGCTCATTGTCGGGCGGGTGTCTTCTTCGGGACGGACGGCGCGTTCAGGACGATGAGTGGCTCCGGGGCGATTTCATTTGCGCGATTTGCTATGGGGCGAGCGGGCGTTCATCTCATGGTCGGGCGGCGCGGGCGGTTCGGGCACGGGCTTCGACGATGATTTCATTTGCGCGATTTGAAAAGCACCACGAGACGGATTTGCTCATTGACCGGAGAGTGTCTTCTTCGGGACGTGCGGCGCGATCAGGACGATGAGTGGCTTCGGGGCGATTTCATTTGCGCGATTTGCTCTGGCCCGAGCGGGCGCTCATCTCATGGGCGGGCGGCGCGGGCGGTTCGGGCACGGGCTTCGACGATGATTTCATTTGCGCGATTTGAAAAGCACCACGAGACGGATTTGCTCATTGACCGGAGAGTGTCTTCTTCGGGACGAGACGGATTTGCTCATTGACGGGCGACTGTCTTCTTCGAGACGTGCGGCGCGATCAGGACGATGAGTGGCTTCGTGGCGATTTCATTTGCGCGATTTAGGGCACGGGGGGTCTAAATCGCGCGATTCGCGCAAATGAAATCGCGTCGATGCAGAGAGCGCGGCTCCATCCGCGAGCGTCTCGACGGGAAGTGCTCGTCCGTTCGTAGCAAATGGAATCGGCGTCGAAGCCGGCGCCGGCGCGGTCGCGCGGGTCGAACCGGGAATGAGCGAGCGATCAGACCATAGCAAATCTCTTCTCATGCTTTCACGACCCGCGCCGCAACGCCCGCCCCGACCGCGTTCCTGGTGTCGACGACGAGGCGCGCGTTTGCGTAGAGCGCCGCTTCGCGGAACTGGCTGTGCGCGGTCGAGAGGACGAGCGCGTCGAAGGTGCCCAGCGATTCGGGAGTGCAGGGAACCGACTCGAGGCCGACGTCGTGCTTTCTTCCCGGCCGCGCGACAGGGATGTGCGGGTCGCAGTAGCTGACTTCCGCGCCCCTCTTCTCGAAGAGCTCGATCAGCTCGAACGACGGGCTCTCCCGGTCGTCGTCGATGTCCGCCTTGTACGAGAGACCGAGCACGCAGACCTTCGCGCCCCGGATCGACTTCCCCTCCTCGTTCAGCGCTTCCACCGTCTTCTCCACCACGTAGCGCGGCATGGAGGTGTTCACCTCCCCCGCCAGCTCGATGAACTTCGCCCACACTCCGTGCTCCGCCGCTTTCCACGAGAGATAGAACGGATCGAGCGGGATGCAGTGACCGCCAAGGCCCGGCCCGGGGTAGAACGGCATGAAGCCGAACGGCTTCGTCTTCGCCGCTTCGATCACTTCCCACACGTCGATCCCCATCCGGTCGAGCACCACCTTCATCTCGTTGACCAGCGCGATGTTCACCGCGCGGAAGATGTTCTCCAGGAGCTTGGCCGACTCCGCGACTTCCGGTGACGACACCGCCACGACCTCGTCCACCGCCGAGCCGTACAGCGCGACGGCGAGCGTCTGCGACGCTTCGTCCATCCCTCCGACGACCTTCGGGATGCTCTTGGTGTCGAAGTGCGGGTTGCCCGGGTCCTCGCGCTCGGGCGAGAACGCGAGGAAGAAGTCCTCACCACACTTCAGCCCCTTCGCCTCGAACCGCGGGAGGAGCTCCTCGCGCGTGGTACCGGGGTACGTGGTCGACTCGAGAACCACCAGCTGTCCCGGACGGAGGAACTTCGCGATCTCGTCCGCGGTCATCCGGATGTACGAGAGGTCGGGGTCACGGTGCACGCCGAGGGGCGTGGGGACGCAGACGATGATCGCGTCGCAGCCGGCGAGTTGCGCGAAGTCGGTCGTCGCGTCCATCTTCTCCACTCCGTCCTCGGCCATGAACGCCTTCGCCACCCGCTCCGGGCCGATGTGCCTGATGTACGACCGCCCCCCCCGCAACGCCTCGACCTTCTCCGGGTCGACGTCGAAACCGGTGACCGGGAATCCGCTCTCACGAAACAGGAGCGCGAGCGGCAGCCCGACGTAGCCGAGGCCGATGACACCGACCGTGGCGGTCCGGGAGGAGATTTTCCGGGCGAGGGTGGTGGCGGGGAGGAGGGTTGTGGTCATTGCGTGATTTGCTCGATCTCTAGAGATTTGCTCCAACTTGGGCGAATGTGTTCTTCGGGACGGACGGACGGATTTGCTATGTGTTGAGTGAGTGTCTTCTTCGGGACGGACGGCGCGTTCAGGGCGAGTCGTGCCTTCGGGGTGATTTCATTTGCGCGATTTGCTCTGGGCCGAGCGGGCGCTCATCTCATGGGCGGGCGGCGCGGGCGGTTCGGGCTGCGGCTTCGAGGACGATCTCATTTGCGCGATTTGAAAAGCACGGGAGCATTTGCTCATTGACCGGAGAGTGTCTTCTTCGGGAGGTGCGGCGTGTTCAGGCGATGAGTGGCTTCGAGGCGATTTCATTTGCGCGATTTGCTCTGGGCCGAGCGGGCGCTCATCTCATGGGCGGGCGGCGCGGGCGGTTCGGGGAGCGGCTTCGGTGAGGATTTCATTTGCGCGATTTGAAAGGCACGGGGGGGATTTGCTCATTGTCGGGCGGGTGTCTTCTTCGGGACGGACGGCGCGTTCAGGACGATGAGTGGCTTCGGGCGCGATTTCATTTGCGCGATTTGCTCTGGGCCGAGCGGGCGTTCATCTCATGGTCGGGCGGCGCGGGCGGTGCGAGCAGCGGCTTCGATGATGATTTCATTTGCGCGATTTGAAAAGCACGGGGGGATTTGCTCATTGTCGGGAGGGTGTCTTCTTCGGGACGGACGGCGCGTTCAGGACGACGAGTGGCTCCGGGGTGATTTCATTTGCGCGATTTGCTCTGGCCCGAGCGGGCGCTCCTCTCATGGTCGGGCGGCGCGGGCGGTTCGAGCAGCGGCTTCGATGATGATTTCATTTGCGCGATTTGAAAAGCACGGGGGGATTTGCTCATTGTCGGGAGGGTGTCTTCTTCGGGACGGACGGCGCGTTCAGGACGATGAGTGGCTTCGGGGCGATTTCATTTGCGCGATTTGCTCTGGGCCGAGCGGGCGCTCATCTCATGGTCGGGCGGCGCAGGCGGTTCGAGCAGCGGCTTCGATGATGATTTCATTTGCGCGATTTGAAAAGCACGGGGGTCTAAATCGCGCAATTCGCGCAAATGAGATCGCGTCGATGCAGAGAGCGCGGCTCCATCCGCAAGCGTCTCGACAGGAAGTGCTCGTCCGTTCGTAGCAAATGAAATCGCCATCGGAGCCGCCACCGGCACGGTCGCCCGGGTCGAATTGGGAATGAGCGAGCGACCCGATCGGAGCAAATCGCTTCTCACGGTGCGCTCGTTCCCTTCCGCCCGTACCGGTCTTCGAGACGCACCACGTCGTCGAGCTGGGTGGTGGAGACTTCCGCGATGTCGGCGTCGACGACGGCTTCGATGCGGTGGATGAGTCCCGGGGGGATGTGGTACGCCTCGCCGGGCTTCATCTCCTTCACTTCCTCGCGGCCGTCCCTCCCGAGGGTCAGGCGAACCAGGCCGGTGACGAGGTAGAGCGTCTCTTCCTTCTGCACGTGGTACTGGAGCGAGAGACTCTCCCCGGCGTTCACGTGGATGATCTTTCCGACGTACGCGTCGGTCCGCGCGAAGAGGAGCTCGTAGCCCCACGGCTTGTCGACGCGCGTGACCGGACGGGGTGTGAAGAGGTCGGGCATGGGCATTTGCTCATTGTTGGGCGAGTGTCTTCTTCGGGAAGGACGGCGCGCTCAGGACGATGCGTGGCTTCGGGACGATTTCATTTGCGCGATTTGAAAGGCACGGGGGTCTAAATCGCGCAATTCGCGCAAATGCTCTTCTGCTTCGCCCCTCCACTCCGGAGTGACTGGCGCAGCGCCAGCCCGGATCATCGGAAACGGGCCGGGCGGGCTCCGCCCCCTTCGGTGTACATCGCTGTCACCGCCGAGAGGGCGAAGTGGACTTCTGGTGCTTCAAAATCGATCTGGACCGGGGTGCTGCGTTGCTGCGTCCCGGCGACCGCCGGGAAGAACTGAATTTCGATTTTGCTGCGCTTCTAACTCACTGCTTCGTCTCGATCCGTTTCAAACTCGATCTTCGCGGCGGATCGGAGGATCCGCACCCCTCGGGGGACGGCTGCGCTTCTATGTTATGGCTTGCTCTCGATGCGTTTTGGCCTCGATTTGCGCGGCGGAGTGCAGCTCCGCGCTCCTCTTCGCGCCTTGCGGCGCTCGTGTTCGCGTCTCCGGGTCAAACTCGAAATTCGAGATTCCAAATTCGAGGTATCTTAATAGCAGAGTTCACTCGAGAGCGCGTCCACCAAATGGGGTATCTAGCGTCCTCCCATGGCGTAAGTTTTCGGCGCAGGCCTCGCGGGCGCGAGGATGTCGCGCTCGAATTCGACCGCGATGGATTTCTGCAGCATGGTCACGGAGACGACGAGACGCGTCTGCCCTTTCTCGCGGATGACGAGACCGCGGTAGCCCTGGAAGGCTCCGTCGGTGATCTTCACTTCGTCGCCCGGACCGATCCAGGGATGGGGAACGAGCGTCGCCCCCTGCTGCTCGAGGGCGTGGAGCTGCGCGAGCTCGCCGCCGAGGAGCTGCTGGTCGACCACGTCGATGGTGTTGACCAGGAGCCTGGTCTGCCAGACGGTCAGGCGCTGCTCCTGACGGGGACGGAGGAAGAGGTATCCGGAGAAGAGCGGGTGGTAGGAAAAGTAGGTTCTCCCCTGGCGGCGCATCCGCTTCTCCACCTGCGGGAGGTAGAACGGGACGCCGGATCGCTCGAGGTGCCGGGCGAGCGATTTCTCCTGGCGGCTGCGGACGTAGACGATCCACCAGGGGTGCTCGTCGAGGGGGAGCTCGAACAGCTCCGCCGGGTGAAGATCCGCTTCGCGCTTGAGGAGGGGCATCGGGAGCTAAAACTCTTTTGCCGCAGTATCTTATTCGAGTCGACCGGGTCAATTACGGTACGTGTGGGGGTAATAATAACTGAGGCGCTGCGGATTTGCTAGAGGAGGGGGGGAGGGGGGACGGATTTGCTATGGACGCGCGGGTGTCTCCTCGGCCGCGATTTGGGGCGGACGGACGGACTGCGCGCGAACACGATTTCATTTGCGCGATTTGCCATGGACGGAGCGGGCGCTCACCTCAGGAACGGGCGGCGCGGACGGTTCGAGCAGCGGCTTCGGGAGTGATTTCATTTGCGCGATTTAGAAGCACCGGGGGACGGGGGACGGATTTGCTATGGACGCGCGGACGCGGGACCGATTTGCTATGGACGGATGGGCGCGGGGCCGATTTGCTATGGACGCGCGGGTGTCTCCTCGGCGGACCATTCGTGGTGGACCGACGGGCTGCGCTCGAACGCGATTTCATTTGCGCGATTTGCCATGGACGGACCGCCGTCTCCTCGGCCGCGATCTCGGATGGACGGACGGGCGGCGGGGTAACACGATTTCATTTGCGCGATTTAAAAGCACCGGGGGAGGGGGGACGGATTTGCTATGGACGCGCGGGTGTCTCCTCGGCCGCGATTTGGGGCGGACGGACGGACTGCGCGCGAACACGATTTCATTTGCGCGATTTGCCATGGACGGAGCGGGCGCTCACCTCAGGAACGGGCGGCGCGGACGGTTCGAGCAGCGGCTTCGGGAGTGATTTCATTTGCGCGATTTAGAAGCACCGGGGGATTTGCTCATTGTCGGGAGAGTGTCTTCTTCGGGACGTGCGGCGCGACCAGGACGATGAGTGGCTCCGGGGTGATTTCATTTGCGCGATTTGCTCTGGCCCGAGCGGGCGCTCATCTCATGGTCGGGCGGCGCGGACGGTTCGAGCAGCGGCTTCGGGAGCGATTTCATTTGCGCGATTTAGAAGCACCGGGGGACGGGGGACCGATTTGCTATGGACGGGCGGACGCGGGACGGATTTGCTATCGACGGACGGGCGTCTTCTCGGCGGACCATTCGTGGTGAACCGACGGGCGGCGCTCGAACGCGATTTCATTTGCGCGATTTGCCATGGACGGAGCGGGCGCTCACCTCAGGAACGGGCGGCGCGGACGGTTCGAGCAGCGGCTTCGGGAGTGATTTCATTTGCGCGATTTAGAAGCACCGGGGGACGGGGGACCGATTTGCTATGGACGGGTGGGCGCGGGACCGATTTGCTATCGACGGACGGGCGTCTTCTCGGCGGACCATTCGTGGTGAACCGACGGGCGGCGCTCGAACGCGATTTCATTTGCGCGATTTGCCATCGATGGATCGTGCGCTCATCTCAGGAACGGGCGGCGCGGACGGTTCGAGCAGCGGCTTCGGGAGCGATTTCATTTGCGCGATTTAGAAACGGCGGCGGGTTTTCAAATCGCGCAATTGAAATCATCTTCGGAGCCGCAGAGCTCTCGGTCCTCGGCGCCGGTTCAGGGAGGAGACGTCCGATCGAGCTATAGCAAATCGCGCAAATGAAATCGTCTTCGGAGTCGCGGATGGTGCGAGTTGCCACGCTCGTCCCGAGAGAAGACACCGGTTCAACCTATAGCAAATGGGAACGTCCTCGGAGCCGCGGATGGTGCGGCCATGAGTAAGGTGTCCGGGAGAAGACACCGGTTCAACCCATAGCAAATCAAAACGTCATCGGAGCCAGGGCTTTCTCCGGTTGCGCCGCTCACCTTGAGAAAATGGGTAAGGTCGCAGTCTATTCGATGATCGCGGCCGAAGGGTGAACGGGGCCGCCGGCGATCGGTTCGAGCTGCAGGATGTGGCGGCCGGATAGATGGCCGAGCGGGATGTGGATCCGCGCGGAGGAGTGGATCAGCGCCGTTCCGAGCTCGCCTCCGTCCCAGCCGTAGCGCACCAGGGCGGGGGCGGAGGCGTCGAGCTCGACCGACAGCGAGCGGCCGGCGACCCGCGCCGGATCGACGCAGAGCGAGAGCATCCCGTTGGACCATGATCCTTCTCCGTAGTAATCGGAGGTCGACTGCTGGAGGAGGAAGTCGATGTCGCTGCGATCGCCGCCCGCGCCGGGGAGCGCGGCGAGCCGGCGGCGGAGAAGGAGGACGTTGCACTCGTCCCGCGCCGCGGCGGAGATCGAGTCGAGCGCGCTGCGCGCCTTCTCCGGCTCGTGGCTCTGCAACGCGCTCTGCGCGGCATCGATGAAGACGGGAGTCCACTCGAAGACGTGCGCTCCCTCCCCCATCCGCACCAGGCGCGCGAGCTCCCACTGATCGCCGGTGAGCGCCGCGGCACGCGCGCGCATGTCGTCCGGCACACCGTGGAGATTCGCGGTCACCCGACCGAGCACCGCGGGGTCGATCGACCCGGTCCGCCCATCGAGGAAGTAGCGGATCGCGTCACCCCGAGGATCGCGGTTCCACGCGCCGCCGACTGCGGCGGGCCAGAGCTCGAGGACACGCACCACCTGCGCGCGTCCGGCAGGGTCGTCGAAGTCTTCCGGCGGATGGCTCCGGATCCACGCCGCACACCGCCCGGCGAGCGTCGACCAGTCGTGAAGCTTCGTCAGTTTCTCGAGCTCGGCGAGGTCCCGGACGCGCGCGGACCATTCGGCCTTGCGCCAGCGGGCGTAGAGGGTCGCAGTGGTGTCGACGTCGGGAGTGGTGGCCATCGCGGCGAGCGCGGCGCGCAGCGAGGACGAATCGTCGGGAAGGAGCTCGGCGGCCTCCGCCGGCCCGAGCGCTCCGGCGGCTGCGATCCAGTCGTTGCGGACGAACCCGGGATCCAGGAAGGCTCTCCGGATCGCTGCCTTCGCGTCTTCCGGCCGCACTGTGGAGACCTGACCCCAGGTATCGAGATACGCGCCGGCGAGAAACCCCGCGAGGGCGTCATCGCCCGGAGCAGCGGCGGTGGCGGTGCGGAGAGGCTCCACCCAGAGCTCCGCATGCTCGGTGAGCGCAGGGCTGGAGTGGCGGCGCTCGCCGAGGTACGTGAGCTTGGCGAGCATCGCCTGGTGGTATGCCCATCCGGGGCGCACCGCAACCGCGCGGAACATCAGGTCGCGCGCGTCGCGGAGCTCGTCGTCGAAGTGCGTCACTGCGTCGAGCCAGAGCTCGCGCGTCGCGCTCTCGCCGTCGTCGAAACGGACCGTGCCGACAACGTCGCTGACCGCGGCATCGGCAACGTCGTACGCAGCGACGTCGGGGGCGCGCGCGACGTCGGCGGTACGGGCGTCGAGCGGACGGCGCTCGCGCATGGTGTAGCGACGCATGAACGCGTCGACCGGCGCGCGCTCGCGGCGATCGGCAACCCAGTTCCACGCGGCGAGAGCGGCAAGTGCGAACGAGAGAGCCGCGAGTGCGAGTGCGAGAGGACGGGACATGGTGGTGGAGAGATTATATTTGATTTCGGGAGAGAGGCGGGGAGGGGACGGATTTGCTATGGAGGCACTGGCGTCTTGTCGGCAGCGATTTGGGGCGGACGGATGGGTCGCGCTTGAACACGATTTCATTTGCGCGATTTGCTATGGATCGAGCGGGCGCTTATCTCAGGAACGGGCGGCGCGGACGGTTCGAGCAGCGGCTTCGGGAGTGATTTCATTTGCGCGATTTAGAGGCAGGGACGGATTTGCTATGAACGGACGGGTGTCTCTTCGGCCGGCGATCTCGGATGGACGGACGGGGGAGGGACGGATTTGCTATGGACGCGCGGGTGTCTCCTCGGCGGACCATTCGTGGTGGACCGACGGACTGCGCGCGAACACGATTTCATTTGCGCGATTTGCCATGGAACGGACCGCCGTCTCCTCGGCCGCGATCTCGGATGGACGGACAGGCGGCGGGGTAACACGATTTCATTTGCGCGATTTAAAAGCACCGGGGGACGCGGGACGGATTTGCTATGGAGGCACTGGCGTCTTGTCGGCAGCGATTTGGGGCGGACGGATGGGTCGCGCTTGAACACGATTTCATTTGCGCGATTTGCTATGGATCGAGCGGGCGCTCATCTCAGGAACGGGCGGCGCGGACGGTTCGAACATCGGCTTCGGGAGTGATTTCATTTGCGCGATTTAGAGGCAGGGACGGATTTGCTATGAACGGACGGGTGTCTCTTCGGCCGGCGATCTCGGATGGACGGACGGGGGAGGGGCCGATTTGCTATGGACGCGCGGGTGTCTCCTCGGCGGACCATTCGTGGTGGACCGACGGGCTGCGCTCGAACGCGATTTCATTTGCGCGATTTGCCATGGAACGGACCGCCGTCTCCTCGGCCGCGATCTCGGATGGACGGACGGGCGGCGGGGTAACACGATTTCATTTGCGCGATTTAAAAGCACCGGGGGACGGGGGACGGATTTGCTATGGACGGCACTGGCGTCTTGTCGGCAGCGATTTGGGGCGGACGGATGGGTCGCGCTTGAACACGATTTCATTTGCGCGATTTGCCATGGACGGAGCGGGCGCTCATCTCAGGAACGGGCGGCGCGGACGGTTCGAACATCGGCTTCGGGAGTGATTTCATTTGCGCGATTTAGAGGCAGGGACGGATTTGCTATGAACGGACGGGTGTCTCTTCGGCCGGCGATCTCGGATGGACGGACGGGCAGCGGGGTAACGCGATTTCATTTGCGCGATTTGCCATGGACGCGCGGACGTCTTCTCGGCGGCGATTTGAGCCGGACGGACGGGCCGCGCTTGAATGCGATTTCGTTTGCGCGATTTAGAAACGGCGGCGGGTTTTCAAATCGCGCAATTGAAATCGTCGTCGGAGTCGCCGATCGCTCGGGCCACGGCGCCGGTTCAGGGAGAAGACGCCCGATCGAGCCATGGCAAATCGCGCAAATGAAATCGTCCTCGGAGCCGCGGATGGTGCGGGTTGCCACGCTCGCCCCCGAGTAAAGACACCGGCTCAATCCATAGCAAATAGGATCGTCCTCGGAGTCGCGGCTCGCTCCGTCCATGCCGTTCGTTCCGGGGAGGGAGTGCCGTCCGGACGGAGCGGAGTTGACTTTTCCGTGGCGCCGAGGGAGGCTCGAGGCGTGAATAAGGCGGAACTCGAACGGCGAACGAAGTGTTTCGCCATCGCGATCATTCGAGCTCTCCCTCGGATTGAACCTCGCGAAGTGCGGTATGCACTCGGAAAGCAGCTTCTCCGTTCGGCCGGATCGATCGGAGCGAACTACCGCGAGGCGAACCGCGCCGAGTCTCTCGCGGACTTCGTGCACAAGCTTTCAATCGTCGAGAAGGAAGCCTCGGAAACGACTTACTGGCTCGAGGTCATCGACGAATCGGGCAGTCTCGACCCTCGTCACGCCGAACCTCTGCGAGAGGAAAGCGATCAACTGCTCCGGATCTTCAGCCGCGCCTGTATCACCGCTCGGAGACGATTGCAGAGCGAGAAGAGCTCTCGCGGCGTGGCCGGGTAGGCAGGTATTTGCTGGGGGCGCGGGACCGATTTGCCATGGACGCGCGGACGTCTTCTCGGCAGCGATTTTGGATGGACGGGCTGGTCGCGCTTGAACACGATTTCATTTGCGCGATTTGCTATGGATCGAGCGGGCGCTCATCTCAGGAACGGGCGGCGCCGAAGGTTCGAGCATCGGCTTCGGGAGTGATTTCATTTGCGCGATTTAGAAGCGGCGACGGGGTTTTGAATCGCGCAAATGAAATCGCTGTCGGAGTCGGTGCTCCTCCGGATGACGGTACTGGATCAGGGAAGAGACGCTCGATCGACCTATGGCAAATCGCGCAATTGAAATCGTCCTCGGAGGCGTGGATGCAGCGAGTTGCCACGCTCGCCCCAGAAGAGACACCCGTTCAAGCCATAGCAAATCAAGAAGCTGTCGAAGCCACGAATCACCCCGCGCACGAAACCGGTTCGGAAGAGCGACGCCCGTTCATCAGCGGGCTTTAAATCGCGCAATTGAAATCGCTGTCGGAGTCGGTGCTCCTCCGGATGACGGTACTGGATCAGGGAAGAGACGCTCGATCGACCTATGGCAAATCGCGCAAATGAAATCGTCCTCGGAGCCGGCGATCGCTCGGGTTGCGACGCTCGCTCCCGAGAAGAGATGCTCCTTCAATCCATAGCAAATAGGAACGTCCTCGGAGTCGTGGATCGCTCGAGTTGCCACGCTCGCCCCCGAGAAAGACACCGGTTCAATCCATAGCAAATCAAGAAGCTGTCGAAGCCACGAATCACCCCGCGCACGAAACCGGTTCGGAAGAGCGACGCCCGTTCATCAGCGGGCTTTAAATCGCGCAATTGAAATCGCTGTCGGAGTCGGTGCTCCTCCGGATGACGGTACTGGATCAGGGAAGAGACGCTCGATCGATCTATGGCAAATCGCGCAAATGAAATCGTCCTCGGAGCCGGCGATCGCTCGGGTTGCGACGCTCGCTCCCGAGAAGAGACGCTCCTTCAATCCATAGCAAATAGGAACGTCCTCGGAGTCGTGGATCGCTCGAGTTGCCACGCTCGCCCCCGAGAAAGACACCGGTTCAATCCATAGCAAATCGAAACGAGAGACGCCCGCTCACTCCATAGCAAATCGGACGATTTCGCGCGGATTCCGGATGCACAGCCGCTCGGCGACGTCGTCGCCCCACTGGTGGGCGATGTGGTCGTGTGCGGCGCGGAGGCGCGGGGGGCGCTTGCGGAGGTTGTGTGCGTCGGAGGCGACGAGGTGCACCAGGCCGCGGTCGACGAACGACTTCCGCGGCTTCGAGGGCGCGCGGGCCGAACTCGCCCAGAAAGCTCCCGGCGGTGATCTGCACGAGAGCGCCGAGCTCGATCAGCCGCTCGAGTTTCTCCGGCTCCTGCACGAAGACGAGGTTCCGCTCGGGATGCGCGATGACGGGATGCACGCCCTGCACGACGAATTCGTGGAAGACCGTTTCCGCGGTCGACGGGACGAGCACCGAGGGGAACTCGACGAGGAGATAGCCATTGCGGTTGAGTCCCGTGAGAGGACTGCGGTCCTTCTTCTCCCACAGCTCGAGAGCGTCGGAGGAGTAGAAGAATTCGCAACCCGGAAGGATGGCGGGCTTCCCGCCGAGAAGCGTGTTGAGCTTCATCACCATCTCGTCGCGTGCGAGCGGATCGTCGTTGATCCACGGGTCGCGCAGCACGTGCGGGGTGGCCACGATCGCCTCGGTGCCTTCCTCCCCCGCCCGCTGGCAGAGCTCCACCGCCTCGTCCCATTCGTCAGGGCCGTCGTCGATGAAGGGAAGACAGTGGAAATGAACATCTATCATCTGAAAGGCATCGCGGATCGCGGATCGTGGATCGTGGATCTGAAAGGCATCGAGAATCGTGGATCTGAAAGGCACCGAGAATCAAAATTCGAGGATTGACAGAGATCCGCGATTGCCGAGGGCAGCGTCTGGTAGGCCATTATGTCGGGTCCTGATAGCTGTCTGGTTCACCAGAGATCATCGTTCGTGGAATCTGAGGGTGGAGCGGATTCACGGATCTCGAGCTGGGTCTTCCTCCGGTTCTCTTTTGCGGTTCGTCCGCTTGCCGTCAGGATCCGTAGCAGTTCCTCTGCCTCTTTCGAGAGAGTCTCGTATTTCCCGGGCGATATCGTACCGGAGCCCAGGAGGAGCTCGAGCCAGTAGATCGTCTCCGAAAGCTCTTTGGTCGCGATGGCGATCTTGTGAATGAAATCATTCCGGGATTCGGCGCGTCCCGCTTCGCGGTAATTGGCACCAACTGATGTTCCGGATCGCACCAGCTGCCGGGCGATCACCTCCGCTGCCATTGTGCGAGGGAGTCCGTTCGAGAGCTCGATCACGTTCAATGCGAAGCTTCTGGTTCGCTCCTCCAGCTCTCGTCGATCCACGTCAGTCCATTTCCTCTCGCAAGCGGTCAGGTTACCGACAAGCCACCCCAGGACTGCGTCCTGGGCTATGGTCAATCGCCCCTACGGGCTGTCCCCCCGATGCCTTTCAGATCCTCGATCCTCGATGCCTTTCAGATCCTCGATCCTCGATGGGTTTCAGATACCAGATGCTTTCCTGTCGTAGCCGTACGAATAGCCGTAGTAGTAGTACTGGCCATAGCCGCCGGCGTCTTCGCGGAGGTTGTTGAGGAGGACGCCGAGGATTCGGACGTTGCCGCGCTGGAGCATGTCGCGGACGCGGAGGATCTGCTCGCGCGGGGTCTTGCCGCCGTGGATGGTGAGCACAAGTCCGTCGGTCGCGGCGCCGAGGACCATCGCGTCGGCGACGAGGGAGAGCGGAGGGGTGTCGAGGAGGACGTAGTCGAAGTTCTCGAACGCGAACTCGAGGAATCGCTTCATCGCGTCGGAGGCGAGGAGGCCGGAAGGGTTGGGTGAGTTGGGTCCGGCGGGAACGACCCAGACTGCCGGGATCTGCGTCTGCTGGATGATCTCTGCCGGCTTTCGCGTTCATCGCCAGGATGGACGTCAGTCCCTGCCGGTTGGACATCTTGAGGATCTCGTGTATGACGCGGCTTGTGGAGGTCCGCGTCGATGAGAAGGACTTTCTTCCCGAGCTGTCCGAGCACCGCGGCAAGGTTGACCGCGGTGGCGGACTTTCCTTCGCCGGGAAGAGTCGAGGAGATGACCATCGACTTCAGCCCGCCGGCGCGCGAGAGAAGGAGGGAGGCGCGGAACGCGCGATACGCCTCGGCGACGACCGCGCGAGGGTGCGTGTGCGGAAGAAGCTCGACGACTCCGGCGTCCTCGCCCGGCGGCCTTCGGACCCTGCTTCGCTCTTCCGCTTTCCGAAGTACTTCCCGTAGCCGTAGCCATAACCTTTGCCGTTCGACTTCGCCGACGGCAGGGATGATCCCGAGTGGCGGAAGACGGAGGATCGACTCGATCTGTTCCGGGGTGCGGATGCTGCGGTCGAGATACTCGAGGAGAAACGCGAGTCCGAGTCCGGCGAGCGCGCCGAGGAAGAGCGCGAGCATGCCGTTGCGGCGATAGCTCGGACGGAAGCGGACGGTCGGAGGGAGTGCCCGATCGACGACTCTGATGTTCGAGACGCGCTCGCCGCGGAGACGCGAGTTGATCTCCGTCTCGGCCTGACGCTTGAGGAGGAGATCGAGAAGCGCGCGTTTCGTCTCCACCTCGGTTTTGAGGTTGTTGTACTCGACGGCGTTGCTGTTGAGCGCCATCGCCTCGGTCTTCTGCCCCTGCAGGACGGCCTTCAGATTCTCTTCCCGCCGGCGAGCGGTGAGATAGTCGTTCCGCGCGACGTCGCGCGCCTTCGCGATGGTCTCCTGCATCACCTCTTCGAGGTTCTGCCGCCCCTTGTCGATCTGCGCCTTGAGCTGCTGCATCGCCGGCCACTCGGGCTTGAAGAGGTTCAGCTTCTCGGCGTAGTCGCGCTCGAGCTTCGCCTGATCGTTCCGGAGCTGTGCGACCAGACCGCTGGAGAGGGAGTCGGCGATGGATTCGGGCTTCGCGTTCTGGAGCTGGTAGAAATGGGCTTCCTTGTCGACGCGATCCGCAACGGCGGCGGCGTAGTCCTTGTTGAGCGACTCGAGCTTCTGGAGCGTGATGTTGGTGGTGGGATCGACGGAGACGATGTCCGTCCGCTGCGAATATGCCTGGAGCTTCTTCTCCTTGTCGTCGAGCTCGGCCTTGAGCTGCTCGATCTGTCCGGAGAGGAACCGCGAGGCCTGTCCGAGCGCGCCGTACTTCGTTTCGAGACTCCATTCGATGTACGACTCGGCAACTGCGTTCGCCACTTCTGCGGCGAGCTTCGGAGAGGTGGAGGTGAAGGAGAGCTCGACCAGATCGGTGCCACGAACCGGCGTGGTCTCGATCCCGTTCTGGACGCGGATGGCGGCGACGATCCGGTCGCTGGTGGCGGAGTCGGGATCGCTCTCGCCCGCACTCTGGAACGCGCCGCTCTTCTTCTCGAAGAACTCCGGGTTTTCGGTGAGCTTGAGCCGGTCGACCACGCGCTCGGCGATCTGGCGGCTCCGGATCAGCCGGGTCTGAGTCGCGAGGAACTCCGGGTTGTAGCGTTCGAAGACGGGCTGCGTCATGGCGATGTCGAACGGCGTCGCGGATTCGGGACTCACACTGAGCGTCGCATTCGCCTTGTAGAGGGGAGTGGTCATCAGGGAGACGACCGCAGCGACGACCACCGCGACCAGAACCGCGAGGGTGATCAGGCGGCGGCGCTTGACGATGACGTTCCAATATTCGGAGAGATGGACCTCTCCGTGCGAGGGTTCATCGGCCAGGATCTCGTCGTCGAAAAATTCGGGCTGTTTGCTCATCAGAAGAACGATGCCTTTACGATCACCACGTCGTCGGGTTTGATCTCGGGATCCTTGTCCCGGCCGGAAACGATCCGGTTGTAGTCTGCCTTCAGCTCCTGGTCTTTTCCATCCGGGCCTCGCCGCTTGATCCGGATGTGCTTCGAGGCGCGGTCGGAAAGCCCGCCCGCCTTCGCGATGACCGAGAGAAGAGTGAGGCGGTCGTCACTGGAGAACTCGAGGGCTCCGGGGGTGCGGACCTCGCCGAGCACGAAGACGTTCACCTTCGTCCGGGGAGGGATGTTCACGACATCCGATGGATAGATCGGAATGTTCCAGGTGGAGGAGCCGGTGAAGAGATCGGCGACGTTGATCTCGAGCGTCTGGGAGAGTCCTTTCGCCCCCTGACGGATGACGAAGATCTTCTTGCCTGCATTCTGAGCGAGGCCGCCGGCGGCGGAGATGGCCTGGAGGAGAGTCCAGCGACCGGAGATGGTGAGCGAGCCGGGATGCTCGACGGCACCGAGGATCGACACGGGCTTGTTCGCGTACTCCTTGATGATCACGGAGACGTTCGCACGGTTGACGTACTTCGCGCGCAACGTCCCCTCGAGCTTGTCGCGCACCTCGTTCGCGGTGAGTCCGGCGACGGGGAACTGGCCGAGGAGCGGAAGGTCGATGTTGCCATCGTCACCGACGCGGCGGTCCATGTTCAGCTCCGGGATCTCGAGGACCTTGATCTCGATCAGATCCTTCGGACCGAGTCGGTATTCGCCCGGATCCTGCGCGCGAAGGGAGGAGGGGACGAGGATGGTCAGTGCGGCGAGCGTGAGCAGAGCCGTGCGGAAGAAGGAATGACGGGGGTGGATCACCAGGGCCATGAAGGATCAGTCTCCTCGGAAAGAGAGACCGCTCGTCACCCGAAAGATGGAGCGGTCGAAACCGGAAATGTTGGACGTGTACTTCGATTCGGATGCGTCGATGACGAGGTGGACGGTCCGGAAGAGACGGAAGGAGAATCCTCCTCCGTATGTCTTCACGTCGTCCGCGCGCTTCGTCACGTTCTCTCCTCCGACCACGACTTCGACCGGATAGTCGTTGGTGCCGATCTCACCGTACAGGCGGAGCGTGGTCCGTGAGCCGACGGCTGACGCAATGCCGGCGCCGTTGCGGAGCTCGACGAAGTAGGGGTTCGCGACGAAGAGCCCCGGGACGATCGAACGGCTCCCGAAGGCCTGCAGCTCCAGCCGTCTGTGCAGGAAGTACGACGCGAAATACGACCCGGTGGTTCCGCTGTAGCTCGGAAACTGAGAACCGTTCAGCGCTTCGCCCTTCCGCTGGCCGGCCCAGAGCTCCAGAAACGAACGCGGACGGTCGTAGTGGATTCCGATCACCGTGGCGGTCGACTGGTTGTCGCGGAGCTCCGGCTGGTTGTCGAATTCGGCCCGGGTCTTTTCGGCGCCGACGGCAATGTCGAACCAGGGGCGGAAATGGTAGCGGATTCCGCCACGGGCGACGGTGTCGCGGCGGTCGAGGAGCGAGACGTTGATCGAGTCGCCGGCGTCGGCCGGCTGATCGTAATTGAGATCGTGCCCTTCCCAGTTGCCGAAGAGGGAGAGCCTCCGGAGGATGTCGATCTCGCTCTTTGCGTAGACACGGCTTGTGCTGGAGACGACCGGGCGCTGGATCTCGGAGCTGACGTTCGCCAGTTCCTCGTCGCTGCCGGCTCCGGCTTCGACGGACATCCGGTTGAAGAGAGCGAGGATCGCCCCGTCGTAGTGTCCGCCGAGGTTGCGGCGGTCCCTGAGGTCGGCGAACCACGTGTACTCCGGGAGGAGCGTGCCGCGAAGATACATCTTAGGGCCGATCGGAAGGAGCCCGTTCACGCCCGCGGATACTGTGGCGGTCCAGTCGGAGACGGGGTTCTCGGGAGTGCCGAAGACGTTGCTGTCGTACCCGAAGTTTTTCAGGTTCAGCTCCGGCTCGAGGCGGAGGGGGCCGAGATGGAGCCGGCTCAGAGACATCTCGTCGTCGATCTGCTGGCGAAGCGGAATGGTGCGCTGCCGCGGGACCTGATCGGAGGTGACCTGTGCGGATGCAATCAGGGGGGCGAGGGCCACGACGAGAGCCGCGAGCGCGATCCGTAAGTGATTCGAAATGCGTTGCACCGATACCTACCGACGAACTTATTTGACTGAGCAGTGTAAACCAACGCGTCAGACGCTGTCGATCCTCGATATGGGGTATATCGCGCGGGTGAGGCAAGGATTTCGCCCTCTTTCGGCTCGAAAAACGATTCTTGCCGCGGGGACCCGTTCGGCGTCGTTCTCCCAAGAGGGGGTGCGTTCTCTATTGGGGGGTGCGGATCCTCTGATCCGCCGCGAAGATCGTGGCTTCCGCGACGATGACCGTGCCTGGGGTCATTCGCGGAGCGGCTTCTCGCGAGTGCGGCTTCGCTTCTGCCACGAGCGTCGTCTCGATCCGCTCCGAACATGATCCGCGCGGCGGATCGGAGGGTCCGCACCCCTCGGCGCAAACGTGATTCGCGCGGTGGAAGAGAGGTTCCGCCGCCCTCGGCGTTCGTGGCGGGTTTTCAAATCGCGCAATTGAAATCGCTGTCGAAGGCACGAACTGCACCGGCCACGGAACCAGTTCGGAAGATGGACGCCCGTTCGGTCCATGGCAAATCGCGCAAATGGAATCGTGATCGGAGCCGTGGATCTCTCGGGTTACTCGAGCGCTCTCCGGGAAGAGACGCCCGTTCGGGCTATAGCAAATGCTTCTGCCACAGGCATCGTCTCGATACGCTTCGAACGAGATTCGCGCGGCGGATCGGAGGATCCGCACCCCTCGGCGCGAACGTGATTCGCGCGGTGGAAGAGAGGTTCCGCCGCCCTCGGCGTTCGTGGCGGGTTTTCAAATCGCGCAATTGAAATCGCTGTCGAAGGCACGAACTGCACCGGCCACGGAACCAGTTCGGAAGATGGACGCCCGTTCGGTCCATGGCAAATCGCGCAAATGGAATCGTGATCGGAGCCGTGGATCTCTCGGGTTACTCGAGCGCTCTCCGGGAAGAGACGCCCGTTCGGGCTATAGCAAATGCTTCTGCCACAGGCGTCGTCTCGATCCGCTCCGAACATGATCCGCGCGGCGGATCGGAGGGTCCGCACCCCTCGGCGCAAACGTGATTCGCGCGGTGGAAGAGAGGTTCCGCCGCCCTCGGCGTTCGTGGCGGGTTTTCAAATCGCGCAATTGAAATCGCTGTCGAAGGCACGAACTGCACCGGCCACGGAACCAGTTCGGAAGATGGACGCCCGTTCGGTCCATGGCAAATCGCGCAAATGGAATCGTGATCGGAGCCGTGGATCTCTCGGGTTACTCGAGCGCTCTCCGGGAAGAGACGCCCGTTCGGGCTATAGCAAATGCTTCTGCCACAGGCGTCGTCTCGATACGCTACGAACGGGATTCGCGCGGCGGATCCCGCAACGCGGGATCCGCACCCCTCGGCGCAAACGTGATTCGCGCGGTGGAAGAGAGGTTCCGCCGCCCTCGGCGTTCGTGGCGGGTTTTCAAATCGCGCAATTGAAATCGCTGTCGAAGGCACGAACTGCACCGACCACGGAACCGGTTCGGAAGATGGACGCCCGTTCGGTCGATGGCAAATCGCGCAAATGAAATCGTGATCGGAGCCGTGGATCTCTCGGGTTACTCGAGCGCTCTCCGGGAAGAGACGCCCGTTCGGGCTATAGCAAATGCTTCTGCCACAGGCATCGTCTCGATCCGCTCCGAACATGATCCGCGCGGCGGATCGGAGGATCCGCACCCCTCGGCGCGAACGTGATTCGCGCGGTGGAAGAGAGGTTCCGCAGCCCTCGGCGTTCGTGGCGGGTTTTCAAATCGCGCAATTGAAATCGCTGTCGAAGGCACGAACTGCACCGACCACGGAACCAGTTCGGAAGATGGACGCCCGTTCGGTCCATGGCAAATCGCGCAAATGGAATCGTGATCGGAGCCGTGGATCTCTCGGGTTACTCGAGCGCTCTCCGGGAAGAGACGCCCGTTCGGGCTATAGCAAATGCTTCTGCCACAGGCGTCCTCTCGAACCGCTTCGAACATGATCCGCGCGGCGGATCGGAGGATCCGCACCCCTCGGCGCGAACGTGATTCGCGCGGTGGAAGAGAGGTTCCGCCGCCCTCGGCGTTCGTGGCGGGTTTTCAAATCGCGCAATTGAAATCGCTGTTGAAGGCACGAACTGCACCGACCACGGAACCGGTTCGGAAGATGGACGCCCGTTCGGTCGATGGCAAATCGCGCAAATGAAATCGTGATCGGAGCCGTGGATCTCTCGGGTTACTCGAGCGCTCTCCGGGAAGAGACGCCCGTTCGGGCTATAGCAAATGCTTCTGCCACAGGCATCGTCTCGATCCGCTCCGAACGGGATCCGCGCGGCGGATCGGAGGATCCGCACCCCTCGGCGCAAACGTGATTCGCGCGGTGGAAGAGAGGTTCCGCCGCCCTCGGCGTTCGTGGCGGGTTTTCAAATCGCGCAATTGAAATCGCTGTCGAAGGCACGAACTGCACCGACCACGGAACCGGTTCGGAAGATGGACGCCCGTTCGGTCCATGGCAAATCGCGCAAATGGAATCGTGATCGGAGCCGTGGATCTCTCGGGTTACTCGAGCGCTCTCCGGGAAGAGACGCCCGTTCGGGCTATAGCAAATGCTTCTGCCACAGGCGTCGTCTCGATACGCTACGAACGGGATTCGCGCGGCGGATCGGAGGATCCGCACCCCTCGGCGCGAACGTGATTCGCGCGGTGGAAGAGAGGTTCCGCCGCCCTCGGCGTTCGTGGCGGGTTTTCAAATCGCGCAATTGAAATCGCTGTCGAAGGCACGAACTGCACCGACCACGGAACCGGTTCGGAAGATGGACGCCCGTTCGGTCCATGGCAAATCGCGCAAATGAAATCGTGATCGGAGCCGTGGATCTCTCGGGTTACTCGAGCGCTCTCCGGGAAGAGACGCCCGTTCGGGCTATAGCAAATGCTTCTGCCACAGGCGTCCTCTCGAACCGCTTCGAACATGATCCGCGCGGCGGATCGGAGGATCCGCACCCCTCGGCGCGAACGTGATTCGCGCGGTGGAAGAGAGGTTCCGCCGCCCTCGGCGTTCGTGGCGGGTTTTCAAATCGCGCAATTGAAATCGCTGTTGAAGGCACGAACTGCACCGACCACGGAACCGGTTCGGAAGATGGACGCCCGTTCGGTCCATGGCAAATCGCGCAAATGAAATCGTGATCGGAGCCGTGGATCTCTCGGGTTACTCGAGCGCTCTCCGGGAAGAGACGCCCGTTCGGGCTATAGCAAATGCTTCTAGAGTGGGGTGCCCGAAAGCAGTTTCGCCGCGGATCGGAGGACCCGCGGCGAAGAGGGAGGTGGTCGAACTGAGTGAAGGGGCTACGGACGTGAGGGGGAGATCACCGGAGGGTTCCCTTTGTGATCTTCGTGGAGGATCTGCCCGAGGCCCACACCGGCGCCGATCAGTGCAACGGGCTGCCAGATCGGAACCGCTGCGACTTTGCAAACCACCGGGTGCATCTCGCCGGAGGGCGTGAGCGCGGCGACGATGTCCTTGCACGAGAAGCCGCACGGCACCTGGTGCTGATCGCCGTCGGTCCAACCGACAACGAGGTTCTGCGCGACGCGAGCCTGCTCGTCGGTGAGAGCCGGCGCGGTGCAGGCGCGCGTGACCGCGGCGTTCATCACGTCGGTGGAGGTCTGGGCGCCCGACTGGTCCGTCGCGGTCACCCGATATTGAACAGAGGGCGTACCTGCCAGCGAAATGGGAAGGACAGCCCACCATCCATCACCGTCGCCATGGCGCATCTGGACATACGACCACTTGCAGTCAGACGCGTCCGACGCATGGAAGACCACGCGTGCGGAGATGATCGGTGAGGTTCCGGTGATGTGAGCCGTCACGAGCTGATGATCTCCCGCCCGGATGCAGGTCAACGGATTCACTGCGACCTGCGGCTCGGCAGCAAGGAGGGATCCGGCTGCGACGAGGCATGCAGCGGCCCACAGCGCGATGTGGCTCTTCTTCATCAGTATTTCTCCAGCCTCACGTCCCGGGCGGATCCGGATGAGGCAGTCCGGGGTTCTCGGAATGTAACCTTCGGACACCAGTTCCGTCAAGGGGAGTGGTTAGCCCGCATTTCTCACACCACCTCTGCTGCGGAGGCGGATAGCGGCCTGTCTGCTGCGTTGAGCCCCGCTTCGCGGGATCCGCACCTCCTCGGGAGAATGAATCCGAACCGGTGCTCCGAGGGGTG
>CAVUKB010000007.1:0-1299627 GCA_963741955.1 uncultured Acidobacteriota bacterium
GCACCACGCCGCCGTGATGCGCCATCCCCGTGAGGCTCGCGGCCATCGCGTGCTCGCGAATGCCGAAGTGGATGTTCCGCCCCGCGTATCCCCACACGCCGCCGGACATCCCCTGCGTCGGCGGTGTCTGTCCTTCCTTGGGCACGTCGGTGCTCTGAAAGTCCCCTTTGCCTTTCATCATCGTCCGCGTGGACGGATCGAGGTCGGCTGATCCGCCGATCAGATTCGGCACCGACGCCGCGAGCGCTGCGATCACCTTTCCCCCGGCATCCCGTGTGGCCATGTCGCCATCTTTGGCCGTGAAGAGGGGAAGCCTGGAGTCCCATCCCGGAGCAAGCTCACCCGCCATCGCCCGATCGAGGGCTGCCGCGAGCTCTCCCTGCGCGACGCGATACGTATCCATCTGCTGCTGCCAGGCGCTTCGCGCCGCCGCACCGCGCACGCGAACCTTGTCGAATTCCCGCTGAGCCTCTTCCGGCACCCGAAACTGCGCGTCTTCCGGCCAGCCATACACTCGCTTGGTCAGCCGGACTTCGTCCTTGCCGAGCGGCTCGCCGTGGGCTTCGAAGGTGTCCTGCTTGTTCGGACTCCCGAAGCCGATGTGAGTGCGCGCCACGATGAGAGAGGGACGCTGTTCGTCGGCACGGGCCGCGCCGATCGCCTCGTCCACCGCGGCGACGTCCATCCCGTCCACCTGCTGCACGTGCCAGCCGTAGGCCGCAAAGCGCGCCCCGACGTCTTCGGAGAAGGTGACGTTCGTGGTCGCGGAGAGTGTGATGCGGTTCGAGTCGTAGAGGACGATCAGCCGGCCGAGATGGAGGTCGCCGGCGAGCGACGCTGCTTCCGAGGTGATGCCCTCCATCAGGTCGCCATCGCTCGCGATGACCCAGGTGCGGTGGTCGACGACGGGCTGCCCCGGCCGATTGAACGTGGCGGCGAGCCACCGCTCCGTGATCGCCATCCCGACTGCGTTTCCAAACCCCTGGCCGAGCGGCCCGGTGGTCACCTCGACGCCCGTAGTGACTCCGCGTTCCGGGTGGCCGGGTGTGCGGCTGTCCCAACGTCTGAAGTGCTCGAGGTCGTCGAGGGTGAGCCCGTACCCGGTCAGGAACAGGAGGCTGTACAACAGCATGCTGCCGTGTCCCGCCGAGAGCACGAATCGGTCGCGGTCGATCCAATCCGGATTCGCCGGGTCGTAGCGGAGGTGGCGCGTCCACAGAACATAAGCCATGGACGCCGCGCCCATTGGCAATCCCGGATGTCCCGATGCCGCCTTCTCGACGGCATCGATGCTGAGCGTCCGGATGGTGTTGATGCAGAGATCGTCAATCGTGCGACCAGTCGAGGTCATTTCACGCTCCCATGTTTTCGAGCCTTCATGTACCGGGACATCAACGTGGTGGTCGAGCTGTCGTGGCCATCGGACGGTGGGGCGTCACGGCGTAGCTCTCCACCGATTTGTTGGGCCAGTGCCTTTCCCAGTTCCACGCCCCATTGATCGAACGAGTCGATGCCCCAGATCACGCCCTGCGTGAAAACACTGTGCTCGTAAAGCGCGATGAGCGACCCGAGCGTCTCCGGCGTGAGCTCGTCGGCGAGAATCGTCGTGGTCGGCCGGTTCCCCTCGAAGACACGGTGGGGCACCAGCCACGCGGGCGTCCCTTCCGCCGCGACTTCAGCCGCGGTCTTGCCGAAGGCCAGCGCCTCGGTCTGCGCGAACACGTTGGCCATCAGCAGGTCGTGGTGACCGTCCAACGGATTGAGCGACTGGCAGAAGCCGATGAAATCGCAAGGAATGAGCTTCGTTCCCTGATGAATCAACTGGTAGAACGAATGCTGCCCGTTCGTGCCGGGCTCCCCCCATACGATCGGGCTCGTCTGGTAGTTCACACTGGTGCCGTCGAGCGTGACGTGCTTCCCGTTGCTCTCCATCGTCAACTGCTGAAGGTAGGCTGGAAAACGCTTGAGGTACTGATCGTAAGGCAGAACCGCGAGGGTCCGCGCGTCGAAGAAGCCGGCGTACCAGACCGCGAGCAGCCCCATGATCACCGGCAGGTTTTGGCCTAACGGCGCAGTGCGGAAATGCTGGTCCATTGCGTGGAACCCGGCGAGCATCGCGCGGAAGTGCTCCGGGCCCACCGACAGCATGGTGGAGAGCCCGATCGCCGAATCCATGGAATAGCGCCCTCCCACCCAGTCCCAGAACTCGAACATATTCACGGGATCGATGCCGAACTTCGCCACGCCCTCCGCGTTGGTGGATACGGCGACAAAGTGCCGGCGCACCGCACGCTCGTCTCCGAGTGCGCGAAGGCTCCAGGCGCGGGCCGTGTGCGCGTTGGTCAGAGTCTCGAGCGTCGTGAACGTCTTGGAACAGACGATGAACAGCGTCTCCGCGGGATCGAGGTCGCGCGTGGCCTCGGCGAAGTCCGTGCCGTCCACGTTGGAGACGAAGCGGAAAGTCATGTCGTGCCGGCTGTAGTGACGCAGCGCTTCGTACGCCATGACCGGACCGAGGTCGGAGCCGCCGATTCCGATGTTGACGACGTTGCGGATGGGCCGGCCCGTGTGGCCCGTCCAGCGGCCGGCGCGGACGTCATCCGCGAAGGTCGCCATGCGGTCGAGCACCGCGTGCACCGCCGGTACCACGTCCTCGTCGTCGACAGCGATCCGCTCGCCCACCGGCGCCCGGAGGGCGACGTGAAGGACCGCCCGCTGCTCGGTCACATTGATCTTCTGGCCGCTGAACATGGCCTCGATCCGATCCGGCAGGCCGCGGTCATCGGCCAGCCGCATCAGCAGTGCGAGCGTCTCGTCGGTAACGCGGTGCTTGGAGTAGTCGAGGTAGAGGCCGGCCGCCTCGGCGGTCAGGCGCTTCCCACGCTCGGGGTCGTCCGCGAAGATCTGCCGCAAATGCAGCTTGCCGATCTTGTGCGAGTGCTCCTCCAACGCCTTCCACGCGGGGCGCTCGGTGAGCGGTTGGACCGATCTCAAATCTTTCGCGGTCATGACTTGTCTCCGCCGGCACGATTCCCCTCCACCAGCGCCGCGCGCTTCGCGGCCACGCGATCGAGAAGATCCTTCCAGGATTTCGTGAACGACGCGGCACCTTCGACCTGGAGCCGATCCGCGAGCGCCGTATCGTCCACGCTGGCCTTCGTGAACTCGGCGAGAACCGCTTCGGCGTCGCCGCCATCAGCGGGCAGCGTGCCGTTCACCCTGCCGTGATCGGCGAAGGCAACGAGGGTCTTCTCAGGGATCGTATTGACGGTATCGGGCGCCGCCAGCGCCTCGACGTAGAGCGTGTCCGACGCCTTGGGATCCTTGGTCCCGGTGCTGGCCCAGAGGAGGCGCTGCGGCTGGGCGCCGGCAGCCGCGAGCGCGCGCCAGCGCGGCGACCCGAGGAGACGACGGTACTCGCGGTAGGCACGCTGCGCGATTGCGATGCCGAGGCGATTGCGAAGCGCAGGTGGCACGGTGTCCTGTACCGCGACGTCCCAGCGACTGACGAAGAGCGACGCGACGGAGCCGATCCGCGGATCGAGGCCTAACGCAATCCGGCGTTCGATGCCCCGCATGTAAGCTTCGGCCGCGGCGACGTACTGCGCCGCCGAGAACAGCAGCGTCACGTTGACCGGCACGCCGCTCGAGATCGACTCCTCGATGGCTGGAATGCCTTCGGGCGTGCCCGGAATCTTGATGAACAGATTCGGCCGTTGGGCCCGGCCGTGGAGCTCGGCTGCAGCTCGTATGGTGCCGGCGGTATCGCTGGCCAGAAGCGGCGACACCTCCAGCGACACCCACCCGTCCACGCCGCCGGTCCGGTCGTGGACGGAACGGAAGAGGTCGGCCGCGCGCACCAGATCCTCGACGGCAAGCTCGAAGAACAGCGCCTCGTCCGACTTCCCCTCGGCCGCCTTCCGGCGGATGGCGTGGTCGTAAAAATCGCTCTTCTTGATGGCGTGATCGAAGATCGTGGGGTTCGAGGTCAGTCCCGTCACCGACAGCTCGCTGATATAGCGCTGCAGCGTGCCGTCGTTCAGGATGCCGCGGGTAATGTTGTCGAGCCAGAGGCTCTGACCGAGATCGTGCAGCTTTTGGGTCGCTTTCATCTTGCCTCCTGTGGCCAAGCTCTACCGTCGAAGCTCATGGACTCGTCTCACGATCGACGACCGTGCCCTGCGCCGCAACACTGCCCGCCGCCGTTCCCTTGCCCTTCAGAATCCACTCGAAACCAACGCCGATGAGGGCACCCAGAAGGGGGCCCACGATGTAGATCCACGTTGAACTCAAGTAGCCCCGAATCAGATCAGGGCCGAACGATCGAACCGGGTTCATCGACGCTCCGCTCACGGGTGCCGCCCAGAGTCCCGCCAGCGCGATGTACCCGCCTACTGCGACCGCGCCGTTCGTGCCGATGTTTCGCGCGCCGGACGCCGTGCCCAGAATCGTGTTCACCAGTCCGGCCGTGAGCACCACTTCCATCGCCAGAGCCTTTCCGCTGGTCACACCAGGACCCGGCAGCGTCGCACCGAGCGCGCCGGCTGTCCCGAACATGACCCGAAGGAAGATAGCCGCACCAACGCCTCCGAGCACCTGTCCGATGATGTAGCTGGGGACTCTCTTCCACGGGAAGTTCCGCCGCATCGCGAATGCGAGCGTGACCGCCGGATTCAAATGGGCTCCGCTCACGGCGCCCATGAAGTAGATGATCGCCATCACCATGAGTCCTGGTGCCACGACGATCATGCCCAGGGTGACCCGGCCCCCGCTCATGGCCGAAACGGCGATGCCCCCTGCAGCGACCAGCACGAGAAGAAACGTGCCCCAGGTCTCCGCGAACACGCGTCGCCACTCGAGGGAGGAATCAAAAAAGTCGAGCGTCGATTGCCGTTCACTCACCGGCTTCCCTGCGGCCTTCGAGTCCGTTCCGATCGCGCTCTTCGAATGAGAAACCACAATACCGCCTCACTTCCCTTTCGATAGCTGCTTGCCGATCGCCTTCAATTCCAGCTCTCGCTTCTTCGTCGTCCTCGGATATGCCATTTGCAGGTCCTCGAGCGCATCGAGCACAATCCGGGAAACGATCAACCGGGCGTTCTCCTTGTCGTCGGCGGGAACGATGTACCAGGGTGAGTGACGTGTGCTTGTTGCGCTCAGACAAGCCTCAAAAGCTTCCATGTAACGCGTCCAGTACTCCCTCTCGTGGAGGTCGGAAAGACTGAACTTCCAGTTCTTGTCCGGCTCGTCGATGCGGTCAAGGAAGCGCTTTCGTTGTTCGTCTTTCGACAGGTGGAGAAAGATCTTGACGATCCTGGTGCCGTTGCGGTGGAGGTGATCCTCCAGGTCCACGATGGACTGATACCGCTCCTTCCAGATGGTCCTCTCGTCCAGCAACTCGTCCGGCAGCCCCTGGCCGTTGAGAATCTCCGGATGCACGCGAACGACGAGCACCTCCTCGTAATAGGAACGATTGAAGATGCCGATCCGACCGCGCTCGGGAAGTCGGCGCGTCGTGCGCCAGAGAAAATCGTGTTTCAGCTCCTCTTCGCTCGGCTGTTTGAAACTGAACACCTCGCAGCCTTGCGGATTGACACCGGACATGACGTGCCGGATGGCGCCGTCCTTGCCGGCAGCGTCCATCCCCTGGAAGATCAGCAGCAAGGCATAGCGGCCGGACGCGTAGTGAAGGCGTTGCAGCGCGCTCAACTCCTCGACGTTCTCTTCCAGAAGCTTCTTGTAACGCTTCTTCGACTTGCAGAAAGGCTGAACAATCGTCGGCGACTCTTTCAGATTGACGTATTCTTCGAACTGCACGCGGAAATCCTTTGAATCGATCTTCATGTCATCACGCTCCACGCAATTACGATGCTGACAAACACCACGTACCAGCCGACGCTCAGGGCGCCGCCCATCCGGGTGAATCGTTTCGTGACATAGAGAAGGGTCAGGCTCATCGCCGTGATGCCCAGCAGCCACCACACCGAAAACAGGGTCTCCCCGGCCAGGCTGCCGACCCCAAACATCGTGGCGGGAACGCAGATGCCGAACAGGATGTTGAGGGTATTGCTGTTCAGCGCTTCGCTCATGACGGCAGTTCCCCTGCCATCGCGAGCCAGCTTGATCGCCGTTATCACATCGGGAATACCCGTGAACACGGCCAGCACGAGCACCCCCAGGATGGTTTTGTTCAATTTCCATGCGTCGCTCAAGAACACCGCCGAGCGAACCATTCCCATGCAGCTGACGATGATGATCATCAGTGCCGCCCCTCCCATCCATGCCCAGGACCAGGATTTCGGTGTGTTCGATTTGCCGCTCTCTGGCGCATGGTGAGCAGAGGCGAACGCCTCGGTCACAAAGGCCCGGATCGCTGGAGGAAGTCTCCATCGTTTCATGCGGCCGGCGGGCAAGTCCGACGCAATCGCATACGGAACCAGCACGCAAAGCAGGCACACAACGCTAACCGGAGCTGAAATCAGCCCGAAGACCAGCAAAGACATCACCAGTGTAACGAGCAGCGCGATCGCGCCATTCAGGATTATGGCTTGCCTCTTTAGCGCCAACCTTCCCGCCAGCAATGCGCACAGCCCCAGGAGAGCTGCCAGATTGAAAATGTTCGAGCCGACGATGATCCCCACGCCAACATCATGTTGCTTGACGAACAGAGCGGTGCCGGCGGAGGAAATCTCGGGGGTCGCCGCGCCCAACGCAGCAAGCATGCCGAGCAATCCACCGGATATATGAAAACGCACCTTGAGCGTATCGAGGCTGCCGCTCAGAATAAAGCTGGATATCGTCATCAGGACGACAGATACGGAAAATATCGATGCAGCCGCCGATACTGTCATGAATGTGCCTTCGTTGCGAACCGGATCCTCGATGATCGAACGTTGAGCGTCAGGAGGGTGAGAGCACTCGATGTCGCCTTCACTGTTCCTCCTCTGCAGGCGCCTCGGGTTTGGATTCATCCTTCCGCTTCACACTCGTCGGCCACTCTTTGAGAGTGACGTTTTATTCGAACTGCACGCGGCAATCCTTTGAATTGATCTTCATGTCTATACCTCTGTTGGTCGTGCGCGCGTTGATCAGGCGAGCCGTTTCATTTGAGCGGGTCGTTGACGGCGCGAATCTCAGATGGTGACGATGCTCTCATTCTGCCTCTTCGATTGGGAGGGGCTCCGTTTCGAGTGCTTCGCGCACACGCGCCAGGCGGCTCTCAAATCGCTTCCGGTCGTGCGGGGGCTCGATGGTTCGTTCGGCCAATTCGGCAATCCACTGCAGTTGCTCACGGAGCACCCGCCGCCGCCCCGCGCTGGCCGCGAGACTGCCGATGGTGTGAAGCGCGCCAAGCATTCGTAACATGATGGCGACATTGCCGGAGGCACTCGCTCGAATCTGATCGAACGAGTCATCCACCAGGCTGGCAAAGCTCGGCCCGATGGTGATGATCCTCAGTTCCCCTTCCTCAAAGCGGCGCGCTGAGGGGATTGATCGGGAGGCCAGCCGCGCCAGAATCGCCGTCAGATAATCCACGCACATCACGGCCGTCGTGGTGTCGTTGATACCGGGTGAGAGCGCGCGCAGCGCTATGTCGACGATCTGTCGGATGCCGAAAGCGGAATCCTGTTTCACCGTGCGATGGCGCTCGATACTGTAGGCTGCCTGCACAGTGGCAATGATCCCCTCTTCAGGCCGGTCCTCCAGAACGAGCGAGGCAAGCACGGTGTCGTGGACTACAAACTCGCCGATTCCGCGTTCCATCCGCACGATGGTGTTGTGCTCCCGGGTCAAACGCAGGAGCGCCGCCATATCCACGCTTTGGATGTAACCATTCCCCGGTGCCAGGACTGCCTGCCAGCTCCGTCCCAACAGAGGGGGCGGTTCTGCCTCGTCATCGCCGTCAAGCTGACCTTGTCCAAGCTTCTCCGGGAAAAGACGGTCGACGGCCACGATGGTTTCCGCGGCAACCGAAGCGATGATGGTGGAGGCTTGGATCGAAGAGGCGATGTGATGAATGAAGAAGATGAGGACACTGATGCCGCCGATAGCCAGAACGACGGCGAACGTCACTGCCAGGCTCGGAATAAACCCGGACTCGCTGCCGCCGCGAATGGTGCGCAACACGATCAGGCAATAGGTGAAGATGCCGACGAAGACTCCGAGCACCACCTGCGTGACGCGGTCACGAATGAAGTTCCGCAGGATGCGCGAAGTATATTGGCTCGAGGCCAGCGCCAGCGTCACCAGGATCATCGAAAACGTGACGCCCACCACGGTCATCATTGAGCCCGCAATCGTGGACAACATCCCGCGGGCGCCAGCTGCGCCGGTGCCAAACAGGCGCGGCCAGAGCGCCAGCCACCGTCCGCTCATGGCGGAGTCCGCCTGAATCAAAATCACCGCGAGCACGATGCTGTTTGCGACAATCAGTGCGGGCACAAACCAGAAACTTGTCCGCACCTTGCCCCATAGCCGGGTGAGTCTATTCATGGCTCAACCCTCCATGTAGATCGCTTTCGATGAGGTCGTGGTCGAGCAGCGTGCTATCGCAGTTGAGGAGAACGACGAGTTCATCCGGCGGCGTCACCTGGTCTCCTCGTCGAGCACTGGGTTGTACCAGCCGCCGTCCGCCGCGATCAGCGCGTCCGCCTCTTTGGGCCCCCAGCTCCCCGGTTTGTAAGGGCGGACGGCAGAGTGGGTCTTCAGGACTCGATCGACCACCACCCATGCGGCCTCGACGGCGTCCTCCCGGGCGAAGAGGGCTCCATCACCGGCCATGGCGTCGGTCAGGAGCCGCTCGTACGGAGCCTCCTCTCCCGGTTGATGATCGTCGAGGTAGAGCTCCCGCTGGTCGCCGACGAATTCCTTGCCGGCACGCTTGACGCGAGCGGCGAGGGCAACGGCGGAGTTGGGGGAAATGCGGAAGCGCAGATAGTTGGCCCGGCCATCCGTCGGCGCGGAGTCGGTGAAGAGACGTTGCGGTGGCGGCTTCAGCTGGACGACCACCTCGGCGGCCGTCTCGGGCAACAGCTTGCCGGAGCGCAGGTACCACGGCACGCCCTCCCAGCGCCAGGAGTCGATGAAGAGCCGCACGGCGCAGAAGGTCTCCACGTCGGAGTCTTTGGTCACGTCCGGCTCCTTGCGGTAACCCCTGTACTGGCCCCGGACCATGTCGGCACGCGGCCGCATGGCCCGGAACACCGCCGCCTTCTCGCTGTGCACGGCGCCAAAGCCCTGATACGCGGGCGGCTCCATTGCCACGAGGGCGACGATCTGGAAGAGGTGGTTCTGGATCACGTCGCGCAGGCATCCGGCCGTCTCGTAAAACGCGCCGCGGCCGTTCACGCCGAAGTCCTTGGCAAGGGTGATCTGGACGCTGGCGACGAAGTTGCGGTTCCAGATGGGCTCGAGGAAGGAGTTGGCGAAGCGGAAGTAGAGGATGTTCATGATCGCCTCCTTCCCGAGGTAGTGATCGATGCGGAAGATCGAGTCTTCCGGGAACACCTTGTGCGCGGCCTCGTTGAGCTCGCGCGCGGAAGCGAGGTCGCGGCCGAACGGCTTTTCGACGATGACGCGCGCGTGGTCCGCCAGGCCGGCAGCGCCGAGCCCCTTGATCACCGTCTCGAAGAGCGCGGGCGGGATGGCGAGGTAGTGCGCCGGGCGCCGGGCACTGCCCAGCGCCTCTTTGATCGCTGTGAACGTGGCCTCGTCGGTGTAATCCCCGCTTACGTACCTGAACAGGGATAGAAGACGGTGGAGTGCACGCTTGTCATCGATCCCGCCCGATCTCTTGATGCTGTCCGTGGCGCGTTTGCGCAGACGCTCCAGACTCCACTTAGGGAAGGCGACGCCGATCACCGGAACGGTGAGGACGCCCCGCTTGACCATCGCGTAGAGCGCCGGGAAGATCATCTTGTGGGCGAGGTCGCCCGTCACGCCGAAGAGCACCAGCGCGTCAGACGCTGCCGGGCCGCGAGTGGTGGTGGCCATCTCAGGTGCCTCCTGATTTCTTCTCATCATGCCCGCCGAACTGCTTGCGCATCGCGGAGAGCACGCGGTCGGCGTAGTCTGCGTCGCCTCGCGAAGCGAAGCGCCCGAAGAGCGCAGAGCTGATCACCGGCGCTGGCACGCCCTCGTCGACGGCAGCCGCGAGCGTCCACCGCCCTTCGCCAGAGTCCGACACGCGGCCCGCGTACTCCTTCAATTCCGCATCGCCGACAAGCGCGGCCGCGGTTAGATCCAGCAACCACGAGCCGATCACGCTGCCGCGGCGCCAGACTTCCGCGATCTCGGGCAGGTCCAGAACGTACTGGTAGAATTCCGGGTCTCTCATGGGCGCGGTCTCGGCATCCGCATCGCGCTGCCGCGTGCCGGCGTTCGCGTTGCGCAGGATGTTCAGTCCCTCGGCATAGGCCGCCATGAGGCCGTACTCAATCCCGTTGTGGACCATCTTCACGAAGTGGCCGGCCCCTTGCGGCCCGCAGTGCAGGTAGCCCTGCTCGGCCGTGCCGGCGCCCTTGGGCCGGCCGGGTGTCGGCGGCGCAACGTCGATGCCGGGGGCCAGCGTGGCGAAGATCGGGGACAGGCGCTGGACGGTGTCTGATTCGCCGCCGATCATCAGGCAGTAGCCGCGCTCGAGCCCGGCGACGCCGCCGCTCGTCCCGACATCCACGTAATGGATCCCGCGCTGCTTCAACTCGGCACCACGCCGAATATCGTCGCGGTAGAAGGAGTTGCCGCCATCGATCACCGTGTCACCGGCCTCGAGCTGCGGAACCAGCTTCGCCAGTTCCTGATCCACCACGGCCGCCGGCACCATCATCCAGACGGCACGTGGCGGCGCCAATTGGGCGGCGAAGTCTTTGAGCGAGGACGCTCCGACGGCGCCCGGGTGGAGGAGTTTCTTGACGGCTTCCGCGTGCACGTCGTAGACCACACATTTGTGGCCTCCCCGCGTCAGACGCCGCACCATGCTGGCGCCCATACGCCCCAAACCAATCATCCCGATCTGCATCATGAGCCTCCTTGCCTAACGGCCGTGAGTGCGGGGCCCCGATTTCCGGCGGCCTCGCGGCGAACCAGGCGCCTGCTCGTCGTCATGCCATGCCGTGCTTCCATCCGATCTTGACCAGCCACCAGTTCATTGGATACGTGGAGATGAACCCGACCATGAGGCCCAGTGCGCCGAGACCCCAGAACGCTGCCGTGGACGGGCTGGGCGGGTGCCCGACAAGGCTGGGCGTCACGAACCGCATGACCAGGCCCATTCCCAGCATCACAGTCGACATCGAGAAGAATTCGGCACGGCCGCCCTTCCAGATCGCCGTTCGCCAGGAATGACCCATGTGACGCATCGCGGGCACCTGAAACAGGAACCAGCCGAAAGCGAAACCCACGGCGTACTCTGTCCAGAACTCAGGCCAGAATGAAAAGCCGGCCAGCCGCGTGACGACCATCGCGCTCATGATCCCCAGGCCATCTCCTCCGACACAGTGGATGTCGGAGCCGACGACCTTCTTCCATGTGTCGGCGGTAAACGCATGGTGCACTCGCCTGGCTTCATCTCCTGATCGGGTCTGTATCGAACGGACGTGCGGGGGACGACAGCTGCCGATGTACAGGGCCAGGCCGATGACCGAGAAGAACAGCACAATGACCGGCCACGCCGCCTTCAGCGCCGGCGTGACGTGTCGATTCGCGGTGAACGTGTCGTAGAGAACCCAGACGGCGGCAATCGCGCCGACGGCATACCACGGGACGACGAACACGGGTTGAACCACGAATCGAAGGAATGCGAAGCTCATGTCATCACCGCCGGGTTGGGATCGGCGAAGGCGCGATT
This sequence comes from uncultured Acidobacteriota bacterium, assembly GCA_963741955.1. Classification (GTDB taxonomy): domain Bacteria; phylum Acidobacteriota; class Thermoanaerobaculia; order Gp7-AA8; family Gp7-AA8; genus CAVUKB01. The sequence goes on from CAVUKB010000007.1 coordinate 11,846, forward strand.
CTCGAATGGCAGGGTTGCCTGGGCGCGGCCGAAGGCGAGCCTGACGCCTGCACCGTCCGCGATCAGCTCGAGCGTCTTCGCGGCGGTGATCATGACGGCGTAGCGCCCGTCGGAGAGGAGCTGAGCCCCTGGTGTCGCACCGTGCGGGGACGAGAAACGGCGGGGCGTCATGCCGCGCGCTTCCTCTTCTTGCAGGTCGGCTCTCATGCGCGTCGGCCGTCGTTCGACAGCCATCCTCCCGTGAATCCGGCGCGGAGCAAACCCTCGCGGATCGAGGGACAGCGTTTCATCAGGTCCCAGAAGAAACCGGACCTGTAGTTCTCGATCATCAGAACGATGGGACCCTGGTTCAGGCCGTAGGTCCAGGGCGAGACCCAGCCGTAGGAACCAGTCTGTTTGACCGGGTACGTCGGGTTGAACGTCGCCTCGAAGCCGTAGGGATGCTTCTTGAGGTGGACCTTCTCGATGAGGTAGCGGATCGTCGGCAGCACGATCTCGGGCGCAAATGGAAGCGACGCGACCACCGACCACGGCGCGATGGTGCCGTCGTCCGGCCCGAACGGGGCGCCGCGCGCGATGTAACCATAGAAACGCCGTTCGACGCCGTCCACGATGACCGTGGTGTTGCCGGGGCCGTTGCACGCCGTGAGTCCCCAGCAATGCTCGCCATACAGGGCATGGCCGAGCGGGTTGTGGATCGCGTACTTCTGATGGACGAGCGTTGCCCTGCGGCTGTTCTCAAAGTAGTCGAGTCCGTGCTCGCGCGTCGAGGCGTCCTGGATCTTCCGGAAGTCGATCCAGACGTGGGACAGCTGATGGGTGAAGAGCGGTCCCGCGTAGAGATACTCCTGCCCGTGGATCTTCTTCCACGAGTAGGTCGTCGCCCACGCGGTGTAGGAGCCGGCCGGGATCGGGTGCGTCGGGGAAGCGAGCGCGAGCACGTAGAGCAGGAGTGCCTCGTCGTACCCCTGCCACCGATACGGCAGGAACCCGCTCTCCGGCTTCCAGCCATGGGTCAGAGTCGGGCCGCCGTTCAAAGCCCACTCCCAGTCGACGCGTTCCCAGATCTGCCGCGCGAGCTCGCGAATCCGCCGCTCCGATTCGGACGGCCGATCGAAGTACACAGCCGCCGCAAGGGCGCCGGCGATGAGAAAGGCGCTGTCGACCGTCGAGAGCTCACACTGCCACGCTCGCCGCCCCGTCTCCATGTTGAGGAAATGGTAGAAAAATCCCCGGTATCCGCTCGCGTCGGGCTCCTCGCCCTGGGGAGCGTTCCAGAGGAATTCGAGGGTCGTCTCGACCCGGCGAACTGCCTCCTCTCGATCGATCAGCTTCCGCTCGACGCCGACCGGAAAGGCGGAGAGCGCGAGTCCAACGGCGGCGATGCTCGAGGGCGCCCCCGGTTCGGTCTTGTCGGCGATGAGGCCGGTGACCGGGTTGGACTCGTGGAGGAAATAGCCGAAGGTCTCCTTCTGGAGCTCGTCGAGCATCGCCGCGTCGTCGACGCCGACGGCTCGCGCGCTCCTCGCCGGCCGCCCGTGGCCTCGATCGAGAACCACACGACCGCTTGCGGGGGAGGATCGATCGATCCCTCGATTGCCCCGCTCCGGCGGCGCCATCCGATCACCTTCTTCGTCCCCTGCGGGGCCACTTGCATCGACCTGCTGCTCATCGATTCGACCGCTCATTGAGGATTCTTTTTCGAGGCAGAAATACGACTTACATACGCCGCAAGCGCCTTCAATTCCTCGGTGCTCAGAGACACCGGAGGCATTCCTCCCTGGTGCATGCGGGCAGTTGGATGCTGCAGCATCGTGGTGACGAGCGCAGGTGCGAAGCTTGCGCCGGTACCCGCAAGCGCAGGGGCGGCGGCTGTACCCGCGATCCCGCCGGTCCCGTGACAATCGGCGCATCCGTGTGCCTGGAAGACCAATCTTCCATCGGACTCGAGTTTGTTCATCGGAGGTGGTGACGCGCTCCTGGCAGCCTGATTCGAAGCGACTGGCGGGGCGGTCGATGATGGCGCGCCAGGCGAAGGCGACCCTGCAGCAGGCTGCGCATCAGCGGGCGTCCCCAGACTTCGGAGATACGCCACTAACGCGGTCATATCCGTTGCGGTCAGCTTTATCGGCGGCATACCTCCGGCCTGCATTTTTTTAGTGGGATGTTGCAGGACGCTCGTCAGGGCGGCGGGCGTTGTCTGGCTGAATTTCGTCAAGGCAGGCGCTCTGCTGGTACCAACGCCGCCGGGGCCATGGCACGACGCGCAGCCGTTCGCACTGAAAATGCTTTTCCCGTGCTGGTCAGATGGATTTGCAGATGCTCCGCTGGCGCCGGCTTGACTCGGCTCTGTTTGCGGTTGAGCTGGAGGCTGGGTCGGTTTCGATGCCGCCGTCGCCGGTGCAGTGGGAGTTTTCGGTGCTTTCGACGGTCCGGCTGCTGCCGCAGGTTGCGCGGTCGCTGGCGCGGCCGAGGACGACGCGGACGGCGATGGTGTCGCTGGAGCGGCGGCCGATGTTCCTCCGAGGCTGGCCAGGTAGGAAACCAGAGCTTTCATATCCGCGGCATTCAAAGTCAGGGGGACCATGCCGGCCGCCTTCATCCTGGCAGTGGGCGCTTTGAGTAGCGCTGTCAATTGAGCTGGCGGATATTGACTGGAAATATGCGTCAGAGCCGGCCCAACGGCGCCGCCTCCACTTTGTCCGTGACATCCACTGCAGCCGTGAGAATCGAAAATGCCCTTGCCCGGGGCGGTGCTCGCATCGGCTGCCGGTTTTCCAGTTCCTGCTTTCGCCGGTCCGGCTGTTGCAGCTTGCGCGGTCGCTGGCGCGGCCGAGGACGACGTGGAAGGGGATGGTGTCGCTGCAGTGGCGGCCGATGTTCCCCCGAGGCTGGTCAGGTAGGAAACCAGGCTTGTCATTTCAGCGGCATTCAAAGTCAGGGGGACCATGCCGGCCGCCTTCATCCTGGCGGTGGGCGCTTTGAGAAGCGCCGTCAACTGAGCCGGCGAATATTGAGTGGAAATGTGCGTCAGCGCCGGCCCAACAGCGCCACCTCCACTTTGTCCATGGCATCCACTGCAGCCATGAGAATCAAAAATGCCTTGCCCCATGGAGGCGCTTGCACCGAGCGACGTTGCTACACCGCCACCGGAACGCGCCACAGCCGTAAACGGCTGAAACTCGGTATAGAAATACACACTCTCCTGGTTCTTCTGTTCCGCGAGTCGAGCGGCGACATTCGGGTCGCGCGCATCATCAAGACGACTCGTCATCCCCAGCCATACAAGACCGATCAACACAATCAAAATGCCGACTACGGGAATGGGTCGACGCCACGGCCGGCGTTCCCGGCCGCGGTCCATAAACGGCAGCGAGAAGAGCAGTCCGATCAGGACTCCCGGAATCATGAAAACCCCGATGATCGTGCGCGCTCCCTGCCAATACTTCAGCCACTGGAACATGGGCAGGTAATACCACTCAGGACGCGGTAAATAGCGGGTGTTTGCAGGGTCGGCCTGGAGTCCAAGCATCACGGGTACGAAGTGTGCCAGCATACCCAGAACACCCATCACAAGCAGCACGAACGTCATATCGATCAGGACTTGCTTTGGATAGAAGGTCTCTGCAGGCAGGTGTGGCGTGATCGGATCTTCGTTCACCGGGCCCGCGGCTCCTGCCTTTCGAAACAGAGCAATGTGGCCGGCGATCAACAATACGATCAGACCCGGAATGATCAGGATATGAAGGACGTAGAAACGTGAGAGCGTCAGAGCTCCCATCATTGCCCCGCCGCGCAACAGCAGCCTGAGGCTTTCACCGATGAAGGGCACCTGCCCCACGAGATCGGTGCCTACGGAGCCGGCAGAATAAGCGCTCTGATCCCACGACAGGAGGTATCCGGTGAAAGCCATCCCTAACACGAGAAGTGAGAGAGTACAGCCGGAGATCCAGAGGAGCTCGCGTCTCCCTTTGTAGGACCCGTAGAGAAACGTCTGCAGGAAATGCAGAAGCAGAACGACGAGCATGGCACTCGAGCCATAAGAATGCAGACTTCGCAGAAAGGATCCGGCCGCCACTTCCTTGACGATGTAGGCAACGCTCGCATGAGCGGTCAGGGGAGAGGGGGCGTAATACAGTGCCAGGCATACGCCGGTGACGATCTGCGAAAGGAAAATGAACAGAAGCGCGGATCCGAAGACATACGCAAAGCGCGCGCCGCCCGGAATAGGTTCATCGAGGGAGTGGCGAAGTATCCGGTCCGCTCCAGTGCGTCGGTCGATCCATTTCCACAGACGCTCAGGCATGCCTGGTCTCCTCTCGGCCTCTTCTGAGTTCCGATCCGGCGTGGACGATGGACCTTCGCGATTCAACTGATGACCTCTTTGGTAGGCACATCGGGACGGAAGTATTGGTACTTGACCATGAGTTTGCCGGCAGACACTTTGGTTTTCAGCGAATCGAGCGAGCGGCGTGGCGGGCCTGAAAGATGGGTGCCGTCTGCGGAGAAAGTGCCGCCGTGGCAGGGACATACGAACTCGTTTCGGCCCGGATCCCAGGGGACGGTACAGCCGAGGTGCGGACAAATCGCGGATAAGGCCGTGAGTGTGCCACCCGCCGTGATGATGTAGACCACCGGTTGACTGGCTGTCTCCCGCCAACCATCGCGCTGCTTGAGATCGATCGTTCGGCGGAGGGGAGTCCGGACGTTGGAAAGACCCGCCACCGGGCCCACTTCCGTCCAATCGGAATCGTCGGACTTAGCGGTCACCGGATAGAAGATGTAGCGCAGGACCGGAACCGCCAGCAGAATGCCGACGAAGGCGGACGCCAACCCCAGCAGAACACCCAGGAACGAGCGGCGGGATCCATTCAGAGGCAATCCCGAATCCTTCTGATTCTGTGAGTCCATGTGTATGTGCGCCTCTCAGAAGTTCAGCCACAGAGCGACAAAGAGTGAGTTGTTCGCCGACGCACTCCTGCCCGCGCCATCGTAATTGCGCCTGGCACCGTTAAACGTCGCATACCCGGTGTATTCGGCTGACAGTTCGACGTTCTCCACTGGCCAGAACCCGGCCTGGACGATCAACCCGCTGCTATCGGGTTTCCCGAGTGAGCTGCCGGTCACCGGAGCCGGCGCGAAGAGAATGGAATCGGCACTCCCGGTCGTGGAAAACCCGCCGAGCGTGAAGCTATAGCGTCTCCGAAGGTGATAGGTGGCGTCCGCCCGGAACGTGTTCAGGTTATGCGACGGCGTGGCTGCGCCTCCCGCGGCAAACGTTCCGTTGAGGTCGGATCGTTCGTGAACATACGTCGTGTGAAACGTCAGTAGATCGACGCCAAATGGTCGTTCGTACTGAAGATCAAGGGCAGAGTCGGCATACGTATCGCGAATGCCAGTCGCGCCGCCGGGAACAGAGCTCAGGTAGATGCCATAGGTCCCGGCTTCCAGATAGTTCAGTCCCCACGTTTGCTGCCATGCCAGCCGCCAGTAAGTGGCAGCTCCTTGAATGTTGAAGGCGTAATCCGTACCGGTCAGAGGCTGTGCACCGCCGGCATGTTCCGAGCGATACAGGGTGACAGCTGCATACAAATGGTCGTTCCACATCGTGTATGCACCGAGACCGGCGACATCCTGAGCGAGTGCTCCGAGGATCACAGGCCCGGCGCCTGGTGAGGGAGCATTGTCGGAGGACAACCACGGATACCCCCACGCTGGTGTGCTGTTCCAGACGTCCTCGACTGTCGGGCTGTTGTTGAGGGTAAGCCCATACAACAGGTCTTTCGAGCCTAAAGTGGTGTGGTCGGCATACCGGATGTCTGTATTGTCCAGCGTCAGATGATCTGACTGATGGGAATAAGTAGCCTGGACCATTCCCCCCATATGGGGCGAGATTTCACCTGCCAGAAAGAGACTGAGAGCCTGGGGGAATCCGGCATTGCTGCTCTGCGCTCCGGGGACGGGCGTCTTCGTGAAGGTATCGCTGAGAAGAAGCATGACCGAGACCGGGAAGTCACGTCTGATCTTCAGTTCCTTGTTCTCGATGGTCACGTTCGGCGCTTTGTCCGTGAGCGTGTAGCCATCGAGCTTGAATTTGCGCCCAAACGCGGTGAGCTCGGGTGGATTGCTGTGACAAACGTGGCACGTAAGGCCGGTCTGTCGGGTGAAGCTTGGAACGGCCCGCGCTTCTGGACACACGATCACCATGAGAATGATGAAAGCAAGAAGTAGGACACCGGTCGATGGCACGCAGGCGGGCATGGCTCGCGTCATGTGTGTCCTTTTCGGGTCGGTGTTCGCACGTGTATCAGAAGTTGAAGTTGCGGTAGCCGCCGTCATCGCCGCGGGGGGCCACCGGGACGTCCAGCGTGCGCTTGCCGGCGCCATCACCGCTGCGTGCTCCTCGGGTGGTATGCCAGCTGTGCCTCTGTTGGACTTTCGCCGTTAGCCCAGTACACGGGGCGCCCGTAATGGTCATAGAGACGTGCCTCATACTCGCGCTTGATGGCGAGGGTTGGGTACCACTCTGGGCTGTTCTTGACCTGTTGTCGAGACATGTCAACGTAGATCTTACGTTCCTCCCAACTGATGCGGCGTGCCCAGTGTGGCGCGACCAGCACCTTCTTGCCCGACCACCAGTTGCTGGTCTCGATCACCAGATATCGGACTTCCCAGGTCTCATCGTCGACGAGGAAGTCTTCGACGTGGCCGATCTCCTCGTCGCTTCCGTGAATGTGGTATCCGCGGAGATCCCTGGCACTCCTAAGATGCACGTCGCCGGAAGGCTCGGCGGATTGCTCAGCAGTCGGGTCGTTCCACATGCCGGCCGCGAGAAGGCTTGGATAAGCACCCATGCCCCAGAGTCCCGTGTATCCCCAGTAGTAGGGATAGCCATAGTAGCGGTGGTAGTCCCGCTCGTGTTGGCGGGAGACGGGCCTTTCCACGTCAACGCTCGGGCTGTTCTTGACCTTGTCGATGGTCAACGCCACGTGGAAGCGCTGGGTCGACCAATCGACCTGGCGGAAGGAGATGGGCGAGATGAGCACCCGGCGCCCATCGAGGAAGCCACCGGTCTCGACGACCAGATAGCGGACTCCCCAGCGCTGGTCGTCGAGAAGGAAATTCACCACGCTTCCGACGTCGCCATCGGTGGCGCTCACCTCGTATCGTTCGAGATCAGTCAGGCTTCGCTGCATGGTCCTCCTCGCCGCTGGAGACGCGTGGGATCGAAAACATTGCCGACCCGAACGACAAGCCCCAAAGGCCGCACCAGAAAGCCCCCAGTTTGCTCCAGATCTCCACGCGATCACCGAGGTTGTAGTAGCCGACGACGTGCGCTTCCGCCGGCGATCGACAGCTTCTTCATGGCGAACCCGGGCCGCTGGAGCTCTCTGATGCTCGCTCCTGTTTCGGTGTGGGAGTGGTTGACCCCGACCACTGCGCCGTCCTCAGCCATGGTTCAACTTCCTTCGTTCACGCAGGCGCAGTCCTTCGCGCAACCGCACTTGCCTCCCTTGTCGCATCCGCAGTTGACCTGGCCGCATGCATTGTTTTTCACGGGGTTCTCCTGTTGTCGTATGGGACCGATGGTCTCCAAAACGCATGCAATCCGTACGCCACGCCGACGAGTGATTCGGGGCGATCCCCGAAGATGCGACTCAAAGATCGAGTAGCGGTCCTCTTTGCCACGCATTTCGGGCTAGCAACAATGGCCCGAACTCAAGGGGCACTTTGGGTGTTCACAGAACCGGTGCGCGGAGTTACTGCGCATCTGCCGCAGGTGTCGTCTCGTTTCGTTCTGAAGGCGATCTGCGCGGCCACGGCGGGAGCCGTGGCGCCCCTCGGAGAAGGGATCCTTCGCTGCCCAGCAAGCTCGCTCCGATTCCCGGCTGACGCGCGGCTTTTGCTTGAGTTCGGGCCATTGGGGCTAGTAACGCTTCTTCGACTTGCAGTAGGGCTTCACAATTGTCGGCCAAACTTTGAGAGTGACGTACTCTCCGGGACGCGCGCGAAAATCTTCTGCATTGACGCTCATGCCATCACGTTCCACGCAATTACTACGTCGGCAACGAAGGTCGTAAACCGCCGCGACCTCGGAACCGTCGAATGGACCGACATCTCTCGGTCCTGTCTGCCAGCAGGAGCGCCGCTCCTCTGCAGACGTGGCGGGGGCCGTCGCGCTATCCCGGCTGAGGCGCGCGTGCGAGAAGCGCTTCGAAGCGGGGTTGACCGCGGAGCCGATCGAGATCCGGATCATTCGTCGCCCATTCAAGGGAGAGCCCGCCGTGCCCGACGGAGTTTTCGAGGCACGTCAGTGACTCGCCGATCTTCCCCAGCGCGAGATAGACGCACGCTGCGTTGTAGAGAATGATCGTCTCGTCGGGGTCGATCGAGACGGCGCGGGCGACCCATTCGGCCGCACGGTCGGGTTCCCCGAGCTCCACGAAGATCGCGGCTGCCATCGTCCACGCCCGTGTGTCGTCGGGATGCAGACGGATCCGTCGCTTCGCGGCCTCGATACATGCGAGATCCGCGCTTCGCGCCTTCGCCGTCTCGCCGGTGCGGCGGTAGCACATCCCCAGCAGGTACCACGAATCGTACGCTTCGGGATCGATCGCGCACGCTTCGCGAAAGTGACGGGCCGCTTCCGCCGGCTGGCCTCGTGAGAACTCGACCCGCCCGAAAATGTAGTGGGCATCATAGAGAGAGGGGTCGAGCGCGATCGAGCGCGCCAGCTCTCGCTCGGCGTCATCGATCTTTCCCGTGACGAAGAGCGCCAGCCCGCGTGAGCACCTCGATTCCGCGAGATCGGGCTCGAGCTCCAGTGCCTTCAGACTCGCGCGATCCGCTGCTTCGACAGCGTTCTTCCCGTATCCGAAGTAGAGCCAGAGGAACGAATTCGAGTCGGCGATGCCCGCATAAGCGCGTGCATACCGCGGATCGAGCTCGATCACCCGCTGGAAGGTCTGCAGCGCGATCTCGTACCCCTTCTTCCGGTGCTGATGGAAGAACTGCCGTCCCTGAAGATAGATCTCCCACGCCTCGGTCTCGCTCGTCGAGACCGGCTGCTGAGGCTTCGCGACGAGCGTGACTTCGAGCGAGCGCGCGATCCGTTCCGCGATCTCGTCCTCGATCGCGAAGATGTCGCGCAACTCCCGGTCGTACCGCTCATACCAGAGCCGATATCCGTCGTCGACATTCACGAGCTGCGCCGAGATCCGCAACCGCTCACCCGCCCGCCGGACGCTCCCTTCCAGGACGGTATCGACGTTCAGTTTGTGACCGATCTCGCGAATGTCCACCGCCCTTCCCTTGAACTGGAATGCCGACGTGCGCGACGCGACGTACAGCTCGGGGACCGGTCGCAGCGCGGCGAGGATCTCCTCGGTGATGCCATCGCAGAGATACTCCTGGTCCTTCTCGGAGCTCATGTCGACGAACGGAAGGATCGCCACCGAAGTCTTCTTCTGCACCGCGGCCCGGCGGACGGTGAGCGCGCCGGCATCGACGTCGAGCTGCATGTCGGCGAGATCGGCGATCATGTCGTCCATCCGCTCGTACCGCGCACGCACGCTCTTCGCGAGAGACCGCGCGATGATGCGATCGGCCTTCGACGGAAGCGGGAGCTCGTCGCTCGCGCGCGGGGCGTCGTCATTGAGGATCGAATGGATGACCGCCTCGATTCGCCCGCCCCGGAACGGAAGGTGCGACGTGAGCATCTCGTAGAAAAGAACGCCGAGGGCCCAGATGTCCACGCGGTGATCGACCGGCTCCCCGCGAATCTGTTCGGGCGCCATGTACGCCGGCGTCCCGATGATCCCGTCACCCGAAGATCGGGCGGGGCCGAGAAGTTTCGCGAGGCCGAAGTCGAGAATTTTCACCGTGTCGCGCGCGAGCACCACGATGTTCTCGGGCTTCACGTCGCGGTGAATGATCAACTCCTCGTGCGCCGCCGCGAGCCCGCGCGCGATCTGGATCGCGATGCCGACCGCGCGGTCGGCCGGAATCGCTCCACGCCGGATGATTCGGTCGAGCGTCTCCCCCTCGTAGTACGGCATGACGATGAACGTCTCGCCGTCGGCCGTTTCGTCGATCTCGAAGATGGTGCAGATATTGGGATGGTCGAGGGACGACGCTGCTCGCGCTTCCTGAACGAAACGCCTCCGCATCTCTTCGGAGCCCGTGACCGCTTCGTTCAGGAACTTCATCGCAACGCGCCGGCCGAGTTTCTCATCGATGGCGCGATAGACCACGCCCATTCCGCCGGCGCCCAGCTTCTCCTCGAGCCGGTAGTGAGAGATCCGACGCTCTTCCATGGCGCTCATGCCGATTCGACCGGACGACGAGCTCGATCAGCGCTCCAATCAAAGATTGCGCCGCGGACCGGCGTTGTCCATGACGGCGATTTCATTTGCTATGAAATGGTGGGGCGTCTTCTCTCGGGGAAGACAGGTGTGGCCGCACCATCCGGGGCTCCGACGGCGATTTCATTTGCCATGAATTGGTGGGGCGTCTTCTCTCGGGGAAGACAGGTGTGGCCGCACCATCCAGGGCTCCGATGACGATTTCATTTGCGCGAATTGCCATCGACGGATCGGGCGTGTTTACCCTGAAGCGGTATCGTCGTCCGGAGGAGCAGCGGCTCCGACGTCGATTTCATTTGCGCGATTTGAAACCCGCGGCGGCTTCTTCTGGATCGCGCGCTTCCGCGCAGTTCAGCCGTCCATCGCGAATCGCCCGCCGAGAAAACGCGCGCCCGTCCGTAGCAAATCCGTCCCCGCCCCCGGTGGTTTTCAAATCGCGCAAATGAAATCGCTCTCGAGCGCTGTCCGCCGCTCCATCACGAACCGTCCGCCGGGAAGACGCCCGGCCGTCCGTAGCACATCCGTCCCCGCCCCCGGTGGTTTTCAAATCGCGCAAATGAAATCGCACTCGAAGCCGATCCTCGACCCCCCCGCGACGGCCGTTCCTGAGGTGAGGATCCACTCGATCGATGGCAAATCGCGCAAATGAAATCGCGTTCGAGCGCTGTCCGCCGTTCCATCACGAATCGCCCGTCGGGAAGACGCCCGTCCGTCCGTAGCAAATCCGTCCATGACGTCGATTTCATTTGCCATGAATTGGTGGGGCGTCTTCTCTCGGGGAAGACAGGTGTGGCCGCACCATCCAGGGCTCCGATGACGATTTCATTTGCGCGAATTGCCATCGACGGATCGGGCGTGTTTACCCTGAAGCGGTATCGTCGTCCGGAGGAGCAGCGGCTCCGACGTCGATTTCATTTGCGCGATTTGAAACCCGCGGCGGCTTCTTCTGGATCGCGCGCTTCCGCGCAGTTCAGCCGTCCATCGCGAATCGCCCGCCGAGAAAACGCGCGCCCGTCCGTAGCAAATCCGTCCCCGCCCCCGGTGGTTTTCAAATCGCGCAAATGAAATCGCACTCGAAGCCGATACTCGAACCCGCGCGGCGCCCGTTCCTGAGGTGAGGATCCACGCGATCGATGGCAAATCGCGCAAATGAAATCGCGTTCGAGCGCTGTCCGCCGCTCCATCACGAACCGTCCGCCGGGAAGACGCCCGGCCGTCCGTAGCAAATCCGTCCATGACGTCGATTTCATTTGCCATGAATTGGTGGGGCGTCTTCTCTCGGGGAAGACAGGTGTGGCCGCACCATCCAGGGCTCCGATGACGATTTCATTTGCGCGAATTGCCATCGACGGATCGGGCGTGTTTACCCTGAAGCGGTATCGTCGTCCGGAGGAGCAGCGGCTCCGACGTCGATTTCATTTGCGCGATTTGAAACCCGCGGCGGCTTCTTCTGGATCGCGCGCTTCCGCGCAGTTCAGCCGTCCATCGCGAATCGCCCGCCGAGAAAACGCGCGCCCGTCCGTAGCAAATCCGTCCCCGCCCCCGGTGGTTTTCAAATCGCGCAAATGAAATCGCTCTCGAAGCCGATCCTCGACCCCCCCGCGACGGCCGTTCCTGAGGTGAGGATCCACTCGATCGATGGCAAATCGCGCAAATGAAATCGTGTTCTGGCGCTTCCCGCCGCTCCATCACGAACCGTCCGCCGAGAAGACGCCCGTCCGTCCGTAGCAAATCCGTCCGCCGGGAAGACGCCCGGCCGTCCATCGCGAATCGCCCGCCGAGAAAACGCGCGCCCGTCCGTAGCAAATCCGCCCCCGCCCCGGTGGTTTTCAAATCGCGCAAATGAAATCGCTCTCGAAGCCGATCCTCGACCCCCCGCGACGGCCGTTCCTGAGGTGAGGATCCACTCGATCGATGGCAAATCGCGCAAATGAAATCGCGTTCGAGCGCCGTCCGCCGCTCCATCACGAAAGGGCCGCCGAGAAGACGCCCGCCCGGCCATAGCAAATCCGTCCCCGGGGAAGACGCCCGTCCGTCCATGGCAAATCGGTCCCCGCCCCCGGTGGTTTTCAAATCGCGGAAAGATCCGGGTCAGGACTTTCTTTCGAGAGCATCGCGATCCCATCCGCCGCGGTCGGCTGCAGCCGCGTACGTCGACCGGCAGAAGTCGAGAAGGATCGCTTCGGGGTCCGACGCACCTCGCACCGCGTCGTAGTCGAGATAGAACCCGCCGAGGTCCGGGAGGTACGTCGCTGATTCGGGCCGGATCGTCGCGGCGCGGAATCCGTCAGGCTCGGGGGCCGCATAAGAGTAGAACGACGCGCGCTCGAGCCGTTCGTCGCCCGGCCAGAAGCCGACGCTGCTGACTTCGTGCGAATACGCTTCGCGCGTGACCGCGTCCGCCTCCGGGCGTGCGGGAGCGGGGCGGCCGGAGAAGCGGGTGACGGCGAGGTCGAAACTTCCCCAGAAGAAATGGACCGGGCTGCACTTGCCGACGAACTCGGAGCGAAACTTCGTGAAGACCTCATCGGTCAGGGCGAGAACGCGCCAGAAGCGGTTGGCGAAGTCCCGGTCGTACGATGCGTGCTTCCGATCGCGGTCGAGAGGGGTGGTGTCGGCGATCTCCACCGGAACAGGCCAGATGCTGCATTCGATGTCGAGTCCGCGGAGGGTCGAGAAAACCGCGTCGTAGAAATCGGCCACGCTGCGCGGCTCGAGCTCGATGGCTGCGTCCCGGCCGTCGCTGCTGCGGATCCGGAGGACGTGCGCGACGAAATCGAACTCCATGTCGAACCAGCGGTCCCGCCAGGGAATGGCGGATGTGGTCAGCCCTCGCGCAGTCACGTAGAGCGGGACGTTCCACCAGTGGTTCACGAGCGGGGTCAGCGCCAGACGGATCTTCCCCACGATCTGGGTCCAGCGATGCAACGTGTCACGTGTGTCGCGCCATTCGTGGAGCGGGAGGTCCGGCCAGACGTTCATCGTCGAATCATCGCATGAAACGGAGGTCACGGAGGCGCGGTGGAAGGCCACCGCTCTCTATGACATACCAGCGGATTCGTCGGACGAGCGCTTCCGCATCTCTTCATCCTTGAGCTCGCGACGCAGGACCTTCTGGACTGCGCTCTTCGGAAGTTCCTTTCGGAACTCGAGCGCCTTCGGGACCTTGTAGGCGGCCAGCTCCTCTTTACAGAACGCGATGATCTCGTCCTCCGTCGCATTCACCCCGGCCTTCAGTACCACGAACGACTTCACGGTCTCGCCTCGTTTCGGATCCGGAATCCCGATGGTGGCCGACTCGAGGATCTTCGGGTGACTCATCAGTACGCGGTCGACCTCGTCGGGATAGACGTTGTAGCCGCTGGCGAGAATCATCTCCTTCTTGCGGCCGCAGATCCAGAAGTAGCCTTCCTCGTCCATGCGCGCGAGATCGCCGGTATACAGCCAGCCGTTCCTCAGTGTCGCGTCGGTGTCCTTCGGCCGGTTCCAGTAACCCTTCATCACCTGCGGTCCCCTGAGAATCAACTCTCCTTCTTCGCCTGACGGGACGTCTCGCGTCCCCTCGACCATGTCGACGACGCGGGCTTCGGTGTCCGGAATCGGGATTCCGATACTCCCCGGCTTCCGCTTTCCCTTCACTGGATTGCAGTGCGTCACCGGAGAGGTTTCGGTCAGGCCGAATCCCTCCACGATGCGTCCTCCGGTCAGCTTCTCGAAGTCCTCCATGATCTGGACCGGGAGGGGTGCAGAACCGGAGAAGCACCCCTTCACCGACGTCAGATCCACCTTCTTCGATGAAGGATGGTTGAGGACTGCGTTGAAGAGGGCAGGGAGAGAGGGATAGATCGACACCCGGTGCTTCGCGATGAGGGAGATCATCTTCGGGATGTCCCGCGGATTGGCCATCAGGATGATGGTTCCGCCCATCGCGACCGCCCAGTTCAGCGACACGGTCATTCCGAAGATGTGGAAGAAGGGGAGGCACGCCAGCCACGTATCCTCACCCGGTTTCAGCGAGGGAAACCACGAGATGGTCTGCTGCACGTTGCAGGAGAGGTTCCTGTGAGTGAGCATGGCTCCCTTGGAGAGTCCGGTGGTTCCTCCGGTGTACTGGAGAACGGCAACGGAATCGAGGTCGGGCTCCTCGAAATCGCGCCACGGTTCGTGGCTCTGGAGGAGCTGCATGAAGTCGTGGACGTTCGGTTCGGGCGCGACTTTCGCCGCGAGCCCTTCGCGACTCAGCTTGATGCGGGCCAGCCAGCGGAGAGGAGCCTGGAGCGTGTCGGCGATTGCGGTGGTGATGTAGTGCTTCACCGCGAGCTTGTCGCGGATCCCGCGCACTCGCTGCTCGAAGAGCCAGTCTCCGACGACCGCGACCTCGACGCCCGCATCGTTCCACTGGTGCACGATCTCCCGTTCGACGTACAGAGGATTGGTCATCACCACCTCGGCTCCGAGAGCGAGGCCGGCGTAGTATGCGATGACGGTCTGCGGCAGGTTCGGCAATTGGATCGCGAGTCTGCTTCCTCGGGTGACGCCGAGAGATGCCAGTGCGGCCGCGAACCTCCGGACCGCGTCTTCGAGTTGACCGTACGTAAACTCCCCGTTCTCGAAGACCAGCGCCTTCCGTCCTGCGTGACGGGCCGCCGTCGCGAAGAGATTTCCCGGGATCGAGCGTTCCGTGTATCGAATCGACTGCGGAACTCCCTCTTCGTACCATTTCAGCCAGGGCTTCGTCTCCACCGCCACGGGTGTATCCATCGCGCTCCCCTTTCGACACGCTTCCGTCGGCGGGCGCCGGAGAGATCGGCGCCCGGTCTCACGTTCCTGATCGCGAAAAGGTACTCCTCTTCCCTGATCGAGGGAAGCTCACTCGGTCATGTGACGCGTGATGCGGTTGAGCCGCGATCGCGGGAACGCGCCATCCGCTCTCCCTCTCCGCGCCGGAGATGAAGTGAATACCTTCCTATGAGCCTCCCTCGACGTGCTGGAGGTATTTCCGGGCTTCGCTGCGGATCCACGTCACGGGTGAGTCGGCCAGGAGCCGCGCCTTGAAGATTCCACTCTTCGATCCGAGCAGCCGGAGCGCATGAAGGGCCTGACCGGTGACTGCCTCGTCATCGAGGAGGCGCACCAGGAGATCGGCTCGCTTCTTTCCGCCGTACTGCCCGAGGAGAAGCACGAACGGCTCACGCCCGCGGCCGTAGCGTGCGTCTCCGGCGATCGCCTCGACCGCGGTCCAGAACTCCTCGCCCGAGCGAAGCCTGCGGTTGGCCTTCAGGGCGCTTCTGATCGATTCCCCGATGTTCCACACCACGATGGTCGTGTCCAGTGCGTTCCAAGAGCCGGCTGTCTCTTCGAGAAATTCCGGGAGACCGGCAGCGAGAGCGGCCACGTCGCGACGCTGCAGATTCTCGCCGCTGATCCGTTCAGAAAGGCGGATCGCCTCGGCGGGTCCGATTCGAAGAAGAGATCGTAGCTGCGGGTGCAGCATGCGTCGTTCGGGATCTGGCATTCGGGGCTCCTCCCACCGCTGCAAGGCAGCGTCTCGGCAAGAGGAGAAGAGTTCAATCTTCACGCCTGATGCGGGGGTAATTCCGAATGTGAAGGAGAGCCCTCGGAACCGGAGGCCGGGTTCGCTTTCGCGTACGCTCGAGGCCGGGTGCCGAGGCGAGTTCGAGCTGCCTTCACACGTTCTCCTCGAGATCTCCTGTTGCACCCGTCTCGGAACGGGATAGAATTCGACGTCTCCACGTTCTCTCGCAACAACGACAGCAAAAAAACTGCTCCGGCGGCATCCGGCTGCCGAAAGGATTTGTGAATGACCATTCGCTTTCTCAATGCGATCAGAGCCCTTCTCCTTCTGGCCATCTTCGTCACGGCAACGACGGCTCATGCTTCGTCCGACGTCGTGATCAGTCAGGTCTACGGTGGCGGCGGAAACAGCGGTGCGACGTACCGGAACGATTTCGTCGAGCTGTTCAACCGCGGAACGTCGACCGTCGATCTCACCGGCTGGTCGGTGCAGTACGCAAGCTCCTCCGGGAGCAGCTGGCAGGTCACGCCGCTCGCCGGATCGATCGCACCGGGGCATTACTATCTGGTGCAGGAAAACGCGGGCAGCGGGGGCTCGGTGAATCTTCCCGCTCCCGACGCGACGGGGGGCATCTCGATGTCCGCGTCGTCGGGTAAAGTGGCGCTGGCGGCTTCGGCCTCTCCCCTCGCCGGGACGTGTCCGTCCGTCGTCGACTTCGTCGGATTCGGTTCGGCCAACTGCTTCGAAGGAGCCGCGGCCACACCCGGCCTGTCGAACACAACCGCGGCCTTCCGGAATGAAGATGGGTGCGCGGACACGGACGACAACACGGGAGACTTCTCGACCGGCAGCCCCTCGCCCCGCAACAGCGCCTCGCCGGTGCATTCGTGCGGAGCGGTCGTTCCATCACCCCCGACGGGCATCGGCCAGGCCGATCCGAACAGCGTCAGTCCGGGAGCCGTGACCCTGCTCACCGTGACCGTGACCGCGGGGACGCTTCCGCCGAGCACGGGGATCACTGTGGCCGCGGACCTCGGGTCGATCGGCGGAGTCTCGTCGCAGCCGTTCTACGACGACGGCACGCACGGCGACATCACCGCGGCCGACGGCACGTATTCGTTCGCCGCTCACGTCGCGAGCTCGACACCTCTCGGCGCGACGAGCCTTCCGGTCCAGATCGGCGACGCGGAAGGGAGAAGCTCCACGACGACGATCGACTTCAGTGTCGATTCGCCGACCCTCGCTCCCGGAACCGTCGTCATCAGCCAGATCTACGGAGGCGGCGGGAACTCGGGAGCGACACTGAAGAACGATTTCATCGAGCTCTTCAACCGTAGCGACTCACCGGTCGATCTCAACGGATGGAGTGTCCAGTACATCAACTCGAGCGGGTCGTTCGACGGTGCGATGACTCTCCTCTCCGGAGTGATCGAGCCGCACGGCTACTTCCTGATTCAGGAAGCGCAGGGGACTGGAGGAACGCTCGACCTCCCGACTCCCGATCTCTCCGGCGCGATCGCGATGGGCGCGGGCGGCGGGAAGATCGCACTGGTCGCATCGGCGGCCGCGCTCAGCGGCGCGTGCCCGACCGGAGGGGGGATCATCGATTTCGCAGGCTACGGCAATGCGAACTGTTCCGAAACGACCTCCATCGGAAATCTTTCGAATACCACCGCCGCGTTCCGTAAATCGGGCGGCTGCAAAGAGACCAACGACAACGCCCACGACTTCTTCGTCGCCGCTCCCGCGCCGCGGAACTCCTCGACGCCGGTGAACGACTGCAGCACGGTCGAGCCGCCGTCGGCCCCGCATGTGGTGATCAGCCAGATCTACGGAGGCGGCGGAAACTCCGGCGCGGTGTACAGCAACGACTTCGTCGAGCTGTACAACCCGACCGCAGCGGCAGTCGATCTCGAGAACTGGTCGATTCAATACGCGTCGTCCACCGGGAACACCTGGGGTTCGAACAGCCAGCCTCTGGGCGGAGTGATCGAGCCCGGCGGCTACTTCCTGATCGAGCTCGGCGCCGGTGCCGGAGGGGGCACTCCCGTTCCGTCGCCCCGCATCGTGAGCGACATCAACATGAGCGCTTCGAGCGGGAAGCTCGCGCTGGTGAGACGGGTCGAAGGGCTCACCGGCAACTGTCCGATCGGCGATCCCTTCCTGGTCGACTTCATCGGTTACGGGTCGGCCGACTGTTACGAAGGGGGACTGAACGCACCTTCGCTGAACAACTCTCAGTCACTTCTCCGGGCCAATGGCGGGGAGACCGACACAGACCAGAACAGTGACGACTTCACCCGCGGCACGCCCGACCCGCGCGGGAGCGGAGCTCTGGTCGATCTCGCTCCGCGCATTACGGGCGTCGATCCTTCCGGAGCGGACGCTCCGTTCGACGCGAGCGTCACCATCAACTTCAGCGAGCCGGTGATGGTCACCGGGCCGTGGTTCACCATCGGATGTTCGAGCTCCGGTCCGCACAGTGACGTCGAAGTGGCATCCGCATTCTCGGCAAGCACGTGGATTCTCACGCCCAACGTCACGCTCATACCGGGCGAGCTCTGTACGGTGCACGTCGTCGGAGGCCTGATCACGGATCTCGACGGTGCTCCTCAGAATCTCCCTTCGGACGTCGAATGGACGTTCACCGTCGCGACGGGGACACCGGTGGAGACGGCCGGTGTTCATCTCACGATGGGAATCCCGTCGAATGCGTCGCTCGACGATCCCGACGACTACCTGATGGAAAAGCCGGAGTTCGCGCTCTCGTACAATCGGGATCGCGGCACGGCGAACTGGGTGAGCTGGCACCTGAGTGACGAGTGGACCAGTGGTGGCTCCGGTGGCCGGACCGACACGTTCCGCCCCGATCCGGCGCTGACGCGCGAGTGGTACCGCGTCCTTCAAACCGACTACGCGGGCTCCGGTTTCGACCGCGGCCACATGTGCCCGAGCGCCGATCGCACCGCGGACATTCCGGTGAATCAGGCGACGTTCCTGATGGCCAACATGGTCCCGCAGTCTCCGGACAACAACCAGGGACCGTGGGAGCAGTTCGAGAGCGATCTCCGCGCGCTCCTTCCCGGGAACGAGATCTACATCGTCTCCGGGCCGGAAGGAATCGGAGGGAGTGGCAGCAACGGGTACGCGGAGACCATCGCCGGCGGGCACGTCACCGTTCCCTCCAGCACATGGAAGGTCGCCCTGGTGCTCCCGAAGATGAATGGCGATGACGTGTCGAGGGTCACGGCTGCAGTACGGACCATCGCCATCGACATTCCGAACGTTCAGGGAATCCGGACCGATCCATGGACGAAGTACCTCACCACGGTACGATCGATCGAGGACCGTACCGGGTACGACTTCTTCTCCAACGTTCCGGAGATCGTCCAGAACAGCATCGAGGAAGGGGTGAACGGCGCGAATCCGCCGGGAGTCGCGGATCAGACCGAGACCGTCGAAGCGGGAACCGCGACGCCGCTGCTCCTGATGGCGGTCTCGCCGAATGACGGACCACTGACGTACTCGATCCTGACGGAGCCGGCTCATGGTGAGCTCACCGGCGCCAGCTCCGAGGCGACTCACACCTACACCCCGGCGACGTGGTTCGTCGGTGAAGACGCGTTCACATTCCGCGTCAGTGACGGGACGAGCGATTCGATCCCCGCGACGGTCCACCTCGACGTGGTCGATACGACTGCGCCGGTGATCTCGACCCTCGTGCCGAGTCTCACTCGCCTCTGGCCGGTCAACCACAAGATGGTCGGCGTGACGCTGGAGTACTCGGTGACCGATCTCGGAGACGATTCGCCGGTCTGTTCGCTGCACGTCATGAGCAACGAATCGCCGGACGGGACGGGCGACGGTACGACCTCTCCCGACTGGGAGGTCACGGATGCCCATCACCTCCTGCTGCGGGCCGAGCGTGCCGGAACGGGCAACGGCCGGGTCTACACGATCGGCGCGGAGTGCGCAGATCGGTTCGGAAATCTCTCGACCAGCGACGAAGTGACGGTCACCGTCCCGAAGTCGCTGGATTGACGTTTCGCTGATCCGGCGATCATGGATCCGCACCGCTCGGGAACCTTGCAGGTTGAGGGGTGCGGATCCTCCGATCCGCGGCGAGAATCGCGTTCGAGCGCAATGAGACGGCGCTGTCGGCTGAGGCGAAGCCGCTCTCGCGAGACTCGCGCACTCCACCGACGCTGCGCGCAACGCGACAGTCTCCGTCTTCCTCGGCTTCGACACGATCGTCGCCACTCGGGACCCCCGCAGATTGAGGGGTGCAGATCCTCCGATCTGCCGCGGACGTGGTGTTCGAGCGCAATGAGACGGCGCTGTCGGCTGAGGCGAAGCCGCTCTCGCGAGACTCGCGCATTCCACCGACGCTGCGCGCAACGGGACAGTCTCCGTCTTCCTCGGCTTCGACATGATCGTCGCCACTCGGGACCCCCGCAGATTGAGGGGTGCAGATCCTCCGATCTGCCGCGGACGTGGTGTTCGAGCGCAATGAGACGGCGCTGTCGGCTGAGGCGAAGCCGCTCTCGCGAGACTCGCGCATTCCACCGACGCTGCGCGCAACGGGACAGTCTCCGTCTTCCTCGGCTTCGACATGATCGTCGCCACTCGGGACCCCCGCAGATTGAGGGGTGCAGATCCTCCGATCTGCCGCGGACGTGGTGTTCGAGCGCAATGAGACGGCGCTGTCGGCTGAGGCGAAGCCGCTCTCGCGAGACTCGCGCATTCCACCGACGCTGCGCGCAACGGGACAGTCTCCGTCTTCCTCGGCTTCGACATGATCGTCGCGGCGGATCAGAGGATCCGCACCCCCTCGGGGTCCCTGCAGGTTGACCCCCGAATTCCACCGACGCTGCGCGCAACGCCGCGGTCTCCGTCTTCCTCGGCTCCCCTCGCGCGGAGTCGGCCGCGGGCGGGCTTTCCGAGGAGGAATCACGAACCCGCCGATCGCGAACTGGTCCGCAATTCGCATCGGCTCTGTCCGCCAGCCGGAACGTCAACACCTAAATCCGCCGTCGAACAGGAGCGTCGAATGAGCACCGTCGAACCGCAAGCGCCCTCTCTCCCGGAGTTCGAAAAAGAAGTCGCCGAAACGCAGGAATGGCTCGACAGCCCCCGCTTCCGGGAGATCACCCGTCTCTACTCCGCACGACAGGTCGTCGAGCAGCGCGGCACGATCCGCACGGAATACAGCGTCGCTCGCGACGCCGCGGTTGCTTTTTACGACCGCCTCCGCGAGCTCTTCCGCGAAAAGAAAGCGGTCACCACGTTCGGTCCCTATTCGCCCGGACAGGCGGTCGCCTTGAAGCGCATCGGAATCGAGGCGATTTACCTCGGCGGTTGGGCGACGTCGGCCAAGGGCTCGACCCACGAAGATCCCGGACCCGATCTCGCCAGCTATCCCCTCAGTCAGGTCCCGGATGAGGCAGCGGTTCTGGTCCGCGCGCTCCTCGCGGCGGACCGCAACCAGCAGTTCCTTCGGTCGCGGATGAGCGAACAGCAACGGGCCAAGACGCCGGTCTACGATTTCCGCCCGTTCATCATCGCCGATGCAGATACGGGACACGGAGGCGATCCGCACGTACGGAATCTCGTGCGGCGCTTCGTCGAGGCAGGGGTGTCCGGGTACCACATCGAGGACCAGCGGCCGGGGACGAAAAAGTGCGGACATCAGGGGGGGAAGGTCCTGGTCGGATCGGACGAACAGATCAAGCGCCTGAACGCGGCGCGCTTTCAGCTCGACGTGATGCGCGTCCCTGGAATCATCGTGGCGCGAACGGATGCCGAAGCGGCGACTCTCATCGACAGCCGCGGAGACGAGCGCGATCAGCCGTTCATCCTCGGCGCGACGAACGTGAACCTTCCCGCGTACAAGGCTGCGTTTCTCGCGCTGATGCGCCGGTTCCACTCACTCGGGGTGAAAGAACTGAACGGGTTCATGCTCTACGAACCGTCGGATGAAGAGATGCGGGACGCCGACGAGTGGCTCGAGCGGACCGGTCTGGCCGCCGAGGCGAAGGGAGCCATCGATCGGATCACCCGGAATGAAGGTTTCTCGGTCGATGCGCTCTTCGACAGCGTTGCGTCGCATCTGATCGAGATCTGGGAGGCGGAGGCGGGGCTCGAGACGTACAGCGAGGCGGTTGCGGACGTACTCGAGTTCCAGCAGAGCGAAGGCGAACCGATCGAGATGACGCCGGAGGAATGGCGGATCTACGCGTCGCGCGCGTCTCTCTACGCGGCCCGGAAGACGGCGCGCTCGCTCGGAGTGAACATCGTCTGGAACTGCGAGCACGCGAAGACGCCGGACGGCTACTACCAGGTCCGTGGCGGAATCGAGTACGCCATCGCGAAGTCACTGGCTGTCGCCCCCTTCTCCGACATTCTCTGGATGGAAACGAAGACGGCGGATCTCGCCGACGCGAAGAGATTCGCGGACGCGATCCACGCGCGGTTCCCGGACAAAATGCTCGCCTACAATCTCTCGCCCTCCTTCAACTGGGATTCCACCGGAATGACTGATGACGACATGCGGGCGTTCCCCGGTGAGCTCGGTAAGATGGGATTCGTCTTCAACTTCATCACCTATGGTGGCCATCAGATCGACGGACTGGCGGCAGAGGAGTTCGCGACCGCGCTGCGGCAGGACGGGATGCTCGCGCTCGCGAGGCTGCAGCGGAAGTTCCGGCTGGTCGAGTCGCCGTACCGCACGCCCCAGACGCTGGTCGGCGGCCCCCGTCTCGATGCCGCGCTCGCCGCATCGTCCGGCCGGACCGCCACCACGAAGGCGATGGGGAAAGGATCGACGCAGCACCAGCATCTGATCCAGACCGAAGTCCCGAAGAAGCTGCTCGAGGAGTGGCTCGGAATGTGGGCCGACTACTACCAGCTGCGAGGACCTCTCACCGTGGATCTGAGGCCGCAGCGGGCGGGGTCAGAGCTTCTGGAGCTGGCCATCGTGCGCAGCGACGAGAAGGAGGCGAACGTCATCTTCGCACCGATCCTGGACCGGCGGGAACGGACGATTCTTTCCGTACGCGACCAGAACACGTTCGACGAAGAGCTTCGAAGAAAGCGGCTGATGACGCTGATCCACCTCTTCCTGATCCACCGCTACAAAGCCGAGTCGGTGCACTACGTCACTCCGACCGAGGACAACCAGTACCAGACCTCGAAGATGAAGTCGCACGGGATCTTCAGCCAGGTGAACACGGAGGTGGGACAGATCATCGTTGCGGATGTGAATCACCCGCGGATCGCCGAGCTCCTCGCGCCGGACCGCGAAGCTCTGTGGAAGTTGATCCGGAAAGAGGGGTAGACGAGATTTCGCCACGACGGCGTCTGCCGTCTCGGGATCCTCACGGGCTCAGCGATCAGCCTGAGACCACCGGATAGCGCGGCCGATTGAAGTGTGCCACACTTATCTCCGATCCGAAAAGACATCGAAGCGGCCGTGAACCAGGGGAGGTGCGACCAGCCGCTCCTCCCCTGGAATGATTTCATTCGGCACCCGGAACGATGACGGTGACGTGCTGAGTGATGTCACTCGTCACCGTCATCATTGTCCAGTAAGGCACATCCCCGTCGGGTGGTATCACTTCGATGCCTGCATCGTCCGGGATCACGCCAGCGGGCAAATCACCTGTCAGATCGTAACTCGCGGCATACCACGGGAAACTCGAATCCGCATCGCTATCGCAGTGCGAGCCGTCGGCCCAAGTCCACGGTAAGGTCATGCTGCTGATCGTGCTACCGTCCTTGGTCTTGAATAACCTCACTCTGAACGTTCGCACATCGTCGCAGAAACGTTCTGTGAACCGGTAGATTCGGATGGACAGTCGGAAGCCCGAGGTCAACGGGATAGGTGCGAACCAGGTAGCCCCGCGGCGAACGTCGCGGGAACGAACGACCGGAATCGAGGTCCCCCACGTCGTTTCGGCGCGCGAGGAGTCGCGTACGCCCAACGAGAACGAGACCTGTGCGGCCACGTCAGCATTCACGTACAAGAGGCGCGATGGGAGGGCGAATGCGAAATCGCGGTTGTCCGGATGGAGCTCCTCGGCCGCTCCGGGAGCGAGCAGACGGTCGTGCCCGCAGGGAATCGAGGCTCCACAATCGATGACTTCTCCGCTTACCTCGAAGTAGAGCGACAAGGCTCGCTCGAGCCCATTCGTTACCCACAAGTGCGAACTCCAGTTCGAGCCAAATGCCCCGGGAACGTCATAATATACGGCAGGGACCAGTATCACTTCCCTGGGTGGATCAGCGGCAATACTCTTCGTGGCCACACAGGCCAGGCAAAGAGCAGCCAAGACGATACGGAAACTCATGAGCCTACCTCCTGATCGCATGGCCTCGTTCTCGCGAGCTTGATCTGGCCGGCGTGAAGAGGGTCGCCGGTATTCACCAACACCTGTGAGTACGTGAGAAGTTGGCTCCACACGTCGCCGGGGCTGAGGTTCGGATCGTGTGCATACGGAACGGCGACGGTGGTGTGGCGGAACTCGGGGAGGTATTTCCATACCGGATCGGAGATGACCAGCTTCCCGTCCTCCTCGAGCATCATCACGCCGACGCTGACGATCGCTTTCGTCTGGGACGCGATCCGGAACATCGAATCATCGCGCATCGGCACGCGCGCTTCGCGATCCCGTGCGCCGAACGTGTCGAGGAAGGCGATCTTCCCGTGCCGGGCCACCAGGATTACCCCGCCCGGGAGCCGGTCCTCCCGGACGTAGCGTTCCATCGTCGAGTGGAGTCGTTGCAGCCTTTCCGTGGAGAGCCCGACGCTCTCCGGTGTGGCCCGATCGAACGAGCTTCTCCCGGCCGTTTGTGCCGTCGCGAGCGACGCGACGAGAACGATCGAGACAGCGAGAAGGGTGGCCGCCGAAGCGACTCGGCGTCGAGAGCAGTCGAGGTTTTTCGGTTTCATCTTCATCTCCGGACGAGCAGCGATCACGAGATATCTGAACGACTGCCAACTTACTCCCCCGATCGGAGGCGAGGCAATCACGGGAATCTCTGTTACGTCTTCGCAACACCATTGACGGAGAAAGGCCGACGGCCCGGACGGCCCGTCGCCCTGTGCCTCGCGTCACAGTTTCGCCCGATTCGCCAACGATAGAGTCCTCCCGTAAGAGTGCCCGGATCCCGAACGATCCGGAGAGGAGACGTCCTTCAATGGCTGCCAACAACAACGCTTTCGTCACCGCGCAACGCCAGTTCGACCGGGTCGCCGACATGCTGGAGCTCGACGCTTCCACCCGTGCGCTCCTTCGCTGGCCTCTGCGCGAATATCACTTCGCCGTTCCGGTTCGCATGGACGACGGGAAAGTCGAGATCTTCCGCGGCTTCCGCGTACAGCACAACGACGCCCGTGGCCCGGGGAAGGGCGGCATCCGCTTCCACCCCGCCGAGACCATCGACACGGTCCGCGCCCTGGCGATGTGGATGACGTGGAAGTGCGCCGTCGTCGACATCCCGCTCGGTGGGAGTAAAGGTGGGGTGATCGTCGACGCCCACAATCTCAGCGCCCGTGAGACCGAATCGCTCTGCCGCGGGTGGGTGCGGCAGATCGCCCGTGACATGGGTCCGTTCCGCGACGTTCCCGCCCCCGACGTGATGACCAATCCGCAGAACATGCTTTGGATGCTCGACGAGTTCGAAGCGATCCATGGCGGACGGTTCCCCGGATTCATCACTGGAAAGCCCATCGGAATGGGCGGATCGCAGGGTCGGAAAGAGGCCACCGGGTACGGCGTGGTCTTCACCATCCGCGAAGCGCTCCGCGAGCTGAACATGGATCCGGAGAAGACCACCGCCAGCGTTCAGGGTTTCGGCAACGTCGCCCAATACGCGGTGGAGCTTCTCGGCAAGATCGGGGTGACTGTCCGCTGCGTTTCGAGCTGGGACCAGTCGGAGCAGAAGTCGTTCACCTTCCGTCGCGAGAGCGGCGTCGATTTCGCCGAGCTGCTGAAGATCACCAGCCCGTTCGGTGAGATCGACCGTGCGAAGGCGACGAAGCTCGGCTACGAGGTGCTTCCGGCCGAAGCCTGGATCGAGCAGGACGTCGATATCCTCGTTCCTGCGGCGCTCGAACATCAGATCACGGAAGAAAACGTAGGGAAGATCAGCGCCCGGGTCCGGATCATCGCCGAGGGAGCCAATGGCCCGACGACGATGGAAGCGGATGAAGCGCTCGCGAAGCGGGGGATCTTCCTGATCCCCGACTTCCTGGCCAACGCCGGTGGGGTGACCACCAGCTATTTCGAGCAGGTTCAGAGCAACATGAACTACTTCTGGGAGAAGGACGAGGTTCTCGCGCGCCTCGACACGAAGATGACCGCGGCGTTCCATGCGGTCCTCGACGTGGCGAAGAAGCGGAAGGTCTCCATGCGCGATGCGGCGTACATCATCTCCATCAGCAGAGTGGCGCAGGCCTGCCGCGATCGGGGCTGGGTGTAGAAGAGAAGACGGTCCAGGAGTCTGCGCGGTAGAAACTGTCCTACTGCGAAAACGGATCAGCGGTCCAGATCCGTCCGGATTTTCGGCGAGTAGCCACCGCTACGCACCTCAAATTCGAACGAAGTTGGCCTCGCTGCTCCGCCTTCTCGCGACGGACGTTCCTACCGTGCAGACTCCTCGGCTCGCAAAGTTCCGGATTCGGAGCGAAGATGGGAAGCAGGAGCGGGCCGCGCGAGCGCGCGGTCCGTTCCGCCCCCTGAGCGTTCAGGCGAAGGGGAGGATTCGATCCGGGCTGAGATCGGAGTCGCCAAGGCGGACGGGTCCGGCTCCCTGAGAGAGCCCTCGAGAGGGCCGCATGAAGAAGGTCACCGATCAGGACGTGCTCGACGGGGTCAGGTCTTTCGACCGGACGTTCTTCGATCCCTCTGCACGTCTGAAGGTGATCGGCTCCGGTTCGCTCGGAGGGAAGGCCCAGGGGCTGGCTTTCGCGCGGATGGTTCTCGACTCCTCGTTTCCCCATGGCCGCTTCCCGCGAATCGAGGTCGGAATCCCAAGCATGACCGTCCTCCGCACGGGGGTGTTCGACGCATTCGTCGAACGGAACGGCCTCGGGAAATTCAGGGACATTACGACCGAGAGTTCATCGGAAACCGCAACATCGCGCCTGACTCCCCCCTTCATCGGGATGAGAGATGAACCGGAATCGGCGGAACGGTCCGACGAGGAGATCGCACGCGCGTTTCAACGTGGCGACATGCCGGTGGAAGTGCTCGGCGACCTGCGCGCGCTCGTAGAGCAGGTGAAGACTCCTCTTGCGATCCGGTCGTCGAGTCTCCTGGAGGACGCACTCGGCGAGCCGTTCGCCGGCGTCTACCAGACCAAGATGATCCCGAACAATCAGCCGAGTCCGGACGACCGCTTCCGGCCGCTGGTGGACGCGATCAAGCTGGTATGGGCCTCGACCTTCTTCAGCGGCGCACGCCGCTACCGCGCGGCCGCGGCCGACATTCGCGAAGAGAAGATGGCGGTGATCATCCAGGAAGTGGTCGGTGACCGCTACGACCAGCGCTTCTACCCGTACGTCTCCGGCGTCGCTCGCTCGATCAACTACTATCCCACCGGGCGCGCGCGTCCCGAAGATGGCGTCGCGAATCTCGCCCTCGGTCTCGGCAAGACCATCGTGGACGGGTCGGTCTGCTGGACGTACTCGCCCGCGTTTCCCGCCGCCGCACCGCCGGTCGGGTCACCACTGGAGCTGGTGAAGACCACCCAGACGAGCTTCTGGGCGGTGAACATGGGGAAGCCCCCGGCATACGATCCGATTCACGAGACGGAGTTCCTCGTGCAGCCGGGGCTCGACGACGCCGAGAACGACGGATCACTCGACTGGGTCGCGTCGACGTTCGACGCGGCCGCGGGGAGGATCACTCCGGGGATCGGACGAAGCGGCCCGCGGGTGCTCGACTTCGCCATGATCCTCGCCCTCCGCGAGCAGCCGCTGAACGACATCGTCCGCGAGCTCCTGACGCTCTTCGAGAAGTCACTGGAGGCCCCCGTGGAGATCGAGTTCGCGATGAGCCTCGAGCCGGCTCGCTTCGGATTTCTCCAGGTCCGTCCGATGATGGTCTCCTCCGCGATCGTGGAGATCGACGAAGACGATCTCTTCGGTCCCGATGTTCTGGTGGCTTCCGAGCGCGTTCTCGGAAACGGGGAGATCGAGACGATCCGCGACGTGGTCTACGTTCGTCCGGACCGTTTCGACGCGAAGGAGACGCCCCGGATCGCTCTGGAGCTCGAGCAGATCGACCGGGTGGTATCACGAACCGGCGGGCCGTATCTTCTGATCGGGTTCGGACGATGGGGGAGCAGCGATCCATGGCTCGGGATCCCGGTGAGCTGGCCGCAGATTGCGGGAGCACGGGCGATCGTCGAAGCGATGACCACGAGGATGAACGTCGATGCGAGTCAGGGATCGCATTTTTTCCACAACCTGACCAGCTTTGGAGTTTCCTACTTCTCGATCTCCGCCCGCGGGCCGTACGCGATCGACTGGGAATGGCTCGAAAGGCAGACTGCGGGAGAGGAAACTGAGCTCGTACGCCACGTCCGTCTCGATGCGCCGCTGACGGTGAAGGTTGACGGACGTACGGGGCGAGGGGTGATCATGAAGGGCGGAAGGCGATGATCGACGAGAATCAGATTCCGATGGAGAAGCTCCTCAACGCTCTGCAGGAGCGGACCAAGGAGCTCGGGTGCCTCTATCGGGTCGAGGAGCTTTTCAGCCAGCCGGGGATCACGTTGCCGGAAATTCTGGAGGGGATCGTCCAGGCGATACCTGCGGGTTGGCAGTACGTCGACGTCTGCGAAGCTCAGATCACGATCGGCTCGCTGGTGGTGACTTCGCCGGGATACCGCGACACCCCGTGGACGATCGAGTCGCCTCTGACGGTGCAGGATCAGATCGTCGGGCGCATCATGGTCGTCTATCTGGAAGAGCGTCCCGCGGAGGATGAAGGACCCTTTCTCAAGGAAGAGCGAAAGCTGATCGACACCATCGCCGACCGGCTCGAGCGTCGAATCCTCCACGAGAACCTCCGTCTGGTCTTCGAGCGCGAGCGGGAGAGAGCGACCACCGGAGTGGAGTGGCGGATCATCATCGACCTCCTCCGGAGGACCGACCCGAAGCTCCTTGCGCGCATCTCGCGCAAGATGCTCTACCACCTCGCGTGGGCCGGCGTCGACGACGTCAATCCGATCATCGAAGATTTCAGCAACAACGCGCGGGAGGAAGGTGATCCGGAAGTCGACGAGAACCGACCGCTTCCGCTCACACTGCGCCGCGACTTTCTCGACATGACCGAGCAGATCTTCGAGATCGCGGCGAACCACATCAGCGAATCGGAGATCCTGTCGAACATCCAGAAGTGGATCAAGGAAGACCGTTCGGGCTTTCTGGTCCGCATCCTGGAGAATCCGGTCTCCTCGCTCGCCGAGATCACCAACGCCATCGAGCGTTTCCATCATCTCGCCCCACAGGGGCTGGAGCTCTCGCTCCCGCGGGAACGCTCGTTCCGCGTCTCCCTGATCCGGCGACTCCTCAGCGATCACTCGGCGTTCATCGGTGCGGCGAAGCACTTCATCGACGTCGACGACTTCTTCGATCTCCTCCGTCACGTGATCCATCCCGCCGGGAGCCACGGGAAGCTCGGCGGAAAAGCGGCGGGCCTGGTGCTCGCCTCCCACGTTCTCGAGCGCGACCACACCCGCTCCGAGATCTTCGGCGACGTTCGCACGCCGCGGACCTGGTACCTCACCTCGGACGGGATTCTCAACTTCATCGACAGCAATGATCTCGAAGAGATCGTGGAGCTGAAGTACGAAGATCTCGCGCGCGTGCGGCAGGAGTACCCGTACGTCGTTCACGTCTTCAAGAACTCCCCTCTACCGCCGGAGATCCTGAACGGTTTGTCCGTGGCTCTCGACGATCTTCCGGAGACACCTCTCATCGTCCGCAGCTCGAGTCTGCTCGAGGACCGGCTGGGGACGTCGTTCGCGGGGAAGTACAAGAGCCTCTTCATCGCGAATCAGGGATCGAAGCGGGAGCGCCTCGCGTCGCTGGTGGACGCGATCACTGAAGTCTATGCGTCGACGTTCGGGCCCGATCCGATCGAGTACCGGTCGGAGCACGGGCTGCTCGATTTCCACGAGGAGATGGGCATCCTGATCCAGGAAGTAGCGGGAGCGAGGGTGGGACGCTATTACATGCCCGCGTTCGCGGGAGTGGCGTTCAGTCACAACGAGTTCCGCTGGTCGAAACGGATCCGCCGCGAAGATGGATTGATCCGGATGGTGCCGGGGCTCGGGACCCGTGCGGTGGACCGGATGAGCGACGACTACCCGATTCTGGTCGCTCCGGGGCAGCCGTCTCTCCGGGTGAACGTCACACTCGACGAGAAGGTGCGCTACTCGCCGAAGATGATGGACGTGATCAATCTGGAGACCAATTCACTCGAAACGGTGGAGGTCGATGATCTGCTGCGCGAGTTCGGCGACGAGTACCCGATGCTCCACCAGCTCGTCTCGATCCTCCGGGAGGACCGGCTGGTGCAGCCGACAGCGCTCGGGATCGAGCCGCAGAACGACCGGCTGGTGATGACGTTCGAGCGGCTGATCTCCGAGACGACGTTCGTCGAGCAGATCCGGACCATTCTCGACGTGCTGCAGCAGGAGCTCCGGATGCCGGTGGACATCGAGTTCGCGCACGATGGAAAAGATCTCTACCTGGTGCAGTGCCGGCCGCAGAGCTACGGCGCAGCGTCGATTCCGGCGGTCATCCCCCACGACCTCCCCCACGAGAGGATCGTCTTCACCGCCAAGCGTTACGTCTCGAACGGAACCGTTTCGGGAATCACTCACATCGTCTACGTCGATGCAGATCGATACGACGAGCTCCCGGATCGGGCGGACCGGCTCGCGGTCGGCCGCGCGGTCGGGCGGCTGAACCAGATCCTTCCCAAGAGGCAGTTCATTCTGATGGGCCCGGGTAGATGGGGAAGCCGTGGGGACATCCGGCTCGGAGTGAGCGTCACGTACTCCGACATCCACAACACGTCCATGCTGCTGGAGATCGCGAGGAAGAGGCGCGACTACGTTCCGGAGCTCTCGTTCGGAACGCATTTCTTCCAGGACCTGGTCGAGGCGAATATCCGCTATCTGCCGCTCTACCCCGATGAGCCGGACGTGATCCTGAACGAAGATCTGCTCATCAGATCGCGAAATGCACTTCCCGATCTCCTTCCCGATTTCGCCCGATTCGCCGACGTGATCCGGGTCATCGACGTACCGGCTGAAACTGGAGGCATGACCCTCCAGGTCCTGATGAACGGCGACTCGGATGAAGCGATGGGTCTGTTGACCGAAACCACGCCCGAGATTCAGGAGCCTCAGGTGACCGCTCGGTTCAGTGAAGCCGTCCAGCGAGTCGACGACAGTCATTGGCAGTGGCGGCTCAGGATGGTCGAACAGATGGCGTCGGTGCTCGACGCGCAGCGCTACGGAGTTCACGCGCTCTACCTGTTCGGAAGCACCAAGAACGCGACCGCAGGCTCGGAGAGCGACATCGATCTCCTGATTCACTTCAAGGGTGAGGAACACCAGCGCCGCGAGCTTTCGGCATGGCTCGATGCCTGGAGCCTGGCGCTCGGACATCTGAATTACCTCCGGACGGGGAGGCGAATCGAACGGCTTCTCGACGTCCATTTCGTGACCGACGAGGACCTGCGTCGGAGAACGAGCTTTGCGGCCAAGATCGGGGCGGTCACGGATGCTGCCCGTCCAATTCCGCTCGCCGGAAGGGTCGGCACTCCGAGCCGCTCGGGACCGGTCACAGCTCCGTAGGGGCGACCTCACTTTCCGAGGATCGGAAAAGCATCGCGGATCGAGGATTGAGGATCGCGGATCTGAAAAGCATCGCGGATCGAGGATTGAGGATCGCGTATCTGAGGAGCATTGGGGATCGGGGATCGGGGATCGGGGGTTGGGGAAAGCCCCGGAGGGGCGTTTGACAAGAGCCCGGGACGCAGTCGTGGGATTTCTGTATTCGCGCTCTGCCGCTCCGATTGCTGGCATCAGAGGAGCTCGCGCGTCGCTTCGTGCGGAGACTCCGGATCGAACCGGACCAGGGCGAGCTCCGGGCCGTCGTGTGCCGCACCGAGGATCGTCGTCGAACCGATCCGCTCTTTCCACTGGCCGGTGATCCGTGCGGATTCGTGGACGTGCCCGTGCAGGGTCACCAGAGGCTGAGATGATTCGATGAAGCGGCGGATCGCGATGGATCCGATGTGAGTGTCGAGCGGAACGTGATCGACTGCCACTCCGTCGAGCGCCGCGCGGTCGAGAGGCGTCTGGTAAGGCGGAGAGTGGAACAGGCAGATCGCATGCGAGAGATCGACGCCCTTCGTCAGCTCCTCGAGGTCGCGCGCGATCGTTCCGTACTTCACGTCCGACTCGTCGGCATCCACGCTCCTCCACCCCTCTTCCGGTGAGATGCACCCCGGATCGACGTACCGCGATACGTCGTACCGCTCCCAGTCTTTCAGCCGGAATGGAGTCGGAGGCACGCAGCAGTAGCCGAGAACGGGGGAGGACCCGAGGCGGCTGCGCCTCCGGTGGAGATAAACGAGGAGCCCTTCCGACTCCATCTCGAGCAGCTGCGACTCGAATTCGCGCGGGTCATCGTTTCCGAAGATGAGGAAGATTCGCGGATATCCCGATTGCAGGAGAGCTCGGAGCCTGCGGAGGCGCGGCGCGAAGTCCTCCCTCAGGAATGTCGCAAGAGCGCCCTGATGCGGCGCGGGAAGAATATCGCCGCCCATGAAAACCGCCTCGGGCCGCTCCGAAGCGATGGTGCGCACGAGCGCGTCATAGCGATGCGCGCTTCCATGCAGATCCGAGACGAAGAACGCGAGGGTCATCAGCGCCCATTGTGTCGCAAACCTCGATCGAGGGATCAGGCGTGATGGGTCGACATGACTTCGAGCGGGAGATTCCGAGCCAGCGCAGCCTCGAGCTCCGACTGCTTCGTCGGCTTCGACAGATAGTCGTCCATCCCCGCGGAAAGACACTTCTCCCGGTCGCCCTGCAGTGCGTGCGCGGTCATCGCGACGATCCGCGTCCGGTTCGCGCTGGTCTGTTTCCGGCGGATCTCGACCGTCGCTTCGTAGCCATCCATCACCGGCATCTGGCAGTCCATCAGGACGATGTGGTAATCACCGTTCAGGACCGCATCCACCGCCTCGGCGCCGTTCGTCGCGACGTCTGCCCGGTAGCCGAGGTTCTGGAGCTGCCCGAGCGCGACCTTCCGGTTGAGCGGTTTGTCCTCCACCAGGAGAATTCGAACCCGCTCTCTCACTTCCGGCGGCACCACCACGGGCTTTTCTTCGGAGGGCGGCCCCGCGGCCGCATCGATCGCCGGCATCTCGCGCGCGAGAACCGTGCTCAACGCATCGAAAAGATCGGATGGGGCGACCGGTTTGTTGATGTAGGCCCCGATTCCTGCCGCCCGCGCCTTCGAGTCGTCGATGATCTCGCCGAGCGGAATCATCATCACCAGACCGGTCGACGCGATCGATGGATCGGCCTTGACCAGTCGGGCGAAACCGATTCCGTCGATCTCCACGAGTTGACGGTCGAACACCGCGATCCGGTACGGCTCGCCGAGCGAGGCTTCGCTTCGCAGCCGTTCGAGCGCTTCGGTGTAATCACCGGCGGCGCGGGTTCGCATCCCCCACGACGCGAAGATGTGCGAAAGCACCTTGCGACTCGTTTCGCTGCGGTCGACGATCAGCGCCCGCATGCCGGGGAATCCGCTCTTCATCGCGGTGACCGTGATCCGTTCGGCAGTCTTCTTCTGAAACGGGACGGTGAACCAGAAGGTCGAGCCGATACCTTCTTCACTGGTCACCCCGATCTGGCCCCCCATGATCTCGACCAGCTGCTTCGAGGTGGTCAGGCCGAGGCCGGTGCCGCTGTGCTCCCGCGTGCTGGAGCTGTCGACCTGAAAGAAGGGATCGAAGATTCTCGGGATGGCATTCTCCGGGATCCCGACGCCGTGATCGGTGATCTCGAAGCGGATCAGATAGTGGGAATCCGTCTCGTTCTGCCCGCGCACCCCGATCCGGACCGTGCTCTCCCCGCTGAATTTGATCGCATTCCCGAGAAGATTGGTGAGTACCTGCCTCAGGCGGGCGACGTCGCCGCGAACGATGGGAGGAATGTCCTCGTCGACTTCGGCGCGGATGGTGACCTTCCGCTCCATTCCCACCACGTTCATCACATCGACGATCCGCTGCACGCTGCTTCGAAGATCGAAGTCGGCCAGCGTGATGGAAAGCTTTCCCGACTCGAGCTGCGAAACGTGGAGGATGTTGTTGATGATGCCGAGAAGAGTCTCGGCGCTTCCCTGGGCGGTCTGCACGTAGTCGCGTTGTTCCGCGGTGAGAGTCGTACTGTCACCGAGGAGCTGGAGCATGCCGAGAATCACGTTCATCGGCGTGCGGATCTCGTGAGTGATGTTGGTCAGGAACTGCGACTTGGCGCGCGAGGACTCGAGAGCTTCGTCCCGCGCCTTTCCGAGCTCGATCTCCGACATCTTCCGTTCGGTGATGTCCCGGAAGATCACCCGGGCGAGGATCACGCTTCCGTTCACCACCTTCGGGATGAGACTTCCTTCGACGATCAGCCTCCGGCCGTCCGCCGCGAGGAACTCGGTCTCCACTGTTTCGGCGACTCCGGTCCGGATGATCTGCTGAAACATACGGTTGAAGTCGGGGAGCGCATCGGGGTGGATCGCATCTTCAATCGTCGGTCGATGGAGCGTACCGTCGGCTCCCGCCAGCGTCTCGATCGCGGCCCGATTGAGGTGCATCAGCCTGCCGTCGGAACGGATGCTCATGATCATGTCATCGGCCGAATCGAACAGATCCTGGAAGCGCTCGTCGCTCTCGCGCAGCGCTTCACGGACTTCGGCAGTATCGGCGAGCTGGAGGTCGAGCCGCTCGAGACGGCGGCGAAGGTCGAGCTCAGCACCGACCTCGCGTGCGAGCGTCCGCAGCGCGTTCACCTGTACATTCTGGAGTTGACGGGGAACCCGGTCGAACACTTCGAGCGATCCGACGACCATTCCGTCCGAGGTCACGATCGGCGCTCCGGCGTAAAACCGGACGTTGGGCGGGGCCGTCACCAGGGGATTCGAAACGGCGCGCGGATCCTTCTGTGCATCCTCGATGAGAACGACGTCGTTCGCATCGACGACGAAGCGCGCGAACGCGGCCTCGCGAGGGAACTGGCTCACATTCCAGCGGAATCGCGACTTGATCCAGTAGCGGTCCTGGTCGAGGAATCCGAGAATGGCGACAGGAGCTCCGCAGATCTCGGCGGCGAAAGCAGTCAGCTGGTCCAGGTGCGGCTCTGCGGGAGTGTCGAGAATGCCGCACTCCTGCAGGGTAAGAAGTCTCATTCGATCATTGGTGGAATCGGTCATCCGTCACGCGCTCCCAGCGCCGTATATGTGTTGAAAGAAACCTGTGCCGGCGGGAACACTCTCAATGTAATGCCGCACCGGCAGAGTTTGCTGCACGAATAAAAATGTCCGCTCATTCTCCACCTCAGCGGGGCGGACTGCAAGATCCCCTAACTTTGGTTGAGGTCCTTTCGTTGCAGTATGTTGGGACGGGCGGATCCGTTTCGACGACCCTTCCCGGTAGGAACGTCCGGAGCGAGAAAGCGGAGCAGCGAGGCCAGATTCGTTCGGATTTGGGCCGCTGATCCGCTTTCGAGCTAGCGCAGCCGCTCGGCTCCGGCGTAGACATTGAAGCGGCGATTCCGGACGAACCCGAGGAGCGTCATCCCTGCCTCGCGCGCCAGATCGACCGCGAGGGAGGAAGGCGCTCCGACCGCGGCGAGGAGGGGGATACCTGCGACCGCAGCCTTCTGGACGAGCTCGAAGCTCGCCCGGCCGCTGACCATCAGCACCGAGCTTGCGAGCGGAACGCGCCCGGCGAGAAATTCGCGGCCGATCACCTTGTCCAGAGCGTTGTGCCGGCCCACGTCTTCGCGGAGAGCTCTGAGCTCTCCCTCCCGCGAGAAGAGCCCCGATGCGTGCAGGCCGCCGGTCACGTCGAACGTCTCCTGTCGGCCGCGTAGCTCTTCTTCGAGCCGATGGATGGTCGCCGAGTCGATCGAAAACGCCGAGGCGGACGAACGCACATACGGGATCCGAACCGCTTCGATCGAAGTCTTTCCGCAGATGCCGCAGCTCGAGGCGGTGTAGAAGTGACGCTCGAGTCGCGCGAGATCGGGGCTGATCGAGGAAGAGAGCGTCACCCGGACGATATTGGATCCGCCGTGGGGCTGCTGCGGCCCGCATGCGGCGATCTCTGCGATCTCGCCACGCTCCCGCACGATTCCTTCGGTGAAGAGAAAACCTGCCGCGAGCTCGTCGTCCTCCCCGGGAGTGCGCATGGTGATGGAGATGGTCTGGCGCTGCGGCGCCCCTCCGTCCATCCATTCGAGCCGGATCTCCAGAGGCTCCTCGATGGCGACGGCGTCTTCGCGATTCGCGATCCGTTCGTCCGAGCAGAGCCCGATGCGATCGAGACGGAAACTCGAGATCGACGATCCGTCCGGCGGCGATAGAGACATGTTCCCTCCGCATGCAATTTCCGTGGAAGGAGGATTCACGCGGCCTGCCGCTTGCATCACTGCGAGTCGATTCGGACCTGAACGAGCGGAGGCGGCATGATCGGTGATCTTTTTCGCGACTGGCCCCTGGTGCGGCAGATCCTCGAGGGAGGAGACGGTACCGGAGAGGAATCGATGAGCCGCAGGACCCGTGAGCTCCGGCCGCGGAACGAAGACGCCGACGTCGCACGCTCGATCTGTCCCTACTGCGGGGTGGGCTGCGGACAGCTCATCTTCCACAAGGAAGGAAGGATCGTCTCCATCGAAGGAGATCCGGAGTCGCCGATCTCGCGCGGGCATCTCTGTCCGAAAGGTGCAGCGAGTCAGGAACTGCTCACCCATCCCGGGAGGCTCACGAAAGTCAGGTACCGCGCGCCCTACACCACCGAGTGGCAGGAGATCTCTCTCGAGCGGGCCATGGAGATGATCGCCGACCGGGTCTGGCGCTCGCGCGAGAGGACGTTCGAGCAGAAGCGGGACGGACGGACTCTGATGCAGTGCGGTGGCATCGCGCATCTCGGCGGGGCGACCCTCGACAACGAAGAGAACTACGTCATCAAGAAGCTCTTCACCGCAGGCCTCGGCATGGTGGCAGTCAGCAACCAGGCCCGGATATGACACAGCTCCACGGTGCCCGGTCTGGGCACCTCGTTCGGACGCGGCGGAGCAACCACCGCACAGCAGGACCTCGCCAACGCAGACGCCATTCTGATCATGGGATCATCCATGGCCGAGAATCATCCGGTCGGATTCCAGTGGGTGGTCGAGGCGCGTGAACGAGGAGCGAAGGTCATCCACGTCGACCCCCGCTTCACCCGGACCTCTGCGATGGCCGATTACTGGGTTCCTCTTCGTCCCGGTACGGACATCGTCTTCCTCGGCGGGATGGTCAACTACGTACTGCAGAACGACCGCGCTTTCCGCGAATACGTCGCGCACTACACCAACGCTCCCACCATCCTGAAGGAGGAGATGCAGGACACCGAGGACCTCGGCGGCCTCTTCTCGGGATGGAATGACGACAAACAGCAGTACTCGCCGGAGAGCTGGTTCTACGAAGGTGCGAAGCGTAAGAGAAGACCGAAGTCGAAGGAGCGTGAAGTCGCCGGACACGAGCCCGAAGGGGGAGGTCATGGGAAAGACCGCGGCGGCGAAGCTCAGAGCGTCAAGGACGGAGCGATCGATCGTGATCCGGCCCTCGAGCATCCGCGCTGCGTCTACCAGGTATTGAAGCGACACTTCGAGCGCTACACGCCGGAGATGGTCGCCCGCTGCTGCGGTATTCCGAAGGAAGCCTTCCTGGAGGTGGCGGAGACGTTCGTCGCGGCGTCCGGTCCGGAGAAGACCGGCGCGATCTGCTACGCGGTGGGATGGACCCAGCACTCGACCGGCGTGCAGATCATCCGCACCGCAGCGATCCTCCAGCTGCTGCTCGGAAACATCGGACGCCCCGGCGGTGGAATCCTCGCCCTGAGGGGTCATGCCTCCATTCAGGGCTCCACCGACATTCCGACGCTCTACGACATCCTCCCCGGCTATCTCGCGATGCCCTTCTTCGAGGCGGATTCCGATTCCCTCAAGCAGTACATCCGGAAGCATTCCGCGAAGACCGGCTGGTGGGCGAACTTCGACAAGTACATCGTCAGCCTCCTCAAAGCCTACTTCGGCGAAGCAGCGACGAAGGAAAACGAATACGGATTCCATTGGCTGCCGCGGGTGACCGGCGACCACTCGCACCAGGGCTACTGGCTGGAGATGATGGACGGCGGACTCGAGGGGCTGTTCGTGATGGGACAGAACCCTGCGGTCGGTGCGCCGAACGCAGGGTTGGAGCGGAAAGCGCTCGCGAAGCTCAAATGGCTCGTGGTGCGCGACCTCGTCGAGACGGAGACGGCGAGCTTCTGGTACGACTCGGCGGAAGTCAGGCGCGGGGAGGTGAAGCCGGAAGAGATCGGGACGGAAGTCTTTCTGATGCCCGCGGCCGGGCACGCCGAGAAGGAAGGG
The DNA here is from genome assembly GCA_963741955.1 of uncultured Acidobacteriota bacterium. GTDB lineage: Bacteria > Acidobacteriota > Thermoanaerobaculia > Gp7-AA8 > Gp7-AA8 > CAVUKB01. Next base: position 50,471 of record CAVUKB010000007.1, read on the forward strand.
ACGTTCACCAACACGCAGAGGCTCCTGCAATGGCACGAGAAGGCGGTCGATCCCCCCGGCGACGCCCGGAGCGAGACGTGGTTCGTCGTCCATCTCGGCAATCTCCTCAAGGAAAAAGCGAAGGCGGAGGGGGGGCCGCGTAACGAAGGACTGAACGCACTCTGGTGGGACTACGAGCTCGAAGGACGGATGGGCGAGCCGAACGTTCAGCAGATTCTCGCGGAGATCAACGGCTGGACGGTGAAGGACCGGAAGCTCGTGAGCGGCTTCACCGACCTGAAGGCGGACGGCTCCACCGCTTGCGGATGCTGGATCTACTCCGGAGTCTTTCCGTCTCACGACGAGAACAAGGCTCACAAGCGCGATCCTCGAGGCCCGTACGGTCACGGGTGGGGATTCGCCTGGCCCTCGGACCGGAGGATTCTCTACAACCGCGCGTCGGCCCGGCCGGACGGGCAGCCCTGGAGCGACAAGAAGAAGCTCATCTGGTGGGATGAAGAGAAGGGCGAATGGACGGGAGACGACGTTCCGGATTTCACGAAAGACAAACGCCCGGACTACAAGCCGAAGAAGACGTCGAGAGGCGATGCGGGAACGGCCGGCGACCAGCCGTTCATCATGCATTCGGATGGAGTCGGATGGATCTGGGTTCCGTCGGGACTGAAAGACGGACCGCTCCCGACCCATTACGAACCGCTGGAGTCGCCGGTCAGAAATCCGCTGTACGAGACGCAGGTCAACCCGGCCGCCGACCGGAAGGAACGCCCCGACAATCCGTACGCGTCGTCACCTGATCCGAAGTTTCCCTACGTCCTCACGACGTACCGGCTGACCGAGCACCATACCGCAGGCGGGATGACCCGGCCGCTCTCACATCTCGCCGAGCTTCAACCGGAGCTGTTCTGCGAGATCTCGCCCGAGCTCGCCGCGGAAGCGGGAGTCGAGCATGGGTCGTGGGCGAGGATCTCCACCCCGAGGGGAGAAATCCGCGCGCGGGTGATGGTCACCGGAAGGATGCGGTCGATGGAGGTGGAGGGGAAAGTCATCCATCAGGTGGGACTGCCGTATCACTGGGGATCGAAGGGACTGGTCCAGGGAGACGTAGTGAACGACCTGGTCGCGATGTCCGAAGAACCGAACGTCAGGATCATGGAGACGAAGGCCCTGCTGTGCAACCTCGAAAGCATCGGGGAAGCATCTGATATCTGATATCTGATATCTATTATCGATTATCTGACACGATAATTACGATCGCTATTAATTCATTAGATATCAGTTATCAATAACGATTGGATATAAACACACAAACCACAGACCCGAATTACTGACAGATAATAGATAATAGATAACAGATAATAGATAAACCATGTCTCTCACAGGATTTCTCACCGACTCGACCCTCTGCATCGGCTGCAAGGCATGCGAAGTGGCGTGCAAGGAATGGAACGAGGTGCCGGAGGATGGCCTCGTCTGGAGCGGGATGTCGTACGACAACACCCTCGCTCTCGGCGGATCGACCTGGCGGCACGTGAAGTTCCTCGAATTCGATCCGGAGATCGGGAAGGGAGGAAACTCCGCGGAGCGGGTGACGTGGGAGTTCTCCTCGGATGTCTGCAAGCATTGCGAAGTCGCCGGATGCCTCGAGGCGTGTCCGACCGGCTCGATCGTCCGCACCGAGTTCGGAGGCGTCTACGTCCAGCCGGACGTCTGCAACGGATGCGGATACTGTGTGGTCACCTGCCCGTTCGGGGTGATCGACAAGCGCATCGAAGACGGACGGATGTTCAAGTGCACGTTCTGCTACGACCGTCAGAAGGCGGGGGCGGAGCCTGCCTGTGCGAAGGCGTGCCCGACTCAGTCGATTCTGTTCGGCGATCTCGACACGCTGCGGGAGCGTGCAGGTGAACGAATCCGCGAGCTCCAGTCCGCGGGGATGGACGACGCGACGCTGTGGGATCCGCAGCACACCACGGTGGAAGGAACGCACGCGATCTTCATCGTGCGTGGGGATCCGGCGAGTTACAACCTTCCCCCGAATCCGGAAGTACCACAGGCGAAGCTCTATGCCGGATGGATGTCGGCCGCCGTCACGGCCGGGGCGATCCTTCTCGGTTCGGTGGTCGCGTTCGCCGCAGGAGGCCGCCGATGAAGGAACGGATTCCGAGCCGGGTCAGCGAAGCGCGCCTCGACCAGCTCCGTCAGGAAGCAGAAATCCGGGGACGGGTGAAGGAGCCGGGGATCCGACCGCTCGGCGCTCCTTTCCCGCAGGCGACCCCGGAGCACGGCTACTACGGACTTCCTCTGCTCAAGAAGCCGACCTGGAAGTGGGAGATCCCGGCATACTTTTTCGTCGGCGGCGCGGCAGGAGCCGCTGCGGTCGTCGGTGCTGCGGCCCAGCTGAGTGGTGACGAACGGCTGGTGCGTGAGGCACGCTGGGTTGCCGCGGCCGGAGCGACTCTTTCTGCTCCGCTGCTCGTCTCCGACCTCGGCCGGCCGGAACGTTTTCTCGCCATGCTCCGGGTGTTCAAGCTCCAGAGCCCGATGTCGGTCGGTGCGTGGACGCTGACCGCATTCGGTTCGACCAGTGCGGCAGCGGCGTTCGCGAAGTTGATCGAGGAGAAGAGCGAGGGGCGCACGCCGGTTCGCATTCTCGGCGACGCGGCTGCGGCGCTCTCCGCGGCGACCGGTCTCGGAATGGCGACCTACACCGGAGTCCTCGTCGGCGCGACGGCGATCCCGGTGTGGCAGGAGAACGTGCGGCTCCTCCCTCTCCACTTCGGCGCGTCGGCTCTCGCCTCGGCCGTCTCCCTCCTCGAGCTTCTCGGCAATCGCAACGGCGCGCTGAACGCACTCGGCTTCGGCGCCGCGGTGGTCGAGACCGGAGTCGGAGCGGTCTTCGAGAATGAAACCGGACGCGCGTTCAAGCCGCTCAAAGAGGGAGAGAGCGGAACGATCACCCGAATCGGCGGCGTCCTCTCCGGACCGGCGCCGCTTCTGCTCCGTCTCGCCAGTGCACTGGTCGGGAGCGGATGGCGCCTCCGTCAGGCCGCAGCGGTCTCCAGTCTCGCCGGATCGCTGATCACACGCTACGCATGGCTCGAAGCGGGAAAAGAATCGGCGAAGGATCCGACGATCCCGCTCGAGATCGAGTGAACCGCGTCGTTCGGACGAAAGACTCCAGCTACGGCCCGACCGTGAAGCGGTCGATCATCCACTGACCGCTCTCGGCTTTGCGGAACCTCACCCGCGAAGGCTGTGGTCCGGGAGCCGGGATCTGCTGCGATTGCCGTCCGAACGCCGTCGGTTCCCAGTCCCACGTGAATTCGACGTCGGCCATCCGCTCATCGGCATTGACGGTCTTCACGTCCTTGAGCTGCCGGTGAGCGGTCGGGATCTTCCAGAGCGTCAGTGAGCCGTACGGTTCGCTCTTCCACCCCTTCGACGCTTCTCTTCCCTTCGCAGTCAGCTGGCAGCTCCCGGCGCCGCCTCCCTCCGGGAACTGGCAGGCGATGAAGCCGTTCGCGGTCGCGGCCATCTGTGACGCGTAGTAGCTGTACTCCTCGGTCAGTCCGTCTCCGGTATAGATCTGACCGACTGCGGGCTCGCTGAATTCCTTCGACTGCTCGATCAGCTTCGTCGCTTCCTCTTTCGGAATCCCGGAAGAACAGGCGAGCACGAAGAAGGACGCGGCGGCAAGGATGGCGAGACGTTTCATCGACTCTTCCTTTCGCCCGGACGATGAACGGTGAGAGCTCCGGGCCGGGTCGTTTGCACGCCGATGTTATCAAAGTGTCGCGATGGAGGGTCATCTCCTCCGAGGCGGATTTTCGCATTCGGAGCAGGTTCTGCTGATGAGGAGGGGCCAGCCCGCATTTCTCACACCGTCTCGTCGCGAGGAGGCGGAGAGTGGCTTGGATGCAAGGCGCGCGCAGTTTCGGCGACGAAGGCATAGTGGTGACTATGTTGAGGAGCCGAAGCTGTGCGCAACGTGGCAGACAGGCCGCTATCCGTCTCCGCAGCAGAGACGATGTGAGAAATGCGGGCTAGGAGTCTGCGCGGTAGAAACTGTCCTACTGCGAAAGCGGATCAACGGTCCAAATCCGCCCGGATTTTCGGCGAGTAGCCACCGCTACGCACCTCAAATCCGAACGAATTTGGCCTCGTTGCTCCGCTTTCTCGCTACGGACGTTTCTATCGCGCAGACTCCTAGAAGTCCGATCGCTACTGCAGCTCGCGGAACCAGCGGTTCGCGCGGGGAAGGAAGTAGTGGCCGTAATCGAGCGAGAACGCCACCGCGGTGGCTCGGCCGACGATGCGCTTGCGGGGGATCGGCCCGAGATAACGGCTGTCGTAACTGTCGTCGCGATTGTCGCCCATCACGAAATACGAATTCGGGGGGACCTGGATCGGACCATACGTGCGAAGGGCTGGAGCATCGGGGAGAAGCATGATGTCGTGATGCACGCCGTCGAGGTTTTCCTGTGCGATCTCGACGCGTGAGCCGCGGCGCACTCCCTCCGCATCGACGGCGTCTCCTTCGAGCAACCGGTACGACATCGCTCTTCCGTTGATCACCACCCGTTCGTCGCGGATCTCGATCACGTCACCGGGAAGCCCGATCACCCGTTTCACCAGGCGCGTGCCGTCCTTCGGTGAGAAAAAGACGACGATGTCGCCGCGTTTCGGATTGGTCCAGGTCGAGATGTGCGTGGTGGTGAAGGGAACCTTCAGGTCGTACGCGACCTTGTTCACCACGACACGGTCGCCTTCGACGATGGTCGGTTTCATCGAAGCGGTGGGGACGTCGTTCCAGTCCGCGAGGGCCGAGCGGAGCGACCCGAGGCAGATGGCGATGATCAGAAACGGAAGAATCCACTCTTTCCAGAGGTAGCGTGCACCTCGAGTCACACTGCTCTCCGGCTCTGCGGCGTCGCCGGCCGTCTCTCTGATCGCGTCGGACATGCTTAGGATCCCTTTCGTGCCTGCCGGACAGAACATCGGGGTACGGTTCATTGCTTCCATCAGGGACCGCCGCGCACGGCGGCGGAGGTTTCGAGAGATGCGCCGAACCGGCTACAATGACTCACTCACCGTGACGACCACTGCCGAATCGATCCCTCCCTCCGTTTCCACGATTGCAGCGCCGGTCGAAGGGGTGCGCGAGCGCCTGACGTCGCTCGACGTCTTCCGCGGCATCACCATCGCGGGGATGCTCCTGGTGAACGATCCCGGCAGCTGGGGGGCGATCTATCCTCCGCTCGAGCATGCGCCGTGGCACGGCTGGACTCCGACGGACCTGATCTTCCCGTTCTTCCTCTTCATCGTCGGAATCACGACCCATCTTTCGCTCACGGCGCGACGTGCTCGCGGAGCGGACGAGCGGGAACTGCTCCGGCAGATCCTCCGCCGCGGGACGATCATCCTTCTGATCGGACTCTTCCTGAACGCATTCCCGTTCTTCGCCTGGTGGAAACTCGACGGCATTGCGAACCCGACCTTCATGCAGCGCGTGGTGTGGCGGTTCGCGCACATGCGCTTTCCCGGAGTGCTGCCGCGGATCGGGGTCGCGTACATGATCGGAGCGCTCCTCACGTTCCGTACGTCGGTCCGCCAGCAGCTGGCGATTCTCGGCGGAATCCTGGTCGGATACTGGGCGGTGATGACTCTGGTGCCCGTGCCGGGGACGGGAGTGATCGGGGCACAGCTTCTCGACCGGCCGGAACTCGTCCTCTCGGCGTGGCTCGACCGGATCGTCTTCGGCCCGCACCTCTGGGCGCAGACGAAGACGTGGGATCCGGAGGGACTCCTCTCGACCGTTCCCGCGGTCGGCACGGTGATTCTCGGCGTGCTGGCGGGGAGGTGGATCGGAAGCGGGCGACCCCTCCAGGAACGGCTGAACGGACTCTTCGCCGTCGGCTCGCTGACCATGGTCGCGGGGCTGGCGTGGAACTGGGTGTTTCCCATCAACAAGAATCTCTGGACCAGCTCCTACGTCCTCTTCACCGCGGGCATGGGAGCGGTCACTCTCGCGACGTGCATCTGGATCATCGACGTGAAGAAGATGCGCGGATGGTCGAAGCCGTTCGTGGTGTTCGGCATCAACCCGATTCTCGCCTTCGCCGGATCGGCATTCATGGCGCGGATGATCTATTCGCTGATCAAAGTGACCTACCAGGGGAGGACGGTGCCGATCGAGGCCGCGATCTACCATGGCGCATTCGCCAGCTGGTTGCCGCCACGCCCCGCATCGCTCGCTTTCGCGATCTGTTTCGTCCTTCTCTGGCTGGCGATCCTCTGGCCACTTCACGAACGAAACATCATCATCAAGATCTGACCCCTTTCGATGCGCGCCCTTCGAATCGCCACGCTCCTGATCCTGATCGCGGCCTCTGCGGCCGTCGCGGGTGATCTGCGCATCATGATTTTCGACCCGTCGCAGGGAATCGCGGGGTGGGAGTCGAAGAGCTTCGCAGGGAAGACCGAATACACGCTCGGCGCACGCGAGGGACGGATGTGCCTGCACGCGGCCAGCAGCGACAGCGCCTCTGCGCTGATCCACTCCGTGGACGTCGATCTCGAGAAGACTCCCTACCTTCACTGGTCGTGGAGGATCGCGGCAACGATGGGTAGCGTCGACGAGCGCACGCGCAAAGGCGATGATTACCCGGCGCGGATCTACATCGTCTTCGCACGAACGACGCTTTTCTCTCTTCCTTCGGGGATCAACTACGTCTGGACATCGCAACTGCCGGCGGGAACGGTCTGGACGAACGCTTTCGTCTCACGCGTGCGGATGATCGCAATTCGCTCGGGGATGGAACAGGCGCGCTCGTGGATCGACGAGCGACGAAACGTCCTGGCGGACGCGCGCTCTCTCTTCGGGGAGGACGTTCCCCGCGTCGTCGCGGTCGGCCTGATGACCGACAGCGACAATACCGGCGGTCGCTCGTCCGCCGATTACGGACAGATCTGGTTCGCGAACGACTGAGCGCGCACCTTCCCGTCACCGTGTTCCGGAACGCCTGTCGCTTTCTCTCGGAGAAGCGGTCGTGAACCCCTGAGCGCCGGCTGTCGTAGTGTTCCGCCGCCGCTACCCCTACTTCGATTCCGCGGTGAGGGCGTCCGTCCGGTATCCGAGTTTTCGGAGCAGCGGGTCGAACTGATCGAGGCGGGAGACGCTCTTCGACCACGGAGTCAACATGGTGTAGAACCTCGTCCCGGTCACCGCCGGATCGCCGAAGTCCTTGTCCATTCCGATCATCGGGTCGAGGATGAGCAGCCCGAGTGTGAGCCCTTCCACCGGACTCCACGCCCCGCGGACGTGCCCCTTTCGGAACCCGCTGGTGTAGAAGAACGACGCCTCTTCTCCTTCTCTCCCGATCACCGGAAGGTGGTGAAGATCATCCATCGGGCGGAGCTCGAGCTGCTGCGCGACGCCGTCAGGCACGGTCTCGGTCGAGGTCATGGTGTGGACGCGGTGGGTGCGCGAATCCATGGCGACGAGGAGGCGGCGATGCGGGATCAGCGGATGCGGAACGATCGCGTCGAGCTGTTTTCCCCACACCTTCTTCGTCCCCTCGGGATATCCGTCGGGTAGGACGGCTTTCGGAAGGAGATCGGTGGGGAGAAGCGCTCGATAGCAGCCGCACGTGTACACCGTGGTGACGAAAAGGGGGTCGAGCGTTAGGGCATCGAGAGTGACGAGGGTAAGGAGACCCGCGTTGCGGTGACGTTCGTAGAAGACGTGCGGGGTCAGCGGGAGTGCGGTGAAGTGGATGCGGTAGAGCAGATGGACGACGTCGCGGCCTCCGATCCGGTCTCGGAGAGTGGAGACGAACACGGTATGGCGGTCGGGGTCGACGCCGACGTGCTCGCGTCCGTTCACCGCGCGGACCTCGGGCGTCCCGATCCGGTTGAACTCCAACTGGCCGTCGTCGATCTCGAAGATCGGCGCATAGCACGGGAGAAGCTGTTGCGGTTCCCGGCTCGCAGCCTGCTCCGGAGAGCACTCGGGGGCGGAGTAGACCCACGACTCTGCGCGTGCCGTCGGTGAAAAGACGAGCGCTGCCATGAACACGGCGAGTACCGCGATGCTCTTCTCCATCATGTCTCCTGTTGGATGTTCTGCAGCGAAGAACGTGACGGATGCGCGGTCTGTTCCGCACAACGCGCGATGGGAGCTCCCGCGGGAACGCCCGAGCGGCAGGCGGTCTATTCTTTTGTGAGGCTCTGCTAAAGAATAATATTCTGTATGGACAGATCTTCCGCGAATTTAGTTCTGTCAATCGATTCCTGCACCGAACACTCCGCCGTACGGAGAGGTGCCGGATCACTCGTACCGCAGCGCTTCGATCGGATCGAGCCCGGCGGCTTTCCGCGCGGGGTACACACCGAAGACGATTCCGATGCCGGCGGCGCAGCCGAATGCGAGCGCGATGGAGCTGGATGTGACCGAGACGGGCCAGCCCGCCGCGTGCGACAGCATCCGCGACGCGCCGACTCCGAGAAGCACTCCGATCGCTCCTCCTGCGACGGAAAGGGCGATCGCCTCCAGTAGGAACTGGAGGAGCACGTGCCTTCCCTTCGCGCCCACGGCCATCCGGATGCCGATCTCCCGGGTCCGCTCGGTCACCGAGACGAGCATGATGTTCATGATCCCGATTCCGCCGACGATGAGGGAGATCGCGGCGACCGACCCGAGGAGCAGCTTCAGCGTGCGCGAGGTATCTGCGGCGCGTGAGGCGATCTCCTCCTGGGAGCGCATCATGAAATCGGTGTCCTGACCCGGCTGGATGTGATGCCGCTGGCGCAGGACGGCGTCGATCTCGTGCTGCGCCTCCTCCACCCGGCTCTCCGAGACTGCGGAGACGTAGATGATCTGGAGTTTGGTGGTGCCGATCAGCCGCTTCATCGCCGTGGTGTACGGGATCACGATGGTGTCGTCCTGATCCTGCCCCATGGTCGATCCACCCTTCCGTTCCAGCACGCCGTCCACCCGGAACGGGACGTTTCTGATCCGGATCACCTGTCCGACCGGATTCCCCTCCGGGAAGAGATTCTCCGACACGGTTTTTCCGATCACCGCGACCTTCGAACCTGCCTTGACTTCGCCGTCGGTGAAGAACTCCCCTTCGTCGACGTTCCAGGCCCGGATCATCGGCCAGTCGACGTCGACGCCGTTGATCGAGGTTCCCCAGTTCATCTCCCCGGCCACGACCTGGGCCGCGGTGCGGACGCCGGGGGAGACGTACGCCACGCTCGGGCACTCGGTCTTGATCGCCTGCGCGTCTTCGGGGGTGAGGTTCGACTGGCCGGTGAAGATGTGCGCGCCGGATTGGGTCGAGGCCCCGGGAAAGATCATGATGAAGTTGCTGCCGAGCGAGTTGATGGTCGCCTGAACCGACTGCGAAGCGCCGCTCGCGACGGCGACCATCGCGATCACGCACGCCACACCGATCACGATCCCGAGCATGGTCAGTGCGGAGCGGAGCTTGTTGCGTGCGATCGCCTTCAGCCCGACCCGCGAGATGTTCCAGAAGCGGAGTACGGAAGCTCTCATGAAGCCCTCTTTTCGGAGCGTGTCACGCGCAGCTGCTCGATGCGCTCGTCGTGGACGATCAGTCCATCTCGAACCTGAATCACCCGCTTCGCGTGCCGCGCGATGTCCGGTTCATGCGTGATCAGCACGACCGACTTCCCTCCGTCGTTGAGCTCCTGGAATATGCCCATGATCTCCTCGGAAGTGCGGGAGTCGAGATTGCCGGTCGGCTCGTCCGCGAGGAGGATGGCCGGATCGGTGACCAGCGAGCGGGCGATCGCCACGCGTTGCTGCTGTCCGCCGGAGAGCTGGGAGGGGTAATGTCGTTCGCGTCCCCCGAGGCCGACCAGAGCGAGAGATTTCCGCGCGATCTCCTCACGCTCGCCCGCGCCGGTGCCGTCGCGACCGTAGATCATCGGAAGCTCGACATTCTCCAGAGCGGTGGTGCGCGAGAGGAGGTTGAAGCTCTGAAAGACGAAGCCGATCTTCGCATTGCGGATCTCGGCGCGATCGTTCCGGTCGAGTTTCGAGACTTCGATGCCGTCGAGCAGATAGATACCGGAGGTCGGCCGGTCGAGGCAGCCGATGATGTTCATCAGAGTCGATTTCCCCGATCCGGACGGGCCCATCACCGCGACGAAATCTCCCCGCTCGATCTCGAGCGAGACGCCGTCGAGAGCGCGCACTTCGACCTCGCCCATCTGGTAGATCTTCACGAGCTCGCGAATCGCGATGACGTTGTCGTTCAAAATCGTCCCATCCGCGGGCCGCGCCGCCCCTCTTCGGCCTTCGCCGTCACCTTTCCGACGACCACTTTGTCGCCCGGCTTCAGTTCTCCGTCCACCACGGCGGTGAACCGTCCGTCGCTGATGCCGGTTCGGATCTTCACCGGACGGAGTGCGTCGTTCGGCCCGAGCACATACACCGTCTGCATGTGCCGGTCGTGCCGGCGCCCGCCGACGGCGGCACCCATCGCGCCGATTCCGCCTCCTTCACCGCTCGTCGCGACGGAGCGCTCGAACGACGTGGAAGGCCCGGTCTCGGGTCCGTTGCCGCTCTTCCTGCCGGTGGCGTCCGGGTCGGGGCGGAACCGAAGTGCCGCGTTCGGGACGCGGAGCACATTCGGGACGGACGCGACGTCGATGGTGACATTGGCGGTCATCTGCGGTCGAAGTCGTTTGTCGGGATTCGGGACCTGAATGATCACGGGGTACGTGACCACGTTCTGGTTGGTAGTCGCGTTGAGCCGGATCTGCGAGATCTTTCCCTGGAACGTCTCTTCCGGATAAGCGTCGACGGTGAATCGTGCGGTCTGGCCGACGCGGACGCGGCCTATGTCCGACTGATCGACGTCGGCCTGGACCTGCATCTTGGTGAGGTCCTGGGCGATGGTGAAGAGCGTCGGAGCCTGAAACGAAGCAGCCACCGTCTGGCCGACGTCGTACTGGCGCGCCGCGACCACCCCATCGATCGGGGAGAGGATCCTGGTGTACTGCAGATTCGTCTCGGCCTGCCGCAGTGCCGCACGTGACATGTCGAGCTGCGCACGCGCCGCATCGTAGGCCGCCTTTGCCGTGTCGAGATCGGCCTGGGCGGTCAGTCCCTGATCGACGAGACGCTTCTGGCGCTGGTAAGTGATCTGCGAATTACGAACTTCCACCTCCGAGCGCTCGGCGTCAGCCCGTCGCTGTTCCACCTGTGCCTGGAACGGCGTCGGATCGAGCTCCGCGATCAGCTGTCCCTTCTTCACCGGGCTGTTGAAGTCCGCGTAGAGCCGGGAAATGACACCCGAGACCTGACTTCCGACCTGCACGGTGGTCACCGCCGAGAGCGTGCCGGTCGCGGTCACGGTCATGGTGACGGTGCCGCGATCCGCAGCGAAGGAGCGGTAGGCTTCTTCCGATTTGTTCTTTCGTCCGGCGAATGCTTTCCATCCGAGAACGAAGATGATGCCGAGCACGAGAATTGTGACGGCCCAGCGAAGGGGGGTTCTTCTCTTTTCCATGGGGCTCCCTGGACGATCCGGGCGACGACTCTGACACTCATTGCGGCCCGGCGATTCGACAATTCTGTAACGTTTCGTCGCACGGCCGTCTTCCTCTAACTGCCCCCCAGGTCGTGGCTGAAGTGTGACGATCTCCCCATCCTTTCCTGACAGGACCGTGCGATTGTAAAAACGGAGTAATTCCACCCATTTGGGGGATGACGCCGGGGGAGCCGCGGGCCGATCATGAAGATCCGGGATGAAACGGAAGCGGTGGGGAAGACACCCAGTCATGCAGGAGGCGGGACTCAAATGGGTCGCTACATCCAGAAGGTATCGATCGGATCGAGGGAGACGTGGGTCGGCTGGATCCTCGACGGCATCGAAGGGGAGATCGACGGATTGACTCCGGCCGACGAGATGTCGGAAGAGGAGCTTGCCCTGAAAGGGGTCCGCGAGTTCCATCAGGCTCCGCGGGCCATGCTCGGTCAGGTCGAGAAGCGTCGTCGTCGCCGGATCCGGCTCTCGGCGCCCCTGCAGGCGAACGTCAATTCACGGACGGCGGAAGTGTGGGATCTGAGCTCGAGCGGAGTCGGGATCCAGCACCAGTTCAAGCTCAAACCCGCCACGGAGATCACGGTGGAGATCCAGGGCCCGGAAGGCCGGAGGTCACTCCGGTTCGAGGTGCTTCGCTGCGAGCTCTCCCGGAGTCTGAAGGCGACCGGAGAGATCCTCTACTACTCGGCGCTCAGACTCGCGGATGGAGCGATGGACGCCGGCGAGTTTCTCCGGCGGTTGATGGACCGCAATGCGGACAACGCGTTCGGCCTCCCGGACGGGGCGGCGCGTTCACGTCACGCATTCCTCTAGCCCGCATTTCTCACACCGTCTCGTCGCGAGGAGGCGGAGAGTGACTTGGATGCAAGGCGCGCCCGGCTTCGGCGACGAAGGCATAGTGGTGACTATGTCGAGGAGCCGAAGCGGGGCGCAACGCAGCAGACACACCGCTATCCGTCTCCGCAGCAGAGATGGTGTGAGAAATGCGGGCTAGGAGTCTGCGCGGTAGGACGAAACTTCGGCGCTTCCTGAAGATCTCGGAAGACGTCCACTCGCGAGCGGCACAACCGCGGCACCGAAGCGCCTTCAGGTTGATGGTGCCGTTCTCGGGGAGTTGGCAGCGCGAAACACTTGTTCGGCGGGACTTTTCGGGGGTTGGATACTGCTCTGCCGCGGCTATTCGAGCGCAACCAGAGCGCTCATTCGCTTTAGATTGATCACCAGGCACACCAGAGCCCATTCGCCGGCAACTTTGCGCATCCCGCGGAGACTGAATCGTCGAAAGCCGAGAACGTTTTTGACCCAGCCAAACACCGGTTCAACGATTGCCTTTCGCCGGCGATAGACCGCCTTGCCTGGAGGTGAGTCCAACTTCTGCTTCATCCGCAGAGTCGCGGGGAGCGTCGTCTCAGCTGCGGCTTCTTTACCTTCTCGTCCGAGAGAAACATAGGCATCGATCTTCTTCTGCTCCAACTCGATGAACGAGGTTTCCGATCTGTAGCCGGCGTCTGCAACAACCTGGTCGGGAGTTGTTTCGCAATTCTGTTCGACCACCTCGACCAAAGGCAGGAGTGATCCGCTGTCCGCCGCAGATTGTGTGATCTCGAATCCAACGATGAGTTGGTTATAGGCATCAACTGCGATCTGCGCGTTGTAGCACTGCTGAAATCCTTCCTGGGACTTCATGATTCGGCTCTCGGAATCGGTGAAGTTTTCTTGCGCTTTGTCATCAGGTACGCCGAACTTCCGTTTGAATGGCTTACCCTTCTTCCTGGCCGGATCATCGTCGCCTTCGGAGCGACCATCCTTCGTGTCCTGTTCCCGCTGCCGTTGTTCGAGTCGCTCTCGTGCCTCTTTGATTTTTTGGATACGAGTCTCCCGGCGCTGGAGCTCTTCGGGCAACTCATCCCCGCGTCGATCAACTCCGTACTCGGCATCCTCCCGGGCATCCTCCTCCGCCGCGGTGGCCAAAATGTCCGCGATCTCCTTCTCGAGTTTTGCTTGTTCCTTCTTCATCCGATCGTAGCTCATCGCCTTGTGCTTGCTGGCATTCGCTCGGACCTTCGACCCGTCGATTGCAATCCTCCCGAGCGTAACTAACCCTGTTTCCTGGGCGGTCCGAATGATCTGGACCAGTAAGGAGCTGAACGCGTCCACATGCTCGAGCCGAAAGTCGCAGATGGTTCGATGCGACGGAAAGTTCCCGGCCGCAAGATACCGGACGGCGACATCTTCATCGATCCGCCGGGCAATCTTGCGCGAGGAGAACGTTCCCGTCAGGTACGAATAGATGATCAACTTGAGCATCATCCTTGGCTCGTACGGCTGCTTCCGTCTCCCGTCGCCTTTGTACGGCTCGTAGAATGCACTCAGATCGAGCTGATCGACGATGTCGAAAACGAAGTGCGCCAAGTGACCCTCAGGGAGCCAGTCATATGGCGAGGGCGGAAGCAGCAGCGACTGCTCCGGTCGGTATGGCCTATACGTGGTCGGCATGACCCAATCTTACCATATTATTGTTATTACTAATCATACCCTTTTATCATGTTCCTTTGCCGTGCACCGGTTTTCTACCGCGCAGACTCCTAGGAGTCTGCGCGGTAGAAACTGTCCTACTGCGAAAGCGGATCAACGGTCCAAATCCGCCCGGATTTTCGGCGAGTAGCCACCGCTACGCACCTCAAATCCGAACGAATTTGTCCTCGTTGCTCCGCTTTCTCGCTACGGACGTTTCTACCGCGCAGACTCCTAGCGGCGAGGAGGGATTCCGCGACGTGATTCGTCCCTCCCGGCGGAGTCGCTGAACCTTCGTCTCCCTCTTCTCTTCGGATCTCATGCGATAATCGCCCGGTTTTGCATCCGATCGATCTCGTCATCATTTTTCTCTACGTCGCGGGCGTCCTGATCGCCGGGGCCTGGTTCGGCCGCCGCCAGCGCTCCACGGCTCACTATTTCTTCGCCACTCAGCACGTCCCCTGGTGGGCGGTCGGCGCGTCGATCGTCGCCACCGAGACATCGACCATCAGCTTCATCTCCGTCCCGGGGATCGCATACGCACGCGGGGGAAACTTCACCTTTCTCCAACTCGTCTTCGGATATCTCGTGGGACGGGTGATCATCTCCTTCCTCTTCATCCCCTCTTACTTCAAAGGAAAGCTGACCACCGTCTACGAGCTTCTCCACGGACGCTTCGGACAGGCGGTGACCTCCCTCTCCGCCGCGCTCTTCGTGATCATGCGATCGATCGCGGATGGGGTGCGGCTCCTCCTCACCGCGATCGTCCTCGCCGGGGTATACCGGACCTTCGTTCCCTCGGCAAACATGACCTCGGCGTTGACCGGTTCGATCCTCGCGCTCGGCGTGGTCATGGTGGTTCTCTTCTATCTCGGCGGGATGGAAGCGATCATCTGGGTCGAGTTCGTGCAGCTGTTCATCTACATCGGAGGGGCGATCGCTGCGGGCGTCGTGCTCGTGCATGGAATCCCGGGAGGGCTCGGAGCGGCACTCGACATCGGCCACCAGTACGGGAAGTTCCAGCTCCTCGACTTCTCGGCCAGCCTGACGCGCTCTTTCACGTTCTGGGCAGGAGTGATCGGCGGATGCTTTCTCACCATGAGCACGCACGGAACCGATCAGTTCATGGTTCAGCGCTATCTCTCGACCGCCGGCCCGCGCCCTGCAGCCGCAGGGCTGCTGACTTCGGCGGTGGTGGTGCTCGTCCAGTTCATCGGATTTCTCTTCCTCGGGGTGCTTCTGTTCGCGTGGTACGCGCCGTACAAGCTCGCGACGTGGGCCACCGGCAGTCCGGCTGCACCCTTCATCTCACCGGACCAGGTCTTCCCCAACTTCATCACCCATCACCTGCCGACCGGCCTGTCGGGACTGGTGGTCGCTGCGATTCTGGCGGCAGCCATGTCGTCGTCGATCAACTCCATCGCGGCGACGGCGATGTCGGACCTCTACCGCCCGATCTTCCGGGGACGGAGCGACCGGCACTACCTGAACGTCTCGAAGGTTCTGACCATCGTCGCCGGAATCGTGCAGATCGGCGTTGCGCTCGGAATGGCCGGCATGACTCGCTCGGCACTCGACACCGCCCTTTCGGTCGCGTCGCTGATCAACGGCCCGGTACTCGGAGTCTTCCTCCTCGGCGCAGCGAAACGGGGCCGGACCACGGCGGCACTGAGCGGAATGACGGCCGGCATCATCGCCGTCGCGGTGGTCTGGCTCGGCACGCCGCTCGCGTGGCCCTGGTACACCGTGGTGGGGTCCGTCACCACGTTCGCGGTCGGGCTTTTCGTGTCGCTCGTGAAGGGAGAGACGGCGAGCGAGATTGCGCTCGGGACCGGCGAGGCGGAGTAGGATGCGCGCATGCCGGAGCTGCCGGATGTCGCCGTCTATGTCGATGCGCTGGAAAAGCGGATCTCCGGCCAGACGCTGCTGAACATCCGCTTCGCAAATCCGTTCGTTCTCCGCACCGTCGAGCCGTCGAAAGAGGAGCTGGTCGGACGCAGAGTGACCGGGCTGCGGAGGATCGGGAAACGGATCGTGATCGGGCTCTCCGAGGAGCTCTTCATCGTGATCCATCTGATGATCGCGGGAAGATTCAGATGGCTGGCAGAGGGCGCGAAGATCCCCGGGAAGATCGGTCTCGCCGCGTTCGATTTTTCCAGTGGTACCCTCGTGCTGACGGAAGCCGGCTCGAAAAGAAGGGCTTCGATCCATTTCATCCGCGGAGTGGATGCTCTCCGTTCCCTCGACCCGGGCGGTGCCGAAGTGTTCGAGATCTCTCTCGAAGAATTCGCGCGCATCGTGAGGAGGGAGAACCACACCCTCAAGCGGAGCCTCACCGATCCGCGCAATTTCAGCGGAATCGGTAACGCGTATTCGGATGAGATTCTGTGGGCCGCGCGGCTCTCGCCTCTCGTGCTGACGCAGAAACTCGGAGACGAAGAGATCGAGCGGCTGTTCAGCGCGACGCGTGCGACGTTGAAGGAGTGGACCGAGCGGTTGCGAGAAGCGTACGGCGGGAAGTTCCCGGAGAAAGTCACCGCGTTTCGGGAGGGGATGGCGGTCCACGGGCGTTTTGGTGAGCCGTGTCCGGCGTGCGGAAGCAAAGTGCAGCACATCGTCTATGCCGACAACGAGACGAACTACTGTGCCCGTTGCCAGACCGGAGGAAAGCTTCTCGCAGACCGCGCGATGTCGCGCCTGCTGCACGGCGACTGGCCTAATTCGATCGACGAGCTCGAGTGAAGAACGCGCGCTGCGGAGGGGAAGGAGCGACGTGCGTGCGCAGTGGTCAGGATTGCTTCGGCCGCGAGATCGTCCCGGTACGGGCCTCCGTCACACGCGCGTAATCGGCGGGATCGAGGAGAATCTGGGTTCCGCGGACTCCCGCAGAAACGGAGATGAGATCCCAATCGAGAGCACTCCGGTCGAGGTAGACCGGAAACTTCTTTTTCGCACCGAGAACCGTCACGCCTCCGCGGATGTAACCGGTCAGCGGCTGGACCTCCTTGAGGGCGACGGTGTCGACCTTCCGGTCGCCACTGAGCTTCGCCAGCGCCTTGAGGTCGAGCTCGAGATCGCCGGGAACCACGGCGAAACAGACTCCGTGCCGGTCGCCGCGTGCGACGAGCGTCTTGAAGACCTGTCGTGCCGGGAAGCCGATCTTCGCGGCCACCGCCTCCGCGGAAAGATCGTCGGGATCGACGTCGTACTCGCGGCATTCGTACCGGACACCGAGCGAGTCGAGAAGGCGTGCTGCATTCGTCTTCATCCGGTGATTTCCGATGCGGCGAACGCGCCGGCCGTTCCCGCCTCCACGCCGCGGATCCAGTCGCGGAGCACCTCAGTCAGGCGCGCCGGCTGTTCCATCACCAGGCCGTGGCCGCAGTCTTCGAACAGCGCGAGCCGTGCTCCGGGGATCCGGCTTGCGAGCTCTTTCGACTCGGCGGGAGGGAATGTCACGTCGTGGTCCGCCGCGACGACGAGGGTGGGCGCGGTGATTCGAGGAAGCAGCGGAGTGAGGTCGAGATTCTCGAGCGCGAGGAGGGAGTCGGCGATTCCGCGGAACCACCAGTCGGGAAGATACGCGACCTGCTGGCGCCGCAGGGCGAGCGTCGCGGCTTCCCGCGTCCGGTAGCTCTCGCTGAAGGTGTGCGCGGTCAGGATGTCGTAGAGGTTCTGCCGATCCCCGCCGGCCGCTGCATCGAGGCAGGCTTCACGAAGCAGAAGCGTCTTCTCCCACATTGCCGGCCGGACGCGATCGGAAGCGGTGATCGCGATGACGGATGCGGTCCGGGAGGGATGCTCGGCTGCGAACTGGAGAGCGACGAATGCGCCGAAGGAAGTTCCTGCGACGTGTACGCGATCGCAGCCCAGCGAGTCGAGCAGTGCTGCGACGTCCTCCACGTGACCGCCGATGGTGCGAGGAGGATCACCCGGAGAGAGGAGCTGCCCGCGGAAGTCGCAGCGGATCACACGGTAGTGCGCAGCGAGTGGTGCCGCGATCTCCTCCCACGCCGCGAAGGACATCATCCCTCCGTTCAGGAGAAGAAGAGCGGGGCCGGTGCCGTCGGATCGGTGAGTCAGAAGTTCCATCAGCGCACTCCTCGTAAAACCGAATGGCGGATCGGTTTTTACCGATCATCGGTTCTCGGGTGCGACGTGTCAAGGTGGATCGAGCCGAGCGCCGCACGATCTCGCGGTCGAGCTCGAACGAAATTCGAGCCTTCCGTCCATCGGCGCGCAGCGGGCGGAGTCACTTCAGTCGCCGGGAGTCCACCTCGCGGCAAAAGCCTCAGATCGCAGCGTCCGGCTCGGTCTTGTGCTTCCCGAAGAGAACCGACTCGTCGATCTCCCCTTCGCTGTGAGCCACCACCAGCGCCGTGACTGCGTCGCTGGTGACGTTCACCGCGGTGCGGGTCATGTCGAGGAGCCGGTCCACGGTCCAGATGATCGCGGTGTACGCCACGGGCAGCCCGACCGCCTGAAGGATGATCACCATCATCACCAGTCCGGCGTGAGGAATTCCCGCCGCACCGATACTCACCATCAGTGCGAGGAAGACGATGATCAGCTGGGCGCTGAACGTGAGCGTGAAGTGCGGATCGATCATCGAATGGATCTGGGCGATGAAGATCACGCTGACGCACTCGTAAAGAGCGGTGCCGTTCATGTTGATCGTCGCGCCGAGCGGGAGAACGAAGCTGGTGACTTCGTTCGAGATTCCTGCACCGTCTTCCGCCCGCTCCATCGTCACGCCGAGCGTACCGCTGCTGGAGGCGGTCGAAAACGCCGTGAGGAGAGCGGGGGTGAGCACCCGATAAAACTTGATCGGATTCCGGCGGGTGAGGATGAGCACGAGCAGAGGGAGAGTGATGAAAAGGTGGATCAGAAGCGCCGACAGGACCGTGACCACGTACCAGAGCATGCTGATGAAGATCTCGGGACCGGTCGTCGCGACCATCCTGCCGATCAGAGCTGCGATGCCGACCGGCGCAAGGGCGATCACGAAACGGGTCATCTTCAGCATGATCTCTCCACCCGAGTCGATGAACGCGAGCATCGGAGCCTGCTTCGCTTCGTCGATGCTCAGCAGGAAGATGCCGAAGAGGAGGGTGAAGAAGATCACTCCGATCAGGTCGAAGTTCGCCGCGGACGCGACGATGTTGTCCGGGACCATCGCCTGGAGCACGGTCCAGAACGATTCGGGAACTGCGGCGCTCACTTCGGCCGCCGCAGGGAGAGTCAGATGAATGCCGTAGCCGGGACGGATGGTATTCACCAGCAGCAGTCCGGTGACGATCGCGATCAGGCCGGTGAGGAGGTACATGCCGAGCGTCTTCCACCCGATGCGCCAGAGGCGCTTCATGTTCCCCATTCCCGCCACTCCGCCTGCGAGCGAAAAGAAGACGAGAGGGATGACGATCAGCTTGAGGAGCTTGAGAAAGATCTCCGCGATCCCCTCGAGGGCCTGATAGAGATCCGTCTTCTCCAGGTTCGCCTTCAGTTTCGTCGCAATGTCGGCGGCATGCGCGGTCACCTCGGCGCGCGTATACGAGGGGCCGAGCACTTCGACCCGCGCCTCGTGGATGTTCGCGCGATAGATTGCGGTACCGATCAGGGCGCCTGCGAGGACGCCGAGGAGAACCCACCAGTGGAGACCGATTCTTCGCATGACGGACGGAACTATAGCAGGAACGTAAACTGCGTTCGAAGCGCCGGCCGTGCGTGCCGCGATCAGCGAGGCGAATGACGATCCGGTACCCGGTGGGGGGAAGACTCAGGAAGAGCCGACGACATGATCACGATGCCGCGTCGGCGGCGGAGATCACTTTCGCCAGGACGGCCGCTCTCGCAGGAACGCGCTTCATGTAATGCGTCGTTTCGCTGAGTGACCGGATCAGACCTGCGCGCAGCCGGGTGATGTTGACCTCACCGGCGTTGTACAGCGCCGCGGTCCACTCGTCCAGTCCGGAGTGCGGAACGCCGAGCCGGGTCGCTTCCTGTTGCTTGGTCGTGAGGTGCTGCGAGAGGAATGCGGCCATCGCCTGCGGCGAGAATCGAACGTCCAGAACCTTTCCGAGATATTCACCGGCCTCGTATGGATGCTGCTGGATGATCGTGTCCGGCTTCGCGTGGTAGTGCTGCCGCAGGATCGCATCGCGGCGCGAGGTCAACTGGCGCTGGTACTTGCTCCAGCCGGCCCGCTGCAGGTTTCGCAGGTACCGGTAGTCGCGGCGGATCCGGTTCCGGTACCGGATCAGCGAGCGGCGCGATGCCCGATGGTCGATCAGCCGTCCGAGCTCTGCGAGAGCTTCACGGTTGTGCGCGTCGGCCGCGGTGATGTGGCGGTAAAAGACGTCGTTGGCGACCGGACGAAGCGCTTCGAGCTCGCCCATGCCGACCCGGCGCAGCTTCTGCGCGGACGCGAGAAGCCGCTTCGCGTTGCGCCGCGTCTTCGCGTCGTTCCTGCGGATCAGCATCGAAGCGATCCGGTCGGCATCGTTGAGAGGCTTCTTCATGATGTACGCACGCGTTCCGATCAGATACGCGTTCGTGACGTAAAGCTTCCCGTTCCCTCCCTCAGAGAGGTACGCGGCCGGGGTTGCCTGGGCCAGTCCCGCCGCGCCGGCGGGAGAGATCGCCAGGACCTTTCCGCGCGTCTCTGTCCACGCGATCGCGAGGAGGTAGTTCAGGGGGATCGGACTGTTCTGCTGATCGACGGTCGTACGCAACACGTGAACGAGCTTCGCCGGATGTCGGGTCTTCCACTGCGCCAGCTCGGAGGTGAGGGCCTTCTCGACCGCGGCAGGAGCCGCGTCGGCCGCGGTCTCGGGAGCGGTCACGTTGGTGATCAGCGGCCGGTTGCCCATCTCGAGTTGAACCGGCGGAGAGGCGGGGCTCGCCTGGTGAACGGCTTCTGATTGCTCGACGCGCACCGGCGGAGGCGTAGTGTTTCGGCTGCCGAGCGAGGGCATCAGCGCAGTCGCTGCGGTCAGAGCCGCCGTTCCGGCCGCGATTGCGAGGGCGGTCACCAACGTCCGTCCAGGTGTCTTTCGTCGTCCTTTCATCCGCGCGTGCTCCTCCTTTCGCTCTCCGTCGAGCGGCATGGTTCAAGCTTCAACTACTTGAAAAATAAGTGTCTTTGCCGCGTTACTACTAATAACATACGCGGCCGGCCGACGATTCCAAAAGAGTGCGTTTGGGGCGTCTGGCGCAAGAATGACGAGGCAGGATTTGCGTGTTATGCAAACTGGGCGAGGCGGGCGCCCAACCCCGAAGCCGAGCGCGTCTCGGGTCGGTCAGTGGCCCTCTGCAGCGACCGGCTTATCGAGCTCTTCGATTGTCGCATCCGAGGCCTGCCGGCTCCGGCGGAGGCGCTCGGCTGTCGCCTCGACGCCGCGCATCACCCGGAGAACGTTCAGTCCGGCGATCTTCTCGAGATCGGCATCGCTGTAGCCGCGACGCACCAGTTCGGCAAAGAGAAAGGGAAAACGGTCCACTCCTTCCAGTCCCACCGGGGTCGAGCCGATGCCGTCGAAATCACTCCCGATGCCGATGTGGTCGATCCCAGCGACGTCCCGGAGATGGTCGATGTGGTCGGCGACGTCGCTGAGCGTCGCCCGAGGCATCGGATGCGCCGTTGTCCACTGGTCCATTTTCTGTTTCACGACATCGGGCTGTCCCTGATAAAGCTCCTCGAGGCGTCCGCGCTCCGCGTGTTGGTCGCCCACCCAGAGCCGGAGCGCCTCGGAGTCGAACGAGGGTACGAACGTCACCATCACTACGCCGCCGTTCTTCGCCACTTTCCGGAGAACTTCATCGGGGACGTTGCGAGGATGATTCGTGAGCGCACGCGTGGACGAATGCGAAAAAATGACCGGAGCCTCCGTCGTCTCGAGCGCATCGGACATCGTCTCGGGAGAGGTATGAGAGAGATCGACGATCATCCCGAGCCGGTTCATTTCCTTCACCACTTCGCGTCCGAATGGAGTGAGGCCGTGATGGACGGGAGTGTCGGTGGCCGAGTCCGCCCATTCGGTGTTCTTCGAATGCGTGAGGGTCATGTACCGCCCCCCGAGCCGGTAGAGGTCGCGGAGGACCGCAAGGGAGTGGTCGATCGAGTGACCACCCTCGACGCCGATGAGCGAAGCGATCTTTCCTTCGCGATGGATCCGCTCCACGTCGTTGGCGGTCAGCGCCATCTCCAGCTGGCCTGGGTATGCGGCAGTCATCCGGTGCACCAGATCCATCTGCTCGAGCACCGCCTGGACCGCGCTCGCTCCTTCGAGCTCGACGGGGACGTAGACGGACCAGAACTGCGCTCC
The DNA here is from genome assembly GCA_963741955.1 of uncultured Acidobacteriota bacterium. Classification (GTDB taxonomy): domain Bacteria; phylum Acidobacteriota; class Thermoanaerobaculia; order Gp7-AA8; family Gp7-AA8; genus CAVUKB01. The sequence continues at coordinate 72,888 of CAVUKB010000007.1, forward strand.
CACTTCCCCGTTCCGGAGACGCCCGAGATCGGTCATCAGAGGCTTTTCGAGTTTCGACGTGTCGCTCCGGAGATCGATTTTCGAGAGGTGCGAGTCGAATTGCGTGCGGATCTCCCATGGAAGATCGTTGTGTCCGTCGATGAGTGGAACCTGATGCAGAATGGACCGCGCATGTTCCAGCATGGCCGGTGTCGGAACGGGAGCGGCCGGCTGCGCTCCGGCAGGCGGAAGGAATCCGAAGACGGACAGCAGCAGCAGAGAGACGACTCGCTTCATCGAAAGACCTCCTGATTGGACTCGGCCGCCATTGTAGACCTCAGGACTTCTGCTGCGGAGCGCGATCCGGGCCTCTCTGCGGGGTCAGACGACGATGTTGCTCCTCAAGGTAGTGCAGCGATGACGCCTCGTCGCAAGATCGCCATCTTCCTTGCATCCATCCCCCTTTGCGGGATCGCACTCCTCGCGACGAAATCCCGTGAATGATCCGGGCTAGAATGCGGAACAGCAACACGATCGAACGGTCCTCGCCCGTGAAACAGATCTCAGACTGCACAGGGATTCTCGACTGGATCCCCTCGAGCGCGCTTCGTCGCGACAGCGTCCTGCGTCACGCAGACGACGTTTATGCGGAGCTTCAGTGGAAGCGCTCCTTCGGTGCGATCGCGGAGGCGGAGACTTTCGAAGCGAAGTGGTCGCTGAAGCTGGAGGGATTTCTCTTCCGGCAGTGGGTCACGATCCGGAAGCCCGGCGAGTCGATGCCGGTGGCGATGTTCCAGGCCTCTCCCAGCTTCAACGGCACACTCGAGTTTCCCGACGGACATCGCTACCACTGGGACTCGAACTTCTGGCTCACCCGGTGGATCTGGAGCGATACACGCGGAATGGAGCTGATCCGCATGCAGCGCCATCTCTCGCTCCGGACCGAAGGGTGCGTCGAAGTGGTGTCCGACGAGAGTATCGGCAACCCGGACCTCCCGCTCCTCACGGTCCTCGGGTGGTACCTGATCGTTCTGGTGACGGACCTCAGACCAGGATGAGGGAGGGAGGCGGCGACCGGCGCGCTCGTCCGGCCGCCCGCGCCTGATGCGAGGTAGAATGTTCGCCGATGAGCGGAGTCGAGCGTCGAGCGTTTCAGCGGCTTCTCCTCGAGCAGCCCGTCGGAGGAAGCTTCTCCGGACAAGGTGTTCAGATCCTCGAGATCGGGGTGATCGGTGCGTTGATCTCCAATCACGTTCCCTTCGACCGGGGAGCTCAGTCCACTCTCGGATTCGAATGGAAAGACGAACGGATCTCGCTCGAAGCCGCGGTCGTGCGCACCGAGTGCCACAGCTCCCCGGGAATGCCGGTGATGATGTACCAGACCGCGCTGCGATTCGTTCGTGCGATCGGAAACTCCGATCGCGCATTGCGTGACATGCTCACCTGCCAGGTCCGGCAGCTGCTGACCGAATATCACTGCGCGGAGGAGAGAGTCCCGATCCGCGAAAACTTCGACGCCGACGAGACGATGAAGATCCGGGAGGGATTCGTCACGTACTACCTCTCGGAGGGCGAGTGGCACCGGCGTCCGACTCTCCTTCCGGACCAGCCGGTCGCCGGCTTCACCGTCGCCTCCGATGAAGACCCTTCCGAAGTATCGCAACTGCGACGCTTCTACGAAGAAGCGGACAACGAGGGGATGCACCTGATCCGGCTGTTCGCTGAGCTGAGCGTCTGCCGGGCCGCGGGCATCCCCTTCAGAAATCCGCAGTGACCGATTCGCGGACGACGATCAGGCGGTCGCCACATCCGGGGCGTGACCACTGATCAGCCGCACCAGGTGTTCTTCGGGAACCAGTCCTACGATCCGCTCGGCAACTTCTCCGTTCTTGAATAAAATGACCGTCGGAATCCCCTGAATGCCGAATTTCTGCGCGGTCGCCGGGTTGTCATCCACGTTCAGCTTCGCGACCTGCACCCGTCCGGCGAAGCGATCGGCGAGAGAGTCGACGACCGGACCGAGCACGCGGCAGGGGCCGCACCAGGGGGCCCAGAAGTCGACCAGAACCGGAGTCTCGGACCGAAGTACATCCTGCTCGAAAGTTGCATCGCTGGTGTGGTTCACGTGATTGCTCATCTCAACTCCTTCCGAGGCGTCCGCCTCTTCACTTGTTCGTCAATCGTCGAACAAAGCCGCGGAAGGGTTTATTCTTGACCTCGAGCGGACGCCGTAGCTCGGAGTCCCTGATGAATCCATGAAGACGCTCTACCATCCGGACCGTGAGGCGATCGAGCTTCCGGCGGTCCTCTACGCCCTCTCCGACCCGGTGCGGCTGGAGATCGCGCGGCGCCTCTGGAACCAGAAGGAGCTCTCCTGCGGCGCGTTCGAGCTTCCGGTGGCGAAATCGACCGCCTCTCACCACTTCAAGGTGCTGAGAGAGGCAGGGGTGATCCGGGTGCGACAGGAAGGGACGTCGCGGTTCGTCTCGCTCCGGCGCGATGATCTCGATGCGCTTTTCGAGGGGCTTCTGCCGTCCATCCTCCGCTCTCTCGGAACCAAGAAAAAGGAACTATGATCCTCCGGACATGAAACCGAAGTTCATCGACGTGATGGGAAGTGAACTCGCGCTGGTCTGGGAAGACGGGCACGAGTCGTACTTCCCGCTCGACTATCTCAGAAAGCGCTGCCCGTGCGCGTACTGCGCGGGCGAGCCCGACCTGTTCGGCAATGTGAGCAAGCCGCCGGAGGAGCCTCTGACGCCGCTCTCGTTCCAGCTCAGCGGAATCGAACGGGTCGGGAATTACGGACTTCAGCTCAACTGGGCCGACCGGCACCAGTGGGGCATCTGGACGTTCGAGCGCCTCCGCTCTCTCTGTCCCTGTGAGGCCTGCCGGAGTCGTTCCGAGGGAGAAGACAGATGAATGCACCCGAAGCGCGCCGCGAACTCTACCCGGTCATCGAGCCGTACCTGACCGGAAGGCTCCGCGTGTCGCCGATCCACGAGCTCTACTACGAAGAGTGCGGAAATCCCGAAGGAATCCCGGCGGTATTCCTCCACGGCGGTCCTGGTGGAGGTCTGACCCCCGACTACCGCCGCTACTTCGATCCGGCCAGGTACCGGCTGGTCCTCTTCGATCAGCGGGGATCCGGACGGAGTACCCCGCACGCCGAGCTGCGCGAGAACACCACCTGGGATCTGGTCGCCGACATCGAGCGTCTGCGTGAGCACGTCGGAGTCGACGCGTGGCTCGTCTTCGGCGGTTCATGGGGAAGCACCCTCTCTCTCGCGTACGCCGAGACGCATCCGGAGCGCACGACGGCCCTGGTGCTGCGCGGCATTTTTCTCTGCCGGCCGAGAGAGATCGCCTGGTTCTACCAGGAAGGTGCCGACGCGATCTATCCGGACGTCTGGGACGCTTTCGTGAACGTCATTCCTCCGGAGGAACGGGGCGACATGGTCAAGGCGTACCATCGCCGGCTGACGAGCGACGATGAAAAGACTCGTCTCGACGCCGCAAAAGCGTGGAGCATCTGGGAAGGGAGCACTTCGAAGCTCCGTCCCGACGCGAATCTGATCGATGAATTCGGCGAGCCGCAGATGGCACTCTCCCTCGCGCGTATCGAGTGCCACTACTTCACCAACAACGTGTTCTTTCCCACCGACAACTACCTGATCGAGAATGTCGGCAGGATCCGCAAGATCCCCGGAGTGATCGTTCAGGGCCGGTACGACGTCGTCTGTCCTGCGATGAGTGCGTGGGAGCTCCACCGCGCGTGGCCCGAAGCGAAGCTCGAGATCATTCCGGATGCAGGACACTCGATCACCGAACCGGGAATCATCGACGCTCTGGTCCGCGCCACGGATCACTTCCGGGACGTCCTCGGAGACTGACGCCGGGACGAGAAATCCTCTTGCACAGGCGGCGATTCTGGCGCATTCTCATCACCATCAGGGAGGATTCGATGAAGACCATGCTGACCCGTGCGGTCGTGCTCTGTGCCCTCTTTACGCTCGCGCTTCCTCTTCTCGCTCGAGGCCGGAAAGCCGGACCGACCGAGCCGGGAACCTACAAGGACTGGGGGGGTGAGGTCGACCAGCTGGTCATCGAGAGCCCGTTCCACCTTTCCGACTACCAGTTCGTGCGGGTCGAGGAGTTCGACACCAGCGAGACCCCTCTACCGGAAGAAAAGGACAACACGTATGCTCCGGTGAAGAAGGTTCTCGCGGACGTCTCCACTCCCTTCGTGAAGGGGCTGGAACAGGAGCTCGGTGACCGCCTGAAGATCGACTCCTCGACCGGAGAGCCGGGAGCGGGAACGATCGTGATCCGCGGAAAGATCGAGACGATGGATCCGGGATCCAAGGCTGCGCGCTACTGGGCCGGATTCGGCGCCGGAGCGGCGCGGACCAGGATCGTCGGCGAAGCGATCGACGCTTCGAGCGGCAAAGTTCTCTTCCACTTTACCCAGGAACGACGATCAGGCGTCGGAATGATGGGCGGTGACTACGTCGGTCTGATGGACCGCAACCTATCCGCCATCGGGAAAGACGTCGCCGGCGTTCTGAAGGCATTCTGACCCTTCGGCATCGAGCCCGGATTGCGCTTCGCAGCAGAAGGTCCGTGACCAGGCCGGGCTTCGAGTCCCGGCCTCGACCCGTCAGTCGTGGATGACCATCGTGACCGGCTGGTCGAGGTAGATCACCCTGGTCGATCTGCTGTGGAAGATCCGCCGGTACCACGGTTCCGGTCGCGGTTCTCCTCCGTGATCCATCAGGTACTTTGCGACTTCCGCGGCCTCCTTCGGAACCATCCGGATGCAGCCGTGTGACGCTGCCTCGCCGATCGAATCAGGATCGTTCGTGCCGTGGATGTAGTAGTCCGGCTCCTGAAAGAAGATCTTCACCATCTTCATCGGATTGTCGGGATCTCCAGGCTTCTTCGCCTCGGCGTTCTTCGCCCACGCTGCGTCGGGTGGTGGAACCCAGCCGGGATTCCAGATGATCTTCCGCACATTGAACTCACCGGTCGGGGTCGGATGACCGTCTTTCCCGACTGCAACACCGTAAGTGGAGACGACATCGGATCCCAGGTGAACCTCCAGCTGCTTCTTCGACAGGCTCACTTCGATCCACGGAAGGTCACTCGAAGTTTCGTTCGTATTGCGCGCGAATGCGCTCGTCGCGGCGACGAGCATCAGTATGGCCGCGAGAGTTGCGAGTACAGGTCTCCTCCAGGGAGGGGTCATGTGGGGTTCCTTTCGATCGGTATTGCGGGGCGCGGACTTCGATGGCGGCTCTCGCTCGCCTCCTCTCGGACTGTGCCAGTCGAGGCGACGGATACGGCGGCGACACTTCCGCCAGGCCGCTCCCACACTCACTCTTTTTGCAATGCGAATACCCATTTTCGAGCCGATCCGACGTTCCGGGATCAAGGCGTTATCGGGGGCGCGATGGGTTTGATTCCTCGGGCGGAACGCACGAGAAAGCGGGCGAGGAGAAGTGCAGCGACGACCGTCAGACCGGCGCAGAGTCCCCACCAGAGTCCGACCACTCCCATCTTCCGGTAGAACCCGAAAAAGAGAGCCACCGGAAATCCGACCAGCCAATGCCCGAGGATGTTCGCGACGAACGTGAATCGGGTCTCGCCCGCACCACGGAGGACGCCCGCGCCGACTCCCTGGATTCCGTCCGAGATCTGAAAGAGCGCGGCGATCCCGAGAAGCGGAATGGCCGCGGCGATCACTCGCGGCTTGTCGGTGATGAGGAGTGCGAGCCATCCCGGCACGGTGAGAAACACGAGGGCGGAGAGCGACATGAATGCCGCCCCTGACGCGAATGCGACGATTCCGGCCCGGCGCGTTCCTTCCCGATCTCCGGCCCCGATCGCTCTTCCGACCCGCACCGACCCGGCGGAACCGATTCCCACCGCCACCGTGAACGTGAACGCGGCGAGGGTGAGCGTGACCTGGTGTGCGGCCAGCTCGACCTCTCCCAGCGTTCCTGCCAGCACTCCCACCAGCGCGAACACCGCGACTTCCGCACCCATGTGCAGCCCGACCGGGAGTCCGATCCGGAACGCGTGGCGGATCTCGGGGCCGTGAATGCGCCGATGCGGAGATCCGTCGCTCTCGACCGGGATGCGGCCGATCGCACGCGCGAGCACCCAGACGAACAGAAGACTCCCGAGAACCGACGCGATTGCGGCGCCGCGGATTCCCATCGCCGGCAGGCGGTGAAGCGCGCCACACCATTCCGGAAGAATCGAACCGCCGAAGACCAGCAGAATGTCTGCGGCGAGGTTGAAGACATTCCCGATCACCATCGCTGCCACGATCGGGCGCGTCACCAGGCGCGCCTGGAGGTAGGCCCGGAGGACCATGAAGACGAGCAGCGGGATCAGGCTCGCGATCCGGATCATCAGGTAGGCCGACGCCGTGTCGATGATCGCCTGGTCGATCCTGAAGGCGCGGAGAAGAAGGGGTGACAATGCGAGAGGGAGTGACATCACACCGCCGATGAAGATCGAGAGCCAGACTCCCTGCCACATGATCCTTCGAGCGCGGAACGGTTCACCCGCGCCGAGTGCCTGCGCGGCGAGAGGATCGATTCCCATCACCACTCCGGCGGCGAAGATGGAGATCGAAAAGAAGAGCGCATTCGCGATCCCGATCGCACCGAGCTGCGTTGCGCCGAGCCGGCCGACCACTGCGGTGTCGACCACTCCCATCGCCTGCATTCCCGCCTGCGCCGCAGCGAGTGGAATGGCGAGCTCCCACAACCTCCTCAGCTCGCGTCCGTATGCTTCCATCGCTTCGGGATTCTAGCCCGGATTTCCGATCCGCCTGGTCGCACCGAAGCGAGGAGTTCGAAAGCCCTTCAGGCGGAGGAGTGGACCAGTGAGGCGGCTCTCGTCGGACGCCGCGCACGACCGCGTTCGAGAAGTGTCGGGCTACGAATGTCCGAGCACAGGGTGCGGCAGGTACGGTTCTTCCAGCGCGGCAATCTCCTCTGACGAGAGCGAGAGGTCGACTGCGCATATCGCCTGTTTCAGGTGCTCCATCTTCGACGCTCCGATGATCGGCGCCGTCACTCCCGGCTTGTGGAGGATCCACGCGAGCGCCACCTGGGCCGGAGTGACTTCGCGTGCGGTCGCGATCTCCTTCACCCGGTCGACCACTGCGAAATCGGCGTCCTGGTAATACATGGAATGGGCGAAGGTATCCGTACGGGCGCGTTCCGTGGTTCCCTCACTGCTCCGGCTCCGGTTGCCCGCAAGAAACCCGCGGGCGAGAGGACTCCACGGAATCACTCCGATCCCCTGATCCTCACAGAGCGGAATCATCTCCCGCTCTTCTTCCCGATAGATCAGATTGTAGTGGTTCTGCATCGACACGAACTTCGTCCAGCCGTGACGCTCGGATGTGGCGAGCATCTTCGCGAACTGCCACGCATACATGCTCGACGCTCCGATGTAACGTGCCTTTCCGCTCTTCACCACGTCGTGGAGAGCTTCGAGAGTCTCTTCGATCGGAGTGTCGTAATCGAAGCGATGGATCTGGTAGAGATCGACGTAGTCGGTGCCGAGTCGCCGCAGCGAATTGTCGATCGCATGAAAGAGGTGCTTACGCGAGAGTCCGTGATCGTTCGGAGCATCGGTCAGCGGGAAGTAGACCTTCGTTGCGATCACCACCCGGTCACGGTTGCCCAGATCGCGGAGCGCGCGGCCGAGAACCTCTTCGCTCTTTCCGATCGAATACATGTCTGCGGTATCGAAGAAGTTGATCCCCCCCTCGAACGCCTCGCGTATGAACGGTCGCGACTCTTCCTCGTCCAGAACCCAGCTGCGCCACTGGCTCGATCCGTAGGTCATCGCTCCGAGGCAGATCTTCGACACTTCCAGGCCGGTACGACCGAGTTTCACGTACTGCATCACTCAGACTCCTTTCCGCGGAGGGAGCGATTCAGCGGAATCCCCTCGCTCCGCCGGAGGTGAGAGGAGCGCATGAAGCAGGAGCAGAATCACTCCGGTCATGATTGCCGTGTCTGCGAGATTGAACGTCCACCAGTGAAAATAGCGGTGCGAGGTGCGGATGTAGAAGTCGAGAAAATCCGTGACCGAGCCATAGCGGACACGATCCGCGATGTTTCCCACCGCTCCCCCCATGATGAGGTGAATTCCGATCTGAAGAGCGAAATCGCGGGGGGGGTTCCGGAGCGAGTAGAACGAGAGAAAGAGCAGGAGAAGGATTCCCGCCGCCGAGAGAATCACGCGGGTGGTCTCGGGTCCGAGGGAGGAGGCGATCCCGAAGATGATTCCGGAATTTCTCACGTGGGTGAGTGAGAAGAATCCGGGAATCACTTCCACTCCACGTCCGACGGGGAATCGCTCGATGATCCGGGCTTTTGTGACCAGGTCGGCCGTGACCACGGCCACGGCGAGCAAGCCGTACCCGATGCGGAGGATCAAGGAGCGATTCATCGGGGGAGTCTACCATCGGCGAGTGCGCCGAATCGGAGTCAGGCGACGTCGATCATCGAACGGTTGTGCTGGATGAATTTCTCGAAGAGAACCGGAGCGAGTGGACGACTGAAGAGAAATCCCTGAAGCCGGTCACAGTCGCTTCGCTTGAGGAAATCGAGCTGACCGAGCGTTTCGACTCCCTCGGCGAGGACCATCAGCTTGAGACTGTGTGCCATGGCGATCACCCCGCTCGCGATCGCTCCATCTTCAGGCACGGTGATCTCTCGCACGAAGGATTGATCGAGTTTCAGCGTGTCCACCGGGAACTGCCGCAGATAGCTGAGGGACGAGTAACCGGTGCCGAAGTCGTCGATCGCGATCCGTACTCCGAGCTCCTTCAGCTCCCGGAGAATGCGGATGCTGGCCTGCACGTCCCGCATCGCGCTGCTCTCGGTGATCTCCAGCTCGAGATAGCGAGCACGCAATCCGCTCTCCTCGAGTGCTTCGCGGACGTGCTCGATCAGATTCGATTCGTGGAACTGTCGGGCCGAGAGATTCACACAGACGATCAGATCGAAGCCGAGTTGACGCTGCCATCCGCGGGCCTGCGCGCACGCCTCCTTCAAGACCCACTTTCCGATCGGTACGATCAGACCGGTGCTCTCCGCCGTGGAAATGAACGACTCGGGAAGCAGCAGGCCACGGGTGGGATGTTGCCATCGGAGGAGGGCTTCCAGGCCGAATACGCGTCCCGACGCGAGGTCGATCAGCGGCTGGTAGTGAAGCGAGAATTCGCCGCGACCGAGTGCGCGACGGAGATCGTTCTCCAGCTCGAGGAGTTCCAGCGAACGGGCATTCATCGACGGGGTGTAGAACTGGAAGTTGTCGCGTCCCTGCTCCTTGGCCCGATACATCGCGGTGTCGGCGTTCTTCACCAGGGTCTCGATGTCGTTGCCGTCGTTGGGGAAAACGGCGATGCCGATACTGCTGGTGACCACCACCTCCCGCTGGCCTGCCCGGAACGGAAGGGCGAGAGCATCGAGAGTCTTCCGGGCGACTTTTCCGGCATCCTGGATATTGCCGTTGATCTGGGTGAGGATCACGAACTCGTCTCCGCCGAAGCGGGCCACGGTATCGTCCTGCCGAACGACCTTCCGGATGCGCTCTGCCACGGTCTTCAGGAGAGTGTCGCCGACCGAGTGGCCGAGGGAGTCGTTGATGGTCTTGAACCGATCGAGGTCGAAAAAGAGGATCGCGAGGCGGTGACCGTGCCGGGTGGCGTGAGCCATCGCGACGATCAGACGATCGAAGAAGAGCGCGCGGTTCGGGAGCCCGGTCAGGAGGTCGTGATACGCGATGTGCTCGACCTGAGATGCGGCGAGTACGGCGGCTTCCCTCTCGTCCTCCAGGAGCGAGATGGTGATGCCGAGAGCGATCGCTCCCTGGAACACCAGATCGGTGATTCCGAACCGGATCGAGAGGGCGAGATTGCCTCCCTCGATCGCGTCGTGGAGAAAGACGCCCGACTGGGCGATCTGCACGGCGCCCCAGATGAGAAGTGAGATGGAGAAGAGAGCGAAAGGCGTGCTCTCTCCACGGTGGCGGCTGCGCCAGATCCACCACCCTCCGAGACCAGCAGCCGCGCCGGCGAGAAACGAGTGAATGCCGAGCTGAAAGAATGTCTGCATCGCCGCATCCTGGCGTGCACCGAGAGTGACCAATGCATTGACGGCTCCTGCCGCCGACAGGAGGATGATGATCCTGCGCGTTTCCAGTCGCGTCACGGGCCGGAATCGGGCGAGATCGCGACAGGCGAAGACGAGCCATCCGAGCTGGAGGAACCCGGCGATGGATGCGCCGAGTCCGGATAGAAAACGGAACGGATGTGCAGGGGCGTAGCCGGGGGCGAGAAGAAGCCAGACCGTGGTCAGGAGGGCGAAGCCGAGAAGGGCGGCGGAACTGTAGAGCCAGTGAAGGAGATACGGCTTGGAATGCCGCCTTCTCAGCGCGAGAACGAGCAGAACCACCGCCAGGGCTCCGGCGGCATCCAATCCCTGGGTCGCCAGCTCCATCAGGCGATCCGGCCCCATCTCTCCCGCCCGGGCGATCCACGACGGCACCGCCGAGTCGCTCTCGTTTTCATTTCAGAAAACCACCCGTCCCATCCCGACACCAGAGCTGCCTCGCCGCAGCCTGTGCGAGCGCTGCAGGTACGGTCCGTTGGATTGTAGCAATGTCGCTTCGAATTTTCAGATTATTTTTCGAGAGGTATTTTCCTTCATTTTGAACCGACTGCCCAAACAGAAAAGGCAGGTGCGTACACCTGCCTTTTGCGACATCTTCGGGAAAGGATCTCAGCTGTTCTGATCTTTCGCTTTATCGGCCTGCTTCTGCACCGGAGCGGGAGTGGCAGCCGGGGCGGTGGTGTTCGCCTTCGCAGCCGCGGGTGCACTCTCCTTCACCTCGAACGACCCGAACGAGTTCGTGATCTCGGGCGCCTGCCGCGTCGACTGATCGAATCCGAGATAGATCAGCTGAAACATCGAATCGTTGGAAATGACCAGATCGGTCCGGGCGAAGATCGGACGTGGCGAGCTCGCGGAATAGAGAATGCTCCGTCCCGGATGACCCTCGAATTCCTTCTTGCTCTCGTTTTCGAGAGTGGCGTTGAGGCTCTTGAGAAGAGAATCACGGCCGCTGTCCATCATCGCTTTCGGATCGAGAATTTTTCCGGGCATCTTACTGAGCGAGACGATGAACGCCGAACCGTCCTTCGCTTTCGAGACCCAGGTGGTCTGTTTGATCGGGCCGTTCGGCGAAGCGACGGTCTGCTCCTGCTTCGCGAACTGGCCGAATCCGGCCGGCAGGGTCAGCGTGAACTGCGAGTTGTCGACGTGCGGTCCGGTCTCTGCGATCGCCGCGGGAACGACGAGTGCTCCGGTCAGGAGCAACGCCGGAAGGGTTCTGCGAAACGGAATCATGATGGGCTCCTCTCCCTCTGTTGATCGAACTTGATTGATTCGAATCGGTGACAACAACCACCGAGACCGGACTTAATCCTCGGGGACGCAGTTCGCTATTCCCGGCATTTTTCCCGTGTTGCTCCGAAGGCTGCAAAAGCTGTCGCGGAAGGGGTTAGGTCGCACGGGCGCACTTCTCCGGCCGCTTTCCATCCGTGACGGGTCACAATCTTCGGTGACTTTGGTCCTCCCTGGCGGGGTCCGGAGAGTTTACCGTATCTTCAGAGCCTGCGGGGCAGAAAACGTCCTGCTGAGACAGCGGATCAGCGGTCCGGATCGCTCCGGAACTCCGGCGCGCACCCGGCCGCGCTGCTCCTCTTTCTCGCAACGGGATTTCTGGCGTGCAGGATCCTGCACCGCTGGTCGCAGAAGAGGGATTCAGCATGATGAAAAAAGTTCCGGACACCATCGATCAGACGGTTTCTCCCGATGCGGAGCTCCTCGCCGCCGACAGAGACGCCGTGTCGCTTCGTGACTCGGAATTCAGTCGTCTGGTCCGATCCGGCGAGACTTACGTCGACTACACCGGCGCAGCTCTCTACCCGGAGTCGCTCGTCCGCGATCACCACGCGCTGCTGCTGGAGGAGGTCTCGGGAAATCCGCACTCGACGAGCCCGGCCGCCGCCCGTTCGACCCAGCGGCTCACCGGGACGCGCGATCGCATTCTCGCGTTCTTCAACGCACCGACCGACGAGTACGAGGTGATCTTCACTCCGAACGCGTCGGGCGCTCTTCGCATCGTCGGCGAAGCGTACCCGTTCGGATGCAACGGGCGGTACCTGCTGACCTCGGACAACCACAACTCCGTCAACGGCATTCGTGAATATGCCCGCGCGCGCGGTTCCGACGTCCGCTACATCCCGATCACCCTCTCGGATCTGCGCCTCGACGCGGCCGTCCTCGCCGCGGAGCTCGAGGGAGGGTGCCGTGTTTCGCCACGTCTGTTCGCGTATCCGGCTCAGTCCAACTTCTCCGGCGTGCAGCATTCCCTCCAATGGATCGAGAAGGCGCACCAATGCGGGTGGGACGTGCTGCTCGACGCCGCAGCCTTCGTTCCGACCAACCGGCTCGATCTGTCGCTCCACAAGCCGGAATTCGCGGTGGTCTCCTTCTACAAAATGTTCGGCTATCCGACCGGGATCGGTGCGCTCATCGCCAAGCGATCCGCGCTCGCGCGGCTGCACCGTCCATGGTTCGCCGGAGGGACCATCACCGTGGCGTCCGTGAAGGCAGAGCGCTACGCGCCGGCGCGCGACGAGGCCGCGTTCGAAGACGGTACCCAGGATTTCCTTTCCATCCCCGCGATCGCTCTCGGCCTCGATTACCTCGAACGCCTCGGAATCGATCGAATCCATCGGCGGGTGGAGCTTCTCACCGGCTGGACCCTTCGGGAGCTCGAATCGCTCCACCATGCGAACGGCAGTCCGCTGGTGCACATCTACGGTCCGCTCGGCTCGGAAGAGCGCGGAGGAACCATCGCGCTGAATGTATTCGACGCGTCGGGCGAAATGGTGGATCACCGGGTGGTCGAAGCTCTCGCGTCTCGTGCCGGCATCTCACTACGGACCGGCTGCTTCTGCAATCCCGGTGCGGGAGAGACGGCGCTGGAGATACCCAAACAGCGGATCGTCACCTGCTTCGAGGAGTCCGACGGGAGGCTCACGCTCGATGACTTCAAGGTCTGCCTGCACGGCGGCAGCGGCGCGGTCCGGATCTCGTTCGGATACGCGAGCGTCCTCGAGGACGCTCGGCGGGTCGTGGAGTTCGTCTCGCGATTCCTCGACTGATCCCGTGCGGACTCCGGCTGGTTTCTACCCGATAATGAAAACACATATCGACTTATGATATGTGCGAGTAAGTATACGCTCGGCTAAAGATATTCTTTATCTCTGAATGTCGTCCGGTGCCGGGAGTCTGCGCAGTAGGATGGTTTCTACCGCGCAGCCTTCAGTAGCTACGATTCGGTCCGGAAGTAGACCGTGTCGAACTGGCTGCACTGCTGGCAGCGTCGCGACACGATCGTGAGCGGGTGTCCGAGATAGCGGGCGGTCTGACGCATCTCGCTGCCGGGAGGAAACTCCGCGCCGCAGGGGCAGGGGCGGACCGCGAGGAGAGCCCCGACCTCCGCGCTGCCGGAGACCGGAATCGGAGAGGCCGGAGTTCGACCGTCCGGTGCGTCTTTCAGCTCGGAGAGACGAGTGGATCTCCGCGGAGTTCCCCCTCCGCGCTGCGCGAACGAAGAGGCCAGCTTCCAGCCGGCGAACAGCGCGCCGCCGAGGATCAGGAGCGATACGATTGCCACGCCCCCGGCGAGTACCGGGAAGGAGGGAGTCATCGACGCGGCGACCGGCGCCGGAACATCGTCACGAAGCTCGTAGTCGAGCACTGCTCGCGCCTTGTCCACGTGGTCGAGGAACTCCGGGATGCGCTTCCGCGGAACGGAATCGGAGAGGCTCCGGTAGCGGTAGCGCAGCCGCAACATCCTCTCGCTGACCGTAGAGTCGAACCAGAACCGGAACGCCGGGTCATCGACCTCGAGGTGCTCGGGATGAATCGAGAGCCGGCGTGGGAGCTCGACCCGGATCTCGTGCACCACGTGAGCGGGGTGGATCAGCCCGTACGGCCCGGAGCGCTGGACGGACGCGGGGCGGGAGAGCCAGTCGTCCATGGCCCACGCGAAGAGATCCCTCCGGTGATTCTTCCAGAACGACGGAATCGAGTAACGCTCGGTGACGACGATTCTGTTGGCCGACCTGTCGTCTTTCACCACCGGGCGCTCGAGCGCGGTCACCTTCGCATCGAACTGTGCGTAATGGTTGACGTAGTTCCGGGCGAGCTCCGCGTTGGAGGTGGAGTCGAAGTAGCCGCGCATGTCATCGGCGTCTTCTCCGGTGTAAACGCTCTTCACCTCGAGCTCTGCTCCGGCTCCTCCCTCTCCCACGCGATAAATCTCTTCGATGGAGGTCGTGGGCCGCGGCATCTCCGGCGGAGGGATCGGTACCAGAGCCGTGGTCGTGCGGTCGACGAGGAGCGCGCGTCCGAAATCGGGCGGCGCCAGTGCATCGAGGGATCCCCCTTCGTCGGAACGGGTCGCATCGATCCAGTGCGAACGGCCGTCGAGCACGACGTGGACGATCACGTGATCGAACGCGAATGGTGAGGGAAGGACCTCGTCGAGCGTTTCGCGAGCGGTGGTGTTCACCAGGGCTGGCCGGGCCTGGAATCCGAGTTTCTGCAACAGGACCGTCAGGAGGAGCGCCTTGTCCTTGCAGTCACCGAAGCGCTGCCGGAGCACCTGGTCCGGCGGATGCGGCTGATGGGTGTTGGGACCGATCTCGATCCCGAGATAGCGGATCTGATCCTGCACGAAACGGACGGCGGCGAGGACTTTCCCCTCGTCCGTCGATTCGCCGGTCGCGATCGATCGCGCCAGTGCGGTCATCCGGCTGCCACCGTTCCCGGCGTGGTCGAAGAGGTCGGAAGCCCATCGCGCAACTTCGTTCCAGTCCCGGAATTCCGAGAGCTCCACCCGGGGGAAGGGATCGAACCAGACCGGTGTGTCGCTGTCCCACTCGATTGCGGGAACATCGTCTGCGGCCCAGGTCCAGGAGTGGAACGTCCCTTCGCGACGGACGCTTCCGGGGATCTTCGACTGGAACTCGCGGGGAGTGATCGTACGTCCGGCCGGGATGAGAGCTCTCGCATAGAGTCGCGCGACGGGAACCTGATACCCGAGATCGAGCTCGCCGGCGAATCGTCCATGGAGGATCGGATTCGCGCCGCGAAGCGAGTACGCGTAGTCGACGATGTCTCCCGGTCGAAGGTCGCGGAGAAAGAAGAGGGCAGTGAGGGTGCCGTCGTACATCCGTTCGGATCGATCACGCTCCCGTTCGATGACCCTCACCTGCTCCGGAGAAAACGCGCGGATCCGGCGGCCGTCGCGGATGATGTCGACGAAATGGATGGTCAGGCTCTGCCAGGTCGGATCGAAGTCGAAGTGAAGCTCCGAGAAATTCCGGACGCCGCTGCTCGAGACGATCTTTCTCGCCCGGCGGACCCACCTCTCCGTCGTCCGCCCGATTCGGATCTGGTCGTCGACGAGCAGATGCCACGTGCCGTCGCTGATCTGCCCCGCCGGTTCGGCTTTCGTGGCCGGAAGATCGACGCGGGTGATCCAGTCGGGAGGTGGCGCGACGGAGAAAGGACGTCCGGCCGCGAGAGCGCCTGGTGCGGGGAGAAGAATGGCCAGAAGTGAGAGCAGAAGAGGAAGGCGTCGCATCAGCGATTCCGATCGGCAGGTCAAGATCGGGACGATTATAGATCGCCCTCGCTCCGAACCGCTCCGTCCGGGGACGGTTTCATCGGACGCTCATCCGGCGGGGAGCCTGGTCGAAGATCTCCACTCGGTTCTTCCCGTTCCGCTTTGCGACGTAGAGAGCTTCGTCGGCCCGCACCAGCGCCTCTTCTTCCGTGCAGAGTTGATCGGGCGAGGCGAGGCAATACAGACCGAAACTCAAGGTGACCAGCAGAGTGACCGGAGCGATCTGGTCCAGATCGACTTCCCTCGTCTCGATCTCCGCGCGCAGTTCCTCGAGGTGCCGGTAGGCGCCGTCGCGCGGAGTATCGGGAAGGACGAAGACGAACTCCTCCCCGCCGAAGCGGGCGACGATG
Organism: uncultured Acidobacteriota bacterium; assembly: GCA_963741955.1. Taxonomy (GTDB): domain Bacteria; phylum Acidobacteriota; class Thermoanaerobaculia; order Gp7-AA8; family Gp7-AA8; genus CAVUKB01. Next base: position 89,021 of record CAVUKB010000007.1, read on the forward strand.
TCCGTCGACCGGGACCGTTCCGAGAACGCCCGCGCGATCGCTCGGATCACCACGTCCCCCGCGTGGTGGCCCCAGGTGTCGTTGATCTGTTTGAAATCGTCGATATCGGCGAATGCGATGGCGAGAGGGTGGAACGAGCGGGTTGCGCGTCGAAGCTCCTCACGCAGCCTCTCCACCGCGACCTGCCTCCGCGGGAGGCGGGTCAGCGGGTCGTGCGTTGCGAGATCGAACAGCCGCGCATTCTCGAGCATGGCCGACGCCTGTTGCGCGATCTGGTCGAGAATCTCGAGGTCGTCCCGATCGAGCGCTGCTCCACGGCCGAGCTTTCCGAGTGCGAGCACCGCCACCAGCCGGTCCTTTAGGCGGACCGGCACGACGTATTCGGTCTCGAGAAGATCGAGCATGCCGCGCAGTTCGGCCGGCTCGTCGTCCGATTCGAAGCGCCGCATCGGAACCCTCGGCCGGAGGCTCGACCAGTTCTGCAGCTCCTCGGCCGTCAGGACGACATTGCGCGCAGTTTCGTCGCCGGTCATTCGACCCGAGATCGCCCGCACCCGGTAGTACTCTCCCCCCTGATCGGCGAGCAGCAGCGCCGCACCGCGCAACGAGAGCGACGTATGGATCCGTTCGATCAGGTGAGCGGCGGCCTCGTCGATCTCCGTGAACCCGGCCAGCTCTCCGATCAACGACGCCTCGAGGCGGCGGAGGGCGATCTTTTCGCTGAACAATGCCTGATCGATCCGGCTCTCGACTGCTCGCGAAAGAGGTTGAAAGAATGCTCCTCCGATGAAGAAGAGGAGCGCGATCCACCAGAGGGTGATGTGGATCCCGAGGACGTGAGCGGCGAACAGACCGATCAGGGCGCCGGCCAGATAGACGCTCGCGCCGAGCATCCCCATCGTCAGGACGTAGATGAGGCCTCGCCGGAGAAACGACCCGAGATCGAAAAGGTGGAAGTGAAAGATCGATACGTAGAATCCCGCCGGAACGAGCATCACTGCGAATGGCTCGATCACCCCGGCTGCGGTGTCGCGCCACGCCGGGATGAAGAGCCATGCGGTGATGTTCGCCGCCCACGGAAGGATTCCCGCGAGAACCACCAGAGCCTGAAGCCGCCCTTCCCGCGTCTCTTCCCGTCGCGCGGCCGACTGGAGGAGCCAGACGCTGATGCAGGCCCCGGCGACGTACGCCGAGAGCGACATCTCTGCGCGAACCTGGAGCGCAGAGGGAAGTGTCACTCCGAACCATGCGCTTCCCCGTGATGCAGAGAAAACGAGAAGCCAGCTCACGACGGTCAGGAGAGCCCCGGTCGCATACGTGCCGCCGACGATCCAGCGATGGCGCCGCGTGATCGGGTTCGCACGCGGAATCAGCGACGCCATGTGGACCACGACTGCGAAGTTCATCATGTAGACGGAGGAATAGAGGAACAGCAGAAGGTCGTCCCATGCCGATGCGCCGGGGCGGATGACCGCGGCATCGAAGAGGATGGTCAGCGAAACGGCGAAGCCGGTGAACATGAAGAGAATGACGCGAGGATCGCGGGGACGCCGTACGACGGCGGCGACGGTGAGTCCCCCGTACAGGAGGAGTGTCGCTGCGTAGATCGCCCAGGTTACGCGCACGTCTTCTGTTCCGAGCGCGTAGCTCGGAAGAACGACGAGCGCGAACGCAACGCCATAGAACAGGAGCGTTGCGGCGACGGCACTTTTCCCGGACCGTAGCATTGACCGATATCGGGGCGGATGCTGCGAGTGTAGACCACACCGGAGTGGCGCACAAGAAAGTCGTGATGCGCCCGGGGCGCCGAAGCTGGCTGACGATTTGCTTCGAAAGACCGATTCTGAGGGACGAGTGAGAAATTTCGATGTCGCGATCGTCGGCTGCGGGCCCGCGGGAAACATCGCCGCGTGGCATCTTGCTGCACGCGGAGTGGAGGTCGCCCTTCTCGAACGGGCCACCCTGCCGCGTCCGAAGACGTGCGGTGGCGGACTCTCACGCAAGACCCTCGAGGAGATTCCCTACGACATCGATCCGGTCGTGGAGTCGGAGATCGAATCCGCATTCGTGACCAGCGGAGGCTCGACGTTTCTGCAGTCGAAAGAGCGGATCGGAGTCACGGTCTGCCGCGACAGGCTCGATTCATACATGGCCCGCCAGGCCGTCGAGAAGGGGGTTACGCTGCTCGAGTCGTGTACCCTCGAGAGTTTCAGCATCCGCCGGGATCACGTCCGGCTCGAGACCTCACGCGGGGCATTCTCCGCCGGCGTTCTGATCGGCGCGGACGGCGTCTACAGCGGAGTACGCCGTGCACTCGACACCTCATGCTCCCCTTTCTTCGCTCCCGCCATCGAGGCGCTGGTCTATGTCGAGCCGGCGCGCACCGGGCTCATTGACGGCGGCTGCATTCTCGATTTCGACGCAATCCCCCATGGTTATGGCTGGGTGTTTCCGAAGCGGGATCATTACAACGTCGGACTCTATCGCTACCGGAGAAGCCGGGGCGGTCCCGGAATGCGGGGCATGCTGCAAGCCTTCATCGAGCGCTTTCCCCAACTCCACTCCCCTCTCCGGGTCGTGACCAGGGGATATTCGATTCCGGTGCGGCGTGCGGCGACCGTGGTCGATCCCGGAGGCGTTCTTCTTGCCGGCGATGCGGCCGGGCTCGCGGAAAACGTCTATGGGGAAGGAATCTGTTTCGCTGTGCGAAGCGGGAGACTCGCCGCCGAAACCGTAGCCGCAACACTCGGCGGATCCGGCGATCTTTCCGAATATGCGCACCGACTGCGGCCGCTGATGCGTGAGCTGGCGCTCTCCAGGTTCACCGCCTCGCTGGTGTATGCGGGCTCTCCGGGAATGCGACGGCGTCTCTCCCGCTCCGGACCGATCAGCCGCCGTTTCACCGGTCTTCTCACCGGAGACAACGGCTACGCCGCATGTCTGATCGGAACGGCGGCATGTCTTCCGTTCGCGCCGCTCCTTCCGCAGAACCGTGAACAGAGGTCTCCTCTCGATCTGCAGACGTGACCCCTGGCCCCAATGGCCCGAACTTAAGGGGCGCTGTGGGTGTTCACAGAGCAGATGCGTGGAGTTACTGCGCATCTGCCGCAGGTGTCGTCTCGTTGTGTTCTGAAGGCGATCTGCGCGGCCACGGCGGGAGCCGTGGCGCCCCTCGGAGAGGGGATCGTTCGCTGCCCAGCGAGCTCGCGCCGACTCCCGGCTGCGACGCGGATTTTGCTTAAGTTCGGGCCATTGCTCCTGGCCCGCATTTGTCACATCGGCGCTACCGCGCAGACTCCCGGTGCGGGTCGAGCCTCTTCTTCAGGAACCATTGGCGCTTCCCGGGAGGGAAATCGTCCAGCACACCCCAGAGCTCGTAGTCGTTCCGTCGATAGAACGCCAGCGCATCGGCGTCGATCGTGTCGAGATTCACGCCGATGCATCCGTGCTCCCGCGCGTACGTCTCCGCGCGCGAGAGGAGCTCGCGACCATAACCGCGGCCGCGCAGCTCGTCGCCGACCCAGAGCTTCTCGACGTAGAGCCACTGCCACCAGATCCTCCCGAGCAGGCCGCCGAGCACTTTCTGCTGCGCGTCACGAACGAGAAGATTCACCCGCTCCAGCCCCGGAGCGCCATGGCGCGACGCGTTGTGGCGCATCAGACCTCGGACGACTTCGTTCTGATCTTCGATCGAGGCGTCCGGCTCGATCGAAACGGTGATGTCGTGGTTCATCGGCCCCTCCCGCGCTGATTATCTCAGCAGGACGAAGGCCGGAGAACCGGATGTCAGCTGCTGGTCGCCGCGTTCGCGGGTCCTCCACCTTCGCCGGTCGACGTCGTATCGGTTCCTGCCGGGGCCTCTCCACTGGATGGTGTGACCGTAATGTCGATCGTCTCCCCTTCCTTTCCGATCGTTCCTCCGACCGTCGACATGACCTGGTACGTGCCGGGACGAAGGCCGTCCACCACCAGAGTCCTGACTTCCAGCGGCTGCAACGGGGCATCGAGGGCGCGCGCCACTCCATTTCCGCTGATCGCGAAGCTGTGCAGCTCCTTGCCGCTGTTCGTCACCTGGAACGCCACGCTCCCTCCTTCGATGGTGTGGGGCATGTCCACTCCATGATCCGAGATCGTCACTTCGACGGGCGGCTTCGTCTTTCCGCTCGGCTGGGTCGGGAGGACGTCCGTCGCAGCCGCGCTGCTGGTGGCGGCGGTATCCGTCCCGGTCGTGGTCGCCTGTTCGTTCTTGTTTGCGCACGCGCCGAGCAACGCGATCGAAGTCCCGATCACGAGCCAGCCGGCGAGCGTTGCGCCGAAGCGTGTTCTGCTGCTGTCCTGACGGAGCATGGTTCACCTCCGGCGGTGAAGTGAGCAAGTTCCGTGCGGAGAAGCATCGAAAGCGAGCGGAAGCGCGAGAAGGACACCGTCCTCAGCGGGCGCATCCGACCTCTCTCCCCCCGCAATCAGATGCAGGGAATTCATACGCTACCCTGGCGGCGCACCGGCCACGCCGAATCCGAACTTCCGGAAAGTCGCCGCCGACGCCGGAGACCGCAGCCAGGCCAGGAAGCGGCGTGCTGCTTCGGGACGGTCGGATCTCTCGACGACCGCGGCCGGGTAGACGATCGATGGTGAATCTGCGGGCGGAACCTCGAACGCGATGACCACCCTCGAGGAAAGGATCGCATCGGTCCGGTAGACCATTCCCGCGTCCACCGCGCCCCACTCGACCGCTGCGAGCGCGGCTCTGACGTTCACCGCGGGGACGACGCGCGGCGCGACATCGTTCCAGATCCCGGCTGTCTCCAGAGCCTTGCGTGCGTAGACTCCGGCGGGAACGACGGACGGATCCGCGAGGGCGATGCGCCGGAACTGCTGAGCGGCGAGCTGGCGCAGCGCGTCGAGGTGTGTCGCACGGTCGCCCGGAACGATCACCACCAGCGAATTGGAGAGGAGATCGATGCGGGAGGATGCGTCGATGAGGCCTTTCGCGGCGAGAGCGTCCATGCGCGCCTCGTCGGCCGGAAGAAAGACGTCCGCGCGCGCACCGTGCTCGATCTGAAGCTGAAGCGCATTCGAGCCGGCGAGATCGAGAACCACCCGCTCTCCGGGGTTCGCCTTCTCGTATCCGGCGGCGATCTCCTTCATCGCGTCGGTCAGACTCGATGCCGCGAGCACGTGCACCTCGGATGGGCGGCACGCTGCTGCGGTGAGAAGGGATACGACGAGAAGGAGACGCAACGTATCTCGCCACGACGGCATTGCCGTATTCTACCGGACGGCTGCGAACGGGTGGTCAGGCGAGCTCGCGGAGTCCTTCTTCAGTATCCGGAAGGATCTCGTTGCGACGGTCCAGGCGCGTCGCGATCCAGGCGCCGTCCCGTCGCTCCACCTCGATGTAGATCGATTTCCACGGCCCGTCCGGAACGTTCTCACCGTAGCCGAAGCGCCGCCCCCTCCACTGTTCCTCGCTGATACCGCGATTGCGCAGCGACTCTTCCGCCATCTCGAACACTTCAGGCGCTCCCTTGTGATTACATCCGCTCATTTCTCGATTCCTTCTGATGCTTTCGCGTTTTCGGACGACCATCGGGGGACCATTCACGGGACTTCTGCTGCGGAGCGCGATCCGGACCCGTCTGCGGTGTCAGACCGTGAATAATCCGGGTTAACATCCGCCGTTCGCGTAGAAATTCGTCCGTCCCCTGAGCGCGCGGCTCTCCATGAAATGGAAACATCGCTCCAATCCGTTCCCTCAATCCGAGGTCATCGATGAAACTGGAATTCCGGAGTCGCACCGTTCCTGTCGCGATGCTCGCCGCGCTGTCTCTCGTCGCGGCCTGCTCGACGGGCGTGCAGACGAGTCCCGCCGCCGCGCCGCCTCAACCCCTCACTCGGGCGCCGCTCGCTCGCGACGTTCACTCGTTCTCGAATCCGGCCGACGTCGTGGTCCGGCATCTCTCGCTCGATCTGAACGTTCGCTTCGCATCCCGGCGGCTGGCCGGAACGGCAGTTCTGACCATCGAGAACCTCACCGGAGCCGGCCACATCACTCTCGATACACGCGACCTCGACATCCGCAACGTGACGCTCGGCGAAGACGGCGAACCGACCCGCTACACGGTGGGGCAATCCGTTCCGTACCTCGGGCAGCCGCTCCGCATCGACATCCTTCCAGGGACGAAGCTGGTGAAGATCGAATACGCGACGCAGCCCGACGCGGAAGCGCTCCAGTGGCTCACGCCGGAGCAGACCGCCGGAAAGAAGTCGCCGTTTCTCTTCACCCAGTCCCAGGCGATACTCGCGCGCAGCTGGGTACCGCTGCAGGACACGCCGAAAGTGCACATCACCTACGACGCGACCATTCACGTCACGCCCGGACTGATGGCGGTGATGAGTGCCGGAGGAAATCCGATCCGCACATCGCCGGACGGGGTCTATCACTTCGACATGCCGGAGCCGATACCCTCGTATCTCCTCGCGCTGGCGGTTGGTGATCTCGAGTTCCGCCCCTTCGACGCGAGGAGCGGCGTGTACGCGGAGCCGGAGGTGATCGAAAAGGCGGCGTGGGAGCTCGCCGAGACGCCGGAAATGATCTCCGCCGCGGAACGGATGTGGGGTCCGTACCGATGGGGACGTTACGATGTTCTGGTTCTTCCACCGAGCTTTCCCTGGGGTGGGATGGAGAATCCACGCCTCACGTTCGTGACCCCCACCATCCTCGCCGGCGATCGTTCTCTCGTCTCGCTCATCGCTCACGAGCTCGCGCATTCATGGTCGGGGAATCTCGTGACCAACGCGACGTGGGACGACTTCTGGCTCAACGAAGGATTCACGACGTATCTCGAGCGCCGGATCATGGAAGACCTCCACGGTTCCGACTACAGCGCGATGCTGGCAGCGCTCGGGAGAGAGAATCTCGACCAGACCATCACCCAATACGAAACCGACACCGCCGACACACGGCTCCACCTCGAGCTCGAGGGCCGCGATCCCGATGACGGGATGAGCGACATCGCGTACGAGAAGGGGTACCTCTTTCTCCGATCGATCGAGGAGACCGTCGGGCGGCCCCGTTTCGACGCATTTCTTCGCCGCTATTTCGACACGTTCGCATTCCAGTCGATGGACACCGCACATTTCCTCGCCTGGCTGCGCGAGGACCTCGTGCGGGGTGACACCGCTCTCGAGGCGAAGCTCCGGATCCACGACTGGGTCTACGAGCCGGGGCTTCCCGCAGGAGCGCCGGTCATCGACTCCGTCCGTTTCGATGCCGTCGATCGCGCCATCGACGCCTTCGAGCGCGGAGCCGCACCGGAGTCTCTCGACGGCTCCCGGTGGAGCAGTCTCGAATGGGTGTACTTCATCCGCAACCTTCCCGCGCCGCTGACCGTCGACCGGATGAAGGAGCTCGACGCCGCATTCCATTTCACGGGATCGGGCAATTCGGAGATTCTCTTCGCCTGGCTGATGCGGGCAGTCGACGCGCACTACAAGGCTGCGTATCCGGCGCTCGAATCGTTTCTCGAGAGGATGGGACGACGGCAGTTCGTCGACGCGCTCTATCGGGAGCTGATCAGAACGCCGGAAGGGAAGAAGATCGCGTTCGCGGTCTATCGAAAGGCCCGACCGGGATACCACATCATCACCCGGCAGTCGCTCGACGAGATTCTCGACTGGAAGCCGGGGAGCTGACCAGACAGGGACCTGTGCGGACCGAGCCGCGCCTGTCGCGGCCGGGCTTGCCTGACAGTGTGGCTGATCGCATCATCGTCGTATGAAGCCGAAGAGTGTGGCAGCGGTGGTCGAAGGCCGTCCGACCCGGGAAGGCGCCGGGTTTCTGGTGCATCGCCCCTTCCCGGGGCCGGAGCTCGACTGGTTCGATCCGTTCCTTCTTCTCGACGAGATGGGTCCGATGGATCTCGCTCCGGGTGAGGCGAAGGGCGCGCCGGACCACCCGCATCGCGGATTCGAGACGGTCACCTACATGATTGCCGGAGAGATGGAGCACGGCGATTCCGCCGGCCACTCGGGAAAGATCGCGCCCGGCGACGTGCAGTGGATGACCGCAGGAGCGGGAGTGGTGCACTCGGAGATGCCCTCTTCGCGCATCCTGCGTGAAGGCGGGCGGATGCATGGCTTCCAGCTGTGGGTGAATCTCCCGAAGAGCGACAAGATGATGGCACCGCGTTATCAGGAGGTTCCCGGCACGAAGATCCCGGAGGCGGAGGGCGACGGCATCCGAGTCAGGGTGATTGCCGGCGAAGCGCTCGGCGCAAGTGCGGTGATCGACACCCGGACGCCGATCGCGTTCATGCATTTCACGCTCGAACCAGGCGCCACCCTCACTCAGCCGGTTCCCTCCGGCTACGAGGTCTTCGCCTACGTCTTCGACGGAGAAGGGATCTTCGGAGAGGAGCACGTCGGAAGAGGGAGGATGGTGGTCTTCACGGACGACGGCGACGCAGTGGTCGTCAACGCTGCAAAAGGGTCAGATCTCCAGTTTCTTCTGATTGGCGGAGTTCCGATCCGGGAGCCGGTTGCCCGTTACGGCCCCTTCGTCATGAATTACAAGGCGGAGATTCTGCAGGCGATCGACGACTATCAGAATGGACGGATGGGGAGGATCGAGCCGGCTTGAAGTTTCACCTCGCGGCGGGAACGTACGGCTTCCGGATTTCCGCCGCCCGCGACCAGAAACGCAACCCCCGACTCACTGCGGAAGAGTGAACCAGAAGGTCGCCCCTTCATTCGGAGATCCGCTCGCTCGCACGCTGCCTCCGTGAAGATTGACGATCCGCTGCACCGTCGCCAGCCCGATGCCGCTCCCGCTGAACTCTTTCTCCGAGTGTAGTCTCTGGAACGGAGCGAAGAGGCGGTCGGCACGTGCGGGCTCGAATCCGGCGCCGTTGTCCCGTACGAAGATCCCGACCTCCGTCTTTTCTTCCCGTTCCATTCCGAGCTCGATCCGCGCCTGTTCGCGCTTCGACGTGAATTTCCAGGCGTTTCGAATCAGGTTCTCGAGCACGATCCGGAGCAGTCCGGGATCGCCGCGGACCCACAGATCTGCAGGCAGCACGATCTCGACCTCCCGTTCCGGCTCCTGACTCCTGACGTCCGTGACGATCTGCTTCGCGAGCGGAACCAGATCGACGGCGCTCGCGGCCAGAGGCGTCCGCGTGATGCGAGACAGACGAAGAAGATCTTCGATCAGCTCGTTCATCCGTACCGCGCCCTCGTGGATCCGTTGCAGGTAATCGCGTCCGGTCGCGTCGAGCGAATCGCCATACTCCAGCACCATCAGATCGGAGAAACCCTGGATACGGGTTATCGGGGCCTGAAGGTCGTGGGAGACCGAGTACGAGAACGCCTCCAGCTCCTCGTTCGCGCTCCGCAGCCGTCGTTCTCTCGACTCCAGATCGCGGAACAGGAGGTCATAGGGCCGTTCGATCCCCGTGGCAATCACCGCACGGTAAATCAGCACCATCGCGACCAGCTTCAGAAGATGTCCGATCGTGTTCCAGAGCCCGTAGACGTCGACATACAGGGTGAACGCCAGCTCCGAGACGACCAGGGTGAGGATCGCCGTGATCAGGAGTGCCGAGATCTCCGGCGGAAAGACATCCCTCTTCCGGTAAAGCCCGACCGCACCCAGAGCCAGCAGGAGGGAGATCACGTACTCTGCGATCACCTTGAATTCCGTGAGCCCCTTTCCCGGGACGTAGCACGCGGGAAACACGCCCGCGAAGATGGTGATCAGAAGGAAGAGTGCCGCCGCGAGAGACGCGGTGAGCGCCCAGGGTCCCCGAAGCCGCCGGGAAATGAACAGCGGAGCGACCGCGATCGCGACTGCTTCGATCGCGCGTCCGGCGATCCAGAGCTGAGTCGGGAGGTCGGCAGACCGGGAGGGGAACACGCCCATCCCTTCGTACGCGAGCGTGTGCAGCAGATCGATCAACCCCACTCCGAGGAAAGCGCACCCGATCAGGAGGAGGTAGTGCTCCGTGACGTAGTGTCTCGAATGCCACGCGATCGCGAAGATCCCGGTGGCGACGACAATGCTGAAAAGTTCCACGATGCTGTGGAAAAGAAGATAGCTGACCAGGTTGGTCGCGGCGATTGCGATGAGCGCCGCCGCAACCCCGACCACCGTCCCGATCGTCCGCACCGAACCCCGCTGCGTGCGTTCGGGAGAGGTACGAGATTGGGATCCCGAAAGTGATTCGGTCGAAGTGGTCAAGTTCACGGTCCTCCCGGGCGATTCTAGTCCTCAACCGATCCGCTTTCGCAGTAGGACAGTTTCTACCGCGCAGACTCCTAGCCCGGATTTCTCGCACCGTCTCGTCGGAAGGACGAGGGGAGCTCGAAGCAAGCGCAACGGCGACGGAGAGACCGCTCTCCGGCTCCGCAGCGGAGACGGCGTGAGGAATCCGGGCTAAACTATCGCTCATGCTCTGTCCGGTCTGTGCCTCCCCGCTGATCGTCGTCGAGCGAAGCGGGATCGAGGTCGACTACTGCATTCGCTGCCACGGCCTCTGGTTCGACGCCGGTGAGATCGAGCTTCTGGCCTCGAAACTCGGCCTGGCGGAGCCGGACATGAAACTCCGGAAGGCGGAAACCACCGAGGCGGTTCGTCTCTGTCCGCGCTGCGACGCGAAGATGGGGAAGGTCGAGGTGGAAGGTCGGGCCATCGTGACACTCGACGCGTGTACCCGCGGGCACGGTTTCTGGTTCGACCGCGGCGAGCTGGGAGCTCTGTTCGAGACGGGCCAGCGCCAGGATGCGTCGGTCCGTCACGCCGTGGTGACGTTTCTCGGAGAAGTCCTTGGCCGATGAAGGATGCAACCGGACGCGGCGTCCGACGTACAATGGAGTGATCCACAATAAAGGATCGGAGGTGGCGATTTGATCGCACTCGTCGTACTTCTCGTACTCGCCGTCATCGCGGTAGGCGTCGTGATGGCGTTTTACAACGGTCTGGTTCAGGCCAGGAACGAAGTGAAGAATTCCTGGAGCCAGATCGACGTCCAGCTGAACCGCCGGCACGATCTGATCCCGAATCTCGTGGAGACGGTCAAGGGCTACATGCACCATGAGAGGGAGACGCTCGAAGCCGTTACCAAGGCGCGCCAGCAGGCGATCCAGGTCTCCGGCTCGAACATCGAAGAGCGGGCGAAGGTGGAGAATCAGCTGAGCCAGACTCTCCGTTCTCTCTTCGCGGTGGCCGAGAGCTATCCCGACCTGAAGGCGAATCAGAACTTTCTCGCGTTGCAGGAAGAGTTGACCTCTACGGAAAACAAGATCAGCTTCGCGCGCCAGTATTACAACGATTCCGTGATGAGGCTGAACAACAAGACCGAGATGTTCCCGACCAACATCATCGCCGGGATGTTCAACTTCAAGGCGGCGGAGTTCTTCCAGGTCGAGACTCCCGACATCCGTCAGGCCGTGAAGGTCCAGTTCTGATCCTCCAACCGCGATGACCAGTCAGGCTTCTCCCGCAGCGGGGCCGGCGCGCACGGCGCCGCCCGCCTCCATGTCGATGTTCGACCTCGTACGGTCGAATCAGCGCCGGACCGCCGTGCTCGTCGTGGTGATGGCGACCTTGATGTTCCTCCTCGGGTACGTGATGGCCGAGGCGGTGCAGCCTGGAGCCGGAATCCTCGGCTTTCTGTTCGCCCTGATCGTGTGGCTGGTCATGACCCTGGTGGCGTGGTTCAGCGGTGACCAGATCTTCCTCTCGCTCAGCCGCGCGAAGAAGATCGAGAAGAGCGATCATCCGGTCCTCTTCGACGTGGTGGAGGAGATGTGCGTCGCGTCCGGGATCGCGAAGATGCCGGACATCTACATCATCGACGACGCCGCGATGAACGCATTCGCGACCGGGCGCGACCCGAACCGCGCGTCGGTGGCGGTCACCGCCGGTCTGCTGCAAACGTTGAACAGGGACGAGCTGCAGGGAGTGCTCGGTCACGAGCTCGGACACGTCAGGAACCGGGACATTCTCTACCTGATGATGGCCGGGGTGATGGTCGGTACGATCGTGATGTTCGCCGACGTGGGGCTCCGCTTCTTCGGTTACGGTGGATACACCCGCAGCGCTCCCCGGCGCTCGTCGAAGGACGGAGGACAGCTTCAGCTGATCATTCTGGTGGTGGCCATCCTCCTGATGATTCTCGCGCCGCTCCTCGCGCGCATTCTCTATCTCGCCATCTCCCGCCGTCGCGAATACCTCGCCGACGCATCGTCGGCCGTCTTCACCCGCTACCCGGAAGGACTCGCGAACGCTCTGGAGAAGATCGGCCATTCGACGGCGAAGCTCTCGCACACCACGCAGGCCATGGCTCCGATGTACCTGGTCAATCCGCTGAAGGTCACCGCGGCCGGGCTTTCAGACCTCTCCAGCACCCATCCGCCGATCTCGGAGCGCATCCGGATTCTCCGTTCGATGGGCTCGACGGCGGGCTTTCGGGAGTACGACACCGCGTTCCGGCAGGTCACCGGTCGCGCGGTCGGTGTCGTGCCGTTCGCTGCGACCGCCACCGCCGGCGCGTCGGCTCCGACCCGCGAAGCCGCTCCCGGCCAGGGCCACCTCGAGCGCGTTCGCCAGGTCACCGATGCGCTCTGGAAGATCAACGACTTCGCGTTCATCGCGTGCGCCTGCGGCACGAACCTCAAGATTCCGCCCGCCCTGAAGGGTCAGACCATCACATGTCCGCACTGCGGACGGACACACGTAGCCGGACAGAGTTGACCTGGATCATTCACGGTATTTCGTCGCTCCGCATCAGAAGCCCCGTGAAGAGTCCGGGTTGAACGTCGACGGTCGATGGTCGTCGAACGTACAACCGTCCAACTGACCGGATGGAACCTCACCGACGGTTCACACGGATTCGCCCTTGCTGAGCGAGCCCGGGACCGGCACTCCCAACCTGCGACCCGTGTCGCATACAATCGCCCGATGAAAGAAAGCTTCCTCCACGCCCGTCAGCGTGTCTGGCAGTGCGCAACGCGCATGTGGCGAGCGGGTCTGGTGGTCGGCTCCGCAGGCAACATCAGTATGCGAATTCCGGAGGAGCCGGGGCTCGCGGCCGTGACGCCCACCGCCATCGAGTACGAGTTCATGCGTGCAGAGGAGGTCGGGATCGTGCGGATCGAGGATGGTGCGGTGGTCGACGCGATCTGCGGTCCGACCAGCGAGATGCCGATGCACCTCGCGGTGCTCCGTGCGAGAGCGGACCTCGGCGCGATCGTCCACACCCACTCGCCATACGTATCGGTGCTCTCGGTGCTGCGCAAGCCGCTGCCGCCGGTGATCGACGAGATGGTGCTCTACTTCGGAGGTACGGTCGAAGTCGCGGAATACGCGGTGGCCGGAAGTGAGGAGCTCGGTGAAAATGTCGTTCGGGCTCTCGGGGAGAGCAGCTCCGTCATTCTCGCGAATCACGGAAACGTCTGCACCGGATCCGACCTCGACGAAGCTCTCCACGTGGCGATCTCGATGGAATCGTGCGCCCGCGTCTACGTCGAAGCGATGAGGAGCGGCGAACCGGTGGTGCTCCCGGAAGCGGCGATCAGGCGGCTTCGGGCGCTTCACGAGAGTCGTCGCCGCGGGTGATCCGTCCGTGAAGCCGGACTCGGGAATCTGAATCGGTGAGGGAGAATCCGTTCGCAACCTTTCCGCATTGCCGACCGTATACACCATGGAACATAGGTTCTCTCTCCCTCAATCGGGCGCGGGCCGAACGGTCCGCGCCCCCCTCTGAACTCCACGCAGTCAGGAGAATGGTATGAAACGAACGAGCTCCTCTCTTGCCGCTGCTCTGTTGATCGTTCTCGCTACGGCGACCGCCCTCGCAACTCCTCCCGGACCGGGACGCCTCGACCCGAACGTCGGGCCGACTCTCGAGGTGGTCCACCTGAAGCTCGATCCTGCCAGTGAGAGCTACACCGGCTCGGTGCAGATCGACCTCCATGTCGAGAATGCCACCAGCAGGTTCCTCCTCAACGCGGACGGGCCGAAGATCACTCGGCTCCGGCTCGAATCCGCGAACAGAGTGATACCCGCGAAGTTCGAGCAGCAGGAGAAGGGGATCGTCCAGGTGACGACGGAGGAGCCGATCTCGGCCGGAAAGGCGACACTCTCGATCGACTTCACTGCTCCGTTCAACACCCGGGCCGTCGGGCTCTACCGCATGACGAAGGATGGCCAGGCATACGCGTTCACCCAGTTCGAGGCGGCGGACGGACGGCGAGCGTTTCCGATGTGGGACGAGCCGGCCTGGAAGATTCCTTTCGACCTGACCCTCACCATTCCCTCCAGGCTCGAAGCGGTGGCGAACACGCCGATCGAGAAATCGGTCGATGAGGGTGATGGCTGGAAGACTCTGCACTTCGCGGTGACCCGACCCCTTCCCAGCTATCTGGTCGCGATCGCCGTCGGACCGTTCGAATTCGTTCCCATCAAGGGTATGAAAGTGCCCGGCCGAGTGGTCACACCCGCGGGAGAGGCAGCGCTCGGGAAGATCGCCGCGGAAGAGACCCCCCGGATCATCGCGGCGCTCGACCGCTATTTCACCATCGACTATCCGTTCCGCAAGCTCGACCTGATCGCAGTCCCCGAGTTCTGGCCCGGGGCGATGGAGAATGCGGGTGCGATCACGTACGCCGACAACATTCTCCTTCTCGACCCGAAGAGTGTCACTCCGGACCAGATGCGCAACCTGATCCGCGTCACCGCGCACGAAGCCGCACACCAGTGGTTCGGTGACCTCGTGACCATGCAGTGGTGGGACGACCTCTGGCTCAATGAGTCGTTCGCCGACTGGATGGGAGACAAGATCACCAGCGAGCTCGCTCCGGAGTACGAGCACGACCTGGTGGAACTGCAGAGCATTCAGGGAATCTACAACCTCGACGCGCGAGCCTCCGTCGGAGCGATCCGTCAGAAGGTGACCTATGCCGACGAAGGGCTCGCAGATGTCGGGCTCGCGTACGACAAGGGGAAGGCAGTGCTGCGGATGGTCGAGCAGTGGGTCGGCCCGGAGACGTTTCGTCGTGGCATCATCGCCTATCTTCACCAGCACCAGTGGGGCAACGCCACCGGATCGGATCTCTGGTCCGCCCTCGCGAAATCCTCCGGCCAGGACGTCGCCGGGCCATTGAAGACGTTCCTCGATCAGCCGGGATTCCCTCTGATCGACGTGACGCTCCTCGACGGCGGAAAGGTCAGGCTCCGGCAGCAGCGCTTCGTCAACGCGGGAGTCGACTCCCCCGCCGAACAGTGGACCGTCCCGGTCTTCCTCCGCTATTCCGACCGAACCGAAGTGAAGTCGCTGACGGTTCTCCTTTCGAAGCCTGAACAGACATTTCAGCTGGACGCGAAGAAGATCGATTGGATCGATCCGAATGCCGATTCCAACGGCTACTACCGCTGGAACGTCGATCGGGCCATGATGCATCGGCTCGCGAAGCACGCTTCCGAATGGCTCGACCCCCGGGAGCGAATCGCATTCATCGGCAATCTCTCCTCACTTCTCGACGGCGGATTCATTCATGGCGACGACTATCTCCAGATGCTGGGCGAGTTCGCGAACGATCCCCAGCCGCGGGTCCTGACCGCAGTTCTCCAGGGACTGGCCAAAGTCGATCGAGCTTTCGTGAATGAATCGGATCGTCCCGCTTTCGCGCGCTATCTTCGAAAGACTCTTCGCCCGGCCCTCGACCGCTACGGGCTCCAGAAGAAGGCCGGTGAAGATGCAGTCGTCACCAGCTTCCGGCCGCAGCTGCTGGAGTGGCTCGGAATCGATGCGGCCGATCCGGAGATCCGTGCGTTCGGGAAGAAAGCGGCCACGAGCTACATCAAGGATCCGTCGTCGATCGATCCTGCCATCGCCGGGGTGGCGCTGAGAATCGCGGCGGCTGACGGCGATCAGGCCCTCTTCGACACCTTCCGCAAAGGAATCGAGACCGCTGAATCGCCCACCATTCGCGCCCAATACCTCGGCGCGATGTCCGCATTCGATGATCCGAAACTGAGGGCCGAGGCTCTCGATTACGCATTGCACGGCGGCCTTCGTCCGAACGAGTTGTTCCGCATCCCATTCGGCGCCATGAGAACCGACGAAGCCCATCGTGTGGTGTACTCCTGGTTCACCTCGAATTACGACGAGCTCACCGGACGCATCCCTCCGGCCTTTCTCGGATTCATGCCGCAGATCGCCGCAGGATGCGACGCGAAGACATTGGCGTCTGCGGAAAAGTTCTTCTCCGAGGAGCGGCACCGCACTGAGGAGACGGAAAAGACCATGAAGCGGGTCGAGGACCAGGTGAACGACTGTGTGAATCTCCGCAATCGGGAAGGCTCACGCGTCGCGAAATACCTCGCGACGGTGCAATAGGGCTATGGCGCGGGCCGGCTTCGGCTCGCGTCGACATTTCGTCTCTTGCATGCGTCGGAGCAGACTCTCCAGTTCGGGCGAAGAGTCGAGACCTGGCCCCATTGAGGGTCTCGACTCTCCGGACTGGTGAGCTTCACGCGGTCGACGGAGCCTCTTTGCTCCGCGCGGCCGCCATTTCAACCCGTGTTCGCCAACATGACTGAATTGTCATAGAGGCGCGCATTCCCGCGAAAATGTTCGCTTCCCCGGTCGCGTAAACGGCAAATTGGTGAAATTTGCGGGGAATCCCGTGTTAACCAATCGACATTTGACCCGATCGGGCCCATCTTCCTTCCGAGGCACGGTATGACCGAGATTACGGCGTACGCTCCCGGCACCTTCTGCTGGGCCGAGCTTTCCACCAGTGACGCCCGCGGAGCGAAACGCTTTTACTCGAGACTCTTCGGTTGGAAGTCCAACGGTTTTCCGAGTGCGACGAATGCGCGCTACACGATCATGCAGATCGACGGACTCGACGTTGCTGCTCTCTATGAAGAGGAGAGCGAACCGTCACCCGTCTCCGCACCGTCATGGATGACCTATGTCGCCGTCGATGACGTCGACGCGACCGCGCGTCGTGCGGAGGAGCTCGGAGCGACGGTCATCCTGCAGCCGTTCGATCTTCTCGACACAGGAAGAATGGCGATGCTCCGCGATCCTCAGGGAGCGGTCTTCGCCGTATGGCACGGCAGAAGCCACATCGGAGCAGGGTTGGTCAATGAACCGGGGGCGATCTGCTGGCACGAGCTCTCGACCTCCAATGCCGAGAGCGCGAGATCCTTTTACCGGCGCCTCTTCAACTGGGCCGAGGAACGAAGGACGGGCGACGACAACGAGTACACCGTCTTCAGGTGCGGCACCGCATCGGCCGGTGGCATGCTCCAGGTCGATCCTCTCGTCAGCGGCAATGGCGCTGAGTGGCTGGTCTACTTCTCCGTCGACGACTGCGATGACGCCGTGGCGTATGCGCGTCAGCTCGGCGCGACCGTGCTGACGCCGCCGAAGGACGTGACCGGCGTCGGCCGCTTCGCAGTCCTTCGCGATCCCCAGGGCGCCGTCTTCGCCGTCCTCACTGCCGAGAGCGAAGCCGCCTGAGCGCGCGTGTAACGTCGCCGCTGTTCCACGAATCCTACCCTCGAGCCTCATCGCTCACGGACCTCGTGAAGAGCGAGTGAGGCGGGCGAGTTTCGATCGACCCTGCGAGACATGCTCGACAGGATCTCGAGCAGGATCATCGAGCGCCGCAGCGCGCCCCGTGGACCATCCGGATTCGAGGCGCACCGAATGATTCGAAGCGAAGGGGAGTTGTTGCCGTCATGAAGAAATTCGTCCTGCTGAACCTCATCGTCATTGCGTTCGCGGCATGCGGAAATGCCCGCACTCCCGAGAGCGCCGGCGGGAAGCCAGCACATCTCGCAGTGGCCACGTTCTCCGGCGGATGCTTCTGGTGCATGGAGAAACCGTTCGACCAGACTGCGGGAGTGGTCGACACCACTTCGGGCTACACCGGCGGTGACGTGGTTCGGCCTTCCTACGAAGAGGTGTCGGGAGGCGGGACCGGCCATCGTGAATCGGAGCGCGTGACGTACGATCCGACGAAAGTCAGCTACGAGCAGCTGCTCGACGTTTACTGGCACAACGTCGACCCGTTCGACGCAGGCGGCCAGTTCTGCGATCGCGGCTCGCAGTACACCACTGCGATCTGGTACCACGACGAGAACCAGCGACGGCTCGCCGAAGCGTCGAAGCAGCGCATCGAGCAGAAGTTTGGAAAAAAGGTGTACACCGCAATCCTTCCCGCCGGAGCGTTTTACCCCGCCGAGGACTACCACCAGAATTTCTATCAGAAGAATCCGATCCGGTACGAGTTCTACCGCCACGGCTGCGGGCGGGACCGCCGGCTCGAGGAGATCTGGGGAAAGTAGAGAGAGGCATCGAGGATCTGAAAAGCATCGCGGATCTGAAAAGCATCGAGGATCGAGGATCGAGGATCTGAAAAGCATCGAGGATCGCGTATCGCGTATCGAGGATCTGGGGGACGGGGACGGGGACGGGGACGAGGGCGAGGACGGGGACGGGAACGGGGAACGGGGAACGAGGACGGGGACGGGGACGGGAAACGGGGATCGAGGATCGCGTATCGCGCATCTCGAGATCGGGACTAGGAGTCTGGGCGGTAGGAACATCCGTAGCGAGAAAGCGGAGCGGCGAGGCCAAATTCGTTCGGATGTGGACCGTTGATCCGCTTTCGCAGTAGGACAGTTTCTACCGGGCCAGGACGCCTGTGGCGATTCGCGGATCCAGAATTCGCCCTCTCTCCCACGTGTTCCCTCCTCCGGACGGCCGAGCCATTCGTGTAAGCTGGATCGGCGCAACGGTCGTCCCGAAATACCGTCGTTCATCGGAATTGAGCTCATGACTGTCGACAGGAAGAATCTCGACGATCTGCGGATCGATCGAAGTGGCGAGAAAGTGCGGTCCGGCCGCTCGAGAAACTGGATCATCGTCATCGTCATCCTTGCGGCGATCGCCGCAATGGGATGGTGGGCGAGCCGCCCGGCGGCCGCCGAAGTGCAGGTTGCCACCGTGGCGGACGGCTCCACGGGCGGCGGTGAGGCGGCCGTCCTCAACGCGAGCGGCTACGTCACGGCACGAAGGGAGGCGACCGTCTCGTCGAAGGTGACCGGCAAGGTGGTCGAGGTTCTGATCGAAGAGGGAATGAAAGTCAGCGAGGGACAACTCCTCGCACGTCTCGATCCGGCCACTGCGAGTGCGGCATACCGGCTCGCGGAATCGCAGGCGAAGGCGGCGGCGAGCTCACTCGCGGAGACGAAGGTCCGCATCGCTCAGGCCCGGCTCGACCTCGGGCGGGCGCAGAGCCTGACGACCCAGAAGGTCGCAAGCCAGGCCGCGCTCGATCAGGCCAAGGCCGATCTCGACGCACTCGAGGCGCATCTCGCCTCTCAACGGGACGACTACGCAGTCGCTCGCCGGCAGCTCGATCTGCGAAAACAGGATCTCGACGACACCGAGATCCGCGCGCCGTTCGCCGGGATCGTGGTCTCGAAAAACGCGCAGCCCGGCGAGATGATCTCGCCGATCTCCGCGGGAGGCGGATTCACCCGCACCGGAATCTGTACCGTCGTCGACATGGCGTCGCTCGAGATCGAAGTCGACGTCAACGAGGCGTACATCAACCGGGTACACGAGGGACAGAAAGTCGAGGCGGTGCTCGACGCATACCCCGACTGGAAGATTCCGGCGCACGTGATCACCGTCATTCCGACCGCCGACCGCCAGAAGGCGACGGTGAAGGTACGGATCGCGTTCGACCAGCGCGACGCGCGCATCCTCCCCGACATGGGCGTGAAGGTCTCGTTCATCGAGGACGACCCGAAGAGCGCGGTTCGTGCCGCGCTCGACGTCCCCAGGGATGCCTTGCGGCGCGACGGCGATCGCGATGTCGTCTACGTCGTCAGGGACGGACGCGTGGAGCGACGAGCAGTGACGGTGCAATCGACCGACGGAGAAACGGCGAAGATCTCCACCGGACTCTCGGCGGGAGAGAAGGTCGTGGTGAGCGGGCCCGACGAGCTTCGGGATGGAGAGCGGGTCCGCATTGCGGAGGAGAAGAACGGATGAGTGCGGAAGCGATCGTCACGGTCGAAGGGGTCGGAAAGGCGTTTCAGAAAGGCGACGAACGGATCACTGTGCTCGAGGATCTCTCGCTCGAGATCTCCCGGGGCGAGTTTCTCGCGCTGATGGGTCCCTCAGGCTCCGGCAAGAGTACCCTCCTCAACCTCCTGGCCGGTCTCGATCGTCCGACCTCCGGCACGATCACCATCGGCGGCGAGCGTATCGACTCGATGTCGAGCCGCGAGCTTGCCCACTGGCGCGCCCGTCACGTCGGTCTCGTGTTTCAGTTCTACAACCTTCTTCCGGTCCTCTCCGCGGAGCGCAATGTCGAGCTCCCGCTCCTTCTGACGTCCCTCTCGAGGGCGGAGCGAAAGAAGCACGTCGAGACCGCGCTCGAGGTGGTCGGCCTCTCCCATCGCGCGACCCACTCGCCGCGGACGCTTTCCGGTGGTGAGCAGCAACGCGTCGGTATCGCCCGCGCGATCGTCACCGACCCGACCCTGATCCTCGCCGACGAGCCGACCGGAGACCTCGATCGGAAGAGCGGCGACGGCATTCTCGATCTGCTCCACGCGCTCAATCAGGAGCATGGGAAGACGATCGTGATGGTCACCCACGATCCACATGCCGCGCGTCGCGCCGATCGCACGCTCTATCTTCTCGACGGACGGATCTCCACGGAGATGGCGGCATGAAGTTCCTGCCGCTCGTCTTTTCGGCGTTCCGACGCCACCGGCTTCGCCTCACCCTGACCATCCTCTCGATCGTGGTCGCCTTCCTCCTGTTCGGCTACCTCGCCGCGATCCGGAAGGCGTTCACCATGGGAGTCGACGTCGCCGGCGCCGACCGCCTGGTCGTGCGGCACAAGGTCTCGATCATCCAGATGCTCCCGCAGAGTTACGAAGCGCAGATCGAGCAGATTCCGGGCGTGGTCGACGCCACACACGCCACGTGGTTCGGCGGGATCTACAAAGATCCGAAGAATTTTTTCCCCCAGTTCCCGGTCAAGCCGGATGAGTACCTCGCGATGTACCCGGAGTTCCTTCTTCCGGCCAAAGAGAAAGAGGCCTGGCTCCGAACGCGCACCGGTGCGGTCGTCGGTCGCAAGCTCGCCCAGAGGTTCGGCTGGAAGATAGGGGACAAGGTTCCGATCCAGGCCACCATCTGGAAGCCGAAGGACGGCGGCAACACCTGGACCTTCGACATCGTCGGGATCTACGACGGGAAAGAGAAGGAGACCGACACCACCCAGTTCCTCTTCCGACACGACTACTTCGATGAGAACCGCTCGTTCGGGAAGGGGAGCGTCGGCTGGTACTACATCCGGGTGAAGGATCCGAGCATGGCCACCGAGGTCGCGAAGAAGATCGATCAGCACTTCGCGAACTCGCCGTACGAGACGAAGACCGAGACCGAAGGCGCGTTCGTGAAGGGTTTCGCCGATCAGGTCGGCGACATCGGCACCATCATCACCGCGATTCTCACCGCGGTCTTCTTCACCATTCTCCTGGTGGCAGGGAACACCATGGGGCAGTCGGTACGCGAACGGATCCGCGAGCTGGGTGTCCTCAAGGCGGTCGGTTTCACCAACGGAGGGATCCTTGCCATGGTCCTCGGCGAATCGCTCCTCATTTCGGCGGTGGGTGGGATCGTGGGGCTCGGGCTGGCCCTCCTGATGATCGCTGGCGGTGATCCGACACACGGAGCGCTCCCGGTCTTCTTCTTCCCGCCGCGCGACATCGCCATCGGCGTGCTGCTCGTCGTGGTGCTCGGGACCGTGACCGGGCTGCCGCCGGCGCTGCAGGCGATGCGGCTCGACCCGGTCGACGCATTGAGGAGGGAGTGACCATGAACTGGTTCTCGCAGCTCTTCGAGCTCACTCTCTTCAATCTCCGCACTCTTCCGCAGCGCAAGGGATCGGCAGCCGCGGCGATCTTCGGCATCGCCGGAGTGGTGGCGGTGTTCGTGGGGGTTCTCTCCATCGGCCGCGGGTTCCAGAAGGCGATGGTGGCTGCGGGCGCGCCGGACCGGGCGATGATTCTTCGCGCCGGCGGCGATGCGGAGATGACCAGCATCGTCACTCTCGATGAAGCGAAGATCATCGAAGAAGCTCCCGGCGTCGCGCGGAAGGGCTCGACCGCTCTCGTCTCGCCGGAGCTCTTCGTGGTGGTCAACCTCCCCAAGCGCACCACCGGAACCGACGCGAATGTCCCGATGCGCGGGGTCACCCGGCCCGGAATGCTGGTGCGGAGCGAAGTGAAGATCATTCAGGGAAGAATGTTCGACTGGGGGCGGAACGAAGTCATCGTCGGGCGTGGAGCGCTCGCCGAATTCCGGGGGCTGGAGGTGGGGTCAAACCTCCAGTTCGGTCGGAACCAGTGGAAGGTGGTGGGGATCTTCACGGCCAACGGCGGACTTCCGGAGTCCGAGATCTGGACCGATGCCGCCGTCCTGGCGCCTGCATACCACCGCGGATCGACGTATCAGTCCGCTCTGGTGCGCCTCGCATCGGTCGGCAGCTTCCAGAAATTCAAGGATGCTCTCACCACCGATCCGCGCCTCGACGTGAAGGTCATTCCGGAACAGGAGTTCTACGCGAGCCAGTCGCGGATGCTCTACCGGCTGATTACCGGCCTGGGAAGCCTGATCGCCGCGATGATGGCGATCGGGGCGGTCTTCGGAGCGTTGAACACCATGTACACGGCGGTCGCGTCGCGCTCACGCGAGATCGCCACTCTGAAGGCGCTCGGGTTCGGAAGCTCGCCGGTCGTCGTGTCGGTGGTCGCCGAGTCCCTGGTGCTCGCTCTGATCGGCGGGGCCATCGGCGCTCTCGTCGCGTGGGCGGCGTTCGACGGCTTCCAGACCGCGACGCTGAACATGCGCAGCTTCAGCCAGGTGGCATTCGCGTTCAGTGTCGATCCTCCGCTCCTGGCGCGCGGGATCATCTATTCAGTCCTGATCGGACTTCTGGGCGGCCTCTTCCCCGCCATCCGTGCTGCGAGACTCCCGGTCGCGACTGCACTCCGCGAAGGATGAGGAGAAGCATCGAGGATCTGAAAGGCATCGAGGATCTGAAAGGCAGCTGAGATCGAGGATCGAGGATCTGACCGCCCCCTTGTCGGAAACGCACGCGTTGCCGTTCGGGATGTCGCTTCGTATCTGCCAGGGGGCGCCGCGGCTTTTGCCGCGGGCGGCACGGCGGAAGCCGTGCCGCCCCGGTGAGAAGTCGAATCGAACCATTGAAGATCATCGATCGATCAGGAGGCCTTGGTCGCCCTGATGAATGCGCTGGCGAACGTTCCATCCAACTCCGCGGCAACCTTCTCGACGTCCAGTCCTGCTTCCTCGAAATACGGTCGCGCATCGTCGATCTGGTAGACGCGCGTCGGCTCGACTTCGATTCCCTCGAACCCGCTCTCCGCCAGGAGCGACCGGTATTCGTCTTCATGCAGCGCTCCTGCGATGCAGCCGGCCCACAGCTCGATGCTCCGGCGAACCTCGTCGGGGACGTCCGCACGACGCACCACATCCGATACCGCGAACCGCCCTCCCGGCCTGAGTACCCGGAAAGCCTCCCGAAGTACCTGCGGCTTGTCGGCCGAGAGATTGATCACGCAGTTGGAGATGATCAGGTCCACCGACGCGTCCGGGAGCGGAATGTTCTCGATCTCCCCCTTCAGGAATTCGACGTTCTCGACACCTGCGTTCCTCTGGTTCTCCCGCGCGAGCTCGAGCATCTCGTCGGTCATGTCGAGACCGTACACCTTCCCGGAAGGGCCGACCCGTCGCGCCGAAAGAAGAACGTCGAGTCCGCCGCCCGACCCCAGGTCGAGAACCGTCTCTCCTTCGCGGATGGAAGCGAGAAGAGTTGGATTTCCGCAGCCGAGGGAAGCGCGGACCGCCTCTTCGGGGATGCCGGTCGTGGTCGCCTCGTCGTAGAGGTCGCTGCTTATCGGGTCGTCGCAGCAGGCGGCCGGTTCGGACCCGCAGCATCCTCCCGATCCCTTCCGCACCCGGGTTGCTGCATTCGCGTATCGCTGCCGTACTGCTTCTCGGATCTCACTCATGCTGTCACTCCTTCACATATGCTGTAGCGCATATGTTCGATCTTCGAAACACATTTGTCAATACGCATGTGTTACGGGGATGTTTCGCTACGCCTGGCACGGATGCTGAGCCAGGCAGCTGCCCCGATGATGGCCATGATCACGGCGACCGACATCAGCGGAGGGATCTCCATCCATGTATCGGCCACCATCTTGAAGGCGGCGAAGACCAGGACGAGAGCGAGGCCGTAATGCAGATAGCGGAGCTCACCGATGGTCTGAGCCAGGAGCAGATAAAGCGCACGCAACCCGAGGATCGCGAAGATGTTGGAGCTGTAGACGAGGAAGGGCTCGCGGGTGACCGAGAACGCCGCCGGAACGGAGTCGACGGCGAACATCACATCGCTGATCTCGATGGCCACCAGCGCGATCAGGAGAGGGGTCGCGACCCATCGACCTCCCTCGCGTGCGACGAAGCTGCGGCTGCGAACCTTTTGGGTCACCGGGACGTGTCGCGCGAGCCATCCCACCACCGGGCTCTCCTTCTCTTCGGAGGGATCGACGCGGACCGATCGCCACGCCCCGTAGACGAGAAGTGCCGCGAAGATCCAGGTCACCCAGTCCCACCGTTCGAGCGCTGCGGCGCCCAGAAAGATGAAGAGAGCGCGGAAGACCACCGCACCGAGAATTCCCCAGAAGAGCACCCGGTGCTGGTATCTCTTCGCCACGCCGAGGCTCTTGAAAATGATCAGGAAGATGAAGAGATTGTCCAGACTGAGGCTCTTCTCCATCAGCCATGCGGCGAGGTATTCGCCCGCGGCCTTTCCTCCGAACAGCATCCATATCAGGCCGTCGAACGCGAGACCTGCGGCGACCCAGACGATGCTCCAGATCAGCGTCCGCTTCCGCGATTCCCCCCGGCTTCCCCGATGAGCGATCAGGTCGAGCGCGAGTAGAACCGCGACCATCGCCGCGAACGCGGCCCAGATCCATCCTGGAAAATCGCCAATGCGAGAGAGCACGATCCGGATGAGCTTAACCCCTATTTCTCACACCGCCTCCTCGCGACGAGACGGGGTGAGAAATGCAGGGTAACAGGAGTCGTGCCACGAGGTGGCGCGACCGCAGTATCAGCCTCGCCTGTGGCAGAAGCGGAGCGGCCAAGAAGAGCGTGCGAAGACCCCGTCCGAGGGGAGGGGATCCTCTGATCCGCCGCGCAAATCCCGGCGCGTGCGCGACCGCAGTATCAGCCTCGCCTGTGGCAGAAGCGGAGCGGGCCAAGAAGAGCGTGCGAAGACCCCGCCCGAGGGGAGCGGATCCTCTGATCCGCCGCGCAAATCCTGGCGCGCGCGCGACCGCAGCATCAGCCTCGACTGTGCCAGAAGCGGAGCGGGCCGCCGCAGACTTCCGGCTTCCGCTTCCTCGTGCCGTGGCCCGCGATGCAAACCGATCAGCGCATCTTGCGGCGGAGCGCGAGGAGCGCGCTTCGGATCAGCTCGACCTGGGCGAGAAGCTCGTCGACTTCTTCGGCCAGCTGGCGCGAATCGCCGCCGTTGCGGCGCCGTGCGTGTTCCGATTTGCGGGCCAGCTGCTGCCACAACTTCTGCTTTTCGCCGCGGCTGAGCCGGGCGATCTGCTGAAGGAGTGACCCCTGTCCGTCGCTCTTCCGATTCCCGGCGAGAAGAAAGCTCGGGTCTTCGCCGACGATGCGCGCGAGGCGAAGAAACGTGTCCAGCTGGAGAGGTTGCTTGTCCGTCTCGATCCGTGAAAGCGTCGCAGCGCTGATGTCGAGCTTGCTCGCCACGTCGGCGAGAGAGAGACTCCTGCGCTTGCGCGCATCACGAATGCGTTCGCCCACTGTAATCATTGGATCCCATCTTAAAGTGAATGGTCACCAAACGGTCCCTCCAAATTTGAAAACTCGAGCGATGTTGCACGAGGTTTCCACAACGGCGGAGGGACCGCCTTTGCATTGCCTCCGATACATTCGATAGGCTGTTCGAAACAGGTCCATCATCGGGCAGCGGATGAACTGGCTCGATCATGGCATGCCACGAACACTGCCGGCGCATGCCGGCCGTTGTTTTTTTGGAAGGAGGTGCAGAATGGAAGAACGCGAACGCAAGTTTCTCGAACGGGTCTCGCAAATCGTCGACTCCGAACTGGAGATCTCCACGATTGCCCGGGAGAGGGCCGCAACCGATGACGTGCGGGCGTTCGCCCGGGATCTGATCAATCATCGACTCCGCCTGAGCGGGGAGATCGGCCGACGCGCCGCCGCCGACGGAGTCGACATCGGGCACGGCGTGGACGACGATCGGAAGATCCTCCGCGGAAAATTCGAGACCCTTCAGGGGACGGAGCTCGATCGCGAATACGTCTCGACGATTCTCTACGACGAGACGGCGATCGTGCGCGAGTTCCGCCACAACGCGAAAGTGAAAGGCGACGTCGTTCGCGAGCTGGTCGAAACGAACACGGAGGAGATCGAGAGCGGATTGCGCCGCTCGAAGAAGCTTGCCGATTTCCTCGGCATCCCCGCGGCCGCGGCGGCCGAAGAATCACGAACCGCGAAGTGAGTCGAACGAGCGTCTGAACCGTTTACGCCGCGAAACGGGAACGGGGACGGATCGGCGGGCCGTAACTGGATGCAAGGGACTTACGAAACCCTGCACCAGGCGCCTCCGTTCGCTGCCCAGCCGTGGTCCGGAGCGGCGGTCCGACGCGGGAAGCGACGATGCCGTGAGACGTGCCGCCACACGTGCGGAAGGATCGGCGACGCTCTCCCCCCGCGTGATCCGGCACGGAGTGAACGCGTCGCAATCACCTCGTCGCGCGACTTCCGAAGTGAAATTGGTCGAGTTATTGTGCTCGATCGAAGAAAATCGCCGATTTCGTGCGAAAAAACGCATTTTTCTCTTGCGCTCGAGGGTCGTTTCTGGCTAGAGTCCGCCAGCCCCACTGCAACGAATCGTGAGAAGCGGTGCAAGGCGAATCGAGTGTGTTAAAGGAGACTTCTATGGCCCAGGCCAAACCGATGACGAAGTCACAGGTCGCAGAACATCTCGCCGAGAAAACCGGGACGACCAAGAAAACGGCAGCTCAGTTCCTCGACGAACTGGCGCAGCTTGCCTACAAGGAAGCGAAGAAAGGCTTCACGCTTCCCGGACTCGGCAAACTCGTGCTCGTGCAGCGCAAAGCCCGCAAGGGCCGCAACCCCGCCACCGGCGAGACCATCAAGATCCCGGCCAAGCGCGTGGTGAAGTTCCGCGTGGCGAAACCCGCGAAGGACGCGATTCTCGGCGTCAAGAAGTAGATCCGAGCGGTCGCGGCTTCGGCCGAAGTTCCGGGGAGGACAGGTGCACTCGAGGCCCTGCCCTCCTCTTTTTTTCCCCGCATCGCGTCTGATCGTCGATGCGATGCGCGCCGGAACGTCACCGCTCCCGCTCTGCCGGTACAGCGATTGCTCCCGAGTCGGACGAACGTCTGCAGTCGATGAACGCGCGATCTCACCCGGTACTTCGAGCTCTTCGTCATCGCAACTACCGTCTGTTCTTCGGCGGGCAGAGCGTCTCGCTGGTCGGCACCTGGATCACCCGAATCGCGACGGCCTGGCTCGTCTACCGTCTCACCGGCTCCGAGCTTCTCCTCGGCATCGTCGGGTTCTGCAGCCAGATCCCGATGCTCGTCCTCGCCCCGTTCGCCGGCGTCCTCGTCGATCGATGGGACCGGCACAGAATTCTCCTCCTGACTCAGGGTCTCTCCCTGCTCCAGTCCGCCTCTCTCGCGATACTCACCCTCGGCGGCTGGATCACCGTGACCGAGATCATCGTCCTCCAGCTCGTGCAGGGGATGATCAATTCCTTCGACACTCCCGCGCGCCAGGCCTTCGTGGTGCAGATGGTGGAAGATCGTGAGGATCTTCCGAACGCGATCGCGCTCAACTCCTCCATGGTCAACGCTTCCCGGATCCTCGGTCCGTCCATCGGAGGAGTCCTGATCGCCGCTCTCGGAGAAGGATGGTGCTTCACCGTCGATGCCGTCTCGTATCTCGCGGTGATCGGATCGCTCCTCGCGATGAGAGTGGTGAGCGTGCCGCGCGCCCCGGCCGACACGCACGTCCTCGCCGAGCTGCGCACCGGCTTCGAGTACGTCTCGCGTTTCGTCCCGGTCCGTGCGCTCCTGCTGATGATCGCGCTGGTCGGGACGATGGCCATGCCGTACAACACCCTGATGCCGGTCGTCGCGAAACAGGTCCTGCACGGCGGACCGCACACCCTCGGCATCCTGATGACTGCAGCCGGGATCGGCGCACTGGCCGGGACGCTCTATCTCGCTTCGCGACGAAGCGTTCTCGGTCTGGGACGGGTGATCCTCATCTCCACCACCGCGCTCAGTTTCGCCCTGATCGCCTTCTCGTTCTCCCACACGCTCTGGATCTCGCTCCTCCTTCTTCCCTTCATCGGCGGCGGGATGATGGTTCAGACCGCGTCCACGAACACCATCCTCCAGACCGTGGTCGACGAGAAGCTGCGGGGACGGGTGATGGCGTTTTACGCGACGGCGATCCTCGGTACGCTTCCGATCGGGAGCCTTCTCGCCGGCGCGGTTGCCAGCCGGATCGGCGCGCCGCGAACGATTCTGATCGGAGGATGCGCCTGCCTCGCCGGTGCGATCTGGTTTGCCTTCCGGCGCCCCGCACTCGCGCGCCTGATCCGTCCCGTCTACATGGAACGCGGAATCATTCCGTGGGAGGAAGCGACGTATCAGGGCGTAGTGGTGACCGGAGTGGCGGACGTCGAGCCGTCGCCGCCGGGCGCTTCGAATGCTGACCGGCCGCGTGAATGAGCCACCGCCGCAGGAGAGCACCATCCGTGTTCCGGCGATTCTCCTGTTCTGCCAAGGGGCGCCGCGGCTCCCGCCGCGGCCGGCACGGCGGACGCCGTGCCGCTCCCGTTGCAACTCCCGTCGGGGTCAATGCTCCAGAGAACCTCTGAGGAAGCTCAGAGTCAGGGCCCATGCGTCGCGTGCTGCGTCGCGGTTGTATGCGGGACGCATGTCGCAGAAGAACCCGTGATCCGCGAACGAGAAAAGTGTCTCGATGAACGGCCTGGAGGCCGCCTCGAGCGCCTGTCGCACCGAACTGCGCACATCGGGGCCGATGTGCTTGTCCAGCCCTCCCCAGAAAAGAAGGAGCGGACCGTGCTGCGCCGGTGCGCGGTCGAGAAGAGCCGGCGCGATCCCGCCGCCGTAGTACGAAACGGCCGCCGTGAGCGGAAGGATCGAATTTGCGAGGAACGATGTGCGTCCGCCCATGCAGTAGCCGGTCGACGACACTCTCCCGTCACACGAGCGGTCGTTCCGCAGAAGCTCGTACGTCGCGCGGATGTCTGCCTCGAGGCCTTCGACCGTCAGTGCCTTCACGTGCGGCATCACCGCGTCGAAGTCGCCGTACGGACCTTCGAAGCCCGGAGGAGCACTTCGATGAAACAGCTCCGGCGCCATCGCCACGAAGCCTTCACGTGCGAACCGCCCGGCGACGTCCCGGATGTGTGCGTTCACCCCGAACGCTTCCTGGAAAACAAGGAGCCCCGGCGCCTCTGCGGCTGCCGGTCTCGCGATGAAGACGTTCATGGCGGTTCCGTCTGCGACCTCGACCGAGACCGTCTCCATGGCTGTTTCGCGCATCTCCACCTCCTGGCCAACATTTCTCACATCGTCTCTGCTGCGGAGACGGATAGCGGCCTGTCTACTAGTGGCCTGTAACGAAGGAATTGGTGCTGCCGTTGCGGGCGCCGCGCGGACAGATGCGAGACGGCGCGACGCAGGCGATGCGGGACATCGTCGAGGAGCGACGGCGAACCAGATGGCCGCGCGCCGCCCGCAACCCGCAGGGCTGGTGGAGGTTGCCGGGGAATCTCGGCGTCACTCGTTGTCGGCGATGCCACCGCATCGCCTCCTCCTCGTTCCTTGACCTCCCCCGGCAAGCACCACCAGCGGCGCTACCAATTCCTCCGTTACAGGCCACTACGTTGCGCACGTCTTCGGCTCCTCAACATAGTCACCGCTATGCCTTCGTCGCCGAAGCTGCGCGCGCCTTGTATCCAGACCGCTCTCCGCCTCCTCGCGTCGAGACGGTGTGAGAAATGCGGGCTGGAGTCATTCGATCAAGCGAGAACGCACACCACGATCGATGCCAGAACGCGGAATGTTCCGATGTGCCGGCGTCGACGCCGCTGGAGTTCACCTCAATGTCCGCAGGAACAGATTGCCTTCTTGAACTCCGGCGAGCCGAAGAGCTGAATCGACGCGCGGTCCAGCGCGTGGTTGAGTGTCTCCTGATAGTTGTCACTGCTCCCCGAGTATCCGTAGTTCTCGGCGTGCCCGGTTGCCCGCTCTTTCCAGCAGCTGGTAACGCTGTCCGCAGGAACCAGCTCTGCGGTGAGGGTGATGTCTCCCTCGTATCCCGAGCGATGAAGGACGTTCTCACTGGTGTTGATCCGCTCGACGGTGATGTGCAGCGCGGGAGCACCTGCGGAGCGGGTCATCGCGCCGCTGCGGGCGAGCGCCGCTTCGATTCCGGAGCGGACCCAGGCCGCGACGTCACTGCCGGCCGTGACCGCCGCTGCGGGCGCCGAGCTCCCTTCGACCGAGCGCGTGCCGAGATTCGGTTCGGTGCGCGCATCGGTGACCAGCACGTCGGAAACTGCGGAGCAGAGAGGGAGGGCGGGAAACTGCCCTGGCGTGGCCATCATTTTGTACTCCAGCGGAACCGAGAGCGGTCCGACGGAAGAGGGGGTCGAACAGCCGGGAAGGAGCGCTGAGAGGACTACCGCCAGCACGAACGTGATTCGTTTCATGAGAAGGACCTCCGCTTGGAGAGAGTTCTCCGCTTACGATCGGTGCATTCATCCTACCTCCGTTGCCCCGATTTCTCACCCATCCTCTCGTCGCGGAGTGGAGGGGGTGGCCAGCCCGCATTTCTCACATCGTCTCTGCTGCGGAGACGGATAGCGGGCTGTCTACTACGTTGTGCACACTTTCGGCTCCTCGACATAGTCACCACTATGCCTTCGTCGCCGAAGCTGCGCGCGCCTTGTATCCAGGCCGCTCTCCGCCTTCTCGCTTGGACGTTCCTGCCGCGCAGACTCCCAGGCTGCGAGTTGCGCGCAACCTCGGCGCGGACCGCGCTCCGCAGAAATCCCGTGAACATTCCGGCTAGAATCCCCTGGCAGGCGATCCGCAATTCCCGTCTGCCGGTGACCGATGTCGGAATCCTCGCGAGTCGATTTCCAGGAACTTCTCAACCATGTCGTTCCGGCGGCACAGCAGATGCTGCACGGAAAACGCGCGTTCTATCCGTTCGGCGCGATCCTGACCCGCGACGGCGAGTACGAGCCGCGGGTGATCGACTATGAAGGATCGTTTCCCGATCCGAAGGCGCTGATCGGCAGACTCACCGACCGCTTTCGCGCGGACATTCTGAGCGGGAGCGCCCGCGCCCTCGCCGCATGTGTGAACGTCCGCATCGTCCTTCCCGGGCAGAAGAGACGGAAGGACGCCGTCCTGGTCTCGCTCGAGCACGAGACCGGCGACGCGGTCAATGCCTACATCCCGTACCGCAAGCGCTGGTTCGGCGAGACCACCTGGGGCGATCCGGTCTTCGAACCGGCCAGGCCGACCATCTTCACGTGAGATCGCGGATCCCGGATGTCAAATGGCGGCTCCCCCCGCTTTTCTGCTAGGCTCGCTCTTTCACCAGCGACTCGACGGCAGGAGAACGGCAGGCTATGGACGCTGAAGACCGCCGGAAATCGATCTGGAGTGTGGCCTCCGGAGTGCTTCTCAAATCGGCCGCGCTCGGCCTCTTCTTCTTACTCCAAGAAGCCTCGCCTTTTCGCATCCCTCTGTTCTGGGTTCTCTACGTCACCGGGGCGGTGATCTTCTTCCTCGGCTGCGTCCAGTGGGCCCGGGCGAAAGGACGCACCGCCGCAGTCGGTCTCGTCGCGATCTTCGGGCTCGTCGCCGTGGTCGTCCTCGCCCTCCTTCCGGACCGGAGCCGCGATTCGGAGGACGCAGTCGCAGGCGAAGCGGTCGCGTGACAGGCTCTTGTTCTGCCCTGGCGACTCGCCGAAAATCCGGGCGAATTGGGACCGCTGATCCGCTTACGCAGCAGGACAGTTTCTACCGCGCAGACTCTGGGCCACCCGTGACAGAATAATATTCTCGTAACGCGCCTTTTCTGCGCAATAAATGCGCAGAGCGATCCTTTAAGCAGACTTTTCTTCTGCGACCGGGAACGCCGCAACCTTGTCACACACCCCGATCCCCGACGCTTCTCAGATCCTCAATCCTCGATCCCCGACCCCCGACCCCCGACCCCGACCCCCGATTCCGATGTAACATCGCACCGTGACGGTTCAGCGCATCCGCGTGATCGATTCCCACACTGCCGGCGAGCCGACCCGCACGGTCATCGACGGGTTTCCCGATCTCGGAACGGGATCGGTTTCGGATCGGCGCGAGCGCTTCCGGCGTGAGCTCGACCGCTACCGCTCGGCCGTGGTGAACGAGCCGCGAGGCTCCGACCCGGTGGTCGGCGCGCTTCTGATTCCTCCCGCCGATCCCTCGTGCGTCGTGGGCGTGATCTTCTTCAACAACGTGGGATTCCTCGGGATGTGCGGTCACGGGACGATTGGCGTCGTCTCGACGCTCGCCTGGCTGGGGCGCATCGTTCCGGGGACGCATCGAATCGAAACGCCGGTCGGCATCGTCTCCGCGACGCTCGATGGGTCGGGAGACGTGTCGGTCGCGAACGTCCCGAGCTACCGTTACCGCCGCGGAGTGACGGTGGAAGCGCCCCCCTTCGGCCGCTTCACCGGCGACATCGCGTGGGGTGGAAACTGGTTCTTCCTGGTGCAGGATCATGGCGAAGTTCTCGCCCTCGACCGCGTGGAACGGCTCACCGAGCTCACCTGGACCATTCGGAAGGCGCTCGAGGAGAACGGGATCACGGGGAGCGAGGGGGCGGTGATCGACCACGTCGAGCTGTTCGGACCACCGGCCCGGCCGGACGCCGACAGCAGGAATTTCGTACTCTGTCCCGGGAAACAGTACGACCGCTCCCCCTGCGGAACCGGAACGAGTGCGAAGATTGCATCTCTCCACGAAGACGGCAGGCTGAAAGAGGGTCAGGTCTGGAGACAGGAGGGCATCGTGGGGACTCTTTTCGAAGGATGGGTGGAACGGGAAGGCGATGCGATCCGGCCGACCATCCGCGGAAGGGCGTTCGTCAACTCCGAAGCGACGCTGGTACTCGATTCCGAAGATCCCTTCTGCTGGGGAATCCGGTGAAGAAGGTCGCGTGGATCGAATCTTGCCGGCTCCACTCGAAATTGACTCCCTGAAACAGATCGCAGAATCGATTCATCAGCCAGCAGACGACAGACACTCGATATCCAATCGCAGATCGCGGATACCACACCCATGTCGAAACTCGTGATTGTCGGAGCCGGGATCGCCGGCCTCTCGAGCGCCCTCTATGCCGCGGAGAAGGGCCATGAAGTCACCGTGCTCGAGCGCGCCTCCGCGGAGAGTGAGAACTGCTCGTATGGCAACGCAGGGATGATCGTGCCGAGCCATTTCATCCCTCTCGCCGCGCCGGGCGTGATGCGCCTCGCCCTCAGGTGGATGTGGAACCGGGAGAGTCCGTTCTGGCTGCGGCCACGCCTGGACCGTGAACTGATCCGTTGGGGACGGCACTTCCGCCACGCCGCGACTCCGTTACACGTTGCGCAATCGGCGCCGCTCCTGCGCGACCTCCACTTCGCGAGCCGCGCCGCCTACGTCGAGCTGGCGCGCGAAGCGGACGACTTCGGGCTCACCGAACGGGGCATCCTGATGCTCTGCCGCACCCGGGAAGGGATCGATGAGGAGATTCTGGTCGCCGAGCACGCCACCAAGCTCGACATTCCGTGTGAAGTCCTCTCGGCGTCCGACGTCGCGAAGCTCGAGCCGAAGCTGCGGATGAAAATACGAGGCGGCGTGCTGTACGAGAAGGACGCGACTCTCGATCCGGCGCGGCTGATGACGTCGTTGAAGCGGCGGGCTGCGGACCGGGGAGTGGTCGTCAGCTACGACTCGGAGGTCCGAGGCTGGCGCGTTTCCGGAGACGCGATCGAAGCGGTGAAGACGGCGCGCGGTGACGTCACCGCGGATGAGTTCGTGATCGCCGGCGGCTCCTGGTCGTCGCATCTCGTCCGAGACCTCGGCGTGCATCTCCCGATGCAGGCGGGGAAAGGCTACAGCCTCACCATTCCGGCTCCTCCGCAGCGTCCCGCGAGAGGTTTGATCCTCAGCGAAGGCCGCGTCGCGATCACCCCGATGGGAGAAAAGGTGCGTTTCGGTGGAACCATGGAGATCGCCGGACTCGACGAGACGATCCATCCGGCGCGCCTGCGCGGCATCGTCAAGTCGGTGATCCGTTACTTTCCCGATTACAGCCGTCGGGACTTCGACGGAGTGACGCCGTGGTCGGGTCTCCGCCCCTGCTCGCCCGACGGGCTGCCGTACATCGGCCGATTCCGCCGCTTCGCGAATCTGACCGCCGCGACCGGGCATGCGATGATGGGGATCAGCCTCGGGCCCATCACCGGAAAACTGGTGGCGGAGATCGTCTCCGGCGAACCGCCGTCGATCGACATCGACCGACTCTCCCCGGAGCGATTTGAAGGCATCTGATATCTATTATCTATTATCTATTATCTATTATCTGGTATCTGCTATTTATAACTTTTTATGTCGATAGAATTAAGATGGCATAATCAGGTAGATAATAGGTTGCGCGATCAGGTAGATGATAGAAGTCAGATATCACGAAACGATAACAGATAACAGATAACAGATAACAGATAACAGATAATGGATAGGAGATGCCTCCCGATGTTTTCAGGCGTCATTCCAGCGATCACCACTCCGTTTCGAGACGATCTCACTGTCGATCACGACGCCCTTGCCGCTCACGTCGAGTGGATGCTCGTCAGCGGCTGCAGCGGCATCGTCACGCCGGGCTCGCTCGGCGAGGGAGCGACGCTCGCGTTCGACGAGAAGCTCGAGATTCTGAATACGTGCGTCGCATCTGCCGGAGAGAAGCCGGTCCTCGCTGCGGTCTCCGCACTCTCCACCGCCGAGGCGGTCCGCCTCGCACGGGAGGCGGAGCGGGTTGGCTGCCGGGGATTGATGATTCTCCCGCCGTACGTCTATTCGAGCGACTGGCGCGAGATGAAGGCTCACCTCGATGCGGTGCTGCACGCGACGGCGCTACCCGCGATGCTCTACAACAATCCGGTGGCGTACCGGACGGATTTCCTTCCGGAGCAGGTCGCGGAGCTGTCGGGCGAGCACCGGAATCTCGAGTCGATCAAGGAATCGAGTACCGACGTGCGGCGGATCACCGCGATCCGGAGCCTCATCGGCGATCGGCTGGCGATCTTCGTCGGGGTCGACGACCTGATCGTGGAAGGGATGGACGCGGGTGCGACGGGATGGATCGCAGGGCTGGTCAACGCGTTCCCGCGGGAATCGGTCGAACTGTTCAATCTCGCACGCAGAGGGGAGCGTGAAAAGGCCCTCGCACTCTACCGATGGTTCCTGCCGCTGCTCCGGCTCGACACGGTGCCGAAATTCGTCCAGCTGATCAAACTGGTGCAGCAGGAAGTGGGACGGGGGAGTGAGCGCGTCCGTCCGCCACGCCTCGAGCTGTCGGGTGCGGAGCGTGAGGCCGCTCTCGGACTGATTCGAGACGCGATTGCATCGCGCCCGGAGGTGGCGGCATGACCCTGACCGGGCGCTCGTTGGTCGGCTCCTCGCCTGGAACGGCTGAGGGGTCCCTCTTTCACGCCGTGAACCCCGCGACGGGAGAGGAGATCGATCCGCCGTTCACCACTGCGACCATGGAAGACGTCGAGCGGGCCGCGCAGCTCGCGGATGATGCATTCGGCGTCTACGCTTTCGTGGGCGGACGGGAGAAGGGAGAATTCCTCCGCCGGATCGCGGAGAAGCTCGAAGCGTCGGGAGAGGCGCTGGTCCAGCGTGCGCATCTCGAGACCGCACTTCCGGGGCCACGTCTCCAGTCGGAGCTCGGAAGGACGACCGGGCAGCTGCGTCTGTTCGCGGCGCTGGTGGAGGAGGGATCGTGGCCGCGCCCCCGCATCGACCGCGGTGACGCTGCGCGAAAGCCCGTCCCGAAGCCGGACGTCCGCTCCATGCGGCGGCCGCTCGGACCGGTGGCCGTCTTCGGCGCGAGCAACTTCCCGCTCGCTTTCTCCGTACCCGGCGGGGATACCGTCTCGGCGCTCGCCTCCGGCTGTCCGGTGATCGTCAAGGCGCATCCGTCGCATCCGGGCACTGCGGAGCTCGCCGCCGCCGCGATCGCGGAAGCAGTACGGGAGTCGTCGCTCCCTGAAGGCGTCTTTTCGCTCCTCTTCGATTCAGGGCACGAGATCGGTGCGGCGCTGGTGCAGCATCCTCTCGTGCGCGCGGTCGCCTTCACCGGATCCCGGCGCGGCGGTCTGGCCCTGATGGAGCTCGCCGGCCGGCGGCGAGAACCGATCCCGCTGTTCGCGGAGATGGGGAGCATCAATCCGGTGTTCATCCTTCCGGGCGCGCTCCGCTCGCGCGGCGCCGAGATCGCAGCCGGACTCGATGCGTCGGTGACTATGGGGGTGGGACAGTTCTGCACGAATCCGGGACTCCTGCTGGTCCAGCGCGGAGATCCCGCGTCCGGGATGCTGGAACGGCTCACGACTCTCCTGGAGGCGAGAGCGCCGGAAACGATGCTGAATGCGACGATCTGCGAGGCCTATCACAGCGGAGTGGCCCGCTTTTCAAAGACCGAAGGCGTGAAGACGGACGTCTCCGTCGCCGGTGCGAGGGAGACCAGCGCCGGCGCGGCGCTCTTCACCACGGATGCACGGACCTTTCTGTCGAACGAGCACCTGATGGACGAGGTCTTCGGACCGGCGTCCCTGGTGGTCGAGTGGAGCTCGCGCGACGATCTGTTCGAGCTCGTGCGATCGCTCGAAGGACAGCTGACCGTCACGCTGCATGCGACGGAGGACGACCTCGAAGAGTATGCGGATCTGGTGAGACTCCTCGAGACGAAGGGAGGGCGGATACTCTTCAACGGTTATCCGACCGGAGTCGAGGTCTGCCACGCCATGGTGCACGGCGGCCCGTTCCCCGCCACATCGGACGGGCGCTCGACATCGGTGGGAACGCTCGCCATCGAGCGCTTCACACGTCTGGTGGCGTATCAGAACGCACCCGACAGCGTTCTTCCGCTCGAGCTGAAAGACGCGAACCCTCTCGGAATCCGTCGCATGATCGACGGAAAGGTCGTCTGAGGCGCGAAGCAGGTCGTTCGTCGTCGGTCGTCGCCGGGACAGGCTCGCCTCGCGGGACGATGAGCCTGCGGGGGATCGGATCTCCTGCCGCGCAGACTCCTACAGCGCCTTGATCATGTAGGTCATGTCGTGGGCCTGCCCATCGGAGTCGGTGCCGTAACCCGGGATGACCCGTCCTTCGAACCCCAACGTGGTCAGAGTTTCCACGGCGTCCTTCTCCAGATCCGAGATCAGCATGCAGACCAGGTGTCGCAGCCCGTTCTCCCGCCCGATGCCGATGAACTGATTGACCAGCAGCGTTCCGAGTCCCAGGCCGCGGTATGCAGGGTCGATCAGCCACTTCACCCGTCCGGCGCGGCGCAAAGGTCCTCCCTGCCGCCGGTGGAGCGTCGCGTCGGCGACGATCCTCTTCCCGTCGAGCGCGAGCAGGGGAAAGACTTTGGAGTACTCGACGTTTCTTCCCCACTCCTCCACCAGGCCGCGGTCCTCGATCGGATCCCAGGCGAATCCCTGAGTGCGAGGAGGAAGGGACTGGAAGAACTCGTAGAGCGCGTCGGTATCGTGCTCGTCGAACGGACGGATCAGAAGACGGCGGCCATCGCGAAGTGCGGCCTCCATCGGATATCGATGCGGCATGAAGTCCTCCTGACGATCTTGGACGAGCAGGCTCGTCGCGCCGAGGATATCATCGGGGGCCCGGCGGATGAACAGCTCCGGAGGACTCCACCGGGCATCTCGGGAGACAAAAAAACGGCGCCGTTCGCACGGCGCCGGTCGTTGAGATGTTTCGGTCGTGAACGGGGTCAGCCGAGGAAGCGTGGGGCTGAGAGCTCGTCCGAGTACGAGACCCAGTCGCGTACTTTTCCGTGCTCGTCGTAGAACGTCAGCTCACCCCTGTGGCGTCGTGCCATCGCCGTGGCCGCGGCATTCGCCTCGGCCTGGGTTCGGTACAACGAAAGCGGCCGCTCGTCGTTGCCCCGGAGGATGACCCACTTACCCCGATCCATCAACACGTGGAACTTTTCCATGGTGCGTCCTCCTTTCGCGGTGACACACCGGCCGGAACTGACCGGCGTGACGTCGATTGTCGAGAGAGTCAGATGCTACCGTCGCTCGGGGCTCATGGCAACCGTTTCATGTAACAAAACTGTACCGGAGCCTCTTCCGTTCAGAAGATGGGACGTTTCATCGAGTGCAAACGTTCTGCCCATCGGATTACAAGTGAAGGTCCGGACAATTGCGGTTTCGTAAGGGATCCGCCCGGCTGCAATCGCGTCCCGATCGCGGCTGAGCTTCCCGTTCTCGGGAGCGCCAAAGACGGCATTTCCAGGGTGGCCGAGTGAGGGAGACGTCGTGTTTGGGCGCCGGCTGAAGGCGCCGTCGGAGTGAAACCGGACGGAACGGCCACTTCTGCCTCGCGGGGCCGGTAGAAGAACCCGCTTACCGGAACTAAATTACGGATGGGGCCGTGCAGATGAACCCGTGCGGCGTCGAAGCGTACGAATCCGTTCAGGAGGCGAGTGATGAGACGATTGGTCCTGGTCGCTGCCGCTTTCATGCTCCTCGGGGGCGTCGCAGCGGTCGCCCAGACGGAACCCGAGCCCTCTCCCGATCCTGGTGTCCCTGCGAAGCTGGCAGAGGCGTATCAGAACGAGCTCGATGCGAACGCGCGATATCTCGCGTTTGCGGCGAAGGCCGATGAAGAGGGTTACACCACCCTCGCCAGCTTCTTCCGCGCGGCGGGAGCGGCGGAGAAGGTTCACGCCTCGATCTTCGCCAAGATGATCAGGGAGCGCGGCGGGAAGGCCGAAGCCACGGCAGCAGCTCCGGAGGTCGGAGCGACTGCCGAGAACCTGGCGGCGGCAATCCAGGCGGAGGTGGCCGAGCGCGACGCGATCTACCGCCGGCTCTCGGCCGCCTTACGGAGCGCGGCGGACGAAAAGGCTGCGGATCTGGTGGAGAAGATTCGAGGGGCGGAGGTCGAGCACGCGAACACTCTTCTCGATGCGAGCCGGCGGCTCGAGGAGCTCAGAAGCGGGCCCAGGACGTGGTACGTCTGTTCGGGTTGCGGATTCACGACCGATCTGAAACTCCCGAAGTGCCTCAATTGCCCGGCGCGGGGGAAGTGGATCACGGTGAAGTGACCAGGAGTCTGCGCGGTAGAAACTCTCCTACTGCGAAAGCGGATCAACGGTCCAACTCCGCCCGGATTTTCGGCGAGTAGCCACCGCTACGCACCTCAAATCCGAACGAATTTGGCCTCGTTGCTCCGCTTTCTCGCTACGGACGTTTCTATCGCGCAGACTCCTGGCCCGCATTTCTCACACCATCTCTGCTGCGGAGCCGGAGAGCGGCCTGTCTGCTGCGTTGCGCCCGCTTCGGCTCCTCAACAGAGTCACTACCATGCCTTCGTCGCCGAAGCGGGGCGCGCCCTGCATCCAGGCCACTCTCCGCCTCCTCGCGACGAGATGGTGTGAGAAATGCGGGCTCGACGAGAGCCGAACAGCAGCAGCTCGACTGCACGAGACGACTGCGCGGCTGCGGAGCCCGAACGTCAGAGCGTCCTCAAAGCCTCCAGCAGCCGGTCGACTTCCTCCCGGGTGTTGTACATCGAGAATCCGGTCCGAACGAGACCGCCATGGCTGTTGATCCCGAGGATCTCGACCGGACGCCGGGCGTAGAAGTCGCCGCTCCAGACTGCGATCCCTTTCGACGCCAGCTTTTCCGCGACGTCGTCGGACGGCATTCCATCCACCGTGATCGAGACTGTCGGAGCCCGCCGAGTCGATGTGAAGTCCTGACCCCAGACCTTCACTCCGGCGATGCTGCGGACATTCTCGTGGTAGTACGCCGCGAGCTCGTGCTCCCATCCGCCGATCTGCTCGAGTGCGCTCACGACCCGACTCCGAAGCTCTTTCCCCTCTCCCCACGCCGCGATGTACTCGACGGCAGCCTTCACTCCGCCGATCGCGGCATGGTTCAGCGTTCCGGTCTCGATGCGTTCCGGCGCGTGCGGTTCCTGGGTGATCAGGCGGTCGGTAGGGATCTCGTCGAGAAGCCCGGGACGGCTGTAGAGGATGCCCACATGTGGACCGTAGAATTTGTATGCCGAACAGAGGAGAAAGTCGGGATCGAGCTCCGTCACGTCGATCGGGAAGTGCGGTGCGTAGTGGACCGCATCGACCAGGAGCCATGCTCCGGCCTCGCGTGAGAGCCGTCGTGCGAGCGCGACGTCGTTGACGGTGCCGAGCGCGTTCGAAGCCCAACCGAGCGCGACGAGCTTCGCATTCTTCGTGATCTGGCGCGCCATCTCTTCCGGATCGAGTGTGCCATCCGGACGGAGCGCGATCTCGCGGATCACTGCGCCGCTCTCGATGAGGAGCCGCCAGGGACCGCGGTTCGCTTCGTGATCGAGTGCGGAGATCACCACTTCGTCGCCTTCGCCGATCAGGCGCGAGAGCGCGTGGGCGAGAGAGAAGGAGAGCGTGGTCATGTTCTGACCGAACGAGATGCTCCTCCGCTCTTTGGCACCGAGGAATGTCGCGACCGTGTCGCGGGCGGAGGAGATCAGTGCGTCGCTCTCGCGGCTGGTGAGAAACGCTCCGTGCGTATTCGCGTTCCGGTTCCGGTACACGTCACTGATCGCGTCGATCACCTGATTCGGGACCTGCGTTCCCGCGGGCCCGTCGAGATACGCCAGTGGCCGTCCGTTCACCTCACGAGCGAGAGAAGGAAAGTCGTTGCGTGCGCGCCGCGCCTCGTTTTCACCGTAAGCCATGCGTCACCTCGATCGTCATTGTGCGAGCCCGGCCATCTGTACGCCGAGCACGAGGACCTTCTGTATTCCGTGATAGAGCGGCTCGATCGCGCAGTTCTCGTCGAGCGAGTGCGATCCGCGGCACGGCCCGACGCCGGTCGAGATTGCAGAGATTCCGTGACGCAGAGCGA
Organism: uncultured Acidobacteriota bacterium; assembly: GCA_963741955.1. Taxonomy (GTDB): domain Bacteria; phylum Acidobacteriota; class Thermoanaerobaculia; order Gp7-AA8; family Gp7-AA8; genus CAVUKB01. The sequence goes on from CAVUKB010000007.1 coordinate 130,493, forward strand.
CTCCGGCGTGGTTCGACCCGTTCGCGCTCATGTGCGGCTGATGGTATCCGAGCGCTTCGAACACCGCCTCTGCGGTTCGCACCAGAGGCGAGAAGCGCTGTCCGGGGACCATCGCCACCTTCCGCCGGCTCACCTGGTCGATGCGGAACTGGAGGCCGGAACGCCGGGATTCATCCGAGACGACCCGCCGGATCTCGCCGTCGATCCGTGCGAGATCGGCATCGTGCATCACGCGGATGTCGACCGAGCACCACGCGTCGGCAGCCTTCGCGTTCGGGACGGAAGAGCCGGAGAGCATTCCCACGTTGAGGCGCGCCGTCTGCGGAAGCCGGATCCTGTCGAATCGCTCGATGGAGCGCGCGAGAGGAATGGTTGCGGAGAGAGGCGGTACGTGGGCGAGGGTGTGACCGCCCGGTCCCAGAAAATGGATCCGGAGCTCTTCACTGCCGATCCCCGCCCAGGTGAAGCTGTTGTCGCCTCCGTCGAGGGCGATGAGGAAGTCGGGCCGGATCGACCCTTGCTCGAGGAAATGAGTCATCCCGCCGAAGTTCGACTCTTCCTGCACCGTGAACGTGAAGACGATATTGCCGCGGGTCTCGACCCCAGCGGCATCGAGGGCGCGGGCGATGGCGAGAAGCGCTTCGACGTTCCGCGTGTCGTCGCCGACTCCGGGGGCGTAGAGACGTCCGTCGCGTATCTCGGTATGGATCTCGAGTCCCGGCTCGAACACCGTATCGAGATGCGCGTCGATGACCACGGTCGGACCGTCACCGATGCCTTTGCGAACCGCGATGATGTTTCCAGCGTCGTCGCGCGAGACCTCGAGGGAACGGATCTCGCGAAGACGCTGCTCGATTGCAGCGGCGCGCATCGCTTCGTGCCCGGAAGGAGCGTTGATCTCGGTCAGAGTGCGCCACTCCGCGAGGATGTCGTCATGATGCGCGTCGATCCATCCGAGAGCCTTCGTGACCGAAGGCTGTGCGACCGTCGCTTCGACCTCTGCGATGGTGCGGGGATCGGGCGGCGGCACGGCGAGGCGGGCACTGCGCGTCGTGGTGCAGGCCGAAGTGATCAGGAGAAGTGTGACGAGAGCGAGACGTTTCATCGGTAATCCGGACCAGCAGTGCTCGGTGGATACTGACACAATCCGAAGCAATCCGCGGAGACGGGACTGCAACGAATCGGTTCAGCGTGGACTCGCCGGTACGCGCTATTTGCCGTCGTATGTGATCCGGTAGATCGCGCCCGCGTGATCGTCGGAGACGAGGAGCGCACCATCCGGCATGACCTGAACGTCGACCGGACGCCCCCATGCCGAGCTTCCTTTCAGCCATCCCGTGGCGAAAGGTCGATATGAAACGGCCTTCGTTCCGTCGAGCCGCACCAGCGAGACGCGGTAGCCGATCTTCCTGCTCCGATTCCACGAGCCGTGCTCCGCGATGAAGATCTGGTTCCTGTATTCGGGAGGGAACATCGTGCCGGTGTAGAAGCGCATCCCGAGAGCGGCGACATGCGGCCCGAGCTTCCGGGCCGGAGCGACGTACTTCGAGCAGTCGTGTCCTGCTCCGAACTTCGGATCGCTGATGTCACCGGCGTGACAGTACGGGAAGCCGAAGTGCAGATCCTTCTCCGGAGCGCGATTCAGCTCGTCCGGCGGCCGGTCGTCACCGAGCCAGTCACGGCCGTTGTCGGTGAACCAGAGGACGTGCGTCGCGGGGTTCCAGTCGAAACCGACGCTGTTGCGTACTCCGCGCGCGAAGATCTCGAATCCGCTGCCGTCGGGCTTCATCCGGGTGATGGTGCCGAAAAGAGGATCGTCCGGCTCGCAGACGTTGCACGGCATCCCGATCGGAACGTAGAGAAGCCCGTCCGGCCCGAACGCGATGAACTTCCAGCCGTGCGCGCTCCGGTTCGGAAGGCGCGAGGTGACCACGACCGGCTTCGGTGGATCGTCGAGGTGCTTCTCGATCTCATCGAGCCGGAGAATGCGCGAGACCTCCACAATGTAGAGGGATCCGTCGCGGAACGCGACGCCATTCGGCATGTGCAGTCCCGAGGCGATGGTGACGACCCGATCCCCTTTCCCGTCGCGGTTCCGGTCCGGGATGGCGTAGACCTTACCGATGCCGCGCGTTCCGACGAAGAGTGTTCCCGAAGGGGCGACGGTCATCGAGCGTGCGCCCGGAACATTCGACGCGTACAGCGAGATGTGAAACCCGGGGGGGAGCTGGATCCGGTCGAGAGGAGGATCGCTCGAGGCAGGACTGGCGCCGCTGCGCGCGCCGCAGCTGGCCACGAGGACGAGAGCGGAGAGGACCAGCAGTGCGCTCGAGAGCCGTCTGATCCGAGAAATGCCGTGAATCCCGCGTCGCATGTAAACCTCCTGATCTGCCTCCGGCGCGACGTAGCGTGCAAACCACCCGCCGCGCGCCGGAATCATGATCGTGGTCGAGAAACCGGAGAATCCGGCAGCCGAGTCGTCGTGATGACAGGTCCCGAAGCGACCGCGCAGTCATTGGCTAACGGCGTGACCCTCCGAGAATCCCTCCGAGCACTCCGCGCATGATCTGCCGTCCGAGCTGGCTCCCCACGCTCCGCGCCGCCTGCTTCGCCAGCGTCTCGACCATTCCCTGCCGCCGGCCCGTTCCCCACAGCAGCTTCCCGAACAGACTCGGCTCTCCTCCCGCGGGGGGTTCCGCAGGTCCCTGCTGCCGCGGCAAGGATCGAGGCTCCTCCGGCCGGGGAGAGGAGGGTGACGCGGGGGCACTTTTCTCTTCCGTACGCCGCGTCAGGATCTCGTACGCCGACTCCCGGTTCACCGAGACGTCGTAGCGAGGACCGATCGGGCTGCGCGCGCGCACCGCCTCACGTTCCTCGGGAGTGATCGATCCCATCCGGCAGCGCGGCGGGGAGACCAGGGTCCGCTGCACCGGCATCGGGATTCCCTTCTCCTGCAGGGTGGAAACGAGCGCTTCGCCGACGCCGAGCTGAGAGATCACCTCAGCGACATTGAGCTTCGGATTGCTCACGAACGTCTCCGCCGCGGTTCGCACCGCCTTCTGATCTCTCGGTGTGTAAGCACGTAGAGCGTGCTGGAAGCGGTTGCCGAGCTGACCGAGGATGTCATTGGGGACGTCGTCGGGGAACTGGGAGCAGAAATAGACTCCCACTCCCTTCGAGCGGATGATTCGCACGACCTGTTCGACCTGTTGCAGCAGGGCCGGCGGTGCATCATCGAACAACAGATGCGCTTCGTCGAAGAAGAACACCAGCCGCGGCTTGTCGAGGTCACCCACCTCGGGGAGGGTCTCGAACAGCTCCGAAAGAAGCCACAGAAGAAAGCTCGAGTAGAGGCGCGGCTTCAGGATCAGCTTGTCCGCGGCGAGGATGTTCACGATCCCGCGTCCGGTGAGGTCGGTCCGGAGAAGGTCTTTCAGGTCGAGAGCCGGTTCGCCGAAGAGACCTTCGCCCCCTTCGCGCTCGAGTGCGAGGAGAGCGCGCTGGATCGCCGCGACGGATTGCGTGCTGACCAGGCCGTACTGAGTCGAGATCTCTTTCCGATGATCCGCGACGAAAGAAAGGAGAGCGCGGAGGTCGTCGAGATCGAGGAGCAGCAGTCCCTGGTCGTCGGCGAGCTTGAACGCGATCTCGAGCACTCCGGCCTGAGTGTCGTTGACCTCCAGCATCCGGCCGAGAAGGCGCGGTCCGATCTCGCTGACGGTCGTGCGGACCGGATGTCCGGCCTTTCCGAGGACGTCCCAGAAGACCACCGGGCTCGCTTCGTTGACGTAGCCGTCGATGCCGATGTCGGCCACGCGCTTCTGAATCTTGTCGTTGCTCGTCCCGGCCATCGCGAGTCCCGAGACGTCGCCCTTCACGTCCGCCATGAAGACCGGAACGCCCATCCGCGAGAACCCTTCGGCCAGAACCATCAGGGTGACGGTCTTTCCGGTGCCGGTGGCGCCGGCGACCAGTCCGTGACGGTTCCCGTATTTCCCGAGAAGATGAACCGGCCCTTCACCTTTGCCGATCAGAATCTCATCCACGCACGACCTCCTCGTCAGACCGCGGAAATGATAGCGCCGAAAGGGGGAACGCCGGTCGGGATCTCCGTCCGGCGTGGCCCCTGCCGAGCCGTCGAATGAGCAGGACTCGATGTTCGCTCGTCGAACTACGCAGGGAGTCGTTCGGTCCGGGCCGATTCCGCCTTGAGGAGATCGCGGATCTCGGCGAGGATCAGCACCTCCTCCGATGGAGCGGGCGGTGCTTTTGGAGCTTCTTCTTTCCGCCTTTTGAGCGCGTTCACCGTTCTGATCAGGAGGAATACGGCGAAGCCGATGATGATGAAGTCGATCAGCGTCTGGAAGAATTGACCATACGCGATGACGACCGCGGGAGCGTCGGCGGTGGCCGCTTTGATGGTGACTGCGAGGTCCGAAAAATCGACTCCTCCGAGAAGCACACCGATCGGCGGCATGACGACATCCGCGACGAGTGAGGAGACGATCTTCCCGAAGGCCGCACCGATGACGATGCCGACCGCCATGTCCACCACGTTCCCTTTGGCGGCGAATTCACGAAACTCTTTCACCATGCTCATATCCAGCTCCTCCGGATCGCATTAATCGGGTTCGACCTCAGTATAGGCCGTTGGATGAGTGCGGGGGGAGCGGAGGTGCTTTTCAGCGTGATCGCCAGATCGCCCGGGATATCTTCGCCACAGTCTTCCGGGCGATCTCCCGCGACTTCGCGTCGTGGGTCATGACCACGAGGATGTACGGCGATGCATCGGGCGGATAGACGATCGCGGCGTCGTGGTAGATCGCGGTGATCGAGCCGGTCTTGTGCGCGACCTCGACGTTCTTCGGGAGTCCGGCGGGGATTCCTTCGTTGAACTCCTGCCCCTTCAGGATGTCGATCATCTTCGCCGCGGCGCTCTCCGGGTTCTTGCCTTTCTCCGCGATCCACTGAAGCACGAGCATCATGTCGTACGCCGTGGTGGTGTTGTTCATTCCGTGCTCGAACGCCTTGATGTCTTCGACCCCGCGCAGGACCTGGATCTCGTTCGCGCCGATCGCGTGCATCCGCGCCATCACTTCCGTCGCCCCGACCAGCTCGATCAGGTTGTCCGTGGCGAGATTCGAGCTGCGCACGATCATCCGCCGCATCAGTTCGCGGAGAGGCACCTCCTCTCCCAGCATCGAGTAGAGCTCCTGATCGGAGTCCTCCTTCGGGTCGACCGCGAATGTCGACCCGTCGTAGATGCTCACGAACGAGTTCTTCACCTCCACCGGCTGGTCGAGCGAGAGCGACCCTTCGTCGATGGCGTGGAAGAGTGCCACCATCACCGGGACCTTCATCGTGCTGGCTGCGTGCATGCTGACGTGCTCGTTCCGCAGCAGTGTCTCTCCCGTTCCGAGATCGCGATACGCGACGGCGATGGTGCCGATCGGCGCGGAACGGATGATCCCGTCGACCCGCTCGGCCATGGTGGCCGGCTTCGGTTGCGACGCACAGGCTGCGAGAGAGAGGGAAAGGAGGAGTGGGATGGCGTTGCGCATGACGGGATTGTATGACGAGTGGCGAGCGACGAGTGGCGAGAGTCGGACAGCTCGGACAGGTCTCAAAATCGTCTCTTACCGCTCCTGGTGAACCTTTTGCTTGAGTCCTCTCCCGCATGGCTCTGTACGTCAGTAAACGTCTCGAGAGCGGGTCGATCCGCTTCCGGCTCGATCCTGCCACCGACCCGCAACCGGAGGAGTTCCGCTTCAGCACCGATCCGGCCGGTCAGTTCGCCAGGACGCGCAATCACGGGTTCTTCTTCGCCGACCGCAGCGGCAGCGTCGACACGACGTCCGCCGGTTCGCGCCGCCGCTGGCGCGGTCCGCGCCTCGACTGGGGAATCTGGACCTGGGCCGCGGTCGTGTTCGGCTTCTTCTTCGCGCTCCTCGGCGTCGCGGTCATCGCGCGTCGCGGGATCCACGGCCTCATCGAGGTGGTGATCGGGATCGCGATCATCGTCACGCCGTTCGTCGTCACCGCGAAGCAGCGTCGCGACGAGCGGATCGAGCGAGAGCGCCTCGAAGCCGAGCGCGCGGAGACCGAACGGCGCAACCGCGAGATCATCGGATCGTTCGCGGCGAAACTCGAGCGACTGGGGAACGGCGAGTCGCCCCGCGATCTCGAAGAGATCCGGAACGAGCGCCGCTCACGCGACATCCCTTACGATGCCGTCGCACCGATGGCCCGAGCCGCAGTGCTCCGGATCGGATTCCGCGAGCTGGCGGCCTATCCCGGGCGCGGCGCGAAGGTGATCGCGGAACGGGTCGACGCAGCGGCGGACGCGGTTGGTCTCACCTCCGACGACGCGACGGCGCTGAGAAACGAGCTCTATCGGACCGCGCTCTGGCACCTCATCGCGGATGGCCGGCTCGACGTTCCGGAGCGGCACGCACTCGACCAGCTCGGGAAGGCTCTGCGGATCGATCCCGGAGCGGTCGAGCTCGAAGCGCGAGCCGCGGATGAGTTCCAGCGGATCGTCGCACTCCTCGAGAACGGAGCGCCGGAAACGAAGGTCCCCTTCAAGATGCGTCTCCGCGAGACCTGCCATCATCACGGACCGGCGACACGGATGCGGAACCAGAAAGAACGGATCTCAGAGAATGGAAAACGCCGAAGGGTCCGGAGGTGGAAGCCCGCGGGAGAATGCGATCTCTGGGTCACCTCGAGGCGACTGATCCTGAACGGAGCGAAGCACGAAGAGCTCGCTCTGGACGAGGTCGACGACCTCGAGCTCGATGCAGATCAGAACCTTCTCACCGTGGTCACCGCGGACCCGAATAAGCGCGCTACGCTCTCGACGGAAGAGCCGATGTACACCGCGACGCTGATCGAGCTGCTCGCCCATCGTGCTCGTCGCATCGCGATGCATTCGTGAGAGCCCGGAGGGCATTCGCAGGCACCCGGATCTGTTAGAATCCACCGTCCGCAGGGCTCCTGCCGGCCGCTCCGGTTCCGGGCGGGCGTGTCGAGTCCGGCCGCGGATCCGGGCAGGTGAGTCCCTCCGGGATTCTTCATACGACAGATCTGACGCAAGGAGTTTCACTCGATGAGCACGACCATGGAAGCGATCCATCCGTTCGCCGCAGCGAAAGTGGCGGGACGAGTCCCGTTCAAAGTCAAAGACCTCGCCCTCGCAGAGCTCGGACGGAAAGAGATCCGTCTGGCAGAGCACGAGATGCCCGGCCTCATGGCGGTGCGCGAGCAGTACGGCGCACAGAAGCCTCTCGCCGGAGCGAAGGTCATGGGCTCGCTTCACATGACGGTACAGACGGCGGTTCTGATCGAGACGCTCACGCACCTCGGTGCGGACGTTCGCTGGGTCTCCTGCAACATCTTCTCGACTCAGGATCACGCCGCCGCGGCGGTCGTGGTGGGACGGCCCGAGAGCGGCGGTACGGTCGAAGAGCCGAAGGGAACTCCCGTCTTCGCCTGGAAGGGCGAAACGCTCGAGGAGTACTGGTGGTGCACATCCGAGGCGCTGCAGTGGCCTGACGGATCGGGGCCGGAACTGATCGTCGATGACGGTGGCGACGCGACGCTCCTCGTGCACAAAGGCGCCGAGTTCGAGAAGGGCGGGAAAGTCCCCGCATTCGATGCGGAGAACGATCCCGAAGAATGGGGCGTGATCCTCGATCTCCTCCGCCGCGAACTGAAGGAGAACCCGCAACGCTGGACGCGTGTCGCAGCGGACATCCAGGGAGTGAGCGAAGAGACCACCACCGGCGTGCATCGTCTCTACCAGATGATGCAGGCGGGAACGCTCCTCTTCCCCGCGATCAACGTCAACGACTCCGTGACCAAGAGCAAGTTCGACAATATCTACGGCTGCCGCCACTCGGTGGTCGACGGAATCAACCGGGCGACCGACGTGATGATCGGCGGCAAGGTCGCCGTGGTCTGCGGGTTCGGCGAAGTCGGCAAGGGGTGCGCGCAGGCGCTTCGCGGACAGGGCGCCCGCGTGATCATCACCGAGATCGATCCGATCTGCGCCCTCCAGGCGGCGATGGAAGGATACGAAGTGCGCACCCTCGAGAGCGTCGTCTCGACGGCGGACATCTTCGTCACCTCCACCGGCAACAAGGACATCATCACCGCATCGCACATGAGCCGGATGAAGAACAAGGCCATCGTCGGCAACATCGGCCACTTCGACAACGAGATCGACATGGCCGGGCTGAAGAAGATCAAGGGAATCCAGAAGACGAACATCAAGCCGCAGTACGACGAGTGGGTCTTTCCCGACGGCCACAGCGTGCTGATTCTCGCCGAGGGTCGCCTGCTGAACCTCGGGTGCGCAACGGGACATCCGAGCTTCGTGATGTCGGCCTCCTTCACCAACCAGGTGCTCGCGCAGCTCGAGCTCTGGACGAAGAAGGGCGAATACGAGAAGAAGGTGTACGTCCTTCCGAAGAAGCTCGACGAAGAAGTCGCGCGTCTCCACCTCCCGCATCTCGGCGTGGAGCTGACCAGACTCTCGCCGAGCCAGGCGGAGTACCTCGGGATTCCGGTGGAAGGCCCGTACAAGCCGGACCACTATCGCTACTGAGCTTCGTTGCGCCGGAACGATGCCGGCGTCCCGCGGCGAAATTGTCAGGAGCTTCGATCGAGTGTGGCGGTGCGAGACGCCGCCACGCATCGGCCGAAACGTTCGACCTCGAGGCGAAAGGCACCGGCTCCGGAGATGCTCCTGCGGCCCGAGCTCGCCGGACCGGCTACAATAGAACCTTCGTGTTTGCGGCACGAGACAGGAGGTGCGATGCGAACGATCCGGCTCATTCTGATTCCTCTCATCTTTCTGGCCGCGTGCGTTCAGCCCGCACCACCACCGGAGGTCGAGCCCGTGACCGTCGACATCTTCGACCGGATGAACAACGTCGCCGAATCGTACGTGAAGCTGGTCCTCGCAGTCGGTCAGCACGATCCCGACTACGTCGACGCCTATTACGGACCTCCCGCGTGGCGCGACGAAGCGAAAGCAGAGAAGAAATCACTCGACGCCATCGCCGACCGTGCGCGTCTCGTCCGCGCCTGGCTGCAGGACATCACGCCACCACCATCTGCGTCACTCCTCGGGCTTCGTTACGCCTATCTGCAGCATCAGCTCGACGCTTTGATAGCTCGGGTGGAGATGCTGCAGGGGAAGAAGTTCTCCTTCGACCAGGAGACGAAGGCGCTGTACGACGCGACTATCCCGCACTACGACGTGGAGCATTACGACGCGCTCCTTCGCGAGCTCGATTCCGCGGTGCCCGGTGACGGTCCGCTTCCGCAACGGCTCGAGGCGTACCGTCGCGGCTTCGTCATCCCGAACGACAAGCTCGATGCTGTGTTCCAGGCGGCGATCCACGAGTGCAAGGCGAGAACGCTCTCCGCGATGGAACTCCCTCCCGGCGAGAGCTTCTCGGTGGAGTACGTGACCAACCAGCCGTGGAGCGGCTACAACTGGTATCAGGGGAAGTTCCGCAGCATCATTCAGGTCAACACCGACATGCCGATCTACATCGATCGCGCGATCGACCTCGCCTGCCACGAAGGATATCCCGGACATCACGTCTACAACATGCTCCTCGAGAAGACGCTGGTCGACGGGCAGGGATGGGTCGAATATACGGTCTACCCGCTCTTCAGTCCGCAGTCGCTGATCGCCGAAGGGAGTGCGAACTTCGGAATCGAGATGGCGTTTCCCGGGAACGAGAGGACGAAGTTCGAGAGCGAGACGCTCTTTCCGCTCGCGGGGCTCGATCCGTCGACGGCCGCGCAGTACGACCGGGTTCAGGCCCTGGTCGAGAAGCTCGGTTATGCGCAGAACGAAGCGGCGCGAGGGTTCCTCGACGGGACGATGACCAATGACGAGGCGCTGCAGTGGCTCGAGAAGTATGCGCTGATGTCACCCGAGCGCGCCGAACAACGCCTCCGGTTCATCCAGCGCTACCGCAGTTACGTGATCAACTACAACTACGGAAAAGATCTCGTGCGCTACTACGTCGAATCGAATGGCGGGACGGAAGACAACCCGAGCACTCGGTGGAAGATCTTCGAGACGCTCCTCTCGACTCCCCGCGTTGCGTCCGGTCTGCATTAGGCCGGGGTTGTCACACCATCCCTGCTGCAGGGCGCTTCGCTTCTGCGGAAGGGGCGCCGCGGCTTCTGCCGCGGCCGGCACGGCGGAAGCCGTGCCGCTCAACCTGCGATGGCAGAATCACTCCTGCTGCGAAAGCGAATCGCGGTCGTCTCTACCCTTTCGTCGCGCCGGCGGTGAGCCCCGTGACGATCCGTCGCTGGAACAGAAGCACCAGTGCGGCGACCGGGATGGTCGCGATGACCGCCGCCGCAAGGATCTCGCCCCATGGCACCTGATACTGCCCGCGGAAGAGCGCGATCGCGACCGGAACGGTCTGACGTTCCGGCCCGAGGGTGAACGAGAGCGCGAAGAGAAACTCGTTCCAGCAGTAGATGAAGGTGAGGATCGCCGTCGTGGCGATTCCCGGCGCCGCCAGCGGGAGCACGACGCGCGAGAAGACCTGCCAACGGCTTGCGCCGTCGATCCGCGCCGCTTCTTCGAGATCCACCGGGATCTGGTGGAAGTAGCTCGTCAGGAGCCAGACCGCCAGAGGAAGTGCGAACGTCAGGTACGGCGCGATCAGTCCGGGGTACGTGTCGATCAGATGAAGAGCGCGCAGGATCATGAAGAGGGGGCTCACGATCGAGATCTGCGGAAACATCGAGACGCCGAGGATGAACGCGAGGATGGCTCCGCGTCCGCGGAAACGGAGGCGCGCGAGGCCGTACGCTGCGAGCGACCCGAGGACCACCGCGAGGAAAGACGTTGCACCCGCAACGACGAGAGAGTTTCGGATCGGAAGCCAGAAGCTTCGTTTCGTGAAGAGTGCGGAGTAATGAGAGAGCGTCCACGCCTCTCCCCAGGCTCCCCCTCCGAAGAGCGCGGTCTCCGGGCGGAACGACGCGACGAGCGCCCATACCAGAGGTGCCGCCGCGAAAAGCGACAGTGCTCCGATCGCGATCCCCGATCCGAACCGGCCTCTCTTCATCGCTCCTCCGCCATCGGCGATCCGATCGCGCGGATATAGAGCATCGCGAGAGCGAACGTCACCAGGAATACCACCACCGAGAGCGCGGAGCCGTAGCCGAAGCGGAGCGTCTCGAAGAGCGTGTTGAACGTATAGAGCGCGATCGGTTCGGTCGCCGTCCCCGGGCCGCCCCCGGTCAGCACGTACACGAGGTCGAACAGTCGGAACGCGTCGAGAGTCCGGAAGATCGCAGTGACCAGAATCGCCGGACGGAGGATCGGAATGGTGATCCGGAAGAGACGTGACGCCGCGCCGGCCCCGTCCACTGCGGCCGCCTCCCACACTTCGGCCGGGATTCCCTGCAGTCCCGCCAGGAGGAGCAGCGCGACGAACGGGGTCGTCTTCCAGACGTCCGCGAGAATGAGGGGAACCCACGCGGCAATCGGATGGCTGAACCAGACCGGAGCCTTCGCGACGAGGCCGGTGTCGAGCACGAGACGATCGACGATCCCTCCCGACTGGAACATGAAACGCCAGAGGAGTCCGGCGACGACGGTCGGGATCGCCCAAGGCACCAGCGTCGCTGCGCGGATCACCCCCCTTCCGCGGAAAACGCGGTTGAGGGAGATCGCGAGGGCGAGACCGAGCACGAGCTCCAGAGCCACGGAGATGACGGTGAAGACGAGCGTGTGCATGAGCGCGGCGACGAAGCGTGGATCGGACAGAATCTCGACGTAGTTCGCGAGCCCGACGAACGGCCGCCCGAGCCACGGCATCCGGAGATCGTGGTGATGGAACGACTCCCACACCGTCCAGGCGAGCGGGAAGAGTGCGACCAGCGCGATCACTCCCACTGCCGGAGAGACGAACATCCAGGCCGCACGACGGTCTCGGGATCGCATCAGCGGACCTCGCTCACTGCGCTGGAGACATGACCCCCCGGTGGGTCCGCACTCGCCAGACCGGACCGCCGGATGATCTGTCGCATCTTCGCGGCCGCAGCCCGCAGTGCGTCGCCGGGTCTCGATTGTCCCGAGAGAGCGCGGTGAAGATGGATCTGGAGAACGTCGGAGAGCTGCGAGTAGATCGGAGTGACCGGACGGGGGACCGCCGCATCGACCACCGGAAGGAGCATCTCCGGAGAGGGGCCGAGCGCCTCGCGGAGTCGCGGGTCGGAGAAGAGCGAGCGTCTCGCGGGAATCTGGCCGACCACCGATGCACGCTCGAGCATCTGCTCGGGAGCGGTGAGATACGAGACCAGAGTCCAGGCAGCATCGGGATGAGGCGACGCGCTGTTGATCGCGAGCTCCGACCCTCCGAGTGCGGAGGTCGCGTGTCCGCCGGGAGCGGCGGGAAGAGGCATGACCGCGAAGCGGCCGGCGACGCTCGACTTTTCCCGGTCGGAGAGGAGGCTCCACGCGTACGGCCAGTTACGCATCATCGCGCAACGGCCGTTCTGAAACGCGAAACGTGCCTCTTCCTCGTGCCAGGTGAGAACCTCTTCCGGTGCGATGTGCCAGCGCGTGATCTCGTCGCGCATGAACTCGAGCGCGCGGATCCCGGCGGGGGAATCGACGGTCACGTTCCCGTCGTCGTCGAGAATCGTGCCGCCGAACGCGCCGAGATATTCGACGAAGACCGTCACCAGACCTTCGTACCGGGCGCCCTCCCATCCGATACCGCAGGGAACCGACGCGGACTGCGCCCCGCGCGCCGCAGCGGCGAGTGCGTCGAGCGATTCGGGGACCGAGGGGATGAGATCGGTGCGCCGGTAGATCATCCCCACGTCGACGAACCAGGGAACGGCGTACAGCGTGCCGCGCCAGCGGTTCGCGGTCAGCGTAGCGGGGAAGAAGTCGCCGCTCTCCGGACGGAAGCGATCGAGCGGAAGGATCCATCCGGCGGCGGCGAACTCCGGAGTCCAGACGATGTCGAGCTGCAGGACGTCGGGACGTCCCACGCGCGCGTTGAGCCACTGCACGAAAAGCTGGTGGCGTTGCGTCGCGTCGTCCGGAGTCGGCTGGATCTCGACGTGAATTCCGCGATGGAGTCGTTCGAATCGCGCGATCTGAGTGCGAAGGAGATCGGCTTCCTTCCCCACTGCGCTGCCGGAGATGGTGATCTGAGTGCCCGACTCGCTCCGGCCGCACGAGCAGAGAGCGAGCGCGAGAGCGATGATCACGATCCGGCGCATGCAGGAAGGATACAAGGTTGTGGATTGCCGGTCGCGGTGAGTCCGGCGACGCGACTCGTCCTGCCCTTCTCCTCCGCAGCAGCGCAGCCGTCTCCGATTCGTCGTTCGCCGGGAAAATCGGGTAACGTAACGCACCCATGAGCTACTGCGACGCCGCCAAAGGACACCCCTGGCATGCCCCCTACCATGATGAAGAGTACGGCTTTCCGACCCGGGACGAGATCGCGCTCTTCGAGCGCCTGGTGCTCGAGATCAATCAGGCCGGGCTCTCGTGGCTCACCATCCTCAAGAAACGTGAAGGGTTCCGGAAGGCATACGCCGGCTTCCAGCCGAAACGCGTCGCACGTTTCGGGGCTCGCGACCGGAAACGCCTCCTTTCCGATCCGTCGATCATCCGCAACCGGCTGAAAGTCGACGCCGCGATCGAGAATGCCCGCCGGGTGGTGGCGATTCAGGACCAGTACGGCTCGTTCGCGCAGTGGCTCGATCAGCACCATCCGCTCGGGAAAGACGAGTGGGTGAAGCTCTTCCGGAAGACGTTCCGGTTCACCGGAGGCGAGATCACGGGTGAGTTCCTGATCAGCACCGGCTATCTCCCCGGTGCACACGACGAGACGTGCCCCGTGTTCCGGAAGATCTCCCGGCAGAAGCCTCCCTGGATGCGGAGATAGCGGCGAAGCAGCGAGAGAAATCCCGGTCGCAACCCGCAACGCAAAAAGAAAGGCCCGCCGCGTCGCGCGGCGGGCCCTGAGTGAAGAGAGCAGAGCCTCTTACGGATGGCTGATGCAGAGCGAGTACGACCCGCTTCCGCTGTACGAGTAGACCTTCCACATGTAATAGCCGGAGGTGCCACTGTAGGTGATGCTCTCGTTGGCGGTCGAGCTCTCCGAGCGGGCCACGGTCGACCAGCTCGATCCGTTCCACTTGAGAAGATAGAGATCGAAGTCCGCGCCCGAGGAGGGCCCGGTCAGCGTCCCCTTGTGGGTTCCGGAGGTTGAACTGTGGTAGTACGTGCCGTTCGGCTGGTACTGAGTCGAACCGGTCCCGGAGAGGGATCCGTTGTAATTGGTGCACGTGCCGCCGCCACCACCGCCACCGGACGACGCATAGGTCGCCTGGAGGGAGACGCCGGAGTATGACGCGTAGGCGTTGAGTCCGATGTACCAGTCACCCGCGGAGGGGTTGCTGACGTTCACCGTCTCGTTGTTCCCGTTCAGGTAGGGGCGATAATCGTAGCTGCTGCTCGAAGGCTGCGAGCCGAATTTGACGTACAGATCGCAGTCGCCGCTTCCGCCCGAGATCTTGACCACCAGGCTGCTCTGTCCCGAGGGGACGGTGATCTTGTAGTAGGCCCACGATCCGGTCGAGCCGGAAAGGTTCGATACGGTCTGCCCGTTCGAGAGCGTGGTCACGCCACCGCCACCGCCGCCGCCGGTGCCGCCGGGAACGCCGACTGCGTCCCAGGCCTTCTGGACGGCCGCTGCTTCGGTTGCTCCGTAGAGATCGGTCGCGGCCTGCGCCGTCGCGTTACGCGCGCCCTGGAAGTTCGTGGACGACGTCATGTACGTGGTCAGTGCGCGGTAGAAGATCTGTTCGGCCTTGGCGATGCCGATCGCGGGAACGACCACGCTGGTCTTGTTGCGCGGGTGCGTTCCACCCTGGGAAAGGAGGTAGTACGCGAGATTCGCGATACCGGAGTTCGAGTGAACGCCACCGTTGTCGCTGCTTCCCGTGTAGCGCTCGGGATAGTAGTCGTACGAGCTGCCGTCCTGGGTCGGGTTGTTCATGTAGCGGAGTGCGTCGCCCGATGTTCCGGGGGTGTAGACCGCTTCGCCGATCTTCCAGGTATTGGAGCTCACTCCGCCGGCGTTCCACGCTTCGGTCGAAGCGCCCATGATGTCGGACCACGCTTCGTTGAGTGCGCCCGATTCATTCGAGTAGGTGAGGTTGGCTTCGTTCTCGGTGACCGCGTGCGTCAGCTCGTGAGCGACGACGTCGAGTCCTTCCGACAGCGGGATGAACGTCGTTCCGTCCCCGTCGCCGTACACCATCTGCGAACCGTTCCAGTAGGCGTTGTTGTACCGGCTGCTGTAGTGCGCGCTGGAAGTCATCGTCGCGCCCGAGCCGTTGTATGAATCGCGATTGAAGTTGCTCTTGTAGAAGTTGTAGGTCACTCCCGCATTGGTGTGCGCGCTGTCGATTGCCGCATCGCCGGTCAGCGAGCCACCCTCGGTGATGCGCAGGGTGCCGGGGAGGGACGTCCCGTTGTTGCACGAGTACGTCCGGCGGTTCAGGGCGCGGTAGATCTTCGGCTGACGGTAGACGAGGTCACCCGTCGTCGCATCTGCGAAGACGCGATCGATCTGTTCGCCGTCGTCGTCGGTGTAGCTGACGGTGGCGGACCACGCGAGGAACAGCGTCCCCTTTTCGTTGACCACATAGGTCAGCTGGGGAGAGTCGAGAATCACCCAGAACGGGACATTCATGTCGTGCGCGACGCGCGCAAGAGCGTCATCGGCCCTGACCGACGCGTGGCGCGGAACGTCGCGGTCGGCAACGAAACGTCCGTTGACCGCGTGAACTTTTCCACTGGTCGCGTCGGCGTGTACGATCATCTCGGCGCCGACCACCGGAAGCCCGCGGAGCTTTTCCTGGAGCTTGATGTGGATCTGACCGAGTGCGTCGGTCTTGACCGACTTCACACTGTGGTCTTCGGATCCGGCCGCGTTGAAGTAGCTGCCGTGACCCTTGAGGAACCTGGCCGCAGCCATTCCGGGATCGCCGCCGCCGAGGTCACCGAGGTTTCCGGTGAGAAAGAAGCGTCCGCTGTGAGAGTCGGACTTTTCGTTGGGCCCCGTGCCGGCGATTGCCAGAGAGGCGGCAAGAAGAAAGACGAGGACTAACAGGTACACACGTTTCATCAGGACTCCTTTTCGTTACAAAAAAGTTCTCAAGGCCGGGCCGCCTAGAGGCAAGGTGCTTGCCATTTTGTAATAATTCACGTAAGTTATTGAAAACATGGAGCATTCGTCTATATCGAAAGTTGATGTGGGTCAAAAAGAACCCGAAAACTCCGAAAATGGACTCCGGAATGGGTCAGCACGTGAACCGGTGGTGCAGGGTGCGACCCGAACGGCTCGAGCGAAGCGAGCGCGGCGGGTACCCGTTTCGCAAAGCGATCGAAGTTTTCTCCGGGATTCCCGAATTTGGAGCCGCCGATGATCGAGATCAATGAGGAGCTGACGATTCCGGAGAGCGAGATCCGGCTGACGGCGACCCGCAGCAGCGGACCCGGCGGGCAGAACGTCAACAAGGTCAGCTCGCGCATCACGCTCGAGTTCGACGTCGCGCACTCTCCCTCGCTCTCGGATGAGCAGCGTGAGAAGATTCTCGCGCGTCTGAAGAACCGGATCAGCAATGATGGCGTGCTCCAGATCTCCGCTCAGGCGTTCCGGACCCAGCTCGCGAACCGGGAGGCGGCAATGCTTCGCTTCGGCGAGCTCCTGCGCGACGCGTTGAAAGAACGGAAGCGGCGAAAGAAGACCCGCAAGCCGAAGGCGGCGGTCGAGCAGCGGCTCGAAGCGAAGAAGCGCCGCGGCGGGATCAAGAAGGAACGGAGCAGCGGCTGGAAGGCCTGACATGGGAAGTCTCGACGAGTTCTCCTGGAAGATGTCGTTGTTTCTCCGCACCTACCGCTGGAGAGTGGTCGATCCGGTTCCCTGGATCGCGTTGCGTCTCCCTCTCTCTCGGGCCCGTGTCGCGATCGTGTCGAGCGCCGGCTTCGTCCTCCCGGGGCAGAAGCCTTTCGACGATTCGGTGAAAGGAGGTGACTGGAGCTTCCGCGAGATTCCGGCCGCAACGGATCCTCACCTCCTGATGGAGACGCACCGGAGCCGTTCGTTCGACCACAGCGGAATTCGGGAAGAGCCCGATCTCGCGTTTCCGCTCGAGACGCTGCACGAGCTCGCGCAGGAAGGGTCGATCGGAGCAGTCGCTCCGCGGCACGTCAGCATGATGGGATCGATCACCGCTCCGGGACGGATGCTTCGGGAGACCGCCCCCCGGGTGACGGAGCTTCTTCACACCGACTCGGTGGATGCCGTCCTCCTGGTTCCGGTCTGACCGATGTGCACCCAGACGGTCGGTCTGATCGCCGCGGAGATCGAGCGCTCCGGAATTCCCACCGTCGCCATCCAGCTGCTGATGGAGATCGCAGAGAAGGTACGGCCGCCTCGTGGTCTCTGGGTTCCGTTCCGCCACGGATACCCGCTCGGCGATCCACCTTCCCGGCAGCTGCGCCGCAGCGTCGTCGAGCGTGCCCTCTCCATGCTCGACGACGAAGGTCCGGGACCGCTGCTGGAGCGATTCGAGCTTGTCGAGACGCCGGAGCAGCCGGCAGGATTGTGAGAACACCCGAGGCCCGACTCCGCATGGTGTGAAACTCCGGGGGGCAGGTCATCAGTTTAACGCGCCGTTCTCTCTCGGCAGGCCCTCGATCCCGGAAACACGCTCCGACGGGTGTTCGGGATCGGTGACCTCACCGCCACCGACACGGACACGGACACGCGAATGCCGCCCGCTTTCGGTCGTGATTTGGAACCGGACCCCGTTTCTCCGATAGAATGTCCCGCGATGGTGAAACTCTTCGTACCGAAAGAGAACCCGCCCGAAACCCGTGTCGCCGTCGTTCCCGAAACCGTGAAGCGCCTGGTGAAGGAAGGGCTGGAGGTCACGGTCGAGAGCCACGCCGGGATGGCGTCCCACTTCTCCGATGCTCAATACGAGAAGGCCGGCGCGTCCATCGTCTCCGTTGCGGGCGACGGCTGGAAGAGCGCGGACGCGGTCGCCGCAGTTGCCGCACCCTCCCCCGATCTCGCCGGCTCCATGAAGGAGGGCGCCGTTCTGATCGCCTTCCTCGCGCCGCATCGCGAGCACGATCTGGTCCGGCGGCTCGCCGCATCGAAGATCACCAGCTTCTCGATGGAACTGGTCCCGCGCATCACCCGAGCCCAGACCATGGATGCGCTCTCGTCTCAGGCCAGCATCGCCGGATACAAGGCCGTGCTCATCGCTGCCGGACGGCTCGGCAAGTACTTCCCGCTGCTCATGACCGCGGCCGGAACCATTCCTCCCGCGAAAGTGGTGATCATGGGAGCGGGGGTGGCGGGTCTGCAGGCACTGGCGACCGCGAAACGTCTCGGCGCGGTGGTCGAAGTCTCCGACATTCGTCCCGCAGTCAAAGAGCAGGTCGAATCGCTCGGAGGCCGCTTCATCGAGCTGCCGATGCAGGAAAGTGGTGAAGGGAGCGGCGGATACGCGCGCGAGATGGGCGAGGAGTTCCTCCGCCAGCAGCGTGAGATCGTCAAGCGCCACGTCGCAATCGCGGACGTCGTGATCACCACCGCGCAGATTCCTGGAAAGAAGGCTCCGGTCCTGGTGACTGCGGACATGGTCGACGGAATGCGTCCGGGGTCGATCGTCGTCGATCTCGCCGTCGAGTCGGGCGGAAACTGCGAGCTCTCGCAGCCGGATCGCGAAGTCGATCACAACGGAGTGACGATCCTCGGATTTTCGAACCTCGCTGCGACGATGGCAGAAGATGCGAGCATTCTCTACGCCCGGAACGTACAGGCGCTCCTGCTGAACCTCCTCAAAGAGGGACGGCTCGAGATCGATCTCGAAGACGACGTCACCAAAGGGACGCTCCTCACCCACGGCGGTGAAGTGAAGCACGGGCCCACCGCGGAGATGCTCGGAGGAGGACACTGATGGGACCGTTACTGATCGGAATCTACCTCTTCGTGCTGGCGATGTTCGTCGGCTTCGAAGTCATCACCAAAGTGCCCCCGACCCTCCACACCCCGCTCATGTCGGGCGCGAATGCAATCTCGGGAATCACCATCGTCGGATCCCTCGTCGCCGCACACGGCGGGGCGGTGACCGTGAGCAATATTCTCGGATGCATCGCGATCGCGTTCGCGACCATCAATGTGGTCGGTGGCTATCTCGTGACTGACCGAATGCTGAAGATGTTCCGGCGGAAGGACTAATGCACCCGATCGTAAGCAGAAACATCATCGAGCTCCTCTATCTGATCTCCGCGGCTCTCTTCATCTTCGGACTGAAGGGTCTGACCAAGGTTCGCGATGCACGTCGCGGGAACGGGATCTCCGCCCTGGCGATGCTGATCGCGCTCGTCGCCACGCTGCTCGAGATCGGACTGGTCGACTACCGCTGGATCCTGATCGGGCTGGTGGTCGGAACCGCCATCGGAACCTGGGGCGCCCTGAAAGTCCAGATGACCGAGATGCCGGAGATGGTCGCGCTCTTCAACGGCTTCGGCGGAGGCGCGTCGGCGCTCGTCGCCATCTCCACGGTCTATCTCGACGTCCTCGAGCGCCACGTCCTCTCCACCGTCAATGCCGAGATCGGCGGGGCGTCCGCCTTCACCGTCGTTCTTTCGATCCTGGTCGGAGGAGTGACGCTCAGCGGAAGCGTGGTGGCGTACCTCAAGCTCCAGGGACGCGTGCGCGGCGAACCGATTCTCCTTCCCGGCCGCCACGTGATGAACGCGATCCTCTTCCTCGCCGCGCTCGGCCTCGGGACCTACTTCGCGTTCACCATCGTCGATCCGGGTCAGATCGCGCTCTATGCGTGGATCGTCCTCGGCGTCTCGCTGCTGCTCGGAGTGATGCTGGTCATCCCCATCGGCGGCGCAGACATGCCGGTGGTCATCTCCCTCCTCAACTCCTATTCGGGCATCGCTGCGGCGATGACCGGTTTCGTGATCAACAACGCGATGCTGATCGTCGCCGGTGCTCTGGTCGGTGCGTCGGGATTGATCCTGACCAAGATCATGTGCGTGGCGATGAACCGCTCACTGGTGAACGTGGTCTTCGGCGGATTCGGAGCGGTGACCGAGTCGACCGGTGGACCGGGCTCGGAGTACGGTCCGGTTCGTTCGGTCGGTCCCGAAGAGGCAGCGATGCTCCTCGACGGAGCGGAGAGCGTTCTGTTCGTGCCCGGCTACGGTCTCGCCGTTGCGCAGGCACAGCACGCGGTCAAGGAGATCGAAGACGTTCTGGAGCGTCACGGAGCGAAGGTCGCGTATGCGATCCACCCGGTCGCCGGACGCATGCCGGGACACATGAACGTCCTTCTGGCCGAGGCGAAAGTACCGTACGAACGTCTGCTGGAGATGGATGAGGCGAACGCGGAGTTCAAGAACGCGGACGTGGCGGTGGTGATCGGAGCGAACGACGTCGTGAATCCCGCGGCGGAGAAAGATCCGAAGAGCCCCATCGCCGGAATGCCGATTCTCCAGGTCTACAACGCGCGCTCGGTGATCGTGATCAAGCGCTCTCTCGGCGCCGGATTCGCGAACGTCAAGAACGAGCTCTTCGAGTATCCGAACACCATGATGCTCTTCATGGACGCGAAGAAGGCACTCCAGTCGATCCTCGCGGAGCTGAAGTCACTGGCCGCCTGAGCCAGCGCGGGGGCAGGTCTCGACAAGCCGCGAGCGGCCTTTCAGAACGGCATCTCGTCGTCTTCCAGCCCGAAGAAGTGTCCGATCTCGTGGATGACCGTATCGCGGATCTCGGCCACCGCTTCCTCTCGTGAGCTGCAGCAGCGGAGGATCGGACGGCGGAAGATCGCGATCTGATCGGGGAGCATCGGAAGCTCTTCGAACGAGCGTTCGGTGCGGGGAACGCCGCGGTAGATGCCGAGGAGCTCTTCGTCGCCCATTCCGTCGCGGTCATCGCGTGATGGCTCCTCTTCGATGACCACCACGATGTTTTCGAGGAGGTCGCCGATCTCTTCGGGGAGCTCGTCCAGCGCCTCTTCCACGATCTTCTCGAACTCCGCGGGTGACGGTCGCCAGTCTCGCTTCTTCATCTCCACAATGTAACGCCTGAGCGAGCGGGAGTGTGGACGATTGCGATCTCTGCCGGACGCGTGCCCTGACCCCGTGGCAGCGGCCTTGCTTTGTCACATCCCGCAGGAGCCGATCCATTTCGGATCGGCGTAGCGTGAACCGCCGAAGGGCGGTCGTATGACAGGAGGTACACAGTGCAGAGAAGTCCGTTTCAACGTCTGATCCCGATGATTTTCGCCGTACTGGCAATGGTCGTGTCGGTGCCGCTCTTCGCCGGACCGGTTCCGTCGAAGACCGCTCCCGACCAGAGTATCGCGCAGCGATCCGCCGATCTGAACGTCGTCCATGGCGTGCTCCAGATCGATGGTGTCACCCAGGCGCTCCAGAATCAGGGATTCACGAAGGATCAGGTCAACCAGAGGCTGGCGCAGCTCTCGGATCAGGATCTCCACGAGCTGTCGGGCAACATCCAGCAGATTCAGGCCGCCGGTCTGACTCAGTCTGAATGGATGTGGATCGGAATCGGAGCCCTGGCCGCCCTTCTGCTGGTCGTTCTCCTGAACTAGGAACCTTTCCTTTCGCCGAAACGGGCGCCGCAGCTGGGCGCCCGCATTCATAATGGGGGTCAGGTCTTGAAGTCAACCCACAGGATCGCCACACTCGCGGTACTCGCAGCTTCGATCGTCGTCTCCGGCTGCGTCACTCTTCGCCCGGCCGGGCAACGCCCGTCGGCCGACGCTCGGGTGATCCAGTCGGTACCCGTTCGTACCTGGGGCGACAACACCTGCGGCGCCGCCGCTCTCGCCACCGTCCTCGATTTTTACGGCAGCAAGGCGACGGAGGAAGAGCTGATCCGGAGCCTCGACCGCGGACGTCATGGAGGGGTGGTCTCGGTCGATCTCCTTCTGGCCGCTCGCAAGAGGGGATTCGGCGCGGAGCTCGTCCGCGGAGATCGCACGCTGGTGACCGACGCGGTCGCGAAGCAGCAGCCGGTGATTCTGATGCTCCGGATTCTCGACGTTCCCGGAGCGGCGACCGATCTGTACCACTACATCGTGGTCGACGGCGTCGATCCGTCACGAGGGCTGATCCGCACGCAGTTCGGCGACGGCCGCCTCCGGTGGATCGATTTCGACCGGATCGAGCGGGCGTGGAAAGGAGCGGGATACGCGACCATTCTGCTGGACCGCACGCCGCATGCTCCCCGCTCTTACCATGCGGAACTGAGAAAGGCCGTCGCACTCGAGGAGGCGGGAAATCCCGACGCGGCGATTCTCGTCTACCAGAGTCTTCTGGCCGAGCGTCCGCGCGACGCGCTTCTCTGGACGAATCTCGCGAATGCCCAGCGCGAAGCGCACGCTTCGACCGAGGCGGAGGAGGCGTACAGGCGCGCCCTGGCGATCGACCCCGCCGATCGCGACGCGCTGAACAATCTCGCGTGGCTCCTCTACGAGCAGAAGCGCTACGACGAGGCGGAGCCTCTGGCGAGGCTCGCGGCGACTCTTCCCGGTCCCGATCCGGACGTGATGTTCGACACCCTTGGGCACATCCAGCTCGCGCGGGGCGACTGCCTCGGGGCGATCGGATCCTTCAGGGAGGCCGAAAAGACGAGCGGGAACACGGACGCCGCCGGCAGGTCGATCAAAGAGGCCGAACAGCTCTGCCGGGGTGGGCTCCGGACGGACGCGGCGCCGTCGCCGCAGTGATCATTCCGTCTGTACCCGCGTCCGCGTAGTCTGGATTACGCGGCCCCCGCCTTCGCTGCATCGGACGGCAGCCACGACATGTCGAGACCGGCCCGGTTGAACGACGCGATGAGTCCCGCTTTGTCCACCGCTTTCGCGTACGCCTCCTCCGGTTCGACGATCTTCTTCCGCACCAGATCCGTGAGGCTCTCGTTCATCAGGCACATCCCGTACTTCTTTCCGGTCTGCATCAGGGATGGGATCTGGAAGATCTTCGCTTCGCGGATCAGGTTCGAGATGGAAGGGATTCCGATCATGACTTCCAGTGCGGGAACGCGACCTCCCCCCTTCTTCTTGCAGAGAATCTGGCTGATCACCCCTTTCAGACTCTCCGCGAGCATCACCCGGATCTGATCCTGCCGGTCGGCGGGGAACTGGTCGATGATCCGATCGACCGTCGATGCGGCGGACGACGTGTGGAGAGTTCCGAACACGAGGTGTCCGGTCTCGGCGGTCTCGATCGCGATGGCCACCGTTTCGAGATCGCGCATCTCACCGACCAGGACGATGTCCGGATCCTCGCGAAGAGCGGCTCGCAGCGCGGTCTTGAACGATCCGGTGTGCTCGCCCACCTGTCGCTGGTTGATCAGGCACTGCTTGTTGTCGTGCACGAACTCGATCGGATCCTCGATGGTGATGATGTGATCGTTGCGGGTTCTGTTGATGTAGTCGATCAGTGCACAGAGCGTGGTCGACTTTCCCGATCCGGTCGGACCGGTCAGCAGCACGAGGCCCTTCGGCATCTGGGTGAGAGCGAGGATCTCCTTCGAGAGCCCCATCTCTTCCGCGGTCATGATCCTGCTCGGGATCACCCGGAAGACTCCTCCCATTCCTTTCCGGTCGAAGAAGAAGTTGCAGCGGAAACGGGCGAGACCGTCGATCTCGTACGCGAAGTCGGTGTCGTGCTCGGCCTCGAATTGCTCACGGTTCCGCACCGGGGCGATGGGGATCAGAATCCGGCGGGTATCGTCGGCCGAGAGGACACTCGAACCGGGGAGTGGTTTGATCTCGCCATCGTGCCGCACCAGGGGAGGCGACCCGACGCAGAGGTGGAGGTCCGACGCGCCCATCTCGACCATCTGCCGGAAGAGGGCATCCATCTCCGCGGTCGCGGAGCCGCCGCGGGTCGCCGCGACACCCGGAGAAACGGGGGCTGCAGGCTGCGCGGTGGTGGCTTCCCCGATCGTCAGAGACGCCAGAGGAGCGCCGTCACGGATCTCGAGAACGACGCGAACCGGCCCGAGCTCGTTGTGACGGATCGACCACTCCGCGCGACCGCCGCTCAGCGCTTCACGCGCGGCGGGCGTGACGACGGGGCCGATCAACTGCTGAATTGTCGCCGGAGTCTGCTCGGGGCCCTGGACCTCCCTCTCGCCATTCGGGGTGACGATGATCAGCTTCCGGCCGGGGATCAGGCGAAGCTCGCGTCCTCCGGCCTTCGCCGTCTCCCGCAGCAGTATTTCGAGTGACAATCAGTCCTCCTTCGGATCCGAGATCTCGATGATTCGTTTCTTTTGCACCAGGTGAAAACGGTCGCCACTCCAGACCGGAAGAAAAGGCTGGTCGGTCCGATTCACGAAATCGAGAGTGCGGCTCTGACCGGGAGGCATGTCGATGCTCACCATCCCCTCGACTACCGCCGTCCCGCAGTCGACCCGTACCGGACGGAGGAGCCCGACCTGCTGAGGGAGTTCCAGACCTGCAGTCGCGGTCGTGGAAAAAGTGACCACGATGATCTGCCGTTTGTTGAGGATCAGCGCGCGCTCCGCCCCATCCGGAAGGAACGGGAAGAAGAGGTGCCCGTCATTGATCCACTCGTCCGGCCGGGTGGGACCATCGTGCCAGTGGGCGAGGGCCGGGAGGAAGATCGACCCGGAAAGATCTCTTCCCGCCGCATACGAGATCTGGACTGTCACTTCGACCGTCGGAACGCGGAGAGTCTCGTTCATGGGTTTCCTCCTCGAGAGAGTATCGGCTGCTGCATGTGACGCCGCAATCCTGCGTCCGGCAGCGCATGTCATCATGTTACGATGAACGGAGTCGCGCGCAACGTCGGAATTCGCCGGGCATCGGCGGTTGTTCGCGGCTGAACAGAAGCGTCCGTTCGGGTAGAACACGTCATTACGTCGTCAGGGAGGTCTCGATGCAGACACGGCCTGCCGCGGGGGAGAGCATGCCGCGCCACACCGGAGCACCGCAGAACAGACATTCGAACTTCCTGCCGCTGCGGCTTCGAGCCGCCGTTCTATCCGCCGTCGTCGCCATGCTCGTGTTCCCGTTGATGGGAGCGAGTCTCAGAGGATCACGCCCGTCACTGAATCGTCAGAACGCAGCGGCGAACCGCAACGACTACTCGTACCTCCAGGACAACGCCGACGTTCTCCGCTTCGTGCGAGCGGGTCTTCTCGTGCCGGTGCACTCGACTCCGCATCTCGGAATGGCGGGCGTCTCGTATCCGTATGCCCGCCCAGAGGTCCGGCTCTTTCTCCAGCGACTGGCGACGCAATACGACAATGCGTGTGGCGAGAAGCTGATCGTGACCAGCCTCACCCGCCCCGCCGACGACCAGCCGCGCAACGCTTCGCCTCTCTCTGTGCATCCGACCGGCATGGCGGTCGACATCAGGCGCAGCAATCGCCGCCGCTGCCGGAGCTGGATCGAGAGCACCCTTCTCTCGCTCGAGCGGAACGGCCTCCTCGAGGCGACCCGCGAGCATCACCCGCCGCATTATCACGTGGCCGTCTATCCGCAGCGCTATGCCGACTACGTCGAACGCCGGACGCACACCCTCCCGAGCCGGAGCTATACGGTCACCAGCGGCGATACGCTGTGGGAGATCGCACGGCGCGTCGGGTCGTCCGTTGCGGATCTGAAGCGTCTCAACGCACTGGATGACAACGAGATCAGGCCGGGCCAGGTGCTGAAAGTCCGCTGAGCGTTTCACGCCTTTCGCAGGTCCGCCTCCAACTGACGACGGAAGAGCGGATTCGTTTCGCCCTCGCCGCGTCCGCTGCACCCTCGCCGCCTTCGCTCATCCTCCCGCAACCCGCAACCCGCAACCCGCAACGTCCCACGCCTTCTTCTTCTGATAGCATGCGCCTCAAATACACGCTATGGAGGAAGAATGCGACAGCTCACACGCTACTTTCTGCTCGCGGCACTGGCTCTCGGTCTCGCGGGCACGGTGCTGGCGCAGGACCTCGCCTCGTTCGAGAAACGGATCACGCTGAAAAAGCTCGACAACGGGCTCACCGTCATCATTCTCGACAGGCCCGAGGCGCCTGTCTTTTCGTTTTTCACCCACGTGAACGCCGGAGCGGCCCAGGAAAAACTCGGGATCACCGGACTCGCTCACATGGGTGAGCACATGGCATTCAAGGGCTCCGAGAACATCGGAACCACTGATTATCCCGCGGAGAAGAAAGCTCTGGCGAGGGTCGAAGAGGCCTACCAGGCATATGACCGCGCGCGGCGTGCGCAGAATCCCGACGCCGCGAAAGTCGCGCAGCTCGACAAGGAGTGGAAGGCCGCCATCGACGCGGCGCAGAAATACGTCGTTCCGAACGAATTCGCCAAGATCGTCGATCGGGCCGGCGGCGTCGGAATGAACGCCTTCACCAACTCTGACGAGACCGGGTACTTCTACTCGCTCCCGTCGAATCAGGTCGAGCTCTGGGCCTACCTCGAATCCGAACGCTTCCTCCATCCGGTGATGCGCGAGTTCTACAAGGAGCGCGACGTCGTCACGGAAGAGCGCCGGATGCGCACGGAGAGTCAGCCCATCGGACGCCTGATCGAGCAGTTCCTCGGCGTCGCGTTCATCGCCCATCCCTACGGACGACCGGTGGTCGGATTCAGCTCCGATCTTCACGCGTTCTCGGCGACCGATGCGAAGGCTTTCTTCGACGAGTATTACGTGCCGGCCAACATGGTCGTCGCGCTGGTCGGAGACGTGAAGGCAGCGGACGTGATGCCAGTCATCACGAAGTACTTCGGCCGGCTCCCGGACAAGGAGGCGCCGGCGCCCCTTCGCACCGTCGAGCCGAAGCAGACTGCCGAGCGCGAAGTGTTTCTCACCGAAAAGACGCAGCCGTTCTACGTCGAGGGATACCACAAGGGAAGTGCGACCAGCCCTGATGCGGCGGTTTACACCGTGATTCAGGACCTGATGTCGAACGGACGCACCTCGCGCCTCTACCGCTCGCTGGTTCGCGACAAGAAAATCGCGGCAGTGGCGGCAGGCTTCTCCGGATTCCCCGGAGAGAAGTATCCGAACCTGTTCGCCTTCTTCGCCGTTCCGACGCCGGGACATGCGCCCGAGGAGATGGGGAAGGCGATTCACGAAGAGATCGAGCGGTTGAAGACGGAAGACGTTCCGGCCGACGAGTTGCAGGCGGTGAAGACCCGAGCGAAAGCGAACCTGATCCGGCAGCTCGACAGCAACCAGGGACTCGCGATCCAGCTCGCGACGGCGCAAGCGCTCTACGGCGACTGGCGCGAGCTGTTCCGCCAGGTCGACCAGATCGACGCAGTGACGGCGCAGGACATCCGCCGCGTGGCGAGCGATGTCTTCGTTCCATCCAACCGGACGGTCGGGGAGATCCAGTCGACGCAGATGGCCGGCGCACCGGCGAAGGGAGGCAGTGAATGAGATCGCTGAAGAAACTCGTCCTGGCGTGCGCTGCGGCCGTCGCCGCTTTCGGTACCGTCGCCGTTGCACAGGTCAAGGACTACCACGACATCAAGACCCCACCACTTCATCAGATCAGCATCCAGGAGCCGAAGCGTATCGAGCTCCCGAACGGCATGATCGTCTTCCTCCAGGAAGATCACGAGCTGCCGCTGATCTCGGGCACCGCCATCGTGCGGGGAGGGTCCCGCGACGTTCCCGCGGATAAGGCGGGTCTGATCGGGATCTACGGCGAAGTGTGGCGCACCGGCGGCACGGCGACGAAGACCGGCGACCAGCTCGACGACTTCCTCGAAGCACGAGCCGCTAAGGTGGAGACCGACGGCGACATCGACTCGACGTCGATCTCGTTCGATACTCTCAAAGGCGACTTCGACCCGGTGTTCAGCGTTTTCATGGACCTCCTCCGCAACCCGGAGTTCCGTCAGGACAAGATCGACCTGGCGAAGAACCAGATCAACACTTCGATCGCGCGTCGTAACGATGACGTCGGTGGAATCGCGGCGCGCGAAGCGACGAAGCTCGCGTACGGTTCCGCCTCGCCGTATGCGCGTGTTCCCGAATACGACACCGTCGCCGCAGTCACCCGCGACGACCTCGTCGCATGGCACAAAGCCTACGTCCACCCCAACGACATCATCCTCGGCGTGGTCGGCGACTTCGACTCGAAGACGATGGAAGCGAAGCTCCGGAAAGCGTTCGCCGACTGGCAGCGCGGGCCGGAGGTGAAGGCGCCGGACGTGATCATCAAGAGTGCCGCGCCCGGCATCTACTTCATTCCGAAGGAAGACGTCACCCAGAGCACCATCAAGATCGTCGAACTCGGGACCACCAAGAACAACCCCGACTACTATGCCATCCAGGTGATGAACGAGATCTTCGGTGGAGGATTCTCGGGACGCCTGATGAACCACATCCGTACGGAGAAGGGACTGGCGTACAACGTCGGCGGCGGAGTAGGAACTTCGTACGATCATCCCGGCATGTTCCAGATCTCCATGGGGACCAAGAGCGGATCGACCATCGAGGCCATCAACGCTCTCCACGGCGAGATCGAATCGCTTCAGAAGGGCCCCATCGCGCACTCCGAGGTCGCCACGGCGAAGGAGTCGATCCTCAACTCGTACATCTTTCTCCTCGATTCGGCGAAGAAGGTTCTTCGCGAGCGGATGACTCTCGAGTTCTACGGCTATCCGCCGGACTTCCTCGAGCGCTATCGCGCCGGGATCGAAAAGGTCACCCCGGAAGAGGTTCTCAGCGCGGCGAACAAATACATCCGTAACGGGCAGCTCGCGGTACTGGTGGTCGGCAAGCCGGAAGACTTCGACAAGCCGCTCTCCTCCCTCGGGCCGGTGAAGACCATCGACATCACCATTCCTCCGCCCGGTGGTGCGAAGGCGGAGGCAGTGACGACTGACGACGCCGGAATGACGCTTCTGAAGAAGGTGAGCGGATTCATCGCCACGGATGCGAAGCTCGCCTCGATCAAAGCCACCAGCACCGACGCGAAACTCACCGTCAAGACGCCGCAGGGTGAGATGCCGATCGAACAGCAGCAGCTCGTCGTCTATCCCGATACCATCCGGAAGATGCTCCAGACCCCGATGGGTGCCATGACCATGGTGTCCTCGCCCGCCGAAGCGTTCATGGTCACTCCGATGGGTGTGCGTGATCTGCCCGGCTCGCAGAAGGATGCGCTCCAGAAGGAGATCCGGAGCGACATGCTCTACATCCTCAAGAACGCCGGGCAGCCGGGATTCAGCTTCTCCGCGAACGGAACCGAGAAGATCGGTGACGTCGAAGCTCAGGTGCTGAAGATCGACGCGGGTGGCAACTCCATCACCTGGTACATCGACCCGAAGAGCGGAGCCATCCTCCGCGAGGAGACGATGGGGCAGGGAATGGGCGGCGCTCCTGCGAAGCAGGCTGCCGACTACACGGCGTGGCAGACGGTGGACGGCGTCAAAGTCCCGAAGAGCTTCACCCTCACCGTGAACGGCGAGCCTGCCGGAACGGGCGAGATCGAGATCTTCGAGATCAATCCGAAGATCGACGAGTCGCTCCTGAAGAAGCCCGCAGGAAAGTAAGAGACGATTCGATCGTGCGGGGGCGGACGCCCGTCCGTCCCTGCACGCCCTCGCACGCAGCACCAACCGAACATCCGACCGCGTGCGTGAGGGCCCCGAGGAGCGCGGGCCCCTACGCGACGTCGGCGCCGGCGTCCGCCAGCAGTTCCCGGAGTACCGAGCGGTGGCAGTGCGCTTCGTCCTCGCAGTAGCAGCCGACCGACAGGTTGGTCTGATGCGAGAGCGCGGCGAGAAGCGCGATCAGCCGCGCATTGTCCGCCGACGACATCTCGGAGCGGTACTTGCGGACGAAGGACTTCCAGTCGCGGTCGGTCGACGCGGAGCGGGCCTGCTTGACCAGATCAGCGTCCGGCGCGAGCTGGGGCAGCCAGACGTCGTACCAGTCATCGGACGCGAAGCGCTCCTTCGGAACTCCGCGCGGAGGGCGGCGGACGGTTCCGACGCGAAGCCCTTCGCCGGCGTGACGGGGGGATCCGAGCCGTACGATTCGAATGCTCATGGGCGAGGGCTATTCTATAGGAGTCTGCGTCAGCTCCTCGACGGCGTCGCCACCGCCGGTTGTGGGGTGAGTCCGCGCTCCTTCATCGCGTGCAGCAGGAATACGCCCGCACTTCTTCGCAATGCGCGAATCACACCCTGCGACCCGCTGCAATTCTCATCACCGCCGTTCGATTCTCATCACCTCTTCGTAAGTGACTCTGTTAGTGAACGTTGATTCACTTTTGAGTAGTCGTTTACGAAAACTGCTGTTGTCATTTGCATCAACGGCTCTGAATCGCATCGACGTATGCAGCGTTTTTCCGCAAAAAACATCTCCAGCGTTTGCTTTCACTTAGGTCGAAGATCGCGGACTTTTTCGTCACTTCGCCAACTCGGGCACATCCATTGCGCTAGAGAAGGGCAGATGGGCGGTCCCGGACGGGTGCCGCCAGGAGGTTGAAAATGACAGTCCTTCTCATCGTCGCCATGTTCCTCGTGATCATCCTGATCGATCATCTCGTCACCCGCCAGCCGATCCCGGTCGCCTCCCCCGCGCCCGTTCGTCAGACCTCTGCCGAGTCTCGACCCGTTCCGGCCTTCGTCGGCGGGTTCTCCCTCCCCGACAATCTCCGCTACCACCCCGGTCACACCTGGGCGCTCCGTGAGAGCCCGAAGATGGTGCGCGTCGGTCTGGACGACTTCGCGACGAAGATCGCGGGAAAGATCGCTTCGGTCACCCTGCCGTCTCCCGGACAGTGGATCCGCCAGGGTCAGAAGATCTTCACCGTGGAGCGGAACGGACACGAAGTCGCAGTCGTGTCGCCGATCGAAGGCGCGGTCTCCGAAGTGAATCCCGCCATCGCCGAGAATCCGGACCTTCTCCATCAGGATCCTTATGGCGAGGGGTGGCTGATCACCGTCGACTCGCCCGACTCGAAGACGAACTTCCGCAACCTCCTCGGCGGCACGCTCGCCCGACGCTGGCTCGAAGACGCCGCAGCGAAGCTCCGGCTCTTTGCCGCCGGACCGGTGGAAGCACTGGCGCAGGACGGCGGAGTGGCTCTCGACGACTTCACCGAGCATCTCACCGACGAAGAATGGGAGAAGATCACCCGGGAGTTCTTCCTCAGCTGAAGAACGACCGACGCTCCCCGGCCCGCGGGCGACCTCTCCGGCCCGCGGGCCATTCTGCGTTCAGGCGCCGCCGCGGAAGCCGCAGGTTCGGGCGCAGAGCGCCTCACACGGGGCTACTCTCAATCGTGCCATTGGCCCTGGAAGTCGCGCGAGTGGGAGCACGCGCGGATTCGTGGGGTCGGGCAACCACAATTTTGGAGCTCCGCACGGAGGGTCAACCCCACAGAATGAGGCATTCCCGACTGACAGACGTAGCCTGCGGCGATAGCCTCCCCATGCGCGGACACGCTTGCTTGTTCCGCCGCGTCTCGTTACCCCGGCGGTCACGCCGCGTGCAGGATCTCGTTCGCGCGGTGGCGCGGGCGGCGCAGGCACGCGTCGCGCCCGCCGGGATTTGCGTGAAGGAGCGAGGTGTGGGGTGTACGCGCGCGGAACCCCCGGGTTCCGGCGCTACGCGCCTCACCCGGGGCTACTCTCAATCGTGCCTACGGCACTGGGAGAGGCGCGAGAGGGATGGATGCGTGCTTCGTGGGGTCGGGCAACCAAAGTTTTGGCTTACTGACGCTCCGGGCGAGTGATACGACGCCGGCGTGCGTTCCGTAAGAGAAGAGCGTCAGAGCTGCAGTATGAAGTATTCCGATCCGACCGACGCAGGCTGCCGCGATAGTTTCCCAATGCGCGGTTGAGCGTCCTCGTCCGGACGTCTCCTGCCTCCGGCGGTCACGCCACGTGCAGGGGTTCGTTCGCGCGATGGCGCCGGCATCGCAGGCACGCGTCGCGCCCGCCGGGATTTGCGTGAAGGGCAACGTGAGTTGTTCTTCGCGCGCGGAACCCCCGGGTTCCGGCGCTACGCGCCTCACCCGGGGCTACTCTCAATCGTGCCTACGGCACTAGCCCCAGTGGCTGGGAGTCGCGCGAGTGGGACAGAGGTGTGCCTGTCTCTCTCGGGTTGCCATTCCCGCAGCGAGCGGCGAGAATCGTCCCTTCGCGAACAGAACCAACCGGCGACGCGCGGGTATCGAGTTGCCGGTCACGAAGATCTATGCGACGAATGACGGCGTCGCGCCGTCGGCGAAGGTCCTCGCGAACCGCTCCCTTCTTCCCGAAACGACGAAGTGGGTCGCGATCGAGGGCGGCAACCACTCGCAGTTCGGAAACTATGGGCATCAACTGTTCGACGGGAAAGCGTCGATCAGCCGCGAGAAGCAGCAGTCGATCGTCGGTGCGGAGCTTCTGGCATCGCTGAAGCGTGTGGCGTCGGCAGCGCAGAGCGAGCGATGAAACGGCGCGGTTCGCGATTCGAGCCGCGCGCTCACCCTTCCTCATCCGTCGCACGCGGGCGTGGGCTCCGGCACCATTCGCTCCACCCGCCCACGTAGAGCGATGCGCCGTGCATCCCGGCGATCTCGAGCGCGAGAAGGGTATGACACGCCGTGACTCCGGAGCCGCAGTGCACCACGAGGTGATCGGCGGAGGTTCCGGCAAGCAGCTTCTCGTACATCGCGCGCAGCTCGTCCGGGGCTTTGAATGTGCCGCCGGCGAGGTTCTCCGGGTACGGGAGATTCACCGCTCCGGGAATGTGTCCGGCGATCGGGTCGAGCGGCTCCTCCTTCCCCGCGAACCGCGGAGCGCTCCGGACATCGAGCACCCGCCAGGCGGGATCGGTACGCAGCTGATCGACCGCGTCGATGTCCACGAGCGAGAGCGACCAGCCGCGGGCGGGGTACGGGGGCTGCGGAGAGACGACCGGCGACGCGGTGGTGAGAGGAATCCCTGCGGCGACCGCTGACGCGAGGCCGCCGTCTAGGACGGCGACACGTTCGTGCCCGATCGCTCGCAGCATCCACCACGCGCGCGTCGCGGCGATCGCCCCCTCCTGGTCGTCGTAGACCACTACGTTGGTCGACGGCGTGATCCCCCACTCGCCGACCGTTCGACACCACTGCTCGAGATCCGGAAGGGGATGACGACCCCCGTGCACCGGATCCGCCGAAGGCTGACCGGCGCTGCTGAGCTGCGTGTCGCTGTCCGCGAAGCGGGCGCCCGGAAGATGCCCCGCGTCATACGACGCGCGATCCGTACGTGCATCGAGGAGGACCAGAGAATCGTTCGAGTCCAGTCCGTCTCTCAGCGCATCCGCAGAAACAATCGCTCCGCCTGTCATGCGTTCGCTTCCTTCAACCATCGTTTCGCCTCATCATCCGGAGCACTGCTGAGTCGAGCCTGTTCGCGCCGCACGCGTGAATCCAGGAGTCGATTCTCACGGCACCGCGTTTCGCGAGGAGAGTCGCCGAAGCGGCGGCGTTCTCGCGAACGAGACGATATCATCTCGCGCTGACCCGGCCAGGTCCGGATCGACGGTCGAGCGTGGCGCCAGATCTACGACACCGCATCCTCTGATCCCGCCGGATCGAAGCCCCAACGCTCGCGCATCCGCTGCTTGAATCGCTCCCGCTCCTCCGGCGTCATCCGATCGAAGCGTTCCTTCCTCCAGCGGCGGAAGCC
Source organism: uncultured Acidobacteriota bacterium (assembly GCA_963741955.1). GTDB lineage: Bacteria > Acidobacteriota > Thermoanaerobaculia > Gp7-AA8 > Gp7-AA8 > CAVUKB01. The sequence goes on from CAVUKB010000007.1 coordinate 164,297, forward strand.
GGAGTGATGTGAATGTGCGCGTCCGACTCCACCGAACAGGATTCTCGCGAGCAGCAGGAGGCCCAGCGCCTGCCAGAACGTGATCGCATGGAAGCCGAAGAGGGACGGCAGCAGCCAGTTCCATAGCAGCTTCACCACTTCGCCGCCGAGGGCGATGAAAGCCGCGATTCCCACGATCGCCAGCGGTGCAATGAAAATCAGTCGTTTCACTTTCGGTCTCATATCCAGTCCCTCACAGGTTGATGAATTCGTCGTAGACGTTCTGTAATCGTTCGCGAAGACGGAGTACGGCGTAGCGCTTGCGCGAGAGGAGGGTGTTCACGTTCACTCCGCTCTCCGCGGCGATGTCTCTGAAGCTCCGCCCCTCCAGCTCGTGCGCCACGAAGACTTCCCGCTGCTCGGGAGGAAGCTCGCCGATCGCCACTGCGAGCTCCTCGAGGATGACGTGGCGCACGTACAGAGCTTCCGGTCCGGCGTCCGGCGAAGGGAGGAGATCTTCGACATTCAGTGACTCGTCTTCCTCTTCCGACGAGGCGACGTCGCCGAAACGCAGCGGCTTCTTCCGCCGGAAAAGATCGGTGATGCGGTTTCGCGCCACGCGGAACAGCCACCCGGTGACGTGCTCGATCGGCATCACGAGGCGATTCGCTTCCACCAGCTCGTAGAAGACGTCCTGCAGGATGTCGTCGACGTCACGCGGATCGAGAACCCTCCGGCGGATGAAGGCCCGCAGCCGCGACTCTTCCCGCTCGACTGCTGCGGAGATCCGCTCGTCCTGTTCCAATGCCACACGCTCCACGCTCGCCGCGTCGTCCATCTCCTCTTCAAGACGAATGAGGGCCTCGAATATTGTAGGAGCATGAACGGAGAGATCGCCGATTCCAGCCGTTCCGATCGATCTCGCTCGACCGTCCTCTGATGCCCCTCCGGGCTTCGAACGTGGTAAGGTCCGGGCGGAGAGTCTGCGCGGTAGAAACTGTCCTGCTGCGCAGACTCCCGGGGGACGGAAGCTTGATCAGACCCCGAATCGCCATCGCCGCCGTGGCGGTCCTTCTCGCCTCGTGCGCCACAGGGACTCACTCGACCGAGGACCCGCGGCTCGATGTCGCGGCGTCCATGCGGACGTCGACCCGGCGGGAGAGCACGGACTTTCTCTACCTGGTCCGGGTTCGAAACGTCTCCGGACACATGCTCTTCATCCGCCGAGTCGACGTCGAGCCGATCGGCGGAGGCCAGATCCGGCCGGCGTTCGCGACCTGGTCGAAACAGGTCGAGCCGGGAGAGGAGATCGCGCTCTCGATCTGGGCAGAGCTCGATCCGAAGGAGACGGCCATGGGAGTCGGCGACCAGCTGGCGAAGATCATCGTCTCGTTCGACGATGGGGCGGAGAAGATTCTCGGCACGTATCTCGTGCACTTGAAGTGAGGACGCACACTCTTCTCGTGAATGTCGGGCTGGTGTTCCATGCGGCACGATATTCCGGAAACCGATCTCTACCGATGCCCGCGAGGAGGTTGCGATGTCGAGACGCGCGCGTGTACGGCTTCGCGCGATCAAGCTCGCTCACACAGTTGTGTGGGCGCTGTTCGCCGGTTCGATCCTCGCCATTCCCGCCTTTGCGTGGATGCGGAATCTGCCGGTCGCATGGATCCTCATCGGAATCGTCTTCTGCGAAGTCCTCGTCCTCCTCTTCAACGGGATGCGCTGCCCGCTCACCGACGTCGCGGCAAAGTACACCGGCGACCGTCGCGACAACTTCGACATCTATCTTCCCGAGTGGCTCGCGCGACACAACAAGACGATCTTCGGACTCCTCTACGTGGTCGGGATTCTCGTGACCATCGCCGAGGAGCTGCGGCAGACCGGGTAGGTGGCGAGGGACGGCAGGGGCCGCGGGCGAGTGGAGACGAAATGTGAGATCGGGCTAAGCCGTGGCGGCGCGAGAGGTCGACTCTTCGTCCGCCGGGCAGTTCAGATCGCGCCGCCGTTCGAGATCGTTCCGCACCGCGCGCTTGAAGTCTTCTTCGCTCGACGAATCCGCATTGAGGGCGGCCCGGTATTCGGCGATGTCGACCAGCTCGAGGTTCATGCGGATGGTCTTGAAGACTCCGACCCGCTTCTCGCCCGGCGCCTGCACGTGATGCAGCCCGCCGCTGTACGCGAGGAGCATCCGGCCTTCCTTCATCGCCTCGAGGATGTCCGCGATCCCGCCCCGCACGGTCATCGGATTTCCGTGCGAATCGAGGCCGCCGCGCCGCATCATCCGCCCTTCCGGGAGAATGATCACCATTGAATTCCGCTCGATCTTCTGCAGCACCGCCGCCCAGGTGTGGTCGCGCTCCCGGGTGATCGAGACGACGTGGTGTGCCACGAAGCGGAAGAGTTTCCCGACGAACGGGCGTCCGATCGTCTTTTCGGCCGCCGGCACCACTCCGTGATGGGCGATCCTCCAGAGGAAGGAGTTCGGGGTGCCCGCAGCGAACAGCGGCTCGAAGAGACTGGTGTGATTGAGCAGGGCGACCAGCCGGATGCGCTTCCACCGGTCGCGGGGAGGCGAGCCGATCCACCGGAAGTCGACCCGATAGAAGAGACGGGTGACCACCTTGATGGCCAGAAGCAGATTGAAAACGAGATAGCTTCGCAATGGAGATTCCCGATTCCGGCGGAAGCGTACACGACGCTTCCGGGTCGTTCAAGTCGGCCCGGTTTGCTGGAAAAACGAGGAGATGCGAGTTAAGTTGTTGTCAGGAAGGATGCTTGACGTCGTTCCGACGGAGTCGGAAGCGAGGCAGGAGGAACCGCGATGAGCCGTGAATTCAAGCAGATGAAGCTGACCCCTCAGGAGCGGTCGGTGGCCCAGAGCCTGATGCGGGGCGAGAGCCCTCAGGACACCTGCGTGCGCCTCCACATCGCACGAAGCCGCTACCAGACCATCGTCCATCACATGTTGGAGCGAACGCACGCCCACAGCCAGGTCGAGTTGGTGAACCGGCTGATCGAGCTCGAATCGGGACCGCGAACCACCGGGCATTGACAGTCCGGGCTCGGAGTCATTCCTGCGGATGGAGGATCACCCTCCCTTTGACCTTCCCCGCGCGGAGAGACTCGAGACCGTCTTCCCACCGGTTCAGAGGGAGAGTCGAGTCGACGATCGTCTTCACCCTCCCGTCGCCGACCAGCGCCACCGCCTCCTCGAGCTCGGCGCGCGTATTGCCGACGGATCCGGTGACGGTCGCTTCGGTGATCACCAGCTGGATCGGATGGACGGTGAACGGATCCTCCGAATAGCCGATGAAGATGATCCGTCCGCGCTTCGCGACCATGGCGACCGCGGATGACATCGTGGCGGATGTTCCCACCAGGTCGAACACCACGTCCGCTCCGCGTCCTCCCGTGAGCTGGCGCACGACTGCTGCGACGTCGCGGGTATCGGCTGAATTGATCACGTGATCGGCGCCGAGCGAACGTGCGACATCGAGCTTTTCGTCGGTCCGGCCGACGCCGAAGACCTTTGCGCCGCGAAGCTTTGCGATCTGCACCAGACCGAACCCCACCGCTCCGATGCCGTAGACGACGGCGACGTCTCCTTCCCGCAGATGGGCGAGATTGGCGGCGTGTACACCGGTGGCGACCGCGCAGCCGATGGGAGCAGCCTCGTCGAACGAGAGACTCTCCGGAAGAGGAATCGCATTCCGCGCCGGCACGGCGATCACCTCGGCGTATCCGCCGTCCTGAAAAAATCCGTATTCGGCGCGGAGATTTCCGCAGAGGTTCTCGTCGCCGCGGCGGCACCATTCGCACGTGCCGCATCCGGCGTAGTAGTAGACGAGAACCCTCTCTCCCTTCTTCCGGTCGCGGGCCGTGGCGCCGGTCGCCTCGATGGTCCCGGCGATCTCGTGACCCATGATGATCGGAGCGACGCCGAGGTTCAACAGGCCCGATTCGAAATGGAGCTCGGTATGGCACATTCCGGCGGAGTGGATGCGGACGAGGACTTCATCGTCGCGTAAGGCCGGCTCGGGAACGTCCTCGAGACGGAAGGTCTGATTCGGGCCGTGGTAGCGAACTGCCTTCATACTCCCTCCGATGCTGAAGGATCGATTCGGTCTCGACCCTTCATCTTATGCCGGATCGGTGAATGGTGCCGAGAGAGGGGGCGCCATTTCGCGTTGAGATGGGTACAATAGAGAACGATGGAAGAGTCGCTGATCACGGTCGCCGCCTACGACCAGCTGATCGAGGCGGACGTGGCGAGGTCGGTGCTCGAAGGTTCCGGCATCGGCTGCGCAATCGACGACGACGGAGAAACGGCGGCGGGGCCGATTCTCCTGAAAGTGAGAGGGCCCGACGCGCGCGCGGCCGCGGCGATGCTCTCGTCGACTCCTTCCGCCACTCTGGTTCGCTACCGACCCCCGAGCGCAGAGGCGGCATGTCCCAATTGCGGAGCCAGGTCGGCCGAGCGCAGCTATGCCACGCTCTTCGTTCTCCTCTCCGTTCTCCTGACGCTCGAGATCGCGACGCTGATGTGGCAGCGGATGCTCCTCCCGTGGGTGACCGTCAGCGCACTCGTCCTCTACGCACTGGTCGGCACGATGGTGCGGGAATGGCGTTGTGCGGAGTGCAGCCGCCGCTGGCGAAGCTGAGACGCGCGCGGGATCCCGTCGCCAATTTCTCCGACTCCGATTCACTGCGGCGGCACACCGCCACGTCGGGAGTGCACTCGCGCCCTCGGGCGCAGATGAAAGTGGTGGAGTCGCATCCTCAAACTGGAGACATGACCCCCGTCCGGTTGGACGGCCACCGGAGGAGACGCACTGCAACTGACGGAGAGTCCGGGGATTCAACTGCAGGAAACGATTCCGGGAGATCGAGTGAGCGGGCGGCGTGGAGTCGCGCGCGCTCAGTCGCCCATCAGACGCGACCACGGCATGTTCCGCACGGAAATGACGTGATCGTCGATGTCCTTCTGCGTCGCCGTGTTGCCGAGGTGGCGCTGCAGATAGTCGACTTCGGTGCTGACGAGGGAGTCGCCCCGGGGAAGAAGCCGCGATGCCGCTTCCTGGAGGCGCTTTTCAGTCACGTTGAGTTTCTTGGCTCGCTTGGTGGGAGTGGTCAATGTGCTCATGATTTCTCCAACAGATCGAAAACCCGATTCACTCCAATTTTCTCTATGATTCTCCTGAAAATGATGAAAATCAAGGAAAAACCGAGGAAATTTGCGCGAGAACGCGTCGACGAACCCGTCCGATGGAAAAGGAATCGTCGCGCTCGGAGCGACGCGTGTCACGAGCGGGACATGCCGAATGTATCGAGAAATGCGCGCACGCCCTGCTCGGTGCCGCAGATGTAGATCGAGTCGCTTTCCTCGAAAACGAACTCCGGTCCGAACTCGACGATGTGCTTCTGAGCGCGCTCCACGACGACGACCGAGCACTGCGTCCGCTCGCGGATCGCGAGATCGGAGGGATGTCGCCCGACGAACTCGCGGCCGGAGATGCGTTGGATGCGGAGATGCGCATCCAGCGAGAGCGCTTCTTCGCCGAACAATCGCCACGAGAGCATCTGTCCCGACACGTTACTGATGGAGAGAGCGAAGTCGGCGCCTGCGCGATAGATGTTGTCGATGTTGCGGGCCTGGTTGACCCGCGCGATCACCGGAATGTGAGGCGAGAGATCCCGGATGATCACCGTACCGAAGAGCGTCGAATCGTCACTGTCGAGAGCGAGAATGACCGCCTGCGCGGAAGCGATCCCCGCTTTCTCCAGAACCGAAGGATCGAGAACGTTCCCGCTGAACGTGACGTTGGGCCGTTGTTCGCGATCGACCGCGATGACCTCTTCTCCTGCATCCGTGAGGAGCTCGTGGACCTTCTGTCCGACCTCGCCGAAGCCTGCGATGAGGAAGGGCCCCTCTCTCCGGAGGCGTTGCGCTCCCTCCGCCAGCCGCTCCAGTGCTTCGAGCGCCTCGGGAGTGCCGATCACGACGAGGATCGAGCGCGGCTCGATTCGCGTCTCGCCGGTGGGCTGTCCGAGAAGTTTCCCCGAGACCCACTGGCCGACCACGGATGCACCGGTACGAGCACCGATCGCGGCTTCGGCCATCGTCTTCCCCGCCAGTGAGCTCCCCGACTGGACCCGGAGCTCGCGCATCTCGAGTGAACCGAGCTGCTGGATCCCGGCCACGCGCGGGCTGATGCGATCGCTCGCCCGCGCCGCGAGCGCCGCAGCCAGGATGTGCCGCGGCGTGTAAACCGCGTTCGCTCCGGCCAGCTCCATCGGCCTGCGATGGACCGGCTCTTCGACCAGCGCGTAGATGTCTCCGGCGAACCCGAGCTGGCGTCCCCGAAGAATGAGCGACGCATTTTCTTCGTCGCGCCCGTTCGCGACGAGTGCCCGCGCGTCCAGCAGCCGGCACGCCTGCATCATGTCGTCGTCACCGCGGCTGAAGACGACGTTGATCTGCCGCTCGACCAGCCGGCGCGCCTTTTCCTCATCGAGCTCGAGGACGACGAACGGACGGTTCAGACGCTGCAGGCGCGTGATCAGCGTCTCGACCGCCGGTCCGTAGCGGTAGACCACCACGTGGCCGCGGATCTCGCCGATCTGCCGGGGAAGCCGCTGTTCGAAACGCTCCTCCATGAACGGAACGAGAAAGATCGGAATGATCAGGAAGACCAGAAAGACGCCGACGAACTGCAGCAGAACAACGAAGATGACCATCGCCGGATGCGACCAGCTCGCATCCGCGCCGTATCCGGTGGTGCTCAGAGTCTCGGCCGCGAATTCGAGAGCGCGCCAGAAGCCGCGCGGATGTCCCTCGAGATTCTTCATCCCGAGCTGATAGACGACGGCGGAGACGACCAGGAGCACCGCGAGTGCGATGACCATCACCACCATTCTCCGGGTCGATCGGCGCATCCGACGATTCTAACCCGGACCAATGTCGGGATGGCGCTGCTTCCGTGAGATCGATCTGCCGCGCGCGACGATTGAAACCTGAGGAGCGATGCTGTCGTATAGACTCGACGATCATGAGTGAAATTGCGCTGAGCCTCGCCGGAGTGGTGAAGGAGTTCGGTGAGCGCCGGGCTCTCGACGGGGTCGACCTCGAGCTTCATCGTGGTGAGGTGCTCGGTCTGCTCGGCCCGAACGGAGCGGGGAAGAGCACCATCGTCCGTACGGTGATGGGCCGCGTCTCGCCGGACCAGGGGCGGCTCTTCGTCTTCGGGAAGGAGATCTCACCGTCGGATCATTCGCTGCGACGGGAGATCGGCTTCGTCCCCCAGGAGATCGCGCTCTACCCGCTTCTCACCGTCCGTGAGAACGCGGAGGTGATCGGACGCTACCAGGGCCTCTCCGGCATGCAGCTCGGATCGAAGGTCGATCAGGCGCTGGAGTGGGCTGCGCTCACCGACCGCGCACGCGACGTGACGAAGAATCTCTCCGGCGGGATGAAGCGCCGGCTGAATATGGCCGTGGGGATTCTTCACGATCCGCGGGTGCTCCTTCTCGACGAGCCGACGGTAGGAGTGGATCCTCAATCGAGGGAGAAGGTCTACGAGATGATCGAGTCACTCCGCGGCGGAGGCGTTTCGATCCTCTACACCACTCACTACATGGAAGAGGCGGAGCGCCTCTGTGATCGGATCGCGATCATCGACCATGGACGGATCGTCGCCAGCGGAACCCGCAGCGAACTGGTTGGAGCCACCATCGGATCGAAGAGTGATTTCGTGATCGATTGTGCCGCCGAGCCGCCGGCGGAGATCGCTGCGGCGCTGCGGGAGCGCGGAGTGCAGATCGACGGCTCGAAGCTGACGCTTTCCGGTTGCCGCGAGCCGGCAGAAATGCTCGGACTGGTGCAGTCGCTCGAGCGCGACTCCGTGGAGATCGTCGATTTCGCGTTGAGGACGCCGTCGCTGCAGGACGTCTTTCTCCACTTGACCGGGAAGGAGCTCCGGGAATGATCGGGTCCGTCTTTCGTGCCTCGTGGATGAATTTCCGTCGCGACCGCACCGCGCTGGTGCTCAGCTTCGTCGTCCCGATCGCGTTCTTCTCGATCTTCGCGTCGATCTTCGGCTCGAGGGGAGGCGACACGACATCGAAAGTCAGAATCGCCGTCGTCGATCAGGAGAAGAGCGCGCAATCGCGCCGGCTGATCGAAGCGCTGCGCAGCGAAGATGCGCTCACCGTGCTGGAGAGCGCAACGGATGGACCGGACAAGGGCGTTCCCTTCGATCGCGCGGCCGCGGAGACGCTGGTCCGGAATGGAGTCGTCCCGGTCGCGCTGGTGATCCCGAAAGGATCGCTCGCTGGAGCGATCCGTTTCAGCGGTCCGACCGAACCGGGCCGGAAGGAGATCGAGCTCATCGCGGACACTTCCGATCCGATCGCACCGGAGATCGTCACGGGCCTCCTTCAGAAGAGCGCATTCAACGCGCTTCCCGACCAGTTTCTCGCGGAAGGAATCGGCGAGATCGACCAGTGGAGCGGAGGACTCACCAGCGATCAGCGCACACGCCTCGACCACAACCTCGAGATGCTGAGGAAGGATCTCGATGCGAAGCCGGCAACGGGCTCGAAGAAGACGTCGTCCGCAAACGGTCTCCTCATCCCGGTCCACCAGACGGACATCCTCGGCGCGGACAAGAAGAATCCGATGATCGCGTTCTATGCCGCGGGGATCGGAGTGATGTTCCTTCTCTTTTCCGCAGTCAACGCCGGAGGCGCGCTGCTGGAGGAGGAAGAGAGCGGAATGCTCGACAGGGTTCTGACCACGGATGTGAACATGAGCCGTCTGCTTCTCGGAAAGATGGCCTATCTCGTCTCCCTCGGCACGGTTCAGCTCTGCGTGATGTTTCTCTGGGGTGCGCTGGTGTTCCAACTCGATCTCGCGGGGCATCTCGCCGGATTCGCGATCATGGCGGTGACCACCGCGGTGGCATCATCGGCGTTCGGCCTCCTCCTCGCGACGCTCTGTCACACCCGCGCGCAGCTCTCGGCGATCTCGACCCTCACCGTCCTCACCATCTCCGCTCTCGGTGGAAGCATGTTTCCGCGCTTCCTGATGCCGGAGGCGCTGCAGAAAGTGGGATTGATCTTCTTCAACTCCTGGGCGATCGAAGGGTTCACGCGGGTCTTCTGGCGGGAAGAGCCGCTCGGCAATCTTCTGCCGGACGTCGCGGTTCTGATCCTCAGCGCAGCGCTCTTCTTCGCGATCGCGCGGCGCTTCGCCCGTCGATGGGAAACCATCTGACCGATCGTGGAGCGCATCCGGTTCGCGGGAGCGAGATTGCTGACCACCCGAGCCGATGGACGACGTCACTGACAGACTCGAGCCGCCGTTCTTTCTTGTGGCGATGCCGCAGGTTCTCGACCCGTTCTTCAACCGGAGCGTGGTGCTGATGCTCGAGCATCAGGAGGACGGGAGTCTCGGGATCATCGTGAACCGGCCGATCGAGCTGACCCTGGAGCGGCTGTTCACCGAGCTCGCCTCTCCTTGGGGCGGCGACGCGGAGACGCTGGCGCTGTTCGGAGGTCCGGTGCAGCCGCAGGTCGGAACGGCGCTGTTCGTTCCCGACGGCCCGATCGCCAGCGCCGATTCGATCAGCGTGGTTGCGGGTGGCGTGATGCTCTGCCACGACGTAGACGTGATCACGAGGCTCGGAGCGGATCCGCCGGAGAACTTCCGGCTGACGCTGGGGTACGCGGGATGGTCGCCCGGGCAGCTCGAGACGGAGATGAACCGGAACGACTGGCTGATCGCTCCGTTCGATCCGAAAATCGTCTTTGCGGAGGATCCGGCGGAGAGCTGGACACTCGCGCTCGCATCGATCGGGGTCCGGCCGGAATCGCTCCCGTCGTGGACCCGTGGCGAGGACGACGAAGGCAGCACGAATTAGAGCGAGCGGTGAGCGGTGAGCGACGAGGTTTTGCCGAGGAGTGCGGATTCGCCGCCGAGGGGAGCGGATCCTCTGATCCGCCGCACGAGTTGCGGCGCATGCGCGACAGTAGCAGGATCCGTGGCTTCCGCAGAAGCGGAGCTGAGTGGTTGAATCAGTGACGCTCCGCGGTGGCCGCAGGCTTCGTCTTCATCGCGTACGACTCGATCTTCGCGGCGGATCGGAGGATCCGCACCCCTCGGGGACGAGCGGTGAGCGGTGAGCGGTGAGTGATGAGCGACGAGCGGCGAGCGGTGAGTTTTTGCCGAGGAGTGCGATTGCCGCCGAGGGGAGCCGATCCTCTGATCCGCCGCGCGGATGACGGCGCATGCGCGACAGTAGCATCACCCGCGACGCTGGCAGAAGCGGAGCATCCTCCGCCTGAAACGCTCCCCGTCAACCCATCAGCGTCAGCCAATCGGCGAGCGTACGCGGACGGAGACAGTAGTTCGTGCGGCGCTGCTCGGCAAACGTCGAATGCGGCACGTCGCCGTAATGGTGCCCCGGGTAAAGCACCGTCTCGTCGGGGAGCGCTGCGAGTCTCTGTGTGAGCGTGAGATACATCTGCTCGGCGTCCCCTCCAGGAAAGTCGACGCGGCCACACCCCTGCACGAAAAGCGTGTCCCCTGCGACGAGGTTTCCTCCGACGAGGAAGCATTGGCTCCCGGGTGTGTGTCCGGGCGTATGGAGCAGCTGGATCGGAACCTCTCCGACCGTGACGACGTCGCTCGGATCGTGCGGGGTGAGGTCGGACGCGGAGAGTCCGGTGACCATCTGCACGCCGCGCGCTTCTTCCTTCTGACAATGAACCGGGATCGCCTTCCGCTCCATCAGCGCGGCGAGTCCCTCCACTCCGTGCCCGAAAAGATCTCCACCGACGTGATCCGGATGGTAGTGCGTGACGAGAGCTCCGGTGAGCTGCATCCCGTCGTCCTCCGCGACCCGTAGAAGCCCATCGACGTCCCAGGCGGGATCGACGACGACACACTCACGCGTCTCGCGATCGCCGATCAGATAGCAGAAGTTCACCATCTGAGCGGCCATCGGATCATCGCGCGCGAAGTCGTATCCGGCGAGAAGCTGGCGGAAGTAGAGACGATCGGATTCGTGGGCCATGACCAGCATTCTAGCCCGGACTCTCGTTCCGGCAGGGCTCTTGCTCCCTCTTCGGCTATGTCGCGCACGAGTCTGGAATCGCCGTACTGGTTGAGAGACGGAGAGGAGCCGTGCCCGTTCTGCGGGACGCGCTACGTCTACGAAGTCGAGCTCCGTTGCGAGCTCTGCGACTCGCCGGTCTGTCCCATCTGCGTCGTCCGGACCAGCCTCGAAGTGATCTGCCCCGACTGTCTGCACCGGGAAGAGGAGGAGTGACGTGGCGGCACGCGCAATCTGGAAAGGGGTGATCAGATTCGGGAAGACGAACGTGCCGGTCCGCCTCTTTTCCGCGGTCGAGGATCACACCGTCCACTTCCGACTGCTTCACCGGAAAGACCGCACTCCTGTGAAGCAGCGTCTGATCAATCCGTCGAACGGGAAGGAAGTCGCGTACGCGGATGTGCGCAAGGCGTATGAAGTCTCTCGCGGCGTCTTCGTGCTTCTCGACGAGGAGGAGCTCGCGAGGCTCGAGCCCGCGCCGTCGAAAGACATCGAGATCACGCGCTTCGTCGATCCGTCCGAGATCGACCATCGCTGGTACGAGCGCCCGTACTTTCTCGGTCCGGATGGAGACGACGAAGCGTACTTCGCGCTCGCTGCCGCGCTGGCGAAGGAAGGGCGCGAGGGTGTTGCACGCTGGACGATGCGGAAGAAGGAGTACGTCGGTGCGCTTCGCGTCGAAGACGGCTATCTCGTTCTGGTCTCGCTCCACCATGCCGACCAGGTGATCGCGACCTCCGGTCTGGAAGCTCCGCAGGGACGGGCGATCGAGAAACGGGAGCGGGATATGGCGCAGCAGCTCGTCGAATCGCTCGCCGCGGATTTCCATCCCGAAGAGTTCCACGACCAGTACCGCGAACGGGTGATGGAGCTCGTCGAGACGAAGCGCCGTGGCGGGAAAGTGAAGGTGACGAAGTTCCGGCCGAAGCCGACCGAGGAGCCGTCGCTGGCGAAGACGCTGGAGGCGAGCCTCGCGCGAAGCGGAAAGGGGAAGAAGAGTGCCTGAAGGAGCTCCCTCGTTTCGACCGTTCTGGTCCGGAACGATCACGTTCGGTCTGGTCAGCGTTCCGATCAACCTCCTTCCGGCCAACCGTGCCCGCGCCGTCTCGATGCGGATGCTGGCGCCGGACGGCACGCCGGTGGAGCGGCACTACTTCTGCGAGAAGGAAGACCGCGAGCTGGACGACGAGGAGATCGTCCGCGGATACGAGGTGGAAAAGGGAGAGTTCGTCCTGGTCACGGACGAGGAGCTCGAAGCGATCGAGCCGAGGAAGTCGCGCGACATCGACCTGCGCGAATTCGTTCCCGTGACTGACGTCGACCCGCGCTTCTTCCGTCGAGCATACTTTCTCGTTCCGGCGGGAGAATCGACCACGGCCTATCGTCTCCTCGCCGATGCGATGGAGCGAACCGCACGCGCCGGAATCGCGACGTTCGTGATGCGCGGCAAGGAGTACCTCGTCGCGATCATGGCCGAGGACGGGATCCTCCGCGCGGAGACGCTCCGATTTGCGGACGAGATCCGCAGTCCCGCCGCGGTCGGTCTTCCCGATCCGGTGAAGGTTGCGAAGAAGAAGATCGATGCGATCGATTCGGAGATCCGCAAGCATTCGAAGAAGATCGACTACGAGGAGCTCCTCGACCACCACGCAGAAGAAATCCAGCAGCTCGCAGTCCGCAAGCAGCAGAAGAACGAAGACGTGGTGCGCACCAGCGACCTCACGCTCGAGAGCGAAGAAGGGGGAGAAGTCGTCGATCTGATGGAAGTCCTTCGCCGGAGCCTCGGCAAGTCGGACGCGAAAGCTCCCGCACGGCGAGCCGCGCGCGCCTCGAACACCGGAGGTCCTCCTCTGGAGAAGCAGTCGCGCGAAGAGCTGTACCGCGAGGCCCAACGCCTCGACATCCCCGGCCGGAGCCGCATGAACAAGACCGAGCTCGCCGAAGCGATCCGTCGAAGCGCGTGATCACTCACCACAGTGGTGACCCCTCCGAAATGGCTGCGTCCGCATGGCCCGCCGATTGCGATGGAGAATGGTGGCCGTTCACAGTCCAGGAGGTCAGGATGCAGAAAAGTGGCTTTTTTCGGGTACAAATCGCAGGTGCGATGGCGCTCGCAATGATGTTCGGAATGTCCGCTTTTGCGGAAAGTCGTCATCATGACAGGACAAGTACCGCGGGACGCCAGCATCAGACGAGCCGGGTGCAGGCCGATCAGCGGCAGCGGGCTCAGCGCAGCAATGCGGGAGTGCGCGAAAGTGCTCGGGTGACTCGTTCAGACCGCAGCTCGAGCGCACGCGTGGAGCGGTCACAGCGTCCGACGAGCGGCCGGAACGCGGCCCGCGACTCACGCGTCATCACTCGTAACGATCGTAACGATCGTGTCATCACGCGCAACGATCGCAGCAGCAACAGCGGAGCCGACCGCAACTGGCGTGGCGATCGACAGAACCAGAACCGCTCGCCGCAGAGCTCGAGTCAGTGGAACCGCGGTCGCAACGACAACCGCAACTATGGTTCGCGCGGGTCCAACGATCGCAGCTACGGTTCGCGCCGGTCGTATGACCGCGGGTACAACGGGGGCTCACACGGGCGCTTCGTGGTCGGCTCCGGCCGCGTCAACCGCATCCAGCACTATCGGGGCGGCTATCGGGTCTGGGTCGGCGGCTCGCGCTATCCGTTCTTCGTTCCGGATGCACGTTTCCGTCTCTTCCCCTTCCGGGTCGGAATTTCCATCCGTCTCGGTGGCTACTACGATCCCCTCGGCTACATCAACGTGTACGACATCGGCGGATACCGCGGCTATGACCCGGTCTACACCTCCGGTGTACTCCACGGCGTGGTCGAGAGCGTCGACTACCGCCGCGGAACCGCGGTCATCAGCGACGATATCTCCGGACGATTCGTCACGGTGGTCATGCGGTCGGGCTTCGATCTCCGCCCCGGCGATCAGGTCGAGCTTTCCGGCGACTGGAGCCGCAGCGGGATCTTCCGCGCCTACCGCGTGAACTGGGTCGGTAACGGATACGACAACCGCGGCTACGACAACTACGGCGGCTACTGAGCCGAGCGATCGGGTCATTGATGAAAAGGCCGGGCTTCGAGCCCGGCCTTTTTTTCAGATCGTGCCGGAGGTGCGGACGATGGAGAGGTCGCCTCCGTTCGACGGAGCCGCGTACGCGGGCCGCCGCTGCAGGAGGCGTTTCCCATCCGGCGGGAGGCCGTAGGAGACGTCTTCCACGAAGACATCCACCGGTGCGTTCTGCTGGATGAGAAGATCGAGAATCACACCGTCGGGCGGCATGGTTGCGATGAAGACGCCGATCCAGTCGGGATCCATGAAGCGATCGTAGGATGAAGAGAGCGGCAGCAGAGGAGCTCCGTTCACAGTGATCGAGCCGATCCGGGAACGACCTTCGATGTAGATTCGGGCGCGCGGCGCATGCCGCGGCGAGGTGACCTGAAGTCGGAGGCTTCTTCCAGCCGCTGTCGATTCGTCGTTCAGAACGCGGATCTGCGGAGGAGGGAGACCGATCCACGGCGCGCCTGCAGCCCGGAATTCGGGTGTGGCGCGGAACCACGGCGCAGGATTCAGGGGCGGCTGGTTCCATTGGGCCGCGCGCTCGACGCTCTCAGGAAGCTCGGTTCCCGAGACGATCCACTGCGACTCACCGGCGTCGGCGGCCTCGAACCAGGTGAAGTTGAGATGTTGCGGCGACGCCACCGACCATGGATAGACGAGAAGCGCAGCCACCAGCAGGCCCGCAGCAGCGATGCCGGAGACGATCAGGGCTCCACGCCGGAATGACGATCCGGATGCCGCGATCAGAGGTGCGACCGTCATCGCGACGATCGCGACCAGGATTCCGCTCAACACCGCACCGGTCAGACCGAGCGCATCCCAGGTGAGCCACGCGATCGGAAAGAGGATCGCAGCAGCCGCGACTCCGCCGATTCCTGCGGCGGTCATCTGTGCCGTGTCCGCGTCGCGGAAGAGCACCGACCCGGCGAGGAGCGAAAGGTTCAGCGCGACCGAAGGCACCAGTGCGACATAGCTCGCCTCCGGGTACGCGAATGCCAGTCCGCACGCGATCGCGGTGAGCCAGAGGGCCGCACCTCCGATCATCCCGTCGACCCCCGCGAGGCGGAAGAACAGACGTGCGGAGACGAGACTCCAGAACGCGGCCCCGATCCAGAAGAACGCGATCGCCGGTTGCGGGTATGCGACCCACTGGGCGGGAAATGCACCGCTGCGCACGAGGAGCCAGGCGGCCGCCGCTCCTGCCAGAGCGGGAAGGATCACGGCGACGATCCATGCGGCACTCCCGGCGCCGATCTCTCGTGCTCCGAAGGTTCGCCGTCTCCGCGCGAGGACGAGCGCGATCACGAAGAGAAGAATGTCGATCCCCGCGATGACGATGCTCCACCCCAGCGGCCAGTGCACCACGATGCTGTTGAAGAGATCGAACCAGACTTCCCTCGTCTGCGGCGTCGAATCGAGATCCGCGTCCGCGAATGCACGGACCATCGCCAGCGCGTTGTCGCCCTGCTGCTGGAGGCTTCCGCGAGAGAGATGGTCGAGATCGTCCAGCGGAGTGTGATACCGCAAGGGGTCGCCGATGAATGCGAAGTTCATCCCCGGGATGCCCGCGCGTCGGAAGACGGTGAAGTCGGTGTCGTTCGGCATCTCGCGGTAGATGCGGTAGAAGAGAGATCCGGTGGCAGGGCGGGCGAGAGCGTTCGCCATGGTGTCGACGATCCAGCCGTTCCCGCGACTGGTCTCGAACATCAGACTCGGACCCGAGGTGCCACGCGCTTCCAGATTCACGACCGCGCCGATCTCACGCGCCCACGGATGAAGGCGCGTGAACGCCACCGCACCGAGCAACCCCGCTTCTTCTCCATCGTCGAACAGAAAGACCACCGGATTTCTCGGAGGCGCGCCCTCTCGGAGGATTCGTGCGCTCTCCAGGAGAGTGACCACGCCCGAAAGATCGTCCGCGACGCCCGGAGCAGCTGCGACCGAATCGTAGTGCGCGGCGAGAAGGACCGCCGGACCTGACTCGCGCCCCGGGAGGCGGGCGAATATGTTCTCGACTTCGCCGCACACCGCGTTGCCGTTGCAGACGAACGCTTCCTGAATCTGGGGCTGATACCCGAGCAGGCGCAGCTCCTGGACGATGCGTTCCTTCAGAGCGCGATTGGTGGCGGAGCCGACCGGGTGGGGAGCGCCGGTGGGAACCAGCCGCTCCATCATCTGTGCCGCGCGTTCCGCGGAGAAGGACGAGCCGGCGTTCAGCGCCGCGCGTGGAGGCGCCGGCAGGAGCCGGATCACCACGATCAGAAAGACCACCGTGACCAGACCGCCCACCAGTGCGGCTGCGGCGCGGTATCGTGCTTCGATCGAAGTCATGGTTTCGGAGCCTCGGGTTGTCGGGAGAAGCCGTCGGGCTGTGGTATCGCAGGAGACGTGGTGGAGCCGTCCGGATCGGCGAAACTGTCGTCGTCATCGATACGGTGTACGAGACTCTTCACTTGGACCTCACCGGGTGATCTGAACAATGTATAGCCGGAGTAGCTCTTCTCTGTAAAGGGAGGAACCAGGAGTTTCCGCAGTACCCGTTTCCGAACCAGGTTGCCTTCGTGATCGCGGTACTCGATGGTTGCACGGAACTCCCACGGCTGGTCGGTTCGGTTCGCGATCGAGAGGGTGAAATCGCGACGCACGAATCCCTCCTCCGTCCCGGTGATCTCATCCCGGAACGTCGAGTCCCACCCCGTCTGACGGTCGTCCCGCCGGTCCTCGCGCCGTAATCCGAGAATGGTGAAGGTAGCGTCGCGGTCGAGCGGACGCGAGCGGACCACGATCTCCTTGCGGCTGGATGCCCGCAGCGGTTTCTCCCGGCCGCAGGAGAGAGCCGGCGTGACGAGGAGACCGAGCAGAAGAACAGTCAACGCTCGTTTCACGATTGATCCCTGATCTGGCGCCGGAACGAGCGGAGCGTCACCACGATCAGGGTCAGCACCGTGATCGGAATGACGAAGGTCATCATCGACCGGCTGAAGATCGGAAGTGCGTCGTGTTCCGTCGCCTGAAGAACGAGGTACGCGACGTACGCGGCGTAGTAGAAGACGAAGATCGCTCCTTCCCAGCGCGCGATGCGGTAGCCGTTGAAGAAGATCGGAAGACAGGCCACCGCGACCGCGAGCATCACCGGCATGTCGAACGACACCGCCGATGCCGGTACGCCGACGCCTGCGGGAGCGACCATCGCCGTGACTCCCAGTACTGCCAGAACGTTGAAGATATTGGATCCGACGACGTTGCCGACCGAGATGTCCCGCTCTCCTCGGAACGATGCGATCACCGACGTCGCCAGCTCCGGCAGGCCCGTCCCGACCGCGACGACCGTCAGTCCGATCACCAGCTGGCTGATCCCGAAGAGAGAGGCGATGACTGTCGCGGAGTGGACCAGCCAGCGGGCTCCCAGCCAGAGGAGGAACGTTCCCGCCGCGATCAGGAGGAGGTCGATTCCAGCGTGCCGTCTCCGTGGTGTCTCGGGTGCTTCGCCGTATTTCTTCTCGTACTCCTGGCGAACGCGGCGCGTCTCCCGGCGGCTCTTCAGTATCGCGAAGACGGTATAGACCGCCGATCCGATCGCGAGAACGATCCCGTCGATCCTCGACAGGACGCCGTCGAGCGACATCAGATAGAGAACGCCGAAGATGCCGATCATCAGCGGGACGTCGAGGCGAATCAGCTGCTGATGGACGACCAGAGGCGCTGCGACGGCGGAGATCCCGAGGATCAGGAGGATGTTGGCGATGTTACTCCCGACCACGTTGCCGACCGCCAGATCACTATGACCGGCCAGTGCGGCACTGACGCTCACTGCGAGTTCTGGGGCGCTCGTTCCGTACGCCACTACGGTGAGTCCGACCACCAGCGGAGAGATTCCTGCTGCGACCGCGATGCTGGATGCACCGCGTACGAGAAGATCGGCTCCGGCGACGAGTGCCGCGATCCCCAGACAGAACAGAACGATGGTGAGAACCGACATGATCGATCGGAAGCTCCGGCTTCGATGCTATCAGACGGGCGGCGGTGATTCGCCAACATCGATCCTTATTGGGTGGGCCGTCGCCGCCTGGCAGCACTCCGTCTCACTCTTCCGGATGCGAACGGGATCGTTTTCTGATCTCGAATATCGTCACCACCGCGAGCGTCACTGCCGTGATCGGGAGAACGAACCAGATCATCACCCGCTCGAAGAGGATCATCCGCGACGCGTCCGTCGCCTTCATCACCACATACGTCGTGTACGCCCCGTAGTAGAAGAGAAAGAACGCCCCCTCCCAACGTTCGATCCGTGAACCCGAGAAGAAGACGGGGAGGCACGCGACCGCGACTACCAGCATCACCGGAATGTCGAATCCGATGGCGGACTCGGAGACGTGAACTCCGCCGGGAACCACTGCCGCGGAGAGCCCGAGCACCGCGAGAATATTGAAGATGTTCGAGCCGACGACATTGCCGACCGAGATGTCGCGCTCTCCGCGCGCCGCGGCGACGACGGACGTCGCGAGCTCCGGAAGGGAGGTTCCCACCGCCACGACGGTGAGGCCGATCACCAGAGAGCTGATGTGGAACATCTCCGCCAGCGTCGTGGCACCCGTCACCAGCCAGCGCGATCCGAGCCAGAGAAGGAAGATCCCGACGGCGATGAGCGCGAAATCCGTGGCGATACGCGCCGGCTTGCGTTCCTCCGCTGGTGACGCGCCGTACTCCTGTTCGTACTCTTCCTTCACTGCTCTCGTCTCGCTGCGGCTCTTGCGGATCGCAAAGAGCGTGTACGCGATCGCCCCGGCGAAGAGGATCGCTCCTTCCAGGGGCGACACTACGCCGTTCCAGCTCATCCCGAGGAGCACTCCGGAAATCAGTACCATCAGGGGGACGTCGAGCCGGATCAGCTGCTGCGCGACGGCGAGCGGCGCGACGAGCGCGGAAACGCCGAGGATCAGGAGGACGTTCGCGATGTTGCTGCCGACCACGTTGCCGATCGCGATGTCCGCCTGCCCGACCAGAATCGCGTGGATGCTCACCGCGAGCTCCGGCGCACTCGTTCCGTATGCGACGACGGTCAGTCCGACCACCAGCGGCGAGATCCCCATCGACGTCGCGAGTCGCGAAGCTCCCCGAACCAGAAGATCTGCCCCTCCGACCAGGAGAGCGATCCCTGCGAGCAGCATCGCGATCGTGATCCAGCTCATCGACTGCGAATTGTAACCGCAAGTGAGAGGTCGGATCTGGTATCGAGTATCTGATTTCTGTTATCTAAGAACATCCGACATCCGACATCCAACATGGGGGGCTTCATGAAACGACTCGCCACGCTTCTCGTCGTCTCTTTCGCGATGTGTGCGGCTTCGATCGCGCACGGGGCCACACCTGCACTGAGCCAGCCGGCCCTCTCTCCCGATGGGAGCGAGATCGCATTCGTCGCCGGCGGCGACATCTGGACCGTCCCGGCGAAAGGAGGCGTGGCGCGGCTGCTGGTTGCGAGCCCCGCGACCGACTCGAGGCCTCTCTACTCTCCGGACGGAAAGTTTCTCGCCTTCGACTCCGACCGCAGCGGCAATGGTGACGTCTACCTGCTCGATCTGCGGAGTGGAGCTCTCCGGCGACTGACCTGGGACGATGGATTCGAGTCGCTCGACTCCATCTCGAAAGACGGCCGCTGGATCTACTACTCCTCCAACAGCGCCGACGTCTCGGGGATGGACGACGTCTACCGAGTCAGCGTCGACGGCGGAACTCCGATGATCGTGTCGGGCGAGCGTTACACCAACGAGTATTTCGCCGATCCGTCGCCGGACGGAAAGACTCTCGCTCTGACCGCACTCGGAATCGTCTCCGGCCAGTGGTGGCGCCACGGCCACAGCCACATCGATACCACCGAGATCTGGACCAGGCGACTGGACGGAGATCCCGGCTACACGAAGATCGTCGCCGGAAACGCGAAGAACGCGTGGCCGATGTGGAGCCCGTCCGGCGACCGGATCTACTTCATGTCGGATCGGGACGGCAACGAGAACCTCTGGTCCACCACTCTGTCGGGTGATCTTGCGCAGCTCACCCGCTTCACCGACGGGCGGGTGCTCTGGCCGACCATCGCTGCGAACGGGAGCGCGATCGCCTTCGAGCGCGATTTCGGAATCTCGCTTCTCGACCTCACCACCGGCGGGGTCGCTCCCGTCACCGTCGATCTTCTCGGCGCGCCCGGATCGATCCCGGTCGAGCACCGCCGGTTCAGCAGTGACATCGACGAAGTCTCGCTCTCTCCGGACGGAAAGAAAGTGGCCTTCGTCGTTCACGGCGAAGTCTTCGCCGCGGATGCGAAAGAGGGTGGCGACGCGTTCCGCGTCACGACCACCCCCGCCGCGGAATCTCAGATCTCCTGGGCCCCTGACTCGAAGCGACTCGTCTACGTCTCCGAGAGAGGGGGTGCTCCGGGCATCTGGAGCTACGACTTCGGGAGCGGGAAGGAGACCCGCATCTCTCAGGGGAGCGGCGCCGATTTCGCCCCCTTCTTCTCGCCCGACGGGAAGAGCATCGCGTACCTGCGGAACGGGCGCGAGATACACATCGTGAGTGCCGGCGGGAGCGGCGATCGCGTCATCGCGACGGCGAACGTCGACATCCGTCCCCCGCTCCAGTCGACCCGTCCTTACGTCTGGTCGCACGACGGGCGCTGGATCGCGTTCATGGCGTCGGGCGAACGGATGTTCCGCAACGCGTGGGTCGTGCCGGTCGACGGATCATCCACCCCGGCGGAGGCGAGCTTCCTCGCCAACGTGAACAACGACACGGTGAGCTGGAGCCCGGACGGAACCTACCTTCTGTTCGACAGTTCGCAGCGCACCGAGCCGGGCGAGGTCGCGCGCGTCGACCTCGTGGCGGAGACGCCGAAGTTCCGAGAGCAGCAGTTCCGGGAGCTCTTCGAGGAACAGACGCCGAAGAGCGTGCCTTCGAACAAGGAGCGCGCGAAAACCGCAACCACGAACAGCGGCGGAAACGGCTCGACCGAAAAGGAGAACGCGATCGCGCCGGTGAAGATCGATCTCGCCGGAATTCGCTCACGGCTGACCCTCCTCCCACTCGGAATCGACGTCAGTTCCGTGGCGATCAGCCCGGACGGTAAGCACCTTCTGGTCGATGCGACCTCCGCAGGCCAGGAGAATCTTTACGTCTATCCTCTCGATCCTCTCTCGAAAGACGAGCCGGTCGCGAAGCAGATCACCTCGACCACCGGATCGAAGCGAAGCGCGCACTTCACTCCCGACTCGAAGGAAGTGATCTACCTCGATCGCGGGAAGATCATGCGCGTCTCGATCGACGATGAAAAGACGAAGCCGATCGCCGTCACCGCAGAGATGGACGTCGACTTCGGCCGCGACAAGCTCGAAGCATTCGATCAGGCCTGGAGCTGGATGAGGGATCTCTTCCACGATCCGAAGATGAACGGCGCGGACTGGAACCTCGTTCGCCGCGAGTTTCAGCCCCGGGTCGAAGCGGCTTCCACTCCTGACGGCTTCCGCCGCCTCCTGTCGCTGATGGTCGGAGAGCTCAACGCCTCGCATCTGGGCGCGCGCTCGAGTGATCGACCGGAACGGACCACGGGGCACCTCGGGCTCCGCTTCGACCGCGATGCGTACGAGAAGAACGGCATTCTCGAGATCACGGAAGTGGTGCCGCTCTCTCCCGCTGCAGTGAGCGGGAAAATTGCGGCCGGCGATGTTCTCCTGGCGATCGATGGCAAGTCGGTCGATCGCTCCACTCCTCTCGCGATGCTGCTCGATCACCGGATCGGTAAAGAGACGCGCCTGACGGTGAGCTCGCCGGGAAGCTCGGTGCGTCGCGACGTTGCAGTCAAGCCGGTGAGTCTGGGGTCGGCGAAAGAGCTGCTGTACAGAGCGTGGGTGGAGAGCAACCGCGCATACGTCGATCGGATCAGTGGAGGACGTCTCGGCTACGTGCACATGGCCGACATGTCGTCCGATTCACTCGCACGCCTGATGGTGGATCTCGATGCGCAGAACCTGTCGCGCGATGGCGTGGTGATCGACATCCGCAACAACAACGGCGGTTTCGTCAACGCTTATGCGCTCGACGTCTTCGGCCGGCGGCACTATCTGAACATGACCTTCCGCGGAATGGACACCGTGCCGGCGCGTTCGGTACTCGGCCAGCGCGCGCTCGAAAAACCGACCGTTCTGGTGACCAACCGCCATTCACTCTCCGATGCGGAGGATTTTGCGCAGGGATACCGCGCGATGCAGCTCGGGAAAGTCGTCGGGGAGCCGACGGCGGGGTGGATCATCTACACCACGAATCAGCAACTGGTCGACGGGACGATCTTCCGGATCCCGTTCATCACGATTTCCACGGCCGAAGGTGAGCCGATGGAGCTCCATCCCCGTCCAGTCGACGTGAAGGTCGAGCGCGCTCCCGGCGAAGAACCGAAAGGCGTGGATTCCCAGCTCGATGCGGCGGTGAAGGAGCTTCTCGGTCAGATCGCCGGAAGCGCGCCTGCGCTGCGCTGAGAGAAGGTCGTGGACACGCGCTGACGGATCGACGCCGTCAGCGCGTGTCCAGCTCCGATTTTCCGGGCGGGACGTTGCGGCCGGGGTCCGGCCGAACCGGTCTGCTCGCGCCGCCTCGACGCGAGCACCCACTCGCCGGAGGGATCTCCTCTTCGCGATGTACGACGATCGGATCGATTGCGTCAGATTGATCCCGCTCCCCCTGCGATACCGGGAACACCGAGCCGTTTACGCTCCGTTTCGATCGCGCTGATCCACTCCGGGCTGCAGAGTGGATGTCTGGCCGCTGAGGTGAGGAGAGACGACGCGGTGTCGACCTCGCCGAGCCTTCCTCGAATGGTCGCCAGCCGGACCGTTGCCCGGAGTGCCGCGAGCCCGTCGGGGTCGACGTGGACGAGTTCCGAGTAGAGGTCGAGAGCCCACCGCACCTCGCCGTCCTTTTCGAGCCACGCCGCGGCCCGGGCGAGAAAGCGAGGGTCGGGTCTTGCAGAAGCCGAGGTGACCTCGCGGATCAGCGCCGTCGCCACCTCGCTTTCGCCGTGCCGGATCGCGTGTTCGAGAAGACGGAGTGCACTCTCGCCGTACAACCGCCAATCCCGGGAGGCGAGAGCGATCTCGCAGGCGAGCCTTCGTGCGTCGATGTTCTCCGGCTCGCGGTGCAGAAGAGAACGAATGGTACGGGAGGCCATTTCGACATCTCCCTCTCGAAAGGCATCCATAGCATGGATCAGCTGCTCACTCTGCTGCCACGAGATCTGGCCCTCGATTTTCGGGTGGATGAACTTCTGCTCGATTCCGAAGCCGCGCATCACGAGCCCGATGACGATACCCCAGACGAACCCGCCCACGTGAGCCCAGAACGCAACGCCGCTCGATCCGCTGTCGGTCACTGCGAGAAACATCTGCGATGCGAACCAGAACGGAAGAACCACGAACGCCGGAAGAAAGAAACGATAGTGCCAGGTGGGCCGCCAGAGGAAGGGGACGAGAATGAACTCGAGCCTGGTTCGAATGAACCGTACCAGGTAGGCGCCCATCACCGCAGCGATCGCTCCCGAAGCACCGATGAGCGGGACGTAGCTTCCCGGATGGTGCCACACGTACGTCTCGGTCGCGATGATTCCGCCGGAGAAGTAGAGGAACACGAAGATCGGCCGTCCGAAAACGTCCTCGACGAACGGAGCGGTGACGAAGAAGAACAGCAGGTTCCCGAGTAGGTGCATCAGATCGCCGTGCATGAACATCGACGTGATCAGCGTGAGCACCGACGGTTCTGCGGGAACGTAGGCGAACCGGAGAAGTGGAATGGTCCGGCTCATCCGCTGAAAATCGGCAGCGAGCGAGTCCAGATGCTTCTGCTGGCGCTGAATCTCGGAGCTGTCCCCGAGGTCTCCTGGAATCGACGCCGGATTACGAAGCCTTTCGGCGGGGGAGAGAAATCGCTCGATCTGCGGAGGAACCTGAAGATACGGATGGTCAGAGAGATAAGTGAAAGTCTCCTGCCACTTCGCTTCGATCGGGCCGACGTCCATCCCGGTCATCGCCCCGTGCACGCCGAGGAACATCAGGATGTTCAGAGCGATGACCGCGTACGACACCCAGGCGTGGCGTCGAACTTCGGCGTTCTCCCGGCCGATGGGCAGAAAGAGCATCAGCAACCTCGGAAGCAGGATTTTCCCGAGTGTAACAGAGTGGCGCCCGACGATGGCCGGCGGGAAATAACCCCCCCCGGACCTGCGTTGCTCGCTGCAATGCCCCGGACGGGCTATGGATTGGCCCGAGCGGCCGAACGTTCAACGTTCAAGGAGAATTCAGTTACATGAGAAGCAATGGAAAAGTGAAGTGGTTCAACGAGACCAAGGGATTCGGTTTCATCACCAGCGAAACCGGCGAGGATGTTTTCGTCCATTACACGGCGATCCAGTCGCAGGGATTCCGTACTCTCCCGGAAGGCGCAAACGTCGAGTTCGATGTCGTCCAGGGTCCGAAGGGCCTTCAGGCTTCGAACGTGACACTCGTCTGAGCGTCCGGACCACTCGACCGCCGAGAGCGGCTCCCGCGCGGAGCCGCTTTTTTTCGTTCAGAGCCCTGCGCGTTCTGCTGCGATACGGGCGAGCGCGGACCAGTCGAGATCTCCTTTTCCCGCCGCCACGCCGGAAAGGAAGTGGTCGTGGAGCATGCTGGCCAGAGGCATCGGGACTGCATGTTCGTCCGCGACCGCGAGAGCGAGCCGGACGTCTTTCAATCCGAGTTTCAGACGGAACCCGGGATCGAACGATTCGCGGACGATCATCCCTCCGTAGTTCTCGAGGATCGGGGAGCGGAAGAGGCTGGTGACGATCTCCAGAAAACGCTCCCGCTCGATGCCCGCTTTCGCGACGAGGGCGAAGGACTCACCGAGCATTTCGATCATCGACGCGATCATGAAGTTCCCGGCGAGCTTCACGACATTCGCCGCTTCGGGAGCTTCGCCGACGTGGAATGTCCCCTGCCCCATCGCCTCGAATGCAGGCCCGCAACGTGCCACGTCGCCGGCGGAGCCGCCGGCGACGATCCAGAGCTTCTTCGCCTTCGCGGCGTCGGGGCGGCCGAAGACCGGAGCAGCGACGAAACTTCCGGAGCGCTCGCCGTGAGCTGCGGCGAGGCGCCTGGAGAGCGCGGTGCTGATGGTGCTCATCGAGACGTGGATCGCTCCGTCGGGAAGTGCATCGAGAAACCCGTTCCGCTCTTCGTTTCCCCAGACGACTTCTTCGACCGCAGCGTCATCCGCGAGCATGGTGATCACCAGCTCGGCGTCCGAGACTGCGGCGGCCGGATCCGCGGCCGTCTCTCCCCCGGCGCCCGCCATCTCCTTCGATCGGGAAGCGGTCCGGTTCCAGACCCGAAGTGAGTGACCTCCGGCGATCAGATTCCGCGCCATCGGCGCGCCCATGTTTCCGAGCCCGAGGAAAGCGATTCGCATTGGAGACTCCTGAACTCTGGTGCGGCATTTCACGTTTGGTGAAACGCCGCGCACCAATCAATACCTGACCCCATCGAACGTCGGGTGCGGCGGAAAACGTGCGGAGTGAAAGAGCAGCCGCGGCTGCTGATGACGTCTACTGGTTCTGGTCGTTCTCGATGTCGATCAGGTTGATCTCGAAGTTCAGATCCTTCCCGGCGAGAGGGTGGTTCGCGTCGAGCCGGACCGCCTCCTCGGTGACTTCGTCCACGCGCACCGGCGTGGTGCGACCGTCCGCGAGCTGCATCTGGAGCCACTGGCCCGGTTCGGGTTTGATCTCCGGAGGCATCGAGTCACGACTGACCTCGACCACCATGTCCTCGCGACGTGGCCCGTAGGCGCGGTCGGCGGGAATGTGCTCGCTCCTGGTCTGGCCGGGCTCCATTCCGCGGATCGCGTCTTCGAAGCCGGGGATCACCTCTCCTTCGCCGAGGGTGATCGCAAGCGGCTCGCGTTCCTGGGAAGAATCGAAAACTCTTCCGTCGTCGAACTTGCCGGTGTAGTGGACCTTGACCTTGTCTCCATCTTTGGCTCGAGGCATTGTTTCTCCTTTAGCCGGACGAATCCGGCGATGTGTGAGAGGAACAGGGCTTGCGAGATCGTTACCAGTCGAGAGGGAAGCTCGGCTATTTGCCGAGCATCGCCATCTGCTGGTCGTCGCCGGAGGCCAGGATCTGCTCGACCTGTTCCTGGAGGCGGCGCTGATAGTCGCGCCTGGATTGCGCGACACGCACCAGATAGTCGTGCGTCTCACGGAACGGAGGGACTCCGCCGAAGCGGTCGACATTGCCCTCACCCGCGTTGTAGGCTGCGAGCACCATCTTCATATCCGAACCGTAGCGCTGAAAGAGATAGCGGAGATAGCGGGTGCCGGTGCGGACGTTGACTGCGGGATTCATCAGATCGCTCCCGCCCATCAGCTCACCGGTGCTCGGGACGATCTGCATCAGCCCCTGAGCATTCTTTCGCGAGATCAGAGTGGGCCGGAAATCCGATTCGGTCTTCACGACCGCAGCGACGAGCTCGGGCGAGAGGCCGTTGCGCTTCGCTTCGCGGTAGATGATCCATCCGAACGGGACGTCGCGACGGAAGAACTGTTCGCGCACTTTCTCCAGAAGCTGTTCGCCCAGAAGTTGCTCGGCGGCCTCGGTGCTTCCGGGTCGGGCCGGATCGAGTCCTTCTTCGAGCGACTGAAGCGACAGATCGGAACGGAGCAGCGGAGGCTGCGCCGGCCATTCGACCCGGGGCGACATCAGAGCCTGGAGGTCCGCTGCACCGCGGTTTTCCGCGGTGGTGGTGTTGATTCCGGTCATCGGCAGAACGCTGATGCCGAAGACGACCGGCAGCCCGACCAGGAATGCCTTGCTGCGACGCCGCAACCACTGACCCCCCGCGGTGACGCGGCGAGCCACGCGGTTGCGTAAGCGAGGGCGATGACGCTGGCAGTTACAGATGACACGCCAGTCTTCGACACCCGCAATGCGGTATCGGGATCCGCCGGAACCCACTGGACCGAGTGTGACTTCCATGGCCGTCGTGGAGGCGAGGCAAAAACCGAACCATCCTTCGTAACGTTCGTTCATTTCGGCACTTAAGATTGCGTCATCCGCGGCACAGGGCGGGGTTGCGCCGCGCGTATTTGTCCGGTTCGAGCTCCGCGGGTCCGCAAAATCCTGCGCAGCACCCGCGTGACGCCATCTACGTCTCGAAAAGCCGGCGTCACCATGATCGATGACTGTCTTTGAGAACACCATTCTACTCTCTTTGACCGCATCGATTCCATGCAACGACCCTCACGAAACTGATCCGGTGCCGTTTTGATTTCACGTTTACCGATTTTTTTCGTTCGAACGCTCATTCATGGAACCTCTCGTTCCTCTCGTGCTGCATGTATGTTCGGTCCATCGCGCGGTTCACGTCGTGACCCGCATCACGTGATGTGATCTGCGTCACCAGTTCGGTTGATGATCAGGCGGGATGACGAGCGGGGTCATGTCTACAGTTCGCGCTCACGAGAACGAGCACCGGTGCGCGAAGAGTCACGGGAACGAAGAGGATCGATCGCGGCAGGACCGGGCATCTATCTCGGACGCCGGCGCGGCGGAAGGTTCAGTTACACTCTCCGGGGACGATCCCGCTTGCGCAGGCTGAAAAACCGGCCGGTTCGCGTCTGTCGTGCGGTCAGGTCGAAGGAGCGTCGCCGCGCTGGCTGTCCTCGAGGTCCGGATTCATCCCCGCCTGCGCGCGGACGACGTCGCTGGTGGTGAGGAGCCCGAGGAATTTCTGGTTTTCCGGATCGACCACGGCGAGAAGATGAACTCCGAGCTGGTTCAGACGCACGATCGCGCGCATTACCGGAGTCTCCGGATAGACGTGGTCTCTCTTCGAGACGAATTCGACCACCGGAGCGGTTCCTTTTCCGTCGGAAGCCGCCTTCCGGAGATGGTAGCGGTTCGCGAATCCGCGGAACTGCCCCGCGTCGTCGACCACCGGATACAGCGCGTACTCCTGGCTGGCGATCTTCTCCAGCGCCTCCGCGACGCTCACGTTGGCCGGTATTCTCACCGCTTTGGTGGTCATCACCGCACCGACCGGCATCTTCGCCAGAGGATTCACGTCGTGCGCGTGCGGGATGAAGATCCCGTCCTGCTGCAGCAGTGCTTCGTAGATCGGCACCGGGCGCCATCTCGTCGCGAGTGCGTACGCGGTCATGTTCGCGATCATCAACGGCAGAATCAGCGAGTATCCGTTCGTCATCTCGAAGATGATCAGCACCGACGTGATCGGCGCGCGGATGATGCCGGCGAAGACCGCACCCATTCCCACCAGCGCGAACGCACCCACCTGTTCCGACGATGTCGCGAGGAGCTCCTGGTTCAGCACTCCGACCGCGCCGCCGAGCATCCCTCCGATGAAGAGCGACGGCGCGAAGATTCCACCCGACCCTCCGGTGCCGTATGACGCGACGGTCGCCACCAGCTTGAAGACGCAGAGCACCAGCATCGCCCGCACTGCGAGCCCGCCGCTCAGCGCGTCCGCGAGGGTCTGATACCCGCCGCCGGTGACCCCGTCCGCGTGCACCCACCAGAGAGCGATGACGGCGAGCACGCCGGTGACCAGACCGCCCACGGCCGGCTGTGCCCATCGAGGGATCGCCTCGAGTACGTTGAAGCGACCGCGAAGCTTGAGGAGACCGTCGGTGAAGAGGATCGACGCGACGGCGGCCAGCACGCCGAGGAGCGCATACAGAAGAAGCGAAGAGTTGTGCTCGAGCGTGTACTCGTGACTGATCGGAATCGCGGGATGGGCGCCGAGCACCGTCCGTTCGATCGCCGCGGCGAGTGCCGCCGCGATGACCACTCCCGCGAGCACCGCCTGATCGAGATCGCCGATCACTTCTTCGATCACGAACGTCACCGCAGCGATAGGCGCGTTGAAGGCGGCGGCGATTCCCGCCGCTGCGCCGACCGGGAGCATCCGGCGGACTGCCTGTCGCGACAGCGCGCCGAGCCGGCCGGTCAGCGTCGCGATTCCTGCGCAGATCTGAACCGTCGGACCCTCGCGCCCGAGGGAGGCGCCGGAACCGATCTGGATCAGACTGATCAGAAACTTCCCCGCCATCGTGCGGACGGTGATTCGTCCGCCGCTCTTCGCGTAAGCCGCCTTCACTTCCGGAACGCCGCTGCCACGCGCGTCGGGTACGAACAGGAGAAGAACTCCGCTGATGATGCCGCCGAGAGCCGGAGCCGCGACCGCGACGAGCCACCAGTACCGGCCCGCGGCGGGTACCAGCCGCTGGAAGACGAATGCCTCGGTCTCACGCAGCGCGATGTGGAACGCGACGGCGACCAGCCCCGACGCAATCCCCACCACGATGGTCAGCAGGAAGAGACGTCGCCGCTCCGACGGCGCAAGGCGGAGGAACCACTTGAGTAAGCCGGCGTTGACCCGGCGAAGCCGTTGGCGGACCGCCGAAACGAGTTCGCCGGCTTTCCCGCGCTCAGCAGCCATGGCCTCGAGGTCTCCACTCGGCGGATCGGAACGCGTGCCGCCGGTTCCCCATCAACCGATAGGGATCCCCTGATCGTTCGATGGGTTCACGCATGGGGTCTCTGTTTCGTAGAATGCAAACGCGGAAAGGGGACGAAGATCGCAGGTCGCGTTCGTCCCGGGGGGGCATCCCCGGACGTTCAATCACGAATCCGCCCCGGCACTCTCTCATCCATCGCTCACCAATCCGGAGGATCTCGTGAAGATCGACCGCCAGGCGCGTCGGCGCCTTTTCGTTTCGACTGCTCTCCTGTTTCTCGTCTCCGTTCCACTGGTGATGGCGGACGGATTTCCTCCCTACTGGGACAACAGCACGGGTGCGGTGCACTACGCGCCGATAGCGTGGCCCGCCGATGCGCAATGGGTCCCCTACACCAGCCTCGCGACCGACATCGACGACCCTCGGGTCAACGATCCGTCGAACGGAGGAACGAGCCCGCAGAACTACGTCAATGCGAGCTCCGGCTGCACCGACGAGACGCTTCCGAGCATCTACTGGTTCTACGACCCGGTGAACAAGGTGATCTTCTTCCGCTGGCGCGTCGAGCAGCGCGCGAACACATACGCCACCGGTCCCAGCGCAGGTTCGTTCTCCGCGAGCGATCCCTGGAACTCCGCGCAATGGACGGTCATGTTCGACGTCAATGGCGACGGCTACCGCGACTTCGCGGTTCATCTCGACGGATCGAGCGGCGGACCGGGGAAGGAAGTCGACCGTCTGGTCAGCGTCTGGAGCGACGAACTGACGCAATCCATCGACTACTACGGCGATCCCGACATCCATCAACTCTTCCACAATCCGACAGCGTTCGTCGACAAGGCGACGAGCGAGATCCTCAACTTCCAGAACAGCGTCACTCCCGTTGCGAGCTGGCCGAACGGATCGGCAGAGACGGTATGGGACTACGGTACCACGAGGGCGACGAAAATCCCGGCCGGATGCACCGAGTTTTTCATCGACTACCAGATCCCTCTCGCCATGCTCGATGCCACCGCCGTCGGAGGCCCGAAACTCACCGAGAACACGCCCTTCTCCTTCATCTTCGCCACCGCCAACAGTCTTCAGAATCCGTTCCAGAAGGACGTGGTCGTCAACGGCAACTTCGTCTGCGACATCACCAACCCTGCTCCATTCGGTGACTCCATGACGCTCACCGGCGGGATCGTGCAGCAGCCGACGGTCCTGTCGGTCACCGCATCCGGTTGTCCTGCGAACCTCACCGCGCGAGTGCAGGACGCGATCCTCTCGAACAACTGCGTCGGGAGCTCCACCGTCACCAACGTCGATTTCTTCGCCTATCCCGACACGAACGCGGACGGCCAGCCCGACGACGCCGGCAGCTGGTCGCTGATCGCTTCGGGCACGCCTTCCACGACGGTGGTCGGGCTCTGGAGCGCCACCTGGAATTCGCTCACTGCCGAACAGGGGCAGTATCTGATCGGTGTGCGTGCCACCGACAACCAGGGCAACTCGACCTTCAGCTACTACACGCAAGCGGAAGTGAACGCAGACGTCGGTACGACGCCTCCGAATTATCCAAACCTGACCCCGACGCCAGGCCTCCTCTGGGCGACGATCTACAACAGCTGTGGTGTTCCTCCGCCGAGTGCGAGCAAGGCGGCGTCCCCGTCGACGGTCACCGCGGGATCGACGGTGACTTTCACCGTCACCGTGACGAATCCGACGTCGAGCGCCATCACGCTCTCGTCGATCGACGACGCCCTCCCGTCCGGATTCACCTATGCCGCGACCACCGGCGGGAGTCTGACGCCCACCGGCAGTCCGGCCGGAGGTTCGAGCGGGACGATTCAATGGACGTTCTCGCCGTCGGCGACGATCGCGGCCGGTTCGAGCGGAACGCTCACATTCACCGCGCAGGCGCCCGCGACCACCGGGACGTACGCGAACACCGCGACCGCGTCGACGAGCGCAGGATCGCTTCCGACCCCTCCCGCCACCGTCGTCGTCGGCGCCCCGCGGCTGAGCATCGCGAAGAGCGCTTCGGCGAATCTCGTCGCACCGGGAGCCACCGTCACCTACACGCTCACCTACTCGAACGACTCGCCGGTGAACGCGACCGGCGCAGAGATCACCGACACCCTTCCCGCCGAGCTCACATTCGTCTCGTCTCCGACCGGAAGTTACGACGCTCCTTCGCGCACCATCACCTGGAACGTCGGCGACCTCGGTGCAGGTGAAGGTCCGTTCACCGTCCAGTTCACGGCGACCGTCGCGAGTCCCTATC
This sequence comes from uncultured Acidobacteriota bacterium, assembly GCA_963741955.1. GTDB lineage: Bacteria > Acidobacteriota > Thermoanaerobaculia > Gp7-AA8 > Gp7-AA8 > CAVUKB01. Next base: position 196,291 of record CAVUKB010000007.1, read on the forward strand.
CCGCCGCGTCGAGCATCCAGCTCGCGAACACGGCGACCATCGACTCGAACGAGACGGCACCATCCAGTGCCATCTCGACCATCCTCGTCGATGCGCCGCGTCCCGCGTTCACCATCCAGAAGTCGGCGTCGGCTCCCCTCGTGAGTCCGGGCTCGAACGCCACGTTCACCATCAATTACCAGAACACCGGAAACTCGACCGCCACGAACGTAGCGATCACGGACGCCGTCCCCGCGGGATTCACATTCGTCTCCGCGACGGGAGGCGGCACGCTCGCGGGGTCGACCGTGACGTGGAACCTCGGCTCGATCGCGGCCGGGGCGAGCGGCTCCGTCACCGTCACCGTGGCCGCATCGAGTCCCTTCACCGGAACCGATCCGACGGTGAACACGGCCACGCTCACCTCCGCCGAGACCTCTCCGGTCAGCGACAGCTACACCATCGGAATCATCGCCACGACGTGCTCGAGCAACACGACGTGGAACTTCCACGCCACGACCACCGACGTCGGAACCGGCGGGACGCAGAAGATCGCGAACACGACCGCGCCGACCGCCGCCACGGCGAGCATTGCCGGTCCGTTCACGGTCGGTTCCGCCTCTGTCGAGATCGCCCGATTCTACGGCGACCCCGTCTCCACCGGCGTTTCCGTGAGCGGAACCGCGACCGTGAGCGTCTACATCGACAAGTCCGGATCACCGCAGGCGAACGTCACCGCTTTCCTTTACGATTACGACCCGGCAGGAGGCGCGCTCGTTCTGCTCGGGAGCGGAACCTCGGCGGCGATCACCGGTAACCGGACCAACCAGCTGAACACCATCAGTGTGCCGGTATCCGGAGCCCTTCCGACCGGCCATCGGTTCCTGTTCATCATCTCCGCAACGACCAATCACGTGTCGCAGACGAACGACATCAGCCTCGAGTTCGACGGCACGTCGAGCCCCAGCTCGTTCGTCTTCTGCCAGCTTCCCCTCCTTCCGGTCCTCGACAAGCAGGTCTCGGCGCTCTCCGCCCAGGCGGGCGACACGCTCACCTACTCGATCCATTTCGGCAATGCGGGCGCGGGGAATCTCACCGGCGCGACGGTCGTCGACACGCTTCCGGCCGGAGTGACGTTCGTCTCTGCGACTCTGAACGGATCGGGGGTCTCGCCGACCGCGATCTCCGGGCAGCAGTACACATTCGCCGTCAATACTTCGGATACGGCCACCGCGGGGCAACTCACCTCCGCGCAGAACGGATCGCTGGTGATCACCGCGACCGTAGACTCGCCGCTCGCCCCGGCCGTCCTGTCGCTCGTCAACAACGTCTCGCTGACTTCCACCGGCCCGACGCGAACCGACTCGACCACCACCGCCGTCGTGCGTCCGAACGTCACGATCTCGAAATCGGCCAGCGCCACGCAACTCGAGCCTGGTTCCACCATGAGTTACACGCTCACGCTGCTCAACAGCGGATCGGGTTCGGCGAGCAACGTCACCGTGACCGACGCACTCCCCACCACGGCCTACTTCACGTACGTTTCCGCGACGCCCTCGTCGGGCAGCTGCTCCGAGGCCGCGGGCACCGTGACCTGTACCATTCCGGCGCTCGCCGCGAAGGCGACGGCGACCGTGACCATCAATATGCAGGTTGCCGCCAGCGGCGTGCCCGATGGAGTCACCTACCTCGACAACTCCGCGACGGTCAGTGACGCGGCGACGGCCGGCACGCGCGGCAGTAACACCGTCACGGTTGCGATCGCGACGTATCCGGTTCTCGAGATCACCAAGAGCGCGAGCGTGCCTTCGCCTCTCGGCCCGGGCGACCAGATCACCTACACGATCGACCTCTCGAACACGGGATCCGGCGCCGCGACCTCCGTCGTCGTGGACGACTCGATTCCCACCAACACCTCCTACGTTCCGGGATCGCTGACCTTCGACTCCGCTTCGCAGACCGACATCGCCGACGGCGACAGCGCCTGGTTCGACGGGACGGCCGTGCATTTCTCGGTCGCGTCCCTGGCGGGTGGAGCCGCACACGCGCTGACGTTCAAAGTCACTGTCGACTCACCGCTTCCGAACGGCTCGACCGTCATCGGAAACACCGCCACCGTCTCCGCTGCGAACGCGGCGCCGAAGAGCGCGTCCACCTCCTCCACCGCGACCGCGGCGGAGAGTCTCTCGCTCTCGAAGAGCGCGCCGTCCGTCCTCGCGGATCCTCTGGCGACAGTCACGTCCGTCACCTCGCCGACGGTTCTCGACGTCGACAGCACGACCAACCTCGGCGTGAACCAGGTCATCGCGATCAACGGAACGGCCGCGACGATCACCGCCATCAGCGGGACTCAGCTCACGCTCGGGTCGGCCGTCACCGCTGCAGCCGGAGACACTCTCGTTCCGACGTTCGAGTACACCATTCAGTATGCGAACAGCGGCGACGCCACCGCGCAGAACGTCACGGTCACGGATCCTCTACCGTCCGGACTCCTCTACGTGTCGTCGTCGCCGGCGCCTTCAGCGGCTCCGGCCATCGGCGCGAACGGAACCGTGTCGTGGAACATCGGTGACGTTCCGCCGGGTTCCGCGGCGGTCCTCCACATCCGGGTCCAGCCGAGTGCGACCGGTTCGTATACGAACACCGCCACCCTCTCCAGCACGACGACTCCGTCGGTGATCGCGACCGCGACCACCACCGTCGGCTCGCTCGAGCCCTCGAAGGAGGCGCTCATCGCGAGCGTCACGAACAGCGGATCGGGTGCGACGACGCAATACCGGATCACGATCACCAACCAGCTTCCGACCACGGTTTCCGGAGTCACGGTCACCGACACGCTCTCTTCGGGGTTCACCTACGCTTCGACCGATGCAACCGGAGGGACGGCCAGCCGGACCTCGACGTCCGATCCGACCGCCGGCTCGGTGCAGCCGGTCTGGGGAACGTGGGACATCCCGGGCAACGGCACCCTCACGATCGATTTCACCGCGAACGTCGACGCGAGCGTCGGCGCGGGAACGTACCAGAACGACGTCTCCGCCACGGCACCCGGTGCGCCCTCTCTCTCGTTCGACTTCCTCGGTACGACCGCGGACGACGTCACGGTGTCGCTCAATGCGCTCACCGCCGACCTGTCGCTGACGAAGACGGTGGACAACGCCTCGCCGAACGTCGCCGACAACGTGACGTTCACCATCACTTTGACGAACGGTGGACCGGACGACGCGACGAATGTGGCAGTGAAGGATCAACTGCCGGCGGGCCTGACGTTCGTGTCGTCGACGCCGTCGACCGGGTCGTACAGCAACGCAACCGGAATCTGGACCGTCGGAACCGTCGCGAACGGAGCGGCTCCGACGCTGCAGGTGGTGGCGGCCGTGACCACGGCGGGAGCGAAGATGAACACCGCCGAGGTGTCGGCTTCGGATCAGGCGGACCCTGATTCGACGCCGAACAACGGCAGCGCTGCGGAAGATGATCAGTCATCGGTGACCGTGACTCCGCAGATTGCGGATCTGTCGCTGACCAAGACCGTGGACAACGCCGCGCCGAACGTGGGGAACGACGTGACGTTCACCATCACGGTGACGAACGGCGGCCCGGATGCGGCGACGAACGTCGCGGTGAAGGATCTGCTGCCGGCGGGGCTGACGTTTGCGTCGGCAACGCCGTCGATGGGGTCGTACAGCAACGCAACCGGAATCTGGACGGTCGGAACGATCGCGAATGGCGCGGCTCCGACGCTGCAGGTGGTGGCGGCCGTGACCACGGCGGGAGCGAAGATGAACACCGCCGAGGTGTCGGCTTCGGATCAGGCGGACCCTGATTCGACGCCGAACAACGGCAGCGCTGCGGAAGATGATCAGTCATCGGTGACCGTGACTCCGCAGATTGCGGATCTGTCGCTGACCAAGACCGTGGACAACGCCGCGCCGAACGTGGGGAACGACGTGACGTTCACCATCACGGTGACGAACGGCGGCCCGGATGCGGCGACGAACGTCGCGGTGAAGGATCTGTTGCCGGCGGGGCTGACGTTTGTGTCGGCAACGCCGTCGATGGGATCGTACGATTCGGGCAGCGGCATCTGGACTGTGGGGACGGTCGCCAACGCGACGAGCGCCACACTGCAAATGGTGGCGACAGTGACCACGGCGGGAGCGAAGATGAACACCGCCGAGGTGTCGGCTTCGGATCAGGCGGACCCTGATTCGACGCCGAACAACGGCAGCGCTGCGGAAGATGATCAGTCATCGGTGACCGTGACTCCGCAGATTGCGGATCTGTCGCTGACCAAGACGGTGGACAACGCGGCACCGAACGTCGGGAACGACGTGACGTTCACCATCACGGTGACGAACGGCGGGGCAGACACGGCGACGAACGTGTCGGTGAAGGATCTGCTGCCGGCGGGACTGACGTTTGTCTCGTCGACGCCGTCGACGGGAACCTACAACGACGCGACCGGCATCTGGACGATCGGAACGATCGCGAATGCGACGAGCGCGTCGCTGCAGATCGTGGCGACGGTGGTCTCGCCTTCGGCGATCAGCAACACGGCGGAAGTCTGGACGTCGGATCAGTTCGACGGCGACTCGACCCCTGGGAACTCCGTCGCCGGCGAAGACGATCAGCAGAGCGTGTCGTTGAACCCGAACTCGGCGGACCTGTCGGTCACGAACGTGGTCGACAACACGGCACCGAACGTGGGACAGAACGTCACGTTCACGGTGACACTGACGAACGGCGGACCGGACGACGCGACCAATGTCGCATTGAAGGGCCTGTTGCCGGCGGGGCTGACGTTTGTGTCGGCAACGCCGTCGCTCGGGACGTACGATTCAGGGACGGGCATCTGGACAGTCGGCACGGTGACGAACGGCGCGGCTCCAACGCTGCAGATTGTCGCGACGGTGACCACGAGCGGGACGAAGACGACGACGGCGGAAGTGGTGGCCGCGGACCAGGCGGACCCCGACTCGACTCCGAACAACGGAGTTGCGGCGGAAGACGATCAGGCGTCGGTGTCGGTGACCCCGCAGGTGGCGGATCTGTCGCTGACGAAGACGGTGGACAACGCGGCGCCGAACGTCGGGAACGACGTGACGTTCACCATCACGGTGACGAACGGCGGACCGGACGACGCGACGAACGTCGCGGTGAAGGATCTGCTGCCGGCGGGACTGACGTTCGTGTCGGCGACGCCATCGACCGGGTCGTACAACAGCGCGACCGGCATCTGGACGGTCGGAACCGTCGCGAATGGCGCGGCTCCGACGCTGCAGATCGTGGCGACGATCGGCTCGGCGGGAGCGATCAGCAACACGGCGGAAGTCTGGACGTCGGATCAGTTCGACGGCGACTCCACGCCAGGCAACTCGCAGGTGGGCGAGGACGACCAGGCGACGGTGTCGCTCAATGCGCTCACCGCCGACCTGTCGCTGACGAAGACGGTCGACGACGCCTCGCCGAATTTCGGTCAGGACGTCGTCTTCACCGTCACTCTCGCCAATGCCGGCCCGGACGCCGCGACGAACGTCGCGGTGAAGGATCTGCTGCCGGCGGGCCTGACGTTCGTCTCATCGACCCCGTCAGTCGGCTCGTACGACAATGTCACGGGAATCTGGACCGTCGCATCGCTCGCATCGGGAGGGAGCGCGACGCTCGCGATCCGCGCCACCGTCTCGGTCGGCGGGGCGATCACGAACACAGCGGAAGTCGTCGCGTCCGATCAGCTCGATCCCGATTCGACGCCGAACAACGGGAACGCCGCCGAGGACGATCAGGCCAGCATTGCAGTCGCATCGGCGACAGCGGACCTCGAGCTCGTGAAGAGTATCGACAACGCTTCGCCCGCCATCGGCACGAACGTGACGTTCACCCTCACGCTCATGAATCATGGACCTGACGGTGCGACCGGTGTAGCGGCGAAGGATCTTCTCGCCGCCGGCCTCTCGTTCGTCAGCTCGTCCGCCTCGCAGGGAAGCTACGATTCCATGACCGGTATCTGGACGATCGGTGCGGTCGGAAACGGCGGTACCGCGACGCTGCAGATCGTCGCGCAGGTGACGGCGGGAGGCTCGCAGTCGAACTCCGCAGAGGTCTACACCTCCGATCAGTTCGATCCGAACTCGACCCCGAACAACGGCAACGGAAGCGAGAATGACGAGTCGGCGGTCACGTTCGGCGGGACGTCGGTGTTCGATCTCGCGGTGACGAAGAGCGCGTCTTCGGCAACCGTGGCGGCGGGAGCGACGGTGACGTTCACCATCACCGTCTCGAACGGCGGTCCATCCGCCGCGGGCGGCGTCACGGTTCAGGACGTTCTCCCGGCAGGTCTCTCCTTCGTTTCCGCGACGCCGTCGGCAGGATCGTGGGGCAGCGGAACGTGGAGCGTGGGAACGTTGAATGCCAGCCAGAGCGAGACCCTCTCTCTCGTCGCGCAGGTCGATGCGGGTCAGGAGGGGAACACGATCCAGAACTGCGCGACATCGACTCTCGCCGACTCGAATGCCGCGAACAACACCGCCTGTGCGTCGATCGCAGTTCCGGCGGTCGTGCCGCCCGGAACTGTGGACCTCGCGGTGACGAAGAGCGTCGACACGTCGACTGCTCCGGAGGGGTCAGTTGTCCACTTCACCGTCACGGTCACGAACACCAGTACGACCGATGCGACGAACGTCGCCATCGACGACGTCCTTCCGGCCGGACTCACGGTGGGCGGTTCGTCCGCGTCGGCCGGTGCGTGGAATCCCGCAACGGGCGTCTGGACCATCCCGGCGCTTCCCGCGGGGACGAACGCGGCGCTGCAGGTGATCGCTCAGGTGGAGACGGGAACGGCGGGAACCTCGATTCAGAACTGCGCATCGCTCGCCGCAAGCACGCCCGCGGACGGCAACGCCGCGAACGACACGAGTTGCGTCTCCGTTGCCGTGCCGGCCGCGACGCACTCTGCGACTGGTGTCCCGACTCTCTCGCTGACCGGAGAGATTCTCGCGGCGTTACTCCTCGCACTCGCCGCGATCGTGGTGCAGAGGCGCAGCGCTTAGCCCGGCCCCAGTGGGTCGCGCCTCAGTGGGTCGCGCCTCTGGCGCGAGGCTCCCCGGCGTCCTCGCCGGGGAGCGCCGGGGAGCGCCGGGGAGCGATGAGTGCCTCGAAGCGCAGAGCTTCCGTCCGGCGAGAGTTGCGGTTCACGACTCGCGCAGGATTGCAGGATCATACGGCCATGCTCGACGCAGAGCGGCGCGGGACGCCACTCTGCATCGTTCGGGACGAACGACCCACCAGCACACCCTACCGCGCACGCTCCTCGCGCGACGCATCCTTCGTGACACCGATGCGGTCCGTGATGTCGCGGGCGTTGCGAAGGTGGCTCTCCAGAATCGGGAGCGTCTTCTCGACGAAGTTCTTCAGGTCGCTGTCTTCGACGTTCTCTTTCTCCGTGCGGAACTCGTCGACGACCTTCCGGTGATCTTCCAGCATTGCGTCCATGTACTGACGGTCGAAGTTCCGGCCGTCGGCGTTCTGGAGCTTGTCTCGCACTTCCTGATGTTTTCGGTGGAGATCTTTCGGAAGCGAAACGCCCTTGTCCGAGGCGAGCTTCTCGAGCTCGGCATTGTTCCTGGTGTGGTCGTCGATCATCCGGCGCGCGAAATCCTTCACATCGGGATTCGACGCACGTTCGATCGCGAGATTCGACAGGATCACCTCGGCCTTGCCGGCCTCTCCTGCTTTCATCATGAAATCGCGGTCACGCTGATCCATGTCATAGCCTCCGTGGTTTGATTTTGCCGTCACCCGGAGGAGCACGGTACGGCTGTGCGAAAGCTCTCTTTCCGGGGAATCCGGCAGTGTATGGAGTTGCCACAATCGCGCCAGGGGGCGAGCGGCCTCGAACATGCAAAACAGCCCGGCGAGGTCATACGTTTGAACTGGAAGACCCGTGTCAGAGCCTGGATCGAGAAGCTCCGCGCGAGCCTCTGGCTCATCCCGTCGCTCATGACCGCGGCCGCGGTCGCCAGCTCGTTCCTGGCCGTCGCCGCTGACCGTCACGTCGCGGAGAAGTTCGAGCACGTGCTCGGCCCTCTCTTCGCCGGCGGCCCCGAAGGGGCGCGATCGATTCTCTCCACCCTCGCAGGATCGATGATCACCGTGACCGGGGTGACCTTTTCGATCACCGTGGTGGCACTCTCACTCGCGTCGCAGCAGTTCGGTCCGCGTGTCCTGCGCAACTTCATGGTCGACCGCGGCAACCAGGCCGTGCTGGGAACGTTCATCGCCACGTTCATTTACTCCCTTCTGGTGTTGCGGACGGTCCGCGGTTACAACGACCACGACTTCGTTCCCTATCTCGCAGTCACCATCGGAGTCGGGCTCGCTCTGGTCAGTCTCGGTGTGTTGATCTTCTTCATCCATCACGTCTCCGCATCGATCCAGGCCGACCGGGTCGTCGCAGCGATCGCGGCCGAGATGATCGATTCCATCGAGCGGCTCTTTCCCGAAGGTATCGGACACGCCCCGGAGGACGCCTCCGAGATCGAATCGCATCTGCCGGACGGCGAACCGGGCCGGGTCAAGTGCCGGAACAGCGGCTATATTCAGGTGCTCGACGAGGACTCGGTCCTCCATCTCGCCGAACGATGCGAGTGCCTCATTCAGCTGATTCACAGTCCCGGCGACTTCGTGTTCGAAGGGGTGACTCTCGCACGGGTCTGGCCCGCGGATCGGATGAACGAAGGCTTCGAAGAACATGTGAACCGCGCCATCGTGTTGGGGCGGAGCCGGACGCCCGCCCAGGACGTCGAATTCGCGTTCGCACAGCTGGTCGAGCTCGCGGTTCGTTCTCTTTCTCCCGCCATCAACGATCCCTTCACCGCCTCATCGTGCATCAACCGGATCGGAGCAGGGATCGCCCGTCTCGCCACGCTGGAGTTCCCCTCGCCGTATCGGTACGGGGCGGATGGAAAGCCTCGCGTAATTGCGACCGCACCGAGTTTTGCAGAGATCTCGAGTGTCGCGTTCGATCAGATCCGTCACGAAGGAGGGCACAAGCCGAGCATCGCAATCTCTCTGCTGCAGGCGATCGCCTCGATTCTGCCGTTCGCCACCGAGCCGGAACGTCGCGACGTACTCTTCCACCACGCGAGAATGATCCGGCAGCACGCTGTACACTCGATCCCCGAGGCGGAGGATCGCTCGGTCGTCGACCGCGTCTTCAATCAGGTTCTCGACGCGTATCATCATCGGGAGGTCGAGACGCGGATGAAGCAGGAGATTCTCCGCTGACTTCGTTCGTCTCCAGGTGTGAGCTCCCGCACCGAACGCGAAATGTGAGGTGATCCGGTGCAGCAGGTGCAGGTCGCGCTGATACGAGGAATCAACGTCGGAAAGGCGAAGCGCATCGCCATGGCGGAGCTCCGCGCCCTCTTCGAGTCGCTCGGATTCCGCGACGTACGGACTCTCCTGAACAGCGGGAACGTGGTGTACCGCTCCGGAGAGCCGGCATCGAAGGCTGCCGCCCGCATCGAAACGGCGCTCTCGGAGCGTATCGGCAGCCGGACTCGTGCGGTGATCCTCACCGCGCGGGAGCTCGGGACGGTGGTCTCGGAGAACTCCCTGGTGGAGATCGGGGCGAATCATTCCCGTCTCCTCGTCGCCGTCCCGTCGAAGAAGAGCCTGATCAAAGACCTGACCCCGCTTGCGGCGCGCGATTGGACTCCCGAAGCGATCGCCCTCGGCTCCCGCGCGGCCTATCTCTGGTGTCCCGGCGGCATCATCGACAGCAGCGTCGGCACGGCGATGAATCGCGCGCTCGGCGATGCAGTGACCGCCAGAAACTGGGCGACCATTCTGAAACTCCAGGCGCTCACCGAAGATCGATGATCGGGTATCATTCTTCGCGACAATCCGATTGCGATGGAGGGCCTCCCGATGAGCCGCTCCCCGCGCCGCTGACGCTCCGCGAAACCTGGTATCCGTCAGCGGCGAGCGACGAGCGGTGAGCGTGTGTTTCAGCCGTGGAGTGCGGATTCGCAATCCGCTGCGCTGATCGTGCCGAGGGCGCGAGTCCTGCCTCACCCGCATTCTCGGCAGAAGCGGAGCCGCTCCCCGCACCGCTCCCCGGCGGGCGACGCGCCTGCCGCCTGGACGCGTTATGATGCTCCTCACCCGCGCCATCCCGGCGCGGAGAGAGGACCCCGGAGGAATGCACATGCGCTCTCGCTTCATCCTGGTCTCCCTGCTGGTCGCCGCGACGTCTGTCGGCGCCGCGATCGCAGCGACGACCCATCCTTTCAATGTCCACGATCTGGTGATGATGGACCGGATCTCATCTCCCCAGATCTCCCCCGACGGAGCGAAGGTCGTCTTCGTCGTCCGGAAGACCGATCTCGCCGCGAACCGCGGACGCACCGATCTCTGGCTGATGAACTCGGATGGCTCGGGACTGACCCAGCTCACCACGAATCCGGCCGGCGATTCGAGCCCGGTCTGGGCACCCGACGGCCGCACGATCTACTTTCTCTCCACCCGCTCCGGCAGCTCGCAGATCTGGAAGATCGAATCGAACGGCGGCGAAGCACGCCAGGTGACGACGCTTCCGCTCGACGTCGCGAATCTCCTCGTCTCGCCGGACGGATCGAAGCTCGCCTTCAGCATGGACGTCTTCCCCGGCACGTCGGTCGACGAGACCGCGAAGCGCCTGAAGGGAGAGGAAGAATCTCCTGCCACCGGACGCATCTACGATTCGCTGATGGTCCGTCACTGGGATACCTGGGAAGACCATCGCCGCTCGCACGTCTTCGTCATGCCGGCGGCCGGAGGAGCTCCGGTCGACGTGATGAAGGCGATGGACGCTGATTCTCCCTCCCAGCCGTTCGGCGGCCCCGAGGAGATCACGTTCACTCCCGATTCGAAGTCGATCGTCTTCACCGCGAAGAACGTGGGGCGCGAAGAGGCGTGGTCGACGAACTACGACCTTTACGTCGTACCCGCCGACGCGAGCGCCGCACCGAAGAACCTCACCGACGCGAACGACGCGTGGGATACCACTCCGGTGTTCTCCCCCGACGGAAAGACGCTTGCGTATCTCGCGATGGAGCGGCCGGGATTCGAAGCCGACCGCTACCGGATCCGTCTGATGTCGTGGCCCGCCGGAACGACGAAGACGCTGACCGAAGCGTGGGATCGATCACCCGACTCTTTTCTCTTCGACCCCGACGGGAAGACGATCTACGCCACCGCAGAGAACCTCGGCAACCACTCGCTCTTCGCCATCGATGCAAAGACAGGCACCGCGCGTACCCTCGTGAGCCAGGGGACCGTGCACTCGCCCGGAGTCGCCGGGAACGGGAAGAACGAGCGGATCGTCTTCGGAATGGACAATCTCCGCTCGCCGGTGCAGCTCTACTCGGTGCGGACGGACGGCTCCGACCAGAAACGGCTGACGGACTTCAACGCGGATCGTCTCGCATCGATCGCTTTCGGCGATCCGGAGCAGATGACCTTCAAGGGATGGAACGACGACACGGTGTACGCGTGGGTGGTCAAGCCCGCCAACTTCGATCCGTCGAAGAAGTATCCGGTGGCGTTCCTCATCCACGGCGGACCGCAGGGGTCGTTCCAGAACGACTTTCACTACCGCTGGAACCCGCAGATCGAAGCGGGTGACGGCTACGCCGCAGTGATGGTCGACTTCCACGGATCGACCGGATACGGACAGGCGTTCACGGATGCCATCAGTGGCCACTGGGGCGACCGGCCGCTCGAGGACCTGCAGAAGGGGCTCGCCGCGGCGATCGCGAAGTACCCCTGGATGGACGGCGATCGAGTGGCGGCACTCGGCGCGTCGTACGGCGGCTTCATGATCAACTGGATCGAAGGGGCGTGGCCGGACCGCTTCCGCGCACTGGTCAGTCACGACGGCGTCTTCGACCAGCGGATGATGTACTACGCGACGGAAGAGCTCTGGTTCCCGGCGTGGGAGCAGGAAGGACTTCCGTGGGTCGTTCCGCAGAACTACGAGAAGTTCAATCCGGTGAATCTGGTCGACAAGTGGAAGACGCCGATGCTGGTCGTACACAGCGCGAACGACTTCCGCATTCCGGAGTCCCAGGGATTGGGCGTCTTCACCGCGCTGCAGCGGCGCGGCATTCCGTCGAAGCTGCTCTACTTCCCCGACGAGAGCCACTTCGTGCTCAAGCCGGCAAACAGCATCCTCTGGCACGACACGGTGCTGGCGTGGATCGACAAGTGGACGAAGTAGGTTGTGAGTTTTGAGTACGTCCGCACTCCTCGGCGGGATCGTGGTTCTCCCCGAGGAGTGCGGACTCGCAGTCCGCTGCGCAGCCCCTGGCGCGTGCGCGACCGCAGCCTGACCCGCCGCTTTGGCAGAGGGGTGCGGATCCTCCGATCCGCCGCGAAGATCGTGGTCTACGCGATGAAGACGGAGCCTGTGGCCACCGCGGAGCGTCCGTAATTCAGTCACCCAGCTCCGCTTCTGCCGAAGCCGCGGGTGATGCTGTGGTCGCGGCCCTCGCCACAATCCGCGCGGCGGATCAGAGGATCCGCGCCCCTCGGCGGCAATCGCAGTCCTCGGCGGGAATCGCGCCCTCGGCGGCAATCGCTGCTCACCGCTCACCGCTCGTCGCTCGTCGCTCGTCCCCGAGCCCCGAGCCTCGAGTCTCGCGTCTCGCGTCCCCGAGGGGTGCGGATCCTCCGATCCGCCGCGAAGATCGCGTTATGCGCGATGAAGGCGAAGCCTGTGGCTACCGCGGAGCGTCCGTAATTCAGTCACCCAGCTCCGCTTCTGCCGAAGCCGCGGGTGATGCTGCTGTCGCGGCCCTCGCCACAATCCGCGCGGCGGATCGGAGGATCCGCGCCCCTCGGCGGCAATCGCGGTCCTCGGCGGTAATCGCACTCCTCGGCGGCAATCCATTCTCGCCGCTCGTCGCTCGCCGCTCGTCGCTCGTCGCTCGCCGCTCGCCTCGAGCCTCGAGCCTCGAGCCTCGAGTCTCGCGTCTCGCGTCTCGCGTCCCCGAGGGGTGCGGATCCTCCGATCCGCCGCGAAGATCGTGGTCTACGCGATGAAGACAAAGCCTGTGGCCACCGCGGAGCGTCCGTAATTCAGTCACCCAGCTCCGCTTCTGCCGAAGCCGCGGGTGATGCTGTGGTCGCGGCCCTCGCCACAATCCGCGCGGCGGATCAGAGGATCCGCGCCCCTCGGCGGCAACGCACGCTCACCGCTCACCGCTCGTCCCCGAGCCTCGAGTCTCGCGTCTCGCGTCTCGCGTCCCCGAGGGGTGCGGATCCTCCGATCCGCCGCGAAGATCGCGTTATGCGCGATGAAGACGGAGCCTGTGGCTACCGCGGAGCGTCCGTAATTCAGTCACCCAGCTCCGCTTCTGCCGAAGCCGCGGGTGATGCTGCTGTCGCGCCCTCGCCGAAATCCACGCGGCGGATCAGAGGATCCGCGCCCCTCGGCGGGAATCGCACGCTCGCCGCTCGCCGCTCGCCACTCGCCTAGAGCCTCGAGCCTCGAGCCTCGCGTCTCGCGTCCCCGAGGGGTGCGGATCCTCCGATCCGCCGCGAAGATCGTGTTCTACGCGATGAAGACGGAGCCTGTGGCTACCGCGGAGCGTCCGTAATTCAGTCACCCAGCTCCGCTTCTGCCGAGGTCGCGGGTGATGCTGCTGTCGCGATCTCGCGGCAATCGCGCCCCTCGGCGGGAATCGCACTCACCACTCGTCGCTCGCCGCTCGTCCCCGAGCCTCGCTCCCCTCACCACCGCCGTTGCCGGCTCGACCGCGCCTCCATCGACGCCCGCACGAACAGCTCCAGCGCCTTCTTGTACGCCACGTCCGCCCGCTTGTAGTTCCCCCGGTCGTAGTAGTCGTCCGCCTCCTGCCACGCCGCGACCGCGTCGTTGTAGTACGCCGAGCTCCCGCCTCCCGCGCGCTCCGCGCGGGTCTTCGCTCCCGCCACCAGCTTCGCGTGGAACTCCGCCGCCGCGCGCGTTCCGGGAGCCGGCTCTCCGTCCACCGTCTGCGCGTCCGCAGAGCTCCCGTCGCTCGCCGCATCGTCCGCCGCCGCCGGTGCACTCTGCACCGCGGGCTTCGAAGTCTTCTTCTTCAGCGGCACGAGATCCGCGACCTGCGCCTTCTGCTGCCCCTCGCCGCTCGTCGCACGCCGCTCACCGCTCATCGCGTGCGCGTCGACCGGTGTGGTCGCATCGAGCGAGGAGCCCGCGCCGGGCTCGGGCGCCGAAGTGAGAGGCGTCCCCGGCTGAGGCGTCAGTACTGAAGAGGGAGACGCCATCGATGACGCCTCGGCCACCGGCTGAGTTGCCGGATCGACGGTCGTTGTCGTCGCTTCGACTGCCGCCGTCCCCGGGAAGAATTTCTCACGGATGAACCGCCGCCCCATGGTGAACGCGAGTGCCGCACCGCCGATCATCACCAGGAGGAGCACCGCGACCACGGCGAGCGCGACGCGGTTCGAGCCCGACTTCCGTGGCGCCGCCGGTACCGCCACCGGCGTCGCCGCCGGCGCGTTCCCCGGCGCAGTGACGCCCTGCAGCATCGTGATCGACGCGTCGGGCGAGGTCGTCTCCGACGACGGATGCACCATCGTCGGCGCGTCCGCGGTCGAGAGAGATGGATTCATCATCGTCGCCGCGGTGCGCGACCCCGCGGCCCCGCCTCCCGTCGCGACGGTCGGAGCGTCGGGCTGAATCGCCACGGTCGGAACGTCGCCCGAGGGGATCGTTCCGTCCGGTTGGGTCGTCCCGCTCGGGAGCGGCGTCTCCGACGACGCGCGGAACTCCTGGTTCACGAGTTGCTGTGCGCCCGGAGTGATGCTCGATCCCGGTTGGGTCGGCTGCTGCGGGCGGATCGTGTCGATCAGCGCGCGCGCGTCGAGCGCTTCCATCCCCGCCGGATACTCTCCCTGGATCGCAGCGATCGCCTCTTCGAACTCTTCGGCGGAACCGTAGCGATCCTCACGCTTCTTCTCCAGCGACTTCAGAATGATCGCGCGCACCGGCTCCGGCACGCGTCCCTCGGCGTCGGATTCGGAGAACGGGGTCGGCGGATGGAACAGGTGCCCGGCGACCATCGACTGTGCCGTGTCGCCGGGGATCGGCGCACTTCCAGTCAGGAGCTGATAGAGGACCACGCCGAACGAATAGAGATCGCTCCGGCCGTCGAGACTCTCGCCTTTCGGGAGCGTCCCGAGCTGCTCGGGCGAGGCGTAACGGACCTTGCCGAGGAACATCCCGGTCTGGGTGAGGCTGTGCGTCTCGTCGGTCGCCTTCGCGATACCGAGGTCGATCAGCTTCACCAGAAGGCGTCCGTCCTCGTCCGCGGTGAGCATGATGTTGTCGGGAGAGATGTCGCGATGGACGACGCTCTTGCGATGCAGATAGGCGAGAGCGTCGAGGCTCTGGCGCGCGATCTCCAGCCCGAGGCCGACGTCGACGCGGCCGCGCACCTTCAGCATGTCCGCGAGACTCACTCCGTCGATGAACTCCATCACGATGTACGCGGTGGAGTCGGCGCCGAGCGCGTAGTCGAAGATCGATGCGATGTTGTCGTGCTTGAGCCGCGTGACCAGCTTCGCTTCCTGGAGGAACCGGTGCTCGAGCTCCGGGTTGCCGGCCACTTGCGGCTTCATCACTTTGATCACCCGGATCTCGTCGAGGAAGTTGTGCCGGACCTTGTAGATCGCACCCATTCCGCCTTCGCGGAGTTTCGCGATGATGGTGTACTTACCGTCGATGAGAGTGCCTGAATCTGACACGGGGACCACCTTTTTTTGAAGTATCCATTCAATATACTCCGGCCGGAATCCGCCGGCGCCGGTGACGCGCATCACCAATCGGGGCGGTCGTTTCGCGGGCGTGACGAGTATTTCCGGGAGGGACGATTGCAGAGGCCGCCTGGGGGGGGAGCGGCGAGCGACGAGCGACGAGGGATGCGCCCCCGAGGGGTGCGGATCCTCCGATCCGCCGCGAAGATCGTGTTCTGCGCGATGAAGGCGAAGCCTGCGGCTTCCGCGGAGCGTCCAGCGTTTCAACCACCCAGCCCCGCTTCTGCCGAAACTCCGGATGATGCTGCTGTCGCGCACGCGCCGCAATCCGCGCGGCGGATCAGAGGATCCGCTCCCCTCGGCGGCAATCGCTCTCCTCGTCGGCAATGGCACTCGTCGCTCGCGTCGCCGAGGGGTGCGGATCCTCCGATCCGCCGCGAGAATCGTGTTGTACGCGATGAAGACGAAGGCTGTGGCTTCCGCGGAGCGTAGAGCGTTTCAGTCACCCAGCTCCGCTTCTGCCGAAACTCCGGATGATGCTGCTGTCGCGCACGCGCCGCAATCCGCGCGGCGGATCAGAGGATCCGCTCCCCTCGGCGGCAATCGCTCTCCTCGTCGGCAATGGCCCTCGCCGCTCGCCCCCGAGGGGTGCGGATCCTCCGATCCGCCGCGAAGATCGTGTTCTACGCGATGAAGACGGAGCCTGTGGCTTCCGCGGAGCGTCCAGCGTTTCAACCACCCAGCCCCGCTTCTGCCGAAACTCCGGATGATGCTGCTGTCGCGCACGCGCCGCAATCCGCGCGGCGGATCAGAGGATCCGCTCCCCTCGGCGGCAATCGCTCTCCTCGTCGGCAATGGCCCTCGCCGCTCGCCCCCGAGGGGTGCGGATCCTCCGATCCGCCGCGAAGATCGTGTTCTGCGCGATGAAGGCGAAGCCTGCGGCTTCCGCGGAGCGTCCAGCGTTTCAACCACCCAGCCCCGCTTCTGCCGAAACTCCGGATGATGCTGCTGTCGCGCACGCGCCGCAATCCGCGCGGCGGATCAGAGGATCCGCTCCCCTCGGCGGCAATCGCACTCCTCGTCGGCAATGGCCCTCGCCGCTCGCCCCCGAGGGGTGCGGATCCTCCGATCCGCCGCGAAGATCGTGTTCTGCGCGATGAAGGCGAAGCCTGCGGCTTCCGCGGAGCGTCCAGCGTTTCAACCACTCAGCTCCGCTGCTGCCGAAGTCGCGGATGATGCTGCTGTCGCGCACGCGCCGCAATCCGCGCGGCGGATCAGAGGATCCGCGCCCCTCGGCGGCAATCGCACTCGTCGCTCGCCGCTCGCCGCTCGTCGCTCGCCTCTCGCCTCGCGCTACAATCCCCCCATGCACTGTCCCAAGTGCGGCTTCGAGCAACCGGCCGGCGCGGAGTGCGTCTCCTGCGGGATCATCTTCTCCAAGTACGAAGAGTCCCAGGCGTTCCCTCCGGTCGTCCCGCCGCCCCGCTCCCGGATGGCACTCCGCACTCCCGATCCCGACGTCGTCCTCGACGGCCGGGTCGGCCCGAAGGAGCTGAAGATTCTCGGCGGCGGTCTCCTCGCCGCGATCGTGATCTACGCGATCCCCTTCACCCGCTTCGTCCTCTCCGCGATGGTCACGCTCTTTCACGAGCTCGGACATGCGGTAGTCGGATGGCTGCTCGGATACCCGTCGCTTCCCGCGTTCGACTTCGTTTATGGCGGGGGGCTGACCAGCTACGGGCAGTTTCATCTGTCGATCGTGATCGCGATCGGCGCCGGCTTCGCCTGGCTCGGTTGGACGTTTCGACACAACACGAAGACGCTCCTGGTCCTCGGCGGGATCTTTCTTCTCTGGCTGCTTGTGGTCAGTGCGGGATGGCGCCGCGAGATGGCGATGGCGGGCGCGGGCCACGCGTTCGAGTTCATCCTGGCCGGGATCTTCTTTTACCAGGCATTGTCGGGAACCGGATGGCGCTCGCCCGATCTGGAGCGGCCGCTCGGCGCGTTCGTCGCGTTCTTCGTCCAGATCCACAGCATGGCCTTCGCCCTGCGGCTCCGCAGCGACGCCTCGTTCCTCGACTGGTATCGAGGAGGGAAGGGGGGAATGCTGATGAACGATCTCGAACAGATCGCGCTCGATCTCAAGATCCACACACCCCTCGTCCATTCGACGATTGAAGGCGTCGCCGGCGCGCTCCTCGTCTTCTCACTCCTCCCGATCGCGATCGCTCTCCTCTGGTACTTCTACCGCTCCCGCTGGCACCGACTCCTCGGCGAGCTCCTTCAAACCTCCCCAGGCACCGCCTGAGACCCCGCACAAAGTGGGTCGCGCCTCCGGCGCGAAGCTCGCCGCCCCCGCGCCCGCCGTTCCATGGGTTACAATGTCCCGCTCTTCAACGCACTCGCTCTCGCCGGCGGTGTGAGAAATGCGGGTTAGGTGCCCCCGGTATGGTCCAGGACTACGACGCCATCCTCGACAAGCTCCGGAAGATCGAGGCGCTCTTCGCCGGAGCGGCCACACCGGGAGAGCGTGCGGCGGCAGATGCCGCTCGCGATCGTATTCGGCGGCGGCTCGACGAAATCGGCAAGCGCGAAGCACCCGAAGAGTGGCGGCTCGGTCTCCACAACGAGTGGTCCCGGCGCTTGTTCGTCGCTCTCTGCCGGCGTTACGGCCTTTCTCCCTTCCGATACCCCGGCCAGAAACGAACCAGCATCATGGTCAAAGGTCCACGCTCGTTCATGCAGGAAACACTCATTCCGGAATTCGAGCGAGTGAATCGAGTCCTTCTCCAGCACCTGGATGAGATTGCCGGAGAGATCATCGCGTCGGCCATTTCATCCGAAACGCGGGACGTGGACGAAGTGAATGACGTTGTCGGAAAGCTGGCCACCTGACTATCCCGATCGGGCCGCCTCGGCTACAGCGCAACTTGGTTTAGTCTTTCGGTGCGGCCCTCGCGGCTCATCGCGGGTCGGTTGGACGGACCCGGAGGACAGCAGATGGGAAAAGTAGTTGTGCTGAACAGCGTGACGCTCGACGGCGTGATGCAGGGACCGGGCCGCCCGGACGAGGACACGCGGGATGGGTTTGACCGCGGCGGCTGGGGGGTGGCGCACAGCGACCCGGCGATGGTCACCAGGATGGGCGAACGGATGGGCGGGGATCGCGCGTTTCTGTTCGGGCGACGCACTTACGAGGAGCTGCTGGCGACTTGGAACGCCCGCGGAGGCCCGTTCAAGGATGCGCTCAACAGCACTCACAAGTACGTCGCCTCGAGCAACCCCGGAACTAAGCTCGACTGGCCGAACTCGACACTTCTGAGCGAGGACATTCCGGCGAATGTGGCGGACCTCAAACGCAGCTCTGGTACGAACCTCGTGATCATGGGCAGCGGTGTGTTGATCGGTTCATTGATGGCCGCTAATTTGATCGACGAGTACCTCCTGATGATCCATCCTTTGGTGCTGGGTACCGGACGGCGGCTGTTTGCTCGCGGCACACACGCATCGCTGCGGCTGGTCGACAGCAGCGCCACGAGCACGGGCGTATTGATCGCCACGTACGAGCCTGCAGGAGACGGAAAATGATTCCGCGGAAGGCTGCCTCCCCAACGTCGCGTTGCGCCTGACGTGCTCCTCGGACGTTCTTACCGCGCAGACTCCCAGGAGTCTGCGCGATAGAAGCGGTCCTACTGCGAAAACGGATCAGCGGTCCAAATCCGCCCGGATTTTCGGCGAGTAGCCACCGCTACGCACCTCAAATCCGAACGAATTTGGCCTCGCTGCTCTGTTTTCTCGCTACGGACGTCTCTACCGCACAGACTCCCAGGATATTCTGTGCGCGTCCCGGCCGGTGAGGGGCGTCCCTCTTAAGGAGGTCGTTATGAAATGGCTGGCTACGGTAGCGGTAATCGCACTTCTGAGCACACCGAACGTACAAGCGGCTGATCCGCAAGGCGGATCGTTGTCGGCATCGCCCGGCGAAGTTGCAACGGAACCGATCCTCGTTCCTGTCGCGGCGCAGGGGCTCCGCGGCGCGAACGGCTCGGTCTGGGACACGGACCTCTGGGTAACCAACACGACTGATTCTCCAATCGTGTTCTATTTCTCGCCCTGCCAGGTCTCCTGCTGCTGCGACGAATTCAACACGTTCGCGCCGCAACAGACACGGTTGGGCGGCGGCGACAGTTCGCGCGGAGCGTGGTTCTACCTCCCCGCCGACGGATCCCTGCAAATGCAGGCGAGACTGCGGGACCGAACGCGCGCCGCCTCCTCGGCCGGTGTAGAGCTCCCGCTGGTCCGAGAGAGGGATTTTCGAACCGGCGTCGTCCAGCTGGTGGGGGTGCCACAGGATGGGAGATTTCGCGTGATGCTGCGGATCTATGCGCTCGCGGCCGGAGTATCAGCCCGCATCGAACAGCTCGATGCGAACGGAGTCGTCCAGCGCGAGGATATCGTCGCGCTCGAGCCACCCACGACTTCGCCGTACCTGATAGGAGTCGCACCGGCTTACGCTCAGCTGCCGCTTCCAGTAGTCGCGCCGAACAGTGAGCCCGGTCGAATTCGCATTTCGAGTCTGTCTCCGGGCGAACCCATTTGGACCTTCGCGTCGATCACAAACAACGAGTCCGGCGAAGTCACCCTGGTGCAGCCCTGGTGGTGAGTGCATCGCGCACCGTCGCCGACGGGATCACGCAGCAGCCCTCGATTGCTCCTCGCGTCGAGACGATGTGAGAACCGGGAGCTGGAGTTGGTACAATACCCCTGCGGCACGGTGCGACTCGCTGCAGGAGCTGGCAGGCGCCTGCCATGAAGATCATGGATCGAGTTGAATTCCGCCGTTCGCGCGCAAAGAGTGCGAAGCTGGCCGTGATCGGCCTCGCTCTCGTAGGTGCATCCTGGTTTCTGGCGCAGTCGGCTGATGGTCCCCTCGATAAGGCCGTCGGATGGTTCGGCGTCGTCTTCTTTGGTGCCGCGCTGTTGCTTTCGCTGAAACGAATGCTGGAAGGCGGCGTCGCGTACGTATTCGACTCGGGCGGTATCGAGATCGAACGGGGTCCCGTTCGCAGGATTCCCTGGTCGGAACTTCAGGGTTACTCTGTTGTGAGCGTCAGACGTAACCGCTTTCTCGCAGTCACGCTCCGCGACCCGGAGCTGTTCTTTGCGACCCTCTCGCCCGGCAAGCGCAAGCTCGCTGCATTCAACAAAAGGATGGGCTGGGGCGATTGGACGTTTTCGTTCACGGGTGTTTCACCGGGCCTCGATGCCGCAGTCGATTTCATCCGGCAGAACGTCGGGAATCTCGCCGAAGCGCCTGACTGACCAACCGGCCTTCCGCTCCGGTTCCGCTGCGCCGTTCTCGAGACCGAGCCAACGCGGAGGAGAAGGGGCGCGTCCTGCGCCTCCGGCGGCGATCGGCAGCGGTGATTCCCCCTGCTCCGTGACGTGACCGGATGTAGGCTTTCAGTGCGGGGCCTCGCCACGGATCGGCGCGCGCCGCTGTACCCTTACGCGGTCGCGTATCCACGGTGGTCGTCGTATCCGGAGGCAAGGCCTCAGCGCTCAGGCGCGTGACGCTCGCTCCCGATCGGAGACTCGTACGGAGGAAGCTCACGTCGAGGCGGTGCCGGGTAAACCGGGCTACAATGCTCACGGCCGCCTGGAACGCGGCGGCCGCGATCTCCGGGAGCCGGCGAGCAGGAATCGGCCGGAGCGCTTCTCGAGTCGCACCATCGTGCAGGAATGACTGACGTTCAACCGATCATCGAAGTCCGCAACGTGGTGAAGAAGTTCGGGGACTTCGTCGCTGTCGACGACCTCACGTTCGACGTCGCGCAGGGCGAGATCTTCGCCTTTCTCGGACCGAACGGCGCCGGAAAGACGACCACCATCCGGATGCTCACCACTCTTCTTCGCCCGACCAGCGGCAGCATCCGCGTCGCCGGTCACGATCCGGCACGGGATCAGGAAGGTGTCCGGCGCTCGATCGGCATCGTGTTTCAGGATCCGTCCCTCGACGACGAGCTGACCGCGTGGGAGAACCTCGAGCTGCACGGCATCCTCTACGGCGTCGCGCGCTCGCTGCGCCGGGAGCGAATCGACCAGCTCCTCACGCTGGTCGACCTCGCGAACCGCCGCAATGACCGGGTCAAGCAGTTCTCCGGCGGAATGAAACGGCGCCTCGAGATCGCGCGCGGCCTCCTCCATCATCCCAAGGTTCTCTTCCTCGACGAGCCGACCCTCGGGCTCGATCCGCAGACACGCAACCACCTCTGGAGCTACGTGATCAAACTCAATCAGGACGAGGGCGTCACCGTCTTCCTCACCACGCATTACATGGAAGAAGCGGAGCGGGTGGCGAGGAGGATCGCCATCGTCGACCATGGAAAGATCACCGCAGTCGGATCGGCCGCGGAGCTCAAGGAGCAGACGAAGACTGCCTCGCTCGAAGACGCATTCATCGCCCTGACCGGATCCACCATTCGCGAAGAAGATGCTTCGGCGGTCGACACGATGCGCCAGCACGTGCGCGCCTGGAGGGGGAACCGCCGATGATGCGCCCCGCGGTGCTCTACGGACTCTGGCTCCGGCAGGTGAAGCGCTACCTCCGCTCGCGTGCGCGCATCATCGGCTCGCTCGGGCAGCCTCTCCTTTTCCTCGTCGCGCTCGGCTTCGGGCTCGGTGCCGTCTTCCGCCGCGCCGGCGAGGGCGACTATCTGAAGTTCCTCGCGCCGGGCGTCATGGCGATGAGCATTCTCTTCACGGCGATCTTCTCCGGCGTGGAGATCATCTGGGACCGGCAGTTCGGATTTCTCAAGGAGATGCTGGTCGCACCCGTCTCGCGGCTCTCGATCATGCTGGGCCGGACGCTCGGCGGCGCGACCGTCGCCACGATCCAGGGACTGCTCGTCTTCATCATTTCCCTCTTCTTCGGCTTCCGTCCGACCCATCTCCCTCGTCTTCCCTGGGCGCTGCTGGTCATGCTGCTGATCGCCCTCCTTTTCACCGCGCTCGGCACGGCGATCGCGTCGATCGTGGAAGACTTCCAGGGCTTTCAGCTCATCATGAATCTGCTGGTGATGCCGCTCTTCTTCTTCTCGGGGGCGATCTATCCGCTGAAAGGCCTCCCCGCTCCGCTGCTGGTGATTACGAAGGCGAATCCGCTGTCGTACGGCGTGGACGCCCTCCGCACCTCGTTCGGAAGTCCCACGGAGTTCGGCATGACTCTCGACATCGCCGTGCTCGCGGGCGTGACGCTGCTGCTCCTCGGCGCAGGGGCGGCGCTGTTCAATCGCATCGAAGTGTGAGCGGGGAGCTCGCGGTTTTGGCGGACGTCTGGAGCCGCCGCGGCGCCGTGCGGCGGGAGCAAGGGTTCGGGCGTCGTGGCCGAACTTTCAAGGATCCGGGGTCGAGGTTCGAGCGGGTCGTGTGCCGGCGCTTTGATCGGCTTCGCAGCGCGACTCCAAAAGTTTGGTGAAAGATGCCGACCGGGGGGAGAGGCGCGGCTTACCAAACTTCTGGAGCCCGGACTCGCGGAGCGTGCGGTGAGCGGAGATCGATCGCGGTCCGAATGACGGACCGTGATCCTTGAAAGTTCGGCCACGAGAGGTGCGAATCAGGGTGCAGCCGAGAGCGGCTCCGGCTGCGGCGTGTCGGCGCGCACCTGCCACCCTCCGGTTGCGATGGACCGCTGCGCCATCCCTGCCGAGAAGTAAAACGCGCAGGCGACCCCTCGGGCAAGCTCCGAGAACGTGACCACTCCGGCGGCCGAGAGCCCCAGGGCTGCCCCCGTGGAGAGAATCGCGTCGTAGAACATCCATCCGACGGCTCCCGCGCAGAGCATCTTCCACGGCCAGACGAACATTCCCTTCCGCAGCGCCCACATCGTCATCAGGAGGGGAGCCAGCAGAATCAGGACTGCCAGATCTCCGATCGACGAGATGAATCCCGCCGCGGCGGTCCACTCTCCGGCGAAAAACAGACCTCCGGAGCGGAGGATGCCCGGTCCTACCAGCAGAACCGCCAGGAGTGTCACGACCGTGGTGACGATCATGCGATCTCCGCGCGATCCGGGGAGGGTCAGTCCTGCCATCTTCCACGTGCGGGCGAGGAGGTAGATCCCGAAGAAGATCGAGATGTTTCCGCCGACGACCAGCACGGCGGCGAGCGGCTCCATCAAGGTCTCCGGCACTGCGCCGGCGACGAACGGGATCGATCGAAGGTCCCGGAAGAGGAAAAGAGCGTACCCCAGGCCCACCAGCATCCACGCGCGCCTGAGATGCTCACCCGGCTGGTGCGCGAACGCGGCGGCGAGGGCCCCGAGGAGCGCGAGAGCTTTCGCCATCTCGATCTCGGTCCGCATGAAGACCGCGTGTGCACCCGGATCGGTGATCAGAGCGCCGAGGAGGAGAAACAGTGCGCCCCAGACGAAGGGGAAGATCATCAGCCACCGGAATCGCATCAGTGAACCTCCATGCGGATGTGGGAGAGAACCTTTTCGGCGGCCGGAGCTCCCGCCATCGTTTTCAACATCGGCTCGAGCGCGGACAGCAGAGCCGGCAGATGCGTCTCTGTCAACTGGTCAGGCGCGAGATTCAGCACCCGCCGGCTGATCGTGCGGACGGCCACCTGGGAATTGAACGGACCGAGGTACGGCGCGAGCTCCTCGACTAAACGCTCAGCGAAGGTTGCCATGAGACCACCTTTCCCGGGACTGATTGAAGAACCGCTTCGGACGGAAGAATGCTAGCACGGATTTCCGCGATCGTCTGTGCCCGCTCCGGCGCCTCGACAACGTCACCACCTCCGACGCTGGTAGAATTCCAGGCGCGACTCACCGCACAACCGCGCCGCGTCAGGAGGCGTCGCGGGCACTCGGGCAGCTCGGCTGCGGCCGACGGAGGAGTCATCTGCGGCGAGGGCGAACGTGTGAGGCGGGTCGAGCAGACGATCGAATCGAAAGGCGAGGCGAAGGGCGAAGCGATGAAAGCACGAGAGCATGACGATCTGATGGCGACACTGAAGGCGCGTTTCGAGCGCCATGCGAAGCGGCACGAAGGACTCGCGTGGGCCGACGTAGAGGCGAGGCTGCAGGCGAGTCCGGACAGACTCCGGTCGCTGGGGAAGATGGAAGAGAGCGGCGGCGAGCCGGATGTGGTCGGCCGTGACCGGAAGACGGGTGAGTTCCTCTTCTTCGATTGCTCCGCCGAGAGTCCCAAAGGTCGCCGGAGCCTCTGCTACGACCGGAAAGCGCTGCAGTCGAGGAAGGAGCACAAACCTGCGAACAGCGCCGAGGATGTGGCTGGGGCGATGGGGATCGAGATTCTGACGGAAGAGGAGTACCGGAATCTGCAGACGCTCGGCGAGTTCGATCTGAAGACTTCGAGCTGGGTGAAGACGCCGTCCGACGTCCGGAAACTCGGTGGAGCGCTCTTCTGCGACCGGCGTTACGACAAGGTGTTCGTGTACCACAATGGCGCCGAGTCGTACTACGCCGCCCGCGGTTTCCGGGGTGTGCTGAGGGTGTGAGGCTTCGCAGCAGAACAGTTCCTACCGCGCAGACTCCCGGCCCGGACCATTCGCGGGACATCTGCTGCGGAGACGGAGAGCGGCCTGTCCAGGCTGCGCACGTCTTCGGCTCCTCAACATAGTCACCACCATGCCTTCGTCGCCGAAGCGGCGCTCCGAAAGCGTGAAGGCGAGATCGCAAGCGCGGCTCCGCCCCGGGGTGACGGAATTTCCGGTGATTTCAGCGGGCGGGAGCATCGTCCATGTCGGAAGCGTGCGCTCAGCGTGACCCGACCGATGAGTTTTGCTCCGTGCGCGGTCTAAGCATGCAGAAGTCAGCAAGGAGGTTCAAAATGAGAAAGCTCACAGTGATGGAACACATCTCGCTGGACGGCGTGATCGAGATTTCCGGCAACCCCGGCGATTTCCCGTACGGTGACTGGACCGCGGCGTATCGGACTCCCGCCGGTCGCGACGCCGTCCTCGCCGCACAGGGCGAACGCTTCGATTTGCTGCTCGGCCGTCGCACCTACGACATCTGGTCGGCCTATTGGCCCACGGCGCCGGGGAGTCCGATGGCCGACCGCATCAACGCGGCAACCAAATATGTGGTGACCCATCGTCCGGAGAGTCTCGAATGGGGGCCGTCCGAGAGCCTGGGACCGGACAGCGTAGAAGGCGTTCGCCGCATCAAGTCGCAGGACGGTCCGGGCCTCGTCCTCTGGGGCAGCTCCACGCTGACCTCCACGCTGCTCGAACACGGGCTTGCGGATGAAGTCGTACTGATCGTCTATCCGGTCCTGTTGGGCACCGGAAAGCGCTTCTTCGCGGAGAACACTCCGGCACGCGCATTCGAGCTCGTAGCGACGAACCCGATGCCGTCGGGGATCATTCTCCACTCTTACAGGGTCGCCGGAGCTCTGCAGCGCGGATCGTCGAAATGATTCCGTCCTGTGCTGCTACTGTGATGTCGTCGTCGCAGGTGCGGGCGCCGGAGTGTGGTCGACGGCGATCGAGTATTTCTTCGCGAGATAGTCCTCGATCTGCGTACGTTCCTGATCGCTGAGCGTGCGTGTGTAGACGAGCATCTCCGAGACGTCGCCCATCCACGGCTCGTGATAGTCCGTTCCGGTGCCGCCGATGAACATGTGCGGCAGGCCCTTCTCATTCTCCACCGCCGCCTGCACGAGCGCGTGATTCCCGTTCACCCAGCCGTCGAACGTCTTCGGTGTCCAGGAGTCGACGGTGATGTACGGCTTCTCCTTTTCGAGAGTGAAGTACGCGGTGACCCCGTTGCCGGCGAAGATGCCGTAGTTCGTCTCGGCGCGGCTGTCGAGTCCCGCGGCACGGTCGTACCCGCCGTCGTCCGCTCCGTAGAGCTTTCGAAACGGATCGGCGCTCGCGGTGCGGCTGTCGAAGACGCTGATCACGGTGAGGTTCGGCGTCGTCCCCGGGTTGATGTCGAGGTTCGTCTCCAGGATGCTGTCGTTGCCGTCGAAGCGGATTGTCGGCTTTCCGCCGATCGCCGAGGAGACGAGCTTCGGCTGCGCGCTCGCGTCCTCCTGCTTCGCGGTGATGTTGTTCGGGGACTTCCATTCGGACACCGCGCCGTCCTGCGCCGCGGTGACGCCCGTGTCGGCACGGAGCCACATCGCGAGCCCCACGGTCGGAATCGAAGCTTCGGAGACGGCGATCGGCGCCGGTGTTTCGCTGGCGGACGTCGCCGCGGTTTCGGTGGTCGTAGCCGGAGCCGCCGGAGCCGCCGCGGACGAGGTCGTCGCCGTGTGGGTCGATGCAGCCTCTTTCCCACAGGCCGTCAGTGCGAGTACGAAAGTGACGAGTACCACTGCTTTCTTCATTGAAGGACTCCTGTCAGCGCGTCATCGCGAGGCGACCGACGTGATGCGACGCAACTGTTTTCGCGTCGTCGTTCCATGCACGGTGCGTCGATTGAATGTGTGGAGGCAGCGAGAATCCGCGGTGCGACGCTTTGCGCTCACGCGATTGCATGCCTCAGTATAGGCGTGACGAGCGGACCGCCGGGGTTACACGTACGAAAGAAAGGAAGAGGGCGTCGAGCACAGTCAATGCGTGGGAGGTCCGTCGTGCAGCATCAGGTCGTCGACGGCGGCGGCGAGGTCGGCGAGGTAGTCGTCGCCGCACGGGCTCTTCGTCAGGCCGACGAGGATGTAGCGGCGTCCCGGACCGGTGATGAGCGCGGTGTCGTGCAGCCACTCCTCCCACGATCCCCACTTGCGGAGGATCGTCACGTCACGCCCTTCGAGTCCTTTGACGAACTTGATGTCGTCGGGCGGAATGTCGGGAGAGGCGAAGATCTCGCGCATGGTCTGCGACGCGGCGGGTGAGACGAGCTTCCCCTCGTCGAGGAGAAGCCAGAAGCGGAGGAGCTGGCGCACGGTGGCGGCGTGCGAGTGGTCTGCGACGGGATCGCCGATCCGCTCGCTGTTCGCGCCGTAGTGCTTGCCGAACCAGATCCCTCCCCCGCGACTCGCGTCGTAGAAGCCGTAGGCGTCGAGGACGCGCTGCACTTCGCGGATGCCGAGCTGCCGCGAGAACTTCGTCGCCATCTCGTTGCTCGAGACTTTCGCCATCAGCCCGAGCTCGTGACGCGTCTCGGGGTCGAGCGGCTCTCTATGGTCCTCGAACCAGGCGAGGAGGATGCCTACTTTCGCAACGCTCGCTGCGTACTCGATCTGGTCGGGGTGGATCATCGCGACGCGATGCCGTTCGAGGTCGAGAAGACCGACGTCGGTCTGATCGGCGGTCATGCCGTACCTGGCGCGGACGGCCGCGTCGATCCGTTCGAGGGCGGTCTGCAGGGAGGCATCGACCGGAGTGTCGTAGTCGAGCGTGAAGTCGTTCACGGGAGCGGCTCCGCTGGGCGAGAGAAAGAGGACCAGGGCGATGATCGCGGCATGCACGCGGGAGAGTGTACAACGGCGTGACGGAGAGTCCGGAGTGCAGGGGAACGGGCTGGAGGCTGGAGCGTCGTGGCCGGACTTTCAAGGATCCGGGGTCGAGGTTCGAGCGGTTCGTGTGCCGGCGCGTTGATCGACTTCGCAGCGCGACTGCAAAAGTTTGGTGGGAGATGGCGACTGGGGAGTCAGGCGCGGTTTACCAAACTTTTGGAGCCCGGATTCGCGGAGTGAGCAGCGAGCGGAGATCGATCGCAGTCCGAATGACGGGCCATGGTCCTTGAAAGTTCGGCCACAGGGGTTCGGGCTTCGGCCGGTGGATCGCGAATCCGCACTCCGCGGCGTCGCAGTGGTGCGATAATGGATCTTTCCTCTCCATGCACATCCGCAAGGGTTCGCTGCTCGGGCCGTACGAGATCGTCGCGCCGATCGGCGCGGGCGGGATGGGAGAGGTGTGGAAGGCGCGCGACACGCGTCTCGATCGCAGCGTGGCGATCAAGGTCCTACCCCGCCGGGTTCGCTACCGACGCGAAGATGAAGATCCGCTTCGAGCGCGAGGCGAGGACGATCTCGCGGCTCGAGCATCCGAACATCTGCCGGTTGTATGACGTGGGAGAGGCTGTCGTCGACGACGTGCAGCGCGGGGCTGTGGGGTCGCCAGGGGCGGACGGGAC
Organism: uncultured Acidobacteriota bacterium; assembly: GCA_963741955.1. GTDB lineage: Bacteria > Acidobacteriota > Thermoanaerobaculia > Gp7-AA8 > Gp7-AA8 > CAVUKB01. The sequence continues at coordinate 225,191 of CAVUKB010000007.1, forward strand.
GGGTCTGCTCCACCAGTTTCTCGTGATGGAGCTCCTCGACGGCGAGTCGCTCGCGGAGCGGATCGCGAAGGGTCCGCTCCCCATAGCCGACGTTCTCCGTTACGGTGCCGAGATCGGCGACGCGCTCCACCGCGCGCACATCGCAGGCGTCGTGCATCGCGATCTCAAGCCCGGCAACATCATGATCACGAAGTCGGGCGCGAAGCTCCTCGACTTCGGTCTCGCGAAACGCGCTTCCTCCGTCGTCGACAGCGACGGCGTCACGCTCGCAGAAATCCCTCACCGAAGAAGGGACGATCGTCGGCACGTTCCAGTACATGGCGCCCGAGCAGCTCGATGGCGAAGAGGCCTGATGCCCGTACCGACATCTTCGCGCTCGGCGCGGTTCTGTACGAGATGGCCACCGGCCGGCGGGCGTTCGAATCGAAGACGAAGCCGAACCTCATCGCGGCCATCATGGGTGGAACGCCCCTACCGATGTCGGAGCTCCAGCCACTCACTCTGCAAGGGCTGGAGCACATCGTCGGCCGATGCCTCGAGAAGGAGCGGGATCGCCGGTGGCAGAGCGCGTCCGACGTCGCCGCCGAGCTGCGATGGATTGCCCACGCCGTTCCTGGCGTGCCGGCCGCGCCGCGCCGTGGAAACGTGCGCGAACGAATCCTCGCCGGAATCGGCAGTGGTGGCGCTCGTGGTTGCCGCCATCGCCGGAGCCGCTGCATATCGGGCGCGAGCTGTACGGACGCTACCGGTCGTCGCCACACTCGTCGAGGCGGCCGGGCCGGACTTCCATCTGGTCGAGGACGAAGCGACCTTCGCCGTGTCGCCCGACGGTAGTACGGTCGTGTTCGTCGGCCAGGACAGCTCGGGGCAGCGCGCGCTGTGGCTCCGTCGTCTCGACGGCGCCGCGGTTTCGCGCCTCGCCGGAACCGATGGCGCAACGAACCCCTTCTGGTCTCCGGACGGGAGTTTCATCGCTTTCTTCGCCAACGACAAACTGCAGACCGTCGATCTTCGGGGCAGCCCACCACGCGTTCTCTGCGAGGTCGGCCTTCATCCCCATCGCGGATCGTGGAACCGGGACGGCGTCATCATCTTCTCCCCCTCCGCGCTCAGTTCCGTCTATCGCGTCAGCGCCGCCGGAGGAAAGGCAACGCCGCTCACGACACTCGACGTCTCGCGAAACGAGACGACGCATCGCTGGGCGTCGTTCCTCCCCGACGGCAGGCACTTTCTCTATCTTGCCGCCTCGCACGGAAGCTCCCGGGAGAGTGAGTCCAACCGGGTGCTGATCGGCGATCTCGCGGGCGGTCTCTCCACACCGGTGACGCAGGCCCGTTCGAACGTCGAGTACAGCCGGGGGCATCTGCTGTACGCCCGAGGCGGGGTCCTTCTGGCGCAGCGATTCGATCTCCGAACGCTCACCGTCAGCGGCGATCCGATTCCGCTCGCGCAACGTGTCGGCTACGATCCGGGCGCGTTCCTCGGACTCTTCTCCGCTTCGTCCGACGGAGTGCTGGTGTTCGCCACCGCCAACCCATCGTTCGGAAAGCTCACCCTCGAGCGGCTCGACGGCAACGGAAAGAAGGAGGCAATTCTCGCCGACGAGCCGGACATGCCCGTTTCGCCGTTCGCGCCGGGACCAGCCATGTCGCCGAGTGGGGACCGCATCGTCTTCGAACGCGACGACGTGTCGGCCGGAAGCTCCGATCTGTGGCTGCTCGACTTCAAACAGAGGGTCACGTCCCGTTTCACTTTCGGTTCTGCCGACGAGCGGTATCCCATCTGGTCTCCGGACGGGAAGATGATCGCCTTCTCCAGCACGGCCGCCGGGCTCGAGATCCGAGTGAAGAGCGCTTCGGGCGCGACCGACGAGAGGGTGCTGCCCTCCTCGAAGAATATGGTACCGAGCGCATGGTCACCCGACGGCCGCTCTCTCCTGGCGACGAGGTGGGACCCGCGAAAGATGGCCCCTCTCGAAGTGATGCTCTATTCGCTGGAACAGCAGACGATGCGGCCGTTCCTCTCGACCGGCTCGGGAGACCAGGCAGCGACGTTCTCTCCGGATGGGCAGTGGGTGGCGTGGGTTTCGGGACCGGGGGATCGCGCACAGATCTACGTCACCTCATTCGCATCGCCGGGCACGGCGAAATGGCAGATCTCTCCCTCCGGTACCGACGGCAGGCCCGAGTGGATCGGGAACGAGATCTTCTACAGAAAGGGCGACACTCTGATGGCGGTCCCGGTGACCGAGCACGCCACGGCGATCGAGGCCAGAGAGCCGCACCAGGTGCTGCGCGATTCGACGCTGTCGTTCGTCCGCCCTGCCCCCGATGGTCACGGCTTCATCGGCATCCGTCGTGACTCCGCTGCCGGCGCGTCGCCGATCGAGCTGGTCACGAACTGGGCCTCAGCGATCGACAGACCGTGAGTGGCCGGATCCGCCGATTGGATCCGATGCTGCCGGGGATCCGGGTGGTGCAGCTGTCGCGCACGCGCCGTTAGCCCGCGCCGCGGACTGCAAGTCCGCACTCCGGCGGACTACAAATCCGCACTTCCGGCAGGAGGAATGCGCGAAGCAGCCGTGCTACTCTCGCGTGAGCGTCGCCCGCCCCGGCATTCACCTGAACCGCGCGGGATCGAGGAGGACAATGCAGGACGAACGAACGGCGTTTCCGGACAGCACGGCGGTGAGAGTTGCGTTGTGGCGCGCGCTGCACGTCGAGGTCGATTCGCCGCCGCATGTGCTCGAAGACACCATCGGTCTCGACCTGACGGCGCCGGACCCGGCGTGGCGCGAGCGTCCGGACATGAATCCGCTTTGGACGGCGCGGATGCGCGCATCGATCGTGGCGCGTGCGCGATTCGTGGAGGATCAGGTTGCGGAGGAGGCCGCCCGCGGAGTCGGCCAGTACGTGATCCTCGGCGCGGGCCTCGACACGTTCGCGCAGCGGAGCCCGGATATCGGGTCGCGTATGCGCGTGTTCGAAGTGGATCGTCCCGGGCCGCAGAGGTGGAAGAGAGAACGGCTGATCGATCTCGGGTATGGCGTGCCGGAGTGGCTGCGGCTGGTCCCGTTCGATTTCGAGGAGGGGATGTCGTGGTGGGACGCGCTCGCATCCGCCGGATTCGATGCGAAAGCGCCGACCGTCGTCGCCTCCACGGGAGTGACCATGTACCTCACGCGCGACGCGAATGCGGCGACGATGCGCCAGCTCACGTCGCTCGCGCCGGGATCGACATTCGTCACCACGTTCATGCTGCCGCTCGAGCGGATCGATCCCGAAGACCGCTCGATGGCCGAGCGTGCACAGAAGGGGGCGGCCGCGTCGGGGACGCCCTTCATCAGCTTCTTCACTCCGGAAGAGATTCTCGCGCTGGCGAAGGAAGCGGGATTCAAAGAAGTCCGGCATGTCTCTGCGGAGGATCTCGTGAAGCGCTATTTCGGCGGGCGCAGTGACGGGCTTCGGCCGTCGAACGGCGAGGAGCTGATGGTTGCGAGAACGTGAGTGACTTGAAAGCTCGAGGCTAGAGGTAGTGCTTCAGGTGATGATGGGTTCGGGCGTCGTGGCCGGACTTTCAAGGATCCGGGGTCGATGTTCAGGGCATTCGCTTGCCGGCGCGTTGATCGTCTTCGCAGCGCGACTCCAAAAGTTTGGTAATCGAAGACGACCGGGGAGAGAGGCGCGGTTTACCAAACTTTTGGAGCCCGGATTCGGGCAGCGAGCTGCGTGAGTGGATTGATCGCGGTCCAAATGACGGGCGGTGGTTCTTGAAAGTTCGGCCACGAGGAGCCGTTTGAACGCAGTCCTCCTTTGCCTCACTCGATCGTCAGGACCGCTTTGCCGCTGAACGAGCGGTTCTCGAGCTCCGCAAGAAGTGAGGGGAGGTCGGTCCAGTCGCGCCGGCGTTCGATCTTCGGCTGCAGCCGTCCCGCGGCGACGAAGTCGAGAAGGCGCCGCAGGTCGTGCGCGCCGATGCGGCGGCTGTCGAGCTCTTCGAAGACGATCAGCCCGTAGATCGTCGCTGCGCCTTTCGCATAGAGCGTGCGCGGGTTGAAGACGGTCTCCTCTTCGGAGGAGTTGCCGATGGTGACGACCACGCCGCCGGGCGCAATCTTCTCGATCGCCGAGGCGAGCGAGCTTCCACCGACCGACTCGAGAACGAACGCGAACGGGCCATCGGCTTCGCCGACATCCGCGACGGCGGCGTGGGCTCCGAGCGCTCTGAGTGCGACTCGGCGGTCGGCGCTCGAGCTGACCGCAGTCACACGTGCCCCGCTCATGACCGCGAGTTGAATGGCGAGCTGACCGACGCCACCCGAGCCGCCGGTGACGAGGACGTCTTTGCCGAGGATCGATCCGGCGACTTCGAGTGCGCGCATGACGGTGAGGCCCGCGATGGGGAGGGTCGCGGCGACGGTGACGTCGACCTCGTCCGGGACGATCGCGGCGTGTGCGGCAGGGACGGCGACGAGCTCGGCCCATCCTCCGCGGCTCACCATCGCGGCGACGCGCGCTCCCTTCGCGGGGCCACGCCCGTTCGCTGCGGGCTTCTCCACGATTCCGGCGACGTCCCATCCGGGGACCAAGCCGTCGGACGCGCGCGCGGCGGTACGGATCTCGCCGCGATTGAGGGAAATGGCGCGAACGCGAACGAGGATCTCGTCAGTGCCGGGTGTCGGGTCTGCACTTTCGGCGAGATGGAGTTTTCCGGAGCGGACGGTCCAGGCTTTCATCGATGCCTCCGGGAGTCATTGTACGACCGAGGCGAGAGGCTCGATCGTCGTGGCCGAACTTTCAAGGATCCGGGGTCGAGGTTCAGGGTATTCGTGTGCCGACGCGTTGATCGTCTTCGCAGCGCGACTCCAGAAGTTTGGTGGTGGCTGCCGACTGGGGAGAGAGGCGCGGTTTACCAAACTTTTGGAGCTCGGATTCGGGCAGCGAGCTGCGTGAGTGGATTGATTGGTGGTCCGAATGGCGGACCGGGGTGCTTGAAAGTTCGGCCACGAGGGTTGCCCCTCACCCTTCCCTCTCCCCGAAGGACGGTTCGCCGGCTGAAGTTGATTGTGTACCGACGGGGAGAGGGTATCCGCCGCCCGACCCGGCGAGAGGAACCGGCGGCGACTGCGTTACGATCCATCGGCGAGCCCCGTCTCCCTCCCCGTCTCCCTCCCCGGTTCGAACGCCGACAGCATCGCTGAGAGCGCATCGTCTCGAAATCGCGCGACGATGGGGCGGTTCTCGAGTCCAATTCCATCGAGCAGTCTTCAGGCTTCGGATTCCTTCGCTTCGAGCTCCGCCTGCGCGAGGGCGAGGCGTGCGACGGGTACTCGATACGGCGAACAGGAGACGTAATCGAGTCCGACGGAGCGGAAGAACCTGATCGAATCGGGATCGCCTCCGTGCTCTCCGCAGATGCCGACTTTCAGTTTCGGGTTCGCGGCGCGGCCGCGCTCCGTCCCGAGGCGCACCAGCTGCCCCACACCTTCGGCGTCGATGGTCTGGAACGGGTCGCGCTTGAGGACTTTCTTCTCGAGATAGTCCGGAAGGAACGAGCCGATGTCGTCACGCGAAAAGCCGTACGTCATCTGGGTGAGGTCGTTGGTACCGAAGGAGAAGAACTCGGCGATCTCGGCGAGATCTCCGGCGATGAGCGCCGCGCGCGGAATCTCGATCATCGTACCGATGACGATCTGCACATCGCACTTCTCGCGCTCGACGATCTCTTTCGCCACGCGGGCGGTCATCTCGCGGGTGATCGCGAGCTCGGGAACGCTTCCGACCAGCGGAATCATCACTTCCGGATGAACCTCCAGTCCTTCTTTCCGGACCAGACAGGCGGCCTCGAAGATGGCGCGCACCTGCATCTCGTAAATCTCGGGGTACGTGATCCCCAGACGGCATCCGCGATGACCGAGCATGGGGTTGGATTCGTGCAACTGTGCGACCTTGGCGCGGAGCTCGACGAAGCCCCAGTTCATGTCGCGGGCGAGGGTGGAGATCTGCGCTTCGCTCTGGGGGAGAAACTCGTGAAGGGGCGGATCGAGTAGCCGGATGGTGACCGGACGTCCCTCCAGCGCGCGGTAGATCTCGCAAAAGTCGTCGCGCTGGTAGGGGATGATCTTCTCCAGCGCGACGCGCCGGCCCTCTTCGTGGCGGGCGAGAATCATCTCCCGCACCGCGAGGATGCGCTCCTCCTGGAAGAACATGTGCTCGGTGCGACAGAGTCCGATTCCTTCCGCTCCGAACGCCACCGCGACTTGCGCGTCGCGCCCGGTATCGGCGTTGGTGCGGATGCCCATGGTGCGGATCTCGTCCGCCCATTCGAGCAGCAGCTTGAAGTCTTCGTACAGCGGTGACTCCTCGGGCTTCATCGTTCCCTCGAGGAGCACCTGGGCAACTTCGGAGGGTCGGGTCTCCAGCCGGTCCACCAACACTTCGCCGGTGGTGCCGTCGATGGAGATCCAGTCGCCTTCCTGCAGCGAAGGATGGCCCTCGGCACGAATCTCACCGCGGTTGTAGTCGACCTTCAGCGTTCCGCTGCCGACGATGCACGGCTTCCCCATTCCTCGGGCGACGACGGCGGCGTGCGACGTGAGTCCTCCGCGCGTGGTGAGGATGCCCGCCGCGGCGTGCATTCCGGCGATGTCTTCGGGAGAGGTCTCGATCCGTACCAGGATGACGGGCTCGCGTCCCTTTGCCAGTTCGACGACCCGCTCGGCACTGAACGCGATGCGTCCGGAGGCGGCGCCTGGTCCGGCAGCGAGGCCGCGGGCCATCAGGCGGCCGGTCGAGAGTGCCTGCTCCTTTCCCTTCTGATCGAAGACCGGAGCGAGGAGTTGCAGGATCTGATTCGGCTCCACCCGCTCGACCGCTTCACGCGGCTGGATCAGCCCCTCTCGCACCATGTCGCACGCGATTCTCACTGCGGCGAGGCCGGTGCGCTTCCCGGTGCGGGTCTGGAGGAGATAGAGACGGCCGGCTTCGATGGTGAACTCGATGTCCTGCATGTCGCGGTAGTGCTGTTCGAGTTTTCCGTAGATCTCGAGCAGCTGCTGATACGCGTCCGGCATCGTCTCTTCGAGCGAGTTCGCTGCGCCGGCGGCGCGGTCCTTCGAGATCGGAAGGGGAGTGCGGATGCCGGCGACTACGTCTTCGCCCTGAGCGTTCGGGAGGTACTCGCCGTAGAATCGCTTTTCTCCCGACGCGGGATCGCGGGTGAAGGCGACGCCGGTCCCGCAGTCGTTGCCCATGTTGCCGAAGACCATGGTCTGCACGTTGACCGCGGTTCCCCACTCGTCGGGGATTCTGTTCAGCCGCCGGTACGTGATCGCACGGGGGTTCTTCCACGAACCGAATACGGCACCGATCGCGCCCCAGAGCTGCTCGCGCACATCCTGCGGGAAGTCGTGTCCGATCTGCGAGCGAACCAGCTTCTTGTACGCGCCGACCAGTTCCTGCAGCGCCTCGGACGGAATCTCCGGATCGCTCTTCGCGCCGGATCGGTCGCGGGCTTCTTCCAGAAGCTCTTCGAACTCGTCGTGCTCGACGCCGAGAACGACGTCGCTGTACATCTGAATGAATCGGCGGTAAGAATCCCAGGCGAATCGGGGCTCACTCGCGGAGCGTGCAAGTCCTTTCACCGTCTCGTCGTTGAGCCCGAGGTTGAGGATGGTGTCCATCATCCCCGGCATGGACGCGCGGGCGCCGGATCGTACCGAAACGAGAAGCGGCTTCTGCGGATCTCCGAACTTTCTCCCCGCCGCGTCTTCCAGCTTGCGAAGGTTGTCGTCGACTTCCTTCTGGAGCTCCGGAGGATACGTGTTGCCGTGCTGATCGAACCAGGTGCACGCCTCGGTGGAGATGGTGAACCCGGGAGGGACCGGAATGCCGATGTTGGTCATCTCGGCCAGTCCCGCTCCTTTGCCACCGAGCAGGTTCTTCATCGTGGCATTGCCGTCTGCTTTACCGTTGCCGAAGAAGTAGACGTATCGAGTCATGTGGTCTCTCTCGTTTTCCCGTCGATCTGAATTCGGGTGCGGTACGGATCCCGTGAGTCGTCCGGGCCAAGTGAATCCTAATGCGAAGAGGCCGGACGTGCCACCATTCAGCGGGCGATCTCGAGGTCGGCGCGACTTTCCATCAGCCGGGCGATCCAGCTTTCGGGGGGACCGAGGTCTTTGGTGCTGCCGGCCGGAACGAACTGCACGACGGAGAGGTCGATGCCGTGAGCGGCGAGCGCTTCGCGCAATGCGGCGACCTCCTTCTCGGCGAGGCGGAGGTTCTCGGCGGCAGTTGCCTGATGAAATTCGTGGATCACGATCCGCGGTGATTTCGTTCGGTAGCGGGCGATCAGGGCGGCAGTGAACGCGAGTCCAGCGGCGTTCGCGTGGGAGTCGAGTGAACCGTCGTTTTCGAAATGAAGCCCGTAAAGCCGATAGGAACCGAGTCGCCGGAGGAATTCGTCCGCGAGCCGCGAGTCGGGTGCGACTGACGCGCTCCCCTCTTTCCGGCCGAACCAGGAAGGTCCGGCAAAGAGGGGGGCGGGCCAGAGCCGGAACCACCAGACGGCATTCAGGGTGGAACTGTCCGGGGTCACGGTCATCGCGCCGCAACCGTATTCGGCTCCGCGCATCCAGACGAAGCGGATCATTTCGCCGTCGAGACCACCGTCCAGATGCATCTCGCCGGCGGTCGTTCGTACCGTGCCGGCGATACGATTGCCGGTCGAGCCGAAGCTCCCGCTGTCGTTGTTGAGCTTCCAGGTTCCGTCGACGGCGCCGATGGCCGGAGGCTCGAGAGGCTGGCCGCGCCCCTCGAGGAGTGCGACGGCTGCCTGTCGGGTCGATCCGGCGGTCTCGACGGTCGTGGCGCGGATGAAACGCGCCTCGACCGGGCCGGCCGTGAAGAGCTGATTCGGCCCCGGTTTCTCGAGCCTTACGGTAGTGAGCGGGTGAAAGTCCTTTCCGTCCTCCGACCATTCGTACCGGATCGTCCGCGCGCTGGCGGCAGGACTTCCGAACGGCGTGGAGAGGCCGACGTGGTCGATGCGACACTTTGCCGGAAGCTCGAACGTCATCGAAGCTTCGACGGTATCCGGAGGCGTGATCCACATGCTGAGGGTGTTGCTGTCGACGGCCTGGATCGCGGAGCTGTCGAGAGACATCTCACCGCTGCGGTGCGTGACGACCACGCCGTGTGGAAGATTGAAGAGATTCTCGGAATCGTCAGGAAGAGATGTGGCGGTCTGCTCGGCCTTCACCGGCTTTACGGAGCTCGCGGCTTCCTCCACCTGTCGACATCCGGCCAACAGAAGAAGAATTGGAACGGCGATCGCGACGGTGCGCAGGTTCATGATTCCGAGCTCTCGTACCCCTTCCGGTCGACCACGATGCGGGTCACGTCGGCGATCCTGCGTGCGATGGTTCCGACATTCCGGAGGAGTGCGAAGCGGTTCTTCCGGACTTCGAGATCGTCGACCATCACCATGACCTCGTCGAAGAACTTCTCGATCTCCGGTGCGAGCCCGGCGAACGATTCGAGTCCGCTCGCGTACTTGCCGTGAGCCGCGAGATCGTCGACCTGTTCACCCACGAGGCGCGACAGCTCGTAAAGGCGTTTCTCGGCCGGTTCGACGAACCGGCCGGCGTCGACAGCGGTCGACGTGGCGTCGCCGGTGATGTTGTCGATGCGTTTTGCAGAGTCGAGGATGGAGAGGAAGAGGGGATCGCGGCGGACCTGCCGGAGCGCGGCGACGCGGTCCTGAAGGTCGGTCAGAGAGCTCGTCCACCCTGCGGCCATCGCTGCCGCGATCTCGTCGTACGCAAAACCATGGACGCTCTCGAGGAGCGTTCTGACGCGCTCTGCGATGAACTCGACGAGGTGCTCGCGCGTTTCGCGCGGGTCGCTCCCCTCGATCTGGTAGCCTTCGATCGCGAAGTCGATGAGGCGTGACACGTCGAGCGGAAGCTGCCACGGATCGCGGTTGAGGAGGATCTGCACTGCTCCCTGAGCGGCACGACGGAGTGCGAAGGGATCTTTCGATCCGGACGGCTCGAGACCGATCAGGAAGAATCCGGCCAGAGTGTCGAGACGGTCGGCCAGCGAGACGATCGCTCCGACCTCGGATCGCGGAAGCGGATCGTCGACACTCACCGGAGAATAGTGGTCGTAGATCGCCTGCCAGACCTCTTCCGAATACCCTTCCTCGCGCGCATAGATGCCGCCGATACGCCCCTGAAGATCGGTGAACTCTTTGACCATCTCGGTCGGGAGATCGACCTTCGCGAGCTCGGCTGCGTTCTGAACCATTTCCTTCTTCGCGGCCGACCCCGATTCGGCTCGGATCTTTTCGGCCAGCACTTTCATCCGATCCGTCTTCTCACGGTAGTTGCCGAGCTTCTCCTGGAACTGGAGATGTTCGAGATCGGAGAGGCGCTCGATCAGCGGGCGTTTGCGGTCGGTGCGGTAGAAGAAGTGCGCGTCGGCGAATCGGGCATTGGTGACGAAGGCATTGCCGCTGGCGGCGTTCCCATCGCGGTCGGCGTCGTTGTCCATCACCGCGAGAAACGAGTGAGTCAGCGATTCTTCGCTCCGGATCGGGAGCTGCTTCTGATGGACGCGCATCACGGTGATCAGGACTTCTTCCGGCAGCTCGAGGAAAGAAGAGTCGAACTCGGCGCGGACCAGACCGGGATACTCGGTGAGGAACCGCCACTGCTCCCAGATCGTTTCGTCCCGCGCGGGGACTCCACCGACCTCGCTGGCGAGGGTGAGACTCGCGTCGCGCATCCGGCGAACCCGCTCGTCCGCGTGAACGATCACGTGCGCCTCTTCCATGCGGCGGACGTAGTCTTCGTATCCGGTGAGCTCAATCTCGCGACTGTCGAGGATGCGGTGCCCCCGAGTGGTGGTACCGGACGCAATCCCGAAGATTTCGATCGGCACCGGAGCTCCGTCGAAGATGGATACGACGGAGTGGACGGGGCGGATCCAGGAGTTGCCGGGACGGCCCCAGCGCATCATCTTCGGCCAGCGGAGTCCTTCGATGATCTTCGGGATGCGTGCAGCGAGAACCTCCGCGGCGGTGAGGCCTTTCACCGAGCGGCGCAGCCACACGTAATCGTCGTGGGTCGAGAGATCGTTGATCGTCGCGCCATTCTTCCGGAGGAATCCGAGCATGGCCGGAGTCGGATTGCCATGGTCGTCGTACGCGACTTTGGCCGGAGGTCCCTTGACCTCCTCGTCGCGGTCGGCCTGTTTTTCGGGGAGTCCGGAGATCCGGAAGAAGATCCGTCTGGAAGTGGCATCGGCGAGGATCGCATCGGAGGCTGGATCGCTTCCGGTGAAATCGGTCACCAGTGTGCGGAGCTGTCCGGTGAGAGTCGCGAGGCGGCTCTCGAGCATCCAGGCGGGGATCTCTTCGGCGAGCAGCTCGAAAAAGTACTCCTTTTTCTGACTCATCGGGCGGGCGTCTCCAGAGCATCGAAGTAGCGGGTCCGTTCTTCCTCCGAGAGGAGAGGGAATCCGAGCTGCTTACGCGCTTCGAGATATTCGTGAGCGCATCGGACCGCGAGGTCGCGCACTCTCTTGATCACGTTCACTCTCTCCGTGACCGAGATCGCGCCACGGGCATCGAGGGTGTTGAAGACGTGCGAGCACTTGAGAGTCCAGTCGTATGCCGGAAGGACGAGTGCGCGGTCGAGGCAGCGGGAGGCTTCCGCCTCGTATGCGTCGAGGAGCTTCCAGTGAAGCGCGATGTCGGCCTCTTCGAAGTAGTACTTCGAAAACTCGAATTCGTCCTGATGGCGAATCGGACCGTATCCGAAGCCGCCGCCCCACTCGATCTCGAAGACGGAGCTCTTGCGGGAGAGGAACATGGTGAGCCGCTCGAGCCCGTACGTGATCTCGGCGGAGATCGGAGTGAGGTCGATACCGCCGGCCTGCTGGAAGTAGGTGAACTGGGTGATCTCCATCCCGTCGAGGAGAACCTGCCATCCCACGCCCCACGCACCGAGAGTCGGCGACTCCCAGTTGTCTTCTTCGAAGCGGATGTCGTGGCGGGTCAGATCGAGTCCGAGAGCTCGAAGCGAATCGAGGTAGATCTCCTGCACGTCGAGAGGTGAGGGCTTGAGGATCACCTGGAACTGGTAGTGCTTTCCGAGGCGGAAGGGATTGTCACCGTAACGACCGTCTGCCGGCCGCCGGGAGGGTTGGACGTAGCCCACTTTCCACGGCTCCGGCCCGAGGACGCGGAGAAAGGTGGAGGGGTGCATCGTTCCGGCACCGACTTCGAGGTCCCACGGCTGGTCGACGACCGCGCCGCGCTCGGCCCAGAAGTTCTGCAGGGTGAGGATGATCGACTGGAAGGAAAAATCCGCCATGCGCGCGCATTCTAACTCGCAGCAGAATCGATTGCACGGCGTCCCGGACGAGATTCAGAGACGGAATGCGGCCGGAGGAGGAGCGGTCGACGTTTCCGTCGGTGGAGGCGGCTGCTCGTCCGGTTTCTTCTTCTTTTCGGGCTTCTTCTTCTCCGGAGAGGTCTGAGCCGGCGGCGGCGCGGTCGAAGTCGTCGTCGGAGCAGGTGCGGTCGACGTCGATGTCGGCGGCGGAGGGCTCGGAGCGGTGTCCGAAGGCGGCGGAGTGGCCGTCGTCGATGCGGTGGAGGTCGGAGCCGGGGAGGTCGGCGCCGTCGTGGTGGAGGTCGAAGTCGATTGCGTCGAGGTTGGTGCGTGCGTCGACGTCTGCGGCTCGGGCCGAGCGGGAGCAGGCGCGGGAGCAGGCCGTGGCGCAGGCGTCTCGGGGCGTGGCTCCGTACGGACGACGGGGGTGCCGGAACGCATCGGCATCTCCGGCTGCTGGTCGGGGAGGCGGGTCGCAAGCGACGGATCGGTCGAAGTGATGGTGGTATCGGTGCCGACGATGCTGAACGCGGTGGTGGTGTCCGCATCGGTGTCGGTCATCGGGGGAGTCTCGAGGGTGGGAGCCTGTTCGCCCGGAGCGCCGATCGCGGTGCTGACACTTCCGCCGCTCCCCTCCTGTACCACGTCGTAATCCTGCTGTTTCGCGTCGCGTCGTCCGGTCCAGCCGCACGAGGTGACGAAGAGAAGAAGGACGAGAGAGCTGACCGCAAGGAGAATTTTCATCAGGTTCGCCGGTGCCGCCGCGGGGGTGACGCGCCCGGGCGGACGTAATGGAAGAGTCGCATCATTTGTGCCAGCCGACCAGGGACGGGAGAGTCTTTCTGTAACACGTTTGTAGGTGCGCGACCCGGTCGAAGAGAACTACAATGGATTCATTCACTTATGCGATTCGCACTGAAGTTCGCGACTCTCGCCGGAGCGTGCTTCCTCATGTCCTGTTCGCTGTACAAGGACGTGTCGGTGACGCCTCTGCTGCTGATGCCGGGCGACATCGCGATGCGTGGGGTGGCGGTGCCGGAAATGGTGGAGGCGGGTGAATTCGCGCGCGCGGCGGCGCAGGCCGCGCGGATCGACGAGAAAGAGAATCCGTCGCCGCGCGATCTGGCTGCACTCGGCCGTGCCGAGCTCGCCTGCGGCCGTCTGGATGCGGCGCGACGGCACCTTCGCGCTGCGCTCGATCTCAAGCCTTTCCACGCGGACATCGGCGACATCGGTTGGTCGATCTCTCAGACGGAATACCTGGCGAACAACTTCGCGGCGGCGTACGACTGGGCGAAGTTCGCCGAGGATCACGGACTGTCGCTCAAGCAGTGGCATCTCGATTACCTCAAGGCGCTCTCCAACGTGCAGATCAATCGGATCTCGTGGCCGGCGCCGGTCCGCGTGCCGCTGAACATCGGTAATCCCGACGTACCTCGCATCGACGTCGACGTGAATGACCTCGAGCGGACGAGCGGAGTGATCGACTCGGGGGCGGTTCTGACCATCGTCTCGCAGTCATTTGCGAAGCGGGCGGAGATCCGGCCGCTGGGCGATTTCCGTGGAACCTTCTACGGGCTTCTCGGAGAGCCGATCGAAGTCCGGTTCGGGATGATCGACGGACTGAAGATCGGAGACCTTCTCGTCGAGAACGTTCCGGTCGCGATCATGCCGGATGAGAAGCTGAGCTTCTTCGTCAGTAAACGACAGCCGTTCAAGATGGATCTCCTTGTCGGAGTGAACCTCCTCAAGGAGTTCCGCCTGGAGTTCGACTACCCGCAGGAGATGGTGACCCTCACGCCCTTGACGACGAAGGACCGGAATCCCGCTCCGGATCAGAATCTCTTCTTCGTCGGCTTCCGGCCGTTCGTCTACGGAACGATCAACCGCAAGGGTTGGTACCTGTTCGTTCTCGACACCGGATCCGAAGTGACGTTCCTCAACGAGGGGCAGCTCGGGATGACCAACATCCGGGGGCTGCCTCGGTTCCACGGGGCGACGCTGCAGGGGCTCGGTGGAGCGCAGAAACGCGGGGCGAAGGTCGAGAACGTCCAGATCGGAGTCGATCGCTGGGCCGGCGATTTCAGGACCCTCCCGCTCTACGGCAACGAGCAGAGTAATTCGATCGGAATACTCGGCGAGAACTTCCTCCAGAACTTCCGAGTGGTGATCGACTTCGGAACGATGCGGATGGAACTGCACCGGAAGTAACGTCTACGCGCCGCGTTGCGCCCGCGGGGTGATGGTGCCGTCGAAGACCTCCAGGGCGAGATCCACTCTGCCGAGAGGCGCTGAGACCTGCACGCCGGCAATCCGTCCGCGAATTCGTCGAAGCGTTTCCCGGGCGATGGTGACGCCTTCGCGCAGCGCGAATTCCTTTCCTTTGTCGCTGGCGATCCGCATCCGTTCCATCACCTCGTCCGGGACCGATACGCCCGGCACTTCGTTGTTCATGAACTGGGCGTTGCGGAACGAGAGAAGCGGCCAGACACCCGCAACGACAGGAAGTCGCATCGGTTCGATCCGATCGAGAAAGTGCTCGACCTGAAGGACGTCGAACACCGGTTGGGTGATCGCGTACTCCGCTCCCGCCTTCAGCTTCCAATCGAGCCGCCGGATCTCGTAGTCGAGATCGAGGTGACCGGGATTCACGCCGACGCCGATGGTAAAAGCGGTAGGAAGCCCGAAAGGATTTCCGCCGAGATCGAGTCCGTGGTTCAGGAGGTTGACCATGTTCGTCAGGCCGATCGAGTCGATGTCGAACACGGCGGTCGCGTCGGGGTAGGGTCCCATCTTCGGAGGATCTCCGGTGATCAGGAGGAGATTGCGGATTCCGAGTGCCGCGCATCCGAGGAGGTCCGAATGCATTCCGAGAAGATTGCGGTCGCGGCAGCAGTAGTGGAGAACCGGTTCGATCCCGACGCGCTGCTGGACGAGCGTCGCGACGGCAATCGCTCCCATCCGGTTCTGAGCGCGCGGACCGTCGGGAACGTTGACCGCGTCGATCCCGGCGTCCTTGATCAGGCGGACCGATTCGAGGAGGTCGGCCGGGTCGGGACCCTTGGGCGGAGTGATCTCGATGGTGGTGAGGAACTCGCCGTTCGCGAGCTTCCGCCCCCAGTTGGAGCGTTCCGCGAGAGCGACCGGTTCGGTGCCGCCGATCTCGGCGCCGGCTCCGTTCTGTTTCGTCTCGACGACGGTGAGCGTACGCCGGGGCGAAAGAGGCCGGACCGCATCGGCCATCTTGCGGATGTGCTCAGGGGTCGTCCCGCAGCAGCCGCCGAGAAACTTCACTCCCTTGTGGATCAGCCGCGTTGCGTACTTCGCCATGTAGTCGGGCGAAGCCATGTACATCTGGCGGCCCTGCACCTGCCGCGGAAGTCCTGCGTTCGGGAGGCAGGAGATCTTGCGGGTGGTCGCTGCGGCAATTTCCTCGATCGCGTCGAGCATCACATCCGGGCCGACGGAACAATTCAGTCCGATCACGTCTGCGCCTGCTGCATCCAGACGTTTTGCGATGGTGCGCGGAGTCGCACCGAAAATGGTCCGCCGATCGGTGCCGATGGTCATCTGGGCGACGATGGGAATGGAGCAGACGTCGCGGATGGCCTGGATCGCCTGTTCGATCTCGGTGATCTCCTGAAAGGTCTCCAGAATGAAGAGATCGACGCCGCCCTCGGCGAGCACTTCCACCTGCTCGCGGAAGAACGCGCGGGCCTCGCTGAGTGAGGTCGGGCCGAACGGCTCGATCCGGATTCCGAGAGGTCCGATCGCTCCTGCGACATAGACGGAATTGCCCGCGGCTCTCTTTGCGATCTCGACGGCAGCGCGGTTGATCGCGGCGAGCTCGTCTTCGATCCCGAATGTCCGAAGCTTGACGCGGTTCGCCCCGTAGCTGTTGGTCTCGATGATCTCAGCGCCGGCCTTGACATACTCTTTGTGAATCTCGAGGACGTACTCGGGATGGGTGAGGTTGATCTCGTCGTAACACTTGTTGATGAAGATGCCCTTGGAGTAGAGCATCGTCCCGATCGCGCCGTCGAAGAGATAAACGTGCGAATCCGCCAGCGCCTGAATGAAGTCCTGCATGATCGACTCCCGGCCAGGCGGCGCCCTGAAATAAAAAAGCCCCACGTGTCGGTGGGGCCGTTCAGGATTCGCTGTTGATCCTGGCGCTTTAGCCTTTTTTTAAGCTGGTTGCAATCGGCCTCAAATCATTCCAGCAAACCTGAAATCTACGCCTGCCCGATAAACAAGTCAAATCAGCGCTGCTCGCAACCGATCGTCGATCGTGAGTGCTTCTTCACTCGTCACTGTCGTTATTGCCGAAGATTCTTCGCAGAACCCCCTTGACCCGTTCGCGTGTTCGCGACATCTCCTGCGACCACCGCCGGAACTTCTGGAATGTGATGGCGGGAGGCTCGTCGAAACTCTTCCGGTCGAAGAAGAGACTTCGCACGATGCGCCCCGCGACGCCGCGCGGACAGTGATGCGTCGGAGCCGTTCCTTCGAGAAAGACCTCTTCCTCCGGTCCCGGACAGCCTTCCGCCCAGAGGAATCCGGTCTCCGGGTCGATGTCCCGGAAGACCACACCGTCGGGCGGCTCGATCGTCCTGGAGGAATGCTCGACGTTCCCCATGAACCTTCCCCAGATCGGAAGTGCGGCCTCGGCGGAGGAGAGCCGCAGTGGTGCGCCACGGTCGTAGCCGACCCAGACCGTCGCGACCAGATCCGGGGTGTAGCCGACGAACCACGCGTCGCGGTAGTCGTTCGTGGTTCCCGTCTTTCCCGCAGCATTCGCAATTCCGTATCGGCTGACGCGGCTCGCGGTACCGTGACGGACCACCCCACGCAGAAGAGAGTGCATCACATACGCGACATCTGCATTACAGACGCGATGCTTCTCGACGTGGTGCTGGTAGAGAACCTCGTCATGACGATCGCGCACTTCGTCGAGCAGATACGGCTCGACCCGCTCGCCGAGGTTCGGAAATGCGGTGTAGGCGGCAGTGAGGTCGCGCACCGATACCTCAGTCACTCCGAGCGCGAGCGAGGCGACGTCATCGAAATGTTCCGGGAAGCCGAACTTCTTTGCTTCACGGATGATCTTTCCGGTTCCGATCTGCCGGGAAAGACGGATGGTGGGAACGTTGAGTGATTTCTCGAATGCTTCGCGCACCGTGACGCGCCCGCGAAAGCGCTCGTCGTAGTTGTGAGGCGACCAGACGTCGTTGCCGGAGAGCTCGATCTCGAGAGGCGCGTCGAGGAGGAGGCTCGCAGGAGTGACCTTCTTCGACGCGATGGCCGCCGCATACGCGAAGGTCTTGAACGCCGACCCGGGTTGCCGTTTCATCTGCGAGGTTCGATCGAAGCGGCTCTGGTGAAAATCGCCGCCGCCGACCAGGGCACGTACCGCGCCGGAGCGCGGGTCGACCGCGAGGAGCGCCGACTGGAGCGGATCCTGATCGTTGCGGATCCACGAGAAGCGCGAACGAAGTGAACGAAGTCCTCTCCGTACCGCCTCTTCCGCCGCCTTCTGTGCTCGCGGATCGATCTCTGCGACGATCCGCAGCCCGGTCGTGGTGAGGGCGTCGTCGCCCAACCGGTCGACGAGCTCGGCGCGGAGCGCGGCGAGGTAATAGGGGAAAGGCGTCTCTTCGAGCACTCCCTCATGAAGACGAACCGGACGCTCGATGGCATCCTGGTATTGTTCGGTGCTGAGCCAGTGGCGGTCGCGCATCACTTTCAGAATCGCATCGCGGCGCTCGCGTGCGAGCTCGGGACGCTTCTCGGGCGTGTCGCGATTCGGTGCCCGAATCATCCCGGCCAGCACTGCTGCCTCGCCCGGTCGGAGGCGCGAGGGCTTCTTGTCGAAAAGAAGTCTCGCGCCTTCGTCGATGCCGAGGATCGGTCGTCCATGGTAGTGGCCGAGATAGACGTCGTTGAGGTATGCCTCGAGGATCTCGTCCTTCGTGAGCTCACGATCGAGGACCAGAGCCATCGGGATCTCGAGGAGCTTGCGGCGAAACGAGCGTTCGTTCGACAAAGCGCGCGCCTTGACGATCTGCTGGTCGATGGTGCTCCCACCCTGCTCGATGGCGCCGGCCCGGAGATCGGCCACGAGAGCACGAAGCATCCCGATCGGGTCGATGCCGAAGTGGTGACGGAAGCGGACATCCTCGGCTGCGAGGAATGCGTTCTTCACCTCGTCCGGAAGCTCGTCGATCTTCACTGGAGTGGTGGTCCTCCAGTCGGGGCCGTAGACTTCGAGGAGAGGCTCACTCTTCGAGACGGTGCTGAGAATCCGAGTCGGAGTGCGCCAGGGGTGGTTCCGCATCTGGCGAACCATCTGGTAGCTCGTCCACCCGATCCATCCTGCGATTCCGTAGATGATCGCGAATGGGAGAATGATCGCCGTGAGGAGAATGCGGCGTCGCGTGAACGAGAGACCGGGCATGAGTCCGCAATCGTGCAACGGGGCTGCCACGGCTCGAACCGGGCCGCCCCATCGCTGGTGAGACTACTGGATGTCGCTGTAGAACTTGCGGACGCGAGGTGAGAAGTACTGTGCGCTGAGCTCGAGGTGACGGTCGAGAGTGCGAGCCTGGCGGAACGCGCGAACGGCATTCTGACGCGCCTCGGCGTTGGATTCGCCCTCCAGATAGTACGAATAGAACTGCGAGGCGCCGAGGAACGCCCACAGCATCGGATTGTTCTTCTGCACCCGGGTCAGTTTGTCGAATTGCCTCGCGGATTCCTTGAAGTCGCCTTCGAAGTAGAACTGGAGAGCCTGGCGGACCTGCACCTTCATGTCGGCCATGACGACCTCAGTGGCGCGAGAGGGGGCGGTCTGCTGGTTGGAGACTTCGATCTGCGCTCTCGTCGCTGCGGCGTCGAACGTCCTTGCAGCGCGATCGGCGAGATCTCCGACCGAACGCCAATCGGCCGTTTTCGACGCAGCGGCTGCTTTCGTTTTTGCGTCGAGGAGAAGCTCTTCACCGTCGTTGAACGCGGAGGCGGCGTAGGTCTCGGCACGGGAACGTCGCGCTTCGAGGCGCTTCTTTTCGGCCTGAACGAGCAGTCCCTCGGCGCGAGTACGCGCGGGGGCGAGTAATGGATCGACGGCCGGCTGGGCCGGCCGCGACGGCGGAGGCTGTGAAGGCGCCGGCTGGGCCTGAGTGGTCGTCGCCGCAGCCTGCTGTTGCTGCTGGATCTCACGCTGTTGGGCGATCAGCGTGAGTCGGGTCTCGGTCCGCTCGATGAACGAGTTGACGCTCCCGAGATCGACTGCGCCGGCTCCGGTCGCCCGCTGAAAATCGCTGATCGCCTTCTCGAACTCGTTGGTACTGAAGTAGGCGATCCCGCGGTAGTAGTACGGGTGGTAGGAGATGAAGATGTTGCCGTACGTCCGGGTGCGGTCGTTCTCTTTCGGGTTTTTCGCGATCGCTTCGCTCATCTTGCTGATCGCGGTCGACCAGTCCTTCTGCTTTACGGCATTCAGACCCGCATCGTAGGCGTCGTAGAACGTATCGGCGGCGAACGCGCTGCTGACGGCGAGGAGGATCACGAAAAAAATCGGAACGGCTCTGCGCATGCTGGTCATTTCTTCAGAATGTCCTCTACGGCCTTGTCGATGTTCACCTTGTCCCACTTCGGCGAGATCTCGCGGACGTCGCTCGGTCCGAGCTTGACCTGCACCTTCTGCGGATTGCCGTTGTCGTCGGAGATGGTCAGTACGTAATTACCGGGCGGGAGCCAGATCCGGGCAGGCATGGACGCCTTGGCGAACGGGACTTCTTTGTTCGTGTCGGCGTTCTCGATCCTAGAGATCTCACCGATCGGGCTCTTGAGGAGAATCAGCGCCTTGTCGGGAGGAAGATCGAGGGCCGTCGAGGGCTGAACGACCACGGTGCTCTGAGGTGTGGCGGGGCTTACCGGTTGGACCGCGGGAGCCGGTTTGCGCAACATGATCACGCCGACTCCGATCAGTGCGATGACGACGACCGCGGCAATGGCCACGAGCATCGGAGTCTTGCTCTTCGCCGGGGCGGATTCGAATTTTCTCTCGATCACGGTCGGCTCGGCGGGCGAAGCGGCCGGTGCGCGAGGCTCGAGGACGGTGGCTTCTCCGCCGGCGGCTGTCACGGGACGCAGTCCCGGCTCCATGACTGTCGGTGCGGCTCCGGCGGCAGTTTCGACCACGGTGGCCTGGGCTCCCGCAGCAGTCGGATGCCGCTCGACCACCGTTGCATCCGAGGCGCCGGTGCGCGTTCCGCCGGCCGGAGTTCCGATCGTTTTTCCGACGCGGGTCCCGCCCATGCGGGTGCCGGGGCGGGTCGGATCCATCATCGTGTTGCGGGACGAAAGAGTCATCATCCGCTCGCCGACGCCGAACTTCGAATCAGGAGCGATGTCGTTGCGGATATCTTCCAGCGCCGCCACGAACTCGTCCGCATCCGCGAAGCGGTTGTCGCGGTCCTTCTCGAGGATCTTCAGGACCAGTGCCTCGAGCGCCGGGGGGATCTTGACGTCGGGATTGGTCTGCCCGATCGGGGCCGGTTTCTCCGTGGCGTGCTTCAGGATGTAGCCATGGGGGTTGGTGGCGATGAAAGGCGCTTTGCCGGCGAGCATTTCGTAGAACACCACGCCGAACGAATAGAGGTCCGTCCGCGCGTCGAGAGTCTCGCCTTCCTTCAGGAACCCGGCCTGTTCGGGAGAGGCGTATTTGAGTTTCCCGAGGAACATCCCGGTCTGGGTGAGCCCTTGTCCGCCGCCACCGCCGCCTTCACCTTCGAGCTGTTTTGCGATGCCGAAGTCGATCACCTTGATCAGGAGTTTTCCCTGGAAATCCTGCGAGAGCATGATGTTCTCGGGTGAGATGTCTCGATGGATGATGCCCATCTGATGGAGTGAGCCGAGGCCCTGGAGGGCCTGAATGGCGATCTCGACCGCGAGCCGCGGTGGAACGGGGCCGTTCTGGTTGATCCACTTCTGGATGTTGATCCCTTCGATGTACTCCCAGACCATGTAGTAGGAGCCGTCGTCGAGGGTGGAGAAGTCGTAGAGCATCGCGAGATTGCGATGCTTGATCATGGTGGCCATTCGCGCTTCCTGGAAGAAGCGCTGGAGCGACTGTTCGTCGGTTGCGATGTTTGCGCGCATGATCTTGATCACGCGTTCTTCACCGAGATGAATGTGGCGGACCTTGAAGATCTCGCCCATGCCTCCGACACCGAGGCGCTGCAGGATCTGATACTTGCCGTCGATCAGTCTCCCGCCGTACGTGCGCTGGAAACCCGTCACGCGCTCGCCACAGTGCGGACAGGCTTCGACCGCGGGGTCGAGTTCAGCCATGCATCCAAGACAAATCAGTTCGCTCATTACCGGTTCCCCCGAGAAAGACTGCACCTGGTGATCATGACGCGACTCCTTCCGCGGGACGGGTCCGGAGCACGTAGCTGCAGGCCGGATCCGCGCCGAAGCGGACGATGTCGCCGGGCTTGAGATTCGCTTTTTCGACTCTCATGTTGTTCACGTACGTCCCGTTGGCCGACTTGAGGTCTTCGAGGAAGAATCCGGTTCCCTGAAGAGTGATTCGTGCGTGGCGGCGGGAGACGGCGGGATGGGTCAGAATGATCGAGCAGGAGCGGTCGCGTCCGACCATGACGCTGTCGCCGTGAATCACGTGCGCCTCCGACGCCTCGTCTCGAGTGGAGACGAGTTGCCAGACGGATTCGACATTCGCCGGGACGTGTCTCGGCTCGCTTTTCACCTCGCTCGCCGCTTCGGCGATCTCGGGCGGAATCGCGCTGCCGGTGAGGGCGGGGCGAGCGCAGTACTCTTCCAGCGCTTCGTACATCTCGCGAGCAGTGGCGAATCGGTTCGCCGGATTCGGTTCGATCGCGCGGAGGACGATTCCGTCGAGGTCGTGGTCGATCTCCGGGCGAAGCGCGCGGGGATGCTGTTTCTCACCGCGGTAGATCGAGTCGATCAGCTTCGGGAGCGACCGGCTGTTGAACGGAAGGACGCCGGTGAGCATCTCGTAGAGCACCACGCCGCTCGAGTAGACGTCGCTCGGCGGCCCGGCGTCCTTCGGCTCGCGGATCTGCTCGGGAGACATGTAGTGCGGAGTGCCGAGAAGGAATCCCGACTTGGTCAGGATGGTGCCCGGCTGTGCTCCGCTCTCCTTGATCTTGGCGATTCCGAAGTCGCTGACCTTCACCACTCCGTTCTTCTGACGGATCAGGTTTGCCGGCTTGATGTCGCGATGGACGATCCCTTTTCCGTGAGCGTAGACGAGCGCTTCGAGGAGACATTGCGAGATGGCGATGGCCTCCGGGATGGGAAGCGCGCCGCGATCGCTGATCATCTGGTCCACCGGATCGCCTTCCACGAACTCCATCACCAGGACCGCGCCGGTGGAGCGGGGAAGGAACTCGTAGAAGCGGGTGATGTAGCGATGCCGGAGTTTGGCCAGAATCTGGGCCTCTTTCACGAACCGCTTTCTCGCGGTGACTTCGCCGGCCAGCTCGTCCGACATGATCTTGAGAACCACCACGAAGCCTTCGGGAAGCATCTCACTTCGAGCGACCGTACGACCCACGTACACGTGGCTCATCCCTCCCTCGGAGAGCTCTCGCTCGATTCGATAATTCCCGATCACGTTTCCGATCATCTCGAGTGATCCTGCGCTTCCCAGGTGAATCCGGGGAGATCGAATTTGTAGAACATCAGTTTTTGCGAGCCGATCCGGATGACGTCGCCGTTGACCAGATCACGCCGCGGCTCGATCTCTTCATCGTTCACGAAAGTGCCATTCGTGGAGTTGTGGTCCATGAGGATGAATCGCTGCTCTTCAGGACGGAAGACGAGATCCGCATGGTGCGCGGATGCCTGATCATCGCTGAGCCTTACGTCGCTCTTCGGATCGCGTCCGATGACATTGCGGCCGTTGCGGACTTCGAACGATCGACCCCGGGCCGGTCCGGAGAGCGCGAGCAGCCAGGCGACCACGTAACGCGCAGGTTCCTCAGTCAGGTCAGCCTTCGACGCGGACACTGTCCGTTCGAAGACCGGTGGAGGAGCCGGTCCGTCCATCACAGCGGATTTCGAAGGTGGAGGAGCCGTCTGCCGTTCCGATTCGACCACGGCCGGAGCCCGCGCGGGAGGAGGCGGCGGAGCGGAAGGTGGTTCCGCCGGCAGGGAACTGGACGAACGGTTCGGACGGCCGATGACGATGCTCTCCTTCTGATCAGGAGGACAGTAGGGACAGATATCCCAGCTCTCGTCGATGAAATGGCCGTTTGGACAACGTTTGTCAGGCACTCTCAACCTCACGCGTGGAACGCGACCGCGACCGCGTTTCGCCCACCGAAATAGATGATGTCGCCGTCATCCAGATAATGACGATCGATGCGCTGATCGTTCACGAAAGTTCCGTTCGAAGAATTCCGGTCTATCAATAATACTCTGCCCTCGAGCAAGACGACCTCTGCATGAAGCCGTGAGACCTTCGGGTTTTGCAGGACGATCTCGCAGACGCCCGTCTCTCGGCCGATTCGAATGCCTGAGCCCGCCAGCCCGAGGCGCTCGCCCGCCCGATCACCGTTGAGAATCGTGAAGCGGCCGAGAAGAGGACGTTCGGTCGCGTGGCCCTCGTCGGTGGAGCGTGGTTCAGGACGGATCAGGAGCTCCGGACCGTTCGCGACGACCAGCGGAGGCGCGAAAGAGCTCGCGCTGCGATTGCGGAAGAGGAGAAAAGAGACCCCTGCGATTCCGAGAACGAGCACGACGATGGCGATGCGAGTCAGGACCAGATGGGCACGCCAGAAGGGAAGGCGTCCGATCGCGTTGTCCGCATCCTGAAGAAATCGGATCAGGTCGGGAGAGTTCGGAAACATGGTGTTGGCGCGGACCAGATGCTCGCGTGCAGTGATCCAGTCTCCGTCCCACGCGGCGTCGAGGGCCTTCCGATACTCCTTCTGGAATTCTCCCTCGACGTTGAATGGAATCTTCTTCTTTTCGAGAAGGCTGCGGGCGACGTTGATCGGCACGAGGAACTTGATCTGTTCCGCGTCGGTGTGTCCCCAGGTCGAGATGCCGACGACGTCGCCGTTGCGGTCGACCGCCGGCCCCCCCGAGTTGCCCTGATAGATCGCGGCGTTGGTCTGGAAGACCTGCGTGTTCATCACGTCCCGCTTGAACGAGGTGATGGTCCCCGGATTGAACGTCGCTTCGAGGTCGCTCTCCCGGGAGAGCCACCCTCCGATGACTTCGTCCGTGCTCGACGCGACGGAGGGATACCCGATCACCCACACCGGATCCTGAAGCCGGACCGCATCGGAGTCTCCGAGTCTCACGGTGGGGAGCTGCTTTCGAT
Source organism: uncultured Acidobacteriota bacterium (assembly GCA_963741955.1). Classification (GTDB taxonomy): domain Bacteria; phylum Acidobacteriota; class Thermoanaerobaculia; order Gp7-AA8; family Gp7-AA8; genus CAVUKB01. The sequence goes on from CAVUKB010000007.1 coordinate 249,973, forward strand.
GGATCTCGAGAAGGGCGACGTCGCTTCCGCGCTCGTTCAGTGGCGGAGTGAAGATCCGTACGGAGAACGGGGCGACGGATCCGTTGGAGAGCTCGACCTGATCGAGGACTGCGACGGTGTCGATGGTGCCGTGCGAGGCCATGGCGTCGACGTACGGGTCGAGCGAGCCTGCGCGGTAGATGGAGCGGAGAAGATCGATCGGGAAATGTTCGATGAGCGCGGCGATGGCTCCATTGCGAAGAAGTTCCCGGTCGAGTCTGGGCCGGTTCTCTTTCCGGGTGAGCTCGACGACGTGTCCGCTGGTGAGGATCAGCCCGGAGGGGTGGATGATGAAGCCACTTCCGGATCCTCCGGCGCCGGTCTTGACGACGGCTCCTTCCTTCGCCGGTTTCATTGCGGCAGTCGGATAGCCGTCGTCGCGGAGCATCTTCGCGACTCGTTCGACCGCGGCCGGAGAATAGTGGAACTCGGCGGAGGCGTAGGCGTTGATCCGGACGATGGCCGGCTTCACCTGATAGGCCATCTTCTGCACTGGTTCGATCGGCGAAGCTTCTTTTCTGCACTGGAGCATTCCGATCACGGCCGCGAGAGCAACGGCGATCAGCAGTGTGCGCGGGAGAAGGGATGGGGTCGACATGATGGACGGATCAGTGAAACGCCGGCGTACGCCGCGGCTCGGCTAGCCTCGTGTTCTCGAGAGAACGTAAATGATGCCGAGGACCGCAACTGCGAGCCAGATCAGGGAAATCAGTATCCATTTCAGAGCTCCGCCACGAGGCGGAGCTTCCTCCTCGGCAGAGGTGTCGGCGAGGGCTGCGGCCCCACTCACCGAAGAAGGGTGTGCGAGAGGGGCGGATTCGGTCCAGGTCGAGTCGGTGCCCTGCGGCTCGTCCTCCGGTTCCGTCGGCGTGACGACATTCGAAGAGCTGGTGCTCGTCGAGAGCGTCCCTTCCTCTTCCACCCGGGCCACGATCAGTGTGACGTTGTCGGGTGCGCCGCGGTCGAGCGCGCGACGCAGCAGCTCCGCGGCTGCCTGGTCGATCGCGAGCGCTGCGACTTCCTTCATTTCCTCTTCTTTGACCAGTCCGTGCAGGCCGTCGCTGCAGAGAATGAATGTATCTCCTGGCTGGACGGAGAACGGATCGTAGACGTCGATCTCGATCTCCGCAGCGACGCCCATGGAGCGCTGCAGGACATTCCTTCTGGGGTGGACTTCCGCTTCCTGCGCGGTGAGGAGTCCTTCCCGCACCATGGTGGCGACGAGCGAGTGGTCCTGCGTGAGCTGCCGGATCTCGGAATCGCGGACCAGATATACACGTGAGTCGCCGACGTGTGCGATGTAGGCGCGATTCTCCTGGACTACGAGAGCGGAGCAGGTGGTGCCCATTCCGCGCAGGTCCGGATTGCGCTGTGCCTCCGCGAAGATCGCGCCGTTCGCACTCTCGAGCGCTGCGCGGAGCGCGAGTGCGACGTCGGTCGAATCGCTGGCGAGATACTGCCTCTTGATGGTGTCGGCCGCGAGCCGCGAAGCGGTGGCCCCGCCGCGGTGTCCTCCCATTCCGTCCGCGACCACCATCAGCCGCCCTTTCGTCGGAGTGACTTCATCCTCTCCGCTGAGGATCGCGAAGTCCTGGTTCTCGGTGCGCACCCGTCCCACGTCGGTCTGCTGCACGGCGCGGACGAGCAGCATCCGCGGTGGAACCGAGGTCGAATCGAACATGGAGGAGTCGTTGGTCATCTTTTCGCGATGCCTTTCGAGTCGCCTTGGGCGGGTTGCACTGTTTCGAGAAGATGGACGCCGCAATTATACAAAATATCGGGCTCATGACCTCATCGCTTCTCTCCCGGGACCGATTGTCCGGTCACCTCGAGGCCGCCCCGCGGCGATCACGGTTGGTGAAGAGCCCGACCGTGGAGCGACCTCCTTGCCGATCGGGCGGAGACGTGCGATTCTTCGCGGATGCCACCGATCATGGCCGGACGTCTCTCGAGCCGGTATTCCGGCGCGATATAATCCCGTTTGCAGGGGCTTGCGTGCAGAACCTCCAAGTACACTATTCGGATCTCGGTGTCCCGCGGCTGTTCGAGCTGAAGGATCACCCCACCACCGTGGGACGGACCGAGGGGAACGACATCGTCCTCAACCATCCTTCCGTCTCGCGACGCCATGCGCGCTTCGAGCGTCGCGGTGCGGACTGGTGGATCGTCGACCTGAATTCCACGAACGGAGTGAAGGTCAACGGCTCGATGGTCACCGAGAGTCTGGTGGACGCAGGCGACCACGTGCTGGTCGGGTCGGTCCAGCTCGAACTGCGGGTCGCGCCTTCGGTCGATTTCTCGGACGAGTCGATGTTCGACAATCCCTCCGGTACGGTGATTCGCCGCATCTCGGACTTCAACTCGGAATTCGGCCTCGACCTCGCGGAGATCACCCCGGCTGAAGGCGAGACCGGTCCCGCGCTTCAGGGGGCTCCGACAGTCACCCGGGAGAAGATCTTTTCGGTCCTGGTGCAGGTCGCGAAGACTCTTCTCCAGTCCGAGGATCTGAACGCCGTCCTGCAGACGGTGATGGACATCATCTTCAAGTACCTCGCGGTCGAGCGAGGTCTGCTGATTCTCTTCGACGAAGAGGGAGAGCCGGTGCCGAAGCTCACGCGGTTTCGCGAAGGCTCGGACGGGCAGGACATCCCGATCTCGCGAACCATTCTCCGGATGGTCGCGGATCAGCAGGTGGCGCTCCTCACTTCCAACGCGCTGGAAGACGCGCGGCTTCTCGGCGGGAAGTCGATCGCGATTCACGGCATCCGCTCCGCGATGTGTGTCCCCCTCTGGAACCGGACCCGCGTGATCGGAGCGGTCCAGGTCGACTCACCGATTCACATCGGGCGTTTCACGGAAGAAGATCTCGACCTCCTCACTGCGCTGGCGAATTTCGCCGCGGTCGCCATCGAGCGCGCGCAGCTGAACGAACGCATCGACCACGAGAGAAAGATCCGCGGAAAACTGGAGCGCTACCACTCCCCCGGAGTGATCGAGGAGATCGTTCGCGGAGCGGCCGATGCTGCGGCGAGCGAAGAGATCAAGAGTGCCGAGGTCTCGGTGCTCTTCGCCGACATCTGCGGATTCACCACCATTTCGGAAACGAAGAAGCCCGAAGAGGTCTCGGAATTCCTCTCCCACTTCTTCAGCTGCGCGGTGGAGGCGATCTTCGCGAATGGCGGAACGCTGGACAAGTTCATCGGGGATGCCGTGATGGCGTTCTTCGGGGCTCCGTTGGCGCAGCCCGATCACGCGACGCGCGCGGTCCGCACCGGACTGATGATGCAGCAGCTGGTCGGGAAGTGGAACGAAGAACGCATCAGCCAGGGTCTTCCGCAGGTCAATATCCGCGTCGGAATCAACTCCGGACCGGCAGTGGTCGGGAACGTCGGAACCGAGCGGCGCGTCGACTACACGGTCCTGGGGACCTCGGTGAACATCGCCTCGCGTCTGGAGAGCGGCGTGGCAAAACCCGGCGACCTGGTCATCTCCCAGAACACGTACGAGCAGGTGGGGGAGAAGTTCGATCTCGTTTCACTCGGTGAGTTTCCTCTGAAAGGCTTACAACAGAAGATGCCGGTATACCGTGTCGGTGGTGAAAAAGACGCCAGCATCGGTCGCCCTTCCGCAAGTCGCGCCTCATGAAACGCCCTACCGTTCTGACCATCGCGGGGAGTGACTCCGGAGGAGGCGCCGGAATTCAGGCGGACCTGAAGGTCTTCGCGTCGTTCGCAGTTCACGGCGCCAGCGTGATTGCAGCGGTGACGGCTCAGAACAGCCGCGCGGTCACTGCAGCGTTCGTTCTTCCGGACGAGATGGTCGAGGCGCAGATCGACGCGGTGATGTCGGACCTGAATCCGGTGGCGGTGAAGCTGGGGATGCTCGGAAACGAGCGGATCGTCCGGCTGGTGGCGAGGAAGCTTCGCGAATGGGCGCCGGCCGCGGTGATTCTGGATCCGGTGATGATTGCCTCGTCGGGAGCGCGACTGCTGGAGGAGGGGGCGATCGAAGCAATGCGGAGCGAGCTGGTGCCGCTCGCGACGGTCGTCACGCCGAACTGGCCTGAAGCGGGAGAGCTGATCGGCGCGACCCTCCGCGGAGCGGAAGATCTCGAGGGCGTCGCACTCGCGATGAAGCGGATCGGTGCGCGTGCGGTTCTCCTGAAGGGAGGCCATCTCGGCGGCGATGACGTGGTCGACACTCTCTTCGATGGGGAGACCATGCACTCGTGGAGGCATCCGAGGATTCCCGACGCCGAGGGTCATGGAACAGGCTGTGCACTTGCGTCGGCTGTCGCTGCCGGTCTCGCGCTCGGCCGGCCGCTTCCCGACGCGTGCCGTGATGCGGTCGATTTCGTCCATCAAGCGCTCCAGAAGCGCTACTCCACAGGAAGCTCGCGCGAGATCTATCTCGGAATCTTCGGCTGCGAAACCTGAGCGCTCCCGGTTCGTCCCTTTGAAGGAGACTCGGCTTCGGATGATGCAGCGCGATTCACTCCTTCGAACGGTCCTTCAACCGATGATCATCGCGATCTTCCTCGCGGTGCTGGTGCGTCTCGTCCTTTTCCAGGCCTTCTCCATCCCCAGTGGATCGATGTCTCCGACGCTGGAGAGTGGGGACACGATTCTCGTCGCCCGATACGCGCTCCTTCCCCATCACGCTCCTGCACGAGGAGACGTGGTCGTGTTCCACTCGGTTGCCGGTGCGGACCGGTATCTCGTCAAACGTATCGTCGGATTGCCGGGTGATTACGTCGAAGGGGTGGACGGACGGATCCGGATCAACGGTACGACGCTGGCAGAGCCGTATCTCCCTGCAGGTGAGTCGACGGCTGCGTTTCCACCGGAGATCGTTCCGGGCGGTCACTACTTCGTCCTGGGCGACAACCGGAGCAATTCGCTCGACAGTCGCAAGTGGGGCTTCGTTCCGGACCGGAAGATCGTAGGGAAGGCCCTTCTGGTCTTCTGGTCGACGGCGGCCGATTCCGGATCGCCGGCCGCGAGCGCATCGGTCGCGGTGGAGAAGCCGCGCGAGCCTCACTCGCGATGGTTCCGGATTTTGCGGCTGATCCGCTGACGGAGTGGTGCTCCGGAGTACGATTCATGGAATCGAGCCGCCCCGGGCGCAACTCGCGCCTTGAACTTCGCTCGTGGTTGCCTTACTCTCAACTGCGGTACGAGCTCGGGTGTGCGAATACCGCCGCCGAATCCAGCGCTCCAGTGGAGATCCGTCAATGCTCAGTCGTCACTCGCAACGAGGTGAAGGCAAACTCGGTTGCATCATCGGGCTGATTCTGCTCGTCGGTGCGGTCTACGTCGCCTACAAGCTGGTCCCGGTCAAACTCAAGGCGGCGGATATGCGCCAGACCATCACCGATGAAGCGCGATCCGCAGGCTCGAGCCAGGACAAAGCGATCCGGAAACGGATTCTGGAGCGAGCGAACGAGCTCGGGCTGCCACTCGCCAGTGAAGATCTGAAGATCACCCGGGGCAACCAGCAGATCACCATCGAAGCGGATTACACCGTTCCGGTCGCGTTTCCCGGCGGCTACGTCTACCAGTGGCATTTCCATCACGAAGCAGACAATCCGATCTTCTGACGATGAACCGGGCCCGCCTCACGATCTCGGACGTGCACAAGCGTACTGGGATCCCGGTCACCACGCTTCGTTTCTACGAAAAGGAACTGCCGGATTTCTTCACCGTGGAGAAGACCTCCGGGGGGCACCGTCGCTACACCGACGAGAGCGTTCATCAGTTCCTGATGATCAAGAAGATGGTCGAGTCGGACGGGATCCGGCTCAGCCAGATCCGAGAGAAATTCAATTCGCACAAGGACGGCGAGTTGCGCGGTCAGGTGGACGTGCTTCTGGCCGTGTACGAGACGTTGACCGGAGAGATCGAACGTCTTCGGGTGCGGATCGAGTCGCTGGAAATGGCGATGGCGGCGTTGAAGAAGACCGTTCACGAAGCGACATCGCCGGATTCGAAGAAGCGTCGCTGGTTCTGACCGCTCATTCTTCAGCTTGACACTTCCATCCTCTCCGGCCAGACTGCGGAACGGGAGCCTGGGGGTGGCCGGAACACCGGCCTGAGACGAAACCCTTCGAACCTGATCCGGACCATGCCGGCGTAGGGAAGGCGAAAATCGGCAGCTCTCGCACCTCGAGGCCTCCTTGCGGACATTCCGCGCAATTTTCATGAGGGAGGCCCTATGATTCGTTCCAGCTGGATTGAGGCGCGACGCGGACAACCGAACGTCACCCAACTCCATTACGCCCGGAAGGGCATCATCACCGAAGAGATGACCTTCGTCGCCGAACGTGAAGGTCTGACCCCCGAAACGGTCCGTGCCGAAGTCGCGCGCGGCAGGATGATCATCCCCGCGAACGTGAACCACCCCGAGCTCGAGCCGATGTGCATCGGGATCGCCTCGAGATGCAAGATCAATTCGAACATCGGCACCTCGGCGGTGACCTCGTCGCTGGACGAGGAGGTCGAGAAGCTCGAGCTCTCCGTCCGCTACGGCGCCGACACGGTGATGGATCTCTCCACCGGAAAACGGATCCCCGAAGTGCGAAACGCGATCCTCCGGGCCTCGACCATCCCGATCGGAACGGTGCCGATCTACGAGATCCTCGAGCGCGCAGGGAAGGTCGAAGACATCTCCGTGGAGATGATTCTCGACGTGATCCGCGAACAGGCCGAGCAAGGGGTCGACTACATGACCGTACATGCCGGCATTCTTCTGCGGCATCTTCCGCTGGTGGCGGGGCGGGTCACCGGGATCGTCTCACGCGGCGGCTCGATCCTCGCGCAATGGATGATGTACCACCACGAGGAGAACCCGCTCTACACCCACTTCGACGAGATCTGCGAGATCTTCAAGAAGCACGACGTCTCGTTCTCCCTCGGCGATTCGCTCCGCCCCGGGTCGCTTCACGATGCATCGGACGAAGCTCAGTTCGCGGAGCTCGACGTCCTCGGCGAACTGACCCGACGCGCCTGGGAACACGACGTACAGGTGATGGTCGAAGGGCCGGGGCACGTGCCGATGGACCAGATCGACATGAACGTCAAGCGCCAGATGGAAGTCTGCGACGAAGCGCCGTTCTACGTGCTCGGTCCTCTGGTCACCGACATCGCTCCGGGATACGACCACATCACGTCCGCGATCGGAGCTGCGCTCGCGGGATGGTCGGGAGCGGCGATGCTCTGTTACGTCACCCCGAAAGAGCACCTCGGTCTGCCCGACGCGGAAGACGTCCGCGCCGGGATCATTGCGTACAAGATCGCGGCTCACGCGGCGGACATCGCACGACACCGCCCGGGGGTGAGAGATCGTGACGACGCACTCTCCCGCGCGCGCTACACGTTCGACTGGAACGAGCAGTTCAGGCTTTCCCTCGATCCGGATCGCGCGAAGGAGTACCACGACGCGACGCTCCCGGCGGAGCATTTCAAGACTGCGGAGTTCTGTTCGATGTGCGGCCCGAAGTTCTGCTCGATGTCGATCTCTCAAAAGCTGGGTAAAAAAGAGGAGATCGAGAAGTTGGTGGCGGACATTCAGGCGAAGATGGATCGGAAGGAAGCGACGGCCGGGGCGTAGGCGCCGCGTGACCGGCTTTCTTCTCTCCAGACGATCGAACGCCGGCGGCGCGAGCCGCCGGCGTTTCCTTTCGATGCAAACGAATCGTCGTCCGGCGGCGTCTATTCGGGAAAGCGAAAGGAGATGCATGATGAAACGTCGTTTCCCGATTCTCGTCGCAGTCGTCTCGATTTTCTCCGTGACCGCGCTCGCGCAGGTGGGGCCGGGGGCGCACACTCCTGCGCATGTGCAGGCCGCCGCGAACGCGCCACTCGCCCCTGAAGCGATCGTCCAGTTTCTCGACCTGACCGCGGCCCAGCAGGCGCAGTGGGACGCGCTTCACGAGACCTTCCGAAGCGACCTCCAGCCGCTGCAGGAGCAGCGAAGGACGGTGGCGACTCAGCTGCGGGAGCTCCTGTCGCAGAGCGGTCCGGATCCGGCGGCGGTCGGAGATTTGGTGATTCAGGAGCACTCGATCGGAGAGAAGATCCGCGCTCTTCGTGAAACGCTCGACGGGAGTCTCGCTGCGCTTCTGACGCCGGAACAGAAGACGCGCTACGAAGCTCTGAAGGCCGCGATACGGCTCCTGGAGCGTCGGCCGCCGAAACGCTGAATCACGTGATCTCGACGCGACGCCGCCGGATCTCTCCGGCGGCGTTCTCGTGATGACTCAAGTCTCGAGACTCGAGGGGGAGGACGACCCCACCCCGATATCAGCACGATTCAACCGCCCCTACGGGGCTGTCGAAGGAGCCTGGCCTGTCGGCCTGCAATCCCAGGACTGCGTCCTGGGCTATTGTCGAACGGCCCCTACGGGGCTGTCCCTAATCCGGGCTAGGAGTCTGCGCGGTAGAAACTGTCCTACTGCGAAAGCGGATCAACGGTCCAAATCCGCCCGGATTTTCGGCGAGTAGCCACCGCTACGCACCTCGAATCCGAACGAATTTGGCCTCGTTGCTCCGCTTTCTCGCTACGGACGTTTCTATCGCGCAGACTCCTAGGCGGGGCTAGGCGGGGCTACGCGGCGTGCTCGCGGCGGCCGTAGAGGGGATCAGTCCTGACGGGAACGCGCCCGGCGTCGCGGATGAGCTTCTCGAGCTTGCCGACCGTCATCGCGGAGGCGTCGGTTTTCGCGCCGGCCATCTTGAATATGCGCTCGTCGGCGATCGTTCCGCCGAGATCGTCGGCACCGAACGAAAGAGCGACCTGAGCGATTTTTTCGCCGATCCCGATCCAGTACGCCTTGATGTGGTCGATGTTGTCGAGCATCAGCCTCGAGACGGCGACGGTGCGAAGGTCGTCCATCCCCGACGACTCGCGGACTGTCTCTTCGTAGACCGTGTTGGCCTTGTGAAAATGAAGCGGGACGAAGCAGTTGAAGCCGCCGGTCTGCTCCTGCAGCTCGCGAAGCTTGATCATGTGATCGACACGATGCCACGGCTTCTCGATGTGACCGTAGAGCATGGTGCAGTTCGTGCGGATGCCGAGCTCGTGGCATTTGCGTGCGACATCGAGCCACTGCTGCCCGTTCATTTTGTGATCGCAGATCTCGTCACGGATCTCGTCGTGGAGGATCTCGGCGCCGCCGCCCGGGCAGGAGTCGAGTCCGGCATCGCGAAGCGCGAGGATGGTGTCTTCGATCGACTGCTTCGACACCTTCGCCAGGAAATCGAGTTCGACCATCGTGAGTGCCTTCAGGTGGACCTGCGGAAATTCCTTCTTGAGGGTGCGGAACAGGCCGGTGTAGTAGTCGAACTTGAGGCGATGGTGGAGTCCGCCGACGATGTGCAGCTCCGTCACTCCTCCGTGCTCGATCGAGGGACGCACCTGCTCGACGATCTCCTCGGCGGTATAGGTCCAGCCACCCTCCGCGTTCGGCCTCTTCGCGAACGCGCAGAGCTTGCAGGAGACGACGCAGACGTTGGTGTGATTCACGTAGCGGTTGATGGTGTAGTACGTGTCGTCGCCATTCTTCCGTTCGCGCACGAGGTTCGCGAGGGCGCCGACTGCCAGGAAGTCGGGCGTCTCGAAAAGAGCCATTCCTTCTTCGAAGGAGAGTCGCTCTCCGGCGTGGACTTTTTCGGCGATGGAGACGAGCTTGCGGTCGGTGATCATTTCAAACATGGGTTCTCCGGGTTCCTGCCGCCGGCGGACGCGTCGAAGGCGTCGCGCGGACGAAGTCCGAGATTGTAACGGACCAGGCGCCATCTGGCGAATGCCGGACGCGTGCCGGGGACGGGACCGCGGTGCGGAACCCCTCCTCAGGAGACGGCCGAGCGGGTCGGCTGGAGGTGCTGGGCCTCCCACGCATCGACTTCGCCGGAGAAGTAGACGATGTGGCTGCGCTTGTACTCCTTGGTCGGGAAGAGTACCTGCATCGAAGCGATGCCGATCTCCTCGGAGATCTCGTTGAGGACCGACTCGCATTCGTCGACGCTGCGTCCGTGGACCGTGGTGAAGATGTTGTAGGGCCAGTCTTCGTAGACCGGACGGAGATAGCATTGGGAGACCGACGGACGGTCGGCCATTTTCGGGACGAGATCGTCGATACGATCTTCGGGTATTCTCCAGACGCCCATGGCGGTCGCGGAGAACGGTTTTCTGAGCTGTACGGAGGCCGCGAAACGCCGGATCTGCTGAGTTTCGAGGAGGCGGCGGGCGAACTCGAGGATCTCATCGGACGAAAAAGCGCCCTGCCGTGCCCATGCTTCGAACGGCCGGGGCTGAAGAGGCAGATCAGTCTGAAGCAGCCGGACCAGTTCGAGGTCGCGCGCACTCAACGAAGCCGGCTCGGCGGATGCCGACTCGAACGAATCGGAGGAATCCGCCCCGGGATTCTTGAAGGTTCGGATGGTTGGAAGGAGGCGGACCACATCGCATCCGGATTCATCGCCGAGGATCTCGATGGTCTTCTCGAGGCCGATTCTCGAATTCGGCGGCACGGCGATGGTGAACCACATGTTGAACTCGTGGTTGCGCCGGTAGTTCTGGTAAACGCCCGGATGGAGATTCACCAGAGACGCGGCTCTCTCGAGTGCATCGGGCTCCACTCGGGCTGCGACGAGGCAGGACCGATATCCGAGTCCTCTCCCGTCGAAAACGGCGGAAATCTGGCCAATCGTCCCGTCCCGCTTGAGCCTCTCGCAGCGCTTGATCACTTCCTTCTCGGACATGTCGATGTCCTGTCCGATCAGGGCGTACGGAGTGGAAACGAGGGGAAGTCCCGATTGCAGAGTGCTGAGCAGCTCCCGGTCCCGCTGATCGAGTTCCTGCATTACTGATCCTCGTCGAGTTTGCGGATGAGTGTTGTGATGTTTCGGGATTGTATCGTGTTCGCTGGATGCCGTTCAAAATTTCTGCCCGGTCGAGACTGGCGCATCCTGCCGGCCATCATTCGGCGCTCTACCGACGGTCGATGCGAGGGAGCGGAGCGGGCCGATCCGGTGACACGGCGGCCGGGTCGGGATCGAATCGATCACGGAGCGCTGCGGCGGATTCGCGGAGGGCCTGGAGATCGATCCCTTCCTCCAGTGACGGAAAGAGATCGAGGCGGGCGAGTGACGCGTCGAGCAGCCGCTGCGCTCCGCGAAGGTTCCCCCGCAGGACGTGGTGACACGCTGCGGCAAGCTGGATGAGACCCTGAAGGAACTCGCGTCGAGGACCTTCCGCGACGAGCCAGAGGCGCTCCCACGCTTCGTGCGCGTGCCAGTAGCGGCCGCTGTTGAAGAGTTCGATGCCGAGCAGAAAATCGGGGTCGTCCCGGATGCCCGATCTGTTCACGCCGTGACGCGCTGAAGTTCACCGCAGATGGCATCGGTGAACTCGGTCGTGGTCGCTTTTCCGCCGAGGTCGGCGGTCCGCACTTCTGCGCGTCCGAGAACCGTCTCCAGAGCCTGAAAGACGCGATCCGCCGCGTCGCCTTCGCCGATGTAGCGCAGCATCAGAATGGCCGACTGAAGCAACGCGGTCGGATTCGCCTTGTTCTGTCCGGCGATATCCGGTGCGCTGCCGTGCACTGCTTCGAACACCGCTGCGTCGTCTCCGATGTTCGCACCGGCGACCACGCCGAGTCCGCCCACCAGTCCCGCTCCGAGATCCGACACGATGTCTCCGTAGAGGTTCTCCAGCAGCAGCACGTCGAACTGCCACGGATTCATCACCAGCTGCATGCAGAGATTGTCCACGATCTTGTCGTCCGCCTTGATCTCCGGATACTCGAGTGCGATGTTCCGGAAGCAACGGAGGAAGAGTCCGTCGGACATCTTCATGATGTTCGCCTTGTGAACGGCGGTGACTTTCTTCCGTCCGTTCGCGCGGGCGTATTCGAATGCGAACCGTGCAATGCGGGTCGAGGCGCGCTCGGTGATGATCTTCAGCGATTCGACCACTCCGGGAACGACTTCGTGTTCCAGCCCGGCGTAGAGTGATTCCGTATTCTCCCGCACGATCACCAGGTCGATCTCGTCGAAGCGGCTCTTCACTCCGGGAAGCGATTTGACCGGGCGGAGATTCGCATTCAGGTCGAGCGCCTTCCGAAGGCGGACGTTCACGGAACTGAAGCCGGTGCCGATCGGCGTCGTCACCGGTCCCTTCAGAGCGACACGGTTGGTGCGGATCGACTCGAGGACTTCCTTGGGAAGGGGATCTCCGAAGGTGGCGATCGCGTCGGCACCGATGATGAACTCGTCCCACTCGACTTCCACGCCGGCCGCTTCGATGATCCGAATCACGGAGCCGGTCACCTCCGGACCGATTCCGTCGCCGGGGAGGAGCGTGATCTTGTGTTTCAAGGAGAACTCCCTTCTGTTCGTCGCCTCTGCCGTTGCGGCACCTGCGCGGCTTCCCCGTTACGGGAGTGCGTGCCGTTCCGCGCTAATCTGAAAGTCCATCGGAAAAATTTCCAGAACGTCTTCATAACGGCCGAGCTCTCCGACGCAGAGGCGGATGCTCTCGAGGGTCGGAGGGATGTAGGCGAGATAGTGTCGCCGGCCGGATTCGAGCGCCTGCCGGGCGAAGGTGCCGAGAATCTTGATGGAACGCTGCAGCAGCGATTCGTAATAGCGTTTCTCCATCGATGGGCCGCCTCCGGCCGCGGCCACGTAGCGATGGAGAAGCTCCAGCTCCGTCTCGCGACCCAGGATGTCCGCGACTCCGCGGTCACGAAGGAGCGAAGCGAGGTCGTACGTATCGGGACCCATTCTCAAGTCCTGATAATCGATCACATATACATCACCGTCGAAGACATGCAAATTATGTCCATGATAATCACGATGACAAAGTATGTATGGATGATCGAGGAGATTTGCGATCAGAGTCTCGAAGATCTCGCGCACTCTCCGGTCGCCCTCCGGGGTCGCCGCGTCCATCAGGTGTCCGATGTAGTACTCCCGGGCCATCTCCAGCTCCTGGAGAAACTTCGTCCGGTCGAACGGCGGGTTGACGATGCCGGCTTCGGGACCGGCGCCGCGGAGCGGGACCAGAAGGTCGACCGCTTCGCGGTAGAAGGGGAGCGCACGATTGCGGTCGGTCCTCAGAAGCTCACCGAGAGAGTCGTCGCCGACGTCCTTCTGGATTACGGCGAACTCGCCCCGTTGGATCAGGGGAGGAACGCGGGTGTGGCCGGAGATCGCGTCATAGGCGGCGAGAAACCGCTTCAGATCCGGCCGTATCACCGGCGGGTAATAGGCAGCCACCACATGATCCCCGTCTGCTTCCCGCACCCGGTAGTACGCGCGGATCGAGGCATCGCCGGTGAGCCGCTCGGCCTCCCACCCCTCGCCGAGGGCATCGGTGAGGAAAAGGGAGAGCTCGTCAGGGACTCGGCTGTTCATCCATCACCTGCTTGTGCGAATTACGAACCAGGGGCGACGGCGCCGGCCGTCCGGAGACGATTCGAAGGGAGGCCGAAGCCCATACGCACCAACGCTTACCTTTCTCGTGAGTGCACAGCCCTGCGAATCGGGTCGGCAACGACGATTGCAGAATGCAAAATGCAGAATTGAGAGCTGAGAAGCGACCCCAGCCCTTCTTCATTCTGAATTCTGAACTCTGCATTCTGTATTCGTCGGGCGAGGGCTTCATTTCGCTCCTCAAACTTTGTGCGCATGAGGCCGACGCCCCCTCCTGGCCCGGACTACTCACGGGACTTCTGCTGCGAGCGCGATCCGCGCCTGTCGGGGGCGTCAGACTCCTGGTGAGCTTACTTCGGAAGCGGTCCTTTCTCGGACTCGGTCGCCGGACGGACGGTGACGCTGGTGATGGTCACCGGCTCGAGCGCCATTTCGTTGCGCGCCGGTCCGCTGACGATCTTGTCGGCCACGTCCATTCCGCTGGTCACCTCTCCGAATGCGGTGTACTTGTGGTCGAGGAAGCGCGCGTCTGCAACACAGATGAAGAACTGCGACGACGCGCTGTCGGGATTGCTGGAGCGCGCCATGGAGACGATTCCGCGGCGATGGGGAATGTCGTTGAACTCGGCTTTGACGTTCTTTCCCGAGCCTCCGGTACCCCACGCGCTCCGATCGTTGGATACGGTATTCGGATCACCGCCCTGGATCATGAAGCCCGGTACGATGCGGTGGAACTTGGTCGCGTTGTAGAAGCCTCTCTCGGAGAGGTCGATGAAGTTCCGGACGTGGTTCGGGGCAACCTGGGGGAAGAAGCGGATGGTGATGTCTCCGTCGGTGGTGTGGAGCACGGCCACCTTGTCTTCGTAATAAGAGAGTGGTTTTTCCACTGGCTTGTTCTCCTTCTTCTCCGCCGTCGCGGGTGTTGCGACGTCGGTGGGGTTCGATGCGGTCGCTTCGCTGGCGGTCGGTTCGGTCAACGTAGCCGTGCCGGATGAATTTTCATCGGCGGCAGCCTCCTGGTTCGCGGGAGCTCCGCACGCGAGGACGGCAACCAGGGCGGTCATCGCGAACATGGTTCTGACGATCATTGATCTCCTCCATTCTGCATTGTACGTGAGAGCCTGCGGTCGACGGGCGGCGGGAGCTCCGGAATGAAGCGGAACCGGCCGGGACGGTGGCGAGTGAGATATCTCGCAGTCCGGCGTCCGCGTCAAGTGCCTTGTTCGGGATTATCGGGATCTCAGTGGACGCGGATCTGGATATTTCCTTCAACGGTGTGGAGCTCGAGCTTCTGCCCTCCGCCATTGAGCTTGCCGGTCGCGCGGATCCGGGTCTTCCCGCCTTCGAGCTGCTCGCGAAGGATGGCCAGACCGGGGATGTCCGATTGGATCCGGTTGACCCCTTCTGCCGAGCTGATGATCTCAGCCTCGACATCCGCCGAAAAGTTGCGGGGGACGGTGAGAACGATGTTCCCTCCGGTGACGGTGGCGTCGATCTCCTGCATCGGGTCCGCCGGATCGACGGCGATCAGGATGTCGCCGGATCGCGTTTCGGCCTTGATCCGGCTCGAAGCCCGCTGAACTGTGATGTCGCCGCCGCCCGAGCTGAGCACCATCGAGCCGCCCGCGAAGCCGATATTGATGTTGCCACCGCGGGTTGAGGCGGTGCCGCCCTTTTCTGCCGAACGGATCAGCACGTCGCCTGCGAAGGTGCTGGCATGGAGAAGTCCTTTGATGTTCCCGAGGTTGATCGGTCCTCCGAGCGACAGAACGTCGCAGCGGCCGGTCACTCGGCCGAGGACGATCTCACCGGCGCGGGTGTTGATGCGCGCATCGCCGTGAACTTCGCCGATGAAGACGTTACCCACGGTCGTGGTGAGATCGAGATCGCCGTCGAAGCTGTCCCTCTGAGCGATGTACGATCGCGCCGTCGGCGGTTGAATCAGGAGGGTTCTCTCGACTTGCTGAAAAACCGGAAGGAGGTCCTGGCGGACCGGTGCCGGGGCCATCATTGCGATCGACTGCTGAGGAGGCTGAGGAGGGGTGATCTCCGAGGCCTGTTCGATCGGAGCACCGTTACGGAGAAGCCAGACCGAGCCCATCATCGCACTGGTGGTGAGGAGCGGGCCTCCGCTGCCGTTCACCCGCGTGCGGTAGATCTTCGAGCCGCTCGACGGATCGAACCGGCCGTTGGTTTTGAACGTGGTGAAAATCTCTCCGCGGAGGGTTTCTGCGCCCCAGTCGAATCGCGAGGCTTCGGGAAGCCGTACTTCGATCCGGCCATTTACGGTGCTCAGAGAGACTCTCGACTGAGGAGGATGCGCAAACGTCGCATAGATGTTCGCATTCCCACCTTCGACCGTCGCCGGTCCACGGACGTTGTCGAGATCGATCCTTCCATTGACGTTCCGGACGTAGAGCTCCCCGTTCAGATTCTGCACGAGAAGCCGGTCGCTGCGAAACGTCACCACCCGCACGGCCGCATTGCGGGGAACGCGGATGGTATAGCTGACCGAACTGCTCCAGCGGCCATCCGGGTCGGCGCTCGAACCGAGGGTCCGGATGGAGAGATTGTGCTCATCCCCTTCGTAGTGGATCGCCACGTGCGAGGCGGCCTCGCGCATCGTCGCCTGATCCGGAGCCGAATAGATCTTCACCGCCTGAACGGTGACCTGGGCGTCATCGGTCCCGGCGATGACGATGCGTCCCTGCCGGTTGTCGAGCATGAACACGCCGTCGCGATCGAACGGGAAGGTCTTGGAAAACGTCTCGGTGTAGCTCTTCGCCTCCGCAGCCGACGCGGCGAACAGCAGAGCAAAGGCGAGAGTTCCGAGAAAGAGGCGACGCATACGGTCTGGGTATCCTCAGAGATTGATCTGACTGAGAGCTTCCGCGGCCTTCACTCGGACGTAGAGGTTCTCGTCGTTCTGCGCCGCCTTCTGCCGGAGAGTATCGACGGCGGCGTTGTCGAGAGTTCCTCCCTCGCGGGCGAAGTTCGCCAGCGCTTCGACGGCTTTGATGCGGACGGCCGGGTTCGGGTCGTTCTTCAGTGCCTGGATCAGCGCGTCACGCGCGTCGGGAGCCAGGGGTGAAGGCATCGATTTGAGCGCCTCGACCGCCTTGAGCCGGACTCCCTCATGCGAGTCGCTGGTCAGGACGTTCGCCAGTGCGCTGACCAGCTCCGGATCGGTCCGGCCGCTCTGCTGAGAGGTCTCCCTCACCCACTGGATCGCGTTCGAGCGCGCGTGATAATCGCGGTTCTGCAGTACGTAAGAGAGGAGGTTCACCAGGCTCTTGTCGTCGGGGCGACCATTGACCGTGACGTGCGAAGTCACGTCGAAAGAGACGCTCACATTCCCGGTGCTGTTGTTCTGGTCGAACTTGATGTTCTGGATGTCCGGTCGTCCCTGGATGTCCGGTCGGAGCTGGCTGGACGGAATCACGACGTTGTCCGCGAGGTCGAACTGATGCGAGGCGACGGCGGGTGCGAGGTGCGAAGGCGTCGCTTCCGGCGTCCGGATCTGATGTCCGGCGAAGAACGATCCGCCGACCAGGACGACTACCGCGGCGGCTTCCGCCATGCGGCGGAACACGCGCCGGCTTCGGAAGGGAACCACGACATGGTCCTCGCGCACCGTCGGGGCGATCCGCTCGACCTCGGCGAGAAACCGCTCGCGAGCTCGGGGTGGCACCGGCACGTCGGGAACGTCGCCGAGCGAGTTCCAGGTCTGCCGGAGCAGCGTCCACTCGGCTCCGCAGGCGGAACAGCTCTCGATGTGCCTGTGGGTCTGTTCTCTCGAATCAGAATCGAGCGCCTCCACGAGGAGCTCGGCCATTCTTTCTCTCGTCAGATCACATCCCTGCATTGGCGACCTCCGTCCGGTCCGTGCCGCTGGTCAGAACCTTCTTCAGGGTCTCCATGGCACGGAACACGCGCGTCTTGACCGCTCCCTCCGAACAACCGGCGATCTCGGCGATCTCTGCATATGAAAGTCCCTGATAGCGCGACAGAAGGATGGCTTCCCGCTGTTCGGGCGTGAGATGTTCCAATGCAGTTCGGACTCGGCGCTCGTTCTCCATCTGCTCGAAGCGCCGATCGGGGGCGTTGTCGTCAGGACCGGCGATCATGACCAGCGTCTCGTCGCTGTCCTTCGCCTTGTTGTCGGCCTTCCTCAAATGATCCCGGCAAAGGTTCGCCGTGATCGAAAAGAGCCAGGTCGACAACTTCGCGTCCCCATGAAACTGTTTTGCATGCTTGAGCATCTTCACGAATACTTCCTGCGTCGCGTCTTCTGCAGCTTCGCTGCTCTTCAGAAAGCGATACGCGAAGTTGTAGATCCGGGTGCTGTAGCGGTCGAATATCTCTGCAGCCGGAGAGAAGTCCCCCGCCTGAACGAGCTTCATCAGATCCTGATCGCTCAGGTGCTTCATCTCCGACTGTTCTCTCCCTTTCGACGGCTGCATGAAAAAAAAGGTTTCGACGTGCTGGACGTGGTCCGGACGGTGACGCGAACCCTCTCGGCGGACACTGCCGGAGGGACTTACAGGACCGAGAACAAAGGATTTGCCGATTCGATTCGCGCCTCCTCCGGCCCATCTCGCCGGAGAAGGATCTCACTTCCCTGGAAGCCCATTCCGACGATGGCGAAAGCGAACAGATCGAGCATGTTGAGCATCACCTCGGTGTCGCCGAAGTTGAACTCGAAGAATCCTGCCACGAAAAGCGCGATCGCGAACGCCAGCCCCGCATCGGCCACCCATTGCGAGGACGGTGGTCCGGTACGCCCCTTCCAGCAGATCGAGAGGAACATCGCGACCAGGGCGAGGTAACCCGCGAGGGCCACGATTCCCCGCTCCGCCCAGATTTGAATCACATTGTCGTGAAGATGCGGTACCCGGAACCGGGGAGCGTCCGGCTTCCGGTACAGGGGGTAAACCTCTTTCACATTCGAGGGCCCGACTCCGAACAGAGGGTGGTCCCGGATCATTTCAATCCCCGCCTGGGCCATCCGGATCCGATCGAGGTTCGAGTACTGGCGCGTGTCGAACACCGAGATCAGCCTCCCGAAGAAGGGGAGGGGGCTGAACGTCACCGCCACGATCACCACCGGAGCGAGATAGAAGAGCCATTTCCGCCAGCGGAGGATCAGCAGTATCCCGAACCCTGCCGCCCACCCCAGCCACGCTCCGCGGGTGAAGGTGAGCACGAGCGCGAGACCTCCAATGGCCGCGGCGGCGGCCGACCAGGGCCGGCGCCGGTAAATGAAATGCACCAGCAGCAGCAGCGTGAGCGGGAGGAGAATCCCGGAGAACGTCATCACGTGGGCGGTCGGACCGGTGATCCGTTTCTCGAGGCCGTGGTACCCGAGGACGAAGTACTGCAGCTCTCCGTAGAGCGAGAGGAAGAGGGTCAGGACGAAGAAGGTGCGAAAAACCACCCGCCGGAATTGCGGGATCGCGACGTACAACGAGAGCGCGAGGGGAAAGGTGAGGAAGGTGAACCACTCACCGACCCGGAACGTCTCCCGCAAAGGATGAGGAGCAGTCCAGGCAGAGAGAAACGAGCCGACGAGAAAAAGGGCCAGGGGAAGGTAGAGCGGGTGATACGGGATCTTCAGCTCGCCGCGCCAGACACCGAATCCGGCCGACAGTACCGCGAGGGCGAGAAACGACTCGGAGCTCGCGATCCATCCCTGGCAGAGGAGATGAGCGAGGTAGAAGAGCGCTGCGAACTGCAGCGGCTTCGGGATGTCCGACGGTAAGCCAAGACGACGGGTGATCCACACGGCAAGCTCGATCCGGTGCGGGGGGGAGGTTACGATTCGAACGCTTCTTCGACCAGCATCACCGGAATGTCGCTGACGATCGGGTAAATGCGCCCGCACTTGACGCACTGAAGTCCGTTCTCGACCACCGGCTCCTCGTCGCGAAACTTGTCGCGATAGCGGTCGCGGACCTCGTTGCGCCGCTCGTCGGGGAGGGCGATCATCCGCACTTCTTCTTTACAGAGAGGGCAGGCGAGAATCTCGAGCAGTTCGGCATCCACGGCCATGGCGCGTAGTGTAGCATGACGCACGAAGCGCCGTGGCGGGCGATCGGAGTCGATGGACAGCCGGGTCCGCCGTTGACGGTCGCCGGCTGCTGCATCTTTCGCCATGAAAGTTCTGCACCTCGCCTCGTCCAACCGCTGGACCGGAGCGGCAGCTCCCGCTCTCGCTGAGACGGAAGCGCTCCGTCTCGCGGGAATCGACGCCCATTACGGTTACATCGGGGGATACAAACTCGAGAGCCGGATCGGCGGGCACGAGTGGACACATCCGATCCTCTCGCGCAAACAGAATCCGGCTTCGCTCATCGCGGACGTCCGGCGTCTCCGATCGATGATGCGCGACGGCTCGTTCGATGTGGTGCACGCGCATCTGAGCTGGGATCACGTCGTCGCGAGGATCGCGCTCCGCGGAACCGCGGCCCGTCTGGTCCGGACGTTCCACGCCCGAAGGACGCTCCGCTCCGATCCGCTGAACCGTCTGATGCTGCGGAGAACCGACGCCTTCTGCGTGGTGAACGAGGAGTTCGTGAAGCTCCCTCTGTTCGCCCGGCGGCCGGTGGTCTTCACCCCGCCTCCGGTCGATCGACGGACGTTTTCTCCCGCCGGTCCCGACGCCCGCGCATCATACGGCATCGGGCCGGAAGATCCGCTGATCGGAATCATCGGAAAGGTCGCGCCGGGACGAGGCTTCGAAGACGCCCTTCAGGCTCTGGTGCGGGTTCGCGAGGTGGAAAACCTGCGGCTCCTCGTCATCGGCCACGGGGAGCATCGACCGGCCCTCGAGCGGATGGCGGCCGATCTCGCGGTCTCCTCGCGCGTCATCTGGGCCGGCTATCACGAGACGGATCTGGTCGAACATCTCCGCACGCCGGACCTGATGCTTTTCACCGCTCAGGGATCCGACGAAGGACATCGAGCGGTGATCGAGTCGATGGCTTGCGGAACGCCGGTTCTCTCCTATCCGATCCCGGGAGTGAACGCGCTGATGGGAGGGATGGCCGAAGAACTGATGACGCGGGAGAGCACTCCGGACTCTCTTGCCGCGGCGATCCGGGAGATCTTTCCTCGCCGGGTTCGTGCGCTCAGCGCCCAGGCGGTCGACGTTGCGAACGCGTTCGACTACGAGGCAGCGGCGCGACGACTGCTCGAGCTGTACGCGCGCTCGGAGGCTTAACCCGAGGGTCGCCCCGGCGCTCTAACCGCTCCTCGCCGAGGAGTGCGGACCCGCCGTCCGCCGCGAGGATTGGCGAGGGAGGTCGGGCGGTGCTTGACGGGGCAAAGGATTCGAGCGTTGTGGCTGAACTTTCAAGGATCCGGGGTCGAGGCTCGGGCGGCTCGTTTGCCGACGCAGGGATCGTCTTCGCAGCGCAACTCCAAAAGTTTGGTGATCGAATGCGACTCGGGAGAAAGGCGCGGTTTACCAAACTTCTGGAGCCCGGATTCGCGCGGCGAGCTGCGTGAGCGGATGGATCGCGGCCCGAACGGCGAACCGTGGTCCTTGAAAGTTCGGCCACGAGGGCGGCACCCGCACTCTCACCGCTCACCGGCCCCTGATGGGATCGCCCGCGAGGTTCCGGGCGGGCGCGGGGCTTGGGGTAGAATCTCGGCCGCATGAGACTGAACGTCACCAGCGAGACCGGCAAGCTCAAGAGCGTCCTCGTCCATCTCCCGGGGCGGGAGATCGACATCATGGTTCCGTCGATGATGGAAGAGCTCCTCTTCGACGACATCCTCTTCGGACAGCACGCCCGCGAAGAGCACCGCCGCTTCCAGCAGATCATCTGGTTCGTGGCCGACGAAGTTCACGATCTGCAGGACCTTCTCGAGGAGACGCTCGAAGACGACGAGGTGCGCTCGACCATCCTCGAAGACTTCGGCCGCCGCTTCCGCCTCTCGAGGGAACGCACCGAAGGGCTCGCGGAACTCGATGCGTCGCGGCTCGCAGGGACCATGGTCGCCGGAATCCTGGAGGACGAGAGTGACGCCGACAACCCGGAGTTCGCGCTCGCTCCGGTGCCGAATCTCTTCTTCACCCGCGATCCCCAGATCGTGGTCGGCGACGGAGTGGTGATCTCTTCGATGGCGACCGCCGCACGTTCGCGCGAGCCGCTGATCTCGCATTACGTCTTCCGCCATCACAAGGCGTTCCGCGGCCGCGATCTCTTCTGGATGGATCCGTTCGACGGGAAACAGACCAGGGGACGCCGCAGGGCCACCGTGGAAGGAGGAGACGTGCTCGTCCCGCGACGGGACATTCTTCTGGTCGGGATCTCCGAGCGCACCAGCCGCGAAGGGATCGAGGAGCTCGCGCGATCGCTGAAGCTCTCCGGTGCGGGAGTGCGCTGGCTGATTCTGGTCGAGATTCCGAGCCAGCGTTCCTACATGCACCTCGATACCGTCTTCACCATCATCAACCGTGACGAGTGCCTGGTCTACCCGCCGGTGATTCTCTCCGGAGGATCGGAAGAAGCGAACGTCTATCAGGTCGACCTCTCCAAACGCGAGCTCACCTTCACCGTCCAGAAATCTCTTCTTCACGCCCTCGGCAAGAGAGGAATGGATCTCCGCCCGATTCCGTGCGGAGGGAAACGCGCCATCGACCAGCAGCGCGAGCAGTGGACCGACGGCGCCAATGCATTCGCGCTCGCGCCGGGAACGATCCTCCTCTACGAGCGGAATCTCAAGACCGCCGAAGAGCTCGACCGCAACGGCTATCACATCGTTTACGAAGACGACCTTCTCCTCGGACGGACGGAGCTCGAGACGTGGACGGACCGGAAGTACGCGATCCAGATTCAGGGGCACGAGCTCTCGCGTGCGCGTGGCGGACCTCGCTGCATGACCATGCCGCTCGAGCGGGAAGATCTCTGATCCCGCCCGGAACGAACGGAGCCGAACGGATTTCCAATCATGGCGGAACGAAACGACAGCCGGAAGACTCCGGAAAAGAAGATCGCCGTCGTCGCATTCGGCGGCAACGCGCTCCTGCAGCCGCAGGATCGAGGGACCCAGGAAGAGCAGATCGCGCGTGCAAAGCAGGCCGCGCGGTGGCTCGCGGAGATCGTGCGCCACGGCTACCACCTGGTGATCGTGCACGGCAACGGCCCACAGGTCGGCAACATCCTGATCCAGGCCGAAGAGGCATCGACCAAGATCCCTCCACAGTCGCTCGACATCGCAGTCGCTCAGACCGAAGGCTCGATAGGATTTCTCCTGCAGCAGGCGATGAGAAACCGGCTGGAGCAGATCGGGCATCCCGGTACGGTGGCCACGCTCCTCAGTGAGGTCGAGGTCGATCCGAACGACGTCGCGTTCAAGCGCCCGACGAAGCCGGTGGGGCCGTTCTTCACCAAGTACCGCGCGGAGACTCTGGCGCGGGACTTCGGTTGGACCGTACGCGAAGATTCCGGCCGCGGGTGGCGGAAGGTGGTCCCCTCACCCCGTCCGCTCGGCATACTCGACGCTCCTGCGATCCGCACGCTGGTGCGCGAGATCGACGTCGTGATCGCCGCGGGCGGCGGCGGAATCCCGGTGGTCCGGGGTCGTGACGGCCAGTGGCGCGGGATCGAAGCGGTGATCGACAAGGATTACGCGTCCTCGATTCTCGCGGCCGATCTCGAGGCAGACCTCTACATCATCCTCACCGGTGTTCCGCAGGTCGCGATCGACTTCGGCAAGCCGACCGAGCGCTCGCTCTCGAGGATGACGCTCGAGGAGGCGGAGCGTCATCTCGCCGAGGGTCAGTTCCCTCCAGGATCGATGGGCCCGAAGATCGAGGCCGCGACGGATTTCGTCCGGAGGTCGGGGAAGGAAGTCCTGATCACCGACATCGACCATCTCCGCGAGGGACTGGAGGGGGGCGCAGGGACGCGCATCGTGCTGGACGGGAAGGCGCCTGCATCTGCGCCCGTACTCGGACGATAGCGCAGGTGGGTCACGCCGACGCCAGCGATGACCGTCGGATTGCCCGGAACGGCTGGCGTGCAGGCGAGGTGGTCGAAGAGTCGAACTCCTGATCGACACGAAATCGTAGCGCACTCGGAAGGAACGCCCGGCGCAGGCTGCGTCGAGCGCAACCGCGGATTGGACGGCTTCACCGCCAGAACTTCCACCAGGGTTTTCGTGCGGTGCTCTCGTTGCGATTCCGCAGAGGCTTTGAACCCGTAACTACGTGTACCGATCCCTCCTCGTCGAGAAAGTACGGAACCGCCGGGTCGAACGGCGTCTTCTGAAGCCTCGCGTCGAGCCGCTGGTACTTGGCCGTCGATGGTTCTGAGACGGCCGTCGCTCTCGCGTAACCGCCCATCGAGACCGTCGTGACCTGCTCCACGCGGAACTGGGCCTCCTCGAGGGCCGCGATCAGTGCCTGCCGATTTGGTGCGAAACAATTGGTGAAGTCACCATGCAGGCTGTCGCGAGGATACGCCTGCCAGAGCGGGATGGCTTCGAGCATCGGATTGAGCGCCGCCAGCGACGTCACCGTACCGTCAGGGAGTTGAAGGTACTCGTCGATCATCATTGTCCCGACAGCGACCACGCGAGAACCAACGGACCCGCGAACACAACCCGAACCACTCTCGAAACGTGTGGGTGAAGATCACAGATCGATCGTCTCGTCGCGCGCCACCTCGATCTCCTCGGTCCGGTTCCCCACCCGGATGCTCCAGGTTCCCTCAGAGAGCGGAGGAAGTGCGACCGTCCCGTCGTCGAGGACCGACAGGGTCACCCCCACATACGCGAGTAGCGCAGCGAGGGAATGACCTTCGCGCGAGAGAAGCACGCGCCGGCCCGGCTCCGTCTCGTCGCACCGAATCCGGAGTGAGTGCGTGGGACCCGCGGCCAGCGTCGCACGCGTAGTCGCAGCTCCGGTGGTCACGTTCGGACCGGCGATGATTCCGCCGTGCCGGTCGACGGCGAAGAGCGCGTAGGTCCCGGGCGGCAGCCCCTCGAACGTTGCATCCGGAGCGTTCCGCGCGATGCGCACGAGCCCCGAGGCCTTTGTGACGACCACGGCCTCGATGGGCGCGGCTTCCGGATCCGCATCGATGTGCACCACGAGGCGCGCCACAGGGGCCGGGACGAGGATGAGGTTCAGCACGTCGGGCGGAGTCGAGTCGACATCGACCGTCTGCAGGCCCGATGCTCCTTTCGCCGCGGCATCGACGGTCCAGCGACCTGGGGGGACCTGCGGGACGAGGAATGCGCCATCATCCGTGGCGAATGTCGTCCGTCGCACATGGCCGCTCGCGTCGATCAACCGCACGTAAGCACCGGCGGCGGGCAATCCGTCCGCGGTCACCGCGCGCCCCGAGAGTGGGACACCGTCGAAGTGCAGCGGAAGCTCGAGCGTCGTCGCATCGGGCCCCAGCTCGACGCTCTCGTGATACCAGGCGGAGTTGTCCGGCGGCGTCCAGATCACCTCGTACTCGCCGGGGTCGAGCCGCGCTTTCCCGTCGAACGTGCCGTAGGATCCGACGCTGAAGGAGGCTTTTCCGACGATGTCGGTGACCGGCCGCTGCCGTGCATCGACGCCCGCTCCGATGTAGCGGAAAAAGATGGTCGGAGGCGTGAAGTCATCGCGTCCCGCGCGCTTCAGCACCACTCCGCCGCCACCGGCGGGAAGACCCCGCAACACGATCGCGCCGTGCACCGCGACCATTCGGATCTCGAGATCCTCGCGCGTCCGTTCGTCATTGCGAACGAGGACACCGCGGCTGCCGAGGACTTCGTGACCGTGGAGCGCGAGAAGATGGTAGGGCCCGGGTGCGACGCGGTCGAACTGATACTGCCCCTGGCCGTCCGCAATGGCCGTGAGTGCCATACACGGACTGAAGACGGGCCCGAAACGCAGCTCCACGTTCGCATGCGCGACCGGAGAGCCGGTGGAGTCGCGAACGGTTCCGGCGAGTGAGCCGGTCTCGCCCAGTGAGATGACGCCGGCATCGCGGAACGAATCTTCGTCGATACGCCCGAGGGAAACGGGAACCGTTCCGACGGCGGGATGGCTCACCGTCGCGCAGAGGAGACCTCCCTCGAGCCCCGAAAGGGTGAACTTTCCCGCGGCATCCGTCGTGGTGTCGATTGCATCGCCGAAGAGGCGCGCGGCGAGCGTTCCCATCGGACCGCGCGGCACCGTCTCGATCCGAGCGCCGGCGAGCGGCTTCCCGCTGCGAAGATCCAGGAGGCTTCCGGTCACCACCGCGCCGCGACTCAGGAAGAAGGCCCCGAGCTCGGCGGTCCCGTCGGAAGAGAAGGCGGAGGTGGTGATGGGGAGGTATCCCGGAGCAGCGATGCGCAGCTGCATCCTTCCGGAGCCGAATCCACCTACGACGTATTCGCCGGCGTCGCCGTGAAGATCGCGGTCACTCCAACCGGAGGGAGTCCGGACGCGAACCCGAGCCCTCTCGACGGCCTCGCCGGTGGATCCATCGAGAAGACGGAGGCGGAAGCCCGACCCGCTGCGGAGTGACACTTCGTACGGGCTCTTCATCTCCGGCCGGACGTAGATCGTGGCAGGGAGATAGTCGGTCGCGGCGATCTCGAGCTGCGGCTGCTGGCGAAAATCGACTCCGGGGATCGTCACCCGACCCGAGCCGTCGGTCAAGAGCCGTTCGCCATTCTCGAGGGTCACGGTCGCTTGTTCGAGCGGACCGTGATCGCCGCGAACGACGACGACAAATGGCACTCCGGGCCGGAGCCGCACCTCTCCGGCGTCTTTCCGGCTCCCGGCCAGGAGCCGGAGCGAGCGGGTGGCAAAGCCATCGGCGGCGAACTCCACTACGTGCTCGCCAGCCGGGAGAGAGGTCAGCGCGATGACTCCGTCATCGTCTCCCGTCCAGTCGAGGCGGCGGACGTCGCCCGGAGCGGAACTGATGGGAAGGAACGCGTGCGCTCGTACGTGTGGAACCGGCCGGCCGGCGACGTCGACCAGATGAGCGACGAGCTCGTGTGAGGGCTGCAGCACGAGCTCGCGGTCGTCGCCGGCGAATAGGGTCACTCCGGCGACGGCAAATCGAGAATCGACCACTTCCACGCGGATGCCGCTGCGCGGCGTTCCGGGGAACACAACGCGTCCGGAAGCGTCCGTCGTTGCGGCGAGCTCGCGCGTCGCTGTGCGCGTCCCGAGGAAATACCGGAAGGAAACGGGCTCTTTCGCTCCCGCGAGCCGCAGAGATACCGGCCCACCCGGCCAGAGTGTGAGATCGTGGATCGAACCAACCTCGACGGAATCTCGCTCGACCACTTCGTGGCCTTTCGCCCAGATGCGCAATCGGAAATGTGGCACGAGCGGCACACGAACGAGGCCCTTTTCATCCGTCGCGAGATTCGATCGCGTCAGCAGCGGGGTTCCCGTATCGGAAGAGACCCACCACACAAGCGCGCCGCGAATCGGTGCCGCGGTCGCCGCGGAAAGAATGCGGAGGTGGACCGTTTCCCCGGAATGAGCAATGACAGGTTGAGCACCTTCTGGCTGGACGATACCGTCGTCATTCTGAACCCACCCGTTCCCGATCGGTTCGACGGCAACCGCGGCGGCCGCCGCCGTGGCCACCAGCATTGCGCCGCCGCAAAGGATGGAAACCCGATTCATCGCAAGATCTCGATTGCATACAGGGCCTGATGCTTCGCGCCCGAGTAATCGGCTTTCGGTTCGTTCACCAGGATGTACTGCCGCCCGTCGGTCGCGACGACCGCACGCGCGTGGGCCGTCAGGGTTCGCGGCTCGATCGCCACGGCGAGGTGCGAGGCGATACTTTTCCCGCCGGGCGAATAGAGATCGAGAGTGAACCCGTTGCCACGAGAGGCCGGCTCGCGAAAGAGGATCGCGATCGACTCGCCCGGGCCGCGCAGGAGCCCCTGTGGCCACCGATATGTCGAGCGAAGCCGATAGAACGCATCCCGGTCCGCCATGGCCGACGCCCGGAGCGCCGGCGTCGCGAGAGGAGGAGCGTCGTCGCCGCTCGTGACTGTGATCGCATGCGGTGCGCTGCCGCGAGTGGGGATGACATGGAGAATCGACGATCCTTCCCAAAGCGCGTACAGCGTCTTCCCGTCGGACGAAAGGAGGATGTAGCCCAGGGGATAGAGCGAGCGCGCGAACGGGTCGGCGAACGCAGAGTCGGTGACCAGTTCCTTCGGCTCGTTCGAGGGTGCCTCGAGATCGACGCGTGTGACGAGCCACTCAGCGTGGATCTTTCCGGTCGCGTCCCCCGCGGAGCCCATCCCGAATGCGGTGTTCCGGTCCACGGTCGCGGCAACATAGGGACTGAACCGGTTCGCGGCGAACCTGGCCCGAACGCTTCCATTGGCATCGAGTACGAACGTGCCGTGACGTGCGGTCGTGATGACGGCCTGGCCGTCCCCTCCGCCGATATTCGTGATCTGTGCCGAAGCTGGCACGGCAACGTCGATCTTCGCCTCTTCACCGCCGAAGTCGACGACTCTGATCGTGTGGGTGATCCAGTCGAGGCAGGCGAGGGTTCCCGAAGGTCCGGCAACGACGCGCGCGACCGGGAAGGGGATCTCCCTCATCCTCTGTATGCGAACTCCCGGTGCAACGGCCGCGATGCCGACCGCGAGCACCGCGATGGCGACAAACGAAGCTTTCATCGGTGCGGTCATCGGCACCGGCCTATGGGATTCGATTCAGCGGGTCCTCTGGGCTCACGTTACAGACGCTGCAATCGATGAAGACGTTGATCGGAGCGCAGTTGTAAGCGTCCCAGGGGACTGGACAGATCACGCCGTCGACACATTCCGCGTTGGCTGCATGGGGAACGGCGAACAACATCGAGCCGGCCAGGAGAAGAACGGACAATAAGACCTTCAATCTCATTGAAACTCTCCTCTATATTCAACAGGGTTTCACGGCTCTACTGCAATGAACATGAGGCGTGCCCTCGTCTCCGTCAAGCCTGTAGCAGGTTATACCAAGGGATTGACGTTGCGGCGCTAATGGAGTTGTGGCGACAGACGAGTGTCGTCGGGCGAAACGAACGCGTCGAGATCGCATCTCGGCTTCGCGCCCTGTCCCGGCCGCCGCTGAACGCGTGGGAACAATGGCGTCGAGGTCACGAGAAAGGAGTCCGTTCGACGAACATCAAACATCGATCGATATCGTGTGCTTCACGGTCGCGGACTCCTCGCCGGGACCTGTCCACACGAACGCACCTTTCTCGAACACCCTCCTCCAACCGTGCAGCATCTGTTGCGCGAACTCGACCACAAACGAAAGCATTTCGTTCAGCTCTTCGAGGGCTGCGCTATTCGTCATGTAAGTCATAAGGACAACACGGACCTGCGCTCACCGGCGCGAACCTGTATGCGCTGATGTATAGCGCCGCTCTCCCTCACTCACCGGCCACGAATACCGGATCGCCCGAGTCGTTGTCGACTACGGAGCCGTAGACGAAGAGTCCCCCCTTCGAATCCGTGTGAGCGTGGACGCTGAACTGACCGAGTGAGGAGACGTCCGCTGCAGGAAAGAGTGCGGCTGCGCTGCTCTGCAGCTGCGACTTCGGAGGGACGGTGACGGTGGTCGAAGCGACGGTCGTTCCTTGTGGCGTGATCAGCCCGAGCGTGACCTGCGAGGGTTGGTCGTTGGTGTTCACCACACCGACGTTCGTGCGGAACCCGCTGTCCGACCGCGTTCCGGCGAGCCACGCATCGCTGCCGAGATGAACGAGCTCGAAACCAGGAATGGCCTGGCCGTACGTGCCGCCGCCCGCACGTGTGGTGAAGGTGCGGGTGGTGAGCACCGGGCCGCCGCCGGAGCCGCTCCAGGTGAGGAGCAGCGCGCCGTTTCCGCTCGAGACGCCGAACCAGTCGAGGAGATCGTCGATCCGTACGGTGCTGCCGGCAGGAACCGGAAGACTCTTCGAGAGCGCGTAGCGGTTGTCGGTTCCTGCAGGGAGAAAGCGGAGCGAGGCGGAGAGCGGCGAGGCGCCGGGATTCCAGATCGTCAGCTCGCTCCGCCAGAACGTGCCGGCGGCGCCCGGGGCCTTTCCTGCGGCGGGGATGAGGATCTCGTTCGCCGTGAAGCGTGGCGTCGCCGCGATGTACACCGGGTCCTGAGTGAGATTGTCCACCGACGACGCGTATGCGGTGATCCCCTCCCCTCCGTCGATCCGCAGCGATGCGACGTCGAGCGACATTCCGGCGACGGAGGGGAAGAGAGCCGTCAACGCCGTCTGCTGGAACGAGTGTGGCGAGAGGGCGATCGTCGACGACGCCAGCGCGGCTCCGTTCGCATCGAACAGGGTCAGGTCTGCGGTTCGATCGAGTCCCGAGTCGTTCACCACCCCCACGTTGGTCCGGAACCCGGCGGACGAACGGAGGCCGGTCAGATAGAGCGGAGTCTCGCCGTTCGTGACGGCGGCGGATCCGACGCCCTGTCCGTATGAGCCGTCCGGACCGGAGGTGAAGGTCCGGCTGGAAAGGCGGACGTCGCGGCTGGATAGAGAGGAGCCGTCGAGGGCGATGCTTCCTGCTCCGGTCGAAAGCCCGAAGATCTCGCCGAGCGCGTCATTCCAACTCTCGGAGGCCAGGGGCGGAAGGTGGACTTCGACCGACGCCGCGTCACCCGATGCCGGATGATACGTGAGGGTCAGGTCTGCGGCTACGCTTCCGGCGTTGAGGAGAGTGAGTGCGGTGCGCCAGTGGGTATCACTCCCTCCATCCACTCGTGCGGAAACGGGAAGGATCGCGTGGAACGGAGGCTCGTCCGGCGCGACCGAGACGCTGCGGACGCGGGTACCGGACGACGAGCCGTTCGAGCTGGTGAGCGTGACGGCGTAGTAGCCCGCCGCGACGTAGACGTTAGTCGGATTCCTCTCGGTGGAGGTGTTCCCGTCGCCGAAGTTCCAGTTCCACGATGTGGGCGACCCGAAGGAGCGGTCGGTGAACGTGACCTTCTTCCCCGCGACCGGGTAGTCGCTGACGTCGAAGTCCGCGGTGATCAGCGGCCGGATTCCGGAACCCTGGACCACCTCGACGGTCCGGCTGAACTGCGAGGAATCCGTTCCGTCGGAGACTGACAGCGTCACGGTGTAGATCCCTCCCGCGGCATATCGCTTGGAGGGATTCTGCCGGGTGGAAGTGCTCCCGTCTCCGAAGTCCCAGCTCCAGCTGGTGACGGCGCCGGTGGAGCGGTCGGAAAAGAGGATCAGGTCGTCCGTAGTGGGAGACGCGGGCGAGATCTCGAAATCCGCGGAGAGAGCGGAGCTCCCTGGAGCACCCGCAGTGACGACCACGCTGCGGGTGGCGGTCGAAGGCCGCGATCCGTTGGTCACGGTGAGCGCGACGCCGTAGGTTCCTGCCGAGGCGTAGACGTGGGTCGGGCTCACGTCGCTGGACGTCATTCCGTCGCCGAAGGTCCAGACCCGGCCGGTGATCGGTCCGGTGGAGCGGTCGGTGAAGCGGAAGTTGGTGACGCCGGCCGTACCGATCAGAGGGTCGACCGTGAAATCTGCGGTGACCGTGTCGGGAGGGGTAGTGACCTGGGCGGTATTCGATGGTGCCGATTCGCCCGCCGCATTGCGGGCGGTCAGGTAGAATCTGTAGGTCTGACCCCCGGAGGTCGAGACGATCACCGTGGTCACATTCGCCGCGACGTCACCGATGCGGCTGAACGATCCCGAGACTCCGGAAGTGTAGACGGTCTGGGCGGTCTCGTCGGAGGCGTTGTCTTTCCAGGAGAGGTTCACCCGGTCCGGCCCCGTCGCAGTGGCGGTGAGGTTCGACGGAGCGGCCGGCACGGTGCCCACCGGAGTCGATCCCGAGGCGGGATAGAGCCACTTCGCCGCATTCTGGTCGTCGGGGCGGAGCGAGGCTCCGAGTCCGGTCACGTTGGCGTACATTAGTGCGGTGGAGTCGGACGAGTGCCCGAATCCCAGCGTGTGCCCGAGCTCGTGGGCGATGATCTCGGCGAGAACGGCGCTGCTGATCCCGGCCGAGGGAGACACGCCATCCTGAATGACGAGATTTCCTTCCAGGATCTCGGTGGTGGGATGGGGACCGGCGGTATGTGAGGCGTCCGCAGTGAAGGGAGCGTTCCAGGTCGGACCGGGACGGGCGTTGTTGAAGCCGCCGCGGCCGACCACCCCGCCGGTCGATGGATCCCAGCTGCCGTCGATGTCGTTGGTCAGGTCGTTGAAGACGACCTCGTTGACTCCGTTCAAACGAGTGAGTCCGGCGGGAGAGCCACTCCCGGCTCCGGCGTACGAATAGTGGATCGAAGCCTGCGAGTCTCCGCTCCAGACCGCGATCGCGGTTCTGAGCTCGCTCACTCCGCCGTTCGTGTAGCCCGGCTGTGTTCCGTAGCTCCTCCAGCTCGCACTTCCGCCGGAATCGAACGACGACCAGCGATAAATCGTCGGCTCCGAGATGAGAGTGAACTCCGCGCTCAATCCATCTGCGAAGCGGGGATGGTCGGTCCGATAGAGCGGAAGCGCGGGCTCGCCGCCGACACGCTCGCGGATGTAGCTCTCGAACAAATCTGCGAGCCGCTGGCGGTCGTCCGGAAGCGCGGGCTCGAAGCCGGCGCCGAGCAGATACGTCTTCGGATGGGTCGCGCTTCGGAACCAGATCCGGTGACCGTCTTCGGTGAACCGCTCGGTGAATTTTCCGATGAAGAGATCCCGGGTCTGAAATGTCCCGTCGGGCCGGGGCCAGAGAAAGACGAGAGCGCGCTCGCCGATCCGGTAGACCGGCGATCCGAAGACGATGTTGATGCGGTCGCCGACGATTCCTCCGGTCTCGGAGATCGTGATCTGCGGCAGATCGATCGAACCCTTGAGAACGTCCTCGACCGCGAGGAGCGTTTCGGTTCGGATTGCGCCGTCGCGGACGACCGCTTCGGAGTGGAGGACGCGACCGATCAGGATCACCGGGGATTTGCGAATCAGCTGGTCGTCGGTAGGAACGACGATGGTGGTCGCGGAAAGAGCTGCCGCAAAGAGTGCGACGAGCAACCCGAGAGCAGCGGGACCGCGTATGTTTTTCATCCGAGCCGATTCCTGTCGCTCGCAACAGCTTCACTCGAAAGCGATATTTCTCCTCGCCGGAGTCCGATCCGATCGGGAGTACGAGAGCGAGCCGCGGCGTCTCCTCATTCTCGATTCTGCATTCGTCGCCTCCCCCTGCTACACTCCCGCCGGACCGGAACCATGCCGAATTACCGACTCCTGATCGAGTATGAAGGAACCCGCTACTCGGGGTGGCAGAGCCAGCAAAACACCTCGAAGACCGTGCAGGGCGCGCTGGGGCGTGCCGCGGAACAGATCTTCGGCAACGGGCGGCTGATCGGCGCGGGACGCACCGACGCGGGAGTTCATGCGGCCGCGCAGGTGGCGAATCTGACCGTCGCCAAGTCCATGCCGCCGCTCGAGATCGCGCGGAAGATGAACGACCTTCTGCCGCACGACATCACCATCCTGTCGGTCGATCCCGCCCCCTCCGGCTTCCACGCCCGCCATGACGCGACCGGGCGAGTCTATCTCTATCAGATCTCTCGCCGGCGGACCGCGTTCGCCAAGCCGTTCGTCTGGTGGATCAAGGATCGTCTCGACACCGATGCCATGCTGGAAGCCGCGGACGTCCTCCGCGGCTTCCATGATTTCGCGCCGTTCACCGACAAACGCCTGGTGAAGGAATCGACCGCCGTCGCGGTCGAGGACCTCCAGATCGCCGAGTCGGGAGATCTGGTGCTTTTCCGCATCCGCGCTTCGCATTTCCTCTGGAAGATGGTTCGGAAGATCGTCTTCACCGTCGCGGAGGCCGGAAGGGGGAACATTCCTCCCGCCGCGGTCGGCGAGATTCTCGACGGAAAGCGCGAGCCGTTCACCCACTCGGCTCCTTCGTCGGGACTCTTCCTCGAAGCAGTGCTCTATCCGGGAGACACGTTCGACCGGCCGCTCGAGCCGCTCGTGCCCGTCGCCACGTTCCGGCGAAGGAGCGGCTGAGTGGGTCGCGGGGAGAAAGAGCTGATCGGGAAGATCGGGCAGTACTTCCCGGCACTTCGCGAAGGTCTCGGGATCGGCGACGACGCAGCGGTCCTTCCGGTGCGGGGCAATCTGGTCGTCACCACCGACATGCTGGTCGAAGACGTCGACTTCACTCGTGCCATACCACTCCGTTTCGTCGCAGCAAAGAGTCTCGCCGCGAACCTCTCCGACGTCGCGGCGATGGGCGCCACTCCGACTTCGTTCACCCTGACCCTCGGCATTCCTCCGGATCTCGTCGGAAGGATGGACGGATTTCTCGAGGGGCTCGCGGCGAGTGCCAGTCGTGCCGGCGTGGAACTGATCGGAGGGGACCTTTCGGCATCGGAAAAGCTGATCGTTTCAATCACCGCGTTCGGCCGGATGGAGGAAGGGACGGAGCCTCTTCTGCGACGTGCTGCGCGACCGGGTGAGCGGATCTTCGTCAGCCGGCCGCTCGGCGCAAGCACTGCAGGCCTGACCCTTCTGCGCCAGGGATGGACGATCGACGAGGAAGGGAAGGTCGAGCCTTCCGAACCCGCGCGCGTGCGGATCGGATACGCGCAGCGCGAGCTCGCGGAGTCGGTCATTCGAAGGCACGTGCAGCCGGATGCGGAGATCGCGCTCGGCGTCGCGCTGGCGAAGCTGGGCTCCGTCGGAGCATGCATCGACATCTCCGATGGACTCTCGACCGATCTGCATCACCTCTGCGACGCATCGTCGGCCGGCGCGATCATCGAATGGGAGAAGCTTCCCAAGTTCCCGGACCTCCTCGAATACGGCAGGTTTCTCGGAATCGACGTTCATGCGGCGGTGCTCCACGGGGGAGAGGAGCTCGCGCTTCTGTTCACTTCGAGCGCCCGGGAATCGGAGCTGAGTGCAAGACTGCGGCGTCCGGTCTATGCGATCGGAAGAATCACGAAGGAACGGGATGTGGTGCTGCGGATCGGCGAGCGTACGGAAATGCTGCAGGCGAGGGGATTCGACCACTTCGCCGGCCAGGAGTTTGCGCGGTAGAAACGTCCGTACCGAGAAAGCGGGGCAGCGAGGCCAGATTCGTTCGGATTTGAAGTGCGTAGCGGTGGCTACTCGCCGAAAATCAGGACGGATTTGGACCGCTGATCCGATTTCGCAGTAGGACAGTTTCTACCGCGCAGACTCCTGGGTCGAGTGAGAGATCGAAGCGCGTTCAGGGGACGCGTTGGGGCCGCCGCATCACGGTCGATGCAGCGGCACAGACGAACGCGGTGATTCCGAGCGTGGTGCGGAGAGAATGTGCACGACTCCAGTTCCGGGTCAGGCTCTGGGTGTCTTCAGTCGCGTAGTCGAGGGGCCGGTTCTCGTCGATGCGTCGTGCAATCGGAATGGTGACGAGAGTCGTCGTTGCGAGCACCCCGGCGAGTCCGAGCGTGGAGACGACGTCGAGCATGCGCCGGAGAGGCTTCTCACCGCGCGCGCCGACGGCGAGCGCCATGGAGCTGGCGAGAGCCACCGGACCGATCGCATTCAGGTAACGGTTCGGAGCGCTGTCTTCACGTCCATCAGTTCGATTCGATCTCTCGAGCTCCCATCCGGGGATCAGAGCAGCTTCGCCGAATCCGAGCGAGCCTGCCAGGAGTCCGGACGTCGAAAGATTCAGAAACCTCAAGAGCGACTCTGTACTGCGATTCATTTCATTCCCCTCCCAGGCCTGCGGCGACTCCAATCGCCAGGAGAAAGAGTACACCGGCGGAAATCAATGCAAAAGCCCATTCCCGTCGCCGGGCGAATGTCGCCATCTGAACGATCACCCGGGCGAAAGGGGTGAACATCAGCGCGAGGACTCCGAGGTGGATGACCATCACCGGATCGAGTGTTGCCAGGCGCGGCAGAACGGCATGCAGCTCCAACGACTGAAGCTGCGGGGTCGGTCCGCCTCGAACCAGTTGCAGAATCAGACCGGAGAGCAGCAGCACGCCACTGACGATGACGCCCGTCAGGAGAGTGATGGAAGTGGCTGCGTTTCGTATCGTGCTCACGTCAGACTGATTCCTCGAGCCTTCAGCAGCATCTCCACGGCGATGACGAGCATCACCGCGGCGAAAATCCGTCGAAGAGTCTTTCCTTTGGAACGGCCTGCCAGAACCGAGCCGGTTCGCGATCCGGCGAAGACGCCGATCACCGTCGCTGCGCTGACGACCGGGAGAATCTGCCCCCGGCTGTAGTAGATCCACGTGCTCGCCACGGCCGTCACTCCGATGATGAAGTTCGACGTTGCAGCAGCGGCCTTCATCGGAACGTTGCAGAAAAGGGTGAGGGACGGCACCTTGATCAGCCCTCCGCCGATCCCGAGCAGACCGCTCAGAATCCCGGCGAGGGACGCGACCCCCGCGGCCACCGGGATCCGTTGGACGTCGTACCTGACGTGATGACCCTCGGCGGCATCGAAGTAGTCGCCGCCGAGCTGCGCTCCGATGGTGTGCCGATCGCGGTCGGGATCGGGCTCGCTGACCACCGTCCCGGCTTCGCTGCCACCTCGCGCCATCGGGATCGCCATGAGAAGCATGGCGACGGCGAAAATGGTCATCAGCGTGGTTCCTCGAAGTACTCCGGCGAGAAGGCTCCCGCCGAGTGCTCCGGCTACGGTGAAGAGCTCGAGGCTCATGCCGAGGCGGACGTTCGCGACTCCGAGGCGGACGTATTTGGACGCCGCGGCGCTGGACGTGGCAATCACTCCCAGCAGCGAGGTCGCGATCGCAAAGTGAATGGGGATCTTCAGCAGAAGAACCAGGATCGGCACGATCAGCACTCCGCCTCCCAGTCCGAGCAGAGAGCCGAAAAGACCGGCGGCGAAACCGGAGCCGAGCAGAATCAGCGCATATCCAGGCGTCATCGAGAATCGCTGCGCCCCGGATCCGATCCGGTCACCGGTCACGCCTGCGGTGACGCGGGAGCGGATCGCAGTCGTGGCCCGGAAGTGCCGGTTGCTGTCGGGAGTCAGGCCGGCGTCGGCGCAGGGGGAGGATACCATCCCGCGAGGGGGAAGAATGAAAATCCGCATTCGTTTCGCGGAGCGTCGGTGATGCGGTGGACGAGACTGCGCTTGTGGCACAGGGATCGTCTCGATGCGCTCTGAACGCGATCGTCGCGGCGGATCGGAGGATCCGCTCCCCTATCGCGGCAATCGCTCTCGCCGCTCGCCGCTCGCCGCTCGTCCCCGAGCCTCGAGCCCCGAGCCTCGAACCTCGTGCCTCAAGCCTCGAGCCTCGAACCTCGAGCCTCGAGCCTCGAGCCTCGAGCCTCGAACCTCGTGCCTCGAACCTCGTGCCTCGAGCCTCGAGCCTCGAGCCTCGAACCTCGTGCCTCGAACCTCGTGCCTCGAGCCTCGAACCTCGTGCCTCGAGCCTCGCGTCCCCGAGGGGTGCGGATCCTCCGATCCGCCGCGACGATCGTGTTGTCTGCGATGAAGGCGAAGCCTGTGGCTTCCGCAGAGCGTCGGTGATTCATCCACCCAGCTCCGCTTCTGCCGGAACTTCGGATGCTGCTGCGGTCGCGCCCTCGCCGCAATCCGCGCGGCGGATCGGAGGATCCGCTCCCCACGGCGAGAATCACCGATGTCGTGGGTTTCGCGGAGCGTCGGCGATTCGGTGGACGGCGCAGACAGCGCGGTTTGTGCGCAACTCGCAACCCTACGGGCGGGCGTCTTCGAGCTGCTTGATCCGGGAGACGATGTCGCGGTAGTTGCTGTTCATGCCGTAGACCTCGAGAAATGCCTTGTGGGCGTTCTCCGTGTCTCCGACTTCCAGATACGCGGAGCCGAGGTCGTAAAGGAGTCCGAGATGTTCTTCCTCGGTGATCTCCGGAACCTCGAGCCCCTTGGTGTACCACTTGATCGCCAGCTGCGGCATTCCCTTTTCGAGGAAACAGAGGCCGAGCATCGAGCAGCATTCGATGGTGCGCTTCGGATCCTTCGACGCGAGCTGGAACTCTCCGATGGCCTCGTCGATCAGCCCCATCTCCTTGTAGGCGATCCCGAGATTGTAGTGTGTGTCGTAGTCCTCGCTGTCGAGCTGCTGTTCGACACCCTTCTTGAACTCCTTGAAGATCTCCTCGAGTGACTGCTCCTCTTCCGAAAGGGCCGCCATCTCCGAGTTTTCTTCATCCAGCTCCTGTTCCAGTTCGGCGGCGAGATCGAAAAAGTCCTCTTCTTCCGCGAAGAGTCCTTCTTCTTCCGCTGCCTCGGCTCGAGCTGCAGGCGTTTCCTTTGGAGGGGAAGGCGGTAACGGCTCCACCTCTTCCTCCTCATCGGGAATGGCAGAGAGGAGCTCCGTCTCGATGTCGGCAGCGGAGAGGCCGGAGGGCGTCCCCCCCTTCGGCGGCTGAAACGCCGCTGCATCGAGTCTTTCGCTGCGCGATGTCAGTTCAGGATGATCGGGGTACTTCTCCAGGAGCGAATCGAGCTTCCGTCTTGCCTCGTCGAACAGCTCCTGCTCGATGTAGAAGTCGATCTCGCCGAGCTCCTCGACGGGTGGTTCACCCGTATCCGTTTCCATGAAGGCGAGCGAATCTTCGACTCCTGCAGCGTCCGGTTCTTCGAGAGTCGACTCTTCGTCGACGGGGAACTCCTCGTCAGAGACCTCCGCCGCGGAGGGAAACTCCAGGGATTCGCCTTCGAGCGTTTCCGGTTCGAACGCAGGCTCTTCGAGCGGTGAAGCTTCCTGTTCGAATGCGATCCCCTCGTCGCCGCCGGTGGGAAACTCGAAAGCAGGACTTTCGTCGGAAAGGGCGGGCTCTGCGGCGAGCTCCTCCGGCTCTTCGAGCTCCTCGATGGGTTCGATCGGTTCGATGGGTTCTTCGATCGGTTCTGACGTCTCGGCGACTTCGTCGGCCGGCTCGGGGAGCTCGACGTCGAACTCGATCTCACTCCCGGGAATCTCGTCGAGCGAGATCTCCGGAACGAGATCCTCTTCGGGGACTGGTTCGACCGAAGCGGGAGTGATCGGGATGTCGTCGAACGAGAGCGCATCGAGGTCGAATTCGACTTCTTCCGGTTTCTCTTCTTCCGCCTCTTCCGGAAGCTCGATCTCGCTCTCGATCGTCAGTTCTTCTTCGGGAGCGGGAGAGACGGCGTCCACCTCTTCGGGTTCCGACACTTTCTTCGGAGCTGCCGACGTCCGGCCGAGAGCCGCGGCGTCTCCGAAGCCGCGATTGGAGAGCTCGTGCTGCATCGTGCCGATCGCGTCGGTGTCGCCCGCCTGACGAAGGACCTCGAAATACGAGCGCGCCGTTTCACTGACCTTCGTCGGGTCGCCGTCGTCCATGTGAATGCGAAGAAGCTTCTCGAGCGCAGGGGCGTACGACGGGACACGGTCGATGATCATGCGGAGGTGCTCGACCGCTTTTTCAGACAGCCCGTACTTTGCGAAGACCTCGGCCTCGGTGATGTGCTCGGTGATGAAGTCGAGATCCTCGTCGACCTCTGCGGGTTCGGCAGAAGCAGACGGGGAGGTGGGACGAGAAGGCGGTGGTTCAGGGGTGACCGAGTCGAGATCGAGATCGAGCGCCGGCGTTTCGTCCAGGTCGAGTGAAAGCTCCGGACTTTCCATCATGGAGGGGCGCTGCTCGACTGGCGCGGGTGCCGGCTGTTCGACGGTTCTCGGACGCGGCGCCGCAGGGCGCGCCGGTTCGGGAGCGCCGCCGATCTGCTGACGCACGAACGCGAGTTTTTCCTGATGCTGGGCATTCTCCGGTTCGCGCCCGACCAGATCTTCGAGCACTCTCTCCGCGTCCGAGAAATCCCCACGGGTGATGTGTGCCTCCGCGAGGCTGTTCATCGAAGCGAGGATATTGGTCTCTTCATTGAGCTGGCGGTAGACCGAGACCAGTTTCTCGAGAGTCGGAATGTGGACGGAGTCGACTCTGAGGATGCGGTTGAGAATGTCGACGGCCGACCGGTCGCCTCTCGCGGCCGCCCCGTCCGCGATCGGAAAGATCAGATCTGCGGCGCGATCCGGCTCCTGCCGCTTGAGGTACAGCTCGGCGAGCGGCTCGCTGATCGAAGCGTCGCCCGGATTCGCCTGGTGTGCCTTCTGGAGAACGGTCTGTGCGGCCTGGAGGTCGCCCTTCGCGAGCTGTGCGCGTCCCAGGACCGCGAGGAGTTTCGGGTGATCGCGATTCTTCTCCAGAGCACTCTGGAGGATCTGGATGGCATTGTCGTAGTCGCGCGCCTCGAGGAGTGTGGAGACCAGCGACTCGACCAGATCGGTGTTCGACGGGTCGATCTTCAGCGCCTTCTTGAAGACCTGGACCGCTTCGTCGATCATTCCGCGTTTGAGAAGGATCTTGCCGAGCCGGTCGTATTCCTTCAGCGCTTCAGCGGTCTGACCGTTCTGCGAATAGAGGTCGGCGAGCTTGACGTGAACGTTCACCGAGTTCGGGTCGAGCTCGGAGATCTTCCGGTACGTGCCGAGTGCGCCCGCGGTGTCGCCGTGTTTGAGATGGTAGTCGGCGAGGACCTGGTACTGGCTCTTGGCCTCCATCGCCAGCCCCTGCTTGGCGTAGAGGTCGGCGAGTTTCCCGTAGACGTCGAGGCGCGAAGGGTCGAGCTTGTTGATCTTCTTGTAGATCGCGATGGCCTTGAGGAAGAAGCCATCCCGGGAGTAATGGTCGGCAATCCGCGCGAAGACGTTGACCGCCTCGTCATTGCGGTTGATCCGGACCCAGAG
This sequence comes from uncultured Acidobacteriota bacterium, assembly GCA_963741955.1. GTDB lineage: Bacteria > Acidobacteriota > Thermoanaerobaculia > Gp7-AA8 > Gp7-AA8 > CAVUKB01. Next base: position 290,179 of record CAVUKB010000007.1, read on the forward strand.
GTCGCCGATCCGGTTCAGCGTGTTGACGTCATTCGGGTTCTCGTCGAGCAGGCGCTCGTACTCGCGAATCGCCGCTTCGACTTTGCCCTTCGCCACCAGCTTCTCGGCATTGGCAATGACTTTGTCCCTTTGAGCTGCCATTGTCCTCGCTTCAATCGAACAGAGAAGATGAATCGGGAGACTTCGTGAACGTACGTCGGTGGATAGGCGTCAGGCCATGACGCCGGATCGCCTCCATGTGCGTCTCCGTCCCATACCCCCGGTTGTTGATGAAATCATACTGCGGGTAAAGTCCATGATACGACTCCATGAGGAGGTCGCGATAGACCTTCGCCACGATCGAAGCGGCCGCGATCGAAACGCTCCGGCGGTCTCCATGGATCAACGGAAGCTGGGGCATGTGGAGAGTTTCGATGAAGACGGCATCGAGAAGCAACATCTCGGGGCGGCGGGTGAGGTTCTCCACCGCCTGACGCATCGCGAGTTTGCTCGCCTGGAGAATGTTCCAGCGGTCGATTGCTTCGGGTTCGACGACGCCGACGGCGGCCGCGCGTGCGCGGCCGAGGATCAATCGGCAGAGTGTCGCCCGGTCCGCCGGCGTCAGTTGCTTCGAGTCGTGAACTCCGAGGACTGCGGCCTCGGGGTCGAGTATGACGGCAGCCGCGACGACCGGACCTGCGAGGCAGCCGCGACCGACTTCGTCCGTTCCTGCAATGAGGCGGAATCCGCGGAAACGCAACTCACGCTCCACGGATCCCATTTCGGCCAGGCGAGCCAGCTCGCTCAGGAGCGAGCCGTGCAGGCCGGCCGCAACGCGATTGTTCGCACTCTTACCGCGGGCGCCGCTCTTCGATCCTCGCTGCCTTCCCCCGGAGCGCGCGGAGGTAGTAGAGCTTCGCTCTCCGAACCCGACCATGCCGTTCCACCTCGATCCGATCAATCGTCGGCGAGTAGAGGGGAAACATCCGCTCGACCCCGACGCCTCCGGAGACCTTGCGGACGGTGAACATCTCCCGCGACCCGCCGCCGCGGCGCGAGATCACCACGCCCTGGAAGATCTGGATGCGCTCTTTCTCGCCTTCTCTGACCTTGACGTGAACCTTGATAGTGTCCCCGGGAGCGAATTGCGGGATCGACTTGTTCGTCTCTGCCGATTCGACCAATTTCATGATGTCAGCCATGTTGACTACCTTCCTCGAAGTATTGCAGGAAACAGCGCAGAAGTTTCCTAGGATCGCTTATTTTGCAGTTCGAATCAACGTCCGGGATCAGTGTCCGACTCCGGCTTTCCCTTTTCCTGGCGGATCTTCTCGAGCATCTCCCGCGCTTCTTCGTCCAGATCCGCCGTTTCGAGCAGATCCGGACGCTTCCGAAGAGTCGCCCGGAGCGCCTCTTCTTTTCGCCAGATTCGGATCTTTTCGAAGTGTCCGGAGAGGAGGACCTCGGGAACCGACCTCCCGCGCCACTCGGATGGCCGCGTATAGTGCGGGTGGTCGAGCAGCCCGTTATAAAACGAATCGGCCTCGACCGAATTCCTGTCTCCCACCACTCCTTCGATCATTCTTCCCGTGGCGTCGAGAACGAGCATCGCCGGGAGCTCACCCCCCGAGACGACGAAGTCACCGACCGAGATCTCTTCGTCGACCAGTTCCTCCAGGACCCGCTCGTCGATCCCTTCGTACCGCCCACAGAGGAGGACCACCCATCCATGGCCGGCGAGGCGGGCCGCATCTTCCTGCCGGAAGAGCTTTCCCTGCGGAGAGAGCATCACTACGTGGGGGGCCTGGTTCGGAGGACCGGCCTCACGGATCGATTCGATGGAACGGTAGATCGGCTCCGCGAGCATCACCATTCCCGCTCCGCCGCCATACGCTTCGTCGTCCGTGCTCCGGTGCCGGTCGGTCGTCGAGTCGCGCAGGTCGTGCACCTCGACCCGGAGGAGTCCCTGCCGGATCCCACGGCTGATGACACCCTCGGCGAGGAAAGAGTCGAACATCCGTGGGAAGATCGTGATCACGTCGACACGCAGCGCAGTTTCGACTCCGGTCGGGGCAGACGGCTCCGTCTCCGATGTCGTACGGGCTCCGGCACTCTCTCCCGTGTAGCCGTCCAGGCGCTCCTCGACCTTCCCATCCTCATCACTCTCGGGTCGGTCGAGATCCTCGAGCCCTTCCGGGAGGTCGACTTCGATGAAACCCTCCTCCGGAGCGATGCGGGTGCAGATCGCGGAGACGAACGGGATCTCGAGCGGCCTCCGGCCGGGGCGCCCGACCTGGAGTAGGATTCCGCCCCCTCCCTCCGTGGTGGCGGAGACGCTGCCGAGCACGGTTCCTTCGGAATCGCGCACCTCGAGCCCTTCGAGATCGTGAAGGAAGTACTCGCCCGGATCGAGCGGGCGCGCTTCTTCTTCGGGGATCTCGACACTCCAGTCGCGAAGCTCGCGGAGCTGCTCGGGCGAATCGATTCCCTCGAAGTGGACCAGCTCGCGATCTCCGTGAGGACGGGACGATGCGATCGATGCGGCGCGGAGGAGGTCCCGGTCGGGGGAAACGAGGAAAACCCGGCCGAGCTCACGGAACCGATCGGGTGAGTCGGTGAGAGGCTCGACGCTCGCTTCTCCGCGGACGCCGTGCGCGCGGCGGATCACTCCGAGCGCGATGAGCTCATCGGGATTCGGCAGGGACGGTGACTCACTCCGGCGTCGAGGCATGACAGGACTCCGGGAGGATCAGTCGATGATTTCGAGCTGAAAGCGGCGGCCTTCGCGGGATCCGGCCGCGGAGAGGACGTTTCGAATCGCGCGGGCGGTGCGCCCCTGCCGTCCGATCACCTTACCCAGATCGTCGGCAGCGACGCGCAGCTCGAAGATCGTCGTCTGGCCCCGCTGGACCTCGTCGATCTCCACCTGGTCGGGATGGTCGACCAGGGACCGCGCGATGAACTCCACCAACTGCTTCATCGAGCGTCAGACCTTCTTGACGATCGACCGAACCGTGTCGGAAAGTTTTGCGCCCTTGTTCACCCAGTAGTTGAGCCGATCCTTGTCGAGCTCGATCACTGCGGGGTTCTTCTTCGGGTCGTAGTAGCCGATCTGCTCCACGGTCGCGGCACTCGGGGTCCGCTGGGAATCCGAGACCACGATCCGGTAGAACGGCGAGTGCGTTGCGCCTTGCCGGCGCAAGCGGATCTTCAACATCGAGAGCTCCTTCTTTCGGACTTCAAATTCGTCGGCGAGAGTACTGCGACTCCGCAATTTCGCAATTAACCCCGGCCCTAACGCAACAATTCCGGGGGGATATTCTTCGTCATCCGGGCGAACTTCCGGGGTCCCAGTCCCTTGGAGAACGTCTTCATCATCTTCTTCATTGCAAGATACTGCTTGAGCAGCACGTTCACCTGCTGCACCGTGGTGCCGGCTCCCCGGGCGATCCGCTTCTTGCGCGATCCATTCAGGAGCTGTGGGTACTCCCTCTCCCTGGCCGTCATGGAGCTGAGGATCGCCTCCATCCGGACGATGGCCTTCTCGTCGACGTCACCTTCGTTCATCTTGTTCAAGCCGCCGACGTTCGGAAGCATCCCCACCAGCTGGGAGAGAGGGCCCATCTTCCGGAGCTGCTGGAGCTGCATCCGGAGATCCTCGAGGGTGAACTTGTCCTTCGCAATCCGCCTGGCGAGCCGCTCGGCGTCTTTCTGATCGACTTCGGATTCGACCTTTTCGATCAGCGAGAGCATGTCACCCATCCCGAGAATTCGGGTGGCGACGCGGTCGGGATAGTAGAGGTCCAGATCGACGTACTTTTCACCGACACCGACGAGCTTGATGGGCCGGTGGACGACCGACTTGATCGAGAGCGCGGCGCCTCCGCGGGCGTCGCCATCCATCTTGGTGAGGACGATTCCGGTCACGCCGAGCCGGTCGTCGAACTCTTTGGCCGACTTGACCGCGTCCTGTCCGGTCATCGCGTCGGCCACGAAGAGGATCTCCGACGGCTGGACCTGATCGCGGATCGACTGGAGCTCCTGCATCAGCTCCTCGTCGATGTGGAGACGTCCCGCGGTGTCGAGGATCACCGTGTCGTAGAGGAGCGTCCGAGCTTCCTTGATGGCGTCGGTCGCGATGCGCAAAGGATCGCGGTTCTCGCCGATCTCGAAGAACGGAGTCCTGGTGTCCTGCGCGACGATCCGGAGCTGGTCGATCGCTGCGGGGCGGTAGACGTCACAGGGGACGAGCAGTGGCCGCCGGCCGCGATTCTTCAGATGCAGAGCGAGCTTGCCCGACGTGGTCGTCTTGCCCGAGCCCTGAAGGCCGGCCATCATCACCACGGCGGGTGTCCCGACCAGCGCAAGGCCCACCTGCTCCCCGCCGAGGAGCTCCTGGAGCTCGTCCCGGACGATCTTGAGGACCTGCTGGGAGGGAGAGAACGCGGTCAGGACTTCCTGTCCGACTGCCTTTTCCCGCACTCTTCCGGTGAATTCCTTGACGACCTTGAAATGGACATCCGCCTCGAGGAGAGCCACGCGGATCTCCTTGAGGGCATTGTCGATGTGCCATTCGTTGAGGACCGCCTCCCCCCGAAGGGTCTTGAAGGTACGGTCCATCCGTTCCTGTAGGTTTTCGAACATCGTCAGAGGAAAACGCCGGGGAGGCGAAAATAATCCGCCGATACGCGCAGGAGTCTGCGCGGACTTCTGGGCGGGCGCGGTAGTGTACGGGATGGAGGAACGCGCGGTCAACGAGACGGCGGATACGATGCACGACCCCGCTGTCTCATCCCGTTCGCAGCCTTACTGCAGCAGTTCGACTTCCCAGTACGCCTCGTCGAGGAAATTCTTCCACGTCTCGGGGAGATGCCTCCCGGTGAGCTGCCGCAGCGGGTGCCAGCGCGGCTTCTCCGGTCGTTTGATCGGCTGAAGTCCGCACTCCGAAGGGAGTTTGTTCCCTTTTCGGACATTGCAGGGGAGGCACGCGCAGACCACGTTGTCCCACGTCGACTTCCCGCCGCGGGAGATCGGGACCACGTGGTCGAGAGAGAGCTCGGATGACGAAAAGCGCTTCCCGCAATACTGGCAGCGGTTTCCGTCCCGGAGGTAGATGTTTCCGCGGGAGAATTTCACTTCCTGGCGAGGCATCCGGTCGAAAGTGAGGAGCTGGATCACCTCGGGGACGACGATCTGCCGGGTCGGAGTGGTGACGTGCTGATGGTACGGCTGAGCGGGGATATCCTGCCAGTTTTCGAAGTCGTACGTGGTGTAGTCGGGAGCGACCGCCCGCACGTGACCGGTGTAGAGAAGGGTCAGAGCCCGCCGGACAGAAGTGATCTGAATGGCCTGAAAAACGCGGTTCAGAACGAGTACGTGTCCGTCGAGCATTGCACTTCCCTCAACACTCGACAGTGGCGACTCTGTTCCGAATGCCACCTGCTGCTGTTCTCAGCATGTCCAATGATAGCATCCCCCGGACGGGCCCGTCATGGGCCAATTGGTGCCAAGCACTTGAAAAAGCGGACGTTTTGGGCGATATTCTCAGTCTGGCTAATCAGGGATGAGTCGACGTGAGTCTCTGAACCCGGAGCGAGGACTCACTTTTCATGTTGTGTGAGCCGACTCGGGAATCATCAGCGAGTGCTGGTGATATTCACGAGCGGCGCTGTTCGGGGTGGTTTTGGGAGGAAAACATGCGCGTGTTCCGGTTGTTCCTGCTCGGTGCCCTTCTCTGCACGGCTGCGGCCGTACCGATGTTTGCAGATCATCTCGAGCCGAACTGTCCGCTCAGTTACATCGGGGGGACGAGTGCGGCCACGGCTTTCGGCCAATCGCCCCACGCCGTGTTCCGTAACGGCTCGATGGTTTACTTCCTCCGCGGGCAGACTCTCACCACGTACTCCACGGACGACGTGGGCGAGATTCAGGTCGCTCGTCAGGACTTCATGAGCGATCTCGCGGCGCGCGACCCGGACGGAGGGGTGGCCTTCAACAACGGCTTTCTCTTCGTCAGCAGCGACGCCGGCCTCGAGATTTACGATCTCCGGAACGTTCGTGCGGGAGGAGCCCCTCCGGTTCTCGTTTCGCGCACTCCCGGATTGCATTACCGCCGGCTCGCGGTCTCGGGAAATCTTCTGGTCGGGCTCTACCCGATGACGGATATGCCGTGCCTTCCGCGGATTCCCGGCTCGAATACGAATCCCAACCCCGAGTGCACGAACTCGCTCGACATCTGGAGCATCGCGGATATGACCGCGCCGGCTCTGATGTCGCAGATTCCGTCCACGTCGCCGTTCTACGGCTTCAATGACGTCGCGTGGGCCAACGGATATCTCTACGCCACGGGCGTCGGTGGAACCTGGGCATTCGACCTGAGCGACGCTTCGAAGCCGCGACTGGCCTATGGGAACGGCGTGGCCGGAACGTTCCTCGCCACGAACGGAACGAATTTCCTCGCGATCGGGCAGGACAAACAGATCGGAGTTTTCCTCGTCGGACCGGCTTACCAGCTCGGCTACTTCGGTGTGTATCCGCTCCCTGCCGTCTTCGACCGGAGCAATGACATCGTCTTCCACCCCGAGGCTTACATCGACTCGCAGCGGCTGATCACGATGGTGGACGAGCGGGATCCCGCCACCGGTGACTCCGCTCGGACGCTCGCATTCGACGTCTTCGACTTTTCGATCCCCATCTGGGAAGGTCGGGAGCACGCGTACTACGAGAACGTCAGTCTGACTCAGCCCGACGAAAGGAAGTTCGATCCGATCGCGGTCGGCCCGTACGTCTACGTGATCGGTGAGATCAGCGGACTCCAGACCTGGGGTGCATGCGGCACGATGGCCGGAGCAATCGATTTCCGCAACCTCGGGCAATTCACCTGCGGCGGCTCCGAAGTCCACGGCTGGGTCACCTCGTCGAACAAGATCACGCAGGTCCAGCTGTATCTCGATTCGACACTTCTCGGCTCGGCTACCCTCGGCAGTGCGCGTCAGGACGTGAGCTCACGGACTCCGGCGACCGCCTGGAATCTCAGCGTGAACCTCGACGACACGGCTCAGGGAGTGCACACTCTGCGTGCCGTCGGAACGGACGTGAATGGCAATACGCGCCAGTTTGCGAGTCGCGACGTCTACTTCTACGGCCCGGGACACAACTGCACCAGCCGGCGTCGTGGAACCAAGCGCTGATCCATCTTCATCGAAACGAGAAAGCCCCGCTTCGGCGGGGCTTTTCTGTTTCCGGAGCTCGCAGCGACGCAGCTCGCGCGTCCCGCTCGAGTCCCCGATGTGTCACGCGCGAATCAACTGATCTCGCGGATGATCCTTCGGGCTGCCTCCGTGGGGTCGGGACTCGCAGTGACGGGACGGCCCACGACGATCCAGTCCGCACCCGCGCGGATCGCATCCGCCGCAGAGAGCGTCCGTTTCTGATCGCCTGCCGCATCGGCCGAGGAACGGATCCCCGGGGTGACGATGCTGAACTCGGGACCGCACTCCGAGCGGATCAGCTCGATCTCCTGCGGCGACGCGACGACTCCACCGAGGCCTGCTTCCCGCGCCGCGCGCGCAAGCCGGCGCACGTAATCCTGGACCGAGAGAGGATTGCCTGTTCGGCGCAGATCCTCCTGGTCGAGACTGGTCAGCGCGGTGACGCCGAGCAGAAGCGGCGGTCGGGGAGTGCTGGCGGCAGCATCTGCGCAGGCCCGCATCATCTCGATCCCGCCTGCCGCGTGGAGCGTCAACATCGACGCGCCGAGTCCCGCCGCTTCGGCCACCGCATATCTTGCGGTATTCGGGATGTCGTGGAATTTGAGATCGAGAAAGATCCGGAACCCTTCCGTGGTCAGCCGCCGGACCAGCTCCGGGCCGTTGGCGACAAACGCCTGCAGGCCGATCTTGAAAGCTCCGGCTTCATCCCGCAACGCGGCTGCAAGTGATTCGATCTCCCGGGCGGACGAGCGGTCGAGCGCGACGATGAGGCGATCCTTCGGTGTCATGCGCCGAGCATGATAGCGCCGTCGCGACGGAATGCGCTGGTGTGGAGATGGGGCGTCTGGATCGGCCGATCTCCGTCGTGACAGAATGCCAGCAGAGAATTTGCACCCCAACGCAACCGGCGATGACCGAAAAACGCGACGTTACGCGCACCCTCGACGAGATTGCGAGCTATCTCGAGATCGACGAACCGAATCCGTTCAAGTCGATGGCCTTCCGGAAGGCGGCCCGAGCGATCGAGGATCTCGATACCGGGATCGATGAGCTGGTCCGCAGCGGCGAGATCCGGCGGACGGCGGGTGTCGGCAAAGTAATCGCTCCGATCGTGGTCGAGCTCGTGGAGAGCGGCCGCGCCTCATACCTCGAAGAGCTCCGTGCGAAGTACCCACCGGGTATTCTGGAGTTGATGCGCGTTCCGGGGCTCGGCGCGAAGAAGATCACTCTTCTCTACGCCGAGCTCGGCATCGCTTCGATCGACGATCTCGAAACCGCGGCGCGGGAAGGAAGGCTCCGCTCGATCCGTGGCTTCGGAGAGAAGACGGCGCAGAAGGTTCTCGACTCGATCGCGTCGATGCGCGAGCACGCCGGTCAGTTTCTCCTCGTCGCAGCGCTCGACTCGGCGGAGCTCCTCCTGCGGGCGCTCCGGCGGAATCTCGACGTCGCCGCCGCGGTGACCGGATCAGCCCGGCGGCGCCTCGAGGTCGTCGATCGGGTCGAGCTCGTCGTCGCGACCGAGACCCCCGAAGAGACGGCCGAGGCGATTCGAGGAATCGCGCTCCTCGAAGGTGTGGCGAGAGACGATCGGGCGGTACACGGAACCGTCCGCAGCATTCCGCTGACCGTCCATCTCACCACTCCCGACCTCCTTCCATTGACACTCCTCTTCTCCACTGGAACCGGAGAGTTCGTCGACGCGCTGAGACGGCATGCGACGTCGGTGGGATTCGAGCTGACTCCTTCCGCTCTCCTTCGAGGAGCGGCGCGCGTCGAAGTCGACGACGAGGACGCCATCTTCCGGCGGCTCGAGCTCGAGCCGATTCCTCCCGAGCTTCGCGAGAGCGGTGCAGTGCTCGAGCGAGCGGAGATCGTCACGGATCTGGTCGACTACGACTCGATACGTGGCACGTTTCACGTTCACTCCACCTGGTCCGACGGCCGCAACACGCTTCGCGAAATGATCGGTGCAGCACGGGAGCTCGGCTTCTCCTACGTCGGTATCTCCGACCACTCGAAAGCCGCGGCATACGCGGGAGGATTGACGGAAGACGATCTCGAGGCGCGCGACGCCGAGCTCGACGAGATCACGGCGGAGATGCCCGACATCCGTATCTTCCGCGGCACCGAAGCGGACATCCTGCAGGACGGGACGATCGACTACGATCCGGAGACTCTCGACCGGTTCGACTTCGTCGTCGCCTCGATTCATTCGCGATTCAGGATGAATCGCGAGGAGATGACGCAAAGAATCGTGCGTGCGCTGCACGACCCGCACGTGACGTTTCTCGGACATCTCACCGGCCGCCTCCTCCTCTCTCGCGCTCCGTACGAGCTCGACTTCGACGCGGTCTTCCGCGCGGCTGCGGAAAACGGGGTGATGATCGAGATCAACGGGTCGCCGAAACGACTCGACGTCGACTGGCGCCATCTCGAGCGCGCGATGGAGCTCGGGGTGAGCTTCAGTATCCATCCCGATGCTCACTCGACGGCGGAGATGGCGAACGTGATCGCCGGGACGTGGGTGGCGCGGAAGGGAGGCGTGCCGCGTGAGCGGGTCTTCAATGCCCGCCCTCTCGCAGACGTCGAATCCCATCTCGCGTCGCGTCGCGCGCGAGCGCGCTGAAAAGTGCGGGTCGTTCTTGCCTGATGATGAATTTGCGGGCCCGGGCCGACCTCCTGAACGCACGTTGGCCGGGTCCCGAATCGAGGGCGGGCGGCGCGACCTCGATCCTTCCGAGATCAGGCCTGATGCCGACTCAGTGCGACAAGGCTCATGACGTCGGGGCGGTCCGATTCCAGATCGAGTCGAGCTCCTGGAGAAGCGCTTCGAGTGAATAGGGCTTCTTCAGAAGAACGACGCGGTTTGCGGGCGAGTCGAGCGGCCGGATGCGCTCCGCATCTACGTGCCCGGAGGAGAAGATGGTCGGAACCGCGCCGTACCTCTCGACGATCCGTCCGTAGAGATCGATCCCGTCGATGTCGGGTAGACCGACGTCGATCACGAGCACCTCGGGAGTGACGTCTGCCATGAGGGAGGTGGCTTCAGCGCCATCGCGAGCGAGAAACGTCTCGATTCCTTTTGCGTCGAGAAGTCCCTTCAGGCCGGTCGCGATCGCCTCCTCGTCTTCGACCACGAGTACGCGCGATGGATAAGCGCCACGCGTCCCGGTCGAGCGCGTCGTTTCCTCCGGAGGCGGAGGGGCTGCCACAGGGAGGTAGATGTGAATCGTGGTCCCCTTGCCGGCGGTGCTGTCGACCTGAATCTGGCCGCCGTGGAGTGTGACGATCTGGTGTGCGATGGGGAGCCCCAGACCGGTTCCTTTCGGTTTGGTGGTGAAGAATGGCTCGAAGATTCTCGCCATGTTGGTCTCGGAGATACCCGGTCCATCATCCGAGATCTTGAAGTGTATGAGCTTGAAGCCGTCGCAGACCCTTCCTGTCGGGAGGACCTCCCCCGCCACGCACGCTTCCGCGGAGACGAGAATGCTTCCCGGCTCCGAACCGATGGCATCGCGGGCGTTCAGGAGCAGATTAGTGACCACCTGTGTGATCTGATTTCGATCAGCGAGAATCCGATACGAATCGTCTGCAACGGAAGTCCGGAGGATGATCGAGGTCGGGAGGAGGCCTCGAACCTGCTCCGCACACTTGGCGATCAACGGCGCGACCTCGACCGGCGAGGTGACCGGCTCGCTCGGACGGGTAAAGCGAAGTGTCTCTTCCGTCACGCGGCGTCCGCGCTGGACAGCGCGGACGATGTGATGTGCCGCATCGAGAATCTTCTCGTCCTTCGAGAGGCGGAGAATGATCTCCGCGAAAGGCTGCACGCTCATCAGAACGTTGTTGAATTCATGAGACATGCTCGCTGTGACGCGTCCGAGGCTCGAGAGGCGTTGATTGCGGGAGATCTCATCCTGAAGGCGCTTCTTTTCCGTCGCGTCGGTGAAGGAGACCACGATTCCACGGAACTCGCCGGCGTCATCGAGAATGGGGGAGGCGAGGATTTCGACGGGGAACGTGCTGCCGTCGGCCCTGAGGAAGGATTGGTCGAGTATCTGGACCTGGGCATGATGCCGCGGCCTGCACGGCACTGACTCCGAGCTCCACGTCATCGTTACTGGTCAGGACCACGAGAGGGATGTCCGGAAACCGGAATCGAATTCTGGCGACCGTGTCGAGTCCCTGGCTGTCCGGAAGACCCAGGTCGACCAGGACTGCGTCGAACCCTTCTGCGAGGCGGACGAGACCATCCGCCAGGGTGGTGGCACTCTCGATCTCCATGCGCGCGCGGCTCGCCGGCGAGCATCTCCCTCACCAGCCGCGCGTCGCCCGGACTGTCTTCGATCAGCAGCACCCTGTAGCCGAGTTTCACGGACGCTCCTTCGGGGGAAGCTTCACGATCGTGAGCCAGAAGTCCTCGATCGAGCGGACGACCTCGAGGAACTGTTTGAGGTCGATCGGTTTGGTGATGTAGCAGTTCGCGTGAAAGGTTGTAGGACCTGAGGATGTCTTCCTCGTCTTTGGAGATCGTGAGGATGACCACGGGAATGCGCTTGAGCTTGTCGTCCGACTTGATCTTCTCGAGCACTTCGCGCCCGTCCATCCGGGGGAGATCCAAGTCGAGCAGGATCAGGTCCGGCGTCTTCTCGTTCTCGAATGGTCCCTGACGCAGCAACACGGCTGTTCTGCAGGACCACGAACGCTCCGCGAAACCCACGACATCGTTGATTGGCGCCGAGGGGCGCGGATCCTCTGATCCGCCGCGACGATCGCGTTCAGAGCGGATCGAGACGATCGGTGTGGCAGCAGCGGAGCTGTGCCGCAGGGCCAACGGACGCTCCGCGAAAACCGCGACCTCCCGCTTCATTGCGTACGACCCGATTCGCGTTCCGCACTCCTCGCCCCGTCACTTCGACTTCGGCGAGCTCGGTCCGCTTCCGGCGCCGGACTCCCGGATCGCTGTCTCGATCGTTTGCAGTTCCTCGTCCGAGAGCTCGAGCGACGACGCCCCGATCCATCCATCGACCTGCTCCGGCGAGCGCGCGCCGACGATCGCGGCGGTGACACCGCTCCACGCGAGCGTCCACGCAACGGCGACAGCGCCGGTCCCGACTCCGTGCCGCTTCGCAATCGGGATCAGCGCATCACGCAGCTGCAGATTCCGTTCGATCGCGGGGCGCTTGAACTCGTCCGATTTCCGCCGCCAATCGTCCGCGGGGAGCTGGGCGACCCGGTCGAGAGTCCACTTCTCCGTCAGCAGTCCCGACTGCATCGGGCTGTAGACGATGACTCCGGTGCCGTGGTCTTCGCACCACCCCAGCTCTGCTGCCGCGGTTTCGCGCCGGATCAGCGAGAACGGCGGCTGGAGCGAATCGACATGGCGAATGGGCTCACACTTCTCGAGGAGCTCGACGTTGAAGTTCGACACTCCCGCCCATCGCACTTTTCCTTCTTCCACCAGACGGCTCATCTCACCCCACGAATCCTCGACCGGCGTCTCGGTCTCGTCGGGCCAGTGGAACTGATAGAGGTCGATGCGCTCGACTCCGAGCCTTCGCAGTGAGTTCTCGCACTCGCGTCGGATGTTCGCCGGCTGAAGATTCCTCTGTGGCGATTCCATTCGATTCTTCTCGTCCCAAACCAGGCCGCACTTCGTGAAGACGAGCGGCCGGTCATTCACCGGGATCTCGCGCAACAGCCGCCCGACGAGCTCCTCGGAGTGTCCGAGCCCGTACACTGCAGCCGTGTCGATCCAGGAGATCCCGCGCGAGAGAGCATGCTTCATCGCGGCGATGGCGGCGTGATCGTCCTGCGGGCCCCATCCGAAGGACCACCCTCCGCCTCCGATCGCCCACGCGCCGAATCCGACTCGCGTGATCTCGGGTCCGTTCGTTCCCAGTTTCTTCATCGGCAGTGACATCGTTTTCCTCCGAGCTGAGGTGGGCGACTTCAGGGAGACTCTATACCAGCTCATCGACGTACTGATGACCACGTCGGTGATTCTGGCGACCAGCTCCGCTTCTGCCACAGGGATCGCCTCGATCCGTTCGGAACGCGATTTTCGCGGCGGATCAGAGGATCCGCTCCCCTCGGCGAGATGTCCATGGGGTGCGGATCATCCGATCCGCCGCGAAAGTCATGTTGTACGCGATGAAGAGGGAAGTTGTGGCTGAACGCGGAGCGCCGGTGATTCTGGCGACTAGCTCCGCTTCTGCCGCCAGGATCGTCTCGATCCGTTCGGAACGCGATTTTCGCGGCGGATCAGAGGATCCGCTCCCCTCGGCGAGATGTCCCTCCCCAACCCTCAACTCACACCCTTCATCCTCCGTTCCGCTTCGGCGTGATCGGGTTGCAGTGCGAGCGCCCGCTCGTAGCTCCGCCGCGCTTCCGCGACGTCTCCCCGCAACTCCATCGCTTCGCCGCGCAAGACCCACACATCGGGGGAATCAGGGAACTCGCTCGCAAGTCGTTCAATCTTCGCGAGTGTCTCACCGTCCGCGCTCCGCTTCAGATGGAGCTGCGCACGAATCCCGCTGATCTCGTCGGGGACGCAGGCGGAGCGCCTGGAGTCTCGATTCATCCGTCAGATTCTAACGCTCGTCTCGCCCGGCTGCGCACAATCCGCCGGGTCACTCACCTGCCAGCCATTCCCATGCGTCGCGATATTTAGCGGCCGTTCCCCCGTTCATCTCTCCGACGTGCTACTCTCGGGTGACGGAGGACTACATGTCAGCGAAAAATGGAGAGAAAGCGCGCGCGGCTCAGGAGAGACGGCGCCGGACGGCGCAGCGCGTGAAGGCGCGTGCGGGTCGCGAAGCAGCGAAAGCAGCCGCGGAAGCCAAATCCGCAAAATAGTAGTCGGCGCCTCGTCGCCAGGCTCTGGATCAGCAGCGGGATCGAAAGAGCCGCCTCACCATCTGCACCCATGAAAAACTGATCTGCGCGGAGAACCAGCGGTCGCGCTCACATCGCACCCGGCGCCGGCGAAGCGTTTCGCCTGTCGCCACTCGAGAAAGAGAGTCCGTATGGGAAGTGCCCGACCGTCCGTCACAAAACGTCAGAGAGAACAGCTCAAGCGCGACCGGAAGCTCCGCAAGGAAGAAAAGCGCGCACAGCGGAAGAGCGGAGTGCCCGTCGAAGACGCGAGCGACGATTTCCAGTCGATACCTTCGGCCGATGAGACCCCGTCCGTTCCCACGGACGACATTCCATCCGGCACCGAGGCCTGAGCCGCCGCAGCACTCCGCTGCCGCGTGACTCATCGAGACGGTTGCCACTTCATCGAGATTCGCACGACGGAGGGTGATCGTTCCGAAGGGGTCGTCGACGATCGTCGCAGACGCGGCGATCACGCACCGGCGGCGAGCACCAGCCAACCCCAGGTCAGGATCAGCGTCACCACCGTCACCGGCAGCCCGGTGCGGAGATGGCGCTTCCAGTCGATCGCGATGCCGTGACGTGCCGCGAGGTCGATCACGATGATGTTCGCGATGCTGCCGACGATGGTCAGATTTCCCGCCAGAGTCGACGCGAGCGCGAGGGCCGGACCCGATGCCGCTGCGTGTGCGTAGCGGAGGAGGAGCATCACCGCCGGGACGTTCGAGACCACGTTGCTCAGCGCCGCGGAGAACCAGAACAGCGTACCCGGCGAGCCGAGATGAACTCCGCCTGAGCGCATCCACTCCACCGTCCACGCGGGCCACGGCGTCGCCTCGAGAGCACCGTTCGTCACGAAGAGACCGGCGAAGAGGACGAGCAGCGGCCAGTCGACGAGTCCGAGCGTCCGGCGTGAGTGCATCTCCCTGCTGGTCAGCAGCACGCCTGCGGCGCCGAGCGCGAGGAGCTCACGGGGAAGATCGGTTGCGAGAAAGAGCACCAGCAGAATTCCCGCGATGATCACTCCCTTCGTGGTCTGCCATTCGTTGAACGGCGGCACCTCTTCCGCGCGCTCCTCCGCCCTCTCCTCCGCGACCGTCTCCCGCGACGTCCATCGTCCCTTCGACTGGAGCGCGATGATTCCCCAGATCGCGACGAGCGAGAGGAGGACCGGCACGATGGCCATCCCGAGGTAGCCGCGGAACGAGAGGTGAAGCACCTGGCCGATCAGCATGTTCTGCGGATTCCCGATCAGGGTCGCAGCCGACCCAGCGTTCGCGGCGCACGCGGTCGCGAGAAGGAATGGCACCGGGTCGAGGCGTCGAGTGCGCGCCGCGTGGATCACCACCGGAGGGACGGCGAGGCAGACGATGTCGTTGCTGAAGACGGCAGAGAGGATCGCGACCACTCCGATCAGAGCAGCGAGAAAGAGGCGTGGTGATGCATCCAGTCTCGTGATCGAGGACGAGACGTACGCGTAGAACCCTCCGAGCCGCAGCTGCGCGCTGAGGATCATCAGGCCGAAGAGGAGAGTCATCGTCGGGACGTCGATCATCGTCAGCGCGTCGCCGAGAGGGACCGCCCCGGTGGCGATGAGGATGATCGCGCCGAGGAGCGCGACTCCGGTGCGGTCGAGTTTCAGACGCGGAAGCCCGCCGAGGATCATCCCGGCGTAGACGAGCCCGAAGACGGCGAGGATCAGGCGAGGCATCCGCGGAGATTGTAGATCGAAGAAGGAAGCAGCGACTCCTCGTCTCGAACGATGCAGGCCAGCCTCCCTGCCGCCGGTTCGGAGGCGGGTGACATCGGGGCCGAGCGCGAGCGTGATCCTAACCGGTTTTTCGGAGTGGCTTCGGCAGCCGTCCGATCCGGATGGTCGCGTCGTAAAGGTCGACCGCCTTCTGAGCGTTGAGCCAGAACTCCGGTGTCGTATTGAACGTCGCACCGAGCTTCAGTGCCATCTCGGCGCTCAGCGAGGTTCTGCCGTTCACCAGGCGGTTGATCACTTTGACATCCGTACCGAGATGGTTTGCCAAATCCCGCTGTGTCATGTGTAGCGGGTGAAGAAACTCTTCACGGAGTATCTCGCCGGGTCCGGTCGGTTTTCGCCGCTTCATGTTGGAATCCTCAATGGTAGTCGACGACGTCGACGTCTTCCGCCCCGAGATCGGACCAATGGAACACGATTCTCCACCGGTCGTTCACCCGGATGCTGTAGTAGCCCGTCCACTTTCCCGAAAGTGCTTCGAGACGATTTCCGGGAGGTGACTTCAGATCGCGCAGTTCGCGCGCGTAGTGCATCATGTCGAGTTTCCGGGCAACAATCGAAGCAACCGACGACCAGCCGATCCCCTTCCCGAATCGGCCGTGAGCGAAGAACTCCTCGACCTCGTCACTCGCGAAACTCCTGATCGCCACTGCACCCAGTATACCTCATTGAGGTATACTGGCCCATCGGTGGCATCGATCGATGCCGGAGGGTGTTCCCCCGTCCTGCGTGTGGGACCGGGGTGGAGCCGGGGATCGTGTGTGAACACGCAAGCGCGGGTGGCCGGCATCCCAGATCGCGCGGCGAGCTTCACGTCAGGATCCGTGACGCGCTACGGTTCGAACGCGGCGGCGCGGAACATCACTCGGCGGGTCATCGCGTCGGGAACGATGCGGAGGACGGCGTTGCGTACGGCGCAGCCGAATGGCGACGCGCTCTGCGCGATCCGTCCGAACTTCCGCGACTGATCGGTGATCCACCTCGTCCGCGGGAAGCGTGCGTCTTCGTACTTTCGCAACGCTTGGGAGAGAGCGCTCTCTCGCGCGAGAGAGCGCGCGAGGACCAGCGCGCTCTCGATGGCCATGCAGGCGCCCTGCCCGAGGTTCGGAGTGGTGGCGTGGATCGCGTCGCCGAGGAGCACCGTGCGGCCGGACGACCATCCGCGATGCGGCGGGAGATCCTGGATGTCGTTGTAGAGTATGGCGTCGGAAGGGGTGCGCTCGATCAGTTCGCGTACGGGCGCGTGCCACGACGAGAACCGCCGAAGCAGCTCGCTCCGGCTTTCATCGGCGGACGGCGTGCGGCCGGACGGGAGGTTCGCC
Organism: uncultured Acidobacteriota bacterium; assembly: GCA_963741955.1. Taxonomy (GTDB): domain Bacteria; phylum Acidobacteriota; class Thermoanaerobaculia; order Gp7-AA8; family Gp7-AA8; genus CAVUKB01. The sequence continues at coordinate 307,338 of CAVUKB010000007.1, forward strand.
GTCGCGAACCAGTAAATGCGGTTCGCGTCGATCGCGACGATCCCGAAGCGCTCGCCGCATCCCCACGATTCGCTGCTCCCTTCCTCCACCAGCTCGGGGGCTTCCGCGACGCCGCGCCACGCGACGTAGCCGGAATCGCGGATCGTGAGATCGGGACGGACCGCGTGGCGCACCGCGGAGTGGATACCGTCGGCGCCGATGACGAGATCGTCCGTCACACGGGTGCCGTCCTCGAACGTCACCTCTCCTTTCGAGGCGGCGACGCTCGTGCAGGAGTGCCCGAGGTGGAGCGATGTGCGAGGAACGGCGGCGAAAAGGATCTCGTGGAGGTCGGCGCGATGGATGGCGATGGTCGGTTCGCCGAACGTGCGCTCGATCTCCCCGGGAGCGGAGCGGGCGAGGACGCGGCCGTCGGTCGTGCGGAGTCGAGCGCGCTCGATTTTCTGTCCGCGCGCGATGATCGCGTCGGCGAGACCGAGTCTGCGCAAAACGCGGATGGCGTTCGGCCAGAGCGTGACGCCGGCGCCGGCGCCGCGGATCTCCGCGGCACGCTCATAGATGTCGGACTCGATTCCCTCCTGCCTGAGCGCGATCGCGGCAGTGAATCCGCCGATCCCGGCGCCGATGATCGTCGCGTGCATCACGGGAGATTGTAAGGGTGGATTCCGGATTTCGGTTTCGGGCGGCGAACGAGAAGCGCGCGAGAGATGTTCTCGTTCGAGCTCCCGCCGCAGCCAGCCGAACCCGAAACAGAACGCCGGGCCGAAGGCGTCCCTGGCTGGAGCCGGGGGTTGCGTCCGCCGGGCCGCCACCCCGGAAGCGAAGACACGATCATGAATTGCGCGCACCGCGGCAGCGGTGCCGCATCCACGTCGCCCGGCTCTTCAGCACCCGGAATTACAGGTCAGTGAGCACTGAGTGAAGATCCCGCTCATTGTGCGCACGCCAGGTTGGCGTTTGCGCAACATGCGTACTCGGCGGCCGTTGCGCTCTGGAAGAGATTCCCACGAGAATCATGGCGACGGCGAGCATCACGGCGCCGGAAGGGCAACGTCGTGGAGCCGTGCGCGCGAGCACACGGACACCCGATCGACCCGACCCGACGCTCGAATCCGACATCCGACTTCCGAAATTCGAAATCAATACGACAACGCCCGCCGGAAGGCTGTTTCGGCGGGCGCTGTGTCGTGTGAAGGAGAGGAGAGAGTCGTTCAGTCAGTTCGGGTTGCGGTCAGGACGAGCATCAGGATCCGCCCGCTCTGCGGTGAGCGGGATGCGCCGAGCACCAGGGTCTGCCCGGTGCGGAGATTGAGGGACGTGGTCAGAAGGTTCTCGATCTCTTCGCCTTTCGGAGTCTGCTGCTTCCGTCCGAGCCGGAAATCGGAGACTTGGAGCGAATCGGTCGAAAGATCATACTCACCGATGGTGAAGTCGGCGCGGTAGCCGTCGATGTTCGCCAGCACCGGATCGCCTTCTTTCCCTTCCGCATTCAGCTCGCCGATTTTCTCGAACGAGTTGAAGCGGAGGACGCCGGAGAGCTTGTCGGCGATCTCGCGCAGATCTTCCGGGACCGGCTTCGACGATGCAGCGCGCGATGCGAGAACCAGCTTCACGGAGATCCGGAAAGTCCGCGGTTTGGTGTCGAACTGTTCGATCAGTGCGGAGATTTTCTTCAGGTTCTCGGGAAAGTCGGTGACGACCAGCCGATTCGTGTTCGACTGGATCGAGATCGACCCTTCGCTGCTGAGAAGCGGCTTGACTGCGGCCGCCGCGTTCTCCGCCGACTTGTACTGGAACGGGAACGCCCGCACTTCGAGCTTCTGTCCCGCGGCCCACGCTCCGCCGGCCATCGCCGAGAGGAGGAAAATCATTCCGATGATGCGAGTCACATTTTTCATAAGTCCGCCGGAAGCGAGTCGTCGAACACCATGACGACTTGGATGTCTGATGCGTTCTGGACCGGGACCTCGACGATGGTCGCGCTGCTCGAGCGGTAGTTCTCCACGACCGGACGGGTCATGACCGGTGTCACCGCGGAGGTGGTCTGATGGGCGGCGATCTGAACGGCCGGCCCGGGAACGGCGTCCGAAGGACTCGGTGCGTACGTCAGCGACGCAGCCACGATTCCGACGAAGAGCGCGGCCGCCGCGGACCAACGCCACACCGGCGCGATCCGCCGGCGACCCTGGAGCTTCCGTTCGGTCGAGCGGACGTGGACCTCGGACATCACGTCCGAGACGAACGCGTCGACGCCGCCCGGGGGGATCAGTTCGTCGCCGCCGAGTGAGCGGAAGAGATAATCGGGATCGATCGCCACGGCGAATTCCAGGCACTCGTTGCAGGCGCGCAGGTGCGCGAGCATCTCCGGCGTCTGTTCGAACTTGCGGCAGAGCTCACGGAAGGCTACACAGTTCATGATTCCTCCCTCCAGAGCTTGGCGTATTCGGGATAACGAACCCGGAGTTGCTGCTGCATCACTTTTCTCGCGTTGAAGAGATGGTTGCGGACGGTCGATTCGCGGCAACCGAGGACCCGGGAGATCTCCGCGGAGGAGATGTCCTCCATCTCCTTCATGACGAAAATCGCCTTCTGCTTCGGTGAGAGCGACTGCGAGATCTCGTCGAACACCGCCTGCACTTCCTTCTTCTGAAAGCGGACGGTCTGGTCGGCGTCGGTCGCTGTCTTCACCAGACGGAGATTCGAGTTCACCGCGTTGTCGCGCGACTGGCGGCTGCGGAGGAAGTCGATCGCGACATTGGTCGCCATCCGGTAGAGCCAGGTGTCGAACGCGAAGGAGGGGTCGTACTTGTCCAGGTTTTCCCATAGCTTGATGAAGACGAGCTGGGCGATGTCCCGAGCGTCCTCGGCGTTGTTGACCACCCGAAAGCAGACTCCGTAGACCTTCGAGGTCCTGGTGCGGACGATCGCTTCGAACGCGGCGGTATCGCCGCTCCGGGCCGCCTCGATCAGCTGCCGGTCATCGGACTGGGTCATTTCGCCGGGACTTTCCATCAGTTTCAGATTCGAGCGCATTCCAACCCGATATACGGGTGGACCCGAAAAAACGTCTATTCCGCCGGGGCCGGTCTTCCCGGGGTGCAGGAGACCGCCACCGAGATGCCGGACGGAAGCAGAACCGGATATTGGACGTGTTCCATCTTCCCACGGTTCTTGCGCCCGCACTCCGTCTGCGCCTAGAATCGCGTAAATCTCGGTTCGAGGGCAAGATGCGCGTATTGGTGGTCGGTCAGGGAGGTCGGGAGCATGCCATCTGCTGGAAGCTCCGGCAGTCTCCCACGGTGAAGGAGCTCTATGCTGCTCCGGGCAATGCAGGAATCGCTTCGGTGGCGGACTGCGTCCCGATCGGGGTGGCGGACATCATCGAGCTCGCCGACTTCGCCGAGAAACTGAAGATGGATCTGACGGTGGTCGGGCCGGAGCTTCCGCTCACGCTCGGGATCGTGGACGAATTCCGGAAACGCGGGCTCTGCATCATGGGGCCGACCCAGCGCGCGGCAGAGCTCGAAGGCTCGAAGGTCTTCTCCAAGGAGTTCATGAAGAAATACGACATCCCGACCGCGGATGCCGTGATCTGCAACTCGGCGGACGAGGCGTCGCAGCACCTGAAAAAACGGAAATTTCCGTGCGTGCTCAAAGTCGACGGGCTCGCGGCCGGGAAGGGCGTGCTGGTGGCGTCGAACCGTGCCGAAGCAGACGAGTTCCTCAATCTCGTCTTCGCCGAGAGGAAATTCGGGAATGCCGCAGACCGAGTCCTGATCGAGGACTGCCTCACCGGTGAGGAAGTCTCGTTCATGGTGCTGACCGACGGGAAGAAGATCGTCCCGCTCGCTCCCGCGAAGGACTACAAGAAAGCATTCGACGGCGACGAGGGACCGAACACGGGCGGGATGGGCTCTCACTCTCCGGCGGTGGTACTCCCCGCGGAAGCGGCTGCCGAGATCATGCGGAAAATCGTGATCCCGACCATCCAGGGGATGGAAGCGGAAGGCCGGACCTACTCCGGATGTCTCTACGTCGGTCTGATGCTCACGCCCGACGGGCCGAAGGCGCTCGAGTACAACTGCCGGTTCGGCGATCCCGAAACGCAGTCGCAGATGTTGCGGTTGGAGGACGACCTGGCGGATGTGTTTCTCCGGGTCGCGAGAGGATCGCTCGGCGACACGAAGCTGACGTGGCGGAAAGAGGCGGCCGCGTGCGTGGTGCTGGCCGCCGAAGGCTATCCCGGCGACTACCGGAAAGGAGCGGAAGTGACGATCGATCCGATCGAAGACGACTCGGTCGTGATCTTCCATTCCGGGATCGTGAACGAGGACGGGAGGATGGTCACGGTAGGTGGTCGCGTGGCGAGCGTCTGCGCCCGCGCGGCGACGCTCACGGAAGCGCTCGGCAAGGCGTACGGAGCAATCTCCAGGATCCATTTTGAAGGGATGCGCTACCGCACCGACATCGGATATCGTGCACTCGAGCAGCGGAAAGCGGCTGCCTCGGAGTAAGACGTGGGTCGCGGCTTTCTGCCGTGACGGAACTTCTACGGACATCCCGGAGAGAACGGCAGGGGCGATCTGTCGTGAAGAATCGTTGCGACGGCGGCATCCGTTGCGCACGTAGCCCGGAGTTCTCACACCTCTTCGCAAACGAGACGGCGTGAGCAATCCAGACGAGATCAGCAGGAGGTCGAGAGTGGCAAAGCCTTGGGTTTGCATCGTGATGGGAAGTGATTCGGACGCGCCGGTGATGTCGAGGACCGCCGACGTGCTGGAAGAGCTCGGAGTTCCATTCGAGATGACGGTGACCTCGGCGCACCGGACGCCGGCGCGCACCGAGGAGATCATCCGCGGTGCAGAAGCGAATGGAGCCGCGGTTTTCGTGGCTGGCGCGGGAGGGGCAGCGCATCTGCCCGGAGTCGTCGCCGCGTTCACCACCAGGCCGGTGATCGGTGTGCCGCTGGTCTCGGGATCGCTGCAGGGACTCGATTCGCTGCTGGCGATCGTGCAGATGCCGGGAGGGATTCCGGTGGCGACGGTGGCGATCGGTCCGGCCGGGGCGAAGAACGCCGGGATTCTCGCGGCGGAGATGCTCGCGATCTCGGACGACACGCTGGCGAAAAGGCTGACCGACTGGCGGAGCGAGATGCGCGAGCAGGTGGAACAGAAGGCTGCGAAGGTGGAGCGGAAGACGACCGGGCGCTGACGGTTGCCGCCCGGGAGACTGCGCGTCTGACCGCAGGCGTTCTCTCGATGCGCGTCGAACACGCTCCGCGTGGGGGATCGCAGATCCGCACTTCCGGTACGGTTCGAACACCGTCCAGGCCGCGGACTGCGGGCCAGAGCGGGCGACACTTCGGGAAGATTCTTCCCGTCCCCGCGTTTGCTGAAACGATGGCGCACACACATTCGCACGCACTTCCGGACGGCGCAGACGTGAGCCGGAAGCTCGTGGTGTCGACCGTCGCGACGACGCTGTTCGTCGGTGCGGAGCTCGGGATCGGGATCTTCGCCAATTCGCTCGCGCTGATCGGCGATGCGTTTCACAACTTCACCGACGCGCTCGCGCTTCTTCTCGCGCTCCTCGCCATCATTCTGCAGAAGCGGGCCCCGACGCGGTCGAAGTCGTTCGGGTATCAGCGAGCCGGGTTTCTCGCCGCATTCGTGAATGCGGGAACGCTCGTCGCGTTCACGGTTTTCATCCTGATCGAGGCGTGGCGGCGATTCCGCCAACCCGAGCCGGTGGACAGCTTCTGGATGCTGGTCACCGCGGGAGTTGCAATCGTCCTGAACAGCGGCATCACTCTGTGGCTTCGCAGTGAGGGGAAGAAGGACATCAACATCCGCGGTGCGGCGATCCACATGATGGGCGATGCCCTCTCGGCGGTGGGCATCGTGATCGCCGCGATCCTGATGCGGAGCACCGGCTCGACGATCTACGACCCGATCGTCTCGGTGATCATCGGCGTGCTGATCCTCTGGAGCTCGTGGGGCGTGCTTCGTGAGACGGTCAATCTTCTGCTGGAGGGAGTGCCGAACGGAATCGATCCGGACGCGGTCGCCCAGGACATCGCCTCGATGGAGGGAATCCAGGGAGTGCACCACGTGCACATCTGGGCGATCGGTCCGTCCCGGCCGGCGCTCTCGTGTCACCTCCTTCTCGGAGACATCTCACTTCGCACCGCTGCGGTGATCCGGGAGAGACTGAACGAGATGCTCGCTGCGCGTTACGAGATCGAGCACACCACGTTTCAGTTCGAGCACGCCGGCTGCCCGGAAGACAACCCGTATTGTCTGATCTACGAGGACGAAGATCCGCAGCCGCCCGCGGAGACCCGCGGGATCAGCGGAACGTGAATCCCTCCGGGTACGTGAATCCAACCGTCACTCTCTGGACTCCGTGCTGGAGGACCGTCGCGAGATCGGGGATGACGGCGAAGAACGGCCGGAGGTCGATCGCGTTTCCCACCAGTTGGGATCCGACGACCCGGCAGTAATCTCCTCGCCGCAGGATGTCCGTCGGCCGCCGATAGCGGACGCCGGGATACATGGTGGAGATCTCGCCGCGGCTTTCGCGTGAGGGTTTCTGCATCCAGGTCTTGGTGTAGGAGTCGACTTCGAGCTCCTCGCTCCCGACCCTTCCCTGAGCGTCGTACGCGAAACCGACCGTGGCGCTCCATTCCGTCTTCGGAGAGCCCGCCGCCGGATAGCCGGTGTAGCCGCCGTGGAGCGCCACGCTCGCGAGCGAGTCTCCGTTCCACGTGAGATCGGCGGTCATCTCGATGGCGTCGCCGCATGCGGCGGTGTTGACGTAGGAGGAGCGGAGCTGGAGGATCCGTCCCTTCTCGTCGTAGGAGTATCGATTCGTGTAGCGTTGTCCTTCGATGACCAGGTTCTCGCGGTCGAGCAGCCAGGTACCTCCGCTTCCGGGGTGCGCGACGAAATCGAGGATCTCACCGCTGCCGTGATCGAGGACGCTCTCGAGGTACTCGCCCTGCCGGAGCTCGACCTCGGTTGTGCCACTGCCTCGTGAAGCGAGAACGTCGCCGTCGTACGTCCATCCGTCCGCGATGCGCTGCTGCTGGATGGCGCGACGGCGGGGGGGGGTGTACTTGATGGCGTCGAGGAAGTTGCCGCCCTGAAGCTGGCAGGCGAGCTCCTCGTTCCGCGCCACGCGCCCGTCGCTGTAGAAACTGGTGCGCGTGGCGGATGCCCCGGTGCCGCATGCCCGGGTGTTGAAAAGAGACGAGGCGGTGAGGAAGGGGCCATGCCAGCAGTGCGGGCACCACATCGCACCGATCGGAAGCTTGTAGCCACAGAAGGGACAGACCATCTTCGTGCGCGAGTCGTCGAGCTCGCGCTCGAGGGCGAAGATCCGCTGGTCGACTTCGCTCTTGTCCGTGGCCGACGGGTCGGTCGCGAGATAACGCCGATAGCGTTCCGTCGCCTTCAGGAAATCGCCTTCACGCTCGTAGGCGATGGCCTGGTTGTAAGAGATCGCAGGGTCATCCGGATGCTGCTGCTCGGCGCGCTGAAACACTTCGAGCGCCTGCTCGACGTCGCCGTGCGCGAGGAGAAACCGCCCCCGGTTGAAGAGCTCGAGATAATCGTGATCGATCTGCTGTTTCTTCTGCAGTTCGCGCTGCCAGTCGAGCTCGAGCTGCAGCTTCTTCACGTTGTCGGCTTCCGCGCCCTGGGGAAAGATGGTCAGATAACGTTCGATGCGCACCTGAGCGTCGGCGATGCGGCCGAGCCGGGTGAGGGCGAGCGCCGAGTCGTAGAGGAGCGCCGGCTGGTCGGGGAGAATCTGATCGGCCTTCTCGAACTGTTCGAGTGCGGAAGCGTAGTCTCCGATCTCGAAGAACTTCTTTCCGAAGTAGACCGCGCGCTGGTATTCGTCGCGGATGTCGCTGGCGTTCTGCGCCGGGCCGGCCGCCGTCGCCGGAGGGGTCACCTGCGCCGGCTGGACCGCGTCGGTGGTCCGGGCGGGGACAGGTCTGCAGATCAGGAGCGCGAGGAGGATTCCAGCCGCGAGAGCGAGCTCGGAGCGGCTCGACGCGATCGCCCATCCTTTCCTGAAACCACATGCATCCCGAACATCGGCGGAGGGGGCGGCGTTTCGTGACATCGGCACTCTCTTCCTGCTCACTTCTGGAGGCTCTCGTCGATCAGATTCGCGAGCCACGACTGCTGGCTCGCAGTGAGTGAAGGATTTCTCGCGAGCACCAGGTACATCGCGGCCTTGCGTTGCTCCGCGGTATATCGTCCGGTCGAATCGCGGAGTACGGCGATCGGATCGTCGGCGACGTTCGAGGGCCACTCGATCACGATGTCGTTCGCGTCCCCGACCGCCCAGTGGCTGGCGACGTCGGCGCCGAAGAGCGCTGACACCAGTTGGAGCCGCGACGTCTCGTCGCGTGCGGCACCCGACATCCGGGCGAGACGGCTTCGCGCTCCGGCGACGTCGGTGAGCGTTCGCAGATTGGAAAGAAGCTGGAGGCGTTGCATCGCTGCTTCGAGGATTTTTGCCTTCGACGTTGCCTCGGTCATCGCATTCGCCGCCTGGAGAATCCGTTGAACCCGCGAGGTCTCGAATTCGACGAACGGATCCGCATCCTCGTCCGGCGCACTCGAGGCTGCAACGCTTTCCTCAGGAGCCGCGGCAGCAGTGGCACGCGCAGTGAGGATCGCCTGAACTTCCTCTTCCGTCGGAATGGGGATCTCGAGAAGCGTGAGATCGGATCCTCCGGGAATGGTGCTCGTGGTCTCACTGCCGATCGCGGTCTCCTTGAGAGCCGATTCGCTCAGCGGCTGTGCGCCGGCCGGGGGGAGCGTATCCGGAAGCGGCGCGGTCATGGGCCAGATCTCCGTGCCGATGGTCGAGGCTTCACCGGCGAGCGCGCGGACCACGCTCGAATCGGAAGCGAGTCCCGCGTCGAGGAGATCCTCGCGAAGATCCGCCAGGAACTGCTGCCGCAATCGCACCTGAGCCATCCGATGTGCATCGTCGAGAAAGTACGGGTTCGCCTGCACCACGGTCATGTCGCAATGACACGGACCGAAACGGTCGGGCTGAATGCGCGACTTCGGCTGCGTTTGTCTGATCGCGGCGATCGCGGCCTGGTTTTCCGCCATCTCCGCGGCTCTCGATTTCTCGCACGCTGCCTGCGACGCGAATGCGTTCACCCCGAAGAGCTCGACCGGGCGGTTGCTCTCGGAGCTCCAGGCGAGGATGTGGTAGTGGGAGACAGGGCACCCTTCGGGAGGTGTGCCCCCCGCCGGACAGACCAGGGTCTGGGCAGCGGCCGCGGTGGCGAAGAGCAGAAGAGGGATGACCCCCGCAGCGCTTTTTCTGAAAGGCATTCGAAGACCTCGGAGAGCGAGATGCATCGATTATAGCGCCGCGGCTTCGAGCGAGGCGGAGGAGAGCGATGTTCAGGGTCGGAGGTGGCGGAACGCCGCATCGCGGAGATGAGCGAGCAGGGAGCGTGGGGCGCCGCGGCTTCTGCCGCGACGGCAGGGCGGAAGCCGTGCCGGCTCCTCCTTGAACTCACGAACGGATGCCGAGACTTCATCACGGCGGAAGCGGTGCCGTCCCGTTGCGGCACCGCTGAACGAACTCGCTCTCACTGCTCCAATTTCTGCCGACCGACGTTTCTACCGCGCTACACCTTCACGCCGCCCGCAGCGGGTACGACCGCGCGATTCCTTCCTTTCGCCTTCGCTTCGTAGAGCCGTTCGTCGGCAGCGGCGAAGAGGCGCTCCGGAGTGATGCCGTCGTCGGGAAAGATCGCGCCCCCGATGCTCACGGTGATCGGCGGCCGCTCGCCGATCGGAGGGATCGTTTCGATCGCGGTGCGCACGCGTTCGGCGAGCTGGGAAAGAGAGGAGCCGGTCGTCTCGGGAGTAATGATCGAGAACTCCTCGCCGCCGAACCGGGCCGGGTAGTCGCTGGTGCGCACGCATTCGCGGAGAGTCCGTCCGACCGCCTGCAGCGCTTCGTTCCCTGCGAGATGGCCGAAGCTGTCGTTGTAATTCTTGAAGTGATCGAGATCGAGGATGAGGATGCCGAATCCGTGCGGGTAGCGGTCTTCACGCTCGATCTCCCGCTCCATGGTGTGGAGAAACGCGCGGAAGTTCGGAAGAGCGGTCAGCTCGTCGGTGAGCGAGCGCTTCTCGAGCTCCGCGTTCGAGGCGACGAGCGAATCGGCCATCCGGTTGAACGCTGTGCCGAGCTGCGCGACTTCCGCATCGCCTCCGATCGGAGCCCGCACTTTCAACTCGCCAGCCGCCAGTCGCTCTGCCGCCTGGGAGAGACGCTCGATCGGGGTGACGACGTTGGTGAGGGTCCGCTTCGCGACGAGGAGGCTGACGATGGCGATGATCCAGGCGACGCCGAGTCCGGTCCACATCGCGTTCGTTCCTCCGCGCGAGAGGCGTGGCTTCTCCGTACGGATGTCCGATTCGTATCGATCGATCATTGCTCGCGCCGTGTCCACGACCTGCTCGGAGCGCGAGAGAACTTCGGCGCGAACCGTCGTGCGGTCCGCCTCCGACATCTTGTTCCAATCCAGTCCTGCGCTCGAGACGAGCGCCTGGAGCGTGGCCATCTCGTCGTGAAGCTCCCGGCTTCCCTCGCCTCGAAGGGATTCGCGCTCGATGAGCTGCGCGACGCTGTTGTAGCGGATGGCGAGCTTCGAAGGGTCGAGCTCCGCGGCCTCGTTCCATTGATTGCGCCATGCGTTCTGAAAGCGGATCAACTCTTCGAGCGGCGCGACGGCTCCGGTCTGAATCTCCAGGATCCGGTCGAACTCGTGCTCGGCCGAACGTGCACGCCAGGTGAGGATGAAGACGGTGCCGATCAACAGCATCGCGTTGAGAAGCGTCAGCGCGTAAACCCGGTTGCGGAGTCGTGTTCTCGAGGCCATGTCGGTCCGTTCCGCCCTCTCACTCCCCACCGGCAGCGGCGACGCCGTTCAGGGCGTGCATGCCGAGGTGACGCATCCGCTCGATCACGCGATGGACGGTGAGGATCACCTCCGCGTGACTCCAGGTGAGCGGCGAGACCGAAAGCGGCGAACCGGCGAACGGGTCGACCTGCTCGGGAAGCGTGCCGCTGGGCATGGCCCGATCGGTCGCCCAGTCGAGAAGATCGACCGCCTGCTGCAGCTCCTCGACGGTCCGGGCGATCTCCGCCTTCCAACGTGCAATCCAGAGTGTGCAGATGATCCATGGATTCCCGGGAGCGACCGCCGTGTCCCGAGTGACCTGATAGTAGTAGTCGTTCTCGTAGCGAGCGTAGCCTCCGATCGGCGTGTGCACGGCGAGACGGTCCATGACCCGATGCATCGTCGACACGATACGCGGATCGTCGGGAGCGAACATGCCGAACATCCAGAGTCCGCAGACCGAGGAGTCGACCACCGGGTCGATGGAAATCGCTCCCTCCGGCGAGACGTTGACCATCCGGACGAACGAATCCGACGCCGGGTCGAAGAGAAATTTTCCCGCCGCTTCACGGATCTCGCTGGCTGCGGTCCGGTAGCGTTTCGTCAGCGTCGTTTCTCCGAACGCTTCCGTGAAATTCGCAGCGGCTTCGAGTCCCGCCCAGACCGCAGCGGTGGTGAAGGACATGATCCCGCGCCGCTCCTCCCACAGGTCGTACGACGGCGCCGGCAACCGGGTGTGCGATTCACGGAACCGAACCAGGAAGTCCGCGGAACGGGTGACCATCGCCCGGTAGAGTGGACGGATGAATTCCACGTCGTGAAACTTCGCGAAGTGCCGCCACAGTGCCCAGAGGACCAGCGCCGTTTCGTCCTCCTGAATCGGCAGCGCACGCGATCCGTCGGAGCTCATCCAGGGATGCCACGATGATCCGACCGATCCGTCCGGGTTGTACTTGTGGAGGAGATAACCGTCGTGGGTGTACAGGGGAAAGCAGAACTCGAAGAACTTCCTCGAGACGTCACTGTAGCCGGAGCCGTTCATCGCATCGGCGGCGATCGAGCCATCGCGTGGCCAGACGTAGCTGTACGTATCGCGGCTGAAGAGGATCGCATCCGAGTCGGTCGCCGCGATCACGGCCCCGTTGCCGTTGACCTGCGAGCGGAGGATCAGGAGCGAGCGCCGGTACAGATCCCGGACCGGATCGGAGAGAAGTTTCAGTCCGTGCGAGTCATCCTTGCGCGACCAGAGCCGCCAGTAATGCTCCGTCCTCTCCATGAAGCTGGCCGGTCCTCGCTCCCGCACCAGCGACGCGAGCGAGGTCACCTCGGGGAACGATCGTCCGAACGCCCACCAGAACCAGACCGTCGCTTCGCCACCGGCGGTGAGTGTGGCCTCGATCATTCCGGTCGAATCGACGGAGCCCTGGGCGATCGGATTGCGGCTCAGCTCACCGTCCTCCGCATCGCGCCAGGTTCCCTGAAAGCCGCGCTGTTCCTTGACCCCCGTGGCGAAGGACGCCAGTCCGAAGCGGTCACCGGAGGCTCCGCTCATGAGAATGTAGCGCTGACCCTTGTACGCGATGAGAGAGCTCTGATCCGGATCGTAGAAGACGGTGTCGCCGATGGCGTTCTCGCCGAGGTGTCCATCGAGGTGGAGGAAGAGCCGGACCCGCCGGGGTTGATTGCGGAGGTCGCGCAGATCGACGCGGCGGATGAAGAGGTCGCGGTCGAAGTCGACCGTATCCCGGATCAGCGCGGCGATGCCGAGGGATGAGGAGGTCGCGGTGACACGGGTGACCAGCGTTTCCGGCTCGTATTCGCAGTGTTTGTTCCAGAGCGGCGATTCGATCCAGGCGAAGCGTCCGTCCGACCAGATGCCGAACCGGGAGGGATCGCCGGCGGTCTGGTTTTCCTCCCCGACGAACGGGTAGTAAACGTCCCGGATGTTGTAGTCGTGATCGAAATTGATCATCAGCGAGCCGTTGCTGATGGGCAGATCCCGAGCCATCGATCCGGTCTCCCTCCTTTCGCTTCCGAAGCAGTTTCAAGGATACGCCGTTCGGGAATCCGCCGGGAACCTGATCGCAAAAGTGCGGGGAGCCGTTATGATTCGATGCACGGGCGATAACTCCCGCCCCCTCTTTCTTTTGGCGCGGGGTTAGCAGGACCGGTCAGAACGGTTCCGGAACCGGCAAAGGCACGTGATTCGAGAATATTGGCGATGATTTTCAACCGGAGCGGCGAGTCCGAGGTCCCGCGAGAGAACGAGCCGGGACGCTCTGCGTCCGACGGGCCTCTCCCCGGCCGTCGTCGGGGATGCCGGCGCGTTCTCCGAATCGTCGTCGGGGTGGCGCTCGTGGTCCTTCTTTTCCTGATCGGATTCTCGATCACCTTCGTCGGAACCGGGAAGTTCGGCCAGTACGTGGCGACCAAGATCGCGGCGAACCTCGAAGCGCATCTCGGGCGGAAGGTCCACATCGGGAGAGTGATCATCCTCCGGACCTATCCGATCACGGTCATCCTCGAAGACATCACGCTCGCGAACGTTCCGGAAGGGGAAGCGAAGTACTTCGCGAAGATCGACCGGGCGGTGGTGAAAGCGGGGGTCACGTCTTTCTACAAGCGGGTCTTCTCCCTCAACTCGATCGAAGTCGACCATCCGCAGATCAACCTGGAGATCTTCGGTCCGGAGAGTCCGATCCCGCACAACTTCCCTCACTGGAAGGCGAACAAGCCGACCGGTAACCTGCAGATCGTCCGGGTCGAGGTGGACCGGATCACGGTGAAAGATGCGGAGTTCGCGTTCCTCGATCACCGTCATCAGATCACGGCTCACATGACGCGTCTCGCGTCCGTGATCACTCCCTCCGTCAACGAGCAGATCTACCAGGGGACGGCGGTCAGTCCGGCCGTGACGGTTCAGATCCAGGACTACGAGCCTTTGCATCTCGATTTCCGCGGCGGGTTCCGCTACGACCCCGGGACTCTGAAGCTGACCGGCCTGCGGCTCGACGGTGAAGACATTCACGTCGAAGCGGACGGGAAGGTCGAGCCGATCACCGAAGGGATCTACGACTTCGCAATCCGGGCGAATTTCGATCTGAAGAAGGTGAAGAAGACGTTCCTGGTCGACACCACACTCGACGGTCCGATGGCCATGACCGGACAGCTTCACGGCGACACGGGCACCTTCGTCTTCAAAGGAGGATTCCGCTCTCCGAAGATCATCGCCGATCAGTACACCATGTCCGACCTTGCGGCGAAGTTCCAGGTGGACAACACCCACGCCGTCGTCGACGTCACGAAGGCGAGCTTCGAGGGGGGAGCGGTCACCGCTCACTACGTCCTGAACGATTTCAGCGAGCCGTATCCGATGGTGGTGGACCTGGGCTTCCGCGGCGTGTCGCTCGAACAGATGATCGGGACGTGGGGAGTGAGTCACATCGGCCTGGCCGGCGCGGCCACCGGAACCCTCCACTACACCTGGAACAAGAACGACCTTCTTGGCGGGCACGGAACCGGAATCGCACGGCTGAGCCCCAGCGCGCTCGCATCGAGCAGGGCGAAGTACCCGATACCCGTCTCCGGCACGACGAAGTTCGGCATCGACAATGGGGTGATCCGATTCGCATCGGCGGACCTCGACCTGCCGAAGTCGAAGATTCACTTTGCCGGAACGCTCGCCATCAGCGATCTGAGGACGAACTTCACATACTCGGTCCGGACCGGTGACTTCTCGGAGATCGACCGGATCGCATACAACCTCGCGCACGCAACCGGCAATCCGGATTTCACTCTGCTCGGGCTGGGAGGATCAGGGACGGCATCGGGAACGCTGAAAGGGAAGATCGACGAGCCGGTGGTCGCAGCGCACATCGAGGGGGCAGGTCTACAGTACAACCACGTCCTGATCGGCGAGACCGCGACCATCGATCTGACCTACGACGGACCGAAGGAGACGCTCGGCTTCCGCCCGGCGGTGTTCCGCCTTCCGAGCGCGTCGATGACCCTTCGCGGAACCCTCCATTTCCTGAAGGGGAAGGCCGGACCCGTCTTCGACCTCCAGGTCACTGCCGACAACTGGCCGGTAGAACGTGCTCTCGACGCGGTGGATATGCAGCAGTTCGCGATCAGTGGACGGGCGACTGGCGAGCTGACGGTGAAAGGGACGCCGGAGGACGGGACGGTGACGTTCTCGCCGGTGGCCATCGCGCAGGAAACGGGACAGATCAACGTCACCGGAACCATCCACTGGCTGCCGGGAGAGAAGAACGTCGTGTTCAATCTCGACGTCGCAGCGGAGTCGTTCCCAGTGCAGGACCTCCTCACGTTCCTCGACATGTCCACAACGCAGATGAGTGGGCTGGTGACCGGCACGATGCATCTCGAAGGACCGCTCACCACGATCGAAGGAGCGGGCTCGCTCACGTTGCGTAACGGGAGCGTGTACGGACAGCCGATCGAAACGGCGACCGCCGACATCCTCTTCCGCAAAGGAGAGGTCCACGTCACGCATCTCGAGGTGACGTCGCCTGCAGGGCATGTTCTCGGTGAGGCCACCTACAACTTCGAGACCGGCAAGTTCGGCTACGTGATCAAGGAAGGGACGCTGCAGCTCGGGAATATCGCTCTTCCCGAGGCGCTGCAGGATCTCTTCGGCGGGACGCTCCACATCGTCTCCAGTGGTGCGGGAACGATGCAGAATCCGGAACTGGTGCTCGAGGCGACACTCGAGAGCGGTCAGATCAAGGGGGTCGAGTTTCCGCCCGGTGCACCGGCTCCGACGCTCTACCTCACCATCCGCAACGGTGAGATGAGCATCCGCGGGTCGGCGTTCGACGTTCTCTCCATCGAGGGGAGCGGCTCGGTCGCGCAGTCGGGGGCGCTCGACGGATCGGTCACCGTCAGGCTGACCGACATCGGGAAGTTTCTCTCCATCGTTTCGCCGTCGAGCGATATCGGGACGACCGGAAGCATGGTGGTGCAGCTCGATCTGGGAGGGAAGCTCGGAGCGCTCGAGACGATCAGGATCGAAGGGACCGTGCCGGAGCTCGATCTGCAGATCTCCGGACACCCGGTGACACCGGCGAGCCCGATCCGTTTCGCCTTGAACAACGGAGCGCTGCAGTTCGAGTCATTCCAGTTGAGAACGGACGGATCGACGTTCGACATCGCCGGAAGCGTAGGGCTGACCGGCGAGCAGAAGATCGATCTGAACATCGACGGCGCGGTGGAAGCCGCGCTGCTCCAGCTGTTCCTTCACGATCTCAAATCGGAGGGGCAGATCGGAATTCGGGCCCGGGTGGGGGGCACCGTGAGCACTCCGCGCCTGGAGGGAACCGCCGAGGTGAAGAACGGGCAGTTCCGTTTCGCCGGCTTCCCGCAGCTGATCGACAACGTCAACGCGGCCCTGGTGTTCCAGGGAGATCGTCTTCGGATCGATTCGTTCCAGGCCGTGGTCGGAGGCGGAACGGTGAACGCGGGCGGCTTCATCACTCTGAATGGCCTCACCCCGAGTCGGGTACGGATCAATGCGACGGGAAAGAACGTCTCCATCCGCTACTTCGAAGGGCTCACCATCGACGGCGATTTCACCGGAAAGCTCGAGGGGGGTGTGGACCGGATGATCCTCGACGGCAACGTCACCGTCAACCGCGCCGTCTACTCGAAGGATTTCGATTTCGCGACCTCGATTCTCAACCTGATCCTGGAGCGGCGGGAGCTGATTCCGGCGCTGGCCGCGAGCTGGCAGGATCGGATCTCTCTCGACGTCAAGGTGAGCGCGGACGATACGCTCGCGGTCAAGAACAACATCGCCGACATCACGGCGAGTGCGGAGTTCGACGTGATCGGGACTCTCGCCAATCCGGTGCTGATGGGACAGCTCACGATCGACGAGGGAGGGAAGGTCGACTTCCAGGACGTCCAGTATCGCGTGGTGCGCGGCACCATCAACTTTCAGAATCCTTTCCGGAACGACCCCTACTTCGACCTCACCGCGGAGGGGCGACTCCAGGATTACCAGCTGACCATCAACGTCACCGGGACGCTCGATCACATCACCCCGACCATCACCAGCGATCCTCCGATTTCAGACCTGACCCTCCTTTCCCTTCTCGGACCCGGTCCGCTGACGACGGGCGCTGCGGGTGGGCCGCGGATCGGCACCTCCACTCTCGAGACGACCGGTTCCTCGCTGGTTGCGGAGAGTCTCGGTTCTCTGATCGGCCAGCGCATCCTCCCCTTCGCCGATGCATTCCGCTTCGAGCCCGGGCTGGTCGGCGATTCCGAGCAGAGGGTGACGTTCGAAAAGCAGATCTCGGACAACCTTCGGGTCATTCTGGTGTACTACCCCAAGGACCCCAACCGGCGGAACGCGGAGATCGTGGAGTGGCAGGTCAATCCCGAATGGGTGATTCAGGCCACCGGAGTCGGAGGCGAGGCGAAGCAGAGTTACCTCCTGGAGGCGATCGACGCACGTTTCCGACGGCGGTACGAGGGGCACTTCGGCGTGAGCGGTGGGAAACCGGAACGGCCGCCGGCGGGGACGGCGACGATTGCGACTCCGGCCGGACCGGCAGCGGTACCGCACGAGCCGTTGCCGACGAATCAGCCTCTCGCACCGGAGATCGCGTTCACCACTCCGACCGTCGAATCGATCAGTTTCCGGACCGACAGTCCGTTCGACGTCACGCCGCTCGCCGACGTGATCTCCCTCTCGACCGGCAAGCCCCTCGACGTCCGCGACCTTCAGAGCTCGATCCAGGCTCTCTACGCGACGGGCAACTTCCGCGACATTCAGGTGGCGGCCGAGCAGCACGACGGAGCGATCGACGTCACGATCCTTCTCTCGCTCCACTACCTGATCTCGGACGTCGGCTTCGAAGGGTTGACCGAGTTCGAAGATCGGGCGAAGAAAGAGATGGTGACACGCGCCGGGTCGGTGCTCAGCCTCAATGCGGTCGACCGCAGCGCGGTCGCGATCCAGACCATGCTCGCCCGGCGCGGCTGGCTCGAGTCGACGGTCGACCCGGAGGTGCAGTATCAGCGCGAACAGAACCTGGCGAAGGTGATCTATCACGTCGCCATGGGACCTCGGGCAAAGGTCACCGGGGTCGAGTTCACCGGCTCGCTCGCTCCCTTCGGCCGCGATCAGCTGATCGACCGGATGAAGGAACGTCCCGGATCGTGGTACTCGGCGTCAGCCGCGCGCAACGATGCCGACCGGATCCGGAACTTCCTGGTGCGGAAGGATTACCGGCGGGCGGACGTCCGTTACGTCGACGAGACCTACGACAGCAGCTCCGGCAGCGTGACGCTCCACTATCGGGTCGACGTCGGCCTGAAGGTCCGCGTGGCGGTCACCGGCGTCCCGCGCTCGGCCGTGCACCGGATGATCCCGTTCGGCCGGAACGAAGCGTATTCGCAGGACGCCATCGCCACCGCCACCGATGCGATCATCCGGCGCTATCAGCAGAAGGGATACTTCTTCGCCGCAGTCGACGTGACGGAGAAGGAGAGCGGCGGCGAATGGGTGATCACATTCGATGTCGTTCCCGGCGAGACGTACCGCGTCGGGAGCGTCCGCTTCGAAGGGAACGAGACCGTTTCCGACAAGCAGCTCCGGAAGCTCGTCGCGACGAAGGCCGGCGGAGGGTTCCGTAGTTTCTTCGGTTCTCTTTTCGGCCGCGGCGGCCTCACTCAGGCACAGCTCAACGAGGACCGCGATGCGATCGCCGCCTGGTACCGGCTCCACGGCTTCACCGAAGTGAGCGTCGGCCAGCCGGTGGCGAATCGCAAACCGGGGAACCTGCTGGAGATCGTTTTCCCGATCACCGAAGGGCCGCAGACCATCGTCCGGAAGATCGAGATCGTCGGCAACGAGGGGATTCCCACCAGGCAGCTGCCCGCCCTGAGAATGAAGGAAGGGGATCCGCTCAATCCGCAACTCGTCACCGCGGACCTGATCGGGCTCCGATCGTTCTACAGCGAGAGAGGATATCCGGAGGTTCAGGTCACTCCTCACGTCGAGCCGAATTCCGCGAAGACTTCCGCCACTCTGACGTACCAGATCGCCGAAGGACCGAAGGTCGAGATCGGAGACGTCGCCGTTCGCGGAAATACGTATACGAGGACGGACGTGGTGCTGAAGAAGGCCGGTCTGAAGAAAGGCGAGCCATTCAGCTACCGGACCCTTCTCGAGGCGCAGCGCGAGCTCTACCGGATGGCGATCTTCGAAAGGGTCGAAGTCCAGCCCGAACACGGCGGGACGACTCCCTCGGAGCGCAACGTGACCATCGACGTCACGGAAGGGAAGGATCTGACCGTCGCCGGCGCACTCGGCTACTCCTCCTCCGAGAACGCGCCCCGCGTCACGGCCACTCTCTCCGACCGGAATCTGTTCGGCACCGGCCGGTACGCCGCAATCGAGGCGCGCGTCTCTCAGCCGGAGAAGCGATACCTCATGACCTACACCGAGCCGTTCCCGTTCAACTACAACGTGCCGGCGCAGCTCACGGTCTTCCGTACCGACGAGAACCGTACCGTCGGTGGAACCGAGAATCTCTTCCACGTGGGGCGCTGGGGAACCTTCGTGGAGCTCGCGAAAGTCTTCCGCGAACAGACGCGGTGGTCGCTCCGCTACGAGTACAAGCTGGTCGATTTCACCTGCCGGGACGAGACGAACGAGCTGTGCCAGCTGGCGAAGCTCGGCATTCCGACCGCCGGAATTCCAGCCGAGGATCAGGGAACGCGGGTGTCCAGTCTGACCCCGACGTTCTTCTTCGACCAGAGAGACGACCCGGTCAACCCGCACCGCGGCTTCTACGCCAGTGCGTCGCTGGAGTACGCGTTCCGCTTCCTCAATGCGGACGCGAGCTTCCTCAAGAGCCTCACCCAGGGAGCGTGGTATCTCCCTCTGACCGACCGGTCGCAATTCGTCGTGGCGGGACGGATCGGAATGATCGAGCCGCTCGGAACCGAGCGTCAGCTCGAGAACCCGAGCATCGGACCGCGCGTTCCGATCTCCGAGAAGTTCACCGCCGGAGGCGAGTCGTCCCACCGCGCGTTCGAGAGGAACGGACTCGGAGTGCTCTACCAGCTCTGTCCGGAGCCCACGAGCTGCTCCGGTTCGATTCCCGCCGGCGCGAGCCTGATAGGCGTCGGGAAGAACGTCTATCCGATCGGTGGAAACGCGCTGGTGGTGTTCAACACCGAGTATCAGTTCCCGATCTTCGGAAATCTGCAGGGAGCCACGTTCCTCGACATCGGGCAGGTGTGGGGAACCATCCAGTCGATGAACGCGCGGGATCTCCGCTACGGGGCGGGAGCGGGCCTCCGGTACGTCACCCCGCTCGGGCCGCTCCGTCTCGACGTCGGCTTCAAGTTCGACCGGAAGCCGTACGAGGATCCATACGCGGTGTTCCTGACGCTCGGGTATCCGTTCTAGAGAAGCCGAGGCTTGCAGAAGCCGAGGCTCGAGACTCGAGGCTGGAGGCTCGAGGGGAACCGCGGGGAGAGTCAACCGCTTCCGGAATGTTCATGCAAGAGAGGATTTCGGAGAATTAAATTCTGTCAATACGGCATTTCGATGAATAAAATGCGCCGAAATCGATAATATACCGAATATTTCGGCGATGAGTGTGGCGAATATTTTGGGCGAGGAGTGCGTCGTCTCTGCGTCGGGGTCTCTGCTTCCCGAGCCTCGAATCTCGAACCTCTAATCCCGGCCTCTGCGAGCCCCGGCTTCTAATCCTCGTGCAGTGACGGCTCGAGCTGCTCGGCGCCGTGCAGTCGCCCGGTCAGCTGTGCCGGATCGTGGATCAGGATCGGAAGGTGTTGAGAGCAGATCGAGTGCGTCTCGCCGCGGAACTCGAACGTGATCAGAGGGACCGACGTGGAGTCGCGGTCGCAGGCGATACAGGTACGGCTGGTTCGAAGTGTCATTCAGTGGGATCCTCGGCAACGAAGTAGCGGTCGTCCCGCGGGAGCATTGTGCGGGGTCGCTCGCCGCTGCGATGTGACGCGAGTCGCAGCTCCGGGTAGTCGGGCGCACAATCGCGGCCCGGTTCCGGCCTCGATCCTTCGCCCGACGGAACCGCTCTCGATTCCCGCAAGCTGGCGAGCTCTCATCCCCCCATCTTCATCAGTGCATTCATGTCGTCCTCGTCGAGCCGGATTCCTGCCGCTGCGGTGTTCTCCTCGAGATGTTTCACCTTCGAGGTTCCGGGAATCGGCAGCACCACCGGCGAGCGTGAGAGGAGCCACGCGAGTGCGATCTGCGAGGGTGCAGCGTCGTGTTTCTTCGCGATCGAGTCGAGCTTTCCGTCCGTAGCCAGCTTTCCGGTCGCAAGAGGGAACCAGGGAATGAACCCGATGTTCTGCTGCTCACAGAACTCCAGAACTTCTTCCCACCGGCGATCGCCGAGGTTGTACTGGTTCTGCACCGTGGCGACGGGAAAGTATTCGGAGGCCTGGCGAATCTCGTCGACGCCCACCTCGGAGAGGCCGATGTGACGGATTTTCCCCTCCGCCCTCAAGCGCACCAGCGTTTCGAACTGATCCTCGGCGGGAACCTTCGGATCGATCCGGTGGAGCTGATAGAGATCGATTCTATCGAGGCGGAGCCGCTTGAGGCTCTCTTCGCAAGCGGATCGAAGATGCTCGGGACGGCCGTTCGGTTCCCATTTACCGGGACCGGGGCGCTCGAGCCCGGCCTTGGTAGCAATGACCAGGCCGTTCGGGTACGGATGGAGCGCTTCCGCGATCAGGCGTTCGCTCACCTCGGGGCCGTAAGAGTCGGCGGTGTCGATGAAATCGATCCCGAGCTCGATCGCGCGCCGGAGGACGCGGATGCACTCGTCGTGGTCGGCCGGCGGTCCCCAGACCCCATCGCCCGTGATTCGCATCGCGCCGAACCCGAGGCGGTGGACCTGGATGTCGCCGCCGATTCGGAACGTGCCGCTGCCGGTCGCAATCGCTTCATTCGTTTCGGTCATCTGAATCTCCTCGTCATCTGGAGTCGAACCATATCGTCGATTCAAATGCCGGTCCAGGTTGAGGGAGGCGGAATGACGGTCCGCTCTCGGCTATGATCACCTCACCGGCATGAAACTCTCCGAGCTCGGATGGAGCGAATTTTTCGACGTGGCACTGGCACAGAGCCGGGGGAAAGGTCTGACCCCCGGGCGCGTCGTGTCGGAGCATCGCGGGGTGCTGAGGGTGGCGACGGAAAAGAGAGAGTGGAGAGCCCGACCGGCGGGACGGCTCCGCCGCGAGGCGGTGGGACGGGGCGATCTTCCCGCAGTCGGCGACTGGGTTCTTCTCGAGGCTCCCGCCAACGCGGACATCGCCCTGGTCCAGCAGGTGCTTCCACGACGGACGAAGTTTTCCAGGCGGGCCGCTGGCGAACGGAATGAGGAACAGGTTCTCGCGGCGAACATCGATCTGGTCTGGATCGCCGCTTCGATCGCCGGCGAGGTCAACCTGCGAAGCATCGAGAGATATCTTTCGATCGCGTGGGAGAGCGGAGCGCAACCGGTGGTGGTGCTCACCAAAGCGGATCTCGCAGCTGATGCAGTGGCCGCAGTGAGCGCGGTCGAGTCGATCTCCCCCGGAATACCGGTGGTGGCGGTCAGCAGCGTGAGCGGCGAAGGAATCGCCGCGCTCGGTGATCTCCTGACGCCGGGAACCTCGATCGCGATCCTCGGTCCCTCCGGAGTGGGGAAGTCGAGCCTGATCAACCGCATCGCCGGCGAGGAACTGATGAAAGTCGGCGACGTGCGGGAGGACGATCAGAGAGGGCGGCACACCACCACACACCGTCAGCTTCTGCGGATGCCGTCCGGCGCGCTGATCATCGATACACCCGGAATCCGTGAGATCCAGCTCTGGGAAACGGAGGAGGGAATCGAAGAGACATTTTCCGAGATCGAGATCGCGGCGCGGCATTGCCGCTTCAGCGACTGCCGTCACGAGACCGAACCGGGATGTGGGGTCCGTGATGCGCTCGCTCGCGGAGAGCTCGACACGAAGCGGGTGGCGAGTTTCCGAAAGCTCCAGAGCGAGATCGAGTTTCAGGAGCAGAAGCACGATCCCCGAGTGCGGGCGGAGGCGAAACGTCGTATCCGGGAGATCATGCGAGCGTTCCGGAAGCCGGACAAGTTGCGGGACCGGCGGAAGTAGCGCGGTTCGCGCTCCCCGCGCGGCCGGTCTCTCCGGGGTGCGGTTCGTCCGATCTCTCTGGGGTGCGGATCATCCGATCCGCGGCGGAGATCGTGTTGTACGGGATGAAGAGCGTGCCTGTGGGTGAACGCGGAGCGTCGGTGGCCGGACCGGTGTGGATGGAAGAGGCTCTGCTTCAGCCGCAGGGACTGTCTCGATCCGATCTGAACGCGGTCGTCGCGGCGGATCAGAGGATCCGCGCTCCCCGCGCGGCCTGTCTCCCGGGGTGCGGTTCGTCCGATCTCTCCGGGGTGCGGATCATCCGATCCGCGACGGAGATCGTGTTGTACGCGATGAAGAGCGAGCCTGTGGGTGAACGCGGAGCGTCGGTGGCCGGACCGGTGTGGATGGAAGAGGCTCCGCTTCAGCCGCAGGGACTGTCTCGATCCGATCTGAACGCGGTCGTCGCGGCGGATCAGAGGATCCGCGCTCCCCGCGCGGCCGGTCTCTCCGGGGTGCGGTTCGTCCGATCTCTCTGGGGTGCGGATCATCCGATCCGCGACGGAGATCGTGTTGTACGCGATGAAGAGCGTGCCTGTGGGTGAACGCGGAGCGTCGGTGGCCGGACCGGTGTGGATGGAAGCGGCTCCGCTTCAGCCGCAGGGATGGTCTCGATCCGTTCTGAACGCGGTCGTCGTGGCGGATCAGAGGATCCGCGCTCCCCGCGCGACAGATCGATCCGGAGCGGACGATGCGGGTGGACGCGCCTCGGACGGGAAATTCGAGATGCTTTTGAGCCTCCGGCTGGGCATAATGTTGAACTGGCCCCGGCTAGATCGGGGAGAGAATTCGTGATGGCTTCGCTGCTGATCGCAATCGTCACGCTCCTCGTGATGCTCGTTCCGACGGTGTGGATCGTCGTGGCGCGGCCGGGAGGACGGACCGTCTGGGCCCCCCGCGTCCTTCTCGCCGCAGCTCTCGTGACACTCGGATTTCTACTGGGGAACTGGGCGGTCCTCGGGATCTGGACGCGCATCGGCCTCGCCGGCCTCTTCCTCGTGGCGGTGCTCGTCTCGTTCGTCCGGGCCCGGCGAGTGGGCCGCGATTCCGCCGGCGGCGGAAGGACGTCGTTCGCGATCACCATCATTGCCGTCGTGATCCTCCTCGTCGATCTCGCCGCGATCGCTTCGCGGATACCTCCGGCGGGAGCGGTCGACCTCGCGTTCCCGTTCCACTCCGGTACGTTCGTGGTCACTCAGGGCGGCCGCGGGCCTCTGACCAACCCGTTCCACTTCTGGACCCCGGCCGAGCAATACGGGCTCGATCTGGTCAGAGTCGGAAAGCTCGGCGTGCGGGCGCGCGGGGTTGCGCCGAAGGAGCTGAAGGAGTACGCCACGTGGGGGGAGCCGGTCTTCAGCCCCTGTACCGGCCGGGTGGTTGACGAGGTCTCGCGCACCCCGGAGGCGGCGATCGGATCGCCCGACGCCTCGGTGCCTGCGGGTAACTACGTGATCCTCGACTGCAGCGGGACGAACGTCGTCCTGGCCCACCTGAAGCGCGGTGCCGTCTTCGTCCGCCCTGGCGACTCGGTGCTGGAAGGAGAGAGAATCGCGAAGGTCGGAAACTCCGGGTATACCAGCGAGCCGCAGTTGCACCTGAGCGCATCGCGGACGGAGGGGGGGCGCCAGGTTCCGGTCCCGGTCCGCTTCGAGGGGGCGTTCCTCACACAGAACGACGTCGTTCGGGTGGAGGGAGAATCGCAGCAGCCGGCCATTCCGGCCGCACAAGTTCCTCAGTAGGGCTCGACGTCTTCGGCCGCTTTTCGTACCCGCTCGGACTCGAGCTCGGTCACCCGCGTTTTCAGGTCGATGATCTCGTTCGAGAGTCGAGTCAGGTCGTCCCGCAGCGCTTCGTGAGCGATGTCCCGGATCTTCGACTGCAGTTTCTGCATCTTGTCACGCTGGTATTGAGTGAGCTTGTCGACCGAGTCGCCGAAGATTTCACGGAGGGTCTGTTCGAGATCTGCCATTGGTCACCTCGCAGCGTAGTCAGTTCCGAAGCTCATCAGAATCGAGCAAGCGATGTGCCACGCAGGAGCCGGACGACGCGCTCACGACGAGCGCAGACCCCGCTCGTCCGGCACGAATTCGATCCCGCGGTGGCCCGGCGGTCACGCCGCGTGCAGGACGTTCTTCGGCGCGGTGGCTGCGGTATCGCGGGCACGCGTCGCGCCCGCCTCGATTCTTGCGACTTGCAACGAGAAGTTGTTTGGCGAACGTGAACCCCAGGGTTCCGGCGCGGAGCGCCTCCACCCTGGGCTACTGTCGGTCGTGCCTACGGCACTGGGGGTGGAGCGAGTGCGAGGCGGGCGGCGGTTCGTGGGAGTGAGTCACCAAAGTTCTAGAGCACGGATCGTCGGGGCGAGTGGTGCAACCGGGACGTGCAGCGCGTGAAGACGGGCGATGGTCCTTGAAACTTCGGCCACGAGAGGTCGCCCAGGCCTTCGGTTACGTGAGAGGCGCGATTTTCGGCAGGGGCTCGAGCGCTTCTGCATTGCTCCACGCTTCTCGCAGTTCGTTGTGGTGCAGCGTCGCCCACTCGACGACGAGGCCGGCCGCCCGAGGCGGTAGTTTCCCCGCGAAGATCGCGAGAGTGTCGATCTCGAAAAGTGCCTCCTCGCCGCCGTACGATGCATGGAAATGAGGGGGAGGATGATCGTCGAGATACATCCGGATCACGATCCCGAAAAACCGGCTCAGCTCAGGCATGCCTTGCTTCGGTCGAACCGAGGTTCGGGAACAGCTGATCGGGAGTCTTCCCGGTCACCTGGAGGTAGAGCGAGTCGGCGCCCAAATCGACGCTCTCACTCCAGACGACCGCACGCCCCTCTTCGACCCGGGCTCGTTCGAAGGCTCCGGCTTCGAGCCAGAGAGAGAATACACCGCGACCCGCGAGGTACGAAAGATCTGCGATGCCACGCGTACCGTCGCTGAACCGAACGCGAAGCCGGTAATCGGGGAGTGGCTCGATCTCGACGAGCTCGACCAGTGACCTGCTCACGACGTCAATCATACTGCAGTCTGTGAACCGCCGACGGGAGGAGGGCGCGCTGAAAGGCCGCGCGAGTGAGAACGGGTATCGCTTCATGGGCGGAGTCACCAGAGTTTTGGAGCACGAATGATCGGGTGATTGGTGCCACGCGTACGTGCAGCGCGCGAAGATGGGCGGGGTTCTCGAGACTTCGGCCACGAGAGGGTGGTCGCTGCGAGACGGATTCGGGTTCGGTCTACAATGGACGCAAATGGACGCAGCTTCTCCTCGCGCGGCGCAGAAGGAGGTCCCATGCGCGCTCCGATCCGGTCGTTCTCCGACTTCTGGCCCCACTACGTCCGTGCGCACTCGAAACCGCGGACCAGGATCCTCCACGGCATCGGCTCCACGCTCGCAGTCGGTGCAGTGGCTCTCGCGCTCGCCAGCAGCCCATGGTGGCTTCTGCTCGCTCCGCTGGTCGGCTACGGCTTCGCGTGGTACGGCCACTTCTTCGTCGAAGGAAACCGGCCTGCGACGTTCGGACACCCGTTCTATTCACTCGCAGCCGACTACCGGATGCTCTTCCTGATGATGTCCGGACGGATGGACGACGAAGTGGAAAAGCATCTGATATCTGATATCTGATATCTGAAACCTTTATCTTCTATCTAGCCTGAAGTTCCCTGGGGCTATAGGCAAGGATCCGCTGTAAATTCAGGGAGATAGGCAGGAATATGCGTGCAGGCTTCTGTCTACAAGTGGATGGACTTGAGCAGATCGAAGGCGCGCTGTTGAGTTAGGCCTGGGGTGGTGACGAGGTCGAAGGTGGACTCGTCGTTGGATGCGCCCGGACGGCGAGCGGTGTTGCGGACGATGGTGCTCAGGTCTGCGAGCAGGGTCTGAAAGCTGTGGGCGGGAGTGCCGTCGTCGAGTACCTTCGAATGGATCTTATCGAGCGCTTTCGCTGATCGTTTTGCGGGAGCAACGGGATCACGGCTCGTTTTTGCCTGCTGGTCCTCGTCGGAGAAAAGCAGTGGGCGCCAGGCTTCCATCATGTGCCAGGCCACGTAGTAGGCCAGCATGCAGAGGAAGATGTGAGCCTTGACGCGCTCCTCGAGCCGGTGGCGGATGGGCCGCACCTGGAGATCGACAGTCTTCAGTGAGCGAAAGGCCCGCTCGACCTGACTGAGCAGCTTGTAACTGCGCACGACGTCGTCGGTGCCAAGAGTCTCGGCGGCCACGCTGGTCCTTACGACATAGAGCCCATCGAGGGAAGCCTCGCGCGCCACCTTGTCCGCGTCGATGTGGAAGTCAAGCCCGTCATCGCGAATGTCCAGGACAATGTGTTTGGCGACCTTGTACTTGTCGATCACCTTGCCGACGCGTACGCCAATGACGTCCTTTCCTTGGAGCTTGCCGTGCGAGACCATCCCTCGCACTTTCTCCAATTCCTTGAGCGTAGCCTCGAGGAGCGACTCGCGTTTGTGCGCGCGCAACCGGGCCAGATCCGCATTGCGACAGGCCACCAGTCGCTCGCCCGGGAAATCGGGATGGGTCATCTCGAAAAGATTGCGCGTGTCGAACAGCCCGAGCTGGATATGACCGGCGTCAACGAGCTTTTGAATCGTCACGCTCCTGAGGGCCGTAATCCAATCAATGCCGTCTCGCTGACGGAGATCATCGATTTGCTTCTGCGAGATCATGCCGCGATCGCCAACGAGAACAAACTTCTCGATCGTGAAGGTCTTCTGTAGTTTCTCGACCTGAGGCATCAATGTCCTGGGGTCACTGGTGTTGCCATCGAAGACACTCACTGCTACGGGGCACCCACGGCGGTCGGTCAGCAGTCCGTAGTTGACCTGAAGCTTGCCCTTCTTGCCATCCCGGTTGTGGCCGCGCATGGCGAGCGGGCAGCTCTCTCCCTCGAAATAGCTCGAGCTCAGGTCGTACAGGACCAGACCGCCCTTGGGCAGATGTCTCGCTGCGAGTTTCTTTTCGATTGCGTCTTGTCGGCCAAGCAGCCAATCGAGCGCGCCATAGAGGTCGTCTTCATCGGCATCGGTGACACCGAAGACTTCGGGAATCGTCGAGGTGTGCCATGACCGCACGGTGCTGAGCTTGCTGCGCGGGGCAAGGATACGAGCCGCCACCATGGCGAGGACCAGATCACGCTCGCGGCACGAGCGAGATGCAACGAGCGAAGCGAAGCCGAGTTGCTTGATTGCGATCTGGACGGCTTCGACATGACCGTGATGGACCGATCGAATGATCTCGAACAGCTCGGCGATCGGGGCGAGCCTCTCGCCCTTCAAGATTCTGCGAATCGCGTCGATCTGATCGGCCGGCAGGGCCGAGAGATTGGCCAGCGTGCGTTTTCGGACCTTGGCCCCCACCCGGTAGGACTCGCGCAGCAGGACGGCCGGGGCCGAGTTGCGGTTCGGCACGATGTCGATGTGCATGGCCACAGTATGCCAGTACTATTCACACCTGTCAATGCAGTAATCACACTTACATGGCTACATTCTTGCATACAAATCGAGGTCATCTTCAAGAAAACACAGCACTTCTCTGCGAAAACCCCCGGGAACTTCAGTCTAGCTGGATGCTCTCTTATCAGGCACTAATTAGATAACAGATAATAGATAACAGATAACAGATAACAGATAATAGATAATAGATATCAGATGCCTCCCTCTTTCGTGGTCGGCGGAACCTTCGGCACGTTACCCTCGCCGCCGACTCCGGGAGCCTTCGGTTCTGCTTCCCGGATCCTCTCCCCGGTCTCCTTGTTGAAAACCGCGTTGCGGAGGAACTGATCGGTCGTCCATGGAGGCGCATCGCCGCCGAGGTACTTGTGGAACCACTCGAGATGGGCGGTGTAGTAGAGAGCCATCTCGTACCAGCTCGGCCAGTGCCCGGAGTTGGAGTAGACGATCAGTTTCGACGGCACGTGCATCTTCTGCAGCGCGGTGAACATCTGCAGACCCTGGGTATACGGGACGCGGTAGTCTCGCTCTCCGGTGATCACCATGCACGGAGTCTTGAAGTTCTTCACGAAGTTCGAAGGGGACCACTTCTCGTAGAGATCGGAATTCCAGGGTTGACCCTCGAGGTCCCATTCCGGGAACCAGAGCTCTTCGGTGGCGCCGTAGAACGAGCGGAGATCGAAGAGCCCCATCATCGAGGCGATGGCTTTGAAGCGGTCCGTATGTCCCTCGAACCAATCCATCATGTAGCCACCGTACGACCATCCCATCGCTCCCATCCGGTTGCGGTCGACGTACGGGAGCTTCTCGAGGGCGTCGGTGACCTTCATCAGATCCTGGAACACCGCGCCGCCCCAGTCGCCGGAGATCTCGGCGGTGAAGTCCTGGCCGTAGCCGGTCGAGCCGTGCGGATTGCAGAACGCCACGACGTAACCCGCGCCGGGGTAGACCTGCCAGTCGCCGCGGAAGGAGTCGGCCCACTGCGACTGGGGGCCGCCGTGCACGTTGAAGATCAGCGGGTACTTCTTCGACGGATCGAATCCATGAGGTTTGACGATGAAGACCTCGATCTTCGATCCGAGAGTGCCGTCGACCCACATCGTCTCGGCGGGACGGATGTCCACCTCGCTCTTCAGCGAGTCGTTCAGCTTCGTCAGTTGCTTCGCCGCTGCGGAGCCATCGCCGACTTTCGCGCTGTAGATCTCACCGGGGCTGCCGATCGCACGCGATGCGAAGAGGATGGTCTTCTCCGAAGGAGAGAACGAGAACGAATCGATCGTCGCGTGCTCGAGGACCTTCTCGATCTTTCCGCTCCCGAGGTCCAGACGGTAGATCGGATTGGTTCCTTCGACTTCGCCGGTGAAGTAGATCGACTTCGAGTCTCCACTCCATTCGAATTCGTCGATCCAGTTGCGGAACTCCTCGGTCATGTCGCGTGTGGTTCCGCTCTTCCGGTCGTAGAGCGCGATCCGGAAGAGGTCGGACTCGTAACCCGGCTGCTTCTGCATCCGGTAAGCGATCCACCGTCCGTCCGGGGAGTACTTCGGGCTGCCGTCGTAGGCGGGGTTCGACGAGGTGATGTCCCGCGCCGCGAAATTCTTGTCGCCGAGCGACACGAGATAGAGGTCGTTGTTCGTGGAGGATTCGGGATCCGGAACGCGCTTCGAGACGAACACCAGCTCCTTCGAATCGGGAGAGAAGTCGTACTGCACCGGACCGCCGAGCTGAAACGTCGGCGAGTCCCATTTCCCCGGGGTCACGTCTCGAATTTCGCCGCCCGGGACCGAGACGACGAAGATGTGGGTCGCGGTGCCGTCCTTCCATGCGGTCCAGTGGCGGTAGAGGAGCGCGTCCGCGGTGTGCGCGTCGAGCGGCCCGTCGTGCCAGCGATCGGCGATCTTCTTGTTGCACGCGTCGTCGGCGCCGCATTCGGGGTAGACGTCGGTCGAGAAGGCGATCCACTTCCCGTCAGGCGACCAGACCGGGTCGGAGACACCGGTGGAGATGTTCGTGATCCGTTGCGCCTCCCCTCCGGCGACCGGCATCACGTAGAGGTTCGAATCTCCTTCGCGGGAGCTGACGAACGCAATCGAAGTTCCGTCGGGTGAGAAGACGGGCGAGCTCTCGCTCTTGTCGCTCCGGGTCAGCTGGCGCTCGTTCGAGCCGTCGGCGTTCATCATCCAGACGTGGCTCTGGTGCTTCGCCCGCGGCAGATCGCTCGTCGAGACGGTGTAGACGACCGTACGCCCGTCGGGCGAGACGTGAACGTCGCCCACTCCCTTCACCCGGTAGTAGTCCTCGAGCGTGAATGCTCTCTTCGCGGCAAACGAGGGAAGCGCGACGACGAGCAGGAGGAGCGCAACGAATGAGACTCTTCGATTCATGCATGACCTCGCAAGATGGAGTCGGCGGCCCGCAGACCTCCGGAGGAGGAGGATTTAATCACGGGAGGGACGCGGCGGCGAGGTCAACTGCGGATGGCGGAAGTAGGAAGGCAGAAGGCGGAAGTCGAAAGGCGGATGGCGAATCCGAAACTCGAAATTCGAAATCCCCCGGTGTTACACTCCCGGTCGCTGATGAAATTTCGATCCGCTCTTCTCCTCGTCGCCCTCTCCTCGATCCTCTCCGCCTGCGCAACCGGTGCGAAAATGCAGACTCCTCAGACATTCGATCTCCTGATCACCAACGGACGCATCATCGATGGCACGGGAGCGCCGTGGTTTCGCGGTGACGTCGGCATCACCGCCGACACCATCGTCGCGGTCGGCGATCTCTCGCATGCTCATGCCCGCCGCACCATCGACGCACATGGACAGATCGTCGCCCCGGGATTCATCGATCTCCTCGGCCAGGACGATCACACCGTCCTGGTCGATCCCCGTCTGGAAGGAAAGATCCGCCAGGGCGTCACCACCGAGCTGACCGGTGAAGGTCATTCGCCGGGGCCGGTCACGGCGGCGCAGCAGGAAGCTCGTGCCGCGCGTGGCGGTCCGAGCTGGCGCACGCTCGGTGAGTACATGAACGTGGTGGAGAAGAATCGCTCCGCGATCAACATGGCGTTCCTGGTCGGACAGTCGAGCGCGCGCGAGATCGTGATGGGTGACGTCGACCGCGATCCCACGCCCGAAGAGCTTCGCCAGATGGAAGCGATCGTCGATCAGGCGATGCGCGAAGGAGCGATCGGACTCTCGTCCGCGCTGATCTACGTCCCGGCCGTCTTCTCGAAGACGGACGAGCTGATCGCGCTCGCGCGCGTCGCGGCGAAACGCGGAGGCGTTTACTTCACGCACATCCGCAACGAGGCCGACACCATCGATGACGCGCTCGACGAGGCGTTCCGCATCGGACGGGAAGCCCGGATTCCGCTCAACATCTGGCACCTCAAGGTCGGTGGGAAACAGAACTGGGGGCGGATGCCGGAAGTCATCGCGAAGATCGAAGCGGCGCGCGAGAGTGGCCTCGACGTCTCTGCGAACGTCTACCCGTACATCGCCTCATCCACGGGGCTCTCCGCGCTGGCGCCGAATCAGGCGCTCGAGGGAGGCTACTCGAAGTTTCTCGAGCGGCTGAAGGATCCGGTGACGCGGGCGAAGATCGCGGACGAGATCCGCGAATCGGGCTTCTACCACCGGATCGATGGCGCGGTGGGAGTTCTGGTCACGCGCATCCCGAACTCGAAGTTCGCGCAATACGAGCGGAAACGTCTCAGCGAGATCGCGACGATGATGGGGCTCGACCCGATCGAGGCACTGCTCCGGATTTTCGAGCAAAGTCCGCGTTCCCCTCAGGCGATCTATTTCTCCATGAACGAGCAGGATCTTCGGTACGCGCTGCAGCAGCCGTTCGTGTCGGTCGGTTCCGATTCGGCGGCGATCGTCGGACCGATGATCAACGCCGGCGCGCATCCGCGCGCGTACGGAACATTCCCTCGTGTGGTCGGCCACTACGTGCGCGACGAGCATCTCTTCACGCTCGAAGAGGCGGTGCGTAAGGTGACATCGCAGGCGGCGGCGCGTGCGCTGCTGTTCGACCGCGGCGTACTCCGTCCGGGGATGAAGGGAGACGTGGTGGTGTTCGATCCGGAGAAGATCCGGGATATTTCGACGTACGAAGACCCTCACCACATGTCTGAGGGAGTGATCGACGTGGTGGTGAACGGGGCTCCGGTTCTGCTCGACGGGACAATGACCGGAGAGCTTCCGGGTCGCGTGCTTCGCGGCCCCGGCTACGAAGCGAGATAGCCCGGATTCATCACACCGTCTCGTCGGGAGGATCGGCAGGAATGGCGGAACACTCGAGCAGTGCGAAACTGATTCGTGCCGTCGGATTCTGGGGGCTGGTCGCGTTCACCATCAACGCGGTGATCGGGAGCGGCGTGTACCTCCTGCCGTCCGAGACGTTCCGCCTTCTCGGTCCGTTCTCGCTGTGGGCCCCTCTCCTCTTCTCCATTCCGGTTTTCATTCTGGTGCTCTGCTTCGCCGAGGCGGCGAGTCACTTCGACAAACCGGGAGGGGCATACGTTTACTCTCGTGCGGCGTTCGGCGACTTCATCGGATTCGAGACCGGTTGGATGAACACCCTGGCGCGGCTCACGTCACTCGCGGCGCTGTCGAACGGACTGGTTCTTTCGATCGCGAGGCTCGCACCGGGCGCGGCGGAAGGAGTGATGCGGACGTGGATCATCGTGGGGACGCTTCTCTTTTTCGGCGTCATCCATGCGCTGGGGATCAGATTCGGTGCGGGAACGATCTACGGCCTGACGCTCGGGAAGCTGATCCCGCTGGTGATCTTCATCGCCGTGGCGGTCGCGGTGTTCCACTTCAATCCTCTTCCCGCCTCGGTGAAACTGCCGCCGATTCACGAGACGCAATGGAGCGAAGCGGCGCTGCTTCTCCTCTTCGCGTACGCGGGGTTCGAGAACGTCGCTGTCCCGGCGGGAGAGTTCAGGAATCCGAAGAGGGATCTCCCGTTCGCACTTCTGCTCGGGATCGTCGGGATCGCTCTCGTGTATTCGCTCGCGCAGCTCGGCGCGATGGCCTCGCTCCAGAGCCTCGACACCTCCACGCCGATCGCCGATGCGGCTGCGGTGGTGCTCGGGAAGTTCGGAGCGGTCCTGATCACCGTCGGCGCGATCATCTCCATCGCCGGGACGAACGTCGGCACCGTGCTCGAGTCCTCGCGGATGGTCTACGCGCTCTCCGCGGACCGGAAGCCTTACAAGCTTCTCGCGTGGGTGCATCCGACGTTTCACACTCCGGTGGTCGCGATCGCGCTGATCATCGCGGCGGCGATTCCGATGGCACTGATGGGATCGTTCGTGCAGCTCGCGGCGCTCTCGGCCGTCGCACGCATGACGACGTATCTCTTCACCGCGGCGTCGCTTCCGCGACTGAAGAAAGGTGGATCGTTCTTTCTCGGCAACTGGGCCTGGGTGGTCGCGATTCTGGGGACGCTGATCTCGCTGCTGCTTTTCTTCACGCTCGAGGAGAAGCATTTCGTCCCGGCAATTCTCGCGTTGTTGACCGGTGCGGTGCTGTGGGTGGGGTCGCGAATCTTCGGGAAGATCGACGTCGAGGCCGAGGAGGCCTCGGCGGAAACGTAGGAGCGCCGAGGGGCGCCGGCTTCCAGCCGGCAGCGGTCAGGCCTCCGCGCCTGACCGCGAGGGAGCTCGGGAGAAGTGAGAGATCTCGCGCGGTGCAGGGACGCGGATTGAACGCACGAGGTGACGAGCGCGGGACGCTCGTCACGAGCCGGCAGGGATGCCGGCGGTCCATATCGGATCGTCACGAATTCGGCAGCGATGACGGCGGTCCGGAGAACGGGAGGAGAATCGATGAAGAAACTCAAGATCGTGATGATCGTCGCGCTCATCCTCACGATGGCGATCCCCGCGCTGGCGAACTTCCGCGAATTCGAGAAGATTCCGGTCGATCCGCAGCTGCAGGCGGCCGTCGATGCGATCGCACGGCGGGCGACGACGGAATTCGCGGGCCAGAAGCTGACGCCGGAGGACTTCGCGATCTCGCTGGTCGATCTCACGGATCCCGCGCATCCGCGCCGGGCGAGCTTCCACGGAGACGTCCCGTTCTATCCGGCGAGCGTGGTGAAGCTCTTCTTCCTCGTCGACGCGTGGCATCAGATCGATGCCCGCACGCTGGTGCCGGACGAGGAGATGAAGCGCGGGCTGAGGGACATGATCGTCCAGTCGTCGAACGACGCGACGTCGTACGTCGTGGATCGCATCACGCGCACCACCAGCGGACCGAATCTCTACGGGAGAAAGTGGCGGATCTTCGAGGAAAGGCGGTTCGCTCCGACCCGCTGGTTCCGGGAGATGGGGTACGACGTGAGCGCGGCGATCAAGACGTTCTGCGAAGGACCGTACGGGCGCGAGGTCGAGCTGCTGGGACCGAACTACGAAAATCGGAATCACGCCACTGCGGATGCGATCGCATCGCTGGAGACGTGGATCGCGCGAAAGGAAGCGGTGTCGCCGGAAGCGAGCGAAGCGATGCTCGCGCTGATGCACCGGACGGTTCCAGCGGACGATCCGGGCGTCACCGACGAGCAGGTGATCCATTTCCTCGGGCAGACGCTCCCGGCGGGGTCAGAGCTGTGGTCGAAAGCCGGATGGACCAGCACGGTGTGGCACGATGCAGCGATCGTCCAGCTTCCGACGGGACAGCGTTACGTCGCGGTGGTGATGACGCGGAATGCGGTCGATGGTGACGGAATATTCGCGGCGCTGTCGGAGTGGATTCGCGGAGCGATCGTGACGGTGAAGTAGGATTACGTCTGACGCAAAAGTGAGGCTTCGACCCCCATCGCGGAGTCGGGAAAATGCAACCGCGCTGATTCGGAATCGTATTTCGAAGACGGAAGCGGCAAAAAAATTGTGCTCCCCCGAACGGGGGAGTAGAATCCGCGGTAACCGTTTACATCGAGTATCTCCGGAGGAAGAAAGATATGGCTGGTTCACGCATTCTACGTATCGCCGTCTTTTTCTGCCTGATCGGACTGGTCGGCTCGCTCGCGTTCGCGCAGCAGGTCGGCTCCATCAGCGGAAAAGTGACCACATCGTCGGGAGAGGTTCTCCCCGGCGTGACCGTCGAGGCACGATCGAACGTGCTTCCCCAGGCCCGGGTCACCACGACCGCGGCCAACGGGGTTTACAGGTTTCCGGCGCTGCCTCCAGGCAAGTACACCGTGCAGTTCTCTCTCGCCGGGATGCAGGCGCAGACCCGCGACGTGCAGGTCTACCTGAACATCGACTCCCCGGTCGACGTGCAGATGGGAATTGCGGGGGTGAGCGAGAGCATCACCGTCACTGCGCAGACCCCCTTCACCGACCCCACCACGACGGCGATCAAGAGCGCCATTCCGCAGGAAGCGATCGAGCGGCTCCCGGTCGGACAGGAGTACCGCGATCTGATCAAGCTCGCCCCGGGCGTTCAGGTCAACGAGGCATCGGTCCGTGGACCGGCGGCCGGCGGAAGTGAACAGGACAACATCTATCAGTTCGACGGCGTGAACGTGACGCTCCCTCTCTTCGGAACGCTCGCGGCGGAGCCGTCCTCCCAGGACATCGAGCAGATCACCGTCGTCAAAGGCGGCGCGAAGGCGGTCGATTTTAACCGTTCGGCCGGGTTCACCATCGACTCCGTCAGTAAGTCGGGAACGAGTGAATTCAAGGGCGACGTGAAGTACCAGTTCCAGAACGCCGGAATGACGGCGGATCAGGTCGGCACGTCGCTTTCCCAGTACGACCAGGACCGCGCCTGGGCCAGTCTCGGAATCGGCGGTCCGATCATGAAGGACCGCCTCTACTTCTACGGGTCGTACTACCGTCCGACCATCGATCGGGCGAACAGCTCGAACCTCTACGGCGACGTGCCGAACTTCAAGAGTACTCGTGACGAGTACTTCGGGAAGCTGACCTACACGCCGACCAGCAAGATCCTTCTCAACGGAAGCTATCGCGACTCGAGCCGCACGGACGATAACGCCAGCATCGGTGGCGCGGAAGCTCCGAGTGCAGCCACGAACAACGAATCCAAACAGAAGATCGGGATTCTCGAGGCGTCGTGGGTGGTCACTGACCGCAGCTACGTCAGCGCAAAATACAATGACTACGCGCTGAAGACGGCCGGCGTCCCGCAGACGGTTCTTTCCGTCGTTCCGAACCTGACCCCGGGAACCACCCTCGACATCGGGAACATGGCGCAGATGGGCTACTTCGAAGTTCCGTCACTCATCGAGGGGAACGACGCCTTCAACTCGTTCATCGCGCCATTCGTCGACCAATACGGGTTCATCCGCGATGGGACGAAAACGGGCGGCGGCGCAGTCGGCGGCGCATTCCAGTTCGACATGGACAACTTCTAC
Organism: uncultured Acidobacteriota bacterium; assembly: GCA_963741955.1. Lineage (GTDB taxonomy): Bacteria > Acidobacteriota > Thermoanaerobaculia > Gp7-AA8 > Gp7-AA8 > CAVUKB01. The sequence continues at coordinate 344,355 of CAVUKB010000007.1, forward strand.
CGCAAGAGCTATCAGCTCGGTTACGACGTGACGCTGGGCCGGCAGTTCACCCACGACATCCACGTCGGGTGGCAGGGATTCAAAGACTCCGAGGACCTCGGCCGCTCTTCGAACGGCTGGGGCGACATCACCGTGATCGGCGGCCGTTCCAACTGCCCCGCGGACACCGGGTGCGAAGGTCAGCCGATCTACTTCCAGGCCGACGTGCAGCGGTCGAGCGAAGCCGCACTCGGCACGCAGGTCATCCATTCCGAGTATCAGTCGCAGAACGTCGAGCTCAACGACACCATGCGTACCGGCAACTGGTCGTTCAATGTCGGCGTACTCGCCAGCAACGACACCCTGTACGGTCAGGGTCTTCGCGAAGATTCGTCGACCATCTCCGGATACGTTGCTGACCCGGGACACAAGTACAAGATGCACACCATCAAGTGGTCCGATCAGATCCAGCCGCGTCTCGGCGTGACCTGGGCCTACAACGGGACCGATACCGCGTACGTCAGCTACGCCCGCTACAACCCGATCGCGAGCTCGCTCCCGCGCGCCGCATCGTGGGATCGCAACACGCTCGGTCTCGTCACCCGCGCCTACTTCGACCAGAATGGTGCTCTGATCGGCAGCGAACAGCTGGCGTCGAGCTCTGGAAAGCTGTTTCAGCAGGGGATCAAGCCGCGTTACACCGACGAGTACCTGATCGGTACCGGACGCCAGATCAACAGCCGCTGGAGCGCACGTGCCTATGCACGCTACCGCTACTCCTCGCGGTTCTGGGAAGACACCCCGAACAACGCGCGCCTCTATGCCAACGCGCCCGACTCGGTGCCGCATGAGCTCTACATCCCGAATCTGAACGACATGCGCAATCAGATCGGGAGCGGCTCAAGCTACGTCATCGCGACCCTCGACGGTGCGTTCACCAAGTACTACGAAGCGACGTTCGAGTCGAACCTCCAGGCGACCGAGAACCTCTACTTCCACGGCACCTACACCTGGAGCCACTACTACGGGAACTTCGACCAGGACGCGACCAGCACCACGTACGACTTCGCGACCTTCATCGGCTCGTCGAACATCGCCGATGGTCCCGGCCGCCAGGTGTGGGACAACAAGTACGGCAACCTTCACGCGGATCGCCGCAACCTCCTCAAGCTCGACGGCTACTACCGGCTTCCGTGGAATGCCACAGTGGGCGCCTTCACCTTCTATCAGTCGGGCGACCACTGGGAGGCGTGGAGCTACGAGCCGTACAGCAGTCTCACCAGCTCGAGGAGTGACACCAACCGTTATGCCGAACCGGCAGGTTCTCGCACCAGCCCGGCGCATTACCAGCTGGATCTCGACTACACGCAGAACATCCCGATTCACAACCTCAACCTCCAGCTGATCGGAGACGTCTTCAACCTATTCGACAAGCAGACGGGCTATTCGCCACAGCCCGCCGTGCACAGTTCGTTGTTCGGCCAGCCGCGACTCCGTTTCGCGCCGCGGCGCTTCCAGCTGGCGGTTCGCCTGCAGTTCTAGGCGAGGGCTTCACGCGTCACTCGAAAGGCCCGGGCTTGCCCGGGCCTTTCTGTTTGAAGAGGAGTGCGAAATGCAGAGTCTGGAATGGAGTCTGTCGGATGCGTCGGGGCGGGTCACTTTGGGGTGAGGATCCCGCGCACCGGCGGTCGCGCCATTCACCGCACTCGCCGGTTTCGATCGGGACGCTGGCGGCTCCGCGGCGGACCGTCTGACCCCGTTCCTACTGAACCCGATCGAACAGGCGCTCGTTCGCGATCAATTGCTGCGTCATCGCATTCGCGTGCACCTTCGCGATGGCGATGCGCGACGCGGCGTCGGGCTCCTGCAGCAGGACGCTCACCTGGGCGCGTTTGAAGAGCGCCATCGGATATCCGGGATCGCTCGCGGTGACGCGATCGAGCGCGTCTCGGGCATCGGCGAGCCTGCGCGCATCGAGGTAAAGCACTCCGAGCTCGAGATCGTGTGCGAACCGGGAGCCTTCGGTCGTCCTCGCCCGCTCGAACGCATCGAGCGCCACCGGAGTATTGCCGACGCGCATCGCGAGCTCGCCGAGGTGAACCAGCTCCGCGCCGTCGGGCGACTTCATGCCGAATGCGCGCTGGTAGAGATCGACGGCCTGATCGAGCTCCCCTTCACGCTCCCGTATCGCTGCGAGCCCTTCGATGGCGGGAAGGCGGTCGGGCGTCTTCGCCAGCACCTTCTCGAGCAGGGGTGCGGCACGGTCGGGCTGCCCGCCACGGAGATAGTGAAGTGCGAGATACATCTTCACGTCGAGCGAATCCGGCGCGATCGCTTCAGCTCGATGGAACGACGCGATCGCCGCCGCGTTGCGGCCGAGCGCCGACTCGGCGACTGCGAGCCGCAGCGTGACCATGAGATTGTTCGGATCCTGGCGGAGGATCTTCTCGAAGAGCGGCACCACCTCCGCGTAACTCGCACTCCCGAACAGCGCCGATGCTTCGTCGAGCTCTCCGAACATCCCGACCATGTCGATCGGGCGGGGAGCGTCTTTTCGCAGAGGCGGACGCGCCTCCGACGCGATGTAGCCGAGACTCGCGAGCTGCTTGCGGTCTTCGTCACTCAGATCGGTGTTGCCGGCCGGCTGGTCCGGTGACGGAATCGGGTACTCGCGGATCGCGGTGCGTACGTCGCGCGGAATGGCGGCGTCCGGCGCGAGGTCCTTCGTCTCCTTCGGATCCGCCACGACGTCGTAGATCTCGAGGGAGCCGGCTTCGATGTACTTGCGGTGTCCCTCCACCGCCATTACCTGCGGCTGCCATCCGTACTGGAGAAAAGGGGCCATCGCTTCGGCGATCACCACTTCCGGTTTCGTGTTCCGAAGGCTCTCGGACCGGTCGATTCCCGCGAAATCGAGGATCGTCTGGCAGATCCGTCGTGTGCTCACAGGAGTGTCGGAGACGGCGCTGCGGAACCCTGGCCCCGTGACGATCAGCGGCACGTGAATCGTCGTTTGATAGAGCAGATTTCCGTGCTGCGACTCCCCGTGGTCGCCGAGCCCTTCGCCGTGATCACCGACCACGATGACGCCGACCGGACCGTTCGCGCGCGAGCGGAACGCGGCGACGAGGCGTCCCATCTGCTGGTCCATTTCAGCGATCTCGCCGAGATACGGCCGGCCGGCGTAGCGGGATCGGAACGGCTCGGGAGGTTCGTACGGAAAATGAGGGTCGTAGTAATGAACCCAGACGAACAGCGGCAGCGCGGGTGACTGCGCGAGCCACCGCAGAGCGAGGTCGGTGGTCTCTTTCGAGCTTCGTTCGTTGCGGCCGCGGCCGAGTGTGTCGTCGTAGTGGTCGAATCCGCGGGCGAGACCGAACTGTCGCTCGAGCGGGAAGCCGGAGATGAACGCGGCGGTCGCGTACCCCGCCTGGTGGAGGCGCTCCGCCACGAGCGGTTCCTTCGAGGAGAGATATCGGGCGTTCTCGTGGAGTCCGTGCGCAGCCGGATAGAGTCCGGTCATCATCGACGTGTGAGAGGGAAGCGTCTCGGGCGCCGTGGCGTACGCCTGCCGGAATCGCATTCCTTCTGCGGCGAGAGAGTCGAACGCCGGGGTGTCGACGCCCTTCGCTTCGGGACCGATGGAATCCGCGCGGGTCGTGTCGAGAGTGACCAGAAGTATCGAAGGACGGACCGACGGGGGAGCCGGCGTCTTCGTCTCGGGCACGTTTCGCGAGCAGGCGGCGAGCGCTGCGATCGCGGCCGCTACCAACGCGATTCGGAGTGAACGGGAGATCTTCATGGCGAAACGGGGATGGGTGGATTCTATCGAGCGAGGAAACGAATCGGTGCGGTTCGATATTGCGCGGATGGTGTGGATGTGAAAGTGGGTCGCGCAAAGTGGGTTGCGGGTGAGTGGGTCGCGCGTCCCGCGCGAGGCTCCCCGGCATCCGTGCCGGGGAGCGATGGCGTCAACGCGGCGCAGGGCGTTCCTCTCGCGCGTCGAGGTGTTCGTGTCTCGATTCTCGGGAGGATGGGCGTGACTTGCACCGGGCAGGGCGGCGCGGGACGCCGCCCTGCATCGGACGAGACGTCCAACCCACAAGTGGGTCGCGCGCGAGTGGGTCGCGCGTCCCGCGCGAGGCTCCCCGGCATCCGTGCCGGGGAGCGATGGGGTCAACGCGGCGCAGGGCGCTTCTCTCGCGCGTCGAGGTGTTCGTGTCTCGATTCTCGGGAGGATGGTGGTGACTTGCACGGGACAGGGCGGCGCGGGACGCCGCCCTGCATCGGACGGGACGTCCAACCCACAAGCCGCTGCATCGGACGAGACGTCCAACCCACAAGTGGGTCGCGCGCGAGTGGGTCGCGCGTCCCGCGCGAGGCTCCCCGGCATCCGTGCCGGGGAGCGATGGGGTCAACGCGGCGCAGGGCGTTCCTCTCGCGCGTCGAGGTGTTCGTGTCTCGATTCTCGGGAGGATGGTGGTGACTTGCACGGGACAGGGCGGCGCGGGACGCCGCCCTGCATCGGACGAGACGTCCAACCCACAAAGTGGGTCGCGCGCGAGTGGGTCGCGCGTCCCGCGCGAGGCTCCCCGGCATCCGTGCCGGGGAGCGATGGCGTCAACGTGGCGCAGGGCGCTTCTCTCGCGCGTCGAGGTGTTCGTGTCTCGATTCTCGGGAGGATCGTCGTGACTTGCACGGGACAGGGCGGCGCGGGACGCCGCCCTGCATCGGACGAGACGTCCAACCCACAAGTGGGTCGCGCGCGAGTGGGTCGCGCGTCCCGCGCGAGGCTCCCCGGCATCCGTGCCGGGGAGCGATGGGGTCAACGCGGCGCAGGGCGCTTCTCTCGCGCGTCGAGGTGTTCGTGTCTCGATTTTCGGGAGGATGGGCGTGACTTGCACGGGACAGGGCGGCGCGGGACGCCGCCCTGCATCGGACGGGACGTCCAACCCACAAGTGGGTCGCGCGTCTCGCGCGAGGCTCCCCGGCATCCGTGCCGGGGAGCGATGGGGTGAACGCGGCGCAGGGCGCTTCTCTCGCGCGTCGAGGTGTTCGTGTTTCGATTCTCGGGAGGATGGGCGTGACTTGCACGGGACAGGGCGGCGCGGGACGCCGCCCTGCATCGGACGGGACGTCCAACCCACAGGCCCCTGCATCGGACGAGACGTCCAACCCACAAGTGGGTTGCGGGTCCCGCGCGAGGCTCCCCGGCATCCGTGCCGGGGAGCGATGGCGTCAACGCGGCGCAGGGCGTTCCTCTCGCGCGTCGAGGTGTTCGTGTCTCGATTCTCGGGAGGATGGTGGTGACTTGCACTGGGCAGGGCGGCGCGGGACGCCGCCCTGCATCGGACGAGACGTCCAACCCACAAAGTGGTTCGCGCGTCCCGCGCGAGGCTCCCCGGCATCCGTGCCGGGGAGCGATGGGGTCAACGCGGCGCGAGGCGCTTCTCTCGCGCGTCGAGGTGTTCGTGTTTCGATTCTCGGGAGGATGGGCGTGACTTGCACTGGACAGGGCGGCGCGGGACGCCGCCCTGCATCGGACGGGACGTCCAACCCACAGGCCCCTGCATCGGACGGGACGTCCAACCCACAGGCCCCTGCATCGGACGGGACGTCCAACCCACAAGTGGGTCGCGCGTCCCGCGCGAGGCTCCCCGGCATCCGTGCCGGGGAGCGATGCCATCGACGCGGCGCGATCAGGAGCCGATCGAACCTTCCAATCCCTGGGCGATCGACAGATGCTTTTGAATTCCCTGATCGATCGCCTGCAGGAGATTGCGGAGCTTCGCATTCCGGGTCGCCGGAATCAACGTATCCTGCAGCAGCCGGTGGACGTAACCGTGGACCGCGGCCTCGGTCTGGACGAATTTCCGGTCGAACGCTGCACCCTGATAGGTCTGAAGAGCCTGTACGGTCTGGTCGGCATTGTCGGAGAGCGTGCGGGCGGCGTCGGAATCGAGCGCGGTGACGTGGATCTGAGACAGTGTGCTGCTGATCTTGTCCGCCACATCGTGATGATCCGACAGCATGGTCTGGGCGAACTCCTTGACACCCGGGGTCGTCGCGCGGCTGCTCGCCAGCTCCGCCTGACGGATCGCCCCCTGGTTGATGGTGGAGATGATTCCGGCGATCTGGCCGTCCGTGAAGCCGGGCTGGACCGCTGGCTGCGTCGAAGCGCACCCGGCCAGGGTCGCGGCGAAGACCACCGCCCCGACCAATGTGATTCCGATTCGAATCGGAGAATGCTTCATCTCGAGTCCTCCTTCTGAGACAAGACTGCGGGTTGCGCGAAGATCGCAGCAAAGTTCGAGCCCGGAGGCAAACGAGTCGGAGCTATCGTCACTCCGAAGAGCGGACGCCGGGAATGTCTCCCCTTGCAGCACGCGACTCGCGGGAGGAGGTCGTAATGAAGGGTCTGTCGCTCACCGTCATCCTGACGATCGTGGTGCTGCTGATCGGGTGGGACTTCGGGCGTGGTGTCTTGCCTTCACTGACGGGCCGTGGGGACGGCCTGCGAGCCCGATGATGGGGGGCGCGGGGTCAGCTCTCCTCTCAGGTCCTCCTCCATCCGCGTCCGCACCTCATCCGGTGACGCTCCACCACTGAAGAGATAGTACAGCTTGGTCAGTGCGGCCTCGCTGGTCATGTCGAAGCCGCTGATGACCCCCACTCTCGCGAGCGCTTTTCCGGTTGCGTAGTCTTCGAGATCGACACTTCCCTCCAGGCACTGCGTGCAATCCACTACGACCACGCCACGGCCGATCGACTCGCCGATGGCGGCGATGAGCTCGTGATCGCGCTCCGGAGCATTGCCGACACCGTAGGCCTCGAGGACCAGACCCTGAAGCGGAGGCTGGAGAATGTTCCGAAGCCATCGCGCGGAGATCCCAGGAAAAAGACGAAGGGCTCCCACGACCGGCTGACTCATCTCGCGTACCGTCAGCGGCCCGCCGGGGACAGGCGAGCGGATCAGTTCGCGTTTGATCTCGATCTCGACTCCCGCCGTTCCGAGCGGCGGATAGTTGGGCGAGGCGAATGCGTCGAATCCTCCCGCGCTGATCTTGACCGAGCGGCAGCCGCGCAGGAGGCGGTTTCCGAAGAAGAGGCAGACTTCCGGAATCGGTTCGTTCGCCGCGATCAGGAGCGATGTGATGATGTTTTCCCGCGCGTCGTTCCGCACTTCGCAGAGAGGGATCTGAGAGCCGGTGAGGATCACGGGTTTGCGAAGTCCCTCCAGCATGAATGCGAGTGCCGACGCCGTGTAGGCCATGGTGTCCGTTCCGTGGAAGACGACGAATCCGTCGAACTCGTCGTAATGCGCGGCGATGTCGCGCGCGATCCTGAGCCAGTCCGAAGGCATCATGTTGGACGAGTCGAGCAGAGGCTCGTACTCGCGCAGCGTGTACTCGGGCATGAGCGGATGCTCGAGCTCGGGCATCGCCGCAAGCTGCTGCTCGAGAAAACGGGGATCGGGAGCCCATCCGCTCTCGCTCTTTCTCATCCCGATCGTTCCGCCGGTGTATGCGATGTAGACGCGCCTGGTCATCCCTCGAATCTTAGCAAGTTGCGGGTCGCGAGTTCCGAGTTCCGAGTTGCAACCGGCAACTGGCAACTTCCCCCCACCGGGCCGATGTTGGTAGTGGAGCGGTGAGCCCGGCAGGCAACGAAGGCGAGCCGATGCTGCTGCGGTGGTTTCCCTGGAAGTTCGTCATCAGCCGCATTGCGCGGGCTGGGGGAATCGTCGATCCCGTGCGGATCCTTTCCCGGCTGGAGAGTTTCGCGCAGCCGCTGGAGGTGAAAGAGCCGCTCGAGCTTCTCCGGGCAGGGCTCGTTTTTCACGCCCGCGGTCTTCTCAACACGGTCGCCATTCAGCACAATCTCGATTGGATCTGGCCGTACTGGGTCGCACGGCAATACGATCCGCATTCTCCGTCGTTCATTCCGAGAGCGTTTTCCGCAACCCACATCAATCTGACCCATCGCAACTGGACTGCGGTCGGCAGGCCCGACTGCGAGCATCTCCCGATCGTCGATCCACGCGGACTGGTCACGCCGCACTGGGACGGCTGGTCGATCGATGCGTGGGTGGTCGCAGCAGACGGACGGCGCCTGGTTCCGGCTGTGTGCGGGATGGTGGAACAGCGGCTTCTCTTCGAGGACGAGTTGACGGTCGTCACCCGGAGCGCGGAGGGGGCGTTGGATCTGGTCGGTGCGGTCACCGTCGTCGAGCGCGACGAACGGAACTGCTGCGAACTCCATTACCAGGCACGCGGGATACCGGGTTCCTGGTTGGTGGTCTCTCTCCGTCCCGCGAATCCGGAGGGAGTGAGCTTCGTTCACGTGATCGATACCTCGCAGGGAGGAGCGATCTGGAGGGTCGGTCGTCAGGCGGTCCGGTTTCTCGAACGGCCGCGCGCCGTTCGTCTCTCGCGCTACCACGAAGGCGACGTTTCGTTGCGGCTGTTCGACGACAGCGCCGGGCGGGCCGACCGTGTCGAATGCCCGGTCGGGATGGCCACCGCCGCGGCACTCTTTCCGATCGAGTCCGAGGCGGGGACGAGCGTCACGGTGAGGATTCCGCTCGAGCCGAAGCCGATCTTCCCCCGCCGCCGGCGTTCCTGGGCTGCAGTTCTCAGTCGTACGGCCCCGGCACACCTTCCGCGGCATCTTCGGCAGTTTCTCTACGACGCGGCGATTCGTTCGTTGATTCTCCACGCTCCGGCTGGAGAGGCGTGGCCCGGCCCATACACGTACAAGCGGTTCTGGTTTCGCGATGCAGCGTTCATTCTCGACGCACTTCTGGCGATCGGGCTCTTCGAGCGGGCGGAAGCGGTGATCGACCGGTTTCCCGAGCGCCAGCTGCGGAATGGCTTCTTCCGTTCGCAGGACGGTGAATGGGACTCCAACGGAGAAGCTCTCTGGATCATGAGCCGCTTCTGCCGGATGAGCGGCCGCCGCCCCAAGCCGCAGTGGGAGGAGGCGATCCGTCTGGGTGCCGAGTGGATTGCGAAGAAGAGGACTCGGGTGACCGGCCATCCCGACTCCGGGCTCCTCCCGGCGGGATTCAGCGCCGAGCACCTGGGGCCGAATGACGTCTACTACTGGGACGACTTCTGGGGCGTGGCCGGGCTGCGTGCGGCGGGGGAGATGCTCCGGATGTTCGGCGACGAGAGGGGGGCACGCGATCTCGAGGACGAGAGCGATGATCTCTTCCGCTGCATCGAGCGGAGCCTGCAGGGATGCTTCGGCCGGCTGCGACGAGCTGCGATGCCCGCGTCGCCGCATCGCCGCCTCGACTCCGGAGCGATCGGCTCTCTTGCGGCGGGCTATCCGCTCAAGTTGTTCGATCCGCGCGATCCCCGCCTGCTCGACACCGCCGAATGGCTGATGTCCGACTGTCTCGTCGACGGCGGCTTCTACCAGGACATCGTCCATTCCGGGATCAATCCCTACCTTTCTCTCCATCTCGCAGAGGTTCTCGCGCGAGCCGGAGATGCGAGGGCGCGCGAGCTGATCCGAACCGTCGCCTCTCTCGCCACTCCGACCGGGCAGTGGCCGGAGGCGATCCACCCACGCACGGGCGGCGGATGCATGGGTGACGGACACCACGCATGGGCATCGGCGGAGTGGATTCTGATGACCAGAAATGCGTTCCTGCGGGAAGAGGGTGAGGACCGTCTGGTGGTGGGATCTGCCATTCCTCCGGAGTGGGTGACGGGCACCGAAGGATTTTCGTTCGGTCCTGCGCCGACGGAGTTCGGGGAAGTCACGGTCTCGTTCGTGCCGCGCGACGAAGCGGTGGAGTTTCGGATTTACGGCAGCTGGCGCCGGGTACCGACGGTGGAAGTGCGGCTGCCGTCGGTCGAGCCGGTCGAGATGAGCGGGACGCGGGACGCGTGCTTTCTGAGTCGAAAGGGGGTCAGGACATGAGAATCGTCGCCCTGACGAATACGTACGCTCCTCACGTCGGCGGAGTCGCGCGAAGCGTGGTCGCGTTCACCAGGGAGCTTCGCCGCCGCGGTCACGAGGTTCTCGTCGTCGCGCCCACTTTCGAGGGATGCCCCGAAGAGGAGGAAGGGGTGCTTCGGGTTCCGGCGATCGAAAACTTCAATGGCAGCAATTTCTCGGTTCCGGGGCCCATTCCGCGCCGGGTGGCCGTTGCGGTGAAGCAGTTCCGTCCGCACCTTGTCCATTCGCATCATCCGTTTCTGCTCGGCGATACCGCGCTGCGGATTGGTGCGCGCCGCGACGTGCCGGTGGTGTTCACTCACCACACGCTCTACGAGCACTACGTCCATTACGTCCCGGGGGGAGCGGAGCGGCTCGGGCGCATGGTGCTGGAACTGGTGACCGGCTACTGCAATCTCTGCGATTCGGTGATCGCGCCGAGCGAGTCGGTGGCGGCACTTCTGGTCGAGCGCGGGATTCGAGCTCCCATCGCGGTCATCCCCACCGGAGTCGATCTCGAAGTGTTCGGGAAAGGAGACGGTGGGAGGTTCCGTGCTGCGCACGCGATTCCGCCCGACGCGTTCGTGGTCGGTCACGCGGGAAGGCTCGCCGCGGAAAAGAACCTCGGGGTGGTCGGCGACGCGATGATCGAAGTCTCGAAGAGCGACGAAAACGTTTGGGCGGTCGTGGCCGGGACCGGTCCTCTTCGTGACGAACTTTCCGCGCGCTTCGAGCGGGCGGGAGTCGCGCAGCGGGTGCGCATGACCGGAGCGATCGACTGGCCCGACCTCGCCGACGCGTACGCCGCGATGGATACGTTCGTCTTCGCCTCTCGAACCGAAACGCAGGGGATGGTTCTCACCGAAGCGATGGCCGCCGGATGTCCCGTGGTGGCCGTGGACGCGACCGGCGCTCGCGAGGTCGTCCGCGACGGCTGGAACGGCTTTCTCCTTCCGAGCGAAGAGCTCCGGTCCTTCGTCGGGGCCATCCAGCGGATGCGCGGCCTGGCACTGAGCGATCGGAGGGCGATGGAGACGAGAGCGCGGGCGACCGCAGCGGAGATGTCGCTCGAGGTCTCGGTTGCGCGGCTGATCCGCCTGTACACCCGGCTCCTGGATCGTGCGCCGCGTCGTACCGATGCGGCGGGGTCGTGGTTCGTGCCGGCGGGGAAAGGCGTAGTGCGTGATCTGAAGATCGCCGGCAATATCGTCAGAGCGGTTGGAGATGCGGTCCGGCCCCTTCCGGGGTCCGACGCGGGAGCGGGAAGGATCGCCCGATGGTTCTGAACGAGGAGGAGAGAGTGCGCCGTCCGTGGTGGCTTCGCTCGCTCGGATCGATTTACGCCGCGGCGTACGTGGGCTGCTCCCGGTTCGAGTGGATGACCTGGCGGCGCGGCGACGATGCCGCGCTCCGGAAGATCGACGAGCTGCTCGCGCGAGGGGTTCGGCTGCTCGCGGTCTTCTGGCACGGGAGCTATCTGCCGCTCTTCGTTCTCCTCCGGAACCGGCGCGCCTGCATCGTGTCGAGCGAATCGTTTCGTGGGGAGGTGATCGGGAAGATCAGCCGCCTCTGCGGATTCGAGAACGTGCGGGTCGAGGACGGATCGGGAGACGACGCGATCATCCGGATCGCTGCGGCTCTCAGCTCGCATCAGGCCGGAGCCCTCGCGGTCGACGGCCCGCTCGGACCGCGTCACCTCGTGAAACGCGGAGTGCCGCTGATCGCTTCGAGGGCGGGGATGGCACTCCTGCCGGTTGCCGTCGCCATGTCGAAGAAGAAAGTTCTCGACCAGCGTTGGGACAGGATGGAGTTGCCGCGTCTCTTCTCCCGCATCGAGCTCACCGCCGGGGAGCTGATCTTCGTTCCGCCGGAGCTTGACGAGACGTCGGCGCTGAGGTACGCGGCGGAGGTCGAGAGGGCACTCGAAGCGCTGGATCGAAGCGCTGCCGCGAAGGTGGCCGCAGCGACGTCGACGCGGGATCGCTCGAATTCCGACCTGGAAAGAGAAGAAAGGGCGGTCGTGGACCGCCCCTGAAGAAGCTCCGCGAGACTCGCCCGGCCTCAGGCCGACTTCGCCCTCGTGTCGATCGCTTTCGGTCCGCCGCTTCCGCCGATCTCGATCCGGCGCGGTTTCGCTTCCTCGCGTTTCGGCATCGAGATCTCGAGAACCCCGTCCTCGTAGATCGCTTCGACGTGTTCCGGATCGACGCTGTTGGGGAGAGTGAAAGAACGGACGAAGCTTCCGTAGGAGCGCTCCACGCGGTGGAAATTGCGCTCGCGGTTTTCCTGCTCCATCCTTCTCTCTCCACGGAGGGTCAGGACTCCATTTTCGAAGGAGATCTCGATGTCCTCTTTCTTCATCCCCGGGAGCTCCGCCCGGACGAAGATCCGGTCTTTCGTCTCCTCCACGTCGACGGGTGGGACCCACGTGCCCGAGGTCAGATCGGGAGTGGTGAATCCGGGTGCGAAGTCGCGGAAGAAGGGTTCGAACAGGCGGTTCATCTGGTTCTGGAGATTCTGAATGTCCTGGGCGGGATTCCAACGCGTGATGGCCATTTTCCGTTACCTCCTCTGATCACGAAAAAATCAAATCAGGCGATGAAATATGAGTCATGGCGACTCACCGATCAGAACGCGAGGAACCCTCTCCGATATTTCAGGAGGGGCGCCTAACTCCCTTGTTTTGCTGAGCTTGGCTCGCTGTTCAGTTCCCTTCGGGTTGTGCGTGCACCGTGATCTCGACGCGCCGGTTGAGCTGTCTTCCTTCCGGCGTGTCGTTCGACGCGACCGGTCTGGACTTCCCGTAACCGACCGCGGTGATCCGGTGTCCGTCGACGCCATGGTCGACCAGGTAACCTGCCACGGAATCCGCCCGTCGCTCCGAGAGGCCCTGATTGTAGTCGGCCGAACCGACGGAGTCGGTGTGCCCAGCCACGACCAGGTCGGTGTCGGGATAGCGGGTGAAGACGGACGTCATCTGTTCGAGGGTCTGCCGCGACTGCGGACGGAGCGCCGCCGAGTCGTAGTCGAACAGGATGTTGTTCTGCATCACGACGTTGAGCTCGTCGTCGGCGGTGCGGGTCACTTCCACGCCCTCGATCTGCTGGAGCTCTTTCTGCTGCTGGTCCATGCGGTGTCCTGCGGCTGCGCCGACACCCGCGCCGACTGCAGCGCCGATCACGGCTCCGGTCCGCGGGTCTCCGGACTGATTTCCGATGATCGCGCCGGCGATGGCTCCTGCTGCCGCCCCGATCCCGGCGCCTTTCTTGGTTTTCTCGTTCGGACCGCCGCTCGTGACGCAACCGGCCAGAAGGATCGTCACGGCGAGGATTCCTGCAATTCTTCGATACATCTCTTCCTCCGTTGAACAGAATCTGGTTCCATCGAGCTCGGTAGGCCAGGCTCTGTCAGGAATACGTTCGAAGCGAGCGGCTGGTTTCGACATCCTTGATGAACGGCCGGTTACCAATCCGATCGGAGCAGCCCGGACGGGGTGACGATCGCCACGTTCGGGACGCATATTGAAGGAGCTCACCCGGGAAGAGCGAACGGCAGCGCTATGGGGAGGACGAGATGCCGAAGACGCTCGAAGAACTGCTCGCGGACATCGAGAAGAGTGGAATCGTGTCGCAGATGGTCGTTCTCGGCTGTGGTAAACGAGCGGTGGGAGACGACGCAGCAGGGCGGCGGGTGGTGGAGTCGCTCCGCGAACGTGACGAGACGATCGACTGCCGGACGTTCGGCGGAGAGCTGTTCGAACTGCTGGAGCTCTATCGAGCGGGACACCCGCTCTTCATCCTCGACGCGATGCGCACTGCGGCGCATCCCGGGACCCTCCTTCTGACCCGCGGACCGACGACCCACGCCCGCCTGCGGAACATTGGCGGCGAGAAGACCGACTGGAATCTGGACGGGATCGCGGGTCTGGCCAAAGACCTCGGGTACACGATTCCTCCACTCTGGATCATGGGAATCGAAGGGAGCTCCGCATCCGGAGAACTGACTCCCGAGGTCTCGCGCGCGGTGGATTTCGTGGTCGAGAACTTCGATGCTCTGCGCGCCGTCGCGTTCGCGCTCGAACCTGGCGATCCGCCGGTGATCCTGAGGCCTCCGGCCTGGGAGCTGCCGCCGATCCGGGTCGATTGGGGGCCGGTGCACGCCTGAGAGCCGCTCGGCCCACCAGACGCAACGCAGCAGTTCGCGACGCGAAAGAACCCTCAGCCGGGACGACGCCCGGAGTCCCCGGGATTGGTGATCACGATTCGATCAGGGCACGAAGCTGGCGAGTCGCGACTGTGAGTGCCGAAAGATCGATCGCCGGAATGGTCCGGAGCTCGTTGAGCATCTGGTCCGTCCGGGTCGTCACGTCATGGCGTGTGGCGAGCCAATGGTCGATCGCTTCCCCGTTGGCTCCCTTCTTCGACCCCTGCAGCACGCGTGCGGCGAGGACGCTCTGGTAGTTGAAGAGGTCGTCGATGACCCCGGAGATGGCCGCCTTCTGCCACGGAGTGTCCGTGACGATCGACTCGGCGGCCGCCCGGAGGCGGTCGAATCCGAATCGCGGTCCCAAGGCGAAATAGATCTTGCCGACCTGCTCGATCGGCTGTCCCGATTCGTGCGCGATGTGGACGATGTCGAGGAACGAGCTCGCCACGTCGACGCTTCCGATGCGACGGGCGAGAGCGGAGGGAACCCCGAGCTCCTCCAACTCGCGGATCTTCGCGGTGAGAGTCTCGATCTCGCCGGCCGAGAGAATCGAATCGAGCTGAGACTGCAGCGTCGCGATTCCTGGGCGGTACTCCGCCTCGAGCGTCGAGACGTCGAGGGTGACCCCTCCCTTGAGGAACCATCGGGTCGCCCGCTCCACCAGCTGACCCGCTTCGAGCAGCATCCGCAGTTGCAGCTCGGCCGGGATCAGATTGTCCAGCGATTCGATGTCGCCGTAGATCGAGCGGAGCTCGAAGCAGTTGCGGACGATCGCGTATGCGCGTGCAATGTCGACGGACGTGCGTCCGGTCTCTTCACTCAACTGAGTGACGAAGGTCGGCCCGACCCGGTTGACCATGTTGTTGGTCACGAACGTCGCGATGATCTCGCGGTTCAACCGGTGCCTGAGGATCGCGTCGGGATAACGCTCGCGGAGCTGAGGCGGGAAATAGTGGATCAGATCTTCGTGAAGGAGCGGGTCGTCGGGAAGATCGGAGCCGAGAAGGTCCTGATAGAGGGCGATCTTCGAATAGGCGAGGAGAACCGCGATCTCCGGCCGGGTGAGGCCGGTGTGGGCCGCGTGCCTCTCGACGATCACTTCGTCATCCGGGAGAAACTCGAGTCCTCTGTCGAGTTTCCCGGCACGCTCGAGTGATCGCATCAGTCTCGCCTGGGCATCGAGCATCCCGACTCCGGGCGCGGCGGCGATGCTGATCGCCTGGGTCTGCTGGTAATTGTCGCGAAGCACGAGCTCTGCGACCGCGCTGGTCATTTCCGCGAGGACCTCGAGGCGCTGTTCGCCGGTCAGTCCGCCGCGGCGGACCAACTCGTCGAGCAGGATCTTGATGTTCACCTCATGGTCCGACGTGTCGACTCCGGCCGAATTGTCGATGGCGTCGTTGTTGATCTTTCCGCCGCCGAGCGCGAACTCGATCCGGGCGCGTTGAGTGCAGCCGAGGTTCGCCCCTTCACCGACGACCTTGACGCGCAACTCGGGAGCATCGACCCGGAGAGCATCATTGGCGCGATCGCGAGCGTCCGCGTCGGTCTCGTCCGAGGCCTTCACGTACGTGCCGATGCCGCCGAGCCAGAGGAGATCGGCCCGTGCACGAAGGATCGCCTGAACCAGCTCGTTCGGCGTGACTTGCGGCTTCGGCAGATCGAAGCGCTCCATCACCTGGGGAGAGATGTTGATCAGTTTTGCTTTCCGGTCGAATACGGCGCCGCCGGGAGAGAGGAGAGAGGGGTCGTAGTCGCTCCAGCTCGACCGCGGCAGCTCGAAGAGTCGCTTCCGCTCCTCGAAGCTCCGGCGGGGATCGGGATCGGGATCGACGAAGATGTGGAGATGATTGAACGCCCCGATCAGGCGGGTGTGCTCGGAGAGGAGCATCCCATTGCCGAAGACATCACCCGACATGTCGCCCACTCCGACGCAGGTGAAGTTCTGCGTCTGGATGTCGCGACCGAGCTCACGGAAGTGGCGTTTCACCGCCTCCCATGCGCCGCGGGCGGTGATGCCCATCTTCTTGTGGTCGTATCCGGCGGAACCGCCGGAGGCGAATGCGTCACCCAGCCAGAAGTCGTACTCGGCCGAGATCCCGTTCGCAATGTCGGAGAACGTGGCGGTCCCCTTGTCCGCGGCGACGACCAGGTAGATGTCGTCGGCGTCACGGAGGCGGACGTTCGGCGGATGGACCACCCGGCCGTCGACGATGTTGTCGGTCAGGTCGAGGAGCCCGCGGATGAAGTTCTGGTAGCAGGCGATTCCTTCTTTCAGGAAGGCCTCGCGGTCCCCCGGAGACGGGGCCTGTTTGAGAACGAATCCTCCCTTCGAGCCGACCGGCACGATCACGGTGTTCTTCACCGTCTGCGCTTTCATCAGCCCGAGGATCTCGGTGCGGAAGTCCTCCGGCCGGTCCGACCAGCGGATGCCGCCGCGGGCGACCATCCCACCGCGGAGGTGGACTCCCTCGAATCGCGGTGAATAGACGAAGATCTCGAACAGCGGTCGCGGGAGCGGCAGCTCGGTCAGGTCGCGGCTGGAGATCTTGATCGAAAGGTACGCTTTCCGGAGTCCGGCGGCGTCAGGCTGGTAGTAGTTCGTGCGGACGGTCGAGTCGATCGCATTGAGGTAGCGCCGGATGATCCGGTCCTCGTCGAGATTGGTCACGCTCTCGAGCTTCCGGAGGATCTCACCGCGGATCTGGTCGGCACGCTCGTCCCCTTCTCCGGCCCGCGCGGGATCGAAGAGCGATTCGAACAGCTCGACCAGAAGGCAGGCGATCTCGGCGTGGTTCGCCATGGTCCTCTGCATGTAGGCCTGACTGAAGCTGATCCCGGTCTGACGGAGGTACTTGCAGTAAGTCCGGAGGACGACCACCTGCTGCCACTCCAGATCCGCGAGGGTGATCAGCCGGTTGAAGCCGTCGTCTTCCGTTTCGTTGTGCCAGATTCGGAGGAACGCTTCCTCGAAATTCGGTTTCACCTGCTCGACGTCGAGTGCCTGCTGCTCTTCGACGAACGCGAAGTCGCGGATGCGCACCGGTTCCGGCGCGCCGGTGGGGCGGACCTCGAACGGCTCTGCGAGCTCCACCCTCAGCCCGAGGTTCTCCAGGCGCGGCACGATGTCGGAGAGCGAAAGAGGAGAGCCGCGGTGCATGAACTTGCAGCGGATCCCCTTGGCCGGGCCGTTCTCGTCGTACAGATCCACCACCAGCTCGCTGGTTTCGAGGACCTTCTCGATGTTCCCGATGTCGTGAACCGCTTCCTCTGCGGCGAAACGTTCGCGATAACCGGCGGGGAACGCGTCACGGTAACGGCGATGGATCTCGATCCCGGCCTCCTCACCGTGGACGCGAATCAGAGCATCGCGAAGGTGATCGCTCCAGGTCCGTGCCGCTTCGGCAATCTGTGCCTCCAGCAGTTTCGCATCGACTTCCGGGACCTCACCCGGCGAAGTCTTGATGATGTAGTGCGCCCGCGCCAGCGGTGACTCGGAGAGTTGGGCGTACGCGGCGGTGGCGATTCCGTTGAATGCGCGCTCGAGAATGTCCTGGATCCGCTCGCGGACGTCGGCGTCGAAGCGGTCGCGCGGGATGTAGACGAGACAGGAGACGAAACGCTCGAAGACGTCCTGCCGCACGAACAGAGCAATCCTCAGACGCTCCTGGAGCTGGAGGATGCCGAGACTGGTGTTGTACAGCTGGTCGTCGTCCATTTGGAAGACTTCGTCGCGCGGGAGGGTCTCCAGGATGGCCGCGAGCGCCTTCCCGTCGTGGGAGGTCGGCGAGAGCCCGGCCCTTTCCAGCACCCGTCGTGCTTTGTGGCGGAGCAGCGGGATCTGTTTGACGCTGCGGCTGTACGCTCCGGAAGTGAACAGACCGAGGAACCGGTCCTCGCCGATCACGTTACCCTGATCGTCGAACCGCTTCACGCTGATCCGATCCATGTGTACGGGGCGATGGACGGTGCTGCGTGTATTGGCTTTGGCGACGACGAGAAGCTCTTTTCGATGTGCGAAGTGCCGCAGTTCCTGCGGGAACGGCGCGTTGCTGCGGTTCGCCGATTCCGGCCTGATGGCGCGAAGGACTCCGAGACTCGAATCGCGATCCAGCTCCAGCCGCTCCTCTCCTCCGGTCGTGGTGAAGTGGTACCGGCGGTAACCGAGATAGACGAAGTGATCGTCATCGAGCCAGCGGAGGAACTCCATCGCCTCGGCGATCTCTTCGAGCGGAAGTGGCGGCTTGGTTCGATTGAGCTCCTCGAGCACTTCACGCAACTTCATCCGCATCGACTGCCAGTCGGCCACCGCGGTCCGGACGTCGGAGAGGACCTTCTCGATACACTCGCGCGTCTTGCCGATGTCACTTTCGGACGTCACCTGGTCGAGCTCGACGTGAATGTAGGATTCACTGATGACCTGACCCTCCGTGGACGCGGTGTCGATGCGTCGTCCGGAGGAGTCGCGCCGGACCTGGACGATCGGATGGATCAGGACATGGATGTTCCGTTCGGAGAGATTCAGTTCCGCGGCGATCGAATCGACCAGGAACGGCATGTCGTCGTTCACGATCTCGAGAACGGTGTGCTCTGAGGTCCAGCCTTCCCGCTCGAGCGCCGGGTTGTAGAGGTGGATGTTCGGAGTGCCGGGGATGCGCTCGGCACCCAACCTCCAGAGCGACAGTGCGCTTTCGACCAGCACGTCGGGAGGGGTGTAGAGCATGTCGTCGGGAGCGACGAGCGCGTAGTATCGCCGGACGAACTCGGATGCTGCATCGGCGATTGCGGGATCGACGCGACGTCGCGCTTCCGCGGCCAGACGTTCGATCAACTCGGCTTTTCTCGGTTCTTCACTCGGTTTCACGAGAGGTCTCCTCGCTCGGGAGTTTCCGCACGTTTCCTGCGCGGCAGTCGAATGGTTTTGAGAGGGCCGTGAGTCGGGAGCGGATTTCCCGTTTCAACTCTCGCTCGGTCGTCCTGCCACCTGGCATTGCGGGTCCGCACGCTCAACGCGATGGATAGCGTACCACAAGGAAAACGGCGAAGGAGCACCGCTTTCCGAAGGGTGACCGCCTCATTTCAGCGCCGCGTTTCCGAGCTCTTTCGATCGCTTCGTCGCCGCTTCCACTGCATCGATCAGCGTGGTTCTCACACCGCCTCGTTCCAGGATGTGCAGGCCTGTGATCGCGGTTCCTCCGGGCGAAGTGACCATGTCCTTGAGCAGCCCCGGATGCTCGTTCGTCTCGATCAGGAGCTTCGCCGCCCCGAGGACCGTCTGCGCCGCCAGCATCTGGGCGGTCCGGCGCGAGAGGCCGACCTTCACCCCCGCATCGCCGAGCGCTTCGATGATCAGAAAAACATAGGCGGGGCCGGAGCCGGAGAGCCCTGTGACCGCGTCGAGCTGACTCTCCTCGAGGATGATCGTCGTCCCGACAGCGTCGAAGATCCGTTTGGCGGCGGCGAGGTCATCCGGAGTGGCGTGCTCGCCTCCCGCGATCGCGGTTGCACCGGCATCGACGAGCGCTGGAGTGTTCGGCATCGCACGAACGATTCTCGTCCCGGGACGGACCCGGCTCTCCACCGCTTCGATGGGAAAGCCGGCGGCGATCGTGATCACCAGCGCGTCGGAAGGGATCAGCGTCCCGATCTGGTCGAGAACGCGCGACATGATCTGCGGCTTGACCGCGAGGATCACGATCTCGGCATCCCGGATCGCTTCGGGATTGCTGTTCGAGGTTCGGATGCCGTACTTCGCCTTCAACTCGTCGATACGCTCGACGCGTGGCCCGGAGGCGAAGATCTCCTCGGGTGTGGAGTGACCCCCGGCGAGGAGACCGCGAATGAGCGCCTCGGCCATGTTGCCGGCTCCGACCAGCGCGATCCTCTTGTTGATCTGCATACCATTCTCCCTCAGATCGAAGTTCTGAATGCCGTGCTCGGAGCGGCGGAGAATATCAGGAGCCGGAGGCATTCCCCAACCGCGGGATGACCGCGGTTCTCCGGACGGTTACGGGAAGCGAAAGAGAGCGGATTGGAACCGGACAAGAAGAAAAGAGTACGGCTGGACGTGGTCTGGCGCGAAGCGCGCGAGCTGATATGGGCGCGACGGAAGCGGCTCGCCGCCGGATTCGGCCTGATGCTCGTGAGCAGGATGGCGTCTCTGGTTCTCCCCGCGACGTCGAAGTACCTGATCGACGACGTGATCGGGAAACAGCAGCACCATCTCCTCCCCTGGCTCGCGGCGGCCGCAGGCGGTGCGACGCTGCTCCAGGCGATCTCCTCGTTCTCGCTGTCTCAGGTTCTGGGAATCACCGCCCAACAGTCGATCACCGAAATGCGGAGGCAGGTGCAGAGACACGTGGCCCGTCTGCCGGTATCGTATTTCGACGCCACGAAATCGGGTGTGCTGGTCTCGCGGATCATGACCGATGCGGAGGGAATCCGAAATCTGGTCGGGACGGGACTGGTGCAGCTGGCCGGCGGATTCGTCACCGCCGCTGCGGCATTCGTGGTCCTCCTCACCCTGAACTGGCAGCTGACGCTCGCGACCGTCACGGCCCTGGCGCTGTACGGAGGAGGGCTGTTCCTCGCGCTGAGGAAGATCCGGCCGCTGTTCAGGGAGCGCGGAAACATCAACGCGGAAGTGACCGGACGACTGGCGGAAAGTCTCGGCGGGATCCGGGTGGTCAAAGCCTATGCGGCGGAGAGACGGGAGGAGCTGGTGTTCGCGCGTGGCGTGCATTCGCTGCTGCGGAATGTGGCGAAGACTGTGACGTCCGTCTCTGCACTCGGTTCGGTAACCACCATCTTCGTCGGCATGATCAGCGTGCTGATCATGATCGTCGGCGGCAAAGCGATCTTCGCCGGCACGATGACTCTCGGCGACTTCGTGATGTACGTCTTCTTCACCGGACTCCTCGCCGGACCTCTGATGACGATCGCATCGATCGGTACACAGATGATGGAGGCGTTCGCCGGACTCGATCGGATTCGAGAGGTCCTTGGCGAGACGACCGAAGAGGAGTTCGATCGAGGAAAGCGGCCGGTGAAGGGCATACGAGGCGAGGTCACGTTCGAAAACGTCGGATTCGAATACCGCGCCGGAGTCCCGGTTCTCGAGGAGATCTCCTTTCGTGCGGCGAAGGGAACGACCACTGCACTGGTGGGACCGAGCGGATCGGGGAAGAGCACTCTGCTCGGCCTGGTCATGGCGTTCCACCAGCCGAAAGAAGGGATCATTCGAATCGACGGGCAGCCGCTGCGCGAGCTGCGCCTGCGCGAATACCGCTCGCACCTCGGGATCGTCCTGCAGGAGAACTTCCTGTTCGACGGCACCATCGCCGAGAACATCCGCTATGGCCACGCGGGAGCGACGATGGACGAGATCCGGCGGGTGGCGGCGATCGCGCACGTCGACGAGTTCGTCGATCCCCTCGCCGAGACGTACCAGACGATCGTCGGAGAGAGGGGGATCAAACTCTCGGGAGGGCAGCGTCAGAGGATCGCGATCGCGCGGGCGATACTGGCCGATCCGGCAATCCTGATCCTCGACGAGGCGACCTCCAGTCTCGACAGCGAGAGCGAAGCGCTGATCCAGGATGGATTGCGGTCCTTGCGCAGAGGCCGCACGACGTTCGTCATCGCGCACCGCCTTTCGACCATCCGGAGCGCCGATCAGATCCTGGTTCTCGAGAAGGGAAGGATCGTGGAGAGAGGGACGCACGCGGAGCTTCTCGGACTCCACGGGCGTTACCGCCAGCTCTACGACCGGCAGTACGACTTCGAGCACGACCGCTACATCAATCCTGGTGAAGAGCTGAAAGAGACTTCCGAGATCGACGGCGTGATGTCGTGAGTCTGCGAGATTCCGGCGAGCCCGCTTGGGTTCTGCCGCATGGCGAAGCGCGGCACGGCTTTCGCCGTGCCGGCCGCGGCGGCAGCCGCGGCGCCCCTCGGCGCGCGAAGGACGCGTCTTCCTTGGGGTGTGGACGCGAAGCGTCGGTGATTCTTGCGAGGCGCTCCGCTTCTGCCGAGGACGCGGGGGGGTACTGGGGTCGCGCGCGTGCCGTGATGCGCGCGGCGGATTGCGAATTCGCACTCCACCCGCCGAATGTGATCTCGCCGAGGAGTGCGGACTCGCAGTCCGCTCGTGATTCTTCACCGGCACTCCTGACCCCCGCGTTATACTGACCTCTCGCCACAATTTGCGAAGGAGGTCCCGGCATGACGATCTCTCCTCAGCCCGAGAATCCCCGACCGCGCGGATGCTGGTCGCGTCATTGGAAGTGGGCAGTCCCGGTGGGCTGCCTGATCGTGGTGATCCTCGCCGCAGCCGCGGTTGGTGGCCTGGTTCTCGCGCTCGCCAGCTCGTTCAAGTCGTCCGATGTGTACAAGATGGCGATGACTCAGCTCCGGCACAATGCTTCCGCAGTCGAGCACCTCGGCGAGCCGATCGATCCGGGATGGTGGGTCTCCGGAAGCATGAATGTGAACGGCGCGTCGGGCTCGGCGGACCTCGAGATCCCGGTGCATGGACCGAAAGACTCCGGGAAGCTGTATCTCGAAGCGGAAAAGCACGCCGGACAATGGACGTTCAAGAGCCTGCGGGTTCAGTTCGACAAGGGAGGGAGCGTCGACCTCATGGAGACCTCACACCAGGTGAGCGGGGAGAAACTGCAGCTGTGACCCTTCGTCGATGATTCTCGATCCTCGATGCGAAAAGGGGGACGCGATGAGCGATGCGGAAGTGCTGCGGACGCAGCTGCGCGAATTCCGGAGATTGAAAGATCTGGCGGAACGAGCCATGGCTCAGGTGGACGACGAAGGCTTCTTCGAGACGTTGAACGACGGGGACAACAGTATCGCCGCCATCGTGAAGCACGTGGCCGGAAACCTCCGATCGCGCTGGCGAGACTTCCTGACCACGGATGGAGAAAAGCCGGATCGGAACCGCGAGGGAGAGTTCGAGATCAGTGCCGCGGACCATCGGGCTTCACTGACCGAACAATGGGAGAGCGGCTGGCGTTTTCTCTTCCAGGCACTGGAGCCACTCGGCTCCGGCGATCTCGATCGGACGGTCACCATCCGCGGGGAGCCGCTCACCGTACTGCAGGCGACGCAACGCCAGCTGACCCACTACGCGTATCACATCGGACAGATCGTCCTTCTCGCGAAGCACCGCGCGGGTGATCGGTGGGTGACTCTGAGCATCGCCCGAGGAAAGTCGGCCGAATTCAACCGCGATCCGGCGAAGTATCTCTGAGCCGCGTCGCGGCAACGGAGACGTATCAGAGGTATCGGAGCTCGCGCGCAATGCGCAACGACTCCTCGAGTGCGGGCAGCGGATCGTCCGAGCTCGAGGCCGAGGTGAGCGCTTCCTCCAGCCGGGGAGGAAAACGGTGCTGGTCCGGCTGCAGCAGCCGGCGCACCAGCACCTTCGCTTCCTCCCTCTTCCCGTCGCTCGAAAGGATATCGAGAAGAGGAAAGGCGGGGACCCAGTCGAGTGGGATCTGCAGCCCCGATTCGATCCGATCGTGGAGCGACTTTCGGGTGAGCCTCTCCGCTTCCGCCCGATCTCCGTTCTTCCAGGCAATCCAGCCGAGGTTTCCTTCCCCGGTGATCACGTACTCCCGCAAGTTCGTTTCGCGGGCGAGCGCGATACTCGTATCAGTCCGGAGGCGCGACTCTTCCACCTCGCCTCGTCGGCGTGAAACGAGGCTGAGGTAGGCCGCGCTCCGGGTCCGCTGCACGAGATCGCCGGTCTTTTCGGCGATCTCTTTCCCTTCCATGAGCCACCGCTCCGCTTCGTCGAGCTCGCAACGCCAGAAGTGGATGAAGCCGAGGGCGAAGAGGGGAGCGGCAGGGGGGAATCCTTCGCTGGAGCGCCGTGCCGCTTCGACTGCCCGGCGCTGTCCGTCGACCGTCTCGTCATCGAGGAGATAGCGATCGCGCCGGAACGCGAGGAGCGAGCGGGCGTAGTAGAACGCGCACTGTTGCGCATCGCTGGCGTGGCTCTCGACGTCTCCTGCGATTGCGTTCAGCTCCGCCGACATCCCCGGCACGTCCGCTTTCCAGTAATGAACCCAGTTGCGGTCCAGGTGGAGTTGAAGCCACTCGCGCCACCAGGCGGGCGAGTCGTCCCGTCCCTTCAGCAATTCCTTTTCCGCTCTGCCGAATTCTTCGAGGGCTTCCTGCAGATGCCGCTCGGGAATCAGAGATCTCCCGAGCTTTCGGCGGAGCCGCGCAAGCCGGAGAGATTCGAGACGTCCGTTTGCGAAGGCCTGCCGGTAGGCGGATGCCGATTC
Organism: uncultured Acidobacteriota bacterium; assembly: GCA_963741955.1. Lineage (GTDB taxonomy): Bacteria > Acidobacteriota > Thermoanaerobaculia > Gp7-AA8 > Gp7-AA8 > CAVUKB01. The sequence continues at coordinate 368,795 of CAVUKB010000007.1, forward strand.
GCCATGGCGAGCGGTGAGATGAGCGATGTCGCCGAGAATCTCCAGCAGATCGCTCTCGGTCGTCGAACGTTCATCGTCGTTCATGCGGGCGGCCGACTCGAGTCCCTTCCGCGCGAGTGCTTCGCTCTCCTGGTTGGCGTACAGCCGTGCGGCGATCCGTGCGGCCCGGGTGAAGAACGCAGCGGCTTCGCCGAATTCGCGAGCCTGCTCGTACAGGAGTGCGAGCTCCGACGCGAATTCGTTCAGCCGGCTCGCGGCGAACCCTCTCAGCGCAGACGCCACCGACCGGCTGAAGCTGCTGCGGCGCGCCGGCCCGAGCCCGCCGTAGAGAGCGTTCTGATACAGGACGTGAACGAAGCGGTACCGGAGCGTCGGAGTATCGTCGGGGAGCTCGAGCTCTCCGACATTGCGAATCAGCCCGCTCTTCTTTTCGACATCGTCGAGGAGGTCTTCGATCTCGACCTCGTCCTTTCCGAGCGCCTTCGCGACGACCGCCGAGTGAAACAGAAATCCCTCCGCCGCGGCGACACCGAGCAGCTGGCGCTGTTCCTCCGAGAGCTGATCCAGCTTCCGCTGGATCATGTTGGAGATCGACTGAGGCATGCTCGTCTCGATCGCCGGGACGTCGGTGGTCAGCCGCCATTCGCCAGCGACGCGATCGATGATGCCGCGATCCTTCATGTAACGGATCACGTCCACGATGAACAGCGGACTTCCTTCGGTCTTCTCGTGAATCAGCTTCGAGATCTCGGGTGGGAAGTGGTGGCCCGGGAATTCACGGTCGAGGTACGACGCCACTTCATCCGCATCGAGAAAGGCCACCTCGACCTCCCGTCCCACACCGCGTGCGACGAGCTCCTGGTGCACGGTGAGGAAAGGGCCTCTGGTTCGAGCCAGCTCGGAGGGGCGGAAGCTGCTGACCAGAAGGAGGCGGAGTGATTCGTGCCTCGCGGCCAGAAACGAGATCAGGTCCGCCGTCGATGCGTCGGCCCAATGGACGTCCTCGAGCACGAAGATCAACGGAGCCATGGCCGAAGCGCGCTCGAGAAAACCGGCGATCTCCCGTTTCATCCGGTCCTGAGGCGGCGCAGCGCCGCTCTGCATCTCCCGGTCGGCAGTCGTATCGCCGGCATGGGAGAGCTGCCGCTCCCACGTGGGCGCGAACTCGCGAAGAAGCCGGCCGGCCCGCACGTCCGCACGCACCATCGACTCCACTGCCTCGAACCACGGCAGGTACGCCTCGGTTCCCGCGAGCCGTTCCGAACATCGGCCCACTGCGATGATGCATTCACCCACGGTCGCCATCCGGTCGAGGAAGCGGTGGATCAACGTCGATTTTCCGATTCCGGGTTCCCCGGTGACCGCCACGAAACGGGATCGGCCTCTCTCCGTTTCCCGGAATTCGGCGACCAGAGTCTCCAGCTCGCGCTTTCGGCCGACCACGATCGTCTCGGCTCGCGAGCGCGACGGAGCTCGATGCGGGACAGACATCGCTCCCTGCCGTCTGCGGAGCTCCTCCTTGACCTCCGCGGCCGACGGCCGGGCGGATGGCTCCTTCTCCAGCATCCGGAGAAGCAGCGGGTCGAGATCGCCTGGTGAGTGCGGATTCGAAAGCGAGGGAGGTGCCGCGTCGCGGGCGATGATCGCTCGTGCAGTCGCGACGTTCGAGCCGGCGGCGAACGGATGCGTTCCGGTCAGTCCCTCGTAGAGGAGAATTCCGAATGAAAAGATGTCCGTTGCCGGTCCGACCACGTCGCCGGAGGCCTGCTCGGGCGACATGTAGCGGATCGTCCCGAGGAGCATGCCGGGCGCGGTCATCATCACCGCGGTCGGCTGGTCCTGTCCGCCCGCTGCGTTGAGCTGCGCGAGGCCGAAATCGAGGAGCTTCACTGCATTGCGATCGGTGATCCAGACGTTGCCCGGTTTGATGTCGCGGTGGACGATGCCCTTCCGGTGCGCGGCATCGAGCGCGTCGGCGATCTCGGTCGCGTACGAGAGCATCTCGTCGAGTGGGATCGGTCCCTCCAGCATCCGGTCGTGAAGCGTCCGCCCTTCGAGAAGCTCCATCACGAGGAAGGGGACCGGATCGGGGGAATCGCCCGGAAGATGGCCGGGTTCGGCGACGCCGATGTCGTACAGGACGCAGATGTTGGGGTGCGACAACGCGGAGATTGCCTGAGCCTCGCGCTGGAAGCGTGCGCGATGTGTTGCATCGGACGCAAGCTCGGGACTCAGAATCTTGAGCGCGACGGAGCGGCCGAGTCTCGGGTCCGTCGCGCGATACACCTCCCCCATGCCGCCTGCACCCAGCGGTGCCACGACTTCGTAGTGGCCGAAGCGGGAGCCTGCCTTGATCTTCATAGGGTCTCGAACAGAATACACGAAGGGAACGCGGGGACCCTCTCCACCGCGCGCCGTGACAAACGCGTTCCCGCTCCGATCCGTATCATCGTCCGATCAGACTCCCGAGGCCTTGAACGACGGGGCGGGTCGAGAGGGAGCAGCCCCGTGACCTCCTCTCGTACGGACCCGCATCGAAGATCGACAGTCGATCCGCCCAATCCCTGAGCGAGATCGACCCCCTCGGCCGCTTTGTGTCGCGCTACTTGGCTTCGGTGTTTCTTTCCCCCCTCCCCCGCAAAGGCGAAGCATCGGGGATTGGCTCGCCCCAGATGTAGTGGCTGAACCAGTCGAGGTTCGTCTGCAGTACCGCGAGGTTCGACTTCGGTTTCGTGATCGGATGCCCGAAGCCGGGATAGACCACCATCGTCACCGGCACCTTCTCGTCGCGGAGACCGCGATAGAGCTCATACCCGTTCGGGATCGGGACGCGCGCGTCGTTTCCTCCGTGCTGGATCAAAGTCGGCGTGCTCGCGTTCCTGATGGTCGTGATCGGCGACGTCTTCGCGTAGATCTCCGGATCGTCCCACGGCGTCGCGTGGAGGTACTGACGGGTGAATGGGGTGATGTCGGTGTTGACGTAGTACGTCATCCAGTCGCTGATCCCCGCTCCGACGGAGATGGCCTCGAAGCGATTCGTGTTCGTCGTGAGGAACGCCGAGATGTATCCTCCTTCGCTCCATCCCATCGATCCGAGCCGCTTCGGGTCGACCATCCCGCGGTCGATCAGCGCGTCCACGCCGCTCATCACGTCCCACATGTCGCCGACGCCGAGATTCCGAACGTTGAGCGCGCGGAAGGCGGAGCCGTAGCCGGCGCTTCCGCGGTAGTTGGGCTCGAGCACCAGCGCTCCCTTCGCCAGGAATTGCTCGATCGGGTAGTAGTGGCTCCGCGCCGCCGGGAGCGGGAGCGAGATGCCGGTCGGGCCGCCGTGGATCACGACGAGGAGCGGATACTTTCGATGAGGATCGAAGTCGGCCGGCTTGTGCAGGACCCCTTCGATCATCGCGCCGTCGCGGCTCTTCCAGGAGACGACCTCCGTCGTGCCGAGGGTCCATCCTTTCACCTGTGAGGTCATATCGGTGAGTGGTGCGGGACGAAACGGGGAGAGCGCGGAGACGTAGATCTCCGTGAGGTGCGTCGCATCGGGGGCGGCGTACGCCAGCGTGCGCCCGTCGGGGGTGAACGACGCGGCGCGTACCACGAGCTGGTCCGGCTCAGTGAGCCGGCTGATCTCGCGCGTCGATGGTTCGATGCGGAAGAGATGACTGGTGGTCTTCTGGAGCGCGATGAAGTGGATCCCGCCGGCATCCCAGTCGATGGGACTCGCATCCTCGTCGAACGAGGCAGTGAGGTCTTCGACGTCGGAGGGCGAGCTCGCTTCGTGCTGGAGGACCTTCGCGAGCTTCACCGCCGCGATGTGCTGATTGGTGTAGAAGTAATACGCCGCTCCGAGGGAAGTGTTGAACGCGAGGCTTGTTCCGTCGGGAGAGAAGAGCGGATTTCCGTCCGGACCGGGAAGGGCGACGATGCGCCGGACGGCGTTCTTCCGGGTGAGATCGACGAGGTAGATGTCCGACTCGCCGCCGTGCGCGAGGAGCGGATCGGGGGTCGCATCGAAGGCGATGGCATGGCCGTCCGGCGACCAGTCGATGCTCTCGACGTTGAGGGCGGGATCGCCGGTCACCTGCTGCGCTTCGACCGGCAGCTGCCTCTTCTCCGCGGTGGCGACGTCGACGGTCCAGATCTGGTTCTGTTCGAAGTCGCGCTCGACGACCTGATACTTGCTGTACGTCTTCTCGCGCGTCTTCGCCGCTTTCGACTCCGGCTCGGGGGCGAGGAAGGCGATCGCCTTGCCGTCGCGGGACCAGACGAAGTCGGAGATCCTCGAAGAGTGTTTCGTGAGCATCCACGCCTCACCACCGGTGGGTGAGATGAGCCAGATCTGTCGCGCCTCCGGCTTGCCGTCGTGCCCCGGCTCTTTCTCCTTCTCTTCCTTTGACTCGTCGGCATCAGGTTTCTTCGGTTCGACTGCACCGGACTCCCGTTCGGTCATGAACGCGATCCAGCGTCCGTCCGGTGACCATCGGGCGTGCTCGGCCGATTTCTTCCCCCGGGTGAGCTGAAAGTTCTTTGTCCCCGCCGCGTCGGCGAGCCACAGCTGATCGACGTAGGCGTTCTCCTTCCAGTCGGTCTGCTGGCGTTGGTAGACGACCCAGTGGCCGTCAGGAGAGATCTCGGGGCGGCTGACGGATTCCAGGTTCAATCCTTCGACCAGGGTAGGGACCGCGGCGCTGAGGGGAAGCGACGCCGCGGGAAGAAGAACGGCCAGAAGGGCGACGAGGGGGATCAGTGAGACTCTCATAGTGGCTCTCCTCCGATACGCGTAACAGCATATCCCCGCGATGTACCGAATGCCGATCGTGACGGATCGTCACCTGCAACGTCACTGGTTCCGCAGGTCGTGGGCCCGGCGGATGCGATCCGGGACGAAGCATCCGTGCGGGCCGCTTTTCGATACACTGCAACACCGGTCCGATCATGAAACCGCGTCTCGCCGTCGGAATTCTCCTCGTCCTCATCGCATGGCAAGTCCTCGCGACGGAACCCGCCGGCGCGCGTGTGCCGTACGACATGACCGTGGTGGCGGAGGCGCCGCATCCCACCCTGAAGACTTTGCAGGGCATCGAAGTCCCGCTCCGTCTGCGCAATGACGGCGCGATTCCGTGGACGCCGGAGAAGCATTTCTTCGTCGCGTACCACTGGTATTCGCCGACTGGTTCCGTCGTCGCCTGGGACGGGCTGCGAACGCCGCTCCCGCACGAGGTGCGTCCGGGAGAGGAGATCGAGTTGAAGGCCCGGCTCGAGACACCACGCGCTCCGGGCCCGTATCTCCTCCAATGGGATGTCGTCCAGGAGTCGGTCACCTGGATCTCGGAGAAGGATCCGACGCCTCCGCGGCAGGTGCGGGTCACGGTGACATACGCTCCGGTTTCCCACTCCTTCAGAATTCTTCGGGCGAGAACGCCGTGGTTCGCATGGGCGGGACAGGAGCGGACGATACCGATCACCGTTCGGAACGACGGCACGGCCGCCTGGTCTCCTGGTGCCGGTTTTCACTTTGCGTATCACTGGAACCACGAAGATCCTGCGAAACGGATTTTCGATGGAGAAAGGAGCGCGCTTCCGGGAGTGGTGAAGCCCGGGGCGACGGTGGTCGTCGCGGCGCGACTTCGTGCGCCGCGGTTGGCCGGTCTGTACGCGCTCCAGTGGGACATGGTTCAGGAGAACGTGACGTGGTTCTCGAATCGGGATCCGGCTCCGAAGCCGTTCCACACGGTTCTCGTCCTTCCGATGCCACTGACCCGCGTGCGTGATGCGACGGTGGTCGCACTTCTCGCTCTCGTTCTGGTGTGCGTCGCGGCAGCACGACCGGACCGGTGGCCGCGGCTCACCGCCGTGGCGTCGATGGCCGATCTGATCTGCGCCGGCGCGGCCCTTCTCGCAAAGCAGCCGGTGGTGCTCAAAGAGGTTCGATTTCCTTCGGGATGGAGTCTCACTGCGGTGATGCTCTCGGGAGTCGTCGCCGTTCTGATCGTGTTGAGCTTTCTGCCGGAAAGAATGCGGCCCTGGGCTGCGGTCGGCGTGAACGCCGTCGCGACGCTCCTCGTCGTCGCGGATCTCGTTCACCTCCGGTTCTTCGGCGACGTGATCTCGGTGAGCGGGATCGGCGGTGCGTCGCAGCTCGGCCAGGTCGTGGAGAGTATCCGCACTCTGCTGCGTCCACGCGACCTGTGGCTCGTCGCGGATCTCCTCCCGGCGGGACTCGTTGCATATCGGATGCGGGCTCTCCCGCGCGGAAGCGTGCGCCTGAAGCGCCTCGTCGCGCTCGTCCTCGCGCCGGCGCTCGTGCCGGGGCTTCTGATGGCGTGGCAGATCGGCCACGCGACCAGCGGGGAGTTCGTCCAGAATTTTCAGAACATCTACCTGGTGCGTGACCTCGGCGTTCTGAATTATCACCTCGAGGATCTGTGGTCTCATGCCAGGGCTACTCTCTTTCAGCCGGAGCTGACCGACGCGCGCAAGAAGGAGATCGCACGATGGTTCGCGGCAACCGAAGCACGCCGCGCCGGCACCGGTCCATGGTTCGGGGTCGCCCGTGGAGAAAACCTCCTGATGCTGCAGGTCGAGTCGATGCAGGGGTTCGTGATCGGGATGCGGGTGAACGGTCAGGAGATCACACCGAATCTCAACCGCTGGAGGGAAGAGGCGCTCTGGTTCTCCCACTGCAGCGATCAGACTGCGCAGGGGAGAACCTCCGACGGTGAGCTCACCACGCAGGTCTCGCTCCTCCCTCTCTCCGCCGGAGCGGCGGCTTTCCGCTATGGCGGGAATCACTACGACGCGGTCGCGGGAATCCTTCGTGACGAGGGGTATCAGACGCTCGCAGCGGTTCCGTTCGACGGTGCCTTCTGGAATCGCCTGGTCACTCATCCGGAGTACGGGTACGACACGAATCTCTACGGCAAAGCGTTCAAAGAGGGGATTCGGGTCGGATGGGGAGTGAACGACCGCGACTTTCTCCGCCAGATGGTGCCGAAGCTCACAGCACTCCACCAACCATTCTGCGCATTTCTGATCACCCTTTCGAATCACCATCCTTACGAGAACTTTCCCGACGCCTTGAAGGAGCTCGATCTGGGGAAACTCGAAGGAACTTCGTTCGGCAACTACCTTCACGGAATGCATTTCTTCGACCAGGCCTTCGGCGAGTTTCTCCGCGAGCTCGAGAAGACGGGCCTCCTCCGGCGGACGGTGATCGCAGTCTGGGGCGACCACGAAGCGGGCTTCGAGTGGAATGACGGATTTGCGCGTGCGATCGGTCGCCAGCCGTCGGAGATCGACTATTACGCGGCACGTCAGGTGCCGCTTCTGATCAGGGTTCCCGGCGCAACCGGCGTGCTTCACGGCGAGCGTTCGATGAGATCCGGACATCTGGACGTCGGGCCGACCGTGCTCGCGCTTCTCGGCGTCGATCCCGCGAAGCACGCGATGCTCGGAAGGAATCTGCTCGGAGAGCCGAGCGGGCCGGTCGTCATCCAGTACGGAGCCTGGCTGGATGACCGGAAGCTCTATCTTCCGGACGGCCCGTCGTTCGAGGATGGCCGTTGCTTCGATCTCGGAACGCGAAGCCAGCTGCCGCTCGAGGAGTGTCGAGATGAGGACCGTTTCGCGCGGAGCGAGATGGAAATCTCACGAGACGTGATCGTGCACGATCTGAGGCTTCCCCTGGAGAAGGCGCTCGCGGCTCACTGACGGGTGCGTCCCTCTCGACGAAATCCCGCGAATGGTGCCCGAGGAGCGCCGGCTTCAAGCCGGCTGCGTGCGGGCCGCCGTGCCTGCACGCGACAATCTGGCGGTGGCGTATGACTCTCGCGTTCAGTGTGAATGCGAAAGGGTGGCGAGCACGGGATGCTCGCAACGAGCCGGCAGGGATGCCGGCGCTCCAGAGTCAGGGATGCCGGCGCTCCAGCGGTCACCCCCGGTCGTCTCCGAAGCCGCGGTGCGATCGGCAGAGCTCTGCCGATCGCATCGGGAACGAGGAAGGTCAGGCGGCGCAGTCGAATTCGGCGAAGGTCGGGATTCCGGTCACCGGAATGGGGCTCCCGTGAACCCGGCGAGAACGGACGGTGACGTTCGGTGCGTCGATGAGCGGGATCAATGGCACTTCTTCGAGCAGCAGGTCGATGATCGACCGGAGAACCGGTTCGGATGGATCGAGTCGGAACGTACGCAGCGCCGCGTCGACCGCGTCGTTGCGGAAACGGGCCACGTTCGGACGGAATTCGGTGGTAGGAACGTTGCTCGATGAAAGGAGAGCGCAGAGATACTCCACCGGATCGGGATTGTCGGCCACCCATCCGGCGAGAGCGAGATCCCAGTCTCCGCGGACGAGCGAATCGAAGAACTCTCCGGGGGTTTGAGGGATCTTCAGATCAACCGCAATTCCGATCGCTCCCAGTTGCCGGGCGATCTCGCGTCCGACCGGAAGCGGCTTGGGGAGATAGGGTCGCGGGCCCCAGGGAATCAGGAGCGAGACCCGCGTCGGGCGAGTGACTCCTTTGGTGTTGAAGATCGCCTGCGTCGCGACCGGATCCTGCCGGATCGTTCCGCGGTGCTTGCCCATGATCGGAGGAAGGTAGCCGGATGCGACGAAGGCGACCGGATTCCGATCGAACGTCTGTTCGGCGATCTTCTCCACCACCAGCGCGTGAGCGATCGCTTTACGCACCATCCGGTTCGAGAATGCCGCCGACTCGGTGTTGAAAAAGAGAAATCCGGTCGAGTCGCCGGGATGAAGGGTCGGAACCATCGGGAGGCGGTTCCGCGTCACTTCCTCCATCTGGAGGGCATTGGTGAAATCGACGTCGCCACCGCGGATCGCTTCGATCAGTGCCGACGGCGAGCCGTCGCTTCCGGCTGGAAAGACCCGGAACTCGATCTCCTCGAACGGAAGCTGCCCGGCGTGGAAGGGGTTGGCGACGAGACGCATCGTCTCCTTCCGCCCGTTCATTCCGTCGGCTGGATCGAGCATGAATGCTCCGGTGCCGAGCAGAGCGCTTCCTTTCTGGAGGGCGATGCCGTAGTTCGTCTGCGCGAGAATCCACGCATACCGTGCGTTCGGCTCCCGGAGCCGGATCCAGACCCGGTCACCCTTCGCTTCGAATCGGGCCGACCCGTCGTTGCCGCTCGCGCGGTTGAGCGCACGCGCGGCCAACTCCGCAGTGAGAGGAGTGCCGTCCGAAAAATGAACGTCGTTCCGGATCGATGCCGACCAGCAGGTGTAGCGCTCGAGGCCGGCCTCTTCGCGAAGCGGTTCGGAGAACAGCAGCGGCTCGGCGACGTCCGGGCGTGAGTGGAAAACGTATGGCGTTTGAAAGATCTGATTGATGACGAGAGCCGAGATGGTGTCCGACGCCGCGTGCGGATCGAGAGTCCTCGGCGGGCTGGTGATTCCCACCCGAAATGCCTTGCGCGTTACGGGGGGAGCGATGGCTGTACTCATTTCGATGACCTCTTCATCCGTGGTCCGTTCCTGCGTTTGCGAGGGAAACAGACCGGTCCTCTACTAATCCCGAACACGAATTATCGGATGCCCCACACATTTCCGCCATACGGCTTTAGTTAGTGTACTTGTGATTACTTTGGATAGGGGGTAATCCGGAATAGTCCGGGCGAGACCTCTCCAAACGACATACATCCTGGTGTCTGCGTCGCGTAAGACCCGACCCCGCGACGATCTTCCGGCAGAGTCGAGGCGGAAGCGACGACGCCGGGACGTGCGGCCGTCGGGCCGATCGAATGGAATCGCCACCTCTTCCCCCTTCTCGTTCGGCCGGAGCCGCCGACTCGCGGCGGACGCGATATCATTCACGGCAGAAAAGGGGGAAGGAAATTCGATGGATCGACAGGAACGACAGCGACTGGTGGAGCGACGCGAACGAGGCACGATCCGTCATCCCGGCACGAACTACGGCACCTCGGTCGAAGGAGTCCCGCTGACGGTGTTTCTTCCCGACTCCGGGAGCGCATCCATTCTCATCCTCGCTTCCATTCATGGCGACGAGTCGGAAACCACCGTGGTGCTGTCGGAAGCACTGCGATGCATTCCCCGGGGCGATCTGAGATCCGCCGTGATTCTCTGCGGCAACCCCGACGGGATGGTGCGGGGTACCCGCGCCAATGCGCGAGGCGTTGATCTGAACCGGAACTTCCCTACTTCCAACTGGTCTGCGGAGCCGGTCTGCTACAAGAGCCGCGAGAGCGACGCGCGGGACATCGCTCTGAGTCCCGGTACGCACGCAGGCTCGGAACCCGAAACGGGCGCGCTCGTCCAACTCGTCGGGAAATTGAAGGTGCGCGCCGTGGTCACTCTCCATTCCGCTTTGGCCTGCGTCGACGATGCGGACGGATCGTTTCTCGGGCGGCAGCTCGCCACCCGTTCCGCTCTCCCTCTGGAGATCGAGATCGGGTATCCCACCCCGGGATCGATGGGCACCTGGGCCGGCGAACAGAAGCTGAACCTGGTGACGTACGAGCTCGAGCCTGCCTCACCCTACGACCTGAAGGATCGTCACGTGCCGATCATGATCGATCTCATGACCGGCAGGTTCGAGCTCGACGAATAGTCATGCACATTCTCATAACCGATTCGGGCGTGGGGGGGCTGTCGGTCTGCGCCTACGCAGAAAGATTCCTCCGGCTCAACGGATTCCGCGAGCCGGTCCGGCTGACCTTCGCCAATGCCGCCCCGGAGAACGACTACGGCTACAACTCGATGGGGTCGAGAGAGGAGAAGCTGAAGACGTTCGACCGATTCCTTCGGAACGTGACCACTCGATTTGCTCCCGATTCGATCTACGTCGCGTGCAATACGCTCTCCGTCCTCCTTTCCGACACTCGCTACACCGCAACGGCAGCCATACCGGTGAAGGGGATCGTCGAAACAGGGTCCGAGCTTCTTCTCCGGGAGCTTCGATCGTACCCGCGGAGCGTCGCGATGATCTTCGGAACGCAGACCACCATCGAGGCAGGCACGTATCCTCGATTGCTGAAGGAGCGGGGGATCGAAGTGGAGCGGATCGTCAGCCAGGCCTGTCCGGGGCTGGCGGACACGATCTCCGAAGATCGTGCGGGAGCGAGAACGGCGTCCGAGATCGGGAAGTGGGTGCGTGCGGCGGTTGAAAAACCGGAACGGTTGGACCCTTCCTGCATCGCATATCTCGCGTGCACCCATTACGGGTATCGCAGTGAGCTCTTCGCTGCCGCCTTCGCCGAGGCGGGGATCGAGGCGACGGTGCTGAATCCGAACGAACGTGCGGTCGAGGACCTGTTCGGCACCGCGGGCGGCTCGGCGCGGAACGAGCCTCAGCTCGACATCGACGTGCAATTCTTCACCAGGTACAGGATTCCGGACGCGACGGTGGAAACGCTCACGTACTTTCTCGGCGACATCGCCCCGGCGACGGTCGACGCGATGCAGAATTTCGTGACCATCCCCGATCTGTTCTGACGAAGTCTCCCCGGACCTCTCTCATGCTCTCAGTTCCGGAGGCGGCGTGCCTCGCGGTGGCGTGATCCGGGTCGATGCGACAGATCATACGGATGATGCCTGCTGGGAGCGCTCGTCAGACACCACATTCACTCGTTGACCTCAGCCCTCACCACGCGTAGCATCATTGCTTCCCCTGGAGGACAGATCATGTTGGGAACGACTGTGTCCCACTACCGCATCACGTCACAGCTGGGCAGTGGTGGAATGGGCGTGGTGTACGAAGCCGAGGACACGCAGCTCGGACGCCGTGTAGCGCTGAAGTTCCTCCCGGACGATCTGGCGAGAGACGATTCGGCGCTGCAGCGCTTCCAACGCGAAGCGCGGGCCGCCTCCGCGCTGAATCATCCCGGCATCTGCACGGTCCACGCGATCGAGCAGCAGGGCGAGAACCACTTCATCGTGATGGAACTGCTCGAGGGGACGACTCTCGGCGAGGAGATCGCGAAGGGGCCGATGCCGGCGTCGCGTGTCGTCTCGCTCGGTATCGAGATCGCCGACGCGCTCGAGTCGGCGCATGCGAAGGGGATCGTTCATCGAGACCTCAAGCCGGCGAACATCTTCGTCACCACGCGCGGGCAGGCGAAGATCCTCGATTTCGGACTGGCGAAGTTCGAGATCAAGAAAGGACTTCAACTCGCGGCCCCGGACGGAGCGACGGCGGTCCGGGTCGAGGAGCTGACCCGTGCCGGATCGACGATCGGTACGGTGTCGTACATGTCTCCGGAGCAGGCTCGCGGCCAGGCCACGGACGCACGCACCGATCTTTTCTCGCTCGGTACGGTCCTCTACCAGATGGCGAGCGGCACCCTCCCGTTTCAGGGGGAGACGTCCGCGGTGGTGTTCGAGGCACTCCTCAATCGGGATCCTGCGCCGCTGCGCGAGATCGCTCCCGCAGTCCCTCCGGAGCTGGACCGGATCGTGACCCGCGCGCTGGAGAAGGACCGGAACCTCCGCTACCAGACCGCAACCGATCTGAAGACGGAGCTGCTGCGCTTCAAGCGCGACGTCGACTCCGGATCGCGACGGGTCTCCGACGCCAGCAGTCCGCGTGCCGAAACGGCGGAGCGGGCCGGCAAGTCGCTCGCCGTTCTCTACTTCGAGAATCTCAGCGGCGTGAAGGAGGACGAGTACTTCCGCGACGGGATCACCGAGGACATCATCGCCGAGCTGTCGAAGATCGAAGGATTGAGGGTCTTCTCCCGCCCGACCGTCCTCGCGTACCGCGACCGCCCGACCACGCCGGCGCAGATCGGCCAGCAGCTCGGCGCTTCGTACGTCCTGGCCGGAACGGTGCGCCGTGCGGGGTCACGTCTGCGAATCAGCGCGCAGCTGGTGGATACCCAGACCGACTTCCCTCTCTGGATCGAACGGTACGATCGGGAAATGAAGGACGTCTTCGAAGTGCAGGACGAGATCGCGAGGAAGATCGCGGAGGCACTCCGGATCACTCTCTCGCCGCAGGAACGTGAAGCGATCGCCACGAAGCCGACCGAGGACCTCCAGGCCTACGACCTCTATCTTCGCGGAAAGAACTACGCACGGCGGCTCTCGAAACAGGATCTCGAGTTCGCCATTCAGATGTTCGAGAACGCCGTCTCTCTCGACCCGAAATTCGCGCTGGCGCACGCCGCACTCGCGAATGCGTGCGCTCAGTACTTTCACCATTTCGATCGTGCGGAACGGTGGGTCGAGCGCGCGGGCGAGGCGGCCGAGAGCGCGAGCTCGATCGGCGGAAGCGCTCCGGAAGTCAGCCTGGCGAAGGCCTGGCTCTCGTACATCGGCGGAAGCTACCCCGAAGCGATCGCTCACGTCCGGCATGCCATCGACAAGAAGCCCGACACCGAGGGGGCATACTATCTTCTGTCGCGAGCGCTCTTCGCATCCGGTCATTACCAGGAGATCATCGACATAGCCGAGGAGGCCCTCGCCCATACCGGAGAGGACTACAACACGTACATCCCGATCGGGAACGCCTACGGCGCTCTGGGGAAGGAAGAGGCGAACCGCAATCACTGTCAGCGCCGGATGGAAGTGTTCGAAGCTCACCTGAAGAAAGTGCCGGAAGACGCGAGAGCCCGGACGCTCCTGGCGGGCGACTACGCCCGGCTCGGGAGGCCGGAGGAGGCGAGTCGTGAGCTGACCCTGGCCATGACGCTCCGCCCGGACGACGCGATGGTGATGTACAACGTCGCCTGCGTCTTCTGCGGCATCGAGAAACCGGACGACGCGATGCGTGCCTTGAAGAAGGCGTGGGAAGGTGGATTCAAGGACACCGACTGGGCTCGCAAGGATCCCGACCTGGAGATGCTCAGAGGGACCTCCGAGTTCGAGAGAATGTACCCGGCGGGTTGAATGGTGGTGCGACCCTCCCGGTCGCAACCCGTGGAGATCGGGGAGGCGATGCTGCACGTCTCGGGCGACGTTGCCTACGAGCGAGGAATCGAGCGTGGGTCCCTGCAGATGGGCAGTCAGACCATCCCGATCGAGCACCGCGGCAGCGAAAGCAGCGTCGGATCCTCCTTCCCCGTTCTACGCCGATGCCGGCTCCGCAACCGGCGTCACTGCGGCCTGATCCTCCTCGCGGGTTCGGATCCGATACGCCTTCTCGACCGGGAGGACGAAGATCTTTCCGTCTCCGACCTCGCCCGTCGCGGCGGAGTCGAGGATCGCTTCGACGGTTGGCTCGACGAAGTGATCGGAGATGCCGATCTCGAGGCGCACCTTCTCCGACAGCTCCATCTTCACGCGCGTGCCGCGGTAAGTGGCGACCCGCTCGAGCTCTCCCCCGTGGCCCTGGACGCGGCTGATCGAGAGCCCGCGTACTTCCGCACGGAAGAGTGCCTCGAGGACGTCGTTCAACTTCTCGGGGCGGACGATGGCGACGACGAGTTTCATGATCTCCTCCCTTCTTTCCTCTGCTTCAGCTCTCCGCCGGAATGGTGTGAGGTGCCGACGCGTGTCTGGAGGCCACGGTCTCCGGGTGGAGGAGAATCGCGCCGTCACCACGGGAATACGCTTCTTCGCCATGCTCGCTCAGGTCCATCCCGACGCCCTGATCGCGAGCCTCCGCACGGAGTGGAGTGACGAGAGCGACGAGTTTCAGAATGGCCCACGTCGCACCAGCACTCCAGGCGAGCACTGCGAGCGACGCGACGATCTGGATTCCGATCTGGCTCGGGTTTCCGAACAGGAGGCCGTCCGCCACTCCATTCCAGCTCTTCTCGGCGAAGAGTCCGGTCAGCAGTGCGCCCGTCAGACCGCCGACGCCGTGGGCAGCGACCACGTCGAGCGAGTCGTCGAGCCTGGTGCGTGCTCTCCACAGGAGTGCGAAATGGCTCGGCACCGCAGCGATTCCACCCAGCGCGATCGCAGAGATGGGGCTTACGAAACCTGCGGCCGGAGTGATCGCGACGAGCCCGACGACGATTGCCGTCGCCGCACCCACGGCGGTGGCCTTTTCCGTTCGGAACAGATCGAGGAGCGTCCACGCCACCAGTGTCGCCATCGGTGCGAGCATCGTGTTCGTGAATGCCAGGGCGGCGATGCGGTCCGCCGCGAGCGCGCTCCCGGCGTTGAAACCGAACCATCCGAGCCAGAGGAGTCCCGCACCGAGGAGCGTGAACGGAACGTTCTGCGGAAGGATGGCCTGCCGGGCGTAGTCTTTGCGCGTCCCGAGGACGGTCGCCGCCACCAGGGCGGCGGCGGCCGCGTTGATGTGCACCACCGTTCCACCGGCGAAATCGAGCGCGCCGAGCGAGGAGAGCCAGCCGCCACCCCAGATCCAGTGCGCGACCGGCGCGTATACCAGAAGCGACCAGGCCGTGATGAAGACGAGGTATCCCTTGAACCGCATCCTCTCCACGATCGCTCCGGAGATCAGAGCCGCGGTAATGACGGCGAACGTTCCCTGATACCCCATGAAAAGCAGATGCGGGATTGAACCCTTCGGCTCGAGGCCGACGTGACGCAGCAAGAAGAACGACCCGTCACCTGCGACCGGCGTTCCCGCACCGAACGCGATCGAGTAGCCTGCGAGCGCCCAGGCGAGGCCGACGAACCCGAGCGCGGCGAAGCTCATCATCAGCGTGTTGAGTGCGTTCTTCTCCCGCACCAGTCCTCCGTAGAAGAAGCCGAGGGCGGGGGTCATCATCAGCACCAGGGCGGAGGCGACGAGCATCCAGGCGATGTCGGATCCGTTCATGGTCGCAACTCTCCTTCGAGGAAGTGAAGAAGGTGGAGGGGTGGACCGGTCGCGTGCCGGTGGTGCGGGCGCTTCGAGCGACGAGAGAGGGAGGGAATCCCGCGTGCGACGCACGTGGCCGGAAGCTTCGAATGGGGGGCATGAACAAGTTTAGCGGAAGGGTGGAGGAAGAAGAGCGAAAAAAACGGTGGGAGGATGAATTCAGAATATATAATTTAGATTTATCATTGCTATATTATAGCGCTGATTCTAATTTATATTTAAGAGCCATCATGGCGACCGGGCGAGTTCATCGTTGGATGAATGGCTCCGACCTCGGGGCAGGAGTATCATCAGCACGCAGCAGGACAATCCGACATGTTGACCGCCGGCACGCGCCTCGGGCCGTACGAGATCACTGCACCCGCGGGAGCGGGCGGGATGGGAGAGGTCTACCGCGCCCGCGACACGCGCCTCGGCCGCGACGTCGCTGTGAAGATCCTCCCTTCCGAATTCGGCCAGGACGCCCAGCTGAAACTCCGCTTCGAACGGGAAGCGCAGACGATCTCGCAGCTCAATCACCCGCACATCTGCACTCTGTACGACGTGGGGGAAGCGACACTCGATGGGGGGGGGTCGGGGGCGGAAGAGACGTCGGGCGCGGCTCTCGAGCCTCGTGTCTTCAGCCTCTCGTATCTGGTGATGGAGCTCCTCGAGGGGGAAACTCTCGCGGACCAGATCGCACGAGGTCCTCTCCCTCTCGATCTCGCGCTTCGATATGCGATCGAGATCGCCGACGCGCTCGAACGCGCACACCGAAAGGGAATCGTCCATCGTGATCTCAAGCCGGGCAACGTGATGATCACCCGGTCGGGCGCGAAGCTTCTCGACTTCGGACTGGCGAAATCGGTCGAGCACGGGCCCCTCCATCTCGCGCGACCCGTCCGTGAAGACGGTTCTGGAGACATGGCCCCCACGAACACTCCGACCGCCTTCAAGCCGCTGACCGTCGAAGGGATGGTCATTGGCACGTTCCAGTACATGGCTCCGGAGCAGCTCGAAGGGGACGAGGCGGATGCGCGCACCGACATCTTCGCGTTCGGATGTCTGCTGTACGAGATGATCACCGGACGTCGGGCATTCGAAGGAAAGAGCCGGACCAGCCTCATCGCCGCGATCGTCTCGGGCCAACCGCGATCTCTGGCCGAGCTTCAGCCTGCCAGCCCACCCACTCTCGAGCGAGTGATCCGTACGTGTCTGGAGAAAGATCCCGACGACCGCTGGCAGAGTGCGCGCGATTTGAAGCGCGAGCTGGAGTGGATTCGGGAGGGAGCGCCCGGCACTTCGGAGGTGCCGGACGCCGAGAGCGCGCCACGAGCTTCCCGGCGACGCCGACTCGCCTGGTCGCTGGCGGTCCTCCTTCCGGTCGTCGCCGTTTTCGCTACATGGTTCGTGATCCGGACCCTCGCACCGACCCCGCCCGTACTGGTCTCCGCGATCGCACCACCCGACGGGACGGAGCTGATCGTGACCGGCGACGCGGGAGGCCCCGCGACGATCTCGCCTGACGGACGCTGGGTGGTTTACGTTGCAAAGGACGACCATGGTGCGCGCCTCTGGGTGCAGTCGCTCGCGACCGGAGCACAGAAGCCGCTTCCCGAAACCACCGGCGCGATGTTTCCGTTCTGGAGACCCGACAGCCGCGCGGTCGGCTTTTTCGCCGGAGGGAAACTCAACGTTCTCGAGCTCGACGGAGCGGAACCCCGTCCGATCGCCGAGGCCGCGGACGCGCGGGGCGGCAGCTGGGGAGCTGACGGAACGATTCTCTATACCCCCTTCACCCAGGCCGGAATCTGGCGGGTGCCGGCGAACGGAGGTCCGGCCACGGAAGTGGTGAAGCTCGGGCAGCCGTTCACGACCTTGCGCTGGCCGATGATTCTCCCCGACGGGAAGCATTTCGTTTATCTCGCGGCGAGTCACGTCGATCCGGTCAGTCCTGAGACGTCGGTGTGGATCGCCGCGGTCGACGGCCGCGAGAACCGGAAACTCGTCTCGACGGTCGGCGGAGCCATCCCGTACCGTGATTACCTTCTGTTTCTCGAGGGCGACCGCCTCGTCGCGCAGCGGCTGAAAGGAGAGGAGCTCGAAGGAGAGCGGATCCCGGTCCGTGACGACGTCCGCTACGACCCGGGTACGTGGCGCACCATCGCGTCGGTCTCGAATGACGGTCTGATGGTGGTTCATCCCGGTGGGCGGCGGTCCGGCTCGAGGCTCCTCTGGTTCGACCGAGCGGGGAACATCACCGGCGAGATTCAGCCGCAGGATACCTACACCGATGTCGCCATCGCGCCCGACGGGAAGACTCTTGCCATCGGAGTCGGAGATCCGAAGGGAGCCCTCTACCTCTATGACCTCGAACGGAAGGTGCGGACGCGGTTCTCATATGTTGATGCGACCACCGCCGACTTTCCGGTCTGGACTCCCGACAGCAGGGAGGTGATCTTTTCCGGTCTGGATGGGGCGGGAAGGAATCGACTCTACATCAAGCCGGTGGACGGCTCCTCGAACGAGCGGTCTCTCCTCGAGGGAAAGGTGGGAATCCGTCCGACGGACGTCTCGCCGGATGGAAAAATCCTGCTGTACGACGAACAGAAGCCGGGAGAGGGAGATGTGATGGGAATCCCGATCGCGGGCGGAAAACCGTTCGTGGTCATCGGAGGGTCAGGTCAGCAGAATGACGGACACTTCTCTCCCGATGGAAAATGGATCGCCTACGTCTCGATCTGGAGCGGTGGCCGAGCGGTCTTCGTCACCCCTTATCCCGGTCCCGGCGGCAAATGGCAGGTCTCCGGTGACAACAGCGCCCTCTACTGCTGGTGGGGAGGTGAGGGGAAAGAGATTCTCTACCTCGGCGCGGACGGTTCGATGTATGCGGTGAGCGTCTCGTTCGACGGAGGATCGGTCCGGCTCGGCGCGCCGCAGAGACTGTTCAGCATCACCGTCAATACCAACAGCCGAAGCCTTGGGGTCAGCCGCGATGGGATGCACTTCCTCGCTCGCGTTCCGGCAGATCAGGCGGGTGGAGCCGCGATGCTGGTCCAGAACTGGGATTCGGCGCTGCGATGACGCCACGTCGCCCGCACTTCCCGGGAACGAATGCGGAGCGTAGGGCGAGTGCTGACTTCGCTTCTGCGACGAAATTCGTCTCGGTTCGCTCCGAACACGAATTCCGCGGCGGATTTCGAATCCGCACTCCAGCGTCAGAAGCGCAGCCGTGCGATCTTCCGCCCGACGATGCGCATCGTCTCGGGCGGCAACTGGACGTGAACTTCCTCGTCGGGACTGGTGACGTCGATCATCAGTCCTCCATTGCGCTTTGAGATCTGCACGTGCTGGTCGCCGTCGTGCACTTCCACCAGCACGGCGTCGGGAATGCGGTCGAGCTCCGCAGCCATGGCCTGGAGTGCGGGACCCCACTGTTCGACATCGTCGTCGTGAACGTCGATCCCCCAGACTGGTGTGAGCCGGAGCACGGTGTTCACGATTCCGCTGGGGAGGGAGATCGCGACCCGGTCGCCGGAACGGTGGTCGGTGACGTGGACCCGCATTGCGCCGGGACCCGTGACCGCGTTGTAGACGGCCCACGCTCCTGCGGTGATGGCGACAGCCCCGAGAATCAGAACGGCGAAGACGGCGATGAGTGCGGTTTTCGCGGCGCGGGTCATGGCTGGCTCTCCTTTGCTCCGCTGGCGATGGCCGGAGCGGTTGCGGTCATCGCGTCGTCGATCCAGATCCGGACCGTCGCGTCTTCCGATCTCACGGTGAGGAGCTGGCCGGCTCCGCGACGGATCATCTCTGCCGCGGCGGCCTGCGGATTCACGTGATCGCCGGGTGCGCTGGTGAGTGCCGCGGCGAGTGCCCATGGCATGGTGATCGTCGCCGGTCCGTCGTGGTGACTCCTGCCGGTGATCTCGATCCATTCGCCCCGGCGTGTGACCGACGCATCGTCGTCGAGAGTGACGACCGTTCCTTCGGGTTGGTTGCGGACCGCTTCGACCGCGCGGCGCAGATCGGCCCCTTCGACGTGGCCGTTGCGGGTGTGGATCTCACAGCGATCCCCCGATTCCTTCGGGATAAGGGGTAGCGCATGCTGGATGGCCGAAAGAGGGAAATTGACGTTGACGGTCTTCGGATGGCCATCCCAGCGCGTCTCCTCCACCCGGAGGTGGATCCAGAGGTCGGCGGCCATCAGCGGCGCGGTGGTGAAGACCACCACACAGACTGCTGCGAGTGTTCTGAGGAGGCTTCTCATACCCTTCTGTACGAAACGGGGAGGGGAAGGTTTACCCCGGATCATTACGGTTACGGGGATGAGCCGGTGCGATCCCGGGACTCCGCATTCGCCGGTGGAGGCGCGATCGCAGGTGAGAGTGGCTGCGGGAGGGCGTCAGTTCGGGGCTTGTGCTCCCTCCAGCCGCTGCAGGAGCGCCCGGAAGCGCGGCTCTTTGCGGATCGATGCGAGGTCGGGATCGCGTCCGATCGCGCCTGCATCGGAGACACCGAGTGAAACCGCCCTTTCCAGAGCGTCGAGCGCCTTTTCGGAACGGCCTAGACTGAAGTTCCCGGGGGTTTTCGCAGAGAAGTGCTGTGTTTTCTTGAAGATGACCTCGATTTGTATGCAAGAATGTAGCCATGTAAGTGTGATTACTGCATTGACAGGTGTGAATAGTACTGGCATACTGTGGCCATGCACATCGACATCGTGCCGAACCGCAACTCGGCCCCGGCCGTCCTGCTGCGCGAGTCCTACCGGGTGGGGGCCAAGGTCCGAAAACGCACGCTGGCCAATCTCTCGGCCCTGCCGGCCGATCAGATCGACGCGATTCGCAGAATCTTGAAGGGCGAGAGGCTCGCCCCGATCGCCGAGCTGTTCGAGATCATTCGATCGGTCCATCACGGTCATGTCGAAGCCGTCCAGATCGCAATCAAGCAACTCGGCTTCGCTTCGCTCGTTGCATCTCGCTCGTGCCGCGAGCGTGATCTGGTCCTCGCCATGGTGGCGGCTCGTATCCTTGCCCCGCGCAGCAAGCTCAGCACCGTGCGGTCATGGCACACCTCGACGATTCCCGAAGTCTTCGGTGTCACCGATGCCGATGAAGACGACCTCTATGGCGCGCTCGATTGGCTGCTTGGCCGACAAGACGCAATCGAAAAGAAACTCGCAGCGAGACATCTGCCCAAGGGCGGTCTGGTCCTGTACGACCTGAGCTCGAGCTATTTCGAGGGAGAGAGCTGCCCGCTCGCCATGCGCGGCCACAACCGGGATGGCAAGAAGGGCAAGCTTCAGGTCAACTACGGACTGCTGACCGACCGCCGTGGGTGCCCCGTAGCAGTGAGTGTCTTCGATGGCAACACCAGTGACCCCAGGACATTGATGCCTCAGGTCGAGAAACTACAGAAGACCTTCACGATCGAGAAGTTTGTTCTCGTTGGCGATCGCGGCATGATCTCGCAGAAGCAAATCGATGATCTCCGTCAGCGAGACGGCATTGATTGGATTACGGCCCTCAGGAGCGTGACGATTCAAAAGCTCGTTGACGCCGGTCATATCCAGCTCGGGCTGTTCGACACGCGCAATCTTTTCGAGATGACCCATCCCGATTTCCCGGGCGAGCGACTGGTGGCCTGTCGCAATGCGGATCTGGCCCGGTTGCGCGCGCACAAACGCGAGTCGCTCCTCGAGGCTACGCTCAAGGAATTGGAGAAAGTGCGAGGGATGGTCTCGCACGGCAAGCTCCAAGGAAAGGACGTCATTGGCGTACGCGTCGGCAAGGTGATCGACAAGTACAAGGTCGCCAAACACATTGTCCTGGACATTCGCGATGACGGGCTTGACTTCCACATCGACGCGGACAAGGTGGCGCGCGAGGCTTCCCTCGATGGGCTCTATGTCGTAAGGACCAGCGTGGCCGCCGAGACTCTTGGCACCGACGACGTCGTGCGCAGTTACAAGCTGCTCAGTCAGGTCGAGCGGGCCTTTCGCTCACTGAAGACTGTCGATCTCCAGGTGCGGCCCATCCGCCACCGGCTCGAGGAGCGCGTCAAGGCTCACATCTTCCTCTGCATGCTGGCCTACTACGTGGCCTGGCACATGATGGAAGCCTGGCGCCCACTGCTTTTCTCCGACGAGGACCAGCAGGCAAAAACGAGCCGTGATCCCGTTGCTCCCGCAAAACGATCAGCGAAAGCGCTCGATAAGATCCATTCGAAGGTACTCGACGACGGCACTCCCGCCCACAGCTTTCAGACCCTGCTCGCAGACCTGAGCACCATCGTCCGCAACACCGCTCGCCGTCCGGGCGCATCCAACGACGAGTCCACCTTCGACCTCGTCACCACCCCAGGCCTAACTCAACAGCGCGCCTTCGATCTGCTCAAGTCCATCCACTTGTAGACAGAAGCCTGCACGCATATTCCTGCCTATCTCCCTGAATTTACAGCGGATCCTTGCCTATAGCCCCAGGGAACTTCAGCCTAGACGCGCCTCGGCGCAAGCAGTGTTGTACCAGGCGAATGGCGCGTCGCCATGGATCCTCAGTGCGATCTCGAGCACCAGGAGCGCGTGGTCGTACCGTTTTGCGGCGAGGAAGTCGCGTGTGAGGTAGAACGCGCACTGCACGAAGATCTCTTCGAGTGCCCGCGTCGCGCTCGATCCGGCATAATCGTCGCGTCGTGCGAGCTCCGAGAGTCGGTCCAGATCGAGCATCCGCATGGCCGACCCGGGAGTGACGGCTTCATGTCCGCGCACGTCCGCCACGAAGCGGACGAGACGCTGCTGCTCGTCGCGCTCGAACCGGTCCCAGTCACGCTCTTCTTTCCTGTCGGCGGCAACGCGTGGATCCTGTTCCAGACCTTCCATGCGAGTCTTCGCCTCACGGACGTCGCAGAGGCCCTCGTACGTGCCGACGATGGCGCGGAAATGGCGCCACGTGTCGATTGCGCGTTCGCCGTCGGAAGCTTCGCGGGCGGCCATCAGCTCAGCGACGTACGAACGGGCGATCATCGCCTCGTTGCGTGGTGCCGAGCCTCGACGCATCGCCTGCAGCTCCATCCACGCGACTGCTTCGGTGGCGAGATCCTGCGGCATCCAGCTGTGACGGCCGGCGAATACCTCCAGACGATGCGGGATTCCCCTCCGCTCGAGCAGATCGTCCATCGCCCGCATCTCGAGAAAGTTGAAGTCCGCATCGCCGGTGGTACCGAACATGGGGCAGTTGAAGACCTCCGGAGCCAGTCCCTCCGCGATCCGTCCGCACGCGGCAATCACCCCCGCGAGTTGTCCGGTCGCTCCGGCGACTCCCCACGCCACAGCCACGCCTCCGGAAAAGCCGGCGGCGTAGATCCGTTGCGGGTCGGAGCGGAAGCGGGTGTGAACTTCCGGCCAGAGTGCGTTCACCGCCCTCTGGTTCGGTTCCCATGGTCCGTCGCTGCGTGTGTCGTTCGAGCTCACGACGATCCAGCCGAAGCGTTCGGCGGCGGGGCGGAAAAGCTCCGCGCCGAGGGTTCCCCTCCCGCGCGGATCGAAGACGAGAAGCACCGGCCATTGGCGGGAAGCGTCGTAAGCCGATGGCAGATAGAGCGTGTAGCTCTGAGTGGGGTCGGAGCTGCAGTGGAATCCTTCGATGAGCGAGCCGGGAATCAAAGGAGGCGCTGTTCCGCCCCGCGCTCCCGCTGCGGCGAGGAGCGCGAGGAACGAGAGAATCGCGAGCATCTTTGCCTGCATCGATCGAGTATAGAAGGATCCACCGGCCCGGAATGGCGGGGGAGAAAACGTTTGCGCGAGCGTTGCAGCGCGGAAGGGCCGATGCGGACTCGACCGAACGAATCCGGTCCGGTTCCGCCGGCCCGCGTTGTGGCGTCGCCAGCTTCGAAGGAATAGGATTGTCTCTTCATGCGAAGAGTTCGGAAACTCCTCCTTGTCGAGGACGACGTCGATGTGGCGGCCGGGCTGTCGGAGCTCCTCTCTTCCGAAGGGTTCGACGTGGCGGTCGCGGAACGGGGCGGAGAAGCGGAGGACCTGGTGGAGCGGTTCGAACCTGACCTCGTGGTGCTCGATCTTCGTCTGCCGGACCTCGACGGCAATGAGGTCCGCCGCAGACTCCGCTCGCGCTGGCCGCAGCTTCCGATCGTGTTGTCGAGCGGAAACGCAGACGTGCAGCGCCTCGAAGAGACGATCGACCCGAGGGTGACGGCCTTTCTGGCCAAACCGTACGATCTCGACACTCTTCTCGCGGTGATCGAGCGGCTCTGCGGTGAAGAGGATCGAACGTGAAGAGAGACCGAAGAGAGTTGCTCCTGCTCGGCGTGTCTCTCTTCCTCGCGGCGATCTCGGCGGTACAGACGGAGGGCGCAGTGAAAGCCAACGAACGCCCGAGACTGAGAGATCTCGGCGTGACGGTCGGTGTTCTCCCGACCGGACCTCTCAATGCCATCACGGATGTCGGCGGCATTCGAGTCGGCCAGGTGACCCTCATCCGCGGCGAGAACATACGCACCGGGGTCACCGCGATTCTCCCGCACGACGGGAATCTCTTCCGAGAGAAAGTTCCCGGAGCGATCTTCGTCGGAAACGGATTCGGCAAGCTGATGGGATCCACTCAGGTTCGGGAACTGGGCGAGATCGAGACGCCCATCCTTCTCACCTCCACTCTCGACGTGCCGAAGGTCGCCGACGCTCTGATCGATTACATGCTCGCACTTCCCGGGAACGAAGACGTCCGTTCGATCAACCCGGTGGTGGGGGAGACGAACGACGGCCGCCTGAACGAGATCCGCTCGCGTCCGGTCGGGAAAGAAGAAGTCTTCGCTGCGATCCGGAACGCGCGCGGCGGCGCGATCGAAGAAGGATCGGTCGGTGCCGGTACCGGGACCATCGCGTTCGGCTTCAAGGGAGGAATCGGCACGGCGTCGAGACGTCTTCCGGAGTCGATGGGCGGCTACACCGTGGGCGTTCTCGTACAGACCAACTTCGGCGGTGTGCTGTCGATCGCGGGCGTGCCGGTCGGGAAGGAGCTCGGCCGTTACGAGTTGCGCGAAGAGCTCGATCGAGCTGGGGCGGGTGCCGATCGCGCGGACGGCTCATGCATGATCGTGATCGCAACGGACGCGCCGCTCGACGCACGGAATCTCGAGCGGATGGCGGCCCGCGGGATCATGGGACTCGCGCGCACCGGCGCAGGCGGATCGAACGGGAGCGGCGACTACGCCATCGCCTTCTCGACTTCGCCGGATGTGCGTATCCGGGTCGGTGAGGGAGCGGTCCGCCACGTGAAGCTGGTGGCGAACGATGCGATGTCGCCGCTCTTTCTCGCGGCGATCGAAGCGACCGAAGAAGCGATCGACAACTCGCTTCTCCGAGCGACGACCATCACGGGCAATGGGATTACTGTCGACGCGCTGCCGATCGACGAGACCGTCGAGATCCTGCGGAGGTACGGTCGCATTCCCGCGAAGCGTTGAAGAAACGCGCCGCTATTCCCGCGGCGCCTTCTCCACGTTCGGCACGCTTCTGCGCTCTTCCGGTCGTGCCGGCCGTTCCTCGCGCGACTCCTCTTCCCGTTCGACGAAGTCGCGCTCCACGTCTGCATCCGAGCGGATCCGGTGATCGCGCTTCTTTTCATGATCGGCAATCGATTTGTTCGTGCTGTCCGACATGTTCAACTCCTCCCTCCACCGAGTACAGCAAGACTCCGGCCGGATCCGCGCGCCCGGGGCGCGGAACGCTTCTTGCGGAAGAAAGAAGGGGAAGGAGGAAGTCGATGGCCAAAAACCGGGACAACATGGGTGGTCCGACCGAGAATCAGAGAACGGAAGAGCATCAGAAGGGAGAAGAACGGAGCCGCGGGCACGGCGAAGGCGGCCTGACCATTCCGGACGACGTCGCCCGTACCCACAAGGCCGAGAGTTCCGGAAAGCTCTTCGAGTCGCAGCACACGGCGAAGAAAGAAGACCTCAAACGGAAACACGAGGTGAGGAAGAACGATGAAGAATGACGACGATCAGAATCTCCGGCCGAGGAGTCAGATCCAGCGAATCGCCTCGGGTGACAATCGGATGAAGCAGTACTTCAAACGCTCCCAACCGCAGGGACAGAAGCCGCCGGATTCGGACGAGGCGATCCGTCTGACCACGATTCCGAGCACGGCCGGCGACAAACACGGCCGCAGATAGTGCACTCTTCTGCACTCTCCTTCCTTCGCTGAGAGGGCTCGGGATTCGAGCTCGAGGAGTGAGGGGCCCCGCGTCGATCCGTCCGCGCATTACAATCGCGGGGTGCCTCAGCTATCGGCGATCGTCGACCGGATCACTTTTCACAACCCGGAGAACGGGTTCGCCGTTCTGCAGGTGAGCGTCCTCCCATCGCGCCGGCATGCGACGGTGGTTGCGCGTACGCCTTCGATCCACGTCGGCGAGAACATCGAAGTCTCCGGCGAGTGGAAGGTCGACCCCGTCCATGGGAAGCAGTTCGACGCGCAGGAGATCCGCGTCTCGCTCCCTCGTGATCCCGACGCGATCGAGAAGTACCTCGGAAGCGGCATGATCAACGGCATCGGTCCGGCGTTTGCGCACAAGCTGATCCGAAAATTCGGCGCGGACGTGATCGACGTGATCGAGAAGACGCCCGAGAAATTGAAGAAGATTCCCGGCATCGGTCCGGGGCGCCTCAGAAAGATCACCGAGAGCTGGAGCCGCCAGCGCGCCGTGCGTGACGTGATGGTGTTTCTCCACGCCCACGGCATCGGGCCGGCTCGTGCGGCCCGGATCTATCGCACCTACGGCGATGAAGCGGTACGCACCATTCGAGAGAATCCGTACCGCCTCGCCGACGACGTCCGCGGAATCGGGTTTCTGACCGCGGACGCGATCGCGTTCACTCTCGGGTTTCAGCCCGATTCGGAGGAGCGTGGTCGCGCGGGCGTCCGGTACCTTCTCAGCGAAGCGATGAGCGAGGGACATTGTGCTCTTCCGCGGGAGGAGCTCCTTCGCCGAGCCGAGGAGCAGCTGAAGATTCCATTGCCCATCGCGGAGAGTGCGCTCGCGACCGAAGTCGCGGCAGGGACACTGGTGATCGATCGGATCGGCTCGCGGGAGGCGGTATTTCTCACCGCGATGCGTGCGGCCGAACAGAGGATCGCGGCGAACCTTCGCCGGCTGCTGAACGGCGACGCGCCGTGGCCGTCGATCGATCCCGGCGCGGCGATACCGTGGGTGGAAAAGAAAATCGGGCTCGAGCTCGCCCACTCGCAGCGCGAGGCGGTGGGTCTCTTTCTCCGCTCGAAGGTGATGGTGCTCACGGGAGGGCCCGGAGTCGGGAAGACGACGATCGTCAACGCGATCCTTTCGATTCTCGGTACCAAGGGAATCGACGTCGCGCTCGGCGCACCGACCGGACGGGCGGCGAAGCGCCTCGGCGAGAGTACCGGGCGGACGGCGAAGACGCTCCACCGGTTGCTCGAAGTCGATCCGGTAGAAGGGCGATTCAACCGCGACGAATCGCACCCGCTGGACGCTGATCTCGTGGTCGTCGACGAGAGCTCGATGATCGACGTGCCACTGATGGATGCCCTGCTTCGTGCGATCCGCTCTCACGCTGCCCTACTTCTGGTCGGGGACGTCGACCAGCTCCCCTCCGTCGGACCGGGTCAGGTCTTGAGCGACGTGATCGGATCCGGAGTGGTCCCGGTGATTCGGTTGCGCGAGATCTTCCGCCAGGCGGCCGAGAGCCGGATCATCGTCAACGCCCACCTGGTGAACGAAGGAGTGGTTCCGGATCTCGCGAATACCAGGGAAGACGGTACGCTCTCGGATTTCTTCTTCGTGAAGGCGAGCGACCCCGAACACGCCGCGCGGATGGTGGTCCGCGTCGTGGCGGAGCGAATCCCGGAGCGGTTCGGATTTCAGCCGCGTCGCGACGTCCAGGTTCTCAGCCCGATGCGCAAGGGATCCGTTGGTGTCCTCGCTCTCAATCAGCAGCTCCAGGCGGCGCTGAATCCGGAAGGGGCGAATGTCGGCGTCGTGGAACGCTATGGGAACCGCTTCACGGTTGGTGACAAGGTGATGCAGCTCGTCAACGACTACGAACGCGATGTCTTCAACGGAGACACCGGCCTGGTGGAGACGGTCGATCCCGCCGCAGGACGGATGGACGTCCGCTTCGACGGACGACGGGTCGAATACCCGTTCGATGCTCTCGACGCATTGGCGCTCTCCTACGCCACGACGATCCACAAGTCGCAGGGGTCCGAATATCCGGCGGTGGTGGTGCCGATCCTGACGCAGCACTACACCATGCTGCAGCGGAATCTCCTCTACACCGCGATGACGCGGGGACGAAAGCTCGTGGTGCTGGTCGGACAGCGGAAAGCGATCGAGATCGCAGTTCACAACGACCGGAGCGCCCGCCGCTGGTCGAAGCTGCGCGAATGGCTTTGCGGTCAGTGAACCGCGCGCTGGGGTAGAACAACGTACCGCCATCGCGCGGCGTCCGCGCTTACCTCGCTTACCGCGCCATGGAATGCGAATTCGAATTTCGCCGCGGCGATCGCGGCCCACGCGGACTCGCAAGCCCGCACTCCGCTGATTCTCTGCTAATCTTCACGCCCGAAAGTTCGCCCCCTGGCGATATGGAGACCTGCCGATGAACGACCGACCCGACTGGACCGCTCGACGAATTTTTGCGGAGCTCTGCGATCCCGAGACACGGACGCAGATGCTCACGTACTTCTGGAAGCACGCCGAGGATCATGTGAGGATTCGCACCATCATGACCCTCGCGAAGGCGCTCCATTTCCGTGAGGAGACGATCCGGAAAGCCCCCGCGGAGAAGAAGGCCGCCTGGCTCGCGACGCGGATGAGCTCTCCGGAGTTCGAGGACGCTCTCGAAATGGGTCTGATGATTTACCTCACGCGCGAGAAGAAAGAGATGCTCGGCGCGTTCCTCGACTTCTGGGGAATCCCGCACGAGGAAGGAGCCATCGAAGTGGACGAATACGAGGCTCCGACGGAAGAGAAGGTCGAGTCCGCGGTCGAACAGCTCGCTCCGCGCTTTCCACGACAGGAGATGACGATCTATCTCGCGGCGGCGGGGCTTCTGATGGGTCAGGAGTGGAGAGACTCTGCGTGGCCGGTGGTGAACCGGCTGGTCAGCTCCTGAAGAGATCTGTTCGCGGCGGGCGCCAGGGAGGTTTCCCCTGACGCCACATCCGCTGAGGGGAGCGATGGCGCGGGCATTCTGCCCGGGCCGCCGTTCCCGGAGGATCGGTCAGACGCCGGTCCGGGTCTCACCTGCGGTCGCACCGCTGGCGAGAGCGCTCCATCCGCCGAGGATGATGATCGCGATTCCGGTCAGCACGTTGTTCCACATCGCCTCGGGTGCGATGGAGAAGCCGAGGAACCATGGTGAGACCAGAATCCAGAGTCCGATCAGAGCATTGAGCCAGCTGATCCAGGAAGCGCGGTAAGCGCCGAAGAACCGGATCGCGGCGAGCACCGCCACGACGATTCCGAATACCACGTCATTGGTGACGGCATTCGGGAGTCCGCGGAACGTGATCACGAAGGGACTGATCAGGAGCCAGATCCCGGCAAGAACATCGAGCCCGCTCGCGGTCATGACTTGAGCGCGCCGCTCGGTGTAAGTCGTTGTTTCTGCCATTTTTCTTTCCTCCTTTCCCGCTGCGCGGGCCGGCGGGGCGCACCTCGCTCACGCAGTGAACTGCACCCGAAATTGTGCAAGTGGCGTGCGCGGGAAGGACCGGCGGAGGAGTCCGTCGCGTCACGGATCAGACTGCCGGTGTGGAGCGGATGGAGTTCACGGATGAGGAGAGACTGCCCCGGCGGGCTCGAGCCCCGAGAGGCTCTCGATGGGGAGATCGAGGATGTCGAACTGAGGCCATCCGCGGAAATCGAAGTGCCACCATTCGGTCGGAAGCTGCGTGAAACCGTGTCGCTTCATCACATCTTCGAGCAGGGCCCGGTTCCGGAGGGCATCCTCGGGGAGATTCTGGTAGTCGCTGTGTGCCCGCTCGGTGAAGTCGTCGTAGGGGCTCGGCATCACCAGCTCGTTTCCCGTAGCGAGATCGATCAGCGAGACGTCGACCGCCGCTCCGCGGTTGTGTCTGGAGCCTTCCTTCGGATCCGCGACGTAGCGCGAATCGTGAATCTCGTCCCACATTCTCACCGTGATGCGGTACGGACGATATCCGTCGAATACTTTCAGCCCGAGACCCTTTTGCGCGAGCTCCCGTTCGACGTCTGCGAGTGCGGCGGCTGCAGGACGCCGCAGCCAGACCTGGGCGACGGGATAGAGGACGTGTTTCATGAAGTTGTGTGGCGTCGCGTATCGGACGTCGAGCTTGATTCCTGGAATGGCAGTTTCGAGGTTGACCAGTCTGCGATCGGGTTCACGTTCGGCCAGGAGCTCGTAACTTCCGGGATCCCGCACGACCCGGAGCCCATAGGGATTCAGGGGGATCGGAATCGCGCAGGCGGCCGCGAGTGCGACGGCGAAGAGTGGTGCGATCCGGCGCAGAATTCGGCTCATGTTCCGATCTTAAGCCTGAAGGCCGATCCGTGCACGTTCGGAAGCTCCCCTACCTAAGGACAGTTGTTGCGCCTGCTCGGCTCACGTATCCTTCACCCGGACATCCATGGGCGGATTCAACCTGACGGTTTTTGCGACGTTTCTCGGCCAGGCGGCTGCGGCCGCGGCGGTCGCCATTCTGCTGGTCAGTTTCTACCGGCACTATGGTCGCCGTTATCTCCTCTACTGGTCGTGGAGCTGGTTTGCTCTCGGGCTCTACCACCTCAGCGCGGGCCTCTCTCTCCTCGAGCGCCAGGCGGCAGGAGTGTCGAGCACGACGGTGGTGCTCAGTTTCATCGCCGGCGTTGCCGGCTACCTCGAGATGGTGTGGCTTCTGTTCGGCTGTTACGAGCTGACCACCCGGCGGCCCGTGAAGCTGAAGATCAGTCTCTGGCTTCCGGTGTTCTTCGCTGTTATCGGAGGTGCGCTCACCCTCCTGTTCATCACCACGGCGAGCGAGCGGGGAATGGAGCTCCGTTTCTTCTCCCGGGTCGGAGTGAGGGCGCTTTTCGCAGTGGTGATCTTCGCCATCTCCGGGTGGTGGGTCTGGAGGTCTCGCCGCGGGCGTACCAAGGCTCTCGGATTCGTGCTGGTTGGAGCCACGCTGTTCGCCTACTCACTGGAATATCTTCATTACTTCGTCATCGCGGCATCCGCACTCTTCCTGAGCGCACCGCTGCAGTTCTCGGTCTACCTGAATTTTCTCGATTTTCTCCTCCAGGGTCTGCTCGGGCTGGGGATGGTGACTTCGCTGCTCGAGGACGAGCGTGAGGCAGCGGTACTGGCGACGAACGAGATCGAGCACCTCGCCTACCACGACTCGCTGACCGGACTCCCGAATCGCACGCTCTTCGTCGACCGTCTGATCGTCGCGATCGCGCATGCCGAGAGGCATCGGGAGGGCTTCGCAATCCTCTTTCTCGATCTCGACCGATTCAAGGACATCAACGATTCCCTCGGACATTCGGTCGGCGACGCACTCCTCAAGTCGGTGGCCGAGCGTATCCGGCGCTGCGTACGGACGGAGGACACCGTCGCCCGTTTCGGGGGAGACGAGTTCACGCTCCTGCTGCCGCGCATCGAGCGGGCGGAAGATGCGGCCAAGGTCGCGCAGAAGGTGCTCGAAACGATCCGAATTCCGTTCGAGGTCGGCGAGCGTGAGCTCTTCGTCAGCACTTCGATCGGCATCAGTCTCTTTCCCGCCGACGGTGCGAATACCGAGACTCTGATCAAGAATGCGGACTCGGCGATGTACCGCGCAAAGGAATACGGCCGGGACACGTACCAGCTCTACACCCCGGCGATGAATGCCCGCGCTCTCGAACGCCTTGCGCTCGAGAACATGCTTCGAAGGGCGATCAGGGAAGAGGAGTTCGTCCTCTTCTTCCAACCGCTGATCGACGTGAAACGGATGAAGATCCGTGCGGTCGAAGCGCTGATCCGGTGGCGGCATCCGGAGCTCGGTCTCCTCCTTCCGGCCCACTTCATGCCGGTTGCAGAGGCGAGCGGTCTGATCGTCCCGATGGGTCACTGGTGCCTTCTCGCCGCATGCCGCCAGGCTCGAGCCTGGCAGAAGAAGATCGCTCCGATCGGGGTGGCAGTGAATCTCTCTGCACGCCAGTTCTCGGAGCCCGACCTGGTTCAGGTGATTCGTTCGGTCCTGGACGACACGGGGCTCGATCCTTCACAGCTGGAACTCGAGATCACCGAGAGTAACGCGATGCAGAACGCGCAGCGGACCATTCACATCCTGCGCGAGCTCAAGTCGATCGGAGTCCGCATCTCTATGGACGACTTCGGAACCGGCTACTCGTCTCTCAGTTATCTCAAACAGTTCCCGATCGACACGTTGAAGCTCGACCAGTCGTTCGTGGGAGGAATCGCGGACGACCCGAACGACGGAGCGATCGCCACGGCGGTGATCTCCATGGCCCACAGCCTCCGGCTCAAGGTGGTTGCCGAAGGTGTGGAGACCGAGTCCCAATTCGCTTTTCTGAAATCGCAGAGCTGCGATCAGATCCAGGGGTTTTACTTCAGCCGTCCGCTTCCGCTCGACGAGCTCGAACGCTTTACGGCGGAGAACAATCACCTGCTCTGAGAGTGCCGTCTGCGACTCGCCGTGAGCCTATCCCTCAGCCGACGATCTGTTCGGCGAGCTTGAAGAGGGTCAGAGGAGCACTTCCTTCGGCCTTGTTGTTGGCGACGATCATGACTTCCCCTCCCCGGGTCACGGCGGTCGTCGCGAGCCGCGCCACCGCGTCACGGGTATCCGAGTCCTCGTCGACCAGGTGGTCGAACGGCGCGTAACGCTCCTTCGCCTCCTCGTACATCATTCCTCCGTGCAGCATCCATCGGATGACCAGGCGATCGGCGACGGCTTCCGACGCGATCTCCGCCTGCTCGCCCACCGGCGGCATGCGAGGATGCACGTTGACGCAATGAGATGCGCCGGCCACGGAAAGTGCGCCGGCATAGTCACTGGTGAGAAGCTCCGGATCGCGGATCTCCACCGCATACCATGGACCTTTCGGAAGGGCGGAGAGGAACGCGGCGATATGCGCGATGAATCGCGCCGGGTCGCGGGTGAAATGAGATCCGAGAGGAGGGAACTGGAAGACGAGAGGTCCTCCGCGATCGCCTACTCCTTCCATGAAGGGAGTCACGACATGCTCGATCGCCCAGCCGGGATCGAGAAAGTGCGGGTTGGGAGCTGGCGGTCCATCCGTTCCCGTTCGTAGCTCGGGAGATGTGCATGCACGCGCCGCCTTCACGAGGAAGCGGAAATCGCCGGGGACCTGTGATGCGTATCCGGCCAGAACGTCCGCGGAAACGGGGGTGTAGTAGGTCCGGTCGACTCCGACGGCGCGAAGGAGCGGGTGTCGTGAGTAGACGGCGAGTCCCTGCCGGGAGAGAAAGCGGACGTTTGTGGGGCGGTCCCAGACGATTCCTCTCCATCCCGGAAACGACCAGGAGGACGTTCCGAGCCGGATGCTGCGCGGAATGCGCGAAGCGATCGACTGCAGTGAATCGGGAATCGCCGCCAGTCCGAGCCCTTCTTTCCGGGACGGAGCGGCGGGGAAGAGCGGAAGCTGCTCATTCGCCATCCGGAAAGTTTGCCACGGATCGGTGCCGGTTGGGGCAGGGCGCCGATCGTTCATCCCGTCCTGATATAGGATTCCGGGATTGCGGCCCTCAGGAGGAGACGGATCATGACGGAGAGACTGAAAGAACAGCGCCACGCCATCACCCTGCGCGTTCTCGACCGGGCGCGGCAGGAGGCGCAACGCTTTCTCGACAGTCTCGAGTCGAGGCCGGTGCGCGCTGCAGCCTCGCTCGGCGAGTTGCGTGAGGCGCTCGGTGGCGATCTGCCGGAGAAGGGAACCGATCCGGTGGCGGAGATCGCCTCCATCGCAGAAGCGATGGACCGCGGGATCGTTGCTTCGGCAGGACCGCGGTATTTCGGATTCGTGATCGGCGGGTCGACTCCCGCCACAATCGCGGCGGACTGGTTGACCTCCGTCTGGGACCAGAATCCGGGTCTCTATGCGACGAGTCCGGCGATGTCGGTGGCGGAGGAGACCGCTGCGCGCTGGGTTCTCGAACTGCTGGGCCTTCCCGCGACTGCGGGCCTCGGATTCGTCACCGGCTGCCAGATGGCGAATTTCACCTGCCTTGCTGCGGCGCGCCATGCGGTGCTGCGGCGTATCGGATGGGACGTCGAAGAGAATGGACTCCAGGGTGCGCCGAAAGTGAACATCGTCATCAGTGAAGAAGCCCACGTGACGATTCACACCTCGCTCCGCATGCTCGGTTTCGGCCTCGAGGGCGCGAAGGTGGTTCCGACCGACGATGAGGGTCGGATGCGAGCGGACGACCTTCAGTCGGTGCTCGGGCGACTGGAAGGACCGACCATCGTCTGTGCACAGGCGGGAAACGTGAACAGCGGATCGTTCGATCCGATCTCGGAGATCGTGGAGATCGCACACGCCCGCGGTGCGTGGGTCCACATCGACGGTGCGTTCGGATTGTGGGCCTCCGTGGTTTCTTCGAGAGCCCATCTGCTTCGGGGATTCGAGCGCGCTGACTCCTGGGCGACAGACGCGCACAAATGGCTGAATGTCCCGTACGACTGCGGCATCGCGATCGTCGCGGACCGCAATGCGCAGCGAGGCGCGATGTCGGTCAAGGCGGCGTATCTCGAGCATGCGGAGAACGCCGAGCGCGATCCGTTCGAATGGGGACCCGAGTTCTCCCGTCGGGGACGAGGGTTCACCGTCTACACCGCACTCAGAACTCTCGGCCGTCAAGGTGTTGTGGCGATGATCGAGAGGAACTGCGATCAAGCATCGCGGATTGCGAAGCGGCTCGGGGAGGAAAAGGGCATCGAGATCCTGAATGACGTCGTGTTGAACCAGGTACTGGTCCGTTTCGAGGGGGAGAATGACGAAGCGGGGGATCAGCTCACACGCGAGGTGATCCGCCGCGTCCAGCAGGAAGGGACGTGCTGGCTCGGGGGGACGGTGTGGCACGGGAAGGGAGCGATGCGCATTTCCGTCTCCAACTGGTCGACGACGGACGAGGACATCGACCGCTCCGCCGACGCGATCCTCCGAGCGTGGCGCGAGGGGCGGTGAGAAGGAGATGCCGGTTGCAGCTGCGGGCGGATCGCGATCGAGAACTTCGCCATCCGGCTCGTACTCTCAGCCCCAACGGCCCGAACTTAAGGGGCACTGTGGGTGTTCACAGAGCCGATGCGCGGAGTTACTGCGCATCGGCCGCAGGTGTCGTCTCGTTGCGTTCTGAAGGCGATCTGCCAGGGCCACGGCGGGAGCCGTGGCGCCCCTCGGAGAGGGGATCCTTCGCTGCCCGGCAAGCTCGCGACGAGATGGTGTGAGAAATGCGGGTCAGCGGGAATGCCGATCAGTGCTGATCGAAGACGCGCGCGATGAGCGAGAGCTCGATCTTTCCGCCGAGCATCTCCCAGCAGGCGAGGACGTCGTGGCGGTACGGCAGCGGTTTCTGCCCGCCGTCGGTTCTCATCCGCGCGGCGAGTGAATAGCGGGCGCGGTTGTACCACTTCTGTGCCGCATCGGGATTCGACAGGAGAAACTCACGAGCCGAATCGATCTTCTCGAGATCGGATTCGGACGGTTCTTCGTTCAGAGCCGTCGCGGTCGCGACGATCGGGCGCGGCAGACTCTCCTGACGCTTTCGTCGTTCCGCGATCGACTGGAGTTTTCTCTCCAGCGTCCCCATCTCCGGGACACCGGTTGCCCGGATCATCCGGCCGATGAAGCCGGCAGACGCGTTCGACTCTTCGGAAAATCGCAACCCCGAGTGATAGAGGAATTTTCCCTTCGAATCGATCTCATGTGACAGCCGGCTCCACACCACGACCGAGCGGATCTGATGCTGTTCGCCGGCTCCGAACGAAAGACGCAGCACCGCGGTGCATCCGAGCTTGATCGGATCGAGATGAGTGACCTGCGCGCCTCCGGCGGCGACGTTCACCAGCGCGACTGAAGAACCGTTGAACGTGGCGGAGACGGGTCCCTGAATCAGGAACCGCCTGGCGGTGCGGCACTCCGCCGCCCGTATCGAATCGTTGTCGTCCATACAGAGCTCCCAGGGAAGAACTGACCAGCAGAGACAGCCGGTGCCGTCCGAATCGGGATGGGCCGCAGGCACCGAACCTGCCGACTATATCGAAGAATCGAAAAGCTGCGTATCCCTCTGTCGGGGGATGCGAAAGACTGCGGTTCTTCGGCCGTGACGGAGCGTGGCCGGTCGGCCGTCATCCGAAGAAGCCGCACCATTCAGTGGCGCACGCCCCGCCTTCGCGCCGTCTCCACGAGGCTCTTGATCTCGACACCGCGGCTGACGCTGCCGATGAGGAGGCGTTTCCCTGCGGGATCGACGGCGAGTGTCGCGACGCTCTCGGGGAAACCGGCCCAGGTGAGGAACGACCCCCAGGTCCTTCCATGATCACCCGAGCGGTAGATTCCGCTCCCGTCGATCGCGGCGTAGATCTGCCCGGTGAGCGGATTGGCCGCGACCGCCGATGCAGGGAAGTCTGTGACCTTCCACGTGACGCCCCAGTCTCCACTGGTCACGAGACGTCGCTGCAGCGAGCCATTGACCGAGACCGATGCGGCCGCGTAGACGTGTGCCGGCTCCTTCGGGTCGACCGCGATCGCGATGACCGAGATTCCGGAGTCGCTGGTGCGATCCCAGTCGTCGCCGCTGTTGGTACTCCGATAGATGCCGCGGTCGGTTC
This sequence comes from uncultured Acidobacteriota bacterium, assembly GCA_963741955.1. GTDB lineage: Bacteria > Acidobacteriota > Thermoanaerobaculia > Gp7-AA8 > Gp7-AA8 > CAVUKB01. The sequence continues at coordinate 405,408 of CAVUKB010000007.1, forward strand.
CGAGATAGACGTTCCTCGTATCGAGAGGATCGATCGCGATCGAGTGAACTACGGGAGAGAAGGGATCGAACAGAACGCGGTACCAGTTGTCGCCCGAGTTCTCCGATTTCTCGACCACGAATCCGCCGGTCCAGACGATGGAGGGATCTTTGGGATCGACCGCGACGGTGAGCAGGGGGCCGGACGGGGCAGGACGGACGAGATCCCAGGTCGCACCTCCGTCGCTGCTCCGGTACGTGCCGCGGTAGTACGAGACGCCGAAGATCGCGGACGAGTCGGGCGCGGTGGCGATCGACGTGATGTCGTAAGCGAGTGCCGGCGTGAGCCGGGTCCAGGAGATTCCTCCGTCGTTCGAACCGTACACGTCTCCCTGAATGGTCGCGGCGCGGATGCGATCGGGATCCGCCGGGTCAGCGCTGATCGAGGTGATGGTGGACGCCACCACGCCGGTCGAATCGGTCAGGGTCGCTCCGCCGTCACTGCTGTAGAGAAGGCCGTCCTTCGCCCCCGCGACGACGACGTTCTTCCACTGCGGATGAATGCCGACGTCGAACATCGGCCGGTCGGCGAGCCGGGTCCACGTTTCTCCGGCATCCGCGCTGAGGTACAGACCACCGCTCGTTGCTGCCAGCACCCGGTCGGCGTTCGAAGGGTCGGCAGCGATGCCCGCCGGAAGTCCGGCCGACGAGGCGACGGACTGATCGATCGCGGTCCAGGTGGTGCCTCGATCGTCGCTCCGGTAGAGGACGTGATCCCCGTTCGAGCTCGCGAAAATCCGGTTCGCGTTTGCGGGGCTGAACGCGAGACGGTCGAACTGCATGGTCTGTGGGAGCGCCTGCCAGCTCTCGCCATGGTCGTCGCTGTGGAGCGTCCCGGCGATCGCGGCGGTGCTGGTGGCCCAGATCGAACCGGAGGGATCGAGCGTCAGTCCGGTGGTACAGAGCTCGTTCGTGAGGTGGATCCAGTGGACGCCGTCGTCGTAGCTCCGGAACACCCCGGCGTCCGACGCGAAGGATGCAGCTCCTCTCGACTTGAAGACCGCCTCACAATCGGCGCCGACGTAGATCGCGGAGTCGTGGGGATCGATGATGATCGAGGTTTGTCTCGACGAGCCGGTGTATCCCACTCTCCGCCACGTGTTGCCGCGGTCGGTCGTACGCCAGACGTCTTGCGGCGTCACCGCGAAGAGAGAGGCGTGATGACCGGGATCGATCGCGGCATCGACCATGGTGAAATTGCTGGCGCGGCTCCAGGTGTGTCCTCCATCCATACTTCGAAAGAGGTATCCGGCACTCCGGGTGTCGGCGGTGTGCGTGGCCGTTCCTCCGCTCGCGATCGCGAACATGATGTCGGGACTCGAGGAGTCGAAGATGATCCGGTCGATCTCTCCCCCGGAGGGGCCGGCTCCGAATGCGGCCGTCGCGACGACGGTCAGGATGGCGAAGCTGGCTGCACGCGCGAACCGGCGGACGAAAATCTTCTGTCGCACTCTCTCACCTCCGCGACCCGGAATCCGCGACGGTGTGGATTTCGGGATCACTGGTCTGACCGACTCTTATATCACCGCCCGTATTCGGCGGCTTCGACCGCGACGCTGCTCCCGCTGATCCGGCCGCGCAGCACGAGATGTGAGCTCGTCGGCGCCACACCGGACGAGGTTGCCGTCGCCCGAAGGGTGAACTGACCGCTGGGGCTGCGCTGAAAGTCGGCCTTCAGGACTCCGTCGGATGTGGTGACGTCAATGTGCCGGCTCGAGCCGCTCACCATTTGTCTCGCCGCGAGCTCCGCCGCATTCTCTGCGAAGATCTCCGACGCGATCCGGCTGTGGAAACCCGCAGCCTCACGGCTCTTCGCCGTCGACTCCATCAGCACCAGTCCCATCAGCGCGAAGTAGAGGACTGCAAGGACGAGCACGCTCACGAGGGCGAACCCTCGATCACTTCGGGCGCGGCGTGAAGACCTGGTCGACAATGACCTCTCCTTTCGAATCGGTTCCCTCCAGCCGGACGGCCGTCTTCCCGTCGGGCATGTCGTAGCTGTCGAACGTGAATGCCGGCACATTGAATGCGGCCCACGCCGATTTCTTCGCGGCACCGGTGTATTCGATGCGTCGCGCGGTTCCGCTCTCGGAGACGTCCCAGACGACGGTCGTCGCTGGTGGTGTCGAGAGTCTGAGAATCAGCACCGTGTGTGATTGCGACCACTCGTCGAACGGGTCGGGATATCCGGTCGTGTCGAGGACGTCGCGCCGCATCCGGGTGATCACGGCGCTCCTGTCGGGATGGGTGAAGAAGTCGAGCTGCATGGAGCGGTCGAACCGGACCATTTCGGCCTCGAGAGCGGCCAGGATCAGGATGAGAAGACCGAACATCGCCAGCGCAATGACGATCTCGAGCATCGAGAACCCCCGGCACCTCCTCACCACAGATTCGAGCCTCCGGTGTCGGTCCGGATGACGTCCACGGTGACGGGGGAGGACTTCCCTTCCCAGATGATGCTCAGGTGCGCAGTCTTGACATCGGGTGCGGTCTGCTCGATGGAGAGAGTCGCTTTCGCGTTCGGAAGCCGAGCGAGAAGCTTCTGGCCGGTTTGAAACGGAAGAGCCGTCGTGACGGTCAGTCCGGCGTATTCGACGTGACGGAGATACTCGGCTTCGTCGCCGAGTACCTGCCAGGCGAAGATCGTCTGCTCGGCCCGCCGAAGACGGGCGCTCCGGTCATAGAAGATTCCGAGTGAGGTCGTGACGATCAGCGCGAGAATCAGAAGCGAGACCAGAATCTCGACCATCGTGAATCCGCGCTGTCCGTGTTTCATGCGGTTCCGGTTCACGGTGCTCCATTGTGACAGGTCAGGGGCGGAAAGGTTCAGTGTCGAGCGATGGCCTCGAATTCGGAACGGGGAAGTGGCCGGGTCCTGGCCGGTCGCGCCCCTCATTGCCCGCAATCCACAACCTCGCTTGACGGCTGCTGCGGCTCCTCCATAACATCACCGCGCCATGTCGTCCCGACCTTTGAAACTCCGCTTCGCTCCTTCTCCCACCGGCTTCCTTCACGTCGGGGGTGCGCGCACCGCGATCTTCAATCTCCTTCACGCGCGCCGGCACGGCGGGAGTTTTCTCCTCCGGATCGAGGATACCGACGTCGAGCGTTCGCGCCAGCACCATGCGGAGCAGATCGTCAGCTCACTTCACTGGCTCGGTGTCGAGTGGGACGAGGGGCCGATCTACCAGAGCGACCGCATCGACCGCTACCGGATGCGCGCCGAGGAGCTGCTCGAGAAAGGGGCGGCGTATCGCTGCTACTGCACGGTGGAGGAGCTGGAAGCGGAGCGGCTGGAGGCGGAGAGCGCAGGTCACCAGTACCGTTACTCGGGGAAGTGCCGGGATCTCGCCGCGCACGGCATCAGCCGTTCCGGACCCTCGGTGATCCGGTTCCGGGTCTCGCCTGGTCCGATCGAATTTCGCGACCTGATCCGCGGCGACGTTCGTTTCGAGGCGGATCTGATCGACGACTTCGTCCTGATCCGGAGCGATGGAAACCCCACCTATCATCTCTCTGTGGTCGTCGACGACATCGACATGGAGGTCACGGTCGTCGCCCGTGGCGAGGATCACCTATCCAACACGCCGAAACACATCCTTCTGTTTCGGGCTTTCGAGGCCGACGTCCCCGATTTCGCGCATGTCCCGCTGATCCTGGGGCCGGACAAGAAGCGGCTCTCAAAACGGACCGGGGCGACATCGGTGGAGGAATATCAGAAGCTCGGGATTCTTCCGGAGGCCCTTTTCAATTTTCTCCTCCTTCTCGGATGGGCGACCAGTGGGGACCGGGAGATCATCTCCCGTGACGAGGCAATCGATCTTTTCGATCTGACCGACGTCAACAAGTCGGCTGCGGTCTTCGACATGGACAAGCTGTACTGGATCAACGGTCAGTACATGCAGAAGATGACTCCGGAGCAGCTCGAGCCGCATCTCCGTCCTTTTCTTTCCATCCCACTTCCCGAGGGGGACGATCTGATCCGCGTTCTGAAGCTGAATCAGACCAGAGCGCGATCGCTGGTCGATCTCGCAGAGCTGGTGGTGCCGTATTTCTACGACGCGGTCGCGATCGAATACGAGGCGGACGCGGTGAAGAAGCACGTGAAGGGAGAAGAGCTGAAGGCGCGGATGGAAGAGCTGCGGGACGCGTATGCGACGCTCGATCCGTTCGACGTCGAAACGACCGAGCGCGTGCTTCGCGGTCTCGCGGAGTCGAGCAACCTGGGAGCGGGGAAGTACATTCATCCTCTCCGGGTCGCCCTCACCGGGAAGATGGCATCGCCTCCGATCTTCGACGTCGCCGTCGCACTCGGACGGGAGAGAACTCTCGATCGGCTGAACCGATTCATCGGCGAGGTCGACTCGCTTCGCTCCAGCGGCGAGTAGTCCGGTACGCGCACGCCGCACGCCGATTTTTCGAGTGCGCGATCGGGGTAGTTTCTGACCCCGAGCCGGGTCAGTTCCTGACATTCGGTGCAACTTCTGACCTGACCCCACCTTCTCCCCGACTTCTCAACTTCCTCACATCCCTCGGCTTACCGGAAATGCACATCGTGGCGTAATCCTTGCCCTCGGATCCACTTAGAGTGGAATCGCTCTACATTCCGTAGAACACCAACAACGAACGCTTCGACAAGGAGAGCGCACATGGGCATGAGACGCCTTGCGGGACTCACCGCGGTCGCGGTCTGTCTGTTTTTCCTCACCGCAGCAGCATTCGCGCAACAGCTCGAGATCCGTTACATCAACGTCGGCTGGGGAGACTCGGTCTTCGTGAAGGGACCTGACGGCACCACCGTCCTCCTCGAGGCGGGGAACACGGGAATGGGTAGCGGGCGGGTCGTTCCGTATCTCGAGTCGGCCGGGATCATGCCGTCGGGCGGACTCGATTACACCATCGCAGGGCATCAGCACTGCGATCACATCGGAGGTCTCGACGAAGTGGTGCAGGCCGGCTACGACGTCCGCCGGAGAAACTACTACAACGGATCGAGCTACTCCTCGAGCTGCGCAACCGAATGGGACGCGGCTGCCGCCACCACCACGGCAGGACCGCTGGTGGTGATGAATCCGGGCGATCAGATTCCACTCGGAAGCGGTGCACTCCTCACCTGCGTCGTCTCGAACGGGCGGGTGATCGGTGGCGGAACGGTCCCGGTGTCGAATGAGAACGACCGCTCGATCGGAGTTCTCATCCAGTACGGGGGGTTCGACTTTCTCTGGGCATCCGACCTCGGCGGCGGGAGTGATGACGGGAGCTGCACCGGCAGGTCGACCTCTCAGGTGAACGTCGAGAGCAGTGTGATTCGGGCGATTTCTCCCGGCGGTGCTCATCCGATGATCTCGACGGGGGGAATCGACGTACTTCACGTCAACCACCACGGGAGCGAGAGCTCGACCAACGACGACTGGATGAATCTGTCCGCACCGGACGTGGCGATCATCGCGACCGGAGATGGACAGTCCGGCGGGTGGGACCTTCCGCGAATCGACGTGGTGGACCATGTGCTGCTGGCGGAAGCGTCGTGCATCAGCGCACCTCCGGCGCTCGTACTGCAGACGGAGGAGGGAAACCCTGCCGGCAGTCTGACCAGCTACAGCGGTTACTGCGTCGGTGACGTGACCATCACCACGGACGGGATGAACCTCTACACCATCAACGCGGATGGAAACGTCTCGGAAGGACCGGACGAGCTCTCCGCCGCAAACCTCCCGCGCAGCTTCACCATCGACGATGCACCGGGTGGTGGCGACACGCAGGCGCCGGTCACGTCGATCACCTATCCTGCAGATGGATCGACGGTGGGCGGAACGGTCACCGTGACCGCTACTGCGACCGATGACGTCGGCGTGACCGGAGTGGAGTTCTATCTCGACGGCGTCCTTCAGGCCACCGACACGGTGGCGCCGTACAGCTGGAGCTGGGACACGACCGGGGCGGACGGAGCACACTCGCTCCAGACGCGTGCGTATGACGCGGCGGCGAATGTCGGAAGCTCCGCGATCGTCACCGTGACGGTGAACAACGGAGGAGGCGACACACAGCCGCCGGTCACGTCGATCACCTCTCCCGCAGATGGATCGACGGTAGGCGGAACGGTCACCGTGACCGCAGCCGCGACCGATGACGTTGGTGTGACCGGGGTGGAGTTCTACCTCGACGGCGCCCTTCAGGCGACCGACACCACCGCTCCGTACGGCTGGAGCTGGGACACGGCGATGGTCGCAGACGGCAGCCATGTGCTGCAGTCCCGAGCGACCGACGCGGCGGGGAACAGCGGCAGCTCGCCGCTGGTCACCGTGACGGTGAGCAATGCGACCGCGGACACTCAGGCGCCGACTGCGCCCTCGTCGTTGTCGGCGAATGCGCGGGGAAAGGGAAAGATCGGACTCTCGTGGGGTGCGTCGACTGACGACGTCGGCGTCGCGGGTTATGAGATCTGGCGCTCGGCTGGCGGCGGCTGGAGCCGGATCGACATCTCGACCAATACCGGTTACAACGACACGAATGTCGCGGGGAAGCAGACCTACAGCTATTACGTCGTGGCATTCGACGCAGCCGGCAATCGTTCGGCGGCTTCGAATACCGCATCTGCCACGGCCCGTTGAGCGGAATCAGCCTGATCTCGAAGGGGCGGCACCGGCCGCCCCTTCCGCTCCCGTGGCACGCTCCCGAGCGCCGTCGAGCTGATCCGGATTAGAATAATCATTCCAGCTCCGCAGTACGTGGTCCGGGAGAGGTAGAGGCGAATGAAAATCGTGAAAGTCGTACTGGCGCTCGTGGTGGTCTTCGTTCTGATTCAGTTCATTCGTCCCGTCCGCTCGAATCCCCCGGTCGACCAGGTGAAGAGCCATCCTGCGAAGTTGCAGGTGCCCGCCCCCGTCGCTTCGATTCTCGCGCGCTCGTGCAACGACTGCCACTCGAGCCTCACGCACTGGCCCTGGTACAGCCGGGTGGCTCCCGTTTCGTGGCTCGTCGCACACGACGTGAGCGAAGGGAGGGGGGAGCTCTCCTTTTCGGAGTGGGGTGGTTACCCGGATCAGAAGCTCGCGAAGAAGCTCGATGCGATCTGCCGCGAGGTCAGAAGCGGCGACATGCCTCCGGCGACGTATCTCCCCATGCATCGTTCCGCTCGGTTGAGCGAAACGGATCGGACCATTCTCTGCGACTGGGCGAAAAGCGAGGCTGCGCATCTGAGGAAGTGAACCGGTGAGCGATTGCGAGCGCGGCTCGCGGATCGCCGCGAACGTGAACCCAGACTCCTGACTCTTCTTCAGCGGACCAGACCCCGCGGACCGAACGGCCGGAACTTCATCTCCACGTACGAGACTTCGTCGGTCTTCCGGTTCATCACCGTCATTGACGCTCCGTGCTCGTCGATGATCCGTTGATCGATGGAAAAACCGAGTCCGGATCTTCCATCGAGATGGAGAAGGTTCGGGTCGAGGGACCAGCGAAGCTCGCGATCGGTGAAGATCAAGGCGTTCGTACTGACGGTGACGCTGGTCCATTCTTCCTTTCGCCATTCGACGGGCGCGATGACGATGTCGACTCGCGCTCCTTCGTTCGTCCGCTCGATGAACATCTCCAGAATGTGCTTGAAGAGCCGGTGGAGGCGGAGGCGGTTCATCATCACTGCGGGATTTCCGCGGACGATCCTGAGGCGAAGATCGATGTCGCGAATCCGGGCCGCTCCCGCCAGCTCCCGCATCGCACCTTCCACCACCATCCGGATCTCTCCCGCGCCGGGGTCGAGCTCGAAAGGACGGGCATACTCTTCGAGCTCTCGAAACAGCGTGGACATGCTGTGCACTGCAGAGCGGGCCTGACGGACTTCGGAAGGGGAGAGCTCGACCGTCTGCAGTCGTTTGCTCAGCAGATCGCCGATCAGGTTCATCGGCTCGGCGGACTCTCGCGAGAGTCCGCGGATGAGTTGAGTCACGGCGTCGAGAACGTCCGCTTCGCGGCGGACCTGCTCGCGCTGCTCTTCGTCCGTTATGTCGCGGGCGATCAATACGATTCGTTCATCCGAGACGAAATGGCTCCCGAAGGTTCTTGCAGCGATCTGCCAGCTCGTCCCGCGGAGCGGATCACGGCAGACGGCACTCGTTCCCAGATGAGTCTCTGTGATCACGGCCGCGAGCTGGCGCATGGTCGACCACGGCTCGCCGTGAGATGCGGAGGGCAGCTGACTCCCGGTCGCTTCTTCGAACGAGATCCCGAGTGCGCGTCGCGCGAGCTCGTTCAGCCGGAGAATCGTGGTGTTCGTGTCGATCACCACCACCATCGCTTCGAGTGTATCGCACACCATCCGCCATTCCGCCGCAGAGAGCTCGACCAGTGCTTCGAGTCCCGCACGCTCACGCTCGTCCGGATCGCTCTCCGGATTTTCGTGGATCGTGCCGATGATCTGCAGAGGTGTCGCGCCCGCACCGAAGACTCCTCGAACCGAGCTCCGAACCTCCAGAACCCTTCCCGACTCGGTGAGCACCCGATGGTCGAGCAGCCACTCGCCCGGCTCGACGAACGCCCGTTCGATCATCCGCACGAACGCATTGCGATCTTCGGTATGCACGTGCGCAAGAAACGCCCCGTAGTCGGTGAGCGTCTGCTGCGGATCTGCATCGAGGATCCGGAAGATGGCATCCGACCATTGCCAGACGCGATTGCCCCGACTCCAGGCCCAGCTTCCGATCCGTCCGGGCTGCGCCCGACGCTCGATCCGCGCGCGGCTCTCTGCCAGCTCGATCTGAGTCCGCTTGTTCTCGATCGCCGCGGCGAGGACGTTCGCGATCGACTTCATGAACTCGATCTCGTACGACTTGAAATGGCGCTCACTCCGGCTGTAGGCACCGAGGATTCCGAGAGGTCCGGTACGTCCGGGGAGGACCACACTCATCCCGCTGACCACTCCGGCGGGGCCGAGGATCGGCTCTCCGCTGAACCGCGTCTCCTCGGACAGACGGTCGAATACGACCGGCTCGCTCGACTCGAACGTGAAGATCGCCTCGGAGTCGACTTCCGACTCCGATTCATGATGAGGGTAGCCGATGATCGTTCGGGTCCCGAGGCGCTGACGATCGGGCAACCACTCGAGCATCCGGCAGATGTCGACTGCGAGCGTGTCGGCGGCGAGTGCGCACGCCTGCCCGATCAGCAGTGAGACGTCGACGCGAGTGAGTGCTGCCTGGCCGAGCTCCGCGACCGCGGTCTGCTGCCGAGTTCGTGCGTCGAGCTCGGACTGCAGCTGCTGAAAGCGATCAGTGGTGACCACGTTCGAGCCCGCCCCCGCCCCCACTCCCATCTCCGGCGAAGCGAAACGCGCATTCGAAATATCCATGGCCAACTCCTCGTACTTCGGACCAGAACCGCTCCGGGTAATTTCACAGGCTAGCACTTAACAGCCGCATCCGTAGTCGCGACTGACGAATTTTTGACGTCCTCAGCAGTTTCCTGGGAGTCGCGTCAGGCGGCCCGCTTCGGGCGCTTCCTCGAGAGCTGGTGAACCGCATAGGCGGCGAGAAACGCGCCCCCCGTGATCCAGTGAAGCACTGCCATCGAGCTCCGCAGCCATTCTGCTGTGCCGACCTGGAGAAGGTATCCGGAGAGCACCATCGGGGCGATCGACCAGAACGCCGCGAGCCCGCTCCGTCTCCTCTGTTTCAGGGGCAGCTGCCTCTTGAAAAGGATGTGATCGTGGAGGATCACTCCGAGCCCGAAGAGGAGAAGCGGTGCGAAAACCACATGGACGTCGAGCATGTACGGCTGTGCGGGATGGTTGGCCACCGCGAACGGATCGTCGGTCTTCATGAAGTACTTCATCCACGCGAACACGACCCCGGTCGCCGCGGTAACCGCGAACGTGAAGTGGAGATACCACGCCTCCAGCCGGGTCATCGGGCTCCCTGCGACGCGGGTCGGTTTCCTTCGATGGCATGGTGAATCGCCAGGATCTTCCGGGAGGCCCGAACGATCGCGCGACCGCTGAGACTTGCGCCGCTGATCGGCCGGATCGCCCTGTCGAGCGCAAGCTCGTCGTCGAGCGAGTGCCCGTCGAGCTGCTCGAGCCATCTCTCTTTCGGCAGATAATCCATCGGCTCGTTGAACGAGAGAATGTCCACGCGAGAGATCTTCCCGTCGGGCGTGACGAGCACCATGATCGTCTCCGGAAGAGTCCTCACCCGGTGGGCGTCGAAATAGGCCCAGCCGATCACCTTTCCGTCCTTCACTCCGGCATAGCGAATCACGAGTTTGTCCTCGAAGTCGGAACCGCTCAGCCGCCGGGCAGTCTGGAGCTGTGCATCGGTGAGGAAGACCGTCTCACGACGGACGGTCGTACCGGGTGCGAACGCGGTGGAGAGTGCGTGCTGTTGATCCATGAAGACCCGCCCGTGAGCGACGGGCGGGGTCATCATGGCCAATACGAACGTGATTGAGATCAGGTATTTCATTTCGACTCTCTCCGGAATCAGAAGATGTATCCGAGGGCGATGTTGAACTGATCGACGCCGCTGTTCTCCGCGTCGTCGCGGTTCTGGTAATCGACCTTGATCACCGTCTGCGGGATCGGTTTCCATGCGACTCCGGTGGTGAGGGTGGTGACTTCGTTCTCCGGGTCGCGGACGAAGCCGGTGGGAACGCTCTTCTGGGTGTCGTAACTCTCGTAACGCACGTACGGGGTCACTGAATGAGCACCGAGAGAAAGAACGCTCGCGAGATCGAAGCCTGCTTCCGCGTACCATCCGCCGAACGTCTTTCCGATCGATTCTTCGCCGGTGAATCCGTTCGCGAGGTTCACCTGTGCGGCATCGCCGACCGATCCGGATGCCCAGAGCGCGCGGAGAGAGACGCCGCGGAGCCGCGCGCCTGCATGGAGCTCGCCGAGCGTGACCGGTGCGTCGAACGGTTCTCCCGACGGGGTCGTGCGTCCCTGAGCCGAGTTGCCCGAGTAGATGGAGCCGCCGAATATCATCCCTTCCACGGGGCTGTAGTCGAGGCGTCCCACCAGAGCGAAGTCCTCAGCATGTGCGACCGACCCATGCTGTCGCCCTTCCCGGATTCCGTGTGCGGAGAAGTCCTCGGAATCGAGGCCGGATACGAGATATGCACGGTAGGAGATGTTGCCGGTCTCGCCGAAGAGTCCCGCTCCGATCTCGCTCCAGGTGGTCGGAATGATCACCTGTTCCACGTCGGGGCGCTTCGCTCCGAGATACGCGGTCGGCTCGTGGAGCTCGTTGATCAGTCCGACCGGCATGAGCATCATTCCGGCCCGGACGTTGAGTGCGGGGCGGGAGAGAAAGTCGAGATACCCGAACTCCATCTCCACCGCGCCGGCCTTCTCGGTGTTCGCGTGCTCGACTTCGAGCTCGGAATTGAAGAGAACCTTGTCGTTGAACTTGTATCCGGTGTAGAGAACCGCGCGGAGGTAATCGATCGAATCGCGGTGTGAATTCTCCTCTTCTTCTTCCTCCGCTGCGCGCAACGAATCCGTTTCCGCCTCTGCGGAGCTCGAGCTGAAGTTCTGGTACAGCATCTCGCCGTATCCTCCGAAAGAGACGCCGGGCGAGCTGCGGTAGACCTTCGACGCGGCGGCTCCGAGGCCGTGCTGTTGCGTCTCTGCTTCAGGAACCTTGCGCTCCACCTTCATCGACTCGATCTCTTCGGTCAGGATCTCGATCTGGCGCTGAATCTCTTTGATCTCCGCCGACTCCGGCTGCTGTTGCGACAGCTGCTGAATTCTGCTTTCGAGCGCTGTGATCCGAGCTTCCAGATCGTCGATCTTCTTCTGTTCCTGGGCGGCGAGAGGGAAAGCAAACAGAATTGCGAAAACAATGGTGAAGAAGAGGCCTGACTTCATCGAATGATCCTCATTTCCTTTGTGATGCGATCTCTTCCAGATCGAATTGCCTGCGGAACGCGAACGTGGCCCGGATTGCGTGATTCCTGCTCGACGGGAGGATGTAGACCGCGGCGATTCCGTGACGGTCTGCCCAATCGACTCCGTCGTCGGGACCCATGACGTAGAGAGCAGTGGAGAGGATGTCGGCGAGAAGCGGATCGTCATTGATGACCGAAACGGATCCGCGCGGCGGGAGAGCGTCACCGGTGCGTGGATCGATGATGTGGGTGAACCGCTTTCCGTCCACCTCGAACGTCTGTTCACTGCCGGAGCTCGTCGCGATCGAGCCGTGGTCCATGCGCACGACCGCAAACGGAGCCTGGCGTGCCTCGGGATCGGCGATGGCGATCTCGACCGGCTCATGGAATCCGAAAAGCGCGACCTGACCCCCGAAGTCGATCACCGCGTGGGGAACATTCCGAGAGCGGAGGACGTCGAGCGCCCGGCCGATTGCGTATCCCTTTCCGAAGCCTCCTTCTTCGATCACCGCGCCGCGGTGGCGCGTGATGGTCCCCTCGAGCCATCCGATCTCCACGTTCGTCGGATCGACCCTGACGAGAGCGCGACGGATTGCCTCCCGACCGGGGAAGGACCCTTCTTCGCGGGTCTTCCAGAGCCGGACCAGTGGACCGACGAGCGGGTTGAACGCCCCGCCTGTTTCGCCGGTCCAGTGAAATGCAGTCCGAAGGAGTGTGAGGAGCTCCGAGCGAACCGGAACCGGAGCATCCAGCGGAGCGCGATTGATTCGCGAGAGCTCGCTGTCGTCCCGCCAGGTCGAGAGAAACGTTTCGATCCGTGCGATCTCGTCGAAAGCAGGCTCGATGCTCTTCTCCTGGCCGGCGGGTACGGTAATCCGGCAGATGGTCCCCATCAGGAATCTGGCGTGGGTGACGGAATCGGTGACAGGAGTCGAACCAGCTGCTCTTCCGCCACCGGACCGCTGCGGTGAGGACGTTCCGGAGGGAGCCGCGAAGACATTGGGAGCCAGGAAGAGCAAGCAGACCGCGATCGCTATTTGAGACAACGTCTCAAAATTACGAAAGACACGCGTTCGCCTGGATCGAGTACCGGATGAGATCACTGCGGCCTGACCTCCGGGCGAACGAAGATCTCGTTCGCGATCTCTTCCTCCACCGCGATCGATGTTTCACCGCACGCAATGACGATGGAGGGACGCCGCTGCATCAGGCGGACCGTCGTTCCCGGAATGACGCCCAGCATCGCGAGCCGGTTGAGCCGCGAGCTCGAGCGCGGTGTGATGAAGACGATCTTGCCACTGCCGCCGACCGGAAGATCGTACAGACGGGTGATGAGCGGCTCGACCTTGCGGTCGAACTTCCTGCAGCAGAGTCCCTGAGGAATCGGTTTCCCATGCGGACATTTCGGAGGATGGCCGAGGAACGTGCAGACCCGGTCGACGACCCGCTCGGAGAGCATGTGCTCGAACTCGCACGCCGAGGCTTCCGCCTCGTACATGTCGGCCTCCAGCACCTCGGTGAAGAGAATCTCGGCCAGACGGTGCCGCCGGACGATGCCGCGGGCGCGTTCTTCACCCACGGGGAGAAGCTCGATGAGCGGATGGAGCCGTACGGCATTGGCGGCGGTCAACTCGGCCAGAGCCGCGTCGAGATTCACCTGAGCGACCTGGACCCGCAGATCCTCCGCTCTTTCCACCGGGCGGCCCGATTCGCGGAGATACCAGAGTCTTTCGAGAACTTCGTCCGTGACTGGATGTTCGATCATGAGGCCTTGGCTTCCTTGCGGAGTTTCCTGAACAGGCCACGGAAGATGTCGACCACTGCGCTGTCTTCCACGAATTCGTAATTGCAGCGCGGGCACTTCACCATCCGGCAGCCGTGCGACATCGGGCAGCTGGAGTGGCAGTTCGCGCCGAAGAATTCGTTCGAGCAGAGGGGGCAGGTGTAGATCTTGTCGTCCATCGCAGCCGGTTCCTACGCGAGGTTCACGTGAAGACGGGTGAGCACTTCGTACAGGATCCAGCCGATGCCGAACGCGTACGGAATGATGAATGCGGTCATGTAGAGCGCGCTTCGGACGCCGCGCTCCTTGATCATCACGAAGAAGTTCGCGATGCAGGGAATGAAGAGCGTGATCACCGAGAGTGAGACCACGGTCTGGATCGGATCGAGCTGACCTTGCCGCTGCAGCATGAAGAGTCCGGCGGCACCGTAATCGCGACGGAGAAATCCGACCAGGAAGGCGTTCGACGCTTCGATCGGCAGGTGGAGTACTCCGACGATCAGCGGGGAGATCGCCTTCTGGAAGATCACCAGCGTTCCGGTCAGATCGGCCACGTAGAGAATGAGCGTTCCGATGACGAAGAGAGGGACCGCCTCCTTCAGATACCACTCCATCCGCGCGACGACCTTGATCAGGATGTTGCCCAGCTTCGGGCGACGGATCGGAGGCAGCTCGAGGAGAAAATCGGAGCGATCTCCCTTGATGATCTTGGAGGAGAGAAAACCGACCAGGAAAATGGTTCCCCCGACCACCGACAACCAGACCAGAGTCGCGGTGAAATTCAAGGCGCCGAGCATGGCCATGATCACCCCGAGCTGGGCAGAACATGGAACGCCCAGAGCCAGAAGAAGAGTCACGATGACGCGTTCTTTCCTGGTCTCGAGAATTCGAGTGGTGAGCGTCGCCATGGTGTCGCAGCCGAGTCCGAGCACCATCGGAAGGACGGCCTTGCCGTTCAGTCCCATCGCGCGGAAGATCCGGTTGATCATCACCGCGAGCCGCGGGAGATATCCCGAATCCTCCAGGATCCCGAAGAAGATGAAGAACGTACCGACCACCGGCAGCACGATGGCAATCGCATAAGTCAGAGCCATCGTGACCACGCCGTACGGCCCGACGATCAGATCGTGAAGGAACCGGGCAACGGTATGCCAGCCGGAGACGCTCCCGGTGAGCGTGTACTGCGCGGTGATGACTCCGTCGACGATCAGGTGATGGTGCGGAAACCGGAAGATCGCATCCAGGCCGTGAATCAGCCACGGATTCAGGAATCCGTTGAAGACGGTGTTTTCGAGAAAATCGACCAGGGTGCCGGCGCCGATCTTTCCGACGAAGAACCAGGCGAAGAAGAGGACGAGCCCGAGGAAGGGAAGGCCCCAGATGCGGTGCATGGTGATCCCGCCGAGCCATGCCCTCACGCCGCTGTTCTCCTCGGCTGCGGCGGTGAAGACTTCCTGGAGAATACGGTCGACCACGGCGAGCCGGTTCCTGCTGATCCGGTAGGCGAGCGGCTCCGCGAGACCTTTCTGCGTCTCTTCACGCACCAGGTCGAAGTAGCTCAGCGTATCCGGCGTCACCCGCTCGGAGAGGAAGTCGGTAAGGGTATCGTCGCCTGCGAGAATGGCCACCGCCACCGCACGCTTCTCTCGCCCCATCGTCTCGGGCAGGCGGTCGACGATGCGGGCGATGCCCTCCTCGAGATCGTCGTCGTAGTCGATGCGGTAGCTGGACTGTCGTGGTGAGAGTGCCTCGCGACGGAGCCGCTCGACGCCCCAGCGACGGATCGCCGAGGTCTCGATCACGGAGACGCCCAGAATCTCGGAGAGGAGCTCGATCTTCGTGGAGATGCCGCGCTCGCGTGCCTCGTCGACCATATTCAGACAGAGGGTGAAAGGGACGCCCCATTCGGCGATCTGAATGGTGAGAAGGAGTGTCCGGCGCAGGTTCTTCATGTCTCCGACGTGGATCACGTCCGCATCGGCCGCATCCAGGAGAACGTCCCGGGTGACTCTTTCGTCCTCCGACTGCGGAATCAGGGAGTTCGTTCCGGGGGTGTCGATGACCTCCCGTTGTTCCGATCCGAACGTCGCAGTGCCACGCGTGATCTCCACCGTGGTGCCGGGATAATTCGAGACGGTCACGTATTTGCCGGTGAGCGCCCCGAAGATCACGGACTTGCCGACATTGGGGTTTCCCACCAGCACCAGGCGGCGTCGTGAGGGAGCGGGCGTTTCGAGAATCGGTTCGGCGGTCATTTACGAAGACTCTTTTCGTTGATCTGGATCATCTTGACGCGGTCGGGAGAGTCGGGCTGCTCTCCTTTCTTCCGGCACGCGTCGCAAATCCCGAGGATCTGAAGGTTGAGAAACGTCGGAGTGAACTTGCGACGGGCACAAATCTCCCGCTGCCGTTGCTGGAGCTCAGCATCGTGGAACTCGAGCACTCCTCCGCAGGCGGTGCAGACGAGGTGATCGTGATGCGAGTTCGACGAGACGTGCTCGTAGTGGTAGTGGTCTTCTCCCAGATGCACCCGCCGCACGAGTCCGGAGCGGACCAGAAGGTCGAGCGTCCGGTAGACCGTGGCCCGGGAGATCTTCAGGCCCTTTTCCTTCATCCGGAAGAGGAGCTCGTCCGCTTCGAAGTGGTAGTGAGCGGAAAAGATCTCCTCGATCAGCGCGGTGCGCTCGGCGGTGAGCTTCAGACCGTTCTCGGCCAGAAAGCTCTGGAACCGGGTCATTTCGCGCTTCAGTGTCGTATCCGGCATGTTCGGCGATCCCCAATGTTGAGACTGAGTCTCAATTGCTGATGGAAAGTTTATGCCCGGTCCATGGTGCTGTCAAATGACTTACGTCACACCCCTCGTGTGACCTGTGTGTAGAGCTCGACGTAGCGCGGGACGATCCGGTCCATCCCGAACCGCTCGATCGCGTCCGACCGGCCGGCCCGCCCCATCCGCGTCCGGAGCTCCTCATCCCGGAGAATCTCGGTTGCCCTCTCGGCCATTCCCGCCACATCGCCCACCGGGCGCAGGTACCCCGTCTCCCCTTCGGTGACCACCTCCGGAAGACCGCCGCTCCGGGTCGCGATCACCGGCACTTCCGACGCCATCGCTTCGAGTGCCGCCATCCCGAACGACTCGTGCTCGGAAGGGAGCAGCAGGAGATCGCAGCTTCCGATCACCGACTCCACCTCCGGGAACTGGCCGAGGAAGTAGACCTCGTGAATCAGACCGAGCTCACGACAGAGCGCTTCGGCCTTCGATCGCTCCGGCCCGTCTCCGACCATGATCAGGCGGCTCGGCACCTCCTCCCGTACCCGGCGGAACACTTCGATCACGTCGAGTACGCGTTTCACCGGGCGGAAGTTCGAGACGTGGCAGATCAGCTTCTTCTGGGAGTGCGCGAACATCTCGAACGGAAGGTGATTGCGGCGGAACCGTTCCGGATCGACGAAGTTCGGGATCACGTGAATCTCGTTGGAGGTGTGGAAGTCGCGGATCGTCTCGTCGCGCAGCCATCCGGAGACCGCAGTCACTGCATCCGACGATTCGATTCCGAAGCGGGTGATCGGGAGATAGCTCGCATCGCGACCGACCAGGGTGATGTCCGTTCCATGCAGCGTGGTGACCACCTTCAGCTTCTGCTCGCCGAGAATCTGTCGCGCGAGGTGGGCGCTGATGGCGTGCGGAATGGCGTAATGGACGTGCAGAACGTCGAGCCCTTCGTACTCCGCGACTTCGGCCATCTTCGTGGCGAGTGCGAGTGTGTAGGGAGGAAAGTCGCCGAAGAGCGGATACGGTGTCACGCTGACTTCGTGGAAGTGGAGACGCTCGTGCAGCAGATGAAGACGCGACGGAAGCGCATAGCTGATGAAGTGCACTTCGTTTCCGAGGTTTGCCAGTGCGATTCCGAGCTCGGTCGCGACGACGCCCGAGCCGCCGAACGTCGGATAGCAGGTGATCCCGATCCTCACGAGAGCTCCCGGCCGCGATACGCTGCGATGACGTCGTCGATCCGCGGTGGCTGCTTGGTCACGAATGCCTCGCCGAGCTTCGCGCCGGCGAGCGTTCCGAAGTGCCGCGCCCGTGCCTCGATCATGTCGATGAACGACCTCTGCGAGATCCAGGTCTCGGGCTCGTTCGAGGCGGGATTGTAGAACTGCGATCTGAACGCGGCGAGCGCCTCCATCTTCTTCGGAAATGCCGCCGTCACGTCGACTACGAACGTCGGATGCTGGATGTAATTCTGCGGGTAGTAGATCACCACCTGCGGCCGATGGGGCGCCTGACCCGTATCGATCTTCGCGAGGCCCGAATAGAACCAGGCGTCCGTGACCAGCTGTCCGGTGCGGCCGTGATCGGGATGCCGATCGTCGGGCCACGGCGCGTAGATCACCGCGGGCCGTCTGGAGCGGAGGATCCGGATGATCTCGATCTCCTCCTCCCGTCCGTGCCGGAGATTGCCGTCGCCGAAATCGAGGGTCTCGCGGAATGATGCGCCGAGAATCGCTGCCGACTCGAGCGACTCCTCGCGCCGCTGTTCCGGAGTTCCTCGGGTTCCCATCTCCGCCCGGGTCAGGTCGACGATTCCGACTTTCGACCCGCGCCCGACCATGGTCACGATGGTTCCCCCGCAGCCGATCTCGACGTCGTCGGCGTGGGCGCCGAAGAAAATCATGTCGACGTTTTCGGTTGTCATGTCACCTCGCCAGGATCTGTGCTCTGCCCGAACGGGCAACGGGGAGAGTACCACCGGGGAGGGGCGAGGATCGAGGATCTGAAAGGCATCGAGGATCGAGGATCTGAAAGACATCGAGGATCGAGGATTGAGGATCGAGGATCTGAAAGACATCGAGGATTGAGGATCGAGGATTGAGGAACGAGGGTCGAGGGGGAGGACGTCACCATCCCGGCTCCGGATCGGACGTAAAGGAGGCTTCCGGTTGCTCGAGCCCGGGCGAAGGATCACAACCCGATCACCGTCACCCGATCCGAATCGGCGGCAGCGACCGCGCGCATGCGCCGCACCAGCTCGGAGCCGAAGCGGTCCCACCACGTGATCCAGGCCGCGACGCGATCCTGCGGCTGCCCGAGTGGATTGAGAGCTCCGGTGATTTTCTGAATGGCGCGGAGCCGCTCGACGTCGCGTCTGCCGAGCGCACGTTCGCCCCGTTCCCCGAGCCTTTGGAGTTGATAGCGGATCTTCCGCAGCGATCGGGTGACGGGCCGGTCGAGGGAGCCATCGGAACGGCGGACGGCATCCGCTAGCGGCTCGAGCTCGGCGAGAAAAGCACGTCGCGCCCTCTCGATCGATACCTCGAGCTCCCGCCGCGCCGGCTCTTCCCGGCGTGCGAGGATCGAATCGACAGGATCGAAGACCTCACTCATGCCGAGCCCCCAGCGGTCGATCTTCCGCAGAATCTTCGACGACGCGAGGAGGACGTGTCCCCGGAGCGCGACCGCCGGACGAGGGATCTCGCATATTTCGTGGATCACCGACGACTGCGCGTAATAGGAGACTTCGGCCGGGCCTCCGACGAAGAGCTGCGGGTGAAGAACGAGATCCTGCAGAGCTGGGCGGGTGAGGGCGGAGGTGGAGACGGACTCCGGAGCGTCGTGAATGATGGCGAGGAGCTCCTCGGCGGAGCTCTTTCTTCCCGCCAGAGTCCAGACCTGACCCTTTTTCGCGATGGGGAGCCGGACGCCCTCGCGCGTGAGATAGAGGAGCGTGTAGGTTCCGTCTTCGTCCGCCACGATCTGCGGCGGGTACCCCGCGGATTCGATCGCGGCGCGACGCTCTCTCAGACCTTCCTGGACGGCATCCCACTCCCGGACGATCTTTTCGAACAGAGGAGCGCCGGCGCGGCGGAGCTCGGGAAGGAGAGCGTCCACCAGCACGACCTCTCCCGGCACCACCGAGGCGATCAGGCGTGCGAACGAATCGCGAAAGCTGATCCCCGGACGGAGGAACTCGCCGTCGATTCCGCTCCGCTCGATGAACGCGCGCCGGAGTGATTCCGGGAGTGCGATCTCTCCGACCATCCGGCGGGTGAGCGGTCGCTCGGCTGCGCGGAGCGTCACCGCGCCGTCCTGTGAATCGATGGTGATCGTCGCCACCTCGTCGTAGTCGTGGTCTTCCGTCGCGAGCCAGAAGAAGATGGTGCTCTCCACTCCCTTCGCCGCGAGCTCGTCCTTCGCGTGAAGAAGCGAGGCGATCTTGGCCAGGGTGTAGAGCGGCCCTCCCGCGAATCCGGTCTGCTGTCCCGCGATCAGCGCGACGCTGCGCCCTTCGGCCCATCGATCCAGCGAGCCACCGACGTCGTTTCCCCATCCGCGATTCTGCTCGTTCAGAGCGGCAACGAGCGCGGAGTCGCGAACGACATCTGCCGGTGAGAGTGCGCCATCCGGAGGGGTGACGAAACGCGTCGCTGCAGGAGCCCGACGCACCAGATCGAGAGCGAACCGGCTGATCCCCGGGTACTCGCCGAGGGCAAAGCTGCGACAGTCGGCAGGCGTTTCCGTCGAGGTCATCGTCTTCGCATTCCGATCACGATCAGCCGCGGACTCATCTCCGCGAGCGGGCTTCCATCGAAATCGCCGTACACGTCCCGGATGGCAAAACCCGACGAGGCGAAAAGAGTCGAGATCTCGTCGAGATCATACCCTCTGACCCGCTCGAGATAGCGCCGTGATCCGATGGTGATCCGCTTGTTGAATGCGCGGCTGCTCGAGTCGAACCATCGCTCGATCTTCACCGTTCCGCTTTCGCTCTCCCGCGTCTCCTCCTGCACCAGAAGCGAGAGCTCACGGTGAACATTGAGATAGTCGAAGAGGAATGGCGCTTCCGGCTGCAGGACCCGGCACATCTCGCGGACCACCTGCGCGTTCTCTTCCTCGTGCTCGAAGTAACCGAAGCTGGTGAAGAAGTTCACCAGCGCAGCGAAGCTCGAATCCGCGAACGGGAGGAGCCGCATGTCGGCCCGGCCGACCCGCAGCCTCGGCTCACGACGCATCCCGGTGCGGAGGAGGACCCAGGAGAGATCGCAGCCGATGGCGTGGTATCCGGCGTCGAGAAATTCTTCGAGGTGACGGCCGCTGCCGCAGGCGAGATCGAGAATCGGACCACGGCGGTGGCCGAAATGATGCTGGAAAAACGCGACGTGTCGCTTCGCCTCCTCCTCGTCCCGATGCGAGTAGAGATCGAGATACTCCTCACCGAACCATTCGCGATACCACGTCACGCGCTCTGCCTCCCCGCTGTTCGTGCAGCACTCCGCGAGCGCTGTTGCCAGACTCTCGCCAGAACTCTCCTCCGCCGGTCGCGGTCTCAATTCCCGAGCCGCGAGAGAAGCAGCCGCTCCTGCCGCCGGGCAGAGGCGAGCGCCTTCTCGAGCGTTGCGATCAGATCGCGGGTCTCCGAGAGGAGCTTTTCCGCATCTTCCGAATCGAGCTTCGATCCGGTCGCGAGCGGGATCTCGCTGGAGCCGTCGCTGACGATCGCCGAGTCGATGGCGAATGGCTCCGGATCGGGAGCGAAAGGCTCCGTATCCATCACGAACGGCGATCCGGCCCCTGCGGCGAGGACTGCCGGATCGACTTCGAATGCGTCGGAAGAGACCGCGATCTCGTCGAACGGGGATGCCGCGGGCCCGCTCGCAGCTCGAGGGGGAGCCGAGACACCCGACCGGTGGGCCGCGGCGTCGGTCGCGGCGGAGGACGTGGTCACGCTCCGGTCGCCCGACGCGCTGATTCCGGACGGGACCGAGAGATTCGGCTTCTGAAGGGGAGCTTCCTCGTAGAGAGTGGTGTCCACGTTGTTCTTGAGGTTCTCGAGGATCAATCCGACCGCGCTCCTCAGGGTCGCGGTGACTCCGGTCCCCTGAATGGCCACTGCCTCGAGCACCGGTGCGCGGCCCGGCTGGAGGTACTCGGTGATCTCGTCGACCGGCGAGACGTTCGGCAGGTCGCGCTTGTTGTATTGGAAGACGATCGGGACTCTGTCGGGATCGAGCCGGTTGATGCGCAGATTGGTCCGCAGATTTTCGAGACTCTGCAGGTTCGATTCGCGCATCGAATCCTGAGAATCGGCGACGAAGACCACTCCGTCTGCGCCGCGAAGGACCAGCTTTCGCGTCGCATCGTAGAAGACCTGACCGGGAACGGTATAGAGCTGAACCCGCACTTTCTGGCCGGCGATGGTTCCGAGCTCCATCGGCATGAAGTCGAAGAAAAGAGTCCGATCGGTCTCGGTGGACATCGAGATCATCTTCCCCTTGTTCTGCAGCTTCGGGTTGCCGTAGATCTTTTCGAGGTTGGTGGTTTTTCCGCAGAGGCCGGGACCGTAGTAGACGAGCTTTACGGTGACCTCGTTCAGAGCCTTGTTGATCAGAACCATGGACGCCTCCGTCCTCGAGAAACGATGCGAAGAGCTTAGCACGCCCGAAACGAGTTTCGTCACCCGCCCGAAGCTGCTATAAACAGCGTTGGAGCGGATGATGAGCCGAAAAGACGAACTATTCGAGCACGTCCTCAACCACGTGATCATCGGCGTGGTTCGAGAGGAGAATGCAGATGACGCGTGGGAGATCGCCCAGGCGTACGCCGAGAGCGGACTTCGGGTGATCGAAGTGACGATGACCACCCCGGAGGCGGTCGCGATCGTCTCGCGCCTCTCTGAGCGATACGGTGAGCGCGGAGTGGTCATTGCGGCCGGGACGGTGCGATCGACCGACGACGCTTCGGCCGCACGGCGCGCCGGAGCGGAGGTGATCGTTTCGCCACACACCGATCGGCGGGTGATCGAATACTCCATCGAGCACGATCTCCTCTCCGTCGCAGGGGCCGCAACCGCGACCGAGATCATCCGCGCATGGGAGCTCGGCGCTGGCGTGATCAAGGTCTATCCCGCCGGCCTCCTCGGCGGTCCGGAGTACATCCGCACCGTCCGGCAGCCGATCCGCGGCATCCCGATGCTCGCAGGGGGGCCGGTACCGCTGGAACTGATCGACTCGTATCTCGATGCGGGATGCGTTGCGCTGAACCTCGGCGGATCACTCGCGGGCGCGGATCTGGTCCGAGCGAAGAACTGGACCGAGATCGGCCGGAGGGTCACCATGGCCATCTCCGCGGTCAACGCGTGGAAACAGCAGCGTCACTCGTCCGAACTGGTGCACTGAGCCCATGATCCATCTCCTCTCCTCCATGCTTCTGCTCTTCGCGGGACTCCCGTCGACTTCTCTCACGGGATGGATGCAGCCCGCCTCCTTTCAGCTCTCGATCGGAATGAGCGAGAAAGCGGCACTGGCGCATCTTCAGGACAGAGGGTGGGATGTGAAAGAAGGAAAAGAGAAGGGGCAGAAGGCGATCGACTACGACGAGGGAAAGAGCGTCACGCTCGGGTTCTCCCGTGGACGTCTGGAGTCGATCCGTTTCGAGTACGTCGGGTTCGTGCCACAGGTGCAGCTCGCATTCGAGGAAGCGCGGGAACGGCTCCGGAGAAGACGAGGCTTGCCGCAGACGTCGACGGAGAAGATTCTGATTTACGACACTCCGTCGCCGCTCGATCCGAGCGCTCCGGACGTGACGGTCATTCTCTCGGCGGACTCTTCGACCAGCTTCGGCCGTCAGGGGCTCGGTTTTCTGGTGATCCGCTACTTCGCGCCGCCGGCGAAGTAGTTGGCCGGCTTCTCCGCTTCGCGGGTCGTCGCCTCGCTCGGGGACGGTTGACCGTTCCAGATGAAGACGCCCTGACCGTCGGTGCCGATGACGATCCGTCCGCCGTTGAACGGGTCGAGTGCGACGGTCCCGACGGTGGCCGATTCGGCGGGGAGTGAGAACGTCCGCCACTCGCTGCGGCCCTCGTTGACCAGCAGTTTCTTCTGTCCCTCTGCCGCGACCACCAGCCGGTCGGGCATTTCTCCCTGCTGGTAGACCGCAACCGGGGCGACGCGCTGCGCCTGCGTCTCGTTCCAGCGGAACTGCGGGTCGACGCTTCCGGAGAGAAGTCCTTTCGACCCGGCGACGATGACGATTTCACGATCACCGTTCTTTCGGAATCCGACCGTGCGACCGGTCGGTGAGCCGTCGACGTGTCGCCACGTCTCGCCGTCGAACACACTCAACCCGTCCGCGGTCAGCGTCAGGAGAACCGGCCTTCCGCGCAACGTGCCGATCGTGAGGTCCGTCACGGCGGCCTTCAGATCGCCGAGCCGGGACCAGCTCCGTCCCGAATCACGGCTGGTGTAGACCCCGTCCGTCGTCGCGGCGAAGAGGCGCGCTCCATTCCAGGGGACGATCCGGCCGAACCGGATCGGGTCCATCGCCGGCTCCGCTTTGGTCCACTTCGTTCCGTCCTCACTCCAGAAGACTCCCTGGTCGGTACCGGCCAGGTAGCGCGGGGCGGCGCTGCGACGCACCACCAGCGAGAGGATCTCGGGAAGCCGGGTCTCGTTGATTTTTCGCCAGCTCCGTCCCTCGTCATCGGACTGATAGATCCCCGATGCGGCGCCCCCGAAGTAGACCGCGGCGTAGATGCGCCCTTCGACGTTCGGATCGCCGGCGACTGCGGCGACTTTGACGTTGTAGAGCCCTTCGCTGGAGCGCTGGAATGTCGCTCCACCGTCATTGGAAACGTAGACCCCGTCCCCTTCGGTTCCGAGAATGATCCGCCTGGGGCGATCCCGGTGGAGGGCGATCGCGTTGATAGTGAGGTCTTCGGTCGAGATCAGTGCGAACTTCTTTCCTGCGTCCGTCGAGCGATAGAGCCCCGCCACCGAGCCGGCGTAGATGGTGTCGGGATTGTTCGGATCGATCGCGACGTCGTGAATCCGTCGGTTGTCGAACCCGTCGCGGTAACGGACCCACTTCTCCCCCTGATCGAGTGAGCAGTACGTCCAGCCGCAGGTCGCGAGCCAGACCCGGTCCGGATTGGCCGGGTCGATGTGGATGGCGAAGACATCCGTGTCGAGCACCATCCCTTCCGCGACGCGCTTCCATGTCTTTCCGCCATCGACGGTGCGGAAGGTCTGGCGCCATGTGCCGACGTAGATCGTGTCGGGATGCCGCGGGTCGACGGCGAGGGACTCGACGTTCTCCTGGTCCGAGATCCGGACCCAGCTCTTCCCTTCATCCGAGCTGCGCCAGATGCCGCCGAGACCACCGGCTACGAGTGAATGCGAATCGCTCGAATCGAGAGCCAGGGCGCGGATCGACTGATCGCGCAGCCCTTCGTCGCGGCGGAACCACGTCTTCCCTCCATCGTTCGAGACGGCGATTACGCTCCCGCCCCACAGCCCCCAGCAGGCGGCCCAGAGCCGCCCGCGCAAGTCGATCTCGAGATTGTCGACGACATAGCCGGGAAACGGCGTGCTCCCGCGCGGGTTGGTCCAGCTCTTTCCGCCGTCGAGCGAACGGTACACCTCGCCCTGGCTGGTGCCGAGATACACGGTGTCGGGATGCGCCGGATCGACGACCAGAGCGCGGACGTCCGCGCCGTAAAGTCCCGCGCGTGTCCACGCCGCTTCGAGAGGTGCGACTGCAAGAAGTGGCAGAATGATGAAGAGAAGTCCGATTGTCCTTCGCATACCCGTTCCCACCCGATGTCTCCGACCCGGTCGTCGCCGGTTCCAGTGTAATGCCTGATTTCCGCGAGCGCCGCGGCGACTCCATCACGATCGTTCGCGTTTCGTACGGTTCGGCCGTGGCGGCCCCGATGTTCCGTTCTCGAGCAATTTCCCTGCCGTACTGCGGAGCTTCCCGAATCCGCTGCATCCTGCGTCACGCGCGGGTTCGCGGGGGTAAGGTACACTAACCGCGCGCAGCGGAACGCGGGAATTGATCCCCGCGACCAACTCTCCTGCGATCAAAAGGACCGATGACGAGAATCCGAACGTGCGTCTTCCCCTGCGCCGGCTATGGGACGAGATTTCTGCCGGCGACGAAAGTCATCCCGAAGGAGATGCTCCCTCTGGTCGACAAACCGGTCGTCCAGTACGGAGTGGAGGAAGCGATTGCCTCCGGGCTCGACCGCATCATCATCGTCTCGTCGCGTGGCAAAGAGTCGATGATCGACCACTTCGACCGGAGCGCCGAGCTCGAGGAGTCGCTGCGAAGCCGTGGCAAGGGCGAGCTCCTCGAGGAGGTCGAGAAGGTCAGCCGGATGGCGGACGTGGTGTCGGTGCGGCAGAAGGAAGCGCTCGGGCTCGGCCACGCCGTATGGTCCGCGCGGGAGGCGGTCGGGAGCGAGCCGTTCGCGGTCAGCCTCCCGGACGACGTGATCCTGGCCGATCCCCCCTGTCTCCGTCAGATGCTGGATGTCTACGAGGAGACCGGACGACCGGTGATCGCCCTGATGGAGGTCGCCCCCGACGAGACCAGGCGTTACGGCATCGCCGCGGGAGAGAAGGTCGGGGATCGCCGCTGGCGTCTGACCGACATGGTCGAGAAGCCGAAGTCGGATCCCCCTTCCAATCTCGCGATCATCGGTCGCTACATCCTTCCGCCGGAGATCTTCGAGATCCTCGAGAAGACGGGGAGGGGAGCGGGTGGAGAGATTCAGATCACGGACGGACTGCGGGAACTGATGCGCCGCGGGGAGATCTACGGCTACGTATTCGAAGGGACCCGCTACGATGCGGGGGAGAAGCTCGGATACCTGCAGGCGACGGTCGCGTTCGCGCTCCGTCACCCGACGCTCGGCCCACCCTTCCGCGAATACCTGAAAAAGACATCTGAGATCTGAGATCTATTATCTATTATCTGATGCTAATATCAGCTATCGATAATGTGTGGGGTACGGTTGGTCGAGACCAAGATAGCAGATAGCAGATAGCAGATAGCAGATAGCAGATAGAGACGCAGATAGCAGATCGCAGATAGCAGATCGCAGATCGCAGATACCAGATACCGTAGATACCAGATGAAGTTCGTTTTCGAGCGACGGGTTGATGGGGGAACTTCGATACCGCCATCCGCTCCGCTCTGGAAGCATCTCCAATCTGATATCTGATTATCGATTATTAAGAACACACTACAATAAAAGCGATACATTTCATTAACACATAGACATCAGATAACAGATAATAGATATCAGATGAAGTTCATTCTTGCTTCCGCCTCTCCCCGCCGTCGCGAGCTGCTCGAGGCTCTCGGGCTGCGGATCCACGTCATTCCGAGCGGCGTCGAGGAGCAACTCGGTGCCGGAGAGTCGCCGCAGGAGTACGTCAGCCGTCTCGCGGCAGAGAAGGCCGAGGAGGTCGCGCGACGGCATCCGGAAGATTGGGTGATCGCGGCGGATACGGTGGTGTACATCGACGGGCGGATTCTCGAAAAACCCTCCGATCCGGCCGACGCGAAGCGGATGCTCGCGACCATCGCGGGGCGCGAGCACGAAGTCTTCACCGGAGTGGCGCTGCGGAGGATCTCCCCGGATCATCGGGACGTGAGGGTCAGTCGTACGAGAGTGCGGATGACGGTCCTTTCAGACCAGGAGATCGAGTGGTACGTGGCGACGGGAGAGCCGCTCGACAAGGCAGGGGCGTACGCGGTTCAGGGTGTCGGGGCCATGTTCATCGAATCCGTCGACGGAAACTACACGAATGTGGTGGGGCTTCCGCTGGTCACGCTTTTCGGAATGATGAAGGAAGCGGGGATTCATCCACTTCACCTCCACACTGCACTAGAATAGCGCGCGGGCCGGGCCCGGCGGCGATTCTTGCATCGCCACGCGCACGGAACCGCGACGGCAGCGAGCGTCGCGACCCGGTCCGGATCATTTGCTGCAGTTTGGGCACGTGATCGCACTCGCGCTTGCGGATGCGACCACCGGGCGGTCCGGTGAACCGAAGGAACTGAGGAGTCCAGCATGTCGTCAGCGGCGAAAGTCGGCATCTTCATGGTCATCATTCTGGTGATCGCCGGCTATCTCATTCTCAGGATCGAAGACGTCCATTTCGGAGGACCTCCACAGAAGACGGTGGTGGCGGTCTTCAACTCTGCCGCAGGTCTGGACGAGAAGTCCCCGGTGCGCGTCGCAGGTGTGAGAGAAGGAAAGGTCACCCGGATCCAGATCACTCCCGACGGACGGGCGAAGGTGACCATGCAGCTCGACACGAATGTTCCCATTCATCAGGGGGCGTCGGCACAGATCGCGAGTCTCGGGCTGCTGGGCGAAAAGTACGTCGAGATCGACACCGGCAACCCCTCCGCGCCGCTCCTCCAGGGAAACGAAGAGCAGCCGATCGTGCTCAGCGGCTCACAGCCGCCCTCGATCGATCAGGTCACCGCGCAGGTTTCGGCCATCGCTTCGGACGTGAAGGCGATTACCGAATCGCTCCGCAATACCATGGCCGGGCAGGCCGGGCAGCAGCGCCTCGAAGACATCGTGGAGAACGTCCGCGCGTCGACTGCCGAGGTCCGAGAGATGCTCCAGGCGAACCGTGAGAACGTCAACGTCACCGCGGAGAACATCCGGCAGATCACCTCCGATCTCCGGGAAGCCATTCCGCGCCTCGCGGCGTCGATCCAGAGCGTCGCGGACAACATCGGCGGAACTCTCGGCGAGAACCGCTCCGACGTCCACGAGATCGTCGGGAACCTCCGCAAGCTCTCCGGTCAGTTGACCGTCACCGCCGCGAACCTGAACGACATCACCGGGCAGGTGAAATCGGGAGAGGGTACAGTCGGGAAGCTCCTGTACGACCAGGCGGCGTACGACAAGCTGAACGGCGCCCTCACCGCGGTCGAGAGTGGAGTGAACGAGCTGAAAGAAACCCTCGGGCGCGCCAACCGCCTCGCTCTGAACATCGGTATCCGCTCCGACTACTACGCAGGACTCGACACCGGCGACACGCCGTTCAACGGAAACAGCCGCAGCTCGCTGCAGCTCGACATCATTCCGAATCCGGAACGGAACCGCTTCTATCACGTCGAGCTCGCGGACGATCCGAACGGCGTGAAGCGGGAGAAGATCAACGAGTACACCGTCACTCTCCCGGACGGCACCGAGCAGACCTATTCGGTGCTCGACACGAGGTACGAGCGTGACTTTCTGCTGTCGGCTCAGGCCGGATGGCGGCTGGACGACTTCAATCTCCGTCTGGGGCTGTTCGACAACACCGGCGGCGTCGGTGCCGACTACCGGATGGGGAAGAGGATCTCGCTCTCCGGTGAAGTCTTCGACTTCGGGAAGCGTCGGAACGACAACGCGCACCTCCGTCTGTTCGGCAATTACGTGATCCGGAAAGAGTCGAAGGAGTTCCCGATGGTTTACGTCTCGGCCGGAGTGGACGACGTCTTCAATGACCGTGCGTTCACAGTCGGCGGCGGCATCCGTTGGGAGGACCAGGATCTGAAGTACCTCCTGGGGAGCGTTCCGATCAAGTAAGAGTCTGCGCGATAGAAACGTCCGTAGCGAGAAAGCGGAGCAACGAGGCCAGATTCGTTCGGATTTGGACCGCTGATCCGCAGCAGGACAGTTTCTACCGCGCAGACTCCTGGGACAGTTTTTGCCGCGCTGGCGCTGGCGGGAGAATCGCATTTCACTGAGCGAAACGGCGCGAGCCGGGTCGAGAAAGGTCAGGATGTCTTCGAACGGGGTAGTCAGAGTCGCACTCATCTTCGGCGGACGCAGCGCCGAGCACGAGGTCTCCATTCTCTCCGCGCGCTCGATCCGGGATGCCGCGCCGAAAGAGAAGATGGAGATCGTGCCGATATGCATCGCGCAGGACGGACGATTCCTTCCTCCCGACCGGAGCGCCGCGATTCTCGACCGTCACGACCGCGCGCTGGAGGGTGATCCCGGCTTCTCGTTCGAGAGCTGGTACCACAACGAGCACATCGACGTCGCTTTTCCCATCGTGCACGGCACGTTCGGAGAGGACGGCACGCTCCAGGGGTATCTCGAGATCCTCGGGCTTCCTTACGTCGGCAGCGGTGTGACCGGATCCGCGGTGGGGATGGACAAGATGGTGATGAAGAGCGCATTCGCCGCGGCGAAGCTCCCGATCGTCGAGTACGTGCCGATGTACGAATGGGAATGGGCGAACGAGCGGGAGCGGCTGACGCGGGGCATCGCGAACGCACTGCGCCTTCCTTACTTCGTGAAGCCGGCCAATGCCGGCTCGTCGGTCGGCGTCTCGAAAGTCAAGCGATTGGCCGAGCTCGACGCTGCGATCGACAAGGCGCTTCGCTTCGACGAAAAGGTTCTCGTCGAGCGCGGCCTCGACGCCCGGGAGATCGAAGTTTCCGTTCTCGGGAACGATGAGCCGGAAGCGTCGCTGCCGGGAGAAGTCGTGGTCGGCCGGGAGTTCTACGATTACGAAGACAAGTACATCGAGAACAAATCGTCGCTCGTGATTCCGGCGAAGCTCCCGGAGGAAAAGATCGAAGAGATCCGCCGGCTCGCCGTCAGTGCCTTCAAGTCGATCGGCGCTTCGGGATACGCTCGGGTGGATTTCTTTCTCGAGCGCGGCACCAGCCGCCTCTATCTTAACGAGATCAACACCATTCCCGGCTTCACCCGCATTTCGATGTATCCGAAGCTTTGGGAGGCGACGGAGCTCAAGTTCTCACACCTGATCGACCGCCTGGTGCAACTCGCGATCGAGCGCCACGGGAAGCGCGGTGAGCGCTTCGCGAGCACGATGAAGTTCTTCGAAGACGTCAAGAGCCTCGAATAGAACAGCGAGAGAATCACACGCGGCGTGCGAGCCTCATCGATTGCGCGTTGTGACCTCGCTGCAGACCCGTCCATCGAGAATCCTCCTTGTGATCGCGACCTTCCCGCCGTACGATGGCGCAACCTCCCGCATTCCTCCATAAGGAGATTCAGATGATCCTCCGCAGGCTCTTCCTCCTTCCCTTCCTCCTGATCCTTCCATTTGCCCTCAATGCGGCGGAACCGGCCACCGCGAATTCGAGCGCGTTCGCCTCGCGACTCGCAGAATACGATCACCCCTCTCTCGGCGCGGCGAAGACGCTCGCCGCGCCAGTGAGTATCCCCATCGCGCACATCACGTTCGATCTCGCAGCGGGAGCCGTGGCTCCCTTGCTCGGCAGCGACGGCACGCGCCTCGGCATCTTCTTCCACGGCAAGGGGACCTACACCTACCACTCCGTCGACTCGGTCGAGACGCCGCTCGTGGTCTGGGAGGCGAAACGCTTCCGTCGCACTGCGAACGAGGAGAAGGACGGAACCGTCTCGCTGACCGGCACGTTCGTCGACCTTCTTCTCCTGACCGGAGGGACCGACCTCCCTTCCTTCGACGGACCCGATGCCGCGCCTCTCGGCGACGCGTTCGCGGATCATCAGCGCTCGTTCGACACCGTCCGCTGGACGCCGCCTTCTCATCTCTTGGTTCGGCAGCGGCTCGACGCGCCCGAGCTCCGGACCGCGCTCGCCGAGATCGGAGGCGATCAGCGCGCGGCGTGGATTCTCGACCCGCTCGAGATGCAGGAAGAGCAGCTCCTGGTCGTGGCACCACCGCAACGGGGAGATCCGCGGGTCCGCGAGCTGAAGGGATTCCTCGATGCGTTCCCGATCTCCTCGCAGCCGATCGGATGGAAGCACGGGACGTTCCGTCAGCCGCAGTTCCTCCTGGTCGACGTCGACTTCCAGCTCGTGGACGAAGGCGACGCGTCGATGAAGCTCTCGGTCACGGAGACGGTCGTGCCGCGCGAGTCTCCCGTCAGCGCGTTCCGCTTCGACCTGATCGAGGGCGAATGGGACACCGACGCCCGCCTCCGGCGGCTCCATGTCGACTCGGTGCGCGACGCCGGGGGTCACGACATCCCGTTCTCCTTCGACCGCGGCAGTCTTCTGGTCGGCCTTCCGGAGAAAGTTCAGCGAGGAGCCGCGGCAAAGATCCGCTTCGAGATCTCGGGGGACGTCCTGTTCCGTCCGAACAACGACAGCTTCTGGGAACTGGGGACGGAGCCGTGGTTCCCGCAGCCGGGACTGAACGGGCAGTACTACACCCTCCACTCGGTGGTGAAGGCGCGCAAGCCGTGGATCGCCTTCGTTCCAGGTACGACCGTCTCGAGATCGGAAGAAGAAAAGTACGACGTGGTGGAGAGCCGGATGGAGCATCCGGTGCAGTTCGCGACGGTTCACGCCGGCAAGTACGTGGTGACGAAGAACACCGAAGACGGCCTGACCATCGAAGTGGCGTCGTATGCGATGGGAAACCGCGACACCCAGGAGCGGATCGAGCGACTGGCGCGGAAGATCATCAAGTTCTACGAGCCGTGGCTCGGACCATTCCCGTTCAAGGAGTTCAGCATCATCGAGATCCAGGCCCTCGGGTTCGGCCAGGCCCCTCCCGGCACGATGTTCATTACCAGGGAGGCGTTCAATCCTCTTCAGAGCGTCGAGAACCAGCTCTACTCACAGGGGATCAACCAGCGCTTCGCCCATGAGATCGCGCACCAGTACTGGGGACACGTGGTGAAGATGGGGAGCATCGAGGAGCAGTGGCTGACCGAGGCGTTCGCCGAATATTGCTCGTCGCAGGTGGTGATGCAGATCGACGGGAAGAAGGGGTACGACCACCTGGTGACGCAGTGGCGGACGTCCGCGCACGACGCGGGTCGCTACGCGCCGGTGGCGCTCGCCGCCCGGATCGTCAATCCCGTCGATCCGTATCAGGGGATGCGCGACCGGATCGGGCTGATGTACGGGAAGGGGGCGTTGATCCTGGCCACACTGCACAAGGAGCTCGGCGACCAGAAGTTCTTCACCCTCCTGCGCAACCTCCAGGGACTCTATCAGTGGCGTTTCCTCACCACGAACGACGTCGTTGCCCTCCTCGAGCGGATCGACGACGGAAAGGACTACACGGACTTCTTCGACAAATACTTCTGGGGAACGGAGATGCCGAAGTAGAGGAGCGAAGTGGGTCGCGCCATAGTGGGTCGCCCCATAGTGGATCGCGCCCAGTGGATCGCGCCCAGTGGATCGCGCCAGGTGGGTCGCGCCCAGTGGGTCGCGCCTCCGGCGCGAAGCTCCCCGGCATCGTGCCGGGGAGTCGAGTGGGTCGCACGTCCCCGTGCGAAGCCCTCCGGCGTCGCGCCGGAGGGCAATGGTGGATTGGTACGCTGTCCGTGCGTCTCGCGGTGAACGAGCAACCGTGAGTCGCTCCGAGCCCCCTCCCGGCACCGGGGAGGACCTCCGTTGCGCTGTTCCCCGACAAACACTCCCCCGCAACGCCTTGCCTTCTCCTGACCGGAATCAAGTCTTCAGTCGACGACCTTTGCATTTCGGTGAGAGGTGAAGGTGACGCGCCCCCGAAACGGATCGACGCCGCTCCTGCCTGCCGGCGCTCATCCGCCGCAGGCCCACGTTGCACCACTCATCCCGGCCATCCGCACTTCCATAACTGTGGTGGCGCGCTCCCACGAAGCACGATCCACGTTCTCTCGCGCCGCGCCCTCGCTACCCCCGCCGGGGTCAAGTCTTCAGTCGGCGCCGGACCCATCGGGCTTCGCTCCCACGGAGCGACACCCACTCCCACTCGCGCGGCCTGGCGAGCGCCGAAGGCGCGATTGACAGTTGCCCCGGGGATCACGCGCGCCACGACAATGCTTGTTGTCCATCACCTGAATCCAGGGGGGCGCGACGCGTGCCCGCGATGCCAACGTCACCGCGCTGAAGAATGTTCTGCACGCGGCGTGACCGCCGAGGCCACCGCCGGAATCGAGGTTCTCGTGGCGAAGCTTCAACGAGTACTGGAAGGAGGCCGCGGATGCGATCGACCACGCCGTGGATCTCGCCACGCGGTTCGACGACCCGAATCGTGGGGCGTTCGTCGAGCACGGAAGAAAGATCCGGGAGAAGCTGACCGCAGCACCGAATGGCGCAGATTCGCACGAGTAGAGGGTCGCGCGAGCTCACCGCGCACGCCCTCGTCTCTTCAACCGACAAACGCTCCTTCGGACGATTCTCACTCTCCGCGTTCCGGGGTCATGTCTTCAGCGATGAAGCCGTTTTGGGAAGATTGAAGGGTGAGGACGCCCTAATCCGGGCTCCGGCCCCCGGATGTAAAGGAGGTTCCCGGTCTAATGTAAAGGAGGCTCCCGGTTGTTCCCCCCCCCCGACCCCCGACCCCCGGTTCCCCGTCCCCCAGCTCGCACAACTCACCTCTCACTTCTCACCCTTCACCTCTCTCCTGCTATCCTGGCCCCCGCATGCCCTCCCGTCCGCTTCCGCCCGGCCTGTATGATCTCCCGCTCACCACGGGTCTCGCGCGCCGGATCGCGGAGCTCGATCGCGAGCGCCTGCGCGCCGAGGTTGCCGCCGCCGACCCGGCCGACGCGGACCTTCTCCTCGCGCGCCATCTCGCCGCGATCGTCCGGCAGACTCTCCAGTCGGTCCCGAAGGAAGATCGCCTCACGCGCCAGGCCGAGATCATCAACGAGCTCCTCGCCGCCCTCGAACGCACGAGCCCCAGCAGCGTCGATTCCGGAGAACACCTCTCCGTTCCGACGCAGCGCCTCGCGTCCATCTCACGCATCCCGGATATCCCACCCGACCGCTCACCGACCCCTGACCCCCGAACCCCGTCTCCGCACCTCCGCCCCCTGATCCCCCTCTCCCAATCCGACCTCCTCACCAACGCCCGCGGCGAGCCCGCGATCGCCGAAGCCCTCGGGCGGGAGATCGAGTCGGCGGACCGCATCGATCTTCTCTGTGCGTTCATCCGCTGGAGCGGGCTACGTCTCCTCCTCGATCCGCTTGGGCGCTTCTTCGCTCGTGGCGGGAAGATGAGAGTGATCACCACCACCTACATCGGGGCGACGCAGCGTCGCGCGGTGGACCGCCTCGCCCAGCTCGGCGCCGAAGTCCGGATCTCGTATCTGGACAAGTCGACGCGCCTCCACGCGAAGGCGTGGCTCTTCCATCGCGACTCCGGATTCCCGACCGCCTACATCGGCTCCTCGAATCTCTCCACCGCCGCGATGCTCGACGGCCTGGAGTGGAACGTCCGCCTGTCGCGACCCGACGCGCCGACGATCCTCGAGAAATTCGAGGCGACGTTCGATTCCTACTGGGCCGATCCCGACTTCGAGCGGTACGACCCCGCGCGCGACACGGAGAAATTCGACCGCGCGATCCACAGTGCCAGCACGGCCGATCGTGAGCCGGACCTCACGCTCTTCGACCTTCACCCGCATCCCTATCAGGAAGAGATCCTCCAGACGTTGGAAGTGGAGCGGTACCGGCACAACCGCTGGCAGAACCTCGTCGTCGCGGCCACCGGGACGGGGAAGACCGTCATCGCCGCGTTCGACTACCGCCGCCTCTGTGAGCAACTCAGCGACGGCCGGCCCCTTCGACTCCTCTTCGTCGCGCACCGCCGCGAGATCCTCCGGCAGTCGATGAGCACCTTCCGTCACGTGATGCGCGACGGCACCCTCGGCGAGTTGTATGTCGACGGGCATCGACCGGAGGAATGGGGCCAGGTCTTCGCTTCGGTCCAGTCGCTCCAGAACCTCGACCTCGAGCGGACGCCGCCGGACGCCTTCGACGTCATCGTCATCGACGAGTTCCACCACGCCGCGGCGCCGACGTACGAAACGATCCTCCACCATTTCACCCCGCGTGTCCTCCTCGGCCTCACCGCCACACCCGAGCGGATGGACGGGCGATCGATCCTCGGCTGGTTCGGGAGTCGCATCGCCGCGGAGTTGCGCCTCTGGGACGCGCTCGACCGCGGCTTTCTCGTGCCGTTCCACTACTTCGGCATCGGCGACGAGATCGACCTCTCCTCGGTGAAGTGGACGCGCGGCCGGTACGATCCGCGGGAACTCGAGAACCTCTACACCGCAGACGACGCGCGCATCCGCTTGATCCTGCGCGAGCTGGGGGAGAAGGTTGCGGACGTGCGGCAGATGCGTGCGCTCGGCTTCTGTGTCGGCATCGACCACGCGCGGATGATGGCCCGGCGGTTCAACGAAGCAGGGATTCCGTCGGTGGCGACGCTGGGGGAGACGGAGCACGAGGAGCGCGACCGTGCGCTGCGGGACCTGCGCGACCGGACGATCAACTGCATCTTCGCGGTGGACATCTTCAACGAAGGCGTCGACGTCCCGGCGATCGATACGGTGCTCTTCCTCCGGCCGACCGAGAGCGCCACGATCTTCCTTCAGCAGCTCGGCCGCGGACTCAGACGCACCGGGACGAAAGACTGCCTGACCGTCCTCGACTTCATCGGCAACGCGAACCGCAACTTCCGTTTCGACCGCCGCTACCGCGCGATCCTCGGCGGCACGCGGAAGGAGATCGAGACCGCGGCGAGGCATGACTTCCCGTTCCTCCCGCCCGGCTGTTCGATGCACCTCGACCGGGTCGCCCGCGAGCACGTGCTCCACAATCTCAAGGAGTCGCTCGGGAGCGGCATCCGAGGGCTGGTCGAGGAGCTGCGGTCCATCGGAGAGCCGGTGACGCTCGGCGAGTTCCTCGAACGCGCGGGCATCGAGCCCGAGGACATCTACTCTGCTACCCGTGGAACTCTAGACGTCTTCGATTCAGGACCGTTTCAATTCTCTGAACGCAGCGCTCCGGCTCGTGAAGCACCTCATGTTCCCAGAACCGAAGCACGTTCCACCCCATCTGCTCGAGCTCTCTCGTGCGCGCTTCGTCGCGGCGCCGGTTCATCGTCCTTTTCTCGATCCAGTAGCCGGTGTTGGAGACCGGTGCCCGCCCGTCAGGACAGTCCGGGCATCCATGCCAGAAACAGCCATCCACGAACACCGCGACCTTCGCGCGCCCGAACGAGATGTCGGGCTTTCCAGGAAGGCGCCGGTGAAGGCGATAGCCGCGCAACCCGCAGAGCCAAAGGAGTTTCCTGAGCCGGACTTCCGGCTTGGTATCCCGAGACCGGATGCGTGACATGTTGTACGAACGAGTGGGTTTGTCGTGGACATCCATCAGCAAAATCTACCTAATGTAGAAAGCTCGCACTTTGTTTCAGTGTTCGCTACACTGAACCGGAATGTCCCCGACAGTGTTCGAAATCTGCGCCGGAGGTGGCGGCCAGGCTCTCGGGTTGGAAGCCGCGGGATTCGGTTGCGTCGGCGCCGTGGAGATCGAGTCACCGGCCTGCGCCACGCTGCGTCTGAACAGGCCAGAGTGGAACGTGATGGAGGCTGACGTCCGGAACGTTAGCGGACAGGATTTCCGGGGTGTCGATCTTCTCGCGGGTGGCGTTCCGTGTCCCCCGTTTTCGATCGCGGGGAAGCAACTCGGAAGCGGTGACGAACGGGATCTCTTCCCCGAGGCGCTGCGGCTGACCGAAGAAATTCGCCCTCGAGCCGTGATGCTCGAGAACGTCCCAGGTTTCGCTTCGGAGAAGTTTCGCGACTACCGGCAGGGACTCTTCGCGAAGTTTCGCAAACTTGGCTACAACCCGGACTTCCGGATCTTGAACGCCCGCGATTTCGGTGTACCGCAACTGCGGCCCCGGTGCATCATCGTCGCTCTTCGCGAAGATGAGATGAACTACTTTCGCTGGCCATCTCCAGGAGAAAGGTGCCCAAGGACCGTCGGCGCTGCCGTGGGCGATCTGATGGGGTCCCGGAGATGGGCGGGCGCCGAGAGATGGGCAGAGGGTGCCGATCACGTGGCGCCAACGATCGTCGGTGGCTCGAAGAAGCACGGCGGACCAGATCTCGGACCGACGCGCGCTCGTGAGCAGTGGGCGAAGCTGGGCGTGGACGGTCTGGGCGTCGCCGCCGAGCCACCCGGGCCCGATTTTCCGCTCGACGGCAAACCCAAGCTTACCGTTCGCATGGTTGCCAGAATCCAGGGTTTTCCAGACGAGTGGGAGTTCTTCGGGAAGAAGACTCCAGCATATCGCCAAGTTGGCAACGCGTTTCCGCCACCCGTTGCCGAGGCCGTGGGCAGGGCGATTCTGGCGGCGTTCGAGGGCGCATACGAGCCCGCGTTTGACGGACGCCAGATGAGAATATTCGACGGCGATGAGAAGAGCGCTACTGCGTGAGGGGTGGCCACGATAGAAAGCCGAAAAGGGTCGAAGACGCGAATACGCGAGTTTCTCCTCGCGAACCTGGGTAGGGTCGTCACGTCGGATGAAATTCGTGAGGCTTCAGGCAATGCTTCAGAGTGGGCCCGGCGTCTGCGTGAACTGCGCAACGAGGAGGGCTATCAGATCCTCTCCCACCGTGATCGCGACTTCCTCAAGCCGGGCGAATATCTGCTCGAGACGAACAAGCGGCTTCCGGCATTCGAGAGATCGATTTCAAAAGAAACCAGAGCCTTCGTGCTCGAGAGGAACGGCTATACCTGCCAGATGTGTGGTGCCGCAGCCGGTGACGAGGACACTCTTTACCCGACCAGGACTGTCCGGCTGACAATCGGACACATCGTTGAAAAGGACAAAGGTGGCGGTGATCATCCAGGAAACCTTCGTGCCCTCTGCACCAATTGCAACGAAGGTCTTCAGAACATCTCCCCACCAAAGCCCGACCGCCTTCAACTACTCACCTATGTGAGAAAGGCCACTCGTGATGATCAGCGAGCTGTGCTCGAGTGGCTGAAGACCAAGTTCGCCGATTAGGCCGAAGCTGTTGACTCGGAATCCCGCACCTGTCGGTCGTCCCGCCGCTTGGTCTTTACTTCGTTCGAAGTTCGAGCGCTTCGTGGAAAGCCGGGTTTACCACCAATATCGCACCGCCGGACGCGGAAGCCTTGCGTAGAATCGCCTTTAGAATTGGCATTTCATAGTTGCAGTTGTAAATGTACGTAACGCCGGTGTCTCCACGACGAATGCCCAGAACTCCGAACCAGAGCAGAAGCTCTTTCGCAGCAGCGGCAGCGTCGGCACTGAGCCCGAGCCCAGAGAGAATTTTGGAGAGATACTCCTCGCTGAACTCGGTGGGTTCTTCCAGGAACGCGAGGAGCAGATCCTCAGCCTCCGGTCGGATGTCTCGGATCTCGAGACCGACATCGCGGACGAGGTCCATAGAATAGGCCCGCAGACCTTTGGAGATGTCACTTTCCAAAATAGTGTCGTGGCCGAGATTGACAGCAGATCCCCTGCAATGATTAACGAGATCGATTAGTGCACGAGGTCGCATGAGGCAGCGATCGATTAAGTATTGAGAGGATTCCTCACCGCTGACGTGGCTCACACAGATTGCCCTCCAGAGTTCCTCGAAGGGCTGGTCCGGCATATCGGAGAAGACCATTCGTCGGCGAAGCAACTCCCTCAGCAAATCCTCGTCCGACCAATCAGTGTAGCTCGCCCCTCCTTTCCGCGGTCCGGAGTCGTATCGACGAGCAGCTCAAAGACATCGTTGCGCAGAAACACGACCGTTTGCGCGGCGACCTTTTCGCGATGAAGATGGCGCTCAATCTTCCTGGAGGCCTCGAGAAGGCAACGGATTAACAGAAGGTCAGCGCCCTCCACCCCTTGGGTTGGCCACCCCTTATCTAAATTGTCGAACAGAAGCCACAGCCCATTCTTCCAACCCAGGTAGCGAGTGCATTCCTCTCTCAACCTGGGCACGTCGTGACGGTACAGTAGCTGAGTAATCTCGGGCGCATCGAGTCGGGAGCTTCTTCGCGAGCCGTAGCGCTCACGGGCCAGAAGATCGGGGCCAGGCCTTCGATTCTCGCTTGCAGGTGTAAGCGACTCGATGGCCTGTAGTTAGCGACACGGTGACTTTGACTCTGAACGGAGAAAGCGGTGTGAGCGCGTCGCTTCTCGGATAATTCGTAAGATGCTCGATCGAATGCGGCGTAGTGGACTGGTGTCGATGAAGATCGGAACGGATTCAGGCCAGAAGATCGGGGCCAGGCCTTCGATTCTCGCTTGCAGGTGTAAGCGACTCGATGGCCTGTAGTTAGCGACACGGTGACTTTGACTCTGAACGGAGAAAGCGGTGTGAGCGCGTCGCTTCTCGGATAATTCGTAAGATGCTCGATCGAATGCGGCGTAGTGGACTGGTGTCGATGAAGATCGGAACGGATTCGGCCTCCGTCTCGTGGCGAAACCTGGACCGGGCGTCACTTGGAACGAGGCTCCGCCAGGGCGAATCGTGAAGAGTGGTCAGTTTTCAGGAAATCGCGGTTCGCGTCAGAACGGCGGCGGGCCGGGCGAGTCGCGGATGATGTCCGGCGGCGGGAGCATCGGCCAGATCGGAACGGGGCGCGCAGGAGCGGAATCCGCGTTGCCTGCGAGGAGCGACGCGAGGCAGCGGTCGGCGAGATCACGGAGAAGCCGGTCGTTCGCGAGCTCGCGCTCGCAGCGGGCGATGAGGTTCGAGACATGGCCGGTGCTGCCGAGGCGGAGGGTCGC
Organism: uncultured Acidobacteriota bacterium; assembly: GCA_963741955.1. Lineage (GTDB taxonomy): Bacteria > Acidobacteriota > Thermoanaerobaculia > Gp7-AA8 > Gp7-AA8 > CAVUKB01. The sequence continues at coordinate 445,422 of CAVUKB010000007.1, forward strand.
GGCGATCGGACGGAGCTGCTCGGCGCTCTCGTAGCGTCCGAGCCACGCGGTCAGCATCCGTGCCGCTCCGCCGCGGCCGTGACGGATCTCGCGCTCGTCGATGTCGAACACCGAGGCGACCGTGTCGACGACCTTGCCGAGCTTCGCACGGCCGACGGTGCGCTGCGTCTTCGGATGTTCATCACTGCGCGGCTTCTGCTTCGACGATCGCCCGCATTGTCTCGATCCACGGCTCGGTGCCGAGGTAGATCTGATTCACGAGCTTGTCCCAGAGGCGGCTGCGGTCGTGGAGCTTCTCGTAGACGAACGCGCGGTAGTTCTCCTGAGCTTCGTCACGCGTCGCGCCGCGGCGGAGCATCCAGTCGAGACAGAGCCACTCCGGCGCGGGCTCGAACCCCGCCATCGCGCGGTAACTCGACCAGCGGTACTGCTCGGGAAGCTCGACCATCTTCGCACGAACGGGATTCAGCACGACGTACCGCATTACTTCCGCGAGGTACGCTTCCTTCTCGATCAGGAAGCTGCTGAACCGTCCCTGGAGCAGGTGCCCGACGCGTTTGTACTTCCGGTTGAACCACTGAGCGTACGTGCCGTTGAGCCAGTGCATCCCTTCGGAGAGCGTCTCGCGGGGCGTCTCGATGACGAGGTGGAAATGATTCGTCAGCAGAACCTACGCATGGACATCCAGTCGAACCGCCGCACTGCCTCGGCGAGAAGGGTGAGGAACTTCAGGCGATCCGCATCGCATCGGAAGATCGTCTTCCGTTCATTCCCGCGCGAGGTAACGTGGAAAACCGCGCCGGGGAACTCGAGTCGAAGTGGTCGTGCCATGCGATCGAGAGTACCTCGGATTTGTGCGAGATACCGAGGGTTCTACTCCTCGTAGAATCCGGACGGCGACTCCCGAGGCCCTGCTCGGAGGTGTAACGCGGTGATCCGGCAGCGGGTATCGTAGAATATCGAGCAGCAAGGGAGGCGACGAAGTGAAGCCGTGACAAAGAGTTAGGGGAGAGAACCGACAGGCGAAGCCCTGACCCCAAAGTTCGACCCCAAAGTTCCGGGGGAATCGGAATACAAGGGAGTCGTGGTGAAGGATCGCCCTCGGCCAAGTTCGGTGAGTGGATCTTGAGCGGAGTACCAAACGTATTCGGCGGGTTCCGAAACAGTCGCCTCGACCGAGAGAGTGGCAGATTCACCGTAATGAACTTCCGTGTCCTTAGGGTCGCTCGTCACGATAGGCCAGAGGCACTGCGGCACCGAACATTCGAGTGAGAGGTAGTACTCCCCGCCGGCGCCCTCGTCCTGAGTCGTGGCGGTCAGGTCATAGGCTCCGGCCTGGTTGAAAGTTCCTCAAAGTTCCTTTTGTTGCAGGAGGCTCGGGCGCAGAGCGTCTTCTGTCGGATTACCCCCATTCGCATGCGCCTCCACGGCGCGAGGTTTCCGCGCGTCGGAGTGCTTCGGCGACGGCCGGAAGAAGACGAAGCTCGGGCCCCGCTCAATCGACCGGCTCGATCGTCACCGGAGAGGTCCAGGGGAACGGGATGGTCGTCGCGAGTGCGGCGAAGGAGGGATCGCGCAGCGCCGTCCCGCGAACCGACGCCAGAACCCGCAACGGCGCCGGAGGAAGGTTCGCCGCCCGCCACACTCCGTGCGCATCGCTCGCCACCTCACTCCACGTCGCGATGGCGAGAGGAATCCCGGTCAGCTCGACGCCTTCCAGCCACGCAGCGATCTGCGCCGAGCCGCCGGTCACCAGCGTCAACGGCGGGGCGGGTGGCTCGAGTGTCCACTGCGCCGTCTCATTCCCCCACCGGCGCACGAGCGTTGCCCCCTCCCGGTGCCTCACCAGGAGCAGCGACCGATCCGCCGCGTCGGGAATCTCCACCGACCCAGCTCCGTCCGCCACCCCGCGCCAGAGTGGATTCAGTCCGGAGTCGAACGCCCAGACCTCAGCCCCGGCCGCTCCGCGCCCGCCGGCGAGCGCGATGTGCAGCGTCGCCGAAGCCGAAGTCTTTCGCAGTCGGATCTCCACCTCCCCAGTGCGGTTCGAATCATCGAGGATCATGTCCACAGTTTCGCCTGGATCATAGTGTTCGGCACGGACCGCGGCGTGCACCTTCCCGCTTCGCAAGGGAGGAAAAACGACCACGCCCTCCGCGTCGCTCTGCAGACGGAGAACCGTCGTCTGCTCTTCGCCCCGATCGTCGATCCATATGTTTCCCACCGTCGCAGCGGCACCGGCAATTCCGCGTCCGGTCGACGCGTCGACCACGCGGATCTTCCAGTCGGTGCGCGGGATGCGGAAGTCGACGGTCCCGCTCTCCTCGATCCGCCGGAACGGTTCGAGCCAGGGAGGGAGGGAGAGCTCCTTCAGTCGAACCCGGACGGTATAGGTCCCGTCGTACCAGAGCGTCGTTTCGTACGATCCGTCTTCCGCGGTCTCCACCCGCACCCACTCCGCGCCATTGCGGAACGAGATCTCGGCGGGAACCGGGTCGTCGCCGTAGACGACGTCGCCGTGAATCCGGAGAGGATGGAGATCGAAGACGGCGTCTCCGTCGTCGCCCGAGCCGAGATCGATCGGCTGGCGGAGTTGCCATCTCCCCAGCTGCAGGGTGACGTCGAGCCGTTCCGCGGGGAGTGCGGGAAGGGTCTGGGCTCCGGTGTGCGCCTCGACTCGCCTCACTTCCCCTCGATCGGAAGCGCGACGGATCACGAACCGGGCATCTTCGGGAATCGAACCGTCGGGGACCAGGATCGAGACCCGGGCGGAGGGGAGAGCCCGGCCGGTTGTGCGAAGCGTCGTCACCCGGCCGGGACGGAGTCGCAGCTCGCGGTCGGGGATGAACATCGAATCCGATGCGACGTGCATCGTCGCGATGCCGGGGGTGACGCCGTACCAGATCGCGATGGTGCGCTCGAATCCGTCGATGAGGACATCCGGCTCGCGCGAGCCGTCGTTCTCTCTCAGGCGCATGGTCACTCCGCCGGCGCTGGAGCGGCGTGCGGCGGGAGGTTTTTCGACCACCACGAGAACGTCCGCGGTGTCGTGCGGCGGGTCGGGCCAGACGCGGGCCGTGGCTCCCTCGCCGAGATCGATCGGCCGCGAGATCGCGAGCGCGTCCCCCCGGGAATCGAACCGGCCGACGACGATTCTTCCCGCGGGCATCCTCGCCGGATCGTGAATGTGCTCCGCGGCAATCCGTCGTTCGAAGATCCTCCCGCGGCCGCCTATCCGGTGGTTGCCGTCGACACTCACGAGGCGGATGCTCTCGCCTGCGGCGGGAGTGTGCTCCGGCGGAATGGAGACCTGACCCGCACGGACCAGGATGTCGAAGACGGCCGTTCCGCGCCCCTCGAACGGAACGTCGGTGAAGAACAGGACCGAAGGCATCGCACTGATCCGTCCGTTCCCCTCGAGCCAGTACGTGTAGTTTCCCTCAGCCGGCCGGAACCATCGTCCGCAGGGAGCGGTGGTCTCGCGATCCGATGCGCCGCGGGGGACGAGGTGGACGCGGCAGCCCTCGGCCGGGAGGAGCGCCGCGTCTCCGAGCGTTTCCACCGGGCCGCGGGTGGGCCAGAAGAGGATCGCCCGCCGGCCGTCGATCTGCCCGGTGGACGGATCGGGCGGGCGGATCGCTCCCGCGGCGAGCGGCGCGGCGACGAGGAGCGTCGCGAGGAGCGTCAGAAGATGCTTTGTGTCGTGCAGCATTCGACGTTGTCCATGCTTCCGCATCCGTCAATCAACTGAACGCACGCCCTCTCGGGTTCGGAGGGAATATTCGGCGTACAGTAGCCCTCGTACCACCCGATCACGAAGAGCGTATCGCGCCAAACTAAATCTGACCGAAGGGAGAATCGTCGCGCCAAAAAGAATCTGACCGGGGCATCCTCTGCGGGGGAGGGTGCGATGAAGGCGAAAGATCGACACGAACAGGCACGGCGACTCTCGGAACGATACCGGAAGGCAGGGCGGAAGGAGAAAGCGATGATCCTCGACGCGTTCTGCATGGCAGCGGGGCTGAACCGCAAGTATGCGATCTCATTGCTCCGCAACCGCCTGAGAAGAACGGCCGGAGGCGGGGACGACCTGGACGGAAGAAGAAGTATTCGGCCGCGGTGATCGACGTGCTCGAGGGCATCTGGGAAGCGGCCGATTATCCATGGTCGGTGAGGCTCAAATCGATGCTCCGGTTGTGGCTGCCGTACGTGAAGAATCTATCCTCAGAGGTCGAGCAGGCCGTGCTCGAGATCAGCCCACGATCGATCGACCGCTACCTGCGGGAGCGGCGGACGGCGGATCGGCGGAAGCTCTACGGTCGAACCAAGCCCGGCACGCTTCTCAAGCATCACATCCCGATCCGCACCGATCGGTGGGATGTCCGGGATCCCGGCTGGTGTGAGATCGATCTGGTGTCGCACTCCGGGCCGTGTGCCGATGGCGAGTTCGCCCACTCACTGAACTTCACCGACATCCACTCGACTGGACGAGACCCGGGCGGTTCTGAGTAAAGCCCAGACCGGTATCGTCGCGGCGATCGACTGCATCCGGGTTGCGCTGCCCTTCCGTCTTCTCGGAATAGACTCTGACAACGGCAGTGAGTTCATCAACGGTCATCTCTATCGGTACTGCCTCCGCACAAGGTTCAGTTCACCCGGGGACGGCCGTACAAGAAAGACGACAACGCGCACATCGAGCAGAAGAACTGGACCCACGTGCGACGGCTCGTAGGCTGGGAGCGGATCGATACCCGTGCGGCCGTGGACGCGTTGAACGATCTCTATGCGAAGGAGTGGCGGCTGATGATGAACCTGTTTCAGCCCTCGGTGAAGCTCATCCGGAAGGAACGAATCGGCTCTCGTACACGGCGCGTCTACGATGCGCCCCGCACGCCCCTCGATCGCCTCCTCGCCGACAATCCGCGTTCTCCCGAGCTCGCCCGTCTCGCTGCGCTCCGTGCGGCGCTCAACCCCTTCGAACTATCCGACATCATCGAACGAAAGCTCGCCCGCGTTCACCACCTCAACGGAAAAAGCTCGACGCGAGCACGCTCTCTGAACCGTCGCACCCTCTCCTCGACCTCCCCCTCGAGGGGGAGGACGCCACCACCCCGAGGTCCACCGATGCCAGCGTCTAAGAAGCCAAACCAACGACCCCCTTCGGTCAGATCCAATCTGAGCGACGATCCCCCCTAAAGTCAGATTTTATTGACGGACAGGTACAGTGCGTGTTGCACACCATCCCGTCCTGGGTGAAGGGTCGGCAACTGCCGCTCAATGGATTTGAAGTCGCCATCCCCAGGAGCACCGCCATTCCAATCCACCTCTGAACCGATCCCATTAGATTCTCGTTCGCTGTCGTTGTCCATCGACGTGCTCTCCGATTGACACGCAAAACCACCTCGTTGAGTGACCGGAGAGCGGTTTAAAGGTCTCTATCATTAGAGTACCGCGAGAAGGGCCTTTCGGTACCCCCTGGCCGGAAAAAGGTGGCTCCAGCGAGGCGAGGGCGAGGAAGTCGCGTCGAAGGACGACGGGCTCGAGTGTCTATAGAAGTTCGGGGTCATAGAAGTTCGGGGTCACACCTAAAAAAAGAATAAATTCGGCCGACGAGGCGACGTGTTTCTCGGCCAGGAAGATCGGTGGCTTCGGGCCAGGAAGATCGGGGCCAGGCCTTCGATTCTCGCTTACAGGTGTAAGCGACTCGATGGTCTGTAGCTAGCGACACGGTGACTTTGACTCTGAACGGAGAAAGCGGTGTGAGCGCGTCGCTTCTCGGATAATTCGTAAGATGCTCGATCGAATGCGGCGTAGTCATTGCTCCGGGGGTGCCGGCACATGCATCCCGTGGATTCCAGGACACCGATCGGTGTACGCTATGCAGGTGAAGCGCCGGGAGCTGGAGCGGGAACTGTCGGAATGTGGCTGGGGGCTCCTTCGCAGCGGCGGACGACACGACCTGTGGACCGATGGAGAACGGGAAGAGGCGGTTCCCCGCCACCGGGAGATCAACGAGAGGCTGGCTCGCGCGATTCTGCGCCGCGCCTGTGGAAAGAAGACATGAGATTCGAAGGAAGACTCATCCGTGACGGAAAGTGGTGGCTCGCGGAGATCCCACTGCTCGACGCCATGACGCAGGGACGGAGCCGGAAAGAGGCTCTTCTGATGATCGGCGACTGGATCGAGACCATGGTCGATCGGAAGGGGTTCCGCGCGAACGTCTTTCCGCGGGGAAAGATGGAGTTCGAGGTTGCGGGAAGTGACACGGCTGCGATGACGGCCCTTCTGCTGCGCCGCCGGCGCGAAGCGAGCGGCCAGTCCCTTCGCGACATCGCGTCGCGCCTCGGCGCCTCATCGAGGAACGCGTACGCGCGCTACGAGCGCGGCGACGCGGTTCCGACCATCGAGAAACTCGACGCTTTGCTGAAGGCCACCTCACCGAACGGCGACTTCGTGATCCGGGAATCGGGGAGCTGATCCGGAGACGTCTCCGAAGGGCGTTCGATCGGGTCGTGCCGTTCGAGCTTCGATCGAGTTTCCCGTGGATTTCCAGAGGCAGAGGAAGTGCGCAGCGGACGCTCTGTCTCTGGACGGAACGGACGATCCGCGGGGGACGAACAAGGGCTGTGATCAACGCCAGGATGGGTTTCAGCAAATCCGTGACACACGGCCCGAGGAAGAGGGCCAGCCGCCCGGGAAAGAGGGCCAGGCCTTCGCTTCTCGGTCGATGCCCATAACATCCTGCGCGGAGACGGCTTCTCCGCGAATGGCAATCGTGCCATTCCTCGAGGGAGGCCGCTGAGACCCGGGTGAAGCTGATCGCCGGTGGAGTCCGGCGCGTGCGCCGCGTCGATCCCTGGGGGCGAAGTTCCGTGCGCACGGCAAGTCCGGAGGTTTCGGTTCCTCGTAGAATTCAGATTCGGCGGCGGAGTTCGGCGGCGAAGCTCGGTGGCGGGATCGGTTCGTCGGGTCCATGGCGACACGATCGACAGGATCCATGCGTCCGAGAAGCGGAGAAGGTTCCCTGGCCCCCCATGCCCGATCGCAGGACTTGCGTACCCGGAAACACGCGCAGCCGTTCGCGCACTTCGCGCTCCGCGTGAGCAGCCGTGACATGGAACGGAGTCGCACCGGCGGACTCCCGCCGGGGACTGAACCGGAACGGCTGAGTAGGGTAACATCGACGGATCGAGAACCACATGGCCCTCCCTTTCGAAGTGAATTCCGGATCGCGTCGGATGCGCCGCCACGGGCGCGCTGCCACGCGCGCTCGCGTCGCCAGGTTCGCAGTCGCTCTGCTCTTCGTCGTTCTCCCCTCGGCGGTTCTTTCGCAGACGACCAACCGTCACGACCCTGCCCAGGCCCTCACGCAGTACAAGATCGACCTCTGGCAGACAGAGCAGGGGCTCCCGCTCAACACGGTTCAGTCGCTGTTGCAGACGAGCGACGGCTACCTCTGGGTCGGCACCGGCGGCGGGCTCGCGCGATTCGACGGCGTCCGCTTCACCACCTTCGAAACGGCGCAGGTTCCGGAGCTCTCGACGCAGGGCATCTTCGGCCTGATGGAAGACGCGCAGCGGAACCTCTGGATCGGCGTTTCGGGCGCGGCGTTCATCCGCCGCAACGGCCGCTTCGAGCGCGCCTTCGGCCGCGAGGTGACGAACGGCCGGCGCGTCTGGTCGTTCGCGCAGGCGAAGGACGGCGCGATCTGGGCGGCGACCGAGAATGGCCTCATCCGGTGGAAGAGCGGCGTCGCGAGACTCTACGGAAGGCGGGACGGCCTTCCCACGCTGCGCCTGCGATCGATCGCGATCGATCGCGACGGAACGATCTGGCTCGCGACCGCGGACGAGGGGCTCGTGTCGTTCGACGGCGCGCGTTTCACGTCCCTGAACCCCACGAACGGGTTTCCGAATCGCGCCGTGCGCGCGGTCCTTGCCGATCCCGAGGGAGGGGTCTGGGCCGCGACGGCAGGCTCCGGTCTCGCCCGCGTGCAGCGGGGTCAGGTCTCTGTGTGGGGAGTGGACGACGGGCTTCCCACGGATCAGTTGACGTCGCTCTCACGCGACGCCAACGGCTCCCTCTGGATCGGCACGTGGGGCGCGGGACTCTGTCGGTTCCGCGACGGGAAGTTCTCGTCGATCTCCACTCCTAACGGCCTCGCCGGCAGCCAGCTGTGGTGCGTCTATGCCGACCACGAGGGAAACATCTGGGTCGGGACCTGGGTCGGTGGTCTCAACCGGCTTCGGGATCGTGAGTTCCTCGTCCTCGGCACGCCCGAGGGTCTCTCGCACGACAACGTCCGTGCGGTCATCCACGCGCGCGACGGTGCCGCGTGGGTGACGACCGGCGGCGGCGGCGTGAACAGAATCACCAGTGCCGGCATCACGGTCATCCGGCAGTCCGACGGGCTCCCGAGCGACGAGGCCTCGACGATCATGGAGGACCGCGACGGCGCGATCTGGGTCGGCACCTACACAGCCGGTCTGGCGCGACTGAAGGACGGCCGCATCGAAACGTTCGGGCTCGATGAGGGAGTTCCCAACGTCGACGTCCGCGAGATCTATCAGGACCGTTCCGGAACGATCTGGGCGGGCACGATGTCGGGACTCGCGACGTTCAACGGGAAGGGGTTCACCGCGGTCCGCGCCCCGGGCGCGCCTCCCGAAGGAGCGTCGGTCATTCTCGAGGACCGTTCCGGGACGCTCTGGTTCGGTACGAACGACGGCCTGGCGCGGTATCGCGACGGCAGGTTCGAGACGCTGAGGCGCGCCGACGGCCTTCTCTCGAACTGGATCATGTCGCTGTACGAGGATGCGGACGGCGCACTCTGGATCGGCACGAACGGCGAAGGCCTGAATCGTCTGAAGAACGGCCGTCTCTGTTCGGTCCGCGCCGCGGATGGTCTGTGGGATCCCCTGGTCCAGGTCATCCTCGAGGACCACTTCGGTAATTTCTGGATCACGTGCAACCGCGGCTTCTACCGCGTGAGACGAAAGGACCTCGACGCGTTCTGCGACGGGCAGATCACGAAAGTCACCTCCGTCGGCTACGGTCCGGGAGACGCGCTTCGCAGCACGACGTTTGCCGGCGGGCTTCAGCCGGCCGGCGCAATCGATTCCGAGGGGCATCTCTGGCTCCCGTCGTTCAGCGGACTCGTTCTCGTCGACCCCGCCGATCTCCCCGGCTCGGGAGAACCGCCCTCGGTGATTCTGGAACAGGTGCTCGTCAACGGCGTCGAACGTCCCCTCGACGGCCCGATCGTTCTTCCGCCCGGTTCCGCGCCGTTGTCGATCACCTACACCAGCACGACGCTTCGCGTCGCGGACCGCGTCCGCTTCCGCTACAGGATGGAAGGGAGTGGAGTCGGATGGGTCGACGCGGGGCGCAACCGCGAAGCGTTCTTTCCGACTCTCCCGCACGGCCGTTATCTGTTTCGCGTCGCCGCATCCATCGACGGCGTCCACTGGCGCGAGATCGCGACGCCGCTGAACGTCACCGTCAAGCCGCACGTCTACGAAACGCCGTGGTTCCTCGCGCTCGCGATTCTCGCGCTCGTCGGACTCGTGGTCGGCGTGATGAAGTGGCGGACGCGCAGTCTCCGGCGGCAGAAGGCCGAGATGGAGCGGCTGGTCCAGGAGAAGACCGAGGAGCTGCGGCGCGTGAACGAGCACCTTTCGGAGTTGTCGTTCGTCGATCCGCTCACCGGGCTCGCGAACCGCAGGCGCTTCGACGAGGCGCTGGAGCAGGAATGGCAGCGCGCGCGCAGATTCGGAACTCCGGTGTCGGTCGTCGTCGCGGACGTCGATCTGTTCAAGCCTTTCAACGACACGCTCGGCCATCCCGAGGGGGACAAATGTCTCGCCGCGGTGGGAGACGTGCTGCTGCACACGAGCAGGCGCGCCGGTGATCTGGTGGCACGTTACGGCGGCGAGGAGTTCATCGTGCTCGTGCCGGGAGTCGACAAGGAATCGGTGGTGACGTTCGCGGAGGCGCTTCGCGCTGCATGCGAGGCGCGCGCGATTCCGCATCCTGCATCCGATGTCGCGCCGATCGTCACCATCAGCCTCGGCGTCGCGACGAAAGTTCCTGCCGACGGGGTTACCGCGCGCGGGCTCGTCGCCGAGGCCGACGCGGCGCTGTACCGCGCGAAGCGCGAGGGGCGGAACCGGGTGTGTAGTTAGGGTGTTCAGCGCGGGTAGAGCCTCGGGCCAGACCTAAAAAAGAAAAATTCGGCACGACAGTTGGAGGGGGCGCCGGACCGGACGAGTCCGTGAGCGATTCGACGTCTGCCGAGCGTTGCGCTCCGATCGAAACGGCACCATTCCCGTCACAAAACGCTCCGCTCCGGCCCGAAATGCGCGAATCAGAGCGATGGGCGTCAGACCCGTGGAGTATTCGTAACGCCTCGCCGTACCCCGTCCCGACTCCGAAGGCCACGGCAGAGACGGGGGGTCGTTACGAGAGAAGCTCGGCGGGAAGGACGGCGAGTCCGGGGTTGGCGATCGCCTTCGGGAGAAGTTCGGGGTCAAACCTAAAAAAGAAAAATTCGGCCGACGAGGCGACGTGTTTCTTGGAACAAGATCGGGGCCAGGCCTTCGATTCTCGGTTGTAGGCCGGAACAAGATCGGGGTCAGGTCTTCGATTCTCGCTTGTACGTGTAAGCGACTCCACATCCGCCTCCGTGCCTTCGCACGAGCAGCAAACGAGGCGGAGAAGTCAAAGTCGCGACAGACAGTTGGAGGAGAGAGCCGAGAGGCGAAGCCCTGACCCCAAAGTTCCCTGCTCCCGCGACCTGGACCGGGGCCGAACTTTCAAGCACCCCCGCCCTCGATCACGCGACGCACGTCCAGCTCGCACTACTCGCACTACTCGCCCGAATCATCCGTGCTCCCAAAGTTTGGTAACTCATTCCCACGAAGCAACGCCCCTTCCCTCTCGCGCCGCGCCCAGTGCCGCAGGCACCTCAACCCGCGCGAAAACCCCTCTGACGTCAGGGCTGCCGGCAGATGGTCGAATTCCTTCGGTCGACGCCTTCGGCGCGGGTCCGAAGGACCGGTAGAGTATTTATCGAGTGTCGCTCTTCTACGCATTCAACGCGTGACGAACCTCTCAGAAACGCGTATACTCGGCCTTGCATGACGACGGAGGCATTGCGCCTCCACCAACCCGTTCACGACGGGTGGTTTCTTCCGCAGCATGCGGCATGCGCCTTCACCTGACTGGAGGAAACAGTGATGAACGAAGATTCGACCCTCGTCTCTCCCACCCCTTCCGAGCTCTCTGACCATTCCGTCCCCGACCCCTCCTCCGTCCCCTACTATCTCGGGGAGTACATCCGCGAGTGCCGCGAGCGGAAAGGGATCCGGTTCGGAGACATCGCGCGGGCGATCGGTGTCCCCGCCACGGGCCGCGGCTGCCGCAACCTCGTCTCACTGGAGCGGCAACAGCTGAACAGGAAGCTCCTCGAGCGCGTCGCACCGGTGATCGATCTCGATCTCGAACACGCCGCGAAGTTGATTCAGCGGTACAACGAGGAGACGAGAGCGGCCCGCGAGCGATGGCTCGACGCCGTCGTCCCCTGGACGCTTCACATCAAAGTCATGCCCGGCTTCTGGGTCGCTCGACCGATCGAGCCGGGAACGACCCTCGACGCAGCGAAGCGCGTAGCCGCCGCCGAGAGCCTTCGGATTCCGGGCAGTGTCGTGGTGCTCGAGATCTCGCGCCGGCTGAAGCTCGTCGTCCACAAAGGCGAGCATGTGAACACGCTGACCACCGGAGAGACGCCGCATATGAAGGTCGGTGGCACCTCGTTCGTGGTTCGGACGGAGTGACCGTACGTCTCCGCGCTTCCATCGATCGCAAATGGACGAAAGGAGATCCGATGACCGAACCCGTCGACGAGTTCGTACTTCTCTCGAGTTGTCATTGCTGCCGGACGTCATGGCGCAGCTTCAGCAGCTTTCTCGCAGAATTCGAAACATACGTTCCTCCTCCATACGACCGGCTGACGGAGCCGCTCAATTTCATCTGGCAGATCCCGATCGAGGTGGACGACCCTGAGCTCGAGATCTCCGAGGTGACGGACGTCATCGTTCTGGCAGTGGAACAGCGTCTCGCGGACTTCACGGAAGAGAACAACGTCCTTTCGCTCGCGGGCGTGATCCGTTCGGGAGCGGACCACTGAGAGGACCGCTCGTGTGGAAAGACGTCAAACTGCGCCCGGACCAGATTTGAATGATCGAAACATCCCGCACAGCGGGAAGATCGGGGCCAGGCCTTCGATTCTCCGTCCGGAAGATCGGGGCCAGGCCTTCGATTCTCGGTTGCAGGTCTAAGCGACTCTATGGTCAGTCGTTAGCGACACGGTGACTTTGACTCTGAACGGAGAGAGCGGGGTGAGGCGCGTCGCTTCTCGGTTGATTCGTCAGATGCTCGATCGAATGCGAAGTAGTGGGCAGGTGTTCATGGAGATCGGAACGGATTCGGCCTCCGTCGCGTGGCGAAACCTGGACCGGGCGTTCGTCGAGACCCGTCGAGCGGCCCGGCGGTCACGCCGCGTGCAGAACATTCGAACATTCTGCTGCGCGCTGGCTTCGGCATCGCGGGCACGCCTCGCGGCCGCCTCGATTTTCGAGAAGGGCAGCAGGAGATCGCTTGCGGTCCGCGAACCCCCGGGTTCCGGCGCGGAGCGCCTCCACCCGGGGCAACTGTCTGTCGTGCCTACGGCACTTCGGGTGATGCGAGTGAAAGCGGGTGGCGCTTCGCGGGAGGGACATCCGAAGTTCTGGAGCACGGATGGTCCCGAGCGACGATCCCTAAGCGAGCGGGCGAGGATGAATCGGTTACGTTCGATCCTGGTCGGGTCCTGCGATCCGTTCAAGCAGCGCGGCGACCTCGGTGCGCTGCGGCGGCAAGTCGTTCTCGACCACGGTCGAGACGATCTCGAGATCGATCCCGAAATAGTCATGGACGAGGATATGTCGTGTGCCAATGATGTCTTTCATCGGATCTCCGGCGCGAGTTCCCTGATGGACTCAGGAACTCGACTTGCCGCCTCGCCGATCAGCTGGAGGTGACGCACGATCCAGCTCTGAATCAGCTCGTCTTCGTCGAACACCGTCCGTCCTCGCGCGGCATACCGTTCGATGCGCTCGATTGCCTCGAGGATGTCCCGGAGTCGTTCAGCCGGATCCCTCAAACCGGGACCGCCTCGGCCAGAATACGTTGGCGGATCCGCGGCCGGAGACCTCGCTCGGTGACCACGTCCACACGGCATCCGAGAATCTCCTGCAGCTCGATCGAAAGGCCGCCGAGATCAAAGAGTGAGCGCCCGGCTTCCATCTCGACGAGCAGATCGATGTCGCTCTCCGCGTCGGCATCTCCTCGCGCGACCGAACCAAACACGCGGACATTTCTTGCGCCATGGCTCCGCGCGGCGCGAAGAATGCGGTCCCTGTTCTCTCGGAGCAGCTCCTCATGCGTGCGGTTCATCGACTGATTCTAACCCGTTGTGCGGGTGACTGAGTCCCTCCAGGCGCGGTCATACCCGGCCAGAACGCCGGCCACTACCTCGAGCCGAAGAGGGGAAGCTGGCTCGCGGCGCTCTCCTCGTCGCCGTTCTCCTCGATCTCGACCTTCCGGCCGCCGAGCCGGGTGGTGACGGCGCGTTCGGCGACGGCGATCCAGCGCTTTCGTGGGAGGCCCTCGAGATCGAGGTGGTCGATCTTCCAGTCCGCAAGAAGCAGCCGGACCCGGCGGTCGATCGCGGTCTGGAAGTCGGGGTCGACGTCACGCACGCCGTCGGTCTGGGTCGGGCCGCGGCCTGCAGGGACGCGCAGCAGGAGGTCGTAGCTCTGAATCCAGTCGCGAACCAGACGCGCGGCCATCGGCTGCTCGCCGGCCGCATGGACGAGGTACGCGTAGTTGTCGATCACCGCCCGGTCGCAGACCACGACCTGGTGCCGTGCCACCATTTCCAGCTCCCGGGCGATCTGGGAGTGGAGGATCCAGAGCTGGGCGAGGAGGTTCGTCTCCTGGTTGATCGGAAGGGGACAGCCGCGGGCGACCTCCTTGACGATCTCGCAGTCGAGGCTCTGCTTCTTGAGCCGCGCTGCCAGCTCGTAGCAGAGCGTCGTCTTGCCGACGCCGTGGGTTCCGATGAAGGCGACCTTCATGCCGGGCGAGCGTAGCAGACCGCGGGCTCGAGGTCGAAGTGCGGAGTCCACCCACCGGGGGACCGGGTTGATCATGAACCTGTCCGGATCGCGACGCGCGTGATCCGATGACGGAGCTGTACAATCGTGATGGCGATGAAAACCCATCGGGACGTCGAACAGAGAAGTCTCCGTATGGCGCGGGAGATCGTGAAACGGATCGATGCCGACCCGGCAAGAGCGGGTCTCGCGCATGCGCGGGAAGTGTGCCGGCGTTGGGTCGCCCGGGGGAATGTGCCGGCTCGCGAGTGGCTCCAGATTCTGGAACATCCAATGCCTTCGTCGCCGAAGCGGGGTGCGCCTTGCATCCAGGCTGCTCTCCGCCTCCTCGCGACGAGATGGTGTGAGAAATGCGGGCTAACAACTCGTGATCGGATTTCGGGTCCGGAGGTGGCGGTCTGAAGGCCGCGACCCCCGGCTACAGTCAGGCACGTCTCGGGCGCGCTGCGGATTCGGTTTCGGAGCCCCTCATGCGGCTGATTGAAGGTTTTCTCGAATGATTCGTGGATGGCGCGCTGCAATCCGAAGGAGCGCCACAGCCGGGCCTTCCGGATGGCGGCGCCCCTGCTCCCAGTTGCGGAGAGTGTGGACGCTGATTCCCATCGCGCGCGCGAAATCGACCTGAGTCAATCCGACGAATCGCCGAAGCGCCACGATGTCGGCGCCCGATTCGAAGCGTCCGTGAGCCAGCCGCTTCCGCACGCTGGCCGGAATGCTCCGCGCGAAGTCTTTCTCGTCGAGCTCCCGATTCTCATTCATCACGTTTCTCCATCGCCTGATCGAAAAGTCTCTTCTCACGATTCGTCGCGAGCCGGGCACTGATGATTCGAATGATCTCCTCTTCGATCTCGGTCCACACTACGACGATCACGCCAAGCTCGATCGGGCCGATGGCGATGAATCGATCTTCCGTCACCGAGTGCTCCTCGTCGAACATCTCCAGGTATTCGACACCGGACGTGAACAGATGCTGTGCCTCTTCAAACGAGACGCCGTGCTTGTTTTGATTCGTCCGGTTCTTCGCCTCGTCCCAGAGAATCTCCACCTGCGAATTCTAAGCCATTGGCGGAGTCGAACGAAATCGGATCTGCAGAAGATCTCCGGCACCGCTGCCGCGGTGCCCACAGTTCGCGATGAGCTCTTCGCTTCCGGGGGTGCCGGCCTGACGGCCGAAACCTTCGGCTGCAATCAGGCACGCTTCCGGCGTGCGACTTTCGCGACGGCGCTCCGGGGCGGGAGCGTCATCGGGCGCGAAGAGAGCGATTCGTTCGAGAGCGGTTCTTCTTGGGCCGACCCGGTGTTCTCTGATCCAGCCGGCTCCGGATCGCGGTCCGGCAGGTCTGTGAACGTGTGGCCCACCACCTTCCGATCACCGAACCGATGATCGCGCCTGCCGCGAATTCGATGCCGTGTCTGAGGAATCCGAAGTTGAAGTCGCGGCTCCGAGGCCAAATTCGTTCGGATTCGAGGTGCGTAGCGGTGGCCACTCGCCGAAAATCCGGACGGGTCTGGACCGCTGACTCTGGTGAGACGAATCACAGCGCAGGCAACGCTCTTGCACTCATACGGATTAGGAGAGTATTGTCTCCGTACACGGAGGACCTCGATGCCGTCCAGTACAGAGTATCCCGCGACGCGGTACGCCCCCTCGCCCCTCATCGATCTCTCCTCGCGTGCCGAGCGGGAACGGCTGAGCAGCTCCGCGATCCGCGGGTTCTTCAACATCGTCGAGCGCTGGGGCGTGCGTGACGAGGACGCGCGCGCCCTCCTCGGCGGGATCTCGAATGGCCCCTACTATGAGCTGAAGAAGAACCCCGACCGCGTGCTCGACGCCGACCGGTTGCTCCGTATCTCCTACCTCGTCGGCATCTTCAAGGCGCTCAATATCCTCTATTCGAGAAAGCTCGCCGACGCGTGGATCACCCTTCCGAACAGCAACCGCATCTTCGGCGGCCAGACGCCGCTCGAAACCATGATGAAAGGCGGCCTGCCGGCGATGCAGACGGTTCGCCGCCTCCTCGACGCGCGCCGGGGCGGGCGGTGAAGCTGCCGGAGCGCCGCCTGATCAGGCGGAACAATACGCACCGGCTGATCCCCTCACACTACACCGACCGCGGCGAGAGCGTTCTCGCGGAGATCGCGGACGATGACGCGCATCTTCACGACCTCTTCGACCTCGACCACGCCAGGAACGAACGGCTCCTCGCCGAGAACGATCTCCTCCCCGGCATCGGCAGCCACGAGCTGGTGTTCGGAGTCCCCTGCTTCCGCATCATCAACGCGGCGTTCTCTCACGCGCATCCGCTCGGCAGTCGCTTCAACGCTCCCGACCGCGGCGCCTGGTACGCATCGTTCGATCTGGCGACCGCCCACGCCGAGGTGGCGTACCACAAATGGATCGAACTGGCGGAGATCGGCTGGAGCGAGGAGGAGATGACGTTCGACGATTACCTCGCGGATTTCAGCGCGGAGTTCCACGACATCCGCGGAGACGAGCGTTTCCGCGACGCGCTGGCGCTCGACAGCTACCTGTTCTCGCAGCGGCTCGCCCAGGAGCTCCTCGACGCGGGATCCCTCGGCATCGTCTACCCCGCGGTGCGGCGAAGCAAGGGAACCTGCCTCGCCTGTTTCCGCCCACCGCTGGTGATGAACGTGAGGAAGGGAGCGACGTACCGCTACCGTTGGCGCGGACGGCCGGAACCGTCGGTGTCGGTGGTGCGGTGAGGGGGCGGCGTTTTCTCGCGTCTCTGCGTTCAGTGGCTGAAGGTCCGGATTTGCGCGAGAGGCACGGGGCGAGTGGGTGGCGGCGTCGAATTCTCTTTTTCGGGGTTGCCCCTCACCCTGACCCTCTCCCCGAACGCGAATCTCGGCTGAAGACATGACCCCGGACGGGGAGAGGCGAGTCGTCGCGAGGGTGGCGAGTCGCGGCTGCGGATTCGGCGGCTGGAGTTGTCATTCAGACCGTCGTCGAGCCGGAGGTATACTGTCCCCTTCCATGACTCAGGTGCTCCGCACGGGCGATCTCCTCTCCCGCTTCCGGATCGTTGCGCCGATCGGGAGCGGCGGATGGGGCAGGTCCACAAGGCGATGGACGATTCGCTGGAGCGTCCGGTCGCGCTCGAGATCCTCCCGCAGAAGATCTCCGGCACCGCTGCCGCGGTGCACACAGTTTTACGATCGGGCTCGGGCCCGGGGGTGGCGGCCTGACGGCCGCAACCTCCGGCTACAATCAGGCACACCTCCGTCGTGCGACTTTCGCGACGACGCTCCGGGCGGGAGCGTCATCCGGCGCGAAGCGAGCGATCCGTTCGAGAGCGGTTCTCGTCGGCCGACCCGGCGTTCTCTGATCCAGCCGGCTCCGGACCGCGGTCCGGCACGTTTGCGAACGTGTGGCCCACCACCCTTCCGATCACCGAACCAATGATCGCGCCTGCCGCGAATTCGGAGAACCAGTGGATGCTGACCGAGACCGCGAGGCCGACATAGAACGCATACAAGAGCGCGGCGGCTTTGAGCGGTCTGTTCTTTGGGACCAGCGTGATCAGAGCGACCGCCATCGCGAACGCGATCGTCGCGTGCGAGGAGGGCCAACCCCAGAAGATGCCGTGTCTGAGGAATCCGAAGTTGAAGTCACGGCTCGTGTCCGTGAGTGCGCCGCCGAACGGTGGCTGCATGCGGCCGGTGAAGGCCTTGTACGCCGAGCTGACGAGGCTCCCGATGAGTGCCGCCTGGCCCAGCGTATACGCGAGCTTCTTCGAAGCGTCGCTCGTCCGAACGTAGCCGATCAGCAGCATTCCGACCGGAACCAGGAGTGGAATGAACGCGCCGAGGATGACCGCGGGGAAGATCAGCAGACGGGGAATCCCGCGCGTGTTGACGAAGTACCACCAGTCGAACCCGGAAAGGACGAGAGCGGCGGTGAGCGCGATCGCCACGACGTGCCAGAGAGTGTTCCATCCCAGAAAGGCGTTCGCGACGTCTCGCGGAATCGTACGGAGGAACATCCTGAGATACCGGGGACGCTCGATGTCGTTACGTCTCTCGTCCATTTCGAAGATTCCTCTCGCGTGATATCCGTTGGGATTCGAATTTCCGATCCTGCTCGGCGCACGATACACGGCTCGTCCGGACCTCTTTCGCAATCAATTTTCGGGGTTACCCTCACCTTCTCCTCTCCCCGAATCGCGGACCGTGACTGAAGACATGACCCCAAACGGGAAGAGGTGAGGCAGGATGAGAGGGAGTGAGTACCGGCCTGGACGGCTCGGGATTCTGCTCGCTGCTTTGTGAACTCTGCTGCGAAACTCCGGCGCGCCTTCGGGGTGCGAGGAATGATCGCGCTCCTCTCTTTTCGGTGGTGCCTGAATTCCGTACGCTGAACGCTGCATTCCGCATTCCGCATTCCGCGATCGTCGCCCGTGCGTCCGCGGTTCCTTTCCCTCAGCTCTCGCCGCCGACCTTCGTGCGCTTCGCCGGTCCCGTCGCGTTCCAGCGGGTTCCGAGCCAGTGGCCGGCGGCGAACACCACGACGTCGACGACGGAGTTCGGGATCGATTCCGGTCCCGAGACGTTGAAGAGCGCTTGTCCCCATCCTCGGCGCTGCGCGAATTGCTCGATGATCTCGTATCCAACCGAGAGCGTCATCGCGGTTCGGAAGCGAATGTCCACCAGCCCCATGGCGAGACCGGAGGTGAGGTGGATGAGCGTCCAGGGGTCGATCGCCGCTTGGTTCTGTTCCGCCTTTCGTCGCGCAACGAGTTTCATCGCTTCCCGTCCTTCGTCATCGAACGTTGCCGTTGAGAGTTCCCTGCAAAGAGCACAGCAAGCTTCACTCCGTCGTGGAATCCCGCCCGGGAACAATCGGCTTTCGGAGCCCAGAAGCCAGAAGCTTCAGGGATCCCCAGTCACTACCTCGTCAGGCGCTCGATGAAGATCGCGGTCCGTTTGATCAGGATCGGAAGCGATGCGAGATCCACTGTTTCGTCCGGTGTATGCGAGCCGTCGCCGCGCGCGCCGATCCCGTCGATCGAGTCGACGTACGGAGCGACGAACGAGACGTCTCCCGCGCCACGCTCGCCCGGATCGAGCGCCGGAACGGTGCCGAACCCGAGGTCCTGACTCGCGCGGTCGAGAACTTTCAGGAGAGCGTAGTTGCCGTCGGTCGGCGACATCGCAGGATATTCATCGTGGAAGTTGATGGTCGCCGAAGTGAGCGGGAGATGCTGCGCGACGATGGAGCGCATCGTCTCCTTGGCGGCGTCGCGCTGATCGTTGGAGAGGAAGCGGAGATCGCCGGTGACGATCACGCTGCGTGCGACGACGTTGGTCTTTCCGGAAGCCGTTCCGCGGTGCGAGTCTTCGTCGAACGTCACGTCCGTGCCGCCGTTGATCACACTCGGATTGAACGTGAGGTACTTCTCTTCGTGCAGCTTGACGTAGAACGCGTCGAGAATCCGGGCCGCCTCGAAGACGGCGCCTGCGCCGGTGTTCGGGTCGAAGATCCCGGCGGAGTGCGCCTGGGTGCCGGTGACGTCGAGGCGCCAGGTCGTCACGCCGCGGCGTGCCACGGTTGCGGTGTCGCCGACGCTCGCCTCGAATCCGAGCGCCGCGTTCGAGCGTTTCGCCGCGTCGATCATGTCGCGGCGGCTGGTGCTGACCGGATCGCCGGCGTCTTCTTCGTCTCCGGAGAAGAAGACGATGATGCGCCGGTTCTTCAGTGCTCCCGCATCGTGCAGCGCGTGGAGCGCGGCAAGAATGATCGCATTCCCTCCCTTCATGTCGACCGAACCGTTCCCATGGCCGGTCTCGCCGGTCACCGACCATCCGGCGCCTTCGAGGACCGTGTCGAGGTGACCGATGAGGAGAAGCCGCTTTCCCTTCGATCCGTCGATCTCGCCGACCAGATGTCCGGCGCGATTCATCGCGTCAGGCATCGGGATCCACTTCGTGGTGAATCCGAGTTTCTGGAGCTCTTTCGCGTAATAGTCCGCCATCGCGTGGACGCCCTTCAGATCCTGAGTGGCGCTCGGGATGTCGACCGACTGCTGCAGGAGCGTGAGCGTCTCCGGCATCTGCTGGTCGACGAGCGAGACGATCCGTTTCTCCCGACGGTCGAGACCTGCGGCGACGAGAGGGGGCGAGGTGAGTGCGAACGCGAGGCATGCAGCGACGAGGAGGGCGAGGCGTCTCTTCATGTGCGAATCGTAGCAGTTCCGCCGCCGGTGATGGGATGTCGATCGCAGGTCGGAGATGGCAATGCCCGGTGCACGAATGTCGAGATCGGACGAAGGGTCACGTCGCGTGACGTTTCCTGCACCCCTGGGTGCCTCTTCCGAAGTCCGGACGTCGCGAACCTCCCGCACGCCTTCGGCGCGCTTTTCGCTTGCGACTCGGATTGGGTCAGGTGAAGGAACGAGGCGTGTTGTCTGACTTGCGACTCGGATTGGGTATCGATCGGGGTGGCTCCCTCCCGCACGCCTTCGGCATTCCGTCCGGCATGCCTCTTCTTTGCGGGTTACCTCCGATTGTCTAAACTCGAGGTACGCATTCGGCGTGAGATCGGAGACCGAGACGATGAATGCCGAATGCGGAAGAGAGATCCGGATCTGGAGCGTGAAAATCGACATCGGGAGTTGAGAAGACGATGCGACCCGGCATCGCGGAGCGTATATGAGTCAGAAACGAGAGTCGGCGGCGTGTCAGATCTGCGGAACGGCAAAGCACGGCATGCTGCGAAGAGCGATGATCGTGCGCCCTGCCATCGCGGATCTCATTCGCGAGGAGAAGGGGTCGTTCGACGAACGGGGATGGATCTGTCTCGACGATCTCGACCGCCTGCAGGCGCGCTACGTCCACTCCCTCGTTGAAAGTGAAGAGGGAGAGCTGACCGCGCTGGATCTCGAAGTTCTCCGCAGCCTCGAGGAGCAGGAGATTCTCAGTCGGAACCCGGACGCCGTGTTCGACGCGAAACTCTCTTTCGGCGATCGCCTTTCGGATCGCATCGCGGACTTCGGCGGCAGCTGGACCTTCATCATCATCTTCGCGATCCTTCTCTTCTCCTGGATGCTGATCAACTCCGCGCTCCTGGTCGTCCATCCCTTCGACCCCTATCCGTTCATCCTTCTCAACCTGGTTCTCTCCACCCTCGCGGCGATCCAGGCGCCGGTGATCATGATGAGCCAGAACCGGCAGGAGGCGCGGGACCGCGAGCGCGCGGTGCACGACTATCAGGTGAACCTCAAGGCGGAGCTCGAGATCCGCCAGCTGCATCAGAAGATCGACCACCTTCTCTCGCATCAGTGGGAGCGGCTGGTGGAGATCCAGGAGATCCAGATGGAGCTGATGGAGGAGATGCGGAAGCCGAAGGGAAGCGGGACGAAGTAGTTGCCCGGTCGGTCTGCTCCGAAGATGTCCCGCGTTTACGCATCCCTGCTGCGTCCATCCGGAATTCGAATCTTCTTCCCCGCATTTTCCCCACTCGGATTCTCATGTCCCAGACGCTCTTCCTCCTCTCTCCGGCGAATCTCCGGGGCGTTCGCGCGAAACAGCTCCTCTCCCCGCGGGCCGAGTTCTCCGCCGCGCGCGCCTATCGCTCGCCGGATGGTGTTCCGATCGAAGACGCGTTCTCGTTCATGAGTGCTCTCTATTTCCGCGGCAAGGTCGCGTATGCACGACGGTTCGCGTCGGTGCTCGACGAGGGGGCGAGCGGCGCGTTCGTGATCGCTCCCGGATTCGGCCTCGTGCCGCTGGGATGGCGCCTCACGCCCGAGCGGGTGAAGAGACTTCGCCGGATTCCGGTGGACCCGAGGCGTCCTGCCTACCGGAAGCCGCTCAATGACGCGGCGAAGCTTCTCGCGGAGCGTCTTCCGTCCGACGCGAAGGTGGTCCTCCTCGGCAGCGTCGCCACCGGAAAGTACGTCGACATTCTCTGGCCTCTCTTCGGGGATCGCTTCCGCTTCCCCCGCGCGTTCGCCGGAATCGGCGACATGAGCCGCGGAGCGTTGATGCTCCGCGCGGCGGCGTCGGGGGAGGAGCTCGAATACGTGCCGCTCGACGCGCAACGGTCGAAAGCGAGAGGCGCGAGGCTAGCTAGAGGCTAAAAGCGCGAGGCTCGAGGCTCGAGGCTAGAGAAGAGACGAGAGACGAGAGACGAGAGACGGGAGGCGAGAGAGAGGCGAGAGGCGAGAGGCGAGAGACGAGAGACGAGAGGCGAGAGGTGAGAGACGGGAGACGGGAGACGGGAGACGGGAGGCTAGAGAAGAGACGAGAGACGAGAGGCGAGAGACGAGAGACGAGAGGCGAGAGACGAGAGACGGGAGGCTAGAGAAGAGACGAGAGACGAGAGGCGAGAGGCGAGAGGCGAGAGACGGGAGACGAGAGACGAGAGACGGGAGACGAGAGGCGAGAGACGAGAGACGAGAGGCGAGAGGCGAGAGACGAGAAACTGGAGGCTGGACGCTCGGGTAAATCGGTGTCTGGTTCGACCGAGCCCCGAGTCCCGAGTCCCGAGCCCCGAGCCTCGCGCTTCATCGCCAGTCGTCTTTCTTCTTCACCAGCTGATCGATCGTCAGCATCCGCTCGCTCCCGTCGGTCTCACAGCGGAAGAGCGCGTGGTACCACCCCTTCATGGCGACCGGCCGGTACAGGAGTCCTCCGATCGCGAGGCATTGTCCGGAGACGAGCTTGAGAAAGACCTCCTCGTACGCGGAACGGGTGAGTCTGCGGTCGGGGAAAGGAATCGTCCGCTGAACGCTGCGACGTTCTCCTCGCGCTCGGCGCTGCGGCTCCGACAGCTGGCGTCCGGTTCTCGCCCTCCGATCCACATACCGTCCGGAGGAGGTGAGCAGCGACGAGCGTGCGGTGGTGCGTCGCGAGACGGGACGCGATGCATTCGACGCGGGCCGGGAAGGCGGCCGCCGTTTCGGGCGCGATCGAGAAGGCCGGGCCACCGGATCCGGGGTCCGCTCTGTGATCTCGTCGTCGTTCCGTTGTTTCTGGTCCGGTGTCGGATGCGTATGCGAGCGAAGCATCACGCTCGCGCGCTCCCGCTCGCGGCCGGCGACGTACTGGTCGAACGGAGGCTCCTTCCAGAGAGTCTTCCGCTCCGAAGCGAACGTTCGCGCCGCGACCGATCCGGTGAGCTCCGGGATTACGTGACCCCATCGGCAGAGGCGCCCGACGTCGTCGTACGCGAGCGGCCGGTCCTCGAGCTCGAGAAGGGATGGAGTTGATCCTCTCAATACCGAGAAGAGGAGACGGAAACTGAATGCGTCGGCATGTTTGCGGATCGCGGCAGCAAACGGAGTCACCGTCGCACACGCGAGCTCCCGGAGCGTCACCATCCGTCCGTCGTCGGTTCGCCAGCGGTCGTGATCGATGTCCGACGTGTAGGGACTCTTCGGATAGTGGAAGTCTTTGGTGAGCCATCCCTTGCGCGTGGTGTGTTTTCCGGGGATGACGCCGTCGAAGCGTGGAATGCCGTGCCACTCCAGTTCATCGAGGGTATACGACCGCCACGACATCACTTCGCGAACCATTCCGACCACACACGTCGCGGCGGCGATCATCAGCAGCGGCTCGGGTGTGAAGTCTGCGGTGACCTCGATGCGGTTTCCTCGTGGCCGGACCCCGATGCCGGTGGAGCGGCGGTTGGTGGCGAGAATCATCAATGGAGCCGGAAGGATGTAGGCGAGAAGGAGTGCGAGAGTGCGGACGTTGCGCTCCCGGTTCTGTTCCGCTCGCGGGACGTCGAACGAGACGTTGTAGTGCGCGCTGTATGCCTTCAGCCGGATCTCGTGATCGTTCCGGCGTCCCCAACCCGTCAATGCGTCGCGGACGAACGCGATCTGTTCCCACAGCGACCGGACCACGCGCGCGCTGCAGCCGGGAGCGATCTCGACCAGCGGGGTGACGACTTCGATGACCCCGCGGTCGAAGTAGACCGCTCCTCCGGTCGGCAGCTGGTACGACGAACGGGTCCGCTCGAGCAGAGGATCGGTGATGAACGCGGTCGGATGGCCCCAGTACGCACGCGGGTCGATCTCCTCGCCATCGAGAAAAACGTTGAACTCGGCTTCCATGCCGATCGCCGGGTGCTCGAGCCACTGCCTTCGCGAGGCTCGTTCCGACTCGAGATCGAATTTCGTTTCGAGGGGCATCACGAATTCCGGGTACGGCGAATTGTGTTCGATTCAGAATGAAACGGGCCCGGCCACCGGGGGGGACGAGACAACGAGTCGCTCGGGATTCAGGCCGGACGTCTCTCGAGGTGGAAAGCAAACGCTGCGCCGGATCCGAGCGGCAGATACCGCTAGCCCCAATGGCCCGAACTTCGGGGAGGGATCCTTCGCTGCCCAGCACGCTGCGCCGGATCCCGGCTGAGCTACGGACGTTTCTACCGCGCAGACTCCTGAGGGAAGACGATGGGGAAATCCGGGCTGGCCTCCGGGCCAGTCGGCTCAGTCGGCGCCCGCCTCGTCACCGACCACGGGCTCGTCGGTCTCTCCGGGATCGCTCTCTCCCGGATCCGTCTCTCGCCGGTCCGGTTCCGAACGGCCCCGCCTCCGGTCTCCTCTCCGCCTCTCCTCGAACGCGAATCGCGGCTGCTGCTGTTGAACCTCCATCCGGTCCTCGCTCATCTCACGCGGGATCAGGAGGATGTAGCCGAGGTCGACATGGATGTGGTCGTCGGAGGTTCCCGGCTCGTGGCCGTACGGCATGACCCACAGCTCGTCCGAGATCTCGGAAAAGATCTTCCGGAAGCGCTCGATGGAAGACTCGTCCTGGAGAATGGTGGTTCCTACCCGGTAGATGTCCGCCGCGGTTCCCCACATGTGCGGCGTGCCGAGGTGTGCGAGCTGGTGTGCGGGCGAGCGGTACCCGCCGTTGACCGCGACGTGAACGGACATCCCCGCGGCGTCTCTCATCCGCTGCAGATACGAGGCGAGGAGGCGGGTGACACATGGAACGAATCGTGGCCATGCCTGAAGGCGAGGGCTCTCCTTGATGTCGACCAGGAGGAGCTCGCTCAAGCGGAAGTTCGGGGCGAGATCGACGTCGAGTGCTTCTTCCTTCGACTCGACCTCGTAGAAGTACCTCGGGAGACGATGGCGCCGTCCATTCTTGTCCCGGATCATCTCCCCGGGACGGAGAATCGACCGGAGCTCATCGTCCAGGTCGAACGCATCGACGACCTTAAGGCCCGATTCCTCCGGAATTTCACTCATTCCGCATCCCCGCCAACGCGGAGTAGATGTCGCGGGAAATGTCGGCGACCGCTCCGCTGCGGCCGACTTCCGAAGGGAAGCTGGTCAGGACCACGAGCACGTAGGGCTTCCGCGCCTCGGGATAGACGATGCCCGCGTCGTGGTGCACGGTGGAGATGTTGCCGGTCTTGTGGGCCACGCGCGCGGCTTCCGGAAGTCCGGCGGGGATTCCGCTCCGATAGCGCTGATCGTGGAGAATCTCGAGCATCGCATGCGAGGCCTCTTGCGAAAATGCGCGCCCCTCTTCGATGGTTCGCAGGAGCTGGAGCAGCCCGCCGGCAGTCACCTCATTGTTCAGTCCGGCGTCGAACGCCGCCTGGTCCTCGACCCCACGGAGAACTCTCATCCCGTGGATCTCGAGCTCGTCGAGCGCCAGCCGGATGGTGGAGATGCCGACCACGTCGATCAGGAGATTCGTCGCCAGATTACTGGAGGTGGTGATCATGTGGTACGCGAGATCCCGCACCGACATCGTCTTGCCGATGTTCCCGAAGACCTCCGGGTCGGAGTCGGGAGAGTAGTCGAGCATGAACGGCTTCTGGTCGACGATGCTGTGAAAGCGGTTGCGGACGTGGACGGGATCGTCGAGAGAAAGCTCGCCGTGCTCGACCTGACGGAAGACGCCGAGAAGCACCGCCAGTTTCATCGTCGACGCGGCATGGAACCAGGAGTCGGCGCCGTATCCCCAATGGATCGTCGTCTCGTAATCGTAGAAAGCGATGCCGAGACCGTTCAGACGATGACGCTCTTTCGCTTCGAGCACGCTCGCATAGAGAGACAGCTCGCAGTTCGCGATCGAAGTCCCGTTCGCCTTCACCTCACTCATCGCTCGTTCAGTCCCCGGAGACCAGCAGTACCATTTTCCACGAACCGTTCCGTTTTTCGAAAGCGGCGCGATAGCCGACCGGCTGCCTTACGTATCTGTCCCGGACGAAACCATTCGCACCGTCGGGGATCCCGATTCCGATCCATTCCTTTCCGTCGGTCGCGGTCGGGGTGCCGTTGACGATCCTGACGATGTTGTGATCGAGGGTCGCGACGATCTTCGACTGGGGATCTGCGGCGTTGAACAGCGGCACACCGCCCTCGGTGATCACTCCGTACTGAAATCCATCGTACGCCGGAGGGAAGGTCTTGAACCAGTACGGAGCCCAGAAACGTCGCCGGCCGTCAGGGGTCTGTTCGAAAACTCCACCGTGGGTGATCACGTCCTGGAGCACGCTCCAGAGCGGACTTGCGGGCGTGGACGGGTTCCATCGCTGGCGGAACATCTCCAGTCCGTGGTCGCGAGGCCCGAATCCGAGCCGGATGTCGGATGCGAGGAACGACTCGAGCTGGTGTGCATCGTGGCGCATCACCGTGGCGAGGAGGTCGCGCCGGTAGTCCATGAACGTGGGATCCGACGGTGCCTGGTCGACCGGCGGGAGCTGCGGACCTTCCGCGCGGGGGATGGTCGAGTGTGAGGACTGCTGGTTGGTGCTCCCCTCGTCGATTGCGATCTCGGGAGATCCGGGCGCCGGCTGAGACGTGCCGTCCGGAGAGCGGAGCTCGTTACTGCAGCCGAGGAGGGTGACGGCCAGTGCGCAGAGAAGCGCGGCGGAACGCATGTCACGACCCTCTCGTCGCGAGGAGGCCCGCGGCGAAGTCGGACCGGTACCGTGATGCGCGAGCGATCCGGCCGCGTGGAGAGCTCCTCTTCCGAAGGCGAGTGGACGGGAAAGCGATCTCTGAGTACATCGGTCTGCCATCCCGAGTGCAAGTTGCGGGCCCCGGAGCGGTCGAGGAGCGAGGCGGAACGGAATCAACGTTTCCAGTCGTTCAGCGACCAGTCGTAGTCGTCGAATGCGAGCTCGATCCGCGACCCGGTGAGCGTCGCCCGTTCCGCCGGCGGCAGGTAGCGGGCGACGAAGTTTCCTCTTCCCGGGCCCCACTTCTCGAAATCGTCCGCGAACCAGTTCATGATTTTCGTGACGTGCAACACGACGTGATCGCCGCTCCGTTCGATCCGCGCGCCATTCGGTCCGTTCAGAAACGCCCGGGCCTGATCGTCCAGCTGTTCGTTCACCCGCGCTCCGACGTACGCCTCGGTGCGGATCGGAGGGCACGAGCGTGCCGCGCAGTTGATCGCAAAATGGATCCGCGGATCGTGAAAGCCTTCCCGGATCTTCTGGTTCTCGATCGTGTCGAGGGATATGGCGCCGTCGCCGAACGGGACGAACGGCTTCTTGAAGACGTTGAGTCGCACGAAAAGATCCGTGGAGAGATCCCGGATCGAACGGATCGGATAATGATCGACCACGATTCCGACCACTGACGTGTTGTAGAGATTGATCCAGTACGCCAGCTGCTCGTCGTGGTCGAGCGCGGCGACGTCGACCTTCGCCAGTTCCTGCCGGAGGGCGCGGAGCGTCGCCGCGTCATGTGCGGCGATCCCCGCGTAATCCATGCCGTGCGCGGGGTCGTAGTACTTCGTGAGGATTCTGTTCCACGCGGAGTAGTCGGGCTCCGCGGCCATCGCCGACGAAGCTCCGATCAGGAGCGAAAGCGACAGAAACACGACGACCACAATTCGAGTTCT
The DNA here is from genome assembly GCA_963741955.1 of uncultured Acidobacteriota bacterium. GTDB lineage: Bacteria > Acidobacteriota > Thermoanaerobaculia > Gp7-AA8 > Gp7-AA8 > CAVUKB01. The sequence goes on from CAVUKB010000007.1 coordinate 473,480, forward strand.
CGAGTGCATCAGAAAGGCTCCTTCGCTGCCGGTGATCAGGACGTCTCTGTGCATTCGATTGTCTCACGGCGGTCTGGTGACGGCGACCCTGCGTATCGCGCCAAACTAAATCTGACCGAAGGGTGGATCGTCGCGCCAAAAAGAATCTGACCGGCGCATCCTCTGTGGGGGAGGGTGCGATGAAGGCGGAGGGTCGACACGAGCAGTCAACGGCCGATCTCGTCGAGATAGCGGCCGATCCGCTCGATGCCCTCTCCGGCGCTCTGTGGATCGGTCGCGAACGAGATGCGGAGAAAGCCTTCTCCGCGTTTGCCGAATGCGACGCCGGGCACCGTCAGGACTGCCGCCTCGGTCGCGACGGCGTGTGCGAATCCGGCGCTGTCGCACGTCGGGACCGGGACGAAGAGATAGAACGCGGCGGGCGGAGCTTCGACTTCTGCTCCGATGTAGCGCCGGGCAGCGAACACCGCAGCCTCGCGCTGTTGGGCGAATCGGGAGCGGAGTGACTCCAGCCATTGTCCGCGCCATTCGTCGCTCTCGAGAACGATCGTCGCCAGTGCCTGTGAGAACGTGGAGGCGCAGGTCGCGATGTATTGATGCGCGCGAATGATGGTGTGCATCCGCGGCTCGCGCGCGATCGCCCATCCGAGACGCAACCCGGTCATCGAGTACGCCTTCGACATTCCGTCGACGACCACGACATTCTCTCCCATCCCGATCATCGACGGAGGAGCGGCGCCGTAGTGGATCTCGCGATAGACCTCGTCCGACACCACGACCACTCCCCGTTCCGCGGCCATGGCGGCGATCGCCCGAAGGGTCGGAGCGGCGAGAACGCCGCCGGTCGGATTGGAGGGGGAGTTGACCACGATCAATTTCGTGCGGGACGAGAGGAGCGGAGCGAGCGCCGCGACGTCGAGAGTCCACCTCTCCGGATCGAGCGGATACGGCACCGGTACGCCGCCTGCGAGCCGCGCAAGGGTCGGATAGGCGACGAATCCCGGATCGGGGACCAGCACTTCGTCACCCGGATCGACGAACGACTGAAAGACGGAGTACAGCGCTTCCTCCGTCCCGGCGGTGATGCAGATCTCGGATCTCGGATCGTAGGAGGGGGCGAAGTGTGAAGACACGAGCTGGCGCAACGCGGGATCACCCGCGTTCGCCGAGTAGTGCCACGACGCTTCGCCGGCAGCGCGACGGGCCATGTCGCGGAAAGTCTCATCCGGCTCGATGTTCGGCTCGCCGATTCCGAGATTGATCGAGAACGGGGTCGCGAGCGCGTTGATCTGCCGGATCAGAGAGATCTCGATGCCGTCGAACCGCGATGCGGTGCGGATGCCGCTCGCTTTCCCGCGTTTCGAGTGCGTCACGCCCCGCTCCGTTCAGCGCAATGCTGCTTCGAGCGCCGTCGCCGCATCCGTCTTGTCGTCACGGTACTTCACGATCACCGGGCTCGCGATGTGGAGCTGATGCTCCTCGGCGAATTTTCCCTTCAGCGGACGCGATCCGGGAATCACCACCGCGCCGTACGGGATCTCGAGCGGCCGTTCCTCGGTCTTGCGGTAAATCTGGCCGCGCACCGCGTCGTACACCGGAGTGGAGCCGGTGATCACCACACCCGCTCCGATCACCGCCTTCGAGCGGACGATGGTTCCTTCGTAAATGCCGCTGTTTCCTCCGACAACCACGTCGTCTTCGACGATCACCGGAAGATTTCCGACCGGCTCGAGGACTCCGCCGATCTGCGCTCCCGCGCTCAGGTGGACCCGCTTGCCGATCTGTGCGCACGAGCCGACCAGCGCATGCGAGTCGATCATCGTTTCCTCGTCGACGTACGCACCGACGTTCACGTACGCCGGAGGCATCATCACGACGCCCGGGGCGACGAAGGCTCCTCGACGGACCGCGGTGCCGCCGGGGACGATCCGGATGTTCTCGTCTTTCCGGAAACGGCGCGCCGGAATGGTGTCTTTGTCGATGAATGAGAGAGATCCGGAGGCGAACTCGGCGAGTACACCGATTCGGAACGCGTTGAGGATCCCCTCCTTGACCCAGCTCTGTGCCTTCCAGACACCCATGTCGTCCCGCTCGGCGGCGCGGACGTTTCCCTTTTCGAGCTCGGTGAGAAAGAGTCCGATGATCCGGACCGCTTCCCCACGGTTCGCGGCCGTGTCGATGGAGGCCATCCGGTGTTCGATGGAGTCAACCAGCATGTCATGCTCCCCTGGAGGCCGGAAGAAGTTCGCATTGGGCGAGGATCTCCCGCAGCCGTGTACGGTTCGCGTCGCTCATCGGAGCGAGCGGCGCGCGGAGAAGATCGTTCTCGATGAGATTCATCATCTTCATCGCAGTCTTCACCGGCCCCGGATTGGATTCGATGAAATTTCCTTCCATCAGCGGAAGGATACGCTCGTGGACGTCGCGCGCCTTCCTGAAATCTCCCGAGAGTGCCGCGGAGACCATCTGCTTCATCAGTCCTGGAATCTCGTTCGCGGCCACGGAGATCACTCCATCCGCTCCGAGAGCGATCATCGGAAGAGTCCACGAGTCCTCGCCGCTGACTACGAGAAAGCCGGGATCGCGTTCACGCAGGATGGTCATGATCTGATCGAGATTTGCGGACGCCTCCTTCACTCCGATCACATTCGGGATCTCTCTCGCGATGCGGAGCGTAGTCGCCGCGGTCATGTTCGTTCCGGTGCGGCCGGGGACGTTGTAGAGGATCATCGGGAAGCCGGTCTTCACTTTCTCCAGCGCCTCGGCTTGTGCGGAGAAGTGCCGGAGGAGTCCGTCGGGCGTCGGCTTGTTGTAGTACGGAGTGATGGTGAGGATGCCGTCCGCCCCGCGGTCAAGGGAGGCGATGGCGAAGTCGACCGCTTTGGTGGTGGAGTTGCTGCCGGCGCCTGCGAGAACGGGAACGCGCCCGTTCGCCCGCTTCACGACGATCTCGATCACCCGAAGATGCTCGTCGTGCGAGAGCGCAGGGTTCTCGCCGGTGGTTCCACAGGGGACGAGAAAATCCGTTCCCTGATCCACGTGCCAGTCGACCAGCCTTGCGAGAGCGGCCTCGTCGATCGACTCGTCGTCCTTGAACGGCGTGACGATCGCCACGCCGACTCCGCGGAATCTCTCGTCCTTCTCCATCAGATCGTTCCTCCCGATTGCGGATGCGGTCGGGTTGCCGGCCCGGGGTCAGAGTCCCAGCAGTTCCTCGAGGGTGAAGAAGCCGCGCCGGCCCACCAGCCGTTCCGCGGCAACCACGGCGCCTCGTGCAAAGCCGGTGCGTCCGCGAGCCCGGTGTGTGATTTCTATCAGATCGTCGGCGGAATCGAAAAAGAGGGTGTGCAGGCCGAATTCGTTTCCGACCCGCGAGGAGGCGATCGGAGGTGCGAAGGCGCTGCCGCTCCCCATGGTGACCTCCTGCGCGATCCGCTTCGCGGTGCCGCTCGGCGCATCCTGCTTCTGCGCATGGTGGCGCTCCTCGATCCCGGCCGCATAGCCTTCGAACCGGGAGAGGATTACTGCGGCGTGGCGGGCGAGCGCGAAGACCGCGAGCGCACCGAGTGAAAAGTTCGCGGAGTGGACGACCCCGATGCTCTTCTCCAGGCAGAGACGGCGAACCTCTTCCAGTTCTCCGTCCCAGCCGGTGGTACCGACGACGAGGTTCACTCCCGCGATGCACGCGGTTTCGGCGACCGCGTTGATCGCGTTCGCATGCGAGAAGTCGATGATCACATCGGCGTCGCCGAGCGCGTTGGGGTCGGGGGGGTGGGTCTGATGGAACTTTGCTACGATCGAGTGTCCCCGCTCTCCTGCCACCGCTTCGATCGCCTTTCCCATCCTGCCGTATCCGTTCAGCGCGATCTTCATACCGCCTCCAGCACCGGCGCTTCGAAGAGCGCCCGGTGGACTTGATGCATCGCGCGGTCCGCATCGCTCTCCGGAAGAACGATGCTGAGATTGAGCCCCGAGCTGCCGAGCGAGATCATCTTCAGGTGAGCGCCTGCCAGGGCGCGGAGAGCGGTCGGAAGCGTGACACCGTCCGTCACAAGATCCCGGCCGACGATCGCGAGGATGGTCTGGTCTTCTTCGATTCGAAGCCGGGCGAATTCCTCCAGGGCACGAACCAGCTCTTCAATCCGCTCGCCGCGGTCGATCGTCAGAGAGACTGAAACCTCGGAAGTGGTGATCAGGTCGACCGGAACCTGCCACTGCTCGAAGACCCGAAAGATCCGGGCGAGGAAACCGTGCGCGCCGAGCATCCTGCTCGAGGTCAGCTCGACGACGGTGATCCCCTTCTTCATTGCGATGGCGCGGGCGCCGCGGTGCTCCTGGTCGCCCTCCCACGTGATCAGCGTTCCGGGGCTGGAAGGGTTGTGGGTATTCAGCACCCGGATCGGAATCTTCCGCTCGACCGCCGGCGCGATGGTTTTCGGATGGAGAACCTTCGCACCGAAATACGCGAGCTCGGCGGCCTCGACGTAGGAGATCCGGTCGATGATCTTTGCGGCCGGAATCACCCGTGGATCCGCAGTCATCATGCCGTCGACGTCGGTCCAGATCTGAATCTCGTCCGCGCCGGTCGCCGCCCCGACGATCGCAGCGCTGTAATCGCTTCCGCCGCGGCCGAGGGTCGTGGTCGCACCGCGGACGGACCGCCCGATGAAACCTCCCATCACCGGGATGTGCTTCCGCTGCACCTCGGAGAGAAGGCTCTGCTGCGCCGCGGCGGTGGTTTCGGCCATCAGGGGCTCGGCGTCTCCGAAGCGCTCGTCCGTGACTACGACCTCCTCCGAGTCGACGTGAATGCCGGCCAGGGTCCTGAGGCGCATGGTGTAGGAAAAGAGAACGGACGAAAGCTTCTCGCCGATGGCGACGATCTTGTCGTTCGCGCGCGGGGTCACTTCTCCGACCAGCGCGATGCCGCGGAGAATGTCGAGGATCTGGTCGGTGTGACGGCGGATCTGCGCGCGGAACGATTCCAGATAATCCGATTTCTGACCGATGAGCTCGAGTCCGATGTTCTCGTGCCGGTCGCGGACGGCTTCGACCAGCGCCGGCAGCTCGTCCACCCGTCCCGCTGCGGCAACGCGGGTCGCTTCCACCAGGTGATTGGTGATGCCGGCGAGAGCGGAAACGATGACGATCGGGTCGCGATCACGTGCGGCCGCGACGATGTCGATCGCCTGCCGCATGTGGAGCGCATCGCCGACGGACGTGCCTCCGAATTTGATCACGATCATGGGGCGGTATCCTCGCACGTGTGGCCGGCGCTGAAAAGCGCGACCGTTCAAGAGCTCGTTTGCAGATTCCGGGCCGCGGCGAGAGAGCTTCGCGTCCGGAACTGCCGGGCGAGCCCGCGTTTCCCACACCATCTCTGCTGCGGAGCCGGATCATGGTCGCCCTTGCGCTGCGAGGGCCGACTTGCGTGCGCGAGCTTACGGCAGCATGCCGCGGGCCTGCAGGAGCTCCGCGTTGAGAATCGCCGCGCCGGCGGCGCCACGGATGGTGTTGTGCACCAGCGCCACCATTCTCGCGTCGAGGATCGGGCAGGGACGAAGTCTCCCGATCGAGACCGCCATCCCCTTTTCCCGGTCGCGGTCGAGGCGCGGCTGGGGCCGGTCCTCGTCCGTCAGATAGTGGATCGGATGCTCCGGGGCGGAAGGAAGCCCGAGGCGCTGCGGCTCCCCGGCGAACGACTCGATCGCGAGGCGCACGTCTTCGAGGAGCTTTTCGAGCCGGAAGGTGCGGAGCAGATCTTCCCGATTGCGGAACGCGAACGAGATGCAGATCAGATGACCGTCGATCACCGGGACGCGGTTGGTCTGGGCGGAAATGGTCATCTCCGCGTCGAAGAAGCGGCCGGTCGCCCAGCGGCCGAGGATTTTCCGCGGCTCTGTCTCGACCTTGTCCTCCTCGCCGGAGATGGAGGGGATCACGTTGTCGAGGATCGCATACGACGCGACGCCCGAGTACCCCGCGCCGGAGATCGCCTGCATCGTCGTCGCGTGAAGCAGCGAGATCCCGTGCTGCCGCTCGATCGGTGCGATGGCGAGAGCCAGGCCGACCGTCGAACAGTTCGGATTGGTCACGATGTAGCCCTGACCCCCGCGGCGCTTCTTCTGCACCTCGATCGCGTCGAGATGCTCCGGATTGATCTCCGGGATGAGGAGCGGGACGTCCGGATCCATCCGGTGATTCTTCGAATTGGAGACGACCGCACATCCGCGGCCGGCGTAGAGATCCTCCGCTTCACCGGCGACCGACGAATCGAGAGCCGAGAAGACGAGTGTCGATTCGAGCTCCGCTCCGAGTGGCATGACCCGCAAGGCCGCGGCCGATTCAGGCAACGGCGTGTCGAGACGCCACGACGCGGCGTCGCCGTATTCGCGCTCGGCGCTCCTTTCGGAAGCGACCAGCTCGTGAATCCGGAACCAGGGGTGCTTCTCCAGCAGCTGGATGAATCGCTGTCCGACCGATCCGGTCGCGCCGAGAACGGCGACCGGGATCCGTCCCGCCGCTGGCGCCGCGGAGCGGCTCTCTTCAGTCACTGGATCTGCTGTTTCCATCACTCCACCCGGTGCAAGATTCGTGTCGTTCGCGGTTGCCAGGAGTCTGCGCGGTAGGAACGTCCGTAGCGAGAAAACGGATCAGCGGTCCAAATCCGTCCGGATTTTCGGCGAGTAGCCACCGCTACGCACCTCAAATCCGAACGAATTTGGCCTCGCCGCTCCGCTTTCTCGCTACGGACGTTCCTACCGCGCAGACTCCCAGGCGCAGGTTACTCCACTTCGAGATAGTGCACGCTGAAGAGAGAGTCGGGATCGGTCCAGACGGAACGGGGAGTGAATCCCGTCTCGGTGGCCAGTTCGCGGAATTCGTCCACCGAGTACTTGTACGAGCTTTCGGTGTGAATCGTCTCTCCGGCGGTGAATCCGATCCTCTCGCCTCCGACCGAGACGATCTGGTCGGTCGTGCTGACCAGATGCATCTCGATCCTTCCCGCGCGCTCGTCGTAGAAGGCCCGATGCGTGAAGCGCTCCAGGTCGAAGCTGCCGTGAAGCTTCCGGTTGATGTGACGGAGGACGTTGAGATTGAACGCTGCCGTGACGCCGCGGGAGTCGTTGTACGCGTCGTGGAGAATGGCGCGGTCCTTCTTCAGGTCGACCCCGATCAGCATGCCGTCCCCAGGCTCGAGCTCGTCGATCAGGGTGGCGAAGAAGATCTGCACTTCCTTCGGCTCGAGGTTCCCCACCGTCGAGCCGGGGAAGAAGACGATTCTTTTCGCACCGGTCGCCGCGGGGATGTCGAACGGCCGCGTGTAATCGGCGCAGACCGCAACCACCTCGATCGACGGGTAGGCGGCCTTGATCTCTCCCGCCGATTCCGCGAGCAGATCCTTCGAGATGTCGACCGGGACGTACTTCGCGCCTCCGTCGATCCGGTCGAGGAGGATCCGCACTTTGGTGCTGTTCCCGCTTCCGAGCTCGACGATCGTCGGCCGCTCGCCCATCAGCTCCACCATCTCGCCGGCGTGGCCCTCGAGAATCGCGATCTCGGTGCGGGTCGGGTAGTACTCCGGGAGCCGGGTGATCTCTTCGAACAGACGTGACCCTTCTTCATCGTAGAAGAACTTCGGCGGAAGACTCTTCTGGGGGCGGCGAAGCCCGGAGAGAACTTCGTGCCGCATACTTTCCACGTGAGGATGGAGATCGATCAGAGTGACGGTGCGAGTCGCCGTTCGCATCCGGAGGCCTCCTCAAATCCGAGTTGGTTGCGAATCGTAACATGCACGTTAGCAGCCAGGAGCGTTGTGGCGTCGGGGCGGCGGAAGCCCATGAGGTGCGGACCCTCAGTTTCGCCGCGTGAATCGTGTCGAAGGGGAGAAAGACGGAACCTGTGGAGACGCGCGGAGCGTCGGGGGCGGGCGCGGATCATGGTGACGATGCGCTTCGCTTCTGCCGAAGGGCGGGTCTCATTGCGAGCAAACACGATGATCGCGGCAGATCGGAGGATCTGCGCCCCCCTTCGCAGCGGCCTCGCGGTTCCGCCTCTGGGAGAGTGAGAATGCGCTTCGCTCTTGCCGAAGGCATGGTCTCATTGCGAGCCAACACGATGATCGCGGCAGATCGGAGGATCTGAGCGTCCCTTCGCAGCGGCTTCGCGGTTCCGCCTCTGCGAGAGTGAGGATGCGCTTCGCTTCTGCCGAAGGCATCGTCTCATTGCGAGCCAACACGATGATCGCGGCAGATCGGAGGATCTGCACCCCCCTTCGCAGCGGCTTCGCGGTTCCGCCTCTGCGAGAGTGAGGATGCGCTTCGCTTCTGCCGAAGGCATGGTCTCATTGCGAGCCAACACGATGATCGCGGCAGATCGGAGGATCTGAGCGTCCCTTCGCAGCGGCTTCGCGGTTCCGCCTCTGCGAGAGTGAGGATGCGCTTCGCTTCTGCCGAAGGCATGGTCTCATTGCGAGCAAACACGATGATCGCGGCAGATCGGAGGATCTGAGCGTCCCTTCGCAGCGGCTTCGCGGGTTCCGCCTCTGCGAGAGTGAGGATGCGCTTCGCTTCTGTCGAAGGGCGGGTCTCATTGCGAGCAAACACGATGATCGCGGCAGATCGGAGGATCTGCGCCCCCCTTCGCAGCGGCCTCGCGGTTCCGCCTATGCGAGAGTGAGGATGCGCTTCGCTTCTGCCGAAGGCATGGTCTCATTGCGAGCAAACACGATGATCGCGGCAGATCGGAGGATCTGCACCCCCTCTTCGCAGCGGCTTCGCGGTTCCGCCTCTGCGAGAGTGAGGATGCGCTTCGCTTCTGCCGAAGGGCGGGTCTCATTGCGAGCAAACACGATGATCGCGGCAGATCGGAGGATCTGCACCCCCCTTCGCAGCGGCTTCGCGGTTCCGCCTTTTGCGAGCGTGGCGCAATGGAACGAGAATGGTGGCGCATGAACGCGATCGAGATGAGGCAGGTCTCCGTAGAGAACAGCGCCGGAGCGCCGATACTCGACCGGATCGATCTCGTCGTCGGTCGCGGCGAATCGGTCGCTCTCGTCGGCCGGAGCGGCGCGGGGAAGACCACTGCGCTCCGCCTGATCAACGGCCTCGTTCGTCCGGCTCGAGGTGAAGTCGTGGTCGGGGGATCGAATCTGGAAGAGAGTGATCTGGTCCGGCTCCGTCGTGGAATCGGCTACGTGATCCAGGGCGTCGGGCTCTTCCCGCATCGCAGCGTCTACGACAACGTCGCCACCGTCCCGCGGCTTCTGCGGTGGGACGAGGAGCGCACCCGCGCGGCGGCAAGACGTCTTCTCGACGAGCTGGAGCTCCCGTTCGACGCGTACGCAGGGAGGTTCCCGAGGAGTCTCTCCGGGGGGGAGCAGCAGAGGGTGGGGATCGCCCGTGCGCTCGCCGGCGATCCGCCGATTCTCCTCTGTGACGAGCCGTTCGGCGCCCTCGATCCGATCGTGCGCCGGCAGCTGCAGAAGGCGTTCGTTCATCTCCGCGACGTCTCGCAGCGGACCATCGTCTTCGTGACGCATGATCTCGCAGAGGCGTTGTTCGTCGCGAAGAGGGTGGTGCTGTTCGACGGCGGGAGAGTGGTCGCCGATCTCCCGGCGGAAGAGTTCGTCCGCTCGGAGGAGAGCCGAGTCCGCGAATTCGTCGAAGCATCGCGCTCGCCGGTGGAGATCTCGTGAGGGCGTTTCTCTCAACCTACGGTGCGGAGATGGCGCGACTCACGCTCCAGCACGTCGTGATCGTTCTGGTTGCGGTGCTCGTGGCGACCGTGGCGGGCGTCCCCGCCGGGATCTGGGCGACACGCAACCGGATTGCGGGGCGGGTGATCCTCCGTTTCGCCGATCTGATGCAGACCATCCCGTCGCTCGCGATGTTCGGTTTCCTGATCCCGCTCCCCCTGATCGGAGGGATCGGAACCCGGACCGCGATCGTGGCGCTCGTTCTCTATTCTCTTCTGCCGATCGTGCGCAACACGGCGATCGGTATCCAGCAGGTCGATCCGGTGGTCCGCGAAGCCGGCGTCGCGATGGGGATGACCGACGGACAGATCCTCCGGCAGCTCGAGCTTCCGCTCGCGACGCCGACGCTCGTCGCCGGTCTCCGGATCGCGACGGTGATCGCGGTCGGTGTCGCGACGATCGCGGCAGCGATCGGCGGAGGAGGGCTCGGCGTACTGATCTTCCGCGGGGTGGCGATGGTCGACACGCCCCTCATCCTCGCCGGAGCGCTTCCCGCCGCGCTCCTCGCGTTCGTCGCGGACCTCGGGTTTTCGGCCCTCGAGCGGATGCTCGCGCGAAGGAGGGGAGAATCAGGCGATGGGGTTAGACTTGGCAGGTCGGAAAATCTGGTCAAAACGTGATCTATAAAAGAGTTTGATTAATGAAGCGACTTATCGTAGTTACTTTAGTGGCTGTTTTTCTCGCTTCTTGCGGTCGACCCGAGCGACCCGCCATCGTAGTCGGCTCGAAGAACTTCACCGAGTCGGTGATCCTGGGGCAACTCGTCGCGGAGAAGCTCGCTGCCGCCGGATGCCGCGTCGAGCGCCGCTTGAATCTCGGTGGCACGTTCGTCGCCGACACCGCGATCCGCTCCGGAGAGATCGACGCGTACGTCGAGTACTCCGGAACTGCGCTGACCGCGATCCTCCATCAGCCGATTCCGGCGGACCGCGACCGGGTCGACGCGATCGTGGGTGAGGCCTACCGGACCGCGGGTCTCCACTGGGGACCGGGGCTCGGCTTCAACAACACGTTCGCCATGATCGTGAGGAAAGACGACGCGGATTCGCTCGGGCTGCACACCATCGCCGATCTGGCGAAAGTGTCGGATCGGTTCCAGCCGGGATTCGGATACGAGTTCGTGGAGCGGCCCGACGGCTGGCGAGGGTTGCTGAAGGCGTACGATCTGCAGTTCACGAAGACGCCGCTGACGATGGATCTCGGACTCACCTACCGCGCGCTCTCGGCGGGGAAGGTGGACCTGATCGCGGGGAACTCGACCGACGGGCTGATCGTGCCGATGCACCTGTACGTCCTCGAAGACACGCTCCATTTCTTTCCGCCGTATCACGCTGCGATCGTCAGTCGCGAGGCGATCGAGAAGAAGTGTCCCGGGGCGCGGGCGGCGCTCGATGCACTCGGCGGGAAGATCGACGACGAGGCGATGCGGACCATGAATTACGAAGTGGACGGCGAGCGGCGGACCCCGCGGATCGTGGCGAGGGAGTTTCTCGCAGGGATTCATCAGGGGTCGGATATCTGATTGCGAAGCGTCGCGAGGATCGTTTCTGAGGGGGATCTTTTCTGAAAGGGAGGGTCCGCGGGGATCGATCCCGTCTTCAGGAGGAGGGTGATGGGATTCCGGGGTCAGGAGGATCGCCTCTGGAGCGTGGAGGAGGCGCAGGCGCGCGTCCTCCGGGAGTCGCTCCCGTTGGAAGACGAGACCATACCTCTGGGAGAAGCGACGGGTCGCGTGCTCGCGGAAGATGTCGTCGCGCCGCGGGACGTTCCGTACGCCGCGAATTCCGGGATGGATGGATATGCGGTCCGCTCCGCGGATACCGCTGCTGCGTCGGACGCCCGCCCCGTCGCTCTCGACGTGATCGAAGACGTGCCGGCGGGAAAGCTCGCCACCGAGCGCGTGCGGCGGCGCACCGCGATCCGGATCATGACCGGAGCTCTTCTCCCGGAAGGCGCGGACGCGGTGGTGCAGGTGGAGCGGACCGACGCCGGGCCGGAAACCGTGCGCATCTTCTCTGCCGTGGACGCGGGGGCGAACGTTCGTCCGCGCGGCGAGGACATGCGCGAAGGGGAGATCGTGGTCGGGCGTGGAACGGTACTGCACGCCGGCGAGATCGCGGTCATCGCCGCGTGCCAGAAGAGCGAGGTCTCCGTCTCGCGCCGTCCCCGCGTCGCGATTCTCGCCACGGGGGACGAAGTGATCGGTATCGACGACCACTTCGAGCCGGGGAAAGTGATCGACTCGAATGCGTGGGGGCTCGCGGCCCTGGTGCAGGAGTGCGGCGGCGAGCCGCGGGTGATGCCGGTCGTCCCGGATCGGAAAGACGCGACCGTCGCGGCTTTCGAGAATGCCCGCGAATGTGACGTGATCCTCTCGACCGGAGGTGTGTCGGCCGGCGCATACGATCTCGTGGAGGACGCGCTCGAAGAACTGGGGGCGGAGATCGTCTTTCGCGGGGTGGCGATGAAGCCGGGGAAGCCGATCGTCTTCGCACGGCTCGGCGGCCACGCTTTCTTCGGCCTTCCGGGAAATCCGGTCTCGTGCATGACCGGATTCGTTCTGTTCGTTGCTCCGCTTCTGAGAAAAGCTCTCGGAATCGCGGGTGATCCGCGGCCGCCGGCGATGCGCGCACGCCTCGAGGGGGAGCTCCGTTCGAAGGGAGATCGAACCACGTTCTTCCGCGTCCGGGTCGAGAGTCGCGACGGAGAGCTCGTCGCGACGCCGATGAAGGCGCAGGGGTCGGGGGTGTCGACGTCCATGGTCGGCGCGAACGGTTTCGCGGTCCTCGGGATCGGCGAAGAGTCTCGTCGGCGTGGGGATGACGTCTCCGTGCTTCTGCTGCGGGTTCTTTAGCGCGCATTTCTCACACCATCTCTGCTGCGGAGCCGGATAGCGGCGAGGGGCCCTTGATCTCCGAATGATCTGCGCGCTCGCCGCGCCGCAGAGACGGGCTTTGTGGTGGGTTGCCGGAGCACGGGCGGTGCGACCGTCTCGGTGGAGTGGTGCGACCGTCTCGGTCGCAGGCGGCGGGATACGGTGAGTTCTGTATCGATGTGAGGGAGAGGGGAAGGAGCCGCTCGCTGCGCTCGCGGTTGCGACCGAGAAACATTGCGACCGAGACGGTCGCACCACGCAGCGACCGAGACGGTCGCACCACCCGCAGGAGGGGATGGTTGCACCACGCGGCGACCGAGACGGTCGCACCACCCGCAGGAGGGGATGGTTGCACCACGCGGCGACCGAGACGGTCGCACCACACGGGGGGGATGGTCGGGGATTCTACGAGGAGTAGAGACTCTTGTGTGACGCCGGAAGGCCGAGGTAGCCTCGAGTCATGCTGGTGCGCTATGTGTACGACGATCTTCGCGTCACGTGTCACGGGAGGCTGCCTCCCTACGACGCGCGTCTCGGTCTCTATTTCATCACCGCGCGGCTCGCGGATTCCCTCCCGCGTCACGTCGAAGAACGTCTGAACGCGAAGCGAACGGAGATGTTGCGCAGCGCGGACAGAACCGATCCCGACGCAAACATTGCGATCAATCGCCGGATTCGATTTCTGGCGGAGAAGGAGCTCGACCGCGGTGCCGGATCCTGTTATCTCCGGCGGGACGACGTCGCTGCCCTCGTTCTGAGCGCCCTCCGCTTTTTCGATGAGATCCGGTACCGGCTTCTCGTCTGGTCGATCATGCCCAGCCATTTCCACGTGATCCTCAGGCTCCTCGGCGATTCACGACTCGCCGCCGTTCTTCAGTCGCTGCAATCGTATTCATCACACGAGATCGGTCGACTCCCCGGTTGCTCCGAGTTTCGATGGCAAAAGGGGTGCTACGACAGCGTGATGCGGGACTCGCGCGGCAGCTCGAGCGCGCAGCGCGCTACGTCCCCGACAATCCGGCGAAAGCCGCATCGCCAGTTCGCGCTGGACCGGCTGCAACGAATCCGCTCTCGCGGCCGAGCTTTCCGGTTGGGCCTCTCCAGTCCCGGCGCGGCTGGCGTCGAAGTGAACGCGCGCAGACTCGGGATAGAATCGGGAGCGCCATGACGAAGAAATCGCTGCTGATCTCACTTCTGATTCTCGTCGCCGCCACCATCGTCGCCTGCAACCGCGAGCAGAAACCGCCGGAGAACGAGAAGACGTATCCGATGGTCGGTGTGATCGTCGGCCGGACACCCCAGAGCAATGAACTGATCATCCAGCACGAGAAGATCGAGGGCCTGATGGAGGGGATGACCATGCCCTTCCGGGTCGAAGGTGCGGACGTGAAGGACCTCCCGCCCGACGGGAGCAAAATTCACGCGACGCTCCACAAGACCGATCGGGCGATCTGGGTCTCGGATGTTCAGAAAGTGCAGAAGTGACCCTCACCCCGCCCAATCGCGGAAGGCGGAAATCGGACACGTCGCCGTGAGCCGAGACAATTCGGACTCGAGGGTCCGAGTTTCCCGGCACCATCGGCGTCGGACGGCCCGAACGGGGTCACTCTGTTGAGCCCCGCCGTCGGGCGGGAGTTCAGTTCCTCTGGCCCCGCCGGTTCACGATCGACATGAATTCCTGACGGGTACGCTCGTCACTGAGGAACGCTCCGCGGAGGACGTTCGTCTCCATGAACGACGATTCCTGCTCCACCCCGCGCATCACCATGCAGAGGTGGGTTCCCCCCATCCAGACCGCCAGGCCTCGCGGCTCGAGAATCTTCTCGATCGTGTCGGCCACGTCGTGTGCGAGATGTTCCTGGCTCTGGAGCTTCCGCATGTGCACCTCGACGATTCGCGGAATCTTCGAGGCTCCGATGATCACTTTCTCGGGAATGTAGCCGACGATGAAATGACCGAAGAAGGGGAGGATGTGGTGCGCGCAGAGTGTCTTGTACGTGCCCCCGATGACGACCAGGTTCTGGCAGTTGTGGTCGGCGACCGTGCAGGCCTGACGGAACAGGGTCGTGAGGCGCCCCACGTCCGTGAAGTCATACCCGCTGGTCATGTTCACCAGTGAGGTGGCCCACCTTCGTGGCGTGTCGCGGAGATTCTCGTTCTCCAGATCGACGTGAAGCAGCCGCAGGACCTCTCGAAGATGCCGCTCGAGCTCGACGCTGTCGACGCTCGGCCTCGGACCGACCAGCAGGCCCCGGTCGTCCACCACCGCTTCGATTTCCTTCTGGATGATCTCTCCCGATTTTCCCATCGGATCTCCTTCGCCTTCCGGTCACTTCAATACATATTCGATTCCGGAGAGACAAATCCAGTTGCAGCAGCGATTTTGCATTTCGTATTGACAACTGAATGAGCGTTCATTCAGAATGGAGGATCAACGCCGCGTATGGAGCGCACTCTCAGGCCGGGTTCGAGGTGCATCCGTCCGACGACGCACTTTCTGTTCGGGCCGGGACGGTGAGGAGGCGATCGGCATCGCGATCGCAGGATTCACCGCGGCAAAGGAGTCGATCATGGCAGAAGTCAGAACCAAGGGCGCAGAAGAGGCGATGGATGTCGCCGAGTCGAGCCGGCAGACCGAATGGGAGAAGCCTTCGTTCGTCGGCGATCTCTTCATCGGGAAGTTCAATCTCGATCTGATTCATCCCTATCCCGAGCAGTCGGCGGCCGATGAAGCGGAGGCGAAGGACTACCTCGACCGGCTCGAGCGCTTCCTCTCCGAGCATGTGGACGCCGAGGAGATCGACCGTACGGGAGAGTACCCGCAGTCGGTCCGGGACGGATTCACGAAGCTCGGCGCCTGGGGGATGAAGATCCCGAAAGAGTACGGCGGCCTCGGATTCAGCTCGACCAACTACATGAAGGCGATCAGTCTGGTCTCCACCTGGTGCGGATCGTCGGTGGCGTGGCTCTCGGCCCATCAGTCGATCGGAGTGCCGCAGCCATTGAAGCTTTTCGGTACCGAGGAGCAGAAGAAGAAGTGGCTGCCGCGCTGCGCGAAGGGCGCCGTGTCGGCCTTCGCTCTGACGGAGCCGGACGTCGGTTCGGATCCCGCGAAGATGAAGACCACTGCGGTGAAGTCGCCGGATGGAAAGGGATGGATCATCAACGGCGAAAAGCTCTGGTGCACGAATGGGACGGCTGCCGAAGTCATCCTGGTGATGGCGCAGACGCCGCCGAAGATCGTCAAGGGAAAAGAGAAGAAGCAGATTACGGCATTCGTCGTCGAGGCGAGTTCACCAGGGTTCGAAGTGGTCCACCGCTGCCATTTCATGGGGTTGCACGGCATCAGCAATGCGCTTCTCCGCTTCAAGGACGTGTATGTCCCGAACGAGAATCTCATCTGGGGAGAGGGGCTGGGGCTCAAGCTCGCGCTGATCACGCTCAACACCGGACGTCTGACCATTCCGGCGGGCTGCGCGGCGGCGGGGCGGAAGTCGCTGGAGATCGTGCGCGATTGGGCGAACGAGCGGGTCCAGTGGGGGATGCCGATCGGACGTCACGACGCGATCGCGCAGAAGATCGCCTGGATGTCGTCGCACACGTTCGCGATGGAAGCGATCGTCTGGCTCACCTCGGGATTGACGGACCGTGGTGACGTCGATCTGAGGCTCGAGGCGGCGATGGCGAAGCTCTTCAACTCCGAGATCTCCTGGCAGATCGTGGACGATCTGATGCAGATCCGGGGCGGTCGCGGATACGAGACCGCCGGTTCGCTCAAGGCGCGAGGCGAGAAGCCTTACCCGGTGGAGCGGATCATGCGCGACATGCGCATCAACAGGATCTTCGAAGGGACCAGCGAGATCCAGCACCTCTTCATCGCACGTGAAGCGGTCGACCCGCACATGAAGCGTGCAGGGGTGATTCTCCAGCCTCATGCCCCGATGGGCGAGAAGGCCACTGCCGCGGCGAAGGCCGGAGCCCACTACGCGTGGTGGTACCCGTCCCTCTTCGCCGGCTGGAGCCGTGCTCCGAAGTACGGGGAGTTCGGCCGGCTCGCGAAGCACATCGGCTACATCGACCGTACCTCGAAGCGTCTGGCGCGCAACATCTTCCACGCCATGATGCGCTATCAGGCGAAGCTCGAGCGGAAGCAGTCGGTCCTCTTCCGGATCGTCGACGTCGGAACGGAGATCTTCGCGATGTCGGCTGCCTGCAGCTATGCCGTGATGCTCAGGAAAAACGGCAACAAGAGCGCCATGAAACTCGCTGACCACTTCTGCCGCGAATCGCGTGTCCGAATCGAACAGGCGTTCGACCGCCTCTTCGACAACTTCGACGACTTCTCCTACAAGGTCGCGAAAGAAATGCTCGAAGGAGAGTACGAATGGCTGGAAGGACGTCTGGTGCACGGGATGACACCGACGCCCGAGCTGGTCGAGCAGATGGTCGCGGAGATGGAAAAGTAGAATCGCGCGATTGAACGAATCTTCTGTCGCCCGGACGGTCCTCGCGGAAGTGCGAGAGAGCCGTCCGGGCGATTTCTTCATTCGTGCGCGATTGGAATTGTGCAATGTCCGGAGAGTCGGACGACGATTCCGGTCAGCCCGCATTTCTCACAATCGTCTCCTCAGCAGAGACGATTGTGGGAAATGCGGGTCAGGGCCTCCGTCGATCTTTCCTTGCCGGCAGCCGACGGAGGTCCGGGAAGCGACTCTCATAACCCTCGCAGAATTGGTGAACGATCGTTGAGATAATCACGGGCTGAATCGGAGGCGCGTCCGGTGACCGGACGTCGTACACTTGAGCCGTGCACCGGAATTTGACTCTGGTCAGTCGCGCCGACCGTGTCGTCGCGGTCGCCCGTGTCGTGCTCGGCTTCGCTTCGCTCGCGGCGGTGTGGGTCGATCCGTCGGAGCCCGCGAAATTCACACCGTTCACTTACGGCGTGATACTCCTCTACAGTTTGTACGCCGGAGGCGTCGCCTTCTTCGCATTTCGAACGCCGAGGCAGGTGACGTTCTGGCCGATGACGAGCCACGTGATCGACGTCGCGGTCTTTTCCCTCCTGGCGTATCTCACTGAAGGCCCTACCAGTCCCTTCTTCCTCTACTTCGTCTTCGCGCTCTTCTGCGCGACGATCCGTTTCGACGTGAGAACGACCCTTTGGACCGCGGCCGCGGCGATCATCGTCTTCGTCGGACTCGGAATGTGGGCCGCGCACGTGCTCAAGGATCCGGTGTTTTACTCCAATCGCTTCATCGTTCGAGGCGTCTATCTGGTGGTACTCGCTTCCCTGGTGGTGTACCAGGCCCGATATCAGGCGAGCATCCGGGCAGACCTCTCGGGGATCGCAGCGTGGCCGGTTGCGGCAGGGTTCAGCGAAAAGGAGGCGGTACGGGACGGACTCGCGCGGATCGCGGGGATCCTGAGATCGCCTCGGGTTGCCGCCTACTGGGAGCGGCCGGGCGAGCGCCAGCTTGCGATCGGTCGGAAAGAAGCAGGTGAGTTTCAGTGCGTCCACGCGTTCAGCGACGCTGCCGATTGTTTTGCCGATACGGCGCGCGGATGGCGGAATTTCGTCGCCGCGACTCCCGGACCGATTCTCGTACAGCAGATGGATGGGGAGATCGTCTGGACCGACAATCACCCGCTCACCGAAGAGGCGCGTGCCACCCTATCGGCAGCGACACTCCTCGCGACGACGTTCGTCGGAGAGACGGTGCGCGGTCGGTTGTTCGTCTGCGACCGCCGCGATCTCGCGAGCGATGACCTCGTTCTCGCCGAGATCGTGGGGGCGTTGTTCGCCCGGAATCTCGACCAGGTGCACCACGCGACTCTGGTCACCTCTTCCGCGGTGACGGAAGAACGATTCCGCCTCGGGCGCGATCTTCACGACTCACTTCTTCAATCACTCACCGGAGCGGCGCTGCAGCTTCAGTCCGTGCAGCGGATGATGATCAGAGATCCGGAGGGGGCCCAGGTGCGACTCGGCGAGGTCCAGTCGGCGCTCGCACGCGATCAGCGCGAATTGCGGGGCGTGGTCGAAGCACTCCAGTCGCCTGACGAAGCAACCCTTCCCGCACGTCTTCCGGATCGTCTGGCGGGGTTGGTGGACCGCTTTCGCGAATCGTGGGGTCTCGGTGTGGTGATGAATGTCGATCCCGCCGTGGTACTCGCTCCTGCGATCATCCAGCACGAGATCTACGGCCTCGTGAGCGAGGCCGTCGCGAATGCGGCACGACATGCAGAAGCCAGCGCAGTGACGGTCACGGTGGCGGTGATCAGCGATCGGATCGAGATCGGGATCGGCGACGACGGAAGAGGATTCTCCTTTCAGGGGACATATCGCCTGGTGGACCTGATCCGCATGAGGCGAGGTCCGGTCACGTTGAAAGAACGAGTCATTTCGCTCGGTGGAGACATGACTCTCGACTCGAGCGGAACCGGCGCCCGTCTCGAAATCACTCTCCCTCTGAGAAGAGATGGAGCGCGGACATGAGCATCAGGATCGTCATCGCCGATGACCACCAGGTCGTCCTGAAAGGGCTGGTGCAGTATTTTCTGGAGGAACCGGATTTCGAGGTGGTCGCCGAATGCAGGAACGGCGAGGAAGCTCTCGAGGCGGTGCGGAGGTTCCGGCCGGACGTACTGGTGCTCGATCTGCGCATGCCGGGAAAAGACGGACTCCAGGTGCTGCGCGAGCTCCGCGAAGAGGAGAAGCGGCCCGCGACGGTTCTCCTCACCGGTAACGTCGCCGACGACGACGTCGTCGAGGCAATGCATCTCGGAGTGGCAGGAGTAGTCCTGAAAGAGATGGCGCCTGCGCTGCTCATCCAGTGCGTCAGGAAAGTGCATTCGGGCGGAACCTGGATCGAGAAGGAATCCATCTCCCGGGCCATCGAGAAGATCATGCGGAAGGAGAGCGTTCTGCAGCAGATGCATGCTCTTCTGACTCCACGGGAGCTGGAGATCGTGATCGAAGTGGCAGCGGGTGGGTCGAATCAGGAGATCGCCCGGAAGCTCTTCATCTCAGAAGGCACCGTGAAGACCCATCTGCATTCGATCTACGAAAAGCTGAATCTGAAGGGGCGGATGCAGCTTCTGCTCTTCGCCCGTGAGCAGGGCCTGGTTGCATCCTCACGCTCGGGTAGCAGCGGTTCGTGAGATCGGATTTCCGCTTTCTCTCCTGATTTCCTCCTCTGATTCCGCCGTCAGGTCGGGATCGCAATCCTCCTGGCCACTTCCTTTGCCGGAAAAGACTCGGGTCACCTCCAGAATATATCGAAAGTATTGGGAAGATCTATCTGCCGGTAGATGGGCCACGCTTCCACCGCATCTACACTTCCAGCATCGACTGAAGGCACCAGCAGTGAATCCGGAGTCGACGCAGCGCTGAACGATGCACTTCGTGCCTCCCCCGGTTTCAAGCCGCTGTGAGCTGGTTGGATTTGGCCCGTACCTGCAGATTGATGATGTCCGGAGTGGACACTCAGAAGGAGAATCGAATGAGCACCAACGTCAGAAAATTCGGGATCGTGATCACTCTTCTGTTGCTGGCGATCGCGCCGATGGCAATGGGAGCGAGGAACAGCGGCGCGACCGCCGTCACCTATACCGGGCAGGGATTCATCGCCGACGGATTCGGAGGCTATGATCTCGAGACGGAGCTCTGCGGCATCGCGAACGGAGCAGACGCGGAAGGCCCTTACCTTCTGTGGGTTCTCACCGCGACCGGATCCGAACATGCGTACATCACCGGTCCCTGGGGAACCGAGGAGATGACGAAATACGGCAACGGTACGTTCAAGTACATCAGCAACTGGTACGACCCGGACACGCTGCCCGGGAATGTGAGCGCCACCTACGACCAGCCGAAGAACGCACAGCTGACGGTCAGCCACGGGTGCCGCCCATATACGAATGGAGCGTGGTGCTCGCCTGGATTCTGGAGAAACGCGAAGGCCGAGGCCTGGGCGCTGACAGGGTACAGCAGCTCGGACCTGTTCAACGACACCGTATACGACTATTTCTACGGCGCCACATTCTTCGCAGGCCCTACCCTCTCGACGGTGCTGAACAATGCTCCGACGTACAGCGGCCCTCCTCTGGCGGGAACCAGCGGGTACCCGTTGAACGCATTCAACGCGACCGGGGCGTTCCTGACCAACAACATTCCAGGCTATCAGTTCGACCTCGATATGTACGTCAGCTCCTCCGAACAGTGTCCGATCGATAACCACGGCAACTTCAAGCAGTAATCGCGCAGCTCTGAACTGTCGTCTCTCTTTCGCGGGGCCCCGTTCGCGGGGCCCCCTCTCGTTTTTCCCCCCTGTCCCGTTTCGGCGTCACGGCGGCATCGACTACCATGCGCCGGATGCGTGGTGCAGTCATTCGTTCGCCGGGATTGCGCGCGTCGCGCATTCCGATGCAGCGGAACGAGCTCCTTTCCCTCCTCGGCCGTCCGGGATCGGCGGGGATCGAAGGATGGTCGGAGGAGGGGCTCTGGCGCGTCTTCCTCCCCTGGCCCCGCGAGATCGTCGAGATCCCGTGGAGGGACGCCACGTCGTGGCCCTCCGTGGTCGGAGCTCTGGATCGCGGACCGATTTCGGCTCCTTCCATCCCGGAAGAGTGTCCGTTCATCGGAGGGTGGGTCGGCTACATCTCGTATGAAGCGGCAGCGGAGCTCGACGCTGCTGCGCCACGAGAGACGCCGCCGCCCGAGCCGCCTGCGTGGTTCGCATTCCACGATTCGGGAGTTGCGATCTCGCCTGGAGGGAGGAGCTGGTTCTTCGGTGCGGCGGACGACGAGCTTGCGCGGAACACGAGCTCCCCCGGCAGAACCATCCGGAATCTGCGATGCAGAGAATTCTCCGAGTCACTCGGACAGAGCGGATTCGAAGCTTCGGTGCAGCTGATCCGCGACCAGATCTCGAATGGCAACGTCTATCAGGTGAATCTCACGCAGCGATTCGAAGGTCTTGGGGATGTGGACGGAGCGACGCTCTACGAGGCACTGACCGCGCCGGAGCCACCCCGACGGAGCGCGCTCCTCATCGGAGACGACTGGTCCATTGCCAGCGCGTCTCCCGAGATTCTCCTCCGCTTCGATCGGCGCCGGGGAATCGCCGATTCGTGCCCGATCAAGGGGACCGTCCGGCGGAGCGGAAACGATGGGGCCGATCGCGAATGCCTTCTCTCCAGCGCGAAAGATGCAGCCGAGCATCTGATGATCGTCGACCTGGTCCGGAACGACCTGGGGCGCATCGCGCGTCCCGGAAGAGTCACCGTTCCGGAGTTCCGTTCTCTCCTGAGGCTCGAGCACGTGTTTCATCTCGAGTCCGTAGTCCGCGCCAGCGGGCTTCGCGACGTTCCTCTCGCCGAGATCCTCCGGGCGCTCCTTCCCGCCGGATCGATCACCGGCGCACCGAAGCGGGCCGCGATCGACCTGATCCGGAGAATCGAACCGGTTCCGCGCGGCGTCTACACCGGCGCGATCGGGTTCGTCGATCTCCGGGGTCGCACGGAGCTGAGCGTCGCGATCCGAACCGCGGTGACGTCGAAGGACCACGTCCGATACCATGCGGGTGGTGGAATCGTGTGGGACTCCGACCCCGCCTCGGAATACAGGGAAGCGGAGGCCAAGTCCGTGGCGTTTCTCCGCTTTCTCGGAAAAGAGAGGTGTGAGAGGTGAAGCAGCTGGTTCTCGCGCCGGATGCGCCGGCGGTCCAATATGGCGCAGGACTCTTCGAGACCATTCTCGTGGTGCGCGGTCTTCCTCTTCTCCTCGGCGCGCATCTGGATCGCCTGACGGCCGCGATCCGCGAGCTCGAGCTCCCGCCGGTCTCACTCTCGGAGATGGTGGAGGCGATCGAACCCGCCCTGGTCTCGATCGGCGCTGCGCCGGAGGCAGTGCTCAGGATTGCGTACCTCGCGATCGACCGCGATCTCGACGAGCGTGCGTCGTGGAGGCTGGTCACCTCTTATGGGCCGGTGGCTCCGGAGATTCTCGCCCGGCGCAGATACGGGCGGGTTGTGCTGCTCGATCCGTCCTTCCGCCGCGGCCTCGCGCATCTGAAGACCACATCCTATTTTCCCGCCGTGATCGCTCTCCGGAAAGCGAGAGCGGCCGGAGCGGATGAAGGTCTCTTCACCGATGCGCGCGGCCGGATCCTGGAAGGGACGACGACGAATGTCTTCGCGATCGATGGCGAGGCTCTGATCACTCCTCCTGCGGGGTCAGGTCTCCTGAATGGAGTGACCCGGCAGTGGACCATCGATTGTGCCCGGCGTCTGGGCATCCGGATCCGAGAGCGCTCACTCTCCGGTGACGATCTTCTGGGCGGCTCGTTTCTCACCGGGAGTCTCACCCGGCTGGTTCCGATCCGCAGGGTCGACGGCGAAAAGAGCAATCCACCGGGAAAGATCTTCGACCTGATCCGGCGGATCTTCGATCGCGAGGTCGTGGAAGGAGAGTCCGGCGAGTTGCCGGACTCCGCGTCAGACTGAAGCGGGCGTTTCTTCGGTCGTGATGGTGTGCGCGAGATCCGCGGGGTCGACGGGCGACTTCGGCTCACCTGCAGCCGGTTTTCTCCCGGTGACGATCCGGAATGGAGGAAACATGCGGAAGAGGAGGCGCGTGCGGGCGACGTCGATCCAGCCGAGACTCTCCAGCAGCCGGGTGTAGTCGCGGGTATGGGCGATGTCGAGAAGCACCAGCCGGCCGCCCGGTTTCAGAACGCGCGCGATCTCACGAATTGCTTCGTCACGTCCGGAGAGGTCCGGAATGTTGTGGATTGCGAGGCTGGAGAGGACCAGATCCGCCGAGCCGTCGATGAACGGAAGGCTGCGCATGTCGGCGGTGGTCAGGTCGATCCGTTCGGAAGTGGCTTCGGCGTGCGCGTTGGAGCGGACGGCAGAAGGAGAATTGCCGGACTGATCGCGGCTCTGCCAGAGATCGACTCCGATCGCTCGGCCGCCGAGAATGTGTCGCGCCGCTCCGACCAGGAGAAGCCCCCGTCCGCAGCCGACGTCGAGGACGATCTCATCGCCTAGCAGCTCCAGCGAGTCGATCAGGCGCTCACGCTCCCGCAGCTTTCCGATCCGGCTGCTGAGCACCATCAGGAAAGCGGAGAAGAGCATCGATGCACCTGGATAGAACGTCCATCCGAAAATTACGGCGCCGGCGACCGGATGGAGCGGCAGGACGACGTGATGTGCGACGGCCGCGATGACCACTCCCGCGAGTCCGCACAATGCGAGATTCCGCACCACGGGCGGAGCGTCGACGCCGTAGTCGGCGCGGATGTCGGATCGAATCATCGGCCGAACTGATTATCGCGGATCTCGAGGCCGCTGTCTCGCCGCAGCCGGCTGGTCGCAGCAACGGCTGAGTTACAGAGTGCGGAAAATCGCTTTTCCCGCGAAGACCGCGGCGTCTCCGAGCTCCTCTTCGATCCGAAGCAGCTGGTTGTATTTCGCCATCCGGTCGCTTCGTGATGCGGATCCGGTCTTGATCTGACCGGCGTTCGTCGCTACCGCGAGATCGGCGATGATCGAATCTTCCGTTTCACCGGAGCGATGGGAGATCACCGAACGGTACCCGGCGCGCTTCGCCATTTCGATCGCCTCGAACGTCTCGGTGAGCGTGCCGATCTGATTCACCTTGATCAGAATGGCATTCGCCATGCCGCGCTCGATCCCCTTGCTGAAGATGGCGGGATTCGTGACGAACACGTCGTCGCCCACGAGCTGCGTGGTCGCGCCGAGCGCATCGGTCAGGTTCTTCCAGCCGTCCCAGTCGCCCTCCGACATCCCGTCTTCGATCGAGACGATCGGGTATTTCTTCCGCAGCTCGGCGTAGTAGCCGATCATCTCGTCACTCGAGAGCTTTCGCCCCTCTCCGGCGAGATCGTATTTCGACCCCTTGTAGAACTCCGAAGCTGCGGCGTCGATCCCCAGGAAGATCTCCTCTCCCGGCTTGTAGCCGGCAGCTTCGATCGCCGCGAGAGCGAGATCGAGCGCTTCGGCATTCGAACCGAGGTTCGGAGCGAATCCTCCTTCGTCTCCGACCGACGTGGTGAGCTTCTTTCCGTGGAGGATCTTCTTGAGCTGATGGAACGTTTCCACGCCGGCACGGAGTGCGCCGGCGAACGACTCGAATCCCGCCGGGATGAGCATGAACTCCTGCACGTCGAGATTGTTGTCGGCATGCGCGCCGCCGTTGATCACGTTCATCTGAGGGACGGGAAGGGTGCGAGCACCCGGACCGCCGAGATACATGAAGAGGGGAAGCCCGGCGGCTTCGGCAGCGGCGCGAGCAACGGCGAGCGAGACGCCGAGGATCGCGTTGGCGCCGAGTGTCTCCTTGTTCTCCGTCCCGTCGAGCTGGTTCATGAGGAGGTCGATCATCGCCTGTTCGCGAGCGTCCATCCCCTCGACCTCGTTCGCGATCGTCTCGTTGACGTTGTTCACCGCCTTGAGCACACCCTTGCCGCCGAACCGCTTCTTGTCGCCGTCTCGGAGCTCGAGCGCTTCGCGCGTGCCGGTCGACGCACCGGACGGCACGGCCGCGCGGCCGAGCGCGCCGGAGTCGAGCTGGACGTCCACTTCGATGGTCGGATTTCCGCGTGAGTCGAGAATTTCGCGTGCGAAGACTTCAGTGATCTTGAACATGGGGCGAAGTATATAACTGCATCGAGGATCGAGGATCGAGGATCGAGGATCGAGGATCGAGGATCGTGGATCGTGGATCGTGGATCGTGGATCGTGGATTGAGACTCGAGGCTCGGGGTCGGGAGCCGGAGGCAGCCCCGTAGGGCGTTTGACAATAGCCCAGGACGCAGTCCTGGGATGTCTGGCCGAAGACCGCGCTCGGACAGCCGCGTAGGGGCGATTGACGCATCCGATTTCGCCGAGACTCGAGGCTGGGGTCGGGGACAGCCCCGTAGGGGCGTTTGACAATAGCCCAGGACGCAGTCCTGGGATTCCTGTGCGGGAGACCAAGCTGCGGGAGCCCCGTAGGGGCGATTGACACATCCGGGTTCGCCGAGGCTCGCGGCTGGGGCCTTGGGGTGCAGTCAGTTGAACCTCCACGCTTGATCGAAAGACAGGGTCATGGAATACTCCAGGGTTCATCTTTCACAATTGAGAGGAGGCAGTCCATGAAGCGAAGCTTCGTTCCGGGAATTGTTCTGTTCCTGTCCCTTGCGGGAGCGCTCCACGCCGCGTCGGGGATCGATCAGGAGCAGGTCACGGTGGACCTCTCGGTCGGCGGTGTCGCAGTCGGAGGAGGGAGTGCCGAGAAGCTCGCCCAGGTGTTCACCGCGGCGACGACGGGATGTCTGACTCACGTGACGATTCCGATCGGGTGCGATCCTTCGGAGACGTTGGTGGTGGAGATCCAGGCGACGACGGCGGGAGTACCCAACGGTACCGTCCTCGCGAGCGAGACGCTGCCGGGCTCTCTGTTTCCTTCGATCTCGCCGAGCTCGCTTCAGGGAGGATTCCGGATCATCGGATTTACACGTCCTGCGCCGGTGACTGCGGGAACCGAATACGCAATCGTCCTCCTCGGTGGTCCTGCGGGCTGCGGGGTCTTCCAGGGGCCGGCGGGCGATCCCTATGCCGGCGGGCACGGCTGGTTCGACGCCCGGCCGAATCCTCCGGGCTGGATCCAGTTCTTCTCGGGGCGGGACGACCTGCCGTTCCAGACCTTCGTCGAGACGGGAATCCGAGGCAAGTGTAAGAAGTGCAGATGAGCACGGAACGATGAAATCGGGAGCGGTCAGCCCTTGCCTGACCGCTCCCGTTTCAGGCGGCGGGAATCAGCGTCGTTGGTTCAGAAGCCATTTCCACAGATCCGCGTTGCCGTACGCCGGGTCCCACGCGTTGTGGCCGGTGCCCGGAAGCTCCGTGTAACGGACATCCGCGCCGGCCGCCTTCAGCGCCGCGTCCATGTGGCGCGCCTCCTCGACCGGAATGACCGGATCGTCCGCACCGTGGAAGATCCAGGTGGGGATCTCGCGAATTCTCGCCGCGACGAGCGCGTACGGATCGGTCGAGCCGGCTGTCGCGGGAAGTTGCACCACGGTGCTCGCGCTCGAGTGTCCGAGGATCCCTCCGCAGATCGGGACGAGCGCGGCGAAGCGGTCGGGATGTTCGTACGCGAGCGCGTATGCGCCGTAGCCGCCGATGGAGAGGCCGGTGAGGATGACCCGGCGCGGGTCGCCGTGGAATTCGGCGATCGATCGGTCGAGAGCGGTGAGTGCCGCCTCGAGCGGCTCACCGAGCCAGCGCTCGCCCGCCGGCGCCTGCGGCATCACCACGATCATCGGGACGCGCTCGCGGTCCCACCGGATCGAGCTTCCGATCCCGACCGCAGTCTGCCTCAGCCCGTCGTTTCCGCGCTCGCCGGAGCCGTGCAGAAACAGCACGACCGGCCACTCCTTCTCCGGCGTGTATCGCGGCGGAACGTAGACGACGTACGGATACGTCGTTCCGCCGCGAGTGACGGTGCGGTCGAGAAATCCGGTCTCCTGGTGCGAAGTCATCGTCGTCGAAGCGCAGGCCGTGAACAGGAGTGACGCCACGACGAGCGCGAGTCTCATCATCATTCTGCGCATCCCTGAATGTTAGCGCAGTATGTGCCCCGCCGGCCGACGCGCCATCGACGCCGATGCGGGCGTCCTCATTCGCTTCGCCGGAGGAGCGTGAGTGCGAAAAGCGCCGAGGCCACGCCGATGGTGGTCGGTCCCAGCGAGAGATGCCACCACCGTGCGATGCCGAAGCCGAGAGCGACGGAGAGCATGCTCGCCGCGGAGGAAAAGATCAGGAAGCGATCGAGAGTCCTGGCGAGATTCCGGCCGGTCGCCGCGGGGACGATGATCATCGCTCCGACCAGAAGTGCTCCGAGAAACTGCAGGCCGATCAGAATGGTCAGACCGAACGCCGCCAGATAGAGAAGCTCGGTCCGGTTCACGTCGATCCCGAGCGAGCGGGCGAGGTCGGGCGAAAAGAGCTCCAGGATCAGGGAGTGACGCAGCGCGTAGATCGTTCCCGCAATCGCGACGCAGCCGGCGATTCCGAGCGTGAATCCGACCCATCCGACTTCACCGAATCCGCCGAAGAGTGCTTCGATCAGATCCTCTCTCGGAGTGAGCAGCGTTCCGACCGCCAGAGCGGCGACGAAGATCACGCCGATGGAGGTCTCGGTCGCCAGTCCGCTCCGCCGCTCCAGCTGCTGAATCAGAACGATCCCCACTGCCAGGCTCGCGGCCGCACCGATGAGCGGGTTGATCTTCCAGAGAAACGCGAGACCCAGCCCCGGAAGCGCGAGATGGGAGATCACATCGCCGGCGAGCGTCATCCGCTTCATCAGGGCGAAGCTGCCGACCAGACCGGCCACCAGCGCAGTGGCCAGCGCGAGAACGAGCGAAAGAGTGTCTGGAGTGCTCATGTCCGGTGGAGGTGGTCGTGAACCATCTTTGCTCC
Source organism: uncultured Acidobacteriota bacterium (assembly GCA_963741955.1). GTDB lineage: Bacteria > Acidobacteriota > Thermoanaerobaculia > Gp7-AA8 > Gp7-AA8 > CAVUKB01. Next base: position 501,601 of record CAVUKB010000007.1, read on the forward strand.
GAAGAGCTCTTCCAGAGTCTCCGGGGTCAGGTCTTTCGGAGGGCCGAAGCAGGTTCCGGTGCGATTCAGGCAGAGGACTTTCGTCGCGTATCGATAGACGAAAGAAAGGTCGTGAGAGACGACGATCACGCTCAGTCCATGCTCGTTCTGCAGGCGGTGAAGGAGCTCGTACAGCTGCTCCTCCCCCGGTTCGTCGAGCGACGCCGCCGGTTCGTCGAACAGAACCACCTCGGGGTCTCCGAGAAGGGCGAATGCGATCAGGGCGCGCTGGAACTGACCTCCGGAGAGCTTCCCGATCTGGGTCGAGAGGACGTTCTCGCTGAGACCGACGTGAGAGATCACGTGCTCGATCGCCGCCCGACCATTGCCGGTGATGCTCGCTTTCGAATCCAGGAGATTCCGGACGTTCAGGGGGACGCTCCGGTCCGCGTCGATCTTCTGCGGGACCCAGGCGGGCCGGCCCACGCCGCTCCAGCGGACCTCGCCGCGGTATGGAAGGAGGCCGAGAAGACACTTGAGGAGTACGGTCTTCCCCGCGCCGTTCGGTCCGATGATCGCCAGACTGTCGCTTCTCTCCATCGAGAAGCTCACGTCTTCGAGAATCGTCCGGCCGTCGAGCGAGACCGACACGTTCCGGACCTCGAGAATGGGCATGCGTCCTCCGCCGGCATTCTAGCCCGGATTATGAGCGGGCTAGGAGTCTGCGCGGTAGAAACGTCCGTAGCGATAAAGCGGATCAACGGTCCAAATCCGCCCGGATTTTCGGCGAGTAGCCACCGCTACGCACCTCAAATCCGAACGAATTTAGCCTCGCTGCTCCGCTTTATCGCTACGGACGTTTCTACCGCGCAGACTCCTAGGGAGAAGAGGGAAGGGTGAAGAGAACATGTTCCGTCGATGCCTTTCCTTTTCTCGGTGCTGCCGAGCTCACTTTCGCTCACCGCTCACCGCTCACCGCTCACCACTCATTCCCTGCCGCTCCCACCTGCGGTATCCTTTTCCCTTCCGGAGGAGCGCATCATGCCTGAGACGAAACACGTGACCCCGCGTCGCGGGGATGTACTGCTGCTGGTCGGTACCATGAAGGGAGCCTTCGTTCTCCGATCGAACGGGGAACGGGAGAAGTGGAGCGTCGGAGGACCGTATTTCCCGGGGAGCACGGTCTACTCGATGGCCTACGACTCGAGAGCGGGACGGAAGCGGATCTGGGCCGGGACGATGAGCTGGCATTGGGGACCGGTCCTCCAGTCGAGTGATGACTTCGGGAAAAGCTGGAGCGAGCCGGGCGAGTCGAAGGTGAAGTTCCCGAAAAAGACGGGAACGGCACTGAAGAACATCTGGCAGATCCTCCCCGGCGACGACGACGAACCCGATACGATCTACTGCGGCGTCGAGCCTGCGGCGCTTTTCGTTTCGCGCGACGCCGGAGAGAGCTGGAAGCTGGTGGAAGGTCTCTGGAACCATCCGCAGCGCGAGAAGTGGCAGCCCGGTGCGGGAGGGCTCTGTCTCCATACCATTCTTCCCGATCCCGAGAACCGGAAGAGGATGCGCATCGCAATCTCTGCGGCCGGTATGTACGTGACCGACGACGGAGGGAAGAGCTGGCGCCCCTCGAACAAAGGGGTCCGCGCCGAGTTCCTTCCCGACAAGTACCCCGAGTTCGGCCAGTGCGTGCACAAAGTCGTTCAGTCCAGGCAACACCCGGAGAGGTTGTACCTGCAAAACCATTGGGGTCTCTACCGGAGCGACGATCGGGGAGAGAGCTGGAAGGATGTGGCGAATGGAGTGCCTTCGGATTTCGGCTTCGCGATGGCGGTCCACCCGCAGGATCCAGACCGCGCCTGGATCGTGCCGCTCGAGTCCGACGGGTTCCGCTGCACGCCGGAGGGAAAGCTGCGGGTCTACCGCACCAGCGACGGCGGAGGAAAGTGGGACGCGATGTCGCGAGGTCTCCCGCAGAAGGGAGCGTACGAGACGGTGCTGCGCGATGCGATGTCGGTCGATGCGCTCGATCCCGTCGGCGTCTACTTCGGGACACGCAGCGGCAAACTGTTCGGCTCCGCGGACGAAGGGAAAAACTGGTCGGAGATCGCGGACGGACTCCCGCCGGTGGTCTTCGTACGAGCGGCGGAGGTCTCTTCCTCGCGGCGCGGAAAGGGGGCGTGATGTCGCTCCTGTTCGTTCTCCCGGGAGCGCTGCAGCCGCTCGCGGGAGAGCGCGCCGAGATCCGGCTCGACGGGAATGCCGCATCGGTCGGAGCTGCGCTTGATCTCCTCTGGTCGGAGACGCCAGCCGTTCGCGATCGGGTGGTGGACGAGCTCGGACACGTGCGGGCTCACGTGAACGTTTTCGTCGATGGAGAGAACGTCCGCGACACGGGAGGTCTCTCGACGCCGGTTCGCGACGGAGCGGAGATCCTGATCCTTGCGGCAGTGAGCGGCGGCTGAGGCCGGCCGTTGCGGCCGTTCGCGCCAGGAGAAGCGCGAACGGCCGCGGCCAGATCACGGAACCGAGGCTACCGTCACCGGGATGCAGGTGACGTTGTTCGATTCATCGCTCTCTGCGACCGCCTCACCGGGGTCGATGCGGGCGCAGAGGTATTGTGGTCCGATCGGTGCCTGAAGCGGAATGATGCCTCCGACGTCGCTGGAGATGGGAGCGGGGGCGGGAAGATCCACGGATGCACCAGCGCCGACATCCGGAGTCCGGCTGATGCGGCCGCCCTGAAGCAGACCGTCCTCCCCATAGGCGACTCCTTCGGGCAGCGGCAGGGTCGCGAATCCGGTGGGCATCGACGCGTCGGATGAGAGCACGAGGTCGATCATGTACCCCTCTCCGGCGGGCCTGGGGGTGCCATCATTCATGATCGTTCCCGGGGCTCCTGCGGATCCGATGTTGGAGACCACGACTTTCATCATTCCCGAGAGATCCTGGCCGGGCATCACCGTCGTGCCGGTGAGCTCGATCGCCCGTACCACCAGGTCCGGAGCGCCGCCCCCGGTGAGAAATACGCTGACGGCGTTCTCCTTGCTGGCCGAAAGGAGAATCGGCAGGTCGGGGTCGGGTGGTACGAAGAACGGGACGTGAACGCTTCCGTCACCCATGACCAGGCCCCGCCCCACGGGCACCAGAGCGTCCTTCCCCATCTGCCACGCGGTCAGCGTGGCGCCAGGCGCGGCGTATTGGAGGTCGAGTCCCGAGTCACCGAGCAGCAGTTGGTAGGAGAGCGGAAGCACGAAGTGGTACGGATTGCCCGTCCAGATCTCCGCGGTCGGATCGCCGAACGCGTGCCACATCACCCACTCTCCCAGCAGTTCGTCGAGCCTGATCGAGCCTGCCGGCTGTGCCACGCCGTACTGCGAGAGGAGGTATATCTTGCCGTGGATCAGGATGTCGCCCAGCCGGTGCTTTGCGCTGGTGCCTCCGAAAGAAACCGTTTCGGGAAAGACCGCATCGAAGAAGCCGCGTGAGAGCGCGCTGTTCTCCCAGCTCGGGCTGTTGCGGTTGTCGCCGAGTCCGGCGACGATTCCGCCGCCGGGGAGCATCAGGAGTCGTTCCATGAACGACTCGGTCGGCGATCCGGTGTCCGTTTCGCGATCCCAGTAACCGCTCGCACAGTTGACGGAAAACATGAACGGAAGAAGCTCCCCGTTGGTCAGACTTCCGAAGTTGGCGGTGGTGAACGCGGGACTGACCCAGCCGCTCGACCCTCCGTGGTCGCGGTGAAACACGAGGAAGCGGCCGTCGTTGATCGCGTTCACCACGTCTGCGGCGGTGCCGTTCCAACCGAATCCGCTGCCGGGCGCGAGATCGGCGGGAAGGGAAGCTCCGTCGTAGTACCTGCGAGGGGTCGGATCGGTGACCGTCGCGGCGGCGTAGTCGGTGTCGGTGGTATAGATCCGGTCGACCGAATATCCGCGCGCCATCATCACGTCTCGCGCCAGCTCGGAAGTGATGACGAAGCTCCGCATGGTACGGCCGGCCTGAGTCACGTTCGTGCGGCAGCACTGGAAATACGAAGCGTTGGTCGTGCTCGTGTAGAAAGGCGCACCGCCGCCGAATCCGAGGAACGGCGGATGCGACTCGTACTGAATGGTCTTGTCCACGACCGTCTGTGCTTCCGAAGCCGTGTCGACCGGAATCCGCCCTACCGCGAACCAGGGAAGATTATTGAAAAACGTCCTGGAGTATGTGGAGTATCCCCAGTCCGAACCGTTGGTGGAATCGCCGCTGGTGGAGTAATCGAGTTTCGCCGGAGGAACGAATTCCGAATCGCCGACGATCAGGACGTATGAAGGTCGTACGATACAGTTCTGATACCGGTTCTCGATGAAGTCGTCGATCTCTGCCGCGGTCGCCCGCGGAGTCCCGCTTCCGACCTCGTAGACGCTGGTCATGATCCCCTTATCGCGTTTCCACTCCGCGAGATCGTCGGCGGCATCGCGGAAATCGGGATGAGTCAGGATGAGCAGTTCCTCACCGAAGCAGGGAAGCAGATGGAAGTCGATCACTTTGACGTAGCTTCCGACTGCGGGGGCATTGACGACTTCCTGGATCGAGGAAGACGACGCCGGCTCGAAGGGACTCAGGGTCTGGTTGGTGACGAACGTACCGTCACCGCCGTCGAACTGCACGTCGAACTGGATGGAGTCGAACAGAATCATCTGATCGCTCACCGGATCGTATTGCCCGGCTTCACATTCGATCTGAGCGATGTCGAGGTCTCGAATTTCCCCGAGGAGCTTCACCGCACAGGGGCTGGGTGGGTAGAAGCCGGGGGTGGAGTAAACCTCCTCGCTTTTCACGAACGGTGGATTCATGAATGTCGAGGGAGGCGGAAGGGGTTCATTTTCGAATCGGGGGTCGGTCTGATCGACCGGCTGATTCTGATAGGGATACAGATTCAGCATGAGCTGCTCACTGGTGGACTTCTGAACGGCGGGAAGCGAGACCGCGGCGCCTCGAGGAACGCCGATGATGGCCTGCCAGGACGGGACCGCGGGAAACCCCGGGGCGCCGACGAGGTTGTCCACTCCGGGGAGCGACATCTGCGTCCAGGTCTCTCCGCCTTCCTGGACCGTCCAGAACCGCGGGGCACCGAACGCGACGCGCGCCGAGAAGTGATGGTTGTCCGACTCGAGCACTTGCAGTTCCGGAGAGCGATCGAGCGAGGAGTCGGCACAGGGAGACGGCGGCACCTCGGAGCGGACGATCTCGTCTCTCAATTGCCTGCCGCGGTTGTAGAGTTCTTCGGCGACGGCGATTGAGCGGGCGCGCCGGAGGGCCTGCGCCTGGTTCATGGATGCCTGCAGGACGTTCGCTGCAGTGCAGACCTGGCCCCGCTCGTATGCGTCGAGAGCGTTCCGGACTCGACTGAGGAACGCGTTCTTCACTCCCTTATTCAGCTGGTCCGCAGGAATTGCACCAATGAAGTCGAGCAGTTCATCGAATGACGCGACGATGCCCGGCTCCGGGGGATGAGTCGTGACCCTCGCCGTCGCGGGTGGTATCGATGCGGTGATGCACAGGATTGCAGCTAGAGCCGATGGGAAAATCCGACAGAGTGCCTTCACGATCAGTTTCATGAGTCTTCCTCCTTCCACATAGAAAGACAGACGGACTCCTGGCGGGCTACGCCGGCCCGCTCGGAGTCGATCGAGTTGTAGGGAATGCCTCACATATTGGGTCGCGAGGCGGGAGAATGCAACCCCGCGAAGGCGCTTTCGATCGTCTATAGACACCGCGATTCAGGGTCCGCAAAGCATTACTGCCCATAGTGGAGAGAGTTAGAATGGTTCTGCTCGCATTGCGATGTTTTTCCTGGAGCGGAGTATCCTCACTCTGTGGAAAGTCGTCGGATCATTCTCCTCTTCTCCTGGGTCGTGATCGCCGCATGTTCGCTCTTCTCGGAGAGCGACCCTCGTCCGGTTGCCGTCATTCCGCGTGGTCAGTCGATCGAATCGTCCGGACGACATCCGTTCGATGCGCCTGATGCCGCGGCCCGGTTCGAATACGACAAGCGGATGTCCGGGATGGGAGCGATCGATCCTGGATTGCTGTACCGGCGCGCGCTGAATCACGCAGCGCGAATGAATCGCTATTCTCTACCTCGGGACGTCATGTTCACTCCGGATGGTCGGTCGAGCGCGAGCTCCTTCGCGGGAGCGGCGGTGGCCACCGGCTGGAGTGAGCTCGGACCGCAGAACATCGGAGGGAGAACGCGCGTCCTCGCGTTCGATCCACACGACGCGAACGTGGTCTACGCCGGTGGGGTCTCGGGCGGGCTCTGGAAATCGTTCGATCACGGTACGACGTGGACGGCGACGGGCGACGCGCTCGCGAATCTCGCCGTGAATTCGTTCGCCATCGATCCGGTCGATTCGAAGACCCTCTACGTCGGTACCGGCGAAGGCTACTTCCGCGAGGAGGTGCGTGGAACCGCGCTCCCGATCCGGGGAGGCGGGATCTACAGGAGCCTCGACGGCGGGACGAGCTGGACTCTGTTGAGCGCCACCGCCGGCCCCGACTTCTTCTTCGTGAACGATCTGGTGATCAGTCCTCACCACCGCGACCGCCTCTACGCCGCCACACGTTCGGGAGTGTTTCGCAGCGACGACGCCGGATCGAGCTGGAGCCGCATCCTCGATCCTGCGGTGAAGGGGGGATGTCTCGATCTGGCGATGCGGACGGACCGCCCGGGCGACTTTCTCTTCGCTTCCTGCGGTACGTTCGAACAGGCCACCGTCTACAGGAGCATCGACGCGGCGACTCTCGCGTTCGAGCCGGTGTTGCGCGTGCAGGGGATGGGGCGGACCTCGCTGGCAATCGCTCCGTCGGATCAGAGCGTGGTCTATGCGCTCGCGGCGAGCAACGATCCCGGCCCCCGAGGAAACTACCTGCAGGGACTTCTCGGCGTGTACCGCTCGACGCAGAGTGGCGCCGCCGGGTCGTGGACTCCCCGGGTGACGAATGCGAGCAGTGACGTCGTCTCGACGCTCATTCTCAACAACCCTGTCGGCGGCTCCACTCTCTGCGGAGCCGACCTCTCGACCGATCCCGTCGCGTCGGGAGCGACGATGGGGTGGTACGTGAACGTGATCGCCGTCGATCCGACCGATCCCGACGTCGTCTTCGCCGGAGGTGTCGACCTCTTTCGATCCGACGATGCGGGGGCGAGCTGGCGTCCCGCGTCGTACTGGTGGGACGGGACGACTCCGTCGTACATGCACGCCGACCAGCACGCGATCGTCTTCGACCCGGGATGGGGCGTCGATGGAGACCAGACCCTCTGGATCGGGAACGACGGAGGAGTCTTTCGCGCAGACAATGCACTCGCGCCGGTCGGGATCCTGAAGTCGCCCGTCTGCGATGGCCGGGCCTCGGAGATCGCGTTCGTCAATCGCGGGCACGGACTCGGGATCACCCAGTTCTACCAGGGCGAGGTCTTCCCCGGCGGGACGAGCTGGATCGGGGGGACGCAGGACAACGGCACGGTGCTCGGAAGCGACACGCGTGGCGCGGCGGGATGGTCGATGATCGCCGGCGGCGACGGCGGGTGGGTCGCAATCGATCCGCGTCAATCCTCCGTCTTTCTCGTCTCCTACCAGTACGCTGAATTTCAACGGACCCGCGATGGCGGGAAAACGTTCCGACCCGCGACCACGGGGCTGAAGGATCGGTTCCTCTTCATCACGCCTCTGGTCATGGATCCGATCGATGCGGATCGTCTCTGGACCGGCGGATCGCACCTCTGGACGAGCATCGATCAGGGCGACCACTGGACCAGCGCGAGCAGTGAGCTCGACGGAGTGGTGAGCGCGATCTCGGTCGATCCGTTTCGCGAGGACCACGTCGTCGCAGGAGACAATGGAGGAACCATCGTCCGATCGGACGACGCGCGGAATGCCACCGGCAGCTCGAGCTGGAGCGCGACTCATCCTCGTGACGGCTACGTCTCGTCGATCGCGTTCAGCCCCCACGACGGAGATCTCGTCTACGCGACGTACGCCGGTTTCGGAGGAGCGCACGTCTGGCGGAGCGAGGACGGAGGCACTCGGTGGGCGCCGATCGACGGCACCGGCGACGCGACCCTTCCCGATATTCCGGTTCACGTCATCGTCCCCGACCCTTCGCGGCGCGGCCGACTGATCCTCGGGACGGACATCGGAGTGTTCGTCTCCCTCGACGACGGCGCCCACTGGGCGTACGAGGATGGCGGCTATCCTCACGTCATCACCGAGTGGCTCACCATCGCGAACACGAGTGACGGACCGGCTCTCTTCGCATTCAGCCACGGACGTGGGGTATGGAAGGCCCGCCTGCAGGAGGATGCGCACCACGCTCGCGGCGTGAGACGGTGAGGGGATCGACGGTTCCTTCGCCGCCCCCGCAAGTCGGGAGGATCGTCGTAGCTTGCCGGAAGCAGGGCGGGGCGGGACCCCGCCCTGCATCGGGCGAGGACGCCCAACCCACATGCCCCGCCCTGCATCGGGCGAGGACGCCCAACCCACATGCCCCGCCCTGCATCGGGCGGGACGCCCAACCCACTAGGTGGGTCGGGCAAAGTGGGTCGCGCATCGTGCGCGAGGCTCGCCGGCGTCGCGCCGGCGAGCGATGGCGTCAACGGAACGCGTGTCGTTCCTCTCGCGCGGCGGTAGGTTCGAGTCTCTCTGCTCGGGAGGATCGTCGTGATTTGCCGGGAACAGGGCGGGGCGGGACCCCGGCCTGCATCGGGCGAGGACGCCCAACCCACATGCCCCGCCCTGCATCGGGCGGGACGCCCAACCCACTAGGTGGGTCGGGCAAAGTGGGTCGCGCATCGTGCGCGAGGCTCGCCGGCGTCGCGCCGGCGAGCGATGGCGTCAACGGAACGCGTGTCGTTCCTCTCGCGCGGCGGTAGGTTCGAGTCTCTCTGCTCGGGAGGATCGTCGTGATTTGCGCGGGAGCAGCGTGGCGCGGGACGCCACGCTGCATCGGGCGGGGACGCCCAACCCACTACCGCCCAACCCACTACCGCCCAACCCACTACCGCCCAACCCACTACTATGAGCCTGGTGGCGGGCTCGTTCCGGTCGGCGGCGGCGGGACGGTCGTCGTGGTTTCCGGCGGAGGTGCGGTGGTGGTGTCGGTCGAAGTCTCGGTCGGAGCGGTCCCTGTCGTCGAAGAGGTCTCCGTCGGAGTGGTCGTCCCGGTCGTGTCCGTCGTCGACGTCGATGTCACGGTCGGTTCGCTCTCCGGTGCTTCCGCGGCCGTATCCGGCTCGCTCGTTTCGGACCCGGTCGTCGTCTCCCCCGTCGACGTCTCCTGCTGTTCTTCTTCCTGCTTCCGCGACTCGGTCAGAATCTGCTGCTCCGCGCCGTATCCCCAGCGGCTCAGTCTCGCGAGGATGATTCGTTGCCGGGCCCGAAGGCGCTTGTTCGGATCTCCCGGATCCATCACCGTCGGGTTCGGAAGCGCACCTGCGAGGAGAGCGGCTTCCGTCGCGGTGAGCTCCGAGGCGTGCTTGCCGAAGTAGTGTTCCGCGGCGGCCTCCGCACCGTAGACTCGTTCGCCGAATTCGACGACGTTGAGGTACAGCTCGAGAATTCGCTTCTTGGAGAGGTTCTTCTCCAGGCTTTTCGCGATCAGGAGCTCCTCGATCTTCCGCAGCGGGTTTTTCGACGGCGAGAGATAGAGGTTCTTCGCGAGCTGCTGGGTGATGGTCGATCCACCGTACGCGAAGCGCTTCTTCTCCCAATCCTTCCGGAGCGCCTCCTTCAATCCGTGGACGTCCACTCCTTCGTGCTCGTAGAACGAATTGTCCTCTGAGACGAGCACCGCCCGACGGAGCGCGGGAGCGATCCGCGAATACGGAACCCAGTGGTACTGGAGATCGTCGTTCTTCCCCTCCGCACGGAGCTCCGCTTTCCTCTCTTCCATGAACGCAGTGGTCTTCGGTTTCTCCCGGCGAAGCTTCGCCGTGTCGGGGAACGTCAGCCATTTCCATCCAACGAAGAGGAGGAGTGCGAGAAAAACGATCAGGAAAATTTTCTTCATCTGCGGTCGAAGATCCGTGATTTGTGGTCGAGACTCTGGCATCTTTGGACGAAGGCCGGATGGCTCTTCTCGAGTCGCCTTACCGGCTTCGTCAGCCCTCTTCGATTCTCACTCAAAAGAGGTGCCTGCCGGATTCTCCCACGAGATCGGATGTCCGGTCCCGTATGACGGATAATAGATCCGAGGTTCGCATGCACAGATTGACCATTCCTGCACTCGTTCTGCTTCTCCTGGTTCCCGCCGGCGCGGATGCGATCGACACCGGACCGGTTCGGGGAAGTCACGTCGCCATCACCGCCACTCCCGACATCAACGCCACGGGAGTCGATCCCGAAGCGAGACGCCTGATGCCTCGCTATCTGGCGGAGGAGCTCGAGCGTGGTGGCTACCACGTCAGGATCGCCGATGCGACCGCGGCCGATCTTCTGGGGCGTGCCGAGCGCCCGGACGAGTTTCTGATCGAGATCCTCTACACCGAAGCGGACGGCCATCCGATCGGAGACATCTCCACCGGAGGAATCATTGGAGGAGAAACGGGAGTGGGGGCGGAAGTCGCACTCATCTCCGCGAGGGCGGCGGCGAAACTGGTTCTCTACGACGGATACTCGGGACGGCAGGTCGACTCGTTCGTGGTGAAGGGATCGGCAGTGCAGCCGGCACTGGCCGGGCTCGGCATCGGAGGGCGTCACGGCGGATTCTTTCTCTCCCTCCCGATCTTCAGCCAGGCGCCCTACCGCTCCGCTTTGCGCGACCTGGCCCGGGAAGCGGTAAAGGAAATCGCGGCGCACGGCGCGGCGGCAGGACTCGAGCGCAAAGGAGAACCGCAGCGATGACCGCGACTGCAACCGAAGCCGTTCTGGTGTTGACCACACTCAGTGAGGAACACGATCCGGCGCCGTTCGCACGGACGCTCGTCGAGGAGCGGCTCGCCGCGTGTGTGAATGTCGTCGAGCCGATCCGCTCGTTCTACGTCTGGGAGGGAAAGCTCTCCGACGACCGCGAACAGCTCTTCCTGATCAAGACCACCCGCGGACGGCTGGACGCGCTCCGCGAGCGCCTCCTCGAGATTCACCCGTACGACACCCCGGAGTTCGTGGTGCTCGAGATGGCCGGCATCTCGGAGAAGTACGGCGCGTGGCTCGCGGCGGCGGTGGGGTCGGGGTAGGCTCGGCTTTCCGCCAGCGGGGCGCCGCGGCTTCCGCCGCGGCCGGCACGGCGGAAGCCGTGTCGCACCCATATCCCGCAACCCACAACCCGCAACCCCGAAATGCCTGCGCGCTCCGCGCCGTTAACACCGGCCGGAGCGAGGCATGGAATCGATCATCATCCGGGGAGCCCGGGAGCACAATCTCAAAAACATCGACGTCGTCATTCCGCGAAACCGCTTCGTGGTGATCACCGGAGTCAGCGGTTCCGGGAAGTCGTCGCTGGCGTTCGACACGATCTTCGCCGAGGGGCAGCGACGTTACGTCGAATCGCTGTCGGCCTACGCGCGGCAGTTTCTCGAACAGATGGAGAAGCCCGACGTCGATTCGATCGAAGGCCTTTCTCCCGCGATCTCCATCGAGCAGCGGACCACGTCCAAGAATCCCCGCTCCACGGTCGGAACGGTCACGGAGATCTACGACTATCTCCGACTTCTCTACGCGTCGGTCGGCACTCCCCACTGCGTCCAGTGCGGTCAGGAAATCCGGCCGCAGACCATCCAGCAGATGGTCGACCGCCTGATGCGGCTCGAAGAGGGAACGAAGTTCACCGTCCTCGCGCCGTACGTCCGCGGGAAGAAGGGGGAGTACCGGAAGCAGATGCTGCAGATGGTGAAGGAAGGCTTCACTCGGACCATCGTCGACGGGGAGATGGCCGAGCTCGCGTCTCCTCCCACTCTCGACAAGCAGAAGAAGCACGACATCGACATCGTGATCGACCGGCTGGTGGCGAAGCCCGGAATCGACCAGCGGCTGGCCGATTCGCTGGAGGTCGCGACGCGGGTGACGAAGGGGCTGGTGAAGATCCTCTACGCGGCGGACAATCGCGAGGAGCTCCTCTCCCAGAACTACGCCTGTCCCGACTGCGGCGTCTCGATCGGCGAAGTCACGCCCCGGCTCTTCTCGTTCAACTCGCCGTTCGGCGCGTGCCCGCGATGCTCCGGGCTCGGGCGCCTCCTCGAGGTGGATGAGGAGAAGCTCGTCCGTGATGCATCCAAATCGATCGAGGACGGCGCGATCGCAGTCTGGCGCGAAGGGGCGGACAACTGGCGCACCCGCCAGATCGAGCAGCTCGCGAAGCACTTCAAGTTCAAGCTGACCACCCCATGGTCGCGGCTCCCGCAGCGCGCGAAGAACGTGATCCTGTACGGCACGGACGAGAAGATCCGGTTCCAGTTCACCGGCGCGGAGAGCACGTATCAGTACAACGGTCAGTACGAAGGGCTGGTGCCGATGCTGGAGCGGCGCTACCGCGAATCCGACTCGGATGACATGCGCGAGGAGATCGAGAAGTTCATGTCCGGGAAGGTCTGCCCGGAGTGTAACGGGCGACGCCTGAAGCCCGAAGCGCTCAGCGTCACCGTCGCCGGTTCGAACATCGCGGAGGTCGTTTCGAAGCAGCTCAAGGACGCGGAAGTCTTCTTCGAACGGCTCGAGCTCTCCGGACGGGAGGAAGCGATCGCGGGGAAGATCCTGAAGGAGATCCGCGACCGCCTCGGATTTCTCAACACCGTCGGCGTCGGATACCTCGCGCTCGACCGCGCGTCGGCCACGCTCTCCGGAGGCGAAGCGCAGCGCATCCGTCTCGCGACGCAGATCGGTTCCAAGCTGATGGGCGTTCTCTACGTCCTCGATGAACCCTCCATCGGGCTTCACCAGCGCGACAATCGGAGGTTGATCGATTCTCTTCTCGAGCTCCGGGACCTCGGCAATACAGTGATCGTCGTCGAGCACGACGAGGAGACCATCGCGACGGCGGATCACGTGATCGACCTCGGGCCGCGCGCCGGGATCCATGGCGGTGAAGTGGTAGGGGAAGGGACGGTGAAGCAGATCGAGAGATACGAGCGGTCGCTCACCGGGAAGTACCTGCGGGGAGAGAAGGAGATCCCGCTCCCTGCGGAACGGCGCAAGCCGGGAGCCGGAAAGCTCGTGATCCGCGGCGCGCGAGAGAACAACCTCCGCGGCATCGACGTCGAGATTCCGCTCGGTCTCTTCGTCGCGGTGACCGGTGTCTCCGGATCGGGAAAGTCGACGCTGGTGAACGACATCCTGTTCCGATCGGCCGCGCGGCATCTCTACGGGTCGGTGGAAACTCCGGGCGCGCACGACGGAATCGAAGGGATCGACGAGATCGACAAGGTGATCGACATCGACCAGTCGCCGATCGGACGGACGCCACGCTCGAATCCCGCGACGTACACCCAGGTGTTCACGGAGATCCGCAACCTGATGGCGAAAACGCCGGAAGCGCGCATGCGCGGCTACGGACCGGGGCGGTTCTCGTTCAACGTGAAGGGGGGCCGCTGCGAAGCGTGCAAGGGTGACGGGCAGATCAAGATCGAGATGCACTTCCTCCCCGACATCTACGTCACGTGCGACGTCTGCGGTGGAAAGCGGTACAACCGGGAGACGCTGCAGGTCCTCTACAAAGGAGTGTCGATCTCCGGCATCCTCGAGATGACGGTGGAGCAGGCGATCGACGTCTTCCGTAACGTCCCGCGCATCTACCGGATCCTGAGCACTCTCGACGAGGTCGGCTTGGGCTACATCCACCTAGGACAGGCGGCGACGACGCTTTCCGGCGGCGAAGCGCAGCGGGTGAAGCTCGCGCGCGAGCTCGCGAAACGGGCGACCGGACGGACGCTCTACATCTTCGACGAGCCGACCACCGGACTCCACTTCGACGACGTGGCGAAGCTGCTCGACCTGATGCACGGTCTGGTGGCGAAGGGGAACACGGTGGTGGTGATCGAGCACAACCTGGATGTAGTGAAGACTGCGGACTGGGTGATCGACCTCGGCCCCGAGGGTGGTGACGAAGGTGGGGCGATCGTCGCGCAGGGCGCGCCGGAGAAGATCGCGGCGGCGAAGACGAGCGCCACCGGCGAGTATCTGCGAAGAGTCCTGAACGGCGCGGGAATCGCGGCTCGAAAGCAGCGCGGATGATAGGGGGAGACACGATCCATCGTGGCCGAACTTTCGAGGATCCGCGGTCGAGTTTGAGCGATTCACGGGCGGAGGGCGAATCGTCTTCCCGGCGCAGCGACGGGAGTCTGTTCGCAGGTCCGATTTCTTCCGTCGATCCGAGCGTGACTACTTCAACAGCTTCAGGATCTCCGGCTTCGATTTCGCGAAGAAACGGCTGTCGCGGTCGACCTTCGCGCCGGCGTCCAGCAGTGCCTCGACCACGTCGGGACGATTTCGCATCACCGCTCCGAGCAGCGCAGTCTGATGGACGGAGTTGGTGACGTTCGGATCCGCACCGGCGGTGAGGAGCGTCCGTACCGCTTCGACCGGACATTGATTTGCCGCGACGTGGAGCACCGAGTTGGCGAGCGGAGGGCCGGTGTCGCCGATCCTGGCGCCGCGCTCGAGAAGGAGACCGATGGTCGTGATGAGCGGCGCAGGATCTTCGTCGGGTTTGCAGCGTTCCAGGAGGTAGATGAGAGGGGGAACGTTCCGCACCGGCTCGACGCTCCAGGTTCCGGCGGCGAGGTTCGCCCGGAGCGTGGCGAGATCGCGGCGAATGAGTGCCTGGCTGAACGAGCGAGCGGAGGGTTGCGAGGAGACTGCCGGCGTACCGAGCGCTTCTCTGATCACTGCGAGCTTTTCCTTCGAACGGGCGGCACTCTTCAAAAGCTGATCGCGATCGCCCTCGACGTCTGCTCCTCCCCGGATCAGAATGCGCATCGTCTCGGGCGTTCCGAACAGAATTGCGGTGCGCAGCGCCGTGTCGCCTCTCTCGTTGCGAAGGTTCGGGTTCGCGCCGGCCTTCAGGAGGAGCCGCATCACGTCGGGGCATTGAGAGGCCCGCATGAGCGGCGTGCCACCGTCGCGCGTGTCGCGCCGGTTCGGGTCCGCTCCCGCATCGAGAATGACCTTCACCACCTCGGCGACCGGTTTGCTCTCGCAGGCGAACATCATCACGTACTGCAGCGGAGAGACCGGGACGATCTCCTCCCCCATATCGATCTTCATCACCTCGTCCGCCGGCATACCGGCGGTGAGGAACAGCTGCAGGTCTTCGGCGTTGGGAGGATTGAGCGTTGCCTGCATCGTCTCGAGGCTGACCGCACCGTAGCGTTTCTCGAGCGTCTTGCGCGCCTTCTCTTTGTCGGTTGCGGCAAACGCGACGGTGTTGGCGACGATGAGGAGAAGTACCAGAAGGGAGAGACGACGGAGCGCGATGATCATGACGACCTCCTTTCCGCGGCGCGCGCGTACGGGAGAGACGCACACCCGCAGGGCCGGGTCCGGATGTCCACGACTGCCAATTGCCTGGTAGAAAGAGTCAGGGTACCACCAGTACGCCCGAGACCGAACGCCTCAGCGGCGTTGTCGAGAAAGACCGGGCTCGGCTGTGACGCATGTGAACCCCGGGTGCCGGCGCGCTTCAAACCGCGGCTGATGCCCGTCGCGCGTTCGGCGCGGGGTCGGACGTCGCAGGTTCCGCAGTCTCGTCGCACGGATCGATTCGGGAGTCAGGGGAGGGTTGCCAGACTTTTGGAGCCCGGATTCGCGGGTGGAGCTGCGAGAAGGGCTCGCTCGAGGGTCCGAATGGCGGGCGGCGGTCCCTGAAAGTTCGGCCACGAAGAGGCCGAAAGCGGAGCATCGGGCATCGAGCTGGCAATGGCACGGTCCTGGCCCGCATTTCTCACACCGTCTCCGCAGCAGAGACGATGTGAGAAATGCGGGCTGGAGGGTCGCTCATGCTGTGGAGAGGAAGGCGTCGAAGCGGGAACGTCGAAGACCGGCGTGGGATGGGGCCCGTACTGATTGGCGGTGGCGGCGTGGGAGCGATCGTGATCGCGTTGCTGGTGGTTCTTTTCGGCGGGGATCCGAGCGAAGTTCTTCAGACCACACCACCCGCATCCTCCGAGAGCTCATCCGCATCGCCCTCGGATCCGCAGGCCGAGATGGTCTCGGTGGTGCTCGCCGACACCGAAGATGTCTGGAGCCAGGTTTTCCGGGAGGAGATCGGGCAGCCCTACCGCGAACCGAAGCTGGTCTTGTTCGATGGCGCAGTGGCATCCGCGTGCGGAACCGAATCGTCGGCCACCGGACCGTTCTATTGTCCGCGGGACGAGAAGGTGTATCTCGATCTCTCCTTTTTCCGCGAGCTCGCGCGCTTCGGGGCTCCCGGAGATTTCGCGCAGGCGTACGTGGTCGCCCACGAGGTCGGCCATCACGTTCAGAATCTTCTCGGGATCTCGGACCAGGTCAGAGAGGCGCGCGCGAGCGCGAACGAAGCGGAGGCCAACGGCCTCTCTGTTCGCATGGAGCTGCAGGCAGATTGTCTCGCCGGCGTGTGGGGCAACCGTGCGCAGAAGATGAAAGGGATTCTCGACAGCCATGACCTGCAGGAGGCGCTGGACGCGGCGAGTTCGATCGGCGACGACCGTCTCCAGAATCAGAGTCGTGGTTATGCCGTTCCCGAGAGCTTTACACACGGAAGCTCCGAACAGCGGGTGCGATGGTTCCGCCGGGGATTCGACAGCGGCAACATCAGCAACTGCGACACGTTCAACAGCTCATTTCGCTGACGTCAGGTACTGCGGCTTCGTCGCGTGAGGCGAGAACGGATCGATCCGCGAGTCAGGCGCGGGTTACCAAACTTTGGGAGCCCGGATTCGCGGGTGGAGCTGCGGGAGTGGATTGATCGACGCTCCGAATGGGGGGCGGCGGTCCTCGAAAGTTCGGCCACAAAGGGTTCGGACCGATCGGTTCGCGCTTCCGTAGCCTTCCGACTTCACTGTTGCGAGCGGATGCTCTTGACCACCTCGGTCAGCATCTTCTTTCCCTTTTCCTGCTCGTCTTCCTTCTGGCTGCGCATCAGACGATCGGCTTCTTCGAGGCGGGTCAGGATCGAAGTGACCGGGATCGGAGAAGCGTCGGGGAAGATGCGGCGCTCGAGGCGGCCGATCTCGAGATCGAGCGTCACCGGATCGGGAGTGTCACGGAGTCGTTGAAGCATCTGGATCGTGTCGTAGTCCGGGTTGCCCGGATCATCCTGCGGAACGGCCTGCCGGAAATGAACTTCCACCAGCGACTCGCGCTGGTTCTCTGTTTCCGTCGCGGAATCGATCTCGACGTCCGCTTTGTCCGCGACACCTCCGAGCTCGAATCGTTTCGAGGTGTCGGGCGCCATCCATGCGTCGATCTTCTTGTCGATCGTCGACATCTTCCCGTCGCGCCAGTAGCGGATCTTCACGCTGCCGACCCAGACCCGGCTGTTGGCTTTGAAGAGTGAGCGTTTGCGGGGGACCACCACGCGAACCTGAAACGGATGGTCGGAGCTCGCCTGGAACGAATCGACGTCGCCCGAGCCCTGCACGCTCGAGACGAGGTGCTCCTTCTTGATCGTCGGTCCGTCCGATGCGTCGACCCAGCGCACCCAGCGATAGCTGCCGTCCGGGAGCGGTCCGCGAAGCGCGTCGAGACGCTGATCGATCCGCTTCGAGAGGTCGTAGCTCGTGACGTACGGATTCACGACCATCGAGCGGATCTCGTAGAGGGCAGCGAGCGCGGTCATCTCCTGCTGGCACTGCGTCTCCACCGCGAGCGCGGCCGGTACCGTGAGAAGGAGAGCGAGAGCTGAAAGCAGAACGGTCCGCATGGTTCCTCCACGAGTTGCAGTCGATGAGATTGATTGTAACGCGCGGGGGCGGGAAGCACGAGGTGAGACGGAGGTGGGGAAGGGCGCGGCGCGGAACCACGAGGCGCGCGTGGAGCATCCATCAGTGCCCTGCACTCTCCTCACCGCTCGGCGTGTTCTGGTCGCGATCGGGGTTCGTGCCGGCATTTCTCCGATCCGCGGCGCCCCGGTGCGTCGAGGCTGCGCCGCGGATCGGAGCTGGACGTCAATTGGCCGGGGCCGGCTTGGTCGGGGCCTGGTCGACCGCGTCGGTGTATTCGTAGAGAGGAGTCGAGAGGTACCTCTCGCCGGTGTCGGGAAGGATCGCGATCACCCTTTTCCCCGTTCCGAGCTCCTTTGCGAGCTGCAGCGCGGACCAGGCGATTGCCCCGGAGGAGATGCCGACCAGAATCCCTTCGGATTTCGCCAGTGCCCGTGAAGTTCCTACCGCGTCGTCCCACGACACGTCGAAGACGCGATCGACGACCGAGGGGTCGTAGATGGACGGAACGAAGCCGGCACCGATTCCCTGCAGCTTGTGCGGGTTGTGAGAGCCGCCCTTCAGAACGGTGGACTCGACCGGTTCCACGGCGGCGATCACGATTTCTTTCCGGAGGTTCTTCATGACCTTGCCGACGCCGGTGACGGTTCCACCGGTCCCGACGCCCGCGACGACTCCATCGATCTCCCCCCCGGTGTCGGCGATGATCTCCGTCGCAGTGGTCGTTTCATGAATCCAGACGTTCGCGGGGTTGTCGAACTGCCGCGAGAGCCACCCTCCCGGAGTCTTCGCGGCGAACTCCTCCGCCTGCCGCATCGTTTCCTTGACGCCGGCGGGGCCGGGAGTCAGATGGAGCTCCGCGCCGAGCGCCTGCAGGAGCTTCCGCCTCTCGATCGACATGGTGTCGGGCATGAAGAGGACGCAGCGGTAGCCGAGCGCTGCGGCGACCATGGCCAGTCCGATCCCGGTATTGCCGCTGGTCGCCTCGACGATCGTTCCTCCCGCTGCGAGCGCGCCGGAGCGTTCCGCGTCCCGTACCATGGAGATCGCGATCCGCTCTTTGACGCAGGAGAGCGGGTTGAATGACTCGAGCTTGACCGCCACCTCGGCGCTTCCCTTCTCCGGAAGGCGTCGAAGGCGGACCAGAGGAGTCCGGCCGATCAGTTGGGTCACGTCGTCGTAGATTCTTCCATGCATGCTGCCTCCTCCTGTTTCGTGGACCAGGTGCGGACCGACCGTGCAGATTCCCGGCCCGCTCCGGAACCCGGATCGCGTCGGTACAAGGGCGATGGAGCGGAATCCTCCTGCAGGATCCCGTTCCCGCTACGAGTCAGATGATCGAAGGGGCGCCCGGGTTGCAGTCAGGCGCTGACGCCGAGGTAGCGGTATCCGATCTTCGCGACCCCGACGATGACCTCCGAGTCGGTGCCGACGGCCGCCTGCAGCTTCCGGCGAAGGCGCGTGACGTGGGTGTCGACGGTCCGGCTGTTCAGATTCAGGTCGACCCGGTAGTTCCAGACCCGCGACAGAAGCTCCTCGCGGGGGACGACGCGCTCGCGGTTCTTGAACAGGTACATCAGGAGGTCGAACTCCTTGGGCGAGAGCTTGAGCTTCTGCTCGTTCGCTTCCGCCTCGCGGGTCGACGGATCGAGCTTGATCATCGAATCCGAGTAGACATCGTGGCGGACCGTCTCGCTCCGCCGGAGCACTGCATCGATGCGTGCGAAGAGCTCCTGCAGGCCGAATGGTTTGGTGACGTAGTCGTCCGCCCCGCCGCGCAGGCCGCGAACCTTGTCCGTCTCGGCGCCGCGTGCGGTGAGAAGTATCACCGGGATCTTGGAGTACTTGCGGATGTGGTCGAGAACTTCGAACCCGCTCTTCTTCGGGAGCATCAGGTCGAGGAGGACGAGATCCGGCGACTCGCTGTGAAACAGCTCGACGGCCTGTTCGCCATCCGCGGCAAGGACGGGTTCGAATCCTTCGAGACGGAGATTGATCTCCAGTCCCTGCCGGAGCCCACCATCGTCTTCAACGACCAGAATCTTCTGCATTCGACCGCCTCCCGGAGTGCGAGTCTCCCCTCCAGAGCCAATTCGTTCCGGGCGGGCCTGGAGGTCAGGATGCCTCACTCGGATTCAATACTTCCGGAACCGCATTTCCGACGATTTCCTTCCGCATTGGAAAGACCATCCGGAACGTCGATCCCTCGCCGGGCCTGGAGTCGACCTCGATCGCTCCTCCGTGTGCCTCGATGATCTGCCGGACCAGGGTCAGACCGATTCCCGCGCCGCGCCGCGTCTCGGTATCGGAAAAGCGTGCGCGGTAGTACGGCTCGAAGATCCGCTCGATCTCCCTCTCGTCGATCCCGATGCCGTGATCGCGGACGGCCACGACCACCGCATCGTCGTGCTGCCGGAGTGAGACCTCGACCACGCGCGTATCCGCGGAGTACTTCATCGCATTGTCGATCAGGTTCAGGAGCGCTCGGGAGATGCTCTCCCGATCCCACATCTGCTCGGGGACCAGAGCGTCGATCTTCGTCTCCACCGTGAACCCGCGGCTCCGGATCCATCCCTCGTATGTCGAGATCAGCGACTCGACCAGTTCGTCCGGCTTCACCGGTGCGAATACCAGAGGCTTGGAGCTGCGCGCCAGACGGGTGACGTCGAGTACGTTCTCCACCAGGTGGCTCAGATGCATCGCCTCGCGCAGGATGGAGTCTTCGATGGTGGTCCGCTGCTCGGGGCTGAGTTTTTTCTGTCCCCTCTTGAGCGTCTCGGCGCCGAGCCGGATCATCGACAGCGGCGTTCGAAGCTCGTGTGAGACGTTGGCGATCAGCGCGGCACGGAGGCGGTTCGCTTCCGCCTGCCGGCGGAGTCCGAACAGCGCGAGCATCGCCCCGAGCGCAAACGCGCCGACGGCGACGGCGGCGAGCCAGATGCTGACCGCCCGGTGGTTTCGCCACGCAGCGGAGATCACGGAGATCTCGACCGAGGAACGAACCGCGTATCGAGACATCGGGGCGGCGAGAGGCACCACCACCGCGAGTCCCTCCGGCGCCCCCTGCACCAGCCCCCCCGCCGAGGCGCCGGTCGGCACCACGCGGGTGTGCGTGTACTTGCGGATGTCCCGAGCCTCCGGCAGGTGCGGGGTGGCGACTACCGGTTCGGTCTTCAGCGTCGGACCGGTGGTTTCCAGGAGGAGTGCCGGATCGTAGGTGTACTTCATGGTTCCGGTGGCGGTGTAGAACTCGTTCGTCAGGAGGTCGTTTTTTCTGGAGGCAGGTTCGTTGATCGACGAGACGAAGATGGAGTTCTCCGGCTCGATGTCCGGAACGAAGATCGCCGAGACGATCCAGGGATTGCGATTGATCCACCTCTGAAGCGACCCGAAGGTCGGTTCGTCGATCATCCGCTCGATCTGTTGCCACTCGTCGGCACTCCGTGTCAGCTCCGATTGGATGATCGCGTCCGTTCTTCGCGCGGTGGTCTCTGCGACATACGCCAGGTACTGCACGGCGAATTCGTCGAGTCCCTTCTCCATCCGTACTGCCAGCTGGTACGAGCGGTAGGCGAGCGCGCCGAGCGCGAGCGCGATCAGAAGAAAAGGAAGGATGAGATAGCGGCGGAGCGAAAACCCCGGATTCCGCAGGAGTCCGGAGAGAGAAGGATCGAACGAGCGGCTCGTCCGCCGGTCGTCCATGGCGTCAGTGGTGGGCCGCTTCTGCCTCTGCTTCTGCCTGAGTCTCACCGTGGGCCTCCCGCAGATGGGCTTCGATGGCCTGGTCGATCTGCTGTTTGGTCAGGTACGCGGGGCGCACGGATATGAGCGAGATCAGGCCCGAGCGGTTGATCGTGAAGACGAGCTTCTGGGTCTCGTGGAGTGAGCCGAGAAGACGTTTGAACTTCTCGACGCTGATGTGGGAGCAGTCCTGTCCATTGACCGCGATGACGTGATCTCCCGCCTTGAGACCGTACTCGTCCGCAGGGCTTCCCGGGACGACCTGCTGGATCTCGATGTTCGAGCGTCCGGCGATCACCCGGATTCCGAGATACTTTCGGTGGGAGAGAATCTCGCGAATCTGCTGGGCGCAGACTTTCGGTTGCTGGCTGCATTTCCGGGTCGACTTGTTCTCTTCTGCCTGCAGATGGAGTGTTCCCATCATACTGACCAGAAGTACGACACCGATATTCAGGACGGTCCGCGGGCGCATTCGCAGTAACCCTAACGGAAGATTCGTCCTCTCGATGCCCTATGCAGTAACAAATCGGAAAAATGTCCGCCGGATTCCCGCATTATTTCTCCGCAAGCGACTCCTCCGCGGGATGTAAACGGTTACTCCGCCGGAACGAACACCGCGTCCCCGGTCGCGTTCTCCACCACCGAAGCGTAGGCGATGATCGATGCGCCCGACGGTTCCGCCGTGATCTCCGCCCGGAGAGGGCCGGCCAGTGCCACTCCCGCACTGGAAAGAGGCGACAGAAGATTGACCGACTGGTACGGCGCGAGATGCTGGTCGATCACCGCGACGACCGCGCCGCGTGAATCCCGGATGGTCACTTCGACGTCCGTATCCTCTCCTCCGAACTCGGCCAGTCCGATGTTGGTGCGCCGTGCGTCATTCTGTACCAGGGGAAAGATCTGCAGCGCTGAGGGAGACGGGCTCCCCAGCGCCGCGATGCTCACCCGGCGTGAGGGCGATCCGAAGCTCTGCACGTACTCTCCGTAGGTTCCACTACTGCCGCCGTCGTTGTACAGCCGCGCCCAGATCGGGAGTACCGCAGTCGATTCGATCCGCAGCGCTCCGGTTCGAGCGGTCGCGACGATGCGCCGCGGAAAGAGCGACGCGAGGAAATCGGAGCTGAACCATCCGGCATGCGGCTGCAGGTCGAGGTCTGCGCTCATGGCAGCCGAAGCGTCGTCTGCAGGAACGAATGTCACGTGTGCGGTCACCGGTGCGGAGGTCGGATTCGTCATCTGAAGAGAGGTCTTCCAGTCCGTTCCCTCCGCTCCGGGAGTCGAGCCGACGATCGCCAGCGCACCCGAGAGCCGCGGAAGCGCACTCGTCTCCTCCGAGACGTTGCGAGCGTAACTGAACACGGCATCTCCGGTGAGCGCATCGATCCGGCTGACGTAGACGATGATCCCCGAACCACCGTCGACCCGGATGCTCGCCCCCTCGACGGCGTCGTCGCTGCCGAAGAGCGAGGTGGTGCTCGTCTGGCCCGCGCCGAACGGCTCGAGCGTCACCGGAACGGTGGATACATCGCCGCCCGCAGGATCGACGAGGGTGAGATGGACCGTTTGTGTGGAACCCGCCGGATTCACGTATCCGATGTTGGTGCGGAATGAGTCATTCGCCGCAACTCCGAGAGCGAGCCGGGTCGGCGAGACCTCTCCGTCGATCCTCACTGCGGGTATGCGCTGGCCGAAGTCGCCCTCCGCAGCATGGTTGTAGGTGCGCACCGATGCGAGGACGGCCTCGGGGTTGCCGCTGTCGATCGCGAGAAATCCGGTCCCCTGATCCACTCCGAAGAGGTTCCGCACCACGTCGTCCGTCACCGTGGCAGTCCCGGCGTCGAACGAGAGCTCGACCGATCGGGCCGCGGCGGGATCTCCATTCGGCACGAACTTCAGCGTCATGCTGCAATCGGTTCGACACCCGAGGCTCAGCTCCGATCTCCAGTCCGTTCCTTTCGCGCCTCGGGATGCGATGACACCGGGGATGACCAGGGACGGAGCCGCGGTGGTGGTGGACTGTGCGGCCGTCCGCGGGGTGTAAACCGTGATCCGGAACGGCTGCCCTTCCGAGCCGCGGATCCGGACCTGCGCATCCTGCCGGCCGGACCCGGAGAGCGTCATCCGGCCCTCCACCACCGCAGTCTCTCCTCCCGCGAGGGTCTGCTGCGTAGGGATCGTCAGGGACGCGTCGTCCGTAGTGAGCTCCGCGGTAGCGTTTCCAGCGGTGCGGTTGTGGAGCGCGATCGGAATCGTCACGGAGGATCCGGGGAGCGCGAGCAATGAAATGCCGGAAGTCACGAACTCCACCGGCGAAGGGTCTGCCGCGACGTGCAGCGCCGGGGACCATGGTCCCGCCGTGCAACCATCGGTCGCGCGAACACGAACCCACGTGTCTCCCTCGTCGTGCACCCACGCCTCGGTCCGGGTCGTCTCACGCAGGGAAGGTGAAGAGAAGGCTGCGTCGCTCGCGCTCTCGATCTGGTAGAGCGGAACGGTCGCCGGACTCCAACCCACGTGGATCAGGCGTGGACCCGAATCGGGCTTCACGTATGGCGTGGTGACGGCGTCGAGTGAAGACGTGACCCCCGCCAGAGTGCTGGCGATCCGGAGACTGAAGCGGTCCGCGGTCGCAAGAAGCGGCCCCGCCACCGCGATCTGTGACGGATCGGAAAGCCCGGTGAGATTGCCGGCGACCATCGGATGCGACGGGTCGCTCAGGTCGATACGGGTGATCTCGCCGGTCGAGAGTGCGATCCAGGCGACGTTCTCGCGGGCTGCGATCGAAACGGCCGGACCGACCGCCAGATCGCCGACCTCGCGCGGAAGAGTCGGAGCCGAGATGTCGAAGACTCTCAGCTCGCCGGCATCGGCGAGAAGGAGAAGAGGAGGTGCCGTGCCGGTCGCCGGGATGGTTGCGGCGGCGGTGACGTCCGTGGCGTCGAGAATTTCGACCAGCGTCGCATGACGCGGATCGGAGATGTCCGCGACCTTGACGCCCTGGAGGATTCCGGCATACAGCGCTCCCGGGACGGCCGCGATGACGCCGTTGAACATTCCCACTCCTCCGTTCTTCAGGCCACTCAGCTGCACCGGATTCGCAGGATCGGAGATGTCGAGTACGTGAAGCCCGCTCGCTCGATTGACTTCGATCAGGTAGGGCCCCGCCATCACCGCGCCACTGAACGGAAGTCCGAAAGTCTCGTAGGAACCGATCAGGCGGGGATGGGCGGCGTCCGTGACGTCCAGCATGTAGACGTACTCCCGCCCGTGCGCCAGGAGGAGGTTGCCATCCAGATGCAGGAGATCGAACGGCTCGGGAAGCGTCATCGAACCGACTTCCCTGGGAGCGAGAGGCTCGCTCGCATCGATGACGTGGATGGTGCTCGAATCCGAGACGTAGATCGTCTGTCCCTTGATCGCGACGCCGGTCAGCTCGCCCCCCTGGCCACCAAACTGCCCGTCGAGATGCAGCGCGCGAGGATCCGTCGCATCGTAGAGGCGCAGCGCCGACTCCGTTGCGACCGGGAGGCCGACGCGGTCGAGTGAATCGCCCGAAACGAGGAGGCGTCTCCCGGATGTCGCGAATGTCTCGACCGGCATCGGCACGTCATGCATCGCGATCGATCCGTCAGCGGAGAGCGTCGCGACGGTGATCGCTCCCACCGCGTTCCGGGCGAGGAAGGTCGAGTCGTCGAGAGGATGAACCTCTTTGAAATCTGCGGTTCCGGACGTCCCACGGGCCACGATCCTCGCAGGGGTGACGGAGGTGTCGAGAACCGCGAGAGAATCGCCGCCCGAGACGAGGAGCCGCTTACCCGACACGGCGAGCGCGATGCCTCCGACCGCGACGTGACCGTTCGCGGTCAGCCTTCCATTCCCGAGCTCGTAGATCGCAAGTCCGCGAGTTCCCTCGGCGACCCATATCCGCGTCCCGTCGACGGCGAGATCGTTTGCATTGCCGTCCAGTTCCACGAAGCCCCGTGAGACCGCGACACCGCTGCTGGTATCCCAGAGCGTCAACTCCTTTCCCGAAGCGGTCACGAAGAAGCCCGATCCCGCTGCGAGCTGGTCCGCAGTCGCCTCGGCGAAAAACTCCTGCGTGAGTGAGCCGTCACTTCCGAGCCGATAGCTGCGGATGCCGTCACTCGAAAGAAGCAGAACGTGAGCGCCGGCGACGCTGACCTCGCTGCTCGGTCGCGGCGTCGTGACCATCGCGACCCGACGGATCGCGTCGGGATTCGAGAGGTCGTACACGGAGAGCCCACGACCGTCCGCGACGGTGGCGAAGTTCCCGGCGAAAGCGATCGAGCGAGCGGCGCCGCGGGATCCCCATTCTGCCAACGTGCCGCAGGTGGAGCCTGCGAGGGGGAGGGGCGCAGCGACGAAGATGGAGAGCGCGATGACGGCGAATGCAGTGAAGGAGCGTTTCATGGCGGAAAGCGGAGCTAGCAATTCACGTGCTAGACGAAATCCCGTGAATAATCCGGGCTAAAGACAACGGCCCGACCTCAAGCAAAATCAGCGTGTCAGCCGGGAGTCGACGCGAGCTTGCTGGGCAGCGAAGGATCCCCTCTCCGAGGGGCGCCACGGCTTCCGCCGTGGCCGCCACGGCTTCCGCCGTGGCCGCGCAGATCGCCTTCAGAACGCAACGAGACGACACCTGCGGAAGATGCGCAGTAACTCCGCGCATCGGCTCTGTGAACACCCACAGTGCCCCTTAAGAAATTCGGGCCCTTTGGGCTAGCCCGCATTTCTCACAAGACTCTTTTGGGGGAGTTCAACCGGAGCTGAAGGGGGCGTTCAGCGTAGATTTTGCCGGAATGGGGAGAGTTGGAGTCGAACAAGGCTGAAGTTATTTGACTGGGCGCTGGTTCCGGAGGGCGGCGGAGGTTCGGGCAGTATCGTGCAGCCAACGCTCAGACACACGTTTCCTCTGGTTCAGAGTTGAACAGACGTGGTTGCGGGAAGATGAGTTGAGGAACGATCCGCCTTCAGGGAGAGGCAAGAGCTAAGTTGCTGCAGACCAGCGCGAACAGCTTCGTCATCGGATACCCACTCGAGAGTGAGATCCATATCTTGCGCGTGGTCACGCGGATCCGTGCTCCGATCTTGAACAGCTTCAGCCGAATTGTGTTGCACTGAGCGGTGGCCAGCTCGGTTCCTTTCAGTCCCAGCCGCCGCAACGCATTCATCAGCAGATAGGCCGCCGAAGAAAACCAGAGCCGCAACTGATTTGCTCTCATCGTTGCCGCCGAGGTCCGATCCGAAAACAGAAAACATTTCTGTTCCTTGATTCGGTTCTCCATCTCTCCGCGCTCACAGTAGAGCTCTTCGTACAGCGGCTTCACCGCCATCGCCTCCACCGGGAGCGACGTTACGACGAACCTGCCGTTGGCTTTGTCCACCAGGTACTCGGCTTTCGCCACCACACGACGGGACCGGCTCCAGCTCTTGCGAGTCCGGTAGTTCAGATCCTTGTAGGTGCGGCACGCCTCGGAGAGATGTTGCGACTCGGCTCGTACCAGAGCCATCTCCGCCTCGATCATCGCCTCGAGGCGCCGGTTCTTGGGCAGACCGATCGCGTAATCGATCCCTTCGGACTCGCACCAGCTCAGGATCTCGTCGCAGCAGAATCCCGAATCAGCACGAATCACGATCTTCACATCCGGCCAGCTCTCACGGATCTGCCCAATGATCCGCCTGAGTTCCTCGACCGTTCCCTCGGCAGGTCCGACGCTCGCCTCTCGCAGACGTGCGCAGAGCAGATCCTGTCCACAGAACACGTAGAGTGGCAGATAGCAGTACGACCCGTAGTGGCCGTGGAAAAATCGCCCCTCCTGATTCCCATGGATTCTGTCCTCGGTCGTGTCCAGATCAATCACGATCTGATCCGGAGGAGTCGACCTGGATTTTAAGAACACGTCGACGAAGAATTTATCAATCGCGTTTCCGTCATAGACGATCCGCTTGTATCGATCCTCCCCGTGACCATCCGGGGTCAACTCCAACCGGTTCAGCGTACTCTTGCCCGCCAGCGGCTGCCTGGGATCCGATTTGCCCGATAAGGTCCCGATCAGCGGATCCTCACGCAGAGAATCGTGATCGTTCAGATCTTCATATCCGAGAGCCAATCCCATCACCCGCTGCCGGATCATCGACTCGAGCGAGTGCTGAACCAAAGTGCGTTTTCGGTAATCCCGAAAGCATCCGACGAACCTTTCCAGAATCCTCGTCCGCCTTTCCGTCTCGAGCAGCAGGAGCCCTCCCCCGTCCGAAGTGAGCTGTCCACCGTCGAACCTGGCGACGATCTCACGCCCTCCCACCCCTTGGAATCGCAACTCGTTCCCGCTACACTCTGTCTGCTTCATACCGCCGCCTCCCGTGCTGTTGATGTTGTTGTGCACACTCAACTTAATAGCACGGAACGGCGGTCTTTTTCGGTTCTCCTAACAGGTGTGTAGGTGCGGAATGATTGTCGGAGGCATGCAGGAACGGCGACGCGGCTGTTTTCGAGGAGCAAGTCGGTGTTCGCCGAAGCGTTCGGAAAGCGAAGTTGTGGAAACCGCGGAAAACGCCGCCACCCGGCCGCCGCGTTTTCCGCCGTTCCCACAACTTGCCCCGCCGTCGCGGAAGGATCTGAAGGAGCCCCGAAAGTCGCTGCTCGTGGAGAGGTGAAGATCGAAGCAGCGATAGCAGGTTGGAATCGGCGAACCGTGCTGCCCATTTCCCGTAGTCTGTAGTCGATGAAACCAAGACACGGGGAGGACAGGCACGGTGCGCCTGACGACATTGTTCCGGAAGTTGCTCAACATGGCAAACGTAACGGTTCGCGGGGTTCGGTTCGAAGCTCGGAGTCTCTATCTCGACGTGAGTCCAACGTGGAGACGTCCGCGGTGCGGAGGGTGCGGACGGGTTGCTCCCGAGCTTCACGGAACGGTGATGAAGCATCGCGAATGGCGTCATCTCGGCCTCTGGGGATGCCGGGTGATGCTGCGGGCGGATCTGCCGCGGGTGCGTTGCCGCCGCTGCGGGGTGCGAACGGCCGCGGTTCCGTGGGCACGGCCTGGTTCGATGTTCACCCGCGCGTTCGAAGACGAGCTTGCCTGGTTTCTGCAGCGATCCAATCAAACCGCGGTCTCGGCGTACTTCAAGGTCAGCTGGCTCACGGCCGGACGGATCGCCGCTCGAGTGGTTGCCGAAAAACGCGACCCGAACGCGCTCGAGAATCTGACCCGGATCGGCATCGACGAGATCTGCTGGGGGCGGCCGAAGAAGTTCATGACCGTGGTCACGAACCACGAGACCGGGCAGATGATCTGGGCGGCGAAGGGTAAAAGTGCAGAGGTTCTCGACGGGCTGTTCGATCTGCTCGGCCCCGAGCGCTGCGCGCGAATCCGTCTGGTGAGCATCGACATGAGCGCGGCCTTCGAGAAAGCTGTTCGCGACCGACTGCCGAACGCCGAGGTCGTTTTCGATCGGTTCCACGTGGTCCAACTCCTCGGGAATGCGATCGATCAGGTGAGGCGGGACGAGATGCGAAAGGCCACCGGCGAGGAGCGCTCCGCTCTCAAATCCACTCGGTTCGTCCTCCTGAAGAACCCCTGGAACCTGCGTGATGCCGAGGAGGCGAAACTCTCGGAGCTCGCGCGGATGAATCACACCCTCTTTCGCAGTTACCTGGTCAAGGAATCCTTTCAGGACATCTATGACTCCTCGTCCGTCCGCCAAGCTGATCGACGGTTCAAGCGCTGGTATCAGTCCGCGGTTCATAGCCGCATTCAACCCCTCGTTCGCTTCGCGCGAACCGTCGCGGCGAAATGGCCTGGCATCCGCCGTTACTTCGAGTATCGACTCACGAATGCAGTTGCTGAAGGCTGCAACAACAAGATCCGAATGCTCAGTCACCGCGCTTTCGGCTTTCACACCGCGGAAGCTCTGATCGCAATGGCGTTCCTCTGTACGTCAGCAATCGCATTCCATCCTCTCGGCCTATGAACTCTGCTACACACCTGTTAGGAGATCCTCTTTTTCTCCCTACTGTGAGAAATCCGGGCTAGGAGTCTGCGCGGTAGAAACTGTCCTACTGCGAAAGCGGATCAGCGGTCCAAATCCGCCCGGATTTTCGGCGAGTAGCCACCGCTACGCACCTCAAATCCGAACGAATTTGGCCTCGGTGCTCCGCTTTCTCGCTACGGACGCTTCTACCGCGCAGACTCCTAAAGAAACACGAGCCGGCCGAAGCGGGCAGGCACGTGAAAGTCCGGCGGAGTCCGGCCGGTGGGACTCCAGGCGGTGAACTCGTCACCGGACGCAGCGCGGTCGATCCGGTAGAAATTCGCGAACCAGCTGGTGCCGGAGCGGACGGCGGCGTCGAGCGCAGCGAACGGGACGATGGTGAGCACTTCGCCGAGGAAACGCCGGTCGTTCTCCCACGTTCGCCGGATCGCGACCTGAAGCCCGGTGCACTGCCATCCGATGTCGACCTTCATGGTCCGTCGGTCGCCATCGGGTGAGTCGACGCGCGCGTCGAACACCGCGCCGAGGGGATTGATCTCGATCTCGAAATACCGGTTTTGTGTTTCCGGAGCGAGGAAGAGCTCGACCACGTCTTCCTGGTAGAGCGAATCGTCATGGTCGACTTTGGTCGCCACGATTCCCTCGTCGCTGGTCTGGAAGAGGACGTACAGCCGTGCGCCGTCGTGGTATGCGGTGACCGCGCTCGCCAGCCGCGGCGGAGCGCCGTCCGCGGAGCGGAGCAGGGGTTGGAGAGTGCATCCGGAGGGCACTCGCCACGGGTCTTCGATGTGGAAGTCTCCGCGCGGGACCGGAAGCTCGGGCAGCTGTCCAGACATCACCGGCAATGATATGCGAATCGGCAACGGAGGTCGGCACATCGCGTGCAGTCCCGCCAGTCGAGGATGAAATGATGGATCCTGAGCTCGAAGAACTGAAAAAGGAATTTCTGGCGGATGCCGAAGCCAGAGTGGGACAGATCGAAAATGAGCTGCGCAGCGACGGGGCATTCGATCCCAAGGCGGTCGAACGGATGCTCTTCATCGCGCACCAGCTGAAAGGGGCCGGAGGAAGCTACGGCTTCCGCGAGATCTCTCAGGAGGCCGCGGAGCTCGAGCGGCTCCTGGAATCGGGACAGTCGGGAAACTGGA
The DNA here is from genome assembly GCA_963741955.1 of uncultured Acidobacteriota bacterium. Classification (GTDB taxonomy): domain Bacteria; phylum Acidobacteriota; class Thermoanaerobaculia; order Gp7-AA8; family Gp7-AA8; genus CAVUKB01. Next base: position 532,384 of record CAVUKB010000007.1, read on the forward strand.
GCGATCAGGAGAGCGCGGTCCGGAGCAGGATCGGAAGTCTGCGTCGCGAGGTGGAAAGCCAGCAGCACGACCTGAGCATGACCGGCTGATCAGTTCGGCTCCGCCCGATCTTTCCTGGTGCTCTCCGTCCGGTGGGATCTCTTCCGCCGCTCGGCCTGAACCTGATTGCGTCCTTTCCGCTTCGCGCGGTAGAGGGCGCGGTCCGCCGCTTCGATCAGCTCGCGTGCCGAACCGACATCGGTGTGCGGAAACGACGCCGCGCCGATGCTCACCGTCACCGGGATCTTCGCTTCGTCGACATTGAACCGCTCTTCCTCGACGAGGCTACGGATCTTCTCCGCGAACGCGACGACGTCGTCGAGCTCGGTCTCGGGCATCATCACGGCGAACTCTTCCCCTCCGTAGCGGGCGACGAGATCGGACGAGCGGACCGAGCTGGTGAAGATCGCGGATGCCTTTTCGAGAACCTGGTCCCCGGCTGCGTGTCCCCACGTGTCGTTGATCTTCTTGAAGAAGTCGAGATCGATCATCGCCAGCCCGAGGGGCCGCTGATAGCGCCGCGCCTCTTCCCAGGTGCGCGAGAGCTCCTCCTGGAAATGCCGGTGGTTGTAGAGGTGGGTGAGGCCGTCCGTGACGGAGAGCCGCTCCAGACGCCGGTTCGACTCCATCAGTTCCTTCTGGAGATCGACGATCCGCTTTCCGGCGCGGATGCGGGCGGTCAGCTCGGCCGGATGGAACGGTTTCGTGATGTAGTCGTCCGCTCCGAGCTCGAGCCCGAGCACTTTCTCCTGCTCTTCGGCTTCGCCGGTGAGCATGATCACGTAGTTCGGCCGGAGCCGCTCGTCTTCCTTGAGGCGGCGGCAGAGCACCAGACCGTCGATGTCGGGAAGGCGGCGGTCGAGGATCGCGAGATCCCACGGTTCGCGGAAGAGGAGGGACGTCGCTTCTTCGCCAGTGCCCGCTTCGATCAGATTGAAGCCGCTTCGCTTCAGGAGAAGACGCACCAGGCGTCTGATGGAGGTGTCGTCGTCGACGACGGCAACGGTCATGGGAGTGAACTCTGCCATTTCACGGAGATGAAGGCGCAAAGAGCTTGCCACTCGGAGGAGAGCGACGAGCGGTGAGCGACGAGCGGTGAGCGGCGAGCGGTGAGAGATGAGCGGTGAGTCCGTAGACTCCTAGGAGTCTGCGCCGTAGTAACTGTCCTACTGCGAAAGCGGATCAGCGGTCCAAATCCGTCCGGATTTTCGGCGAGTAGCCACCGCTACGCACCTCAAATCCGAACGAATTTGGCCTCGCTGCTCCGCTTTCTCGCTACGAACGTTTCTACCGCGCAGACTCCTAGGAGTCTGCGCGGTAGAAACTGTCTTACTGCGAAAGCGGATCAGCGGTCCAAATTCGTCCGGATTCTCGGCGAGTAGCCACCGCTACGCACCTCAAATCCGATCGAATTTGGCCTCGCTGCTCCGCTTTCTCGCTACGGACGTTCCTATCGCGCAGACTCCTAGCCCCGCTTTCTATCCCTCACCGCTCGCCTTCATCGACAGATCCAGCGCCTTTACCGAATGCGTCAGCGCGCCGACCGAGATCCGCTCCACTCCCGTTTCGGCGATCGCGCGGACGCTTTCCAGCGTGATGCCTCCGGACGCCTCGAGAGGGATCCGCCCCGCGACGCGGCGCACCGCCTCGCGCATCTCGTCCGTGGTCATGTTGTCGAGGAGGATGAGATCGGGCGACTCGGCGACGGCCTGGTCGAGCTCTTCGAACGAGCGCACCTCGACCATCACCTTCTCCTCCCGGCCGCTCTCGCGGACCCGCCGGATCGCCGCAGCGATCGAGCCGGCGTGGTCGATGTGGTTGTTCTTGATCAGGAACATGTCGCGCGCGGCGTAGCGATGGTTCTCGCCTCCGCCGGCGACCACGGCGTACTTGTCGAGCGCCCGGAGGCCGGGAGCCGTCTTGCGGGTGTCGTAGATCTTCGCGCTCGTCCCGCGGACCGCATCGACGTAGCGGCGCGTCGCGGTGGCGATCCCGGAGGCGCGCTGGAGGAGATTGAGAGCGGTGCGCTCGCCGGCGAGGAGTGCCCGCACCCGGGCGGAGATTCGCGCGACGGTCGTCCCCGGCTCGAGCGTCCCTCCTTCGTCGACCATGGTTTCGACGTCCGCGGCGGAGTCGAGCGTGGCGAAGACCGCGCGGACGAACGGCATTCCGGCGAGGACTCCATTCTCCTTCGCGACGATCGTTGCCATTCCCTTCTCCTCCGCTCCGAAGATCGCTTCTCCGGTGATGTCCGGAAGGTCCTCGGCGAGGGCGCGCTCGACGATGTCTTCGATCTCGGTGGTGCTCGGTTTTCGCATCGGTGTCGGTCTCCTTCGAGGGGATGGATGGTATCTGAGTTGTCGGGGTTGGGGGAGGGGAGACGAGCGGCGAGAGACGAGAGGCGAGAGGCGCGGGGTTCGAGGCTGGAGGCTCGAGGCTCGAAGGGAGAGGCGAGCGACGAGGGACGGGAGACGAGGGACGGGAGACGGGGGACGGGACGGAACCGCGGGGCCTTGGACTCTGCCACTCGGCATCGACTCCCCCGACCCCTGATCCCCGGCGCCGCGGAGGAATGATCACCAGGCGAGCACCGTTCTCGACGACGGACTCATTGATGACTCGTTGACAAATTGGGGGCGTACCGGCTTCGACGGGAGCACGTCGGTGCCGCGGTCGCATGCCGAGCTGGATCGGGCTCGTAAAACTGATCCAAACTATAACTGCGAACAATCAGCTCGCACTGGCAGCCTAAAAACCTGTCACGCTCCTCTACCGGTTGCTCACACCGGTGGAATCGAGCGTCATAAAGTGAGATAAGGACGGCCGAGGGTCTCGGCGGCCGTCTCGAAAACCAAGAGGCTGGTCCCTCTGCGGTCCCCGTTTCCCGGGCAGCAGTGGGACGAGATTCAACGGGAAACTAAGCATGTAGTGACTCGGTAGCCACTGTTTTCGGACGCGGGTTCAACTCCCGCCGCCTCCACCAATCAGAAACGACAAACCCGTCCAGCGACCGCATCCGGTTGTTGGGCGGGGTTTCTTTTGCTGCGTGTTGTCAGTGTCCTACCTCCCGTTTCCCGTTGTCGGCACTGCCGCTCCGGATCACTCCCTTTTCGGGAAGTTCGTTATACCCCCCTTCTCCTGAATCCTCGTTTACTCACCGGAGAGACGGAGATCGTGTCGGGCATCGTCTGAATCTTTTTGTGCTGGCATGCCTGAGGGTTCGATTCGGGATGTGTGCAATGCCTCAATTTTCAAGTTGCACACAGCATAGCAGCTGCTATATTGAGTCGTTTGGAACGGCCCTTGTGCGCCCACGGCGATCCGGTGCACCAGAGCGAACGCCCTTTGGAGGCTGAGCGATGAACAGACAACGCGCACTTGAACTGCTGAGCCGCAGCAAGCCGGAACTGCAGGCTCGTTTCGGCGTGACCCGATTGGCCCTGTTCGGCTCCACCGCCCGCGATACGGCGACCGGAGGCAGCGATGTCGATGTACTGGTGGCGTTCGATGGCCCGGCCACTTCCAGGCGGTATTTCGGCGTGCAGTTCTACCTGGAGGATCTGCTCGGCTGCCCGGTCGATCTGGTCACCGAAAAGGCTCTGCGGCCGGAGCTGCGCCCCTACATCGAACAGGAGCGGGTCAATGTCTGATGTCAGCCAGCGCGAATGGCGCTTCTACCTCGACGACATGATCGACTTCGCCGGAAAGGTACTTGCCTACACCGACGGGCTTGACCAGACCGGTTTCGTGGCCAGCGGGTTGACCTACGACGCCACCCTGCGCAATCCGGAGCTGATCGGCGAAGCCGCTACCCATATTCCGGATGACGTCCGTGCCTCCCACCCGGAAATCCCCTGGCGGATGATCATCGCCACCCGCAACCGCCTCATTCACGGCTACCTCGGCAGCGACGACGACACCCTGTGGAGCATCATCCGGGATGACGTTCCCGAGCTGCTGCCGCTGCTCGAGGCGCTGAAAGACGAGGCGCAGTCATGAAACCCGGCAGCGTCACCAGGGGTGGACGGGTCGGCTTCCTGGCCCCGGACGGCCGGACGCTGCAAGGCATGATGCTGCGCCTCAATAAGAAGACGATCAGCGCCGCCCCCGCCGATGGCCACGAGTTGAAAGTCGCGCCCGGCTTTCTGCGCCTCGTCCAATCAGAGGGAGATGTCCAATGGCCATGATTCGGCAACTCAAAAACTTCCCGGAAACGGTGAGGGAGGTGCGGCGGCAGCTGGCGCTCTCTCAGGAAGAACTGGCCCACGCCCTCGGGGTGAGCTTCGCCACGGTCAACCGCTGGGAGAACGGCAAGACGGTTCCTTCGAAGCTGGCGCAGAGGCAGTTCGAGCAGTTCTGCAAACACAGGAAGATCGATCCGATCTCCGGCGAGTCTTCAAATAGATCGAGGCGGGATCGAGCTGAATGAGCAGGAAGACGGAAATAACAGTTCAGTGGATCTGATCCATTGACGACATACATCCCGTAAATGCGATCCCCGGCACGATCACGACGATGATCTTCCTTCTGATCGGACTCATGCGCCTTTGACCGTGTTTGCGTCAGCGCACCGGTGAACCGACGGGAGGATGGGGAGACGACGCTCGATCGCCCGCCGTGCTCTCGACCCGGGCTGCATGCACGATGAACCGGTTCGGTGCGTGCCCTATGTAGCTGAACGGAAAGCAGGTCACGAGGGTCAGCGTTTCGTCCTTCGTATCATCCAGGACGCGGGTGTCTTCCGGAGGAATCACCTCGACGGATTCGACGCGGTACTCGTAAATCACCGGCGGAACGAGGAGTCGAACCTCGTCGTGAATACGGATGTCGCGGAGGCCGCGAAAGAACGTGTCGCGATGGCCGGCGAGAACCGCGTTTCCTCTCCCTCCCGGGACCGCAGTTCCGCTCAGGTGCCCCACGGCGAGAGCGAGCGTCCGGTCGTCGGTCCCTTCGCGCACGATGGCCCGCACTCCGACGCGCGGGATCTCGATCCTTCCGATGACGAGCGGGTCGACGGCAACTTCGCCCCGAGCCGGGACGACAGCGCCATCGACGTGATGAACGATGGCGCGCTCCTGTTGCGCCTGGTAATCAACGCGGTGCACGGTCGCCGCGAAGGCTCCCCCAAGGAATACGATCCCCCCGAACGCGAGGGCGATCTCGATTGGGCGAAGCCTGTTCGCGGCGATCGTCATGATTACGCGATCCTCATCACGCGAATCGCGATCGCGGCGCCGAGCAGCATCAGGCCGAGGGCAGCAAACAGTGGAACGTTGCTGGCTGTTCGCGGCATCGGGTGCTTGACCGCGATCTTTTCGACCTTCGCCATCTTCGGTGCCGGCACGGGCGCGACGTACGGCGCGATCTTCCTGTCAGGAGTCACGATGACGAGGGGGGAAGTCTTCAGATCTTCCGGCGGCGTTTCGGCCGCGTAAGCGACGACCGGTTCCTTCACGGTGCTCGCCAGTTCGATCGCGCGCTGCTGCGGATAGACGATGTCGTGTCCGCCACCACTCGCGGAATCGGGTGCGAACCAGGTTCTCAGAGCCCGCGGACCGGTGGTCGTGGGGTAGAAGACGTATTCCGTGCTCTGCGGTGAGACCATCTCGGGGTACGCGTGTGGAATGGAAAGCACGGTTGCGAAGATCTTCGATCCGTCTTCATTCGTCACCTGCAACAGGTTGCGGTTCTCGATGGCAGGAAGAACCCGGATGACGTACACACCAGGCGGAAGAATCGTTCCCCCGATGTCGATCGGCTCGGTCGTGCGCAAATAGGATCCCTCGGGAATCGTTGCGAATGCGCTCGGCGTCGAGATCACACAGAAGATCAGCGCCAGTGCGCTCAGTGCCAGAATTTTACCTGCTGCTCTCATTTTCAAATGCCTCCTGCTGCTTTTTGTCGTCAGTGGGTGCCTTGTCTGCCGGACGACGAAATCCCGACCCACACGCGGAGCCGGACGGCATCGAGCAGACATTGCTGAAAGTTGTCAGAGTGGGGGCGGTCGTTCCGCTCCCAGCGTTGCGTGAACGTGAACTGAATCTAAGCTTCGGATGTGACTGGAGTAAGAGCACTTACTACGCGCGCAATAAATGGCGCCCCAGTAGAAACTACTCCTTCGCGGCGAGCGCGACCGCGCCATTCGCCACCCGTACTCGAAGGATGGACGTGTGCGGATCCCGAGGCGTGAGATCATCCCGGATGGAGGAGGGATCCGTGAACCGATCCATCGATGAATTCCACGTCGGACAGCACGTGCTGCTCACGAAGCGGTTCACGGAAGACGATGTCCGGCGGTTCGTGGAGATCACCGGTGACGCGAATCCTCTCCACGTCGATGATGAATTCGCGGCATCGACGCGCTACGGCCGGCGCGTGCTGCACGGGATGCTGACTGCATCGCTCTTCTCGACGATGGTCGGCATGCTGCTTCCAGGCACCGGGGCGATCTACCGCTCGCAGACGCTCCGTTTCCTCCGGCCGGTGTACGTGGGCGATTCCGTCACGGCTCACTTCGTCGTGAGAAGCGTCGACCGTGAGAAGCACCGTCTCGAGATCGAGTCGTGGATCGAGAACGAAGAGGGTGAGCGCGTCGTGGAGGGCACCTGCGAAGCAGGGCTGCTTCGCGAGCGGTGAGGTCGTTCTCGGGCCGCGGTTCGGGGCGCTGCGCGCCCGGTACGGCAGAAGTCGTGCCCGCTCCAGGGGGTTCTGGCGAGCGCTCAAGGAGGGGCGTCAGGGCTCCTGCCCTGACGGCGCGCGCGGAGCGAGCGCGAAGACCGAGGGCGCTGCGCGACCGGGTGGGCAGAAGCCGGTGGTCGCCCCATAGTGTTGGCGATCAACCCGTTCCCTTCACCGCCGTGTGCTATCACCCTCGCCGCGGAGTTCGAGCAGGGTTCCTTCGAGCACCTCCGAGACCTTCTCCAGACGGAACTTCTCCGCGACTTCACGCCCGCGACGCCCCAGCTTCCGTCGCAGTTCCTCATCCATCAGCAGATCGAAGAGTTGATCGCCGAGTCCGACCGCGTCGTCCTCGCCGGCCCAGAGAGCGAAGTCCTTCCGTTCGTCGAACGCGAGAAACGACGGGATACGCGTGAGTACCACCGGAAGAGCTGCGGCCATCGCTTCCACAGCGGGAAGACCGAAACCTTCTTCATGCCGGCTCGGACCGAGAAAGAGGTCACACGAGTGCACGAGCCGTGTCATTGCCTCCGCATCGAGGGCGACGTGGAATTCGGCGACGTGTTCGCGTACCGGCTCTTCGTTCGATGGAGCCCACGGAGAGACGCGAACCAGATCGAAGACTCCTCCCTGGGCGCGGGCGTGGAGCGCCGCTCCGTATCCGACGTCGACGCCTTTGAAGTCGATCTGCGATGCGCCGGCCAGAAGAACTCGGAGCGGTTCGTGCTCGGTGCCGCGGCCGGATCGATAGAACGACTGGTCGACGACCTGGCCGATCCAGAAGACCCGTGGGGTGAAGCGGCGGCAGACCTCGATCAGATGCGGTGAGACGACGAGCTTCGGGATCGGAAGCGCGTAGACGGCGTCGATCTCGCCCCGGATCTCCTGGTACGCGGTGAACGCGCCTTCGTATCCCTGGCAGAGATGGATCGCGCGTTCGTGGGCGACGTTCCAGGCCGACCTCACCGTGGTCCAGAACGTGCCGATCACGAAGTCGAAGCTCGAGGCATCGATGGTGTCGAAGTCGTCGACGTACTTCCATTCGGCGCGGGAGCGGATCCAGCTCAGAGGAAGTCCCGGGGTGAAGATCGTGACTTCGTGTCCGCGCGCGATCAATCCGTCGGCGTGGGCGAGAACCACGCGAACGCCTCCGGAGAGGTCGGTGTCCGCGAGGAAGTAGGCGATCCTGAGAGGGCGCTCGAGCATGAGAACGGGCCGCCCCCCGGGGCGGCCGGGTGCGAGTGTACAATGAGCCGGGATGTACGTCGCCACGCCTGACGGCAGATTTCGCGACGGATCGTGGGACGGTCCCGCCGCCAGAGAATCGAGCCGGAGACGCAGGGCTCAGTGGCTCGCTCTTCCTCTCCTGATGGCGATCGCGTTCGCCATCCATGCGCCGGCGCTCGACGGCTGGTGGCGGAACGACGATCCCCAGGTTCTGGTTCAGGCGGCGCGATACACGCCGGAGCAGATCCTCTTTTCACCGCACGCCTGGCGCACCCTTTCCGCTTCGAATTTCACCCCGCTCGTCACGCTCTCTTTCCAGGGGGACCTTCACCTGGCGGGACTCCATCCCACCGCGTTCTATCTCCATCAGATCGCCGCGCTCGGCGTGGCGGCGTTCCTTCTGTTTCTTCTCGTCGCGCGGTTCACGAACTGGCTGTATGGAACGTATGCGGCCCTCATCTTTCTGCTGACGCCGATCACGGCTGTGGCGGCGCGATCGCTGATGCTCCGGCACTACGTCGAAGGCCTCGCGCTCGCGGTGGCGGCGACACTCTGCTGGATGAGGGGAGGGAATCGCCCGGGAGCGGCGGGGTGGTTCTGGAGCGGAACCGGCGCACTGCTGTACCTCGGAGCCGCGCTGGCGAAGGAGGTCTACGCACCTCTCCCGCTGCTGATGCTCGCCGGCGCGTTCGTCGCGGGGGAACGGATCCGGAGCATTGCGTTGCGGACGGTGCCGCTCGCGATTGCGGCCGGCGCGGACCTCCTCTGGCGCAATGCCATGCTCGGAAGCTTCGGGGGCTACGGAGCGGCGCCGACGCGAGAGTCCCTCCTGGCCCTTCCATGGCGGGTGTGGAGCGGAGGCTTCGGCACCGGATCGGTCTCCTGGGCGATCGTGGTCGTGACCCTGGCGGGAGCGGCCATCTTCGTGATGATGATGGAGCGGGAGCCGCGACGGACGCTGCTGGTTGCAGTGACGATGGCGGCATTCGCGTTCGTTCCTCTGATCGCGGTCGCGACGGATCTCGATCCGCGCCATTCGTTCGCACTCACTGCCGGAGCAGTGGCGCTCCTCGCGATCGGCGCCGGGCGGTCGTCTCACGCGAAGAGTGCGATCGCGCTCCTGACCGTCATCGCCGTGGCGACCGGAGTGGCCGGCGTCCGGCAGGGAGTCGAGTATCAGCGTTGGGCGAAGCCGATGGAGGCGGAAGGGAAGTACGTCTGGAACGTCACCTCGTCTTCGCCGGCCCTCCTCGCGACCGCCTCCGTCGGTACTCCGTGGTATCTGGAGGGACTCGAGTGGCTGCGCTCGTTCAGCCATCGAGGCGGCGCGCCCCGCTTCATCGGATCGCTCACTCCGGTCGCGCTCGGTGAAATGTCGCTCCAGTCACTGGTGCGTTTCAATCCGGAAAACAATCGCATCGAACCGGTATCCGACTCGCTCGTCCCGCTCGTTCGCGAGGATCGAAGCCGGTATGATCGCGCAGCCGCACTCGAAGTGACGATCGGGCGGAAAGGGACGGTCCTTCATTGGTCGCTCGCCCCGAGAACGGCACGATTCACGTTCGTCTCCTACCCCGGATATTTCGAGTTCCCGATCACGCCCGACGGGAGGTGGCGTGTTCCGGAACCGACTGAGAGGCAGCACTTCCGGATTCGAGGAGATCTCCCGGGGGGGAGTTGGACCATCTCTCCTCCTCTCACGGTGCCCGGGGATGGTCAGACGGTGAGATGGAGCCGAGCAGATGAGAATGACAGTGGAGTGTCCGTACTGCGGTGAGGCGAACGAGATCCTGGTCGATCCGACGGGAGGATCGGTGCAGCAGTACGTGGAAGACTGTCAGATCTGTTGCGCGCCATGGCAGGTGCTGGTGCGAACCGCACCGGCGCTCTCGGTCGAGCTGAGGAAGATCGACGACTAACGCCGCGGAGTCGGCTGGCGGCGAGAGTCCGTCCGGATTCCCGGCGACTGCGCACCGCTGCGCGCCTCGAATCCATCACGCCTCACGGTCCACCGCGCTGACTCCAAGCCCGGATTCCTGTCCGGTCGGGAGCGAATGCTCAATCTCCCGCAGGCACAGGCCGCGGACCGAGCGCGAGGAGGTTCTCGATCGGCATCGGCCGTTCCCGCCGCTTCATCACCACCAGTGAGAAGCGCGGCTTCTGCCACCACCGGTACGGCGCGTAGTCGAGCTGCAGGTATCGCCAGAGCGACTGGTCGTAGTCGACTCCGAACCCCTTCGATCCGAACTCGCGGAAGCTCCGGCCGACGACGATGACCCACTCCGGGCGCGTCGCGATGAACTCCTCCATGATCCGCATCTCGACCGAGGATGTGTTTTCGAGAGGAATGAACGCGAACCAGGAGATCGATGTCGTACGCGACATGAAGTAGTTGAGCGCCAACCCCTCGGGGACGAGGACCATCTTCTCGCCGGGGGCAACGAAAGGCTGCCGGATGAAGTTGCCGAGGATCGCGGCGCGATCGGGATTGAGGTCATACAGCATTCCTTTGGGTGTTTCGATCGGATAGCGCCATCTGGAGAACTCGTCCCGTTGATGCAGAATCGACTGAACGGAGAGGGCCGCGATCAGCGGGAGCCAGAGAAGCGCGGTCGAGGCCCGGTAGAGTCGCTTCTCCGGAAGCCACCGGAAAAGCGCCACCGCGATGGCCGGGTACAGAAGCACGGTGTAGAACGCGCCGTACCAGAACGGCATCAGATTCACGAAGACGCGGAGATTTCCCAGCACTGCAATCAGCACCAGCAGGAACAGCGGGCTTCGGCGCTCGCGGATCGCGAGATAGAGGAGAAGAATCGGAAGGAGGACGGTCCAGGCGCGAAAGAATCGATAGTTCGCCAGGAACCAGCTCGCGGTGGCGACGCCCGCCACCCCTGCCACGAAACCGCCGAAACGCACCCAGCGACGTTGACCGCTGCGAATCCGATCAACGAGCCAGAGCGAACCGGCCATCAAGGCGAAGAGAGCCGCGCCAACAAGCGCCTGTTCCAGGAGCGGCCGCCACTCGGACATCCCGGAAACGCGCTGGTAAAAAATCCTGGAGGGTGTGCTGATGAGAAGTGCGTCGTCCAGCACGTTGTCCCACAGCCACGAATGTCCGGGTTTCGAGTCGGAGAAGTAGAGCGAGACGGCGGTCAGTGAGGCAACCGCCACCGCCGCCGCGAACGCCAGCCGCCGGAGATCGATGCGATGGACGAGCGCCATCACCGCCGCCGAGACGAGCACCAGAACCGCGAACTCGAGTTTGGTCCACGCGGCGAGAAGTCCGAAGCCGGCAGCCATCGCGAAGTGGAGATCCGATCGACCGCGGAAGAGGTATTTCGCAAGGTACGAGAGATAGAGGAGCGTGAAGAGAGCGCCGATCGTCGCTGCGAATGCGTACGGGAGGATCCACGTGCTGTTGAGAGCCCCGGCGGAGGTGATGTTCCAGCAGATGAAGAGAAGAGTCACCGCCCAGGCGCCACTTCTTCCCGCCTGTCGAAGAGAGAGGCGGTAGAGCGTGATGGCCGCCGCCGCGGCAACCGCGATCCCGATTCCGATGAACATCGGCAGGCGGTCGCTGAGCCGGACGGGAATCGACAGAAGATACGGAGCGAGCGGAGGGAACTCGTATCGGATATCCCGGTAGAGCTTGTCGCCTGCCACGAGCCGGGTAGGCACGTAGAGATCACGGCCGACGTCGATGATCGGATCCATCCAGCGATTCCACGAGTGTGCCAGCGCCACGCCGGCGGCCACCAGGAGGAGGGTGATGGCGAAGACCTCGAGTGTGATGCGGCGCTTCCGAATGCGCGAGCTCTCCGCTGGCGACTGCACGCTCTCGGCTGCAGTCGGGGCATCTGCTTCGTCGGTCAGCACGCTCATATGAGAAGGCTCCGAATCATCGCGTCTTGATGTGGAGTCGGTCCGACCATCATGCGTATAATGCTTTGAACCGACCGAGAATAGAATGAATCGCAACGCAAGGCGAAACGTGCCTTGGCGGACGGTCGAAAGAGCTCGCGAAGCGGGCCCGAAAAAAGGAGTCGCTATGGCAACGCGTACCACCTCTCGTTCCAAAGCAACGGCTAGTCGGTCCAGCAAGAGTTCCCCGAAGAAGAAAGCTGCGAAGAAGCCTGCTGCAAAGAAGGCTGCGAAGAAGGCAGCAAAAAAACCTGCGGTGAAGAAAGCCGGAAAGGCTGCGAAGAAGCCGGCCCGGAAGAGTGCCCGCCCGGCCGCGAAGCGTGCTGCGAAGAAGGCCCCGGCGAAGAAAGCCGTGAACCGCCCGGCAGCCGGAGGAAGGAAGAAGACTCCCGCCAGGAAGAGCGCGGCGAAGAAAGCGACGGCCGGAAAGTCCGTGAAGCGCCCGGCCGGCAAAGCGGCCGGGAAGGCTCGGGCAAAAAAAGCTGCGCCCCGCAAATCCGCGAAGAAAGCAGCAGGCCGGAAGGCTCCTGCGAAGAAGACCCCAGTGAAGCGCGCAGCGCCGGCGAAGAAGGCGCCGGCCCGGAAGGCCGCCGCGAAGAAACCTGCCGCGAGAAAGGCCCCGGCAAAGAAGGCTGCCGCGAAGCAGGCGCCAGCGCAGAAAGCGCCGGCGAAGAAGCCAGCGACGAAGAAGTCGCGTGCCCGGACGACTGCGGCCACCGCCGGACGAACACCCGCTCCCGTTTCCACCACTCCTCCCGAGCCGGCGACTTCCGGTTGGGGAATGCCGCCTGCGGCAGCCGAGGAGATCGAGACCGCCGAAGAGAGCGGCCTCGGTCACGAAGAGGAAGTGCCGGAGCTCGAATCGACCTCGAGTTACTACGGAGGAGAGCTCGGTGACGAGGTCGCAACGACCGAAGACGACGACGACGAATTCTGATCCCGCCGATGCGAGGATCCTCCTTTCGGACCGGCCTGAGGGCCGGTCCTTTTTTTACGCCGCCTTCCTCGAGTATGTAATCCTGTATTTACAAATGTACCGGGTGAGAAATCTCTCGCCGTCATCAGCCGTGAGTCGACGGCTTCTTTCAATCGCCCCTACGGGGCTCGTGAGGCAACCGAAGTTGTGTCGGGATCGTCGTGATCCCAGGGCTGCGCCCTGGGCTACTGTCGATCGCCCCTACGGGGCTCGAGAGGCGGCGAGGTTGTGTCGGGAGCGTCTGAATCCCAGGGCTGCGCCCTGGGCTATTCTCAATCGCCCCTACGGGGCTCGTGAGGCAACCGAGTTGTATGTGGGTCGACTCCGGCACGAAGATCCGTGGTTTGACTTTGCCGGCATCGTCCTTCAGAATTCCTACGCTGGATTGAGTTGGGGCCGCTTGCAACCAGGGTAAAAAAAGCTAAAGAGCCGTACGACGGACTCGCTCTTGACCTTTTTCGTCGCCCCGCTTGTCGGGGCGATTTGCTTTTGTCCCCACCTCTCACTCCGGCGGAACGGAGGAACCATGCAGTCGAACGAGAGAAACGCCGAGAAGATCCGGCAGCTGCTTCGGGAAAGAATTCTGATTCTCGACGGGGCGATGGGCACCATGATCCAGCGGGTCGGGCTCGGCGAAGCGGATTTCCGTGGAGAACGCTTTGCCGACCATCCATCGGATCTTCGTGGTGCGAACGACATTCTCTCGATCACCCGTCCCGACGTGATCGGGTGCATCCATGGCGATTTCCTCGAAGCAGGCGCCGACATGATCGAGACGAACACGTTCAACGCGAACGCGATCTCGATGGCGGATTACGATCTGCAGAGCGCGGTCCGAGAGATGAATCTCGCTTCGGCGAAAGTCGCCCGCGAGGCGGTCGAGGAGTCGATGCGGCGGGATCCCTCCAGACCGCGTTTCGTCGCCGGATCGATCGGTCCGACGAACCGGACCGCATCCCTCTCCCCGGACGTGAACAATCCCGCCTTCCGTGCCGTCACGTTCGAGCAGCTCGTCGACGCGTATTACGAGCAGGCATCCGCACTCCTGGAAGGAGGCGTGGATCTTCTCCTTCCGGAGACGACCTTCGACACGCTGAACCTGAAGGCGGCACTCTTCGCGATCGCGAAGCTCTTCGACGACGTTGGCCGGCGCGTTCCGGTCATCGCATCCGTCACCATCACCGATGCGTCGGGGCGGACCCTCTCCGGCCAGACCGTGGAAGCGTTCTGGAATTCCGTCTCGCACTTCGACCTCCTGGCCGTGAGTCTCAACTGCGCGCTCGGAGCTGCGCAGATGCGGTCTCACGTCGAGGATCTCGCTCGGATCGCGCCGGTGTTCGTCGCGTGCTATCCGAACGCCGGTCTCCCGAATGCGCTCGGGGAGTACGACGAGTCGCCGGAGAAGATGGCCGCGCAGCTTCACGAGTATGCGGCGAACGGATGGCTGAACATCGTCGGCGGCTGCTGCGGAACGACGCCCGATCACATTCGCGAGATCGCCCGTTCCGTGCGGGGCCTCAAGCCGCACGTCCCGGCGCAACCGGAACGGCATCTCCGTCTGAGCGGTCTCGAGCCGCTGACCGTGCGCCCTGACTCGAACTTCATCATGATCGGTGAGCGGACCAACGTCACCGGCTCTCCCCGTTTCGCGAAACTGATCTTCGCCGGAGACTTCGAAGCGGCGCTCGGAGTGGCGCGACAGCAGATCGAACGGGGAGCGAACATTCTCGACGTCAACATGGACGAGGGGCTGCTCGACTCCGAGGAGTCGATGCGGGTGTTTCTGAACGGTATCGCCGCCGAGCCGGACATCTCACGGATTCCGATCATGATCGACAGCTCGCGCTGGTCCGTGATCGAGACCGGCCTCCGCTGCATTCAGGGAAAAGGCGTGGTCAACTCGATCAGCCTGAAAGAAGGTGAGGATGTCTTCCGCGAGCACGCACGCCGGATTCGGCGCTACGGCGCAGCCGTCGTGGTGATGGCGTTCGACGAGAAAGGACAGGCGGACACGGTCGAGAGAAAGGTCGCGATCCTCTCCCGCGCCTACTCGATCCTCACCGAGGAGATCGGGTTCGATCCCACGGACATCATCTTCGATCCGAACGTCCTGACGGTCGCCACCGGGATGGAGGAGCACGATTCGTACGGCGTGGCGTTCATCGAGGCGGTTCGTGAGTTGAAGAAGCGTTTCCCGGAGAGTTACACCTCGGGCGGCATCAGCAACGTCTCTTTCTCCTTCCGCGGCAACAATCCGGTCCGCGAAGCGATGCACGCAGCATTTCTCTTTCACGCCATCCACGCCGGCCTCGACATGGGCATCGTGAACGCGGGACAGCTCGCGATCTACGAAGAAATCCCGAAAGACCTCCTCGAACTGGTGGAGGACGTTCTCCTGAACCGCCGGCCCGACGCCACCGAGCGGTTGTTGCGCTTCGCGGACACGGTGAAGGCACAGGAAAAGACACCGGAGAAGGAACAGGCCTGGAGGAGCGGAACGGTCGAGGAGCGGCTCGCGCATGCACTGATCAAGGGGATCGTCGACTTCATCGAATCGGATCTCGAGGAGGCGCGAGGCGTCTATCCAAGTGCGTTGTCGATCATCGAAGGGCCGCTGATGGAGGGGATGAAGGTGGTGGGCGACCTCTTCGGAGCGGGAAAGATGTTCCTTCCTCAGGTGGTCAAGAGCGCACGGGTGATGAAGAAGGGAGTGGCCTATCTCCAGCCGTTCATGGAGGCGGAAAAGAGCCAGGCACGCTCGACGGCAGGCACGGTTCTCCTGGCGACGGTCAAAGGCGACGTGCACGACATCGGGAAGAACATCGTCGGGGTGGTCCTCGCCTGCAACAACTTCGAGGTGATCGACCTCGGTGTGATGGTCCCGTCCGACCGGATTCTCCAGACTGCGAAGGAGAAGGAGGTCGACGTGATCGGATTGAGTGGTCTGATCACTCCGAGTCTCGACGAGATGGTTCACGTCGCGCAGGAGATGGACCGGCTCGGGTTGCATCTGCCGCTGCTGATCGGAGGAGCGACCACCAGCAGGCTTCACACTGCGCTGCGGATCGCTCCGGAATACGAAGGTCCGACCGTGCACGTGATCGATGCGTCGCGCTCGGCCGGTGTCATCTCGCATCTTCTGAGCGAACAGAGAAGGAATTCTTTCGTCGAAGAGAATCGCGTCGAGCAGCAGAAGCTGCGCGAGCAGCACGCGGCGCGGGGTTCGGAGACTCCTCTTCGATCACTGAGCGAAGCAAGAGAACGTGGGGTGCGGATCGACTGGAGCGACACCACGATCGCAGTTCCGTCGGACACCGGAGCTCGAATGCGGGCGCCGGTCCCGCTCGAAGAGATCGTGCCGTTCATCGACTGGACGCCGTTCTTCCACGCCTGGGAACTTCGTGGACGCTACCCGCAGATCCTCGAAGATCCGGTCGCGGGGGAGAGGGCGCGGGAGCTGTACGACGATGCCCGGCGACTCCTCGACCGGATCGTCCGGGAGGATCTGATCGAAGCACGCGCGATCTTCGGCCTCTATCCGGCAAACCGGGTCGGCGACGACGTCGAGGTCTACCAGTCGGCCGATCGCGAGCGGACGATCACCCGGTTTCATTTCCTGCGGCAGCAGGTCGCGAAAAAGGAAGGAGAGCCGAACTACTCTCTCGCTGATTACATCGCTCCTCGGGATTCGTCGAGGCTCGACTTCCTCGGTGCGTTCGCCGTCAGCGCCGGTTTCGGTGTCGACGAGCTGGCGAAGCGATTTGCAGATGAGCACGACGACTACAACGCGATCATGACCCGGGCTCTCGCCGACCGGCTTGCCGAGGCTCTGGCAGAGCTGATCCATCGCGACGCTCGCGTGAGCTGGGGATACGGTGCGGAGGAGAATCTGAGCACCGAGGATCTGATCCGGGAGAGCTACCGCGGGATCCGTCCCGCTCCCGGTTATCCCGCCTGTCCGGATCACAGCGAGAAGGCGCTCCTCTTCGAGCTTCTCGACGCAAGTCGCAGGACCGGGATCGAGCTGACTGCGAACTTCGCGATGTCGCCGGCCAGTTCGGTGAGCGGGTTCTACTTCGCCCATCCCGAATCGAGGTACTTCTCGGTCGGGAAGATCGCGCGGGATCAGGTGTGGGACTACCACCTGCGGAAGGACGTCCCGTTGTCGACGGTCGAGCGATGGCTCCGGCCGAATCTCGCATACGAGCCGGCGACGGCGGCGAACGGAGCGTGTCCGTGCGGAGAGCAACACTCCGAAGAGTCGAAGTTCGAGACGGCCGGCGGCGCTACTCGGGAGTGAATGCCCGGTTCGATCCGGCGTTCACCTGCTGGACGAAGATCCGCTGGAAGTTGCCGACCGGCGACTTGAAATACGCGGTGCCCCGCAGGGTGACCGGACCATTCGATCCTTCGATCGTATTCTCGGCGACGGCAGGGATCCACAGATCGACCGTCTCCACCTGATGGGGACGTATCACCTTCGCGAACGGGCGGTCCGTCTTCGGAACCGTGTACGCGCCGTATCCCATCGATTCGAGCTGGACCCGATCGAGAGTCAGCGGCTCGGATGAACGATTGTGGACGTCGAGCTGGAACTTGACCGAGATCGCTCCGGCCTCATGACGTGCGGCGAAGGCCTGCCCTTCGACCTGACGGAGATTGAACTCGGGTTCTGCGAGATTTGCGGGCATCCGATCGGAAGCGCAGGCCGAGAAAACGAGGACGGCACTCAGTCCGAGTGTGAAGAGAAGTGGTCGCATGCGCGGGTCCTTTCTAAAATCGAGAACAGCAGCCCTGACCCACCTATTCTGGCCGGTTTCACCGACCGCACTTGAAGACCGGACCCAGCCGCGAAGCGGTGATTCACTTTCGGGAATGCGGGCGCTGATGTTCAGACGAGGTCGATTGAAGCGTCACGATTCCGACACCGATGGTGCGTTGCACCACCGTAGCGGCACGGGCTGGGCCATGCCGCTCCGGTGGCGGCAACGGTTCGCGTCACCGACGCGAGAATCGCGATGAGACGCCATTGGGGTCAGGATGTGATAATGCTTCGACATGGCGAGAATCGTGACTGTCGACGAACCCCTCGGCCTCTATGACTACGAGTCTTATGCACACCTGGCCCCCGCAGTTCAAAGACTTCGATCCGAAGCGGCTCCGGTGGTCTCCGCCCTGCGCGGTCACCGCGTCTGGATGATCAATTCGACGGAGAAGGGTGGTGGGGTCGCCGAGATGCTTCCGCGAATGGTCTCCATCATGCGCGAGCTAGGCGTGGAATCCGAATGGGCGGTGATCGAAACCGATCGCCAGGATTTTTTCGCATTCACCAAACGGATGCACAACCTCATTCACGGAGTCGGAGATTCGTCCATCACCGGCGACGAGCGCCGAGCGTACGAAGAGGTCAACCGCGCGAACGTCGGGAGGCTCACCGAATGGATCCATGACGGTGATCTGGTGGTCGTCCACGATCCGCAGCCGATGGCTCTCGCCGGGATGATCCGCGAACGCCGGAATGTCCGGACCGTGTGGCGGTGCCACATCGGACTGGATCGGGATCTTCCGCAGACCCGCGCCGCGTGGGAGTTTCTCGAGCCGTACTCCCGTGACTACGACGACTCCGTTTTTACCGCGGTCGAGTACATCCCCGGTTATCTTTCCGGACGTGCGGTCGTCGTTCATCCCGGAATCGATCCGCTCAGTCACAAGAATCGTGATCTCACCGCGCACAAGTTGCAGGGGATTCTCTGCAATTCGCGCCTGGCCGTCGAGCACGCGCCGGTGCTGACCCCTCCGTTCGCCGAGACGGCGAAGAGACTCTCTCCGGCCGGCGAGTGGGTCGCGGCCACCGAACCGCAGGAGATCGGTCTCCTCTACCGGCCGATCGTGGCTCAGATCTCGCGCTGGGACCGGCTGAAGGGCTTTGGGCCTCTCCTCGATGGATTCGTCCGGCTGAAGAGGAGAGGTGCGGGACCGGCCAATACCTCGGTTCACGCGCACCGATTGCAGATCGCCCGGCTCGTGCTCGCGGGTCCGGATCCGGAATCCGTGACGGACGATCCGGAGGGACGTGAAGTCCTGGAAGAACTGAAGGCGAAGTACGTCGCGCTTCCGCCGGACCTCCAGCAGGACATCGCTCTGGTTGCTCTCCCGATGGGCTCGAGGAAACAGAATGCTCTGATGGTCAACGCGATCCAGCGCTGTGCGACCGTCATGGTTCAGAACTCGCTGCAGGAGGGATTCGGGCTGACGGTGACCGAGGCGCTCTGGAAGCGCTCCGCTGTGGTCGGCTCGCGTGCGGTCGGGATCCGTCAGCAGATCCGCGACGGCGTGGACGGCAAACTCGTCGGCGATCCCTCGAACGCCGAGGAGATCGCGCAGGCGTTGGACGAGGTTCTGCGGGATCCGAAGCAGCGCGAGAGCTTCGGTGCCAGCGGCCAGAGGCGTGTGTATGACGAGTTTCTGGTTTTCTCGCAACTCCGGCGCTGGTTTCGCATTTTCGGAGACCTCGCGCGTCGCGCGAGGAACGGATCCTGACGCGCGACGACTTCAGGAGGATTGATGGCCAGAATCGCAGTGATCGGAACCGGATGGGGGGCCCGAGCCCAGATCCCGGCCTTTCGAGATGCCGGACTGGAGATCGCAGGAATCGCCGGATCGGATCCCGAAAAGACTCGTCGGATCGCCGGAGATCTCGGAGTGGAGCCGTGGAGTGACTGGCGGGAGATGGTAGTCCGGTCGGAGGCCGATCTGATCTCCGTGACCGCCCCACCATCGCATCACTTCGACATGGCCATGATGGCGCTCGAGCACGAGCGGCACGTGCTCTGCGAAAAGCCCACCGCGATGAACGCGGCCGAGGCGAAGCGGATGCTCGAACGGGCGACGGAAAGACCGCAACGGCTTTCTCTGATCGACCACGAGCTCCGCTTCCTTCCGACCTGGCAGGAGGCGCGAACGAGAATCGCGGAGCTCGGAGAATTGCGATTCGCCGAAGTTCGGTACGCGTCGCCGAGTCGCTCGGATCCAGGCCGGGCGTGGAACTGGTGGAGTGACGCCGACGCCGGTGGCGGCGTATGGGGCGCGGTCGGCTCTCACGCCGTCGACACGCTTCGATTCCTGGTGGGTGAGGTCCACGAGGCGCAGGGGCTGATGCACACGTTCGTCGCTGAGCGACCGTTGCCCGGCGAAGGAACGAGGGTAGTGACCGCGGACGATTTCGCGGGAGTGAATCTCCGTATGAAACGTGGCGTACTCGCGACGATGCTGTTCACTGCGGTTGCCGGGGTCGATGAACCGACCGTCATCACAATCCACGGAGAGGAGGCGTCGTTGCGGCTCTCCGGCCCGACGCTGCGCATTGCGAAACGCGGCGGTGAGTGGGAAGAGGCGCGGACTCTCCCCGGCCCACGTCGTCCGGGAGACACCGCGGGCGGCTGGTTCGGAACCGGCACGTTCGAGCTCGGACGCGCACTGAAGCGGGCGATCGATGAAGACGACCGGCACGCGTTGTCCTTCGCTGCGACGTTCTACGACGGACTGGCGCAGCAGCGGGTGCTCGATGCTGCGCGCCGATCTCACGAACACGGCGGCCACTGGGTCGAAGTCGAGCAGTAGCGGGAGTCCCTGCGACTCTCCGAGTCCTCGCGATCGTGCGGGTGGGCACGATCCCGGGTGAGCTGCGTCACCGAGGCCGCTCCCGTCATCTGGCCCAATCGGATATATCTTGCGGTTCATCACCGGGCGTTGACGGCGCTCGACAGAGGGGAGATCCATCCATGCCAAATGCCTCGAGAGTTCTGAACGCGCAGCTTCGTAGCAGGATCATGTCGGCCGAGGAGGCTGCGGCTCTGATCCACTCGGGAGTGAACGTCGGGATGAGTGGATTCACCGGGGCCGGATACCCGAAGGCGGTTCCGTATGCGCTCGCGCGCCGGATCATGGAATCGAATCTCTCCGGACAGAAATTCAAGATCGGGGTCTTCACCGGAGCGTCGACCGCCCCCGAGCTCGATGGTGCGCTCGCGATGGTCGACGGCGTTCAGCTTCGCCTCCCGTATCAGTCGGATCCCACCTGCCGGACGAGGATCAACGCGGGTGAGATGGATTATCTCGACATTCACCTCAGCCACGTCGCGCAGTTCGTCTGGTTCGGATTCCTCGGCAAACTCGACTTCGCGGTGGTGGAAGTCGCCGGGATTCTCGAGGACGGCAGACTCGTTCCTTCCTCCTCCGTCGGCAACAACAAGACCTGGCTCGATCAGGCGGACAAGGTCATTCTGGAGGTCAACTCCTGGCAGAGCGAGAAGCTCGAGGGGATGCACGACATCTACTACGGGACGGCATTACCACCGCATCGGAAGCCGATTCCGATCGTCAGACCGGACGACCGCATCGGAACGCCCTATTTCCACTGTCCGGCGGAGAAGATCGTCGCAGTGGTGGAGACCGACGCTCCCGATCGGAATGCCCCCTTCTCCCCTCCCGACGCCGCGTCGAAGAAGATTGCGGAGAACATTCTCGAGTTTCTCGCGAGCGAAGTGAAGAAGGGGCGGATGCCGGAGAACCTCCTTCCGATGCAGTCCGGTGTCGGCAACATCGCGAACGCCGTCCTGGTCGGGCTGAACGAGGGGACCTTCGAGAACCTCACGTCGTACACCGAAGTGCTGCAGGACGGAATGCTCGATCTGATCCGATCGGGGAAGCTTCGGATGGCCTCGGCCACTGCGTTCTCGCTCAGCCCCTCCGCTCTCGACTCTCTTTACGCGGACCTCGATCTCTACCGCGAGCGGATTCTCCTCAGGCCTCAGGAGATCAGCAATCATCCGGAGGTGATCCGGAGGCTCGGCTGCCTGGCGATGAACGGGATGATCGAGGCGGACATCTACGGCAACGTGAATTCGACGCACGTGATGGGGACGAAGATCCAGAACGGCATCGGCGGATCGGGCGACTTCGCGCGAAACGCGTACCTGTCGTTCTTCATGACTCCGTCCACTGCGAAGAACGGAGCGATCTCCTGCATCGTTCCGATGGTCTCGCACGTCGATCACACCGAGCACGACGTGCAGGTGATCGTCACCGAACAGGGGCTGGCCGACCTTCGGGGACTCTCGCCGCGGCAGCGCGCGAAGGTCGTGATCGAGAACTGCACGCATCCGGACTACCGACCGGCGCTTCGCGAGTACTACCGGCGCGCGCTCGAGCTTTCTCCCGGCAAGCACACGCCCCACCTTCTCGGGGAGGCGTTCGACTGGCACCTGCGGTTCATGCGGACCGGCTCGATGGCGGATGCGGGCGTCCCGGCTCGCTGAGCGGAGGGGAGAACAAAAAAAGGGAGAGGCCGAAGCCTCTCCCTTTCGTGTCGATATCCGGATCTTTAGATCGCGGTGACGTTCGCAGCCTGCAGGCCCTTCGGGCCGCTGACCACGTCGAACTCGACCGCGGCGCCCTCGGCGAGGCTACGGAAGCCATTGCCCTGGATCGCGGAGAAGTGAACGAAGACATCGTCACCATCACTCGTGGTGATGAAGCCGAAGCCCTTCGCGTCGTTGAACCACTTCACATTACCGGTTTTACGCATCATGAATCTCCTTTCTGTGCTGCCTGACTCGGAGATCCTGAAGCGATTCATCGTCTCGCGCGTGCGGCAAATCACGTGATGATGTCCAGTGAAACGCCGCCCCCCGAGAGCGAATTCCCGGCCGCCTGGAAGGTCTCGAGCAGAAATTCGGGTCTGGAAAATGAGCCGCCATTCACTTCGGCGAGGGCGCCGCTCCAGCCGCCTCCCGCTTCCCAGCTGCCGCGACTCTCATCGATCGGGTGGATCGTCTTCGGAATCCTCCGGCCGTTCCTCGTCGCCATCTTCAATCGCCAGGAGGCGCGCATCGAGGCTGGCCATGAGGGAGTGATAGGAACTTCGGCCCAGGAGTCCCCGCCGGAACTGCTCGATCAGCATCTCCTTCTGCACCAGCAGAAGATGCCGCCGTGCGGCGTGGATCTCTTCGTCGCGAAGTTGCTGCTCCTCGACGTGCAGTGACGCAAGCTGCTCTTCACTCTTCCGCTCCTGTTCTTCGTAATCGCTCTGGAGGTGATCGACCGTCGCGGCGGGAAGTGCGAGCTCCCGGCTGATGCGTGGGATCTGCTCGCGCGCCGCCCGCACAGCCATCAGCCTCCCGCGGCGCGTCTCGTATTCTTCGTGCAGCTCGCTCTGGGTCACGACGCCGAGGGCTCGAAGCAGAGGGGACATGGTCAGACCCTGGACGAGGATCGAGAGGACCACCACGCCGAATGTGATCGTCACGATCGTGTCGCGATGGGGGAATCCGGCTCCGAGCCCGAGCACCACGACCATCGACAGAGCGCCCCGGAGACCGGCCCACGTCATCACCGCACACCATTTCCACGGAATGGCCTCGGCGGTCGGCCGGAGCAGCGCCGCGATCGAATAGACCACTACGCCCCGACTGACGGTCACCACGAGGTACGCGATCAGGATCGCGCCCCAGAATTCTCCCAGAGACTGGATCGGCACCGAGAACCCGATCAGAAGGAAGACGAACGAGTTCAAGGCGAACGCGAGGTATTCCCAGAAAGTCTCCACCGCAATCCGGGTGGTGGCGCTCATCCCGCTCCGAAGCGCGAAGTTCCCGCAGACCAGGCCCGCGCTCACCGTGGCGATCACACCCGAGCCATGAAAATGCTCCGCAAGGAGGAATGATCCGTACGCCGCGATGGTGGTGAGGGTGATCTCGATCATCGGATCGTCGACCCGCGCAATGACCGTCGAGACGACCAGTCCGGTGACGCTTCCGATCAGCACGCCGAGACCGACGATGCGGAAGAAGTCGAGGGCCAGACCGCTCGGGGAGAGCGATCCGCCGGAAACCGCTGCGACGATGAGGGTGAACAGCACCAGGGCAGTCCCGTCGTTGAGCAGACTCTCGCCTTCGACGAGAACCCGGAGCCGCCGCGGCGCACCGAGAGATTTGAAGAGGCCGACCACGGCGATCGGATCCGTCGCGGCGACGACTGCGCCGAACACTAGCCCCAACGAGAACGGCACCGGGGCGAGGAGGTTGGTCGCCGCCGAGATGCCGGCGAGGAGCGAAGCGATGACGAAGATCGTCGCAACCACTCCGACGATCGCCAGGGAATGGATCGCGAGCTTGTTGTTCCAGAAGTCGGAGAAATCGAGATGGAACGCGGCCTCGAAGAGAAGGCCGGGGAGGATCACGGCATAAAGCAGATGTTGCGTGAGGTGAGGCGCTTCGAAAGCGTGAAGCGTACCGAGCACCACGCCGGTCACGACCAGCGCGACGGTGTAGGGAATCTTCAGCCGGCGCGCGAGGAGAGCGACGACCGTCGCGACCGCGAAGAGGAGAAGAATCACGATCTCCATGACGGGTGAACGATACCAGAGACGGGAAGGGCGCTCCCGGAGAAGCGCCCTTCATGAGTGACTTGCGCGGGAACTCAGTAATGGATCCGGAGTCCGAGCTGAGCCAGACGCTGCTCGCCTTGTCCCGGATCGCCGGCATATGCGTGAGCGACGCCGAAGCGGTCGAAGGCCGCAGGGTTGGTCGAATTGAAGAGGTTGAAGATTTCACCGATCAGCTCGAATCCGACGCCCTGCAGCTTGATCTCTTTCGAGATGCGGACGTCGACCTGAGAGAACGAGTCGCCCCGTGCGCTGTTGACGTGGCTGATGCCGGGCGCGAGATCGTTGCGGAAGCTGTCTCCATTGAGGTCGACTCCGTCCGCGTTCACGACGGTGTAGGGAAGAGCGGAACGGTAGCGGCCGATCCCGGACAGGTTGATGCCGAACGGCGCCGAGTAGATGACGCTCAGAGTGGCGCGATGTCGTGCATCGGTATTCAGAGGACCGACACAGGCGCTGCAGAGGGGATCGAGAGAATTGATGGACGCGTCGCGTCCCAGACGGTGGAAATCGGGCTGATGTCCGCCATCCGTGATGCGGAACTCGTCGGCTCCGGCGATGAGATTCCCTTTCGCCTTCGAGTAGGTGTAGAAGCCCTGGAGCTGAACCTTCTCCGAGACTCGGGCATGGGCGCCGAGGTTGAATCCGTCGTAGTCCGCCTTTCCTTTGCCATACCAGAGGCGGAAGTTGCCGAAGTCGGAGAAGCGGCGGTCGGCCATCGGGTTGCCGTTTGCGTCCAGCGTCGGGTTCGCACGGAACCGGAACGGGAGATCACGGTACCGAATGCTGACCGCATCGAAGGTCAGGCCGAGCCATGACGTCGCCTCCCACGAGTAGCCGAGCGACGCCTGGGTCGATTTCGGAGTCGCGAGAGTCGGCGAGGCGACTTCGTTCGGAGGGAAGGAGCCGAGCCCCGGCAGCGTGTTCGGAGGGAGCGGCTGTCCCGGACGGAAGAACGTGCCGTCCGGATTCCGGATGCCGTTCGAGTCGTGCACGTTGTACGCGACACCGTAATTGGACTGCACCGCGGCCGCGGGGAAGAGGATCGTCGCGTTGGTATAAGGGAAGTCGTAGTAGATTCCCCATCCGCCGCGAACGATGTGCTTGCCGGATCCATTCAGGTCGTATGTGAAGCCGAGTCGCGGTCCCCAGTTGTTCTTGTCATTCTTCAGCTGACCGCCCTTGCCACCCTGGAAATCGCGCAGGTAGTACTCGTTGTAGGTGGTCTGGGTCGAGAGCTCCTGCCAGATCGGATTCGAAGTCTGGTTCAGATCGAATCCGGTCCAGAGATCGTAGCGGAGCCCGAGATTCAGAATCAGGCGGTCGTTGACCGTCCAGTCATCCTGAACGTAGGCGTTGTACTGATCGACCGGAGTGTGATCGCCGAAGAAGCCGCCGTACACCGTGATGTCGGTGACCGGGGAATCGATGCTGTCATTCAGCATCGCTTACTGTCCATTGAGGCCGGTCGAGAAGTCGCCGCCGAGAATCGGTTCGTGGATGTAATTCGCACCAGTCTTGAAGTCGTGCCGCTGTCCGAAGAGATTGGTGGACCAGCTGAAATCGTCTTTGAACTGCGCCTTCTCCTGATGGGTGGACTGCGGCGTGTTCACGTTCTGGCCGGTTACGACTCCCGACGGAAAGTAGAGGTTAGGGTCATTGGAGTCGGCCGATATGGTGTTGTCGAAGCGAGTCCACTGGAACAGCGCGTCGTTGAGCATGTCGTGGCCGACCTGTGCGGTATGGCCGCCGAGGATCGACTTGTAGTTGTTGGATACGGTCCCGAGTGCGCTCGGTGTCGCGAGAGAGCTGGCGCCGTATTTGTCGCTGTTCTTCTGGTAGCCGTAGCGGACCTGAAGATACTGCTTGGCAGAGATGTCGTACGTGGCCTTTGCCGTCCCGAGCTCGTCGCTGAACGGAAGACCGTACGAGCGGCCGTCGAACTCGGGGAAGATTCCTCCCGTATCGACGGTGTACGCGGTGTCGCGGTCGGTTTTTTGGTTCTCCTAACAGGTGTGTAGGTGCGGAATGATTGTCGGAGGCATGCAGGAACGGCGACGCGGCTGTTTTCGAGGAGCAAGTCGGTGTTCGCCGAAGCGTTCGGAAAGCGAAGTTGTGGAAACCGCGGAAAACGCCGCCACCCGGCCGCCGCGTTTTCCGCCGTTCCCACAACTTGCCCCGCCGTCGCGGAAGGATCTGAAGGAGCCCCGAAAGTCGCTGCTCGTGGAGAGGTGAAGATCGAAGCAGCGATAGCAGGTTGGAATCGGCGAACCGTGCTGCCCATTTCCCGTAGTCTGTAGTCGATGAAACCAAGACACGGGGAGGACAGGCACGGTGCGCCTGACGACATTGTTCCGGAAGTTGCTCAACATGGCAAACGTAACGGTTCGCGGGGTTCGGTTCGAAGCTCGGAGTCTCTATCTCGACGTGAGTCCAACGTGGAGACGTCCGCGGTGCGGAGGGTGCGGACGGGTTGCTCCCGAGCTTCACGGAACGGTGATGAAGCATCGCGAATGGCGTCATCTCGGCCTCTGGGGATGCCGGGTGATGCTGCGGGCGGATCTGCCGCGGGTGCGTTGCCGCCGCTGCGGGGTGCGAACGGCCGCGGTTCCGTGGGCACGGCCTGGTTCGATGTTCACCCGCGCGTTCGAAGACGAGCTTGCCTGGTTTCTGCAGCGATCCAATCAAACCGCGGTCTCGGCGTACTTCAAGGTCAGCTGGCTCACGGCCGGACGGATCGCCGCTCGAGTGGTTGCCGAAAAACGCGACCCGAACGCGCTCGAGAATCTGACCCGGATCGGCATCGACGAGATCTGCTGGGGGCGGCCGAAGAAGTTCATGACCGTGGTCACGAACCACGAGACCGGGCAGATGATCTGGGCGGCGAAGGGTAAAAGTGCAGAGGTTCTCGACGGGCTGTTCGATCTGCTCGGCCCCGAGCGCTGCGCGCGAATCCGTCTGGTGAGCATCGACATGAGCGCGGCCTTCGAGAAAGCTGTTCGCGACCGACTGCCGAACGCCGAGGTCGTTTTCGATCGGTTCCACGTGGTCCAACTCCTCGGGAATGCGATCGATCAGGTGAGGCGGGACGAGATGCGAAAGGCCACCGGCGAGGAGCGCTCCGCTCTCAAATCCACTCGGTTCGTCCTCCTGAAGAACCCCTGGAACCTGCGTGATGCCGAGGAGGCGAAACTCTCGGAGCTCGCGCGGATGAATCACACCCTCTTTCGCAGTTACCTGGTCAAGGAATCCTTTCAGGACATCTATGACTCCTCGTCCGTCCGCCAAGCTGATCGACGGTTCAAGCGCTGGTATCAGTCCGCGGTTCATAGCCGCATTCAACCCCTCGTTCGCTTCGCGCGAACCGTCGCGGCGAAATGGCCTGGCATCCGCCGTTACTTCGAGTATCGACTCACGAATGCAGTTGCTGAAGGCTGCAACAACAAGATCCGAATGCTCAGTCACCGCGCTTTCGGCTTTCACACCGCGGAAGCTCTGATCGCAATGGCGTTCCTCTGTACGTCAGCAATCGCATTCCATCCTCTCGGCCTATGAACTCTGCTACACACCTGTTAGGAGATCCGGTTTTTTCCCAGGTCATGAAGAAGTGGGCCCGGTCGCGCACGATCGGTCCGCCGAACGAGAGTCCGTACTGCTTGCGCTGGTACGCCTGCTTGCTGATTCCGGCGAGCTCCTCACTCCTGCTCTTGTCGTTGAGACTCTTGTCGCGGAAGAAGCCGTAAGCGCTTCCTTCGAACTGGTTGGTACCCGTCTTGGTGACGACCGTGAGAACGCCGCCCGTGGTGCGTCCGTACTCGGCCTTGTACTGCTGGGTCTGAATGTTGAACTCCTGGACCGCTTCGAGGTTGAAGTTCTGGAGGGCGCCGCCGATCGTATCGTCGGTGTTGTCGCCGCCGTCGATGATGAAGTTGACGTTACGGCCGCTGCCGCCGTTCATCGCGATGGTGAGCTGTCCCGGCTTGGTCGGATCGGAATTGACCGACAGCTGGGTTCCCGGGGCGAGAGAACCGAGATTCGCGAACTGGCGACCATTCAGCGGAAGATTCTCCAGCTCTTTCCGGCTCACGACGGTGCCGATGGATGCGGTGTCCGCAACCAGCGGCGCCTCTGCGGTCACGGTGATGGATTCTTCGACTGCCGCCTGCTTGAGCGTGAGATCGAGCATACGGGTCGACGCGACGTTGACCACGACGTCGGTCATGATCAATTTTCCGAAGCCCGAGAGCTCCGCGGAAACCTTGTAGGTGCCGACCGGGATCGCCGCGAACCGATACGATCCGTCGTCGCCGGTGACGTCACTGCGTGTCACTCCGGTGGCCGAATTGGTGGCGATGACCGTGACGCCGGGTAATGCTGAATTGCTGCTGTCGATCACCCGTCCTTCGAGATTGCCGCTCGCAGTCTGTGCCTGCGAGGTGATCGGCCACGAGAGTAGGAAAACCAACGCGATGAAGAGGGGGAACCTGACCATCGGTCTGGACCTGGACATATTCGACTCTCCTTTGCACCCTTTCGGGTTCATTGTGGTTGGACTGCATTTCCAGGGTTGCGAAGCTGGGTTCGAGTGGTCCCGCCACTGAGGTGGGCCAGCAGGTGATTCGCGGCGCTGCGTTGTTCGGAGTATTCGGGGCGATCTCCGGCTGCATCGATGAATTGCCGGTACTGTGCGATGGCGGAGTCGCGCTCGCCGAGCATCTCCAGGGCGATTCCCCGGTTGAGAAGAATCTCGAGATCGGAAGGGGCGAGGGCGATGGCGCGGTCGAAGAGGGGAATGGCGGATCGCGGCCGGTCGCGCTGCACTTCGAGAGCTCCCAGGCCGTTGAGCGGGTCGGCGTAAGACGGTGAGATCTCGATGGCGCGCCGGTACGCCTTCTCTGCCTCGTCGAGCTTTCCGTTGCCCCGGTAGACGTTCCCGAGGTTGTTCCAGGCGTGCGCATTTTGTGGGTCGATCCGGAGAGCCTCCTCGAACTGCGCGATTGCGTCGTCGCCCTTTCCGCTCGCTGCCAGGGCGATTCCGAGGGTGTTGTGCGCTTCCGGACGCCCGGGGTCGCGGCGGATCGCCTCCTCGATCGCGGTGGTGCTTTCCGCACTCCGGCCCGCCTCCTGAAAAGCAACGGCCAGGTTGTACCAGGCCTCCGGATCGTCGGGGTTGAGGGCGATCGTTTCCCGGTACAGCTCGATCGCACGATCCAGCTCCCCGTGCTGACGCAGGGCGCGCGCGAGGCTGCCGCGGAAGACCGGGTTGGCCGGATCGTCCTTCACCAGCCGTTCGAACGCGGCGATCGCCGCGGGCAGCCGGTGCTCGTTCATGGCCCACGTCGCCTGCTCGAATTCGCGGAAGAGCGGGACCATTTCCTTCGGGTCGCGGCCGGAGCCATTGCGAGCGGGGAGACTTCCCACGTATCCGAGGCTCGCGAGCTTTGCCGCTGATTCGGCGTCCATTGCGGGAGGCGGTGAAAGCGCTCGAGATTTGCGGAGAGAGGCGAGCTCGATTTTGAGGCTGTTCGCCTCGCGTCTTCGCTCCGTGCGGAGGTTCACACTTTCATGCGGATCGGATGAGAGATCGTAGAGTTCCGGAGTCGGAGCTTCGATGTACTTCGATCCGCCCTGCCGGATGGTGGCGAGGTCGCTCCACCCGAACACCGTCGGGTACTCCGTCTCCGCATAAAGCGTGTGGGAAGGAGGTTCGGTCCGGGCAAGGATCGCCGGAGAGAGATCGCGACCGTCTAGTTGGCCTACGAGAGGTCCGATACCGGCCAGTGAGACGATCGTCGGAGCGACGTCTGCGAGGCTGACCGGAGTCTGGAGGACGAGAGCGGACGGCACGTGTCCCGGCGCGTTGAAAAGCAGCGGGACCCGTATCGTCGGCTCATACAGAAGGAGGCCGTGCGTGAGCTCTCCATGCTCGCCGAGTGCTTCGCCATGGTCGGCGAGCACCACGATGAGCGTGTTCCTTCTCACTCCCGAGCGATCGAGCCGTTCGACCAGCCGTGCGATTTGTGAATCGACGAAACTGATCTCGCCGTCGTAGGGGTGGTCCCTGTACTCGGTCCTGAATGGCTCCGGCGGTGTGTAGGGAGCGTGCGCGTCGTACATATGCACCCAGGCGAAGAACGGACGCGCGTCGGATCGCGACAGCCAGGCGAGAGCGTGGTCGACGACCACGTTCGCCGGGCGTTCCGCCTCGAAGTTGCTGATCAGATCGGGTCGTCGGTCGATTGCGTCGTCGTAGGTGGCGAATCCTCGAGCGAGACCGAAGCGGTGGTCGAGGACGAATGCCCCGACGAAAGCTGCGGTCCGGTATCCGGCGGCAGTGAATCGCGTGGCCAGCGTCGGGCGGTCGCCGGGAAACGATCCGTACCCGTTGTTCCGGACTCCGTGATCCGGTGGAATCTCGCCGGAGAGAATGGTTGCGTGTGACGGGAGGGTCAGAGGTACGGCAGTCATCGCATCGGCGAAACGGGTTCCTGACCTCGCCAGAGCGTCGATTGCAGGAGTTTGCGCGGTGCTGCCGCCCCATGCGCCGACGTGATCGGCGCGAACCGTGTCGATGGTGATCAGCAGGACATTGAGTTTCTCGTGCCGGGGTGCGACCCGCGCGCACGCAGTCATTGAAAGGAGGACCAACAGAATGAGGGCGCGACGGATGGATCCTCTCCGCCCGGTGAGCCGGTCGACTCGATCGCCTGCGGAACGGCCGAAGCCTCTGTTTCCCATCAAGATCGCGAGAATGGAGTGCCCCTTCCCGGGTGGCACTCGTGCACCAGACCTCAAATCCGGCACGAAGACGAGGTGAAGGTCTTCGCCGCCGTACTATTGGAAATTCGTTGGTGGTCGGGAATTCTCGCTCGATTCGAAAACGGAAGCAAGAGAGAAGACTGCGGGGAGGGCCTTATTTCGACGGGCAGCTCTGCCGCCCAACGTCTCCGCCTTCGTTCAGCTCCGGCGGCGCCTCTCCGTCTTCCCGCGGAGTTGTCCGCAGGCGGCTGCGATGTCGAGCCCCTTCGATCGGCGGACCGTCACCCGTGCTCCATGGCGCACCAGAGATCCGGCGAAGCGGTCGATCGCGGTTTCATCGGGCCGTTTCATCCAATCCGGGAGGTGAGGATCCGGATTGAACGGAATCGCATTCACCTTCGCCCGAAGACCGCGGATGAGTCGCGCCAGAGAGGCGGCGTCCCGATCCGAGTCGTTGTACCCGGCGAGGAGGACGTATTCGATGGTGATCTCGCGGCCCCGCTCCAGAGGAAACGCTTCCAATGCGCGGATCAGGCCGGCGAGCGGGTACTTCGTGGTGATCGGCATGATCTCCGCGCGTCTCGCGTCATCCGGTGCATTGATCGAGATGGCGAGGTTCGGCCGCTTCTCCAGCCTGGCGAGATCCTCGATTCCCGGGACGATTCCAGCGGTCGAAAGAGTGATCCGACGATGCGAGATGGTGCGGCTGAAGATCTCCATCGCCTTGCGGACGTTCTCGAGATTCAGCAGCGGCTCGCCCATCCCCATGAAGACGAGGTTGAGTCGCTCGGGATCGATCTTCTTTGCGCGACGGATGACATTCACCTGTCCGACCATCTCCGACGGAGTCAGATTCCGTCCCGGGCCGAAGAAACCGGTCACGCAGAACGTGCATCCGACCGCGCAGCCGGCCTGCGAGGAGAGACAGAGCGTGGTGCGGTCGCCCATCGGCATGTAGACCGCCTCGATCAGTCCCCCGTCCTCGAGAGTGAAGAGGAACTTCTCGCTGCCGTCCGGTGCCGGCGGGGTGATCTCGCGGACTGCGGGAGCCGCGAGAGAGTCGCGCGCGGCCAGCTCCTCGCGCATGGAAAGAGGAAGGCTCGTCATCTCCTCGAACGATGCGGCACCCCGGACGTGCATCCACTCCTCGACCTGGCGGATCCGGTAAGAGGGCGTGACGAGATCTTCGAGCCGATGCTCGAGCTCCGCGGGAGAAAGGTCGTAGAGGTTCACTCTTCGGAGGGTTTGTCCGAAGCGACTCGCTTCGGTGAGCGGACCTTGCGGGTCGGATCGATTCCGACCGAACGAAGGAATGTCAGATCCTTCATGTCGATCCGGAACTGAACTTCATGGCGGGCTCGTCGCGGCACGACCGCCATCTCCGGCGACCGCTGCGGCTCGAGGTTCCCCGAATCCTCCCCTTCACGGTCGAGACCGATCGTGGCGTCGAGAAAGACGTAGAGGTTGTAGCCGTGGTCGCGGATCCGCTGGATCTGCTGATTGACCGCTTCCGAAGAAGAGATCGAATCATTGATGGCGTTTCCGAGCTCCTTCAGAAGTTCTTTGATCCGGTCGTCCAAGGTGTCATCTCTCGTAAGCTATTGAAAAATAGCTGTTTATTGTGACCCAGCATCCGTCCAATTATCGCAACGGCGGGGTGGAAGGTCAAGGCCTGTCGCGTCAAATTAAAATCTGACTTTAGGGGGGATCGTCGCGTCAGATTGGATCTGACCGAAGGGGGTCGTTGGTTTGGCTTCTTAGACGCTGGCATCGGTGGACCTCGGGGTGGTGGCGTCCTCCCCCTCGAGGGGGAGGATCGAGGAGGGGGTGCGACGGTTCAGAGAGCGTGCTCGCGTCGAGCTTTTTCCGTTGAGGTGGTGAACGCGGGCGAGCTTTCGTTCGATGATGTCGGATAGTTCGAAGGGGTTGAGCGTCGCACGGAGCGCAGCGAGACGGGCGAGCTCGGGAGAACGCGGATTGTCGGCGAGGAGGCGATCGAGGGGCGTGCGGGGCGCATCGTAGACGCGCCGTGTACGAGAGCCGATTCGTTCCTTCCGGATGAGCTTCACCGAGGGCTGAAACAGGTTCATCATCAGCCGCCACTCCTTCGCATAGAGATCGTTCAACGCGTCCACGGCCGCACGGGTATCGATCCGCTCCCAGCCTACGAGCCGTCGGACGTGGGTCCAGTTCTTCTGCTCGATGTGCGCGTTGTCGTCTTTCTTGTACGGCCGTCCCCGGGTGAACTGAACCTTGTTGCGGAGGCAGTACCGATAGAGATGACCGTTGATGAACTCACTGCCGTTGTCAGAGTCGATTCCGAGAAGACGGAAGGGCAGTGCAACCCGGATCCATTCGATCGCCGCGACGATACCGGTCTGGGCTTTACTCAGAACCGCCCGGGTCTCGGTCCATGTCGAGTGGATGTCGGTGAAGTTCAGTGAGTGGGCGAACTCGCCATCGGCACACGGCCCGGAGTGCGACACCAGATCGATCTCACACCAGCCGGGATCCTGGACATCCCACCGATCGGTGCGGATCGGGATGTGATGCTTGAGAAGCGTGCCGGGCTTGGTTCGACCGTAGAGCTTCCGCCGATCCGCCGTCCGCCGCTCTCGCAGGTAGCGGTCGATCGATCGTGGGCTGATCTCGAGCACGGCCTGCTCGACCTCTGAGGATAGATTCTTCACGTACGGCAGCCACAACCGGAGCATCGATTTGAGCCTCACCGACCATGGATAATCGGCCGCTTCCCAGATGCCCTCGAGCACGTCGATCACCGCGGCCGAATACTTCTTCTTCCGTCCAGGTCGTCCCCGCCTCCGGCCGTTCTTCTCAGGCGGGTTGCGGAGCAATGAGATCGCATACTTGCGGTTCAGCCCCGCTGCCATGCAGAACGCGTCGAGGATCATCGCTTTCTCCTTCCGCCCTGCCTTCCGGTATCGTTCCGAGAGTCGCCGTGCCTGTTCGTGTCGATCTTTCGCCTTCATCGCACCCTCCCCCGCAGAGGATGCCCCGGTCAGATTCTTTTTGGCGCGACGATTCTCCCTTCGGTCAGATTTAGTTTGGCGCGATACGAAGGTTCCAGAATGCTGCCAACCGGCGTACACTCATGCGGAGTCTGCCTCGCAGAAGCCTTCCGGACTCCGCTCTCCTTCCCGCTGCTGCAACGAAGCGGTCCCTCTCGTTGTTCCATGCGGAGACCCATGTGCGCGATCGCATCGCGTGGTGATGCGCAGACCACGTTCCGAAAGCGCGGCGCGCTGTGTAGACTCCCGGAGATGTTGTGGCGCATTGTTCCGGCGGTGGTGGCCGTTCTCGTTTTCGTCGTTCCGGCAGCCCGAGGAGGGCTCGGATTCGGGAGCGTACGGGCAGTGGTGCGGACGGAGAACGGATCCCGCATCGCCGGCGCCACCGTGGTGATCGAAGGCGACGCCGTGATCCGGAGAGCCAGGACCGACGCCTCCGGTGTGATCGAGATCTTCGAGCTTCCGCCCGGGAAGTTTTCGATGATGGCCCAGGCGCCCGGCTACACCACGATGATCCGGACGAGCATCGCGATCGCCCCGGATCACCAGACCACGTTGCAGTTCATCCTTCGCCGTTCGGATCTGGAAGAGACGATCACCACCACCGCCGCGCCGGCGATCCTCGACCGGAGCCGCAGGGGAGTGGGGACGACGATACCGAGAGCGGAGCTCGAATCACTCCCGGTGCAGCCGCTGCTTCCGGATTGGATCGAGCAGGCTCCTTCTCTCGTCACGTTCTGGGGAAGGTTCGGCGAAGACGATCTCAGATTCAGTTCACTCGGCGCACCCGAGGGCTCGGCGACGTGGCTCTATGACGGAACGGAACTGAACGGCACGACCGGAGGAACCGTCCCATGGTGGATCGGTTCGCCCGCTCTCGGTGAGGAGCTTCGGTTGAATGCGGCGGGTTCCGATCCCGAGCGGCCGACGGCGGGCGCGGTGATCGAGCTCTCGACCCGTCGGGGAACCGAGGAGCGCTCAGGCTCGGTGGCGCTCTCGCTGGGACGTGGAACGGGCGGTGGCTCGGCGGCGCACGACCCGATCGGGCGGCTCCGGTACGCAGTGGACGCCGCGGTCGAGTGGGGCGGCACACTGGTGCCGGAGCGATCGTGGTGGTGGGTCGGTCTCGCCCGCCACGAAGTGCGGCACGAGCTTCGTCCGGGCGACGGGGAGACTCTGCGAATTGCGAAGGGTGGGATCGGGAACGCCGACGTGCGAGTCGACTTCGAACCGGGGAAAAGCGACTCCGCGACACTCCTGTTCCGCAAGTCGCAGCGGGATGAGATTCCCGTCGGCGCGGGCGCTCTCCGAAGCGTCGAGTCGGCCTTCGATCTCGACGATGATGCGGAGATCCTCAGCGCACGGGGGGCGCATCTCTTAGGATCGGGATGGCTCGCGTCCGGGCGGTGGTCCGCAGCGAGCGTCGAGACGGACCGCACCCCGCTCTCCGCATCCCGCGGAATGATCGTCGACGGCCGTCGCACCGGAGGAAGCTCGAACAATGACTCGAGATCCTCTCAAACCGCGGCCGTCGTCGCCGTCGAAGGAACCGCCGGGCGAGGTTCGCATTTTCACCGCATCGAGCTCGAGCTCGGACGCCGGAAGCTCGGCGAGCACCGTGCGTTCGGCATCGCCGGGGATGGTGTGACAGGCATCATCGAAGGTGACCGGCTGATCGCGGAGGCGGCCCAGCCTTCGCAGCTCGCCGGACGATTCACTTACGATCACGCAGTCGTCGGCGACGTCTTCGAAACTGAAAACGTGGCCCTTTCCGCGGGGCTTCGGATCGACCGGCAAAGGATCGCGCTTGCCGGAAGCACCAATGCGACGCCGTGGGTCGCGGCGCACGATCTCGTCGCCGCGGAGCCCGGCCGGACTGCAACGGCGGTCTCTCCCCGCCTCTCTCTCACCTCCACGGTGGGGTCGACCCGCAGGACGGTGCTCATCGCATCGTGGTCCCGCTATGCCGGGCGATTCGACGAGCGCGTCTTCCCCGGCCGGCCATCCTCGGCGTTCGTGCCGTGGAGCGACTCGAATGGAGATGGCGTACCGGACCAGGACGAGCTGAATTTCGGCGCAGCCACTCCCGGGAATCTCTTCGACCCCGAACGTCCGTCCTCGCCGTCTCTCCGCATCGGTCGCGGCCTCGAGCTCCCGCGCACTGACGAGATACTCCTCGGCGGCGAATTCGAGATCTCGCGCGATTTCACTGCGGGGATTCACTGGACCGGGCGACGCTTCGCACGAGCAATCGCACCGCGGTTCGAGAAGAGCGGCGGGGGAGGAGCGTACGACCGGCAGGACTTCGAGGCCGATGGCATCCTCTCCGGCACCACGCCGGACGGGATCTCGTGGCAGCTCCCGCGCTACGTCCTCCGGCCGGGGAGCGTTCCGGTGGTGGATCAGGTGATCCGGAACGTCGAGGGACGCGAAGATTTTCAGCAGGTCCGCTTCGACGTGACGAAGCGTCTTTCGAGCGGATGGATGCTCCGGGCGTGGACGACGTGGAGAGGTGTGGATGGGTCGGCCGATCTGGCACCGACCGCGCGCGCGTCGCTCGCGGAGATGCTCTGGGGGCGAAACGATGCGTGGGTGGCGAGGCCCGCAGGGAACGGCATCGCGTGGGGCGTGAGCGGATTGCTGCACGTGCCGTTCGTCGGCCTCGACTTCGGTCTCGTCGCGCACGGCGATGGAGGAACGCGCGTGCCGTGGCTGGTGTCGTACCGCGATCCATCGGTCGGTGAGATCGACGTGCCGGTGGGATACGCCACCGTCGGCGCAGGGCCGCGGTTCGATCTCGGCGTCGGTCACCAGTGGCCGCTGCGCGATCACCCCTTCCGTCTCGACCTCCAGATCCTCAACGTGGCGGACCGGCGCTCGGTGCTCGAGCGGCAGACGCGGCTCGCGTCCGGCGAGCTCCCTCTCGCCGAAGCGGGCGCCGTCGACCGTGTGAGTGCGGGGCGCGAGGTGCGTCTGTCGTTGCGGTACACGACCAGGTGAGAATAACGTTCTGAAAATCGAGCGACTCGCCGTCTTTTATTCTGCGTAGCGAACAAGATCAGAACAAAGTTTCTGTTGCGCACGTCATGGCGAGAGGTTATGACTTCCTGTCGGACCTGTCGGACGCTCCGGCGAAACGACGCGGGTTTCGCCGGCTTCTCGCCGCGCTCCGCCCGCGAATATTGACGCCCCGGGAGTCGTTCATTAGACTGCGCCCGGTCTGGCGACGTAGCCAAGTGGTAAGGCAGAGGTCTGCAAAACCTTTATTCGTCGGTTCGATTCCGACCGTCGCCTCCAACCTCCTCCTCCTTCTCGCCTCGAGCCGAACCCGCGTACGAAGCGATGGTTCAGCCATTGCACGCCCGGGCTGGTGCCGGTAAGGTGCCCCATCATCCGATCAGAGGAGGTTTCCGATGAGCGTCGACACGCCCCTGAAAACCGAGACCGAACAGCTTCATGAGCTTTTCGAACGGGAGTGGGAGTGGACTCTGCGCGAGTACCCCACGTTCGCGACGTTCGTCGGTGACCGGCGCTACAACGACCGATGGCCGGACGAGTCGCCGGAGTCGTACGACCGGCGCCGTGCGCACATGCGCGAAGTCCTCGGCGCGCTCACTTCGATCGACCGGGAGAAGCTCTCCGCCACCGACAAGCTCAATCGCGATCTCTTCGCACACCTGGTGGAGAGCGCGGTGGAAGGAGAGCGGTTCCGCGAGGAGTATTTCCCGATCAACCAGATGCAGGGGCTGCAGCAGGACGTGGCGAACCTGATCCAGCTCACCCCTCTCGCCTCGACGAAAGACTTCGAGGACCTGATCACGCGGCTCGAATCCTTTGCCCCGGTGGTGGATCAGACCATCGATCTGATGCGGCGCGGCCTGGAGTCGGGAATCACGCCGCCGCAGATCACGCTGCGCGATGTCCCCGCACAGATCGAAAGCCAGATCGTCGGCGATCCTCACGACGCGCCGATCTACCGGCTCGCGTTCGCGCGCTTCCCGGCCTCGGTGTCGAAAGCCGATCAGGAGCGGCTGAAGAAAGAGGGAGCGGACGCCCTCGCCCGGCGGGTCATCCCGGCCTACCGGAAGCTCGCGGAGTTTTTCACCGGCGAATATCTGCCGAAGACGCGCGAGAGCATCGCCCTCTCCGATCTCCCGGAAGGGCGTGACTGGTACCGCTATCGCGCGAAAGTGACTACGACCACCGATCTGTCGCCCGACGAGATTCACGACATCGGGCTCTCGGAAGTCGCACGGATTCGGGACGAGATGGTGCGGGTCAAGGA
Organism: uncultured Acidobacteriota bacterium; assembly: GCA_963741955.1. GTDB lineage: Bacteria > Acidobacteriota > Thermoanaerobaculia > Gp7-AA8 > Gp7-AA8 > CAVUKB01. Next base: position 570,741 of record CAVUKB010000007.1, read on the forward strand.
GGGAACGGAGTTCGACGGCGACATGGAGGCGTTCTTCCGGTTTCTCCGCAGCGACCCCCGGTTCTTCTTCACCGAAAAGGAAGCACTCCTGGTCGCCTACCGCGACATCGCGAAGCGGATCGATCCGGAACTGCCGCGCCTCTTCGGCAAGCTGCCGCGACTTCCGTACGGCGTCCTTCCGGTTCCCGAATACGCAGAGAAGAGCCAGACCACCGCGTACTACTATCCGGGATCGGTCGACGCCGGGCGTCCGGGCTACTTCTTCGCGAACACTTACGATCTCCCGTCCAGACCTCGCTGGGAAATGGAAGCCCTGACCCTCCACGAAGCGGTCCCGGGGCATCACCTGCAGCTCGCCCTCGCTGGTGAGATGGAGAATGTCCCCGAGTTTCGGCGTCACGACACCGGCAACACGGCGTACGTCGAGGGATGGGGTCTGTACGCCGAGTCACTGGGCGAGGAGCTCGGTCTGTACCGCGATCCATACGCGAAGTTCGGCCGGCTCACGTACGAGATCTGGCGTGCGATCCGGCTGGTCGTCGACACCGGGATGCACTGGAAGGGATGGTCGCGCCAGCAGGCGATCGACTACTTCGTCGAGAACGCCGGGAAGGCTTCGCACGACATCGAAGTGGAGATCGACCGCTATATCGTCTGGCCCGGTCAGGCGCTGGCGTACAAGATCGGCGAGCTGAAATTCCAGGAGCTGCGCCGGCGCGCGTCGTCGACGCTCGGCGATCGATTCGACATCCGTGCGTTCCACGACTTCGTTCTCGGTTCAGGCGCACTTCCCCTCGATATCCTGGAGAGTCGTGCGGGTGAATGGCTCGAGGCGCATAGCCGCCCGGAGTAACGCGCGTTTCGCCGGCGCGTGGATCTGGACGCATCCGGACGAAAGGTGCAGGATGGTGTCGGCATCGGCCGGGAGGAGGTCCCATGCGTACGAGACTCGTTCCACTCGCACTCGTCCTGCTCGCGTTCGCACTCTCCGGCTGCGCGAGCCATGGCGTTCAGCAGATCCATCCCGAAGTCGACATCGCCCAGGTCTCGACTCCGGTCTTCCAGCTCGAGCACGCCGGATATCTCTCGATCCAGTTCGAGCTGGCAGTCAAGAACATCCGCGAAGAGCCGGTCGTCCTGAAACGGGTCGAGCTGCGGACGACGTCCGATTCTCCTTACGTGCTCCGCCGGCAGCCGACTCTGTTCAACCGCCCGATCCCACCGCACGTGACGGACTACGTCCGCTTCTCCGTCGATGCCTATTCGTACGGCGGGAGAGCAGCCGGCGATTTTCCGGCGACGGTACAGGGAACCGCAATCTTCGACTCCGAAGAGGGGACGATCCGGGTGCCGTTCCAGCGGTTGCTGCGCCCCGCGTCGCACCAGAGAGACTGAGATCCTGCGGTCGCATCCTCCGACCCGGCGGGGATCGCACTCTTTCGAGGTGGGCTAGGAGTCTGCGCGATAGAAACGTCCGTAGCGAGAAAGCGGAGCAACGAGGCCAAATTCGTTCGGATTTGAGGTGCGTAGCGGTGGCTACTCGCCGAAAATCCGGGCGGATTTGGACCGTTGATCCGCTTTCGCAGTAGGACAGTTTCTACCGCGCAGACTCCTAGCCCACGGCTAGCCCCGATTTCCGTAATTCAGTACCAGCTCGGTCATTGCGCGGACTCCGTAGACGAGCCCTGACTCGTCGACATAGAAGCGCGGCGAATGATTCGGTGCGGCTTCGTCGGCATTCTCTCCCTTCGGTGTGACTCCGATGAAGAAGAAGAGCCCCGGGACTTCCTTCGCGAAGAAGGAGAAGTCTTCGGCGCCGAGGACCGGAGGGATGATGCTGATCTCGTCGGCGACGTCTTTCAGTACCGGCATCATCTTCCCGGTGAGGGCGGGATCGTTGTAGGTGACCGGATAGCCGGGGGTGATCTTCACGTCTGCGGTGGCTCCGGCGCTCTCGGCGATCCGCTCGGCGGTACGCTTCACCCGTTCGTGAATCTGGTTCCGCATACCGTCGTCGAGGGAGCGGAGGGTTCCCTCCATTTCGACGTCGTCGGGGATGATGTTGTTGCGCACTCCTCCGTGGATCTCGCCGATGGTGACGATGGCGGGAGCGATGGTGGAGTCGAGCTGCCGGCTGGGGATGGTCTGCAGCCCGAGGATGATCTGCGAGGAGACGACGATCGGGTCGACGCCGCGCCACGGGTACGCGCCGTGGGTCTGTTTTCCGTGGACGCTGATGTGGAGAGAGTCGACCGCGGCGAGGAGGCTGCCCGGACGGAGGGCGAACGTTCCCACCGGATAGAGCGACGAGACGTGCAGCCCGAAGACGACTTCAGGCCGGGGATTCCGGAGCGCACCCTCCTTGACCATCAGTTCGGCGCCCCCTTCCTCTCCCGCCGGCGCTCCTTCTTCGGCAGGCTGGAAGAGGAAGACGATCGTGCCGGGAAGCTCGGCGCGGTTTTCGGCGAGGACCTTCGCGACGCCCATCAGGATCGCGACATGCGTGTCGTGACCGCAGGCGTGCATCACGCCGACCTCATGGCCGTCGTAGGTGGTGCGCACTTTCGAAGCGAACGGCACATCGACCTGCTCGACCACCGGAAGTGCGTCCATGTCCGCGCGAAGCGCGATGACGGGTCCGGGCTTCCCCCCTTCAGTACGCCGACGACTCCGGTGTGTGCGACGCCGGTGCGGACGTCGATGCCGAGACTCTTCAGGTGCTCGGCGACGAGCTTCGAGGTGCGGAGCTCGCGGTTGCTCAGCTCCGGGTGCTCGTGGATGTCCCGCCGCCACTGGATGACCTGAGGCATGACGGCTTCGATCGACTTCTCGAACTTCTGCGGCATGGTGGGTGGCTCCTGTGCGAACGCGGTGGTGGTGAAGAGGAGGAGAGCAGCGAGGGTGACGAGCGAGGGTTTCATGGGCGGATATTGTGGCACAGCCCGCATTTCTCACACCGTCTCGTCGCGAGAAGGCGGAGAGCAGCCTGGATGCAACGTAGTAGACAGGCCGCTGGTACGACGGTCTCGGTCGCTCGGGATTCGCGAGAAGCGACGGATTGGCGGAACGTCAGGCGTCGCGGTCGGACGCGAGCGCCGACCCAACTGCTTCAGCGAGTCAGAGCCGTGCTTCGAGCTGGTCCATCCGGGTCTGGATCTCCGCGACGCGAATTCGGAGCGCTTCGATCTCCGGCTGAACCGAGTTGCGAAGAGCCTCGTCGATTGCCGCGGTCTGCGTTTCAAGGATCGAAATTCGATGCTCGAGCTGCTCCATTCGGCCTCGGAGCTCGATCATCTCCGAACGGAGATCGCGCATCGAGCCTCCGAGTCCGTCCATGCGAGTGTCGAGTCTCTCCATTCGGGTGTCGAGTCCGTCCATTCGGGTGTCGAGTCCGTCCATTCGGGTGTCGAGTCCGTCCATTCGGGTGTCGAGTCCGTCCATTCGGGTGTCGAGTCCGTCCATTCGGGTGTCGAGTCTCTCCATTCGGGTGTCGAGTCCGTCCATGCGAGTGTCGAGTCTCTCCATTCGGGTCTCGACTGTCTCCATCCGGGTCTCGAGTCTCTCCATCCGGCTCTCGAGCCGTTGCATGCCGGCTCTGAGTGCCTGGATCTCGTCTCCATGCTGATCGAGCCGCTTGTAGACCGCATCGAAATGCGAAAGCATGTCGTCTCGCATCGAGGTGACGTTGCTCTGGAGTGCGTCGACACGATTCTCGATCCGTGCGAGGTCAGGCGCGACGAAGTCGCGGTGGAAACGAACCAGAACCTCCAGAATTTCGTCGGGCATGCTCGGTCATCCTACCTCGGGTGGCTCCGCTGCGGAAACCTTGCATCAGGGTCCGCCATCAGCGGCTCCGATGCCAGACGCCGGACCAGAGGATTGCCGCGGCGAGCCCTGGGCCGAAGAGAGAGATGACGATCACCAGCCACTCGCCGCCGCTTCGCACGCGGGCGGCGTTGAACGAGAGGATCTGCATCAGGGTGAGCGTGAAATCGAGCGTGAGAGCGAAGGCGACGAGCATCGCGAGTCGCGACTTCCACCCCCGGCCGAGGATCCAGAAGGCGGCCGCGACGAGAAGGTCGAAGACGAACCAGGAGATCTGGACGCCGCGGCTCGGGAACCATCGTGGTTCGGCGAGAACCAGCGCGAGTCCCCATGGGATGGTGAGGAGAGCGAGGAGGCGCATCACGATCGACGGGGCGCGGAAGAGTGCGGAGAAGGCAAAACGGAAGACGTGACCCCGCGCGAACGCCGCGAGCGCGTCATAGAGGACCATCAGCTGATTGCGGCCGCGTGGCCACGCGAGGTAGACCGGCTCCCACTCGTCGGGATCGAACTTCTGCTTGAATCCATACACCCCGCGGAAGTTGTAGAAGCCGCCCATCCAGTCGCGCGCCCACCGCAACCAGCCGACGTCTCCCGCGAGTGGAGCGAGGCCGAGCGTCGCGTGCTCGCTCCCTTCCTCTGCCAGCGCTTCGAACGCCGCTGCCACCAGGCTTTCCGTCGTACCATTCGGCGAGCCGGGGCGGCGGAGGAGATCTTCGAAGAGCCACCCCTTCCTCTGATAGATCGGCACGGCGACCAGAATCCCTTCCACCCGTCCCTCCCGCCGCGCCACGAAGTAGCGACGCTCCTCGGGGAACGAGAAGGGAGCGAGATCGACCAGGAAGGCCATCGGCGGCATGGGGCGGGAACGAATCCACTCGTCGAGAAGTCCGTCGAGCTCACTCCGCGCGGCGGGATCGCGCACGCGCTCGGGAGCCAGTCGTTCCACCGTCAGCCCTTTCGCTCTCGCGCGCCGGAGCTGCTCCCGGAGGCTGCGGTGACGGCGGATCTTCTCGCGCCACGAGGAAGGGCGCCAGCACGGCTGCACTCCGATCCGGAGGTGCGCGAGCCCCGATGTCTCGGTGAGCTGCGACTCGGCGGCGAAGAATGCGACGCGCCGCCCCTCCGCCGCGGCCGCGGCAACGAATCCTTCCACTGCCGTCGCGAAATTCTCCTCCGCCGTGACCGGTGCCCCCGCCGCCACCCACGCGCTCCCCGTATCGACATAGCCGACGCACGTGTCGTCGTTCTGGAACCAGTACTTGAAATCGGGTTCGAGAATCTGGAAGGAAGTGGCGTTCCGCCCATACCGGCGTAGCAGTTCCAGCGCCCGGCGCCGTTCGGGACCTTCGTCGATGCGGCGGGGTTGGGTCATGAGACTCTGAATTCAGGCTGGAAAACGCCCTGGGCGTTCGCGCGGTAGAAACAGCCGTGCTGCGAACACTACACGATCACCGCATCGAGTCGCGGTCGGCAATGCTCATCTTCGCGAATTCGCGAATCATGCGACGACCTTCGTCGTCGGATTCTTCGTAGGAAAGTCGCAGCAGCCGCATCTGATCTTCGTCCTCGGTGGAAGAGAGGGTGAATCCATCCTCGGGCTGCTGATCCGAGGAGCTCGGCTCGCGAGTCCAGCTGCCGTCCGCACTCAGGTGAAAAGCGACGAAGGTCGACGAGCGGCTCCGGCGCGCCTCTCCGAGATCGGAGAGGGTCGTGTTCTGATCGATCACGTTCTGCTCGATCAATCCATCGACGTTCGCCTGCTGTGCCTTGCGGACCCGGTCGAGATAAAGATCGAGGAAGCGGTAGAGGGATTCGCTGCGGCTGGTGAACCGGACCTGCGACTCGAAGAGGGTCTGTTTCGCGTCCATGCTCCAGAAGCCGTCGTCGGAGAACGTCACCTCGCAGTTCACTTCCACCGGAATGTCCTGCCATACGAACGTGAGCCGGTCTTCGTGCCCTCCCTCGAGCTCGCCGGGGTGCTCGAGAAGTGCGCCGACGGTGCCGATGTCGATGATGGTGACTGCGCCTCCACTCATCCGGCCACTGATCGGCCGTGCGATCCGAAGCCATTCGGGATACGACGCTTCGTTGACGAAGTCGCTCATGTCGAGGAGATTTCCGTTCTGATCTTCCGTCCGATCGAGGATTGTTGCCCTCATTTTCAACGACGAGGCCGGTCGAGTGCAAATATCATTTCAACTCATGGAGTACCCCGTCAGCGACCAGCGGCATTTTGCGGCAGCGATTTTCGACTTCGACGAGACGATCGTCGATCTCGAACGACAGCACACCAGAACCGCCGAGGAGCTCTGCCGGCTTCAGGGATCGGAGTACGCAAGCTTCCCCGAGTCGTTGCGGAACCGCTCCGGAATCCGGCTGAGCGACGAGGTGGGCGAGCTGCGGTCGTATTTCGGATGGACCCTGCCGCTCGAAGATCTGATGAGGGAGCGCAGCAGAATCTTTCTCGAGGAGGTGGAGCGCGGGAGCATCGCTCCGATGCCCGGCGCGGTGGAGGCGATCCGGCGGCTGCACGCCGAGGGTCTGCGGTTGGCGATCGCCTCCTCGGGGATACGCGACTACATCGAGATCATCGTCGCGCGTCTCGGTGTCGAAGAGTGTTTCCGCGAGATCGTGACGGGAGATGAAGTGCGTCATCCGAAGCCCGACCCGGAGGCGTACCTGCTGGCGGCGGAACGGCTGGGGATTGCTCCGGCGCGGTGCATCGCGTTCGATGATTCATCGGTCGGCGTGCGAGCTGCCTCTGCGGCGGGGATGTTCTGCGTCGGGATGAGGAATCCCCGCGCACGGATTCAGCAGGATCTTTCCGCCGCCGATCTCGTGGTTCACGGCTTCGGAGAGCTCGACCTCGACGCGCTCATTTCGCGTCGCTGATCACTGCGGGCTCGTCGAATGCGCCGAAGCTGGAGGCGAGGAGAAGCGTGGTGAAGAGAACCACGCCGAGGACCACGTTCATCAGTGCGACGAGCGGGATCGTGGTGATCAGCGCGATCCCCGCGATCTGAACGAGCGCGAACCAGAATCCGAGCTTCGCGGCGGTCTCGTTCCGTGCGCCGATGGCTCTTCCGAGTGCGATCGCCAGCGCGGTCATGGTGACGTACCAGACGATGATCGCGGCCGGAGCGGCCTGAGGATGTTCGCGAAGAACCTGCACGAACCAACCACCGGCTTCGGGAGGAACAGCCGGCCCCGTCAGCAGCTTCAGGCCGATCAACGCGCCGAAGGCCTTCAGGAGGGCCAGGAGGTAGAGGACCCGCGAGGCGGTCCGAAGGTGCTGAAGCGCCCTTTCGTGCATCTGTTCGTCGGTCATGACGGAATCGTGTAACGAGGAACCGGGGCCCGGCTCTTCCCGTTGTACAGAACGGCCGTCGAGAGTAGAATTTCTCAACTCCGGAAAAACCCAATTTGGTCAAGCCGCCGCAGGATTGTGGTCTGGCGGCGCATTTGGATCGCGCGGAGACGCGTGAAAGGAGAGAGAGAACCAGGTTTCTGGCACTTCTGCAGTCCGAACCCCAGATTCCCACGAACACCCTCAGCCCCATGGTTACGGTGATCTTGTTCGCGGTGAGCCTCGTCTTCTATCTGTTCTTCTGCTATTGCTACAAACGGATCTGCGAAAAGGCGGGCGTGGAGCCGGGCTGGATGATCTGGGTCCCGATTCTCCAGCTCATCCCAATGTTCCAGGCCGCGAAGCTGCATCCGGCGCTGATCCTTCTGTTCCTGATTCCTTTCGTCAACCTCATCATGGCGTTCGTTCTGGTGGCGAATCTCTCGAAGGCACTCGGCAGGAGTCCGATGCTCTGCCTCTGGATGCTGGTTCCGTTCGTCGGCGTCCTCGTGATTCCGTATCTCGCGTTCGCAGATTCGCAGGGCGCGGCGTACGCCGCGGCATAAGAACCGAGACCGAACACGTATCCGCGCGTGTCGCTCCCCGGCGTCAGGCCGGGGAGCGATGCGCGGGATGCACAGCACGCAGAGGGAGCGGCGAGCGGACTCGCACGGCCTTAAGCTCACGCTCCGCGGCTCCAGCTCACGAGAGCCTACTTCTTCTTCGGTCCGTAGACGCCGACCAGCTCCGCTTCCGCGAGGACGTGTCCCTTCATCGCGTCGAGAACCTCGGGCCGGCCGGTCTTGAACGGCGGGAGGTCGAGTGACTCGTCGAGTGCGTAGAGGCGGAAGAAGTAGCGGTGCTGCCGGTCGGGAGGACACGGTCCTCCGTACTGATTCTTTCCCCAACTGTTCTTTCCGGTGACGCCTTCGGGTGCTTCTCCTTCTCTGATCTCACGAAGGTCGGCCGGAATGTCGTAGACCACCCAGTGATCCCAGTTGCGGGTGGGATTGACTCCGGGAGGAACATCGGGATCGTTCATGACGAGCGCGAGTGACTTCGCGTCGGGAGGAACGTTCTCGAACTCCAGGGGAGGAATGGTGTCGTTCCCGTCGCAGGTGTACTTCACGGGGATCGGGCCGTGGTCCTGAAATGCCGGACTGGTGATGTTCATCTTCCCCTCCTCCGTCGCCGACCCGTCGGGTGAGGATGCCGAGTCGGTGGCGGCCTGGCTCTGCGCGTCCGTCCGCGCAACGGTGAGCTCTCTGCCGCATCCGATCAGCAGCGAGACCGCAGCGATCAGCGGAAGCCAGAGACGTGTCCTGTCCATCATCAAACTCACCTCATTCATCTCACTTCACTTCCCTAGGAGTCTGCGCGATAGAAACGTCCGTAGCGAGAAAGCGGAGCAACGAGGCCAAATTCGTTCGGATTTGAGGTGCGTAGCGGTGGCTACTCGCCGAAAATCCGGGCGGATTTGGACCGTTGATCCGCTTTCGCAGTAGGACAGTTTCTACCGCGCAGACTCCTAGCGTCCGGATCCAGGCGATGACGTCGCGGATCTCTTCAGCCGAGAGATTCGTGCTCTTGTGCGCAGCGGCGGATCTCGGGTTCCTTCCGTTGGCGATGATCTCCGCGAGACGCGCGTCGCTCAGCGACTGGACCTCGCTCGATCCGAGCGGTGGGATCCCGAGATTCTTCGCCATGGCGGTATCGCCTCCGCCGGTCTCGCCGTGACACGCAGTGCATTTCTTCCCCCGGAACACTGCCGCGCCAGCCTGAGCGTTGCCGGACGGTGTGCTGACCTCCTGAGGAGAGGGAACCGGCTTGCCGGATGGAGGCACCTCCGGCATGTCGGGCCGGGTCGACTCTCCCGCAGGGACGGGCCGGTTCGCCGGCGTCACTCGCGGTCCAGGCTCGGGAACGGCGGTATCGGGAATCGGCACGCGCGGCCGCGGCTCGGGAATGGTCCGGAGCGGCGACCCGACAGGGGCGGGAGGCGGACCGGGCGCGGCGGCCTCCGGAGAGGCCTCGGTCGTGGTGACCGCGGATGTCGTCGATTCCGGTGGCGGGTTGATCAGCGGCTCGGCGGATACGGTGGTTGCGGTCGGCGCGATCGTCTCGCTCTTCCCGGCGTCAGCGACGGCGGGCGGCTCCTGCCGGCATGCGAAAACCGAGAATGCTGCCAGCGCGATGATCAGGACGTGTTTCATCGTTCCTCCACGTCGAGATGGTGCGAGCAACTTGCCCGCCATGAAGCGAGGCTCGCCTTGCATCCAAGCCACTCTCCGCCTCCTCGCGACCAGACGTTGTGAGAAATGCCGGCTAACGACGTCCCTTCCGAAATTGTCCGCGCGGGCTTCGCTTCTCGCACAGGCATGGTCTCGATGCGCTCCGAACGCGATCATCGAGGCGGATCAGAGGATCCGCGCCCCTCGGCGCTCGCGTCGCGTCCCCTCTCTCGTCTCTCTGCTATCATCCGCCTTTTTGGAGGCGCAGGAAATGAATCTGCTCGAAGGGCGGACGGGGATCATTTTCGGAGTGGCGAACAAGCGGTCGATCGCCTGGGGAATTGCCCAGGCGTTGTCGGCGGCGGGGATGCGCCTCGCGTTCACGTATCAAGGTGAGCGGCTGAAGGAGAGCGTCGAGAGCCTCACCAGCACACTTCCGGATTCCCTCCTCCTTCCGTGCGACGTGACGAAGGACGGGGACATCGAGAAGGTATTCTCCGATGTCGGCGCGAAGCTCGGGAAACTCGACTGCCTGGTGCACTCCGTTGCGTTCGCACCTCGTGAAGATCTCGAAGGAGCGTTCACCCAGACGTCGCGCGAAGGCTTCAAGACCGCTCACGACATCTCCGCATATTCACTCCTCGGGCTCACACGTGCTGCGCTGCCGCTGATGGAAAAGGCCGGTGGCGGATCGGTGATGGCGATGTCGTATTACGGTGCGGAGAAAGTGGCGGTGGGGTACAACCTGATGGGTGTCGCGAAGGCTTCACTGGAGGCCACGGTGCGCTATCTCGCGGCAGACCTCGGCTCCAGAAAAATCAGGGTGAATGCAATCTCCGCCGGGCCGGTGAACACACTGGCCGCGCGCGGCGTGCCGGGATTCACGACCATGCTCAAGGAGCACGCGGATCGCGCTCCTCTCCGCCGGAACGTCGAGCTGCGGGAGATCGGAGACACGGCGGTTTTTCTCGCGTCGGAGATGTCGTCCGCGATCACCGGAGAAGTGATCTACGTCGATTGCGGCTACAACATCATGGCGGTTTGAGCGCGGGGTGGTTCCTCCGTGAACACTCCGTCACGGAGTCTTCGCGGGCTCGGTCTTCTCCTTCGGCGCTTTCGTGCCGAGGGTCTCGTCGATGAAGGAGAGCATCATCGAACGGAGGTGGAGGACCTGGAGCGGGTTGACGACGCCGTGCCGCGATTTCGGATAGAGCATCATCCGGAAAGGCTTGTTCGCCTTCTGAAGCTCGTACGCGAACTGCAGCGTGTTCTGGACGTGGACGTTGTCGTCGATCGCGCCGTGGATGAGAAGGAGCTTTCCGCTCAGATTCGTGGCGGCCCATCGCGGTGCGTTGTCGTGGTAGGCATCGGGGTTGTCCTGCGGGAGTCCCATGTAACGCTCGGTGTAGATCGAGTCGTAGTCATGCCAGTCGGTCACCGAGCCGCCGGCGATTCCGGCCGACCAGCTCTTGCTGTGGGTCATCGCGTACGTGGTCATGAAGCCCCCGTAGCTCCATCCGTAGAGGAGCATGCGTGACGAGTCGACCCACGGCTGCTGTTTGAGGTACGCGATGCCGTCCTCGAGGTCCTGCAACTCGAGCTTCCCGAAATACTTGTAGAGGGGCCAGGTGGAGACGGCCCCCTTGCCGCTGGCGGTGCGATTGTCGAGGACCCACACCGCGATGCCGCGCTCTGCGAGAAGCTGCCACCAGAGGTACTCGCGACCGAAGCGGTTCACGACCTGCTGCGCATGAGGTCCGGAGTACGTGTATTCGTACACCGGGTACTTCCTGGAAGGGTCGAAGCCGGCGGGCTTGATCAGCATCGCCTCCATCACGAATCCGTCACGGGTCTTCACCTGGAGAAATTCGGGTTTCGAGAGGACGTACCCGGCGAGCTCCGGAACCGGGTTGTCGTCGAGCACGCGGACGTGGGAGCCGTCGCTGCGGAAGACGTCGACCTGCGGAGGCGTCGACGCGTCACTCCAGCGATCGACGAAGTAAGTCATGGAAGGACTGAAGGTCGCGTCGTGGGAACCCGGGTTGTCGGTGAGGCGGGTGAGATTCGTCCCATCCACTCCGACCGAGTAAACGTCGTTGCCGATCACGCTCCTCTCGGTTCCCGCGAAGTAGATGACGCCGTTCTTCTGGTCGACTCCGAAGTAGTCGCGCACTTCCCACGGGCCGCTGGTGACCTGCTGGAGGAGCTTGCCGGTCGCATCGCGATGCTCGATGTGCTTGTAGCCGGAGGTCTCGGTGAGCCAGAGAAACGAACCGTCGGCGAGCCAGTGGGGCGGTCCGCCCGGCTCGACCCAGGCCGGCGTCGTCTCACGGAAGAGAGTCTTGGAGCGGTCCGCTCCCGTTTCGATCAGGTTCAGGTCGAGCCAGGTCTGGATCCGGTTCTGGGCCTGATAGACGATCGCGCTCGAATCGGGTTTCCAGTCGACGTTCACGATCAGCAGGTCCGCCGGAGTGTACTTTCCCGTGTCGATCGCATGCGGAGTCCCCCCATTCGCATCGACCACGAAGAGGCGTGGGAGAGGGTTCGGGTCGCCGGCTTGCGGATACTTCTGCAGGTCGACGTCCTGGTCGGTGGGGATGTTGTCGACCACCGCGAACTCGGGTACCGGCGACTCGTCGAGCTGGAGAAACGCGATGCGATTCGAATCGGGGCTCCACCAGTACGCCTTGAAGTGTCCGCGTCCGTAGATCTCTTCGGAGTACACCCAGTCGAGCGTGCCGTTGAGAAGGAGTGGCCCTCCGCTGGTGGTGAGCTGGCGCTCCTTCGACGTCTTCACGTCGAGCGTGAAGAGGTCGTTCGAACGGACGAACGCGATCTTCGATCCGTCGGGACTGAACGTGACGTTCATCTCTTTCGCCGGGTTCGAGGTGAGCCGGGTGACGGTGCTGTCGAGGAGGGTGACGAGATAGAGATCATCGTTGATCTCGAGGAGTACGTGTTTGTACGACGGGTCGAATGTGTACGACCTTTGATGGACGAGCTTTTTCGCGGCTTCCTCGCTCACCCCGGCCACTTTGCGGATGGACGCCGCGAGCTCGTCCGGGTCGAACAGAGAGATGCGCCGGCCGGTGGGAACGTCGACCACGAGGTACTCGGTGACATCACCCCTGGCGTCGGTCTTCGGCCAGAGAAGCGTCTTGTCGTCGATCCAGGAGAACCCCGCCTGCGCGGCGCCGCCGGTCCGGATCCGTTGTGCCGGATCGTAGACGTCGTTGATCGTCAGGAGTTTTTCCCCCGCGAACAGCGGAAATGCCGCCAGCAGTCCGAGCAGAACGAGAGTCCCTCTTCGAAGCATCACGATCCTCCGGCAATGGTGCACGCCCGCATGGCGGGCGACGGGATAAGGATGGGCGCGGAGAGCTCAGGGGCGGACCGGCGGATGTTTCGTGCCGCCCGGCTCAGTGCTTCCCTCGTCAGTCTCTCCGGTCTCGTCCGTTTTTCGACGTGGCGGCTGGTCGAGATCGATTCGGATTCCGGTCATCTTCGGCTTGCGGGTTCCGGGGAAACCGCTGGACCGGCCACCCGACTGGTTGCCCACTCCATGGCCGCGAAGACCGCCGTCCCAGAATCCTTTGTCCCTGGTGTGCTCACGTGGATTGCCTGGCATTGAAACCTCCCTCGAGATCGGTCGTCGCGGATTCTATCCCGGTTGTGCCGCCGTGCGAGAAATCGAGCGCAGGAGGGCGTTCGCGGCCGGCGACGGAGTGGGGAAATTCCCGGAGCGACTGGCACCCTCTTCGCAACTCTAAATAACCATCAAAGGACGGGAGGGAAGCCATGGTAGACATGCATGAAGTGACGAGTCAGTTTCATCCGTACCAGCCGCCCGCGGCGCAGCCGCACGTGGAGGAATCGGTGGAGAGCAGGCTCGGCGGATTTCTGAGAAGGAACGGTGTGAGCGAATCTTCGGTTCGCACGATCGAGAGCGCGGTGCGCAGGATCGACCTGCAGGGGAGGATGTCGCGGCTGCGGTTCCGGTCGAGGATCCGGCAGGCACAGCGATTCGCGAGACGCCACCCGGCACAGGTCGCCGGAGGTCTGGCCGCAGTGGCGATCGGTGCAGGGCTTCTCGGCCGAAGCATGCACCACCGGAACCGATTCCACGCGGTAGGGTAGGAAGAGGACAGAACTTCCCCAGCAAAACCGAGGGGCGCCACGACTCGAGTCGTGGCGCTTTCTTTTTCGCCTGAACTACTTCTTCGGAGCGATCATCGGGAGGTCGACTCCCATTGTCTTCGCGACCTCGATCGCCTTCTCGTACCCCGCGTCCGCGTGCCGCATGACGCCTGTGCCGGGATCGGTGGTCAACACGCGCCGCAGGCGCTCCGCGGCGGCATCCGTTCCGTCTGCCACCACCACCATCCCCGCATGCAGTGAGTAGCCGATTCCGACACCGCCGCCATGATGGAAAGACACCCACGTCGCTCCCGCCGCGGTGTTGAGCAGTGCATTGAGAATCGGCCAGTCGGCGATGGCATCCGATCCGTCGCGCATCCCCTCGGTCTCGCGGTTCGGTGACGCCACCGAGCCGGAGTCGAGGTGATCGCGGCCGATCACGATCGGCGCGGAGACCTTCCCGCTCGCCACGAGATCGTTGAACAGCAGTCCCGCCTTGTCTCTCTCGCCATACCCGAGCCAGCAGATGCGTGAGGGGAGTCCCTGGAACTCGACGCGCTTCTGGGCCATTCGGATCCAGCGGTGCAGTGCTTCGTCGTGAGGGAAGAGCTCGAGCAGCGCCTCGTCGGTGGCGTGGATGTCCTTCGGATCGCCCGAGAGCGCCGCCCAGCGGAACGGCCCTTTCCCTTCACAGAAGAGAGGCCGGATGAAGAGAGGGACGAAGCCGCCGACTTCGAACGCGTTCTTCACTCCGTTTTTCAAGGCCTGACCCCGAAGATTGTTCCCGTAGTCGAACGTGATCGCTCCGAGACGCTGCAGCTCCAGCATCGCGTTCATGTGCCTGGCCATCGTCTCGTATGCCCGCCCGATGTACTCTTCCGGATCGTGCGAGCGGAGCTCGAGAGCCTTCTCGTACGGGATGCCCGCGGGCACATATCCATTCAGTTCGTCGTGCGCCGAGGTCTGATCGGTGAGGACCTCCGGAACAATGCCGCGCTCGATTAGTGTCTCGAGCAGCTCCACCGCATTCGCCTCGACTGCGATCGAAACGCCTTCGCCCTTTTCCTTCGCTTCCAGCGCGCGCGCGATGCCCGCGTCGAGGGACGGAGCCAGCTCGTCGAGATACCGCTTCTGCAGACGACGGTCGATCCGGCTTCGGTCCACTTCCGCGACCAGGCACGTTCCTTCGTTCATCGTTGCGGCGAGCGGCTGCGCTCCACCCATTCCGCCGAGTCCGGCGGTGACCACCAGCCGTCCCTTCAGGGTGTTGCCGAAATGCTGTTTCGCCACGGCGGCGAAGCACTCGAACGTCCCCTGAAGGATTCCCTGCGTTCCGATGTAGATCCACGACCCGGCGGTCATCTGTCCATACATGGTCAGGCCGAGTCCTTCCAGCCGGCGGAATTCGTCGGCGGTGGCCCAGTTCGGAACGAGGTTCGCGTTCGCGATGAGAACCCGCGGAGCGTTCTCGTGGGTCTTGAAGACTCCGACCGGCTTGCCCGACTGCACCAGGAGCGTCTCGTCGTTCCGGAGCCGCTCGAGCGTGGCGACGATCGCGTCGTAGCACTCCCAGCTCCGCGCGGCCCGCCCCGATCCTCCATAGATGATCAACTGGTCCGGTTTCTCGGCGACGTCGGGGTCGAGATTGTTCATCAGCATCCGCATTGCCGCTTCCTGCGGCCAGCCGAGGCACCGGAGCTTCGTGCCGTGTGGCGCGCGGACGGTTCGAGGACCGGAAGTCGTCGGGGTATCGGTAGTCATGGCGGTCGTCTCCTGGGGGAAATGTTATCAGAGAGGGTCCTCGCCAGCTCTTCGTAGCCGAAGCAGCGCGGCCTCGTATTCAGGCTACTCTGCATCTCCTCGCGACGAGACGCGCGACCCTCGATCCTACGCACTCCCTTTCACGATCTCGACGAGCAGCGCTGCGGCGGATTCGAAATCGCGGCGGTCGAGCCATTCGGAGAGAGTGTGCGGGTCGCGCATCCCGGTGCCGAGGTTGATGCACTCGATGCCGCGGCGGTTGAAGACGTTGGCGTCGCAGCCGCCCCCCATGGACGCGAGGTAGAGCTTCCGGTCGAGGCGATTGGCGGCGTCTTGCACGAGCGCGATGGTGGTCGCATCGGGAGCGACGTCGAGGGACTCGTAGTCGCGCCGGATGGTCTCTTCGAGCGTGGCGCGATGTTTCGTCTCATGAATTTCGACCGTGGGAGCGTTCGCGACCGCATCGTGAAAGCACTTCGACATGGTGGCGGAGAGCCGGGCGAGCTTCTCGGGATCTCGCGAGCGGGCTTCTCCCAGGACGCGGACACGTGGAGGGACGATGTTCGTCGCGCCGGCGGCTTCGACCACTCCGATGTTGCAGGTGGTCTCGGCGTCGATCCTGCCGTGCGGCATCGACGTGATTGCGGCGGCGGCGATGCGGACCGCGGAGATCCCGTTCTCGGGGTGGACTCCGCCGTGTGCGGCGAGGCCGTGGACGATCCATTCCATCCGGTCGGCTGCGGGGCCGGTGTTGAAGATGCAGCGCGCGTCGCCGGAATCGAACACCACGCCGCGCTTCGACTGGAGCCGCCCGGTGTCGAGCTCTTTCACTCCGCGGAGCCCCTGCTCTTCGGCGACGGAGAAGCAGACTTCGATCACGCCGTGCGGGATCCGGTTCTCGAGCACGACCCGGAGCGCCTCCAGAATGATCGCGCATCCGGACTTGTCGTCCGCGCCGAGAATCGTCGTGCCGTCGCTGGTGATGCGATCCGGATGGATCTGCGGGCGGATACCGCGTCCCGGTGTGACCGTATCCATGTGTGCGGAGAGAAGGATCGGCGGGAGAGCTTCCGACGTCGGAGCGAACCGCGCGAAGAGATTGCCGCAGTCGCCGCCGATCGCGGCACCAGCATCGTCGAACGAAACCTCCGCTCCCATTTCGCGAACCTTCGCGGCGATCCATTCCGCTACCTGGCGCTCGTGAAACGACTCGGAATCGATCCGGACCAGATCGAGAAAAGTGTCAGTGAGACGGTCGGGGCGAATCATGGGGGAATTGTAAGCGTTCGCGGTCGCGGAGTCGGGGTTTTGGCATCAATCGATGGCGCAGAGACGCGCGAGCCGCCCGCTCACTCCCGTACCGCCTGCGCGCTGGGACAGACGTCGTTCAGCACGCACTCGGCGCATTTCGGTTTGCGCGCGACGCAGATCTCGCGCCCGTGAAGAATCATCCGCAGAGCGAATTTCGTCCATTCCTTCTTCGGGATGAGCTTCATCAGATCCTGCTCGATCTTCACCGGATCGGAGTGCGAGGTCAGCGCGAGGCGGTTCGAGACCCGTCCCACATGGGTGTCGACGACGATTCCTTCGCTCTTCCCCATTGCATTGCCGAGGATCACGTTGGCGGTCTTGCGGCCGACGCCGGGAAGCTCGACCAGTTCGACCATCGTCGATGGCATTTCACCGCCGTGGCGCTCGACGAGCGCCTCTGATGCGCCGATGAGGGACCGGGTCTTGCTGCGGAAGTAGCCCGTCGAGCGGATGTCGTTCTCGAGCTCGGCCGGGTCGGCCTTCGCGTAGGCTTCGGGAGAGGGGTACTTCCGGAAAAGATCTTTCGTGACGAGGTTGACCCGCGCGTCGGTGCTCTGCGCGGCGAGGATCGTCGCGATCAGGAGCTGGAACGGAGTTTCGAAGTCGAGAGCGATCTTCGGTCTCGGGTAGGCTCGCTGGAGCCGATGGACGATCTCGAGGGCGCGCTCTTTCCTCATGGTGGCGATTGTATGAGAGGCGAGGGCGGTGAGGCGAGAGGCGAAGCGAGGCTCGAGGCGCGAGAGGAGAGAAGACCGGGGAGGTCGGACCGGGGAGGTCGGACCGGGCAGGTCGGACGACCGTTCACTCCGTCACGGCGGATCCACGGTACCTGCGGGCGTCCACGGTCCGCAGCGGAGAACGCGCCAGGCCGCGCGGGCGCCGCCGCGGAGCGCGCCGTACTTCTTCACCGACACGAGTCCGTATTCGGAGCAGGTGGGCTGGAAGCGGCAGAAGACTCTGCCTTTGAGATGCGGCGAGACGTGGGCGCGGTACTGCTCGATCGCCGCGACGAGCGTTCGCGTCGAGAACTGCCGCGGAATCGGGACAATCGCGTCGTGCACGATCACCCCGGCGAACGCGAGCACGATCACGAGAAAAACAATTCTGAGTCTCTTCGCGTTCATCGACATCCCGGCCGGCGCGCCTTCAGATCCACGGTTGCCGCACTACTCTCCTCTCTTGGCTTCGTTCCAGAGCGCGTCGAGCTCTTCGAGTGTGACGTCGTCGAAGCTTCGACCGGCGTCGTGCATTGCCGATTCGATCGACTCGAAGCGTCGCTTGAACTTCGCGTTCGCCCGCTGGAGCGCGGCTTCGGGATCGATCTTCATTCTGCGCGCGACGTTCGCGATGGTGAAGAGGAGATCTCCGAGCTCGTCCTCGATCCTCGCGCGCGCCCCCCCGTCCACCGCCTCTTTCAGTTCGGCGGTCTCTTCCGCGATCTTGTCGAAGACGTCGCCGGTCTCCTTCCAGTCGAATCCGACGCGCGCCGCCTTCTCGGCGAGGCGGCTCGCCTTCAGGAGCGCGGGGAGCGCTCCCGGTACGCCGGAGAGGATCCCCTTGTTCTCTTCGCGCCGCTCGGCGCTTTTGAGCTTCTCCCAGTTGTTCAGGACCGCATCGGCATCCTTCGCTTCCGCTTCGCCGAAGACGTGCGGATGTCTGCGGACGAGTTTGTCGTGGATCGCGGTCACTGAATCGTAGATGTCGAAGCTTCCTTCCTCGCGCGCGATCTCCGCGAGGAAGACCGACTCCAGGAGAAGATCCCCGATCTCTTCCCGGAGCGACCCGCGGTCATCGCGATCGATCGCATCGACGACCTCGTACGCCTCTTCGATGACGAAGGGGCGGAGATCGGCGTAGGTCTGCTCGCGATCCCAGGGGCATCCGCCGGGAGCGCGAAGACGGGTCATCAGTTGAACGAGCTCGTCGAAGGAACGTTTCATGGAGCGATTGTACGGGAGAGCGGCGAGCGGAGAGCGGCGAGCGGCGAGAAAGGAGAGAGGAGACGCGAGACGAGAGAGACACGAGCGGTACGCCGTCCGGCCGAACTTTGCGGGTGCGGCCGGACGGGAAACAAACGGTTCAGCAGGCCGCGAAGCGGTAGATCTCGGAGCCGGGAGGAAGGAGTACTTCCGAATCCGCGAAGCGGAACGCATAGATCGAGTCGGACCGGATCTGGTCGATACGATCGTCGCCGATCAATGAGAGCATCCGATCCGGATTCTTCATCGCCGATCGAAGATCGCGAGCCATCGCGTCGTCAACACCGGCGATGACCCACCTGCCGTCATTCAGTGCAAGGCAAACAAGTCGCGCCATCTTTCGTCCTCCGTTCATGGAACCAAAGATAGGACACGCTCCCATCGAAGGACGTGAGACAACTCACGCGCATCCGCCGAATTTTCGTGCGTTTCGTCACATCGCGTGACAGGCATCACGAAAAGAGTGGGGCTCGAGACTCGAGACTCGAGGCTCGGGACTCAGAATCACCTCGTCTCTCGCTCCCGGCTCTCTCTCTCTCGTCTCCCGTCGTTCGCTCTCGCCTCGCTCCTCGAGCTCCCGCCTCGCTCCTCTCGCCTCGCTCCTCCCCCGGTATGGCTTCTGCTAGGATCAGTCTCAGTTGCCGGGGCGGTACTCTCCGAGCCGACAGGAACGGACGGAAGCGCTCGGTATCTCCGATCGGAGTCAATTCTTGGAATCGAATCCATTCGACACATCGGGTGCGACGCCCGAGGGTCTCGAACAGCTGAGTGCAGGACGTCTTCGGGTGCTCGCCCGTATTTTCGAGTCTTTTGCGGCGACTCTCGATCTCGAAGAGCTCGTGCGGCGGGTGGTGACGATCGCGCTCGAGGAATTCGAGGCGGACCGCGCCTGGCTGCTGGGACCCGCGAACTCCGAATCCGAATCCGCCAACGTCACGTACGAGGCGACGAGGGCGGGCTGTGAAGGAGCATTCTCCCGAGGTGAGCCGGTCCCGCTCGAAGGGTCCCGCGGACTTCTCCGCCGCGTTCTCGACTCTCGGCGTCCGGTCGCGGTGAAGAGAAGCGATCCCGATTTCGACCGGGAGCTCGCCGAGCGATGGTCGATCCGCTCGCAGCTGATTCAGACCTTGCGCCCGGTGAACAGCGATTCGATCATCTTCGGACTGCACGATTGCACCGCCGAGCGTGACTGGTCGGAGGAGGAGGTCGAGCTTTTCGCCGAGATCGGCCGGTACGCGACGATCGCGATCCAGAATGCGCTGCTTCATCGCCGCGCGCTGGTGGAAGCGGCGAAGCTCGAGGCGATCCTCGATCAGATTCCGGAGGCTGCCGCACTCTACGATACGAGCGGGCGGCTCGAGCGAATCAACGCGGCGGGCCGCGCGGCGCGGTATCTTTCCGCCCCGACGGCCGAAGAACGGCTGAGCGCGTTTGGATATCGGGATGCGAAAGGGCGTCCCCTCACGGTCGGTGAGCTCCCGTCGATGCGAGCACTCCACGGTGAGTCGACGAGCATGGATCTTCTTGTCCGCGGGCCGGAGGACAGCGACATCGTCGTCGAACTGCAGGCGGCTCCGGTGATCGACGGATCCGGTCGGGTGGTAGGAGCGATCGTCCTCTCCCGCGACGTCACTGTCGAGCGCAGCCATGCGCGGCGCGAGCGACAGCGCCGGCGCCGCGCGGAAGTCCTGGCGAACCTCGGCTTCGATCTCTACGCGGAAGGATCCGAATCGAGTCTCGACGATGCCGCCGCGCGGATCGGCTCGGCGCTCGACCTGCGCGTCCAGATCTGGGAGTACCGGCCGAGCGACGACACGGTGGTGCTGAAGGGGTCGTACCTCGGCGACGCCAGCGGGGCGACGCAGCAGCTCCGCGCAGATCTCGCGAATCTGATCCTTCACCGCGGTGAAGGGCTCGCAGGGAAAGTGCTCGATTCACCGAAGCCGATCGCGTTCGACCTCGAAACGATGCTCGGCTCGGCCGCCGGCCCGGAGCGGGAGGTCGTGAACCGGATAGGCGAGACGCGGCGAATCGCAACCACCATCCGCGTATCCGGTCAGGTCGAGGGAGTGCTGACGTTCTCGCGTACCGGAGAGGATCTCCCGTTCGACGCGGACGATCTCGAGTTTCTGGAGACGGTGGCCGGACGGATCGGAGTCGCGAACCACGTACACCGGCTCAATCGGACGCTGGAGGAAGGACAACGTGCGGCCGAAGAGCTCGCGAGACGAGAGATGGAAGCGCGCGGACGGCTGGAGGCGGTACTGCAGTCTGCGCCGATCGGGATCGCGGTCGTTTCCGCGGAAGGGCTGCTGTTCGAGTCGGTCAATCCGCTCTTCATCGAATTCGTGGAGCGACTCGGAAGGACTCCTCACGGTCGCTGGCTGGAAGGAATGCCGATCACGGATCTGGTTCCCGGAATGGAGACGCCGCTTCGCCAGTCGATCGCGTCGGGAGAGGTCGACGTCCGGATCGCCGCGCGCATCGAGCACGAGGGACGTCCCTGGTATTTCAACCGCATCATCGCGCCGGTACGCGATCCCGCGGGTGGTCCGCCGCAGAGCGTGATGGTCCTTCTGCAGAATGTGACCGAGCAGGTGGTCGCGCGCGAGGAGGTAGAGGGACTGGCGCGGCAGATGGCGGAGCGCTCTGCGCAGCTCGACTCGATTCTCGGATCGATGACCGACGCCCTCTGGGTTCTCGATGCGCGCGGTGGAATCGTCGAGGTCAATCCCGCTGCGCTCACCATGTTCGGCATCGGTTCGCGGGAAGAGGCGATCGGGCTCGGCGCGTTCGGGCGCTTCCACTTCCGGTTCCCGGACGGCCGTGCGATCCCGCACGACGAGCTACCGTTCGTCCGCGCGCTGCGGGGCGAAGTCCTCCCGGACTTCATCGCAGTGGCCCGGCATCTGATCACCGGAAAAGACATCGACGTTTCGATGGCCGCTGCGCCGATCGAGAGCGAAGGCGTGGTGGGGGCGGTGCTCGTGGTCCGCGACATCACCGCGCTCCTCGAGCTCGACCGGAGGAAGGACGAGTTCCTCTCCGTCGCATCCCACGAACTGCGCACGCCGCTCACCACCATCAAGGGATACGCGCAGCTCCTCTCGGAGATCGAGAGCCAACTCTCCGCGGAGGAGCGGAAGAACTATTTCGACGCGATGCTGGGGGAGATTCAGCGGATGGTCGGACTTCTCACCGATCTGCTGGACGTCTCGCGGATCGGCACGAATCGATTCGATCTCCACCGGCAGCGCGTCGAGTGGGTCGCGTTCGTCGAGTCGCAGGCACGCACGGCACGGATGCGCAATCCGGACCGGAGCATCGTCGTGGGGCGGGAAGTGAAAGAGGTCTCGCTCGAAGTCGATACCGACCGGATGCGACAGGTGCTCGACAACTTCATCTCCAACGCGATCAAGTACTCCGCGGACGGCACGCCGATCGAGATCGTGATCCGGCAGTCCGACGGGCATCTCGCGACCGAGATCATCGACCATGGAATCGGTATCCCGAAGGACGAGCTTCCCCACCTCTTCGAGCGGTTCCATCGTGCCAGGAACGTCTCCAGCCGCTATTACGGCGGGTTGGGGCTCGGCCTCTACATCTCCCGGATCATCGTGGAAGCACACGGCGGAACGATCGGCGTGGAAAGCGTCGAGGGAGAAGGGTCGACGTTCATCATCGAGCTGCCGCTCGCGCCGTGACATCAGGTGCGAGGGTTTCCGGCGATCCTGCGCCGGGTGGTTCTGCCGGCCAGGCTCACGCACCGGGTGCCCGGACGTCGCGCAATCCTCAGCCGCTCCGCGTGTGAAGCCCGCGTAAGGGAAGCGTCGGGGCCCTCTCTCCGGGCGACTTGACACCGAATTTACATCGGTGCACGGCCGACTCCACACCTCGAACCTAAGCTTCGCTTCGAGAAAACGGAGGAGTTCTAAGAATGAATCGACGCATCTCTCGCCTGCGCATCGGAACCCTGACCCTCGCCGCGGCGCTCTTCGGCACCGGTCTGGCCACTGCCCAGACCCCTCCCGCGAAAGCGGCGGACGACACACCGGAGATCAAGATCGGAAGCACGATCTTCGCGGATTACACGTATCAGTCTAAGCCGGAGGCGGTCGACGCCGACGGCAATACCTACAAGCCGAGCTCGTTCAACGTCACCCGGACCTACATCAACTTCAACGGCAAGCTCTCCCACCGCTTCGCGTTCCGGATCACGCCCGACATCACCCGCGACAACGGCAACGACTCCATCAACGGAAGCTACGTGTTCCGGCTCAAGTACGGCTTCGGCCAGTTCAACCTCGACGACTGGACGACGAAAGGCTCGTGGATCCGTTTCGGACAGACCCAGACTCCGTACATCGATTACATCGAGAGCGCATACGCCTATCGGTTTCAGGGTCCGGTGTTCGTCGATCGCGAAGGCTTCCTGACCTCCTCGGATCTCGGCGTTTCGGGACGCTGGGTGTTTCCGGGGAATTACGGTGACGTGATGGGTGGCATCTACAACGGAGAAGGGTACGGCCACACCGAGAAGAACAACCAGAAATCGCTGCAGGCGAGAGTCAGCTATCGGCCGCTCCCGCAGAGCGCGGCACTCAAGGGCCTCCGGTTCGCCGCGTTCTACGACGCCGACAACTACCTGGAGAACGCGAAGAAGGACCGATTCGTCGTGAACGCGACGTACGTGAGCTCCTGGGGACATGCGGGACTCGAGTATCTGACCGCAAAGGACCAGGCCTCCTCGCTCCTTCCGACCGTCGATTCACGCGGATGGTCCGCCTGGATCACTCCCCGGTTCACCCCCACCTGGGGTGCGCTTCTCCGGCACGATCAGGTGAAGCCCGACACCGACACGGACGCGAAGAAGAGCCGGAACATCGCAGGCATCGCGTACTGGATTCCGCTGGAGAAAGTCACGTCGGCAATCATGGCCGACTACGAAACCGTGAGCTACGACAACTACACGGCATCGAAGCCGGACGAAACGCGCTTCGGCATCCACATGCTGATCAACTTCTGAGGACGGCAGGAAAATGAAACTGGAGAAATCGATGAACGGATTCAAGAATGCGAGCAGGAACATGCTCATCGCCGCGGCAGCGGTGCTGGGGACCGTGACGCTGATGGTCGGCTGCGCCCCTCAGGAGACCACGACCGGCGCGGCAAACAAGTCGGCGCCGGTTCGGCTGCAGGGAGCCGGATCCACGTTCGATACGCCGCTCTTTTCGAAGGTGTTCGACTCGTATCAGAAGCAGACCGGGGTCGAAGTCAACTATCAGTCGATCGGCAGCGGCGGCGGGGTGCAGCAGCTGATCAAGGGCATCGTCGACTTCGGCGCCAGCGATTACCCACTGAATGACGAGCAGACGAAGAACGCGGAAGCGGCCGGGGGCCCGGTGGTGCACGTACCGGTCACCATGGGCGCTGTCGCGATCGGCTACAACCTTCCGGTGGACGACCTCAAGCTCGATGGCGACACGCTCAGCGGGATCTACCTAGGGAAGATCACGAAATGGAACGACCCGAAGATCGCGGCGCTGAACCCGGGGGTGAAGCTCCCGAATACCGCGGTGGTGGTCGTGCATCGCGCCGAGGGAAGCGGAACCACGTTCATCTTCACGTCGTACCTCGCGGCAGTGAATCCGGAGTGGAAGTCGAAGGTCGGCGCATCGGGATCGGTGAGCTGGCCGGCGGGCGTCGGTGCGAAGGGGAGCGAAGGAGTCTCCGGTCAGGTGATCAACACCCCCGGTGCGATCGGCTACTTCGAGCTCGCATACGCGAAGCAGAACAATATCAAGTCGGCGCTTTTGAAGAATGCGGCCGGAAAGTTCGTGGGACCAACCGCCGCAGGTGCCGCGGCGGCGGGAGCCGGGTCGGCGAGCAACATGCCGGCAGACCTGAAGGCGGTGTTCGTGAACGCGCCGGGCGAAGAGAGCTACCCGATCGCGGGGTTCAGCTGGATCATCGTTTACCAGAATCAGAAGGACGCAGCGAAGGGGAAGGCCATGGTCGACATGCTGAAGTACGTGGTCACGACCGGACAGCAGTTCGCCGAGCCTCTCGACTACGCTCCTCTGCCGAAGGAAGTGCAGGATCTCGACCTGAAGGCGATCGCGACGATCAATGTCGCCGGTCAGGCGCAGCAATAGCGTGAAGGAAGAGTGATCGGGTCGTTCCGTCCCGATGTGTTCCGGCCGGCCGTCGCGGCGTACCGCGGCGACCGGCCTGTCGTCATCCATCGGCTGATCGTTCCGGCTGCGGCGCCAGCCCGCGAGGCGGGACGCCCATACGAACTCCAATCGAGGCTCCGTGAAACAGATGGGACAATCGAACGAAAAAGGACTTTCCCGAAGAGGCGTCAGTGAAGACCGCCTCTTTCGGATCGGGACCGGAGTGGTCGCGATCCTGGTCATCCTGACGGTGGTCGGCATCGGGTGGGAGCTGGGCGTGCAGTCGCAGCTCTCGATCCGCAAATTCGGTTTCGGATTCTGGACCAGCTCGAAGTGGGATCCGGTCTCCGGCGAATTCGGCGCGTTGCCGTTCATCTGGGGGACTCTTTACTCCTCGGTGCTCGCCCTTCTGATCTCCACTCCGATCGCGCTCGGGATCGCGATCTACATCTCCGAGGTCTCCCCGCGGGTGCTTCGAGGGCCTCTCGCGTTCCTGACGGAGCTTCTCGCCGCGATTCCTTCCATCGTGTACGGACTCTGGGGCATCTTCGTGATGGTGCCGGTGATCCGGCGTCTGGAACTGTTCACTCCGGAGTGGCTGAAGCACGTGCCGCTCTTTTCGGGGCCGCCACTGGGGGTCGGAATGCTCTCGGCGGCGCTGATCCTGGCGATCATGGTCATTCCGTACACGTCGTCGGTGGCCCGCGAGATCCTCAAGAACGTCCCTATGGCGCAAAGGGAAGCGGCGTACGCGCTCGGCGCGACGAAATGGGAAGCGGTAATGGCCGCGATCTCGTACGGAAAGAGCGGAATCATCGGCGCGATCATGCTCGGGTTCGGACGTGCGCTCGGCGAGACGATGGCGGTGACGATGCTGATCGGAAATTCGCCGCAGGTCAGTCTCTCGCTGTATAAGCCGCAGTACACCATGGCAGCGGTGATCGCGAACGAGTTCACCGAGGCGGCGGACGAGCTCTACCTCCACGCGCTGATCGAGATCGGGCTGGTGCTCTTCGTCATCACCATCGCAGTGAACGCACTCTCGCGTCTGCTGATCTGGAGTATGAATCGGAAGCTGGCTACCAGGCCTCCCCTGGCGGCACCATTGGAGGAGCCGTCATGAAGAATCAGAAGCGGCGGAAGATCATCTCTTCGCTCGCAGTTGCCTTCTGCGGATTTTCGGTGCTGATCGCTCTGGTCCCCCTGGTGCTGATCCTCTTTTACGTGATCGTGCACGGATTCGGCGCGATGAACCTGTCGTTCTTCACGCACATGCCGAAGCCGGTCGGAGAGCCGGGAGGGGGGATGGCCAACTCGATCGTCGGGACGTTGATCCTGATCGCGATCGCGGCGGTGGTCGCCGTGCCGGTCGGAGTGATCGGCGGCGTTCATCTCTCGGAGTATCCGAAGAGCCGGCTGTCGAACGCGGTCCGCTTTGCGGCGGATGTGCTCAACGGCGTTCCGTCGATCGTGGTCGGCGTTTTCGCGTACACCATTCTGGTTCTGCCGATCAAGCGTTTCACGGCGATGGCAGGAGGTGTGGCGCTCGGAATCCTGATGGTTCCGATCGTGCTGAGGACGACGGAAGAGCTGCTGCGACTGGTTCCGGGCGGATTGCGCGAAGGGGCGCTGGCGCTCGGCGCAACCCGGAGCCGGGCGGTCTTCAGCGTGATTCTTCCGGCCGCGCTCCCGGGCATTCTGACCGGAATTCTGGTTGCTCTCTCCCGCGTTGCCGGGGAAACGGCACCCCTTCTGTTCACGTCGTTCAATAACCGCTTCTGGTCGACCAGCCTGTGGCAGCCGATCTCGTCTCTGACGGTACAGGTCTACACGTACGCGATCGCGCCCTACAAGGAATGGCATGAGCAGGCATGGGCGGGATCATTTCTGCTGGTGATGATCATTCTCACGATCTCGCTGCTGGCGCGCTTTGCGGTGCGCAGACTCGACCGGATGAACCGGCGATGAACCGGCAGGAGATGAATCGGGCGGAGGAACAGGAGACAATGTCAGTCGTTGAATTCAGCAGGGGACTGCAGGAACCAGAGATGACCACATCCGCTTCACCGGCTCCGCAATCGGCGGCCGCTCCGAAGATCGAAGTGAAGGACTTCGATTTCTACTACGGTCCGGCCAAGGTGCTGCACGGGATCGATCTCGAGATTCCCGAGAACGAGGTCACTGCACTGATCGGACCTTCCGGCTGCGGGAAGTCGACCTTCCTTCGCTCCATCAACCGGATGAACGACATCATCCCGGACGCGCGTGGGGAAGGGCTGATCTCACTCGACGGACAGAACCTTTACGCTCCGGGCGTAGACGTGGTGGAGCTTCGCCGCCGGGTAGGGATGGTGTTCCAGAAATCGAATCCCTTCCCGAAGTCGATTTTCGACAACGTCGCGTACGGACCGCGCATCGGCGGGCTGCGCGACAAGCGTCGCCTGGCCGAGTTGGTGGAGAAGTCGCTGGTGCGCGCGGCGCTGTGGGACGAGGTGAAGGACCGTTTGCAGACCAGTGCGATGGCCCTCTCCGGTGGCCAGCAGCAGCGGCTCTGCATCGCGCGGACGCTGGCGGTCGATCCGGAAGTGGTGCTGATGGACGAGCCTGCGTCGGCGCTCGACCCGATCGCCACCGGAAAGATCGAAGAACTGATCTACGAGCTGAAGGACAACTACACCATCGTGATCGTGACCCACAACATGCAGCAGGCGGCGCGCGTGTCGGATCACACTGCATTCTTCATGATGGGAAAGCTGGTGGAGTACGGCGACACGAAGACTATTTTCATGAATCCGAAGCAAAAGATGACCGAGGAGTACATCACCGGCCGGTTCGGATGATCGGTTCGTGAAGGGAACGGGAACGAGGCATGTTCAGACATTTCGATGCAGAACTGCAGCAGCTCAAGGAGCTGCTGCTGCAGATGGGCGGACTGGTCGAGCAGTCGATCCACGATTCGATCAGGGCGCTTCTGGAGCGTGACACTGCGCTGGCGGAGGTCGTGATCGCGCGCGACGAGGAGATCGACCGGCTGGAGCTGGAGATCGACGAGAAGACGATCTCGCTCATTGCGACGATGCAGCCGACCGCGATCGACCTCCGTTACATCGCGACGATGATGAAGATCACCCCGGAGCTCGAACGGATCGCTGATCTCGCGGCCGACGTCTGCGAACGGGCGATCGAACTGAATCGCGAGTCGCAGCTCAAGCCGCTGATCGACATCCCCCGGCTGGCGCAGAGCGCGGAGTCGATGGTGCACGAGGCGCTCGATGCATTCGTCCGGAAGGACGCGCGGCTCGCGCGCGAAGTGATCGCGGCCGACGACGTCGTGGACGAGCTGACGGTGCAGTCTTTCCGGGAGCTTCTCACCTACATGATGGAAGACAGCCGCAACGTCTCGCGGGCCATCCGCCTGACCTTCGTCGGGAAGTATTTCGAGCGCATCGGCGACGCGGCGACGAACATCTGCGAGATGGTGGTGTTCATGGTCGAAGGGAAAGTGATCAAACATGCAGGGACGGGAGAGAGCGTCGCGTCCTGACACCGGTCCGATGAAGAGAATCGCGCTGATCGAGGACGATCGGGATCTCGCCTTCACCATCCGGCTCAATCTGGAGCGGGAGGGTTATTCCGTGGAGCACTTCTCGAACGGGCAGGAGGGACTCGTCTCGGTGCAGCACGGCGCGTTCGACTTCCTGATCCTCGATCTGAACCTTCCCGACCTCGACGGCTTCACGATCTGCCGCGAGCTGCGGCGCGATCCGGCGACGAGTTCAATTCCGATACTCATGCTGACCGCGCGCACCGGAGAGCGTGACCGGGTGACCGGTCTCGAGCTCGGCGCCGATGACTACGTCGCGAAGCCTTTCTCCACCCGCGAGCTGATCGCCCGTGTCGCAGCGATCCTGCGGAGGAGCGGAGGAGCGGGGATGAACGAGGACTCGCTCTACGAGGATCGCGATCTGAAGGTGGATGGTCGCACGTTTCAGGTCTTTCTGGAGGGGACGGAGGTGCGGCTCGCCCGAAAGGAATTCGAGCTTCTCTGGATGCTGATCCGGAACCGCCCCGCGGTCGTTTCGCGGGACCGGATTCTCTCCGAGATCTGGCGAGTCGCAGAGGACGTGGAGACGCGGACCGTCGACGCGCACATCCGCAATCTCCGGAAGAAGATCGGCAAGAGCCGCATCACCACCGTGATTGGTCTCGGATACCGGTTCGAGCCCGGGGACGTGGTCTCCTCGACGCCGGCGGAATGACATGAGCTCGATCCGTCACTACTGGCTCGCCACGCTGGTCATCGCGGTTCTCCTCTCGATCGCCATCGGGCTCGCGATCGGACTGGTTCACGAGGCCGTGCCCGGAGCGCCGCGGCAGGCGGTGCTGGCTGCCGCCGGGCTGATCGCTGCGGCGCTGATCGTGTTTCTCTTCGTCGCCCACCGCTGGGCGGGGGGCCGTGTCGACGCCGTACTCCAGCTCTCCGCTCGCGGTCGCGCCCTCCTGGGAGGAGACGTCCACTCTGCGGTCGGGCTCGGGGGACTGAACGAGCTCGATGAGCTCCAGACGACCGTGGAGAGTCTGGTCGCTGCGATCCAGCGGGAACGCACCGCTGCGAACGAGCGCCGGGCTCTGATCGCCGAGATCGTCAATGGCGTTCCGGAAGGAATGATCGCGATCGACGGGCGTCGCGGTATCGTTCTCGCCAACCAGAGGTTTCAGGACCTGTTCCATGCAACGGGTCCGGTGGTCGGGCTTTCGCTGGTCGAGCTCGTGCGCAATCCCGCGGTGACTGGTGCGTTCGATCGGGCGCTGAAGGGCGAACAGGCGGTGCAGCGGACGACCCTGGTGGTCGGCTCCGAGCAGCGACAAATCGAGATCCGTGTCTCCCCGGTCGAGTCGTCATCCGAGGTCGCGGCGGTGGCTCTCTTCATCGACGTGACGGAGATCGAGCGGCTGGAGAGGATCCGGCGCGAGTTCCTCGACGACTTCTCGCACGAGGTACGGACGCCACTGGCGGGACTCAAGAGCGCGCTGGAGACGCTCGAGGGCGAAGGTCTCTCGGAGAGTGACGAGGAGCATCTCCGCCACATCATCGACCGCCAGATCGCACGGCTCGAGTCGCTCACCCGCGACATCGCGGAGCTCAACCGGATCGAATCGCGCGAGATCGAGTTGCGGCGCGAAGAGACGGATCTGCTCGAACTGGCGCGTGACGCGGTCGGTGCGTTCACCGCCTCCCGCCCCGATCTCCGGATCCCGGTGAACGTGATCGGAACGGAAACCTACGCGACGGTGGACCGCTCCAGGGTCGAACAGATGCTCCTCAATCTCATCGACAACGCCGTCAAGCACGCGGCGAACGGCGAGGTGACCATCCAGGTCGCCGATGCGGCGGACGAGGCCGTCCTCCGGGTCTCCGATCGGGGCGAAGGAATCCCGGTCGACGAGCAGCGCCGCATCTTCCACCGGTTCTACCGGGTGGACAAGAGCCGTTCACAGGACGTCCCGGGAAGCGGGCTCGGTCTCGCCATCACCAAGCATCTCGTTCTCGCTCACGGAGGAACCATCCGCGTGCAGAGCGAGGTCGGGAAGGGCTCCGCTTTCGAGATCCGTCTTCCGAAAGAATAGCGGGGCTCGTGGGCCGTCGCGGCGGTCCGTATCCGTCGTTCAGCCGAACATTCAGGGCGATCTCGACCGGCGATCGAGTCGGTTCCGCATGCGGTCGCGAAGCGCGCTTCATGACGCGGTGACGGTCACCGCTCCGGGAATCTGCGCGAGAACCGATTGATGAGGAAGAGGAGGGGGAAGATCGCGAGGAGTGGAACGGCCATGTAGACCGGAGCCCACGCGCTGGTCGGCGAAGGAGCATCCGCCCTTCCGAAGTATCCGAACGCAGTGAGAAGGATGCCGAACAGCAGGAAGAGCTTTCCGCCATAAGCGTTGATCGCATACCAGTTCTCCTCGGAGACGAACGCACGCTTTGTCCGGATGCCGTAGAGGCGGTTTCGAGGAACCATCCCGAGGATCAGGGGGAGAGAGACGAGTATGGTGACGATCCCCATACTCAGGTGGACATACGGAATCGGCACGACCATAGGCGTCTCCTCAGGCTCGATTGTAGTTCGTTCCGTCGCGCCGGCGAAAAGGGAGGCGCGCACAACCACGATCGTTGGAGTCGGATCTCTTCGAAGGAGTCGGTTCGAGCGCTGGAGTCGAGGAGTCAGAACCATCCCTTGTGCCGGCCGACCGGGAGGACGCTCACGACTGCGCCGACGAGAAAGACGAGGAGGGCGTTGGAGAGGAAATAGGGATAGACGACCAGAACGAATCCCGACAGGAGGAATCCGGTGTTCTGCTCTCGCCAGCCGTACAGCAGATAGCCGCTCCCGATGGCGCCGAACAGAATATCGAATATCAACGAGATCATGGCTTGCCGGGAATCCGAACGGTGGATCGCTGAACTGCTTCCGCAGGAGGAGTGTTCCTGCCGCGCGAACTCCCGGAAGCATTCTACGCCCGAGGGCCGGAGCCGGGCGCACTGGGTGCGCTCACCCGCGGAGATAAGATGCGCGAGTGACCCGCCGTACGAGACGGCGGATCGACGAGCGTATCCGTGAGTGACGCCGGACGGGAAAAGGAGAAGACCCATGGAACCATTTCGATTTCACATCTTCGCGTGCGAACAGCAGAAGCCTGAGGGCGTTCCTTCCTGTCCGGCGAACGGGTCGGCGCAGACGATGGAGGCGCTGCGGAAGGAGATCGCAGCACGCGGACTGCTGGACGAGGTGCAGATCACATCCTGCGGATCGCTCGGGCTCTGCGAGCGCGGTCCGAACATGGTCGTCTATCCGGGAGGGTTCTGGTATTCGGGCGTGAAGCCGGAGGACGTTCCGGAGCTCGTGGAGAGTCATTTCGTGAAGGACCGCCCGCTCGAGCGTCTGTTGAATCGGGACGAGAACGCGGTGGCGGCCGAGGTTCGCATGAATCGCGACCGCTACCTCGCCGCCCGTCGGGCCGCGGAAGCCGCGGGGACGATGCCGCCGGAGTGGAGCGCGATGATCCGTGGATATCAGGACAGCCGCACGTTCCTCACCGCGATCGAGATGGATCTCTTTTCTGCGGTGGGCGAGGGGTGCACCGCGTCGGAGGTCGCGAAACAGACCGGCGCGAGCGAGCGGGGGATCGAGCTGATTCTGAACGCGCTGACGGCGATGGGCTTCCTCACCAAGCGCGATTCGACGTTCGCCTGCACGCCGGAGGCGGAGCGCTTCTTCGCCGTCGGTGGAGAGCACGATGCGCGGGCGGCGATGATGCACCACTCGGCGCTGTGGCGACGGTGGTCCAACCTGACCGACTCCGTCCGCTCGGGAACCGCGGCCGGATACGAGGAGATGAGCGATCGCGGTCAGGGATGGACGCGCGCGTTCATCGCAGCGATGCATCGCAACGCTTCCGGGCATGCGCCGATCGTCGCGCGTGCAGTCGGATTGACCGGAGTTCGGCGGATGCTCGACGTCGGCGGTGGGTCGGGAGCGTATTCGATCGCGTTCGCGAAGGCGAATCCGGAACTGCACGCGCAGGTCTTCGACCTGGAGACGGTTCTTCCGATCACGCTCGGGCACATCCACGACGCGGGCGTCGAGGATCGAGTGACGGTCAAGGCGGGCGATCTGCGCCACGATCGATTCGGAGAGGGGTTCGACCTCGTTCTCCTCTCGGCGATCTGCCATATGCTGGACGAAGCGGAGAATCAGGATCTGCTCCGCCGCTGCTTCGACGCGATCAGCCCGGGCGGGCGCATCGTGATCCAGGATTTCATTCTCGAAGCGAACGGCACCGCGCCGAGAACCGGAGCCCTCTTCTCTCTGAACATGCTGGTCGGGACGAAGGGAGGGAGGAGCTTCACCGGTGAGGAGTACCAGGGGTGGCTGGGAGGGGCAGGATTCGAGAACGTGCGATACGTGAACCTGCCCGGGCCAACCGGGCTGATGATCGGGTCTAAGTGACTGGAGCGAGGAGCGCTACGGCTCGGGCCGCGAGATCCCCTCTCCCGGCGCGCGCTCCGGCCGGGGTCGCCTTCGGGGCAGAATTTTTCCGCTATACTCGGCGTTCCTGAGACGAGTCACTATTGAAAGGTCTGAATCGAATGAAGGCGAATCTCCATCCCGAATACCACGATGTCGAAGTCCACTGCGCCTGCGGCGAGAGCTGGACGACCCGATCGACGAAGAAGGATCTCCGCATCGAGATCTGCTCGAAGTGCCACCCGTTCTACACCGGAAAGCAGAAGCTGGTCGACTCCGCCGGACGCATCGACCGCTTTCAGCAGAGGTACGCGAAGAAGGCGAAGGCCTGATGCTGAAGGCTCTCCGTCGTGGCTGGATCGATTCGGCGCGGCTTTTTGCCGGGCTGTTCAATTCGGTCACGAACGGACTCACTTCGTCCATGCCGACGGGCGCCGAGCGCAATGTCGACATGCTGATCGGCGGCCAGGCGGTGATCGAGGGCGTGATGATGCGCTCGCTCACCGGCTACACGGTGGCCGTCCGCCAGCCGGACGGAGGCATCAGCCTGAAGAAAGACAGGCTTGTCTCGATCGCGAAGAAGTACCCGTTCCTGAAGCTTCCGATCCTGCGGGGATCGGTGGTGCTGATCCAGTCGCTGATTCTCGGTATCCGTGCCCTGAACTTCTCGGCCAGCGTCTCGTCGGCCGGTGAGGAGGGAGAGCCCGAAGTCTCGAACTGGGCCATTGCGGGATCGATGGTCTTCGCCCTCGCGCTGGGCGTGGTGGTGTTCATCCTCGCCCCTCTCTGGCTCACCAGCCTCCTGCGGCACTACGTCTTCCCCGGAATGGGAAACTTCACCTACAACATCGTGGACGGCCTGATCCGCGCGGTCTTCTTCTTCGCGTACATCGGTTCGATCTCGATGATGAAGGAGATCCGGCGGGTGTTTCAGTATCACGGCGCCGAGCACAAGACGGTCTACACGTTCGAAGCGGACGAAGAGCTGACGGTCGAGAACGCGCGCGGGAAGTCGACGCTCCACCCTCGCTGCGGGACGAGCTTCCTCCTGTTCGTCATGGCGATCTCGATCATCGTCTTCTCGCTCGTTCCCTCGGCGGCTCCCTTCTACGTGAAGTTCGGAGCGCGGGTGGTTCTGATTCCGCTGATCGCGGGGATCGCTTACGAGATCATCCGCTTCTCGGCCCGCCACCTCGACAACCCGGCCTGCCGGGTGCTGGTCAAGCCGGGGATGTGGCTGCAGAAGATCACCACCAAAGAGCCGGACGACTCGCAGCTCGAGGTGGCGATCGTGGCGCTCCGCGAGGCTCTTATGTACGACGCCGTCGAGCCCGACCAGGCAGCCGTCGCTTAGCTTCGCCGCTCGAATGGATCCCGGAAGGTGCCGTGAGGTGCCTTCTATTTTTTTGTGCCGGCCGCGCCCGGATGGATCTCTCGGCCGCGGCCTGATGACGGGTGAACGATGAGCAACGAATCACATATGTTCCGCAAGCTCGACGAGCTGGAACAGCGCTACGACGAGATGCAGCAACAGGCCTCGGATCAGGAGACCGTCTCGGACGTCGCGAAGTATCGCGAAGTGATGAAGTCGATCTCCGAGATCCAGGACGTTGTGCTGAAGTACCGCGAGTGGAAAGAGGTTCGGAAAGGACTCGACGACACGCGCGAGCTCCTCGCTACTCTACCTCCGGAAGACGATCTCCGTGAGCTCGCGGAGATCGAGCTGGCCGAGCTCGAACAGCGTGAGCCCGGGATCGTGGATGCCCTCCAGCTCCTTCTGATGCCGAAGGATCCGAACGACGAGAAGAACGTCTTCGTCGAGATCCGCGCCGGTACCGGAGGCGACGAGGCCTCCCTCTTCGCCGCGGAGATCATGCGCATGTACATGCGGTACGCCGAGCTGCGACACTGGAAGGTCGACATCACCGATGCGAACTACTCCTCGGTGAACGGCATCAAGGATGCGACGCTCGAGATTCAGGGGGAGAAGGTCTACTCGCGGCTCAAGTACGAGTCGGGCGTCCATCGCGTGCAGCGCGTGCCGCAGACCGAAACGCAGGGCCGCATCCACACCTCCGCCATCACGGTCGCAGTCCTCCCGGAAGCGGAAGACATCGACATCCAGGTCAACGAGAAGGATCTTCGCATCGATACGTTCTGCTCTTCGGGCCCGGGAGGACAGTCGGTCAACACGACCTACTCTGCGGTGCGGATCACCCACCTGCCGACCAATCTGGTCGTTTCCTGCCAGGACGAAAAGTCGCAGATCAAGAACCGGGCGAAGGCGCTCAAGGTTCTGAAGGCGAGGCTCTACGACATCGAGCGCGCGAAGCGGGAAGCGGAGCTGTCGGCGACCCGGAAGGGGATGATCGGGACGGGCGACCGGTCGGAAAAGATCCGGACGTACAACTTTCCGCAGGATAGGGTGACCGACCATCGCGTCGGTCTCACGGTCCACAATCTCCCGTCGATCATGAACGGCGAGATCGACGGGCTGATCGATCCGTTGATCGCGCACTTCCAGGCCGAGAAGCTCAAGCACGAGAGCGCCTGAGCGCGCCGCCGTGCGGCAGTACCCAGCGCGTTTCGAGAAGGCACTCGCCCGGCGGATCCTCCTCCGGAACAGTTCGGGCCGGCGGCGCCGCGGCGGATCGCCTGAAGCTCTCTTCGACTGTTTCCCGCTCTTCGCTCCATGTATCATCCGGAAGCCACGAAAGGAGAGCTCACTCACGATGAAGGACGTCATCGACGCGATTCTCCGCCGGCCGCAGGCCGAGTACCTCGATTCACTCCTCCCTCTGCGCGATCCACTCCTCGAAGAGATGGAGGCTTACGCGGAGGAGCACGGCCACCCGATCGCCGATCCCGAGGTCGCGCAGCTGATGCGCGTGATTCTGAAGATCAGACAGCCCCGTCATCTGATTGAAGTCGGAACCAACATCGGGTACTCGGTGGTGGTGATGGGGCGGGAGTGCGGAGCGGGTTCGGTCGTCGAGACGATCGAGCTGAGTCCGAAGATCCTCGGGAAGGCGAAGGAGTTCGTCGGCCGTGCGGGGCTCTCGTGTGAAGTCGTCTTCCATCAGGGTGCCGCGCTGGAGGTCATCCCGAAGCTCGACGGAACGTTCGATTTCGCATTCATCGACGCGGTGAAGACCGAGTACGACGCGTATCTGGAAGGATTGATTCCGCGGATGGCCGCCGGAGGAGTGCTGATGTTCGACAATCTTCTCTGGAAGGGCCAGGTTGCGGAAGGAGCGAAGAGCGAGGGCCAGCGTGCGTCCACCGCAGCGCTCGAGGAGCTGAACCGGAAGATCAGCTCCGACCCGCGTTTGCTGACGACGATCGTTCCGGTGGGTGACGGCGTGGGGATCTCGATCGTCCGCGGATGAGGAGAAGGAATGCCGGCAGATCGGGTTCGCAGAGCGGGTCCGGAGAGATGGTGATGCTCGAGCGACTTCTCATCCGATCGGGGTATATTGCATTTGAATGACGACGGCCGAAATGTTGAAAGAGACTGAGATGGAGAAAAGCTCGGGTCAATCGCTCCGTACCGTGAAACCGTCGGCGAAAATGGGTCGCATCAGACCTTCTGTTGCCCGGCAGACCCTGAAAAGCGTCATCCGTACGAACGCGAAATCCTCTCCGCGTTCTTCGCGAACGTCAAAGTAGAGACGCAGTGATGGCGAGGCGGTACGATGAAAACGTCTTCATCAACTGCCCTTTCGATGAAGATTACGAATCCCTCCTGCACGCGCTGGTCTTCACGGTTCACGATTGCGGGTTCATCGCTCGCTCCGCACTCGAGCTCGACGATTCCAGCGAAGTTCGGATCGACAAGATCTTTCGGATCATCTCCGAATGCCGGTACGGTGTTTACGATCTCTCCCGGACTGAGCTCGACCCGGACTCGGGGCTGCCGCGATTCAACATGCCTCTCGAGCTCGGCCTCTTTCTCGGAGCCAAGAAGTTTGGAGGGGAAAAACAGGCGCTCAAACGC
Organism: uncultured Acidobacteriota bacterium; assembly: GCA_963741955.1. Lineage (GTDB taxonomy): Bacteria > Acidobacteriota > Thermoanaerobaculia > Gp7-AA8 > Gp7-AA8 > CAVUKB01. The sequence goes on from CAVUKB010000007.1 coordinate 607,531, forward strand.
TGCCTGATCCTCGACCGGGAACCCTACAGATATCAGAGGTTCTGCTCCGATATCGCGGGCCAGGACCTCCGTGCGCACGGCGGTGTTGTCAGGAACGCGGTCGTCGCAGTTCGAAACTGGCTTTCTTCCTACGCGAGAGAGATGGGAAGCCTCGTTCCCAGCGGTGCTGTGATCTACCGCCGCTACGAGGCGTTTCTCGCGCAATTGCCGGCCTGGTGTGAAGAACTCGGGTACGAACCGGAGGAGCTCGTCTTCAACGACCGGACGACGCTCGTCGTGCAGTGGCTGCGCGAGAACAGCTTCGTCCCGATGCGCTCGATCAGCTGATCCGAGCCCCGAGCCCCGAGCCCCGAGCCCCGAGCCCCGAGCCCCGAGCCTCGAGTCTCGAAAAAAAAGCCTCCCGTGCGGGAGGCCTTTTCAATTTCGAGATGTGGTTCAGATGACTATTTCGCAGCCGGCGCTTTCACCACTCCGCGGACGGGGAGGGTGAAGGTCGGGTTGATCGAATCAGTGGTCTGGATTTTCACCGAGCCGTCGAGGTTGCCGGTTTTCGCCCCGTCCTTGACCCGGATCAGAAGCTGGAACTGGCCGGGAGCGGCGCCGGGAATGACTTCCGCGGTGAAGGCGGAAGGATCACTCGATTCGGCTTTGGTCACCCGGAAATCGCCGGGGTTCTGGTTCTCGTTGGTCTGCAGGACGACGGTACGGACGGCAGCCGGATCTCCCGCGGTGACCTCACCGAAGTTGAGCGCCGTCGGCATGACGCTGTAGGTCGGGCGGACGATACCGTTGATGTTGATCGGAAGCTCGGGCTGATGCTTGGAGTTCGTCTTGATGATCACGCGGTCGGAGAGGATTCCGGGCTTCGCCTTGGTGCTGTCGATCGAGATGTTGACTGCGTACTGATTCTGTCCGTTGGCGCCGAACTCGACCCGGTCTTCCTTCTTCTCGATCTTCTGAGTGTTGACGGTGATGTAGTCCTTCGGATTCTCGATGCCGGTGATCTCGAACGCCTGCGGTTCCGCAGAGAAGACCTTCACAGTCTGAGTCTGCTTATCGCCCTGAGTGAGAGTAAAGCGGACGAACTGGGCCGGGAAGGCCTCGACGTACGGCTTGACGGTCGCCTTGAGCGTCAGCTGCGAGCTCGGCGTCTTGGGGTCGTTCGTCTGGATGGTGATGCTCTTGGTGATCGGTCCGGTGAACGCCGTCGTGTCGACGTGGGCGGTGACTTTTCCGGTCGCACCCGGTTTGATCACTTTGTCGAAGTCGGCGACGGTGCAACCGCAGGATGGTGTCGCACTGAGGATCTGCAGATCGGATTTTCCGCTGTTCCGGATGAGGAACGAGTAGTCGATCTTGTCTCCCTTCGGAACGGTACCCACTTCATGGACCTGCTCCGGAATGGTGAGAACGGGTGCCGGCTTTGCAGCCTCATCGGCCGCAAACCCGGTGACGGCGAAAGCGACCGTCATCACTGCTGCGACAGCCGACGTCAAAATGCGCTTCGAGACCATGAAAATCCTCCTGAAAGAAGCTCGAGAGATTCGATTCGGACCGACGGTACGAACAGGGGTGGATAGGGCGTCATTCCCCTCGATTCGTCCCGTAAGGCCTTACAATTCCGCAAGTTTGTACGCCGGGAGGTCGCTGGACCTTCGTTCCCGGCGCTGCTGTACGACGACGTCCGGCCGGCCCCGAGCCGCTCCGGCGGGAAGGAACCCATGCCTCACGTTCATGAATCCACTGGCGCAAAGCGAATTTACCTGATCGGCATCTGTGGGACCGCGATGGCATCGCTCGCGGGAATGCTCCGGAAGAGCGGTTACGAGATCATTGGTTCGGACGAGCACGTCTATCCACCGATGTCGACTTTTCTCGAGCAGCTCGGGATCGAGGTGCTCGTGGGATATACGAAAGAGCATCTCGAGAAGTTCCGCCCCGACCTGGTGGTGGTCGGCAACGCCGCGGCCCGCACCAATCCGGAAGCTGCAGCGGTGCTGGAGCTCGATCTTCCGTACACCTCGATGCCCGAGGCCATTCATCAGCTTTTCCTGCGAGGGAAGCATTCGATCGTGGCGGCAGGGACACACGGGAAGACCACCACGACGTCGCTGATGGCCTGGGTCCTCGAAGCCGCAGGTCGCGATCCGAGCTTCATGGTCGGAGGCATCCCGCTCAACTTCAATCAGAACTTCAAGCTCGGCGAAGGTGAAGAGTTCGTCCTGGAGGGCGACGAGTACAACACCGCGTTCTTCGACAAGGGTCCGAAGTTCGTCCACTACCATGCTTCGACGCTGATCCTGAACAACATCGAATTCGACCACGCGGACATCTACGACGGCCTCGACCAGATCATGAGCGCGTTTCGCTCGGGAGTGAGCGTCATGAAGAGCGGAGATCTGATCGTCGCGAATGGCGACGACGGAAACGTCGCGAAGCTGCGTGCCGACAGCCGGGCCGTCTGGCTCACCTTCGGGTTCACTCCGGGCGTCGACCTTCGCGCGACGGATCTCGAGGAATCGGAGGGGGGGACGGCATTCACCGTGTTCCTCCACGCGAAGGAATGGTTTCGATTCCGGACCACCATGTCCGGGCGCCACAACGTCGCGAACGCCCTCGCAGTCGCGGCCGTCGGACGGAACCGCGGGCTCACGGCGGAGCAGATCCAGAAGGGATTCGAGACATTCGAAGGGGTGAAGCGCCGGATGGAAGTACGCGGGGTGGAGGATGGCGTCACGGTGATCGACGACTTCGCGCATCACCCCACCGCCGTCGAGACGACCCTCCGCGGCGCAAGGAAGAAGTATCCGGCGCGCCGCATCTGGGCTCTCTTCGAGCCGCGCTCGATCTCGTCCGCGAGGAAGGAGTTCGAGGCGGGGTACGAGCAGGCATTCAGGGAGGCGGACCAGGTGGTGATCGGTCCGGTCTTCCACCGCAACCGTTACGAGACCCGCTACGGACTCGAAAAGATGATGTCGGTCGAGGCGATCATCGATTCTCTGCAGAAGAACGGGACGCCGGCCCGGCACGTCGATGACATCGACCGGATCGTGGCTCTGGTGGCGTCCGAAGCAAAAGGCGGCGCCGTGATCATCGCCATGTCTTCCGGCGCGTTCGGCGGAATCCATCAGAAGCTCCTCGATGCCCTGAAGTCGCGGGGAGAGAAGGAATAGAAGGGGCCGCCGGGGAGTTCTTTGCCGGGTCGAGCAGGAGCAGGCGTAATCGACCCGAAAGCAGGAGCTGAGTGATGCCGGAAAAACAGGCGCTGGAGATTCTCGAGAAGCACAACATCGACCCGACCGATGTGAAGAACAAGAAGGTGAGCCTTCACCATCTTCGCCACATCGTCCGCAGCGACGAACTTCCTTACCCGGTCTTCCGGGAGCTCGTTCGGATGCGCAGATAAACATTCGCGACGCGTGAAGTTCGAAAGGGCGGCTCGAAGAAGCCGCCTTTTTCGTCTTTGTTCGCCAGCCGGTGGTGCGAGGCTCCCTCCCGTGCGGCTCGTGCGCGAGCGCAGCATCACGCATGTTCCCGACAGAGGCGGAGCACCGAGGGGCGCGGATCCTCTGATCCGCCGCGCGGATCGGGTTCAGAGCGGATCGAGACGGTTCATGCGGCAGAGGCGAAGCCCGCACCGACGCTCCGCGCTCGAGCAGATGCACGCTCTTCGTGGTGTTGAACGCGATCCTCGAGGCAGATCGGAGGATCTGCACCCCATGGAAGAACCGCGGCCGAGGGCGCGGATCCCGCGCGAGCGCAGCATCACGCATGTTCCCGACAGAGGCGGAGCACCGAGGGGCGCGAATCCTCTGATCCGCCGCGCAGATCGGGTTCAGAGCGGATCGAGAGGAGGTCTGCGGCAGAGGCGAAGCCCGCACCGACGCTCCGCGCTCGAGCAACTGCACGCTCTTCGTGGCATAGAACGCGATCCTCGTGGCAGATCGGAGGATCTGCACCCCATCGAAGAGCCGCGGCCGAGGGCGCGGATCCCGCGCGGCTCGTGCGCGAGCGCAGATCACGCATGTTCCCGACAGAAGCGGAGCACCGAGGGGCGCGAATCCTCTGATCCGCCGCGCGTCTCGGGTTCAGAGCGGATCGAGACGGTTCATGCGGCAGAGGCGGAGCCCGCACCGACGCTCCGCGCTCGAGCAACTGCACGCTCTTCGTGGCATAGAACGCGATCCTCGTGGCAGATCGGAGGATCTGCACCCCATGGAAGAACCGCGGCCGAGGGCGCGGATCCCGCGCGAGCGCAGCATCACCCGTGTTCCCGACAGAAGCGGAGCACCGAGGGGCGCGAATCCTCTGATCCGCCGCGCAGATCGGGTTCAGAGCGGATCGAGAGGAGGTCTGCGGCAGAGGCGAAGCCCGCACCGACGCTCCGCGCTCGAGCAACTGCACGCTCTTCGTGGCATAGAACGCGATCCTCGTGGCAGATCGGAGGATCTGCACCCCATCGAAGAGCCGCGGCCGAGGGCGCGGATCCCGCGCGGCTCGTGCGCGAGCGCAGATCACGCATGTTCCCGACAGAAGCGGAGCACCGAGGGGCGCGAATCCTCTGATCCGCCGCGCGTCTCGGGTTCAGAGCGGATCGAGACGGTTCATGCGGCAGAGGCGGAGCCCGCACCGACGCTCCGCGCTCGAGCAACTGCACGCTCTTCGTGGCATAGAACGCGATCCTCGTGGCAGATCGGAGGATCTGCACCCCATGGAAGAACCGCGGCCGAGGGCGCGGATCCCGCGCGAGCGCAGCATCACGCATGTTCCCGACAGAGGCGGAGCACCGAGGGGCGCGGATCCTCTGATCCGCCGCGCAGATCGGGTTCAGAGCGGATCGAGACGGTTCATGCGGCAGAGGCGAAGCCCGCACCGACGCTCCGCGCTCGAGCAACTGCACGCTCTTCGTGGCATAGAACGCGATCCTCGTGGCAGATCGGAGGATCTGCACCCCATGGAAGAACCGCGGCCGAGGGCGCGGATCCCGCGCGAGCGCAGATCACGCATGTTCCCGACAGAAGCGGAGCACCGAGGGGCGCGGATCCTCTGATCCGCCGCGCGTCTCGGGTTCAGAGCGGATCGAGACGGTTCATGCGGCAGAGGCGAAGCCCGCACCGACGCTCCGCGCTCGAGCAACTGCACGCTCTTCGTGGCATAGAACGCGATCCTCGTGGCAGATCGGAGGATCTGCACCCCATGGAAGAACCGCGGCCGAGGGCGCGGATCCCGCGCGAGCGCAGCATCACCCGTGTTCCCGACAGAAGCGGAGCACCGAGGGGCGCGGATCCTCTGATCCGCCGCGCGTCTCGGGTTCAGAGCGGATCGAGACGGTTCATGCGGCAGAGGCGGAGCCCGCACCGACGCTCCGCGCTCGAGCAGATGCACGCTCTTCGTGGCATAGAACGCGGTCCTCGTGGCAGATCGGAGGATCTGCACCCCATGGAAGAACCGCGGCCGAGGGCGCGGATCCCGCGCGAGCGCAGCATCACCCGTGTTCCCGACAGAAGCGGAGCACCGAGGGGCGCGGATCCTCTGATCCGCCGCGCAGATCGGGTTCAGAGCGGATCGAGACGGTTCATGCGGCAGAGGCGAAGCCCGCACCGACGCTCCGCGCTCGAGCAACTGCACGCTCTTCGTGGCATAGAACGCGATCCTCGTGGCAGATCGGAGGATCTGCACCCCATGGAAGAACCGCGGCCGAGGGCGCGGGAGAGCGGTTCGCTTCGCTCCGTCCGTGCCACGACGATGCTCTCATCGGATTTCCGGGTTAAACTCTTTGGCCCATTCCGGAGGAGGTTTTCATTTTGGGTTTTGCTGCCGAATCGAAAAAGCTGATCGACCAGAATTCATTCGACTCCGTCGAAGCGCTCTGGATGGAGCGGATGGAGAAGGAGCCGCGGGATGTCGGGGAGTTTCTCGAGACCGCGAAGATGCTGCGAAAAGCGGGTGAGCGCGATCTCGCCGATGCACTGCTCGATCTTCTGGGTGAAGCCCTTTACGAACGGAAGGCCTGGCCGGAGCGACTCGAGGTCCTCAAGGAGATCGGCCGCCTGACCAGGAAGCCGGACAAGCTCCGTCCGGCGCTCGAAGAAGCGCTCACCCACACCCTCGGCTCCCGGCCGAGTTTCGACCGGGTCATGGAGCATGCGAAGTTCTCCGAACCGGGATCGAATCCGGTCGAGAGGGCCGAAAAAGTGGAGACGTGGCTTTCCCTCGACGAGGGGGAGATCTTTTACATGAGCGGCCGTGGCATCGGAGTGGTGACGGACCTGAATCCCGATCTCGGCGTCTGCAGGCTCGATTTCGAGAACGAGAAACGCGTTTCCGTCCCCCTCGGCGCAGCCAGTCGTTTTCTCACTCCCATCCCTTCCGATCACGTCCTCCACGGAAAGATCGACGATGCCGACCGTCTTCGCGGGGAAGCGCTCGCCGCGCCTGCCGAGTTCTTCGGTGCGATTCTCCGCAGCTTCGGGCGTCCAATGCAGGCGAGCGAGGTGAAGGATGCGATGATCGGCATTCTTCCTTCCGGGAAATGGAGCAGCTGGTGGAACGCGGCTCGGAAGCATCCGCAGATCGTGGTCACCGGCAGCGGCTCGAAGGCGACGTACAGTTGGAGCGAGAGCACCGGAGAGGCGGAACAGTCGATCCGTGAGGAGTTCGAGAGAGCGGCGCCGCGGGAGCGGCTGGATCTCGCGAGACGGCACAGCGGCCGGAGTGTCGAGCTCTCCGACGAGTTCGCCCGCACCCTCGCCGCGGACGCCGACCGGATCGCGGCATCGGATCCTGCGCTCGCATGGGAGATCCTGGCCACTCTGGAGAAGCTTCCCGGTGATTACCGGGCGGAGACCGATCCGGGATCGCTCCTCCAGGGACCGGCTGCCGCGAGAGTCGTGACTTCGATTCCCGACCGGTTGCTGCGCGAACGTGCGCTGCAGACGGTGCGGGACGAGCATCCGGAATGGCTGAAGCTGTTCAGCGAGATCTTCTTCGCCGAAGAGGACCCGCGGGTGGTCAGCGTTCTGGTGTCGATGCTCGAGCAGGCAGGGCACTTCGACGTCCGGGACCGGTTGATCGACGAAACGCTCCGCTATCCGCGCCGCCACCCGCGTGCATTCTTCTGGTACGTGAAGTCTCTGCACGACTCGGCCGAGGAACTGCCGGATCGTGCGAACTACACGATGCTGCAGCACATCCTCGAGGCTCTCTCGATGGACCAGTTCTCGGCGTATCGCTCGCGGATGCGCGAGTTTTTCGACAAGGGCGGCCTGGCGGTACGGATCGTGATGCAGACCGATGACGAAGAATCGGCGAGAAAACTGTTCGAGACGATGGAGCGTTACGGAGCACTCGAAGAGTACCGCCGGGAGAACATGAAGGGGGCCATCCTCCTGAAGTTTCCGAAGCTGCGCGAGCCGGTGGTGGAACTGGTCTACGCGACCGCGGAATCGCTCCAGGAGAAGCGGAAGGAGTTCGACCGCTTGAAGAACGTCGAGATTCCGGCGACCCTCAAGGCGATCCAGGTGGCCCGCGAAATGGGAGATCTTCGAGAGAACTTCGAGTACAAGGCGGCACGCCAGCGGCAGGAGTATCTCGCGGCCCGGGTTTCCGAGCTGCAGTCGGAGCTGAGCCGGGTCCGGGTTCTCGATCCGGCGGAGATCGACACGTCCGAAGTGCGGGTCGGGACGACCACGGCACTCAGGAACGGCGACATACGCCGTGATGTCACGATCCTCGGCCCGTGGGAATCAGATCCGGAACGGGGGATCTATTCGAACCAGTCCGAAGTGGCGAAGGCGATGGTCGGAAGACACATCGGAGAGATCGTCTCGTTCATGGGAAACGATTACCTGATCGAAGGAATCGCCCGATGGACCGAGCGGCAGGCATAGTCCCGCCGAGTGAGAGTTAGAATACGCTCAGCGGAGGAGACGGATCGCCCGGGGCAGGACGTGGCGGGATCCGTTGGAGGAGGAGAATCGAATGACGTACGTCATTGCCGAACCGTGCATCAATACGAAGGACACCGCATGTGTCGATGTCTGCCCGGTCGATTGCATCCACCCCCGGAAAGACGAGCCGAACTTCGAGAAGGAGGATCTGCTGTACATCGATCCGGAGGTCTGCATCGACTGCGGAGCCTGTGAGCCGGCATGTCCGGTTCAGGCGATCTTCCCGGAAGACCTGGTCCCCGAGAAGTGGGCGGAATACACGAAGATCAATGCCGACTGGTACAAGAATCAGACCTGACCCTTTCGGGTCGTGCCGTCGTCGAGGGACCCTTCCGGGTCCTTTTTCGTTTTTCGGGCCCGATGTGGCGTACCGGCGTCGCATCTGATATCAGATAGCGGCGCGCGGGTTGCTCGGACGCCTGCCGCAGAAGGAGACAATTCATGAAAATCTCGTTCATCGGTCTCGGAGCCATGGGGTATCCGATGGCGCGGCATCTGGCGAAGAGTCACGACGTCACGGTATGGAACCGGACCAGGGAAGTCGCGGAGAAGCACACCCGCGAAGCGGGAACGCGGCTGGCTGGAGATCTCGAGGAATGCGCGGCCGCAGACGTGATCATCACCATCGTTCCGACCAGTGTGGAAGTCGATGAGATCGTCGACCGGCTGGCGGGAGCGGTGAAGGAAGGAACCCTCTGGATCGACGCGACCAGCGGAGACCCGGTGACCAGTCGCGAAACGGCACGGCGGCTCTCGCAGCAGGGAATCGCATTCGTCGATGCACCGGTGACCGGAGGGACGCCGGGCGCCGAAGCGGGAGCGCTCACGGTGATGGTCGGCGGATCGAAGAAGGACTTCGAGCGTGCGGAGCCGGTAATCCGGACGTTCGCGAAAAAGATCGTGCACGTCGGGGAAGTGGGGGCGGGTCATGCGGTCAAGGCGATCAACAACGCGCTCCTCGCCACGAACATGCTCATCGCCGGAGAGTGCTTCCTGATGGCGAAGAAGTTCGGGATCGACCTCGGGCGGGTGTTCGAAGTGATCAACGCCGGAAGCGGACGGTCGAATGTGAGCGAAAACCTGCTCCCGAGCCGGCTCGTCGATGGCCAGTGGCCGGTGACGTTCAAGCTCGGGCTGCACGACAAGGACGTGCGGATCGCCGAATCGATGGCCCACGCCCAGCACATGGCGGCTCCCGTTCTCGCTCTGACCACCAGCCTTTTCAGCGCCGCGCTGCACAACCTCGGAAAGGACGCGGATTACCTGGAAGTGGTCAAATACATCGCCGAGATGAACGGCGAGACGTGGTGAGGATGGATTCGATGTGGCTGCCGTCGCTGCCCGGTTCGTCCGTGTCGAGCTTCCGGGTCGGACCCTGCAGGTCTCTTTTCTTCCGCGGTCGGGCCGCGGAAAGAGTCGCGGGATGACAAACGATGGGTTTCGTGTTAACTGGAGCCGGCGTTACGTCCCTCCCTCGCCTGGTCGCGGATTCCATCACGGAAGTGAAGGGATCGGTGCCGCGCGCGGGAGGACGGGAGCTCTCCGACTTCAATGACTGACCCTAAACTCATACGCAACTTCTCGATCATCGCGCACATCGATCACGGGAAGACCACCCTGTCCGATCGGATCCTCGAGCGGACCGGTGCGGTCCAGGCCCGGGAGATGGAGCAGCAGCTGCTCGACGACATGGATCTCGAGCGCGAGCGCGGTATCACCATCAAGGCGCACGCAGTGACTCTCCGCTACGCCGCGCGCGATGGTCAGATCTACACCTTCAACCTGATCGATACCCCGGGGCACGTCGACTTCAGCTATGAAGTGAGCCGCTCGCTCGCGGCGTGCGAAGGGGCGGTCCTGGTGATCGACGCGACTCAGGGAGTGGAGGCTCAGACCCTCGCCAACAGCTATCTCGCGATCGACAACGACCTCGCCATTCTTCCGGTGATCAACAAGATCGATCTTCCTTCCGCCGAGCCGGAGCGGGTGCGGGAACAGATCGAGAACCTGATCGGGCTCGACGCTCACGACGCAGTCCTCGCTTCCGCGAAATCGGGGATCGGAATCGAAGAAACGCTGGAAAAGATCGTGGAGATGATCCCGCCGCCGCAGGGGAAACAGGACGCCCAGCTCCGCGCGCTCCTGTTCGACTCCTGGTACGACTCGTACCGCGGAGTCATGGTCCTGGTCCGGGTGGTGGACGGAGAGATGAAGCCGGGCGACCGGATCAAGTTCGTCTCCACCGGACGGGAGTACGAGATCAACGCGCTCGGTGTGTTCACCCCGAAGCCGGTTGCGGTCGATTCTCTCGGTGCGGGCGAGGTGGGGTTCATCGCGGCGAACATCAAGGACATCGTGCAGGCGAAGATCGGTGACACGGTGACTCTGGCGAGCCAGAGCCCGCAGCCGCTTCCGGGATTCCAGGAAGTGAAGCCGATGGTCTTCGCGGGGATTTTCCCGGTGAACACCGATGATTACCCCGATCTCCGCGACGCCATGGCGAAGCTCAAGCTGAACGACGCTTCGTTCACGTTCGAGCCGGAAACGTCCGGCGCGCTCGGATTCGGTTTCCGCTGCGGCTTTCTCGGTCTGCTGCACATGGACATCGTCCAGGAGCGGCTGGAGCGCGAGTTCAATCTCGAGTTGATCACGTCTGCTCCCGGTGTCCGTTACCAGGTGACGAAAACCGATGGCCAGGTGGTGGATGTGGAGAATCCACAGAAAATGCCCGAGCCGCCGGAGATTGCAAAAATCGAGGAGCCGTTCATCGAGGCGACGATCCTGACCCGGGACGAATTCGTTGGCCCGATTCTCGCTCTTGCCACCGAAAGGCGCGGCCAGCAGAAGAAGCTGGAGTACGTGAGCGCCGACAGAGTGATGATCGTGTATGACATGCCATTGAACGAGGTGATTCTCGATTTCTTCGACAAACTGAAATCGATATCCCGCGGTTACGCGTCCCTTGATTACCAGCTCCTCGGGTACCGGCCGAGCGATCTGGTCAAGCTCGACGTCCTCGTGAATGGCGACCCGCTCGACGCATTGAGTCTGATCGTCCACAGGGAAAAGGCCTATCCCAGGGGGAAGATGCTCGTCGAGAAGATGAAGGAGTTCATTCCGCGACAGATGTTCGAGGTCGCCTTGCAGGCGTCCATCGGCAACCGGGTGGTGGCCCGGGAAACCGTCAAGGCGCTCCGCAAGAACGTTCTGGCCAAATGCTACGGAGGAGACATCACCCGCAAGCGGAAGCTGCTCGAGAAGCAGAAAGAAGGCAAGAAGCGGATGAAACGGGTCGGCAAGGTCGAGATCCCGCAGGAGGCATTTCTGGCTGTACTGAAGATCGATTGATCATCTCGCGCCGAATGGCAGGAGGCGACGATGAGATTTTCGATGTTTGCGATGTTCGCGGCCGCCGTTGCACTGGCCGCATCCGGATGCAGTTCTTCCAGCCAGCCCAGGGTGAACATGAAAGAGGCGACGCGAGTCGTCGGGACCGACAACGACGTCAGAGTGGATGCCCAGCTCTACGCCGACCAGATCAACTCCTCCACCCCCATCGGTATCGTCTATCAGATTCAGAACGACCGGAAGGAGGCGATCGCAATTGCTGCGAACCAGACCGACGCGTCGTTCGATCGCCAGAGCCAGACGATCACGGTGAACATCGGAGCAGAGATCCCCGGATCGAAAGGCGTTCCACGGCTGACCCTGATCGAGCCCGGCCAGAAGAAGGGATTCTCGGTGGGAGTCCGCATCGCAGTCGCCGTTCCGACCGGATCGCGGCTCGCCCCGACTCCCCGCTACCTGAGGATCCGGGTCAACTTTCTGAATGATGCCGAGCCGTTTCAGGGCGTGATCAGCGCCTCGAATCAGAACGTGGAGCCGGTCTCGCTGCCGAAAGGTCTCTTCACCCGGTGGATCGATTGCAACGAGAGCGTCGAGACGAACACCATTCCCGTCTACTGGAGCACTGCCCCCGCGATCGCAAACTTCGGTGGTGTGCCGGCGGCGGGATCGTACTGAGCGGTACTTCCTCCCGCTCCGGCCATTCCTGATCGCGGTGTCGATGGCGAGCGTCCCGATCGCAGCAGAGCGTCCGACGATCTGACCGGGTGGATCGCGAATACCCGGTCACGTTCCGAATTCCTGATTCGCCGGGTGAGGAATTCGGATCTCCCTCCTTCGATTTTCTCCAGATACGAATCCCGCCTCGCATCACGGAACGACAATCGATCGGAGCCGAGCCCATGAGAAGACGATTGACAGGACGATTCGAAGTTTCAGTCGCTGGCCTGCTTCTTCTTGCAGCCGGGTGTGCGTCCAGCGGCGTGAACATGAAGGAGCCGATGCGGCTGGTCGGTACCGAGAACGGCGTGCGGATCGACGCCCAGATCACCGGCGATTCGATCGGCACGAACACCCCGATTCCGGTGACCTGGTCGCTCGCGAACTCCACCTCGGAACCGATCGCGGTGGCCGAGCTCGATCCGGTCACCAGTTACGATCGCGCAACGCAGACCGTGGTCATCGAGCTCGGCTCGGAAGTTCCGGGGAACGAGCTCGTGCCGCGCCTGGTCGCCATCGCTCCGGGAGAGAAGAAGGATTTCAGCGGCGCGGCACGAGTGACGGTGGTGATGCCTCTCGGTGCGGAACACTTCGCCTATCCCCGTTACGTCCGGATCAAAGTGAATTTTCTCCGGCAGATCGATCCGTTCACGAAACTGATCGGAATCCCCGAGAGAGCCATCCACGATCCGCAGCTCGCCGACGAGTTGTTCAAGAGCTGGGTCGAGCACAACGACACCATCACCACGAACGAAGTGCCGATCATCTGGAAGGGTGGTCCGCCCAGTCGCAATCCGATTCCGCAGCCGTGATCCGAAGACGAAAAAAGGCGGCCCTGGGCCGCCTTTCGAATTCGATGCGTTTCGATCAGAAGCTCTGCACGGCCTTCTGCTCGTCTTCGTAGACCTCGAACACGGTAATCAGCTGCGTGACCTGGAGCAGGTCGCTGACCTTCCCCGGGAGGTGAAGGAGCTTGAGCTTTCCGCCTCGATTGGTGACGGTCGTGTAGGCGCCGACGAGCTCACCGATCCCGGAGGAGTCGATCGTCGTGACGCCGGACATGTCGAGAAGGATCCTGTTCTTGCCGTTCTTGAGCGCGTCCATGATCACGTCCCGAAGCTGGACGTCTCCCGCGCCGATCGTGATCTTTCCTTCGAGGTTGATGATCTCGACGTCGTTGACGGTTTTCGAAGTGGTTTTCATCTCGTTCTCCTTACCCTTCCTTACGGCCGATGCCCGAGCCGCGATTCTATGACTTGGTCAACTCGTTGCGGGTTACGAGCTTCTTGGTCATCAGAAGCTGCGTGCCTCTTCCAGGCTGAAATGAGTAGTCGATCCGGTCCATGAAAGTCTTCATGTAGAAGATCCCCCGGCCGCTGGTCTTCATCAGATTGGCCGGGTTGAGAGGGTCACTGACGCTTCCCGGGTCGAATCCTTCGCCCTCGTCGCGGATCACGATCGCGAGTTGACTCCCGCTGAGATCGAATGTCGCCTGAACCTTCTTCACCGGGTCGAGTTTGTTTCCGTGCTTGATCGCGTTGGCGACGCCCTCCCGGACCGCCATTCCGATCCAGTGGCTGCCATCATCGTCGAGCCCTGCGGTCTCGCAGAGATGTTCGGCGATCGCCTGAACGAGCTCGATGTTCTCGAACCGGCTGCTGATGACGATCTCAATTCGTTCCGAGTCGCGGTTCATTGCGAAAATTGACCGGCATTCTACGGGAAGCCACAGACCTCCAGCAAGCCGGGAGAGTGGAATGGCTCCGATCAGGGGCGACGTTGTCCAGCGCATGCGCCGGCTCCTTTCAATTCTACTCCTGCTCGCCTTCATTCCGCCGCTGGGCGCCACCGCGGCTTCGCTCGATCCGGTGATGCGGAAGGTCGAAGCGATCCGTGAGCTCCGTTTCACCGGGCCGATTCGCACCGCGACCATCAAACGTTCCGAGCTCACTCCGTATCTGCGGAAACAACTGGAGAAGGACCTTCCCGTCTCGCCGGACGAGTACGGCCGGATTCTCGAGTCCCTCCAGCTGATCGACCGCTCGTCGGGCGCGATCGACAGCCTCCTCGATCTCTATCAGGCGCAGGTGCTCGCGTTCTACGATCCCCTTGCGCACGTCTTCTACTCGCTCGATGCGCCACCGCCGGGTGCGGAGGGGAGTGATCTGATGCAGGAGGCGATCGAGGTGCACGAGCTCACTCATGCACTCCAGGACCAGCATTTCGACGCCGGGAGGGTGATGGAGGGCCTCCGCGACGACTGGGATGCGCAGATGGCCTATCAGAGCCTTCTCGAGGGTGAGGCGACCCTGGTGATGCTGGCGGACATGGCGAAACCGATGGGAGTCGAGCTCGACGACGTCGTCGCCAACTCCGCGATGCTCGACACGATGGGAGCGATGTCGCAGGCCGGGATGGCCGGGGTGGATGCTCCGCGCTATTTCGTGCAGTCGCTGGCGTTCCCGTACCTTCAGGGACTTCGCTTCGTCAGTGAAGCCTACCGCCGCGGTGGATGGAAGGCGGTCGACGCGCTCTACGCGAATCCTCCCCGCTCGACCGCGGAGATCATCCATCCGGAGCTCTACGGCCACGCGAAGGCGGGAGCGCCGGGAAAGCTCCTTCCTCCCTCGAAGAGCGCATCGCTGCTGGACACTCCCCTCGGCGAGTTTCACTGGAGATTCCTCCTGGGGGCGGACGCGGTTCGGGGATGGGAGGCCGACGAAGCCCGTGTCACGCGGGTGGGGCCGGATCTTTACCGGGTCGAAACTGCGACGAGGTGGGATTCGCCGGAGGACGCGACTACGTTCGCCGATGCCCTTCGGAGCTTTCTGGGATCGCGCGGAGTGCACGCCGACGTTCGGGTCAGCGCAACCCGTGTCGCTGCGACGTGGGGTGCCGCGATCCGACCCGCGGCGACGTTCGGACCCGTTCGCCGCGTACCAACGCCACCGGCCGCTCCCCCGAACTGACCCGCGTCAGTTGGGCTGCTCTTCTTCTTCGCCGAGTACGTCCGACCGCGCCTCCTGACAGGCGAGCAGAACTTCCTGATAGAGATCGAAGGCTGCGGGCTGGGAGATCGCTTCTCCGCTCGCTTCGTTCAGGATCTCTGCGATCCTCGCCGCGTAGTACGACGGCGGCGGAAGGCGCTCGCCTTTCTCATGGATGTCGCGGAACCCTTCCGCCAGCTGCTGACGCAACCGTGCGCGAAGACGGCCGCTCTCGATCTCCTGTTCGAGATTTCCGTAGTCGAGCTCGATCATTTCTCTCTCCAGACTCCTCCTTCCGACACTAAACGAATTGCCGGACGAATGCCAGTGTCCGCGAACGGGTAGCTGCACGGCTCCGGGTACTCTCGAGTGCGACGCTGCGCCGGATGATCCGGGCTAAGATAGGGGCATGAAGTCGAAGCTCAAGAGCCATCCTCCCCTCTCGTCATTCGCCACCACCGGCGGGTGAGCGTGCAAACTGGGTCAGGATGACCTGCATGCGGTGCTCGCGACTCTGCCTCACTTTTCCGGCGCCGACCTCCTGGTCGGACACGGGACTGCGGATGACGCGGCGGTGCTCAGGATCGACGGGACGCGTGCGATCGTACAGACGGTCGACTTCTTCACTCCGATCGTCGACGATCCCACGTTGTTCGGGGAAATTGCCGCGGCGAACTCGATCTCCGACATCTACGCCATGGGAGCGACTCCGATTCTCGGACTCGCGATTGCGGGGTTTCCGACCGAGGTGTTGCCACTGTCGATGCTGGAAGAAATTCTCCAGGGAGGCGTGAGGAAGGCGTCGGAGGCGGGCTTTCCAGTCGCCGGAGGTCACACCATCATCGACGACGTCCCGAAGTACGGGCTGGCGGTGACGGGGATGGTCGATCTCGCGCACATCGTCCGGAACTCGACCGCGCGGCCGGGGGATCTCCTCTACCTCACCAAGCCGATCGGCAACGGGATTCTGGTCTCCGCATTCCGTGCACTCACCGGTGGCGGATGGCGGCGCGCAGTCCGGAGAGACGATGCTCCCGATCTTTCGGAAGCGATCGGGTGGATGACCACTCTGAATCGCGATGGGGCGAAGGCGATGGTCGCAGCAGGTGCGAGCGCCGCGACGGACGTCACCGGATACGGCCTGATCGGGCACCTCCTGGAGATGTGCAACGGCGCGGGGGTCGGCGCCCGGCTGGAGGCAGGAGCGGTCCCGGTTCTCTCCGGCGCGCGTGAGTATCTGGCCCGAGGGTACGTCCCGGAGGGGACGCTCCGGAACGAGAGGACATTTCGCCCTTCGGTCGATCTGAAGGCGGACGACGCGACCTTCCGGCTCCTCTGCGACGCGCAGACGAGCGGGGGGCTGCTGGTCACCATCGATCCGGCGGGAAGCGAGACGTTCGAGCGGCTCTGCCGGGAAGACGGCGTGCTTTTTGCGAAGATCGGACTCATGAATGATCGTGCGGGGACGATCGAGATCGCCGGTTGAGCACAGCGGCTCCTCCGGGCGAGAACGAGAGAAAGGAGTTCCCATGGGAGAGGATTCGGACAAAGACCGGAATCCGACCGTTGAATCCGACGAGCAGGATTACGAGTTTCAGGTCATCGAGGGTCGCGGCGGGCAATGGGTGGAGATCGCGTCCGTCGGGACTGGAGAAGAGGCGAAGCTGATCTGCGGATTTCTCGAGGCCGAAGGGATCCGGGCCGAGATCGAATCGGTCAAGTTCAACATGGAGCCGGTGAATTTCGGACGAATGGGCGAGATCCGGGTTTACGTTCCCGCCGAAAGCGAGGAGGCCGCCGTCAATCTGCTCGACGAGAGGCAGACGGAATACGATCACCTCAAGAACGACGATTCGATCGTGACCGACGACGGTCCCGCGAACATCGAAGACGGCTCGGAAACCGAAGACGAGGAGCGCTGATGCCGGAGGAGGAACCGGGGAGGAACGCGGGAGAGGACGACCACGGCGGGCTCGAAGAGGAGCCCGCAGGCGCGACACTTCCCCGCTGGGTGCCGGTGCTGATCGGGATCATCCTGGTGGCGATGGCCGGACTGGCGGTTTTCACCGGGTGGCGCTACCGCGGCTCCCGTGTCCGACCCCAGACCTTCGTCGACCTCGTCCACCCCTCTCCACGACCGGCCAAGGTGATCGAAGGAGGACCTCCGGGCGAGCCCGAACCTGGAGCTTCGAGAGTGGCGCACGGAGCCGCGGGCGCCGATACGCCGGTGGCCGGACCTCTCGATACCGCTCCCCGTTCGCGGGTGACGCTCGAGGGAGGCGGTGCGGCCGGGATTCTCCCGACCATCCGGATCTCCGCACGCCGTGGCATGGTTCTCGACGTCGAGCCGGCCGATGCACTGGTCTGGGTGAACGGCGGCCTGATCGGACCCGCGACCCAGTTTCACAAGCCTGACGAGAGCTACGATTTCCCCGAAGAGGGGAGCTACACGATCCGGATCACCGCCCCCGGATATCAGGACGTGGAGTATGCCGTGAACGTCAGCTCCGCCGCCCGGGAGGAAGTCGCGGAGATCTCGATCCAGCTGGAGAAGAAATAGTGAAAGGCATCGAGGATCGAAGATCGAGGATCTGGGATCTGGGGGGGACGAAAGGCATCGAGAATCGAGAATCGAAGATCGAAGATCTGGGGGACGAAAAGCATCGAGGATCGAGGATCTGGAGCTTGACGGTCGCGGGGCCGCGGCCGGAGCGCATCTCTGAGGCGAGTTGTGACGTTTATTCTCGATAGAATTGCTGTCTACGTATATTATTCTTATTGTGACGGAGTTTAGGGAATAATATTCTCAAATAGATCCGACTCGCAGAAGTTCTTGCTCCGCCGGGTCGCTTCGTCCTGACCATTCCGCTCCGGGATGTCGGAGTCCTCTGATCCTCTGATCCCCGAACCCCGGTCCGATCCACAACCACGATCCACGATCAAAGAAAGGCGGCCCGCAGGCCGCCTTTCTTGCGTCTCGATCGGGCCGCTTTCTTCATCAGGCGTGTTCTTCTTCGTGAGCCTTCTTCGCTTCGGCGATGATCTTCTCCTGCAGGTTCCGCGGGACTTCTTCGTAATGCGAGAACTCCATGTGGAACGAGCCGCGGCCCTGGGTGATGGAGCGGAGAGTCGAGCCATAAGTGAGCATCTCGGACATCGGAGCGACCGAGCGGATCACCTGGGTGTCCTCGCTGGCTTCGATCCCTTCCATCTTTCCCCGCCGGGAGGTCAGGTCTCCCATCAGGTCTCCGATGTACTCGGTCGGCGCGTAGACCTCCACGTGCATCATCGGCTCGAGGAGAGTCGGCCTGGCCTGCGACATGGCGTCTTTGAACGCGAGGGCTCCGGCGATCTTGAATGCGAGCTCCGAGGAGTCGACCGGGTGGAACTGGCCGTCGAGGAGCCGGACCCGGAAGTCGACCATCGGGTAGCCGGCGAGGTATCCCTGAACGCGCGCGTCCTGGATTCCCTTCTCGACGGCGGGAATGAACTGGCGGGGGATCGAGCCTCCGAAGATCTCGTCGACGAACTCGAAGTCGGCGCCGCGCTCGAGCGGCTCGACCTTGATCTTGCAGTCGGCGAACTGGCCATGTCCGCCGGTCTGCTTTTTGTGCCGTCCGTGGGCGTCCGCAGAGCGGGTGATGGTCTCGCGATAGGGGACCTTCGGCGGATGGAGGATCACGTCCACGCCGTACTTCTTCTTCATCCGGGCCACGACGACTTCGACGTGCAGCTGTCCCTGTCCGGAGAGGAGGAACTCCTTGGTCTGCTCTTCCCGGCCGAAACGGATACTCGGATCTTCTTCCATGATCCGGGTGATCACCGAGGAGATCTTCTCTTCGTCGCCTTTGGCGCGAGGCTCGATGGCGAAGGAGATCACCGGTTCGGGGTAGAAGATGTGCGTGAGGATGACCGGCTTTTCCTTCGCGGAGAGAGTGTCTCCGGTCGCGGAGTCCTTGAGCTTCGCAACCGCTCCGATGTCGCCGGCGGCGAGGGTGTCGACGTGGCTCTGCTGCTTCCCCTGGAGGATCTGCAGCTTGCCGACCCTCTCCTCGTGTGACCGCGATGCGTTCCAGTAGCTGGTATCCGAGTGGAAGGTTCCGGAGAAGACTCGAAACACCGACACTCGACCGGCGAAGGGATCGGAGATGGTCTTGAAGATCAGGGCCGCCGGGGCGGAATCCGAGGAACGTTCGACCTGCACCTCGGCGCCTTCGGGCGACTTTGCCGCGAGGGGTGGGAGCTGGTCCGGAGCGGGAACCACCGAGAGGCAGAAGTCGAGGATCGCGTGGCCGCCGATGTCGTGTCCGGACGAATTGAAAAGGACCGGCACGATCTGGTGTGCCGCGAACTCACGCCGCAGCCCCTCGACCACCTCTTCCTCACTCAGCCCCCCCTTGTCGAAGAAGCGCTCCATGAGGCCCTCGTCACCCTCTGCGACCTTCTCGATCAGCTTCTCGTGCCATTCCGCCGCGACGTCCTTCATCTCCGCGGGGATCTCGGCGAGCTCGTATTTCCCATCCGAGTAGAGGTAGGCCTTCATCGCGATCAGGTCGACCACACCGCGGAAGTCTTTCTCTTCCCCGATCGGGATCTGGACCGGAACGACGTTGCGACCGAACTTGCTCTGCAGCGAATCGAGTGCGCGGTTCATGGAGGCCCGCTCGCGGTCCATCTTGTTGACCACGACCAGCCGGGGAAGGCCGAATTCTTCTGCGATCTTCCACACTTTTTCGGTGGTGACCTCCACTCCGGTGACGCCGCTGATCACGATCGCGGCGGCGTCGACGACCCGGAGGGCGCTCTTGGTCTCCATCAGGAAAATGCCGAATCCAGGGGTGTCGAGCAGATTGACCTTGTGATCCTTCCATTCTGCATAGGCGACGCCGAGCGAGATCGAGTGCTTTCGTTCTATTTCGTCGGGGTCGAAGTCGGTCACGGTGGTCCCGTCTTCCACCTTTCCGAGACGGGTCACGACGCCCGCATCGAACAGCAACTGCGAAACGAGAGTCGTTTTTCCGGTATCGTTGTGACCGACCACAGCGAGATTTCTAATTTCCTGGGAGGAATAAGACTTCATGGTATCTCCTGTTGGTGATGAAGTGATCGAACGACTCGGTCCATCATAAATTAAAATTGAAGCCGCTGGCGTTGCGCGTGATGATGCGCACACGCCGTCGTGGTGAGGTTTTCGGGAGAAGGTCGGGAGTATAGCATCGGTGCCCGGCTGAGCTGGTGCGGTTGCAGAACGGAGAAAAGGACCCTTGAAACTCAGCCGCTATGAAGTCGTGAGAGAGCTCGGCAAGGGAGCTATGGGCGTTGTCTACCTTGCCAAAGACCCACTGATCGGAAGGCTCGTCGCCCTCAAGACCATCCGGCTCGCCCCCGCCGATGACGACGAAGAAGCGCGGGAGTTCCGCCACCGCTTCGTGCGGGAAGCTCAGGCCGCCGGGATTCTGAGCCACCCGTCCATCGTCACGGTCCACGACATCGGTGAAGACGAGTCGACCGGTACGTCCTTCATCGCCATGGAGTACGTCGAGGGGCTGAACCTCAAACAGATCCTGATGCAGGATCGGACTCTGCCGCCCAACGAGACTCTTGAGATTCTGGCCCAGGTCGCCGACGCGCTCGACTATGCCCATCTGAAGGGAATCATTCATCGCGACGTCAAGCCGGCGAACATCATCCGCTTCGCGGAGTCGAGAGCGAAGATCACCGACTTCGGGATCGCCAAGTTCGCGTCCGGGTCGAGCAACCTCACCACCACCGGCCAGTTCATCGGGACGCCGAACTACATGTCGCCCGAACAGATCAAGGGCGTGCACGTGGATGGACGGACCGATATCTTCTCGCTCGGAATCGTTCTCTACGAGGCGCTCACCCGGCGGAAGCCGTTCGGAGGCGACTCCCTCACCACCATCTCGTACAAGATTGTGCACGAAGGTTACGTGCCGATCCGGGAAGTGAACCCCGACCTGCCGGACGAGATCGAGGATGTGGTGGTCCGCTGCCTCTCCAAAGAACCTGCAGACCGTTACCAGCGCGGGCGAGACGTCGCCGCGGACCTTCTTCGGATCGCGCGGGGAGACGACAGTCGACGGACCGTCGAGCCGCTGCATTTCGAGCAGACCCTGATGTCGCGATCGGACCGGCTCCCGACGGTCGAGACCCCCTTTCCCGACGCGGGGCGTTCGGCGGCGGCAGTCGCGGTGACGGTGCCGGCAGACACCCCCACCCCCGATCTCCACAACGAGACGCTGGCCGTTGCCACGCCGCGGCCGCGAGAGCGTCAGACGCTGAAGCAGACGTTGAGCCGGATCCGTATCCCCGAGGTCGGAGGGAAGGATCTCGACGCGATTGCGCGTACCAGGATCTCGCCACTCCTCTTCTTCGGAGTGATCGCCATCGCGGCCCTCCTGGCACTCGTCCCGTCACTTCTGATCGCTCGAAACCTCGTCTCCGTTCCCCCGGTCGATACGGTTCGCGAACAGGCGGTCCAGAGGCAGCGCGAGCTTCGGCTGCGCGGAGCCCGCCTGTTGCAGGCGGGGGACGTCGACGGAGCCTGGGCCACGTACCGGGAGCTTCAGTCCCTCGCCCCGGGATCTCCGGCGGTGGCGAGCACCCTCGACTCGCTCGAGAAGGTGCGGATCGAGAGGATGACCGAGCAGCAGAAGCTCGCGGAGGCCCGGCAGAAACTCACCGATGGACAGGCCCTCTACGAGCAGTCGAAGTTCGAAGCCGCCATTCCGCTGTTCGAGGAGGCATTCCATCTCGATCCGAATCTCGAGGAGGCCGTCAATTACCTCCGGATGACCCGGGAGCAGATGGCGCTTCGCGACCAGACCCGACGCAAAAAGCAACTCGCCAGCCGCACCACCCCGGCGTCGCTTCCTGAAAGCGGGCAGTCCGCCGCGTCCGCTGCTTCCGAGGGGGGCGAGCAGATTCCCGCCAAGCCTTCGGCTCTGGTGACCGTCCTCGACAGTCCGGTGAATGACGGATACGTGATGATCCGCGTCGGAGGAGATACCGTCGTACACGAGAATCTCTGGGAGTCGTCGAGCGGATTCTTCAGGCGCAAAGTCCCGCGCAAGCTGAATGTCTACCGCGAAGTTCCGGCCCGGACCCAGGATGTCGAGGTGTGGGTGATCGTCCCGTCGCTGAACCTGAACTTCCACCAGAAGCTGAGTCACGAATTCGCGTCGGGAATCGTGAACCGGCTGACCATCCAGCTCGATGCGGCGAAAAAGCAGGTCATGCTGCAGTTCTCCTGATTGGCGAGTTTTCGGGGATCAGGGATCGGGATCCGGGGGCCGGGGATCGGGGGTCGGGGAGATTCAGCGCAACCCGGACAGCTTCCTGCGCGGGTCCTTCTCCAGTCAGGCCAGTCACACGTCCGACCTGTCCGACCTGTCCGACCTGTCCGACACGTCAGACGAAACCCTCGCCTCTAACCTCTAGCCTCGAGCCCCGAGCCCCGAGCCTCTCGAAAAACACGTACCTGCTCGAGCAGCATCGGAGTCCCCCACGCTCCCGCGCCGAGGGGGAACCACGAAGGATCTCCGGGTGCGGCGAGAAGCCGCTCCGGGAGGGAAGTCGCGTCGATCACGAGTGAGCCGGTCCTTGGTGTGTCGTGGCCGCTGATGAGCAGATCCACCTCCAGGCTGCCGCCCTCGATGCGAGCCGGTCCGATCGCGACCGCCGTAGGAGCGTCGCCGTCGTCGCGCACCGCCGGGACGTCGAGCGCGAGATGGAATCCGGTGCGGCGGGGACGGCTGCGGTAGCTCGGACGAAACCAGTTTCGCGGCTCACTGCGGGACTCCGGTGCGCCGCCTGCGAGTACGAGCGGCTCGATGATCTCTCCGAATCCGTCGTAGCGGTACGTGGGGTGGGGTTTCTGGCGCATCGTCCATCGTGACGACGTCCCGAGCGCTCCGGCGCGCGCGAGAGGGTAGAGCGCGGCAACGATGCGGGCGGCAGTGTCGGCCGAGAGGCGGAGCCGCTCGAACGAACGAGGCTCCTCGAGCGGTGTCGCGCGCGCGAACGTCTCGATCCTCTCCCGGATGTCGTCCGTCGCGGTCCGGTCCCACTCCGCCCCTCCGTCATCGATCGAAAGGCGCATTTGTAAACGATGGTTCACAATCGAAAGGTGAACGCGCGTGAACGATTCGCGCCAGCTCCGTTCGCCGCCGGCGCTCTCGAACCGGTGTTCCGCGAATCCGGTGAGAAGAAGCATCCTCTCAAGCGCGAGCGATCCGCCCGCCGGTACGAGCGATCGTTCGAGCGCGAGAGCCGCGGAGGGATCCGGAGAGCTCAGTGACCCGCCGGGAGCCGCAGCGAGGGTGACGAATACGCCGTCCCGATCGCTCGCCGTGCCGAGCTCGCGGACCATCGATTCGGTCCTTGTCCCGCGCATCCATTCGATGCGATGCGTGACGCCTTCCTTCCGGTAGATCCCGTTCAACGCGTCGCTCCCAGCGGCCCGGTGATGAGCCGCGGCGCGATCGACCCGACCGGGATCTTCTGCCCTTCGTCGGAACAGATCACCCCGGGGTAGCTCTCCGGTTCTCCTCCGGCTCCGGAGAGCGAGCGGATGAACGCCTCGCGCGGTGCGGTGATGCGGAAAGGTGCGAGCCGGCGGCGCCGCTCGCCTTCGACCATCGCGGCGCGGGCGATCTCGATCCGCACGCGATCGCTGACCGGGTCGTAGCCCCCCTCGCCGACGCGGTCGACCTCGATCCGCCGCTGCGGAATCTCGAACGGCGCTCCACTCGACGAGACGGACAGATTCGACATCCGGATCAGCGGCACGTCGCGAAAGCTCGCGCGGCGGAAGGACGACGGCGATTCACCGCGGCTCAGAACGCGGGCCGACGTCGCTCTGCCGGCGTCGTCGATCTCCGCCGGTGCGAATCCTCCCGTCGGAGAATCGGTGACCTCGATCCACGTCGGGAGGTCCGGCGTGAAGATGCCGCGCTCCGCGGGATGGCCGACGACTTCGTGCAGCATGACGGCGCCCGACCCTCCGATCCAGAGGATGGGAAGCGACATCGGATCGACGTGCTCGATCTCCGGCCCGGCAGGATCGGACGCGGTAACGAGTCGGGATTGCAGCAGGTCGGGAGAGCCGGTGACCGAGGCCTGGCCTGGAGCGTGGATCACGACCACTACGGATCCGTCGACATGGGCGCGCTGGTCGCGCTCGGGCGTGACCACTCCCCGAATGCGGGTCACGACGCGAATGGACGCCGCTTCCGGGGCAGCGTCGAGATTCGGGAGGAGGGAGTCGAGCGGGCCGCGGAGAGTTTCGAGGAGATTCCGCATCCGGGCCGGAAGTTCCTCCTCACCGGCGCGATCGAATGGCGGGGGAAGGGGATCGTCCACTCCCGAGTGAATCTCGAAGCGCATGAGGCTCCCCGAGGAGATGGCGATCGACGTTCCGGCGTCGTCGGTGCGCCGCGCCATGCGTGAAGTACCCGAACGGACGATCCAGGTCTCGTCGCGGCGCAGCTCGAGAAAGGAGTGCTCCGGCATCGGGGGAGCGACGGAGATGGAGGAGAACGCCATCGGGCTCGCATTCTAGCCCGGATCGTTCACCGCGATTGCGGTTCGAAATCGCGAGCCATCGGGGTCGCGTGCGCGCACGATCCTTGACTTTAGATCGAACCCGTCCTCAGAATCGCGGTCGGAGATCATGCGTTCGTGACGCCAAAGAGGATCGAGCTGCTCGCTCGAGCCATCGTGAACCGCCTCGAGGATCGAGGACTCGTAGAGTTCTCGGATGCCGAGGCCGGTATCGAGATGGTGGCGAGGACCCTGATGGAGAACGAGCGCCAGGCGGATGCGATCTGCGAAGAAGCACGAGAGCGACTGGCGCGCAACGGCGTGATCGAGCCGTCGCTCGACGAGCTGGAAAACGAGATGCACCGGATCGCGGGGCAGCAGGGTTTCGTGCTCTGATCGGACGCTCTCCTCTCCCGGGCGCATGAGAAAGAGAATGGCATGACTGTTTCGAAACACCTCGAGGAGCTCGAGGAGAGAAAGCGGCGGAGCGAGCTCGGTGGAGGTGAGGAGAGAATTGCCCGCCAGCATCACGCAGGGAAGCTGATTGCCCGGGAGCGGATCGCACTCCTGTTCGATCCCGGCTCGTTCGAAGAGCTCGACCAGCTCGTCGTCCACCGCAGCCGCGACTTCGGAATGGATCAGCAGCGAATTCCGGGAGACGGCGTGGTCACCGGCTTCGGCACCATCCAGGGACGCCTCGTCTACGCATTCGCTCAGGACTTCACCGTCTTCGGCGGATCGCTCAGCGAGACACACGCCGCGAAGATCGTGAAGGTGATGGATCTCGCGGTGAAGAACGGAGCGCCGATCGTCGGGCTGAACGACTCGGGTGGCGCCCGGATCCAGGAAGGGGTGGTCTCACTCGGCGGGTACGCCGACATTTTTCTCCGCAATACGCTCGCCTCGGGTGTGGTGCCCCAGATCTCCGCGATCATGGGACCGTGTGCCGGAGGTGCGGTCTATTCGCCGGCCATCACCGACTTCATCGTGATGGTGCGGAAGACGAGCTACATGTTCGTCACCGGACCCGACGTGATCCGGACCGTGACGCACGAAGACGTGACGAAGGAGGCACTCGGCGGCGCCGATACGCACGGCTCCCTCTCCGGAGTCTCGCACTTTGCCGCCGAATCGGACGAGGACTGTCTGGCGCTGATCCGTGAGCTGCTCTCGTACCTCCCTTCCAACAACATGGAAGATCCTCCGCGGGTGACATCGTCCGACGACGTCAACCGGGTCGACGAAGCGCTCGACTCGATCGTTCCCGAGAGCTCCACGCAGCCTTACGAGATCCGCGACATCATCCGTTCCGTCGCGGATGAGGAGCATTTCTTCGAAGTCCACGAGAGCTACGCGCGGAATCTCGTGGTGGGGTTCATCCGGCTCGACGGCGCTCCGGTCGGAATCGTGGCGAACCAGCCGGCGTACCTGGCCGGCGTTCTCGACATCAGCGCTTCGCGGAAGGGGGCGCGCTTCGTCCGCTTCTGTGACGCGTTCAACATTCCGCTTCTCGTGTTCGAGGACGTGCCGGGCTTTCTCCCCGGGACGGAGCAGGAGTACGGAGGGATCATCATCCACGGAGCGAAACTCCTCTACGCGCTCGCCGAAGCGACGGTTCCGAAGGTGACTGTGATCACGCGAAAAGCCTACGGCGGGGCGTACTGCGTGATGAACTCCAAGCACATCCGTGCGGACATGAACTTCGCGTATCCGACCGCGGAGATCGCGGTGATGGGCGCGGAAGGCGCGGTGAACATCCTGTACGGGAAGGAGATCGGCCGGGCCGAAGATCCCGCGGCGATGCGCGAAGAGAAGATCCGCGAGTATCGGGAAAAGTTCGCGAACCCGTACATCGCTGCCGAGCGAGGCTATGTCGATGAGATCATCGAGCCGCGGTTCACACGGCGAAAAGTGATCGCGGCGTTCGCGATGCTGCGGAACAAGCGCGACACGAACCCGCCGAAGAAGCACGGAAACATCCCGCTGTGATCGGGCGGACGCCTTCCGGTGTCGCGATTTTCATCCCCCCACCCTCATCTTCCGAACCCGATCTACGGAAAACCGAATTTCACCGCACCTCATCCGTAGCGTAACTGTAACGTTACGTTATAGTTAACCCGCCAACTTCCTTGGCAGTGGCCTTGCCCTGAGTGTCACCAGGTGTCGGCCCCGTTGAAGAACTGTTACGGGCCTGTTACGATTGGCCGCTTTTCGGGGGCCGAAAGGAGGTGGTGCAGGTACATCGGAGTGAAATCCGAGTGGTGTCAGTCTTCGGGAATCTCTCATTCCAAAAGGGAACCAAATGAATTGGAGGAATCAGCGCATGTCGTTCAAAAATCTCAAACTGGCGGGCCTGCTGATCCTGTCCGTTCTCGTCGCGGCGAGTGCTTTCGCCCAGACGCAGACGTCCGGATCGCTGCAGGGATACGTCAAGGACGCGAACGGGCCGCTGCCCGGCGTGACGGTGACCCTCACCTCACCCGCACTGCAGGGCTCGAAAATCGCAGTCACGGACTCGAACGGTTTCTACCGTTTCTCCCTTCTCCCTCCCGGCACCTACTCGGTGCAGGCGTCGCTCTCCGGCTTCCAGCCGCTGACGCGCTCGAACGTGGAGGTCGCCCTCGGTAAGACGGTCACGCTCGAGATGACCATGTCGACCGAATTCGCTCAGGAGATCACGGTCACCGGAACGCCTCCGGTGCTCGACATCACCTCGACCAAGACAGGCGCGAACGTTTCGAGCCAGGCGATGCAGAGCATCCCGGTGGCCCGCGACTTCACCGCAGTCGCGAAAGTCGCTCCCGGTACGAACGAAGACGCAGCCGGTGTGACTGTGTTCGGTTCGACGGGTGCCGAGAACCAGTACATCATCGACGGCCTGAATACGACGGGCGTCGAGCTCGGCACCGACAGCAAGCAGCTCAACGTCGAGTTCATTCAGGAAGTCGAAGTTCTCACCGGCGGTCTTCCGGCCGAATACGGCCGTCTGACCGGCGGTGTGATCAACGCGATCACCAAGTCGGGCGGCAACGAGTTCCACGGCGACGCGTTCGGCTACTTCGCCGGCGGCGGACTCCGCTCCGACAACACCACCGCGGCGGAACGCCCGGTGACCACGACCACGGTCTTCAACGTCGACAACCAGCAGGACTACGGACTCGACCTCGGCGGCTACTTCCTCAAGGACCGCCTCTGGTTCTTCGGTGCGTACGACCGGGTCAACGAGACCGACCAGCGCACGATCATCCGCCCCATCGATGCAGTCGGCGCCCCGGGTGTCGGCTCGGTCATCGACGAGGACATCACCAAGAACCTCTGGGCAGGCAAACTGACCCTCCGCATCAACGACAACAACAATATCTACGGTTCGGTGTTCGCAGATCCTTCGACCAGCAAGGGCCCGCAGTTCGGGATCGCCGGACCGAAAGTCACCTGGTACGGTGAGCGGAAGACCGGCGGTACCGACGCAATCGTTCGTTACAACGGAATCTTTGGCCAGTCCTTCCTGGTGAACGCGGCGGCGGGCCAGCACCGGGAAAAGGACAACACCTCCGGTCCGGGCGCAAATCAGCCGGAATACATCGACTACACGTTGGGCGACACTCCTGTGGTGACCAACGGATTCGGCTTCTATCAGGATCAGAAGTTCAAGCGCGACCAGTACAAGTTCGACGTCAGCAAGTTCCTCGGTCCGCATGAGCTGAAGGCCGGGATCGACTACGAAGACATCAGCGCCGAGAACAATAACTTCAACGGCGGCGCCGGGCAGCGGATTTACATCTTCTGCTCCGACGGCGATCCGGGATCACCGGAGTGCGCCAACAGCCAGTACTACCGGCACCGTTTCTACGTGAACGACCTGGCGCCCGGCTACGTCCGGAGCGATCCGAGCACGTGGCAGATCGCGGTTCCGCTCACGTCCAAGCCGGAAACCAAGAACAATGCAGTCTTTCTGCAGGACAGCTGGAAGGTCGCTCCGAACTTCACGTTCAACGCCGGCATCCGCTGGGAGAAGCAGGACGTCATCGGTCGTGACGGCTCCACCGCCATCGAGATCAAGAACAACTGGTCTCCCCGCATCGGCGCGATCTGGGACGTCATGAACAACGGCAAGAGCAAGCTGTACGCGAACTACGGCCGCTTCTACGAAGCCGTCCCGATGGACATCAACATCCGCGCGTTCGGTGGCGAAGTGCAGTGCTTCTGCTACAACTTCGATCCGAATCCATCGAATATCCTTCCTGACGCGAATGCCCCGCGCCGTTCCGGCCTCCTCGGCGGCACCGAGCCGGTCGATCCCAACCTCAAGGGGCAGTACATCGACGAGTACCTCCTTGGATACGAGTACGAAGTCGCGAACAACCTCGCACTCGGGATCAAAGGAACCTACCGGAACCTCGGCCGCGTGATCGAGGACTTCCTCATCATCAGCGAAGGAAATTACTTCATCGCCAACCCGGGTGAGGGAATCGGAAAGGAAGTCACGTTCTACGACTATTCCACCGCTCCCGCTCCGAAAGCCGAGCGCAAGTACAAGGGCATCGAGCTGACCGCGCGGAAGCGCTTCAGCAACAACTATCAGTTCTGGGCCAGTTACACCTGGTCGAAGCTCGAAGGCAACTACGACGGTCTGTTCCAGTCGTCGACCGGACAGCTCGACCCTAACATCAACTCGGCGTTCGACTACGCCGACTTCATGATCAACGCGAAAGGCAAGCTCACCGGTGACCGGAAGCAGCAGTTCAAGCTCAACGGCAGCTATGCCGTCAGCGACGGGCCTCTGAACGGGCTCACCTTCGGTCTCTCCACGTGGTACTACAGCGGAACTCCCCTCACCGCGTACGGCTACTCCTATGCGTACGCGAACTGGGAGTACTTCCTCACGCCTCGCGGTTCGCTTGGCCGCGCGCCCGCGGATTACGAAGCGGATATTCACGTCGGGTATCCGTGGAAGCTCGGCAACGGAATGGAGCTGAACTTCCTGGTCGACGTCTTCAACATCCTGGACCGTCAGGCGAAGACCGATCTCGACCAGCGGTACAACCTCGCCAGCAGCGCCACCGGAGACGCAGGATGCGCCGGGATTCCCGACGCTCTCTGCAACGGAGACGGTGGTCTGATGCACCAGGACGGCGTTGTCGCTCCGCTTGGCCAGCTCAGCAATCCGCGTGCGACTGCTCCGAACCCCGACTTCCTCAAGGCTGGAACCGCTTTCACCGATCCGCGGTCGATCCGCGTCGGCGTCCGGTTCAAGTTCTAGGAACGGGTACCCCCTGCAGTACGAAAGGGCCTCCCACTCGGGAGGCCCTTTTTTCGTGAGAAGGCGAATTCAGAATGCAGAATGCAGAATGAAGAATTGAGAATACGGGCGCCACCGGTGGGCGGCGGCCACCTTTGACCAAACGAATGGCGAGAGCGAATTCAAAATCGTCCTCCTGCCCCGAAGGGGCAACGGAGATTAGCCGGTGGCTGCCGCGAAGCGGCCGCCACCGGAAAGAGAGGAGCGCGATCATTCGTCGCACCCCGAAGGGGAGCCGGAGTTTTGCAGCAGAATTCAAAATGCAAAGTGCAGAATGCAGAATTGAGAATGGATGAGGAAGAGTGGGGCGAAATGCGGGACCGAATGAGCGTGCGCTCTTGAATCCAATGCTGCGTGACTCGAGCGGCGGTTGCGATGCATCGAGGCGTTTGCTGCGAGCTTTCCGACTTGTCATCGGGCGTTCGGGAACATTCATCGTCCGGGGGGGATTTTCTTCAGAGTCATGAAATCGCGCGTCTTCATCCTGATCCTGATCGTCCTGGTGATTGCGGGACTCGCCGTCGTCCATTTTCGCTACCAGCCCGAGGGGATGGCGCGCCTGATCCGCAGCGGCGACGATCTCCGGGTCGTCACGGCCCGTATCGGTTGGGCGCCGCTGTATCTCGGGACGAGCAGCCTCGTGCAGCTCCGTAACGGCGAGAAGCTCGCGTATGCGGAGAGCTTTCCGGTGGAAGGAGGAACCGGGGCGGAGTACACGGCGGATGTCTCGTTCGGGTACGACGCGCCGAGGACCATTCCTCCTTCATGGGGGAGCGGATCGTTCAGCGATGTGCTCTCGCGGCACGTCCGCCAACTCGTCGCGCGATGGGCCGCCGCACAGCCGCTCACGACTGTCACCTCAGATTCTCGTGCGGCGGGACGACGGGCGGAAGAAGCGATCGCGCCACAGTTGAGCGGCGACGGGATTCAGACCCAGGGGCTCACCATCCGGCTGCAGGTCCCCGACGCGCTCGCCGCGGTGAAGAACATCCCCGAGGTGACTGCAGCTGCGAAGACGTCGCGGAAGGTGATCTTCGTCGGACTGGACGGGGCCGACTGGGAACTGCTCGACGAATACATGGCCGACGGCTCGATGCCGAATCTGAAACAGCTCGTGGCCGAAGGATCCGGCGGGATTCTCGGCACGGAGCACCCGCCTCTCTCGCCGATCGTCTGGACCACCATGATGACCGGGAGGAGTCCGCTCGACCACGAAGTGCTCGATTTCACCCGCTTCAACCCGGCCACGCACGTGAAGGAGCCGATCACCAGCGACGAGCGCCACGTTCCGGCGGTCTGGAACATGGGAAGCTGGGGATCGCGCAAAGTGGCGGTCTTCGGACTGTGGGCGACCTATCCGGCGGAACCGGTGAATGGCCTCATTGTTTCTGATCGCCTGTTTACTTTCCTCTACAAAGAGAGCGCCCCTCCTCCGGGAGTGGTCTTCCCGCCGTCCAGAGAGAAGTGGGCGCGTGCGGAGCTCGAGCGGGTCGAGTCGTCGACCGACTTCGGGAAGGTCCGGACGTATCTCCCGTGGTTGACGAAGGAAGAGTACGACGAACAGGTCGCAAGCCCCGACCCGTACAGCCATCCGATCAGCGCGCTCCAGAGGATCCTGGTCGAGACGGAGGTCTACAACCGGCTCGGGAAGGAGTACATCGGCGAGCACCACCCGGACGTCGCGGTGGTCTATTTTCAGGGCACCGACAGCATCGGGCACATCTTCGCTCCCTTCGTTCCGCCGAAGCAGCCGGAGGTCTCTCAGGAGGACTACGACCGCTACAAGGAGGTCCCGAAGAAGTACTTCCACCGGATCGACGCGATTCTCGGCGAGTACCGTGAACTGGCGAAGAAGGAAGGCGCCGTCCTGATGATCGCATCCGATCACGGGTTCCGATGGCGCGAGGGGAGGCCGACGGAGCTGTCGAGCTTCGCGGCGGCCACGGCGGCGAAATGGCATCGCGAAGAGGGAATCTACCTCCTCTGGGGCGAAGGGATTCCGGCGCACCCGGGGCATCCGGGCCGCGGTGGCGTGCGCCAGGTCTGCGCGACGCTTCTCGCGTTGAATGCCCTCCCCGAGGGGGCGCACGTCAAGGAGCCGCCGCTCGGCGGGGCCGAAGATCCGGCCACCACAGTGGTCGATTACACGAAGTACTATCAGCCGTATCGGCCGTCGACGGGCGCCGCGCCGGCTGGAGATGCAGACGAAGCACTCGCGAAGCTGAAGGCGCTCGGCTACATCGGCTCCGCCGAGTCGGTGACCGCGGCGCCGGGAAGCCTCGATCCGGGATCGACGCGTACGGCCGGGTGGTACAACAACCAGGCTCTGATTCTCCGCTCGGAAGGGAACCGCGGCGGGGCAGTCACGGCATGGGAGAAGGCGATCCGGATCGATCCCGATCTCGCCTCCGCACTGTGGAACCTCAGCGACACGCTTTACCAGGATCGGAGGGAGGCAGACCGCTCCGATGAGCTCCTCCTCCGGGCGTTGAAGGACGGGCTCCCGGAGGGAAAGAAATTCGTGATCGGCCGGGCGATCGGATATCAGCGGAACGGTGAGGAGGATCGCGCGCTGAAGCTGATGTCGGGAGCGGTGGGAGCCGTCCCGCAGGATGCGGAACTCCGGATGTTCCGTGGGCGGTATCGCGTCGACCGGAAGGATTGTTCAGGCGCGCTGGAGGACTTCAAACAGGCGCAGAGCCTCGCCCCGGGCAACCCGGTTGCGTATTCGTCGGCCGCCGTCGCGGCACTCTGCATGGGAGACCAGGCGGAGGCGGTGCGGAACTTCCGGCAGTCGCTGCAGCTCGATCCGAACCAGCCGCGTGTCCGCGCGTTCCTTCAGCGGATGGGCGAGTAAGGAGAGGCGAGGCGACTCTTCGTTTGTGCTGAGGGGCGCCGCGGCACTTCGGTAGCACGGAGCCGGATCGGGACGGTGAGACGTTGACTGGAGAGACGCGAGAAGTCTGCTCTGAGGCTGTTCGCTGTTTGTGCTGAGGGGCGCCGCGGCTTCCGCCGCGGCGGGCACGGCGGAAGCCGTGCCGCTCCGGCAGGAGCGAACCGGGACGATGAGGCATGACCGGAGAGACGCGAGAAGTCTGCTCTGAGACTGTTCGCTGTTTGTGACTCCGCGGCGCTGGCTACCCCGCCCGCGTCCCGATCACAAGCGCACGTTCTCGTACGCGGTGCCGATCTCGTTGGAGACGTCGTCCCGCAGCGTCACCACAAGGGTGAAGTTCCCCTTCGGGAGCGCGACTTTCATGGTGTACTTGAACGAGCCCTTCGCGGTCTGCTCCATGTTCTTCTCGAGGATGCTGACGTCCTGGATCTGATGAGCGAAGCCGACGTTGTCCCCCTTCTCGTCGTAGATCGCGAGGTAGACGTGGACGCGTCCGACCTCCTGCGCGTCCTTCGGGACGAAGGTGATGTCCGTGACCGGCATCGAGGCGGTGATCGGAACCAGACGCTTGTCGTGATTCCGTTCGGGCGTACCGAGCTTGATCTTGACGTCGAGAGTCCCTTTCTCCTTGGCGAACGTGATCGGACTCCGCAGCGACTGTTCGAGCCGCTGTTCGTCGGAGAGATCGACGTAGCCCTCGCGATTCCTTACGTTCAGGTGGGGCTGTTTCACCCGGACTTCGATCTTGTGGTATCTGCCGTCGCCCTGATGTGACGGAGAGTACGCCAGCGAATAGAAATTGGCCGACTCGTCGTCGATGGTGCGGATCGACTCGGAGACGCTGTTGCTCGGGAGGTACCGGCCGCCGGTGCCCTCCGCGAGGGTCAGACCTGCAGAATCCGGGTCGCTGACGTCGGGAAACTTGTTGAACGTGTCGTCCCGAGGATTGCCGAGAATTCCGCCGGTGCCCGCGGATGCATTCGTCACGTCGTGCTGCGGGGCCACGTTCTGATGGCCGGCCGCATTGATGACGTAGATCGAGAAGTTCGCGGCGTTCGCCTCCTTGACCATCGCGTCGAACACTTCCTGCATCTCGCGTTTCATCTCGATCATGTTGCGGTCGCCGCGGTCGTCGCTGTACTGGGCGAAATCGGTGTTCAGCTCGAGACCTCCGGTCACCAGGACCAGAATCTTCTTCCCCGAAGACGCCGAGTACGCGCGGCACGTTTCGATCACTGCCTTCGCGGAAGTCATGGTGGCCCGGAGGTTCCGCATGGTCTGTTCGCGCGACTGGAAACGGGCCGTGGCGCCGAAGTCGTACCCGCTGTTGAACGAGTTGCTGTCGAACTCCTGGCCGCGCAGCTCGTTACGCGCCGTATCGGAGAGGAGGCGCCGGTCGATCGCCCGCTGGCTGCCGAAGGTCGGGCTGTGACGCACTCTGGCGAGTGCCGCGTCGATCTCTCCACGGCGGTCGGTGAAGGGCTGGATCGTTCCGACCGTCGGCCCGACGTTGATCACCGCCCATTCGTACTTTTCGGAGAACTGGTTGTCGATGAAGTCCTTCACTCGCTCGATCGCGGCGTTGCGGGTCCGCGTGTCGAGAGAGTTGTTGTCGAACATGAGAATCGCTTTCCGGCGGAACTGATCCGCGACCTGGTCGGCGGAACTGCCGTCCGGGACGGAGACGATCCCGTGCTGGATCTTGTAGAAGCCGGTGATCTTCTGTGGCTTTCCGTCTTCGAGAATCTCGAAGTCGTCCGGCGTCAGGCTCATCACCGGACGCCCCTGACCGTCGGTGACGATCGCGTCGACGTTGATGACGGAAACCTCCACCCGCTCGACCAGCGGCGGGACGTCCTGCGCCTTCTGGCCGAAGACGGGAGCCACCACCAGCGACAGTGCGAACGCGAACAGCGAAGCCCCTGCTCTCATACGGGTCCCCCTGGGAACGATTTCAATGATCTTTTCAATCTACCGCAGGAGAACGCGAATTCCGAGCGCGAGAGAGAATTGTTGCAGTTCGTTGATCGTTGAACCGGCCTGGAGCGCTGGTTCGCGGGGCGCGGGGCGGAGAACGGCGGTCGGCGACCTCGTCTCGCTCCCGCGAGATCTCCTGAACCCCGGAAATACGGTCCCTCGCTCCGGCGTTGATCGCGCTGGTCAGCCCCCGGAATATCGGCCGGGGGGACGCCGTTGGCGTGTTCTCTCGTTGACTGCGCCTCATCCGTGTGTTACAAGGCGTGGTTCCTTAATCTGGAGGTTTTCTCGTGTACGCAGTGATTCAGACAGGCGGTAAGCAATACCGGGTGACGGAAGGTCAGACGCTCCGCGTCGAGCGCGATGTGCTCGCGGGTGCGGAAGGCTCCACCGTCCGCTTCGGTGCATTGATGATCGGTGGCGACACGGTGAAAATCGGCGCGCCCACGGTCGAGGGCGTATCGGTGAAGGCGACCATTCTGGGCGAGGAACGAAGCGACAAAGTGATCGTTTTCCGCAAGAAACGTCGCAAACAGTACAAGAAGAAGAACGGCCACAGGCAGGATCTCGTCGCGGTCCGCATCGACGCGATCGAGAGCTGATCCGGTCACGGCCGGGAATTTCAGTCCCCAACCGGGGAGGGTTCGAGGGTTTCTTCATGGCTCACAAAAAAGGGCAGGGTTCTTCGAGGAACGGTCGCGACTCGCAGCCGAAAATGCTGGGAGTGAAGCGCTTTTCCGGACAGTTCGTCACCGGCGGATCGATTCTGGTCCGTCAGCGCGGGACGAAGTTCTATCCCGGCGCCAACGTCGGCATCGGCCGGGATCACACGCTGTTCGCGATGATCGACGGTATCGTCGAGTTCCACGACAAGGGCCGCAGGGGCCGCTTCATCAGCGTCACGCCCTCCAGTCAGCAGTAGCCCATCCGCTGAACTCTCCTCCGGAACGAAGCTCGCTCAGGAGTCTGCGCGATAGAATCTGTCCTACTGCGAAAACGGATCAGCGGTCCAAATCCGTCCGGATTTTCGGCGAGTAGCCACCGCTACGCACCTCAAATCCGAATGAATTTGGCCTCGCTGCTCCGATTTCTCGCTAGCCCGCATTTCTCACACCGTCTCGTCGCGAGGAGGCGGAGAGTGGCTGGGATGCAAGGCACAACGCAGCAGACAGGCCGCTATCCGGCTCCGCAGCAGAGATGGTGAGAGAAAGGCGGGCTACGGACATTTCTACCGCGCAAACTCCTGGGGCTTCGTTCCTTTCGTTTTTCTACGAGTCGGCGTCCATCCATGTTCAAAGATGAAGTCGTGATCCGCGTCAAGGCCGGGGACGGCGGAAACGGTTGCGTCGCCTTCCGGAGAGAGAAGTTCGTCCCGAAGGGTGGCCCTTCCGGCGGCGATGGCGGCGCGGGCGGGTCGGTCTTCGTCCATGCCAGCGAGCGCCTCAACACCCTCTACCACCTCCAGTTCCAGCGTGAATGGAAGGGCGGCCGCGGCGAGCACGGCATGGGATCGAATTGCTCCGGTCACGCCGGGGACGACGTCATCATCGAGCTCCCGGTCGGCTCGGTCGTGAAGGACCGCGTGAGCGGCGAGGTGATCGCCGATCTGAACGAGCCGGACGAGAAGGTTCTCGTCGCGAAGGGAGGCCGGGGCGGGTTGGGAAACCAGCACTTCGCCACTGCCACCCGGCAGGCCCCGCGGTTCGCTCAGCCGGGAGAGCCCGGCGAAGAGCATGAGCTCTACATCGAGCTGAAGCTCATCGCCGACGTCGGACTGGTCGGTCTTCCCAATGCAGGCAAATCGACCCTGATCTCCGTCATCAGTGCCGCCCGTCCGAAGATCGCCGATTATCCGTTCACCACACTCATCCCGAACCTCGGCGTGGTCAGCATCGACAGCGAGACGTTCGTGGTGGCCGACATCCCGGGTCTCATCGAAGGTGCGCACGAGGGCCACGGCCTCGGCGACCGTTTTCTCCGCCACGTCGAGCGATGCGCGGTGCTGGTGCACCTGGTCGATCTTTCGCAGAGGGAAGATCCTGCGGAGGATGCAGAGGTCATCGCGAAAGAGCTCGGCCTCTACTCGGCCGTGCTCGCGTCCAAGCCGCGGATCATCGTCGGTTCGAAACGTGATGCGGCCGTGGAAGGGGCGGGCGAGAATCTTCGCCGTTACGCCGAGCATCACGGTTTCCCCTATCATGAGATCTCGGCAGTCACGCGAAGCGGAATTCAGGAGCTGAACCGGAAACTGATGGCGCTGGTGAAAATGCAGAGAGCCGCGGCCCCAGAGGTGGAATGAGCGAACCGGCACGCATCGGCCTGCTGGGAGGGACATTCGACCCGTTTCATCGAGGGCATCTCGAGCCGGTTCAGGACGTGTGCGACGAGATGCAGTGGGATCTGGTCTTGTACGTCCCCGCGTACCGCCAGCCGTTCAAGAGCCAGCGTAGCAGCGAATCTCCGTTTCATCGATACGCCATGTGCGTGCTCGGTTGCGAAGACGATCCGCGCCTGAAAGTGACGACACTGGAGCTCGAACGGGGGGCTCTCTCGTACACCGTGGAGACCCTCGAGGAGCTGCGGAACCGCTATCGGAGTGCAGTTCTCGACTGGATCATCGGAGAGGATAGTCTCGACCAGCTGATGCAGTGGCGATCGATCGGCCGCATCTTCGAGCTGGCGAACTTCGTGGTCCTCCGGCGCGGTGGAGAGAGTGTTCCGGAGATGTTGAAGGGGCGGCTTCGCGAGGCCGCGACACGCGGACGCTCGGGGTCGCTCGTCGTCGCTGCGAATCGGCGGCTTCCGGTCTCCTCCACCGAGATTCGGGAGAGGCTCGGTCGCGGCGAGACGATCTCGGATCTGGTGCCGCCCCGCGTCGCGTCCTACATTCAGAAATACGGCTTGTACGAATCCGAGGTCACGATTTGAACGAACAGATCTCCGAAAGAGTTCGCCACGCGGTCGAAGCTGCACTCGACAGGAAGGCCTTCGATCTCGACGTCCTCGACGTGGAGAAGCTCACCTCGATCGCCGACTGTTTCATCATCTGCTCCGGAAACTCAGAGCGCCAGACGCAGGCGATCGCCGACGCCGTCTCCGAAAAAGTTCGGGAGATCGACGGAGTGAAGCCTCTCATGGTCGAGGGCGTCTCTCCCGGACGCTGGATCCTGATCGACTACGGCGATTTCATCGTCCATATCTTCACCGACGATTGCCGGCGCTTCTACGGCCTCGAACGTCTCTGGGGTGATGCTCCCAACGTCACCGGCGAGTACACCGGAGGGGACGGAGCGCGCTGATGTCGCGGCCGGCGACCCCGGGGAGACTCTTGCGGAAGCTCTTCCCGACGCGTTCTCCTGCTGTGCGCACTCTTCTCCGGACTGCGGAGAAGGTTCTCGCGCACGACGTGAATCTCCTGATCCTCGGTGAATCGGGCGTCGGTAAAGACCAGCTCGCCGAAGCGATCCACCTCTGCAGCCGTCGCAGGACGGGGCCGTTCATCCGCATCGAATGTGCGACGCTCCCGGTGGAGCTCTTCGAGAGCGAGCTGTTCGGTCACGAGAAGGGAGCCTTCACCGACGCGACCAGCGTGAAGATCGGACGGATCGAGCTCGCGAACGGGGGGACCGCGTACATCGACGAGGTCGCTTCGCTTTCTCCCGAGCTCCAGGCCAAGCTCCTGAGGGTGATTCAGGAGAAGGTTTTCAGCAGGGTCGGAAGCAATCGTGAGATCCGCGCCGACGTCCGCTTCGTCGCGTCGTCGAACGCGCCGATGAACGAGCTCCTCTCGACCGGAAGCTTCCGCGAAGACCTCTACTACCGCCTCAACGTGGTCTCGCTGCTCATTCCGCCGCTCCGGGAACGTCCCGAGGACGTTCAGTATCTCTCCTCACTCTTTCTGCGGGATGCGAAGCGACGGTTCAGGAAGGACGTCACCGGTTTCGATCCGCGTGCAGCAGAGCTGCTCCTCGCGCATCGATGGCCGGGGAACGTGCGCGAGCTTCGGAACGCGATCGAGCGAGCCGTTCTGATCGAATCCGGCGCGACGATCCGGGTCGAGTCGCTCCCCTTGTTTCCTTCCAGCGGCGACGCGCTCGTCACCACCGCCGCTGCGGCGGCATGGAGCCTCGAAGAGCTGGAGGCGCAGTACATCCGAAAGATCCTTCAGCGAACCGATTTCAATTTCTCGCGAGCGGCATTCATTCTCGGAATCAACCGGAAGACCCTTCTGGAAAAGCGGAGGAAATATGGAATCACCTCGGAATGACAGGCCTGCAGAGGGATTTTCCCGATGAAATTTCGCCTGGTCTGGGTTGGTTCCATCGCTGATAACGCGCTCCGCGGTCTCACTGAGCGCTACATGGAGCGGATCCGCCATTTCTTTCCGCTCGAGGTCATTGAGGTCCGTTCCGAAAGGAATAGACAAAAAAAGAGCGATGCGGCTATCATGCGCGCCGAATCGGCGAGTCTGATGGCGGTACTGCCGCCGCAGGGTGTGACCATTGTGGTCGACCCGCGGGGTCAGATGGTGGACTCTTTGAAATTTTCGGAGTGGCTCGAACGGGTCACGACGACTAATCCCCACGGGGCGACATTCGTCATGGGTGGCGATGTCGGCATGGATGATGCGATTCGAGAACGTGCGGACAGAGTGCTTGCTCTCTCCGCGATGACCTTGCCGCACGAAATTGCCAGGCTGGTCCTGGTCGAACAGATTTATCGAGCATGCACGATCATGCGGAACATCTCATATCACAAGTAAGCAAGGAGAGCCGGGTCGAATGCCAAAGACGAAAGCCAAGGCGAACCAATACGACGCTCTGCGCGATGCGCTGGTGAGCAAGCAGCAGGAACTGCTCGACTCCTTCGATCGCGACCGTGCCGCCGGAAACGAGCAGCAGGAAGACGGCACACAGGATCTCGCGGACAAGGCTGCCAGCACCTACTCCAAAGAGCTCAACTTCTCGCTCAGCGACAGTGAGCGTGAGATGCTCGTCCAGGTCGAAGAAGCACTGGACCGTTTCGACGACGGAACGTTCGGAACCTGCACCAACTGCAGCGCCACGATCGGCGAGCGGCGTCTGACCGCCGTTCCGTGGACGCCGTTCTGTATCGATTGTCAGGAGCTTCAGGAAAAGGGGCTTCTCTGATTCGCACTTTCCGAACGAGTGAAGCAAAAGGGCACGACGCGCGTCGTGCCCTTTTGCTTTTGGACGACCAGAGCTAAACTTCCGCTTCCCCGCGCCGTCCGCCTCGCGTGACGTGCGTGACCTGGACAGATCATGCCCACGACGCCAGCGAAGCTCCTAGCCTCGATCGAATCGGGATCGATCCCTCCGGTGATTCTCGTCGGTGGCGACAACGAGTACCTCTCCCACTCCGCCTGGAACGCGATCCGCGAGCGGATCGTCGCGTCGAATCCCGACGTGAGCATCGAGCCCTATCCCGAAGGGAGCGATCTCGGGTCGATCGTCGATTCCTTCCGCACCATGTCCCTCTTCGGCGGACAGAGACTCCTCCTCGTCCCGGAAGTGAACGCCTTCGTCACCCGGAAAGAGTTGGATTCGCTGCTGCAGAAAGCCGTGGGCGACTGGACGAGCGCGAAGACCGAGCGAAAGCGAACATCCGCGGTCGCGAAACTTCTTCACGTGCTGGGGCTGGTCGGCGCGGATCTCGAGGAGAGTGACGACTCGATCGCCGAGGCACTCGCCATCTCCAGACGACCTCCGGCGCTGGGAGAGATGCTCAGCGCTGCGAGAAGCTCGGGAAAGAAGCCGTCGAGGGGGGAAGGGGATGCCGCGCTTCTCTCGGAAGCCGTCGCGCATGGAGGAGCCAACGGCACGATCCTGCTCATGCGTACCGGCGAGATCCCGCTCGATTCCGCGACCGTGGCCGCGATCGATCGCGCAGGGGCGGTGGTGGTCTGCAACCTGACGCAGGAAGAGTTCCCGAAAGCGTTCGAAGAGGGAGTCAGAGAGATCGTTTCTGCGATGGAGGTCTCGATCGACGTCGCCGCGGTGAAGCTGCTCCAGCAGAAACTCGGAATCGAGCGCGTACTGACCGACAAGTTCTCGAAAGAGGTGCCGGATCTCAGGATGCCTCTCGCGGAGCTCGAGCGGCTGGCGACGTTCGTCGGTCGGGGCGGTCGGATCACAGCGCGGGTCGTCGACGAACAGATCGCATCCGTGGCCGGAGGCGCACGGTACGAGTTCGCGTCGTTGTACTCCGAGCGGAAGCCGGTCGAGGCGATCGCAAAACTGCGCGATCTGGTCGCCCAGTCACGCCGGGATGATCCGAACATGCCGGTCGACATGCATTTCGGGAAGTATCTTTTCGCGCTCGCGGAGGAAGTCCGGCAGCTGATCGGGGTGCGATCGTTCGTCCGGAAGAATGGAATCGATCCGAAACGCTCCATCCCGTACAACCGCTTCAAGGAGTCGCTCGCTCCCGCTCTCGGCGAGTTCCTGGTGCAGCACCGTCTCGCCCGGCAGCGGCTTCATCCGTTCGCCCTCTTCAGGAAGTTCGAAGCGGCAGCGGGATTTTCGGAGCAGCAGCTGCTCGAGACGCTCGAACAGATCGCGAAGATCGAGGTCGACCGGAAGTCGGGAGGCATCGGTGCAGAGCTCGGACTCGAATCGCTGGTGTTGAGCTCGGCGGCGCCGCGGAAATGAATTTCGGATTTTGTGATCTGGATCACGTTCTGCGCGATGAGGTCGGGCCATATTGATGCCGGTTCGGTTGAACCACCCCGTGATCAGGACGGGGCTCAAGAATCGGGCAGTGAAAAAGGGGCGTAAAGCCCCTTTTTCACGTTTGGGCGGTCTTCCGAAACGGGGGCCCCCAGGAGGCTGAGAATGAAACTGACGAAGTTTTTCCCCCTTCTTCTCATCATTGCGTTGGGGCTCGTGGCCGGTTGTCAGAAAGAGCGCAGCGTGGCCGGCCCGATCGGATCGTCGAGCATTCAGGGATCGGTGGTCCTCGAGTCGGATCTGGTGGGACGCAACCCGGCCGGAATCGAAGTTCGCGTGCGTGGAACCGGACTGCGAACCCAGACCGACGCCGCGGGGCATTTCCAGCTCTTCGGCGCTCCGGAAGGAAGCATCGAGCTCGGTTTCTCGCGATCCGACGGAATCTCCGCCGTTCTTCAGACCAGCGGCGTCGCAGCACAGAGTCTCGTGGTCGGCCTCAGCTCGAACAGTGCGCATTCACGCCGTCGCGGAGTGGGGCATCCGGGAGTGGAGATCGAGGGAGTGGTGACCGCGGTCGCCGCGGATTCGATCTCCGTCACGACTGAAGGCCATGGTGACTACGACGTCGCAGTCAACGAGGACACCATCGTACGCAAGGGAAATCAGATCCTCACC
Organism: uncultured Acidobacteriota bacterium; assembly: GCA_963741955.1. GTDB lineage: Bacteria > Acidobacteriota > Thermoanaerobaculia > Gp7-AA8 > Gp7-AA8 > CAVUKB01. The sequence continues at coordinate 649,632 of CAVUKB010000007.1, forward strand.
ATCGCGGACGTCAAGGTCGGCGATCGCGTACACGTGAAAGCGCGACAGGAAGAAGACAAGAGCCTCACCGCGGTCGAGATCAAACTCCAGGGCGGCGAGTCGCAAGCCAGGACGGAGCTCGCCGGGACGATCAGTGTGCTCGGCGACGGCGAGTTCACGCTCACGGATGCGGGCGGAACGGATTGGACCATTCAGGTGACCGACTCCACCGAGATCCGCGACCGGAACAACTCCCTCACGGTTGCCGATCTTCAGGTCGGCTGGAACGTGAAAGTCCTCGGGACGAAGGTGGACGACACCACTGTCTCGGCGATCCGGATTCAGGTCGAGCACGACGGAAGCACCGAGACGAACGCCGATTTCGATGGGACGATCACGTCGATCGATGCGTCGAGCTTCGTCCTCCACACCGAAGAAGGGATGGACGTCACGGTCGATGTCGATTCGAACACCGTCATCCGTGAAAAGAACCAGCTCCTCGCGTTCTCCGATCTCGCGGTGGGAGACGAGGTCTCGGTAGAAGGGGTCGACGAAGGTGGCGGCGCGGTTCTGGCGACGCGCATCCAGAGATCGCCGTCGAACAACGGCCATCATTGATCGAACGACTACAGATTGTCTGCTCTGTCTCGGACGGGCGCGCGGGGAAGTGACGAGAAGGACTACGATCCAGAGCAGCAGAGAGGGGCGCGGAAACGCGCCCCTCATTTTTTTTGGCCTAGGAGTCTGCGCGATAGAAACGGTCCTACTGCGAAAGCGGATCAGCGGTCCAAATCCGTCCGGATTTTCGGCGAGTAGCCACCGCTACGCACCTCAAATCCGAACGAATTTGGCCTCGCCGCTCCGCTTTCTCGCTACGAACGTTTCTACCGCGCAGACTCCTAGGCGACGGAATCCGGCTCAGCTTGCGATAATGTCGGACCATGTCTTCACTTCGAGACGTTCCCGGTTCGGCATGGAAGGCACTCTTCGCAGCCCAGCTCGGCTGGATGCTCGACTCGATGGACTTCCTTCTGTTCATCTTCGCCCTCAAGGCGGTCCAGAAGGAGTTCGGGCTGTCGGGCGGTGCGATGGGGATCCTCACTTCCGTCGCCCTGGTGGCGGGAGCAGTCGGAGGAATCGCGTTCGGCCGGCTCGCTGACCGCATCGGCCGCGTCCGCGCGATGTCATTCAGCATCGTTCTCTACTCGCTGGCCACCGCGGCTCTCGCGACGTCACATTCGCTCACCGAGTTCATCCTCTGGCGGACGCTGGTCGGCCTCGGAATGGGAGGGGAGTGGTCGAGTGGGTCGGTTCTGGTCGCCGAGACGTGGCCGGCGGAACACCGGGCGAAGGCAATCGGTCTGATGCAGGCCGGATGGGCGATCGGCGCACTCGCTGCGGCCGGACTCACCGCACTCCTCCTCGAGCCGTTCGGTTGGCGGGTTCTCTTCCTGGTCGGAGCGCTTCCCGCGGTCATTGCACTGATCATCCGGCGCACGGTGAAGGAACCGGAGATCTGGAGAGAGCAGCGAAAGCAGCCGCCGAGCGGCTCCGTATTCGCGAAGATGTTCCGGCCGCCGCTCTTGAGGCGTACCGTTCTCGCCTCCCTCACCGCGAGCTCGGTGCTGATCGCGTACTGGGGGATCATGTCGTGGCTTCCCGCATTTCTCGCCACGCCGGTGAAGGAAGGGGGAGCGGGGTTGAGTATGACCGGTTCGGCGGAGTGGATGATTGCCGTGCAGGTTGGGGCATTCTTCGGCTACGTGACCTTCGGTCTCCTTGCGGACAAGCTCGGGCGCCGTCCGGCGTTCACCCTCTTCATGGTCGGCGCGGCGATCACCGTCCCGATCTACTCGAACGCGGCGACGTTCGCGACCGTGCTGATCCTCGTCGGGCCGCTGGTCGGCTACTTCGCCCACGGCTACTTCTCTCTCTTCGGAGCGTATCTCGCGGAGCTCTACCCCACCGCGATCCGGGCCACCGCGCAGGGCTTCTGCTACAACATCGGGCGCCTCGCGTCGGCGGCTGCCCCGTTCGCGATCGGGCTCGCGGCGGACCGCAACGGACTCGGCGCGGCGCTCGCGATCACATCCGGGTTCTTCCTCGTCGCGGTGATCTTCATCTGGATGCTTCCCGAGACGCGGGGGTCCGAGCTCGCGACGATCACCGCCGGAGGTGTGGCCGATGCGTGAGATCGAGCTTAGCTGTGATCTCGGTGAGGCGACGGATGATGAGGCCGTTCGCACCGAGGAAGCGATCTGGCCGCTGATCGGTGCGGCAAACGTGGCGTGCGGAGGGCACGTCGGCGACCGCGCTTCGATGTCCCGCGCCGTCTCGATGGCGCGGCAGTTCGGCGTGGTGCTCGGCGCGCATCCTTCCTACCCCGATCCCGCGAACTTCGGCCGCGTCTCGATGAAGATCCCGGAGGGAGCGCTGGTCGAGAGTCTCGTCCGTCAGATCTGCGCACTCGCCGCGATCGCTTCCGAAGCGGGCGTACCGCTGCGGCGCATCAAGGCCCACGGCGCGCTGTACAACGATGCGCATCGGGACGCGAAGCTCGCAGGTTGCGTCGCGCGCTCGGCGGTGGCGGTCGACCCCGCCCTTCTCCTGGTCGGGCCGGCGGGCTCGGCGTTGGAAAAGGCCGCTGCGGGGGCAGGCCTACAGTTTGTACGGGAAGCGTTCGGCGATCGCCGTTACACCTCGTCGGGAACCCTTGTGCCGCGATCGAGGGAAGATTCGCTGCTGCTCGATCTCGACCAGGCTGCCGGTCAGGTCGTCTCGCTCGCGAGAGCGGGACAGGTGACCTCCGTGGATGGAGTGTCGGTCGCAGTTGCGTTCGACACCGTGTGCGTTCACGGCGACATGCCCGGCGCGGTGGAACGGATCCGTACCATCCGTGCCTCTCTCCGGGAGGGAGGGTTCAATCTCGGCGCGGTGACTCAGGAACCGGATCGGTAGCTCTCCAGCGTCTCCCGGATCGCCTCTTCGACGGGCGTGTAGTCGAACGACGGCACGAGGCGCCGGAGCTTCGCGTCATCGAGCACCACGCTGTCGTCGAAGAGATAGCGAAGCTCGAAGAGCTCGCGCACCACGGGATTGAAGAGCGCCACCAGACGAAGCATGCTCCATGGCGTGCGCCGGACAGCGAGGTTCGGCCTCCCCGCGACCGAGGCGACGGTGCGGAGGAATGCACGCTGCCGATCGGTGTAGCCGCCGACGTTGACGATCTCGAACGGCTCGAGCGATGCGGCGATGTCGAGGAGATCGGCCGCCGCGCTCGCAACGTCCGGCACGTACACCCACTGATGCAACGCGTCGCCATTGCCGAGGTAGCGAATCGATTTGCCGCGCGCTGCGTTGCCGAAGATCGGATCGACCAGTCCGTGTCTTACGGTGGGGCCGAAGTAGTCGCCGGCACGGACCACGACGGCTCGGATCTCTTCACCGAGCGTGGCGGCCTGCAGGCGCTGCTCGAGGGTGACGCGGAGACGTCCTTTTCTCGAATCGGGGCGATTCGGCGTCTCCTCGTCGAGAGGATGGCCCGTCTGCGATCCGAGTCCGTAGACGTTTCCCGGGAAGATGACGGTCTCGACGTGCCGTCCCGCGGCGATCACATTCTCCGTCGCACGGATCATGGTCGGATCCCACTGGTGATACGGGACGTTGATCGCGTGGACGATCGCCGCGCAGCCGCGGGCGACCTCATCGAGCCGGTCGCGGTCGAGCACGTCTCCAGAGACGAAATCGACGCCGTTTCCCCCGAAGTGCGACCGGGCGCGAGCGAGATCTCGCGCGATGGCGCGGACGGGCCGCCCGCGGCGGAGCAACTCTCGTGTGATCGCACCGCCGAAGCTCCCGGTCGCGCCGAGAACGAGGATCGGCTTCGTTTCCATGACGACCTCCTGATCCGGGCATTGGTTTCCTGCCGTCCATTCTCTTTCCGGAACATCGATGCGGCAAGCCGTGCCCTCGCGCCACGGGCGTCTGATGTTCCCTGCACCTTTCCGCGACCGCCGATTTCCAATATGGTTCGGGAGTCGAGCTCCGTCTGCCGCACGATCGCGACACGACGTTCGACGGCAGCAGACGGAAGGAGCCGGAATGTACGACTTTGCGATCGTCGGCGGCGGAATCGTCGGGCTGGCAACTGCATTTCACCTCTCGAAACGATTCCCTGAATCGAAGCTGGTGGTTCTCGAGAAGGAACCGCGGTGGGCGGCGCATCAGACCGGTCACAACAGCGGCGTCATCCACAGCGGCATCTACTACAAGCCGGGGAGCCTCAAGGCACGTCTCGCGACCGACGGAAACCGCTCGATGGTGGAGTTCTGCCGCCAGGAAGGAATCCCGCACGAGGTGTGCGGAAAGCTGATCGTCGCGACCGCTGAGGACGAGCTCCCGCGGCTGGAGGCTCTCTTCCGGCGCGGCGGCGAGAACGGACTCCACGTGCGGCGCCTGACCGGAAGCGAGGCGGAGAAGATCGAACCGCACGTGCGCTGCCTCGAAGCGCTCCACGTTCCCTCCACCGGGATCGTCGACTTCAGTGCCGTCTGTGACCGTCTCGCGGAGCGACTGGCGGCGCAGGGCACGGACCTGCGACTCTCCACCGCCGTCACCTCCATCCGACACGACGGAGTGCATCACCTGCAGACCGCCGGAGGAGAGATCCAGGCCGACTACCTGATCGGATGCGCCGGCCTGCAGAGCGACCGTTTCGCGCAACTCGACGGCGTCGATCCCGGCGCGAAGATCGTTCCGTTCCGCGGCGAGTACTACGAGCTTCTCCCGGAGAGGCGCAATCTCGTACGCGGCCTGATCTATCCCGTTCCCGATCCCGCGTTCCCGTTCCTCGGCGTCCACTTCACCCGAATGATCGACGGGAGCGTCCACGCCGGACCGAACGCCGTCCTCGCTTTCCAGCGCGAGGGATACCGGAAGCGCGACATCTCACTGCGCGACAGCTGGGACACGCTCACGTTCGCCGGCTTCTGGAAGCTGGCGGCGAAGTACTGGAAGTACGGGATGGACGAGATGGTCCGCTCGTTCAGTAAAGGAGCGTTCGTCCGATCCCTGCAGAAGATGATTCCGGAGATCGGGCGGGATGATCTCGTCCCCGCCGGATCGGGAGTCAGAGCGCAGGCGCTCCGTCCCGACGGCGCCCTCGTGGACGACTTTCTCCTCGTCCGCGGCGAGAGATCGCTCCACGTATGCAACGCCCCTTCCCCCGCCGCGACCGCTTCGCTCGAGATCGGACGGACGATTGTCGAAAGCATCTGAAAGGCATCGAGAAAGGCATCTAGGAGTCTGCGCGGTAGGACGAAACTTCGGCGCTTCCTGAAGATCTCGGAAGACGTCCACTCGCGAGCGGCACAACCGCGGCACCGAAGCGCCTTCAGGTTGATGGTGCCGTTCTCGGGGAGTTGGCAGCGCGAAACACTTGTTCGGCGGGACTTTTCGGGGGTTGGATACTGCTCTGCCGCGGCTATTCGAGCGCAACCAGAGCGCTCATTCGCTTTAGATTGATCACCAGGCACACCAGAGCCCATTCGCCGGCAACTTTGCGCATCCCGCGGAGACTGAATCGTCGAAAGCCGAGAACGTTTTTGACCCAGCCAAACACCGGTTCAACGATTGCCTTTCGCCGGCGATAGACCGCCTTGCCTGGAGGTGAGTCCAACTTCTGCTTCATCCGCAGAGTCGCGGGGAGCGTCGTCTCAGCTGCGGCTTCTTTACCTTCTCGTCCGAGAGAAACATAGGCATCGATCTTCTTCTGCTCCAACTCGATGAACGAGGTTTCCGATCTGTAGCCGGCGTCTGCAACAACCTGGTCGGGAGTTGTTTCGCAATTCTGTTCGACCACCTCGACCAAAGGCAGGAGTGATCCGCTGTCCGCCGCAGATTGTGTGATCTCGAATCCAACGATGAGTTGGTTATAGGCATCAACTGCGATCTGCGCGTTGTAGCACTGCTGAAATCCTTCCTGGGACTTCATGATTCGGCTCTCGGAATCGGTGAAGTTTTCTTGCGCTTTGTCATCAGGTACGCCGAACTTCCGTTTGAATGGCTTACCCTTCTTCCTGGCCGGATCATCGTCGCCTTCGGAGCGACCATCCTTCGTGTCCTGTTCCCGCTGCCGTTGTTCGAGTCGCTCTCGTGCCTCTTTGATTTTTTGGATACGAGTCTCCCGGCGCTGGAGCTCTTCGGGCAACTCATCCCCGCGTCGATCAACTCCGTACTCGGCATCCTCCCGGGCATCCTCCTCCGCCGCGGTGGCCAAAATGTCCGCGATCTCCTTCTCGAGTTTTGCTTGTTCCTTCTTCATCCGATCGTAGCTCATCGCCTTGTGCTTGCTGGCATTCGCTCGGACCTTCGACCCGTCGATTGCAATCCTCCCGAGCGTAACTAACCCTGTTTCCTGGGCGGTCCGAATGATCTGGACCAGTAAGGAGCTGAACGCGTCCACATGCTCGAGCCGAAAGTCGCAGATGGTTCGATGCGACGGAAAGTTCCCGGCCGCAAGATACCGGACGGCGACATCTTCATCGATCCGCCGGGCAATCTTGCGCGAGGAGAACGTTCCCGTCAGGTACGAATAGATGATCAACTTGAGCATCATCCTTGGCTCGTACGGCTGCTTCCGTCTCCCGTCGCCTTTGTACGGCTCGTAGAATGCACTCAGATCGAGCTGATCGACGATGTCGAAAACGAAGTGCGCCAAGTGACCCTCAGGGAGCCAGTCATATGGCGAGGGCGGAAGCAGCAGCGACTGCTCCGGTCGGTATGGCCTATACGTGGTCGGCATGACCCAATCTTACCATATTATTGTTATTACTAATCATACCCTTTTATCATGTTCCTTTGCCGTGCACCGGTTTTCTACCGCGCAGACTCCTAGCCCGCATTTCTCACAAGACTCTTTTGGGGGAGTTCAACCGGAGCTGAAGGGGGCGTTCAGCGTAGATTTTGCCGGAATGGGGAGAGTTGGAGTCGAACAAGGCTGAAGTTATTTGACTGGGCGCTGGTTCCGGAGGGCGGCGGAGGTTCGGGCAGTATCGTGCAGCCAACGCTCAGACACACGTTTCCTCTGGTTCAGAGTTGAACAGACGTGGTTGCGGGAAGATGAGTTGAGGAACGATCCGCCTTCAGGGAGAGGCAAGAGCTAAGTTGCTGCAGACCAGCGCGAACAGCTTCGTCATCGGATACCCACTCGAGAGTGAGATCCATATCTTGCGCGTGGTCACGCGGATCCGTGCTCCGATCTTGAACAGCTTCAGCCGAATTGTGTTGCACTGAGCGGTGGCCAGCTCGGTTCCTTTCAGTCCCAGCCGCCGCAACGCATTCATCAGCAGATAGGCCGCCGAAGAAAACCAGAGCCGCAACTGATTTGCTCTCATCGTTGCCGCCGAGGTCCGATCCGAAAACAGAAAACATTTCTGTTCCTTGATTCGGTTCTCCATCTCTCCGCGCTCACAGTAGAGCTCTTCGTACAGCGGCTTCACCGCCATCGCCTCCACCGGGAGCGACGTTACGACGAACCTGCCGTTGGCTTTGTCCACCAGGTACTCGGCTTTCGCCACCACACGACGGGACCGGCTCCAGCTCTTGCGAGTCCGGTAGTTCAGATCCTTGTAGGTGCGGCACGCCTCGGAGAGATGTTGCGACTCGGCTCGTACCAGAGCCATCTCCGCCTCGATCATCGCCTCGAGGCGCCGGTTCTTGGGCAGACCGATCGCGTAATCGATCCCTTCGGACTCGCACCAGCTCAGGATCTCGTCGCAGCAGAATCCCGAATCAGCACGAATCACGATCTTCACATCCGGCCAGCTCTCACGGATCTGCCCAATGATCCGCCTGAGTTCCTCGACCGTTCCCTCGGCAGGTCCGACGCTCGCCTCTCGCAGACGTGCGCAGAGCAGATCCTGTCCACAGAACACGTAGAGTGGCAGATAGCAGTACGACCCGTAGTGGCCGTGGAAAAATCGCCCCTCCTGATTCCCATGGATTCTGTCCTCGGTCGTGTCCAGATCAATCACGATCTGATCCGGAGGAGTCGACCTGGATTTTAAGAACACGTCGACGAAGAATTTATCAATCGCGTTTCCGTCATAGACGATCCGCTTGTATCGATCCTCCCCGTGACCATCCGGGGTCAACTCCAACCGGTTCAGCGTACTCTTGCCCGCCAGCGGCTGCCTGGGATCCGATTTGCCCGATAAGGTCCCGATCAGCGGATCCTCACGCAGAGAATCGTGATCGTTCAGATCTTCATATCCGAGAGCCAATCCCATCACCCGCTGCCGGATCATCGACTCGAGCGAGTGCTGAACCAAAGTGCGTTTTCGGTAATCCCGAAAGCATCCGACGAACCTTTCCAGAATCCTCGTCCGCCTTTCCGTCTCGAGCAGCAGGAGCCCTCCCCCGTCCGAAGTGAGCTGTCCACCGTCGAACCTGGCGACGATCTCACGCCCTCCCACCCCTTGGAATCGCAACTCGTTCCCGCTACACTCTGTCTGCTTCATACCGCCGCCTCCCGTGCTGTTGATGTTGTTGTGCACACTCAACTTAATAGCACGGAACGGCGGTCTTTTTCTCCCTACTGTGAGAAATCCGGGCTAGGAGTCTGCGCGGTAGGACGTAAGTTCGGCGCTTCCTGATGATCTCGGGTGACGTCCGCTCGCGAGCGGCAGAACCGGGCCATCGAAGCGCCTTGGGGTTGATGGAGCCGTTCTCGGGGAGGTGGCAGCGCGAAACACTTGCTCGGCGGGACTTTTCGGGGGTTGGATACTGCTCTGCCGGGGCTATTCGACCGCAACCAGAGCGCTCATTCGCTTCAGATTGATCACCAGGCACACCAGAGCCCATTCGCCGGCAACTTTGCGCGTCCCGCGGAGACTGAATCGTCGAAAGCCGAGAACGTTTTTGACCCAGCCAAACACCGGTTCAACGATTGCCTTTCGCCGGCGATAGACCGCCTTGCCTGCAGGTGAGTCCAACTTCTGCTTCATCCGCAGAGTCGCGGGGAGCGTCGTCTCAGCTGCGGTTTCTTTGCCTTCTCGTCCGAGAGAAACATACGCATCGATCTTCTTCTCCTCCAACTCGATGAACGAGCTTTCCGATTGTAACCGGTGTCGGCAACAACCTGGTCGGGGCTTGTTTCGCAATTCTGTTCGACCACCTCGACCAAAGGCACGAGTGATCCGCTGTCCGCCGCAGATTGTGTGATCTCGAATCCGACGATGAGTTGGTTATCGGCATCGACTGCGATCTGCGCGTTGTAGCACTGCTGAAATCCTTCCTGGGACTTCATGATTCGGCTCTCGGAATCGGTGAAGTTCTCTTGCGCTTTGTCCTCAGGTACGCCGAACTTCCGTTTGAATGGCTTACCCTTCTTCCTGGCCGGATCATCGTCGCCTTCGGAGCGACCAGCCTTCGTGTCCAGTTCCCGCTGTCGCTGTTCGAGTCGCTCTCGTGCATCTCTGATCTTTCGGATGCGTGTTTCCCGGCGCTGGAGCTCTTCGGGCAACTCATCCCCGCGTCGATCAACCCCGTACTCGGCATCCTCCCGGGCATCCTCTTCCGCCGCTGTGGCCAAAATCTCCGCGATCTCCTTCTCGAGCTTCGCTTCTTCCTTCTTCATCCGATCGTAGCTCATCGCCTTGTGCTTGCTGGCATTCGCTCGCACCTTCGACCCGTCGATTGCGATCCTCCCGAGCGTAACTAACCCTGCCTCCTGAGCGGTCCGAATGATCTGGACCAGCAATGAGCTGAATGCGTCCACGTTTTCAAGCCGAAAGTCGCAGATGGTCCGATGCGATGGAAAGTTCCCGGCTGCAAGATACCGGACGGCGATATCTTCATCGATCCGCCGGGCAATCTTGCGCGAGGAGAACGTTCCCGTCAGGTACGAATAGGTGATCAACTTGAGCATCATCCTCGGCTCGTAGGGCTGCTTCCGCCTGCCGTCGCCCTTGTACCGCTCGTAGAATGCACTCAGATCAAGCTGATCGATCATGTCGGAAACGAAGTGCGCCAAGTGACCCTCAGGGAGCCACTCGTATGGCGAGGGCGGAAGCAGCAGCGACTGCTCCGGTCGGTATGGCCTATACGTGGTCGGCATGACCTAATCTTAACATATTATCGTTACTACTAACCATTCACCTTTTATCATGCCGATTTGCCGCGAACCGGGTTTCTACCGCGCAGACTCCTAGGAGTCTGCGCGGTAGAAACTGTCCTACTGCGAAAGCGGATCAACGGTCCAAATCCGCCCGGATTTTCGGCGAGTAGCCACCGCTACGCACCTCAAATCCGAACGAATTTGGCCTCGCTGCTCCGCTTTCTCGCTACGGACGTTTCTACCGCGCAGACTCCTAGGATCTAGGATCTAGGATCTAGGATCTAGGATCTAGGATCTGAAAGGCATCGAGAAAAGCATCGAGGATCGAGGATCGAGGATCGAGGATCTAGGATCTAGGATCTGAAAGGCATTCGGGATCCAGGATCGAGGATCGAGTCGGTCGAGGTCCAACGAGTGAAAGCAAACGCATGGGCTGCCTCCCGGCAGGGCTTTGGGTTTGTGCCGAGGGGCGCCGCGGCTTCCGCCGCGGCGGGCACGGCGGAAGCCGTGCCGCACCAGAGGAGGCAAGTGACTCGTGTCAGATCGCGCCGGAGTTTGCATCGAGGGATCGAGGATCGAGTCGGTCGAGGTCCAACGAGTGAGAGCAAACGCATGGGCTGCCTTCCGGCAGGGCTTTGGGTTTGTGCCGAGGGGCGCCGCGGCTTCTGCCGCGGCGGGCACGGCGGAAGCCGTGCCGCACCAGAGGAGGCAAGTGACTCGTGTCAGATCGCGCCGGAAGTTCGAATCGACGATCGAGTATGGGGTGTGGCGGATCTGTTTGATGTCATCGATAATTCGAGCATATGAGATCTCAGATCCGTGTCCGGCTCGTCGCGTTGCCGCTGCTGCTCGCGATTCTCCCGATGTCGCTCGATGGCGCGGAAGGTCCCGGCACGCCGGCACGACGGCGGTCGGTCCGTCCTCCCGAGCATTGGCACGTGCCGCAGTGCGAAGTGGTTCGTGGCATTCCGGCTGTGACGTTCTCTCGAGACCGTGGTGCAACCGTCGCGGAGCGGTCGGAGACTCTGGGCGGCATCGGCTACACGTTCGGGCTGGCGGTACTCGAACGGCCGAACCAGTTGATGGCCGTGTACGAGAATGTCGTCTACCGGAGCGAGGACGCCGGTTGCAACTGGAGCGCGGTCGCGGCACTCGACCCTTCGACGTTCCCTCCCTTTCTACTCGCCGCGCCGGAAGGTCTGCTCTACGCATGGTCGCCGAACCGGCAGACGCTGATCCGCATCGAACGCGATCGCCTTATGACGCTCAAATCGCCGGCCGAATCGATCGTCGGGCTCGGAGTCGATGCCGCGGGAGAGCTTCGGCTCGGAGGATCGGACGGAGCGCTCTGGAAGTCGACCGATTCAGGGTCCAGCTGGGATCCCGCCGGACGGCTCGATCCGCCCGGGGGATGGGTCTACGAATTCACGTTCGATCCGCAGAACCCGGACCACATCCTCGCCGCATGTGCGGTCAGCGGAGCATGGACCAGCGAAGACGGCGGTCGCACCTGGACCGAGGCATCAGGGCTCTCGAAAAGCGGCGGCTCAGTGAACATCTTTCGCGGCGTCATCTCGCCGGCAGATCCGAACCGCGTCTGGGTGGAGGGGATCGATCTGGCGGAATCGGATGCCGGAGCGCCTTCGGAAGGACGCCATATCTACCTCTCGAGCGACGGAGGAAAGACATTCACTCCGGTCGTCGATCAGTCTGCCGGGGTGGTGCTCGTGAACGGTCCGGTGATGGCCGCCGATCCTCTGAATCCGGACCGGCTCCTGTTCGTCTTCGGCACGTATTACCAGCAATACGGAACGGACCTGTTCGAATACGACGCGGAAGCGGCGACGCTGACCACGCACCACTTCGCGTTCGACGGGATCGATTCGATCGCGTTCTCGCCCGTGGATCCCGACACGATCTACTTCGGTCTCGAAGTGGTGCAGGGGATCGGGGAGCAGTGAAGGCGGCCGCCGATCAGACGGTCACCATGTTCGGCATTTCCGCTTCGCGCACCGTGCGGGCCTGATTCTTCTCGTCCACGAAGACCAGTTTCGGGCGATGGTTGAGGATCTGTCCTTCATGGAGGAAGCAGTAGCAGGCGATGATCACCTTCTCTCCGGGGCTGACGAGATGGGCCGCCGCGCCGTTCACGCAAATGTCGCCCCTTCCGGGCTCGCCCTCGATCACGTAGGTCTCGAACCGGGTTCCGCTGGTGACGTTGTAGACCTCCACCTTTTCGTACGGCAGGAGTCCTGCGGCATTCATCAGGTGGCGGTCGATGGTGATCGACCCTTCGTACTCGACGTTTGCTTCGGTGACGGTCGCTCGGTGAATCTTGCAACGGAGGAACTGGCGCATCATGCTTCGGTCCTTTCGAAAGTGGAGACCTGACCCGAGCCCTGGGCGGTCCGCTCCACCGGGAGATTGTCGATCAGTCTGGTCCGCCCGACTCGCACCGCTCCGACGAGGAGGAGATCCCGATTGAGATCGGCCGGCGCGTCGAACGTCTCCGGATCGACGAGCCGCAGGTAATCGATCTCCATTCCGCCGCCGGCCGCGGCCTCATTCATCGCCCGCTCCGCCGCATCCACGCTTGCATCACCGTCCTCGCGCAGAACCCGCTCCCCGGCGCGGAGAGCCTGGTAGAGCTGCGGCGCGAGTGCGCGCTCTTCCGCCGAGAGATATGCGTTGCGTGACGACATCGCCAGTCCATCCGCGTCGCGGATCGTCGGCGCGATGTAGATCGCGACCGGGACGTTCAGGTCGCGGACCAGATGGCGGACCACCGCGCATTGCTGAGCGTCCTTCTGTCCAAAGACGGCGAAGTCGGGCTGAACCGCGTTCAGGAGCTTCAGTACCACCGTCGCCACTCCGTCGAAGTGTCCCGGACGGCGTTCTCCTTCCAGGTTCCGCGAGGCTGCTCCGATCGTGACTACCGTCGCGAACCCGGGCGGGTACATCTCCTGCGTCGTCGGAAGAAACAGCACGTCGACTCCGCGGCTCTGGAGGAGAGCGCGGTCGCGCTCCTCGTTACGGGGATACGTCTCGAAATCTTCTCCCGGGCCGAACTGGGTCGGGTTGACGAAGACCGATACGACGAGGAACGTCGCTCCGTTGTCTCGCGCGACGTCGAGGAGCGACAGATGACCCCCGTGCAGCGCTCCCATGGTCGGGACGAATCCCACGATCTTGTCTGCATCGCGAGCCCCGGCGACCGCGGCCCGCAACGCTTCGAAAGTACGTACGACGATCACTTCTCCTCCTCGACGGTGGCGTAGAGACGTTTGAGCTCCGCCTCTCCGCTCACGTGGAATGACTCGGTGCCGATATCCGGGAAACGTCCCTCGCGGACGTCGTCGAGATAATGCGCGAGGGCTTCCCTCGATCTCGCGCCGATGTCGGCGTACTGCCGGACGAACTTCGGAGTGTGTCCGTCGTAGAGCCCAAGGAGATCGTGGAAGACGAGGACCTGTCCATCGCACGCCGGTCCTGCGCCGATTCCGATGGTCGGAATCGAGATCTGCTCGGTGATGAACGCCGCGACTTCGCTCGGCACGCACTCGAGCACCAGGCTGAAACATCCCGCCTGGTCGAGAGCGACGGCCTCGTCGATCAGACGGCGCGCCGCCTCCTTTCCCTTTCCCTGGACTTTGAAGCCGCCGATCGCATTGACCGACTGCGGCGTCAGACCGATGTGGCCCATCACGGGGATCTCCGCATCGAGGATCGCTTCGATGGCGCGGATCCGGGAGGGTTTTCCTCCCTCCACCTTCACCGCGTGCGCGCCGGCCTGAATGAACGCGCCCGCGTTCCGGACCGTCTCCTCGATCGAGACGTGGTAGGAGAGGTACGGCATATCCGCGACCAGGAGGGCGTGCTTCGTTCCCCGCGCCGCGGCCCGGGTGTGATGGAGCATGTCTTCCATCGTCACGTTCAGAGTGTCGAGGTATCCGAGGACCACCATTCCGAGCGAATCACCGACCAGGGCGATGTCGGCGCCCGCTTCGTCGACCAGCCGAGCGCTCGGAAAATCGTAGGCGGTGATCATCCCGATCCGGCGTTTTCCCTTCATCTCGCGGATGGCCGGAACGGTGGTGGGCTTGCGTGTCGGCTCGGTCATGGAAAGCCTCCTCTCGTTTCAAGGGAGGCCGGGGGGAGTGACGAACGACAGAGCGGCGCGCCGGCCGCTTCGGATCTCGATGTCGCCCATCGTGACGATCACCGTATCCCTCTGTTCGAACTGCCTTTTCTCCGTCCCGGTCCTTCTGATTCAGGATCCAAGCGGTACGTAGTACTGAGTCCCCTTCTGCGCGGTTCGAATCTGCTCGACCAGCGCATCGAAGTCCTGCGCGTTCTGAACAAAGTCGATCTCGTTGGTATTCACCACCAGCAGGGGCGTCGCGTCGTAATGGTAGAAGTAGTGCGCGTACGCCTCGCTGAGCTCCTTCAGGTACTGCGGCGAGATCGACTTCTCGTACTCCCGCCCGCGCTTTCGAATGCGCCGGTGGAGTGTATCAAGATTCCCTTGCAGATAAATGACCAGATCCGGTTTCGGGAGCGTCTCCGCCAGCAGGTCGTAAAGCCGGTTGTAGATCAGCAGATCCGAATCCTCCAGGGTGAGATAGGCGAAGATCTTGTCCTTGGGAAACGTGTAGTCCGCGAGCACGAGCTCGGTGAACAGATCACGCTGGGTGAGCCGGCGAAGCTGGTCGAATCGCGAGAGGAGAAAGAAGAGCTGGCAGCGGAACGCCGCCCCCTTCTTGTCCTTGTAGAAGTCGGAGAGGAACGGATTCTCCACATCCTCGAGGATCTTCGTCCCGCGGAATCGCCGCGCGAGGAGATTGACGAGGGAAGTCTTTCCCACGCCGATCGGCCCTTCGATCGCGATGTGGCGGAATGGCAGCGACTCGGCTGGCTCAGGCATCCGTGCTCACATCCTCCGGATCCATCCGGCCGGCCTCTGGTTCGATCCGGCTCAAGGATGGCTCCTCATCAGAATGTCGACCGCTCCGAAGACGAACAGGACGATGGACAGAATTCCGTTCGCGGTGAAGAACGCCGCGTCGATCCGCGAGATGTCGGTCGGCGTGACCAGCGAATGCTGCCAGATCAGCAGCCCCACCGCCGCGGCGACACCGACATAGTAGAGGATGCCGAACGAAGCGAGAATCCCGAAAGCGACGAGACAGCCGACCGTTACCACGTGGAAGAGGCGCGCGACCCCCAGCGCGGCCGCTGGCCCGATCCGCACCGGGATCGAATGGAGACCGCTCCGGCGGTCGAATCCGAGATCCTGCAGCGAGTAGAGAACATCGAATCCAGCTGTCCAGAAGAGGACCCCCGCACCGAGCAGGAACACCCGCGGATCGATCGTGCCGCTCACCGCGATCCACGCGCCGATCGGCGCCACGCCGAGTGACAGCCCGAGAAAGAGATGGCTCAGCGACGTGAATCGCTTGGTGAACGAATACCCGAAGACGATCAGCAACGCGACCGGCGAAAGATAGAACGCGAGCGGGTTCAGCTCCCACGCGGCGAGGATCAGCGCCCCCGCCGAGGCGACGGTGAAGAGTGCGACGAACTGCCGCGAGACTTCTCCCGCCGGAAGCGCGCGGCCGGCCGTCCGGGGGTTCTTCGCGTCGATCGGCGCATCGACCAGACGGTTGAACGCCATCGCAGCGGAGCGCGCCCCCGCCATCGCGACCAGGATCCACAAGAGCGTCCTCAGGTCCGGTACGCCGTTTGCTGCGGTGAACGCCGCCAGCAGCGCAAACGGGAGCGCGAAGACCGTGTGCTGGAACTTGATCATCTCCAGAGTGATGGTGATCGGTCGGAACACGGCGGTGATTTTAGCAAGTTGTTCCGCCGCTGGTAGAATGACCCCGTTTCAGCGCTCCCGATCGGCGCTTCGACGCACGCGTGCCCCCTCCGGGCCCGCGCACCCGGCCGGAACGGGCGACCCGTCCGGCAACCACTCTCGAGAGGCATTCAATCGTGAAAATCGAGTACGACCAGCTTCCGAACGGACTGAAAGTCGTCTACAACGAAGACCACTCCGCCCCGCTCGTCGCAATCAACGTCTGGTACCACGTCGGGTCGAAGAACGAACGGGAAGGGCGAACCGGCTTCGCCCATCTGTTCGAGCACATGCTCTTCTCCGGCTCCGAGCACGTCGGCAACAACGAGCATTTCCGCTACGTGCAGTCCGTCGGCGGGATCCTCAACGGTTCCACCACGTTCGACCGGACCAACTACTACGAGACCCTTCCATCGAACTACCTTGCCCTCGGGCTGTGGCTCGAGTCCGACCGGATGGGTTTCTTCCTCCCGGCGCTGACTCAGGAGAAGTTCGACGTCCAGAAGAACGTGGTGAAGGAAGAGCGCCGGCTCCGCTACGACAACGCTCCCTACGGCACCGCGTTCGAGAATCTCCTCGAGCTCGCCTACGATCCCGATTTTCCATATCACTGGCCGACCATCGGCTCGATGGAAGACCTCGACGCCGCGGAGCTCGACGACATCCGCCAGTTCTTCCGCACCTGGTATGCCCCCGACAACGCGGTGCTCACTCTGGTCGGTGACTTCGTCCCCGCTGAAGCGAAGAAACTCGTCGAGACGTACTTTGCCGACATTCCGGCCGGACCGGCGCGTCCTCCGTTCGATCGCACGCGCAGGCCGGCGGGAGAAGAGCGGCGCGGAAGTGTCCACGGTCCGGTGCAGCTCCCGCGTCTCTATCGTCTCTACCACCTCCCTCCGATGGGAAGGGACGAATGGTTCGCGGCCGATCTGGTCACCAACCTTCTGGCCGCGGGAAAGGCGAGCCGTCTGGAGCGGGCCCTCGTGTACGAGCAGCAGATCGCACAGGAAGTCGGCGCGTTCGTCTTTCCCACCGAGACCTCCGGAATGCTCCTGATGATGGCGACCGCGAAGCAGAATGTCGATCTCGCGAAGCTCGAAGCAGCGATGGACACGGAGATCGAGACGCTGATCCGTGGCGGTGTCACGGACGAGGAACTGACTCGGGTGAAAAATCAGAGCGAGACCGACGTCGCGCACCAGGTCTCGGAGTACGAATCGCGTGCAGACCTCCTGGGGATGTTCGCGACTTTCTTCGACGATCCGGCCCTGGTCGGGAAGTGGCCGGAGCGATACCGCGCCCGCAGCGCCGGCGAGCTGCAGTCGGCCGCCGCGAAGTACCTCACGACGGAGAATCGTGTCACGCTCGAATACCTCCCCGCGGCGGGAGCGACGGCGGCAGAGGAGGTGCAGTGATGGCGGAGGAGTCGACCACTTTTCGAGATCGCGCGCCGCAGCCGGCGCCACCGCGCCCGTACCATTTCCCGAAGATCCGGAGAGTGACGCTGGAGAACGGGCTGCGGGTCCTCATCGCGCAGAGCGCGAGCGCGCCGCTGGTTGCGGCGCGGATGGTCGTCCATTCGGGAGGCGATCGCGACCCGGCTGCACGGTTCGGGCTCGCGGCTCTCGCCGGAGGACTCCTCGACGAAGGTGCCGGAGATCGTGACACCATCCAGATCGCCGAGGCCATCGGATTGCTCGGCGGATCCCTCGGGAGCGGAGCCGACTGGGACGCGTCATACGTCTATCTCGATCTCCTCTCGAGCAAGCTCGAGGCGGGGATGGACGTCTTCGCCGACGTGGTGCTCCGGCCCCGCTTCGAAGAGGGCGACCTCGAACGCCTTCGGAACGAGAGACTCACCGAGATCCTGCAGGGGCGCGACGAGGCGCCGGTGATCGCGTCGAACGGATTCGCGAGGGCGGTGTACGGCGGAACGCCGTACGGCAATCCGCTGATCGGAACCGAGGATTCGGTCGCGGCGATCACCCGGGACGACGTCCTCGCGTTCTACCGCCGGCATTACGTCCCGAACAACGCGTCGCTGGTCATCGCCGGTGATCTCGACGCCGATAGAGGCGAAGAGATGGCGCGGCGGCTCTTCGGGAAGTGGAAGCGCGGCGAAGACGTTCCCGCGGAAGCGGTGTCACCGCGGCGTGCCGATCAGTCGCAGATCTATCTCATCGACCGCCCCGAGTCGGTGCAGTCGGAGATCCGAATCGGCCACCCCGGCGTTCCGCGCAACTGCGAAGACTACTTCCCCCTCACGGTGATGAACGCGATCCTCGGAGGCGTCTTCACCTCCAGGCTGAACCTGACTCTGAGGGAGAAGCACGGCTACACGTACGGCATCCGTTCCGCGTTCGCGATGCGACGGCACGCCGGTCCTTTCCTCGTCAGCACTGCGGTCCGCAACGACGTGACTGCGGCCGCGGCGAAGGAGATCCTCCGCGAGGTCGCGGAGCTGAGAGACGGAGAGGTCAGGGACGAGGAGCTCTCCGAGGCGAAGAACTATCTGATGGGCGTCTTTCCCGCGACGGTGCAGACGCCGGCGGACGTCGCCAGTCGTATCCAGGAAATGGAACTATACGGATTGCCGCACGACTATTTCGATCACTATCGCAGGCGGCTCGGGGACGTGACGAAGGACGAGATCCGACGGGTCGCAGAGAAGTACCTCGATCCCTCCCGCGCCGCGGTGGTCGTCGTCGGAAAGGCCGCCGAGATCCAGCCGTCGCTCAACGAGCTGGGACGGCCGCTGGGGCTGTACGACATCGACGGAAAACCGAAGAGACTCGAGGCTCGAGGCTAGAGACTAGAGGCTAGAGGCTCACGCAGAATATTCGCGACAGCAGCGATTTTGGTGAGTTCTGTTCGATAAAGCAGGATCAAGCGCGAACGATTAACGCCGAATCCGAAAGCCGAGATTCGAGGCTCGAGGCTTGAGACTCGCGCAGAATATTCGCGACAATGGCGATTGCGGTGAATTCCGTTCTGTAAAGTAGGACTCACCGCGAACGATTGACGCCTCCGAATCCGAAAGCCGAGACTAGAGGCTCGAGGTTTGAGGCTCGCGCAGAATATTCGCGACAGTGGCGATTGCGGTGAATTCCGTTCTGTAAAGTAGGACTCACCGCGAACGATTGACGCCTCCGAATCCGAAAGCCGAGACTAGAGGCTCGAGGTTTGAGGCTCGCGCAGAATATTCGCGACAGTGGCGAGTTGGGTGAATTCCGTTCTGTAGAGTAGGACTAGACGCGAACGATTGACGCCCGAATCCGAAAGCCGAGACTAGAGGCTCGAGGCTTGAGGCTCGCGCAGAATATTCGCGACAGTGGCGAGTTGGGTGAATTCCGTTCTGTAGAGTAGGACTAGACGCGAACGATTGACGCCCGAATCCGAAGGGCCGAGTTTCTCGTCTCTCGTCTCTCGTCTCTCGTCTCTCGCCTCTCGTCTCTCGTCTCTCGCCTCTCACCTCTCGTTCCGAGTCTCTAGCCTCGAGCCTCCAGCCCCGCGTCTCTCGCCTCTCGCCTCTCGCCTCTAGCCCCGCGTCTCTCGCCAACGAAACTCGCTCAGGCTCGTCGCCACCCCTGCGGCCGCGAGGAGCTGCAGCAGCATCAGGAGCATTGCCACTCCGTGCATCCGGCCGAAGTTCTCGCGGACCGGATCTTTTGGGCCGAGATTCTCGATGGCGACCGGGCTGCTCCGGCGGATCTCCTGCACCCGATAGTCCACCACCGCCTGGGCCGTGGCGAGCCCGATGGTGAAGGCGAGGACGATGATCCGGAAACCGCTGCCGAGCCGGTTGCGTGCCCACTCGATCACGATGAGCACCAGGGGAACGAGGAGAGAGATGAGACTCCAGGCGACGAGCATCACGCCGACGAAGTCGCCCGCGACGGACGGAGTCGGCGCGACCCGGAATGCGGCAGGTGCGGCGAAAGCAGCGAGGAAGATGCCGCCGCCGAGCCAGAGGGCGAGGAGGATCTGGACAAAGAAGCGGAGGATACGGTCCATCATCGAAACAGTGCGCCGATCGAATGTTCGTAAGGGGCCTTCAGAACTCCGCGCTCGGTGATGATTGCGGAGACCAGGCGAGCGGGGGTGACGTCGAATGCCGGATGTCGGGCCTTGACTCCCGCAGGGGCGATTGAAACGCGGTGGAACACACCACTCTCATCGCATCCTCCGACGTGCGTCACCTCGTCGGGGTTTCGCTCCTCGATCGGAATCGCGTCTCCCGTTTCACAGCGGCGGTCGATGGTGGAGAGAGGAGCCGCGACATAGAACGGGACTTTGTGCTCGTGCGCGAGAACCGCGAGGGTGTACGTTCCAATCTTGTTCGCCACGTCTCCGTTCGCAGCGATCCGGTCGGCGCCGACGATCACCGCATCGAACGAGCCGCGGCTGAAGAAATAGCCGGCCATGTCGTCGGCGATCAGGGTGACGTCGATCCCTTCCTGCTGCAGCTCCCAGGCAGTGAGTCGCGCTCCCTGCAGCCAGGGGCGGGTCTCGTCCGCGTAGACGTGGATCTTCTTTCCCGCGCGGTGTGCGCAGCGGATCACCCCGAGGGCGGTTCCGAAACCGCTGGTGGCGAGTGCGCCGGCGTTGCAGTGCGTCAGGACGGTCGTCTCTTCCTGCAGGAGGCGGTTGCCGTACTCGCCGATCTTCCGGTTCGCTTCCAGATCCTCCTCGAACATCCGAACGGCCTCTGCGGCCAGGCGGTCGCCGAGGAGGGCGCGTCCGTCGTGAGAGAAACGCTCGAGTGCGGAAAGCATTCGGTCGATCGCCCACCCGAGGTTCACCGCTGTCGGCCGCGTTGCGCGAAGGAGCTCGGCGCCTTTGCTGACCCTGTCCGCAACCTCATTTTCCGGCACGGCCGCGGCGGCGAGGGCGATTCCGAACGCCGCGCAGACCCCGATGGCAGGGGCGCCCCGCACCGCCATCTCGCGGATGGCGTTCGCGACCTCGTGCTCGTCGCGGCACGTGAGGTGGCGAACCTCGTGCGGCAGGAGGCGCTGATCGAGAAGAATCAGCTGGCCTCTGCGCCATTCGATCGGAACGACTTCCCTCGGCATCCGAACCGTTATACTACACGCTCGCGCGGGACTGGTGCGCACAGAGCGGGATTCTTCACGAGCTCCGTCACTGCCGGACCGCGGGACAGAAATTGCAAACGCGAAACAACGCGGAGGGAGTCAAATGGTACGCGTAGGAATCAATGGATTTGGACGAATTGGCCGAAACGTGGTTCGCGCTGCGCTCAGGCGCGGAAGCGACGTCGAATTCGTCGCAGTCAACGATCTGACCGACGCCGGCACGCTGGCGTATCTCCTCAAATACGATTCGGTGCACGGCATTCTTCCGAACAAGGTCGTCGCGGAGGAAGGCTCCATCGCGGTCGACGGAAAGTCTATCCGCATCTTCTCGTCGCCCGACCCGGCCGAGATCCCGTGGAGCGAGCTCGGTGCCGAGATCGTGGTCGAGTCGACCGGACGCTTCACGACGAAGGAAAAGGCGGAGCGCCACATCAAAGGAACCGTGGAGACGGTGATCATCTCCGCTCCGTCGAAGAATGCGGACGCGACGATCTGTCTCGGCGTCAACGAGAAGACGTTCGACCCGACGAAGCACAAGGTCATCTCGAACGCTTCGTGCACCACCAACTGTCTCGCCCCGGTGGCGAAGGTCCTGCACGAGAAGTTCACCATCACCAGCGGACTGATGACCACCATTCACTCGTACACCAATGACCAGGAGATTCTCGACCTTCCGCACAAGGACCGCCGGCGTGGTCGTGCCGCGGCGCTGTCGATGATCCCCACCACCACCGGCGCGGCTGCGGCAGTCGGACTGGTGCTTCCGGAGCTGAAGGGAAAGTTCGACGGGATCTCGGTTCGCGTCCCGACTCCGAACGTCTCTCTGGTCGACCTGACCTTCTCCACCGAGAAGGCCACCAGCGTCGACGAGATCAATCAGATGCTGCGCGAAGCGGCGGACGGACCGCTGAAGGGAATCTTGTCGTACTCCGACGAGCAGCTCGTGTCGATCGATTTCAACGGCAATCCGAGCTCCTCGATCGTCGACACGACCTTCACCCGCTCGGTCAGTCCGCACGACCACAAGGTGCTCGCGTGGTACGACAACGAGTGGGGCTACTCGAACCGCGTGCTCGACCTGATCACCTG
Source organism: uncultured Acidobacteriota bacterium (assembly GCA_963741955.1). Classification (GTDB taxonomy): domain Bacteria; phylum Acidobacteriota; class Thermoanaerobaculia; order Gp7-AA8; family Gp7-AA8; genus CAVUKB01. Next base: position 671,770 of record CAVUKB010000007.1, read on the forward strand.
GGTCGCCGAAGTGAAGCGAAGCTCGGTGGCAACCAGCGGACGCTGAGAAAGGCCTGAAGCCGATGTCCAAGATACCTGTCGTCGACGAGCTCGAGCTCGACGGGGCGCGAGTCTTCTATCGTGTCGATTACAACGTGCCGCTGGAAGGAGGAGAGGTCGGTGACGTTACCCGCATCGAGGGGACCATCCCGACGCTGCATCTTCTCCGGGAGCGGGGGGCGAAGGTCATCATCGCCAGTCATCTCGGCCGGCCCAAGGGTCAACGGAACGAGAAGTATTCTCTCGCTCCGGTGCGTGAGAAGCTGGCGGAGATCCTCGGGCGCGACGTGAAGTGGGCCAGCGACTGCGTCGGCGAAGAAGCCGAGCGGCTGTCGGCGGAGCTCTCGCCGGGGGAGATTCTCCTTCTCGAGAATCTCCGCTTTCATCCCGGTGAGGAGAAGAACGATCAGGAGTTCGCGAAGGGTCTGCGCAAGCTTGCCGACTACTACGTGAACGACGCGTTCGGCGCGTCTCATCGCGCCCATGCGTCGATCGTCGCTCTGCCGGAGCTCTTTCCGGCGAACTGCATCGCCGGCGGATTGCTCCTGGCGAAGGAGCTCGAGTTTCTCGAACGGGTGGTGAAGGTCGAAGAGTCCGATCGTCCTTTCGTCGCGGTGCTCGGCGGAGCGAAGATCGCCGGGAAGATCGAGCCGCTCGAGGCGATGGTGAAGATCGCCGACACTCTTCTTATCGGTGGAGGGATGGCGAACACGTTTCTCGCGGCGAGAGGTGTCGCGATGGGAGCGTCGCTCGTCGACGCCGACTCGCTGGAGATCGCGAAACGTCTGCTCGAAGGGAAGAGCCGCGCCACGATCATTCTGCCGCAGGACGTGGTGGTGACCGACTCGCTCGATGCCCCCACCGCGATCCGGACTCTCGACGTCGAGGCAGGTCTCGACCCGGGACAGATGGCGGTCGACATCGGCATGCGGACGGTGATGGCGTTCGACGACGTCATCGCTGGTGCGAAGACGCTCTTCTGGAATGGTCCGATGGGAGTGTTCGAGCGAGAGCAGTTCGCCGAAGGGACTCGCTCGATCGCGAAAGCGGTCGCGCAGTCGGATGCCATCTCCATCGTCGGAGGGGGCGAATCGGTCGAAGCGGTCAAGGAGAGCGGATACGCCGACAGGATCAGCCACATCTCGACCGGGGGAGGCGCGTCGCTGGAATTCATCTCCGGGGCCTCCCTCCCCGGCGTGGAGGTGCTGCGGAAGGCGGCGAATGGCGCAGGAGATTGAGGTCAAGTTCTCCCTGCAGGATCGCTCGAGTCTGATCTCCCGGCTGGTCGAGCTCGGTGGAGATCAGCTCTACCCGGAGACTTTCGAGGACAACATCATTCTCGACCGGAGAGGTGAGCTGCGCACGCGAGGCTCGGTTCTCCGGATCCGCAAGTTCGGGAAATACGTTCTCGTCACGTACAAAGGGCCCGTCTCGTTCGAGAGCGGCGTCAAGTCGCGCGAAGAGGTTCAGACCGGCATCGAGAGCTTCGAGCGTGCCATCGCTCTCTTCGAAGCGCTCGGCTTCCGTCCCGTTTTCCGCTATCAGAAGTTCCGTGAGGTATGGCGCGTGCAGGGAGTGGAAGTGGTGCTCGACCGGACTCCGATCGGCGATTACTTCGAGATCGAAGGTCCGCTCGAGCTGATCCGGAACGTGGTCGGAACTCTCGGGTTGAACATGGACGACGCGATTCGCGCGACGTACGCTGATCTGTATCGGCAGCAGCGGAGGACTCGTGGCGATCTTCCCGGGAACATGATCTTCGATCCGAAGGACTTCCCGACGGCATGAGAGCAATGATCCTCGCGGCAGGGTACGGAACGCGCTTCCGTCCGGTCACCCATCAGTATCCGAAGCCGATGCTTCCGCTCTGCCTCCGGCCTCTGATCTCGTGGGCAATCGAGCCCCTCCTCGCGGCGGGGGTGAAAGAGATCGCCGTCAACCTCCACCACCTTCCCGACTTCATCGAGCGTTATCTGCGCGGCCGGTACGCGAGCTGCTGTGAGCTGTACTTCTCTCGCGAGGAGGAGATTCTGGGGACTGGCGGCGGAATCCGCCGCGCGCGCCCGTTTCTCGACCGTGGGGATTCCTTCTTCGTGGTCAACGGCGATACGATCCAGTTTCCCCCGTGGAACGAGCTCGAAGCCTCGCGCAGACGGCAAGATGCGATCTCGGCACTCTGCCTGAGACATCCGCCGGAGGACGACCGCTTCACGCCGGTCTGGTTCGATGGAGAAGAAGTCACCGGGTTCGGCGAAGGAAGAGGTCGAGCTCTGATGTTCTCCGGCTCGCACGCTCTCTCGACGCGCGTGTTCGATCTTCTTCCCGATCGCGACTTCTCCGGCATCACCGAGCACGTCTACGCGCCGGTCACGAGGAATGGCTCGGAGCGGCTCGCGGGCGTGGTGGATGACGGGCTCTGGTTCGACATCGGAACGCCGCGGAGATATCTCGAGGCTTCGGATCGGATCCGTGCACTCACGGTGAGCGGATCACTCGCACTTCCTCCCGCGGCGCGTGTCGATCACGAAACGGAGAGCGTCGTGGCGGACAATGCAGTCCTCTCGCGACAGTCACGCAGAGTCACCGCAGGGGTCGGGGCACGGGTCGAAGAGGGAGCGGAGCTCACCGGGAGCGTGATCTGGAGAGGCGTCTCGATCGGCAGGGGCGCGCGCGTGCATGGATGCATCATCACCGACGACGTGGTGATCCCCCCCGGACGACGGATGGAGAACGCGCTGGTCTGCTGCACCGATGGGCTCGACGATCTTCCCCCCGAAGCGACGCTCTGCGACGAGCTGGTGGTGCAACCGATCGATCCTGCCTGCCCGATGATCTGCGACTGATTCCGTGGCTCACATGTTGCACCCTCGCGCGACAGGAAAGGGGGCATCCTGTGAGCGAAACGCGCGCGGAACCGCGAACCGAAGCAGTGTCTTTCACCAGGGACGACGTGCTGAAAATCTTCAGCGTCCTTTCGCACGATCTGAAATCCCCGATCTTTTCGATCGACGGATTCAGCGATCTCCTTCTTTCCGATTACGAAGAGAAGCTCGACGAAGAAGGAATCGATTTTCTTCGACGCATCCGCGCCAGCGCGCAGCAGATGCGGAAGATCGTCGACGAGATGTCGTCGCTCCTGAAAATTCTCGCTCGCCCCGACGCGAAAACCGTAGTCAGCCTCGGCGAGATCGTCCGTGCGGTGAGAATGAAATGCAACTATCAGATCGAAGAGGGAGGGGTCGAATTCAGCTACCCCGAGGATCTTCCCGACATCTACGGTGACCCGGAGAAGATCCAGGCAGTGATCACCGCGCTGGTCTCGAACGCCCTCACGTTCAGCGACAGGGAGCCCGGCGACCGGCGGATCACTCTCACCTACGACCGATTCGGTGAAGAAGACCGCCTCTGCGTCATCGACAACGGAATCGGAATCGACGAGCGTTTCCAGGCGCAGATTTTCGACCTCGGACTCAAGCTCGACAAGAGCCGCGGCGACGGACCGGGTTACGGCCTCTTCCTCGCGCGCAAGATCGCCGAGGGCCACGGAGGCTCACTCACGGTCGACTCGAAGCCCGGAGAAGGAGCCCGCTTCTGCATCCTCCTTCCTGCCGAACCCGCGGAGTGACCCGCCCCAAGAAAGATTACCGCCGTGATGTGGTGCGGATCCTCTGATCCGCCGCGCAGATCATGTTCGGAAGGGATCGAGAGGATGTGTGAGGCAGCAGCGAAGCCGGCGCCGCCACGACCCGCCCCACAGAAGATTACCGCCGTGATGTGGTGCGGATCCTCCGATCCGCGGCCGGGATCACGTTCGGAGCGGATCGAGAGGAGGCGTTGAAGCAGCAGCGAAGCCGGCGCCGCCACGACTCGCCCCAAAAAAAATTACCGCCGTGATGTGGTGCGGATCCTCTGATCCGCCGCAGGGATCACGTTCGGAGCGGATCGAGAGGATGTGTGAGGCAGCAGCGAAGCCGGCGCCGCCACGAGCCGCCCCACAGAAGATTACCGCCGTGATGGGGTGCGGATCCTCTGATCCGCCGCCGGGATCACGTTCGGAGCGGATCGAGAGGATGTGTGAGGCAGCAGCGAAGCCGGCACTCCGCGCTCGCGCGAATCCACGCCGTGATGGGGTGCGGATCCTCTGATCCGCCGCGCAGATCATGTTCGGAGCGGATCGAGAGGATGTGTGAGGCAGCAGCGAAGCCGGCGCCGCCACGACCCGCCCCTCAGAAGATTACCGCCGTGATGTGGTGCGGATCCTCTGATCCGCCGCGCAGATCACGTTCGGAGCGGATCGAGAGGATGTGTGAGGCAGCAGCGAAGCCGGCACTCCGCGCTCGCGCGAATCCACGCCGTGATGGGGTGCGGATCCTCTGATCCGCCGCGCAGATCACGTTCGGAGCGGATCGAGAGGAGGCGTTGAAGCAGCAGCGAAGCCGGCACTCCGCGCTCGCGCGAATCCACGCCGTGATGGGGTGCGGATCCTCTGATCCGCCGCGCAGATCACGTTCGGAGCGGATCGAGAGGAGGCGTTGATGTAGCAGCGAAGCCGGCACTGACGCTCCGCGCTCGGGAACGCGCACGCTGTTCGTCGCATACGACACGATCTTCGCCGTGCAGATCACCGTCATTCCGCCTCGTCGTCACCCTGATCCACGATCCGGATCCGCACTCTCCTGTTCGCCGCCCGGTCGACTCCGATCGCGTGAGCGGCCCGTCTCGACAGATCGATCACGAACCCGCCGGTGAACGGACCACGGTCATTTACCCGCACGCGGACTTTCCTGTGTGTCGCCTCCGACTCCACCTCGAGAACCGTCCCGAACGGCAGCGTCCGGTGCGCCGCAGTCAGCCGGTTCTGCCGGAATACCTCCCCACTCGCGGTTCTCCGCCCCTCGAGCGAGTCGGAGTAGTAGGAGGCTCTTCCTTCGAAGTCCCACGCCGGGGGAGCGATCTCTTCCGCGGGAGGCGCCATTCGGGGCCGCTCCCGGTTCTTCTTCTCGAGGTCATCCGGCGACAGAGGGTCCAGCCAGTAAGGATTCCCGCAGCCGATCTCGATCATCGGACGCGTTCCTGAATGGCAGAGCGATGGCGGGGCCGCGAAGGAAAAGGCCGAGCTCGACGCGACTGCCACTCCGATCAACGCGAGCCTGGCGGGAATCATGCGAGTGATTGTACTTCGGGTCCGGGCGGCGGTTCGTGAATCCAGCTGTAAATATCTGAAAAAACGTGTCTTGCATTCTCTCTCTGGCGCATGCCTTGCAAGTTATTAGAGCTTGATGAGGGGAGGTGTCGAATGAACGAACCGAGGACAAGACGCAGCTTCAAGCAGCGAGTCCTCGACGGCTTCGATCGCTCGAGGCTCCATGCCGAGGTGCGCAGTGTCCGCGGAGGGAGGAAGCGGACGGATCTCCGCAAGCGCTACGGCGCGATCGCCGTCGGCGCGATCGCGGTAGGGAGCGGTATGGCCGTTCCACTGCTGCAGCACGGACAGGCGGGCGTCCAGACCCCGGAGATCCAGCCGCAGCCGGAGCAGACCGCGACCACGATCATCCAGCAGGTGACGAACGAGATTCCGAAGCCGAAACTCACGCCGGAGCACCTGACGATCATTACCGAGAATACGAAGGAGAACTTCTTCAAGACCGAGATCCCGTTCGGCTCGATCATCTATCACGAGGCGAAGAAGAATGATCTTCCGCCGGAACTGGTCGCGGCGGTCGTGCAGACCGAATCGCAGTTCAAGCCGACCGCACGCTCCGACCGGGGAGCGGTCGGTCTGATGCAGATGCTGCCTCGAACCGGGCGATGGATGGGCGCGAACAATCTCACCGATCCGGCCCAGAACGTGAAGGCCGGGGCGAAGTACCTCAAGTATCTGTCGGAGCGTTTCGATGGAAACGAGCGGAAGATGATCGCCGCTTACAATGCCGGCGAAGGTAACGTACGACGGTTCGGCGGAATCCCGCCATTCAAGGAGACGCGGGATTACGTGCGGAAGGTTTTCGATGCACGGGAGGACTTTTCCAGCCAGGTTCAGGACCGCGTCGCGGATAACGTCAGCCGCGCGTTTCCCATCCTCGAACGATAGGATTCTACGTGGCGGAAGAGAGTCCCGCCGCTCCTCTTTCTCGCGGCCGCCACCGAGCGGACACCCTGGGCGCGGAATTGGTCACTGACGCCGGGAGGCGGAATGTGCTGAAATAGAGCCCATGTCGGGACTGAGACTGGTGGTCGGCTTCGTGGTGATGGGTATTGCAGTGCCCATCGCCCTCTTCTATCTCCTCGCGCTCCACACCCTCAGCGAACTTTTCACGCTGGCGGCTACGACTTTCCTCGGGTGGGGAGTCGCGGAGCTCGCCGGAACGATTCTCTCCCGTACCCGTCTCGCCGATCGCAGCCCTTCCGGAGCCCTGCGCCAATGGGAGGTGCAGCAGGACGAAGAGCAGAAGAAAGAGAGTTGACCGCGTCCGGAATCTTCGGGAACCTCGAGCGGCTGGCGTCCTGGGGCGCCGGCATCCCTGCCGGCTCGTGACGAGCGCCCCGCGCTCGTCACTCCTCTCATCAATACGAACGCGAGAATCGAACCCGTCGCGAGATCGAAGGCCGATCAGACCTCGGCGCCCGCCGGCGAATCACTCCCCGTCCAACTTCTCCCGCTCCCACGGCCGGACCCACCGGTCCTCGTCCTGGTCGAGCGAAGGAAGCGGCACGGGACGACCGAGCTTCTTCAGCTGGTTGAACTCCCACAGCTTCGCGTACTTCCAGAACGCGTAGTACGTGTGCATCCCGACGGTGATCAGTCCCGGCACTCCGTCGAGAAACCCGAGGTTGATGACGTAGTCCCGGAAGAAGCGGGCGAACGCGTGGCCGAAGATGTCGAGGAATCCACTTTTCTTCCCGTGGATGAACTGCTGTGTCGCACCCCACATCCCGTAGCGGGTCATCTTCTCGATCATGTGGTCGAACGAGCGGATGTAGTTGTGCAGGAACGTTCCGTTCAGACGCCCGATCGTGCCGTCGACGTCGAGGTCGGCGTGCACCCGGCGGTTTGGATAACGGGCGTGCCGTCGATGGAAAAAGCGCGTGACGCGGTCGCGCTGCAGGCCACTGTGGCGGACCGGCTTGCCGAGAATGAAGTTTTCCCGGCGGATCGAATAGCCCCAGAGGTCGGGTCCCTTCTCGAGCAGCCGCTCCACTTCCTTCCGCAGAGGCGGAGTCACTCTCTCGTCGGCGTCGACGAAGAGAATCCAATCGTGCTGCGCGTGATCGATGGCGAAGTTCTTCTGGGACGCCGCGCCGAAGTATTCGTGCTGCTCGATGACGACGCCGGGGAACTTCTCCCGGACGAGCTCGACCGTGCCGTCCGTGGAGAACGAGTCCAGCAGGTACACCTCGTCGGCCCATTCGACCGAGCGGATGCACTCCTCGATCTGGTCGATCTCGTTGAACGTGGTGATCAGAGCGGAAACCGGAGTCCTGGCCATCGGGCGCGTATTGTAGCGGGATGGAACCCGACCCGCCACCTGCTCCAGCCTTCGGCTAGAACGTGTACTGCTTCTCCACCAGGATCCTTGCCCTTCGATCCCTGATGTTCTTGATCTCCGATTCGATCTTGGTCTCGAACGGGACTTTTCGGTGGCTTGCGTACACGGGCACATCGAGGGTGATCTTTCGCAGTTCCGCGGCGAGCGATTGCGGAGTGAGGTGGCCGCTGTCGTCCGCCATCTGTTGCAGATCGTTCGGGAAAGACGCCTCGGTGATCACCGAGACGATCGACCCGACCTTGTTCGCACGCTTCCAGATTTCGGAGGTCGGACCGGTGTCGCCGGTGAAGGCGATCGCCTGCGGTCCGGTCTGGAGGATGAGCCCCGCTGCGGGGACGGTGTGCTCGACCTTGACCGGGGTCAGCTGCATGCCGTCGATGGTCGCTTTCCTCCCCGCCTTGAGCGCGCGATATTCGATCGCCTGCCGTCCAGTCGCAGGAGAGCGGAATTTCTGGAAATCCGGCCACACTTCATCATTGAAGACATGACGGATCAGCATCTCCATCACTTCTTCTTCCGCCGCGACGATCAGCGGCTTCGCCTCCTGATGGAAGCGGTTGAGGATCAGATGGGGAAGATCACGGGTGTGGTCGGCATGCGCGTGAGTGACGTAGATGATCTCGACGCGCGCCTGCTGGGCGAGAGTCAGCTTCGAAGTGAGCGTACCGGCATCGACCGCGACGACGTCGTCGACCAGGTATCCCGTCAGGTGATGGGTCGCGTCGGATGTGCCGTAGGCTCCAAGTACCTTCAGTCTCATTCGGTTCCGGCCTGACCTTTCGGGTCTGATTCGAGAGTGCGACTATTGTTGCAGCCGCAATGGCCGGCTGTCCAGCGCCGCCGGCCGCGAGCAGGGTCAAAGGAGCATTCGTCTGGAGATCGGATTCCGAACTTGAGCCAGAAATCGCATGATCGCGGGAGAGAACGAATCTTCCATCCGGCCGTGACCGAATGGTTCGAGGCGTCGTTTTCCGCTCCGACCGAAGCTCAGCGGCTCGGCTGGCAGGCGATCGCTGCCGGCGAATCGACACTGATCAGTGCGCCGACCGGTAGCGGGAAGACTCTTGCCGCCTTCCTCTGGAGCATCGAGCGGCTGATGTTCTCGCCAGCGCCGGCGAAGGAGCGGCGCTGCCGGGTGGTTTACGTCTCTCCGCTCAAGGCGCTGGCCGTCGATGTCGAGCGCAATCTCCGCGCGCCCGCGGCCGGCATCGCGCGGATTGCCTCCGCGCGGGGAGAATCGTGCATTCCCCCGACGATCGCGGTGCGCACCGGCGACACCCCGTCGCGCGAGCGCGCTGCCTTCCAGAGACGGCCGGCCGACATTCTCATCACCACGCCGGAATCTCTCTACCTTCTCCTGACCTCGAAGGCGCGCGAGGTGCTCCGTTCCGTCGACACCATCATCATCGACGAGATCCACGCGCTCGTACCGACCAAGCGCGGCTCCCACCTCGCACTCTCCGTCGAGCGGCTCGAAGAGCTCGCCGACGCTCCCCTCCAGCGCATCGGCCTCTCGGCGACGCAGCGACCTCTCGAGGAGGTCGCGCGCTTCCTCGGTGGGACCACGATCGCCTCCGATGACGCGGAAGATGCGGCAGTCCGGTTTCGTCCGGTCACCATCATCGAATCGGGCGAGAAGAAGAAACTCCAGCTCGAGGTCGAAGTCCCGGTCGACGACATGTCGAACCTCGGTGAGGTGATCGAGATCCCGAGCGGCTCCGCTTCGCAGCCCGTGGTTCGGTCTTCCATCTGGCCGGCGATCCACCCGCGGCTCCTCGAGCTGATCCACGCCCATCGGTCGACACTGATCTTCGTCAACAGCCGCCGTCTCGCCGAGCGACTCGCCGCGGCGCTCAACGAGCTCGCCGGCGAGATCGTCGCGCACGCGCACCACGGCTCTCTCGCGCGACCGCAACGCATCGAGATCGAAGACCGGCTCAAATCGGGCGAGCTCCCCGCGCTGGTCGCGACCTCATCCCTCGAGCTCGGGATCGACATGGGCGCGATCGACCTCGTGATCCAGATCGAAGCCCCTCCCTCCGTCGCGAGCGGGATGCAGCGCATCGGCCGCGCTGGTCACCACGTCGGCAGCCCCAGCGAGGGAACGATCTTTCCCAAGCACCGGGCCGACCTCCTCGCCTGCGCCGCGGTCACACGCGCCATGCACCGCGGCGAGATCGAGCCGATCCGCTATCCGCGCAATCCGCTCGACGTCCTCGCGCAGCAGATCGTCGCGATCGTAGCGATGGAGGAGCGCGAGCTCGACTCTCTCTACCAACTGGTGCGCCGCGCCGCTCCCTTCGCCCGCCTCACCCGCAACACCTTCGAAGGGGTTCTCGACATGCTCGCCGGCGTCTATCCCGCGGAGGATTTCGCGGAGCTGCGCGCGCGCATCAACTGGGATCGCCTCTCGAACCTCATCTCCGCACGCGCCGGTGCACGCAATCTCGCAGTGGTGAACGGCGGGACGATTCCCGACCGTGGACTGTACGGAGTCTTTCTCGCCGGAGCGGAGAAAGGCGCCGCGCGGGTCGGTGAGCTCGACGAAGAGATGGTCTTCGAGAGCGAGAGCGGCGAGACCTTCGTCCTCGGCGCGTCGACCTGGCGCATCGAAGAGATCACCCACGACCGGGTGATCGTCTCTCCCGCGCCGGGTCAGCCGGGGAAGGTCCCTTTCTGGCACGGCGACGGTGCAGGACGCAGCTACGAGTTCGGCGTCGCAATCGGAGCGCTCACGCGGACGCTCTCGACCGAGCCGCCCGATCGCGTGCAACGCACTCTCGTCGACGAGCACGACCTCGACGCGCGCGCGGCCGCGAATCTCCTCCAGTTCGTCGCGGATCAGAGGAGCGCTACCGAGGCCGTGCCGGACGACCGGACGGTGGTGATCGAGAGATGCATCGATGAGCTGGGCGACTGGCGCCTCTGCATCCTCTCGCCGTTCGGCGCGCGAGTTCATGCGCCATGGGCCATGGCCGCGGTGGCGAAGGCTCGAGAGCAGCGCGGCATCGACGTCGAGGCGATGTGGAGCGACGAAGGACTGGTGCTCCGCTTTCCGGAGACCGAAGAGCCGCCGGACAGCGTCATCGTGGTCCCGGAACCGGACGAGCTCGAGCCTCTCCTGATGCGACAACTCGGCGGGAGCTCCCTGTTCGCTTCACGTTTCCGCGAGGCAGCGGCACGGGCGCTCCTCCTTCCGCGGCGGCGTCCGGGTGCGCGTGCACCACTGTGGCAGCAGCGGAAACGCGCGCACGGTCTGCTGCAGGTCGCTGCGCGCTTCGGCTCGTTCCCGATCATCCTCGAGGCGTACCGCGAATGCCTCCAGGACGTCTTCGACCTCGGCGCGCTGCGTCAGGTGATCGGCGGGATCTCGAACCGCAGCATCCGTATCGCCACCGTCGATACCGACCAGCCATCGCCGTTCGCCGCATCCATCCTCTTCCGCTACGTCGCGAACTACATCTACGACGGGGATGCCCCTCTCGCGGAACGCCGCGCCCAGGCGCTCGCTCTCGATCAGTCCCAGCTCCGCGAGCTCCTCGGCGAGGCCGAGCTCCGCGATCTCCTCGACGAGGACGTGATCGCGGAGACGGGATACGAGCTCCAGTGCCTCGCTCCGGAGCGGAAAGCGAAGAACACCGACGGCGTGCACGACCTCCTGGTTCGACTCGGCGCCCTCTCCCATCAGGAGATCGAAGAACGTTCGATGATCGCGCCGATCGATGACGTCCTTGCGGATCTCCTGCGCGCGAGGCGGATCATCTCGATCGGTGGGACGCATGGCGAAGCGGGAGAGCGATTCATCGCGGTCGAGGACGCGGCGCGCTACCGCGACGCCCTCGGCATCCCCATTCCGGCGGGGATTCCGGAGCGCTTCCTCCTCCCGGTGCCGGATCCGCTCGGGGATCTGGTTCTCCGCTACGCGCGGACGCACGGGCCCTTCACCGCCGGTGAGCTCGCGGCCCGGCTCGGGCTGACCCGCGCGGTGGCCGACCTCGCGCTCGCGCCTCTGGTGGAGAGCGGCCGGCTGGTGGAGGGAGAGTTCCGCCCTCGGGGGTCAGGTCATGAGTTATGCGAGCGCGAGATCCTGCGCCGGATCCGGCGCAGGACGCTCGCTGCACTGCGAAAGGAGATCGAGCCGGTCGCCCCATCGATCTTCGGACGATTCGAGACGGCATGGCATGGCGTGATGGAGAAGCGGAGCGGGATGAGCGCGGTCCTGGAGACGCTCGAGATGCTGCAGGGATATCCGATCGCCGCGTCGATTCTGGAGAGCGAAATCCTCTCCTCGCGCATCGCCGGGTATGACGAGACTCAGCTCGATCGCCTCGCCGCGGCGGGAGAGCTCGTCTGGATCGGCACCGAGCCTCTCGGTGAGAAGGACGGACGGGTCGCGCTCTACTTCACCGATCATCTCCCGCTCCTCCACGAGCCGCGGCCGGCGGAAGACCTGACCCCGCGCGAGACCGCGGTGGTCGAGCTGCTCCGGAGGAGGGGAGCGTCGTTCTTCCGCGCCATTCACGAGGCGTGCGGCGGCGGATTCGAGAACGACACCGTCGACGCGGTCTGGAACCTGGTCTGGAAAGGCCTGGTCACGAACGACACTCTCGAGCCGCTGCGCGCGTTCACCCGTCCTCCGCGACGACGCCGGCGCGCCGACTTTCGAAGCCGCCTCGACGTGCCGCCAGCGGTGGTGGGGCGCTGGTCCCTCGTCGAACAACTGATCGGGCGCGACGTTTCACGCACCGAGAGGATGACCGCCGTCGCGCAGCAGCTCCTCGCGCGCTACGGTGTGGTAACGAGGGAGAGCGGCGCTGCGGAGTCCATTCCCGGAGGATTCTCCGCGGTCTACGACCTCCTCAAGCAGATGGAAGAGCGCGGCCGGGTGCGCCGCGGCTACTTCATCGCCGGCGTCGCGGCGACGCAGTTCGCCCTCCCCCCCGCGCTCGACCGGCTGCGCGCGGCGAAGAGTCAGCCCGACCAGCCGGAGTCGGTGATCCTCGCCGCGACCGATCCTGCCAATCCATACGGCAGCCTTCTTCCCTGGCCGGAGAGCGGGCGCCAGCTTTCCCGTTCCGTCGGCGCGCGGGTGATCCTGGTCGACGGTGCGCTCGCTCTCTACGTCTCGCGCGGGGAGGGACAGATGCTCGCATTTCTCCCCGAGGACGAGCCGGACCGCGGACGGACGGCGGCAGCGGTCGCGAGGGAGCTCGCGCGCTGGGTCGAAGAATCGGGCCGCCGGACACTCCTGATCCCGCAGATCGATGAGAAGCCCGCCGGGGACCATCCGCTCGCAGCGGCACTGATCGAAGAGGGGTTCGTCGCTACCGCCATGGGGCTGCAGTTCCGCAGAGGGTTCGCGTCCGGAGTGCGTCATGCCTGAGGGCGACACCATCTTCCGTGCCGCGCGCACCCTGCAGCTCGCATTGGGCGGGAAGAGCGTGACTGATTTCCAGACCGTCCTCCCGGCGCTCTCCCGGATCGACGAGGACGAACCGCTCCGCGGGAGAACGGTGCTGCGGGTCGAGCCGCGAGGGAAGAACCTCCTGATCCACTTGTCAGGAGACCTGACCCTCTACAGCCATCTCAGAATGAATGGCGCCTGGCACGTCTACCGGAGCGGAGAGCGGTGGCAGCGGAGAAGCGACGACATGCGGGTGGTGATCGGAACGGAGGAGTGGAGCGCGGTCGGCTTCCGCATTCCGGTCCTGGAGTTCCGCCGCACCACGGAACTCGCGCGGCACCCCGTTCTTCGCGCCCTGGGGCCGGACCTTCTCGGCGACGAGCCGGACGTCGACGCTGCGCTGGCGAACCTCCGTGCACGAGCCGAGGTGGTGATCGCGGACGCCCTTCTCGACCAGCACGTGGCGGCGGGAATCGGGAACGTCTTCAAATCCGAAGTTCTCTTCGTGCGTGGCGTGGCTCCGCAGCGCCGGGTGGCGGATCTCTCCGAAGAGCAGCTGCGCGGCCTTCTGGAGACCGCGCGAAAGATGCTCCGGTCCAACGTCTCCGACCGGACCGACGGACGTCTGGTGTACGGCGGACCGCGCCGCACCGCCGGAGGGCTCCGGCCGACGGAGAGACTGTGGGTGTACGGTCGCCGCGATCGTCCCTGCCGCCGCTGTGGCACTCCGATCGCTTGGCAGCGCCTCGGCCGCGACGCCCGATCGACCTACTGGTGCCCTCGCTGCCAGCCGGACGGGTGACCGCGCGTCGCCGAGCAACCGAACGACGAGCGAGAGCTTGTCGCCTGCGCCCGATCGGAGCTCACCGATGAAGGCGTCACGTTCCGTCGTTCCACCGAGGCACGCGGGTGCGTGATTGCGATCACGGACATGCATCGTCCGACAGATCGAGTCTGGCCAGACGGGAGACGTTGCTCATGAGAACGCTTGCCTTCCTTCGACCGTGGATGCTCCTCACCCGGACGATCCTCGTCGTCCTGATCGCCCTCGCCTCGACGACCACGATCGTCGGCCGGGCCGTCGCTTCGGACTGGCAGGAGGATCTCGATCGTCTGGCTAAGGAGTTGCCCGCCCGGCACGCCAACGCGTTCTTCCACGTGAGCGAGGAAGACTTCGATGCCGCCGTTGCAGCGCTGGGTCACGACATTCCCTCGCTGACCGACGCACAGATCGTGGTCCGCTTGATGCGTCTGGTGGGGATGATCGGCGACAGCCATACGACCGTCAGTGGATACGGATTCCGTCGGCTTCCAATCGATCTCGAATGGTTCCCCGATGGGATCTACGTGGTCCGTGCGACGGACGAGCATAGGGACCTGCTTGGTTCGCGTCTGATCGCGATTGATGAGACTCCGATCGATGAAGCCGAGTCTCTCGTCGGTGCAGTGATTCCGCACGAGAATCAGGAATGGCTTCGGGCTCGAATTACCGAATTTCTCATTCTGCCGGAGGTTCTCCAGGCGACGGGTGTGAGCGCCACTGTCGAGAGTACGAGCGTCGAGCTGGAGACGCGCGGGGGCCAGCGTGTCGAACGGCTCCTCCGTCCACTCGCTGCTTCGTGGAACGGTCCGTGGCGGACCCTCCCGGATCCCTCGTGGACGCGATTGCCGCTGTACCGGACGAATCCCGCTCTGAACTACTGGTACGTGTACCTCCCGGAGAAGAGGGCGATCTATCTGAAGTACAACGTGTGCCGGGATACGCCGTCCCATCCCTTCAACAGCGTCGGGGAGGAACTGATGCAGCTGATGGCGACCGAGCCGGTGGAGAAGCTCGTCCTCGACATGCGGGACAACGGCGGAGGGGACTCCCGAGTGCTGCAGCCGCTGATCAGCGGAATCCAGTCGTTCACGGAGCTCAACCGGCCGGATCGCTTCTTCGTCGTCACCGGCCGGAGTACGTTTTCCTCTGCGATGATCAACGCCATCGAGCTTCGGAAGCAGACCAACGCAACTTTTGTCGGCGAGCCGACCGGTGGAAAGCCGAATTCGTATGGAGAGGTCCTGAGTTTCACGCTCCCTCATTCGGGGCTTCGCATCACGTATTCGACGCGTTACTTCGAGATGCTTCCCGGCGAGAATCCGCCGTCCTTCGAACCTGATCTCGAGATTCGCACGTCGGCGAAAGAGTATTTCGCGGGTCGGGATGCGGTGATGGAGTGGATCTTCCCTCCGCCGCCCCGGCACCGTGCCGTCTCCCGCTGAGGATGGAGCCGACCTGGACTTCTCTCCCTCTCTCTGTCGTGCGCCCTCTCTTGTTGGGCTCCGCGACGGTCATCCCGATGCCTGCGTCGACGGAGCTGTGTGCGCGTTGGCTCCGGGCGACGCGCGCGTCTGAGGTATCATGAGAGCACCTTGAAACGCCTCCTCTCGGGGATCTTTCTCGCCCTGGTGGCGCCGGTTGGACTCTTCGCGCAGAGCCTGCCACTCGGCGACGGACATGTCTCCGACCATCCCGCGGTGGGCAACGTCTATTCCTGCCGGACCATTTTCCGCGGCGGTGGCGCGCGCCACGACGGTCCCTGGTTTCACGGTGACAGCTGGAACCCTCTCGAGAAGCCGCACGTGGAAGGCCATCTCCTCTGGCCCGAGGCGAAGTTCACTTTCACACTCCACGGGAACGCTTTCACATTCCTCGGCAATGGACTTCCCGTCGAGGAGCCGACCGGAATCTTTCCCATCCTTCGAAGCGATCCTGCGTATCAGTTCGACACCAACCCGAATCGCATTGCGGCACAGAATCTGTCGTTCGAGATTCCCGCTCATCCTCTGCTCGCCGACGAGCCGGGATGTCTGCCGATGGGAATGATCGGGTTCACGGTGAGTGGAGTCGCCCTCTACAACGCACTCGACGACGCCGGTCGCGACGCAGCGGCTCACGAAATACAGGACGACTGCGACGGACACCCTCAGGCGAATTCGCAGTACCACTATCACAACGCGTCGCCGTGCATTCCGGGTGTGGAAACGAGCGGGTTGGTCGGATGGGCCCTGGACGGTTTTCCGATCCTCGGGCTGAAGGACGCCGTTGGAAACGACCTGACGGATGGCGATCTCGATGCCTGCCACGGACGCCGCGAGACCGTCATGGTCGAAGGACGCACATACCCTTACGCCTACCACATGACCCGCGAGTATCCGTACACGCTCGGCTGCTTTGCCGGCGCACTTCTCGAGAACACTCTCCAGGATATTCGCGATGGCCTCCAGCCGCCGGTCGTCCATCGACGGCGCGGGATTCGACCGGTACATCGCTGAGGCGTGGACGGGATCTCGGAGATCCCGAGAAGCTCGAGCTCACGGCTCGCTCCTTTCGGCGCGACGTTCCGGGATATTCGTGGGAGGAAAGTGCAGCCGGACCGCTGACCCGGCGGGGGAGATCATCGTCTTTCCCGTCGGAACGCGGTCAGGCACGACGCGAGCTGCGCGGCCGCTGTGGCAGAGATCAGGAATCTTCGCCGTTGCGGATCTGCTGGGCGAGATAGTTCGCGATCCCGACCTGCTTGATCTGGTCGAGTTGCGCCTCGATCCAGTCGACGTGCTCTTCTTCTTCCTCGAGGATCTCTTCCAGGAGATGCCTGGTGTTGTGGTCGCCGGATTCGTGGCAGCTCTCGATTCCCTTCCTGAGTCTGGGGAGCGCGTCCATTTCGAGAGCGAGATCGACTTTGAGCTGTTCCTCAACGCTCTCGCCGATGTTGATCTTTCCAAGCTTCTGGACGTTCGGGATTCCTTCCAGAAAGAGAATCCTCTCGATCACCTGCTCGGCGTGTTTCATCTCGCCGATGGAGTGAGCCCGGATCGCGTGCTGGAGCCGCTCGTAGCCCCAGTTCTCGCACATCTCACTGTGGACGAAGTACTGGTTGATCGCCGTGAGCTCCGCCGTGAGAACGTCGTTCAGAATGGAGATGACCTCTTTCGTGCCCTTCATTGATTTCCTCCCACCTGAATGGCCTTGCCCGCATTTCTCACATCGTCTCTGCTGCGGCGCCGGATAGCGGCCTGTCTGCTACGTTGCGCCCGGCTTCGGCTCCTCGACATCCACTATGCCTTCGTTGCCGAAGCCGGGCGCGCCTTGCATCCAGGCCACTCTCCGCCTCCTCGCGACGAGACGGTGTGAGAAATGCGGGCCAGGAGTCTGCGCGGTAGAAACTGTCCTACTGCGAAAGCGGATCAACGGTCCAAATCCGCCCGGATTTTCGGCGAGTAGCCACCGCTACGCACCTCATATCCGAACGAATTTGGCCTCGGTGCTCCGCTTTCTCGCTACGGACGTTTCTATCGCGCAAACTCCTAGAGGCTATCACAGCGTAGGGAGAGGTGAGGTGGCCGCTTCACTGTCCCGGCCGCCGGGCGGCGCGGGCGCAGCCGCGGTCGCTCTGGCGAGCATCTGGCGCAGCATGTCGTGGCAGGAACCGCACTCGGTGCCGATGCCGCATCGACGGAGATCGCTCACGGAGCGGGCTCCCTCCTCGATCGCTTCGAGGACATCACGGTCGGATTTTGCGCGGCAGAGACAGACGATCAAAGACGGCTCCTTCGCTCAATTGAGACCTTATCTCAATTGGCCGTCTCTCACAACCCGCCGCCCGCTTCGGTTCTTCCCGCGCTCCCGATTTCGAGGCGCGCCCGTCGGCAGCACCGTCGAGCTTCGGCTTCCAGCCGGCCGCGCGGAGTGGTCATGAATCGAGTCTCATGAAAAGGTTGTTCAGCGACTCGCTGAGCGTCGGATGGGCGAAGATGGCTTCCCGGATGGCCGGGTACTCGAGGCCGCCAATCATCGCGGTCTGCAGGACCGACATTACTTCACCCCCTTCCACGCCCAGGATGGCGCAGCCGAGAATCTCTCGCGTCTTCTCATCCACCACGGCCTTCATGAATCCGCGGGTCTCGTCCATCTCGATGGCCCGCGCGACATGTGTCATCGGGAGCTTTGCCACGCGGAACGGGCGGCCGCTCCTCTCCGCTTCCGTTTCGCTCATTCCCACCCGCCCCAGTTGCGGATCGATGAAGACGGTATACGGCACGAGCCGGCCGGCCGTGGTTGCGGATCCTCCGCTCAGGAGGTTCTCCCGCACGATCCGATAATCGTCGTAGGAGATGTGCGTGAACGCGGGACCGCCGTTGACGTCGCCGAGCGCGTAGACGTCCGGCGCGGTCGTGGCGAGGCGCGAATCGACGCGTATGAAGCCGCGGGTGTCGGTCTCGATCCCGCCGAGGTCCGCGCGCAGGTCGTCGGTATTGGGATTGCGCCCGGTTGCGACGAGGAGATGGGAGCCCTCGAGCTGGCGAGGTCCTCCGGGTGTCGAGACCTGCATTCGCAGCGCTCCACCCTCTGAATCGACGCCCGTGGCCCGGGAGCTCAGAAGCACTTCGATTCCATCTTCCTGGAGAATCTCTCGCACGGCCTCGGCCACGTCAGCGTCCTCACGGGTAAGCAGCTGGGCATTCTGTTGAATGATCGTCACCTCGGATCCGAACCGTCTGAACATCTGTCCGAATTCGAGACCCACGTAGCCGCCGCCCAGTACCAGAAGGTGTCGTGGCACATGTTCTAGCTCCATGATCGAGGTGTTGTCGAGAAATGGGACGCCAGCGAGCCCCGGCAGCGAAGGGACGGAAGCCCGGGTACCGGTGTTGATGAAGACATGGCCCCCGTGGAGGCGGCGGGTACCGCCGCCCGACAGCTCGACGACGATCTCCTTCTCTCCCGAAAATCGGCCTTCCCCCCGAATCAGCTCGACGCCGGGCGTCGTCTCGAGGCTCCTCTCGATCCCGTCTCGGAAACTCGTGACGACGCGCTCTTTTCTGAGCCTGATCGCGGCGAGATCGACCGCAACTGGTCCGGTCGAGATCCCATAGTCCGCCGCCCGCCGAGCGAGATGCGCAACACGGGCGCTCGCCACCATCGTCTTGGTCGGCGTGCAGCCGAAGTTCACGCAACTGCCGCCGACTGCATCACGCTCGATGACGGCCACACTCCATCCCGCGCGAGCGAGGGCCACCGCGAGCGGTTTTCCAGCCTGCCCGGTGCCGATGATCACCGCGTCCCGTTCTTCTGTCACGGACATCCGTCTCTCTCCTTCTCTGATTCCGATTGCCCCTGGTGATGGAGATGGGCGGCACGCGCTCGTCCCGCCGATGTGGCATTCCGGAACAATGTTAGTGAGTGCAGCAAGGAGAGCAACTCTTACATCCGATCCGAAGAGAGGACCGGCGAGAGCTGGAGGAGAGCGCACCCTTGCATGCGAGTCCTGTCGGTGCCGAGGCCGTGAGGAGTTCGCAGATCGTGCGACGCATGCGCAGTGCTTCGCGGTTCCTCACATCGCGTGCTTCGAAAGGGAGGAGAGGGTCTTCCGCTCACGGAGTCGTTCGCGACGGTCCCGGATACGTGCAGCTTCTTCGGGCTGGGAAGCTGGCCGATGCCTCGATCCCGATGAGGAAATATCCACGGCCTCGTATCACTCGCTCGTCGCTCGCCTCTCGTCGCTCGTCGCTCGTCGCTCGCCTCACGCGACCGCTTCGTGCACCTCACCGATCGCGAGCTGCAGTTTCTGCGGTGTCATCGGCTTGAAGAGATAACAGTCGATCCCGTACTTCAGTTTCGCGTATTTCTGGTACTGGTTCTTCTTGTAGATGGCGGTCATCAGAGCGATTCGTGGATGATAGTCGTCTCTCCGCGTTCGGAGATGACGGGCGATCTCGAATCCATGCATCTCGGGAAGAAGCCCGTCGAGGATGATCACGGGGGGGTGGTGAATCTCGGCGAGGCGGATCGCCTCCAGGCCGGTACGGGCGGTGATGGGCGAGTGGCCCATCGATTCGAGCATCTGAGTGAGCGTCTGGCGAACTCGGTTATCGTCATCGACGACTAGAATGTCCATTGATCTCGGCTCCTGAGCTTCAGTCCGCCACGGGTGGTGAAAAATACAGAAGCAAGGGAGCCGGTCGGGAGCTCGATGACGATCACGCACGAAGACGTCGGAATTCTCCTCTTCACCCTCGAGGCTGCAGCGGTCGCGACGGTGCTGATCTTCCCGCTCGCGCTCGTCCTCGCGGGGGGAATGCGGAAGCTCCCGTCCGCGGTGCGGCCGTTCGCGGAGGCCGTCCTCTCGCTTCCGCTGGTGCTGCCGCCCACCGCGGTGGGCTTTCTTCTACTCGTCATCCTCTCGCGACGCGGCTCGGTCGGCGCGCTTCTCGAGCGTGCGGGGATCGAGATCGTCTTCACGCCCGCGGCAGTAGTGATCGCGGCGGCAGTGATGGCGTTCCCGCTCATGTTCCGCTCCTTCCGCGTTGCGATCGACGCGGCGGAGTTCCGCTACTTCGACATCGCCCGGACTCTCGGCGCCGGCCCGGTGAAGGCGTTCGTTCGCGTGGTCCTTCCGCTCTCGTGGCGGGGACTCCTCGCCGGTGTGGTCCTCGCGTACTGCCGCGCGATTGGAGAATTCGGTGCGACCATGCTCATCGCCGGCAACATCCCCGGCCGCACGCAGACCATCGCTCTCGGTATTTTCCAGCGGGTCGAGAGCGGTCATGAAGAGAAAGCGGTGATCCTTCTCCTCTTTGCGGTCGCCATCGCGCTCGGCGCGATGGCAGCGAGCGAATGGCTGATGCGGAGCCATCAGAGGAGAGTGAGCCGGTGATCGAGCTTTCTCTGAACGTGCCGCTCTCCGAATTCGACCTGCGGGTCGACACGACGCTCAGCGGCTCGGTAACCGCCGTGGTGGGTCCTTCGGGTGCGGGAAAGACCTCTCTGCTCGAGACGATCGCAGGGCTTCGACCTCTTGCGACGGGACGCATCGCGGTCGGAGGGAGAACGGTCATGGACTCGGCTCGAGGGGTGGACGTCCCGCCGGAGCGGAGGAGGTTCGGCTACGTCCCGCAGGACGTCGCTCTCTTCCCGCATCTCGACGTCCGACGGAACATACTCTTCGGGGCGAAGAAGGGCGCCGAGCCCGCCGAGCTGATCGCGATCCTCGGGCTCGAGCCGCTTCTCCACCGCTATCCGTCGAGGCTCTCCGGGGGCGAGAAGCAGCGGGTGGCGCTCGCGCGTGCGTTGATGACTGCTCCGGATCTCCTCCTTCTCGACGAGCCGCTCGCCGCGCTCGACCCTTCTCTCAAGGAGCGCGTCGTCCGGCATCTCCGGAAGATCCGCGAGCACGTACGGATTCCGATGATCTACGTCACGCACCAGATCGTCGAAGCGCTCGCCCTGAGCGACGAGACGATCGTCCTTTCGCGAGGAGAAGTGGTCGCTGCCGGCAAATCGAGCGAGGTGTTGCGGCGGGCTTCGGTCGCCGGAAGCGAAGCGCTGGAGAATGTCTTCGAGGTCGACGATCCGGTGTCGGAGCCGGAGGGAGGAACGGTGAGGGTGCGGACGCGCGAAGGAGTCTCTCTCGTCCTTCCGTCGGATCTGGTGAGTGCGGCCGAATTTCCGATCGCGGTCCGGATCAGCGGGGAGGAAGTTCTGCTGTTCGCCGAGGAGCCGAGGGCGGTCTCCGCGCGCAACGTCCTGAGCGGTATCATTCTCGGAATCGAATCCAGCGACGGAATTGCGGACGTGACGATCGATGCCGTCTCCCTCCTGCGAGTCCGGATCACGGCCTCCGCGGCCGCGGATCTCCGGTTGGAGGAGGGGAAGAGAGTGTGGGTGGCGTTGCGGAGCCGTTCGTTCCGGATCGTCGGTTGAGGTGGAGGAGGAGAGTGCCATGAAGCTCCCGTGGAATCTGACCAGCGATGAGATCAGGGTGATGCAGGAGTTCCGGCTGCGGAAGAGCGAAGAGCTGTCACCGGACGAGATCGCTGCGATCAGACACCCGGCCGGAGGAGGGGTTGCTCCTGCGCAGTCGCTGGTCCGGAAGGGGTACCTGGACGAAGACGAAGAAAGTGGGCATTTTCGGCTCCGGCAGAGAGCGAAGGACTTTCTGGCAATCGATTACGTGCCGTGAAGTGGCAGGTCTGCAGATTCGTTTCACCGGATACGTGCGCCAAATGCTTGATGACATGGCACTTACGGGCGCAGGTGGAGCGCACTCCAGCCGGGCTCGCTTCCGCTAAGGCTTGTTGACGGAAGGACTTATCCGGTTTACGATGAGTGCGAGGTTTCCAGATGAAAGGTGGCCAGAAGTCGGAGAGGCAATCAGGCAAATCCGTAAAGAAAGCATCCGATGAAAAAAGCCGAAAAAACGAAAACCTCCGCCAGAAAAGCTCCAAAGAAGCCGGCAAAAGCGGCAGCAAAAAAGGCCGTAGCGGCCAGGCCGTCTCGGCCAAAAGCGGCCCGGCCGGCAAAAAAAGCGCCCGCAAAGCCAGCCCGAAAGGCGGCAGCAAAGCCGGCAAAGAAAGCAGCCGCAAAAAAGCAGCCGCAAAAGCAACCGGCCAAGGCGGCGCCTCGAAAGGCCGCACCAAAAAAAGCGCGGCCGGTGGCAGCCGAACCGTCGCAGCAGCCGCCGGCCGAACGACGAAGCGAAGCGCCGCCGAAACCCCAGGCTTCAGTAATCCAGCGATCGCCGCAGCATTCAAGCGTGCAATCCGAAAGTACCCCGCCGCCTTTCGACGGCTCACGGACTAATGCCGCTGCGGTTCGCTATCTCACTCCTCAGGACGTGATCGAGCTGCATCGAGCGGTCTCCACCGAGTACGGTGGAACGCACGCACAGCCTGGTGCGCTCGCTTCGCAGTTCGGACTCCAGAACGCCATCCAGCGACCGCAAGCGACCATCATGGGCCGCGATGCGTACGCCACGCTTCCGGAAAAGGCAGCGGCGTTCTTCTTCGCGCTCCTTCAGAACACGCCGTTCGAGACGGGAAACCGGCGTGTCGCTCTGGCATCGCTGGTCGCATTCTGTGAGGTGAACCGCTGTCAGATCGACGGACGGGCGATCGACGAGAAATCGCTCGAGAATCTCGTCAAACGCGGTGCGAGCTACCGCGAGCAGGGTGTTCCGCCCGAGGTCGTGTTCGCGGAGATCCGGGAGGCGATGTCGCGCGCGATCGTACCGATGAGCTCCTGACTGGCCGAATCGGTGCGTCGAATGCGGCGCGAGTTTCCCTGGCGGGCTGGAGTGGTCCATAATTCGGTACGGGTGAACCCATGTCCGATTCCACGTCCTTGCCGGCGCGACTGATCCCACTGTTGATCGCCTTGAGCCTTCTCTTTCCCCTCTCCGGGATTGCGAAGGTCATCAGGATCACCATCGACGGCCCGATTCATCCCATCGTCGAGGAGTACGTGGAGCGTGCGGTTGCGGCGGCGGAACGTGAGAAAGCGGATGCGCTTCTGATCGAGCTGCGTACGCCCGGCGGACTCGAGTCATCGACGCGGAAGATCGTCCACCAGATCGTGAGCTCGCCGGTGCCGGTCATCATCTGGGTGACTCCGAGCGGAAGCCGCGCCGCATCGGCGGGATTCTTCATTCTCGAATCGGCAGACGTGGCTGCCATGGCGCCCGGGACGAACACCGGAGCCGCGCACCCGGTCCTTCTCGTCGGTCAGGACAAGATCGACGACGTGATGAAAAAGAAGATCGAGAACGACTCGGCGGCTTTCATGCGCTCGATCGCCTCGAAACGCGGCCGGAACGTGAAGATAGCCGAGAGCGCGGTGCGTGAGTCGACTTCGATGACTGACGAGGAAGCGCTGAAGGACGGCGTGATCGACTACGTCGCCCGCGATCAGAAGGAGCTGTTCGCGAAGGTCTCCTCGAGACCGGTGCGGCGGTTCGATGGATCGACGGTGAAACTCTCGCTGGTCGGAGATCCGGTCGAAGATCGCGGGATGACGCTCAAGCAGCGGCTCCTCGCATATCTGATGGATCCGAACATCGCGTTCATCCTATTCTCGGTGGGGATGCTCGGCATCTGGGCGGAGCTGAGCCATCCGGGCGCCATCTTCCCCGGAGTGGTGGGAGGGATCGCGATCCTCCTCTCCGTCTTCGCCTTCAATCTGCTTCCGACCAGTTACGCCGCCGTCCTGCTCATCGTCGCGGCGTTCGTCCTCTTCGCTCTCGAAGCGAAGTTCGCCAGTCACGGAGTGCTCGGAATCGGAGGAGTCGTCTGCATGGTCTTCGGTGCGCTGCTGCTCGTTGACGGACCGATTCCGGAGATGCGGGTGAAGCTGATCACCGCGCTCGCCGTGAGCATTCCCTTCGGTATCATTGCCGTCTTCCTGATGAGTCTCGCGTTGAGGGCGAGACGGGGACGGGTGGTCACCGGCGAACAGGGGATGATCGGCGAAGTGGGTGTGGCCCGCACTCCGCTCGATCCGTCGGGCAGAATTTTCGTTCACGGAGAGCTCTGGAATGCGCGCTCGATTCAACCCGTCGGAACCGGATCGAAGGTGATCGTCACCGCGATCGAGGGACTCGAACTGACTGTCGCGCCGCTCATCGAAACCATTCCCGCGGCCGGAGGAGGGGAAACTTCCTCGAAACCCCCGCAGCCCCCGGCGGAAGCGCATCCGTCGTCGGGAACTTCCGGTCCTAACTGAATCCGTCCCGCTCCCATGGCCGCCATCGCGCGGCCGATACGTGAAACGGGGTTGCCTCGCGCAATGCGATCCCGAACAGAGGAGGTTTCATGCCGCTCGGATTGCTGGTCTTCTTTTTCATCCTGTTTCTCTATCTGGTCAGCTCGATCAAGATCCTCGCGGAGTACGAGCGCGGGGTCATCTTCCGCCTCGGACGTCTGCTCGGTGCCCCAAAAGGTCCAGGTCTGATCCTGGTGTTCGCTCCGATCGACCGGATGGTGCGCATCTCCCTGCGTCAGGAGGCGCTCGAGGTTCCACCTCAGGACGTGATCACCCGCGACAACGTGACGATCAAAGTCAACGCGGTCATCTTTCTGCGGGTCATCGATCCGAGCAAGGCGGTGGTCGAGGTCTCGAATTACGTCTATCAGACCTCGCAGTTCGCGCAGACGACGCTCCGTTCCGTGCTCGGGGAAGTCGAGCTCGACGAGCTCCTCTCGAACCGCGAAGCGTTGAACGTGAGGATCCAGGCGATTCTCGACATGCACACCGCCCCCTGGGGCGTGAAGGTGATCAACGTCGAGGTCAAGCAGGTCGATCTTCCGGAGCAGATGACGCGTGCGATGGCCAAGCAGGCCGAAGCCGAGCGTGAGAAGCGATCGAAGATCATCCACGCCGAGGGTGAGTTCATGGCCGCTCAGCGCCTCGCCGACGCAGCGAAGGTACTCGCCACCGAGCCGATCACCATCCAGCTCCGGTATCTGCAGACGCTGACGGAGATCGGGGTGGAGAAGAACACCACCATCGTCTTCCCTCTCCCGGTCGACCTTCTGGCGGGACTCTCGAATCTCGGAGTTTCGAACGCCGACGGCACGTCCAGGACCTGAACATCGTTTCGCGAGTTGGCGGAGCATTCGCCCGTTGCGGTCCGGCGTTCGCGCCGGACCGCGTGCGCTCTCGCGCCGCTCTCATCCGCGCACCGGTTGATCAGCTCTGAGTCGTTCTCTTGCGGCTTTCGTAGAGAATCATCAGGTTCCGTGCGTACAGGAACGGGAGGAAGAGATACCCGAGGATCACCGGCAGCTTGTCGACGTGGAAACCGTAGACGAGCGAGATCAGGCTCCCCCATAGGCTCAGGTGCCAGAAAATCGGAGGGACGATCAGTTCCTTCTTCTTCTCCGAATGCAGCCATTGAATGATGAAGCGGGAACTGAAGAGGAAATTGCCGAGCAGACCGAAGACGGTCCACCAGAGCGAGTCGCGATAGAACCATTGAAAATGCGGTCCGATGAGCGGTTCGAGAAAGCCGCCGGGTCCTGCCTGCATGTGGGATCCTCCGTCGAGATTCGGGAGATGGTATCGGATTTGTCCCCGACGGCGCACTCGGGTATCCCTTCGCCGACTCGACATTTTGGGCGCGTAATGTGCAGGAAAGCGGGCGGAACATCATGTCCGAGCGACCTTCTTCCCGTCTCTCCGCGCCCGAAGAGCTCAGTCTCTTCGTCGTGAACGTGCTCGACTATGCGGTGGTTCTCCTCTCTCCGGACGGTGAGATCCGTTCGTGGAACGCGGGCGCCACCCGCATCATGGGATACGAGGCGACCGAGGCGCACGGACGGAACTTTTCGATCTTCTACGGACCGGAGGACCTTGCCCGGAGAAAGCCCGAGAACGAGCTCCGGGATGCCGCGGAATTCGGACGGATCGAGGACGAAGGGTGGCGCATCCGGAAGGACGGCACCCGCTTCTGGGCCAACACCACCATCACTGCGCTGAAGAACAGTGATGGGAGTGTCCGGGGATACCTGAAGATCACGCGCGACCTGACCGAGCGCCGCGAAGCGGAGGAGCAGCTCCGGCGGAGCGAGGAGATGTTCCGCCTCCTGGTGGACAGCGTCCAGGACTACGCGATCTTCATGCTCGACCCGGAGGGGAACATCAACAGCTGGAACCACGGAGCGCAGCGCATCAAGGGATACCGACCCGAGGAGATCATCGGCAGGCATTTTTCCGTCTTCTACACTCCTGAAGACCGGAAGGCTCGAAAGCCGGAGCGGAATCTCGAGAACGCAATCAGGCACGGCCGCTTCGAAGAGGAAGGATTGCGGGTCCGGAAGGACGGCACACGCTTCTGGGCCAATGTCGTCATCACTGCGGTACACGACGACACGGGAGTGCTTCGAGGGTTCGCGAAGGTGACTCGTGACGTGACGGCGCGGCGCGAGGCTGAAGAGACGCGGCGCCGCCTTCTCGAGCAGCACGAGGCGCGTCTCCTCGCGGAGGAGGAGAAAAATCACGCCGAGACCGCATACCGGGCGGCCTCCGAGGCGAACCGCGCCAAGGACGAGTTCCTGATGACTCTCTCCCACGAGTTGCGGACGCCGATGACCGCGATCCTCGGCTGGTCCCGGATGCTCCCGGCCATGAAGCAGGGCGATCCGATGTTTCGCGAAGCGATCCAGTCGATTGCACGGAGCGCGACCCTGCAGGCGAAGCTGATCGACGACGTCCTCGACGTCTCGCGCATCGTTTCAGGCAAGCTGCAGTTGTCTCCCGAGAACGTGGAGATCGTGCCGATCCTGAAGGCTTCGATCGACGCCGTCCGGCCAAGTGCGGAGGCACGAGGAATCGATCTGGTGAGCACGTTCTCGCCTGACGTCGGAATGGCCACGGTCGATCCGGTCCGGCTTCAGCAGATCGTCTGGAATCTCCTGGCGAACGCGGTGAAGTTCACCCCGAAGGGGGGGCGGGTCGAGCTCGCCGCCTCGCGCACCGATCCCGATCTCCGGATCGACGTCAGCGATTCGGGAGAGGGAATCGATCCCGAGTTTCTTCCCCACATGTTCGAGCCGTTCCGACAGGCCGAGACTCCGTCGACGCGCGTGCATGGAGGTCTGGGACTCGGCCTCTCCATCGTGCGCTACCTCACCGAGGCGCACGGAGGAAGGGTGTGGGCGGAGAGTGATGGACACGGGAAAGGGGCGCGTTTCTCCGTCGCGCTTCCGATCCGGGCCGTCCAGTCCGGAGCACCCGAGGAACCTTCCGGACCGCCTGTCGAAGAGTCGACTCCCCTCTCCGGTCGGCGGATTCTGGTCGTGGACGACGACAGAGAAGGGCGGATGCTGGTCGCCACGGCGCTCCGACTCGCGGGAGCGGATGTAGAGGCGGTCGACTCGGCGTACGTGGCCATCGAGTACCTCGAGAAGCAGCGGCCGGACGTGGTCATCACGGACATCGCAATGCCCATGATGGATGGGCATACACTGCGAAAGGAGATCCGGAGCCGCGAACATCTCGCCGGAATGAAGATTGTTGCACTCACCGCGTTCCCGCCCACGAAGTCGGGAAGTGACGAGAGCGACTTCGACGAGTATCTACGGAAGCCGATCGACCCGTACGAGCTGTCGGAGCGTATCCGCCAGTTGCTGCTGCGCTCCGCGTGAAGCCCGCGAGCCGCGAGCGCAGCGACCGGCGAAGACATCCCTCACATCGCGGGGCTCTCCGCACCGTACGTTCGCTCCACAGATCGTGTCGAGAGGCATTCCACCGACTGTGCTCATTTGTAGGCGGGAGAGCTCTGACCGCGGTACCTCACATTTCAACGTGACGCTCGCATCACGCACAGAGGTGATGCGGCGACAATGGGCGGCCGATTCGTCGGAAGTATCGACCGGCGAACCGACGTAACCCTCGCGACGCCCGGAAGATGGGCGATATCGATGTGTGAAGACGTGCCGCCGCGCGCACCTGAAGCGGGTCGCTTCCCGCCGTTGTGCAATGCAGCGGGTCCCCCTCGTTTCGGTTGCGTGATGCATTTGGATCAATACAATCGACTCTTCGGGATGCCGTAGCGCATAGCTTCCGACTCGGCGTGCGTGTTGATCGACAGGACACAGGACTCATGAGTCTCCCGCCTTCAACGGTTTTGAATCCGGTGAGCGACTGGACCCGCTCGCATCGGACAAACGACTCCTGCCGGACCTCGCACCCTCCAACGTTCGACACCTTCACCTTCGTCTCACGGACTGCCGCGCCCTCCCGTCGCGGCCTGCTGTCGGAGAGGCTCTCGCGTATGTGACGAGCACAATAAGGACGAAGAAACAATCAGGAGACTCGGACATGGGAGAAAGCAAGACGGAAACGATCACCATCACCGACACGACGGCCAACCCCGCGCCACTCGGTCTACTCGCATTCGGCGTCACGACAGTTCTGCTGAACATGCACAATGCCGGCTGGTTCGGCATGTCCAGCATGATCCTGTCGATGGGAATCTTCTACGGCGGAATGGCCCAGGTCTTCGCCGGCTGGATGGAATGGAAGAAGGGCAATACTTTCGGCACGGTCGCGTTCACTTCGTACGGCCTGTTCTGGTTGTCGCTGGTTTTCCTGCTTCTCGCGCCGAAGTGGGGATGGACCGACGCCCCCGCAGGAATGATCGAATACCTGTTCATGTGGGGACTCTTCACGTTCGTCCTCTGGATCGCGACGCTGAAGCACAATCGCGGATTACAGGTCGTCTTCTTCACTCTATTCATTCTCTTCTGGCTTCTCGCTCTCGGTGATTACACCGGCAACGCGGCGCTGAAGACGTTCACCGGATACGAAGGAATCTTCTGCGGACTCTCCGCGATGTATCTCGGCTTCGCACAGGTACTGAACGAGACGTACGGGAGGACGGTCCTCCCGATCGGCATGCCGAAAGCCGCAGCCGCTCCGATCCCTGCGCCTGCAGCGGGCAACGCCTGACGAGCGGCGATAGTCGGCAATGTCTGACGGTCACGTCGCCCGGCTCGATTCCGGACGGACCAACCGGACAGGCCCGGGGTCTGCACGAATGCGGGGGCGGAACGCTCTCCGCTCCCGCATTTCGGCCAAGTGGCACGAGGCCATGCTGCGGTCGCGCATGTGCCGTGATCCGCGCGGCGGATTACGAATCCGCACTCCAACGGGGCGGGAGTGTGGAAGCTGCCGAGGAGCGAGAAACGGAGCGTGACCGGCTCGGTGGTCTCGTAGCGCGAGCTCCGAGACGAGATCTCGGACGGAGCTCCGCCAATGGAGGCTTGCGGATCGCATCTCGTCCGGGGAACGCGTTGACGTCAGAACGGCGGTGGCCCGTGCAGGATCGTTTCCTGTCTGCTGCGGCTCGGGGGCACGTCTCGCGCCGCCTGGCTGGGATTCCGTGGCTCTGAGCAGCCAATTCCCCAATGCGCGAACTCGCCGAAGTGGACATAATGCACTCGACGGAACCCGCGACCGGCCATTCCGTCGACTTCGTCGATTCCGAGGAGCTTCATGCGCAAGACCGTTCTCATTCTCCTTCTCGTCCTCGTCTCTGGAACCGCCTTCGCCTCTGAAGGGAAGTGGACTCCGGCCCAGGTGCTGGAGATCGATCCGGCCTGGCTGAAGAGCCAGGGGCTCGAAGTGCCACCGTCGCGATTGTGGGACGCGCGTACCGGCACGGGCCTTCTCTCGGCCGCGGTGAAGGTCGGCGGCTGCTCGGCCGGATTCATCTCGCCCGACGGCCTGCTGATCACGAACCACCACTGCCTCTTTTCGCTTCTCCAGCAACACAGCACGCCGGAGAACGACATCATCACCCACGGTTTCGTCGCGCGCGACCGGAACGCCGAGTTGCCGGGCCAGTCGATCCGCGTCGCGGTGCCGCAACGGTTCGTCGACGTGACGAAGGAAGTCCTCGCCGCCGTTCCGCACGGAGCCAGTGATCTCGAGCGGGCGCGATCGATCGACCACGAACGCTCCGATCTCGTCGCGTCGTGTGAGAAGCAGCCGTCGCACCGATGCAATGTCGCAGTGTTCGAGGGGGGACTGCAGTACGTCCTCGTCGACACAGTCGAGTATCCCGACGTCCGTCTCGTCTACGCGCCACCTCGCGCGATCGGCGAGTACGGTGGCGAGACAGACAACTGGATGTGGCCACGCCACACCGGCGACTTTTCCATCGCCCGCGTCTACACCGCTCCGGACGGCGCCGCCGCTCCCTATGGTGCGAACAACATCCCGTATCATCCGGCCTTCCACTTTCCCATCGCGAAGGGAGACCTCAGTCCACGCGACTTCGTCATGGTCCTCGGCTATCCGGGCGTGACCTATCGCTCCCTCGTCGCGGCGGAGATGGCGCAGAAGCGCAACCTCTATTTCCCGCGTCGGGTGGAGGTATACGGAGAATGGATTCGAGCGCTCGAGGAGTCGACGAAGGAGAGCGCGGAAGGACGGATCGCCGTCGCGGATACTTTGAAGTCGCTTCTCAACCGGTACAAGAACGCGCAGGGGCAGATCGCGGGGCTCGATCGAGGCGACATCGTAGCGAAGCAGAAGGCGCAGGACGAGCGCGTGCTCCGGTGGATCACGAACCATCCGAAGTACGCCGGCGCGGCGCGTGCTCATGCGGATCTGGAGAAGCTCGAAGCCGAACAGCGCAGCAGCTGGGAGCGGGATTTTCTTCTCGAGCAGCTCCCGATCGGCGAGAGTGTGGATCGCTCGTTTTCCGGACCGAAGCTCCTCTCCGCGGGGACGCTCATCGCGCGCGCCGCAGCGGCGCAGCAGAAGCCCGATGACGAGCGCCCCGAGGCGTTCCGGGATCGGAATCTCGCGCGACTGCGCGAGCGGCTGAAGCGGGAAGAGAAGAGCTTCTACGCACCGGCGGACCGCGCCGTGCTCGCGTCATGGATTCGACGTGCGCTCGCGCTGCCGGAGGGTCAGAAGATCGAATCCGTGGAGAAGGCATTCAGCGGACTCACTCCGCAGCAACTGGACGCGAAGATCGGGCTCCTGATGGACGAGACGACGCTCGACGAGCCGGAGACGCGGCAGGCGATGTTCGGCGAAACACGCGCTCAGCTCCGGGCCCGAAAGGATCCGCTGCTGGATCTGTCGATCGGAGTCGCTGAGGCCCTCGACCGGCTGGACGAGAAGAAGGAAGGGTGGGAAGGAACGATCTCGCGGCTGCGGCCACAGTGGCGGCGTGCGGTGATTGCCGAAGCCGGAAAGCCGGTCGCGCCGGATGCGAACTCCACTCTGCGCGTCAGCTTCGCGCACGTGGAAGGATACGAGCCGCGCGATGCGGTGTTCTATCAGCCCCAGACGACGCTCTCCGGCGTCGTGGAGAAGAACACCGGTGAAGAGCCGTTCAACGCGCCGGAGCTTCTCCTGAAAGCCGCCGCCGCCCGTGACCTCGGCGCGTTTGCTGATCCCGATCTGAAGGACGTCCCGATCGATTTTCTGGCCGACGCCGATACCACCGGAGGGAACTCGGGAAGTCCGGTGGTGAACGGCCGGGGTGAGCTGGTGGGGGTGAACTTCGACCGGGTGTGGGAGAACGTGGCGAACGACTTCGGCTTCAACCCGGACATCGCCCGGAATGTCAGCGTCGACGTGCGATACCTCCTCTGGCTGCTGGAGCGGACTCCGGGGGCGCAGTCGCTGATGGAGGAGATCAGGGGCGGGACCGAGTAGCCCGCATTGCTCGCCTCGTCCCGGAACCGCGGACTATTCCGTCCGGAGACTCGAATCTCCCGTCCCGTTGTCGGTGGACGAAACGTAGACCGATACCGCGCCGTCGCCGCCGGTCACCGCGAACTCCACTTCGAGGTTCTGCAGATCTCCGAGTTGGCTGCGCACGTCGCCGAGGATCTCCTTCGCGATGTTGTTCAGTTGCCGGAACTCGTGCGGATTGAGCTGATAGCTCTTGCTGATCGATCCGTGTGCGGTGGTCCGGGATCCGGCCGGATAGGAGAAGTACAGCGTGGCCTGCACCGTCGCTGGCGCGCCCGCGGTCTCGATCAGCGCGAAGTTCGTGCGCAACGAGCCGGGCTTCTGCTTCTGGATCGATTCGATCGACGAATCATCGATGCCGCCGATGCGCTGCACCTGGCCGATCCTGAGGCTTCCCGAAAGGGGGAGCGTCGCGACGCCGGTTCCGTACGATGCAGGGTTTCCCGCTGCGCTGGTGAACGTTCGGCTGGTTACGTGGAAGTCGCCGGAATCGGGAGTGAAGACGAGATAGCCGAGGGAGTCGCCGCTGACGCCGAACACGGTGGTGATCACGTCGTCGTACACCGCGGTCTGCCCGGCTCCCACCGTCACGCGCCTGTCGTACATCTCGCCGCTCCGGGTGTAATAGCGAAGGGTCCCCGTGGCAATCGCGTTGGAGGCGTTCATCAGCGACAGATCGGTGCGGAAGAAGGTCTGGTTCGCGCCATGCACCGAGCCGGCGACGGGAATCAGCATCGGAGCGGTGCCGGAGAACCCGAGCTGGCGGTTCCAGTCCACCACGGACCAGAAGTCGCGGCTGGCCGAATCGTTGGGTGTGGCGTACGCCGAGAACGCGCCGGTGGAGTCGCCGGTGGCGGTCATCGTGGCGCTCACCGCGCCCGCGGGCACTTCGTTGATCACCTGAACGCTCTGGAAGGGGCCGAGCTGGTCGGTGCGTCCTCCCACCGGACTTCCGTTCGTGTCGAAGAACTCCGTCGCCACCGAAACGTTCCCCCCGCGGGTTTCCTGCAGGAAGAGATTGGTGTGGAAGTTCGCGTCCTGTCGCAGGCCGGCGAGGTCGAGCGACTGGCCGGGCTCGGCGCTCCGATCCGAACGGAGGACCGGGATCGTCGTTCCGTACGTTCCCTTCGGATCGCTCACATTGAGTATGTTCGCATTCAGGGTGAGAGTGCGTGGATCGCTCACGCGCACCTGAAGACTTCCGACGTCGTTCGGGTTTCCGAAGACCGATCTGACCACGTCCGCGAGTGCGACCGGCTGCCGCGGAGCGATTCCGCTGACCT
Organism: uncultured Acidobacteriota bacterium; assembly: GCA_963741955.1. Taxonomy (GTDB): domain Bacteria; phylum Acidobacteriota; class Thermoanaerobaculia; order Gp7-AA8; family Gp7-AA8; genus CAVUKB01. The sequence goes on from CAVUKB010000007.1 coordinate 705,079, forward strand.
TCGTCACCAGGGCCGACGAAGCCGTGCTCGCCCGTCCCGTGTAGTAGAGATTCACATCTCCGGTCGTGGAGCTGTCGGAGAGATTGATCACCGAGACGTCGGAGAGAAAGAGCCCCGTGCTTCCGAGAACGTGCCCGACGCCGGGGAGAAAGAGGGCCACCTCTCCAGTTTTGAGAGGTGGAAGGGAGGTACTCGACACCGACGGCCTGGATGTGTCGACCACGGTCACCGTTGCGAGGCCGGACGGAACGGTGCCGGCAAGGCGGAGCGCCGCGTCCGAGAGCTTGCCAGCGCTCGTGCTCCGGAACGCGAGCCCCAGCTCGCCGCTGAGGGATCCGACGTCGGCGGAGCCGCCCGGCCGCTTCGACCGGTCGATGGTGAAGGAGACGCTCTTCGATGCGCCGGGCGCGATCTCGACCAGCGCAGCGTCCGGAATGATCCAGGGGACGCTGGAGAGAGCGATTCCGGTCAGCGTCGCCGCTCCGGTGTTTCTGAACGAGACCGATCCGCTCGGGTTGGTTCCGGTCGCGGCAACCACGTCGACGCGACTCGACTCTCCTGCGGCGGAGGTGGGCCCGGACGGAGCCGGCGTCGCCAGCAGACGCACCGGAACGGACAGCCCCGACGGGACTCCGGCGCCCGCCGGAGTCGAGGTTCCGTCGTATCGCCCCGCCGCCACCGGGTTCCCGGTGATCGTGACCACCTGACTCGCCCCCGGTGCGAGCGTGAAGCTCGTCGGGGATTGCGAAAAGAAGCTCCCCTGCTGCGAAACGGTGATGGTGGTCGACCCTCCGCCGTTGTTGGTCAGCACGTAGCTCGTCGTCGCACCTCCCGACTGGACGTCCTGGACCAGCGCCGCGGGAAGTGAGGAGACGGCAACCGCCGGCGACGTATCGACTTCGACCGTCGTCGTCGCGGTCGTGCTCCCGCTCCCGATTGCGGTGAGCGTGTACGTTGTCGTCGACGCCGGCGAGACCTGGAGCGACCCGCTGGCGGGGCCGCTCCCGACGCCGTTGTCGATGTCGACCGAGCTGGCGTTGACCGTCGACCAGAGAAGCGTGGTGCTCTGACCGGTCCGGATGCGGAGCGGCGTTGCCGAGAACTGCAGGATCTCGGGAGCGGTACTGGAGGAGGTCCGCGTCAACACGAACGATCCCGTTCCGAGACTCGGATCGTTGATCGAGCCGCTCATCGTCGCACCCGTTACGGTGGCCGAGAACGCTCCGCCGACGAACTGCAACGATGCCTGATCGACGGCGAAGAGATAGCCGGAGATGTTCGGAGCGTTTCCCTGGATCGCGATGCTCCCCTGGAGCGTCGTGGTTCCGGAGACGGTACACGTCGCGTCGCTGTTCCGGATCACTTTCGCCACTCCCTCGAACTTCGCCGGCCCGGCGTAGTCGTACTGGGGATCGTCGATCGGAGAGATGTCGAGCGTCACCTTCGCGGACTGCGTGACGCCGTTCAGATTCGAGCACTGCGGCGTCGTGGACGCCATGTCGAGGCTTCCCGTCCAGTGGCCGACGAGCGGATCGGTTGCTGCCGCGAGGGGGCCTGCTCCTGCCGCGACGCCGAAGAGGAGAAGAAACGAGACGCGGAGCGTTTGCAGCGCGAGCGAGTACGGTCGTCGAGACATCGATGTCCTCCAGAGAATGGTGGGTGATCCGCAGATTTTCCCGGTAAATCCATGCTAACGCGTTCACCGGTGCGGCTTCAACGGGACCGGCTCACTCGACCGGGCTGCGGGCGAGAGGAGTTTGCGCGGCAGAAATGTTTGAAGCGTGGAAAGCGGAGCAGCGACGGTTTCTATCGCGCAGACTCCTGGGTGAGGCGGGTCGGGGAAGATTGGCTGGGAGACAGGGAGTCGAACCCCGATTCACTGGTCCAGAGCCAGTTGTCCTACCATTGAACGATCTCCCAGCACTCCGAACGGGGGGGAATGCTACACGGCAGCAAACGGCACGGTCAAGAGTGGAATTCCCACTTTCAGGGCCTGTTTTCATGCGCGACTCGGAGGATCCGCCAACGTGCTCCCGGAAGTGTTCGAATGTCCGAAGTGCCAGCGCCAGTTCGTCGTCGAGATGGTCGACGATGCGCCGGAGCACTCCATCTACTGCCCGCAGTGCAAGCAGTATCTGGGAGAAAAGGACGTCCACTTCATCCTCCGCTCCGAGATCGAAGAGCTCTCCGAGCGTCTCCGCTTCGAGCGCGACCGGCTCGAGCGGGACGAGGCACTCTACACCATGACCGAGTGCGACCCCGAGCTCCGGATGTTCGGCTCCGAGGTGCACAAGGTCGTGGCGATCCTCCGGCGGGCGATCCGGGAGCTCGAAGTCCTGAAGAGCGATTTCGAGTAAGGCCCCGAAGGATTTCGAATTTCGGATTTGTGACGGCGGACGAATCGCGCTCCGCCTGATCGGGGGTGGTCACGACGCAGCTCGGTCTGCCGCGCCGGATCGATCCGATTCCCGTTCGAAATCCGAAATTCGAGATCATCCTCGATCCCCGATTCTCGATTCTCGACCTCGATCCTCGACCTCGATCCTCGATCCACGATCCACGATCCCCCTGCTATTCTTGGCTCCGATGCCACGCGCCATCGTCTCTCCGTTCGCCGGGCTTCTCGTCGCGGACTTCTCGCGCGTCCTCGCCGGGCCGCTCTGCACGATGCTCCTCGCCGATGCGGGCGCACGGGTGATCAAGATCGAGGAGCCGCGGGGCGACGAGACGCGGCGCTGGGGGCCGCCGTTCGCCGGGGAAGAGAGCGCGTACTTCCTCGCGCTCAACCGAAACAAGGAGTCGATCGCTCTCGACCTGAAGACGAGAGAGGGGCGCGAGGTCGCGCGGCGGCTGGTCGCGAAGGCCGACGTCGTGGTGGAGAATTTCCGGTCGCCGCAGAAGAAGGCGTTCGGACTGACGCCGCGAGCGATACGCCGAATCAATCCGCGCGCGGTGATCTGCTCGATCGTCGGGTTCGAGCAGGACGGGCCGGACGCGGATCTTCCCGGATACGACCTCCTCGCGCAGGCGGCGGGAGGGCTGATGGCGATCACCGGACCGGCGGCCGGCGAGCCGTCGAAGGTGGGTGTCGCGCTCTCGGATGTGCTGACCGCGCACTACGCGTACGGCGCGATCGCGTCGTCGCTCTTCGCGCGCGAGCGGACGGGGCGTGGTGCCGCGCTCGAGATCTCGCTCCTCGGCGCGACGGTGGCGTCACTGGTCAATGTCGCCCAGGGGTATCTGGTCACCGGGAAGGAACCGAAGCGGTGGGGGAACGCGCACCCGTCGATCGTTCCGTATCAGGCGTTCAGGGCGAAGGATCGTACGTTCGTTCTCGCCGCGGGGACGGACCGGCATTTTGCGGCGCTCGCGGAAAACGTCATCGGACGGCCGGAGCTCGCGACGGACCGGCGGTTCGCGACGAATGCGGCGCGGGTGGAGCATCGACGTGCGCTGGTGAAGATTCTCGAAGAGATTTTCGTCACCTCGCCGGCGCGGAGCTGGGTACGCCGCTGCCGGAAGGAAGGAATTCCGGCCTCGCTGGTGGAAGGATTCGGGGAGATCTTTTCCGGATCCGCGGCGGGGCTGCTGCAGACGGTCGTGCATCCGACCGCTGGAGCGCTGCGGCTGGTGGGGAATCCGGTGCGGCGCGACGGGAAGCGGACGCCGGTTCGGAGCGCGCCGCCGCTGCTCGGCGGACAGACGAGGAAGATTCTCCGCGAACTGGGCTATGCGGCGGGCGAGATTCGAGGGCTGCGCGAGAGCGGCGTGGTGTGAGGTGGTGCGACCGTCCCGGTCGCACTGAGGGGCGGATGTTTATTCTGTTTCTGGCTGTTATCTCTGAATTTTATTCTCTTTTTGCAGGAACCGCAGAATAATCTGCGCTGGAACGGCGCCTTTTGAGAACTTTATTCTCGTCTTGCTGGAGCGGTCGTCTCTGGGAACTGTCCAGGAGTCTGCTGCGTTGCGCCCGGCTTCGGCTCCTCGACATAGTCACCACGATGCCTTCGTTGCCGAAGCCGGGCGCGCCTTGCACCGCGCAGACTCCTGGGCGGCTCGCTGCGCTCGCGGTTGCGACCGAGACGGTCGCACCACCCGACGACCGAGACGGTCGCACCACCCGACGATCGACACAGTCGCACCACCGGGCGGCCTGCGGTCGCCATGGAGGTCAGGCGTAGCCGGCGGGCTCGGGCTCGTAGTCGAAGAACTTCGTCAGTTCGTTGCGGAAGACGAGCTTGAAGTCACCGATCGGACCGTTCCTCTGCTTGGAGATGATGATCTCGGCGATCCCCTTGTCCTCGGTGTCCTTGTTGTAGACCTCATCCCGGTAGATGAAGAAGACGAGGTCCGCGTCCTGTTCGATCGAACCGGACTCGCGGAGGTCGGCGAGTTGTGGACGATGGTCGCCGGTGCGTTGTTCCGGCCGGCGCGAGAGCTGCGAGAGCGACAGGAGCGGAACGTTGAGCTCCTTGGCGATGGCCTTGAGGCCGCGGGAGATCTGGGAGATCTCCTGGTTCCGCGACTCGACTCTTCCCCCGCCGTGCATCAGCTGGAGGTAGTCGACCATCAACATGTCGAGTCCATGCTCGCGCTGGAGGCGTCGTGCCTTGGCGCGCATCTCCACGATGTCGAGGCTGGCGGTGTCGTCGATGAAGATCGGGGCGCGTGCGATCCGCGCCGAGGCCTCGGCGAGGTCGCGCCAATTCTTCTCCGAGAGCATCCCGGAGCGGATCAGGTGACTGGCCACCCCCGATCCGGAGGAGAGGATACGGAGACCGAGCTGCTCACGCGACATTTCGAGGGAGAAGATCCCGATGTTGTAGAGCCGTTCCTGCGTCTTGACTTTGTCGGGGATGGCGATCGCCTCTGCGATGTTGAGCATCAGCGAGGTCTTTCCCATCGACGGGCGGGCGGCGAGGATCACCAGATCCTGCGGCTGGAATCCGGACGTGAACTCGTTGAAGCGGTCGAACCCCGTCGGGACGCCGGTGATCAGGCCTCCCGCCTGGTGGAGCTTTTCGATCGACTCCATGTTCCGGTGGGTGATCCGGTTGAGCGGCTCGAAACCGGTCACCAGGTTCTGCTCGGCGATCTCGTGAAGCTTCTTCTCCGCCTCGCTGAGGACGTCGGTGGGTTCGCCGGAGCTCTCGAACGCGGAGCGGATGACGTGATTCCCCATCAGAATGAGCCGGCGGAGGACCGACTTTTCCTTCACGATCCCCGCATAGCGCTCGACGTTCCCGATGTCGGGAATCGCGTCGACGAGCGAGCCGATGTACGCGGCGCCGCCGACCTGGTCGAGGTGCTGCCGTTTTCCGAGCTCTTCCTTCAGAGTGAGGAGGTCGATCGCGCGACTCTGTCCGGCGAGGTTGAGCATCGCCGCGAAGATGGTCCGGTGGGCGTCCTTGTAGAAGTCGTCCGTCTGGATGGTGGAGAGGACGCGATCGAGTGCCTGGTTGTCGATCAGAATCGAGCCGAGCACCGAGCGCTCCGCCTCCGGATTCTGGGGGAGCGGTTTGTCGATCGAGAATTCAACAGGGGATGCACTCATGGTCGTTACGGATGTCGAATCATAGCGGAGTCTCGAGGAGTGGTCGCGCAATCTCTTTCGAATGAGACGGCAACGCTCTTGACAGAGAAGAGCGGAGGAGCCGGGCGCTGGTTCGGAATGGTGGGGCGGGAGAGCGCTGTTCCACTCGCCGGCGCATCACGTGACTTCCGGGAGGTCGGTGCGTCTAAAGGTCGAATCGGCGGCGACTCGTCGCCTCGCCTGAATGATGCCCTCTGGAGGAATGATGAGACGGTCTGGTGTTCTGTTTTTTGTAATCCTGCTGTCGGTGGGAACGCTCTTCGCCGCCGATGCGAAAACCGAGTCGGCTGAGAAGACGGCCCCGAAGATCGTCGCGGTGATCAACGGGGAGACTCTGACTGCGGACGAGTTCAATCGTCAGTGGATGCGTCTCACTCCCACCCTGAGGGAAAACTACGAGAGAAACGGCGGGAAGCTCCAGTTTCTCGATACCTACATCCGGAAGCGTCTGCTGGTCCAGGAGGCGCTGAAGCACAACTTCGACAAGCGTCCCGACGTGGCGTACGAGATGAAGTCGGCAGCCGAAGGGGCGCTCTTCGACCAGTACGTCAAGGACGTGGTGGCGGCGAACGTGGTCACCGAGGCGGATGAGAAGGCGTATTACGAGAAGAACAAGGCCGAATTCCAGTATCCGGCGATGATCAAGGCCCGCCACATCATCATCACCCCGCAGATGGGCGCGGTGGTGAACACGACCAGGAGCGACGCGAAGTCGAAGGCGGAGGCGGAGAAAGAGATCAACGAGCTCCGGAAGCAGCTGGACGGAACGGTGGCCAATTTCTCGGATCTCGCATCGAAGTACTCCGAAGATGGCTCGGCTTCATCGGGTGGAGACCTCGGCTGGATTCCGAGGGGGAAGATGGTTCCCGAATTCGAAAAGGTGGCCTTCTCTCTCGAGAAGGGGCAGATCAGCGAGCCGTTCGAGACGCAGTTCGGCTACCACATCGTAATGGTCGAGGACAAGAAGCCAGCCGGGGTTCATTCGTTCGACGAAGTGAAGGATCAGATCCGGGAGAAGCTCCTCGCGGAGCACGCGGACAAGATCATGGCCGCGGTGAGCGAGTTGATGCGCGACCTCCGGAAAGAGAGCTCGATCACGATCTACCGCGAAAACCTGTAGCCCGGTTGAAGGGTATCGATTCGAAAAGGCGCGCTGCGGCGCGCCTTTCTGCGTTTCAGGCGGAGTGCCACGGGCGCGACCTCGCGCATTTCCGCATTGTCCATGGTCGCGGAGAACCCGCCGCCCGGCCTCCATCGGCAGAAACGTTCGAGGCGTGCGGCGGTGGCTGCTCGCCGGGAATCCGAACGGATCCGGACCGCTGATCGCCTCTGCAGCAGGAGTGTTTCTGCCTCGCGGGCTCGTGCCGCTCGCCGTTTCGATCGAGGTTACGGATTTCGTCGTTCGGGGGGATCGAAGACGAGTGGTATCGCATTCGCATTTTTTCCGGGCGGCCCCAACGTATAATCCGGAGAGATGGCTTTCCTGAAAGCGACGGGGCTTTCGAAGAGTTACCGGAACGCGGAAGTTCCTGTGGAAGTTTTCGACGCGCTCGACCTCGAGCTGGAAGAGGGAGAGATGCTCGCAGTCGTTGGTCCATCGGGAGTGGGCAAGTCGACGCTCCTCCATCTGCTCGGAGGCCTCGACCGTCCCGATTCGGGAGCTCTCCGAATCGATGGAGAGGAGCTGACGGGGATGACCAACGACGACCTGGCGCGATTCCGGAACCGCAATATCGGGTTCGTGTTCCAGTTCCATCATCTGCTGCCCGAGTTCACCGCGATCGAGAACGTGGCGATGCCCGGCTGGATTGGAAGAATCGAAAAATCGGCCGCGTTGCAGAAAGCGTCGAGCCTGCTGGGTGAGCTCGGTCTCTCGGAGCGGGTCCGGCATTTTCCGAATCAGCTTTCGGGAGGCGAGCAGCAGAGAGTTGCGATCGCCCGTGCGCTTCTTCCGGACCCGGTTCTGTTCCTGGCGGACGAGCCGACCGGAAATCTCGACACGGAAACGAGTGAACGAGTATTCGAGTTGATGAGGGAGTGTCATTCAAAACGCCGACTGACATCGATTATCGTGACCCACAATCGGGAGCTGGCATCCCGTTGCGACAGGGTGTTCGAGATGACGCACCGGTGACCAGGTAGACCATGTTCGAGAAATACAACGAGAAGGCACGTCGCGCACTTTTCTTCGCCCGTTACGAAGCATCCAAGCTCGGCTCCAGGGTGATCGAGTCGGAGCACATCCTGCTCGGGGTTCTCCGGGAGGGAGAGGACATCATCAAAGAAGTCCTCTCGCGCTTCAATGTGAAGCCGGAGCAGATCCGGCGGGAGGTGGAGGGCGACCGTCTTTTCGTCGACCGGATCTCGTCGTCCGCCGAGCTCCCGCTCTCCGAGGAATCGAAGAAGATTCTCGCCTACGCATCCCACGAAGCGGAGTCGATGCTCCATCAGTACGTGGGTACCGAACATCTGCTGATCGGAATCCTGCGAGTGGAGTCGTGCGCAGCGGCCCGAATTCTCGCGGGGAAAGGACTGAACGTCTACAGCGTCCGGGAAGAGACGATCTCGATCCTGAAGGAACGCGAAGCGGACAAGCAGAAGAAGGAACTGCCGTTCCTCTCCGAATACGCGCGGGACCTGACCCAGATGGCGCAGCAGACGCTGTTCGATCCGCTGATCGGCCGGGAAAAGGAAGTCGACCGGATCATCCAGATCCTCTCCCGCCGTACCAAGAACAACCCCATTCTTCTCGGCGAGCCGGGAGTCGGAAAGACGGCGATCGTCGAGGGTCTGGCGCAACGGATCGTCGACGGCAACGTTCCGCTCTTCATCGCGAACAAGCGGATTCTCTCGCTCGATCTTTCGCTGATCGTGGCCGGGACCAAGTACCGCGGGCAGTTCGAAGAGCGGCTGAAGGGAATCATCAAGGAACTGCGCGAGAACAGCGAGATCATCATCTTCATCGACGAGATCCACTCCCTGATCGGAGCGGGATCGGCCGAGGGGTCGCTGGATGCTGCGAACATTCTGAAGCCCGCGCTCTCCCGGGGGGAGATCTCCTGCATCGGTGCGACCACGATTCGTGAGTACCGGCGCTACATCGAGAAGGACCGCTCGCTGCTCCGCCGCTTCCAGGCCATCAACGTGGCGCCGCCCAGCGAGGACGAAACGTTCCAGATCCTCGAGGGCGTGAAGGAGCGGTACGAGTCGTTCCACAAGGTGAAGTATTCGGATCAGGCCATCCGCTCCGCGGTGTACCAGTCCAACCGCTACATCACGGACCGTTTCTTCCCCGACAAGGCGATCGACATCCTGGACGAGGCAGGAGCGAAGGTGAAGCTCCGCCGCGTGGCGGACACGCAGAACCTCCGCCGGCTCGAGTCGGAGACTCGCTCCATCGTGAAGGAGATGAAGAAGGCGATCTCGGACAAAGATTTCGAGAAGGCCGTTTTTCTCCGGGAGCGAGAGATCGAGCTGAAGGAAGAGATCGAGCGCCTCAAGCAGGAGCGCGAGACGTCCGCCGACGAGACGATGGAAGTCACCCAGCACGACGTCGAAGAGATCATCGCGTCGTGGACCGACATCCCGGTCACCGCTCTCGAGGCGGACGAGGCGGCGAAGCTGATCAACATGGAAGAGAGCCTGATGCGGCGGATCGTCGGTCAGGACAAGTCGATTCGGGCGATCTCGCGCGCGATCCGCCGCTCGCGTCTCGGTGTCGCTTCGCCGAACCGTCCGATGGGATCATTCATCTTCCTCGGCTCCTCCGGCGTCGGAAAGACGGAAGTCGCCCGGCGGCTGGCGGAGTTCCTCTTCGGCTCACAGCGACACCTGATCCGCTTCGACATGTCGGAGTACATGGAGAAGCATGCGGTGTCGAAGCTGATCGGATCGCCTCCCGGTTACGTCGGACATGAAGAGGGAGGCCAGCTCACCGAACGAGTGCGCCGGAGCCCTTACGCGGTGGTCCTTCTCGATGAGATCGAGAAGGCGCATCCGGACATCACCAATATCCTCCTCCAGATCCTGGAAGATGGAATCCTCACCGATTCGATCGGCAATCAGGTGGATTTCCGGAACACTCTGATCATCATGACCTCGAATCTCGGCACCCGGCACCTCGCCACCAAGGCGAGACTCGGGTTCCAGGAGCAGAGTACGGATGCCGAGCAGCGTCAGATCGAGCTGCTGATCCTGCAGGAGCTCAAGCGGGAGTTCTCGCCGGAGTTCATCAACCGGATCGACGAGGTGATCGTCTTCAACCCGCTCACCCGGACCGAGCTTCGCGAGATCTGCCAACTCCTGATCGACGACGTGAATCAGGCGCTCGCACCGAAGGGGATGCAGATCTCGGTCGACGAGGCGGTGGTGGACTGGCTGCTCGAGCGCGCCGCCGAGGAGAGCAATTCCGGGGCGAGGCCTCTTCGACGTGCCATCCAGCGCTTCATCGAGGACGAGCTGTCGGAATTCATGATCCGGCAGAAGGAGAACGTTCCCGAGCACGTCGAGTTCTCCATTCAGGACGGCGTGGTCACGCTGGTGTCCCGCGATGACCTGATCCCGAATCCGCAATAATGACGGCGAAATCGCTCGTTTCGAAGGCGGTGGATCTCCACCACCTTTTCGTTTGAATGCGCGATCGCCTCGTTCGTAACCTTCATTGGTGGAATCTTTTCCGTCCGGGAGGGATTGCTCTGCTACAATTCGGCGATTTTTTGCCGGTCCTCTGGCGCACCGAAACCTCCGGCGCGTCGCATTCGTCACAGGAAAGTCATTCGGTTGGTCGACGAACACTTATGAATCGATTTCTCCGCGTAGGACTCTTCGCGCTGCTGCTGATCGTCCCTCTTTCCGCCCATGCGCAAGGGTCTTCGAATCAGGACTCTCTCGCCGGTCAGCCGGTCGAGCGCTTCGAAGTCGTCGGAAACTCGTCGGTGGCTGCGGACACGATCCGTGTGTACCTCGGCGTGGTGCCTGGCGAGCCGTACAACCCAACAGCGATCCAGAAGAACTTCCTGAATCTGTGGCAGACCGGGCTTTTCGACGACATCCGGATCGAGGCAGAGAAGGGCGAGAAGGGGGTGATCGTCAAGGCGATCGTCAAGGAACGCCCCCGGATCGGCTCCGTACTCTACAAGGGGAACAAGAACCTCACCGTCGCCAAGATCCAGGAGGCTCTGGAGAAGGAAAAGATCGATCTGCACGTCGGGAACACCATCGAGCAGACTCAGGTCCAGCGGGCGGCCGAGGCGATCAAGAAGGCGTACGCGGAGAACGGATACGAGGGAGTCACGGTCGCGCCGACCATGGAGGACACCTCCGTTCCCGCCGAAAAGAAGATCGTCTTCAACATCAACGAAGGAATCAAGGCGCGGGTCGCTGCGATCGACTTCGTCGGCAACAAGCGCTTCTCGAACCGTCGTCTGCGGAAAGCGATGAAAGAGGTCAAGAAGCACAACCTCTACACGCAGCTCCGGAAGCGGGACCTCTACATCCCGTCCAAACTCGACGAGGACCTCGAAAAGGTCAGGAATCTCTACCTCGATTACGGTTATCGCGACATCGAGATCGGTGACCCGAAGATCACCACGGTTCGCCGCGGCAAGCGACCGCGGGTGAAGATCACCATCCCGATCTCCGAGGGTCAGGTCCACAAGTTCGACAGCATCTCCGTTTCCGGAAACACGGTCTTCACCACTGACCAGATGATCGGAGGCATTCCGCTCAAGAAAGGCGACGTGCTGAGCCGGAAGCCGATCCAGGACCGCGTCGACGCGTTCGAGGACGCGTACCGCCGCCGTGGCTACATCTACGCGTACATCAATCCGGTGTACGAGTCGGTCGGCGAACGGACGGACAAGGTCAAGCTCGAGGTCTACGAAGGCGATCAGTTCCGCCTCGGGCAGCTGGAGTTCGAAGGAAATACCGTCACCAAGGACAAGGTGCTCCGTCGCGAAGTCCTGTTCAACGAGGGTGACGTGATGGACATGGAGGCATTCAAGGCTTCCATGTACAAGCTCGGTCAGCTCGGGTACTTCAAGATCACCGACAACCCCGATTTCAAGGTGAACCCCGACTCGAAGACGGTCGATGTCACGGTGAAGGGAGAGGAACAAGGGAAGAACGACATCCAGTTCGGCGGCGGATACTCCGAAGCCTACGGGTTCTTCGCCCAGTTCCAGTTCGCGACGCGGAACTTCCTCGGTGAGGGTGAGAGCCTCGGTGCGAGCTTCCAGCGCGGCGCACGGCAGAACTTCTTCAGCCTTTCGTACTCCGATCCGTGGTTCCTCGACAAACCGAACAGCTTCGCGGTGTCGATCTTCAACCGCGACACCACACTTCCCCCCGCGTTCGGCTACAACAGCAGCAGCAAGGGTGGCAGCATCGGGTACGGCTTCCGGGTGGGCCGATTCGAGAACATCTCCTTCCTCTACGGTCTCGAAGACCGGAAGGATCACTACGAGTTCTCCCCGGTTCCCGATTCCGAGGGAACGATTCCTCTCCCCGAGGTGCAGGATCTCGCGTACCGGAGCTCGACCTTCGCGCCCTCCTATCGCTACGACTCGCGCGACAATCCCTTCGACACCATGCGTGGAGCGAAGTTCTCCCTCTCGGTCGGATTCAGCGGGGGTCCGCTGGGCGGAACGATCGATCTGACCAAACCGGTGCTGAACTACTCGATCTTCCACCCACTGTCGAGAAAGAGCACGGTCAGCTTCAACGCCGAAGCCGGAAAGATCTTTTCGCGTGGCAAGGACTGCGCGGAGCTCTTTTCGCAGTTGACCAAGACTCTGAACCAGCTTTGCGTCCCGCAATCGGAGCGCTTCTACGTAGGTGGCGAGCAATCGGTCCGCGGGTTCCGGTGGGGAACGATCGGCGGGAAAGAGACGGTGAACGGCCGCGAGGTTCCGGTCGGAGGCGAGTCGTACACGGTCTTCAATTCGGAATACATCTACAAGATCAACGATCCGTTGAGATTCGTCCTCTTCGCCGATGGGGGTGCGGCATACGCTCACGGCCAGCAGATCGACTTCGGACAGCTCCGGTACTCGGCGGGAGCCGAGCTGCGGATCTTCCTCCCGGTGTTCCAGTTTCCGCTCCGGTTCATTTACTCGTTCAATCCCGACTCCCATCCTGGCGATCAGTTCGAAACGTTCCAGTTCTCGGTCGGGAATACGTTCTGACACAGCGTCCATTCAACCGTTCGTAAGAATGACCAACAACAGAAAGAACCCGCGGAACGATCCGGCGGGAGAGTGACAAAGGAGATTCGATGAAGAAGGCGTTGGTTGGATTGATGCTTTCCGTGTTCGCCGTTCCGATGTTTGCCCAGACGGCGCCTGCACGGCTGGCGGTGATCAATGTTCCGAAGGTGCTTGCCGAGTCGACCGCGGGCAAAGCCGCTTTCGAGAAGCTCAAGACGATGCAGGACGAGCACGCGGCGAAGCTCAAGAAAATGGACGACGAGCTCAAGACGCTCGACGCTCAGATCAACGAGAAGAAGATGTCGCTCAGCGCGGACAAGCTCGCCGATCTGAGCAAGGACTTCGATGCGAAGAAGATCGCCGAGCAGCGGTACGCGCAGGACGCCCAACGCGATCTCGAGCAGGCACGCGACGCCGCGCTTCAGGAGATCGAAAAGCAGCTTCGTCCGGTGATCGACCAGATCGGCAAAGAGATGGGATTCGCGGCGATCTTCAACAAGTTCGAGTCGGGGATCATCTACGCTTCGGACGCGATCGACATCACCGACACCGTGATCAAGCGGTTCGACGAGTCGACGGCCGCCAAGGGCGGCGCCGCGGCCCCCAAGAAGTAATCAGCGACAGTCGCGACTGATTCAAGAGCCTCCGCGGATGACGCGGAGGCTCTTTGTCTTTCTGTTCCGCCGAGGGCGCCGAGGGCGCCGAGGGGCGGACCCCGCTCTGAGGAGTGCGAATCCCGCCGAGGAGTGCGAATCCCGCCGAGGGGTGCGAATCCCGCCGAGGGGTGCGGATCATCCGATCCGCCGCGCGAATCGTGTTATCCGCGATGAAGACGGAGGCTTTGGGCTTTCGCGGAGCGTCGGCCTTGCGAAGAGCTTCGCTTCTGCCGCGGAGGGGTGCGGATCATCCGATCCGCCGCGAGGATCGTGTTGTACGCGATGAAGACGGAGGCTTTGGGCTTTCGCGGAGCGTCGGCCGTTTTTGCGAGGAGCTTCACTTCTGCCGCGGATTGGCTTGATGCTGCTGTCGCGCACGCGCCGAAATCCGCGGGGCGGATTGCGAATCCGCACTCCACGAAACGCGAAAGCGGAGCTCCGCGAGGGGGGCGGACCCCGCTCTGGACGGTGCGAATCCCGCCGAGGGGTGCGGATCCCGCCGAGGGGTGCGGATCATCCGATCCGCCGCGAGGATCGTGTTGTACGCGATGAAGACGGAGGCTTTGGGCTTTCGCGGAGCGTCGGCCTTGCGAAGAGCTTCGCTTCTGCCGCGGATTGGCTTGATGCTGCTGTCGCGCACGTGCCGCGATTCGCGCGGCGGGGCGGATTAGAAATCCGCACTTAGCCCGCATATCTCACACCATCTCTGCTGCGGAGACGGATAGCGGCCTGTCTGCTGCGTTGCACCCCGCTTCGGCTCCTCAACATAGTCACCACTATGCCTTCGTCGCCGAAGCGGGGTGCGCCTTGCATCCAGGGCTGCTCTCCGCCTTCTCGCGACGAGATGATGTGAGAAATGCGGGTTAGCCGCTCGAGCCGCCGCCGCGGTATCACCCAGGAGAGCGCATCGGTAGCCGGACTGCTACAATGCGCGGCCGATGGCAGAGGTGCGGATCGGTGACATCGTCGAGCTCCTCGGCGCCTCGTACGAAGGCGACCGGGAGAAGCTCATTCGCGGAGTTCGCCCCATTTCGGAGGCGGGCCCGGACGAGCTGACGTTCCTCTCGAATCCGAAGTACGCGGGTGAGCTCGAGACGTCGAATGCCGCCGCGGTGCTGGTCGACACGAAGCTCCCGGGAACGTCGGACCGCTGGATCCGCGTCCCCGATCCTTACTATGCGCTGGCCCTGGTGCTTCAGCGTTGGTTCGCCGGGATTCCGCGACCTTCCGGCATCTCCGCAAACTCGTTCATCGCCGCGTCGGCGAGAGTGGGCGAAGACGTTCGGATCGGCGACCGGGTGACCGTCGGCGAGAACGTGGTCATTGGTAACGGTGTCACCATCTTCGACGGAACGTTCGTCGGAGCCGGTACGACGATCGGCGAGGGTACCCTGATCCACCCGAACGTCACGATCTATCACCGGACCCGGATCGGACGGCGGTGCGTGATCCAGGGGGGAGCGGTCATCGGTTCGGACGGGTTCGGATTCGCCACGGCCGAGGGGCGCCATCACAAGATTCCGCAGATCGGGATCGTGAGGATCGAAGACGACGTGGAGATCGGCGCGAACACCACCATCGATCGCGCCGCACTGGGTGAGACGGTGATCGGCGAGGGGACCAAGATCGACAACCTCGTACAGATCGCGCACAACGTGAAGATCGGCCGGCACTGCTTCATCGTTTCTCAGGTGGGGATTGCGGGATCGACCGAGATCGGAGACTATTCCGTCTTCGCCGGCCAGTCGGGCGCGGCCGGACACCTCGAGATCGGTTCCCGGGTGCAGGTGGCGGCCCAGGCTGCGGTGATGAAGGGCTTCGACGGCCCGCTCACCATTGCCGGAAGTCCGGCCCGTCCTTTGCGGGAGCATCTCCGGAGCGAGGCGTTGATACGACGCCTTCCCGAGATCCGCAGGCGCCTCGAGCGGATCGAGAAGAGACTCGGGATCACCAGAGCCGACGAGGACGGCGAAGAAAGGTAGTCGATGCTCAATATCAACGAGATCATGCGGATCCTTCCGCACCGTTATCCACTTCTCCTGATCGACAGGATTCTGGAGATCGACGGAGACGATCGGATCGTCGGGCTGAAGAACGTCACGGCGAACGAACAATTCTTCCAGGGGCACTTTCCGGGAAACCCGGTGATGCCGGGAGTGCTGATCGTCGAGGCGATGGCGCAATGCGGAGCGGTTCTGTTCACCCGCGACGTTCCGGACCGGGAGAAGAAGCTCTTCTTCTTCGGTGGCATCGACAAGGCGCGATTCCGGCGCCCGGTGATTCCGGGGGACCAGGTGGTGATCGAAGTGACGGTCATGCAGCGCCGTGCTAGCTCAGCGCGATTCAAGGGAGTGGCGAAGGTGGAAGGACAGGTCGTGGCGGAAGCGGAGCTGATGACGGTGATGGTGGAGAGGCCCGAGTAGAGATGGCGACGCGAGTTCATCCCACTGCAATCATCGACGGGAACGCGGTTCTCGGCGAGGACGTCGAGGTTGGTCCGTGGTGCATCATCGGCGACGGCGTGGTCGTCGGAGCAGGCAGCCGAATCGGTCCCCACACCCGCATCGAAGGGCCGACCAAGTTCGGTGAGCGGAATCGGATCTTCGGACAGAGCTCGTTCGGCACCGAGCCGCAGGACCTGAAGTTCGGAGGAGAACGGACCGAGCTCGTGATCGGGAACGACAACACTTTCCGGGAGTTCGTGACCATAAACCGCGGAACCGTGGGTGGAGGAGGAATCACCACCATCGGCTCGAACAACTTCTTCATGGTCAGTGCGCACGTCGCGCACGACTGCCACGTCGGTTCATCGACGATCTTCGCCAACGCGGCGACCCTCGCCGGTCACGTGACCGTCGGAGACTTCGCCACGATCGGCGCGTTCGCTGCGGTCCATCAGTTCTGCCGGGTCGGAGACCACGCGTTCATGGGAGGGTTCACCGTCGCGACGCAGGACGTCCTGCCGTACGCGAAGACGGTGGGAAACCGCCCTGCGAAGACGTACGGCATCAACACCATCGGCCTGCGGCGAAAGGATTTTCAGCCGGAGACCATTACCGCCCTCGAGCGAGCCTACCGGATCCTCGTCCGATCGAAGATGAAGCTCGAACAGGCACTGGAAAAAATCGAGGCCGATCTCGCCCTCTACCCGGAGGTGCGTTACCTGGTCGATTTCGTACGGGCCTCGGAGCGCGGATTCATCCGCTGATCGGAACGGGAGATGGACGAGCCTAAGAAGATTCGCATCGGAATCGTCGGTACCGGTTACCTCGGGCGGCTTCATGCGCGTGTGCTGACGGAGATGCCGGAAGTGGATGTCGCCGGCTTCGTCGAGCCGGACGACGGCACTGCGGCCGAGGTGGAGAAGAGTCTCGGGTTGAAGCGGGTCGGATCGGCGTCGGAGCTCGCGGACCTCGCGGAATGCGCGGTGATCGCCACACCGACCACTCATCACGCGGAGGTGGCGACGCTGATGATGCGTGCCGGCTGCGACGTGATGATCGAAAAGCCGATTGCGACCACAGTGGAAGAAGCGCAGGGGCTGATCGAGCTCGCCGCGACCGAGAAGCGCATCGTGCAGGTCGGTCACGTCGAGCGCTACAACCCCGCAATCGTCGCACTCGCCGAAGTCCTCGAGCCTCCGCGCTACATCGAGGCGGACCGGCTGGGGGTCTTCTCGGCTCGCTCGCTCGACATCGACGTTCTGCTCGACCTGATGATCCACGACCTGAACCTCGTGCTCTCGCTGGGGGGATCGGATGTCGAGGAGATCCGCGCAGTAGGCGTGCCGGTGCTGACGGACAAGGTGGACATGGCGAACGTCCGCCTGCAGCTCGCGAACGGCGCAGTGGCCAATCTCACCGCGAGCCGGGTCTCGAGCGAGCGGGTGAGAAAGCTCCGCATCTTCAGCCGCGACTCTTACGCGTCGGTCGACACACGGGAGCAGGAGGTCAAGCTCTTCCGGCTTCGTTCGGGTGGCGCGTCGAGGGAGATCGAGCCGGTGGAACTGGCGGTCGAACGGAAGGAGCCGCTCCGCGCCGAGCTCGAATCGTTCGTCCACTGCGTCCGTACGCGGCGGGAGCCGCTGGTCACGGGAGCGGACGGACTGAAGGCTCTCGACCTGGCAGTCCGCGTCCGCGCGGCCATCGAGGAATCGCTCCGGGCGTTCGACCGGGCGGGAACGACGAGGTGATGATGGATCTGAAGGTCGGTGTCATCGGGGGGTCAGGTCTTTATCAGATGAAGGGACTGGAGGTGATCGAAGAGCGGAGCATCTCCACTCCGTTCGGAGAGCCTTCGGATCGCTTCGTGCTCGGGACCATCGACGGGACGGGCGTCGCGTTTCTCGCCCGTCACGGACGAGGGCATCGCATCCTTCCGGGCGAGATCAATTTCCGCGCGAATCTCTACGCGTTCAAGACGCTCGGAGTGGAGAGCATCCTCTCGGTCTCCGCGGTCGGCTCGATGCGGGAAGACCTTCATCCGACCGACATCCTCTTTCCCGATCAGTTCATCGACCGGACCCGGCAGCGGCCGGACACGTTCTTCGGCAACGGGATCGCCGCGCACGTCGCGTTCGCGGAGCCGACGTGCACCGAAGTGGCGCGCGCGGCGGCGGAAGTTGCGACGCGAACCGGAGCCACGAATCGGATGGGCGGAACGTACATCTGCATCGAAGGTCCGCAGTTCTCGACCCGGGCGGAGTCGCTTCTCTATCGCTCGTGGGGAGTCGACGTGATCGGGATGACCAATCTCCAGGAAGCGAAGCTGGCGCGCGAAGCGGAGATCTGCTACGCGACGATGGCGATGGTCACCGACTACGACTGCTGGCACGAGACGGAAGAAGCGGTGAACGTCGAGCAGGTGGTGGAGTATCTGAACCGGAACGCCGATACGGCGACCGCGATCATCCGTGAGACGGTTCCAAAGCTCGCGGCGCGCGAGCGAACCTGTCCCTGCGCCACCGCTCTTCGTTTCGGTATTCTCACCCAACCGGCGGCGATTCCGGAATCGGTGAAACGGGACCTGGCGCCGATCATCGGCAAGTACGTGTCATAGGGGCGGGAGCGCAGGGGCCCGACCTCGAGAGGCGTCCTCGACATAGTCCCACTATGCCTTCGTGGCCGAAGCGAGGCGCGCCTTGCATCCAGGCCACTCTCCGCCTCCTCGCGACGAGATGGTGTGAGACATGCGGGCTGGCGGCGTCTGTCACAAACTGATAAGTTCCGCCCAGCATTTCTCGTGGAGGGGAAGACCGTGTCCATTCTCGTCGTCGGCAGTGTGGCATTCGATAGCATCGAAACTCCGTTCGGGCGCGCACAGCGCGCGATCGGCGGAAGCGCAACGTACTTTTCCGTCGCTGCATCTTTCTTCTCGGAAGTCCAGCTGGTCGGAGTGGTCGGTGACGATTTCACCGACCGCGACATGGAAGTCTTCGAGGGGCGGACGATCGACACCAGTGGCCTGGCTCGCGTGTCGGGGGCGAAGACCTTCTTCTGGAGCGGTGAGTACGGGTTCGATCTGAATACGGCGAAAACCCGCGAGACGCAGCTCAACGTCTTCGCCGATTTCCGGCCCGTCCTTCCGGCCGCATTCCGGGAGCCTCAAGTCGTGTTTCTGGCGAACATCGATCCGGATCTTCAGCTCGAGGTTCTCGACCAGGTCGAGGGAATGCCGCTGGTCGCTCTCGATACCATGAACTTCTGGATCGCCTCGAAACGGGCGTCACTCGAAAAGGTGCTCGAGCGCGTGCATCTGGTGGTGATCAACGAAGGAGAGGCGCGCCAGTTCACGAGCGAGCCGAACCTGGTGCGTGCCGCCCGGAAGATCCTGGAGCGCGGACCGGAGCGGGTGGTGATCAAGCGAGGGGAGTACGGAGTGCTGATGATCTCTCGCGACCACGTTTTCGCGGCGCCGGCATATCCGTTGGAGAACGTCTTCGACCCGACCGGAGCGGGAGATACGTTCGCCGGAGGCTTTCTCGGATATCTCGCCTCCACCGGCGAGTTCGACGATCGCGAAGTACGACGGGCGCTCGTGTTCGGGAGCGTGCTGGCGTCGTACAACGTCGAGTCGTTCTCGCTCGACCGGCTTCGCGAGATCTCCATCGGCGACATCGAGCGCCGTTATCGCGAGTTCAGGTCCCTGACTCACTTCGAAGACATCGTTGCGGCGCGCGCCTGATACACTGCGCGTCCGCCGACGATCGTCTCCTCGACCTTCGTAGAGAAGAGCGTCGACGGATCGCGCTGGAAGAGATCTCCGTCGACGATGGTGAAGTCGGCGAGTTTCCCCGGCTCGATCGTTCCGCGACTCTTCTCCTGGAATGACGCGAACGCCGCTCCCTGAGTGAACGCGTCGATCGCCTCGCGCAGCGTGAGACGCTCCTCCGGATGCCATCCGCCCGCGGGCCAACCCTTCTGGTCCTGACGGGTGACCGCGGCGTGGATGCCGAAGAAGGGATTGACCGCTTCGACCGGGAAGTCCGACCCGAATGCGAGTGGAATTCCGTGATCGAGCACCTTGCGCCATGCGTAGGCGCCCTTGATCCGTTCCTTTCCAATCCGGGTCTCGGCCCACTCCATGTCGGACGTGGCGTGAGTCGGCTGCATCGACGCGATGATGCCGCGAGCCGCGACCCGCGGGAGATCCTCGAGTGCGATCACCTGAAGATGCTCGATCCTGAAGCGGTCGGCCGGAGTGACGCCGGCTTCTTCGTACGCCTCGATGGTGCGGCGGTTGCCGCGATCGCCGATGGCGTGCGTGTTCACCTGGAATCCCGCGGCCCGGGCGCGTCGCGCGACGTCGAGGATGTGCTCGGGAGTGGTGGTGAGGAGTCCGGTATTGTCCGGATCGTCGTCGTACGGCGCGAGGAGCGCGGCGCCGCGGCTGCCGAGCGCTCCGTCCGCATACATCTTCACGGAGCGGACCGTCAGACGTCCGCCGTAATCGATCAGCGGCCCCTTCGCGAACCAGCGGTCTTCCAGCCATTCGCCGCCGGGAAGCTCCTGATCCGAGACCATGGCGTAGACGCGGATCGGCATCCGCCCTTCGTCGATCAGCTCGCGATAAAGGTCGATGGTCTCCTGATCGACGCCCGCGTCGTGAACTTCGACCAAACCGTTGCGGGCGATGTCGTGAAGAGCATTTTCCAGACGGCTCTTCCGGGTGGCGCGGCTGGGAGGAGGGATGATCCGATCGACGAGCGCCATCGCGTTGTCGACGAAGACTCCGGTGGGGTGACCGTTCGCGTCCCGGATGATCTTTCCACCTTCGGGATCCTTCGTTTCGGCGGTGATCCCGGCGGCGAGGAGCGCAGCGGTGTTCGCCACGCCGGCGTGACCATCGACGCGGCGGAGCCAGACCGGATGAGTGGTGGTCGCGGCGTCGAGTTGCGATGCGGTCGGGAAACGCTTCTCGGCCCAGTCGTTCTGATCCCATCCGCGTCCGAGGATCCATTCGGTCTTCGGTGTGGAAGGGGCCCGTTCGGAGACGCGCTGCACGACTTGATCGAACGACTCCGTTCCGACCAGGTCGACGTTCGCGAGCGCCTCTCCCAGACCCATGACGTGGACGTGCGCGTCGGTGAGGCCCGGGAGAACGGTCATGTCGCGGGCATCGATCACCCGGGCGGCGGGCCACTTCGCCGCCGCTTCCTCCGGAGAGACGACGGCTTCGATCCGGTCGCCCCGGACGATCACGCTTCGATCGTGGAGCACGTCGTGCCCGGTGTAGATGGTGCCGCCGTCGATCCTCAGAAGGTCGGGCGCGGCCGGAGAGCCGGCGGACGGAAGAGACTGGTTCATCGTGCCTCCGGCGCAGGCGACGAAAATGAGGGTAAGAGCGGCGAAAAATGGGCTGCGCATCGGTTCTCCATCGAGTTTTTCGTCCTTCGGAGTCGTGACGGCTGTCACGCTGGCCAGGAATGAAGTAACATTATCTTATTCCGGAATCGAAGAGTTGCGAATGTGGTTCGAGAGTACACAGATGAAACGCATCGTGATCATGTCCCTCGCCCTCGGAATGGCGCTGCCTCTGGCGGCGTCGGACCGGAAGTTCGCGGCGAGCACGCTTTCCGGCGTCCGGATCCAGCAGAGCGGGCGGATCGTGATCACGAACGAGCGCAATTCGATCGTGGCGTACCAGTTCGACGGGGATATCCGGCACGCCCTGGTACGGCTGCGATCGACATCCGGGACTCTCCACTACCGTCCCTTCGGGAGCGTGATCTACGAGTCGGATGCATCCGTGCCGGGGAGTGTCCCTCCGCAGGTCGCGAAGCTGATCGCCGAAGCGTCCCGCGAGCATGGAATCGACCCGCGTCTGGTGACCGCTCTCGCGCGTCAGGAGTCGGGGTTCGATCCCTCCGCGGTCTCGCGGGTGGGAGCGCGCGGGGTGATGCAGCTGATGCCACAGACCGCGCAGTACCTCGGCGTGAAGGACGTGAACGACGTCCGGCAGAACATTTTCGGAGGAGTCCGGTATCTTCGCCAGCTGCTGGACGTCTTCAAGGGCGACCTCGATCTGACGCTCGCCGCGTACAACGCGGGGCCTGGCGCGGTCGAGCACTACGGCGGCGTCCCTCCGTATGGCGAGACGGTCGCCTACGTCGCGTCGGTGCGGCGGATGTACGAAGCGTTCATCCGGTAGCGGACGAGGAAGGCTCGCGCCGGTTCATGGCGGCATTCAGGCCGGTTCCCGGCAGGTTACGACAGGATCGACGTGGAAATGGCCGATTTAGCGATCGATGTTCCTCGCGAGCGGCTGGCGGAACTCGCCGAACGGTGGAGAATCACGGAGCTATCGCGGTGTTCGGCTCTGTCACGCGTGCGGATTTTCGGCCGGACAGCGACATCGACATCCTGGTCACGTTTGCGACGGACGCGCGATGGAGCTTATGGGATTTCATCGATCTGAAGACTGAGCTGCAGTCACTGCTCGGCCATTCCGTCGATCTCATCGAAAAGCGAGCGCTGAAGAATCCCTATCGTCGGCGCGGCATCCTCGAATCCGCCAGAGTGATCTATGCGGCCTGATAACGCGGATCTCGGCTACGTCTGGGACATGCTCCAGGCCGCGCACGAGGTGGTCGAGTTCATCCACGACGTTGACTACGAGAATTACGTGGGGAATCTCATGCTGGTGCCGTTGAGCGTTCGGTCCAGATTATCGGCGAGGCCGCGAACCGCGTAAGTTCCGAATTCCGCCGAGGAAATCCGGAGATCCCGTGGCAGAAAATCGCCGACCAGCGGCACGTTCTGGTTCACGACTATGGAGAAATCGACCAGTCCCGGATCTGGAATCTCGTTCGCAGCCGGATTCCGGCCCTCATCCCGTCGCTTCAGGCGATCGTCGACCGCAATCCTCCGCGATAGCCGCGGCTCCTGATCTCCCTCACGTTCACACGTCGCTCGTCATGATGAAGACCGGCTGACGGTAGAAGTCGTAGACCGGACGGAGACGTTCGGTGTTGTAGTAGCGGAGCACGTCGACGACCTTCTTGCGGCCAGTGACCACGTCGATCGGCACGTTGTCGTAGACGCCGTTCCGCAGGCTCACCAGACGTCCGTTCACCTTCCGCAGGACCAGGTCGAGGGCGAGGTTGCCGAACGCCATCGGGACGATGGAATCGAGCGCGTCGGGATCACCGGAGCGGACCAGATATCCGAGCCGCTGGTTCACGACGTTGATCCTTCGCCCGTTGTTGAACTTCGGCGAGACTTCCTTGAGCTGCGTCGCGACCTTGTCGCCGATCCCGCCGAGCTTCTTGTGACCGTACTGGTCGACCTCTTCCCCCTCGAACGACATCTCTTCGTGCTCCAGCATCCTCGCGCCTTCAGAGACGAGGACGACGCTGTAGTGGCTCGGATGACGATTCCGGTCGTAGATCAGGAGATCGGTCAGGAGCTCGACGTCGAACGGCGACTCGGGGATCACGCAGCGATCCGCGGCGCCGGCCATGGTGGGGAGAAGCGCGGTGTAACCGGCGTAGCGCCCGAAGACTTCGATGACGAGGAACCGCTCGTGAGAGCCGGCGGTGGTACGCAGCTTGTGCGCGAGCTCGATGGTTCGGGTGACGCAGGTGCTGAATCCGATGCAGTAATCGGTACCCGGGACGTCGTTGTCCATCGTCTTGGGGATCGCGACGACGTTCACTCCCTCACGGTGCAGGCGCTGTGCGTAGCTGAGGGTGTCGTCGCCGCCGATCGGGATCAGGTAGTCGATTCCGAGGTACTCGATGTTCTTGAGGATGTCCGGGGTGACGTCGTTGATCTCGGAGGTGTAGCGATCCCGAAGGTGATGCGGTACGACCGGCTCAGGGAGATGGCTCGGGCGCGTTCTCGACGTGTGAAGAAACGTGCCGCCGGTTCGTCCGGCGCGGTTGACGATGTCCTCGCTCAGCACCTGGACGTTGTCGCCGTTGTCGGCGTCCTTCTCCGGGATCAGATCGACCAGCCCGGCCCAGCCACGCCGGATGCCGAGGACCCGGTATCCCTCGCGGATCGCGCGGATGGTGATGGCGCGGATCGCAGGATTGAGACCGGGGACGTCACCTCCCCCGGTGAGAATCGCAATGGTGCCTTTGGATGCCATGAGCTCCTCCTGGATGGCCCCGATGTTCCGGGGCAGCCGCCGTCTCCCGGCGGTCCGACAGCGGGTCACGATAGCACTTTCGCGCGGATCCGCGTACCCGTTCGGTCAAAGCCCTCCGATAGGATTTCCGGCGACCGGGGGCGCTGATGCCCGGGACATCAAATCGCGAGCCAACCGCTCGCGGCCTATTCGACGGGTCTCGCACGAATTCCGGCCTGCGGGAAAAGCGGCGTGTCGTCCCGGTTGCGAGCTGAACCTCAGTCACCAAGTGGTTACGAATCGCATCGTGCCGGGTACCGATTTCCGCCGCCCCAGGCACTCCTGAAGTGGAAGGGTCAAACATGCACGGACTTCGATCTGCGTGCGCGCGGGCAAACTGGGCACACCACTCGTGTCCCGCCTCCACCTGCAGAAAGCACTCCGGCGAGTGTAACGTCGTTGGTGGAGTTATCACCGATCCAGGTTCGAATTTCGGCCTCTGCGTCAGCATTGATGCACCGGCGCACTATCTGCGTGTCGCTCACATGAATTCCGACGGTGGTGCATATCCTCAATGGAGCGGATATCGAACTGACGTGACGCAGAGATCGGGTACGTCCTTCGCTGTTCCATTCGTCGCCGGGATGGTTGCCAGACTCCTGGAGAAGTACCCGGGGCTGCCCGCAGCCCCGGAACTCAACCCGAGCAACCCGAGCTTGAATGTGTGGACCTACTTGAAGAACCGGGCTCTTGCGAGGAACCCACAACCAGCCGACATCGACCCATCATCCAACATAAACCACCTGCTCGTATACATGTCGGATCTCGACTAGGAGGAGCTGTGAAACGACTCGTCATGCTGATACTTGCGGCGACGCTCGGATCGTCCGTCGTGTACGCCCAGGAACTGAGCTATCAGAAGATACTATTACCGCTGAGGCCGCGCGGTGTGGTGAACGGAGCTTATGGGTCGCAGTGGCGGACCTCACTGATCGTATTGAATCGGTCCGGGGAGCCCGTGATGATCGTTCCGCCTCTGAGTGGATGTCAGATCCTTTGTCCCCCTGAGGGAGAGGGTCCACCGACGCTGCCCGGAGTCAGCTTCAACCCCTATATATTCACGCTTCCGGATACGCTCTCGGGGGAAGGCTTTTTCGTCTATGTCGATCGTGCTCACGCGGCCGACGTGGCGTTTCAGCTCAACACAAGGGACCTGTCCCGAGAGGCCGAAACCCGAGGAACTGAAGTTCCCGTCGTGCGTGAAGGGGAGTTCTTCACCGGTACGAGGTCCCTTCTCGGCATTCCGGTCGATGCGCGGTTCCGGGTATCTCTGCGGATTTACGACGGCGATAATTCCGACGCCGATGCAAGCGCCACCGTTCGATTCTTTGAAGAATACGGAGCTCAGGTCGATTCCGGGGAGCCGGATCGGTTGCTACTCGAGGAGACGATCCCGTTTCAATATCCGACGTCCGCGGAGAGCCGACGCGCGCAGCCTGGGTACATCTACCTCCCGGACTTGGCAATGATACCGGAATTGGCAGGGATATCCACGATCCGGATCGACGTCGAGTCGGCGCAGTCGGGACGTCATCTGTGGACATTCGCGAGTGTGACGAATAATCAGACGCAACACGTCACACTGATCACGCCTCAGTAGTATCGGAGCGGACCTATGGAATGAATGCAGGGCACCAGTGCCGAGATACGTCCCGGCATCGGCGCTCTGCGTCATTAGTGGTTCTGGCCACGTGATCCTCCAACACGGCTCCTCGACCGGGAGAGGCTGTGCGATGCGACGCCACTTCCTGAACATCGCTGCGATCTCTCGAGCCAGAGAGAATTCATGTTCGAGGTGCGCTCTCGTGCGGCACGATTCTCCCTCCAATGGAAAAGCAGACCGGGATACTTGGAAAGACGTCGAGAGTCAGGCTGAGACCGCGGTCGAAACGGCAAATCGTTCCAATCGCGCAAATCGATCCTCGTCTACTCTCCCCACTTGAGCTTCCTGCGCAGGACGTCGAAGTAGTTCTTGTTCGGCGATTGGACGAGAAGCACCGGTTCCTCCGAGCGGCGGATCCGCACCCGGCTCCGGTCGTTGATCGGGAGACCTTCCTGCCCGTCGAGGGTGAGGTAGATCTCCGGCTGGTCGGTCAGGAGGCCGATCTCGATCTCCAGCGAATCGGGAAGGACGAGAGGTCGATTGGTGAGTGTGTGTGGACAGATCGGAGTGATCAGGACCGCGCGCATGGTCGGATAGACGATCGGCCCTCCGGCGGAGAGGTTGTATGCCGTGGAGCCGGTGGGGGTGGAGACGATCAGGCCGTCCGCCCGGAACGTGGAGACGAACTGCCCGGCCACCTCGACCCGCATCTCGATGATTCGGGCGAGGGCGCTCTTGTTGATCACCGCGTCGTTGAGAACCCGGAAATGAAGGTCACGCGGACCGTGTCCACTGAGCGCGATGTCGAACGTCACCCGGGGCTCGGCTTCGAAGTTCCCTTCCAGGACGTCTTGCAGAAGAGTGGGGAACTCCTCCACCCGGATCTCGGTGAGAAAGCCGAGGGTTCCCATGTTCACGCCGATGATCGGGACGTCGCGCGGCGCGTAGCGGGCGACGGAGAGAAGCGTCCCGTCTCCTCCGAACGTGACGAGAATCTGACTCGCTGCGCCGAGCTCGGATTTCGGATGACATTCGGCGCTGCCGAGGCCGAGAGCTTCGGCGGTCATCGGATCGAAGCAGATCGAGTGTCCCTGCGCGCGGAGATCGTCGGCGGTCTTCGCCGCGTAGAGGAGGGCCTTCTGCGAGTTGATCTTCGCGGAGATACCGATGGTGGTCATGCGCCGCTCTCCCGGATACCGTCCCAGCGCAGTTCCCGCTTCTCGATCTCGATTCCGAAGAGGTCGAGGACCCGGAGCGCGAAGTGGTCGAGGAAATTCTCCCAGCTCTCACCGGCGTAGAAGGCGGGGATCGGAGGCATCACGATCGCTCCCGCGCGGGTGACCGCGACGATGTTCTCCGCGTGGATGAGGGAGAAGGGAGTCTCCCGCAGAGCGAGAACCAGGGGGCGCCGCTCCTTCAGGGTCAGGTCTGCAGCGCGCTGGATCAGCCCGCGCGAGGTGCCGTGGGCGATGGAAGCGAGCGTACCGGACGAACAGGGGACCACCGCCATTCCATCGACCGGGTAGGATCCGGAAGCGATGGTCGCGCCGATGTCGGAGATGGGGTGGTGGATGACCTTCGCGGCCGCGTCACTTCCGAGACCGCTCCGCTCGACGATCGCAGCCGGACTGCCGGCGGGGGGGTCGAGCTCGGAGGCCGCGACGCGGAGGGCGTTCGGGCTGACCACCAGGTGAATGCGCTCGACCTCTTCGGCATTCGCGGCCGCTCGCACGAGATGCACCGCGAGCGAGATGCCGGAGGCGCCGGAGATCCCGATGACGATCCGTTTCTTTCGCCCTTCTGACTTCATGGCTCCAGCGGAGGGACTATATCACCGGCGCGAACGCCCTCAGATCGGCTCGCTTCCGATGGCGACCCGCACGTCGTCGGGTTGCACGGTGATGCGCTCGCCGGCGCGCTCGGGTCCCTGGAAGAGGATCGGATGAAGGACCCGTTCGATGATCGCGCGGAGTCCGCGGGCGCCGAGCTTCTGTCGCAGCGCCATCCGGGCGATCTCGTAAAGAGCTTCCGGTGAGAACTCGAGCTGGATCTGATCGAGGGCGCAGAGCCGCTGGTACTCGGGGATCAGCGCCTCCCGCGGCTCGGTGAGAATGGTCACCAGGTCGTCCGCGGTGAGGGCATCCAGCTCGACCCGGACAGGGATCCGGCCGAGGAGCTCGGGGAGGAAGCCGTATCGGATGAGCTGCTCGGTGGTGAGCGCCTGACGTTTCCGCTCTTCTTCGCTGAAGAAGCCGACCGAGTGTCCTTCGTCCGACTCGTCGAAATCGGAGAACGCGCCGGCACAGACGAAGAGGACGTTCGAGATGTCGATCTCGACGTAGTCGTATTTGTTCCAGTGCGCGGTGACGTTGAGTGGAACGAAGAGCTTGTCTCCTTCCAGAATCTTCAGGAGCGCCTGCTGGACCCCTTCGCCTCCGATGTCGCGCGTTCCCGCGCCGGTGCGTGCGCCTCCCGAGCGGCGGGCGATCTTGTCGATCTCGTCGATGAAGACGATGCCGTTCTCCGCGGCATCGACGTTCTGGTTGGTGGAGTAGAGAAGGCGGCCGATCGCCACTTCGACGTCCTCGCCGTAGTAGCCCGCTTCGGTGAATGCGGTCGCGTCGTTGTAGGCGAAGGGGACATCGAGCACTCTGGCCAGGGTCCGGGCGAGGTAGCTCTTCCCGGAGCCGGTCGGGCCGATCAGGAGGACGTTCGACTTCCGGATGGAGGGATCGTTCCCGAACTTGAGGTACTCGATGCGTTTGAGGTGATTGTACGCGGCGATGGCCAGGACTTCCTTGGCCCGCCGCTGCCCGACCACGAACTGGTCGAGCTGCTCGAAGATCCGCCGCGGCGTGATGTGAAGAAAGCGATAGATATCGCGTTTTTCCTTCATTCAGCGGCTCTCCGTCGAGTATAGCACGCGCCGCGCAGCGACCCCGGTGGACGCCCGATCCGCGAGCGCGACGTCACCCGCGGGTCGGCTGAATGCCGCCCCGGCGCAAGTTTTCTTTCACCTTCCCCCTCCCCGCAACGTTTCTTGACGCTCGCCATCCGTCGCCCTCGAGGCCGAACTCCAGTCCGTGGAGAGAGTTGCGTCCTCGCCGCCAGGTCGGCCGCTCGCTTGAAGTCTGCTGTCTGCCGAAAGGAGGTGATGCAGGGGGAAAGCCAAAAGGAAAACGAAGACCAGACAGTCAAGCGGGAAATATCAGCCAATTGGAAACGAACAAGACAACAACCAGAAACTCAACGATGTGAAAGAAAGATAGGAGGAATGGCTTTGCGTAAGTCCCACAGTTTCATTGCACTGATCTCCATGCTCCTGATGCTCGGCGTGAGCACCGCCTTCGCGGCGGATCAGGCACCAGCGCCAGCCAAGGCAGGTGTGGTCAACATCAACACGGCCGATGCCGGCCAGCTCTCTCTTCTTCCGCGTATCGGGCCGAAGGCCGCACAGCGGATCGTCGACTACCGGAAGGCCAACGGTCCTTTCAAGACGACGACGGACCTGATGCAGGTCAAAGGGATCGGGGACAAGACGTTCCAGCTCCTGAGTCCCTACCTCACCACCGATGGCGACACCACGCTGACCGCCAAACAGCACGGGCCGCGGAAGGCGAAATCCTCACCCTCCACCAAGGCGCAGCAGTAACGCGCTCCCTTCCCCCGGGGCCGTCCACGGACGGCCCCCCTCCACCTCTTTCCGCAGTCCGGATCGCAGCAGCATCGAAGCGCCGCCGTCCGGAGTGTCGAACGAGGAGGAAAACAGATGCGAAAACCGAGGGGATTCACGCTGATGGAGCTTCTCACCGTGGTGGCGATCATCGGAATCATCGTCGCGGTCGCGGTGCCGGCTTTCGACTCGATGAGGCGGCGGAGCGGCGCCCGTGCCGCGGCCGCGGACATCCGCGCGGTGATTCGCAACGCGCGGAGCCACGCCATCGCCACCGGAAGGAACACGGCGATCCGGTTCATCGACGCAGGGCCGACCTGGTACTACGCGATCTTCGAAGACTGCAATGGCAACGGAGTCCGGAACAAAGAGATCGATCGAGGGATCGACCGGTTGATCGCTCCTCCCACGCGGCTGCTTCAGACCACGGATCTGGTGAGAGTCGCGTTTCCCGACTGGCCCATCCGCGATCCGGACACCCACCGGCTCATTTCGAAGGAGAGCTCTCCGGTCCGGTTCAATCGCTCGCACCTCTGCTCGTTCTCTCTGAACGGCGGCGGGACGGCAGGGTCGCTCTTCCTGACCGACGGACGCGAAGCCGCTTGGATCGTGCGGGTTTACGGCGCCACCGGAAAAGTCCGTCTGCTTCGATATGACCGGGCTTCAGGGAGGTGGGTGGAATGAGATCAGCGGAGCTCGGGAGCCGGTCTGCGGATCACCAGCTGCTTTGCCTCGTACGTCTGGATCAGCGACAGGCTCCTCCGGAGGAACGCGTCGTCGAACGCCGCAGTGGCGACGATCCCGTCCATGTCGCGGCCGATCGGAAGGCCCGCTGCGAAAAGGGTGGTCGGAACGACGTCGACCACCTGGGACGACGGCGGATTCTCCTCGCTTCGGATTCCCGCACCCTCCAGTCTGATGAATCCATCGAAGCTTCCGGGATCCTCGGTGACCAGCAAAGCCCGGACGAACGAGATCGGGTCCGCCGGAAAGGGAGGAGGATTGAATGCGGAGGGAGAGACGACCACGAAGAGTGCGTCGGGATTCTCTTCGCGGATCTTTGCGAGCTCGCCGTCGATCAGGTTGACGTAGGCACGCATCGCCCGCCCCGCTGCGGACGAACTGGCCGGGAGAGCGTTGTGGGCGATTCCGATCGTCTGCGCTGCTTCGGTCAATCCCTCGAGTGCGAGGATGGTGACCGGATCGCGCCGCTGCTCGAGAAGCTTCCTCGTGATGCGCGCGGCAGTCAGATCCTGAGCGACCAGGGAAAGGACCTTCTCCTTCCGGACGTGGCCCACTCCATCGAAGCGGGAGGAGGTCGCGGCATCGAGCGACTGCGGCGTCACCCGAAGAGAGCGGGCTTCTGCCGTCACCGCCGGCGGGCTCCCCTCGTTCGGATCCTGACCATCGATCAGGCGGGTCCCGACTGCTCTGGAGGCACGGATGGGAAGGCTCGCCGCGGTCGAGGGCCAGTTCACCACAGTCGAGGGAAGTCTCAGGCGCTCGTACATCTGCCAGAGGGGAAGCGAGTCTCCGGAGGGGAGAGAAGCCGAGATCCTCTCCACCGGGGGAATCAGGCCCCAGGCGCGGAAGCCGACGCCGCTCGGAAGTATCAGATAGCGCTGGTCGGATCCGTTGAGAAGTGTTTCGTACGAGAAGCGCCCCGTCACGCCGTGCCGGTACGGGAGCTTTCCGGTGATCAGCGAAGCCCAGATCGCCTTCGAACTGGAAGTGCGGAAGGGCTCGATGCGTCCGAAGTAGACGTCGCCGCGATCCTGCGAAAGAAACGGAACCGTTCCTTCGCCGGCCATGGTCAGGATCCAGTCGTACGGAAGATCCTCGATCGCGACGAAGATCACCGGTCGCACGTCGCTGACCGAGATGTCCGCGACGACGACCTCCCGCTCGTCGGGTTGGTAGCGGTCGCGTCGCTGATAGAGGAAGAAGGCGGAGATCGCGATGAGCGTGCATCCGAGTGCGAAGAGGACATTCGACGTGCGGCGGCTCGCGTTGCGCTCGAAGAGCCAGATCAGGAAGAGGAGGAACGCGGTCACTCCGAGGATCGTGGTGGCCTTGGAGAGAATGCGGACCGCTCCGGGGGGAAGGTAGATCCGCAAAAGAAAGAGGTGACCCCAGTAGACCAGCGCGGAGATGAAAGCCGCCGCGACGATGAATCCGAATCCGTGCGGCTTGAACTCCGCGTTCCGGCCGAACAGCCGCACCCGAAGGATGCGGAAGCCGATCAGAATTCCGCCGAACAGGAGTCCACAGACCACACCGTAAACCAGCGTCACGGTGACCAGCCGCGCGGGTGTGATGTCGATCTGCGGGTTGAGGTAATACAGCAGATGCGCCATGTAGAGGCCGAAGATGGCGCCTGCGAGGAGTCGCTTCAGGTTACCGGGACGGATCTTCATCCGCTGCATAGTCTACCCGCTGTCCCTTCTGCGGGACGGGGGAACGAGGGGTGGCGATGATCACGGCCGAAAAGGTCCGCTCCTGTCGGGGAACGCGCGAAGTCGCGGCTCTCTTCCGCGAGCTCGGTTATCCGATCCGGCTCCAGCCGCTCGATCCCGCTGCGTGGAGGGCGCTCTGGGTCACTCCGCCTGCCGGTCTGCGGGTGAGTCACGCCTGCGGATTCCCGGGATTCGATCTCTACTTCGTGGAGGGGTCGGGTGAGGACGCTCCGCGATTCGCAGCCGAGATGGTCGGTCGTTTCGCACATCGAAACCGCATTCACAAGACGGTCATCGTCTACATCGATGATCGCAGCGACCGCTTTTCGCTTTTCGGTCAGAACTCCCGCGGTCGACTTCGGAGGATCGATTTCCATCCCGACGAATCTCCCTCCGCCATTGCGGACCGGTTGAACCTCCTGGCCGTCCCGCCGGCCGACGCTGCCTCCGAGCTGCCCCGGATCTTCGATCGGATGATGGACCGGGAAGAGGTCACGGCCCGCTTCTTCGCCGCGTTCCGGCGCATGGTGGAGAGGCTGACCAGAGCGCTCCGGCTCCGGTGCCCGGGTGAGACGAACGAAGCCGTGGCGGACGAAGCGCTACTGATTCTTTCGCGGATTCTCTTTCTCTACTTCGTTCAGCAGAAAGGATGGCTGGACGAACGCGGGAGCTTTCTGGTCGACGCTCTGCATTCGGCGATGGCGGCCGGCACGGAGTTCTACTCCACGGTCCTGGTCCCGCTCTTCTTCGAATGTCTGAACACCCCGCTCGAGGATCGCTCGAGCCGCGCATGCGGGCTCGGACGCATCCCGTATCTCAACGGCGGACTCTTCGAACCGTCGCCGTTCGAGCTGCGCAACCGTTCCCTCTCGATTCCGGACGAACTGTTCGTCGATGCCATCGAAGGGGTGTTCGAGCGGTTCAGCTTCACCATCGAGGAAACCGCTCCCGGAGACGGGAGAATCGATCCGGAGATGCTCGGGCGGGTCTTCGAATCGCTGATGGAAGGGGCGGAGCGGCTGACCAGCGGGAGCTATTACACTCCGCGTCCGATCGTCGACGCACTGGTGGAGCGCTCGATCGTGGAGTGGCTCTCCGAGGGTGACGAGAGCCTGGGTGAAGTTCTGAAGTCGATGCTCGCGGGCGACGTCTGTATGGTCGGCTACGAGCTCGCAGTCGGAGCGCTTGCACGGTTGCGACGGATTACGTTGCTCGATCCGGCTTGCGGGTCCGGCGCGTTTCTCCTCTCTGCGCTCTCGGTGATCGAGCGGCTCGTGCGCGCTCTCTCCGCGACCGTAGAGCAACCCGTGCCGCCGGAGCTGCGGCGGTCGATCGTGGAGCAGTCGCTCTTCGGAGTCGATCTGAAGAGCCAGGCGGTCCGGCTGTGCGAGCTGCGGCTCTGGCTCGCGATCGTCGCCGGAACCGATTCCCCGATCGAGAAGGTTCGCCCTCTTCCGAATCTCGACCGGAACATCCGGCAGGGGAACTCACTCCTGAGCCCTCTCGACTTTCTCGGTGACGCGCGTCGGGAGATCTACCGCGAGTGGTCGTACGCGCTCCGTGCCCAGCGCGAGCTCCTTCTCCGCTACCGTCATGCGCTTCCGGAGCAGAAGCCGGATCTCGCGAGAATGCTGCGCAGCTGGGATCTCGACCTGGCGAAGGCCCTTCTGCGGAAAGCGGTGGAACGTGATGAAGAGGAGCTCGCGGCACTCTCCGCTCCTGGACCCGACCTCTTCGGAAATGAGCGGAAGGAGAACAGCTGCGAGAAGAACGCGCTGCTCGCCCGTCTGGACGAGAACCGGCGCGGGCTGGAGCGCGTCGAGCGGGGAGACCTCTGGTTCTTCTCCTTCGAGCTCCACTTCGCTCCGATCATGGCTGCCGGCGGATTCGACGTGGTGGCGGGCAATCCTCCCTGGGTGAGGAACAGCCGGATTCCACGCAACGAGAAGCGCTTCTACTCGGAACGATATCGATTCTTCCGACCCTCTCCCGGTCAGCGCGGCTTCGACCAGACGGATCTGGCGGTGGCATTCGTCGAACGCTCTCTCTCGCTCGCCGCACGCGACGGCGTCGTCTCGCTGCTCGTCCCCTCGAAGGTCCTCGGCGCCGGCTACGCCGCCGGGATGCGCGCCGTGCTCGCGCGCGATCATTCCATCGTCGCGATCGACGACTGGAGCGCC
Organism: uncultured Acidobacteriota bacterium; assembly: GCA_963741955.1. Taxonomy (GTDB): domain Bacteria; phylum Acidobacteriota; class Thermoanaerobaculia; order Gp7-AA8; family Gp7-AA8; genus CAVUKB01. The sequence goes on from CAVUKB010000007.1 coordinate 739,077, forward strand.
GATGCGCAGAAGCACTTCGGCGCCGACACGTTCCCGCTCGGGATCACCGTGCGTACCGCTCCGGGTCCTCATCAGGTCGAGCTCACGTCCGGAGGAGTGCGGGAGCGCATCGACCAGAGCGATCTCACCATCGAAGGAGGAGAGAGCGCGTGGGTGCTTCTCCCTTCAGCGGTCCGGAAGCTCGCAGTCCGGATCGGCTCCGCTCACTCTCCGATGCGCGAGGTGCTCCTCCGGAGCCCGGTGATGGGTATCAAGACCGGCGCGAACCGTACGTTCTTTCTGGAGGGGATCGAGATCACTGCGGAAGGACTTCTCCATCGGCCATCGAACGTGGTGATCCCTCGCTCGGGGATCGTCCGCTGCGTTCGGGGGCGTGACGTGCGGCGGTGGAAAGCGATGCATTCGACGTGGATGCTCTGGCCTCCTGCCGAGGGTTGGCCCGACCCCCTCCCGGAATGGATCTCGCGGCTGGGCGAATGGCTCGAGGCCGATCCCCGCTCCCTTCGTCTCGCGTTCGTCCGCCCGGAGCACATCGGAATCAAGGTCGCATGGCGCGACGTGTCGAGAGGGATGAACGCCGCGGTGCTGCCGGACGTCTCGTCGATCGGAGAGTCGGAGTTTCTCGTCGTGCCGAACCAGACTCTCTATTCGATCGACGCTTCGAATCTCGAAGAGGCGTACTTCATATCCGCGATTCTGAACTCGAGCGTGTTCGGTGCGCTTGCAGTGTCGCGAGCCGAGCGCGCGAAGGATTTCCACTTCCGCTATTTCGGCTCGATGATCGGGACGATTCCGATTCCCCGCGTTCCGTCGGGCGACGCGAACTTCTCGGCGCTGGTCCGTCTTGCCCGTCAGGCCCATCGCGGAACGGATGTCGATGCGGACGTCGATGCTCTCGTGGCCCGTCTCTACGGGATCGAGGAGAGGGAACAGCGGACGCTCGAGCGGTACCTGCAGGAGCGGCTGCGGACGGGCGCGTGAAGAACGGCGTGAAGAATGGCGAGGAGCTCGCGTCCGTTCTGGAGCGGTTTCGAGCCGTGAACCCGCCGGGCGATCCGCGGCTCGCGCCTCACCAGCAGTCGGGTGCAGCGCGGGTGCTCGCCCTCCTCCGGTCGTTCGGCGGAGCGATCCTCGCCGACCTCACCGGGACCGGGAAATCATGGACCGCCGCTGCGGTTGCGAAGCGACTCGCGGAGCGCGGCTTTGCGATCGAGCTGCTCGTCCCGGCCGCATTGATCCCGCAGTGGAAGGACGTCCTTTCACGTTTCGAGCTTCCGGAGGCGGCGCTCCTCTCGCACGAATCGATCCATCGCCGGGACGCGAGGATTCCGATTCCCGGCGAGGAGAGGTTTCTGGTCGTGGACGAAGCGCACCGTTTTCGAAATCCGGCGACGCAGCGATACGACGCACTGCAGCGCCGCTCCATCGGATGCCGGCTGCTGCTGATGACGGCGACCCCACTCTGCAACCGGCTCGGCGACCTTCACGCGCTGGTGCGTCTGCTGGTTTCCGATTCTCTTCTCGCCGCGATCGGGATTCCGTCCATCGATGAAGCATTCGCGTCCGCGGATCGAGCTGCGGTCCGGACGATCTTCGAGCTGCTGGCCGTCCGCCGCGGAAGAGAGTCGCTGGAGGGGGCGGTCGCGCTGCCGGGACTGGCGCGCGAGACCGTCCGAATCCCGATCGCTGCGGATGCTGCGCGGCTCCTGCGCATGGTCGACGGTCTCGAGCTCCCGATGCTGCGAAACGAGACGGATCGCATCCTGGTGCGGCGTTTCCTCCGTCGACGCTTCGATTCGAGTCCGGCCGCGTTCCGCGATTCGGTACGCCGGCAGGCGCGGTTCTACCGCCGCGTTCTGGAGATGACGCTCCGCGGTGCGGGAGGCAACCGGCGCCGCTTTCGCGACGTCTTCGGATCCGGCGCGGCGGAGCTCTTCCAGGATCTTCTCTTTCCGGAGCTCTGGTTCGGGGAGGCGGGAGAGCAGGATCTCGACGTCGACGCGCTGCGGAGAGATCTCCGGATTCTCGATCGTCTTTCGACTCTCGAGGATGAAACGAAGATCACGCGGCTGCAGGAGATCCTCCTCACTTCCGGTCCCGATCCGGTGCTCGTCTACACCGGCTCCGTCGCGACGGCCGCCGAGCTCTTCGAGCGGCTCCGGGGAGGGCGGCGGAGCGGAATCGTGACGTCGCATCGCTCCGCGCTCGGAGCACTCCGGGTGCGCGATCCTGCTGCAGTCTTCACCGCGCTCCAGCGCGGCGAGCTCGATCTCCTGATTCTCACCGATCTCGGCGCTGAGGGATTGAACCTGCAGCGTGCCGCCCTGGTGGTTCACTATGACCTCCCCTGGAATCCGATGCGACTCGAGCAGCGGAACGGCCGGATCTGCAGGATCGGTCAGAGCCGGCCGCGGGTTCGCGCGGTGTACTTCATCCCGGACGACTTTCGCAGCTCGCCCGAGTTCGGTGCGATTGCGCGGAAGGAACGCCTGCGGAGCGTGATGGGGAGGAAGGGGGATGTGGCATTGCGGGAGCCTGCCGAGCCGCCGCTCCGTGGATCGTTCGCCGCGGACTCGAACCGCCGGGTCGCTCTCGTTGCTTGTGATCTGGGGGACGGCGTACGTGCGGTCGGGCTCTTCCGCGATGGGATGATCGACTTTTCCGTCCCGGCAGTCGCTGCATCGCTGGACGATCTGCGGATGAAGCGCGAACCGTTCTCTCCGCTCGCTGCCGAAGCAGATTGTCTCGAGATCGGAGTCCGCACACACCTCGCTCTTCCTCCGTGGCTGCCGCCCGGCGCACCGCAGCAGATGCTCGCGAGACGGTGCAGAGGAGCGCGCGGAGGACGGCCGCTGTTGCCGCTTCTGGCCATGCGTCACCGGGCCGGAGTCGAGGCGCTGATCCGGGAAATGGCCTCCGAGATCATCGACCGGGACCGCCTGACGTGGTTGAGAGAGATCATGGTGTGGGAGCAGTCGATCTCCCCACCGCGAGCGGATCTGAGGATCTTGGTGGTGATCTGGCTCTGAGCCGGCAGGATCCGAAGGAAGCATTCGCCCGGTCCAACGGTTCCCTGATCGTGGAAGCCTCTGCCGGAGGCTCTATAATCGGCCCACGGAAGACCATGAAAGAAAAACTCCTCATCGTCGATGACGAGGCATCGCTCCGCGATTTCCTGACGATCGTGTTCGAGCAGGAAGGGTGGCTCGTCGACTCGGCGGAAAATCTCGCCACGGCCCGCCGCGCGATGCAGTCGTTCGATCCCGAAGTCGTCCTTTGCGACATGATCATGCCGGACGGCTCGGGGATGGAGCTGCTGCACGAGATCCGCTCGCAGCGTCCCGAAGTGGCGGTGATCATGATCACCGCCCACACCTCCACCCGCTCCGCGGTGGAAGCGCTCAAGGCGGGGGCGCTCGACTACATCGCGAAGCCGTTCGACGTGGAAGAGCTGAAGATCGTCGTCCACAAGGCGGTGGAGCGTCGGGAGCTGGAAGCGGAGAACGTTCACCTCCGGACTCAGCTCGAAGGGCGGTTCACTTTCGAGGGGATCATCGGGCGCAGCCGCCGGATGCAGGAGATCTTCACGGTCGTCGAGCGGATCGCGCCGACCGGATCGACCGTGCTGATCACCGGAGATTCCGGAACCGGGAAGGAGATGATCGCGCGAGCGATTCACCAGAAGTCGGGCCGTTCGGGCCGGTTCGTCTCCATCAACTGCGGCGCGATGCCGGAAAATCTTCTCGAATCGGAGCTGTTCGGTCACGAGAAGGGCGCTTTCACCGGTGCGATCCGGGACAAGAAGGGGCTCTTCCAGGAGGCGGAACGGGGAACGATCTTCCTCGACGAGATCGGCGAGATGAGCCCTCCGATGCAGATCAAGCTCCTGCGCGTTCTTCAGGACCGGGTGATCCGCCGGGTCGGCGGAAACGAAGAGTTTCCGGCCGATGTCCGTGTGATCGCGGCGACCAACAGCGATCTTTTCGAATCGATTCAGAAGGGCTCGTTCCGGGAGGATCTCTTCTACCGGATCAACGTCATTCCAATCGCGCTCCCATCACTGCGGCAGCGTCGCGAAGACATCGCCATCCTCGCCGACCACTTCATCGCGTCGTACTCGCGCAGCATGGGCGTTCCGGTCAAGCGGATCTCCGCGGAAGCGATGCGGATCCTCGAGCATTATTCGTGGCCGGGGAACGTGCGCGAGCTGCAGAACGTGATCGAGAGGGCGGTGGCTCTCGAGTCGTCGGAGATGATCACCACGCGCTCGCTCCCCGAGAACATCGTCAACGACATCAGCCCGACCGCGGCGATGCACGAGCTGCCGCAGGAAGGTCTCTGTCTGGAGAAGTATCTCGAAGAGATCGGCAAGCACCTGATGCTTCGCGCGCTGGAGCGGACCGGCGGGGTGCAGACGAAGGCGGCGGAGCTCCTTCGGATGTCGTTCCGGTCGTTCCGTTACTACGCGAAAAAATACGGCCTGGTCACCGGCGGGAACAAGGTGGACACGGCTTTCGGCGGTGGAAATGAGTAAGTTCGTCGTTCTTGGTGCGATCCTGATCATGGCGGGATGCCAGCAGTTTCCCGGCGGAAAGGCGGAAGCTCCTCCCGCGACGGATGCCGCGGCTCCGGCGGCCACCACCGCCGCGGGTTCGGGCGGCGGTATCTCGACGCGCCCCGCCGCGATCCTCCCCGACGGATTCCGGGTCTGGATGGAGATTGCCGCGGACGACCAGTCGCGAGCGGAGGGACTGATGTACCGCGAGAGCGTTCCTGCGGGTTCGGGGATGTTGTTCATGTTTCCGCAGGAGGGGCTCTATCCCTTCTGGATGAAGAACACCTACGTACCTCTGGACATGATCTGGATGGATTCGTCGGGGCGCGTGGTCGACGTGAAGTCGAACGTCCCACCCTGTCCGGGCGATCCCTGTCCCTCGTTCACCCCCGCCGGAACGGCATCTTACGTTCTCGAGCTCGGTGCGGGGGAAGCGTCGAAACACGGCGTGAAGAAGGGCTCCGCGATCCGGCTGGAGAACGTGGAGCAATACCGGGCGACCTGATCGCGTTCCCTAACGTGATACGGCGGATGCTCTCCTGGTGGTGAAAAGGTCCGGGACGGGCCACGCCGAGGATTCTGAATGGCCAGCCGACGCGAAAATCTCCACTCGATCTACGTTCTCCTCTTTGCGGTGATCGCGTTCTACATCCTGCAGCGTCAGGACGTGCAACGGTATGCGGAGTTGTTCGCATTCGTCCCGCAGGCGGTGATGCAGGGGGAAGTGTGGCGTCTGGTCACGTTTCAGTTCCTGCAGGGTGGGCTGATCTTCTTCTTTTTCGAGCTGCTGATCCTCTGGTACATCGGTGTCGTGATCGAGGACGCGTTCGGGACGTTTCACTTCCTGATGCTCTTCGTCGTCTCCTCGCTCGGCTCTGCCGCAGCGGGATTCGCCCTCGGCGTGCCGCTGCTCGGCGTCCCGGTCTTCACCTACACCACGCTGTTCGTCTTCGCGCACATGCATCCGGAGCAGGTCTTCTACATCTTCGGGATTCTTCCGATGAAGGTGAAGTGGCTGGCCTGGATCGCGATGGCACTCCTCGGATGGGGCCTGATCCGTTTCTCTCCGACCAGTGTCTCCGCCGTCGCGGGCGCGGCGATCGGATTCGGCTGGTACCTGCTGGTCGACCGCAGCGCGATGCGGAGTCTCGTTCCGCGCCGCCAATACCAGGGCAATACGCCTCTCCCTCCGACCAGGGGCGACGAAGCCATGGCCCGGCGGAATCTCGATCGCTTCGGTCGCATCAGACATGCGATCGAAACGGGGACCCGTGAGGAGCGGGAACGGCTGTCACATGAGATCGAGAAGGAGATCGTTCCGGGCGTGAACATCTGTCCTCCCGCGGATTACAAGCCGGAGAACGCGGATCAGTACTGCATTCACTGTGAAGGGTTCGCGGAGTGCTCGGTCCGTTATCTGAAGCTCAACGAGCCTGAGGAGCAGCAGCGGGAAGGAGAGTCGGACGAGGAGAGTGCGGCCTCCGTCTGAGGGGCCGGTACGCGCCAGCGCGGAAGCGGCGGCATGCGATCACGACTCGGTCGATCCGGGACCGCCGCCGTTCTGACCACCGCCGTTGCTCCCGCCGCTGCGCCGTCTGCGGAATCTCCTGCGCCGGCGTTTCTGCTGCTCCGAACCTTCCGTCCGCGCGCCATCCTGTTTCGATTCCGGAGCGGGGGAAGATGGCGGCGCGCCTTCGGCACCCGGACGCGGCGACGGCCGGGGCCGCGGCTTCTGCTGCTGTTGGGGTTGCCGCTGCTGATTCTGCGGCTGCTGCGGATTCTGCGGTCCGCTGCGCTTGCGGCGTCTCTGCCGCGCCCGGCGGCTTCGGCCGGTTCCCGGCGCCGGCGCCTGTCCCTCGGGTGTTTCCGCGGGCTGCGGCGTTCCCTGCGGCTGCGGGCGTCCCGCACCGCGCCCGCGCTGCGGCTGGACCCCGGGCTTGCCTCCGCGTCTCCGCTGATCGCGGCCCTTCGGCCTCGCTCGTCCCTTCTCGCCCGTCTCGGGGAGGGAGATGCCGCGGGCCGCGAGGCGACGCTTCAGCCGGCCGAGCGACGCGTTCTCCCGCCTTTCCCGCGTCTCGTCGTATCCGCAGAACGGACATCGCTTCCAACCCTCGGGATACGAGCGGTCGCAGGCTTTGCAGGGGATGCTTTTCGGCAGTGGCATCGGCTCGGTGCTCATCTCGAAGCTCGAAATTCGAACTTCGAGAACACGAACGCATTCTACACGAGCGGCATTGCAGGCTTCACTCCGCGGGATATTTCTCCATCACTCCCTCGATCACGCGGCGCGAGAGCGAGTGGTACGACGTCTTTGCGGCGTCGAAGATCTCGTGCGCGAGCTTGCGCGTGCGCGCGTGCCGCCCCAGCGCGAGGAAGAGCGGCCGGAGATACTTCATCCGCCCGACCCGCGTCAGGACTTCCCGGAGCCGGTCGAACACCGGCTCGTAATCCGATCCGGCCGCGATGGTCAACCATTCCGCGAGAATCTCGTAGTTGCCGCGAGAGGTGAGATCGAAATGCTGGTCGAGCCAGTCGAGCGATTCGCGATCCATCTGCCGCGGGAGGTGCTGCAGATAGACCAGCAGCTCCCGGGTATCCCAGTTCTCGATGTCGGCGTCGGAAGGCCTCTCACCCCCGGCCCATCCTTCGGCGAGTTTCGTCAGCCGCTCCAGGGTCGCTGAGCGGAACACCGGGGCGTTGTCGGGCATCCCGGTCCCGTACAGCCACTCCGTCGCCTTCGCCTTCTCGGCGAGCCCGGGCATCTTCTCCTCCAGAAATCCGATGAATTCCTCGGAGGTGATGGAGGTGAAACGGAAGTGCTCCATGTAGGCGCGCATGAAGCGGTCGAACTTCTCTCGTCCCGCCTCCCGCTCGAGGACGACTGCAAACCTGGCCCCCTTCTCGTAGGGGATGGAGGAGAACGCATCGTCGGGATCGATTCCTTCGAGGTCGGTGCGGAGCCTGGTGAGTGGAGAGTCGGCGCCGAAACGCTCGACGGAAGTGTCGAGCGCGTTCTGTCCGATGGCCCAGCCGAGAATGGCGACTTCCTCGCCGTGCAGCGCTTCGAGGATCCGGCGCTCGGCCCAGGTGGTGAATCCCTCGTTGAGCCAGAAGTGGTCCATGGTGGCGTTGGTGACGAGATTCCCGGTCCACGAGTGCGCGAGCTCGTGCGCCACGACGTCCACCAGCGAGCGGTCGCCTGCGATGACGGTCGGAGTTAGGAACGTGATCCGCGGGTTCTCCATACCGCCGTAGGGGAAGGAGGGCGGAAGGATCAGCATGTCGTAGCGGTCCCATTCGTACGGTCCGAAGAGGGCCTCCGCGGTGGTGATCATCGTCTCGGTCTTCCCGAACTCCCACGCCGCGTCCTCGACGCTCTCGGGCTCTGCCCAGACGCGCACCCTGGAGCTGACGTCGCGGGAGGCGAGATTGCCGGCCGCGATGGCGAGCAGATACGGCGGGATCGGCTGCGGCATGGAGAAGAGGAATGTGTGCCGATCGCCCTCCCTCTTCTCGCCCGCGGGGCCGGCGGACATGACCGCGGAGAGCTGCGCCGGGACGTTCACTTCCGCTTCGTACGTCACGCGCGCGCGGGGCGAATCCTGCAGGGGGATGATCGAGCGCGCGTGAATCGCCTGGCACTGGCTGAAGAGGAAGGGGTGCTGCTTTCCTTCCGTCTGTGCGGGCGTGAGCCACTGGAGCGCGATCGCGTCGGGCGAGGTGCAGTAGGAGATTCGCGCCTCCTTCGTTGCGGCCGGGAGGTCGAGGCGAAGGCGCTGCCCGAGAATGGGCTCTTCGTCGGCGAGCATGTGGGGCACGACCGTGCCGTCGGGAAGCGTGACCGAACGGATGGTCAGGCCCTTCGAGTCGAGATCGAGCGGACCCGCGCATGGCTCGGCAAAGACGAGGGTCACGTCTCCGGATATTTCCTTTCGGTCGAAGTCGAGGTTCCAGCGGAGCCGGAGATGCCTCACGCGCGGCTGTTCGTCGTCGAAGTACGAGTGGGGATCGATACGGGTCATGGCGGTACCTCCCGGAATTTACGGAGGGATCATATCGCGGGAGGAGAGATGTGCGACCGTCCGGACCGGAAAGTGGGTCGCGCGTTTCGCGCGAGGCCCTCCGGCGTGGCGCGGGAGGGCGACGGTGGCATCGAGGAGTAAATGTGACGCTGGCGAGAGGCGAGGTTCGCGGGAGAGCGGGAGACGCGAACGAGGGATCTGCCGAGAGGAATGATCCGCTTTCCGTTGGAGCCATCGCTCCCCGGCACGATGCCGGGAGCCTCGCGCCGGAGACGCGACCCACATGCTCCGCCGTTACGGTGCGGCGATGATGATCGCTGCGATCCCGGCGGATTCGAGCCGCTCCCTCACGTCGATCGCCTTCGCGCGCGAGTCGAATGGCCCGAGGCGTACGCGGAAGAACGAGCCGCTCTCTTCGATGAACGCGGAGGGGAGGATCCGGTCGATCTTCTCCTTCAACTCCTGCGCGTTCGCCGCGACCTGGAACGCACCGACCTGCAGCACGTAATGGACGTCCGGCACGTTCGTCTCCGCCGTCGCCGGCCGCGGCGCCGGTTCCGAAGCCGCCTCGGGAGGTTCGCCGACGAACGTCTTTCCGTCCGGGCCGACCTTCCTCACCACTGGACGTCCGCCATGCTCTTCGATGACGGTGACGTCGACCGGAGCGTCGGCCGTATCAGGCTGCGTACTCTTCGGAGCGTTCGCAGCTTTCGTCGCCCTCTTCGTCTCCTCCGGAAGAGGGAACGGAACGTCGGGCGGGGTCGGATCGACGACCTTCTTCGACGCGGAGCTCGATGCAGGAGTGGTCTCCGCCTTCGGCGACAGCTCGACCAGCAGCGGTTTCGGAGGTTCACGATCGCCCGCACCGAGCCGGACGACCTCGGCGTTCACCGTTCCGATTCCCGCTTCGACGAGGCCGATCGCCTTTGCCGCGGCGTACGACAGATCGAGCACCCGTCCCTCGATGAAGGGGCCGCGGTCGTTGATACGAACCAGAACGCTCTCGCCGTTCGCGGGATTCGTCACGCGAAGGACGGTTCCGAAGGGGAGCGAGCGATGCGCCGCGGTGAGGAGCATCGGATCGAAGATCTCGCCGTTGGACGTGGTGCGGCCGGCGAATTCCTGGCCGTACCAGCTCGCGGTTCCGGTGAACCGTGCGGGATAGGTGGAGCGAGGAGCGGTGGAGACGCAGGCCTCCAGAACGAGAACCAACATCGCGAGCAGCAGGAGTCTCGCGCGCAGAGTCATACTCGGACCTCTCCCACCTCCTCCGACAGCAGTTCGCGGTCACTCGCGAGCACGGGGTCGATCTTCTCTTCCAGGAACCGCTCGACCTGCCGCGGGGCGAGGCCGATGAACTCTTCGGGGCCGGCGATGCGGTCGATCTCTTCACGGCTGATGCCGAAGATCGGGTCGGCGGCGATCCGGTCGAACAGGTCATTGCGACTCGCGCCGCTCTTGAGTGCGTCCGCCGCCGCGACCGAATGGACGCGCACGCGCTCGTGCAGCACCTGGCGGTCGCCTCCGCGGCGCACTCCTTCCATCATCAGATTCTCCGTCGCCATGAATGGAAGCTCGCGCGCGACGTTCGCCGCGATGACTTCCTCGTGCACCACGATCCCGCTGACGATGTTGTCGTAGATCATCAGGATCGCGTCGGCGCCGAGGAATGCTTCGGTGATCGCGATGCGGCGGTTGGAGGAGTCGTCGAGAGTCCGCTCGAGCCACTGTGTCGCGGCAGTGTGCGCCGGGTTCTGGGAGTTGATGATGAGGTGGCGCGAGAGGCCGTCGATCCGTTCCGCGCGCATCGGATTGCGTTTGTACGCCATCGCCGACGAGCCGATCTGGTGCTCCTCGAACGGTTCCTCGATCTCGTGCATGTGCTGGAGGAGGCGCATGTCGTACGCGAACTTCGAGGCCGACTGCGCGATTCCTGCGAGCGCATTGACCACCTGCGAGTCGACCTTGCGGGAGTACGTCTGTCCGGAGACGGGGTAGATGCGGTCGAAGCCGATCCGTTTCGCGACGAGACGGTCGAGCTCTTCGACCTTCGCGCCGTCGCCGTCGAAAAGTTTGAGGAACGACGCCTGCGTGCCGGTCGCCCCTTTGACGCCGAGGAGCGCGAGACGCTCCTGCTGGAAGACGAGCTCCTCGTAGTCGAGGAGGAGGTCCTGCAGCCAGAGGGAGGCGCGCTTGCCGACCGTGGTCAGCTGAGCGGACTGGAAATGAGTGAAGGCGAGGGTCGGGGTGTTGCGCCAGCGCCAGGCGTAGTCGCGGAGCTTCGCCATCAGGTTCACCAGGCGGCGCCGGACGATCTTCATCGCCTCGTGCATCTGGAGGATCTCGCTATTGTCGGTGACGAAGGCGGAGGTGGCGCCGAGATGGATGATCCCCTTCGCGGTCGGGGCCTGGAGTCCGTAGGCGTGGACGTGAGCCATCACGTCGTGGCGCACTTCGCGCTCGCGCCGCTCGGCGTCTTCGTAGTTGATGTCGTCGGCGTGCGCCTTCAGCTCCGCGATCTGCGCGTCGGTGATCGGCAGCCCGAGCTCTTTCTCGGCCTCGGCGAGGGCGATCCAGAGCCGTCTCCACGTGCGGAACTTGAAGTCCGGCGAGAAGATGCGGGACATCTCGCGCGAAGCGTAGCGCTCGGTGAGAGGATTGCTGGCGGTGTCGCGTGGCACGGAGGGATTATACCGTGTGGCGCGAGCGTCTCGCTCGGGCAGGACCCTCCGTCGGACCCGTCGGACGGCTACCGATTGTCGCGGGACTCACTCGGGGCCGGCTTTTCTGGTTTGGCGTTCTCCGGCAGGACGTACACCGTCTCTCCCGGTTTCGACATGTCGAGGTGCTCGCGGGCGATCCGCTCGACGGCGAAGGTCGATTTCCGGAGACTCTCGATCTCCTTCTTCAGGCGGTCGTTTTCTCCTTTCAGGCGGTCGATCTCGACCTGGAGGTCGTGGACCCGCTTGCGCGACTGCTGGAGCTCGGAGATCCCGCGCTGGCTGAACGCGAACGAGACGAGGAAGACGATGGTCAGCACCGCGCCGAGGAGGACGACGACCTTCAGGGTGGTGCGGGTCGTCTTCCGGCTGTCGTGCAGCGACACGGTGGGAGGGATGGGCACGAGGGTAGTGTCGAATTCGCGGCCCCGGGTGTCAATGGGGGCGCCGGCTTCCAGCCGGAAAGTGGGTCGCACGTCTCGTGCGAAGCTCGCCGGCGTGTCGCCGGCGAGCGATGTGTGCGGACGTCATCACCCGCGGCGCTGGCGTTATCCGCGTTTGCGCCCCCTCCGCCTGAGTCCCGACCCTGCCGGCCTGCGACGAGCAGGGCGGCGCGGGACGCCGCCCTGCTCGAGAAGAAATGGGAATGACCCTACTTCGGCGTCACCAGCGTCACGTGTTGCGTCTCGTTGTTCGTGATACTGACGAATGCCCAGATTCTTCGTCCGGGATCGAGCGGCTTCACCTCGATGGCGATGTGTCGAAATTCAGAACCGCCGGGAAGGAATCCGAAATCGAGGTCACCTGAGCGAACCGGGGTGGGCAGGCAGATCGACTTGTCTCGGGAAGGTATTCGAGGTTCATTGGGAACTCCAGAAACGGATCGGCGTCGCCAGTGTCTCCCTGTTGTTCCGGGAGGCGGAATAGTCGGACGAGCACCCGCGATGTGCCTGGGTTCTCGAGATCGTAAACACGCAACGCCGCGCGGAAGGGCTCTCGTGTGGGAACGCCAAGAAGGTACACCGGAGTGCTCTCCGCGATCTCGCTCCGTCGGACAACGGGAATTTCCGTGCCGCAGGTGAGTGCCTGACGGGAACGGTCGGCGATTCTCAATTGCAGGTGCATCGCCGCCGCTCGTGCTTGCCGACCGACACTAGGATGCCCGGGTTCGGGCCGACGCTCCAGTCCGAATCGGATGGCCGCCACTGGTACACGCTCGCGGGAGGGAACTGCGGTGGCATCTGACATCCTTCGAGAACGCAGAATGGCTCGCCGGTGAACAATGGGACTTCTCGACCACTGGTGTTCCAGGCCCAGAGCACCGTAGTCCATAGGGAGCCGTACGCACCCTCCACCGGGTATCGCAACCCAATGGGTAGCAGAAGCCTGTCGTAGTCGTCAGGACTCTGGTACTGAGCGTGACCCAACGCACACGTGAGAAACATCAGAACAGAGATCAGGACCTTAGCTTTCATTTTAAGCTCCAGCAGCTCGGTCAAGGACAAGATCCAGCCAGATAAAGGCGGCGATTCGTGGTATACGGTGGAGGTCGAAAGGGACTCTGGTTCGTCGTCGCATTATTCCGGAGGTACTCCCAAGCTTGATCCGGGACAACGCGGCTGTAATTGTTTGAGTCACCATAGTGGAAGTGGGCAGGGCGGCGCGGGACGCCGCCCTGCTCGAGAAGAAATGGGAATGACCCTACTTCGGCGTCACCAGCGTCACGTGTTGCGTCTCGTTGTTCGTGATACTGACGAATGCCCAGATTCTTCGTCCGGGATCGAGCGGCTTCACCTCGATGGCGATGTGTTCGTAATTCAGAACCGCCGGGAAGGAATCCGAAATCGATGTCACCTGAGCGAACCCGGGGTGAACGGGGAACGGTGAGGCCTCTCCCGGGACATAGTGGAGATCGAGCGGAAATTCAAGGAACGGCGTGGCATCACCGGTGTCACCCTGTTCCTCGGGAACTCGAAAGATTCGAACGAGGACTCGCGATGACCCCGGATCCTCCAGGTCGTAGACTCGCAACGTGGCCCGGAAAGGATCACGAGTTGGAATTCCAAGGAGGTGAACCGGAGCGCTTTCAGGAATCCCGCTTCTCCGGACCACAGGAAGCTCCGTTCCGAAGTTGAGTTCCTGTCTTGAGAGATCGGTGATTCTCAGCTGAAGCTGGACCGAGTCCTCCTTCTCCTTCCAGACCGAGACGAAGACTCCCGGATTCGAAGCATCTCCGTAATACGTCAACCCCCACTGGTACAGCTCACCGGCCGGCAGAACCGGCGGCCCGGAGCACCCTTCAACTCCGCAGGTCCCGTTTCCTTGAACGAACGGGACGTTCTCTTGGCCGGAGTTCCACACCCAGAGCGGCGTGGCCCAAACGGAGCCGTAGGCCCCGCTCACGGGGTAGCGCAACATAACCGGAAGCAAGAGCCGGTCATAATTGTTCGGATCCTCGCTCTGAGCGAGCCCCAATGCGCTCGCGAGTAGAATCAGAAGTGAGACGATTATCCGTCGTTTCATAGCAATCTCCAAAGAGTTCCGTTCAGGGACAGGCCCCGGGAAGGTACAACCGCCGATTGGTCGTGTACGGGGGCGGTGAAAAGGGACTCTGGTTGGTTGTTGCATTGTTTCGAATGTAGTCCCAAGTCTGGTCAGGGACCGTCCGCGCAAAATTGTTCGGATCCAGGTAATGGAACAAGCCGAGATACGCGGCTACCGCACTCGAAACGATGGGTGCGGAAAACGACGTACCGCTGGTGTAGCTCTGCCGTTCGACCGATGGGTCGCACCCTGCCTTCGGGCGCGATCCGTCAGCATTCGTCCAGACGCATTTCGGATCGAATCCCGCTGAGCGGATCGCCTCAGCTGGTGCGAAGAGATCGACGTACGGCCCCCAGTTCGAACCATGTTCTGGGCCGACGCCAGGGGTCACTTCCCACCGGAAGTCGGATGTTCCCGGAATGCCCAGACCACCGACGGTGATGACATTTCCCCCGCCGCTGCGGGCCAGTCGTGACGGTGAGTAGTTTTGTGCATAGTCATTCTGATTGTTCGCAGACACGATCACTGTAATGCCATTGTTCACGAGGGCATCGATTTTCTCTTCAACGAATGTGGGATCGGGATCACCGTTGGACCAGAAGTAGAAGCTCATATTGGCAAGACTCGGCCGGTACGAAGAATCAGGATTGCATGCGGGCGGATTCAGCCCTCCACCACAGCTTGTAAGAATCCAGTCGAGTCCGGTCGCGACCTTGTCCGACTCTACCACCCCGTAACAATCAGCCACTCTGACGGAACGGATCGCCGCATCGGGAGCGACGCCAAAGGTATTACCAGCAATGAGTGAAGCGACGGCCGTGCCATGGCCTGCAGTGTACACGGTGTCCCCATAGAAGGCGCTCATGTGCGCACATGGCCAAACGGCCTCGAGATTGCTACAGGCGCCCATGCAGTTGTCGAGTATATCGACTCCCCCGTCAACCTTTCCGGCGAGTTCGGAGTGAATTCCAAGGACTCCAGTATCGACGACGTAAGCAAGGGCACCCGCGCCACGCCCGCAATAGAGGAATAGATTGTCAAGCGGCAGTGTCTGCTGATCGACCCGGTCGAGATGCCAGATCTTGCCGTCCGGACCCGACGCACCCACATTTCGGACACTCGAAGTCTCGCCGTCGACTCCTTCGGCGATTTCTTCGACGTATCGAACCGCTGCGTCTGAGCTTATTCGCTCAGCAGTCTTTTCGTCGCAAGTCAGCACGAAACCGGTCGGCTCGATTCGAAACACGTGCTCCACGATCCCATGGTACTTCTTCGCAAGGTCGCTGGCGAGGATTTCCGGCGACGACGTTCCGGCAGGAAACGCCACGATATAGCGGCCCGGCACGTTTTTCGGGTTCTTACGGATCTTCCCATCCCCGGCGAAAAGCGGCACCGCCAGAGCGACGCAGATGAACAACAAGAGCAGGCGCTTGGTCATAGGACCTCCTTGCGCGGCAACCTAAGCCTTCGAGACAGCTCGAGCAACGGGCATTTTGAAACGCCCCGAGGGTATGAACCGCCGCAACGGTAAATCTGCATCTGAATTTGCGCCTTGAGCGTCGTGGAGTCTGCTGAAAGTGAGATCTGCAGAAACGGTCGAGTGAGTTGACGGATGCGTAACCGAAGTGTGACGCGACGGTTCCGACGCCCAGTGACGTGCAGGCGAGCAGTTGCATGAGGAAATCCGCTCGTGCGCTTGCAATCATCTGCCTGAGCTCCGGCAAGCCGCACTTCGCCGCTCGGCGCGCGAGACTGACGGGGTGAGTTCCGAGTTGCTGAGCGAGCTCCGACACCCGAGGTGGAGTGGCCGCTTCGAGGCAGCCAAGAACATATCGATCGATTTCACGACGGAGAGTCGAGCAGGGAATGCGCATGAGTCCTCCTGTTCAGGAGTTCCTCCAGACGGCCGGATCGGTACCCGCGATTCAAGCTCGTCACTCGAGGCTGTGACGGTCGTGCTTTGGATCACGTCCGCGGTTTGCTCTTGGGGTCCGGCTCCACTTCGCGCAGCGACTCCGCGATGTCATGGGGGACGTTTCGATGGACGTCTTCGATGCGGCGAAGGGTGATTCCCCCCTCGAACTGCCACTCGTGCTTCGGGCGGTAGACGCCGATGTCGTGGATGCGCGCGCCGACGACGAACTGGAGCACGCCGCGGCGGTAGTCGAACGCGCGGCCGCTCTTCGTGTGGATCGCCGCGTCGATGCGGTACGAGCCGGCGACGAGATCGAGCGACGGGATGACGAAGCGCACTTGGCCGTCGCCGTCGATGCGCTCGGGGGTCAGACCTTCCAGTTCGGTGTTCGTCCCGTAGACGCAGGTTCCGTCGGCGTGGTAGATCCCGACGCCGAACACGAAGTCCTCCTGCGGCTCGCGGACTCGAACGTCCATTTCGAGGGTGACCGGCGAGCCGGGACCGAGCGCGACGAGCTGCTGGCCGTCCGGACCGGTGAGTGTGACGTTCTGCAGGAGCACTTCACCCGAGCCCCAGCGCTCTTCTTCCGCTTCCTCTCCCGTCTTCGCCTTCTCTGCGGGCTGCGGCTCCGGCGCTTCCTTCTCCTCGGGGGTGACGCCGGTGCGCATGCTGATGCCGCTCTTTCCCCTCTTGTGGCCCTCCGTGACCTGCTGGAGGTACTGATCGACCACCCGCACCGGATCGCCCAGTCCGGCCACTTCGCCGCGCTCGAGCCACACCGCGCGGTCGCAGATCGTCCGCACGAGATCGAGCTGGTGTGTCACGAACAGCATCGTCACGCCGCGGTACTTCATCTCCTGGATCTTCGCGATGCACTGCTGCGAGAACTCCTCGTCTCCGACCGAGAGGACCTCGTCGATCAGGAGAATGTCCGGATCGACGTGCACTGCCACGGCGAAGCCGAGCCGCACGTACATTCCCGACGAATACGTTTTCACCGGCTGCTCGAGGAAGTCGCCGATCCCGGAGAACTCCACGATCCGGTCGTAGCGTTTCGCGATCTCCTTCTTCGAGAGCCCGAGCATCATCGCGTTGATGAAGATGTTCTCCCGACCGCTGATCTCCGGATGGAATCCCGCACCGAGCTCGATCAGAGCCGAGATCCGCCCATCGACGACGACCTCGCCGCGAGTCGGCTTGAGGATCCCCGAGACGAGCTTGAGGAGCGTCGATTTTCCCGACCCGTTGCGCCCAACGACGCCGAATGCCTCGCCGCGATTGACCGCGAAGCTCACGTTCCGCAACGCGACGACCGACTTCTCCGGCGGCGGGATCAGCTCGCGCTTGAGGAGCGCGCTCTTGAGCGTCTGGAGCTGCGACTTCACGCCGTAGAGGCGGTAGCTCTTCGACAGATCTCGGGCGACGATCGGGTATTCGCTGCTCAAATCGCCTCCGCCAGCGTATCGCGCAGCCGGTCGAACACGACGAAGCCGAGGGCGAGGAACGCGAACGCCCAGATCACCATCAGGCTCATGTCGAGCCCGTTCGGCCATCGCGCGAAGAAAAAGACGTCCTGGTAGCCGATGGCGAACGAGGTCATCGGATTGACGCGCAGGAGCGAGCGGAGGGTGGGAGAACCGATGTCGCCGAGGTAGTAGATGATCGGCGTGAGAAAGAAGGCGAGCTGCATCAGGTTCGCGACCAGATCGCGCAGATCGCGGAAGAGCACCGACGCCGACGCGACGACGAGCGAGATCCCGGCGACCAGCATCGTCTGGAGGAGCATCAGCACCGGCACCAGAAGCAGTGGCCAGCCGAACGTGATTTTCCCGAGGAACCCCGCGACTCCGAGCGCCACGAAGAGAATCGGAAGCGCCAGGAGAAAGTGAACCAGGTGCGACAGCACCACCACCAGCGGCAGCGCCTCGGCGGGAAACATCACCTTCTTGATCAGCCCCGCGTTTCCGGCGACCGCAGTCGTCGACTCGAGGATTGCTCCGGCGAAGAACGTCCAGGGAAGGATCCCGGTGAAGAGAAAGACCGAATACGGATCGACCCCGCCCGGCCTGGTGAAGAAATGTCCGAAGATCAGCGTGTAGACGCCGAGAAGGAGGAGCGGATTGGCGAGGGACCAGAAAAAGCCGAGGACCGAACCGCGGTAGCGGGCCTTCAGATCGCGCGAGGTGAGGGCGGCGATGAGCTGCCGGTGACGCCAGATGGTCTCCAGCTCTTCGACCAGGACGTTCGAGCGGGGAGAAGCGAGTGCCGGACCGGGAGCCGCCACTGGACGGTTCCTCACTCCGCTTCCGTGACGATCAGCATCAGGGTGGTGCTGCCGATCCGGAATTCGGCGTGGCTCTGCAGCTCGACCGCTTTCTCGAGCTTCTCACCGTCGAAGTAGGTGCCGTTGGTCGAGTCGAGATCGCGGAGGACGACGATCCCTTCGTGGACTTCGATCGCGGCGTGGATCCGCGATGTCTCCGGATCATTGACCTCGAGGTCTGCGCCGGCGCGGCCGATCACGATGCGGGGTTTCTCGATCCGGTAGACTTTCCCCGAATCTTCGCCGTCGAGAATGGCGACCGACAGGCGGTGCGTCTCGGGGAGCTTCAGTGCACCTAGCGTGGGTGCAGGAGCGGAGGCGGTCTCTTCCTGCTCCGGCTCGTCCTCCAGCACGGGACGACGGCGGGAAGTCACCGTACTGTCGAGAGGATCAGCCGCAGGAGTGCTCGTAGCGGCCGCGGAGACGGGGGCCGCCGGGGTCCCCGCCGGCTGCATCGCCGGATTGAACACCGCGAAGACTTCCTTGCAGCGGGCGCAGCGGATTTTCTTCGAAGCTTTTCCTTCGAAGCGCGCTTCGTCGTACTGGTACTTCGCGCGGCAGTTGGAGCACTCGATGATCAAAGGGCGATCCTCAGTGGTGGGTCCCGAGCGTCTGGAGAGTCTGTACTGTCTGAGGACGATAACAGACCGGAAAAATGAGTGTCAATGAAAGGGAATTCGAGCGGCCCGGGACCGGATTGGGAGTGGCGAAGAATATGAATGCAGGGGAGAAGACGAATTCAGAATGAGGAGAGGGGATCGGGGAGGCCGGAAGAGTCGGCGTTGTTCCGTGCTTCAGGCCGAATTCCGGATCCGGATTCCGAGCTCGAACCCCCGCGACAGGAGCCGAAGACGAACAGCGTAAACCAGCTTCCATCCCTCCAGAGACTGGAGAGCCGCCTTCGACGGCATGACGGAGGGCTCCTCGTCGCGTTCTCCGGCGGGGTCGACTCGGCGGTCCTTCTCGCCGTCGCCGCCCGGGTGCTGGGTGGGCGAGCGGTGGCGGTCACGGCCGACTCGCCATCGATGCCGCGCGAAGAGCTCCACGCGGCGATACGCCTCGCCACCGGAATCGGTGCGAGGCACCGGATCGTCGGCACCGGAGAGATCGAGCGGGACGAATACGTCCGGAACGACCGCCTTCGCTGCTACTGGTGCAAGCACACTCTTTTCGAGCGTTGCGAAGAGATCGCGCGGGAAGAAGGAATCCGCGACATCGCGTACGGATACACGCTCGACGACGTCGGCGACTTCCGTCCCGGGCAGCGCGCCGCGAGCGAGCTCGGCGTGCACGCGCCCCTCCACGACGCGGGACTGGGAAAACGCGAGATCCGCGAAATTGCCCGGGAGCTCGGGCTCGAGGTGTGGGACAAGCCGGCCGCGCCATGCCTCTCGTCCAGGATCCCATACGGATCGGCAGTGACGGTGGAAAAGCTCGGGAAGATCGAGTCGACCGAGGCGCTTCTGCACCAGCTCGGGTTTCGGGTCTGCCGTGCACGCTATGATGGCGCGACGATGCGCATCGAGGTGGAACGAGACGAGATCGAACGGCTGGGGAGGCCGGAATTCCTCGAGCGCGTGCGGATGCACACGGAGGAAATCGGCGTCTCACGGATCGAGATCGATCCCGACGGGTTCCGCTCCGGAAAGCTGAACGTGACGCTTCCCGACGAGGTGCAGACGTGACCCTCCGCGAGTTGCTTGAAGGAGTCGCCGCCGGTTCGATCGCACCGGACGAGGCGGAGTCGTTCCTCGACGGGTACGGCTTCGTGGAGATCGGCTGGCAGAAACTCGACCTTCACCGCACCCGCCGGAGCTCGATCCCGGAGGTGGTCCTCGGGATCTCCAAGAGCCTCGAACAGTTGCGTGAGATCGTCTCCTGGTTCGACGGTCGCGACCTTCCCCTCCTCATCACCCGCGTCGATGCGGGGAAGGCGCTCCCTCTCTGCGATGAGTTTTCCGGGATCGCGTTCGATCCTCTCTCCGGCCTCGTCCGCCGTGGGAGGGCGGCTTCTGCGACGCCGGGCCGCGTCGCAGTCGTCTCTGCCGGATCTTCCGATGCTCCGGTGGCGGAGGAAGCGGCCGGGACGCTGGAGTTCTTCGGCGTCGACGTGGCACGCCACTTCGACTGCGGCGTGGCGGGTCTCCACCGGCTCTTCGCCGGTGGGAGAGTGATCGCGGGGAGTGACGTCCTGATCGTCGTCGCCGGGATGGAGGGGGCGCTTCCGTCGGTCGTGGCGGGGATGTTTCGCCAGCCGGTGATCGCGGTCCCGACCAGCGTCGGGTACGGAGCGAGTTTTCAGGGACTCGCCGCGCTTCTGACCATGCTCAACTCATGTGCACCCGGAATCACCGTGGTCAACATCGACAACGGATTCGGAGCGGCGGCGGCTGCGCGATCGATGCTCGAGATGGCACGACGCCGCAGCGGCGAGGCCCCGCTCCACGAGAACGTCTCCTCTTCCCCTTCCCGTGACGACAAGGAGGTACCGTGAAGAAGTCTGCTGTGGTTCTCGCAACGATGATTCTCATCCTGGCCGTGGCCGGATGCGCCACGTACACTCCGCCGTACGTCGAGCTCCCGGGCAATGCGAACGCGCAGCTCCCGACCGTCGCGCAGGACGTGCCGCAGCGTGTGGCGCAGATGCCGCGCACGGTGATCGACTACGACCATTCACTCCTCGACGCGAACGAGCAGGCGGTGGTCGGAAAGCTGATCGACGCCGCGAAAGTGATCGACGAGATCTACTGGCTGCAGGTCTCGGAGAAGAACCGCCAGTGGTACGAGGACCTCGCATCCGCGGCGAAGGTCTCGCCGCTGCACGCCGCCGCGCTCGACTACTTCGGCATCATGAAGGGACCGTGGGACAGGCTGAAAGCGGACGAGCCGTTCCTCCTCGAGGCCGGACCGAAGCCGCCCGGAGCGGCGTTCTATCCGCCCGACATGACGAAGGAAGAATTCGAGAACTGGATCAAGGCCCATCCTTCCGACGAAGCAGCATTCCGCGGGCTCTTCACCGTCATCCGGCGGAAGGGAGATGGTCTGGTCGCGATTCCCTACTCCGTCTACTACCACGATCTTCTGACCGACGCCGCGAACAAGCTGCGCGAAGCGGCATCGATGACCCGGAACGCCACTCTCGCAGACTTCCTGAACAAGCGCGCCGACGCGTTCCTCACCGACGACTACTTCGCGAGCGACGTCGCGTGGATGGACCTCGACTCGCCCATCGAAGTGGTGATCGGACCCTACGAGGTGTACGAAGACGGCATCTTCAACTACAAGGCGTCGTTCGAGTCGTTCATCACCGCGGTCGATCCGCAGGAGAGCGCAAAGCTCACGGTGTACGCGAAGCACCTTCCCGGAATGGAGATGAACCTCCCCGAGCCGGAGCAGTACAAGAACCCCAACCGCGGGACCGATTCACCGATCCGCGTGGTCCAGGAGATCTACACTGCCGGTGACGCCCGCTCCGGCGTGATGACTTCCGCATTCAACCTTCCCAACGACGAGAAGGTGCGCGAGGCGAAGGGATCGAAGAAGGTCCTCCTCAAGAATGTGATGGAGGCGAAGTACGAGAAGAGCGGAAAGCCGATCGCGCTCCTCGTCCTCGATCCTTCGCAGACCGACCTCATCTCGTTCGACGCGTACTTCAACCACACTCTCTTCCACGAGCTCTCGCATGGACTCGGGCCGGGAATCATCACCGGACCGGATGGGAAGAAGGTGGAAGCGCGTCTCCTCCTCAAGGAGCTCTACTCCACCATCGAAGAGTGCAAGGCCGACGTCCTCGGCGTGTGGAACATCCTCTACGCCATGGACCAGGGGCTGATCACCAGCTTCACTCCGGACCAGCTCTACGCGACGAACGCAGGACTGATGTTCCGCAGCCTCCGCTTCGGTCTCGCCGAGGCGCACGGCCGCGGGACCGCGGTGCAGTGGAACTGGTATCGCGAGAAGGGGGCGATCGAGCCTGCCGGAAACGGCCGCTTCCGCGTCGATACATCGAAGATGAAGGAGGCGGTGCAGTCGCTCGCGACGGAGCTCCTCACCATCGAAGCGACCGGCGACTACGCGCGGGCGAAGAGCCTCCTCGACAAGTACGGCGTCTCGACGCCGGAGATGGAAGCGACCATCGCGAGGCTGAAGGGCATTCCGGTCGACATCGCTCCGGTGTTCCCGGCGGCGGGAGAAAAGTAGGGAGGTATCGAGGCATCGAGGATCGAGGATCGAGGATCTGAGATCTGAGATCTGAGATGGAGCGTCGAGGAATCTCGAGGGGCGGCGCGGCTTCTGCCGCGCCGGGCGCAGGCGCAGAGCCTGCGCCTTTCTTTTTCTCGCGACCGATCGGGCGCGGGGGAGGAGAAACGCGGCGGACGGGACAACGTGCAGAGGTTCATGCTCCGCGATTCAGGAAAATTCGAGGGGTGGGGGTAGGGAAACGCCTCGCTCCGTCACTCCTCAGATGAGTGGCTCCTCGGAATGCGACACTTCGGGTACGACCAGTCGGCGTGATCGGTTGCTCCCCATACTGTTCTTCCTCCAAGCAGGCCGGGGACGCCACTCGTTTTCGTCTCGCCGGACTATCGGGGCGACGCCACGACTGCGATCCCGCTGATCTCGATCAGGACTCCGTGCAGCGAGGCGCCGAGAGTCGTGCGCGTCGGATACGGCGGACGGAGGATCTCGCGGTAGACGGTGTCGAACCGGTCCCAGTCGCCGATATCCGAGAGGTAGACAGTGACCGCGACGAGATCGCCGAGGGATCCACCTCCAGCCTCGAGCGTCCGCTGGATGTTTCGCAACACGCCACGGGTCTGGCTTTCGAGATCATCGCCGAGGAGCGCCCCCGAGTCGGGGTCACGGGGAACGTGACCGGAGAGGAAGAGAAGAGATCCGGCTCGGATTGCACGCGAATACGCGCCGGCGGGGCCAGGATCATCGTTGCCGAGTGTGACCGGCTGCCATCGTTCAGTCATTGTGGTCCTCTCCGATCTCGAGCCATCCTTCGCCCATCACCACCGAGCTCCCGCCGACCCGGATCCCGGTGACCTCTCCGCCGGCGAGATCCGCCGCGAGGTCGAGACGGCTGGGGCGCCCCATCTCGATGCCCTGCTCGATCTTCCACTGCAACGTTCCGTTCTCACGACCGTCGAGAAGTGCGAGATATCCCGCGAAGACCGTTGCTGCTGCGCCGGTTGCGGGATCTTCCGCGATTCCCATCGACGGAGCGTACATCCGGACGCGGTAGTCGACGTCGCCGCCCATTTGCGTGACGAGGTAGAGATCTTCCGCCCAGCTTCCCTCGAGCCGGCGTTGCCAGGCGGCGGAGTCGACCCGGCTCTTCGCGAGCGCGGCGGGAGAGTTCAGAGCCACCACCAGAAACGGGACACCGCAGGAAACTGCGGCCGCGGGGATCGACGGGTCGATCTCGTCCGGCTGGATCGAGAGAATCCGCGCGAGATCGTCGTTCGATGGAACGTCGCGACGGATCTCCGGCATCCGCGCCGCGCTCAGCTCCGTGTAGACGGGCCTGCCGGCGTCGTCGAATCGGATCTTCACTGGAACCGGTCCGACACCCTCTTCGAACACGATCCGGAGCTCGTCTCCGCCGGACGTCACGTCACCGATCGCGGCGAGAAGGAACGCCGTGCCGACCGTCGGATGTCCGGCGAAAGGGAGCTCCGCGGCGGGGGTGAAGATTCGCAGCCGCCTGGTGTGCTTCGGTGAATCCGGAGGGAGAACGAAGACCGTCTCCGAGAGGTTCAGCTCCTTCGCGATCTTCGGCATCGCGTCGATGGGGATCGACGCGGCATCCGGGAAGACTGCGAGAGGGTTGCCTCCGAAGCGGCGGTCGGTGAAAACGTCGAGGGTGTAGTAGTGCGCACGCATGACAGGGAGAGCGTATCGCACAATGACCGCCTCCCGTGATGGGGGGAAAAGGCGGCCGGGTCACGTCTGAAGCTGCCTTTCGAGGCGTTTCGCGACTCGACCGCCGGTCCACCTCAGGGGACCAGGATCAGACTTCCTCGCGCTTCGCACTCGCGAGTGCGCTCATGGTCGCGAAGATCGTCACGAGCACACCGGCAATGATGCTGTTTGCAAGGAGCATCGGATCGTCGAAGTAGCCGAGGACGAATGGCGCGAGGATCAGCCAGATTCCCGCCGCGATCGTCACCCATCCGAGCCAGGCGTCGCGAAACAGTCCGAACGCCGGGATGGCTGAGAAGATGGTGATCACGATTCCGACGATCGCGTTGTTGCTCGTCGCGCCGAGATGCCACTTCTGGTAGCCGAGAATGTAGGGACTGGAGAAAAGCCAGATTCCGATCAGAAGCTCGATTCCGCTGCCGATCGCGATCCGATTGCTGCGAGAGAGTGCCTGCGCCATGTTGCCTCCTCTTTCTCCTGCTGAAAGATGCAAGATGTGTGCAGCGGGCGCGGCATTGGCGTGCCTGAGCCCGATTCGGCGGCGAGATCCTGTCGGGGATGCCGGCGTTCCTCGTGCGTGGTGCGAGCGTCTCGCTCGCATGGCGCCAGTTCGCATTTCTCACACCATCTCTGCCGCGCAGACTCCTAGGAGCAATGGCCCGAACTTAAGGGGCACTGCCGGTGTTCGCAGAGCAGATGCGCGGAGTTACTGCGCATCTGCCGCAGGTGTCGTCTCGTTGCGTTCTGAAGGCGATCTGCGCGGCCACGGCGGGAGCCGTGGCGCCCCTCGGAGAGGGGATCCTTCGCTGCCCAGCGTGCTCGCGCCGACTCCCGGCTGACACGCGGATTTTGCTTAAGAAGTTCGGGCCCTCGGGCCAGGAGTGCGGATTTGCAATCCGCCGCGCAGATCATGGCGAGAAAGCGGATCGGCGCATCACCAGCGACGTGTCAGAAGCGGCAGGAACGTTCGTCAGTGCGAAGAACGGGATCCCAGGGCCGGATCCCTCCGCGCGTGATCAGGAGCGCAGGCCGTGAAAGCCTGCGCTCCTCGGTTTGATTGCTGCGTTTGTCGTATCTGACACCGGCTACTTCATCATCTCCGTCGCCTTCCGGATCTCGGCCGTGAACGCATCCAGCGTCTCGGCGACCGTATCGATTCCGGCGGCGGCCTTCTTCCACTCTCGCTGCTCGATCGATTCGCGAATCGCGGGAAGAGTCTTCACGCCGTATCCGGTGTAGAACCCCGGAGCGTAGATCTGGTGGCGGAACCAGGGACGTCCCTCCAGTCCCTCCGGCCGGGTCAGGGTACGTTCGCTCGTGTAGAGCACCTGATCGAGCTTCTCGAGAAGGGCGGCCGGTGGGACATTCGCCTGCGCATCGAACTTCGCCGCTCTCTTCTGGTACGCGTCCGCGGCGTCGCGAAGCCGCACCACGGCATTCTGCAGCGGTGCGAAGTTCAGATACGGCACCGGATCCTTCGGTGCCGGGGCGACGTACGTTTTGGTCGGATCGGAGACCGCGGCGAGCGTCCCATCCTCGATCAGCTTGTTCTGCTCGATCGTCTCTTCCCGCATCCTGTCGGCGAGCTTCGACACTTCGTTCGCATAGCGCTGCACGGTATCGGCGAAGTTCGAGAACCCGAAAGGAACGACGTCGGCGTTGGCGAGACGGAGCACTGCGCGCCCACCCGTCTTCGCGAGCGTGAGGCCGTACTCGAACGTCGGATCACCGAACCTCTTGTAGTGCTCGTATGAATCGTAGATCGAGTGGTAGTCGCCTCCGTCACTCTCGCCGCCGTATCCGATGTTCAGAGCGGCAATGCCGAGGTGCTGAAGAAACGGGGTGTAATCGGATCCCGAGCCGAGGGCGGAGATGGCGAGATCGGGCTGGCTGTGGAGGAGCTTCTTGTCCGCTTCGGAGGCTCCGACCAGGCGCCTGTCGCGAGCGCGCTCGAAGACGCTGATCTGTTTCTCCGGGTCGGTCACGTCGCGGGCGACGTCGTTGATGAAGTGCTCGAGTGTGTGTGAGCCGCCGACGTAGAGGAACCCGCGGTCATTCGAGTCCGAATTGATGTAGGCGACCGCGTGCTTCGCGAGCTCGGACGCATGCGTCTCGACCCATTCGGTCGACCCGATCAGGCCGGGCTCTTCGGCGTCCCACGCCGCGTAGATGATGGTGCGTTTCGGCTTCCATCCATTCTTCGCGAGTGCGCCGATCGCTTTCGCCTCTTCGAGCATTGCCACCTGACCGCTGAGGGGATCGGCCGCACCGAACACCCATCCGTCGTGATGGTTCCCGCGGACCACCCATTCGTCCGGCCGCTCGGCGCCGCGCATCTTCGCGATGACGTCGTGGATGGTGACGGTGTTCCAGTTGGACGCGACTTTCAGGTGGACTTTCGCCGGGCCGGGGCCGACGTGGTACGTGATCGGGAGAGCGCCCCGCCACGATTCCGGCGCGACCGGTCCGTCCATCTGCCGGAGGATTCCGAGTGCGTCGGAGTAGGAGATGGGGAGGACGGGGATCTTCGTGAGCACGGGAGTGTCTTTCAGAGCGAGACGCTTCGCGTCCGGCGTCGCGCCGACTCCCGGGGTGAGCGGGTCACCCGGATAGAGCGGCATGTCTTCGACCGAGCCGCGCTGGACGCCGTTCTCGTTGCGCCACGACCCTTTCGGGTAGACGTCGCCTTCGAAGTAGCCGTCGTCCCGCGGGTCGGAGTAGATGATGCAGCCGAGTGCCCCGTGCTCCGCGGCGACTTTCGGTTTGATCCCGCGCCACGAGCCGCCGTAGCGGGCGACGACGATCTTTCCCTTCACGTCGATTCCCATCTCGGCGAGCTTCTCGTAGTCCGCGGGGATGCCGTAGTTGACGTAGACGACGTCGGCGGTGACGTCGCCGTCCGCGGAGTACGCGTTGTACGGAGGGAGCATGTCCTCGCGCACGAGGGAGCTCGCGTCGTCACGGACCGGAGGCTCGTCGAGCTTCGCCGTGAAGCGTTCCGGAGAGACGACTTCGACCAGACGCTCCTTCGGTGTCGGAAAGAGCACCTGGAACTCCTCGATCGCCGTGTCGTAGCCCCACGAACGGAAGAGCGATGCGATGAAGTCGGCGTCCTCTTTCCCGTACGGCGATCCGGCGTGGTGCGGTTTCGCCGAGAGCCGTTTCATCCAGGCGTCGAGATCCTTCGCGTCGAGCGAGGAGTCGAACTTCGATTCGAGCTGCCGCTGGGCCGCCGCGTGGTTGCCGAGAAAGCCGGGCATCGGTTCGGAATCGGCGGCGAACAGCGGGAGGACGAGGGCGAGGGTGGAAAGCGCTGCAAGGGTGCGAAGTTTCATGCTTCCTCCTTGGACCGGAGAATTGTAGTCGATCGCAGAATCAGGCGTTCTGCGCAGGCGCGAAGGAGAGCGGGATCGTGGAGCGTCGGTGATCCGGTCATCGAGAGGAGCGCACCCGACGTCATGCGAATCGCGCGAATCCCCGTATACTTTCTCCTTCACGAAAGGAGGGGGCGATGATTCGCGGAACGATCGCCGTGATTGCTGGCTATGTGTCGATGGCTCTTTTCATCATGATCACGTTCAGTCTCACCTGGATGGTGGTGGGCTACCAGTTCGCGTTCAAGGCGGGAACGACCGACGTCACTCCGGGATGGATCGCGATCACTCTTCCGCTCGATCTGCTCGCGGCGGTTCTCGGCGGATGGATCGCGGTGAAGATCGCACGAGGCGAAGTCGCGCCGCGGGTCCTCGCGGGGATCGTTCTGGTTCTCGGCCTCACTCTGGCGTTCATCTCGCTCCGGCTCGTACATCCTGTCCCGCCGAAGCCGATCCCGCAGATCTCGACATTCGAGGCGGCGAGCTACGCGGTGGAGCCCGACTGGTATCAGTTCGCCGTTCCGTTCATCGGTGCGATCGGCGTCCTGATCGGGAGCCGGCTCGGAAGGCGGCGTTCGAAGGTCGAAGCACAACCTGCAGGGGCGTGAGGCGGAATCGCTCCGCGGCTCGCGGGAATCGTATCCACGAGGCGTTTCTCGTGGAAGGGCGCCACTCGTTGACCGCTGCTCGACGTTCAGGGGATCGCCTCGCGGCGCAGCGAGGTGCCGCCCCCTCATGGGGGCTCCGCACCTGAATTCCGGAACCCTGAACCTCCGCCTGACGGCGGAGGCTAAACAAAGTGACGCCCTTCGGGCTCGCGTGAATCGCTGTTCCCGAAAGAGTTCGAAATGCGGGCTTGGAGATCGGCAGTTTTGCTGCGACCGCAGACGACGCGGAGAACCGCGGATCGCATCCACGACGCATTTCGCGTGACTCGACAGGCTCGAGCGGAGCTACATCAGTGCCCCGCGTACCAGTCGTATCCGCGTTCGGCCCAGAAATCAGGCGGGCGGATGTCGGTGTAGCGGATGGTCGCGATGCGCTTGATGTTCTTGATCCCGTACTTGACCGGAATGGCGAGACGGAGCGGCGCGCCGTGTTCCCAGGAGAGCGGCTGCCGATTGATCTCGTAGACCAGGAGAGTCTGAGGATGCAGAGCGCTCGCCATGTCGAGGCCGACGTAATAACCGCGTCCGGGAGTCTCCATCGCGACGTACCGGGCCAGATCGTTCCGGTTCTGCAGGTCGGGCCGCCGCCCGCTGCGTGATGCCGGAGGAAACTTCGCCATCACTTCCGAGAGCCTCGCTCCGGTCCAGTGCACGACCATGCTCCATCCCTCGATGCATTTGAACTCGGTGACCATTTCGTGGCGCGGGAATCTTCGGATCTCGTCCAGGGTCAGGTCTGCGGTATCACCGCGCGGCATCCCCTCGATGCGCAGCCTCCAGTTCGAATGGTCCGCGTTTCGATCCAGCCCGAGGTGCCCGTTGATCCGCGGTCGTGCCGCGGCCCGTTCGAGCGGAAGCTCGGGAGCGAGCCGCTTCGGATCGAAGTAGGCCTCGGCGATCTTCTCGTTCGCTTCCAGTACCCGGCGTAATGGCTCCTGGACTCCCCCGTCGCGCGGCTGGTGCATCAACCACTTCCAACCCGCGTAGCCGGTGCCGACGGCGATGGCTGCGGTGACGAAGCCGCGGCGGCTCATCCGCCGGAGACGCCGCTCGACTTCCGCCTCTTCCGCGGCCCGCCTGGCGGCTTCCGACTGCGCCGGCTCGGGAGGAGTCGGTTCTTCCGTCCCATCGGCTTCTTCCGGTTCCGGCTCTTTGGTGTCTTCCGTCATCGTGCCTCCGTCGCCACGCTCGATGCGGGCGTGGACTCCGGCTCTTCGGATTCCGGTTCGGGTGGAACCGGATCGGCGATCTCGACCATTTCCCAGCCGATGATCATGGCCCGGAAATTGTTCCACCCTGCTCGGATCACCTGCGCGACATGAATGACGAAGAATGCGACGTAGCCGGCCGTGAGCCAGAAGTGGAAGAAGCGAGCCATCGGATACCCGCCGAGGATCGCCACGAGCCAGGAGAGCTGAACCGGTTTGTAGATCGCGAGACCGGTGATCAGGGAGCCGGCACCCATCACGATGATCGCGGTGTAGGCGATCTGCTGTGCGCCGTTGTATTTCCTTCGTGGCGGCGGCTCCTTCCGGATGTGGAGGTCGTGGAGAAGCACCCGCCACGCCTCGGCGAACGAGCGGCGGCTCGGAACCAGCTCGCGCCATTCTCCGGAGATCGCGGTGTAGAGGACGTAGAGAAGTCCATTCACCGCGAACAGCCACATGAAGAAGAAGTGCCACGCCATTCCCATCGCCAGCCGGTTGTTCACATGAAGGGAGCGGTAAATGTCCTGAGAGACGGTGAGCCTGGCGAGCGTGAAGTCACCGATTGCGATGCGGTAGACGGGATAGGCCCAGTAGATCAGGAGCCCGCTCACCACCATCAGCGACAGGATCGGAACGTTGATCCAGTGGAACCAGCGGATCGCGAGCGGATGCTTCTTGTCCAGCCTCTTCATGCGGTCTCGGATTCTCTGATGCCCGCCCGGCGAGCGGAGTTACGCCGGGTGGGATCCCCTGATCGAATATGCCGGGATGATCCGATTCTACGACGGATCTCCCCGTTCCGCGGGATTACAATCCCGACCGTGAGACTCCGCGCCGTTGCGGCGATTCTTTTTGCGCTGTTGCTCGTCGTCTCATGTGGGCGTCCGGTCGGAGACTCGGTCATTCCTCCTCCCGCCTTGACGGCGTCCATTGATGAGACGGCACTGGAGTTTCCCACCGGACAGATTCTCTCGTACGGCGAGGTGAGGGCGCGGACATGGATCGTCTCTCCCTCTTTCGAAGCGGTACAGCGGTTCGCTTCGCCCCTCCGGACCACGGCGCCATCGACATGCAGGCGCTCTCGGATCTCGGCGAAGGGTCGGGTCTGCAGTTGAACTGGCGCGACCCGGCCACTCTGGAAGTGGCGGCGGCGAGTTGCGACGGAAGGCATCTGCTGCGCGCCGGCGGTCCGGATGCGGCGGCATTCAGCATCGAATGCATCGAAGCGGCGTGGCTCGACCAGGACCGGATTGCGCTGGTGCAGCCGGACGAAGATGGAGCAGGAAGGATCGCGGTGGCCGACCTGCGGAACGGATCGACTCGACCGACGCTGGCGGAGAGTGCGTGAGCTCGACGTTTCCCGGCGCTCAGTCGAGGAACGCGACCGCGGTCCAGATCGCTGCGATCCCGCCGAGGAGTGCCACCGTCTCGACCAGGGCGAACCCCCGCCGCCGGTGACTGTGGATCTCCGGGATGATGTCGGACGAGGCGATGTAGATGAAGAATCCGGCGGTGAGCGAGATGAAGATCGGCATCAGGCCGACCACGGCCTTTCCGATGAAGTACGTGGCGACCGCGCCGACCATGGTCGCGAGGGCCGAGACGACGTTGAACACGAGCACTTTCGTTCGCGACAGACCGCGATGGAGAAGGATGCTGAAGTCACCGATCTCCTGCGGGATCTCGTGAGCTGCCACGGCGATGGAAGTGACGATGCCGAGGTGAATGCTGATGAGGAACGTCCCGGCGATCACGATACCGTCGATGAAGTTGTGCACCGTGTCGCCGAAGACGATCAGCGGAATGGTCACCGAATCCTCGTCGGGAGGACAGGGATCCGCGTGCACGTGCTCGGGGCCGTGCTCGTGGGTGTGCTCATGATGGTGGTGAAACCACCGGACGAATCGTTCCAGGATGAAGAAGACCACGATTCCGGCGAGGGTCAGGGCGAAGACGTTCCATCCGTTACTCACGCGCTGCGCCTCGGGGAGGAGATCGAGGAATGCGGTGCCGAGAAGCGTCCCGGCCGCGAATGGCGCGAGGACGCTCCCGAGCTTCTCGGCGAATCCTTCACGGGAGAGGAGGACCACGCCTCCCACCAGCGAGACGATGCTGCCGATGAAGGAGAAGAGGAGAATATAGCCGAGTGTCGACATGGACGGGTCCGGTCCGGACCGCTCCTTTTAGCATTGTTCTCTCCTATTGACAATTCTCCGCAAATGGAGAATCATTCTCCAAATGGAACGATCCGCCACCATCGTGAAGGAATGCATGGACGATCTCGGCCGCCGCTGTCGCGAGGCCGGGATGAACATGACCCCTCAACGGATGGCCGTCTACAAGGCGCTCCTCGAGAGCCGCGAGCATCCCTCGCCGGAGATGCTCTACCGCCGGGTCCGTCGCTCCATGCCGTCCCTCTCCCTCGCCACGATCTACAAGACGCTCGACACCCTCGAGGGCCTCGGGCTGGTGCGGGAGGTCGCAGTCGGCAGCGAGACCAGGCGTTACGACGCGAACATGCACCAGCACCACCACCTGGTCTGTTCGTCGTGCCACAAGATCATGGATTACTACGATGACGGTCTGGACCGACTTCTCCCGTCGAAAATGGCCGGATTCGTGCCGCGGGAGATCAGCATCCGGATCACCGGCGTCTGTGAACCCTGCAGCCGGAAGTCGAAACGATGACGAAATTTTTTTGACAGCAGACGGAGAATGATTCTCCACAAATAACTGGTCGACGGCAGGAAAAGGAGGAGGACATCATGGCCGAGCTGAAGGGAAGCAAGACGTTCGACAACCTCAAGGAGGCGTTCGCTGGAGAATCGATGGCGAACCGCCGTTACCTCTATTTCGCACGTCTGGCCGACGTCGAGGGGCATCCGGACGTCGCCGGTCTCTTCCGCGACACGGCGGAAGGGGAGACCGGACACGCGCACGGACATCTCGACTATCTGAAGGTCGTCGGCGATCCCGCCACCGGTCTTCCCATCGGCGAGACGAAGGTGAACCTGAAGGCCGCGATCGCCGGCGAGACGCACGAGTACACGGACATGTACCCGGGAATGGCGAAGACCGCCCGCGACGAGGGATTCTCCGAGATCGCGGACTGGTTCGAGACGCTCGCCCGTGCCGAGAAATCTCACGCCGGCCGCTTCCAGAAAGGACTCGATTCGATCGGGTAGATACCCGAGGAGCACGAAGCGAGGCAAGGAGTCGTCCTGCAGGAACAGGATGGCATCGGGGAGGAGAGGGGGCATCCTCTCCTCCCCGCCCACCGGAGGAGTTCGACTTTTCATGACCGAACGAAGAAGGAACACCGTCGACCGCAGCGAGATCCTCGACCTCGGCGACTACGAGCGCCGTCGCGACCAGATCCGTCCGTCCGCGATCCAGGCCCGTCACATCCGCAGGGTGAGCATCGGCCCCAACGCCACTCTCTCGTTCGAAAACCGCGAGACTGTGCGCTATCAGATCCAGGAGATGCTGCGCGCAGAGCGGATCGCAAAAGATGTCGAGGTGCAGCACGAGATCGATTCCTACAGCGATCTTCTTCCGGCACCTGCCGAGCTCTCTGCGACGCTGATGTTCGAATTTCCGGAGCCGCAGGAGCGGGCGGTCCACCTCGAGAATCTTCTCGGCGTGGAGAACCATCTCGGGCTGGAGATCGAAGGCGCGGGGCGCGCGGAGGGATACTTCGACCGGAGGCAGCTCGACGATGACCGGGTCAGCTCGGTCCAGTTCGTTCGCATCCCGCTCGACGAGAAACAGCTGAAAGCCCTGGAAGAGGGAAAGAAACTCACCGCGGTCATCGACCATCCTCAGTACGAGCACCGCAGCGAGATCCCGCCGGAGACGGTCGCTGCGTTGCTGCGCGATCTGGACGAATCGGAACAGACGGCCTGACCATGTACGACCTCCGGGATCCGAAGTTCTACGATGAAAACGAAGTCGAAGCCGAGCTTCGACGGGTGTTCGACGTCTGTCACACCTGCCGGATGTGCTTCAACTACTGCCCCTCCTTTCCCTCTCTCTTCGACGCGATCGACCGGCACGAGCGCAGTGGCGAAGGGGAAGTGGATGCGCTGACGAAGCCGGAGCTCGATGAAGTGGTCGACCTCTGCTACCAGTGCAAGCTCTGCTACGTGAAGTGCCCCTACACCCCGCCGCACAAGTTCATGCTCGACTTCCCGCGCCTTATGCTGCGGGCGAAAGCCGCCCGGGCGAAGCGCGCAGGGGTGACGTTGCCGGATCGCTTTCTCGGCAATCCCGATCTCAGCGCGCGGCGGTCCACCGGTCCGCTCGCGCGATTCGTCAACTGGATGAACCGCCAGAGGGTGGTGCGCGTGCTGATGGAAAGAACGGTGGGAATTCATCGCGATCGCATGCTTCCCGAATTCGCGACCGAAACGTTCGAGAAATGGATGAAGCGTCATCGCCAACCGAACGTTGCGGGAGAGAATCGCGTCGCGATCTTCGAGACGTGTTCGGTCAACTACAACTACCCGAACATCGGCATTGCCGCGGTTCAGGTTCTCGAACGGAACGGCAAGACGGTCCTCCGCCCACGGCAGGTCTGCTGCGGGATGCCGGCACTCGACGGCGGAGACGTCGATCTCGCCGTGGCGAACGCGCGGAAGAACGTCGATGTCCTCTACCCGCTGGTGAAAGAAGGCGTGCCGATCCTCGTACTCGGCCCGACCTGCGGATACGTCATCAAGAAAGAGTGGCCGGATCTTCTCGGGACGGAAGAAGCGAAGGCGGTCGCCGAGAAGACGTTCGACATCGGCGAGTATCTCGCGAAGGAAAAGGCGGCGGGGCGGCTCGACACGAGCTTCAGCGTTCCGCAGGGGAAGCTCGCGTACCACATCCCGTGTCATCTCCGCGCACAGAACATCGGGCAGCCGTTCCGGCAGGTGCTTGGCGCGATTCCGGAGACGTCGGTCGAGGCGGTGGAGCAGTGCTCCGCGGTCGACGGGACGTGGGGGCTGAAGAAGGAGTACTACACGAAGTCACGGCAGTGTGCGGGCAAGCTCTGCGCGGGAATGAAGAACGCGAACGCGGACCGGATGATCTCCGACTGCATGTTGGCGGGGCTCAACGTCCTCGAGGAGCTCGGAACGCAGCCGGCGCACCCGATCGAAGTGCTGCGCGACGCGTACGGCATGAGCGCGGACGACGCGAAGTAGGCGTCAGCTCTGTCCCGCCTGCCGCATCGAGCCGAGGGGAGTCAGGGCTCCCGCCCTGACGTCATTGCGACACGGGTGTCCGGTGTCGAGAATCGTTTCGGATTGCCGATTTACGCGAGCAGCGCGAAACGGGAAGCACGCCACGGCTCGAGCCGTGGCGGCCCCACCGAACGCCGAACCTCGAGGCTCGAGCCCCGAGCCTCGACCTTACAGCGCTTCCAGCACTTTCTTGAGCTTCGTGTTCACTTCCTCAGCCACCGGATCGAGCCCCGGATTGCCGACCACGCTGAGCATCTTCTTCGCGTCGATCGCGGCGACCTGGGACGTTTTCGCGTCGACCTCCCTCACGATGACGTTGCAGGGGAGGAGAAGCCCGATCAGCGGCTCGTTCGTCAGCGCCTGATGGGCAAGCGGCGGGTTGCACGCGCCGAGGATGACGTAACGCTCGAAGTCGGCATTGAGCTTTTCCTTCATGGTGCGTTTCACGTCGATCTCGGCGAGGACGCCGAAGCCCTGATCCTTCAGCGCTGCTTTCGTTTTCTCCACCGCTTTGTCGTAAGGAAGATCGATGGTCACGCTGTATCCGTATTGCTCTTTGCTGATGTTCTCGGTGCTCTGGGCCATGATTCACCTCCTGCTTCAGTCGTCTCACGCGGCGACCGCCGCGCCTCAGTAACCTCACCTGAATTTCGTCTCGTGGCGGATGACCGTCTCCTCGCGCCCGGACGACTCGACCTCGTCGCTCTCCCACAATCCGCACTGCGGACAGCGCGGCTCTCCGGTCGGAGAGGGGTCGGCGACGCCCGCTTCGAATACGGTTCCGCAGAGGCGGCATTTTCGAAGGATGTCGTTGCAGCAGCGGCTCATCGTGATTCTCTCTCCGGTGCTTTCGCAGTGACGAGATAGCTGTACTCGCCCAGATTCGTTTCGGCGGCCTCCCGGAATCCGTGACGCTCGATCCGTTCCCGCGCATCGCGCGATGGAATCCGATGATCGAGGGGAGGGCCGGGCGGCTGCTGGACGTCGGGACGCCAGTCGAGGATCGCCAGCGTTCCGCCGGGGCGGAGGATCCGTTCGATCTCCTTCGTGGCCGCGTCGAGATCGTCGATCTCGTGCCAGAGATTCGCGAGGAGAACGACGTCGACGGAGTGGTCGCCGAGCGTGGTCGCGTCCGCGCGGCCGAGTCGCGTCTCGACGTTCGACGGCGCCGCGGCGTCGCCGAGCTTCCGTCGAAACAGCTCCAGCATCTCCGGCTGGAGATCGACTCCGATCACCCGTCCGTTCGGAGTCCGCCGGGCCATCGGAATCGCGAAGTACCCGGTTCCTACGCCGATGTCCGCGATCACGTCACCGTCGCGGATTCCGAACCGATCGAGGATCGGATCGATCGGAAGCCATTTCGTCCGTTCCGGATCTTCGAGCTTGTGTGCCTTTGCCGGATCGAATACCCGGTCGTGCATGAAGTCATTTCCTCCCACGCAGGGTCTGTCGGGAGCCGACGAGTCCGTGACGTCGCAAATTCCGATCCACTGCCGTCAGGCGGCCCGGGTGGCTGCTTCCGCCCGGCGTACGACGGTGAGCACGGGAGCGGGGGAATGCCGGGTGAGCCGGACGGTGGTCGAACCGATCACCGTCGCATCGGAGAAACGACGGTGCTGTGCGCCGACGACCACGAGATCACCCGCGACCTCCCGGACGTACTGGATGATCCGTTCCGCCGGGTCGTGCTCCATGGTGAGGTCCTGGAAGTGGCAGTTGCGCGCGACATCTTTTGGAACCCACTCACAGATCCGCTTCATCTCCTCGTCGTGCGGCACATCGGAATGAGGCTCGACCACGTGAAGGAGATAGAGCTCGGAGCCGAACGTGCGGGCGAGCGAGACCGCGTGGATGAGCGAATCGTGAGCCACCTCGGAGAAATTCACCGGGCAGACGATTCGTCGCGGAGGAGCCACTTCTCCCGCGCCGTCGGAACGGGCAGTGAGAACGGGACGGTCGGTCTCTCGCAATACACGCTCGGTGACGGAACCGAGCATGATCCGGCTGAAGCCGCTGCGGCCGTGAGTTCCCATCACGATCAGATCGACGTTCCTTTTCTCCGCCACGTTGGTGATGGCCGGAAACGGGACGTCCTCCATGATCAGCGATTGCACCGGGATCGAGGGACCGACGTGGCGCCGTGCGTATTCGCGCAGCTGTTCCGCGGCGAGCTCCTTCGACTTCTCCAGACTCTCAGCCAGCTCCTCGGCCTGGAGAGAGGTGAAGTAGGGAGGAGGGAGGAACGGGTCGGCGTACAGCAGACAGATCGAGCTGCCGTAGCGCGTCGCGATCATCTGCGCGAACTCGAGAGCATGCGTCGCGAGGTCGCTGAAGTCCGTGGGGACGAGAATTTTTTTCGGTTCGAAGTTTTCCATGACATCTCCAATTTAGGGTCCGGAGCGCCGGACGTCACTCCACTCCCGCCGGTTGCAGTTCTTCCTCGACATTCGGCGCCGGAGCTCGCGAAGGATGTTTGGCTTCCTCGTATTTACGTCGTTCCATCAGGTAATAGAGGATCGGAACGGTCGGAAGCGACAGCAGGAGAGACGCCACTCCGCCCGCCATGAGCGAGATCGCCAGCCCCTGGAAGATCGGATCGAACAGGATGACGGTCGCGGCGATGATGACCGCCGCCGCGGTGAGCATCATCGGCCTGTAGCGGACCGCGCCGGCGTCGATCACCGCCTGCTTGAGCGGCATTCCCTGTTCGAGCCGCAGCTCGATGAAGTCGACCAGGATGATCGAATTTCGAACCACGATCCCCGCGCCGGCGATGAACCCGATCATCGAGGTTGCGGTGAAGAACGCTCCCATCGCGGCATGGGCCGGGAGGATCCCCACCAGAGAGAAGGGAATCGCGGCCATGATCGCGATCGGAGTCTTGAACGACTGGAACCATCCGACCACCAGGATGTAGATCAGGATCAGAACCGCGGCGAAGGCCAGCCCGAGGTCCCGGAAGACTTCGTATGTGATGTGCCACTCGCCATCCCATTTCATCGCGAGCTGGCTGGTGGTGAACGGCTGGCTCGCCACGTACCGCCCCAGCCTGTAACCCTCGGGGAGCTGGAGCTCGTCGAGCTGCCGGTTCATTTTCAGGATGGCATAGACCGGACTCTCTTCTTTGCCGGCCACGTCTCCGGTGACGTAGACCACCGGCATCAGATTCTTGTGATAGATGCTCTTCTCGGCGGTGGTCTTCTCGATGTTCACCAGCTCACCGAGCGGCACGACGTTCCCCTGACTCCCCATCACCGGAATCGCGCGGAGGTCCGCGATGCTGGAGCGTTCTTCCCGTGGGAGGCGCAGGACGATCGGTACGTCTTCCCGTTCCTTCGCCTGATGCAGAATTCCGGTCTCCATTCCGCTCAGCGCGATACGGAGAGTGGCGGAGATCTGTTCGGGCGTGACGCCGTCGAGAGCCGCCTTTTCCCGGTTGATCGCGAAGCGGTACTCGGGCTGGTCGTCTTCGACGTACGAGTCGACGTCGACCACGCCGTCAGTCTTGCGGAAGATATCCTCCACCTGGCGCGCGACTTCGCGCTGCCGGTCGTAGTCGGGACCGTAGATCTCGGCGACGAGCGTCTGCAATACCGGCGGGCCGGGCGGAACCTCCGAGACCTTGACGTTCGCGTCGAACTTCGACGCAATCTCATCGACCCGGGGGCGGATGCGCTTCGCGATGTCGTGGCTCTGCGCACTCCGGTCGCCCTTCGGAAGAAGATTGACCTGGATGTCGGCCACGTTCGGTCCCTGCCGGAGGAAGTAGTGACGTACCAGACCGTTGAAGTTGTAAGGCGACGAAGTGCCGACGTACATCTGGAAGTCGGTCACCTCGGGTACGGTCCGGACGTAGTCTGCGATGGCCCGGGTGGCCGCTGCGGTCTGTTCGAGTGTGGTTCCCTCCGGCATGTCGACCACGATCTGGAAGTCGCTCTTGTTGTCGAAGGGAAGCATCTTCACCCGGACCAGCTTCAGGGCGAAGAGTGAGACTGCCACGAGCAGGAGTGCGACCACCCCGAACAGGAAACGATTCCGCCACTTCGAGTCTTCGATGAGCGGGTTCATCACCCGCCGGTAGACGCGGATGATCGCGCCTTCTCCGTGTGCCGCACCGTCGCGGCTCTTCTTGAGGAGCTTCAGGCTCGCCCACGGGGTGACCACGAACGCGACCATCAGCGAAAAGATCATCGCTGCGGAGGCGCCGACCGGAATCGGACGCATGTAGGGTCCCATCAGTCCGCGCACGAATCCCATCGGGATGATGGCGGCGATGACGGTGAACGTCGCGAGAATGGTCGGGTTTCCCACTTCGTCCACGGCCTCCACCGCCACGTCGATGATGGGCCGGTTCCGATTCTCCGGGAGCCGGTAGTGACGGACGATGTTCTCGACCACCACGATCGCGTCGTCGACGAGGATGCCGATGGAAAAGATCAGGGCGAAGAGGGTGACGCGGTTCAGGGTGTATCCGGTGAGATAGAAGATCGCCAGGGTCAGGGCGAGAGTGACCGGAATGGCGGTGGCGACGATGCCGGACTCGCGAAGCCCGAGGGTGAGCCAGATCAGCAGCGTCACCGAGGCGATCGCGATCAGCATGTGGAAGAGGAGCTCGTTCGACTTCTCTTCCGCAGTCTTACCGTAGTTGCGGGTCACGGTCACGTTCACGTCGGACGGAATGAGGTTGCCCTTCAGACCGTCGACCTTTTCGATCACCTTGTCGGCGATCTCGATCGCGTTGGTTCCCTTCCGCTTCGAGACGGAGATGGTGACTGCCGGATCGACTCCGGAGCTGTCTGCCGCCGATGCCGATTCACTCGCCGCACCCTTGCCGAAGAAAACGTAGTCGGCCGGTTCGGCGGGGCCGTCGACGATCTTCGCGATATCGCGAAGGTAGACCGGCTTCTGATTGAACGCTCCTACCACGACGCTGCCGACATCGTCGGCGGTATTGAGAAAGCCGCCCGTCTGTACGGCGAACTCGCGGTTTCCGGATGCGAAGCTTCCGGACTGCATCTGACGGTTGGTCTGCTGAAGCAGAGGGACGAGCATCGCCGGTGCGACGTGGAAGGAGGCCATCCGTCCCTCGTCGAGAAGGACGCGGAGCTGGCGCTGCTGTCCACCGATGATCTTCACCTCGGAGACGTCGGGAATCTCTTTGATCTGGTCGTGAAGCTGCGCGGCGACGCGCCGGAGGGTGTAGTGATCATAGCGTCCGCTGGAGAGCGTGAGCGCGAGGATCGGCACGTCGTCGATCGAGCGAGGCTTGATCAAAGGCGGCATCGCACCCGGAGGGATCTGATCCGAGTTCGCATGGAGCTTGTCGTTGAGCCGGACGAGGGCATTCTCCTCGTTCTCGCCGACCTTGAAGCGAACGATGGCCATCGACATCCCGGGGGAGGAGGTCGAGTAGATGTACTCGACGCCGGGGATCTCCCAGAGGAGTTTCTCCATGGGGCGAGTCACCCGCTGCTCGATCTCCCTGGCGCTGGAGCCGGGCATGCCGACGAAGACGTCCACCATCGGAACGACGATCTGAGGCTCCTCTTCCCGGGGGAGGAGAAAGACGGCGCCGAGGCCGAGGAGAAGAGACGCGGCGATGATGAGCGGCGTCAGCTTCGAATCGATGAAAGAGCGGGCGAGACGTCCCGCGAATCCGAGTTTCCGTTGCACTGAATCACCTCGTTGAAACGTTGCGTGCGTTCTGGCTCTTGAAGGGCGCGTTCATTCCGGCGATGGTGTCTGGCCGGGGCTTCGGGGTGCGGACCTCGTTCAGATCACCTTCGATCCGTCGCTGACCGCGGCGAGTCCGCCGGTCACGATCCGGTCATTCGGGTCGAGCCCGGAGAGGATCTCCACGCGGTCCCCGTGCGTTTTGCCGGTCTTGACCAGCCTGAGTCGGGCCAGGCCTTCGCTGTCGACGATCCAGACGCCGGTCAGCTGTCCGCGCTCGACGACCGCTTCCGTCGGAACGGTGACCGCGTCGCGCGATCCGATCCGGAAGAGGGCCTTCCCGAACATTCCGGAACGGAGGTTTTCCATCCCGGCGCCGTCGTTCGGCAGATCGACCTTCACGGTGTAGCTGCGGCTCATCGGATCCGCAGTGGAGACCATCTCCGCGACGTGGCCCTGAAGGTCGCTTCCGGAGGCGTCGACCCGGACGGTCACCGGATCGCCGACCCGGATCTTTCCGACCATCGATTCCTCGACGTTCGCTTCGAGCCGGTAGTGGCGTCCGTTCTCGATCTGCATCAGCGGCTGTCCGGGGCCGGTCATCGATCCGACGTCGACGTAACGCGTGGTGACGATGCCGTCGATCGGAGAGGTGACCCGAGCGAAGCCGACCCATGCCGCGGCACCGGCGCGTCCCGCCTTCGCCTGTTCGATTTTCGAGAGCACCTGCTGCTTCTTCGCGAGCATGGATGCGAGCATCCGGTCCGCACCGATGTGCTTCGCTTCGACTTCATCGAACTCCTGCTGCGAGACCGACTTCCGTTCGAGAAGGGTGCGGAATCGCTCGTACGTCGTGTCGGCGAGCTTCCGGTTCGCTTCCGCGGCGGCGATCCCCTGTTCGACTTCGTCCAGCGCATCCTGTGCTTCGCTGACGCCTGCGTCCGCGGCACGGAACTGCGCGGCGAGATCGCGATCGTCGATGGTGAGCACGAGCTGTCCGGCACGGACGTGGTCGCCCTCTTTCACCAGAATCGACGTCACCGTGCCGGCGACCTTCGGTGAGAGCATGCTGGTGGTCGCGGAGCGGACCGTTCCAGCGGCTTCGTACTCGTCGTTCACCGGGCTGAGAGAGATCTTTTCGACCTTTGCGCCGGGTACGGGAGTGGTCGCGACTTCTTTCCGGCCGTGGTCGCTGCAGGCGAGTGTCGCCACAGCAGCGGCTGCAATCGTGAATGTGGTCAATATTCTTTTCATCATCGTCCTCGACTCGTGGTTCTGCCTGGTCACGTTCACTCCGATTCGAATGGGGTCACGTCTTTCAATTGGCCCGTCGCGAGGAGAACGCGCGCGTAGCCGGTGTAGAGATCGTTTCTCGATGCAAGGAGATTCATCTCCGCCTGAACGTTCGCCGTCTCGGCCCGCAGGACTTCGGTGATGGTGGTGAGACCTTCACCGTAGCGGTCCTGCACGATCCGGAGCGCGTCGGCCGCCTGGTCGACGGCGTGGCTGGCGACGACGATGCTCTGGCGTGCGGTGAGGAAGCCTTCCACCGCCTGGATCACCTCGAGACGAATCTGGTCCTCGGTTCGGCGGCGCTCGGCCGTGGCCATCTTCCTGGCGGCCTTCGCTTCGGCCAGACGACCGAGTCGTGCCGGCTCGAAGACGTTCAGGGTGACCATCGCGCCGACCATGGTGTCCCGTCCCGAGGTGGTCGGATCGATTCCGCTCGCGCCGATGGTCGCGAAGCCGTCGAGGCGCGGTAGAAACTGACCCGCGGCGGCTCGGATGCCGAGCTCACTCACCCGTTCTCCGTACCGGACGCCACGAGCATCGGCGCGGTCGGCGAGCGCGGTCTTCACCAGCTCCGGGGTGTCGGCGATGGTGAACTCTCGATCCACCAACGTCCCGCTCAGAGGCCGGACGATCGCGGTCGGCTCGCCGAGTGCGGCTGCGAGTGCCTGTTGGGCGATCCGGAGGTTCCCGTTGGCCTGGATCTGCTTCTGCTGGAAATCGGCGAGCTGGGTTTGAGCCGCCAGATAGTCCGACTCGACCACCAGCCCGGTCTCGTAGCTGTTCCGAACCCGCTCGACCA
The DNA here is from genome assembly GCA_963741955.1 of uncultured Acidobacteriota bacterium. GTDB lineage: Bacteria > Acidobacteriota > Thermoanaerobaculia > Gp7-AA8 > Gp7-AA8 > CAVUKB01. The sequence goes on from CAVUKB010000007.1 coordinate 781,330, forward strand.
TCGCTTGCGCCATCTGCACCGCGTCGTCGGCTACGTTCTTCCCTGCTTCCGCCACCAGAACTCCGTAGTACGCGCGGATGGTCTGGAACCGCAGCTGCTGGCGGATTCCGTCCGACTGTGCGTCGGCCGCCTTCACTCCGATCGCCGCCTGCTGGTTCATGGTGAAACGGCGGAGCTGGTCGAAGATCGGATACCGGATGTTCAGATTGGTCCGGTAGTTCCTCAGATAGTCGGGATTGTTGAGGAACGCCGGATCGAAGTGTTGCGGACCGAAGCGTCCCTGCTCGAGCAGCGAGCCGAAGACGAAGACGGGATTGTCACTCCGCACGAAGTTTTCGGTCAGCTGGATCTCGGGGAGCCACATGGTGCGGGCCTGGAGGAGCCGCGCATGCGCGGTCTCCTGACCCGCCGCGGCCGATGCCGACACCGGGTTCTCTCCGAGAGCGGTATCGACCGCCTCGCGCAGAGAGAGACCGGTTGCCGGAGTATCGGTGGCGTACGTGCCGAGCGGTAGCAGCAGCAGGACGACGGAGAGGCTGATTCGATTCACAAATCGTCTGTTCATGGTTCTTCCAACGAAGCCCGAAAAGGCTTCCGGTCGTTTCGGATGTGGACGGACTGCGGGGCTCAGACGCTCTTCGTCGCCGCCTGGGCGTGAGGAACGCCGAGCTTTCGGAGGATGCTGATCATCGGACACCAGTTGGTGAACGCCGATTGAATCAGGTTCAGGGCGACGAACCCGGTCAGCAGCAACCACCAGGGGCTCTGGTAATACCCAAGCAGTACGCTGATCAGGACGATGGACCCGGCAATCAGTCGAAGATAACGTTCGATGTTCATGACTTCTGATTCCTTCCGCTCAATATTGTTTCCGGGGGACGGTCCCGGCAACGCCGGGTGCCCTTGATTACTAAATCACTATATGGCAATATAGAGATCATGTCAAGAGGTCGAACGAACATGCAGATCGGGAGTGACACTCACGATTTCTCGGATGACGCGATCGAGCTCATCGCAGGGCGTTTTCGAATCTTCGCCGAACCGATGCGACTGAGGATTCTTCTCGCACTCGGCGAGAAGGAGCTCTGCGTCGGCGAGATCGTGGAGACCACCGGAGCTCAGCAGGCGAACATCTCCAAGCATCTCGGAATCCTTCTCGAAGCGGGAATGGTGAAGAAGAGAAAGGACGGTCTGAACTCCTTTTACCGGATCGTCGATCCGACCATCCTCGAGTTGTGCGGGACCGTCTGCTCCAGTCTCCGGGAGAAGATCCGCGGCGAAGAAGAAGCGGTGAAGAGCTTCGCACGACGGTGACGAGGCGACGCTGACGCGGCAGAGCCCGGCGAGGGTCGGTTTTTTTGCATCCGGTCACCTTCCGGCGATAGAGTTTCGTACCCGAAATCACCGAGGAGGTCGAGCATGCAGAGATCGAACGGGGGACGGCCCCTGCTCCTTTTGTCCATCCTTCTGGTTCTTCTGGTTGCGTGCGGCAGGCAGGAGGTGAAGGTCGAAGGGACCGACACCGCCTCGAACGGAACCACCGGCACGGAAGCGGTTGCCGTCCAAACGGCCCGGCCGGTCACGCTGTCGGAGGGCTTCAACACTCCGGAATCCGTTCTGTACGATCCCGAACAGGACGTCTACTTCGTGAGCAACATCAATGGCCAGCCGTTGGACAAAGACGGCAACGGGTACATTTCGAAGATTCCTGCGACCAGCCAGATTCCCGAGGCGAAGTGGATCAGCTCCAACGGGGGAACCGTCAAGCTCGACGCACCCAAGGGGCTCGCCATCGTCGGTGACGAGCTGTGGGTAACCGACATCGACGTGATTCGCAAATTCGACCGGAAGACGGGCGAGCCGAAAGGCGACATCGCGGTTCCCGGCAGCACGTTCCTCAATGACCTCGCGACTGCTCCCGACGGGACCGTCTACGCGACGGACAGCGGCATGAAGGCGGGCAAGAACGGATTCGAGGGCACCGGGACCGATGCCGTCTACGAGATCTCGAAAGACGGAAAACTGAAGAAGCTCGCGACGGGAGACCAGCTCCACCGGCCGAACGGAGTCACCGTCGCCGAGGACGGGAAGATCTGGGTGGTCACGTTCGGAAGCAATGAGCTGTTCGCCATCAACGACGGGAAGAAATCCGACGTCCACCAGCTGCCCAAGGGGAGTCTCGACGGCGTGGTATCCCTCGGGAAAGACCTCCTCGTGTCGAGCTGGGATGGCAAGGCGGTCTACGAAGGACCGCCCGAGGGGCCGTTCCAGACCGTGGTCGACAACGTCGCCTCACCCGCCGACATCGGATTCGACACCCGCAGAAGTCTCATCCTGATCCCCGACTTCACCGAGAGCAAAGTCATGATCGTGCCTCTCCCTTCCGCCGGCGTCGAAACGTCGGCAGAGGGGCAGACCGCGACCGAAACGACATCGAATGAGTGAGGGCCTCTCGCGTTCCGGAGAGCCTGCGCAGCAGGACCGTTGCTGCCGCGCAGGCTCCTGACGCGACCAGCAGGGTGGCCGCGATCCGTCTCCGCAGCAGAGACAGCCTGAGAGCTTCGGGCTGGCCTGTCCTCCTCTCCGGTGCGCGAGGGAAGGAAAGATCACCGCTCGGATGTTGGGGAGAAGAGCGGCGTCCCGGGAACGGATCACTGATGAAGAAACGACGTGAAATGACCGAGCAGGCTTTCGAGCTGATCGCAGGACGATTCCGCGTCCTGGCGGAGCCGATGCGACTGAAGATTCTCCACGCTCTGGAGCCCGGCGAGATGACCGTCTCGGAACTGGTCGAGGCGACCGGTGGCACTCAGGCGAACATCTCCAAGCACCTCGGAATCCTTCTCGACGCCCACTTCGTCTCTCGCCGAAAAGAAGGGCTGAACGCGTACTACGCTCTCTTCGACGACTCGGTCTTCTTCCTCTGCGACGCCGTCTGTTCCAGCCTCGACAAGCGTCTCTCGGCACAGCACGATGCAGTGCGGAGCTTCAGCCGGCGCTGACGACGCGAATCACCTCAGACGTTCTTCCAGATCAGATAGAACGCGACCAGAATCACGAAGACTGCGAACGACTTCCTGAGCGAGGAGGGAGAGATCGTGTTCGCGAGTCGCGCTCCGACGATCGTTCCGGCCGCAGCCGGTCCTGCGACCAGAGCGGTGATCCCGAGATCCAGCCCCTCCGCTCCGAAGTGGCCCGCGAATCCCGCTGCGCAGTTGATCGCAATCACCACGAGCGATGTCCCCACCGCCTGACGCATTCCGAGTCCCCCGAAGAAGACCAGCGCCGGGACGATCAGAAATCCGCCGCCCACCCCGAGTGCGCCGGTCAGCACTCCGACTCCGACGCCAGCGAGAAGGGCTTTCCACGCAGAAGACTTCTTCGTCGTCTCTTCCGTATCCGCCGTTCCCCGGCGGAAGAGCATCAGCACTCCGATGACGATCATCAGCCCCGCGAACGTCAGCATCAGTCCCTGATCGCTGAACAGACGCGTGAGCCGGCTGCCGAAGTACGCGGCGACCATTCCACTTCCTGCGAAGAGAGCACCGGTCCGGCCGTCGACGGTTCCTCTCCTGAAATGGACGATTGCACCGATCAGGCTGGTGATCCCGACCACCGCGAGAGACATTCCGACCGAAGCGTGAGGCTCGACGCCGAGCACGTAGACCAGAAGCGGTACGGTGATGATCGACCCTCCTCCGCCGAGGAGCCCGAGGGAGACGCCGACGAGCGCGGCGAGGATCGCACCGATGACGAGGTGGAGCGGCATCGGCGGGGATCATACCGGAGAAACGAAGCCACACAGAACCCCTCCAAGGACCCCTACTTCAGCATGGCCGGCATCGCTCGCGTGGGTCGCGCCTTCGGAGCGAAGCTCCCCGGCATCATGCCCGGGAGCGATGGATGCAACGGTACGGAGAGAGTGCGGGTGTAGGGTGCATGGTGTTTGTGTCTCCTCCCCCGGTGCAAACGGGATTGTTGCCAGTGCGAGAAGCGTCGTTGCTGGCCCGCATCGCTCGCGGCGGAACGCCGCTCGCCATCGCGCGAGGACGCGCAACCCACTTCGCGCGAGGACGCGCAACCCACTTTGGCGCGAGGACGCGCAACCCACTCGCGCGAGTGATCAGCTTCCGTTCGTGCCGCTGGTGCTTCCCGGCTGATGCGGCGGGAACCCCGACGTCGCCGGCGGCGGAGTGGCGGGAGGCGCCGGCGCGCCCTTGACCACGTTCAGCGTCGTCTTCATCCCCTTTGCGACATCACTTCCGGCCGGACTCGAGACCGTGTACGTCCCGGGCTGGAGATCGATCTCGAGCCGACGAGTCTGGGACGGCTCGACCTCCTCGGGGACCTTCGCATCGAGCCCGTATCCCTGGAGCTCGAAGCCGTGCTTCTCCTTTCCGGCATTCGTGATCAGGAAGATGGTGTCTCCAGGCGGGATCGTGTCGGGCATCTGGATCCGGTATTCGAGGAGCTGAACGTCGACGTTCCTTCCGCTCTGATTCTCCGGGACGAAGTCCTCGCCACGCTCTGCGGTTCCGGGAGTTCCGGTGGGACTGAGTGCGGTCGAGATCCCCGACCCGGTGAGCTGCGGATTGTCGTTCTCGGGATGCTTCTCGCGGATGCATCCCGACGCGAGGAGGGAGACTGCCGCGAAGATCACCGCAGCGGTGTACGCTCCGGCGCCGGCGCGCTTCAATACCGCGTACGACCGTCGACCCCCGGTTCCGATGACATCAGTCACGATCTCTACCTCCGATCTCCGTTCATTGGACCTGAAGCTGCGACTCCATCCCTTTCTGTACGTGCTGATCGACGGGACAGTAGACGCGGTACGTTCCGTTCTCGAGGTTCGCCTCGACCCGGGCGGTGTTGCCCGGCTGGATCGTGTCGACACCCGCCTGAATGCCCTGACCGTCGATCTCGAATCCGTGCACGATATTCGACGCGTTCTTCACCACGAATGTCCGCTCGCCGGGAGGAAGGGTCGACGGAATGTCGATGCGATAGCTGGTGAGGGTGACCGCGGTGGTTGCGCCGGCGGCGGGGTTGGTTCCCATCGTCTCGTTCGCGGCGGTGAACGATGCCGTCGCCGTTTCGGTCGGTCCCGTTCCCGGTTCCGATTCGAGAGCGCTGGTGGTTCCGGTGGTGCTGTTCGACGCCTCGCCGGACGAGTTCTGGCATCCGACGACGGATCCGAGCACGATCCCGATCGCGACGAGCCATAGGGCGTAGCGTTTCGTGAGCATCGGCCTGACCTCCCGGATCGCCTGTGGGTGATCCGGGAGGTCCCGACGCAAAACGCGTGCAAGAACGGTGGAATCGGGTATCGCTCAGCTCACCGCGACTTTATCCGGCGTGTTGGAGAGCTCGAGTCCTTCGCCGGTCTTCGACTTCACGTAGACGGTGTCCCCCGGTTTGAACTTCCCTTCCAGAATCTGAATGGCGAGAGGATCGATCACCATCTTCTGGATCGCTCGCTTCAGAGGCCGCGCGCCGAACGCGGGATCGTATCCTTCCCGAGCGATGAACTCCTTCGCTGCATCGCTCACCTCGAGGGTCAGACCTCGATCGGCGATCGTCCTTCCGAGCCGCTGGAGCTGGATCTCGACGATCCGCTTCAGGTGTTCGCGCCCGAGTGCGTGGAAGACGATCACGTCATCGATCCGGTTGAGGAACTCGGGACGGAAGTGGCGGTGAAGCTCCTCCTCCACTTTCCGCTTCATCGCATCTTCCTCCGCCGGGGTCTTCGCAGACTGCTGGTACTCGTGGATGAACTGCGAACCGACGTTCGAGGTCATGATGATGACGGTGTTCTTGAAGTCGACGGTCCGGCCTTTCGAGTCGGTGAGCCTCCCGTCGTCGAGGATCTGGAGCATGACATTGAACACTTCCGGATGCGCCTTTTCGATCTCGTCGAACAGGATCACTGAATATGGACGCCGGCGGACGGCCTCGGTGAGCTGGCCACCTTCCTCGTAGCCGACGTATCCGGGTGGTGCACCGATCAGACGAGCCACCGCGTGCCGCTCCATGTATTCGGACATGTCGATCCGGATCATCGCGCTCTCGTCGTCGAAGAGGAATTCGGCGAGCGCGCGTGCGAGCTCGGTCTTTCCGACCCCGGTCGGTCCCATGAAGACGAATGAGCCGATCGGACGGTCAGGGTCCTTGAGGCCCGCGCGAGAGCGACGGACTGCGTTGGAGACGGCGACCACGGCTTCGTCCTGCCCGATCACCCGCTTCCGGAGATAGTCTTCCATCCGGACCAGTTTCTGGATCTCGGATTCCATCATCCGGGTCACCGGGACGCCGGTCCAGCGGGAGACGATCTCTGCGATGTCCTCGTCGGTGACCTCTTCCTTCAGGAGTCCGCCGCTCTTCTGCATCTCGCCGAGACGCGTGGACGCTTCTTCGAGCTCCCGGTTGAGCTGCGGCATGGTGCCGTAACGGAGCTCGGCCGCGCGATTGAGATCGCCGTCGCGCTCGGCGCGCTGCGCGTCGTCGCGAGTCTGCTCGATCCGCCGTTTCAGTTCGTTGATCTGCGAGATGACGCCCTTCTCGCTCTCCCACTGTGCTTTCAGTCCGGCGATCTTCTCCTGGATCTCGCCGATCTCGCTCTCGATCTTCGCGAGCCTCTCTTTGGAGAGAGGATTCTCTTCCTTCGAGAGAGCCTGCTTCTCGATCTGCAGCTGGGTGAGACGGCGCTGCAGCTCGTCGATCTCCTGAGGCATCGACGTGAGCTCGATCCGCAGACGTGAGGCCGCCTCGTCCACGAGGTCGATCGCCTTGTCGGGAAGGAAGCGGTCGGTGATGTATCGGTTCGAGAGCGTGGCCGCGGCGACGATCGCCGAGTCGGTGATCTTCACGCCGTGGTGGACTTCGTAGCGCTCCTTCAAGCCGCGGAGAATCGCGATGGTGTCCTCGACCGACGGCTCACCGACGAAGACCGGCTGGAAGCGGCGCTCCAGAGCGGCGTCCTTCTCGATGTACTTCTGGTATTCGTTGAGAGTGGTGGCTCCGACTGCGCGGAGCTCGCCGCGCGCAAGCGCCGGTTTGAGAAGGTTCGACGCATCCATCGCTCCTTCCGCGGCTCCGGCTCCCACCAGAGTGTGAAGCTCGTCGATGAAGAGAATGACGTCCCCTTCCGACTCCTGGACTTCCTTGATCACTGCCTTGAGGCGATCTTCGAATTCGCCGCGGTACTTCGCGCCGGCGATCAGAGCGCCGATGTCGAGGGCGACTACACGCTTGTTGCGGAGTCCCTCCGGGACGTCTCCTTCGACGACCCGGCGTGCGAGCCCTTCGACGATCGCAGTTTTTCCGACGCCCGGTTCCCCGATCAGCACCGGGTTGTTCTTGGTGCGGCGCGAGAGCACCTGAATCACGCGGCGGATCTCTTCGTCCCGGCCGATGACCGGATCGAGCTTGCCTCGCCGGGCCAGCTCGGTCAGATCGCGCGCGTAACGCTCGAGAGCCTGGTATTTCTCTTCCGGGTTCTGATCCGTGACCCTCTGGTTTCCGCGGACCGACTGGAGAGCCTTCAGGATTGCGTCGCGGGTCACGCCGGCACGGGAGAGGACTTTCGACGCGGTCGATTCCTTCACTTCCGCCACGCCGACCAGGAGGTGCTCGGTCGAGACGTATTCGTCCTTGAACGTGTTCGCTACGGCGAATGCCGCGTCGAAGACTTTGCGGAGCGATGCGGAGACAATCGGCTCCGACGCCGCGCCGCCGACCCGCGCGCGGCGCGCGAGCTCGTTCGCCAGCTCCATCTCGATCGCGGACGGATTCGCTTCGAGCTTGTTCAGGATCGGTGCGACGACACCTCCCTCCTGGCGAAGGAGGCTCACCAGGAGGTGCTCCGGCGTGAATTCCGCATGCCCGGATTCGCGGGCCAGCGTCTGCGCCTCGACCACCGCTTCCTGGGCCTTGATCGTAAGTTTATTGATGTTCAATGGTTTACCTTACCTGTATTCCGAGATTTAGTAATCTGACAGCATGTCACTCAGATTTCTCATCTCACAACAGTGTGCCCGGCGTCCTCATTTCCGCCGCGGCGGGAGAGTCTACGGAGCCGAGCTCGGTTGATTTGCGCGCCGCGCTTCTTCCGGAAGAGAATGCGAGTGGCCTGCCGTATTTTCCGCGTAGAGGAGGTTCTTTCTGATGGCACAACGACGCTCGAAGCCTCTCCGGACCGAACGGGACAGTCTCGGGGAAGTCCGGGTCCCGAAAAATGCCCTTTTCGGCGCCCAGACGCAGAGGGCGGTGGAGAATTTTCCGGTGAGCGGACTGCGCGAGCACCCGGTCCTGATCCGGGCGTACATCGTCCTGAAGAAGGCGGCGGCGCTTGCGAATCACGAATTGCGGGCGCTCGATCGGAAACGAGCCACTGCAATCTCCGACGCCTGCGATGCGATCCTCGGGGACGATCCGCTTCCCTTCGCGCGCGCTCTCTCTCGATCTCGCGCGATGCAGAGGAAAGAAGGAAAGAAGGGAGGGCGGCAGAAGAGCGGCGAGCCGGAGGACGATCTCCGGTCGGTGCCGTACCGGATTCCCGCCGAGTGGATCGATCCCGAATACCGGGACGAGTTCGTCGTCGACGTCTTTCAGGCCGGAGCGGGGACGTCGTTCAACATGAACTGCAACGAGGTGATCGCAAATCTTGCGAACCGGAGTCTCGGCGGAAAGCTCGGAGTCTGGGATCCGGTCCATCCGAACGATCACGTCAACATGGCGCAGTCGACGAACGACACGTTTCCCACCGCGACGCGTCTCGCCACGCTGCTTCTGCTTCGCGAGCTTTTCCCCGCGCTGGACATGCTCGCGTTCGCGTTCGACGCGAAAGGAGAGGAGCTCGCAGACGTGGTCAAGTCGGGGAGGACGCATCTGCAGGACGCCGTTCCGGTGACACTGGGTCAGGAGTTCGCGGCGTATGGAGCGGCGATCCACCGGGCCACCGACCTGCTGGAAGACGCGGCCGACCAGTTGAGGCTTCTCGGGATCGGCGGAACCGCGACCGGCACCGGCATCAATACTCCGACCGGATACCGGCACGCCGTGGTCCGCTATCTGTCGCTCTTCACCGGATTCGATCTCGCGTCGAATCACGACCTTCGCGAGTCGATGCAGTCGCAGCTTCCTCTCGCCGCCGTCTCGGGAGCCCTCCGGAATCTGGCGCTCGAGCTCACGCGAATCTCGAACGACCTGAGACTTCTCGCATCGGGACCGCTCACCGGGCTGGCTGAGATTCAGCTGCCGCCGGTGCAGCCAGGCTCGTCGATCATGCCCGGGAAGGTCAATCCCTCGATGGTCGAATGTCTCAACCAGATCTGCTTCCACGTGATCGGCGCCGACGCGGCAGTCGCGCACGCAGTCGGGGCGGGACAGCTCGAGCTGAACGTCATGATGCCGCTGATGGCCTTCGAGATTCTCTTCTCGATGGAGATCCTCGCGAATTTTCTCCCCATCTTCGTTCAGAAGTGCGTGTCCGGGATCACCGCGGACCGGAAACGCTCGGAGGAGTACTACATCACGTCGCCTTCGCTGGCGACGGCGCTCAACCCGATCATCGGATACGAAAAGGCCGCCACCATCGCCAAGGAATCGGCGAAACGCCACACCCCGATTCCGCAGTTGCTTCGAGAGAAGGGGCTTCTTTCGGAAGAGGAGATCCGGCGCATTTTCACACCGGGCTTCCTCACCGGACAGGCCGAGAAAGAATGAGAGGAGAGGCGGAGCTCCCGGATGAAACACACTCGCCGAGGGGCGCGGATGCTCTCATCCGCCGCGCAAATCGTGTTCGGAGCGGTTCGAGACGATTCCTGTGGCAGAAGCGGAGGCTCCGTATCAGACAGACGCTTCGCGCTCAGTCACAGCCTCCGTCTTCATCCCGTACGACACGATCATCGCGGCGGATCGGAGGATCCGCACCCCAAATGAGAACCGGTAACGACCGGGTGACGCGATGACGGATTCCGCGGCGCTCCGGCTGTTCGTGGCGACGAAGCTTCCCGACGCGCTCGGTGACGCGATCGAGGGGATCGCAAAGCCGCTGCGCAACCGGCTGCCGCGCGGCTCGTGGCTCCGGCCGCATTCCGTACACCTGACCCTCGCGTTTCTCGGCGATCAGCCGGGATCGATCGTCGCTCCGCTCGGCTCGTCGCTCTCCTCGTCGGTCGCCGCGGTCGACGCGTTCGAGGCGAACGTCTCGGGTTCGGGGTTCTTTCCCGATGCACGACGACCCAGAGTCGGATGGCTGGGCCTGACGCCGGAGGAGCGATTCCGCGAGCTCGCGCATGCGGTGAGGGAGACTCTCGAGAGGGAGGGAGTCGACTACGACCGGAAGCCGTTCACTCCGCACCTGACGGTGGTGCGGGCTCGGGAGAGATGGAGCCGCTCGGATGCGGAAACGTTCGAGCGCGCTTTCTCAGAGCTCCGGACGCCGCCGTTCCGGCTACCCGAAGTGATCCTCTTCTCGAGCGAGCTGCGCCCGGAGGGAGCAGTGCACACGGCCCGCGCGACGGCGCGGCTCGGATGATCAGTCGACCAGGGTGATGCCACCGGTGGGAGGCGTACTGCTCGGGTTGAGGTACTCGCCCTTCAGGTGGGAGAGGAAGAGATCGGTGTCGGGGCGACCTTCCGGACCGAAGCCGATCACCAGATAGCGGTCGGGTCTCTGGAGGTACTTGTAAGTATTCCCCCAGGGATCCTCGAGCATGCGGGCCGTGGTGTAGTACGGGACGAGCTGCTGGAGCTGGATCGGTGCCGTCCCTCCATGGGTGAGGGTGTAGGCTTCGATGGCCTGACGCACCGACTCGAGCCGCTGCATGGAGATGGCCTTCTGCGTTTCGACGATCGCGCTGCTCCTGCGCTGGAAGGGCTGGAGGTGATTCAGCGGGTTGAGGAACGAGGTGACCAGTGAGCCGAGCGCGATCAGAGCGAGGAGAACGATCAGAGGAAGGGGGAGGACTTCCGGAATCTCGGTCGGTGCGGTCTGGTCGACGGGCATCTCGACGACCGGAGTTGCCTTCGTCCGCACTTCCTCGATCAGATCGCGGGTGAGCAGCTCGTAGAGGCCCTTGCAGGTGTCGAATTCCGACTGGCGGCTGCCGTCGACGATCTCCCCGACGGTGAGCGTCCCGTCCACCAGATCATAGATCGCCTTCTCCTGGGCGGTGATACGGATCTTCTCCGGCGAGAGGACGGAAGTCTTCTTCGCCTTGCGGGAGGAAGTCTCGTCGAAATCGAAATCGTCCGCATCATCGTCGGCGACGACCGTGATCTCCTGGTCGATCAGCTTCTTCCGGAACATCATGTCGAACGAGCGGACCCTCTTTTCGATGATTGGCCACTCGTCGATCATCCGCGCGCCTTCCATCAGGATGGATTCGGCCGTGATCGGTACGACCACGTCGCGGTCGTACTCGATGGTGGTCTCCTGCGAGAAGTGGTACTCGCCGTCCTTCCATCGGAACAACCGGTAGATGATCTGGAGAATCTGGAGGTGAAGCGCTTCTCGAAGGTTGTCCTGAGAGATGATCCCGTAGTGGGTGAGGATGAATCCGAGTCGTTGGAGGGTCTCTTTCTGGATCTCGAGGGCGCGAGAGAGCTGCTCTTCGGTGAGCATCGCGGTCTTGAGCAGAACCCGGCCGAGACGGTTCTCGAGACGCTTGTTCAGCGAATCTGCGGCGACGACTCTTCCTTCGAGGAAGGTCACCGTGACGGTGTCCTCCTTTCCGCGGAGAGTGAGGACTCCCGTCTTCCGCTGCAATCCGATCAGCTGGAAGATGTCCGCGAGACTGAAGTCCTTGAGTGTGCCTTCGAGAGCCATGTGTCCTCAGACGATCTTCTGCTTGTAAACCGGAACCGATACCGCGATCCACGTCGCGATGGCGAGCACGATGGTGACGACGCGGACGATGTTCTTCATCAGAGTCGACGGCGCTCCGACCGGAGCGAGATCCCCGATCAGGATTGCAGCCGCGACGAACGCCAGAAATGCAATCAGCGCGATCAACCCTTTGAGCGTCGAGCCGTCGACGATCTGAGCGGTGCCCGGGAGGAATGTCGCCAGCAACTTTTTCACCCTCAGCACGCGCGACTGATACTGCTGGACCTCGGTTACCTTGTTCCGCTTGGTCGCCACCGCCACGCCGTCGCGCTTCAGATAGATGTGAATGCACTGTGTACAGTAGGTCGCACTCTCCCGCGACGATTTGCATCGGTGGCAGAAGGTACGGCCGCATTTGATGCAGATGCCGGCGAGTCCGTTGCGCTTTCGCAACGAGGCGAGACCGAATGCGAGGGCAATGGAAAGAAGCGCCCCGATGGAAAGCGCATTGAGCAGACCCGGCAGAGGGGAAAACGCGGCATAACTGCCGAACGTCTCACGGCCCCGGCCCGACCCGGAGATCTGGTTGTCGAGGCTCCAGGCGGCGGACATCGGGAGATCGTAGCGCACGATCTTCTGCTGGGGACGATTCGCGAGGAGCCGTTCGATCATCGAGCCGCCGTACTTACGCGCGAGCTCGACCTGCTGACCCTGTTCGTCGAAGTGGTAGAGCTCTCCGCTCGCCACCGAGTGGTTGTAGTACGCGATCGCGAGATCGGGCTGGGTCTGTTCCGCGATCTTGTATTCGTTCACCGCCGCAGGAATGTCGCTGTTCAGGAAGTGGATGTTGCCGATGTTCAGGTGTGCTCCGGCGAGCTTCTGATCGAGCTGCGCAGCCTGATTCAGTCGAAGCAGCGCCGCACTGTCGTTCCCCTGCAGGAACTCCAGATTCCCGAGCAGCAGCTGGAGGCGCCCGTTGTCGGGGACCGCCTGGGCGAGATCGCGAAGCCGGGCGATCACTTCCGGATCGTAGCTCCGTTCGATCGAATCGGCCGCACCGCGGACGATCGGGCTGTCCGCCCCGGCGATCAGATACGACGTCCAGTCGAGTCCGACCGGAATGAGGGCGAGAGCGACCAGCATCGTCGCGATGGCCGCCTTTTCCCGCACTGTCGCGTATGCGAAGAAGACCACGAACCAGTAGAGGATCAGCCAGATCGGGCCGAGCCAGAGGAAGAGCGGGAGGAAGAGCACCGCGAAAGCCAGAACCGTCGTCGTTCCGGCGCCGAATCGCTCACTCAGTCGCTCCCTCAGGTCGTGCGCCGCCACGCGCGAGTAGCGGGCGAAGAGTGCGATCGCGAAGACGATTGCGGAGATCCCGATGGCCACCCAGAACACCACCAGCAGATTCGCGAAAACCAGCGTACGGGAGGTGTAGTTTCCCACTGCATAGGCAATCCCGCGTGCGAGATGCCGGGCGGTCCCGGCCGGATCGCTCTTCTCGAGTGCAAGCTCCGCGGCAGTGAACTGAACGTCGGCCGATCGCGGGTCGAGCTTTTCCGCCGCGGCAATGGACCATTTTGCCAGTTCCGGTTTTCCCAGCTGAGAAGCCTCGCGTGCGTACGAAGCCGCGGCCCGGGCATACAGCGGGAACCGTTGCACCCCGAGCTGACGTGCAGTGTCGAGCAGGTCGTTCAGATTCCGGCTCGCGAGGTCCGTATCGCCCTTCTCGACGGCAGTCATCGACTGCATCCAGAGATCTCGTGGGGCCACTGATGGTCGCGCCATGAGCGGGACGGCTCCCATCGCCGCCACGAGAATCACCACTGCGCCCAGCCGGAGCTGGAACTTAGATGGTCTTGCTGCGCTGGACGTACGCAAGCTTCAGCTCCCCCCGGTGAAGTTCGAGGAACTCCTGCTCCTCTTGCGTCAGATTGCCGCGGGTCTTCTCCCCCAGCATGTCGATGATGTCGATCATCTGCTTCGCTGCTCGCACGTCCACCTGTACTTCGGGCTGATACGGATTGCGAAGCATGCCCAGACTCATGTACCCGTTCACGATCAGACTTTCGACGAAGTTCGTGAACGGTGTGCCGGGATTCGCCCCCTGCTCTTCGATGCTCCGCTTCTTCTTCGGCGGCTCCTGCGGGGGAGGCTCGGGCGCCGCTTTCTTCTCTTCGCTCGGCGCTGCCGCCGGGCCGTTCGAAGGCTTCACCTCGTCGCGGTACTCTTCCCGGATCTCGCCCTCCGAGGTGAAGATCCGCTTGTCCGTGACTTTCAGCGAAGACTCTTTCTTATCGTCGGGCACGACGACTCCCTCCCGCTCTCGAATTCTGCGCAGACTCACTTACAGATTGCAGGGACCGAACGATCCGGAACTAATCCGGGTACTCTCAATAACTTAGTTCGCATCTTATCACCGGCATTCCACCCCCGCAAACCACGTTTCAGCCGCCGAGAGTGCGCTCGAGAAAGCGGTCGATCCGCTCCCAGGCGTCCTTCGCGTCGTCGGCTCGGAATCCTCCCTGGTTGCTCGGGTTCATGAACGCGTGACCTGCTCCATCGTAAATCCGGATGTCGTGAGGGATCAGCTCTTTTTCGAGTGTGCGATGAAACTGCTCGACGTCCGCGGGGGTGATCCCGCGATCCTTTGCGCCGAAGTTTCCCATCAGAGGCATCTTCAGCTTTTCGATGGTTGAAGGATCCGTGATCAGGCGGCCGTAGTTGACCACCACTGCCGCGAGCTTCGGCTCAGAGACCGCGAAGGAGAGCGCGTATCCTCCCCCCATACACCAGCCGATCACGCCGATCCGCTTCGGATCGACGTCGGGTCGTTTCGCGAGGTACTCGAAAGCGGCGGTCAGGTCGGCGTTCGCCCGATCTTCCGGGAGACCTCTCATCAGCTCGTGCGCCTCGGCGGGGTCGCTGGTGCTCTTCCCCCGGTACAGGTCGACCGCGAGCGCAACGTAGCCGTTGCGTGCAAAGCGATCGGCATCGTCACGGATCCAGTCGGTGAGCCCCCACCACTCGTGGATCACGATGATTGCGGGATGGATCCCCGCCCCTTCGGGCAGCGCGAGATAGGCCGTCGCTTTCCCGGGGCTGGAGTCGAACGACACCGTCGATCCGCGGTGGGCTTCGGGAGTGGCGGCGTGGAGGTGAATCGCCAAAGCGGCGAAGAGTACTGCGATGACCACTCCTCTGACCCTCACTCTCATTCCTCTCCTCCCGGCGCGACTTCTCGGAGACCCAAAGATACTGCAAATGCGCGCGTTCTGGTACTGCCGCCTTTCCGGAGAAATCCGGGCCGGCCGGTTACCGGAGATTCGCCGGAGGGTTCGACCGGGACGGACGACGAGTCTCTCCGGCATAATGCCGGCGATGCGAATTTTTCAGATCCTCGAGAAGAACCGCTTCAACACCGGATCGGTTCATCAGATGTTCCAGGCTGCGAGCGCTCTTCGCGAGCGGGGGCACGAGGTCTGGGTGGTGAGCCGGCCGGGAGAAGAGCTCGAGCGACGGGCACGCGAGGCCGGTCTCGGGTTTGCGGGCTTCCCATTCCGCAACGAGCTCGATCTGAAGACGATCCGCGGAGTCGCGCATCTGGTGGGGGAGCAGGGGCCCGACGTGATCCACGTGCACAAAGGGCTCTCCCACACCCTCGCTCTCGTCGCGACGTGGAGGGATCGGGTGCCGGCCTTCGTCGTCAACCGCGGAGTCTCCTTTCCGCTCCGTCCATGGAACCGGCTGAAGTACACCACCCGCCGGGTCGACCGCGTCGTGACGGTCTGCGAAGACATACGCCAGGTGATCATCCGCAGCGGGAGGGTCGATCCGGCGAAGGTCGTCGTGATCTACGCCGGAGTCGATCTGGACGTCTTCGATCCCCGGCGATGGAGCGGTGAGGAGTTCCGCGTCGAGAAGGGGATCGACACGGACCGGTTTCTCTTCATGCAGGTCGGAGTTCGCGAGTGGAAGGGATGGCGTGAGCTGGTCGACGCCTTCTCGGATCTCGCCTCCGAATATCCCGCGGCAGCCCTCGCGCTCGTCGCCTGCAAGGATCCGCAGCAGGAACGGGAAGTTCGTGACTATGCCACCACGGCGGGAGTGGGCGACCGGGTTCACCCGGTCGAGTACCGATCCGACATGGCGCGCGTCCTTTCCGCCGCGGACTGCGTGATCGATGCCTCGTGGGCGGGAACCGGAATCACCGGAACCATCCGTGAGGCGATGGCGCTCGGGAAACCGGTGATCGCGACTGACTGCGGAGGAAACCGCGAGCTTCTCTCGACTCCGGACGTCGGATGGCTGGTCCCCGCAAAGGAGCGCAGCCGCCTGGCTGGCGCGATGCGGGAGATCGCGGGAGATCGTGAGAGGCGAGAGGCCGTCGGGCGGGGAGCGATGGCGCACGTGCGGGCCGGATTTTCGAAGGAGCACCGCATCGACTCACTCGAGCGGCTCTACCGCGAGATCGTGGAATCCAGTCCGGCAGGAGTCCGTCGCGAATAATCCATCCACCGTCCGGTTGTTCATCCTTGTCGACTCGCATGCGGATCTACACCAACTCGGTCTTCTACCGTCACGACACCGGGCCCGGTCATCCGGAGACCGCCACCCGTCTCGATGCGGCATTCGAAGGAGTGCGCCGTGCCGGAATGCTGCGTGAGATCGTCCGCGACGCGCCCGAGCATCCGGACACGAACCGGATCATCACCCGAGTGCACATCCCGCACTACGTCGAGCAGTTCGCGGCGACCGCCGGGGGAGGGGCGCGACTCTTCCAGTCCCTCGACAACCCGATCTCTTCCGACTCGTACCGCGCGGCGCGGCTCGCCGTCGCCACCGCCCTCGATGCGGCCGACGACGTCTGGATCCGGCAGCGGACGCGGCGCGCGTTCGTCGTCGCCCGCCCTCCCGGCCATCACGCCGAACGGGCCGAAGCTCTCGGATTCTGCTTTTTCAACACCATCGCATGCGTCGCGGAGTTCCTTCGTGAAGTCGCCGCGGTGGAGAGGGTCCTCATCTTCGACTGGGACGTCCACCACGGCAACGGGACCCAGCACATCTTCGAAGAGCGGGACGACGTGTTCTACGTCTCAACCCATCAGTACCCTTTCTATCCGGGGACCGGAGCAGCCGAGGAGATCGGAACCGGAATGGGCCGCGGTATGACCCGTAACTTCCCCCTCCCTGCCGGGTCGGGCGATGCCGCCTACCTCCGCGTGGTCGAGGAACAGGTCATTCCACTCGTCGACGAGTACTGTCCGGGAGCGATTCTGATCTCCGCCGGGTTCGACGCGCACCGGCGGGATCCTCTCGCCGACATGCAGGTGACCGAACGCGCATTCGGAGAGATCTCCCGGAGGATGATCGAAGCGGCGGATCGTCACTGCGGCGGCCGCATCCTCTCTCTTCTGGAGGGGGGCTACGATCCGGAAGGTCTCGCGGCGAGCGTGATGGAGCACCTGGCCGCAGGCGGTCAATCATGAACGGCAGAACGCGCCGCCGGCTCCAGGTTCTGCTGATGGTCGTCCTCACCGCGGGCCTCCTGTATTTGTTTCTCCGCAACAGCGACCCGTCCTCGGTCTGGCGTGCGATCGATGACACGAACCTCTTCTGGCTCGCGGTCGCGCTGGTCACGAACTTTCTGGCGCTGCTTTTCCGCGCGCAACGATGGCGCACCATCATCTCTCCGGACCATCCGCCCCGCTTCTATCCCACGTTCTTCGCCACCGCGCTCGGATTCATGTCCTCGGCTCTCCTCCCGATCCGGGCGGGCGATGTGGTTCGCCCCGCGCTTCTGAGCCGCCGCACCGACATCCGTTTCTCCACAGCGTTCGGTACCGTAGTGACCGAGCGCGTCCTCGACCTCTTCGCGATTCTGGTGATCGTTCTCTCGTTCGTGCTACTCGCGCTGCGCAGTCCGGGCAGCGTGATGCCGGGAATGGCTCCGATCCTCCGGAGCGCCGGCCTCGTCGCACTGGCGATCTTCGTGGTGATGCTCGGATTCGTCGTCTCGGTCTACTTTTTCAGTGATTCCGTCCGCCGTATGCACGAGTGGCTCGGACGATTCGTCCCGCGCCGCTTCCATGATTCATGGATGCGCTTCTTCGACTCCTTCACCGGAAGCCTTCGGGTGGTGAACGACGGACGGGCATTCCTGATGATTCTCGCCTGCACCGTGCTGATCTGGACCTCCCTCACCGCCGAGTTCTATTTTCTGATGCTGGCGATGCACCACCCTCTCCCGTACCGCGCGAGTTTTCTGGTGACCGGGGTCAGCATTCTGGGGCTGATGCTCCCGACACCGGGGGGCGTGGGTGGATTCCACAAGGCTTGTCAGATCGCCCTCGTCCAGTTCTACGGATTCGACGTCAGCACCTCGGTCGCGGTCGCACTCCTCCTCCATCTTGTCGGCACCGCCCCGGTTCTGCTCACCGGCGCCGCGCTCGCAATCCGGGAAGGATTGACCCTCGGGCAGATCTCGCGCATTGGCGAAAACTTCGAACAGTGATAAATAGCGCTGCATGAGGCGGCCGGATGATCCACTCAGGGCGTCGAGCGGATCTCGATGGCCCGGGAGAGCGGCCGCGGCAGGACGGGCCGATGCGTTGTCCCTATTGTGGAAGCACTGAAGATCGGGTGGTGGATTCCCGTGAAAGCCGGGAAGGCGACGTTATTCGCCGGCGGCGCGAGTGCGTTCACTGTGAGCGGCGCTTCACGAGCTACGAAAAGATCGAGCAGCTTCCCCTCTACGTGGTCAAGAGGGACGAGCGTCGCGAACCGTTCGAACGGGAGAAGCTCTTGCGAGGGCTGCTGATCGCCTGCCGGAAACGTCCGGTGGCGCCGGCGAAGCTCCAGGAGGTTGCCGACGAGATCGAAACAGCGATCCACGAAACACCCGATCGGGAGATCTCGAGCGGCGATCTCGGAAAGATGGTCATGCGCCGGCTGCGGGAGCTGGACCAGGTCGCCTACGTCCGCTTCGCTTCGGTCTACCGGCGCTTCGAGGCAGTCGAAGAATTCGTCCGTGAGCTCGACCAGCTCAAGGACGAGGCGTGATGCGGGACGGGAACAGCCATTGCAGTCGAGCTGAGGAACGATTCGCACCCGGGAAAAATCAAACGTCGGTCCGCAGGCCGGCAGTCGAGGGGACACCATGACAGAGCCGAATGAATCTGCGAAGGAAGAAGCCATCAAGATCCCGGACGTACTTCCAGTGCTTCCGCTCAAGGATCTCGTGATCTTTCCATTCATCATCGTCCCCCTGTCCGTGTCTAGGGAGAAATCGATCAACGCAGTCGATCAGGCGCTCGCCGAGAACCGCGTGATCATGCTCACCGCGCAGAAGGATTTCCAGAACGAAGATCCGGGCGAGGACGATCTCTACAGGATCGGGACGGTGGCGATCATCATGCGGATGCTCAAGCTTCCCGACGGTCGCATCCGCATTCTGGTGCAGGGCCTGGCGCGGGCACGGGTCGATTACTTCATCCAGACCGCGCCGTTCTTCAAGGCCAAGATCACCCGGATCGAAGAGCCGGTCGTGAAAGAGCGGGGACTGGAGACCGAGGCACTGATCCGCTCGGCCAAACAGAACCTGGACAAGGCCGTGTCGCTCGGGAAGAACATCTCCCCCGAAGTGATGGTGATCGCCGCGAATCTGGACGACCCGGCGCGACTGACCGATCTGGCAGCCTCGAATCTCGATCTCAAGCTGGAAGAAGCGCAGAACATCCTCGAGACGCTCGATCCGGTCGAGCGCCTCAAGAAGGTCAACGACATGCTGGTGCGGGAGATCAACCTCCTCACCATGCAGCAGGAGATCTCCAGCGCGGCCCAGGGGGAGATGAACAAGAGCCAGCGCGAGTACTTCCTCCGGCAGCAGCTCAAGGCCATCCAATCGGAGCTCGGAGAAGGAGAAGAGCTCGCCGAGGAGATCGAGAATTACCGCAAGAAAATCGAAGAGAAGATGATGCCGGAGGAGGCGAAGGAGGAGGTCGACAAGCAGATCAAGCGGCTCGAGCGCTCCCATCCCGACTCCGCCGAGACGTCGATCATCCGAACCTATCTCGACTGGATGACCGGCCTCCCGTGGGGTGTGATGTCTCAGGACAACCACGACCTCCAGCACGCCCGCACCATTCTCGACGAGGACCACTACGATCTGGAGAAGATCAAAGAGAGGATTCTCGAGTACCTCGCCGTCCGGAAGCTCAAGGGGACGAAGATGAAGGGTCCGATCCTCTGCTTCGTCGGCCCTCCCGGTGTCGGAAAGACCTCACTCGGCCGTTCCATCGCCCGCGCTCTGAACCGGAAGTTCGTGCGCATCTCTCTCGGCGGCGTCCGCGACGAGGCCGAGATCCGCGGGCACCGGCGGACGTACGTCGGCGCGCTCCCCGGGCGGATCGTCCAGGGGATCAACCAGGCCCAGACCGGCAACCCCGTATTCATGCTCGACGAGGTGGACAAGATCGGCGCCGATTACCGCGGTGATCCTTCGTCGGCGCTGCTCGAGGTTCTCGATCCCGAACAGAACTTCTCGTTCCGCGACCACTACCTCGGCGTCGCGTACGACCTGTCGAACGTGATGTTCATCGTCACCGCGAATGTCCTCGAGACCATCCAGCCGGCCTTCCTCGACCGGATGGAGATCATTCGACTCTCCGGCTACACGGACGAGGAGAAGATCATGATCGCGAGGCGCCACCTGATCCCGAAACAGATGGAGGAGAACGGGATCACCCAGACCGAAGTGGTCTGGACGGACCTCGGGATCACCAAGATCACCACCGGCTACACGAAGGAAGCGGGCCTGCGGAATCTGGAGCGGGAGATCGGCACGATCTGCCGGAAGATCGCCGTGGACCTGGCGGAAGGAAAAGCGAAGGAATCGTACCGCATCACCGATTCGACGGTCGAAAGATACCTCGGGCCGATGCGTCACTTCACCGAAGAACTTCTCGAGCGCGATCAGGTCGGCGTCGCCACCGGTCTCGCCTGGACGGCGGTCGGCGGTGACATCCTCTTCATCGAAGCGATCGCAGTGAAGGGGAAGGGGAAGCTGCAGCTCACCGGTCAGCTCGGTGACGTGATGAAAGAGTCCGCTCAGGCTGCGCTCACCTATTCGCGCGCACATGCCGAAGAGCAGGGAGTCGATCCGGACTACTTCGAGAGTCACGACATCCACATCCACGTTCCCGCCGGTGCGATCCCGAAGGACGGGCCTTCCGCCGGAATCACCATGACTCTCGCCATCATCTCCGTGATCACCCGGCGTCCGGTCCGCCGGAACGTCGCGATGACTGGAGAAGTGACCCTCCGCGGAGAGATCCTCCCGATCGGAGGGGTGAAGGAGAAAGTCCTCGCGGCACGCGCGGCGAAGCTCAACACGGTGATCCTTCCGAAGCTGAATCAGAGGGATCTGGTCGACGTTCCCGATCCGATCAAGAGGGACATGACCTTCTACTTCGTGGAGCACGTCGAAGACGTCCTGAAGATCGCGCTGCTGGAACCGGAGAAAGCGGAACAGAAGACCGTCGACCGCTCGGCACGGGAGGCGACCCGTCTGTCGGAGCCGAAGCCGGCCACGGATGAAGAGCCGGTCGTGCACCAGGCGAAGTAGCGGGAAGTTTTCAGAGTCCCGTCAGTCGAAGGCTCGTCGCTCTCACGCGGGAGTCGCCTGAGGCGAGAGTCCGAGGCCGGCTCCGTCGCGAGCGCCGAACGTCGGGCTCGTGGCATCCATCACTCGCGGCGGGACGCCGCTCGCCATCGCGCGGGGACGCGGGACCCACGGTTGGTCTCTGAAACGTTCGGTTTCGCAGCCGATGTCGCGTCGATTCTTCTGCGACTGAGCACAGTCTCCGAAGAATGTTCTGTTTTTGGAGCTACCGACGAATATTCTGCGCCGCGGATCAGGCGAAGCGCCGGATCAGCCGGTGTGCCGACGGAAGAATCGCGGCGGCAATCGCGACCTTGACCAGATCACCCGCGAGGAACGGCAGCGAACCGATCGTGAATGCCTTCGCTGCGCCGAGGTGCAGCGGAGCGGCGAGCCACGACCATCCGCCGACGTGGATCACGGCCGTGGCGGCAAGCATCGAGGCG
The DNA here is from genome assembly GCA_963741955.1 of uncultured Acidobacteriota bacterium. Classification (GTDB taxonomy): domain Bacteria; phylum Acidobacteriota; class Thermoanaerobaculia; order Gp7-AA8; family Gp7-AA8; genus CAVUKB01. Next base: position 803,267 of record CAVUKB010000007.1, read on the forward strand.
GTGGTGCCGGCGAGGGTTCGGGTCCATCCCTTTTCTGCGGCGAAGCCGGTGATGAATGCGGCGGCCGGGAACGCGTAGAGGAATCCCGCGGTCGGTCCGACGAACGGAAGGAGGCCGGCGCCGCCGTGAGCGAGCACCGGAAATCCGCTCAGCGCTTCCACCAGATAGAGGATCACTGCGGCGGCGCCCCGGCGGGAGCCGAGCACGGCGCCGATCAGCAGCACCGCGAGCGACTGCAGAGTCATCGGAACGGGTGAGAAGGGGAGTACAACCGCGACCTGAGCCGAAAGAGCGAGAAGAACACTCGCGCTGACCACGAGCATCACGTTCATCATCGCCGAGCGATGGATCACGCGATCCTCAAGTACTTTCGGTAGTGTGACGATGCCGCTTTCGTTCATCCGAGCCCTCCCGACGAATTTCGCGCCCATTATGCCATTTCCGTCCTCTCTGACGTCACCCCGGCCCTCTTTTTCTCCAGAACCAGCACGGCCGGAACGAGAGTGATCGCCGCGAGACCGCTCAGAAGAATTCCGAACGTCGAGGCGTAACCGATCGATCGAAGCCCCGGATAATGCGACAGAGCAAATGATCCGTATCCGACGATGGAAGTGATTGCGGCCATGACCACGGCTTTTCCGGTCTCCGAGGCGCCGCGGGCGAAGTGATCCCGATTCTCGAGGAACCGTTCGAGCATGTAGACGGCGTAGTCCGTGGCGACGCCGATGATCATCAGCCCCACGAAGACGTTCATGAAGTTGAACTCGAGATCGAGCGCCGCCATCAGTCCGAGCATTCCCGTCGCTCCGGCGATGAACGGGACGAAGGTCATGATGGTCATTTTCACGGTGCGGAAGCTGAGAAACATCAGGAGAAACACCGCGATGAAACCGATCAGCGTCGCGCGGATGGCGTCCGCACGGACGATCCGGCGGAGCGTTCCGCTGACCAGATTCACTCCGGTCAGAATCGATCCCGGATGACGGTCCTGCAGCGCGAGAAGTGCGGGGGGAACGTCGCGCTCCCACACCCCTCCCGTCGGATAGACGTAGGTGACGGACATGAAGCCGTCCGGAGTCTTCTTCACGAAGCGGCTGGCGAGCCGCTGGATGTTCGCGTCATCGATGCTCTCGAGGGTGATCGGACCCTTCGGATCGAGTGCCTGATGGAAGAGGTCGAGGTAGTGGTCCCATCCGCCAGGACGGAACCCGTTCGCGGCGAGCGCCGCGCGGAACGTCTGCGAGATGCGGTCGAAGGAGAACGTGTCGTCCCGCCCTTCGTGCAGCATTCGAATCACCTGGTTCTGCTGGGCAGTGGTCGGAAGAAGTGAGCCGATCGACTGGTACGAAGCGATGGTTCCGTTCTGCACCAGCTGCTCGAGGTCCGCGCTCGAGGCCTGAGTCCTCTCGAGCGTCGAATCCATGCTCTTCCCTTCGACCACGTACATCATGAAGTCGAACGACTGCCCGAACTTCTTCGTCAGCTGCTCCTGGACTTCCACTCCCTGATTCCCCTTCGCGCGGAGATCCTGGATGTTGTCGCTGAAGCGGATCTTCGTGGCGGCGACTCCCGCCAGGATCACGAAGATCGACCAGAACGCGATCGTCTTCCGCGGATTGGCGATGCTCCAGTCGATCACGTGATGCGATCCGAACGAGTGGAGGAAGAGGCGCGGATCTTTCCCGTTGCCGCTGCTCTTCCGTTCCGAACGGATGACCAAAGCGGGAAGGAGGAACGTCACGGCGAGAAGAAAGAAGAGGATGCCCGTCCCGGTGAGGAAGCCGAGCTGGCGCATCCCGCGGAAGTCGGTTGCCAGGAACGCGTAGAACGTCGCGGAGGTGGTGATCGCGGCGATGAAGACGCCGGGAAGCGTCTTTCGCATCACGATGCGGATCGCGTCATCGAGCCCCACCCCGCGATTCCGCTCGTCGACGTAGCGACCGTACATCACGGTGATGAAATCGATCCCGAGACCGGCGAGGAGCGCCGCGAAGCCGGCGCTGGCGGACGAGAGAATTCCGTAGACCGCGCCGGCGATCCCGAACGTCATCGCCAGCCCGAGGGCCATCGGGATTCCGGCGTACGCGATCGACGCAGCACGGCGGAACGCGTAGAGGAAGAGCGCCAGGACTCCGAAGAACGAGAAGAGGACGTTGACCACGATGTCCTTCTTGATCAGCTCCGCGTCGCCGAACGCGATCATGTACCCGCCGGTGTATTGGATGGTCGGAACGGGAGTGCCGCTTCCGGCGCTCTTCCGGAACGCGTCGACCGCCTTCTTCTCGATCTCCGCCTTCGCGGCCACCAGCTTCCGGGCGAACGGGATGTCCTGCGCCGGCCGCTTCGGCTTGGTGAGAATCAACAGGGTCGAATGATCTTCGGAGAGGTAGTAGCCGCTGGTGACGTCGAGGCGGAACCCGTTTCCGGCGCTCTTGAACCGCCGAAGATAGATCGGGAGGAGATTGAACGGGTCGTAACGGATCACCTCCTTCATCGCGAACGACTGCGGAGTGCGGAGGATCTCGCGGTCCCGGGCGACCGTCTCGCGGATCTGCTCGTCGGTGAGTTTCCCCGCAACCTCCCGGAGCTCGGATGGGGTCAGGAGAAGCATCGATCGGGGGAGGAGCTCCTCGATCATCTCCAGCGGATTGGGAATCCGGTAGACGACGTCGTTGATCAGCGGAGACGACTCGTACCCGCGGGCGATGTTCTCGATCAGTGAGTCGTACTCGTGGACGTCGTGGCCCCCGGGAATCTGCATCACCACGATGTGGTAGTCGATCGTCCCCATCTCGGTGAGCACTTTTCTGAAGTCGTTGACCTCGTGGTTGTGCTGCGGGATGAGGTTGAGGATGTCGGGGTCGAACGAGAGGAGCGAAGCTCCGGCGAGGGCGGCGAGAGCGAGAACGGCTGAGGCGACGAGGATCCGCCGGGTGTGGTGGAGGCAGATGTTCGCGATCGTGTCTGTGACTCGGTCGAGCAATGAGAATTCCTGTCCTGGAGAGTCGCGTGTCGTCGGTGGTCCGGACGTTCCAGGCGGAGGGCCCGGACCCGGGGTATGGCCGCCTGTGCCGCGCGGGGATACCATGCATCGCGAAGATCCGTCAAGGATCGACCCGATTCGAAAAGAGGACAACGAGAGTGCCGGAGCGACGATTCCTTCCCGTGATTGCCGCCTTGCTGCTCGCAGCATGCGCCCGACCTGCTCCCTTGACGCCGGCGCGCGCGAAGCAGATCGTCGAGTCGCAGGTGTTCCGTTCGGAGCCGGTGTACGCGGAGGTCCCGATGACGGTCCGCTTCGGCCCCTCTTCCCCCGAAGATGCCTACGACGGGCTCTCGGTCCGCACTCTCCGCAATCTCGAGCGCGCCGGAGTGGTCACCGTGCAGCACGAGATCGAGAAGGATGGGACGGAGGTCTACCGGGCGACGGTGACCAGGAAGGGCTTTCCACTTCTCGGAACCGTTCCGAGTGCGCGTGGAACGGCATTCCGGGCGATGATCTGCCGGAAGCTCTACGACGGCGTCCGGAATTTCGTGCGGCATCCGACCGACCCGACCGTCGGACGGGTCGAGATCGTCTGGCACTACGGAGATCCGACTCCGCTCTATCCGATGTTCGAGACGAGGATCGACAAGCCTCTCGACCGGCCGATGGTCTCGATCGCGTCGATCCGCTGGGAGTCCGGCGCGTGGCACCTCGATATTGTGGTGAAGAAGGAGCCGGGGTAGGAGGCGGGGACGATTTGCGCGAATTCCGCGATTTGCGCGCGAGATTCCCACGCCTCCGTCGCCGGGCCAGGAGAGAAAAATCGGTTCTCTGAATCGCGCAAATCGCGCAGTTCGGATTCTCACTCACCTCGCCCGGTTTCGTTCCTCCTCCCGCACACGCGCGTCGGACTGCTCGCGCATGTACGTTCCGGCGAGCGTGGCGCGCTCGAAGATGTGGCCGTCCATCCGCGTCTCGAGCTCTTCGCGGGAAGCTCCGGCGGCAAGATCGACTTCGGTGTCGAGCGCGTACGCCGTGAAGCGGTAGCGATGGCGCCCTGCGGGTGGACAGGGGCCGGTCCAGCCGGTGGATCCGGTGCCGTTGGTTCCCTGCGTCGCGCCGTTGTCGAGCTTCGAGCGTCCCGCTCCTTCGGCGAACGTGGCCGCGGTCACCGGGATGTTCCAGACCAGCCAGTGGACGAACGTTCCGCTCGGCGCGTCGGGATCGTCGACGATCAGTGCGAGGCTGTGAGCTTCCCGCGGAATGGAGGTGATCTGGATCGGGGGAGAGGTGTTCTCTCCGTCGCAGGTGTAGCGGGGCGGGATGTCGCCGCGATCGCGGAATGCCGAACTTCGAATCTCCATGTCGTGCCTCCTGTCGAAGAACGACCGGCGGATCGGGGCCGGTGGGGGGCGAGGTCCTACTCGCCGAGCTGCTTCGGAACCTTCCGGACTGCCTCGTAGCCGTTGTGCAGCCAGTCGGAGACGGTCACCGATGCGAACATCGCGTCGACGAAGCGCGCCGCACTCCGGTTGAAGAGATAGGTCGAGTAGAGCGCTCCGGCGATCCACGGTCCGGTACAGAATGGACAGGTCAGAAGGTCTCCGATCGCACGCTGCAGACCCGACCCCCTGGACGTCTCGGAGACCTCTCCCGAGCCGGTCGACTCGTTGAATTCCGTGAACGGCGCTCGGATGGGACTGGTGATCCAGTCCCTGGTCACGATTCGGGTCAGTTTGTGCGTGGCGATTCCGAAGAGCGCGATGTCGCGCCCCGAGAGCCGTCGCGGAAGTTTCTTCCCCGAGATTGCGGCGGCCGCGAGAACGCCCGCCGCGGCCGTCCCGAATGCCGCAAGGATCGCGACGTAGCCGCCGAGCGGCATCTCGCCTCCGTCGCCGTAGGCGTCGCGCACGAGACGGAGTTTCGACGCGCTTTCTGCCCCATGATCCGCTTCGGTCATACGAAAAAGGAAAGCAAGAAATGCTCCACGAAGGAGCGGAGACGGGCGTGTCGGAAACCGCGCCTCAGGCGTCGAACCAGCGTGCGATCTCGAACGGATGGGGACGATTGCGGACCGCGCGGTCATCGGCCCGCAGATGCGCGATCAGATCGAGAATCTGCGCCTCTTCGAAGACGTCGCCGGCCAGGAGGAAGTCGTGGTCCAGCTCGAGTGCATCGCAGGCTTCCGAGATCGTGGTCGGAAGGCTGCGAATCGCGCGCCGCTGCTCTTCGGTCGCACTGAAGACGTCGAAGTCGACCGGACCGAACCCTTCCTCTCGCGGATCGATCTGCCGGAGGATCCCGTCGATGCCGGCCATCAGCTGCGCCGCGAGCGCGAGATAGACGTTGCAGCTCCCGTCCGGCGGGCGGAACTCGATCCGTGCCGTCTCCTCCCGGTCCGCGTACTTCGGGACCCGGATCGCCGCGGAGCGGTTGCCGAGAGAAAAGATCGCCGAGACCGGCGCTTCGAAGCCCGGAACCAGACGCCGATAGGAGTTCGTGCTGGGATTGGTGATCGCGAGAAGTGCGGCTCCGTGGCGGAGGATGCCTCCGATGTAGTGGAGCGCGGTAGTGCTGATGTGCCCGTAACCGCTCGCATCGAAGAAGACGTTGCGGCCGCCGAGCCGCAGCATCTGGTGGAAGTGCATCCCGTTGCCGGCTTCGCCGTACAGCGGCTTCGGCATGAAAGTCGCGGTCTGGCCGTGCCGTGCCGCGACGTTCTTCACCACGTATTTGATGATCTGCGTCGCGTCGCCGGAGAAGAGGATGCCGGCGAGAGGCGTCTCGATCTCGCACTGGCCCGGGCCGCCGACCTCGTGGTGGTGGTACTTGATCGGGATGCCGAGGTCTTCGAGGAGGAGTGAGATCTCGTCGCGCAGATCGTGGAGCGAATCGTTCGGCCGAATGGCGTGATACCCGCCATGGAGTGGATTGAGATGCCCGTGTCCCGCCGTCGCGCCGTTCCATGCGGCTTCGTCGCTCTCGATCCGGTACGACGCGACGTTCACTCCGTTCTCGATCGCGATGTTGCGGAAGACGTAGAACTCGTATTCCGGTCCCCACACGCTCTCGTCCGCGATCCCGGTACTCTGCAGAAATTCTTCGGCGCGCCGGACCACATTCCGCGGATCGGCAGCGAACGGAAGGCGGGTATCCGCTTCGAACGCCGAACAGATGAAGCTGAGCGTCGGCACCGTGGAAAACGGGTCGCGAAACGCAGTGGTGAGATCGGGGAGGAGAACCATGTCCCCCGATTTGACCGACTTGAGCCCGACACTCGATCCATCGAAGCCGACCCCTTCCCGGAGAAGCCGCTCGTCGAACTGGCTGACCGGAAGAGTCACGTGGTGCCACCGTCCCCAGAGGTCGCTGAACTTGAGGTCGATCATCCGGATCCGCTCGGCGGCGATCCGGGCGTTGAGTGTCTGGAGGCGGGACGTCGATTCGGTCGCTTCGAGAATCGCGGGCATCAGAGTTTCCCTTTCGGCCGGAGCATCACGCCCGGCGAGGAGCGGGAGGAACAGACACTTCTGTCGTGCAGCCTCCCGGGACGCAAGCTTCTGACGGAGAGGGCGGCAGACGCTACGAGATGGATCACAGGGCCGGGTGATGAGAAAGGAAGAACACCGATGCGGATTGTGGAGCCGTGAATCGACCGGGGCGAGCTGGGGGGAGCGGGCCGCGTGCCGGTTGCGGAAAGGGAATATGCGTGTTACAACACACGTTGCGGGGTGACAGATGGGCAAAGTGCTGCAGCGCCGGATCCGGCAGACGAGGTTCGAGAGCCCCTTCCAGGAAGCGGTGCTGAACCTCTATCTCGCCGCAAACCACGTCCGGGATCTCGAGGAGAAGGCGATGCGCGAGCGCGATCTGACCGGACCTCAGTACAACGTCCTGCGGATTCTGAAGGGAGTCCATCCGGAAGGGCACCCGCGCTGCGACATCGCATCCCGAATGCTCGACCGCGCTCCTGACGTGACCCGTCTCATCGATCGTCTGGAGCAGAAGGGGCTGGTCGAGCGCGACCGCGACGCCAGCGACCGGAGACTCTCGGTCACCCGCATCACGAAGAAGGGACTGGAGCTGGTGGACCGGATCACGGCCGAGCTCCGAATGTCGACGGACACTCTCGCGAAGCGGATCAATCCCGCGGATGCCCGGGAGCTCTCGCGGATCTGCGAGCTGATCTACGGAGACGAAGTCGAAGGTGAAGGATGACCCGGATTCTTCCCCAATGTGTGTTACGACACATAGCGTCGTTACATCGAATCAGTCGAATCACATCGAAGGAGCTGCAATGAAGAGATATCTCGATCCACTCGCCCGGTTTCTGGTCGCACTCATTTTCATCCTCTCCGGCGTCAGCAAGATCGGCATGTTCGGAGGAGTGGCGGGGATGCTCGCAGCGAAGCACGTCCCTCTCGCACCGGTGGCGCTCGCGATCGCGATAGCCATCGAGATCCTCGGCGGGGTGGGACTGCTGCTCGGCTTCCACACCCGCATCGCGGCAGGGCTTCTGATCATCATGCTGGTTCCGACGACCCTCCTGATTCACGTCGCCGGAATGGCCGATCCGGCCCAGGCGCAGCAGCAGCTCACGGAAGTTCTGAAGAACCTCGCCATCATCGGCGCGCTCATCCACTACGCCTCTGAAGGAGCGCGATCGTTCGCACTCGACCTCAGAGCCTGACCTCGGCACGCCGTTTGAGCGGAAAGGAGACCAGCCATGAACGTCACGCTACGCAAGTCCGATCTGCCGGTTCACCCGATGTTCGTCGACCGATGGTCGCGACGCGCCTTCAGCCCTGAACCGATCGACCGCGCCACGCTCTCCACTCTCTTCGAAGCGGCGCGATGGTCGCCCTCTTCGATGAACGAGCAGCCGTGGTTCTTCCTCTTCGCGACCGCGGAGGAAGATCTCGAGCGCTTCCGTTCGGTCCTCGTGCCGGGCAACCGGACATGGGCGGATCACGCGCCGGTTCTGGTGATCGCATACGCACGAAAAAACTTTTCGAATGATCGTCCGAACCGTTGGGCGGGATTCGATACCGGAGCGGCGTGGATGTCGCTCGCGCTGCAGGCGCATCATTCGGGACTGACCACGCACGCGATGGGCGGGTTCGAGCCGGAAGCCGCCCTCGAGCTTCTAGGCGACCTCGCTGACCAGTACGAGCCGATGGCGGTCATCGCCATCGGCCGCCCCGGCGACGCCTCATCGCTCGATGAGCCGCTCGCCTCGCGCGAGACGCCGAGCTCGCGACGGCCTCTCGGCGAGGTCGTGCACGAGGGGCCCATCGTCGCGAAGATCGCCGCGGCGGGATGAAGTGTCGTCGAGGGTCGGGTACTCAACGTCTGACCCTCGACCGGCGTCCTCGCGATCGGAGATTCTCCGGAACATCCCCTCACCACGTACGACCTCCTCGCCTCCTCGCCTCTCGCCTCTCGCCTCTCGTCTCTCGCCTCTCGCCTCTCGTCTCTCGCCCCTCGCCTCTCGCCTCGCCCGGCCCTATATTGGCCTTCTGAATGTCCGAATCGAGGTGACGCATGTCGAAACGCTCTTCCTCGAGCTCCTCCGGGGTCTCGCGCCGGAGCTTCCTGAAGGGTGCAGGGCTCTCTGCCGCGGGAGCGGCAGTCCTGCAGTCCGGCCTCGCCGCAACGGAAGCAGCGGTCGAAGCGGTCCGCGACTCGCGGGTGATCGGTCCGGGGGCGGTTGCCATCGCGTTGATGGTCAACGGCGTGCGACGCACGCTTTCGGTCGAGCCGCGCACCACGCTCGCCGAAGCGCTCCGGAACCAGCTCGAACTGACCGGAACGAAGATCGGGTGCGACCGCGGAGCATGCGGCGCCTGCACGGTGTGGCTGGACGGCGTGCCGGTCTCCTCCTGCATGACGCTCGCGATCGACGTCGGGGGTCGCGAGGTGACCACCATCGAGGGCCTGGCGAAAGAGGGCCGGCTCCATCCCGTGCAGGAAGCGTTCGTCGCGAATGATGCGATGCAATGCGGCTTCTGCACTCCGGGGATGGTGATGAGCTGTGTGGCGCTGGTGGATCGCGTCCAGGATCCGACCCGCGAAGACGTGCAGGTCGCGACGAGCGGTAATCTCTGCCGCTGCGGAACCTACCCGAAGATCTTCGACGCGACACTCGCCGCGGCGAAGCAGCGGGGAAGGAAGGGGGTGTGAGATGGCCGCGAAGAAAAAGATCACGCTTCCGTTCGGCATCTCCACACGGAAGATCGGCTCGATCGAGCGTGAAGTTCCGGCCGCAGAGCCGCCGCCGCTCCCGCCGAACCCGGAGCTTCGTGTCATCGGAAAGAGAACGCCGCGCATCGACGGACGGCTGAAGGTCACCGGCGAGGCGCGTTACACGGCGGACGTCCGTCTGCCGGGAATGCTCTGGGCGACCATGGTCACCGCACCTCATCCGCATGCCCGCATCCGTTCGATCGACACGGCCGCGGCCGAAGCTCTCCCGGGCGTCAGAGCGGTGCACGTGATCGAGAACATCCAGGGGAGCGCCGTGGTCCGAGATCCGTCGAAAGAGCTCGTGAGCCGCTGGCCGATCGTCCGCTACGCCGGTCAGCCGATCGCGGCGGTCGCCGCGGTCTCTCCGGAGATCGCGGACGAAGCCGCGAGAAAGGTGAAAGTCGACTACGAGGTCTTTCCTTTCGTCGTGGACGAAGATCTCGCGCAGAAGGATTCTGCACCGCTCGTCTTTCCGGCCGCCGCAGATCAGGCGGGGACCGCGGGAGGAGGCGGTGGTCCGGCCGGAGTGCCGCAGAAGGGGAACGTCCGCGGACCGATGGGGCAACCGCGCGGCGACGTCGAGAAAGGATTCGCGGCGGCCGACGTCAAGGTCGAGGCGGAGTACCGCACCCAGGTCCAGACTCACAGCGCGATGGAGACTCACGGCGCAGTTGCCGACTGGAATCCGGATGGTCTCACCGTCTGGGCCTCGACTCAGGGAACGGTCGGAGTGCGCGAAGAGCTGGCGGAGATTTTCGGGCTTCCGCAGAGCCGTGTCCGCGTGATCACCGAGTACATGGGCGGCGGCTTCGGCGCGAAGTTCGGAGCTGGGAATCCGGGAGTGGTCGCCGTGCACCTGTCGAAGAAGGCGGGAGCGCCGGTGCGGCTGATGCTCGACCGGCGCAACGAGCACCTCTCGGTCGGAAACCGCCCGAGCTCACACGTGAAGATGCGGGTCGGAGCGACGCGGGACGGAAAGATCACCGCCATCGACGCGCAGTCGTGGGGAACCGCGGGTGTCGGGACCGGCGCCGGTGCGCTCGCTCCCGCACGGAACATGTACGAGGTCGAGAACGTCGCGACGGCGGAGCACGACGTCTTCACCAATGCGGGCCCGGCGGCTGCGATGCGTGCTCCGGGACATCCGCAGGGATGCTTCGCTCTCGAACAGAGCATCGACATGCTCGCGGAAAAGCTCGGAATGGACCCACTGAAGCTGCGCGATCTGAACGACTCGCATCCGGCGCGCCGCGAAGAGCGACGGATCGGTGCGGAGCGATTCGGATGGTCAAGGCGTGACTCGATGCGCCGATCGGCCGGCCCGATCCGCTACGGCACCGGTGTCGCGCAGTCGGTCTGGTACCGGCTCGTCTCGATGACCGCCGCAGCAGAAGTGCGGATCCTGAGCGATGGTTCGGTCGAGCTCAGGAGCGCGGTTCAGGACATCGGGACCGGGATCCGGACCGTCCTCGCGCAGGTGGTCGCGGAAGAGCTCGGGCTCGATCCGCGAGATGTCGCGATCCGCATCGGCGACACCGAATTTCCGCCCGGTCCGCAATCCGGCGGAAGCATGACCACCAGTTCGATCACTCCCGCAGCCCGGAACGCGGCCCATCAGGCCAGGACCACGATGCTGGAGCGGCTCGCGGGGTCGCTCGGCGTCCCCGACGAATCCGTCGAGTGGCGGAACGGACACGTGGTGGTGAAGGGAAAGGCGCCTCGGGAGATGACCTTCCGCGAGGCGGCGAGTCAGATGGGAGTTGCCGAGGTCTCCGGCCGCGCGGACCGATCGCCCGACTACGTCTCCCGGCAGCAGATGGCGATGCTCGGAGGAGTGCACTTCGCGGAAGTCTCGGTCGACACCGGAACCGGTTCGGTAAAAGTGGAGCGCGTACTGGCAGTGCACGACTGCGGTCGTCCGATGAACCCCCTCCAGCTCGAGAGTCAGATCAACGGGGGAATCATTCAGGGCATCTCCTACGCGCTCTACGAGAGCCGTATTCTCGACGGCAACCACGGGAAGATGGTCAATCCGAACCTCGAGCAGTACAAGATCGCCGGCGCTCGCGAGGTTCCGCCGATCGACGTCGTGATCCTCGAGGAATACAACGCCCTCTCGTCGACCGACGCGTTCGGCATCGGCGAGCCGGCGACCATACCGACTTCGGCCGCCATCGCGAACGCCATTCACGACGCGATCGGAGTGCGGCTGACGGATCTCCCGATCACGCCGGCGAAGATTCTCACCGCACTCGCAGAGAAGGGGAGGACGGCATGAACCGCTTCGAGTGGGTCTCGGTCTCGACGGTGGAGGGAGCGATCGCCCAACTCTCCCACGGGGCGACGGCGAAGGCGGGAGGGATCGATCTCCTCGACCGGATGAAGGAAGGTCTCGAGGAGCCGGAGAGAGTGGTGAATCTCCGTGGGATCGCGGGGCTCGACTCGATCACGGCAGACGACGGGGGATTGCATCTCGGTGCGCTGGCGACACTCGCGCAGATCGCCGCGTCGCCGGTTGTTCGTTCGCGGTGGCCCGCGCTCGCGACGGCCGCGCTCGGGGCCGCGACGCCTCAGATCCGGAACGCAGCGACTCTCGGCGGCAATCTTCTGCAGCGGCCGCGATGCTGGTACTTCCGCTCCGCAGAGTTTCGCTGCCTCAGGAAGGGAGGGAGCGAATGTTTCGCCATTCCCGGTGAGAACCAGTACCACGCCGTCGTCGACAACGACATCTGCGCGATGGTCCATCCTTCGGCGGCCGCGATCCCGTTGATGGCTTACCGCGCGGTGCTCGAGGTCGCCGGTCCGGAGGGGAAGCGCGACATCCCTCTCGAGAGCTTCTTCGTCCTCCCGTCCGAAGACGTGACACGCGAGCATTCCCTTCCGCACGATTCGGTGGTGACCGGAATCCGGGTTCCTGCTCCTCCGAAAGGGGCCAGGTCTGCATATCTGAAGCAGGGGGAGAAGGAGTCGTTCGACTGGCCGCTCGCGGATGCGGCAGCGGTGCTGGTCATGGACGGCTCGCGCATTCGCAACGCCTCGATCGTCCTCGGCGCGGCCTCTCCCGTGCCGAAGAGGGCGGGAGCCGCGGAACAGTGGCTGGTAGGGAAACCTCTCGATGACGCGACCGCCCGTGAAGCGGCGCGGCGTGCGATGGAGGGAGCGACACCTCTCTCGAAGAACGGATGGAAGGTTCCGCTGTTCCAGACCGTGATCGCGCGGGTACTGCTCGCTGCGGCCGGCGGTCCGGCCGCGGGAGGAACGCGATGAGCGGGGCTCCCGGGCGAATTCCGGACGTCTGTCATCACCTGCGAACGAAGCAGACCGCGGCGACGGTGATCGACGGCGCGGCGCTCCCGTGGCAGATGGGAGAGAACGCCAGTGCGTGCTACTGGTGCATCGCGACGACCGGCCCGGTCGGTCCGGACGAGAGGCCGGTGCATCCTCGCTCCTGCCTCGACGGAAGATCGTGCTGGAGAGGGACGCCCGCCGGGTAGGCCCAAATTCGCATCCCTGGAGCCCGGTACATTCTGCCGAGCGCTCGCTCACGTGAGAGACTGATGGCTTCACGATGTCGTTCTACGGAGAAGATCTCGCATTCATTCACGACCGGGGCTTTCGCCAATCGGTCGAAGCTGCGCCCGATCTCCTCGCCATTCTCGTGCGGGCCGGGATTGCCGGAGGGGCGGTGATCGATCTCGGATGCGGCAGCGGACTGTGGGCGAAAGAGCTCGTCCGTGCCGGATACCGGGTGAGCGGCATCGACATCTCCCCGGCCATGATCCGGATCGCGAAGAAGGAAGTTCCCGAAGCGAAATTCGTCGCCGGCTCTCTTTTCGACGCCCGACTCGGCGAATGCGATGCAGTTACCGCTCTCGGCGAGGTGATCGGGTACATCGCAGAGGCACGATCACGTCGCGGGATGCTCCGGACGTTCTTCCGGCGGGTTCACGATGCGCTCCGCCCCGGAGGACTCTTTCTCTTCGACGTGATCGTCACCCCTGGAAAGCCGATGAACTACCGCTACTGGACCGGCGGGGACGAGTGGGTCGTCCTGGTCGAGGTTCACGAGGACGTGGAAGCGCGACTCCTGACCAGACGGATCATCACCTTCCGCCGGAGAGGCGCGGGCTATCGTCGCTCGGAAGAGATCCATCTCGTGCGTCTGTTCGAGCGTGAGCGCATCGAGGAGCTGCTCCGTGACGCGGGCTTCTCCGTGCGTGCCACCCGGCGATGGGGGCGATTCACTCTGCCGCCGCGGCGACTCGGATTTCAGGCGCGACACACCTGACCTCCGCCCATTCCCGGCGACCGAGGATGCTCGAAACGGACCGTCCTTCGCCGTGCTGGAGCTCGTACCCCCTCCGTTCCCTACCTCCACTCTTTACCCGATCTCCACGCGTTCACGCAGCGGAGTTGGCACCTCACTCGCTACTCTGCAACGGACGAATGGAGGAGGTTGCTGATGCTCAGCCACGGGAACGCTGCGGCTCACGACGACGAGTCGATCACGGTCATGGACCCGGATAACGCTTACGAATTTCCATACTCCGCATTCATGCGCCACGCATCGCGGCCGATCGTCGAATGCGATCTGCGGGGATTGATCCGCAGCGTGAACGACCGCTTCCTCGAAGTGACCGGCTGGAGCGTGCGGGAAGTGCTCGGTCGGCCGGTCGAGCAGGTGCTGGAAGAGCTCCCGGTCGATTGCGAACATCATCGGGATCACTACGACGCGCAGTTGCGGCGCCCTGCCGGCGAGCCGCTCGAGCTTCGAGCGTGCGACGCGGGATTGGTCGACGCGCGGGGCACTCGCATCGGAACTTTGAAGATCTGTTTCGAGTCGGTCACTGCTTCCGCCGAGGAACGTTGGCCGGAAGCGGTCTGACCGGAAGCCGCATCGGCGGGTTCTCGAGATCCCATCTTCGCGTGGCGTTGTCCCACCGCCAGTTCGCGGACGTGGCGACGACTGCCACTGGATGGTGCGGTACCGGTCGTGCAGGGATCTCGTCTCGTCCGGCAAAGCGACGAGGGAGGCGACGATGGAAGTCTATGATTTTCGGGCGATGGCGAAGTGGAGCGATGCCCGCTTCCAGTCGGTCGTGGTGTTCCGCGAGCCCTCGCAGCGGGGAATGCTCCTCTGCATGAAAGCGGGCCAGGAAGTGCCGGAGCATTCGGCGGACGGAGTCGTGTCGGTCCAGGCCATCACCGGCCACGTCGTCTTCTGGGACGAAGAGACTCCGGCCGACCTCGTCCCCGGTCAGGCGGTCCGGGTGGACCGCGGACGTCGCCACCGGGTCGAAGCGAAGGAAGAATCGATTGTCTTCGTCACCATCACCGCGGTTCCTGATCAGACCTGAACCGCAGTCGTTCCCCCTACCCTCTCGATATCGCGTGATCCGCGTCACACCCGATCCGTGTCACGCGCGCATGTGATCCTCCGTTCCTCCTGATAGCGTTCGCCACCGTGGAACTGCGAAGAGAATCGCGGCCCTCACGGAGGCTCTCTTTGAACAAAATCATCATTGCGGGCGCCATCTCGCTCCTCCTGCTCGGATGCAGCGGAAAGGCGGACATCACCGCGACGAAACAGAAAACGGCTCCGGCGCCAGCCGCTGCCGAAGCGAAGGCGGAGGCACCCTCACCCTCTCTGGTCCGGGTCGAAGGGAAAGTGCTCGAGACGATGGACGCGGCCGGCTACACCTACGTCCGGATGCAGACTCCGGCGGGCGAAGTCTGGGCCGCCGTCTCGGCGACGAAGCTGGAAAAGGGCGCCGACGTGGCGATCGACCAGCAGATGATCGCCGACAACTTCAAGTCCAGCACTCTGAACCGCACGTTCGATCACCTGATCTTCGGCACCATCGCCCCGGCAGGCTCTCCCGACCCGAACATGGCGGCGGCGATTCCGGCCGCAGCCGAGCCGCCGGTTCCCGCCGCGCATGGAAAGATGGTCGCCGCGGCGGAGAAGGATGCGGCTCCGGTGAAGGTCGCCAGGGCGACCGGAGCGAACGCGAAGAGCGTCGCCGAGGTCTGGTCGGAGCGCAAGGCGCTCTCCGGAAAGCCGGTGGTGATCCACGCCAAGGTGGTCAAGTTTCTCCCGCAGATCATGGGTCGGAACTGGATTCACCTCCGGGATGGATCGGGATCCGCGGCGGCCAGCGACAACGATCTGGTGGTCACGACCCAGGACACCGCCGCGGAAGGCGACGTGGTCACTGTGACCGGAACGGTGCAGGCCGATCACGACCTGGGGAGGGGCCTGATCTACCAGGTGGTCGTGGTGGACGGAAAGGTCGCCAAATAAGTTCAACCAAAGCTCTGTGAGGCACGTCACTTCGACCCCGTATCGGAGTCACGTCCTTTTACCCCCGGCTGAAGAGAAAATCACCCTGCCACTATTGAAAGGGAGGCAAACATGTCATCAGTCACTCGCGGCCTCGTAGTGATTGCGGCGACGGCGGCACTGAGTTTCGCCGCGGTTGCCCATGCTACGAATACTTCTTCCTCGCATCGGCGGGGCACTGCCGTTTCGGCAGCGACTGCTCCGACCGCTCCGAGCCTGGTCAATTTCACCTCGGCCCAGCTCGAGTACTACCTCGGCGACGACGGTATCGCCTACGTCCGTCCGGGTCTCAAGATCAAGGTGAACTCGGTCACCGTCGGCTCCGATCGGAAGCCGGTGGTCGACTTGAACATCACCGACAACTTCGATCAGCCGCTCGACCGTCAGGGCAAGGTGACGCCGGGTCCGGTCTCGATCAGCTTCATCGGCGCCACGTGGGATCCGGCGGCACGGCACTACACCGCCTACACCACCCGGAAGGCGACCAGCGATCCGAGCAGCCCGAACCCGGGCGTGACGGTCGACCAGGCGGGGACCGACTCCGGTGGAACGTGGACCGACCTCGAGATGGGGCACGCCACGTACAAGTTCAAGACGGCGATCCCGGCAGGCGTCGATCCGTCGACCACCCAGACCATCGGTCTCTACGCGACCCGTAACCTCACCGACATCGTCGGGAAGAACTACTACTCGAACGTCGAGTACGACTTCCGCGGCGATGGAGCGAAGGTCACCGAGACGTGGGACAAGATCAACACTGCGACCGCGTGCAACGCCTGCCATGACCCGCTCGCGATGCACGGCGGATCGCGCCAGGACGTCAAGCTCTGCGCGATGTGCCACAACCCGCAGACCATCGATCCGGATACCGGCAACACGGTCGATCTCAAGGTGATGATCCACAAGATCCACCGCGGTGAGAACCTTCCGAGCGTCCAGGCCGGACAGCCGTACGAGATCATCGGTCACAACAACAGCGTGAACGACTACTCGGAAGTCGCGTTCCCCCAGGACATCCGGAACTGCGCCAACTGCCACTCCGGACGCGACCCGAAGGCCGTGCCTTCGCAGGCGAACGTCTGGTACACCGACCCGAGCCGCGCAGCGTGCGGCTCCTGCCACGACAACATCAACTGGGAGACCGGTGCGAATCACGCCGGCGGATCCCAGGCGAATGACGCGGCCTGCGCGCAATGCCACGTTCCCGACAGCGGCGCTGAGTTCGACGCGTCGATCAAGGCGGCTCACACCGTTCCCGAGAAGTCGAAGCAACTCGCCGGGATCAATGCCCAGGTCGTCAGCTTCAGCAACATGACGCCTGGATCCAAGCCGACCGTCGTATTCAAGATCACCAACGACGACGGTAGCGCGGTCGACGCCACCAAGCTCGACACGTTCGCGCCGATGATCGGCGGCCCGACCAGCAGTTATACCTACAACGATCGTGAAGACGCGCGGAAGACGGGAACCTTCGACTCCGCGACCGGCAACACCACCTACACGTTCTCCAAGGCGATTCCCGCGGATGCCAGCGGAACCTGGGTGATCACCGCCGACACGTACCGCTTCGTGAACCTCAAGCGCGCCGATGGCAAAGACGACATTCAGGTTCGCGAATGCGCGATGAACCCGATCCAGTATGTCGCGCTGACCGGCACGCTGACCCCTCGCCGGAAGATCGTCGACATCAACAACTGCAACAGCTGCCACGACCGTCTGGCTCTCCACGGCGGACAGCGGCTCACCACTGAAGAGTGCGTGATCTGCCACAACCCGACCGCGGACGATTCCTCGCAGCGCCCGGCCGATGCCGGCGCTCCGGAGTCGATCTCGTTCCAGCGGATGATTCACCGGATCCATTCCGGCGAGAATCTGACGCAGAACTTCACGGTCTACGGCTACCACGGCAGCGTGAACAACTACAACGGAGTTCTTTTCCCCGGCGACCGCAAGGATTGCGCGAAGTGCCACGTGAGTGGATCGCAGAACATTCCGGTCGCAACCGGTGCCGATCCGGTGACGACGCTGCGCGACTACTTCTCACCGCAGGGTCCGGCAACCGCGGCATGCCTCGGCTGCCACGACAACCGGGACGCCGCGGCGCATGCATATCTCATGACTGCACAGTTCCCCGGCTCCGACACTCCCGCAGAAGCTTGCGCGACGTGCCACAGCTCTGGTAAAGACTGGGCCGTCGATAAAGTGCACGCCCGGTAATCGAGTTTCGATCCGAAGGGGACCGCAAGGTCCCCTTCGGTCTCGAATCTCCGAATTTTGCGGAAAGGATAGTCATGTCGATCCGAAACATTGCACTGGGGGGACTGGCTTTCCTCCTCGTCATCGGTCTGTCGCCCGGCCACGGGACTGCCCTCGCGCAGACTCCGGAACAGACGCCTTCCGTGCAGCAGACCACCACTGCGCAGGAGACGCCCCCGGCACAGACGACCACCGAAGCACAGACGGAGCAGGCCGAAACCATGTCCTGCTCCGACTGCCACGATCAACCGGCGACCTTCGCCACGAATCCTCACGGCGCGGGCAAGGCCGTCAACGGCACGGTTCCGAACGCGGTCTGCGAATCGTGTCACGGAAACGGCCAGGCTCACATGGAAGCGGGCGGAGACACCTCTCTGATCGTCAAGCCGGTGGGCCAGACCGGCGCGAACATCTGCCTCGAGTGCCACGACACGGTGACGAACGCCAAGGCGAGAAAAGACAGCGTCCACGCCAACTCGGCGACCGTGAACTGCCTCACCTGTCACTCCATCCATCACTCCCCGGTGAGCGTGCCTCACCTCCTGGTGAAAAAGCAGCTCGATCTCTGCAGCTCGTGCCATCAGACGCAGGCCGCGGGATTCCGGAACAAGCCGTACTCGCACCACATCGGACGTGGCGGGCTGGAGTGCTCGTCCTGCCACGAGCCGCATGCGCCGGCCCTGAAGAAGAATCTGAGGCTGACGCGTGCCGGTGAGACGCCGTGCCTCGAGTGCCACAGCGAGAAGCGGGGTCCGTACGTCTTCCCGCACGATGCGGTCGCGCTCGGCGAGTGCACGACCTGCCATGAGCTTCACGGCTCCAACAACCCGAGGCAGCTCAAGAGGACGAACGTCTTCCAGCTCTGCCTCGAATGCCATTCGCCCATCACGACGGACACGCTCGGTTCGCAGCCCCCGTCATTCCACAACATTTCCAGCCCGCGGTATCAGAACTGTACGACCTGCCATGTGGCGATCCACGGCTCGAACCGCTCACCGCAACTGCTGAAGTAGAGAAGGAGAAGGCGATGAAAAAGACCAGAATCTTCGCGGCCTGCCTCGTCTCCCTGCTTCTCACGGCAGGGGCGGCACTGCAGGCTCAGACCGTACCTTTCGATCTCGAGCTCGGCTGGCAATGGGTCAACGTCGACGGCAACGAAGACGTCTACAAGACTCAGATGAACGAGCAGCAGGGATTCCTCCTCCGCTCGTTCACCATGCTCACGTCCAACTTCAACGGGAAGACCGATCTCGTCGACCGCTTCCGGATCGACGCCACGGACCTCGGCAACGCCAGCCCCGCCGGCTCGCTGCGACTCGAGGCGAGTCGAGACGATTCCTATCGATTCACCCTCGGATACCGGACCATGGACAGCTTCAGTGCCCTTCCGGGATTCGCCAATCCGCTGCTCTCTCAGGGGATCGTCCCCGGGCAGCACACCTGGGATCAGACCCGCAACATGCTGGATGCCGATCTCGAGTTTCTCCCTGGACATCGGTTCGTTCCGTTCGTCGGCATTTCGTGGAACCGCCTCAATGGTCCCGGAACCACGACGTACAACCTCGGCGGAGACGAGTTCAAGCTGGACTCCGACCTGACCGATACCGACACTGAATACCGTGCCGGCGTGGCGTTCAACCTGGGCAACGTCTACGGACAGGTGACCCAGGGTTGGCGCGACTACAAAGGAACTGAACACCTGACCCTTTCGAGCGGCGCGGGGAGTGGCAACAACCCCGGCTCGGTGCTCGGCCAGCCGGTGACGGCGGATACCATCACCCGGAACAGCAAGACCGACGTCACCACACCGTTCACCAACATCTACGTAACCGGTCAGGCTTCCGATCGGGTGAAGCTCACCGGAACGTACGTTCGCTTCGCGGCGGATCTCGACGGCAACGAGAGCGAGGATTCCGCCGGTTCGTTCGTTTCCTTCCCGATCTCCCGCTTTTTCTCCGGGCTGACCGAAGACGTCAGCTCGAAGGCGAAGAACACCACCTGGCGTGGTGGGGCGCGGGCCGAGGTGACGGTGAGTCAGGGAGTCGACGTGATCGCCGGCTACCGGAAAGAACATCGGGAGCTGGAGGGGAGTGCGCTGTTCAACTCGCTCTTTCTCGATGCCATCACCTTCGGTGGCGTGAGTGTCGGCGACCTCCGAACCACACTCGCCACCGACAACTCGCTCACCCGCGATGAAGACGTATGGGATCTCGGACTGGTCGCGCATCCGGTCGGAGCATTCTCCGTCCGGGCCGGGTACTCGCAGACATCGCAGGATGCGACCGTCAGCCCCGATCTCGAGGAGATCGTGGTTCCGGGAAATCAGAGCGGCGACTTCAGCCGCACGATCAAGAGCTTCAACGCCGGCGCGACGTACACCATGTCCGGCGCGACGGTCACCGCGCAGTGGAAGCGCGACACCGCGGACGATCCGATCGTCCGGACGGACTTCCTCGATCGCAATCGCTATCGCGTGCGCGCGGCATGGAAGACTCCGGGCAACATGTTCCGGTTCGGCGTGACCGGCGACAAGACCGATCAATCCAACGATCGGACCGGAATCGGATACGACGCGACGGTCAAGCAGTACTCGGCCGACGCGGAGGTCGTTCCGGTTGCGCCGCTGTCGATTCACGCTTCGTACTCGAAGTTCGATTCCGACAGCTCCATCGTCTATCGCATTCCGCAGAACTTCGATCTCGGCACCTCGGTGCAGACCGAAGACGGGAAATCGGTCGAAGGCGGTCTCACGCTCTCGATCAAGAAGGTGATGCTCGACGCGGCAGCCGGAAAGTTCGACAACGACGGAACCAATCCGTTGAAACTCGATCGCTATCGCGCACGAGTCACGTTCGACTTCATCGCGAAAGCCGGTATCGCTGCGGAGTGGTCGCGCGACAAGTACAGAGAGACCAACGACGCTCTTGCCAACTACGAAGCAGACCGCTACGGCCTGTTCCTCCGCTGGCATCCCTGAGCGTCAGTTCGATTGCTGCAAGCACGAAGCGCCCGGCATCCGCCGGGCGCTTTCTTTTCCGCAGGCGGGGCGAATCGATGACCGGACCTATTCAGGGCCGGCTGGTCATCGTTCGGGTTGAGCGACCTTTTCCCGTCGAGCGAAGCTCTTGACCAGAAGATCGGTCGAGAAGTCGAAAGCCGTTCCCGCGAGGGGAATGAAGATGACCCAGAGGATCCATCGCGCGCCGTCGCCGCTCGCGCGAGCGGAATCAGAAGCATTCCGACGACGAACGCTCCGGCACGCAGGACGAACTCTCGTTTCGGCCTCCCATCCCAATCACGGCCTGACGAAACGTCGTCGGGTCGAGGCGGCGCAACTCTCGCCATCGCACTCCGGGCCGCGCCTCGCCAGACGATCCGGACCAGATTTGCCGCGATCAGGAGAACTTCGGCCTGCCGTCGGAACAAGTCCCATTTCGTCGGCAGTTCACCGTAGTAGGTGCGCTGTATTTCTGCGAACCATCCAAGGAAGGCCCCGCTCATCGACGGGAGCGAATCCATCAGGATGACGAGCGACAGAAGTGACCCGGCGACAGCGGCGGTTCCCAGCGTCTCTCTCTGCTGTCCTCTACCGAGCCCCGCGGATGGCAGACTCCGCCAGAGGCGAGTCCACTCGAGGGTCGCGATCGACGCGACCACGAGCAGCAGCACGAGCTTAGACGTCCCGAGACTCACCCCGATATCGTAACTCTGCGCGTCCTACTCGCCGAACTGCGCGAATCCGACCAGGTGGCCGCCCGGTTCCCGGACGAAGAACTCGGTCGAACCGTATTCCGTCTTCCGGATCGGAACGACGACCGGGGATGCGCTCAGGCGCTCGGCGAACGCGCGGACGTCGTCCACTTCGAGGAACAACGCGACGCTTCCCGGCTCGCGCGAGCCGAGCACCTGCGGGGCATCGTCATGAACACTTGCGAACGTCTGCAGCATCACTTCGGCCGCTCCGTTGCTCAGGATGACGAATCCGAGGCGGTCGCCGTGCGGGGCCCTGGTCGTCGCCTCGAATCCGGCCGCCTCCCAGAAAGGAAGCGACGGCTCGATGGCTTCGACGAGAAGGTTGGGAGTGAGCTTCGTGACTTTCATGGTTCGATTCCTCCTTTTTGAGATGCCCCATGGTAGGAGGCGGCACGGGCACCGTCTTGTAAAAAGGGAACCAAGGTGACGTTTGCGCCGGATCTCATCGCTGGCGGAAGGCTGCAGGCGGACTGCCGGCAAGCTCGCGAAAATCGCGGTTCATGTGCGCTTGATCGGACCAGCCGAGCGACAGGGCGATTCCTGCGAGGCCGGCGTGGCGGTCTTTCGCGATCAGCCGAACAGCCTTCCTGAACCGAAGGATCCGGCCGAGCCGCTTCGGGCCGATTCCCACGCGATCGACGAACAGTCGGCTCAGATGCTGCCGCGTGACGCCGAGCTCGGCGGCGATTCGTTCGACCGCGATTCCGCGACGGAGGAGCGCGACCGCATTCGTGGCGAGGTCTGTCGAGGGAGACGGTTCGATGATGCGCGATCTCAGTATCGCGGCGAGCTGCCGGAGACGGTCTCCTGGATCGGCTGCCGCGAAACTCCCCTCGGGTCTTCTCGCTTCGTTGCCCCAGATCTCGTGAAGCGGCACGCGGCGGTCGGTGAGCCGCCTCGCCGGGATGCGAAGAAACGACGCCGCCCCGCCCGGACGGAACCGCACCGCGAGAAGATCAGCGGCCCGGTTCTCGAACCTCAGCGGAGCGGTCATCGTCCCGACGACCACGCCGGCGGGGAAAGTCTCGCCCGAGAGATCGAAAATGATATCGGTGCAGCCGTCCGGAAGCACGCGATCGCTTCGGCCCGCCGCCGCTTCGGAGCGCCGTGTCCAGAAGCACTCGACATACGGAGCGAGGTCGGGAGGAGGAGCGAATTCCCGGTAGCTCATCTTTGGAGCATCGCACTGTGCGCATCGAGGATCAAGCGAACGCCGCGGAAACGAACCCCGTCCCTCACGGGACGCTGCTCATTGTCCCTTCTTGTCCTGGATCAGCCAGACTTTCCACTTGCCGTTCGACGGTTGAAGGATCGCGGTTCCTTCCCGTGGCGTGGTGTAGCGATCGTGGAGGAAGCCGCTCTTGAAGGACGCGCCGACGGCATTCGGATTCCAGTGCCACTTGAAATCGACCGCGACGTTCCCATCTTCGGCCGGGCGGACCGTCTCCACGCCGTCGAATTCCTTCACCGCCATCGGTACCATCTCGACCACGCCGCTCGGACGGGCGATGAAATGTCGGTCGTTGAGCGCTCGAGTGGTCAGGGCGATCCGTTGCGTGCTCTCGAGAACGATCCACCCGGCTGCCTGAAGGTCCTTCGCCATCTGCAGCGTGATCGGGTTCTCGATCGGGCGGTCCATCGGGAGGGTCCAGGCGGCCTCGGAGAAGTCGTAGTCGGACCACTCCGGCGCGGCCAGAATCACCTCTTTCGCGTTTTCCGCAGAGGGAAGGGAAAGCTTCGGCGCGGCTGTGGTCGTCTCTCCGGACGTCGAAGCGGCCTGCCGTTCGCCGCCGCCGCAGGCGAGCGCGAACGCGGGGAGCAGAAGAAGCAGAAACGAGTCGTCTCATGGAGTGAACGATAATCAGCCCCCGGGCGCGGCGCAACTGTTTGCCACACCCGGGGGCTCAGCCCGGACTTTTCACTCCGATCAGGCGTGCGCCACTGCGAGATCGAAGCGACGGATGTCGCTGATCTCCTTCCGGAGCTCCTCGCGGAAATCGGGGTGCGCGATGGAGATGAGCGCGTCGGCTCTCTGCCTGAGCGACAGGCCCCAGAGGTCGACTGCCCCGAATTCCGTGACGATCCAGTGCACGTGGCCACGGGTGGTCACCACGCCGGATCCCGCCTTGAGATTCACCACGATCTTCGAGAGCGTCCCGTTCTTCGCAGTGGAAGGGAGGGCGATCACCGGCACGCCTCCCGGCGAGAGTGCCGCACCGCGCATGAAGTCCATCTGTCCGCCGATTCCGGAGTAGATCCGATGTCCGATCGAGTCGGCGACCACCTGACCGGTGAGATCGACTTCGATCGCCGAATTGATGGCAACCACGTTCTCGTTCTTGCGGATCACCGAGGTGTCGTTGGTGTGGTCGCAGGGATAGAACTCGACGTAAGGGTTGTCGTCGACGAAGTCGAACAGACGCCGCGAGCCGACCACGAAACTGGTGGTGATGCGACCGTTGTGGACTCTCTTCCGCCGGTTGGTGATCACGCCTGCGTGCACCAGATCGATCACGCCGTCGGAGAACATCTCGGTGTGGATTCCGAGGTCGTGCTTGTCGAACAGGCGCGCGAGGACGGCGTTCGGAATCGCGCCGATGCCCATCTGAAGGGTGCCGCCGTCGGGGACGAGCTTTGCGATGTGGTCGCCGATCGCAGCCTCGACCGGCGACGGCTCCGCCAGCTCGTGCGACGGAAGCTCGCGGTCGGTGATCACGAACGCATCGATGCGGCTGATCGGGACGAGCGAGTTGCCGTGGGTGCGAGGCATCTGTTCGTTGATCTCGGCGATCACCACGCGTGCGGACTTCGTTGCCGCCAGAGCGCAGTCGACCGAGGTCCCGAGCGTGCAGTATCCGTGATGATCGGGCGGAGAGACCTGCACGATGGCGACGTCGAGCGGAACCTTCCCGGTCAGGAAGAGCGACGGAATGTCGGAGAGGAAGATCGGCGTGAAATCGGCTCGTCCTTCTTCGATCGGCTTCCGCAGCGCGGGTCCGGTGAAGAGGGAGTTGGAGCGGAACCGGCCGGCATGACTGCGGTCGGCGAACGGGACCTCTCCCTCGAGGTGAATGTGGTAAACGTGAACGTCCTCGAGATCGGTTCTCTCGGCCAGTGCGTTCAGAAGTGGAGTAGGCGTTGCGGCTTCTCCGTGGATGAATACGTTGGTTCTGCTCTTGATGAGAGCCACCGCGTCTTCGGCACTTCCGGCGCGTGCTCTCCAGTCGTCGTACGTCATTTCTTACCTCCCGCCCATGGGCGATGTCCGAAACTATTGCGGAACGCGTTCCGAGAGCGATGACCGCCGTCACAGGGCTCTGGTGCGCCGAACGGAAATTTCCTCGGTCGGTCCGTCCAACCTCGGGAGCAGGCCGTCTCGCGGCATTCCAACCTCTGAAACTTATGGCCGAACGAGGGGAATGGAGGCAACGAAACGGAATCGGCACCATGAACATTCGGAAATGGATTCAATTGCATCAGCTCCCGCCCCTATCGAAAGTCAGTATTGGAGGCAGCAGTTTCGTCTGTATAATCCCGAGCCGAGGCGACCCGTCATGTACAAGCGAGTGTTGAGTATCGTTTTGCCCCTGGTATCCGTCTGTCCAATCGTGATGGCTCAACCGGTGAGTTCTGCCGACGCCATTCTCCCGGTGGTCGGGTCGACGGCAGGCGCGCACGGAGCGAATTTCAAGACCGGCTTTCAGATGAACAACCGGACGGACGAGGCGATGTCCGGATGGCTCGTCTTTCATTCCCAGGGGGTGGCGGCGACGGCAGGTGACGCGAAGCTTCACTACGACCTTCCGCCGCATGCGACGCTCGCGGCGGACGACGTGGTCGCGGAGATGGGGGCAAGCGGCCTCGGTTCGATGGATCTGGTCGTCGAGCAGGGGGACGTTCCGACCATCGTGGCCCGCGCCTACGACGATCAGGAGAGCGGTACCACCGGAGTGATGGTTCCTTTGTTCGATCCTGCCCGGGCACTGGCCATGGGCGATTCGCTGTCGCTCATCGTTCCGCGCGATCTCGAGCGGTTCCGATTCAACATCGGGGTGCGAACACTCGATCAGGGAGCCACGGTGGCCGTGGTCGTGCGTGGAGAGGATGGCATCGTCCGCTCCGAGCTCGGCGAGATGACCTGGCCGGCCGGGTACTTCATCCAGCAGCCGGCGAATCAGTTCACCGGAGTCGCGCTTCTCCCGAATGAGAGCATCGGCTTTCAGGTCGTCCAGGGGAGCGCAATCATTTACGGCACCACCGTCGACAACAGCACCAACGATTCGAGCATCCAGATTCTTCAACGACGGAATCCCTGAACTTCCCGGAGGTGACGAGCCGCCGCCGATTCCGGCTCGCGCACCGAGTCTCGCATGGTGAAGGGGGGCATCCCTTTCACCAGCATGCAGAAATCCGATCGGACGCCCAGCAGGATTCGCACGTCCACATTCAGAGAAGCGAAAGAAGGGTTCAGGTGATGAGAGCACTCTCGCGCGTACCGCTGCTCAGTCTCGCCATTTTGCTGTCCGCTGTCGCGGTTCTCGCTCAGGCGCCACCGACCGGTGCGATGCAGGTCATTCCGGTCGTCGGCTCCACCGCCGGCGCGCACGGCGCACAGTTCCGGACCGAGCTCCAGCTCCAGAATCCGACCGGTGCGACCATCAGCGGAACCATCGTCTATCACCCTGCGGGACAGCCGGGATCTCCGGCGGATCCGCAGCTGCGCTACTCGCTCGATCCATTCGCCGTGAAGTCGTACGCCGACGTCGTTGCCGAGATGGGGCAGAGTGGACTCGGCTCCATGGACGTCGTGGCGGATTCGGGGATGGCCCTCCCGGACGCGGTGGTGCGCGCCTACAACACGCGCGAGGATGGCGGAACGACCGGGAGCTCGATCCCGGTGCTGAGCCCCGATGACGCGATGCAGAGCGGCGACCTCGCTTCCCTGATCGTACCGGCCGACCTCGGGCGCTACCGGCTGAACGTCGGCATCCGCACCCTCGGAGAGCCGACCTCGATCCGGCTGCGCGTCTACGGTTCCGACGGAACCCAGCGCGGCGACGCCGTCAGCCTGAGCTATCCCGCGAACTATTTCGAACAGAAACCGGTCGACCAGCTCATTCCTTTCGCCGTCCAGCCGAACGACTCCATCGTCTTCGAGATCGAATCGGGAAGCGCGTTCGTCTACGGGACGAACACGGACAACCGGACCAACGACCCCAGCGTTCAGATCGATCGTTTCTTCGGGAAACAACATGGTGCAAAGGACCAGACCGTCGAGACGGATGAAGACACGCCCGTGGACATCACCCTCGAGGGAGTTGCCCCGGGACGGCGCGTGCTCGACTTCAGCATCGTTTCCGGCCCGGCGCACGGAACGCTCTCGTCCCAGACCCGCATCGACGACGAGCACGTGAAGCTGACCTACACTCCGTCGCAGGACTACAACGGAACGGACTCGTTCGATTTCCAGGTGTCTGATCCCCTCACCGGAAAGTCCGACCAGGCCACCGTTCACATCATCGTCCATCCGGTGAACGACGCGCCGACCGCTCAGCCCAACAGTGTGACGGCGGATGAGGACACCCAGGTCACCGTCGATCTGATCGGCGCCGACGTCGATCACGACACGTTGACGTACAGCATTCTGACGCCGCCCTCGCACGGCACACTGGACGCTGTGACGAAGATCAGCGACCTCCTCGCGCGCGTCGATTACACACCCGACGCGAACTACAATGGATCGGATTCATTCGAGTTCCAGGTGAGCGACGGAAGCCTGACGGCGACGGCGACGGTCACGATCGACGTACGCCCGGTCGACGATGCTCCGGTCGCCACCGCCGACTCGTACACGTTGCTCGAAGACCAGACGCTCAACGAGGCGGCCCCCGGCGTTCTCGCCAATGACACCGATACCGAAGGCGATCCGCTCACCGCGATCCTGGTGAGCGGTGCGAGCCACGGAACGGTCACCCTGAACGCCGATGGCTCGTTCACGTACGTCCCCGTCGCGGACTATTTCGGTTCCGATGCCTTCACCTACAAGTCGAACGACGGAACGCTCGACTCGGGAGTGGTGTCCGTGAGCCTCACCATCACTCCGGTCAATGATGCACCGAGCTTCGCGAAGGGGGCGGACCAGACCGTGCTGGAAGACTCCGGCGCGCATTCCGTCTCGAACTGGGCGACGGCGATCAGCGCCGGACCGAACGAGGCCACGCAGACGGTCGTCTTCAACGTCACCGGCAACAGTAATCCCGCGCTGTTCAGTACCGCCCCGGCGATTGCGCCGAACGGAACGCTGACGTTCACCTCTGCGCCCGACGCCAACGGTTCGGCAACCATCACCATCGCGCTTCAGGACAACGGCGGAACCGCGAACGGCGGCGTGGATACCTCCGCGACGCAGACGTTCACGATCACGGTGACGGCGGTCAATGACGCTCCGGTCTTCACGAAAGGGGCGGACCAGACGGTGCTCGAGGATGCAGGAGCGCAGACGATCGCCAACTGGGCGAGTGCGATGAGCGCCGGACCATCCGACGAATCGACGCAGACCGTGGCCTTCAACGTGACGGCGAACAGCAATGCGGCGCTCTTCAGTGCTCAGCCGGCAATCTCGCCGTCCGGAACACTGACCTACACGCCCGCTGCGAACGCGTACGGGTCGGCGACGATCACCATCGCGCTTCAGGACGACGGCGGAACGGCCAACGGCGGCGTGGATACTTCCGCGACTCAGACGTTCGTCATCAATGTCACTCCGGTCAACGACGCCCCGAGCTTCACCGGAGGAGCGAATCAGACCGTCCTGGAGGACGCGGGAGCGCAGAGCATCACGAACTGGGCGACGGCGATCAGCGCCGGACCGAACGAGGCCACGCAGATCGTCTCGTTCGTGGTCGACTCGAACAGCAATCCGGCGCTCTTCGCGTCCGGACCGGCGGTGTCGTCGAACGGGACGTTGACCTGGACACCAGCTCTCAACGCGAACGGCTCCGCCACCATCACCCTCCACGCGATGGACGACGGTGGGACGGCGAACGGCGGAGTGGATGTCTCGCCGTCGCAGACATTTACGCTCACCGTCACCGCGGTCAATGATGCTCCGTCGTTCACCTCTGGCGGCGACGTCACCGTCGCCGAAGACAGCGGCGCGTACTCGTCGGCGTGGGCGAGCGCGATGAGCGCGGGCCCGGCGGACGAAACCGGGCAGACGGTCGCTTTCGCGATCACCGGCAATACGAATCCCGCACTCTTCTCGTCGGGGCCGGCGATCGACGCCGCCGGAAATCTCACCTTCTCCACCGCGGCGAATGCGAATGGCTCCGCGACGGTCACCGTGACGCTCTCGGATAACGGAGGGACTGCCAACGGTGGCGTCGATACGTCCGCCCCGGTCTCCTTCACCATCACCCTCACCCCTGTGAACGACGCACCGGTCGCGGTGGCGGATGCATATGCGACGAACGAGGACACTCCTCTCAACGTCGCTGCCGCAGGTGTTCTGGCGAACGACACGGACGTCGACGGCGACCCACTGAGTGCGATCCAGGTGTCGGGCCCCGCGAACGGCTCGCTGACGTTGAATCCGGACG
Source organism: uncultured Acidobacteriota bacterium (assembly GCA_963741955.1). GTDB lineage: Bacteria > Acidobacteriota > Thermoanaerobaculia > Gp7-AA8 > Gp7-AA8 > CAVUKB01. The sequence goes on from CAVUKB010000007.1 coordinate 832,449, forward strand.
GATCGTTCACCTACACACCGAACGCGAACTACAATGGATCCGACTCGTTCACGTACAAGGCGAACGACGGCTCCGTCGATTCGAACGTCGTCACCGTGTCGATCACCATCAATGCCGTGAACGACCCTCCCGTCGCCGGTGATGATTCGTACACCACGGCCGAGGACACTCCGATGGTCGTCGCCGCGCCTGGCGTTCTCGGGAACGACTCCGACGTGGAGAGTGACCCTTTGACCGCCGTGCTGGTCACCAGTCCCGCGCACGGATCACTCACGCTCAACCCGGATGGCTCGTTCAGCTACACTCCGGCCCTGAACTACAACGGACCGGACAGCTTCACGTACGAAGCGAATGACGGGACGTCCAACTCGAACGTCGCGACGGTCAGCATCACCGTGACTGCGGTGAACGACGCGCCGGTGGCGGTCGATGACTCGTACAGTACCAACGAAGACACTCCGCTGAACGTCCTGGCTGCTTCGGGGGTCCTGGCGAACGACACCGACGTCGATGGAGATCCGCTGACCGCGATCCTCGTCGCGGGTCCGTCGAACGGGGGACTGACACTGAATGCGGACGGATCCTTCAGCTACACGCCGAACGCGAACTACAACGGCTCCGACTCGTTCACCTACAAGGCGAACGACGGCTCGCTCGACTCGAACGTGGCCACCGTGACCATCACGATCAACGCGGTGAACGATCCCCCGGTGGCGACCGGCGACTCGTACACCACGACCGAGGATACTCCGCTGAACGTCGTGGCTGCGACGGGCGTTCTTGCGAACGACACCGACCCCGAGAGCGATCCGCTCACTGCGGTCCTGGTGTCCGCACCATCGAACGGTACCCTGACACTCAATGCGGACGGATCGTTCACTTATACTCCGAGCGCGAACTTCAACGGTTCCGATTCATTCACCTACAAAGCGAACGACGGGACGTCCGACTCGAATGTCGCCACCGTCGCCATCAATGTGACCGCGGTCAACGACCCTCCGGTCGCGAACGGCGACTCGTTCAGTGTGAACGAGGATACCCCTCTTCCGGTGGCCGCTCCGGGTGTGTTGGCCAACGATACGGACGTCGAAAACGATCCGCTGGTGGCGGTACTCGTTTCCGGGCCGGCCAACGCGGCGTCGTTCACGTTGAATGCCGACGGCTCGTTCAGCTATACGCCGAACCCGAATTTCAACGGAGCCGACTCGTTCACGTACAAGGCAAACGACGGGTCACTCGATTCGAACGTGGCGACGGTGACGATCACCGTCAATCCGGTCGACGACGCGCCGGTCAACAGCGTCCCCGCCGCACAGACGATGGATCAGGGGACCACGCTCACCTTCTCTACCGGAGGGGGCAACGCGATCTCGATCTCCGATGTGGATGCGGGAGTGGGAGCCATGGCGGTGACCCTCACCGCTTCCGACGGTACACTCTCGCTCTCCGGTACGGCCGGACTGAGTTTCACCACCGGCTCGGGGACGAACGATTCCACGATGACCTTCACCGGGACCGTGGCGAACGTCAACGTCGCGCTGGAAGGGATGACTTACACCCCCGGCGCGGCGTTCTTCGGATCGACCTCCGTCACCATCACCACCAGTGACCAGGGGAACACCGGCGCGGGCGGGCCGCTCTCGGACAGCGACTCGGTTGCGATCACCGTCAACCAGGTGAATCAGCCACCGGTGAACTCCGTCCCTGCAGCGCAGACGATAGACGAAGACACCTCGCTCACGTTCTCGACCGCCAACTCGAACCTGATCTCCATCAGTGATCCCGACGCGGGATCGGCGAGCGTCCAGGTGACTCTCGGCGTCACGAACGGGACTCTGACTCTGAGCGGAACGACCAACCTGACGTTCACGACCGGCACCGGTACCGCCGATGCAACGATGACGTTCACCGGCACGATCGCCGACATCAACAACGCGCTTGCGGGTCTGGTCTACTCGCCACCGGCGAACTACAACGGAACCGAGACGTTGACCATCCTCACCGACGATCTCGGGAATACCGGTCCGGGTGGAAACAAGACGGACACCGATTCGGTGACCATTACGATCAATGCAGTCGACGACGCGCCGGTGCTCACGGCACCGGGCTCCGTCACGATCGACGAAGACAACACGCAGACGTTCTCCGGCACCATCTCTGTGGCGGACGTCGACGCAGGATCGAATCCGATCGCCGTGTCGCTCTCGGTCAGTCACGGTAACATCGCACTTGCAAGCCTGGTGGGCCTGAGCATCACCAGCGGCGCCGACGGAACGTCGGCCGTGGCGTTTACAGGCACACTCACGGACGTCAATAGTGCGCTCAACGGCCTGGTGTACACGCCTGCTGCGAACTACAACGGAAGCGACGCTCTTGCGGCCAGTGTGAATGACCAGGGCTACACCGGCTCGGGCGGACCACTCGCCGACAACAGTTCGGTCGCGATCACGATCAATGCAGTGAACGATCCGCCGACCGCAACGGCCGCAGGTCCTTACGGCGCCTACCCGGCGATCCCGATCTCATTTGCCGCGGGAACCCTCGGCGGAACGGACGTGGACGCGGGAACCACGGTCACCATCGACACGGCGCCTGTGGCCACGACGAACGGCTTCGTCACTCTGAATACCGATGGGAGTTTCACGTTCACACCTTCTCACGGGGCCGCTGGTGGAACGGCGTCGTTCCAGTACCGCGTATGTGATGACGGAAGCCCTGCACCCGGACTCTGCAGCAGCGCCGTCACCGTCACTTTCAACGTGAGCTCGACCGACGTCTACTTCGTGAAGGCGGCGGGAAGCGGCACGGGGTGCGCGCTCGGGTCCGAATGCACGCTCGCCACGGCGCTCACTCAGATCGGCGCAGCGACCGGAAAGTCGATCTTCATCGGTGATGCCGCGAACCACAGTACGGCAGTCACTCTCAACACCGGCGGGGCGCTCGTGGGAGAGGGTGCGACCGCATCGTTCGACACCATCTTCGGAATCAACAGCGGCATCGGTTCTCCGGGAGTCCTGGCGACGCGGCCGGCCACGAACACGACCGCGCCGACGATTCAGCAGACGGTGACGCTCGCGGCGAGCTCCCTTCTGCGAGGGGTGACCGTTTCGACGAGCGGCGCGACTGCGGTCTCGGGTGGCGCGATCGCAGGCCCGGCGGTCAGTGAAGTCACCGCCAACGCGACGACGGCACCGGCCGTCGTGCTGAACGGATCGACGGCCGTCAATATGAGCTTCTCGGGGATCTCGAGCTCGTCCAGCGGCAGCAGCGGAGTTTCGCTCACCAACGTCACCGGCAACTTTATCGCTCTCGGCGGGACGCTCTCGAACGCGACCGCGGCCGACTTCCTGGTCAGCGGCGGAACGGCGAACGTGACGTATGCCGGCTCGATCAGCGACGCGACCGGAACGGCGGTGAGCGTGGCGAACGCAACTGGCGGAACGAAGACTTTCAGCGGCGCAATCGGCAGCGGCTCCGTGTCGCTCACCTCCAATACAGGAGCGACGATCAGCTTCACCGGCGCACTTACGCTGAGTACCAGCATGGCCACTGCGTTCACTGCGACAGGTGGTGGAATTGTCACCGCGACCAACACCGCCAGCACGATCACGACGACCAGTGGCACCGCAGTGAACGTCAGCAACACCACGATCGGTGGCGGAGGCCTCACCTTCCAAAGGATCGATCACAGTGGGAACAACACCACGATTGCACTGACGAATACTGGATCGGGTCCTTTCACCGTCTCCGGTAGCGGAACGACAGCGGGGAGCGGCGGCACGATTCAGAACACGGTCGGCGCGGATGCAGTGACATTGAACAACACCGGTGGCGTCGTGACGCTGAAGTACATGACCATCCAGGACATCACGGCGGCGACCGACGCCGTCGACGGCGAGGACACGCACAGCAACGTCGACGCGATCCAGGGCCAGAACGTCAACGGAGGCCTGACGCTCGACAACGTCACGATCCAGCGGATCAGCGACAACGGCGTCAACGGCTCCATCGACGGAGCGCCGCCGAGCTCCACCACCTGGAACGGTCTCACGCTATCGAACTGTACGTTCACGAACACGAACCGGTTCAACACCAGCCATGCCGACGCGAACAACGAAGGGGCGGTGTACATCCAGGGGATCAAGGGAATCGTCTCGGTGACCGGAAGCAGCTTCTCGAACGCGGGCAACGGTCTGATCCTGAGAACCGCCAGCACCGGGACGCTGGACATGACGGTACGGAGCAACAGTTTCACCACTCTGTACAAGGAGATCGGCACGCTCAGTGTGGGTAACTTCGGCATCGACGTGATTCAGGAGGGCTCGCTCTCGTCGACGATCCGCATCGGCGATACGGCGACCGAGTCGAACGCAGCGCTCGGAAACGTTTTCACCAACGGCGGCGACCGAGCGTCGATCCGCATCATCTCCGATACCGGGTCGACCGGAGCGATGAAGTCGTCGGTCGCGAAGAACACGTTCACGATCACGGATCACACCTCGCCAGGCACCTCGCCCGGCAGCTTTGTTTTCAACTTCCCGCAGGGCGGCGTCCTGTTGCGGGCGCTGGGCAGCGGCAACTACGAGGCGATCTTCGCGAGCAATGTTCTCGATCAGGTGATGCATGCCGACGGCGGGCTGGGCCAGCTCACAATGTTGGCCGAGAAAGGCGACTCCGAGTTCATCGTTCGCAATAACACGTTCCGGCTCCCGTGGGATGCTCCGGTCGAGCTTCGAGCCGACGGTGCTGCCGGTGGTCAGAACAGCGCGAAAGTACTCTTCACCAACAACACGTACGTGGACGGGACGGTGGGAAGCGCATCCGACGATCTCGGCGCACCGTTCCCATCGCCGTACACGCCTTCTTACACGCAGGTGCGAAACAACGGTCGTCTCGATCTCACGGTGCAGAACGACGGCCCGTTCGGCTTAAACGATCCCTCCTCCGGATTCGCGAATTCGTTCCACGCGCAGACAACCAGCTCAGGCGACGTCTTGAATCTGTTCCTGCTGAACACGGCGTCACCGCTCGGGTACCAGCTGAAGGCAGCGACCGCTACGACTTACAACCTGTTCCGCAACGGCTCGGGCTCGGGAACCGCGCAGGGCGTTCTTCAGGACAATAACAATACCGGAGGCGGGGGAGCCGACGGCACCACGCCACCGGTCGCGAATCTGTCCGGTGCTGGAACGGTGACGCTGTCCGGAGTTCCACCACCACTGCCGAACATCACTCAGCCTTGACGGGGCGTCACCCAGCTGGAGGAGCTCTTGGAAATACACAGTGGACTGAGGAGGAGGTATTAAATGGCAGAACCTTTCCTGAGCGAGATCAGGCTCTTTACCTTTACATTCGCGCCGAAAGGATGGGCGCTTTGCGACGGCCAACTGCTGCCGATCAATCAGAATCAGGCGCTCTTCTCATTGCTCGGCACGACGTATGGCGGGAACGGACAGACGAATTTCGCACTGCCCGATCTCCGCGGGCGAGTTCCGATCCACACGGGCAGCGGGTTTACACTCGGTGAGCGTGGCGGGGAACAGGCCCACACTCTGTCGATCTCCGAGCTTCCGACGCACACGCACGTCGCTTCAGGCGTCAATGCGACGGCCACTTCGGCCTCTCCGGCGGGCGCATTCTTCGCGACCTCGCCGACCGCCCTCGGCTCGGTGTACGGACCTCCCTCCAATTTGGTCGCGACGAATGCCGCGTCAGTCGCGAACGCAGGAGGGTCTCAGGCTCATCTCAACATGCAGCCGTACCTGACGTTGTCGTTCGGGATTGCATTGCAGGGGATCTTCCCGAGCCCGAACTAGGAGAAGGAGCAGAAGATGGCACAACCCTATATTGGAGAGATCCGGATGTTTGCGGGGAACTTCGCTCCGGCCGGATGGATGTTTTGCTCAGGGCAACTCCTCCCGATCAGCGAATACGATGCCCTTTTCAACCTGATCGGAACGACCTACGGAGGCGACGGCCAGAGCACGTTCGCGCTCCCCGACCTGCGCGGGCGGATACCGATCCACCAGGGAAACGGGTTCATCATGGGCGAGACCGGTGGAGCCGAGGAGGTCACGTTGACGGTGCCCCAGATTTCAGCGCATTCGCACCCGTTCCTTGCGGCGAATGCGACGGCCGCGAGCTCGAATCCGGCCGCGGCTCTCCTGGCAGAGCCGACGGCGAGCATCTACAACGCCGGAACGAATCCAGTCGGCATGTCGCCGCAGGTCGTGAGCTCGACCGGCGGTTCGCAGCCACACAACAATTTCCAGCCGTATCTCTGCGTGGATTTCATCATCTCCCTCTTCGGGATCTACCCGAGTCCGACCTAGGACTTCCGTCCCGCTGGCGATGACGAGAATGCGCACTGTGCATGAGGAGGTGAATGATGGCTGATCCATTCGTTGCAGAGATCAGGATATTTCCGTTCAACTTCGCCCCGAAGGGATGGGCGTGGTGTAGCGGGCAGCTCTTGCCCATTTCACAAAACACGGCGTTGTTCTCTCTTCTGGGAACGACGTATGGCGGCGACGGAAAATCCACCTTCGCGTTGCCGGATCTTCAGGGACGGGCGCCCATGCATCCGGGACAAGGTCCCGGCCTGTCGCTGCACGATCTCGGAGAAGAGGGGGGATCGCAGACGGTCTCTCTTCTCGAATCGGAGATTCCATCGCACTCGCACACGATGCAGGGATCGAGCGACACGGCCGACCAGAATCTCCCTTCCGGAAATATGGCGGCCATACCCCTCGGCCGCGGCAACAACCTGTACACGGCGACGAACACGCCCCGCGTGGCGATGAACGACAATGCGATTTCGCCCGCCGGTGGGAACCAGCCGCACAACAACATGCAGCCGTTTCTGACGTTGTACTTCTGCATCGCGCTGCAGGGTGTCTTTCCGCCGCGGAGCTGATCGATGGATTCGACGGACTACTTTCATTCGGAGGCCCCGGCCGGGAGGTCGGGGCCGTGGTTGATCGAAAAGATCACCATTCCGGATCGCGAATACGACGCAGCTGCCGACCCGCGGCCGGACTGCTTCAAGTTCCGCCCGGGGCGGTACACCGTTCTTCGTCGCGAATCCGAACAGTTCATGACCGATCTCTATGATGAGTGGTGGACGCAACGGCCGGGAATCGCCGAGGCGGTCGCACGAGGGGGGGACGTCCTGGTCACCGGACTGGGGCTGGGCCTGGTCGCCGAAGCGATGTTGCGCCCGAGTGAAAGTCGCGTGAAGAGCATCACGATCGTGGAGCTCTCACCGGACGTCATCCGTCTCGTCGGACCTTATCTGCTCTCGCGCCATCCCGGCCGGATCGACCTGGTCGAGGCGAGCGCCTTTGCGTGGGAGCCGCCTGATCGCGCACATTTCTCCGTCGCCTGGCACGACATCTGGCCGAATCCGTACGCGCCGGAAGTGACCGCGGAGATGCGGCGTCTCCAGGAGCGATACGGTGATTGGTGCGACTGGCAGGGATTCTGGCCCCGAACCTATTTCGAAGCCGCGGTCAGTAAGCGCCGTCCGTTCGAGACCGTTGCGTCAGGCCTCGAGCCGGTACAAGCTTCACAGAAGCATGCAGCGGAATCTGACGTTCCACGACAGCATTTCGACCGAAGGAGTTGATCCGGCCCGCCACTGACGCGCCGGAGGAAGAGCACATCATGTTCGAGATCGATCGCAGACGCTTCGTCATCCTCGGGACCGCCGCCACGGCGGGTCTCGCTCTCCGCTCCAATCTGTTCGCAGAGAGCTGGCAGAATCCATCGTTCGTTTCAGTCGGATACTGCAGCACCGTCCGACGGGTCCGTACCCGGCGGGCGCCGGGTCCGCGCTTCTTCGAATCCGCCACCGGAGTTCCCGGTGGTGATCCGGCATTCTTCCGAGACGGAGCTCGTTTCCGCATCCACGACTTCTGCCGTGCATCCGCGCCCGCTACACCGGAGCGGATCGACGTCGACGTTCTTTTCCCGGCCGAAGGTCTCGAGCAGAAAGTCTCGTTTCTCGCGTGGCAGAGTCGCTCGAATGGCGGATCGGAGGGGACAGCGAATCCTCTCGCATTCCGGATTCCGGTTCAGTCGACTGGTACGACGGATGTGGTGATGCGCCGCCGGATCGGCGAGATCGACGAGAATGTGACCATACCGTTCAGCGTCAACGACGGAGCCGCCGCCATCAAACTGAACCACGGTATCTACGCGATTGCACTCCTTCGCGAAGGCGACTCCGCGCCGCGGTGGGGCTCCGTGCAGGCCGAAGGGGTGAACCCTGCGGAGGACCGGATGTCGATCCGTCTGGTGCGCGATTCTCTCGACGGGCCGGTCCCCGTCACTTTCGACTATCTCCTTCTTTCCGTATCCTATCCGGAGAATGACTGACCGTTTTCCCGCAGACGGATCGCTGAGCCGATCCCTTTCCCCGAGAGTGCGGGCGCTCTTCGGAACGCTCGCGATCCTTCTCGCGCTTGCAGCACCTGACGTGGCGGCATCTGCGGATACGGCCTGGATTCCATGGAGCGACGCCGCGATCGCGCACTCCGCGAAGAGCGGAACCCGGCCGCTTCTGATTCTCATCGGTGACGGGAGCTGCATCGAATGCTCGCAGCTTCGAGGGATCGAGGTCGGTGAGGGAGAGCTCGGCCGGCTCTGGCTCGATGCGGACCTTCATCCCGAGCTCGCACGTGCGTATCTGGTCGCGGCGCGAGTTCTCGGGGCGTCCGGCCCCTCCGCGGTCGTCGTCGTGACTCCGGACCTCGAACCGGTCGCGGCGACTTCGGACCTCCAGACTCTTCCGGAGTTTGTCTCCTCATTCTTCTCCCGCTGGAAAGCCGGCCCCACGACGGTCTCGGACCAGGCGGCACTCGCGATCCGACGCTATCGTCTGAACGGCGGAGCCCTTCCGTTTGAGGATCCGATGACCGCGCGCGGAGTGGCCGTCGAGGCGGAGGCCGCACTCTGGGGCGAGGGACGCGAGAACGCCCTGACCGAGCTCCGGAGGCTCACCGCTTCCGCGGTGTACGACCAGCTGGGGGGAGGGTTCCACCGTGCCGCCAGAGATTCCGAGTGGCGCGTCCCGCGATTCGAGAAACGCCTCGCCGATCAGACCCTCCTGATCGAAACGTATCTCGACGCATCACGCATCACCGACGATCCGCTCTTCTCTCGCGTCGCCCGCGACTCCGCGGCATTCCTCGTGCGGGAAATGTCCGACGTACGGCGACCGCTCTTCTTCAACGCGCTCGGTCCGAAGAGCCTCGTCCCCCGCGGAGGACCGGAGATGCTCACCGGCGCGTATTACAGCTGGCAGATCTCGGAGATCACGGCGCTTCTGGGTGACGACGCCCGCCCGTTCATCGCGTACTACGGAATGGCTCCCGAAGGGAATGTCCCTGCCGCGTACGACCCGGCCGGAGCGCTCGCGGGACGGAACGTTCTCTTCGTGAGCGGAGCGACTTCCGAACCTCCGGCGCTCGACGAATCGAAACAGCACCTCCTCGCGGTCCGGATGCATCGGCCGCCTCCGACCGCAGACGGGAAGGCCGTGACCGAATACGAGGCCGCGGCGATCTCCGCACTCGCGAGAAGCTCCATCGCGTTCGACAACGACGACTGGGGCCGTGTCGCGGTCGACGCGCTCCACGCCCTGGACGGAGTGAATCGCGATTCGAAGAGTCACGCCCTCTACCGCGAGCGCGCGGCGGGCGTCCCTGCGCTCCTCGCCGATTACGTCTATCTGGTTCAGGCGAATCTCGACGTGTATGCCTTGACGTTCGATCCCTCGTTTCTGCATCGCGCGGTCGAGCTTCAGAAGGAGTGCGATGCTCTTTTTCTGGACCAGAGCTCGAAGGGCTACGCCGCCGCGAAAGCGCTCCCGCCGCCGGTTTCCGGCCTCACCTCTCCCGATCCGATCATGCTCGGCGTCCTTGCGCGGGATCTCGGGAGAATCGGTGCAATGACTGCGGATGCCGCGATGGTCGGCCGGGCCACCTCGATCTCCGCAGGAACGACTCTGCCTGCGCAACTGATCGTCGCCGGAGATCGCGGCGACGCGGCGGTGCGTGCGCTTCTCGAGGCGGCCCGGTCGGACATCCGAGGCAATCTCGAGATTCGCCTATTCGACCGGAAATCGGCCCGTGCGCTCGCAGCTCTGTTTCCATACGCCGGATTCGTCGCGGAATGTCCCGTCGCGTTCCGGATCGAGAAGTCGAACGGACGCCACGAGTGCAGCCCCTTCGCAACCTTGTGCGACATGGGGAAGTGCCGCACGCCGACGGCGGATCCCGCCATGATCGCCGCGTGGGTGTCGAAAGGAACATCGAAGTGAGTGTCGGAAACCGCGATGCCGCTCACACACGACTCGGACCGGTGTCGAACGACGACACTCCGTTTCTCTTCGCGCTGTACGCTTCGACTCGCGAAGAGGAGCTGTCGGTCGTGCCGTGGACTCCGGAGCAGAAGAACGCGTTTCTCCGGATGCAGTTTCAGGCGCAGCAGACGTCATACGACGGGAACTACCCCGGAGCGAGTCGCGATCTCATACTGCTCGGCGAGGAGCCCATCGGCCGCCTCTACGTTCAGCGAACTCCCGACGAGATCCGGGTCATCGACATCGCGCTCCTACCGGCATGGCGCGGACGGGGGATAGGATCGAGATACCTCCGGGATCTCTGCCGCGAGTCGGACGCGACGGGGATCCCTCTCGCCATTCACGTCGAGAAACAGAACCGAGCGTTGCAGCTTTACCAGCGCCTGGGGTTCGCGATCGCCGACGACCGAGGGGTCTACTGGTTCATGAAGCGGATGCCGGCCTCGTGAAACGCGGGCGCAGACTCCTGGGAAGGAGAGCGACGCGGAGGTGCTTTGTCCCGGCCGCATGATCGCCCGCTCAGGGCGATCAGTTGAAAACCGCTTCGTAGCGGCTTCCGTCGGGCTCGGGCTGGACCGGAACGATGAACAGAGGCAGCTCTCCGAGCTTGTCGTGGCGCAATGAGTACGTTCCCTGGGCGAGTATCCGCTCGCGCTCGCCGCGGAAGATCAGGGAGAAGGGTGAGCGGGTCGATTCGCTCCTTCGAAATTGCGGCTGTTCGATCACCTCGACGAGCGTCAATTCGTAACGGTCCGATGGAACTTCGATGACGAAGTTCGAGCCGACGTGCTCTCTGAAGTCGCTGGCCGTCGCCTGATCGAGATCCACGTAGCGTCCCCTCCTCGAACCACGTTGTCCATGGTTCGCGATTGATCAACATCCGCGTGCGGCCCCTCGTTAGAAGTGCGGCTCGCGTGGCGTGCTCACTCTCCCGGCAGCGCCTGCGTCTGGGCGCGGCCTCGATTCCTCGGTTGCGGCATCCAGACCGACCAGAGCGCGGCGGTCGAATACGCGAGATCGCGCCGGATGCCGGTGACCATCAGCGCCTCGTCCGGACAGAGCTGGACCAATGCCTCGCCGAGTGTTCTCGTGTCCGTCGGATCGTCCGTCTCGACGATGAACGTCGATTCGAACGGCAGCTCCCACACCCGGCCGAGACGCTCGATCCCTTCGTGAAGCTCGCGGTAGTCTGCGCCCGGCGTCAGACTGTGGCGGATCAGCAGAAGCTCGCGGTGTCGCGAGTATTGAGCGCGTGCGACGAGAAGCCGCGCATTCCCTCCGATCAGCATCCGCAGATACCGTGCGATTGCGCCGGCGGATCGTGTCGCCGGCAGCCGGACTTCCCAGCTCTGGTCGAAATTCGGTTCGGCCCGGAGACGTCGCAGCGCCGCGCAGACCTCGACCGTCAGATCACCTTCGTAGCAGATCTGGAACAGTGCTTCTCCACCCATCACACCCTCCCATTCAGATTGTCCGAACGCTGGAGTCGACGGAAAGTGTAGCAGAGTCGGTAGGATCACTTCAAAGAGGAAGAAATGCGGGCTAGAACCAATGGCCCGAACTTAAGCAAAACCCGCGTGTCAGCCGGGAGTCTGCGCGAGCTTGCTGAGCAGCGAAGGATCCTCTCTCCGAGGGGCGCCACGGCTCCCGCCGCGGCCGCGCAGATCGCCTTCAGAACGGAACGAGACGAAACCTGCGGCAGATGCGCAGTAACTCCGCACATCGGCTCTGTGAACACCCACCGTGCCACTGAAGTTCGGGCCATTGGGACCAGAACCCGTCTCGCGCGGCTGCTTCGATCGAACACTTCCCGCAGCCTGCACCTCGGATCACATATCATCGCCGGAATGAAACGATACGACCGCGCCTACTTCGACCGCTGGTACCGCGATCCGGAAACGAGCGTCATCGACGACGATGCGGTCCGCCGGCGTGCCACGATGGTGCTGGCCGTCGCTGAACATCTCCTCCGCCGCCCGGTGCGCTCCCTTCTCGACATCGGATGCGGGGAGGGAAACTGGGAACCGCATCTGCGCCGGATCCAGCCGGGAATCCGCTATCTGGGGATCGACTCGAGCCGTTACGCGATCCGGCGCTTCGGTCGCGAGCGGAACCTGAGACTCGGCTCCTTCGCCGATGCATCGACCCGGATCGGAGCTGCGCGGTTCGACGTCCTCGTCTGCTCGGACGTCCTTCACTATCTGACCGCCCGCGAGATCGATCGCGGTCTCCCTCCTCTGGTGGATCGAGTCGACGGAATCGCTTATCTGTCGGCCTACACCTCCGACGACGACACCAGTGGTGATCTCGAAGGCGGCTATCGACGTCCTGCATCCTGGTACCGGGATCGATTCCGGAGGGTCGGTCTCACCGAGCTCGGTTTGCAGTGCTGGGCCGGTCCTCTGATGCAGGAGAGCGGAGCCGCGCTCGAATACTCCCCGGAGTGAGGGGTGCTCTGCCGATCGCCGATCGGAGCCCGTGCGCGAGTCACCGCGCGCGGTGACGGTTGCCGTGGTCTCGATTCACGTCGCCCGATAAGATCCCTCTTCGAGATTCGAAACGGAGGATTGGCATATGGGTCAGGTGATGACCGCGGAGCAGGTGGAGAACCGGATCGGGCTGGAGATGTTCGCGCGTCTCGGCTGCTATGCGGAGGGGAAAGTCTACGTCGTCCCGATCACGTATGCGTACGAGAACGGCGTCATCTACAGCATCGGGGGGGAAGGAATGAAGATGCGGATGATGCGAAAGAATCCGGAAGTCTGCCTCGAGATCGAGCATCTGGAAGGGCCGGAGGATTGGGAGACCGTGATCGCATGGGGTCGATTCGAGGAGCTTACCGGCGACGACGCCCGGCACGGACTCGAGCTCTTCATCAGGCGGGTCACTCCTCCCGGCGCGGAAGCGAAGAAAGAACAACCGGCGGGTCCCCCGCCGCTGGTTTACCGGATCATCCTCGGCGAGAAGACGGGACGGTACGAGAGCGCATCGACAGTCTGAGATCTGACTCACGCCATCAGATGTTCGATCAGGGTATGCACCCCGATCCCGATCAACACGAGGCCGCCGAGGATCTCGATCCCTGAGCCGAAACGCTCGCCGAACCGGCGGCCTGCCCACGCTCCACCGAGCGACAGAACGAACGTCACAGCTCCGATCACCAGCGCGGAGAGGAACAGCGGGAGGTGGAGAGTCGGGAGGGTGACTCCGACCGCGAGAGCGTCGATGCTGGTTGCGACGCCGAGGACGAGCAGGGTGTGAATTCCGAGATCGCCTTTCGACAGGGCGTGCTCGTGTTCGACGGAAAGCGCCTCGTGAATCATCTTGCCCCCGACGACCGCAAGAAGGACGAACGCGACCCAGTGATCCCACGCTTCGGTCCATCGTGTGAGACCGGCTCCCCCCACCCCTCCGGCGAGCGACATTCCGAACTGAAAGACCCCGAACGTGGAAGCCAACGCGATCAGAATGCCGGGGCGTGCCCTCCGCAGGGCCATGCTTGCGGAAACGGCAGTCGCATCCATGGCGACGGCAAAAGCGATCAGGAAGAGTGTGGGAAGCATGGCCGGCGTCGAGGCCGGGTCATTATAGCGAGTCGCGATCGGGCACCGCACCTCGCTTCGGCAGACGGACCATTGACGCCTCTTTCGCGGAGATCGCATCGGTGTACTCCCCGAGTACATCGGAGGATTCCCTCTCGACGGAGAATCATTTCGGATATCAGATTCGAGAGAGCGTTTCACCCTTGCCGAATTCGCGCGGCACCTGGCTCAGGTTGGTCGCTGATTTGCTTACGAGCAGATCAGTAGTCCTCGTCCGCCGACTCGAAGGAAGCTGATGACACACGAGCTGATAGTCGAAGGTGCCGCCGGAGGGCTGACCCCGTCCAGGGCGCCGGACCTTCTCGATGCGGTGCTCGAGAACACGACCGATCCGACGATCATCGTCGATGGAGAAGGGGTCGTTCTCCGTTTCAATTCCGCGGCGGTTCAGTGGTCCGGCCGGAGCCTCGGCGCGGCGATCCGTGTGGGGAGAAAGCTGGAGGGTATCGTTGGCGGCCCCCCCCAGGCTTCCGTCTGGACGGACCTTTTCGCACGCGCGAAGCGCGGTGCGGTGGTTTTTGCCGAGACCACTCAGGGCATTTCGGGAGAGATCCGCCAATACAGTCTCGCGACGAGGCCTGCGCCTCCTGGTGTGGTCTTCACGCTTCGCGACATCTCCGATTATCGACGGGCGGAGAGTCACGAGTTTTTCCAGCTCGCTCTCGGCCGGATTTTCGCGCAGAACCTTCCGGTGGTGGAAACGCTCGAGCTGGTGCTGGAGGCCTTCTGTGAGTCGATCGGATGGGATTTCGGCGTGGCATGGCTCGTCGATTCCGAGAACCGTATTCTGCGTGCGGAGACGGAGTGGTTCGCGCCTGGATTCGTACGGAGCGTCGCGCCGCGGCCGTGGCCGGAATTCGCACTCGGCCATGGTATTCCGGGAAGAGTCTGGGCGACGCGGGAGAGCATCTGGTATCCCGATCTGCTCGACGAGACGCGGGCGGACCGCTTCTTCCTCTCGTCGCATCTCGGGCTGCGCGCAACCGTCGCCTTTCCTCTTCTCGGAACCGAGTCGGTTCTCGGCGTGCTGGAGTTCTTCAGCCGGCGCGTGACACCGGTGGGAAGCCATCTGACGGTCGCACTCGAGGAAGTCGGGTCGGAGATCGGCCATTACCTGGAGCGAAAAAAGGCGGAGTCGGAACGAACCAAGCTCAATGCGGCTCTCGAACGAAGCACATCCGAGTGGCAACAGACCTTCGACGCGATCAACTCGCCGATCCTGATCACCGACCGGGAAGGGGTCATCGTTCGCCTCAACAACGCCGCACGGGATCTGGGACGCATCGACTCTCCCGACCAGACTCTCGTGGGACGGCACGTCGCGGAGGTCGGCTCCTGTCCGCTCTGGCGGAGCATCGGAGAAGTGATCCGTTCGGTGTCGGATTCCGAGCAGGCGGTCAGTCTGAATCAGGGCGACGAGAGCGAGGGGAAGATCTGGGACATCGACGGGAGCTTCAGCCCCGGGCTTGATGATGGCAACGACCGGGTGATCGTGATTCTGCGGGACCTCACCACCGTGGTACAGCTCCAGGATTCGGTGCGGAAAGGCGAGCAGCTCTGGGCGATGGGAGAGCTTGTGGCAGGGGTCGCCCACGAAGTCCGCAACCCGCTCTTCGGCATCTCGGCGACACTCGATGCGTTGGAAGTCTCCGTTCCGGTGAAGGACCAGTCGCGGGAGCTGTTCGACGCCCTCCGTCAATGGATCGACAGGCTCAACGATCTGATGGAGAACCTTCTGGAGTACGGAAAGACGTGGTCGATGAACCTTGCGCGAGGAACTCTCGATCCGGTGGTCGACCAGGCGATGGAGCTCTGTGAGCCGCTCGCGAGATCACATTCCATCACGTTCTCGGGCGGTGGTACCTTCGACGGCGAGCTCATTCTGATCGATCCGGTCCGGCTGGTTCAGGTCTTCCAGAATCTGATCACCAACGCCATTCAGCATTCTCCGGAGGGGACCCGGGTCGACATCGAACGGAGGGTCTCCCGCGATCGCGATCGGACGTGGCTGGTCTGCGAGGTTCTCGATCGTGGAAACGGTTTCCGGGAGGAGGACCTCAGCCGGATCTTCCAACCCTTCTTCACCCGACGCCGTGGTGGTACCGGCCTCGGTCTATCCATCGTCCAGCGAATCGTCGAGGAGCACGGAGGCGTGCTTCATGCGTCGAATCGCGAAGGTGGAGGCGCGTCATTACGTGTCGCGTTTCCTTCCATGCGCAAAGGCGGCTCATCATGATCGAACAGCGCGCTATGAACGACAACCGGAGAATCCTGATCGTGGACGACGAGGCACTGATCGCTCTCGCGATGCGACGCTACTTCGAGGTTCTTGGATACGACGTCGATTGTGCCCAGGAGCTCGAAGAAGCCCAGGCTCTTCTCGCCAATTACACCTACGATCTGGTCATCGCCGACCTGCGGCTGACCGGCATCGGGGGAGTGGAGGGCCTCCAGATCGTTTCGGATATTCATCAGAAATGTCCGTCCACACGGGTGATACTGCTGACCGCATACGGGACTCCGGAGATCGAGAAGGAATCGTACAACCGTGGAGCCGATGCTTTTCTGCACAAACCGGCAGCGATGATGGAGATTGCGAACATCGCCACCGAACTGATGGGGAGGACGTGATGGATCGCTCCCTCCTTGAAACGGTACTCGCTCCCGGAGGTCTGAGGCCTCTGTTTCAACCGGTCGTGGACGTCTCGGATGCGGCTTCGGTGACGATCCACTACATCGAGTGTCTGATGCGAGGGCCGGTCGGAACCCACCTCGAGCCGGCCAATGTCCTGTTCGACTACGTCCGGCTGAAGCGGGAAGAGAGTCTGGTCGACCGCGCCTGCGTCGCTGCAGCTTTGCACGGTCTGGCCCGGCTCGATGATTCCGTTCGGATGAGTGTGAACGTCCACGCCTCGACGCTCGGCCGGGACCACGGATTCGTGGGGTACTTCCAGGAAGTGGCCGAAGCGGCCCGGATCGACATCGAGCGGGTGACGCTGGAGATCGTGGAACATGCACCACCGTGGGATGGTGTGAGCTTCCTCGCCGCGATTGCGGATCTCCGGTCGCTCGGAGTGGCCATCGCGCTCGACGACGTCGGACTGGGGCTCTCGAACTACAAGATGATTCTCGACGTCTGCCCCGATTATCTGAAGGTGGACCGGTACTTCGTTTCTTCGTGCGACGAAGATCCGAAACGCCGCGCAGTGATTCGCTCCATCCGCCAGCTCGGATCCGAGTTCGGTGCGCGGATCGTGGCCGAAGGGGTGGAGCGGCGGGAAGAGCTCGAGACGCTCCGCGGGCTCGGAGTCAGTCTGGTTCAGGGGTTCCTCTTCGCGGAGCCGTCGACCCATCCCGAAATTCCGAGGAGCGCTCACGAGCTGCTTGTACGGGAGGAAGAGGGAGGACACGGGAACGTGAGCCTCGGCGCCATCCGGTCGAAGAAAAAATCAGATCGCCGCTCCCGGGCGCTTCCTTCCTCAGACGTCCTTGGGCTTCGTGACCGGTGAGATCGGAATTCGCTCCGGAGCCGGATCCACCGCGACCGACGGATCTGCGGCCGTCGCGAGATGGTGCACGTAATGGGCGAACGCGTCGAACTGGAGCGGTTTGAAGAAGATCGCATGGGCGACGCTGCGATCCACTTTCGCGATCTCCGATACCGGCGCGCCCGTGATCACGATGACGCGCGGGCGATCGTCGTCGGGGAAGTGCTTGATCGCCTGCACGAGATAGTGCCCGGACGAGAAGCCGGCCAGCATCAGGTCGAGGATGATGATGCTCCATTGCTCTCGGCGGACCGCAGCAATCGCATCCTCGGCAGTCGGTACGAGCTCGACCGAGAGATCATTCTGCTTCTGGATGTACGTCAGAATGCCGCGGGAGACGAACGGGTCGTCCTCCACGAGCAGGATCCGTGCACTCATTGATGTCGCCCATCCGGCCTTTCGGCCGTACAACTCCTGTCCCTCTGCCAACCTACTAAACGAAAGATAGATTGACAACCTCAGCGGATTGCGGTGCAAGAGCGTTGCCTGCGGGCGCTCAGGTCAGCGGAATGAACTCGTCGTCGTCCTGGTGCTCTCTTTCCCAGGAGAGAAACTCCCAATAGCCGCAGCGAGGTGTATCGGGATATTCACGGCAGACCTCGGGGCGATCTTCATAGATGGTGCAGCGACGGCTCTCCAGATCGAGGAAACGACAGATCGTTCCGTAGATCTCGTCCTTCTGATGCCGGAGGACGCGCTCCCCTTCGTAGATTTTCGTGAAGCGGCGTCGAGCATTCTCGACCGTCACGCCGAATCGTTTCGCGATTCGCGAGATGTCGCTTCTGCTGACGTTGATCTTCGGATAGCTGCAGCAGTAGGCGGGGCAGCGGGAGCAGTCGTACAGCATCTTTTTAGGAGCCATAATATATATCTATTATCTGGTATCTATTATCTGGTATCTGTTTAGTATCTGGTAAGTGATTGGTTGTATGTAGTCTATTATTAATTCAGTGATTGGATATCTAATTTTCGTGTCTGATTCTGCCGGATCGATGAGGCTGAAGCGCGTCCGACAGAGATCGGGCGTCTCGGCACACTCACGATCCAGGTCGGCCGCTCCCGCAAGCCTGCGCGGCATCATAGAATAGCAGGGAACCGCTGCTGAATGGAGGGGCGAATGGCCCGGGAGGGTATTTCCGTATCCCGGAGATCGGTGCGAAAATCGTTCTGTCTCGTCATGTCGCGCGAACGCTTTCCCGGGAGGCTCTCATGGATTCTCGAAAACGGACAGTCGTCGACCTCGAGCGTCCCGCTGTGGTCGGGCTCATGTTGTTCGTGGCTCTCGCGATCGGTGGCTGCAGCACCGCTTCACCGAAGCAGGGGGGAGATCCGCGTCTCGAGGTCGAGGCGGCCCTGGCGTCGCCGCGGAGCGGTCGCCAGGAGGCCTACCTTCTCTATCGCGTGCTGGTTCGAAACGTCTCGGAGCACACGCTGGTGATCCGGCGCGTGGAAGTGGAGCCGATCGGTGGACCGGAAGTGCGGAACGCGTACGTCACCGACTCGAAGACGATCGAACCGGGTGAGGCCGCACATTTCGAGATCTGGGCCGAGGTGCTCGCTGATCCCTCGAGTCCGGATCATACGAGCGGAATGGCCCGGGTGGCGGTCAGTTTCGACGACCACGGTCAGCCGTTCATGCGGAGCTGGGTGGTCGAGGTCTGAAAACGACCCGGTCCCACGCAGCAGGCCGCTCTGCAGATTTCTCGCCGCGAGACGACGTGAGAAATCCGGGAACAGCGCGACCCCGTGAATCCACCTTCAGCTCCGATAGTCGGCGTTGAGCGAAACGTAATCGTGTCCGAGATCGCTCACCATCAGCACCGCGGTGGCTGAACCGCCCCCGAGGTCCACCGTCACCGGCACACGCTCCCTGGAAAACAGCTTTGCAGCGTCGGCCTCCCGGTACTCTGCAGGCTCGCCGTTCTCGACTAGGGTCAGGTCTCCGATTCGGAGTGAGACCCGTTTGGCCGAAAAGCGGGCTCCACTTCGTCCGACAGCCGCGAGAATCCGTCCCCAGTTAGGGTCGCCGCCGTTCAGCGCGGTCTTCACCAGAGGCGATGTCCCGATTGCGTGCGCGGCGAGCTTCGCATCCCGTTCGTTCCGGGCGCCGCGGATCTCGATCTCCATCACCCGCGTCGCTCCCTCGCCGTCCCGTACGATCATCCAGGCCAGCTCGCGACAGACCTTCTCCAGCGCAGCCAGAAAGCTCGCTGGATCCGCTCCGCCTCCGAGTGTCTCACCGGCGAGTTTCCCCGACGCCATCAGGAGAACCGTGTCGTTCGTCGATGTGTCGCCATCCACGGAGATCGCGTTGAAGCTGGTTGCGGCGGCTTGACGGAGTGCCTTCCTGAGAAACTCCGGGGTGGCTGCGGCATCCGTCATGAGGAACGCGAGCATCGTGGCCATGTTCGGGTGGATCATCCCCGCGCCCTTCGCCATCCCGACGATCCGTCCACGTTTCCCGCCGAGCGTGAAGGTGGCTCGAGCGACCTTGGGGCCGACGTCCGTGGTGAGAATCGCGTGCGATGCGGCCTCGATCCCCGACGAGGAGAGCCGGTGCAGAGCATCGGGAAGCGCGGCGCGAATCTTCGCGTCGGGCAGAAGGACACCGATCACGCCGGTCGAAGCGACGAAGATCTCTTCCGGAGTGCAGCCGGCCAGTTCCGCTGCCTTGCTCTGTACTCGCTTCGCCGCATTCATCCCTTCCTTTCCGGTGACGGCGTTCGCGCAACCGGCGTTCACGACCACTCCCTTCACTCGCCCGCGCGACTTTTTGAGGGCAGTCTTCGAGAGCACCACCGGGGCGGCCTGAAAGCGATTGGTGGTGAAGATCGCCGCAGCGTTCGCGCCGTCCTCAGCGAGGATCAATGCGACGTCGGGTCGCTTCTTCCGGATCCCGGCACGAACGCCGGAAGCGAGAAATCCCTTTGGTAACTTCATGACGAGAGTCCCCGGTATCGTTCGAACTGTTTCGAGGCGCATATGCGTGCGAAGGTCATTTCGCGTCGCTCTTCCACTTCTTCGCCGCCTCGCGCACGCGCCACGGCGCGGTGCCGCCGATGACGTCCTTCTTCGCCAGCGCCGCGTGGACGTCGAGCGCCTGGAGATCCGATTCGAGGATCTCTTCCGTCGCTCCGAGCTCGCGCAACGTCTTCCCACGTCGCACCGCCTCGCCGATCCTCCGGCTGACGATCTCGTGTGCGTCGCGAAACGGCACGCCGCGCGCGGTCATCGCATCCATCACCTGAGTAGCGAGCAGAAGGTCGCTCGAGGCCGCCTCCTTCATCCGTGTCCGGTTAAGGCCGAGGCCGGAGAGTAGCCCGTCGAGCGCCGGGAGCGCAGCGGACAGGATCTCGCGGGTCCTGAACAACGGCTCCTTGTCCAGCTGCAGATCCTTGTCGTAGGCCAGCGGAAGACCCTTCATCATCGCGAGAAGTCCGGCCAGCTCGCCGATGGCGCGGCCCGCGTGCCCCCGCACCAGTTCCAGCACGTCGGGGTTCTTCTTCTGCGGCATTCGCGACGATCCGGTCGCGTACGCGTCGGGGAGATCCACGTATCCGGCTTCATCCGACGAAAAGAAGATCAGATCTTCGGCGAGCCGTGAGAAGTGTCCCAGGAGCAGTGCCGCGCAGAAGAGATACTCGGCGGCGCCGTCCCGATCGGAGACCGCGTCGAGCGAGTTGGGGGTCGCCCGGGCGAACCCGAGCCGCCGCGCGAGTCTCCCGCGGTCGATGGAGAGCGGAGATCCCGCCATCGCCGCGGATCCGAGCGGACATTCGTCCCCCCTTTCCGAAGCAGCGCGAAGCCGGTCGACGTCACGGCCGAGCATCGTCACGTAGGCCAGAGCCCAGTGGCCGAACGACACCGGTTCCGCCTGTTTCAGATGGGTGTACCCGGGCATCGGCGTTCCCGCTTCCCGTTCGCCGATGCTCGACAGCGTCGCGATGACCGCCGAAACGAGAGCGATCGCTTCACCGAATGCCTTCTTCAGCCAGAGTCGCAGGTCCGTCGCGACCTGGTCGTTTCTCGAACGTCCGGTGTGGAGCTTTGCCGCCAGCGGTCCGACCTTCTCCCGCAGTCGCGACTCGACGTACGAGTGAACGTCCTCGTAATCATCGAAGGGAAGGCGTCCGGATCTCGATTCTTCTCCCACTTCGCGGAGGCCGTCGATCAGCGCCTTCCCTTCCGTCGTGGAGACGATTCCCGCTTCCTCGAGCGCGGAGACCCACCCGACCGATCCTTCGACGTCCTCTTCCAGGAGAAGCCAGTCGAACCGGAAAGAATCGTTCAGACGGCGCAGGGCATCGGCTGGTCCGCTCGCGAACCTGCCGCCCCACATCTGTTGACTGCGCTTCTCCTCGGACATCCGTGGCCTCTCTCCATCATTCTGCGGCGCGGAACGGTCTCCATCGGCCGTCCCGCATCCGAGATCGTCTACGACTCGGCTACCTTCTGAAGGCCGAACGGCGCGAGCCGCGACCGCCCTTTCGTCTGCAGCCCGAAGAGCCGGATGAAGCCGGCCGCGTCGTTGCCATCGTAGTCGCCCATGGTGAAGGAGGCGAGATCCTGCGAGTAGAGCGAGTCGACGGCCTTCCTTCCGACCACCGCCGCTGTTCCCTTGTAGAGCTTGAGGGTCACGTCTCCAGTCGTATTCTCGGAGAGCTTCGTGGCGAAGGCGTCGAGCGCTTCACGGAGAGGAGTGAACCACTGACCGTTGTAGACCAGCTCCGCGTAACGGACCGCCATCCGCTCCTTCTCGTGCGCACTCTCTTTGTCGAGCGTGAGCGACTCGAGCGCCTTGAGCGCATTCACCAGGATGGTCCCGCCCGGCGTTTCGTAGACTCCACGCGACTTGATTCCGATCAGCCGGTTCTCGACGATGTCCGCCCGCCCGACTCCGTGGCGTCCTCCGATCGCATTCAACGCATCGATCAGCTCCGCCGGAGGAAGCGCCCTCCCGTTCACCGCCACCGGCAGTCCCTCCACGAATGTGACGGTGACCTTCTCCGGAACGTCCGATGCCTCCATCGGGTCGACGGTCAACTTGAACATCGACGCTTCGGGCTCGAACGCAGGATCCTCGAGCGGACCTCCCTCGTGGGAGAGATGCCACAGGTTCCGGTCCCGTGAGTAGGGATCTTTCTTCGTCACCGGAATCGGGATCCCCTTCGAGCTCGCGTAGTCGATCGCATCTTCGCGCGAGTTGATCGTCCACTCCCGCCACGGAGCGATCACCGCGAGCTCCGGAGCGAGTGCCTGGTAGGCCAGCTCGAACCGGACCTGGTCATTTCCCTTCCCGGTGCAGCCGTGGGCGACCGCGTCGCAGCCGGTCGCCAGTGCGACCTCCACCTGCTTCCGCGCGATCAGCGGCCGCGCGGATGAAGTACCGAGCAGATAATCCTTCTCGTAGATCGCCCCGGCCCTAAGAACCGGGAAGAGGTAATCGGCGGCGAATTCTTCGACCGCGTCGACGAGGTGGAACTCGCACGCGCCGGTTCGAAGCGCCTTCTCTTCGAGATGTGCGGTCTCTTCCTTCTGGCCGACGTCGACCGCGACGGCGACCACTTCGCAGCCGTAGTTCTCCTTCAACCAGGAGATGATGATCGACGTATCGAGGCCGCCGGAGTAGGCGAGTGCGACTTTCTTGACGGGCTGTTTCACTGGTGGATCTCCTTCTCGTTCGAGAGAATGTCGTCGAGTGCGTCGATGAGCTCGACGAGTGCTTTTTTGGGAACGATGTACGGCGGCAGGAGACGGATGACATTCTCCCGCGCCGTACCCACGATGAATCCGCGATCGAGGAGCTCGCCCGCGATCGGACCGGCGGGTCTGTCGATCTCGATCCCCCACATCAGACCGCGGCCGCGAACGTCGACCACCGCTCCGCAGCGGGCGTGGAGCGCAGTGAGCTCACCCTCGAGCCACGTACCGAGTGCGCTGATTTTTTCGAGCAACCGCTGATCGTGGATCTCGTCGAGCACGGCGATGCCGAGTCGGCACGCCAGCGGGTTGCCGCCGAACGTCGTGCCGTGGTGGCCGGGCTTGACCACTCCCTCGAGCCGCGGTCCGGTGAGCACCGCGCCGAGCGGCAGGCCCCCGCCGAGCGGCTTCGCGAGCGTGACGATGTCCGGGACGATCCCGGCCTGCTGGAACGCGAAGAGTGAACCGGTCCGCCCGAGACCGCACTGGATCTCGTCGCAGATCAGCACTGCTCCGAAGCGGTCGGCGAGCGCACTCGCGGTCTGGAGGAATCGCGGCGTGAGAGGGATGATCCCTCCCTCGCCCATGATCGGCTCGACGATGATTGCCGCGGTCTCCGCGCCGATCGCGTTCTCGAGTGCGACGCAGTCGTTCGGTTCGACGAAGCTCACGCCGGGAACGAGCGGCTGGAACGGCTCGCGGTATGCGTCGTGTCCGGTGAGCGAGAGTGCGCCGAGGGTCCGGCCGTGGAAGCTCTCCCTGAGCGCGACGATTCCGGGACGTCCGGGATTCCGAAGACGCGCGAACTTCAACGCCGCTTCGTTCGCCTCGGTTCCGCTGTTGCAGAAGAACGCCCGGCTCAGTCCCGACTCGCTCACCAGCCGCTCCGCGAGAATTCCCTGCGTGGGGTGATAGAAGAGATTCGAGACGTGAAGGAGTCCTTTCGCTTCTTCGCGCAGGATTCGGACGATTGCCGGATGCTGGTATCCGAGAACGTTCACGGCGATGCCGCCGAGAAGATCCCAGTAACCCACGCCGGCGGCGTCGAAGAGGCGTGCTCCCTTCCCGTCACGGGGGTGGAAATGCGTGCGCGCGTACGTGCCGAGTACGAATGCGTGGTCGCGCGACTCGACTGCGAGCGGCGATTCGTCATGCAGCAACAAGGTTCGTCCCTCCTGTTCCTTCGGTCAGTGCTACGACGTGACGTGCGGGCCCGGCGATGACCACTCGTCCCACTCCGGTTGCGATCGCGTCCATCGACGCGCGCAGCTTCGGTTGCATCCCTCCGGTCACCACCCCTCGGGCGATCAACTCCTCTGCGAGATCGGGAGTGACGGTCGGGATGAGCGAGCCGTCGCCGTCGAGGAGACCTTCCACGTCGGTGAGAAAGACCAGCCGTGAGGCGCGGGTGGCCACGGCGATCGCTGCCGCGGCGGCGTCTGCGTTGACGTTGAGAAGACCTCCGTCGATGGCTCCGGCCATCGACGCGACCACCGGGAGGAAGCCGCCGCCGTAAACCGCCTCGATCAGGCTCGCGCTCGCTCCTGCGATGACGCCGACGTGACCCAGGTCGATCCCGTCGAGCGGGGGATGCGGTTCCGCGACCAGCGTCTCACCGTCCGCACCGCTGATCCCCGCCGCGGCGACGCCGAGAGCGTGCAGCTCGGAGACCAGCATCTTGTTCACTGTTCCGCCGAGCACCGAGACGACGACGTTCAGAGTCGCATCGTCGGTGATCCGGAGCCCGCGATGGGTTCTCTTTTCGATTCCGAGTGTTCGGAGCGAGGCGTCGATGTGTTTCCCGCCGCCATGGACGACCACCAGCTCCGTACCCTCCCTCCAGCTTTTCGCGATCGCGGAGAGAGCGCTCGACCGCAGAAGGGGATCCTCGAGAAGGCTTCCGCCGAGCTTCACCACCATGGTCATGCGAGCCCCTCCTTCTCGTCGAATCCGAAGACCCGGTTGAAGTTCTGTACCGCCTGCGATGCGGCGCCCTTGAGGAGGTTGTCGATCACCGAGACCACGACGGCACGCCGGCCGTAATCGACGAGCGAGAAGCCGATCTCGCAGCGCGGAGTTCCGACGACGTTCTTCAGCTCGGGGAGAACGCCCGGCTTGCGCAGAGTCACGAACGGTTTGCCGTGGTAGGCCTGTTCGTAAGCAGCGGTGATCGCCTCGCTCTCCTTCCGGTGCGCGAAGCTGAGGTAGAGCGTCGCGAGGATTCCGCGCACGGTCGGAAGAAGATGCGGGACGAAGAAGAACGGCACGCTCCAGCCGATCGGAAGGTTCTGCCGGATCTCCGGCGTGTGGCGGTGATTACCGACGCCGTAGGCCTTGAAGTTCCCGGCCAGCTCGGAGAAGGAGTACGAGACGTCGCTCTTCCGACCCGCCCCGGAGACGCCGCTCGCGGCATCGCAGACGATCGCCTGCTCCGGGTCGAGGTGCGGCACCAGGGGCCGGAGTGCGAGAACCACCGCCGTCGCATAGCAGCCGGGATTTGCCACCAGCCGGGCGTTTCTCAACTCGCCGTTGCACCACTCCGGCAGACCGTAGACGGATTCGTCGAGCAGGTCGGGGCGCGGATGCTCGAATCCGTACCACTCCGGATAGGCGGCGGGATTGCGGAGGCGGAACGCACCGGAGAGGTCGATCACTGGAATCCCGCTGTCGACCAGCTGCGGCACGAGCGTCGCGGAGATCTCGTTCGGCGTGGCGAGGAACACGCAGTCGGGCGCCGCGGCCTGCAGCCGGGCGGGATCGAACCCGACGACGTCCGGTCCCTCGAGACCGGTGAGCGATGGATGGATCGCGTCGTACGGGGTCGCAGCCGTCTCGCGACTCTCAGGGCTCCGGAAGAGGGCGGCGACCGAGACGGACGGATGCCGCTCGAGGAGCGCGGTCAGTTCGGCTCCAGCGTATCCGGTTGCTCCAATGATGGCGACACGTTTCGTCATGACGAAATCTCCCAGGCGCTCTGTTGAGGGAAGCGGCGCGCCTGGATCAGGCGCGGGTACGTCGCGGATGCGACGTCGCGATGAGGTTGGACAAGCGGCGGACCAGTGCCGCGGCGGCCCGCTCGGTGCGGAGAGCGAGGAAGATCGTGTCGTCCCCGCCGACAGTGCCGAGGACGTCGTTCAGGCCCGCTTCGTCGATCGCACGCGCGACCGGTTGAGCGTCGGCGGGAGGGGTCCTGATCACGACGAGCGTTCCGCCCTGCTCGACGGAGAGGACGAATTCGCGGACGAGCTGCTCGAGCCGCCCCTGCCGCCACTGCTGCGGGACGAAGCTGATCGGGTCAGCGGTGGCGGGGGCGAGGTCGGCCGGGAGTGTGTAGCCGTTCGGTGTCTTGATCAGGCCGAGCTCGCGAACGTCGCGCGAGAGGGTGGGCTGAGTGACACGGTGCCCCCGCTTCCGGAGAGCGTGGAGAAGATCCTCCTGGGAGCGGATTTCCAGCTCCCGGACCGCCCGGAGGATCTCTTCACGTCGTCGGAGTGCGTTGGTCATGGTCGTCGTGCGTGCGAATAGTTATGCAGCACAACGAATATTTATACAGAAGATTCCCGATGTCAAGAGGAGCGAGGCTCGAGGCTCGAGACTCGAGGCTCGTGCGCTGGAGGTTGGAGACTCTTCGCTGGAGATTTTGGCTCAGGATGGCTTCGCTCCCCGAGCCCTGGACTTCTCGCCCCGAACCTCGCGCATGGCGAGCCCCATAGGGGCGTTTGACAACAGCCAGGGCGAGGCCCCGGGGACCACGATCGCGATCCGAATTGAGATCGTTGCATCCCGAGCCCCGTAGGGGCGATTGAACCGGAACCTCGATCTCCGGGATGACTCGATCGAGCCCCGAGCCCCGAGCCCCGCGCCTCTCTCTACTTCCCGCTTCGCGTCATCCGGTCCGGCGACATCAGGACGTCCGGATCGCTCTTCAGTTCCACCACCGTCGTCTCATCCGAATCCTGCGAGACGATGAGCATCCGCACCAGGCTCCCGGCCGGAGCGGCGAACACCACCGTCCGCTCACCGTCGCGGCGTGAGCTCGCCACCACGATCGGCTGCCACTCCGGTCCGGCGAGCCGCCTCGCGATTGCGACCACGTCCCTCGTGGCCGGAACATTCTCGAATGTCGCGAGCTTCACATCGTGCACTCCGTCCGGATGCATGATTCGGATGGCGATCCGTCCCAGACCCATGAATGGGATCCCGGTGCGGGTGACGCGCGGGATCGAGCCGATCTCCCGTGCAATCTCGTCGAAGCCGGCGCGCGCCGGGATCGCGACGACGACGCCGAGGAGGGCGATGGAGAGAGCCCGGAGCGCTCTCACTCCTTCCCTCCCTTCGGAGTCGTGTCGATGTGCGGGATTCCGAACTGACCTTCGATGCTCCCCAGCTTCTCGAGATCGATCGGACCAACGAGCTGCACTACGGTGAACTCCTTCGGCTCGGCTGCGATGATCACCATCCCGCCGATCCGATCACCGCTCTTCGGAAGGAGGTAAATCTCCACGTTCTCCGAGTTGCGGTTCTTCACGTTCACGATCTTCTGCCACTCCGGGCCGAGCTGTCTCCGGACTTTGTCGGCCTCGGCGATGTCGTACGCACCCTCCTGGTCGAACTCGAAGCTGCGGACGTAGATCCCGTCGAGGCCGCGGATGATCTCCTTCGCGCTCTTCTCGTCCTGCTGGTCGCTGGAGAGAAATCCCGAGGCGAGGCGGAGCATCTTTCCATCGAGCGTCACTTCGACCGACTCAGCGGCCTTTGCGGCGAGCCGGCTGAAGTCGAGATCGAGAGGTCGCGTTTGCGCGGACGCACTCGATGCGGCAGCGATGCCGAACACGATCATGGCGAGGGTACGAATCGATCTCATCGGATTCTCCTTCATTGGCCGGGCGCGTTCTCAGCGTCTCCGGTAATCACTTCGATCTGGTGTCGAGCGAGAGCGCTCTTTTCTCCGGTGATCCGGAGCGCGAGAAGGACTTCCTCCTTCGCGCGCTCTCCCGCGAGTCGGTGCTGGTGGGTCTCGAAGAGGGCAACGGAGCTCCCTCCGGCGACGAGTAAGAGAAGAGCGGCGACGGCCGCCCGCCACGGCTGCTGCCACCGAGCCGCCCGCTTCGGCGTCGCCGATGCATCGCCGCGACGGATCCGCTCCATGACCCGCTCTTCGAATCCCGCTGGCGGGTCCGTTCTCTTCAGAAGCTGCTTCAATTGCGATTCGAGGTTCATGACGGGACTCCGGTGGGGTTTTCCAGGCGCCGGCGCAGTGACGAGAGAGCCCGGCGGAGATGACTACGGACGGTGTTGAGCGGAAGCTCGAGGAGCGAGGCGATCTCGCCCGGCGCGAGCTCCTCCTGGTAGCGAAGCGTGACGACGGTTCTCTGGATGAGCGGAAGGGTCGCCATCGTGTTTCGGAGATTCGACTGAAGGAAAGGGTCGGGCTCGCGCTCCGTCGCGTGGACCGGCGACACCTCTTCCAGCGGAAGGAGGAGCGGGCGTCGCTTCCGGCTCTCGTCGATGCAGCGGTTCACAGTGACCCGGCGGAGCCAGTAGACCAGGTGCTCGTCCGATTCGATCTCTCCGAGATGCCGGTAGAGCTGGAGGAAGACTTCCTGTGCGAGCTCCTCCGCGAGTGCCGCGTCGTGGATCGAATGAACGGCAATGCCGTAGACCATCGACTGATGCTGCCGGACGATCTCCGTGAACGCCTCCTCGTCCCCCTCGAGGGATCGCGCCACGAGCGAAATGCCCGCGTCGGAAGGAGCCGGATCGGGGACCAGTGCGATCATCTCTCTTGCCTATACGGAAAAATCCGGCAGTCGGACGCAGTCCGCCCGCTTTATCAGTGGTGGACGCGGACGCGAAGCGAATGATGTGGATTACGAGGCCGGCGACATGCCTTGACGCGGCTCGAGTCGCCTTCAGCCGAGATCTTCCGCGATTTCGTAGAGCCGGACCTTCGCCTCCATCTCCAGGAGGTAGCGTCGATCGTCCGGGTAATAGACCGCGGTCTCCGGGTTGTCGCCGGCGTAACGGCACACCGCTTCGATCGAGCTCCAGAGCGTGAAGAGAATGAACTCGGTGACGTCGCCATTGTCGCGACGCAGCACCATCACCCGGAGGTTCCCCTCAGTGGAGCGATAAGCAGGAATCGCGGTCTCCTGAAGGTACCGCAGATACTCGTCTGCCTTTTCGCGTCGGGTCCTGCCACGCCAGGTGCGTCCGATCAATCGATCCTCCGGTCCGGCAAATGATAGCGGGATTCCGGCCGCCGGTCGAAAAGAAGCCGTCCTCGCCGGGGGATCATGAATCCGGCGGTAGAATGGCCCGGCCATGACGCCGGATCCGCCGAGCGGCGACACAGACCGCGATCTCGCCAGGAAGATCTTCCTCCTGGCGCTGGTCACCTGCGCGTGGTTTTTCGGAGGATCGGGATTCAACCAGGGATCGAATATCGACCTGACGCGCGCAATCATCGAGCGGCATACCCTTTCGATCGACCCCTACATCGAGAATACGGGCGACATCTCCGTCCACGGCGGGCACATCTACTCGAACAAGGCTCCCGGACTCTCCTTCCTCGCGCTGGTGCCTTATGGCCTGGTCCATTCGATCGAGCGGCTCGAAGGGATCGATCCCGGCGACCCTCTGGTGATGACCGTGAATCTCTATTTCGTCACCGTGGCGCTCTGCGCCACGGCTGGAGCAGTGATTCCTGCGGTGCTTTTCCTGATCGGGCGATTCGCCGGTGTGTCGAGACGCTGGTCGATGATCGTGGCGCTGCTCGTGATGTTCGGGACCCCGCTCTTCCCCTTCTCCACGGTACTCTTCGCACACGTTCCGAGCGCGCTGATGCTCCTGCTGGCGTACCGCGATCTCTTCTTCCGCGACAGGCCGAGACCCTTTGCCGCGGGCGCGTGGATCGGAGTGGCCGGACTGACGAACTATCTCTGCATCCCGGTCGCAGCAATTTTCGCAGTGGCGGTTGCCGCGACACGTGAAGCTCGCTGGCGGCGGACCGCTCTCTTCATTCTCGGCGGACTCCCGTCGGTGGTACTTCTCGGTGCGTACCAGTACGCCGCGTTCGGTTCGTTCCTCCGGACGTCCGTCGAGGCGACCGATCCCCGCTACCTGACCCGCGGCGCACTGTTCGGGGTTCTTCAGCTCCCGAATCCCGAGGCACTCTACGGGATCACGTTCTCTCCGTACCGCGGCCTCTTCGTCTTCTCGCCACTCCTCGTGCTGGCGCTTGCCGGAGCGGTCCTGATGCTGCGGCGCTTCCGGATCGCCGGCACTGCGCTCTGGGTCATCATCTTCTACTTCTTCCTCGTGAATGCGAGTTTCAACGGGTGGCACGGCGGATCGTCGAGCGGACCGCGCTACCTCATCCCGCTGATACCTCTTCTCGGTGTCGCACTCCTTTTCTTCGCCAGCCGGCTCCGGCCACTCTGGATCGGCCTCGGCACTGCCGCGCTCCTCTTCAACTTCGCGGCGACTGCGGTCGACCCGCAGGCGCAAAGCACCATCAGGGATCCGATACGCGCTTATCTCGGTCCGGCACTCGTTCACGGACGGATCCCCGAGAGCGAGACGTCGGTTCCTGCGGGGATCCGGATGTTTTACACGGGACACGTCGGGATCAACCGGGTCGCTGCCGACGAAGTGAATCCGTTCGAGCGGCATCGACCGGGCTCGCTCGCTTCGGAATGGGCCAGCTTCAATCTCGGAGAGCTGGCGTTCGGAACCGGGAGTGCCGCCTCCGTCGCGCCGATCGTCGCCTGGATGCTCCTCGGTTCGATCTACCTCCTGCAGCGCGGTGCTCGGGAGGAGGCGGTCGGGGCAACCGAAGGGTCGTGACGCAACTCCTAGCCTGCATTTCTCACATCGTCTCTGCTGCGGAGACGGATAGCGGGCTGTCTACTACGTTGCGCACATCTTCGGCTCCTCGACATAGTCACCACTATGCCTTCGTCGCCGAAGCTGAGCGCGCCTTGTATCCAGGCCGCTCTCCGCCTCCTCGCGTCGAGACGGTGTGAGAAATGCGGGCTTGGGCTTTTGATGACAATTCTGTAAGCTGAGCCGTCTCATCCAGAAAGGAGACCGCTCGGCTCATGGCAACAGCGACCGAAAAGCATCCAAAAGGCCTCTACGTTCTCTTCGCCACGGAGATGTGGGAGCGCTTCGGCTTCTACACGATGTTGGCGATGCTCACCCTCTACATGAGGGACGGGCTCCAGGGTTTCGGCTGGACAACGGCGAAGGCGACCGGGGTCTACTCCTGGTACCAGGCGTTCGTCTATGCAACGCCACTGATCGGCGGATGGCTCGCCGACCGGTTCCTCGGGTACCGCAACTCGATCACCATCGGCGGTGCATTCTTCTTTTCCGGCTTCGTGCTCCTGATGGTGCCTCACCAGGTGGGGATTTTCTATCTCGCACTGGTCTGTCTGGTCACCGGGAACGGCTTCTTCAAACCGAACGTCTCGTCGATGGTCGGTAACCTCTACAAGGAGGGGAGCCATCTCAAGGACCGGGCGTACCTGGTGTTCTACATGGGGATCAACATCGGTGCGTTCATCGCGCCGATCAGCGCCGAATACGTGAAGACGCACTGGGGCTTCAACCGGGCGTTCGGCGTCGCCGCCCTCGGGATGATCATCTCGATGGCGGTCTTCTGGGGTTTCCGGCGGTTCACCAGGGGTGCAGACCGGGTTCACGGAGACTTCGTCGATTCGGACTCAGCGAAGGAGCAGGCCGAAGCGGTGGCGGTCACTGAGGACCTTCCGCCGAACGCGAAGCACGAGGCGATGATCGCAGTTCCGGAGTGGAAACGGATCGTCGCGCTGATCGTGATCTTCCTGATCGTGATCGTCTTCTGGATGATCTTCCATCAGAACGGCAGCACCCTGACCTTCTGGGCGAACGACAACACGAACTGGAACGTGACCGGGATCATCTCGAACGCGATCAATCCGTTCTGGATCATCACCCTCTCGCTTCCTCTCGCGTGGTTCTGGGGCTTTCTCGACCGGCGGGGGCTCGAGCCTTCCACGCCGACCAAGATCGCGATGGGGATGCTGCTGACCGGTTGTTCACTCATGATCCTCTATTTCGCCGCCCTCTCCGGTGGCTACACGAAACCCTCGACGCGGATCATCGCGCCGGCGCCCGCCGCGAATCACTACTACGTGCAACTCGCACCGGGGCTGATGGAGAAGATGAAGATCGAGACGGCGCCGATGGAGATCGAAGTTCCGGAGGCGGCGCGAAGCACGAACGGACATCCGACCATGGAGGTCTGGGAAGTCGAGAACACCGGAAACGCGATTCTGAAGCACAACGACCCGGTGCGCATCGAAAGTGCCGAGGGAGGGAAGATCATCGTCGCCCCGGCGAAGAAGGTCTCACCATGGTGGCTGATCATGTCGTACTTCGTGATCTCTCTCGGAGAGCTGATGCTCAGTCCCATGGGGCTCGCTCTGGTCTCGAAGGTCGCTCCTCCGCGGATGCGGGGACTGATGATGGGCGGATGGTTTCTGGCGACTGCAATCGGCAACAAACTGACCGCGATCGGCGCGTTCTGGGACGTCTGGAGTCACGCTCAGTTTTTCATCACTCTAGCGCTGATGGCATTCGTAATGGCGGCCGTGCTCTTCGTTCTCATACGGCCGCTGAAGAAAGCGATGCCGGGCGTGTGAGGCAGATGGTGCGCGGCTGATCTCAGCGGCGGCACGAAATCGGAAAGACGACGAGGCGGGCGGATTCGATCCGTCCGCCTTTTTCTTGCAGCAGCGCCGTTCGCCCGGCTTTCCGCGTCCGGCCGGATCTGTGAGAATGGCACGGGAGATTGATCTTCCCCGGCTCGAGGGCCACACCAGCGATGACGACCAGACGATCAGACGATGCCGACCCGCCGAAAGGGGTCATGTCTGACGTTCCGCTCTCGTCTCTCACTACTCTGGGAGTCGGCGGTCCGGCGCGCTGGTTCCTCGAAGTCGCGAGCGTCGAGCAACTGAAAGACGCACTTCGCTG
Source organism: uncultured Acidobacteriota bacterium (assembly GCA_963741955.1). Taxonomy (GTDB): domain Bacteria; phylum Acidobacteriota; class Thermoanaerobaculia; order Gp7-AA8; family Gp7-AA8; genus CAVUKB01. The sequence goes on from CAVUKB010000007.1 coordinate 865,688, forward strand.
GAGCGTGACTCGCGAGCTGCCGTTTTTCATTCTCGGGGGAGGCAGCAATCTGCTGGTGGTGGACTCCGGATTCGACGGGCTGGTGGTGAAGATCGCATTACGAGGGATCGATGTTCGCGAAGACGGCGAATCGGTCCTGGTGCGGGCCGCGGCAGGGGAGCGCTGGGATGACCTCGTCCTGTTTGCGGTGGAGCGCGACCTCGCCGGAGTCGAGTGCCTTTCCGGGATTCCCGGGCTGGTCGGCGCGACTCCGATCCAGAACGTCGGCGCATACGGACAGGAAGTGAGCGAGACGATCGAAGAAGTGGAAGTGCTCGAGATTGCCTCCGGCGAGATCAGTCGCCTCTCCAACGCCGATTGCCGGTTCGGCTACCGCCAGAGCATCTTCAAGCGGGAAGCGAAAGGGCGATTCGTGGTGCTCGGCGTCACGTATCGATTGACTCGCGGTGGGGCTCCTGCTCTCCGTTACCCCGATCTGCAGAGGATGGTCGAGCATGGTGGCAACCGTGAACCCTCGCTGGCCGACGTGCGGGAATCGGTGATCGCGATTCGGCGGAAGAAAGGAATGGTTCTCGATCCCGGCGATCTCGACACGCGGAGTGCCGGCTCGTTCTTCATGAATCCCGTGGTCTCGCAGGATGCATACGAGGAGGTGGTCGCCCGTGCGCGGGACGCCGGGATTCCGCGAGAGGAGAAAGTCCCGTCCTACCCGCAGGGGAACGAGGTCAAACTCTCCGCAGCGTGGCTGATCGAAAAGGCAGGATTCCACCGCGGATACGGAGCCGGACGCGCCGCCCTCTCCACGAAGCACACGCTCGCGGTGACGAACCGCGGGAATGCGACCGCAGAAGAGGTCCTTGGTCTGGTCCGTGAGATTCAGGACGGGGTGGAAGGAAAATTCGGGTTGCGCCTCGATCCGGAGCCGGAGATCGTGGGAGAGAGGTGATCGAGCTTACCGACCAGCCTGGCGGCGGGCTACCGGAGATGCTCTTCCTCGAGCACCTGAGTGATGACGTCGAGGTCGACGCTGCGTTCGAGATACTCCCAGATTGCGAGAACGTCTTCCCGGTACGGCATGTGCGCCTCGCCTGCGGCGATGAGGGAGAACTTCGCGCGGTTGTACCACTTGCGGGCTTCGTCGGGATTGAGGTGGAGCCGTTCGCGGGCGTGCTGGACGAGAAGAAGCTCGTCGCTGGAGACGCGTGGTCCTGCGACGATGCGCCGCACCGAGCGTTGCGCCTGTATCTTCTGCTGCTTCGCGAGGAGGACCTCTTTCTTCCGGTCGAGCGACGCGTCGTCCGGGCGCGCCTGAGCCGATTCGACCAGCTGGCGGAGGGCGTCGCGTGATTTCGCGAGATCTCCGTCCATCCGAAACCCGCTCCGATACATCAGTTTTCCCTGCTCATTTGCGCGCTTCGAGAGATGACTCCAGACCACCCGTGCGGGAAGCGAGAACGAGTGGCCTCGCGGCGTGAGCTGGAATGTGATCTTTCCGGTGGTTCCGGGCCGGAGAGCGACCTCGTGCTCGGCTTGAACTCCTCGCTCCGCAAAGTCGAAGATGGCGATCTCCGACCCCGCGAAAGCTCCTCCGAGAGGTGGCTGGACGATGTAACGTTCGACACTCCGCGCTTCCCGGACGTCCATGTCTTCCGCAGCCATGGTCCCTTTATACCGCGATTCGGGAGGTGTGAGAAGGCGGGCGCCTCTCGGTTTTCCGCCGTTGCGGCCGTCATCTTTCGGTCGCTTCGTACCAGGGAAGCATCTGCTCCCGAAGATCGTCCGGCACCGGCACCGGTTCGAACTCTCCCTTCCGCACCGTGACCACGATGTACTTCCCGCTCGCGACTACCTGCTCCGGGGTGTCTTTCTTGCGAACCTCGAAATGGAGATGAATGGAGGTTCGTCCGATCTTACCGAACCAGGCGTCGACGACGAGGAGATCGTCCAGGCGAACCGGGTAATGAAAATCGCATTCGACGTGCACGCGTGGAAGCCACACGCCGATCTCGTCGAACAGCTTCCGGTAAGTCAGTCCCGCGTGTCGGAACAGCTCGACCTCTGCGAGCCCGAAGAAGCGGAGGTAGGCCTGGTAGTTGATGATGCCGGCCGCGTCGATGTCTTCCCAGCGAACGTATTCTTCGACTTTGTAGCGCATCGGGCTCGTCTCCGATCTCAGTGCGACCATTCTGTCAGGTCCGTGAAGGCGTGGCCCGCATTTCTCACACCGTCTCGACGCGAGCTTGCCGGGCAGCGAAGGATCCCCTCTCCGAGGGGCGCCACGGCTCCCGCCGCGGCCGCGCAGATCGCCTTCAGAACGCAACGAGACGACACCTGCGGCAGATGCGCAGTAACTCCGCGCATCAGCTCTGTGAACACCCACAGCGCCCCTGAAGTTCGGGCCATTGGGGCTGACCCGCATTTCTCACACCATCTCTGCTGCGGAGACGGATAGCGGCCTGTCTGCTGCGTTGCACTCCAGCTTCGGCTACTCAACATAGTCACCACTATGCCTTCGTCGCCGAAGCGGGGTGCGCCTTGCATCCAGGCTGCTCTCCGCCTCCTCGCGACGAGATGGTGTGAGAAAAGCGGGTTAAGAGTCTGCTCGGTGGTTCGGGCTCTCGCGTGGATGGGATGCGCTCCGCAGTCCGGCGCCCCACGGAACTGCGTTATTCGGACGGGACGACCGGCTGCGGGGCGGGAAGCTTCTCCGGGACGTGCTGCTCGCGGATCGCCGCGTAGTAACGGACCGCGGCGCGGCCGATGCTTCTCACCGCGAAGTAATTGATCGACGCTCCGAGCGCACCACCCGCGACCGGTACGAGAGTTCCGAGCCGTTCCGCGAACATCCGGCTGCCGAGCTTCGACGCGATCGCCTTCACCGCTTCGTGTTCTGCGCTCCGGCGCACGACTGCAGAGCCGAGCCTCCCCGCAGCGGTCGCGCCGCTGGCGATGGCAAACACCGCGGCGATCTCCTGCAGCCGTTCTTCCACCCGGGGACTCTGACCGTAGATCGCGGCGATGGAGAGCACCAGACGGCTCTGCTCGCGCACCAGGTTGAAGATGTCCGGAGCCATCGCGAGGAGCGCCCACGCACCGCCGGCGGCGCCTGCTGCCGCGCCCCACCCGGCGGTTCGCCGAGCCGACCGGCGGATCAGCGTCCGCGCGAGATCGCGCTCCTCTGCGGCCGGCCATCGCCGCCGGAGCTCGTCCACGTCGCGCACGATCGCTCCGGCGTCGATGTCGTGCACCAGCCTTTCGATTGCGCGATACGCACGTAGCGATTTGAGGATCATGCGAATGATGACCACGGAACGCCTGCACGAATTCCACCGGGTAGCCCGAGGCCGGACGCGGACTCGACGGTGGACCGCTCGCCTGGTCGAGAATGCCCGTCCCCACCGGGCGGCCGCGGTCAGCCGGGGGTGATCTATACACCGTTCTCGCGACGGACATTTCGACCGCGCCGCCTTCGTCTGAATGGCCCGCGTTAACCTCGCGGCCGCCTCGAGCGTATCTACCGGTGAATCGACCGGGCGGAGCCCGAAATGGAGGTCACACCATGGAAGCCTGGATTCCAATCGTGCTGTTCATCACACTCTTTTCCATGATCTCGTTCGTGGTCTGGGTCGGAGGCCGCACCCGTCGGGAGCGCATCCGCTCGATGACCGAGCTGCAGAACCGGATGCTGGACCGCTTCGCCACCGCCGCGGAGTTCGTCGACTTTGCACGAACCGAAGAAGGACGCCGCTTCCTCGAATCAGCGACGAAGGATCGCTGGAGCCCGGCCAGCGGGATTCTCTGGTCGGTGCGGCTCGGACTCGTCGGCGCGCTGCTCGGCATCGGCTTTCTCGTTCTGTACTTCGTCGAGACCGATTTCGTCATTCCCGGCGTCCTGGTCCTCGCCATCGGCCTCGGGTTCCTGATGTCTGCCGCCGTTTCGCAGAAACTGGTTCGCAAGTGGGGACTGTTGCAGGACGAGAGCGGGACGTAAGCTGTCCGGAAGGAAAGATCGGACGAGATGGAGAGTGCTCCGGCAATGCGTGCCGCCCTCGGCGCATCCTCGCCAGAGAGGGCGATGAGCGAGGCCGAGTTCGAGGCCTTCTACCGGAGGACCGCTCGCCCGCTGTGGGGCTATCTCTACCGTCTCTGCTCGGATCCGGAGTTGACCGATGATCTGACGCAGCGTGCGTTTCTCCGCTTTCTCGACAATGCATCGGGCGATGCATCGGAGGCTCAATTGCGTGGATTCCTCTTCACCGTGGCCACGAATCTGCTCAACGATCACTGGCGCTCGGAAGCGCGGAGGTCGCGTTGGGAGCGCAATCGGGGGAGCGAGCCGCGTTCGCAGTCGGAAGGCGTCGAATCGATCCATCTGAGTCGGGACATCGGCCGGCTTTTCGAAACTCTCCAGCCCCGGGAGAAAGAGCTCCTCTGGCTCGCGCACGTGGAGGAGGCGGACCACGCGGAGATCGCGGCGGCAGTCGGAGTGAAGGAGGGGAGCGTCAAGGTCCTGTTGTTCCGCGCGAGAAAGAAGCTCGCCGCACTTCTCACGCGCAACGGGATCTACGGCGGATCGAGGTGAAGCAATGAAGAAATCGTGTCCATTCGAGTCGCGCGTCGCGTCGATCCGGCAGGAGGCGACGCCGGAGATCGATGCTCATCTCGAGCAATGCGAGAGCTGCCGGCGCACCGTGCTGGTGACTCGGGCGATGCGCGACCTCGTGTCCGAACCGATCGCGCAACGGAGTCTCGCCGACCCGCGATTGATCTGGCTGAAATCGCGGATCGTCGGACACCGCGAGGCCGTGGCCAGGGCACGCCGCCCGTTCGAGCTCGCGAGCTTCGCGGCCTATCTGATCGTCGCCTGCAGCTGGGCGCTGGTGCTGGTGTGGAAATGGCCGGCAATCCAGGCGCTGCTCGCTGACTTCGATCTGCGCAAGCAGCTGGTCCTTTCGGTCTTCGGCCAGAGCGGGCTCTCCATGCAGTTTCTGGCGATCCTGATGGTGCTCACGTTCCTCACGTTCGGCCTGACCCTCCACTCCGCACTCGGAGAGTAGAGTTCCGGGCGGGTGTCCGGTTCAGCGCTCCGCCGGCTTCTCCGGAGGGAACGGGCGGTCGGCACGCGCGAGGAACAATTCGCGGACCTCCCTGCAGGTCACGCGAAATCCATTTGACAGCATCTCCTTCCGGGGGTATGTTTCAAAAACATATCGATCGTTCGGTTTTTGCAGTTTTCGATTGACCCGCTACAGAGGGCTTCAGCGCCCGGGAGGAGCTCATGGCCGGCACCCGTCTTCGTACGCTCGCAACAGGTGGTTTCATCCGCCTGCTCACCATCATCGCGGCACTCGCCGTCTTTCTCGCGCTTCCACTTCAGGCTCAGGTCGACCGCGCAGTGGTCGAGATCAGCGTCACCGACTCGAGCGGCGCGGCTCTCCCCGGCGTGACGGTCACCGTAACCCGTCCGGAGACCGGCTATCAGTCCCTCGCCGTCACCGCGGGGAACGGGACCGCGCGCGTTCCGTCCCTCTCGCCCGGAACTTACGAAGTCGCGTTCACTCTCGAAGGCTTCGCTCCGGTGACCGAGAAAAACCTCGTTCTCCGGGTCGGGCAGACCGCGCGCCTGAACATCGTGCTCAATCCCGCCACCTCGGAGTCCATCACCGTCACCGCGCAGTCCCAGGTGGTGGACGTCTACAAGTCGGACGATTCGACGAACATCGTGCCTGAGGCGATCCAGTCGCTTCCGGTCGCGGACCGCGACTTCCAGCGACTCGCGTTCATCGCCCCGGGTGTGCAGCGCGAGCGCGGCGACTACCGCTTCATCGGCGGCGGCCCGGTTCTCGGCAGCGGCTCCAACGCCAGCCAGGCCACCATCCTGGTCGACGGCGTCGACTTCACCGATCCTGCCCTCGGGCTCGCCCGCACCCGCTTCAGCCAGGACGCGATCCGCGAGTTCCGCGTGATCGCCAACCGCTTCGACACCGAGATCGGCGGCTCCGCAGGCGGCGCCCTCTCGATCGTCACCAAGAGCGGAACGAACGATGTCGACGGGACAGTCTTCGGCTTCTATCGCGACAAGTCGCTTCGTGCGAAAGGCGCGCTGGAACAGAAGAACAACGATTTCAGCCGCGGTCAATACGGCTTTACCGTCGGCGGCCCGATCATTCTCGATCGTCTTCACTACTTCGTCTCCACTGAATTCATCGACCAGCAGACGGTCGCCCTCTTCCGTCCGGGTGGAGCCTACGCCCCCCTCGCGGCCGACGTGAATCATCCGATGAACCAGACGCTCGCATTCGCCGGACTCGACTCCCAGTTCGGGACCAATCACACCGGCGCGGCGAAGTTCGTCTACGAGAAGTACCAGGAAGACAACTTCCGCGTCGGCGGCATCTCCGATGTCTCCTACGGCCAGCAGCTCAATCGCGACAACTGGAACGTAACCCTGGAAGACAGCTGGGTGGTCTCTTCGAACAAGCTCAACGAAGCTCGATTCCAGGCCGGCTCGCGGAAGTACGACGAGCCGCCCAACGCGCCCGCCGGCACTCCCGCCGAGTGGTTCTCGAGCGGAAATACGCTCCAGACCGGGACGAACATCCTCGGAAACCTTCTCGGATCCGGTGATCAGTTCGAGCTTCGCGACACTTTCTACGACTTCATCCCGGTCGGGAAAAGCTCGCACGACCTGAAGGCCGGCTTCTCCGCACAGCGGATCAAAGAGCGCTCGCGCATCGACACCTTCCAGGACGGGCTCTTCGTCTATTACTCCGACGACCGCTCGTTCCCGCTGTCGTATCTGTACGGCGTCGGATCGGCCGACGTCCGTCTCAACACCACCCGCTACGGCGCGTTCGTGGAAGACAGCTGGCGGCCGAACACGAAGCTGATGGTCAACCTGGGGCTTCGCTACGACCTCGACACCAACGGGAACAATCCCGGTTTCCATCACACGCTCGTTCCCAACGGCCGTAAACGCGACACCAACAACTGGCAGCCTCGCTTGTCATTCACCTACGATCTCGCCGGCAACGGTGCGAACGTGATCCGCGGCGGCGTCGGGAAATTCATCGGACGCTTCATTCTCGTCCCCGCCTTCACGGAGCTCCAGCAGAACGGCGAGACGGGACGGCTTCTGATCACACGCGTGAATGGTCTTCTGTTCGGACTTCCCGCGTTCGCCCTCGACCCGGCGCATCCGACAACCACCGGGATTCCGCTCAAACCACAGATCACGCTTCTCGACAGTACTTTCGTCTCGCCGGAATCGACCCAGACGAGCCTCGGATACACCATGCGCCTCGGCCACACCGGCCTCTATCTCGACGCCGAAGGGATCTACGCCGAGGGGACGAAGGAGATCGTCGTCCGCGACACGAACTGGGGCGGGAACTCCAATCCGGTTCGGCCGAACGCGAATTACGATCAGATCAACACGTACACGAACCAGGGGCACTCCGTGTACAAGGCGGCGGTGCTGAGTCTGAACGGCACCCTTCCCGGAGGACATCTCCTCACCAGCTCCATCACTCTGGCCGACAAGAAGAACATCAGCGACGACTTCAGTCCGGTCTTCCCGTTCGGCTACCCGAACGATCCGGCGAACATCGAAGCGGAGTATGGACGCAGCCGGGCCGACGAGCGTTACCGCGTCGTCCTGAGCGGCGTCTTCAAGCTCCCGTGGAAGCTGACGGTCGCACCGATCTACGAGTACGGATCGGGACAGCCGTGGAATCTCCGGCTCGGCTACGACTACAACGGCGACGGGAAGAACTCCGACCGGCCGGCCGGTGTGGGCCGGAACTCGATGGACGGCCCGGCATTCCAGCAGCTCAGCCTCCGGGTGACCAAGACCATCCCGGTTGGAAGCAACTCGGTCGATCTGATCGCCGAGGCTTTCAACCTGACCGACGTCACGAACTACGACGTGAGCTCGATCGACGCGGCGAAGTATCTGGCCGGACCGACACTCGCGAATCCGACCGCGCCGTACGTCGCGAATCCGAGCTTCGGGAAGTATCGCGCGACGCTTCCGTCGCGTGAGATTCAGCTCGGCGTCCGCTGGGCATTCTGATCTCGAGGGAGCGCAGGCTTCACGGCCTGCGCTCCCTCACCCCGATCGTGGGGACGAGCAGAGAGGCCAGAGCCAGGGCCCACCCTTCCGGCCGCCGCAGCGACACTCGACATTTCACGATGACCGTCCATACAACGAACAGCACTCCGGGAGAATCCAAATGCCAGAACCCATGAACCAACGGGTGGTGATCGTCACCGGCGCCGCCGCAGGTATCGGCCGTACGACCGCGATCCATTTCGCGAGAGAAGGAGCACGCGTCGCTGCATGGGACGTGAAGGAGATCGACGGTGCTCTCCTCGATGAACTGAAACGAAATGGCGGTGACGCACACGCGCAGCGCGTCGACGTCAGCGACTCGAGATCCGTGGAGAGTGCGGTTGCGGACGTGATCTCACGCTGGGGACGAATCGACGTCCTGGTGAACAACGCAGGAATCCTTCGCGACTCGCAGCTGGTGAAGTGGAAGGATGGCGCCGTCGCGTCGATGATGACCGACGAGGCTTTCGACGCCGTAGTGAACGTCAATTTCCGCGGCGTCTTCATCGCCACGCGCGCGGTGGTTCCGCACATGATCGCCGCGAAACGCGGCGTGATCCTCAATGCGTCTTCCGTCGTCGGCCTGTACGGCAATTTCGGGCAGACGAACTACGCGGCGACCAAAGCCGCGGTGATCAACATGACCCGCACCTGGTCTCGCGAGCTCGGTCGCTACGGCATCCGGGTGAACGCGGTCGCCCCCGGTTTCATCGCCACGGAGATGGTCCAGCAGATGCCGGAGAAGGTTCTCGAGGGAATGGTCGCGCGCACGCCGCTCGGCCGGATGGGCAAGCCCGAAGACATCGCAGACGCGTACGTCTGGCTCGCATCGGACGCCGCGAGCTTCGTCACCGGGACGGTCCTCTCGGTCGACGGCGGAATCGTGATCGGCACGTAGGGCCGAGGGAGATCGACATGAGCTACGCAATCATTACATCCACCGGGATCTGCATCCCGGAAAATGAAGCTTCGAACGATCTGTTGAGACGACGCTTCGACGTCCGCTTCCCGGAATTCGTCGACAAGATGGAAGCATCGAGCGGGATCCGAACGCGATGGTTCGCTCCGGATGACCAGGCCACCTCGGATCTCGCCGCGGCCGCCGCGCGCGAGGCTCTCACGCGTGCGGGCAAGAGTGCGATGGACGTCGATCTGATCATCCTCGGCACCGATTCCCCCGACTACATCACCCCCGCGACGTCGGTCGTGGTGCAGGAGAAGATCGGCGCGAAGAACGCAGGCACGTTCGACGTCGGCTGTGCATGTGCGTCGTTCCCCACCGGGCTGTCCACCGCGGCGGGGTTGATGGCGACGAACCCGTCGCTGAAGACGGTCCTCGTCATCGGGGTCTACATGATGCACAAGCTCGCCGATCCGGACGACCCGATGATCTTCTTCTACGGCGATGGCGCCGGTGCGGCGATTCTCGAACAGAGCGACCGCCCCGGATTCGTCTCCGCGGCGTTTCAGGCAGACGGCGCGTACTACCGCAACTGGGGTATCTACTCCGGAGGTACGGCCGAACCGGTCACCGCGGAGTCGCTCGCCGCAGGAAGAACGACAGTGAAAATGTTCGATCGCTATCCTCCCGAGATCAACAACGAAGGGTGGCCGAAGCTGGTCCGGAAAGTCGCCTGCAACGGAGGGTTCGAGCTCGGCGAGATCGACTTTCTCGTTTTCACGCAGGTGCGCAAGCCCACCATCGAGCTGGTCATGGAAGATCTCGGCATTCCGATGGCGAAGACCCATACTGTAATGGAGAAGTGGGGCTACACCGGCTCCGCCTGCATTCCGATGGCTTTTCACGACGCGCTGCAGCAGAAGAAGATCAAGACGGGAGATCTCGTCGTCTTCATCGGATCCGGAGTCGGCTACAACCAGGCAGCGGCCGCGTTCAGGATGTAGAGGAGCGAGAGGCTAGAGGCTCGCGACTTGGCCTGGAGAGTCGAGACCATGGAGTAAATCCATCGACGAAGGAGCCTTCAGCGTGAAGACGCAATCAACGGACTCCCCGAGTCCCGAGTCCCGAGCCTCGAGCCTCGCGTCGTCCCCCGCCGACATCCTCGGCGAGCGCGCACGAGTGACACCCGATCGCGAGGCGCTCGTGATCGTGCAGAGCGATGACCGCCTCACGTACGCGGAGCTCGACTGGCGGATCTGCCGTGCCGCGGCGATGCTCACGAACGAGCTCGGTCTGCAGCGCGGCGACCGTTACGGCATCCTTCTCCACAACTGCGTGGAGTTCCTCGACCTCTTCTTCGCCGCCGCGAAGACGGGGCTGATCGCCGTCCCCCTCAGCACTCGGGCGACGGCGCACGAGCTGGAAGGCATCTTTCGTGACTCTGGCTTGAGCGCGTTGTTCTACGGGCCGGAATTCACGGAAACGATCGAGGAGTGTCGCGGCGCGCTTTCTTCGGACGCTTCGGTGATTCCGGTCGAGTCCTCGGAGTACGCCAAGCTCATCTGCGACGCGGAGGCTGCAGACGTGACCCCCGCTGGCTGCGATCCGGAGGACCTGGTCTGCCTCCTCTACACCAGCGGAACGACCGGAGCGCCGAAGGGAGTGATGATCCCGCACCGGATGCTGGCGTTCAACGGCTACAACACGGCTGTGAACTGGAGCCTGCGGGAGGACGACCGGAGCCCGGTGTTCACGCCGATGTACCACGCCGGAGGGATCGGTGCGTTCCTCGTTCCGATCTTCACGGCCGGGGGGACGATCGTTCTCCACCGGAAATTCGACGTTCCGGAGATCTGGCGCACCATCGAGCGTGAGCGCTGCACGGTGGCCCTCGGCGTCCCGACGATCTATCGCATGCTGATGGAAGCCCCGGAGTTCGCGACGGCCGATCTTTCGAGCATTCGGTGGCTGATCAGCGGCGGCGCGCCGCTCCCGCTCACCATCATCGAGGCGTACCAGAAGAGAGGGGTCGTCTTCAAGCAGGGGTTCGGGATGACCGAGGTCGGCGTGAACTGCTTCTCGATGACGGTGGAGGATTCGTTCCGGAAGCGCGGCTCGATCGGAAGGCCGATGCTCCACACCCGCGCGCGCGTCGTCGACGAAGGCGGCAACGACATGGCGCCGAATGAGGTCGGAGAGCTCGTCTTCAAGGGTCCGCACGTCTCGAAAGGCTACTGGAACGACGACGCAGCGACCGCCGCATCGTGGGATCGGGACGGCTGGTTTCACAGTGGAGACCTGGCCCGCATCGACGAAGAAGGGTTCTTCTACATCGCCGGACGGAAGAAGGACATGCTGATCAGCGGCGGGGTGAACGTGTACCCGGCGGAGATCGAGGCGGAGCTGGTGGCGCTCGCCGGCGTCGCGGACGCAGCCGTGGTCGGCGTTCGCGACGAAGAGTGGGGCGAAGTCGGGGTGGCGTTCGTCGTTCCGGTTGCGGGCGCGACACTCGACCCCGAGACGCTGAGCGCGCAGCTCCAGACGCGTCTCGCGAAACACAAGCTTCCGAAGCGTTACCACTTCATCGACGCACTCCCGCGTACGCCTTACGGAAAGGTGCTCAAGGCGGATCTGCGGAAGCTCGCGGAGTCGCCTGGCGTGCCCAGAGAAGAGCAGGAATAGCTCGGATCATTGATGAGACTTCGATCCGCAGCAGAAGTCCTGTGAATCATCCGGGGTTGAAGCCGGTTCCTGGTGAGGCGACGAGGCTCGGCTACTCCGCCGTCCTGCTCGTCTGGTCGATCCACTCATCGACGACGTTCGTGAGCAGCTCGAGCGGGATGGCGCCGTTCTCCAGCAACAGGCTGTCGAATGCGCGGATGTCGAACCGCGAACCGAGCCGCTTTTCGGCTTCGTGTCGCAGCTCCTGGATGCGGACCTCACCGACCATGTAGGAGAGAGACTGGCCGGGCCACGCGATGTAGCGGTCGACTTCCGTCGCGATGTTCTGCTCACTCAGAGCGGTGTTCTCCTCGAAGTACTTCACCGCGCGCTCGCGCGGCCAGCCGAAGGCGTGCATCCCGGTGTCGACGACGAGACGCACGGCGCGCCACATCTGATAATCGAGATATCCGAAGCGCGCGTAGGCGTCGTCGTAAAGCCCCATCTCTTCACAGAGCGTCTCCGAGTACAGCGCCCATCCTTCGCCGAACGCACTGTAGTAATCGAAGCGGCGGAACTGCGGGACGTTTCCGAGCTCCATCGCGATCGGGATCTGAAGCTGATGGCCGGGGCGTGCCTCGTGGCAGGTCAGCACCTGGATGTCGTACTTCGGTCTCGACTCCGGTTTGTAGAGATTCACTTCCATGTAGCCGGCCACGCTGCCGTCACCCGCCGGAGGAACCGAGTACGCTGGATAGGTGTCGGGCGCGAGCGCGTCCGGGATCTTGCGAATGCCGTAAGGAACTTTCGGCAGTTTCGAGGTGAGGAAGAGCTCGACCAGATGAGGATCGACGCGTTTGGCCGCGGCGCGATACGCCTCGAGCAGGTCGTCGGGATTCGTATAGTAGAACCGCGGATCGGTTCGCAGAAAGTGCAGAAAGTCCCGGTAACTTCCGTCGAAGTGAAGCTGGTCGAAGATCTGCTTCATCTCGGCGTGGATCGCGTCCACTTTGCGAAGCCCGAGGGAGTGGACCTGCTCCGGAGTCATGTCGGTGGTGGTGGAAGAGCGGACGAGCCAGCCGTAGTAAGCCTTCCCGTCCGGGAGCGTGCTCGCCGCGATCGAGTCCCGGCTGTGGGGGAGATACCGGTCGTTGAAGAACGTCTGGAGCCGTTCGAACGCAGGAACGACCACTTCGCGGATCGCCTTCTTCGCGCGGCTCCGCAACGCCTCCTGACGCTCGGCCGGAATGGTCGAGGGCATCGTTTCGAACGGGTGGTAGAAGTCGCTCTGACCCGGGTCGGAGACGATCTGCGCGGTGATCTGTCGCGGGATTCGTTCCATGACCACCTTCGGCTGTGTGCGTCCTTCGCGAATTCCCTCAGCCAGAAGCGCGATGGTCTGATCCATGTATGTCCCGAAGCGCTCGAGGCGCGCGATCCAGTTCGCGTAGTCGGATTCGGTCCGGAACGGCAGGCTGCGGGCGATGTTGTACGAGGTCTGGATTCCGCCGAGCTGGTTCAGCGCGAAGACGTATTCGTGGAAGCCGTAGCTTGCGACGCCCTGCTGGTAACGGTACTCGAAGAGGTCGTAGTTGAGCCGATCGCGGGCATCGAGCTGCTCGCGAGGAATCGCGGCGAGGTCTCGAAGCGTTTGCAGATCTTCTTCGTGGTGCTCCGCGATCGCCTTCGACGAGAGGTCCGGCCATCGATCGTCGTACTCGTGCACGCCGTCGAGCGACGCCTCGACCGGATTCTCTCGCATCTCCCGAGCCCAGGCGGCGTCGAAGAGCTGGTGGAGGGTATGACTCGCATCACCGGGAGCGGCTGGCACGTTTGCCGCCGCCAGATTCGAGGTGAGAAGGGCGGCTCCGGCCAGGGCGATGGTCAGGCGAGAGAGGAGGCGGTTCGTCATCGTGGTCCCTTTCCTTCTGTCGAACGGAATCCCCCCATCGTACCCCGTGCGGTTTCTTCGTCGCGAGTGGCCGGCCGCGATCGGTGACTCCTTCGGCGTGGCTCCCTGGTCCGGTCGGTCGAACCTCTCGGCTCGAATTTCGTCTCATCATTGCGTGTTGGAGGGCTGCGTGCGAGTTCTCGTCCTGAACAGCGAGCCATGGCGCGACGGCGGCATCGCGCGCGTCCTCGAAAGCGCCCCGGGGATCCGTCCGATCCTCGAACGTGAGCTCGGCGACCTCACCTGGTCGAAGTCGCTCGCCGACGTGATCCTGGTCGCCGCGACATCCCTCCGCACCGACCCGAGGCGCTCGCTCGTCGCCATCCGGCGGAAGTTTCCCCGCGCCCGCATTCTCGTCCACGGTGACGAGTGCGATCCCGCCACCGTCGCCGCCTTGATCGCCCAAGGTGCCGACGGCTACTTCTCCCTCGCGCTCGGCGAAGAGAAACTGGTCAAGGCGCTCCGTACCGTCGCCCGCGGTTCGGTCTGGATGCCGAGCGACGCCGTGACCTCGATGGTGCGGCAGCTCCGCTCGGGAATGGTCGGATCCGATCCGCTCAGTCATGGAGAGCAGGCGCTCCTCCGGATGCTCGATCAGGGGATGACGAACAAGGAGATGGCGGCACAGCTCGGCGTCGCGGAGATTACGGTGAAGAGTCGGCTTGCGCGTGTCTACCGGCGGTTCGGCGTCCGTACCCGGACTCAGCTCCTCTCGTTCGCCGTCCGCAACGACCTTATCCCGCGGCCGTGACCTTCCCGTAACCCGGCGGTATACGAATGCTTTATCCGGTATACCGTTTCACCTCTGCGCGGCACGTTTTCTGGTGATCGCATTGCAGTCTCCCGGCGGCCTGCGAAGAGATTCTTCGCAAGATCAAATCGTCCGGAGGACTCATGAAGACACGTAGCATTCTCGCCATACTCCTGCTCTCCGCTGCACTCCCACTCGCCGCCCAGACCACCGAAGGATCCTGGACCACGACCGTCGCCTCATCGTCCGGATCTCTCCAGCTCGAGGTCGTTCCGCCGCTCGGGAAGGACCAGCCGCTCAACTGCCATCGCCACGTCATTCCGGTGAAGTTCGCTCCCGCCGAGGCCGAAGGGGGGACGCTCCTGGTATCGGACCTCTCCGACACCGACACCTCGAACGACGCGAGCTCCATCACGTTCACTCCGACCGACTCGAGCTTCACCGTCTCCGATCTGACGAACCTCACCGCGGTGTACGACGTGGTGGAAGGGAACTGTGGTGGAGGCGCTCTCCGCTGGTCGATCACCACGACGGAGGGAAACGTCTTCGTCTATTACGGTGAGGCGCCGAACTTCACCGACTGCAGCGGCGCCGAGGGACAGAGCGGGGTGAACCTGCTGTCGATGAGCGACATGAGAGTCGATTCGTCGCAGGTGTACGCCGGGACGCAGTACAACACGTGGGACGCGTTCGTCGCCGCGAATCCGGACCTGGTGATCCAGAGCATCAGTCTCGTCGCCGACGCCGGATGGTTCCAGGCCGACCAGGTGCAGTCGTTTCAGATCTCCTCGGCGACGGTGAACGACAACACGTACACCGGGCAGATGACGGAGTGCGACCTTCCGGACGCCACGATCCAGGTGACGGACCAGAACGGCACGACGGTCGACGTGAAGTCGGTTCAGGGGGACGGTACGGCCTTCCGCGTGGATGATTGCCAGTACGTGTACAACCTCGTGAATCCAGGGCCGGGAACCTACACCGTCGACATCATGGTCGGCGGCGACGTGGCGGCTTCGAGCACGTTCACCGTCTCCTGCAGCAGGCGGTAAAGAGGAGGTCTCTCCCTCCTTCAGGTGGGCTGCGTCGGGGATCCCGGCGCAGCCCTTTCCAGGCTGTCGACGTCGTCGCAGCGCTCGGTGATAGAGTCACGGGATGCTCTCACGCTCCGACGTCGAAGCGCTTCTCGAGGCAGTGCGGGCGATCTCGCACCGCGCGACGACATTGATCGTGGAGAAGCTCGACGCCGGCTTCACGTTCAGGCAGAAGGCGGACCGGAGCTTCGTGACCGAGATCGACATCGCCGCCGAGGAGCTGATCCGCGATGCGATCCTGCGGCAGTTCCCCGATCACGGCATCGTCGGCGAGGAGCTCGGCAGCGTTGCGTCCGATGCCGAGTTCCAGTGGACGATCGATCCGATCGACGGCACCATGAGCCTCCGCCACGGGATTCCGCTCTTCGGCAGCATCGTCGGGGTGACCTTTCGCGGTGCGCCTCTGGTCGGAGTGATCGCCCTTCCGCAGCTCGGCCGCACGTACTACGCAGGAAGGGATCTCGGGGCGTGGCGCAACGACACGCGGATCTCCATCCACGACGTCGAGAACGGCGAGGCGATCGAAGATGAAGTGATCGCGACGGGAGAGCGGCGGCAGTTCGTGAGGGGGGGACGAGCGGAAGAGTTCGATCGGCTGATGACTTCGCACCCGAGCGTGCGGACCTACTGCGACTGCTTCGGCCACGGGCTCGCGGCGGAAGGAAGTGTCGGCGCGATGCTCGACTTCGACCTGCGGGCGTGGGACATCGGTGCGACGGAAATCCTGATCACCGAGGCGGGCGGGAAGTTCGTGCGGCTGGGTGGAGAGGGGAGTGGTGCGGAGGCGAGGCACGACCTCCTCTTCGGGAAGCCGGCGGTGGTCGACTGGGTGATCGATACGATCCGGTACCGTGAGTGAAGAACGACCCGCGGTCTTGACAATTACTCTACTCGATCACTAGATTACTCTCGTGCTTTCCAAACGCGCGAAGTACGGCCTGAAGGCGATGATCGGCCTGGCCCGCGATCCGGGGGGGCCGATGCGGATCGAGGACCTCGCCCGCCAGGAGAAGATCCCGAAGAAGTTCCTCGAGTTGATCCTCCTCGACCTGCGCAACCAGGGGTTCCTCCGTTCGAAGAAAGGGGCCGGAGGCGGGTATGCGCTCGCCCGGCCCGCGGATCTGATCGGCCTCGGGCAGTTGGTACGCGTCCTCGACGGGCCTCTCGCGCCGATCCCTTGCGTCAGCCAGACTGCATATGAGACGTGCGACGACTGCGCGGACGAACAGGCCTGCGAGCTCCGGATCGTGATGAAGAAGGTCAGGGACGAGATCGCCCGCGTCCTCGACGGGACGACGCTGGCGGACGCAGTTGCGAAACGCTCTGCCGGAGATCTCGCTCCTCCCGCACCTCCCGGCGGGCGCCGCCGCGCGTCCGCGTCTCCGAGTACCAGATCGAAAAAGTAGGGAGTACGGCCATGCGTCTGCAGATGCTTCTCACCCTCCTCTTCGTCGCCGCGACTTCGACCGCGCGGTTGCCCGCGGCGGACGTGACGCTCCTCAATGTCTCCTACGACCCGACGCGTGAGCTCTACGAAGAGATCAACGCGCAGTTCACCCACTACTGGAGCGCGAAACACCATCGTTCCATCGAGATCCGTATGTCGCACGGTGGCTCGGGGAGCCAGGCCCGGTCGGTCATCGACGGGCTCCCGGCCGACGTAGTGACGCTGGCTCTCGCACCCGACATCGATGCGATCGCCTCGCGCGGCGTTCTCCGGCGGGACTGGGCATCGCGACTGCCGTTCGGTTCCGCCCCGTTCACCTCGACGGTCGTGTTTCTGGTGCGGGAGGGAAACCCGAAGAACGTCCGCGACTGGCCGGACCTGGTCCGACCCGGTGTGGAAGTGATCACCCCGAACCCGAAGACCTCCGGCGGCGCACGGTGGAACTATCTCGCCGCGTGGGGATACGCCCTCCGTGCTTCCGGAGGGAGCGACGCGGCGGCACGGGAGTTCGTGACGAAGCTCTATCGCAACGTCCCGGTGCTCGACACCGGGGCACGAGGTGCGACGACGACCTTCGTCGAGCGCGGCATCGGCGACGTCTACATCGCCTGGGAGAACGAGGCGATCCTGGTCACCGAGCAACTCGCACCGGGACGCTTCCGGATCGTGGTCCCGTCCAGCAGCATTCTCGCTGCCCCTCCGGTGGCGATCGTCGACTCGGTGGTCGACCGCCGTCGAACGCGTGAGGTCGCGCAGGAGTATCTCGAGTTCCTCTACTCGAAGGTGGGACAGCGAATCGCCGCGCGCCATTTCTTCCGGCCGGCGATCCCGGCGATCCGGCGTGAATTCGAAGAGCGGTTCCCGTCCGTGAAACTCTTCACCGTCGAAGAGCTCTTCGGCGGCTGGGCGAAGGCGCAGTCCCGTCACTTCGCGGACGGCGGCGTCTTCGACCAGATCTATGGCCACTCATGACCATTCGTCGTACTGATCCCGCTGGCGTGCGCCTCATCCGCGGACGTGCCGCCGTTCTCCCGGGCTTCCGCCTCACGCTCGGCTTCACCCTCTTCTACCTTTCGGCTCTGGTTCTTCTCCCGCTGGCGGCTCTGGCGATGAAGGGGCTGTCAGTCGAGCCGCAGCGGGCATGGGAGATCCTCTCCTCAGCCCGCGTCATCGCGGCGTTCCGGCTGAGCATCGCCACTGCGGCTGCGGCGGCTGCGCTGAACACCGTCTTCGGACTTCTCACCGCGTGGGCACTCGAACGAACGTCGTTTCCCGGCCGCCGTCTGGTCGACGGAATGATCGATCTTCCGTTCGCGCTTCCGACCGCGGTCGCCGGGATCACGCTGACCGCGATGTACGCTC
The DNA here is from genome assembly GCA_963741955.1 of uncultured Acidobacteriota bacterium. Classification (GTDB taxonomy): domain Bacteria; phylum Acidobacteriota; class Thermoanaerobaculia; order Gp7-AA8; family Gp7-AA8; genus CAVUKB01. The sequence goes on from CAVUKB010000007.1 coordinate 883,968, forward strand.
CGACCGGAATCGTCGGACGGTGGCTGGCGCCGTTCGGTTTGAAGGTCGCCTACACGCCGCTCGGAATCATCCTCGCACTCACGTTCGTCGGTCTCCCGTTCGTCGTTCGTTCGGTGCAGCCGGTGATCCAGGCGCTGGAGAGGGAAGCGGAGGAAGCGGCGGTCTCGCTCGGTGCCTCGCCGTGGCAGACATTCCGGCGTGTGATCTTTCCGGAGCTCGTCCCGGCGCTTCTCACCGGGTTCGGTCTGGCCTTCGCCCGCGGGCTCGGAGAGTACGGTTCGGTGATCTTCATCGCCGGGAACATGCCGATGCGGACCGAGACCATGCCGCTCCTGATCATGATCCGGCTCGAGCAGTTCGATTACGAGGGCGCAGCGGCGATCGCGATGGTCTATCTCCTGATCGGGATTGCGATCGTCGCGACGCTGGACGCCGTGCAGCGGATGCGGGCGAGGAGGGTCGCATGACGACGTTGCCGGTTGCGCTCGAGCGCAAACGTGCCGCGACCGGCACGATCTCGCGCCGGATTCTCCTCGCCGTCGTTTTCGCCTGGCTCACCCTGATGCTCTTCGCCCCGGTACTCCTGATCTTCGCAAAGGCTTTCGAGAAAGGAGTGCCGGCCTATTTCGCCGCGGTCACCTCGCCGGCAGCGCTCTCCGCAATCCGTCTCACCCTCGTCGCGACGGCGATCGCCGTTCCGGCAAACCTCCTCTTCGGCCTCGCCGCAGCATGGGCGGTGACGCGATTCGAGTTCCCGGGAAAGACCATCGTGGTCACGTTCATCGACCTTCCTCTCAGCGTCTCTCCGGTGATCTCCGGAATGCTGATCGTCCTCCTCTTCGGGATCCACGGAATCTTCGGTCCTTTTCTGGTCGCCCATGGAATCGAGATCGTCTTCGCCGTTCCGGGAATCGTCCTCGCCACGACGTTCGTCACGCTTCCCTACGTTGCGCGCGAGCTGATCGGATTCATGCAGACCGAGGGTCGTGACGAAGAAGAAGCCTCGACGTCACTCGGCGCGCGCGGCTGGCAGACGTTTCTGCGGGTCACGCTCCCGAACATCCGCTGGAGTCTGCTCTACGGGATCGTCCTCTGCAGTGCGCGCGCGATGGGAGAATTCGGAGCCGTGTCGGTGGTCTCGGGGCACATTCGAGGCGTCACGAACACGACCACTCTTCACGTGGAGATCCTCTACAACGAGTACCGCTTCACGGAGGCCTTCGCGGTCGCCTCGCTGCTGACTCTGATTGCGCTGGCCGCGATCGTGGCGAAAGTCATTCTGGAGAGGAAGAGTGAGCGGCGACCGGCCGCCGAGAAGCGAGAGGAGGGGAGAACGTGAAGATCGAGCTGCGGAACATCTCGAAACGTTTCGACGGGTTCGAAGCGCTGCGTGACGTGAGCCTCGAGGTCTGCGACGGAGAGCTTCTCGCGCTCCTCGGGCCGTCGGGTTCGGGAAAGACGACGCTGCTGCGGATCATCGCGGGACTGGAGACGCCGGACGAAGGGAGCGTCCGCTTCGACGGCGAAGACGCGACCCTGCGCGCCATACGTGAGCGGCGGGTGGGGTTCGTGTTTCAGCACTACGCCCTCTTCCGTCACATGACGGTATTCGAGAACGTCGCGTTCGGCCTCGAGGTGAAACCGCGCCGTGAAAGAGTGACGAAAGAGGAGAGGCGCGCGATGGTGATGGAGCTGCTGCGGCTGGTCGGTCTCGACTTTCTCGCGGACCGCCGGCCGTCGCAACTCTCCGGCGGACAGCGACAGCGCGTCGCACTCGCGCGGGCTCTCGCGGTCAGACCGCGGGTACTCCTTCTCGACGAGCCGTTCGGGGCTCTCGATGCGAATGTCCGTCACGAACTGAGGCAGTGGATGCGGTCGCTGCACGAGAAAATCTCCCTGACCAGCGTCTTCGTGACGCACGATCAGGAGGAAGCGCTCGAGCTGGCGGATCGGGTCGCGGTGTTCAACGCGGGACGGATCGAGCAGGTCGGCTCACCGGAGGAGGTGTACGAGAATCCCGCCACTCCGTTCGTCTACGGCTTCATCGGGAGGGTGAACCTTTTTCATGCGCGTCTGGACGAGGGTGGAGTGGTGATTGAGCCTGGATCGGAAGAAGCCGACGACGTGATCGCAGTCCGTTCGCATCAGTTCGAGGTGCTGCGCGCGCCGACCGCCGGCGCGTTTGCCGCGCGGATAAGGAACATCGGCCGCTTCGGCGCGGTGGTGCGGGTGGAGCTCCTGGCGGCGGACCGCCCGGTGCACGTCGAGCTGACGCGGGGCGAGGTGGCGAATCTCGATCTCGTGCGGGGTGAGGAGGTCTTCCTGCGGCCGCGCGACTTCAGGCTGGTCCATCCGGATTGACCCGATCTGCAAACCGGAATCATTAGCCCCAGTGGCCCGAACTCAAGGGGCACTGTGGGTGTTCACAGAGCAGATTCGCGGAGTTACTGCGCATCTGCCGCAGGGGTCGTCTCGTTGCGTTCTGAAGGCGATCTGCGCGGCCACGGCGGGAGCCGTGGCGCCCCTCGGAGAGGGGATCCTTCGCTGCCCAGCAAGCTCGCGCAGACTCCCGGGTTTCATCGCACAATCCCGGCGCGTCATCCGTCACATCGACGGGTGGGGTTCCGTGGTATTCATTCAGCCAGCACGGAAGAGTGGCAGCTCTTCGCATCCGACCGAGGTGATCCGATGAGTGAGAGTTCGATTGATACGGTTGTGCGTGTCCGGCTGGAACATCGCCCCGGGCAGTTCGCGAAGCTGGCGACCATCGCCGCCGATGAGGGGGCGCTGATCGGGGAGATTGCGAGCGTCCGGGTCACCGAGACTCACACCGTGCGTGACGTGACCCTCGAGACGACGGACGAGGAGCAGGCGGGGCGTGTCATTGCGGCGCTGGTTGCTGCCGGAGTGGAAGTGCTCGAGCGGACCGACCGCGTCTTCGACGTTCATCGCGGAGGGAAGCTCCATTCGACGAGCCGGGTCGCGCTCGAAGATCTTCGGGATCTCCGCACGATCTATACGCCTGGCGTCGCGCGCGTGTCGCAGGCGATCGAGAAAGATCGAAACATGGCCTGGGACCTCACCTCGATCGGCAATTCGGTCGGCATCTTCACCAACGGTACGCGAGTTCTCGGGCTGGGCGACATCGGTCCGGTGGCGAGCCTTCCGGTGATGGAAGGGAAGGCGGTTCTGTACGACCGGTTCGTCGGGATCAGCGCGACGCCGCTGCTGGTCGATACGAAAGATCCGAACGAATTCGTCGATACCGTGGAGCGGCTCTCGCACACGTTCGGCGCCATCCATCTCGAAGACATCCGGGTGCCCGATTGCTTCTTCATCGAGGCGGAGCTCAAGCGGCGCCTTCGGAAGCCGGTGATGCACGACGACCAGCACGGGACGGCGTGCGTGACGCTCGCCGCGATCATCAACGCGTGCAGTCGCACCGGACGTGATCTCCGTGATTCGCGGCTCGGGCAGATCGGACTCGGCGCGGCCGGAAGCGCGATTGCGCGTCTCGCGCTGGCGTACGGAGTGGGTGAGGTGATGGTGACGGATGTCGCGGAGGCTGCGATGAAGCTTCTGGTGTCGGAAGGAGCGGTGGCGAGCGACCTTTCAACGATCATGAAGGAAGCGGACATCGTGATCGCGACGACCGGGAAACCGGGGCTGATCCCGCCGGAGATGGTGAGAAAGGGACAGGTGATCTTCGCCCTCTCGAATCCGAAGTCGGAGATCACGCCGTCAGTCGCGCGTGCGGCCGGTGCCGCATTCGCCGGCGACGGACGCTCGATCAACAACGCGCTCGCTTTCCCGGGAATCTTCCGCGGTGCGATGCGCGCGAAGAGCCGCGAGATCACTGCAGAGATGATGGTGATCGCGGCGGAGACGATCGCCGCGAAAGCACCGAGCGACGCGGTGGTTCCGTCACCGCTCGATCTCGACGTGCACCGCGCGGTGGCGGATGCGGTCGAGGCGAAGGCGCGCGAGCTCGGGCTCGCGGATACAGTGGAACTCTGACCCCGAATTCACCCTGCCTCGGAATTCAGCCCGGAGTTCCCGCATCGGGGCTCCGTCTCACGCCGGAAGAGCTTTGTGGCCGGTCACGATCCCATCACGGCGAATTTCCAGATCAGAAGCACCACCACGGTCAACAGTGCGACGAGCGCGCTGGTCCGGAACTTACCGAGGAAAAAGCACGCGACTGCCACCGCGAGAAAGATCGTGTTGATCAGCGCGCCACCGATCCAGAGGTCTGCGCTCTGCAGCGTCAGAGGAGGCGATCCGAAGTGACGGAGGCGGAAGTATTCGGCAAGCGTGCGTAGCAGCGCGAGCATCTGGATGCCGATTCCGATCTGGGCGAGGCGCGCGGCCGAAATGCGTCTCAATGCGACTCCTCAGCGGATCATTGGATCGCCGCGACGCCGGCCGGCGCACCGTCTGTTTGCCCGTCGTGTCCCACGAGGATCGGATAGGGATCGATCGACGTCCCCTTCCACCACGCGCCGTCGGCAGAGGGGCGCTCCACCCCGAAGTGGAGGTGGGGGAAGTTCTTTGGCGCGTTTCCGCTGGTGCCGACGAATCCGATGACTTCCCCCCTCTTCACCTCGGCGCCTTCACGGAGACCGAAAGCATAGTGATCGAGGTGCGCGTAGTAGTAGACGAGATGGCGCCGGGGACCGGCGAGATAGATGGTGTGTCCTCCGGCGGGGCTCTCGTGAAGCTTCAGGATCCGCCCCGCGGCGACGGCGAGAACGGGAGTTCCGCGTGGCGCGGGAATGTCGATCGCCTCGTGAAGATGGCCGCTGCGGGGAGCGTTGAACGAGTCGCGAAGGTCGGTCACCGAAACTCCTTCGACCGGAAGGACGAGACTGTCGGGATTCAGCGCCTGCGCTGCAGTGGTGCGAGAAGGTGCAGCGCTCTCAACGTGAGGAGCTCGGCGCGAAACGACATGCTGCACGACGAACGCCGCACCGGCCACGATGAGCGCGACCCTGCAGATCACGCGGAGATTCCGGCTCATGAATACCCGAACAGGAAGGGAGTGGGGGAAAGTCCGCCGGGCTCTGCCTCTGGGGCCGCACGGCCACCGCGGCGGTCGCGCAGATGCCGCACTCTCCGCGGCGGATTACGAATCCGCACTCCAGGGCGAGAAGCGTGGATTGTGGCGAGGAGTGCGGACTCGCAGTCCGCCACGAGGATTGCGGCTCACATCCGGCAGTCGCACCACCCGCGCCCGTGGCAGAAGCGAGGCGGACTGGTTGAATCGTGAACGCCGGTGACGCGTGGATCGATCGGTCCACCGTATCGTCGGTTCCTACTCCTCGTGCTCGGCCGTCTTCTTTGTGGTGACGAACCAGAGATACGCGCAGAGTCCGATGAAGAGGACCAGAGAAATACTCTGCGAGACGGGATCGAAGCCGAAGAACGGAGTGTGGATCAGATCCTCGCGATACCAGGGAAAGAGGCGCATCGCGGCGCCGATCACGCCGCCGAGCGCGCCTCCCGCCATCAGTCCGGACGCGATGATCACGCCCCGCTCGCGTGTGGTTCGTCCGCGCGACGGCGACTGGCGCTCGGATCTCCGGATCACGAAATGAGAGATGATTCCGCCGACCAGCGCCGGTGTGTTCAGCTCGAGAGGAAGATACATTCCGAGCGCGAAGATCAGTGCCGGGACCCCGAGCATCTCCATCGCCACCGCGACCATGCCGCCGGCGATGAAGAGGAGATACGCGATTGGCTGACGGTTCATGAACCCCTCGACCAGCGCCTGCATGATCGAAGCTTGCGGTGCGGCGAGAACCGGGCGGAGATCGCCGGCGGCCTGTTCGCCGAACTGGAAGACCTTCGCCAGCATCACGATGGTGAGGCCGACCGCGATCGACGAGGCAATCACGCCGAGGAACTTCACCCGCTCCTGCGCGGCGGGGGTGGAGCCGATCCAGTATCCCGTCTTCAGATCGGTGATGGTCTGTCCGGACACCGCGAGCGCAGTACACACCATCCCCGCGATGGCCATCACGAAGAACATCCCCGTCGATCCCGACAGACCGAACCGGAGCAACACCACCGCGGAGATGATGATGGTGAGCATGGTCATCCCGGAGACGGGATTCCGCGCCGTGGTGGCGATCGCGTTCGCCGCGACGGATGCGAAGAAGAACGAGAAGACGAGGGTGATCACCAGACCCGCGAAGAGAACCACCGCGGTCGTGTGGAGACTGCCGAAGAAAATCGCCACACCGAGTGAAGAGATCACCACGCCGAGGAGAATGGACATGATGCTGATGTCACGGTCGGTCCGCTCGAGTTTGTGGCTGGTGTCTCCTGCGCGGAACGCCTTTCCCGCGATGGCGAATGATCCGGCGACGATACGGAGCGATTTGATGATCCCGAAGATGCCAGCGGTGGCGATCGCTCCGACGCCGACGTATCGCACGTAGCCGCGGAAGATCTGCTCGGCCGACATCTGGGCGATGGGAATGGTCGCGGGGTAGACCGCGGTGGGGAAGTGCTGGCCGATCATCCAGATCAGAGGGACGAGAACGAAGTTCGCCAGAACGCCGCCCGCGACGAGGATCATCGACGAGCGGAGTCCCATCACGTAGCCGAGCCCGAGAATGAAGGCGACGGCGTCGAAGCGGAAGACGATCTTCGCCTTCTCGGCGAGGTTCTGCACCGACGGGAGGAACTGGAAGTCGAGATACTCCTTCCATACTTCGAACGTGGTGACGAAGAAGTCGTAGATGCCGGCGATCACCGTCGCCTGCACGAGGAGCTTCGCCTGTGAGCCTCCCTTTTCTCCCGTCACCAGCACTTCGGTGATTGCGGTGGCCTCGGGGTAAGGGAACTTCCCGTGCATCTCGCGCACGAAGTAGCGTCGCAGAGGAATGAGAAACAGCACGCCGAGACAGCCGCCGGCGAGACAGATGAAGATCGTCTGCAGGGGATTTGGATCGAGGTCGAGGGTATAGAGCGCCGGAAGGGTGAAGATCGCTCCCGCGACGACCGCTCCCGACGCGCCGCCGATCGCGGTGATGATCACGTTCTCGAGGAGGGTGGAGCGGCGGCTGTAGAGCCGGGCCATACCGATCGCGAGGATGGAGATCGGGATGGCAGCTTCCATCACCTGACCGACTTTCAGTCCGGAGTACGCGGACGCCACGGTGAAGACGACGCAGAGGACCACGCCCCAACCGACCGAGCGGAGAGTGGTCTCCGGCATCTTCGACTGAGGAGGAATGATCGGGGTGTAGAGCTCCTCGTCGGCGAGAGGGATGTAGGCGTTGTCCGGGAGCGACTTGGCTTCGAGCGCGTCCATTCAGGCTCCAGGCGGCGCCGGTTCGAGTCGGGAGAAGTCGGCGCCGCGTTCGAGCCCGCCGGGAACGGACTCGTCGGGCGAAATGGTAACCGATCAGCGCCCGGCACGGACGGATTTCGTAAACGGAGATTGAAAAACCGAGCCCGGATCGTCGCTCCGCAGCAGAAGTCTCGTGAACAGTCCGGGCTGGAGGGTCAGCGGACCTCGATCAGGTGAAAGTCGACGTACTCCGACGGCCGGAGCGGATCGTCGGTGAACCAGACCCGCCGCACCTCTCCGGGAGTCATGTCGTCCATCGCATGGCGCCACTCTTCGGGGACGTTCTTCCACACTGCGGAATGCGAGGTGGTTTCCTTCTTCTGGGACTGAAAGGTGATGGTGGTCGTGAACGCGACCCGGAGGGCCGACGGATCGTCCTCGATGGGAGCCCCTCTGCCGTGGCGGAGGGTGATGTAGAAGATGCCGTCGGCCGCGCGGGTGATTCCTCCCGGCAGAACCTCGCGAGCTCGCGTGGTCGCGGTTGCGGCTCGGCCGGGTTCGGCGGGAGCGCCGCACCCGAGGAGCGGAAGAATCGCGAGTGCGATCAGGGAGAGGGAGAAGGTCTTGCGGCTCACGGTAAGGGATTTTAACCCGGACCCCACGGTGCGAGCACCGGCAGGAGCCGCCGCGGCGTCAGTAGGTCGTTCCAGCGCGTTACCCGTCGAGCATTCCGAGCTGCCACATGAAGAAGATCCGCTGGTCCGCGACGTCCCGGATGCGGAGGTCGAGCGGCTTTCCCTGGCCGTGGCCGGCCTCCCGATCGATCCATAGAAGCACCGGCCGCGCATCGGGATCGGACGCAGTCACTTCCTGCATCCGCGCGGCCATCTTCCTGGCGTGCAGCGCGTGCACCCGGGTGTCGTTCTCTCCCGCGGTGAAGAGAACGGCCGGATACTTCGCGCCCGGCTTCACGTTGTGGTAAGGGGAGTAGTCGAGAAGATACCGGAACTGCGCCGGATCTTCGGCTGAGCCGTATTCAGGAACCCAGTACCGCGCCATCAGGAAGTGGTGGTAGCGCAGCATGTCGAGCAGCGGTACTGCGCAGACCGCCGCGGCGAACAGCTCCGGGCGCTGCACGAGCGCCGCGCCGGTGAGAAGACCGCCGTTCGACCCGCCGGAGATCGCGAGTCTCGATGGATTCGTGTAGCGCCGGTCGATCAGCCACTCCGCAGCGGCGATGAAGTCGTCGAAGACGTTCTGTTTTCGATCCAGCATCCCATCGCGATGCCAGCTCTCGCCGAATTCGCCTCCGCCGCGAAGATTCGGCAGTGCATAGACCCCTCCCGCTTCGAACCAGGGGAAGAGCGTCGCCATGAACGCCGGAGTTTCCGGAATCCCGAATCCTCCGTAGCCGGTGAGGAGCACCGGATTGTTCCCGTCGAGCTCCAGTCCCTTCCGGTGCACGAGGAACATCGGGACCCGCGTGCCGTCCTTCGACGGATAGAAGATCTGCTCGACTTCGACCGTAGAAGGATCGACCGGGACCGCGGGGCGCGCCCAGAGCTCGCGACTCCCGTCCGCGAGATCGACGCGGTAGATGCTGGTTGGTTCGTTGAAGCTCGTGAAGGTGACGAAAGCGTCGGTCCGCTCCTCTTCCGTCTCGATCGACGCCGAGCCGATGCCCGGGAGCTCGAGTCGCCGGACGAACGTTCCGTCGAGAGCATGGATCTCGATCACGCTCGCGGCATTCTCCAGTGCATCCAGCGCCAGCATGCCCCGAGCAGGCGAGACGCTCTGCAGGATGACGTCCTTCCGTTCGGGGACAATCTCTCGCCATCGTTCACGATCGGGACGATGGAGATCGACCGCAACGAGCCGTCCATTCGGTGCGCCGAGGGTGGTCTGCATGAAGAGCGTGTCGCCGACCACCGGCCCCGTGCTGATGGCCTTCTCTCCCTCGACGATCGTTCGCATGGTGACCACGCCGGTCGCGAACCAGTGGCGAAGGTCGATCACCCAAAGGTCGTTCGAATCGGTCCCCGTCCAGTATCCGAGGATCATCCATCGTGCATCTCTGGAGGTCCAGGCGAATGGTCCCCACGTCGTGGAGAGTGGGCCTTCCTGGTATTGCGCGAAGAGGATCGGATCGTCCGCGGCTTCGGCGCCGAGACGGTGGAATCGAATCTGACGCGAGTAGGGGTTCGAAAGATCCGCGAGCCGGGCATAGAAGAAGCCGGAGGAGTCCGGCATCCATTGAACGTCCTCCACTCGTCCCGCGATGATGTCCGGAAGACGCTCGCCGCGGACGACGTCAACGAGATTGAGTGTCGTGTTCTCGTCTCCCGCGCGGTAGAGGCCGAACGCCATGAGGGAGCCATCGTGGTTCGGGGCGGTCCAGTCGAGCGCCGTGAGTCCGTCGCGATCGATCGCATTCGGATCGACCAGCGCCCGGGGAGCGCCGGCGGGGCCTTCCTGCACGTACGAGACGTACTGCGCCTGAGTTCCTGCGCGTTTCCAGAAGAAGATCCGATCGCCACGCATCTGTGGCGTGTTGATGCTGTCGCACTCCATGAGCCGGCGCAGGCGCGACTCGAGCTCCGCGCGCCCGGGGAGGGAATCCAGCAGACGTCGGGTGTGGGTGTTCTGAAGGTCGGTCCACTCCGAGACCCGCGCGTCGAGAGCCGGATCATCGTCGGCCTCCGGCGCGGAGCTCCCTTCGAGCCATCGGTATGGATCGACGACGGGGACGCGGTGAAGAGTCTCCTTCACCGGTCGGATCTCGGTTGGCGGAGTGGCACACGTTTTCGCTACAGGCACCAGATCATCGCTCCCGATCGCATCGCAGAGACCGCGGCTCAGAGACCTTCCTGGAGCAGTTGCACCAGCGCGGTTGCCAGAAGTTCGTACTGTGAGCGGCTATTGTAGAGCTGCGCGGAGATGCGCAGCACGCGAGCCGGAGGCGCCGGCCAGGGAATCACCGGTACTTCGATCCCGAAGCGATCGTAAAGAGCGTCCTGAAGCGGATCGCCATAAAGGCTTCTGGCGGGACTCGATGTCTGCGAAGGTGGGAGAGGAACGCTGGCCATCGATCCGATCATCGAATCCGGCGCAGTCGGAGGAATCTCCAGCGCACCACAGAGAATCTGCCGCGCCTCGAGTGCGAGCTCGTGATTGATCCGCATCACTTCCGGCCATCCACCCGAAACGAGTGACCCAATGGTCCGAATCGCTTCCGGCACCGCGAGCCAGGGAGTCGGATCGACCGTTCCCATCCAGTCGAACTCGAGGAGATAACGGCTCCGGTCCGTCCGGATCGAGTTGGCGCCGTGACTGATGATCGCGGGACGAACCAGCTCCCGCCGATCCTCTCTCACATACAGGAATGCCGCTCCCTTCGGAGCGCAGACCCATTTGTGAAGATTTCCAGTGTAATAGGGTACGTCGAGCGCGCGGAGGTCGAGCGGCAACATCCCCGGCGCGTGTGCACCATCGACGAGGAGATCGATTCCGCGCTTCGACAACTCTCCGGCGATCGACTCGATCGGAAAAACGAGAGCGGTCTGGCTGCTGACGTGGTCGAGCAGGACCAGGCGCGTCCGGCTGGAGAGGGCGCCGAGTACGGCCTCGACCGCCTCTCGTTCGTCTCCGATTGGAAACGGCACCGGAGCAGTGATCACGCGAGCGCCGGCGCGTGTGGCTACGAACTCGAGAATGTTTCTCGAGGCGTTGTACTCGTGGTCGGTGGTGACCAGCTCGTCACCGGCGTGGAGCTCCAGAGAACGAAGTACGGAGTTGACTGCGGTCGTCGCGTTCGGTACGAATGCGACACCGGCAGGATCGGCGCCGACGAACGACGCAACGGTCGCGCGCGCGGAGTCGAGCAGTCCCTCCAGCTCGCGCGCGAGGAAACGGACCGGCGCCAGCTCGATTGCTTCGCGCAGCCTTCTCTGCTCGTCGAGCACTCCTCTGGGACACGCGCCGAACGATCCGTGATTCAAAAAGACGGTTCCCCAGTCGAGCATCCAATGGTGTGCGAGAGGGCTCACGTGCAGGTCCGGCGCGATCAGATCCTCGGTCACGGTCATCTCCTGGAAAGGGAATCATCCTACTCGTAATCGAGGGCTTTGCAAGGAGGGGTGAGAGTCCGCACCGCTCGCCCGCGGCAGTCTCGAGCCATCAATCGTCCGGAATGCCGAATTCAGGTCGAATGTTTTTCTCTCAATGCCGCACTGCTTTTGGTGAGATCGAGCCTACGGGCGCCGACAGGTCGGATGCGAGCCGGCGCGGCAGACTTCCTTCACCTGAGCCCGGGTCTCCTCGAACGGCAGCACGGAACGAAAGGAGATTCAATGCGAAGCACAGGCAGCGTGAAGTGGTTCAATGAGTCGAAAGGCTTTGGATTCATTACGACTGACAACGGAGAGGACGTGTTCGTCCACTACAGTGCGATTCAGTCGCAGGGATTCCGGACGCTCCCCGAGGGCGCTCGCGTCGAGTTCGACGTGGTGAATGGTCCGAAGGGACTGCAGGCGGCCAACGTCGTAACGATCTGAGCTCCAGGTTCGTCACTCGACCGAATCAGAGGCGGCCTCCGGGCCGCCTCTCTCTTATGCGGCGCCGGAAGCGCGGGCTGGCATTTACGCTGCATTTACGCCTGCGCGGACAGCGTGAGTACACGCCTCCCCGGCCGGAGAGGATTCACCAGTGGCAGAAGAAACAGAGTTTTCAGCTCTGAGCGCGTTCCGATCCGACTTCTGCAAAGTCTATCGCGATCTCGAGTTCCCCGGCGATGTCTACGAGCACATCGAGGAGTATCACGAACAGAAGGACTCGGCCTCGGAATGAGTGGGCAGCGGGATGGAGACCGAAGCCTGACCGGGTCAGCGGCCATGGCACGATGAAAGCACGGGATCTGATCGACCGGCAGTTCACACTCAGGGGGATCGATGCGGTGTAGATGTTTCGTCTTTCTCGTTGGTGCCATTCTCGCGACGACCGGTTGCAGGGAACCGGTCGACAATCCGCCTCCGGCGAATCCGCCTCGTCACATCGCATCACCTCCACCGGAGAACCCGCCACGCGACGTCCCGGTCGATGCGCAGAAGGCCCGGATGTCGCCCGTCGCGGCGATCACATGGGTCGGCGACTACACACTCGGCAAGTCGCTGAACATGGACGGACGGATTCCGCGAGGGATGACGGATAACGACTTCAACCCCGAGGACGACGTATACATCGCGATGGAGGTGGGTGCGGCACCGGCCGGGACGAAGATCACCGCGGTATGGTACGAGCCGGATGGCAAAGTGGTGGACGAGGCGACGAAGGTCGTCGAGTCGCGGGAGAACTACATGCATTTCAGGATGCCGCCCAACGGGAAGGAGGGAAAGAAACTCCTGCCGGGAACGTATCTCGTCGCCGTTTACGCAGACGGCACGCTCGTCCATCGGACGGATTTTCACGTCGATCCCGCTTCCGTGGAATCGCCGGAGAAGAAGCCGATCTACTGAATGGAGACACCGCTGCGGGGTGGGCCCGGCGCCCCGGAATTACAGTATGATGCCGCGCCATGACCATCGTTCGTCGCCTTCCTTTTCTCCGTACGCTGACGCGAATCGCGTTGGTGACCGCAGCCGTTGTCCTCGTTTCGTGCGCGACGCCGGCCCCTTCTCCCGAGCCTGCGCCTCTGCCGGAGACTCCGTCCGGAACTGCGTCGGTTGAAACTCCGATCGGTACCGCGAGAGTGTCCGGATCGTCATTGAACGTGCGGAGCGGCCCGCGCACTTCTGACGGAATCGTGACCACTCTCCGTCGCGGAGAGCACGTGGCGGTGCTCGAGAAGGAAGGCGGATGGAGCCGCGTGCGTCTTCAGGACGGAACGGTCGGGTGGGCCGCATCGAGATATCTGCGGACGGTGAAGGACTGCCCTCCCGATCGCGACTTCCGCGTCGTCGACGCACCGCCGCTCGCGCTCTCCGACGGGACCGGAGGAACGGTGCAGGTCGAGGCGACGGTCGGTCCGGACGGCAAGGTCAAGTCCGCGCGGATCACGAAGAACACCACCGGCGACTCGGCGCTCGCTGCGGAGGCCGAGAAGGAGATCCGAAGCGCGACGTTCGAGCCTCCGATCCGGAAGTGTCTTGCGAAGAGCTTCATCTATCTCTACACGAAAACCTACTGACGCCCGGCTCTCTCTCGTCCTCTTCCGGCGCAGCAGTTTCCACCTCGGCGACCAGTTTCGAGCCAGAGGTATTTTTCCGGTGCCTCTGAGGACTCCTGAACCATGAATGCCAGTACTTCCGGTCCGGATCCTTACCATCCTTCGAGCATGGAGACGCTGATCGGAACCACATCGGAGACGATGCCTCCGGATCTCCTTCCGGTCGTCTGGGCGTTCGAGAGAGGGCGTATTCTCTTCGTCAGCGACACGGTCGAGGACGCCCTCGGCTTTTCTCCGCAAGAAGTCACCTCGTCCGTTCCCGCCGATCTTCACAGGCGGATCCATCCGGACGATCTCGACCGTCTGTCGGCCGCCTGCGAGACGCTTCTGCAGGGTGGTCCTTCGATCTCGATCGACTTCCGTTTCTTCCGCAAAGACGGCCGGTGCGTCTGGTTGTTCATGCGAGCCCGGTCCGTGGTCCGGCCGGACGGAGAGCGGGTGGTTCACGGCGTGGTCTCCGACGTCACGGCACGCAAGGAGCTCGAAAAGAGTCTTCGGGAGAGGATCTCCGAGGAAGAGCTGGTCGCCTCGATCTCCACTCGTCTGCTCAAGGCGAAAGCAGCCGAGATCGACATGGCGATCAACAGCTGTCTCGAAGAGATCGCCCACCACGTCGGAGCGGACCGCAGCTCTCTCTACGTCGGCCTTCGAGAAGGAGAGGAGATAATCCGGCCGTATTTCTGGAAGAGTTCCGAGTTGGATCTGAAGGATCTGAAGATGTCCAAAGGGATGCCCGGACTCCGTGGCTGGGTCGAACGGATTCTGGATCTGAAGTCCGTGTGGGTCGACTCCGCGTCGAGCAGCGTCACGGATCCCGAGCGAGCCATTCTCCATCAACTCGGAGTGAGATCTGCGCTTCTGGTTCCTTTCGAGCTCGGTGGTGACTCCGTCGCGGTCCTCGCGTCGAGCTGGATCGACACGCCCGCGGAGAGTCATCAGAATCTCTCTATGCTGCTGCGGAAGTTCGTCCGGATCTTCGCCCACACCATGTTGCGGAAGGAATCGGAAGAGCAGCTCGGTCGCAGTGAACGGCACTTCCGATCGCTCATCGAGGGCTCGTCGGAAGTGATCGCGATCATGGACGAGAGGGGCTACCTTTCGTACGGTTCACCCTCGATCCGGCGGGTACTCGGATACCGGAGCAACGAGCTGGTGGGTCGTAGCGTCTTCGACCTGGTTCATAGGGACGAGCTCGATCAGGTCCGAAGACGTTTCGATGTCTGGCTTGCGAGCGACCAGACGAGCTGTCCGTTTGCCTTTCGGTTCCGGCACGCGGACGGGAGCTGGCGCTGTGTGGAAGCAGTTGCCACGGACCTGCGCGATGACGAGCAGATTTCCGGAATCGTGGTGAATGCACGCGACGTCACCGAGCGTGTCCTGCTCGAGCGGAAGGTGGAGCAGAACAGCCGGATGACCAGCCTCGGTAATCTCGCGGCGACGGTCGCGCACGAATTCAACAACGTGCTGATGGGAGTCCAGACATTCGCGGAGCTGGTTGGCAGGAAGGCGGACGACCCGGCGACGGTTCGTCGGGGCGCGTCGCAGATCCTTCGCTCGCTCGAACGGGGAAAGCGTGTCTCCACGGAGATCCTCCGCTTCACCCGTCCGCCGGAACCGGTGCTGCGACGAATTGCGGTGCGAGAGTGGCTGGAGGAGTTCTCCCACGAGCTCGAGTCGCTCCTGCCGGGGGGAATCGACCTGCAACTCGACCTCGCGGCCGACGTGGTGATCGAAGGCGACTGCGTACAGCTCGAGCAGGTCCTTTCCAATCTCCTTCTGAATGCCCGCGATGCGATGCCGGAGGGGGGAGCGATCATTCTCAGGCTCGGCCCGGGCTCCCATTCCGATGGAAGCCGGGAAGGAGAGCGCTTCGCGGAAATCTCGCTCTCGGACAGCGGCAGCGGGATGAAGCCGGAGGTTCTCCGTCACATTTTCGATCCCCTTTTCACCACCAAACGTACCGGCGGAACGGGTCTGGGGCTGGCGGTGGTACACCAGATCATCAGCGCGCATCGAGGCAGCATCGCCGTGGAGACCGCGCTGGGAGAAGGTTCCACCTTCCGGCTCCGGCTTCCTCTTGCACCGGAGTCAGCGGCAGAGAGCTCCATGCCGTGAAGATGTGACGTTGGTCGCCGCGCTCAGGCCGGGAGGCCGTCCGCGTCGTAGACGACCGCTGCGAGTGCAGGGCGCCCATAGTGATATCCCTGCACCAGGCGGATTCCGAGGTCGATTGCGGCCTCGACGGTCGCCGCAGATTCGACTCCTTCCAGGATCACTTCCGCAGAGAGATCGCGCGCGAGCGAGAGGATGTTCCGGACGATCTTCACTTTGGTCGGATCCTCTTCGAAGGAGCAACCGAAGTGCTGGCTGATCTTGAGATACGAGGGACGGATGACGTCGAGCATCGGGAAATGGGAGTACGCGACGCCGACATCGTCGAGAGCGAGGCGGACTCCGGCATCGCGCAGTGTTCCGAATGCCCGCTCCGCCGCGGCGTGATCACTGAACGACGACTGCTCGGTGATCTCGATGACCAGCTTGTCGAGCGGAATCCCGCACTCTCCGGCCTGCTGAATGAGTGTTCGCACCAGGCGGCCGTCGGCCGAGAGTGCCTTCGGATGGACGTTGAGGAACAGACACCCCCGTTCGACGAGACTCCGGCCATGCGAGAGGCTCTGCATCATGCATGAGAGCTCGAGATCGACGACCCTCTTTTTCCGGCTCGCGTATTCGAAGAGGGTGTCGGGGGCCGAGATCGGCGATTCGGTGCGAAGGCGCGTGAGTGCTTCGAAGGCGAAGACGCGGACCTGGTGGGCGTCGTTGATCCGGTAGATCGGTTGGAACACCGGAACCAGGTCGTCACTCACGACGATCTCGTCGAGTACCGGGACGCGCACGACGGGGATCTCGCCGTCATCGTTCCCCGGCCCTTCCAGGAAGGGCTCCAGCGCGGCAACCTCGAAGGGTTTGCCGAGAAATGCGATGGCCCCGCGCCGCATCGCTTCGGCTTTCAATTCGCTCGATGGTTTTCCGGTCATGATCACCACCCTCATGGACGAGGAGCGATCGAGGGCGTACCGGATGAAGTCGAGACCTTCGTAACCGAACATCCCGGAGAACTGCACGTCGGCGACGATCAGCGAAGGAACGACGCGGTCGAGGATCAGCTCCGCGGACTCGACGTCGTTGCAGGTGATGATGCGTCGGCCGCGGTTCTGAAGCGCGAGCGCAAGACCCTCCGTGACGGAAGGATCATCATCGATGATCATGATGCAATCGGGATAGCTCTTCTCCATTCAATCCCCGTGGCGGCGAGGCCTGCGTTCCCTATCTTACTTCAGCCGGTCGTCACTTTCCCGATTCAGTTTCCGCAACTTGTATCCGATCAGGCTCCGCGAGACGCCGAGGTCGCGCGCGGCGGCCGCCTGCACTCCATTCGCGCGCTCGAGGGAGCGCCGGATCACCATCGATTCGAACTCCCGCATCACACCGTGGAGCTCCAGGCCCGGAGGAAGTGATTGGAGAAGCCGGTCGAGGGCCTCGTTCCACGGGGGCTGATTCGAGCGGAGTGGCAGATCCTCGGGGGTGATGCAGTCACTGCGGGCGAGGATGACCGCTCTTTCGATGAGGTTTCGGAGCTCTCGGACGTTTCCGGGGAACGCGTACGAGCAGAGGTGTTGAACCGCCTCTTCGGAGAGCCTCACCGGTCGCGCGTTCATCTCCCGAACCGCCTGCCGGACGAAGAATTCCGCGAGGATCGGAACGTCCTGGAGCCGCTGGCGCAAGGGAGGCACCTCGATCGGGACGACGGCGAGGCGGTAGTAGAGATCCTCGCGAAAGGTTCCCTCCTTGACCATCGCGGGAAGATCGCGGTTCGTGGCGACGATCACGCGTGCGTCGATGCGACGCGGCTGAGTCGAGCCGACGCGGACCACATCGCCATCGACGAGAACCCGAAGGAGCTTGGCCTGGAGCGAAGGGGACATCTCGCTCGCCTCGTCGAGAAAGAGCGTCCCTCCGTGTGCCGCCTCGAACAATCCCTGGCGAGGACGGTCGGCTCCGGTGAAGGCGCCGCGCTCATGGCCGAACAGCTCACTCTCCAGCAGCGTCTCGGTAACCGCGGCACAGTTCACCGCAATGAATGGCTTC
Organism: uncultured Acidobacteriota bacterium; assembly: GCA_963741955.1. Taxonomy (GTDB): domain Bacteria; phylum Acidobacteriota; class Thermoanaerobaculia; order Gp7-AA8; family Gp7-AA8; genus CAVUKB01. Next base: position 901,637 of record CAVUKB010000007.1, read on the forward strand.
CGGCTGCGAGGGCTCGCCGCGTGGACCGACCGGGCGACCAACTCCTTTCCGCTCCCGGTTTCGCCCACGATCAGCACCGTCGCATTCGTCGGGGCGACGCGCGACACGAGATCCCGCAGGACGGACATGGCCTCCGAGTCGCCGATCAGAGATCTGCCGCCCGAGTCGGGCGCCGATCGGCGGAGGAGGAGATTTTCGCGCGAGAGCTCGGTTCGTTCGCAGGCGCGGCGGACGATCATCAGGACGTGATCGGGGACGAACGGCTTGGGGATGAAATCGAACGCGCCGGCGCGCATCGCCTCCACCGCGAGCTCGACGGTGGCGAACGCCGTGAGAAACACCACCGGCAACGTGGGGTCCACGTCGCGGCAGAATGCGAGCAGCTCGAGACCTTCGCCGTCCTGCATCTTCTGATCGGTCAATACCAGATCGAAAATGTTCCCGGAGAGCGCCGCCCGGGCATCGCGAAGACCCGTGGCTTCGGCGACCTCGTGGCCGTCGCTCCGGAGCAGGCTGCGCAGAATCTTTCTCAGGTTGGCTTCGTCGTCTACGACGAGGATGTGCGCCATGAATCAGGTCTCCTGTGGAACCGGTTCGGATGGAATCGTTCCGGTGAGTGGAAGAAGAATCTCGAAAAGGATCCGTCCGGGTTCGTTCGACGCGAGGAAGAGGTCTCCGTGATGACTCCGGGCGATCGAGCGGGCGATCGCGAGCCCGAGCCCGGTCCCCGCCGGACGGGTGGTGAAGAACGGTTCGAAGATCTGGCTGCGGATTTCCGGCGGCACCGGCTCCCCGGGATTTTCCACCGCGATCGCAATTCCCTCCGGACGGGCGAGACCCCGCACCACGACCTCTCCTCCGGGCGGCGTGGCCTCGATCGCGTTGGAGACGAGATTCAGCACCGCACGGTGGAGCTGGTGCACGTCCGCCTCGACGACGATTTCTTCGTCGCAATCGATCCGGAGCCGGAGGCCGGCCTCGGCCACCTTCCCCTGAGCCAGATCGCGGGCGTATCCGAGTATGGAAACGAGTGGAACGCAACTGCGGTCGGGTGGCGTCTGACGGGCGTAGATCAAAAAATCCGAGACCAGCCGCTCCAGACGTGTGGCTTCCTGTTCGATGATGGAATCGAGCTCACTTCGCGAGAGGCCGATCGTCTCTCCGCGACCGGACATGGCGAGAGAACTGAGGATCATCGCGACGGGGTTCCGGATCTCGTGCGCGACCGAGCTCGCCAGCCGGCCGATGGCGGCGAGCTTCTCCTCCTCCACCAGCCGGTCACGGGTGATCTGCAGCTGCTCGAAACTCTCACTGAGCCGTCTCTGTTCTTTCCGGAGTTGTCTCGACAGAAGCGCGACGACCGTTCCCACCACGATGTAGATCAGCGCGACATTCGCCGCTTCGAAGTATTCGGTCACCCGAACCGTGAGTGCAGATCGAAAGTAGAGCCACACCTCGAGGATGGTCAACGCGGTCACCACGGTGATCACCAGCACCAGGCCGCGCGTACGGTAGCGGAATCCGGCGGCGATCACCGGGATGATCATCAGCACGACGTAGTGCGCATCCTGCAGCCCGCTCGCGCGGGAGAGGAGAAATGCGAAGCCGACGTGCAGCCAGATCGTGACGTTCGCGTATGCCGAAAGGATCCGCCGGCTGGAGGGGCGTCCGTTCTGCAGACAAATCAGCTCCACCGTCTGCATCAGCACCCGGAAGAGGAGCACCACGAAAAAAAGGCGGCCTGGGGTTCCGAGAGCCGGCACGAACAGCACGTGCGCGGCGGCGATTCCTGAGAGAACCGCGAGGTTCAGGAGTATCAGGCGCGACTCCTGGCGCCGGAGGGAGACGGCGTCGAAGAGAGCCGCGACGTCTGGAGTGCGAGAGGTCATCGCGTTTGCCCTCGACCGGGAGTCTATCAGGGTCGGTGAATGAATGGGGGGGCGCCGCCGCTGTCGCAGAATTCGAACGCCCGCGGACCTCGCGTCGAAGAAGTTGGACGTCGGCTGAGTCGGTCCGGAGAAACAAATCGAGTGTTTACTTACGTTTCCGCCGATCGCCGTCACGGCACGCGCGTTGCGCATGGAGCCTCCGAAACGAACCACGAGGTTCGTAAGGAGGAAATGTGATGACGTTTCGAAGAGTAGTGATTCTTTTTTCCATGGCTGCCCTCGTCGCGGCGACGGTCCTGATGGTCGCCCCCGCGAGCTCCGAAGCTTCGGCCGTTCCCGCGGTGAGCGCGAAGACCATGGCCAACCTGATGGCGGCATACAACGGCGAGAGCAACGCCCACGCCCGCTATCTCGCCTTCGCCGAGAAGGCGGAGCAGGACGGGAAGGGTGAAGTGGCGAGCCTGTTCCGCGCCGCAGCGCGCGCCGAGGAGATTCACGCCAGCAATCACGCGACCGTAATCAAGAAGTTCGGCGGCAAACCGGAAGCGAAGATCGAAGACCCCAACGTCGGAACGACCGAAGAGAATCTCACCGCTGCCGTCAAAGGTGAAACATACGAGAAGGACGTGATGTACCCGGATTTCATCGCTCAGGCGAAGAGTGAGCGCAATCGCGACGCTCTCCGGACGTTCAACTATGCCCGGACCGCAGAGATCGAGCACGCGAACCTCTACTCCAACGCGAAGAAGAATCTGGCCACCCTCGGTGATGCTAAGACGACCTACTACGTCTGCACCATCTGCGGCTACACCACCACCAATCTCGATTTCACCAAGTGCATTTCGTGTCTGAATCCGAAGGACAAGTACGTGCCGGTCAGCTGAGCCGACGAGGAGAGCGGAATCGATGATCGAATTTCCACCCATACCGACCTGGGATGGACTCCATCCCCTGATCATTCACTTTCCCATCGCACTGCTGTACTTCGCGCCGATCTTCATCCTGGTCGGAGCGGCCGTCAGGCCGAAGGGTGCCAGGAGCTGGCTGACCGCAGGCCTGATCCTGATGGCCGTCGGCACCGTTACCGTATTCGTGGCGATCTCCACCGGCGAGTCGGCGGCGGAGCTCGCCGAGCGAAGCGCGCAGGTGAACTCGGTTCTGGAGAGACACGAGACGCTCGCGGAGCAGACCGAGATCGTCTTCTCCAGTCTGACGGTGATCTTCGCGGTGATGCTCTTCGCTCCGCGCCTGTTCAAACGGGAACCGGAGCGAGTCACAACGACGCTGCTACCCCTCGTGTTTCTCCTCTTCTACGGAGCGGGAATGGTCATCCTGACGAATACCGCGCACAACGGTGGACGCCTGGTACACGAATTCGGTGTGCAGTCGCTGGTGGCGTCATCCGGCCCCACCGCGTTTCCGGCGGCTCTTCCGGCTGAAACGGACGAAGACTGAACGGTTGCCTTTGTCCTCCCCGGGGTGGCTTCGGCCGCCCCGGGATTTTCATTTCAATCTACGGCTGGTGATTGCTTCGCGCCTGCAGAGCGTGAGTCGAGGATCCGCGCCTTCAGCTCGGTCGCGTCGCGCCACGGAGGAAAGACCGCGAGAAGACGGTTCGTCCGTTCGAGCGCCTCCTGCGACTCCCCGAGATCGAACGCCGCATGCGCGCGGGCGAGTTCCGCGGTGAAGGGATCGTGGAGCTCACCGAGCAGCCGCTCTGCACGTCTGGCGGCGTCTGATCCCCGGTCGAGTGCCCCGAAGAGGGCGAGAACCTCGGCATCGCCCGGAGCCTCGTGCATCGCCTCGGCCGCGAACCGCGAAGCCTCGGCGCGCCGTCCGAGATGCAGGGCGCAGCGGGCCCGGAAAAAAGCGACCGACGAGGTCGTCTGACTCGCGCGAACGGGCCGGTAGTCCATTTCGGCGAGTCGCGCGAAGATCTGAGACGCGATCTGCCAGTCGCCCGTCGATTGAAGGAGCCGCGCGAGGTCGAACAGTCGAGGCGTCGCCGCGCCTTCGCGAATCTCGCGAAGCGACGCCGCCCGGATCAGAGGGAGCGGCGATGAAGGCCGCTCCGGGACGCTCCAGAGCTCCCGGATCAATCGCAGGCGCGCTTCCGACGGTCGGGAGGAAGCCGCAGCTTCGGGCGAACGGAGTCGCGCCACGGCGTCGAGCCTCAGCTGAATGGATTCGAGATAGCTCGCCTCGCGCTGCACGTGCCCATGCAGCGAAAGAACGAGCGCGAGGAGAGCCATGGCGAATGACGCCAGTGCCACGCGACGGAACTGCCGGATTCGAAGCAGCTCGACGCACGAAGAGATCGCGATCCCGCCGAGAATTGCCAGGGCTGGCAGGAGGGACAGCCGCTGCCGGGAGGTGACGTAGAAGACCACCAGCGGGATCGCGGCGGTGGCGAGGTAGAGCAGCAGCACGGAGAGGTTCCTGCGCCGCCGAACCAGCACCACTCCCGCCGCTGCGAGTGCGACCACCACCCCGAACGGTATCCACTGTCGGTGCTCTCGAAGCTCCACGTCCTTGAGCATCATCGGGATCAGGTCCCACTCTTCGCGCGAAGAGAGGGCGAGCCGAAACTTCCGCGCAACCAGGGTCGCGGCGCGTGCGGGGTAGGCGCGGGCGAACGCGAGCGCGCGTTCGATCCAGTAGCGGTTCGATTCTTCACGAGTGAGGAGGCGTCCGGAGGCCTTCGACGGTATCAGCCGGAAGAGCACGTGCAGGGTGTCCGGCTCGTCGATGGTCGGCTCGAGCTGATCGATGATGCGGGGACGCACGCCGGAGTAGCCCGTGGAGAGAGGATTCATCCCCTCGTAGAAGACGGTTCCCGGGTCCATGATCATCGCGCTTCCGGTCATCGCGTGCTGAATGCCCATCACGATCAGGAGCGGCACGGCCGCGCCTGCGACCAGGCCCCAGGGCAAGCTGCGGAGCTTTGCCTCATTCCCTTCGGAACGTCGCTCGACAACGCGCAGCCAGGCGATCCAGCAGAAGACCACCGCCAGAAATGCGAGCGCGGTGGGACGAGCAGCTGCGGAGAGCGCGATCAACGCTCCCGCGAAGGCGAATCTCCGGAAGGAAAGGTGCGACACCGGCCGGGAATGTGCGAGCAGCACCGTGAGCGCCGCGGTGTCGAGCAGGAGGATCATGGTCTCCGGTTCGACGTCCGAGGCATTGACCAGCGCCGCTCGGCTGGTGAAGACCAGGAGCATCGCCCCCGCCGCGGCGATTACCCCGCCGAATCTCCATGCGATGACCGCACAGAGAAGCGCGACCCCACCGAGGGCGAGAACCTGGATGCCTCGAAACTCGTTCTGCGTCGCCCGGAGTCCCTCCAGTGCGGTGACCATCCAGAGATAGAGCGGACTGAGATCTCCGAGCCGATCGCGGATCACATCACCCTGCAACAGCCGGCTCGCGAAATAGGTGTACTTACTGAAGTAGCTCTGATCCGTGAGCGAATTCAGGAGCGCGATTCTCGCGACCGATACGAGCGTCGCGACGAGAGCTCCGATCCAGAAAAGCAATTTTCCCGAGTGGAGCCTGGCGCTCCATCGGGACCGCTCCGAGGCGGGACCGACACGTTCGACCTGGGCGCTCTCCGAGCTCACGTCGTTGTAAAGCAGGCCCATGGAGGGCGAATTTCCCGAATCGTACCTAACGCCCGCACCGCCGGGGTTCGGCTCCATCCGTGCCACTGCCGGTATATCCTTGGCGTTCGCAGGAAGGAGGATTCGATGAGTGCAAGGAAGATCATCGCGGTGATCGGTGCCACGGGTGCGCAGGGCGGAGGTCTGGTCCGGGCGATTCTGGACGACGACGGAGGCGAGTTCGTCGCCCGTGCAGTCACCCGAAAGCCCGATTCAGAGAAGGCGAAGGAGCTCGCCCGTCTGGGTGCGGAGGTGGTGGCGGCGGATCTGGACGACGAGGCGACTCTCGTCCGCGCATTCGAAGGCGCGTGGGGCGCGTACTGCGTGACGAACTACTGGGAGCACTTCTCGCCGGAGCGCGAGAAAGTCCAGGCGGGGAACATGGCGCGGGCCGCGAAAAAGGCCGGAGTCAAACATGTGATCTGGTCGACACTCGAAGACACGCGCAATTGGGTGCCGCTCGACGACGATCGGATGCCCACTCTGATGCAGCACTACAAGGTGCCGCATTTCGACGCGAAGGGGGAGTCGAACCAGATCTTCCTCGACGCAGGGGTCCCGGTCACCTTCCTCGTGACGTCGTTCTACTGGGACAACTTCATCTACTTCGGCTCCGGTCCGAAACGGGGAGCGGACGGAAAACTCAGCCTCGTATTTCCGATGGACGACCGCCCTCTTCCCGGAATCGCGGCGGAGGACATCGGCCGTTGCGCCTATGGAGTGTTCAAAGGAGGCGCGGAGTGGGTCGGGAAGAGCGTCGGGATCGCCGGCGAGCACCTGAGCGGAACACAGATGGCGGCTGCGCTGACCAGGGGAATGAAGGAGGAGGTCGTGTACACGCCCGTTCCTCCCGACGTCTACCGTTCGTTCGGATTTCCGGGCGCTGACGATCTCGGGAACATGTTTCAGTTCAAGCGCGATTTCAACAGCGATTTCGTGAAGGCCCGTGATCTTTCGCTCTCACGATCGCTCAACCCGCGGCTGCAATCGTTCGAGGAATGGGTGCAGCGCAATGCGCACCTGATTCCGCGCGACTGAAATGCTCTGGCGGGAGAGCGGATCAGCAGACCCGATCCGGACGAATTCCCGGCGCGTCCTCACGGCGACGCCTCGAGTCGGACGGCTCGGGCCTCACTGTTCCGCTCTCCCACGCGGGCGCGGTCACCCGGGCTCCCCCTCGACAACTCCGGCCTGGGTCACCTCCCGCCGAACCTTCGTTCTGTCGTGAGACGAACCCTGCAATTTGACAGCGCTATTCATTGTCACCATTCTTGACTCGTCTCCGCGGACTCGAAGGAGGTCTGGCGGGCCAGGAGGAGCCGCACTCGGATGGAATCGCTCTTCGGATGCCTATCGCTGTTTCTGATACTCCTTGCCCTCGCCGCACTGGTCGGTGCGTGGATCGTGGTGCTCGGTGTGAAGTCGCGGGTCCGCGCTCTGGAAACGGAGACGCGTCAGCTCCGTACCGCGAACGAGATCATCAAGGCCCGTCTTCTCGAAGTTTTTTCTCTCCTCGACGAGAAATCAGCTGGAGGGTCTGAACCCGGCGGACCCGAGGCGCCGCAATCAGACATCCGCACAGCTTCCCTCCCGGAGGAGGCTCCGGAGGTTCATCCCGAAGCCGTCGCGCCCCCCGCCGTTCCGGAGACGAGTGCGGCGTTCGAGACGCTTCCCGTCGATGTTTCTGAAGACCTGACCCCCGAGGGGACGGCTCCTCCGGGTCCCCCCATTGCGGAGAGGGAAGATCGTGCCGCACACGAAGCGGCAGCAGTTCCGCCTCCCGGCGTGCCGCCTCCGGAAGATCAAGGTGGTCCGCCGAGTCCACCCGTGCCGCCGAAGCCTCACCGGTCGTTCGACTGGGAAAGCGTGATCGGGGTGAACCTTTTTTCGTGGATCGCCGGCTTCGCTCTCGCGCTCTCGGCGATTCTCTTTCTCCGCTACTCGGTCGAGCATGGCTGGCTGCAGCCGTGGGTGCGGTTCTCTCTCGGATTCGTCACCGGAACCGCGCTTCTCGTTGCCAATCAGATGAAGTTCGCGCGGCGTTACCGCGTCACCTCGAATGCGCTCGACGCAGCTGGAATCGCGATCCTCTACGCGTCGCTCTTCGCCGCCCATGCGTTGTGGCATCTCCTCCCTTCCACCCTCGTCTTCGCGCTGATGATCGTGGTCACTGCGATCGCGGTGATCCTCTCCATTCAGCGGGAGTCGATCTTCATCGCGCTCCTGGGGCTGCTCGGCGGATTCGCCACGCCGGCGCTCCTCTCCAGCGGTGAGGATCATCCCTTCGGCCTCTTCGGATATCTCCTGATGCTGAATGCGGGACTCGGATGGGTCTCGTATCGGAAGCGATGGCCGGTTCTCTCGGCGTTGACGCTCCTCTTCACCACCCTCTATCAATGGGGATGGGTGACGCGCTTTCTGGAGTCCTCGAAACTGCCGATCGCGGTGGGAGTTTTTCTGGTCTTTCCGATTGTCGCGGTGGCGGGGATCTGGATCGCACGACCTTCCGGCGACGGAGAGGAGAAGAAGTTCGAGAGTATCGCGGCGTTCAGTTCGGCGCTGCCGCTCGTCTTCGCAGTCTACTTCGCAGCGGCGCCCGCGTACGGCGCACGATTCGGACTTCTCTTCTTCTTTCTCCTTCTGGTCGACGCCGGACTCGCAGCGATCGCGATCTCCCGCCGCGGTCCCGAGGTGCTCCACCTCCTCGGCGCGCTGACCACAGTCCTGACGTTCGGGGTCTGGTGCGCATTTTCGTACCGCTCGGCGGCGTGGCCGGCGATGGTCTTCTGGATTGCGGCATTCGTCGCTCTCTATCTAATCGCGGACCTGGTCGCCGGCCGCCTTGGCCGGCGCTTCGAAGGGGCCGGAGCACTCGCGGCGTACGCTGCGCCGCTCCTTCTCTTCGTCTTCGCGTTTCTCGGCTACGCCGAACCGAAGACGGCGGCGCCGGCTCTTCTCTTCTCCGTGCTGTTCGTCCTGGTGGCGGCGAACGCGTGGGGGGCGATCCGGTCGGACGATGGGCGGATCTTCCATCTGGCGACAGCGGCTGCCCTGGCAGCCGAGGCCATCTGGTCGGCGAAGCACCTCGCTCCGGCGACACTCACCAGCGCGCTCGTGATCTATGCGGCATTCGCACTCCTCACTCTTGCGGTTCCGGTCGTCGCGCGACGGCGCGGGAAGGAGCTGAGGCCCGCGATCGCGTCGCCGCTGATGGTCATCGGCTCACTTCTGCTGTTGTTCTTTCTGACCGGAGCCGGGGTGGCTGCTGTTTCTCTGGGGGGGCTCGCGGTACTGCTGATCATCGCGAACCTGGGGCTGTTCGCATCCGGCGCGGCGATCCGCCATCCGCTACTCGCCGCCGTCGCTGCGGTTCTTTCGTGGCTGGTCCTGGTGGCGTGGTGGATCGCGGTACCGCTTGCTGTCCACCTCGTGCCTGCGCTCTCGGTGATCGCGGGGTTCTCGGTCCTGCTGCTCGGAGCGAATGTCGTTCTGCAGCGGAGTGGCCGGGCGGATGAAAGGCCGGAATCTCAGCAGACTCTTTACCTCGCGCTCGCGGGACACCTGTTTCTCCTCGTCGTCGCGATGAATCCGTCACTCTCCGTTCCCCCCTGGCCGATGCTGGCAGTGCTCGGTGTGATCGACCTCGCGGTCGGCGTCACGGTGCTCTTTCTCGGTCGCGCGAGGCTGCTCGGCGCGGCGATGGTGGCATCGCAACTCGTGCTGGTGGCCTGGGCGTCGTCGGTCACGGCGGTGCCCTGGCCGCAGGTGGCGGTGTGGAGCGCGCTTGTCGTGGCGGCCTTCGCCGGGGCGTGGATCTTCGCCGCGGAACGACGTCTCGGAAGCGAGTGCCGGCTCCGCTTCTCCGCGGCTGCCGCGGGTGCCATCCTGATCGGCCACTTCGTGGTGATCGCAGCGGGTGAAGCAGCCGCGCATCCGACGACGGGAATGGTCACGCTCGCACATGTTCTGCTGCTCGCCGGGATGCTGCTCATTGCCGCGCGCGCATCGATGCACTACCTGGCCATCTTCGAAGTCGTGCCGTTCGCGATCGCGATTTTTCTCTGGATGGGCGAGACGTACCAGCCGGCGCAGTGGGGTGGCGAGATGTTTCTCGCGACCGTTCTCTATCTCATGTTCATCGCGTATCCGCTGCTTCTCGGCAGGCGCGGGAAGGCCGCGTTCGAACCCGCGCTGGCATCGGCATTCGCATCGATTCCCTTCTTCTTCTTTGCGCGTACGGAGCTGATGCGACGTGGACTCGGTGATGCGATCGGACTTCTTCCGCTCGCTCAGGCAGCGCTGCTCCTGGCGGTGCTCTGGATGCTGCTTCGCATCGAAGAGCCCGGAAAGCGGAACAACGGACGCCTGGCGATGGTCGCGGGGAGCGCGCTCGCCTTCATCACCGTGGCCATACCACTCCAGTTGGAGAAGGAGTGGATCACGGTGGCGTGGGCCCTGGAAGCGGCGGCCTTGCTGTGGCTCTTCCTCCGGATCCCGCACCGGGGTCTCCTGTACTGGTCCGCCGCGCTCTACTCCGTCGTCTTCGTTCGACTGGTTTTCAATCCCGCGGTCTTCGGGTACCACGCCCGAAGCCCGATCGCGATCTGGAACTGGTATCTCTATGCGTATCTGGTCGCCGCGGCTGCGTTCTTCGCCGGAACACGACTGCTTGGAAAAACCGGGAAAGATTCGTCGAGCCTCCTGGCGAGGATGCCGGCTCTTCTCGCGTCCGGAGGCACGGTTCTCCTCTTTCTGTTGTTGAACATCGAGATCGCGGACTACTTTTCGAAGGGTTCCACCATCACGTTCACCTTCTCGGCGGGGTTTGCCCAGGATCTGACGTACACCGTCCTCTGGGGGGTGTTCGCGGTCGGGATGCTGGTGGCGGGGATCATCACCGGAAGCCGGGGGGCGAGAATCGCGTCGATCGGACTTCTCCTGGTGTCGGTCTTGAAGGCCTTCCTCCACGACCTGATCCGCCTCGGTGGCCTCTATCGGGTGGGATCGCTCCTCGGGCTGGCGATCGCGCTCGCATTCGTCGCGCTGCTTCTGCAGCGCTACATTCTGGTCAAGCCGGAGCCGGAGAAGATGCCGTGAAGGTGAAGACCATACGGACCGGCGCGGCCATCCTGTTCATGCTGATCGCCGGGACGCTTTTCGCGAGCCAGTTCCGGAACGAGAGGATCGTGCTTCCCTCCGGAGAGGGACCGAACATTCTCGATGTCGACGTCCCGCTCCTTTCCGGGGCGAAGCCGCTTCGTTACGCCGAGGCGAAAGGTAGCGACACGTTTCATCTGCTCGGAGGACTCGAGGATCTCCGCTTGTTCGACGCCGCAGGAAAGGAAGTGCCGTACCTGGTGGTCCCTCCCGAGAGCGGAGAGGCGCACTGGAAGGAAGGGCGGGTTCTCGACGTCGCATCGACGAAGACGACGAGCGGGTTCGAAGCCGATCTCGGCGCGAGCTCGCTCATCGACCGGATCCGCGTCTCCGGTCTCGACGCACCGTTTCTGAAGAGGTTCCGGCTCGAAGGAAGTGGAGATCGCGAACACTGGACGGTACTGGTCGAATCGGGGACCCTTTTCGATCTACCGGAGGAACATCTGCGGAAGACGGATGCCTCGTTCCCCGCGGGCGAATACCGGTATCTTCGCGTGACCTGGGATGATCGCTCCAGCTCGAGAGTCGGGAAGCCGGCCTCGGTCGAGGCGCGAGAGGTGCGCCGTCCGTTACCGCCCCGTCCTTTCGTTCCGGTCCGCTTCTCCTGGCGTGCGAGTGAACCGCGGAAGAGCCGTATCGCCCTGCGTCTGCCCGGACGAAATCTTCCCGTGACGGCCATCGATATTCAGGTGGCGCGTGGACATGTACTGCGGGACGCGGTGATCACCGAGGCGCGGTTCCGGAGTGGCGAGGTCGCGCCGGTGAACATTGGCCACGCGGTTCTGCGGCGTGCGGAACGCGGCGAGGACGTCGCACAGGAGCTGAGAATACCGGTGGACCGCCCACACGGGACGGATCTGGAGCTGCTGATCGAGGACGGGGACAATCCTCCTCTGGCAATCACGGGTGTCGAAGCCGAGCTCGCGCCGCTGCCGCAGATCTATTTCGAAAGCCGTGACGGCGCGCCGATCACTGCCCGCTACGGAGAGGGAGACCTTTCGCGGCCGCATTACGACCTCGAGGCCGCGCGTGATTCCGTCGATCTCGCGAATGCATCGCGGGCGCGCTGGGGTGAGCCGAAATCGATCGCTGCGGTTCCGGAAATGGATGCGGCGATCCGTTCGGCTCCTCCTGCCGGTCCGGTGGTGCACGAAGAAGACTTCGGGTACAAGCGAAACATCCCGGCGATCGAGCCCGGGATGATTGCCATCCAGCTGGACCTCGCTGCGCTGGCACATTCGAACGGATTGAAAGACATCCGGGTGGTCGACGAGAAGGAGAAGCAGATTCCGTACGTCATCGAACGAAGAGGAGAGCCGCTCGAATTCGAGTTTCCCGTCAACCGGGTCGATGACGAGGACGCGCGAAGGTCCCGGTACCCGCTGGTTCTTCCGTACGACTCCCTTCGTTGGAAGGGGACGCTGGTGGTCGAGACGGACGCCCCGCTGTTCGAGCGTGCGGTGACTCTCGTCGCGAGCAACGGCAAGGAGGGACGTGACGACGGCGAAGTGGTGGTGGAGCGAAAGCTGTGGCAGCACACCGAGCCGGAGACCGCGGCGCCCCCGATCTCGTTCGATGTTCCGCTCGACGGGCATTCCGCATGGGAGCTGACGATCGAGGAAGGCGACAACCCGCCGCTCCCGATCCGCCGGATCCGGTTACTGTTGCCGAGTTACAGAGTCCGTCTGTTCCATCCTCCCGGTTCGCAGTTGACCATGTTGTACGGAAATCCACACGCGGATGCGCCGCGCTACGATCTCGAGCTGATGCGGGCGCGCATCGTCGGAATGGACGCGGCGGAGATCACGCCGGGCGAAGAGATCGTGAACGCCGGTCTCGCTGCCGAGCGTCCTGCGCGCATCTTCTGGGGCATCATCGTGGCCGCCGCGATCGTTCTGCTGGCGCTGCTGGCGAAGCTTCTGCAGCACTCCGAGCGCCAGCCGAAGCAGTCCTGAAGGCGAGAACAGAGCCTCCCATCCCGCGGCGGGGTCGGGTATACAGTCACCGTGCAGCCGCCGATGGTCTCTCCTCATACCCTATCCAAAGATAGGGGTGTAAACCTATCCGAAAGTATCTTGACGCTCCAGTGAGCGAAGGTTAGATTCGGCAGCAGACACAGACAGGAAGATTGCAAGACAGACGAACCGCATACATCACAGATTCGTGTCGCAATCAGGCGACGACAAAGGGGCGTAACGCCCCTTTTTTCGTCTGAGGGCTTTCCGGACGCACCTGCTGCGGGAGAGGCGTCCAGTCCAATGGCTTCGGATCGGGTACTACAGGAAACGTGTGTCCGGACGAAACCCGGTTCTGACGACTCGAGGAGAAGGCATCCATATGCTTCCGACAAGACAGGTCAGAGATCACAGTGAGGCCCCGTTGGTGGATCGGCACATCAGGACGTCCCACGACGAACGTGGAGTTGCTCTGGTGCTGGTGATGCTCGGCCTTTCGGTCGTGCTGATGGTCCTCCTCTCCGGTCTGGTCATGACTGAATTCTCCGGGAAGACGATCGCGCGCCAGCTCGCATGGCAGGGACAGGCGTTGAACGCGTCACGGGCGGGACTCAATGAAACGCTCTCCTGGTTCGTGCGGCGGCCGGTTCAACCGGTGACCACGTTCGATCCTCAAAAGGATCTCACCGCCGTTCCGCCGCTCAACGAGACGGAGGATCCCACCGTCGGTCTCGTGCGGTCGTACGAGATCTCGGACCGAGGGCGGGTGTGGGGTCGCTACGAAGTCGATAAGTCCGTGGTGGCCGACGTCAGTGCGCAGCGAGGGAAGTCGCAGCCGGGCACGATCTGGGAAGTGGAGTCGAAGGGAATCATCTACATACGAAACGATGCAGCGAAAGCGCCGGACGAAGCGCCGAATCGGGTGCTCGCGCACGCGACGATGCGCACCGACATTCAGAGACTGGGGCTGCAGCTTCCGGCGGATTGCGCCCTCTGCGCGGAAAAGGGGCAGTTCGTCAACGTGGCGGCGACGGCGAGAGTGCGAGGAGGAACGGGAATCGGGATCGCCTACCTTCCGTCGACGGGAACGCCAAAGATCGCCCAGGCGAGCTCCGTCACCGGCTCCCCGAGACTGAACGCCACGACGGGATCGTTCCAGCTTCAGGACATTTTCGGGGTCACTCAGCAGGAATTGATCGGAATGGCAGACGTGGTGGTGAAGGACGAGCGTGACCTCCCGGATCCGCTTCCCGACATGTCTCTCGTCGTGATCACCGGAAACGCGACCTTCACTCCGCAGCGGAGGCTCCTTGGCAGCGGAATCCTGGTCGTACTCGGAAATCTCGTACTCAACCCGCAATCGAACTCGATGTTCAATGGGGTGATCTGGGTCGGAGGCACCTTCCAGCAGGGCGAGCCTTCGCTGATCGGCGGATCGGTGGTGGTTCGGGGGAATGCCCTCCTCACCGGAGGCTCCGACATTTCGGAGATCGATTACGACCCGAACATGATCGACCAGGTCAGGCAGCAGATGGGGAACTATCTCTTCAGCCGGATGCCCTGGATTCTGGGTCGGATAGGAGACTGATGATGAAGAGTCACCAGAAGGGCATGTCGCTGATCGAGGTTCTCGTCTCGCTCGGCATCCTCTCCGTGATCATCGTGGCGTCCCTCCAGGTGGCGACCACGGTCACCCGAACGACACAGAACAACATGCAGAAGCAGTTCGCCACCCAACGAGCGATGTCGATGCTGGAAGAGCTGAAAGGGGTGATTCAATCCGATCAGGGTGCGACCGCGACGCTTCTGGACGACTATGACGACGGGACGACCAATCGCCCCCTCCTCACCACCCAGAAAGACGTGACCGATCCGGCTTCACCGCAAAGCGGAAACGTACCGCTCGGCCCCGGTCGCTGGCTCTACGAGCGGCGAATCACGGTGCGGAAGCTTCCCGGCCAATCCAACGATCTCCGCCTGGTCAACGTCACGGTGTACATCAACGAAGAGGGAGGGCAGAGACCCCTGGCGGATGTCGCATCGGTACTGAGTACGATCGCGGTGAATCTACCGCCAACCCAGGTGTACGACGTCTATTGCGTCGCAATCGAGAATGTTCCAGGGTGGTGGGTCTACATGGCGAACGTCGTCCCCTTCGTCCAGGGAGCGATTCAGGATCTTCAGTCCCGGCATCCCGGGCTGCAGTTCCGCACCCACTGGATCCGCGAGCTCGCGTATGGACGCGATTCCCAGTACCTTCCATACGTCAACGAAGCCCAGGACTCGACGGCGACGATCAATTCGGTCTATTTCTATCCGGGAACACTCCCCTCCGGTTCGGCCGTCGACAGCTACTACCCACCCGATTTCTTCAACGGACGGATCAATGTCGATGGAGTGGAACGCAACGGCTTCGATACGAAGAACCCTTATCCCTATGCGCTCGCCGATCAGTACAACAACGCGATGCGGTATCCGGACGAACTGGCTCTTTTCAACCTCCGAGTCGCATCGGGGAAGGAACGCGCGGACCAGCCGACTCTCCGCCTCCTTCTCGACGACATGTACATGCATCCGTCCAAGTACCAGAACGCGATCCTGATCAACCTTCACGGCGAGCTCTTTCCGTTCCCTCCGGTTCGCAACTACTCCGATGCGGCGAAGGATCCTCTGGACGATCCGTACATCCGCGCCGTGACTCATCCGGAACAGCTGCACTACGCCAATACGGATCCTCTGCGACTTCGTGTGTACGGCTATCACATGAATCGCAGCAACCCCGCGGCGGAACCCGAATGGCTCGGAGAGAATCGCGCCTCGCCGGAGCCGATCACCCTGGTGCTCAAGGGCATCAACTGGTCGCCGACACCAGCCGACGTGACCGCGATCACCGGAGGGGTCGACTTCAATGGTGACGGATCACCGGATCCCTATTCGGCCGACCCGACCTCTTCTTCTCCTCTTCCGGCGGTTGCGCCAACGGGAATGTGGTTCCGCTCGTACGGCAGCGGGAGCGATACGGTGATCGAGCTGTACAACACTCCGCTCCAGACTCCGTGTGTGACCGCAAAGCACTCCCACACCCTCTGCGACGAGGGTGGACTGATGGACACGCACCGGCTCTACGGACTGGAGTACATCCCCTCTCCGGTCGAGGATCTGACCGGAAGCGCTGCACCTGCGCCCTTCAGTACGGACCTGACCTCTGCCGGCGACGGGGAGAAGAACACCGCACGTTGGGTGATCACCATCCCCTCCTACGTCCTGCCGCAGGACGCGACGATCACCATCGAAACGAGAATCGGGTCCGACATCGGAACCGGGATCCTCTATCCCGTCCCGTCGAAACCAGCTGACCTGTCGCGCACGTACGTCTGGCGAGGCGACGATCTGTGGGCGTTCGGCGATGCGACTCACGAGCCCCACATTCCGATCACCGAGCAATATCAGATGCTCGGTGATCCGCGCCACAATCCCTATGCTGATCTCAAGCTTCCTCACGAGGGTTCGGGCTATCCGAACGTGAGCCGTCTCGGAATGGGCTACAACCGATATTTCGACGATTTCCACAACGGCGCAGCGAATCGGGCCGCCTGGTGGCCCGGGTACTCCTAT
This sequence comes from uncultured Acidobacteriota bacterium, assembly GCA_963741955.1. Classification (GTDB taxonomy): domain Bacteria; phylum Acidobacteriota; class Thermoanaerobaculia; order Gp7-AA8; family Gp7-AA8; genus CAVUKB01. The sequence continues at coordinate 917,912 of CAVUKB010000007.1, forward strand.
CAGGCGCCTTTGTTCAGTGGGAAGTGGTACGGAGTGAAGAACAATCCGACCGATACGGATCCTAACGACGACGGGTGGGACACCGGGGCCGGTCAGATCGACGCAGACGTGCCGAGGATTTTCGAAGTAGTCCGAACGGCCATTCTGCGGGCGAACGCCGTATACACCACCATGACCGGGTTTTCCTACTTCTACGTCGGGCTCGGCGGCGAGATCGGCTACGACTCGGCGAACAATTTCCCGAGCTCCATCGCAGTGTCAGAAAAACCCTTCAGCGGTAAGGGCGGCTGGCGGTTCGAGCAGTCGATCACCAATGACACCATCAACGGCAACGAAGGTGGCGTGAAGTACATCCGGGAGAATACCAGCGGGAATTACTGGTGGTCGATGAGCTGGCTGGGAGAGCTCTATCCCGATTCGATGTACGGGGGTGCCAACGGATGGGCGGCAACAGGGAATCTCCCGACCGGAACCGGAAGCGGAACGTTCATTCGCGTGCTGAGGAAGAACGTCACGAGCTGGCTTCCCTCAGGGACGACGCTGCAGAGCTCCGTCCATAGAACTCAGGAAGAGGGAAGCACTTCTTTCTTCTGGAGTGGATCTCCGAACTCCACTTTCCACCACCGTTATCAGGACGGAACGAACGGGACCCTTGCGGCGGACGGTCAGGACATCGCGGCGAACTATCAGTTCCCGATTCCTCAGAGCATCCCGAACGCCAGGCCTTTCGACATCAATGTGAATGACACGGGGATGAATCCGGATCACTTCCTTCAGCCGGTTTATGGCGAAGCCCTGACCCTGGAGAAGGAAGCGGAGTTCTACCGCCATTCGACGAACATTCAGGGGAGCAGTCTGATTTCGATGCGACAGCCTTCGAGCGGAGATACCGCATTCGTGGTGGTGAACGGTCTCTCGCCGACCGGACAGTCGGGAGTTGCCTTCATGGCGCGCTGGTCGTTCCTCAGCCTGATCCAGAGCTATCTGATTGCGGGACGGTATCCCGGGGGGTCAGGGACGGATGAGCACAGAGTCCGTGAACTGCCGCGGGTGACGATCGCCTCTCCCAACGATTCCATGGAGCTCGACGATCCGGCTTCCATCGATGTCCAGTGGAACGTGCAGTGGCTGCGATGGGACGGAAAGAAATACACACCCGGCTATCCTGCCGGATTCGCCGAAGACACCCCGCTGCAGTTCGTGACCCTTTACAGTCGTGACAACGGGAAGACCTGGCTCTACATGCAGGACGATTCGCCGGCGAATCCCGGTGCGCGCCCTTCGGATCCCGCGAAGCTGGTGACCGCCACTTCGTACAGCTGGGGCGTTCCCTCGGGGAGTTTCCCGAAGGGTAACTATCTGATCCGGGTCGAGGCCTACCGAGGCAACCGGACACTCCACTACTCGTTCCACGAATACCGGGCTTACATCAAGAGGTAGCGGCGATGCGACGACGATCGAGGTTGGGTGCTGGAGGTTTCTCGCTGATCGAAGTGATGGTCGTGACCGCGATCGTGACTGCGATTCTCATCATGGTCTTCGAGATCATGGAAGATTCGTTTCATACCAGCATGTTCACCGAGAGCCACAACGACCTGGCCGTCTTCGGTCAGAGGACCGTGAACCGGCTCCAGGTCGAAGTCGCCCAGGCGAGGATGCTCTTTCAGGACGACGCGACCGGCAAAGAATATCGCGACGCACTCGCTCTTCCTGCGACCCGTCCGGTGTGGTCGGACTCACTCCTTCCGGTCGTCGACCCGGCGCCGGAATTGAACCCGGACAGCGGCTCCGGCACCGATCGACGCGTCGGCAATTGCCTGCTGGTCGCGAAGCAGCTCTCGCCCGTTCCGCTCGCCTGCGACGATGACGGCGATCCTTCGACACCGGACATCGAATTCGAGGCGGATCGATATCGATTCGACTTCTACTATCTCTCACCCAACCGTTCTCGTTCGTTCGCCGATCAGCCGTACTATCTCGATCTGATCGAGAGCCGCAGCGTCGAGTACGCGGATTACTTTCAGCTCGAGAGTCTGACCCCGAGCCAGATCGCGCAGCTCGTACCGCAACTCGTCTCGCGCGGAATCGAGCGGGCATGGGATCCGGGCGAAGCGGTCTCCAGCGCGTTCTATTCGCTGAACGACGCCAGCGACGGCGTCTTCAATCCGCCGATCCGGAATCCCGCGATCGAGCAGGCACGAACGGACTCCCTCCTTCCGGAGTTCAGGGGGGGACGGGTCTCCGGAGCGATGGATTACTCGGTGGCATTCACTCCCGCTGCTCCGGCAAAACCGTTCGAGCTGAGGACTCCGATCTCCCGGTATGCCGTGCTCGACAGCGGGATTCCGCAGTTTCCCTCGGGATTCGAGGTGAAGATCGCCGGTCCCTCGGGAACACGCAAACTTCTCTCCCGGTTGGTTCTAATGTCGCACTATGGAGTCACCAAGTTCGAGTCTCAGGAGTGCTTCGTCACGACTTCGGGACGATTCTGAACCGCGAGCTTGTTCACAGTCACGGAGCCCGAAATGAAAAAAATTCTGATCCTCGCCATGGCCGCCTTCGTCGTCTCTCCTCTCCTCTGGGCATCCCAGAAGAGTGAGCAGGAACACTCGGCGAAGAGCACCGCAAAAAGCACGGAGAAGAAGGCCACCACGAAAGCCGCGAAGGAATCCGCCGACCAGAGGAAGGCGGAGGATGGGAAGGAGCTTCCGGAGATCAGGCTCCGCGCCGTGGCGCCCGCATCGACCCAGGCACCGGTGATTTCTCCGAAGGGCGGCTCGTCACTCGTCGCCGCTGCTGCCGCTGGTAAGAAGCAGCGCGGCAAGAGCCGCATCTCCATCGATGATTCGATGGTCAAGAAGGCCCACGCTGAATTCACCACCACGGATTCGAAGTACGACCCCACCCGGGAGTACGAGGCGGAGAAGCAGGACCAGGAGCGTGAGGAGCGTCAGAAATCACTCGATCGGGCGCGGCAGGACGAGCAGAATGCGCAGCAGGAGATCGCGGCGAAGCAGCGGGGAGAGAAGATCAAGGACCTCGAAGCTCGTCTCGCCCGGCTTTCCGCATCGTATTCGGACGAGGGTAACGACCCTGCCGCGACGCAGTACGACGAGATCGAGAAGGAGATGCAGCAGATTCAGAAGGAAATCGAGGATCTGCGGAAGCAGAAGCCCTGACCTCGATCTGCTGACGTTGATTACGATCCGCAGACTTCCGGGCTAACGCGGGCTAGCGCCTCAGGCCACGCGAGCGATACATGTCGGCGTCCGCACGGATGATCGCGTCCTGGAGCGACCGTTCGTTTCCGTACTCCGCCACGCCCCACGAAAGATGAAGCGGACGGAGTTCACCGGGGTGCAGCGGGAAGACGAGACTCCGGTTGATTTCGTCGAAACGGCGGGCCGCCGCCCCCGCATCGAGGCCCGGCAGAATCGCCAGAAACTCGTCGCCTCCCCATCGGAACAGGAAATCGTCAGCACGAATGATGCTGCGGATCGCCTGTGCGGCGCTCCGGATCGCGGCGTCGCCTGCGTCGTGACCTTCGAGATCGTTGATCTCCTTCAGAAAATCGAGATCGACCATCACCACGGTTCCGGCTTCGCCTGCGCCGCTGCTCACTTCGGCCTCGGTGAGCTCGTAAAGTGCGTGACGGTTGAGCGTTCCCGTGAGAGGGTCCGTCAGCGCCTTCCTGGCCAGCAGATCGTGTGACTGGCGCAACCGCTCCACCTCCGTCCGGAGCTCGGTCTTCGCTTCTTCGGTGATGACCAGAATCATTCCGAAACCGAGGAGGAGAGTTCCCAAAGCATCCGCAACCGGAGCCCACACCAGGAAATCGAGACGCACCCACGTGCCGTGGATCGAGTAGAGAGGAACGTAGGCGACGAAAAGTACCGCCAGAAATGCGAGAGAGCTCCGCATCATTTGCCATCCCGCGCTCCGCTCCTCCGGGGCGACTCTCCCCAGCAGACGGAAGGACCAGACGAATGCGATCGCGGCCACCGCGGCTTCGACGGCGAAGAGGCGGACCAGTCCCGGCGCAACGATGACCATGAGGATCGCCAGGGCTGCACCGAGCGGAATCAGTGCCGCGTTCTTCCGCCAGGGGAGAGGACGCCGCCGCACCAGCATGCTGAAGCCCGCAGCGAGGAGAAAGGCGAACGACCATTCGGAAAGGAGGAAGACCAACCACCACATCCGGTCGTCCGACACGAGATACGCGTGCACCGACAGGAGTGCAACGAACATCGAGCCCCACGCCGCCGCCCACAGCCGGGGATAGATCCGCTCCGAGCTCTGAGAAGCCCACACCAGCGCCAGCGCGAGGAGCAACGTCCCTCCCGCTTCGAAGGCGAGCGCAGTACCGGAGAAGAGTTGATCGAACATGACGCCGAGCCGTATTCGGAGCTCATTGGTGGGACGGTGGGGGAGGAACTACGGTTCCGTTTCCGGAAATGGAAAGCGGGCCCCGGAATCCGGGACCCGCTTCGAAGAACTTCGAGATTCTCGGGAGATCAGTCGAGCTTGATCGACTTCTTCGTCTTGTCGCGGCGGCTCTTTTCCTTCGCGTTGTACTCGTCCATACAGCTTCCCTTGTCCACCATCGCGCAGGAGAGATAATCGCTGATCTCGATGATGCAGCCGCGGATCGCTTTTCCGACCGGAGTGTTGTTGTACTTCTCCAGCCCTCCGCCGAGTCCGTGCGTATATCCGCTCGCGTTCAGGCCATAGCTCGAGGAGCGCGCCTCGACGGTGCGCGTGAACGCGACCTCGCCGGTCGTTGTATCGATGACCCGGAGGTCGACCGCCATGTACGCCTCGTCCTTCTTGCCGCCGACGTGGAGTCCCCGGAAGCTCAGACCACCGCCACCACCCTGGGTCTTCTCTTCGAACGAGCTGACCGTTGCGACGACCAGATACTGCGCTCCGGTCACCTTCCCGATTTTCGCGCCGGTGCTGGCGCTGATCCGTCCGGAAGCCGCGAGATCCTGTTCGTCGAGAACCGCGTTCAGCTTGTCGCGCTCGACCATTCTGAACTTGTCCGTCGAGGCGAGCTCGTTGGTCAGCATCCCCGCCAGATCGTTCCCCACGCCGCCGTACCACCAGCCGGCCGACGTGTCGTTGCGAAACTCCGCGACCGCGAGAGTCGGTTTTCCGGCCGCGGCGCTGATCACCGGAAATGCGAAAACGACGACGAGTGAGGCAAGGAGAAGAATCTTCCAATTTCTATTCATGATGTCTCCTGGTGAGATTTCTGTTCGCGGTGATTCTCTCGCGAGATCGTACCCTGACTTGTGAGATGGATCACCACATTGTAAACCTCCGCTGAACGGAGGTCGATGTCGATTCCGTCACCCGGCCCGGTCAGCGCGGCGACGAGACGGGAGCTCCCAGCCGCGGTTTCGCGCCGGGAAGGATCCCGAGGGGCCGCGGCGCCAGTCTCTCGACCGTCGCACCCTCGTTGCCCTCGACCAGGAGCGCGAGCTGGAACGCCCGCACCAGACGGTCCACCCAGCCGCGTGCTTCCCGCTCCTCGAGAGCGCCGAGCTGCTGTTCGATCCCGGCACTTTCCTCGGGAAAATGCCGTTGGATCCGCTCGAGCATCGGCTTGTGGGCCCCTTCTTTGCGCGCGGCCCGGAGAGTATCGAGGATCAGAATGTTCGTGGTTCCCTCCCAGATCGGCAGGACCTGCGCATCCCGCAACAGGCGCGGCATGGGCGATTCCTCGATGTAGCCGTTGCCGCCGATCAGTTCCAGCGCCTCGGAGACGATCGGAACCGCCAGCTTTCCGGTGGTGAGCTTCGCGATCGGAGTGAGGATCCGGAGCAGCAGCGCCGCTTCCGCGTCTCCGCGATCGGCACGTCCGATCGCCTCGACGGCTTCGAACGTCAGGTACAGCGCTGCGACATGCTCCGCTTCCAGGTCGGCGAGAGTCTCCGCCGCCAACGGATGTTCGACCACCGTCCGCCCGAACGCCCTCCTTCGCTCGACGTAATGTTGCGCCTCGGCGATGGCCCGTCCCATCACGGCCACCGAAGCGACGGCATTGTAGAGACGGGAGAGATTCAACATGTCGGTGATCGGTGCGAATCCTCCGACCTCCTCTGCAATCGCGTCGGTGAGAGTGACTTCGCCGGTCGGCATGGAGCGGACGCCGAGCTTTTCCTTCAACCGGTCGATGCGAACGCCGGGATTGTCACGGGTGAGAAGAAGGAACGTTCGAATCCCGCGGGTGCCTGCAGGGCCCCCGTCCGTACGTGCGGTGACCAGCGCTGCTTCCGCATCGACGTTCGAACAGAACCACTTCAGCCCCGAGAGTCGCCACTGCCCGTCGTCACCACGCCTGGCGATGGCCTCGTTCGCACCGACGTCGGAACCGCCGATGCGCTCGGTCAGGAACATCGCTCCGGTCCACAGCTCGGGACGATCCTTCGCCGTCAGATGCGGAACCACGCGTTCAATCTGATCGGGAGTTCCGTGCCGCTCGAGGACGCGCGCGACGCCGTCGGTCATGCAGGCCGGGCAGTAGAGTCCTGCCTCCGCCATCGCGAAGAGATACCCGAGGCCGAATCCGACGAGCTGAACCGAGTCGGGGTGGTCCCGCCGGACCTGCGGGTCATACTTCATCCCGATCATGCCGGAGCCGTACGCGATCCGCTCCATGGTCCGATACGCGGGATGGTATTCGACCCGATCGATCCTTTCACCGCGCGCGTCGAAGCTCACCAGCACCGGCGACTCGCGATCGGCGATCGCAGCGCGCGGCGCCACCTCGACGGCGGCCAGTTTCCCCATTTCCTCGAACCGCGGTTCTGCCCAGGTGAACTCTTCGGCGCCGAGCTTCCGGAGCAGAATCGCCTGGAGGGTGGGGGAGAGGTGCCAGTAGGAATCGGTCAGCGGCGAGGGGATATGCGAGTCGGACATGACGGCTCCCTGATGGATATCGTTCGTTTCCCGGATCAATGTATGTTCGTTGTAACGAAATCGCTAACCAGGATCAACCGCCACCGCGGGGTGGTAAACTCGCGGTCTATCCGATCAATTGATTCGGTAAGAAGGAGGCATCGATGCAACTCATCAGGCGCTCGATCCAGTGGGGGATCGTTCCGTTCGCTCTCATCTGTCTGCTCACTCCGGTCCTTGCCTTGGGCGCGGACAAACCCGTCGCGGCAACCAGCGGGGTGCGTGCCGAGCTGATCGCACACATGCAGACTCTGGAGAACAAGTTCGTGGGTCTGGCCGAGGCAATTCCGCAGGCGAAGTACGACTGGAGACCTGCCCCCGGCGTCCGTTCCGTATCCGAGGTTTTCGGGCACGTGGCCGGCTCGAATTACATGTTCGCGAAGATGCTCGGGGCCACTCCTCCGGTGGCGGTCAAAGGGGAGAATCTCGAAAAGGCCATCACTACGCAGAAGGAAGCGGTGGACGCGTTGAAGCAGTCGTTCGCCCTGACGATGGACACGATCCGCAAGATGTCGGACGCCGATCTGGAGAAGTCGGTGAAGCTCTTCGGACAGGAGATGTCGGCGCGTGCGGTGTTGATCGGCGACATGGGACATCAGAGCGAGCATCTCGGTCAGATGATCGCGTACGCCCGGATGAACGGAGTCGTTCCTCCCTGGAGCAAGTAGCGTCCGCCGGCTCGCCGCCCGAAACGGGGGCGATTCGTTTCAGCAGGTTGGAAGTCTCGTCCCGCGGTCCGGCTTCGTGCCGGACCGCTTCGTTTCTGCGCGGATGCCGCTTCGGGCCATTGGGGCCAGGAGTCTGCGCGGTAGAAACTGTCCTGCTGCGAAAGCGGATCAACGGTCCAAATCCGCCCGGATTTTCGGCGAGTAGCCACCGCTACGCACCTCAAATCCGAACGAATTTGGCCTCGTTGCTCCGCTTTCTCGCTACGGACGTTTCTACCGCGCAGACTCCTAGGCGGCCAGCTCACCTCACCCGTAGCGCGATCTTGCCGAAGTGCTCGCTCCGCTGCATCATCCGGTGCGCTTCCGCCGCCTGCTCGAGTGGCATCACCCGGTAGATCTCGGGACGGAGTCTTCCATCCTGGAGCGTGGCCCCGAACCGCTCCACGAACGCCGACACGATCGACGCCTTCTCCGTCTTCGAGCGACTCCGCAGGGTCGATCCCATCACGTGCAGTCTTCGCGAGAGGAGAAGCGAGAGATCGAGCTCGCCCTTCCGGCCTCCCATCCCGCCGATGATCACCAGCTTCCCTTCGACGGCGAGAGAGGCGACATTGCGCGAGAGATAGCTCCCACCGACGTGATCGAGGATGACGTTCACGCCGTGGCCTCCGGTCTCCCGGCGCACCGCTTCCGCGAAATCTTCCTCGTGGTAATTGAACGCGGCAGTCGCACCGAGCTGGATCGAGCGATCGCACTTCTCCCAGCTTCCGGCGGTGACGAAGCATCGGAGCTTCGCCTCGCGACAGAGGATGGTCGCGGCGGTTCCGACGCCGCTCCCCCCGCCGTGGACGAGAACCGAACCTTCCTCCGGCGGCCGGCCGAGGAGGAACAGATTCAGAAACGCAGTGAGGAAGACCTCGGGCATCGCGCCGGCCTCCTCGTAGGGGAGTGTGTCCGGAATCCGGATCACGGACCCCGCATCGACGACGACCTGCTCCGCGTATCCGCCGCCCGGCAGGAGCGCCATCACGCGGTCGCCGGCGTGGAAGTCTCGAACGCCCTCGCCGACGCGCGCGACACGACCGGCGCATTCGAGCCCGAGGATCTCCGATGCACCGCGCGGAGGAGGATAGAGTCCCTGTCTCTGTAGAAGGTCCGCCCGGTTGACTGCCGTGGCGTGCACGTCGATGAGAACTTCACCGGCTGCCGGTTCGGGGGCTGCAACCTGCCCGATGCGGAGGACGGACTCGTCCCCCGGCTGGGTGATCACGATCGCGCGCATGAGACGCGATATATCACAACCGGCGGTGTTCAGCGCGACGACCGCTCCGGAGGCCGGCGACCGTTCATGCAGTCGGTCACGATGCGGACGAGCTCGTCCCGGCCCACGGGCTTCTGGAGCAATCCGAAGATGTCGCCCTTCTCGACTCCGCGCACCGTCGATTCCGATGCGCCAGTGAGGACGATGATCCGGGAGAGGAGGGCGGCATGAAGCGCCTTGATCTCGCGCAGCACCTCGAAGCCATTCATGCCGGGCATCAGGAGATCGAGGAGGATCGTCGCATACGGTTCGGTGCGGATCTTACGGAGGACTTCATCGCCCGACGCGGCGAAGTCTGCGTCGATCCCCTGTCTGGCCAGCTCGATCCCGATCCATGTGCGGATCGAATCGTCGTCGTCTGCGACCAGCACCCTCCCGCCGGGACCGCTCATCGACACCTCCCCGAAGAAACGTTTTCAACGGTGATGCCGACTTCGGCCGGAGAGTGTCCCGCAGCGCCAATGTGGGGACCCGGGCGGCCTGCGATCAGTCGGTCCGGAGCGCTTCGATCTTCTGTCGCGTCTGTTCCGCGGGAGTCTTCGCCCCTTTCGTCGCCTGCCGTTCCCAGCTGCCGTACATCGGGTTCGGCAGCACGATCCAGCGCTCTCCCCAGTAGCCGGGATGTCGCGCGGCAACATCGCTCTCGTTCGCGGTTCCGGCGGATGAAACGAAATCGCCGATCGAGTCGCCGCAGAGAAGCAGGATCCGGAACTCTCCTGCGATCGCCGCCCGCCGTTCGCCCTTGTCGCTCGTCGGAGTCCGGCTCAGCTCACCACGGGTGATGACGTTGTCGACGCCTGTGGAAAGAGGAAATCCGGCGGCGAGGAGATTCTGCCGGGTCGGCCCCTCTTCACTCCGGTTTCGATTGGTCACGAAAAAGACCATCACGCCGCGGCTTGCCGCATAGCGGGTGAATTCCACTGCCCCCGGAAGAGGTTTCGCTTTCGCCTCCTCCACCCACGCCGTCCACGTGGCGGGATCGAACGCTTTCCCCTCGCGGACCAGGCGCGCTTCGTACGGTGAATTGTCGAGAACCGTTTCGTCGATGTCGAGGATCACCGCCGGCGGAAGATCCTGGTAGTCGCCGGTCTGTTCGAGCGCAGCAGTCCACGCCGGATCGGCCAGAGCGCGATCGAGCTCCGTCGTCGCCGCGGCATACGCCTGAACGTAGGAAGCGGCAGCTTCCGGCGCGGTCTGGTACCAGAGCACGCTGTTGAGCAGCGCCGCTGATGGATTCGCCGGCGCCGCTGCCACCGGAACGGCAGCGGGAGTCGTGACCACGCCGGTGGTGCATCCGCACAGGACGGCGAGGGTGATGGCGACGATCATTGCGGGGCGGGTGAGGACACCTGGTCTGGCAGTCATCGGCTCTCCTTCGGGATTCTCGACAGCGGGCAATTGATGCTCCGCGAATCCTACACAGTTTTCTTCCGAAAGGGCGACAACTCCCGGCCGCCGCCCGGCCATTTCGAAATAGAATCGCCTCCGGCCCGGCTCTCTCACCCCGCCTCCGCAGCAGAGACGGTGTGAGAAGTCCGGGAGAGCGTCGAAGGAGACCTCATCGAATGTGTGGTGTGATCGGACTCACGACCGGGAAGTATCGAAAAGACCTCGGCATCCTTGCCGCGGAGCTCCTCAAGACTCTCGAGTACCGCGGCTACGACTCGACCGGCGCAGCGGTGCAGGGTGAGGGTGAAGAGATCGTGCTTCGCAAAGGCGTCGGCGCTCCCTCGGTGATGGTCGACAAGCTCGGGATCGTCGCGCTCGGTGGATCGATCATGTGCGGACAGGTTCGCTGGGCGACGTTCGGTTCGGTCGACGAAGTGAACGCACAGCCGCACGAGGTCCGTTGCAGAACCCACCTGTACGGCGCGCACAACGGCAACGTCACCAACTGCGATGACCTCAAGGCGTGGCTCCTCTCCGAAGGGCATCGGGTCCTCTCCGACAACGATGGCGAGATGGTGGTCCATGCCGTCGAGCATTATTTCGCTCGTGAGCTCGAGAGGCGCGGCGTCACGACTGACGGCGTCGCGAGGCGCGAAGCAATGCGCGCTGCGATCGTCGCGGCGAGCGCGAAGCTGAAGGGCTCGTACGCGGCGGTGATCGTCGACCCCGTCTCCCGCGTCCTCTGGGCCATCAAGGAGGGGTCAAGTCTTTACTTCGGATTCGGACACGACGAAAAGGACGGTGACTTCGCGATCGCCTCGTCGGATCTTTCGTCCGTGCTCAAGCTCACGCGCGTGCTCGTTCCCCTCGCTGAGGGAGAGCTCATCGAGTACACCCCCGACTCGTGGCGGGTTCACACGATTCGTGCACGGGGCACTCTCGCCGCCGGAGCGGCGGTCGAGCGCCAGCCGTCGCGAAGCCGGTTGCAGGCGAAGGACGCCGCTCTTCTTCCTCAGTACGAATCGTTCATGGAACAGGAGATCGCCGCGCAGGAAGAGACCTGCCGCCGGATCGAGTCGCTCTTCAGCGGAGGATCGGAAGCGTCGCACGCGCTGACTCCCTACCTGCACGCGATCGGCGCTGACGACCGCGCCGCGATCCAGAGGACGCTGCAGGAGCTCCGCGATGAATACGACGACAACCGGATCCGGGAGCGCTTCCATGCGCTGATGACGCTCCCGTCGTGGAAGCGCCTGGTGTCGGGCATTCCTGCCGCGGTCCGGGAAGCGGGGATCGACGCGACCATACCCGAGCTGAGCGAGCGCCTGGTGAGTCTCGAGTCGGGACTCCTCGCGGATCTGATGGCGATGGCGCGCGACCGCGACGAGCTATTCTCGGTTCGTCTCCTCGATGTGATGATCGAGCGGGAGGAGATGACGGAGTTCGATTCGGCGGTGGAGTCGTTTCTGGATGCCTGCGAAGGGAGTCTTCATCGTGGCGGGAGAATCTTCGTCGTCTGCTGCGGCAGCTCGTACCATGCCGCGCTCGCGGGATCTGTGTTCTTCAACGAGCTCGCGCGCGCGGAGCTGATCCCGGTACTTCCAGGCGAGTTTCGCGGCCGTTTCGCGAGCTCTCTCCGGCGCGACGACCTGGTCGTGGCGGTGAGCCAGAGCGGAGAGACGAAGGATCTGGTCGACGTGATGAATCTGGTCATCCGGAGCGGACTTCCCATCCGCCGCGTCGCGATCGTGAACAACGTCTCATCCACGCTCGGACAGGAGAAGTGCGACACTGTCCTTCCGCTTCGCTGCGGTCCCGAGATCGCCGTCCCCGCGACGAAGAGCTTCATGAATCAGATGGCGATGTTCTATTCGCTGGCGATCGCTCTCGGACGTCGGCGCGTCGACAAGCTCGACCTCGCCTCTGCGGCACGAGAGGCTCTGCGCCACGAGCTCGAGTCGCGATCGGAGCGGATCGGAGAGCTCTCGAACCTGGTTCGGGAGACGCTCGCCTGCACCGAACAGGACGTGGAAGCCGCAGCCAAGCTCCTCTTCCTCTCTCCGAGTATGCACATCCTCGCTACACGTCTCCTCGCGCTTGCGAAAGAAGGGGCGCTGAAGATCCGGGAGGTGGTGCTGAATCACACCGAGGGGTTCGAGGCCTCCGAGTTCAAGCACGGACCGAACACGATTCTCGGCGTGAACACGATCTTCGGGCTGGAGGGCGTGATCCGTCTGACCCGCGCCATCGGGCGACGGACCGACGAAGCGCTGCGGCTCGCCGCCGCCGAAGGCCTGCCGTTGCAGTCGGGACGGAAGATCGTCGCTTCACTTTCGGATGCGGTGCTCGCTCCCGCGACCCCGTTCTCTCTCGATCCACGCGAGCGGGTGATCTTCGATCGGGTGAACGCCGGAAGCGACGGAATCTCCGAGCTCTATCAGGATTATCCTCTGATCTTCGTCACCGGCCCTGACGAGACGGATGTGAACCTCACGGTGTCGCAGGTGAACACGCACAAGATCCGCGGTGCGGCGTGCGTCATGATCGCCGAGGAGAATGCGGCGTTGCGGCAGGCGGTGACGAAGCCGCCGGCGGACAACCCCCGCTATCAGTCGGTCTGCATCACCCTTCCGCGGACTGGCGACAACCTGATGGTGCTCTTCTCGGCGACGGTGGTGCTGCAGCGGCTCGCGTTGCGGATGTCGCTCCTCAAGCAGTCGTATCTCGAGAAGATCGGCTTCCGTGACCACGGCGTGCACCCCGACGTGCCGAAGAATGTGAGCAAGTCGATCACGGTGGACTAGCCCTGGACTAGCCCGCATTTCTCACGCTGTGTTTGCCATGGGGGTGCGGATCATCCGATCCGCCTCGACGATCGTGTTGAGCTCGATGAAGGCAGCGGCTGCGGCTGGACGCGGAGCGTTCGTGGCGTATTGGGAGACCGGCTTCGCTTCTGCCGAAGACGAGGTTGATGTTGCGGTCGCGTGCGTGCCGTGATCCGTGCGGCGGATCAGAGGATCCGCACCCCTCGGGGTGTATTCCACATCTCTACGTCTCCCACCGCCGGAAGAAGAGCGCCTCCTTCTTCACCGGCTCGGCCTTCGCGGTGAGGGCCGCCAGCTGCGGCTGCGATAGAGGAGTGAACCCTTTCGCGATCCGGACGTTCTCCTCCAGCTGGGCGATGCTGTCGCATCCGATGATCACCGTCGACACCGGGAGGGAGAGGGTGTAGCGCATCGCTTCCGGCATGGAGAGCGCGCCGAGAATCCGGCCGCGGGCAGGGATCTTCATCCCGATGATCCCCATCTCCTTTTCTACCGCGAGAGGGAGGAGCTCTTCCTGGAAGCTGAGGTGATGAGGGTCGGCGGCATTCACCGCCATCAGCACCGTGTCGAACGGGAAGCGCCGGATTGCGGAGAGGAGGACGCCGGGATCCGCGTGGCCGGTCACTCCGATGAAGCGGACGATCTTCTGCTCCCGCGCTTCGATCAGTGCCTTCACCGCCCCGTCGGGCGCGAAGATCCGATCGATCTCCTCGGGGCGGGAGAGATTGTGGATCTGCCAGAGATCGATGTGGTCGGTCTGGAGGAGCTGGAGCGACTTCTCGAGAAGCCGCAGTGAACCCTCGCGCGTGCGGTCGTGGGTCTTCGTGGCGAGGAAGGCCTCGTTGCGGCGGTGCTTCATCACCCGCCCGACGTACTGTTCGCTCCATCGCTTCTCGCCGCCGTAGCGGGCGGAGGTGTCGACGTAGTTCACACCGAGGTCGAGCGCGCGCTCGACGATGGGGACGGCCACGTCGAAATTGTCGGGCTTCTCGACCGAGGCCTGGCCGCCGAGTGAGAAGATGCCGACACGGTAGCCGGTGCGCCCGAGATTGCGGGTCGGCATCGCGCCGGAAGTGATGTGGTTGTCGGGGAGTGGCGGCAGGGCCTTCGGTTCACCCGCCACCAGATCGCGGGCGAGGAAGCCGACGGTGGCGGCTGCGCCGAGCTTGAGGACGTCACGCCGTTCAATCCGGAACTTCTCGTCGGAGTCGTTCATCAGGTCGCTCCTTCCATGAGCAAGGTAGGGCCGGAGAGGAAGGAGGCGCAAGGGTGAGCGTGAAGAGCGAACGTCCCGTCGCACTCCGGAGGCGTGCGAATCGAACCGCGATTGACGATCGGCCACGATCCGAACGCCGACCGCGGCGTGCGGCGCCTCCGGGCTGCGTGTACAATTTCTCGACCGAATCGCCGTTCGCTCTGGAGGTACGAATGAAGCGCATCGCCACATTCATCGCCATCGCTGTTCTCGCTCCGACTCTCGCTCTCGCGCAGACCGACTGGTCGAAAGTCGAGGTGAAGGCGACGAAGCTCGCCGGAAACGTGTGGATGCTCCGGGGCGCGGGGGGAAACATCGGCGTCTCCGCCGGGCCGGACGGCGTGCTGATCGTCGACGACCAGTTCGCGCCGCTCGCGGAGAAGATCCATGCGGCGCTGAAGGAGATCAATCCCGGCAAGCTGAAGTTCGTCCTGAACACGCACTTCCACGGTGACCACACCGGAGGGAACGTGGTCTTCGGCCTGGAAGCGCCGGTCATCGCGCAGACGAACGTCCGAAAGCGTCTCGAGGTGCCGGAGGACGTGCACGGAATGCACTTCGACGCGCTTCCGGAGAACGCGCTTCCGGTGGTCACGTTCGACCGCTCACTCTCGATCCACTTCAACGGAGAAGAGATCGAGGTGATTCATTACCCGCACGGCCACACCGACGGCGACAGCGTGATCTTCTTCACCGGATCGAACGTGATCCACATGGGGGACGACTTCTGGAACGGGATGTTCCCGTTCGTCGATCTCGAGAACGGCGGGAACGTCGACGGGATGATCCATGCAGTGGACTCCGCGCTGGAGAAGGCCTCGCCGGGAGCGAAGATCATCCCCGGTCACGGGCCGCTCGGAAGCATCGCCGATCTCGAGGCATTCCGCAGCATGCTCGTGGAGACGACTCGCATTGTCCGTGGAGAGATGGCCGAGGGGAAGACTCTCGACGAGATGAAGAAGGCCGGGCTCCCGGAACAATTTCAGAAGTGGAGTACGAAGTTCATCGACACCTCTGCCTGGATCGAAACAATCTATAAAAGAAAGTGACATCTATTATCTATTATCTATTATCTAAGATCTATTATCATCGTATATTACATTCATTAAATAGATATCAGATAATAGATAATAGATGATCGATGATCGATGTCACTTGCTTCTTCGTCTGCACTCCGGATCTCTGCACGATCCGCGAGCGCGTCGCCGCAGAATGAGGTGAATCGCGGGGACGCGCAGGAAGCGCAGCGCGTCCAACCGGTCGCTCATCCCGAGGTTCATCGCCGCGGCGAGAAGGACCGTCCTCACTCCGGATCGCGTCTTCGGAAGCATCAGAATCGTCAACCTCGCGGTTCGGCCGACGATTCCGCAGGCAGCTTCCCCGTGAGGGGGGTGCAGATCCTCCGATCTGCCGCGCGAATCGCGTTCGAGCGCAATGAGAGGGCGCCGTCGGCAGAGGCGAAGCCGCGCTCGCGTGGATCGCGAGTCCCACCGACGCTCCGCGGAGCGCCACAGTCTCCGTCTTCGTCGGTTTCGACCCGATGATCGCGCCGGATCAGAGGATCCGCACCCCTCGGAGATCAGGGCTGATCCCCTCTCCTGGAAAATCGGCGTCACTGAGAGTGTGAAGACCGCAAGTCCTCCCGTCGGATTCCCCTACACCCTCGTCGGGAATGGCCACATAGCCTTTGCCGCCCCCGCTCTCTAATAAGTAAACAGAAATTCACATAAACGACTGCAGCGGCTGGGTATACGCATCGCCACCTTGTACCCGTCGAAAGCGGCACGACTCTTGACCTTTCCGTCAGTGAACGCGAGCTCCCGGACCGCCCGGGAGCGAGGCGCGAGGCCGGATCGCCCGGCCGGAAATTCAGGAGGTGTAACGTGTTCGGTATCGACCTGATGGACCCTGAAACGATGTGGCTGAACATCACCAACGTCGTCCTCGGTGTCGTGACCTTCCTTTGTGTCGGTGCGGTCCTCTGGGGGATCGGAGCCGAGGTCCTCGCGCGACTCGCCCACCGGGCGGCAGTGTCCCGCCCCCTCGACGACCACGCGTTCGCAGTCCCCGGACTCGGTCTGACCATGGCCGACGGCGGAAAGAAAGAACACCAGCCGAAGAAGTAACACCATTTCTCACCGGACGCCGTTCGGCGACTGGAGGGGACCATGCAATGCCCGTTTCTGAGGGAATCCCGAGGCAGGTACTGCGACGCGTCGAAGTACCGCAAGCTCATTCTCGACGCAGGGAGCGACGTCACCTCCGAGCGCTGCTCTTCGCCGGAGTGGGTCCTCTGTTCCGCCGCCCGATCGCAGCCTGGCGCATCCCGCATGCAGTGCCCGTTTCTGAGGGAGCGGAACGTGGAGTACTGCGCAGCGGCGGCGGTCCCCAAATACGTACCGGCGAGCAATGCACTCATGTCGCGATGTAAGTCGGACGGTCATCTTTACTGCGAGCTCTATCTCTCCTTTGCGGATCCCGAGGGGCGGCGGCAGCCGGATCGTGGCGCGCCGCTCCCGGATGACGGAGGCCGGGTTCCCGTGCCGGCCTCTCCCTCCGACTCGCGCGATCCGAAATGTGCGCCGCATCCCGGATCCCTCGGACCACCACTGGTCGACGGGATGCCGGTTCCGACGAACCTCGCCTACGCGCCGAACCACATGTGGCTCTGCATCGCCGAGGACGGCCAGTGCCACGTCGGAATCGACGCGCTTCTGGCGCGCGTGGTCGACTCGGTCGAGAAGATCGACTATCTCCTCACCCGAACCACCGGCCGTCCCGTGGCGATACTGACGGTCCGGGGAGTCGACCTGCAGCTGGTCTTCCCGAACCCTCTCGCTTCGGTTTCCGCGAACCTTCACCTCCGTACCGTTCCGGAGAGGCTGACCGCCGACCCTTACGGTGCGGGGTGGCTGTTCGAAGGAGAGCAGCCGCAGACGCCGTCTCCACATTCGTTCTCCGGTGAGGGATTGATTCCCGGCGCTCTCGCCCCCGAGTGGATCCGCGACGAGTCGGAGCGCCTCTCACACTACGCGCACGACCTCGTCGCGACGCGCGACGAAAGCGGAGCGACGCTTCTCGCCGACGGCGGGAGAATCGTCGGTCCGCTCGCTCCCGTGCTCGACCGCGAACAGCTCGTGGCGCTCTTCACTGAATTCTTTTCATCCCCGACGGGATGGCGGAGGACGTGGTGACCATTCGATCTCTGATCACGTTCGGGTCCGGCCTGCTGGCTGCGCTCGCATTCGGCTGGATCGCATTTCCGCAACTTCTTTACCGAACTGCGGAGCAGCCGGTTCAGTTCAATCACGCGATCCACACCGGCGAGACCGGTGGCCTCGCGTGCGAGGATTGCCACTCGCTCGGAGAGGACGGCAACTTCTCCGGCCTTCCAACGCTCGAACAGTGTGCCGGCTGCCATTCCTCGGCTCTCGGTGAGACCGCGGAGGAGAAACGCTTCATCGAGAAGTACGTCACACCGGGACGCGAAGTGCCGTGGCTCGTCTACTCGAGGCAACCCGAAAACGTCTACTTTTCCCATGCAGCGCATCTGAAGCTCGCGAAGCTCGAGTGCCGGCAATGCCACGGCGCGCAAGGCACGAGCACGCGGCTGCGGCCTTTCGCGGTCGACCGGATCAGTACCTACAGCCGCGACATCGACGGTCCGGGCATCCTCCTCGCCCGTGACGTCGCGGCTCCCGGGATGAAGATGCACGACTGCGCACGCTGCCATCGCGAACGGGGAGTTCGCGAGGGCTGCCTCACCTGTCACAAGTGAATGGGGTGAATCCATGAAATTCGACCTGACTCGGCGAGACGTACTCCGATTCGCCGGAGGTGCGGTGGCCGGAACGGCCATCTCTCCCGCCCCCTGGAAGGCGATCGACGACCTCGCGATCTGGACTCAGAACTGGAGCTGGATGCCTCGACCTCCTGAGGGACCTCGAAGCACCAGACCGGTGAGCTGCGCGCTCTGCCCGGCCGGTTGTGCGGCACAGGCCCGCTGCGTCGGCGGTTTTCCGGTGAGCCTTCATCCTGCAAGCGCCGGCGCTGCGCCACTCTGCCCGCTGGGACAGACCGCCCATCACCTTCGATTTCATCCGGCTCGACTCTCCCGCCCCACTCGTCTGGTCCGCTACCCCGAGGGGCTCAGGCGCATCCCGGTGCAGCTCGATGCAGTGCTCGCCTCCGCAGCGGCGGGGACGCGCGCTCGCGGAGGGATGGCCGTACTCGATCTTCGTCCTGAACGAAGCGTCTCGTGGGCGTGGCGCGTCGTTCTCGCTCGCGTCCCCGGCGGCGGCACGTACATTCCGTCGCCGGGGCGTGACGGGGTCAGCCTCGGTATGGCTCTTGGAACCAATTCCGGAGACCTGACCCCACTCGCGCTCGACCTCGAGCATTCCCGAACGATCCTCAGCTTCGGTGCACCGCTGCTGGAAGGGGCGAGTGCTCCGCAACTGCTCGCTCTCAGAAATGGTGCAGAGCCGCCCCGCATCATTCAGGTCGAACCTCACCGTTCGGCCACCGCACAGATGGCGGAACGCTGGCTCGCGCTCCGCCCCGGAACCGAGCGCATTCTCGCCCTCGGCCTGGGCCGTCAGCTGATCGCGGCCGGTGCCGTCACTCCGGCAGCCATGGCACGGCCTGACTTCAGCGAGTACGCAGAGATCGTGGCAGGCTTCACTCCGGCCCGGGTCGCCGCGCTCACCGGACTCGATCCGAATGACGTCGTCGCGACCGCCCGCGAGCTCGCGACGGCCGGCACGGCTGCGCTCGTGCTTCCCGGTGAAGATCCGGCGGGTGGCCGATTCGGCGCGACGACCGAGGCCGCGATCCTGGCGCTCGACATCATCCTCGGGACTGCGGGTCCCGACGGAAGCATCGTGGTTCGAAACGAGCTCCCGGCGCCGGTGGAAGGAGCCGAGCTCGCGCCCGTTCGGGAGCTCGATCGCATTCCGGATCGATCGCTCGGACTTCTCATCGTCGACGCGTCGGCAGGCGATGCTCCCATCCCCTGGCCCGCGATCGAGCGCAAACTCCTTCGCGGGGCCCGAGTCATCGCATTGAGTCCGTTCCTCGCCGGTTCGTCCGCGCGCGCCGACTACGTCGTCCCGACCCCCACGTTCCTCGAGAGCGTGGCGGAGGTTCCCGGACCGTACCAGTCGCCTCGCCCGGAGCTCGCGATCTCTCCCGCGATCGCCGAGCCGGTCCATGGAACGACCGACCCGGCCGCGTTCATCCGCGCCTTTGCCACTGCGAGCGGAATCCCGCTCGACGGGGAGTGGAGACGGACCGAAGATCTGATCCGGTTGCGTGCCGATCGGATCCAGCGGAGCGGTGAGGGTCGGGTCTCCAGTCCATTCGATGGGTCTGAGACCGCGGTCCGCGATCTCGGCTCCGACGTGATGTTCGATGCCCTGGTGGCCGGGGCCCGGTGGCGAGGGGAGAAGGGGGCCCTCCCGGCGCCTCCATCCCTCCTCGGTGGAGAGGGCCCGGCTCTTCGCGCGATTCTGGCGGACGAGCAGATCGAGTCGATGCGGGAGCCGCAGTTCGATCTCACCGTCGTACCGCGTGCCTCGCGGGACGTCGCATCCACCGCGGTGGTCTCGCCGCTGATGACGAAACTCTATCGCGAATCGGGACTCCGCCGCATTCCGGGCACCGCCGCGATCCATCCTGCGACCGCAAAGAACCTCGGGATGAGAAGCGGACGGATGGCGCGGATCGAGACGGCGTCGGGATCGGCTCGGGTACGGATTCTGATCGACCGGGCGGTGCTCCCCGGCGTGGTGGAGCTGGAAGTCGCTCCCGATGCTCCGGCACTCGGCGACGGTCCCGCTCGCGGAACGTCGCTTCTGGATCTCTGCGTCGACGGATCGCTCGGATGGCGTCGTGCGGCGGCACGACTGGTGGAGGGATAAATGAGCTCCGCGGAAAAACCGAATCATCGCTACGGCATGGTGATCGACCTCGATCGCTGCTCCGGATGCGGCGCCTGCGCGACGGCGTGCGCGGTGGAGAACAACGTTCCGCCGGCGCGGCCCGAAGCGAATGACCGCACCGGCCTCACCTGGATGCGCGTTTATCGCGCCGAGAACGGCGAAGATCTTGCGGACGGCCGCGGAGTGTTCATCCCCGTCCTCTGCCAGCAGTGCGAGACCAACACGCCATGCGTGGCGGTCTGCCCGCAGAACGCGGTCGACGTCAGCCCGGAGACGGGGGTGGTGAGTCAGATCCCGGCCCGCTGTCTCGGATGCCGCTACTGCATGGCGGCGTGCCCGTTCCACACCCGCTATTTCAACTGGTTCGATCCGAAGTGGCCTGCCGGGATGGAAGCGACGCTGAATCCCGACGTCTCGGTCCGGATGCGCGGCGTGGTCGAGAAGTGCAACCTCTGTCACGCGCGCTGGCAGGCGGCGAAGGCGAAGGCCGCGGTCGCCGGGAAGCGCGAGATCGATCCCGCGGACTACGTCCCTGCCTGTGTGGAGTCCTGCCCGACCCGCGCGATCGTCTTCGGCGATCTCGACGATGCCGGAAGCGGGGTGGCGAAGGCCGCGAAACAGCGGGATGCGTTCCGCCTTCTCGCCCGACTCGGTACCGGAACGAAGATTTTCTACCGTTCGCGCCGGCCCTGGGTGCGCCGTCTCGCAGATGGCGACCTCGCACAGAGGGAGAAGGAGGTGTCTCGTGTCTGAAGCCTTGATCCGACGCGGCGTTCAGCGCTGCTCCCGCGGAAGGTTTCTGGCGTGGCTGGCGCCGTGGGCAGTGCTGCTGGCGGTTGGCGTCTTCGCGATCGGTCTCTGTCTCGTCGAAGGATTGAACCAGACCAACATGGACAACCGCTTCGCGTTCGGCCTCTGGATCTTCCTCGACCTGACCGTGATCGCGCTCGGCGCCGGTGCGTTCTTCACCGGCTTCCTCCTCTACATCCTCCGCCGTCACGAGCTGAAGGCGGTGATCAACAGTGCGGTGGTGATCGGCTTCATCTGCTACTCCGGCGCGGTGCTGGTGCTGATGGTCGACGTCGGCCAGCCCCTGCGTGCGTGGTTCACGTTCTGGCATCCGAACGTCCATTCGATGCTCACCGAGGTGACGTTCTGCATCACGTGCTACCTCACGGTGCTGGCGATCGAATATCTCCCGATCATCCTGAAGAACCGCGAGGTTCGGAAGGTGCCGTCGTATCTCGTCTTCGAGCATCAGCTGCACAAGGCGATGCCGATCCTCGCTGCGACGGGAGCGTTCCTCTCGTTCTTTCACCAGGGATCGCTCGGAGGTCTGTACGGAGTTCTGCAGGGTCGGCCGTTCGCATTCCGCGAAGGGATCGCGATCTGGCCGACCACGTTCTTCCTCTTCATCCTCTCGGCAATCGCGGCCGGACCGGCCTTCGTCCTCCTCACCACCTGGACGGTCTCGAAGATCACCAGGAAGACTCTCGTGAAGCAGGAGGTGTTGCAGCTGCTGTCGAAGATCTCCGGCTGGCTGCTGATCGTCTACGTCGGGCTGAAGAGCCTCGACACGCTCGGATGGCTGAACGGGACCGCACCGCGGACGGGAATCGTCCCGGCGCGCTTCTACGGATGGGAGCCATTCGGGAGCTGGATCCTCTTCACCGAGATCGTCCTGCTCGGGCTCGTCCCGGGACTGATGTTCCTGTCACGGCGCACCAGGGAGAGCACGGGGTGGATGGTCACTGCCTCCGTTCTCGTCTGCGCAGGTGTGGCGCTGAACCGGTTCGTGATGACCATTCAGACTCTCGCGCTCCCGACCCTCGAGTTCGATCGTTTCATGCTCTATTTCCCGAGCTGGCAGGAAGTCGCGGCATTCGCCGCAGTGATCGCCTACGGGGTGATTCTCTACTCCGTCTCGTTCCGTTACCTGACCCTCTTTCCGCAGGAGCGGGAGCTCCAGCAGAGATGAGGTCGAGGAGGTATTGAATGTTTCCCGGCATTTATGAATTCAACTGGGACGCGCCCCACATCATCTTTCTGGGTGTCTTCTACCTGGTGCTGGTGATCGTCTTCTCGACGCTCTTCATCTCGCTTTTCCGCTCGATTCGCGATTTGCGGCAGGGCCGCGTCGATGCGATCCGCTGGCACACCGACTTCGAGGATCTCCCGGCCGCCGCGCGAAAGTGCCGGCACGAGATCGTGGGCGACGTCGCCTCCCGCGTCTGTGTCAATGCGTTCCGGTGTGACCGCTGCGCCGATCACGCCCGTCTCGAGGCGGAGCACCCTTCACGTCCGGGAGCACTGGAGCCGGCGGTGGCAGGATTCGCTCTCCCTGCGGACCGGCTCTACCACCGCGGCCATACCTGGGTGCGCCCCGAAGAGGACGGGACGATGACCATCGGACTCGACGATCTCGGGCGGCGACTGAGCGGGGAGCGGGAGTCTTTCGAGCTTCCACGGCCCGGGACGAGACTCCACGCGAACGGAGAAGGATGGATCGTTCGGCAGAGGGGGATCACGCTCCGCGTGCAGTCGCCGGTCGCCGGCGAAGTGATTGCAACCGGTGACGCGGGAGACGAGTGGGTACTGAAGATCCGTCCGGAGAGCGACCCGCCGGAGACGAGACACCTCCTCACTCCGGTAGAAGCTCGCTCGTGGATGCTGCGCGAAGTGGAACGGCTGCAGCTCGCACTCGGATCGGCGGGCCTCGGCGCGACGCTCGCCGACGGCGGAACGCCGGTCGAGAATCTCTCCGAGATCATTCCCCCCGACCGTCTCGACGACGTCCTCGGCGACGTCTTCCTCGACCCGTAGATGCGGTAGCCCCGCAGGGGCGATTGACGGATTCCGGACGGAAAGACCGCGGAGGCAAAGCCCCGTAGGGGCGATTGACAATAGCCCAGGGCGCAGCCCTGGGGTGACGTGCGGACGAAATCCCTGTTCGACAGCCCCGGAGGGGCGATTGAAAATAGCCCAGGGCGCAGCCCTGGGATGTCAACGGAAAGCTCGCGGTGGCAAAGCCCCGTAGGGGCGATTGACAGTAGCCCAGGGCGCAGCCCTGGGGTGTCAACGGAAAGACCGCGGAGGCGGAGCCCCGTAGGGGCGATTGACAGTAGCCCAGGGCGCAGCCCTGGGGTGTCAACGGAAAGCTCGCGGTGGCAAAGCCCCGTAGGGGCGATTGAAAATAGCCCAGGACGCAGTCCTGGGATGACGACGGAAAGACCATGGTTGCGGAGCCCCGGAGGGGCGATTGAGTCATCCCCACACGTACTTCGGATCGTATTCGATCCCGTGGACGTCGAGGAACTCCAGAAACTCCTCCTGAAACGTCTTCGCCTTGTGATGCTTCTCCTGATTACGGATGTACTGCTCGGTCTTCTCCCGCGCGGAGATACTGAGGCTGAACGCGCCGTATCCTTCCTGCCATGCGAATCCGTGCGCACGGGGAAATGTCTCTTTCACGAACTTCGACGAACCGGCCTTGATCAACTGCATCGCCCTCGCGATGGAAATCTTCGCGGGGATCGAAAGAAGGATGTGCGCGTGGTCGAAATAGCCTCCGACTTCCAGAGCGCGCATTTCGTTCTCGCGAGCAATGCCTCCGATAAAGGGCCAGAGTCGCTCGCGAAGGTCTCGCTCGAGAAAGGGTTCACGGTTCTTCGTGCTGAAGATGCAGTGCACAAGACAGCTCGTGAAGGTATGTCCCATCGTGGTATCAACTCCTCGATTCAATCGCCCCTCCGGGGCTCATCGATTTTACACGACGCTTGATGCGACCCCAGGACTGCGTCCTGGGCTATTGTCAATCGCCCCTACGGGGCTCGGGATGATGGCGATGATTGTATGGGAACCGGCATCCTGACCCCAGGACTGCGTCCTGGGCTATTGTCAATCGCCCCTCCGGGGCTCGTGATGACCGGGATGATTGTATTGGGATCGCCATCCTGACCCCAGGACTTCGTCCTGGGCTATTGTCAATCGCCCCTACGGGGCTACCCCCGACCCCCGACCCCTGATCTCTGCTCCCCGCCCCCCCCGGCCCGTCACGCCATCTGTTCCCGCGCGATCCCGTGCTTCTTCATCCGATCGTAGAGCGTCGAGCGGTCGATGCCGAGACTGGCCGCGGCCTCGGTGACGTTTCCCCCGGTCCGGCGGAGAGTCGCTTCGATCACCTGGCGGTCGACCTCCTCGAGTGAGAGGTTGTCCGGTACGCGCCAGTGGTTCGACGGGCCGGCTTCATGACGGAGGAACGCGAAGTCGTCCTCACTCAAGACGTGACCCTTTGCCGTCACCAGGGCGCGCTCGATGGTGTTCTCCAGCTCGCGCACGTTGCCCGGCCAGTCGTAGTCCATCAGCAGCCGGAGCGCCCCTTCGGAGAGCTCGCCGATCCCTTTCCCCAGCTCGTGGGAGAGGCGCTCGACGAACTCGTGCGCGAGGAGGGGGATGTCCTCACGCCGCTCGCGCAGGGTCGGTACGTGGATGTTGATGACGTTCAACCGGTAATAGAGATCGTCGCGGAACGTGCCGTCGGCGACTGCTTCCTTCAAATTCACCCGGCTCGCCGCGATGACCCTCACGTCGACGCGGATCTCCTGATTCCCGCCGACCCGGAAGAACTTCCGCTCCTGCAGGACGCGCAGGAGGTCGACCTGCAGCTTCGGCGAGATGTCGCCGATCTCGTCGAGGAAGAGTGTTCCTCCGTCCGCGAGCTCGAACTTTCCGCGCTTCCGCTCCACCGCTCCGGTGAACGAGCCGCGCTCGTGGCCGAAGAGCTCCGACTCGAGCAACGTCTCCGCGAGCGCCGCGCAGGAGACGGCGACGAACGGCCGCTTCGCGCGATCACCGCTGTTGTGGATCGCGCGCGCGATCAGCTCCTTCCCCGTGCCGCTGTCGCCCTGAATCAGCACCGTGCTCCGGAGGCTCGCGACCTCCCGGATCAGGTCGAAGATCTCGACCATCCGCGCGCTCTTGGAGATCAGGTCGTGGAAGCTGTACTGCCTGGTCAGCTTCTTCCGGAGGATCAGGTTCTCGCGCTGGAGGTTCTTGACCTTGATGATCCGCTCGACCAGGAGCGAGATCTCGGCCGGGTTGCAGGGTTTGACGATGTACTCCTGCGCCCCTTCCTTCATCGCGCTGATCGCGGTATCGACCGTCGCGTATGCGGTCATGATGATCACCGCCGCATCCGGATGATGCTTCCGGATCTCCATCATCGTCTCGATGCCGTCCATCCCCGGAGGCATCTTCAGGTCGACGAAGTAGATCGCGTAGTCGGTCAGGGCGGCCTTCTCGATTGCGGCACGTCCGGACGCTGCCGTCCCTACGGTGTAGCCGTCTTCGGCCAGCCAGGCCGCCAGAGATTCGCGCATCACGTCTTCGTCGTCAACGATCAGAATTTCCCACTGCTTTTTCACGATCGGGTTCTCCGTCCTGCGAAACGGCGGCGGTGCGTGACGCTGCGAGCGCGTCGTGGAGAAGCAGCTCGCAGTCGCCGCAGAAGCCGTCGCCTTTCGCGTCGAGTTTCCGGATGTCGGTCGAAAGAGCCATGGTGCACTGCGGGTTCTCGCAATGCGTCAGGCCATAGGCGTGTCCGATCTCGTGCAGCACTTCCTTCCGGACACGCAGGAGGAAGAGCGATGGATTCGAGGGAAGACCGTAGAACTCCTGACGCAGCCGGGCGAATGAAAGAATCGCTGCGGGTCCGTCGAGCTGCGCCTGTCCGTAGACGAACGAGAGCATGGGGATGAAGAGATCGCGTTCGGTCAGGACGAGGAGCTTTTCCGCGGCCGCGGGGCGGCGCGGGATCGCGTCGCGCAGAATCAGGGTCGAACTGTATTGGGACCGCGCAGGATCGAACGCGTACTCCGGCTCGGGAAGCGGCTCGAGCCGCCGGATTGCGACGCCGAGAACCGACTCGAGGGACCGCGAAGCCCAGGCCGCTGCATTCGCCTCCACCATTCCTGCCTCCACCACCGCGATCAGACCCACCGCGACTCTTCCAATCCCGTCTTCGCAGCCGCGGGCGCCGACGGGGTGGTCTCCGCGACGTCGTTCGTGCGCGGCAGCGACACGTGGAACGAGGTTCCTTCGCCGACGTGACTGGTGACCTCGATCTCTCCGTTGTGTGCCTTCACGATCCCGTACACCACCGCGAGTCCGAGTCCCACCCCTTTGCCTTCTTCCTTGGTGGTGAAGAAGGGATCGAAAATCTTCGAGAGAAGCTCCGAGGGAATCCCCGCGCCGGTATCGGAGACTTCGAGCAGCACGTGCTCCTCGTCGTGCGAGGTCTTCACCGTCACCTTCCCTCCTCCTTTCAGCGCCTCGGCGCCGTTCAGGAGAAGGTTGATCACTACCTGCTGGATTTGCGACGGATCGCAGCGAAGCGTGGGGAGCTTCTCGTCCAGCTGCAGGTCGAGTGCGACGTTCGCGAGCTGCAGTTTGTGCGCGACGAGCGACACGGTGGTCCGGATCACCGCGTTGAGATCTCCTTCGATGTTCTGCGGCTTCGAGCGGCGGGAAAAGGAGAGGAGATCCGAGACGATCCGGCCGACCCGGGAGGTCTCGGTCGAGACCTGCTCGAGGTAGCGGCGGAACTCGGCGATCCGTGCGGGAGGAATGCCGTCGTCCTTCAGGATCCGCTGCATCAGCATGGAGAGATTCAGGACACCGGAGAGAGGATTGTTGATCTCGTGCGCCACGCTGGCGGCGAGCTCGCCGAGAGACGCGAGACGGTCGGTCTGGATCAGCTTCTGCTGGGCGATCTTGAGCTGCCGGGTCCGTTCCTCGACTTTCGATTCGAGCTTCTGAGTGAACTCCGCGTTCTGGTCCATCGCGAGCTTGAGCCGCTCGCGCATCAGGTTGAATGATCGCGCCAGATGCTCGAACTCCTCGCTCGAGCGGATCTCGATCGGCTGGTCGAGCTGCATCTCGCTGATCGACTTCGTCGCCGCGATCAGACGGCGGATCGGCTTGTCGATCACGTTGTGGGTGAAGATCAGGAGGAAGATCACGATCAGCGTGATCTCGCCGGCGGTGAGGAGGCCGGTGCGGAGCCGGATCGCGCTCATGTCCTCATCGATCCGCGACGCGTCGAGGGTGAGGTCGAGAACGCCGAGAACTCTGACGCTGGCGGGGTGCGCGTGGCACGAAGCCTGGCTGCACGAAGGCTCGTTGTAGATGGGGGTGATCATGGCGATGGCGCGGGTGCCGTCGGGACGGCGGAACATCCGGGCGCGCGAGGGAACGTCGACCTTGACCAGCGGCCTCGCCGCGGCGTGGCAGGGGGAGCAGACCTCCGCACTCTCATCGACGTGAATCTTCTCCGTCGGAGTGGTGGAGAACATCAGGCGCCCGTCCTTGTTGAACATCCGGATCAGGGAGATCCCCTGCTTGTCGGCGATGGTCTTCATCACCTCGTAGCTCGCCTGGCGATGGTCGGCGAGCATGGATTGCCAGGTCGCGCTGGTGATGCTGCGCGAGAGCTGGTCGGCGCCGAGGACCATGCTCTCGACCAGCTGGCGCTCCTGGCTCTTCAGATTGGCGTAGAGCGAGAACGTGGTGACGATCAGGGCGATGACTGCGAGCGCGAGAATCAGCTTCGTCGCGAGGCGCCGAGGCACGATTCCACCTCCATGGGGCGACTCCCTTCCATAATTTAATCCCTGTTTACGTTTGGGTCCGGTCATCCGAACCGAGCGGATGTGACGCGGAGGAGAAGACGACTGCAGAATGGAGAAGACGAATGCAGAATGCAGAGTTCAGAATGAAGAATTGAGAAGGGGAAAGGGTCGAGCCGGGCGGCGTCGAGCGGGGAGGGGGGAGGGGAGCGACGAGCGGGGAGCGACGAGCGGAGAGGGGGGGAGGCGAGCGGCGAGGCACGATAAATTCAGGCGCCACCGGCGGGCAATTCAGGCGCCGCCCGTGAAATGACTCCGTTGTCCGTTCTCCCTTCTCAATTCTGAATTCTGAATTCTGCATTCTGCATTCGTCTTCTCCTCCGGTCCGGATCCTCCGATCCGCCGCGTGAATCAGATTCGCGCGTGGAAGGGGAGCCTGGGGGAGAAGCGGAGCGAATTCGAAATTCGAAAATCCTGCGGAATACCCGCGCCGCCCGCGCCGTTACTCGGGGTCCTTGACGCGAGAGGGCACGACGGAGATAATCCCCCCTCGCGAGCGCGGCCCGGAATCAGTGGGCACGGCGCGGAAGCAACCGGCACCGCCGGATGTTGACAGTGACGCGGGGTGGAGCAGTCTGGTAGCTCGTTGGGCTCATAACCCAAAGGTCGCAGGTTCAAATCCTGCCCCCGCAACCAACTGAAATCGAGCGAACGCCGCCGCGAGGCGGCGTTTCTTTGCAAAGAGAGGGTCTCGATCCGGCAGAGTTCGAGAGGGGCTCATAATCCCGCAAGGCGGGATCGCAGGTTCAAATCCTGCCCCCGCAACCAACTGAAATCGAGCGAACGCCGCCGCGAGGCGGCGTTTCTTTGCAAGGAGAGGGTCTCGATCCGGCAGAGTTCGAGAAAGGCTCATAATCCCGCAAGGCGGGATCGCAGGTTCAAATCCTGCCCCCGCAACCAACTGAAATCGAGCGAACGCCGCCGCGAGGCGGCGTTTCTTTGCAAGGAGAGGGTCTCGATCCGGCAGAGTTCGAGAAAGGCTCATAATCCCGCAAGGCGGGATCGCAGGTTCAAATCCTGCCCCCGCAACCAACTGAAATCGAGCGAACGCCGCCGCGAGGCGGCGTTTCCTGTTTCACATGTCACGGGTGAGCCAACAGCCATACTCGTTGTACGTCCTCTGGAGCGAGCGAGGTCGTCGGTTCTACATCGGAATCAGCGAAGATCCAGGTCGCCGATTGGAGCAGCACAACTCGGACGAGAACAAGGGATGGACGCGTAGGTACGCCCCCTGGAAGATGGCTCACGTCGAGAGATTCGAAACGTACGCGGACGCGCGGCGGCGAGAGATCGAATTGAAAGCGCAGAAGAGAGGCTGCGGATTTTTCGAGAAGACCGGCCTCGACCCCACCGAATTCGGGTTGGGCTCATAATCCCGCAAGGCGGGATCGCAGGTTCAAATCCTGCCCCCGCAACCAACTGAAATCGAGCGAACGCCGCCGCGAGGCGGCGTTTCTTTGCAAAGAGAGGGTCTCGATCCGGCGGAGTTCGAGAGGGGCTCATAATCCCGCAAGGCGGGATCGCAGGTTCAAATCCTGCCCCCGCAACCAACTGAAATCGAGCGAACGCCGCCGCGAGGCGGCGTTTTTGTTCTCTTTCTCTGGAAATCCACTCGGCCGACACTTCTCGCTCTGCTACGGGTCCTGATCTGTGCCAGACTGACAATGTGGACGAACCATTCATCGCGCGGTTGGAGCAGAGCTGCGATACGAAGTGGCATGCCATTGACCGGGCCGCCGAACGTACGCAGACGGAATTGCGCCGGATCGGAACGGCTCTCGCGAAGTTCGACGATCCTTCGACCTCAATCATCGCAACAGGTTCGTACGGTCGAGGTGAGGTGACTGGGAAAAGCGATCTGGACTGGATTCTCCTCATCGACGGCCCTTCGGATCCCAACCATCTCAAGCTTGCTCGCGGTATCGAAAGCGAGTTGGCGAAGATGGAGATCAAGTCTCCTGGACCGACCGGGACGTTCGGCTCCCTGGTCGACAGCCACGAGCTCGTTCATCACATCGGCGGTACGAGTGATACCAACGAGAATCTCACGAGGCGGGTGCTCCTCCTGACCGAATCGGTGGCGCTCACTCACCCCGAAATCAGGGAACGGGTGATCCGAAATGTCCTCTCTCGGTACGTAGTTCACGATCGTCCGATCGCCAGCCGCTCCGACCGCAAACCAAGCCGCATTCCACATTTTCTGTTGAACGATGTGGTGCGCTACTGGCGCACGATTGCTTCGGATTTCGCTTCGAAGATGTGGGAACGAGCGGGAGAGGGATGGGCGATTCGAAATGTGAAGCTTCGATTCTCCAGGAAACTGATCTTCGTAGCCGGACTTCTAACGTGCTTTTCCGCCGAAATCCTCAGGCCGGTTCCACTCGAGGGTGCTTCAGACGACGAAGCCTTCTTCGTTCTCCTGGCCGACTTCATCCGTGAACAGAGCAACCTGCAGCCACTGGAAAAGCTGGCTCGAACGATTCTTCCGTATCCCGAGACGGCCCTGAAAATTCTGGGGCCGTATGATTTCTTTCTTTCGATCCTCGATGACGAATCCGAACGGGAGGTGCTTGAAAAGGTCACCTTCGAGCAGGCGCCATCGAATGAGATCTATAATCGACTTCGGGACCGAAGCCAGGAATTCCGTGACGGTATCGAGAGGCTGTTCTTCGACGACGATCCGGATTTGCGGCGACTGATTCGAAAGGTGGGGGTGTTCTGATGCGGGGAGTCGGATTCTCGACCGGGGCTCTCGCGAAAGGCGACTTCGCGAAAGGAGTATCGCTTCAGAATGCGCGTCCCGAACTTCGCGCGATCGAACTGTCCGCTCTGCGAGAGCACGAGCTTCCGCAGCTGGCCCTGGGCTTCAGGAATCTCGATCTCACGCGCGCCACGTATATTTCGATCCACGCTCCGAGCAAGCTGCGCGAGTTTTCCGAACACCGGGTCCTGGAGCTCCTTTCCGATCTCCCGGCGAAGTGGCCCATCATCGTCCATCCCGAGATTGTCGAGACACCGGAGCTCTGGCGCACGCTCGGAAGCCGCCTCTGCCTCGAGAACATGGACAACCGGAAACCGAACGGCCGAACGCTGGAAGAGGTTCGGCAACTCCTCTCCGAGTTCCCGGAGGCATCGTTCTGCCTCGACCTCGGACACGCCCGTCAGATCGATCCAACCATGGCCACTGCAATGCGGATGGCGCTCGAGTTCGGCGACCGACTCAGGCAGATCCACGTGAGTGAAGTCGGTCTCCGGGGCGAACATCTTCCGCTCGGCGCGCTGGCGATCTATGCGTTTCAGCTGGTCGCGCCGTTGCTCCCAGCCGAATGCCCGGTGATCATCGAATCGGTGGTTCCGGAGGCGGCAATTGAGAGTGAGATCCGGAAGATCCTGGCGCTTTTCGGCAGAGAAGGCGGGTCGAACTGGTCCCTCGAAGAGGCCGCAGCCCTCGCGAGTTGATTCTCCCGAGATCGCGCCGTCCGCGGAGGCTGCTTTAAACTTTGGTCGCCCGGACGCTCAGGTCGAGCGACCTCGAATTGATACCTTCGACGTCGACTCGTTCCGCCCGCTCGATCGCCTCGCGTTCGAAGGGAAGCGCACCAAGGGACAGGTCGAGCTCGACACCGGAGCGGTGGCGCATCAGAAGGACATGCGTGCGGCGGGAAAACTCGATGGCGTCGCTAAAACGAAGCCGAAGCGGGCGCCGGTCTCGATCAGAGACTCAGCGTCGCGCTCGCCGCGATTTTCGCGAGAGGCAACAGAGACATATATCTCGCGCCCGTGCTCCCAGTTCGCCCTCATCGGCGACTGGATGGTCTTGACCGACGACGCTTCGCTCCTTCTGTGCGGAGCCTTCGTGGGGAACTCAAGCGAAGAAGGGTCGGGAATGATGAAGCCTGCACCTCGGTGCAACGGCGAAGGCGCGAGCTTTCACCAGCCCGTAGGTTTGTGGATCGCGCCGTTCGCGTCTTCGAGGATGGTAGGAAGCTGCGAGTCGGTCAGCGCCCATTTGCGGACGTCCTTCACGAAGCTTGCGCAGTTCCGCAATGCGACCGACTGCCTCCGGTGGGGATTGATCACCCCGACCGCCTTCGCGAGATGCTTGCGCACCGCACGAACAGGTGCGACGAGATCAGAATCGTTCGAAACGATCGCGGCCACGTCGAAGTTGTCCAGGAATCCATCGACGAGGAGCTCCGTCGCGAGATTCACGTCGGAGCCCTTCTCCTTCATGTCAATCACCTCGACGGTTCCCTTGCCGCTGGCCAGCGGCCGGCGAACGGGATGGGACTGGAACGACCCGAGAAAGACGTCGATCTCCGGCACGGTGGCGAGTGCGCGGAGGTAGGTTTGCTGTCGGACTTGCTTGATGGAGTCGGAGGAGGACGGCTTAACCATCGCGGTGAAGTACTTCACTCGCACGACCTCGTTCTTCGGGAGCATCGCCTGAGCGAAGCGAAAGAGGTTGAGCCAGCGGTACGGCGTTCCCTTGATGCAGCCGTAGTAGAAGTTGAAACCATCGATGTAGCAGATCGTCTTCATGGCCGGAAAAAAGCAGAGGCCGCCGTGAGGCGGCCCCGCGCCCTCCGCCGAAGCAGGAGGGGTGATTGGCCAGATGATATGCCCTTGTCCTATCGGGGTCAACGCCGTCGGGGGCATTCTCGCGTCCTCGTTGCATCTTCGGGGGGCCCATGACAGCCCTGAGAAGGAGTGGGTGACGAATGGACCTTTCTCATCGCGGACACCTTCACCGGTAGCCTGACGTCCCGCAACGGCGACGAGCAGAAAGCGGTGAAGACCACTGCGGTCGATCTGCAGATCGATCGGTGAATCCGGGGATGCAGTTCCATCGGTTGAGCAAGCCGAAGAATCCGAATTTCAAACTGCGGGGAAATGGGGCCAGGCCTTCGCCTGTCGGTTCGTCCCCCTATGCCGCTGTCGTAGCGGCACTTCGGTTGTGCTGTATCGGCGCGGAGTGTCCTCCATGGTCGTCCGGAATGGTCGTCTGAGACTGCCAGAGGCGGCGTGTTCACTCGGGACCTGTTCCACGAGGATCAGGACCCTCGGCATTTCGCGAAATCAGAGGGACCCTCGATCGGCTCGCACGGCCACTTCGACTCGAGTTTCGCGGAGCGGTGTACCTCGTCACCCGGCGCGGCTACGAGCCGTTTCAATTCGCGGAGAAGTCGTCTTCGTGCAGGAGAGATCAGCTTCAGTGCTTGCGTCGCTTCAGGAGATTCTGCAGCTCGTCGAAGATCTCAGGCATCTCCAGCACGGCAGAGAACTGGCGAACCCAGCCGCGGATTCGATCGAGATCGAGATCACTGTGACTGTCGACCATGCCGGCAATGTCGGCGATGTCCTGCGGGCGGCGGGCCAGTGCCTTCATGATGATGAGGTCTTCGGCCGAGGCGATGGAGATCTCGAGTCCGCGGACGTCGACTCGTTCCGCCCGCTCGATCGCCTCGCGTTCGAAGGGAAGCGCGCCAAGGGACAGGTCGAGCTCGACACCGGAGCGGTGGCGCATCAGAAGGACATGCGTGCGGCGGGAAAACTCGATGGCGTCGCTAATGCGGGGAACGAAGCCGAAGCGGGCGCCGGTCTCGATCAGAGACTCAGCGTCGGCACCGATCACCACCGCGTCGACGTCCTCGGTCAATCGCGGCTGGCCCTGAAGCCCCGCGGCGACGCCGCCGATGATCGTCGCCTCGAGGCCTTCACCATCGATCCAGCGCATCAGGTCGGCGAGCGTTGCACGAAGAGGATCAATGGAATCGTCCGTCACAGTTTTTCCATTCGGGACCGCAACTGACGCCAGATCTCGCGGACCCTTCGATCACCCTCGGCACGACGAGAGAGATCGAACAACGACGCCGACCTCATCAGCCGTCCGATTCGCGACAACTTCTCTTCCGGCGTCATCGTCGCCACCGAGCGCTTCTGGCGAGCATTGGCCGCCTCGAGGCCCTCGAGCCACGTGACCAGCTCCTCGCGATCGACTGGCGGCTGCATCGGGTGAGTTTATCACCCGGAGAACCCCAGGGTCCTTCGGACAACCGGAGACACCCTAGGAGTCTGCGCGGTAGAAACGTCCGTAGCGAGAAAGCGGAGCAGCGAGGCCAAATTCGTTCGGATTTGAGGTGCGTAGCGGTGGCTACTCGCCGAAAATCCGGACGGATTTGGACCGCTGATCCGTTTTCGCAGCAGGACAGTTTCTATCGCGCAGACTCCTAGGCCGACGCGGAAAAATGGGGCCCGGACTACGGGGAAATCGGGCCAGGCCTTCGCCTGTCGGTTCTTCGATCCGATCGAACGCCCTGCGGAGACGCTCACTTGAACCGCAGGGGAGGGCATCGGCACATCAACTCCCGGAGACTCAGGTCACGAAATCACAGTTCGGCGAGGTGGCTTTCAGGAGAGCGTCAAGCTTCTCGACGGTCGGAACGGCGTCACCGCGCTCACAGCGGGCGTACGCGTTCCGCGACGAGGCACCGAGCCGCGAGGCGATCTCACGAAGGGATCGTCCGCTCGCGCGCGCGACATCGGCTCCCTACACGCCACCGGCAACGAACGACACCGCGTCTCATCATCCATTGACACCTGACCTGTCACATGTCAAGCTCATTGTCATGAAGACGATCAACGCCCTCGAGATGCGTCAATCCCTCGGGAAGGTGCTGCGACAGCTCGAGAAGGGCTCCGGACCGGTGCTCGTGGAACAGCGGCGGCACCCGGTGGCGGTGCTCATCAGCCTCGAGGACTATCAGAAACGCTTCGCCGATCGCGACGCGGACGAGAAGAGAAAAGAGATCGTCGCGAGGATCCGCGAGTTGAAATTCAAGGCTCCCGCCGGAGAGACGACGCTCGATCTGCTGAGGAACATCCGGTCGTGATCGTTCTGGATGCCTCCGTCGCGCTGAAGTGGTTCGCGCCGGACGAGCCGCTCGCGGCAGCGGCGTCGAGAGTTCTCGACGAAGTGGAACGAGCGCCGCAGCAGTTCCTGGTTCCCGACATTTTCATGGCTGAATGTCTCGCGGTCCTCTGTCGGATGCGCGGCGCCACTGCCGAAAAGGTGCAGGAGGCCGTCGAGCTTCTCGAGTCCCTGGGAATGTCCCACATCCCGGTCGGACACGAGGTGCTGCAGCTCGCTGCTCGCTATGCGCTGGAATGGAAGTTGTCGGGATATGACGCGATCTACGTTGCTCTCGCATCGCTGAGTGGCGCCACCTGGCTCACCGCCGACCAGCGCGCCGCGCGGCGCGTGAAGGTGAACGTTCTGGCGCGGGTGCTCTGACAACGACGCGAGAACCTCGTACGAGCCGAGCCCAGCCCCGAGCCTCGAGCCCCGAGCCCCGAGCCTCGAGCCCCGAGCCTCGAGCCTCCCGCCTCTACCTCTCCGACGCCATCTTCCTGAAGAACTCCTCGGCCCGCTTGTTCGTCTCCGCGTCCGTCAGGTCCTCTTTCCGCGTGGCGATCCACCAGACGTACCCCTCCGGGTCGGCGACGGCGCCGGCGCGGTCGCCCCAGAACTGGTCGTCGATCGGCATCTGCACCTTCGCTCCTGCGCCGACGGCGCGCGCGAAGAGGGTGTCGCTGTCGTTGACGAAGAGCCACAACCCGGCCGCCGAGCCGCCGAAGCTCTTCGGCCCCTTGCTGCCACCCATGGCGTCGTTGACCATGAACCTCGAGTCGCCGATCTTCAGCTCGGCATGCATGATCTTCCCGTCCGGACCGACGCTGCGGCTGATCTCCTCCGCGCCGAGCGCCTTCCGGTACCACTCGATCGTCCCTGCGGCATCGTCGAGCGTCAGTTGCGGCGTGATGGTGTGATACCCCTCGGGGACTGGGCGCGCTGCCTTGGCCATCGAAACTCCTCCCGCAGCGCGGTCATGCAAGTCGAATGCACGAGCTCGTGAGCGCATCGGGAAAAGTTGCCAGGAGAACCGCGGAAGGCAATATCGTGATGGGTGGAGCCGTTACTGGCACTTGCTATTGACATGATAACCCCAGAGGTTAATATGCCTGATCTCGAGTGGACTTATCATTCAAGAACACGGCCCTTCGGAACCTGTGTGACAGCGACAAGCTGCTGCAGAAGCGCTTTGGAGCCGAAGGCATGAAGAAGATCAGGCAGCGGCTCGACGAGTTCAACGCTGCGGAGAATCTCGCTGTGATCGGACTGCTCCCTGGCCCGCGATGCGAGGAACTGAAAGGCAGCCGGACGGGGCAACTCTCGGTCCGCGCGCACGGAGGCTTTCGCATCATCTTCCGCCCGGCGCAGGAGCCGCCGCCGACCAAACCCGATGGAGGGCTGGACTGGAAGTCGGTCACAGCGCTCCACGTACTTTCGATCGAGGACTACCATGACTGATTTCCCCAGGACCCAGTACGCCCCCTCGCGGGTCTCCCCGCCGGGAGACACACTCGCCGAGACGTTGGAGGAGATCGGGATGTCTCAGGCGGAGCTCGCACGCCGGATGGGGCGGCCCACGAAGACGATCAATGAGATCGTCCAGGCGAAGACGGCCATCCTCCCGGAGACGGCATTCCAGCTGGAGACAGTACTCGGCATTCCGGCGTCATTCTGGCTGGCACGCGAAACGGCATACCGGACCTGGCTCGCCCAGGAGGCGCGCGACACTGCGGATATCGCGCCCGAGACGGTCGAGTGGGCTGGCCGGTTCCCTTGCAAGGAAATGGCGAAACGAGGCTGGATCGAAACGCGCGCGAAGAAGATCGACTACGTTCAAGGCCTCTTCTCGTTCTTTGGTGTCGCGTCCGTTTCCGCCTGGGAGGCCACCTGGAACCGGCCGGAAGTCGCTTTCCGCCGGTCACTGACGAAGGAGGGCAACCGGTTCGCAGTTTCGGCCTGGCTTCGCAGGGGTGAAATCGAGGCAGCGAGCGAGAAGGCAGCGCCGTATGACGCGACCGCCTTTCGGAACGCGCTCGAGTACTGCCGCACGTTGACTACGGCGGAGCCGGAGCTGTTCCGCTCGGAAATCGAGAAGGCGTGTGCCAGTTCCGGAGTCACAGTTCTGTTCGTGCGCGAACTTCCGAGCGCATCCGTCTCCGGCGCTGCACGCTGGCTCACGACGAAGCGGGCGCTGATCCAGCTCACATTGCGCTTCAAGACCGATGACCAACTCTGGTTCTCGTTTTTCCATGAAGCTGCACACGTCCTGCTGCACCCGAAGAAGGGCATCTTCGTCGACAACGGGCAGGGAACTTCCACGCAGGAAAAAGAAGCGGATGCGTTCGCGGGCAATATGCTGATTCCAGATGACGCGTTCGACGAGTTCACGCACGTCCGTCCAGTCTCGGCGCAGCGCGTTGAGGCGTTCGCCGCGAAGCAAGGCATCGCGCCCGGCATCGTCGTTGGGCGCCTCCAGCATGAGCACATCCTCCCCTTCAATCAGCTGAATCACTTGAAGCGGCGGCTGGCATGGACGGACTGACCGGCGTCTGCGCACGCTTTTTCGGGATTTCCGAAGCGGAGCTCTGACCCTCGCCTTCCCCCTGACCCTCGCCTTCACTCGCTTTCACCTGCCTGAGCCGGCGGACGAAAGCCATAGCCACATACCACCTCCGACCGCCCCCGCCCGGCCCGGCGTTTGCGTGAGATGATGGAGCGTATGGCATCGACCTCACCGTTCTCCGCCCTCGGCCTTTCCGACTCGATCGTGAAGACGCTCGAGGCCCTCGGCTACGAATCGCCGACACCGATTCAGGAAAAGACCATTCCGCTCCTTCTCGCGGGCCGTGACGTCATCGGACAGGCCCAGACCGGCACCGGGAAGACTGCAGCGTTCGCCCTCCCCATCCTCCAGAAGATCGACCCTTCGCGACGGGAGACCCAGGCGCTCGTGCTCACGCCGACGCGCGAGCTGGCCATGCAGGTCGCCGAGGCCGTTCATTCGTATGCGCACGGGATGCCGGAAGTGTCGGTTGTCCCGGTCTACGGCGGAGCACCCATCGTGCACCAGCTCAAGCGGCTCCAGCGCGGCGTCCAGATCGTCGTCGGTACGCCGGGGCGGCTCATCGACCACCTCGATCGCGGCTCGCTGAAACTCGACTCGATCCGCCTGCTCGTCCTGGACGAGGCAGACGAGATGTTGAAGATGGGCTTTATCGACGATGTCGAGCGGATCCTCAGCGCGACTCCGCCGTCGCGACAGGTCGCGCTCTTCTCCGCCACCATGCCTGCGGCGGTGGTGCGCATCGCCCAGCGTCACATGCCCGAATCCGAGCGAGTCGAGATCGAGCACAAGTCCGTGACCGCGCCGGACATCGAGCAGCGCTTTCTGAACGTCTCGGAAGGGCAGAAGCTCGACGTGCTGACGCAGATCCTGGAGATCGAAGAGAGCGAGGCCACGCTCGTCTTCCGGCGCACGAAGAACGGTGCCGCCGAGCTGGCGGAGAAGCTGGAGGCTCGCGGCTTTCCCGCCGAGGCCATGCACGGCGACATGAAGCAGGGGGAGCGCGAGAGCGTGATCCGGAGGCTGCGGGCCGGCACGGTCGAGATCGTGGTGGCGACGGATGTGGCCGCGCGCGGTCTCGACGTCGAGCAGATCGAGCACGTCGTCAACTACGACATCCCGTACGACGTCGAAGCGTACGTGCATCGCATCGGCCGCACCGGACGAGCCGGGCGCAGCGGCATGGCCACGCTGTTCATCACGCCGCGCGAGCGGAAGATGATGCGCGAGATCGAGCGCTTCACCAGGACGCCGATCAAGCCGATGAAGATGCCGACCGTGGCCGACGTGGCCGAGCGCAGGGTGGCGGCGCTGAAGGAAACGATGCGCGCGTCGATCCGGGAGGGCGATCTCGATCTCTACGTGCAGTTCGTGGAACAGCTCGCGGAAGAAGGTCCGTACGATCTGGCCGAAGTCGCGGCGGCCGCGGCGAAGCTGGCGGCGACGGCGCGGCCGATCGCCGAGCAGCAGAAGTCCGTGCCTGGCCTCTCAGCGGAGACGCCCGTCGCGGAGACATCCCCGGGCGCGCGAGGCGGCGGCGGTCATCGGCGCGAGCGCCCGCCGGCCTTCCGAAGCGAGCGAGGCCCGGCGCCGCGCGGCGAGCGAGCTCCCACCCGTCGTGGCGCGGAGGGGCGGGTGCGGCTGGTGATGGCGGTCGGCAATCGGGACGGCATCCGACCGGCGGACGTGGTGGGGTCGATTGCGAACGAGGCGGACGTGCCGGGACGCGACATCGGACCGATCGAGATCCGGGATGAGGTCACATTCGTCACCGTACCGGAGCATCGGGCCGAACAGATCCTGGAGCGGCTGGCCGGAGCGCGCTTCCGCGGACAGCCGGTGAACCTCCGTCCCGCGGCCGGCGAGGACGAGAACGCGCCCGCTCCGCGACCGCGCCGTTTCGCGGAAGACCGTCCGGAGGGGCGGCCGCCCCGGAAGCCGTTTCGCCCGGGAGCGCCGCGCCACGAGCGAGGAGCCTCCGAACGAGCCGGCGGCGCGCGAAAAAAGCCGTTCCGCCCCGGCGCACCCGGCGGAAGTCCCGGCCGCGCGAAGCGCGACGAGACCCCGCGCCGCCCGCCACCGCCCGGCGGCAAAGGCAGCCGGCGCAAATAGCATGCTTCCCAACAGCCGGCGCGCTCACCGATGCGCCGATGAAGGAGAACGTGCCGATTCTCGTCCGTTCGATTCGGGAGCTAGGAGTCTGCGCGATAGGACGTAAGTTCGGCGCTTCCTGATGATCTCGGGTGACGTCCGCTCGCGAGCGGCAGAACCGGGCCATCGAAGCGCCTTGGGGTTGATGGAGCCGTTCTCGGGGAGGTGGCAGCGCGAAACACTTGCTCGGCGGGACTTTTCGGGGTTGGATACTGCTCTGCCGGGGCTATTCGACCGCAACCAGAGCGCTCATTCGCTTCAGATTGATCACCAGGCACACCAGAGCCCATTCGCCGGCAACTTTGCGCGTCCCGCGGAGACTGAATCGTCGAAAGCCGAGAACGTTTTTGACCCAGCCAAACACCGGCTCAACGATCGCCTTTCGCCGGCGATAGACCGCCTTGCCTGCAGGTGAGTCCAACTTCTGCTTCATCCGCAGAGTAGCGGGGAGCGTCGTCTCAGCTGCGGTTTCTTTGCCTTCTCGTCCGAGAGAAACATACGCATCGATCTTCTTCTCCTCCAACTCGATGAACGAGCTTTCCGACTTGTAACCGGTGTCGGCAACAACCTGGTCGGGGCTTGTTTCGCAATTCTGTTCGACCACCTCGACCAAAGGCACGAGTGATCCGCTGTCCGCCGCAGATTGTGTGATCTCGAATCCGACGATGAGTTGGTTATCGGCATCGACTGCGATCTGCGCGTTGTAGCACTGCTGAAATCCTTCCTGGGACTTCATGATTCGGCTCTCGGAATCGGTGAAGTTCTCTTGCGCTTTGTCCTCAGGTACGCCGAACTTCCGTTTGAATGGCTTACCCTTCTTCCTGGCCGGATCATCGTCGCCTTCGGAGCGACCAGCCTTCGTGTCCAGTTCCCGCTGTCGCTGTTCGAGTCGCTCTCGTGCATCTCTGATCTTTCGGATGCGTGTTTC
This sequence comes from uncultured Acidobacteriota bacterium, assembly GCA_963741955.1. Lineage (GTDB taxonomy): Bacteria > Acidobacteriota > Thermoanaerobaculia > Gp7-AA8 > Gp7-AA8 > CAVUKB01. The sequence continues at coordinate 958,515 of CAVUKB010000007.1, forward strand.
CCGGCGCTGGAGCTCTTCGGGCAACTCATCCCCGCGTCGATCAACCCCGTACTCGGCATCCTCCCGGGCATCCTCTTCCGCCGCTGTGGCCAAAATCTCCGCGATCTCCTTCTCGAGCTTCGCTTCTTCCTTCTTCATCCGATCGTAGCTCATCGCCTTGTGCTTGCTGGCATTCGCTCGCACCTTCGACCCGTCGATTGCGATCCTCCCGAGCGTAACTAACCCTGCCTCCTGAGCGGTCCGAATGATCTGGACCAGCAATGAGCTGAATGCGTCCACGTTTTCAAGCCGAAAGTCGCAGATGGTCCGATGCGATGGAAAGTTCCCGGCTGCAAGATACCGGACGGCGATATCTTCATCGATCCGCCGGGCAATCTTGCGCGAGGAGAACGTTCCCGTCAGGTACGAATAGGTGATCAACTTGAGCATCATCCTCGGCTCGTAGGGCTGCTTCCGCCTGCCGTCGCCCTTGTACCGCTCGTAGAATGCACTCAGATCAAGCTGATCGATCATGTCGGAAACGAAGTGCGCCAAGTGACCCTCAGGGAGCCACTCGTATGGCGAGGGCGGAAGCAGCAGCGACTGCTCCGGTCGGTATGGCCTATACGTGGTCGGCATGACCTAATCTTAACATATTATCGTTACTACTAACCATTCACCTTTTATCATGCCGATTTGCCGCGAACCGGGTTTCTACCGCGCAGACTCCTAGCCCCCTTCTGCCCGCCTTCGGAGTAACGTGCTCCGACGGCGAGCGCGGAGGCGGCGTCGAGCTGGCGGATCTCGTCCGGGGATCGTCGAAGTGGTGAAGAAGGTCGCGAGGCCGAGGGGGGAGACCTCGAGGCCTCCGAGTGTTCGCTTCTGCATGGATTCTCCTTTCGTCGCGCCGCGTCGCCAATTCCGGCGATCGGTATCGTATCAATGCGGGGATGCGAGCGCGCGTCGCATCGGAGGCGGCGGGATTTTTCCGCGACCCCTCCGTGGTCGAAATGGTGCTCGGGGCCAGGCTCCGGGGGTGGGCGCTTCGCGCCGACGCCCGGCTACCATACCTGACCCCTCCGGGGTCAGGTATCCAGAAGCTCGGCCACGGGGATGTGCTTCACACTGTGAGGACGCTGATGGTCGGAATGCTCCGCTCGGGCAGCGGGTGGAACCCGGAGACGCGCAGCACCGCATCTCCATCCGACGCCAGCTCGTGCTCCGCGACCAGACGCCGCGCGAGCTCATGCGGCTGATCCAGATCGTTCTCGCTCACCAGCACCGGGACCACGCCCCACAGAAGGTTCATCACCCGGCACGCAGCGGGGCTCGCCGAGACGGCGAGGACGGGAGCGGCGGGACGCGCCGCGGAGACCATCCGCGCACTCGTTCCTCCCTGGGTGATCACGAAGATCGCGCGCACCAGGAGATCGCGCGAGAGTTGCGCGGTCGCCCGAGCGATCGCGTCGCGCAGCGGAATGGGCGCGTGCGCCGGGGCATGATCGCCGATCGTTCCGAAGGCTCCTTCGCGCCACAGCCACCCCTCGGTCTCTCGCGCCACGCGGTCCATCGTCTCCACCGCCTTGACCGGGAACGCTCCCGAGGCCGTCTCGGCCGAGAGCATCACCGCGTCGGCGCCGTGCATCACCGCAGTCGAGACGTCCGAGACCTCTGCCCGCGTCGGACGCGCATTCGTCACCATCGACTCGAGCATCTGCGTCGCCACGATCACCGGACGCGCCTTCTCCCGTGCGAGATCGATCAGCTGCCCCTGGACGATCGGCACGGTCTCGGCCGGGAGCTCGACGCCGAGGTCTCCGCGCGCGACCATGAGAGCGTCGGAAGCGTCGGTGATCGCGTCGATCTCCCGGAGCGCTTCCGGCTTCTCGATCTTGGAGATGATCGGTACCGCGCGACCACTCGCGTTCACCAGCTCGCGCAGCTCGTCGACGTCGCTGCGGCGGCGGACGAACGAGAGGGCGAGAAGGTCGACCCCGAGCGCGATCGCGAACTCCGCGTCGTCGCGGTCTTTCGGGGTGAACGAGGCGGCGGAGACGGCGACGTCGGGGAGGTTCATCCCCTTGCGATTCTTCAGCGTCCCTCCCTGAATGACGTCGCACGCGATCTCGGTCCCCTCGATGGACGCCACCACGAGCTCGAGATTGCCGTCGTCGAGGAGGATGTGGTTGCCGGGAGAGACGTCGCGGGCGAGCGGCTCGTACTGCGAGGGGATGAGCCCCTGGTCGCCGGGAACGTCCCGCGTGGTGACGACGACGCGCGAACCGGAGGCGAGCTCGATCGATCCTTCCTTGAATGTACCGCAGCGGATCTTCGGACCGCAGAGGTCGGCGAAGACTGCGATCGGTCGGCGAAGGCGTTCGGCGGCCTCGCGAACGATTCGGTAGGCGAGGGTGTGGGAGTCGTGGTCGCCGTGGGACATGTTGAGGCGGAAGACGTCCGCGCCGGCGAGGATGAGACGCTCGACGACGCCGGGGTCGCACGATGCCGGCCCGATGGTCGCGACGATCTTCGTGCGGCGCTTCTTCAGCCCCTGACGGGTGAGCTCGACCGGCATCGCGGTACTCCTCTCGGCACTCTGTTGTGCGCCAAGAGTAGCAAAACGGTGGTTCGACCGTCCCGGTCGCATCGCCGGCGGGGATTTCCCGATGGGGTGCGGATCCTCCGATCCGCCGCGCGGAATGAGTTTCGGAGCGGGTCGAGAGGAGGTCGGTGGCAGAAGAGATACGGCTGGCGGCGCGACGCTCCGCGCTCAGCCGCAGTCTCCGTCTTGCACGCGTCGACACGATCTTCGCGGCGGATCAGAGGATCCGCACCCCTCGGGTGCGGCCGCGTCCTCGCCGAGGAGTGGCATTCGGAGAGTCGATCGCGCCGTGCCGACAGCTCGGTCGCGATCGATGCTCCCGAAGTTCGCTGAGCCGTGCGCGCACCAGAAATTTCCGTCCGGGAGGCGCTACGGACATCAGCGACGGATGAACGCGCTTCGCGCCAGAGTTCACGCTTGCGCTCCGCGCGCCTCGTCCATACGCGGCGTCATCCGCCGTAACCGTACAGGGTCACGACGACGTCTCGGGCGAGAGCGTCAGGGCGCGGGCTTCGATCGGTCGCGGTCTACTGCTTCACCAGCTCCACGCGCCGGTTCATCGCCCGCCCTTCATCCGTCCCATTCGAGCCGACCGGCGCGAACGGGCCGTTGCCGAACCCGCGTAGACGCGCCGGCGCGACTCCCGCGGTGACCAGCGCCCGGATCACGGAGTCGGCGCGATCCTGCGAGAGCTTCAGATTCGAGTCGACGCTGCCGACCGTGTCGGTGTGGCCGACCACGAAGACTTTCAGTCCCGGATCGCCCTTCAGCAGTTTTGCGATCTCTCCCACCGCGTTCGCCGACTCGGGCTTCAACTCGGCTTTGCCGGTATCGAAGTAGATTCCATTCACCGCGGTGTGCCCGGTCGTCTTCAGGTCGTTTGCGAGAGCCGCGGCGTCCGCGACGATGACCTGCTCCATCGCCTTAGGCCTGACGATCCGGATCCAGATCTTTCCGTTCCCCTTCTCGGCCTGGGCCCAGATCTCGCGTCCGTCGGCCGTGATGGTGCCGTTCACCCACCAGGTCGGGTTCACCCCCTGGATCTTCGCTCCGATCTTCCGGAGCGCGTTCTCGTAATTGCGCACCACTTCGAGTGCGGTGCGCTCGTCCTCGCGCCGGTCGACGGTGTACGTGATGAACGTCAGTTCCCCTTCCACCCTCCGTTTCGGAGGCTTGACGGTAAAGAAGTCGTAGGAGTCGAACGCCTTCTTCTCGCACTTTTCGATTCGGTAGTTCGGCATGCGGGTGGGGAACAGCGCATCGTCTTTGCAGCCTTTCGCATCGCCGGTCTGCGCGGCGGCCGGAAGGGCCAGCACCAATGCGGCCAGAATGAGCAGACACTTCTTTCCCGGTTTCATCACGCACCTTCTCCTCTCGACGGGTTCGTCGAAGCGGCGCCGCCCGGGAACGCGACACCATGGCAAATCAACTGCTCATTGTAAGTCCGCACGCGCTTCGGGGGCTGGAGTTGGAGGCGAACGTCGCGGATCGTGTGGTGGGAGGCACGCGGGGCGGGGCTACGGTTTCCGCCGCGGTGTGATTTGCGAGGAGGTTCGGGTTGATGGCGAAAGAGGGCTTCGCTTCTTCCGGGAGTGGGGGCGATGCGAAGGATGCGCATGAGCCGTGGTCGGCGCGGCGGATTACAAATCCGCACTCCGCGGTAGTTGGCAACCGACAAGTGCGAATTCCTCGGCGGTGGTGACCTTATTGAGCAATTCAAGCAATTGCTTGACGATGGTCGATTGAACTGCACGGCTACCGCTCGTCGACGAGCCCGAGGTACGATAGATTCCTGGAGGTTGATGATGTCCGGTGAGATGCTCGACACCTCTCCCGATGCGAGGTGCGTCTATTTCGAAAGGCTTGCGGAAATGACCCCTTCGGAGCGGCTCGCCTTGATGAGATCGGGCAATCGGATGATTCGCGGAATCGTCGAAGCGGCAATTCGAAGCGAGCACCCGGATATCTCGGAGGAAGAACTGCGAACCCGCGTCGCAGTGCGATTCTACGGGCGGGAAACCGTTGCGCGGGTGCTTGGAGACCTGCCGGCGGACGCCAGGTGAGCTCGGCGGACGATGCCACGGCCGTTGCCGTACGTGTCGCACGCTCTCTCGAGCGGGCAGGAATCGAATACGCGGTGGGTGGTAGCGTAGCAGCGAGCGCTCACGGCGAGCCGCGCGCCACACGCGATCTCGATTTTGCCATTCGTCTCACTCCCCAGCTGATTCCGGCCTTCTTGAATGCCCTCGGTCCGGATTTCTCGGCAGACGAGGCCTCTTTCCGGCAGGCGATCCGAACCGGACGTGCGGTGAACGTTTTCTACCTCCCATTTTTCACGAAGATCGACTTCTTTGTTCGAGGTGACGCCGACTACGATCGTGCCGAGTTCTCGAGACGGATCCAGATCGAAATCGCGCCGGGCGAGCAGATATTCGCCTCGAGCGCCGAGGACAACCTCCTCTGGAAATTGCGCTGGTACCGCATGGGGAACGAAGTTTCCGAGCAGCAATGGCGCGACGTCCTCGGTCTGATTCGTGTCAGTGGCGCGAGGATGGACGAGGAGTATCTCCGCCGATGGGCGATCCGGCACGGCATCGGCGATCTGCTGGAGCGGGCGTTGCGCCAGTCAGAGTCCCCGTAGGCTGCAGATTGGCGCCTTCCCTGGGAATATCACGTTCGTGGTGTGCGGCACGATTCGCCTGGACCCAGTTCGGCATGTTGCGAGGCTTATCATGGGTCTATGCCGCGAGCAACTCCGTTTCGTCTCGCGCGGCTCGTCTGCCTTGCCGTGCCGTTTCTTCTCATTTTCCTCGTCGGATGCGCGTCAACGTCCACGGCTCCCCCGGAGCCCCCGGCGGTTGCGGATCTGGTGATCACGAACGCGAACGTCTTCACCGGCGACCCCGCGCGGCCTCATGCGCAGGCGGTCGCGATTCGAGACGCGAAGATCGTCGCGGTCGGTGATGACGCGGCGGTCGATCCGTTCGTCGTAGCATCGACGGAAGTGCTCGACGCTGGCGGTCGCCTGATGATTCCCGGTCTGAACGACGCGCACGTGCATTTCGGCGCGCGACCGGGCGGCTTCCGGCTCGAGCTCCCGTCGCCCGAGCCGACTCTCGACGAGGTGGTCGCCGCGCTGCGTCGCGTGGTCGCAACTGTGCCGCCCGGCGGATGGATCTACGGAGAGATCGGCGAGCGCGTGCTTGGCGACCCGGAGGCCACGCGCGATCTCTTCGACTCGATCGTGGGCGATCGGCCGCTGTTCCTGGAGGCCTACACCGGTCACGGCATTCTTCTCGACAGCGCATCACTGCGCGCACTCGGAATCGCGGAGGACGAGACCGACCCGATGGGAGGGACCTACGATCGCGACGCGAACGGCCGGCTGACCGGGAAGCTCGAGGAGTACGCGTGCTACGTCGCGAACCAACGGCTCACCGCGCTCGCGACGGACGCCGAGCGGCGCGACGCGCTCGCCGATCTCGCAAATCGTGCCGTTCGATACGGCCTCACCACGCTGCAGGTGATGCCGTGGCTCCCGCTCGACGAATTCGTTTCTCTCGACACCCGCGCCGCGGTTCCGCTCCGGACCCGGGTGATGCAGCTCGCGACGACCACGCCGCAGCGCTGGAACACGGTGGACTACGCCCGCCGGCCCGCGTCGTTGCCGCCCCTTCTGACCGTGTCGGGAACGAAATGGATCCTCGATGGAACGCCGGTCGAGCGCGGCGCGGCGATGCGTCGTCCGTACGCTGACGAACCTTCAACGACCGGACGGCTCAACTTCGCGCCGGAGACTCTTCGCGAGATGCTCCGCGAGATCGGCGCGCGGCGCGATCAGCCGCTCGTCCATGCGGTCGGCGATCGGGCGATCGACACCTACCTCGACGCGCTGGAGGCGACCGGTGGTCCGGAGCTCTGGCGCCCACTGCGACCGCGCATCGAGCATGGCGACTTCCTCATTCATCCCGAACAGCTCGACGCCGTGCGTGCCCTCGGCGCGATCGTCGTCCAGAATCCCTCGCACTTCATGGGCGACTTTCTCGCGCCGCGCTATGGCGCAGAGCTCGCGCACGCGGCGCAGCCGATGCGCACGCTGCTGCGGGATGAAATCCCTCTCGCGCTCGGATCGGACGGGCCTCTCAATCCTTTCCTGAACATCATGTTCGCCACGATGCACCCGGCGAATCCCGAAGAAGCGCTGACGCGAGAGGAAGCGGTCGTCGCGTATACGCGGGGATCGGCGCGCGCTGAGCTCCGGGAGAACGAGCTCGGGACGATCGCTCCCGGGATGCTCGCGGATCTCGCCGTTCTCTCCCAGGACATCTTCGCGGTTCCTCCGCAGCGGCTCCCGGCGACCGAGAGCGTTCTGACGATCGTCGACGGGCGGATCGTCTGGGAGGCGGCGGGGACGGTCACGCGCCGGCAGCGATGAGCGGAGCACGTCCCGCTCAGTTACCCGCGAGTGGGCCTGCACGGACCAGACGTCTCCATTGTTCAAAGCCATCACAGAAGGCTTCGCTTCTGCCGGGATCGCGGGTGATGCGGCAGCCGCGCATGCGCCGCGCTTCGTCGCGGCGGATTGCGAATCCGCACCCCACGCGTCGAACGTGATCCCGCCGAGGAGTGCGGATCCCGCTCGGCGGGATCCGCGGCGAGAATCGTGTTGTACGCGACGAAGAGGGGAGTTGTGGTTTTCGCGAAGCGTCGGAGATTTCGGCGAGCCCGCTCCGCTTCTGCCACATGGCGAGGGGCGGCACGGCTTCCGCCGTGCCGGCCGCGGCGGAAGCCGCGGCGGCCCTCGGCGCGCGAAGGGCGCGTCTTCCTTGGAGTGTGTACGCGACGCGTCGGTGATTTCGGCGAGCCCGCTCCGCTGCTGCCGGGATCGCGGTGATGCGGCAGCCGCGCACGCGCCGCGATTCGCGCGGCGGATTGCGAATCCGCACTCCTCGGTCGTCTACGGACTGCTGAGGTCGCGGTTTCACGATTCTTGCATTCTCCGCGATAGAATGCGCGGGATGACAGTGACGCACGGCAGCACCGTCCTGCGCCGGCGTTTCGTGCGGGTGATCACGCGCCGCGCCGGTTCTTCGACCGGCACGACTTCCGTGGTTGCAGCGGCACGTCTCGCCCACGAGGAACTGATCGCCGCCCTCAGCCCGCTCATCGGTGGGGTCGCGGTCGAGGCGCTGTGGGAACGGGCATTCGTGCTGGTCCAGAGGGAGTATCCAGCCGAGGAGCGGAGAGGCGAGAACCATACGCCGGATGAACCCTTTGCCCGGGTCACTCTCTGGCTGGAGAGGCAGGACGAAACCATCGCGACTGACGCTGCGGCTGCGATCTTCGCGACGTTTGCGGAATTGCTCGCCGCACTGATCGGGGAACCACTCACGACGCGCTACCTGAAAAAGGCGTATGGCGGCGTGTTTTCCATCAACGGGCCGCCAGGGAGGAAGAACAGATGACGGACAAAGTCCCGATCCGGCAGCTCCGGACCACTGTGCCGGGGCTCGACGAGATAGTGGGCGGAGGCCTGCCGGAGTTCTCCTTCAATCTCATCGTCGGTCCGCCCGGCTCGGGCAAGACCACCCTCGCGCACCAGATCATGTTCGGGCTCGCCACACCGGAGCGTCGAGCCGTGTATTTCACGGCCACGGGCGAACCTTCGCTGAAGATGCTGCGTTACCAGCAGCAGTATGACTTCTTCGATCTGGATCGCGTCGACAAATCGATCCGTTTCATCAGCGTCCAGCAGGACATCGTGAACGGAACGCTGGATCAGCTCTTCCAGAGAATCGTCGGGGAGGTCGAGACGACCGGCCCCGGACTGGTGTTCGTCGATTCCTTTCGCACGATCATGCAGATGTCCGAGAGATCGCAGAACGGAGAGCTGACCGGGGCGCAGAGCGTCGTGCAGCAACTTGCGATCCGGATGGCCGGATGGCAGGCCACGACGTTTCTCATCAGCGAACATCACACGGAAGCAGAACACGATCCGGCCTTCACGGTGGCGGACGGGCTGTTGTGGTTGCACCAGAGTCTGGACCGCAATTCGATGGTCCGGAAAATCGAGGTGAAGAAAATGCGCGGGCAGGCGCCTGTCCCCGGCCTGCACACGTTCCGGATCACGAGCGAAGGCATCAACGTATTCCCGCGCGTCATCGTCGGTCCTCCCGACGCGCGAGGGCACGAGTCGCGCAAGCGTCTCGCGTTCGACATCGATCAGTTGGACGAGATGCTCGGCGGCGGCATTCCCGAGGGGTACTCCGTGCTGGTCGCCGGTCCTTCCGGTTCGGGTAAGAGCGTTCTGGCGACGGAGTTCATCATGGCCGGGATTCGCAACGACGAGCCCGGCGTCCTCGCCGTTTTCGAGAAACGTCCCTACGAGTATTCGCAGACGCCCCCGGGGGGTCGCGCGTTCGGACAGATGGTTCGGCAGGGGAAAGTCGGGATCATTCATTCGCGCCCGCTCGATCTCTCCATCGACGAGGCCCTGTACGAGATCGTCGAGCAGATTCAGCGCCTCAAAGCCCGCCGGCTGGTCGTCGATTCGCTTTCCGGGTTCGAGCTGGCTCTCGCGCCGACGTTTCGGGAGGAGTTTCGCGAATCGCTGTACCGCATGGTCGCCGTATTGACGGGGATGGGCGTGACGCTGATGATGACCGCCGAGCTGGAGGACAGTTACACCGACCTTCGCTTCAGCCCGCACGGTACGGCGTTCCTCACGGACGTCATCATCATGCAGCGCTACATCGAGCTGAAGGGTTGCCTGGAGCGGGTGATGTCGGTGGTGAAGGTGAGAGGCAGCGGACACAGCAAAGAGATCCGAGCTTTCGAGATCAACAGGACCGGCATTGTGATGGGCGAGCCTCTGACGGACTACGATGGTCTCCTCACGGGTCATCCCGCCGAGAAGGCGATTGCTGCTCCTCCGGGAAAGAAATCGCGAACGCGAAGGAGGTGACGATGACGGAACACCGTAAACAAAAGATGCCGCCCCCTCCTGATGACCAGAGGCGCGAGCAGGAGCAGGTGGGCCGGTCGCGGAAAGACGCGGCCGCCGCGAAGGAGGAGCGCGAGAACCGATTCCAGACTGTCGCCAGCGTCCGGGCGGAGTTCGAAGCGCTGACGAAGGCCCTCCGCGAAGCGAACGGGCATCTCGTGATGGCCAACCTTCGATCGCAAACGCTTGCCGAGCAGATGAATGAGTTGTACGAAGAAGCAAGGCGCGCCATTCAGGCGAAAGACGATTTCTTCAGCACGATCTCGCACGAGTTGCGAACGCCTCTCACGTCGATCAAGGGGTGGGCGGATCTGCTGGCAGAAAGTCAGGACGTCGCGATAATCACCGAGGCGGCGCGCTCGATTGCCGCCAGCGCCGCGACGCAGGCCCGGCTCATCGATGACCTGCTCGACGTCTCCAGAATCATGACCAACAAGTTCGCGATCGCCGAAGCGAGGTTGGACCTGGCGACGGTGATCGACGCCAGCGTGAGCGGAATCTGGCCCATCGCCATGGAGAAAGGCGTCTCGCTGAGAAAGCAGGTGACGGAGTCCGTTTTCGTCCAGGGTGACGAGGCGCGGCTGAGTCAGGTGCTCTCGAACCTTCTGACCAACGCCATCAGATTCACTCCAGCCGATGCGCTGATCGAGATCCGTCTGTCGCGCGAGGGCTCGTTCGGGATCATCGATGTGTCCGACACGGGGGAGGGGATCTCGGCGGAGTTCCTCCCGTCGGTCTTCGATCGACGCGCCCAGGCCACCGAAAGACGCTTCGCCGGGCTGGGCCTCGGGCTGACCATCGTCAAGCACATCGTGGAGCTCCATCGCGGCTCGGTCACGGTGAGAAGCGAAGGGGAAGGGAAGGGCGCGACATTCACCGTTCGCATTCCGTCCTTGACATAGCCGCGATGAGTGTGGCCGCACTTCGCCTTTTCGGATCGTTGATCGATCCGCTCACGCAACTCGACGCGCGAGTCGGGACTCCCAAAGTTTGGTAAACCGTGCGTGACGCGCGAGTGGGTGCGTTTCACCAAACTTTTGGAGCTGCGCTGCGAAGACGATCCCGATGTCGGCACACGAGCCGCTCGAAGCTCGACCCCGGATCCTTGAAAGTTCGGCCACGATGCTCGGCGACGATGTGGCCGAACTTTCGAGGACCACGGTTCGCCATTCGGGCAGCTGATCGAGCCGTTCACGCAGTTCGCCCCGCGAATCCGAACTCCAAAAGTTTGGTAGACCGTGCGTGACGCGCGAGTGGGTGCGTTTCACCAAACTTTTGGAGCTGCGCTGCGAAGACGATCCCGATGTCGGCACACGAGCCGCTCGAAGCTCGACCCCGGATCCTTGAAAGTTCGGCCACGATGCCTGGCCACGGTGTGGCCGAACTTTCAAGGACCAGGGTCCGCCTTTCGGACCGTTGATCGATCCGTTCACGCAGCTCGATCCGCGAATCCGGGCTCCCAAAGTCTTGGAAACCGTTCCAGACGCGCGAGTCACCCTTTTCGAGCGATGGACCGAATGCCCGCAAGTTTCTCGGCTCCCTTCTCCAGAGTCGTCCAGGCCTGATGGTGTAGACTGGCCACGTGGTGGCGACTTTCCCTCTTCCCTCTCGTCCCGTCTACCATCAAGGAGAATTATGAGCTCGCGCAGAAATTGGGTTCTCTTCGTCTCGGTCACGTTGTTCGTCCTGTTCGGCACCCCGGTATTCGCCGGCTTCTCGGGAACCGACCTGATTCTCCCCGCCGCGGGGCGCGTCCTCGGGGCAGGAGGTTCGGAGTTCCTCACCACGGGGTGGGTGACGAACCCAAACGACGAGGCCGTCGACGTGCAGTACCAGTTCCTCGAAGCGGGCCAGGCAAATCCCAACCCGGTCACGGTGACCGACACCTTGAGCGCGGGGCAGACGAAGACCTACGAGAACCTCGCGGAGACGCTCTTCGGCAGGAACGGCGTCCTCGGCGCGGTGAGGGTACGGTCGTCCGCGCGGATCCTCGCCTCTGCGCGCATCTACAGTCAGGCGCCCGGGGCCACGATCGCGAACACCAACGGCGCCTACTTTGCGGCGGTGCCGTCGAGCTTCGCCATCGGTCAGGGCGAACAGGCGTCGCTCCAGGGGGTCAGCCAGACCGCCGACTTCCGCTACAACTTCTTGATGGTGGAAGTGAGCGGAGTGCAGACCCTCGTGCAGGTTCGTCTGCGAGACGGTGCTGGAGGGGAGCTGGCAACGAAGACCTACTCGCTGCGCCCCTGGGAGCAGATGCTCGTGAGCACGAGCGATCTCGCGCCCGGGATCATGGTGGACGGCGGCCGGATCGATGCGACGGTGGTAAGCGATCAAGGGCGCGCCATCCTCGCAGGATCGCTCGTCGCCAACGGCAGCCAGGACGCCACGGGGTTCGAGATGAGCTTCAAGAGCGATCTGCTCGCTGAGAACGCACAGCGCGTCGTCTCGCTCAACGATCTGAGCGGCGTGCTCACGCTGACGGGAGGCCCCGGCGTCACGATCACGCCGTCGGGAAGCAACATCAACATTGATGCGACCGGGGCGATCGGCCCGATGGGTCCCAGGGGACCGGCGGGACCAACGGGAGCTACGGGAGCGACGGGTCCCATTGGACCCGCCGGAGCGATTGGACCGGCAGGTCCGGCAGGTCCGGTAGGAGCTACAGGAGCGACGGGTCCCATTGGACCAGCCGGAGCGATTGGCCCGGCAGGCCCGGCAGGCCCGGCAGGGGCTACAGGAGCGACAGGTCCAGCGGGCCCGGCAGGCCCGGTAGGGGCCACAGGGGCGACAGGTCCTATCGGACCCACCGGCGCCACGGGACCGATCGGACCCACGGGTGCAACGGGCGCAACAGGTGCAACGGGACCCACCGGGGCAACCGGCGCCACGGGACCCATCGGACCCGCCGGGCCCGCCGGGGCCAACGGACTCATCGACTTCGCGCAGTTCTATGCGCTGATGCCTCCCGACAATGCCGCACCCGTTGCCCCTGGTACAGCTGTAGGATTTCCACAGGATGGGCCCAGCAGCGGCTCCGGGGTCATCGCCCGGATCAGTAGTTCCTCGTTCAATCTGGCCAGCATCGGGGTCTATCAGATTCAGTTTCTCGTGAGTGTGAGTGAGCCCGGACAGTTCGTGGTGACTTTGAACGGCGTCGAGCTCCCGTACACGGTCTTCGGCCGCGCGACGGGCACGAGCCAGATTGCAGGAAGCTGTCTCGTGGAGACGAGCGCGATCAACTCCATACTCACCATCCAAAACCCGGTGGGAAGCAGCACGGCGCTGACCGTTACACCGGTTGCCGGTGGAGTCGATCCTGCTGCCGCAAGTCTCGTGATCACACAGATCAAGTGACTGTTTGTCGTCGATGATCGCCTGGCGATCTCGTACGGGTGGCCGACCTTTCAAGGACCACGGTCTGCCATCCGGACCGTGGATCGATCCGCTCACGCGGCTCGACCCGCGAGTCGGGGCTCCCAAAGTTCGGTAAACCGAGCGTGACGCGCGAGTGGGGCCTCTCGAGCCAGACGTCGCCACTGTCCGACGTCCTCGCAGGAAGGCTTCGCTTCTGCCGGAGGGATGGTCTCGATCCGATCTGAACACGACTGTCGAGGCGGATCAGAGGATCCGCGCCCCTCGGCGGCGTTCGTTTTGGGGTGCGAATCCTCCGATTCGCCGCGTAGACCTTGTTAGATACGATGAAGACGGCGGCTGCGGCTGGACGCGGAGCGTTCGAGGTCATCGCGGAAAGGCTTCGCTTCTGCCGGAGGGATGGTCTCGATCCGATCTGAACACGACTGTCGAGGCGGATCAGAGGATCCGCGCCCCCTCGGCGACGTTCGTTTTGGGGTGCGAATCCTCCGATTCGCCGCGTAGATCTTGATAGATACGATGAAGACGGCGGCTGCGGCTGGACGCGGAGCGTTCGAGGTCATCGCAGGAAGGCTTCGCGATTGCCCGGATCGTGGTGATACGACTGCCGCGCCTGAGCCGCGCTCGGCGCGGCGGATTACAAATCCGCACTCCAGAGGGATGCGACCTGGACGATCGTACCAACTCGATTCACTCTACTTCGATGAGGTCTTCTCCTCGGTCACGATCAGCGCGGGGATCTTCGCTTCCGCTGCCATCGCGTTGAACGCGGGAAGGTCCGTCTTCCACACCGCGTCGATCTTCGCCAGCTCCGCGTCGATCTTCTGGTCGATCTCCTTCTTCACCGCGATCTGCTGCGCCGTCGGGGCGTTGTCTCCGACCGCAGCCGACGATCCGACTTCCGCGAGCTTGTTGTTCAACTTGATCGGGAAGTTCAGCGGATCTTCTTCCGCCTTGTTCTTCGTCTGGTACAGAGCTTCTTCCACCGCAGTCATCTTCTTGTCGATGTCCTTCGCCGTGTCGAGGAGCTTCTTCGCATCCTCGCGACCGGCGAGCCTCGTCTTCAGCTCGTCGAGCTGCGCGCGCACTTCGCGGATCTTCTTCACCGTGTCGTTCACGGTGGAGAGTCTGTTGCGCACGTCCATGAGAAACGCGAACTGCGCCTCGAGGTCCGCCTGCGTCGCGGACGAGCGCGGATCGGCAACCACCGTGAACGGCGCAGTGGCGGTCTTGTCGCCCACCGTGAGTCGCGCGGTATACGTCCCGGGGACGATCTTCGGTCCTTGCGTCTCGCCGCCCCAGAGGATCATTCCCTTGAACTCGTCGGCGTCCGGATAACGGAGATTCCAGACGAAACGGTTCATCCCCGGCACCACGTCCTTCAGTTTGTCCTTCTCTTTCTCTCCCGTCACGACGTGCCCTTCCTTCTCCCCGGGCACCGCCGCCTCGGCTTCTTCGCCCTTCTCCGCGGCGGCGGCCGCGGGAGACGGCGTTCCGTTCCCCATCGCCACCGCGACTTCCTTCGGCGCCTTCTCTCCTGCTTTGCCGCTGAATTCGCGGATCGCCTTGCCGTCCTGGTCGAGGAACGCGAGCTTCACGTCGGTCCCCTTCTTCACGCCGTCGAGCCAGTAGTGGACGACGACGCCGTTCGGAGGGTTCGTCCCCTGGTTGTGCGGCGCGCGGTATCCGAACGCCTGAAGCCGGATCGTGGGGTCAGGTGTGAAGATGTGCATCGAATCGGCGGCGATCCCGTCGTTCATCTGGCGCAGCACGCCGAGGTCGTCGAGAATCCAGAAGCCGCGCCCCTCGGTGGCGGCGATGAGATCGTTGCCGTGCACCAGGAGATCGGTGACCGGAGTGATGGGGAGTTTCAGCTGCAACGGCTGCCACTTCGCGCCATCGTCGAACGAGACCCACACCCCTTTCTCCGTCCCTGCGTAGAGGAGCCCTTTGCGCTTCGGGTCGACGCGCACCACGCGGGTGAACTGATCGCGGTCGATGCCGCCGTCGATGCGGCTCCAGCTCTGACCGTAATCAGTGGTCTTGTAGAGATACGGCTGGCCGTCGTCGGACTTGTACATCGTGCCGGCGACGTACGCCGACCCTGCGTCCCACGGGCTCGCGTCGATCGCATTGATCATGATCCACTGCGGCATTCCCTTCGGAGTGACGTCGGCCCAGTGGGCGCCGCCGTCGCGGGTGACGTGAATCATGCCGTCGTCGGAACCGGCCCAGAGGACCTTCGCATCGAGCGGTGACTCGGCGACCGCGAAGATCGTGCCGTAGTACTCGACGCTGGTGTTGTCCTTCGTGATCGGGCCGCCGGTCGGTCCCATCTTCGACGTGTCGTTGCGGGTGAGGTCGGGACTGATCTTCGTCCAGCTCGCGCCAGCGTCGCGGGACTCGAGGAGAACCTGCGACGCGGCGTACAGGACGTTCGGATCGTGCTTCGACGTGAGGATGGGGAAGTTCCACTGGAACCGATGCGCGAGATCCGCGTCGCCCCACCCCATCGGATTGTCGGGCCACGGGTTGATGTCGCGCACCTCGCCGGTGCGATGGTTGAGCCGGATCAGGAGTCCGCCGTACGAGCCGCCGTAGACGACGTCGGGATCGTCCGGTTTGGCGACGATGTAGCCGCTCTCGCCGCCGGCGGTCGGCTCCCAGTCGTCCTCACCGATTCCCGGACCGGTGGAGCGGCTGCGGATCCGCAGCGCGCTGTTGTCCTGCTGCGCGCCGAGGAGCCGGTAGGGGAAGGCGGTGTCGGTGGAGACGCGGTAGATCTGCGCGGTGGGCTGGTTGTCTTCGGTGGTCCAGTTCGCGCCGCCGTCGACGGTGACGTTCACGCCGCCGTCGTTCGCTTCGATCATCCGGAGCGGGTCGTCGGGGGCGATCCAGAGGTCGTGGTTGTCTCCGTGCCGGGTGCGGATGGAGCTGAACGTCTTCCCGCCGTCCTTCGATTTGAGGAAGCGGACGTTGACGGCATAGACCGTCTCTTCGTCCTTCGGGTCGGCGAAGACGCGGCTGTAGTACCAGGCGCGCTGGGTCAGGTCGTGGCTGTCGCTGACCTTCTTCCAGCTCCTGCCTGCATCCTGGGAGCGGAAGAGGCCTCCCTCTTTCGCTTCGACGATGGCGTAGAGGTTGTCGTGATTGGTCGGGGAGACGGTGATGCCGATCTTCCCGATCGGACCCTTCGGCATCCCGGGATGTCCGGTGAGGTCGGTCCAGGTGTCGCCCCCATCGGTGGACTTCCACAGACCTGACCCCTCACCGCCGCTCTCGAAGGAGTACGCGGTGCGGCGGACGCGCCAGGTGGTGGCGTAGAGAATGCGGGAGTTGGTGGGATCGAGAATGAGATCGTCCGCACCGGCGTCGGGGCCGACGTAGAGTACGCGCTGCCAGTTCTTTCCGCCGTCTCTGGAGCGGTAGACGCCGCGCATCGGGTTGGGGCCGAAGAGGTGTCCGATCGCGGCGACGTAGACGAGATCGGGGTCGTGCGGGTCGATGCGGATGCGTCCGATGTGGCGGGAGTCGTCGAGTCCGACGTGGGTCCACGTCTTCCCGGCGTCGACGGATTTCCACACGCCGCTCCCGGCGGTGACGTTGCCGCGGACGGTCTCCTCGCCGGTGCCGGCATAGACGACGTTGGGGTCGGAATCCGCGACGGCGACGGCGCCGATCGAGCCGCCGAAGAAGCCGTCCGAGACGTTCGTCCAGTTCTCGCCGCCGTCGGTGGTCTTCCAGACCCCGCCGCCGGAAGAGCCGAAGTAGTAGACGTTCGGCTGGGAGGGGAGGCCGGTGACCGCGTCGGCGCGGCCGCCGCGGTAGGGTCCGATCTCGCGCCACTGGAGCGACTCGAAGAGGGCGGGATCGACGGCGGCTTTGGCGGAGTCCTTCGCGCTCTTCGCCGGGCGCGCGAGCGCGGGAAGGGCGAGAAGCATCAGGAGGGCGAATGTGGATACGACGGAACGTCGAACGGAAGGCATCATCGGAATCTCCTGCGCGGTTCGGTGTCGGCGGCGTGAACCGCGCTCGACACTATACCGCGTGCGAATCATCCGGTTTCCGATTTTAGGTTCACGCCGGAGATCCGTGCGTTCCGCTGTCGACGCGGAGTCGAAATTCCCGCAGGTCGCGCGAGCACACGGTGCTGCGTATGGGGAACGTGAGCCGGCTCGCGAGGCTCAGTCGTCGGTGTCGCCGATTTCAGCGGCGCGGCGGAAGACGTCTCGTATTTCATTCGCGCGCGACGCTGCACGATGGGTCTCCCCGCGGTCGACACCGTTCTGTTGAACTGCGGACGGCGCGTGATACGCTCTTCGTTTCATCCCATGCCCGACTCCCGCCGGCGGATCCCCGTTCGGCACCGGATCGTGCTGAGTGCAGTTCCGCGGAGGTCTCGATGAACATCAGGCTCAACTCGCCGCTGATCCGAACTCTGACGCTCGTGACCTTCGCGCTCACGGTTGGGGCGACCGCCCGCGCTGAAGCTCCATACTTCAGCAAGGCCTTTTCGCCTCAGGTCATCGGGCCGGGAAGCGTGAGCACGCTGACCTTCACCATCAGTACCGCGGGGGAAGATTTTCCTGCGCCTGCCGACGATCTTGCCTTCACCGATGCGCTTCCTGCCGGGATGACTCTCGCGGCGCCGGCGATGGCCGGAACCGACTGTGCCGGAGGGGCGGTGAGTGCCCCCGACGGCGGATCGACGATCGGCTTCTCCGGTGGCCGGCTCGGGGTGGGGCTTCAGTGTCACGTCTGGGCCAACGTCACCGCTTCGACAGCCGGCACCTATACCAACGTGTCCGCCTCTCTGACGTCGGATCAGGGTGACAGCGGGACTGCCGCGGCGGACCTTACGGTGAGCTCGAGCCTCCCCCGATTCACCAAGGACTTTTCCCCTTCGACCGTGACCTTGAACCACGCCTCGACCCTGACGTTCACCATCGACGACTCCGCGATCCCGGCGTTCGTTGTCAGTCTCGGTTTTACGGACAATCTTCCGGCCGGTCTCCAGGTGGCCAGTCCGGCCAACGTCGTGAACACGTGCGGAGGCGCCGTCACCGCCACGGCCGGATCGAGCAGCATCTCTTTCGCAGGGGGATTTCTCGCCGCCAATGCGATCTGTTCGATCGCCGTGGACGTGATCCCGGTGCTCGCCGGGCAGATGGACAACGTGACCAGCGCCCTCACTTCGACCGCTGGAAATGGCGGAAAGGCATCGGCGTCGCTGCAGGTGCAGCAGAACGTTCTGGTCAAGGCGTTCACCGACGATCCGGTCGCGCCCGGAACGATGGGAACTCTGCAGTTCACGGTGACGAACTTCAATCGATCCGACGCGATGAGCGGCGTTGCGTTCACGGACGATCTCGACGCGGCACTGAGTGGAATGGCTGCCGTCGGTCTCCCGCAGAACGACGTCTGCGGAGCGGGTTCCTCGCTCAGCGGCACCAGTCTGGTCAGTCTCACCGGGGGAACTCTCGGTGCAGGCGAATCCTGCACGTTCAGCGTGCCGTTCCAGGTGCCTGCTTCGACGAGCGCCGGAAGCTACGTGAATACCACCAGCTCCGTGTCGTACACAGTGGGGGGCGTGGGGCAGACGGGTCCCCCCGGATCCGATACGCTGCAGGTCGTCGCTTATCCATTGCTGACCAAGACGTTCACCGACGATCCGGTGGCTGCCGGCGGGACGGCGACGATGGAGTTCACGATCACCAATTCCGACCCGACGAATGCCGCCAGCGCGATCACGTTCACCGACAATCTGGCGAACATGCTCGCGGGAACGACCATCAATATGCTTCCCGCATCCGGGTTCTGTGGTGGCGGCTCGACCGCCATCCAGTACTCGCCGGCACCTGGAGAGTTCGGGCTGTTGGTGCAGGGCGCCTCGCTTCCGGCAGGAGGGAGTTGCACGTTCGATGTGGTTCTGAACGTTCCCGCAGGTGCAACGGCGGGAACGTACACGAACACGACCGCCCCGATCACGGCGACGGTCAACGCCACCAGCGTGACCGGCAAATCGGCCAGTGACGACCTCGTCGTCGCCTCGGCACCGCTGCTGAGGAAGAATTTCATCGACGATCCGGTCGAAGCCGGCAACACGGGAACCCTTCGGTTCACGCTCACCGCGAACGCGAACGCGACGGGGAGCGTGACCGGAATCGGCTTCACCGACGACCTCGACGCCACCCTCTCCGGACTGGTGTCGACCGGCTTGCCTGTCGACGGGTTCTGCGGCGCGGGTTCGACGTTGACCGGGACGTCGGTTCTGACGATGTCGGGCGGCATGCTGGCTCCCGGCGAGACGTGTACGTTCGACGTCGTGTTTCAGGTCCCCGCGGCTGCCTCGCCTGGAAGCTACACGAACACGACCAGCACCGTCAGTGCGATCGAGCTCGGTCTGCCGGTCACTGGAGCCGCCGCCAGCGACAGCCTGGTCGTGAGCAGACTTCAACTCACGAAGACGTTCGTCGGCGACCCGGTCGCCGCAGGAAGCAGCGTGGTGCTTCATTTCGACCTGACCAACCAGAGCTCTCTCGGCGATTACACCAACATCGCTTTCACGGACAATCTCAGCTCCGCTCTCGCCGGACTGACGGCCACGGGGCTCCCGCTCAACGACGTCTGCGGTGTCGGCTCACAGATCACCGGCACCACCACTCTCGTATTCACCGGCGGCTCCGTCCCCGCTGGGAGCAGCTGTTCGTTCGACGTACCGCTGCAGGTGCCCGCGGCCGCCAGTGCCGGCGACTATTTCAACACCACCAGTGCCGTTGCCGCGGACTTCAATGCCAATCCTCAGACACTTTCGCCGGCGTCGGACGTTCTCTCGATCCGCGATCCGCTGACGCTGATGAAGGAATTCACGGACGACCCGGTCGCGCCGGGGGACACCGTCACGCTGCAGTTCACCATCTACGACAACGTGGCCCAACCGGCGACCGGTATCAGCTTTACCGACGATCTCGACGCCGCGCTCTCAGGACTGGTCGCGGTCGGACTGCCGATGAACGACGTCTGCGGCGCGGGGTCGGTCCTGAGCGGAACCAGCGTGATCTCCCTGACCGGCGGCAATCTGCCGGCTTCCGGCACGTGCACGTTCCAGCTCACGCTTCAGGTTCCCGCGTCGGTTCCCGCGGGAACGTCTCCGGTCAACACCACCAGCCAGATCAGCGGGACGGTGGGCGGGAATTCATTCTCCGGTGCAGCGGCCTCGGACACGCTTCTCCTCGACTTCATCACGTTCGGTAAGGCGTTCGCCGGCGCCATCGGTGCAGGAGGAACGGTCGATCTGACGTTCACCATCGACAATCTCGATCCCTCGAATCCGGTCAGCGCCCTGAGTTTCACCGACGACCTCGGCGCGATGCTCAGCGGAGCCGTTGCGGTGGGACTCCCGATGAGCGACGCCTGCGGCGCAGGCTCGACGCTCTCCGGAACGTCGGTGCTGACACTGACCGGCGGCTCACTCGCCGCCGGTGGGACCTGCACCATCACCGTTCCGGTCCAGATTCCGGCGGCAGCGGCTCTCGGACCGTACACCAATACGAGCAGTGAGTTGCAGAGCGCGGGACTTCACGTGGCGGCACCCGCCACGGCGGTCCTCACCATCGAGCCGCCCCCGCTGTTCAGCAAGAGCTTCGCTCCCGCATCGATCCTGCCGGGCCAGCCGAGCACCCTGACGTTCACGATCGACGACTCGGCTGCCACAAACGCGGCCGGCGCCCTCGATTTCTCCGATGCTCTCCCTGCGGGCCTGACCGTCGCCACGCCGGCGAACGCTTCCACGACCTGCACCGGAGGAACTCTGACCGCAGCGTCGGGGAGCGGCTCGGTGAACTATGCCGGAGGGAGCGTCGCGGCGGGGTCGTCGTGCACTGTGCAGGTCGACGTCACCGCGAGCGCTGCCGGGTCGTACACGAACGTCTCGGGTCCGCTCACCTCGTCATTCGGATCGAGTGGCACGGCGACGGCGAGCCTCCTCGTCTCGGAGGTCACGTTCGCGAAGTCATTCGTTCCCGGACTCGCCCATGCCGGCGACACGATCCAGATGTCGTTCACTCTGACCAATCTCGATCCAGGCAACGCCGTTGCGAATCTCTCGTTCGGTGACGACCTCAACGCGATGCTCACTGGCGCGGTGGTCGCGGGTCTGCCGATGAACGACGTCTGCGGCGTCGGGTCGACTCTGTCGGGGACGTCGAACGTGACGCTGACCGGAGGCTCGCTCGCCGCCGGCGGAAGCTGCATCATCACGGTGCCGGTGCAGGTCCCTGCTGCTGCCGCTCTCGGAACCTACACCAATACCACCAGTGATCTTCTCCGCAGCGGGGTGCATCTCGCGAATCCCGCGTCGGCGAACCTCATCGTGGCGCTCGTACCGGCGTTCACCAAGACGTTCGCGCCAGCCGTGATCCCTTCGGGTCAGGTCAGCACCCTGACCTTCACGATCGACAACTCTGCGAGCGGAATTGCCGCGGACAACCTGGAGTTCAGCGATTCATTGCCCGCCGGGATGGTCATTGCGTCCCCAGCGAATGCCGCCACGACCTGCACTGGCGGGACCCTGACCGCCACCGCGGGGAGCGGCTCCGTGAGCTACAGCGGAGGAAGCGTTGCTGCAGCCGCGACGTGTACGGTGCAGACCGACGTGACGGCGAGCGGAGCCGGAACGTTCAGCAATACCTCCGGCGCGCTGACCTCGTCGCTCGGGTCGAGCGGCACCGCGACGGCGGATCTCATCGTCTCACAGGTGACGTTCACGAAGTCGTTCTCTCCGACCGCCGTCCACCCCGGCGACACGGTGCAGCTCTCGTTCACTCTGACCAACCTCGATCCGACCAACGCCGTTTCGGATCTCAGCTTCAGCGACGACCTCGATGCGATGATTCCCGGGCTGGTTGCGACGGGACTCCCGCAGAGCGATGTCTGCGGCGCCGGATCACAGCTCAGCGGAACCTCTGTGGTCACCCTGACCGGAGGAACCCTACCCGCCGGCGGCCTCTGCACGTTCGCCCTGAATCTGGTCGTACCTGCAGGCACCGCCGATGGCACGTATGTCAATCACACCAGCAGCCTGACGTTCCGTGCCGGAGGTTCTCCCGTCGATGCAGGACCGGCGAGCGTCGCCGCGGCGAACCTGCAGGTCTCGACCGCAGTGATCGGAATTCCGGCTCTGAGCACGCACATGCTTCTACTGCTCGGGCTCCTGATGTCCATGGCTGCGCTACTGGTGGTGAATTTTCGGAAATGACCCGGAGAGAGCGCCGCGTACGCGGGCTTCCAGGAGGGTCGACCCGTAGCAGGTCGACGGTCGCCTCTCCCTCTCCCTCCCGGCGAGGCGGCCGGAGATGGACGTTCGCCGATCGGTCGGCCCCGCGGTGAAGGACACGGCGTCACCACGACCGACGATCGTCCGCGCGAGCGGATTCCGTTTGCGCGTGTCGTCGGCGGAAGGGACGGTACAATCCACTCCATGCGCCTGTTGCCACTCGCAGTCGCGATCTTCCTCGCCACAGGCTCGTCGTCGCATCCTCCGGCGTCGCCGCTGCGGGTGATGACGTACAACATCCACGCGGGGAAGGACGCCGGCGGGGTCGACAATCTCGCGCGCGTCGCCGACGTGATCGCGAAGAGCGATGCGGAGATCGTTCTCCTCCAGGAGGTCGACCGGAACACGGCCCGCTCGGGAAACGTCGACCAGGCGGCCGAGCTCGAGCGGCTTACCGGCTTCCACGCCGCGTTCGGAAAGTCGCTCGACTACCAGGGAGGAGAGTACGGGATCGCCATCCTCTCGCACTGGCCGATCACCCGGGCGACGACGGTGCATCTGCCGGTCGAGCCGACGCAGACGCGCGCGGGTGAATCGACCGAGCCGCGTGTCGCGCTGGTGATCGAGACGAAGACGCCGCTCGGCGCGCTCACCGTCGTCGATACACATCTCGACGCATCGCGTGACGACCGCTACCGGCTCCAGGAAGTGCGCGAGCTCGTGTCGCTGGTGGGAGAGCAGAAGTCGTCGGACATCCTCGTCGGAGGTGACTTCAACTCGACTCCGACCAGCCGGATTCACGAAGTGATGATCGGGTCGGGACTCCGCGACGCATGGTCCGAATGCGCGAGCGCGGGTGAAGGCGCGACGTATCCCGCCGACACTCCCCGCGAGCGCATCGACTACCTCTACCTCGGCGACGCGTTTCACTGCGCGGCGGCGACCGTTCTCGAGACCCGGGCTTCGGACCATCGCCCGCTACTCGTCGAGCTGAGGTGACTTCCGGCATCTGAGCGGCCAGGCTCCGCCACGCATGCATCGTTTTTTCTGAACGCACAGAACGACCCTGTCGTGATTCGCGCGTTGATCCGGGATGGGAGACCGCCCTCAAGGCTCACACTCTTCGGCGACTACTGCACGTCTTCGGACGCCCTCGGGTCGAACTGCGGAAGAAGGCGGTCACGGTCGTACGGTGGCGTTTCTTTCGGCGGGAGTGGCCGGTCGTCTTCCCGGAAGCTCTCCCGCTCGTCCTCGTCGGCGTAGTAACGGAGATAGATCTCGATGTCTTCTTCGCTGCAGCCGCCGATCGGACTGTAGAACCAGCCGCCCATCGGTGAGCCCGGAAGAATGGTCTCTTCCACGAGCACATGACCGACCAGATAGCGGTAAAGCTCACGGTCGCTGAGGTGGTTCGTCGACTCGACATAGATGCCGATCTCCGCCATCGCCTTCAGAATCGCCCAGAGGCGTTCGTAAAGCTTCGCGTCGTCGAGCGAGGTCTCGTCGGGGATCTCCACGCCGCGCGCGCGGAGGACCTCGATCGGCCTCTCCCCCTCTTCCTCGCCATCGTAGAAGCGGTCGATCCGCTCGATCTCTTCGATCGGATCATACTCGTCGTCGTTCGATTTCATCTCGTCACCTCGACGCGAGCTTCCCTCGGGTCGGTCGTCCAGTCAAGTGTTCTACTCCTCGTGGAATTTCCAGCCGAATGCGAATCACCTCTTCGCGCTGTTCGACCCGAACCACCCGAAAACCGTGATTCGAAAGGAGAGAGCTGACCCCGGGACCTCGCGTGATCCTCGCGACCAGCGATCAGGCAGCCGGCGCGGCCTGCTGTCTCGTACCGAGACGAATCGCTTTCACGACGGCGATGATCCCGAAGATTACGAAGACCAACGCCCAGATCAGGGCGAGGATGTCGACGACGATCGCTCCGATCGCGTCGGTGATGCTGACGAGGAAAGAAGGGACGATTCCGTGCAGGAACGCGATCAGAATCGATGCGATGATGGAGGTCGCGTACATCACGAGAAGTCCGTATTGTCTAACGAAGCGCTGCTGGGCCAGGAGAAGGCACGCGCCGGCTCCGAGCTTCAGGAAAAGGATGAGAGAGAGGATGACGGCGGCTCCACCGCGGTCGAACGATCCGTAAAGTGCCATATACGCGATCGTTCCGAACGGGACGGCGAGAAAAAGGGTCAGCCGGACGGTCAGCTCGATGAGCAGGACAGGAATCTTCATCAGCGTCGCGACAAGGACGAGGAACCCGGCGATCAGACCGATCAGCCCCTGAGTGCGGCCGTGAATGCGGTCTCCAACGACGATCGGAAGGGCAAGAAGGACAACGGTGAGTAGAAAGAGTCCATCCACGTAAGCCATGGTGTGAATGGCGAGACCGGGAGGGGTGTCGTGGGGTGTCGTCGCATCGCTCAGGTTCTTTTGGAGCTCCTGCTGTTCTTCGGGAGTCAAGCCCGCCAGATTGGCCGGCGCCGTTCGGGGAGGAGGGGGAACCTGCAGAAGAAGCGTCTCTCCGAGCTCCATGAGCACGGCCAGTGCGATCAGGACGAGAGCTAAGAACAGGAACGGCTTGCGCATCGAGTCGATCATCGGTCCTCCGCGACGAGACCGCAGTCGGCGCACCGTATGAACAAAGAGCCTCCGTCTCGCCGGATCGGGATGTGGGCAGGATCTTCCGGAGTAACCTTCATTCGAATGGCGTCACTGCTCCCCGCCGGGGTGTATCGGATCTCTGCCTCGCTGCCGGCCACCAGATGCAGGTGCGCTTTCCTGATCATCGACGAGGATTTCGCGACGGTCGCAACGCATCGGCCATCGACGTTCAGCAATCCCCCGACCGCACAGGGGCCGGAGATCTCCGACATCCTGACCGGCCTGGAAGGGGCGATGCGTGCCAGTGTCTTCAGAATCCGTGGCGGATGTCGAACGTCGATCGTCCGCGAGTCGCCTCCACAAGCGACGGCGAGCGCGATCAGACTGATGGCGAGGAAGACATGACGTCGCATCGTCCCTCCCGATCGTCAATGGTGCATGATGAGTCCGGCGATGCTCGAGCCGATGACGACCAGCCCGATCACGACCATCAGGATCGTGTATCCGGGTGAACTGGCCGGCACCGCACCGCTCTCTCCTCTCGCGTTGCGAACGATGAGCGGCCCCCACTTGAAAATTCCGGCGAGGATGAAAACCACGCCGACGACGATTCCTATGATTGCTCCGACGACCATGCCTCCTCCTTCCTCATTTGGCTGCGATCATGATGATGCCGCCGACGACGAACGCTGCACTGAGCAGACCCTCGATGACCCGCAGAGCCGTGCTGTTGACGGCGTGTCCCTGTACGAATGCCGGAATGAACATGAAGATGGAATTGGCAATCCCGAACAGCCCGATCAGAATGAATACGATCCCGATGATGATCATCTGCTTCCTCCCGTTCAGAACACGTCCCTAATCGCCGGTCACCCGTCATTCGAGTGGAGACGGCACCCGTAGTATCCTTCCATCGGCGCGGTCACACGGTCCAGGTATCGACCTCTCGCGCTCAGTGAGACGGTAAGGTCATGCTCTTCTCCCTGAATATCTCGGCCTGTCTCTTCAAGAGTGGCGACATCTCTGAAATGTGTGGATCGAGGAGCCAGGGGTGGAACCGATTCTGTGCGATCACCACGGTCACATGACTCTGCCTGGCGACCTTCGAACCGGCCGGCGGTCTCAGGCCGATCACGGTTCCGAACGATCCGTTCGCCACCACCGGAATGGGATCGGGAATGAGGCCGGCCTGATAGATCCGGAGCATTGCGGTGTCTCCCTTCAGGCCGTTGACCCGCGGGACTGCAACTTCGTCTGCGACTTCCTCTTCCGAGACCGCCTGCTCGAGCCGAGCGGCCTCGGCATCCGAGAGTCGAGTCGCTTCGTCTTTCGCGAGATCGAGAGCGACCTGGCGGCGTGTCGCGACGGTCAATGTCACCAGACTGCCTTTCCCGGTCCTCTCGCCCTCACCGGGACTCTGATCGAGCACGATTCCTGCATCGACTGTAGCGTCCTTCCGTCCGTCGAGGCCGACCTGAAATCCGGTTTCCTGTAGAGTTCTGATCGCGGCGATGAACGGCTCCCCGTTGACGCCCGGTACTACTTTTCTCTGAAGCAGGTACCACACACTGATTCCGACCACGATCAGCACGACGGCGGCAGCGACCCAGATCCACCATAGTGACCTCTGGCCTTCGGCCACCTTGAAGTGGACCGTCGGACCCTCGTCGTACTCTTCGCCCGTCCTGCGAAGCGCCGAAGTCATGTCGAAGCGGAAGGCGTAAGTGCCGGCCTTGGTTCCCTGCGGGACCGCCACGTTCACGTCGAACTGATTGACTCCATTCGGCGTGAAGTCACGTTCGCTGTCTCCAGCGATGGTCAACCATTCCGCTTTGGTCGATCCCTGCGCGACGACTTTGGCCATGGCGCGATCGATCTGGCCGCTCACATTGGTGACCGTATATGCAACGGTCGTCTTCCCCGTAGCGTCCAGAGTCAGTGACTGTGAGGGTGTGGTGATTGTGTATTTATGCGCCATGGCGGTTCTCCTGATCTCTCATTCGAGTTCATTCGTCGTGTCGCCTCATCCCAGCACTCGCCGGCTGGCAGCCAGAGCGTTGTCTCGGGCGGTCTGGTCGCGCGTCGCGGGAGGGACACAGACGTGATCGTCCGGCGACGCGTCCCGCCAAACGAACCCTTGGCGGCAGGAGTCCGGCCCCCAGGGCCCTCCATGAGGCGACCGGCGGCCGGCCGCGAGCTCGTTGTCGCGCGCTGCCTGCGCTCGCGTCTGAGGGGTGACGCAGACGTGATCTTCGGGGAAGGCTTCACGCCAGACGAATCCTGTCTTGCAGGTATCCGGTCCATACGGAAGAACCGGAATCACTCTCGCCGGGTCGAATGTATGAGTCGGGCCCGACGGCGGCGCAGGTACCGGGTCGGGGATCGGTGCGGGCCCCGGAGGATGCGGTCGAAAGGCGAGGTAACCTCCGACTCCCAGGACCACGATTACGAGCGCTGCCGCGACCCAGATCCACCACCGGCTGTCGGGCTTCTTCGCGGTTGCACTCGCCGCGAACTTCACGATCGGCCCCTCTTCATGGTCTTCACCGGTTTTGCGTGCGGAGACGACGTCGAGGCGAAAGGCATACGAGCCGGCTGGTGTGCCGGAGGGGAGCTCGATGGCGACCACGTATTGATTCACTCCATTCACCGCGAACTCGCGGTCGCTCTCCCCTGCGATTGTCAACCAGGCGGCCTGCGTGGCGGCCTGTGGGACGACCAGAGCCATTCCGCGCTCCGGTGCCCCACTGACGTTGGTCACGGTGAATGCAATCTCGCCTTTACCGTTCGCGTCGAGCTGAATCGATTCTTGCGGTGTGGTGATCGTGAATTTGCGCATCACTCCTCCCTGCTGGGACGTGTGACGTCGATCGTGCACGTCACATAGGCTGGTTTCTCCATCGCGACGATTCTTTCAATCAGATCGCGATGGGTCGTGGCTTCGGCCGGAATGTGGAGGTCGAAGTGGAACGGTCTCGTTCCTTCCTCGATGACGAATTCTCGACTGCCGGTGGCAACTGCGAGGATCTCGAGCAGCCCCTTGGTCGTGCCGCGCCACTTCCCGAGACGAGCCGCGGCGGCGACCAGCTCGCGCAGGCGCCCGGTCCCGGCACTGATACCGGCGGTGCCATCGGAGCGAAGCTCGAGGATCGGCTCCAGGCCGAGCCAGGACGCGAGAACGGGGACGAATGCATCCGGCGCGGTGAACGGGTTCAGCACGGCGCTGAATGTGGAGAGCACCCGTTCCGATGGGGCGTGCATCGATTCCATCACCCCGAGCAGTGCGGCAAGGGGAGGAGAGAAGTCCACCGTGCGCCGGATCACGGTCGGAAGGAGCTGGGCGATCTGCTCCTGCTTCATCCGTTCTGCTCCCCTTCGACCACGATGTCGATCTGGTGCTCCGCCGTGCAGAAGAGCCAGGTGGAAGGAATGGTGACCTTGTCCGTGAACGCGGGTGACGAGCAGGGTTGAAACGTCGTGCCCCCGTCGACGCTCCGGTAGACCCCGCGGGGCCCGGCTGCCAGGAGCCAGTGTCCGGAAGGATCGACCGCGACGGCGTAGACCGGCTCGAAACGCGTCAACTCCTGAATGGGGAGATTCGAGGAGACCTCGCTCGTGCTCCATCGTGCATTCGGCACCGACGTGTCGAGTGTGGCGACGCCGGCGCGTTGTGTCGCGGCATGAACGACCGAGCCGTAAAAGGCGAGGGACTGGCAACTTCCTCCATCCCACCCCTCGGAGAACGGGACCCACTCTCCGCCTCCCTCCGGCGTTTCCCAGATGCGCCAGCGATGACAGCCCTTCCCCACCGCGCCGGGCGCGGCAACGCCCGCCCAGAGAAAGGCGTTCGGTCCTTCACTCTGCGTGGCCAGGACCCGTATGTCTTCTCCACTCAGTCCGATCGGCCGGAACGTGCCGGGGCGTCCGTTCTCGTTG
Source organism: uncultured Acidobacteriota bacterium (assembly GCA_963741955.1). Taxonomy (GTDB): domain Bacteria; phylum Acidobacteriota; class Thermoanaerobaculia; order Gp7-AA8; family Gp7-AA8; genus CAVUKB01. The sequence continues at coordinate 987,294 of CAVUKB010000007.1, forward strand.
GAGAGGTAGATTCCTCCGGTGTTGCGCGCTGCGACTGCGACGCTCGTCGCCCCCAGAGCACCGACGGAGGCCGCGACGCTCCAGAACCCGAGGTCCTGATTCGCAGAGTCGACCAGCACCTGGACCGCCGTCGCTCCTTCCTGCATCGAGAGCTCGTACAGACCCTTGATCGTGGCGAGCAGAAGGACCGGAGATCCATCCCGGCGAGTCCATTCGATGTCGTCCACTCCGTGTGCGATGTTCACGCTCTCCCGCCAGGTCTCACCGCAGTCGGTGGAGATGCGCACCACGGACGATTTGCGATCCCGGGCGACGCTGATTGCGGTAACCAGCCCCGGCGCCGCCGGATGCGACTCGATCATCGAAGCGTTCTCGCCCGGAAAGCGGCCGGACGTCTCCCATCCTTCGCCGGAGTCGGTGGTGCGGAAGAAGGAGTCCCCTGCCGCGGCATAGAAGGTCCGCGGCTGGTATGCGTCCGTGGCGACGCTGTTGACGTCTCGCTCCGGAACCCGATCCACGACCAGCCGGACGTCATCCGCATATCGCACGGCGGGATCCGCGAGGAGAAGGTCGTAGATGTGGCCGATGCGAAGCGGGTCGCCGAAATGCCACCCGGTCACCCTCCGTGGTGACGGAAGAGGAGTCAGGGTCTGGTGCAGTCGATCGATGATCCTCTCATGAACGCGAGCCGGATCTTCACCGCGGCGAATCACCACGTGGGCTTCGACCCGAATCGGTTTACAGCGCGCCCATGCCGCAACGACCTTCGTCCCCAACGGGCGGCGTTCATCGAGTGCGTGCTGCGCACGATGCAGAGCCTCGTCAGTCTGATACTCGGCGAGAACCGCTTCGGTGACGCCCGCGCGACGCGCCTCGATCGGAATGCTCGGGACCATGAGCACCTCCACCGTTCCAGGGCGGGCGTGCCTCCAGAGGTCTGCGCTGGTCAGGGCGATGGCTCGCTCGATGGCCCCGGACGAATTGGCCGCCACCCGCTCGAAATCGCGCGCCGTGACCGCTCGCTCGAGTGAGTGCAGCTCCTGGGGGCCACGCAACATCGCGTTCTCGTCGGACTCTGCATCGCGTCCGCCGACCGCCGGAGCAGGATTGGTCACCTTGACCAGCGGGATCGCGTCCTTCAACACGGTGAGGGAATTCGCGACCACGTTTCCCGCGGCACCGCCGCCGCGGCGGTACCACAGCCGGATCTCGGCCCCGCTGTCCGGAATCGCTCCCAGGGTTCCCGCGGTCTCGGCCAGCGTGTTGTCGGGTCTGCGCGCATGCACGGCCGACGCGAACGTGATGGTTCCGGCGAGCCGGTCCGTGATGTAGACGTAGGGGTCGCCGCCGGTCTCGGCGAAACTGGGAACCTCTCTCCACACCCGATAGCGCTTCCCTTCGTATGCGCGGATCGACGCACGGTCCGGCGCTTCCGCATCCTCGATCTGCACGCCGACCACGAGGTCGAGGTCATCACCGGTCGGCGCCACGATCGGCGGACGTTTCGCGCGGACGCGCAGTCCAGGCAGGCCACTCCCGACTCCGGCCAGCTCCGCGTCGACGTGATCGCAGTGGTATGCGACGACGTCGCCGGCTGCCGTGCCGGGAGCCAGCTCGAGCGGCTCGGAGGTGGTGAAGACCGGCGCCGATGACGTCCCGCTGCGTGCCAGCGTGATCCGAGTTCCGCGCGGGATCGTCACTCCGCCGCCTTCCTTCTCCCGCGTGAATCGAAGCCGGACCATCGCTGCGGAAGGCGGCCGCAGCGTCACGCCGACGAGACGAAGAAACTCGATGTACGCGCTCGCCGGCAGCTGGTTCAGCCGATACAGCATCACCTCGGTCAGATAGGCGAAGACATCGACCAGCACCATTCCGGGGTCGCTCACGGACCTGTCGGTCCAGTCCGGCGCCAGCCGGTCGATGACCTTGTTCGCCTCGATGACGAGCTGGTCGAATGTTCGATCGTCGAGTTTCGGTGGCGAGAGCGGCATTCAGGATTCCTCCCCCGTCAGTGACATCGAGATGGCGATCTCGTCGACCCGTCGTGTGGCGCGGACGCGGTATTCCAGGCGGATGTCGAGCCTGGCCGGTTCGAACGGGTTCCGGCCGGCGTCGATCTCCGTGATCTCCACCCGTGGCTCGAACCTTTCGATGGCCTGCCGCACGTAGTGAATCGCGAGCCCTGCAGTGGTGTCGTCGTTCGGCCAGAACATCAGCCGATTGAGGCTGCAGCCGTAGGCCGGACGCATCACCCGCTCGCCATTGCGGGTGGTGAGCAGCAGCAGAATCGCCTGCCGTACGGCCGCCTGATTCGAAGTCATCGTGACGCCACCGGTCGGAGAGACGTGAAGTCCGGGGCTCTCGTCGTCGAGGTCCGGATGCGAGAATTCGAGCGTGCGGTACATTCTCATGCTGGTTGCTCCGAGACGAACGACTGCCCGGCCTGCCGCACTTCGTACCTCACGACGCCGGGAGGGGTCCCGTCCGTGAAGCCGGTAACCTCGTCGAGACAGATTCGCCGTCCCTCGATGAGCAGAAGCGGCGAGTATCCGGTGATGACAGTCAGAGTCATCGTGCACGGCTTGATGGTCGGAGCGGTATTCGGACACCCCGAGATCGAACGGTTCTCGGGATCGCGCTCGACCAGCACCTTGCGTAGCCCGATCGTGACCAGATCCTGTGTGGCCTCGATCTTCACGTGTCCCAGCTCGTGTGTGCAGACGATGGCGGCGTCTTCGGTCAGAAGGAGCATGCTCAACTCCCCCTCTCGAAATTCACCAGGCTGCCGCGCACGGTGATGGTGTGTCCCGACGCGTCGAGCTCGAGATCTCCGCTGGCGTGGATGGTGAGCTTCTCGGGCGCCAGCTCGACGTAGCTTCCCCCTTCGTCCTGCATCCGGATCGACCGGGAGAGATCGTCGAACATCAGCTTCTGTCCGCCGGGAGTGAGAAGACTGCATCGCCTCACCCGGCCCCCTTCGATGCCCGAGTCGGGTGGGCCATCGGGATACAGTCCTCCGATCACGAAGCCGATCCCGGGCTCACCTCGAGGGAACATCGCCACCACGCGATCCTCCACGTCCGGAAGGGAGATCCATCCCTTGGCCGTGCCGGCACCGGTGGTGAGCACCGGCAGCCACTCGGTCTCGAGATCACCGCACGTCGGAAGGGACAGCTTCACGCGTCCGCGGCGCTCCGGGTCCTCCACGCTCGTGACCACGCCGATGACCGCAGTGGCGGCGCGAGCGGTCGTGCGCGCGCGCGGCATTTCGCTCGAGATCCGAGAGATGAAGCCGTGCGCACGGCTGACGATGTGATCGACCGTGGTGACGACCGCGCGATGGCCGTCGCCGTCCGTCACTCCCTCCACCTCCACCGCCGCTCCCGGTGTGAGCTCTGGATCTCCGACGCAGGTTGCCCAGAGCCCCACCTCGCCTGCGGCGCGTCGCGCGAGGTCGCCGTTCGCGAGAGCTGACGCCTGTGCCTCGTCCGACAGCAGCTCGTCGGTCAGTGTCCGTTCGGTCGCCGCAACGGTCGCGAGCTCCTGTGGTACGGTCCGCGCGCGCTCGACACGCGCGTCATGCACCTCGACGAGACAGGGGTCCCAACCGATGACCGTCACGCTGTCACATACGGTCTCCGCATTGAGCTCCAGGCGGACCTCGCGAAGGTTCTCGCCGAGCGTGAGCGGTCGTACGTCGTCGCCGGCCTGAAGCGGGAAGAGGCGGAGCGTGTCTCGTTCCACGAAGAAGTAGAGAGCGGAGCGCTCGCAGACGTCGGTGAGAAAATCGAGATCGGTTTGCCGATTCTGGATCAATCGTGTGAACGAGGGACCGTCAGGTCCCCGCACATCGAGTCCAAGGGGAGCCACGAGCTCTCGCGCGAGCGAGCCGGCAGTGAACCGGACCTGCGCCGCTACCCGCTGGGTCTTGCGCAGCCGATGCAGCACGTCATACGCGCGGAGCCGTACCTTCCGTCCCTCCGCGCGAGTCCACGAGTGCTCGAGTGCCGTGACCTCTCCGGAGAAGAGGGGAGGACGATCGCCGATCGTGACCTCCAGGGCCGCGCCGATCGAAGGAGCCGGCCCCCTCTCGCCGAGGACCTCCGAGAATGTGATCTCACAGGCCGTGGCGAGGGAGAGACGCTGGCGCACGAGAATAGAGGTCAACGCGTTGGCCCATCCGGCCGGTACGGCCGAGCCATCGAGTGCGATGTGAACCGCGGGAAGTGTCGCAACTGCGGTCATGCTCTCTCCAGCTCGTCGCGTGGCGGCATCCGGAGCAACTCTCCTGGAGTCAACCGCAGTGGATCCTCGACGCCGTTGAGTGCTGCGATCGCTTTCCACAGAGAGGCGTCTCCGTAATAGCGATAGGCGATCTCGTCGAGACGTGCGACGGCAGGCGATTCGGAGGTCTCTCGAGGAGACTCAGGCGCGATTTCGTGGACGTGCGTCTCCTCCGGGCTTCCTGCCAGGAGGGGAGTCGGCGGCTCTGCCGAATTGTCGTCCTCGACGCGCAGGAGTCTCATCCGCAGCCACGAGCGCCCCGGTGCACCTTCGCCGTCGAACGACTCCAGCCGCTCTGCAATCGCGGCGATGACCGCACGCACATTCCACGTCTTTCCCCACACCAGGCGGACGAAGCGCGCGTTGCTCGCTCTCGAGTCGCCGTACGCTTCGCTCAGTCGCCAGAGCGGCCGGGTCAGTGTGCGGACGTCGGTGACCGGAGCAGGTCCCTCGGCGAGAGAGACGTCGAAGAGGAGATCGACGGTCAGCTCCGTCGTCCCGCCTCCACTCTGCAGCAACGGGTCGTCGATCACGCCTGGTTGGCTTCCCGCGCCGAGCAGAGGTCGAATGCCCGCCCAGCGCCGTATCACCACACTCTCAGGGTTGAGCATGCAGGCGATCCGTTCGCCGGTCTGTTCGACGAGAAACGCTACGCGGTCCACGCGGTCCCCCGTTGCTCTTCATCGAGACGCCGCAGATGTTCGCCGTCAACCGCGCCCTCCTCGCGGTCCCTGATGGTCGTCGGGATGAAAGGAGGGAGGTCCGGGAGCGCCGGCCACCGGTCGTTCAGGTCCGGTGGCGGAGGCAGCTCCGTCACCGCCCGGCGGGACCGAACCGGCGGAGCGGTGTCGACCGACGGCCACTGCAGACGCGGAGGCTCCGGTTCCGGAGCGGAAAGGGAGAGCGACATGGACGTGCGAGAAGTCCCGGCACTCGAGGCAAGAGGCGGCACTTCTTCTGCGGGATTCGACCGGGTCGCGGTGGGCGTCTGCGCCGGCGCTTCCGTGTGCAATCGCGGAGGTTCGGTGCGGGGCGCCGGTTCAGGCTTCCGTGTTCGTGGCAGTGTCGAAGCATCTCGGGGCAGAGGCGGCTTCGCCGTTGTGTGCTGCTGCTGGTTCCGCGGTGAATCCGGAGGGACGGAGTCCCCCCGGGTGGCGCGGGACCGCGCTTTCAGAAACGTCGCGATGCGAGGGGGGCGAGAAGCACGATCCCGTACGACGGCGGGAGATCCGTCTCTACGTGTTCGTGGCTCGTCCGAGTGTTCTTCGCGATCGCCGGTTGCTCTCGAGAGTCGAAAGATCCGCATCGACGTTTTCGATGAGGGGCGAGGCGTGTTACATCGCCTCTCGGGAGTGGATGTCGACGGACCCGGATTCGGCGGCTCGGGCCGGAATCGTGGCGGTACAGGAGACGCCGGACCACCCTCGTACTTCAACAGCTGCGGCGCGCTCCTGCGCACGCGCTCGAGCCAGCGTTCCGGCGGCCCGGCGTCGAACGACGTCGGCGATGGATCGGCGGGAGGTGAGGGGCGCTCCTCGAGCGCCTCCAAGCCGCGTATGAGTGCACGCCGCAGAGCGCGGCGCAGTGCGAGCCAGAGATCGTGACCGCTCATGCCACCGCTCCTCCTGCCGGTGCCACGCGCTCGAGGGTCTCGTAGACGATGGTCATCGACTCGATCGCGATCTCGCGCGCCATCGCGTCGAGAGGGGCGGCGTTCCACCTCGAAACCCACGCCTGCGCCAGATTCCAGCGCATCACTTCGCGTGCACCATCGCTGTCGTAGAGGACGATCGAGACGTTGCGCCGCTCGACCTTCCCATTGACGCCGCTCAGCATCCAGTTCCACAGATCTGCGGAACTGGTTAGCCCGTAACGGAGCGTGATGTCGGCGTACTCGACGGGCCCGGGGATCCGTCGCACGATCCGGCTCCGTCCCTCGGCATAGCGGATCGCATGCACCGATGCCCCCATCCCGCTGCATTCAGTGAACGCGGCGTCCGCAACGCCCTGGATCTCGACTCGAAAGTTGTAGCCGCGGTAAGGATCATTGACCGTACCGGTGTTTCCTTTGCTCGCGTTCTTGGTCGCGTCCTGATCAGGCATTGCCGCCCTCCTGTTCCACCTGCGCGCCGGCCGCGCTCTGGCCGATTCGGAAGATCACGAACTCCGCGGGTTTGACCGGCGCCACGCCGATCCGGATCACCACCATTCCCGCGTCGACCACCTCGGGCGGATTCGTCTCCCGGTCGCATTGCACGAAGAAGGCTTCGTCCGGGGTCGCGCCCGCAAGGGCTCCCGCTCTCCAGAGCAGCATCAGGAAGGCGCGCACGTCGCGCCGGATCTGCTGCCAGAGCGGATCGCCGTTGGGCTCGAACACAACCCATCGGGTGCTTCGCTCGATCGATTTCTCGATCATGCAGAAGAGCCTGCGGACGTTGAGGTAGCGCCATTCGCTTCCGGGGGGCGCGATGGTGCGTGCTCCCCAGATCAGAATTCCGTCGGGATCGAACGAGCGGATGCAGTTCACGCCGTTCGCGTTGAGGTTGCCCTGCTCCGCGTGTGTGACGGTGTAGGTCAGGCCGGTCGCGCCGCGCAGAGTCTTGTTGGCCGGTGCAACGTGGACCCCGCGCTCTGCATCGGTGCGCGCCCACACGCCGGCGATATGTCCGGAGGGGAACATCTCGATCGTGTTCGCAGGTGCGAAAGGGTCAGGTGCGAACAGGTTCGGGAAATAGACCGTCCCCATCCCGGTGGCCGAGGCGCGCGGTCGCGCACCGGACGAGGCTTCCCGTTCCGAAGCTGGCGGGGGCGTGTCGTCGCTTCCGGACCGCGTCTTCTTTGAGCTGGCGGTGGCCGATGCCACCTTCGTCAGAAGATCGAGATCGCGGATTCCGGATGGTGAGTCGAAAATCGCGACGCGATCCTTCATCTTCTCGCAGTGAGAAAGGATCGCTTCGTAGCTCGCCGCGTCGGTGTAGCCGGGAGCGGCGACGATGGCCACACTGTCGACCTCCTCGAGTACGTCGACGCCCTTCCGTCCCGACGCATCGCCGACGAGCTGATTCTCGGGGCCGACATTGACCACGTAGCAGAGTCGGCCGCCGTTCTGGAAAAATCCGAAAACAGCGTTCGACAGCGGCGTGCTCGTCGCATCGGGAGACGCGAGCTCCTTGCGGAACTGTGACCAGTTGGTGATCGCCACCGCCTCGTTCACACGCGCGCGCGCGTTCGGAGCCTGGCCGACGAAGCCCGCGGTGCTGGTTCCGACCCCTTCGATCGGGCGCGCGCCCGTCGATACCTCCTCGACGTAGATCCCGGGAGTCAAGTACGAAGTCGCCATTCATCCCTCCAATGCACTCTCGTCGAGCGCGACGCGAAGTCTTTCGCCCGGACTGGTCCGAACCGTCATGACCTGGCCCCTGGCACGTATGACCACCGAGACAGGCCTGTCCGCTGGAATGGTGGGGAAGTGAAACGAGCCGTTCTCGTCCGTCCTTCCGTAGAGCTGGAGGGCGGGAACCTCGATCTTCGCGCCGGCGATCGCCGTATCGTCCGGTCCGAAGACGTCGCCGGCGAGCGACGCGGTCTGAGTCCCTTCGACGACCAGCGGATGACGGACGAGTGGTGCTCGCTCTTCGGGACGCTCTACACGCAGAGGAACGCGAACCACGAAAGCGGGTCGGGGTGCGATGTGGAACGCGTTCCAGAGGTCGAGCGGGAGTGGATCGAGTGAGACCTTCCACGACGTCACGTCCATTGCGGCGAACGCCAGCGTTCCGAGCCAGTCGTGGCTCTTCGGGACGTCGCCTCCCGACGTCGTCACCAGATACTCCAGGATCAGCTCCCGCGGTGGGCGTCGCGAGGTACGGGGCGCCGGGACCGGCACCATCGACAATAGAGTGATGTGGACTGCGGGAGATTCGTCCATTGAGGGAGGCGCCACATCCACATCCAGGTCGGGCACGATGCTCTTCGCCCATTCCACCAGTTGCCGGTCCGTTTCGCCGATCACGTGTTCTCCATTCGAGATCCTGGGGTGCGTTCGCAAACGGATCGCGTCCGGGCTTTGTGTGGCCGGGACCCACCCCGTCTCGCGAGCCTCGTCAGGCGCCGGTGTGCCACCGTCTGGACCTACGTCTCGTGAGAGGTGCGTACGACGGTCGAGCCGAAGGCCTCATACCCCTGAGTCCGTCCAGGGCAAACGGCTGAATTCCCACCCTGACGCGCCGCCCGTGAGCGTCATGAATATTTGCTATCCGTACAAACTGGGGTGAGACGCGGAGATCTTCAAGGAGAAAAAGTTGGTGTAACCTGCTGAATTCGAGCTGCGACTTCAGCGCGGGCCGCGTGTGGGCGCTTTCCCTCGGTGTGGGGGCGCGTGTGGAGCGAACTCATACACGCGAATCGTCAGGACTCGCGCCCATTGCCGATACCATCGAATCGATGCCGCTTCTGCCACCGACCCGGGCGATGCTGCGGTCGGGCACGCGCCGCGATCCGCGCGGCGGATTACGAATCCGCATTCAGGGCGGCATCCATGCTTCCTCCGCTCCCCTCGGCTACCACGTCGCGCTGTGCAACCCACAACCCCATCCGCGCGACTGGAATCGGCCCGAGTCGAAGTTGGTTGAAAGTAAAGAATTTTGCTAGAATTACACCATGCCTCTGAACATCAAGAATCCGGAAGTGGAACGTCTCGTGACGGAGCTCGCGGTCGAGACCGGCGAATCGAAGACTGAGGTAGTTCGGAGGGCGCTGCAGGAACGGCGGGCACGGCTCGCGCACGGTCGTCGCGTCGCGGACCTGAAGAGCATCCGAAACTTCCTCGAGCGGGAGATATGGAATCAGGTGCCTCGTTCACTTCAGGGACGACGGCTTTCGAAGAGAAAAGCCGAGAAGATTCTTGGATACGGGCGTGATGGAGTCTAGCCGGCGTGATCGTCGTCGACAGCTCCGCTCTTCTCGCGATCATCTTCCGGGAGCCGGAGCATGACCGCATCCTGGAACGGTTGATTGGTGAGGATGGCGCAGGCATCCCGGCACCGACCCTCCTCGAAGCGAGCATTGTCGCGTCATCCCGGCTCGGACGCGACGCGTCGGCGCTGATCCACAATCTCCTCGAGGAGCTCGAGATTGCGGTGATTCCGTTCGACGAGCGTCACGCGAGATCCGCACTCTCCGCATGGTTGCGGTTCGGCGAGAGACGACACCCCGCGGATCTCAATTTCGGGGATTGCATTGCGTATGCAGTGGCGCAGAGGGCGGGGATGCCACTCCTGTGCGTCGGAGGCGACTTTCCGAGGACGGATCTCGAGCTCGCGTGACGCAGTGAGCGTTCTCCGGCCGGGACCGTCGGTCACGAGGCGCCGCCGGTGCGCGCACTCTCGAGAATGGCTTGCGGGCGTGCGCGTCGTATCCGGATTCGTACGCGACGAGGCGGTCAGAGATGTCCTGGGTGCGGGGTGAGTGCGCTGCCGCGTTCGTTCTGTATGGACCGCCCGGTGCAGAATATTCTTCGTCAGATGAGCCTATTCGCAGAATGAAGGTCGCTCGACGCGCCACCCACGCGCATTTTATTGCGTGCACCCGCTCGTGGCCGCGGGTCGCATCTCGGCACGGCCGCGTGCTCCCCGTCAAATCGAGGACCGCTCAACGCCCGCGTCGCCACGGCTCCTGCTGAGCGTTCATCTCCTCGATCGAGCGATAACGGTAGACGCCGGGAGGAAAACGAAGCCGGCTCGTCCGCTGCCCGAAATCCCAGACTCTCTCGATCGCGCGAGCCAGCTCCGGGGAGCCGGGCTGCCGCCAATGCGGCCGATTCATTTCGTCGACGGAGCGAAATTTGCGGATCGGCATCAGTCCTCCTCCAGAGAAAAACGTTCCCGCAGCAGTTCCGCGTCGGCGCGGTCCTGCAGGCGAGTCGTTCCTTTCTTCATCTCATAGAGAGTTCTCGGACTCACCACCGACACGGTCAGCTCGTCGAGGGGGATGCGCACGATCTCGAGATCGGGAAACCGGAACGCATCACCGAGTCGGGTCAGAATGTCGACGTGAAACGTTCCTTCCGGCGGGATGTACTGGACGGCAGGGTAATCGCCCAGCAGGTCGTCGGCTGAGATCTCTGAGATGGAGTCGTCGTCGAACACCGCAGCGAGAGCTCGCTTGAGCCGCTCGACGTTTTCGATGGTGGGATCGATGAAGAGATCGAGGTCGTCCGTGAATCGTGCAAGTCCGTGGAGGTTGAGTGCCGCACCTCCGAAAACGGCATAGTGCACTCTCTCGCTCTCGAGAGCGTGCAGCAACCTTTTTGTGAGCGCGAAGTCCATCAAGGGACATCATACGCGAACAGGAATCAACTCCAGTCGGCTGGAATCGCTCCAGCGGTCGCAGACCGGAACCCGTGTCGGAGCCGGGAGTTGGATTCCGGTTCGGGCATGCACTGGATCATCGCGTCGAGTCGTCGGCGCTGCGCGCTTCATCGAGAAGATCGCAGAGCAGCTCGAGCCGCGGGCGGGTCATGTGCGAAAGCGTCTGCTTGACCGCGGAGTTCAGTGCGTCAGTGCCTGGTTCACGCGCGTCCAGTCGACCGACTTCAGCATCTCCTGAATCCGGTCCTCCGCGCCGTGCAGTTCGATCACCACGTTCTCGAGGTACGGAGCGGCGGCGGGATGAACGAAATGGAAGTCGTAGAGGTGGTCCGGTTCGTTCTTGCGCGCCGTCTTCCAGTTGCCGAACACGAGGAGATAACAGTTCGGGATGTCGACTCCGCACACTTCGCCGGAGACCTTGCGGGCGATCACGTCGGGGAGCAGCGACGGGGTGGTCGAATCGAGAGCGGCGGCGTCGACGTTCGGGCTGTTCGCGCAGACGTCGATCGTCACTTCGCTCAGTTGCTCCATCCGCGCGTTGAGGGGGGCGAGCGCTTTCCATTCCGCGCTGGTGTCCTTCCCGTCCTTCGTCTTCGCGACGACCGCATCGGTGAGCGCTTTCGAGCGGTCGACGAGCGGTTTCAGGATCTGGTTGAACCGCGGCGAGTCCTGGACGACCGCCCAGGTTCGCGAGCCGCCGATGCAGTTGTCGAGCGGTACTCCGGGGTCGACCGAGATGCTGACGTCACTCGCGTCCGCGGGAAGGTCGTCGTCCTCCACCTGCCAGCTCGGATCGACGAAGCGGTCGAGAAGTGGCGTCATTACGCCGATGAACCGGTTCAGCACCCTTGCCTCGGCCGGTGTCGGCGCGCGGCGGCTCTGTGCGTGGCTGCTCGGAACGGCGATGAATGCGAGGAGCGCAGCCGCTCCCAGCGTGCTCACGAAACGAGGACCTCTGGCCATGGATCCGCCTCCTGACCTCCTCTCCCGGAGCGATGACGAAGGCCCCCCGACCTTTCGTGTTCCGTGAGAAATCGTAGCACGTCTGTACGCACATGGTCCTCGCCCGGCGGTCTGTTCATGATTCTGCCTCCGAACCGCCACGTCAACCTCGCCCCCGGTGGAGCAGTAGTTCGTGTCGTTGTGCTACTGACGAGTGCTGGCCTCGCGCCTGCAGCCCGTTCCGCGTCACGCCGTGTGGACGCGGTTGCGACCGGCGCGCTTGGCTTCATACATCGCCTGGTCGGCGCGGTCCATGGCGGAGCGCAGCGATCCTTCGAAGGGGTCGATCGAGACCACGCCGAAGCTTCCAGTAATCTTCTCCACTCCTTTGATACTGCTCCAATCCGCTTCTTCGAGCGCGAGACGCAAACGCTCCGCGACATTCTGCGCGGTGTCGACGTCAGTGGCGGGAAGGAGGACCGCGAATTCTTCGCCGCCGATCCTTCCGATCACTTCTCCTTCGCGGAGCACGCCGCGGCAGAGCGAGCCGACCCGGGCGAGTACGCGGTCCCCGACGGCATGTCCGAGCTGATCGTTCACTTCCTTGAACCTGTCGACGTCGAGCGCCACGAGTGCGAGCGGAGCTCCCGCGCGCCGCGACCGCAGCCGTTCGCGCTCCGCGATCTCGAAAAAGATCGGCCGGCTGAACGCTCCGGTCAGAGGATCGAATCTCACCATGTCCCGCAGTCGTTGATTATCGGCATACAGACGCGGCACGGTGAGGTTGAACAGAGAGATTCCTGCGATGGCGATCATTCCGGCCTGGAGGTTGAACGCATCCTCTTTCGTTCCGAAGAATGCTGCCGCGACCGCCACGACGCCTGCGAGGATCGCCACCGCCGCTACCGACCGCACTGCCCCCTCCGTGTGCGCGATCCAGGTGAGGGGAACGAGCAGGACGTACACCGTGAGGGCAACCGGAATGTACAGTCCGGAGAGCGTTCCGAGGGCTGCCAGCGCGAGAGCGAGAGCGGCGGACGCGAGCAGCTTCAGCCCGAAGACGGGAAAGAGCGTGGTGGGGCTTCCGACCCGCCGCAGCCCTTCCAGCCATCCCGACGACTGCAGACCGAGAAGGATTGCGGCCCGGTCCGACAGGACGACGAAAAGCGGTGCGAGCGTCACCACGGCGACCAGGTCCCCGATCCCCCACGGGATCCCGTCGCGCTGGAGACTGATCTGGGACGTCGGCTGGGTGAGAGCGATGCTCGTGATGCCGGCGATGGCCGCGAGCGTGGCGGCGAGCGTGGCGAACACCAGGAATCCGAGCACTGCCCGGGGAGTGCCGAATCTCTCCTCACCGTACAGACGATTGAACAGAGAGGCTCCGAGCCAGTATGCGAGGGAGTGGGCGAGACCGAACGCGACTCCGGAAACGATCTGTGTCGCCCAGCTGCTCGGTGGACCGTACAGAGAGGTGTTCTCGAATGTCGTGACCACCGCAGCCGCAATCACGGCAACCGCCGCGGACGGCCCCATGGTGAGGAACATGGCGAAGCTCAGACCCGCGGGAGGAAACCAGAGGCTGGCGAACGGAGTCTGAGAGAGAACCCGTCCCCATTGCCAGACGCCGACCCACGCGGCGGCGAGGCCGAGCTGGAGCCACCAGAACCGGGTCGATCTGAAGGACGTGCGCATCGCGACGAAACAGACGCAGAACCGCGAGGCGGTTCGCAGTCACCCGAACAGTCTAGCCCGGATTTCTCACGCCGTCCCGAACGGAGCTCAGCGGTCCAGGACCGTGACGGAAAAAAGAGAGGATGGGTACGGCGAGCCGGCGCAGGTGCGGCGCGTCGGGACGGACCGAGCGCCGGCGAAAGGGAGAATCGTCGACGGCGAAGAGAGTTGCGAAGTGAGATTCGCGAAAAAGGGGCCGATCAGAGAAGCGTGCCGCACCGGCGTGACGAGCAGCGTCACGAACCGGTGCGGCGCGGCGAGAACCCGGAGTGGATCATGCGCCGCCTGGTGTTGAGATTCGTCAGCGGTTCGCCTTCTCCATCCGCATCTGGGTGAGTCGTGCGTCGATGGCGCGGAGAAGCGCCGAGTGCGCGGCGGCGAGCGCGCCAGCCGGCGCGTTGCCGCGGAGGGCCTTCTCGAATGCGGCGGTTTTCTCGCGGAGACCGAGGCGATCATCCTTCTCCCTGACGATGCTCTTCACTGCGTTGCCGATCGCGCCACGATTTCTCTCCAGCAGGACCCGGTACGTCTTCTCATCGACCGAGCGTCTCGTGCTGAGATCCTCGAATCCCTTCAATGCGGCCTCGGCCGCCCTGATCCGGAAGCCCTTCACCATCCGGGTGAAGGTGATCGCATGTTCGGCGACGTTCTCCGCGAAGACGTCATCCGGTTTTTCGGATCGAAGGCCGATGACGAATCCGGAGGCGGGAGCGACCGGCCCGAACTCGGTGAAGGTGACGGGAAAGACCCGCCCCGGCTTCGCGTCGAACGCACCGAATGTCAGCTCGAGCCAGCGGCTCTCACCCGGCTTCATTCGAGCGAAGACGAGCTCGCCCTGACATCCCATCTCCTGTCGCTCCCCATCGACTCGTCCGATGATGTGGAGCAGCCGGCAGATCTCCGGAGTGAGCTCGTAGAGGAGGTGCATGTCGCGCATCTTCGCCTGGCTGTTGCGGACGATGGCATACGCGGAGAGTCCGGCGGCGCCGGTCCCGGAGACGGTATCGATGTTTCGCTGTGCTTTGTTGTTGTCGATGGTGATCAGGGGGTCTGCCGGCCCCGGGGTCTGGCCGAGAAGACTCGGCGCCTGCATCGGGTCAGTCGCCGCGTTGATCTCCACTCCGAGACAGACGTGGATCGAGGCGGAACTGTCGAGGTGCCACGGCACACCGGTGGCGAGGGTCTTCGTCAGGTCCATGGCGTTGAACGTGAGCGTTTGCGGACCTCCGACTGCGGAATAGCTCGTGCCGAGTCCGAAGTCCGCTACGTAGAACTGTGCCGTCACATCGGTCGGCGACACCGTGGGCGCGGCCGGAGCGCGGCGCGAGACCCGTACGAACGCCCAGTTGTCGCCTGCTGTACCGGTTCCCTTGCGGGCGAGATCGCCCTGCATCCAGTCATTGACCGGCGCGTTCGGAGGGGAAGCGGTCTGCTGACTCCAGACGTCACTGGTGTGGTAGAAGACGGGGTTTGTCGAGGGCTCGGCGCCGCTGTCGTGATTGGAGGCGCTGACGGTCCAGTCGCGAACGAAGAAGTCCGAAGGCTGTACCAGGGCATCTGCGTAGACGTTGATGCCGGGGCCGGGAGCGGTGACTCCCGGGGGAGGTGTGGCCGAGGCCCACGCGACGTAGTGGCGTCCGGCGATGGCGGCGTTTCCGTTGTAGTCGCCGTACTTCGGGCAGCCCAAGCCGGTCACGCAGCTCTCGCCCACCGGACATCCTCCGCCCGAGAAGTCGCAGGGTGCATTGGAGCCGCCGCCGATACCATTCCGGCAGCGGCCCGCCAGTTGCGGCTGGGTTGTGCACGTCTCGGAATCGTTCGTGCTGCGCGGGTTGCACGGCCACGAGGAGCATTGAGTATCCGTCACCTGGGAGATGTCGATCTGGGGTCCGGCGACCAGATTGCCTCCCTTGACCGCCGCGCTTCCTCCGAAATAGCGGGTCTGATCGTTCGTGGACGTGGCCATGGAGCGGTCGTACCACGCGACGTATGCGACGCCGCCATAGGCGGAGAGCCAGGGCATGAAGCGCCTCCCCGTGACGGCGTTGTTCACCACGACCGAGCGAGGGAAGGTCGAGCCGCCGTTCATCGAATCGGCGACCATCACGTTCTCGTTGCCTCCGCCGGTGGAGGTTGCCCACGCGAAGTAGACGTGATTCGGGTCGAGATCGTCGACGGCGGCGGTCGGGCTGCTGAGAATGTTACCGCTGTTGCAACGGTCGAGGCCGGGCACCGGACAGACGACGGTGGTGAACGCAGCGACGGTCACCGGGAACCCCACCTGCTGGACCAGGCCGGAGCTGCAGGAGCTGAACTTGTTCAGCATCGCGTTTCCGCCGTTGCGGTATGAGACGTAGACGAAGCCGTCGCTGCCGACGGTGACTCGGGGGAAGTCACCGGAGCCGACGTTCACGGTGGTGGTCCATGTGGCGGCACTGTCGGATGAGCAGGTCAGACGCATCGTCACGAATCCCGAAGCGATGGAAGAACAGCTCGTGGCCGTACCGCTGGGAGTGAAGTTCCGCCAGGCCGCGTAGAGCTGGTCATTTCCTCCGACGCTGTTGAATCGATCGGCGGCGATGTGCTCCTGATCGGGAAAGCAGATCGATCCGGTATTGGGGCAGACGACCGAGTGGCTGGTGAAAGTGAAGAGCTGACCCCCATTGGTAGAGACCGAGACGCTGTTGGAGCAGCCGGTCACTCCTCCGGCCGCGGCGGTACCGTTGGGGTATCCGATGAAGCCCCAGTACATGTTGCCGGAGGCGCCGAGCGCCAGCGAGGGATC
Organism: uncultured Acidobacteriota bacterium; assembly: GCA_963741955.1. Taxonomy (GTDB): domain Bacteria; phylum Acidobacteriota; class Thermoanaerobaculia; order Gp7-AA8; family Gp7-AA8; genus CAVUKB01. The sequence continues at coordinate 1,003,407 of CAVUKB010000007.1, forward strand.
GCCATCGGCGGGAAATCCGGCGGGCGAGCCCGCACCGCCGAGATTGAACGTCCCACCGCCATTACTGGACCATGCGCCGCCGGCGTTCGTGGCGAGAGCGACGTTCTGGCCGTTCGCGGAGGCGACGATCTCGAGCTCACCCAGGCCGGCACGCCCGTTGATCGGAACGCCGACTACGGTTTCGCCCGTTCCGCCAGTCGGTCGTGAACTTTCCCGGTTCGGACCTCCCTGCGGCGCCGGCGACGTCGCGGGTGGAGGAGTGGCTTCGGCCCGCCGCCTCTGCAGTTCGAGCGCTTCGCGGGCCGAGATCTTCTCGTTGCCGGGTCGTGAAGGACGGGCGGTGCGTCCGATTGCCAGTGCTTCATCCGCGACGCTCAGCGGGACACCGGGGCGAAGAGTCGTCTCCATGCGGATCAGGCGGTCGGCCGCTGCGATCGCGGTGGTCACCCAGATCGTATCCTGTGTGACGAGGGGTCGACCCTCCTTCTCGTCTTCACGACCGGTGGTGGGAAATGGGTAGCGGTAGACGCGCTCGTAAGCCGGCCAGCCGGCGATGATTCCGAACTTTCCCGTCTCCGGTTGCTCGAGGGCGATCTGAGAGAGACGGTTCAGTGCATCGGTATGATCGAGTCGTGGCTCGAACGTGACGAGCATGTGAGCATCGACGGCGCCCTTTTCTTCTCCGGGTCGAACCAGCTCGATCGCATTGCGGGTTCGATCGCTGAGCACCCAGTACGGAGGAACGGTCAAGGATACGACGTCGTCCAGGCGAACCTCCTTTCCCTGTTGAGCCGCGAGGGGGAGAGTAAGGGAGAAGAACGCGAGGAAGGCAACGAGAGGACGCAGGATACGCATGAAGATCCTCCACAATCGGCCGGTCGTCGGGGATCGGGCGGACGGACCGGGAGGTCGCGAGATCCGGACGGCCGAGATCGACGACTGAGTGTCAGGCGTCGCATCGCTTCGCGGTGACGGGCGACGCCACGGGCGGTGCGAGCAATTGTTCAGGTGATGAGAACAAGCTCGGTGCTCCGTCGCCGACTGGCAACTGGGAACAGTTGGTAGATCCCGCTATTCGTTGGTTGGATCCGCTGTCGCCGCAGAGATCACCGTTGCGGTTCGCATACGGCCGAGTTCACGCGCAAACGGCTCGGTTCGTGCGCCGGTGATGAGGAGGAGACTCTTGACCGGGACGACGTTGCAATCATCGACGCCGGGGAGGGAGGGCGGCCTCCCGCTCACGCCTGCCGGCCTCCGCGTCGCCCGCGAGGATCACTTCCGATGGACGTCGTCTGAAGGATCTCGGCCAGAAGACCGGATGGCCCGAACTCAAGGGGCACTGTGGGTGTTCACAGAGCCGATGCGCGGAGTGACTGCGCATCTGCCGCAGGTGTCGTCTCGTTGCGTTCTGAAGGCGATCTGCGCGGCCAAATTCGTTTGGATTTGAGGTGCATAGCGGTGGCTACTCGCCGAAGATCCGGACGGATTTGGACCGCTGATCCGCTTTCGCAGTAGGACTGTTTCTACCGCGCAGACTCCTAGCCCGCATTTCTCACACCATCTCTGCTGCGGAGCCGGATAGCGGCCTGTCTGCTGCGTTGAGCTCCGCTCCGGCTCCTCGACATAGTCACCGCTATGCCTTCGTCGCCGAAGCTGCGCGCGCCTTGCATCCAGGCCACTCTCCGCCTCCTCGCGACGAGACGGTATGAGAAATGCGGGCTAACCGGATCGGGAGGCGAACCTCACCGCTTCGCGATGGTGATGCCGCCGTTGGTGGTCTTCAGCTCGAGGAGCGGTCCGCCGCCGTTGATGGTTCCTTCGAGCCGGGTCCGACTGAAATTGGTCGAAGTGATCGGGAAGTCGGTGGAGATCGCTCCGTTCGTCGTTCCTGCATCGACCTCACCGCGGTAGCCTTCCGGCAGCGCCACGTGGATCCGTCCGTTCGTGGTGTGGAAGCGCATCGGCTTCGCTCCGGAGATCTGACGCAACTCGGCATGAATGGAGCCGTTGGTCGTTTGCGCGCTCACGGATCCGGCGAGATTGGCGACTTCGATCGAGCCGTTCGTCGTCTCGAACTTCAACTCACCCGAAAGGTCCTTCGCTTCGACCCGTCCGTTGACCGTCTCCACCTGGACGTCGAATGACGAGGGGACCGTGACTTCGTAACGGACCTCATAGTCGACGTTCGAGCCGGAGAGCCAGTCGAGGAATCCGCCCCCCGATCCGTGCGGCCGTCGGGTCTCGACCACCAGCCCGCCGTCCTTCGGCGTGACTTCGATCTTCAGCTCCTTCATCGCGTCGCGTGCCGCGTCGCCGTGCGCCTTGATGACTTTCTCGGCCCGGATGCGCACCGAAGGACGCTCCCAGGACGAGAGGTGGATCGAGCCGTTCTCGTTCGAGAGGACGAGGTGGGCTCCCGGTTTGACCGGGTAGCTCTGGTCGAAGTTTTCGGTGAGGGTCTCCGCCGAGAGTGTCGCGGCGGTGGTTACGACGGCGAGGGCGATACCGATGCCCCGCAGCCGGGCGCGTCGAAGAGTTCGCATGAGTCACCTCCTGTTGGAGGAAGGTACGGAATCGGGAGCGGCGAGGTTTCAGATCACGGGCGCAAACCGCTCGACCCGCGTGGGCGAGAGTCAGGAGCTCTCGGCGAGGATGGCCGAAAGAGTCTGCAGGAGTGTGGCGGCGGAGTAGGGCTTCGAGAGAAGCGTCTGGATCCCGAGACTTTTCGCGGTCGCCACGTTTTCGCCCGCCGCGAGGCCGCTCGTGCCGATGATCGCCAGCGCAGGGTTGATTTTCCGGAGCACACGGATCGTGGCGGGACCATCCATGACCGGCATCATCATGTCGATGATCACCAGTCGGATCCGTCCCTGCACCTTCGCGTAGAGTGAGATCGCTTCGGCGCCGTCGGCGGCGACCAGCGCGCGGTACCCGAATGCTTCCAGCGTCTGCTGGGTCACTTCCCGGACCGCGATCTCGTCGTCGACGACCAGAATGAGCTCTCCGCGACCGGCGGGAAGCTCGGTCTCTCCAGGGAGCGAGGAATCGGTCGCACGAGAGCGGACGGAGGGGAGGTAGACGGTGAATCGGGATCCCCGACCGGGATCGTTGTAAACGCGCATGAAGCCGCCGTGACTTCGGACGATGGCCAGCGAAGTCGAAAGCCCGAGCCCCGTCCCTTTCCCGATCTCCTTGGTGGTGAAGAAAGGCTCGAAGATCTTGTCCAGAATCTCGGGAGGAATTCCGGGACCCGTGTCTTCGACGTCGATCTCGACGTAGCTTCCGGGAGCGGCTCCGGAAACCATCCCCGCATAGTTCTGGTCGATCTCGACGTTCTTGGCGGAAAGAGCCAGAGTCCCACCGGTCGGCATGGCGTCGCGAGCGTTCACGGCGAGATTCATGATGACCTGATGGAGCTGAGTCGGACGCCGCTGACGGTCCAGAGATCCGGCGATATGTCGGTCGTCACGTGGATGGTCTTGAGGAAGGTGTCGTTGACGATCTTCGCAATTTCCGAGAGGAGTTTTCCCGCGTCGACCTCGATCCGTCGACCTTCCACTCCGCGGGCGAACGCGAGGACCTGCTTGACCATGTTTGCGCCACGCCGGACTCCGGCCATCATTCTGGCCAGTGTCTCTCGGCGTTTCGGATCGGTCTCGCCGCGGGAGAGGACGTCGATCGACATCATGATCGGCGCGAGGACGTTATTGAGATCATGGGCGATTCCTCCCGCCAGTGTCCCGATGCTCTCCATACGCTGGGCGCGGAGGAACTGCTCCTCGAGACGTTTGCGCTCGGTGATGTCCTCGAGCACGACCATGGTTCCCACCGGGCTACCCGCGTCATCGCGGATCGCACCCGAACTGATGCTGGCCTGGATCCGCTCTCCGTTCCTCTTCTGGCGGGCCTGAATCTCGCTGAGCACGGGACCCTGACCGACGACACGCGCGATCATGGCGAGAAACTCCTCGCGAACTTCTTCCGGAACGCTCGGACAGAATCGTCCGATGGCCTCTTCCGGACTCCAGCCGAACATTCGCCGCGCTCCTTCGTTCCATTCGGTGACCCGACCTTCGAGATCGAGTCCGAGGATGGCCACCGGCGCGGCGTCGAAGATCGTCTGGAGAGTCTCCTTCGCCTTTCGCAGTCCCTCCTCGGCGAGTTTCCGTTCGGTGATGTCCTCGAGCATTCCGATGATGAAGCGAGGCCCGGTGTCGTCGCGCACGAGAGTGGAGGTGAGAAATCCCCACATCCAGCTTCCATCCTTCCGGCGGTAGCGTTTCTCCATCTGAAACCGGTCGAGCGTTCCCTCGACCATCTCGTCCCACGTCTCGCGATCGATCCGGTAATCGTCCGGATGGCTCACGTCGGACACGGTCATTCCCCGCAGCTCCTCCACGTCGTATCCGAACATCCGGGCGAGAGCCGCGTTCGAGCGGAGGATCGTGCCGTCGACGTGATCGACGATCGCCAGCCCGATTCCCGCTCGCTCGAAGATGGCGCGGAACTGTGCCTCGCTATGGGCCAGAGCGATGGCGGCTCTCTTGCGCTCGGTCGTCTCGCGGAAGACTCCCTGCACCGCGACCGGCTTTCCCTCCTCGAGCACCAGGCTGCTCAGGACCTCGACCCAGATCAGGGATCCGTCGTTGCGGCGAAGCCGGAACTCCATCAGCTCCCCGTCGGAACCGGTTCGGAGGATCTGTCTCATTCCTGCGCCGGCCCTCGCCAGATCGTCGTCGTTCGTGACGAGGTGGGAGAAATCGAGAGATCTGATCTCGTCGAGCGAGTAGCCGAAGGCCCGGAGTGCGGCCGGATTCGCGTCGAGAAAGTGACCCTCGAGATCGCACACGAAGACTCCGTCGAGGGAACGGTCGAACAGCGCGCGGTAACGCTCCGCGGTGCTCCGGCTTCGGAGCTCGGCCTCCTTCCGGCGGGTGATGTCCTCGAGGACGGTGATGAAGTAATTCGGCTTGCCGGCGGCGTCACGCAGCAGTCTGGTGGCCAGACTGACCCACACGGTCCGGCCATCTTTGCGACGGTACCGCTTCTCCATCGCGGCCTGTTCGGTGTCGCCGGAGAGCAACGCGTCACGCTCGTTCATCGTACGTTCGATGTCTTCGATCACCGTCAGCTCGGTGAACGACATTCCGATCAGCTCCTCCCGCGAGTATCCGACGATCCCGCAGAAGCGGTCGTTGACCAGAAGGAGGCGGCCGGTGGGCGAGACGTGAGCAATGCCGACCGCCGCCTGTTCGAACGTTGCGCGGAAGCGCTCCTCACTCTCCCGGAGCGCTCGCGCGCTGGCCTCGCGCTCGATGGCGTAGCGCACGACCCGGGCCACCACGCCCTCGCCGATTCGCCTCTTCGGAAGATAATCCTGCGCTGCTGCACGGATCGCATGAAGGGCGACGACGTCATCGTCGTTTCCGGAGAGAACGACGATCGGTGTGCCGGTCGCCGCATCCTTCAACTGCAGCAGGCTATCCAGGCCCTGACTGTCGGGAAGATTCAGGTCGAGCACCAGAGCGTCGTACTTTCTCTGGCCGAGTTTAGAGAGGGCATCGTGGAGAGTTTCCACGTGTGCCACGCCGAACGACGTTCCCGTCGAGTCCTCCAGATCCTGCCGAATGATGAACGCGTCGCTCGGACTGTCTTCGATCAGCAGAACGCGAAGCCCTTCAGCGTCCATGAACGCTCCCGAGCGGAAGGCGGGCGACCTGCAGCCAGAATCGCTCGATCGAGCGGATTGCGTCGGCGAAGGCATCGAACCCGAATGGCTTGAACACGTAACAATTGGCGTGCAATGCGTAGGCATTGTTCACGTCGGCATCGCGCCGGGACGTGGTCAGAACCACCACCGGAATCTCTTTCAGCCCGGGATCGGTCTTGATCTGCTCGAGGAGGGCGTGTCCTCCCATGCGGGGAAGGTTCAGATCGAGCAGGATCAGGTCGGGACGCGCGGCTTCGACGTAGCGTCCTTCGCGCCGGAGGAACTCCAACGCCTCGATGCCGTCTTCGGCGACGTGCATCTCATGTGCGATCCCACAGTCGCGAAGCGCTTCACCCGTCAGCATCACGTCGGTCGCGTTGTCTTCGACCATCAGAATGAGCACGCGGTGCGTACCGCTCCCGTCGTTCATCGTTCCGTCCCCCCGCCGGGAAGGAGGAACGAGAACGTCGAACCTTCGCCGGGTGTCGAATCCACCCAGATACGCCCGCCGTGACGCTCGATCACTTTTCTGCAGATTGGCAGACCGACGCCGGTCCCGGGATACCGGGCGCGGGGATGGAGGCGCTGAAAGAGGCCGAAGATTTTCTCCAAGAACCGGGTCTCGATTCCGATGCCGTTATCGGCGACCGAGATGATCCATCCCTCCCGCTCCCGTTGCGCGGAAATATGGATCTTCAGAGGGCATTCGCTGCGGAACTTGATCGCGTTGCCGATCAGATTCTCGAAGACCTGGGAAAGCTGACGACGATCTCCCGACACGACGGGCAGCTCTCCGCGAGTGACGACGGCACCGGTCCGGGCGATGGTGGCGGCGAGTGAAGACAATGCCCGGTCGAGCGCCCCGTCAAGATCGACCCGCCTCTTCTCCAGGTGCGGCCGTCCCACGCGCGAATACTCGAGCAGGTCCTCGATCAGGTTCTGCATGCGCATGCTGCTCTCGACGGCGAGGGAGATCAGCTCCCGGGCGTCCGTGTTCAGCTGCGGGCCGTGGCGCTTCTGGAGCAACTCGACGCAGCCGACCACGCCACGGAGCGGTTCCTGCAGGTCGTGTGATGCGACGAAGGCGAATTGTTCCAGCTCGGCGTTCGACCGAGCCAGCTCTTCGGTCCTGCGCCAGGCTTCCGCCTCCAGGCGCTTTCGGTCCGTGATGTCGCGGGCGATCTTCGAGGCTCCGACCACCCGGCCCGTCTCATCGTGAATCGGCGAGATCGTGACCGAGACGTCGATCGGCTCCCCATTTTTCCGGAGCCGCACGGTCTCGTAGTGGACCACGTGCTCGCCGCGCGCGATTCGGCTCAGAATGTTCTGCTCCTCGCCGTGGCGGTCGGACGGGAAGAGGATCAGGATCGGCTTTCCGACGATCTCGGCCGCGGTGTATCCGAAAATTCTTTCGGCAGCCGGATTCCAGCTGGTGACGACTCCGTCGAGCGTCTTACTGATGATTGCATCGTCCGAAGATTGGATGATGGACGCGAGATGGAGGCCTTCGATTCCCGCGGCCGCGGGCCGGGGGTCCGGCCTCGAGGAATACGACTTCTTTGCGGTACGCCTCATGTCGCCGCCGAGTGAGTCGGGTCCGGAAGGGGTTCGATGCCGTCTCCTGCGTGCTCGGCCCGATCCACATCCATCATGCGCGCACGAGTCTTGACGGTCAAGCGACGCGGAACGGCACGGCACTCCTCTGTACGCGGCCGGTCCCGACGACACTGCACAGGACGAGAATTGTCGGGCTCATCTGCTGACGATTCATCTCCCGAGATCTCGTGGCCATTCGCGATGTCGCGAAGGATGCCGGTGTGAGCGAGCGGCGATCCGGATCAGTTGCGCGTCAGCACGTCGTGCATGAGATTGATGGCCACTCGTTTCGGGGCTTCGGGGAGTTTGAGCGTCGAGTCGACGCTGCCGCTCTGATTGCCGATCAGGAGTGCCGCGCCGACTTTCACTCGCTGGTCGCGGCCGAATTCGAGATAGATCGGAACGACGGTTCGGAAGGTCGGGGAGACTTCGGATTGGGTGATCGTTCCGTGGATGCGATACATCCCGTCGGGCTGCTTTTCCGCTGTGAGTTTCGATTCCAGTGAGGGGACATCCGTCCCGTACACCCACTGGTCGAAGAAATACTGCATGCTGCCGGTTCCGGCCGCCATCTGTGGCGTCATGGCCCTTTCCACGAATTTCTGGAAATCGGCGGTGGAAGGACTCTTCCCGTTTTCGGTGGCCACGAAGTCCTGGAGCATCCTGGCGAACGCCTCGTCGGGATTGGCGGCGTGGGGGTCGCGCATGAGCATTCGGAGCATGTGGAGCACATATGCCCCTTTCGAGTAGACGATCGTCGAATAGGCCCCGGGCGTCCATTGTGTCGACAGACGTACGCCGTCCGTGATCGGTCCGGCTTCCTCAGCCGGACGCCCGCTTCGTTTGTCGAAGATCTCCTGTCGTCTGCGTTCCCAGTACCTGTCGCTGGAACCGGGTCCTTCGGTCAACTCGAGCACGAGCGCCGATGTGAATTCCGCAAAGCCCTCGGAGAGCCACTGATCACGGTAGGACTGCCATCCGACCTCGTGGCCCCACCACTGATGGGCGAGCTCGTGCCATCCGACCATCTTCGCGAACTCGTTCATATCCGTCATGCCGCGTGGCCCGAGGTGCTCTCCCATCATCGCCCGATCGACGCCGGCCGTGAGCGCGAGGCCGGGAAGATAGATCAGCGACGGCCATGACTGTCCGAAGCTCCATTCCGCCTGCTGGGTCACAGAGATGGGCGAGTACGGTGCGGTACCGAAGAAAACTCTTCCCACGCGCGTGGCGTTCTGAGCGTCGGCCATCGTGTCGCGCGCCTTTTTTGCGAAACTCCTCTCGGTGTAGACGTCGATCTCCACGCCTGCTTCCTTGTCGACGCGATGAATCTTTTCGAATCGGCCGTAGTTGAACCCTGCGATCCGCATCGGTTTCTCGCTCTCCCAGACCATGATCCGCCGGCCGCTTTCGGTCGTGTCGCTGGCCAGTTGACCGGTGGCGACGAGATCGTGGCGGGCGGGAAAGCGAAACGTGAGCTCGTACGATGCAGTGTCGGCGAACGTTCCGACGTTCGGATACCAGCTCGACCGCGCACGGACCGAGTAGCTTCCGAGCCCGACCGGCCGCAACACGTCGGATCCCTCGTACCGGATGTTCAGCTTCACCTCCCGTCCTTCGGCAAGCGGTTCGGGGAACACCACGGCCGCGTCGGCATCGGCCGCCATTTCGGTGAAGATGCGGGCGAACCAACCTTTCTCGAAGTCTTCCTGGACGATCCCGAGCTCGACGTCCTTCCCGCCGATGGTCGCCGTTGCCTGACCGATTCGAAGTTTCGGGAGGATGTGCAAGGGGAGGACCCGGAGACCGGGTCGAGTCGTGCGGAGCGTAATGGTCGTGTCGCCGGTGATCGAGGTGTTGGAGGCGATGGTCGTGTCGACGACATAATCGGTCGCATCGACGGGAAACTGCAGCGGCTTCCCGTGTCCGGCGGGCCATCCTTTACGGGATGAGGCGAGATACCAGAAGCCACCGTTGTTCTGGTCGAGTGAGAGGAGCGCCGACTCTTCGCCTCCGAACGATGCGAAGCTCGCGGTGACATTGCCGATCCCGAGTGGATCGACTGCGATGAGCGCTGGAGCGTATTTGTGCCCGTCGACCGGCGCGAGGAACACGCCGGATGACGGATTCGCGTCGAGAATGTCGCGGAGGATTCGAAGGTGGAGATTGATTTCGTAGTCTTTCCGCTGTCGCTCGAGGTACTCCCTGTAGATGTGGACCGCGGCCGGATCAGCGGGTCCGGTGGTCATGCGGCCAATCGACGCAATGTCGAACGCAGTGCGATCCGAGAAGAGAAGAACGAGGGAGTCGAACGTGTCGGAGAGTGCCCGGACATTCGGATCGCCGAGCACCACACCGAGGTGGCGACGCTCGGATTCGTTCGCGGGGACGAGCTCATAGCTGCCTTCTCCGATGAAGACGGCGCCGAATGTGTGGCCGTCCACCGGAGCGAGGAAGTGGAAACTTCCCGTTCGGAAGTGGAACTGGAACGCGTCGCGCGTGAGACCGAAGCCCTCCACTGCGACGATCCGGCCGTCGGGAAGCGCCGCGCGCAGGCTCTGGTACTCCGGAATCTCGGCCGGGAATGCGGAGAAGGTGAAGAGGAGCGAGAGAAACAGCAGTGCATGGGGCGCAAATCGGCGCATTGAAACCTCTCGATTCGGAATCAGCTGCAGGCCGATTCTACGATGGGGATCGTGCCGCGCATTGTGATGCCGATCTCAGGAGTGTGTTCGGGCCGGCGAGGCGGTACGGCGGGGCTTCCGCAGAGTACTTCCGCGTCGCGCGGATGGATACGCTGCCGCGCGGAGGGATTTTGATTTCCGCACTCCGCCGCTACTCGAATGGAAGCGACCGCTCATTGCTTCGGCAGCCGGACTGTTTCCGCCGCACGTGAGCCGTTCCCGTCGATCACGCCACGCCGGCGTCGTCCAGTGCCTGGTCGAGATACCTCGCGGCGCTGACCAGGCCGAGATGAGTGAAGGCCTGGGGGAAGTTGCCGAGGTATCTCCCTGTGCCGTCCATCTCTTCGGCGAACAGGCCGACGTGGTTCGAGTAGCCGTGCATCTTTTCGAAAAAGAGGCGGGCGGTCTGGATGTCTCCGGCTCGGGCCAGACATTCGACGTACCAGTAGGAGCACATGCAGAAGGTTCCCTCTGTGCCGGCCAGCCCGTCGGAAGCCGCCTCCTCGACCCGGTAGCGATAAACGAGCGAGTCGTCCACGAGTTGGTGGCCAATGCCGGAGAGAGTGGAGCGCCATCGCGGATCCTTCGAAGAGACCAGACCGACCATCGCCATGAAGAGTGTCGACGCATCGAGCGTGTCGGCTCCTTTGTGCTGGATGAATGCCTGACGCTTTTCGCTCCAGAAGTTTTCGTAGATCTCGCGGTAGATCCGATCACGCATGTCGTGCCACGCGACGAGCGGGGAGGGGAGTGAGCGGCGCCGGGCGATCCGCGACGCGCGGTCCAGTGCGACCCACGACATGATCCGCGAGTAGAGGAACTCCTGCTGTCCGCCGCGAACTTCCCAGATTCCCTCGTCCTTACGCTCCCAGTTGCTCGCGATCCACTCCACCGAGCGGCTGAACTTCTTCCACTGGTCGTAAGAGACGGGCTCGACGTACTGGTCGTAGAGGTCGATCATGTACATCAGCTCTCCATAGATGTCGAGCTGGAGTTGACCGGCTGCGCCGTTGCCGATCCGGACCGGAGACGAGCCTTTGTATCCCTCGAGGTGATCGAGGGTCTCCTCTTCGAGGTTGCTCCGCCCGTCGATGCCATACATGATCTGCAGCTTTCCGTCGGGGGAGCCTTCGTAACGGTCCTCGATCCAGCGGACGAATCGCTCCGCCTCGTCATCGAAGCCGAGAGAGATCAGGCTCGCTGCCGTGAGTGAGCCATCGCGGATCCAGGTGAAGCGGTAATCCCAGTTCCGCTCTCCGCCGACCATCTCGGGGAGGCCGAACGTCGCGGCGGCGGCAGGTGGGATCGATCACGCTTCCAAAGTGACTCGTCCACCGGCCGGATTCACCTCGTCCCGACGGCTTCGCCCCCGCCGCCTCCCATGGATGGTCGATTCGTGGTCGAACTGCGGGTTTCCACAATCCGCGCCGCGGCTCTCTCCGGACAACTGATTCGGAAGATGAGCGGGCGGCGCACGGCGCGAATCGGCGGCAACCGCCACTTCCATACGTGAGTCTGAGTCGTACCCTCCAATCAGGCGAACAGGATCCACTTCAGCAATAAGGAAGCGAGTCAACCCGGACTATTCACGGGACCTCTGCTGCGGAGCGCGATCCGGGCCTCTCTGCGACGTCAGACGACGATTTTGCTTCTCAACGTAGTGCAGCGAAAACGCCTCCTCGCAAAATCGCCATCTACCTTGCATCCATTCCGCTTTGCGGGATCGCACTCCTCGCGACGAAATCCGGTGAATAATCCCGGTTAAAGGAAACTCCTCGTCCGGTCCGGGCCCGGAATTCGCACTTCACCCGAGGCGAGTCGAGCATCGAGCTCGACGGAGGATGAAATTCGAGGTCGTATTCGTTGAAAAGGGTCATTGCTGCAGCAGTCTTCTTCACCTTCTTCGCCGCACTCGCAAGTGCTTCGAACCTCCCGGGATTTCGCGCGGAAAAAGTCGCGGGCACGTCGGGATTTCTCACCTCGCTGACCTTCGACTCGAAGGGTCAGATCTTCTATTCGATCACTACCGGTGAGATCTACCGCCTCGACGGCGAAGTGAGCGTCGAGCTGACGAAGGTTCCGACAGTCAGCCTCGGGGACGCGAATCTTCTCGGCATCGCGATCCTGGACGACGATCACGTCGTCGCGCACTACGTCAGTCCCGATCTGACCACCGACGTTCTTTCCAAGGTGGACCTGCGAAACGGAGACGAGCAGTGGATCACCCGCTTTCCTTGCGACGACGGCCGGCCGTGCTCGAGCGAGCATCACGGCGGCAATCCGACCGTCGCTCCGGACGGGAGCATCTACTTCGGAATAGGAGATTACGGCGGAGGGATCCGCGCGCAGTACGTCGAGTATCCGGCGGGAAAGATCTACCGGATCTCGCCTGAAGGGGAGGCGACGCAGTTCGCGCGCGGGGTGCGGAATCCGTACGACATGGTCTGGGATCCCGCCCTGCAACGTCTCATCGTCGGAGACAACGGGGCCGTCGGAGACGACGAGATCACGATCGCTGCCCCCGACGACAACCTCGGATGGCCGGTGATCTCGGGCTACCAGGCCGAGAGCGGAATGGTGACGCCTGCGTACGTCTTCCCGGAGACGGTCGCGCCGACCGGCGTCGCACTCCTCAGCGCGAGAGGGGCATTTCCGGGAGGGCTGGTCGTCGCCTCGTTCGTGACTCACGCGCTCTACTACTTTCCCGATCTCGCTCCGCGGCCGCTTGCCGATCCGATTCCGCTGGTGATCGGATTCGATGCTCCGGTGATCGACGTCGCGCAGTCTCCCTCTGGAGCGATCTACTTCGGAACACCCACCGCGATCTATCGTCTCGACGTCCCCGCGAGGGGCGACTGCAATGGCGATGGACGGATCGACGGAGCGGATCTCGACGCGCTCCTCCATGAGATCGGCGATGGGGACGGGACGGCGACGCTCTCGGCTCAGGACGGCTCGTTCTCCGGGAGCTGGGGATGCGACGTCGACGGAAACGGGTCGATCGACATGACCGACTTCTACGCACTCGCGAAGGAAGTCGGGAAAAAGTGGCGCGGTGTGAGGCGGTGAGAGAGGCGGATCTCCCGTCGGAGCTGGTGGAGCGTTCTCCTCAGGAACAGTGCCGCGAACGCACCGCCGTCGGCTTCGATGACGACATCATTTGCTATGGATTGAGCGGACGCCTTTGCTCAGAGACGGTGGGGGTAGGCAGAATGGTCAGCGGCTCCGACGTCGATCTCAATTGCGCGAATTGCCATGGAGCGATCGGGTATCGCTCCCGGAACCGGTGTCGTAGCCGGTGTGGATCGCGGCTTCGATGGCGACTTTATTTGCGCGATTTGAAACCCGCCGTTGAGGATACGGGTCGTTTGAAATATCAGAGCGCTCGATTCTCCGCTTACCGAGAGACGACCTCACGCGACAAGCGCCACGACTGCGATCTGCATTTTTCGCATTGGCCGCGGTCGCGATGAACCTGGTGTTCTCGCCACCGCCATCCGGCCATCCCTTCTCCGACCGGATCGGCTAGGGGCACGCTCCGGGACCGTCGAAGATGATCTTCCATGTTCCGTCCGCCTGTTTCTGCCAGATCGACGAGTAGTAGCCGAGGAGTTTTCCTTCCGGGTCGTGAATCGGACCGGTCGACAGGGCCAGGTCTCCAGCGGCGTTGGTGACGACCCGCTCCGGTTCCCAGCTGAACGGAGGGGTCTGTTTCTTCAGGTACTCCGACCAGACCTGGCGAATCTCCGCCTTTCCGGAGAGATCTCGCCTGGCGGAGAGGAAGTGAGCGTCGTCGGCGACGAATGCGAAGAAGGCGTCGGCGTCGCGATCCGCGAACGCTTTCGCGAAAGCGATCTCGGTGTTGCGGGCTTCGCTCGCCGGCTCGGCGGCGAGGAGGATCGCAGGAAAGAGGATGAAGAGGACCCCCGAAAGCGCGGCCATTCTTTTCATGGGAGAGATCATGGTCGGGTCCGGGAGAGGTGGCGGAGACGATCCGGTGAACGTGCAGCGGCCGTGAGTTGAGAAATGCGGGTCAGCCGCCCGGTTCAGCCGGCGCGGATGAAGAGCGCGGCGAGGGGGAAGGATAGTCGGTTCAACGGCGACGGAGGGAGTCGGGGAGCGCCGACGGACGACCCGCCGGCGTCCCATGAGGAGCGTGTGCGTCAGGCCTCGGCCCGGGCGCAGGTCTCGTCGAACGACTGGACCAGCTCGCGAGCCACGTCGTGGGCCTCGCGACCCTCGATGTTGTGGCGCTCCCAGATCCGGGCGACTTCGCCATCGCGGAGAAGCGCGATCGACGGAGACGACGGGCGGTATCCGGTGAAGTAGGAGCGGGCGTGCCTGGTCGCTTCGACGTCGTTTCCGGCGAAGACGGTGATCATCTCGTCCGGAAGGCACTTTGCGGATTCGAGTGCCATCGCGACGGCGGGCCGGGCCATGCCGGCTGCGCAGCCGCAGACGGAATTGACCACCACCAGGACGGTCCCTTTCCTTTTCCCGAGAACCTGCTCGACCTCTTCGGCGGTGCGGGTCTCTTTGATTCCGATGCTGGTGAGCTCTTCGCGCATCGGCTGAACCAATCTCTCATCGTACATGGGCGATACCTCCTTCCTGCGTCGCGAACAACGGAGCGGCGCAGCGGATTATTCGCCCGGCCGGCCCCGGGAAAACTTCAGCTCGCCGGTGGTCCGGGGACGATCACTCCGCACCCGACCCGCGGTCCCGCGTTCCCTGAGGGTTGCGAAACGAAGTCGTCCGGATCGGCATGCACCACGACTGCGCGACCGGTGATCGAGCGGGGCCCGTCGGTCACGGTGATCGAGCTGGTGGTCATGCTGGTGTGCACCTCGCCGTTCGCGTTGGCGGTGACGTTGCCGAGATCGCCGGCGTGATGTGTCGCCGCCGCGGGGCTGCCGTGCGGGGCGCCGGTGGGATTGAAATGCCCCCCCGCCGACGTCGCGTCGGCCGCGCTGCAGTCACCCTTTTCGTGAACGTGAAATCCGTGCTCACCGGGCGTGAGTCCGGTCAGGTCGACGTCGACCCGGACCTGGTTCTCGCCGAGCTGCGTGAACCGGACGGTGCCCTGCACGTCCGAGCCGCTCTTCGGCTCGATGCTGGCGGTCGCCGTGGGAGCGGGCGCGCGGTGCGTGGCGCATCCGAGGGCGAGGAACAGACCCGCGAGGGAGAGGAGAGAGAAGAGGGGGAGCTTTCTCATGGTGAACCTCCGCATGCGTTCGTCGTGCGATGTGCAGACCTGACCCGCAGGAAGGCATGCAAGCATCGGACCTCGATGGGGTGCGACAATTGTAGACTGTGGAGGTTCGCGAATCCACGATCCTCTCGAATCCGTCGGATGACGACGCTCTTTCTCGCCGCTCACCGCTCACCGCTCGCGTCACGCGTACACCGTCACCTGCCGGGATCGCGGTCCGTCGAGCTCGACGAAGTAGACCCCCTGCCAGCGCCCCAGCTCCAGCCGTCCATCGCGGTACGGGATCTGGAGCGATACGCCGATGATCGACGAAAGAAGGTGGGCATCCGAGTTTCCTTCCCCGTGGTCGAAGCGGACGTCCGGAATCATCGCGCGGAGGGCCCGGACGAGGTCCGACGGGACGTCGGGATCCGCGTTCTCGTTGATGGTCAGCGCGGCCGTGGTGTGCGGAGTGAAGACGGTACAGATTCCGTCGCCTCCGGCGACCTTCGCGAGCGCGTCCTGCACCTCGTCGGTGATGATGACGATCTGGATCGATTCGGCGGTCCTCACGGTGAAGGTGTGAGATTTCATGAGGAAAGCATAACCACTTCGGACCTCGCGATCCGAAAATCGAAATCGCTCGCGGGCTCGGCCTTATAATCCGAGCATGCTCAGAGTGGTGGTCGAGAAGCGCGGAGAGCTCCTCCGGGACGAGGTTTTTCCCGGAGATCTGATCGTGGTCGGACGCGATCCGGCATGTGATCTTCTCCTCGACGACTCGTTCGTCTCGGCCCGGCACCTCGTGATCAGGCATGATGCGGACGCGAGGGACTTCCGGCTGTTCGATCAGAGCGTCAATGGGACGTTCTACGACGACCAGAGAGTGAGCACGCTCCGCTTCGACGCGCCGACCCGGATTCGGATCGGGAACTTCGCCCTCACTCTGATCCCGGTGCGGCATTCCGATACCGCAGAGGCGCCGGTGGATCTCTATGCACCGACGGTACAGGAGCGGATCCCGACGGAAGAAGCTCGAATGCCGACGATGCCGCATCGCCAGATGCCGGCGCCGCTGATCGCCGGAGAGGTCGAACTGAGGACAAGCTCGGTGAACGGAGAGGTCCGCACTCTGGTCTTCGCCGGATCGGTCCTGATCGGCCGTTCCCCGGAGTGCGATCTACGGTTCGAGTCGCGCGAGATCTCACGGCGTCATTGCATGATCTCTCCGGGAGAGAGCGGATACCTCGTGAGACGGCTCTCCGACAGGAATCCGGTCGAAGTGAACGAGCGCTCCCTCGCGCCGGGAGAGAGCATGCCCCTTCGCGACGGAGACGTGATCAGACTCTGCGACGAGGAGCTCCTCTTCCTTCACCCGGCGACGCAGAGCAGCCGGGCGGCGAAGATGCAGCTGGCCCGCGAAGCGGCTCCGAATCTCGATCTGGTGGTCACCCCGCGCAGCTGCTCGGACGGATCGATCCGCGCGTTCGACGTGATCGGCTTTCTCGGCGTGAAGACCGCGCAGAAATTCGAAGAACAGATGCTGATGAATGTCGGGATGTCCGGCCGGGTGCTGGTGGATCTCGGCTACCTGGTCGGCATCGACAGCGCGGGAATCGCCACTCTCGGCCGGGTGATTCGCGACGCGGAACGGAGGAACGTTCCGATTCAGCTGATCCGGGTCACCCCGCGCATCGCGGATCTCATAGCCCTCTCGCCGCTCGAACCGGTGCTGAGCGGGTACATCTCGAATACGGAAGACACTGCGATCCGACGCCTGATCGCCTGAGGAGCCCTCTTGCCATTCTTCTGCATCGCGTGCAAATCGAGTATCGAGCCCGATTTCAAGGCCTGCCCCTTCTGTGGTGAGCCGATCACCGACTTCCTCCGGCAGTATCTCGAGACTCCGATCGACGGGAAGTACCAGATCCTGGGGCGGCTCGGCGTGGGCGGAATGGGTGAGGTGTACAAGGTCCTCCACCTCCATCTGAACTCGGTGCGGGTGATCAAAATGATGCGCGCCAGTCTGATGAAAGAGGAAGTCGCGCACGAGCGCTTCACGCGCGAAGCGCGACTGGCCACCCGCATTCATCACCCGAACGTTGCGACGCTTTTCGATTTCTCCACTCTCCCCGACGGCTCCTACTACATGGTGTGGGAGTACATCGAAGGGACGAACCTGACCGAAGTCCTGCGCACCCGCGGCTGCGTCTCCCCACGCTATGCCGCGATCATCGGCCGGGAGGCGCTGCTCGGACTCGATGCGATCCATCGCGCCGGAGTGGTCCATCGCGACGTCAGCCCGGAGAACCTGATGATCACCCGCGACGAGGAGGGGGTGGAGAGGGTGAAGATCATCGACCTCGGCATCGCCAAGCAATGGGGAGACGCCGTCGACGACAAGACCAAGACCGGTATGTTCGTCGGGAAGTGGAAGTACTGCTCGCCGGAACATCTCGGAATGCTGAAGGAAGGGGAGCGGATCGACGGGAGGGCCGACATCTACTCGTTCGGCATCGTCATGTACGAGATGCTGACCGGCGCGGCTCCCTTCATCGCCGACACTCCCCACCGTTACCTCCTGGCACACGCCACGGAGACCCCGAAGCCTCTCACCGTCACCAACCCCGGAGTTTCCCCATCGTCCGAGCTGGAGGCGATCGTCTTCAGGGCCCTCGAGAAGGATCGGAACAAGCGCTATCCGACCGCGCGCGAGATGGCGAGGGCAATCGAGGCGGTGATCCCGTCGCTGCCGGAAGTGGCAGCGGTACCGATCGCGCCCGATTACCTGGACGAGACCACGGCCGAGCATCAGGCGCCGGGCGGGGCTTCGACCACTCTCGCGGCCACGAGAGCAGCCATCGAAGCCGGCGAGACCGTACGCTCGCAGGACCTGATCGCGACGGTCGAGACCTCGAGCGAACGGGAGGCCGCACTCCCGGAGAGCGGATCGGAGGAAGTGACATCCGAGTGGCGCTCGTTCGGCACGAAGACTCTGGCCGGGGAGCCGCAGATCGCCCATGCCGCGGAGCCGCAGATCTCTGCGAAGTTCCTGCTGTGGGGCGGCGCGATCGCGGCGGTCGTACTGATCGCAGTGGTGCTCGCGGGAATGATGATCCGTCACAACACTACCGCGGCCTCGATGAAGGAACCCGCGGAGGCGGCCTCGATCGTCGCGCCGACGCCGGTGAAGCGAGCGCCGCTTTCGATCAACGCGTTTCCGTGGGCGGAGATCGAATCGATCCGCGAGGCGAGCTCCGGGAAAGCGATCCCTCTTCCGGAGAAGCCGGTCACTCCTGCGGTGATCGACCTTCCGCCGGGACGGTACGAGATCGTGGTGAGGAATCCCGCCGCGGCGAACGACGTGACGCGCACCGTCGAGGTGACTGCCGGAGGCGGTGCGGTGACGTTCCAGCTCACTGATCCTTCTCGAGCGTCTCTGCCCGATTTCGGAGGAAGCCGATGAAGCGGCTCGTCGCGCTCTTCCTGATGCTGCTCGTCGCAGCGCCGCTCGTCGCGGCCGACCGCTGGTGGGATCACTACAAACGCGGTCTCGCCGCCGCGCAGTCGAACGAGTGGGACGCCGCGAAAGCCGAGATGCAGAAGTCGATTGCGCTCGAACCGAACGAGAACGCGTCGGCGCGCGCGAGAAACGAATACCTGGTCTACGTACCTCATTTCTGGCTCGGTCTCGCGCGGTACAAAGGCGGCGATGTCGACGGTGCGATCCGGGAGTGGGAGATCTCGAGATCGCAGGGAGTGATTCAGAAGACGAAGTACTTCGCGGACCTCCAGGCGTGGACGTCGAGGGCGGAGTCGGATCGGGCACGCGAAGCCGTGGCACCGGTCACGGAAGTGCGGAAGAGCGCCGAGGGAGCGGTGTCCGCAGCGATTGCGGCGCAGGCGGATGCGATGGCTGCGGGAGCGGATCGGAGCAACTCGTTCCGGAGCGCACAGCAGAAACTCTCCCAGGCGGTACAGCAGCTCAATCAGGCGGGTACCGGCGCGGCCGGCTTCCGCTCGGCGGCGGCGTCCGCGAATGCGGCCCGGGATCTTTTCGTCAGTGCGGCGCGCGACGCGAACGCGCGCCGGGCGAGACCCGCAGTGGTCGCGCCGCCGACTGCGCCGGCGCAACCGGCGGCCACGGCATCGGCCGGGGAGACTCCCGCGGCCGGCGCGACGACCGGCACGACCGTGACCGTTCCCGCTCCGAACCCCCTTCCGCCGGTCGAATCGACGGCGGTCGCGGATGCGCGCATCGCAGTGCAGCAGCTCCGAAGGAGCGTGATCGAGAATCGCGACGAGGCGGCGCAGGACCGCACGAGCGCGAAGGAGTCGAGAGAGCTCTCGAATCTCGCCGACCGATGGGATGCGGAGCTCGCGACCGCGAGCGACGATGCAGCGATCCGCATTGCCGATGCGGCGGATCAGAGGCGGGAGACTTTCAGCAAGCGGCTGGCCGCGCTCTCGTCGCCGTCGGCGGAACCGGCTTCGGAACACGCCCGGACCAGAGCGGCGGCGGCCACTCCGCGCGACGCTCGCCGGGAGGTCGACCCGAAGGTGCTCGCGGAAATGAAGAAGGCGTTCGTCGCGTACGGGAAGGGAGATCTCGGCGGGTCGAAGAAGATTCTCGATCGCCTCGTCGCGTCCGGTGAAGCGCCGGGACCCGCATTGATGCTTCGGGGATGCGCGCGCTATACGAGCGGGATTCTCGGACGCAACGGCGAGGAGATCGAAGGCGCTCGCCGCGATTTTCGGAAGGCACTGACGGTCGATCCGCGGCTGAAGCTCGACTCGAACGTGTTTTCGCCGAAGCTGGTGGCGTTTTTCGATCAGATTCGAAGCGAGGCGAAACAGAAGTAAGAGTTCGCGCAGCGCGAACGTCCGTCCCCGGAAAGTCGAGCATCGAGGCCGGAGCCGTTGCGTCGGAGTCGCCACGGGTGCGCCGTTGCATCCACTCTCCATTCCGCCGGGCCCGAGTGTGAGACCCCCGAAAATCGGCACCTGGCGCGAGTTGTGCCCCGTTCGCTTCTCCTTTATCATGCGCGCTCTTCTCTCCGCCCCACCGTGGGCCGAGCGGGGCGCGAACGATGACGGTTCAGGGCGTCTCCATCCGGTGGTGAGCGGGCACGAACTCGATCCGAAGGAGCTCGATCGTGAGTACGCAGGTGATTCTCTACGCAGTTCTCGGCTGCGGCGTCGCCGCGCTGATCTTCGCATTTCTCCGAACCACCTGGATCAACCGGCAGGACGCCGGCAACGAGACGATGGTCCGCATCGCGGGACACATCCGCGAAGGCGCGATGGCATTCCTGGGACGTGAATACCGCGTCCTCGCCATTTTCGTGCTCGTCGCAGCGGCTCTCCTCGCATGGGCCAACGCGGGGAGACCCGAATCGTCGTGGCTGATCGGCGTCTCGATGATCGTCGGCGCGATCTGTTCGGGGCTCGCCGGCTATTTCGGGATGCGCGTTGCGACGTCGGCGAATGTGCGGACCGCAGCCGCTGCACGGACGAGTCTCAACGGCGCTCTGAAGGTCGCCTTCTCGGGCGGCGCGGTGATGGGCTTCTCGGTGGTCGGGCTCGGGGTCATCGGGCTGTCCGCTCTATTTCTCATCTATGGCGCGAGCTTCCAGGGTACGCCGCAGGTCGCGCTGCATCGGGTGATCACAGTGCTCACGGGATTCTCCTTCGGCGCGAGCTCGATCGCCCTCTTCGCCCGCGTCGGCGGCGGCATCTACACCAAAGCCGCGGATGTCGGAGCGGATCTGGTCGGGAAAGTCGAAGCGGGCATCCCGGAGGATGATCCGCGCAATCCGGCGGTCATCGCGGACAACGTCGGTGACAACGTCGGTGACGTGGCGGGAATGGGGGCGGATCTGTTCGAGTCGTACGTCGGAGCGATCGTCGGCGCCCTGGTGCTCGGCGTCAACGCGACGACTCTCGCGGGGGAGAAGTTCACTCCGGCGCTGGTGGTGCTGCCGCTGGTGCTCGCGGGCGTCGGGATTCTCGTGTCACTGTTCGGAACGTTTCTGGTGCGGACCCGCGAGGGGGGGAACCCGAGCATGGCTCTCCACGCCGGGACCATCTCCGCGTCGGTGCTGATGCTCATCGCGACGTGGTTCGTCGCCCGGTGGCTGATGACCGAAGATTTCCTCCTCGACGGCAAGGTCTTCGGCGCGAACGGAGTCTTTTTCGCGACGGTCGGTGGCCTGGTCGGCGGGGTGCTGATCGGGATGATCACCGAGTACTACACCTCGGAGTCGCGCGGTCCGGTGCGAAGCATCGCCCACGATGCGACCACCGGAGTGGCGACGAACATCATTGGAGGTCTCGCAGTCGGAATGCGCTCCACTGCGCTGCCGGTCCTGGTGCTGGTGATCGCGATCCTGATCGCCTACAGTCAGGCGGGACTCTACGGCATCGCGATCGCAGCGCTGGGGATGCTCTCGACCACCGGGATTCAGCTCGCGGTGGACGCGTACGGCCCGGTGGCGGACAACGCCGGTGGAATCGCCGAGATGAGCGCTCTCGGGAAGGAAGTCCGCGAACGGACGGACCGGCTCGACGCAGTCGGCAACACCACCGCCGCGATCGGGAAGGGATTCGCGATCGGGTCGGCGGCACTGACCGCGCTCGCGCTCTTCGCGGCATTCAAGACGACGGTCGGCTTGAAAGTGGTCGACCTCTCCAACCCGAAGGTGATGGCCGGACTGTTCCTCGGCGCGATGCTCCCTTTCCTCTTCTCGTCGATGGCGATGAGTGCGGTGGGACGCGCGGCGTTCAAGATGATCGAAGAAGTACGACGCCAGTTCAGGACCATCCCCGGGCTGATGGAGGGAACGGCCGAAGCGGAGTACGCGAAGTGCGTGGCGATCTCCACCGAGGCGGCGATCCGCGAGATGGTGCTGCCGGGACTCCTCGCCGTGCTCGCGCCGGTCGTGGTCGGCTTCTACAGCGTCGAGGCTCTCGGGGGACTCCTCGCCGGAGTGACGACCTCCGGGGTGATGATGGCCATCTTCATGGCCAACGCCGGTGGGGCGTGGGACAACGCGAAAAAGTACATCGAAGGGGGAGCGCACGGAGGGAAAGGCTCCGATGCCCACAAAGCGGCAGTGGTGGGTGACACGGTCGGCGATCCGTTCAAGGACACCGCGGGGCCGAGCCTGAACATCCTGATCAAGCTGATGTCGGTGGTTGCGCTCGTGCTCGCGCCGATGTTCGTGTGACCCGGGGAATCCGATGTCGGACCTGGATCGGGTCGGGGGGATGGAGCTCCACGGAGGGGAGAATCCGCGAATCGTGCGCGTCTGTGTCGCAAATCACCCCAAAACCGTCCCGAATCCGCTAAAATCCCCCGCGCCGAGCGGTCGGGTCCGTCGCGGCACATTCCGGCAGTTCTGAAGAAGAAGAAATCGAGGGCCGGTCGAATCGGTTCCGAGATCAGTGCAAATAATTTTCAGGCACACTCTAGGAGTCTGCGCGGTAGAAAGGTCCGTAGCGAGAAAGTGGAACAGCGAGGCCAAAGTCGTCCGGATTTGAGGCGCGTAGCGGTGACTACTCGCCGAGAATCCGGGCGGTTTTGGACCGCTGATCCGCTTTCGCAGCAGGACTATTTCTATCGCGCAGACTCCTAGGGGGGCAGTGCGCCCTCTCCGTGCCGAACAAGCGGAGGATCTTTTCATGAGTGCGTGGCTCAAACGGAGCATCGGATGGCTCGCCTTTCCGGCGATGATGTTGATATTCGGGGTTCAGCCGGCGGCGGCGAGCGAAGCGGAGCTCAAGCTGCCCGACCTGAACCAGGTGTCGTTTCTCGGGATGAGCGGAGCGAAGCTGCTGATGTTCGGCCTCGTGATCTGCTTTCTCGGGATGCTGTTCGGCCTGGTGATGTACATGCAGCTCAAGCGGCTGCCGGTGCATCGCTCGATGCGCGAGATCTCGGAACTGATCTACGAGACGTGCAAGACGTATCTGATCACGCAGGGAAAATTCATCCTCCTGCTCGAGCTCTTCATCGGGGCGATCATCTTCATCTACTTCTGGTGGCTGCTGGACTATTCGATCGAGCGGGTGGTGGTGATTCTCCTTTTCAGTCTGCTCGGCATCGGCGGGAGCTACGGTGTGGCGTGGTTCGGCATCCGGATCAACACCTTCGCGAACTCCCGTTCCGCATTCGCCTCTCTGCGAGGCAAACCCTTCCCGACTTACCAGATCCCGCTGAAGGCCGGCATGTCGATCGGAATGCTGCTCGTCTCGATCGAGCTGGTGATGATGCTCGGAATCCTTCTGTTCGTTCCGGGCGATTACGCCGGACCGTGCTTCATCGGCTTTGCGATCGGTGAATCGCTCGGCGCCGCGGCGCTGCGAATCGCCGGCGGAATCTTCACCAAGATCGCCGACATCGGATCGGACCTGATGAAGATCGTCTTCAACATCAAGGAAGACGACGCGCGCAACCCCGGCGTCATTGCCGACTGCACCGGCGACAACGCGGGCGACTCGGTCGGGCCGACTGCCGACGGATTCGAGACTTACGGAGTGACCGGCGTCGCGCTGATCACGTTCATCCTCCTCGCCGTTCCGAGCGCGATCACCCAGGTCCAGCTCCTGGTCTGGATCTTCGCCATGCGCATCGTCATGATCGTCACCTCGGCGGTCTCGTACTGGATCAACGACATCGTCGCCAGGGCACGCTACTCCCACGTCGACACGATGAATTTCGAAACCCCACTGACCACCCTGGTCTGGCTCACCTCACTGATCTCCGTCGCGGTGACGTACGGGGTCTCGTATCTCCTGATTCCGCAGCTGAACGGCGATCCGACGCTCTGGTGGAAGCTCTCCACGATCATTACCTGCGGCACGCTCGCGGGAGCGATCATTCCCGAGCTGGTCAAGGTTTTCACGTCGACCGAGTCGGGCCACGTGAGAGAAGTCGTCACTGCCTCACGTGAAGGCGGCCCGTCGCTGAACATCCTCTCCGGACTGGTCGCGGGTAACTTCAGCGCCTACTGGATGGGTCTGACCATCGTGGCGCTGATGGGCATCGCCGCCTGGATCAGTACCGCGTTCCCGATCGGGATGATGATCGCTCCGGCGATCTTCGCGTTCGGTCTGGTCGCGTTCGGATTCCTCGGGATGGGTCCGGTGACCATCGCGGTCGATTCGTACGGTCCGGTCACGGACAATGCGCAGTCGGTTTACGAGCTCTCGACGATCGAGACCATTCCCGGAATTTCCGGCGAGATCGAGCGCGACTTCGGATTCAAGCCGAATTTCGACGTGGCGAAGGACAACCTCGAAGCGAACGACGGCGCCGGCAACACGTTCAAGGCGACCGCCAAGCCGGTACTGATCGGAACCGCGGTCGTCGGCGCAACGACGATGATCTTCGCGACGATCGTGCTTCTGACCAACGGATTGACCACCGGGATGGAGAACCTGTCGATCCTCCATCCGCAGTTCCTCCTGGGGCTGGTGATCGGCGGCTCGGTGATCTACTGGTTCACCGGTGCTTCGATTCAGGCCGTGTCGACCGGCGCGTACCGTGCGGTCGAGTTCATCAAGCGCAACATCCGTCTCGACGACGGGGCCGAGAAGGCCTCGGTCGCCGACTCGAAGCGGGTGGTCGAGATCTGCACCCAGTACGCACAGAAGGGGATGTTCAACATCTTCCTGACCATCTTCTTCTCGACCCTGGCTTTCGCCTGCTTCGAGCCGTTCTTCTTCATCGGGTATCTGATCTCCATTGCGACGTTCGGCCTGTATCAGGCGATCTTCATGGCGAACGCCGGCGGCGCATGGGACAACGCGAAGAAGATCGTCGAGGTCGAGCTGAAGGAGAAGGGGACCGCGCTGCACGCGGCAACGGTCGTCGGCGACACGGTCGGCGATCCGTTCAAGGACACCTCGTCGGTGGCCATGAACCCGGTGATCAAGTTCACCACCCTCTTCGGTCTTCTCGCCGTCGAGCTCGCGGTGGAGATGGCCGCACACGGTCAGCGTGCGCTGACTCTGGTCCTCTCCGCAGTGTTCCTCTTCATCGCGATGATCTTCGTCTGGCGGTCGTTCTACGGGATGCGGATCGAAGTGCAGGAAGAGAACGAGCCGCTTCCGCTCGCGGGTGCGGGCGCTCAGAGCTGAAGCTGAATCTCGATTGAGAAAGAACGGGCGGTCTTCGGGCCGCCCGTTTTCGTTCAGAAGGCGAATTCAGAATGCAGAATTCAGAACTGAGAAAACAGACCGGTCAACTGGTTGAGCCTTCTGCTGTTTTCTTTCTGAGTTTCTGAGTTTCTGAATTCTGCATTCTGAAGGCGTCCTCCAACGAGCCGGCACCCCTCCAGGTGCCGGCTCGGAAGATCGAGACTTCTACTGCGCCGATGCCTGCTGTTCGGGCTGTGCCTTCACCGCGAGCTCGACTCGCCGGTTCTCCTGTCGTCCGGCCGGCGTGGCGTTCGAGGCGACCGGGTCGCTCTCGCCGTATCCGATCGCCTGAATCCGGTCCGCGGTGACACCCTGCTGCGTCAGGTAGTCCTTCACCGCGAGCGCGCGACGCTCGGAGAGCGACTGGTTGTACGAAGCCGTTCCGATCGAATCGGTGTATCCCTGAACCTTGATCGTGGTGCCGGGATACTTCTCGAATACGTTCGCCATGTCGCGAAGAGAGCTCTTGGAACTCGGCGTGAGCTCGGCGGAATCGAACGGGAAGAGGATGTCGTTCGCAACCACGACCTTGATCTCGTCCTGCGAAGGCCTCTGCACTTCGACGTTCGGAATCTGCTTCAGCTCCTTCTCCTGCTGGTCCATCCGGTGACCGATGGCTGCCCCGACTGCTCCTCCGACCACCGCGCCGACCGCGGCGCCCTTCTTCGCACTCCCGTTCTGGTTTCCGATCACCGCCCCTGCGGCGGCTCCGGTCGCGGCGCCGATCACCGCTCCTTTCTTGGTCTTCTCATTCCCGCTGGTGCTCGAGCACGCGACCACGAACAGGGCTACGATCGCAATCGCAAAAAATCGTTTCATCATCACGAAAACCTCCTCGATTTGCTTAAGACTGCGAGGAAGAGGTCTACAAGTGATGTGCCATCGGAGGGGGTTCGCCCCGACTATTCACGGTATTTCTTTGCTCCGCAGCAGAAGTCCCGTGAATAGTCGTGGTTAGGACGAGCGCGACCGCAGATTGGCATCCCGGGCCGTCATCGGGACAGCGAGAGACTCGGAGGAGACTGGAGGAGTCAGGGAACGGCAATCCGACCATTCACCATCCCGCACGCAAACGAAAAAAGGGCGCCTCTCGCGAGGCGCCCTCCTGATCTCCGGTTGAGCTCCGTGTCGACGGTTCAGGCCGTTCTGATGACTCACCCGGATCGGATCAGGCCTGGTTGGCGCGCACGTGAATCTCGACGCGCCGGTTCTGTTGCCGCCCCGCGGCGGTTGCGTTGGATGCAACGGGCTGCGATTCGCCGAACGCTTCGGTATCGAGCCGTCCACCGCTGACGCCGAGCTGCTCGAGGTATCTCTCGACGCTGTTCGCACGTCGCTGCGAGAGCCGGTAGTTGTAACTCGCCGATCCGATTGAATCGGTATGCCCCTGAACCGAGATGGTGGTATCGGGATAACGCTGAAACACATTCGCCATCTCTTCCAGAGACTGTCGCGAAGCCGAACGAAGAGCCGAAGAGTCGAAGTCGAAGAGGACTTCGTTGTTCACCGTGACGTTCAACTCGTCGTCCGCGGTCCGGGTCACATCGACTCCCGGGATCTTCCGGAGCTCGCGTTCCTGTTTGTCCATGTAGGCTCCGACGCCGGCACCGATTGCCGCTCCGGCCGCCGCTCCGATCAGACCACCTTTCTTCGCATTGCCGCTGCCGCGGTTGTTGCCGATCACCGCTCCGAGGACTCCTCCGGCAACAGCCCCGATCACGGCACCCTTGCGGGTCTTGTCGCGGGTCTGGCTCACGTCCTGGGCGAACGCCACTGGCAGGGCCATACTCGCCACGAGCATGAATGTCACAATTCGTTTCAACATGGTGTTCCTCCGTGGTTCTTCGGACCCTTTGTTCGTTCCGAAGCGAAATCACTGCTTACTTTCGTCTCGATTCTTCTTCTTTTTCGGATCGATCGACTCTCTCATTTCGCAACTGTGGTGCCAGCCGCACTCGACCTGTGACAGCTGTCACTGAAGGGGAAGAGTAGGGGTGAGACATTACGCGAGGAAAGACGGTCCGACGCTCGACGGCACCCGCGGCCGGGGGCGACACGCCGGAATCAGGTCCCCAGTGAACTCTCTGATCACCAACGAATTACCGTTCCGGGAATTCATGGAGCGTGCGCTCTATGACTCCGCCGGTGGCTACTACACGAGGAGCCGGAATCCCGTCTCGAAGAGCGGAGATTACCTGACCTCGAACGCGATCTCTCCCGTTTTCGCATTCGCGCTCGCTCGTCTCGTGGACGACTTCGTGAAGCATTCAGGCGACGAACTGTGCGCGATCGTGGACATCGGATGCGGCGACGGACAGCTGATCCAGCGCATCGCGGAGCAGACCGATCGACGCTATCGTGACCATTGCGTTTTCTTCGGGATCGACCGTTCTCTCGAGCGTATCGACGAAGCGATGCGCGAGGACGGGTTCGCTCAGTATCGCGAGACGCTCGACGGCGTTCCCTTCGACATCCCGGTGCTGATCCTCTCGAACGAGCTGTTCGATGCCTTCCCGGTGGCGCGACTGGTCCAGCGCGGCAAAGAGCTCCACGAGCTGTGGGTCACACCCGTCGGAGAAGGTCTCGACTGGACCGAGCTCCCTGCGCCGGACGCGTACGCCGGCTACTTCGCCGACCGACGGATCGCTCTGGATGACGGACAGTTTGCCGACGTCTCGCTCGACTGGAGCGGGCACTACTCCCTTCTCGCGGAGAAGCTCGAGCGGGGACTGATCGTGACCTTCGATTACGGATGTGCTCAGGAGCAACTGTTCAACCCGCGGTTCAGGCGGTACGGAACCGCTGCGGCCTACTCGCAGCACCGGTTCAACCGCGACCTGCTCGCCAACCCGGGCGGCCAGGACCTGACCGCACAGATCAATTTCACCGATCTCTGGACCGCCGGAGAGCGGAACGGAATGTCGACCCTGGCCTTCGAGCGGCAGGCGCGGTTCCTCCTCTCTCTCGGCATACTCGAGCACCCGGTTTTCAAGCCGTCGGAAGCCTCCGGCGGTGGTACGCTGGAGAGCACCATCGCAGGAACGGAGGAGCGGCAGGCGGCCCAGCGGCTGGTCCTCCCTGATGGTATCGGCGACGAGCTCCGGGTTCTCGTGCAATCGAAGGGCTACCCGCGTGCCGGGTGGCGGTTCCTGGAGAGGCCTTTCTGATGACTCTTCCCGGCGAGACACGACCTGTGGAGGTAAGACGGGCATCCGCCCTCTGAATACGCCATGGCAAATTACTCCATTCTCCCGATCGCAATTCTGATCGTCCTGTCGCTTCCGATCATCACTCTGTTCGTGATCACCCCGCTCGTTCGGGCGTCCCGAGCTTCGAAAGTGAAGCTCGAGCCTTACGAGTGCGGTGTCGAGGCGACCTCCTTCGCGTTCGACCACCGCTTCTCGGTTCGGTACTTCCTCATCGCGGTGCTCTTCATCGTCTTCGACGTCGAAACGATCTTCCTCTTTCCCTGGGCGATCCGTTTCCGCCAGCTCGGCTGGTTCGGGGCGATCGAGATGGGCCTGTTCATCGCGATTCTCCTGGTCGGCTATTTCTACGCGTGGAAACGAAAGGTGCTGTCATGGGTCTGATCGAAAACCGCTTCGAGGAGAACATCCTCACGACGACGGTCGACAGGATCTTCAACTGGGCACGGAGATCGTCTCTCTGGCCGATGCAGTTCGGTCTCGCATGTTGCGCCATCGAGATGATGGCGGTGCTCGATCCCCGTCACGACATGGCGAGATTCGGCGCCGAAGTCTTCCGGGCCACGCCGCGCCAGTCGGATCTGATGATCGTCGCCGGAACCGTGGCCGAGAAGATGGCTCCGATCGTCAAGCGGCTGTACGACCAGATGCCCGATCCGAAATGGGTCATCGCCATGGGATCGTGTGCGACGTGCGGTGGACCCTACGATACCTACGCCGTGACTCAGGGCGTCGACCGGCTCATCCCGGTGGACGTCTACATCCCCGGCTGCCCGCCGCGTCCCGAAGCTCTCCTGTGGGGGCTGATGGAGCTCCAGAAGAAGATCGACAAGATGCACGTCCTCCGCAAGGGCGGCGCGGCATACGACTTCGCCCGCCAGGCGGTGCGTGACGTCGTGCGCCCGCTCCACGAAGGTCCCGCGATCCGGATCAGTGACGCCGCAGCCGAACCGGCCGAAGCTTCCACCCCGGCTGCAGAACCCACTGCCGCGAGCCCGGCTCCGGCCGAAACGTCTCCTCGAACTGAAGCCCCGGCCCCGCTCCCTGCGCCGACCGGCGCATCCGCCGACGCCGCGTTCCACGACCAGGCGCTCACTCTCGCCGAGCGGATGAAGCTCGCCGAGGAATCGGGTGGCGGAGTGGTGGCGAAGATGTGGGCCTCGCTGGCACAGACCGACTGCGGCGCGTGCGGATGGGACTGCGAAGGATACGCGAAGGCCCTCGACGCCGGCGAAGAGAAGGACATCTCGCTCTGCGTTCCCGGCGAGGCGGAAACGATCGAAACGCTCAAGAAGCTGATGGCCGAAGCCGGCCGGGAGTACACGGTCGGAGCGGCGTAAGCCCCGACGGAGGATCGTCAGAATGGCCGAGGAAACGGAAAAAGTCGAAAAGGCCGAGAAGCCGGCAGCAGCGGCAGCTCCCGAAAAGCCCGCTGCGCGAACCGTGGACGAGATCCTCGCGGATCCCGCGATCAGTGCGGCCATGGCCGACGTCCGGAGCGCGATCATCGACGCACGCGAGTTCGCGGGCGAGATGATTCTCACCGTCGAGAGCTCCCGCATCCGCCAGGTCTGCGAAACGCTCGCGCGCGAAGGCTTCAACTATCTCGTGAACCTCTGCGGCGTCGATTACTCGACGTATCCCGGCCACACCGGCGCGCGATTCGCCGTCGTCTATCACCTCTATTCGTTCGCGAAGAACGTCCGGATCGAGCTCAAAGCCTTCGTTCCCGACGGCGGGAGCATCCCCTCGGTCGTCGCGGTCTGGAAGACGGCGAACTGGCACGAGCGCGAGACGTACGACATGTACGGGATCGAATTCGAAGGACATCCGAACCTCGAGCGAATCCTCACCTGGGATGGCTTCAACGGTCATCCGCTCCGCAAGGACTTCCCGCTTCGCGGAATCGACACCGGCGCGAGGATCTATCCGGAAGTCTTCCCTGAAGGCGGCGGTCCGATGAAGGGATCGACCGGCAAAGCGCCCGACGACGTGAACCTCTGGGGTGGCGACTGGAAACTCTTCGGCCGCGGCCCGGTGATCGCCCCCGACACCGATTCATCCCACGCTCTGCCGGCCGCTGCAGATGACGGCAACGGCTCGAAGCCGAGTGGAGAGTAAGTCATGCTGAATCTGGAAGAAATGGAAGTGAACTTCGGCCCTCAGCACCCGTCGACTCACGGCGTGCTGCGGCTCCTGCTGAAGATCGACGGTGAACGGATCGTCGAGGCGAAGCCGGTGATCGGCTATCTCCACCGCGGAACCGAGAAGCTGTTCGAGAACATGACCTATCCGATGTGCGTGCCGCACACCGACCGGATGGATTACGTCGCGTCCGCGACGAACAACCTCGGCTTCGTCGAGACGGTCGAGAAGCTGATGGGGATCACCGACGGCATTCCGAAACGCGCGCAGCTGATGAGGGTGATGCTCTCCGAGCTCCAGAGGATCTCGTCCCATCTCCTCTGGCTCGCCACGCACGCGATCGACCTCGGCGCGATGACTCCCTTCTTCTACACCTTCCGGGAGAGAGAAGAGATTCTCGACCTCTTCGAGGAGTACTGCGGCGCCCGGCTGACACTCAATTGCATGCGGATCGGTGGTATGCCGGACGACCTCACTCCGAACTGGCTGGAGAAGGTCGAAGCGTTCGTCGACAAGTTCGAAGCGGCGGTGGACGAATACGAGTCGCTCCTCACCAACAATCGCATCTGGAGGCGCCGCACCATCGGCATCGGTGTGATCTCGCCGGAAGAGGCGATCGACTGGGGTCTGACCGGTCCTCCTCTGCGCGGCTCCGGAGTGAAGTGGGACATCCGGCGCGCGCTTCCGTACGAGTGCTACCCGGAGCTCGAGTTCGAGATCCCGATCGGAAAGAACGGCGACACGTACGACCGCTACATCATCAGGATGATCGAGATGCGGCAGTCGAACCGGATCCTGAAGCAGTGCATCCCGATGGTGCGCGAGACGCCGGAGGGAGACATCAAGGCGAAGATCTCCAAGGTCGTTCGTCCGCCGGAAGGGGAGGTCTACCACTCGATCGAGAGCCCGAAGGGAGAGCTCGGCTACTACATCGTCGCAGACGGGAAGGCGACCAGCGCGTACCGCTGCCACGTCCGTCCCCCTTCGTTCGTGAATCTGCAGGCGCTTCCCGCGATGGCCGAGGGGCATCTGGTCTCCGACCTGGTGGCTCTGATCGGAACCATCGACATCGTGCTCGGTGAAGTGGACCGGTAAGGAAAGAGAACCATGACGAGCGCACTTCTGAATTTCGCAGTCGCGCAGGCGAGCGAGCCGGGGCCGCTGATGCGGTACCTGGTCTGGCCGACGATCAAGTTCCTGATCGCCTTCGCGGTCGTGGCGACCATCGTCGCGCTGATGACCTGGGTCGAGCGCCGGATGCTCGGCTTCATGCAGGCCCGGTTGGGCCCGAATCGCGTCGGACCGTGGGGCCTGTTCCAGGCCATCGCCGATCCGATCAAGCTCCTCCTCAAAGAGGACATCGTTCCTTCGCGTGCCGAGAAGGTGGCCTATTTCCTCGGGCCGATGATTCCGATCATCCCGGCCTTCGTCGTCTTCGCGCTGATTCCGTTCGGTCCGCCCCCGACGTTCACCATCACCTCGGTCAACGTCGGCCTGCTGCTGATCGTCGCTCTCACCTCGACCGGCGTGTACGGGATCATCCTTGGCGGGTGGGCTTCCAACAGCAAGTACTCACTGATGGGCGGGCTCCGGTCGGCCGCGCAGGTCGTCTCGTACGAGGTTCCGTTCGGACTGTCGCTGGTCGGCGTGCTGATGCTGTCGGGAAGCTTCGATCTGGTGCAGATCGTCCGCTACCAGGAAAACAACGTCTGGAACGTGATCCCGCAAATCGTCGGAGCGTTCATCTTCCTCGTGGCGATGACCGCGGAATCGAACCGCACGCCGTTCGACCTGCCGGAAGCGGAGTCGGAGCTGGTGGCCGGATTCCACACCGAGTACTCCGGGATGAAGTTCGCGTTCTTCTTCCTCGCGGAGTACGCCTTCATGCTGGTGAACTCCTGCCTGATCGTCACCCTCTTTTTCGGTGGATGGACCCTCGCGATGTACGGACACGGACTGACGACGCACACCCTCGTCGGGATGGGTGTCTGGGGTGCGGCGCTCGGTCTTCTGATCTTCGCGGTGAAGGTCGCGTTCTTCATGGTCACCTACGTCTGGTTCCGCGGAACGTTCCCGAGGTTCCGCTTCGACCAGTTGATGGATCTCGGATGGAAATGGCTGATTCCTCTCGCCCTGGCGAACATCATCGTCACCGGCGTGGTCGTGCTTTCGTTGCAGTCAGTGAGGGTTTGACATGAGTCAGGTCGCCAGATGGTCGGACAAGATTCTGCTGCTCGATTTCTTCGAGGGGCTGAAGACCACGTTCAAAGAGCTCTTCCGGAAGAAGGTCACCATCGAGTATCCGGAGAAGCGGATGGAGCCGGCGGACCGGTTTCGCGGAATGTTCCGTTTCAATTACGAGCGCTGCATCGCGTGCAAGCTCTGCGCGCTGGCCTGCCCGATCGACATCATCTACATCGACGTCCACGACGAGACGCAGGAAGTCGACGGGAAGAAGAAGAAGATCAAGGTGCTGGACCGTTACGACATCGACGTGAAGCGATGCATGTTCTGCGGGCTCTGTGAGGAAGCCTGTCCGACCAAGCCGAAATCGATCTGGCTCACCACGCAGACTTACGAGCTCGCGACGTACGACCGCAACGAGCTGTATTTCAACATGCAGGAGCTCGAGTACTGGCAGGAGCGTCCCTCCTACAAGACACTCGAAGAGTCAGCAGACGAGGCCGGGATCAAAGCCCTGCCGCGAGGAGGTGAGTGATGGACGGCTGGATCCATCTGATGCCATCGGTGCTCTTCTTCGTGATCGGCGCCATCGCCGTCGCTTCGAGCATTCTGGTCGTGGCGATGCGCAACCCGGTGCACTCGGCGCTGTTCCTTCTGGTGACGTTCCTCTCGGTGGCCGCGCTCTTCATCATGCAGGGAGCGGAGTTCGTCGGAGCGGTTCAGATCCTGGTCTACGCCGGCGGAATCATGGTTCTGTTCCTCTTCGTGGTCATGCTGATCAACGTGCGCACCATCCGGACCGAGAGGACCTTCTCGCCGTTCTGGGTCGGTGCGATCTTCGTCGGTGCCGCTGTTCTCCTCCTTCTCTCCGTGGTGGTGGAACGCGGAGCTCTGCATCCGGCGGTCGGTGATCCGGCGATGCTCCGGACCGCGATGGTCCAGGAGACCGTGTTCGTGACCACTCCCGAAGGCGCGGTGGTTCAGCGTCAGGAGGAGCGGCCGCGGGTGGTCGGCAACTCCGAAGCGGTGGGGATGGAGCTCTATCGCAAATACCTCGTGCCGTTCGAAGTGGCCTCGGTGTTCCTCCTGGTCGCCATGATCGGCGCGATCGTCATCGGCAAACGCGAGCTGAGCGCAGAAGAAGAGGAAGCGATTCCCGAATACATCCGCAAGCGCGTGGCCGACGAAAAGCGCATCAAGGAGGCCCTCGGTGCCTGACACCTCTGCATTCCTCCTCCTCTCCGCCACCATCTTTTCCATCGGTCTGGTCGGCGTGGTGGTTCGGAGAAACATGATCACGGTCCTGATGTGCATCGAACTGATGCTCAACGCCGTGAATATCAATTTCGTGGCATTCGCCTCACGCCTTTCGAATCTCGAAGGCCACATCTTCCCGATCTTCGTCATCACGGTCGCGGCGGGTGAGGCGGCGGTGGGTCTCGCCATCATCATTCAGTTCTACCGGCTCGAGAGCAGCGTCAATGTCGACGAGGCCCGGGAGCTGAACGGCTGACGCGGGGATCAATGATGAATATCGGATCGATTCTCTGGCTCATCCCCACCCTTCCCGCTCTCGGCGCGCTGATCAACGGTCTGCGTGCGGTGTCGAGCCGGGAAGCGAAGAACCGCGCCGTGACCAACGCGTTCGCGCTCGGCACGACTGCCCTGTCGGCCCTGATCGCCACTGCGGTGGTGCTGCTCTATGTCCGGCACGGCATCCACGAAGCGGTCGAGGTGGCCTACTACCACTGGATCCCCTCCGGCATGGGTGAGGTTCTGAAGGGAAGCTTCATCGCGAACTTCAACGTCGACCTCGCGTTTCGCGTCGACACCCTCTCCTCGGTGATGATGATGGTCGTCACCTGGGTCGGGTTCCTGATTCACGTCTACTCGGTGGGGTACATGGCCCACGAGAAGGGCTACACCCGCTTCTTCGCTTATCTCAACCTCTTCATGTTCATGATGCTGTTGCTCGTGATGGGCAACAACTACATCGTGATGTTCGTCGGTTGGGAGGGCGTCGGACTCTGCTCGTATCTCCTGATCGGGTTCTACTACGACAAGAACTTCGCCGCGGACGCCGGGAAGAAGGCGTTCATCACCAACCGGATCGGCGATTTCGGGTTCCTTCTCGGAGTCTTTCTCATCTTCAACTACTTCGGGACGGTCGATTTCACGAAGGTCTTCGCCCTGGCGAGCGCATATCCGAGCCAGTACGCGGGAGTGGCCACGGCGATCGGCATCTTCCTGTTCATCGGCGCGTGCGGAAAGTCCGCACAGATTCCTCTGTACGTGTGGCTTCCTGACGCCATGGCCGGCCCCACCCCGGTCTCGGCACTGATCCACGCCGCGACGATGGTCACCGCGGGCGTCTACATGGTGGTGCGGTCGAACGTGCTCTACCGACTTTCGCCGGCCGCGATGGCGGTGGTCGCCATCGTCGGTGCGCTGACCGCGATCTTCGCGGCGAGCATCGGCCTGATGCAGAACGACATCAAGAAGGTGCTCGCTTACTCCACCGTCTCGCAGCTCGGATACATGTTCATCGGCGCGGGTGTCGGAGCGTTCACCGCGGCCATCTTCCACCTGATGACGCACGCTTTCTTCAAAGCCTGCCTCTTCCTCGGCGCCGGATCAGTCATTCACGGATGCGGCGGCGAGCAGGACATGCGGAAGATGGGCGGTCTCCGGAAGTACATGCCGAAGACCCACTGGACGTTCCTCGTGGCGACGCTCGCGATCTCCGGTATTCCTCCGCTGGCGGGCTTCTTCTCCAAGGACGAGATCCTCGCGAGCGCATTCCTGCAGCGGTTCGACACGCTTCCCGCTCCCTGGAATCACGCGCCGCAGATCGCCTGGGTCCTCGGAACGGTGGCCGCGATCTTCACCGCGTTCTACATGTTCCGCCTCTACTACATGACCTTCCACGGGAAGTATCGCGGCGCATTCATCGAAGGAGTGGTGGAGTCGGAGCCGTCGCACGGAGGTCACGATCTGATCGACGACCACACCCATCTCGACGTCGCCGCGGGAAGCGGTCATCATCCTGCGCCGTCCGGCAAGGGCCACGGGCATCACGACGACGCGCATGCGACGCCTCACGAGTCGCCGTGGACGATGACCGGAGTGCTCGCAGTGCTCGCGACGCTCGCCGCCATCGGTGGCCTGATCGGGCCGCCGCTCGCCGCGTTCGGGATGCACACGGAGAATCCGTTCCAGAAATTCCTCGAGCCGGTGCTCGCGCCGATCGGAGGTCATTCCTTCGAATTCATCGAGGCGAGCTCGATCGGGATGGACTGGTTCCTGATCGCGTTCTCGGTGCTGGCTGCGGTGTTCGGCATTCTCGTCGCGCGCCGGTGGTACAAGAGCGATCCCGACTGGGCGATTCCGACCCGTCTCGCGCTCCGTTTCCCCGGCTTCTACAAGCTCGTCGCGAACAAGTACTACGTAGACGAGATCTATCAGGCCACGGTCATCCGCGGGACCCTGTTATTCAGCTGGATGCTGGCCTGGTTCGACAGTCACGTCGTGGACGGGCTGGTGAATCTGACCCGTCACGTCACGGTGATCTTCTTTGGTGAAGGATCCTCGCTGTTCGACAGGTTCGTCGTCGACGGTGCGGTCAACGGTGTGGCCTTCACGGCGAAAGGCGGCTCCGCGCTGCTGCGGAGAGTTCAGAGCGGGTTCGTTCAGAAGTACGCCCTGATCATGGGTGGTGGAGTGGTCTTCATGGTTGCCCTCTACCTGGTGATGAGACTCTGACCGGCGGCAATGACATTCGGTCCACGTACTGAAATGACTGCCGTCCCGTGACGGCGAATGAGTGGAGACGCAACGTCCATGGGCATCTACAATTCAGGATTTCCGATTCTCTCGCTGATCACTTACCTGCCGCTGGTGGGTTCGCTGATCATCGTCTTCCTGGTTCCGAAAGAGAAGACGAAGACGATCAAGACGGTGGCCACCGTGATCGCCGGACTCGATCTCGCTCTGACCATTCCGCTCTGGTGGGCATTCAACTCGAGCGGCACGGGTGCGGGACTCTTTCAGTTCCAGGAGCACCACGCATGGATTCCGTCCCTCGGCGTCGAGTACTTCTTCGGAATCGACGGAATCGCGCTCCTGCTGATCTTCCTCACCAACGTGATGGGGCTGATCGCCGTCTATTCGTCGTTCTCGGCGATCGAGCATCGGGAGAAGGAGTACTACACGCTGATGCTGATGCTGCAGACCGGCATGCTCGGCGTCTTCTGTGCCCTCGACTTCTTCCTCTTCTACGTCTTCTGGGAAGTGATGCTGGTGCCGATGTACTTCCTGATCGGAGTCTGGGGAGGCCCCCGCAAGCTCTACGCAGCGATCAAGTTCTTTCTCTACACTCTGGCCGGTTCGGTCCTGATGCTGCTGTCGATCCTGACGCTCTACTTCTACAACAGCGGCGGCATCCCGTTCTTCGGGATCAAGGGGCTCGGGAACCCGGCGACCTTCAACGTCCTCCAGTACCACGAGATCGGACACCTCATCCCGCCGGGCCTGCAGTTCTGGATCTTCCTCGGCTTCTTCTTCGGGTTCGCGATCAAGGTGCCGATGTTCCCGTTCCACACCTGGCTGCCTGACGCGCACGTCGAGGCTCCCACGGCCGGTTCGGTGATCCTGGCGGCCGTCCTCCTGAAGATGGGAACCTACGGATTCGTTCGGTTCTCGCTGCCGATTCTTCCCGACGCGACGAAACAGCTGGTCGTTCCGATCATCGTGCTGGCGATCATAGGCATCATCTACGGTGCCCTGGTGGCGATGGTACAGAAGGACATGAAGAAGCTCGTCGCGTACTCCTCGGTGTCGCATCTCGGGTTCGTGATGCTGGGCATGTTCGCCCTCAACCCGATGGGTCTCAAGGGGTCAGTGCTGCAGATGGTCAATCACGGACTCTCGACCGGTGCACTCTTCCTTCTGGTCGGACTGGTCTACGAGAGACGCCACACCCGTCTGATCGCGGAATACGGTGGCCTCGCGAAGCAGATGCCCATCTTCGCGACGCTCTTTCTGATCGCAACGCTCTCGTCGATCGGACTCCCGGCGTTGAACGGATTCGTCGGCGAGTTCACCATCCTGATCGGCGCCGCCAACCGCAGTCTGGTCTGGGCCGTCTTCGCGGCGACAGGCATCGTCCTCGGCGCGGCGTACATGCTCTGGCTCTACCAGAGGGTGTTCTGGGGTCCGCTCGACAATCCCGCCAACCGCACGCTCAAGGATCTCAACGCGCGCGAGATCTGGACTCTGGTCCCGATCGTCGCCTGCATGTTCTGGATCGGTCTCTATCCGGCTCCGTTCTTCAAGCTCCTCGACAAGCCGGTCGACTACCTGGTGCAGAAGGTCGACCCGGGCTACTACCAGAGAGAGCAGATGGCGTATCCGGTTCCGGCCGAACACGAAATGCCGACTCCTGCCGCCGCGCAGGTGATGCCCGAGGGTTCTCATGCAATGGAGTGATCTGGTTTTCCTGCTGCCGGAGATCGTCCTCTTCGCCGGGGCGTCTCTACTGCTGCTCGCTCCCTTCGTCGGATTCCGGCGTGAAGGCCGCGACGCGAAGTGGATGACGCTCGGTGTCCTGGTCGGTACCGCGGTGGCGCTGACTCTGACGGCATTGTCGACTGCAGTCCCGAGCGCCTCACTCGATGCGATGTTCGTCAGTGACGGGTTCGCGAGCTTCTTCAAGATTCTGCTGCTGGTGATCATCGGAATCGTGGTGCTCCTCTCTTCCGACTTTCTCGCGGAAGGGAAGTACTCTCCGTGGGAGTACTACTCGCTGATGCTCTTCGCCCTCGCGGGAATGTTCTTCATGGCCTCCGGGATCCACCTGATCTCGATCTGGATCGGACTGGAGCTGATGTCGCTCTCGAGCTACATCCTGACCGGCTATTACAAGGCGGAGAAGAAGTCGACCGAGGCGGCGATGAAGTACTTCATCCTCGGTGCGATGAGCTCGGCCATTCTCCTCTACGGTGTTTCGCTCATTTACGGGGTCACCGGATCGCTCGGGCTCTCGGATATCCGGCATGCCCTCGCGGCAGGAGCGGGGCAGGTGGTGATGGCCGGAGTGATGCTGCTCGGAGCGGGACTCTGCTTCAAGGTCGCGGCGGTGCCGTTCCATGCATGGACGCCCGACGTGTACGAGGGGGCGCCCACTCCCATCAGCGCGTTTCTCTCCACCGCTTCGAAGGCGGCGGCATTCGCGATGTTCGCCCGCATCTTCTACGAGGCGCTTCCGGACATCCACGTGAACTGGAGCCTGGTGATCGCGATCATCTCCGCCATGACCATGATCGT
Organism: uncultured Acidobacteriota bacterium; assembly: GCA_963741955.1. Classification (GTDB taxonomy): domain Bacteria; phylum Acidobacteriota; class Thermoanaerobaculia; order Gp7-AA8; family Gp7-AA8; genus CAVUKB01. The sequence goes on from CAVUKB010000007.1 coordinate 1,042,650, forward strand.
CGGCAACGTCGCGGCGATGATCCAGGACAACGTGAAACGGATGCTCGCGTATTCGTCGATCGGACATGCGGGCTACGCGCTGCTCGGAATTCTCGCCATGAGCGAGATCGGCCTCTACTCGGTGCTGATCTACATGGTCGCGTACGCGTTCGCCAATCTCGGCGCGTGGGCGACGGTGATGGTCCTCCAGCGTCACGAGTATGCCGGCGAGAGCGTCGCCGACTTCGAAGGGCTCCACCAGCGGGCTCCGTTCTACGCATTCTCGATGGTGATCTTCCTCCTCTCGCTCGGCGGCATTCCTCCGCTGGCCGGATTCCTCGGGAAGTACTTCCTCTTCGCCGCGGCGATTCAGGCCGGATACGCGTGGCTCGCGGTGATCGCGGTGCTGATGTCGGCCGTGTCGATCTACTACTACTTCCGGATCGTAGTCGCGATGTACCTGAAGGAAGGTAAGCCTGCGGAGGTGGTGATCACCCGCTCGCTGCGGTTCGCGGTGGCGTTCTGTCTGGTGGCGACGATCGTCCTCGGCATCGCGGCGGAGCCTCTGATCGGAGGCGTGAGGCACTCGCTGCAGACGATCGTGGTGACTTTCCTCCGCTGATTCATCGCCGGGCGCGCGAAAGTGGGTCGCGCGTCCCGCGCGAGGCTCGCACAGTGGGTCGCGCACAGTGGGTCGCGCACAGTGGGTCGCGCGTCCCGCGCGAGGCTCGCCGGCATCGTGCCGGCGAGCGATGGCGTCAACGCCGCGCGGATCGTTCCTCTCGCGATGTGGTGTGTTCGTGTCTCCTTACTCGGGAGGACCGTCGTATCCTGCCCGGAGGCAGGACGGCGCGGGACGCCGCCCTGCATCGGGCGAGACGCCCAACCCACTTTGGCCGCCCTGCACAGTGGGTCGCGCGAAAGTGGGTCGCGCGTCCCGCGCGAGGCTCGCCGGCATCGTGCCGGCGAGCGATGGCGTCAACGCCGCGCGGATCGTTCCTCTCGCGATGTGGTTTGTTCGTGTCTCTTTACTCGGGAGGATCTGCGTATCCTGTCCGGGGGCAGGGCGGCGCGGGACGCCGCCCTGCCCCGGACGGGACGTCCAACCCACTGGGCATCGGGCGAGACGCCCAACCCACTTTGGCCGCCCTGCACAGTGGGTCGCGCGAAAGTGGGTCGCGCGTCCCGCGCGAGGCTCGCCGGCATCGTGCCGGCGAGCGATGGCGTCAACGCCGCGCGGATCGTTCCTCTCGCGATGTGGTTTGTTCGTGTCTCTTTACTCGGGAGGATCTGCGTATCCTGTCCGGGGCAGGGCGGCGCGGGACGCCGCCCTGCACAGTGGGTCGCGCGTCCCGCGCGAGGCTCGCCGGCATCCTGCCGGGGAGCGATGGCGTCAAAGAAACGCAGATTGCTCCTCTCGCGATGTGGTGCGTTCGTGTCTCTCGACTCTCGGGACGATCCTCGCATCTCGCACCGAACAGGGCGGCGCGGGACGCCGCCCTGCATCGGGCGAGACGCCCAACCCACAGACATGGGTCGCGCACAGTGGGTCGCGCGTCCCGCGCGAGGCTCGCCGGCATCGTGCCGGCGAGCGATGGCGTCAACGCCGCGCGGATCGTTCCTCTCGCGATGTGGTTTGTTCGTGTCTCTTTACTCGGGACGATCTGCGTATCCTGTCCGGGGGCAGGGCGGCGCGGGACGCCGCCCTGCACAGTGGGTCGCGCGTCCCGCGCGAGGCTCGCCGGCATCGTGCCGGCGAGCGATGGTGTCAACCCCGCGCGGATCGTTCCTCTCGCGATGTGGTTTGTTCGTGTCTCTTTACTCGGGAGGATCTGCGTATCCTGCCCGGGGGCAGGACGGCGCGGGACGCCGCCCTGCATCGGACGGGACGTCCAACCCACTGGGCATCGGGCGAGACGCCCAACCCACTTTGGCCGCCCTGCACAGTGGGTCGCGCGTCCCGCGCGAGGCTCGCCGGCATAGTGCCGGCGAGCGATGGTGTCAACGCCGCGCGGGTCGTTCCTCTCGCGATGTGGTTTGTTCGTGTCTCTTTACTCGGGAGGATCTTCGGATCCTGTCCGGGGCAGGGCGGCGCGGGACGCCGCCCTGCACAGTGGGTCGCGCGTCCCGCGCGAGGCTCGCCGGCATCGTGCCGGCGAGCGATGGTGTCAACCCCGCGCGGATCGTTCCTCTCGCGATGTGGTCTGTTCGTGTCTCTCTACTCGGGAGGACCTGCGTATCCTGTCCGAGGCAGGACGGCGCGGGACGCCGCCCTGCACAGTGGGTCGCGCGTCCCGCGCGAGGCTCGCCGGCATCGTGCCGGCGAGCGATGGTGTCAACACCGCGCGGATCGTTCCTCTCGCGATGTGGTTTGTTCGTGTCTCTTTACTCGGGAGGACCGTCGTATCCTGTCCGAGGCAGGACGGCGCGGGACGCCGCCCTGCATCGGACGGGACGTCCAACCCACTTTGGCCGCCCTGCATCGGGCGGGACGCCCAACCCACTGGGCATCGGACGGGACGTCCAACCCACAGACATGGGTCGTGCACAGTGGGTCGCGCGTCCCGCGCGAGGCTCGCCGGCATCGTGCCGGCGAGCGATGGTGTCAACCCCGCGCGGATCGTTCCTCTCGCGACGTCGTTTGTTCGTGTCTCTTTACTCGGGAGGATCCGCGTATCCTGTCCGAGGCAGGGCGGCGCGGGACGCCGCCCTGCCTCGGACGGGACGTCCAACCCACTGGGCATCGGACGGGACGCCCAACCCACTTTGGCCGCCCTGCACAGTGGGTCGCGCGCAGTGGGTCGCGCGTCCCGCGCGAGGCTCGCCGGCATCGTGCCTTCGAGCGATGGCGTCAACGCCGCGCGGATCGTTCCTCTCGCGATGTGGTTTGTTCGTGTCTCTTTACTCGGGACGATCTGCGTATCCTGCCCGGGGGCAGGGCGGTGCGGGACGCCGCCCTGCATCGGACGGGACGTCCAACCCACTGGGCATCGGACGAGACGCCCAACCCACTTTGGCCCGCCCTGCACAGTGGGTCGCGCATCCTGCGCGAGGCTCGCCGGCATCGTGCCGGCGAGCGATGGTGTCAACCCCGCGCGGATCGTTCCTCTCGCGACGTGGTTTGTTCGTGTCTCTTTACTCGGGAGGACCGTCGTATCCTGCCCGGGGGCAGGACGGCGCGGGACGCCGCCCTGCATCGGGCGAGACGCCCAACCCACTGGGGATCGGGCGAGACGCCCAACCCACTGGGATCGGGCGAGACGCCCAACCCGCTGGGGATCGGACGAGACGCCCAACCCACTTTGGCCCCCCTGCATCGTTCAGGACCAACGCCGGTGCGCGATCCCTCCGCCCGCGCTACAATGCGCCGCCGGAACGTATTGCCATGCCTGACAAAAACAAGAAGGACATGCGCCAGATGCTCGAGCTCTCTTCGATCGGCTTCATGTTCCCGATCGCGATCGGGCTCGGTTTTCTCTGGGGGTGGGGGATGGACCGGCTGTTCGGAACCTACCCCTGGTTGACGGCGATCTTCTCCGGTCTCGGAATCATCGCGGCATTCGTGAATCTGTTCCGGATGACGAAGGAATGAGCGGGCCGACGGAGGGACCGCAGTCCCCCGAGCCGAATGGCGAAGGCGGGCCGTCCATCGAGGACGTCCCGGACGTTCCGCCCCCACAGGTCCCGCCGCCGCCGACTCCGGAGGAAACGGAGGAAGAGCGGCGGGGGGTGACCCGGCGGATCCGGAAGATCGCGATCGGGGCCTATTTTCCGATCGCGGCCTGGTATCTGATCCATGCGGATTGGGGATCGTTCGGTGGATTGACTTGCAGTGCAGCGGTGGCTATCATCAACTTCCTTTGGCTGGAGGGCCTGGTGGTCAAAGTTCTCCGGCCGGCGCCGCGGGTGAATGCGTGGAGGATGGTGGTGAGATCCCTCGCGCGCTTCATTCTCTTCGGAGTGGCGCTGTCGGTCGTCATCATCGTAGCTCGTTTCAATGCGATCAGTGTGTTGCTGGGATTCTCGATCATCGTCATCGGGATCATGGGAGAGGCCTGTTACGAGGCCTGGAACGCGAAAGAATAGCCCGGCAGTTCGGTGGAGTTGAATGGAACATCAGCACTCGATTCTCTACGGTCCTTTCAATTGGGTCTGGCACAAGCTGGGCTTTGCCTGGGACGTTCCGGACCACGTGGTCATGGCGCTTCTGGTCTTCGCGATCTGCGCCGTGCTCCTTCCGCTCGTCTCCAGGAGCTTCAGCCGGGACGACCCCGGCCACTTTCAGCAGTTTCTCGAGTACATCATCGGTGGACTCAGGAATCTGCTCGAAGACGTCGTCGGTCACGGCTCGGAACGATATCTCGACCTGATCGGCGCCCTGACCGTCTTCATCTTCATCTCGAATATTTTCGGCCTCTTCTTTTTCCTTCAGCCGCCGACCGCGAACGTGAACACCACGTTCGGGCTGGCCATCTGCGCGTTCCTCTATTACAACTTCCACGGGATCCGCGCTCAGGGCCCGCTCCACTATCTCAAGCACTTCGGCGGCCCGGTCTGGTGGCTCGCGCCGCTGATGTTTCCGATCGAACTGATCGGACACTTCGCGCGCATCCTTTCACTCGGCGTCCGTCTGTTCGGCAACATCTTCGGCGAGCACACCGCGACCGGGATCTTCGTCGGCCTGATGCCATTCGTGATTCCCTGGCCGATGATGGGGCTCGGTATCTTCGGCGCCGTCCTCCAGACCTTCATCTTCGTCATGTTGACCATGGTCTACATCGGTGGCGCCGTGGCCACCGAAGAACATTGATCTCTACCTTTACCAGTCTCGAATTCTTGAAAGGAGGAATCCTCAGGTGAAGCATCTGAAAACCATCATGCTGTTCGTGCTCGTCGCGCTCTCGGCGACCGCGATGTTCGCGCAGGCCGAGCCGGCCGCCGCTGCTACGGTTCACACCGGTGTGCAGTGGGGTCTGATCTCGGCGGCCTTCGTCCTCGGTCTCGCTGCCTTCGGCGGCGCGCTCGGACAGGGAAAAGCCATTGCTGCGGCCTGCGAAGGCATCGCGCGCAACCCCGGCGCTGCCGGCGCGATCCGTCTCGCGATGATCATCGGTCTCGCACTGATCGAGTCGCTCGTCATCTACGCACTCGTCATCGCGTTCATCGTCCAGGCGAAGTAAACCGAGTTTCACCATCGCTGTCGAGAAGCCCGGCGGGTGCGAACCTGCCGGGCTTTTTTCTCGTGGTGCGTTCGACCGCGGCGAGACTCGTGGCGTACGCGATGAAGACGGCGGGTGTGGCAGGACGCGGAGCGTCGGTGATTCTCGCGACCAGCTCCTCTTCTGCCACGGGTTCGAATGATGCTGCGGTCGCGCATCTGCCGTGATCCGCGCGGCGGGATCCGCTGCGAGACTCGTGTCGTATGCGATGAAGACGGCCGTGGCGCTGTGAGGAATCCGCGCGAAATCTCCGCGCTACTGCGTCTGCCCGGGCGGCCCGGAATGCCGCGACGCAGACACGATCACGCCGATTCCGATCAGCGCGAGAGCGCCAACTCCGATCCAGATCGGTGACGCACCGAGAAGGTGTGCGGCGATCGCGAGCGCGACCACCAGAAGAATCCATCCGACCAACGAAAGATTGAACCACTGCACGGGTACGTTCCTCCCGGAAGCAGACGGAGCAACGAGAGTGCCACCGACTCGCGGTTTTGCAGTTCCTGGCCTCGTGACACGCGCAAAGCACGAAAAAGCCGGCCTGAGGGCCGGCTTTTCGCTTTTCGATCGAAGCGAAGCTTACTCGGAGGCGATCATCCGGTGGAGAGCCTGTGCCCCGAGCCCGGCGGACACGTTGTCGTTGAGCTGGAGCGTCATCATGTCGGACCATGCGCCGTCTTTCCGCATGATGTAGCGAAGCGCATCGCCATCCCGGTAGTAGTAGATCAGTTTCGTGGTATCCGAACCGGCGAGCGCGGTGATCTTCGAATCCGCCTCACGCCGGAACAGGCCGGGGGGATCGATCTCGCCGCGCCAGATTCCGACCGGAAGCTCGAGCTGCCCCTCGGCCGTGACCGGCCGGAGGTACAACCGCTCGAGGCGATTGCGGTCCCAGTCGGCGAAGACGATGTCGATCGCATCGAGGGAGGACTGGACGAAGATCGCCGGATGGCGGAACAGATCGCGGTCGAAATCGGCCGGAAGCTCCGCAGCCGGACGTTGTCTGGTGGAATCGACCCAATAGAGGAGATCGTGGATGTCGATCCCAGCGACCCGCCCGTCCTTGATGGAGATCATCGCGTAGCGGCCGTTCTCGCCGTATCCGGTCTGGTCCCACCAGACGGCGTGGACGATCAGCCGCGGCACTTCGATCCGGTTGCCGTTCTCGTCGGTCGACTGCGCGTAGCGGGTCACGCCGATCTGCAGGTTGAACCGGATGTGGAACGATCCGTTGTCGATCGACGTGGTGTCGCTCCACGTCGAGTCGTGGTACGAACAGAGGAGAAGCTCGCTCGACATGAGGTTCGGCTGCTTCTGCCAGAAGATGAAGAGGGTCTTTGACTGCGAGTCCCAGGCAAGAGAGGGGCTGGTATGCATTCCGCCGCTCAACGAGTCGGGGACGTACGTGTTGGTGACGTCGGTGCCGTTCTGTACCCGCAGCTGGAGAACGCGCTGGGAGATGCTGTCGACTCCGACTGCGAGCGGATCGACGCTCTCGATGGTGTAGAGCGTTCCGTCGGGAGTGAGCAGGACGTCACGATCCGCGTCCTGTGCGAGCAGCACGAGCGGAAAAAGGAGTGCGAGCACTGCGATCAGAGCGCGTTTCATAATTTGAAGTTCACCATGCCTCGCAGATCGAGAGCGAAAAGAAGGTTCTTGAGATGGGGGAAGTCGGGATAGAACGTCGCGAGGTGATCGAAGTGCAGTTCGGCCGCGGCAGTATCGCCCTGCTTGTAGGCGACCTCGCCGAGAAGGAAATGGGCGTTGCGGACCTGGCGGACCTCGGTCGCGTGCTCGAGCCCGATCTCACCGTAATGCCGCGCCTCGTCGAGCTCGCCCGTCTCGAGGTATCCGAAACAGAGGTCGATCCACGATTCGGCCGCGTAGCCTTCGATCCCGGCGCGCTCCATCATTTCGAGCGCCTGAAGGATCAACTGGATGCCATGCGCGGGGTCGCCGGCCTGCATCTGCGTGTACCCGAGGTTCTGGAACGTGAAGCTGCGGCGGAGAAGGTGCGCTTCGTCGTCGGGCGTCAGATCGAGAACTCTCGTATAGAGGTCGACGGCTTCGGGGATCCGGGACTCGAAGACCGCGAGCTTGGCCAGCGCGAAGAGCGCCTCGGCCTTCCACTCCGTGTCGCCGCTGCTCTCGGCGGTCTCCAGAGCGATCTTCGCGTAGAACGTCGCGCGTTTGTAATCCTTCTCGGCTTCGAACTTCCGCCTCAGGTAATACGCAGCGAGATAACGATGCCGCGCATTGCGCTGGCGCATCAGGATCTGCGGAAGCTGTTGCACCTCGGGCGAGGACTTCTCCATCGAGATCATCACGCCGGCCTTGTTCAGCACCAGCAGCTCGATCGCCTCGTCGTCGGTCGCGATGGCCAGCGCCGCGTCGAGAAGCTCGACCGCGCTCTCCATCTCGTTCGCGCGCATCTTCGCCAGCGCCTGCTGCCGCAGCGATTCCACGCGATCCACCGATGTCGTCATGCTCACCCTCGCTCCCTCACTCTTCCTCGTCCGCATCCGGAGAGGCGCCCGCCTCCTCCTGTGCGCGCTTGAACTCGATGAACGACTCGACTTCACGCTGCGCTTCCGGACTGAGGTACCGGTATTTTTCTGCAATCGTCATTTCCCGCGGACGCTCCTCGAAGAACTCACCGATCGAGAGGTTGAACGTCTGCAGGATCCGGAGCAGCGTATCGAGTCCGACTTTGTACTCGCCCTGCTCCATACGCGACAGGTCCGACTGATGGATGCCGATCTTTTCGGCGAGCTCCACCTGCGTCAGCTTCCGCTGGCGTCTGAGCTGCCGGATCTTTCGTCCGACGAGCTCCATCTGGATCGGCTGTCTCGATGACATTTCTTTGACTTTTATGCTACTGCGCAATATGCTCCGCGCGTGTCCAATGTAGGGAGTCCGATCGCACAAGTCAAGGATTTCCGAGCATTTGACCCCGTCCGGGATCTGCATCTCCTCGCCCAGCTCATCCGTCGCGATTTCAGCGCCCGATTTGCCGGTTCAGCATTCGGAATCGCCTGGGCCGTCCTTCAGCCCCTCAGTCTCGTCCTCCTTTATTGGTTCGTTTTCACGGTCATGATCCCCGGACAGCCCGTTCAGGGAGGAGGAGGGGAGTACGTCCTCTTTCTCATCTCGGGACTCCTTCCGTGGCTCGCCATCAACGAAGGAATCATGCGGGCGACGACCTCCATCGTCGAAAACGGGGCGATGGTCCGCCGTCTCCCGTTCCGGAGCGAGCTTCTGGTGTTCGTGCCGAACGCCTCGGCGGTGATCTTCGAGCTGGTGGGACTCGGCCTCTTCACCGGATTTCTCCTCTACCGCGGCATCTCGCTCCGCGGGATGTGGCTCCTCCCGCTCGCCCTTCTCTTCCAGCTGATGATCCAGGTGGGGATCGGCCTCGTCCTCTCCGCGGTCCACGTCTTCTTCCGTGACGTGACCCAGATTCTCGGGTTCGTCCTTTCCATCGTCTTCTTCCTCAGCCCGATCCTCTATTCGGTGGAAGGGAGATTCAAGACCATCTTCATGTGGAATCCGATGACACCTCTCCTCGGTTTGTTCCGCAGTGCGATGCTGGCGTCACCGTTACCCTCGCCCGTCTCGTTCGTATTCCTCTTGACGGCAGCGACGGTTATTTTCGGCGGAGGTCTCTTCTTCTTCCGCCGGGTGCAGCCAGGGCTGGTCGATCTGATCTGAACAATTCATATCCGTTGAAGGAGTCTCCCATGGTCTGGAAGAAACTCACCCGAGGAGTGTTCGTCGCCACGCTCTCGGCCCTCCTGCCGCTCGCCGCCGCAGCGCAGTCGGGTCAGCATCAGCATCCGGCAGAGAAAGACGTCAAGGCGAGCGAGCCCTCTGCGAAACAGTCACCCGCCCCGACGATGACGCGCGCCGAGCAGCTCGAGGCGTGGGGAGTCGGCGTCGACCCGGGTCCCGACCCCGACCCGAAACAGATCTTCGAGCGGAACGGCCGCCCCTTCACCATCGAGAAGTTTCCGATGAAGAACGTGGTGCCGACGGACCGTCCGGGGTGGGTGCGTCCCTACGCGTGGGTCAACGTGGCCGCGGAGATTTATCGGCAGGACGAGCAGAACGTCTGGGTCTGGCTTCCGGCCGACGTCGGTCCGACCGGTGGGTCGGGGGTCGAGCGCGACAAGCGCGAGGAGCGCATCCGATCGTACAAACCGGAGGAGCTCGAGTACTTCCGGAAGCTTCGTCCGGAGTTCGTAACCAGGCCGGCCCCTTCTGCAGACCTGACCCTCCGGTTCGAAGACGCATCCAAAGGACTTCCTGCGGAGGGGAACTACCGCAATTCGCTCGCCGTTGCGGACATGAACGAAGACGGCATTCCCGACATCATCCTCCCGCCGCAGCGCGGCGTGGATGGTCCTCCGACGATCTATCTCGGCTCGAAAGACGGTTCGTGGCGTGAATGGAAGGAAGCCGAGTGGCCGTACACCTTCGCCTACGGGAGCGTGGTGGCCGGCGATCTGAATGGAGACGGGCACCAGGATCTCGTTTTCGGTGTCCACTACACCGGCGTGACCGCGATTCTGGGAGACGGAAAAGGGCACTTCGTCCCGGCCGGTGAGGGTCTGCCGACCAGGGACTTCGGTTCGCGGCGGGTCGATCTCGCGGATTTCAACGGCGACGGCTCGCTCGACATCGTGGCGATCTCCGAAGGTCCCCGTCCCGGCCGGCCCGAGCTGGAGGCGAATCCGATCCGGATCTTCCTGAATCAGGACCACGCGAAGAGCTGGAAGGAGCTCGATTTCGTGGAGCCGGGACGCCTGGTCTCCGGTGACTGGATGGCGGTCGGTGATTTCGACGGCAACCGCAAACCGGACGTCGCCGGCTCGAGCATCTACTTCAACGGCCCGGACCTGATCTACCTGAACCAGGGGAAGAACGAGTTCAAGGCGTTCGGCCGCGGATTCCTCCCGTTCTACTCGTACTACTTCGCCGTCGATGCCGGACACTTCACGACCAGAAGACGGGACGACCTCGCGATCAGCTTCATGCGCGCGTGGCCGGAGGACATCGATCCGCGGAAGGTCGAGTACCCGGAGGCGACGAAAGTCGCGGGGATCGATCTGGTGACGTGGGACGCGAAGGGTCACGCGCATCGCAAGCCGGTGACCAGTCGTGCTTCGGATGGCGCGATCTGGGGAATGGCTTCAGCGGATTTCGATGGCGACGGGAAGCTCGACCTGATCTACTCCCAGTCGTCGCCCCGGGCATTCGTGATCCTCCTCGGCGACGGGAAAGGGAACTTCCGAGAGGCGAAGCTGGATGGGTTGACGGCTCCGGACAACCTCAACTACGACATCGTCGCGAAGGACGTGAACGGCGATGGACGCCCCGACGTGGTGGTGATGTACGAGGACTTTCTGGACCGGAAGGACGGGTCGGTTCACGTCTACCTGAACCGCGGTGCGGAGCCGGATGGGAAGGGCGGGAAGTAAAGGGTTGCGGGGCGGATGGAATGCAGTATAATCGCCCCATTCGAAACGGTCTTATGGCGTTACACCATAAATTTCGACCCGAGCTATTGACTTTCGGAATATAGTGCCCTACTTTGACACAGACTTCAAAACGAGAATCGCACTGGTTCCAGTTGAAAATTGACATTCGGGAGGTGATGGATCAACGAGGAAGGCTGATGAATTTCCAGGAAAAGCCCTGAAAATGTCCCTTGGAAATCTTCGAACAACAACAAAGTCGTGTAGGAGAAATCAAATGAAAAAGCTTTTCGCATTGGTTGCGATGGCGTGCCTGCTGATGGCGGGTTCGGCGTTCGCGCAGTCGGTCGCTCCGACGACGACCGCGAACAATGATACCTGCGACATCGCGACCGCCCCTGCGGCCACGCTGCTGCTTCCGTACTTCGAGGTCGGTACCGGTACCGACGCGACGACGGCCGTGAACACCCTGTTCACGCTGACCAACGTCTCGGACGAGCCGGCGATCGCCCACGTCACCGTGTGGTCGAACTGGTCTTATCCGGTCCTCGACTTCAACATCTTCCTGACTGGCTATGACGTGCAGCCGGTCAGCCTCTATGACATTCTGACCCGTGGTCAGATCCCGCCGACCAGCTGGCCGTCCTCGGCTTCCGGCTTCGGCTCGCGCTCGCTGACGACCGCCCCGACGCGTTTCGCCGGTGGCGCTCAGACCGCGTGCACGAACCTCCCGGGCCCGATTCCGGCCTCGCTGCTCAACCAGGTGCAGAGCGCGCTGACCGGCGGCTCCTACCAGGGTTGCCCGCAGGTTGGTGATGTCAGCAACAACATGATCGGCTACGTGACCATCGACACCGCGAACACCTGCTCGCAGTCGCTGCCGATCGATGCCTCGTACTACAACACGGAAATCCTGTATGACAACGTCCTCACCGGCGACTTCGTGCTCGTGAACCCGACGGCCACCACCGGCAACTATGCCGCTGGCAACCCGATGGTCCACATCCGTGCAGTCCCCGAGGGTGGTTCCGCGGGTACCGGTGCGACCTCCCTGCCGAACACCTTCTATTCGCGTTACTCCACCTACAACGGCGCGCTCGTGAGCGATCGTCGTCAGCCGCTGCCGGCGCAGTTCGCGGCACGGTACATCGAAGGCGGAGCGGGAAGCTTCAACACCAACTTCCTGATCTGGCGTGAAGGCATCCTGATCGGTGCCGACACGACCTGCGGCAACATCGACCTCAACTCGGCGTTCCCGTACACGGAGTTCGTGCGGTTCGACGAGCATGAGAACCCGACCACCCAGAGCGGCTCCTGCCAGATTTCTCCCTGCCCTCCGGGCCAGGGTCTGACCGAAGCGCAGTCGCTCACCCCCGGCGATGCAGTCTTCCCGCCGGCGTTCAGCGGCACCAGCGACCTCGGTGGCTGGATGTACATGAACCTCAACAACCCGACCACGAAGGTCGAGCCTGATCCGATCGCCTCCCAGAACTGGGTGGTTGTCGACATGACGGCCGAGGGTCGGTATGGAATCGACTTCGACGCAACGTACCTTGCGAACGGCTGCACGCCGGTCCTGGGTGTGACGTCGACGACGCGTACTCCGTCGCCCGACACGAAGATCATGCCGGAGTCGACTCGTACGATTCACCCGGCGTACTAAGCGTCGGTCACAGGTTTGACGCCTGTCTGAGGCGGGCCGGGTAACCGGCCCGCCTCTTTGTTTTCATTGCGAAATCACGTTGCTCGGGTTATCTTGTATTGACCTGTACCACCAGGTCGGGTGTGAAGTTATTCGGAACATTAAATAACTGTGTCGGGTGGGAATGGGGCGGTTCAACACTCGGTTTGCTGGCCCGGGTTCCTTTCCGCAGATCTTCTCCAGGGGGTGGATGTGAAACACACCGCGTCGAGAGTCGTCCTTCTCAGCACCATCATCATGGCCTTTACGGCCCTCGCCTCGGCGCAGGACTTTCCATGGCCGCGATCCGTCGGAAGTCCGAACGACTCGTGCACTACGTGCAAATCGCCGTGGACGAATCTCCCGACCTACCCCTACTCTCTCCCGCTCAAGGATCACGCCGGGCGCTTCGTCGATTCGACTCGCACGCGCGATTACCAGCAGCCATTGCGTACCCTGCGCGCTCGCGGGCTCAAGATCTCTCCCGAGAACGGGCAGATCTACATGATGCTCGGCTCCTCATTCGTGACGTACAAACTGTCGAACTTCTTCTCGAGCAAGCTCGGTCAGCCGCTCTCGGTTGCAAACAACCACCAGGATGGGAACACCACGGTACCTGGCGAACAGTATCTCGCGTGGGACGGCTACTTCTACGCGGAGAAGAGCAACTGGAATTGTCCGATCCAGGATGGGCAGGACCGTCTCTTCGACTTCGACTGGGACGACCGGGGTGACATCTATCTCGCGTATTCGGTGTTCCATTGGGGCATCCTTCAGCAGACTCCGAGCGGGGTGACGAGCGTCAAACAGGTCGTCAACGACGCAGATCCTTCTCCGACCATGATCGCGTCTTTCAAGGCCGGCTCGAAGTACTACGCGTACGTCACCAGCTCTTCATCGGCCAAAGAAGCGACCATCTGGGACGTGACCAACGTCACCAACCCTTCACTGGTGAAAAAGTTCTCCGTCTACTCCGGGAGTGGTGAAGGCGCACGTGCGTTCGCGAAGACCGATGCAGCCGGAACCGTGATCGCGATGGTCGACTATCACCGGAATCTCCGGATCTCGTCCGGGAGCGGAGTCGTCTCGGGCAACCCGGAGACGCTGATCCAGTCGAGCTACACCGGTTCGGGAGGCGGCTACGTCGACGTGACCTCGGACGGCACGAACTTCTACGCGATCGAGGTGACCGCCTCGATGAACGGCCAGGCGATCGTGCACGAATTCTCCCCCGTCTCGCCAGGGGTGGCGAACGGGTACCACGAAACCGTCTCCCAGGTCGTCTCCCGCAACATGAAGGTCGGCGGAATCCGCTACGGCGCGGGATACATCTCGGCGTGGGGGATCGAGGGGGGAGTCTTCTCGATCCGTCTATTCAAGGTCAACCCCACGAGCTTCGAAGAGATTCAGCTCGGCGCGTTCATCCCGAACTACTACTTCGCCGCTCCGGCGGGTTACGCCCAGCCGGATGGCTATGCGCAGAACGTCACTGTGGTGCAGCCCTGGAGGGACGGAGGGAAAGACTATCTCTTCGTGGGTGACTACGGGCTGGGAGACGTCTACGAGCTCCAGGCCGGAGACAGCATCGACATCGCGACGGTCACCAGCGCTTCGCGCGGGACGACCAATCCCAATACCCCGACGGGAAGCGCGAAGCCGTTCCCGGGCGATCTGGTGACGTTCAGCTCCAGCACGACCGCCAAGACTCAGCTTCAGCTCAGCTGGGATTTCGGGAATCCTGAATCGACCGACAATTCCGGGACCTCGTACACCGGTACGAACGTCTCCCACCGTTTCTTCGGAATGACCACCGCGAACACGATCACCACTCCGAAGACGGTCAAAGCGCAGAACATCGCGGATGCGTCGATGAACGACAGCGAATCGGTGGTGCTCGCGGTTCCCACGCCGCGATTCAAGATCGCCGGAATGCCGGTTCTCTTCACCCAGCCCGCAGTTTCGTCGACCGCGCCGGTGGTCTTCGGCGATCAGTGGGTCGATGCATCGGACGGGGTGATCGAAGGACACTACGACGTCTGGACTCTGGACGGCGCGGTCACCAATACCACGCCCGACATGGCCGTACCGGTGGGTCTCTGCGGTGCTCACACCCTCAGCTATGCGGCGCGTTACGGCGCCCACAGTGGAACCGGAACGGGTGTGACTTCCACCGGCAGCGCCTACACTGCCGCGATCAATTCCTTCAACTATTCGGTGCGTCCCTTCGCGCCCCAGGTCACCGTCGCCGTTTCCGGCTCCACGATGACGTTCACCGACGCGACGCGGTTCTCATCCGCGATCTTCCCGGCCGGCGCGAATGCCACCTATTCGTGGGCCCTGAAGAACGCCGCGGGGAGCACTGTATCCACTGGAACCGGGACGCAGTTCGTCGTCTCGCCGATCCCGGCCTCGGGGAGCAGCGTGGTGCTGACGGTTTCGGTCAGCGACGCGATCGCCGAGACCTCGTGCGCGTCGATGACGAGCGCTTCGATCACCTATCCGATCACAGTCCCTGATCCCGCGATCAACACCAGTGGCGGTTGTTCGAACGCGCTGGGCCCGTGCACGATCTCCGTGGCGTCGGCCAGCGGGGCAGACCAGAGCGCGTGGACGTATCAGTGGAAGGTCAACAACGTCACCCGGCCTCAGACCACACAGAGCGTCGACGCGCAGGCGGCCGGATGGTTCCCCAGCCAGGGGACCTACACGGTGGCCGTCACCGCGACGCACAGCGCGACGTCGCTCTCGGCGACCGCCCAGTCGACTCTTTCGATGGCGGCGCCGATCTGCAGTGGAAAACCGACCGGCATCAGCGTCGGCTACAGCGGGAGCCTCGGCTGCAACACGAGCTCGGCATGTCAGGCCGGCGAGACGATCAGCTTCAGTCCTTATGCGTTCGGCTACACGTTCCAGGACTGCGACTCCTTCACCTGGAACTTCGGCGATGGCTCGACCGGGAGCGGACGGAACGTCAGCCATACCTACAACACGAACGGTCCCCGGACGGTGACCCTCACCGTCGCAAACAGCAGCGGATCCGGCTCCGCGACGACGACCGTGACGGTCGGAACGACCACGCCACCGCCTCCGCCACCACCTCCGACCGGTTGTCCGACCGCCGCGCCGGGCGGGACGCTCGACCTTTCCTACGCCGGACCGACGAGTGGCTGTAGCGCAACCGCCGGCAGCTGCGCCACCGGAGAATCGATCCGGTTCCAGGCCGCTCCCTGGGGATACACCATCCAATCGTGTGATCAGATCACGTGGAGCTTCGGCGATGGAGCCGCGGGTAGCGGCCAGGTGGTGAACCATCTGTACGCCTCCGCTGGAACTTACACCGTGAGCCTGACCATCCGGAATTCGCTCGGCAGTAAGAACGCGACGCGCAGCGTCACTGTCACCGGCTCCGGTGGTGGTGGGGGCGGCGGAGGCGGAAGTTGTCCGACCGCGGCACCGGGAGGAGTTCTCGACCTCTCGTTTACCGGAGCCACATCGCAGTGCTCCGCGACGGGATCCACGCCCTGCTCACCGGGGGAGGCGATCAACTTCGCCGCCGCGCCGTGGGGTTACAACATCCAGACCTGCGATACGGTCTCCTGGAACTTCGGCGACAGCGCGACGGCCCAGGGGAAGAACGTCAGCCACACCTACACCCTCCCGGGCGCCTACAACGTTCAGGTGACGATCGCGAACTCGCTCGGAACCAAGAGTGCGACCCGGCCGGTGAACGTCGGGGGCACGGGCGTCAAGCCCGCCACGAACATCACCTTCACCGTGAGCCCCACGAATCCCGTAGTCGGCCAGTCGGTCACGTTCACGGGAAGCGCCGACTCGGAGACTCCGATCCAGAGCTGGAGCTGGAACTTCGGCGATGGGAATGCCGGGAGCGGTCAGACCGTCACCCACACCTTCACACAGGCGAAGAACTACACAGTGTCGCTCACCGTCAATAACGGCTACAACAACCCTCCGGTCGGAAAGACGATTACCGTCGCCGATGCAACGCAGTTTGCGTTCCTCCTTCCGGTGGTGGTCGCTCATCTCGACGGGCAGAACAGCAGTCAGTGGAGCACAGACCTCTTCGTCTACAACACCGACAGTACTCCGGTGACGCTGAGGTTCGAATACCAGGGGAATGAACTTGCCACGAGCACGGTCGGCTCGACGTCCATATTCGGCGACCTTCTCTATGAGACGCTTCACACCCAGGGCGCCGGACCGGTGATCGTCCGCGGCACCGCGAAGTCCGCCCCGCAGATGTGGACGCGAACCTATACGGTCGGAGAGACCGGCGTGGGGACGTACGGGCAGCTGATCCCGGCGATTCCGCTGATCGGTTCTTCGAACGTCACCACCGACGCCGATTCGTACGCGATGGCGGGTCTCGAGATCTCTCCCCGGTTCCGGACCAATCTCGGTCTGGTGAATCCCACCGGGTCGGCCGCGACGATCACCGTGACCGCATACGACGACCAGTACGGCCTGCAGCTCGGCAGCTTCACGGTTCCCCTCGGCTCATTCCAATTCACTCAGATCGGCGACCTCAATACCCGGATTCCCTCTCTTCAGGATGGACGGACCTTCAGTCTGAACGTCAAGAGCTCGGGCTCCGCGCTCACCGCGTATGCATCGATGATCGACCAGGTCACCAACGATCCGGTCTACGAAGGCGCCGTGCCGCTGAGCAGCACCACCGCCGCCGACATGCAGCTCCAGCGGGTGCCGGTGTCCCACTTCCAGAGCTGGCGAAGTGACGTGACGATCTTCAATCCCGATTCGAAGGGGATGGCGGTCGACCTCACGTACTACGACGGAGCGGGTACGAAGCAGGCCGAGGCGAAGAACCTCATGCTCGGAGGAAACGCATTCCTCCGGATTCCGGACATCGTCTGGAGTGGGGACCTGACCCCGTCGATCACGGCCGACTCGATCGGTACGCTCGATGTACAGGTTTCGAGTGATGGAGCACAGCGCTATCCGATCGTCTTCTCGCGGACGTACAACGACCAGGGTGCAGCGGGCACATACGGCCAGGGGATCCCCGCGTTCCCCGTCTCGCAGCCGAATGTCGAAACGAACAAGCCCGCGGTGATTCCGGGTGTCCGGAGCGATCTGAGCTACTACACCAACGTCGGTCTGGTCAATGTCGGCACGACAGCGGCCCAGGTGAAGATCACGCTCCTCAGTCCGACCGACGGAGCGCCGCTCGCCACGTGGGAGCGAACCGACTCGAGCGGTCAGCCGCTCCCGCTGCAGCCGAACGAGTCGATCGTCGCGACCGACATCTTCAAGGCGATGCAGACGCAGACCGATCGAGGAACCCTCAAGATCGAGCTCGTCTCGGGCGACGGCGTCTGGGCCTACGCTTCGGTCATCGACAAGACCACCCGTGACCCGGAGTACGTCCCCGCGATTCCGCTTCAGTAATCTCCACCTCGACACACGAACACAAAGGGTGGTGGGCGCAAGCCCGCCACCCTTTTCATGTGGCCCGACCGTCTCGGTCGGCCCGGCGAGCGCAGCGAGCCCCTGGGGTGCGGATCCTCCGATCCGCCGCGCCAATCGTGGAAAGAACCCGGGCCCCAGCATCACCCGCAACTCCGCAGAAGCGAAGTTGTTCTTCTGACCTACGCCCGGCGACCTACGCCCCGGTTCTCATCGCGTGCGACACAATCCGCGCCCTCGTCGCAGACACACCGCTCTGCGAGCGCTGCCCGCAACCCCACCGCCCTTTTCATGTGACCCGACCGTCTCGGTCGCCCACGGAGAGCGCGGCGAGCCAATGGGGTGCGGATCCTCCGATCCGCCGCGCCAATCGTGGAAAGAACTCGGGTCTCCAGCGTTCCCCGCAACTCCGCAGAAGCGAAGTCGTTCTGCGTCCCTCGCACATACCGAGCCTCTGAAACACGCGCAACTCCGCGTCCCTGTAACCTCATCTCTCATCTCTCGTCTCTGCCTTTTCGAGCCTCGAGCCTCGAGCCTCGAGCCTCGAGCCTCGAGCCTCGAGCCTCGCCTCTCCCCTCCCATCCGCTACAATCCTCCCGATGACTTTCGCCGTCCGGGCCAATGAGCTCACGAAGGAGTACCGCCTCTACGACCGTCCGATCGACCGGCTCGTGGAGCGCATTACGCGCTTCCCCCGCCACACCGTTTTCCCCGCTCTTCAGGAGGTCTCATTCGAAGTCCCTCCCGGCGGAAGCCTCGGTCTCATCGGGCAGAATGGTGCGGGAAAGAGCACCCTCCTCCGTCTTCTCACCCGCGTGAGCCAGCCGACGTCGGGGACGATCGAAACCCGAGGGAGCATCGCGTCCATCCTGGAGCTCGGTACGGGTTTTCACCCCGAGTTCACCGGCCGCGCGAACGCCGAGCTCAATGCCGCGATTCTCGGACTCGGACCGGCGGAGATTCGCGAGACGCTTCCCGAGATCCTCGAGTTCTCCGAGCTCGGACCGTTTCTCGACCAGCCGGTGAAGACCTACTCTTCGGGGATGACCATGCGGCTCGGATTTTCCGTGGCAGTGAACGTCCGGCCCGACATCCTGGTCATCGACGAGGCGCTCGCGGTCGGCGACGGCTACTTCCAGAAGAAGTGCATCGACCGGATCCGCGAGCTCCAGCGGCAAGGAACGACACTCGTCTTCTGTTCGCACGCTCTTTATTACGTGAGCATGCTTTGCACGGAGACGCTGTGGCTCGAGTCGGGAACCACACGCCGCCAGGGACCTTCACTCGACGTCGTTCACGAATACGAGAACTTTCTCCTGCAGCGCGATCGCACCGTGCGCGAGGCCGAACCTCCCGTCCCGCACCAGCCCGCCGAGCACTCTCCGGTCAAAGTGGCGCACGTTCTGATGAACGAATCGACCGTGAGCGCGGCGACGGAGCTCAGGATGCGACCCGGCGACCCTCTGGAGGTCCGGGTCGGAGTTCGAAGCAAGGCTCCGGAGATCCGTTATCACGTGAACGTGGCGATCGTGCGCGCCGCAGACGAAGCGATCGCGTTCTCCATGAGCTCTTCCCGTGAAGGATTGGATTCGTTCCAGGGCGACGCAGACGTGACGCTCCGCTGCAGTCACATCCCACTGGTGCGTGGGGAGTACGCAGTGCGCGTACTGGTGAGCGAGCCGGACGGACGGGTGCTCGATCGGAGCGAGAGCGGCCCTCACCTTCAGATCGAAGGGGATCGCTTCGAAGTGGGGCTCGTGAGCGTGGACCACCAATGGACTCTCGAGAGCGAGCGAGAGCTTGAACCCTGAGCGCAACATGATCCGAACTCCTGGCAATCGCGAAGCCGCCCTCGCGCGATGGGGAATGGCTCACACCCACACGCGGTTTGGCGACGAGAGCCCTTATGTTCCCACGGCTTGCTGGAGGTCGATATTGAAGCAGACGTCATTGCAGTTTCTCCTCCTGGTAGCGCTCGCTGCCGGCACCGTGGCGTCCGCCGCGGCGCAGGACTATCCCTGGCCGCGACCGGAGGGAAGTGCCAATGACTCCTGCAGTGTGTGCAAGTCTCCCTGGACCGATCTTCCGACCTTCCCGTACTCCCGGCCGCTGAAGAGGCACGCCGGGCGTTTCGTCGACTCGACGCGCACTCGCGACTACCAGCAACCGCTGCGTACCCTCCGTGCCCGACAGGTGAAGGTCTCACCCGCAAACGGCCGCGTCTACATGATCCTCGGCTCTGCCCTCGTCGGTTACGATCTTTCGCCCTTCTTCTCCACGAAACTGGGCCAGCCTCTCAGCAGCGCCGGGATCCACACCGAAGGAACCACCAGCGTCCCTGGCGAGCAGTACCTCCCCTGGGACGAGTTCTTCTACGCGGAGAGCAGCAACTGGTCGTGCCAGCTCCAGGACGGACAGGACCGCCTCTTCGATTTCGACTGGGACGACCGCGGCGATCTCTATCTGGCCTATTCGGTGTTCCATTGGGGAATCCTGAAACAGAACATCACCTCGTTTACCAGCCTGAAACAGGTGATCGACGACCGCGATCCGTCTCCTACTCTCATCGCGTCGTTCAGGATCGGTTCGAAGTATTACGCCTGGGTCGGGAACGGTCTGTCGGCGAAAGAAGCGGTTCTCCTAACAGGTGTGTAGGTGCGGAATGATTGTCGGAGGCATGCAGGAACGGCGACGCGGCTGTTTTCGAGGAGCAAGTCGGTGTTCGCCGAAGCGTTCGGAAAGCGAAGTTGTGGAAACCGCGGAAAACGCCGCCACCCGGCCGCCGCGTTTTCCGCCGTTCCCACAACTTGCCCCGCCGTCGCGGAAGGATCTGAAGGAGCCCCGAAAGTCGCTGCTCGTGGAGAGGTGAAGATCGAAGCAGCGATAGCAGGTTGGAATCGGCGAACCGTGCTGCCCATTTCCCGTAGTCTGTAGTCGATGAAACCAAGACACGGGGAGGACAGGCACGGTGCGCCTGACGACATTGTTCCGGAAGTTGCTCAACATGGCAAACGTAACGGTTCGCGGGGTTCGGTTCGAAGCTCGGAGTCTCTATCTCGACGTGAGTCCAACGTGGAGACGTCCGCGGTGCGGAGGGTGCGGACGGGTTGCTCCCGAGCTTCACGGAACGGTGATGAAGCATCGCGAATGGCGTCATCTCGGCCTCTGGGGATGCCGGGTGATGCTGCGGGCGGATCTGCCGCGGGTGCGTTGCCGCCGCTGCGGGGTGCGAACGGCCGCGGTTCCGTGGGCACGGCCTGGTTCGATGTTCACCCGCGCGTTCGAAGACGAGCTTGCCTGGTTTCTGCAGCGATCCAATCAAACCGCGGTCTCGGCGTACTTCAAGGTCAGCTGGCTCACGGCCGGACGGATCGCCGCTCGAGTGGTTGCCGAAAAACGCGACCCGAACGCGCTCGAGAATCTGACCCGGATCGGCATCGACGAGATCTGCTGGGGGCGGCCGAAGAAGTTCATGACCGTGGTCACGAACCACGAGACCGGGCAGATGATCTGGGCGGCGAAGGGTAAAAGTGCAGAGGTTCTCGACGGGCTGTTCGATCTGCTCGGCCCCGAGCGCTGCGCGCGAATCCGTCTGGTGAGCATCGACATGAGCGCGGCCTTCGAGAAAGCTGTTCGCGACCGACTGCCGAACGCCGAGGTCGTTTTCGATCGGTTCCACGTGGTCCAACTCCTCGGGAATGCGATCGATCAGGTGAGGCGGGACGAGATGCGAAAGGCCACCGGCGAGGAGCGCTCCGCTCTCAAATCCACTCGGTTCGTCCTCCTGAAGAACCCCTGGAACCTGCGTGATGCCGAGGAGGCGAAACTCTCGGAGCTCGCGCGGATGAATCACACCCTCTTTCGCAGTTACCTGGTCAAGGAATCCTTTCAGGACATCTATGACTCCTCGTCCGTCCGCCAAGCTGATCGACGGTTCAAGCGCTGGTATCAGTCCGCGGTTCATAGCCGCATTCAACCCCTCGTTCGCTTCGCGCGAACCGTCGCGGCGAAATGGCCTGGCATCCGCCGTTACTTCGAGTATCGACTCACGAATGCAGTTGCTGAAGGCTGCAACAACAAGATCCGAATGCTCAGTCACCGCGCTTTCGGCTTTCACACCGCGGAAGCTCTGATCGCAATGGCGTTCCTCTGTACGTCAGCAATCGCATTCCATCCTCTCGGCCTATGAACTCTGCTACACACCTGTTAGGAGATCCAAAGAAGCGACGGTATGGGACGTGACGGATCCAGGCGCGCCGCGGTTCGTGAAGAAATTCTCCACGGTGACCGGCAACGGTGAAGGCGCGCGCGCAGTTACAAAGACCGATGCTGCCGGGACGGTCGTGGCGATGGCCGACTATGACCGCAATCTCCGCATCGAGTCCGGCAACGGAATTCTCACCGGCGTACCTGAAACTCTGATCACGTCGAGCCACGCCGCGTCCGGCGGCGGGTACATGGCGGTCACTTCCGACGGCACGAAATTCTACGCGGCCGAGACGTCGAGCGCCATGGGCGGGCAAACCGTAATTCACAGGTTTGCGCCGGCGACAGCAGGTGTCGCCCAGGGGTACTACGAAAGCGGATCGACAATCGTTTCGAACGACATGAGAGTGGGCGGGATCCGCTGGGGCGCCGGGTATCTCGCGGTGTGGGGAGTGGACAACGGCCAATGGGCGGTGCACCTGTGGAACGTCGCGTCCGGAGCATTCGACGAGATTCCGCTCGGCGCGTTCATCCCGAACTACTATTTCGCGGCTCCGGCGGGATATGCGCAGCCCGATGGCTACACGCAGAACGTGACTGCGGTGCAGCCGTGGAGTGCCGGCGGCGTCGACTACCTGATGCTCGCCGACTACGGACTCGGAGACGTCTTCCAGATCCAGGGCGGGAGCAGTATCGAGATCGCCGTCGATCCGGGTGCGTCGCGCGGAACCGTCAATCCCAACGCGCCCGACGGCGGGACGCAGATCTTTCCCGGCGATCTGGTGACCTTCCGCTCCAGCACCACGGCGAGCACACCTCTGCAACTCGGCTGGAACTTCGGTAACCCCGAATCGGGCGACGACACCGCGACGGCGATGAGCGGCACGCCCGTGTCGCACCGCTTCGTCGGAATGACCACCGCCGCACAGATCGCGGCGCCGAAAACCGTCGAGGCGGAGTACGTCGCGGACTTCTCGGTGAACGACAGCACCACCGTCCTTCTCGCCGTTCCCTCTCCACGCATCAGGCTCGCCGGGACCGCGCAATTCTTCACCGGAAGCGCCACCGCAGACGCGTTGTTCGGCGACCGATGGACCGATGCGTCCGACGGCGTGATCGAAGGACACTACGACCTCTGGACGGTCGACGGGATTGCGACCATGGCGTCGCCGGACGTCACCATCCCGGTCGGCGCGTGCGGAGATCACACGCTCGCATTTGCCGCGAAATACGGCGCGTACACCGGTTCCGGCACGTCCGTTACGCCTTCCGGAAACTCCTACGCTGCGCCGATCAAAGGAGTCACGTGCCGGGTTCGCCCCTTCACGCCCGCGATGTCCGTCTCGGTCTCCGGCTCCACGGTCACGTTCAGCGATGCGACGCGGTATTCGTCGACGCTCTTTCCGAATGGGGCGAATGCAACGCTCACATGGGAACTGAAGAACGCGTCCGGTACGGTGACGCAGAACGGTGCCGGGAGCACATTCATCGTCTCGCCTCTCCCCGCGGGGGGAAGCAGCGTCGTTCTCACCGTCTCGGTCAGCGACGCCGTCGACGATGCGTCCTGCGCCTCCATGAGCACGGCGTCGGTCACGTACCCGATCGTCGTCCCGGATCCTTCGATCGGCACCAGCGGTTGCTCGACAGCCCAGGGACCCTGCACCATCGCTGCAGTCTCGAAGAGTGGTGCCGACCAAAGCGCGTGGACGTACGAGTGGACGGTGAGTGGAATCACTCAGCCACAGACCACGCAGACCGTCGACGCTCAGAAGGGTGGGTGGTTTCCCGCGGGAGGATCGTATCCGGTCACAGTGAGTGTCAGAGACGGCGCGACATCGCTCAGCGGAACGACTCAGGTCGTGCTGACCGTCGGCAGTGTCTGTGCCGGAAAGCCCTCCGGCGTGAGTATCGCGTTCAGTGGAAGCGCGGGCTGCAGCCAGGGTGCACCTTGCGCGATCGGTGAAGTGGTCGCCTTCACCGCGAAAGCGAACGGGTATGCGTTTCAGAATTGCGACTCGTTTACCTGGAACTTCGGCGATGGCCAGACCGGAACCGGAGCTTCCGTGACGCATCAGTTCACGAGCAGCAACACCCGGACCGTGACACTCACGGTGTCGAATTCCAACGGAAGCGCGACGGCCACCACCGTCGTCTACATTTCCGGGACCGCCATTCAGCCGGCCACGAATCTCGGCATCTCGACTGACGTCGAAAATCCTCTCGTCGGTCAGACGATCACGTTCACCGGGCGGGCCGATTCAGCGACCGCCATCCAACAGTGGCACTGGGACTTCGGCGACGGCACGGTGGGCACCGGTCGGACGGCCACTCACAGCTTCGCCGTGGCGAAGAGCTACACCGTTACGCTGACCGTCGACAACGGAACCGTGAGTGCACCGGTCGGAAAGAGCATCACCGTCACCGCCGAAAAGCCGTTCGCCTTCCTCCTGCCGGTCGTCGCGCATCTCGACGGGCAGAACGCGAGTCACTGGAGAACCGATCTCTTCGTCTACAACCCCGAGAACAGCGCGATCGATCTGCAGTTCGTATACGAGGGACACACCGTAACGCGAGCAGTGACCTCCACGGCGATCTTCGACGACCTGCTCGGAAATGTGGATCTCCTAACAGGTGTGTAGCAGAGTTCATAGGCCGAGAGGATGGAATGCGATTGCTGACGTACAGAGGAACGCCATTGCGATCAGAGCTTCCGCGGTGTGAAAGCCGAAAGCGCGGTGACTGAGCATTCGGATCTTGTTGTTGCAGCCTTCAGCAACTGCATTCGTGAGTCGATACTCGAAGTAACGGCGGATGCCAGGCCATTTCGCCGCGACGGTTCGCGCGAAGCGAACGAGGGGTTGAATGCGGCTATGAACCGCGGACTGATACCAGCGCTTGAACCGTCGATCAGCTTGGCGGACGGACGAGGAGTCATAGATGTCCTGAAAGGATTCCTTGACCAGGTAACTGCGAAAGAGGGTGTGATTCATCCGCGCGAGCTCCGAGAGTTTCGCCTCCTCGGCATCACGCAGGTTCCAGGGGTTCTTCAGGAGGACGAACCGAGTGGATTTGAGAGCGGAGCGCTCCTCGCCGGTGGCCTTTCGCATCTCGTCCCGCCTCACCTGATCGATCGCATTCCCGAGGAGTTGGACCACGTGGAACCGATCGAAAACGACTTCGGCGTTCGGCAGTCGGTCGCGAACAGCTTTCTCGAAGGCCGCGCTCATGTCGATGCTCACCAGACGGATTCGCGCGCAGCGCTCGGGGCCGAGCAGATCGAACAGCCCGTCGAGAACCTCTGCACTTTTACCCTTCGCCGCCCAGATCATCTGCCCGGTCTCGTGGTTCGTGACCACGGTCATGAACTTCTTCGGCCGCCCCCAGCAGATCTCGTCGATGCCGATCCGGGTCAGATTCTCGAGCGCGTTCGGGTCGCGTTTTTCGGCAACCACTCGAGCGGCGATCCGTCCGGCCGTGAGCCAGCTGACCTTGAAGTACGCCGAGACCGCGGTTTGATTGGATCGCTGCAGAAACCAGGCAAGCTCGTCTTCGAACGCGCGGGTGAACATCGAACCAGGCCGTGCCCACGGAACCGCGGCCGTTCGCACCCCGCAGCGGCGGCAACGCACCCGCGGCAGATCCGCCCGCAGCATCACCCGGCATCCCCAGAGGCCGAGATGACGCCATTCGCGATGCTTCATCACCGTTCCGTGAAGCTCGGGAGCAACCCGTCCGCACCCTCCGCACCGCGGACGTCTCCACGTTGGACTCACGTCGAGATAGAGACTCCGAGCTTCGAACCGAACCCCGCGAACCGTTACGTTTGCCATGTTGAGCAACTTCCGGAACAATGTCGTCAGGCGCACCGTGCCTGTCCTCCCCGTGTCTTGGTTTCATCGACTACAGACTACGGGAAATGGGCAGCACGGTTCGCCGATTCCAACCTGCTATCGCTGCTTCGATCTTCACCTCTCCACGAGCAGCGACTTTCGGGGCTCCTTCAGATCCTTCCGCGACGGCGGGGCAAGTTGTGGGAACGGCGGAAAACGCGGCGGCCGGGTGGCGGCGTTTTCCGCGGTTTCCACAACTTCGCTTTCCGAACGCTTCGGCGAACACCGACTTGCTCCTCGAAAACAGCCGCGTCGCCGTTCCTGCATGCCTCCGACAATCATTCCGCACCTACACACCTGTTAGGAGAACCGGAAATGTTCTGCAGGCCGGAAACGAAGCCGGGCCGGTGATCGTCCGTGGTGCCGCCGTCTCGCCGCCACGGATATGGAGCCGAACGTACACCGTGAGCGGGAGCGGCGCCGGGACGTACGGCCAGCTGATCCCGGCGATTCCGCTCGAGGCAGCTGCGAGCACTTCTGCCGATGTGGCGACGTATGCGATCCCGGGGCTGGAGATATCTCCGTCGTCTCGAACGAACCTCGGCCTGGTCAACCCGGCCGGGTCCGATGCGACCATCACCGTCACGGCTCTGGGCGCCGCGCAGGGATCCGTTCTCGGCAGCTTCGACGTCGCGCTCTCCTCCATGCAATTCACACAGATCGGAGATCTCTCCCAGCGGATCCCGGCGCTCGCCGGCGGCGCTCACTTCACTCTCGTCCTTACCAGCTCTGCCGGCCGGCTCGTCGCGTACGCGTCGAGCGTCGATCAGATCAGCAACGATCCGGTCTATCAGGCCGCCGTCCCCCTGCAGGACACCACCGCGCCGGTGCTGAAGGTCCAGCGCGTTCCGGTGGCGCATTTCCAGAGCTGGCGCAGTGACGTCGTCGTCTTCAACCCGTCCTCCATGGAAATGGCGGTGGATCTAACGTACTTCGACGGGAGTGGTACGAAACGGGCGGAAGCGAAAAATCTGGTGGTGGGGGCGAGCTCGTTCGTTCGAATGGCGGACGTGCTCCGAAATGCTGCTCTGACCCCTTCCATGAACGTAGACTCGATCGGTACGCTCGAGATCCGGGCCACGACCGACGGTGTGGATCGGTATCCGGTGGTCTTCTCTCGCACCTACAACGAACAGGGAGTCGCCGGAACGTATGGGCAGGGGATTCCCGGAATTGCGGTGGCGGCGCCGAACGTCCGGAGCGGCGAGCCGGCGGTGATTCCGGCAGTCCGCGCGGATGCCGGCTATTACACGAACGTAGGGTTGGTGAACACGAGCGCAACGCCTGCACGGGTGAGGGTCACCCTCCTCAGCGCCGACGACGGCACTCCGGTCGCGACCTGGGAGCGGACGGATCCGGCCGGCATGCCACTTCCGCTTCAGCCGAACGAGTCGACCATCGTGACGGACGTATTCAAGGCGATGCAGACGTCGGCCGTCACCGGTTCATTGAAGATCGAGCTTCTCTCCGGCGACGGCGTCTGGGCCTACGCCTCGGTGATCGACAGGATCACTCACGACCCCGGCTACGTGCCTGCGATCCCGCTCCACTGAAGACGTTCGGCTGTGTCGAAGGGAGAGCCGGCGAGGTCGGATCACCCGTCGGGATGTCCGGGGCGTCACCGGCTGTCACCCGCGCCCACCCTCCACCCGCACGCATCGCTCCCCGGCAGGATGCCGGGGAGCCTCGCGCGGGACGCGCGACCCACCTTGTGGGTTGGACGTCTCGTCCGATGCAGGGCGGCGTCCCGCGCCGGCCTGCCCGGTGCGAGGAGCGTTCTGTTGAATGTCGTCTCCGCGGCCCCTTCCGGGCTCGTCGTGGTATCGGAATGACGTTCGAGAGAGCCATCCCGGTGCGGGAGGGTGGAAACGGCGTTGCTGCAAGTGGCGCAGGACGGGCTCGGGGCCGGCATCGCTCCCCGGCAGGATGCCGGGGAGCCTCGCGCGGGACGCGCGACCCACTGTGTGGGTTGGACGTCTCGTCCGATGCGGGGCGGCGTCCCGCGCCGGCCTGCGCGGTGCGAGATGCGTTCTGTTGAATGTCGTTTCCGCGAGCCCTTCCGGGCTCGTCGTGGTGTCGGAATGACGTTCGAGAGAGCCATCCCGGTGCGGGAGGGTGGAAACGGCGTTGCTGCAAGTGGCGCAGGACGGGCTCGGGGCCGGCATCGCTCCCCGGCAGGATGCCGGGGAGCCTCGCGCGGGACGCGCGACCCACTTTGTGGGTTGGACGTCTCGTCCGATGCAGGGCGGCGTCCCGCGCCGGCCTGCGCGGTGCGAGATGCGTTCTGTTGAATGTCGTTTCCGCGAGCCCTTCCGGGCTCGTCGTGGTGTCGGAATGACGTTCGAGAGAGCCATCCCGGTGCGGGAGGGTGGAAACGGCGTTGCTGCAAGTGGCGCAGGACGGGCTCGGGGCCGGCATCGCTCCCCGGCAGGATGCCGGGGAGCCTCGCGCGGGACGCGCGACCCACTTTGTGGGTTGGACGTCTCGTCCGATGCAGGGCGGCGTCCCGCGCCGGCCTGCGCGGTGCGAGATGCGTTCTGTTGAATGTCGTTTCCGCGAGCCCTTCGGGCTCGTCGTGGTGTCGGAATGACGTTCGAGAGAGCCATCCCGGCGCGGGAGGGTGGAAACGGCGTTGCTGCAAGTGGCGAAGGACGGGCTCGGGGCCGGCATCGCTCCCCGGCAGGATGCCGGGGAGCCTCGCGCGGGACGCGCGACCCACTTTGTGGGTTGGACGTCTCGTCCGAGGCAGGGCGGCGTCCCGCGCCGGCCTGCGCGGTGCGAGGCGCGTTCTGTTTAATGTCGTCTCCGCGGCCCCTTCGGGCTCGTCGTGGTGTCGGAATGACGTTCGAGAGAGCCATCCCGGTGCGGGAGGGTGGAAACGGCGTTGCTGCAAGTGGCGCAGGACGGGCTCGGGGCCGGCATCGCTCCCCGGCAGGATGCCGGGGAGCCTCGCGCGGGACGCGCGACCCACTTTGTGGGTTGGACGTCTCGTCCGATGCAGGGCGGCGTCCCGCGCCCGTTTTTTCAAGTCCGCGCTACGAACCGAAGCGTTTGACCAGCAGGAAGCCCGTCCCCGCGAGCAGGAGCAGGAGTACTCCAAGTCCCAGCGAATCCAGCGTCGGAATGCCCTTGGTGATGGTCATCGTATAGGTACGTGCACCTTCGCACCCGACCGAATCGGTTGCGGTGATAGTGAACGTGAAAGCTCCCGAATTCGTCGGCGTGCCGGATAAGGTGCCGCTGGACGACAGGCCGAGTCCTGCCGGAAGAGCTCCGGACGTCACACCGAATGTATAGGCCGGTGTTCCCCCGCTTGCCGTGATCGTCTGGCTGTAGGTGACGCCCGACGTGGGTGGAGCAAGCGTCGTGGGCCCGACGGTGATGAGCGGGCAGGTGCCGAGAGCCGTATATATCCGGCTTCCGATGCACCCATTACTATCAGTGGCCGTGAGAGTGAAGGTGAAGCTGCCGGACTGCGATGGAGTTCCGGAGATATCGACCGTGGTGGCTGTCGGCGACGACAGGCTGAGACCCGTCAGGAGAGCCCCGGATGTGATGGTGAACGTGTAGGGCGCCGTTCCCCCGCTTGCCGTGATCGTCTGGGGTCCGTACGGGACGCCCGCGGTCGCTGCAGGAAGGGCCAATGGCGAGAGCGCGATGGCTGGACAACCACCGATGATGTCCGGATTGATGATGATCGTGTTGACCTGGCTACCGAAACAGCCGTTCGAGTCGGTCGCCCGCACGGTGAACGTGAACGTGCCCGTGGCGGTTGGCGTCCCCGCGATGCTGCCGCTGGTCGCGAGAGTGAGCCCCGCCGGGAGTGAACCTGAAACGATGGTGTAAGTGTAAGGCCCCGATCCTCCGGTTGCAGTGATCGTCGCACCGGCATAGGGACTATTGACGATCCCATTCGGGAGCGGATCCGGCGTGGAAGAGAGCGTGATCACAGGGCAGGAAGCACAGACGGCGACACCACTCGTGTCGAGAGTCACCGCTCCGTTGCGCGCCAGAAGCCGGCCGGATGCATTCGCTCCGGTGTTCAGCGTGATGCTCGTGAGCGCAAGGATGTTGCCGGCGAACTGCGTGGTGGTGCCGAGTGTAGCGGAACTGCCCACCTGCCAATAGACGTTGCAGGCGTTGCCACCGTTGATGACGCTGACGGTCGAGTTGCTCGCCGTCGTCAATGTGCTGCCGATCTGGAAAACCCAGACTGCAGCGGAGTCGCCCTGCGCATCGAGGGTAAGGGTGCCGGTCAATCCCATCGACGTCGCAGAACAGTAGACCCCGGGTGTGAGCGTAGTTCCACCGAGATCCGCCGAGATCGTCGCGTCGCACGCCTGGCCTGCGAGGTCGTTGTACGCGGCCGTGACGTCGCTCTGGGCGCCGAGTGCCACTGCGTCGGCGAAGTGCGTCGTTCCTCCCACGACCAGTCCGGGTCCCGGAGGAGAAGAGAAGCTGAATCCGGTGACCGAGCTCGCACCATTCGGTGAGATGCCGAGATCCCCCGTGACGACGGTCGGGCCTGTATTGGTCACCGCCGAGGCTCCCAGCACACTGAAGCTCGCCGCGGTACCCAGGGGGGGCGCCGTCGCCGCCGGCGCGTGCGAGGGAAGGAATAGAAGCGTGGCGAACGCTCCGCTGATCACCATGTTCCGAACGCTCTGCTTCATCGCGAATGCTCCTCCGGGAGAGGGCCCTGTGAGTCCGCTCCTCGTGTCGATAACACAATGACGGAATTCAGAGGACGATCCCGTGAACGGCACCGTGACCTCTCCTCTGTTACCGAAACGGCAATGGCGAAGGTTAATCGGTGTGCCTTCCAATGAGAAAGCGTATTTTCCACTCATCGTGGATTGAGTAGTTTCGGTTCTCCTAACAGGTGTGTAGGTGCGGAATGATTGTCGGAGGCATGCAGGAACGGCGACGCGGCTGTTTTCGAGGAGCAAGTCGGTGTTCGCCGAAGCGTTCGGAAAGCGAAGTTGTGGAAACCGCGGAAAACGCCGCCACCCGGCCGCCGCGTTTTCCGCCGTTCCCACAACTTGCCCCGCCGTCGCGGAAGGATCTGAAGGAGCCCCGAAAGTCGCTGCTCGTGGAGAGGTGAAGATCGAAGCAGCGATAGCAGGTTGGAATCGGCGAACCGTGCTGCCCATTTCCCGTAGTCTGTAGTCGATGAAACCAAGACACGGGGAGGACAGGCACGGTGCGCCTGACGACATTGTTCCGGAAGTTGCTCAACATGGCAAACGTAACGGTTCGCGGGGTTCGGTTCGAAGCTCGGAGTCTCTATCTCGACGTGAGTCCAACGTGGAGACGTCCGCGGTGCGGAGGGTGCGGACGGGTTGCTCCCGAGCTTCACGGAACGGTGATGAAGCATCGCGAATGGCGTCATCTCGGCCTCTGGGGATGCCGGGTGATGCTGCGGGCGGATCTGCCGCGGGTGCGTTGCCGCCGCTGCGGGGTGCGAACGGCCGCGGTTCCGTGGGCACGGCCTGGTTCGATGTTCACCCGCGCGTTCGAAGACGAGCTTGCCTGGTTTCTGCAGCGATCCAATCAAACCGCGGTCTCGGCGTACTTCAAGGTCAGCTGGCTCACGGCCGGACGGATCGCCGCTCGAGTGGTTGCCGAAAAACGCGACCCGAACGCGCTCGAGAATCTGACCCGGATCGGCATCGACGAGATCTGCTGGGGGCGGCCGAAGAAGTTCATGACCGTGGTCACGAACCACGAGACCGGGCAGATGATCTGGGCGGCGAAGGGTAAAAGTGCAGAGGTTCTCGACGGGCTGTTCGATCTGCTCGGCCCCGAGCGCTGCGCGCGAATCCGTCTGGTGAGCATCGACATGAGCGCGGCCTTCGAGAAAGCTGTTCGCGACCGACTGCCGAACGCCGAGGTCGTTTTCGATCGGTTCCACGTGGTCCAACTCCTCGGGAATGCGATCGATCAGGTGAGGCGGGACGAGATGCGAAAGGCCACCGGCGAGGAGCGCTCCGCTCTCAAATCCACTCGGTTCGTCCTCCTGAAGAACCCCTGGAACCTGCGTGATGCCGAGGAGGCGAAACTCTCGGAGCTCGCGCGGATGAATCACACCCTCTTTCGCAGTTACCTGGTCAAGGAATCCTTTCAGGACATCTATGACTCCTCGTCCGTCCGCCAAGCTGATCGACGGTTCAAGCGCTGGTATCAGTCCGCGGTTCATAGCCGCATTCAACCCCTCGTTCGCTTCGCGCGAACCGTCGCGGCGAAATGGCCTGGCATCCGCCGTTACTTCGAGTATCGACTCACGAATGCAGTTGCTGAAGGCTGCAACAACAAGATCCGAATGCTCAGTCACCGCGCTTTCGGCTTTCACACCGCGGAAGCTCTGATCGCAATGGCGTTCCTCTGTACGTCAGCAATCGCATTCCATCCTCTCGGCCTATGAACTCTGCTACACACCTGTTAGGAGATCCGTAGTTTCTACGCTGGGTAGCTGAACTCTTCGTCGGAGAGTCGGGAGTGATGCTCTGACGGGTGGCGGCAGCGACTGTCCCTGGTGGGAATCACGATGCGCACGGAAGCCGGGTCATCTGTCGAGGCGTCGCGAGCGAACGCCCGAGTCTGCTTGTTCGAATCCGATCGATGTCCGGCGTCGAGAGAGTCCTATATTGGAGGAGTCCTATATTCGAAAGGGAACAGCCGCCTTCGCAACACGCACATGCGTTCGCGCGCGCGGAGGGTGGTCTCGACGGATGGGCGCCCGGTGGTGTAGCGTGAGTTCCTCCGATGACGAAGTCACCGACGGCATTATCAGAAGATGACAGCCGAAGTGCTGACGTTGCCGCCGTTCTGGCGGCGGCACGCGCAGTGCTGGAGAACCGCGCGTTCGCTGACGCGGCGAAAGCGGTGTTCGGCGCGTGCAAGACGATCCTCGGCGCCGATGCGGGCCTGATCGCGGTGTGTGCGCCCCGGAAGCCGGCCTTCGACATCACATTCCTCGATCCCGGGAATCTCGATCTCGTCGCCGCAGCCGGCATGCCGGCGCAGCTTCAACGCCTGAGCGTTCGCGCCCGCAAAGGAAAAACCGTCTTCGCCAACCACCTGTCGAAGGAAAGCGGGACCACTCCCTCCGGTCGCCGTGCGCTCGAGAGCGCGATCTTTGCCCCGATCATCGTTGCCGGCGAGGTGGTGGGACTCCTCGGGCTGATCAACAAGGCGGGCGGCTTTTCCTCGGACGACTCCCGATTCGCCGAAGCCTTTGCGAGGTTGATCGCGCTGGCGATGCTCAACAGCCGCACGATCAACGGTCTCGAGAAGAACCGGGAGCGCGTCGAAGGGGAGTTCAGGACGCTCGTGGAGAGCCTGCCCGACATCGTCGCCCGGTTCGACCACGATCTGCGATACCTCTATGTCAGTTCCGCCGTCGAGCCCGTGACCGGCCGGCCGCCGCAGGAATTCGTGGGGAGAACGAACCGTGAGCTGGGAATGGCGGAGGAGCTGGTCGAGCCATGGGACGACGCTCTTCGAAGGGTCTTCGCGACGGGAGAAGCGGAGAAGTTCGAGTTCGCGTTCCCGGGCCTGAACGGAACGCGGTACTTCGATTGCCAGCTCGTTCCGGAGCGAGGCCCTGGCGGGACCATCCCGTCCGCGTTGAGCATCGCGCGCGACGTGACCGAGCGATGGCTCGCGCACGAGGCCGAACGGAAGGCACGGGACGTCGCCGACGCCCTGCGCGAAGCGACGATTGCGCTCACTCGCAGCTTCGACCGCGAGACCGTTCTGACCACACTGCTCGACCGCATGCGGGCAATGGTTCCGTTCGACCGCGGCAGTGTGATGCTCGTCGAGAATGCGTCGCGGATCTCCGTACGCGCGATTTTCGATGGCGACAGGGTCGTCCCTCTGACCGCCGACACGCGGTCGGAGTTCGATCCGATCGATCATCCGATCGTTCGCGACATTCTGACGACGGGCGCGCCGATTCTGATTCCGGATATTCGCGCGTATCCCGACTGGAGCCTCCCGGCAGATCTCTCCTCCGAGGCGAGCTGGATGGGGATTCCGCTGTTTGCGCGTGGGGACGTGGCGGGTTTGTTCTCGTTGTCCAAGTCCGAGGCGGCGTACTTCAACGAGCAGCACGTGAGACTCGCGGAGGCGATGTCGTCGCAGGCGTCGGTCGCCGTCGAGAACGCGGTTCTCTTCGAGCAGATGCAGTCGGCGACGGTGCGGATGAAGGCGCTGTCGCGTCGTCTCATCGACGTGCAGGAAACGGAACGGCGCCACATCGCGCGGGAGCTCCACGACGAGGCCGGACAGGCGCTCGTTTCGCTTCGCTATGGCCTCCGTCTGCTGGAAAAGGAGATCGGAGAGGGGAAAGTCGTCAGCGATCTCGTGGAAGAACTGGTGAGGCGCACCGATGAAGTCAACGCCAACCTGCACCGTCTGGCGGCAAACCTGCGGCCGCCGAGCCTCGATCACCTGGGACTCGAGGCGGCCCTTCGCCAGTACTCGCGATCCGTTGGAGCCGAGTTCGGCCTCACTGTCCGTTTCAAGGCGAGCGGGTTCACCGGTGTGCGGCTGCCGACGACGGTCGAGACGGCTCTGTACCGCGTGGTCCAGGAGGCGATGGCCAACGTCGTGCGTCACGCCCGGGCGACGCGGGTCGACGTGCTGGTGGAGAATCACGATGGACATGTCATCGTGATCGTCGAGGACGACGGCGTCGGTTTCGATCCCGGCCAGGTCCGCCTCGGCGACCATTTCGGTCTTCTCGGTTTGAAGGAGCGGGCGGAGGCGCTCGGCGGAATTCTTCGCATCGAAAGCGCTGACGGGGCGGGAACGACGATTGTAGTGGAGGTGGCAGATGCCTATTCGAATCCTGATCGCTGACGACCATCCCGTCGTCCGTTCCGGCCTTCGGGCGTTACTCAGCGACGATGTCGATCTCGAAGTGATCGCGGAGTCGGGAGACGGAGTCGAGACGTTACGCCTCGCCGAGACCCTGCGCCCCGACGTCGTCCTGCTCGACCTGACGATGCCTCCTGAGAACGGCATCGCGACCGCGAAGCGGCTGAAGGAGGCGAATCCGAAGATCATGGTCCTGATCCTCACCGTGCACGAGGACGAAACGCTGCTGCACGAATCGTTGCGCGCGGGCGCCTCCGGCTACGTGATCAAGCGTGCCGAGGCGAGCGAGATCATCCAGGCGATCCACGCGACGATGCGAGGCGACATCTACGTGCATCCTTCGATGACTCGGGCGTTGCTCGATCAACCGGTCACGACGGAGCACCGGCGCGGATCGTCCGTGGAAGAGCTGACCCCGCGCGAGCTCGACGTTCTGCGCCTTCTCGCCCGTGGAAATACGAACCGGCAGATCGCCGACCTCCTCGACCTCTCGGTCCGCACGGTGGAGAACCACCGGGCCAACCTGATGGGAAAGCTCGGGATCTCGAGCCGGGTCGATCTCGTGAACTACGCCGAGGGGCACAAGCTGCTCTAGGCCAGCCCACTCACGGGATTTCGTCGCGAGGAGCGCGATTAGGGCCTGGAGGCGTCAGGGTGTGACTCCGCTTCCTCAACGTAATGTCGACCACGAAATCGCAGCCTTCCTCGCATCCGGGCCCGCGTACCGTCCTCCGACGAAATCTCGTGAATCCCTGGCTCGGGGTCAGGGCGCCATGTCGGAAAAGTCGAGGTAGAGCTGTTTGAGCCGCTGCGCGGCCGCGGGCTGTGCCTTTGCGAGCCCCGCGGTGACTTCGTCTCTCGCCGCGAGCACATGCTGAAGAGCGGCTTTCGCCTTCTCGTCACCCTGGATCTTCTGTGCCGTCCGAGCAACATCGTCGAAAAAGGTAGTGGCTTGTTCTCCGGCCGTTCCATAGTCCTGGCGGTCGGCCTCCATCGCGAGACGTCCAAGGCGAAGCTGGATCCCCGTCAGATCGATGCGCTCCTGGAGTCGACTCATTCTCGCCTCGAGCTGTCCGGCGCGAGCCGATTCCGCCTCGACCGCGGCGGCCATCCGCTCGTCGCCCTGCCGGCGTTCGAGCCACGCACCCGCGAAAGCCCCCGCGACGACACCGAGGATCAGGCAGACCGCGCCGATGATGACATTGGTTCGTATTGCCTTCTGCATTCCGTCACCTCATTTCAGCGGTTCATGACAAAAACACGGCGCGACGGAGCGTCGATGATCATCGTCTCCGGGAAAAGAGGTGGATGATTGCCACGAAAACGGCGGCACCGATGATCGACCACAGCACCGGGAACGCATGTCCGCCAATGTTGACCATGAACGGTTCGGGGAGCTTGAGCCACCGGGCAAACCAGGGCCCGAGAAGGGCCCCGATGAATCCGATGGCCGTCGTGACGATCAATCCGCCGCGAGCGCTGCCCGCGATGGCCTTCCCGATGGCGCCGCAAACCGCCGCGATCAGGATGAGAAGAATGATTGCCGTGAGCGACATCGTCATGATTTCCTTTCCAGGATGAAGAAATCCGAGTGCATCGAGATCTCAGCGGATCAGTCGTCGATGCTCGGCGTTCCGAACGGGAGACGCGGGAGGTACGTGCGTAGCGCCTCCATGACCTTCTCGACTGCGGTGTTGGAACCCGAGTCTTTGTGAATGTCCCGGAACCGATATCTGTCGCCCTTCACGACCTGAAAGTTGATCTGGTAACAGAAGTTCCCGGAGGACCGCGCCTCGCACGTGAACCAAACCTTCTGAAGGCCGGAGGTCTGGAACGTGAAGTTCTCGTTCGCGTTGCCCTTGTCCTCCCAGGTCAGCGTGTCACCCCGCAGGGCGAGGCTGCCCTCGCGGTTCTTTCTGAAGAATCTCCACAGACCCGTCTTCTTGACGAGCACGAGGTCGTTGAAGACCATCTCGGATGGAGCAACAGCCAGCGCTGGAGGGGCTCCGGCATGGGTCGACATCAAGGCTGCGATCGTCGACTCCTGAGCACCATTCTGTTTGAGGTAGAGAAGGTCGTTGACCGAGAGGTTGTACCTCTGGCCCGACTGCCGGACCTGCTCCGCGATGTTGGAATCGGAGACTCCGGAGTTGATCAGGCGAACCAGCTCGACGAGGCGGACATCATCAGGTCGCTGGGGCGTGGACTCCGTCGAGAGCGCGGGCATCCGGACCCAGATTGCGCTGATGACCGTCTCAGGCACGCCTGCGTCGCGCAACGTGACGATGTCTCTCGCCGTCATGGCGATGGTATTTGCCGGGCTATTGACTATGGCGATGATCCCGTTGACCGGTGCGCCGGCATGCTGAGCTGCCAGAATGGAGTTGACGGTCAACTCCTCCGCGCCAGCAATTGAGGCGAATGCCAGCAGAGCCGTGCCGACGAGAGCTCCAACTATCTTGTGTTTCATCGAATACCGCCTTTCCTTATGACGACATTCTGAGTCTTTGGCCACGCTGCGAGAAGCGCACTTTCTACCCGGGCGTGCTTCGTCGGGGCGGGTAGAAACTACCGCCGCCTCGTCCAGGCTACTCGCCGTTTTCGACACGACCGGAAACACTCATGGGGCCGTCCGCTTGGTCGTGGGAGACTCGTGGATGTTCGAACCTCGCCGAGCATCGGCGCGAGACCTGGATGCCGGCGACCGCGTAGTTGCTACCTAGTGCGGGCTCCGCTCTACGGTAGAAAGTGCGCTTCCGTCGGGAGGGCCATGAGATTAGGCTCGACTCGTGGCTCTGAAGGCGCAGTTCTCGCCAGCACGGGCAGCCGTCGCGGATGAAGGATTCCCCATCGTGGCTGCATCGCGTCGAGCACCGCGAATGTGAGGGCCTTATGAGACACCACACTGGAACTGTCGCTCTCCATTCGCCGGGTTGATACGGGACACACGATGCTCGTGGTTGATCTCGCCCTCCTGGTGATCGCGACGGCCGGATCAGTGATCGGGATCGATGCCTTCGAGTCCCGTTCTGGAGCCGGCGAGGCGAGGCACGATTTCTTTGGCCACGAGAGGACTTTGCCGTTGAGACGGTGAGCCCGAATAGTCCGGGTCAGGCCACGCGGGAGGTGATCTCTGTTTGGACGGCGAAGCCGCGAAAGAACCTTGCCTCTCGGGGGCGAGCTCCTGAGCCCCGAGGGTCTCGAGGAACGGGCGAAGACGCTCGCGGCAACTTTCATTCTGGCGCCCGCATCACGCCGGGTCCGGCACGACGTTCTGCCACGGCTGGAAGAAAATATCCGCGCCCTGAGGGCGGCGTACCGCTCGCTTGCCGACGACGTCCACCTGGGCGTCGCGATACCTCCTGCTGCGGAGTGGCTTCTCGACAACTTTCACCTCATCGAAGCGGAGACGGTCGCGGTCCGGCACGATCTCCCCATCCGGTACTATCGGATGCTACCGAAGCTCGCGGCGCGCGAGCTCGCGGGCCTCGCGCGCATTCACGCGATGGCACTCGAGCTGATCCGGCACGGCGACGGACGGCTGGACCTCGAACGGCTCACGCGGTTCGTCACCGCCTTTCAGACCGTGGCGCCGCTGACCATGGGCGAGCTGTGGGCCTGGCCGAGCATGCTCAAGCTGGCGCTGATCGAGAACCTGAGACTTCTGACGGACGGATTCGTCGAAGGCCGTGCGGCACGCCTGGCGGCCGACGATGCTCTCTCCCGGATGGAAAAGGATGATCTTCCCGTTTCCCTTCCCGATCCGCTCCCGGATGCATTCGTCGCGCGCCTGCGGCAGCGGATGCGTGAATACGATCCCCGAGTATCTCCTCTCGTCGCGGCAGTGGACGTGGCACTTGCCGCGCGAGGAACGACGCCCGAAGACGCGGTTCGCCGCGAGAACCAGCGCCACGCCACGGACCAGGTCTCCACCAGCAATGTGGTGACGAGCCTGAGATCGTGTGCGACGCTCGACTGGAGCCGCTTCGTGGAGCTGGTCAGCCCGGTCGAGGAGATCCTGAGGCGGGACCCGGCCGGCGTCTATCCGCGAATGGACTTTCAGAGCCGCGATCGTTACCGGCACGCCGTGGAAGAACTCGCCGGCCGGACTGGCGAGGCGCAGGTGCGCGTCGCAGTACGGGCCGTCGAAGTCGCCCGGCTGGCGGCGGAGCAGAAGGGAATCGACGAGAAGGCGTCACACGTCGGCTACTATCTGACCGGCCCGGGCCGGCGCGGCTTCGAGGCCGACGTCGCATACCGCCCGACCGTCGGCGCACGACTCCGCCGCTTTGCTTTCGCTCATACGACTGCGGGTTACTTCGGCGCCATCGCTCTGGTGACCGGCCTTTGCGTGCTCGCCGCGTACGCGTACGGGCGCGCATCGGGATTGGCGACGGCTGCGGCACTCCTCGCACTGATTCCAGCGAGCGAGCTCGCCGTACTCATCGTCCAGCGCATCGTGGCCGCACTCGTGCCGCCCCGCCGGCTTCCGCGTCTCGATTTCAGCGAAGGCATACCCGATTCCGCGCGGACCATAGTTGTGGTGCCTGTGCTTCTCGGCAGCGTCGAAGAGGTCGAACAGATCCTCTCGCACCTCGAGGTGCAGGCGCTCGGAAACATCGATCCACGGATTCACTTCGGGATACTCAGTGATCTAAAGGACGCGGCGACGCTTTCGGTTTCCGGCGACGACGAAATCCTGGCTGCGGCGGTCAGCGGTATCGAGGCGCTCAATCGACGGCACGTCCCCAACGGAAACGACCGCTTCTATCTGTTCCACCGCGATCGCGAATGGAACGCGAAACAGAACGTCTTCATGGGACGAGAGCGCAAGCGGGGAAAGCTCGAGTTGCTCAACCGGCTGTTGCGCTCCTCTTCCGACACCGGATTTTCCGTGAGGGTCGGCGACCTTTCGATTCTTCCGTCGGTGCGCTACGTCATCACGCTGGACGCCGATACGCGACTCCCGAGGGAGGCCGCAAGAGTCCTGATCGGAATCGCCGCGCACCCTCTCAACCGGCCCGTAGTCGACCCGGTCCTCCGAAGGGTCACGGAAGGCTATGGGATCCTCCAGCCGCGCGTGAGCGTCAACCTTGCGAGCGCCGGCAGATCGCTTTTCGCGCGTGTCTACTCGGGCCACACCGGCGTCGATCCATATACGACCGCCGTTTCCGACACCTACCAGGATCTGTTCGGAGAAGGGAGCTTCACCGGCAAGGGACTGTATGACGTCGACGCTTTTCATGAGACGGTCGACTGGCGCGTTCCCGACGACGCGCTGCTGTCGCACGATCTGTTCGAGGGGCTCCATGCGCGTACGGCGCTCGTTTCCGACGTCGAGGTCGTGGACGATTACCCGGCCAACGTCCTCGCGCATGCGCGAAGACAACACCGGTGGGTGCGAGGCGACTGGCAGATTCTCGCCTGGCTGTTCCGGCTGGTCCCGACGGCAGGCGGTCTCGCGAAGAATCGCCTTCCGTTCATCAGCCAGTGGAAAATCATCGACAATCTTCGCCGCAGTCTCGTGGCGCCTTCGCTCCTCGCGTTCTTCGCGGCCGCATGGACGTTTCTACCGGGGCGTCCGATCGTATGGACCCTCGGAGGGCTCACAGTCGTCGCGTTTCCGTTCATTGCCTCTGTTTTCCAGCTCCTCGAGCGGCGTCCCGCGCACGAACCGGTTCGCGTCCATCTCCGTGGCGTCGTCGAGGATCTCACTACCGCGTTCGCACAGGCGCTTCTGTCGGTGGTCTTCCTCGCATTCCGTGCATGGAACGAAGTGAATGCGATCGTCCTGACGCTCGTCCGGCTCGCCGTCACGCATCGCCATCTCCTCGAGTGGGAGACGGCCGCCTCGCAGGGCGCACGGACGGCGGGTCTTCTTCGAGAGGGAATCCGATCGTTTTTCATGGAGATGGTCACGAGCCCGATCACAGCCGTCGCGCTGCTCGCCGTCGCGAGCGTCGTTCGTCCCGGCGCGCTTTCGGTGGCGTTGCCATTTATCGTCTTGTGGGCGGTGGCGCCCGCGTGCGCGTATTACCTGAGCCGGTCGGTCGTGCCACGCGGCCGGGAGTTGTCGCTCGAGGACAGCGAGCTCCTCACCGAGGTGGCGAAGAAGACGTGGCAATACTTCGAGATCTTTGCCGGCCCCGATGATCACTGGCTCCCTCCCGACAATTTTCAGGAGGAGCGAGAGCCCGCGGTCGCCCACCGGACCTCACCGACCAACATCGGTCTCGGTCTCCTTTCGATCCTCGCGGCCCACGACCTCGGCCTGATCCCGGCGGATGCAATGGTGGAGAGACTCGACCGGACGCTGACCACGGTCGAATCGCTCGA
Source organism: uncultured Acidobacteriota bacterium (assembly GCA_963741955.1). Lineage (GTDB taxonomy): Bacteria > Acidobacteriota > Thermoanaerobaculia > Gp7-AA8 > Gp7-AA8 > CAVUKB01. The sequence goes on from CAVUKB010000007.1 coordinate 1,083,766, forward strand.
GCGCCACGAGGGACATCTTCTGAACTGGTACGACACCCTGAACCTCTCGCCGCTTCTGCCGCGCTACGTGTCGACGGTCGACAGCGGGAACCTCGCGGGGGCGCTCGTCGCACTGGCGGAAGGGTGCCGGCAACTGGCTGCGCTGGAACCGGATCTCGCACCACGGCTTTTCGACCTGGCCAATCGCGCGTCGGCTCTTGCGGACGGAATGGACTTCACGCTCCTCTACGACCGGAGGCGTCAGCTCTTCTCGATCGGGTATCGAATGGCGGATGCCGGCGGACCGGGACGAGCGGACGGTTCCTACTACGACCTCCTCGCTTCGGAGGCGCGCCTCGCGAGTTTCTTCGCCATTGCCAAGGGCGACGTCCCGCAAGGTCACTGGTTTCATCTGGGCCGGCTCGTCGTCAGTGTCGACGGGGTCCCCACCCTCGTCTCATGGAGTGCATCGATGTTCGAGTACCTGATGCCGCTCCTCCTGATGAAGACTTATCCCGCGACGCTCCTCGATCAGAGCTGCCGAATGGTCGTAAGAAAACAGATCCGGTACGGTCGGCATCGGCACGTTCCGTGGGGAGTCTCCGAGTCCGCATACGATGTGGTCGACGTGGCGGGCAATTACCAATACAAGGCCTTCGGCGTGCCGGGCCTCGGGTTGAAGCGAGAGCTCGCCGCGGAGCTGGTCGTCGCTCCTTACGCAACGGCACTGGCGGCTCTCCTCGACCCGGCCGAAGCCGCACGCAACCTTCGACATCTGACGCACGAAAAGGCCGCGGGACCGTTCGGATTTTATGACGCCATCGACTACACGACGCGGAAGCCGGACGAGCACGGCAACTCGGCATCCACTCACGCCGGTCCCGGCGTCGTAGTGAAAACGTTGATGGCCCACCACCAGGGGATGACTCTGATCGCGATCGCCAACGTTCTCCGGAGTGACGTGATGGTGGAGCGGTTCCATGCGGACCCGCGGATTCAGGCCACCGAGCTCCTGCTGCAGGAACGAGTTCCACGCGAAGCGCCCGTCGTCTCCGCCGTGCATCCGGCCGAGGAGACCCGAACCGAACAGACGTCGCCGGTTCGCGCTCCACGCCGCGTCCGTTCTCCTCACACTCCGTACCCGCGTGCGCAGCTCCTCTCGAACGGCAGCTACGTCGCCATCGTCACGAACGGGGGCGGCGGATCGAGCTTCTGCCGCGACCGCGCCGTGACGCGTTGGCGAGAAGACCGCACTCGCGATCCCGGAAGCCAGTTCATTTATCTGCGAGATGTGCACACTGGTGCTGTCTGGTCCGCGACTTATCAGCCTACGCGCAGAGAGCCCGACAGCTACCTGGTGGAGTTCTTCTCCGAGAAGGCAACGTTCGAGCGGCGCGACTACGAGATCGCGACGCGTCTCGAGGTCGCCGTCTCGCCGGGGGACGACGCCGAGGTGCGACGAATCTCGGTGACGAATCAGAGCGGCCGGCCCCGTGAGCTCGAGTTGACCAGCTACGTCGAGATCGGACTCGACTCTCTCGCCGCGGATGTCGCAAATCCCGCGTTCGGGAAACTCTTCATCGAAACGGAGTGGATCGCGGACAACACGGCACTCCTGGCGCGGCGCCGGCCTCGTGGCCAGCACGACACGGGGGCGGTCGGGTTTCACGTTCTCTCCATTCACGGACCAACGCAGGCCCAGGTCGAGTGGGAGACGGACCGAATGCGCTTTCTCGGGCGCGGACGCGGTCCGGACGATCCTCTGGCGATGGACGGTCGCGCTCTCTCGGGGACGACCGGTGCGGTCCTCGATCCGATCCTGAGCCTGCGGACCCGGCTTCGTCTCGCGCCTGGCGGATTCGCGCGCGTCTCGTTCACGACGGGTCTCGCCGTCGACGAGCCGGCCGCACGTGCCTGTGTACGGAAGTATCACGATCACGGTGTCACCAATCGCGCGTTCGCCCTTGCGTTCACTCAGGCGCAGATGTCGATGCGCCATCTCGGTGTCTCCATCGAGCAGGTCCAGATCTTCGAAGAGCTCGGATCCCGGATCTTCTTCTCGGACGCTTCGCTCCGAGCCGACGGGGAGACTCTTCGAAAGAACTCGCTCGGGCAGGACGGCCTCTGGAGACATGGGATCTCGGGCGATCTCCCGATCGTCCTGGTCCGGGTGCAGAAACCGCGAGACCTGGAGCTCGTTCGACAGGTTCTCACTGCCCACGAGCACTGGCGGCTGAAGGGGCTGAGCGCGGAGGTCGTGATCCTGAACGAGCACGCGGCGAGCTATCGCGAAGAGACGAACGAGGCGCTCACTCAGCTCATCGACGGCGGTCCGTGGAATGCGTGGAAAGGAAAGCCCGGCGGCGTGTTTCTCCTGCAGTCCGAGACGATGACCGACGCCGAGACGATCCTGCTGAGCGTCGTGGCCAGGGCGGTTCTCTCCGGCGAGCTCGGTACCCTGGGACAGCAACTCGATCACCCGGAGCCGGATCCTCCGCTCCCGTTGAACCGTGTGCCGGTCGACGAGATCCCGGCTGCCGCGCTTCCGGAGGCCGCTCCGTCACCGCCACCCCTTTTCCTCGAGAACGGTCTCGGCGGATTCGCTCGCGATGGCCGCGAGTACGTCGTCGTCCTCGAGGGCGAACGGGAGACGCCACTTCCGTGGATCAACATACTCGCGAATCCGCGCTTCGGGAGCATCGTCACGACTTCCGGGGCGTCCCACACGTGGTCCGAGAACAGTCGCGAGAACCGTCTCACGCCGTTCGCGAACGATTCGGTCACCGATCCGACCGCCGAGGCGATCTTCGTCCGAGACGAAGAGAGCGGCAGCGTCTGGGGCGGCACGCCCGCGCCGATCAAGCGCACGCGACGTTCTCCGCGATGGGTGGTGCGTCACGGGGCAGGCGTGACGCGGTTCTCCCGAGCTGCGCACGGCATCGCACAGGAGCTCGCGATCTTCGTGGCGCAGAACGAATCGGCGAAGTTGTCCATGTTGACTTTGACGAATCGTTCCGACCGGCCGCGGCGGCTCACCCTCTTCGCATACAACGAATGGCTGCTCGGTCCACCGATCGCGGGTGGCTCCAGATTCGTGGCGACTGAACTCGACGGCGAGACAGGCGCGGTCCTGGCGCGCAACCTGTACAGTCGGGAGCGGGAACGCGTCGCGTTCGCCGCCACGAGTGAACCGCTCGTTTCCGCCACTGGAGACCGTCTCGAGTTTCTCGGCCGAAATGGATCGCTTTCGCGCGCGGCCGCATTCGACCGCCCGCTGCTCGCGAAGCGGTTTGGCGCCGGACTCGATCCGTGTGCGGCCCTGCAGACAGTCGTGAACCTCGCGCCAGGCGCAACGCGACGGGTCGTGTTCCTCCTCGGAGAGGGAAAAGACGTCGCGGAGGCGCGCCAGCTCGTGCGGCGGTTTGCCGATCCGGACGCAGCCGCCGCCGAGCTCGCCCGTGTCGAAACATTCTGGGAGGAGACACTGGGCGCCGTGCGCGTCACAACCCCGGACGACTCCTTCGATTTCCTGATGAACAGATGGCTGCTCTACCAGGACCTCGTGTGCCGCGTCTGGGCGCGCTCCGGCTACTACCAGGCGAGCGGCGCCTACGGCTTCCGCGACCAGATCCAGGATGTACTCGCGCTTATGTTCACGCGGCCGGATCTGACGCGTGAGCACCTCTCGAGAGCGGCGGCGCGCCAGTTCGTCGAGGGAGACGTCCAGCACTGGTGGAACGTGCCGGGAGGGGAGGGCATCCGCACGCGTTGCTCGGACGACCTTCTGTGGCTTCCCTACGCGGTCGCAGAGTACGTCGAGTCGACCGGTGATCGCACGCTGCTCGATGAGAGGGTGGCATTTCTGGAGGCGCCTCCTGTCCCGCCAGGGGAGCCCGAGGCATATGGAATCCCGGACATCTCCGACCAGACGGGGACGATACTGGAGCACTGCACCAGGGCAGTGGATCGGGCGATCACGGTGGGTGCGCACGGCCTACCGCTCATCGGGAGCTGCGACTGGAACGATGGCCTCAACAACGTCGGCCCCGAAGGTCGGGGGGAGAGCATCTTCAACGGCTGGTTCCTCTGCACCGTCATGGCAGCGTTGGCACCCCTCTGTGAGGAACGGGGTGATGCGCCGAGAGCAGCGCGCTACCGTGCGGAGCGCGAGCGTCTGGCAATCATGCTCGAGCAAAGCTGGGATGGCGAATGGTACAGGCGCGCGTACTTCGACGACGGCACACCACTCGGGTCGACGCAGAACGACGAGGGAAGGATCGATTCACTCGCCCAGAGCTGGGCCGTGCTCTCGGGCGTTGCGCCGAGAAATCACGCCGAGCGCGCCATGAGCGCCGTCCGAGCGCAACTCGTGCGGCGCGGATCGGGCGTGATCCTCCTCCTCGCACCTCCCTTCGATCACACCTCTCTCGAACCGGGATACATCAAGGGCTACATCCCCGGGATCCGCGAGAACGGAGGGCAGTACACGCATGCAGCGGCGTGGGTCGTCCTCGCGCTCACGCGACTCGGCAGTGGCGACGAGGCGGTGGAACTGTTCCACATGCTCAATCCCATCAACCATACGCGAACTGCAAGCCAGCTCGAGCAGTATATGACCGAGCCGTATGCGGTCGCCGGAGACGTCTACAATCATCCGGCGCACGCCGGCCGCGGCGGTTGGACCTGGTACACCGGATCGGCCGGGTGGATGTATCGGGTCGGACTGGAAGGCATCCTCGGACTTCGGCGCCGTGGCGCATTCTTCGTTCTGAATCCGTGCATCCCCTCTTCGTGGCCCGCCTATTCCGTCGACTGGCGTTTCGGCAGGACGCACTACATCATCGAGGTCGAGAACCCGGAGCGGCTCTGTGGCGGCATTGCGAGTGTGAATCTCGATGGAGCGCCCGTCGACCCGGCGGCGATCCCTCTCGAAGACGATGGGGGCGCTCATCGTGTGAGTGTCGTGCTTGGCGCGGTCCCGCCACGTTCGCTCCGTCCTGCGCGGTCAAACAGGACACGATGAGCGAACGCGGGAGACATTCCTACTGTGCAGAGCGGGATCACGGCGAGGTCGTCGGCACTTCACCTGGTGGCCGCTTCGAGCACCGGGTTGTACCAGCCGCCGTCCGCCGCGATCAGCGCGTCTGCCTCCTTTGGCCCCCAACTGCCTGGTTTGTAGGGGCGCACGGCCGAATGGGTCTTCAGGACTCGATCGACCGCTGCCCACGCGGCCTCGACGGCGTCCTCGCGGGTGAAGAGCGCTCCATCACCGGCCATGGCGTCGGTGAGGAGCCGTTCGTACGGCGCTTCCTCTCCCGCCTGATGATCGACGAGGTAGAGCTCCCGCTGGTCGCCGACGAATTCTTTGCCGACCCTCTTGACGCGTGCGGCGAGAGCGACGGCGGAGTTCGGAGAGATCCGGAATCGCAGATAGTTGGCCCGGCCGTCGGTCGGCGCGGAATCGTTGAAGAGGCGTTGCGGCGGAGGCTTCAGCTGGACGACGACCTCGGCGGCCGTCTCGGGCAACAGCTTCCCGGAGCGCAGATACCACGGCACGCCCTCCCACCGCCACGAGTCGATGAAGAGCCGCACGGCGCAGAAGGTCTCCACGTCGGAGTCTTTTGCCACGTCCGGCTCCTTGCGGTACCCCGTGTACTGGCCTCGGACCATGTCGGCGCTCCTGAGCGGCCGCATGGCCTGGAACACCGCGGCCTTCTCGCTCTGGACGGCACCGAAGCCCTGATACGCCGGCGGCTCCATGGCCATGAGGGCGACGATCTGGAAGAGGTGATTCTGAATCACGTCGCGCAGGCAGCCGGCCGTCTCGTAGAACGCCCCGCGGCCGTTCACTCCGAACTTCTCGGCGAGGGTGATCTGGATGCTGGCGACGAAGTTGCGGTTCCATATGGGCTCGAGGAAGGAATTCGCGAATCGGAAGTAGAGGATGTTCATGATCGCTTCCTTCCCGAGGAAGTGATCGATGCGAAAGATCGAGTTCTCAGGAAATGCTTTGTGCGCGGTCTCGTTGAGCTTGCGCGCGGAAGCAAGGTCGCGGCCGAACGGCTTCTCGACGATGACGCGTGCGTGGTCCGCCAGACCCGCGGCGCCGAGCCCTTCGATCACCGTCCCGAAGAGCGACGGCGGAATCGCGAGATAGTGGGCCGGGCGACGGGCGCGACCCAGCGCCTCTTTGATCGCCGCGAACGTCGCCTGGTCGTTGTAATCCCCGCTCACGTACCGGAGCAGCGACAGAAGATGGTGGAGCGCAGCCGGGTCATCGATCCCACCCGCTTTCTTCACGCTGTCCGTGACGCGCTTGTGCAGTCGCTCCTGACTCCACTTCGGGAAGGCGACACCGATCACCGGAACCTCGAGGACGCCCCGCTTGACCATCGCATAGAGTGCAGGGAAGATCATCTTGTGGGCGAGATCGCCCGTCACGCCGAAGAGCACCAGCGCGTCGGACGGTTTCGTGCTGCCAGCAGTGCTTGCCATCTCAGCGGCCTCCTGCGGTCTCTGGCAACGACTCACGTTGCCGATTCTTCCGGGTGAGCGGCGACATCTGCCGCACCGGTCGTTTCGAAGATGCTTTTTACTCCTGCTGCATTCTCCGCCATCCCGCAGGCGATGAGGAGGAGCTTGTCCAACCTGAGCGCCGTCTCGTAGCGCACGATGCTGTCCTTCGGGATCCCGATGGCGTACATTCCGGCCCCTAATGCGCTCAGGCCACCTCCCACCGCGGTGCTCTCCAGCGCCCCGACGATCCAGCCGACGAGTGGGCCGATTACGATGAGTGGACCGATGCCTTCGATGAGGAACATGGCCGACCCGAACATCAACTCCGCGTGCCCGCCGCGGAAAGTCCCGAGGCTGCCCCAGACCTGCATCCGGTCACCGTTGTTGTCGTAACCGACCACCTGCTCCTCAGTATGATAGTCCTTTCCCACGATCGAAAGCGTCCTCATGTCGACCCCGGATCGCCGGAGCTCCTCGATGCCCGCTTCTGCTTCGGTGTGGGAGTTGTAGATACCCGCTACTACCGCGTCGCTCTCAGCCACGGCTCTGCTTCCCGCCGGACGGGTTGCAGCGACTTCGGTCGTCGTGATCGCACCCGCGACATACGCTGCAAGGCGTTTACCGTGATGCAGCTCGAGCAGAAAAGGAGAGCAATGGGTCTCCGACGCGGACCGGCCATATTGCAGTTCGGGCAGGACATAGTTCTTCATGATGAACTCACCCCGAGTCGAGTTGTGTTCACCTCCCGGATCGAGTGGTCGACCGGTCAGACGGCTTCACGCAGGGTGGAATCCTGCTCGCTGACGAGCTCCTCGAAAAGCGACCGGTAATGAATCATCGCCTGACGAAGGTCTTCCGTCCCTGCCTGCCCATTCGTCTGGCGAACGGCGATCTCGTGGGCGGCTCGATAGTTCGTCATGACGTTCGGGTGGTCCACGGAAATGTCGGCAGCGCGTTGTTCGAAGTCACTCATCGGATATCCGCGCACGGACATCACGTCGCGAAGCAGCTGGTCGGCTTCCGCCACCGCTCCGCCGGGAGTGTCCACGAACCGCGCCTGAACAGAGTGCCACGAAGTTTCGAAGCGCGTCCGATCCGCTGGTGTGAGCGGCTGGACCTTGAAGCCCTCGACTCGCTCCGCTCGCTTGTCGAGCTCGGTCTCACCCTTCCGCTGGTTGCCGCCTTCTTTCACGGCGCGGTCGTATTCGGTGCCGCCGAACTGGCTGCGCAGCCTTCCGGTCCGGCGCGTTCGGAGAAGAACCGCCGCTGCCAGGCCCACGGCCAGAATCACAATGGCGACGACCAATATCAATGTTGTTATACTCATCTGCGGCCTCCGGTTCCAGGACGATTTCGTCGGGATGTATTCTCCCGATCGCCGCTTTGTTTTTTGTCCACGGTTCGTCTCTCGTCATTCGACTCCAGTGTCACTCGATCCGGAAGCGCACTTTCTACCCGCCTGCGACGCCGAGAGATGGGTAGGAACTACCCGTCGATTCATTCAGGCTCGGACCGACGGTTCGCGCGTCCGACGGATCCTCTCTCCGTAACGCCCATCGGACGGTCGGAGAGCCCTGATTCCCGGGAACCCGGCGCTCTCGAATTTGAAGTACGACACTGCGGGTCCATCGGGAATGGAACGGGACTCGTTCGCACGGACGGTGGATCTCGAGCGAAGAGTCGCCCTTCCGGGTTGGTGGTCGCGGAGGATCTGGACCTCTCGAATTCATGAATAGCATATTGTTCACGGACCAGCGTCGGAGGCGAGATCGGGGATGGTTTCTACCGCGCAGACTCCCGGCCCGCATTTCTCGCACCGTCTCGACGCGAGGAGGCGGAGAGCGGCTTGGATGCAAGGCGCGCGCAGCTTCGGCGACGAAGGCATAGTGGTGACTACGTTGAGGAGCCGAAGATGTGCGCCACGTAGGAGACAGGTCGCTATCCGTCTCCGCAGCAGAGACGATGTGAGGAATGCGGGCTGGCAGTAGTTTCTACCTGCTTCGCGCTCTCCTTCCGGGTAGTAAGTGCGCTTCCCGGTCCACGGGTCGAGCGATAGGTTGAGGTCACTTTGAGCGAAGGACGTGACTGCAATCGGGCGCGCATCCTGACGATCAACGGCGGTTCGTCGAGCATCAGGTTTGCGCTGTTCGAGACCGGCGACTCGCTTCGAAGAATCCTCTGGGGCGCCGTCGAGCGGATCGGACTTCCGGACGCGACTCTACGGGTGAAAGGCGTCGACGAGTCGGATGACGTCGTGCGCCCGGTGAAGGCGCCGGACCACTCGCTTGCCGTCGACGCGGTGATGGATTGGATCGGTGAGCGCACCGGGAGTCATCCGCTGACCGCCGTGGGGCATCGCGTGGTGCATGGCGGACCGAAGTACAGCGAACCGCAACGGATCACCGCGGAAATGGTCGAGGATCTCCGCGGGCTCAGTCCATTCGACCCGGAGCATCTTCCGGAGGAGATCCTCCTCACCGAAGCATTCCATCGCCGATTCCCCGACCTCGCCCAGGTGGCGTGCTTCGACACGGCGTTTCATCACGACCTGCCGCGCGTGGCCCGCTTGTTGCCGATCCCGCGCCGCTACGAGGCGCAGGGAGTACGGCGGTACGGGTTTCACGGTCTGTCGTACACGTTCCTGATGGAGGAGCTGGCCCGCCTCGCCGGAACGGGTCTCGCAGGCGCAGGAGGCCGGGTCATTCTCGCTCACCTGGGGAATGGCTCGAGTCTGGCCGCGGTGCGCGACGGAAAACCCGTCGACACGAGCATGGGACTCACCCCGGCATCCGGCGTGCCGATGAGTACCCGTTCCGGCGACATCGATCCGGGACTGGTCTGGTATCTGGGACGCACCGAAGAGAAGACCGCGAAAGAGTTCAACCAGATGGTGAACTTCGAGTCGGGGCTCCTCGGCGTCTCCGAGACCAGCTCGGACATGCGCGACCTCCTCGATCGGGAGCCGCACGACGTGCGAGCGGCCGAAGCGATTTCGCTGTTCTGCTACCAGGTGAAGAAATGGATCGGCTCTTTCGCCGCGGCCCTCGGTGGAGTGGACACGCTCGTCTTCGCGGGAGGCATGGGTGAGAACGCGGCAACCGTCCGTGCACGGATCTGCGAAGGGCTCGCGTTCCTGGGTATCGCCATCGATGAGCAGCGCAACGCGGAACATGCACCGCTCATCTCGCCGGACGAGGCCAGCGTCGCGGTCCGCGTCATTCACACCGACGAAGAGCTCGTGATCGCCCGCTCGGTCGTCCACGTTCTCGATCTCGGTTGAACAAGGAAGACATAGCCTATGAATACCACAACGCTCACGCCCGATCTGCTCCACAAGATGGATGCGTACTGGCGCGCCGCCAACTATCTGTCAGTGGGCCAGATCTTTCTCTACGACAATCCTTTGCTGAAACGCCCGCTCACCATCGCTGACGTCAAGCACATGCTGCTGGGGCACTGGGGCACGACGCCCGGGCAGAACTTCATCTACGTGCACCTGAACCGGGTCATCAGGAAATACGACCTCGACATGATCTACGTCTCCGGCCCCGGGCACGGCGGACCTGCCGTCGTCGGCAACACGTATCTCGAGGGAACGTACAGCGAGATCTATCCCGACATCAGCCGGGACGAAGGGGGCCTCAGGAAGCTCTTCAAACAATTCTCGTTTCCCGGCGGGATTCCGAGTCACGCGTCGCCGGAGTGCCCGGGCTCGATCCACGAGGGGGGTGAGCTCGGTTATTCGCTCAGCCATTCGTTCGGGGCGGTCTTCGACAATCCCGATCTCGTCGTCGCGTGCGTCGTCGGCGATGGCGAGGCGGAAACGGGGCCGCTTGCCACGGCATGGCATTCGACCAAGTTTCTCGATCCAGCCACCGACGGTGCGGTGCTGCCGATCCTGCATCTCAACGGCTACAAGATCTCCAATCCGACGATCCCCGCTCGAATCACCCGCGAAGAACTGGAGGAGTTGCTTCGCGGCTACGGGTGGGTACCGCACTTCGTCGAGGGTCACGACCCATTGCTGATGCACGAGGCGATGGCTACGACGCTCGACGCGGTGGTGGAAGAGATTCAAGACATCCAGCAGCACGCCCGCGTCCACGGCGACCTCACCCGTCCGCGCTGGCCGATGATCGTACTGAATTCACCGAAGGGGTGGACGGGGCCGAAGATCGTCGATGGCCTGCAGGTCGAAGGAACTTTCCGTGCACATCAGGTTCCGCTCCATCCGCACGCGAATCCGGAGCACCTCCGGCTGCTCGAAGAGTGGCTCCGGAGTTACCGCCCGGAGGAGCTCTTCGACGAGCGGGGGCGACTCCAGCCGGAGCTGGCCGAGCTCGCACCCACCGGCGAGAGACGTATGGGAGCGAATCCCCACGCGAACGGTGGCATTCTGCTCCGCGACCTCCGGATGCCCGACTTCCGTGACTATGGGGTCGACGTGCCCGAGCCCGGGATCCTCGGGATCGGTGACACTCACGTTCTCGGACGATTCCTGCGTGATGTCGCGAAGTTGAACGGCGAACAACGCAACTTCCGCATATTCGGTCCGGACGAGACGCTCTCCAACGGTCTGGAGGCTCTCTTCGACGTGACCGAACGTCAATGGGACGCGGCGACCGTACCGAACGACGAGTTTCTCGCCCCCACCGGACGCGTGATGGAGATGCTCAGCGAGCATCAGTGCGAAGGGTGGCTGGAGGGATATCTCCTCACTGGCCGGCACGGGCTCTTCAACTGCTACGAGGCGTTCATCCACATCGTCGACTCGATGTTCAACCAGCACGCCAAGTGGTTGAAGGTCACAGCAGACCTGCCATGGCGGAGAAAGATCGCATCGCTGAACTACCTGCTGGCATCGCACGTCTGGCGCCAGGATCACAACGGCTTCACACATCAGGATCCCGGTTTCATCGACCACGTCGTGAACAAGAAAGCCGAGATCGTCCGCGTCTACCTTCCGCCGGATGCGAACTGTCTTCTGTCGGTGATGGACCACTGCCTGCGCAGTCGTCATTACGTCAACGTCGTCGTCGCGGGCAAGCACCCCGCGCCGCAGTGGCTGACGATGAACGCCGCCGTCAAGCATTGCGCCGAAGGCATCGGAATCTGGCAGTGGGCGAGCAACGACGATGGCGTGTCGCCCGATGTGGTCATGGCCTGCTGCGGTGACGTGCCGACGCTGGAGACGCTCGCCGCCGTCTCGATCATGCGCGAGAAACTGCCCGAGCTGCACATCCGAGTCGTCAATGTCGTCGACCTCATGAAGCTGCAGCCGCGGACCGAGCATCCGCACGGACTGAGCGATACGGATTTCGATGAGCTCTTCACGAAAGACAAGCCGGTGATCTTCGCCTTTCACGGCTACCCGTGGCTGATCCACCGGTTGACATATCGCCGCACGAACCACGACAACATTCACGTCCGGGGTTACAAAGAGGAAGGCACGATCACCACGCCGTTCGACATGACGGTGTTGAACGATCTGGATCGCTTCCACCTCGTGATGGATACGATCGATCGTCTTCCTCGAACTGGTGCAAAGGGCATTTATCTCAAGCAGCAGCTTCAGGACAAGCTGATCGAGCACAAGCAGTACATCGACGAGAACGGTCGCGACATGCCGGAGATCCGGAACTGGAAATGGAGCGGATGACACTCTGAAGCTGAGTCCGTGCGCCAGATCGTCACGACCCGAAACGAATCAAAGGAGCGAGCGATGCCGATTCGAATCAACGAAGAAGAAGGCGGGAAGGTAGTCGTCGTCCACGTCAGCGGCAAGTTGGAAAAGGCGGATTACGAACGCTTCATGCCCGAGTTCGCGCGACTGGTCCGCGAGCATGGAAAATTGCGCGTGCTGTTCGACATGAGCGGCTTCCATGGCTGGGAGGTCAGCGCCGCATGGGAGGATTTCAAGTTCGGTGTCGAGCACTTCGCCGACATCGAGCGGCTCGCGATGGTCGGTGAAACGAAGTGGCAGAAGGGGATGGCGACATTCTGCAAGCCCTTCACGAAAGCTGCCGTCCGATACTTCGATCACGCCGATTACGCGAACGCGAGGACGTGGCTGGACGAAGGGTAACGGCTTCGATCACTCGCGACACGAAGGTAACGCCGCGGCGCCACCGACGTGATCGTCGCGCATCTCACCGACCGCGATATCGCGAAGACGGCACGGAGGTCCATCATGGTCACCGACGCCAATCAGCACCCGACCATCGAATCGAAGCCGGAATCGATGACCGGCGCGAAACCCCATTCGAAGGATGATCTGAAGTCTCTGCCCTTGCCGGTATTGGAGAAGAAGCTGGGCTCGTCGCCGGACGGCCTCACTCGGGCCGAGGCGGAACAGCGGTTGGACCGGTACGGGCCCAACGAGATCGAGGAAAAGAGGACCAACTCTTTCCTGAAGTTCCTCACCTATTTCTGGGGACCGATCCCGTGGATGATCGAAGCGGCCGTGATCCTCTCGGCCGTCGCGCGGCATTGGCCGGATTTCGGCATCATTCTCCTTCTGCTTCTCGCCAACGGCGTGGTCGGATTCTGGGAAGAGCGAGAGGCCGGCAACGCCATCGCCGCGCTGAAGGCGAGGCTCGCGATCAAGGCTCGCGTGAAGCGCGACGGAGCGTGGATCACCTGCGAATCGCGTGAGCTGGTGCCGGGCGACGTGATTCGATTGTGCCTGGGGGACATCGTGCCGGCGGATGCGCGCCTCCTGGACGGCGACTCGGTGGAAGTGGATCAGTCGGCGCTGACGGGAGAGTCGCTGCCTGCCACGCGCAAACCCGGCGAGGCGGTGTTCTCGGGATCGATCATCCGTCGGGGCGAGATCGGCGCGCTTGTGTATGCCACCGGATCCGGGACCTACTTCGGCAAGACCGCGCAACTGGTCGAGGACGCGCACACCGTCAGCCATTTCCAGAAGGCGGTCCTGAAGATCGGCAACTACCTGATCATCCTCGCGGTGGCTCTGGTGGCGGTGATCATCACTGTCGCGCTGCTCCGCGGCGACCCGATCCTCACCACCTTGCAGTTCGCCCTGGTGCTCACCGTGGCCGCGATTCCCGTGGCGATGCCGACGGTGTTGTCGGTTACGATGGCGGTCGGCGCACGCCTGCTGGCCAGGAAAGAGGCCGTCGTGAGCAAGCTGGTGGCCATCGAGGAACTGGCGGGCGTGGACGTGCTGTGCGCGGACAAGACCGGCACTCTGACACAGAATATGCTCACCCTCGGCGATCCGTTCTGCGCGAACGACGTTCCCGCTGACGACGTGATCCTCGACGCCGCTCTGGCGTCGCGTGCGGAAAACAATGACACCATCGATCTGGCCGTCCTCGGCGGCCTGAAGAACGAGAAGGCGCTGGCGGGCTATGAGGTCGTCCATTTCCAGCCATTCGATCCGGTGCACAAGCGCACCGAAGCGACCGTCAAGGCCGCGGACGGAACGACGTTCAAGGTCTCGAAGGGCGCGCCGCAGGTGATCCTGGAATTATCGGCCGATGCCGCGGAGGTGAAAGAAGCAATCGACAAGGCGGTGAACGAATTTGCCGTGCGTGGCTTCCGTTCGCTGGGCGTGGCGCGAGCCGAGGGCGAAGGTCCGTGGCGGTTCGCCGGTGTGCTGCCGCTGTTCGACCCGCCGCGGGAGGATGCCAGCGCCACCATCGCGACCGCGCTCGCGATGGGCGTCAAGGTCAAGATGGTCACGGGCGATGCGCTTGCGATCGGCCAGGAAACGGCCAGAAAACTGGGGATGGGCGCCAACATCCTCGATGCCACCGGCCTCGGTGACTCGAAGCGCGTTGAGACCGCGGCGGTCGCGGAGTCGATCGAGAATGCCGACGGTTTCGCGCAGGTGTTCCCGGAGCACAAGTTCCACATCGTGGACGTGCTGCAGAAGCTCGGTCACATCGTCGGCATGACCGGCGACGGAGTCAATGACGCACCCGCGCTCAAGAAAGCCGACTGCGGCATCGCCGTGTCGGCCGCGACGGATGCGGCGCGGGCCGCGGCAGCGATCGTGCTCCTGACGCCCGGCCTCTCGGTGATCATTGACGCGATCAAGGAGAGCCGCCGCATCTTCCAAAGGATGAACAGCTACGCGATCTACCGCATCGCCGAGACGCTGCGTGTGCTGTTCTTCATGACGCTGGCGATCCTGATCTTCAACTTCTATCCATTGACCGCGGTGATGATCGTGATGCTCGCGCTGCTCAACGATGGCGCAATCCTGTCCATTGCCTATGACAACGTCCATTACAAGGATCAGCCCGAGGCGTGGAACATGCGCGTGGTGCTGGGGATCGCCACGGTGCTGGGCCTCATCGGTGTCGTTTCGGCCTTCGGCCTGTTCTATCTCGGCGAGCGCGTCTTTCATCTCGATCGTGCGCACATCCAGACGCTGATGTACCTGAAGCTCTCCGTGGCAGGACATCTGACGATTTTCCTGACGCGCACGCGCGGCCCGTTCTGGTCCATCCGTCCCGCGCGAATTCTCTGGGTGGCGGTCGTCGGTACACAGATCGTCGCGACGTTGATCGCGGTCTACGGACTTTTCATGACACCGCTCGGTTGGGGTTGGGCACTGTTCGTCTGGGTCTATGCGCTGGCGTGGTTCTTACTGAACGACCGCGTCAAGCTGCTCGCGTATCGGATTCTCGATCCCGTCGAGGCCAGGACACCGTCTGACCTGACGCCGCGGATCGCACGGCGAGCCTATGAACTGTACGAAAAGCGGGGCCGACGGGATGGGCGCTCCGTAGAGGACTGGGAAGAGGCGGAGAGGGAAATCAGGAAGCATGACTCCTCGAATTGAACCGGGGCCTCGGCCGTCTCGCGGACCGTCTACCGCGCGGCGCGAGAGAGATCGCCGAAACCCAGGAGTGAGGATCCGAGGGGTCAGGTGCTGCGTGAAGACAATGCGAAATGCTCTTTCCTATCCCGCGCCCGGACGACAATCGGGTGAGCGCCCTCGTGCCTCGCGGCACTCGAATTGTCGGGCACATCCCATTCCCCGAGCCTATGATTGGAGAACGCCAGGAGTCTGCACGGTAGGAACGTCCGTAGCGAGAAAGCGGAGCAGCGAGGCCAAATTCGTTCGGATTCGAGGTGCGTAGCGGTGGCTACTCGCCGAAAATCCGGGCGGATTTGGCCTCGCTGATTCCGCTTTCGCAGCAGGACAGGTTTCTACCGCGCAGGCACACTCCCAGCCGCGATATGCTACATTCGGTCCGACCGGGCCGACGGTCGTGGATCGGCGCACGCAGCGTCGGATGAATAGGGAGATAGATATGAGTGACATTCTGCAGGCGGTGATGAAGCAGCTCGGCAGCGACGGAATCGAACAGATCGCGGGTTCGGTCGGCGCAGATTCAACAACGACGAAGTCGGCGATCGGAACGGCTGTGCCGCTCCTCGTGGCGGCGCTCGCGAAAAACGCGTCGAGTCCCGCGGGAGCGCAGGCGCTCCACGGCGCCCTGGCGCGGGACCACGACGGCGGGATCCTCGAAAACCTGGCGGGGTTCCTCGGCAATCCGCAGTCGATGAACGGCGCGGGCATTCTCGAGCACGTCCTGGGAGGAAAGGTCGGTGCGGTTCAGCAGGGGATCTCTCAGGGCTCGGGGCTCGACTCCGGGTCGGTCGGCAAACTCCTGATGATCCTGGCCCCGATCGTAATGGGGCTGCTCGGCCGTCAGCAGCGGGTGGGCGGACTCGACGCCGGGGCGCTCGCCGGGATGCTTGGAGGCCAGAGTCGGCAGGCATCCGGCGCGCTTGGCGCGCTCAACTCGCTCCTCGACGCCGACGGCGACGGGAGCGCCCTGGATGACATCGCCGGGATGGCGAAAGGGTTTTTCGGAAACAAGTAGTGCACAACGCGAAGTCTGGAGTCAGGAGAACTCAAATGTCGATGTTCGGAAAATCATTCGACGAAAAGGTCCGCGATGCCACGAGTCAGCTTTCGTCGAACTTCCCTGGTTCGAAGATCGTTGCCGACGTCACCGGGGACGAAGTCGTCACGCTCAGCGGAGTGGTCCCGAATCTCGAGACGAAGGGACGTGTGATGGCCGCGTTCAACGATCTCGTCAAGACGAAAAACACGATCAACACGATCCGGATCTCCGAGGCGACGAAATCGACGCCCGCGGGGATGGATCCCGTTGCGGCGGCGCACGAGCCGCGCATTCACGAGGTCGTGAAGGGCGACACGCTCAGCGCAATCGCAAAGAAGTACTACGGCAACGCGGGCAAGTACACGAAGATCTTCGAGGCGAATCGCGACATCCTCGACGACCCTGACCGCATCAAGGTCGGTCAGAAGCTGAAGATCCCGGATTAGCGCCAATGGCCCGACCTCAAGCAAAATCCGCGTGTCAGCCGGGAGTCTGCGCGAGCTTGCTGAGCAGCGAAGGATCCTCTCTCCGAGGGGCGCCAAGGCTCTCGCCGTGGCCGCGCAGATCGCCTTCAGAACGGAACGAGACGACACCTGCGGAAGATGCGCAGTAACTCCGCACATCGGCTCTGTGAACACCCATCGTGCCACTCGAGTTCGGGCCATTGGGATTAGCGCGGCGTTGCCGCCCTGGACGATCGCGGACGGTCCCGGCCAGCGCCGTCGCAGCGGCGGCGCTGGCGATTGTTCTGTTGTCGGCATCGGACGAAGCAGGCCATCAATAAGAGCGAGATTGCACCTGCTTCGCGCGCAACAGCAATGGCGAGCTCGAGAGGATCCAGTGGAGCAGTGAAGCCGGATTCGTCCGAATGCGAGGCGCCCGGCGGTGATTACTCGCCGAGCATCCGTAGATCATCTCGAAGAACGGCATAGCGATCCGCACGCCGGTTGCTGCCATCAGCGTCATCTGCACTAGTCGTCGATGACGAATGTCACCATCATGTGAATCCGATACTCCGTGATGGCGCCTTTCGTCACTTCCACCTTCTGTTCCTTGATCCAGGCGCTGCGCACGTTTCTCAGCGTCTTGTTCGCCCTGTCGAGTCCGTGTTCGATGGCGTCCTGGAAGCTTTTCTTCGAACTTGCGCTGATCTCGGTGACTTTTGCGATCGACATCATATTCTCCTTGCGTCTTCGCGTTTCAGGTTGCGGTATCCGAACGGTGGCGACGGCAGTGTCCTCGGGGCAACGAGAGAGGCTTGCCGGAGCTCAGCCGAATCGGGGACGGCATACTGGCAGATGCCGTCTACGGTTCGTGAAAGCTGATATGGGTTGAGTGGTGGGATGCGACGGCAGATTGGGGAGATGCCAGTGGGGGCTCGTTCGACGATGTCATGATTACCTCGCCGGATCGGTTCGTCGAGTGATGACCGTAGGAATGCGGTCGCGCGGGATGGCGCGGACCGTGGAGCTTCGTGTGACTGAGGGTGTGATGATTCATCGCATTCCATCGGCACGGTTCAATCTATTCTTCTGTCGTCGCTGCGTGAAGCGCACTATCTACCCGGCAGACGCGGAACAGAACGGGTAGAAACTACGCTTCCGAAGCCCGACCTCGTGCTCGGATCGACCTCAAGTGAGCTCGGCGTCTGTGTGTGGTGCACGTGGTACCGGTGGAACCTCGTCCAGCAGCTCCCGCACTCTGCGGATCAATGTCTCGAGGCTGAGCGGTTTACCGAGAAACGCGCGGCCGGCGCCCTCCATGTCGGTCATGGCCGTGGATGCTTCACTGTAACCGGAGACGAAGAGTACCTTCGTGCCCGGTCGTGTCCGCTCGACGACTGTCGCTACTGTCGGACCCGACATTCCCGGCATTACGACGTCAGTGACCATGATCTCGATCGCGCCTGAATGCGCGTCGGCCAGTCTCACAGCCTCGGTCCCATCCCGCGCAACGATTACGGAGTATCCGCTTGCCGCGAGCGCTTCACGCATCGACTCACGAAGCGAGGCTTCGTCTTCGACGAGCAGCACCGTCTCGGTGCCACGTGGCAGCGGCCCCACCTTCCCTTCTGTCGTCTGCGTGGGGCTATGGTCGACCCGAGGAAGGTAAATCCTGAACGTCGTTCCGAGACCGAGCTCACTGTAGACCCAGATGGCCCCGCCACTCTGCTTGACGATGCCGTAGACGGTGGAGAGACCCAGACCCGTTCCCTTACCCTTCTCTTTTGTGGTGTAGAAGGGCTCGAAGATCCGGGCCTGGGTCTCCTCGTCCATTCCCGCGCCATCGTCCGACACCGTGAGGACGATCTGCGGGCCCGGCTGGGTGTGCGGGCGATTCGCGACGTATTCCGATTCCGGATCGGCGTTGCGAGTCTCGATCGTGATGCAGCCGCCGACCGGCATGGCGTCACGGGCATTGAACACGAGATTCATGAGGATCTGCTCGATCTGGGCCGGATCGGCTCTCACGCTGCCGAGATCGGGCGCGAGGTGGGTGGTGAACGCGATGTCCTCGCGAATGGTCCTTCGGAGCATCGTCTCCATCTCGGTGACGATCATGTTGAGATCGAGGACTTTAGGCTCGAGAGGGAGCTTGCGGCCGATGGCCATGAACTGACGCGTCAGAGTCGAAGCACGCCAGGCTGCTTTGAGGATCTGGTCCAATCCGGCCTTGCCGGGCGCGCCATCGGGCAGCTGCTTCCGAACCAGCTCGCCGTAGTTCACGATGACCCCGAGAATGTTGTTGAAGTCGTGTGCCACACCGCCCGCGAGCAGACCAATCGCTTCCATCTTCTGGGCGTGGAACAACTGCTGAGCGAGGGCGGTCTCCTCGGTGATGTCGCGCTTGACTGCCACGTAGTTGACGATCCGCCCCGCGGCGTCGCGCACTGGCGATATGGTCCCTTCCTCCTCGAAGAGTGTGCCGTCCTTTCGTTTGTTGATCATGCGGCCGGTCCAGATCTGGCCTCCGAGTAATGTGCTCCACATCGTGTGATAGAACTCGTCATCCTGTTTGCCACTCTTCAGGAATCGCGGATTCCGGCCGATCGTTTCCTCCCGGGTGTATCCGGTCGCGGTCTCGAACGCGGGATTGACGTAGAGAATCTCGCCGGTGGAGTCGGTGATCACGATCGCTTCGCCCGCCTGCTCGACCGCGGTCGCGAGCAGCGCGTGGGCCTTCTCCGACCGTGTGCGCTCGGTGATGTCACGGACGTTGCACTGAATCACCGGGTCTCCGTTCACCAGGTACACGTTGCTGATGAACTCCACATCGTTCCGGCGCCCGTCGAACGACTCCAGAGCCAGGTCCTCGTACCGGACATATCCCTTCCTCTTCAACTCCGCGAAGTTCGCCTCGTTCGCGAGCACGTCCTTGAGAAACCCGAGATCCCAGAGCTTCTTCTGGAGGAAGTCGTCACGCGTGAAACCCATCAACTGGACCAGGTACGGATTCACGTCCACGATCATCCCGGACTCGTAGTCGACGATCAGAACGCCGTCCCTTGCCGCTTCGAAGAGGCGGCGATAGCGGGTCTCCGAGGTGACGAGCGCATCCTCGGCTTCCCGGCGTTCGGAGATGTCGCGGACCGCCGCCACGGCGTAGTCCCGATCGAGATGGACCAGCTTGAGGCTGACCTCGACGGGGAATGTCGATCCGTCCTTCCGGCGACGGCTCGTCTCGAACTGCGCGACACCGGTTTGCGCGAGTTCCGCCATCACCGTATCGGAGTCGCCGTCGCCGACGTCGACGTCGCCGCGGTTCAACGACATGAGCTCCTCGCGGCTGTAGCCGAGGGCCTTGCATGCCTGCTCATTGAAATCGAGGAATCGGCCGGACTCCGGATCGAGCACTTCGATCGCGTCACTCGAGTGCTCGACCAGATTGCGAAACAGGTTCAGCGAATCTTCGGTGCGCTTGCGCTCGGTGATGTCCATGTAGGTACCGAGAAGACCGATGATCTCTCCGTCGGAACTGCGTAGCGGCGTCTTGCTCGTAAGAAGAGTGATGGTCTCCCCGGTGGGAGTCGTCTGCGGCTCTTCAATGAGATTCCTGGCCCGGCCGCTCTCGATGACCTCGCGGTCGTCGGCGCGATACGCGTCGGCTTGATCGCGAAATGCCAACTGGTAGTCGGTCTTGCCGATGACGTCGACCGGATCGGCGAATCCTGCATCTTTCGCGAACGCTGCGTTGCAGCCAAGGTAAACGAGATCCTTGTCTTTCCAGAAGACCCGCGCGGGGATCGCGTCGAGGATCCCGGCGATGACCTGTTGCGAAGCCCGCAGCGCCTCCTCCGATCCCCGCAGCTCGAGTTGGCTGGGGCGGGCCTCGGTTGCGAGGACGTTCGCCGTCTGCTGATTGGTGTGCGGATTGTCAGTCATCGTCTCTCCGATCGTTGGTGCTTCGGGGCTAGAAGTCCCCGAGCTGCACGAGCTGCTTCCCCTGATTCGTTCCGTGCAGCATTCCGATGAAGGCCTGCGGCGCCGCTTCGATGCCCTGGGCCACCGCCTCCCGGTATCTGAGCTTTCCTTGTTTCAGCCAGGTGTCGAGCTGCTTACGCCCTTCGGAGAATCGATCGGCGAAGTCCGACACGAGGAAGCCCTCTACCTTCGCCGTCCTGGCGAGGAGATGCCCGAGCCAGCGCGGCCCCGTCTCGGGAGCCTCCAGGTTGTACTCCGAGATCTGCCCGCAGACGGAGATTCGGGCTTTCACATTGATCCGTCGCATGACCGCGTCACTCAGCGCCCCTCCGACATTGTCGAAGTAGACGTCGATGCCTTCGGGGCAGAGCTCGGCGAGTCTGGCGTCGAAATCCGGATCGGACCCGTAGTTGGATACCGCGTCGAAGCCGAGCTCGTCGCGTAACCACGTGAGCTCGGCGTCGGCGTTCGCCAGCCCCACCACACGGCATCCATTGATCCTCGCAATCTGGCCGGCGAGCATTCCGACCGCACCGGCGGCTCCGGAGACCACCACGGTCTCGCCACGTTGCGGGCGACAGATCTCGAGCAGGCCGAAGTACGCCGTGAGCCCCGGCAAACCCAGCGCACCGAGCGCCAACGAGATCGGGGAGAGGCCCGGTTCGAGCTTTCTCAGCGCATGTGCGGGGACGATGGCGTACTCCTGCCACCCCAGCATTCCTTCGACCGCGTCACCAGCCCGGAACGCCGGATCGCCGGACTCCACGACGAAGGCGGCGGCTCCGCCCGGCATGACTTCACCAAGGCGCACCGACCCGCCGTCGGATCCATTCTGGTTCATCTGCACGCGGATGTAGGGATCGAGCGACAGGTAGATCGACCGAACCAGAACCTCGCCGGCGGCCGGCGATGACAACGGCGCGTAGACCAGCCGGAAATCGGACAACGACGGGTATCCCACCGGCCGTGACGCGAGCGTGATCTGTCTGTTTATCGGAGCCAGTGAATTCATGTGATTTTCCCGGGCGATGAGAGAAGCATCGCCATTGTGACTCCGGAGCTACTTCTTCCCGCGGGCAAAGAGGAGAGCGGCGCCGACCACGATGGCTCCTGCGCCGGCCCAGACCGGAATGTCGACCGTATCTTTGTTCTGGACCGACATCTCGATCGGCCCGATCCTCGCCTCGTGGGTCGTCCTCGTGTACGTGATCCCGCCATACACGAGCCCGACGATACCGGCAGCGATCAGAAATATCGCGACGATCTTGAATGCGTTCACATTGTCTCCTTTGCCGAAGCTTCATCTCCGTGATACCCGACATCGTGGCCGGCCAATCGCGCCAGGAGTCTGCGCGGTGGGACCGCTGGTCCGCGCTCGTCCTCAACATCGTCACCACTATGCCTTCGTCGCCGAAGTCGCGCGCGCCTTGCATCCAAGCCGCTCCCTGCCTCCTCGCGGCGAGACGGTGTGAGAAATGCGGGCCGGGAGTCTGCGCGGTAGAAACTGTCCTACTGCGAAAGCGGATCAGCGGTCAAAATCCGTCCGGATTTTCGGCGAGTAGCCACCGCTACGCACCTCAAATCCGAACGAATTTGGCCTCGCTGCTTTGCTTTCTTGCTACGGACGTTTCTACCGCGCAGACTCCTAGCGGACGCGCCGTCCGGAGACGAGTTGAAAGATCAGAATGATGACCGCCACCACGAGCAGGAGGTGGATGAACCCACCCATGGTGTAGGAGGTGACGAGGCCGAGCAGCCATAACACCACCAGAATGACGAGAATCGTCCACAGCATGACCTACCTCCGGTTTCGTTGTTTGCACGTCGTGGGCAACGACGATGCCGCGCACGACGTACTCGCCGTCGCATCTGACCGAGCGGAGAGAGACGGGTGGGATCACTGTCACGACGATCTGCGATGAGCTCGGGCGGATGCCGTGAGATCTGGTCTCGGAGTCGGGGACAATGAACGTTCGTTCTCTCATTCGATCCCGTCTCTACTCCCACGTCACAAGGTTAGTCCCCGCGTACCGCGGCCAGAAGCGCACTTACTACCCGAGAGAGAAGGGATGCGTGAGTAGAAACTACACGGCGGGAAATGAACCCGGCGCGGCCGATCCTCACCCTTCCGGAGTTCGGTGCGCATCAGCGCATCGCCACGCGACGTCCTGGGCCGGTGAGATGGGAAACGCGACCCGCCGGTTTCTCACCCGCGGCGTCCGGGCAGTCACTTTCATCACATCACGGATGATTCAGGAGCCGGAGGGAGATGGAAGGTACCCGGCGTCCCGGTTGTCACCCGCGATCCGGTTTCGACTCCATTCCTTCAGGAGGAACACGAACATGGATGCACGATCGGCTGCGGTATGGCGGGTGGCCCGATGAGTCCCGAGTCCGCGCAGGTTCTTTCGTACCCGGCGACCGATCCGGAGCGCGCCGTGGCGACGCTGCTCACTCTGATCGGTGAGGATCCGGGGCGCGAAGGTCTGATCGACACTCCGCGACGGGTGATCAAAGCATGGCGGGAGATGACCTCCGGCTACGGCGAAGACCCGGGCGAGATTCTCGCTCGAACATTCGAGGAGACCAGCGACGAGCTGGTGCTGCTGCGGGGAATCTCGTTCCACTCGATCTGCGAGCACCACCTTCTTCCCTTCCATGGAACCGCGACGGTCGGCTATCTGCCGGGAAGGGTCGTCGGAATCAGCAAGCTCGCCCGGCTCGTCGATTGTTTCGCCCGGCGGCTGCAGATCCAGGAACGGATGACCCGCCAGATCGCCACCGCGATCGAGGAGCATCTTGCACCCCGCGGAGTCGGAGTGAGGATCGAGGCGCGACACTCGTGCATGGGATGTCGCGGCGTCAAGCTCCCGGACACCGAGCTGGTGACCACGGCGATGCTCGGAACGTTGCGCGAGGACGCAGCGGCGCGCGCCGAGTTCTTCCGTCTCGCCGCCGGAGCGTCGCGATGAGCGAGGAAGCCACCGCTCACGGACCCGATCTGAGCCTCGGAGTCGCGATGAGCGATCTCGCGGAGGGCGGAATGTTGTCCGGACATGTCGATGGAACTGCGGTACTCATCGCGCGCAGTGGAGAGGAGCTCTTCGCGATCGGCGCTTCGTGCACGCATTACGGAGGGCCATTGGGCGAGGGCTTGCGCGTCGGCGACACGGTGCGTTGCCCGTGGCACCATGCGTGTTTCAGCTTCCGCACCGGACGCGCACTCCGCGCTCCCGCCCTCAATCCCGTCGATCGGTATCGCGTCGAGCGGCAGGGTGATCGCGTCTTCGTTCGCGAGAAGATCGAGCCCGAAGCCGTCGCGACGCCATCGACCGAAGGCGCGGAGAGGACGGTCGTCATCGTCGGAGGAGGCGCCGCGGGAGAAGCGGCCGCGGAGACGCTCCGGCGCGAGGGCTTCGCCGGCCGCGTGGTCATGGTTACTGCCGAGGATTCCCTCCCCGGCGATCGACCGAATCTGTCGAAGGACTATCTCGCCGGGACGGCGCCCGAAGAGTGGATTCCGCTGCATCCCACGGAGTTCTATGCCGGGATGAACATCGAGGTGAGATGCGCGAATCGCGTCACGGCGATCGATCCTCAGAAGAAAGAGGTCACGATTCGCATGACAAGTGGGGCGGAGGAGTCGCTCTCGTACGATGCGCTCGTGCTGGCCACCGGCGCAGATCCGATCCGGCTGCCGATTCCGGGCGCGGAGATGCCGCACGTCCACTACCTTCGCTCCCTGTCCGACAGCCGCGCGATCATTCAGCGAGCGTTGCAGAGCCGCAAAGCGGTGGTCATCGGCGCGAGCTTCATCGGCCTCGAGGTGGCAGCATCGCTTCGCGCTCGTGGCGTCGAGGTGACGGTGGTCGCGCCGGACGCGCTTCCGCTCGAGCGAATCATGGGCCGTGAGCTGGGCGAATTCATCAAGCAGCTGCACGAGCAGCACGGCGTCGTCTTCCGGCTCGGCCGCAAACCGGTCGAGATCGACGAAGGGCGGGTGACACTCGACAGCGGCGAGATCATCGACGCGGACATGGTCGTGATCGGCGTCGGAGTCCGTCCGGACACCACGCTGCCGGAGGCCGCGGGGCTGCGCGTCGACAACGGCGTGCTGGTCGACGAGTATCTCGAGACGAGCGCTCCCGGGATCTTCGCCGCCGGCGACATTGCGCGATGGCCGGACCCGCGCTCGGGGAAGTCCGTTCGGGTCGAGCACTGGGTGGTCGCACAGCGCCTTGGCCAGACCGCCGCATGCAACATCCTCGGGCGCCGGGAACGGGTCGACGTGGTTCCGTTCTTCTGGAGCAGCCACTACGACGTCACGATCGCCTATGTGGGGCACGGTGCCGGGTGGGATGAGGCGACGGTCGACGGTGACCTCGCCGGCCACGACGCGCGCGTCACGTTCCGGTCGGCGGGAAAAGTCGTCGCCGTCGCGACGATCTTCCGCGATCTGGAGAGCCTGAAGGCGGAGCTGGCAATGGAGCGCGGCGATGCGCATGAGCTGGAAGAGATCGTCCGGGGCATCGGCCCGGACGTCTGACGTCATCTCTGCTGCGGCGGCCTCTCGGGAGGTGCAGGGTCCTGTGGGTTGGACGTCTCGTCCGATGCAGGGTCCTGTGGGTTGGACGTCCTCGTCCGATGCAGGGTCCTGTGGGTTGGACGTCTCGTCCGATGCAGGGCGGCGTCCCGCGCCGGCCTGCCCGGTGCCCCCGTGCCCGGTGCGAGGAGTGTTCTGTTGAATGGTCTGCGCGAGCGCTTCGGGTCGTGGTGGTGTCGGAATGACGTTCGAGAGAGGCATGTCGGGCCGGGAGGTGAGAACGAGGGTACGGCAAGTGCCGCAGGAAGCGCTCGTGGCAGGCATCGCTCGCGGCGGGACGCCGCTCGCCATCGCGCGGGGACGCGCGACCCACAGGCGCGCGGGCCACTTTGTGGGTTGGACGTCTCGTCCGATGCAGGTCCTGTGGGTTGGACGTCTCGTCCGATGCAGGGCGGCGTCCCGCGCCGGCCTGCCCGGTGCCCCCGTGCCCGGTGCGAGGAGTGTTCAGTTGAATGTCGTCTCCGCGAGCGCTTCGGGTCGTGGTGGTGTCGGAATGACGTTCGAGAGAGTCGTGTCGGCCCGGGAGGTGAGAACGAGGGTGCGGCAAGTGCCGCACGACGCGTTCGTGGCACGCATCGCTCGCGGCGGGACGCCGCTCGCCATCGCGCGCGGACGCGCGACCCACAGACGCGCGACCCACAGGACGCGCGGGCCACAGACGCGCGACCTACTTTGTGGGTTGGACGTCTCGTCCGATGCAGGGCGGCGTCCCGCGCCGGCCTGCCCGGTGCCCCGTGCCCGGTGCGAGGAGTGTTCAGTTGAATGTCGTCTCCGCGAGCCCTCGGGGCTCGGGGCGATCTTGAAGAGACCCTCGCGAAGGTCCGGCCCGGTGCGGGAGGTAAAAGCGACGTTGCGGCAAGTGCCGCAGGACGCGTTCGTGGCATCCATCGCTCGCGGCGGGACGCCGCTCGCCATCGCGCGGGGACGCGCGACCCACAGAGGCGACCCACAGACGCGCGACCCACTTTGTGGGTTGGACGTCTCGTCCGATGCAGGGCGGCGTCCCGCGCCGGCCTGCCCGGTGCCCCGTGCCCGGTGCGAGGAGTGTTCAGTTGAATGTCGTCTCCGCGAGCGCTTCGGGGCTCGGGGCGATCTTGAAGAGACCCTCGCGAAGGTCCGGCTCGGTGCGGGAGGCAAGAGCGACGTTGCGGCAAGTGCCGCAGGACGCGTTCGTGGCATCCATCGCTCGCGGCGGGACGCCGCTCGCCATCGCGCGGGGACGCGCGACCCACAGAGGCGGGCCACAGACGCGCGACCCACTTTGTGGGTTGGACGTCTCGTCCGATGCAGGGCGGCGTCCCGCGCCGGCCTGCCCCGTGCCCGGTGCGAGGAGTGTTCAGTTGAATGTCGTCTCCGCGAGCGCTTCGGGTCGTGGTGGTGTCGGAATGACGTTCGAGAGAGTCGTGTCGGCCCGGGAGGTGAGAACGAGGGTGCGGCAAGTGCCGCAGGACGCGTTCGTGGCAGGCATCGCTCGCGGCGGGACGCCGCTCGCCATCGCGCGCGGACGCGCGACCCACAGAGGCGGGCCACAGACGCGCGACCCACAGACGCGCGACCCACTTTGTGGGTTGGACGTCTCGTCCGATGCAGGGCGGCGTCCCGCGCCGGCCTGCCCGGTGCCCCATGCCCGGTGCGAGGAGTGTTCTGTTGAATATCGTCTCCGCGAGCACTTCGGGCCGGGGTCGCGCACGTGCCGTGATCCGCGCGGCGGATCAGAGGATTCGCGCCCCACGGCGAGAATCGTGGATTGTGCCGAGGAGTGCGATCGTGTCGTAGGGTGCGGGCTTCGCAGCGGCTCAGATCACGCGGGTGGTGCGGAGGGGCTGCTGGTACGCGCCGCACGGGCGAGAGGCTCGACCTCGGATTCGTTGCTGATCGAGATGCCGAGGTCGCGGAGAAGGCCGTCGCGAATGTCGTAGATCCAGCCATGGACGGTGAGAGGCTGGGCGCGGCGCCACGCCTCACGCACGACGGTCGTCCGGCAAACGTTCACCGCCTGCTCGATGACGTTGAGCTCACAGAGGCGTTCGTGCCGCTCGCGCTCGGTGGCGAGCGCATCGATCTGTGCGTGGTGCAGAGAGCGCACGTCCTGGATGTGGCGGAGCCAGTTGTCGATCAGCCCCAGGTGCTCGTCGCGGAGCGCCGCGAGGACGCCGCCGCAGCCGTAATGCCCGCAGACGATCACGTGTCCGACGCGGAGCGATTCGACCGCGAACTGGAGTGCGGAGAGAAAATTGAGATCCGCGTGCACGACGACGTTCGCCACGTTGCGGTGGACGAACATCTCGCCGGGGGGGAGGCCGACGATCTGGTTGGCGGGGACGCGACTGTCTGAGCAGCCGATCCAGAAGTAGTCGGGCTTCTGCTGGCGCGCGAGACGGGTGAAGAATTCGGGATCTTCGCGGGTGATCTCCGCGGCCCAGACGCGATTCTTTTCGAAGAGGTCACTGAGAAAGCGCATACGACGTCGATCCTCGGCGCAGCCGCAGGTTGGTGGTGCACGCAGCTGCGGGTAGATCATAACCCGGACGGACGACGCTCCGCTTCTGCCGGGGACGCGGGTGATGCCGGGGTCGCGCACGTGCCGCGATCCGCGCGGCGGATCAGAGGATCCGCGCCCCTCGGCGAGAATTGTGGATTGTGCCGAGGACGGCGGTTGCCGGCGACGAGGGTGAGGTTGGAGTCGCGCACGTGCCGCGATCCGCGCCCCACGGCGAGAATCGTGGATTGTGCCGAGGAGTGCGGACTCGCACAGAACCGGCGGCGCTCGCGCGATACTGCATTGCCGATTAGAATCGGCGGCGGATGAGCGGGCTCGACGATCGACGGATCATTTCCGGGATGCCCTGGATGGTCCACTTCGCCCTCGGCCTCCGCGATGCGGTTGCGGCGCGGGGCGGAGGACTCGAGATCGTCGACGATGACGAGGCGCCGGGAGAGTCGCTCGCGGTGACACTGCGGATCGATGGCGCCACGCGTCACCTCAACCTGCGGTTCGACGCGCGAAGCGGCGAGGTCGCGCTCATCGAAGCCGACGCAACGATCGCGAACGTACCGTTCGCCGTCTCCCC
The DNA here is from genome assembly GCA_963741955.1 of uncultured Acidobacteriota bacterium. GTDB lineage: Bacteria > Acidobacteriota > Thermoanaerobaculia > Gp7-AA8 > Gp7-AA8 > CAVUKB01. Next base: position 1,112,246 of record CAVUKB010000007.1, read on the forward strand.
GCGCAGCTTTCCGCGCGAGCGCCGTGATCCGCGGCGGCGCATGCGCATGCTCGTCGCCGGTGGTATGGCGGTCACGCGGCGGCTCAGGATGACGGCGAAGGTTCTCGACGAGCTGCGGCGCCGGAAGTTCGCTTTCGACCTCGTCGTGTTCGGCGACCTCCCCGAAGCACTGCGCGGGAGCGCCGGACGACGGGAGATCCTTCCCGAGCTCGATGCGAGCGAGCTCGCGAACGCGATCACGAGCAGTTCCCTGATTCTGGAGACGGTGGACGCCGACGAGGCGCCGTCGCCGCTCGCGTTCGTCGCGCGCGACGTCGGAGTCGCGCTCGCGATCCATCAGTCGCACCCGCTCGCCACGGTCGCTTCGGCGATCGGCGTGACGGAGTGGAGCGCGGACGGATTCGTGGACGCGATCATCGCGCCCCTTCCCGATCTCACGCGCGTTCCGCCTGCGCTCGATCCTTTCGTCGCAATCTCGGAGCTTCTCATCGGGAGCGGACCTTCGCGATGAGCGAGACGCTCCTGGTGATCGTCAACTACCGTTCGGCTGCGCTGACCGCGGCTTCGATCGCATCGGCCCGAGCGAGCACCGCAACTCCGCTGCGGGTGGTGGTGGTCGACAACTCGTGCGACCCGGCCGAGGCGAGGGCGCTCGAAGAGAGCGGAGCGGACCGGCTGATCGTCGCGGAAGAGAATCTCGGATACGGACGCGCGATCAACGAGGCGGTGCTCGGTTCGGACGCACCGATCTTCGTTGCCGCGAATCCCGACGTGGAGTGGGAGAGTGGTGCGATCGACCGTCTCCTCGAGCGAGTGCGTTCCGGAGCGGCGCTCGCCGGTCCGCGGATCAGCTGGGATCGGGAAGGGGAGTGGATCCTCCCTCCTGCGGAGACACTCACGCGCCAGCTCAGGATGGGCGAGCTCCTCGCTTCGCGCTCGCATCGGAGGGCGCGGTCACGAGACGAGGCGCGAGTCCGGGAGCGGATCCGCTTCTGGAGTCTGAAGAGAACGATGGAAACCGGCGAAGTATCGGGTGCGGTGATGGCGATCGACCGTGCGGCGTTCGAGCGGACGGGAGGGTTCGATCCGCGATTCCGCCTCTACTTCGAAGAGATCGACCTGATGCGGCGACTGCGGAACGGCGGGAAGAGAATCGTGTACGTTGCCGAGGCGCGCTGCAGGCATCTGTACAACCAGAGCGCGCCGGAGCGGGGTGATGCGGCGGAGCTGTTCGCCGAGTCGGAGCGGCGGTTCCTGCTGAAGTGGACGGGAGGATGGTTCACGAAGCTGTCGAGTCGTTACGGGCGGGAGATCCCGCCGCCGTTCGAGCGTCCGTTCGAGGATCACGCGGCTGACTCGCCGTTCGAGGTTGGAGAGGAGCCGGCGGCGCGTGTGATCGAGATCTCCCCGCTGCGCAACTTCAATTCGGCGGCAGGGCACTTTCCGGCCAGTGGCTCGGTCCGTGTTCCGGGAGAAATCCTCCAGAGCTGGCGAGGCGGCGACCTCCATGTGAGGGTGGTCGACCGCCGGAGCGGGAAAACGTTGCGGGCGTGGAAATGCCCGCCACTGAGCTCAGCCGGCGGAACACCGACAAGGGCCGGGTGGTCGCGGTAGAATGGGCCGAATGGGTGGACCGAGTCTCTCACTCGTGATTCCTGCGTGGAACGAGGGTCACGAGATTCAGGTGACGCTCGCCGAGCTGACGCGCTACCTGCGCGGGACGGGACTCTCGTACGAAGTGCTGGTGGTGGACGACGGCTCGACGGACGATACCGCCGCGCGGGTGGAGGAGCTTTCCGCCACGGATGCGTCTCTCCGTCTGCTGCGCCTGAAGCGGAACTCCGGGAAAGGGGCCGCAGTGCGGCGGGGGGTGCAGGAAGCCCGCGGCGAGACGATCGGCTTCATCGACGCCGATCTCCCGTACCAGCTCCAGAACCTCGGCGATGCCGTCACGATGGTGCAGTCGGGGACCACGGACATCGCGATCGGGGGCCGCGATCTCGACGAATCGCAGGCGGATCCGTCGTATCCCTGGCTCCGAAAAGCGATGGGGCGCAGCTTCTCCCTGGTGGTGCGGACGTTTCTCACGCCGGGGATTCCCGACACCCAGTGCGGTCTGAAGATCTTCACCGCAGCGGCGGCGAAGGTCCTCTTCGCCGAGTCGCGCATCAACGGGTTCGGGTTCGATTTCGAGGTTCTTTTTCTGGCGCGGAAGTTCGGCTTCCGGATCGAGCGGATCCCGGTCTCCATGTCCCACCGGCACGAATCGAAGGTGCGCCTGGTCCGCGATTCACTGCGGATGCTGATCGACGTGATCCGGGTGCGGCGCTTCAACCGGCAGCAGGCTTACCGCCTTCCGCGTCGCTGTCCGATCTGTTTTTCGGTGGAAGTGTGGACGCTGACGCAGATCAACGGCTGGGTGGTGCGGGAGTGCCGGAGGTGCAAGTGCCGCTTTCTGGCCGAATTTCCGAGTGAAGAGGAGTTGCGGCGGTACTACGACGCGAGTTACTACGAGAGTGACCGGGAGCTGGAGCGTGGGTACGGGCCGGGCCAGAGCGCCCGCTCGCTGGAGAAGACCAATTCCAGGCGATTCTCGATCCTGCGGAAGCACGTCCAGCGCGGAGCGCGGGTCCTGGAGGTCGGCGCGGGCATCGGACATTTCGGCCGCATCGCGTCGCGGGAGATGGAGTACGTCGGGATCGATCTGTCGGAGGAAGCGGCGCGGGCGGCGCGGAGCGAAGGACTGGACGTGTATTGCGCGAATCTCCGCACATTCGTGAATCCGTCCGGAGCGTTCGACGCCGTCACACTCTTTCACGTCTTCGAGCACCTGGCGGATCCGCACGACGCTCTCGCTCGGCTTCACGAGCTCCTCAAGCCGGGCGGAGCTCTCTTCCTGGTCACTCCCGACACGGAGAGCCTTCTCTGCGCGGTCTCCGGTGACCGGTGGGTGAGCTACAAGTTTCCCGAACATCTGATCCTCTATTCGCATTCGGCGCTGATCGAGCTGCTCGAAAATTCGGGATTCGAGATCGTGAGCATCGGAGCGGATTTCGAATACTGCGATCATCCGTTCCTTCTCTCCAGAGTGAAGAAGCTGAATCCGGCGCTCTCCCGGATCGCATCGGCCGCACTCCGGGTTCTTCCCGATCCGCTGCCGGTGACATCGGGATCGGTGCGGATCGTTGCGAGGCGGAGGGGTGGAGCGCCGTACGTGGTGCGTCCGATCCGCGCAGTCGAGCCGACGCATGCCCGATAAGCCGCAGGAGATCATCCGCCCTGCGGTGGAGTCGGACATCCCGAAGCTCGGCGATCTCTTCGAAGAAGTGTTCGGGGCGCGCCGCGACGAGAACGTATGGCGCTGGAAGTATTTCGACAATCCCCGAGGAAGTGCGAGCTTCGTCTGCGAGGCCGGGGGGCGGATCGTCGCCCACTGCGCGGGAACCCCGGTGCGTTTCCGGGACCACCGGAGCGAGTATCCGGCGCTGCAGTCGGTCGACTTCATGAGCAGCGCGAAATACGCGGGAGGGATCGGCCGCGGGGGCGTTTTCGTGCGCACGGTGAAAGCATTCTTCGACTACCACTGCGGTGCGGGGAAGGTGCCGCTGGTGTACGGCTTCCCCGGCGAGCGTCATCGGGTGCTCGGTGAGCGGGTGCTCGGGTACCGGCCGGTCTCCCGGGTGGGGGAGCTGGTGCTGGAGCCGGAGGGGGGCGTCTCGCCGGATCTCGCGGAGCTTTCGGCGAGAGAGTTGCATCGATTTCCGCCAATCGACTTCGAGCTCGGAGCGATACGCGACGAGGTGTATCTCCGGTGGAGATACCTGGACCACCCGGTGCATCGTTACCGGACAGCGGTGGTCGAGCGGTGGTGGAAGGTCGAAACGATCGCCATCATCGGGGAGGATGAAGAGAACCTGAACATCATGGAGATCGGCGGATCACTCGATCCGGGGCCGCTCTCCAGGCTCGTGAAGCAGTTGAGGGGTTCGGGAAAGCGTTGCAGATTCTGGTGTGCGGCAGAGCATCCCGTCGGACGCCGGTTGATGGAAGCAGGATTCAGGTATGAACCGAGAGATCATTTCGTCGAGTGCCGCTTTTTCGTCGAGCGGGAAAACCCGCGAGCTGACGAGCTCTACTACACGATCGGCGATTACGACGTTTACTGAGAAGAGGCGTACCGAGGGCGTCGACGTTCTGCGCGGGACGAATGCGGGCTCGATTCCGCGCGAATCACGCGTGGCGCCGAAGCGGATTCTGGTGGTCGACGACGACATTCCGTTGCGCGGAATGCTCTCCGCGGCTCTGCGTCAGCGCGGCTTCCAGGTGCTCCTCGCAGGCGACGGCGGAGAAGCGGAGCGGGCGCTGATGGTTCAGGAGCCGGATCTGGTGCTGCTCGACCTGATGATGCCGGAGGTGAACGGGTGGGATTTTCTGCAGCGGCTGAGAGACACCGGACGCGCCGGCAGACTCCCGGTGATCGTCCTCTCCGCACATCTTCGGATCGAGCCGGAGGCGCTGTTGCAGATGGGGGCCTCCGCACTCTTCGCGAAGCCGTTCGATCTCGAAGAGCTGATGAACCTCGTGGAGCACCTGATTCAGAAATGACGCCCTGCCGCACGATCCCTTCCGCGGGGTCGCCGATGAGGCTCCCATGAGGCGTCGATGAGTCTCGGCGGGTCGGCCGGTCGCGTCGCTTCCCGCTTCGAAGGACAGTGGATCAGGCACTACGTCCATCAAAAGCTCCGGTTCGATCCGGTCTATCCCGCGGCGCTCGAGGCACTGCGGTCCGTCCCCTTTCCTCTCCGGGACATTGGATGCGGCCTCGGGATCCTCGGGTTGTACCTCCGCGAGAACGGGTTCGCGGAACCGGTGAGCGGGATCGATTTCGACGAACGGAAGATCGCCATCGCGAAGGCGGTGACGCACCCGGACGAAGGCTTGCGGTTCGAGATTCGCGACGCACGCGAGAGGGACGGGTTTCGCGGCAGTCATGCACTGCTCGACGTGTTGCATTACTTCCCCACGGCCGAGCAGCAGCGGATCCTGCACTCGGTGGCGGAGTCGACGCCTCCGGGTGCGGTGGTGGTGATCCGCGACTGCATCCGCGACGGGAGTCTGCGGTATCGTCTCACCTGGCTTCAGGAGAGCTTCTCGCGCGCGATCCGTTGGCTGCGGAGCGAGGGGCTGAATTTTCCGTCGCGGGAGCTGCTTCTTTCCGCGTTCCCTGCGGCGGAGTTCGAGCATCGCGTCGAGCCGATGTGGGGACGTACGCCGTTCAACAACTACCTGTTCGTGTTCCGGCGGCGCGAGATGGCGGATTCCGATTCGCTGCAGGCGAGCACGGATTCGTGAGCGTGGCGGAGATCGGGTCGCCGATCGAAGCGCGGTGTCGATGTGTGACGGACGCGGTGCGTGCGGCGGAGACCGGGTTGGAATCCGGACGGACGATCGAGGGTCGGTGATTTCGTTCTGAACGAGCGGGCTATGGCGATATATTATTCGCGTCTACGTACGATAATGAGAATAATATTCTCCGTTTCCCTATGTGTGCAGAACAAATGCGATCACGACGGAAGGAACGTCTCACGCTCGGGAATGATGAAACGGTAGCCGCGGGCGAGCGCGCGGATCACGACCTCCTCCACACATTCGACGCTGAGAAGCCGTCCGTCGCGCGCATGACGGCCCTGGTGGAGCAGGATGATGGCCCCGGGACGAAGCTCGCGCTCGATGCGGGTCGCGACGGTTGCGGGATCGGGACGCGAGATTCCGTCGTATCCGCGCGCGCTCCAGCCGACGAGGTCCATGCCGAGGCGATGGAGGAGGGGATGGACGAAGGGATTCTTCATTCCGACCGGAGCACGGAACAGAGACGGAGGGACGCCGGTGATCCCGGCCAGGGTGCGATTCGCCTCCTCGATCTCCCGCCGCATTGCGCCGGAGCCGAGACACCAGAACGATCCGGCGGGGTGAGTGAGTGAGTGGTTTCCGATGGTGTGGCCATTCTCCAGAATTCGCCCTACGAGCTCCGGATGACGCGCCGCCTTCGTCCCGATCACGAAAAATGTTGCCTTGACCCCTCGTTCATTCAGCAGGTGGAGCATCGCATCCGTGTCGCCGGGGTCGGGGCCGTCGTCGATGGTGAGCCACAACTCGCGATCCGTGGTGCGGAAGGAAGTCACCACCCGGCCCAGCCATTGGGAGCGCGCACGGAGCGTGGGGTAGAGAACCAGTGCATGAGACGCAGCGAGCACGCCGATGGCCATCGGAACGGACGACGACCAGAGCGCGATCATCGCGAGAGGCGCGAGCGCCGCGAATCCGAGAATCAGAGGGCGGACGTATCGAACTCGCATCGTTTCTCCAGTGCGTCGACCGATCGGCGGATGAGCCACATCACCATCGCCGCGGAAATGTCGAGGATCCAGAGGCCGATCCAGACGTATCCAGCCCAGCGCGTTCGAAGCCGGAGTGTGACGGCGGCGATCGCGGCAGCAAGCGCGACGAGATGGAAGATCCTTTCCTGAATCTCGAATCCGTGCCTGCGCGGCTTCCATCCGGCGCGGCGCAGCAGCCAGGCGCCTCCTCCGATGACGAGGAGGAGAACGTTGAAGCAAACCAGTGCGAGAACCAGAGCGGCGAGGAGGAAGAGCGCCTGCGTGATCAACGGTTGCCCGGCCGAAGTGAGCCATCCCCATGAGAGGATCGCGAACAGCAGGTACATCGCACTCCCGGTGGTCCAGGCTTCGACCGGATTCTGATTCCGGTCGGAGGCGAGCCACGAGGGCCGCGGCGGTGGGCCCGGGGTTCCGAATCGAAGGAGAAGAAATCCCGCCAGCCGGAAGATCGCGAGACGCGAGCGCGACGGGGCGAACAGCAGCGGGTGAAAGGAGCCTGACCCGGTCATCGCTCTTCGTCCACTCCGAAATGTTCGAACGTGAACCACTGGCTCCAGTGTCGTCGAATGGTGCGCTCGAGAGCCGTAGTCCAGATGGATGTGGCTTCCCGAAGATCACGGTCGCGGTCGCGGCCCGCGCGCCGGCACTCGATCGGTTCGAGTGCGACGAGGCGGTAGCGGCGGCGTCCCGCACGGGTGATGAAGAGCGGGTAGATCCGCGTGCGCGTCGCCATGGCGAGTGCGAATGGTCCGCTGGGGAGCTTCACCCGGAGGCCGAACATTTCCGTCTCGAACGACGACACTCCGGGGATGGCGCGATCGCCCTGTATCGCGACGATCTCGCCTCCGCGGATCGCCTCGAGCAGATCGAGTGCGACCATCCGGGAATCGGTGCTGTAGTGGATGCGGAAACCTTCGCTCACCGCTTTCGCCCTCTTGCGCGACGAGAAGGCTTCGCTCTCGGGATCCGTTTCGGGCGCCCGCACGATGCTTATGGTCCGTTCGGTCCGTTCGGCGAAGAGGTAGGAGCCGAGATCGTAGTTGCCCATGTGCGCGGTGAGCAGAACGCTCCCGGAGGGATTGGACACCAGATCGCGGAAATGTTCGAGTCCTTCGAACTCCCAGTCCATGGAAAGGCGTTGGAGGTTGAAACGCGCCGTGTCGGTGAACGTCCAGGCGAAATTCCAGAAGACGCGCCAGGCGCGGCCGAGGTTCACCACCGCGGATGACTCCGGAAAGATCGCGCCGAGATTTCGAGCCACGGCGCGGCGCCCCGGTCCCCAGAACAGAAAGAAGAAGGTCGTATAGGCGGCCATGACGATCGGTTCGACGAAGGTCGGGACGTTCTCCACCGCCCAGTCGAGATACTGGCGCCAGAAGACCCCGCGCATGGAGAACCGCCGCAGAGGGAGGGGAATGTTCACGGCTGCATGATCTCGTCGAGCCTGGAAGTCCTCGAAGGAACCTCGGGCATCAGTGCACGGAAGAGTGCAGACTGCATGATCGCCTCGTCGCCGTGATAGGTCGGGACGTAGAAAAGGGGGAACTTCTCGAAGATCTCACGGTCGGAAATGCGGCGTCGTGCCTGAACCGTCCGGCGTTTCTCCATCAGCCGTTCCGAGTTCGCGAAGAACCACTCCATGGCGCGGAACTGCATCACCGTGAGCGGATCGTCGATGGCCGGACCGCTCCGGCGGCGCAGGAGCCGGTCGAGCATCTTCCTCCCCTTCCCCGGCGCAGAGGAATCCAGCGCCGGGCGTCGCAGAGGCGACGTCTCCTGATTGCGGTCCACGGTATAGCAATGGAGGCGATGGAGGAGAGTGAGGAAGATCGGCCCTGCGAATCGGGGCAGCATCTCCGGATCGAGATTCTTGATTGCGGTCTGCAGCGCATTGCGCTCGAAGAGCACTCCGCGCTCGAACGCGCCGAGGCGGTCGCTCGTCGCGGAGGACTTGTGACGGACCACCGCGCTGCGGTCGAAGCTGATCCGGTAGCCGCTGAGCCATGCGCGCCATCCGAAGTCGACGTCTTCGAGATACGCGAAGTAGTCGTCGTCGAATCCGCCGAGCTCGAGGAACTCGCGCCGCCGCACGATCATGTTGCCGCCACACGCGAAGAGGAGCTCCTCTCCGTCGTCCGGCTCGGGAACGCTCCCGATCGGTTTACGGAATCCCCGCTGGAACGCGTGACCGTCGAACGTCAGAAGGCCGCCGATGAAATCGATCTTCGTCGCGGAGGAATCGACGATCCGCCCGGAGATCGCGACGACGTCCGGCGGGGCATTCCGCATCGCGGACGCGAAGCTCCGGAGCCAGCGTGGCTCGGGAACCGCGTCGTTGTTCAGAAAAATCAGCGAGTCTGCGGCGGAAGCATCCGCGGCGGCATCGATCCCTCCGGTGAACCCGCGGTTGACCCGGAGCTCGAGGAGCTTCACTCCGGGGAAGCGCCGGAGCACGGCTTCTGCGGTGCCGTCCTTCGATCCATTGTCGACGACGGTGATCGACGCGTCGGGGTATTGGTCTTCACCGGGTCCGATCTGAGCGGCGACCGCCTCGACGGCGCGAAGCGTGTCGTCGCGACCGTTCCAGCTGATCACGACCACTTCGATATTCGGATTCATCGCAACGCCCCCAGTCTCCTTCGGATCCGCCGGAGGAGAGTCGACTCGGGGAGACGCGCCTCGAGTGGTCGAGCGAGGTCCTTCGTCTCGTCCTTCTTCGGATTCGAGCAGAAATCGAGAAGAGGTGCGAGCGTGCGGCTCCACGGATGATCCGTGGTCCAGCGACGTGCTCCCTCGCGCATCCGGCGGTACTCGTCTTCGGAAGAGAGCACTCCGGCGATCGCATCTGCGAAATCGGTGGCCCGGTTGGAGCGGACGACCACCCCCGCAGAGTAGCTCCCGAGGATGGTGTCGGTCCCGCCGGCGGGACTGGTGATCACGGGGAGTCCTCCCCAGAGGTAATCGAAAATCCGAGTGCGCATCGCGAGGTCCGTCTCCAGCGATGGTGCGAAACAGAGCATGGCCAGGGAGAACTTCCGATAGAACGCCGCGCGCTCCTCGTACGCGAACCACGGCTCGAATCGAACCACGTCCGCGAGGCCGCGTCTCTTCACCTCGTCCTGCGCCGCGGTCGCCAGAGTCTGCGGTGTGCTCTCCTGATTCGGATGGAGGGTGAAGGTGAGAGTGAGTCCGGGAATGCGGGCGCGGGCCATCTCGGCCGCGTCGATCGCGAGAATCGGATCGTACCAGTCGTAAATGCCGCCGAACAGCACGTTCGCTCCCGCAGGATGAGTGTCTGCCGGAGGTGGAGGAGCGACCCCGAATGGTGCGATCGCGAGAAGAGATCGGAGCGACGGGTCGCGCTGGTATACGAGCGGATGGACTCGACCGGTCGCGAGGAGCAGTCCGAGATAGAACATCCTCTGGGCCTCGGAGGCACAGAGAAAAAAGTCGCCGCGAAGCAACGAGCGCATCAGGGTCAGGTGATCGTGGTTGAACACTTCTGCGCCGCGTGACGGATAGTAGTGGAGGTTCTCGACGATGAACGGATCGTACAGATCGACCACGGTGGGAATGGACGCGCCGTGCGCGATCAGCTCGTTCACGACGTGCCCCTGCACGATCGCCACGTCGGCGGCGCCGGAGTGGTCGTGGATCGCCTGTGGCGAGAGCGCGGCGGATGTGCATCCGTCGACGGTGCCGCCATCAGGGCTGAGGACGATCACCTGGTGTCCCACGGCGCGGAGCGCTCGTGCGATCTCGATGAAGCGGATTCCGACGCCTGCGGGGTGGCGGTGACCGAGTGGCTCGGGGCAGAGGAGGAGAGCGCGCGTCACCGTTTTCCCTTGAGCCTCTCGACCGCGGAGTGAATCTTCCAGGTGCGGGAACGGTAGATCGTCTCCATCAACGCATTCAGACGCTCGACCTCGGCGAAGAGCTGCCCGATCGTCTCCGACTGGCTCGCGACCGCGGCTTTGTTCGTCTCCAGTTCGCGAGCGAGTCTCTGAGCGTCGCCAGTCGCTCGCATCACTTCGGCTTCGAGGCCCAGCCGCACTTCGTCCAGTCGCTGCCGTTGCGCTTCTGCGGAGAGGAACCGTCCGTGCTGCTCCCGAATCTCTTCGATCAGTGTCTGCTTCTCCCGCTCGAGCCGGTCGACGTCGCGCTCGAGGTGTCGGCCCCGTCCGATCTGTTCGACCCGCTCGCTCCAGGTTCGCTGCAGCTCGAGCTTCTGTTTCGCCAATGCGTCGGCGAATGCCTCCGGGGAGGCGAGATCGCGATGCTTTTCCCAGATCCGCAGTTTTGCCCGGCGAAACGCCTCGCTCCCTTCGGGTGACGCGAGGACGGCGGAGCCGCTTCCTTCGAAATGACGGATCTCGCAGGTGACGAGAGGAACGTGACCGAAGCTGCCGAGCCGCGAGAGCCGGAGAATGAAGTCCCAATCCTCGAAGAGATCGAACTCGGGATCGAAGCCGCCGAGAGAGCGGAAATCCTCCGTCGCGACGAGGAGCGTGGGGAGAGGGATGTAGTTGTCGACGGCGAGCATGGTGCGATCGAAGTCGCGTGAAAAGAGTCTCAGCCTGTCGCGCACCTCGTGGATCCCTTTTTCGCCGGGACGGAGAAACACCGACACCGCATCCGAGTAGACCGCTCGGTGAGGTCCCGACTGCATGGCGCGGGTGAGTGTGGAGAGGTGTTCCGGATAGTAGGCATCATCGTCGTCGAGAAACGCGAGCCACGGCGTCTCGACGCGCTCGACTCCGCGGTTCATCGCCAGCGAACGTCCGGAGGAGCGCGGATCGTCGACGAGTACCACGCGCTCGCCGAAGGGAGCGACGACGTCGCGAGGGCTCGCTCCGCCATCGTTGACGACCACGACGCGCGCCGGCGGCATTCCCTGGAATATGGAGTGGAGGGCTTCGTCGAGGAGGTTCAGCCGGTCGCGCGTACGCACGACCACGGAGACCGGCAGCTCTCCGGCCGCCGATTCGACCGGCATGGTTCCGCCGATACGCTTCTCGAGATCACTCCAGCAGATGGTGCGAAGTTGCGGAGCGGGGATGACGAAGAAGGCTTCCGCGGCGACCGTCTCGGGCTCGAGCGTCATCGCGCGGTAGTGGTTCAGCCCGGAGGCATAACGATCGTAGTTGCGGATCCGCAGCTGGGATTCGTGTGCACGGATGGCGTCGGATTTGCGAGCCGAAACGGCGGAGATGTCGACCAGCGTGTTCGGCTGGAACGGGCGGCTGATCTCGCAGAACGCGACGTTGCAGAGAGCGAGTGAGCCTTCCAGGTCGCGGGAGGAGTGGATCACGTCGAAGAACGCGCGGCTGAGCGCCCGGTGGTCTGGGTGGATCTCGACCGGAGAGGGGAGGACGATCAGATCGGGGCGGAACTCCTGGAGAATCGCCCGGATCGACTCTCCTGCCGCGGTTCGATGCTCCTCCAGGTGCCGGTCGGGGATGCGAAGGAATTCGAGATCGGGCGTCCCTCCGAGCTGCTGGAGACCGCGGCGGACTTCGTTCTCGCGAATCTCGCGGTAGACCGCCGGGTCGTCGACTCCTTCGGCCGCAGTGCCGTCGGTGAAGACGACGATCCGGGTGATGCGGTGCTCGGCGAGATGTTGCGCGAGAAGCCCGCCGCACCCGATCACCTCGTCGTCGGGATGGGGGGCCAGAACGAGGAGTCGCTCCCCCCGCAGAGGCGTGGCCTCGAAAGGGATCAGCTCCTTTTCGTCGCTCATGTTTCGATTATCGCCGAACTGAAGAATAATTGCGGCGTCCGCGCCGTCAGCCGCTCCGCCAGAGCATACGGGCGGGCGGCCGCCGCTGTCTATAATGGGAGGCGGATGAAGATGTTCGACGAAGTGCCGCAGTCGGAGACGGAGAGGAGAGTCCTGAGGTTCCTCTTCGCTGCAGGAGATGGGATCGATCTGGATCTCCTGACTCCGGAAGAGAAGAACGTAGTGGACGATCTGCGGCGTCAGGGAGTGGTCGAGCTGTGGGACGGAAGAGCGAGAATCGACCCGAACGGCGTGGCCGCGGGTCCGGAAGCACGGGAAAGATTCGTGGCTTCGTCGGCGGAGGATACGGCGAATCATGCGCCGACTGAGCTCGACCGCCTCCGCCGGCAGGAATGGGAAAGCCGTACGCTGTTCGAGTTCATTCAGTCGCTGACCGGGAACATCATCCGCGCGACCTCCATCCGGGAGCTCTTCGCGTCGGCGTTCACGCAACTCGCAGGGCCGGTCGATTTCTCGATCGGCACTGCAATCATGGTGGAGCAGAATCTCGAGCTGTACATCTCGAGACGCGCCGGAACGGAACGGGTCATCGGAAAACGGTTCGAGACGGAGATCCGCAACACGATGCAGGGGCAGCTGAACCTCTCTTTCGAGGACACCGACGTGGTGATCGTCGACGAACAGACGAATCTTCGCGGCGCCGCCCCCGAGTGGGATCCGTTCGAATACTGCGCACGAGCGGTCATCCAGCACGAGAACAGAATCGCCGGGGTTCTGGTGATCTTCAGAGCGGGACGACCCTTCCGTCCGGAAGAGCAGAAGATGCTTCAGATCCTCTCGGGTCAGGTCTCCATTCTGCTGGACAACATCCGGGCGCACGAGCGGATCCAGAATCTCGCGGACACTGACGAGCTCACGGGAATTCCGAACCGCCGCTTCTTCCGCTCCCGGCTGAGCAGCGAGATCGACAGGGCGCGGATCTATTCGCTGCCCCTTTCTCTGCTGCTCCTCGACGTCGACGAATTCAAACAGATCAACGACAGTTGGGGTCACATGATGGGGGACGTGGTCCTGTCGGAGCTCTGTGGTGCGGTGAAGGAGACGCTCCGGCCGACGGACATCTTCGCCCGGTACGGAGGGGACGAGCTCGCGGTGATCCTCTTCCACACCGATCTGTGGGGAGCGCGCTCGGTGGCGGAGAGAATCGTGCAGCTGGTGCGGAAACTCGACATGCATTCGGAGTCGGGTGCGGCGATCGGCTGCACCGTCTCGATCGGGATCGCGACGTATGTTCCACCCGACATGACGGCGGCGGATCTGATCCAGCGGGCGGACGAGCGGCTCTATCTGTCGAAAAAGAGTGGAAAAAACCGATACAGTTGGTGAGTGATGAGCGAAAAAATTCTGATCGCAAACTGGAAAATGAATCTTCCGCCGTCGGGTCTGGACGGGTTCGTCCACTCCTTCGCGGATGGCCGCGTGGACGCGTCGGTAGAGCTGGTGATTGCACCTCCTTTTCCGTTCCTTCCGGAGATTCGAGGATTGATCGACCGGCAAGGCGTGGCGTCGGGGCTCGCGGGACAGGACTGCTCGCAGGAGGAGAAGGGAGCGTTCACCGGTGAAGTTTCCGCGGCGATGCTGCGAAGCGTCGGAGCGACGCACGCCATCGTCGGACACTCGGAGCGCCGGCGCTACCACCATGAACCGGATGAGATGATCGGCCGGAAGGGAGCCCGCGCGATGGCGTCGGGGCTCGTCCCGGTGCTCTGCATCGGCGAAGACGCGAAGACGAGAGACGAGGGGGGAACGGTCACGCTCCTCGAATCGCAGATCCGCGGCGCGCTCGACGGCGCCTCCAGCCTGAATGGCCTCAATCGACGATGGATTCTCGCCTACGAGCCGGTCTGGGCGATCGGGACGGGCCGGAACGCCTCGCCGGAGATGGTGGCGGAGACCCATCTGGCGATCCGGAAGGTGCTGCGCGGGTTGGGACACGAGCAGGTGCCGATCCTCTATGGAGGGAGCGTGACGCCGGAGAATGCGGAAGCGCTCGCGTCGGTGGACGAGGTCAGCGGCTTCCTGGTCGGCGGCGCCAGCCTCGACGCGACGAAGTTCCTGGCGATCCACGACGGCATCCTCGCGGCCGTTGCGCGGTGAGAAAAATGTTGACTCCGCCCTCCCATCCGGGGAAGAATTCACCGCTCCGCAGGGTTCTGTGGCCTCGGAGTCAACCTGAACGGAGACATACATGGTCGTTTTCATCGTCGTACTTCACGTCATCGTCAGCTCCTTTCTGATGCTTTTCGTCCTGCTTCAGCAGGGGAAGGGTGCGGACCTGGCGGGAGCATTCGGAGGTGGTGGTTCGCAGACGGTTTTCGGACCGCGCGGAGCGGCCACTCTCCTGCAGAAGCTGACGACCGTGTTCTTCGTGCTCTTTGTCATCACCTCGCTGACTCTCGCGATCATTCAGGGGCGGCCGAAGACGTCGGTCATGTCCGCGCCGCAGTCGGCTCCGACCGCGCCCGCTCCCGTGAGCAAGTAGTCACGCGAACCGTTTGCCCAAGTGGCGGAATTGGTAGACGCGCACGTTTGAGGGGCGTGTAGCTTCGGCTGTGCCGGTTCGAGTCCGGCCTTGGGCACCATCTCCTTCCTTCTTCATCATCATCATCATCATCATCTTCTTCTTCATCATCGGGTTTCGTCCTGCGCCTCTGTGCGCCTCTGTGCGCCTTCGGGGGCGTGTGCGCATCGGAATCCGAAATCCGCTTCCGCGTGGCGCGGCGCTCGCGTTTTCACGGTACGTCTCTTGCGAGTCCCTGATTTTGCGATAATCTGCTGAAAATGCGCTGGGGAGGTTGGCTATGACGGAAGTTCCATCGGCATCCGGTGGCAAGAGACAATCGGTCCTGAAGGACGTGGTGGATGATCTTCTGCGCAATCTGCAGGAAGGTGTGGGAGACAAGGAGAAGCGGAAGCAGGTCGAAGAGTGGCTTCGGAGTCTCGCCGACAAGTACCCGGAGTTCTCGATCGGCGAGGGGCTGCGGGAGTACTACCTGGCGGAAGCAGGGCGGCTGCGGAAGGAATTCGACTCGGCCAGTGACCTGACGGAGAAGCTCGCGGTCGGTCGGATGGTGGAGAGTTTTCTCGATCGAGCAGCAGAGTTCGACCGGCTCCGCGAGGAATCCGCGCGAATGAGCTGAGCGCGAGCTCCGGCCGCTGCCCGGCAGATCGCCGGCATTCGGAAATGCCCTCGGGCCTCTTCCTCCGATACAATCCCGCTCGTGAAAGTTCTGATTGCAAATCGTGGTGAGATCGCCGTCCGGGTGATCCGTGCCTGCCGGGAGCTCGGCTACCCGACCGTTGCGGTGTATTCGGAGGCCGATCGGGCCGCCCTCCACGTACTCTACGCAGACCAGTCGATCGAGATCGGCCCCGCTCCTTCAGCCGAGAGCTATCTCCGAATCGACCGGATCCTCGATGCCGCCCGGAAAAGCGGAGCCGAGGCGGTGCATCCGGGATACGGATTTCTGTCGGAAAACGCGCAGTTCGCGCAGGCGTGCGCCGACGAGGGTCTGATATTCATCGGGCCCTCTCCCGCGTCGATTCGTGCCATGGGATCGAAGACCGAGAGCCGGCAGCGGATGAAGGCTGCCGGCGTTCCGATCGTTCCCGGCCTCGAGACACCGGTCGGCTCGTTCGAAGAGCTCCGCACGGCAGCAGAGGAGATCGGATTTCCGCTGATGCTCAAGGCGAGTGCCGGCGGTGGCGGGAAGGGGATGCGGCTGGTCGAGCGGATGGAAGATCTGAAGGGGGCATTCGAGAGAGTGAGCAGCGAAGCGGCTTCCTTCTTCGGAGACGCCGCGGTCTACGCCGAGAAGTTCGTCGCGTCGCCCCGGCACATCGAAGTGCAGGTGGTCGGGGACCAGCACGGAAACCTCGTGCATCTCGGAGAGCGCGAATGCACGCTTCAGCGTCGGCACCAGAAGGTGGTCGAAGAGTCGCCTTCGCCGGTGGTCGACGCCGAACTGCGGCAGCGACTGGGGGAGACCGCCGTGACGGCGGCCCGTGCGGTCGACTATTTCTCGACCGGAACCATCGAGATGCTGATGGATCCGGACCACAACTTCTATTTTCTGGAGATGAACACCCGGCTCCAGGTCGAGCATCCGGTGACCGAAGCGGTGACCGGAATCGATCTGGTGAAGGCGCAGCTGCGCGTCGCACGCGGCGAGCCGCTCGGATTGCGGCAGGAAGAGATCTCGCCTCGGGGGCACGCGATCGAGTGCCGGATCTACGCCGAAGATCCGTTCCGCAATTTCGCCCCGTCACCGGGAGTGATCCGTTACATCAATCTCCCTGAAGGACCGGGGATCCGGAACGACAACGGCGTCTACAACGGGTACACGGTTCCGATCCATTACGATCCGATGCTCTCGAAGCTGATCGCATGGGCGGAGAATCGTGAGGAGGCGATCGGACGGATGAAGCGGGCGCTCAAGGAGTACCGGGTGGACGGGATCCGGACCGGAATCCCGTTCTTTTCCCTCCTGATGGAGGATGAAGCTTTCAAGCGCGGGGACTTCGACACCGGCTTCCTCGACCGCTTTCTCGAATCGATCTCGCTGGAGCCCGAACCGGGCGACGTCAGAGTGGACGCGGCGATCGCTGCGGCCGCCATTTTCACCCTGGAGCAGAGTGAGAAGGTTTCGCTCCCGGAGGAACGGGAATCGCGCTGGAGAGCCGCGTCGCGACTGGAGTCGACCGGGAGGAGCCGCCGGTGAAGCTGATCGCGCGTCACGACGACGAGGCCATTCCGGTCGAGATCCAGCGGCATGGAACCGGATACCGGATCCTGCTGAGGGACGAGTGGATCACCGCGGAGCTGGTGGTGGCGAACCGCTTCGTCCGGATGCTCCGGCTCGAGGATGGGCGTCAGTTTCTCCTGGTGCACCATCAGGAGCGGGGCCGCCATGAGATCTCGGTCGGGGACCGCACCGTCCACCTGGAGGTCGTCGATCCGCTGACCATGCGGAGAAAGGGCTCCACCGCCGCGGATGCCGGGGCGGGTACGGTGCGCGCTCTGATGCCTGGACGCGTGGTGAAGGTCCTGGTGGCCGAAGGAGACGACGTATCCAAGGGCGATCCGCTCATGGTGCTCGAAGCGATGAAGATGGAGAACCAGATCGCTGCGCCGCGGGATGGGAAGGTCGGAGCTCTCCACGTAGTGGAAGGGCAGACGGTCGAGGGTGGGGCGGAGCTCATTACGATCGAATCGTGAAGCGGGCATCATCGGTATAATCAATCGAGGAAACTCCCGATCATGACCGAAACCGATGCAGACGGGCTCACGAACGGCGAGTCCGGAAAATCCCAGGATCCCTCGAAGAGGATCGGCGCCATTCTGCTCGCCGAACTGCCGGGATACGATCAGATGCTCGCGGTCGATCCTGTCGCCGCGCCAATGCTGGCCAACCTGATGCAGCAGATGATCGGGGAGATCGTCTATCTCTTCGACGGCCACGTGATCGACCCATTCGGACCGAGACTCCTCGCCGAGCTCCCGACCGCCGCCGCGGCGGTGAAGGCGGCGATGAAAGTCCGCAGCGATCTGTTGGATCACAATCTGAAACATCTCGCGGACGGAAATGTGATCGAGCCGCGGCTGGTCGTCCATTACGGAGAAGTGCTGCAGTCGGGGCTGAACCTGAAAGGACGAGCCGTGGCGACGGCACTGCTGGCGCTGGAGCAGGCATCTCCGCTTCAGCTGCTGGTCTCCGAGGGCGCGCTCAGCGAGGCCGGGACCACCGCGGAGCTCCAGCCGGTCGGAACATTCGACGGAGTGGTTTTCCGCGAAAAGTGGAGGCCTGACCCCTCGGATCGTCCGAAGCCCGAGCCCGAGGAAGCAGTGGACGAAAGGGTGGAACTGGTCGAGGCCCCGATTCGCAGGACGGGTACGGTCATCGGAATCGCGTCGGTTGCGCTCGTGGTGATCGCTCTGGTGGTCGGATTTCTCGTCCAACAGAGGATGCAGCACCGGCGCGAGCTGGCGGCCGCAGAGGCAGCGGCAGCACGCGCGCGCGCGGAAGGTACACAGCAACGCGCCGCTCTCCCTCTCGTATTCGTGCAGCCGGCGACGGTTCCGGATGGAGAAAACTTCGCCTCGCGCGAGCTCGCGCTGTCTCGGGCCGCCCTCCAGCGCATCCTGATCACGGACTCGCAGCTGAAGCTCGGAACCGTCGCGGATGGAGCCTCCCTGGTGGTCGGCAGCGAAGTACGGTTGGCTGCAGACGGAAAGCCGGAAGTGGTTCCGTTCGTCGTGACGAACGGCGCGCGCCACGAGGGAACGCCGGTGGCCTCCGCGAAGAGCGACCAGATCCTGGCGGCCATGCTTTCGACGATCTCGAAGTACTCCACGCTCGCAGCGGGCGTACCGGCCGCCGATGAAGGTGTTCTGAGCAGATATCTCACGTTGGTCGCCGCGCTTCAGTCGGACGACCCGCACGGAGCCGCCGCTGCGACGGCCGCGAAGAGCGCAACGAAGGACGAATCGTTTCTTCCCTCGCAACTCGCTGCATTCGATTTCTTCGCCGAGGAGGGGAAAGTCGATGACGCGCTGGACGCGGGACGGAACGCGCTCCGGATCCAGCCCGAGAACCGCGGAATGATCCGGCGGGTTGCCGCTCTCGCGGCGGAGTCGGGGCACGACGTCGAATCGCTGCAACGATGGGAACAGCTCCTGCGCCTCGATCCCCACGATCCGGAGGCGCTCCGGGCAGCCGGTCTCTACGCCCTCTCCGCAGGGGACTCGGTGGCTTTCGAGAAGATCCGGTCGAGGTTGAAGGTCGGAACGGAGCGCGAGCCGTTTCACGAACCCGACATGCAGGTCGTCTTCGGACGGATCGACCAGGCCGCGAATCCTTATTTCGACGCCGAGGTCGGGCAACCGAAAAATGCTGCTCTCGCCCTCAAGATCGGGAGAGTCGCGGTGCTCCGACGCTCGACGCCGATCGCCGAGCTGGAACTGAAAAAGCTGCAGACGCTCGATCCCGACTACGGCTACCACATCCTGAATGCGTTCATGGCGGCGGAGAGAGGAAACGCCGCCGTGGCCGACGCAGAGCTCGAGGCCGCACGGCCGAATGCGAAGTGGGGCGACGCGTTCTACACCGCGAGTGCGGAGGTTTACACCCTTCTGAACCGGCCGGAGAAGACCATCGAAACGCTCGAGACGGCGGTCCGTTCGGGCGAGCCGACGTATACCTACATCATCAATCACCCGTTGTTCAGATTTCTGAAGACGGAACAACGCTTTCAAAAGCTGATCTCGGAGTTGCGCGAACGAGCCGCAGCACTGCAGTCCGCGCTCGCGCCGCTCAGGTCGTGAGGAAGGATGATCGTCACTGCACGTCTCACATTCTCCGCCGCGCATCGGCTCCACAACGATTCGTTCGACGCGGAGTGGAACCGACGGATTTACGACAAGTGTGACAATCCGGCCGGGCATGGGCACAATTACGCGATCGAAGTGAGTGTCGAAGGCTCGATCGACCCGGAAACGGGAATGGTGATCGACCTGAAGAAGCTGAAGTCGATCGTCCGCCGGGTGGTGATCGATCGGGTGGACCACAAGAACCTGAACGAAGACGTCGAGTTTCTCCGTGGTGTGATCCCGACCGCCGAGAATCTGGCGAAGGCCTTCTGGGAAGAGCTGGCTCCGGCGATCGACCAGGGATCTCTCGCCCAGATCGTCCTTCAGGAAACGGAGAACAACTCGGTCGTCTATCGCGGCGACTGATCGGAGCCGGTCAGCTCTCGTACTCGGGTTTGTAGGTGACCAGTTCCCGCAGGAAGCTGACGGTGGCTCCCCGCTGCTGGTTCTCGACCTGAAGGAGATCGCGGAGCGAGACGATGCCGACCAGAGCTCCCCGGTCCACCACCGGAAGATGCCGGCACCCGAGCCCCATCATCCGTTCCAGACATTCGTCCACCGTTTCGAGAGGAGAGGCGACCGCGATCTCGCGGGTCATGACGGCTGAAATCTCGAGAGTATCGAGATCGAGATTCCGGGCGACCGCACGAGTCATCAGATCCCGCTCCGTGAAAATGCCGACCAGCTTCCCGTCGTCGATCACCGGTACGGCGCCGATCCGCTGTGCGGCCATCCGCTTCGCCACGTTGCGGACCTTTTCTCTCGGTCCCACGAAAATCAGTGGTTTCCCGTCGACGATGTCCTGAATCTTCTTCATGGTGGAGCTCCGGGTATGTGAATTGGTGCAGCCGCGCCTCAATCGTACTCGATCAGCGAGTGGATGGAGACATCGGAAAGCCGGTCGCGCCCATGAAGGAACGAGAGCTCGATCACGAACGCGACGGCCGTCACTTCGGACCCGAAGCTCCGGATCAGGGACGTCGCTGCCGCGGCAGTGCCTCCGGTGGCCAGAACGTCGTCGACGAGGAGCACGTGATCGCCCGCGACCAGTGCATCTTCGTGCATCTCCAGAACGTCGCTTCCGTACTCGAGCTCGTACTCGTGGCGGACCGTCTGGTACGGCAGTTTCCCCGGTTTCCGGATCGGTACGAATCCGCACTGGAGCGCGCGTGCGAGCGGAGCCCCGAAGATGAAGCCGCGCGATTCGATGGCCACGACTTTGGTGACGCCCTTCCTCAGATAAGGGGCGGCGAGGCGGTCGAGCGTTTCGCGAAACGCCTCGGCGGAGGAGAGCAACGGAGTGATGTCCTTGAATCCGATTCCCGGTTTCGGGAAATCCGGGATGTCACGGATGTAGTCTCTGAGCTCGAGTGCCATGGCATTCAGAACCGGACGTCGAAATCCCGAAGCTTTCCGGTGAAATCCTTCCGTTCCTGTTCGATGCTGCTGACTTCGGCGAACCGCGGTCCTTCGCGAAGCTCGTCCACGAGCTCGTCGATCTTCTCCGGTTCTCCTTCGACCTGGCACTCCACGCTTCCGTCGCGGAGGTTCTGAATCCAGCCGGTGAGACCAAGCTTCCGCGCGACACGCGTCGCGTAAAAGCGGAAGCCGACTCCTTGAACCTTTCCCTGAATGCGGAGAATACGCAATTCCTTCATCTTCACACCCCGGCACACCACTGCTGCCGTTCCGCGCCAATCATACCTGCGGCGGACGGCGGAGGCCACCGGCATCGAGTCATCGATGCCGCCGGCTGGTCGTGCTCTTCTTTTTCGTCGACGGCTTCGGAGCGGGCTTCTGCAGCGCGTCGATCGCTTTCTGCATCGTTTCGAGCGTCTGCATCTCCTCCTTCCGGCTCTGCTCCAGCGTCTGGAGGCGTTTCGCGATCTCGGTCTGATTCTTCGCCAGCTGATCCAGGAGATGCTGCTGCCGGAGCAACTGCTGCGGGATCGTCTCCGGGCTTTCCAGCTCCATTCCGAACAGCGCGTAGATCGCTGCACTCGCAGCATCGGTACGCGGGTGCTCCTTGACGATCCGGAGGAGAATCCGTCGCGCATCGAGGCGCTTTCCTTTGTTCAGGTCGGCCCGCGCCTCACGCAGCAGGGCGTCGGCCTTGATGTCGTTCGGAGCGGTCAGCACGAGATAGGTCGCACCGGCGCCCGCTGCGACCGCCACGAGAAAGCCGATGATCAGGAGAATTCGACGCAGTTTCATTTCTCTTTCCAGCCGAATCGCCCCAGAAGAGGAACGAACTCGGCTGGCCCGCAATCCTCGATCTGCAACCTGGTGGCCACTTTCGAGACGCGGGCGAGTCGCTGCTTTCCGGCCGGGCCGACCGGGAGGACGAGCTTTCCGCCGCGGGCGAGCTGCTGGACGAGAGGTTCGGGGACTTCCGGCGCGGCGGCGGCGACGATGATTCGATCGAACGGCGCCTGATCCGACCATCCGTATGAACCGTCGAAGACCTTCACACTGATGTTGTGGATCCTCAGCTTTCGGATGATCGCCACCGCCTGAAGGGCCAGATCGTTGATTCTTTCGATCGAGTAGACGCGGGCGCAGACCTTCGAGAGGACCACTGCCTGGTACCCCGTCCCGGTCCCCACTTCCAGGACCTTCTCCGTTCCGTCCAGATCGAGCAGCTCGATCATCCGGGCGACGATCCAGGGTTGAGAAATGGTCTGGTCGTGACCGATGGGGAGAGCCGAAGGGCCGTACGCCTTCGCCGCGACGAGGGGAGGAACGAAAACGTGTCGCGGAACCTCCCGCATCGCCTGGAGGATGCGGGGGTCGACGATACCGCGGCCGGCGACATGGCGCTCGACCATCAGCTCGCGCAGGTGTGCGAGCTCGGAAGATTCGAATGCTGGGGCGTCAGTCTCGGGTCGGGACATGGGCCAGTGAGCTCTCCAGGAAACGTAGTCTTTCGACGGACGGATGGTGAGTGAGGTCGAGATGGAGCGGGGTGATCGAGACGTAGCCTTCGTCGACGGCGCCGAAGTCCGTCCCTTCGCCAGCGCTCCAGACCGGTGGCTCCCCCCCGATCCAGTAGTATTTCTTCCCTCGCGGATCGAGCCTTTCGATCACTCCTTCGGCGTACGTTCTCTTCCCCAGATGAGTGATTCTCACCCCCTTGAAGTCGCTGACCGGAAAATTCACGTTCAGGACGATGCGGGGATCGAGTGGCGATCCGAGAAGCGTCGATGCCAACCGCGCCGCGAATTCCGCGCAGCGCTCGAACGAAAAGTTCTCCCCGACCAGCGCGGAGAAGGCAATCGACGGGATCTCGAGGAGAGAACCTTCGAACGCTGCGGAGATCGTCCCGGAGTAGGTCACGTCATCTCCGAGGTTCGGTCCGAAGTTGATTCCGGAGACGACCAGATCGGGACGATGATCCCGGAGGAGGTGGAGCACGGCGAGATTGACGCAGTCCGTGGGTGTGCCGTCGACGATCCACTCCCGCTCCTGGATCTGGAGAAGACGGAGCGGCCGGTTGAGAGTGAGCGCGTGGGAAGCGGCGCTCTGTTCCCGGTCCGGAGCGACGATCAGGACCTCTCCGACCGCTGCCAGTGAAGATGCGAGCTGGCGCAGCCCCTGGCTGTAGATCCCGTCGTCGTTCGTCACCAGGATTCGTGGTGACATGCGTGCTGCCTCCCTTCCTCGTAGCCCGGAATTCTCCGGGCTGGCCCGGCCATCCTCCGCATGATTCCAGATCGGCGGTGATCTGCCAAGGAGAGAGACGAGACGAACGGACGAGAGGGCCGCTGCGCCGGACACGGCTGGCGCGATCAGCGAACGGTCGACTGTGCGGGAGGAGCGGTTCGAGGCTGCATCCTCTGGAGTTTCGTCTGAAGGTTCATCATCAGAAAGAAGAACAGCAGGACGATCAGCACGGCGAGGAGACGGAAGATCCAGATGGTGCGGTTCATCGTGCGAACCATTCCGCGTGATTCGCGGTCCATTCGATGGCGTACCGCATCGGTGCGGGGTCGGCAACCCCTCTGCCGGCGATGTCGAACGCCGTGCCGTGATCGACCGAGGCTCGAAGGTAGGGGAGGCCGAACGTGACGTTGACCGAGCGCGCGAAGTCGAGTGTCTTGATCGGGATCAATCCCTGATCGTGATACATCGCCATGACCACATCGTACCTTCCCTCGCGCGCGGAGAGGAAGACCGTATCGGGCGCGAATGGTCCCGCCACGTCGATCCCCTCTTCCCGCGCGGACGAGAGTCCCCGCGCGATCTCTTCTTCTTCGCGACCGAACCGTCCTCCCTCGCCGGCGTGAGGATTGAGTCCGGCTACGGCGATGCGAGGCACGCGTCCGTGAAGGCGGCGCCATTCCCGTGAGGTCAGCTTTGCGAGCGCATCGACGCGGTGCGCGGTCACGAGCTGGATTGCTTCGGACAGCGCCAGGTGCACCGAGACGAGAACCACGCTCAGGGAGGGCGACTCGAAGTACATCGCGAACTCCTCTCCGTACAGATGCAGACCGGAGCGGGAAGCGAGGAGCTCGGTGTGTCCGGGGAATGGCGAACCTGCTGCGGCGATCGCCTGTTTGTGGATCGGCGCAGTCACCAGAGCGCTGCATTCGCCGGCGAGCACCGCATCGACCGCAGCGTTGATGGAGCGGAGAGCGACGCTCCCCGCCGCGGCGTCGATCCGCCCGAACGACAGCTCTCCCGGAGTGCCGTCGCCGACGTCAGTGAATCGCGCGCGGTCCGGTGAGGCCGACCCGCGATTCTCGAATCGCTCGAACGGAAGAGCGAGCTTCTCGGCGGTCCTGCGCGTCAGCGAATAGTCGCCGAAAAGCCGGAGCGGAAGCCCGGCCGGGAGCGACGCGGCCGCGGAGAGGACCACCTCCGGGCCGATGCCGAATGGATCTCCCAGCGAGACGGCGACCGGCTTCATGCGGAGAATTAAACCACGAGCCGGCCGGGCGTGGGGGACGTCTCGGCGGGATCGATGGTACACGCGTCATGGAAGCGCGGATTCGTAATCCGCCGCGCGGATCACGGCGCATGCGCGACCGCAGCCTCACCCGATCCGCGGCAGAAGCGAAGGCGTGCCGCCAGAATCATGGACGCTTCGCGCAAGCCCACAACGTCCGTCTTCATCGCGTAAAACACGATTCTCGCGGCGGACTGCGAGTCCGCACTCCTCGGCGGGATCGCCCGCGAGGCGAATTCGCACTTCTCGGCGCAGGCTCCTACTCCCCGTCCTTGTACATGTATTTCACGTAGCGCTTCTGGATCAGCAGGTTCGGGGCGCCGTTGCGGTTCACTTTCAGCGAGTCGCGGTCGTACCACTCGATCCAGCCGCGAATCTCTTCTCCGTCATCCATCACGATGACCATCCGCGTCCGCGCATTCATCTGCTTCAGATAGTAGAAGCTCTCTGCGAAAGTCTGCTCGGGAGGTGGCTGCTTACTGCTGCGGGTTCGCTTCTGGGGTCCCGTGCGGGCCGACAGCCGTGTGCGGTCGAACCGACGATCGAGCGACGGACGTCCCGGTGTGCGCGTATCGCGCTCGGTCGATGACATTCCGCTTCCTCCTTCGAGATCGGACGGACATGCCGCCCGCTCCGGCAGTCCGCGTCGCTCTCGAGCACGCCGCTGTCGTGCGGCGGTCGCCCCTCGACTGCGAATCGGACTGCAAAGTTTGCCATGACGTTTGCGAAGGTCGTGCCGCAGACAACCCGAAAGGCTTTTTCGTCGTTCCTTGCGACCGGGGGGCGTTTTCCCTAGAATTCCGCAGTCTCTCGTCATCTCATCTCTCTTTCGGAGGCTCACCTTGAATTCCGTCGTATGCATCACCCAGGTTCCGGACACCGAATCGCGGATCAAGATCGGCGCGGATGGCCGGAAAATCGACGAAACAGGCCTGAAGTTCATCGTCTCGCCTTACGACGAGTTCGCTCTCGAAGAGGCGATTCGCCTGAAGGAGTCGAAAGGGGGCGACGTCACGGTCATCGCCTTCGGACCGGACCGCGTTCAGCAGGCTCTTCGCGAGTGCCTGGCCCGCGGCGCGACGAAAGCGATTCACGTCAAAGGCGAGGTCGGCGAGGCCGACTCGCTCGGAATCGCAAAAGCGCTCGCAGCCGCGATTCGCACCATCCCGTTCGACGCGGTCTTCGTCGGCAAACAGGGAGTCGGCACGGACAACTCTCTGGTCGGCGGAATGCTCGCCGAGCTGCTCGAGATCCCGCAAATCACCGTCGTCACACACATCGAATGGAGTGACGCGAAACTGACGGCGCACCGGGAGATCGAGGGTGCGGAACACATCATCGAATCGTCGCTTCCGGCCGTGATCACCGCGCAGAAGGGGCTCAACGAGCCGCGTTATGCGTCCTTGAAGGGGATCATGGCGGCCAAGAAGATTCCGATCGACACGAAGACGCTCGCCGATCTCGGCCTGGACGATTCGGACGTTCTCGGCAGCAGGGTTCGATTCATGAAACTGGAGCTTCCTCCCGAGAAGGCGGCCGGTCGCAAGATCGACGGCGCGGATCCGGAGGCGGCAGCGAAGGAGATCGTCCGCTTCATTCGTGAGGACGCGAAGGTCTTCTGAGATCTCGATCGCACGGACGATTCGAGTCGGAGAGTCATGAAAATGGGCAATGTACTGGTCATTTGCGAAATCAAAGACGGGCGGTTGAAGAAAGTGAGCCGCGAAGTTCTCTCCATCGGCCGGAAGCTCGCGGCCGATGCCGGTGGAGAGCTTCAGGCTTTCGTTGCCGGCGACGACGCGAAACAGGTGGCGGAAGAGGCCGGCAGGTATGGCGCGAAGAAACTCTTCGTCGCGAGCGGCCCCGCTTACGAGCCGTATTCGACGGAGATGTGGACCGCCGCTCTGAATGCGGCGATCGACTCCACCTCACCGTCGATCGTCCTGTTCGGGGCCGATGCGGACGGGAAGGATCTCGCTCCCCGCATCGCGGCACGCCGCAATGTGGGCGTGGCATCGGAAGTGACGTCGCTGGAATGGGCCGGCGGGAAGCTCGTCGCTCAACGGCCGATCTACTCGGGGAAAGTCATCGGAACGGTCGAGGTCGAAGGTGATCCCGCAATGGCGACGTGCCGTCCGAATGCGTTCCCTGCCGAGGAGAGCGGCGGCGGCGCGGCCGAAGTGGTCGAGCTCGCAGCACCCGCGGTCGAACCTCGGGCGCGCGTCGTCGAGGTGAGGGCGCCCGAAGCAGGAGAGCTGTCGATCGCCGAGGCCGACATCATCGTTTCCGGCGGGCGTGGTTTGAAGGAAGCGGACAACTTCTCCTACATCCGTGATCTCGCGCACGCACTCGGTGGCGCGGTCGGCGCTTCACGGGCAACCGTGGATGCGGGGTGGATCGATCACCAGCATCAGGTCGGACAGACGGGACGCGTGGTCAGCCCCAACCTTTATCTGGCCATCGGTATCTCCGGAGCGATTCAGCATCTCGCCGGAATGACGTCGTCGAAGCACATCATCGCGATCAACAAGGACGCCGAAGCGCCGATCTTCCGGGTGGCGGATCTGGGAGTGGTCGGCGATCTGTTCGAGATCGTTCCGAAGCTGACCGAAGAAGTGAAGAAGGCAAAGGCACAGGGGTAGGCCCGGGGCGGATACGATTTGCGCGATTTAGCGCGAATTTCGCGATTCTGCAACGGGGCCGGATGTGCCGATTTCGAAACCCGACGCCGGATGGCTTCGGCCAGACTGCACGTCGGTTCTCGAATCACGCAAATCGCGCAGCTCGATTCAGCCGTAGCGGACCGAGCGCGCTGATTTCGCGACCGCCGCCCTCGCGCTCCACTCCAGACTCGTCGTCGACTCTCGAATCGCGCAATTCGCGCCAATGGATTACCCGTGAACCTGCACGGGCCGGGCGCGAAGAGCCTTCTCGATCCGCATCAGAAGAACGTCGCGGCTGATCGGCTTCCGCATGAAGTCGGACGCTCCGAGCTCGAGACCTCGAACCTCTGACTCGTCTCCGGCATGCGCAGTCAGGAGGATGGTCGGCGTGTCGATGCCGTGCTTCCGGATCGCTTCCAGAAGGGTGAGCCCGTCGATGTACGGAAGGCTCACGTCCAGCAGGATGAGATCGTAGCGGGTGGCGCCGAGCTCGATGAGAGCTTTCGCGCCATCACCCGCAACCGTGACGGAGTACTGTTCCTGCGGAAGAATGGAGCGGATCAGATTCTGGTGGAGGACGTTGTCTTCGATCACCAGGACGGAGCGCGCCCGCGGGGGAGCCCCGGCATCCGCCTCATCCTGCGACCCCTCCTCGGTCGACTGTTCGTGCCGCTGGCGCGCAATCGATTCGAAGAGCTGACGCGTTTCATCCGCGGGCTCGACCCGGAGCTGGCGGCGGAGGACGTCCGCGCACGTCTGGTACTGCTTGATCGCTGATTCGGGCCGTCCCTGCTTGACGTAGAGCTGCATCAGGTGACGGTGAACCGATTCCTGGAGAGGATCGCGAGAGAGGAGCTGAAGTGCAGTGATCACGGCGTCTGCGACGGCGCCTGATTCGGTTTGAATCTCGAGCAGCTCCCTCAGCGCGTGGAGACCGATCTCCCGAAGCGTCTCGCGCTGTTCGTTCAGCCAGTCGTCGAATCCCGGCTCGTCGATCACGAATCCCTCGAGAAATTCGCCCTTCTGCAGCGCGATCGCATCCTCGATCGATTTGCGGGTTCCTTCACGGATCGACTGCTGAAACCGGATCACGTCCGCATCGACGCGGTCGGGGTCGATGGAGACCTTGTCCTCGAGGGTGGTGAGAACCGGCTCCTCGCCGCGCAGCGCTTTCCGGAGGCTGAAGAGAGTCTGGCGGAGGCTCTGGCGGGCCTGTTCAGAGCCACTGAAGCCCCACAGGAGAGCGGCGAGCTTTTCTCTCGTGTAGATCTGACCGGGACGGACCACGAGGTAGGCGACGAGCGCTTCGGCCTTGCGCGTCGGTAGATGGATCACGTCACCCGAGGCGGTGCGTGCTTCGAAGGAACCGAACAGCTGGATGGAGATTCTGCCCATCGCGCGGAAACCTGCAAAGAGAGTCTAACATGGAACCAGCGGCGCGCTTGACGTATTTTTGACGATATGTTTGACGCGCGCACAACGGTTTGGCGGGCTCGGTGGGTGGGGTGACGGTCATTTCACAGACGCGTTCACGGAGGGCTGTACGGGGAGGGCGTAGCTTGAGGACGATGAAACAGTCCCGCGAGCAGGAGCCCTCTTCCAGCGTCCGAGAGATGAGTCGCACCGGCTACGGGAAAAATACAGACGCAGGTGAAAAACACGAGGGCGCTTCGCAGAAGCACCGTCGAAGAACAGAGGGAACCGAGAAGGTCCCAACGAGTCAAAAAGGGGAAGAAATGAAAAACCTGATCATGAAGTCACTCATCGTAGCCCTTGCAATCACGGCCGTCGCCGCCTTCACGCCGAGCGCGTTCGCGCAGGCTTCGGCCACCGCTTCGGCGAGCGCGAATGCCACCATCGTTCCGGGCCTCACACTCACGAAGACCGCCGACCTGAACTTCGGAAACATCGTGCAGGACGCCACGGGTGGTACGGTGAGCGTGCCGACTTCCGGCGCAGAGACGTCGACCGGACCGGTACTCCTCGGCGTCGCGAATGCTGCCGCGTTCGATGTGACGGGGGACGGGAACCGCACGTTCAGCGTGACGCTGCCGGCGTCGCCGCTCTCGATCAGCGACGGCGTGGCCAGTACGATGACGGTGAACAATTTCAAGGACAGCTGCGGTGGAACTTGCACGCTCGCGACGGGCGCCCAATCGTTCACCGTTGGCGCGGATCTGATCGTGGGAGCCAGCCAGACAATCGGATCGTATACCGGATCGTTCAACGTCACGGTCGCATACAACTGACGCGATGAAGTCCCGGGGGCGCCGGTGGAACGGCGTCCCCGATCTTTCACACGAGGATGGAATGATGAGAAGCCAGATCGAACGAGCAGGGAGGGGGGGCGCCACGATCGCAGCGATCGCGCTCGTCTGTCTGCTGTCTGCCGGTCTGGCCGAGGCCGCCGTCGCCTACATGGCGGTGCAACCTTCCGCGATCTCGATCACCAACGACAGCGCGTTGAATTTCGGGTCGTTCATCGTAGGGCCATCCGCCGGGACCGTGACCGTTGCGCCCGACGGGACGAGAACGGTCAGCGGCGTGATTCCCATCGCAACCGGGTCGTTCAATGCGGCGAGCTTCACCGTCACGGTCTCCGGGAGCGGAAATCCGCATTATCTGATCACGATTCCAGCGGGGCTCACCCTCACGGGCCCTGGTGGTGCGACGATGTCGGTGGACACCTTTCTCAGCAATCCGGCAATCTCGGGGATCGCCAGCCCGCCGGCTCGCCAGGACACACTCGCCATCGGTGCAACGCTGCGCATCAACGCGAACCAGCAGAGCGGGGCCTACAACGGCGTCTTCCCCGTGACGGTCAATCTCGGGAATTGAGCTGGCGATGAGCGCTCCTCTGAACATTCGGCTGACGTTCCTCCGGCTCCTGGCGCTCGGGATGGCGACCTCGATGATCGCCGTCTCATCTCCGGCGCAGAGCATCTCGGCCCAGGCAAATGCGACAATCTCCCGAGGGTTGACCGTCGTGAAGACGGCGGACCTCGATTTCGGCGACATCCTCGCTCCGACAGCCAGCGGGACAGTCACCGTGAGCCCGGCGGGAACTCGCGCTGCATCGGGAACCATCGTGCTCGTGGGAGGCACGATCGGCGCTGCAGCGTTCAACGTGAGTGACAGCGGGAAAGGGAATCGTCATTTCTGGGTGGGTCTGCCGGCGAGCACCACGATCTCGAACGGGGCGAGCTCGATGACGGTGGACACGTTTCAGTCGAATCTGCTCGCGTCGTATCCGCTCTGCGGTTCCGGAGCGCCTCCGGGTCAATGTCCGACCGCGCCCTACACCATCCAGGTCGGTGCGACCCTCCACGTGAATGCGAACCAGCCTGCCGGAACCTACGTCGGTACGTTCACCATCACGACCAACGAGTACTGAGACGCGTCGCAGAGACTCTCACGGCAATTCGAGGGTCAGGTCTGCACCGTCTACGATCGTGCCGTCGCGCCCGATGGTGATCGCCTTCGGCTTCGGGAGAACGGCATTTTTCCAGATTCCACGCTGGGTCTCCGAGGCACGAAGGTGGTATTCGCCAGGCTCGACCTTCGTGAAATCGAAAAAGCCGTCGTAGGCGGTGCGGACGGTGAATGCTACGTTTCCCGCTGCATCGACCAGATCGAGCGCGACCCCGGGCGCCTCGCGCGTGGTTCCATTTTGAGTGATCCTTACGGTTCCGGTGATCTCCCCGGTGACCATCACCGGAAACTCCACCAGAGTGGTCGTCCCCGCGTGCGGCACGAGTCGTACTCCCTTCACCTTCGGAACCCAGAGGAGATCCTCGAGGGTGGAGGGAGAGAGACGGATGTCGTGCTCCCTCACCGTCGTCAGTCCGGGAATCACTGCACGTCCGTCGGGGCCGGTGGTCCAGGGCGAGCTGGTGTCGTCGACGAAGAATCCGGCGCCCGGGATCGGCTCTTCACCCGGGTCCATGTGGCCGTTTCCGTTTCGATCGAGGAACACCAGGGCAGAAACGGCGCCGAATGCCGCGGAGCCCTGCCGCCGCACGAGCCATGCGCCGGAGCGACCGTCCCGAAGGATGCCAGCGAACAGATTGAGACTCACCTCGAATCCCGTTGCTTTGCTCCACTGGGTGTCGACGCCAATGGCGACCGGTCCGCGAATCCGATTGACGTTCATCAGGTATTGGTTCTCCCTCGCGCCGACCATCCTTCGGACGCCGAACTGGAGAACGTAGTCAGGAATCTGGAGCAAGTCGCTGGTCAGGCTGATCGTATCGAGTCTCCGCCGCGGATCGATGTGATACGTCGCCTCTCCGCGAATGCTCGAGCCCCGGAGGGACTGGCTGAGCAGCAGTGATCCGTCAGTCTGTGCATCCTGGAGTGCAGCAGTTCCCGCAGGAAAGACGCTCACGACACGGTTCGACACGTACAGACGCCGAAACTGACTCGACAGGCCGTTCGAAAGCCGGTAGATGGAACCTCCGGTCGCCAGTCCGTCGCGCTGCAACTCGAAGGACACCGGAAACGAGACGCCGCCAAGGGCGGGAAACGCATCGAGACGAAGCCTGCTTCGCCGGCGAATCTCGCCGAACAGCGGTCGAAACACTTCGCTCTCGAATCCGCTTAGTTCAGTATGTTCCAGGATCAGATTCACCGACTGGATCCGCGACTGAAGAATCGCCGTTGTCGCACTCCCTCCCTTCGAATCGACCGCGAGCGCCCCCTGCGCAAATAGTGTTTTCCAGAACCCGCTCAGACTCGCCTTTCCGTAACTCCGATCCGACCCGTCGTCGAGGCGGGCTCTCGCGACGGCGAAGCCGGTCGAGATCTGGCGGGTCAGGCCATAGTCCGCCTGCAGGATTCCGCGATGCCCGCCGATGCGAGCATCCTCCGCGGCCAGACGGTAATACAACTCCCCCGGCGGCGTGAGTGAGTCGCCGACGTTGAAGCGGGTGTCCCGTTCTTCCACCTGCCCCTGCGGACCGTGGAAGACGAGCCTGAAGACATTCACTCCGAACAGGAGCGGAACGTCGATGAACTCGTAGAGTCCATCGGGGCGCGATTGCTGGTACCCGACGAGCGCATCGTTCCGGTACAACTCGACGTCCCACCCCGGCAGCAGTTCCCCGCGAAAGGAATGACGATCGAACTGGTTCTGACGCTCGAGCGGATAGTTGCTGAGCAGAACTCCCGGCCCCGAGCTTCCGGCGAAGAGGAGCGGATCTCCGGGAGAAAAGATCTCGCCGGCGGCGTACTCCCGTGCGCGGAGCGGGCCGAGGAGTGTGCCCCGCGGATCGGATCGTCCCAGCGTTCCCCGCGTGTCGGCGAACGGGTCACGATTCGTGCCGGAGAGAAACAGTGACGCATCGTGATCGAGAAACGCTCCGGTGATCAGAGACGTGAACTGCATCGACTGGGACTGACCCGAAGACGAGCGGAGGCGGAGAGATTGATCGATGAAAGGGCCGTCGAGGAGAGAATATGGCGTCGGGTGCAAGGGGAGAGGCTGTCCCCGATACCCGAGCGATGCCAGAGTGCGTTCCATGGCCTGAGCACGTTGCTCTTTGATTTGCGAAGGAAGGGGCTCGCGCGGCTTGACGGTGATCATCGAAGCGTAGAGATCGACATCCAGGTCGACCGGAAGCCATTTCGAGAGAAGTGCAGTGTCGACGTAGATGTCGTCCTGATGGATCTCGACGCGAGAGCGGTCGAACGTCTGCTCTTTTCCGTTGATGCTGATGGTTCCGGCGCCGACGTCGAGATCGAACCGCCGCGTCTCGTTGATGATGAATCCGGAGGCGCGTCCCGTGGTGACGTCGACGTCGATTGCGAAACTGAGAAGCTGGGCCACCTGCCCGAGCGGGACGACGATTCCTCCGCCCTTCTCCGAATATGCCGGCAGAGTATCAGCCAGCGTGTCGTTCCCGAGACGCACCGCCATGAGAAGCAGATCCGTCTCGGGGCGCTGGACGAACCCGGATTGCGGAGAGGCAGTGGCGACGGACCCCGTCAGCAGAGCGAAGAAGGCGACCAGGAGCAGGACTCTCTCGAGCCACCGGGACGCGTGACCCCGTTTCTCGAGGAGCACTGCACTAGCCCGCATTTCTCACACCATCTCTGCTGCGGAGCCGGATAGCGGCCTGTCTGCTGCGTTGAGCCCCGCTCCGGCTCCTCGACATAGTCACCACTATGCCTTCGTCGCCGAAGCGAGGCGCGCCTTGCATCCAGGCCACTCTCCGCCTCCTCGCGACGAGATGGTATGAGAAATGCGGGCTACGGTACCTGCAGCTCAGCCTTGGCAATCGTTCCCCCGCCCGCCTCTGCCTGCTCCGAATATTCTACGCGCAGGCGTCCGCCGTCGAGTGTGACGTTCTCCGGCGCACGCAGCGGGATGGTGATCCACCGGAACGGGTTGGGCGTGTAGACGGCGACGCCATTGAGCACTCCGACCGTCGTGTTTCGCCCGTTCTTTTCGAGCACCACGCGAAGATTTCCGTACACCGACTCGTTCCCGGAGCGGTTGATCTTCACCTTGAGGTGCTGCGGCTCTCCGGCGGTCGCACCTTGCTCGACCGACAGATCGGTGATCGACGAATTCACGGAGAGATCCCCTTCTCGCACGATCACCGGAATGGAGACGCCATACACGGGAATCAAACGGATCTGCAATCCCTTCGGTTTTTCGTCCGAGGCCTCGGGGGCCACGTCTTCAGTTTTTGGAACGGCGCGGAAAAGGAGGTGGGATCGATACTCGCCGGTTGCAAGATCGGCGGGCTTTCGCACCTGCAGTCGTACCGTCTGCGCGATGTGCGGCTCGAGAGTGACCTGACGCGGCGAGTAGCGGATCAGTGGAGCGGCGGGCATGTCCTCAGGTTTCGCATCCGCGTACTCCTTCAACCCGCCGTCGTCCGTCATCCTGAGATTGATGAACGAGATCCGGTAGGTTGCCGTCTCGTTGCCGATGTTCACCAGCGTGACTTCCGCGCTCCGCGTCCTCCCTTCGAAGATCAGCCGGGTCGGCGCGACCAGAAGATCGCCGACGGCCGACCCGCCGGGAACCCGGGGTTCCGCAGCCCTTTCTGCCACCGGACTCTGGTTCGTGGGCGACGGCTGCGGGTCCTGTTGGGCGGACGCCGCGAGGGAGATGACGCTGCAGAAGATGGCGGCCTGGACAGCGGCGCGCCGGATACGGCTCACGTGCATGGGAGCTCCTGGATTCAAGTTCGACCGATGACTTCGGTAATGGGCAACAGATGAGGAATTTGGGCCATTCCGAGCGCCGCGCCGGCCGCCCGCACGTCGCTCCACGGTCTCGGGTCAAAGTGCGGATCGCGCGGTCGCGACTCACGAGCTATCTCGGATCGTTCGATCTAGACTCCGCGTGGAACCCGGATGGAAGAGCGCTCCGGTCAGAAGTTGTGGATCACGACCAGCAGGAGATCGGAACCGGCATGCGACGGGGGCGCCGATCGCCAGGAGGGGGGGAGATTCATGCGCCACGAAAGTCTGCGCGCGCCGTCTGCGTCCGGGGAGCTCTCACTGCTCTCGAGCTGTAGCGGTGAATCTTCGAACGTCACGCCTGCGGTCCATCCGGCATTGTGCTCGAGTGACCCTTCGATCTTGGTCGAGGTTTCGACGTATCCGCGGGTCAGATCGCCCTGGCTGATGCCGATGTTGGGAAGCTCGCCCACCGAATAGCTCGCCGGGCGGGCGACGATCCGGGCCGACGCGACAGCGGTCGCGGAGGCCGCATGCGCCGCGGGGATCGCCAGCGCTCCGAAAAGGAGGAGGCCCAGCGCCGTTACCATTCCTCGGATCTGCTGCCGCATCGGGGATAACCTCCTGCAGGTAGGTCTCCCGAACGGCGCTTTTGATACAGAGAAGCTCTCCTTTCCGTATTCGGGCCGAAATCCGATACACTTCGGGCGCCGTCCGGCGCGCCGCGGCCGAGTGCCGTTTCGCGAGACTTCTCCGCCTCCCGAGGAGAGAGCATGCGATCGTGCAGCGCTGGAGGGAATCGAACGGAACAGGAGAGATTCGAATGGCAGAGTTGTCGGGAATCGAACGCGAAACTCTGGAGATGGATGTGGTGATCGTCGGCGCGGGTCCGGCCGGACTCGCCGTTGCGCACCATCTCCGCAGTCTGATCAATCAACACGATCTGGCTCACCCCGATGCGACGCTCGGCGAGATCTCGATCGCGGTACTGGAGAAGGGGAAGGAGATCGGTTCCCACGGAATCTCCGGTGCAGTGCTCGATCCCCGCGCAATCCGCGAGCTGATTCCCGACTGGCTCGAGCGCGGTTGTCCGGTGGAAGCCGAAGTCGGCGACGACGGGATGTGGTTCATGTTCGAGAAATCGAAGATGGCCGCACCGATCCTCCCTCCGATGCTTCGCAATCACGGGAACTACGTCGTCTCTCTCTCGGAGCTGGTGCGTTGGATGGGAGGGATCGTCGCCGACGAGGGCATCGACGTCTTTCCCGAGTTCCCTGCCTCGCGGGTTCTGGTCGAAGACGGACGGGTGGTCGGCGTCCGTACCGCGGACAAGGGGATCGACAAGAACGGGGAGCCGAAGGGCAACTACGAACCGGGTGTCGACATCAGGGCGAAGCTGGTCATTCTCGCCGAAGGTCCGCGCGGGACGCTGACCAAGCAGCTCGCCGAGATCGATAATCTGTACGACGGAAAGAATCCGCAGGTCTACTCGCTCGGAGTGAAGGAACTGTGGGAGCTGCCCGACGACCGGTTTCCCGCCGGAAAGGTCATCCACACCATGGGATGGCCCCTCGACATGCAGACGTTCGGCGGGGGATTCATCTACGGGATGAAGGACCGCGTCGTGGACCTCGGGCTGGTGGTGGGACTCGACTATCGCAACCCCACTCTCGATCCCCATCACGAATTTCAGCGGTGGAAGCTGCATCCGGCCCTCCGGGAGATCCTGGCGGGAGGGAAGATGATCGCCGCCGGAGCAAAGGCGATCCCCGAGGGTGGCTACTACTCGATGCCCCGGATGTACGGGGACGGATTCATGATCACCGGCGACTCGGCGGGCTACCTGAACGGAGCCCGGCTCAAGGGGATCCACCTCGCGATCAAGTCGGGGATGCTCTGCGCACAGACGGCGTTCGACGCGCTCTCGACCGGCGACTTCTCGGCCTCGACGCTCTCGGCGTACGAGAGGGACTTCGAAGCATCGTGGGCACGCCAGGAGTTGTACGGACAGCGCAACTTCCACCAGGGATTCGACCGGGGTCAGGTCATGGGAATGCTCAACACCGGTCTCGGGATGATCACCGGCGGGCGTGGATTCGGCTTCATGAACCGACTCGAAGGAAGGCACGGGCACGAGAGGATGGAGCGGATTCAGCGCTACTTCGGAACCGAGCACCCTCCTCAGCCGTCGAAGATGAAGTTCGACAACTCGTACACGTTCGACAAAGTGACCGACGTGTACTACGGCGGAGTGACCCACGAGGAGAATCAGCCGCCTCATCTGCTGATCCGGGACACGGAGGTCTGCATCACCCGATGTACGGAGGAATACGGCAATCCCTGCCTGCACTTCTGTCCGGCAGGAGTGTACGAACCGCGGGAGACGCCGGATGGACGCGGGAAGGTCCCGTTCCTGAATTTCACCAACTGCTTCCACTGCAAGACGTGCGACATCGCGGACCCGTATCAGGTGATCACCTGGGTGCCGCCGGAGGGTGGTGGAGGTCCGGACTACAAGAAACTCTAGCGCCGGCGGAAACGGGACAATCGCGCAGACTCCTGACGACGACATCACGTCGGCTGGCGTCGATATGGCATTAGATGACTGGACGGCTATGGCGATCGAACCGATGTCAACCGCGACTGGAAGCACCGATCTGATTCCGGCGCTCCAGGAGAATGTCGAGCGGGTGATCCGCGGGAAGTCCGAAGTCATCGAGCTCGCGATCGCGGCGATGCTGGCGCGCGGGCATCTGCTTCTGGAAGACGTCCCCGGGGTCGGCAAGACGACACTCGCTCAGGCTCTGGCGCGATCGATCTCTCTCGATTTCCAGCGCATTCAGTTCACCAGTGATCTCCTCCCTGCCGACATCGTCGGAGTCACCATCTTCAATCAGGACCGGCAGGAGTTCGAATTCATCTCCGGGCCGATCTTCGCGAACGTTCTCCTGGCCGACGAGATCAACCGGGCCACGCCGAAGACGCAGTCGGCGCTGCTCGAAGCGATGAACGAAGGAATGGTGACGATCGAGAAGACCCGTCTCGAGCTCCCCAATCCTTTTCTGGTGATCGCCACGCAGAATCCGGTCGAGCACGTCGGGACGTATCCCCTTCCCGAGTCGCAGCTCGACCGTTTCATCATGAAGTTGACTCTCGGCTATCCCGGCGTCACGGACGAGAAAGCTCTGATCCTGGGAGGCGGCGGGCATGCTGCGCTCGAGCGGCTGGAGCCGGTGCTGACTGCAGCCGACCTCCGAAACATGCAGGCCCGGGTGGGAAGCATCCACGCCAAGGATTCGATCGTCGATTACGTGATGGCGATCGTGCATGCCACCCGCAGTCATCCTCTGATCGCTCTCGGAGTCTCGACGCGAGGTGCGTTGACTTACTTCCGGGCCTGTCAGGCGCTCGCCATGGTCAAGCGGCGCGACTACGTGATTCCGGACGACGTGAAGAATCTCGCCGTTCCGGTCCTCTCGCACCGGGTCGTCCTTCACGACCGGAGAATGACGCACGGCGATTTCGCCCCGGAGACCCGGGTGATCCAGCAGATCATCGAGACGGTGCCGGTCCCGAGGTGAACCGATGCCCCGGCCGCTCGAGTTCCATGGCGTGGTCCGGTTGACATCGATCGGTGCCGGCTATCTCGCCTTCACGTTCGTGATCGGGTTTGCCGCGCTCAACACCGGTAACAACGCCCTCTACATCGCGCTCTCGTTCATGCTCGGAGCGCTCATCGTATCGGGAGTCGCCTCCAAAGGAGCCCTGAAGCACCATTCGGTCTCTCTCGGCGGGGTGGGTGAGGCCTGGGCCGGCGAACCGGTGCATGCGAGATTGTGGCTCTCCAACCATTCGCGCTTCTGGGCCGTCCGTGACCTGGTGATCGTCTCCCGGGAGATGGCGCGCCCCGTGATCGTCGCACGCCTCGGACGGCGATCGAAATCCGAGGTGGACGTCAGTTTTCTGTTTCAGCGCCGGGGCCGGATCGCATTCAAGACGATCGATCTCTATACCCGTTACCCGTTCGGTCTTTTCCTCAAGAAGAGGAAGGTCCATCTCGATGGCGAGGCGATCGTGTATCCGCGGCTGCTCGAAACGTCGGGTGAGATCTGGAGACACATGGAGACGCTCGGGGACAGCGTTCCGCAGCATCGTTCCGGCCAGAGCGGATCGGGAGTGTACGGCTACCGGGAGTACATGCGTGGCGACTCGTTGCGACGCATTCACTGGAAGCGCTCGGCGAGCCTCGGGCGCTGGATCATCAAACAGCCGGAACGGGAGGTGCGTCGCGCGATCGCGGTCGTCGTCGATCCGGTTCTTCCTCCGGGCCGGTCGGAAGAAGACTTCGAGGGGATGATCAGCGCCGCGGCGACTTACCTGCGTGACGCGCTCGCGACCGGATCGGAAGTCACCCTGCACGTCGGGTCGATGACGATCGAAGGGGCGGCGAGTGGATCGCAGAAGGCGATGTTCGAGGCTCTCGCGCTCGTCGAAGCGGTCAGGGATGCTCCGATGCCACTGCACGAGCGCGGAA
The DNA here is from genome assembly GCA_963741955.1 of uncultured Acidobacteriota bacterium. Lineage (GTDB taxonomy): Bacteria > Acidobacteriota > Thermoanaerobaculia > Gp7-AA8 > Gp7-AA8 > CAVUKB01. Next base: position 1,151,152 of record CAVUKB010000007.1, read on the forward strand.
TGGCGTTCTTTTCCTTACGGCGGAGTGATGCAGCAAAAACGGCTTGAACTGGAGTCGATCCTTCTGACTGCCCTGGCGGCGTTTCCGCTCTACTGGAGCGACCCGGTCTCCAGTGTGTCGGTCGGTCTGTTTCACTCGGCCATGGCGCTCATCGCGGCCTGGAAGATCGGAAACATCCGCTGGCTCGAAAGGCCAGGCGTTCTGCTGAAAATCGTCGCCGTCGGATATCTGATCTTCTTCCCGATCGATGCTCTGGTCATCTCTCAGCGACTGATCACCGCGTCGCTGCATCTCCTTTTTTTCCTCGCGGCCTATCAGGCGGTCGATGCGGAGAGTGCCGGGCGCAGTGAAGGTCAGCGGCTGCTGGTGGCTTTCCTTCTCTTCATCACCAGTGTGGCCACTTCCACCGCACTCCCGATCGTCTTCTTCATCATCATCTTCGCCTTCCTCGCTTTCCGCCATCTCATCCGGCTGAGTCACAGGACGACGGTGGAACAGATCGGTATGGTCGACCGGGATCTGTCGACGTCGAGAATGGCCTTCGGCTTTCTCGCCGTCAGTGCAGTGGCGGGAATGCTCTTCTTTCCGCTTCTCCCGCGCGTGCGCAACCCGCTGATGCCGGGTCTGTCGAATCCCGCCGGCTCGGCCAGCACGGGAATCTCCGATTCGATCGACTTCAGCGTCGCACGGGAGATCTCGAGCGATTCGTCGGTCGTGGCGCGAGTCTGGATGTCACAGGACACCATCCCGTTCTTCACTCCTCTCCGGCTGCGGGGACGCGTCTACGACGAGGTGAGGGGGAACAAATGGCGCGCATCGAGGAGCCGCGGAGTGGTGCGGCAAATCGACCGGAGCTCTTTTCAGATCGCACGACCAGTCGGCTTCCGGCGCGAGGTGACCATTCAGCAGCAGCTTCGTCACGGCGGGGGAGGAGCGCTCTTTCTGCCGGTCGGAACGTTCGAGGTGAGCGGCGTTCCCGACCTGACCCAGCACCGGAAAGGAGACTATCGAGTCCCGCCGTACACGCCGAATCCGGTCGACTATCAGGCATCCATGAGCCGCGACGTCGTGGAGTTCGGCCCGCCGCCTTCGTTTCCCGACTATCCCGTCACTCCCGAGGAGGCGGTGATGGCGAAGCGAATCGTCGGCGATGCACGCACGGCGCGGGAGATCGGTGCGCGTATCGAAGCGTACATGTCGAGGAACTTCACCTATGTCCCCGATCCGGCGTCGATCGGTCGCCCGATCAGCGTGGAAGACTTTCTCCTCCGCGAGCGCCGTGGACATTGTGAGTACTTCGCGGCAGGGATGACCGTACTCGTCAGCTCGCTGGGCGTCCCGGCGCGGATCGCCGGTGGATATTACGGCGGGGAGCTGAATCCTCTCACCGGATACTTCATCGTGCGGGAGAAAGATGCCCACGCATGGGTCGAGATCTACGACGGCCAGAAGTGGCTGACGTTCGATCCAACTCCTCCGTCGCTCCGTCCGGGAAACGCCAGCCGCGGGCTGGTTCAGGCCTACGCTTCGGCACTTGGGGAATCGGTCAACTATTTCTGGGACCGGTACATCCTGACGTTCGGGCTCGCGGATCAGGTCGAGTTGTTCCGGCGGTTCCTCTGGCGGGGTCACGAGGCGATGAATCACCTCCGTGGGGCGCTGCGAAGCTGGCCGCGGTCGCTCCCGAGAACGAGAATCGCCATCATCCTGTCGATGGTGATTCTGGCGGCCATCTCGTGGCAGATCGCTCGACGGCTGCGCCGCTCGCTTTTCGATCGTCTCTCGGCGCGGCTGGTGCGCTTCGGAATCGAAGTGACTCCTTCCATGACCTCGGGGGAGATTCTGGAACGAGTCCGTTCGCGCCGGCCCGATCTCACCGAGAGAATTCTCCCGATCGTCAGAGCGTACGAGCGTGAAGCGTTCTCCGAACGCTCCCTCTCCCGTGCCGAGAGACAGGACATCCTCAGGCGGCTCGCCGAGATCGGATGAGACCGCGCGGTCGTTCGGGGAGGGAGAATCCGACCCCTCAAGCAAGGAGCGCGATCATCTGCCGCACCGCCTGCTCCATTCCAACCAGCGCTGCCCGCGCGATGATCGAGTGCCCGATGTTCAGCTCTTCGATCTCCGTGATGCGCGCGATCGGATGGATGTTGCGGTAGGTGAGCCCATGTCCCCCGAAGACGCTCAGGCCGAGCTTCCTAGCCGCATGTGCAGCGTTCGAGACTTTTTCGAGCTCGCCCGGGGCGCCCGGCCCGCGCCAGCTGTCGGAGTACTTCCCGGTGTTGATCTCGATCCGCGGAGTGCCGATCTTGTGACACGCACGGATCTGCTCGAGATCGGGGTCGACGAAGAGCGAGACGTCGATGCCCGAGCCGAGGAGCTCCTTGACCACCTTCTGAACATTCCCTGCGTGGAGGACCACGTCGAGACCGCCTTCGGTGGTGAGCTCTTCACGACGCTCCGGAACGAGCGTCACCCGGTCCGGCTTGTACGATTGCGCGACCCGGACCATCTCCCTCGTGGCGGCCATTTCCACGTTCAAGTGCGTCGTCACCACGCGCCGGAGCACTTCGACGTCGCGATCCTGGATGTGCCGGCGGTCGGAGCGGAGGTGTACGGTGATGCCGCGAGCACCCGCGAGCTCGGCCAGAACGGCCGCGGCGACGGGGTCCGGCTCGTCTGCTTTCCGCGCCTGGCGGATGGTTGCGATGTGGTCGATGTTCACGGCGAGACGCATGGCTAAAGAGTAGCAGAACCGAGCTCCCGAAGACGGGACGAATACCGCGCAGATCCGCGCAATGTTCACGAGCGGTTTTGCGTTCTACGAGGAGTTTCGCCCTCCCGGATTCCCGAATGGTGAGGGCACCTCGAAGCCATGCTCTATCGATTCGACGACATCGAGAAGTCCTACGGTCCCCACGACATCCTCCGCGGGGTGACCTGGCAGCACAATCCCGGCGAGCGGGTCGGCCTGGTCGGCCGCAACGGCGCCGGGAAGACGACCCTCTTCAGGCTTCTCCTGGGCCTCGAGGAACCGGACCATGGACGGATCATCCGCGCCAACGGTCTCACGGTGGGACACCTGGGGCAGCACCTCAATGCTCCGGACGGCACCACTCTTTTCGATCTCGTCCTCTCCGCCTTCCAGCAGGTGCTCGCGATCGAGCACCGCATGAGGCAGATCGAGCACCAGCTCGCCGAAGAAGGATCCGACGGCGAGCACGAGGCGCTGCTCGACAAGTACGCACAGCTCCAGCACGAATACGAGCACGCGAACGGCTATACGATCCACTCCGAGGTCGAGCGGGTTCTGACCGGACTCGGGTTCGTCAGGGAGGATTGGGACCGGCCGATCGCGCGCTTCAGCGGCGGTCAGCAGAATCGCGCGATGCTGGCGCGGCTTCTCCTTTCGGGCGCCGACGTGCTCCTCCTCGACGAGCCGACGAACCATCTCGATCTTCGCGGTATCGAATTCCTGGAGGAATTCCTCGGCACGTTCAAGGGCTCCTATCTCCTCATCTCGCACGACCGCACGTTTCTCAATCGGACCGTCGACAGGATCGTGGAGCTCGCGCACGGGAAACTGATCGAGTATCCCGGCAACTATGAGCGCTTCGTCCAGCTGCGCGCTGAACGGCACGAGCAGATGGCCGTCGAGTACGAGAGGCAGCAGGAGCTCGTGGAGCGCACCGAAGATTTCATACGGCGGAACATCGCGGGGCAGAAGACGAAGCAGGCCCAGTCCAGACGGAAAATGCTGGCGAAGCTCGACCAGGTGGAACGGCCGGAGACCGACGAAACGCTCGCACGGTTCAGACTCGACGCCGGTCCCCGTTCGGGGAGCACCGCGCTCGCCATCGAGCGTCTCACCGCCGGTTACGAGAAGAAGCCCATCGTCTCGGACTTCTCTCTCACCATCCGTCGCGGGGAGCGCTACGCGATCATGGGACCGAACGGTTCGGGGAAGTCGACTCTCCTCAAGACTCTTGCCGGACGGCTCTTTCCGATTGCCGGTGACGTGCGCGTTGGACACAACGTCCAGATCGGCTACTACGACCAGACGCTCGGCGATCTCTCTCCGGAAGGGAAAGTCATCGACGAGATCTGGAATCTCGATCACTCGCAGACCGAGCAGGACGTGCGGGACTATCTCGCCCGGTTCTCCTTCTTCGACGACGACGTGTTCAAGAAAGTGCGCGCGCTCTCCGGCGGAGAGAAGGGGAGGCTTGCGCTGGCCAAGATCATGTACGTCGGGGGTAACGTGATGCTGCTCGACGAGCCGACCAACCACCTCGACGTCTACACGCGCGAGGCGCTGGAGGACGCGCTGGAAGGTTTCACCGGAGCTCTGGTGGTCGTCTCGCACGATCGCTACTTCGTCGATCGGGTCGCGGAGCACGTGATCATCGTCGAAGAGGGGGGAGCCGACGTTCACGCCGGCAACTACTCCGAGGTGGTGGAGCGTTTCCGGCGTGAGGCTGCGGTGATCTCGGAGAAGAAAACCGGCGCGGCCGCGAAGCCGAAACCGTCGGAGATCGGCCGCGACGAGCAGAAGCGGCGCGACCGTCGCCTGCGGAAGATCGACGAAGAAATCTCAGGAATCGAAACGAAGGTCACCGAGCTCGAGTCGCGACGTCAGGCCAACGACGCCCTTCTCTGCCAGGAGGACGTCTACACGGACGGAGAGCGGGTCCGCTCGATTCAGAGCGAGAACAGCGCGATCGATCGAGAGATCGAGACGCTCTACGCGTCGTGGGGCGCACTCAGCTCCGAGAGAGAGGCGCTCGCGCCCGAAGTGGAGACTCGGGAATAGGGACTCGAGACTCGTTGTCGTCATTGTCGACCGACCCGTTGTTCAGGCCAACAGAATGTTCTTCTGTGTTCTGTATCATTTGCAGAATAATATTCTGTACTACTCAGTTATTGTAGATAGTTGTTCTTTATAGAGACAACTAATCAGCATAAACTTCTCTTCAGGATTCACCCGATCCCCGACCCCAGCCCTGATCCCCGGCCCCGGGCCCCGATCCCTGATCCCTGATCCCTGATCCCCGATCCCCGATCCCCGATCCCCGAGCCCCGAGCCTCGTTCTGTCATATCCTGTTCCCATGAAGGCAGCGATCATCGCGGTCGGAACCGAGCTCCTCGGCTCCGACCGGACAGACACGAATTCTCTCCTCATCACCCGACTGCTCGAGAACTACGGAATCCCTCTCCGAAGGAAGAGTGTGGTGCCGGACGACCGGGACGAGATCGGCGCCGAGCTGCTCTCCTCGCTCGAGCAGCACGAGATCGTCCTTCTCACCGGAGGGCTCGGACCGACCGACGACGACGTGACCAAAGAAGCGGTCGCCGCCGCCCTCGGGCTGACGCTCGTGGAGAACGAGTCCATCCGGGCGAGCATCGAAGCGCGTTTTGCATCGCGCGGGATGACGGCCCCCGAGGTGAACCGGCGGCAGGCGATGGTGTTCGCCGGGCAGAAGATGGTCTTCAACGAACGGGGGACGGCGCCAGGATCCCACCTCACGATCTCGTTCCGCGGTTCCCAGCGGCACGTCTGGATCTTCCCGGGCGTGCCGAACGAGTTGAGGGGAATGCTCGAGCACGACCTGGAGCCCTGGCTGAAAGAGCTGCGCACCGACCGAGCACGTTACCGACGGATCGTGAAGATCACCGGTCTTCCCGAGTCGCAGGTTGAAGAGTCGCTGGCGCCGTTTTACGCGGCACATCCCGGCGAGCCGCTGACGATCCTCTGCTCACCGGGAGAGATCGAGATCCATCTCCGGGCGGACGGTTCGGCGGATGACGCGTATGATCAGCTCGTCTCGTTCGAAAAGGAGATTCGTGCGATCTTCAGCGATCGCATTTTCGGGTTGGACGAAGACCTTCTGGAGTCGGTCGTGGGGCGTCTCCTCTCTTCCCGCGGGGAGACGGTGGCCACCGCCGAGTCGTGCACCGGAGGTCTTCTCGCCTCGCGCATCACCGACATTCAAGGAAGCTCCGCGTATTTTCTCGGAGGCGTGGTGACGTACTCCCGAGACGCGAAGCTCTTTCTTCTCGGTGTGGATCCCGCCGACATCGACGCCGCAGGAGAAGTCTCCGAGCCGGTGGCGCGCGAGATGGCGATCGGCGCGAGGCGGCGCTTCGGTGCCGACTGGGGGATCGGAATCACCGGGATCGCAGGTCCGACCGGAGGAACGGTCGCGAAGCCGGTGGGAACAGTTCACATCGCGGTCTCCGGGAAACGCGCGTGCCGTCACCAGAAGATGCTCTTTCCGGGTGATCGCATCCTGGTCAAACGGTTGTCGACTCAGGTCGCGCTCGACATGCTGCGGGTGATGATGGGCTAACCCTGACCCTGGGCTAACCCGCAGTTCTCACACCATCTCTGCTGCGGAGACGGATAGCGGCCTGTCAGCTGCGTTGCGCCCGGCTTCGGCTCCTCGACATAGTCACCACTATGCCTTCGTTGCCGAAGCCGGGCACGCCTTGTATCCAGGCCGCTCTCCGCCTCCTCGCGACGAGACGGTGTGAGAAATGCGGGCTGAGGACGTTTGGTTCCGAATTTGCCCCTTATGCGGTCGTTCCGCAAGAGCTGGCACACTCGTCGCTTTTCCCCCGGGCGGAAGGAGAAGCTCATGGGTGGTTTACTCTGGACGATCATCATCGTCCTTTTCATTGCGTGGATCCTCGGCTTCGCCGTGTTTCACGTTACCAGCGGACTGATCCACATCCTGATCGTCATCGCAGTCATCGTACTGATCGTGAAGCTGGTAAGGAAGATCTGAGGAACAGGGTGGTGCGAGCGTTCAGCTCGCACCACTCGCTCATCCCCTGGTCACAGACATGAAGTTCTGGATCACGTCGTTGTAGAGGACCACGATCATCAGCGCGGCGAGAACGGCGAAGCCTATCTGCTGGATCCGTTCTTTCACCTGGATGGAGAGATCGCGTCGCGCAACAGTCTCCACGGCGAGAATCATGATGTGACCCCCGTCGAGCACCGGAATCGGGAGGAGGTTCATGATTCCGAGCTGCAGGGAGATGGCGGCCATGAGGTAGACCAGCGCCTTCCATCCGGTGCGGAGCATCTCGCCCGAGATGCGAGCGATGGAGATCGGGCCACTGAAATCCTTCATGCTTCCCTGAGCACGGAAAAGTCTTCCCAGCACCGCGAACGTGTATTTGAGCATCTTCACGTTCTGATCGATGCTCTCCTGAAACGCCTCGACCGGACCGTAGACCTGCAGCTTCGTCGGCGGGATGAACCCCGGCCAGGTCTCCTTCTTCGAGCGCTGCGCCGGAAGGGTCAGATCGAGTCGCTTCCCCGCGCGCTCGACTTCGATTCCGACCGGCATGCCGGGACGCTTCCCGAGGAGGTCTTCGAGCTCCACGAGTTGGTCGACCGGATGCCCTGCCACTCCGACGATCCGATCCCCACTACGGAGACCTGCACGGTCGGCGGCCGATCCTGGTTTGACCCGGCCGACTTCGTTACTGATCCAGGGGAGGACCCCCGCGAGTCCGGTGACGCCGTAATTCGTGACCACGCGTTCGGGTACGAGATGAGTGACGTGGCGTGTGCCGTCCCGTTCGAAGACGATTCGGATCTGTTGGCCCGGATTCATTCCGACTGCGAGCTTCAGATCGTCCCAGGAACGGATCGACTCACCACCGGCGGAGAGAATGATGTCGCCCTTCCGGAGGCCCGCCGTGGCAGCAGGTTTGTCGGGAACCACGCGCCCGAGTCTCGCTTCCTGATCCCGAAGCACTTCCGTCCCTGCCATGTTCAGCCAGGCGAGAAAAAGAATGGCGATCAGGATGTTCGCCATCGGCCCGGCGACGAGAATCACGAAGCGCTGCCACTTGGGCTTGGAGAGAAACTCGTACGGAGTTCCTTCACGCTCTTCCTCCGGCATGTCGCCGGCCATGCGGACATATCCGCCGAGCGGAATCAGCGAGACGCGGTAGTCGGTGCCGCCCTTCTCGAATCCGAAGAGGCGCTTTCCGAATCCGAACGAAAAGATCAGAACCCGGACGCGGAAGAGCTTCGCCATCAGGAAGTGTCCCGATTCGTGCGCGAAGATCAGGAACCCGAGGACGATGACGACTGCGATGAGATTGGTTGCAATGCTCGATGCCATTAGCGGTCCCGCGATTTCGATGCTGAGTTCAACCCGCGTCCTGCAACAGTGATTCCTCTCGCTTCATTGCGGGCCCACCGGTCCCACTCCAGCGCCTCTTCAACGGAGCCGAGCGGCAAGGTCTTTCCGGCGTGTCTCTCCAGCACCTGGTCGACGATCTCGACGATCGAGACGAACGGAATCTCACCGGCGAGAAATCGGGCGACCGCGATCTCGTTCGCGGCATTCAGCACCGCCGGCATCGATCCTCCGGCGCGAAGGGCTGCATAGGCCAGCGATACGGCGGGAAAGCGATGATGGTCGACCGGGACGAACTCCAGACGGCTGATCTTCGCGAGATCGAGACGTGCGAACGGAGCGGGATTCCGAACTGGATAGAACACAGCGTATTGAATCGGAAACTTCATGTCCGTGGTCGACATCTGCGCGATGATCGAACCGTCGACGTACTCGACCATGGAATGGACGATCGACTGCGGGTGGATGATGATGTCGATCTGGTCGGCCGGAAAGCCGAAGAGATGCTTCGCCTCGATCACTTCCAGCCCCTTGTTCATCATGGTGGCCGAGTCGATCGAGATCTTGTTTCCCATTTTCCAGGTCGGATGTTTGAGCGCGTCCTCGATGCTGATCTCACCGAACGTCTCGAGGTCGCGCCGGAGGAACGGACCTCCCGAGGCGGTGAGGATGATCCGGGCGACCTCGGATTTTGCGCCGCAGCGGAGGGCCTGATGGAGGGCGTTGTGCTCGGAGTCGACCGGGAGAATCTCTCCGCCGAACTTCTCCGCGGCGCGGGTCATCACGTCTCCGGCCGCCACCAGGACTTCCTTGTTCGCGATGCCGACTCGCTTGCCGCTGCAGAGTGCAGCGTAAACGGGTGGGATACCGGCGGCGCCGACGATTCCGGCGATCACCGTGTCGGCGCCCGGGAGGGTGGCGATCGCCGTCGCCCCTTCCCCTCCGTGGAGGATCGTCGGTCCACGTTCGCCCGAGAGGAACTCCTTCAGATCCCTCGCGTCCTTCTCCCCCCGGACCGAGACCACTTCGGGTTGGTAGGTCCGTATCTGCTCGGCGAGAAGACGTACGTTCGACCCGGCGGCGAGTCCGGCCACCCGGAGCTGCCCGGGATAGGCATCGACCACCGCCAGGGTGCTCCTGCCGATCGAGCCGGTACTTCCGAGGATGGAGAGAGTTCGCATGTCAGAAAGTCTTCAATCCGTACGTCAGAAGGAACCAGTAGGCGTACAGGATCGGTGCCGTGAAGAGGATCGAGTCGAAACGATCGAGAAATCCACCGTGTCCGGGGATCAGCGCTCCGGAGTCTTTCACTGCGGCAGAACGCTTCCAGAGCGATTCCGCGAGATCACCCACGATTCCCGACACGGAGAGGATCGCCGCGGCGATGATGGCATGGCCGAGCGGAAACGCGGGGAAGAACGTGAAGTGGATGATGATCGCCGCGGTCACGGAGGTTGCGACGCCGCCGATACCGCCTTCGACAGTCTTCTTCGGGCTCACCCGGGGTGACAGCTTGTGTTTCCCGAACTTCGAGCCGACGTAATACGCGCCGGCATCTCCGAGCCAGACCACGAGGAGGAGAAAGAAGATCAGCGCGGCACCGTTCGGAGGAAAGTCGAGGCGCAAACGGATCAATGATCCGGCGAGCATTCCGACGTAAAGAGTTCCCAGAACGCAGACTGCAGTCGCCGGGAGCGCCGCCTCCAGCGACGACCGCGAAAAGACGAAAGCCGCGGGGAGAACCAGAAGGACGGCGAAAACTCCGAGCTCCACCGACACGTGCGGGATGATGAATGCAGTGAGGAGAAAAAACATCAGCAGAATGGAAAGGATCTTCTGAACCGGATACCCCTTCTTTTCGCCGAGGACCAGAAACTCCAGCAGCGCGAGGCCGCTGATCAGACCGATGGTGCCGACGAAGACGGCGTGTGGCGCCCAGCCGATGATCCAGATGATCAGAGGAGCCGCGACGAGCGAGGTGATCTCTCTCGTGAACCGCGTTCGGCTCGCAACAGCGGGAGGTGGAGGTACGCTGGTCTCGGCCATGCGGTTCAGACGCGATTCTCGTCGGCTTCGATGAAGATCTCCGACTCCGGCTCGGCAACTCCTCCATAGCGGCGCTCCCGTGCCTGGAAATCGACGATCGCCTCGAACAGGTGCTGGCGCCGGAAGTCGGGCCAGAGAACCTTCGTCACGTGGATCTCCGAATAGGCGATCTGCCAGAGGAGGAAATTGGAGACGCGGAGCTCACCGCTGGTACGGATCAGAAGATCCGGATCGGCGATGTTGCCGGCGTAGAGATGGCTCGCGAAGAACTCCTCGTCGACTCGAAAGTCGTCGAGATCCTTCTCGCGGAGGATGGTCATGATCCGGTTGACCGTGTCCACGATCTCCGCGCGACCGCCGTAATTCAGGGCGATCTGGAACAGCAGACCGGTGTTGCCGGCGGTCTGTTCCTGCGCGAACCGGAGCTCTTTCTGCACGCTCTCCTCGAGTCCCTGAATCCGTCCGATCGGGGAGAAGCGGATGTTGTTCTCCATCAGAGTGGTGAGCTCCTTCCGGAGATACTCCTTGAGCAGCATCATCAGCGTGGCCACTTCGAACCGCGGCCGCTTCCAGTTCTCCACCGAGAAGGCGTAGAGCGTGATCACCGGAAGCTCGAGGCGCGCCGCAGTTTCGACGATCTCCCGTACCGAAGCGATTCCCGCCCGATGCCCTTCGACGCGTGGGAGCCGCCGCGTCTTCGCCCAGCGGCCGTTTCCGTCCATGATCACCGCGACGTGCCTGGGAAGTCTGGTGAAGTCGATCCGTTCGAGCAGCTTCTCTTCGACGGATCCCGGTTCGGCCAGTTTGGAGACGTCGATCATCGTTGAAAGCTCATCTTAGCACAGCGTTTTCCGGCCAACCGTCCGCTCCTGCAGCGCTCTCGCCCCCGCTCAGGAAGGGGATGCTTTCATAGAAAACTTCTTCCAGAAACAGGCCATGAGGAGGTGCAGTCCACCTCGCTTCTCCGAACTCCGGCTCGAGAGCGCGGCGTCCCGATTCGGGCTCGAGTTTTCCACGGCCGACCTCGATCAGCAGGCCGGCGATCCGCCGGACCATGAAGCGAAGGAAGCCGTCGGCCTCCACGTCGATCCGCACCACTTCGCCCTGGCGTTGCACGGCGAGCGCGTGCAGCGTTCGCTCGGTGGACGAGACCTCGGGGGCGAGGACGGTGAACGAACGGAAGTCGTGCCGTCCGATGAGAGGCGCCGCCGCGGCCCGCATCCGTGCGATCTCGAGCCGTGCCGGGACCCATGCGTGAGTCGCGGAGAGGAAGGGGTCTTCGACGGAGCTGTTGCAGATCCAATACGAGTAGTGTTTTCCACGTGCCTCGAAACGGCAATGGAACGCCGGATCGACTTCACGCGCTTCGGTGATCCGGACGTCTCGCGGGAGGAGGTCGTTCAGCCCGCGGATCAACCCTCTTTCCTCGATGACAAACGGGAGATCTGCGTGCGCCCGCTGAGCGCGGGCGTGAACGCCCGAATCCGTTCGCCCTGCCGAATGCACGGTCACGTCGATGCGGAACATCCTCCGCAGCGCATCTTCGAATACCTGCTGCACGGCGACGGCGTTCGTCTGGCGCTGCCATCCCGCATAGCGAGTCCCGAGGTACTGCAGCGTGAACAGGATGCGTCGCATCACCCGCGCCTCGCGCGTCAGCGCAGATCGGCCGCGAGGATGTTCTGCCGCCGGAATCCGGTCACGTACGAGCCGTCGTCCACCACTCCGACCGAGATCTTGTTCGGTCCTTTCTCGAGCAGCAGCTCCGCCGAAAATGTGTAGTAGTCCCCTTTGGCCTTTTCCAGCTCACTCTTCGACAGACGGATCTGATGCGACTGGTGGGTCACGTCGCTCATGTCTCCGAGCTGGTTCGCGGCTACGAAGTAGACGGTGAAACTGGCCACGTTCATCTCGCCTTGCGGAAGGAAGGTGAGGTTGTCCATCGGAATGTGGACTTCGACCGGGACCTTGAAGCGATCCTCTTCCACCGAGACCGGCTGTCCGGTGGTGACGGTGATGTTCAGGTCGTTCGGCTGGCCTTCATAGAAGATGTTGGCGATCACTCGATCGTTCATCTCCGATGGAACGGACTTCTCGACGAAGGTCTGCCGCGCACGGACGACGTAGTTCCGGTTCTTCATCCGGACGGCGACGCCTCTCTGCCGGTCGACCCGTTCGGTTCCTGCGCGGTATCCGATGGAGTAGTAATGCTCGAGATCGTTCTCGATCTGATTGAACGCTCCGTCGAAATTGTTGGTGCCGACCGTCGCGAGGCCGCCGGTCATCTGCGCCAGAAGCTGGAGGGAGTCGGTGCTGTTCGACAGAGCTGCCTGCTGGACGTTGTAGGAGACGGGTGAGCGGTTCTCCGCGGTGGCGCCGGCGCCGTATGCGCTGAGTCCTCCCGCGTGGAGCGTGTAGAGGGTGATGCCGTTCGCATTGGCGGTCCGGGCGAGCGACTGGATCAATCCCGCCGAATTGAAGCTCATTCCCTCCAGGAGGCTCGACCCCCGACCCTGCCAGTTCGATTTCTCGCGCTGGATGTCGTCGATGAAGTAGAACATGTCCTTCCCCGGCTGCATGGGAAAGCCTTCACTGGTCATGACCATGATCTTCTTTCCCTCCACGCCGGCGAGGGTGGTCATCAATCCGTTGACCGCCGAGACGGTCTGACGGAGGTCGTGCTCGACCGACTGTGCGTACTGGCGTGCCGCAGCCACTGCCTGGTCGTAGCTCTGAGCATCCCGGATCTGATCCTGGGTCTGCTTCTGGTCGCTGAGGTTGTGAACTCCGAATGCGCTCTCACCTTTGATTCCTTCGAGCATCTGGGTGATCTGCTCGGAGTCGGTGGTGAACGGGACCCGTACCTTCATGCTCCGGTTCCAGGTGGCGACCATCGCCTCGTCTCCGGGACGCATGGCGGTCTTCACGAACTTCTCCATCGAATCGAAGACGCGGTTGCGGTTGAAGGGATTCAGCGAGAGGTTGTCTACGAAGATGATGATCTTCCGCTTCTGATTCTCCGGAACCTGTACCGGAACGGCGGGCGCGGCCTTGACCTCCGGTTCCACCGGCTTCTTCGTCGGCGGCTGGGCCGGTACGGAGATCTCCGAGAAGTTGGTGATCTTCTGCGGGGTTCCGTTCTCCAGGACTTCGAAATCGCCCTTCTTGAGACCTTTGATCGGATTCCCCTTCTTGTCGGTGACCACGACGTCGATGTTGATCACCCGGACGTCGATGGTGGCGGAGAACCCCGGTTGCTTTTGCTGCGGATCGGTTTGTGCGAAAGCCGGCAGCCCCTCGAGCAGCATGAGCAAGGCAGACGCGACGGCGGCGAAGCGTTTCAATGTCTCCTCCGGTCGTTCTGAGTGCACGCTGACGGAGCGGTTCACGGCAATGCCCGCGCGTGCACGAAACGTGTATTCTACCGTTTGACGCAGCGCGCTCTCCCGGGGTTCCGAACCGCGGCGGCGCACGACGCCAGTCTGCGTTCGGAAGGATGCGGGGAAGGCAAAAATTCCGATGCTCAAACCTCTATCCACGGGATCCAGAGGCCCGGGCTCTCTCGAATTCTTCAAAATGTCGGGGGCGGGCAACGACTTCGTCGTGGTCGACAACCGCAGCGGTGCGGTTCGCGATCCGTCGACGCTCGCGCGAAAACTCTGCACCCGGCGGCTCTCAGTCGGAGCGGATGGTCTGATCCTGATCGAGAGCTCTGCCCGCGCGACCTTTCGGATGCGTTACTTCAATGCGGACGGATCGCTCGCGGACTTCTGCGCCAACGGCACCCGTTGCGCGGCGCGGTTCGCTCTGCTCAACGTGATCGCATCGCGAAGAATGACGATCGAGACCGGCGCGGCGGTGGTTCCCGCCGAAGTGGTCGACCAGCGCGTGACGCTCTCGATCTCGCCGCCTTCCGGATTCGAGGCGATCCGTCCTCTCGCCATCCGAAGCGGACGTGAGATTCGCGGCAGCTTCCTGCGAGTCGGAGTGCCTCATTACGTGATCTTCGTCCGGGAAGGACTGTGGGAGCGCGACATCGACGCGCTGGGAAGAGAGATCCGGCATCATCCAGATCTCCAGCCGGACGGCGCCAACGTCAACTTCGTCACCATTCGCGGACGGAACGATCTCGACATCCGCACCTGGGAGCGCGGGGTGGAAGCAGAAACCCTCGCCTGCGGGTCCGGAGTCGTCGCGTCGGTCTCCGTCAGCGCCATCTCGGGGCGGGTCGAATCTCCGGTACGTGTCCGCACGCGAAGCGGCGTCATTCTGACCGTGACCTTCTCCGGCGGCTCGTCAGCCGACGGGCCGCGCATCGGCGCTCTCACCCTCTCGGGCGACGCGCGGGTCGTCTATCGTGGAGTTCTCCTGCCCGAGGCGACGGAAGGATTCGATCCGGAGTGGGTGGCGCACCCGACGGAAAACGTGCTGGAATCGTAGAACCGACCGTGGACCGGACTCCCATCTCCTTTCTCCGCGCGGCTGCACTCGCAGCGTCTGTCGCGCTCGCCGCATGGCTGATCGTGTCGGCACGCGCGGACCAGACGCCCGTCGACACGGCCCTTCCGCTCTTCGCAGCATCAGCGGCCTTCGCTTCCTGGTTCGGCTCGAGCGTCGTGAGCCGGAGAGCGCTGCCGGTCCCGGCGCTCCTGATGCTGCTGGCGGAGATTGCGATCGCGCATCCGGCGGAGCGGATGCTGGTTCTCGGAGTGCTGCTGCTCGCGTCGGTGGCGGGAGCGATCATCTCGTCGGTCGGCGCGGGCGGGATCGCCACGTTCGACGCGTCCGTCCTCCTGATGATGGCGGCGGTACCGGCCCGGCTGATCGGATTCGACTGGAGTGCCGCCGCGGTGCTCGCCGGCTCGGTCGCGCTGATCGTGGCGATGGCGGACGACGGCTACGTTCGTCCGGCAGGGTTGCTTCTCGCCATCGCGATCTCGATCAGCGCACCGGTGGAGCCGGCGCGCCTCCTGGTCTGGCCGTTCCTTCTCGCGATGCTGCTGCGTTCGATGAAGATGCCATCGGTGATCTCTCTCACGGCATTGGCTGCTGCTGCGCTGCTGGCCGGGAAGTGGGCCATTCCGATTGCGGTCGTCCCGTTCGTACTTCTCCTGGTGAAGCGCGAAGTGCCGTCATTCACGCCTCCCATGATTCCGGTTGCGCTCACGAAAATCGGGTCGCTCGTTCTCCCGCGGGCGGTGCTGTTCGATCCCGGGATCGGATCCGATCTCGCCGCCTCTCCCTGGAGTGCCCGTCTGGTCGTGCTCCTTCTTGCGGGGGGTGCAGTCGTTCTACGTCCGGCGATCGGCCTCTTCTACGCCCTCACTGCCATTGCAATCGCGACCGTCACGGCGGATCGTCGCCTCTCGCGTGTCCCCCTGGTTCTCGCGGTATTCGTCTCGGCGATGCTCGCTCTCATCGCGTGGAGCGGAGCGATCGACGCGGGATTCCCCCTCCCGCTTCCGATCTGGTCGCTGGCGCTCGTGGCGGCGATCGCCGTCGTGCCGGCCTTCGATCCCCGCGCGCTGGTCACCGGAGCCGTTGCGGCGACGGCGTTCTTCGCGCTCCTCGCGACGCGTTCCGACGTGCGGCGGGTCGAAGTCGGGATGGAGGCGACGCCGGCGAAGGAAGCGTCGTTCGTCCTTCCCCGCAATGACGGAACGGTCGACCTCCTCCTCTCCGGTACGAATCTGGCGGGAGGAGAGCTCGGGACTCCGGTTGCATTCATCGACGCGGTCGATGGAAGAGGGCGCGGATTCCGGCGGACGGTGAGGATCGGTGACGTCGCGGACTGGGGTGCGTTCCGTCCTTCGATGTGGTTTCGTACCGAAAATTCGATTCCGTTCCGCCCGGCGGGCGAGATCACGGGCTCGGGGCCCCGTTCCTGGATCCGCGGTACGGGGCGGGTTCGGATCAAGGTGCCGGAGCCCCTCCGTGCCGTGTCGGTGAGAATCGGTAGTGATGTTCCGTCCGGCGCCGCAATCGTGATCGAATCGGTCGAGGTGCCGTCCCGATGAGTGCTCTCCTCGTCACGGCTGGCGCCTTCGGAGCGATACTCGCATCCTTTCCGTACCTCGTTCTGCGTGCACCGGTCCGAAAGCCGTACGCACTCTGGGACGCCGCGTCGTACGCGTTCGTGGTTGCGCTTCTGCTGTTGCGCGGAGCTCTGCGAGTCGAGATCGATCCGGCACTCGCTCTCGGGATCTTCGTCGTCGTGAAACTCGCAGGCTTTGCGGCCTTCGCGGTCACGGCGGAGGAGAGCCGGAACCTCAGATGGTCACCGCTGATCGCGGCGCTCCTGGCCGGAGCGGTGTATCTCGCTCTCATCCCTTCGGTGCTCCGCTATCCGCTCGATGGCGACGAGCCGTACTACGTTCTGATCGCGGAATCGATCCGCCATGACGGCGATCTCGATCTCGCCAATCAGTACGCAGAGATCGCACATTCGCCTGTCGGGCGGCCGAACCTGGGGCCGCAGCTGGGAGATCCGCGGGGATCTCACGGCGAGCAGTACTCCCGGCACGAGCCGTTTCTTCCTCTCCTTCTCGTTCCGGGTCTCACCGTCGCCGGGATTCCGGGTGCCGTCGCGACGATCGCTCTCTTCGGGGCCCTGCTGGTCTGGTCGACACTGCGATGGCTCGAGGAGGAAGGAGTCTCGAGACGCGCGGCGCTGCTGGTGTGGCCCTTCCTCGCATTCGGACCTCCGGTGATCGACTACTCGCTCCGGATCTGGCCGGCCGTTCCGGCAGCCTTCTTTTTCGTGCAGTCCGTCCGCGCGATTCGAAGCCGCCGCACCACGGCGGCGGGCGTCTGGCTCCTTCTACTCGCTCTCCTCAAGCTTCGCCTTCTCCTCATCGCGGCACCGCTCGCGCTCGTGCTGCTCGCCCGCCAGAGGGAGCGGTGGACGCGAGCCGCGTGGACCCTCCCGTTGCTCGCGATCCCGTTCGCTGTTCTCTGGTTCAGTTCGGGCCGGCCGCTCGGTGTTCATGCAGCGGGAGAGCTGCTTCCCCTCGTGTCGACCCGGTATCTGATCGGGATGTTCGGAACGCTTCTCGATGCACAGCGCGGACTCCTCTTTCAGGCTCCGCTCTGGTTCGCCGGAGCCCTGGCGCTGCTGCAGTGGGTCCGCCTTCCGGAAGGAGTGAAGATCGGCGCCATCGGCGTGATCCCTTATCTCGTGGTTCTCTTCCCGCGCGCCGAATGGCACGGCGGGTGGGCCCCTCCGCTGCGTTACATCGTCTTTCTCGTACCCCTTCTCGCGATCGCGTCCGCGACGGTGATCGAGAAACTCGTCCGGCGGGGATTCTTCCCCTGGATCGCGCTCTGGACCATGGGGCTCACGGCTTACGGGATCGCATATCCGTTCGGCCTCTTTCACATCGAGAACGGCGAGAGCCGCTTCGGCGAATATCTTTCCCATCTCTACCACGCCGATTTCTCCCGGCTCCTTCCGAGCTTCGTCCGGGTGAACGAGGCCGCTGTGATCGCGTCGGCGATCCTCGCGGCTGGAGTGATCATCGGTGCGCTGACGCGGAGACGCGAGTGGCGGATGGAGCCGAAACATTCGTTCAGTGTGGCCGTCGCTGCCCTGGTGATCGCCGGAGGATTCCGCCTCGGGATGCAGCCAGCGGCGGTGGTGCAGTTCGAAGATGCCCACGTGATCCGCGAGGGGGGAGAGCTGTATCCGAAACGGTGGACCGTCGCCCGCTTCCTTTACACCGGAGGTTGGAGACTGACGCCCGGATCGCGTCTCGAGTTCCGATTCCGCAGCGGCAGCTCGCTGCTGTGGTATTCGTCGGATGGAGACGTGACCCTCGACGTGGATGGCAAAGTGGTGACGCTTCCACCGACCGACGGAAGGTTTCTTCCGTTCCGGATTCAGGTGCCGGCCCGGGAGGAGCATTCGATCCTCGCCGTTTCGGGGGAGGCGATCGTCGATCGGATCGAGCATGAATGACGTGGAGGTAGTTGTTCTCGATCTCGATGGAGGAGCGATGCTCCTCGAGTGCATCGACTCGCTGGCGCGGCAGAGCTCTCCGCCGCGACGGATCATCGTGGTCGACAACGGATCGGACGAGCCGGTCGCAACGCGAGTCGCCGGGCATCGCTGGCTTTTCGAAGTGACCCTCCTTCGGAGCGAGGAGAATCTCGGGTTCACGGGCGGCGTGAATCTGGCGATGCAGCAGGTGACGGCACCCTTCGTCGCGTTGATCAACAACGACGTGGTCCTCGATCCCGGCTGGATGGAAAGCCTGCGCAGGATCTTCGACGCCGATGTCCGGCTCGCGGCAGCACAGTCGGTCATCCGATCCGCGGATGGAAGTGTCGATGGTGCGGGTGTGGTGATTGCCGAAGGACGGATCGTCCAGCAGGGGCACGGCCGCCCGATCGCAGAGCTCGATCCGGTCGCTCCGTGGGGAGTCTCCGCGACCGCGGCACTCTTCCGGAGCGCGGCGCTCAGAGACGTCGCCATCCGCGACGACGTACTCCACCCGGCGTTCTTCGCGTATTACGAAGACGTGGAGCTCGCAGCCCGGCTGGCCGAGCGCGGGTGGAGAGTGGCGCTCGAGCCGCAGCCTCTCGCGACGCATGGCGCGTCGCGTTCCGCTTTCCGCCTCCCGGCTGCGCCGCGGTTGCGGGTCCGGAACCGCTACTGGGTCTGGAGACTTCACCGCGCCGGACGGCTCGCAGCACTGCTGAACGAGAATTTCCGCCAGATCGTACGGGCGCTCTCCCGTATCCGCATCCGGGAAGCGGCGACGATCGTGCGAGGCGTGTTCGACGGTCTGATCCGCAGGATCGGGTAGCCCCCCCGGCGGCCGCGGATCGCGTCTCGCGACCCGGACCTCCCTGTCGCAACCTGTCTTTCGCTCAACGATTGTGGTATCTCCCGAACCGATGAAGGTCGTCGTCTACACCGCCGACGTCGTCGGAGAGCAGATGGCCGGTCCGGGGATCCGGGCCTGGCATCTCGCCCGCGAGCTCGCTGCGCGGTTCGAGACGACACTCATCGCCCGGCTCGATGGTGTTCCTCCGGGCGAAGAGAAGGCTGCGCCGCTGCGGCTCGGATCGGAGGACGCGGCTCGGGCCTTGAGCGGCGCGGACGTTCTGATCGGCCAGCCGGAGGATGCACTCCTCCGCCGCGCGGGTTCGCAGCGGGTGATCTTCGATCTCTTCGATCCGAACGTCCTCGAACTGCGGGAGCTGTACCGTGACTCACATTCGCCGCGGGAGTGGCTGCACGAGACGATGGAATGGAGACGGCTGCGACGCGCGCTCGCGACGGGAGCTGCGCTCGTCGCAGCATCTCGAGCTCAAATCGGGTTTTACTCCGGCATCCGGGCGGGTGAACGGCGCACAGCCGCGGGGTGGAGCGAGCGGTGGATGGAAGTGCCGTTCGGCATCCCCGATGAGCCTCCCTCCGGCGAGCCGCCGGCGATGATCAGGAATGGCGACCCGGTGATCATCTGGGGCGGAGGAATGTGGGAATGGCTCGACCCCGAGCTCGCGATCGACGCCGTGGTCGAGCTGAACCGGCGCGGAACGCGATGCCGGCTCCTTTTTCTCGGCGGCGCCCGCCCTCATGCCGGATCCATAAGAGCCGGAAAGCCCGGAAGGATGGAAGAAAAAGTCCGGGCGGCGGGTGACCGCGTCCTTCTCAATCGCGAGTGGGTCCCGTACGCGGAGAGGGGAAGGTGGCTTCTCGGCAGCCGTGGTGCGATCATGCTTCATCGGAGCACCATGGAGGCGGAATTCTCCATTCGTACCCGTTTGTTCGATGCGCTCTGGTGCGGAGTTCCGGTCATCGCAACCCGAGGGGGGTTCGCGGCAGACCTCGTGAACGAGGAAGGACTCGGGATCGTGACGGAGGCGGGTGACCTCGAATCGGTGGTCGAGGGGATGAGGCGGATGGTCGAGGACGACGTTTCTCACGCGAGGTCCGTAAAGAGTATGGAACGGGTCCGTTCCCGGTTCCTCTGGAGGAGCGTGGCGGCTCCCCTGATCGAAAGAATCGAAGGATGGCGATCAGCACGATGACGATTGCGGAACTCGCACGGCAGCGCCCGGTCGTCCCTCTCCGTGCGGAGAAGCCGGGTACAGCGGCACCGCGGCCGGAGCTCGCCCCCAAGGTTTCGGTTCTCATCGTGACCTGGAACAGCGCGGCGTGGATCGGGCGATGCCTCGGCGCCGTTCCCGCGGCATGCGGCGACGTCCCATGGGAAGTGATCGTCCACGACAACGCCTCCTCCGATGAAACCGTCGATCTCGCGAGAGGGTTCCGCGACCGGGTCAGCGTCGCTTCCGACGACGCCAACAGCGGATTCGCCGGCGGAATGAACCGCGCTCTGGAGCGTGCACGGGGAGAGTACGTCCTGTTTCTCAACCCCGACTGCGAGCTCGACCCCGATTCCGTCCGGACGCTCGCTTCCTATCTCGACAGCGAGCCTGCGGTCGCTGCCGTCGCTCCACTTCTTCACGGGGAAGACGGGCTTCCCCAGCGTGAGTTCCAGCTCCGGCGATTCCCGACGGTTCGTTCCCTCGTTTCGGATCTGCTCCTTCTGGACGAACTGATTCCGTCGAACGGCGCGGCTCACAGCTACCGCTATCGCGATCTCGACATCTCTCTGCCTCAAGCGGTCGAGCAACCCGCCGGGGCGGCGTTGATGGTCCGCCGTTCCGTTCTGCAGCGTGTGGGCTCGTTCGACGAGCGATTCTTCCCGGCCTGGTTCGAAGACGTCGACCTCTGTCGCCGGCTGTGGGAGAGTGGCGGTGCGATTCACCTCGTGCCGTCGGCACGTGCGACGCACCGCGGCGGCGTCTGTCTCGACCACGTCGAGTTCGCCGAGTTTCTTTCGATCTGGTACCGGAACCTCGCGCTCTACGCATCGAAGTGGTTCCGTCGCGGTGACGTGGAGCTGCTCCGGATCGCGACGCTCCTCGGCATGAGCCTCCGCATCCTCGCCACCGCGGCCGGTCTCGGCCGCTCACCACTCCGCCGCCGTGAGACCCTTCGCGCCTATCGCCGGGTGCTGGGAGAAGCGTTCCGTCGATGGGAAGAGTCTCCGTCGTCCTGATCACATGGAATAGCGCCACGTGGCTCCGGCGCTGTCTCGAGGGGATCGCCGGACAGAGCTGGGGCGAGCTCGAAGTCATCGTCATCGACAACGCCTCTTCCGATGAATCGGTCGCGATCCTCGAGAGCTCCGGTGTTCCGCTCCGGATCGTCCGCAATCGCGAGAACGCCGGTTTCGCCCCGGCCGCGAACCAGGGGATCGCACATGCGAGCGGCGAGTGGGTTCTCCTTCTCAACCCCGACGTCTATCTCGCACCGGACTACGTCGAGAGTCTGGTCCGGGCGCTGGAAGGTGCGGGAGAACGGTTCGGCTCGGCCACCGGGAAGCTGTTGCGTGGCATCGGCGGCGGGATCGAGCCGACCTCCGTCGTCGACTCCCTCGGGATTCGGATGACCCGGAGCGGCCGCCATCTCGACATCGGTGCCGGGACCGACGACCGCAACGACACAGTCACGCAGGAAGTGTTCGGTGTCTCCGGCGCTGCGGCTCTCTACCGTCGGTCGTTCCTCGATGACGCAGCGATTGAGGGTCAGGTCTTCGATGAGAACTTTTTTGCGTACCGGGAGGATGCCGACCTCTCCTGGAGAGGGAGGCTCTTCGGGTGGTGCGCTCTCTCGGTTCCGGCGGCGGTGGGATGGCACGTGCGGCGGGTCACCCCGGAAGTCCGGCGCTCACTTCCGTCGGCGATCAACATGCACTCGGTGAAGAACCGCTTTCTGCTCCGGATCTCGAACGAAGGCGCGGGAGTCGCGCTGAGAAACTTTCCGTTCGAGCTGCTGCGTGACGCGACGGTGATCGGAGCGACCCTGACCGTTGAGCGGTCCTCTCTTCCGGCACTGCGCTGGTTGTGGCAACATCGCCGCGAGGCGATGCAGAAGCGAAGAGTCGTCCAGTCGAGACGGAGAGTTCCGGATCGCGAGATCGCGCGGTGGTTCAGGGGATGGTGAGCGAGGGCCCGAAACTCTCGGTCGCGATCCTCGGAACCCGCGGAGTCCCGCCTCGCTATGGAGGATTCGAGACGTTCGCCGCGGAGCTGGGGAAGCGACTGGTCGCTCGCGGGCACCGGGTCACTGTCTACTGTCGCGCCGCTCTCTACCCTGACGCGCCCCGCGAGTGGGAAGGAATCCGGCGCGTCGATCTCCCCGCCTTCGGCCACAAGTACCTCGAGACCGTCACCCATACTCTCGTGTCGGGCCTCCACGCGATGAGTGAGGCCTATGACGTTGCGCTCGTCTGCAACGCTGCGAACGCGTTCGTCCTCCCGTTGCTGCGCTCCGCCCGAATTCCGGTCGCGATCAACGTCGACGGGATCGAGCGGAAACGGAAGAAGTGGAACGCGCTCGGCCGGATGGTCTACCACGCCGGCGAGGCGCTCTCGGTCTCCCGCTCGGATGCACTCGTCGCGGATGCGAGCGTCATCGCGGATTACTACCGGACCGAATTCGGGTGTCAGGCCCGAGTGATCCCGTACGGCTGCGAGTTTCCCGAAGAGAGCGAAAGCGACATTCTCCGGAGACTGGAAATTCTGCCCCGGCGGTATCTCCTGTACGTCAGCCGCTTCGAGCCCGAGAACAACGCCCTCGAGGTGGTCGAAGCGTACGGGCGGATCCGAGCGGAGCTTCCCCTGGTGATGGTCGGTGATGCGCCCTACGCGAAAGACTACATCGCCCGGGTGCGGAGTGCGGCTGACGAGCGGGTTCTCTTTCCGGGAGCCGTTTACGGGATCGACTACCGCACCCTGCAGCGGAATGCCCTCCTTTACATCCAGGCGACCGAAATCGGAGGGACGCACCCCGCCCTGATCGAAGCGATGGCTTCGGGAGGCGCAGTCCTCGCCAACGGCACGCCCGAGAACCGAGAGGTGGGGGGAGATGCGGTCCGCTACTTCAGCCTTGGCGAAGGTGAGACCCTTTCCGCGCTCCTTCGCGAGCTTCTGAGTCGACCCGGAGACATCGAGAACCTCCGGCCGCCCGCGCGCCGCCGTGCGCTGCACCTCTATGGGTGGGAAGGAGTCACCGACCGGTACGAGAAACTCTTTCGCGAGCTGCGGTGACGGAAGCGTTTCGGAGGAAATTCGAGGGCGGACTAGACGTTTTGTTGGCGGGACGCGTATCTATCGGTCGAGACGGTTCAGCCGTCCGAAGGCGAGCCGGAAGTCCCTGCACCTGTTGAGTTTGACCGAGATGACCAGAACGGCTAAAGTGGGCGCGGATCGACCGGGTCACCGGCGGCCCCGGGGTGGCATGGCGTCCGGGCGGCAGAGGTAACGATGCTCAAGCAGCAAGCGAAACTCGTTGCTCGAATCGTATATCTGGTCGATGTCCTTCTCGTCGCGGCGGCGTTCTTCGCCGCGTTTTACTCCCGCGACTTCTTTTTCCCGCTTCTCGATCCCCGGGACTTCCCGACGGGCCTCTTTCCGCTCGCCCAATACCTGAAGATCTTCCCCATAGTGGTGATTATCTGGTCACTGCTGCTCTTCAACAACCGCAGCTACCACAGCCACCGGACCATCCCTCTGAAGAGTGAAGCGGTGGCGATCCTCCGGATCTGTTTCGTCGGCATCGTCTTCCTCGCGACGATCGCGTGGTTCGTTCCGCTGCCCCAGCTCTCCCGAAGCTGGTTCGTTCTCTTCGGTGGCTTTTCGACGCTCTTCCTTCTCTCGGAGAAACTCGTCGTCCGGGCACTCGCCCGCTACGTGCGCGCACGGGGAATGAATTACCGGACCATCCTCATCGTCGGGACGGGCCGGCGTGCCCGTGAGATCGTGAGTCTGATCGAAGGGCACCAGTACTGGGGTTACCGGATTCTCGGTTTCATCTCCGACGGTCACCGCCTGCCGAACGGGTGGGGACGGTTCCGCGTGCTCGGGACGATGGCCGATCTGCGGAAGATCATCGAGCACGGCATCGAGGGGCAGCGGGATGCGATCGACGAGATCATTTTCGCCGTTCCGCGCCGCAAGCTCGAGTCGATACGTTCGGTCTTTCTCCTTGCGGAGGAGCTGGGGATCCGGACCCGGGTGGCGATGAACTTCTTCCCCAGCCGGCTGGCACGGGTCGAGCTCGAAGACCTCGACGGAATTCCGCTGCTGACGTTTTCGACCACGCCGTCCGATATCGAGCAGCTCGCGATGAAGAGGGCGATCGACGTCGTTCTTTCGGCCGTGCTGCTCATTCTGGCGGCGCCGGTCGTCGGCATCTCTGCCTTGATCATCAAACTCAGTTCGCCCGGCGGCGTTCTTTTCAAGCAGGAGCGGATCGGATTGAACGGCCGTATTTTCACGCTGTACAAGTTCCGCACGATGATTGCGGATGCGCATCAGAGACGAATCGATTTCGAGCATCTCAACGAGATGTCGGGGCCGGTGTTCAAGGTGAAGAACGATCCTCGCGTCACTCCGGTCGGGAAGATCCTTCGGAAGTTCTCGCTCGACGAAATTCCGCAACTCTGGAATGTCCTCCGCGGCGACATGAGTATCGTCGGTCCGCGTCCGCCGATTCCGGAAGAAGTCTGGCGCTACCAGACCTGGCAGCGGCGCCGCCTTTCGATGAAACCGGGATTGACGTGCCTCTGGCAGGTGAGCGGCAGGAACAACGTCGACTTCGATCGCTGGATGCAGCTCGATCTCCAGTACATCGACAACTGGTCCCCGATTCTCGACCTCAAGATCATGCTCCGCACCATTCCGGTGGTTCTCTCCGGCCGCGGCGCGTTCTGATCCGCAGAGACTCTTCGTACGTCCTCCGCGCCGAAAGGTCGCTATCCCCCTCCGCAGCAGAGACGCCAGTGCGAATCTCGCAGGCGCCCGTTCACTCAGTGTCGAGCGCTCGTGAATCGACTCTTTCCCGTATGACGCCGAGCATCATCGCGACGGCGACATAGCCGAGGAGCACCGCCACCGGAGCAGTGATCCGGCCCCAGGAGTTCTCCACGTGCCACGCGACGTCGGCGGGTGTGACCAGATACGCGGCGAAGTAGAAGCAGAGCTGGAATGTGGCCGCTCCCAGAAGAAAGCGCTCCCGGCTGATCGTCTTCATCCCGGCAACCAGGAGTGCGGCGACCGCGGCGACCCAGAAGAGTGGCTGCTCGATCGGCGAGTGGAGCACGAGGGAAGCACGCACGCCGAGCTCTCCCGCACCCTGCGCCAGGCGTCGTAGCGCATGGCCGGCGAAGAGGTCTTCGTGAAGCCCGTGCGCGCGGCTCGCGACGAACCATACCGCAGGGAGCACGAAGCAGAGGGAGATCTCTCCCCATCGTCTTCGACTCGCTCGACCGGAAAGAAGCACTGATGCGCAGGCCGCGACGGCCATGGCAAAGCCTTCGTTCTTCGTCAGCGCACCGAGGCCCAGGAGCACCGCCCCGGCGATCACGTCTCGCGAGCGGTCGAGCTTCAGACCGCGACGGACGAAGAGCAGACCGGGGAGGAACATCGCCAGGAGCGGGAGCTCGGCGACCCCGATCCAGGGTGACATCACCGGTCCGGCGAGGAGGAGCGTTCCGACCGCCGCCGTCGTTTCACTCCGCCATTCTTCGCTCAGTGCGTCCCGGACGATGAGGAGAATTGCCGCGGCGAACGCCACGTACAGAATTCCGAGCCACCGGTCGTTCCAGCCCCGGCCGACCAGTGCGATGAAGTCGAAGAGCAAGGGGAGGAGCGGTGGGTAGGCCGGATGGAAGTAGACGTGGATCGGTTCGGCGAGAAACGCGAAATCGATTCCTCTCGAGATCCAGAACTGCTGGCCCTTCAGCCCCCAGATCGCCCAGAAGTCCCAAGGCCATGGAGAGGCGAGCGTTGCGAACCGGGCATATCCGGCGACGAGGAGAAGGGTTGCGAGATCGATAGTGAGAGCTGCAATCCCGGCCGGCGAGGCTCCGGTCTCCATCGCCGTGTTGCCGTTCGCATGGGGGCCTCCTCGCAACACCAATGCGAAGGCGACGACGAAAAGCAACAGAGAGGCGATCGTGACGCGTGGAACCGACCAGGCAACTCCGGCGAGTGAAAAAGAGAGCAGCACCAGAGAGACGACTCCACAACCGAACAGGAACGAGAGTCCGAGTGTGGTGCGCCACCGGCGGCGGCCGGTCAGAATGGCGAACGGAATCCCGAGGATCAGAATCTGGAGAATGGCGAGAAGCGTCGGAGTCATCGCGTCCTCCGGTAGATCGCTCCTTCGTCCGTGGTGCGGACGAGCCGGAATCCGGGGATGGTGGGCGTCTCGCGCCACGCCGCGACGTACTCGGCATGACGGAGTACTTCCGGAGTCCAGGAGTCCTGATCGTTCATCAGCGGGAGAACGCGCCGGTCACCGAGGAGATATGTCGCGCGGTAGTAGGCGTAGGAGTAGCCGTGGTGCCAGCTCTTCATCGGGACGACGATGGCGATCGAATCACCGGGCGCAGTCGCTTCTTTCACTTGCCGCAGGAAACGCGGATAGCCCTGGGCAGTGAAATCGGGAATTCGCTGAAATCTCGCACCCATTTCGCGGCGATCCACGAAGAACGCCTGCACGTACGCGATCCGGAACCCGCCGATGAAGAGGAGGGCGAGCACCGTCACTGCCGCGCCGGTGCGGAGGTCGAGGAGTTTGCGTTGGCGCTCCGGCGACTCTCTGATCACCCCGGGAAGGTAGCATGCCACGCTCGGCGGCGGTGACATAATGTCGCCCCATGAGCGACGAAACACTCGATCCGAACACCACAGAATTCCGGGAGGCTGGTCATCGCCTCATCGACTGGATCGCCGACTATTTCGAACAGCGAGACGGGAAGTACCCGGTGCTGTCGAAAGTGCAGCCCGGAGAGGTGCTGTCGAAGTTCGGCACCTCACCTCACGACGAAGGGAAATCGTTCGATGCGCTGATCGGGGAGTTCGAGGAGAAGATTCTCCCGGGTATCACGCACTGGAACCATCCCGGCTTCTTCGCGTACTTCTCGATCACCGGCTCCCAGGCCGGAGTTCTCGGTGAGCTCCTCTCTTCCGCTCTGAACGTCAACGGGATGCTCTGGAAGACCTCTCCCGCCGTCACCGAGCTCGAGATCCTCGCACTCGACTGGCTGCGTCAGGCGCTCGGCCTCCCCGCGGGCCTCTTCGGAATCATCAACGACACCGCGTCGATCAATTCATTCCTCGCACTCGCTGCGGCGAGAGAGGCGACTGGATTTTCGATCCGCAGCGAAGGAATGACCGGTCGGACGCTCCCGCAGATGCGCATCTACTGTTCCGACCAGGCTCACTCATCGATCGAGAAGGGTGCGCTCGCACTCGGGTTCGGCCAGCGCGGCGTGCGGAAGATCGAAACCGACTCAGAGTTCCGAATGAATCCGAATGCACTGCGGGTGGCGATTCAGGAGGATCGCGCAGCAGGCGTCATACCCGTGGCGGTTTCCATCACTCTCGGGACCACCTCCACTGCCGCCGTCGACCCGCTCGAGGAGATCGGTGAGCTCACCCGGCGTGAGGGGATCTGGCTGCACGTGGATGGCGCGTATGCAGGATCGGCGACGATCGTTCCCGAGTACCGCTGGATCTGGAAGGGCATCGACAACGCCGATTCGATCGTGGTGAATCCGCACAAGTGGCTCTTCACCCCGATCGACTGCAGCGTCCTCTACACACGGAAGCCGGACATTCTCAAGGAAACGTTCTCTCTGGTCCCCGAATACCTGAAGACGGCCGAACAGGAAGTGGTCAACTACATGGACTACGGGCTGCAGCTCGGACGTCGTTTCCGGGCCTTGAAGCTCTGGATGGTGCTGGAGCACTACGGTCTGGAGAGAATGCGGGAGACCATCCGCCGTCAGGTCGGATTCGCCGCGCGGCTGACCGTGGCTCTCGAACAAAGAGACGACGTCGAGCTGCTCGCTCCTCAAAACTTCAGCGTCGTGGTGTTCCGGAAGATCGTGCGCGGCCCGGACGGGCGGATCGACGAGGCGGCCTCGGAGGAGGCAAGCGTCGACCTCATGGAGCGGATCAATGCATCCGGTTCGATCTTCGTCTCCCACACCCGGCTGCACGAGAAATTCGCCATCCGCGTCGCGATCGGGAACGGTGCGACGGAGTGGAAGCACGTCGCAAGGCTTCTCACGTTCATCGAGGAGTAAGTTCTGGACGCCCCGCGCACGTTCGTCCCGTCGACGTTGTTGCAGAGCTGGCGGTGTCCGGCGACGATTCGCACCGGCCGCGACGGGCCATGGCCGGCGTTTGGCAATCGTGAGACAGGCATGTACCATGCGCCGGTCGGCGGCAGGAGGCGCGCGGCCGGACACTTCAGGAGCCCCCATGACAGAGACCCGCGAGATCAGAGCCGGCGCGTTTTACGCACGCGCGATCGAGGCGGTGGATGACCTGCTGAGCCGTCTGCGCCTGTCGCATGCGTTCGTCGGGTCGGTGGCGGCTTCCGTCTGGGCCGGGCGTGAGGTGGAGAGCGGCTCGGTCGACGTCCTCGCCGTGACCAGTCCTGACCAGCAGGCGCAGATCCCGATGATGGCCTCGAACCATGGATTTCAGGTCGACGAAGCGAGGGTCGAGTCGGCTCGAGAGCTCGATCTCGTTCCTCTCGGGTTCCCTTCCCCTGAAGGAACGATCCGGGTGCACGTTCTTCTCGCAACGAACGCTCTGTATGCGAAGATGTTCGGACGGCTGGCCGATGCTTCGCTCGGCGACCGGACGGTCCAGGTCATCGGAGCAGAGGATTTCGCCCTCCTGCTGTCGATGGCCCAGGATCCGGAAAGCGCACGGCTCCGGGAGGAAGTTGCCCGGAACGGAGGAGAGGATTTCGACGTCGAGCGGTTCAACCGGACTCTCGAGACGATTGGAATCGGAGGGAAGGCGATTATTCGATGAAGTGGGTCCGGAGCAGCCAGGAACTGTCGAAGCTGACGCGGGAGATCTCCACCCTGCGTACCCTCGCGATCGATACCGAAGCAGACTCGCTCCACAGTTACTTCGACAAGGTCTGTCTGATCCAGCTGTCGGACGAGAAGGAAGATTACCTGATCGATCCGCTGGCGGACATCGACCTGCAGCCGTTCGGTGCGATCCTCTCCGACAAGGCGATCACGAAGATCTTCCATGGAGCGGATTACGACCTGCGGATTCTCGACCGGGACTTCGGGATCGAAGTCCACAATCTGGTCGACACGATGATCTGCGCGCAACTCCTCGGTTACGAAGCGTTCGGTCTGGCTGCTCTCCTGAAACGGCACTTCGATCTGGAGGTCGACAAATCACATCAGCGTGCCGACTGGTCGATGCGCCCGATCACTCCGGAGATGGCACGGTACGCCGCCATGGATACGCATTACCTGATCCGGCTCGCGGTCATCCTTCGGGACGAGCTCCGCGCACTCGGCCGCTGGGAATGGGCCGAGGAGGAGTTTCTCAGGCTGGAGGCGATCCGGTTCCACGAAGACGAGGATCAGGAGCGGTTCCGTAAGATCAAGGGAGCTGCAAAGCTCGACCGCCGCAGTCTCGCTCTCCTGGCGAAGCTCTACCAGTGGCGCGACGGACGAGCCAGACGAGCGGACAAGCCTCCGTTCCGCATTCTGGGGAACGAAGCGATGATCGAGATCGCCAGGACGTTTCCGGAGGAAACGCGCGAGCTTCTGAAGATCAAGGGAGTGTCGTCGTATCACCTCTCGCACTTCGCGGACGAGATCCTCGGCGCGGTGCGGGACGCACGCCAGTTGGACGAATCCGAGCTTCCGGAGAAGATCGATCCCCGGCCCTGGAGACGCGACAACGCGCTCGAGCGGCGGATCGACCGGCTCAAGCGGGTGAGGAACGAGGTGGCGGCCTCGCTGAAGATCGAGCCGTCCGTCGTCGCCCCGCGCCATCTTCTCGCCGCGGTCGCCGAGATGCGGCCTTCTTCGCCCGAAGAGCTCGACCAGATCCCCGCGATGAGGCGGTGGCAGCGCGATGTGCTCGGCGAGAAGCTCGTTGCTGCGCTCGCACTGGAAACCTCCCCGCAGGATCAATAGAATCCCCCAGGAGTCTGCGCGGTAGAAATGTCCATCGCGCAGACTTGCAGGGATCGGGAGGGAGTCTCTCCTCCGTCAGCCGCGACGATCCCGCGCGCGGCAACCCGGTCCGTTCCGTTCAGAAGGGAGTACTCGAATGCAACTCGTCGATCAGTACAGAGTGGTCGTGATCGGGTCAGGACCGGCCGGCTGCACCGCCGCGCTCTACCTCGCGCGCGCAAACCTCAAGCCCGTCGTCCTCGAAGGCCTCCAGCCGGGAGGGCAGCTCACCATCACGACCGAAGTAGAGAACTACCCGGGATTTCCGGAAGGGATCATGGGTCCCGAACTGATGGATCTGATGCGAAAACAGGCCGAGCGGTTCGGGGCCGATTTCGTGATGGAGAACGTCGTCAGCGTCGATCTTACCCAGCACCCCTTCAAAGTGGTCACGGACGACAAGACCTATCAGTGCTTTTCGCTCATCGTCGCGTCGGGTGCCTCCGCCAAACAGATCGGACTTCAATCCGAGAAGGAGCTCCAGGGATTCGGCGTCTCGTACTGCGCGACGTGCGACGGATTCTTCTTCAAGGGGAAGGAGATCGTGGTGGTCGGCGGCGGCGATTCCGCGATGGAAGAAGCGACGTTCCTGACCAGATTCGCCTCCAAGGTGACCATCGTTCACCGGCGTGAGGAACTGCGCGCTTCGAAGATCATGCAGGAGCGCGCACGCAGCAATCCGAAGATCGAGTTCCTCCTCGGCTACGAAGTGGAGGAGGTCGTCGGGAGCAAGGAAGGGGGAGTGAGTGCCCTGAAGCTGAAGCACTCCAGGACCGCAGAAGTTTCGGAGCTCGCGACCCAGGGACTCTTCGTGGCGATCGGACACACCCCCAACACCGCCGCGTACAAGGGCCAGCTCGAGCTGGACGAGCGCGGATACATCGTCACCAAACCGAACAGTACACACACGAACATTCAGGGAGTCTTCGCCGCCGGAGACGTGGCCGACCACGTCTACCGTCAGGCGGTGACGGCCGCCGGGACGGGCTGCATGGCTTCCCTCGACTGCGAGCGATGGCTCACGCACGAGAGGATCACCGAGCGGTGGGACCTGGAGAAAGGTGAAGAGGAACGAGTGTGATTCAGACACCAGGAAAAGGAGAGCGGTTGCTCATCCTCGGTGGTGGTGGCATGGTCGGACGGCAGGTCGCCCGCGAGGCGGCGCGCGAGATCGGTCCGTCCGAAGTCATCATCTCCGCACTGACCCGAGAGGAAGTCGAGAGCGCCGTCGACGATCTCCGCCGCGAGGCAGAGGCCGCCGGATGGCAGACGAAATTCACCGCCGCGTGGGGAGACATCTTTCTTCCGCGAGCTTTGCAGAACCAGCCCCGCTCCGCGCTGGTGAGAGAGAGGGCGCTGTTCGACCTCCTGTTCGACGAGATCTTTTCGTCGGATCAGCAGGCGTACAAGGATTCCGAGCTCTATCACCTGGTCGAAGAGCACAAGCCCGACCTGATTGTCGACTGCATCAACACCGCGACCGCGATCAGCTATCAGGACGTCTACACCACTTCGAAAAAGGTGAAGCTTCTCCTCGACCGGCTGGAAGACGAGAAGGGGATCGCCCCCGGCAGCCTGCAGGACTTCGTGGAATCGATCCGCGAGCTCCTCATCGCGCAGGGGATCCCGCAGATCACCCGGCACATCATGTTTCTCTCCCAGACCCTCAGGGACACCGCCGTGCGCCTGTATGTGAAGGTCGGCACGACCGGAACGGGAGGAATGGGAATCAACATCCCTTACACCCACAGTGAAGACCGTCCGTCGGCGACGCTCCTGTCGAAGTCGGCGATCGGGTTCGCGCATACCGGACTTCTCTTCCTTCTCGCCCGCACCCCCGGCGCGGTGAGTCCGTCCGGCGACGAGCTCCACGCTCCGATCGTGAAGGAAGTCAAACCGGGAGCGATGATCGGATTCAAGCAGCTCGGCGTGACCCACGTACGCCTCTCCGGCGCGACCGGACGGCGAGAGCCGGGGTATCTGCTCGAGCCGCATTGCAGCAAACTCGATGGGGCGGTCCAGCCGCGCGAGAGTTTCGACGATTACGAGCGGTTCGGCGGTAAAGACGTGCCGGTCCGTCTGGTCGGTGCGGACACGGGGGAGAACGGGTTCTTCTCGATCGGCGAGTTTCAGGCCATCACGTATCCACTCCAGATGGAGTTCGTCACCCCGGAAGAGGTCGCGCGCACGGTGGTGCTGGAGATGCTCGGTGCGTCGACCGGACGTGACGTCCTCGCGGCCATCGACGGAGCGATCACCGAACCGAGCTACCGGGCGGGCATTCTGCGTGACCACGCATGCCGTCAGCTCGACCGGCTCGACAAGGCGATCCGCAGCGAAGACGAGGACGTCCTCCCGTCGATCGCCGTCGGGCACCTCGGGCCGCCTCGTCTTTCCAAGCTTCTGATCGAGGCATACCTGATCCGGGCGGCGGCGAAGACTTCGAGTTTCGACGATCTGCTGGAGCTCGATGCGGAGACGGTGCGCACGAAGGTCGAGGAGTTCCTCGCGGCGAATCCGAGAGTCACCAGCATGATCGCGACGATCGGCATTCCGATTCTTCGGCAGAATGGAGAGGGGACGCTGCTGACCCGAGGGCCACGACTGAACATCCCCGTTCCGGCGCCGGATGGGAAGCCGATTCCGGTCGACGACGCGGTGCTGGAGCGTTTCGCCTCACTCGGCTGGCTCGACCTCCGCACGAAGAACTTCGAAGCGTGGCGGGAGCGGATGCAGCGGATGGTGACGTCGCACGCGGACATCGTGAAGCTCGGCTCCGCCGCGTTCGACAAGACGAAGTATCTTCCGCAGGACTTCATCCCCGGTGATGCGGTCGGCTGGCTGTTCAACAGCGAGGCCGACGATCTCGGGATGGTCGGCCACCGCCTCTTCTGACGCCGCATGTGGCCCCTTGGACGGCACGGCTCCCGCCGTGCCGTCCGTCGCGGAATCCCGGCGATTGTCGAGCTGGCGATGCACTCCGCTCCGGCCACTGGGACGGCTCGGCTTCCGCCGTGCCGGCCGGGGCGAAGCCGCGGCGTCTCATGTGACTTCGCCGGACGTCAGTCACATCGCGCGAATCTTGCACCTCCCCACGGCCGGAGGTCGGAGAGCGATGACGCAATCACCGGGGCACAGGAAATGGCCGGATCATCAGGTCCGCGAGGTTCCGCTTCAGGAACGGGTGCAGGCCGCCATCGGCGGAGAGATCGTCGCGGATTCCACCGGGGTGATCCGGGTGGACGAAGACGGAAATCCTCCGCGCTACTACTTTCCCCGTTCGGACGTGCAGATGGAGAAGTTCGAGCGGAGCGCGACCGAGACGACGTGTCCGTTCAAGGGAACCGGTCACTACTTCACGTTCGCATCGGACGGACATCGAGTCGAGGACGTTGCCTGGAGCTATGAAGAACCGTACGACGAGCATCAGGCGCTGAAGGATCGGATCGCGTTCTACGAGGGTGAGAAGCCGGAAGTCGCCATCAGTCGTCCGGATTGACGTCTGGAGCGGTCCTGCGGTCCGCACGGCGAGCTCGCGAGGCATCGGGATCGGGGTGGGCAGGGACAGCCGCGGCCGAAAACAAAGCGACCCGCCTCGCGGCGGGCCGTTTCGTCGTGAGAGCGCTCGAGTGTGATCAGAACGCGTTGAGAATGTACTCGAGAGGATTGACCGGGTTGTTGTTCACCCTTACCTCGTAATGGAGGTGTGGCCCCGTGCTGCGGCCGGTGGAGCCGACGTAGCCGATGATGTCACCACGCTTGATGTGGTCCCCGGGCTTGACCGCGTACGCCGAGAGATGGCCATAGCGGGTGGAGTAGCCGAAGCCGTGGGAGATGTAGATCACGTTGCCGTATCCGTTCGCCCATGATGCCTTGACCACCACTCCGTCCGCCGGGGCGCGCACCGGCTGGCCGATGGCCGAGGAGATATCGACGGCGTTGTGGGTTCCGGGCTCCCCGGTGAAGGGATCGGATCGGCCGCCGAATCCGTCGGTGAGGATTCCGTGCACCGGAGCGATGGAAGGCGTGCAGGACAGAAGGTGTGAGCGTCGTACGAATTTCGCTTCGAGTGTCGTCAGATCCTGTGCGATGCGCTTCGACTTCCAGGTCATCTTGTCGACTTCGTCGCGATACTGACCGCCGGGGAGTGCGTCCTCCTGGCTGATACCGCCGACGCCGCCCTGACTTCCTGCATCCAGCGTCGTCACTCCAGCGATGATCGCCAGTTTTCTCGTCTTGTCTTCAACACTCTTGAGCTGGGTGCGCAAGGTTTCGACGGACCTGCTGAACTGTTCATTCGCCTGTTGGAGCTCTTTGTTCTCTCTCTGCAGCTTCGCGAGCTCGTGTGTTTGCGAGATCGAGGTGAAATATTGAAGAGAGAAAAATGTAGAGAGGCAAAGGGAAGAGGCAACCAGGGAGACGGCGGAGAAAAGAGCCCGGTGCGACAAACGCAGTTTCCGGAACTTGGCCCGCGCGTGAGGCACGAAAATAATCGTTGAGTAGCGCTTGTCCATGACTTCTCCGGAGTTAACTTTCGATAGGGGCCGACGGGAAACCGGCGCTTATTCTTACGGAAAGTCGAATGGGTGTCAACGGAGTCATCCTCGAAATGGGGGATGCGCAAGCCGCTGATATGAGAGAAATTGCCCGAAGAAATGCTGTTTCTCCCTCTTTGTTGAGCCCGATTCGAAAAAATCGATCAGAAATTCAATTTTTTTATGCTGTAGCAGCATATCGGGGATGTCCCTGGTCCTCAGCGAAAATCTTTCCGTCGCAACGCTGCCACGACGCTCCCGTCTTGGTCCGCGGGCCGGCGGCGTCACGAAACCCGAAACTCCGATCTCCTTCATGCGCGGGAGCGCATTTCTTCCTTGGCCCGACGCGGCTGCACACATAGAATAGCGGCCGGCCCGCGGCGCGCTGTGCGCCGATCCCTCTTGGGCCGCCGGGGCATTGAGCCCGGGCATCACAACCAAACGGAGACAGGACAATGCGGATCGGAGTACCGACCGAAGTCAAAGACAACGAATATCGCGTGGGAATGGTCCCGTCCGGAGTGCACGTACTCGTCGATGACGGTCACGAAGTGTTCGTCCAGAAGGGCGCGGGCGTCGGAAGTGGATTCGGCGACGAAGAATACGAAGCGGCGGGTGCGCGCATTCTCGACAAGGCAGACGACGTGTTCGAGAAGTCGGAGATGATCATCAAGGTGAAAGAGCCGGTGGAGCCGGATCTGAAGCGGCTCAAGAGCGGCCAGCTTCTGTTCACGTATCTTCATCTCGCTCCGGTGCCCGATCTCACGTCCCAGCTTCTCGAGAAGAAGATCGCGGGTATCGCGTACGAGACGATCATCGGAAAGAACGGCAGCCTTCCGCTGCTCACTCCGATGTCGGAAGTCGCCGGCCGGATGTCGATCCAGGTCGGTGCGTTCTACCTGCAGAAGCCGAATGGAGGGCGTGGCGTCCTTCTCGGCGGCGTTCCCGGCGTTCTTCCGGCGGACGTGGTCATCGTCGGCGGCGGCATCGTCGGCGTGAACGCTGCGAAGATGGCGGTTGGACTCGGCGCCAGGGTCACCATCCTCGACACCAATCTCGACCGCCTCCGCTATCTCGACGACATCTTCCAGGGACGGATCTCGACGCTCGCGTCGAACAAGGCTCACGTCGCCGAGGCTGCGAAGCGCGCGGATATTCTGGTCGGCGGGGTTCTGATCCCCGGTGCGTCCGCACCGAAGCTCGTCACCCGCGAAATGATCAGTGAGATGAAGAAGGGCTCGGTCATCGTCGACGTGGCGATCGATCAGGGCGGCTGCGTCGAGACCGCTCACGCGACCACCCATTCGAACCCGGTGTACGAAGTGGACGGCGTGATTCACTACTGCGTCGCGAACATGCCCGGCGCGGTGCCGCGCACCTCCACCATCGCGCTGACCAATGCGACTCTTCCCTACGCCCGCCAGATCGCGAAGCTCGGCTTCAAGGAAGCGATCAGGTCGAACTCCGGCCTCGCTGCAGGCGTGAATGTCTACGACGGAAAGCTGACCTTCCAGGGCGTCGCGGAGTCGCAGGGGCGGAAGTACACGCCGCTGTTCGAGCTGGTCGCGTAGTTCCCGGATCCTCTTCGCTGATACGAAAACGCCGCCCGGCCGGGCGGCGTTTCTTTTTCCGGTCAGGGCGTCTGCAGGGGGCGGTGTCGCGGTGTCGACGGGAAGAGCTCCGGCACCAGCCTTTTCGCAGCGGCGAGCGCATCGACTTCCCCGAAGCCGTAATCGGGATCCCATCCCACCGGTCCCAGATCATGGGCCGTCGCCAGGATCGCATTGCGCACCTGATAGCCCTTCTTGCTCGGATCGAGAGACCAGATCAGTGCGGCAACTCCTGCCACGTGCGGAGTCGCCATCGAGGTCCCCTGCAGGACCGCGTAGTCCGCGCCACTCTGGATGGAAAGAGTCACGGTTCCATTCTCCAGAGGCTTCAGTGACGCTCCGTCCTTCATTCCGACCGCGATGGAGAGAACCCAGGGGAACCGCTGTTCCGCGGGGATGATCTGGTTGTTCCCGTCCCGGATCAGAGTGAAGCTGCTGGCTCCCGCCTGGTTGTTGGCGATGATCACTCCGGTGGCGCCGGCGGTGATTGCATTCTTCACCTTCTGATTGAACGTGAAGTCTCCGCGGTCGATGAGGGCGATGTTGTTCTTCACCGCGGACGGAAAATCCGACGCGGCTCCTCCTTTTCCGCAATACACCATCTGGCCGGTGACGGTCCCCGCCGGTGACCCTTCGATGCTGAACGCGAGAAAGTTGGCCGCCATCGTGGAGACCAGAGCTTCCTCTCCCCCTCCGATCTTGTAGGTCGAAAACACTCCGACCCCCGGACCGGCCACCTTCAGATCGTTTCCGGCATTCGAGAAGTCCGCTTTGGTCGCGGTGTCGTCGACGGCGCCGACCGAGATCACGGTGGGGTAGGCGCCCGGGTAGTCGACCGCCTGTGCCGATTCATTGCCGGACGCTGCCACGGTCACGATTCCGGCGTCGTACGCCCGCTGAAATGCATCTTCTTCCAGGACCGATGAGTCGGGTGCGCCGAGGGAAAGATTGATCACGTTGATGCCGTGGCCGATCGCCCAATCGACTGCTTTCACTTCATCCGAGACGCTGCCGTTTCCGTCGGCGCCGAGGATTCGGAGTGAGTAGATCTGCACGTCTGGCGCGACGCCGATCACGCCGATCCCATTGTCTCTCGCGCCGATCGTTCCCGCGACGTGCGTTCCATGGCCGTTTTCGTCCTGCGGGTCGTCGTCGTTCTCGACGAAGTCGAAACCTCCGGCATAGGCGCTCGCCAGATCGGGATGATTCTTCGTGATCCCGGTGTCGATGATCCCGACTTTGATTCCCGCTCCTCGACCGTACGGCCAGACGTCCGGAGCATGCACCGCGGTGATCCCGTAAGGGGTGATCTGCGTCGAAACGCTGTCTGCGCTGACTGTAGAGAGAGTACGCCTTCGTCCGTCAGCGAACGCCCGCGCGTCCGTACCGAGGAGGTGCACCTGATGATCGCGCTCGACGGCCACGATTCCCGGCTCGTTCCGCAACTCCTCGGCTTCGGCCGCGGTCATGTCCGCGATGAATCCGTTCACGTGACGGAGAGCATAAAAGTGATGCTCCTGTGTCGCCGTCCCGCCGTCGCGCGCCAAGACGCGGATATGGTCCGCACTCTGCGGCGGCGCTCCGCGGGTGGCCACGAGATACCGGTGTGTCTCCGCCGCCAGACCCGCCGAGGAGATGAACAAAATGATCGCTACGAGCCAGACGAATCTCTTCATGGACCTCTCTCCGTTCTTCTGTCAGGAAGAGGCGATTGTACCGCGGCTAGCCCGCATTTCTCACACCATCTCGTTGCGAGGAGGCGGAGAGCAGCCTGGATGCAAGGCGTACCCCGCTTCGGCGACGAAGGCATAGTGGTGACTATGTTGAGGAGCCGAAGCAGGGGTGCAACGCAGCAGACAGGCCGCTATCCGTCTCCGCAGCAGAGATGGTGTGAGAAATGCGGGCGAGCGATGATCCAGTGCAGCATCGAGCCTCTCGCCCGAGATTCACCAGTTCCGGTGACAGGTCCCGTGTCGGACGCTGCCGCGAACCTGAAAAAAGAAAAAGGCGCCCGGAGGCGCCCTCTTCTGGAGTTCGACGGGAGCGAAGCTCAGGGGTGAGCGGCCCGATGCCGTGGAGTGAACGGGAACTTCTCGGGGGCGAGTCTCTTCCCTGCTGCGAGAGCGTCGATCTCGCCGAAGCCGAAGCTCGGGTCCCATCCCGCCGCACCGAGGTCGGAGGCGGTCGAGAGGATCGCATTGCGGACTTCGAAGGCCTTCGCCTGAGGATCGAGCGACCAGATCAGTGCCGCAGTGCCTGCCACGTGGGGAGTGGCCATCGACGTTCCGTTGAGCGTGCCGTAATCGTACGGCGCAGCCGACACCGTCGCGTCGGTCCCTTGAGACGCGCGAAGGGAGGCGCCGTCACTCTTCGAAACGAAGACGGTGACCGGCCACGGGAACGTCACGTCATCCTGGTTCGCCTTGTTGGTTGCCGGATCGGTGCGGATGAGCGTCCACCCCCGGCTGTTGATGTCCTCGTCGATGTTGTCCGCGACGATCACACCGATGGCTCCGGCATTGACCGCGTTCCGGACCTTCTCGTTGAATGTCATGTTCGCGATTGCGTTGGAACGCGCGATCAGGGCGATCTTTCCCCGAACCGACGCCGGGATCTGGGTCGTCTTTCCTTCGCCGCAGTCGACTACCGGTCCGGTCGCGTCTCCATGCGGAGAACCGTCGAACGGAGCTGCTGAGATGTTCGCTCCACTCGACGCGACCGACGCGATTTCCGCCGAGCCGACCGGCATGGTCGAGAACACCTTCACGCCCGGCGCGACCACCTTCAGATCCGTTCCCTGATTCGAGAAGCTGGCGAGGGCCTGTTTCTCGTCGACCGCTCCGACCGAAACTACCGTGGGATACGCACCGGGATAGGAGAGGGTCTGGGCTCCGTCGTTGCCTGCCGCCGCGATCGCGAGGACTCCGGCGTCGTATGCGCGCTGGAATGCCTGTTCTTCGAGAACGGACGAATCGGGCGAACCGAGCGAGAGATTGATCACGTTCATGCCGTGACTGATCGCCCAATCGATCGCCTTGATCTCCGCGGAAATGCTCCCGGAGCCATCAGCGCCGAGGATGCGCAGCGAGTAGATCTCGGCTCCGGGTGCGACTCCGACCACGCCGATCGCGTTGTTCTGTGCCGCGATGGTGCCCGCTACGTGCGTGCCATGGCCGTTCTCGTCGTTCGGATCGCTGTCGTTGTCGACGAAGTCGTATCCACCCTTGAACGCGGCGGCGAGATCGGGATGCGTCTTGTCGATTCCCGTGTCGATGATGCCGACCTTGATTCCTGCGCCGTTCGCAATCGACCAGAGCTTGTCGGCATGGATGGCGAGGATGCCGTACGGAACGGTCTGCGCGGTGACGCTCTCCGCCGTGACCGCGGCTGTGGAGGGAGTGGGGCGGATCCACGGCCCTCCGTCCGGATGCGAGGTCTCGAGGATGTGGACCTCGTGGTCGGGCTCGACGGCGACCACTCCGCTCTCTGCGCGGAGCTTCGCCGCGTCTTCCGGTGACATGTCGGCAATGAAGCCGTCGATGTTGTGGAGGGGATGAAAGTAGAGCGACTTACGCTCCCACGGCTGAAGATCGCGGTACCTCTCGCGAATCTCGGTGCGGGAAGCCGGGGCCGGGCCGCGGGTGGTCACGAGATATCGAACCGGCGTGGAGTCGGCCGCGAAAGCAGTCCCTGCAATCAGAATTACCAGAAGAGAAAAGAGTCGTCGCATGTGAGGTCCTTGGGCCATGGGTTGTCGAGGCTTTACCTTGCCGAAATGGGCGTGGCCGCCTCCAATATTCCGCTCCCCCACGGGTCGCCGGAACGGGTGGCATCAGGGCGGCATCGGATGGAATGGAACGAACCGGAGAGGGAGGACGAACTCGGATGGAGCAATGGCGGAACAACCTGATCGAGGAGACGAACGGGATGCTCACCGTTCTGAGGGAGACTCGCCGCATTGCGGTTCTCGGAATCAAGCCCGAGTCGGACGGCGAGAAGGCCGCGTATTACGTTCCTGCCTACATGCAGAGAGCGGGATACGAGATCATTCCCGTCCCGGTCTACTACCCGGAAGTCACCGAGATTCTGGGGCGCGAAGTGATTCGTGATCTCCGTTCCGTGCCTCCCCCGGTGGATCTCGTGAATGTCTTCCGGAGGCCGAAGGACATCGACCAGCACGTGGATGACATGATTGCGCTCGGCCCGAAGGCGGTCTGGTTTCAGCTCGGGATCCGGAACGACGGCGCGGCGCGCCGCCTCGCCGAGGCGGGAATCAAGGTCGTTCAGGACCGCTGCATCATGGTCGAGCACGGAAGATTGTGAGCATCTGATATCTGCTATCTCATATCTGATATTTATTCCTGATAACGATATCAGGTAATAGATAATAGATAGTCGATAAGAGATATGAGATCAGCCGAAGGTTCCACCACCCGCGAGATCGAGATTCCCCCCTTCAGATTCTGGGAGACGCGCAGCGGGGAAGGCACTCCGGTGGTGCTGATCCACGGTCTGGCGGGATCGTCGGGATGGTGGCGTCACAACGTTCCTGCGCTCGCGAAGCAACATCTGGTCGTCGCAATCGACCTGGTCGGATTCGGCCGGAGCGGGGGCTGGCGAAGGGGATCCGCGTCGCTTCCTCTGCCGTTCGACGACACCGTCCGGATGCTCGCCCGCTGGATCGAGATCTCCTTCGCCGGGCCGGTTCACCTGGTCGGCCACTCCATGGGGGGCCAGGTCTCCATTCACCTCGCAGCCTTACGTCCGGATCTGGTGCGCTCACTCTCCCTTCTCGCCTCCACCGGGATTCCATTCGAGGTCGACCCGATCCGCCATCTCGCGTCAGTTTCATTTCCTCGGCGGAACGTCCTGTCGTTCCTTCCGGTCCTGGCTCGCGATTTCTTTCGCGCCGGCCCCGCCTCGGTGGTCATTGCGTGGGGGCGGCTGGTGACGAACGACGCACGTGACGCTCTGCGCCGGATCCGCGCTCCGTCGCTCCTCCTCTGGGGAGAAGCCGATCCTCTCGTTCCGCTCCGTTATGGCGAAGAGATGCTTCGTCACCTGCCCACTGCGGATCTGGTGGTGGTGCCGGACTCCGGGCACGTGGTGATGTGGGACAACCCGGAAGAAGTGAATCGAATCCTTCTCGAGTTTCTCGGCGACCTGGATCACGGCCTCGTCGCGGCTCCGCGCGTTCCGCATCCGTTCGTCTGGCCGATCGAGGGATCGGCGGCCGGCCTCGCGTGGCGCCAGTCGGGTCCGGAACCTTCAGTGGTTCTGATTCACGGTCTCGGGATCTCCAGCCACTACTTCCGTCCCATGGTCGACGCACTGAAGAAGCGCGGCTGGGCGGCGATCGCGCCCGACCTTCCCGGAACGGGGTACAGCAGAGACGTACGGATCGACCCTGGCCGGCATGCCGAACGCGTACTCGCGTGGTACAGGACTGTCGGAGGCGCACCCGCCATCTGGATCGGACACTCGGACGGAACGCAGATCGTGGAGCGCATCGCGACGCTCGCTCCCGGACTGGTTCGCGGCCGCATCCATCTCTCGCCGATCTGGAACGAGCGCCGTCATCCGTGGATCGAGCTCTTTTTCGCGGCGCTCGCCGACATCCCACGGGAGCGGGTCGGTCTGGTTCTCGAAGCAGTGCAGAGTTACTGGGCGACCGGCATTCCGGAACTGATCCGGCTCGCGCTCGCCTACGTGCCGGACGCGAAGCGGCTCCCTTCGCTCGACGAACGCTCCCTCGTCGTCGCGGGCGAGGACGATCCGCTGGTCGACTGGCAGACGCTCGGACGGATCGCCGCGGGACGGCTGGTCCGTCTCCCGGGAGCGCACGCGATCATCGACTCACAGCCCGAAGCACTCGCCGACGTTCTCGTGCCGTGGCTTCAGCGCTGGTCACAGTGAGCAGACTCGCGAGCCACGACCGCAGAGACGCACCATCTCCCCTCCGGCGACTCACCTGTTTCTGCCGGCGGGCGCCGGGCGGTTCGGGTCACGACTCTCGAGGAACCTGGTCTTGCAACTCGACTTTCTCTCCCTCTCCAGCGATCGCGTTCTCCTTCCCTCGGCGGAAGAGCCAGAGAACGACGATCGCGAGGACGGCGAGAAGCGCGGCGGCGTTCCATCGCAGTGCGCTGTTGTGATTCGCAAAGAGTCCGAATGCGCTGGCGAGGATGCTCCACGAGAAGATCGCGAGGGGCCACGCGAGTGGGTCGCCGCCGAGGATCACGAATCCGACCAGAAGGAGGATTGCCGCCCCGGCCAGCGCGACGAGGATCGCCCAGACTTCACCATGCAGCGATGACGGCATCATCAGAATCGCGACGGAACCGAACAGGATGATCCGGACCGCCGAGTGGTACTTCTGCGGCACGGACCGGAAGAGAGTGACCAGACAGACCACCACGGCCGATCCACCGACGGTGATGAGCAGTGCGGACCAGAGGGCGCCGAATGCCGGCGCCGTTGCGACGAGGAGCGGCGACGGGGAGATGGGGTCGGGAGCGAAACCGAGATGTCCGAACCAGCGGGGAAGGAATGAAGCGACCGCACTGGCGAGTGCGAAGATCGAGATCGCCGCGGCGACAGCCGCGACGGCCCGGGCCACCAGTGGACGCCGCTGGCGCACGTCGATCAGGCGTCGGGAAGCGGGATATCCCGTCTCGATGATTGCGATCGAAAGGAACAGCATCCCGAGCTGTGCCGCAACGGTTCCCACTCCGCCCGCTACGATCATCACCAGAAACGTGTTCCACGCCATCGACGTGTCGTAACTCTGAACGAAGGCCGGAAGATCGAGGAAGATCGCGACGACCGGCACGACGATCAGCATCGCGGTGATTCGGGTTGCTCGCCTCCAGACGAAACGGCCGCTCCGGAAGCCGTACACGAAACCGGAGACCACCAGGGTGAGAAGGAGAAGCGCGGCGGCGATCTTCAGTGCGATCAGCGCGATATTCACGAGGCGGGTCTCCTCGGCTTTTCGAACCTCCGCTTCGGGGATCTTCACCGTCTTCGCGAACTGCGTGACTTCCCGACCCGCGACGCGGACCGTCGCGCGCTCCCAGGCCTGTGCGGCGAGAGGCTGGCGCGACTGGAAGTGGAACAGCCAGTCCTTCCGTTTCGGCTGCGGATACTGGAGTGCCTCTTTGACCTCCACCTGCGCGGGATCGACTCCGTATCGCTGCAGGACGGAGCTCGCGGTCCGCTCGGCCTGAGCTCTGGCGAGAGAAGGTCCGGGATTGGTCTCGCTCTGATAGCGGTGATAGCCGACCACCTTCGACGTCCGCGGGTCGATCTCGACGAAGATCTCGTTCTTCTCCTGGGGGGTGAAGAAGCGGACCACCCACGTGGCGCCCTGCACGTCTTGGATCTCGATTCCGATCAGCGCGTCGAGCCCTCGTTTCGATTCGCGGGTGATGTACTCCGCGGCGACCTGAAAGTAACCGTCGGGAGAGCCGCCGTCTTCGCGCGAAGAGTCCTCGTCCCACGATCGGAATCCCGGGACCGGAACGACGAGCACCTTTTGCGGCACAACTCGTACGCCGATCTCCGCGAGATGCCGTCGCGCAATCTGTTCCGCCCTCGCTGGATCGATCCGGTAGTCAGCGACGGAATCGAGAGTGGGACCGCTGAGGAGGACGATCCCTGCGATGGCCGCGATTGCGATCGCAATGATCGCCAGGTGGAGGCGCTGTGGCCGGCGCGGAGCAGGCAATGGTGGAGTTTCCGGCTCGGGAGGTGGCGGAGGTGCGGGCGCGGTGCCGATGGCCCGGTTGTCCAGTTCCTCGTCGGGCTCGAACCCTCCCTTCACGAAGTAAAGAACGATCGAGACGAGA
This sequence comes from uncultured Acidobacteriota bacterium, assembly GCA_963741955.1. GTDB lineage: Bacteria > Acidobacteriota > Thermoanaerobaculia > Gp7-AA8 > Gp7-AA8 > CAVUKB01. The sequence continues at coordinate 1,195,449 of CAVUKB010000007.1, forward strand.
AGGGGAAAGAGGAAGATCAGTGCGGCTGCCGCGGCGGAAAGAATGTAATAGAGATTGCCGGAGCGGAAGAGCACCAGCGCGGTGTAGAGCGCATCCACGGTGTAATGCCACACCAGGAGAGGGAGGAGTCCGAAGCGGAAGAGAATCAGGCCCATGAAAACGCCGGCGATACCGACCTCGAGCCCGCGGATGTAGAACGGCTGGTTCGGATACGTCGCGTGTCCGAATCCCCAGATGAACCCCGCGAGGACGATCGCGAAGAGACGCGATCGAAACACCTTCTCGAAAAACGGGATGGAGAACGCGCGCGAAATGAACTCCTCGGAGAGTGCGGGGAAGAAGCCGATGAAGAGAACCGCGACCCACGGGAATGCGGTGTTGAGGATCTCGTCGTACGGAATGTCTGCCGGCGACCATGCCCCGAGCCTGTCGGCGATCATGTAGAACGCGACCTGATAGGCGAGGAAGATCGCGACCAGCGCATATCCGAGCACGAATCCCTTGAAGACGCGTTTCGAGCGGAGGGCTTTCGGACGGAACAGCCGCGGGATCGCGAGCTTCAGGGGGAAGCGCTCTCGATAAAGAGGTTCGCCCGCGCCGACGATCACCATCAGCAGAAAGGCCATGAACACGCCCTGCAGTGCCGAGGAGAAGACGTGACCTGCCACGAATGCCGGATAGGAACTGGTGGTGTCGTATCCCGCGAGCGCGCTCGGGAACGAGTTCAGGCCCACCGCGGTGACCAGCACCGCGCACGTGATTCCGACCGCGATCACGAAGCGGATCGCGACGTCGCCCCGCCTCAGCCGCACGATGAAGACGACCAGCGCCGCGATGAACGTCAGTGCGAGAAAGATCGTGTCGATCATCCCGGCCGCGTTGTTCTTCGAGCGGAGGTTGCGGTAATCACGCTCCCACGCGTCCGGAACCTTCAATCCTTCTCCGTAAGCGCCGATCGTGTTCCCGTCCACCGTGACCCGGTAGCGGTAAGGCGCAGAGGCTGGATGGAGAGACCTCGAGTGCCAGGTGAGAATCCACTGGGTTCGATGCGGAAGATCGCGACGGCTGATCGAGACGAGATCGATCCCCTCTCGCGCGACTCCCACTCGATCGAGGAATCTTTCGCCCATCGCCCTCGCCGCTGCTTCGGTCACCGAAGGGAGAGCGGCGTCTTCCGGACGTGCGTGCTGGAACCCGACCACGCGGCCGCCGGGTGAGACCCGCACGATCATCTCCTCTTTCTGCAGCGGACGAAACCAGCGGTCGGTCCAGTACCAGACGCTGACCGGCCCCTTCATCAACTGATTCGCACGACGGAGACCGAGCTCGCGCTCCAGGAAGATCTTCGAGAGATCATCCGATTCGAACTGCGACGCCGTCTTCCACGGAACCTTCCCGCTCCGGGCCAGCCCCAGATCGTGGAGAAGCTTCTGCGCGATCGTCATCGACTCTCCCCGGCCGACCTTGAACTCGATCGAAGCCTCGGGGAATGCATCCGCGAAGTAACGGATGCCGAACCAGCCGGCGAGGAGAAGAAGTGCGAGGGTGATGGCGAGAAAGCGGAAGTCGGTGCGGTCGAGCCTGTCGCGCATGGTGGAATTGTAGGTGGATTTCGAAATGTCCGGCGGCCTCCCCCTTGACAAGTTCCGCCGCCCCCCGCATTCTTGCCTGAATGAACACTCATTCAGCGGGGCGCCGATGACTTCCATCCCTCATCCGGGTGAGGCCGGCACGGTGACTGGAAAGCGCGAGCGGATCCTGCGGGCGGCGATCGACGTCTTTGCACGGAGCGGCTACGCGAGCGCGAAAGTCGCAAACATCGCCAAGACGGCGGGAGTCGCCGACGGAACGATCTACCTCTATTTCCAGGGTAAGGAAGATCTGCTGATCACGATCTTCCGCGAGCAGTCGCGCGGATTCCTCGAAACGCTCAGCCACGAGCTGCAGGGAGTCGAGGACCCGCGGGAGCAGCTCCGAATCGCGATCCGCGTCCATCTCGAATCGTTCGCGCGCGATCGCGCCCTGGCCATCGTCTTTCAGGTGGAGCTGCGGCACAGCCGGAAGTTCGTCTCCCAGCTCTCGCACGAGGAGGTGGCCGAGTACATTTCCGTGATTCGGCGGATTCTGGAGGACGGCCAGAAAAGAGGAGCGTTCCGTAAGGATTGGCATCCGCAAGTCGTCGCGAAGTGTGTTTTCGGAATGCTCGACGAGATGGTCACCTCGTGGATCCTTTCGGAGAAAGGCTTCGAGCTCCTCGAGCAGGTGGAGCCGCTCACCTCGTTCGCTCTGCGAGGGATCGAGTAGTGGCCCCGACTCGGAGCGGGCGGCACCGTCCGTGAATTGGAATATGATCGGCCCTGAATCTCCGTGGACCTCCGCCGCTGCTCCCGACGGGAGCGGCCAGATCCAATCGTGCCGGTCGCGGCTCACCCGAGCCGTGAACGCGGAGACGAGGTGAGGCGATGCCAGTCGAGACCCTGAACGACATCTATCTCCAGACCTGCAGGATGGAACGCCCCGCGATCATGAAGTTCAAGCGGGGGGAGAAGTGGATCGACATCCGCGTGGCCGATTTCGAACGGCGGGTGCGGCATTTCTCAACCGGGCTGCGTGGCCGGGGAGTGAAGCCGGGCGATCGCGTCGCGATTCTCTCGGAGAACCGTCCCGAATGGGCCATCGCCGATTTCGCGATCCTCGCTCTCGGCGCGGTGACGGTTCCGATCTACTCGACGCTGCTCGGGTGGCAGATCGAGTTTCTCCTCAATGACTCCGGCTGCGTTGCAGTGGTCGCATCGACCGCGGAGCAGGTGAAGAAGATCCTCGAGATCTGCGCGCACTGTCCGTCGATCCGGACCATCATCACGTGCGACGAAGAGCTGGTCGAGCCGGAAAGGATCGTCTCGTTCGATTCGGTGATCGAAGATGGACGGACGATCGAGGAGGAAGAGGGCCGGACCCGATTCGACGAGCTCCTCGCGAAGGTGAGATCCCAGGACCTCGCAACTCTGGTCTACACCTCCGGCACCACCGGAAACCCGAAAGGGGCGATGCTCACCCACGGAAACATCACCTCGAACGTGTTGACCACCACCGGGATCGTGGAGTTCCGGACCGGCGACGTGGCGCTCTCGATTCTTCCGCTCTCGCACATTCTCGAGCGCATGGTGGATTTCGGGTTCTATTACCGCGGTGGTTGCGTAGCGTACGCGGAGAACGTCGCCAACGTCGCAGACAACCTTCAGGAAATCCGGCCCGACACGTTCGCTGCCGTCCCCCGGTTGTTCGAGAAGATGCAGGCGAAGATCCTGGACGTGGTCGCCGACTCTCCCGCTCCGCGGCAGAAGATCTTCAAATGGGCGATCGGAGTCGCCGCGGAACGCCTGCCTTACGTGGTCGAGAGAAAGCCGATGCCGGCGTCGATCTCGTTCAAGTCGATGGTGGCGGACCGCCTGGTCTTCTCGAAGATCAAAGAGAAACTCGGAGGACACATCCGCTTCATCATTTCCGGCGGAGCACCTCTTTCCGCCGAGCTCGCGGCGTTCTTCATCGGAGCAGGAGTCGACGTTCTGGAAGGCTACGGTCTCACCGAGACTTCGCCGGTCATTGCGGTGAACACGTTCGAGGCGCGAAAGATCGGAACGGTGGGACGGCCGATTCCCGGAGTGGAAGTGAAGATCGCCGCGGACGGCGAGATCCTCACCCGCGGTCCACACGTGATGGTGGGGTACTGGAACAATCCGGAAGCGACGGAGAAGGCCATCGATCCCGACGGCTGGTTTCATACCGGCGACATCGGCGAGCTCGACGAAGAGGGGTACCTCAAGATCACCGATCGCAAGAAGGACCTGATCATCACCGCCTACGGAAAGAACATTGCTCCGCAGCCGCTGGAAAATCTCCTGAAGAGCTCTCCCTACGTATCCACTCCCGTCCTGATCGGAGACCGGAGGAAGTACCTCACGGCTCTGATCGTCCCGAATTTCGAAAAGCTCGAGCGCGACGCGAAGGCGCTGGGGTTGAAGTTCGCTTCCCACGAGGAGCTGGTGAGCCACCCGAAGATCCAGGAGATCGTGCAGAAAGAGATCGACCGTTTCAACCAGAGCCTCGACCGGCAGGAGACGATCCGGAAGTTCACCATTCTTCCGGAAGACTTCTCCATCGAGAGCGGGGAGATCACGCCGTCACTCAAGGTCAAGAGAAAAGTCGTCGACGAGAAGTACAAGCAGCTCATCGACGCGATGTATGCGGACCAGTCCTCGGAGAAGGACGTCCAGAAAGCCGGGTGAGAAATGACCATCACTGAAGCCGACACCACTGCTCAACCGCCGATGACCTCCGGTGGAGTCTTTCGAATCGAGCGCGATGGAGACATGGCGCTTCTCTGGATCGACCTTCCGGGACAGAAGGTCAACACGCTCTCGTCGTCGGTGATGACGGAGCTCGACCATCTCCTCGACGAGATCGCCGGGATGCGCGAAGTGCGTCGCCTCCTGATCGTGTCGGGGAAGCCGGGCATTTTCATCGCGGGCGCCGACGTGACCGAGTTCACCAAAGTCGAATCGCGTCAACAGGCCGAGGAGTTCATCAGGTTCGGTCAGAACGTCTTCCGGAAGCTCTCCCGCCTCCCGCAGATCACCATTGCGGTGATCAACGGCGTCTGCCTCGGCGGCGGTACCGAGCTCTCGCTCAACTGCGACTATCGCGTGATGTCCGATGACCCGAAGGCCTCCATCGGTCTTCCGGAAGTGAAACTCGGAATCCTTCCGGCATGGAGCGGCACCACGATGATGCCCCGGCTGATCGGGCTTCCGGCCGCTCTCGATCTGATCCTGAACGGGAAGACCCTCGACGGACGTCGCGCGAAGAAGGTCGGTCTGGTCGATGACGTCATCGCCGCTCCGATTCTCATCGAGGGAGCGAAGATCTTCGCATCGCGTCAGAAGAGCAAGAGGGCGCCGGGAGGGAGGACGCACTTCTACCTCGAAGGAAATCCGCTCGGACGCGGATTCGCGATCAAGAAAGCCCGCGGCGCGGTGCTCAAACAGACCGGAGGTCACTATCCGGCGCCGCTGAAGATCCTCGAAGTGATGGAGACGGGACTCGCGAAGGGAGTCGAGGCGGGTCTCGCAGCCGAAGCACGTGCCGCGGCGGAGTTGATCACCGGCGCGGTCGCGCCGAATCTGGTCCGCCTGTTTTTCCTGATGGAAGACGCGAAGAAGCTCCCCGGCCCGAAGCCGAAAGAGGTCCACAGTGCCGGCGTTCTCGGTGCGGGACTGATGGGTGGCGGAATCGCGCAGATCGTCGCGGACAAGGCCGACATTCCGGTCCGGATGAAGGACATCAACTGGGATGCTCTCGCCGGCGGGATGAAGGCCGCTGCGAAGATCTGGAAGAAGAAGGTCGACCGCCGGAGGATGACCCGCAACGCCATGTCACGGAAGTTGGCGATGATCACCTCCACCACCGACTGGAGCGGGTTCGGGGACGTCGACGTCGCGATCGAAGCGGTGGTCGAGAACGTCGGCATCAAGCAGAGCGTCCTTCGCGAGTTCGAGACCGTGGCGAAAGAAGGAGCGATCTTTGCCACCAACACCTCGACCATTCCGATCACCACCATCGCATCTGCGTCACTGCATCCGGAGAACGTGATCGGGATGCACTTTTTCAGTCCGGTCGACCGGATGCCGCTGGTCGAGATCATCCTCGGAGAGAAGACTTCCGAGGAGACCATGGCGACCGTTGCGGCTCTCGGAAAACGGATCGGGAAGACGGTCGTGATCTGCAAGGATGGCCCCGGTTTCATCGTGAACCGGATTCTCGGGCCGTACATCAACGAGGCGGGACTGCTCCTCGAAGAGTCGCACGCGATCGAGTCGATCGACCACGCCATGGTGAAGTTCGGGATGCCTCTCGGCCCGCTCGCCCTCCTCGACGAAGTGGGAATCGACGTCGCCGGGAAAGCCGCGCACGTCATGGCGGACGCGTTCGGTGATCGGATGAAGCCTTCGGAACTGATCGAAAAACTGCTCGAGGACAAGCGCTACGGAAAGAAGAACGGCCGTGGCGTCTATCTCTGGACCGAAGGGAAGCGCACCGCGCCGGATCCCACGGTCTACAGGCTGGCCGGTGTGGCGAACGCGCACGAAGGTGACGAGGCGTTGATGACCGAGCGGATGGTGATGGTGATGGTCAACGAGGCCGCCCGGATTCTCGATGATGGCATCGCGTTCTCCGCTGCGGACGTCGATCTGGCGATGATCATGGGGACCGGATTCCCGCCGTTCCGAGGAGGACTGCTCCGTTATGCGGACTCCATTGGAATCTCGAAGCTCATCGAGAAGATGAAAGGACTGGCGGCGACATATGGACCCCGCTTCCAGCCGGCGGCACCTCTCGAGCGGATGGGGGCAGAAGGAAAGACCTTCTACGACGCCTGGCCGAAACGCTGATCGATGCTTTCTGTTCCGGCGGCGCGTGGAGTGGGGCGACGCTCTCTTCGGGAGCGCAGAGCCCCCCACGTGCCGGCGATCAGCCACCCCCCGAAGAGCGCGATCACCATCAGCATCAGCTGAAGCGCGACATCGCTCCACCGCATCGCTCCTCTGACACTGAGAACGTAGTAGACGAGGAGAGCGGGTGCGGCGAAGACGAACAGAAGTCCGAACGCACCCAGTATGGCGTTTCCTGCGCGTGATTCCACGAGCACGATACGGTTCTTCATGGGACCTCCTCTCTGGCGTGAGCGCCGATAAGTGCAATATAGGGTCCACCGGCTTCGTCATCTCTGATACGCCATTCTTCGATGGACCGCGACCCGACCACGACCCCACCGAAGAGAAGTCCGACTTGCCCCCGTCTTTCTGTGCCGCGTTTGTTCGGACTTTTCACAAGCGAGGCCGGATCTCTCTCACACTGCTTCACTGTGCAGGGTCGGATCTCCACTTTACGCCTCTCGTAACCGTTCTTCTACAAAGAGCCGTTGAATACTTCATCGGCCTGAACGAGATTGAATACACAGGCCTGAATTCGAGCTCGACCGCGACGCGTCCGGCACAAGGAGAGAATCCATGTTCGAGACTACCGTGGTCCCATCGGATCGGCCCGAGTTGCGCCCCCGCCGCATCCTGTTGATGCCCGTTTCCATCGGCGCGCACGTCCTGGTGATCACCTTCGCGGTGGTTGCATCGATCTGGACGGTCGGCTTCCCACAGGACGCTCCTGCTCAGGTCCGCGTGTTCACTCCGTTCGTCGCTCCGCGGGTTCCGCCTGCACCGAGGCCTCGTGCCGTCGCGACTCCGTCGCGAGTTGCTCATCCGCCGGCGCGTCACGTCGACATCTCCACTCCGGAGTCGGTTCCCGACACCATTCCGCAGCTTCAGCCGCCGGCCGGTGGCGCCGAGAATGCGGACAGTGTCGATTCCGGTGAGGAGAGCCCGTTCGAGTCCTTGATCGGGACGGGACCGGATGGCCCTCCCGCCGAGAATCTCCTGCCGCCGGACGATTCTGTCCCCCGTCCGGTCGGTGCAGGTGTGAAGGCCCCGGTGCGGATCGCGGGCGAGCCGCCGCTCTATCCGCACATCGCACGGGTTGCCGGAATCAGCGGAGCAGTGGTTCTGCGTTGCGTGATCGACGAGAGGGGTCATGTCAACAGTATCGAAGTCGTGAGTACGCCGAGCCCGATGCTCTCTTCGGCTGCCGTCGATGCGGTTCGCGGCTGGAGGTTCCGCCCGGGAGTGTTTCGAGGACATGCCGTCGCGACGATCTTCGAGCTGACGGTGAACTTCCGGCTGGAGCGATAGCCGGCGGGGACCACGGCGCGGGTGGAGGCGCGCCGGCGCCGTGGTCTGGTCCGGTCAGGAAGCGACTGGAGGAACCGGCGGCGGATCGATTCGAAGTCCCGCTCTGACGTCCGGCTCGCTGCTGCCGAACGTCACCCGGTCACGGCCCTCCCGCTTGGAGCGGTAGAGCGCGTCGTCACAGACCCGAAGAACCATGCGAATCTGTTCCCCGTGCTGGGGATAGATTCCGACTCCGATGGAGGCGGTGACGCGGATGGAACTTTCCTCGGTAACCCGGAAGTCGCGAGCGTGCAACTCTGCCCGGAGACGCTCGGAAAACGTGAGCGCCCCTTCCGATCCGGTATTCGGCATCACCACCATGAACTCCTCGCCGCCATAACGGACGGCGAGATCACTCCCGCGAATGGTGGAGCGGAGAACTTCACCGAACTGCGCCAGCACCTGGTCTCCTGCCTGGTGCCCCCAGGCATCGTTGATCGACTTGAAATGATCGAGATCGATCGAGACGAACGCGATGGAGGTTTCCTGGCGTCGGGCCATTGCGATCTGAATGCGAAGGTATTCGTCCAGGAACCGCCGGTTGTAGAGACCGGTCAGATCGTCGGTGATCGCGAGCTGTTTGAGCTCCATCTCCCGCTCCTGTGCGAGCTGCACCATCTGGAGGTTCTCGATCCCGACGCCGATCAGTCCGGCAGCGGAGGAGAGAATCCGTGCCTGAGCAGGGGTCGGGGTCGCGCGGGTGAGGGAGAACGCGGCGAGCGTTCCGACCGTCCGGCTTCTGCCGACCAGGGGGAGCTTCGCGATCAGATGGACGTGCGCGGCTGCCGGACTCTCGTGCTCTTCCGAATCGGCGTAGCTCCCGCTCAGGGCGGTTCCGGGCATCAGGGTGCGCGACTCCTGATCGACCCTCCGGACCAGCTCTACCGGAAGGCCCGCTGCGGCTCCGAGACGCACCACATCATCGGACTCCACGATGTGAATGGTCGCCGCATCGACGATGTCGTGGTCGACGAAGAGCCGGACCGCCACGTGAAGCATCTCGTCGAGATCCATGCTGGGTGCGGCGACCGCGACCGCGATTCCGTTCATCAGCGCGAGCTGCCGTTCGCGTGTGCGTTTCCAGCGTCGCAGGACGATCCATGCCGCGATCGCCGCAACGAGGAGGAGAACCACGGCGATCGTCCCGATCGTCGCTTCCCGCACCCATGGCGGTGGCGGGGTGGACAGAATCCGCAGCTCGGTCGGAGAGCGCATGATCAGCTGGAACCCGTCCGTGTAAGGGCGATTCATGGCCCGGATGCTCAGGACACCGGTCGCATCGATCTCACTTCCGGGCTGCAGCCGTCTCAGGTCGAGCTGCCGTCCGATCTTCGGCGGCAGATAAATCTCGAGCGACTTTCCCCGGTCGGCGATGGTGATCGTCGCAGGGTCTTCCGCCTGGACCGCGGTGATGGTGCCGCGAACCACGAGGAGTCGCCCGTAGTACTGCCAGTCGAGAGCCTCGCGGAGGCCGACGCGCAGCGGTCGCGGTTGAGGGATCTGACCCAGCGTGCGGATGAATGGACGGTTGATCTGCACCGCTCCGCGGTACTGATCGACGGTTCCGGTCACGTCGAGGAGATCTCCGCGTTTGACTGTTCCACCGAATCGCGGGCTGAAGATGTAGATGCCGCCCGAGCCGTCCTGGATGAACGCCTGAAAGTACGCATCCGACATCACGCCGCTGGGCAGCGTCACCACTCCCTGCACGTGCACGCGTTGCCCGAGGCGGTCGGGCACCGTGTCGTGATTCGCATCGCGAAGAACGGCGGAGATCGGCTCGAGCGGTTCGGTGTCGGCCGTCGCGGCTGCGAAGCCGCTGGGCGCGACGACGAGCCCCAGGCCGAGAGAGACGAGAGCGCCGGCCCGAAGAAGCAGATCAGTCGAGAATCGCATCCGGTTGGTCGTTCGATCGTAACGTGGAGCAGCCGAGTATGTATGCGATTATACGCCCGCAGGATCGGACCACGTTGGAGGAGGAGAGATGACACGATCGCCCCTGCGACCGCAGCCCTCGGAATACGCCGAATTCTACCGCGGGTACGTCGACCTGGTTCCCGAAGTAGACATCCTCGAGGCGCTCGAACAGCAGCGCCTCGAGCTTCTCTCGGCGTTCGGCTCCGTCGGGGCCGATCGTGAAAAGTTCCGCTACGCGCCGGGAAAATGGAGCATCCGGGAAGTCGCCGGACACCTCATCGACAGCGAACGGGTCTTCGCGTATCGCGCACTCTCGTTCGCCCGCGAAGAAGGGGTCGAGCTTCCCGGATTCGACGAGAATCAATGGTCGGCATCAGCGGGCGCGGATGCCATCCCGCTCGCGGAGCTCTCTTCCCATTTCGATGCCCTGCGTCGCGCGAACCTTGCCATGTTCCGCGCCTTCCCCTCCGGTGCGTGGGAGAGGAGCGGCGTTGCGAACCAGGTTCCGATCACCGTTCGTGCGCTCGCGTGGATCATGGCCGGTCATGCCAGACACCACCTTCGGGTCCTCGAAGAGCGGTACGGCGTCCGTCGCGACGGCTGAAGAAGGAGGGGTGCACGCCGCGGGTCATAGGTTTCCCGGGTTTCCCGGGCCGGCGTGACGTCTTCCAGCTCGAATCGGGCTGGCCTCTCGCTACCGACCCGCTCGGCAGCAAGGTCACGCTCCGGCTCGAGCTCCACCTCCTCGCCACGACACGGGGTGAGAAATCCGAGCTGGCAGTTCCGCGCGAACTGAAGGACCGGCACCCCCCTGGGGGAAGCAGAGTCTGCCGTCGGAATCGGCCGCGCCCGGGGCGGCTCGAATTCCGAAAAAGGAGAGAGCGGTTCAATCCTTCGGAAATGGCGAGGCTTCTGCATTGCCGATTGATGGCAACGAAAACGAACCGCGAGGATTGACCCCATGGGGTCATGTCTCGACAAACCATGTTAGGATGTAGCAATGGCTAGACCTCTCAGACTGGAGCATCCGAACGGCCTCTGGTTGGTGTCGAACCGGCGGGATGAGCGGCACGCCATCTTCCGTGACGACGAAGACCGGGAGAGCTTCATCCGGACCGTGGGACGGGTTGCGATCGCATCCCGCTGGCACGTTCTGGCTTACGGACTTGCGGACCGGCACTACGTGCTTCTTATCCGGACCCCGGAAACGAATCTTTCGACCGGAATGAGGCAGATCAACGGAATCTACACGCAATACTTCAATCGACGTTACCGCCGCAAGGGCTCCCTGATGGAGGGGAGATTCCGCGGGGTGATCGTGGAGCAGGACGCGAATTTCGCCGAGCTCCTCAGGTATGCGGTGACCATGCCGGTGACCGAAGGCGCTGCGCGCTCCGCGGCGTCCTGGAAGTGGAGCAGCTATCGCGCGACGGCGGGACAGGTGACACCTCCGGAATGGCTCGACGTGGATGAAGCCCTCACCGCATTCGGACGGAGTCGAAAGAAGGCGCAGGAGTCGTACCGGCAGTTCATCGCCGCGGGAAAGCGTTCCGACTACGACCCCTGGAGCCAGGTGAAGGGTCAGGTCTTTCTCGGAAGCGAAGAGTTCCGGCGGAAGATGATGAAGGAGCTTCCCCGAGTCGCTGGATCATCGGAGACCCGCGAGCGCCGGGTGCTGAAGGGACGTCCGAATCTGAGCGCCATCTTCGGACAGACGGCGAAGGAATTCCGGATGGACGAGAAGGACCTCCGCCGCGGCCGCGGCGGCACGCCGCGGACCATGGCGGCGTTTCTCGCCCGCCGGGAGGGGAGCATCTCTCTCGGGCCGATCGCGAGGGCTCTCGGTATCGCCGAATCGGCGGTCTCGCGGCTGGCGCGACTGGGGGAGGAGCAGTACGAGGGGGACGCCGATTTCCGCCGCTCCGCGGACCGCATCACCAAACGAATCATCTGATCAGCTTGGGGTGAGCCGTATCTCAGCGTACTTGCGCTCCGGGGTGCGGATCCCGCCCTGCGGGATCCGCCGCTAGAATCGCGTTGTACGCGAGGAAGAGCGAGCCTGGGGGTGAGCGGGAAGCGTCACGCACGAGCCGGAGCGGCTTCGCTTCTGCCACAGCCGTCGTCTCATCCCTCTTCGAACGTGAGTTGCGCGGCGGATCAGAGGATCCGCGCCCCTCGGCGTTATCTCGCCTCGGGGTAGTTCTTCCGGGGTGCGGATCCCGCCCTGCGGGATCCGCCGCGAGCGTCGCGTTGTACGCGAAGAAGAGCGAGCCTGGGGGTGAGCGGGAAGCGTCACGCACGAGCCGGAGCGGCTTCGCTTCTGCCACAGCCGTCGTCTCATCCCTCTTCGAACGTGAGTTGAGCGGCGGATCAGAGGAGCCGCGCCCTTCGGCGTTATCTCGCCTCGGGGTAGTTCTTCCGGGGTGCGGATCCCGCCCTGCGGGATCCGCCGCGAGCATCGCGTTGTACGCGAAGAAGAGCGAGCCTGCGGGTGAGCGGGACCAGCGGTTGCGTCAGTGCGTGAATGGGCTCGGGTAGCTCGTCAGTGACGTCTCTCTGAATCCGATGCCGTGTGCCGCCAGCTCTTCGAGAATCGATTCGTAGAGCTCGGGGATCACCGGGATCAGCGCACCGGTGGCATGGATGCGGCGCCGGTCGAGCAGGAGGCGCGTCGCGATCGCGGCCGGAAGGGTGACCGTTCTCGCCATCGCCGAGTCCCCCCACGCCTTGCCGATCTCGGCCAGGGTCGAGCGGATGTACTCGTGCCGCCCGTCGGGATAGATGGCAGTGATGTTGTGCTGCATGGCCACCATGTCGCGCTCACCCGGGCGATAGACCATCATCTTCTGCAGGCGGTCGACGAAGATGTCGAGAGCCGACGCGGACGAACGAGGCAGAGGACGGTCGGAGAAGAACCCTGCCCACTCCAGCCGGGTGATGATCTCCGAATCGGGATCGATCCCCAGGAACCTCGCGACCCTTGCCACGAGCGCCCCCCCGTTCTCCGGAAGGAGCCGGGTGAGGAAATCGGCATACGTGGTTCCCTCCGGCCACTCCCGTACCGTCACGTCGAACAGCCCGAGGTCCGCAGCCGCTTTCATCGTGTCGCACCAGCCGGGATAGCGGATGGTGCCGCGGAACATGTTCACCACCCCATTGAGGCCGTAAAGGTCGATGTACGAGATCGAGTCGCGGTTCGGATAGATCTCGAACACGCCCTGGCTCTCGACTTCGAACGGCCAGTGATGCGCGAACAGATCCGGTCCGTCCACCTCGACCGTGTTCCCGTTGCGGAGGTAGCGCGCGCTCTCGCGTCCGGCGAGAACCACCCCTCGGGGATTCCAGGAGAACTTGTACCCCCACGGGTTGTCGTGGGCGTCGGGCGCCGGAAATCCGCCGCAGCAGCTCGAAAAGTGTGTGATGGTCGCGCTCCGCGAGCGGAGCTTGTTGACCAGATGTACCGCCGACATGTGGTCGATGCCGGGGTCCAGTCCGGTTTCGCTGAGCACCGCCACTCCTGCCTTCTTCGCTTCGTGGTCGAGCTCCCGGACCGCGGGCGACTGATACGACGTGCTCACGAAATTCTTCCGGTGTGCGATGGCCATCTTCGCCATCGGTGCCTGAAGGAACGCAGGAAGGAGACAGACTACGACGTCGGACTCGCGCACCAGCCGGTCGACGGCGGGGGTGTCGGTCGCATCGAGGGTCAGAGCTCGAACGCGGTCGCTGGTCTCGAGAAACGGCTGGACGCGCTCGAGCTCCTGAGCGGCGACGACGATTCGGTATTCGCGGCGATCGAGGAAGTAACGGATCAGGGGGGGCGAGGTCATCCCTGCGCCGAGAAGCAGAATGTTCTTCATTTCGTTTACGGTCCGTGCCCGGCTCCGGCCGGGCTCGGCGATGATCGTAACATCCGTTCCGGTGACGACGCCAACCGAGGAGTCATCGATTCCCGGAGCCGAAGCACTCTCTATGGAGCCGTCGGCAGAGGGGGGCCCTCTCGGTTCACGACTCCTTCACGAATTGCTCCAGATACCGATACGGGGGAGTGAGCACTCCACGATGAACGATCACCGCGCGGGTGAGCTCCGTTGGAAGCTCGAGAGCGTCGTACTCCACCTCCCAGTCGCACTCCGCGAGAGGCGCCGCGAAACGGACCAGGCTGTCCCCGAAGTGCTCCGACGACTCGACCGGCAGCTCGCACGGGAGGTTGTCCACGGCCATGATCACCGGACCGCGTCCGCGTGATCCCATCGAGACCTCACCGGTCGACGGCTCCCAGACGTAGATCGGATCTCCCGGCGTGGTGGACCGAACCGTCGCTTCGATCGATCCTCCGATGTCGCACGTGATGTCTCCGATCACTCTGAGCTTCGGCTGAGTCTCGCTGTTCCAAAGCCGGGCCAGTTGTTCGCGTGTCACCAGTCGCGGCTGTTCCGGTTCCCAGTAGATCCCGTTGACGAGGACCGTGATGTGCGGAAGGAGTCGATCGAGCGCGGAGCGGTAGAGCTCGGGATGCTCCCTGTACTGGTACAGCTCGAAGCCGCCGCCGTCGATCCGTTCGTACCGCTGCGAACGGTCGAGGATGGTCTTGTACACCACGTTTCGGGGACGGGTGCGATCTTCCGGCAGCGACGGAAGCTCTTCCGGGTCGATCCACTGATACGGGAGCCGGTCGAACACTTCCTGCGCCCCCTTCGAGACGTTTCCACTTCCCGCGAACGCGAAGACCACCGGACGGAGACCGGCTTCCAGTCCGTCGTGCCGGATCCGTTCGCCGATCCTTCCGATGTGACCGGTCGCCTCGTCGAGGCTCGAGTACTGGTGAGCGAGCCGGACATCCTGGAGCGGAGTGTGGAATCCTTCCGTTTCGAGACGATTGCCCAGCGCCCAGAGGGTGTCGATCATTCCCGCGTATCCGGCGTGCCGGGAGAAGAAGATCAGCCGTCTCCCTTTCGCATCGGTGATCCTCTCGTAGTCGATCAGGGTGCAATTCTGATCCATCAGCCGGCGAAGCAGCGGCATGTTGTAGACCTGACCCTTGGTGGTGTGGGAGAAGAAGAGATAGGTCGTGTTCGCCTGCAGCTTCGCGATCGGGATTTCTTTGACCCCGAGGATCACCCGGCAGGGGGAGAGGTCGATGTTCAGCTCCGCTCCGGCGCGCGTGTAGTCGAGATCGTGGAACACCCGGCGGGAGGAGGGTTGTACGCGGAACGAGAGCGTCTGCTCGCGAGTGAGCTCGGAGACGTGGTCGGGGGTGAGGGGCGCACGGCGCTCCCACCGGTTCTTGTCTTCGGCGCGGATCCCGATGATGGACGGCAAGGCAACCTCCCGGACGGATTGGATGAACGCCATTGTAGTGTTTCATGAATCCCTTGCATCCGGTTACGGGCGCCGGCAGATCGGACGAGGGATTCATGAAACGAATGCTATCGCGATGCGGGGCTGAGGCTCCAGGTCACTGCGCCGGCAGAGCCCGATCGAGAGCGGACGCGGGCGGCCTGCCTGCTGAAAGAATTGCATGGCCGCCGCGTTTCGTCTTACGATCCCGAATGTATGGGATCCAATACGAATTCCGCAACCGACCGTGAAGTGAAGTATGTCCTCGACGCGCTGAGGATCATCGTGCGTGCCCTCAGAGTCGCGGACGCGGGACTCCAGCACCGTCGAGGCATGAGCGCAGCGCAGATGTTCGTCCTCCAGCAGCTGGCGGCCTCGCCGGGGATCTCGCTCAATCAACTCGCCGAGCGGGTTCTCACCCACCAGAGCTCCGTCTCGGTGGTGGTCAAGCGCCTGGTGGAGCGAGGGCTGGTCGTCCGGAAGCGGTCCGCCGATGACGCCCGCAGACTCGAGCTCTCGCTGACGTCGAAGGGGAGACTCGCTGCGCGAAAAGCTCCTCCCGCAGTTCAGAACGAGCTGATCGCCGGCTTGCGCGAGCTCTCGCCCGTGCGAAGACGGGCTCTCGGTCGAACCCTCTCCGGGATCGCGTCCAGAATCGGCGAAGGAGGCGCGGTGCCGCCGATGTTCTTCGAGAATCCACGCGGCGGAGGAGATCGTTCGTGACCGCACCGGATTCGCGAGCCGGTGGTTTCATCCCGGTGGCTCCGTCGATGGAGCCGGCGCTCTCGGATGTCCGTCTTCCCGCTCCGCCTCTGCTGATGTCCCGCCGGGATCTCGTCATCGCGATCCTGGCCGTGCTGCTCGGTGCGGCGGCGGCCGTGATCGCGGACGCACTGGTGCATCTGATCGGGCTGATCACCAACCTCTGTTTCTATGGCCGCTTCTCGGACTCCTTCGTCGATCCGGGAGGAACCACTCTCGGCTGGCCGCTCATCTTCATTCCTGCCGTCGGTGGAGTGATCGTCGGCATCATGGCCCGGTACGGCTCGATCGCCATCCGCGGCCACGGGATCCCGGAGGCGATGGAGCAGGTGCTTCTCAACCAAAGCCGGATCCCGCCGCGGGTGACGCTCCTCAAGCCGCTCTCCGCCGCGATCGCAATCGGGACCGGAGGACCGTTCGGTGCGGAAGGCCCGATCATCGCCACGGGTGGGGCACTCGGCTCTCTCGTCGGTCAGATCTTCCGCACCACCGCGGTGGAACGGAAGACGCTCCTCGCGGCGGGAGCGGCGGGGGGGATGGCGGCGACGTTCGGGAGTCCGGTCTCCGCAGTCCTTCTGGCCATCGAGCTTCTGCTGTTCGAATATCGCCCGCGCTCGGTCGTCCCGGTCGCGCTGGCCAGTGTCACTGCGACTGCGGTCCGATTCGCGATCGTGGGTTCCGCGCCGATCTTCGGAATGCCGCACCTCGAAGCGCCCGGCGGCGTGGCACTCTGCATCTACATCGCGATCGGCGCGCTCCTGGGGGTGGTCTCCGTCTTCGTCACGCGCGCGGTCTACGCAGTGGAGGACGGGTTCGAGCGGTTGCCGGTCCACTGGATGTGGTGGCCCGCGATCGGAGGTCTCGCGGTGGGTGTGGTCGGACTGGTCGTGCCGCAGACCATGGGAGTGGGGTACGACAACATCCACGCTCTCCTGATCGGTTCAATGACCGGTCGGGCACTTCTGATTCTCGCGGTGATGAAATTCATCTCGTGGGCCATCTCTCTCGGCAGCGGTACGTCCGGAGGAACGCTCGCTCCTCTCTTCACCATCGGCGGCGGCATCGGAGGGGCGATGGGATTCCTCCTCGTCGCAGTCTGGCCGGGAAGCGGTATCGATCCACGGATCGCCGCGCTGATCGGAATGGCGGCGATCTTCGGCGGAGCGTCACGCGCGCTGCTCGCCTCTGTGGTATTCGCATTCGAGACGACCCTTCAGCCGATGACACTGCTTCCGCTCCTCGGAGGATGCGCGGCTTCGTACCTCGTCTCCGTATTTCTGATGGAGAACACCATCATGACCGAGAAGCTGGCCCGCCGCGGCGTTCGTGTCCCAGCCGAGTACGCAGCAGATTTTCTCGACACCCTCCGGGTCGGCGAGTACTGCACGCGCGAGGCCGTATCGCTGCGCGCATCGGATTCGGTGAGATCGGTTCGCCAGTGGCTCGGCGAAGCGGGTGCTCAGTCGACGCATCAGGGATTTCCGGTTCTCGACGAACGGGAATCGCTGGTGGGTGTCGTCACCCGTCGCGACCTCCTCGCCTCCGGGATCGATCCGCGGAGGGAGGTGAGAACGATCGTCCGCCGCCCCCCTGCCGTCTGCCTGGAGAGCACGACTCTGCGCGAGGCTGCGGATCACATGATCGACGAAGGGGTGGGGAGACTTCCGGTCGTCACAGGGGATTCCTCCATGCGCGTGGTCGGCATCATCACCCGGAGCGACATCCTTGCGGCACACCGGAAACGCCTCAGCGACGTGCGGCAGATCGCCTGAGAGCTCACGCTTCGATCCGTGGAGTCTGCGCGGTAGAAACGTCCGTAGCGAGAAAGCGGAGCAGCGAGGCCAGATTCGTTCGGATTTGAGGTGCGTAGCGGTGGCTACTCGCCGAAAATCCGGGCGGATTTGGACCGCTGATCCGCTTTCGCAGTAGGACAGTTTCTACCGCGCAGACTCCCAGGCGCCGAGAAGATCGGAGATGATGCTCTCGTCGGGTGCAGAGCGACGCATCTCGTGACGCAGCCGGATCGGACCGGAGAATGATGGCGTCGCATCGTGAGCGCGGAGCTGCTCGTCCAGACGGCGCTCCAGAATCTCTTCGATCCCATCTGCGGGCTGGACGATCCCGAGGGCGATGAACTCGGCGGGGCCGATGCGTGCGACAAGATCCGCGTGACGGAAAGTAGAGCGAAGTACGTCGGCGGCGGTCATCAGAATGTCGTCTCTCACGTCGGGACGGTGTCCCTTTCCGAAGCCCTGGAGATCGGCGGTGGCGCGGAAGGAGAGAACTTCTTTCGCCCCGAGCGCAGCGAGACGGAGATGTCGCGCCGCGAGCCGGTCGAAACCAAGGCGATTGAGAAGGTGAGTGAGGGGATCGAGCCACTGTTCTTCACTGATCGCCCGGTCTATGCGGCCGCGCTGGATCGCGTGGATTACAGTCTCGAAAAGATCGATCGGCGAGACCCGTTCCTTCAGCACGTATGCGGAGGCGCCGGCTTCGACGGACTTTATCGCTGCCGCCTCATCTGCAGATGTCGAGAGAATCACGACCGGGATATGGGGGGCCTGTGCAGTCACTCGAATCAGTGCATCGACTCCCCAGTCGTCCGGAAGCGTGAGGTCGAGCATGACGAGATCGAAAGGTTCCTCCGCCAGGCGTTCGCCCGCCTCCGCGGCATTTTCGCAGACGGTGGTACGCACGCCTTCGAATGCAGTCAGTGCGGTCGAGAGCCGAATCGACCATGAAGGCTCGTCTTCGACGATGAGCAGATGCACCGATCGATCAGTCATGGCAATGCTTTCCGGGTGAGCGTACGACGCGAGCGCACCCAGTCCAATATCGGTGATGAGCGCCCCGGCTGCAAGTCCGGATGGATGCCGGGGCAAACTTCTTGCAGCCCGACCACGTCCGTTGCCCGGCGGCCATCGGGCATTTCTGCTGGCCCGACTCGTGAAGGGAACCCCGCCCGGATCGCGGCGTTCCGCTTCGGGAAGTATGTCCGCTGCGCCAGATGGAGGTCGAAGTCTTTCGATGTCACAGCTGTTCAGCCGATGGACGAATTTGTTTTCGCGTTCGGCTCTCGTACTGGTCGCCGTCGCGCCGGTCGTGTTCGTCGCCCTCGGGTGGGAGATCTACATGTCATCCTGGACCACACGAGTCGGGCGGCCGATCGACCAGCCGATCCCCTTCAGTCATAAACACCACGTCAGCGAAGATGGAATCGACTGCCGCTACTGTCACACGTCGGTCGAGAAGAGCTCCTTTGCCGGCATTCCTCCGATCAAGACGTGCATGACCTGTCACTCGCAGCTCTACGTGAACAGCCCCATGCTCGCGCCGATACGAAAGAGCTTCGAGAGCGGGATTCCCGTCGAGTGGAACCGGGTGAACCATCTTCCGGAATTCGTCTTCTTCGATCACAGCATCCACGTCGCGAAGGGTGTCGGATGTTCGACCTGCCACGGACGGGTCGACCAGATGCCGATCACCTGGAAGACCCACAGCTTCTTCATGCGCTGGTGCCTCGATTGCCACACCCATCCGGAGCGTTACCTCCGGCCCCGCTCGAAGATCTTCGACATGACGTGGGAGCCTCCTCCGAACCAGATCGCGCTCGGCAAGAGGCTGATCGAAAAGTACGGAATCAACGTGAAGCAGATGACTGACTGCACCATGTGCCATCGATGAGAAATCCGGAGACAGAAAGACTCGATCTCGACGTGATCCGCCGCCGCATCGAAGAAGCGGGCGACGGTTACTCGTGGCGAAGCCTGGACGAGGTCGCCGCCACCGAAGAGTTCCAGGAGTACCTGCAGTACGAGTTCACGGAACAGCAGGAGATCTGGAGTGATCCGGTCAGCCGCCGCAACTTTCTCAAGCTGATGGCGGGCTCGTTCGCTCTCGCCGGCCTGACCGGCTGCATCAAGTTCCCGGCGGACAAGATCGTCCCGTACATCGACCAGCCGGAGATGCTCGTCCCCGGCCAGCCTCTCTGGTTCGCGACGGCGGTTCCGTTCCGCGGCTTCGGACGCGGTGCGATCGTCCGCAGTAACGAGGGGCGTCCGACCAAGATCGACGGAAACCGGAGGCACCCGGCGACGCTCGGTGCGACCGACCCGTTCATGCAGGGCGAGCTGATCGCGATGTACGACCCAGAACGCGCGCAGTCCTTCCGTGTGGACGGGAGAGTGACCACCGCGGAGACGTTCATCGACGAGATGCTTCTGGTTCTCGAGCGTGAGGCGGCCCGTCAGGGGTCAGGTCTGCGGATCCTGACGGGGACCGTCACGTCGCCCACCATCGGCGCCCAGCTGAAGGCGATCCAGCAGAAATATCCGGCCGCGCGATGGCACCAGTGGGAACCGGTCAATCACGACACCGAGTACCGCGCGGTCCGCACCGCGTTCGGCGGCGACTACGATCTCAGCTATCGATTCGATCGCGCGAAAGTGATTCTTTCGCTCGATTCCGACTTCATGTTCGGTCACCCCGGGAGCATCCGTTTCGCCCGCGACTTCTCGTCCACGCGGCGGGTGATCGACGAGACGCCGGCGGAGATGAATCGCTTCTACTCGGTGGAGGTGATCCCGACCGTCACCGGCTCGGTGGCCGACCATCACCTGGCGCTCCAGGCCCGCGACATCCAGGCCTTCGCTCGCGATCTCGCGGCCCGGCTCGGGGTCGCGGGCGCCGCGCGCGACGCGTCGTGGATGACTCGAGACCGCGACGAAAAGGAGAAGTGGATCTCGGCTCTGGCGCGCGAGCTCGTCGCGAATCGAGGTCAGTCACTCGTGGTCGCGGGTGAGCATCAGCCCGAGGTGGTCCACCTCGCCGCGATGGCGATCAATCAGATCCTCGGCAACTTCGGGGAGACCGTCGTCGTTCTTCCCCCGTCGGCGGTCCAGCCGGTCGATCACCTCCAGTCGCTGCGGGAGCTCGCCGCGGACATGGCCGCCGGAAAGGTCGAGACGCTCTTCATCATCGGCGGCAATCCGGTCTACGACACCCCCGGCGATCTCGAATTCTCCCGGCTTCTGGAAAAGGTGCGGACACGCGTGCATCTCTCGCTCTACGAGAACGAGACGTCGCTGAAGTGCAACTGGCTCGTGCCTCGTAAACACTTTCTCGAGGATTGGTCCGACATTCGCGCGTTCGACGGGACCATCTCGATCATCCAGCCTCTCATCGCACCTCTGTACGAGTCGCGATCGCCCCACGAGCTTCTCTCTCTCATCGCACACGAGCCGGCGCGCACCTCCCACGACATCGTCAAGGAGTCGTGGCGGACTCAGTCCGGCTCGGCCGATTTCGAGACGTTCTGGGAGACCTCGCTCCTCCATGGAGTGGTGGACGGTACCGCGCACGCCGACACCGGTCTCACCCCATCCGTGCCCACCGCCGCGCTCCAGCCTCCCGCAACGAACCGCATCGGAGGACTGGAAGTGGTCTTCCGGCCCGATCCGACGGTCTGGGATGGAGAGTACGCACAGAACTCGTGGCTTCAGGAGCTCCCGAAGCCGATCACGAAGCTCACCTGGGACAACGCGATCCTGATCAGTCCCTCCACCGCGGACCGCTTCGCGCTGCAGAACGAGTGGGTGGTGAAGGTCCGTGCGCGCGGGGCGGAGGTGGCGGGAGCGATCTGGATGGTGCCGGGGATGCCGGACGACACCGTCGTCCTGAATCTCGGCTACGGGCGCAAGACCGGACACCCCGAGGGAGCGGGAGGCGGCTTCAATGCGTACCTGCTCCGCCCGAGCGATTCGATGCTCTGGGTGGAGGGGGCGGAAATGGTGAAGGGTGCCGGGAAGTACGCACTCGCGTCGACCCAGCACCATCAGACCATGCAGGGGCGGGACATGCTCCGCCACGCGACGCTCGAGGAGTATCGGAGGGTTCCCGATTTCGTTCGACGCCCCGACAAGGAGCCTGCTCCGGACGAGACGATGTATCCGCCCTGGCCCTACGACGGCTACAAGTGGGGGATGTCGATCGACCTGAATACATGTATCGGCTGCGCCGCGTGCGTCATCGCCTGTCAGGCGGAGAACAACATTCCGGTGGTGGGAAAGAAGGAAACGGTCCGGAATCGCGAGATGCACTGGCTCCGCATCGACCGTTACTACACCGGTATCCTGGAAAAGCCGAAGATCTACTGGGAACCGGTGCCGTGCATGCACTGCGAGAACGCACCGTGCGAGTACGTCTGTCCGGTCGGCGCGACGGTTCACAGCAGCGACGGCCTCAATCAGATGATCTACAACCGCTGCATCGGAACCCGTTACTGCTCGAACAACTGTCCATACAAAGTGCGCCGCTTCAACTTCCTCCAATACACCCCGGACGACATTCCGACGTACGCGATGATGGCCAATCCGAACGTCACCGTCCGAAGCCGCGGGGTGATGGAGAAGTGCAGTTACTGCGTGCAGCGGATCAGTGCCGCTCGCATCCAGGCGGAGAAGGAGATGCGCCGGATCCGCGACGGGGAAGTCACCACCGCCTGTCAGGATGCCTGTCCCACACAGGCGATCGTCTTCGGCGACCTCAACGACCGGAGCTCGAAGCTGCGGAAGCTCAAAGCGCTTCCCCGTGACTACGGAATCCTCACCGAACTCAATACCCGGCCGCGGACCACGTACCTCGGCAAGATCGAAAATCCCAACCCGGAGATCGAGACGGAGTAGACGTGTCGGAGAAGAGACAAAGGACCGCATCTTTCGGCCAGCAGGCGCCGGTGATCGACGAGAGCCAGACCTACGAAGAAGTCTCCAGTCTGATCACGAAGATCGTCACCGACCGCCCGCAGTCGAAGAAGTGGTGGCTCGGCTTCGCGATCTCGTTCGTCCTGACCATGGTCCTGTTCTGGGGGATCGCGGTTCTCCTCATCAATGGTCCGGGTATCTGGGGGATCAACATTCCGGTTGCGTGGGGATTCGCGATCACGA
The DNA here is from genome assembly GCA_963741955.1 of uncultured Acidobacteriota bacterium. Taxonomy (GTDB): domain Bacteria; phylum Acidobacteriota; class Thermoanaerobaculia; order Gp7-AA8; family Gp7-AA8; genus CAVUKB01. Next base: position 1,218,250 of record CAVUKB010000007.1, read on the forward strand.
ATTTCGTCTGGTGGATCGGAATCGGCCACGCCGGAACGCTGATCTCCGCAATTCTGCTTCTCCTCCATCAGGAGTGGCGGACCTCGATCAACCGCTTCGCTGAAGCCATGACCCTCTTCGCAGTCGCCTGCGCGGGGCTATGGCCGTTGCTGCACCTCGGACGTCCCTGGCTCTTCTACTGGATCATTCCCTATCCCGACACCATGAACATGTGGCCGCAGTTCCGGAGTCCTCTGGTGTGGGACTTCTTCGCCGTCTCCACGTACGCGACGGTGTCGCTGATCTTCTGGTACATGGGAATGGTTCCCGACCTCGCCACGGTGCGTGATCGGGCGACGCGCAAGACTCAGCGCATCGTGTTCGGCATCATGGCCCTCGGGTGGAGAGGCGCGTCGCGACACTGGCACCGGTACGAAAAGGGATATCTGATTCTCGCCGGCCTCGCCACGCCGCTCGTTCTTTCCGTCCACAGCGTGGTCAGCTTCGATTTCACCATCGCCATCGTTCCCGGCTGGCATTCGACGATCTTCCCTCCGTACTTCGTCGCCGGGGCGATCTTTTCCGGATTCGCGATGGTGCTCACACTCTCCATTCCGTTGCGCAAGTTCTACCACCTCGAGAAGGTGCTCACCATCCGGCATCTCGACAACTCCGCGAAGCTGATGCTCGCCACCGGATTGATCGTCGCGTACGGCTACCTCAACGAGCACTTCCTCGCCTGGTACGGCAACGACAAGTACGACATCTACATGGACCTGAACCGGATCGTCGGTCCCTACGCCGCGGGATGGTGGGTGCTCATGTTCTGCAACGTGATCGCTCCTCAGATCCTCTGGTGGAAAAGATTCAGGCGAAACGTCCCGCTTCTCTTCGTGATCTCGCTGATCGTCAACGTAGGAATGTGGACCGAGCGCTTCGTGATCGTGGTCACCAGTCTGCACCGCGACTACCTCCCGTCGTCATGGGGGATGTTCTGGCCGACGTTCTGGGACTGGGCGATGCTGATCGGATCGCTCGGATTGTTCACCGCTCTCTTCTTTCTCTTCGTGCGCTTCCTTCCTCAAAGCTCGATGTCGGAGATGCGGAAGCTCATCGCGGAGAAGAGAGGAATCGTGGAGGAGAGCTGACCGATGGGAACGAAGGAAGGTCTGTACGGGCTGCTAGCCGAGTTCAACACCGTGGACGGGATCAAAGATGCGGCGTGCGAGACGCATCTCGCCGGGTACCGGAAGTTCGAAGCGTACACGCCGTTTCCGGTCGAAGGTCTCCCGGAGGCGGTGGGGATGAAGTGGAGCTTCGTGCCGTTCTTCTCGCTCGGAGGAGGGATCACCGGAGGACTGGGCGGATTCTTCATGTGCTACTACGCGAACATGTACGACTACCCGCTGAACGTGGCGGGGAAGCCGCTCAACAGCTGGCCGTCGTTCATTCCGGTGACGTTCGAGCTCACCATACTCGGCGCTGCACTCGCCACAGTACTCGCGGAGCTCCTCCTCAACCGGCTTCCGATGCCGAACCATCCCGTTTTCAACGACCCGCGCTTTCTCCGCGCCTCCAGCGACCGTTTCTTTCTCTGTGTGGAAGCGGAAGATCCGGAATTCGATCTGAAGAAGACCCGCGAGTTCCTCGAGAAGCTGACCCCTCACGTCGTGTCGGAGGTGGAGTGGTGATGCGCTGGCCCACACTCTTCGCTCTGACCCTGTGCGTTCTCGCGACCGCCGGCTGCGAGCGGTTCATGCACTCGCAGCCGAAGTTCAGGCCTCTGGAGAAGACCGAGTTCTTCCGCGATCACAACTCGTCGCGGCCGATCGTCGAAGACACCATTCCTCAGGGACACCTGCAGCTCGATCAGAAGTATCTGACCGGCGAAGCGAACGGCGAGCACGCGATGTCGTTTCCCTTCCCCATCACCATGAAAGTGCTCGAGCAGGGAAGGGATCGCTTCGACATCTTCTGCGCGCCGTGTCACGGACTGGAGGGTGACGGCAGAGGAATGGTCCCGCGACTCGGATTCAAACAGCCGCCGTCCTATCACACGGATCGTCTCCGCGCCGCGCCTCCGGGACATTTCGTGCACGTGATGACGTACGGATACGGAGTGATGTTCGACTACCGCGACCGGCTCACTCCGGAGGAGCGCTGGGCGGTGGCCGCGTACATCCGAGCGCTCCAGCTCTCGCACAACGCGAGGATCACCGACGTCCCGAACGACGAGCGGGGAAGGCTTCTGAAGGGGAGCTCATGATCGAGATCGAAGGGACGGTGAGATTCCAGCGACGGGCGGCGCTCTTCGGAGCGATCGCGCTCGCGGCTTCGATCGTCTGGGGATTCTTCCGCCCGGATCAGTTCTTCCAGGCCTGGCTGGTGGGATACATCTACTGGCTGGGGATCTCCCTCGGAAGCCTCTCGCTGCTGATGGTCTACTACCTCACCGGAGGAATGTGGGGCTACGTCCCACGCCGTCCGCTGGAGGCAGCGGCGAACACCCTTCCTCTGATGGTGGTCTATTGCATCCCGGTGATGATCGGGATGCACTATCTCTATCCCTGGTCCCGCCCCGGTGCGCTGCTCGATCCCGACATCAAACACCAGTATCCGTATCTCAACATCCCGTTCTTCGTCATCCGCGCGATTTTCTATTTCGCCATCTGGATTCTGCTGGCGTGGTGGTATCGGCGGAAGTCGGCGCTGCAGGACGAGACTGCAGACGAATCGATCCAGATGCGGCTCTTTCAGGTCAGCGGCCCGGCCCTGGTCGTCTATTGCGTTCTGACGACGTTCGCGGGATGGGACTGGATCATGTCGATCGCGCCGAAATGGCACTCCACGATCTTCGGAATGGTGGTGATCGTCAATCAGGGCCTCTCTGCCATGGCCTTCGCCGTCGCAATCACGTTCTGGCTCTGGAAGCGCCCGGAGATCCGGCGTTACGCCAACGCGGAAGTCTTCCACGACATGGGGAACATGCTCCTGATGTTCATCATGTTCTGGGCCTACGTCGTATTCTCCCAGTTCCTGATCATCTGGTCCGGCAATCTCAAATCCGAGATCGCATGGTATCTCCCCCGATACAAGACGAACTGGATCGGCATCGGCCTCTTCATCGTCCTCTTCTACTTCTTCATCCCGTTTCTCTTTCTCCTCTTCCGCTGGGTCAAGAGCGGTCGCGGATTCATCATCGGAATCGCCGGAGCGCTTCTCTTCGTGCGATTGATCGACGTGATCTGGACGATCGAGCCGAACTTCCATCCCACCGGCCTCTCCATCTCGTGGATGGACATTCTCGTCCCCGTCGGGATGGGCGCGTTCTGGATGGTCTGGTTCCTCTGGGAACTGAAGAAGCTTCCTCTCCTGGCGCTGCACGACGCGAGGATCGAACGGATCGAGGAGCGTGCCTGACGTGAGCGAGCGCGAACGAAAGGATCGGAACAGCGTCAGCGCCTGGTGGGCCGTGGTGGGCGCGCTGGTCGCAGAGCGTGTCGGAAAAGCGTTCCGCCGCCGGCGCGAACGTGCGTCTCGAACCGAAAGGATTCACGGCGAGGCGGAGACGGTGGAGAAGAAGCCTCAGCACGCCCACGAGACGAGCGATGCGAATCCGAAGGGCCTCTTCATCTTCGTGATCTGCGCCCTTGCCGCTCTCTCCGGCATCGTCTTCATTCCGCAGGCGGTGATGAACTACCTCGAGCATCACGACAGGGAAGGGACGATTCAGGAACGTATCAAACCGAGAGGACCACTTCCTCCGGAGCCGCGCCTGACGAACGAGCCGGCCCTGAAGTGGGAAGCGGTGCGAGGCGAGGCGGTTCACGATCTCGTCACGTATGGATGGGTGGACCGCACCAAGGGAGTGGTCCGCATTCCGATCGAGCGAGCGATGGAGCTGATCGCCGCGGCGGGACCGGACAAGGCGCGGCATTCTCCGCCGCCCGTCCCGATGCCGGTCGCGTCGGAAGGCGCCGGGGCGACGAGCACCTCGCCGCCGCCGGAGGGGAACGCGGTGCCGGCCGAAACCGTCCCGCACCCGAACCAGCCTCAGACCCTGAATTCCGCGACGCTCCACGGAGGGCACCGATGACGGCGCTCGCATTCCTTCTGGTCCGGCTCTTTCCCGTCGAAGGTTCGTCGATGGCGTCCCGGGTGGACAGTCTCTACTTCTTCCTTCTCGGGCTCTGCGGATTCGTATCTTTCGGCATCTTCGTGATGATCGTCTATTACTCGATCAAGTACCGGGCCGGAGCGAAAGTGGACCGCTCGAACCCGGTGATGGGATCGTATTTCATCGAGACCTCCTGGGCGGTGATCCCGTTTCTGATCTTCCTCTTCATCTTCGCCTGGGGCGCGAAGATCTACTTCGACGAAGGGGTCCCTCCGAAGAATGCCTCGCCGATCTACGTCGTGGCGAAACAGTGGATGTGGAAGATCCAGCATCCGAACGGGCGGAGGGAGATCGACGAGCTGCACCTCGAGGTGAACCAGCCGGTCCGGCTTCTGATGATCTCCGAGGACGTCATTCACAGCTTTTACGTTCCGCAGTTCAGGCAGAAGCAGGACGTCCTGCCGCGACGTTACACCTCTCTCTGGTTCCAACCGACGAAGGTGGGTACTTACGATCTCGAGTGTGCCGAGTACTGCGGCACGAACCATTCCCGGATGATCGGCCACGTGGTGGTGATGACCCCCGAGGATTACCAGCGCTGGCTGTCGGGAGAGACGCGGAAGATCGCGGACAACATGCCGATGGTCGAAGCGGGACGAGTTCTCTACAACCGCTTCGGCTGCGTGACCTGTCACGAGTCCGGTGGACCGAAGGGACCGAGCCTGGTGGGACTCTCCGGACGCACGGTCCGCCTCGCGGACGGTCGCACGATCGTTGCAGACGAGAGCTACCTCCGGGAATCGATCCTTCAATCGCACAAGAAAGTGGTGGCCGGCTACGACCCGTTGATGCCGGTGTTTCAGGGACAGATGAGCGAGACCGAAGTGATGGAGCTCATCGCATTCATCAAATCCATGGAGAAGAGTGAGCCATCTGATGTCGTCCATCAGCGTGAACGCGCCCAAAGCCCGAACGACTGACCTCGTTCAGGATCTGAGGGAACCGAACTATCTCACCGAGAGCCACGGCGTCCGGTCGTGGCTGCTGACGACCGATCACAAGCGGATCGCGTGGCTCTACCTCGTCGCCATCACCTTCTTCTTCGTGATCGGAGGCATCGCGGCCCTCCTCATGCGGCTCGAGCTCCTCACCCCGCAGGGAGATCTGGTCACCGCATCGACGTACAACCGGCTCTTCTCGATCCACGGAATCATCATGGTCTGGTTCTTCCTGATTCCCTCCATTCCGGCGGTGATCGGGAACTTCGTCATTCCGATCATGATCGGCGCTCGCGACGTCGCGTTCCCGAAGCTCAATCTTCTCTCCTGGTACATCTTCGTGATCGGTGGGATCTTCACCATCGTCACCGTGATCGGCGGGGGAGTGGATACCGGGTGGACGTTCTACACGCCATACAGCAGTACCTACTCCAACAGCAACGTCATGCTCGCCGCGATCGGCGTCTTCATCACCGGCTTCTCGTCGATCCTCACCGCGCTCAATTTCATCGTCACCATCCACAAGATGCGGGCGCCGGGCCTCACCTGGTTCCGTCTTCCGCTCTTCATCTGGTCGATGTATGCGACGAGCCTGATCCTCGTGCTCGCCACGCCCGTGCTCGCGGTGACGCTCACCATGCTGATCCTCGAGAGGTTCTTCAGCATAGGATTCTTCGACCCGAAACTCGGAGGGGATCCTCTCCTTTTCCAGCACCTCTTCTGGTTCTATTCACATCCGGCGGTCTACATCATGCTGCTGCCGTCGATGGGCGTGGTCAGCGAGATCATTCCCTGCTTCGCGAGGCGGCGCATCTTCGGCTACAAGTTCATCGCTTTCTCCAGTCTCGCCATCGCATTCCTCGGCTTTCTGGTCTGGGGACATCACATGTTCGTCAGCGGCCAGTCGATCTATGCCGGGATGATCTTTTCGCTGCTCAGTTTCGCCGTCGCAGTTCCATCGGCCATCAAGGTCTTCAATTGGACCGCCACTCTGCGAAAGGGGAGCATCCATTTCGACACGCCAATGCTCTACATGCTCGGGTTCATCGGCCTCTTCACCGTCGGCGGGATGACCGGGCTCTTTCTCGCCGCGCTCGGCATCGACGTCCACGTCACCGACACGTACTTCGTGGTCGCTCACTTCCACTACATCATGGTCGGCGGATCGGTGATGGGATACCTCGGCGCGATCCACTTCTGGTGGCCGAAGATGACCGGGAAGAAGTATCCCGAGATGTGGGGACGCGTCTCCGCGCTGATCGTCTTCGCCGGGTTCAATCTGACGTTCTTTCCGCAGTTCCTCCTCGGCTATGCCGGGATGCCGCGCCGGTACTACTCGTACGCGCCGGAGTTCCAGATGCTCCACGTTCTCTCGACTGCGGGAGCTTCGATTCTCGGGCTCGGGTATCTCTTGCCGCTGCTCTATCTCGCGTGGGCCGCGAAGTACGGCGAGCCGGCAGGACCGAATCCCTGGAACGCGACAGGACTGGAATGGACCACTCCTTCGCCGCCGCCGAAACACAATCATCCGGTGACTCCCGTCGTGCGCGAGGGGCCGTACCACTATGCGGACGGAGCGGAGGTGCAGAGTGTCTGAGTCGGCATCGGTCGTAGCCGAGCAGTTCGACGACCTCGAACAGCAACGCGACGTGGCGCGCTTCGGGATGTGGGTCTTCCTGGTCACGGAAGTGCTCTTCTTCGGTGGCGCGATCACGTCGTACTGGGTCTACCGTCTCCTCTATCCGCACGCATGGCTGATCGGAAGCTCGAAGCTGATGATCTACTGGATCGGGACGGTGAACACCGCTCTCCTTCTGATCAGCAGCTTCACCATGGCGCTCTCGGTCCATGAAGCAAAGGAGGGACGCCGGTGGCGTCTGGTGCTCTTTCTGATCACCACCATGATTCTGGGTCTCGCCTTCCTCGGACTGAAGTTCTACGAATACCACCTTCATTTCGCCGACGGGCTGGTGCCCGGGCCGAAGTTCTCCTACATCGGACCGGAACGGAGCCACGTGGAGCTCTTCTTCTCGTTCTACTACCTGATGACCGGGATGCATGCGCTGCACATGACGATCGGGATTCTCCTCCTCCTGGTGATGATCCTTTTCGCGCTCTCGGGAAAGATCACCAGCCGCTGGCATTCGCCGATCGTGATCGTGGGGCTCTACTGGCATTTCGTCGACATCGTCTGGATCTTTCTCTACCCGTTCTTCTATCTGGTCGGAAGCAAGGGGGGCTCATGAGCGAAGAAGTCATCTCGCGAAAGACGTACGCCTGGGTCACCGTCGCACTCCTCATACTCCTCGGCGCGACGGCGGGCGCAGTGTGGATTCACATGGGACGCTTCAATACCGTCGTGGCGATCGGAATCGCGGTCATCAAGGCGCTGCTGGTGGTCACGTTCTTCATGGAGCTGAAGGTGAGTCCGAAACTCCTCTGGGTGGTGGCGATCGCCGGGGTGTTCTGGCTCACGATCATGTTCGGCCTCTTCTATGCAGACTACCTGACCCGCATCCCGATCATCCTCGGAGGGTGATCGCACCCTCTCCCCGTCCGGGTCACCGGTCCCCTCGTGGTCGAAGTTTCAAGGACCGCCGGCCGCTCTCACGCGCCGCACGGACAGGTTGCGCCGCTCGTTCCGATCATCCATGCTCCAAAACTCTGGTACCTCGTTCCCACGAAGCGCGACTCATTCCTACTCGCGCAACCTCCTCAGCGCCGTAGGCGCGATTGACAGTAGCCCAGGGTGAAGGCGCTCCGCGCCGAAACCCTGGGAGGACGGACGCCACGACAATGACTGTTGTGCCTTGCCGAAATTCCGGCGGGCGCGACGCGTGCCCGCGATGCCGAAGACATCGCGTTGAACAAACGTTCTGCACGCGGCGTGACCGCCGAGGGCACGCGCCGGAATCGAAGTCCATCGTGGCCGAAGTTTCCCCCGATTCCGCGGCCCGTTTTGGAGCGTCCATGCGTCAGTCTTTGTCCGTTGGGACATCGAGCGTAGAACGGACGACCGGACGGCTAAAGCATCACGAGTCGGTGAGAAGACGTTTGATTCGTCTGACGAACTGTTCGGACTCTGCGACCAGGAGCTCAACCTCTTCCCTTTCGAACGACGAGAGAGCGAGGTAATCGGCTGCCTGCCGACGGTCGAACAGAAGATCGAACGTCCTTCCCCATTTCGGTTCGAGCAGACCGGCCTTGACCAATTCCCGATGCACTGCAGCTCGCAATCAGGAATGTTTGACGAACTGATGTCCCATCTGGAGGAGCACGGCGCTCGCAGAATAGAAGCATGCGTAATACGAACGGTTGACCGCGAACTCGAGTCGGCCGGCGTTCATCTCAGAGGTCGCCGACGCGATAGCCTGTTCCGCCCTGGAGATCCACTGAGACACGACTTCTGTGCGTGCCGGATCTTCCGTCACGCGGCGACCCCATCCTTTTCGATCTCGCGCCGAATCGGAAGAACTGCGTACGGCCCATGCAGCCAGTCCTCGCGCGAGACGATGACCGTGCTGATCACGACTTCGTGTTTCATTTCGAGGTCGAACAACGCTTCGATCACCGAACGGTGCTCTCGCCACGAAAGTGAGCGCGAAGTCACCAACAGAAGATCGATGTCTGACTCGGGGTCGTCCGTCCCTCTGGCCTCTGAACCGAAGAGCACGATCTCCGCGACCGGGAATCGCTCCCGCAGCAGCGCGGCGGCGTCGCTGATGGCGCGGCGATCGCCCGCGGAAAGCTCGATCTGGTCGATCGATCTCATGACTCGATTGTACTCCGAAGTGTCGCCTGGAGCCGGGTTGGTGCGACTCGGGGAGCTACTCGGAACGGGCCCGGCGCACCTCTTCATGCGGGGCCCTGACGATAGGTACTCCGCCCCCACGAAGCGCCACTAGAACCTACTCGCGCAACCTCCTCAGCGCCGTAGGCGCGATTGACAGTAGCCCAGGGTGAAGGCGCTCCGCGCCCGAACCCGGGGAGGACGGACGCCACGACAATGACTGTTGTGCCTTGCCGAAATTCCGGCGGGCGCGACGCGTGCCCGCGATACCCTGGCCACCGCACTGAAGAAAGTCTGGCACGCGGCATGACCGGCGAGGCGAGTCGCCGAAATGCCCTCATGGCCGAAGATTCCCCAAAAGTGAATCGCGGTCGGAGCCACCCCTCCCTCCCTGAATCCGGGGATCACCGTAGGCCCGCCCCCGAGGTAGAATCAGCCGTGCCCGTCATCAGCAGGTTTTTCGGAATCGTGATCGCGATGAACTATCGCGAACACGGCCCTCCTCACTTCCATGCCTGGTACTCCGGGAGAGAAGTCACGTTCCGGATCGAAGATGGGGTGGTGACCGGTGAAATGTCGGGACGGGCCCTGATGCTTATCAGAGAGTGGTGGCAGATGCACCGCGACGAGCTCGAGGATAACTGGGATCGCGCGCAGCAACGCATTCCGCTGCGCCCGATCGATCCGCTGGAGTAGCCATGCACTACACGGTGACTGACGCGAATTACGTGAAGGATTACGTGATCCATCTGCGTTTTGCCGATGGCAGCGAGGGAGACGTCGACCTGTCGGCCGAGCTCTGGGGCGAGGTTTTCGAGCCGCTGAAGGATCCGGCGTTGTTTCGGTCATTTACGGTCGCCGAGTACGGCACCATCGCGTGGCCGAACGGCGCAGATTTCGCTCCGGAATTTCTCTACGCGCGGGTTCACGTTCCCGCCTGAGCCCCTCGCGGGAATCGCGATTCGCGGGAGGTTTCAAGCACCACCCATCCCACCCGCCCCGCACGCCCATGCCGCACCGCTCATCCCGAACATCCGTGCTCCAAAACTTTGGTACCCCGTTCCCACGAAGCGCCACTCGAACCCACTCGCGCAAACTCCCTGAGCGCCGTACGCGCGATTGACAGTAGCCCAGGGTGAAGGCGCTGCGCGCCGAAACCCTGGGAGGACGGACGCCACGACAATGACAGTTGTGCCTTGCCGAATATCCGGCGGGCGCGACGGGTGCCCGCGATACCGGAGCCATCACGTCGAACGATGTTCTGCACGCGGCGTGACCGCCGAGGGCACGCGCCGGAATCGAGGCCCCTCGTGGCCGAAGATTCAAGAACTCCCGCCCGCCCTTCAATCGCCGCCCGGACAGGTTGCGCCGCTCATCCCGAACATCCGTGCTCCAAAACTTTGGTACCCCGTTCCCCCGAAGCACCACTCACCACCACTCGCGCAACCTCCCGAGCGCCGTAGGCGCGATCGAAAGTCGCTCAGGGTGAAGGCGCTTCGCGCCGAAACCCTGGGAGGACGGACGCCACGACAACTACGGCGTCGTCACCACCATCGCGCCGCAGCGGTTCCGCCCTTTCCTTCGATACGAATGCGGGACCGACGCATCGAAGTAGATCGAGTCGCCTTCGTCCAGCTCGTGTTCCGCCCGGCCGATCGTGATTGCGAGGCGGCCGTTCAGGACGTGCAGAAACTCCACGCCGGCATGGACGTGCGGCACCGCGTCCTCCGCCGCCACCGGCTGGAACTCCGCGTAGTACGCGTTGAGCTTTCTCTCGTTTGCCGTGAAGTCGAGGCTCTCGAAAAAATACGACACCGCGCCGCCGTCCGGCTGATCCGGAAACCGCTGGCGCTCGCCCCGGCGCACGATCGACACGACCTGCCGCTTCGACTCGTCCCGGAAGAAGTAGTCGAGCCCGACCCCGAAGACCATCGCGATCCGGAGCAGCGTCGGCAGCGGCGGATAGATGTTGGACCGCTCGATCTTCGACAGGAGCGCCGCGGAGAGCCCGGTGTGTCGTCCCAGTTCCACCAGCGCCATCTTCTTTCTCAGCCGGAGAGCCCGAACCTTCTCTCCGATCTCGTAGTCCCTCAGCCCCTCTTCGAGCGTGCTCGACAGCATCCTTTTCCTCCCCATCGCAGATCGTTTTCACCACGCGACTCAGACCCGGGCGCGATTCTCACCTCAGGAAAACGACTTCGCTGCGTCTACTGACATTCAAAGCAATTCTCACTATCTTCAACTCACCGTCGCAAGTCAAGACGGGAAAGGAGAAGGAAGATGAAACGAATCGCAATGACCTCACTCGCAGTGCTGCTCGTCACGGGGACACTTTTCGCGGGCGGGGCCCCGAAGAAAGACATCGTCGATACGGCGGTCGCGGCGGGCTCGTTCTCGACACTCGCAACCGCGCTGCAGGCGGCCGGCCTGGTCGACACTCTCAAGGGACCCGGCCCGTTCACCGTCTTCGCGCCGACCGACGCGGCGTTCGCGAAACTCCCGGCGGGGACTCTCGAGACCCTCCTCCAGCCGCAGAACAAGGCGAAGCTCCGGGCCATCCTCACCTACCACGTCGTCGCCGGATCCGTCCCGTCGTCGGAAGTCGTCAAACTGAAGCACGCCAAAACGCTCAACGGGGAGTCGGTCTCGATCGAGGCCACCAAGGCCGGCGTCACCATCGACGGTGCGAACGTCGTCAAGGCCGACATCCAGGCGAGCAACGGAGTCATTCACGTCATCGATTCGGTGATCCTGCCGAAGTAACCCGGCGGACCCATAATTGAAAGGAGATCAACATGAGAAGCATTGATGTCGTCGCTGCCGTTCTTCTGGTCGTCGGAGGTCTGAACTGGGGTCTCGTCGGCGCCGCGGATTTCAACCTCGTCGCCGCACTCGTCGGAGCGGGCACTCCGCTCGCACGAATCGTCTACGCGCTGGTCGGTCTTTCGGCGCTGTACCAGATCGCTTCGATCCGTCTGATTCAGCGCCGCTGGGGCGTCGCAACGCGCTGATCGATGCGAATCCTCGTCACAGGTGCGACCGGCTACATCGGCGGACGGCTGATTCCGCGACTGCTCGCCGCGGGTCACGCCGTACGGGTCATGGTGCGCGACGCATCGCGCATCGCCGGCCGCCCCTGGTTGCCGGATGTCGAAGTCGCGGTCGGGGATGTCCTCGACCGCGACTCGCTCGTCCGGGCGCTCGAAGGCGCCGACCAGGCGTTCTATCTCATTCACTCGATGATGGCCGCCGGCTTCGAGACGCTCGACCGCAGCGGCGCGGAGAACTTCGGCTCCGCCGCTCCCTCCACTCTCCGCAAAGTCATCTACCTCGGCGGACTCCTTCCGAAAGGCGAACAGCGCTCGAAACACCTTCGCAGCCGCGCCGAAGTCGGATCGACGCTCGCGCGCTCGCTTCCGGTGCTCGAGTTCCGCGCCGGTCCGATCATCGGCTCCGGCTCTGCGTCGTTCGAGATGGTGCGGTATCTCACCGAGCGACTCCCCGCGATGGTCGCGCCACGGTGGATCGACAACCAGGTGCAGCCGATCGCGATCGACGACGTCCTGCGATATCTCGTCGCCGCCGTGGACCGCGACGAGACCGGCGTGGTGGAGATCGGCGCCGATCGCCTCACCTTCCGGCAGATGATGCAGGGCTACGCGAGCATCCGCGGACTGCGGCGCATCATCGTTCCCGTCCCTGTGCTCGCGCCGCGCGTGGCCGGATTGTGGGTCGGGCTCGTGACTCCGATTCCGAACAGCCTCGCCGTTCCCCTGATGGAAGGGATCGTCGAGCCGGTGCTCGCCGACACCTCACGCGCGCGCGCCATGATGCCCGCCATCGATCCGATGACGTATCGCGAGGCGGTGTCGGCGGCGCTGGAAGAAGCCGAGGACGCAGAGACGCGATGGAGCGGCGCGCTGCATGCGACGAATGTGGTCGAGCTCACCGATCGCGAAGGTGCGATCCGCGAGGTCCGAAGCATCGAAGTCGGCGCGCCGCCCTCGCGCGTGTTCGACTCCTTCACGTCGCTCGGAGGCGCCCGGGGCTGGCTGGCGTGGAATGGAGCGTGGTGGCTGCGCGGTGCGCTCGACCGTCTCGTCGGGGGGCCGGGCCTGCGCCGCGGACGCCGGCATCCGCAGCATCTCCTGCCGGGCGAAGCTCTCGATTTCTGGCGCGTCGACTCGATCGAGCACGACAGGCTCCTGCGGCTGCGCGCCGAGATGAAGGTTCCCGGCGACGCCTCCCTGCAGTGGGAGGTCGCGGCAGAAGGATCGGGGTCACGTCTCGTACAGACCGCGATGTTCGTCCCGCGCGGCCTCGCCGGCGTGCTCTACTGGTATCTCCTCTACCCGCTGCACGCGCGGATCTTCAGTGATCTCGCCAGCGCGATCGCTCGAGATGCGGAAACGCGGGAGCACGAGAGCACATCGTGAGCGGGCCGGCGCAATCCGCAGGCCTGCAAGACGATCCAGGGCTCGAGATTCACTGAAGCGGAAGGAACGTCCCCACTTCGCATACGAAGTTCCCGGCAGTGCTTCCAGTCGTGAAAGAATGACGGGAGCGCCCGGTCACTCGACCGTGGCAGATCCGATCGCACCCGCTCCCGGAGAGCAGACCGGATCGAGAAGGAGAGAGTCATGAAGGGTTTTGTGGACGACATCGAACATCTGACTGAATCGAACGACGACTTCCGTCGCGTGCTCTACACCGGAAAGAACCTGCAGCTCGTGCTGATGTCGCTGAAACCGGGCGAGGAGATCGGCGAAGAAGTGCACCACGACCGGGATCAGTTCTTTCGATTCGAAGCGGGAGAAGGTGAAGTGCTCATCGACGGCAACCGCAGCGCCGTCCATGCGGACATGGCGGTGATCGTACCGGCCGGCGCCCGCCACAACGTCACGAACACCGGCGGCGGGCCGCTCAAGGTGTACACGATCTACGGCCCGCCGGAGCACAAGAACGGCACCGTACACCGGACCAAAGCCGACGCCGACAGCCACGAGGAGCACTTCGACGGAAAGACATCCGAGTAGGTGCGACAGGCGCTCGGGGGCCGAAGTGTCAAGGACCGCTGCTGGTCTTCATGCGCCACACGGAGCCGTCGCCTTACTCGCCCGGACGGTTGGCGCTCTAAAGTTTTGGCGCCTCGTCCCGACGAAGTATCACCATACCCACTCGCGCGGGCTTCACCCTCTCCCCGTCCGGGGTCATGTCTTCAGTCGAGGCACGACTTTCGGGGAGAGGGAAGGGTGAGGGGCAACCCTGAGAGTTGAATTCGAGGCCGCAGCCGGATATCACTCCTGTTCGCACACGCGCCGAGGAGTGCGGATCCAGCCCTGCAGTCCGCCGCGCAAATCATGTTGTCCGCGATGAAGAGGAAGGTTGTGGCTTCCGCGAAGCGTCGGTAATCCTCGCGCTCAGCTCCGCTTCTGCCGCATGGCGAGGGGCGCCCCTCGGGGCCCGAGGTTCGGGGCGCGGGGCTCGAGCTAGGAGCCTCGAAGCTCGGAGAATGACGAGATCCGGATCGGAAGATTTCAATCCCTGGAACGGCACGCGGCACGTGCGCACCCTCTCCCCGTCCGCACCCACACAACTTCAGCCGAGATCCGCCCTTCGGGGAGAGGGAAGGGTGAGGGGCAACCCCGAGAGTTGAATTCGAGGCCTTAGCCACTCGCCTCGTCTACGCGTGAATCATGTTATCCGCGATGAAGAGGGAAATTGCGGCTCCCGTGAAGCGTCGGTAATCCTCGCGCCCAGCCGCTTCTGCCGCATGGCGAGGGGCGGCACGGCTTCCGCCGTGCCGGCCGCGGCGCCCCTCGGGGGCCGAGGTTCGGGGCGCGAGGCTTGGGATTCGGGATTCGGAGAATGACGAGATCCGGATTGGGAGTCTTCAATCCCTGGAACGGCACGCGGCACGTGCGCACCCTCTCCCCGTCCGCACCCACACAACTTCAGCCGAGATCCGCCCTTCGGGGAGAGGGAAGGGTGAGGGGCAACCCCGAAAGTTGAATTCGAGGCCTTAGCCCGCATTTCTCACAAGACTCTTTTGGGGGAGTTCAACCGGAGCTGAAGGGGGCGTTCAGCGTAGATTTTGCCGGAATGGGGAGAGTTGGAGTCGAACAAGGCTGAAGTTATTTGACTGGGCGCTGGTTCCGGAGGGCGGCGGAGGTTCGGGCAGTATCGTGCAGCCAACGCTCAGACACACGTTTCCTCTGGTTCAGAGTTGAACAGACGTGGTTGCGGGAAGATGAGTTGAGGAACGATCCGCCTTCAGGGAGAGGCAAGAGCTAAGTTGCTGCAGACCAGCGCGAACAGCTTCGTCATCGGATACCCACTCGAGAGTGAGATCCATATCTTGCGCGTGGTCACGCGGATCCGTGCTCCGATCTTGAACAGCTTCAGCCGAATTGTGTTGCACTGAGCGGTGGCCAGCTCGGTTCCTTTCAGTCCCAGCCGCCGCAACGCATTCATCAGCAGATAGGCCGCCGAAGAAAACCAGAGCCGCAACTGATTTGCTCTCATCGTTGCCGCCGAGGTCCGATCCGAAAACAGAAAACATTTCTGTTCCTTGATTCGGTTCTCCATCTCTCCGCGCTCACAGTAGAGCTCTTCGTACAGCGGCTTCACCGCCATCGCCTCCACCGGGAGCGACGTTACGACGAACCTGCCGTTGGCTTTGTCCACCAGGTACTCGGCTTTCGCCACCACACGACGGGACCGGCTCCAGCTCTTGCGAGTCCGGTAGTTCAGATCCTTGTAGGTGCGGCACGCCTCGGAGAGATGTTGCGACTCGGCTCGTACCAGAGCCATCTCCGCCTCGATCATCGCCTCGAGGCGCCGGTTCTTGGGCAGACCGATCGCGTAATCGATCCCTTCGGACTCGCACCAGCTCAGGATCTCGTCGCAGCAGAATCCCGAATCAGCACGAATCACGATCTTCACATCCGGCCAGCTCTCACGGATCTGCCCAATGATCCGCCTGAGTTCCTCGACCGTTCCCTCGGCAGGTCCGACGCTCGCCTCTCGCAGACGTGCGCAGAGCAGATCCTGTCCACAGAACACGTAGAGTGGCAGATAGCAGTACGACCCGTAGTGGCCGTGGAAAAATCGCCCCTCCTGATTCCCATGGATTCTGTCCTCGGTCGTGTCCAGATCAATCACGATCTGATCCGGAGGAGTCGACCTGGATTTTAAGAACACGTCGACGAAGAATTTATCAATCGCGTTTCCGTCATAGACGATCCGCTTGTATCGATCCTCCCCGTGACCATCCGGGGTCAACTCCAACCGGTTCAGCGTACTCTTGCCCGCCAGCGGCTGCCTGGGATCCGATTTGCCCGATAAGGTCCCGATCAGCGGATCCTCACGCAGAGAATCGTGATCGTTCAGATCTTCATATCCGAGAGCCAATCCCATCACCCGCTGCCGGATCATCGACTCGAGCGAGTGCTGAACCAAAGTGCGTTTTCGGTAATCCCGAAAGCATCCGACGAACCTTTCCAGAATCCTCGTCCGCCTTTCCGTCTCGAGCAGCAGGAGCCCTCCCCCGTCCGAAGTGAGCTGTCCACCGTCGAACCTGGCGACGATCTCACGCCCTCCCACCCCTTGGAATCGCAACTCGTTCCCGCTACACTCTGTCTGCTTCATACCGCCGCCTCCCGTGCTGTTGATGTTGTTGTGCACACTCAACTTAATAGCACGGAACGGCGGTCTTTTTCTCCCTACTGTGAGAAATCCGGGTTAGCCACTCGCCTCGTCTACGCGTGAATCATGTTATCCGCGATGAAGAGGAAAGTTGTGGCTTCCGCGAAGCGTCGGTAATCCTCGCGCTCAGCTCCGCTTCTGCCGCATGGCGAGGGGCGGCACGGCTTCCGCCGTGCCGGCCGCGGCGGCAGCCGCGGCGCCCCTCGGGGGCCGAGGTTCGGGGCGCGGGGCTCGAGCTAGGAGCCTCGAAGCTCGGAGAATGACGAGATCCGGATCGGAAGATTTCAATCCCTGGAACGGCACGCGGCACGTGCGCACCCTCTCCCCGTCCGCACCCACACAACTTCAGCCGAGAGCCGCCCTTCGGGGAGAGGGAAGGGTGAGGGGCAACCCCGAAAGTTGAATTCGAGGCCGCAGCCGGATATCACTCCTGTTCACGCACGCGCCGAGGAGTGCGGATCCCGCCCCCGCGGGATCCGTCGCGTGAATCATGTTGTCCGCCCTCGGCCTGACATCGGAGAACGAAGAGGGTTCACCATTCGCCGGGCTCGTCGGAGGGGAGGCCGGCGCCGCGCCACCTCGACGAGCGAGCGGGCCTCCGCAGCGGTCGAAGACCTGACCCCGCTCGTCCCCGGCGCCGTCCTCGCGCTATACTGGCGGCTTCCATGACTCAGATCCTCTCCGCCGGAGACATCGTCTCGCGGTTCCGGATCGTTGCACCGATCGGGGCCGGCGGGATGGGGCAGGTCTACAAAGCCATGGACGACTCCCTCGAGCGTCCGGTCGCGTTGAAGATCCTCCCGCCCGAGATGCTGCGCAGCAGCGAGCGCGTGAGCCGCTTCATCCAGGAGGCGAAGTCCGCTTCCTCGCTGAGCCACCCGCACATCGTCCACATTACGAGATCGGCGAATCGACGCCGTCCGGAGATGGCGAAGCGCACTCCGACCCGCTCCATTACATCGCCATGGAGCTGATCGACGGCCGCACGCTCAAGCGGGAGATCCACGAAGAGCGCACCGATCTTCGGCCCCTCGTCGGCTGGCTGTCCCAGGCCGCCGACGCTCTGGCCAAGGCTCACGCTGCCGGCATCGTCCACCGCGACCTCAAGCCCGAGAACATCATGGTGACGAAGGACGGCTTCGCCAAGGTCCTCGACTTCGGGTTGGCCAAGCTCACCGAGAAACGCGCCGGCGGCGGCGACACCGAAGCCCCGACGGCCATCCGGGAGCGGACGCGCGAAGGCGCGGTGATGGGGACGATCGGCTACATGTCGCCCGAGCAGGTCCAGGGCAAGCCGGTCGATCACCGTTCCGACGTCTTTTCGTTCGGCTGCATCCTCTACGAGGCGGCCACGCGCAGGAAGCCCTTCGACGGCGATTCCGACGTCGACGTCCTCCACCGTATCCTGCACGACAAGCCGGTGCCGGTCGACGAGATCAACCCGAACGTCCCCGCCGAGCTGCGGCGCATCATTCGCCGCTGTCTGGCGAAGGACCCCGACCGCCGCTACCAGTCGATGAAGGACATCTCCATCGAGCTGTCGGATGTCGTCGACGAGTGGGAGGATCTGTCGGTCTCGACGAGCTCCGGGAGCGGAACGAGCACCGCGGCCCTGGCCGCCCCGCAACGGCGGCGCTGGATCGTCCCGGCGGTCGTTGCGACGGCGCTCGTCCTCATCGCGCTCCTCGCTTACGCGCTCTACCGCACGCGGGCTACGCCCACTCGGCTCGCCGCCGCCGGCTTCTCGTCGATGAAGATCGAGCCGGTGACGAGAAGCGGCGACGTGATGCGTGCGGCCATCTCGCCGGACGGCAAACAGATCGCCTTCGTCCGTGGCAATCCCCCGCAGGGCGAGAGCTATCTGATGGTGGCCGGGAGCGACGGCTCCAGCGAACGGAAAGTGGCCACTGCGAAGTACCCGACGATGTTCGTCAACTCGTCCGCGCAGTGGTCGCCGGACGGGAAGGCGATCGCCGTCTTCCTGGAAAAGGGGCCACTGGATACGGTCACGCTCGTCGATCCCTCGACCGGCGCGCTCACGCCTCTCGGCTCGACGCATTTTCTGAACGGCAATGGCATGAGCTGGCTCCCGGACGGTAGCGCATTGCTCGTCTCCGCAGCTGATGGCGAGAACCTCCGAATCAATCACCAGATCTGGTCCCTGACGATGCCGGACGGCGCGGTCAGCCGCGTCACGAACGATCTGGCCGACTACGGCGGCCTCTCACTCACGACGGACGGGAAGGCCCTGGCCTCGGTTCTTCAGACCGATACCTCGAATCTTTCGTTCTGGTCTCCTGGCTCGGCCGAACCGACGCGGGGAGGGCCCGACATGGATGTCGGGGACATTGCCGCGGCGGGTGGGCGGCTGTACTTCGCCGCGGACACGACCGAGGGTGTGCCCGAGGTCTGGTCGGCCGCGCTGGACGGATCCGGTGCGGCGGCGCTGGTGGATCAGCGCCCCGCCTGGGGGCCGGGGGCACCGGCGGACGGATCGTTCGTGCTCTACCAGGCGTTCGTCGCGGGGGACGTGGGAGTGTGGCGGGCCGAAGCCGACGGCTCGAATCGACGGAAGCTCGTGGGCAAAGTGGCGGGCCCGAACGGCGTCCCGGTTGCTCCTGACGGCACCTGGTTCCTGTACACGCCGGCCGGCTCCCGGGAGCTCATCCGGGCTCCTCTTTCCGGAAACGGGAAGCCTCGCGTGATCCACTCGAACGTGGCCGACTCGGCTGTGGTTTCGCCGGATGGCCGTCGGGTGGCGGTGATGGCCTGGGCTCGCGGCCCGGAGCGCGGGGTGATCCGGCGGATCGAAGTGATCCCGGCCGCCGGTGGCGCGCCGCTGGCGACGATTCCGCAGCGGGGTGGTGATTACAGGTGGCTCCCCGACGGTGCCGCGCTCACATTCATCCGCAACGAGCGGGGCGTCTCCAACATCTGGCGCCAGCCGCTGGACGGCTCGGAGCCGACCCAGATCACGCACTTCCGGAGCGGCCTCATTCACTCGTACGACTGGACGCCCACCGGCACCCTGGTCCTCGCCCGCGGCGAAAGGCGCAGCGACGCCGTCCTCATCCGCGATTTCCGATAGCATCGCGGCATCTCGCGCAGAGCCCCTCCCAGTGGGTCGTGCGTCGCGCACGAGGCTCCCCGGCATCATGCCGGGGAGCGATGGCGTGGATGAGACGCGAGTCGCTCTTCTTGCGTTGCAGTGAGTGTCGGGTCGCGGTCTTCGGGAGGATCGCGGGTTTCGTCGCGGAACAGGGCGGCGCGGGACGCCGCCCTGCATCGGACGAGACGTCCAACCCACAGCCGCCCTGCATCGGACGAGACGTCCAACCCACTACAGTGGGTCGTGCGTCCCGCACGAGGCTCCCCGGCATCATGCCGGGGAGCGATGGCGTGGATGAGACGCGAATCGTACTTCTCGCGCTGCAGTGAGTTCGGGTGTCGGTCTTCGGGGAGATCGCGGGTTTCGTCGCGGAACAGTGCGGCGCGGGACGCCGCCCTGCATCGGACGAGACGTCCAACCCACAGCCGCCCTGCATCGGACGGGACGTCCAACCCACTACAGTGGGTCGTGCGTCCCGCACGAGGCTCCTCGGCATCATGCCGGGGAGCGATGGCGTGGATGAAACGCGAGTCGCTCTTCTCGCGCTGCAGTGAGTTCGGGTCTCGGTCTTCGGGGAGATCGCGGGTTTCGTCGCGGAACAGGGCGGCGCGGGACGCCGCCCTGCATCGGACGGGACGTCCAACCCACAGCCGCCCTGCATCGGACGGGACGTCCAACCCACTACAGTGGGTCGTGCGTCCCGCACGAGGCTCCCCGGCATCATGCCGGGGAGCGATGGCGTGGATGAGACGCGAGTCGCTCTTCTCGCGTTGCAGTGAGTTCGGGTGTCGGTCTTGGGGGAGATCGCAGGTTTCGTCGCGGAACAGGGCGGCGCGGGACGCCGCCCTGCATCGGACGAGACGTCCAACCCACAGACGCCCTGCATCGGACGAGACGTCCAACCCACTACAGTGGGTCGTGCGTCCCGCACGAGGCTCCCCGGCATCATGCCGGGGAGCGATGGCGTGGATCAGACGCGAGTCGCTCTTCTCGCGTTGCAGTGAGTTTCGGGTCGCGGTCTTCGGGGAGATCGCGGGTTTCGTCGCGGAACAGGGCGGCGCGGGACGCCGCCCTGCATCGGACGAGACGTCCAACCCACAGACGCCCTGCATCGGACGAGACGTCCAACCCACTACAGTGGGTCGTGCGTCCCGCACGAGGCTCCCCGGCATCATGCCGGGGAGCGATGGCGTGGATGAAACGCGAGTCGCTCTTCTCGCGCTGCAGTGAGTTCGGGTGTCGGTCTTGGGGAGGATCGCGGGTTTCGTCGCGGAACAGGGCGGCGCGGGACGCCGCCCTGCATCGGACGAGACGTCCAACCCACAGCCGCCCTGCATCGGACGAGACGTCCAACCCACAGCCGCCCTGCATCGGACGAGACGTCCAACCCACAGCCGCCCTGCATCGGACGGGACGTCCAACCCACAGAGAGTGTCCGGGCGGTCACGCCGCGTGCAGAACGTTCGTTCATGTGAAGGCCCGGGCTGCGCGGGCACGCGTCGCGCCCGCCTCGATCCTCGAGGAAGGGAAAGAAGCTTGTGTTTGCCGGCGCAGTGAGCGGGCGAGTGTTGCTCCGGTACGAATATTGCTTGAGCTCGTGCGAAAGGGTT
The DNA here is from genome assembly GCA_963741955.1 of uncultured Acidobacteriota bacterium. GTDB lineage: Bacteria > Acidobacteriota > Thermoanaerobaculia > Gp7-AA8 > Gp7-AA8 > CAVUKB01. Next base: position 1,239,560 of record CAVUKB010000007.1, read on the forward strand.
CGAGCCAATGCGCGTCAGGAGACAGAAAGACGCACCTGCGAGAATCTCGACGCCTCTTCGTTCGTCCAATCCGACGCCCCAATCTGAAGGCGGTCGTCCCGCCTGAAACGTCTTCATCTTCGTGGAAGTCCTTTCCGAACGGATGCTGGGAGTGAACAGCCGTGAGAATTCTTTATTGCGCCTCGATCGCATTCATCCTGTTTGCTGAAGGAACCGCCTATGCCCTCCCCGCCTTTGCCCGGCGAGAGGGCGTGAAGTGTCAAATGTGCCACTTCCGGTTACCTGAGCTCAATGAGGATGGACATGCTTACGTTCGCCGAGGTCTCCGGGAGGAACCAAGGAGCAAGATGAGCGAAGGAGAGGCTGGCTCCGGGGAGGAGATGGGGCAGCCGACGAAGACGCCGGCAGCGGCGGTTCGCCGGAAGTTGGGAGAGCCGCTGCCGCTGCAGTGGGCCGACTACTTCACAGTCATGGGCCACCACATGGTGACGCAGAATCGCGGAAGCCGGACCCGGTTCGATGCAGGTCGCATCGATCTCTGGATGGGAGGCCCAATCGATCGGCATTGGTCAGGACTGGTAAATCCGACCGCGGACATTGAAGAAGGCGGCCTGGACGTCGAGCAAGCATATGTGCATTACGACTCGCACTGGAATGAGAGATTCGTGTCGGCCCGAGTAGGACAGATCATGCCGTTTGCGATTCTTTTCAACCAGGGCGGTCCTGGCATGTCGTTGAGCGCCCCGGTCGTGCTCACCACGGCAGCCGACACGGGAACGACGTGGACGCCGACCACATTGATGCGCGGCGCTGAAATTGGGGCGGTGAACCTGCCGCGGTGGAATGTCTATGCGGGAGTGGTGCAGCCGAATCGCGAGGGCTCGCAGACCACCGACCCCCACACTGACGCATATGCGAGTGCCGAATACCTGATCGGAAAACGAGGCGATTCGCTCACTGCGTACGGCTACTGGGGGAAGGCGACGGGGCTGGATGCTCACGACCGCGGATTTCACCGGATCGGATTATTCGCAAATGCGTATGCGAAGAGCACGAAAGCGACGGCGGGATATCTGACGGGGTCGGATGATTCCGTCGGGCGTTCGCTCGACAACTGGGGCTATTTCGTGCAGGCGGAGCAGCTTCTCTCGGAACAGTGGGCCGCGTACGTACGCTACGACCGCTTCCGCCAGGACCTGGCGGCCGGGGGTGCTCGCAGCATCGATGGACCGTCGGTCGGAGTGTCGTGGTGGGCGCAGTCCCAGATTCGCCTGACGCTGGAAGGACGAGTCCTCGAGACGTCAGGAGAACGGAACAATCGAATGCTCATGGCCGAGTTCATGTGGGTTTTCTGAGATTGCGAAGATCTTTGATCTCGCCGGGCACGAGCGGCCTTTGCCCATCGAAACCTTCCGCGTGGGGGGGGGCGGCGCCGCCAGCGCCAGGGCAGGCGAGTCTGCTTCCTCCGCTTTCCCCGACCCGTGGCACCTGGCGAGCCGGAGGAGCCACGGCTGGGCGTACCTTCCCGGCGGATGAGAGGAGGATCAATGAGCAATCGTGCCGGTCTAATCGTCGCTATCGTCCTGTTGTCTATCCCGGCCGGTGTCGTGCTCGTCTCCGCGACGGGTTGCAGTCGTCGGACCTACGCACCCCATGAAAAGAGCGAAGCGGCCTCCCCCCCTTTCTCGTTTCGGTCCAACGGTGAACGAATCTACTTCACGTTGACCGACGAGCGAGGCGAACGGATCTCGTTTCAGGGGGGACCGCCGTGGTTGTCGATGCATGGCGGCAGTTGCGCCGACTGCCACGGATCGGACGGGCGCGGTGGAAAACAGGTGATGATGGGAACTGCAGTCCCCGCCGACATCCGATACAGCGTCCTGACCGCGAAAGAGCATCCGGCGGGTGGAGAACATGCCGACCACCCTCCTTACACCGATCGTCTCATCAAGCGAGCGATCACAGAGGGACTCGACCCGGCAGGCGGGCGGCTCGATCAGACGATGCCGCGCTTCACCATGCCCGAGCAGGACTTGAACGACCTCGTGGACTATCTGAAACAGCTCGATGGAAAGAGGGCGGAGTAAGGTTGCGCACCTGCGACCAAAGCCGAGGGACGATCTGCGAGATCGACTTTCAGGGTTGCCCCTCACCCTTCCCTCTCCCCGAAGGGCGGTCCTCGGCTGAAGTTGTGTGAGTGCGGACGGGGAGAGGGTGGGCACGTGCCGCGTGCAGTTCCAGGGATTGAAATCTTCCCATCCGGATCTCGTCAATCTCCGAGCCCCGAGCCTCGCGAGAACGGTACGGCGTGCAGTCGTACGATTCGCGCAATCAACTTTCAGGGTTGCCCCTCACCCTTCCCTCTCCCCGAAGGGCGGTTCTCGGCTGAAGTTGTGTGGGTGCGGACGGGGAGAGGGTGGGCACGTGCCGCGTGCAGTTCCAGGGATTGAAATCTTCCAATTCGGATCTCGTCAATCTCCGAGCTTCGAGCTTCGAGCCTCGAGCCTCGAACCTCGAGCCTCGCGAGAACGGTACGGCGTGCAGTCGTACGATTCGCGCAATCAACTTTCAGGGTTGCCCCTCACCCTTCCCTCTCCCCGAAGGACGGTTCTCGGCTGAAGTTGTGTGAGTGCGGACGGGGAGAGGGTGGGCACGTGCCGCGTGCAGTTCCAGGGATTGAAATCTTCCAATCCGGATCTCGTCAATCTCCGAGCTTCGAGCTTCGAGCCTCGAGCCTCGAACCTCGAACCTCGAGCCTCGCGAGAACGGTACGGCGTGCAGTCGTACGATTCGCGCAATCAACTTTCAGGGTTGCCCCTCACCCTTCCCTCTCCCCGAAGGACGGTTCTCGGCTGAAGTTGTGTGAGTGCGGACGGGGAGAGGGTGGGCACGTGCCGCGTGCAGTTCCAGGGATTGAAATCTTCCAATCCGGATCTCGTCAATCTCCGAGCTTCGAGCTTCGAGCCTCGAGCCTCGAACCTCGAACCTCGAGCCTCGCGAGAACGGTACGGCGTGCAGTCGTACGATTCGCGCCATCAACTTTCAGGGTTGCCCCTCACCCTTCCCTCTCCCCGAAGGGCGGTTCTCGGCTGAAGTTGTGTGGGTGCGGACGGGGAGAGGGCGGGCACGTGCCGCGTGCAGTTCCAGGGATTGAAATCTTCCAATTCGGATCTCGTCAATCTCCGAGCTTCGAGCCTCGAGCCTCGAGCCTCGAGCCCCGCGAGAACGGTACGGCGTGCAGTCGTACGATTCGCGCCATCAACTTTCAGGGTTGCCCCTCACCCTGCCCTCTCCCCGAAGGGCGGTTCTCGGCTGAAGGTGCGTGAGTGCGGACGGGGAGAGGGTGGGCACGTGCCGCGTGCAGTTCCATGGATTGAAATCTTCCAATCCGGATCTCGTCAATCTCCAATCTTCGAACCTCGAGCCTCGAGCCTCGAACCTCGAGCCTCGCGAGAACGGTACGGCGTGCAGTCGTACGATTCGCGCAATCAACTTTCAGGGTTGCCCCTCACCCTTCCCTCTCTCCGAAGGGCGGTCCTCGGCTGAAGTTGTGTGAGTGCGGACGGGGAGAGGGTGGGCACGTGCCGCGTGCAGTTCCAGGGATTGAAATCTTCCAATCCGGATCTCGTCATTCTCCGAGCCCCGAGCCTCGAGCCTCGAGCCTCGAGCCTCGAGCCTCGAACCTCGAGCCTCGCGAGAACGGTACGGCGTGCAGTCGTACGATTCGCGCAATCAACTTTCAGGGTTGCCCCTCACCCTTCCCTCTCCCCGAAGGGCGGTCCTCGGCTGAAGTTGTGTGAGTGCGGACGGGGAGAGGGTGGGCACGTGCCGCGTGCAGTTCCAGGGATTGAAATCTTCCAATCCGGATCTCGTCAATCTCCGAGCTTCGAGCCTCGAACCTCGAGCCTCGAGCCTCGAGCCTCGAGCCTCGAACCTCGAGCCTCGCGAGAACGGTGCGGCGTGCAGTCGTACGATTCGCGCCATCAACTTTCAGGGTTGCCCCTCACCCTTCCCTCTCCCCGAAGGGCGGTTCTCGGCTGAAGGTGCGTGAGTGCGGACGGGGAGAGGGTGGGCACGTGCCGCGTGCAGTTCCATGGATTGAAAACTCCCAATCCGGATCTCGTCAATCTCCGAGCTTCGAGCCTCGAGCCTCGAGCCTCGAGCCTCGAGCCTCGAGCCTCGAGCCTCGAGCCTCGAGCCTCGAGCCTCGCGAGAACGGTACGGCGTGCGGTCGTACGATTCGCGCAATCAACTTTCAGGGTTGCCCCTCACCCTTCCCTCTCCCCGAAGGGCGGATCTCGGCTGAAGTTGTGTGGGTGCGGACGGGGAGAGGGTGCGCACGTGCCGCGTGCAGTTCCAGGGATTGAAATCTTCCAATCCGGATCTCGTCAATCTCCGAGCTTCGAGCCTCGAACCTCGAGCCTCGCGAGAACGGTACGGCGTGCAGTCGTACGATTCGCGCAATCGATCTTCAGGGTTGCCCCTCACCCTTCCCTCTCCCCGAAGGGCGGTTCTCGGCTGAAGTTGTGTGGGAGTGCGGACGGGGAGAGGGTGGGCACGTGCCGCGTGCAGTTCCAGGGATTGAAATCTTCCAATCCGGATCTCGTCATTCTTCGAGCCTCGAGCCTCGAGCCCCGCGCCTCGAGCCTCGAGCCTCGAGCCCCGAGCCTCGAGCCTCGAGCCTCGAGCCCCGCGCCCCGAGCCTCGAGCCTCGAGCCTCGAGCCCCGCGCCCCGAGCCTCGCGTTCTCAGATCGCCGGGCCGGGGTGCTTCTTCAGCTCGAGCTTCCGCCGGCTGAGCTCCTCCCCCAGGGTGTCGAGCTCGTCGTCGCTCATCACGCTCTTCGCCTTCGGAAACATCTCGTCCTCTTCCTCGTGGATGTGGTGATGCACGAGCTCGTTGAGCACGTGGGCCTTCCCGAGGAACTCGTTGCTGTTCGGGTTGGTCTTCTTCAGCTCCGGGAGGACCATGTCGACGACGTGGTGCTCTTCCTTCGACTCGAAGAAGAGAACCTCGTCTTCCTTCTTTTCGACCGCGTCGCGAAACGCGGGATAGAAGATCTCTTCTTCGATGGTGGTGTGGATGCGGAGCTCGCGGTCGATGCGATCGAGAAGCTCTTCGCGGTTCCTGGTCGCACTCGATTTCGTCTCGACCAGCTCGTCGAGGAGTTTCTTCACTTTCTGATGGTCTTCCTTCAGCACGTCGAGGGCGTTCGGCATTGGATCCTCCTGCCGTTCAACGTCGCAAGAGCGGTGCCGGAGCGCGGGGCGTTGCCGCGCGGCTCTACTTCCCCTGATCGGCGAGGTCCTGCGCCTGGTCGAGGGTCGTATCGATCGATTCCTGCCGCTGGACCACGTCTCCCGGGAGTGAGCCGCCGGTGCGGATTGCGGAGTCGAATTCGCCGGTGAGGCTGCGGAGTGCGTCGACGGCGTCTCGAGCCTTCGAGCAGGAGTCGTCCGGGCAGGAGCAGTCGGAGGAGGCGCGGGAGATCGCGCCATCGACGTCGGAGCGGAATGCGTCCCACGCGCCGAGGTCCGGAGAAGGGTTGGCAAAGCGCCCGATGCCGCCGCCCCAGAGCTCGCTCGCGGCTCGTGCGGATGCCACACACGGCGACGAGCCGGCCACGCCGGCCTCAGTGTGTGAAGCGCTGCTCCTGGAAAAATGCGAGCGGAACCAGGGGGAGCCGTAGCGAACGCCGACGACGACTGCGACGACGAGGACGACGAGGCGGATCAGAGTGCTGGAAGCCGATCGTGCCATAGCGGAACGATCATACGCCGATCATCAGGAACCTGATGTCTTCTGGGCGAACGCGACCCGCATGAATCCGCGCGTCTCGGGATCTGCCATCGCGTAGGAACGGCAGAGGAGCTCCACCTCTTCGGGGTCGTCCGGATCTTCGACCGTGAATCCGTCCTCCGGCTGCGTGGGCGTGTCGACCGGGCGAGTGGTCCATTCGCCATCGGCCGAGAAGCGACACTCGATGAACGGCTTTCGTGGAGGAGGGGAGGTCGGCGCGGCCGCTTCGAGCGCCATGTCGAGCTCGAGCTCGAGCGACGTGTCGGTCTCGACCTCATCGTCAGTCGGGAGCTCGTCGAACCGGCTCCGCGCCGGGGGCGGCTGGCTCGACGGCGGCGTGGTCTCCGGAGCGGGAGTCTCGAGCTCGAGGGAGAGGTCGGGAGCCTCTTCCGGCGTCGCGGATTCCTCCGGCTGCACGGCGTCCGGTTCTTCTGCCTGCACTTCGAGTTTCTCTTCGATTTCTTCGGGGTGCGTTCCGGAGTCGTTCCCGGCGGGCTCCGCGTCGATCTCGAGCGGGATCTCCGGCTCGCTCTCGAACGAGATCTCGATCTCGGGCGAGGTTGCGAACGCTCCGGAGTCTGCTGCGAGGTCGCTCTCGATCTCGACGGACTCCTCGGTTACGGAGGAGATCTCCGGTTCGCTCTCGAATGAGATCTCGAGCTCCGGCGGGGCGAAGGCTCCGGACTCTGTTGCGAGGTCGCTCTCGATCTCCGGCTCCGAAAGTTCGGGCGCCTCGGGAGGGGGAGGGGGTGGTGGTGCGGAGCGACGCTTTTTCGGATCGCGTTCGTCGGGACAGACCGCCGATTCGTCGAGCTGTTGCAGTCTCTCTTGCAGATTCTCCTTCGAAGGTCCGATGCCCTCGACCAGGAGGAGTCCGGAGTGGTAGATCAGCTTCTCGCCGCTTCTCCCTCCGATCTGGCTGCGGACCACTTTCACCCGGAACGCGTAGAGCTCTTCGTTCCAGTCGAACTCGAGACGGTGCAGAGTGCCGGGAGCGAGTTTGCCGTCGTGGAGAATGCGGAAGCCGGCGAGTGAGACGTCGACCACCGTGATCCGCTCCTTCCCCAGCAGGCCGGGAACGTGGACGAAGTAACGCGGTGAGCCTCTCCGTTCAGGATTCAACGTGACGTAGCTCTCTCATCGAAGTTCGGCCGTGAATCGCGAGGCGGCCGGGATCGGTTCATTGTAGGACGGCGCGGCGAAGATTTCGAATCCGCTGAGCCGCGGAGAGACTCCGAGCGCGCTATTCACGGAATTCATCCGCAACCCGGCGCTCGTTCCGGACCGACTCCATCACCACCTCGACGCGTCGAGGATCGTAGTCGAACGGGAGGAGCCCGAGGAATCGGAGCTGCTGGCGGAGCTCGGGGGTCGCGCTCTTCACGAAGAGGCGGTTCCAGGTCCAGAAGTCGGTCGGATGGAACCAGAGGGTCCGTTCACCTTCCGCCGCCGCGATGGCGGGCCGTTTGAAGAGTCTGAGAAAACCGTACTTCTGATCCCTCAGCTCCGCGCTCCCTTCGTGGACCACCGGCTCTCCGGCGGGATCGACCTCGATCCATACGACTTCCATCGCTCGATTTTACCCGTCGATTAGGTGCTGCGCTCGCATTCTCTCTTCGATGTGCTTATCTTTAGTACGGACTTCCGAGAACTCCCGTGCATTGACAACCCTGAACATCTGAAATCCGGGACAGCCGGACGAAGGAGTGCGCAATGACCTACGTGGAAGAGCCCCCGGCCAAACGCAAGCCGGGAAAATCGAACAAATCAACATACACCGAAGACTTCATGGCAGAGCTGAAGGCGAAGAACCCCGCCGAGCCGGAGTTCCACCAGGCGGTCCAGGAGGTGATCGAGTCGGTCAGCATCGTTCTCGAGCGCCATCCGGAGTATCGCGCGGCGCGGATCCCGGAGCGGATGGTCGAACCCGAACGGGTGATCATGTTCCGGGTTCCCTGGGTGGATGATCGCGGCGAGATTCAGGTCAACCGCGGCTTCCGGATCGAGATGAACAGTGCCATCGGTCCGTACAAGGGAGGGCTTCGCTTCCATCCTTCCGTGAACCTCGGCATCCTCAAGTTTCTCGCGTTCGAACAGGTTTTCAAGAACAGCCTGACCACGCTTCCGATGGGAGGCGGCAAGGGGGGCTCGGATTTCGACCCGAAGGGGAAGAGCAACAATGAAGTGATGAGCTTCTGCCAGAGCTTCATGGCCGAGCTGTACCGCCACATCGGCCCGAACACCGACGTCCCGGCGGGCGACATCGGTGTGGGCGGCCGCGAGATTGGTTATCTGTTCGGGATGTACAAGAAGCTGCGGAACGAATTCACCGGAGTCCTCACCGGCAAGGGGCTGAACTGGGGTGGATCGCTCATCCGGCCGGAAGCGACCGGCTACGGCTCGGTCTACTTCGCGCAGGAGATGCTCGGCACCCGTGGCGAGAGCCTGGATGGAAAGACCTGCCTCGTCTCCGGCAGTGGAAACGTCGCGCAGTACACCATCGAGAAGATCCTCGACCTCGGGGGGAAGGTGGTCACTCTCTCGGATTCGAACGGTTACATCTACGACGAGAAGGGGATCGACCGGAAGAAGCTCGGATGGGTGATGAAGCTCAAGAACGAGCGGCGCGGGAGGATCCAGGAGTACGCGACGGAGTTCAAGGGCGCGGTGTTCACTCCGTTCGACGGGACCATCGAGTACAACCCGATGTGGAACCACAAGGCCGAGTGTGCGTTCCCGAGTGCGACCCAGAACGAGATCGGCGAGAAGGACGCGGAGAACCTCCTGAAGAACGGCGTCTACGTCGTTTCGGAGGGGGCGAACATGCCGACCACCATCGGTGGAGTGGAGAAGTTCCTCCAGGCGGGCATTCTCTACGGTCCGGGGAAGGCCGCCAATGCAGGTGGAGTCGCCACGTCCGGACTGGAGATGAGCCAGAACAGCATGCGTCTCGGATGGTCGCGTGAAGAAGTCGATCAGAAACTTCACCAGATCATGAAGCGGATCCACTCGACATGCGTCGAGATGTCCGACCGCTTCGGCGTTCCGGGCAATTACGTTCACGGAGCGAACATCGGCGGCTTCCTGAAAGTGGCCGACGCGATGATGGATCAAGGCGCGGTTTGAGCCGTTGCCGGATCTCTCGAATCGGGCGATGAGGCGCACGGTGCGCTTCATCGCCCCTCTTTTTGCGGCGGGAGATCGTCGGAACCGATAGCGAAGGGAGTGGGCGCTCATGAGGCACGAGCTGTTCGAGCCGGTCTGGACGGAGCACGGATTCGGCACACGGCTGCAGGATTTCCAGCAGCTGATGCGGCATCGGATCCGAGACGTCCTGCTGGTCTCCAGTCTCTTCGACCTCTTCCTGTTCGAGGAAGAGGGTCTCCTCTACGAGCAGATCGAGGACGAGTATCAGGGGCTCGCGCTGACTCACATCCCGGAGTTCACCCGCGTCTCGAGCGGGACTGCGGCCCTGGAGGCCTTTCAGGACGAGCCGCACATCGATCTGGTCCTCGCGACGTTGCATATCGAAGACATGACCCCGTTGCGGCTCGCGCGGATGATCCGGGAGAAGGGGTTCGACGTCCCGATCGTTCTCCTGGCGTACGACAATCAGGAGCTGAACGACCTCCTCACCCGGCAGGACATCTCCATCCTCGACCGGATCTGGGTCTGGCAGGGCGACTTCCGGGTGCTGATCGCCGCGGTCAAGGATCTGGAGGACCGGCTCAACGTGGAGCGCGACACCGCCCTGTTCGGCGTGCAGTGCATCGTGGTGATCGAAGACAGCATCCGCTACTACTCGACGCTGATGCCGCTGCTCTATTCGGAGGTGATGCGCCATTCGCACCGTTTGATCGCCGAGGGAGTGAACTCCGCGCATCGCTCGCTGAGAATGCGTGCGCGTCCGAAACTTCTCCTCTCCACCAACTGGGAGGAGGCGTGGAACTACTTCCAGCGGTATCAGCAGCACATCATCGGGGTGATCTCCGACGTCGGGTTCCCCCGTGACGGCGAGATGGACGAGAGAGCGGGACTCGATTTCGCGAAGGCGGTCCGCTCCCGCTGGTTCGACATCGCCATTCTGCTGCAGTCGACCACCGATGAATTCGAGCAGGAGGCGCGGGACACCGGCAACATCTTCATCTCCAAGAGCTCACCGACGGTGGTCGAGGATCTGCGGCGGATTCTGCACGACACGTTCAGTTTCGGCGATTTCATCTTCCGCACGCCGGACGGGAAGGAAGTCGGTCGTGCCACGGATCTCCGCTCTCTCGAGGAGCAGCTCCGGGTCGTCCCCGACGAGAGCCTTCTCTATCACGCGGAGCGCAATCATTTCTCGAACTGGCTGAAGGCACGGACGGAGTTCCGCCTCGCGTACCATCTCCGCCCGCGGAAGGTCACGGACTACGATTCGGCCGACGATCTGCGCGGCGACGTGATCGACCAGCTCCACGAGCACCGCTCGATCCGGCAGCGGGGAATGCTGGCGGAGTTCTCCCGGGACACGTTCGATCCGAGCAGCTCGTTCGCGCGGATCGGCGGGGGATCGCTGGGAGGGAAGGCGCGAGGGCTCGCGTTCGTGAACGCGCTTCTGTCGAGCTATATGGTGAGGAACCGGTTTCCCGACGTGGAGATCGAGGTTCCGCCGGCAGTGGTGGTCGGCACCGACGCGTTCGACGAGTTCGTGGAGCGCAACGATCTCTACCGCTTCGCCCTCGAGTGCGGCGACGACCTGGCGATCATGCAGCGCTTCGTCGACGCGCCCTGGTTCCCTCCGTCGGTGGAAGAGGCGCTGGCCGGTTTCCTCGATCTCTGCCGCGAGCCTCTCGCCGTCCGCTCGTCCAGTCTCCTCGAGGATTCGCAGTTCCACCCTTTCGCCGGCGTCTATCAGACCTACATGCTGCCCAACAGCCACCCCGATCCGCGGGAGCGGCTTCGCGAGCTGACCCTGGCGATACGGCGTGTTTATGCGTCGACCTTCTACCATGCCGCGCGCGAATACATCAAAGTCACCTCGCTCCGGGTGGAAGACGAGAAGATGGCGGTGATGGTTCAGAAGATCGCCGGAGCGAGACACGGTGATCGTTTCTATCCGGAGGTCTCCGGAGTCGCCCGCTCGTACAACTTCTATCCGGTGGGTCCGCAGCGGCCGGAAGATGGCGTGGCCTCGGTGGCACTCGGGCTGGGGCGGATGATCGTGGAGGGAGGGCCGACGGTGCGGTTCTGTCCGCGCTATCCGGACCATCTTCAGCAGTTCTTTTCCGCGCGCGACACGCTCCGGCACAACCAGCGCGAGTTCTACGCCCTCGAGATGTCGGACGAAGTGCCGGTCCCCAGGTCGGTGAACGACGAGAGGGTCAGGTCTTTCCCTCTCGAGCTGGCGGAAAAGGATGGAACTCTCCAGTCGGTTGCATCGACGTATTCCGCGGAGAACGATGCTCTCTACGAGGGCGTCTCCCGCGCGGGGATGCGGGTGGTGACGTTCGCTCCGATCCTCCGGAGCCATCTGGTGCCGCTTCCGCAGGCGCTGGAGTTTCTCTGTGAGCTCGGAAGCTGGGGGATGGGAAACCCGATCGAGATCGAGATGGCGATGAACCTCTCGGTGCCTCCGGACGAGCGGAAGAAGCTCGCGGTGCTCCAGATGCGGCCTCTGGTGCTCAACCTGGAGAGTGAGGAGCTCGAGATCGGAGAAGTCCCGATCGAGCGTCTCCTCTGTGCCAGTGGCCAGGTGCTCGGTCACGGTGCGATACACGAGATCCGCGACGTCGTGGTGGTCGACTTCGGGACGTTCGACCGTGCGCGCAGCCGCGAGGCGGCGGCGGAAGTGGCGAGGGTCAACGACCGGCTGATCGAAGAGGGGCGCGCGTATCTCCTGATCGGTCCGGGGCGGTGGGGGACGCTCGATCCGTGGCTCGGCGTTCCGGTGAAGTGGGATCAGATCTGCGGGGCACGTGCGATCATCGAAGCGGGATTGCGCGACGTCAGCGTCGATCCCTCACAGGGCTCGCATTTCTTCCAGAACCTCACTTCGTTCCAGATCGGCTACTTCACCGTCTCCGAACGTCACCCGGGAAGCTTCGTGGATTGGGAGTGGCTGTCGGAGCAGCGGGCGTTCTTCGAGAGCGGATGCGTGCGGCATCTCCGCTTCGACGAGCCGGTGATGGTGAAGATGAACGGCCACCAGAGGCGGGGCGTGGTCTACAAGCCGTGAGAGAGCATCTGCGAGCGCGAGAATGCAGCGCATACGCTGAGCTGTTGTGACCAGCTGACACCATGCCTGCCGAGACCGTGAATGACGACGCCGTCCTGATCGCCCGATTCGTCTCCATTCCCGACGCGGAAGGGGCGCGCAGCGCGCTGGGGGCGTCCGGCGTCGAGGCGTTCCTCGCGGACGAGAACATGGTGGCGATGAACTGGCTCTACTCGAACGCGATCGGCGGAATCCGTCTGTTCGTTCGAAGAGAGGATGCAGAGCGCGCGCGGGAGGTTCTCGAGCTCGCGCCATCTGCGGAATCCGAAGAAGAGCCTGAAGCGTACTCCGCGGAAGTGACGGCTCCGGCGGCTCCGATCGCGATCCGCTGTCCCGATTGCGGATCGACGGACGTGCGGTCGATTCCGAAGGTGACGATCGTGGCGGTCGCGGTGGTCATCGGCGCCGTCCTCGCGCTCACCACTCCGTTCTCCGATCTCGCTGCGCTGATCGTCGTCATCGCGGCGGGTCTGGTGCTCCTCACTCCGTCGCACAAGTGCCGTCAGTGCTCGCGGGCGTTCACTCCCGCCGAGCCGGAGGAGGAGGACGAGCTCGAGCTTCCAGCCGAGGAGGGGGAACCGGAGCAGCCGTGTCCACGATGCGGCACGCTGGAGACGGGGCGGATCGACTGGTTCCGCACGCGGCGGCTGATGTTCGTCTTCACCGCTTTCAACCTGCTGCTGTGGATTCCTCTCGCCATCGCGTGGCCGTTTCTGAAGAAGCACGAGTGCACGGTGTGCGGCGCGCGCTGGTAGGGTCTCGCGAAGCGTCGGTGATGCTTGCGACGCGCTTTGCTTCTGCCGCATGGCGAGGAGCGGCACGGCTTCCGCCGTGCCGGCCGCGGCGGCAGCCGCGGCGCCCCTCGGCGCGCGAACGGCGCGTCTTCCTGGACTGTGGGTCACGCGAAGCGTCGGTGATGCTGGCGGCGCCTCCCCCGGGCGTGCGAGACTCGCGTCGCGCGCGATCACCGTGCGATAATGAGCGGCACATTCTCCAAAGACGTGACGCCGTGGGGGGCACACAGGAGTCACGAGATGCGTGAAGGTCTCAGTAACGATACGCTCCAGTCGATCTATCGCCGTGTCGCGGGGCATTACGATTTCCAGCATGGGCTTCTAACGGCGAAGTCGGACGCGCGCGGACGGCGCCTCGTGGTCGAGCAGACCGTCCGCGAAGGAAACAAGGTTCTCGACTGCGGGTCGGGGACGGGCTCGACCGGACTGATGGCGGCGCAGAAGGCCGGGCCTTCCGGTCACGTCACCCTCTTCGATCTCAGCGCGGACATGCTCGCGGTGGCGGAGAAGAAGGCGGTGCAACAGAATCTGCGCGACCGCATCGACCTGCAGACCGGCGACATGCTGCATCTCCCGTTCGACGAAGGTACGTTCGACGTCGTCCTCTCCACGTACAGTCTCTGTCCGATCTACGACCCGGCGAAGGGAGCGCTCGAGCTCTACCGCGTGGTGCGTCCGGGAGGGCTGGTGGGGATCGCCCATTCCGCGGAAGCCGATGGCGCGGTCGTCAAGCCGCTCGCGGATGCCGTGGAGAGCGTCGTCTGGCGCATGCACCTGATCTCGATCGGTTGCCGCGCGGTCGAAGTGCTTCCCGCTCTCGAGCGCGCCGGAGGCGAGGTGGTCTTCTCGAAGAAGATCGGAGTTCCGCTCTGGCCGTTCGCAGTCTTCGTGGTGCGCAAGCCGATGGAGCACTAAAGGCATCGAGGATCGAGGATCGGGGATCGAGGATCGAGGATCGGGGATCGAGGATCGGGGATCGGGGATCGAGGATCGAGGATCGAGGATCGGGGATCGGGGATCGAGGATCGAGGATCGAGGATCGGGGATCGGGGATCGGGGATCGAGGATCGAGGATCGAGGATCGAGGATCGGGGATCGAGGATCAGGGATCAGGGATCGAGGATCGAGGATCGAGGATCGGGGATCGGGGATCGGGGACCGGGGACCGGGGATCGGGGATCGGGGATCGAGGATCGGGGAGTGCGGATCGTCAGCCGCGGTTCGCCCGGTAGAATCGAGGGTCTACGATCTACGAAAAGAGAACGCCACGACTGGAGTCGTGGCCTGGAGTTTGGCGGAACTCGGAGTCGTTGGGCGGAAGTCCAGGAATTCTGGACTTTTTTTTCGTCCCGTGGTATCTAGTTATATCACTAGACCAGAAGGAGGTCACCATGGGATTTCCAACCAAAGTGCAGCTGATCGCTCGTGCAAAGAGCAGGCAGTGGTACGTGAACCTTCCCGCGGCCGTGGCCCAAGCTTGTGAATTCATTCGCGGTGAGATCGTCGAATGGGTCATCGAGGACAAGCGAACGCTGATCCTCAAGCGGGCAAAGGATCCGACCGGAACCGTCGAAGCGAAGCGGGTCAAAAAAAAACGCTGATCGAAATCTTCTTCGCTCATTCAACGCGATCTTCGACGAATTGAATGGATCCTGTGATGCTCGGGTGCTTCAGCGGGTTCGTGGGTTGGCCATCGGCCTGCTCAACTGCACCGGGCGACACACGGTAAGCGGAATGATTGAAGCAGGCCGCGATCCGCAGCAGGACTGGTCGGCAGACTATCGCGTTTTCTCGGAGGGTCGGTTCGATGTGAGCGAGATGTTCAGAGTCATCGAACGACACCTGCTCGCGTACTTGCCGCTCGACGCACCGCTGGTGCTGCCGCTGGATGACACGAAGTTGCGCAAGACGGGCATGAAGATCCCAGGCGTGAGTTATCAGCGCGATCCGATGTCGCCGCCTTTCCACACGAACTTGATCCGCGCCCAACGGTTCATTCAGGCTGCGATCAGTGTTCCTTTAACTGGCCAGTCTGCCGGTCCGGCGCGCAGCTTCCCGATCCGGTTCAATCACCAGCCTCCGGCGGTTCGCCCGGGGGCCGGAGCAACCGAGCAGGAACGTGCCGAGTATCGTCGCCAGCAGAAAGAGCAGAATCTTTCCATCGGTGCAACGCGTCTGCTGATCCAAACTCGCAAGGACTTTGACCAGCTCGGAGCGAGCGAGCGCGTGCTGATGCCGGTGGTTGACGGCGGTTACACCAACCGTACGGTTCTGCGGAACTTGCCGGAACGAACGATCCTGATCGGTCGCATCCGAGGCGACGCGAAGCTGTTCTTTCCTCCAAACTCTCAACCGCTTCGCGGACGCAAGCGCTGGTATGGCGATCAGGCCCCAACACCCGATCAACTCCGCGTGGACCAATCCATCGACTGGCAACAGGTCCAAGTCTGGGCCTCGGGTCGTGAACACGCCTGTTCGATCAAGACCATCGGTCCCGTGCTTTGGAAAACTTCGGGTTATGAACTGCCTCTGCGGCTCGTCGTGATCCGGCCACTGGGCTATCGGCTCCGCAAGAAATCACGCCTGCTGTATCGCAAACCGGCGTTCCTGATCTGTACCGACCTGAAACTCTCGCTCGTCGAGCTCGTCCAAGCCTACTTCCGCCGCTGGGATATCGAGGTCAATCACCGCGACGAAAAGCAGATCTTCGGTGTCGGCCAGGCGCAGGTGCGCAACCGGCGATCGGTCGACTCGCTGCCCGCTTTCGCCGTAGCCGTCTACTCGATGATGCTCCTCGCTGCCGCCGATTGCTTCGGCCTCGGCTCCACTGCGCCCCCCGAACTGATGCCCAAGTGGAGAGACAACGATATCCCCGATCAGTGGCGAATACCCACCGGCCAGTACCTTCGCGCGATGCGATCCGCCTGCATTCGCCACATCCGCAACTTCGAACCCCCCAATTTCACCGACTTCCAGACCCCCGTCGCACGACACCTGAAGCGCTCGAAATCCGCTGTCACCCCCGAAATGGCTGTCCAGTACGCCACTTCGTAGCTCGCGCCTTGCTCGAGAAACGCCAAACTCCAGGCCACGACTGGAGTCGTGGCGCCCCTCGAGGTCGTGGTGCGCCTCGCTCTTCAGATCCACAATCCGCGATCCACGATGCCTTTCAGATCCACGATGCCTTTCACACCTCGAGACGGTCTGCGGGCCGCGCGACGAGCGCATACAGCGCCGGCATCAGAAAGACGCTGATCAGAAGCCGTGAGAAGAGACCTCCCACGATCACCAGAGCGAACGGCCGCTGCGTATCCGAGCCGATGCCGGTCGCGAGTGCCGCCGGCAGCAGACCGAATGCTGCGACGAGCGCCGTCATCATGATCGGACGGAGACGAAGGATGGCCGCCTCACGTGTGGCAGTGAAGATCTCCAGACCATCCTTTCGCAGCTCGTTCGCATACGAGATGTAGATCACCGCCGTCTGCACCGACACGCCGAAGAGGGCGAGGAATCCGATTCCCGACGAGACGCTGAACGGCGTCCCGGAGAGCTTCAACGCGATCAGGCCTCCGACCGGACTCGAAAGGACCACCGCGAGCACCGTGATCAGCGGAAATTTGAAATTCGCGTACAACATGAAGAGGAGGAGGAAGATCAGCAGCAGAGTGAGCGGGAGGATCACCGCGAGCTGTCTCCGCGACGCGGTGTACTCCTGGTACTCGCCGCCCCAGACCACCCGGTATCCCGGCGGCATCTTCACTTTCGCGGCGACCTGCCGCTGAGCATCCTCGACCGCTCCCGCGAGATCGCGCCCTCCGATCGAGTACTGGACGCCGATGTAGCGTGAGTTGTTCTCGCGGTAAATGAACGACGCCCCGCTCGCGACCCGGATGTCGGCGAGCTCTTCGAGCGGAACCTGCTGCCCGTCCGGCGTCGCCACCAGAATCTTCCCGATCGCTTCCGGTGATTCGCGGTACTGCGGCTCGAGCCGCACCACGAGATCGAACAGCCTCTCCCCCTGCACGACCTGGGTTGCCACCGCGCCGCCGACCGCGGCTTCGATCAGGCCGTTGATGTCCGCGACGTTCAATCCGTAACGCGCGATCTTCTCCCGATCCACCCGGATGGTGAGACTCGGCTGGCCGAGTTGCCGGACCACCGAGATCTCGCCGATCCCGCGTACCCCCTCCAGAACTTTCCGGATCGCGTTTCCGCGGTCTTCCAGCACCGAGAGATCCGGACCGAAGATCTTCACTGCCAGCGCGCTCTTCAGCCCCGTCTCCGCTTCGTCGACTGCATCTTCGGCGGGCTGCGTGAAGTTGAATACGATCCCCGGGAACGCCTTCAGCTTCTCGTTCACGGCCTCGATCAGCTGCTGCTTCGTCCGGTACTTTCCTTTCCACTGCGAGTACGGTTCGAGCCCGACGAAGAACTCGTCGTTGAAGAAGCCGGTCGGATCCGTTCCGTCATCCGGTCGTCCCAGCTCGTTCGCCACGACGGTCACTTCGGGGAAGGAGCGAAGGATCGAACGGACTTTCGGCGAGATCTTCGATGCCTCTTCGAAGGAGATGGTCGACGGCATGGTCGCCCGGATCCAGAGCGATCCTTCATCGAGGTGCGGCATGAACTCCGCGCCGATCCCCGGAATCAGAAGGAGCGATGCGATGAAGATGACGAATGATACGACCGTCGTTCCCCACGGATGCGCGAGGCAGCGGTCGAGTCCCCAGGTGTAAGCCTGGAGGATCTTTTCGAAGATCACGTTGCGCCGTTCGCGCACGCCGCGCCGCAATGCCCAGGAGGAGAGAACGGGGAGGAGTGTGAGTGCGATGACCAGCGCGCCGACGAGAGCGAAGATGGTGGTGTCGGCCATCGGCTTGAAGAGGTCACCCGAAGGACCGGTGAGGGCGTAGATCGGAAGGAATCCCGCCACGATGACTGCCACCGCGTAGAAGATCGGCCGGTCGACTTCCGCTGCGGCCCGAATGATCACTTCCCGGACGCTGAGCTTCCCTTCGTTCAGCGCGAGCCTGCGGAAGATGTTCTCCACCATCACCACCGCGCCGTCGACGAGGATGCCGAAGTCGATCGCACCGATGGAGAGAAGATTCGCCGGGACGTGCTCGAGGTCGAGACAGACGAACGCGAAGAGGAGTGACAGTGGAATGGTCACTGCCACGATCAGCCCGGAGCGGAAGTCGTAGAGAAAGAAGACCAGGACCACCAGCACCAGGAGCATCCCGCGCAGCAGGTTGTCCTCGACCGTGCGGGTGGTGAGCGCGATCAGATCGCTCCGGTCGTAGAACGGATGGATCTTCACGTCCTTCGGCAGGACCGAATCATTGAGCTCTTTCGTTTTCTGCTCGACGCGCTTCAGGACGACCTGGGCCTGCTCGCCGCGACGCATCAGGATCACGCCTTCGACGGCTTCGTCGCGGTCGTTGAATCCGAACTGCCCGAGCCGCGGTGCGATGCCGATCACCACTCGTCCGATGTCCTTGATCAGCACCGGCGTGCCGTCGTGCACCGCGACGACGACGTTGCCGATGTCTTCCAGCGTGGTCAGCCGCCCCAGTCCGCGGACGTAATAGAACTGCCCACCCTGCGAGTAGAAGCCACCTCCGGTGTTTCCGTTGCTCGCTTCGAGCGATGCCTGGATCGCCGGAACGGAGAGTCCCACCGCGGCGACTTTCGCCGGATCGAGGAGGACCTGGTACTGCATGGTCGGTCCACCCAGTCCGGAGTCGTCCGCGACTCCCGGGACCGACTTGTACTGACGCTCGATGACCCAGTCCTCGAGATTCTTCAGATCCATCGGGGAGCGGTCGGGGCTGTCGAGAACGTACCGGTAGATCAGCCCGGAGGGAGAGAAGAGGGGAGCGACGTCGGAGGAGACGCCGTCCGGAAGCTCGACGTCTCGAAGCCGCTGGAAGACGCGCTCGCGCGCGAGATTGATGTCCGTGCCGTGAGCGAACGTCAGCCGGACGTCGGAGAGACCGTACAGCGAGATCGAGCGGACCACGGCGACGTCGGGAATTCCGTTCATCTCCACTTCCACCGGCACCGTGATCAGTCGCTCGACTTCCTCCGCGGCCTGACCCTGCCACTGCGTCGAGATCTCCACCATCGGAGGTGAGAGATCGGGGTACGCGTCGACCGGAAGGCGGCGGAAGGAGTGGATGCCGCCGCCGATGAGGAGTGCGGTCAGGAAGAGAATCAGGAATCGCTGACGCAGT
Organism: uncultured Acidobacteriota bacterium; assembly: GCA_963741955.1. Taxonomy (GTDB): domain Bacteria; phylum Acidobacteriota; class Thermoanaerobaculia; order Gp7-AA8; family Gp7-AA8; genus CAVUKB01. The sequence continues at coordinate 1,258,641 of CAVUKB010000007.1, forward strand.
GCCGTTGCGACGACGCGGTTGATCAGCGATCCGGAGACGGGAACTTTGTCCGGTTCGAGCGTCGTCATGAATGCTCCACCGTTCCGAGAAAGAGCGCTCCTTCGACCACGATGTTCTCGCCCGCGGAGAGTCCGGACGTGATCTCGATGTGGTCATCCATCCGCTGTCCGGTTTCCACCCGCTGGCGGACGAACGTCCCTCCCGATCTTCCGACGAAGACGAAGGGAAGATTCTCCTCGTCGCGGAGCACCGCAGAGACGGGAACCACGATTCCCTTCGCCGCCGTCTTCGACTCGATCAGCGTCCTCACGTACATGTCGCGCTTGAGGATCCCTCCCGGATTCGCGGCGGTGAGGCGTACCGATACCGCGCGCGTGCTCGGATCGACCATCGCTGCGATGTACTGGACGGTCGCCGGAATCTTCGTCCCCCCCACCAGAACCTCGGCAGGATCGCCGGCGGCGACGCCGGGGAGATCTTTCTCGAAGACGTTCGCGATCACCCACACCTTCGAAAGATCGGCCACGGTGAAGCAGGGACTCCCCCCAGCGGAGAGGAGCTGCCCGGGCGTGATGAGGCGTTCGACCACCGTCCCTTCGATCGGAGAGCGAATCACACCGCCCGAAATGGTGACCGGCTGTCCCGCCGCGATCCGGTCGAGCGTCTTCTCGTCCACCCCGAGAGATCGGAGCTGCTGCCGGGCGGCGTCCTCGTCCGCAGTTGCGTTCGACGCGTCCGTCTCGGCGTTCTCCACGTCGACGCGCGAGATCGCGTCGTTGGCGAAGAGCTCTTTGTCGCGGTCGGCGATGCGGCGGGTATTCACTGCGGTCGCCGCGGCCTTTCTCAGGTTGCTCAGCGCGTCGGCGAAATCGGGAGAGGCTATCACCGCGAGCGCATCACCGCGTCTCACCCGCGCGCCGACGTCGACCAGGATCTTCGACACCGGACCGGAGATCGGCGCGAGGACTTCGGTCGACCGGTTCTGGTCGAACGCGACGGTGCCGGTCGCCTCGATGGTGCGGTGAAACGAGGTGAGCTCGACCGGCGCAGTTCGTATTCCTCTGACCTGCTCCGGAGTGAGCCGGATGGCATCCGACGGATCGTTCGCCGGAACGGGGGCCGCTTGGTCACTTCCCTGGCAACCGGCCATCGGAAGGATCAGAAGAGCCGCGACCGAGAGAAGCTGAAGGATCTCGAAAACTCGCTTTTGACTGTTCATTGCTGATCTCCGTCGTTGGCTTCGGGAAGAGGTGCGCCGATCGCGAGCTCCAGGGCCGCGCGTGCGTCGTTCGCCGCGCCGAGCGCCTCGGCGTACTGGCTTTCGGCATCGAGGAGAACCCGTTTGGCGTCGAGCAGCTCCAGTGCGGAAGAGCCGCCGAGGCCGTAGCTGACCGACGCGACGCGATAGACCTCGCGCGCCTCGGGGAGGAGGTGGTCGCGGATGAAGATCGCCTGCCGGAGCGCGGTCGATGCGCTGGTCCAGGCGTTCTCGACTTCGAGACTGATCTCGGCGCGGAGATCGGCGACGTCGGCCGCGAGCTCCCGCTCTCGGTGCCGCGCCGAGGCCACTTCACCGCGCTGGTGCTGCCAGAAGAAGAGAGGGACGCCGAAGCCGACCGAGGTGGTGTAGGACGCCGGCACGCCGTCGGCACCGTTGCGCTCGAGTCCGACATCGATGTCGGGAGCCCAGTACTCGCGTGCGAGGCGGGTCGCAGTGTGTGCCCCCTGCAGTTGCGCAGCGAGACCCTGAATTTCGGGACGTGACGCTTCGGCCAGTTTCTGCAGCTCTTCGCCGGGGGGGAGCGGCGGTGGAACGTCGAGGGTGTCGGTGACGGTGAGAGGTGCGGCGCCCGATCTTCCCATGATCCGATTGAGCGTGGCGCGCGCTGTGTCGACCGCACGCTCGCTCGCGATCAGATCGTTCCCGGCCTGGGAAACGTCCACTTCCGCTTTGAGCACGTCGAGCTTCGGAACCGTTCCGGCTTTGAAGCGATGCTCCGTCTTCGCCAGGAAGTCGTTTGCGAGATCACGGCTCTGGCGGATGTCGTCGCGGTGCTGCATGGCGACGAGGATCGCGTCGTATGCCTGTGCGGCATCCGAAGCGATCTGCTGGCGCAGCTGATCGAGGCTGAATTCGGATGCGCGGAGATCCGCAGTGGCGACGGCGCGGCGCATGCCGGTCTTTCCCGGGAACGGTACGGTCCATCCGATCCCGGCGTCGTTCGCGTTTCCGGATCCGAGAGAGAGAGCCCGGGTCTGTCCCGCCACGTCGAGGGCGATGGAGGGATCGGCGAACGCCCCGGCGATGACCACTCCGGCCCGCGCCTGGGCGACCTGCTCCCTCGCTGCTGCAAGCGCAGGGTTGTGGCTGAGAGCCTGGCGGACGGCGTCGGCTCTCGAGAGCTGCAGGCCGGTGGTGTTTGTCGAGACCTGACCCCGGAGAGTGACCGTGAATAGTGAGAGCGTAAAGAAGCAGAGCAATGAACTCCTGACCACAGAGCCTCCTGGACGCTCCTGATGCGGAGAAAATACGAGTCGGGTGGGGGAGGGCTCAGGCAGCAGGAGGGGCGCGGCCGAAGACGCCGTCGAGCCGGACGGGGGTGACGAAGGAGGGTGCAGCGACGGCGATGCGGAGGGAGAGTGCGGCGGGAAGAGGAACTCTCGGGCCGGAGGACACCGCGACGACGAGGTTCGCGATGCGGCAGGCGAGGCAGTCGACCGGCCGCTGCGAGACGGCGGCGCGGGTGATCACCGTCGTGGTGGAGCCGCCGATGTCGACCGGGTGGTTGTGGAGCTCGGGCGCGGCCGCAAAGATCTCCACGGCCGAGAAGACGACCAGGAGAAACGCGGCGATCCTGACGCGCCAGCGAGACATAGCCGGGGAAGATAGCACAGGGATCGTCGCGCCGATTGCAGTCTTACCGGATTGTCATTTGCGGGTGGCTCATACAGGGAGGCGTGAGACTCCCGCATCGCGATTTCCGAGAGCGTCCTTTCCGGGCAAAGGGTCAACCCTTGCGCGCGGCGGCAGAAGCTGACCCGCCGCGCGGGAGCGATTCTCGAATTCGTGCGCAGCAATTGACCCTGCACGGTGAGACGAAGAGAGGCATCTCTTCTCTTTTCAGGAGCTTCCCGATCCGGGAGTCAATGGCATATCGATTGATACGATCCCGCGCCCGTGGCCGCTCGATTCTCGCGCTCTTCACATCAGCTGCATCGAGGCATCACTCGTCTCTGCGATGATTCGAGACGTCCGGCACATACACACTCTTTGAATGGAGGATTCATGAACCGCTCTTTCAGACTGCTCCTCGCGATTCTTCTTCTCCTCGTCTCGATCGACGGCTTCGCACAGCAGAAGTCGGTTCTCTTCGACGCCGCACACGCGCAGACGGCGGGCAACGCCGACTGGACTCTGGACGAGGACAGCTGCGGAACTGCGCAGCGGTTCCCCACTCCCGATCAGTCGGGAATCACTTCGTCGACCTCCGAGTCGTACTGGTCGGGCGGGATGTCGGCGTTCGGCGTCGATCTGGTGAAGAAGGGCTTCCACGTGGAGAGTCTTCCGATCGGCGCGCGGATCAGCTGGGGAGATTCGTCGAATCCGCAGGATCTGAGCAACTACGACGTCTTCGTGGTTCCGGAGCCGAACGTCCGCTTCACGTCATCGGAGATCACCGCGATCCGAAACTTCGTCTGGAACGGCGGCGGACTGATGATGATCGCCGACCACGCCGGAGCCGACCGGAACAACGACGGCTGGGATGCCGCGGGTATCTTCGACGATCTGATGGGAAGCCCGAGCGTATTCGGGATCACGTTCGACGACAACAAGAGCGATACGACCTATGGCTGGTTCAACGACCATCCGGACGGAAACTTCACCACCGATCCGTCCTCTCCGATCATTTACGCGGGGGCATTCGGCGTGCCGGCCTCCAGTAAGGGCCTCGGGCTCTTCGGCGCCTCCGCGGTGACCCTCAGCGGCGCGGCGAAGGGTCACGTCTGGAGAACGGTCGCGACGCACGACACCTCCACCGGCGTCACGTTCGCGACGTCGACGTACGGCAGCGGCCGCGTCGCCGCCGTCGGTGACTCCTCGACTGCGGAAGATGCCACCAACGGCTGCGGCCACAAGACGTACGCCGGTTACGAAGATCCCTCCTACGACAACGGCCTGATCATCGCGAACGCGATCGCGTGGCTCGGGAACGGTTCGACGAGCGGCGGTGGTGGCGGCACCGACACCCAGGCTCCTGCCACGTCCGTGACGTGGCCGTCGAACGGCGTGACGGTCGCCGGTACGGTGACCATCACTGCGAGCGCCACCGACGATACCGGCGTGACGAAGATGGAGATCTGGGTCGACGGAGCGCTCCGGACGTCGAATGCGAACTCAACGTCGATCTCTTGGGCGTGGGACACCACGAAATTCGCGAACTCGTCGCACACCATCGCTTCGAAGGCGTACGACGCGGCCGGAAACAAGGGGCAGTCGTCGAACGTCACGGTGACCGTCGCCAACGGCGCCCCTCAGCCGCAGCAGCTTCTCGGCAATCCCGGATTCGAGAACGGCTCGTCGAATCCCGCGCCCTGGTCCGCGACGTCGGGCGTGATCGACAACTCGGCTTCCGAAGCGGCGCATTCGGGAAGCTGGAAGGCGTGGCTCGACGGATACGGCTCGACGCACACCGACTCGGTTCGGCAGACGGTGAGCATCCCTTCCGGGATCTCCACTGCGACACTCTCATTCTGGCTGCACATCGACACGAACGAGAGCGGATCGACGGCGTACGACAAGCTGAAGGTCCAGCTCCGCAATTCGTCAGGAAGCGTTCTCACCACTCTCGCGACGTATTCGAACGTGAATGCGGCGAGTGGATACGTCAAGAAGAGCTTCGACGTGTCGAGCTATGGCGGACAGACCGTTCAGGTCTATCTGGTCGGAACCGAGGATTCGATGTACGCCACCTCGTTCGTGGTGGACGACTTCGCACTGAACGTGCAGTAGATGTTTCCGCGGACTCCGGGGAAGCCCCGGGTTCCGCGGAGCGAAACGAGCGCCGAGGGGTGCGGATCCTCCGATCCGCCGCGCAAAACGTAATCGGAGCGGATCGAGACAGTATCTGTGGCAGAGGCGAAGCAAATGGGAGTCGACGCTCCGCATGTGGCCACAGGCGCGGTCTTCATCGCGTACAACACGATCGACGCGGCGGATCGGAGGATCCGCACCCCTCGGGATCCGCACCCCTTGGCAGAGGCGCAGCGAATGAGTACCGACGCTTCGCGTGTGGCCACAGGCGCGGTCTTCATCGCATACAACACGATCGACGATGCGGATCGGAGGATCCGCACCCCTCGGCAGAGGCGGGCCAGCTTCCCCGCCGACTACCTGCCGAGGTTCCCCGCAATCTTCGTCAGGGGCGGCGCCGAGTGTGCGGCACGGCGCGACTCCGTTCGGGCGAGCGCCTCCTTCCCTTCGTGCGCGTAGATCTCCGCGAGGAGCCATCGCGCGGTGGCGAGATCGGGCTCCGTGTACGTGGGACGGTAGTCGAGGTACTTCTGCAGCGCCTTCTCGCCGCGCTCCAGATTCCGGCCCGAGCGGGAAGCGACTTTTCCGATTCCGAACCACGCCGGCATGTATCCCGGACTGATGCGCACCGCGTTCTCGAGCTCTGCGAACGCGGCGTCATACTCATTGCGGTTCGCGTCGAACATCGCCAGCCAGTAATGAGGTCGCGGATCGTCGGGGTATCGCTCGATCGCTTCCTGGTATTTCTGCTTCGCCTGAGCGTACTTCTTCTGGTGCTGGAGGATCGTCGCCCAGGCGTCATAACCGCGGGCGGGGTCACGCTTCTGGATCTCTCGCGCCTGATCGACCGCCCGGTCGACTCCTCCGCCCATGAATCCGGGCGCCATAACGTCATACAGCATCAGCGCGAAGCGTGCATCGAGATGATCCGGATTCATCTCGATGGCCCGCTCGAAGTTGTTGTGGATGTGATGCGCGAGAAAAGCTTTGTGGACCACGTTCGCGCGCATCGTCTTCAGTCCGTACGCAACGCCCAGCCAGTAGTACTCATCCGAGGTGGGATGAATCTTCACCGCCTTCTCGAGAGAGTCGATGGCCTGGTCGAACTTGCCGAGGCGGACCTGGGCGAGACCGAGATTGAAAAGGAGCCGGGAGTTGGTTCCTGCCGGCGCGAGCGGCGCCAGGGTTTCTTCCGCCGCAGCCGGATCACCGGAGCGGAGAAGTGCGATGCCCTGGTCGAGCGAGCTCGCCTCGGCGGCGGCTGCGAACACCAGCAGGAGGATGCCGGCGTGAATGATTGTCGATTTTCGCATCTGCGAATCTCCTCATCGGGGTCGTGCCGTCGATCCGGGGATCGACGTATGACTCCTGCCTGTCGATGTTTACGCACAGGACCAGTCGCCACGAATGGAAACTTTTGCAGGATTCGTGACAATTATGAGGAGAACGTGGGGGGAGGTTCGGGTTGCGGGTTGTGGGTCGAAAAGGGGAATAGTTTCCAACTCGTCAAGGAGACGGAAGCCCGGATTTCACACCAGTCTCTGCTGCGGAGACGTATCGCAGCCTCTCTCCCGTGTCGGGTCAGGAGCCGGCTCAGCAGAGACAGCCCGGAGTTCCTGCAGCCGCTGCCGGCGCCTGCTCGAATGCGACCCGTGAACCGTCAGTTCACGACCCGGGACGGCTCACGATCGCGTCTTCTCTGCGCGCGGAGGACACAACACCTTTCCCTCCGAAGCGGGAACGAGCCGGACGTTCGAGAGGCGAAGGCCGAGCGTTCCATCGGTGGAGATCTGGAGCGGACGGTTGATGCGCGTCATCTCCGCTCCCGCCTCTTCGAGACAGCGGAGACGGATCCTGACCGTCTTCCACTCCCGTGGCGGGAGCGTGCGCAGAATCGCGCTGACGTCCACCGAGCCGCGGCACTCCTCTCCGCATCCCATCGAGAGAATCGTCTTCGCTTTCGGAGGCTGTTCGATGAAGACGTCGAAGCTGAGGGCGAGCTCGCCGTTCGATTCCCGGGTCAGGTCGACCGGAGTCGCGGCCTGAATGAACAGCCAGGCCTTTCCACTGCCGTCCCATCGAGCGCGCAGTGCGTCGCTCTGCATCGCTCGATCGACCGGCTGAACCACCAGGCGGGTCGAGTTCACGGTGGACGTTCGCGTTCCCACGACCTCGAGCGCCGGGTTCTCCTGGTCGTCGCCGACGTACACGCGCCAGGGTGCGACGGGACCGGCATCGAAGTAGACAGTCCGGCTCACCGCATCGGCCGTCGTGTTTCCCGTCGACTCGGGGAGTTGGGGAAGAGCACCGTCGTCGGCGTAGGTCAGGCCGAAGCCGTATGCGAAGAGCGGGTCGTATTTCGCGTCTCCGCGATTGAGCACGGTCTGGCTGATGCTCCGCGGCCACGAGTACGCGAGCTTGCCGTGGAAGTCGTGATCGATCTCTCCGTCCGCCTTCCGGAAAAGGACGTCTGCCACCGCGGAGCCCTCGGTACCGGGAAGCCAGGCAGCGACGAACGCGTCGGAGGCGTTGAACTCCGGGTTGACCCATAGAGGCCGTCCGCTCAGGAAGATTGAAACGACTTTCACTCCGCTCTTTTTCAACTTCCGCAGCAGCTCTCCGTCATCGGAGTGGATGCGCTGGTACTCGATCGTGTCGAGATCTCCGCGGAACTCCGCGTAGGGCTCCTCACCGAAGACTGCGATCGCGACATCGACGGGAGCTCCGACGTTCCCCTCTTCTGCGAGGATCGCGGTTCCTCCGGATGCCTCGACGGCGGCGCGAATGCCGTCCCAGATCGACGAGCCGCCGGGGAAGTCGCTGTTCACGTTTCCGCTTCCCTGCCAGTTGAGCGTCCATCCACCGGTCTGCATCGGGATGCTGTTCGCTCCGCGGCCGACGACCGCGACGCGCTGGTCGCGTCGCAGCGGAAGAAGGTGACCCGAATTTTTCAGAAGCACCAGCGACTCACGAACCGCCCGGGCTGCGACCGCGCGGTTCCCGGCGCTCCCGAGCTCCTCGCTCTTACCGGCCAGCGGACGGCTCGACGGTTTCCCGCGGTCGAACAATCCCGCGCGCATCTTCACCCGCAGGATGCGGCGAACTGCGTCGTCGAGCCGAGCCATCGGGATCACGCCCGCGTTCACCTGGGCGAGGGTGTTTGTCCAGAGCTCCTTCCAATCCTCCGGCACCATGAACATGTCGACGCCCGCGTTGAACGCCGCGGCGCAGTTCCCGGTGGTACATCCTTCGAGCTGTCCGTGCGCGTTCCAGTCGCCGACCACGAATCCGTCGAACCCCATCCGATCCTTGAGCACCGCAGTGAGCAGATCGTGGTTGCCATGCATCTTCCGTCCATGCCAGCTCGAGAACGATGCCATCACCGTCTGTACACCCTCGCCGAGAGCACCGACGTATCCCGCGCCATGAATGTCCCGGAGCTCCTTTTCGGTGGAGAGGTTGTCGCCCTGGTCACGGCCATCGAGATTGCCGCCGTCGCCGAGGAAGTGTTTGGCCGTGGAGATGACGTGGTAAGCATCGAGGAACTCCGGCGTGCCGGGATCACCCTGAAGCCCGCGGACCATCGCCGCGGCGTACGCGCGGACGATCTCCGGATCTTCGGAGTAGCCTTCGTAGGTGCGTCCCCATCGGTCATTGCGGACCACGGCGACGGTGGGTCCGAAGTCCCAGTCGAGACCGGTGACTGCCATTTCCCGCGCGGTGACTTCGCCGACTCTGCGGATCAGATCCGGATCGTGCGTCGCGCCGAGTCCCACGTTGTGGGGAAAGATGGTGGCGCCAGTGATGTGTGAGTGGCCGTGGACTGCGTCGGCTCCCCATATGATCGGAATCGCGACTCCCCCTTTCGGAGGAGTCATGGATGCGTCCCAGAACGCATCGGCGACCGCGACCCAGTCGGCGGGCGTGGTGTGTTTCACTCCGTTCGGGTGCGAGTCGCCTCCGCTGAGGACCGACCCAAGGTGGTATCGGCGTACGTCATCGGGGGTGACGTGGAGGATCTCGGCCTGGATGACCTGACCGACCTTCTCCTCCACGGACATCCGTGCAAGGAGATCGCTGACCTTCCGTTCGAGCTGGGGATCACTCGCCACGGGCGAGGGAACGACCGGCCAGAGATTCGGATGGATCACCGGGGGAGGGGTGGTGGTCCGGGGATGTTCGGGAGGGGCGGAAAAGACCGCCGGAATCGCGAGAGTGAGCAGCGTCGCAGCCACGAGGATTCGCGTGCGCATGATTCCTCCATCCGAAGGATGCTCGACCTCTTCACCGAAGAGGAGCGGGGTCACGTATCCAGTCGAGCAGTTGTCTTGCCGAGACGACCCGCACTTCGGGGCGGCTCAGTGCATCGTCGACGATCCGGAGCAGTGCCTCGCGGCGCTGCTCCGCAGTGGTGGGAAGTGTCTCCGGATACTGTTCCGAGTAGAGGTCGCTGTGGGCGCCGAACGTCAGAGGGGCGCGGTTGCCGTGGAGGCGCTGGTCGAGCGTGTATCGGAACGTCGCGACGACTTCCTCCGGCTTCATCCCGAACTCGACCCACAGGTTCCAGTCGAATCCGGTGATCTTTCCGTCCGCTGGATTGAAGTAGTCGCGAACGGCATGGAGGCGGTCGCGGAGACCCGGTTCGACGCCGTAGCGCGCGCACTCGGCATCCGGAGGGACGATCAGCGCGTAGACGGGAATCTCCCACAGCACGTCCTCGCGGGACGAACGCCCGCCGTACGACGGGTCGATCGCGTAAGGCCAGTAGAAGTTCTGCGCGTCGAACTGCGGGTCGAATCCTTCCTCGATGCTGCAGTCGTAAGAGATGCCGGCATCGCGAAGAGCGGGGAAGAGCGGCTTGCCATGTTCGAGATACGGGGTGCGGAATCCGACGATCTCCGCGACGTCGAGTCCGAGTCCGCTGGCGGGGTCGGATTCCGGTCCGGTGGTCAGCCAGCGCCGGCACGTCTCGATCTCGTTTCGCCACGCCGCTGTGGAAAGCTCTGCCCCGTGGGGATGCGTATGGGTGTGGAGAGCGATCTCGTGGCCCGCGTCCGCCATCGCGCGCCACGCCGCGCGGACGAATCGCGGCGAGTCGATGTCGGGAGCGGCGATGTAGCGGGTGACGACGTAGAGAGAAGTCCGGGCCGGGGCGCCGTCGAACGTCCGTGCACGCCCCTGGCCTTCGGGGTTCTTCTTTCCGGCGAAGAGCTCCTGCACGAACCGGATTCCCCCGGTCGTTCCCGAACCTTCGGCTCCGGAGATGGAGTTGTCGTCGAAGCCGAACTGGACGAACTGCGGCACGCGCTCCGGCGAGAGTCCGGCGGGCGGGAGCTGTGACGCGGATCCACCGCTCGGGTGGGCCGCAACCGCCGGCTGCGCCGGAGATCCGGGTCGCGGGGCCGCGGAGCAGGCTGCGAAAAGGAGGCCGATGGCGAGCGCGCCGGCGGCAGATCCGAAGAAAGGATGACTCTTGCTCATTGTGGCCATATCATATGACTAAATCGTTTAAGGAGCCAGGATGAATCGAGTTCATATCGCTCTGGTCCTCCTCGTTCTCCCCGGGCTGATCCTCTCCTGCCGGACCGCGCCCGGAGCTGCCGGAGCGGCTGCCGCGCCGGTGGCTGCCGGCGCGATTCAGGCGACAGCCGGCGATAGCGAAGCCCTGACCCGCTATCCCGCGCTTCTGGTGATCGCACCTCATCCCGACGACGAGTCTCTCGGATTCGCCGGTCTGGTCGACGCGTATCGAAGTGCGGGGAAGCCGGTTCGAGTGATCGTGGTCACGGACGGTGATGCGTACTGCGAAGCGTGCCGTTTCTGGAAGTCGAGCTCCGTCAACGGCCCGACCTGCGACGCCGCGGACCTCTCGAATTTCGCAACGCCGGAAGTGGACTCCTTTGCCGAGGTGCGGCGCGCCGAGAGTGCGAAAGCGGCCGGGATCCTCGGCCTTCCTCCTCCTCTTTTCCTCGGGTATCCCGACACGGGCCTCGGCGCCGCCTGGACGAACTTTCAGGAGGGCGACGTTTCGAAGCCGCTGCGCCGCTCCGACTTCTCGCACTGCGAATCATGCGAGAGTTGTGCGGGAGGGTACGGAGAAGGGCCGGAGACGGAGCTGAGCGCGGAGACGCTGCTCCGAAGTCTGCGCGAGGAGATCGCGTCGATGCCGGACGGGGCGCTCATTGCGACGACGCACCGGCTCGACGGACATCCGGATCACGCGGCGCTGGGAAGCTTCGTCGCGATGCTCGACCAAGAGCCGGGGGCGAGGTTCGCTCCGCATCCGGTCGCATACGCTGTGATCCACGCGCACACCGCCGGACCGAGTGCGCAGCCCGACTGCTGGTATCCCGCTCCGACCGCACCGGTGTGTCCCTGCATGGATCAGGCGCGGGCGCTCGCGGATCCGAAATGGATCGATCGTCTCGCCGCGCAGCGATTCCTTCCCGACTCTCCCGCGGCGCTGCCGGACGACGCTCCGTACGGCGAGGCGAAACAGCTGCGCCTTCCGGAACGGATGTACCGAGGCGCCGACGCGATCAAGCTGAAGGCGGTCGCGTCGTACGCGTCGCAACTCGGCCGTCGTGCGAGAGAAGGTGATCACCCCGCAGCGCTGAACGGAATCCTCGACTGCAGCGGCTATCTGATGGCGTTCGTGCGGAGCACGGAGGCATTCGTTCTGATCGAGCCGGGAGCCGCATCCAAACCCGAGGCCGGTCACGCCGCCACTCCAGCGGGGGGTTCGGATGCGGAGTGACCGCGCTTCCGGTCCGGTCGCAGTCCGGACCGGCACGTGGCTACTGCGACCACCAGGTGGGCTGCCGGTCCCACCGGTGAGCGCGAAGTGCGGCCATGACTCCGGAACTCAGCGGACCGGAGTCGCTGGCGGCGATGTTCGCCTCGACGTGCGAGCGTTTTCGCATCCCGGGTATCGCCGTGGTCACGGCCGGATGGGAAAGGATGAAACGGAGCGCGAGCTCCGGCATGGTCATTCCTTCGGGGACCAGTGGTTTGAGTCGTTCGACGTGCTCGACCGTCGCCGAGAGATTCTCGGGAACGAAGTACGTGTTGCGCCAGTCTCCTTCCGGCCAGACCGAGTCCGCCGTGAGGCTTCCGGTCAGCGAGCCTTCGTCGAACGGAACCCTCGCGATCACCGCGACATTCATCTCGGCAGTGGCGGGGAAGAGCTCATCCTCGGGGGACTGGTCGAAGATGTTGTAGATCACCTGAACTGCATCGATCGCGCCGCTGCGGACCGCGCGAACACCGTTCCACGCCTCCCATCGATTGATGCTGATGCCGACGCCTCCGATCAACTTCTGCCGTCGCAGCTCGTCCACGGCTCGATGCCATCGATCGTCGTCGAGCCAGTCGTCTTCCCAGACGTGAAACTGCAGCAGATCGAATTCGTCGAGCCCGGAGCACTCCAGGCTTCGATGCAGGGATCGCTCGATGTGATCGGGAGGGAAGACCTCGTCGAGCGGGACTCCGCGGCGGCTCGGCCACTCGTCGTTGAGTGGAGGGATCTTCGTTGCGGTATGGAGGCGACGTTCGGGATGACGTCGTACGAGCTCTCCGAGCAGCCGGTCACTGTGGCCGTCGCCATAGGCGAGCGCGCTGTCGAAGAAGTTGCATCCGAGCTCCACGGCGCGGTCGAGAGAGGCGAGGGATTCGGTGTCGTCGGAACCGGTCCACTCTCCCATTCCCCACATGCCGGCGCCGATCTCGCTCACTTCCCATCCGAGGCGGCCGAAGGCGCGGTATCGCATGAGAGAGATTGTAGTGCGTTCGGAGCGCCGAGTGAATTGGTGAACGTCCGAAAACAAATCAGAGCAGTTCCCGCGGCGGCGGGGAGAGAGCTCGAGGCCGAACGGAGAACATCGTGAATCGATACAGAGTCGTACCTTCGATCCTCTTCCTCGCCACCCTGGCGCTGCCCTCCTTCGCGCAGCCGGCGAAGACGGTGCAGGAGAGACTCGGATATCCGGCGACGGCGCGTCTGCTGATCATCCATGCCGACGACCTCGGGATGGCGCACTCGGTGAATCGGGCGACGTTCGAAGCGCTGGAGAATGGGTGGATCACGTCCGCGAGCATCATGGTTCCGACTCCGTGGTTCGCCGAAGCGGCGCGATGGGCTCGTGCGCATCCGGATGCCGATCTCGGAATTCATCTGACTCTCAACTCCGAGTGGGCCGATTACCGCTGGGGTCCGGTTGCCCTGCGGGGCGAGGTCGGATCGCTGCTCGACGGCGACGGATACTTTGAGGTGGTGGAAGAGCCGGTGGTCGAAAAGGCGCGGCCGGAAGAAGTCGAGCGTGAGCTGCGGGCGCAGGTCGACAAGGCTCGCGCGGCGGGAGTGAGGATCTCTCATCTCGATTCCCACATGGCAACCCTGTTCCGTTCGGAACCTCTGTTCGAGGTTTACCAGCGGCTCGGAAGGAGCTACGGCATTCCCCTTCTCATCGAGCGCCAGGGCGCGCGTGGGGGAGCGGAGTCGGAATCGGCGAAGGCGAAAGACGGTGCACTCGTGGACCGGGTGGTGTCGATTCAACCCGGAGTGCCGATCTCGGAGTGGCCCGCAGCGTACGAGGCGATCCTCTCTCGACTGCCGCCCGGCGTGTACCAGCTGATCGTTCATCTCGCGTACTCGGATCCCGAGATCCGAGGCGCGACTCGGGATCATCCCGACTGGGGAGCGGCCTGGAGGCAGGCGGATCTCGATCTCGTACGCAGCGACGGGTTTCGGCGGTTCCTGAAGGATCAGGGGTTCGTGCTGATCGGCTGGAGTGATCTCTCCCGCGCGCTCGGCACGCCTTACGACCGCCATTGAGAGACATCGTCAGACACGGGTGCGGAGGAAGAGACATGACGACTCACGACGCGACTCTTGGGGCGGAGCTCGGCGGACCCGAGCTCCGGGGAGCCTCGAGCGAGGCGATCATCGGAGTGGATCTCGGAGGAACGCGGGTCCGCGCCGGAAGAGTGAGGGATGGGAAGATCGAATGCAGTGTCTCCCACCGGATCTCCGGTGCGGAGGCGGTGGACGTCGTCCTCGGCGAGATTTTCGAAGCGATCGACGAAGTCGCCGACGGAAGTTGTGCCGGAATCGGATGCGGCGTCCCGAGCGTGGTCGACGTCGCGCACGGCATCGTCTATGCCGTCGAGAACATCCCCTCGTGGCAGGAAGTCCCGTTTCAGGACGAGCTGGAGCGGCGATATCTGGTCCCGGCGCGCATCAACAACGACGCGAATGCATTCGCGGTCGGCGAGCTCTATTTCGGCCAGGGGCGTGGGCATCGCAATCTGGTGGGAATTACCATCGGAACCGGACTCGGTTCCGGGGTGGTGATCGACGGCCATCTCTACAGCGGAACGAACTGCGGCGCGGGAGAGATCGGGAACATTCCCTATCGCGACGGCACGCTCGAGAGCTTCTGTTCCGGAGCATTTCTCAGGCGCGAGAGCGGGATGGACGGAGAGGCGGTGTTCGCCCGTGCACGGGACGGAGATCCGGCCGCGCTCGAGCTCTTTCGTTCACTGGGGGGTGCGGTCGGCGATGCCGTGATGATCGCACTCTACGCGTACGACCCGGAGATCGTGATTCTGGGAGGATCGGTGAGTCGCGGCTATGCCTTCTTCGAAAAGGAGATGCGCCAGCGCCTGAGGGGTTATGCTTTCGCCCATGCGCTGGGGCGGCTGCACATCGTCCGTAGTGAGATCGAAGACGTCGCACTCCTCGGGGCGGCAGCGATCTATCTCGATTCACATTTGACTAAAACGATTTAGCTGAGTAGGATGCCGGAAGATTTTCATCGGCAGAAATTCATCCGGAGCGGGACCGGCAGGAGGAGTCGCAGTGACGGCTGGCGGTGCGAAAGCGGCACGTAAGGGGAGGGAGAAGAAGGGGCATTCCAGGCTTCCGACTCTCAAGGACGTCGCGCTTCATCTCGGGCTCTCGCCCGCGACGATCTCGCTGGTTCTGAACCAGTCTCCTGCCGCGGAGGCGATTCCGAAGGAGACGCAGGAGCGGGTCTTCGAGGCCGCGCGCGCGCTCGGATACCGGCCGAACTATCTGGCCCGGTCGCTGCGCAGCCGGCGGAGCCATTCGATCGGAGTGCTGGTCCCGGAGATCAGCGATCCGTACGCTTCGGAGATCGTGAGCGGAATCGAGAGTCATCTGCTGGGCGAGGGCTACCACTATCTGGTCACCAGTCACCGGCGCTCGACACCGGAGATCCTGGAACAGGATCTGGAACTCTTTGCGCACCGCGCAATCGACGGGATGATCCTCGTCGCGACGGAGCTGCAGCGGGCACCGGGATTTCCGGCGGTGGTGATCTCCGGTCACCGGCGTCTGAAGGGCGTGTCGAACGTCGTGATCGACCACGATCGGGCGGCGCACCTCGCGCTCTCGCATCTGATGGAGCTCGGGCATCGCCGCATCGCATTCTTCAAGGGACAGCCGGGAAGCTCCGACACCGAGGACCGCTCGCGGGCGATCGTGGAAGCGGCGGCCGCGCTCGGACTCGAGATCCGGCCCGAGCTGGTCCTGCAGCTCAGCGGAGAGGAGTCGGACGAAGTCTTCTCACCGGAAGATCCATTTCAGGAAGGGTACGCGTTCGGCCGCAAGCTGCTCGAGCGGAAGGTTCCCTTCACCGCGCTCTTCGCGTTCGACGACGCTTCGGCCATCGCTGCGGGGCGGGCATTCCTCGACGCCGGCCTCCGCGTTCCGGAAGACGTCTCCGTGGTCGGGTTCGACGACATTCAGTGCGCTGCGTTCCACAATCCCAGACTGACTACTGTGCGACAACCGCTGCGGGAGATGGGGCAGACCGCGGCACGCGTCCTCCTCGAACGCCTGACCGGCCAGGAGCGGGCCGACGATGCTTTCGTCGTGCTCGAACCGCAACTGATCGTCCGCGACTCCACCGGCCCGGTGCGACGGGAGGCGAAACGAAAAAAACGAGGATGACGCAATGCGAAGCAGTGCTCACTCTACCGCTCCATGGATCGTCTTCGCTCTGGCATTGTTCACCGGGTGCGCACACTGGACGCCACCTCCCGCTCCCGGACCCATCCCTCTCGAACAGAACTGGCGGATTCAGTCCTCTGCGGCAGCTCCCGCAGAGGGAAGGGAGATCTCTTCCACCGGCTTCGACGCGTCGAGCTGGATTCCCGCGTCCGTACCATCCACCGTGTTCGCCGCCCAGCTCCGGAACGGCGACGTTCCCGACCCGTTCGAGGGGAGGAATCTCGAGACCCTCCCCTCCGAGCCTTACGAGGTTCCCTGGTGGTACAGGAGCGAGTTCTCTCTGGAGGGAAGACCGGCGGACGGACGGCTGATCTTCGAAGGGATCAACTATCGGGCCGAAGTCTGGCTGAATGGGCGGAAGGTGGCCGGCCCGGACTCGGTGTACGGCGCATTCCGCGTATTCGACCTCGACGTCACGCGTCATCTCCGCGCGGGGAGGAACGTTCTCGCGGTGAAGGTCTTTCCTCCGCAACCGGGTGATCCGACCATCGGCTTCGTGGACTGGAACCCCGAATCGCCGGACAACTATCTCGGCATCTGGCGTCCGGTGACTCTGAAGACGACCGGCGCCGCGTCGCTCGACGCCGTCTGGGTTCGAGGTGACGTCGATCCTCGAAACCTCGAGAAGGGTCAGGTCTCCATTGGAGGAAAGCTGGTCAACCACACCTCACGGCGGCTGATGGTCACGGTGAGAGGGCGAATCGGTCCGGATCGGAAGATCACGTTCGAGCGATCGGTCTCACTGAAACCGCGCGAGGCGCGCGATCTCGTCTTCGCTCCGGATGAAATTCCGCAGCTGGCCATCGCGTCACCCCGCCTATGGTGGCCGAACAACCTCGGGGACCCGAATCTCTATTCGCTGCAGGTCGAAACCCTGACCGGCGACGGGATCTCCGACCGGTTCGAGACGCAGTTCGGAATCCGGCACGTCGAGGACTACATCAACGCGGAGGGGTACCGCGGTTACAGGATCAACGGCCGCCCCCTCCTCCTGCGCGGCGGCGGATGGGCCGACGATGTCCTCCTGAGAGAAGACCCTCAGCGTCTCGAGGATCAGATCCGTTACGTGCGGCACATGAACCTGAACACCGTCCGGCTGGAAGGCTTCTGGGGAAACACCCAGCGTCTCTTCGATCTCACCGATCGCTACGGAATCATGGTCTGGGCCGGCTGGAGCTGTCAGTGGGAGTGGGAGGACTATCTCGGCCAGCCGGTGGACGAGAAGTTCGGCGGGATCGACACCGCCGAGGAGATCGATCTGATCACCCATTCGCTGCGCGATCAGGTGGTCAGACTCCGCAACCATCCCAGCGTGATTCTCTGGGTCCTGGGGAGCGACATGCTTCCCCGTCCGGAGCTCGAACGGCGCTATCTCGACGACCTCGCGCGGATCGACCCGACGCGGCCTTCGCTCAGCGCCTGCTCGGTTCGAACCAGCGAAGTGACCGGACCGAGCGGGGTGAAGATGGAGGGGCCGTACGAGTGGGTTCCGCCGAACTACTGGTTCGACGAGAAGGCACCCGGAGGAGCGTTCGGTCTCAACACCGAGACTGGCCCCGGTGCGCAGCCGCCGGTGGCGGAGAGCCTTCGGCGGATGCTTCCAAAAGAGAGCTGGTGGCCGATCGACGAGATGTGGGCCTACCACTCGGCGCGACACGAGTTCAAGAATCTCGATCGCTACGTCGCGGCGATGAACGCGCGCTATGGGCCGGCGAAGGATCTCGACGACTTCGCGCTCCGGGCTCAGATGGTGAACTACGAAGCGATGCGCGCGATGTTCGAATCGTTCTCGCTGCGCCGCCCGGTCGCGACCGGCATCATCCAGTGGATGATGAACTCCGCCTGGCCGGAGATGTACTGGCAGTTCTACGACTACTACCTCGTGCCGACCGGCGCGTTCTATGCGGCGCGCGATGCGAGCCGCCCCGTTCACATCGCGTACGATCACGGCACGGGGAAGCTGGTCGGGATCAACGACACGAACCAGCCCCTCGACGCGACTGCCCGGGTGCGCGTCTACGATGCGAGCTCGCAGCCATTGCTCGACCAGCGCGTGCCGCTCGTTCTCGCACCAGGCGAGCGACGGGCCGCTTTCGAGCTCCCGGCGGAGCTCTCGGGAGCGTTCCGGTTCGTCGACGCGAGAATCGAGGCGAACGACGGCACCCTCCTGGATCAGAACTTCTACTGGCTTCCGGCCAAACCCGACGTTCTCGATTGGGGAAAGGGTGAGTGGTTCTACACGCCGGTCAAAGAATTCGCCGATCTGACGGCGGTGAACCGGCTGCCGCCGGTGACGCTCGCAGTCGATCATCACTTCACGCGAACCGCGGATGGAACGGCGGTCGACGTGACTCTCGACAATCCGACCCCGAACATCGCGTTCTTCGTCGAGCTTTCGGTGGCGGGTGAGAAGACGGGAGCTCTCGCCGCGCCGGTGTTCTGGGATTCCAACTACGTCACTCTCGTTCCCGGAGAGAGCCGCAAACTGCACGCGACGTTCCCTTCACATGCGCTCCAGGGTGAGGAGCCGGTGCTGCACGTCCGCGGAATGAATGTCGGAGGAGCCGCACAATGAGCCGACGCCACCCCTGGATCGTCCTGCTGGTCTTTCTGATCTTCTTCGTCATTTCCTTTCTGACCAACATTCTCGGACCGCTGATCCCCGACATCATCAGCGGATTCCACCTCAGTCTCGCTCTGGCGGGATTCCTTCCGTTCGCGTTCTTCATCGCATACGGGGTGATGTCGATTCCGGCGGGGATGCTGCTGGAGCGCTTCCGCGAGAAGCCGGTGATGATCGCGGCGTTCGGAATCGCGTTCGCGGGCTCGCTTCTCTTCGCGTCCATGCCGACGTTTCAGGTCGCGCTGATCTCTCTCTTCATGATCGGGATCGGAATGACCATGCTGCAGGTGGCGATCAACCCTCTCCTCCGCGTCTCCGGAGGGGAGGAGCACTTCGCCGCGAACGCGGTCGCGGCGCAGCTGGTGTTCGGGAGCGCGTCGTTCCTCAGCCCCTTCGTCTACTCGTATCTGGTGACCCATCTCCAGGCCCGGCCCGACGCGGCGGCCGCCACGCAAGGTCCGCTGCTGGGAACCCTCGCCCGGGTCGTTCCTCAGAATCTCCCGTGGGTGTCGCTCTACTGGGTGTTCACCATCGTGACGGTTTTAATGGTCGTAGTCCTGGCGCTGATCCGAATGCCGCGCTACGAGCTCGCCGAGGACGAGCGGATCGGTCCGTGGACGGCGCACAAGGACCTGCTCCGGAACCCGGCAGTGTTCTTCTATTTCATCGCGATCTTCTGTTACGTCGGTACCGAGCAGGGCGTAGCGAACTGGATCTCGAAATTCCTCGAGACCTACCACGGGTTCGACCCGCAGGTCGAAGGAGCGCATGCGGTGGCGATGTTCTGGGGGCTGATGACCGTCGGTTGCGTACTCGGTCTGGTTCTCCTCAAGCTGTTCGATTCCCGCCGCGTGCTGATCGGGTTCGCGATCGCGGCACTCCTCACGCTGAGTGCGGCACTCTTCGGACCGGCGATGGTCGCCTACTACGGATTCATGATGGTGGGATTCTTCCTCTCGGTGATGTGGTCGGTGATCTTCTCGCTCGCCCTCAACTCCGCCGAACGGCATCACGGATCCTTCTCCGGAATTCTCTGTACCGCGATCATCGGAGGAGCGTTCGTTTCCCTGGCGGTCGGCTGGCTAGGCGACCGATTCGGGCTTCGCACCGGAATGCTGCTCATCTACGTGACGCTCGGATACATCCTGAGCATCGGCTTCTGGGCGAGACCGCTGATCGACAACGCCACCATGAGCTTCCGTGAGCTCACACTCGCGACGGGACGCGTACTCTCGCGCCTCTGGACGCCGCGGCCGACCACGCCGCAATGAGGAGATCATCATGAGGCGTTCTTACTGGTTGCTCGCATTGCTCCTGACCGTTGCGTGCGCAACGACGAAAACACCTCCGCCGGCTGCGACCGCCGAAGGGGGTCATCCACATCTCGCGGTCGGCTTCCGCTACTCGGCGTACGGGCCCGACTACAATCCGGGACCGGCCTATTGGAGTGGCGTCGGAGATCGGATGGTCTCGCGCTTTCCCGGTTCGAAGCCGGCGACGGTGTGGATCGTCGGAAGGATCGCGGGCGAGGGAACGGAGCTCAGCTTCCCCGGCTCGAGTGACGATCCGCTGATCCGCTATGCGGACCAGGACGCGAACGAGGCGGCGTTGACGCTCTTCGATCAGCGCGGGTTCGACTGCTGGCTCCAGGTCGAGCCGGGAAACGCTTCGGTGGAGAAGCTGATCGATATCGTGCTCGACCGCTACGGAAGCCATCCATGCGTGGTCGGCATCGGGGTCGATGTCGAATGGTTCCGATCCGTGGAAGAACCGGAGGGTGACGCGGTCACGGACGCCGACGCCTCGGCGTGGCTCGCCGCGGTGCGGCGACATGACCCCGCGTACCGCCTCTTCCTCAAGCACTGGATGGAAGAGAAGATGCCGCCGACGGTTCGGGAAGGAATTCTCTTCATCGACGACAGCCAGATCTTTCCCTCCCTCGACGCGATGATCGACGAATTCACGGAATGGGGCCGCTCCTTCGCGTCGGCGCCGGTGGGGTTCCAGTTCGGTTATCCGAGCGACCGTCCGTGGTGGCAGAAGCTCGACGATCCGGCGAAGGCGATCGGGCAACCGCTGGTCGAGCGGGTGCCGAATCTCGAAGGGCTGTATTGGGTCGACTTCACCGTGCTGGACGTCTTTCCGCCGCCTCCGGACGTCGTCGCGGCTCACATGAAGGGATCCCCCGAGTGGGCGACGAATCCGATCGTCGGGGTCAAGATGTACGAGCTCCCCGCCGATCTCGAACAGATGTTCGCGAAGTGGAACGAGCTCGGTGTGACGACGGCGTTCGTCGGAGAGAGTGTGGCGGAAGACGACGCGTTCCGACGCGCTGCATCCGAGCGAGGGGTCGACGTCTTCATCATCGTTCCGGTGTTTCAGAATCCGGAAGCGCTGAAGGCAGATCCCGATCTCGTCGCGATCACCTCGAAAGGAGCGCCCGCGAAGGACGACTGGGTGGAATTCGTCTGTCCGTCGCGGCAGTCTTACCGGGAGGAGAGGGTGCAGCACGTGCGTGATCTCGTGACGCGCCTCCACCCCCAGGGGGTGAGTCTCGATTTCATCCGCCACTTCGTCTTCTGGGAAAAGGTCCACCCGGGAACGAAGCACGGGGACATTCCGAACGCCTGCTTCTGCGACCACTGCGTGAAGGGGTTCACCGAAAAGAGCGGCATCGTGATTCCACCCGCCCTGCACGAGACGCCGGAGGTCGCGGCCTGGATCCTCGAGAATCACGCTCGGGAGTGGACGGAGTGGAAGGTCGCACTGATCGATTCGATGGCGGAGGAGATCGCGAGCGCCGCGCACCAGGCCGACCCGCAGATCAGGATCAACATCCACGCCGTCCCGTGGCGGCGGACGGACTTCGGAGGAGCGATCCTCCGAAGCGCCGGCCAGGATTTCGAGACGCTCTCGAAATACGCGGACTACCTCTCACCGATGACTTACGCGCACATCCAGGGGCGGATGCCGGACTGGGTCCACTCCGTCGTGGTGCGCCTGAGCGAACAGTCGTCGGCGCCGGTGCTCCCGAGCATCCAGGTCGCAGAGGCGTACCGTCCCGGCGAGCCGTTCACGGTCGAAGAATTCGAGCAGAATCTGTACGAAGCACTGAGGATGCCGTCGCGCGGCGTCGTCTTCTGGTCGTGGGAAGCGCTCGCGGCCGATCCGGCGAAGTTCCGGGTTGCGGTGGAGATGATCGGAACCCGAACTGGAAAGAGAGGACGCGCAGGTTCATAGTCGGGATCACGGCCTGCGCTCACCGGGTCACGATCGGAGCTCGTGATTGGAAGCAGCCACCGGTTCCGAGAGAGGGATCCCGCGGTCGCGGACGATCCGCTCGTGGATCCCGAGCGCAAACGATGAGCCTGTGCTGCTACGCAGTCATACTGGGGGCATCCCCATCCTGGAGGTCTCTCGATGCGCAGTACTCTCGCTGTTCTCGTCCTCGCGATGTTCGCAACCACACTCGCCGCCGCAGACCGGCAGCAGAGCGAGAAATTCTTCCCGATGGCGGTCTGGTATGGCGGAGGAACGGCGCGGGCGCCGATGCTCGAGCCCGACCCGGTCGCGAAGAAGGAGGCGTGGCGGAAGGACGTACGGCAGATCCGCGCGCTCGGCTTCAACACCATCCGAGCGTGGGTCGACTGGGCCAGCGCGGAGCCGGAGGAAGGAGTGTTCGACTTCCGCACCATCGAGACGCTCGCGGATCTCGCACACGAAGAGGGTTTGCGGCTGGAGGTGCAGGTCTACATGGATTCCGCGCCGGCCTGGGTCGGACAGAAGTACCCCGACTCGCACTTCGTCTCCATCAGCGGAGAAGTCATGCCGTCGGAATCCGCTCCCGGCTACTGTTTCGACCATCCCGGCGTCCGGGCTGCGATGTTGAACTTCTACTCGAAAGCTGCTGAGGCGATGAAGAGCAAGCCGGCGTTTCTAGCCTGGGATCTCTGGAGTGAGCCTCACATCATCAACTGGGCATACGAACCATGGGCGGAGAACACCGAGTACTGCTTCTGCCCTTACTCCGTGGCGCGGTTCCGCGACTGGGTCCGGACGAAGTACGGAACGCTCGACGCGCTGAACAAGGCGTGGTACCGCCGCTTCAAGAGCTGGGACGAAGTGCGTCCGAACCGGCTCGGAACCATCCTCTCCTACACCGACTTCATCGACTGGCGGATGTTCATCCGTCAGAAGCTGGCCGGGGATCTCGCGGCGCGATACGAAGCAGTGAAGAGCGTGCTGCCCGACAAACTGGCGACGAGTCACGCCGCGATCCCGAACCTCTTCACCTCGCCACGGGCGGGCGATGGAAGTCCCGACGACCTGAAGATGACCGAGGTGGTCGACTACTTCGGGACGTCGTTCTATCCGAAGCATTCCATGCCGGTGGGGCACGATCCGGCCTGGTGCGCAGCGCTCCTCGATTTCGCGAAGTCGAGCGGTTACGCGCGGCGGGACGGTTTCTGGATCGGCGAGCTGCAGGCGGGGTTCGGGACCATTGCGTTGCACGTGAGCGCGCCGGTGACGCCTCAGGACGAGTCGATCTGGATCTGGAGCGCACTCGCTCGAGGCGCAAAAGCAGTGAACGTCTACGCGTACTACCCGATGAGCTCCGGATACGAATCGGGAGGATTCGGCCTGATCAATCTCGACGGAACCGTCACTCCGCGGGCGAAAGCGGCGGGAGCAGTCGCAGCGGCGGTCGACCGGAATCAGGAATTGTTTCTGAAGGCGCGGCCGATCCCGGCCGAAGTGGCGATCGTGTTCAATCCGCTCTCGTACATGGTGGGCGGTCGTCGTCCGCTCTGGGGTGGTGGGAGCGAAGCGGATCTCGCAGGCATCGAGACGCGCTCGATGCTCGGTCCGTACCGTGCTCTCTTCCCGACCAACGTCCCGCTGGATTTCATCCACGTCGACCAGATCGCGAAGGGAGAGGCGTCGAAGTACAAACTGATCATCCTTCCGTATCCGCTCATGCTCTCGCAGCCGGTCAGTGCCGCGCTGATCGAGTTCGTCCGGGCGGGAGGGACGCTGGTGACGGAAGCGCGTCCGGCCTGGAACGACGAGCGTGGGTACGCCACGGCGGTGATCCCCGGATCCGGTCTGGCCGAGGTCTGCGCCTGCCGTGAGGAGTCGGTGCAGAACACCCCGAGCGGAAAAACGGAGATGACGGTGGATGCCACCGGTTTCCCCGGCCTGGAGAAAGGGAACGTCCTCACGGGTTCCGTGTACCAGGAAGTTCTGGTGCCGGAATCGGGGCGTGCGCAGATTCTCGCGCGGTGGGCGAACGGGAAGCCGGCCATGATCGCATCGAGCTTCGGGAAGGGAAAGATGCTCACCATCGGAACGTTCTTCGGCGCCGGGTACGAGAGAAATCCGACCGCGATGATGGATTCGTTCTACCGGGGGCTTCTCGACTGGGCGAAGATCGCGAATCCGGTCACTGCGAGCGACGGAGTGGAAGTCCGGATCCTGGAGAGCGGTCGCGATCGGATCGCGGTGATAGTGAATCATGGAACTGAAGAAGTGACCCCAACCGTGCGGCTGGAAGGATTCACCGGGACGGCCGCGCGTGACCTGATGAGCGGTGAGCCGGTCGCATTGAAAAGCGACGGCGGCGCCATCGTGATTCAGCCGCGCATGGCCCCGGAGAGCGTTCTCGCGATCCACATCGGTGGTGCAGGCTCTGCGCGATGACTCGTCGAAAGGAGTCTCCCCGGGTCCTGGCGGTGGACCTCGGCGGGACGAAAATCGCAACCGCGGTGGTCGGTTCGACCGGCCGGCTCACTCAGGAGCACGAACAACCCGTCGACACGAGCTCTCCCGAATCACCGATCGACCAGATCGTCGCGTTGTACAGGGACACGGCGAGGACGAAAACCTCCGTCACGGCGATCGGCATCGCAGTCCCCGGTCTGGTGCGACGTGACGGCACGGTGTGGGCGCCGAATCTCACCGGGTGGGATGCCGTGCCGCTCGCCCGTGAGCTTCGGCAGCGTCTCCGGCTCCCGGTTGCAGTGGAGAGCGACAGGAATGCAGCGGTGCTGGGTGAATCGTGGCGCGGCGCCGCCCGTGGAAAGAGTGACGTGATCGTGCTGATCGTCGGGACGGGAATCGGCGCGGGCATTCTCAGCGGCGGACGGCTGGTGCGTGGCGCGCACGAGCTGTCGGGCTGCGTTGGATGGATGGTGGTGACCGATGCGCGGAGCGAGGAAGGAAAGCGCGTCGGATCACTCGAGGCGCTGGTCGGGGGACCTGCGCTCGCGCGTGCGGCGAACCTGAATGGCGCGGGCGCGGTGTCGGTCGCCGAGGCGGCTCGCAATGGGGACGAGGGTGCACGGGACGTGTTTCTGCAGGGAGGGTGGCGGCTCGGATTGGCCGTGGCGAATCTGGTGAGCCTGTTCGATCCGGAAGTGATCGTGCTCACTGGAGGCGTGACCAGTGCAGCCGATCTCTTCCTCGTCGAAACGAGACGGAGCGCGAACGAGTACGCGCAGCCGCTTTCGATGCCCGAAGTGGAGATCGTCGTCTCCGAGCTCGGTTCACGGGCGAACCTTCTCGGAGCCGCACGGCTCGCATTCGACGCGGCGACGGAAAAGAGAACCGGACGAAGGAGTCGAAGATGAGTGTGGAAGCTTTCTCAGCTGCGATCACCACGGTGCTGGAGCGGGTATGGGAGACTCAGTCGGGCGCGATCCGGAGAGCTGCGGGCATGATGGCCGACACCGCGGAGAGGGGCGGGCTGGTGCATCTGTTCGGCAGTGGCCACTCGGTTCTTCCGGTGCAGGACGTCTTCCCTCGATATGGGAGCTTTCCGGTTTTCCACCCGCTGATGGACTCACGCCTGATGTGGCAGACGGTGCTCGGTTCGGGCGGCGCACGCGGGCTCTTATGGCTGGAACGGCAGGAAGGCTACGCTTCGGTACTGTTCGAGAATGAGCCGATCCAGGAAGGCGACGTGATGATCGTTTTCTCTCACGGCGGGCTGAACGCGGCGGGAATCGAAGTCGCGACGGAATCGCGGAAGAGAGGACTGCGTGTGGTCGCGATCACGTCGATGGACAACCAGCGGAGCCGCGAAGCGACGCATTCCAGCGGAAAGAAGCTGTCGGACCTCGCCGACGTCGTGATCGACAACTGCGTCCCGGCGCGGGATGCGCTGGTCGACGTCGACGGATGGAAAGCTCCGGTCGCAGCCGGATCCACGGTCGCCACGACTGCGATCGCCATGGCCATCGTCGCAGAGGTCGCGTCGGAGCTGGCGAAGCGCGGGATCATCCTGCCGGTATTCGTCTCGCCGAACGTCAAGGACATTCCGCAGGACAACAACGCGAAGGTGTTCGCGGCATACGAAAAGGCGGTGAAGCGATGAACGACACCGCCGCGACGTCGAGGGCTCCGCTCTTCTGGTCCGCGGCAGGAGGGATGTTCGTCTTCGGCATCGTCCTCGCGATCCTCGGGGCGCTCTTCGGGCTTCCGGAGATGCGCGAGCGCCTGGGGATCGACCTCGCCCAGCAGGGGAATGTCTTTCTTCTCCTCTTTTTCGGCGTCTTTCTCGCGACCGTCTTCGCGGGTCCCGCGATCGACAGCTTCGGGAACAAGTATGTCCTGACACTCTCCTCCGCGCTGGTCACGGCAGGATTGATCGTCTTCGTGTTCGCCGGCTCGTACCGGGCGGCGCTCGTGGCCGCGTTCGTCCTCGGGTTCGGTGGAGGAGGATTGAACACGTCGACCAACGCGATGGTCTCCGACATCTACGCCGAGAGACGCGGAGCGATGCTGAATCTTCTCGGCGTCTTCTTCGGATTCGGCGCGCTCTTCATCCCGCTCCTCGCCGCAGTGATCCTCGGTGTCGTCGGTCCGGTGCAACTCCTCTGGATCGCGGCCGCGCTCGCGGCGCTCTCTTTCGTGGCGTATGCCCTGCTGCGCTTTCCTCCTGCGAGGGAGCGCGTGGCGTTTTCGCCGCTCGGTGTGCTCAGGGCGGCCCGGCATCCCGGCGTGCTTCTGATTGCTGCGATGCTTTTCTTCCAGTCGGGGAACGAGGCATCGATCGGAGGGTGGACCTCGACATATCTCGGATCGACCGGCGCGTCTGCGCGCATCGCGACGTGGATTCTGGCCGGCTACTGGGCCGCGATGATGGCGGGCCGGGCCCTGAGTGCGAAACTTCTCGGCTCGATGAGCAAGACGACTCTGGTGCTCGCGAGCGCGATCGGCTCCGCCATCGGCGCGCTGGTGCTCCTCGTCTCGACCTCAATTCCGGTGATGGCCGCAGGGGCGGTCCTGATCGGACTCTCCTTCGCCGCAATCTATCCGACCATCCTCGCCATCGCGGGCGACCGGTATCCCGAAGACACGGGAAGCGTGTTCGGTCTTCTCTTCGCGATCGGTCTTCTCGGAGGGATGGCCTTTCCGTGGGGAGTGGGACAGATCTCGGAGGCGTGGGGCGTTCGGATGGGGATGGTGCTGCCGCTCATCGGCGCGTCGTTCATCGCGGTGCTGATTGCTTTCGTGGGGTCGAAACGCTCCGCATCGGTTCCAGCCTGACCCAGGGCTCACGCCCTGGCTACAGGTATTTCGTCCGCTTCGCGGACTCCGACGGATTACGACGGATCCGGCACGACTCACTCCGACACCCCCGCGAGGACGAACACCAGAGGCGCGTTCCAGTTGATGGCGATCTCGTTGCTCGCATACGAAGGCTCGTCATCCACATACATCTTTCCCGGAGGCGTACCGCGGGGCATCCGCTTCAGCGACGGATCCTGGCGGTTCCGGTTCGGACCGCCGGCGAGGAGTCCCGGCCAGGGTGCGAGGTTGTCGTCGGCGACGCTCGGTGCGTGGTGGGGATGCATGACCGGTCGCGCTCCGGCTCCGGTGACCCACGAGAGCGAGAACGGATTGCGGCCGAGGAGGTAGTGCACGATCTCGAGTGCGGCTTCGCGGTATGAGGAGTCGGGCTCGAGCTCGTTCGCGACGAGAAGCTGCACGCCGTATTCTGCGGCGACACCATTGGAGCCCCATACATAGTCGTCCGTCTGAAGCGGGATGTGATAGCCGTGCTTCCTGGAGCGCTCGACGATCGCATGCGCCGCGCGCAGCGAGCGTTCGCGAATCGTGGCGACGGTCGCCGCATCGCCCTTCCCGCTCAATGCGTACGTCCATGCCGCCATGGCGCCGACCTCGCGCCAGTTCGGGGGATTGTCTTCCTCGATGGAGTCGATCGCATCCTTCGAGTGCGCGACGAACCACCTGCCGACCGCTTCGTCCCCGGTGGTTCGCCAGATCTCTGCTGCTGCCCAGAGGCGCTCGTCGCTGCAATCGCGATCGGCGTATTCGCCGGTGACGACGCCACGCGGATTGCGGCGAAATGCGACATTCGGATGTTTCTCCAGCCAGTTCCACGCGCTCATCGCCGCGTCGCGCGTGCGGGAGGCGAACGCGTCGTCGAATGGAGCGTAGACCCGCGACGCGATGGCCATTGTCGACGCGAATTCCGCAGTCGCACAGGAGCTCTTGTACGGCGCCGATCCGGTGCCGACGACGTAGCTGATCCACGGATCTTCGTCCGGTGCAGTCTCGAGTGTGGCGAAATCCTCACTGGTCTGTTTGTGCCAGACTCCGCCGTCTTTGTCCTGCATCGACAGCATCCACTCGAGATTCCAGCGAACCTCGTCGAGAAAGTCGGGAACGTCGTTGTTCGATTCGGGAATTGCGAGGTCGAGATCACGAAGCGCGGCGGGGAAGATCTCCCACGCCCAGAGGAGCGTTCCGGTACTGATCCCGGAGTTCACGACGTAGCGGCCGTAGTCGCCCGCGTCGTGCCATCCTCCTGCGGACGGATGTTCACCCTTCCGACCGGAGCTCGCATGGTATCCGCCGGAGAGATGACACGCCGCGTGTTCGTAGCCCGGAAATTCGGGCGCGAGGTCGACGGCGATCCCGCAGCGCTGGCCGTAGTAGCTTCGGGTCGCGAGCCGCAGGAGATTCGAATAGGGGGCAGTGCTGATCGTGAACGGATCGCTCGATCCCACTCCTTCGATCCGCAGCTCGTAGACCCCTTCCGACGTCAGGGGAGAGAAGTCGGCCAGACGAATCGTCTCGCCCGAGTCGCGGGCGTTGATCGCATCACCGAGCGAGCCGCGGTAGACGGTCTCGCCGTCGCTCACGCGGTGGACCGAGAATTCCGATCCGGCAGCAGGATGTACGACCGCCGCGAGTTTGGGAGCGTTTGCGGGATAGCCGATCTGGTCGATGCGAATCGCAGACGGCGGCTGTTCCGCTGCGAAGAGGCCGAGAGAGAAGAACGAAAGAAGAGCCGCGAACCCGAACGCTGATGGTCGCATCAACATTACTCCTCGAGGTTCGCTCCCGCCGTGCCCGTCGTGGAATGGAGAAAAGCCTGATGGTAACGGGCCTGACGAAGCGCCTCGTCCAGTGCTGCTTTGTCGCCGTTGCGTGAGTCGATGTCTGCGAGGAGGAACCAGGCGAGGGCCTTCATCTCGTGGTCCTTCGCCCGTTCGAGGCCGAGCCGGGCGTACTTCGCGGCTTCTGCGACACGGCCGGGCTGATCGAGAAGAACGCGCGCCAGCATCAGAGGCGGACGCGCGCCGTGCTCCGGATCGTTGTCGACCACGACGCGAATCACGGATTCGGCTCCGGCCCGGTCCCCGAGACGGAAGAGGAGCTCAGCCAGGTTGAACCTCGCCACCATCTCCTTCGGCTGCGCCTCGATCTCCGCGTGGTACGCGGCAGTTGCTTCCACGAAACGCTTCTGCTGCTCGCGGAGGAGCGCGAGGTGATAGTGGGCGAGGGGAAACTTCGGATATTCGCTGATGATGTCGGTGAGAATCCGTTCGGCTTCGTCCAGGTGTCCGGTTCCGATCAGACACGCCGCGAGGTTGTTGCGGCTGCGGGTGAGCTTCGGCTGGATCTCGACGACCTTCCGGAGGAGCGGGAGGGCGGCGGTGTGGTCGTTGCGGCTGATGTAAACGTCCGCCATCAGTTCCCAGGCCCGGGCGTTCTTCTCGTCCCTGGCGAGAGCGGTGCGGCAGATCGCGATGACGTCGTCGTCTCGTCCTTCATCCGAGAGGATCTCGGCCATGGAGATCAGAGCCTGCGGATTCCCCGGGTCCCTCTTCAGGTAGCGATCGAGAATCGCCTTTGCCTTTCCGATCTCCTTCGTCTTCCGGTAGACGGAAGCGAGGAGGATCTGGGCCTGTGGGACATCGGGATCCTCGCTCAACACCTTCTGCAGGACCTCGGAAGCCTCGGTGTACTCATTCCTGAAGATCAGTTGTGCCGCATAGCCGACACCTTCATAGAGAACCAGTTTGTCTTTCGGGTCGGCGAGTTTGCTTTCGTCTTCGGTGCGGGCGGAACCTCCGCCGAGGTATCCGAGTGAGGAGAGCTTCGCCATCGTCTCCGCATCGAGATTGGCCTCGGCGGCTTCGGGCGCTCCTTCTTCGATCTTCGTGCGCATCGTAGTGAGAGTGGCGCGGAGCTCATGCGCGACGCGGCGCTGGTCGTCGAGATGGTTGGCTTTCTCGTCGGGATCACTACGAAGGTCGTAGAGCTCGGCGCGGGGAGCCTCGATGTACTTGTAGTCGTTGGTGCGAATGCTGTAGAGGCCACTCCAACCGTACTGGAGCTTCGTCGCCACCGATTCGCTGTACGCATAGCGGGGTGCAGCGGGCTCACCGCCATCGATCAGGGAGGCGAACGACTCGCCCTGGACGCTCTTTACGGGCTCGTCCCCGAGAAACTCGAGAATGGTGGGGAAGATGTCGACGGTACTGACCTGTGCGGCCACTCGTTTTCCGCCGCTGCCGTTCGAGGGGAGGTGGACCAGGAGAGGGACGTGAACGGCGTAGTCGTAGATGAAGTAGCCATGCTCCGATTCGCCGTGACTCCCGAGGCCTTCGCCGTGATCTCCGACTACCACCACGATGGTGTCTTTGGCGAGGCCGCGGGCAGAGAGGGCGTCAAGGAGGCGTCCGACCTGGGAATCGACGAACGCGATCTCGCCGTCGTAGAGAGAGCTCGGATCGTCCGACGTGAAGCGTGAACGGAACGGCTCGGGAGGTTCGTAAGGGGTGTGTGCATCGTAGAGATGCACCCACGCGAAGAACGGTTTGGGACCCGGCTCGTCGAGCCATTTCAGCGCGGCGTCGACGACCTGATTCGCGGGACGTTGAACTCCGGCGAGATCGAGACGCTGGTCCGCTCCGATCTGGAAATCGTCGTCGTAGCGATCGAATCCCTGATTGAGGCCCCACCGTCCGTCGAGCACGAATGCGCCGACGAACCCGCCGGTGCGGTAGCCGTCCTGCCGAAGCCGTTCCGCCATGGTCACGTTCGCCTCTGCGAGCCCGGCGTTCCCGTTGATCCGGACTCCATGGTAAGGAGGGTAGGTTCCGGTCATGATCGACGAGTGTGACGGGAGAGTGTAGGCAGTCGGAGTGATGCAGTGCTCGAAGAGAATGCCTTCGCGGGCGAGACGATCGAGGCGGGGCGTCTCCGCACGGGTGTCGCCGTAGCAGCCGAGATGGTCCGCGCGGGTGGTGTCGAGAGTGATCAGGAGGATGTTCGCCTTCCGGTAGATCGCAGCCTGGCTCCGGTTCACGGTCAGAGGAGTGCGGCGCCAGAGAAACGACCACGCGCCGACGACGACCACCAGCAATGCGACTGCGAATATCCAGATGCGTCGTGACGAGATCATCTCGGGGCCCGGCTCTATTCTCTTCGATTTCTTGTGGAGAGGCTGGGATTTTCGTTCACCCGCGCGAAGAGCGCGTCGGAGGATCGGTCGAGGATGCCGGCTTCCGTCGTCTTGCTGCGCTCGCGTATTCGAGCACGATCTCGTCCCGCTCCGCGGACGAGAGAGGGGAGAGGAGGGGAGGATCCCGAAGGATCCTCCCCTGATGAATCAGCCTCCGAACGAGTACTTCACTCCCATGCGATACGTCCGTGGCTGCACGATCGAATAGACACGGCCGTAATCTCCCTCGTAGAAACCGACCTTGTTCGGCGAGTTCTCGTTGAACGCATTCAGTACGTCGAACGAGATTCTCAGCGCGCCGAAGCCGCCGGCTTTGAGGCTCTTGGAAAGACTCAGGTCGACGATGGACGTCGACGGGAGCCAATCGGGATGTTTCGGATCACTGGCGACCATGCCGCCGTCGCCCGGTCCGAGATAGACACCTTCCGGGATCTCGCTCATCCAGGTCGCGAAGACCGGGATGGTCTGGATCGGGAAGATCGGGCGTCCGCTATCGTAGCGGTACCGCAGTCCGAAGTCCGTCTCGATCATTGGCAGAGTGTAGTTGCCGGAGATCTTGACCATCCACTTCGGGGTCATCGGCAGCGGCCCTTCCATGTTGTTCTGGAAGTGATTTCTCGAGCTGCCGAACGGGGTATCCATCACCATCGGTCCATCGATGTACCAGTTCTGATCGACGGTCCTGGGTGCGATCCCGTTGCTGCGGTTCCAGTTGATGGAAGCCATTCCCTGCCAGCGGTCGGAATAGCGTTTGGTGAAGACGGTCTGCAGGCCGTCGTATGTGCGAGTGGCGTCCTGTCCCGCGAAGTCCTGAACGTTGACCGCGCGGTACCTCAGGTGATTGGACACGAAGACCGCGTCCTGGACGTCCGCCACGCCGTCGCCGTTGTAGTCCTGGAGCTGGATGCTCCAGACCTGGGTGTTGTAGCCCGTCCAGGTGGTGAACGGCAGCGACTCCCACTGGTAGAACTCACCGGTGGCCGTGTTGTACGGCTCGAGCGAGATCATGTCGTTGGTTTTCTTGTGGATGTATCCGAACTCCACGGCGAACTTGCTGCCGATCTGTCTCTGGATGGAGAGGTTGTACTGATCGGTGTAAGGGCTGCGGGTTCCGGGATCGACCTGCAGATACCAGCTCGGATCCGAGACGTTGCTCGACATCAGCGACGAGGGATCGTACTTGTTGAGCAGGCGCGTCGCCGGTCGCACCTCTTCGAAATCGACCATCCCGTTTCCGTTGAGGTCGACCTCCGACATCGGCAGAAGGTACAGCCAGGTCTCGGTCAGAGACGGTTCCATGTCCGGACCGAAGCGACGCAGCGCTTCGACCCCCATCGGCGCGTAGTAGCGACCGACGTGTCCTCGCAGGACGGTCTTGTTGTCTCCGGTGATGTTCCATGCAAATCCGAGTCGAGGAGACCACGTCTTGAAGTCGAAGACGTTGCCGGTTCCAGCCCGGTTTCTGAGAACGGTGGGATTGTTGATGTCCGCCGGCGTGGTGGGCATCTCGTAGACCTTCCCTTCGCCGTACTTCGCGGTCATCTCGTCGTAGCGGAGTCCGACGTTGAGGGTGAGCCGGTCGTTGAGGTCCCACGTGTCATCGAAGAACGCCCCGGTGGATCCCGACTTCCGGACGGTGAGCCACGGGTTGCGGTAGATCTTGTTCACGTACATCGGGAAAACCGGATTCTCGTCGGTTCCCCACTGCCATGACTCGGGACCGTTCCACCACCAGTCTTTCGCCGGACCGTAGTCCCACGGATAGGGGTAGGCGAAGTTGGCGTAGCCCTGGAAGTAGCCGCCTTCCCAGTTTCCTTCGGCCTTGGTGTACTGGACGCCGAATTTCATCTCATGTTCGCCGAGGAAATGCTCGGCGTAGTGAGTGATGTCGGCCTGGAGCGTCTGGCGTTTCGACTTCTGCGCTTCGACGAAGGGGAAATCACCACCGAGCCCGATGCTCTGGGCGCCGATCCACTTCCACCAGTTGACCCAGCCGGGATGTCCGTACTCGGCGGGGATGGTGGGATCCTGTTTGGTGTCGTAACCGAGAAGCTTACCCGAGACGAGATCGTGGCTCGAGATCATCCATTGATACTCGGCCTGAAGGGTCTGGTTCTTCTGGGGCGAGGTGTAGACCATGCTCGCATCCCAGGTGTCGCCCCAGGACGTGTTGTCGGACTGTGTATCTTCGCCGTGATACGCGAGCCAGGCCCGGTGATTCATGGCGAACTCGCCGGTGAACTTCAGGTCGTACAACTTCGCCTTCCAGATCGCCAGCGGCTCGAAGAGCGGCGTGTCGGTCTTGGAGCGGACATCGTTGTATGCGGCGAAGAACCACAGCTTGTTCTTCAGAACCGGTCCGCCGAACGTGATGCTCGCGTCGTCACTGTCGACCGGACGAGTCATCAGCGCGGCGTCGGGGGCGGCGTAATAGATCCCCCCGAAGTTGGTGGTCATGTTGTCGCTCGCGTTCCCCACCATCCCGTAGTAGGCGAGGTCGCCCATGAAGTCGTTGCCGCCGGACTTGGTCAGCACGTCGATGGCCGCGCCGGAGAAGCTCCCGTACTCGGCCTTCGACCCGGTGGCGATGATCTTCACTTCCTGCACCGTGTTGTAGTTGACGTTGACCAGCGAGCCCCACGAAGCGCCGCGAGGATTCGTGGCATTGACGCCGTTGACCAGGAAGATGTTCTCGTTCGCCGCACTACCGAGTACCGAGGGGCTCGGTAGCCACGACTCTTCCTTCCCGACCGGAGCGACACCGGGAGCGCTCGTCGCGAGGTCGTAGAACGCGCTCCTGCCGGTCGGTACGACCTCCAGAAGCTCTTTCGAGAAGGTTGTGTCGGTCGTCGCCGAGCGGGTGTCGAACACCGGCGAGTCAGCGGTCACGATGATCGTCTCTTCGTACGAGCCGGGCTCGAGCCTCACCTTGAAAGAGGCCTTGTCGCCGGCCCGGATCACGATCCCCTTCTGCGAATACGTGGAGAAGCCGTCGAGGCTCGCCCTCAGTTCATAACTTCCGGGAGGAATGGAGAGAAAGACGAATCGTCCTTCGTCATCGGAGACCATCATCCGCTCTCCCGAGACCAGCGCGGGGCTGATGATCGTGACAGTGACCCCGGGAGCCGGCTCACCGGAGCTGAGATACACAGTTCCCGTCAGCGATCCTTCGTGGACGGCCTGCGCCCACGCCGGGCTGACGGCAACCAGCGCGAGGATCAGACAGACTCCCAGCGGGCCCGCTATTCTGTTCAGACATCTGACCATGATCGCTCCTTTCACGTTTTCGACAGCGGTAGAACACGATTGAAACCTGCACCTCTATCCGCACCGCCCCGTGCGGAAAGGTGAGCTCGAAGGCTGAGGGAAACCGGCCGATCCGGAGAGACGCCGGGAGAGGGGAAACGGAGGAGGATCGGAGCCGCGCAGCTCCCGGGTCCGGCTCGCCGCCGGGCCTCCGCGTCTCGGATTCGCGGTGCCGCGAACCCGCTTTCGAATCCGTCCATCACGTCTGCTCCAGTTCACCGGGGCGTAATTCTCGAGAATGCGGGAGCTGGTTGATTTTGCAATCGAGGTTCTGTTACCGTGGGTTTACTTAAACGATTTAACTGCGAGAAGGACACAAGTCAAGTTTTTTTCATGAAAACGGAATCCGGAGAGCCCTCCCTCTCTCCCTGGCGAGGTGAGAAATGCCCGTTGCCGCGTCTCTCGTTCCCTTCGTCCCTCTCGACTGGATCTGGACCGCCGCCTTCATCGCTCTGATGATCGCGTGCGGGGTGATCTTCTACCGCCTCGGCAAACGGAGCGAATCCGACTTCTTTCTCGCCGGGCGCGGACTCCCCTGGTGGCTTCCCGCGACCTCCGTCTACGCCACCCACACCGCGACCGATACGCCGATGTGGATCGGCGGGACGATCTACCGGTGGGGGATGCGCGGGATCTGGTACCCGTTCTTCAGCGCCTGGTGCGCGGTCTCGCCGTTCGTATCCACCCGGATCTTCCGGCGCTCGATGGCGATGAGCCAGGCCGAGTGGCAGAACCTCCGCTACTCGGGACTCGGCGCGCATCTGCTG
Organism: uncultured Acidobacteriota bacterium; assembly: GCA_963741955.1. Classification (GTDB taxonomy): domain Bacteria; phylum Acidobacteriota; class Thermoanaerobaculia; order Gp7-AA8; family Gp7-AA8; genus CAVUKB01. Next base: position 1,294,188 of record CAVUKB010000007.1, read on the forward strand.
CGCGGCTGGCTGGCCGGGTGGCAGACGTTCATGAACATGTTCGTCGTCGCGTGGGTCTCGGCGGCGATGGGAAAAGTCTGCACGTACCTGTTCGGCTGGCCGCCGTGGCTCGGGATCGTCCTCTTCACCACCATCTGCGCGGTCTACGTCCTCGCCGCGGGCTACTGGGGCGTGGTGATGGCCGACTTCCAGCAGGGACTGATCAGCTTCGCGGTGATCACCCTCGTGTCGCTGTGGGGAATCGCCGAGGCCGGCGGGCCGGCGGTGATCATCCACAAGCTCAGCGTGCTGGGTGAGGGGTGGAGGACGAATCCGTTCCACTTCGACGCGCTCTGGGGGCTCGATCCGGGGAAGTTTTACGCACTCGACGTTCTCACGCTCCTCTTCATGGCCCTCCTCGGCGGTCTGGGGATGGGGAACTTCATCGACTGGTACCCCGAAGCGCAGCGGATCCAGAGCGCGCGGACGGTGCGTGACGCCTCGTACTCCATCTGGGCGGGAGGACTCGCCGCAATCTTCCGCAACTCGTTCTGGGCGGTGTCGATCCTGGCGTTCTTCGTCCTCTTCCCGCACATCACGAGCCCCGGTACGTACGAATTCGGTTGGTTTCGCCTCGGCTTCGACTACATGCCCGCGGGACTGATCGGGATGTTGTTCGCGGGGATCATCGCCATCCATCTCTCGACCATCTCCACCCATCTCAATCTCGGAGCGCTCTATGCGACGCGCGACCTCTACCACCACTACGTGAATCCGAAGGCGGACGAGAATCACCTGGTGAAGGTGGGACGGGTGAACACGTTCTTCCTCCTCGTCGGGAGTTTCGTCCTCGCGCTCTCGATGGAGTCGATCACCGCGTGGCTGATCTTCGCCCTGTGGCTGCAGGCGGCAGGGATCTGGGTTCCGTCGATCCTGCAGGTTCTCTGGTGGCGTTTCAACTCGTGGGCTTACCTCGCGAGCTGGATCGCAAATCTGGCGATGAGCTGGCTGGTGGTGTTCGTCCTCCCCGCACTGGGGATCCTGCCGGAGCTTCCGGACTGGCTGAATTTCTGGCTTCTCGCGTTTCTGGTCTCCCTGGTGTACGTGCCGGTCTGCTTCCTGACGAAGCCGGACGACATGGATCATCTGGTCGAGTACTACGTCCAGGCCCGTCCGGCGGGATGGTGGGCTCCGGTGAGGAAGGAAGCGATCCGGCGCGGGATGATGACCCCGGAGATCTCGGAGCGGAAGGGGTGGTTCGAGCAGCAGTGGAGTCCGGAAGAGGCGGACGACTGGACGCGACACGACGTCTACGCGGCAATCCTCTCCGCGCTCTGCTACGTCCTGGTGGCGGTCGGAATCGCCGGTGCACTGCTGCTGCAGGTCTGGGGATTCGTGGCGCTGGTCGGGAGTGTCGTCTGCGGCTGGCTGATGTACCGGATCATCGACCCGAAGCTCAGGGCACTCTCGGCCGCGTTCGAACTGAACCAGAAGGGATACCTCGATCGCATGAACCGCCGCACCCGTTGGGAGGACCCACAGTGATCAGCGAAGCGATGGGGAAGATTCTCGGTATGGCCATGGCGTACGCGGTGAGCGCGCTCGGTCTGCTGCTGGCGTACTACAACTACCGGAAGAGGGTGGTGAGAGCGGAGCGGGTGATGAGCAGCACGGCGTGGACCGTGGTCGTGATCATCTTCCTGGTGATCGGAGCGGGGGGCTGGACGGTCCACCGCCTCGCGGGGAAGGCGGCAGCGGCGGCGATCTCGGAGGAGCAGCCGACGGAGGTCGCGGCAGCATCGGAAGAGACGGCGCCGATCGCGGAGGAAGCGCCGCAGGAGGGAATGCCGCGAAGGATCACCGATCGATGGCCGTGGGTGGGGATCGCAATCCCCGCGGCGATCTTTCTCTTCGCGACGTGGGTCACCGCCGCGTTGCACCATCACTTCGCGATCCGCGTGCACGGGGGAACGCCGGGAGAAGACCGCGTCGAGAAAGAATGACCTGACCCCGCAGGTCGTCTCCGAGCTCGCTTAACCTTCGGAGCGGTCGCCGAAGCGAGGATGGTCGGAAGCGTGCGGCAGGAACCGATTCTGCGACGCGAGACTCCTCGCGGAGCGGTCGATGGCGGACTCCATCGCCAGGTCGATGACCACACCGGTGATGTTCCGCCTCTCAGCGGAGACTGCAGCGCAGGCCAATCGGGCCCGCAATCAAAGGAAGTTCACGGTCGATTCGTCCTCACCTCGTCTGCCTGTGCCTCGGCGGGCGAGCGGTATTTGAATACGCCTCTGCGGATCTGCCGCGGATGAACGCGCGACCAGAATTCGAGCACGAAGTTCATTCTGCGAACGTTTTCCTCACTTCCGGGTCTCGAGCGCTGACTGACTCGAGCTTCGTCCGAGGTCCGGAATTTCTCCACCGGCATTCATCCCTCCTCGTCCAGGCCGAACGCTTCTTTCAAGACCTCTGCATCGATTCGATCGACGGCGCGAACCGTACCGCGTTTCATCCGAAACAGCGTTCGAGGTGTCGCAACGCGAACCCTCACACCGGCGACGTTCATCGTCTCCCACTCCAGGTCATCGAATGCGACCGCCGAACCGAGTCGCCCCAGCAGGTCGATGAAGAAGTCGCCCGTTGGGGGCCCGTAACGGATCGTCGGATAGTCGCCAGCGAGATCCTCGGCAGAGATCTCGCCGATGGATGCGTCCTGGTACACAGACCGAAGAGCATCCCGGAGATGGGCGACGTTCTCCGAAGTGGGGCGAACGAAGAGATCGACGTCGTTCGTGGCGCGCTCGAAACCGTGAAGACCGACCGCCACGCCGCCGACCAGAACGTACTCGACCTCGAAACGATCGAGAGCGGCGAAGATCGCAAGGACGTCGTCGAACTGCATCGTGTCATTCTCCCATGCTCTTCTCCCCGAAAAAACCGGAGCAGGGCGATGGCGCAATCCGTCTGACAAGGAAGTTTGACACAATCGAGGTCACGACCTACCATCCCAACTGACAAGCCGACTTGACATGGCGCCGACCGTAAAGAACAGGGTGAAAGAGCTCCGGACGGAGCGTGGATGGACCCAGCAGGATCTCGCGGACGCGGTCGGCGTGTCGCGCCAGAGCATCAACTCGATCGAGCGGGATCGGTACGAACCGAGCCTGGCGCTGGCGCTGAAGTTCGCGCGAGTCTTCCGCTGCGCGACGGACGACATCTTCACGCTGGAGGGGAAGAAATGAAGCTGCCGATTCTCGGATGGACGATCGACGAGCGATTCCTCACACACCGGCTGCGCTCGACGAGCATCGGCGGGATGGCGGCGGTCGTGGTCGCGGGAGGGCTCTTCTTCTACCACCTCGTCGCGGAGCACCAGACCCGGTGGGAGCTCTTCGCGATCATCGCGACGGCGGCGGTGGTGAAGATGTCGCTCATGGTCTGGTATCACATGACGGATTGAACTGGAGAGAAGGATGATTTTTCGACGTCCCATCAGAACCGAGGCTCTGTTTTTCTTCGGTGCGCTCACTCTCGCGGTCTGGAGCACTCTGCAGCACTTCATCGACCGCTCGGGCCACGGAACCAATACGACTGATTTCCTCCTCGGCTTCCTCTTCGGAGTGAGCGTCGGCCTCCTGATGCTGACCGCGTGGCGGATCGGAAGACGGCGACACGGCGAGCCAGACGGCTGCAAGTGAAACGCGTGTTCGCGGTCAGCCGCGCCAGGAACTGCGTGTTCAGGCGACCCATGCAGGGTCATTCAGCCGCCAGCGGAGCCTCCACCTCCGCGCTTCGAGCCTCCCGCATCGCAGGTGGCAAAACATTGACATTTATTGATAAGTGTCTAGAACGCCTCGCCCGGATTTTCGGCGAGTCGCCACCGCTACGCACCTCGAATCCGAACAAATTTGGTCTCGCTGCTCCGCTTTCTCGCTACGGACGTTTCTATCGCGCAGACTCCTAGCCCGCATTTCTCACACCATCTCGTCGCGAGGAGGCGGAGAGCAGCCTGGATGCAAGGCGCACCCCGCTTCGGCGACGAAGGCATAGTGGTGACTATGTTGAGGAGCCGAAGCAGGGGTGCAACGCAGCAGACAGGCCGCTCTCCGTCTCCGCAGCAGAGATGATGTGAGAAATGCGGGCTAGGCACGGTGGAGAGCAACGGCTGGCAGGTCGGCCCAAGGTCAGGACATCGCGCCCCAGATGTCCGCCGTCGAGTGGACACGCGCCTGCGAGTCTCGCTCGCGCAAGTCAATCCCGATTTCTCAAACGAAGCGCTCGAGGATGCGTGGCGCAAGCTCACCCGGCCGGGAAGGAAGGCCGGTGCTGGAGCAGCGGAAAGGCTCATTTACATCGAAACCTACGCTCCCACCGCAGACTCGCTCCGCTCCCACAGCTCCCGAGCGACCTCGGGATCGTGCGCCTGTTTGCTCGTGCGTGCGCGTTTCCTTCTCACGTAGTACCCGCCCGGCGACCACCCCTCGCCCGGCGCGGTCGTGGCGAGCCACACCATGGTGTCCGCTCCCTTCTCGGGCGAGATCATGAAGAACCGGCCGATTGCGGCTTCGTAGAAGAACCGAACCAGAGGGGCGCCCTCTCTCGCGAAGCCCGTCGCAACGACGCCCGGATGGAACGAGACTCCACTCACACCGCGGAAACGGCGGTTGATCTCGGACGCATGGAGGATGTTCATCAGCTTCGCGGTCCCGTAGGCGCGCATCGCCTTGTAGTCTCGCTGGTTCTCGAAATCCGAAAAGTCGATCCGTCCGATCCGATGTGCGCCACTGGAGGTGTCGATCACCGTCGCATTCGACTCCTCGAGCCTCTCACGCAGAAGAAGTGTCAGAAGGAATCCGCCGAGGTGGTTCACCTGGAGCGTCTTCTCGTGGCCGTCGGGTGTGACCTGGCGGGTCGCAATCACGCCGCCGACGTTGTTCGCGAGGACGTCGATCCTCGGGTAGTTCGCCAGGAGACGATCGGCGAGGGCATGGACGTCCGCGAGTTTCGCGCAATCGGCGAGGTGAGGATCCGCTCCGATCTCGCGTGCGAGCCGCTCCGTCTCGTCGGAACGTCCGGTGATCGCGACGGTCGCGCCCTGGCGCCGCAGGGCCCGCGCGGCCGCCGCTCCGATCCCGGAGCTTCCTCCCGTGATGACGACGACTCGGCTCATGTCGATGACGAGCGTTGCACGTTCCCGGCCGGGCCGCAAGAAGAGAGACGTTCCGCTCGCGCGGAATCCGGAGTTCGTGGACCGTAAAACTCACCGGCGAGGGAAGGTCGATGAGAATCCCCGCGCGCACGACGACCTCTGCTTCGACCTTATACGCACGGTTGTGGAAGCGTGCGGATAAGTCTCGTTACGCTCGGAGGTTTTCCCGTCCGGATGTGGCGCACATCGAATTCGAAATCCGAAATGGGTGGTGGACCGGGCGACGAAATCCGAAATGGCCGGGAGGGGGTT
>CAVUKB010000008.1:0-23486 GCA_963741955.1 uncultured Acidobacteriota bacterium
GCCCATTGGTGCTAAGAGGCCATGGCCGGTCTGCAGCGAGGTGCTCTGGCGGTCGGCCATCAGCTCGAACTGGACGTTGTACCCGATCGGGACGCCGAGCAGGACGCCGTATGCGCCGCTGTCCGTCACATCGACATCGGTCCCGAACAGATTCGTGTCGTAGGTGGTGATGGTTCCGCCCCACCGATAACCGCCGAACGGCGTCACTTCGAACTTCGCCGACTGAGCCCAGACGAGGCTGGGGAACAGAAGACTGCGAGACGATCGACTTGCGCATGCACACACTCCTTCGTCGAGTCGGCCTGAACCGTCGATTACGCTGACTGAGAATCGGCAGAACGACGCTGCGATTCCCCCCCGAGAGCATGGATGGGGCCGAATTGACCGATTTGCAACTTTCACCCCATGAGGCTCGAGCTCGGGATTCGGGATTCGGGTCTCGGGGCTCGGGAAGTGGGGAATCGAGAAAGACTCTTTCGATCCTCGACGTGTGACCGGGGATCACTGCACGCGCGACGCTTCCCACCTCCGATTTTCAGCCTCCAGTCTCCAGCCTCGAGCCTCGAATCTATCTCGGAAGGACCAGACGCAGGCGCTCAGAGGCGAGGGTGACTCGGAGCGGAGTCTTCCCGACGAGCTCTCCGTCCGCATAGACCGCCATCGGCTCGTCCGTGTCGAACTGAAAATCGGTCCCGCTCTCCATCCGGACGAACGGACGACGGACGTGCCCTCCGCTGTAGGCGAGCGGGAGGGTCCGGATCAGGTCCCATTTCGTGCAGCGCCGCACCACGCAGAGATCGAGGAGGCGGTCGTCGAGCTTCGACAGCGGGGCGATCCGGATCCCGCCGCCATAGCTTCCCGAGTTGCTCACGACCGTGAACATGATCTCCTCGTCCCTCTGCTCCCCATCCACGGAGTAGAGGAGCCGATGCGGCCGGAACCGCGGCAGGACGTTGAGGATCGACCAGAGGTAGATCAGCGGTCCGCGCAACCACTTCACTTCCTCGTTCGCGAAACGGGTGACCTCCGAGTCGAATCCGAACCCCGCCACGCCGAGATAGCGAATCCCGTTCGCGAGGGCGACGTCGATCTCGTGGACCTCGCCGTGGACGACGGCATCGCATGCCTCCTCCAGCTTCGTCGGGACGCCCGATCGCTTCGAGAAAATCATCCCCTGACCCCAACGGAATGATTGCGACATCCGTGGCCGCGAGATGCATCTCGCGGATGGCCAGGTGAATCGTCCCGTCGCCACCGCAGATCACCACGCGGTCGTGACCGTCGCTCGCGGCTTCCGCGCCGAAGCGGATCAGCTCTTCGCGATTCCGGCTCTCGACAACGTCCACCTCGGCGCCGCGGTCGAGCAGCATCCGGAGTGCCTGGTGCATGTGCGCGTGGGCACGGCCACGCCCGGCCGTGGGGTTCACGATCATCTTCAGCCGCATGAGGGAAGAGTCTACCCGGCTCATCCGTAATCCGCCACTCCCGGCACCCGAAGGAGGTGGGCTCGATCCGTCGATCCGGAGCGATAGAATAGCGACTATGAAGAAGCTCAGCTCCCTCGCCACGTTCCTCTTCATCCTTCTGACGGTTCTCCCGGCGTGCCGCCAGAATGCAGAGACGGCGGAGGTCCCTGCGCAACAACCCATCCCGGAGGCCAAGCCGCCCGCGATTCCAAAGTCCGTGAACGCGAAACGGATCACCCCGGTGGTCGTCGCCGCACACAACATCCTTCCCTCGGTGGTGAACATCCAGGCCGAGGCGGTGATCCGGCAGCGGACGATGGACCCCTTCTTCGGGTTCTTTCAGCCGGACCGCGCAGTTCAGACCGAATCGATCGGATCGGGATTCGTCTGGCAGAGCGACGGGATCATCGTGACCAACAACCACGTCGTGGAGGGAGCGTCGCGGATCTCGGTAAACCTGCAGGACGGACGTCAGTTTCCTGCGAAAGTGATCGGAGTCGACCCGGACAGCGATCTGGCGGTCCTGAGGGTCAAGGCTTCAGGACTTCCTGCCGCACCGATCGGGACGTCATCGGATCTTCTGATTGGAGAGACGGTGATTGCGGTGGGTAATCCGTTCGGACTGAGCGGCTCGGTGACGACTGGAGTGGTCTCCGCGCTCGGGAGGTCGGTCCCGGAGAAGAACGCCGGACGGACATTCACCGACTTCATCCAGACCGACGCGTCGATCAATCCCGGGAACTCGGGTGGACCGCTTCTCAACATCGAGGGTCGGGTGATCGGCATCAATGTGGCGATCTACGCACAGGCGCAAAACATCGGGTTCGCGATCCCGGTGGACCGGGCGAAGAAGGTGATCGGGGATCTGCTGCGGTACGGTTCGGTACACTCGGCGTGGATCGGCGTCGCGACGACGACCGTCACGCGTGAAGAGGCGAAACGAACGGGTCTTCCGGTCGCGCAGGGGGCGATGGTGGCGCACGTCTTCTCGGGGTCGCCGGCGGATCGCGCCGGGCTCCGGCGCGGAGACATCATCACCTCGGTCGACGGACATGCGGTCGACTCGCGCGAAGCGTTCAACACCTACACGGCGACCGTTTCCGCCGGCTTGCCAATTCCGCTCACGGTGGTGCGCGGAGGAGGAAAACAGACCCTCTCTCTCACTCCGGTGGAGCCGCCGCGCGACCTCGGGCTTCAGATCTTGCGGGATGTGACGGGAATCAGCGCGAGCGACCGCGGCGGAAACATCGTGGTGTCGTCGGTGGATCGCGGCTCGCGTGCCGACCAGATCGGGCTCGCTCCCGGTGACGTGATCGTCGGAGTGAACGGCGCCGACGTCGGCTCGGTGAAGGATCTGAACTCGGAGATGATCAACGGTGCGGACCGTTCGTCAATCGTCCTCTCGGTCGCGCGGGGACGGTACATTTACACGCTGACCTTCCCGATGGATGTATCGGACGGCGGCGAGTCGCTCTGATCGGTAAGTCGGCGCAAGCTCGATCTGCTCCTGGAAAGGTCATCGCTCTTCGCTGCATCCATCGCTCTTCGGCTTGAAAAGGGCGGAGTCGTGCGAGACCCGCACAACCCGCGTGGGCAGCTGATTACTCATCGCCCTCCGCGGCGCGCCGCAATGCGTCGAGATCGATCTTCTTCATCGAGAGAAGAGCCTTCATCGTCCGGTTCGCTCTCCCCGCGGCGCCTCCGAGGTATTTGCCGAGATCCTTCGGCACGATCTGCCATGAGAGACCGAAACGATCCTTGAGCCAGCCACACTGTTGCGCGCTCGGATCGCCTCCCTCCGAGAGCTGCTCCCAGTAGTGATCCACCTCCTCCTGCGAATCACAGTTCACCACGAACGAAACCGCCTCGGTGAAGTGGAATTGAGGGCCGCCGTTCAGCGCGACGAATTCATGTCCGTCCAGCTCGAAGACGACCGTCATCACCGACCCTTCCGGCTTCCCCGACGCGGCTGCGCTGTTCCTGTCGTAATGCGTCGTCGTGATGATCTCCGAGTTCGGGAAGACCGATGTATAGAACTTCGCCGCCGCCTCGGCATTGTCGTCGAACCAGAGAAACGGTGTGATCTTCTGTGCCCTGACCTGCATTTCGACTCTCCTTCAAATCTGACAGTCATTTGAACGGACTCCGGACCGGCAGGAAATCATCGGTCGGTGAGTACTGGAATCTGCTCCCGCTCGCATGGTTCACAGGATCGCGTCGCGACGTGTGGAACTGCGCAGGCAGAGTCGTCCGGACTCGAACCGCTGAACCGTCTTAATAGCAGGACAGCTTCTACTGCGCAATCTCATGGTCAACGTCGCCGACGGGAGCCAATTCAGGCGCCGGAACGCGGAGGAACATCCGACCGTTCGGGTAGGGCGAGGACAGCCGACCCTCACGGCTGCGGACAACGCGGATCGGGGGTTCTCGTCGCCGCGATCGTATCGAGAACCTTCCGGACTCCGCGGGCGAGCTCGATCGGATCTCCCGACCGCAGGGTGTGCGAGAAGAAGAGATTCGGATCGATGGCGATCTGCTGATTGTACAGACAATGGATCTCGAAGCCGGCGGCGCGAGCCGTGGTCAGTGCAGGGTTGACCTCACCGGCCAGCATCGCGAAATCCACTTCGCAGTTCGCTTTCGATCCGCTCTCCTCGAGAGGCTGAAACGTGATCTTGTGCAGGACATTCAACCGCGGCCGGAGCACCACTCCGGCTTCGACGAACGTCTGGCTCCGGGTGACCATCACCGCGACGACGCCATCGTCCTCGACCGACGCCTTCCCGCCGATGATGTCGCCGATCTGCTGGTCGGGCAACGGCGTGGTCGGATTCGCCGGCGGCTTCTGCGGCGGCGGCGTCGCCGTGGCGCGGACCACCTGCATCGCCCAGGCTTCGCGACATCGAGTGGGTTTCCTCGTCGCGGAAGTGGTAGTGGAACGGCTGAGGAACCTGTCCGATGAAGTGCTGCCGATTTGCTCAGCCATCAGTTCGAGAGGCGAGCCGAGGATCACGTCGATGGAGTCGCGTTCAGTCTTCCGATCCAGAAAAACGAATGCGGCGTTCATGAACGCCTCGCCGTTGCTAGAGCGCCTGGAAGAAGAACTCGTGCTGCGGCGCAAACGCCGGCTTGAAGACGTGACCGTGCGGACCTTCGATCCGTACGTCCTCGTCCGCCCGAAGCGATCGTGAGAACACCGTCCTCCATCTTCCCGCTCGTCGTGCATGATCTTTTCGATCTGCGAAAAACTGGAAGATCGCCTCCCGGACGGGATCGGCTCGCACGAGCCGAGCGTGTAGGCAGGCGGCTCCGCCGGCGACGCGGTCGCGCACGGCCCGGTGAGCGCCGCGGCGACTACGCTCCGCCCCGCTGATCAGAATGGCGCGACGGCTGAAGTCCTGGAACGCTGAGGTGTCGAAACGTCTTCCTGAAAATCACGATCGGTTGCGGGCATGCGGTTCTCCTGCAGTCGTTCTTCGCCTCTCGCAGAGGTGACGTCGAGTTTGCCACGTCCGCTGACGGCCACGGGTCACACTGCAACTCACACACCCGATCTCGACCGCAGAGTTACCAGAGGGTCAGCTGCTGCGGCCTGGGGGTAAAGGCGGACGGCGGCGGGAGCTGCGGCGGCGTGGAACGCACGGGACGGGCGCGGTGCCCGAGGAGCACGGGAAGATTGTGCTTGAGCCATTCGCGGGCTTCACGGTGATAGCGGAAGCGGCGCTCGTGACTGTGGAAGCGGCGGTTGTGCGCACCACCGAGTACGTGATGGAGAAACTCGTGGAAGACGATCGATTGGATGAAGAAGTGCGGAACTTCCGGCGAGTCGAGGAGCGGATGGATCCGGATCACTTCGGTCGTGCGATGGTAGGAGCCGAGCCGGATGCTGCTTCGTCTCTTACGCCGGATGCGTTTTCCCCATTGGATCTCCGGCCGCGTGTACTTCGGAAAATACTCGCGGTGGATCTCCTGCGCGATCTGATCGAGATCGTAGAAACCCGACTCCGCGCTGACCAGAACTCCGTCGAATCCGTCGCTCAAGCTGTCCTCCTCAGCTTCGTCCCCTCACTACGGCCACGACGTAATTGTCGACTTGGAGATACTTTTTCGCAATATCTCTGACCTCATCGCGGGAGATCGCGTGGATCCTCTCCAGAAACCGCTCCGTGAAGTCGAGGCCCAGCCCGTAGAGGACGTTCCTCGCGATCTCTCCCGCCAGCGCGGCGTTGGTCTGCAGGTGGATCTTCGTCGAGCCGGCCAGATACGCCTTCGCCCGGGTGATCCCCTCCTCGTTGGTACCCTCTCCTCCGAGCATCCGAAGCTCCTCGAGGAGACTTCTTCTCGCTTCCTCTTCCTTCCCCGCCTCGGTCGCGATGTAGGCGACGAACGCGCCGGCGAGCTCGCGGTGGGAGTCGCCCGCGTAGACCGTGTACGCGAGCGAGCGTTTGCTTCGGAGCTCGACGTACAGCCTTCCCCGCGCCGCCGGACGCAACATCCTGCAGCAGGCGGAGAACGGCCCAGTCGGGATGGGACGGCGGCACGGAAGGGAAACCGATCGCGATCGCGGTCTGCTTCCGGTCGCGGACTTCGATCGTCTCGAGACGCGTCCCGGGAACGACCGGCGCGGTCAGCGGGCGGTGGAGTCTCCGGCTCTTTCCGAGACGGCCGAACACCCGCTCCATCGAGTCGCGGACCCCTTCGGCATCGACGTCGCCGACGACTACGATCGTCGCGCCGTCTGCGACGACGTGTCCCTCGTACCAGGAGACGAGGTCGGCCCGGCCGAGAGACTCGATCACCGGCACGAACCCTCCGTCGGGGAGGCCGTACGGATGTGGTCCGTAGAGCGTTGCGAAGAGAAGCTGGAACGGGCGGGCGGACGACGAGTCGAGCGCTCTTCGGATCGACGCGATCTGCAGGTGCTGCTCTTCCGCGATCTTCTCCTCCGGGAAGACCGGCTTGAGGATGACGTCCGCGAGGATCTCCGCCGCGGGCTCGTAAAGCTTCCGCAGCACTTCGAGATTGAATCCGAAGAAGTGTTCGTCGACCACCAGGCCGATCTGAGTGCCGAGGAGCTCGATCTCGCGATCGATCTCTTCCCCGCTCCGTTTACCGGTGCCGCGCCGCATGCTGCGGGCCATCAGCTGCGTGATGCCGGCGTTCGAGCTGTTCTCCCGGACTCTTCCTCCCCGGAAGTAGACCGCCATGGAGACCGCCGGCGTCCCCATCCGTTCCCGCACGAAGAGCGACATGCCGTTGGAGAGGACGAAGCTACGAGTCGAATCTTTCGACGTCGCTCCTCGGAACCCCGCGGCGATCTCCGGCAGCGGGACTTCCGGCGGGGCTTGCACGCGCGCGCTCCCCGCGTCACGGAGGAGCTCCAACGCAGATTCACGCGTCGACGCCGCGACGCCCCGAGGAAGGTGACGAAAGAGGGTCATGTTTTCAGTTTGCAGATAGCGGTTCACGACTTCGCGGATCTGCTCTTCTCCGAGAGCTGCGATCCGGTCGAGATGGAGAGAGATTCTTTCGTAACCGCCTCTCGCCTCGAAATACGCGAGCGTGTCCGCCTGTCCCAGAACGTCTTCGAGCTCGAACACGAACGCCGCCTCGATACGATTCCTCGCAAGCTCGAGCTCGTAGGCGACCGGTCCCCACTGTCTGAAACGCTCGATCCCTTCGACGATGCGCCGCTCCGTTGCCTCGCCGTTCGCCGAGTCGTATGCCGCACGGATGGTGAACATCCCCACGTCCTCGTAAACCATGTTGAACGCGCTGACCGAGCTCGCCGCGTCGGGAGCGACGGCACTCCGGAAAAGACGTGAATAGCGACCCGCCCCGAGGATCGAGGCAGCGATCAGCAGCGCCTCTTCGTCCTCGTGGTTCTCGCCGGGAGTGTGCCAGCCGAAGACGGAATAACCCTGCTGGATGTCGGCGAACGACTCTCCGAACCGGAGCTCCTTCTGCGGCGGCTCCTCCGGTCCGCGCTCCTTTCGGAGCTCCCCCGCAGGAATCTGCCCGAACGTGCTCTCCGCCATCTCGATCATCTTCTGTTGCGGTACGTCACCCGCAACCGAGACGATGATGTTCGACGGACGGTAGAGGGTCTGGAAGAACGCGAAAAGATCGTCCCGGCGAATGTTCCGCAGGACGTCGTTCGAGCCGATGCGCCACCGTCGCATCCGGTGACGGGTGAAGGCAGTGGCGAACATCCGCTCCGTGGCGACAGCGGCAGGATTGTCGAGCTTCCCGTTGGATTCTCGATCACCACTTCCGCTTCGCGCTTCAGCTCATCGGGGTCGAAGAGTGGATTGGCGATGGCGTCCGCCTGGATCTCCATCCCCTTCGCGAAGCCCTCGGAAGGGAGAACGAAGTAGTAGTTCGTCGAATCGTAGATCGTCCCGGCGTTGCTGTATCCGCCGAGTCCGGTGACGTGAGTCGAGATCTCGTCGGCTCCGGGAAACCGCTTCGAGCCCTTGAAGAACATGTGCTCGAAGAGGTGCGCCATCCCGGCGACCTCGTCCGGTTCGTGAAAGTACCCGCGCGGACCCAGGTCTTGATGGCCACCACGCCGCGGCCCCTCTCCTCACGCGTGAGGAGGTCAACCCGTTGGACAGTCTGGTCCGACGGACGGACTCGAGGAATGGCTCGAGTGCCACCGCGGCTCCGTCTACCCGTGGCCCCCGAGCTTGGAGGCCAGCATCGAATTGATGCTGGTGGTGGCCAGCGCCGCCACCATTGACGATCCGGCGGCGATCGCGTCATCCCCCTTCTTGTAGCCGACGAGGAAACCGATCCCCGCTCCCAACAGAATGGCGGCGATCGGAAATCGGACCACCTGTTCACGCCACGCTTCCGGAAGAAGATTCTCGATCTCGTCGAGAAGCGCCTGAGGGCCGCCTTCGAACAGGGCCGAGCCCATGGCGGCGGCCCGATCCCGAACCACTTCTTCGTAATCCATGCCTTCGGCTGAACTGTCGAATTCCTCTTCAATCAACGCCGAACCTCCTACTCTTCCTCTTCATCGCCACGACGCCGCAGCATGAGGCCGACCACGAACCCGACTCCGATCGACATCAGGAGGGCCTTTCCCGGATTGGCCTGCACGTATGCGCGGATCCGCTCGCCCATTCCCTGAAGATCGACGTCCTGAACTTTCTCACGCACGGCCGAGTAGCGGTTCTTCATCGACTCGGATGCCGAATCGAATTTCTCTTTCACATTCTCGCTCGCCTCGGAGTACTTCTGCTCGACGTATTCTTTCGCGCGATTGACCTTCGCACCGGTCGAGGTCGAGCTCGACTCCGATCCTGCCGGTGGGCTGTTCTCTCTCCTCTGCCATGCCTACCTCCATGTTACTCACCGCGCGATTCCGCGCCGGTCGGGGGTTATCACATCACCAAAGTTCGTGAATTACAACTTATGTCGCCCGAGTGCGAACGGCCCTGTTCGGCGAAATCCAATTCGCCGCCGGAGTCCGATTCGCTCCCGGCTCCGGCACCTCAGCCGGATCCACTCGTTGAAAACGACCGCAACCGACTGCTTGCAGCGCGCGTGCCGCGACGTCCGTCCTCCGGAGCCGGACCTCCGCCGTTTCCTTCTCTTCCCGATCTGGCACTCTTACACCCGATGGGACTGGAGATCCGACTCGAAGGCGTGAGCCACGAGTACGAAGAAACCGAAGAATCCGCGGCAGTCCTGGCCCTCCACAACGTCGATCTCGGGATCGCCGAGGGAGAATTCGCGATTCTCAAAGGACCGTCCGGCAGCGGAAAATCGACGCTCCTCAACCTGCTTGGCGCGGTGGACCGTCCATCCACCGGCCGGGTCTTCCTCGGCGCGACCGAAACGTCCCGACTCTCGGAACACGATCTCACCATCCTGCGCCGCCGCTCGATCGGATTCATCTTCCAGTCGTTTCTCCTCCTTCCACACTGACGGTCGCCGAGAATGTCGCGTTTCCTCTCGAACTGCTGGGCCGCCCGCGCAACGAAGTCCGCGGCCTCACTGAAGAGGTCCTCGCGCGCGTCGGACTGCGCGCCGGACCGGGCATCTCCCCCACCAGCTCTCTGGCGGCGAGATGCAACGGGTGGCCATTGCCCGCGCGATCGTACATTCTCCGGAGCTGATCCTCGCGGACGAGCCGACCGGGAATCTCGACACGGGGACCGGCGACACGATTCTGGAGCTGATCCGGAACGTTCACGAGCTCTATCGGCCGACCATCGTGATGGCGACACATTCCGAGCGGGCGGCGGCATACGGCGGGTCGAGCATCGAAGTCGTCGACGGGGCCGTCGCACGAGCGGAGCGGCAGTGAGCGGCGGCTTCCGCACCATCCTCTCGGGACTCGTCCTCCGGCCCCTCACCCGCGAGATCGGCCGCTCACTTCTGACCGTCGCAGGCGTTGCAGTCGGAGTTGCAGTCCTGGTCGCCATTCAGCTCGCGAACCGGAGCGCCATCCGATCATTCGAGGAATCGGTCGACGCGATCGCCGGCCGCGCCAATTATCAGATCGTTTCCGATGCCGGTCCGCTCGACGAGCGGATCCTTCTACGGCTTCGGCCGATCTGGTCTTCCGGTGGCCATTTCGCGCCGGTGATCGAGCTCGACGGCACGCTCTCCGACAGCGGCATCCCGGTCCACATCCTCGGCGTCGACCTTCTCTCCGATCTCCGATTCCGCGACTACCGGTATGCGAGCATCGTCACCGGGAACGCGCCGGGGAGCGGCACCGGCGGGCTCTCACGCGGGCAGGCGTACCTCGGGCTGTTCGGGAGCGAATCGGCCGTGGTGCCGGTCGGATTCGCGAACGAGCACGATCTCCGGCTCGGCAGCCATCTGGTTCTCGACGTCGGGGGCGTTCCACGCCCGCTCGTCATCCGCGGAATCCTTCAGCCGGTCGGCCCGGCGACGTCGTTCAACGGAAACATCGTCGTGGTCGACATCTCCGTCGCACGCGGAGTTTCGGGATGATCGGTAAGCTGACCCGGATCGACCTCCTCCTTCCCGAACCTCTCTCCCCATCCCTCCAGAAGGAGATTCTCCCGCAATTCCCTCTCAGGCTCGTTTCGAGCGCCCGCAGCGGCGGAACCAGCGGGTGGGCGAAATGCTCGAGGCCTTCCGGGTGAATCTCTTCGCCCTGGCTGGAATCGCTCTGCTGGTCGGGATCTTCCTCGTCTACAACACCGTTCTGATCTCCATTCTCCGGCGGCGGCGCGACGTCGGGATCTTAAGACGCTCGGAGCGTCTCCTCGTCAGGTGTTTTCGGCCTTCCTCACCGAAGGTGCCGCGTTCGGGGTCATCGGCTCACTGGCCGGCATCGGGCTGGGATACGCGATGGCGTGGTCGACTCTCGACCTGATCGGCCGGACCATCAACTCCCTCTATGTGCGCACGTCGCCGCAGACGATCGAATTGACTGGAGGGGTGGTGTGGGCCGCTCTCGCCGTCGGAACGCTGACTGCCATCTTCGCTGCGATTCAGCCGGCCGCGGAAGCCGCACGCATGCGGCCGGATGCCCTCATCCGGCCCGGGATCTACCAGCGGGTCTCGGGAACGCGACAGAATCTCCTGGTCGGAGTCGCTGCAGGCCTGACCCTCGCCGCGGCACTCCTCACCCGGGTGCCGCCCATCCGCGGGGTCGCGGTCGGCGGGTATCTGGCCGTGATCGCGATCGTCGGTGCGCTCGCGGTGGCCACGCCCGCGGTGCTGCGGTGGACTGCTGCAATCCTGAAGCCTCTCTTCCACGGAATCTTCGCCGTCCCGGGCCTCCTCGCTGCAGCGAGCATCCCCGCGTCGCTTCGCCGGACCGCGGTAGCGACCGCCGCACTCTCGGTTGCGGTGGGAATGATGGTCGCGGTGGCTCTGATGATCGGGAGCTTCCGGGAAACCGTCGCGGAGTGGGTCGCACAGACAGTCCAGTCGGACCTCTGGCTACGCCCCTCACACGGCCTCGAAAACGGCAGCGAAGCGGTCGCTGTCTTCCCCGCGACGATCTCGGCGGATCTGGACGGTCTTCCTTTCATCGCGGCGTACGAGCGGTTTCGCAGCCGGAACGTCGTGTACCACGACCGCCTGGTGGAGATCGGGAGCGGCGATTTCGAGGTCGGGATGCGGTTCGGAAAGCTCCCGATGGTGAGTCCCGGGAGCTCCTCGGAGGCGTTGAGGGACGCGATCCGGAAGAAGGGCGTGATCGTCTCCGAAAGTTTCGGATTGAAGTTCGACAAGGGAGTGGGAGACCAGGTGACGCTCCCGACCTCCAGCGGCATGCATCCCTTCCCGATCACCGGCGTCTATCGCGACTATTCCAGCGATCGCGGTCTGGTGGTCATGGACCGCGCACTGTACGTGTCGATGTTCGGTGACGACTCGATCAGCACGATTGCGATCTTCCTTCGAAAGGGAACGGACATCGAGGCGGCGAGACGCGCGATCGAGCGGCGACTGGGATCGAAATACCGGCTCTTCGTTCTCACCAATCGGAACATCCGGCAGGAGGTGATGCGGATTTTCGATCAGACTTTCCTGATCACTTATGCCCTGCTGGTGGTCTCCATCCTCGTGGCGGTCCTGGGGATCGTGAACACGCTCTCTGCGTTGATGCTCGAAAGGCGTCGCGAGCTCGCTCTGCTCCGGGTGACCGGAATGACCCGTGGACAGCTGACGGCGATGTCGACGCTGGAGGCGACGGTGATCGGAATCGCGGCGACCGTGCTCGGCGCGGCTTCGGGGTGGGCACTCTCCTGGATCCTGATCTTCGTGATCAACCGGCAGTCGTTCGGATGGACGATCGAATTCGCCGCCCCATGGTCCACTCTCGCACTCCTGCTCGTGGCGACATTCCTGGCGACGGTCCTCTCGGGCGCGGTTCCCGCGCGCCTGGTGGTGCGGAGCGATCCGATCCGGCATCTGAAAGTGGAATAGCGCTCTTATCTCACGCTACGTCGCTGCGCAGCCGACTCGCCCTGAGTCGAGAAAGTGGCTCGGAGTCGCTATCCGCGATCTCCGAGCCGTGATTCTTCGCTGCTGCTGCCACGCTGAGGCTGTCCTTCACTGCGGTGTGATCACTTCAACGTCTTCGGAATCGTTATTCGTCACGGTCACGAAGGCCCAAAGGCGCACGTCGTGAGAACCAGCGATCTGGATCCAGCCGTAATCACCGAAAACTGCCGACCTACCTCGATCGGAAATTGTGCGTACCTCAGCTCGGTAATCACGTTTGGATGAATCGCATCTATTCGCCAGCTCGCGACGGGCAGATTATCGAGCATTGTTCGAAGCGTGACCTCGATCGTCTCTGTGCCAACGCGGTCCGGCGTAAGAAGTATATACATTCGCAAAGTCAACCGATCCGAATCCCGAAATGGGATCCCAGTCAACAGTGCCTCCCCTCTCAGGAGTTCGTCCTCACGAACGACCGGAATTTCGGTCATCCGGTCCGATTTCCCGTCCGCCATGACTGTCAGACGGAACGCCACGTGTTCGCCGTCGTACAGCTTCCAGAGCATTTCCCTGCCAATGCGAAAATCGACGAGGCTGCTCTGGGCGGCAATCGGGAAAGCCACCGGAGGGCTCGAAGCGACCATTTCGGCCAGCGAGTCGCCGGCGTTCGTCACGGACAGCTTGACCTTCCACGTCGTAGCGTGAGCGCCCTCGTATTCGCCGGGGGGGATCGGCAGCAGAACATACGATTCGCTCGCGAGCGCCGACGCGGAGGCGACAATCCACGTGACCAGCACGAAACACAAAGGCTTTATCTTTTTTCTCATATCGTCCCGCTGGTTGCGGCTTTGCCTCGCCGCGTCAGTTTGCTCCTCCGATCTCCAACTCGAGTTCAATAACTAATTCGGCGACCCGCTACCGAGGCCAGTGAGTCGATTGGTCGTTGCCTTTCCCTTTCAGCGCGGCTTCGAGTTGAGCTGGAGTGTACGTTGGGTTGATTGACAGAAATTTGGCCATGACCCCGGCGACATGAGGCGATGCTCCTGACGTTCCACCGAACAATATCTCGCCGTAGAAGTTGTGCGGATCAGCGGCCGCTGTATCGACTCCGGGAGCGAACAGATCCACGCACGCTCCCCGGTTAAAAAACGCCGCCATCGCGTCAGCGCTATTCGAGGCACCGACAGTTACCACTCCGTCCATTGATCCCATTCCCGAAGGCTGGCCCGCACATGCGTCCAAAGAGTCATTGCCCGCCGCGACAACAATGGGAACCATCTGCGCCAGGTTCGCGGTCGCGGTACTTACTAACGGGCTATTATAGTCGATCAGGCTCATGTTCACGACGCTCGGCCCGGAGTCGTGATTCCCGATCCACTCCAATCCGGCGATCCAATCAGCCGTGGATGTCGAGAGCTACGTACATCCGTAGACCCGAACGTCGTATATGTTTGATGCTCGCGCGACACCGTGGGTCGCCCCGGCTGCCTGGCTGGCTACTGCAGTTCCGTGCGGATAGCAGTCGTCGGTCCTATTCTCCCCGGAAGCTGACACGAAGTTGATGTTACCGACAAGTCGGCCTCCGAATCCGGAGTGGTCGTTCACCCCCGTATCCACAACGAAGATCGTGACGTTCGCGCCATCGACATCCTGGTACGCGTATGATGACGAGAGAGGCAGGTCTCGCTGATCGATCCGATTCAGCCCCCAATTGCTAGGATTGTACTGGATGGAAGCAACCTCGAAGTGAGAGTCTTGGTAAACCGCGTTCACAATGGGATTCCTGCTCACGGCCATCGCCGCTTGCTCGGACCCTCGAAACGAGAATCCGCGAAGTAACGTTGTGTAGGTGTACCCAAGCGTATTGGCGCCGACTAACTTCGCTGCTGTAATGGGTATATCTTCTACCTCGTCGTTCAGAAGAGCGATGTACACTCCCCGATTCGTGTTATCCGAACGATGGATGTAGCCTGTTGCGCCGCAACGTATGGACGAATGATCGCCATCGCCAACACGGCGATGGCGATCTCTCTTCCAGCTCGTGTGCATCTCAGGTATTGCATGCAGTCTTCCTCTTTCTTCTTGTCTTTCTGTCTTTCTGAATCTCTTGAACTTGCTTGCGGCACCGGGTGAGTCGCCGCCGCGATAGCACTGTCTTGAAGATGACCCCGGGGCCACCATCGCTCAGTGGCGGTGCTCGTCCGGCCGGCAGCGTTTTAGGGCAAGAAACCCGTCTTCGTTTGCAGCCTCTCGCGAAGAGATGATGGGGTCGTGACCGCGTCCGTTAGCCGCGGCGGTACGTGGTCTTCGCGTTCGAAACGCCCGCGGTCCGGAGAAGGTGGATGGCGTGAATCAGCCGTTGGGACAGCTCCCGCACGTCCGTAGACCCTCTGACGCTGCGGGGCACGACGGTCGGGGTCCCGCCTAAGCTTAGTGATGTCGCACCACTGCCCGATCCTTCACGATCGCGCACCAAACCGGCAGCAATCCCCCGGCAGGCTGCCAGCAGTCGCATGATGTTCCCCTCCCATCTTGGGAGCTCCGCGAGGAGACCGTATTGGTACCCAGGTTCGGACCACCGTAACGGTTTCGTAACACCAGAATTGAAGATTGCCGGCGGTTCGACCGGTCCTTCAAGGCCTAAGACTTCGTCGATCGATCTTTCTCTGGCCATATACGCTCCGGGACTGCTCCGTCCCCGCACGATTTCTGTTAGATTTCCGCCATGAGATGGCTTGCTCTCTCTCTTCTCCCTCCTCGCACTCCCCGCTCTCGGAGGTGAACCGCCGATGGATCCGCCGTCGCAGGGCGATTCGCCGACCTGGCCCTCGGCTGCGTTCGGAAGGAGTACCCCAACAAGATCGCTCACGTGATGCAGAGTGACGCGGATGCGAAGACGCCGCGGCAGCTGACGCCCGCGTTCTACGGCTGCTTCGACTGGCACTCCGCGGTCCATGGGCACTGGATGCTGGCTCGGCTCGCCCGGCTCTACCCGGACCAGCCGCTCGCTGCGAAGGCGAAGGCGGCGCTTGCCGCGAACATCACCGCGGATCACATCCGGAGCGAGGTCGCGTACTTCAACGGAGCGGGACGCGCGAGCTTCGAGCGGCCTTATGGACTCGCCTGGCTCCTTCAGCTCGGGACGGAACTGCGGGAGTGGAACGACCCCGACGCGAAAGAACTGTCGCAGAATCTTCAGCCGCTGGAAACCGCGGTCGCGGCGAGACTCACTGAATGGCTCCCCAAGCTCGAGCACCCGATCCGGTCGGGCGAGCATAGTCAGACCGCATTCGCGCTCGGACTGATCTCCGACTGGGCCGAGAGCAGCGGAGACGCGGCGATGAAGAGCCTGGTGGAAAAGAAGATCCGGCAGTTCTACATACCCGACCGCGATTGCCCGCTCCGCTATGAGCCCTCTGGCGAAGATTTTCTCTCTCCCTGCCTCGCCGAAGCGGATGTCGTGCGCCGGGTGCTCAAGCCGGCCGATTACGCGGCGTGGCTCGGACGTTTTCTCCCGGACGTGCCGCTCGACGGTTCGACCGGGTGGCTCACTCCCGAAGTCTCGCCCGACCCGACGGACGGTAAGCTCGCGCACCTCGACGGACTCGACCTGAGCCGCGCGTGGATGCTCCAGGGCATCGCATCGGGACTCCCGGCGAATGACCCACGCATCTCTTCGCTTCGGAAGACCGCCGATGCACACGCACGGCAGGGGCTCGCGGCGGTCACGGGTGAGCATTACGAGGGCGGGCACTGGCTCGGCAGCTTTGCGACGTATCTCATGACGAACCGCGGGATTCGCTGATCTCGCGTTCCGCACCAGCGGCACAGGACCCCGCCCCCCTCTTCGAGACGGCCCGGTGCTACACTGGATCTTTCGAACAGGAGACGGCGTTCCTCCACCGGAGGTCGCCAGAAAGGTCCATCGGCGGTGTTCGAATGGGGGGCCGGAACCTTCAACGACGGAGCGGGAGACAATATTACGGATCGGACGAGACGAATAGGTATCAATTACTGCGTCCAATCAGAGTGATTGATATACATATCATTTATAAGGTCTATTTCTTGATTCTAATTTCTGCACCCTGAATTCTGCATTCATTTTCGTCAAGGCCGCAGCGGTTCGTCATACCCCGTCATCTCGACGTATCCCTCCCCCTGCACCGGAGTCCCGCCGGCCCGGCCGTCGACGTGGACCGCACCTTCCCAGTAGGTCACCCCGGTCGACTCTGTCGTCGCGAGCTCCTGATCGCGCACACCGGATCGAGGGTGATCCGAAGTCCGATAGGCCGCACCGTGAGTGTCCAGCCCATGGGGTACGTCGCTCCTGTCGCGGGAGAGGTCCACGACCCACTCGGCTCGATGAGGAACTCGTCATGGCGGAGGTGGATCACCCGTCCGTCTGCGGCGATGAACGATCCGGACGAGGTGTCGGCGATGCGGCCGTTCCTCTGTCGCATCTGATACAGCATCAGCTCGGTGTGATTGTCGAGCTGCACCGAGAACCAGTCCCAACCCGACTGTGCCTCGGAGAGCGTGGCGCTGCCGAACTCGTGATCCATCCAGGCGGTGCCGCTGCACTTCCGGGTGACTCCTTTCGAGCGGATCGTTCCAGTTGCTGCGATCCGGGTGTAGGAATAGTAGTGGGAGGCGTACCCGGTACCCGGCGCCTTGACGCTCACGCCGTTCACACCATGGATGGCGGGCGGCTTGGTGGGCGTGAGCACGAGATCGACCGCGTCGCCACCGGATGCCGCGTGCAGGCTCCAGTTCCCGTCCTCTCTCGTTTCGACGCTCCATCCTTCATTGAACACCGAGAGGCGTCCCGCAGCGGCCATGGCGGTGTAAGGGCTCTCGCGGTTGAGCCGTTCGGCATACCGGAAATCGTCTTCAGGAACGTCGGTGAGTGCGAAGTGCGCCATGGCGAGATCGTGGAGATCCCACGCCGTCTGCGACTCGCTATCGGGAGGGAGCACTCCGATCCGGAAGAACGTCACCTCGAATCCGTACTCACCCCCCTCGGGAGTGAAGAGGTGACCGGTGAAATACCACCATTCGTTCTGGTATCCGGGGTGCGCCCCCTCGTCTTCCGGGAAGTGGAATTCGTAGCCGGGAAGAGCAGGAAGAAATCCCGCTTCGACGGCGGGGGAGGTGTCCGGGGCCGGAGCGGGAGGAGCGGCGTACGCCGCGGTCGTGAAGCCAGCGAGAATCAGCATCAGAAGAACGACGGCAGGGGCCAGGTGAACACCGCGCCGAGCAGCTCTCGAGGGAATTCGGCCACTTCGTTCAAACCTCCAGTCATCCGTGACTTGCGAACGGTATAATATCGACTCCGAGCATGGGAGAGCCGGTGGCAAAGTCGCCGCAGCGATTCAACGCCGACGACGCATCGATCCCGATCGACGCGAAGGATCTCGCTGCACTCGCGAGGCGCTACGCCGATCAGTCGATGTACGACGAGGCGATCCACCTGTACGAGATGGCGTGCAAACTCACGCCCGGATCGGTCTCGCTCCGGATCAACCTGGCTCGGGTGGTCGATCTGAAGAAGCAGTCGGAGGCCACCCGCGTCGAACAGGTGCGGCGGGACATCAACGCCAAGCGGTCGCGCGACGAGATCGACTCGTCCCAATACATCGGTCTTGCCCAGCATTACATCGAGAAGGACCAGACCACGAAGGCGATCGAGCTGCTCGAGATCGCCAAGCTGAAGACGCCACAGTCACCGCCCCTACGAGATTCTCGGCAGACTCTACTTCTCGGAGGGGGGAATGGAGGAGCAGTCGTGGGACGAGATCCGGATCGCACGAAAGTTCAACCCGTTCGACCGGGAGCTGGCCAGCTCTCCGGGCGGATCCAGTTCGAGCTCAAACGGTTCGGCGATGCCCTCGACGATTTCATCGATGCGTTCCTTCTCTCCACCGACCAGAAGGGAGAGGGGTCAGAGCCGATCCGCCGGATGATCAACACGCTCAAGCGGATCCTCTCCTCGAGACCAAAGAGCTGAATGCCCGAATCCGGGACCGGGTCGAACATCTCCAGCTCTGTACTGAACGCCTGGAGTTCCGGAAAGAGAACCTCTTCCGAGTCGAGCGGAAAAGCTACGGGCAATCGTCGCGAAGGTCAATCGCGACGTGGAGAAGCGGGAGAATCTGATCCAGATCGCGTCGGAGCTGAAAGCTTCGGCACGTTCCGCCACATGAAAGACGAACAGATCTTCGCCTCTCCCGTTTCGCGAGGCTGGTCGAATCGAAATCGGGCGAGTTTCTCTTCCACGAGAACGATCGTTCCATGGACTTCTACATCATCCGCGAGGGACGGATCGAAGTGCGCAAGGAGACGCCGTTCGGTGCGCAGCGACTTGCGGAGATCGGAGCGGACAAGATCGTCGGCGAGATGAATTTCATCGACCGGACCCACCGCTCGTCCGACGCGATCCCCTCTCCGACGCCGCCTGTTACTCCTTCTCCTTCAGTGCGCTCGACCAGATGATGGACGAGGACAAGGAGATCGCGGTGGCACTCCACTGGGCGTTCTGGCGATCGCTCTCCGAAAAGGTACGCGACGCGAACGAACAGCTGAAGTCGTTCTTCGTCGAAGACGCGAAACGAGGCGGCGGCCGGAAGAAGATCGAAGGAGTCCGCGAAACTCAGGAGGTGCGGGTCCGTTCGGAAGACAAGGTGGACCTGTTCGCGGTGAGCGTGGTCTCTCCGCGGCGGAAATGAAGCTCCTGGCCACGTTCTCGAGCGAAGAGCGATTCCGCTCCGGGTCGATGATCATGCGGGGAAGGAGAACAGGGCGACAAGCTCTACATCATTCTCGATGGCCGCGTCCGTATTTCCAAGTTCATCCCGGGCGTCGGGGAGGAAGCGCTCGCGGTGCTCGATCGGGGCGATTTCTTCGGCGAGATGGCGCTGATCGACGAGAGCGTCCGTTCCGCCGACGCGAAGGCCCACGAAGCGGACGCAACCGTCCTTTCGATCGATCGCGCGACGCTCAACGAGATCCTGGCAATGGATCCGCACGAATCACTGCAGTTCCTGAATCTGCTGTGCCGGATGATCACGCGGCGGCTTCGGGAGATCAACGACAAGATCGTGCAGTGGAAGTACATGTCGGGCGGCTTCTGACCGGGCTCCCCGACCTCCACTCGCGCCGTCGACCGAGAGATTCAATTGCCGACTGCCATCGCCGCACATCCAGCCACAACCGCTTTTGTCGCGCTCCCTTCTGCCGTCGCACCGTTCCTCCCGTGGCTCTTTTTCGCCGGCTTCTTCCTCGGCTTCTGGCTCGTCTTCGCTTTCTCCCTTCCCGCCGCGGGCCGTCTCGCGCGCGGGATCTGGAGGAGGACCACTCGAGTGGGGTCCGCTGGTCGTGGGCGGCTGCACGGATCGGCGTGCTCCGGCACCGGCTCGGCGGTGCGGTCGACTACCTCCCGATCGTCATCATTCTCGCGATCGCGATCGGAGCCGCAATGGTGGCAGGGGACGGCTTTCTCGATCTGGCGGAGATGGTTCACGGCCGCAGTCCCGCACTGGCGGCAGTCGATCAGCAGGTGCACGCCCAGGCACTCTACTTCCGCGGCCGCTCCGCGACGGCGTTCTTCACTACGATGACCTGGATCGGGACACCGTGGGGTGTCGGAATCATCACACTCGTCGTCGCCGCGATTCTGATGTGGAAGCGACAACGTGCACTCGCGATGTACGTGGTGGCGACCACAGTCGGCGCCGGTCTGCTCGACCTCGAGCTGAAGAGCTTCTTCCACCGCGCGCGTCCCGATCTGGCCGAGGCTCTGATGAAAGCACACGGGTTTTCGTTTCCCAGTGGTCACGCGCTCGGATCCACAGCCCTGTACGGCGCACTCGCCTGGGTGGTCTTCCGCATCGCCGCCCGCTGGAGCGTCCGCTCCGCGGCGTTCGCGTTCGCCACGACCATGGTTCTCGCGATCAGCAGTTCACGCCTCTACCTCGGCGTTCACTGGATCTCCGACATCGGTGCAGGAATCGCCGCCGGAGTCGCGTGGCTCGTCGGAACCACCACGGCACTCGAAGTGGGCCGGCGGATTCGCGCGATGCGAAGGACTCGCGGACCGATCGCCGCGGAAGAATGACTTCGGAACAATGGGGAGTTCGGAGGCGGCGCACGCCCGGGGAGCCGGTCAGGGACGGAAACGGCGGATGTCCTCTTCCGCGCCGAGCGGACGCCGTGGTCCGTGAACTTCCCTCACCAGCTGAGTGATCGTCACCGCCCCGAGGGTCTTCACCACGCAGTCGTCGAAGGCGGAGAAGAGACGCGAGATCGACTCCTTCACCCTGTCTTCCTCTCCCGTCAATGGGAGCTCGCGGTTGCCTCCTTCCATCACCCGGAGGACCTC
Source organism: uncultured Acidobacteriota bacterium (assembly GCA_963741955.1). Taxonomy (GTDB): domain Bacteria; phylum Acidobacteriota; class Thermoanaerobaculia; order Gp7-AA8; family Gp7-AA8; genus CAVUKB01. The sequence goes on from CAVUKB010000008.1 coordinate 20,788, forward strand.
TTCCACGGAGATCTTGTCCGGATCGAAGCCTGGGACGAAGCCTTCCCAGTCGCCTCCGATCTCCTTGACGAGCTGCTGGTCTTCGAGCCGGCGGAGGACGTTGACCATCTGCCGGTCGGTCGCTCCGAACTCTTCCGCCAGACGGTAGGAGGAAGGCGCGTCTTCCCGCATCGAAACGGCGCGTGATCTCGACCAGCGAGCGGAGTGCGAAGTAGGTGTCGTAGCGCGGGTCCTCGTGAAGCTGAAGCTCGGAGGCGCGGAGCACTCCTCTGAGGTTCTGAAAACGAAGCTGATCTCGACGCCGAGGAGAACGATCACCCACATCAACTCGAGAGCGACGAGAAAGACGATCAGGAGGCCGAGAGTCCCATAGATACATTCAGGCCGGCGAAGAGGCGTGCGGTGTACCAGCCGAACGCGCTTCGAACGAGCTCGAAGAGAATGGAAGTGATGGCTGACCCGAGGAGCGCGGCCTTGAATGTCGCACGAGTGGCAGGGACCAGCCAGAACAGCATGGTGAATGCAACGAAGAGCATCAGCAGTGGCAGAAGCGCGAGAATGAGATCGCTACTGACGTACCGGCTGACGTACGGGCTCTTCTGCAGAGATGAGGTGGTGGTGAAGGAAAGGCCGATCAGAAGCGGTCCCCAGAACAGCAACATGGTGAAGGCGCGCAGCTTCTGGCGGTAGCCACGCGCTTTCGGCACCTTCCAGATCTTGTTCACCGCGTCTTCAACGGCCATGAAGAGCTCGAACGAGATCAGGAGAAACACGACCGCGCCGAATGTGGATGCGGTCTCGGCGTTCTGTGCGAACCGATTGATGTGGTACGCGATCTCGCCGGACCGATACGGGACAATGAGGTTCAGGATCGTGTCGAGCTGGGCCCGGAAGTCGGGAAAAGGCGAGCGAAATAGTTCCGGATGACGTAGGAAAACGCCACCACCAGGGGAACGAGTGAGAGGAGAGTGGTGTACGCCAGCGACGCGGCACGGGTCAGGATCTGGTTTCGAAGGGACTCGCGCACCACTTCGCGCAGGAAGAGAACCCCCTCGATCGCATGGATTCGGAAGCGGTGCTGTCCCTGGGCGCTCCTCCGGTAGATCAGGACCGCTTCGTCCGTCCAGAACGAGAGGAGATTCCGTCTGAGATCCTGAATCCACTCGCTGGCCGATCGGCGTCCGCCGGGGTGTTGCGGTTGCTCGCTCATATCCTCCCGCGACCGGTTCGGTTTGCCCGAGTTCCGTCCCAGTATAGACGAGGGAACGGAGAACCACCCCGGGAGGCCGTCGCCTGCACGGTCAGCCGTGGTCTGCACCGGCACGATCCGGTACCGAGGGTCACGTTTTCGCTCTTCAGAGTATCGCTCTCCCCCCGGGATTCCGCGACCCCCTCTGCTGCAAAGTAGAGACCGGAACGACGGTTCTGTCCGCCGTGAGCAGGGGCATTGCATAATGTCGGAGAAGAATGCCAGAACCGATCATTCCGGAAGTCTACGAACCGGATGAAACGCTCCCGCCGGACCTGGTGGCGCTGCGCCGATTCGCGGTCCTCCTCGACGCCGCCGTCCCGATCCCCGGAACTCGGCGGAGAGTGGGGCTGGATGCCGCGCTCGGCCTGATCCCCGGAGTCGGCGACGTCATCGGCGGAATCCTCTCCTTCTGGATCGTGATCGGGGCGATCCGTCATCGAGTCCCGCTCCGCTGGATCGCGCGGATGCTGATGAACATCGCCATCGACATGATCGTCGGCGCCATTCCGCTGGCCGGAGACGTCTTCGATCTTTTCTTCACCGAGAACGTCGGGAACGTCGGGATCGTCATCGGCCATCGTGATCGGAGACGTCCGCCGCGCAGCGGTGGCGACATCGTCGCCGGCGCCGTGATCGCGATCGTGATCTGCTTCGTGATCTCCGTGTTGATTCTGTCGGCCATCATCCTCGGTGTGATCTTCCTCCTTCAGCACGCTGGGCGGACAGTCTGATGCTGTTTCGAAAGAACAAGCGGTCCAAATATCCTCGAAGGCCGACGCTGCCGATCGTGCGACGGAAGGCGCCGCTTCACTATCAGCTGCGCCATCAGTTCGGAGTGCGGGATGAAGCGTTTCCTCGCTCCATCGAGGCGATGACCGGAGCTCCTCTGCTCGACGGCAATCGCGTCGAAGTGCTGAACAACGGTGTCCGATTTTTTCCGTCGATGCTCGAAGCGATTCGCGAATCGAAACAAACCATCACGCTCGAGTTCTACATCTACTGGGACGGAGAGGTAGGAAGGACATTCGCCGAAGCGTTGGCGGAACGCGCGCGGGCCGGAGTGAGCGTCAAGGTGATCCTCGACTCGGTCGGATCCGCAACGATGTCTCAGGCACTGATCGACTTTCTCTCGCAGAACGGAATCGACATCACCTGGTATCACTCGATCCGCTGGTACAACCTCTCGCGAATCAACCACCGGACTCACCGGAAGCTGTTGATCGTCGATGGAAGGATCGGCTTCTGCGGAGGATTCGGAATTGCGGATTTATGGCAGGGCGACGCCGATACTCCCGATCATTGGCGAGAGACCGTGGTGCGCGTCGAAGGTCCCGCCGTGACCCAGATGCAGTACGCATTCATGGACAACTGGCTCAAGAGCCGAGGCGAAGTCCTTCCGGGACCTGCCTACTTTCCGCGGGTCTATCCCTGCGGTCCGTATCTCGTA
>CAVUKB010000009.1:0-117164 GCA_963741955.1 uncultured Acidobacteriota bacterium
ACATGATGAACATCTATAACGGGGTGGTCGTGCTCGGCCCGGAAGGCACAGCGGTGATCACGATGCCCGAATGGTTCCAGGCGTTGAACCGTGATTTTCGCTATCAGCTCACCGCAATCGGATCCCCGGCCCCTCGCCTCTACGTGGCGGACGAGATCGCGAACAACCACTTCACCATCGCCGGAGGACAGCCCGGCCAGAAAGTTTCATGGCAAGTCACGGGGGTGCGTCACGATCCGTACGCGGATGCTCATCGAATCCCGGTCGAGCAGTGGAAACCGGACGCCGAGCGGGGAACGTATCTTCACCCCGAGCTGTATGGGGAGCCCGAATCTCTCGGCATCGAGCAATCTCATCTGCCGGACGACGTGCTGGAATCGCAGCAGAAGTAGTGTGAGAGAGAGGTCGCGCCACACGGATCAGACTCCCGGCAGTTGGTGCGCAATCGGCAAGTCGAGGTGGTGCGCAACGCGCCGCCTCGACTCGCCTCCGGTGCAGATCGCGTTCCGGGAATGCTCGTACCGTTCACCGCGACAGGTCTTTATGGCGGACCATCTCTGATCTCCGGTGCGGCGAGGACGTTCATGTTCACCGGCCGGTGCGGAATTCCGAGTTCCGCGAAGGCGGTCTCGATGAACGTGGCCGTCGTCGATCCGACGAATGGCCCCGGATTCTTCACCGCGTATCCAGGCGGAACGACCCTGCCGCTCGCTGCGACCATCAACTACGTGGCCGGACGGACCCGCGCAAACAATGCGATCGTCCCCCTCGGCGCATCCGGTGACTTGACGATCTATTGTGCGCAGGGCGGCGGAACCGCGGACCTGGTCATTGACGTGAACGGCTACTTCCAATGAGAGGGAATTCCATGAACGCAAGAATGCTTCGACTGCTCTTCTTTGCTCTCAGTGTGGTGCTGGCTTCCGGGACGCTCTTTGCTGCCGGGCCGTACCAGTTCTATTCCGTTACGCCTTGCCGGGTGATCGACACGCGCGGCGCGACGGGAGCCACCGGCGGACCGGCTCTGGCGGGCGGTGCAGTCAGATCGTTTCCGATCAACGGGATCTGTGGAGTCCCCACCGATGCAAAGGCCGTGGTGGTGAACGTGGTGGTCGTGAGTCCGACCGGAACGGGTCATATCCGGCTGTATCCGTACAACACCCCCATGCCGATGGTCGCGACGCTGAATTTCGAGGCGGGGGATCCGGCGATCGCGAACGGCGCGATTCTTCCTGCCACCATCGATCCGACCTGGAACTTCACGGTCTATCTCGGAACCGGGACGGGGACGACCGCGCAACTGGTAGTCGACGTCAGCGGATATTTCCGCTGAGCGACCCGCACGGTGTGAGAAACGCGGGCCGGGCAGTTCGGGGACGGAATTCCCGACTGGTGGTGCGATCGAGGCCGGCGAGGCACCTCCCGATCGGGCTCGATGTTCCCTCGTCCGCGGAGCGTGATCTCGCGCACGCCACGGGTTAGAATGCCGAACACCGCGACGAACTGCTCCGGTGACGACGGCTTCGACCGTCCGGGCCTCTCGACGCGCCGTTCTTCGAGCGACTACTCATGAGACAGGCATTTGTTCTCGGCGTGATCGCCGCCCTCTCGATCCTCGTCACTTTCGTCAATCAGTGGTTCATCATCGTGACGATTGGTCCGGGACTCTCGACCGACGCCCTCTACGCAGGCCTCGCGATTCCGCAACTCGTTCTGGCGATGGTGAGCGGATCGCTGATGCACGTGCTGGTTCCGCTTCTCTCGGGCAACGATCCGACGGAGGCGCGAGCCGATGCGTGGACCCTGATGGCGTTCATCGGAATCCTGTTTGGAGCGGTCACCCTCGTTCTCGTGGTTTTCGCGCCGCTCTGGGCACCTCTCCTGTTCCCCGGCTTCCGGACGGACGGTGCGGCGCTGCTGGTGCAGCTGACGCGGATCCAGGCGGTCGGAATGCTCTTTGCCGGCCTGTCCGGCGTTCTCTGGGCTTTCAACCATTCGCAGAAACGCTTCATCTGGGCGGACGGGAGTCAGTTCGTCGCGACCGTTCTCGCTCTCGGGCTCCTGGTGTGGCTGCTGCCGCGAATCGGGATCGTTGCCGCGGCCTGGACCTACGTCGGGCGCGCGGTGTTGCAGTTCGCGTTCCTCCTTCCCGGGCTCGGTTGGCCTTCGCGTGCTGCCCGCGCGCGCGCGACGGTTCGTGAGGCGTGGAAACGCCTGCAGCCGCTGCTGGTCGGAACGGCCTACTACAAAACTGATCCGGTGCTCGACCGCGTCCTCGCGTCGATGTCACCGGCAGGTGAGCTCTCGCTGCTCTACCTGGGACAGCAGATGTTTGGCGCGGCCACGAAGATCGTGAACAATGCGCTCGCCGCGCCTCTCGTCCCTCTTCTGTCGACGGAGGCGAAGAATCGGAACTGGGGAGCATTCCGGGTCCTCTACCGTCAGCGGCTCGCCTGGATCGGTGCGCTGACCGGAGGAGGTTACGTGGCGTTCGTCTTCATCGGAAGAGAGGTTCTGAGCCTGGTGATCGGACACGGCGGGGTCACCGCTCAGAACGTCGACTTCCTCTGGAAGGTGATGGTCGCGCTGGTGGGGGTCTTCGTCGCCGGAGCTCTCGGGCAGGTCACGTCCGTCGCGTTCTACTCCGAGGGAGACACCAGAACCCCGACGCGTCTCGGAATCGTGACCTATACCGTATACGTTCCCCTGAAGATCATCGCGTACCTGCGGTTCGGAGTGATCGCCCTGGCGATTGCGACGAGCGCGTTCGTGATCGTCAATACCGCTCTGCAGTACATTCTGATGGAGCGAAATCTCAGGCGGAGGATTCCACTGGTCGATGAGCCTGCATGAAGACTTCACCCGGCACGGGAAGATGGCGGACCTCGGACGATGGTACGTCACCGGATTCGTGCGCTCGGTCGCTGGAGAACTCCCCGAAGGGGTGCGCGTTCTCGACGCGGGAGCGGGTGAGTGCGTCTACAAGAGCTTCTTCTCCCACTGCCGGTACACTGCGGTGGACCTCGGCGTCGGCGACAGTTCGTGGAACTACGGAAACCTCGATGTGATCGCAGCGCTGCACCGAATGGGCCTGGAGAGCGACCGATTCGACGCGGTGCTCTGCACGCAGGTTCTCGAGCATCTCGAGCTTCCCGCCGAATCGCTGGTCGAGATTCACCGGGTGCTCCGCCCGGGAGGAAAGCTCTATCTAACCGCGCCGATGTCGCATCCCCAGCATCAACAACCATACGACTTCTTCCGGTACACGTCGTTCGGTCTGCAGTCGCTCCTGATCAGAGCCGGTTTCTCGAAAGTGACGGTCGAGCCCTTCGGCGGGATGTTCATCCGCTGGGCCTACGAGCTTCCACGTGCGCTCGCGGTCATCCCTGGGGCGGGCCTTGTGGCGGGGAAGATCAATTGGGCGGGTGTCGCACTCTTGCCGTTGAAGTTCGCCGCAAAGCTTTTCGTACCGCTGGCGCAGCGACTCTGCCTCTTCCTGGACCGGTTCGAAAAGGAAAAGGACGACCCGTTCGGATGGGCCGTCGTGGCGGAAAAATGACGGTGCAGGTTCTTTCGATGGAGATGGAGAGCCGGCCCTGTCCACTGTCGTGTGAAGCCGGCGACGAGTTCCTGTTCACCGGAACGGATCGTCTCCATGGCCTCCCGGGGGAGTTCCGCGTGGTTCGCTGTCGCGGTTGCGGGCTGATGCGGACGGATCCTCGTCCGGCTCCCGGATCGATGGGAGCTTTCTACCCCAGCGACTATTCGCCGCACCTGTACACCCGGGTCACCGGGAGACCACACGCGACATCCAGACGTTCGTGGAAAAGGACGGTCCGGGCTCTTCTCGACACACGCGCGGAAGCGCTCCCGGGGATGCCAGCGGGCCGGATGCTCGAGATCGGCTGTGCGTCAGGATCGTATCTCCACCGAATGGCGAGCGAGGGGTGGTCGGTGGAGGGAATCGAGTTTTCTTCCGCCGCCGCGGACTCGGCTCGGCGCCTCGGCCATCGAGTCTTCGAGGGTCGTGTCGAGGACGCTCCGGAACCCGAGGCGCGCTTCGACCTGATCGTTGCGTGGATGGCTCTGGAGCATCTCTACGAGCCTCTCGCAGTCCTCCGCCGGCTTCGACGCTGGATCCGTCCGGATGGCTGGCTGGTGTTTTCGGTGCCGAATGCCGGCTCGCTGGAGTTCGCGGTCTTCCGGGACGCATGGTACGCGCTTCAACTGCCGACGCATCTCTACCACTACACTCCACGGACCCTTCGGAAGTTGCTCGACCACTCCGGGTGGGTTCTCGAGCAGGTGATTCATCAGCGGACCATCAGTAACCTCGTGGCCAGTATCGGCTATGCTCTTCGAGATCGCGGTTTCCGCTCTGTGGGAGCGTCGCTGGTGGCGTACCCTGAGCGGTCCGGGCGTTCTCACGACCTTCTCTTTCCCGCAGCCTGGCTTCTCGCATCGATCGGGCAGACTGGGAGGATGACCGTGTGGGCGCGGCCGGAGGAGGTGGGGTGATGGTGACGAGCTTGCTCGACGGTTGGTTTCGGAGAACCGCAGCACCGACTTCCGGGGAGGTTGCGAGCTCGAAGGTCCTCGAATCAGCGGGTTCGGTCGGGTCGAGCCGGTGGTGGGGGAGGCCTTGATTCGGGTTGCGGCGTTGACGTCGGGGTTGCGGGTTCCGTCGTCTCGATTCCGGGTTCGACAGTACGTGGAGCACCTCCGGGATGGAGGGGTTGATGTACGGGAGTACATTCCGAGAGTCGACAAATATCGTGACCTCGGGCCCGGCTTGGCTCTACGCAGCAGGCCGGCCAGAAGGCTCCTCTATGGAGGTCTGACCCTCGCGAAGCTCGCATCGCGAGTTCCCGGAGTGCTCGGAAGCCAATTCGCCGACGTGACCTGGCTCGAAAGAGAGCTCATCCCGGGGCGTCAGTCCCTCGAACGGTTTCTCGCGAAGCCGCTCGTGTTCGACGTCGATGACGCGATCTGGCTCGGAGGACCCTACGCAGCGCGTGGGGTCGAACGAATCGCCCGCCGTTCGGCAGTAGTGCTCGCGGGGAACTCGTATATTGCGGGGTGGTTGTCGCAGTTCGCGGTGAACGTGGAGATCGTTCCCACGGCGGTGGACACGGCTCGTTTCCGTCCGTCGGACGCACGAGCCGATGGACCGCTCCGGATCGGGTGGACGGGGATCGCTTCGAATCTTACTTACCTCTATGCGATCGAGCAGCCGCTCAACCGGTTTCTACAGGAAACGGGAGCGGAGATCACCATCATCGCGGAAAGGCCACCCGAGTTTCGTTGCATTCGAACCGATCGCGTCCGATTCGTACCCTGGAGCACGCAGAACGAATCGGACGCGCTCCGCGAGATCGACGTCGGGCTGATGCCGCTTTCATTCGACGAATGGGCGCGCGGCAAGTGCAGTTTCAAGATGCTCCAGTACATGGCCTCCGGAATTCCCGTCGTCGTGACGGACGTCGGCATGAACTCGGATCTTCTGCGGATGGGAGAGGTCGGATTCGGTGTCCGTACGGAGGAAGAGTGGTTGGACGCGCTGATGGCACTCCACGTAGACCGCGATCTGAGGCTGCGGCTCGGGAGGAACGGAAGAGCGCTCGCAGTCACACGGTTCGACACGGCGGTGATCGCCGCGAGACTGCTCGATCTGTTCCGGTCGGTGTCGACGCGGAGTCTGTCGTGACGTACGAGGAGCTTCGGGACCGTCGCGTCTGTCTGGTGATCGGATCCCTCGTGCATCCGGGAGGAGCGGAAAGGGTGCTGACCAGGCTGGCCAATCATTGGGCGAGCCGTGACGTCGCAGTGGACGTCGTGGTTCTCGATCACTCGAGACCTCGCCCCTACTGGCCGCTGGACGAGCCCATAAGGCTCCACTCGCTGGGAGTGACCCGCCGTTCCGAGAACCTTCTGGCCGGATTGACGAACAACATTCGCCGAATCCTGATGCTCCGGAAGGTGTTACGAATGATCAGGCCCGACGTCGTGGTCAGTTTCATCGACGTCACGAATGTTCTTGCCGTCTTCGCGTCGATCGGATGCGGCTGGCCGGTGATCGTATCAGAGCGAACGGCTCCGGCGCAGGCTCCCATCGGAAGCGCCTGGCGTTTCTTGCGCAACGTGGCGTACCGCCTGGCGGATCGGATCGTCGTGCAAACTGCGGCGGCCGGAGTGTATTTCGCTCCGGCGATCTCTGGTCGGACCACCGTGATTCCGAATCCCGTGGAGCCCGGACCTCCACGACGCGTGGGGTCGCGGATCGTGGTCGGGGTGGGGAGGCTTTCGCGGGAGAAGGGCTTCGATCTGCTGATCGAAGGTTTCTCGCGAGTTGCCAGTCGGCACTCCGAATGGGATCTCGTGATCTATGGTGACGGTCCCGTCCGTCCTGAGCTCGAGGAGCAGATCCGACGTCTGGGCATGTCCTTGCGCATTACGCTCCGTGGCAGGGTGGCGGATGCACGCGAGGTGCTCGCGGAGGCTGGAATCTTCGCGCTTCCGTCCCGGCACGAGGGCTTTCCGAACGCGCTCTGCGAGGCGATGGCCGCTGGCTGCCCCGTCATCGCGACCGATTGTCCACTGGGGCCGAGGGAGATCGTTGCGCACGGAACCGATGGTCTACTCGTCGCGACCGAGAATCCGGAGGCCATTGCAGACGCTCTGGACACGCTCATGAACGATGAACGGCTTCGGGAGACGCTCGGTCGGAATGCCGTTTCGATCGGAGAGCGCCTTTCTCCCGCGCATGTGCTTTCCCGGTGGGATGCAGTGGTTACCCAGTCGCTCGCCTCCCGGTCGGGGAGGGACGGTTGAAAGTCGCGCTCCTGATCCATTCGCTCGCGTTCGGCGGAGCGGAGAGGCAGGTGACGATGCTCGCGCGCGGGCTCGCGGAACGGGGACATCGGGTCCATCTGGTCACCTTGTACGACCACGATGAGCTGAAGCGCGATCTCCAGGGGACTGCCGTAGAGTGCGTGTCGCTGGGGAAACGCGGCCGTGGCGACCTGGTGGGCTTCGGCTGGCGTTTCGTGCGAGCCTTCTGTTCGATTCGTCCCCACGTGATCTATTCGTTTCTCCCGATGCAGAACCTTCTGACTATGTTGTTGAAGATTCCCGGTGCGAAATGGAGGATTGTTTGGGGTGTTCGTGCGTCGCGTGTGGAACTGTCGCTCTACGGGGGTGTGAGCCGCATCACTCATCGGCTGGCGTTGGTCGGCGCGCGGGTTGGTGTTCCGGACAGGATCGTCTGTAATTCCTTCGCCGCCCGGAACGAGCTGTTGGGGGAAGGAGTCTCACCCGAACGGATCGCGGTGGTTCCCAATGGAATTGACTGCCGGAGGTTTCGCCCGATGGGGGAGCGACGGTCCGTGGGCCGGCAAGCCATGGGATTCGATCCGGAGGACATCGTGCTCGGTTTCGTCGGGCGGATCGATCCGATGAAAGACCTCCCGACGCTCCTCCGGGGTTTTGCGATGGTCGCCCATTCCGACCGGCGCCTCCACCTGGCCTGTGTCGGGAACGGACCGGAAACGTATCGCTCCTCGCTTCGCCAACTGGTGCGTGAGCTCGGTGTCCGTGATCGCGTTCGGTGGTTTGCCGCACGTGAGAACGTCGAAGACATCTACAACGCGATCGATCTCCTGGTCTCGCCATCGCGCAGCAGCGAGGGTTTTTCGAACGTCATTGCGGAGGCGATGGCGTGCGGGGTACCATGCGTGGTCACGGACGTAGGGGATTCCGCCCGAATCGTCGGACCCGTCGGAACGGTGATTCCGCCGAAAAACGCTGGGCGGTTGGCAGAGGCGATTACGGAGCAGCTCGCGCGACGCGGCTCCGCGGATTCAATCCGGAAGAGTATCGAATCGCGTTTCGGACTCGATGCGATGGTCGACTCCACCGAGGCGATTCTGGCCGCTCTGGTGCGGTCGAACTGAGCCCGACTCATCCAGAGAGGTCCGCGAATCGCTGCGACGGCATCCTGACCAGCATGACCAGTATGACCGGTATGTCGACGATCGATCGAAACAGTGCGGAATCGTACGGAACCCGCTGGCCCATGGGGCGTTTGCTGGACGCCGCGGCCTGGGTGGCCATGGCAGCGAGCCTCGCTCTCGCGTTGCTGCTCATGCCACGATTCCGGGACCTCGGGTACGTCGAGTTCGTCGGCGCAATCTGCGCGGTGGCTGCGGCGGTGTGGTACCGAGGATTCAGACATTCCGAATCGCTCCGAATCGCGACGGATTTCTTCGCGATCGCGTTCGCCGTCCGCTTCGTCGCCACGATCGGCTTCTTCTGGTCCGGTGTTTTGCATGGAGATCCCTACGGGGGCAGCCCGGACGCGTGGAGCTACGACCGGTGGGCCAGATACCTCGTTCACGCATGGGTTCACGGACGATTCCCCGACATCTCCGCATACTCGCTGGCAGGTCGATGGAATGTGGGATTTGACAATCTGCTCGGGTTGAGCTACCTCGTCTTTGGAGAGTCTCTCCTTGTTGGGAGGGTGCTGCTCGTGCTCTTCGGAGCGCTGACCACGGTGATGTTGTACCAGGTCGCGCGATTGATTGCCGACGAGAAGATCGCCATCCTGACTGCGATCCTGTACGCGTTCTGGCCGCTGTCCGTAGGATGGTCCTCCAAAGCCGTGTTGCGCGACTCCATGGTCTGGTTTCTTCTTCTCGCGGCGACTTGGCTGATCGTACGAATCAGTTCCGGGCGCAACTTCGATCTGATCCCGCTTCTCGCGGTACTCGCTGCGTTGCGCTTTACCCGTGCGTACGCGGAGTTCATTGTGGCGGTCGGTGTCGCGCTCACCGGAATCTCGATGGTGATCCTGAGAAGGAAACGGTTACTCGCGCCCGCGCTTGGTTTGATCGCCGTCTTCGCCGCCTGCGAGGCGATTTTCGTCGCCATGGACTACCCGAATGTGATCGGCATGATCCAGGCGTACGATCCTGCCGGGCACGTGATGAAGCGGATTCCCTGGCGAAAGCCTCCGGAGCAGATGCACGAAGCGCAGGCGAGAGAGCTTCGGAGGATCCGGGGCGCGGAACCGGCGTCGGGAGTCGCAGAAGATCGAAGTGTCTCGCGGGATGAATCGCGTGCTGACGTGCCGCCCGAGTTTCGCGACGCGGAGCACTCGAGACCCGAGCCGCGCTCCATTCGCACGGAACCTCCGTCGGTCTTCGGAAACATCGTCCGGTTTACGCTCGGACCGTTCGCCTGGGGAAGGGTTCGATCCTATGGTGATGCGTGGCAGTCGGTCTCGATGTGGCTCTGGTACGCCATCTTCCCGCTCATCGCGCTCGGGATGGTGCTTTCTTTCCGAGGTTCCCGGCCGCTCAGAATCCTCATGATGACGTCCGTCATTTTCGCCGTGATCCTGATGGCCCGAGGAAGAGGAGATGCATTCCGGCAGCGCGAGATGATCATGCCGGTGATGATTCTGGCTGCTGCCACAGGCGCCGCGTCCGCACGGCGATTCGTGCGACCGATCGCGCTCGCCTACCTCGGGCTTGCGGTCCTCCTGGCGGCCGGAATCGTGTACCACCGGCATACAGTGGCCGAGCGACGCCTGATCGGTCGCATCGACCCGACTACCCGTCTCGAACGGATCACGGCCCGCGACGAAGAATCGGCAATGCGATTCGCAACCAGAGGCCCGCGACGGTTCCTGTCGTGACGAGAGTCCTCCATGTCATCACGGACCTGAGCCGAGGGGGGGCAGAGCGTACCCTTTGCACGCTCCTGACCTCCGACCGGCGACGCTCTCACGACGTCGTATTGTCGATGTCGGATGCCGGAACGTACGGCCCGATCCTGACCAACGCAGGATTCACGGTGATCTCGCTCGGTATGAAGAAGACCAGCCTGAGGCCGGGACCTCTGGCTCGAGCCGTGAGGAAAGTCCGCGAGATTCGTCCGGATCTGATTCAGGGCTGGATGTATCACGGAAACCTGGTTGCGAGCATCCTCGGCATCGCCGTCGGAGAGAGAATTCCGGTGCTGTGGAACGTACGGCACTCACTGTATGAACCGAGGAATGAAAGGGTCAGGACCCGGCTGGTACTTCACGTGAGCAGATTTCTGGTATCTCGGGTCGCTCGCGTCCTTTACAACTGCGAACGCTCCCGCGTGCAGCACGAGATGTTCGGTTTCGATGGGAGCGAGTCTCTGGTGATCCCGAATGGATTCGATTCGGCACACTGGCGACCCGACGGGGTTGCGCGTGCAGAATTTCGACGCGAGCACTGCATCTCCGAGCAAGCGCTCGTCGTCGGTCATGTCGCGAGAGTTCACCCGATCAAGGATCATCAAACCTTTTTGCGTGCGGCGGCTCGTGTCGGGTCGGCGATGCCGAACGTTCACTTCGTAATCGTCGGTCGCGGAGCCGGAACGCTGCGCGACCGGATACCAACGGCACTCGGAGCGTCCCCGAATGGTCGAGTGCACCTGCTGGAAGAACGATCCGACATCGAACGGGTGCTTCCTGCCTTCGACGTATTCTGTCTCAGTTCCCGAGCCGAGGCGTTTCCGAACGCGCTGGCGGAAGCGATGGCGTGCGGTGTACCGTGCGTCGCGACTGATGTCGGAGAGTGTCGCGAGATCCTGGGCACGACCGGGGCGGCCGTTCCGGCGGGGGACGAGAGGGCGATGGCCGCTGCGATTTTCCAGCTCCTGCAGAAGGATCCCTCCCTTCGGAGGACCCTGGGGCTCCGGGCCCGCGAGCGAATCGTCTCGCGATTCGAACTGAACGACACACTGGATGCGTACACGAGGGTGTACGACGACACGGCAGCAACCCCACGGGAGTTTTGATGTGCGGAATCGCAGGATTTTGGAACTCGGAGAACACCTCTGAGCTGACGCGAATCGCCGGAGCGATGGCGGGACGTCTGGAGCACCGCGGTCCCGACGATGGCGGGACATGGGAGGATCGCGAAGCCGGAATCGCGTTCGGCCACAGACGTCTCTCGATCATCGACGTATCAACTGCAGGGCACCAGCCGATGGTCTCGAGATGCGGGCGCTTCGCTGTCGTGTACAACGGGGAGATCTACAATCATGCCGAGCTGCGCGAGGAGCTCGAACGCGATCGCGGATTCGCCGGCTGGAAAGGCCACTCCGATACGGAGACACTGCTCGCGGGGCTGATGGAATGGGGAGTCGAGCGCACTCTCGGCCGGCTGAATGGCATGTTCGCATTCGCGTACTGGGACGGCAGCGCGCGACAGCTTTACCTTGCCCGTGACCGGGCGGGGGAGAAGCCGCTCTATTACGGTCGCGCTGGCGATGCGTTTCTGTTCGCTTCCGAATTGAAGGCGTTCGATGGATATCCGGGGTGGAGCGGAGAGGTGGATCGGGATGCCCTCTGTCTCTATCTGAGACACAACTACATCCCCGCTCCCTGGTCGATTTACCGCGGGATTCAAAAGCTCCTTCCAGCGCATTTCCTCGTGGTCGGCCAGGGCGGAAGGTCCGTCGGCGATCCTCGCTGCTACTGGGATCTTCGATCCGTGGTCGAAGGATCGGATCGTTCCGGGCATCGCGATCCGGCGGAAGCGGTCGACCAACTCGACGAACTGCTTCGCGACGCGGTGCGCTCGCGCATGCTTGCGGACGTCCCGCTCGGTGCGTTCCTCTCCGGGGGCATCGACTCGAGCACCGTGGTGGCATTGATGCAGACGCAAAGCTCCCAACCGGTGAAGACCTTCAGCATCGGCTTCAGCGAGCGTGCCTACGATGAAGCCCCTTACGCGAAGCAGATCGCGTCGCACCTCGGAACGGACCACACCGAGTGGTACGTGACTCCGGAGGATGCGCTCCGGGTCGTGCCGGATCTCCCTGCGATCTGGGACGAGCCGTTTTCGGACTCTTCTCAGATTCCGACCTATCTGGTGAGCCGTCTCGCCCGCAGCAAGGTGACCGTGAGCCTTTCCGGTGATGGTGGCGACGAGTTGTTCTATGGCTACAACCGATATGCGCTGGGCTCTCGGCTCTGGCGGAGGATGCATCGCATGCCGCCTCATCTCAGGCGCTTCGCCGCCGCGGTCCTTCGAAAGATTCCGGCCGGAATTTTCGACCAGACCATGCGTCGTTTTCCTCGGAAGTTCCGCTTCCACGCCGTCGGCGATCGCATTCTGAAAGCGGCAGAGGTTCTCAGTGAAGAAAGTGCCGAGGCCTTCTACCGTCGGCTCGTGTCCCATTGGCCGGCACCCGACGAGATCGTCATCGGCGGACGTGAACCGTCGACGATTCTCTCGAACCCGGCCCGTTGGCCTCGAACTCAAGACTTTCGCGAGCGGATGATGTTTTTCGACACGCTCACGTATCTTCCTGACGACATCCTGACGAAAGTCGACCGGGCGAGTATGGCCGTGAGTCTCGAATCACGCGTTCCACTGCTCGACCATCGGGTGATGGAACTGGCATGGCAGATGCCGATGGAGCTCAAGATGCGGGGAGGTGTCACCAAATGGCTGCTGAGACAGGTCCTCTACCGCTACGTTCCAAAGCGGCTCGTCGAGCGGCCGAAAATGGGATTTGGAGTTCCAATCGAAAGCTGGCTGCGCGGTCCTCTCCGGGAATGGGCCGAGGCGCTGCTCGACGAGAATCGCCTCCGCGAAGAGGGGTTCTTCGATCCGACACAGATTCGTATCAAGTGGCGGCAGCACCTATCGGGCGAGCGGCGGTGGCATTATCCACTCTGGGACATTCTGATGTTTCAGGCGTGGCGGGAAGCGAGGACTCGAAGCCGGATCGGCTGCCGCGGCGATTCGGAGACCATCGGTGTCACGGGTGGTGTCGGCTGATCGCCGGCCCGAACCGGAATCATGTTCAGAGAGCTCCGATCCCGCGCTGGCAGAGCTCCGTCAATTGCGGATCCTCACGTCATCAGTAGATCGACGATGGAGGGCGCGATCGCGCGTCGCCCCCCAGCGCGCTGGACGCGGCGGGGAGGGCCGGCGCCCCCGCTGCCGTACCGAGGACGGGTGATCGTCTCATCGGATCACTTCGGGCCGACCTTCCGAAACACGAACTGATTGCAGCCCAATCGATTCGTCGTGGTGAGATTCTCGAGCACGTAACCGCGCCGTTTGTAGAAGTGAAAGATGTTCTCCGGTTTCGCCACCTCGAATGGATAGCCTCCAAGCCAGTCGATCCAGTCGTGGTAGACGGACATCCCGCGCTTCTTACGGTGATTGGAGAAGTGTCCGAGAGGATTCCGGTACTTGACCACTCCCATTGCCGTGCCCTGCAATGCAAATATCGGGATGCAGATGCAGCTCACCAGTGCCCGCCCCAACAGATTGGAGCAATAGACTCGCTTGACCGTCCTCCAGAGACGGGAGGCGACGTCCTGGTCATTGTAGATGGCGATGAACAGGAGGCCCTGGTCCGCTACGGGGATCATGACGTTCTCCAGTGCTCTCGCCATGTCGCCGGTGTGATGAAGCGCACCCCAGGAATAGACGACGTCGAATCTGCCGAGCGATCGAAGGTAGCTCTCGTCCAGCACCGAGCCTTCCTCGATCGTCCATTCCCGCGCATCCGGATCGTAGCGGCGCCTCAACTCGGCAGTGCAGCGTACGGATTGGGGATCGAAATCGAACGAATGGACCGTGGCACCGAGTCTGCGCGCGGCGAGACTGAACAGGCCGCTGCCGGAGCCGATATCCAGGAATCGCCGTCCCTTCAACGTATCGACCGCGAGCATCTCCTTGAGCGACTGCTCCGCTTCGAAGATCCGTTCGTCATTCAGCTTCCGCAGGAAGGATTCCCAGTTTGCTCCGAATCTGAAGCGCTCACCGCGAGAGATCTCTTCTGAATGAGTGGGCGTCATGTCGATGCTTCTCCCTTTCTACGGAATGGGCCTGGCAATGCACTCATGGCGGGCCGAGGGCCGATCTTCGGCCAGCCAGGCCCGTTGCGGCCACTCTGTCGTGTGGGGCGGATCAGTTGCGCGTGCCGCTGTGTCGGGGAACTGACCGAAAGGTCTCGACCACGAATGCGAGATCGTCGTCACTCATCGCCGATCCGCTGGGGAGGCAGAGGCCTCGCTCGAAGATCCGCTCGGCGATCGCTCCGCCGACAACGCGGTACTGGCTGAACACCGGTTGGAGATGAAGCGGCTTCCAGACCGGTCGTGATTCTATGTTCTGTGTCTCGAGATGGAGGCGCACCTCTTCGGTCTCGGTTCCGAAGATTTCCGGGTCAATCTGAATGCAGGTCAGCCAGCGGTTGGAGTGTCCCCAATCGGCCTCGGGCATGAACGTGATTCCGGGAACATTCGACAGAGCATTGCGGTAGTGGTCGAAGATCCGGCGGCGTGCGGCGACGCGCTCGTCCAGAACCTCGAGCTGCGCCCGTCCGATCCCGGCGAGAACGTTGCTCGCCCGGTAGTTGAAACCGATTTGTGAATGTTCGTAGTGCGGCGCAGGATCCTTCGCCTGTTGAGAAAGAAAGCGGGCCTTGCGGGCGAGCTCCACATCGTCGGTCGCGAGCATGCCACCGCCCGCGGTCGTGATGATCTTGTTGCCGTTGAACGAGAAGACGTTGGCCAGTCCGAAGGTCCCCGCGGATCTTCCTTTGTAGGTTGCGCCAAGAGCCTCAGCGGCGTCTTCGATGAGCGTCACGCCATGGTGCGTGCATACTTCGCGGATCGGGTCGAGATCGGCGCACTGCCCGTAGAGGTCGACCGCAATCACGGCCGTTGGAAGCTTTCCTCGTCGCGCGCAGTCGTCGAGCTCCTGTGCGACAAGTGACGGGTCGATGTTCCAGGAGCGCTCCTCGCTGTCGATGAACACGGGAGTCGCTCGTTCGTACACGATCGGGTTTGCCGAGGCAGCGAAGGTGAGCGTGGAACAGAGGACCTCGTCTCCGGGACCGATGCCGAGGATGCGAAGGGCAAGGTGGAGCGCAGCCGTTCCGCTGCTGACCGCGACCGCTTCCTTCATGCCGATCTTCGCCGCGAATTCGCGTTCGAAGGCGTCGACGTGCGGTCCTGTCGGTGCGATCCAGTTGGTGGCGAAGGCATCCGCGACGTACTCCTGCTCACGTCCGCTCATGTGCGGTGGCGAGAGATAGATGCGGCGTGATGGGCGGTCGGTCATCCGGCGATCTCCTGGTTGAGACGGTTCGTCATTCTAGCAGGGGCGAACGGACCCGGTGAGGCCCTCGAAGGCGTCGACCGCTGCGGTGGCGGCCTGACGGCCGCCATTCAACCTCGCTCTCCCGGCCCGGATCATCGGAACCGGGGAACGACAAACACCCCGGTGATCCCGAGCAGGAGAGCCAGAAACGCCATCGCCAACGGAGAGAGGGTGGGAATGATGATCCCTCCGATCACGGCCAGTGGACTGGATGCACTGCCGTTGCCCGGGGTGGGGTCCGAGGTGCTGGCACTCACAGTTGCCGTGTTCGTGACGGCCGCCTCTCGATGAGGATCGAGCGCGACTGTGAGCTCGAAGGTTGCTGTGATTCCTGCCGGAAGCGTAGCAATCGTGCAGGTGATCGTTCCGGTGTCCCCTACCGGTGGATACGTGCACGTGAATGCCGGGCCCGCCGTCTGCGTCGCCGAGGCGAAGGTCTCCGAGGCGGGGAGAGCATCGGTCAGAGTCACGTCCGACGCGTCGGAGGGTCCGTTGTTCACCACGGATACCGTGTAGGTCACGTTGGAGCCTGCCTGCGCGCTCGCCGGTCCTGTCTTGGTCACGGCCAGATCGGCGGACTCGGTGAGTTGGGTGGTCGTGGTCGAAGTGTCGTTGGCCGGATTCGAATCAGTCGTCGAAGTCGTGGCCGTCGCAGTGTTGGAGATCGAGGTACCTGCGGGGAGTCCCGAACCGGATCTCACGGTGAAGGCGAATGTTGCGGGGGAAGAAGGTATCAGAGTGCCGATGGTGCAGGTGACCGCGCCCGATCCTCCGACCGGGGGTGTGATGCAGGTGAATGATGGCCCGCCGGTCTGAACGGCTGAAACAAAAGTCGTGTTCGCGGGGACGGTGTCGCTCAGATCCACGTTGGCTGCGCTCGAGATCCCGAGGTTGGTCAGAGTGAGGGTGTAGGTCAGATCGGCTCCCGCGGCGATGGTTGATGGCCCGGTCTTGCTCAGATCGAGATCGGCCTGGGTTGCGATATTCACGTTCGCGGTTGCGGTGTCGTTGCCGGGAGACGAATCGATGGCAGACGAAGAAATGGCCGCCATGTTGCCGATCGTTCCGCCGTTGGGAGCGGATGGATCGATCCGGGTGACCAGATCGAAACTCGCCGATGCCGAGAGCGGCAGATTCGCGACAGTGCAGGTGACGGTTCCGGTGGACCCGACCGGGGGAGAGGTACATGAGAAGGCGGAACCACTGGTCTGATTCAGCGAGACGAACGTCGTATTCGGCGGAATCGTGTCGGCGAGAGAGACGGCGGCCGCGTCGGATGGTCCTGCATTCGTGACCTGAATCGACCAGGTCACGTCGTTCCCGGCGATCACCGGATCAGGCGATCCGATCTTGGTGACGGAAAGGTCGGCCTGGCTCGTGGAAGTTGCGGTCGTCGTCGCTGTGTTCGGGGTCGTCGGGTCGGCTGTCGACGACGTCACCGTCACGGTGTTGACGATCGGGGTTCCGGCAGGAGTGTTCGCCGGGACATTGGCCTGAATGACGAACTGCGACGCACCGACTGCGAACGTGGTTCTGGAACAGCTGATGGTCCCGCTACTACCGACTGCCGGCATGGTGCACGTCCAACCTGCAGCTGCCGTCAGCGACTGGAACTCGAGCGCCGGAGGGAGAGGATCGTTCAGCACCACGTTCGAAGCGTCGCTTGGACCGTTGTTGACCACATCGATGGTGTATGTCAGGCCGCTTCCGGCGATCGGCGTTGCTGGAGTGGACGCCTTCGAGACGGTGATGTCGGCATTTGGGGAGATCTGGGTAACCAGGCTGGCGGTTCTGGGACTCGCCGGATCGGTCGAGGCCGTCACCGAAACGGAATTCGTCACGGTTGTTCCCGGATTCGAAGGAGACGTGCTGGCCTGGATGGTCAGAGTCGAGGTGCCGACGTCGATCTGTGGACTCGTGCACTGCACGGTGCCGTTGCTTCCAACCGGCGGCGTGGTGCAACTCCAGCCGGATCCGGAAACGCCGACGAACAGGAGGTCGGCCGGCAGAACGTCCGTGATGACGTTGTCCGCCGAGGATGAAGGACCGGGATCGGTGACGGTAACCGTGTAGGTGATAATCGCGCCCGAGAAGGCTGTGGCGGGACCGGTTTTCGAAATCGAGAGGAAGGCCTGCCAGACGAGCGGTACCGAATAGGAATTGGTGTTGTCATGCGAATCGGGATCGGCAGTGGTGGAGGAGACGGTAGAATCGAGCGTGATCACCGTTCCCTGCGGCGTGTCGGAAGGAGTCGTGACACTCAGGAGAATCTGAGCGGTGCCGGGAGGAAGCGTCGACACAGTACATTGAATGGTTCCGGTGCCGCCAACTGCGGGAGTCGTGCAGCTCCAGCCCGCAGGAGCGGCCAGAGAGACGAACGTGGTGTTGGTCGGCGTCGACGTGTCGAGGACGACGTTCTGCGCATCGTCGGGCCCTTCGTTGTTCACGTTGATTGCGTAGTTGAGATTCGTACCCGCGATTGCGGGACCGACATCGGTCCGCTGGGGGTCGACCGAAAGACTCGCAGTCTGAGCTGCCAGCGAGGTTGCGAATGCTGCGATGAGGATGACGAACAGAATTCCAATCGGACGACGATGCCGCACGGAGACCTCCTTGATGAGAGGGGACTACTTATCACAACGCCGATCCGCTGCGGAAAATCTTCTCGTTTCTGCGAGGCGCTGCATTTTCGCAGAGGGGACTGCAGCCGGGCCTGCTCTCGATCCGGCGAGATTTTCAGGAGGCGGAGTGCGAATCGACCCCCAGCGCGGAGCCCGATTCATTCCCTGGTGAAGAGCGTCTCGATCACGTACCGGATGTCGCGGCTGAACCGGTAGTTTTCGATGTACTCCCGGTTGAGACGCACCTTCTCCACCCAGACCACCTCCCGATTGAAACGTTCGGGATCCGGCTGTTGGGCGAGGAGCCGCTCCTCGTCACGGAAACGGAGAGTGGCTGGACCGGTGATCCCCGGACGAAGCTCGAGAATGATTCGATCGTCGCCCTCGAGCGCATCCGCGAATCCAGGGACGTCCGGGCGGGGTCCGACGAAACTCATTTCACCGCGGAGAACGTTCCAGAGCTGCGGGAGCTCATCAATCTTCGCTTTCCGGAACAACCGTCCCAGCCGGGTGATGCGCGGATCGAGGTCGCTGGTGACGTTGGTCTGGTAGCCGGAGCTGGACCGCATGGTGCGGATCTTCACGACCTTGAACCGTCTTCCATGCCGTCCGACGCGTGTCTGGGTGAAGAACCCGTTCATCCCCGTGTCGATCGTCGCTGCCAGTGCCGCAACGAGAATGATGGGCCACGTAACGAGCAGGCCGCCCGCCGCGACGACGAGATCGAAGCTCCGCTTCAACATCCGATCGCGGAACGACAGAGCGGGACGAATCTCAGAAATAGCCATGGGTTCGAAGCGTTTCGCCGGCGATGACCTCGATCTTCTTCACCGTATCGACGTCGAGGTCCCTGCGCCACTTACCGACACTGCGTGGAGAGACACTTGCGGCGAGCTGGTTCCGTTGTGCGTCGGGAATGTCGACGCCGAGAAAATCCGCGAGCCGGGAGAGCTCATGTTCCGGATCGCGAGCGAAGGTTTCGTACGAGATCGCGTGCAGCCGTTCGGGGTCGATCCGGCCGAGGTCTGCGTCGGAACGGTCGACACAGCGCTTCCATTGAAGAGCGCAGACCTCCTCGAGCTCGTACCGGGCGAGCGCATCGTCCAGCCCCGCGAAACGGGGACCCCAGAACGCGAGGCGTTTCTCTCGGGAGAAAAGGCGATAGGCGCGGTTCCAGAGATATCTCGATGCGTACCACGGAAGATCGGTCAGGGGAACCCATCGAGCCTTTTTCGCGAGATAAGGGAGATCGAGGGGGGCCGTCCAGCGGAGCTTCGCGGATGCGACGACGTCCCGTCCGTCGCGGACGATGTTGATGAATCGCGCCTCGGGGAGGACGGCATCCACGAATCCGACCCGGAGGGAGTTGGCGCAGGTCTTTTCGACCACGTGGTCGAGCCGACCCCGTTCTGCAATGTGATCGAATGCACCGCGGATGTAGCTCCTGATTCGTGGGGTTACCTGGTCAGCGGTGAGCTCGTCATCGGGATGACGAACGTTTCCGTGACGCCAGATGTAGTTGATCTCGTCGCAGGGCCAGGTACCGAATCCGGGAATGCCGGTGAGGACGTCACGAAGGATGTTCGTCCCGGAGCGGCCTGCACCGATGATCACGATGGGTCGAGCTCGGAGCGGTCCACTCATCGCGTCTTCCTCACACCTGAATTCCGAGATGTCGGTAGACATCGAGGGTCTGTTCGAGAACGACCTCGAGATCGAATTCCGACTCCGCGCGCGTCCGCGCAGCGAGGCCGAGACGTTCGCACAGGGGTTGGTCTTCAACCAGCCGGAGGATCGCCCCAGCGAGTGCTGTGCCACTCCGTTCACTCACCAGAAGCCCGGTCTCTCCGTCGATGATCACCTCCCGCGAGCCCGGAACATCGAAGGCCACGGAGGGGATGCCGCATGCCGCAGCCTCCAGAAGAACGCGAGGAACGCCTTCGCGATACGAAGGGAGCACGAAAACCGATGTCCCGGCAAAGAGGGTTCCGACGTCCGGGACATAGCCGACAAATTCGATCGTACCGCGATTTTCGGCGTCTCGGATCGCACGTTCCGAGACCGCGTCCGGGTGTGCCGGATCCCATTCGCCGGCAAGTCGAAAGATGACCTCCGGATGTTTTGCACGAACGGCCTCCGCTGCGGCGACGTATTCGCCGACCCCCTTCTGCCAGAGGAGCCGCCCAATCATCAGGACCACCCGCCGCCCGTCCGAATCGCGGGTTGGATTGAATCGCCCGATGTCGACGCCCGATCCGACGATGAGACGCGAACGCTCCGGTTTGACCCACCGGTGGCGCAGGAACAGATCCCGATCGTCGCGGTTGAGAAAGATCGTGGCATCCGCGGAGGGAAGAACGAGGCGATATCCGATGGCGGCCATATGTCGAGGTAGACCGCCCTCGATGAAGGCATGACCGAGTCCGGTCACGGTATTGACCACGAGCGTGCCGCGTGTGCTGCGGGCCGCAGCGGTTCCGAGGATGAGGGGTTTTGCATGGAAGTGATGCACGAGCCGGGGTTCGTAGAGACGATGAATTCTTCGAAGGTCCAGGAACGCCGCGAGGTCTCGGCTCGGCGCTACGCCGCTTCGATCGAAGATCACCGGCTCCAGAATCGCCCCCCCATCGACCAGTCGATCCGCGTATTCGTCAGGAGCCGTGGCGATGACCACACGCCATCCTCGCTCGAGCATCCTCTCGATGAGGCGTCTGCGTGAGCTGAAGAGCGCGTAACCGCGGTTGGCCGCGTAGACGACGGTCTGTTCGGTTCGGGTCATCATTCCAGGAGGTCGGGAGACTCTACGTCTTCCGAAACGGTGAAGAGGTCCGTCCGGAGCACCGCCGGTATCGGGATTCCGGCCTCGTAGAGACGCAGATTGTACACCAGAAGGGACGAGCGGCGTCCGGGAGTGGGCGAGAGGCCCGCAGCGTCGCGAGTCGATCGTCCGGTCGGTGGCTGGCCGCCCTGAGCAGGTTTTCCGGCGAGGTCGGGTGCGGCACCGGCTCGCCGTTGACACTCTCGCAGCCCTGATAGATCATCAACGCAAATGAGCCTCGTCGCCCCAGCGGCCGCGCTTCCTGCGCTGCTTGCGGTTCTTCCTCTCCTCGTGTCGAAGCGCAGGTCTCTTCTGAACCCGGCGTTTTACGTGTTCCTGATCGTCCTTTGGAGTGTCTCTCTCAAGTCGCTGTACATCGTGTTCTTTCGGCCGTATCCGTTGACGACCATCCACGACATGATCTACGTGGCATCGAGCTCGGTTGGATTCCTGCTCCCGGGAGTGATGGTCGCTACGTTGGCGATGGCCGCTTACTCGGGCGGATATCTCCTCGGCGGGAAGAACTCGTGGATCCCGAGGCCGCTTCTGTCGGGTAGAGCGCACCTTCCGAAAAGATCGTACGGCGTCATCGCGGTGCTTGGCGTCCTGTCGCTCGTCGCCTTCGTCGTGTATCTGAGGATCGCCGGGATCGATTTCTTCTCGCTACCCTTCTCCGCAAAGCGATTCAGACCTCAGGACACCGGCGTGATCAGCCGTTTTCAGTACTTTCCGTATTACTTCTTCAAGATCGCGCTCAGCGTGGGATCGACCACTTACGTGGCGGCCCTGCTGCTCGTTCAGGCGAGCTCGCGGCTGGCGGAGAAGCGCCGCCGCGCTCTGGTCGTGACTCTGTTCCTTTTTACTCTTCTTCTGGCGCACTTTGCGAGTCTCCGTCTGTTCATACTCCTTCTGCTGTTTCAGATCTTCCTTCTGGTCTACTTCTATCATGGGCGACGCCAGCTCCTCTTCGTGGGGAGCCTGGGGCTCATGACTGCGATCAGCTTCGTCATGATCACCTTCGTCAACCGCGCACCGGCACCGCTACCGATCGAACCCGCTCCGGTGCCCCGAATCGCGCAGATAGACCAAGCGGAGAATAAGACTGACACTTCCGTCCCTGAAGGCTCGGCGGGAGCTCCAGCGGTGGCTTCGAATCCCAGGCTCCATGGCGGATCGGCCGGCGTTGCGGGAGGCGAGCCTTCGGGCGCCCCGTCTGAAGGAGCGGCCGGAACCGCTGTCGGTAGTGGGGATGGGTCGCCGGAGAGACCCGCCTCGCCGAGTCCTCCGGAACGAATGAAGCCTGTGGCACCGGCGCCGCTCCAAGGGAGAGGTGCCGGTGTGGCCGGCGGTTCGACGAACACCATTGCGTCTGGCCCTTCCGTCGCGACATCTTCGTCGACCCACGGCAGGACAGGGGCCGTCGGAACTCGCGAGGAGAGCCAGAAGAAAGTCAGGCGGACACTTGCGCAGAGAGTGCGGAATCTAGGTGAGGCCGCGTTCGGGGGAAGATACTTCATGGATGTCTCGAAGCTCGCGCACATCGTGGAGTTCTTTCCGTCGAAGCGAGCTTTCATGTGGGGAGAGACGTGGGTGCCGGTGACTCCTCCTCGAATGCGGACGGCGGATCCGGGAGACACAGAACCGCTCGGGATCAGCCGTTACCTGGCCAAAGAGGTGTTTGGAGAACGACGGAACAACGTACCTCCCGGGTTTGCGGGTGAGATGTACATCAACTTCGGCTGGAGCGGCGTTCTTGCGGGCTTTCTGCTCCTCGGCTGGACCCATCGCATCATGTTCGATCAGCTTACCGTCGCGCGCGAGTGCGTCATCACAAGTGGCATCCTGATCGTGCTGATCGTGAATACGACGTTCGTCCTCCTGAACTCCGGACTGATTTCCACGTTGGGAAGAACGTTCGTCGATCTGGCGATCCTGCTCCTCGTTTTTGTACCTTCGGCCTTACTGCAGCGCAGGATTCCGGTCGTTCACGCCGAGCAGCCGGAGTGATCCGGCTATTCGCGTCGGATGGTCAACCCGAGTCGTCATTCGGCGAGACGTAGGGTGCGTCGGTAGACCATCAGCAGAATCAGGAACGTCAGAGTCTCGGATACCGCGACTCCGATCGCCATTCCGGCAATCCCTTTCGTGCGCATCATCAGCGAACCGAGGATCACCCCGATCGCGACCTCGACCGCGCTGAGGGTGAGGAGAATCTGCTGTCGATCGATGCTCGCGAGAAGCGAGCGCAGGAAACGTACGGGGCCGGCGAATACGAGGGCAAGTCCCAGCAGACGCAGGACGGACACTGTTTGAGGAGCGAGAGAGCCGAACGCCATCCGGTAACCGATAGGGGCGACGAGTGCGAGAGCGGCACCCGCGAGAAGCGAGCCGACGACCGCGATGGCCAGCATTCGCACGACGGTATGGCGAAGAGCCGAGCGCTGGTGCTGATACATGTGCGCCATATGGCTGAATGCCGCCGTCGCGAAGATCAATCCGAGCTGGGCAAGAAAGGAATAGGCCAGCTCGGCGATTCGGTAATTTGCGACTCCCGCGCTGCCGAGCACGAGCCCGATCAGAATCAGCGGATAGTTGGCGGCGACCCGATTCAGTGTCTCGCTCAGACCGAGGGGCCACGACTCCCGGTACACTCCGAGAATTTGGGACGCCCGGAAGTCCAACATCAGGCGCCCGTGGTTGGAGTGGAACCAACGCAACTCGAGAATGAACATGAGCCCCATGGACGATGCGAACAGGGCCGGAACGATCCAGGCCCGAGCGTCGCTGGTCACCAGCAGCACGCAACCGAGGAGGTAGGCTCCAAAACCAAGCAGAGAATACCTGGCATACAGATCGACGCGGTTCCGTCCAAAAAGGGGGAAGTCGAAAGTTCCTCCGTTGAAAAAGATCCCCAGGACGTAGACGAGATAGATCACCGGCGGGAGACCCCGGTTCCACAGCACCGGCATCAGCGCGAGATAGGCGAGCATGGTGATGGACGTGCTGACGGTGCGGGCACCGAAGAAGAGGCCCGAAAGCTCGGTTGTGTGTTCCGGATCGCGCGCGATGTCTCGCCACCCGATCTGCCGGACGCCGAACTCGCCGAAGCCGGCGAAGACCAGCATGTAACCGAAAGCGAGGGTGAGCGCGCCGAATGTCGAACGGGAGAGGCGCTCGAAGAGGATCGCGTTCACCACGAGAAACGACACCTGGCGGGCGAGGTTCGCCGTGAGAACCCACGAAAACGCCTTCACCAGGTGCTGCTTCATGCGTCTCTCGTGGCATTCGGCGCAGAAAGAGTGCCGTCGACCGTCAGTTCGGTGGCAGTTGATCGCTCCGGTGTGTCGGAATCGCCGAGCCTCGTCACGTTGACGGTGATCCCGACGAGCAGCCAGGCGAGAGAACCCGTCTGAGCTTGCGTCAAGAGGAGCTGAGTGAGGTTTCCCACTGCCGCGGCGACCAGTGCCGAGGCGAGACCGAGCAGGAGATGTCTTCGAAATGAATCGGGAGCTGCGCCCTTCAGCGATTTTCGGACGTCCCGACCGACTGCGAAGATGATCACGACTAGAACCAGCAGTGGCGGGAGTCCGGCTCGGACGCCGTAGTCGAGATACTGATTGTGGGCTCTGAAGATTCGTCTGATCCGCAAATCTCGGTTCGGAAAAGGATCGTGATCCCATTCAGGGAAGAATCCCCGTCCGATGAGGGGATGAGACGCGATGATCTTCATCGCATCGACGGCGTACTGTACGCGACGGTTATCCGAGGCGGAAAGGCTGTGGGTGAACCGTTCCCGCATGATCCCGAATTGCGTCGCAGCAAGAACCGTCGCAAGCAGGATTATGGCCACCAGTGACCAGCGGTATCGCGCCATCTTCGAAGAGTTCCTGAATCGACTGAAAAATGGAGGAATGACGACGATCGCGAGCATCACCATTCCCATACGCGACCAGTTCACGGCGTAAAAACTGAGAAGGATGAGAATCCCGCACCAGATCGACAGCCTGACCGCCACTCTGGTTTCCGAACGGACGAGTGCAAGTGCAAGTGCAAGTGCGACCGCGACGACGAATGGATAGTAGTCCCTGACCTGGGGGATTGCTCGTGCGAGCCGATTGGCAGCTGCGAGGTCCCCGGAGAAGACGTCGTAGTGCAGGGCGAGCAGCATGATACCCGCGACGGAGAAGACCGTCGCTCCGAGCAGGAGAAAGCAGAGCGTACGTGCGCGACGGATCGATCCCACGAAGGCGGCTGCCGCGAAAAACCCCACGATCGGAACGACGGTCTGGACGAAATAGACCAGGTTGAGGGGAGACGGATTGGATGAAAAGCCTGATAACAGAGCGATCGCGAAGCACGCCAGCAGAGCGGCGATCAGGCTGGATCTCGGTGGGACTGCGGGACGTTCCAACCGAATCAGGCGCAAGATAAGATAAAGAACGAAAAGGCCCGCCATCCCCACGGCCCAGTGAACTCGAAGTGGCTGGAGATCCGCTCGGGCGGGGTTCGAAGGATCCCAAATGAGGTTCAGGTTCGTGATGTGATGGGTGGGATAGATGAACAGCGGAACTCCGATGGCCATCACGTAGACCGCCACCAGCACCCGCCCGAACGGTCCGAGAGAGTACGGTGCCGGGCGAAAGGAACTTCGAAAGTCGGTCGCCGGGGCGGACGCCGCGCCGAGAGTCGAGCTGGAGCTCATCATCGTTCCGAAGATCCGTTCGAAGCGGCACCGGCTCGAGAGTGTCGGAACAAGAAGAACGGATACCGCGCCGACAAATACGCCGGCTGCACTCGAATCTCAGTCGCGTAGAGATGCATGGCAAGATTCCGCCGTCGGACGAGCGGGTGTTCGAATGAAGATCTCCCCCGCATCGCGATCGAACGTCAGGAGAGGATAGCACGACGGATCCGAGTCGCGAGATGGGACGAGGTGGAACGCGGCGCCGGCGGCTCCGATCCCCTCCGACACCATGGAGGTCGGTCGAGATCCAGACCTCGTGTGCCGGACCGTTGCGAGCTTCCAGCGTCGATCCAGCGGGCCAGTGCGGGTGCGGACCTCGCTCCGGTCGCCGTTGCGACCGACGAGGCGTCCGATGTTAGAATCCGCTGGCGAGCGCCGAGGATTGTGGTGTGCTCCGCGAGCCGGTTCTTCGCAGCGGCCGCGTCACTCGATGTGTGCTGCCGCGGAATCGGATGCTTGAACCTCGATCTCTTTTCGAGATCGCCGCACGACGCACGCGATGACCTCGATGTGACCGCACGAACGACTCGGCACCACCGGTGCCGGCGCCGGATGGAAGGTGGAGATGGCCGTAGAGCTGAAAGAGAAAACTGTTCTGGTCACGGGTGGCACCGGCTCATTCGGCAGAAAGGTCGCGGCTCATCTATTGGAGAGCGGCTGTCCCGAGATCAGAATTTTCAGCAGAGACGAGGCTAAGCAGGAGACGATGCGGCAGGAGTTCGCAAACGATCGCCTCCGCTTCTACATCGGCGACGTCCGCTCGAGCGAGTCGGTAGGACGGGTCATGAGAGGAGTGGATCTGGTGTTTCACGCGGCGGCGTTGAAACAAGTACCGTCCTGTGAATTCTTTCCACTCGAAGCCGTCCAGACGAACATCATCGGCAGCGCGAACGTGGTCGACGCTGCGATCACCCAGGGGGCAGAAAGTGTCGTCTGTCTGAGCACCGACAAAGCGGTCCGGCCGATCAATGCCATGGGGATGACCAAAGCATTGATGGAGAAAGTCGCTCAGGCCGCGACACGGGGCCTGCCAACGGGTGCGACGGTCGTGTCGAGCGTACGGTATGGGAACGTGATGTACTCTCGTGGATCGGTCATTCCATTGTTCATCGACCAGATCAAGCGCGGCGTTCCTCTCACCATCACCGAACCGCGGATGACCCGATTCATGCTCGACCTGGGGGACGCGATCGATCTCGTCCAATTCGCATTCGAGAATGCACGCCAGGGAGACGTGTTCGTAAAGAAGGCTCCTGCGTGCACCGTCGGCGACCTCGCGAAGACCCTGCTCGAGCTCTTCGAGGCGGACAACGAGTTCGCAGTGATCGGCATGCGGCACGGCGAGAAAATGTTCGAGACCCTTCTGACCGCAGAGGAACTGAGGCGGGCCGAAGACCTGGGCGACTTCTTTCGCGTTTCGCTCGACGCCCGAGACCTGAACTACGCGAAGTATTTCACCCAGGGAGATCCGGAGGAAGGACGGGTCGATGACTACCACTCCGACAACGCGCGGCAGCTCACGCACGACGAGCTGAGGCAGACCCTCCTCTCCTTGCCCGAAGTGCGTTCGGAGCTGAAGGCGCAGGGGCGCGGTCGGTGAGCACCTCCGTCGGCATCACCGGCGCCTCGGGATTGCTCGGATGGCATCTTCGAGTGCGCATGCGTACCTGCGGCCGATTCAACGTCATCGCCGCCGGGAGGGATGATTTCGCGGACCTCGGGCGGCTCCGGAGGTTCGTGTCGGAGTGTGGAACAGTGGTGCATCTCGCCGGGATGAATCGCGGCGACGAATCGGAGATCGAACGGGTCAACGTCGACCTGGCCCGCCGACTGGTCGAAGCGCTCGACGAGACGGGTGCGCGACCTCAAGTGGTTTTCGCTTCATCCACGCACGTCGACCGAGATACCGCTTATGGACGTTCAAAGCGTGCCGCGGCAGCCCTATTCGAAAAGTGGGCGGGGAAGAGCGGTGGCACTTTCACGAATCTCGTCCTTCCCCACGTATTCGGGGAAGGCGGAAGACCATTTTACAACTCCGTGGTCTCCACGTTCTGCTATCAACTGGCGAAGGGAGACGAACCGCGGATCGACCTCGACGGTGAACTGAATCTCATGCATGCTCAGGACGTCGCGCAGCTGTGCCTCGACGCGATCGACGAACCCGGGATGGGTGAGCGAAGACCGGATGGCATTCCGATTCGCGTCTCCGAGTTGCTCGAGCTGCTGAAGACCCAGTCTTGTACGTATTCAACGGGAGTGATCCCGGCGTTCCGGGATCCGCTCGAACTGAGACTCTTCAACACCTTCCGCTCTTATCTCTATCCGGACCGATTTCCGTGGCCAGTCACGGTTCACAGTGACCGGAGGGGTTCTCTGTTTGAAGGTGTCAAGACCCTGCATGGTGGCCAGGCTTTCGTCTCGACGACGAAGCCGGGGATCACACGAGGCGAGCACTTTCACATGCAGAAGGTCGAGCGCTTTCTGGTGCTGAGCGGTACGGCGGTCATACGCCTTCGAAAACTTCTGGGGGTTGACGTTCTCGAGTTCCCCGTGACCGGCAACCAGCCCGCATTCGTGGACATCCCCACCATGTACGCACACAACGTGACCAATGTCGGCACCGACGATCTCGTCACCCTGTTCTGGTCGCACGAGATCTTCGATCCCGACGCACCGGACACCTATGCCGAAGCGGTGCGCCTCGAGGAATCCCATGAGTAGGATCAAAGTGGTTACGATTCTCGGGACGCGGCCGGAGATCATCCGCCTCTCGCGCGTGATTGCGGCCTTGGACCGTTACACCGATCACGTCCTTGTACACACGGGCCAGAACTACGACTACGAATTGAACGAGATCTTCTTCGAGCAGTTGGCCATTCGCAAGCCGGACGTGTCGCTCCGGGTCGATACGTCATCTCTGGGATCGGTACTCGGCGGCGTCCTGATCGGAATCGAGCCGGTCCTCGACGAGCAGAAGCCCGACGCCGTCCTGATCCTTGGAGATACGAACAGCTCGATTGCCGGAGTGATGGCGAAACGGATGAAGATACCTCTCTATCACATGGAGGCGGGAAACCGGAGTTTCGATCCGAACGTTCCAGAAGAGGTCAACCGGCGGCTGATCGACCGCATCAGTGACTTCAATCTCGTGTACACGGAACACAGCCGGAGACATCTGCTTTCCGAAGGGATACCACACAGACGTATCCATTTGACCGGATCACCGATGAAAGAGGTCCTCGAGTATTATCGGGTCGGTATCGAGTCGTCCGACGTGCTTCGGTCGATCTCGCTGCGATCTGGCGAATACGTGCTCGCCAGTATGCACCGCGAGGAGAACGTCGATAGCCGTCAGGATCTCGAATTGCTTCTCCAGGCATTGGACAAAGTCCATGAGCAGTTCGGCATGCCGGTAATCGTGTCAATGCACCCGAGAACCCGGCGACGCCTGGACGAAGCCGGTCATCGGCTCGAGCACGAGGGGATTCGGTTCGCGAAGCCTTTCGGCTATCTCGACTACAACGCGCTTCAGAAGAATGCCTTTTGTGTTCTTTCCGACAGTGGAACCATCACGGAAGAATCGTCTCTTCTCGGCTTTCCTGCAATCACGATGAGGCGCTCGATGGAGAGACCGGAAGGCCTGGACACCGGAAGTATCGTTTTGACGGGACTCGACCCTGACGTGATCGTGCAGTCGGTCGCTGCGGTCACTGACCAGTGGCGACGGGGAATGCGGCCGCCGGTTCCTGTTGATTATCAGATCGCCAACGTGTCACAGAGGGTGGTCAATCTGATTCTGGGAACCGCTCGCCTCAGTAACGCCTGGGACGGCGTGCGGAAGCACGACTAGGACTGAAGGGGTATGGACGCATCTCGATGCGGATACTCGCAATCCACCGCTACTTCTGGCCCGACACGCCACCCTACGCGTCGATGCTGAGGGCGATCGCGTCCCGGTGGGCTGCGGATGGCCATAGTGTGGAGGTGCTTTCCACTCAGCCGAGCTATAAGAAAGGAGTGCGGATCGACCGCCAGCCGGCGAATGAGCTGCTGGATGGGTTCGCCGTGCACCGTGTGGACCTCCCCCCGGAGCACGGCGGTGTTCTGACGCGGCTGGTGAACGCGATCCGTTTCGCATGGGCGATCGTAAGGCAGGCGAGCAGAAGCGGTCCTTACGACGTGATCATGGCTTCGACCGCGCCGCCGGTGATCGTAGCGGCTACGGCGCGGTTCGCCGCGGGTCTGACTGGGGCGAGGATGATCTATCACTGCATGGACATTCATCCCGAAATCGGTCGGATCACCGGACAACTGCGAAATCCTCTCGTCTACGGAATCCTCTACGCGATCGATGCCTGGACCTGCCGCGGAGCTTCCCGTGTCGTGGTCTTGTCGTCCGACATGAGCCGGGCTATTCAGCGGCGGGAGTCCGCCGACGTCAAAGCAGTCCAGATCATCAACAATTTCAGTCTGCCGGTGTATGGAGACGACGACGCATCGCTACCGGCTTCGCTGGCGAAGAGAGCTGGCATATTTCGAATCCTCTTCGCCGGAAACATCGGACGTTTTCAGGGTCTCGAAACGGTGATCGACGCGATGCGTGAGATTGACTCGTCGGTGCCTCTGGAGCTGTTGCTGATGGGCGAAGGATCCGCGATGGAGGATCTGAAGCTGCGGAGCGGACGGCTGCTCGGAGATCGAGTGCGGTTTGCAGAGCATCAACCGGTCGCCGTCGCGCGGAAAGCGATCCGGACGGCGGACGTCTGTCTGGTGATTCTTCGGCCGCGGGTCTGCCGCTTTGCATTTCCGAGCAAGACGATGACCTATCTCGAGGAGGGGCGTCCTCTGCTCGTGTCGGTTGAACGAGAAAGCGAGCTGGCGAAGTTCGTCGAGCGTACGGGAGTCGGCACTGTCGTCGGTTCTGGGGATTCGGCCGAGCTGGTCTCGGCGATCACAGAGATGGTATCGAATCCGGATCGGCTCTCCCGAATGGCTCGACTCGCGAAGGGCGTGGCCGAACGTGAGTTCGACATGAATGCGGCCCTGGACCAGTGGAGCGATCTTCTGAAGGACTTCGCTGAACAGCAGGACGCCGCTCACTGAAGGCTCATGCCGGCGAGTACTCGGTTCCGGGAATGGTGGAGACTTTGCTACTCTTGCTCGGAACCGCAGGAGCGGTGACGTGCGACGGGCAAGTTCCCGTCACACGTCACCGTCGGAAGGTCTGACCTAATTCTTCTGCGCGGCGATGAGCTGCTGCACGAGAGTGCGAAGCTGATTTACCTCGTCACGAAGCTCGTTCTGATTCGTTTCCAGTTTCTCTTTCTCCTCGTACAGCTGAGCGATGTAGATGTGCGCCTTTTCGAGCTCCTGCAGCATTCCGGTCGTCTTTTGAAAGACGTTGAAATGGCCTTTGCCCTCGGGAGTCGGGCCCACGCCCGGGAGATAGCTGTTCTTCCACATGAAGGAGGCGTGATCCGCGATCGATTCCAGCGGGAAGTTCGACTGGAACACTTTGTCGCAACCGGTGCAGACACCGTTCAGAATCAGGTTTCCGTTGATGGTCACCGTTCCGTTCCCGGTCGTCGAATCGGAGATCACGAGCTCCGGCCCCGCGCTCGGGGTGTAGTCAATCTGGAAATTGCCTGCGTTGTCGGTCTCGAACCGCCAGTCACCACCGCCTGCCGACGCCGGGGATCTCAGGACCAGCCCGGGCTTGTCGTTCGCGTTGTCCACGGTGTCCTGGATGAGCAGGCGGGGGCTATCGGTGCCGATGATGTTCACTTTCTCGGTGGGAGAGGCCGTGCCGATCCCGACATTCCCGCTCGCGGCGATGTCGATGCTGCTGGTAGGAGCACCCGGCCGGATGCGAAACGGCAGATGGCTACCGTTCGTCGCGTCACGGATGAAGAAGTTCGCTTCGTTGCCGGCGATGTCCCAGGTCTGTGCGGTGAACCCTCCGCCGGAATTCTGTTCGAGGCGGAGCGCGGGGGTGTCCGTGCGGTTTTCGTGAAGTTGAAGGACCGGCGTGGTCGTTCCGAAGCCGATCCGGCCCGAGCTGTCGATGAACAGAGAGCCGGTCGGAGCTCCTGCAGTGGTGGTGAAGGGGGTTTTCCCGCCAGTGATGTCTTCGATCGTGAATTTGTTCGCGCCGCCGCTCGCGGAGTCGTTCGCGGACAGCTGCCAATCGTTGGAGGGAAACCCCGCGGAGGTGCTCGTGTCGCTGAATCCGATCCGGGTGTTGTTCTCTTTCAGCCGCAGTGTGTCGAAGCCGAAACTCTCATTGTTGACACAGTCGAATCCGACGCATTCGCTTCCCTGGACGATCAGATCATCGGCGATCACCTGATCGAGCGCGGTCAGCTCGCTCGCGCTCGTCCCCGCGCCTGCTCCGGCATTTCCGGCGCCCGGGCCGCGCAATCCAGACGAACTCTTGTTTCCCGATGCACCCGGCTCCTGGACGTCGGGCGACAGGATCGTTCCGCCGAGAACGGAGAACGCCCCTGACTGCATTCGAGGCTCGGTGAGGCCATACAGAACTGCCAAACGGTGTGCTTCCGCTTCATCTCCCTTGGCGTGGGCGTTGGCCAGGGCCTGCTTCACTCCGGGCGGAATCCGGGGGACAGCAGTCAGCTCATAGAAGTACGTGCCGTCTGCGTTTCCGTCCGGGAGCTGAAACACCGGATTCGAACCGGACGGGAAATCCTTCGAGAAAACTCCCTCGGGTCCGCTCACGGTCAGTACCACTCCATCGTTGTTGCCGGTGGGTTGCCACTCGACCTGAGTGGGACTGACCCTCATGTGTGCGATCGACTCATTCTGGTTGTCTCCGGCGAACGCCGCGGCAACCATCGTGGCCGAAACGAGAGAGAAGATCAGGAAAACGCGGGTGAAACGGTGCCTCTTCATCGAACCTCCTCTGCGAGCAAGGTACTCCTCGAAACTACTCAAGTGTCGCCTCTTCGCATTGTGACCGAAGGACATACTGTACCATGGCCCTCGGAGTGAGTCACTCAATTCGATTCTCGTGAGCTCGGTAGTGCAGAGGAGGGGGCAGCAACTCTTGCCGCTGTTACAATTCGGTCCGGAGAGGGCTCCGACTTCGGCGAATCTCGAGTCGAACGCCGGAGATCGAACGTTCCGCATTCCATGATCAGCCATCGGAATATCACGCGGCATCCGGGCCGAGTGGAGCCGGAAGAGCGAGAGCAGCTCCTCCGCCAGAGCGGATCTGTCGTCTGGTTGACCGGTCTATCCGGCTCCGGGAAATCGACGATCGCGCGGGTGGTGGAGGAGCGGCTCGTCGCGGAAGGCCATCTCACCTACGTCCTCGACGGCGACAACATCCGGCATGGCCTGAACGCCGACCTCGGCTTCTCGGATGCGGACCGGCAGGAGAACATCCGCCGGATCGGCGAAGTGGCGGCGCTCTTCGCGGATGCGGGCGTGATCACGCTGACTGCATTCATCTCGCCGTTTCGGGCGGATCGCGACCGCGTCCGCGCGATCCTCCCATCCGGCCGCTTCCTCGAGGTCTTCGTCGACTCACCACTCGCGACGTGTGAGACTCGCGATCCGAAGGGACTCTACCGTCGCGCGCGCGCCGGTGACATCGAAGAGTTCACCGGGATCTCCAGCCCCTACGAGCCGCCCCTCAATCCGGAGGTCACTCTGCCGACTGGAACCGCGACGATCGACGAATGCGTCGAGATCCTGATGAAAGCGCTGCTCGATCGCGGTATCCTCTCCCCTCCGTCCGCCGAAGGATCCGAACCACGATGAACCATTACCTCCTCTCCCATCTCCGCCAGCTCGAGGCCGAGAGCGTCTTCATCATGCGCGAGGTCGTTGCCGAGTTCTCGAAACCGGTCATGCTCTACTCGATCGGGAAGGACTCTTCGGTGATGCTGCAGCTCGCGCGGAAGGCGTTCGCTCCGGCGCGGCTCCCGTTTCCCGTCCTTCACATCGATACCACCTGGAAATTCCGCGAGATGATCGCGTTCCGCGAACGGGTCGCGCGCGAGCTCGAGCTCGATCTCCTGGTCTGGACGAACCCCGAGGGAGTGAAGCAGAACGTCAATCCGTTCGACTTCGGGACTCAGCGGTACACGCACATCATGAAGACGGAGGCGCTCAAACAGGCGCTCGATCACTACGGCTTCGATGCGGCATTCGGTGGGGCGCGGCGGGACGAAGAGCGGAGCCGGGCGAAGGAGCGGGTCTTCTCGTTCCGTGATCGTTTCCACCAATGGGACCCGAAGAACCAGCGCCCGGAGATCTGGAATCTCTACAACAGCCGGGTGAGCAAGGGAGAGTCGATCCGCGTCTTTCCTCTCTCGAACTGGACGGAGCTCGACATCTGGCTCTACATCCACGTCGAGAAGATCCCGATCGTTCCGCTCTATCTCGCCGCGGAGCGTCCGGTCGTCGAGCGCGATGGAGCACTGATCATGGTCGACGATGACCGGATGCGCCTCGAACCGGGCGAAGTCCCACAGCAGCGGCTGGTGCGATTCCGCACTCTCGGATGTTACCCGCTCACCGGCGCGATCGAGTCGGATGCCGATTCCGTC
This sequence comes from uncultured Acidobacteriota bacterium, assembly GCA_963741955.1. Lineage (GTDB taxonomy): Bacteria > Acidobacteriota > Thermoanaerobaculia > Gp7-AA8 > Gp7-AA8 > CAVUKB01. Next base: position 33,927 of record CAVUKB010000009.1, read on the forward strand.
CCGATGATCGTCGACGAGATGCTGCGCGCCCGGACTTCCGAGCGGGAGGGGCGGGTGATCGACTACGACGAATCGGGATCGATGGAAGAGAAGAAACGGGAGGGATACTTCTAGTGTCGTCGGTACCCGCCTCGCGCGAGCGCGCGGTCGAAGAATTCCTCCAGCAGTACGGAAAGCGGGATCTCCTCCGGTTCCTCACCTGCGGAAGCGTGGACGACGGGAAGTCGACTCTGATCGGCCGCCTGTTGCACGACTCGCAGATGATCTACGACGATCAGCTGGCAGCCGTGAAACGGGCGAGCGTGAAGCACGGGACGACCGGAGGCGAGATCGATCTCGCGCTCCTCGTCGACGGACTTCAGGCGGAACGTGAGCAGGGGATCACGATCGACGTCGCCTACCGCTATTTCTCGACCAGTCGCCGCAAGTTCATCATCGCCGATACGCCGGGACACGAGCAGTACACCAGGAACATGGCGACCGGCGCATCGACGTGCAATCTTGCAGTCATTCTCGTCGACGCGGAGAAGGGAATCCTTCCCCAGACGCGGCGGCATTCGTTCATTTCCTCCCTTCTCGGCATCCGGCATCTGGTCGTCGCGGTCAACAAGATGGATCTGGTGGAGTACTCCGAATCACGGTTCGAAGAGATCCGCGACGCGTTCACGGAATTCGCGGCGAAGCTGCAGGTGAGCGACGTCTACTTCATTCCGATGTCGGCACTGAACGGAGAGAATGTCGTTCATCGCGGAGAGCGGATGCCGTGGTACGAGGGAAGTCCGCTCCTCGATTATCTCGAGACGGTGCACATCGCGAGCGACCGCAACCTGATCGACTTCCGGCTGCCGGTGCAGCTCGTGACGCGTCCCGACTCGAGCTTCCGTGGGTACGCGGGAACAGTGGCATCCGGCATCGTTCGAAAAGGCGACGATGTGGTCATCCTTCCGTCGAAGCGCCGGACGAAGGTCGCGTCGATCCACGGCGTCGATGGGGAAGTCGAGGAGGCGTTCGCGTCGCTTCCGGTGACGGTGACTCTCGTGGACGAGGTGGACGTGAGCCGGGGTGACACGCTGGTGCATCCGAACAACGTCCCCAAAGTGGATCGTGAGCTCGAGGCGATGGTGGTCTGGATGCATGAGGCTCCGCTGGCGCCTGGACGGGAGTACCTGCTGAAGCAGACGACCGTACTGACGTCTGCCAGGATCACGGCGCTCCGTTACCGGATGAATGTGAACTCGCTTCATCGAGAGGCGGCCCGGGAGCTGTCACTGAACGAGATCGGAAGGGTCCGGCTGGAGACGCCGCGGCTGCTGGCTTTCGACCCCTACTCGAAGAATCGATCCACGGGGGCATTCATCCTGATCGACCGGATCACGAACGCCACGGTGGCCGCGGGTATGATCCTCGACCTCGATGCGACGGAGACGAGCCGGGGAATGGAAGCGCCGTCCCGCGCGGCCGGGGCAGTAACGCCGGAGGATCGGGCGGCGCGTCTCCGGCAGCGGGGAGTCACGATCCGGACGGTGGGGTCGCGAGAGTTTGCAGTGGATCTCGAGCGGGCGTTGTTCGATCTCGGATACGTGGCGATGCTGGTCGAGAAGGCGACGGAGGCGCGGCTCCTGAATCGGGCGGGGGTGATCGCGATCGTCGAGGAGGAGATGCCGGACGCAATCGTGGCGCGCGAGACGGGAGACGCGAAGCGTGGATCGGACGGAAAGGCGCGGCGGATCGCAGAGGAGCTGGAGAGGGAAGGGAAGTTGCGGTAAGTCAGGCGGGCCCGGTGGTCCTGCGATGTGTTGAGTCTGATCGAGCCCGAGGAAATCTTCGGGCTCGAAGTGTTTCCGGGTGGTGCGACCGTCCCGGTCGCACGCTAGCACGTTTAGCACTACCCCAAGTGGTGCGACCGTCCCGGTCGCATCGCGCCATCTGGGACCGGGACGATTGCGGCAGTTGCGACCGAGACGGTCGCACCACCTGGGACCGGGACGATTGCGGCAGTTGCGACCGAGACGGTCGCGCCATCTGGGACCGGGACGATTGCGGCAGTTGCGACCGAGACGGTCGCACCACCTGGGACCGGGACGATTGCGGCAGTTGCGACCGAGACGGTCGCGCCATCTGGGACCGGGACGATTGCGGCAGTTGCGACCGAGACGGTCGCACCACCTGGGACCGGGACGATTGCGGCAGTTGCGAGCGAGACGGTCGCACCACCTGGGACCGGGACGATTGCGGCAGTTGCGACCGAGACGGTCGCACCACCTGGGACCGGGACGATTGCGGCAGTTGCGACCGAGACGGTCGCGCCATCTGGGACCGGGACGATTGCGGCAGTTGCGACCGAGACGGTCGAACCACCTGGGACCGGGACGATTGCGGCAGTTGCGACCGAGACGGTCGCACCACCTGGGACCGGGACGATTGCGGCAGTTGCGACCGAGACGGTCGCGCCATCTGGGACCGGGACGATCCACGGCAGTTGCGACCGAGACGGTCGCACCACCTGGGACCGGGACGATTGCGGCAGTTGCGACCGAGACGGTCGCGCCATCTGGGACCGGGACGATTGCGGCAGTTGCGACCGAGACGGTCGCACCACCTGGGACCGGGACGATTGCGGCAGTTGCGACCGAGACGGTCGCACCACCTGGGACCGGGACGATTGCGGCAGCTGGGACCGGGCGCACCACCCGGCGGCGATAGTCGTGGCGGTCACATCCAGAGCGCGGCGATGAGCGGGATCGCGATGGCGGCAGCGATGAAGTCGAGCGGCAGACCGACTTTCAGGAAATCGCGAAACCGGTAGCCTCCCGGCCCGAGGACCATCATGTAGGTCTGGTAACCGATCGGAAGAGCGAAACCGGCAGAGGCGGCGATCGCGACGGCGAGCGCGAAGGGTCGCGCATCTGCCCCCACTGCCGCGGCTGCGGAGACGGCGATCGGAAAGACGAGCACCGCCGCCGCGTTGTTCGTCAGAATCTCCGTCAGGATGACGGTCGCGACATAGACGGCGGCGAGGACGGCGATCGGTCCCCACGCGCTGACGCCGTGGACCAGGAGCTTCGCGATGGCGTCCGCGAGACCACTCGTTTCCAGGGCCCTCGCCACACCGAAGCCGGCAGCAATGGTGATCAGGACGGAGAGATCGAGGCTCCGGCGTGCGTCCGTTCCGGAGATCCCGCGGATTGCGATCATGATCAGCGCTCCCGCGAATACGGCGATAGTGAGCGGAACGACGCCGGTGGCGATCGCTGCGACCATTGCCAGGAGCGTGATCAGAACGGCCGGAGCGCGCCGCGTCGCGCGCAGCCCGTTTCGCTCCAGTGGTGCGACGAGATAGAAATCTCCGCTCGACATCGCGCGCTGCTCGAAGGAAGGACGCGCTTCGACCAGGAGGAGGTCGCCTGCCTGCAGATCGGCCCGGCCGAGAAGACCCTCCAGCGCCCTTCCTTCACGCTGAATCCCGAGGACCACACCCTGGTAGCGCTCGCGAAATTCGATCTCCTTGAGGCTGTGGCCGACGAGCGGCGAGTGGGCCGCCACGACCGCTTCGAAGAGGGGAAGCGATTCGTCCGGTTCGTCGGAAGGGGGAGTCACGACGCGTGTCAGCGCACCGCTCTGGAGCAGCTCGTCGACGTGCTGGGGATTCCCGACGAACCCGAGCACGTCTTCGCCATGCAGTTGCTGCTGCGGTCCGACGATGTTGATGCGCTCTCCGCCGCGATGGATGTGCGCGAGAAAGGCTCCGCGGAGAGAGCGAAGCCCCGCCTCTTCAATGGTGAGTCCCGAAATTGGCGAGATCGCGGGTACCTTCAGCTCGAAGTGGTACGCGCGCCATTCGGCGCGTGTGGACCTGCGCTGGTCGACGCGGTCCGGGAGGAGCCTGTGCCCGATCAGGAGGAAGTAGAGAATGCCACCGACCGCGATTGCGACTCCGACCGGGGTCAGGGAGAAGAGCGACAGCGGAGCCATCCCGTTGGCGACCAGCAGCCCCGATACCACGAGATTGGTCGATGTTCCGATGAGGGTGATCATGCCACCCATCGTCGTCGCGTAGGCGAGGGGAATCAGAAGCTTCGATGGCGCGATGCCGGCGCGGCTCGCACGGTCCTGGACCGTCGGCGCGAGGATCGCCACGATGGGAGTGTTGTTCATGACACTCGAGAGGATCGCCGACGATGCCATGACCCGAAAAATCGCCGCGCGCAGACCTCCGGATGTCGGTGTCAGCAGGCGGTCGACGTATGCAAGCGTGCCGCTGTTCCGCACCGCCCCTGCCACGATGAAGAGGCCGGCCACCGCGAGGAGAGCCTGGTTGGAGAAGCCTGCAAGGGCATCCCGCGGAGTGACGACGCCAGTGAGGGCAAGGATTACCAGGCCGGCGAGCATCACCAAATCGGGAGGGGCGATCTCGAGGACGAGCACGACGAGAATCGCGACGACCACCGCAAGCGTCAGCCACGCCTGCCAGCCGAGAAGGAGGAGCGTCTCAACCATGGCTCTGCAGGTGATCGAGGATCTGCCGTGCGACTGAAGGATCTCGAACCACGAGGAACGACGGATTGCGGAGGTTCTCCTTCGCATACCGCAGGGGCTGACCCCCGAGGTCGGTGACCCGGCAGCCGGCGCGCTCAGCGACGCACTGGGCGGCGGCGGTGTCCCACTCCATCGTCGTCCCGACGCGGAGGTAGGCGTCGGCAACATCCTCCGCGACCATGCAGAATTTGAGAGAGCTGCCGCGCGGGACGGGCTGGATGTTCTCGAGGGTCTCGATCAGTTGCGATTCCTCTGTAGTGAGATGATCGCGGCTGACGGCGAGGCGGAGAGGGCGATCCATTATACGTATTGCTGGAGGTTCGAGGAGCGCGGCCCGTCCGGATTCGTCGATTGCAACGGTGCCCGTCTTCGAGCTCGCGCACCAGCTCCGGTTCAGCGCGGGCGCGTGGACGACGCCGAGGACGGCTGCACCGTTCTCGATCAACGCGATGTTCACGGTGAATTCTCCGCTCGCTTTCAGGAGCTCTTTCGTTCCGTCGAGGGGATCGACGAGCCAGAAGACGCCCGCGTGCCGGCGGTGGCTCTCTGCGTCTTCCTCCGAGACGATCGGATGCTCCGAGATGCGTTGCAGGGATTCGCGGATCAGTGTATCCGCGGCGGCGTCGGCAGCGGTAACCGGTGAGCCATCCGCTTTGGTCGACGTCCACGTGTCGCGGATCTCGAGGATCGCGCGGCCGGCGTCCTCGGCGATGCGGCGGATCGGGTCGATCAATTCGTGGAGTCGGTCCATGCGGGGTTTATGAATCTCAGCCGAACGATACCGTAAAGGGGCGGAGTGAGAAAGAGTGGCGCGACCTCCGGGGTGGAGTGGCGCGACCTCCGGGGTGGAGTGGCGCGACCGTCTCGGTCGCTGGGGGGGCGGGGGTATGGTGAGTTCTGCATTGACGTGAGGGAGGGGAAGGGGCCGCTCGCTGCGCTCGCGGTTGCGACCGGGACGGTCGCACCACGCGGCGGGGGAGAGGTGGTGAGTTCTGTATCGATGTGAAGGAGAGGAGAGAGGGGCCGCTCGCTGCGCTCGCGGTTGCGACCGAGAAACATTGCGACCGAGACGGTCGCACCACCCGCAGGAGGGGATGGTTGCACCACGCGGCGACCGAGACGGTCGCACCACCCGCAGGAGGGGATGGTTGCACCACGCGGCGACCGAGACGGTCGCACCACACGGGGGGGACGGTCGGGGATTCTACGAGGAGTAGAGACTCTTGTGTGACGCCGGAAGGCCGAGGTAGCCTCGAGTCATGCTGGTGCGCTATGTGTACGACGATCTTCGCGTCACGTGTCACGGGAGGCTGCCTCGCTACGACGCGCGTCTCGGTCTCTATTTCATCACCGCGCGGCTCGCGGATTCCCTCCCGCGTCACGTCGAAGAACGTCTGAACGCGAAGCGAACGGAGATGTTGCGCAGCGCGGACAGAACCGATCCCGACGCAAACATTGCGATCAATCGCCGGATTCGATTTCTGGCGGAGAAGGAGCTCGACCGCGGTGCCGGATCCTGTTATCTCCGGCGGGACGACGTCGCTGCCCTCGTTCTGAGCGCCCTCCGCTTTTTCGATGAGATCCGGTACCGGCTTCTCGTCTGGTCGATCATGCCCAGCCATTTCCACGTGATCCTCAGGCTCCTCGGCGATTCACGACTCGCCGCCGTTCTTCAGTCGCTGCAATCGTATTCATCACACGAGATCGGTCGACTCCCCGGTTGCTCCGAGTTTCGATGGCAAAAGGGGTGCTACGACAGCGTGATGCGGGACTCGCGGCAGCTCGAGCGCGCAGCGCGCTACGTCCTCGACAATCCGGCGAAAGCCGCATCGCCAGTTCGCGCTGGACCGGCTGCAACGAATCCGCTCTCGCGGCCGAGCTTTCCGGTTGGGCCTCTCCAGTCCCGGCGCGGCTGGCGTCGAAGTGAACGCGCGCAGACTCGGGACGTTGCCGGAGCACGGGTGGCGCGACCGTCTCGGTGGAGTGGTGCGACCGTCTCGGTCGCAGGCGGGAGGTACGGTGAGTCGTGTGGTGCGACCGTCTCGGTCGCGGAAGGGCGGCGGTGTGGTGAGTTCTGCCGTGATGTTGAGGGAGAGGGGAAGGAGGCGCTCGCTGCGCTCGCGGTTGCGACCGAGAAGCCTTGCGACCGGGACGGTCGCACCACGCGTGCGAGGGGACGGCTGCACCGCGCGGCGACCGGGACGGTCGCACCACGCGTGGGAGGTATGGTGAGTTTTGTATCGACGTGGGGGAGAGGGGAAGGGGCCGCTCGCTGCGCTCGCGGTTGCGACCGGGACGGTCGCACCACACGGCCGGGGTATGGTGAGTTCTGTATCGACGTGAGGGAGAGGGGAAGGAGGCGCTCGCTGCGCTCGCGGTTGCGACCGAGACGGTCGCATCACACGTGGGAGGGACGGTCCCTCCACACGGAGACCGTTGAACGGAGGGCGCAATCGGTGGAGCGATTGTGCTGTTCAGGTGGGGGGAGTGCTGCGATGAAGAGAGTCACGCTCATGCTTTTCTTTCTGCTGATGCCACTGGGTGCGTTTGCGCAGGCGCCCTCGGTGAAGATTGGCGGAGAGGAGATCGTGCCGAAGGGACTGATCTTCGGCGATGCGGACCCGAAGAGCCGGGTGACGGCCGAGGGGAAGCTGGCGGACGGATGTGGGTGGACGCTCACGGTCGAGACGCGCTTCGCAGCAAAGGAGCTCGAGAAACGCTGCGTACTCGACTACCGGAAGACGACGGTGGTTCTCACGAGAAAATGCCGCAAGCCCGCACAACCAGAGCCGACGCAGTCTGAACGGGTCACTACGGCGCCGAAGAGCCGCTGTCCGGACGAGAACGGAGACGTTCCGGAACCGGATCTGGAAACGAAGCCGGTCAGCTCCGGACGGACCCCGGACGGGAAATATCAGACAATCGTCGTTCAGCCGGACGGCTCACGCCTGACGCTCTCGTCGGACGGCGATCTCGTCCAGGTGACGGTGCGCTACCCCGATGCGACCGGGGATGTGCTGAGGATCAGCGCGGCGAAAGAGAAGAAGTAAGTCTGTCTGTTCTTTCACGTCCGCGCGTTTGTTCGCGGCCACGAGATGTCGCTCTCCGGGTTCACCTCGTGGCGATCTGCGGAAGGGCTCAGGTCGGAGATTCGGTGGCGTGAAGGCGTGCGACGCCCGAAATGGGATTCAGCGCGGGCGTGAGTCGTGGTGCCTTCACGTCGCGGTACTGGTCCGAGACTGAATACTCGGGGATCAGATCGACGAGAGCGGCGACCGCGTCTCGATTCTTCACTGCCGATCCGGAGTCGAATCTTCGCATCCAATGCGTGACCACCATGGTGTCGGGCTGAGGCGCCTCGGTCACCACGATCTGCGGATGTTGTGTGGGGTGATTTCGTTCGCCCTGGAGCCGGACCTCCTCGAAGAGCTTCTCGCCGGGACGGAGGCCGGTGAAGACGATCTCGATCTCGTCCGGCTCGTGGTTCGAGAGCTCGATCAGATCGCGGGCGAGGTCGGCGATCTTCACCGGTTCGCCCATGTCGAGCATGAAGACGTTCCCTCCGTTGCTCAAGGTCGCCGCCTGCAGGACGAGTGAAACCGCCTCGGAAGTGCGGAGGAAATAGCGGGTCACTTCCGGATGAGTGACGGTGACCGGTCCGCCTTCGGCGATCTGCTCGAGGAAGAGTGGAATCACGCTGCCCGACGAGCCGAGGACGTTCCCGAAGCGGACTGCCGAGATCTTCATCCGGCTTCGCGCGGCGAAGTCCATCAGGGCGATCTCGCCGGCGCGCTTGCTCGCGCCCATCACACTGGTGGGATTGATCGCTTTGTCGGTGCTGATGAAGACGAAGCGCTCGACGCCGTGGGCCTCGCAGATCTCCGCGACGCGCCGTGTGGCGAGGCAGTTGTTCAGAACGTATTCGGTCGGGTTCTCCTCGCCGAGAGGTACGTGTTTGTGTGCAGCTGCGTGGAGAACGATCTCGGGGCGGACGTTCTCGATGACGTTGTTCAGGGATGCCGAGTTGCGGATGTCCACGAGATGGCGGGAGGTGCGTTCTGCGAGCCGCCCGTGCTCTTTCGACAGGCGTCGTCCGCTCTGATAGAGGGCGTACTCCGAACGCTCCACCAGCGCAACGTGTGCCGGCTCGAACGCGAGGATCTGCGTTGCGAGCTCCGATCCGATCGTTCCTCCCGCTCCGGTGACCATGACGCGCTTTCCTTTGAAGAGAGCGCGCACGGGGTCACCGGGGAGGACGATCTCCTCACGGCGGAGGAGGTCATCGATGTTCACCGGCCGAAGCTGCGAGACCTGCACCTTTCCGCTGACCAGCTGGTCGACGCCCGGAATGGTCCGGAAATCGAGATCGGCCTCGGAGAGATATTGAATGATCTCTCGCATGCGCTTGCCGCTCGCGCTGGGAATTGCGATCAGCGCTTCCGTGGCGCGACATTCTTCGCCGATGGTCGCGATACTGCTGATCGGTCCGCGCACCCGGATTCCCCGAATGTAGGAGCCGCATTTGCCTTCGTGATCGTCGACGAAGCCGACCACCTTCATCCCCATCTGAGGACGGTGCTCGATCTCACGGGCGAGAGCCTCGCCGGCGTCGCCGGCGCCGATGATCATGACGCGCTTGACGTCTCCGCTCCGATATTCGTTGCGCATCCGATCGCGGGCAATCCGCACCAGGACGCGTACGCCGAAGAGGGCGAGGATGGCGAACGCCCAGTCGATCACGAGAACCCCGCGAGATATCCCGGTGACGGAAAGACGGTCTCCCATCGGAAGGATGTACCAGGCGGAGATGAGAAGGCCGAGCGAGATCGTCATTCCGCCGACCATGCGGAGAATCTCGCTCATCCCGACGTAGCGCCACCAACCGCGGTAGAAGCCGAATCCAACGCCGACGAGAAGCTGCAATCCGACGACGAAGGGAAGACTGGAATGAAAGAGACGCTCGATCTGGTCAGGCCCCAGGCGGAAATCGAAACGCAGCATCGTCGCGAAGACGTAGGCAATGGTGAAGACCGCTGCGTGAAACCCGAACAATATGAACACACGCGCGCGGGTGGCGACACTCGTCACCGCGCGATCGATGTTCCGAACCAGGGCCGTTACGGACATCCGATCTGTCTCCCAACCAACTTTGCACCCGGAGGTCCGGTGCACTCCCGGCGAGCGACGTCCGGTTCTCGAGCCTCGCGTTGACCGATAGCGGGCGGAACCATTGCTCACGGAAGGACTTACTTTAACACGAAGGTCCTATGTCGCGGTGGCTGATTCTCGTGACTGGAGACCCTCACGCATGCTTATTAGCACATTGCGGTGAGTTTTGGAGTCCCCCGTTCGGGGAATATTCATTCATTTGCGGTGCTGTCGCGCAGAAGTGGAGGGTCGTGTGCGGGAGAAGCGAAGCTTGCATGGATGCTCCGCGCTCGGGCAAAGGCACGGTCTTCGTGGCAGGGAACGCGATCTTCGCGGCAGATCAGAGGATCTGCACCCCATACGAGGGTTGAAGCGGTGAAATGTTACTCCAGGTGGTGCGGACGAATGGCCCGCACCACTGTGCAAGCGATCTGATGCCGCGGGCAATCTCATTCCGCCGGGCCGGGCGGTTCGTACGGAGGAAGCGCCGGGGGAGTGGGAGGCTGGGTCGCAGGAGGTGCGGCCGGAGCCGTCGCGGTCGCCGGGAGTACTCCGCGATTCCGGAACAGGGCCTCGGTCTCATCGTTGAGCAGCACCCACATGGTGTAGATGCCGATCGCGGTTCCGACCGGGAGGTTGAAGAGGTCGAGCACGCCGAGGATCAGAACGAGGATCCGCGCCCAGGGGGCGTAGTTGAGGAGTCCGATGCCGCCGATGATGCTCGGCAGCGAGAGGATCAGTGCAACGATTCCGATCGCGAGCGCGCAGCCGGTGGTCACCGCCATGGCGTCGCGGTCGCCGCTGAGAAGACCGCCACCTGCGATCACCACGACGAAGAAGATCCCGGCGAGGAGCGCGAGCACTCCGAGCGCGATGTGGATGATTCCAACGATGGTCACGTGAGTTTTCATGGTTGCTTCTTCCCGGGACGCTGCCTTCGTCGGCGCCGTCCCTTTAGTTGACTACGAAGATCGCGTCTGAATGTTGCGACGAGGGGGACAGTGGGTTGGACCTCCGGTCCGATGCAGGGTGGACAGTGGGTTGGACCTCCGGTCCGATGCAGGGCGGCGTCCCGCGCCGCACTGCCCCGGGCAAGTTACGAAGATGGCCCCGAGTACAGAGACACGAACAGACCACATCGCGAGAGGAACGAGACGCGTTTCGTTCAGGACATCGCTCCCCGGCAGGATGCCGGGGAGCCTCGCGCAGGATGCGCGACCCACAGATGCAAGGTGGAAAGTGGGTTGGACGTCTCGTCCGATGCAGGGCGGCGTCCCGCGCCGCACTGCCCCGCGCAAGTTACGAGGATCGTCCCGAGTCGAGAGAGACGAACAGACCACATCGCGGGAGGAACGGTACGCGTTTCGTTGAGGCCATCGCTCCCCGGCAGGATGCCGGGGAGCCTCGCGCAGGATGCGCGACCCACGGTGCGCGACCCACCGTGGGTTGGACGTCTCGTCCGATGCAGGGCGGCGTCCCGCGCCGCACTGCCCCGGGCAAGTTACGACAATGGCCCCGAGTACAGAGACACGAACAGACCACATCGCGGGAGGAACGGTACGCGTTTCGTTGAGGACATCGCTCCCCGGCAGGATGCCGGGGAGCCTCGCGCAGGATGCGCGACCCACGATGCGCGACCCACGGTGCGCGACCCACAGTGGGCGACCCACTTCGCGCAAATCGCGCAAGTCAACACCCCACCCGCTCCATGCTAAGGTTGCGCACATGGATGAGAAGAAACGGGAATCCATCATCCGGCGATACGACGAGGGGCGGGAGCACTCGAAACGGCTTCTCGAGATGCTCACACCGGACGCGTACTACGAGCGGCCGATCTCGTTGCGCCATCCATTCGTTTTCTACGACGGGCATTTCGCCGCATTCAACTTCATCACGCTGGTGCGCCGCGCGCTGAAGCGCCCTTCGATCGACGAGCGACTCGAGCGGCTGTTCGAGAGAGGGATCGATCCCGATTCCGGCTCGGCTGCCGATGCGAGCTCGCCCGCGCAGTGGCCGGATCGGCGTGAGGTGCTCGCTTTCTGCGAAGAATCCGACGCGCAGGTACGGAGAGCTCTCGAGAACGACCGACTCTGTGATGCCGCAAATCCTCTGCTGGTCCGAGGCGAAGCGGTCTATACCATCCTCGAGCACGAGAGGATGCATCACGAGACGCTCCGCTACATGCTCCACCAGCTGCCGTACGAGAAGAAGACGGAGGCGTTCCGCAGCGAGACGCCACGCAACGGCAACCCGCCTCTGCGCCAGCCGGTTGCGGTTCCGGGCGGAGTGGTGACGCTCGGCGCGGATCGCGACGAGATCGATTTCGGCTGGGACAACGAGTTCCCGCGTCTGCACGCCGAAGTCGAGCCCTTCGAGATCGACGAGCTGCCGGTGACGAACGCCGAAATGCTGGAGCTCGTGGAGAACGGTGCATACCGGAAACGCGAGCTGTGGGACGACGAAGCGTGGGAATGGATCCGCAGCGAAGGCATCACACATCCGCCGTTCTGGCGGAAACGCGGCGAGCGGTGGATGTGGATCGGGATGCACGAGGAGATTCCGTTGCCGCAGTCGTGGCCGGTGTGGGCGACACTCGCCGAAGCGCGCGCGTTCGCGAAGTGGAAGGGAAAGCGGCTGCCGACGGAAGCGGAATACCATCGAGCGGCATTCGGAACGCCGGGAGGAGTGGAGCGGCTTTATCCGTGGGGCGATGAGCCTCCCGACGAGACGCGCGGGAACTTCGACCTCCGGTACCACGAGCCGATGCCGGTCGGATCGCATCCGGCGGGGACGAGCGCGTGGGGCGTGCAGGAGCTCGTCGGCAACGGATGGGAGTGGACGGAGACGGCGTTCGCCGGATTCCCCGGTTTTCGTTCGATGGCGTCGTACCCGCCGTACTCTTCGGACTTTTTCGACGGAAAGCACTTCGTGATCAAGGGCGCTTCACCGTCGACCTCGCGCCATCTGGTGCGGCGGAGCTTCAGAAACTGGTTCCGGCCGACGTACCCGTACGTGTATGCGAAGTTCAGGTGCGTGGGGTAGAGATCGAGAGCTGGAGACGTTGTCGATCGAGCCGGGGTCGTGCCCGGAGATGATTCAACTCGGGTGGGGTGCGGTGCCTCCGATCCGCCGGACAGGTCAGGTTCGGAGCGGATCGAGAGGGATGGACGCGGCAGAAGCGAAGCTTGCACCGACGCTCCGCGCTTCGTCAAAGGCACGGTCTTCGTGCGCATGGAACACGATTCTCGCGGCAGATCAGAGGATCTGCACCCCATACGAGGATCGACAGCGGTGAAATGCAGAGGGTCGGCCTTGTGGGGTGCGGATCCTCCGATCCGCCGGACAGCTCTGGTTCGGAGCGGATCGAGAGGAAGGATGCGGCAGAAGCGAAGCTTGCACCGACGCTCCGCGCTTCGTCAAAGGCACGGTCTTCATGCGCATGGAACACGATCCTCGCGGCAGATCAGAGGATCTGCACCCCATACGAGGATCGGCAGCGGTGAAATGCAGAGGGTCGGCCTTGTGGGGTGCGGTGCCTCCGATCCGCCGGACAGGTCAGGTTCGGAGCGGATCGAGAGGGATGGACGCGGCAGAAGCGAAGCTCGCAGGGACGCTCCGCGCTCTGACAAAGGCACGGTCTTCGTGCGCATGGAACACGATTCTCGCGGCAGATCAGAGGATCTGCACCCCATACGAGGATCGACAGCGGTGAAATGCAGAGGGTCGGCCTTGTGGGGTGCGGATCCTCCGATCCGCCGGACAGGTCTGGTTCGAAGCGTATCGAGAGGAGAGATGCGGCAAAAGCGAAGCTCGCACGGACGCTCCGCGCTCTGACAAAGGCACGGTCTTCGTGCGCATAGAACACGATCCTCGCGGCAGATCAGAGGATCTGCACCCCATACGAAGGTCGGCCGCGGTGAGATGCAGATGGTCGGCCTCGTGGGGTGCGGATCCTCCGATCCGCCAGACAGGTCTGGTTCGAAGCGTATCGAGAGGAGGGATGCGGCAAAAGCGAAGCTCGCACGGACGCTCCGCGCTCTGACAAGGCACGGTCTTCGTGCGCATGGAACACGATTCTCGCGGCAGATCAGAGGATCGGCACCCCATACGAGGATCGGCTTCCATACGAGGATTCCATCGCGAGCCTCGCGCCCGCCTTTCTCCCATCATCTCCGCAGCAGAGATGGTGTGAGAAATCCGGGCTAGTCGCGTTTCGACCAGTCGCGCAGCAGCTCGGTGATGATCGGGAGATCCTCGGGGGGGAATCCGACCGCAGTCCCGAGAGCGATCCGCGGCGTCGGCTTCCAGTTCAACCCGGAGAAGTCGAGTGAGCGCATTTCGCGGCCGGTCGCATCACGGGGACGGACCCAGTAAGTCCACTGCGTCGACGCCTTCCCGCCGCCGAAAATCCTCTCGTAGAACGGGTCTCCCTCCGGGACATACCGAGCCACGGCGTTGAGCAGGAGGGTGAGATCTTCCGGCGAACGGAATTCGACCACCACACGTCGAGTCGCCGAATCATAGTCGGCCCGGGTCACGTCCACGCCTGCGCCTTCGAGCGCCGAACGCAGAGTCGAGGTATCAATCTCCACCGCTCGCTCCTGACCCCCGAACGGAGGTCGGGACCATTGTGTCGGAAAAAGGCTCCCGAGGGAAGTGACGCCCTCCCCGGAGTCGCGTTCAACACCTGACCCCGAACCTCCCCGCGATCGACTCGCCCGGTGACCCTCTCCGCTCCGGCGTCCCGCCCCGTCTCTTCCGGCTGAGCGATCGCGTTTCCGAGGTTAGAATGCGTCCGTGTCGGACCACTCCATGATCACTCCCGGCTCGCTCGTTCTCACCGAGGGCTCCATCTACGAGCGGCTGAGACGCGACGAATCGATCGCGTTCGATCCGCAGCTCGCCCACGCTTCCCTCGTCTACGATGAACGAGCGAGGGAAAAGCTCGCGAACTTTCATCGGGAGTATCTGGCGATCGGCCTCGACAGAGGGCTTCCGATGATTGCGCTCGCCGATACGTGGCGCGCGAGTGGAGAGCGGATCGCGAGGTCGCGTTTCGCGGGACGTGATGTGAATGGCGACAACGTCCGTTTTCTGCGCGAGCTGGTCGCTGGAAGCGGCGGGGACGTCCGGGTCGCTGCGCTCCTCGGGCCGCGCGGCGATGCCTACCGCGCATCGGAGTCGCCGGGCTACGACGACGCACTTCGTCTCCATGCGCCGCAGGTCGAGGCGCTCGCCGCGGCGGCTCCTGATCTGATCATGGCGGCCACTCTCCCGTCGTCCATCGAGGCACGAGCGATGGCGATGCTTCTGTCGCAGTGCGGAGTCCCGTGGATCCTCAGTTTCGTGGTGCGGCAGGACGGTCGTCTGTTGGACGGCACCACCTTTCGTGACGCGATGGAGACGATCGAGTCTCGCGTGTCGTCGGAGCCCCTCGGGTTCGCGATCAACTGCGTCCATCCGCGGGTCGTGCGGAGTGCCTTCGAGGCCGATCCGACGTTGCCGGAGCGGATCGTCTGGTTCCAGGCGAACACGTCGGCGCGCTCACCCGAGGAGCTCGACGGACTCGATCACATCGAAGCGGACGAGCCGGAGGAGTACGCCAGGGAGCTCGTTTCGCTGCAGAGGGATTACGGGATTCCAGTCCTCGGTGGATGTTGCGGAGCCGGTTCGCGACACATGATCGCGGTTGCCGACGCGATGGTCGCGAATCGTGGCGCGGTTCGCATGTGAATGCTCATCCGGATCGTGATTCGATGAGGAATCGAATCCGATCTCCGGGACGCAACAACGCGAGCTTCCAGCGCTGGCTCGAAACGATCGTGAATGGCTGAAGGTATCCACCGGTGACCGGATGGTCCGGCCCCATCGCGACGAGGCTTCCGTCCGGATGCAGCTGCACGGTCCCGAACTGCATCCCGCAGGAGGGAAGCCGCGCGGGAATGTTCTGTGGGCGGAGGTCCGACTCGAATCGGATGCCGGTCCGGTCGAGCGCTCCCGACACTTCCCATTCCCGACGGGCGATCGACTGCAGCGTTTCCGGTTCAGCGGAGTGAGGTCCCGCGAGCGCAGCGATCTCGAAGCGGTTCACGTGCGCTGCGCTGCGGCCGAGAGAAGATTCGGTGGCGTTTCCGGCAGAGCATCCTGATGTGAAGAGCGGTCCCGTCCGCAGGCGCTCAGGGTGAAGTGAATAGCGGCCGGCGGGGTTCTCGAGTCCCCCCTCGATCGCGAGCCATCCCCGCATCCCTTCGCGCAGCACTCCGCAGGCGAGAGTTCCCCCCACCGGGACGACGAAGGAACGACGATCATCCACGGCTCGTCCATTCACGCGGAGGGTCACGTCTGCACCGTACCAGGAGCAGCGTCGTTCCTCGATGAACCGGAGGGTCGGACCGACGAGAGTGCATTCGAGCAGGGTCGCGTCGGGAGGATTCCCTGTCGCGAAGTTGGCGTCGGCGGCCGACACCGGGTCGAACGCTCCGCCGGGAGGAAGGCCGTGGTCGAGCCGCTCCAGATCCGGAGCGCCGGCCAGGAGCGTGAGTTGTCCCGCGTCGATCACTTCGCCGGCCTGCACACGTGGCCGCCGTGGGCGGATCCGTCCCGGCCGGACGTCCGCGATCTCATCCATCGTCGGAACGATCACGATCTCGTCGCCGGGGGAGACGAGATTCGGAGGATTGCGCTGGTCGTCCCAGAAGATCGCTCCGCTCCGCCCCAGGATGTTCCAGCCGCCGGGAGAGTGGACGGGATAGAAGCCGGCCATCTCTCCCGCGATCGCGAAGCTTCCTTTCGGAACCCGCGCGCGAGGTGTCGTGCGGCGTGGCAACTCCCATTCGGGAGGGAGCCCGTCGAGATACGCGAATCCGGCCATGAAACCGAGGAATCGGGCGCGGAATGTGAGCTCGGAGAGCCGGCCGAGAAACGCGTTGCGCTCGACCCGGAGGTGTGCGAGGAGGAGGGCGAGATCGGGACTGTAGCGTTCGAGGAAGCTCGTCTCGATCCGGTGGCGCGATGGCTCGAGATCGAGCGGCGTCGATTCAGCCCGATCGATCGCGGAACGGATCAGACTTTCCGCGTCGATGCCGGAGCTCCGCGTGATGGCGAGGATCGAGTGGTGTCCCGGAACCGCTGCGGCGATCCCATCGGTCGTTCGAATGGCTCGGGTGATCCGGTGGAGGTCGTCATAGCCGACGGCGCCGAGCTCGACGAGAGCACCGCGATCTCCGGCAGGCGTGATCTTCACGACCTTCATCTTCTGCGAGTGCGATTCGCCACGCAAGAGCCAGCTCGGACAGGCGAGCTCGTGCTACGGTTTCGGCGGGTCACGATACAATCGGCCGGACTTTTTCAGCGGAGGCAGACTATGACCAACCGACCGCACCGCAGCGCCGAGGATCTCGACGAGCTCGCGCGACAGGCGATGCTCGATCACGGACTGGAGCCGGAGTTTCCTCCGGCCGTCGAACAGGAGCTCTCCGCGATTCGCGGAGCGGCGCGCACAGAAGGCGACGGAGTGCGTGATCTGAGGAAGCTGCTCTGGTTCTCGATCGACAACGACGATTCGATGGATCTCGACCAGATCAGCGTCGCGGAGGACCTGGGCGGCGGGAAGGTCCGTCTGATGGTGGGAATCGCGGACGTCGATGCCGTCGTGAAGCAAGGTTCGGCGATCGACGAGCACGCGCGGCGGAACACCACCTCCGTCTACACCGCGTTCGAGATGTTTCCGATGCTTCCTCGGAGACTCTCGGAGGACCTCACGTCGCTCGCGCCGGAAGAAGAGCGGCTCGCGGTGGTCACGGAGATGGTGATCGACGGGGACGGAACGATGGAGTCGTGGGAGATCTATCGCGCGCTGGTGAAGAATCGCGCGAAGCTCGCTTACGACGGAGTCGGCGCGTGGCTGGAGGGAGATGCGGAGGCGC
The DNA here is from genome assembly GCA_963741955.1 of uncultured Acidobacteriota bacterium. Taxonomy (GTDB): domain Bacteria; phylum Acidobacteriota; class Thermoanaerobaculia; order Gp7-AA8; family Gp7-AA8; genus CAVUKB01. The sequence goes on from CAVUKB010000009.1 coordinate 51,536, forward strand.
CGCCGGAGGTCACCTCGAGCGTCGAGCTTCAGAAGCAGCTTCGATTGCATCACGACGTGACGCAGCGGCTGCGAGAGCGGCGCGCGGAAGAAGGAGCCCTCGACCTCGAGACGATCGAGCCGCGGGTGGTGAAGAGCGACCATCAGATCCGGGACCTCGAGGTGGTGAGGAAGAACGCGGCGCGAGACCTGATCGAGGATGTGATGATCGCGGCGAACCGCGCGTCCGCACGATTCCTCAAGTCGAAGAACTTTCCGAGCATCCGGCGCGTGCTGCGCGTCCCCGAACGGTGGGACCGAATCATGGCTCTCGCGGCGGAGCATGGCTTCAAGATGTCGCCCACTCCCGATGCGAACGCGCTGCACGAGTTTCTCCGGATGCAGAAGAAAAAGAATCCGACCACCTTCCCCGACATCTCACTCGCGGTGGTGAAGATGCTCGGGAGCGGTGAGTACGATCTTCTGATGCCGGGAGAGGAGCCGCTCGGACATTTCGGCCTGGCGATCCGGGATTACCTCCACTCCACGGCGCCGAACCGGCGCTACCCCGACATCATCACGCAGAGGCTGATGAAAGCGGCGCTCGCCGGGAAGGGTCTTCCGTACCAGGAGCAGGAACTGGAGGAGCTCGCGCGACACTGCACGGTCCAGGAAGACGAGGCGGACAAGGTCGAGCGTCAGATGCGCAAGAGCGCCGCGGCGCTGATCCTCTCCGACCGCGTCGGACAGAAGTTCGACGGGATCGTCACCGGCGCATCGAAGAAAGGGACGTGGGTGCGGCTCTTCCATCCGCCGGTGGAAGGGAAGCTCATGCACGGTTTCCGCAACCTCGACGTCGGCGATCGCGTACGGGTGAAGCTGATCGGAGTCGACGTGGAGAAGGGGTTCATCGACTTCGTCCGCTCCGGACACTGAAAAGTGATAGGGATCTGGGATCGAGGATCGAGGATCGAGGATCGAGGATCGAGGATCGAGGATCGAGGGAAAAATCTCAGATCTCCGACCACCATAGTCTCGTGACCAGAGGCCGTGCGAATCGGGTCGACAAGGACGAATGCAGAATGCAACAGTTGGAGTTGAGAAGGGACACCAGCCCTTCTTTCATTCTGAATTCTGCTGCGAAACTCCGGCACCCCTTCGGGGTGCGGCGAATGATCGCGCTCCTCTCTTTCCGGTGGCGGCCGCTTCGCGGCAGCCACCGGCTAATCTCCGTTGCCCCTCCGGGGCAGGAGGACGATTTTCGAATTCGCTCTCGCCATTCGTTTGGTCAAAGGTGGCCGCAGCCCGCCGGTGGCGCCTGAATTCTGCACTCTGCATTCGGCGGTCACTTCGCTCCTCAGAGTTTGTGCGCAGGCCCCTGACCCCTGATCCCTGATCAATAAGGATATCCCTCGCGCGCCGAGACGTTGAACTCGGGGTTCTTCAGCGAGACCTGGATCTTCTGGTATCCGTGCTCGTTCTCCGGCTTCTCGCTCCGGTACGTGATCATGTAGTAGCCGTTGTTCAGATTCTCGATCCGCTTCAATGGAGTGATGAAATTGACGATCTGGCGGAAGTACTCCCCGCCGGTGTCGTCGGCCAGGCGGGAGAGGGTCTGCTCGGTGGCGTGGAACTGCGAGTTGCGGAGCAGCTGAATCGGGTAGACCGTCACGTTGCTCTTGTTCAGTGCGTGAACCATCGGCTTGTACCAGATCTCCTCGTTCGCGGGAATGTCGCGGCTGAACGTCGAGACGTCGCCGATGCCGAGGGTGAAGAGCATCATCGCCTTGCGGGCCTGGATCGGCTGGAGGGCTTTCGAGAGGGTCTCGATCGCATCGTAGATCCGGCCGGCATGCATCATGTCGTTCACGTCGATATTGCGCATGATCGAAAGATCCGCGGCGTTCTTCGGAACCCTGGTCAGACCATCGGCTCCGGTCACTGCTTCGTTCAGTGCCTGTTCGAGCTGCTTCTGATCGGAAGTGAAGTCGCTGTAGATCTTCAGTCGGACGTCGAATCCCGCGATCGCGACTTTGTCCTGTGGAAGAAGATCGTGCTGAACGAACCTGGCCGCGGCCTGTTTCGCGTTCATCAGATCCGACATGTAGTTCGGTAACTGCGAGGTATCCACCAGCTTGTCGAAGAAGATCACGAACCAGCGACCTTCCTTCACGTGCTCGACCTTGAAGGCGGCCTGACTCTCCGGCGACGTCAGGAGCCGTCGATCCGTGTAGTAATCGACGGATTGGATCTTCTGAGGAACGCCGTTCTCTTTCACGATGAAGTCGTCTTTTCCGAGACCGAGGATCTGTTGCCCGGTCCGGTCGGTCACGGTCGCATCGACCAGAACGAGGTTGACGTTCATCTTCTCGTGGTAGGAGGGAACGTTCTCCGCTGGCTTCTGCTGGGCGAAGAGCGGGACCGAAAGAAGGAGGAAGAGGAGGGGGGTGAGGATACGGGGAAGGTACTTCATGTCTGTCGTCCTTTCATGTGAGTCACAACCGCGCCATGCCGGGAGATGTTCTCGGGTGCCTCGACGCGTTCTCCACACTTTCTTGGACGAATGGGACGATGAAAGGAAATGTCACGGAGTCGTGAACGGAGCGGGGATGATTGCGGAGGGAAGAAAGTGGTCGGGGCAAGAGGACTTGAACCTCCGACCTCACGGTCCCGAACCGTGCGCTCTACCAGGCTGAGCTATGCCCCGACGCTGCAGGTGAGATCGAAATGCGGAAGCAAATCGAACCGGGAGGCGGATTCTAGGCAATTTTCTGCCGCCGGTCAAACCATTCGAACGGGATCCGCTGCAACGACCGCGATAACCTTCGGGCGGCGGGTGCCATTCCAACCCGATCGAGCTTCGAAACGCCGGTCGAGAACGCTACAATCCGCAGGCCATGCCGACGAAACGATCCCTCCTCGCTTTCCTCCTCGCAAGCCTGATCGCCGTGCCTCTCTTCGCCTGGGGCGAGAAAGGCCACTACATCGCCAACGAAGCTGCCACGTACGGTACCCCCGCGGACATGCCGTACTTCTTCCACCAGGCCTACCCGCAGCTGATCTACATGTCTTACGACCCTGATCGGTGGCGCGGTGCAGGCGAGGCCCTCGACGCGGTGAACCCGCCGAACCACTTTCTCGATTACGAATACGTCGAAGGTCTCGACCTGCCGCGTGACCGCTACGACTTCATCGATCTGATGATCCGGACCGGACGCTTCAGGAAGTACTCGATCGGTATCTCGACCACGGGATTCCTTCCGTGGCGGATCGCGGAGGTCTCGGATCTTCTCGAACAGCAGTGGCGATTCTGGCGAAGACTTCCCGCGGGGATGGAACGCTCGCAGGTCGAGCAGAACATCATTGCGATCTCCGGAGTCCTCGGGCACTACGTCGCCGATGCTTCAAACCCGGATCACACCACGATCAACTACAACGGCTGGGTCGAGCCGAACCCGGAACATTTTCCGATCGATTGCGACGCTCACTACCGCTTCGAGTCCGGATTCGTGGCGAACAGTGTCGAAGTGAGCGACGTTCTTCCGAAGCTTCACCCGCTGGTACCGCGAACCGACTATTTCAAGACCGCGCTCGAGTTGATCCACGAGTCGAACAGTCTGGTCTCCACTCTCTACCGGATCGACCGTGACGGCGGTTTCGCCTATCCGTACGGTACGAAAGAGGGGAAGGAGTTCGCGGTCTCGCGTCTCGCCTCCGGCGCGTCGGTGATGCGCGATCTCTGGTACTCGTGCTGGGTCAACTCGGGAAAATCGCGACGGCGCTGATCGCCACTCATCCCCACAGGACGTCCCTCACACCGGCGAGCCGGTTTGCATAGCGCGCCGCAACGAAGAGAAGATCCGAGAGCCGGTTCAGGTAGACCAGGGTCGAAGGTGAGACCGCAGCTTCTTCGCCGAGTGCCACGACCAGGCGCTCGGCGCGCCGGCAGACGGTCCGCGCGAGGTGGAGATATGCCGCGGTGAGCGAACCTCCCGGCAGAATGAAGTTCTTGAGGGGCTCGAGCTCCGCTTCCATCCGATCGATCGACTCCTCCAGGGCCGCGATCCGTTCCTCGTCCGGTCCGGGAAACTTCTCACGGGAGGCAGTGGCGGCCAGGTGAGCGCCGACATCGAAAAGATCGCTTTGTATTTTCTGAAGCTCACCGTCCAGGGGCGCCCCGTCCCACGAAGCACGAGCCACGCCGATCATCGAGTTGAGCTCGTCGACGGTTCCGTACGCGTCGATTCGCGGATCGCTCTTCGAGACGCGTCCGCCCCCGATCAGTGACGTCTCGCCTCGATCACCGCCCTTCGTATAGATCTTCATCGTCGGTCCCTCGCTCGATCATTTCGCAAAACAAAAAGGCGGCAGTGTCTGCCGCCTTTCGACTTCCATTCGATGGAGGCTACTCCCCTTCGAGCTCGCGGATCCGCTCTTTGACGATGATCTCGGCGAGATCCGGGATCACTTCCCAGGCGATGTTCCGGACCACCTGGTCGCTGAGCTTCTCGACCACTCGTTTCGCGATCCGCTCGATCTGTTCGTCGGTCAGGTCACTGCCGGCCGGCTGGATCTCCGCGGGCGCAGCGGCCACCGGTGCAGGCGTTGCCACCGGCATCGGCGGGGGAGGCGTTGGATACTCCGGTTCCTGCCGGTATTCTTCCTGTGCTGCCGGAGGCTCTTCGACCTCGGCGGCCTCGAACGGCGAGAGTGCCGGCTCGGAGGGGAGTTCTTCTTCCGGAGCGCGGGTCTGTTCCTCTTCGACATCGGGTGCCGCCGCGACTTCGGCTTCGAAGGGCGAAGGCTGCGGAGCTTCCATTGCCGGCGCTTCCGGCTCCTCCTCGGCGGGAGCTTCTTCGCCGAACGGAGTCTCGGTCGTCTTCAGAGGCGATCCCCATGCCTGTTCCTGTTCGGCCGGAGCTTCCCACGGCGACGCTTCTTCTTCTGCGGCCGGCGCCGGTTCCGATTCCCAGGGAGAGGCGCTGGCAGGTTCTTCGGCGCCCCAAGGCTGTGGGGACTCGTTTTCGGCTTCTGCTCCAGCCCAGGGTCCGGCGGGTTCCTTCTCTTCCTCCGGCTGTTCCCACTGGGGGATCGGCTGCTCCTCCGTCTCGTCGGCTGCCGGAGGCATCGAGCCCTGCATCCGCTGGATCTCGTCGAAGCTCATCATCGGGAATGCGCGTGTCTCGCCTGCAGGGACTTCTTCCGCAGGCTCGGGTTCGTGCATCACGCCAAATGCTTCGCCCGACATCTGCTGCGAGGCTGGCTGCTCCTCCACACTCTCCGGCGGTTCTTCGAACGGCGACGGTGCGGCGTGTTCGGCAGCGGGCTCGGTTGGGGACTGAGGCGGCTCTTCCTGTTCGAACGGTGAACCGGCCGAGATCTCGGCTTCGCGCTGCTCCTCTTCCTGCTGGATGCGCTGGAGCTCTTCCGGCGACATCATCTGAAACGCGCGGGTCTCGCCGCCGTACGCGGGGGGCGCTTCTTCGCCGAAACCTCCCCCTTCGCTTTCGAACTGCGGGGGCTCGGGAGGTTGAGCCTGCCCGGTCTCTTCCGGTTGTTCCTGCATCGACTGCAGGTCCGAAAGACTCATCTTCTGAAATGTGCGGGTCTCGCCCGAGTAGTCGAAGCCTTCATCGAGAGGCATCTCCTCGGATGGAGCGGCCGCGGATTCCTGGAAGATCTCGGAGCCATGTTCTTTGAACGGCTCATCGAAGGGAGGCACTGTGTCCTCCCCGGGCTCTTCCGCCGGCTCGGCCTGCTCGAACGAAGATGGCGCGGGAGGCGTTTCGCGCTCGAACCGAGGCGGCATCTCCGACGGACTCGCGGGTTCGGCGGGAAAGTCCCAGACATTCTGCTCGGGCTCGGCGGATGCAGTCGCGGCGGGTTCTTCCTCGCGCGACTCGCCTCTCGCTCCGGCCTGCTGGATGAGCTCTTCGACCTTGTGCACCAGGCTCTGAGACTCGAACGGTTTGGTGACTACGGCATCGCATCCTGCTTTCTCCGCCCGGTCCGGGTCGAAGGGCTCGAACGTGCCGGTCAGAAGGATGACCGGGATGTTGCGGTATTCGGGATGCGACTTCACGTATTCGCAGAGCTCGTACCCATTCTTCTCGGGCATGATGATGTCCGAGAGGATGATGTCGGGATGGATCTCCGACAGCTTCTGGATGGCTCGCGCACCGTTGCTCGTCGCGATCACCTCGTAGTCGCCGTCAGAGAACGTGAGCTCGACGACCTTCTGTATGGTGATGCTGTCATCAGCTAGAAGAATCTTCTTCGGCATCTTATTTTCTCTCTGGGATGTTTGTTGGCAACGTAGCATTGGCGGCTTTCCAAGTCAACGAGACAGGGGGCAGAAACTGCTATAGTTGAACGGTTTATGAAGGTCCCTCCCCCAGCCGGAGAACTGAAATTTCTCGTTCTCGGCCACCGCGGGAGCCGCCGCCGGGAGACCGAGAACACCATCGCCTCACTCGCTCTTGCGCTCGAGGAGGGTGCAGAGGGATTCGAGACGGATCTCCGGCGTCTTTCGGACGGTTCGATCGTGCTGTTTCACGATGCCGAAGTGGACGGGATCCGAACCGAGCGCTGGACCACCGACGCGCTGCGCGAGCGGATCGGACCGCTCGCTCTCCTCTCCGATCTCGAGCGGTTTCGCGGGCGTGCACGCATGATTCTCGAGGTCAAGACGTCGGGATTCGAAAAGGAGCTGGTCGAGACGATCCGTGGATGGGAGAACGTGATCGTCTCGTCGTTCGACCACGCTCTGGTCGGCCGCCTCGCCCGCCGTACCCGCACGTTCGAGCTCGGAGTGATCAACGCGGGCGCTCTGGTCGACCCCGCGGATTACGTTGCCGGGCTCGGAGCGGAGTGGATGTTTCCGCAGTGGGAGCTCGTCGATCGCGACCTCGTCGTGAAGCTGCACCGGAGGAAACTCGGCGTGATCCCCTGGACCGCGAATGGTCCGGGCTCGTGGGCGGAGCTGCTCGAAGCCGGCTGTGACGGGGTGATTACCGACACTCCGGCCGAAGCAGTGGCATGGCGACGTGGACAATCGGGTGAACTGCTGTGCTAAACTTCCCGCGCACAAAGAGATATCCAGAGCGTGGACCTGCGGGGGGAAGCGGATATGAAAAAGTGGGAGTACAAGATCATCAACGTGCGCTCTGAGAACTACTCCATGGATCCGAGACGGGCTGAAGAGCTCAATCGCCTCGGAGACGAGGGGTGGGAGCTGGTCTCGATCACCTCGATCAATTTCAAGACGGGTGCGACGGACCACATCGGCATGGTCTTCAAGCGGGAGAGAGCAGCGTCCTGACCTCCCGCGATCCGGCGTCCATTCCCAATTCCGAATCGATTCTGATATGTTCCGGCTTCCTTTGAGCGCCCTCGAAGGGAGATCCAATGCCATCTCGTCCTTTTCTTCTCCTCGTCGTCATCGACGGTCTCGGTTGCCGTAAACAGACGAACTGGAACGCGTTCGCCGAGGCGAAGACTCCGGTTTTCGACCGGCTCTTTTCCGAGGAGCCGTGGACCACGCTCGAGGCCTCCGGCCTCGCGGTCGGACTTCCTCCCGGTCAGATGGGCAACTCCGAGGTGGGACACCTGAACATCGGCGCGGGCCGGATCGTCGATCAGGACATCGTCCGGATCTCCAAGGCGATCGAGAGGGGGGAGCTGGCGAAGAATCCGGTCCTGGTCGATCTCTTCCGGAGGGTGAAGGAATCGGGATGTGCAGTGCATTTCGCCGGACTTCTCTCCGAGGGTGGAGTGCACTCTTTGCAGTCGCATCTTCACGGGCTGATCGATGCCGCGATCGCGAACGGGCTGGAGAGCATCGACGGGATGCCGCGGATATTCATACACGCGATCCTCGACGGCCGCGATACGCCTCCGATGTCGGCGGTGGCGAACCTCTCCCGCCTGAACGAGTTCCTCGAGGACAAACCACAGACGGCGCTCTCCACGATCATCGGACGCTATTACGCGATGGATCGCGACAAGCGCTGGGAGCGGATCAACAAGGCGTGGGATCTCTGGACACTCGGAATCGGGACGGAGAGCTCCGATCCGATCGCATCGGTGGAGCGATTCTACGAAGCGAACATCACCGACGAGTTCATGGAGCCGATTGCAGTCCTCGCTTCCGACGGCGCTCATCGTGGGAAGATCCGCGACGGTGACGCCGTATTGCTGTTCAATTTTCGCGCGGACCGGATGCGGCAGATCGTGTCTGCATTCCGGGACGACGACTTCCAGGGCTTCGAGCGCGAGATCCGGCCGAAGGTCGATCTCGTCTCCATGAACCGCTACCATCAGGACTTCGATTTTCCGGTCATCTTTCCTCCGCAGAAGATCTCGAACCATCTCGGAGAAGTCTTCGCGGCGCAGGGGATGAAGCAGCTCCGGATCGCGGAGACGGAGAAGTACGCACACGTGACATTCTTTTTCAACGGCGGCTCGGACACGGTCTCGCCGGGAGAAGAGCGGATCCTCATCCAGTCTCCGAAGGTCGCCACGTACGATCTCCAGCCTGAGATGTCCCTCCCCGAATTGAGCGCCCGGGTGATCGAAGAGATCGGGAGCCGGAAGTACGACGCCATCGTCATGAACATCGCCAACCCCGACATGGTCGGGCACACCGGAGTGATGGACGCGACGGTGAAGGCCGTCGCCGCGACGGATGAGGCGATCGGACGAATCCTCGGCGCGGTGGCGGCAGTCGGCGGGATCACTCTGATTACGGCCGACCACGGCAATTGCGAGCTGATGTACGACCCGGCGACGGGACAGGCGCATACCGCCCACACCACCAATCCGGTTCCGCTGATTCTGATCGATCCGGAAAAGCGATACCGTTCGCTGGATGCCGGAGGGGCGCTGGAGAACGTCGCCCCAACCATTCTGGACATTCTTTCCATCCCCAAGCCTTCGGAGATGACCGCGGAATCCCTCCTCGGCGAAGATGGTTCGCAAGCGAGATGATCGAGACGCTGATCTTCGTGCGCCACGGCGAGACCGTCGACAACCTTCGAGGAGTCGCTCAGGGATGGAGTGACAGCGATCTCTCGCCGCGCGGTCAGGAGCAGGTGAAACGCCTGGCGCGACGTCTGACCCGCATGGAGCCGACTTCCCTTTACAGCTCGACCCTCCCGCGCGCGATCACCACCGCGACCGTAATCGCCGGAGAGATCGCGCTCGATCCGGTGCCGCTGGACGACCTTCGGGAAATGCACTGCGGACGATGGGAGGGACAATCGTTCGTCGAACTGCGTAACTCGGATGAAGACGCGTACCAGCGCTGGGCCGGGGATCCGGAGGTGGCGTGTCCGGAAGGGGAGTCGTACGCAGATGTTCTGATCCGGATGAAGCGGGCGCTCCAGACGATCGAAACGCGGGAGAATGGCAACGGGAGACGGCCGGTGATCGTCTCACACGGCACGGCGATCCGGATCATCGCGACGGAGCTTCTCGGGATCGACCTCCGCGCGGCGCGGAATCTCGCCCTCGACAATGCGGCGGTCAACGTCTTCGAGCGAAGAGGAGAGCGCTGGGTGCTGAAGGTATGGAACGACACCACCCACTGTGAGGGAGCAGTCGAATGATTCTCGAACGCATCGTCGAAGAGCTCTCCGAGGCGCTGAAGGGCCGCGTGCTGACACTGTTCGGACACGCAGTGGATCGCGTGGTTCTCCAGACGCCGCCGCGGCTGGAGATGGGAGACCTGGCGACGCCGCTCGCTCTCGAGCTCGCGCGAGTGCTGAAAAGGGCGCCGCGTCAGATCGCGCAAACCATCATTCAGGAGATGCACCTCCCGGCACTCGTCGCGGAGGTGAGGGTGGAGGGAGCGGGGTACATCAACTTCCGCTTCGACCGCGGGGGGTTCACCCGCGAGTACATCGGCCGGGTGCTCGAGCCGCCCGTCCCGGCCGGCGAGCGTGTCACCATCGAGCACACCAACATCAATCCCAACAAGGCCGCTCACATCGGTCACCTGAGAAACGCGGTGCTCGGTGACACGCTGGTCCGCTCGCTCGACTGGCTGGGGTACGACGTCGAAGCGCAGAACTACATCGACGACACCGGAGTGCAGGTCGCGGACGTGGTGGTCGGATTCGAGCACCTCCTGGGCGAAGGCGTCGAGCAGGTGCTGGCGCGCATCGCGGACCGCTCGGAGCGATTCGATTATTTCTGCTGGGACCTCTACTCCCGGATGGCCCGGTATTACGAAGAGCATCCGGAAGGAGTGGAGTGGCGCCGGGAAACCCTGCACCGCATCGAGAAGCAGGAAGGCGAGACCGCGAAGCTCGCCGCAGTCATCGCCGGTGCGATCGTACGGCACCACATCGGGACGGCGTTGCGGCTCGGGATCGAATACGACCTTCTGGTCAAAGAAAGCGACATCATCCGTCAGAACTTCTGGGAGCTCGCGTTCGAAAGACTCAAGGCCGCCGGAGCGGTGATCTACGAGGAGTCGGGGAAGCACGCCGGCTGCTGGGTGATGAAGCTCTCCGAGTCGCCCGAATTCGAAGGCCTGGAGGAGCCCGACAAGATTCTGGTCCGCTCCAACGGAACGGTGACTTACGTCGGGAAAGACATCGCCTATCAGCTCTGGAAGTTCGGGCTGATCCCGAGGACATTCGAGTATCGTCCGTTCTCGCGTTACCAGGACGGGAGGATTCTCTGGGAGACGACGAGCGAAGGTGACGGCGATCCGGAAGCGCCGCGATTCAGCGGGGCCGATCGGGTCTTCAACGTGATCGACATCCGGCAGGGATATCTGCAGAAGATCGTCCGTGAAGGAGTCCGGCAGCTGGGTCACGAAACGGCGGCGGAGCGATCGATCCACTTCTCGTACGAGATGGTCGCCCTCAGTCCCGCCACCGCGCGGGAGCTCGGCTTCGAGGTCAAAGACGAGGATATGTCGAAGGCCTATCTCGAGATGTCGGGTCGGAAAGGGCTCGGCGTGAAGGCCGACGATCTTCTCGACCAGCTGGCGCTCAAGGCCGCGGAGGCGGTGCGGGAAGGAGTGGCCGGAGCCGAGGGGGCGAGTGACGAAGAGATCGCGGAGCTGGCCCGCCAGATCGCGGTCGGAGCGCTCCGTTACTTCATGCTCAAGTACGGTCGGAACAAGGTGATCGCGTTCGATTTCCGCGAGGCGCTCAGCTTCGAGGGCGATTCCGGCCCGTATCTGCAGTACTCGACGGTACGTGCGCAGAACATTTTCCGGAAGATGGAGGAGCGCGACGTCGATCCGCTTCTCGACCCGCACTCGCTCGACCGGCTGACCATCGGCGGTACGATGCCGGACGAGATCTGGGAGATCGTGCGGATGAGTGCAGAGACGGGTATGGCGGTTCGGCGCGCGGTCGAATCACTGGAGCTTTCGACCCTCACGCACCACGCTTTCGACCTCGCACAGAAATTCAATTCTTTCTACCACAAGTTCCCTATACTGAATGAAAAGGACGAGGCCGAACGTCAGCGTCGAGCCGCGTGCGCAGAAATCTTCCGCCAGACGATGCACGGAATTCTCAAGCTGATGGGAATCCCGCTTCCCCCGCGGATGTAAGAGGACTTCCGATGGAACTGACCTGGCAGGATTACGCGATACGCGCACTTGTGCTCGCCTGTGGTGCGGTTGCCGCAGGGATCTTCATCTTGAAAGGTGAAGGGCAGACGCTCATCGCGCTGGCGATCGGCGGCTCATTTGGAGCCGGCCTGCTCGCCCGCTTCGGCCACCAGGGCTGACTCTTCCGTTCTGACCGCGGCCTTTCCCGGAACCGTGAATCAGTCGCCCGTGTCGCCCGTCTCGCCAGAGCTCTCGACCTCGCCGCCTGCAGCCGTTCCGCCGCCTTCGATGCGTGTCACGTTCTCGGCGTGAAGACCTTTGGGTCCTTCCTTGAGCTCGTACTCGACCGGATCTCCTTCTTTCAGTGTGCGGTATCCCGCCTGGTTCACGATCGCGGTGTGATGGACGAACACGTCTTCGCCCGTGTTCCGCTTGATGAAGCCATAGCCTTTCTCATTGTTGAACCATTTCACGATGCCAATCTCGCCCATACTGACTGCTCCCTCGCCTCTGAGGTTGCAAGCTCCTTGCCCCTGAGGCCTGTTTCGACGCGACGTGATGCGGGTGGGCGATTGCGCATGATCACCAGATCAGCGCCCTGTTCTGACCGATTCTCCTGAAGCCGAGCGATTCGTACAGCGCGATGGCCGCGGCGTTGAAGTCGTTGACGAAGAGCGTGACGCTCTTTCCCTCCCGAAGGATGTGGCCGCTGATCTCCGACATCCCGAGCCGGGCCAGCCCCCGGCGGCGCCAGGCGGGCGCCGTCCATACACCCATGAGCTGGATGGTCGCCGGAGTCACCGCGGAGAGCTCGCACTTGAACACCAGTTGCCGCTCCCGGAACATGATCAGAGAGCGTCGCCTCCAGACCAGCTCACGGACCCGCTCGCGGTATCCGAACGCGTCGCGCTCCATCGGGTCGATGCCGACTTCCTCCCGGTGCATCGCGGCGCAGGCCGGCACGAGAATCTCGAGGTCGCGAAGCTCGGAGAAGCGGAGCTGGTGAAGATCGGGGAGGCTTTCGGGGTCGCGATCGAGCACGTAAACCGGTTGCGAGAGCCGCAACACGGTCGGAGGGTCGTAGTGCGCCCGGACGAAGTCCCACAGGATCTCGACCAGATCGGCCTCCGAGATGATTGCCCGGAGCGGAAGGTGACGGGTGATGATCTTCTCCCCGACCACCCGGATCCCGGACGCGAGCAGCTCGGGATCGACCTCACGGTTCGCGGCCATCACCACGTTCGAGCCGAGTGCAGCGACGACCAGAGGGACGCCGTCGTAGGAGACCTGCAACATGTCGCCGGCCCCGGCGACGCCCTCGTCCAGGACACGTGAGATCAGGTACGCGTTGATCAGAGGGTTCTGCTCGAGGAACGAAAGGAGGTCCGAGCGATCGGATTCACGCAGACTCCGGATCGACCAGAAGCCGGACGCAGGTAAGGTCACCATCTTCTCTCTCCGGGACAATCCGAGTGCATACCAGATACCCGCCCCGACTGCAAGAGAGTCGGATCAACGAGGCCCGTTCGTCTTCCTCCTCCCGCCGTCGCGGGCGCCGTCACCGATCCAGAAGAGTGGCCGCGGTTCGATCGACGATCACCTCCACGTCATCGTGACGTTGAAGCGCGGAGCCGGGAAAATCGGATGTGATCTCACCCGACGCGAGACGCGCCACAGCGGGCGCTTTTCCTTCTCCGGACGCCAGGAGGACGATCCTCCGTGATTCGAGGATCGTTCCGATCCCCATGGTGATCGCTCTCGACGGGACTTCCTCCGGGCTGCCGAAGAAAGGAGCGTTGGCGGCACGGGTGGAGTCGGTCAGTGTGACTACGCGCGTGCGGGAGTGGTGAGAAGCTCCCGGCTCGTTGAATCCGATGTGGCCGTTCCGGCCGAGCCCGAGAAACGTCAACCAGAGCGCTCCGGCGTCGGCGATCGCTCTTTCGTAGCGATGGCACTCGATCTCCAGGACTTGCTCCATGGTCAGCTCCGGCTGCATCCGGAGAATCCGGCTTCCCGTTCCGTCCGGGATGTGAATCTTCGAAGGGGTCAGGTCTACATGATCGAACAGATGCTCTTTCATGTAGGTGCAGTAACTCCCCGGGTGGGACGGTGGAATCCCGACGTACTCGTCCAGATTGAAAGTGCTCGCCCGCTCGAACGCGTGAGACTCCCGTCCGCAGCGCTCGACGACCCGGCGGTACATTCCGATCGGAGTACTCCCGGTCGGGAGCCCCAGGACGATGTCGGGGCTCTCGGAGAGCGCATCGAGAAGACGTGCAGCGGCGAGGGACGACAGGCTTTCGTAGTCCGGAACGACGGTCCATCTCACGGTTCGGTTTCCACTCCTTTCAGGAACACGCGCCGGATCTCGAGATCCGCACCGGTGACCAGAAGATCCGCGTCGAGACCGGGCGCGAGCCGCCCTTTGCGCGCGGAGATTCCGAGTACCCGCGCGGGAACGGTCGAAGCGGCACGGATCGCCATTTCCGGAGTGACGCCTGCGAGCGAGACCATGTTGCGTACCGCTTCGCCCATGGTCAGTACGCTTCCGGCGAGCGTTCCGTCGGCCAGGCGTGCCCCCCCGTCGCGCACCGTGACTTCGTGCTGGTAGAGCTGGTACCTGCCGTCCGGCATCCCGCACGCCCGCATCGCGTCCGTTACGAGAACCGCCCGCTCACCGAGAGCGTTCATGGCTGCTCTGAGTACGGCGGGATGGACGTGTTTACCATCGGCGATCAGTTCTGCCGTCGCATGTTCGGATGCGAGTGCTGCTCCGACAGGCCCCGGTTCTCGATGGTGGAGCGGCGGCATGGCGTTGAACAGATGGGTGAAGTGCCGGGCTCCGTCCTCGAGAGCCTCGACCGCGATCTCCCACGTCGCAGCGGTATGGCCGATCGAGAAGAGAACCCGTTCACGAAAACGCCGGATGAGCTCCGGCACTCCGGCGATCTCGGGCGCAACCGTCATCAGGACGGGAAGCTCTCCGGCGGTATCGAGCCACTCCTTCATCTCCTCCGGATCGGCGGCGCGGAGAGAGTCCCGATCCTGCGCGCCCGCTTTTGCTTCGTTCACGTACGGGCCTTCGAAATGGATCGCGACGATCTCCGCCCCTTCGGACACGCGATCGCTGCTCTGACGGATCGTCTCGACGGCGTTGCGGACGTGCTCGCGGGAGCCGGAGAGCGTCGTTGCGGCGAGTGCCGTCGTCCCGCGGCCGGCGTGGAAGCGGAGGATCTCGCGATTCGTTCCCGGTTCGGCATCCATGAAATCCGCGCCGGCGCCGCCGTGGACGTGCAGATCGATCAGGCCGGGAAGAATCCAGCCGTCGCCCGTATCGAGATCGGCCGTTCCGCCGGCGGAGATCGACGCGATCTTCCCCTCGTCGACGGTGATGACGACGCCGTCGTGGAACCCGTCATCGAGCAGCGCGCGGCCGCGGATGCTGAATCGTTTCACAGGCTAACCTCTACTCGCACGCCCGGCTCTTCGACCGGAATGTCGCTCGTTTCGTCCCTTCCCGTCCATGATTCTGTCAGTGACTCATCGGGGATTTGTCGGGGGACTCGTCGGGCGAACTGTACGCCGAAACGCACCCGTCCGCTCGCTTTTGGAGGCTCTTTCGAGCGAGGGGAATTCCTCATCGATGCCGCGACGAGCCTGGCCGGTCGGTCCCGCTCAATCCTCGAGGACTTCCCGGAGCCTCCCTCCATGCTTTTCGAGGAGCTCTTCCGCGTCGCGATCGGACACGCCGAGGCGGGCGATGACGATGGCCCGGCGCACGTTCCCGGCGCTCGCTTCGAGTGCTTTCGCCGCGAGGTCCGGAGTGAGGTTCGCGGCCAGCTCCACCATTTTCGATGCCCGGCGGCGGAGCTTTGCGTTGGTCGCGGGCATGTCCACCATCAGGTTCGAGTAGACGTGGCCGAGACGGACCATCACTGCCGTCGAGATGGTATTGAGAACCAACTTCTGCGCGGTCCCGCTCTTCATCCGGCTCGAGCCCATGATCACCTCGGGGCCGGTCTCGATCACGATCGGGATATCGCACTCGCGCACCAGCGGAGTATTCGGTGTGGAGGTGATCCCGACGGTCAGAGCGCCGTTCATGTTCGCCCGGCGGATCGCGGCGACCGTGAACGGAGTGGTTCCGGACGCCGCGACGCCGATCACCGAGTCGGATGCGTCCACTTTCTTCGTCACTTCTGCGATCGCTGCAGCTTCGTCGTCCTCGGCTCCCTCCACTGCCCGGAAGAACGCGTCTCGTCCTCCGGCCATGATCACCTGAACGAGGTCGGCGGAGATCCCATAGGTGGGAGGGATCTCGGCGGCGTCCAACATCGCGATCCTGCCGCTGGTGCCCGCGCCGGCGTAGAACAGCTTCCCCCCCGACTTCATCCGCTCCGCGATCTCGTCGATCGCTCGAGCGATCCTGCGCCTCTCTGACGCGACTGCAGCCGGCACGCGCGCGTCTTCAGCCTGGATCAGGTCGACGATCTCCGGGGTCGGGAGACGGTCGATATCGAGAGATGTCTCCAGGCGATTGTTGCTCATCAGCTCCTTTCCTCCGGGGAGGCATTCTATCGGTGATCCGGTGCGGGCCGAAGGAAGCCCTCACCGCAGATCCGGTCGATCGGTGACCATCTGCCGCAAAGGCGGGATCAGAACGGCGACCAGCGGCGCCACCACGCCTGGGGCTCGACGGCCGCTGCCGCGACGGCGGGAATCTTCGCCACCGGCTGACCGTGGAGCCGGACGAATGCCCATCCGACCTGCTGACCCTTCTTGATCGGGGCCGTCGCTGATGTTCCGGCTACTTCGACCGACACTTCCTTTTCGCCTCTTTTCACGAGCACCCGCACCGTCTTTCCGGCGACCACCGGCACGTTCGCCTGTTTCCCTTTCGCGATCGGGACGCTCTTCGCCAGGTCCTGCCCCTTCTTCACGGGTTCGATCATCGCGTACCGCGCGAAGCCGAGGCTGAGCAGCTCGGCGGCGCTGGCGAAGTTGTCCCGTTTCCTCTTCGAGCCCATCACGACCACGACCAGGTCCATGTTGCCGCGCTGGGCGGAACCGGTGACGCAGAATCCCGCCTTTGCGTGGTATCCGGTCTTGATTCCGTTCGCCCCGGGATACATGGAGAGGAGATGATTCGGGTTCGTCATGCCGAACTTCCCGTCGCGGAACGGCATCTGCTGGACGGCTGCGAATTTTCGCAATTCAGGATGCTTCATCACCTCGATCCCGGTGATCGCGAGATCGTACGGCGACATCACGTCGTCCGGACCTCCTCGCTCCGGGAGGCCGTGGGGTGAGTAGAAGTGGCTGTCTTTCAGTCCGAGCTGCTTCGCCTTCTCGTTCATCAGGACCACGAACGCCTGCTCGGTTCCGGCGACCCTCTCCGCGAGGGCCTCGGCGGCGTCGTTGGCCGAGTGGATCATCGTCGCTGCGACGAGATCACGAACCGGGAAGACTTCGCCCTGTTTGAGGTAGACCTGGGAGCCGCCCATCTTGCTCGCATGCGCCGAGACGGTGACTGGCGTATCCCACGTGATCAGACCGTTGTTGATCGCATCCATGACCACGAGGAGAGTGACCATCTTGGTCATGGAAGCGGACGGGAGTGCCTCGTGCGGATTCTTCTGATAAAGGATCGTCCGGGTGGAGGGTTCCATCAGGATCGCAGCGTCGTAGAGGTTTTCCTGCTGCGCCATCGCGGTGGTCGCGATGAGAATCAGAACGATGGCGATCGACAAACGTTTCATTGCACACTCCTTGCGTCGCTCCGGCTGCACGCGTCATACCATTGGGCTCGCCCGCGGATGCGTTCGTTTCTCTATCACGAATCGGGCCCGCTTCGAGTTCTTCGCGGTGTGCAGGTAGCCCCAATGGCCCGACCTTAAGCAAGATCCGCGTGTCAGCCGGGAGTCGGCGCGAGCTTGCTGGGCAGCGAAGGATCCCCTCTCCGCGGGGCGCCACGGCTCCCGCCGTGGCCGCGCAGATCGCCTTCAGAACGGAACGAGACGATACCTGCGGCAGATGCGCAGTAACTCCGCGCATCTGCTCTGTCAAACCCACAGCGCCCCCTAAGTTCGGCCCATTGCACGTAGCCCGCATTTCTCACACCATCTTTGCCTCCTCGCGAGGAGACGGTGTGAGAGAAATGCGGGTTGGGTAGAGATGGGGAGGGTGGAGCGCGAAGGCCAGCTCAATCGTTCGATTTTCCGGAGGTGCTCTTCTTCTTCCGGGAACGATTGCGGTTTCGAGTTCGAGGAATCGAGCTGATCACGGTCCAGTCGTTCTTGTTGATCACCACCGGTTCCTTGGCGGGCCACAGTTCGACCGGCACGTAGTAGTAACCGTCGCCGAGAATGCGTGCCTTCACGGTCAGATCGCGCATGCTCTTGCAGAGGCCCGGTTTGCCACGGACGGCCCTCCGTTCTACGACCGTCCCCGTCTTTTCACCGACACCCTGAAACACCGAAATCTCGCAGCAAAGTGAATTGACCAGACTCATCGTGAACTCCCTGGCAGACAAGGGAGTGCAAGAACTGCTCCGATCGGTGTCAGGTCACGCGGGGTCAGGCCTGCCGAGTCCGGTGGAAGGCGAAGAATCGCAGGCTCTCAGGCTCGGGGAAATCTCGTGGCAAACGAATCAGCTGACCGCGACCAGCCGGTGGCCGAAGTCCTGGTACGAGACCTCGGGCTCTTCCTCGGGTGAGAGGTCGAAATGGACCTTCAGGTAGAACTCGACGTCCTGCTTCTCGAGGAAATAGAGGATCCGCCCTTCACGCGAGAGGATGGCGCTGAGGTATGCGCTTCCGTCCCGCTGAATGAAGAGGACGTCGCCGCGGAACAGAAGAGGAAGCTTTGACAGGAACTCGAGAAAGCGGCGTGAGCTGCCGGAACGGTCGAAGACGACCCGCTCGATATCCTTACCGAGCTCGTTGATTCCCGCTTCCAGCGCTTCGGGGAGGATTCTGATGTTGTCCACCGGAATGATGTGCTGGCTGAGGGCCAGGCGAATCCAGTCACGGCTGGGGTTCTTTCCTGCGTGAACCAGAGTGATGCGACCATGTTCCGACATTTCACGATCCTCCGTGGCGTGAGTCCAGCGGGGCGGGAAAAAAATACACGGGATCCGCGCGCGGCTGCGCAGATTCCCGGGGTCGTGTTTCGCGCGTCACCGAACGGCCTTTTCCCGGCGCCAGAGAGCCGGTTTCGCTCGTGTTCTCCCCCGGCGGATTGAGGGAGATCGTGCCCATTCACCGTGACGACTGGCCGATCACGAAAAGTGCGCCGCTCCACTTCGGTGGCGGAGCGTCGGGGGCGGGCGCGGATCATGGTGACGATGCGCTCCGCTTCTGCCGGAGGCATCGTCTCATTGCGTGCAAACACGATCATCGCGGCAGATCGGAGGATCTGCACCCCCTTCGCAGCGGTTTCGCGGTTCCGCCTCTGCGAGCGTGAGGATGCGCTTCCTTTCTGCCGAACGTCGGATGGTTGTCGTGTCACGAGGGCGTCAACCCATGGGGTGCGGATCCCGCAGGGCGGGATCCGCCGCGATGATCGGGTCGAAGCCCATGAAGACGGAACTCGTGGAGACGCGCGACTCTGCGCTGCACCGGGAGGACGTGACCCGCTCGAGCCGGTCGGTCGAGCAGCAGCCCGATGTCACCGATCCGGGCGCTCTCCACTCCGACCTGGTGATGATCCCGGCGCCGGGGCATACTCGCGGTCACGTGGTCTGTCTCTACGAAGGAAAGCTCCTCTTCCCCGGAGATCACCTCGCCTCGGGTTCCTCGCGCGGGGCGGCGGTACGCATTCAGGAATGCGTGCGGGTAGTCGTGAGAGCGGCAGCCGGAGTCGACGCAGCCTCCGTCGTTTCCGCTTCGAGTGGGTGCTGCCGGGGGACGGACATCCGTATTGCGCCGGAGGTGATGGAGCGGAGCCCGCGCGATGCGTCCGCTGGCTGCGATCGAACGGAGACGAAGGTTGTCCGCCGAGTGTTGGCCGTTGTAGATTGCATCGACCCCGGCCGTTCGCGCACGCTCCGGCATTGGACGGCGGCAGATCGAGAATCGCCGACCGCAACTTCGACATGAAGAACTCCAGCGTGGAACCAGCTCCCGTCGCGTCCGGACGCCGATTCTTCTGGATCGTGTTTCTCCTCTTCGTCGCGGGCCTCGCCGCGTGGTTCTCTCCGCTGCGGCAGTTCGTCGATCCGAAAAGCATCGCGGGGTGGCTCCGGGCCGCCGGCGGAAACTGGTGGACGCCGCTCGTCTTCATCGTTCTCTATTCGGTTTTCGACATCTTTCTCATTCCGGCGACGATTCTTTCACTCACCGCAGGCGTCGTGTGGGGATGGTTGGAAGGAGGACTCTGGGTGCTCCTCGCGTCGAGCATCGGCTCGCTCTTCCCGTATCTGATCGGGCGGTCCGGAGCACCGTGGATCACCGCGCGCCTGGAGCGGATCTCGGGAGGTGTTTACGAGAAACTCCAGCATGAGGGGTTCATCACCCTTCTCCTCCTGCGGCTGGTTCCGATCTTTCCGTACAACGTACTGAACTACGCGGCCGGACTCGCAGGAATCCGCCCGCGCGACTACATCCTGGCGACGTTTCTCGGAACCATTCCCGGCATTTTCATCTTCACCTACCTCGCCGACTCGATCGCTGCAGGTGTGGTCAGCCCGCGCGAAGCGTTCGTCCGCATCCTCCTTGCAGGGGCTCTGCTCGGAGGCGTGGCAATCATCGGCAGGCTGTTCGCGGGGCGGGTGCGCAGCAGGCTCGAGCAGTGATGAACGATTCGAGAATCCCGCGACGCGCCGATCTGTCATATCCTTGATCTTCGAATCTCTTCCGGCCGCCCGCGGCAGAGGTGGCCCCGATCGATGGAGGTAACCATGAAGAACCCACTGCTGGATCTCGTCCGAGTCGGACAGAGCGTCTGGTATGACCAGATGCAGCGGTCGCTGATCACGTCCGGAAGTCTCCGGAAAATGATCGATGAAGACGGACTGCGCGGACTGACGTCGAATCCGACGATCTTCGACAAGGCCATCGCAGGAAGCAGCGACTACGACGAACAGCTTCGAACGCTCGCGCGCGAAGGTCGTGACGCGGATGAGATCTATGAAGCGATCGTCACCCGCGACATCGGCGACGCAGCGGACATTTTCCGGCCGGTGTACGACCGTACCGGCGGAACGGACGGCTTCGTGAGTCTCGAAGTCCGCCCCGGGAAGGCGAACGACACCCAGGCGACGATCGACGAAGTGGAGCACTTCTGGAAGAAGCTCTCCCGTCCCAACCTGATGATGAAGATCCCGGCCACCCCGGAGGGTCTGCCGGCGATCGAGGAGTCGATCGCGCGCGGCTACAACGTCAACATCACTCTCATCTTCGCCCGCGACGTCTACCGTCAGGTGATCGAAGCGTATCTCCGCGGTCTCGAACGCCGCCTCGCGGCGCGCCAGCCGATCGGAAGAGTCGCGTCGGTGGCCAGCTTCTTCGTCAGCCGGATCGATTCGAAAGTCGACAAGCGACTGGAGAAGAAGATCGAGACGGCGAGCGGAAAGCAAAAAGAGGAACTGTCGGCTCTCCTCGGCCGGATCGCGATCGCGAACGCGAAACTCGCGTACCAGACCTTCAAGGAAGTCTTCGGCAGCGATCGGTTCGCGCGTCTGCGCGAGCACGGAGCGCGGGTCCAGCGGCCGCTCTGGGCCTCCACGAGCACGAAAAATCCGGCCTACTCCGACGTGATGTACGTCCACGAGCTGATCGGACCCGACACGGTGAACACCGTTCCTCCGGCCACCCTCGACGCTTTCCGCGACCACGGCGTGGTGCGGGAGACTCTCGACGACGACGTCGACGGAGCACGCCAGGTTCTGGAAGGCCTGGAGGCGGCGGGCATCAGTCTCGACGAGGTCACCACGGAGCTGACCCGCGAGGGGGTCGGGTCTTTCACGGAGTCGTTCGACTCGCTGATGTCCACCATCGAGGAGCGCCGGGCGCGCTTCGCGGGAGCCGAAGTCGCAGCCGGGAGTACGGGGACGAAAAACCGATGAGTGTCGAAGTCGCGCGGGAGCGCATCGAGCGTGAGGAGTGGATCGGACGCATCTGGAAGAAGGATGCGACGGTCTGGAAAAGCGAGCCTGAACACCGGGACGTGATCTCGAACGCACTCGGGTGGCTCGATGTGGTTCCGGTGATGCTCGGCCGGCTCGACGAGCTGACCTCGTTCGCCGCCGAGGCGCGCAGCTCGTTCGATCATGTGGTGGTGTTGGGGATGGGAGGCTCGAGCCTCTGCGCGGAGGTCTTCCGCACCGCCTTCGGTCCCCGCGACGGATGGCCGTTGCTTCACGTTCTCGATTCGACCGTTCCTGCAGCGGTCCGCGGGCTCGAAGCGGGACTCGACCTCGAGCGCACTCTGTTCGTCGTCGTGTCGAAATCGGGCACCACCACCGAGCCGCAGATGTTCTATCGCTACTTCTTCGATCGTCTCCGCTCGACGCGCGGGGATCGAGCCGGGGAGAACTTCGTCGCCATCACCGATCCGGGGACGAAACTCGAAGAAGAGGCGGAGCGCGATCATTTTCGCCGGACCTTTCTCAACTTCACCGATATCGGAGGCCGCTATTCGGTCCTCTCCTATTTCGGGATGGTTCCTGCCGCGATTTCGGGAGTGGACGTGAAGTCGATCCTCGACTCCGCGGCCAGCGCTCGGGTGAGCTGCCAGCATTCACGATTGGAGGCGAACCCCGGTGCGGCGCTCGGGGCGTGGATGGCCGGCAACGCGCAGGAAGGGCGTGACAAGCTCACCATCGTCACCGGCCCCACTCTCGGCTCGCTCGGTCTCTGGATCGAGCAGCTGATCGCCGAAAGTACCGGGAAGGAAGGCCACGGAATTCTTCCGATCGCTACCGAGCCGATCGAGGGAGCCGATCAGTACGGGAAGGACCGTGCGTTCGCCTTCGTGCGGCTGGCGGACGAGAAGGAAGGAGATCTTCCCGAGCGGATTGCTGAGATCGAAAAGGAGGGCCACCCGGTGTTGCGGCGATCGCTCGGTTCGCTGGCGGAGCTCGGAGCGGAGTTCTTCACCTGGGAATTCGCCACAGCCGTTGCCGGCGCCGTTCTCGGCATCGACGCGTTCGATCAGCCGAACGTTCAGGAGTCGAAGGACCGGACCCGGAAGCTGCTCGCCGAGTTCGATCAGACGGGAGCACTCGCCCAGCCTCCGCTCGTCGCAGAGGGGAGAGGAATCCGCATCCAGAGCGAGCGGAAGCCACCCGCCGCCGGGACCAGCGTGACGGACGCCCTGCATCAGTTCATCGAACAGTCGGGCGAAGGCGATTTCGTGGCGTTCATGGAGTACATCGCCGAATCGGCGGAGCGGGACGCGATCATCGCTTCGATGCGCCGGGACGTGATGCGCTGCCGCAAGCTCGCCACGACGTCGGGCTATGGCCCGCGCTTCCTTCATTCGACCGGTCAGTTCCACAAGGGAGGGCCGAACGAAGGGGTGTTCATTCAGCTCACCTCGGATGACGAGGAGCTGCCGATTCCGGGCGAAAAGTTCGGCTTCGCGGTGCTCAAAGAGGCGCAGGCGCTGGGCGACTTCGCCGCGCTGGTCGCTCACGGAAGACGCGCGATCCGGGTGCATCTGGGCGGCGACGCGACCGCCGGCCTGAAGACGTTCGCGCATCTTCTCGGCCAGGCCGTCGCGTCGAACCGCTGATCCACGCGCCGCTCATCGGCGCAAAGAGAAGACCGACAGGAGGAAAATCGATGCCGGAGACGAATCAGCCCCAGGCGCGCTTCGGAATGATCGGACTCGGAGTGATGGGTGCGAACCTCGCCCTGAACGTGCACGATCACGGATTCCCGGTTGCGGTGTGGAATCTCGAGAGCGAGTGGGTCGACCGCTTCATCGCCGAGCATGGGAGTGGCGGCGGATTCACCGGCACCACGACCTTCGAGGAATTCGTCGCTGCGCTCGAGCGCCCCCGCCGGATCATGATGATGATCAAAGCGGGATCGCCGGTCGATCAGACCATCGCGAAGATCGCACCGCTGCTCGACGAAGGCGACGTTCTCGTCGACGGCGGCAACTCCTGGTTTCGCGACACCCAGCTCCGCGAGGCCGCGCTGCGCCCGAAGAAGATCCACTTCGTCGGATGCGGCGTTTCGGGAGGCGAGGAAGGTGCTCGCCGCGGACCTTCGATGATGCCCGGAGGATCGGTGAGCTCGTGGCAGAGCCTCGCTCCGGTGTTCGAGGCGATCGCCGCGAAGACCGAGTCCGGTCCCTGCGTGACTCACGTCGGCCCGGACGGAGCGGGACACTTCGTGAAGATGGTCCACAACGGGATCGAATACGGTGACATGCAGTTGATCGCCGAGATGTACGACCTTCTGCGGAACGCGCTGGGAGCGGATGCGGGGAGGCTCGCCGAGATTTTCGCAGAGTGGAACCAGGGACCTCTCGAGTCGTTTCTGATCGAGATCACTGCCCGGATTTTCCGCGCGACCGATCCCGAGACGGGGAGACCGCTGGTCGACCTGGTTCTCGACCGCGCCGGGCAGAAGGGGACCGGAAAGTGGACCGCGCAGGTCGCGCTCGACCTCGCGGTGCCGGTTCCGACCATCGCTGCAGCGATCGACGCGCGGGTCCTCTCGAGCATGAAGGACGAGCGCGTCGCAGCGAGCCGGATGCTGCAGGGACCGCGGCGCGACGGCTCGATCCCGCCGGCAGAACAGATCATCGCGGACGCCCACAACGCCCTCTTCGGTGCGAAGATCTGCACGTACGCCCAGGGCATGGCACTGATTGCCGCCGGTTCGCGGGAGTACTCATGGGGCGTTTCGCTCCGGGAGATGGCGAGAATCTGGAAGGGCGGCTGCATCATCCGGGCGAAATTTCTCGATTCGATCATGCGCGCCTACGAACGCGATCCGGAACTGCCGAACCTCCTCGTCGACCGCGATTTCACCGGCGTTCTTCAGCAGACCCAGGCCGGATGGCGGCGTACTCTCGGGCTGGCTCAGACGCTCGGAATTCCGATGCCCGCCCTTTCGGCGAGTCTCGCGTACTTCGACAGCTACCGCACGGCGAAGCTCCCGCAGAACCTCACTCAGGCCCAGCGCGACTACTTTGGAGCGCACACCTACGAGCGCGCCGATCATCCGGAGCGGGGATTCGTGCATACGGAGTGGTCGGACCTGATCGGGAAGTGAGATGGACGAAATCGACTGAGTGGATGGCGAGCGCGGATCGCAGGGAATGAAGGCGCCCATCTTCCTCCCTCTCGTCTCCCGCCTCTCGTCTCTCGTCTCTCGTCTCTCGTCTCTCGCCTCCCGCCTCTCGTCTCTCGTCTCTCGTCTCTCGCCTCTCGTCTCTCGCCCCTCGTCTCTCGTCTCTCGCCCCTCGTCTCCCGTCCCGAGCCCCGAGCCCCGAGCCCCGAGCCTCGCGTCTCCCGCGTCTCCCGCCTCTCGCCTCTCGTCTCTCGTCTCTCGCCTCTCGTCTCTCGCCCCGAGCCCCGCGCCTCGAGCCTCGCGTCTCCCGCGTCTCCCGCCTCTCGCCTCTCGCCTCTCGTCTCTCGCCTCTCGTCTCTCGCCCCGAGCCCCGAGCCTCGAGCCTCGAGCCTCGCGTCTTCCGTCCCTCGTCTCTCGCCTCTCGCCTCTCGCCTCTCGCCTCTCGCCTCTCGCGTCTCCCATCACCCCTCGATGTGACCGAAGTCATACCGCGGCGCTTCCCCTCGGGGTTTCATGAGCCATGATGAACGGAGTGGAGCTCGAGATCGAGCTGTTCTGTCGCGGGATGCGGATCGATGCTTCCTGCCACGTCGACGAAGATGGCCGGCGGATCGCGCGAACCCGCGCCGGCCTCGGGTCGGGCCTCGAGATCGTGATCCCCACCCGCCGGAAGAAGATCTGGCTGAACGTCCCGGTGACCGAATGGTTCGCCGAAGACTCTCCGTTCCTCCTGGTCCGGAGCGACGGCGGAGGCTATCTCGTCCGTGACGGTCGCGACGGGACGGAGTACCCGGTGGAGATCCCTCGCGAGCCGGTCTGGTATTCGCGACGCACCTCGTCGGGAGTGGAGATGTGCCGGGTGGGCGTGCTGCAGGGAAACTATCTCGGCGTTTACGTACTCTCGAGCTGCATGTACTGGAACCTCTCCACCTCGGAGGCGTGCAAGTTCTGCACGACCGGGAAGAACGTCGGCGCGAACGAGGAATCGAGAAAGCGGCTCTCGGACGTGATCGAGACCGCGAAGGCGGCGCGCGCCGAATCGGGATCGGTCTTCACGCATCTGAACACCGGCTACCACTTCGAAGAGGACGATCGGAAATCGGCAGTACACGGGTTGAATCAGTGTCTTCCGTACGTGGAAGCGATCCGGCGGGAAGTCGGAGGATTCATCGGGGTGCAGGCGATGCCGGTGCCGCGACGGATGTACGAGGACTACGACCGGCTGATCGACGCGGGAACGGATCACTTCTCGTTCTGCTACGAGTTCGAGGACGAAGAGGCGTTCGCACGCCTCTGTCCGGGGAAGGCCCGCACGCACGGCCAGCGCTCGTTCTTCGAAGCGATGGACTACACCGCAGGAAAGCTCGGAAAAGGGCGGGTCTCGGGAGAGATCATTGCCGGGCTGGAACCGATCGAAGCGACCATGCGCGGGATCGACCGGATCGTCGGAGCGGGAGCATTTCCGACCGTCTGCATCTTCCGGCCGACCGCCGGAAGCGAGCTCGAGCACACGCCGCCTCCCGATCCGGGGGCGATGAAGGAGGTCTTCGCGCACCTGCATGAAGCGTGTCGCGATGCGGGGATTCCGGTCGGCGTTCTCCCGATCGAGGTCTCTCTGGTGGTCCAGCCGGAAGAGACGATCGACCTGGTGGAACCGAACCTCAAGTCGGCGTTCTACGACTGGAAGAACGGAGTTCTGCGCACGCTGGCACGCCCGTACGTCTCCTGGAAGATGCGACCCCGAGCGATCTCCGGAACCGCGGCCTGAGCCTCTCCGCTGCCGATCGCCGAGCCCGAGAATGGAATCGGAAACGAGCCTGTTCTCACGGGCGGACGGTAGTGCTAGTATCTGACCGCTTAAGGAACGCTCGGCCATGCACGCTCCCTACAATCTCGAAATCACCGACAGCTGTTCGAAGTGCCGGCTGCGGGCAGAGAAGATTTTCTGCCAGCTTTCGCCGACGGCCCTCGAAGCGCTCGAAGCACTCAAGTTCACGAGCGTTTATCCGGCGGGCTCTCTCCTGTTCGTGCAGGGTCAGGCTCCTCGCGGGATCTTCATTCTGTGCAGCGGGCGGGTGAAGGTATCGACCTGCTCGAACGACGGAAAAACGCTGATTCTGAAAATCGCGAACGAAGGTGATGTTCTCGGCCTCAGCTCCGCGATTCTGGAACGCCCGTACGAAGTTTCGGCCGAGACGGTCGAACCCTCACAGGTCAACTTCGTCAAGCGTGAGGATTTTCTCCGCTTTCTCTCCGAATACGGTGATGCATGTCTCCACGCCGCGCAGCAGCTCAGCGAGAGCTACCATTCCGCGCAGAAGGAGATTCGCTCGCTGGGCCTGTCGCAGTCGGCGTCCGAAAAGCTCGCCCGTCTTCTTCTCGAGTGGGCGGACGGCGGCACCTCTCGCCCCGAAGGCGACATTCGCGTGAAGCTGTTCCTCACCCACGAGGAGATCGCGCAGATGATCGGCAGCTCGCGCGAAACGGTGACCCGCCTGCTGAGTGACTTCAAGAAGCGCGACATCATTCAGATCAAGGGCTCCACGCTCCTGATCCGGGATCGCGATCAGCTCGAAGAAATGCTCAACAGCTGAGAGGATGCTCGCACGAGCAGACGCACGACGCCGCGCAACCCAGCGCGGCGTTTTCGTTTCTATATAGCCGTTTATCTCGATCGCTCCTGTGTCGCGCATCGCGATTCCGCGTGAGGCAGGAGTCACGCTCCGCTGTATCAGTTGTCACAGCGGCTGCAGAGTGGGCTCCGTAAGCTTCGCGCAGTGGTCGAGAAAGCCATGGAACCCCTGACTTGCATCATCCGAAACGCTCTCTCCGAGCCTTCAGATCAGACGCTCGCGACGCTTGATTCGCTCAAGAAGACGCACGTCTATCAACCGGGAGACCGGCTGTTCACGGAAGGCGAACAACCTCGTGCGGTCTACGTCGTCTGCAGCGGATCGGTGCGCCTCTTCCTTTCGTCCGGCCAGGGCCGCATGCTCGACCTGCGTACCACTGAAGCCGGCGAGATCCTCGGTCTGACGTCGGTACTCGCGGACCGTCCCTACGACATGACTGCGGAAGTCGTGGAGCCTTCGAAGATCGGGATCATCGATCGGGAAGAGATTCTCTCCTTCTTCAGCTCTCAGAACGACGTCGGCATCCGTATTCTCGAGATCCTCAGCAAGGACGTCCACAACTGCTACGAGCTGGTGCGCAGTTTCAGCGAAAAGGGCCACCGTCACCGCATGTGACCCGAGTCACAGCGGGGGGTGACTCGCTTCCTTCGACGCTCCGGGAGAGAGTTCTACGATTCGATCATCGTCGCGGTGGCGGCCACCGCGGATGGAACAGCAGGCAACTTCAGAGAGATCGCAGGAGCACACACCAATGGAAAAGCACACCAAAGACTGGATCGGAATCGCAATCGGAAGCCTCGCGCTCGTCGCTTTCATCTTCGTGGCCCGTCCGGCCCATGCGGCGGACAATGGCGCAACGATGTTCAAGGCGAAGTGCGTGGCCTGCCACGGCGCGGACGGCAGCGGCCAGACCGTGATGGGAAAGAAGTTCGGGATCAAGGATCTCGGATCGGCAGAGGTGCAGAAGCTCACCGATCAGCAGCTGTTCGACATCATCTCGAAAGGCCAGAACAAAATGCCGTCCTACAGCGGCAAGATCACCGATGAAGAGATCAAGAGCCTCGTCACCTTCATCAGGACCCTCAAGAAATAACTCTTCCGCGATATCCTTCTCGCTGAACGAGAGGCCCTCGCGGGCCTCTCGTTCTTTTTTCGGCCACCGGACTGGCGAGCGGCGATTCGAGCCGGCCCCCGACCCCCTCCGGGTGACCCCAGTCACACACGCCGGGTGACCCCTCTCATCGTTGATCCTGCGGCATTCCATTACTCTCCGCGACAGGAGGGCCGAGTCTCCCGATCCTCGACTGTCTCCATCTCCATGCACGAGATTCCCTACCGAGTCGAACCCGCGGAGGCCCCAATGCGCCGAATCACATCTGTCCTGGCGACGGTCGTCATGATCGCCCTGAGCGGCAGTGTTCTTGCCCAGACTCTGAGCAATGACGACTGCCTCCAGTGTCACCAGGACAACTCGCTCACCAAAGAAGTCAACGGCAAAGCCGTCAGCGTGCACGTCGATCCTTCCCGCTTCAACGGATCCGTGCACGGAGTCCTCGGCTGCACCGACTGTCACTCGGATATCACGGACTACCCGCATCCCGAAAAGGTGGCGAAAGTCGATTGCGCCAACTGTCATCCCGACTCGGTGGCGACGTACGAGAAGAGCGTGCACTTCGTTGCCATCGAGAAGGGTGACCAGAAGGCTGCGACCTGCTCGAGCTGTCATGGGGCCGCGCACGAGATCCTTCCTTCCAGCGATCCCGGCTCGCGCGTCTATCGGACCAACCTTCCGGAGACATGCGGCAGCTGCCACGGCGTGAAGTTCGTCATGGAAGGCTCGGGCTTCAGCGTGCAGCCGTTCTTCTCCTACCGCGAATCGGTTCACGGTCGCGCGGTGGCGAAAGGCTCGATGGCCGCGGCGATCTGTACCGACTGCCACGGTGGTCACGACATCCTTCCTCCCAACGACCCGAAATCGTCGATCTTCAAATTCAATGTCCCGACCACCTGCGGCAAATGCCACGAGCACATCTCGCAGGAGTACCTTGCGAGCGTCCACGGGAAAGCGGTGGCACGGGGCAACTGGCAGGCGCCGGTCTGCACCGACTGTCACGGCATTCACGCCATCAAGAACCCGGTCGATCCGGCTTCCTCGGTCACGGCGAAGGCGGTGGCCCGGACCACGTGCGCGCAATGCCATTCGGGCGTTCGTCTGAGCCAGGAGTACGGCCTTCCCGGCAAGCGTGTCAGCACATACGAAGCGAGCTACCACGGCCTGGCCAACCAGCTCGGCTACACCGTGGCGGCGAACTGCGCGAGTTGCCACGGCATCCACAACATTCTTCCTTCTTCCGATCCGAAGTCCACCATCAACAAGGCCAATCTCACGAAGACGTGCGGAAGCTGCCACCCCGGTGCGAACCAGAAGTTCGTCGAAGGAACCATCCACATCGAGGCCCCTGGAGCGACCGACGTCGGCTCCGTCGCGGTGAAGTGGATCCGGTACTTCTATCTCTGGATGATCGCCCTGGTCATCGGCGGAATGGTGCTGCACAACCTGATCCTCTGGATCAGCAAGATGCGCGCGATGCGCAGGAACACCGAGCGGACGGTCGTCCGGATGAACCGCACTCAGCGCATCCAGCACTTCCTCCTCCTCACCAGCTTCATCATCCTCGTCTTCACCGGGTTTGCGCTCGCCTATCCCGAGTCGTGGGTTGCGTGGCTTCTCGGATCGAGCGAACCGCTTCGCAGGAATCTGCATCGCGTCGCCGGAACTCTGATGATCGTGGTCGGCCTCTACCACGTCGGATACATGATCATGACTCGGGAAGGACGGAAGGGAATCCGGGACTTCCTCCCGAATCTCCAGGACCTTCGCGACGTCGTGGCCGTGCTGATGTACTACCTCGGCTTTTCGAAGAACCGTCCCCAGTTCGGCCGGTTCAACTACGCCGAGAAGGCTGAGTACTGGGCGCTGATCTGGGGCACCATCGTGATGGCAGCGACCGGCCTGATGATGTGGTACAAAGTCATCGTCGGGAACCTGATCCCGCGCTGGTGGATCGACATCGCGACGGCGGTCCACTTCTACGAGGCCATCCTCGCCACGCTGGCGATCGTGGTCTGGCATTTCTATCAGGTGATCTTCGACCCCGAGGTCTACCCCATGAATTGGGCCTGGTTCGATGGTCGCATGTCGCGAGAGCACTTTCAGCACGAGCATGGGCGCGCCTGGAAAGAGATGGAAGAAGAGAGAGTCGCAGAGGAAGAAGGACGGCAAGCCTCCGGTACTCTGACGACGAAGCACGGAGGCGGCGAAGAGCCGATCGCTCCGAAGTGAGATGCATCCTGGCAGGGGTGTATCTGTCGTAGTGGCCGAACAGGGAGGGCGGATTCCGTCCCGAGACGATACTCGAGCAGGAGTTTTTTGATGGCAGAGAAGCAGACGAACGGCAGTCTCATTCGTAACCCGATCAGTCTGATCGGACTACTCATCGCGCTGGTCAGCCTCGCGAATATCCTCTTTCTGGTCTACGTAGAAGTCAGCGGCATCGAATCGAAGCCGTACATCGGCGTCCTGGCTTACATGGTCATGCCGGGAGTGATGGGCTTCGGTCTCGTCGTCGTCCTCGCGGGGATGCTCTGGGAAAGACGGAGACGGCACCATCTCGCTCCCGGCGAAGTGACCCGTTTCCCGAGGCTCGACCTGAATGACCCGCGGACCCGCCGGAACGTCTTCCTCTCCGTCGCCGGCGCCGCGATCTTCATCTTCATCAGCACCATGGGCAGCTATCAGGCGTACGAATACACCGATTCGGTGAAATTCTGCGGTCAGCTCTGCCACGGAGTGATGAATCCCGAATACACGGCTTATCTTCAGTCGCCGCACGCGCGCGTCGCCTGCGTCGAATGCCACGTCGGCCCGGGCGCGGGGTGGTACGTCCGCTCGAAGCTCTCCGGCGCGTACCAGGTCTACGCGACCGTCCTCAACAAATTCCCGCGGCCGATCCCGACTCCGGTCGAGAATCTCCGTCCCGCTCAGCAGACGTGCGAGCAGTGCCACTGGCCGGAGAAGTTCTGGGGCGCGCAGCTGAAGGTCTTCAACCACTTCGGCTACGATGAGCAGAACACTCCGCGCGAAGTGCAGCTCCTGATCAAGACCGGCGGCGGAAGCCCGACCGGTGGCCTCACCGCCGGTATCCACTGGCACATGAACATCGCCAACGAGATCACCTACGTCGCGACCGATGCTCAGCGGCAGACGATTCCGTGGGTTCAGCTCCGGGACCGGAAAACCGGAAAGACCGTCGTCTACGTGGCGAAGGATTCGGAAGTCAAGCCCGAACAGCTCGCGCAGATGCCGAAGCGCGTGATGGACTGCATCGACTGCCACAACCGCCCCACGCACATCTACGTCCCTCCCGACCAGTCGGTCGACCGGGCCATGCTCGCAGGGCGGATCGCCCCCGATCTTCCGTTCATCAAACAGCAGGTGGTCGACGCACTGAGCGCGTCATACAACACCACCCCCGAGGCGGTTCAGTCGATCGCGAAGAAGATGAACGACTACTACCAGACCACGTATCCTCAGATCTACGGTTCGAAGAAGGCCGAGATCGACCGCGCGGTCGCCACCACTCAGGACATCTTCCAGAAGACCATCTTCCCGGAAATGAAAGTGGACTGGAAGGTTCATCCGAACAACGTGGGTCATCTCTATTACAAGGGGTGCTTCCGCTGCCACGACGACCAGCACGTGAGCTCGGATGGAAAGGTCATCACCAAGGCATGCAACTCGTGCCATACCGTGCTCGAGCAGCGGGAGAAGGACGTCCTCATGGTCCAGGAGCCGTCCAAGCCCTTCGAGCACCCGGTCGACCTCGGAGACCTGACCGACTACGTCTGTGCCGACTGCCACACCGGCGGCGGCTCACCCGGATGAGGAAAGCATCGAGGATCTACGATCTAGAATCTAGGATCTGAAAAGCATCTAGGATCTGGGATCTAGGATCGAGGATCTGAACGGCATCGATGATTTGAGATCAGACGTCCCGGCGTGATGGTTCAGCACGGGCCTCCTTCGGGAGGCCCGTTCGGTCCGGGGGTGCGGATCCTCCGATCCGCCGCGAGGATCGGGTTGTACGCGAGGAAAGCGGCGGATGAAGGGCGAGCGCGGAGCGTCGGTCCCGCAACCGCGCCGGATGCAGACGCTGCTTCGCTTCTGCCACCGGCATCGTCTCGGTCCGCTCGGAACGCGATTCGCGCGGCGCTCCCCACGGGCGCGGAGATTGCCGGCCGGTTGTTTCCGTTCGTCACTCGGAGCGGTGACGCACGTCATAGGGAAACTCCCAAGCCCCCTCTATAACTGTTTTCGGAACGCGAGTTCTTTGAATTTTGATCTGATTTCAGGTTTGGAGGGCTGGACCTCTCGGATGCCTGCACCCACGGTCGGATGACGAATCGTTCTCTCGATCATGGTGGCGCTCCTGCTCGTACTCTCCATCCGCCGGATCTCACGCCGTCGAAGCGCAGCATCAGCCCGGTTTACTCGGAGATGCCTCCTCCTTTCTGCGAGGCTGATGCGACGCTCGGTGGAATGCCGTTCACGATGGTTCGATCCGGTTTGTTCGTCGCGTTCCTGCCGCGACGGACCAAGCAAGTCGCCCTGCTTGTGATGACGACTCTCGGTCACCTTGCCACCTTTCGTGCTCTGAAAAGGACCATGGTTCCGGTCAACGAGCTCGCGGCGCCACTCGTCCTTCGACAGCAGGTATTCGAATCCAGCCCTCCGATTTACCTCCTTTTCTCTCGAGCCGCGCGGCCCTTCGCGCGGCTTTTTTTTGTCCGCCGGACAGCCGCTCACCCCTCCTTCTCTCCGAAGGCGCCGGAATGTCTCTTACCGGTGCCGGAACTCGTGTGATTGGAGTCACATCGGCACTTGACCGGAGTCATAACTGCGGCGGACGAGCGGTCCTATAGTGCGAATCAGAGCGGAAAGGAATCCAAATGGCCGTCATCGTTGATTCGAAAGCCTCTTCGTCATCCCCATCGACCGCGACCGAGAAGCGTCGCCAGTACGTCACTCTCGACGGAAACGAAGCCGTCGCACACGTCGCGTACCGAGTGAACGAGGTGATCGCGATCTACCCGATCACTCCGTCCTCGCCGATGGGCGAGTGGTCTGATGCGTGGTCGTCGGAAGCAAAGCCGAACATCTGGGGAGCGATCCCCTCGGTGGTCGAGATGCAGAGCGAGGGAGGCGCGTCGGGTGCAGTCCACGGCGCCCTGCAGACCGGATCCCTCACCACCACCTTCACCTCGTCTCAGGGTCTTCTCCTGATGATCCCGAACATGTACAAGATCGCGGGCGAGCTCACCCCCGCGGTGATCCACGTCGCCGCCCGTTCGCTCGCCGCGCAGGCGCTGTCGATCTTCGGCGATCACAGCGACGTGATGGCCACCCGCGCCACCGGATTTGCGCTTCTCTCCTCCAATTCCGTCCAGGAAGCGATGGACTTCGCGCTCATCGCGCAGGCCGCGACTCTCGAGTCCCGCGTCCCGTTCATCCATTTCTTCGACGGCTTCCGCACCTCTCACGAAGTCTCGAAGGTCGCGCTGATCGACGACGACGAGATGCGCCAGATGATCAGCCTCAACTCGGTTCTCGAGCACCGGGCTCGCGCCCTTTCTCCCGAGCATCCGGTGATCCGCGGAACCGCGCAGAATCCGGACGTCTACTTCCAGGCGCGTGAGACGGTGAATCCGTTCTACGACTCCTGCCCCGACCTCGTGCAGGCGGTCATGGACCGCTTCGGCCGCATCGTCGGCCGTCACTACCGGATCTACCAGTACGAAGGGGCACCCGACGCCGAGCGCGTGATCGTGATGATGGGCTCGGGCGCCGAGGCCGCCTCGGAAGCCGTCGAGGCGATGACTGCAGAGAAGGAGAAGGTCGGCCTCCTCAAGGTCCGCCTCTACCGCCCGTTCGACGTGCGGCGCTTCATCGAAGCGCTCCCGCCCACGGTCAAGTCGATCGCGGTCCTCGACCGCACCAAAGAGCCGGGAAGTGCCGGCGAGCCTCTCTACCTCGACGTGGTCAACGCGATCACCGAGGGCCTCGACAATGGATGGGGACTGCTTCGGAACCGTCCCCGCGTCCTCGGTGGCCGCTACGGACTCTCCTCGAAAGAATTCACCCCTGCGATGGTCAAGGGCGTGTTCGATCACCTCGCGACGTCGAATCCGCGCAACCACTTCACGATCGGCATTCATGACGACGTCTCGCAGACCAGCGTCGAGTGGGATCCGGAGTACTCCGTCGAATCGGCCAAGGTCGTCCGGGCTCTCTTCTACGGACTCGGCTCCGACGGGACGGTCGGCGCGAACAAGAACTCGATCAAGATCATCGGCGAGAACACCCCGCTCAACGCTCAGGGATACTTCGTCTACGACTCGAAGAAGTCGGGTGCGGTCACCGTGTCGCATCTCCGCTTCGGACCGGAACCGATCCGCTCGAGTTATCTGATCTCCCGCGCGAACTTCGTCGCCTGTCATCAGCCCGTCTTCCTCGAGCGCTACGACATGGTCGAGCCGCTCGTTCAGGGCGGAACGTTCCTCCTCAGCACCCCGCACAGCGCGGACGAGGTGTGGAGCACCCTTCCGAAGCAGATGCAGGAACGGCTGATCCAGAAGAAGGCGAAGTTCTACGTCATCGATGCGATCTCCGTCGCACGCGACGCCGGCATGGGGGGACGCATCAACACCATCATGCAGGCCTGCTTCTTCGCTCTCTCCGGCGTCCTGCCGCGCGACGAGGCGATCGAAGCGATCAAGGAATCGATCCGCTACACGTACGGGCGCAAAGGTGCGGACGTGGTGGAGAAGAACATCGCCGCCGTCGACCAGTCGCTCGCGCATCTGCATGAAGTGAAGATTCCCGACAAGGCGACCAGCTCGATCGAGATGCCGCCGCCGGTCCCGGCGAAGGCACCCGAGTTCGTACGCCAGACCCTCGGCACGATCATCGCGGGGCACGGTGACGACCTTCCGGTCAGCGCTCTGCCGTGCGACGGAACGTACCCGGTCGGCACCGCGGCGTGGGAGAAGCGCAACCTCGCACTCGACATCCCGGTGTGGGAGATCGAGGGTTGCATCCAGTGCGGCAAGTGCGCGTTCGTCTGTCCTCACGCGGCGATCCGCATCAAGGCATACGACGAGAGCGCGCTGGTGAATGCGCCGGCGACGTTCAAGACGGTGGACTTCATCGACCGCGAGATGAAGGGTCTGAAGTACACCATCCAGGTCGCGCCGGAAGACTGCACGGGATGCGGCATCTGCGCCGACATCTGCCCGGCGAAGAGCAAAGTCGATCCGACGAAGAAGTCGCTCGACATGCAGCCGCAGCCCCCCCTCCGGGACGCGGAGCGCGAGAACTGGGAGTTCTTCCTCGGCATCCCGGAGCTCGACCGTCGCGACGTGCGGGTGAATCAGATTCGCCAGCAGCAGCTCCAGCAGCCTCTGTTCGAGTTCTCGGGTGCCTGCTCCGGTTGTGGCGAGACGCCGTACGTGAAGCTCGTGACACAGCTGTTCGGAGATCGCACCGTGGTTGCCAACGCGACCGGATGTTCGTCGATCTACGGCGGAAACCTTCCCACCACTCCGTGGGCATGCAACGCCCAGGGTCGCGGTCCGGCATGGTCGAACTCCCTCTTCGAGGACAACGCGGAATTCGGACTCGGATTCCGTCTCTCCATCGATCAGCAGCAGACCTTCGCCCACGAGCTTCTCAAGCGGATGGCGCCTGAGATCGGCGAGGCTCTGGTGACGGAGCTGATCGGAGCGCAGCAGAACGACGAGTCCGGAATCTACGAACAGCGCCAGCGGGTCGCGGAGCTGAAAAAGCGCCTCGAGCAGATGATGACCCGCTACCGGATGCAGCAGAAATCGACCGACGAGATCCGCAGCCTCCTTTCAGTCGCGGACTACCTGGTGAAGAAGAGCGTCTGGATCATGGGGGGCGACGGCTGGGCGTACGACATCGGCTTCGGCGGACTCGATCACGTCCTCGCCAGCGGCCGGAACGTGAACGTCCTGGTGCTCGATACGGAGGTCTATTCGAATACCGGTGGACAGATGTCGAAGGCGACGCCGCGTGGTGCGGTTGCGAAGTTCGCCTCCGCCGGGAAGCCCGCCGGGAAGAAGGACCTCGGCCTGATCGCCATGTCTTACGGCAATGTGTATGTGGCCAGCGTGGCGATGGGTGCGAAGGACGAGCACACCCTGAAGGCGATCCTGGAAGCCGAAGCGTGGGACGGACCGTCACTGATCATCGCCTACAGTCACTGCATCGCACACGGAATCGCGGACATGTCGAAGGCGATGCACAATCAGAAGGCGGCGGTCGACTCCGGACAGTGGCTGCTGTACCGCTACAGTCCCGCGAAGGCAGCCGCCGGAGAGAATCCTCTCACTCTCGATTCGAAGACCCCGAAGATTCCGGTGGAGCAGTTCCTGAAGATGGAGACGCGCTTCCGGATGCTGACCGCCTCGCACCCCGAGCACGCGAAGCAGCTGTTCGAGGAAGCGCAGCAGGACGCCGACCGCCGGCTCGCGTACTACTCGTATCTCGCATCGATGAAACCGGGTTCTCCGAACCCGCTCGCCGCCGCGGCCGCCGCCTCGGCCGCCCCGGCAAAAGGGGACGCCTGAACATCGCCCCTTCCTGCTCGCTGCACCGGGACCGGCGCCTGAAAGGGCGCCGGTTTTTTTCGCGGGGTGTGAAGGCGGCGGAGTCCCGGAGGAACCGCCGTATCCGAGGAGCGCCGGCTTCCAGCCGGCTGCGGTCAGGCCTCCGCGCCTGACCGGGGAGCTCGAGACACGGACGGCCGCAGATTTCCTGAATGATCGACTGCTTCATGGCCATTCGCACACAAGAGATTCCGGCGCGCACCATGGACATCCGCGTCGTCACCGTTCAATATTCGCTCGGTGTCACGAGGCTCCGTCTACTCCCACTCGTGTTCGACCGGATCCTCGACGAGAGCGAGATCTTGGCGTAAGTCCCAGTGCCGTGGGCACGGTTGACAATTGCCCCAGGTCGCATCGGAAGCGCGGCTCCCGCCCATCGCCGCGCGAGGTGAGGTAGAAGAGAGCGCCGGGGGGGAACTCGAGGCGACGCGGTTGCGACAAGGTCCGAGGATACCTCGGTGTTCGCGAGATACTGAGAGTCCTACTTTTCGTAGAATCCATCCGACCACGAACGCCTGCGGGAGGCCGTCCGGTAAGCCAGCAGCCGGTGTCGTACAGTGTCGCGCGGCAAGCGATCCGGCGAAGTAGACTTAGGACCGAGGGTCGAGAGGAAGGTCTGACCGAAGCTTGGGTTCCGTCCGCGTTCGAGGACTTCACCGGTTCGGCAGAGTAGCGCCGCTATTTTGTCGAGAGGGTAGGGAAAAGGCGGTCTCAGACACTCCTCTAACATGACGCCACAAACACTACGCCGAATTGCCCGAAAATACCTTCTCGACTGCTTTCGTCATGGGACCGCCGTTCGCGCCTCCGAGCTGGCCTCGCAGATCGGAACCTCGCCGTCGCAGCTCAGTCGATTGTTCGCAATGTCTGGGCTCGGAGCTCCTTCCGCTTACCTGAAGGGCCATCAGCGACGGCGGGCGTTCGCGCTCGTTCACAGGACGACGCTCCCTGCGCACATCGTCGCACTCCGAAGCGGCTTTGGGACTCCCCGGACCTTCCAGCGAGTCAGGGAAGCGTACCGAAAATCGTGTGGCGGTTGCGATGCGGGTTGTCAAGAAATGTCGCTCGACAGGTGCTGGTGTGGCTTGATAAAGTCCGCGCCCAAATTCGACCTGTCTTCACAAAGACGTCGTTGATCCCGATCTCGCAGATCTCGATTTCACGATCGTGCCAAGGAGAGAACCAATGCGCCGTTTCGCGCTCATCCCGACGATCTTCTTCATACTCCTGACTCCTTCGATGGCCTCGGCGGTCGGAATCGAGTTCTCCGATTCGGATCTGATCGTCACCGGGGTCACTCCCGGCGGCTCCGTCAGCGTCTTCGGAGAGGAAAGTGAGCCGAAGACCTACTGGACGAACTTCGTCCGGAAAGACGAGTTCCTCTCCGACGCCGACGCCGACGGAGTCGTTCGGCTGGAGGGAGTCGTCCTTCCGAAGTCGGTCTGGGTTGCCGTCGACCTGACGACCGGGGACTACGCGGTCGCATCACCTCCGGGATTTCCGCTGCAGCGATTCGATCTTCCAGGGAACGCGCTCGAACAGGGTGCTCCAGGTCAGTTCAACAAGCTCCGAAAGGAAATCAACTTCGCCGAGATCTTCTGGTGCCGCCCAGGGGTTGGAGCATGGAAGGCGACGGCCGGGGACGACGGCGAGACGGACGAAGACGGCGCAGCCGACGGCAAAATCGAAATCTCGCCCGCGGGGTTCACGGGCCCGAGTCCGGCCCCTCAGCACTTCCAGCGCGGTGACGTGATCGCTCTCATACACCCCTACACTCTCCAGGTCTTCGTGACGAAGGTGGGACGATGAAGAAGTCGAGCCTCCTCCTCCTCGCGCTCCTCGCATTCGCCGTGGCGCTGCACGCGCAACAACATCCCAACGTGCAACAGGGGTTCAAGGCGAACAACGCGTTCTCCAGCTTCGGTCCCGACAGCGTCAACGAATTCAACGGGAATCTCGTGATCACGATCCCGATCGGTCAGTCGTATCCCCTGTCGGAGAACTTCAGTTACGCGATCACTCTGACCTACAATTCGAACGTCTGGGATTTCGTGACTCGCGATTACACGTACACGCAGGCGCTCCCCTGCGTTCGCTGCAACGCGGGGTTCGGCTGGCTCGTGAGTCTCGGGCGCATCGTGAAGCCGGGAGACGTGTTGAACAACACGAACGGCTGGCACCTCATCGATCCAAGCGGCGCGTGGCACGAATTCAAGTACGGGACTCTTCATGGCGAGGCTGCATCGGGAAG
This sequence comes from uncultured Acidobacteriota bacterium, assembly GCA_963741955.1. GTDB lineage: Bacteria > Acidobacteriota > Thermoanaerobaculia > Gp7-AA8 > Gp7-AA8 > CAVUKB01. Next base: position 90,973 of record CAVUKB010000009.1, read on the forward strand.
CCTTTGGTACACTAGAGATTCGACCTACATGCGCATGGATGCCTCGAGCGTCACGAACGACGTCGAAATGCCCGACGGGACGATCGAGCACTACGACGAAAATGCCCGGCTCTCGGAGATTCGGGATCGTAGCGGGAATTGGGTTCGAATCGCCTACGACAACACCGACATCACCATGGCGACGCTCTGGACGATCACCGACTCGGCCGGCAGAACGCATTACGTTCATTTCGAACTTGAGCCGTGGGAGACTTCCGGCTGGAAGTACATGGTGAGCGAGATCGACCTCGCCGGACCCCGGAACTCTCGCGCGAAATATCCTTTTGCGTACCAGGCCACCGGCGGATATGTTGCGCGCCACCGCGATGACAACGATCCGTTGACTTCAGCGAACATTCAGGTTCCCTACCTGGCGCAAGTGTCTCTTCCGGAGTCGAGCGCGGGAAGCTATCGCTTCTCATATCTTGGAAGCAACGGCGGCAATCTGGTCTGCACCCCCGACGTCGCGGCGTGCACCGCGGAGACGCCGTACTGCACGACCGAAGGCCAGACCGGCTGCCGTCTCAACGCGCCCTACCACGACCCCGAGGGATCGATTCGAACGATGACACTACCCACAGGAGGGTCGCTCGAGTACACGTACGAGATGTACACGTTCGGCGGAGACGAGCCAGGGAACATCACCCATCCCGACGGAGTCGGCTGGCGAATTGCCCGTGACGCTGCCGGACAGGAGATCGGACGCTGGCGGTATTCGCAGGCCCTGACCGGTCACGCCTCGGGAGGTCTGTTCATTCCTACACAATCACTGACCACGGTCACCGATCCGCAGGGAAACGAGCAGCTGTACTACTTCTGCGCGAAGCAGGGCGACTACGGGATGCCCTACACGCCCGACATCCCGGACGGCGAAGGACGGTATCTCTCGACGGAAGCGAAGACGTGTGATACGTGCCCGCCGAAGAGACAAACCTTCGTCCGGTACGAATCGGACAGTGCAACGTACAATCATTCTCTCGCCGACGAAAAGACGATTTACAAAGACGACCCCGCGAACTGCACGACGAACTGCCGTTACTCGAGCGTTTCCCAGTCGCGCAACGACGGGTTCGGCCACTACCGGCAGACGACGACCGGCGGCAACTTCGCCGGAAATAACATCGTGACCAAGGTCACCGACTACAACCCGGGATCACCGGACTACGCGTGGAATCAGGTGTTCACCAAACCCGCCGACTCGACACCCTGGATCGTGGGGACCTTCGACCGGACGACCGTCAGCGACGGTACGCACACCCTGCGAAGAGACTTCTGTTTCGACGCGAACGGACTCCTGTCCCGGGTTCGGAACGTGAAAGACACTTCGCTCAACCCTGGAACTTCGGCGAACGACACCCTCGTTCTCACCCTGCGCGACGCGCTCGGCAACCCGGCGACGATCCAGTTCTTCGGAGGCGACAACACGCCCATGTGGAGTGGAGACGCCTGCACGGGATCGTCGCTCGGAGAATCGCAGGAGTACGAGACCTGGCAGTACGGCGTGTTGAAACGCGTCGAGCTGGTCGACCGCTTCACCCAGTCCGCCACCGGAGTCTACCCTGTCGATCGCGACATCGATCCGAGCACGGGTCTCGTCCTAGTCTCCCGCGACGTCGCGGGCGTGAAGACGGAGTTCGGGTACGACGCCCTCGGCCGCGTCACGTTCATCCACCCCCGCGACGACGGCTGGACGAAAATCACCTACACCGCCGCCTCGGGAACGACCCTCGCCCGGGTCACCACCGCGACATACGCGAACGGCGCAACGAGCGGGACCGTCCTCTCTCAATCCTGGAAGGAGTACGATCCGTTCGGCCGTCTACTGCGCGAGAGCTGGCCGGTTCCGAACAACAGCTGGTGGACCACGCGCACGTACGCGATGAATGCATCGGGCTGGGTGACGAGCGTCACCGAGGCCAATCCAGGCGCGAGCGGCAGCTCGTTGACGACCTACGGGAACTTCGACATGTTCGGCCGGCCGGGAACCGTGACGCCGCCTGACGGCGCGGCCCACAACGTCTCGTTCACCTACGCCGGGATCAGCTCGGTCGTCGCGACGCGGACGATTGCCACCACGCGCAGCAGTGTCGGCACGATTCTCGAGTACCCGGCGGCGACCACCACCTGGTTCGACCGCTTCGGGCGCATCGCCCAGGTGACGGAGCCCTCCGGAACCGCCGGGTCCAACGTGACCACGACGTACGGCTACGACGTCGGGGGTCACCTCGCGTCCGTCTGCATAAACTCCGGCGGTTGCCAGACCCGCACGTTCTACTACGACGGGCGAGGGGACCTGATCAACGAGACCGAGCCCGAGCTCGGCCCCTCCGGGTTCGGGATGACGGCGTTCCTCTCGTACGATGCCCGGGGAAATCCCAGCCGGAGCATCACCGGCTCGTCCGGCGGTCCCTTCGATCTCTGGACCAGCTACGACGGGCTCGGACGGGTCTCGCAGATCCGCGAGACCCGCTATACGAAGTTCGATTCAAACGGAAACGTCGTGACCTGCACGATATCTCCGTACACCGGCTGCGCTCAGCGCGTCCTCGAGGAGTTCCGCTACCGCGACACGAACGATTTCAATGACCCGACGAACGCGCGGAAGGGGAAGCTCTGGCAGTCAGTCCGGCACAACTACCTCGACGCGTGGCAGCTCGACGACCCGGTGACCCAGACGTTCGAGTACCGCGGTGACCAGGGGCGACCCTCCTACCGAAAGACGGAGACGCCGTACGAATCCTTCAGCCAGAGCTTCGCCTGGAACGACCTCGGCCAGCCGGTCTCCGTGGATTACCCCCGCTGCCTCCACGCCGGCTGCTCGGGCCGCGATGCGGCACGGAGCGTACCGCTCACCTACGAGTCGGGTTATCTGAAGAGCGTCGGGGGCTGGGCCAGCTCGATCACGTATCATTGGAACGGACTCCCGTACTACGTGACGCACCAGAACGGCGTGCAGTGGAAAGAAGACCGCCGTCCGGATGGAATGCCGATGCCTTACCAGATCACCACGATCGGCGGGATCCCCTCGGGGTCGAACTACTCGAGCGGCGTCTACGCCTTCGATGGAGCGGGCGACATCAAGTCCATCGGGTCGGACCACTTCCTCTACGACAAGGTGGGGCGGCTCACCGAGTCGACGGCGGCGCAGTTCGCGCCGGGCGTCACCAAACAATATGCGTACGATCCGTTCGGGAACCTCGTCACCACCACGACGAAGCAGAGCGGGCATGCGGACGAGGTCTTCTCGACTCCGGTGTCCGGGAAGACGAACCATCTGTCGGGCGCGAGCTACGACGCGGCGGGAAACCAGCTCGGGTGGATCACGCGCTCGATGAAATACGACGCGTTCGGGCAGGTGGTGCAACTGCTCGACACGTACATGAATCAGGCGTACATCTACACGGCGGAGGGGGAGCGGCTCGCGACGTACGACGCGATGACGAACCGGACGAGCTGGAAGATCCGGGACCTCGGCGGGCGGGTGCTGCGGGAGTTCCTGAACGCACCGGTGAACGGGGTCGCGAACTGGAGCTGGAAGGAGGACTGGATCTGGCGCGGCTCGGTTCTGCTCGGGGCGGCGACCCCGCAGGGGAACCGGCATTTCGACGTCGACCACCTCGGGTCGGTGCGTCTGATCACCGACGACGCGAAGAACGTCCTCTCCCGTCACCAGTACTGGGCGTACGGCGAGGAGGCGACGTCCGGCAGCCAGGACGCGGAGGTGATGAAGTTCGCGGGCCAGGAGCGGGATTTCGGAACATACTATCCGGACGGCATCGACTACATGCACGCGCGATACTATGACGACCGGCTCTCGCGCTTCACCACGATGGACCCGCTCGGCGGCAGCCCTGGCGCTCCGCAGAGCTGGAACCGGTACGGGTACGTGCTGGGCAGCCCGGTGACCCTGGTGGATCCGTACGGGTGGGCACCGGCGGAAGGTAGCAACGTTGTCGATCAGAACGGCGATGAGTGTCCCGATGGCTCGATCGGCCAATGCTGGACGGTGAACGGGAGTGAAAATAACCCGTCCTACCAGGGCAGCTTCTGGTGGGATCGCTGGACGGATCACGGCATCTTCCAGTCGGGCTTGGGAAGAAGCTTCGAAGCGGGCTTTCGAAGATACAGCCTGCGTGTGGACGCCCGCCGAGGCGACGAGCTCGCGATGGCAATGCTCGGAATGCAGCCGCAGGGTCTCGACGAAGACTATGCTACGGAATATCTGCTCGTCGCGCCGCTCATTGGTTACCTTCAAAACGTCGCGGTTTCAGAAACGGTCTCCGTTACGCGGTGGGGTCGCGGCGGCTTGGAGTCCGGAGACTGGGTCATGCAGGGTCCGCGAACTCCTTGGAACTACTTTCGTAGTGTCAAGTGGCAGCCAGGGCTGGGTAACGAGTTTGCCGGATATGGGACTGGTGAGACGTTCACCGTGCCCGCGTCCACTATACGGTGGCCATCGGGCTCGGGGCTGGATGGCTTGTGGAAGGGTTTATTCGGACAACGCATCTATTGGCCATAATTGGGGAGACGAAGCTCGCGAATGGCCTGAGTCTCCGTCCCGACAATGTGGTGCGGGTCGGCTTGGGTCTGCGGACTACAGAGGGAGAGTAAAGGTGACAAAGTTGACAAACGAAATACGGCCGTACGATTTGCCGATCTGGCGGCGATCGTTTCGCGCTGAATCGCCAGATGGCCGTCATAGTGCAGTAATCGATCCAGCATTGGAGATCTCCATGGGTAATCCAACCTCTGGCATTCTGTGCCTTTCGGCCGATCTCCATCTTGAAAGATGTAATCCAAGTTTCCGGTGGTCCGACGATTCCCGCTTCTTGGCCGTGCCGCAATTCCAAACGGGGTTTCTGGGTGCCTTACGCCGGCAGCGTCTTCTCGTGATCGATGTAGTTGAACGGAGGGTCTACGCCTCGAGACTCCAAGCATCTTACTTCCAGCCGGAAGTCTTTCGCGCGGGAGATCTACTTGTCACGATAGATCCAGCGCGCCGAGGCCCGCGTCAGGTGAGGTGGCGAGTTCCGGAGGATTTGAAAACATCTTTTTCATATCTGCCTGCGCGGTGGGCGAGGGTGACTCCTGGATTCGAAACCGAAACTTAGAGTTGCAGGCTATCGGAATAGTCGACGCCGCAGGGGAGGTGGAATCCATCGGGTCGGACCACTTCCTCTACGACAAGGTGGGACGGCTCACCGAGTCGACCGCGGCGCAGTTCGCGCCGGGCATCACGAAGCAATATGCGTACGATCCGTTCGGGAACCTCGTCACCACCACGACGAAGCAGAGCGGGCATGCGGACGAGGTCTTCTCGACTCCGGTGTCCGGGAAGACGAACCATCTGTCGGGCGCGAGCTACGACGCGGCGGGGAACCAGCTGGGGTGGATCACGCGTTCGATGAAATACGACGCGTTCGGGCAGGTGGTGCAACTGCTCGACACGTACATGAATCAGGCGTACATCTACACGGCGGAGGGGGAGCGGCTCGCGACGTACGACGCGATGACCGACCGGACGAGCTGGAGGATTCGGGACCTCGGCGGGCGGGTGCTGCGGGAGTTCCTGAACGCGCCGGTGAACGGGGTCGCGAACTGGAGCTGGAAGGAGGACTGGATCTGGCGGGGCTCGGTGCTCCTCGGGGCGGCGACCCCGCAGGGGAACCGGCATTTCGACGTCGACCACCTCGGGTCGGTGCGTCTGATCACCGACGACGCGAAGAACGTCCTCTCCCGTCACCAGTACTGGGCGTACGGCGAAGAAGCGACCTCAGGGTCGCAAGATGCGGAAGTGATGAAGTTCGCGGGCCAGGAGCGGGATTTCGGAACATACTATCCGGACGGCATCGACTACATGCACGCGCGATACTACGACGACCGGCTCTCGCGCTTCACCACGATGGACCCGCTCGACGGCAGCCCTGGCGCTCCGCAGAGTTGGAACCGGTACGGGTACGTGCTGGGAAGTCCGGTGACGCTGGTTGATCCGTACGGGCTCGCGCCGGCAACGGGGAGCAAAGTCGTCGATCAGAACGGCAACGAATGTCCGGACGGGGCAGTCGACCCTTGTTGGACAGTCGAGGGGAACAACAATCCTTTCTACCGGGGCACGTTCTTCTGGGATCGGGGATGGGAACACAGCATCTTCAGCTCAACGCTTCGATGGTATGTCGGGCGGCATGTGAAAGGACTTGCCGAACACCACAGACAAGAGCAGCTCTACGCGGAAAACTGGGTCGACGCTCAGGGCAGAGACGCCGTCACCGCATGTAATGCCGGAGTTCAGGAAGCCTGCGCACATGTTCAAGTACTTACCGGAGTAGTCTGGATCGGGGGGCCGTTCGATCCAGACCAGGCAGCTGTGGTTGACCTCGCGAAAGCCGCGGAGCGGATGGGCGTAGGCAGCGAAGAATCTCAAACACTACTCCAATGGGCCCGTGAGTACGGAATCAAGGCCCTTGACCACACAGCCCCAGAGGACGCGGCGCACTGGATCAATGGACCGCACATCCACATCGGCCCGGTGAATCACATCCCGGTGATGCCATGAGGAAAATCAGAGAAGGTTGGCTTCTCGTACGGAGATATCGACTGACGCGCGAGCCAGTACCCCCGTTGACTCAGGAGCAAGCGAACAACTACCGCGGGTTCGACGGTTACCCTTGGCCCCAGGACACCGGCATCGCTCGGACCGATGGATTAGCTGATCCGACCGCATACGACGCGATTAGATCCAGCAAGAGCGAGAGTGACGATTTGGTGTATCTCTGCATCGGGGCTGAGCCGGGTCCGATAAGCGCAGCTGGCGGGATGCGATTTCTCGGCTTTGATTTCGGGTACTTCGCGAATGAGTATAGTCACTTCTCGTCGGTTTTGTCTGAGGTTGCGTTCGGTTCAATCTCTGAAATGACGCGGTTTGCCGCGCGTTTGAACCAGTCGCTGCTCCTCGAAACGCTCGCGGACGTGACCGAGTTGCGCCGACTCAGAGAATCACTCGGAACACGTAGAGGCCTGGAAACGATCGGGCCGGCTGAGGCGTTGAGTATCATCGCGATGTTCGAGCGGCAGGCATGAATTACACATGCTGAGCGAGGCGAATGGCGTGCAGTGGAAAGAAGACCGCCGTCCGGATGGAATGCCGATGCCTTACCAGATCACCACGATCGGCGGGATCCCCCGGCCAATGCTGGACGGTGAACGTGAGTGAAAATAACCCGTCCTACCGGGGGACGTTCGAGTGGGATCGAGGGTTCGATCACGCAGCTTTTCGTTCCGGATCGAAACGTGCGCCTGAACCACGCACGAAGCCGTTGAGAATTCGCAGCGTTGGCTTGGGAATCAACGTGAGCGGGATCGCGATGTACGGAGGAGAGTCCAGCATATTCTGGGGTCACTCGCTGAAATTCGGCGGCCGCGACGACAACGTGATCGGTGTGACAGGAGGACTTGGTGGCGGCTTGAACGTCGGCGCGGGAGGATTTTTTGTCCTTGGTTTTGATGATGCCGGAACAACGTTCAGAGGCTGGAGCGCCACTGTCGCCGTCGCAACTCCGGTACTCTCGATGAATCTCATGTTCAACGAAGCGGGTGATCTGAGCGCAGTATCGTTCGGCGAGGGGAGCGGCATTACGCGTTTCGGGCAGGCGAGCATTAATTCAGAGCACACAGCGATATTGACGAACGGGGATGTATGGGATGCATTGGGATGGTGAATGCAAGCCGAGAAGGAACACGGGGCCCAAACGCGAAGGTATGGTCGTGAGTCTGAGATATCGTTTCTACATGATAGTCGCCTCATACCTCCTGACCTCAGGCGGTATCACGGCTTTGGGCGTTTGGATCGGTTCATGGATTGTTCCACTGCTGTTCCTCGGCTTTGCAGTGCATGCTTACCTCCTTCATCGAATAAGGTGTCCCAGGTGCGGGAAGTTACTGCTCTTGAATCCTCTGACCACGGACAAAGAAGGACCATGGGTCTATACCGCCCTTGTCCCCAGGCGATGCTCTCGATGCGGATACCAATACTAACGAGAAGAGCCTTTCGAGCGCCGCTCGTTGGGGACGGCGTGCAGGCCGTACGAATCCTTCAGCCAGAGCTTCGCCTGGAACGATCTCGGCCAGCCGGCCTCCGTCGATTGCCCCCGCTGCCTCCACGCCGGCTGCTCGGGCCGCGACGCGGCACGGAGCGTACCGCTCACCTACGAGTCGGGTTATCTGAAGAGCGTCGGGGGCTGGGCCAGCTCGATCACGTATCATTGGAACGGACTCCCGTACTACGTGACGCACCAGAACGGCGTGCAGTGGAAAGAAGACCGCCGTCCGGATGGAATGCCGATGCCTTACCAGATCACCACGATCGGCGGGATCCCCTCGGGGTCGAACTACTCGAGCGGCGTCTACGCCTTCGATGGAGCGGGCGACATCAAGTCCATCGGGTCGGACCACTTCCTCTACGACAAGGTGGGGCGGCTCACCGAGTCGACGGCGGCGCAGTTCGCGCCGGGCATCACAAAGCAGTACGCATACGATCCGTTCGGAAATCTGGTCACCACCACGACGAAGCAGAGCGGGCATGCGGACGAGGTCTTCTCGACTCCGGTGTCCGGGAAGACGAACCATCTGTCAGGCGCGAGCTACGACGCGGCGGGAAACCAGCTGGGGTGGATCACGCGCTCGATGAAATACGACGCGTTCGGGCAGGTGGTGCAACTGCTCGACACGTACATGAATCAGGCGTACATCTACACGGCGGAGGGGGAGCGGCTCGCGACGTACGACGCGATGACGAACCGGACGAGCTGGAAGATCCGGGACCTCGGCGGGCGGGTGCTGCGGGAGTTCCTGAACGCACCGGTGAACGGGGTCGCGAACTGGAGCTGGAAGGAGGACTGGATCTGGCGCGGCTCGGTGCTCCTCGGCGCGGCGACCCTGCAGGGGAACCGGCACTTCGACGTCGACCACCTCGGGTCGGTGCGTCTGATCACCGACGACGCGAAGAACGTCCTCTCCCGTCACCAGTACTGGGCGTACGGCGAGGAGGCGACGTCCGGCAGCCAGGACTCGGAGGTGATGAAGTTCGCGGGCCAGGAGCGGGATTTCGGAACATACTATCCGGACGGCATCGACTACATGCACGCGCGATACTATGACGACCGGCTCTCGCGCTTCACCACCATGGACCCGCTCGGCGGCAGCCCTGGCGCTCCGCAGAGCTGGAACCGGTACGGGTACGTGCTGGGCAGCCCGGTGACCCTGGTGGATCCGTACGGGTGGGCACCGGCGCCGGGGCAGCTGTTTGCTCGCGGGGAAGATGACCCTGAAGAGCCACTAAATCCCTTCGAGCCGAATTGGAATCCGTGGGATCGGCCGGAACAGCTCATACTACGCCCAGGCCGCCGCTTTCTGAACCTCGAGAACCCAGTCACGGATATGACAGTTCGAGAGCACTGGACGGCAGGCTTTCACGGGCTGGAAGCTTTCGTTGATGGCGTCATTCCTTTTGCTGATCCGATAGAACAATCGGGAGGGTATGACGGATCTGACTCCGGTATGGTAGCAGCACAGTGGTCAGGTGTGCCCACTCAGCAAGTGCTATCTCTGGTCATCGGAGGCCAGCTGATTAGGGTCTTGCAACTCGGTAAGGCCAGCGTCCTCTTCCGGCCGTTGGGCGGCTACTTGAATGACAATAACGTTCTTCGGGTAGGATGGGGATATCAGAATGTGCGCAATGGCGGTTATGAGGTGTTTCGGATCGTAATCGGTCAGAAGAAGCCTCTCGAAAACGTAATCCTTCAAGCGCTTCGGCATATCGATTTTTGGTGAGTACTATGTGGCTGGTAGCTATCTTTGTGCTCATTTGTATTGTGGCTGCGATTATCCCGGTCGTGAGGCCCCGGTCGAGGTTCCAGTCGATGACACGCCAGGAAACGGCGGAACTCCTTGATCGGCTCGTTGGTGGCACCATGGCTGGCGACGAGCTAGATGACTTCCTCAGTGTCCGACTGGACGACCCGCACTTGGACGAGGTCCGAAGGCAGCTGTGGTCTATCCATATGACCTGTCCACCTCCAGGCGGAGTTGGGTTCACGAACGCGGAGGGATTCAAGCGGATAGCCGCGCTTGCGAACACGTTGAAAAGCGACCATGAATAATGGACCCGATTCACCGGGACAGATGCTGTACTGGAAAAGGTCTGGATACCGGACGAGCTGGAAGATCCGGGACCTCGGCGGGCGGGTGCTGCGGGAGTTCCTGAACGCACCGGTGAACGGGGTCGCGAACTGGAGCTGGAAAGAGGACTGGATCTGGCGCGGCTCGGTTCTGCTCGGCGCGGCGACCCTGCAGGGGAACCGGCACTTCGACGTCGACCACCTCGGGTCGGTGCGTCTGATCACCGACGACGCGAAGAACGTCCTCTCCCGGCACCAGTACTGGGCGTACGGCGAAGAAGGGACCTCAGGGTCGCAGGATGCGGAGGTGATGAAGTTCGCGGGCCAGGAGCGGGACTTCGGGACGTACTATCCGGACGGCGTGGACTACATGCACGCCCGCTATTACGACAATCGCCTGTCGCGGTTCACCACCATGGACCCGCTCGGCGGCTCACCTGGCGCACCCCAGAGCTGGAACCGCTACGGGTACGTGCTGGGCAGTCCGGTGACGCTGGTTGATCCGTACGGGTGGGCACCGGGTGGCGACAGCGGTGGCTCGTCGGCGACAACCGGTGACGACGGCTGTACAATGGAGAACGGCATCTTTCAATGCGGATCCGAGGTGAACGGCAGCGATCCGGGCGACGATCCCTGGACCGGTGATTGGGGCTTCCTCACCGATGCATGGCAAACCGCAGGGCAGATGATCGCCGCCGGTCGCGGAATTGCTCGCGAAGGCAAACAGGTGATCTGCAAGGCAGTACCGTCCGGGAGAACCACGGGTGCGTCAGGAGGCGTTGGGGCCATTGGGAGCGGCGTCGCGGGGGGCGAAATCGTAATGAACTACGACTCCGGACAGGTTAGCGCTTTTACGTTCGGAGGGCTTCAACTCGGCTGGAATGGCGTCGCCTCCGCTCAAGCCTATACTGGAGTCGTGTCAGGCCTACGGCCGGACAATGCCAACTACTCCGGGATTTTTGTCGGAGGGTACGGCTCGGCGGCTGTTGGCATCTTCGGAGCGTCATCCACTGATCATTCCGTCAAAACAGGGGGTGCAAGCTTGGGAGCGTCACTGATTGAGTCGCCGACGTTTGGTGTGAACGTTACGCAGTATTCGAGCCCGTTGCAAATCGGTCGTTACTGGCCGTTCGCGTTGAGTCCGGTTGACGCGGGACTCCTCGTTACGAGGCAACTATGCAAGTAGCAGGGGTCTGGATAACTGCTGCCGATGTGATCTTCCTTTGCGTTGCGATGAGCGGAGCATTTCTCGCGAACATCTTCTTGACGATGATGATCGGAGAAATCAATCGGAAACGTGACGATGGCAATCTGGTCTCATACTTCGGATTTACACTCCCGAAGCTCGTGAGAATCTGGCAGGCCTACCGCGATTACTACCCAAATGGGCGACTGCACCTGTACGCAGCGCTTTCTACGGTATCTATGTTTGCGGGAGTGTTTGGTATGCTCATGTCGCTCGGAATTTTTTAGCGATCTGCAGGATCTGTGCGCGCGCTCGAGAGTATCTCGTGTTTTGCGAAAAGCCGACCGTTCGTCCTCTGAGAGTCAGGGGCGAGCGCGGAGCCCAGTTCAGGATCTTCCAAGCGCGACTCCAGCAGCTGCCGCCGTACGATGTGGTGCGTTGACTGGAGCCAAGAAATGAAGAGGTGACAGTGGTGAGGGAAGCCTTGACCCGCTTCTTCCAAAAGGGACTTCGGGACATGGCTGCCATGAGTGAAACCGAGCTCGAGGGGACGGAATGCCGATGCCTTACCAGATCACCACGATCGGAGCGATCCCCTCGGGGTCGAACTTCTCGAGCGGGATCTATGCGTTCGACGGCGCGGGGGACGTGAAGTCCATCGGGTCGGACTACTTCCTCTACGACAAGATGGGGCGGCTCACCGAGTCGACGGCGACGCAGTTCGCGCCGGGGATCACCAAGCAATATGCATACGACCCGTTCGGGAACCTCGTCACCACCACGACAAAGCAGAGCGGGCATGCGGACGAGGTCCTCTCGACCCCGGTGTCCGGGAAGACGAACCATCTGTCAGGCGCGAGCTACGACGCGGCGGGAAACCAGCTGGGGTGGATCACCCGCTCGATGACGTACGACGCGTTCGGGAAGGTCGTCCAGCTGCAGGACACGTACGTCAATCAGGCGTACCTCTACACGGCCGAGGGCGAGCGGCTCGCGACGTACGACGCGATGACGAACCGGACGAGCTGGAAGATCCGGGACCTCGGCGGGCGGGTGCTGCGGGAGTTCCTGAACGCACCGGTGAACGGGGTCGCGAACTGGAGCTGGAAAGAGGACTGGATCTGGCGCGGCTCGGTTCTGCTCGGGGCGGCGACCCCGCAGGGGAACCGGCATTTCGACGTCGACCACCTCGGGTCGGTGCGTCTGATCACCGACGACGCGAAGAACGTCCTCTCCCGTCACCAGTACTGGGCGTACGGCGAAGAAGCGACCTCAGGGTCGCAAGATGCGGAAGTGATGAAGTTCGCGGGCCAGGAGCGCGACTTCGGGACGTACAACCCGGATGGTGTGGACTACATGCACGCCCGCTATTACGACAATCGGCTGTCGCGGTTCACGACGATGGACCCGCTCGGCGGCAGCCCTGGCGCTCCGCAGAGCTGGAACCGGTACGGGTACGTGCTGGGCAGCCCGGTGACGCTGGTGGATCCGTACGGGTGGGCACCGGGTGGCGACAGCGGTGGCTCGTCGGCGACAACCGGTGACGACGGCTGTACAATGGAGAACGGCATCTTTCAATGCGGATCCGAGGTGAACGGCAGCGATCCGGGCGACGATCCCTGGACCGGTGATTGGGGCTTCCTCACCGATGCATGGCAAACCGGAGGGCAGATGATCGCCGCCGGTCGCGGAATTGCTCGCGAAGGCAAACAGGTGATCTGCAAGGCAGTACCGTCCGGGAGGTCGATCGGTGTATCAAATTTCTTCGGCTTCGTTGGGAGTGGTGGCGGCGGCGGAGAGATTGTCATGAACTACGACTCGGGCCAGATCAGCGCGTTTGGATTCGGCGGCGTCCAAGGTGGATGGAACGGTGCCGTATCTGGATCGATATACACAGGCCTGATCTACGGTCTTAACGGGTCGAATTTGAACTACAGCAAGGGTTTTACTGGAGCGTCGGCGTCAATTACCCGATACGGTGGCTTCGTGCAACATTCGAGCGGTGGCTTGACGAATGGATGGCGTGGGCTTCGCCCGAACGGCAATGTCGTCGCCGTTGGCGGAAGCGTCGGTGGATCCCTGTCGCTTATCACGTTCGGTGGTTCGGTTACGCAATATAGTGATCCCATCCAACTTGGCCGCTACTGGTTACTCGCCTCGTCGCCCGTTGATGCGGTGATGTTCGCCGAGAGGCAGCTATGCAGATAGGAGTCGTTTGCCTGATTCTCTCAGTATCCGTGGCCGCGAGTGCCGCAATCCTCGGCAATATCTTCGGCACCATCATGGTTGGCGAGCTCAACCGACAACGAGACGATCAAGACCAAATGTCCTATTTCGGCTATTATCCGCAGAAGGTCACCCGCATTTTTCGCGAGTATCGAAAGCTATATCCGGACGGTCGGTACGACAGGTACACGTACATCTGTTTCGCGCTCACGTCACTCGGAATTGTTGCGGCGTTCATATCTTTATTTTACATTGCGTGACGGAAGATCAGGAAGATCGGGGCCAGCCTTCGATTCTCGGTTGCAGATGTAAGCGACTCTGTAGTTAGCGACACGGTGACTTTGCCTCTGAACGGAGAAAGCGGCGTGACGTGTGTCGCTTCTCGGTCGATTCGTCAGATGCTCGATCGAATGCGACGGAGTGGGCTGGTGTTCATGGCGATCGGAACGGACTACGGCCTCCGTCGCGTGGCGAAACCTGGACCGGGCGTCACTTGGAACGAGGCTCCGCCAGGGCGAATCGTGAAGTCAGTGGTCAGTTTTCAGGGAGGTCGCGCTCGCCTCAGAACGGCGGCGGGCCGGGTGAGTCGCGGATGATGTCCGGGGGCGGGAGCATCGGCTAGATTGGCTGCTCTACGCAGGAAGGCAGGCGTGCCGATGAGCGCGAGAGTCATCGTTGGAGTCATTCTTTTCAGTTTCGTCGTGTCTGGATTAGTTCTTTCAAACATATTTCTCCTGATGATGATCGGGGAAATCAATCGTGAAAGAAAGGATGACAAGCCGATTTTGTATTTCGGATCGACATTCCCGAAAATGCTTCTGATTTTCAGGGAATACAAGCGATCGTATCCGGCTGGAAAGCTGCACATATACTCGTTGGTCGCGTTCGCAATTGCTCTTGTTGCTTTGATCGGAGTCGGTTTGTGTGTCGGTATCTGGACCCTCTGAGGTGCGCCGATGGATGCGGTAGTTATCGTCGGAATCGTTACATCTTGCCTCGCGTTGTCGTTGATATTGCTAGCAAACATTGTTCTCGTCATGATGATCGGCGAAATCAATCGCGCGCGGGAACAGGGCAAGCTCGTGCCTTGCACCGTCTTCCCACTTCCTAAGATGTTACGGATACTTGGAGAATACAAGCGGCTATACCCGGCGGGAGAGCTGCTTGTGTACGCACTCGCTGCTGCCGCATTGGCTCTAATAGGGCTCATAAGCCTTGCTGTATGGCTTCGGAGCCTGGCCTAGGTGCGTATCGAGCGAAACCTCTACGAACTCACCGAGTCGACCGCGGCGCAGTTCGCGCCGGGCATCACCAAACAATATGCGTACGATCCGTTCGGGAACCTCGTCACCACCACGACGAAGCAGAGCGGGCATGGGGACGAGGTCTTCTCGACTCCGGTGTCCGGGAAGACGAACCATCTGTCGGGCGCGAGCTACGACGCGGCGGGAAACCAGCTCGGGTGGATCACGCGCTCGATGAAATACGACGCGTTCGGGCAGGTGGTGCAACTGCTCGACACGTACACGAATCAGGCGTACATCTACACGGCGGAGGGGGAGCGGCTCGCGACGTACGACGCGATGACCGACCGGACGAGCTGGAAGATCCGCGACCTCGGCGGGCGGGTGCTGCGGGAGTTCCTGAACGCACCGGTGAACGGGGTCGCGAACTGGAGCTGGAAGGAGGACTGGATCTGGCGCGGCTCGGTGCTCCTCGGCGCGGCGACCCTGCAGGGGAACCGGCACTTCGACGTCGACCACCTCGGGTCGGTGCGTCTGATCACCGACGACGCGAAGAACGTCCTCTCCCGTCACCAGTACTGGGCGTACGGCGAGGAGGCGACGTCCGGCAGCCAGGACTCGGAGGTGATGAAGTTCGCGGGCCAGGAGCGCGACTTCGGGACGTACTATCCGGACGGCTTGGACTACATGCACGCCCGCTATTACGACAATCGCCTGTCGCGGTTCACGACCATGGACCCGCTCGGCGGCTCACCTGGCGCACCCCAGAGCTGGAACCGCTACGGGTACGTGCTGGGCAGTCCGGTGACGCTGGTGGATCCGTACGGGTGGGCACCGGCGAGCGGATCGAGCGGAGGCTCTTCGAACGGAAATCCGGAGGACTGTCGCGAGGATGGGCACGGGAACGTGATCTGCGGTGGAGAAATTACCGTTACTGCCAATAACCCGTTCTACCGGGGAACGTTCTTCTGGGATCGGGGATGGGAACACAGCATCTTCAGAGCAAAAGGTAGAGGGAATGTAGGGAAGTATGTCAGATGCTCGATCGAATGCGACGTAGTGGGCAGGTGTTGATGGAGATCGGAACGGATACGGCCTCCGTCGCGTGGCGAAACCTGGACCGGGCGTCACTTGGAACGAGGCTCCGCCAGGGCGAATCGTGAGTCATGATCAGTTTTCGGGAGATCGCGCCGTCTCAGAGCGGCGGCGGGCCGGGTGAGTCGCGGATGATGTCCGGGGGCGGGAGCATCGGCTAGATTGGCTGCTCTACGCAGGAAGGCAGGCGTGCCGATGAGCGCGAGAGTCATCGTTGGAGTCATTCTTTTCAGTTTCGTCGTGTCTGGATTAGTTCTTTCAAACATATTTCTCCTGATGATGATCGGGGAAATCAATCGTGAAAGAAAGGATGACAAGCCGATTTTGTATTTCGGATCGACATTCCCGAAAATGCTTCTGATTTTCAGGGAATACAAGCGATCGTATCCGGCTGGAAAGCTGCACATATACTCGTTGGTCGCGTTCGCAATTGCTCTTGTTGCTTTGATCGGAGTCGGTTTGTGTGTCGGTATCTGGACCCTCTGAGGTGCGCCGATGGATGCGGTAGTTATCGTCGGAATCGTTACATCTTGCCTCGCGTTGTCGTTGATATTGCTAGCAAACATTGTTCTCGTCATGATGATCGGCGAAATCAATCGCGCGCGGGAACAGGGCAAGCTCGTGCCTTGCACCGTCTTCCCACTTCCTAAGATGTTACGGATACTTGGAGAATACAAGCGGCTATACCCGGCGGGAGAGCTGCTTGTGTACGCACTCGCTGCTGCCGCATTGGCTCTAATAGGGCTCATAAGCCTTGCTGTATGGCTTCGGAGCCTGGCCTAGGTGCGTATCGAGCGAAACCTCTACGAACTCACCGAGTCGACCGCGGCGCAGTTCGCGCCGGGCATCACCAAACAATATGCGTACGATCCGTTCGGGAACCTCGTCACCACCACGACGAAGCAGAGCGGGCATGGGGACGAGGTCTTCTCGACTCCGGTGTCCGGGAAGACGAACCATCTGTCGGGCGCGAGCTACGACGCGGCGGGAAACCAGCTCGGGTGGATCACGCGCTCGATGAAATACGACGCGTTCGGGCAGGTGGTGCAACTGCTCGACACGTACACGAATCAGGCGTACATCTACACGGCGGAGGGGGAGCGGCTCGCGACGTACGACGCGATGACCGACCGGACGAGCTGGAAGATCCGCGACCTCGGCGGGCGGGTGCTGCGGGAGTTCCTGAACGCACCGGTGAACGGGGTCGCGAACTGGAGCTGGAAGGAGGACTGGATCTGGCGCGGCTCGGTGCTCCTCGGCGCGGCGACCCTGCAGGGGAACCGGCACTTCGACGTCGACCACCTCGGGTCGGTGCGTCTGATCACCGACGACGCGAAGAACGTCCTCTCCCGTCACCAGTACTGGGCGTACGGCGAGGAGGCGACGTCCGGCAGCCAGGACTCGGAGGTGATGAAGTTCGCGGGCCAGGAGCGCGACTTCGGGACGTACTATCCGGACGGCTTGGACTACATGCACGCCCGCTATTACGACAATCGCCTGTCGCGGTTCACGACCATGGACCCGCTCGGCGGCTCACCTGGCGCACCCCAGAGCTGGAACCGCTACGGGTACGTGCTGGGAAGTCCGGTGACGCTGGTGGATCCGTACGGGTGGGCACCGGCGAGCGGATCGAGCGGAGGCTCTTCGAACGGAAATCCGGAGGACTGTCGCGAGGATGGGCACGGGAACGTGATCTGCGGTGGAGAAATTACCGTTACTGCCAATAACCCGTTCTACCGGGGCACGTTCTTCTGGGATCGGGGATGGGAACACAGCATCTTCAGCTCAACGCTTCGATGGTATGTCGGGCGGCATGTGAAAGGACTTGTCGAACACCACAGACAAGAGCAGCTCTACGCGGAAAACTGGGTCGATTCCCAAGGCCGAGACGCCGTTAACGCTTGTGGGGCTGGCGTTCACGAGGCGTGCGCGCATGTTGAGATTCTTGGCGGAACGCTGATTATCGGTACACCGGGCGCGACCGTCCTCAGAACCGAGGCAGCGAACTTGGCTGAGCAGCTTACTCTCGAGGAAGCCCAGGCCGGCGCAGGCCGGCGTATCATGCAGGGAGGGATCAAGGATCCACAGTACCCTGAGAGCGAATGGGCCAAGATGCACCACTCACAGGATTCGTTAAGATACGGGACGATCGTCGTTCACTACTGGATGAATCTGGTCACGGGCGCCATAGAAGGGTTTAAATTCAAGTGATATTACGAGAAACTCACTCGATCGGTCTCCGAGTCATGGTATCCATGAATACGCTGGATTTGTTATCCGACGACGATGTAGAGCAACTGGCCACGAGGTTACTGTTGGACGGATTCGATTCTTACAATCTCAGAATCTTGGCCAGTGGTGAGGGATCCGTGACGACCGAAGGAGCGCGCACAACCCTAGCCCGGGTATTTGACGAGATCGGCGAACCGAGAGTCGACTCGGTGGAGGCCGCGAGGACATACGCTCGTTGGGTCGCGGAGGGAATCGTCAACGGTGAAGTCGAACCATATAGGGGAGCACGAGAGATTTGGAAGGTCGCACAGAAGGTTGGTCTGGAGAGATTGACGGAACTGCACCCGTTCATATACGCGGCCGCCGAGTACGAGGACCGGCCTGAGGATCGACCCTTTTTCCAGGACGCGATCAAGCGCGAAGCATCCGGCTTGCTTGATCGTCAAAGCCCTGCGGTCGAGGGCGAACGGTGAAGTCACACTGCGACTATTCACTTGAGCGGCCGTTCACGATGTTGGGAGCGAGAATAGGGAGGTGAAGTCCATCGGGTCGGACCACTTCCTCTACGACAAGGTGGGACGGCTCACCGAGTCGACCGCGGCGCAGTTCGCGCCGGGCATCACAAAGCAGTACGCATACGATCCGTTCGGAAATCTGGTCACCACCACGACGAAGCAGAGCGGGCATGCAGACGAGGTCTTCTCGACTCCGGTGTCCGGGAAGACGAACCATCTGTCGGGCGCGAGCTACGACGCGGCGGGAAACCAGCTCGGGTGGATCACGCGTTCGATGAAATACGACGCGTTCGGGCAGGTGGTGCAACTGCTCGACACGTACGTGAATCAGGCGTACATCTACACCGCGGAGGGGGAGCGGCTCGCGACGTACGACGCGATGACGAACCGGACGAGCTGGAAGATCCGGGACCTCGGCGGGCGGGTGCTGCGGGAGTTCCTGAACGCACCGGTGAACGGGGTCGCGAACTGGAGCTGGAAGGAGGACTGGATCTGGCGCGGCTCGGTGCTGCTCGGCGCGGCGACCCCGCAGGGGAACCGGCATTTCGACGTCGACCACCTCGGGTCGGTGCGTCTGATCACCGACGACGCGAAGAACGTCCTCTCCCGTCACCAGTACTGGGCGTACGGGGAGGAGGCGAGCTCGGGGTCGCAGGACGCGGAGGTGATGAAGTTCGCGGGCCAGGAGCGGGATTTCGGGACATACTATCCGGACGGCATCGACTACATGCACGCCCGCTACTACGACAACCGCCTCTCGCGGTTCACGACGATGGACCCGCTCGGCGGCAGCCCTGGCGCTCCGCAGAGCTGGAACCGCTACGGGTACGTGCTGGGAAGTCCGGTGACGCTGGTGGATCCGTACGGGTGGGCACCGGCGAGCGGATCGAGCGGAGGCTCTTCGAACGGAAATCCGGAGGACTGTCGCGAGGATGGGCACGGGAACGTGATCTGCGGTGGAGAAATTACCGTTACTGCCAATAACCCGTTCTACCGCGGAACGTTCTTCTGGGATCGGGGATGGGAACACAGCATCTTCAGCTCAACGCTTCGATGGTATGTCGGGCGGCATGTGAAAGGACTTGCCGAACACCACAGACAAGAGCAGCTCTACGCGGAAAACTGGGTCGACGCTCAGGGCAGAGACGCCGTCACCGCATGTAATGCCGGAGTTCAGGAAGCCTGCGCACATGTTCAAGTACTTGGTGGAGCATTGGTCATCTCGTTCGGGCATGGCGCCCCTCACCTCGCCGGTACTGAATTGGAAGGTGAAGCAGCAATGGTGGAGACGGCGATTGAAAACCGCATCCGAGCAGAACTGGCCGGCGGAGGCGTCGCGACCGGATACTTCCGCGGACGAATGGAAATTCTCGGCCGAGTTGTTGAATATCGGGCGTACACGCTCGCGAATGGTGCGATCCACGTCGGGACGTACTTTATGCCTTTCCTCCCATAAACCCTACTCGAAGAGGAACGAATGCGCAAAACCACGAAAAGCGAGTCTCAGTTGATGGAACGGTTGCTATCCATCGATTTTCCAGGTTGTACCGAACTGCGCCAACAACTCGAGCGCGCATCCGTCGAAGAAATCGATGAGAATGGCAGTCTCCGGTTTCATATATTCGGCCAATTCTCGCCGGCTCCGGTACTCGAGTCGGTTCCCGTGTCGGCCGAGGCTCTCGATAGCGACGGAATGCTGGTGGCCGCGCTCGTCCACGTGCGTGCGGGGAGGTTGTGGGAATTGGAACTCTATCGAGCAGATGGTGAGCGACTTACGCATGTTCCGACCGCAGAACATTTCACTCCCTTCGCGCCGCAGTCCCACTCAAACAAACCGGTTTGCTAACGGGAACAGTTCTGTAAATCCACAAACGGAGGAGATAATTAATAGGCGCGGGAGTCGTGAAGGCTTGGGCTGGGCGGCCCGGTCTCCACAGCCGGCGCATGGGCCAGCTCCGTCTCGTGTCGATGAAGTTCGCGGGCCAGGAGCGGGATTTCGGGACGTACAACCCGGATGGTGTGGACTACATGCACGCCCGCTACTACGACAACCGCCTCTCGCGCTTCACGACGATGGACCCGCTCGGCGGCAGCCCTGGGGCACCCCAGAGCTGAAACCGCTACGGGTACGTGCTGGGAAGTCCGGTGACGCTGGTGGATCCGTACGGGCTCAAAGACAGGTTACCGACGGGGACAGGTGGATCCGACGACTGCGGCTCGATCGAAAAGCCCTGCAACATCGACGTGGTCGCGCCCGAACCTGGCCCGGGTGCACTGCTCGATGACGCTGAAATCATGCGCGTGATGAACGGGTTCAAGGGTCTTAAAGGTGTGTAGGTGGGTGTTGTGGAGGTGAGGAGGGAGGCTGTTTTGAGGAGCAGTGGTGTTGGAAGGTTGGAGCGAAGTGTGGAAGTGGAACGCGAGGGGGTTTTGCGTTCCCATTGCGCGTGGGAAGGATCTGAAGGAGCGAAAGTGCTGCTGTGGAGAGGTGAAGATCGAAGCAGCGATAGCAGGTTGGAATCGGCGAACGTGCTGCATTTGTAGTTGTAGTGATGAAACCAAGACAGGGGAGGACAGGCACGGTGCGCTGACGACATTGTTCCGGAAGTTGCTAAATGGCAAACGTAACGGTTGCGGGGTTGGTTGAAGCTCGGAGTCTCTATCTGACGTGAGTCCAACGTGGAGACGTCCGCGGTGCGGAGGGTGCGGGGGTTGCTGAGCTTCAGGAACGGTGATGAAGCATCGCGAATGGCGTCATCTCGGCCTCTGGGGATGCCGGGTGATGCTGGGGCGGATCTGCGCGGGTGCGTTGCGCCGCTGCGGGGTGCGAACGGCCGCGGTTCCGTGGGCACGGCCTGGTTCGATGTTCACGCGCGTTGAAGACGAGCTTGCCTGGTTTCTGCAGCGATCAATCAAACCGCGGTCTCGGCGTACTTCAAGGTCAGCTGGCTCACGGCCGGACGGATCGCCGCTCGAGTGGTTGCCGAAAAACGCGACCCGAACGCGCTCGAGAATCTGACCGGATCGGCATCGACGAGATCTGCTGGGGGCGGCCGAAGAAGTTCATGACCGTGGTCACGAACCACGAGACCGGGCAGATGATCTGGGCGGCGAAGGGTAAAAGTGCAGAGGTTCTCGACGGGCTGTTCGATCTGCTCGGCCCCGAGCGCTGCGCGCGAATCCGTCTGGTGAGCATCGACATGAGCGCGGCCTTCGAGAAAGCTGTTCGCGACCGACTGCCGAACGCCGAGGTCGTTTTCGATCGGTTCCACGTGGTCCAACTCCTCGGGAATGCGATCGATCAGGTGAGGCGGGACGAGATGCGAAAGGCCACCGGCGAGGAGCGCTCCGCTCTCAAATCCACTGGGTTCGTCCTCCTGAAGAACCCCTGGAACCTGCGTGATGCCGAGGAGGCGAAACTCTCGGAGCTCGCGCGGATGAATCACACCCTCTTTCGCAGTTACCTGGTCAAGGAATCCTTTCAGGACATCTATGACTCCTCGTCCGTCCGCCAAGCTGATCGACGGTTCAAGCGCTGGTATCAGTCCGCGGTTCATAGCCGCATTCAACCCCTCGTTCGCTTCGCGCGAACCGTCGCGGCGAAATGGCCTGGCATCCGCCGTTACTTCGAGTATCGACTCACGAATGCAGTTGCTGAAGGCTGCAACAACAAGATCCGAATGCTCAGTCACCGCGCTTTCGGCTTTCACACCGCGGAAGCTCTGATCGCAATGGCGTTCCTCTGTACGTCAGCAATCGCATTCCATCTCTCGGCTATGAACGCTAACATGAGGAGATCCGAAAACGGAGGTCATGCCGTCTGGTCGAGTTTCATGCCGCGAGAGACTTCAATTCGTGCGGCTGACCCGTCGCGGACGGGTCCCGGATGGAGGCATGGCTGGTTCACAGGCATGGGCTACAGTGGAACTGCGGTAGCAGGAGGAGGGGGGGGAGGAGTAGGTGTATTCTGGGCGCATACTCTGACGTCGAATGGGCCTCAGGATAACGTCCTGGGGACAACGGTTTCGTTCGGAGGGGGCGTGAATCTCGGAGAGGGGCCGTATCTCCTCTTTGGCCGCGGAACCGCGGACGCGATGGGTGGGATGAGCGGTTCGTTCAATGCGAACTTGCTGCTGTTTTCGTTTTCTGTCATGACTTCCAACGGCTCTCCATTTGCGGTGGCAATCGGCCCCGGGCGGAATTCGAAGATTCCCCTCCCGATGTTCAGTACGCATTTCGAACACGCGGAGATTCTTACGAATGGAGATGTTTGGAGGTTTCTTGGCCTCAAATAGGAGTCGCGAGACGGTGAGCATTCTGCGCCGATCCTACTGTTCGCCTCGTTCGCGGGCACTGAGCCTGATTCTCGCGTGGTACATCGGCGCGGTCGCTCTGAGCGCGGCCGCCCTCGCCGTTTCGCGGTGGATTTTCGTGGCTATTGGAATCTACGGCTTGATATTGAATATAGCCGCATTCTCGATAAGATGTCCCCGCTGCGGGAAGAGAATATTTGTTCGCACCGCGCGGCAGCATACTTCGCCCTTTCAAATCTACACATGGCCCCCATTGGAATGCGACCAGTGCGGAGCGGACCTGCGTCGTTGCCGTCGGGCATCATAGTGAATACAGCAATCGGCCCCCGCTTGCGTTCGCGTTTTGACCGGGATCATTTGGGCCGGCACTGTGGGCTCATGGCTTGAACTGTGGGGTCAGGGCTTCGTCTATCGGTCCTCACCCCCCCCTAACTCTTTGTCACGGCGGTACTTCGGCGCCTATTCGCACGATTCTCGAGTTTCCGGCAGATGGTTCGCCACACGGTCCGCAAGGCAGATCATTCCTCGCTTCAGATATCCGATCACCCGCTGCGCGATCGTCACCTCTCCCACCCCGTATGCGTCCATCACCGCCCCGAACAATACGTGCGTTCCATTCTCCAGGAGCGATACGAATCGAATCCGCGGATAGGCAGTCTTCCCACGCGAACTGCCCGGTCGCCCGAACGCTCGCTCATTCTCGTCGGAATCGGCCACTTCGACTGAACTTCCGTCCATGCTCACAACTCGCCAGGTTCGATAGAACGCACCCGGCGATTTTCGAGCTGCTATCGGCCCGACCAGATCGCGATACAACCGCTCGAGCACTTCGAATCCAAGCCGCTTCCGCGCCTTGGTGATCGCGGTATCTGTGCTCAGCTCCACATCCGTCGGCCACACCCATCGACTCTTCTCCAGCAACCGACGCAGCACTTCACGGCATCCCACGCTCGCGAACAACCCCAGCGCGATCACGTAGTACACCATCAGTGTCGCCGGAAGCTTTCGAACCCTCTTGCTCTGCCGCCCCAGCTCCTCGAGGATCGCTTCCACCTTCTTCGCCGGAAACGCTTCGTCGAATACCTCCAACCGCACCTCCGAAGCTCGATATTCGGTTCGCCCCATCACTCCCGCCCTCCCTCTTCCTATGGTGCCACACCCCTTAAGTTCGGGCCATTGGAGCTAAGTGCCAGTCGATTTGAAGATTGCATCGAATTACAGGAGCAGAGATACGAGGGTGTGACCCCACTCCTTCCTCGCCGGCGCAGGTTGGGCGGCGGAGCGTCAGGGCGAGGGCGGCGGGCGCTTGCCCGAGGATTGCGCGATCGAGGTCACGATCCTGTCGATCGCTTCTTCGAGCGTTCCCCGTCCATCGAGGTAGGGAAGCCAGACCTTCTCGACCGCGTCGCGATACATCGGCCATGCGCGCGTGAAGAGATCGACGGACGAGGGAACGAAGCCGGCGTTCCCCCGCTCGACGAACAGGCGTCGCGTCAGCTCGCTCGACGTGGCGAAGATAATGGCGTGCCACAGGTCGTGCGGAGGACGGATGCCCAGACGCTCGGCCGTGCCGTTGATCGCCTCGGCCACAGTCCCCCGGTTCGGACCCACCACCGCATGAGAGCTCTCGTGCAGGAGCATCTCCAGCGCGCGCAGTCCCTGGTAGCCCTCGTCACGACAGGACATGGTGGTGATCCATCCTCCCGAAAGGCCCTGGAACGTGTATGCGCCGTACGGACCCGCAGCCGGCGTGACGTAGACGAGCACCCGCGCCGGCCACGGCGTGCGATAAACGGCCTCGTGCTCGTGAATCAGCCGCGGTCCTTCTGCGGCTGCCATGGCCGATGCGTAAGCGATGAAGAAGCGATTGGCCTTCTCGTCCGCCGGCCATTCGTGGATCCGGTAGACGGGAGCGGCGCGGGTGAGAGCTTCGGCCAATGGCGAGTCGATCAGCGGCTCCCGGGCATCGTCGGCGAGCTGGGTAATGGCGTCGCTCGTCGTCTCCATGCTCCTGGCAAAGGTCATGTCGCCGTTTCCCGGGGCGGCCGCGCGGTATGCGGCCACGGACTGGTTCCACGCCGCCTGCTCCTCCGGCGACCATCCGTTGAGATCGCGGGGCTGTGCTCTCGTGGCATCGTCGATCAGCCTCTGATGAAGGCTCATCCAGAAGCTGTCATGGAATTCCCAGATGGAGGCTCGCACGACTTCACTGGCGCGTGCGTGGAACGAGAGGGCGAGCAGCAACGCAACCGCGGCGATTCGCATCCGACGATTCTACGTTTTGGACCACGATGTGGACCGCCGGCGGTGCAACGAAAGGGTGAAAAGCGCGCCGGATCCTCGAGGAGCGCGGCCGTCGGGCAACGCCTTTACCTCAACGGCTGATCGTGCCAGTGCTCCGGGCGAGGCACCGGTATAGGGCTGACCATTAGCAGGCGTTGCCAACAGGGGCGGGCGAAGCTGTGCCGCGTTTCGCGGCTGCGATCGGTGCGTTCCCGTTCGGATGAGTTTCTGATTCAGCAGTCCCGTCGTCTCGGTGAAGCGATATCGGATCAGCTCGTCCGCACCAGCCACGAATCAGGATCAAGGCATCGGAAGAGTTGATCGACGTCACCCCTGACGCACTCGGCGCCCCGGAAACGGAGCGGTCGAGCGAGAGCGTGTCCAGGGAAAGGGCACAGAAACTGTGGCTCACCGGCTCACTCAGAAGATCGCGCCAGGCGGGGAGCTGGGATCAGGAGTCTTCTCCGGACCCGGCTCCGCCCTCGAGGCGTGCACGCACTGCTGCGACTATCTTCCGACCCGAGGGTAGAACGCCAAGGACTGCGGCCAACCCCCCATCGACGACGACATCGCCGTCCACGAGGATCTTGTACTCGCCGTATCGACCGTGCTGCTGGTCCACCTCCGTCTTCAGCTCTCGCCGCAGCCTTGCCGCCACACGGACGGCATGAAGACCAGACACTCAGAATGCGCAGTAGCGGACCACGATCCTGGCCATTCGAGCCTCCTTTCGTGCATGGCGCTCGAGGTTGCTGCCCCGTGAACCCCCCGGACAATCAGGACAGGTCTCGAGATCTCGGAACCACTTTACTCCCGAAAGAGAGTGACGGGAAGATCAGGGCCTGACGGGAAGATCAGGGCCAGGCCTTCGGAAGCTCAGGGCCAGG
>CAVUKB010000010.1:0-568259 GCA_963741955.1 uncultured Acidobacteriota bacterium
CCTTCGATTCTCGGTTGTAGGTATAAGCGGCTGCATGGTCTGTAGTTAGCGACACGGTGACTTGACTCTGAACGGAGAAAGCGGGGTGAGGCGCGTCGCTTCTCGGTTGATTCGTCAGATGCTCGATCGAATGCGACGTAGTGGGCAGGTGTTCATGGCGGTCGGAACGGATACGGCCTCCGTCGCGTGGCGAAACCTGGACCGGGCGTCACTTGGAACGAGGCTCCGCCAGGGCGAATCGTGAAGAGTGGTCAGTTTTCAGGGAATCGCGCTCGCCTCAGAACGGTGGCGGGCCCGGCGAGTCGCGGATGATGTCGGGCACCGGGAGCATCGGCCAGATCGGGACGGGCCGCTCGGGGGATTCGGGAACTCCGGTCTGGAGCGAGGCGATGCACCGGTCGGCGAGAACGCGGAGGAGAGGATCATTCGCGAGCTCGCGCTCGCAACGCGAGATCAGGTTCGAGACGTGGCCGGTGCTGCCGAGGCGCAACGTTGCCGCGATCGGGCGGAGCTGCTCGGCACTCTCGTAGCGGCCGAGCCAGGCGGCCAGCATCCGTGCAGCGCCGCCGCGGCCGTATCGGATGTCGCTCTCGTCGATGTCGAACACCGAGGCGATTGTGGCGACGACCTTGACGAGCTTCGCGCGACCGACCGTGCGCTGTGTCTTCGGATGTTCGTCGCTGCGGGGCTTCTTTTCGATGATCGTGCGCATCGACTCGACCCACGGCTCGGTGCCGAGATAGATCTGATTCACGAGCTTGTCCCAGAGGCGGCTCCGGTCGTGGAGTTTCTCGTAGACGAACGCGCGGTAGTTCTCCTGCGCTTCGTCCCGCGTCGCGCCGCGACGGAGCATCCAGTCGGGAAAGTTTGGGGCCAGGCCTTCGTTTGTTCTGTCGGCACTCTAACTTTCTGAACGACTGAGACTTCTCCTTCGCGCCACGATCGGCGGATGAAGCACGATCTCGTCCGCGCGATAGAAACTGTCCCACTGCGCCGCGCAGTCTCCTGGCCAGGATGTTCAAGTCCTGACCCTGTCCGCCGGAAGCGGCCCTCGGGCGAGTATCCGATCGGAGCTCCTCAAGCTCCGTCGGGGATGTCGGGCTCGACGAGCTGCGCGAGCAGAGTCAGAGATTCCTGCCATCCGAGGTAGCACGCTTCGAGGGGAATCGCCTCGGGAATCCCTTCCTGCACGACGTTCAGCTCCGTTCCGACCGACACCTTTCGGAGGGAGACCGTGGTCTCCATGGTGCCGGGGAGGTTCGGATCGTCGAAGACGTCGGTGTAGCGAATCCGTTCCCCGGGAACGAGCTCCAGATACTTCCCGCCGAACGAGTGACTGTTTCCGGACGAGAAGTTCGTGAACGACATCTTGTACGTGCCACCGACCTTCGCGTCCAGCTGATGGACCTTCCCGGTGAATCCGTGCGGCGGGAGCCACTTGGCCATCGCGTCGGGATCGAGGAACGCGCGGTATAGCTTCTCCGGGGTGGTACGAATGACACGATGCAACTTCACGGTGTTTCCAGCCATGGTCGCCTCTCTCCTGCGCCGCGCGCCGACGCGCAGCGGAGCACACTGTTCTCGCGCAAATTCTATCGCGGCTCGCATCACGAGGCATCCTCAGCGGAGAATCGGAGATCGGTCCAGGCGTGATTTCGGATCGTGATGGCGTTACATTCACTCCATGACCACGACGACCGAAGTGCAGAATGTGCGGCGTCCGGTGGAGTCGCGGGATCCGAACAGCGGGGAAGTGTGGCGGCAGTTCGAGCACGCGTCGCCGGAGGCGATCGTCACGGCAGTGAAGACGGCGGGGGAGGCGCAACGCGCGTGGGGAGCGATTCCGCTCCGCGAACGCGCCGCCGCGGTGGGTCGCGTCCGTCGAGAGATTTACGAGAGGCGGCACGCGATCGCGAGCGTCCTGAGCCGCGAGACGGGGAAGCCTCCGTTCGAGGCGATCTTCGAGACGCTTCTCGTGGCCGACACCGCGGCGTGGGCCGCGCGCGAAGGCGCACGCCTCCTCCGTCCCGTCCGGAGGCGGTCCCGGCAGATCGCGACGCTGCGGAAATCGATCGAAACGCAATGGGAGCCGTTCGGGGTCGTGGCGGTGATCTCACCGTGGAACTATCCGCTCCTCCTCGCGGCCGGCTCGCTCCTCCCTTCGCTGGTCGCCGGCAACGCCGTCATCCTCAAGCCGTCGGAGATGACGCCGACCTGCGCCGAAGCGCTGGTCGAGGCGGTCCGCGCGACGGGGATCCCCGAGGGACTCGTGCAATGGCTTCCGGGAGACGGGGAGACGGGGAGAGCGCTCATCGAAGGGGGCGTGAACCGCGTCTTTTTCACCGGGAGCGAAGCGACCGGGCGCAAGGTTGCCGCCGCGTGCGGTGAGCGCCTCATCCCGTGTTCGCTGGAGCTCGGAGGGTCGGATCCGGCCCTCGTTCTCGATGATGCCGACATCCCCACGGCCGCGGCCGGAATCGCATGGGGGCGCTTCTCGAACGCGGGGCAGACCTGCATCGCGCCGAAACGCGTCTTCGTCGTGGACTCGATCTACGACCGCTTCGTCGAGGAGCTGGCGCGGGTCGTCGCATCCCTCCGCGTCGCGAGCGGCGAGGACCGCGACTTCGGTGCGGTCATCCATCCGCGGCAGGCGGAGATCCTTCGAGCGCAATGGCGCGACGCGATCGACCGCGGCGCACGGAGTGTGGCGAGGCGCGACCCCGGCTCGAACGTCCCGGGCGCGTTCGCGGCAGAAGTCCTCGCCGACGTGGACGAGTCGATGCGTGTGATGCGGGAGGAGACGTTCGGCCCGATTCTTCCGCTGGTCCGCGTCGCTTCGGTGGACGAGGCGGTCGAACGGGCGAACGCGACCCGCTATGGACTGAGCGCGAGCGTCTGGAGCCGCAGCCGCTCCCGCGCACTCGACGTGGCGCGAAGGCTCCAAGCAGGTACGGTGATGATCAACGACACCGTCTCCGAGGCGGCGATGACCGAAGTCGCCCATGGAGGAGTGAAAGCGAGCGGCATCGGGCGTCTCCACGGCGCGATCGGCTTCGCCGAAGTGGCGCGTCCGAAGGAGGTCGTGATCGACTCATTTCCGCGGTGGAAGCAGGTCTGGTACTTCCCGTATACCCCGCGACTGCTGGACGGGCTCGATGCGTTCTTCGGCTTTCTTCACGGAGCCGGTCTCGTCTCCCGGCTTCGCAAGGGAATCAGGGCGGTGCGGCTCCTCTATTTCGGCGGGTGAACGCTGCGGTGAACTCGCTCGCGTCTTCGAAAGCTCAGTCACCGCCCGGTACCGCCACGCGATCATCTCGCCTGTTCCCTCGAGGCTCGAGCCCCGCATCTCCCTTCTCCCGTCTCTCGTCTCCCGCCGAGCCTCGCGTTTCTCGTCTCTCGTCTCTCGCCTCTCGTCTCTCGCATCGGTTTCCCCGAGCCTCGAGCCCCGAGCCTCGAGCCTCGAGCCTCGAGCCCCGAGCCTCGAGCCCCGAGCCTCGCGCCCCGAGCCTCGCGCCCCTTCCCTCCGTCGCGCTAACATTCACTCGACTGGACGGAAGGGAGAGGTGGCCGACGGGCTGCCGGGAATGATCATGACTTATGTGATGAGGTACGTCGTCAGTGATGACGAGACGCCGGACGAGAGCGGTCTGAGGAATCTCCTCGCGGAGGAAGAGCCGCGCTACGACCTGCGGGAAGGGGAGCTGACGTTCGAAGGGAATGCCCTCGCGGGGGTGACGATCCATGGACGGAGCGACGAGGCATTCGAGGAGGCGGTCGCCGTGCTCACGGGGCGCGTCGGGCGAGCGGCGGACGAGGAGACCGGGGCGATGGTGACGCGGATGCTTCGTGAAGCGAGTGCTCTGGTCGAGGTGACGCTTCCGCTCGAGAGTGACCCCGGACCCGCTCTCGAGCTTCTCGAGCCGTTCTGGGACGTGCTGGAGGAGAACTACTCGGGGCTGGTACACGCGGAGGGGGAAGGCTTTTACGACCAGGGGGAGCTGATCCTGGAGGATCCGGTCGAGCCTCAGATGCCAACCTCCTGAGGCTCGACCGATCTTCGCGCCCTGCTTCTCCGATTCGGTTCCGGGAATCGCGATCGCCTCGATCACGGGTTCCCTTCGGATCTCAGATCCTCGATCCGCGATTTACTTCAGATCCTCGATCCGCGATCCGCGATCCACGATGTCTTTCAGATCCTCGTTCGTCAGACCTCCCCCCGCTCCTCCATCTCGATGGAGCGCGGGAAGAGGATGTTGTTCTCCAGGTGGATGTGCTGGTGGAGGTCCGCCTCGAAGTCGGCAAGTGCCGAGTAGAGTGTGCGGTAGCTCATGCAGCCGTCCTCGGGAGGTGTGAAGTCGTTCGAGAGAGTCCGCAGCTCGCGGATCATGTCTCCCGCGGCGTCGTGCTCCATCATCATCATGCGTACCGGATTCTTCACCGTACCGAAGAACGGCGGGGGCGGCGCGTCGCCCGATTCGAGCGCGCTCTCCATCTGCTCCACGAAAGGAAAGAGGATGTCCTCTTCCTTCATCATGTGGGGAAGGAGATCCTCCCGCAGCCTGGCGAAGACCTGAGCGATCTTCCGGAGCTCGGGATGATTCGTTCCGTGCACGCCGACGACCTTCGCCACCAGGGCGTCGAGCCGCTCGAGCTCGTCGCGGGTGAAGCGGTGATGCGTCGTCACGATGTGCGTGATCAGCTCGCGGAGATCCTTCTTCGCCCACGCGTCGGCCGTAGTGGACTCCGCCGGACCCATCGTCGTCGCCTCGAGCATGCCGCGCACGTAGTCGACTGAAATTTTCGCCGCGCTGCAGGCATCCACCAGCGAGCGGTGTCCGCCACAGCAGTAATCGATACCGAGTTTCTCGAAAACCCGGGTCGAGGCCGGAATCGCCGCCGCGATCTCGCCCACCGTCCTGGTGACCATCTCTTCCATGATTTCCTCCGTATCTCTGAATCTTCTGACGATTCGAGAATAGAGAGGCGGAGGAGGCCACTCGATGACAAAAGTCACTCCTTCCTCATTCCGGAAGAGAAGCGTAGTCAGCTGCGAGTGCGGGGGGGAACGAAGCTCCCGGTGTCCCAATCGGAGCCAAATCCTTACAATGCCCGCATGAGCTACGAACCTCGATACGAAGCCTCCCTCGCCCGGGTGCCGCTCTTTGCCGCGGTCAGCGATGACGACCGGAAACTCCTCGCCTCGCGCTGCGTGGTGAAGCACTACGACGACGGCGAGCTGCTTTTCTCCGAGGGGGAGCGGTGCGAGGGACTCTTCATCATCGTCGGCGGTTCGGTGAGGCTCTTCAAGACGGCGGCGAGCGGCCGGGAGCAGGTGCTCACGATCGAGATGGCGGGAAACACGCTGGCCGAGCTTCCGGTATTCGACGGCGGACCGTACCCCGCCTCGGCAACCGCGGTCGGCCGCAGCACGCTGCTGTTCATCAGCAAAGACGATTTCCGCGCGCTCTGCATGGAAAAGCCGGAGCTCGCGCTCGGCGCGTTGAAGGGAGTCGGCCGACGCCTGCGCCATCTGGTCGGACTGATCGAAGAGCTTTCCTTCACCACGGTGCGGCACCGCCTCGGAGCGCTTCTTCTCCGCGAAGCACGGACGAACGGGGTGAAGACGGAGCGCGGCCTCGAGTTCACGCTCGCGTTCAGCAACCAGGAGCTCGCATCGCAGATCGGCACGGTGCGCGAGCTGGTCTCGCGCAATCTGAGCCGTCTCCAGCTCGAGAAGATCATCCTCACGGAAGGAAAGACGATCATCGTGCCGGACATGAGAAAGCTGGAGGAAGAGGTGGAGGAGGAGGGGTGAGGGAATTGCGCGATTTGGAATCGCGCGAATCAAGCGAGGTTCGCCCAAGTGGGTCGCGCGTCTCGCGCGAGGCTCCCCGGCATCCTGCCGGGGAGCGATGGCGTCAACGGCAAGAGAATCGTTCCTCTCGCGCGGCGGTGCGTTCGGGTCTCTTTACTCGGGAGGAACGTCGTAACTTGCCTGGAGCAGGGCGGCGCGGGACGCCACCCTGCATAGTGGGTCGCGCGTCTCGCGCGAGGCTCCCCGGCATCTTGCCGGGGAGCGATGGCGTCAACGCCACGCGGATCGCTCCTCTCGCGATGTGGTCCGTTCGAGTCTCTCTTCTCGGGAGGATCGTCGCGGATCGCTCCTCTCGCGCGGCGGTGCATTCGGGTCTCTTTGCTCGGGAGGATCGTCGTAACTTGTCCGGAGCAGGGCGGCGCGGGACGCCACCCTGCATCGGACGGGACGTCCAACCCACTGTGGCCACCCGGCATCCTGCCGGGGAGCGATGGCGTCAACGTCACGAGAATCGTTCGTCTCGCGCGAGGCTCCCCGGCATCTTGCCGGGGAGCGATGGCGTCAACGCCACGCGGATCGCTCCTCTCGCGATGTGGTCCGTTCGAGTCTCTCTTCTCGGGAGGATCGTCGCGGATCGCTCCTCTCGCGCGGCGGTGCATTCGGGTCTCTTTGCTCGGGAGGATCGTCGTAACTTGTCCGGAGCAGGGCGGCGCGGGACGCCACCCTGCATCGGACCGGAGGTCCAACCCACTTTGGCTCCCCGGCATCCTGCCGGGGAGCGATGGCGTCAACGGCACGAGAATCGTTCCTCTCGCGCGGCGGTGCGTTCGGGTCTCTTTACTCGGGGCGATCGTCGCAGCTTGCCTGGAGCAGGGCGGCGCGGGACGCCACCCTGCATCGGACGGGACGTCCAACCCACTGTGGCCACCCGGCATCCTGCCGGGGAGCGATGGCGTCAACGTCACGCGGATCGCTCCTCTCGCGATGTGGTCCGTTCGGGTCTCTTTACTCGGGAGGAACGTCGCGGATCGCTCCTCTCGCGCGGCGGTGCATTCGGGTCTCTTTGCTCGGGAGGATCGTCGTAACTTGTCCGGAGCAGGGCGGCGCGGGACGCCACCCTGCATCGGACGGGACGTCCAACCCACTGTGGCTCCCCGGCGTGGCGCCGGGGAGCGATGGCGTCAACGGCACGAGAATCGCTCCTCTCGCGACGTGGTGTGTTCGGGTCTCTTTACTCGGGAGGATCGTCGTAACTTGCCTGGAGCAGGGCGGCGCGGGACGCCACCCTGCATCGGACCGGAGGTCCAACCCACTTTGGCCACCTGGCATCGGACCGGAGGTCCAACCCACTTTGGCCACCTGGCATCGGACGGGACGTCCAACCCACTGGCGGCATCCGGACAGACGGCCGACCTGATGGCTGCAGCGGTCGGAAGGTCCAACCTGGAAACGGTCTCCCCCGAATCGCGCAATTCACGCAAATCATGCAAATCGCGCCAATTTGATTGATTTTCCGGATATCGCCTTTTCAGGAGAAACTCACGCGAGAAGATTGTTCTGCTGTCCTGGCCCCGGCATTGCTCGGATCGTCATCAGATGGAAGTCAGCGCCCTCTTCATGCAGCTCGGTGTCTCGCTGGGACTGGGGCTCCTGGTCGGGCTCCAGCGGGAGTCCGTCGCCTCGCCTCTCGCCGGGCTGCGGACCTTCGCCCTGATCACGATCCTGGGAAATGTCTGTGCGATTCTCGCCACCACCTACGGCGGCTGGGTGCTCGGGGCCGGATTTCTCTCTCTCGCGGCGATGGTTCTGATCGGGAATATCGCCATGATCAAGCTGGGCACCGCGAATCCCGGTCTGACCACGGAAGTTGCGGTTCTGGTCATGTTCTCGGTGGGCGCAATCGTGGGAGCAGGAGACCTGACCCTCGGGATCGTCATCGGCGGCGGAGTCGCTGTGCTCCTCCAGTTCAAGACCCGGATGCGGGGTGTGGCAGCGAAGCTCGACGAGCCGGACATCACCGCGATCATGCGCTTCGTCCTGATCTCACTGGTCATCCTTCCTCTTCTGCCGAACCGCGCGTACGGTCCCTTCGACGTCCTCAATCCTTTCGAGATCTGGCTGATGGTCGTGCTGATCGTCGGCATCAGCCTCGGCGGCTACATTCTGTACAGGTTCGTCGGGAGGAAGACCGGCGTTCTCCTGGCGGGAGTGCTTGGAGGGATCATCTCCAGCACCGCGACCACGGTGAGCTACGCGAAGCGCACCCGGGTCGCTCCGGAGACGAGCCGCTGGGCCGCGGTGGTGATCATGATCGCGTCGTCGATCGTGATGATCCGGATCCTGGTGGAGATCGCGCTGGTGGGGCCCCGCCTCCTCGCGGTGGCGGCACCCCCCATCCTCATCCTTCTCGCCGTCGCAGCGGCGCTCTCCATGGCGATGTGGCGCAAGGGGAAGGGCACCCGCGAGGAGATGCCGCGCCAGGAGAACCCGACCGAGCTGAGGCCGGCTCTCGTGTTCGCCCTGATCTACGCGATCGTGCTGGTCGGCGTCGCGGCGGGAAAACGCTACTGGGGAAGCAAAGGACTGTACGTCATCGCGATGATCTCGGGGCTGACCGACGTCGACGCCATCACCCTCTCCGTCTCG
The DNA here is from genome assembly GCA_963741955.1 of uncultured Acidobacteriota bacterium. GTDB lineage: Bacteria > Acidobacteriota > Thermoanaerobaculia > Gp7-AA8 > Gp7-AA8 > CAVUKB01. The sequence continues at coordinate 8,462 of CAVUKB010000010.1, forward strand.
CAACTCGTGGCCGCTTCGCGGATCGAGCTCGCACAGGCGTGGCGGGTGATCGTGATCGCCATTCTTTCGAACCTCGTCTTCAAGGCCGGCGTGGTGCTGCTGCTCGGTCGCAGGCGCGTGTTCTACTGGATCGCGACGCTCTTTGCGATCCACATTCTCGCGGGCGCGTTGATTCTCGCATTCTGGCCCGGATAGCAGATCGCATCGTCACAGCATCCGGAGCGGCGACTCCGTATAATCTCCCGCGCTGTTCCTCCCGACAGCCATTCCGGAACAGCCGGAGAAGGAGCCGTCGATGACCCGACGCATCGCCTCGTTCATATTGGTTTTCTTCGCTGCGATCAGCCTCTCCGCAGCGGCCATTCCCTCTCCCTCGCAGTTTCTCGGATTCGAGGTCGGAGCGGACCGCACTCTGGCCGACTACCACCAGATCGACGCCTACTTCCACGCTCTGGAAAAAGCGTCGCCCCGCGTAGCGGTGGAGTCGCTCGGGAAGAGCACTCTCGGCAACGACATGCTGATGGTGGTCGTCTCCTCCGAGGCGAACATGAAGAACCTTTCGCGAATCAAGGAGATCTCGCGGCGTCTCGCCGACCCGCGGGGACTTTCGGCCGGAGAGCTCGATTCGCTCGTGAAGGAAGGAAAGGCCGTCGTCCTCGTCACCTGCAATATCCACTCGACCGAGATCGCGTCGAGCCAGATGGCGATGGAATGGGCGTGGTCGCTCGCGACGGCGACCGACGCGCAGACGATGGCGCGCCTCGACGACGTGGTGCTCCTCCTCGTCCCGTCGCTCAATCCGGATGGGCAGATCATGGAGACGGAGTGGTACCGGAAATGGCTCGGGACGAAGTACGAGGGAGGGCGGATGCCGTGGCTCTACCACCCGTACGTGGGCCACGACGACAACCGCGACTGGTTCATGCTCACGCAGAAGGAAACGCGCAACATGAGCCGGGCGATCTACCACGAGTGGTTCCCTCAGGTGTTCGTCGACGAGCACCAGATGGGAAGCGAAGGGCCGCGGATGTTCATCCCGCCCTTTTCGGATCCGATGGATCCGGACGTGAATCCCCTGATCTGGCGCGAGGTGAACCTGATCGGCGCGAACATGGCCCTCCGGCTCGAGCAGGCGGGAAAAGCGGGACTGATCTACGGATACTCCTTCGATGCGTACTGGATGGGGGGAACCCGGAACACGGGGTGGTGGAAGAACATCACCGGACTCCTGCTGGAGATCGCGTCGGCGAAGATGGCGACGCCGGTGTACGTCGAGCCGACCGAGCTCCGAGGAGGTTCGAAGGGGCTGTCGGACTACCGTCCGCAGGTCAATTTCCCGAACCCGTGGCGCGGTGGGTGGTGGCACCTCCGCGACATCATGGATTACGAGCGCATCGCGTCAGATGCGCTGCTGGAGATCGCATCGAGGCGCCGGGAAGACCTTCTCCGCGACATCGCGGCGCGGGCAAATGCCGCGATCGCGACGGCGGGAGAGGGAGGATGGCGGATCCCTGCGGATCAACGTGACCGTCCGACGGCGGTCCACCTCGCGAGAATCCTGGCCGATCACAATGTGGAGGTCTACGTCGCGGAGAACGGCGACTTCTGGATCCCGGCTTCTCAGCCGTACTCGCGATTCGTCGAGGAGCTCCTCGAGCCGCAGCGGTATCCGGAAGTGAGGATGACCGGAGCGACGGACATCCTCCCGCCCTACGACGTCGCGACCTGGACCCTTCCTCTGATGATGGGAGTGGAAGCGAAAAAGGTGCAGCAGCTTCCGGCTCCGGTCGCGAAGCTCGTTGCGAGTGGCGCCAGACGGCTTCCGCCGTCGGCCGACATGCGGGTCGCGGGACGAGACTACACGGATGTCGCAATCGCCTCGGAGGCGCCTGTCGCGCCGTTCTATGCACTCGACCCGGTATCTCCGGAGCGGTTCAGGGTCTCGAACGTGGCACTCCACGCGAAGAATGCCGATGTGCGCATCGCAACGCACGCAATGAGCAGCGGTGCGGGCGCGCTCGCCGCCGGGACGATCGTGGTCCCGGGAAGCGACGGCGTTCGCGCGGCCGCGGCGGGTGCAGGCGTGACGCTCGTTCCGCTCGAATCGCTCCCCGCGGGTCTCGAGCGTCTCCAATCGCCGCGGATCGGAATGTACAAACCGTGGCAGGCCTCGGTCGACGAGGGATGGACCCGCTGGCTTCTGGAGCAGTACGGCTTTCCCTTGCAGTCACTCGACAACGACGCCTTACGAAAGGGAGACCTCGGAAAGAGCCTCGACGTGATCGTCCTTCCGGACATCTCGAAGGAAGTGATCGCGACCGGACGGCCGCGCAGCGAAGACGGGTCTGCGTCTTACTTCGCGGAGCTCCCACCGCAGTATCAGGGTGGGATCGGCGAGGCGGGGACGAAGGCGCTGAAGAAATTCGTGGAGGATGGCGGGACGCTCCTGGCACTCTCATCGTCCACGCAGTGGGTGATCGACAACTTCAACATTCCGGTCCGGAACGCGCTCGCGAAGGTGCGGCGGGACGAGTTCAACTGCCCGGGATCGCTGCTCCGGATCGAGATCCGGCCGGATCATCCGGTCACGTTCGGACTCCCGGCGGAGACTGCGGCATTCGTCGACGAAGGAATCGCATTCGACACGACCGTCCCGGGGTCAGAGCTGCAGCGATGGGTTCTCGCCTGGTATCCGGAAGAGAGCGATTCGATTCTTCTGTCGGGGTGGATCCGGGGCGCGCAGCGGTTGACGAGGAAGGCCGCTGCGGTCGCGACGACGTACGGGAAGGGGCGCATGGTGCTGATCGGATTCCGCCCGCAGAGCCGGGCCCAGACCGATGCGACGTTCCCGTTCCTGTTCAACACCTTGTACTGGCCGGCGTTGAAGTGAATGCGACGCTAGCCCGCATTTCTCACACCATCTCTGCTGCGGAGCCGGATAGCGGCCTGTCTGCTGCGTTGAGCCGCGCTCCGGCGACTCGACATAGTCACCACTATGCCTTCGTCGCCGAAGCGAGGCACGCCTTGCATCCAGGTCACTCTCCGGCTCCTCGCGACGAGATGGTGTGAGAAATGCGGGCTAGGAGTCTGCGCGGTAGAAACTGTCCTACTGCGAAAGCGGATCAGCGGTCCAAATCCGTCCGGATTTTCGGCGAGTAGCCACCGCTACGCACCTCAAATCCGAACGAATTTGGCCTCGTTGCTCCGCTTTCTCGCTACGGACGTTTCTATCGCGCAGACTCCTAGTAGTCTGCGCGATCGAGCGGAGCGGCGGGTCGGCTGGAGTAAGATGACGGGATCGGAAAGAAACGATCGGTCAGTCCGCTGTTCGTCTCCATTCTCGCCGGGCTCGGCCTGACGGGATGGGCGTTCCTGCGCGATGGCGACTGGGCGCTGTACCCCGCGAACGTCATCCTCGGAGCGGTTCTTCACGTGGCGAATCCGTTTGCGGACGCGGGGGACGTCCGCGTCTTCGCGATCCTGATGCTCCTGATCGCGGTGAACTCCCTGATCTGGGCGCTGGCGGTGTACGGCCTGTTGCGAGGAGCCGCTGCGGGCTGGCGGCGACTCCGTCCGGGAATGCTTCATGCCGGATCATGAGGGTCATGTCTTCAGTTCTGGATCCTGTTCCGGTAGAACGGTCGGGTTTCCGTCTGGTTGGACAAGCGCCGCTCGGAACCTCTATAGTTTTCCGGCTCGGAGGTCAGTGCCCATCTTTTTGTGGCCTCGCTCTCTTCTATGTTATGAGGTTCCTCCCGGAGGATTGATGGCAGCGGCTCCCTGGCTCGAACATTACGATTCGGACGTACCCGCGAACATCGGCGCCTACCCGGAAAAGACCCTGCTCGATTTTCTCGCCGGGCATGCAGCGGGCCAGCCCGACCAGCCGGCGATTCTCTTCAAGGGAACTGCGATGAGCTGGAAGGAGCTGGAGGAGGCGAGCGACGCCTTCGCACGGTCCCTGACCCGACTCGGCGTGCAACGGGGCGAACGAGTCGCCCTTCTCCTCCCGAATTCTCCGCAGTTCCTCATCGCGGAAATCGGAGCGTGGAAGTGCGGCGCGATCGTCGTCCCGCAGAACCCGATCTACTCCGAACGTGAGCTCCGGGAATCGTTGAGTACCAGCGATCCCGAGACCATCGTCGTGCTCACCCCTTTCTACCAGCGGGTGAAATCGATCCAGTCGAAGACCACCGTGCGCCGGGTGATCGCGACGAATATCAAGGAGTACCTTCCGCCACTGCTCGGATTCCTCTTCACACTCTTCATGGAGCGGAAAGAAGGGCACCGGATCGAGCTTCGCCACGGAGATTTCTGGTTTCGGGACCTCCTCGCGGAGGGGAGGACAGACTCGACTCCGCTGGAGAAACCGGGACCGGACGACGAGGCGATCATCCTCATGAGCGGAGGGACGACCGGCACACCGAAGGGGGTGCTCGGGACGCACCGGGGATTCGTTCAGGCGGGGACGCAGGTGACGACCTGGCTGCGGAAGGCGCTGGAAGGCTCCCGGAATCGCGTGTTCCTCCCACTGCCGCTGTTCCACACTTACGCCTGCACCGGCGCGCAGAGCATCGCCATGATCGGGGGAATGCCGCTGATCCTGATCCCCAATCCGCGCGACATGCGGGATCTGCTCAAGACCATCGACCGCGAGCGGCCCTCGTTTCTCTGCGGCGTGCCGACATTGTTCAATGCGATGCTCAAGCACCCGCTGGTGCGGAAGAAGAAGATCGATTTCTCGTCGATTCGAGTCTGCTTTTCCGGTGCCTCGGCATTGATGAACGAGACGAAGCGCCGCTTCGAGGAGATCACCGGGGGAAGAATCGTGGAAGGCTACTCGCTGACGGAGGCGACGATGGCCTGCTGCATCAACCCGTTCGAAGGGGAGAACAAGATCGGATCGGTGGGGATGCCTCTGCCGGACGTCGAGGTGCTGATCGTCGATGCAGACGATGGATCGAAGCTCCTCCCGATCGGTGAGACCGGAGAGATCGTGATGCGCGCTCCGCAGCTCATGCCCGGGTACTGGGAGAACGAGGAGGAGACGGCGACGATGCTCCGTCCCGCTCCGGACGGCCTCCTCTCTCTCTACACCGGAGACCTCGGGTACCTCGACGAAGATGGATATCTCTTCATCGTCGACAGGAAGAAAGACCTGATCAAGACGAGCGGCTATCAGGTCTGGCCGCGCGAGATCGAAGAGGTGGTCTCGTCTCATCCTGCCGTGGCGGAGGTCGGAGTGGCCGGCGTTCCGGATGCGCGGAAGGGAGAGGCGATCAAGGCATGGGTGGTTCTTCTTCCGCACGCCGCTCCGGTAGGAGAGGACGCGCTGAGGAGCTACTGTCGCGAGCGGCTCGCACCGTACAAGGTGCCGTCGTTCATCGAGTTCAGGGACGAGCTTCCGAAGTCGCTGGTCGGGAAAGTACTCCGGAGAGTCCTCGCCGCCGAAGCCCGGGAAGCATCTGATATCTGATATCTATTATCTATTATCTGATATCTGAATTGATAGGATAGATCATAGATATAACAGATAATAGATAACAGATAATAGATAACAGATAATAGATATCAGATAATAGATAATAGATAATAGATGAAAACTGTTTCGCTCACGCTCTTCTTTCTTCTGGCCGGATTGCCTGGCTCCTCTCTCGGGGCTTCCCGCGCGCCGGTCCGCGGTCGTCATGGAATGGTCGCCTCGGTGAGTGGAATCGCGTCGCGAATCGGCACCGATGTGATGAAGAAGGGAGGCAACGCCGTCGACGCGGCTGTCGCGGTCGGTCTCGCGCTCGAAGTGGTGTGGCCTTCGGCGGGAAATATCGGAGGCGGCGGGTTCATGCTGATCCGTTTCCCCGACGGAAAGTCGATCGCCATCGACTACCGGGAGAGGGCCCCGCTCGCCGCGACCCGTACGATGTATCTCGACGAGAACGGGAAGGTGATCGAAGGCGCGTCGACGCTCGGATACCAGGGTGTGGGTGTTCCCGGTACCGTCGCCGGCTTCGCCCTCGCGAACCGCAAGTACGGGAAGCTCCCGTGGAAGGAGCTGATCGAGCCTGCGGTTCGCCTGGCCAGAGATGGATTCGTCATCGACCACGACCTCGCCGGAAGCCTCAACGCCAAAGAGAATGTCAGACGCCTCGGAAAGTTCGCCGAGAGCCGGCGGATCTTCCTTCGAAACGGGAAGCCTTACGAGGAGGGTGAGATCTTCAGGCAGCCGGAGCTCGCTGCGACTCTCGAGCGGATCCGTGACGAGGGAGCCGGCGATTTCTACGAGGGAAAGACCGCGAAGCTGATCGTCGACGCGATGAAGCAGAACGGCGGGCTGATCACCGCGCGCGATCTCGCCACGTACGAGCCTACCGAGCGTGAACCGCTTCGCGGCAGTTACCGGGGATACGACATCATCACCATGCCGCCTCCATCGTCGGGCGGCATCGTCCTGACCGAGATGCTGAACATGCTCTCCCACTACGACCTCCGCACTCTCGGACGCAACTCGGCGGCATCCATCCATCTGTTGACGGAGGTCATGAGGCGGGCGTACGCGGATCGTGCGTCGTACCTCGGCGACACCGACTTCGTCCAGGGCGTACCCGTCGAAGGGCTGATGTCCCCTGCGTACGCCGCAGAGCTGGTGAAAGGGATCGACCTCACGAGGGCAACCAGGAGCAGCGAGATCGGGAACCCGAAACCGCAGCGGTACGAGTCGCCGGACACGACTCATTACTCAGTGGTCGACGGCGCAGGAACCGTCGTGTCCAACACCTACACCTTGAACTCGGCCTACGGCTCTGCAGTGACGGTGAAAGGTGGAGGGTTCCTTCTCAACAACGAGATGGACGACTTCACCTCGAAGCCGGGTGTACCGAACGAGTACGGACTCATTCAGGGTGAGGCGAATTCGATCGCGCCGCGGAAGCGCCCACTCTCGTCGATGACCCCCACGATCGTGCTGAAGAACGGAGAGTTCCGATTTGCGGTCGGAAGTCCCGGAGGCTCGACGATCATCAATACCGTCCTGCAGGTAATTCTGAATGTCGTCGACTACGGGATGGACATTCAGCAGGCGGTCGATGCTCCGCGGGTCCATCATCAGTGGATGCCGGACGAGATCCGGTGGGAGCCGTACGGGCTGAACGCCGACACGCGAGCGATTCTCGTGAAGATGGGTCACCATATCCGGGAGAAGCCGGGCTACATAGGCGATGCGGAGGCCGTCGGAATCGATCCGACGGACGGGATGCTTCTCGGCGCATCGGATCCGAGAGGCGGCGGCGAACCGGCAGGGTATTAACCCGCATTTCTCACACCATCTCTGCTGCGGAGACGGAGAGCGGCCTGTCTGCTGCGTTGAGCCTCGCTTCGGCTCCTCAACATAGTCACTACTATGCCTTCGTCGCCGAAGCGGGGCGCGCCTTGCGTCCAGGCCACTCTCCGCCTCCTCGCGACGAGATGGTGTGAGAAATGCGGGTCAGCCCCAATGGCCCGACCTTAAGCAAAATCCGCGTGTCAGCCAGGAGTCGACCCGTGCTTGCTGAGCAGCGAAGGATCCCCTCTCCGAGGGGCGCCACGGCTCCCGCCGTGGCCGCGCAGATCGCCTTCAGAACGGAACGAGACGACACCTGCTGCGCAGTAACTCCGCGCATCGGGTCTGTGAACACCAGATTGCCACTTAAGTTCAGGCCATTGGGGTCAGCCCGCGAACTCCTCAGGTCCAGCGGATGTCGAAGGAGCACGACGGATCGCCGAAGCACTGGCATTCCGTCTCCCGGACCTGCGGCGATTTCCCGCCATGGTTCGCCACGCACTGTTCGTAGTAGCCAACGGCGCTTTCGCAGAAGACGCGGCTGAAGCAGGGGTATTCGGTATGGATCATGACGCCGGAGGTATCGCCGGTCTTCTCGTACCGGACGCTCCCGAAATCCTGGAATTGACGGTGGAGGAGTGCCGAGTTGAGAAAGAACTCGTGGTTGGTGTAGCGATCGAAGACTCGATAGGTCGTGGAGAGATTGATCTTCGCGGAGTAGCTTCCCAGCTCAGGGAGAAGGTCGGGGTCGTCATCGCCGAACATCGCGAGGATGGCGCGGTCGATGCGGATGAGCCACTCGAACGGATACCAGGAAGAGGCGAGAATCACTCCGGAAAGGGTCTCGGTCGCCTCGGGTGGAAGTTCCGTCCAGAGATCGTTGGCGCGATCGGGATGACGTTCCTGAAGCCAGGCGATGTGCGAGCGGAAGATCCCTCCCTTGAGTTTTCCTCCCGCCAGGACCTCTCGTTCGAGGCGGCCGGAACCGAGCGCAGTCATGCTGAAATATCCCCCTCTCTGATCCGTGGAACCCCTCTGCAATTCCGACGGGCGGCGGGACCGCAGGTTCTGTTCCACGCGCTGCGCACGGACGACCTGGAGGTGCCGATCGTTGCAGTGCGATTCCCCATTCTCGCACGACCCGGAGGCTGCGGCGATCCCTTCCGAGTTCTGGACGCCCTGGCCGAGACTCGGAAAGGACCTACATTGATCGGAGGGAAGTTGCGTTTCGAAGACGGCAGGATCTGCATCCATCCGCCGGGTGCACCGAAACGTTGCCGGCGTTTGTGGCACACTGTCATGGATCCCTCTGGATGCCGACGGTTTACGCGTCGGTGACGGTGGGATGGGTGATGGGCGGAGACGTAGCGAAATGTCGGGACTGGAACTGATCAGCCTGTCGGTCATGATGCTGTCGCGGGGAGTCACCGCACTGCTGATGACGGCATTGCTCTGGGTCTTTTCCCGCAACTACGACAAGCCGTACCTCCGACCCTGGATCTTCGGCTGGATCTGTCTCACCATTCACTATTTCGCGGGGGCGTTCGCTCTGGACCTCGTCTCGGCGCCGTCGGCGGATCTGCCGGTCGTGCTTGCGGCGGCGACCCTCCTCTCCGCGGCAGGCCTCCTCTTTCCGGCTTTCCTGGGGCTGGGGGTCTGGGAGCTCGCAATTCAGCGGCCGCCACGGATGCGCAGTGCGCGCCGATTGATCATCACGGCGCTCGTGGTGGGCATCGTCCTCCCGTTCGCGATCTCGTCGGCGAAGGGAGTGACGCGGGAGCTCTTCTCGTTGGAGCTGGTTTTCCGTTCCGCGCTCGCTGCGGTGGTGGCCGGCGTTTCCGCCTGGTTCGTGTGGCGGGAGCGGGCGCGCAGGGCAGGCCCGGGCTTCGGACTTTTCAGTATTGCTCTCGCGGTTTTCGGTGCGGGTCAGTTCCTTCTGGTGGTCGGGCAGGTCGTGGAGAGAAGCGGGGGTCGTTCATTCGGGGTTTACTTCGCCGCGATCGACATCGTCCTTCTCCTTCTTCTCGGGCTGGCGATGCTGGTTGCAGTTCTGGAGGACGAGAGGGAAGCGGCGGTGCTCGCCGCTTCGGAGATCGAGCATCTCGCGTATCACGATCCGCTCACCGGACTTCCGAACCGTTCGCTCTTCCTCGACCGGCTGATCGTGGGGATCGCACAGTCACATCGGAACTTTCAGAAGCTGGCGGTGCTCTTTCTCGATCTCGATCGGTTCAAGGACATCAATGATTCGTTCGGTCACTCGATGGGAGACGCGATTCTCCGAGGCGTTGCCGCGCGACTGAGGCTGAGCCTTCGCGAGGGGGACACCGTGGCGCGTTTCGGAGGCGACGAGTTCACCCTGATCCTTCATCGGATCGAGTCGAACGATGCGTTGGTGCGGGTCGCGGCGAAGATCCTGGATACGGTGAGACAGCCCTACGAGATCGGAGGGCGCGAGATCACCGTCACCACCAGCATCGGCATCAGCATCTATCCGGACGATACGACGGACGCCGAAACGCTGATCAGGAACGCGGACGCCGCGATGTATCGCGCGAAGGAAGCAGGACGCGACAACTGGCAGCTGTACACGGCGAAGATGAGCGCCGTCGCTCGGGAGCGTTTCGAGCTGGAGACGCGTCTTAGGAGGGCGGTCTCGCGGAACGAGCTGGTGATCCACTACCAGCCGCTCGTCGACATGCAGACCCGGGCGATTGCCGGGTTCGAGGCGCTTCTTCGATGGCAGGATCCGGAGTTCGGGCTCCTCTGGCCAAAGTCGTTCATCGCGCCGGCTGAAGAGTCGGGCCTGATCGTTTCGATCGGGGCTTGGGTTCTCCGGGAGGCCGCGCGACAGGCGCGAAGCTGGCAATCCAGGGGAAGTGGCGAACTGGTGGTCGCGGTCAATCTCTCTCCGCGGCAATTTCACCAGAAGGACCTCTCCGACATGGTGCGATCGATCCTGGAGGAGACCGGACTCGATCCTCATCTTCTCGAGCTGGAGATCACCGAGAGCTGCGCGATGCGCGACGTCGACGAGACGATTCGTGTTCTTCGAGAGCTCAAGCAGCTGGGCGTGCGGATCTCGATCGACGATTTCGGGACCGGCTATTCGTCCCTCAGCTATCTCAAGCAGTTCCCGATCGACACGATCAAGATCGACCGCTCCTTCATCATGGACCTCGTCGAACCGGGCGACGGCGAGATCGTTCGTAGCGTGATTGTGATGGCCCACCAGCTGGGGGTGAAGGTGATCGCGGAGGGAGTCGAAACTCCCAGCCAGCTGGAGATCCTGAAGGAGCAGAACTGCGACAGCAGCCAGGGCTTCCTGTTCAGCGCTCCGCTCACCGCGGAGGAGTTCGAGCGCTTCGTGGAGCGCCATCGGCAGTGGATCGCCACGGCGTGAGAGCGGAGCGCTCTGCCGAATCGGGCAATCACCCGTTCCTGTGACCCCAGTCACCCTCCGGACTGTCTCAGGTCATCGTTGGATTGGCGCAGCGTTGTTAGCTTCTCTTCGGGTGGGCGGCCCCGCCTTCCGGGAGCTTCGATGCGTCATATTCTCATTACGATACTCAGCATATCTCTGGCCTCTGCGGCCTTCGGACAGATGACGAAGGAGGAGTGTCTCGGCTGTCACTCCGACCCGAGCCTGGTGCAGGAAAATCCGAACGGCAGCAGCCGGAGCGTCCATGTGGATCCGGCGAAGTTCGATGCGTCCGTACACGGCTCGCTCGATTGCACGGACTGCCACGCTTCGATCAAGGACTACCCTCACGAATCCGTGACGCGGGTGGACTGCGGGAGCTGCCATTCGGACGAGGCGGAGGCGACGAACAAGGGGATCCACTCCACGAAGATCGGCGGTCGAACCGCCGCGACGTGCTACGACTGCCACGGCAATCACGCGATCCGTCCTCCTTCCGAGAAGGGAGCACTCGGCTGCCCGAAGTGCCATCAGAGTCAGAACGAGAAATGGCAGAGGAGCGTCCACGGGCGCGCTGCAGCGAAAGGGGACTCGCTCGCTCCCCAGTGCTCGTTCTGCCACGGAGGGCACGAGATCCGTCCCCATACCGACCCGAAGGCGAAGACGGCGGTGATGAACATCCCTCTTCTCTGCGGCAGCTGCCATCGGGAGGGATCCAAAGTCTCGCTTTACCGCAACATTCCCGAACAGCACATCCTCGAGAACTACGTCGACTCGATTCACGGCGAAGGTCTGTTCCGGAAAGGTCTGACGGTGACCGCCGTCTGCACCTCCTGCCATCGCGCACACGACATCCTGCCGCCGAGCGATCCGCATTCGACCATCGCGAAGGCGAACGTGGTCGCGACCTGCAAGCAGTGTCACGCCGAGATCGAACAGGTCCACCGGAAGGTGATCAACGGAAAGCTCTGGGAGACCGAACCGCACCGGATTCCGGTCTGCGTCGATTGCCATGCTCCGCACAAGGCACGGCGGGTGTTCTACGACGCCGGAATGGCGAATCTCGACTGCCTCAGGTGTCACGGAAAGCGCGATCTGACCATGACCCGGGACGGAAAGAAGATCTCCATCTACGTCGATACGGACGCCTACGCGAGCTCGATGCATGCGAAGACCGCCTGCGCACAGTGCCATACCGACGTCAGCCCGTCCCATGAGCGTCCATGCGAGACGGTGAAGAAGAAGGTCGACTGCAGCATCTGTCACGCTGAAGTGGTCGCTTCCTACCAGACCAGTATCCACGGGCAGCTCGCCGCGAAGAACGACAAAGACGCTCCACGCTGTCTCGACTGCCACTCGCCGCACGCCACTCAGGGGCACACCATCCCGACTTCCAACACCTACCCGCGCAACATTCCGGAGCTCTGCGCGCGGTGCCATCGTGCCGGTCAGAAGGCTGCGGTGCGCATCCACAGCAAGGTCAAGGACATCGTTCAGACCTACGAGGATTCGATTCACGGCAAGGCTCTGACCGAAAGCGGCCTGGTGGTCACCGCGACCTGCATCAACTGCCACTCGTCTCACGGCGAGTTGCCACCTTCCGACGTTCGCTCCACGGTCAACCCGAAGAACATCTCCAAGACCTGCGGCACCTGCCACAACGGGATCGAGGCCGCGTTCGAGATGAGCATCCACGCCACCGGCAAGCCGAAGGACGGGATGAAGCTCCCGACCTGTAACGACTGCCACACCGCGCACGGGATCGGACGCGTCGACAAACCCGGCTTCCGGACCAAGATGATGATGGAGTGCGGTGGATGCCACAAGAAGGAGGCCGCCACCTTCTTCGACACCTTCCACGGGAAGGTCTCCCGGCTCGGTTCGGAAGGTGCGGCGAAGTGCTACGACTGCCATGGAACGCACAACATTCTTCCGCCCGATGATCCGCGTTCCACTCTCGCGCGCAATAATGTCGTGCAGACCTGTGCCAAGTGCCATCCCGGGTCGCATCGCCGCTTCGCCGGGTACCTGACGCACTCGACCCATCACGATCCGAAAAAGTTCCCGTGGCTCTTCTGGTCTTTCCGATTCATGGTCACCCTCCTGATCGGAACGTTGAGCTTCTTCCTCGTCCACACGCTGGCCTGGCTACTCCGCCTCTGGAGGACGCGCGAGCATTGGGGCGTGCACAAGGACGCAGCGAAGGCGGGCGGGCAGAAGTTCTACAAACGCTTCAGCCGCTTCCAGCGCTCTCTGCATCTGGTCATGCTCTTGAGCTTCTTCACCCTCGCCACGACCGGAATGGCGCTGAAGTTCTCGTACACCGGATGGGCCCAGGTCGTCTCCTGGTTCTTCGGCGGCGCGCAGTCGATGGGCTACGTGCATCGGGTGGGTGCCATCGTCCTGATCTCCGTCTTCGCGACACACATCTATGAACTGATCAAGAGAAAACGCGCTGAGAAGCGCACCTGGCTGAGCCTCCTCACGGGACCGGACACCATGATGTTCACGCTCCGGGACCTCCGCGAGATCGGACAGTCGTTCCGCTGGTTCGTGGGCAAGGGAGACCGTCCGAAGTATGGCCGGTTCACTTACTGGGAAAAGTTCGACTACTTCGCCGTCTTCTGGGGTGTGATGGTGATCGGGATCAGCGGACTGATTCTCTGGTTCCCGGTTTTCATGACTCATTTCATTCCGGGGTGGGCAGTCAATGTGGCCACGATCATCCACAGTGACGAGGCGCTCCTCGCGGTCGCGTTCATCTTCACCATCCACTTTTTCAACACCCACTTCCGTCCGGACAAGTTCCCGATGGATCCGGTGATCTTCACCGGACGGGTGCCGGTCGATGAGCTTCAATACGACAAGCCCGGCGAGTACGCAGATCTCGTCGAGGCCGGAACGCTGGAGGAGCATCTGGTCGGACCGATCTCGAAGCCGCTGGAGCGGATGGTCCGGATCTTCGGCTTCACAGCGCTCGGTATCGGTCTCGTCCTGATCGGTCTGATCGTCTACGCGATGATCTTCGCGTACCGGTGAGATCCCGCACCGGATCCGACGGACTCTGACACCGAGTCGTGCCGGTTGCGTCGCCCCGTCGAGGGACGCGCAACCGGCACTCTATTTTCCGGATTCGGCGACACTGGTGAGTTCGGCCGCGACGCTCGAACCCTGTGGCCGAACTTTCAAGAACCACTGTTCGCCGTTCGGGCCGGCGATCCATCGGCTCCCCGTAACCAGATGCAGGGGATTTGTGAAACACTACACGGGAATGATCCAGGGGGCGACATGCGCGCGATGATCCTGGAGCGACCCCGCGAACCGCTCGTCCTTCGAGAGATTCCGCGGCCAGAGCCGCGATCGGGAGAGCTCCTCATCGAGGTCGACACCTGCGGCGTATGCCGGACCGATCTCCACATTGTGGACGGTGAGCTGACGCGCCCGAAGCTTCCGCTGGTGCCGGGTCATCAGATCGTCGGAACGGTGGCCGGCAGCGAAGGCGAGACTCGCTTCCGGGAAGGGGACCGGGTCGGGGTTCCGTGGCTCGGCTGGACGTGCGGTACGTGCCGCTACTGTCTTTCGGGTCGCGAGAATCTCTGCGACCATCCGCGATTCACCGGATACGACATCGACGGCGGCTACGCCGAGTACGTCGTTGCGGATGAGCGCTACTGCTTCACCATCCCCGCCTCGTATTCGGGGGCGCAGGCCGCGCCGCTCCTCTGCGCGGGGATGATCGGTGCCCGAGCGCTGCGGATGACCGGAGACGCGGAACGGGTCGGGTTCTATGGATTCGGTTCGGCGGCGCACATCGTCGCGCAGATCGCCCGTCGGGAAGGGCGTCGTGTTTTCGCGTTCACCCGTCCGGACGATCTCTCCGGTCAGGAATTCGCCAGCAGCGTCGGCGCGGTATGGGCGGGAGGGTCGGACGAAAAGCCCCCCGAGGAGCTCGATGCCGCAATCATCTTCGCTCCGGTGGGAGCCCTCGTGCCGATCGCGCTGCGCAATCTGGCGAAGGGGGGAGTGCTCGTCTGCGCTGGAATTCACATGAGTGACATTCCGTCGTTTCCTTACGAGATCCTCTGGGGTGAACGTTCGATCCGATCCGTCGCCAATCTCACCCGCCAGGACGGAGAGGAGCTGTTCGCCACCGCTGCGCGGGTGCGGATCGAGACCACCGTGCACCGCTTCCCCCTCGAGGAAGCCAACCAGGCGCTCGAGGTCCTTCGCGAGGGAACACTCGACGGAAGCATCGTGCTCGAGCTGGCGCATTCCGCGAAGTCTCACTCCTGATCGCCGAAGAGGGAGCGCTGTGGTCCGGGCGGGAGCCGGAATGCGGCCGTCGACAATTCGAATGATCGTCTCCCGAGGCCCGCACGCCGCGAGGCGGCGTGGAAGAGTGCGCCAATCTGTCTGGCGTACTCGCCTTCCCCCTTCAGTCTCGAGTTCCACTCCACTCCATTCAGCTTTCCTTCGCGCAATTCGCGAATCCGGCCGAGCACCTTCTCCTTCCGGTCGGGGAAGTGCTCGTCGAGCCATGCCGCAAAGAGCTCCTTCACACTCCAGGGGAGTCTGAGGACGGTGTAGCTCGCCGAGACTGCTCCTGCCCGTGCGGCGGCCTCGAGGATCTGAGGGATCTCGTGATCGTTGATCGCGGGAATCACCGGAGCGGTGAGGACTCCGGTCGGCACTCCCGCATCGGTGAGCTCCCGGATCGCACGGATCCGGAGTTCCGGAGTCGACGCACGCGGCTCCATCCTTCGAGCGAGCTCCGGATCGAGAGTGGTGATCGAAATGAAGACCGCCGCCGCGGAGAGAGCCGCGAGCTTCGCCAGCAGGTCGATGTCGCGGGTCACGAGGTGGTTCTTGGTGACGATGGCGACCGGGTTGCGAAAGTCGGCCAGTACTTCGAGACAGCGGCGGGTGATCCGCAGTCGCCGTTCGACCGGTTGGTAAGCGTCGGTGACTCCGCTGATGGCAATGACCTGCGGAGTCCACTTCTTTGCCGAGAGCTCGGAGCGGAGGATCTCGGGAGCGTCCTCCTTGACCATGATCCGCGATTCGAAATCGAGTCCGGCGGAGAAGCCGAGATATTCGTGCGTCGGACGGGCGAAGCAGTAAATGCAGCCGTGCTCGCAGCCGCGGTACGGGTTGATGCTGGCAGTGAACGGGACGTCGGGGCTGTCGTTGGTGGTGATCAGCGATCGGGATGGATCGCGGAAAAGCCGGGTGTCGAGCGGCGGAAGATCCGGCTCGGGAACCGACTCCGGATCGGGCTCGTAGTGGAGACGCTCGAAGCGGTTGGAGGGATTGATGGTCGCACCACGACCGTGGCGCCGCGACTCTCCGGGATCCTGCATGACCGGATGATAACGCGGCGCGGATCCCAGGCCCGAAGTTCTACTCCCTGTGGAATTCGCGAGCCCCGGCTACATGCAACGGTGATGGATAACATCGAAAAGGAGAAGCATCATCGGCCCGACGGCGAAGATCGTTCCGATGCCGGAATGTCCGTTGCTGCGAAGGCATCGATCGACCGTCGCGGCGAGCTGTTCGACCTCGAAAGGTTTCGCGATCACACCCGCGAGAGGATACTTGCGGATCTTCGCCTGGTCACGCTCGGAAAGCGCCGCGGTGACCACGAGTACGCGCGAAAGGATCGCCGGCTTCTCGCTTCCGAGGTGCTCCAGAATCTGGTATCCGTCGACGCCCGGCATTTTGAGATCGAGAAGAATGACGTCGTAGACGCGGGTTCGGAGCTTCTCGAGTGCTTCGGTGCCGTCGGTGCAGATGTCGGTGTCGGCATTCTTTCGAAGGATTGCCGAAATCAGAGTGCAGGTCGACTCGTTATCATCGACGAGCAGGATCTTCGCCTTTTCTTTCGGCATCGAGGGGACCTCCCGGGACATCCGACCGCTGACTGAATCCGAAGAGCCGTGCGACAATCTCGATGTACAGAGCCTGCCGCGGCGCCGTGCCGCGTTTCACGAGATGCAAATGGTAAGAGTCGCGACCTGGAACGTCAATGGGATTCGTGCCCGTCAGGCCCAGTTCCTCGAGTGGGTGGAGCGGGAGAAGCCGGACGTGGTCTGTCTTCAGGAGATCAAGGCCGCTCCCGACAAGCTGGCGGACGAGCTCTGTAACCTCGCAGGCTACTGGTGTTACTGGCACGGCAGCGGCGGCTACTCCGGCGTGAGCCTCAATGTGCGGCGCGAGCATTTCCCCGATGAGCCGCGGTTCATTCACCCTTCGTTCGACCGCGAAAACCGGATCGTGGCGAGCGACCTCGGTCCGTTCACCGTTGCTTCGGTGTACGTCCCGAACGGGGGGAAGGACTTCGAGGGGAAGATGGACTTTCTCGCGGAGCTGGACCGCTGGGCGGAAGAGCACGAGCGTGACGGCAAGCCGCTGATTCTCTGCGGCGACATGAACGTGGCACGGACGGAGATGGACGTCCATCCGAAGGAGCGGAAACCGAATGCCATCGGCCAGAGAGCGGACGAACGGGAGCTGTTCGAGCGTCTGATCTCCCGGAACCTCGTCGACGTCGCGCGGCGGCTTCACCCGGACGACGAGAATCTCTTCACCTGGTGGGCTCCGTGGAGAAATCTGCGGCAGCGAAACATCGGCTGGCGGATCGACTACATCCTCGCGAGCCGGGAGATCTCCGACCGGATCGTTTCCTGTGAGGCGTACCGCGAGGTCGGGACGAGCGATCACGCTCCGCTCGTCGCCGCGATCGAGCTCTGATCCCCGATCGTCAGAATCGGGTGGAGAGGTAAGCGAACAGGTGGGTGGCGACCACGAGACCGGCGAAGCTCATCGTATCGATCCCCCTCGACCGCCGCACATCGATGCAGTTCCGGACCAGATCGGCCATCTCTTCGGGATCGAACGGTTTCCGGATCACGCCGTGAATGGTCCGGTGGTCGAGCCGTTCCACCGTCTCCTGCGGAGCCCCGGTGACCACGAGCACTACCGGAGCGGATCGGCGGGTGACGTTCGCGAGCTCGCGGAGGAAATGCTCGCCGTCCATTTCGGGCATCATGAGGTCGAGGAGCACGAGGCCGAAGTGATCTTCCGAGAGCTTCTCGAGTGCTTCAACTCCATTCACCGCAGCCTCGGCGGGAATCCCTTTCTGCCGAAGGAGCGCAGAGAGCATGGCTCGAACGTCCTCGTCATCTTCGACGATGAGCACACGATGCCCTGATTTATGGAGAGATTCCGCCATTGCCGGTCCGCGACATAATCGGACCTCGGCCAGATGTTGTCAAACTCGACCGCAGGTCGAAACCTCGAAAAATCCGAAGACGGCCGGGCCGTCGCTTCGTCGCAGACATCCGAGTGACGAACGCGGGACGCTCGCCACCAGCCGGTACAGATGCCGCGGCGCCCCTACCGATGCAGAACGATGCGCACTCCGGATGCTCCGGAAGCGACGTTGTCCGCTTCGCCTGCAATGTCGTCCGCCGAGTGAGTCATCGCATTTCCGTCGGCATCGATCCGGGCCTCGACGTGGATCCGGTCGGGGAGTGGCTGTCCCATCATCGAGTCGGCGGAGCCGATGGTGATGTGCATGGGGAAGCTGCCGGCCTGGAGTCGTTTCGCCGCGATGGGCGGTCCCTGACGCTGACCGGCGGGGCGGGCGAAGACGAAGAGAACCGCTCCGGGGGAGACGCTGCTGCGAACCGACGGATCGAGCTCCAGATCGATCCCGACATTCCGGCCGTCATCGGGGGCTGCGGCCGGAGTGGCCGCGGGCATCGCGGCCTGAGCTCCGCTCGACTGGGCAGCGGAGGCACGCTCGAGCTCACCGTAAAGACGGTCGAGAGCTGCCTTCTGATCCGGGTGGTGTCTGGCAGCTTCGTCGATGGCCGCTCTTGCTTCGTCGGGGTGACCGAGCTGGAACTGCACCAGTGCCAGATGAACCCATCCATCGAGGAGATCGGGGTCGATGGTGGTGGCTTTCTTCAGCATCTCCAGCGCCATGTCTCCCTGGTTCATCGAAAGCCGGACCAGGGCCTGGTAGCTGAGTGCACGCGCGTTGTTCGGATCCTTGTCGAGTACGTATTGAGTCTGGTTGAAGACCCCCATCATGTCGTTGGCCATCAGGTAGGCTGCGGCGAGATCGAGCCGGCGCCCGAAGTCGTCGGGCTTTTCGTCGACCGCTTTCTGCAGCATCTCGATCTGCTGAGCGATCGCCGGATCCATCTGCGGCTGCTGTTGGGCCGACGCGGGCATCTCCATTCCCCCGCCGGTCGGGGAGCCATTCGGATTCCGGTCGGTAGCCGAGCGGCTGACGAAGAATGCCAGACCGCCGATGACGAGAATCGAACCTGCGCCCCACAGAAATCCCTTCAAGGCGGGGTGCTGAGCAAGGAAGCCGGATGGGACGGCCTCCGGCTCTTCGGAGAGAGCCGATCCGGTCCCGTGCGTGCCTGCTGAGGTGCCGGTCACCGCGGCGGTCGGGGTCAGGTCACCAGCATGCGCGCGATCGAGCTGACGGAGGATTTCGGCGGCTTCGATCTCGAGCCGGGTTCGCTCCGACGAGAGTTGCGAGGCGGTCCGCTTGGATGCGGTGTCTTCGAGCTCCCGGAGCTGCTGGATCAGAGCATCGCGTTTCCCGGCCAGATCCCGAAGCTCGAGATCGAGGGTGGAGGGAATCCGGGGCGAGGCCCCGCTCCGCCGGCTGAGGAGATATACGATGACGGCGCCCACCACGAGCGCGATGACGAACATCCCGATCGTCGGGACCCAGTCGACATTGGAAGAGGGCATGTTCATTCCTTCGAGTCAGAGTTGGATGCAGCGCGGGCCGGCGAGACTCCGCCCGGCCATCCGTAGGCGAGCTCGCGCACCCGTAGAACGTACGGCGCGAGATCGGGATCGTCGGGGAGGGCATCCGGATCTGCGAGCTCGGCTTCCGCCGGCGCAGATTCCTTTTCGGCCGCGGTCGCGGATGGTTTCCGAAGCCGACGAATCGAGAGGCCGACCACGCCGCCGCCGATCAGGAGAATCGCCACGGGCATCAGCCAGACCAGCCAGTTGATGCCCTTCATCGGAGGATTGAGGAGGACGAAGTCGCCGTAGGCGCGCTGGAAGTACTTCAGGATCTGGTCGTCGGTGAAGCCGCGCTCGAGAAGCTCCCGGACCTGCCGCTTCATGTTCACGGCCATCGTCGCGGGGGAGTCGGCGACGGAGAGTCCCTGGCATACCGGACAGCGAAGCTGTCCCGCGAGCTCGTGAGTCTTCTGGTCGAGCGCGGCCGCACTGAGAGGGGCTCCGGCGGGGGGGCCGACCAGCTGCGCCGCGTCGGGAGCTCCGGTCTCGGTCGGGCCGCTCTGTGCAAGGAGTGGAAGAGAGACTGCGACGATCAGTGAGATCAGGAGGAGCCAGTTCTTTCGGGTCAACGAGCACCTCCCGAGGCGAGGGCGATCCCGTTCATCAGGTCGTCCGGGCTCATCGGTCCCGCATATTTCGAAACGATCTTTCCGGTTCGATCGATGAAGAAGGTTTCCGGAACGCCTCCGACGCCGTACGCGATCGCGGTCTTCCCCTCTTCATCCATCACGTGGGGGTACGACGTTCCGTTCTCGCGGATGAACGAGAGGATCTTCGGCTCCGTATCATCGAAGACGACGCCGACGAACTGGACGTCTGACCCCATGCTCCTGGCCACGCTGGTCAGGACCGGATTCTCTTCGAAGCAGGGACGGCACCAGGTGGCCCAGAAGTTCACCACCACCGGTTTTCCGCGAAGCGACGCGAGAGAAAGACTCCGGTCGATTCCGGCCTCTTTCAACGTGAAGTCCGGAGCCTGCTTGCCGATCAGGGGCGAATCGATCCTCTGGGGATCTTTCCCCAGATTGACGAAGAGAACGCCGATCAGAACGGCGGAGATCAACAGCCCTACCGCGAGAACGATGCGATTCATTGTCCGCCTCCCGCGATCTGGGATCCGGAGGGAGCGGGCTCGATGCCCAGAGGCTCGGAGGAAGTGACCTGCTTCGTGGCCGCCGATCGCGTCGGGATGAGGGTGACCAGCGCGCCGAATCCCATCATCAGAACCGCGAACCAGATCCAGCCGACCAGCGGATTGATCATCGCGTGGATGCCGGCGGTCTGCTGACTCGCGTCGATGCTCATGGCGGAGAGGTAGAGATCGCCGCCGAAAGTCGAGAGGACGTCCGGCGTTCCGATCGGCTCGCGCATGGCGAGATACTGATTCATGCGCGGCTCGAGCGTGGCGATCTGCTTCCCGTTGCGCGAGACGGCGAAGCGCGCGATGGTCGCCTCCCGGTTCGGTTCAGGTACCACCTCGACGCTCTGGAGAGTCAGGGTGTACGCGCCGATCTTCTCGCTCTGTCCGGGACGGAACTCGAACTCGCGAGAGATCTGCATGGTGCTGCTCACTGCGATGGCTACGATCACCGCCACCACCGCCGCGTGCACGATGTAGGCACCGAAGCGCCGGCGGCCGCGAATCAGTTGCGCGTTCACGAAGGCGCTTCCGATGTTCTCACCGCGACCGCGGACGCGCTGGATGAAAGGAAGCCACATCTCGCGAAGCGTGATCTGTGCGGTGTAGCCGCCGAATGCCAGGGTGAGGAGCGTCCACGGGTTGCGGGCTCCGAGCACGTATCCGAGAACCGTGACCACGACCGCACCGATGATCGGAGGGACGAGCGAACGGATCACCTGCTTCTTCGTCGCACGACCCCATGGGAGCGCGGGACCCACTCCCATGATGAACAGGAGGGCCGCCCCGATCGGAACCGCCATCCGGTCGAAATACGGCCGGCCGACGCTCATCTGCGAGCCGCGGATCGCTTCGACGATCAGCGGGAAGGCAGTGCCGATCAGTACCGTGAAGGTGAAGAGGACGAACAGGAGGTTATTGACCAGGAACATCGATTCCCGGCTGGCCGCTCCCTCGATCTCTCCTTCCGGTGAGAGCTTGTCGATCTTCAGCGCGAGGAGCACCACCGACCAGAGGAGAGCGACGGCGAGAAAGGCGAGGATGGTCGGGCCGATGGCGCTCTGGGTGAAGGAGTGCACCGAATTGAACACGCCCGAACGGGTCATGAAGGTGCCGAGAATGGTCAGGAGGAACGTGGCCTGAAGGAGCGTCACCGTCCATCCTTTGAGGATTCCCTTTCGCTCCTGCACGATCAGCGAATGGACTGCCGCCGTCGCCGTGAGCCATGGCAGCAGAGACGCGTTCTCCACCGGATCCCAGGCCCAGTAGCCGCCCCACCCGAGGACTTCGTACGCCCACCAGCCGCCGAGCATGATGGCGATGGTGAGAAAGATCCAGGGGATCAGAGTCCAGGTGCGGAGAGGCTTGAGGAACGCATGTCCGAGCCGGCCGGTGAGAAGTGCGGCCGAAGCGAGGCCGAACGGAATGGTCATCCCCACGTAACCGAGATAAAGAAACGGCGGGTGAGCGACCATCAGAATGTGGTTCTGCAGGAGCGGATTCGGTCCCGGGCCGTCCATCGGCGGGAAAGGAACCGTGCCGAACGGATTGGCGGGGCCGGAGATCAGAAAGCTGAAGAACGCTCCGACGGCGAGCCAGGTGCCGATTGCCCACGGCATGTACTCCGGGTGCCGGTCGCGGGTGAAGAACGTCGCCGCGGCGATGTAGACGCCGAGGATCAGTCCCCAGAAGAGGATCGAGCCTTCGAGCGAAGACCAGAGACTGACGATGGTGACCCAGGTCGGAGTGAGACGCGAGCCGACGTGGGCGACGTAGCTGACGGAGAAGTCGTGAACCAGCAGCGCGTAGATCATGACCGCGTTCGCGAGCGCGATCACCAGCGAGTACGCGTACGCGAAACGGCGGGTCCAGCGGGTACCGACCACGGATTGACGCGAGCCGGCGGCAAAGCCGACCATCGCACCGATCGTCGCGATCAGAAGCGATATGAGGACCAGTCCTCGACCGAGTGGGGCGATCATTACTTATCCTTTCCGATGCCGACGGTCGACTTGATCATCTTCTCCGAGTCGATCTGTTCGCCGGGCTTCGGTGCACGGTATTCGTTGTTGTGGGAAACCATCAGACGGTTGCTCTCGAACCAGCCGCCGCGGGTCATGGTTCCTTCCACCACCACGCCGATCCCCTCGCGGAACATCTGCGGAGGCATGCTGGTGGCTTTCACGTGCACCGTTGCTTTCTTGTCGGTGACGTCGAACTCCAGTGAAGAAGCGGTCTTGCCGTACTTGATCGAGCCGGGAGCGACGAGCCCGCCGAGGCGGATCGTGGCGCCATAGGCCTTGTTTCCGGCTTTGTGGAGCTGGCTCGGAGTCCAGTAGTAGACGAGATTCTTGCCGATGCCGCCCACCGTGATGGCTACGAACGCCGCCGCAGCGACGAGAAGCGCGATGATCGCGAACGTCTTCGTGTTACCGGCGCGACGCGGGATCTTCGTTTCCACCGATGCGATCTGCTCGCTCATGAATTCACCTCCGCCGATCCGGCTTCACGCCGAAATCTCGCCCGCTCGGCGCGGTACCTGAGAACGACCGAGATCACGTAGAACCCGTAGACCGCGGCAGTCACTGCGTACGCGGCCCAGACGAACTGCCAGCCACCATGAACTACACCCGTCATTGCGCACCTCCTGCGACCGGGCCTCGATTCAGATCCGCCACCACGGGCGCCTCGGGAAGAGGAGGCGCGAGCTCGCTCTGCAGGCGGAGCGCAGCGGCCCGGCTGCGCATCATCATCAGACCAATCATCAGAAACAGAATGCCGAATGCATTGATGCGCAACGGCAGATAGAACGCGGGCGAGACGGTGTGCGGCGTCGACTGCGACTGGTGCAGCGAGTTCCACCACTTGACCGAGAAGTAGACGATCGGCACGTCGACGTAGGCGATGATCGTCGCGACCGCCGACCAGACGGCCCGCCGGACCGGATCATCGACGAAATGCCGAAGGGCCATGATTCCGATGAACGCGAACAGCAGTACCGCCATCGTGGTCAGCCGCGGATCCCAGTCCCACCAGACTCCCCAGGTCGGCTTGGCCCAGATCGATCCCTGCATGCAGAGGAGCCCGGCGAGGATGATTCCCACCTCGACTCCGGCTTCCAGGCGCGAGTCCCACTTCCATTCCGACTTGAAGAGGAACATCAGTGCGCAGATGAACGACCAGGTGAACGCGAGCATCGCGTTCCACGCCGTCGGGACGTGGACGTACATGATCCTCTGTACGTTCCCCATGAACTCTTCCGGTGGAGCGACGAAGAGTCCGAGGTACGAACCGGTCAGGAGCAGAATGCCCCCGAACAGCATGATCACCGCCGGCCAGCGCACGTTCAGCGCCTTCGCCATTGGATTGCTTTTCATCGTTGACGTCATTTAGTCCTCCACCACTCGGCCGAAGAGGAGTCCACAAAGGGACCAGTAAATCGCGTTGAATGCCACCAGCAACATCGTCCAGGAGCGGATCTGCCCCATCGGATCGCCCAGGATCAGCAGCGAAGTCGCCTTCACTGCCGAGAGGAGAACCGGAACGACCAGAGGAAACAGCAGCAACGGGAGAAGCGTCTGCTTGGCCCTTGCCTGGGACGCCATCGCGGCGTAGATGGTTCCGGGGGCCGAGAGCGCGGCCGTCCCGAGAGCGATGATGCCGATCAGCGCGAGCGCGCGCACCGTGCCGGCGTCGTACAGCACCACCATCACCGGGACGAGCGCCGTCCCGAGAATCGTCAGCTGGATCCAGTTCGCGAGCGCCTTCCCGTAATAGATCGAACGAGGATCAGTGGGAAGCAGAAGCATTCCTTCCATTCCGCGATGCTCCATCTCGGTCTGAAAGCTCTCGGCGAGAGTCAGGGTCGAGGAGAGAAGGAGTCCCAGCCAGAGAAATCCCGCGGAGTACTGCCGCAGGGCCTCCGAGTTCGGACCGATCGCGAAACTGAACAGGAGGAGCGCGGTCGCACCGAACGCGAAGATCGCCATGACCTGCGCGCGGGTACGCCATTGGAGAAGCATTTCCTTGTGGAGGGAGGAGATGAACTGCATCAGAAGCCTCCCTCGGAGAGTCCATCCGAGTCGAGTCCGCTCCGGCTCGGAAGATCGAGCGCGCTGCCGAACCACGTTGCGCGACCGGCGTCGAGCACTAGCCCGTAATCGCAGAGAGCGGCGCCGCGCTCGATCTGGTGCGTCGCCATCAGAACCGTCGCCCCACGTTCCCGGAAATGCTGGAAGAGATGGTCGACGAAGCGGAAACCGGGAGGATCGAGCTGACCGTACGGTTCGTCGAGAAGCACGATGCTCGCATCCTGCAGGAGCGTGCGCGCGATGGAGAGCCGCTTGCGCATTCCTGCCGAGAACGTGCTCACGCCGTCGTCTGCGCGACCGTCGAGGTCGACCAGCTGCAGCAGTGGCATCAGAGCATCGCGCTCCGCATCCTTGCCGATCAGCCGTGCCGCGACCTGAAGGTTCTGCAGCGCGGTGAGGGCCTCATAGGTATAGGCGTAGTGGCTGAGAAGAGCGAGACGTTTCCGCACCTCTGCGCGGTCGCGCCACAGATCGAATCCATCGATCTTCGCCTCGCCTCGATCCGCCCGGATTGCGGTCGAGAGAACGCGGAAGAGGGTCGATTTTCCGGAGCCGTTCCGCCCCGCGACCATCACTGCGGCGCCTCGCGGAATCTCCAGTGCAATGTTGACCAGGGCCCAGCGTCTGCCGTAACGACGGCAGAGTCCGGATGCCTCGATCGCAGGGCCGCTCGTCGCGGCCGCAGCGGGAGACCCGCCGGGAGATCCGAGGGCGTGGTCCCTGGCATGGAATTCGGCTGAAAGGGGAGCTGAGGTTCGCATCTTTCTCCAGGGGCAGAAGGTCTGCGCCCGCGATCTCCGCGGCGTCCGGCCGCAGTGATTTCCAACGATGTCGCTAACGCCTTCCGCCGAGTGAAATTCCGTCCTGAAATTGCCGGCCCGGCCGCCCTTCCGGGTTCCGCCGGCTCGGATGAATCCGGATCGAGAGCTCTGATTCCTGCCGGGTCTGCGATCCGATCCGAGCCACCGTGCGCTCAGAGTAATTCGAAGCCGCCGGGGTCGCTGCACCCGAAGTCACTCGCGGTTGTGACTCGAATCACAGGGGCTGCCCGAGCGATGCAGTCCGGCCCCGCCCGAGGGGTTTTCACGAAGCTTCACGGCCGTCGCCATGCCCCGGGACTTATCTTTCTTTCATGCAACCACGAACGCATCACATCCGTCCAAATGAAGGGAGGTAACCGTCATGAGGGCCGTTGCCGTGCTGATGCTCGGAGCTCTGATGGGCACAGCAATCCCGGCGGTCGCGGCGGAGAGCGCAGAGACTCCCGCCGTTTCATCGCGCACGACTTCACCGCCGGACTATTCGCGTGAAGCACTCCTCCGGATACTCGCAGAAGCCCGGCAGCGGGCGGAAGCGGAACAGCAACCCTTCAGCGGTATCGTGGTTTACCAGAAGCACGGCATGCGGCTCCGGTGGCTTCCGCTCATGCTGCCGCTGAGTCTTCTTTACGGCACTCTCGGTGATGCTGGCGTGACGGTGAACCCGATGGTCGACCCGTTCGCGTTGACCAACACGGTTTTTCCTTCCACCGCAGATAACAGCCACGATCGCTGGCGGGAGTGGCGATTCCGAAGCATGCTCCGGCGCAATGTCGAGGCCGCG
Source organism: uncultured Acidobacteriota bacterium (assembly GCA_963741955.1). Taxonomy (GTDB): domain Bacteria; phylum Acidobacteriota; class Thermoanaerobaculia; order Gp7-AA8; family Gp7-AA8; genus CAVUKB01. Next base: position 34,867 of record CAVUKB010000010.1, read on the forward strand.
AATCGCGGCGACAACGAAACCGGTCGATCGCAGTAGCGCGAATCCTCTTCGCGATCAGACTTCGCTCTCGGAGCTGCCAACCTGCGACGAGGGAGTAAGATCAGGCCGATTCGAGCTGAAGGGTGGTGCGTCGAGATGCCTCCAACGTCGAGCGTCGCGCGTACTTCCTCTGGAAACTGATGAAGCCGCGGAAGAACCTCACCGTCGCGGTCGCGGTGCTCGCGGCCGGCGGCTCGAGCAGGATGGGCACGTGCAAACAGCTGATCCTGCTGGATGGCGAGACGCTCGTGCATCGTGCGGCCCGCAGGGCACGCCGGAGCGCCGCGGCCCGCGTACTGGTGGTCGTCGGCGCGGAAGCGGGAGGAGTCGTCGACGCCGTTTCCGATCTCCGGGTGGAGATCGTCGAGAATCGCGGGTGGGTAGAGGGAATCGGGAGCTCGATCGCCGCGGCTGCACGCGCGATCCGATCCGACGAATCGATCGATGCGATTCTTTTCACCCTCGCGGACCAGCCTTCCATCACTTCGTCGATGATCGACCGTCTGATCGCCGAGGCGCAATCGTTTTCGATCGTCGCATCCGCCTATGCAGACGGTCCCGGCGTTCCTGCGCTCTTCCGGAAGGTCCACTTCGACGCTCTTGCCGGGATGGGCGGCGATCGTGGCGCACGGTCGCTGATCGTGTCGGACGAGGAGGCGAAGATCCTCTCCTTCGATCGAGAGTTGGACGACATCGACCAACCGGAAGATCTCGACCGCTATCTTTCTTAGCGAGCGACGAGGGGAGAGCGGCGAGCGACGAGCGGCGGGCGGCGAGCGGCGAGGGAAGAGGGTGAGTTTCCGCCGAGGAGTGCGGATTCGTAATCCGCCGCGTATCGCGGCGAGGGGGCAACAGCAGCAGCCGCCGCAGCTTCGGCAGAAGCGGAGCTGCGCAGCCCCAGGGCACTGTCGACATCATCGCAAGACATCTCAGTGATCCGCTTAGCCCGCATTTCTCCCACCGTCTCGTCGCGAGGAGGCGGAGAGTAGCCTGGATGCAACGTAGCAGACAGGCCGCTATCCGGCTCCGCAGCAGAGACGATGTGAGAAATGCGGGCTAGGAGTCGGCGCGATAGAAACGTCCGTAGCGAGAAAGCGGAGCAACGAGGCCAAATTCGTTCGGATTTGAGGTGCGTAGCGGTGGCTACTCGCCGAAAATCCGGGCGGATTTGGACCGTTGATCCGCTTTCGCAGTAGGACAGTTTCTACCGCGCAGACTCCTAGGTGCCTGGTCACAAGAATCGATTCATCCATCTGAAAACGCGGCGGTCGAGTATCATTTTTCGATGACTTCCCGTTCCCGCCTCGGGCTTCTCTTCGGGATCCTCGTGCTTGCCGTCGCAGCGTCGTCCTTCGGCGCAGAGACGGCTGTCGTGGTCCGCGGTTCCATTTCGCACGAATCTCCCGTCTTCTCGCATCCGATCCACCTCGGCGCGGGAGACTTTCTCCGGGTCGAAGCCGTCCAGAAAGATGCGAACCTGAAGCTCGCTTTCGTCGATGCGGCAGGGTCGGTTCTGCGGGAAGTCGATCGCACCGCACCGCCCGAGCCGGAGATCGCGGAACTGGTCAGCCCTGCGGAGGGGGAGTACCAGATCCGGGTCTCGACAACAGAGCCTCCGACCGAGAAGATCGGAATCGATCTTCGGATCGATCCCCTGCGTCCGGCGACCGACGTGGATCGTGCGCGACTGGCGGGCGAGGATCTGCTCCGGCGTGGCGACGCTCTGGTGAACGAGCAGAAGGTCGAGAGTCTCCGCGCGGCTCGCGAGGCGTATCAGGAGGCACTCGCCGATTTCGAGAAGGCATCCGACCTCCGGCAGGAGGGCACAGCTCTCGACAGTCTCGGGTGGGTCAGTGATCTGATGGGCGAAAAGAAGGAAGCGCTCGCGTTCTACGAGCGCGCGCTCCCTCTCCGCCGCGCGTCCGGCGACGTCAGGGGAGAGCTTCTCACGCTCCAGGGCATCGGCCTGGTGAATATCTACCTCGGCGATTACGACGAGGCGATCCGCACGAACGAGAAGGTGCTCGAGCTGAGCCGCAAAGAGCACGACCGGAAGAGCGAAGCTTCGATTCTCCACAATCTCGGCGGCATCTACTGGTCGATGGACGAGATGCAGAAGGCGCTCGGTCTGTACGGCAAAGCTCTGGTGATCTGGAAAGAACTGGGTGACCGGCGCGGCGAAGCGAGCACTCTCAACAACATGGGGGACGTCTACCGGCGGCTCGGCGATTACGACCGAGCGCTGGCCGACTTCACTCGGGCGCTCGAGATCCGCAGCTCGCTCGATGACCGGCGCGGCGAAGCGCACTCGCTGCACACCATCGGTCTCGTCTACATGGCTCGGGACGAACCGCAGAAAGCGCTCGCGAAGTTCGAACAGGCGCTTGCTCTCCGCCGCGAGACAGGAGATGTTCGAGGAGAAGCCTACTCGCTCGGCGGACGCGGCGACGCGCTCCGGGAGCTCGGCAAGCCGGCCGAGGCGCGGGCGAGTCTGGAGAAGGCGCTCGCGATCTGGGAGAAGAACGGAGAGCGGAGAGCGGAGGCGGAAACGCTGCAGGATCTCGGGATGGGCTATCTCGACGAGCGCGATCCCGCCCGGGCGAAACACTCCTTCGAGAAGGCGCTCCCGATCTCGCGTTCGCTCGGCGACCGGACGTACGAGGCGAACGCGCTCTACGGTCTTGCGCGGGTCGCGCGGGACGGAAACGATCTCACCGGCGCGCGGAAACGGATCGAAGAGGCGATCGCGATCACGACTTCGCTCCGCGAGCGGATCACGAACGAGAATCTGAGGGCGTCGTATTCGAGCACCGTCAGCCGATTCTACGACTTCTACATCGACCTCCTGATGGAGATGCACGAGAAGACTCCCGGCGCGAGTCTCGACCGCGCGGCGTTCGATGCGAGTGAGCGGCTCCGCGCCCGGACTCTGGTCGAGATGCTCGCAGCGGCGGATGTCGATCCGCATCGCGATCTCGATCCTGCGCTGTGGGGGCGGCGGAACGAGTTGAGGGAGCGGATCGCGTCGCGGGAACGGAAGCGACTCAAACTTCTGCAGTCGAATCAGACTGACGACGTCGCGGCAGCGGTCGATTCGCTGGAACAGGAGATCTCGTCTCTGGTGGACGATTACCGGAAGGTCACGACCGAGCTGCTGGAGAAGAATCCACATTACGCGTCCCTGACGGCACCGAAGGCGCTCGGGGTGAATGAGATTCAGTCGAAGCTCCTCGACGATCAAACGGCTCTGGTCGAGATTCAGCTCGGGAGCGAGCGCTCCTGGCTCTGGGTGGTCACGCGAGACGGATTCGAAACCCACAGGCTCGCTTCGCGGAAGGAGATCGAAGCGCGGGCCCGCCACCTGTACGAGCTCCTTCGCGAGCGGAACCGCTCGGTCCCGGGAGAGACGCTCGCCATGTTCCGCTCGCGGATCGCGCGCGCCGAAAAGGAATCGGGGAAGGAAGCCGAGGCCCTCGGCAGGCAAGTGATCGGTCCGGCCGCGGCATCCCTTCAGAAGCGAAGGCTTCTGGTGGTCGCGGACGGGACGCTGCAGTACATCCCGTTCGGAGTGCTGTCGCTTCCCGGACCAGATGGAAAACCGCAACCGCTGGTGCGGAGTCACGAGATCGTGAACCTCCCCTCGGCGACGGTGGGTGGCGTTCTGCTGGCGGAGGGGATGCGCCGTCCGGCGTCGAAGGCTACCGTCGCGGTGATCGCGGATCCGGTCTTCCGGCCCGACGATCCGCGGGTGGAGAAGATCAGCGGAGGGGCGGAGCATGACGCGGTCCTGCAGGCGAGCCGGGGGGGAGCTCTCGAATCGGGAAACGGAAGGGGAGTCGATCTGGCGCGCCTCCGCTTTTCACGAAGAGAAGCTGATGTGATCACTTCACTGGTGCCGGACGCGTCGCGGCGGATGGAAGCGCTCGATTTCGATGCGTCGCTCGAGACCGTGACCAGCGGGGATCTGTCTGGATATTCGATCGTTCACATTGCCACGCATGGTCTGGTCGATTCCGCGCGTCCCGAACTGTCGGGGCTGGTCTTCTCGCTATACGACAGGAAAGGGCGGCCGCAGGAGGGATTTCTGGCGCTGCACGGCATCTACGATCTGAAGCTCGACGCCGATCTGGTCGTCCTGAGCGCGTGCGATACGGCGCTCGGGAAGCTGGTCCGGGGAGAAGGGCTGATCGGGCTGACCCGCGGGTTCATGTACGCCGGAGCGCCGCGGGTCGTGGCGAGTCTCTGGACGGTGGACGATCGTGCCACCGCGGTTCTCATGGAGCGTTTCTACAGGGGTATGCTTGAAAAGCACGAGACGCCGGCTGCAGCGCTGCGGAACGCGAAAATCTCGATGCTCGACGATCCCCGCTGGAGCTCGCCCTACTACTGGGCCGCCTTCATTCTGGAGGGAGACTGGCGCTGAACGGAGGATCCGGGATCAGAATGCGCAGATGCGCTGTCGTTGTTGCAGTGCGACAGAGGCGACAGAGGACGTACCGAAGTGAGCGATGACGCGGACATCAGAGGGGCTGGAGTGATGAAACGCGACGAGGGGCCGTCGCGCTCGCCGTTCGAAGCACTTCTCGCCCGGCTCGACAGCGACCCCCGGCGGGCGGGCGAACGGTACGAGGAGATCCGCAGACGTCTGATCCGCCTTTTCGAATGGCGCGGCGCCCTCCGTCCCGACGAGCTTGCGGACGAAACGATGGATCGTGTCGCGAAAAAGCTCCACGAAGGGGTCGAGATCGAAGGGAAGGATCCCTCCGGATATTTCTACGGTGTCGCCAGGCTGGTCTACTTCGAGTCGCGCCGTGCCGAGGAAAAGAAGGGCACCGTTCCGCTCACAGACATCGCCAGCTCCGATTCCGATCCCGCCGATCTCCAGGAGAAGGAGCGGCGCTCGCGTTGTCTCGACCGTTGCCTCGAAGAGGTGGGGAAAGAGAGCCGTTCGCTGATCCTCGAGTACTACAGCGACTCGTCCGACTCCCGGATCACGACCCGAAAACGACTCGCCGAAAGGATCGGCGTTCCCTCGTCGGCGCTTCGCCTGCGTGCCCACCGGATCCGCGCGAAACTGGAAAGCTGCATGTCGGTGTGTATCGGCGAGGAAACGAATCCGGCTCGTTGAACATTCATGGCTGGAGATGAAGCAGCAATGATCAGCGCAGAAGAACGCCAGACGATGAAGCTCGGAATTCTCCATGAACTGGAGGAGCCGGCCAGAGAAGATCTCGAACGGCGTCTGTTCGAGGACTCCTCCGCATTCGAAGAGTACGAGGTGCTGGAAGAGGAAATGCTCGAGGCATACCTCCATGACGAGCTCCCGGCGGAGGAGGCGGAGCGGATCACGGAGCTCCGGTCGCTGTACCCCTACATGGAGCGAAAGATCGCGTTCACGGCTGCGCTGATCGACCGTGCGCAACGCGACAACGTCGCGTCGATCTCGGCGGCACGGAGGGGCCTTTCCCCCCGCAGCCGCTCGCTTCTGACCGCCGTTGCGGCTGCAGTCGGACTGGTGGTCTTCGGGATGATCCTTCACGAGACGAAGACTCTTTCATCGAGACCCCGGATCGCGCGGACATCCGCACCCCTCCCGGCGGCCGGGCCGTCGACGACGGCTGAAGTTCCGAAGCCGGCCCAGGTCGCGAACGGCACCGAGCCGGTGGAGACTCCCTCCATCCAGCGGAAGAAGATTCCCCCTGCCGCTCACGTGATCGATCTCGTGCTCGCAACGGCGGTCACGCGGGGCGGTTCATCGGCGAACGAGCTGAAGATTCCGGAGGGGACGGACGCGGTCAGGATTCACGTTCCGGTCGATCCGGCCGAGGCCGCCGCCGTCTACCGAGCGACGGTGCGGCGAAGCGGCACCGAGGTTTGGAGCGGAACCGCCGAGCGACACGATACGTCGGCGGGTCCGGACGTCACGTTCCAGCTTCCGGCGGACGACCTTCCGGACGGGCCGTACGAGATCGAGCTCGATGCCGGTGCGGATCCCGGCGGCGAGCCGATCGCATTCTTCGACCTCGACGTGCGGCGCTGACGAGCGGTTTCGCATCACCAGGGCTGCGATTCCGGAAGCCCAGAAACCTCACCCCTTCTCATGGATCCGTACTACAATCGGGCACCGATGAGCTTCGTTGAATTATTCAACGCAAGATCTCGGCGTCCCGATCTCGGATCGGAGGACTGATGCGTTCTCCGTACGGCTTTGATCTCATTGATGACTGCTCGAAATGCGAGTGGAGAGCGGAACCGTTTTTCTGTGACCTCGCCACCGCGCTGCTCGAAAAGTTCGACGCCCTGACCTATACGACCGCCTATCCCGCCGGTGCCGTTCTCTACGTGGAAGGACAGGTTCCGGGAGGCGTGTACGTTCTCTGCAAGGGGCGGGTGAAGCTGACCGCATCCTCTTCCGAAGGAAAGACGCTGGTGGTCCGGATCGCCGAGTCGGGCGAAGTGCTCGGATTGAGCGGATCGATCTCGGGACGTCCGTATCGAGTCACCGCAGAGACGCTCGAGCCGTGCCAGGTGAAGTTCATCAAGCGGATGGAGTTCCTCGCGTTTCTTCACGAGCACGGCGAGATCTCGTTTCGCGTGGCTCGCCAGCTCAGCGCGGAACTGCACGATGCGTTCGATCAGGTCCGCTCCCTCGGACTCTCCAGTTCGGCCGCGGCCAAGCTCGGAAAGCTGATCCTCAACTGGTGTGAGGCGAACGGAAAACAGACCGATGGCGGCGTCCGGCTGAAGCTTCTGATGACCCATGAACAGATCGCGCAGATGATCGGCACGTCACGGGAGACCGTGACCCGCCTGCTGAGCGATTTCCGCCAGCGCCAGATCCTGGAGATCACCGGATCGAAGCTCGTAGTCCGGGACAAGGCGGCGCTCGAAGTGATGGCGAATCCGTAGGCTTACCGAAGAGCGCAGGCGATGCGCTCGCGATCCTGGCGTCACGCCGTGAGTCCTTTCGTCGATGCCGAAGGAGCGCCGCGGCTTCCGCCCGGCCGGCATGGCCGAAGCCAAACCGCTCCAGCGGTACACCGACAACCCACAGACTCCTGGCCCGCATTTCTCACACCGTCCCGTCGCGAGGAGGCGGAGAGTGGCCTGGATGCAAGGCGCGCCCGGCTTCGGCAACGAAGGCATAGTGGTGACTATGTCGAGGAGCCGAAGCCGGGCGCAACGCTGCAGACAGGCCGCTATCCGTCTCCCCAGCAGAGATGGTGTGAGAAATGCGGGCTAGACCTCCAACTCCGCCAGATCCTCCGCAATCTCCGTCGCCGGGAAGAGCTCGCGCGCCTGCTGCAGCAATGGGGTCACGTCTTCATATCGAGGTGAGAAGTGGGTCAGCAGGAGCCGTTTCGCTCCCGCGTCTCTCGCAACTGCGGCGGCTTCGGATGCCGTCGAATGGAGGTATTCGCGGGCTTCGCTTTCGTGGTCGTCGCCATACGTCGCCTCGTGGATAAGAAGGTCGGCTCTGTGCGCGAGCTCCACGCTCGCGGCACAGGGGCGCGTATCGGTGCAGTAGGTCACGACTTTTCCGGGCCTCGACGCTGCGACCACGGCACTGCTCTCGATCACCCGTCCGTCGGGGAGCGAGACGCTCTCTCCACGTTGCAGCTTTCCGTAGAGCGGCCCCTCGGGAATCCCGAGATCACGCGCGCGAACCGGATCGAACCGTCCCGGGCGTTCGGCCTCCGCCAGGCGGAACCCGAACGAGGGGACGGAATGTTCGAGCTCGTGCGCTTCGATCCGGTAGCCCGGTGTGCGACGGATCTCTTCATCGCCGATCTCGTGGATCTCGATGGTGAAGCCGAGATGGACGGAAGCCGCACCGTGCACGGCGTGGAGAAGCTTTCCGAGCCCGGCCGGTCCGTAGATCGGCAGCGGCGCACTCCTTCCGTTCAGACTCAATGATGCGAGGAGCCCGGGGAGGCCGTACACGTGGTCTCCGTGCAGATGACTGATCAGTACCGAATCGAGGCGGCCGGTACGTACCGGTGCGGCGAGGAGGCGGTACTGCGTTCCCTCGCCGCAGTCGATCAGGAGCCAGCCGCGCTCGAGACCGATGGCGAAGGACGCCACGTTCCGCCGGAGGGTCGGCGTTCCGGCGCTCGTTCCGAGTGGAATGATTCTCATGCTGTCCGGACAACCATACGACGCCGGGCTTCGAGAAATCGAGGATGATCTCACCGCACAGGTGCGGAGAGTCGCGATGACTCCGGTTGGGCACGAGTTCGGCAATTCGTCGACTCTCATGTCGCATCGCCGATCTCGCCGGCATCGTTTCGGAGCCGAGCTTACCGCCGGAGGAGTGGAGTTCCGCGTCTGGGCGCCCGGTCACGACCGAATCGATCTGGTGATCGACCCGGAGATGGAACGGGTCGACTCCGGTCGAGCCATTCCGATGGAGCCGGCGGGGGCCGGCTGGTTCGAGCTGCACGTCGATCGAGCAGCTCCCGGCGATCTTTACGGATTCCGGCTCCCGCACTCCGGGCGGATCCTCCCCGATCCCGCATCGCGTTTCCAGCCGTCGGGTGTGCATGGGCCCTCCCAGGTGACCGATCCGGCCTCGTTCGACTGGCGCTCGCGCGAGTGGCGGGGGCCGGATCCGAACGGCAACGTCCTCTACGAGCTTCACATAGGAACATTCTCGCCGGAGGGAACGTGGGAGGGCGCGCGCGCCTTTCTTCCCGCTCTGCGGGAGCTCGGGATCACCGTGCTCGAGGTGATGCCGGTGGCGGAGTTCGCGGGCGGTTTCGGCTGGGGATACGACGGAGTGGATCTCTGGGCTCCCACCCATCTCTACGGCACGCCCGACGAGCTCCGCGGATTCGTCGACGACGCGCATCGGCTCGGGCTCGCAGTGATCCTCGATGTGGTCTACAACCACATCGGGCCCGAAGGGAACTATCTCGAACACTTCACCCGATCGTGGTTCACCGATCGTTACCGGAACGAGTGGGGAGAGGCGATGAACTTCGACGGTCCGGGCTCGCGAGAAGTCCGGGAGTTCTTCGTCTCGAACGCCGTCCACTGGCTCGACGAATACCGCATCGACGGTCTCCGCTTCGATGCGACACATTCGATGTTCGACCAGAGCCGGGAGCACATCGTGTCGGAGATGGAGAGAACACTGCGAGCGAGATTTGCCGGCCGTACGCTCCTTCTCATCGCGGAGAACGAGCCGCAGGAGAGCCGGATCGTGCGGCCTCGTGAGGAGGGTGGCTGGGGATTCGACGGGATCTGGAACGACGACTTCCATCATTCCGCGATCGTGGCCCTCACCGGTCGCAACGACGCGTACTACAGCGACTACTACGGCAAACCGCAGGAGCTGATCTCCGCGGCGAAGAGAGGCTTTCTCTATCAGGGCCAGCACTACAGCTGGCAGAAGAAGCGACGAGGGACGCCGACTTCCGGAGTTCCGGCGCACGCGTTCATCGGCTATCTGGAGAACCATGATCAGGTGGCGAACTCCGCGCGCGGATCACGTCTGGCGAGCCTCGCCGCGCCCGCGGAGCTGCGCGCGATGATGTCGCTCCTCCTGCTGGGACCCTGGACTCCGATGCTCTTCCAGGGAGAAGAGCTCGGGTCGGAGACGCCCTTTCTCTACTTCGCCGACCATGAACCGGAGCTCGCCCGCCGCGTCCGCGAGGGGCGGGGCGAGTTCCTGCAGCAGTTCCGCGCCGTCTCCGCTTCGGACGTGCAGCAGATCCTTCCCGATCCCGGCGACCGCACGACGTTCGAGCGTTGCCGCTTCGTCCGCAACGATGACGAATCGAGCCGACAGACGTGGCAGCTCATCCGCGATCTGCTCCGTCTCCGCCGCGACGACCTCGCGTTCGCGTCACGGGAGCCCGGCCGGATCGACGGAGCCGTCCTGGCCGACGAAGCATTCGTGCTGCGCTTCTTCCAGCCCGACGGCCGGGACCGGCTGCTGATCGTCAATCTCGGCCGCGACCTCCGCTTCGACCCCGCTCCCGAGCCTCTCCTCGCCCCGGTCGAGGGAGGGCGATGGAGCCTCCTCTGGTCCAGCGAGCATCCCGACTACGGAGGCTCCGGTGTGGAAGCCCCCGATCCCGACGGGCCGTGGACGATTCCCGGGAACGCGGCCATGGTCCTGGCGTAGAGCGGCGAGCGGCAGTGAGGGGACCCCGTACCTGCCACAGGCGAGATCATGAATTTTATTCTGCAATACATCGAGAACTGCGCATTATCGTCGCTGAACTAATCATTTCGGTGAATAATATTCGCATAGTTGCGGTCGTTACAGAACGAATGCGTCGGCTGCTCCCACCGGCAGCCCGGATTTGGACCGCTGATCCGCTTTCGCAGTAGGACAGTTTCTACCGCGCAGACTCCTGGCAACCAGACGCTCTCAGAAATCCCATGCTGGCCCCTCCTTGCAGGGTCTGTGCATTCGTCAACGGGGCATGAACAATTTCGACGCGAGAACGGATCGGGAGCCCGCGTCTTCAGCCGTGACCCTCTCCGCATGGACGCGCGGCCAGGATGCAGAAAAACTTCTCACCCGTGAATGGCTGGTGACGAATGGCCTTGGCGGATACGCCTCCGGAACGATCGCGGGCATCAACACCCGGCGCTATCACGGCTGGCTGATCGCCGCACTCGCCTCACCACTCGGCCGCAGCGTGATGCTCAACGCACTCCAGGAGACCGTCGTGCTCGGTGATGGCCGGCGGCTCGAGCTCGGCGGACGCGACGACAGGAACGGAATCGTGACGTGGCCCGATCCCGACTTCCTCGACGAGTTTCGTCTCGAGGACGGCTTGCCGGTCTGGCGCTTTCGAAACGAGTCGGTGGAGCTCGAGAAACGCGTCGTGATGCCGCATCTGCAGAACACGACGTGTATCGGTTATCGCGTCCTCCGCAGCGACGCTCCTCTCGTGATCGAGATCCGCCCGGCGATCCACTTTCGCGGACACGAGGATCTGGTCTCGGGTCCCCTTCCCGACCACTGCGAGCTCGTTCCCGAAGAGGCGAGCTGGGAAGTGCGGACCACCGGAGACTTTCCGCCCCTCCGTCTCCACCTCTACGGCGAGAATCCGGGAGACCTCGAGGTCGTGGACGAGAGCCCTTCCGTCGCATACCGGGTCGAGCGGCGACGGGGATACGAGTACGAAGGATCTCTCTGGATCCCGGGCCGCTACCGTATCGAGATCGAGCCGGGAGAAGAGGCGGGGATCATCGCGTCGACCGAAGAGTGGAGCCGCATCCAGACGCTCCGTTGCAGCGACGCGGTTGCGGACGAGGTGCACCGCCGCCGTCGTCTGCTCGATCTCGCGGACGAGCGGGCACAGGTCCGTTTCGGTCCGCAACTGCTGCTCGCCGCAGACCAGTTCATCACCGTTCCGGAGACCCGGGCGGCGGAAGTGAGCAGGATCGAGGCGGTGGGCGAGCAGCCGCGGACCATCATCGCCGGCTACCACTGGTTCACGGACTGGGGACGGGACACGATGATCAGCCTCGAAGGGCTGGCGCTGGTGACCGGAAGAGCGCGCGAAGCGGCGAGCATCCTCCGGACGTTCGCCAGATACGTCGATCACGGACTGATCCCCAACATGTTTCCCGAGGGTGACCAGCGAGGTCTGTACAACACTGCGGATGCGACCCTCTGGTTCTTTCACGCCATCGATCGCTACGTCGAATACACGGACGATCGCGGGCTGCTGATCGAGCTTCTCCCTCGTCTCGCGGAGATCCTTCGATGCCATCGCGAGGGGACGCTCTTCGGAATCGGTGTCGATCCGGAGGACGGGCTGCTGCGTCAGGGAGCGGAGGGACTGCAGTTGACGTGGATGGATGCGAAGGTCGGTGATTGGGTGGTCACACCGAGACGGGGTAAGGCAGTCGAGATCAACGCGCTGTACTACAACGCGCTGCGGCTGATGGAGCGCTGGCTCGAAGAGGAGAACTCTCCGGAGGAGTCTCGCCGATTCGGAGAGAGCGCCGCGAGGATGGCGGAGACATTCAACCGCCGCTTCTGGTATTCGGACGGAGGCTACCTCTACGACGTGCTGGATGGGGAGAATGGAGACGACCCGTCGCTCCGGCCGAATCAGCTGTTCGCGATCTCTCTGCCGAATCCGGTGCTCGATCCTTCCCGCTGGGGAGCGGTGCTGGAAGTGACGGCCCGGGAGCTTCTCACTCCGGTCGGGCTTCGCTCGCTGGCGCGCGGCGAAGCAGGTTATCGGCAGCAGTACGTCGGAGATCTCCGGGCGCGCGACGAGGCGTACCACCAGGGAACGGTGTGGGCGTGGCTGATCGGGCCGTTCATCGACGCCTGGAGAAGGGAGCATCCGGACGACATCGCGGGGTTGCGTGGTTTTCTGGACGGATTCGAAGCGCATCTGAAGGAAGCCGGTATCGGTACGATCAGCGAAGTCTTCGACGCGGAGGCGCCCTACGCGCCGCGCGGCTGCATCGCGCAGGCGTGGAGTGTTGCGGAAGTTCTGCGCGCCCTGGTCGGGATCGAGTCAGCCCGGCGCGAGCTCGCGCGAGCGAGGGAGCGATCGCACGCTGCTGGTGCGTGAGCTTCGAATCGTATCGCCGCGTGGTTCGTGCGTCTCCCTTGACGGAAAGCGGACAGAGGTCTAACTTCGCACATCCACCATGCGCAGGGCTGCCTTCGTTCTCGTCTCCGCTCTTCTCGTTCTCTCCTGTCACGGTCGATCCGACCACGGACGGGTCATGGTCCTCGGAATCGACGGAGCGGATCCGCACACCATCGATCTTCTGGTCTCGGAGGGAAAACTCCCTCACTTCGCGAAGATGCGGAAGGAAGGTGCGTACGCTCCTCTGCTGAGCGCGAAGCCTCTGCTCAGCCCCGTGATCTGGACCACGATCGCGACCGGAAAGACGCCCGACCAGCATCGGATCGGTCACTTCGTCGCGGTCAATCCCGTGACCGGAGAGCAGATCCCGGTGACCAGCCGGATGCGAAAGGTCAAGGCGCTCTGGAACATCCTTTCGGAGGCCGGGCGGAAGGTGGACGTCGTCGGCTGGTGGGCCACCTGGCCGCCGGAGACGGTGAACGGCTCGATCGTGAGCGACCATGTCGCGTACCACTTCCTCTTTCCGGAGGGGTTCGACCGGAACGCGCCGAAGACCGCGAATACGTACCCGCCCGAGCTCGAGCAGGAGATCGCACCTCTGGTCCGCCGTCCGCAGGACGTGAGCTACGAAGAGGTCTCGCGGTTTCTGCACATCTCACCCGAGGAGTTCAATCGACCGTTCCGGTTCGAAGATCCGGTCGGCCATTTCAAGTGGGCGTACGCGACGGCGGAGAGCTATTCGGCGATCGGACTCGATCTGTGGAAGAAGGAGCGGCCGGACGTCCTGATGGTCTACATCGAAGGGGTCGACAGTGTCTCGCATCTGTTCGGCCATCTCTTCCGGGCGGAGAGTCTTTCCGGCGAGCTCGCCGCGCAGCAGAAGAAGTACGGTGACGCGGTCGAGCAGATGTACGTCGAGGCGGACCGGATCGTCGGACGCTACATGGACGCGATGGACGACGACACCACTCTGATCGTCATTTCCGATCACGGATTCGAGCTCGGGGCGCTTCAGGACGATCCGAGCAAGACGCGCGACATGCGCCGGGTGAGCGAGCGGTTCCATCGCCTGCGCGGGATCTCGTACGCATACGGCGCTCACGTGAATCGGGGAGGATCGCTGGGCGAGCCGACCATCCTCGACGTGGCGCCGACGGTTCTCGCACTGGAGAAGGTCCCGGCCGCGGCGGACATGCCGGGACGGGCGATGACCACCGGAATCGACGTCGCGCCTCTCGTGCGCGTGAAGACGTACGAGAGCGGGAAGGCCGTCCCCGAGGTCCGCACCACCGATTCGAACGTCGACCCCGAAGTGCTCGAGCACCTCCGCAGTCTCGGCTATCTCGGGGCGACCTCGCCGACCGGAGACGAGAACATCGCCGGTATTCTGTTCGAAGAAGGGAAGTACAAGGAAGCGGTGGAGGCATACCGCAAGCTGGTCGAGAAGAGTCCGGACGACGGACATCTTCGCGCGAGCTACGCCGGGGCCCTCGGGGCGCTCGGGAGATACGACGACGCGCTGAAGCAACTGGACGCTGCGATCCGGCTCGAGCCGCTCAACGTGGAGGCGTACCACAACCGCGCGGTGCTCCACGAGAGAAAGGGCGAGCGAGACGCCGCGATTCGCGATTACCAGACTGCGCTCCGTTACAATCCGCAGTACGAGCCGTCGCAGAAGGCGTTGACACGCCTCGGCGTCTCCACTGATCCGGATGCCCCGAAGAGTGCCGAGGAGAAGAAGGCGTGGGAGCTCGCGCGGGCCGCGGCGGATGATGCTCGCCGGGGCTCGTACGCCGACGCGATGTCGAAGCTCGACCAGGCGGAGAAGCTCGCGCCACGGTACGTGCTCGTCTACCAGTACCGCTCCAACGTCGCGTATCTGATGGGCGACCGCGAGGCCGCCGCCGCGGCGCTCCGCAAAGCGCTGGAGATCGAGCCGGACAACGCGCTGTTCAAGGCGAATCTCGAGGCGCTCACCCGGAAACAGACCGCTGCCCCCGGAAAGTGAGGCCGCGGTCTTCCGCGATGAAACTGAAGACATGACACCTCCGGAGCCACTGTCTTCCGTCGGAAAGAGGGTCCGGGACGGCATTTCCGGGCCGGACCGGCTCCTGGCTGCAGTCCTCGCCATCGCGACGTTCGCGGTCTACGTCTCCGGAGCCTGTCGCACGATCTTCGTGGGCGACAGCGGCGAGCTGGTCACGGCCGCGCACGTGCTGGGGATTCCTCATCCCTCCGGGTACCCGTTGTACGTCCTTCTCGGCAAGCTGTGGACGCTCGTTTTTCCTTTCGGGTCGATCGCATGGCGGATGAGCATCTTCAGCGCGCTCTTCGCCGCGGCTGCAGTGGGAGTTCTCGCGCTCGCGGTGCGGGAGACGGGAGCCGGACGGATCGCAGCGGCATTTGCGGGGTTGCTTCTCGCATTCTCCGGAAGTTTCTGGGCCGAAGCGAACATCCAGCGCGTCTACTCGCTGAACGCGCTCGCCGTCGCGCTGGCGACACTCCTCGCGTTCCGGTGGTTCCGCACCCGCCGCACCTCGAGCCTCGTGCTTGCGTCGGTCGTCTGCGGGTTGGGTGCGGCGAACCACACCTTCATGGCCGTCTACGCCATCGCGCTCGCAATCGCGGTGGTCTGGTGCGAGCCGGCGGTTCTCCGGCAGTGGAAGTTGCTCGGTGCGTCGGCGGCCGCGTTTGTTGCCGGTCTTCTCCCGTATCTGTACCTCCCGATCCGCGCGAGGATGCATCCGGTCCTGAACTGGGACGATCCGGAGACGCTCCGCGGGACTCTGGACGTGATCCTGCGGCGCGAGTTCTGGGGTCGATCGTGGATCGAGACGCCGTTCGATTTCGTGCGCATCGGCGCCGATTTCGGAGCGAGCCTCCTGACCGAGCTCGTATGGGTCGGAGTGCCGCTCGCGATCGTAGGGATGGTGCTCTGGAGGCGGAAGCGGTGGCCGGTGATACTCCCGCTCGCGGTGATCACGCTGAACGTTCTCGTGGTCGGAATGCACGGATCGCAGCACGACATCTTCGTCTGGCATCGGTACTACATTCCTGCGTACGCGATGGCCGCGATTCTCGCCGCCCTCGGTCTCGACTCGATGACGCGGTTCGTTCCGCGGCCGCTCGCAGCTGCAGTCCTCATCATTCCGCTCGCGACGGCGCTGGTTGCGTATCCGAGATACGACCGCTCGAGGTTCCGGATCGCCGAAGATTTTTCCCGGCAGGTCCTGGAGTGCCTTCCTCCCGGCGCGACGCTCTTCGCGAACGACGACAACGTCCTTTTCGTGCTGATCTATCTCCACGACGTCGAACACGTGAGGCCCGACGTGAAGCTTCTGATGGAAGGAGTCGGCGGGACACATTACCCGAACTTCACGTTCGATCCAGATGTCGATCCGGTCTTCTTCACGCACGATCCCAACTGGAGAGTTCCCGGACTGGAGATCGTACCGGTCGGACCGCTGTTCCGGGCCTGGCGAAGTGGGCGCCCGGCGCCCCCTCGATGCATCGAGTCCCTGCATCTCGACGGCGAGCTCGATCCGGCGGTTCCGAAAGACTTCCTGACGCAGAATCTGATCGGGCACTTCCACTACATGCTCGGCCGGACGCTGAGCCTGGATGACTGGAATGCGGGGACGCGCCAGTACCGCGAGGCGGTCGCAGCAGCGCCGCAGAACGATGTCCTCTTCTACAATCTGGGCGTGATTTACTCGGGCGCGGGGCTATACGACGAAGCGATCGGGTTCTTTCGCCATTCCGCTGCGCTGACTCCGCGCGGAATTCCTTCGCAGGCGAGCACGAGCGGCCATGCGGAGGGGGGAAGAGCACAGGCTTCGAGCAAAGTGCCGCCACTCCTCGTCGAGCGCGAGCGTATCCGGCAGATCGAGTCTTCCCTGGTCGCG
This sequence comes from uncultured Acidobacteriota bacterium, assembly GCA_963741955.1. Lineage (GTDB taxonomy): Bacteria > Acidobacteriota > Thermoanaerobaculia > Gp7-AA8 > Gp7-AA8 > CAVUKB01. The sequence continues at coordinate 51,389 of CAVUKB010000010.1, forward strand.
AGCCATTCGGATCTCGCCGCTTTGCGGGCGGGGTCAGCTGCGTACCACGCCCGTCTGGCGGAGCTTCTTGCGGCGTTGGGTGAAACGACTGCCGCGCGGGGGGAGACGCTGTCGGCGCTGAACCAGGATTCCGATACTGAGTGATCGACGCCGGAAACGGGGGAGATGCGCCTCGACCATGGCGGCTCACTCTCTCCCGCCATTCCCGTTGTGGTAGCATTTCCGTCTCGGTAAATTTCGAGGAGGTTGTTCATGCGTCCGACGGCGGTGCTGCGTGTCCTGGTTCTTTCTCTCTTCATTCCGCTGGCGGTGGTCGCACAGACCCCGATCGGTTCAGAAACCCAGATCAACGCCGCGACGGCCGGCGACCAGATGTCACCCGGCGTGGCCGTGGACGGGGCCGGCAATTTCACCGTGGTCTGGAACGATCTCCTGGCAGGGACGATCGCGGCCCATCAATTCGATTCGACTCCCGCCTCTCTCGGTGGAGACTTCCAGGTCAGCACGGCGAGCGCCTACAACAATACTCAGCCGAGCATCAGCATGAAACCGACCGGCGAGTTCGTGGTGGCCTGGGATCGATCGAGCGGGTATTACGCGGGCGAGCCGGTTGCCCGCGTCTTCTCGGCGAACGGGACTCCGGTGACCGGTGAGATCACGATCGCCAGTACGTACACCAGCTTCACCAGTTCGCAGCCTCGCGCCGCGATGGACGGAAGTGGGAACTTCGTCGTCTCGTGGAATGATCCGTATGGTGGAATCAAGGCTGGCCGGTTCGACAGCGGAGGAAACACCCTCGTCACGCCGTTCGTCGTCTCCTCGTATGCATCGACCTCCTATCCTTCTGCGGTCGCGACCGATTCGACGGGAAATTTCGTCGTGGTGTGGGAAGAGTACACATCCGGATCGAGCGACGACGTCTGGGCCGCACGCTACGACCCCAACGGAGTGATTCAGCCGGGCTCTCCGTTCATGGTCAATACCTACACGACAGACAGGCAGCTTCTTCCTGCGGTGTCGATGGATGCGAGCGGGAACTTCGTCGTGGTGTGGGCGAGCAGGCAGTTCTACGGAGCGCAATACGACATCTTCGGACAGAGGTTCGACTCCACCGGCGCGCAGGTCGGAGGAGAGTTCCAGGTCAATCAGGATACGAGTTACGACGAAAATCGGCCCGCGGTTGCACTCGATTCGGGTGGCCATTTCGTGGTGGTTTGGAACAGCAGTCCGTACGCCCTGATCGGGGCGAAATCCGGCGGCCGAGTCGTGAGCGAGACAGGGTCCCCGAGAACCTCTGCCACCGCGAACGGCGGAAAGCGTCGCGCCCAGATGCTCGATGGGAGCGGCAGCGGAATCGGAGGGATCGTCTTCGACGGCAGCAGTGTGACGCCAACGCCGATCGGCTCCGATTTCATGGTCAACACGTACACCACCAACGGCCAGGTGAATCCGTCGGTCTCCCTGAACGATCAGGGAAGATTCGTCGTGACCTGGCAGAGCTACGGTCAGGACGGGTCGGGGAACGGAACTTTCGGTCAGGCCTTCGCGATCGCGATTCCATGCCCGGCGGCATTCACCAGCATCTTGCCGGCGAACGCCTCGACCGTTCCTTCGAGCGGAACGCTCTCGTGGGCGACGGACGTCGCCGCGGACACGTACGACGTGCTGCTGCAGGACAGTCTGGGCGGCACGATCACGCCGCCGACTCAGACCGGACTGACCACCACCAGCGTGGCGTACTCCGGGCTCGCTCCCGGAACGTACAGTTGGACGGTTACGGCGAACAAGGTGGGATGTAATCCCATCTCGAGCACGCAGAGCTTCACCGTGCCGACCTGTCCGACCTCGTTCACCAGCATCTCTCCGGCCGACACCTCGACCGTGCCGTCGAGCGGAACTCTCTCGTGGGCGACGGATGCCCCGGCGGACACGTACGACCTGGTTCTGAAGGACAGCCTGAACAACGTCATCACGCCACCGTCGGCGACGGGTCTGACCGCGACCAGCGCCAACTACTCCGGGCTCGCGCCCGGAACGTACAGCTGGACTGTGACGGCAAACAAGGCTTCCTGCACGCCCGTTTCCAGCACCCAGAGCTTCACAGTCCCGAGTTGCGTTACGCTCGGGGGCTTCGCGCCTTCAACCGGCAGCAGCGCTCCGGTGGACGGGACTCTCAATTTCACCGCCACGCCGGCCGCGGATCAGTATCTGATCTACTTCGGGCCGGCCGGCTCCGGCTGCTCGATTCTCTACCAGACGATCAGCGGCACGGGCGGAAGCTCGCAATCCGTGAGCGTTCCGTACGCGAACCTCAACGAAAATCAGAGTTACGAGTGGAAAGTCGTCGCGAAGAAGGGCTCGTGTTCCGACACGATCAGCGCATGCATGACCTTCACCACGCAGGCGAGTTGTCCGTCTACCGGTCCCGCCCTCTTCCTCCCGGCACCGGGCTCCACCGTGCAGTCGCCGGTCGAGTTCTTCTGGTCGCCGGTCGGTGGCGCCACGAGTTACCGAGTCTGGGTGTCGGTCGACGGAGGGAGCCCGGTCGTTCTGGCCACCACGAATGATCTGAAGGCGATCGTGGCCGTACCTGCAGGGGATGTCACCTGGTGGGTCGAGGCACTCCTCGGTACCGGATGTCCTGCAGTCGAGTCGGCGCACACGAGGGTGATCGTTTCGGGAGCTCCACCGCCACCTCCACCGTGCGGCATCACCGGACAGATCCCTTCGCCGGCCGTCGTCGGCACGATCACGTCCGGTGAACCCTACGATGCACAGTGGGACAGCCTCGAAGACGCAGCCTCGTACGTCATTCAGGAGTCGACCACTCCGAACTTCGATGAGGCGTCGACGTCGACCTTCGAGGTGACTCTCCCCACGAAGAGGTTCATCCATTCAGTAACCGTGAACACGCCGTTCTGGTACCGCGTCGCGGCACGCCCGAAGTGCGATCCGACTCAGCTCTCCGCGTACTCGGATATTCTTCGAATCGTGATCGAACCGCCGCCGCCACCGAATACTCCTCCCGGCAGCGGAGGGCTCGGGCTGACCACGCAGAACGGCAACACGAACCCGGTGAACACGACTCTCTTCATTCCGGGCACCGGGGGAAGCGCGAAGAACGCGGACGATGGCGGCTCCACGTTCGGGATCACGACGTCCACCTCGTGGGTGACGGTCAATCCATCGAGCGGCGCTCTTCCTCCCACCGGTACGACCGTGACGGTGACGGCGAATCCGACCGGCGTTCAGGTGGGAACCAATACCTCGACGGTCGGCGTCACCACCACTACGTCGACCGGGCAGTCGACCACCACCAACGTCCCGGTGTCTCTGACTCTGGTGACCCCCGCAAACGCCACTGCAAAACCAGGCTCGCCGCCCGCGAACGCGCTCCTGATTCCGGCCGTGGCTCACGTGGAGGGTGGAAACGACACGCAGTGGGTCTCGGACGTGAGAATCACCAACACGTCGATCAATCCGATCCAGTACCTTCTGTCGTACACGCGCTCGCGTGACGACGGAACGCTGGAAGGAAAACAGACGAAGCTCACCATCAACCCCGGACTGACCATCGCGTTCGACGACGTGGTGAAGACCTGGTACGGCGTCGGCGCTCTCAATGATGGTGCGAACGGAACTCTGGAGATCCGGCCCCTGAACGCTTCCGGCAAGAATGCGGCGGATGGGCTTTCACTCGCCACCGTAGCCACCAGCCGGACTTACAACCGCTCGGCTGCCGGTACGTTCGGACAGTTCATCCCCGGTGTTCCGATCGCGAAACTGATCGGGAAGACCCTCGGCGATGGAGCGAAGGCGCTCCTGAGCATGCAGCAGATCTCTCAGGGTGGGCCCTTCCGCACCAACTTCGGCATCGTCGAAGGTTCCGGTCAGCCGGCTACGGCGATGTTGTCGGTCTTCGACAACGGCGGAGCGAAGCTCGGCGATTTCACCATTCCGCTCAAGCCGTTCGAGCACGTGCAGCTCAATTCCTACCTCGCCGAGCAGGGCATTTCGGTGGCGGACGGGCGGGCCGAAGTCTCGCTTCTCTCCGATACCGGGAAGGTCATGTCCTACGCCTCGGTGGTCGACGGCCGTACCGGAGATCCGATGTTCATCCCCGGGACGAACGTCGCCGCGAACAAGTCTGACCGTTACGTGCTGGCCGGTGTCGCCGACTTCAACACCGAGATCGTTCATTGGCGGTCCGACGTCCGGCTGTTCAACGGGGGCACGTCCCCGGTCACCGCCACGATCACGTTCTATCCGCAGGACAGTACCGAGCCGGCCGGATCGGTGCAGGTCACCGTCGCACCGGGAGAGGTGAAGGCGCTGGACGACGTTCTCGGCAGCGTCTTCGGTGAGACCAACACCGGCGGGATGCTCCAGATCACGACCCCATCCCAGTCGTCGCTGGTGGTGACCGGACGGACGTACAACAAGGAAGATTCAGGCACCTACGGGCAATTCATCCAGGGAGTGACGCCGGCCGACGCCGTCGGAGCGGGCGAGCGTGCGCTCCAGATCACGCAGGTGGAACAGTCGGATCGCTTCCGGACCAACCTCGGAATCGCCGAGGTCTCCGGCTCGCCGGTGACGGTCGAGATTCAAGCGATCGTTCCGAATACGAAGGCCACCCCGAAGATCACGGTGCAGCTCGGCGCCAACGAATTCGAACAACTCAATGCCGTGCTCACTGACCGGTTCAACCTCAGCGACGTATACAACGCGCGGATCTCGGTGAAGGTCGTCGGAGGTTCCGGGCGGATCCTGGCCTACGGATCTGCGGTCGACAACAAGACTCAGGATCCGACCTACATTCCCGCGCAGTAGTCTCACTACCCACCGATTTCCCGGGGCACGGCGTTTTCGCCGTGCCCCTTCTCTTTCCGACCGTTGCAGACAACTGGCGCGGCGTGATTGTTGCTTGAGCAGAGTTCGTTTCGCGCATCCGCGCGAAGGGGGAGATTCATCTTCATGGCAACCGCGAGGAGACCGCAGACAGAGAGGAGGGGATCGCAGACGGAGAGGCGGAGCCGTTCACGCCTCCCGGCGAGACTTCGGGTATGGCCGGGCAGACCGTTTCCCCTCGGTGCAACGTACGACGGTGAAGGAACGAACTTTTCGATCTTTTCCGAAGTTGCGGAGCGCGTGGAGCTCTCGCTTTTCGACGAGGAGGGGGAGGAACGTCGCGTCGAACTGAAAGAGATGCTCGGCTTCTGCTGGTACGGCTATCTTCCGGACGTCGGTCCCGGACAGCGATACGGCTACCGGATTCACGGACCATGGGCGCCGGAGGAAGGAAATCGCTGCAATGCGAACAAGCTTCTGCTCGATCCCTACGCGAAAGCGATCGACGGCAAGATCGAGTGGAACGAAGCGGTGTTCGGGTATCACTTCGAAGACCCCGAAGGTTCGAAGAACGATCTCGACAGTGCCCCCTTCGTGCCGCGATCGATTGTGATCAATCCTTACTTCGACTGGGGCAACGACCATCACCCCCGCCGGCCATGGCACGAGACGGTGATTTACGAGACTCACGTCAGGGGAATCACCATGGAGCACCCCGACGTCCCTCCGGAGCAGCGTGGAACGTATGCGGGAATGGCGCATCCGGCGGTGATCCGGTATCTGCGGCGACTCGGAATCACGGCGGTCGAGCTGATGCCGATTCACCAGTTCGTCCAGGATGCCCATCTGCTCGAAAAGGGACTGCGGAACTACTGGGGGTACAACTCGATCGGGTACTTCGCACCGCACAGCGAATACGCAGCAGCACTCCGGCTCGGACAGGAGGTTCACGAGTTCAAGCGGATGGTCCGCCGCCTTCACGAGAACGGAATCGAGGTGATTCTCGACGTCGTGTACAACCACACCGCCGAGGGGAATCACCTGGGCCCCACGATCTCGTTCCGCGGCATCGACAACGCGGCGTACTATCGGCTCGTCGCCGACGATCCCCGTTATTACATGGACTACACCGGGACCGGCAACAGCCTGAACATGCGGCATCCGCACGTGTTGCAGTTGATCATGGATTCTCTCCGGTACTGGGTTCTCGAGATGCACGTCGACGGGTTCCGGTTCGATCTCGCGGCGACGCTCGCCCGCGAGCTCCACGACGTCGACCGCCTCTCGGCCTTCTTCGACATCATTCAGCAGGATCCGGTGATCAGCCAGGTCAAACTGATTGCCGAGCCGTGGGACGTCGGCGAAGGCGGTTACCAGGTGGGCAACTTTCCTCCTCTCTGGTCGGAGTGGAACGGGAAGTACCGGGACACCGTGCGCGACTACTGGCGCGGCATGGACCAGACGCTCGGTGAGTTCGCCTCCCGTTTCACCGGCAGCTCGGATCTGTACGAGACCACCGGCCGGCGTCCTTACGCCAGCATCAACTTCGTCACTGCACACGACGGATTCACTCTCGAAGACCTCGTCTCGTACAACGAGAAGCACAACGAGGCGAACGGCGAAGAGAATCGCGATGGCGAGAGCTACAACCGCTCGTGGAATATGGGAGTGGAGGGGCCGTCGGACGATCCTGAAATCCGCTATCAGCGTGCCAGACAGAGACGCAACCTGATGTCCACGCTCCTGCTTTCTCAGGGAATCCCGATGATTCTCGGAGGAGACGAGATCGGAAGAACGCAACACGGAAACAACAACGCTTATGCGCAGGACAACGAGATCTCCTGGTACCACTGGGATCATGGCGATCGCGACTTTCTCTCGTTCGTTCGCGGAATGCTGGAGTTCAGGCGCGAACACCCGGTGTTCCGCCGCCGACAGTGGTTTCTCGGTCGCGGAATCCGAGGCGAGGAGGTCGGTGACATCGCCTGGTTCAAACCGGACGGCGAGCAGCTGGCGGAAGAGGACTGGAATGCGCATTTCGCGAAATCGCTGGGAGTCTTCCTCAACGGAAGAACCATTCCCACCCTCGACGTCCACGGCGAGCGGGTGATCGACGACAGTTACTATCTTCTGTTCAACGCCCATCACGAGCCGATCCGGTTTCGCATTCCGCCGCACATCGGTGGAGGGTGGAGGCGAATTCTGGATACGACCGTGCCGACCGGTTTCGTCACCGACCAGCAGCGCTACGGCGAGGACGATTCGGTGGAGGTCGCCGGGAGGACGCTGGTCATGCTGGAGCGACTGGAACGAGGATGACTTCAGCGCAGCCACGAATGCCTGAACCGGAAGAAGCGATGGGGGAGGATCCCGAGGCTGCTCTGCGGCAGTAGAAGCGGCGTCGACGATCCGGGTTAAGATTCGCTTCGAATGAACCACTTCATCTGCATTCACGGACATTTCTACCAGCCGCCGCGCGAGAACCCGTGGCTCGAAGCGGTCGAACAGCAGGATTCTGCGTATCCCTACCACGACTGGAACGAGCGAATCACCGCCGAGTGCTACGCTCCGAATGCAGCTTCCCGGATCCTCGACGAAGAGGGGCGAATCGAGAAAATCGCCAACAACTACTCCCGGATCAGCTTCAACTTCGGCCCGACGCTTCTCGCCTGGATGGAAGCGAATGCGCCGGAGACCTACCATGCGGTGCTCGAAGCCGACAAGCAGAGCCAGAACCGCTTCGGCGGGCACGGATCGGCGATCGCGCAGTGCTACAACCACGTGATCATGCCGCTGGCGAACACGCGCGACAAAGTCACTCAGGTGCTCTGGGGGGTTCGCGACTTCGAGCATCGTTTCCAGCGTGCCCCGGAGGGAATGTGGCTTCCCGAGACGGCGGTCGACCTCGAGACGCTCGACATACTCGCGCAGAACGGAATTCTATTCACCATCCTGGAGCCCGGTCAGGCGAAGCGAATGCGCAAGATCGGGTCATCGCAGTGGGTAGACGTGACCGGCGGCCGGGTCGACCCTACCCGACCGTACCGGGTGCAGCTCGCATCCGGGAGGAGCCTCGCGGTCTTCTTCTACGACGGACCCATTTCGCGATCCGTCGCTTTCGATGGTCTTCTCGTCAACGGCGCCACATTCGCGAACCGTCTCGCGGGGGCGTTTTCCGAGGAGCGGAGCTGGGATCAGATCGTCAACGTGGCGACGGACGGCGAGACGTACGGTCACCATCACAAGTTCGGAGACATGGCGCTCGCATACGCCACTGCCCACATCGACGAGAATGGCCTGGGACACCTCGTGAACTACGGTGAATTCCTGGCCACCCATCCTCCGACCCACGAGGTTGAGATCGCAGAGGAGACGTCCTGGAGCTGCGTCCACGGAATCGAGCGATGGCGCTCCGATTGCGGATGCCGCACCGGGGGACTTCCGGGATGGAACCAGGCCTGGCGCGGACCACTCCGCGAAGCGCTCGACTGGCTGCGCGACACACTCGAGCCGTGGTTCGAGCGCGAGGCCGGCAAGTTGCTGCGGAATCCGTGGGAGGCCCGGAATGACTACGTAGGTGTGATTCTCGAACGGGAGAACGGCAGGCTCGGCGACTTCCTGAGCTCACATCAGCTCCGGGAGCTCTCGGAAGAGGAGACGGTGCGGACGCTGGAGCTCATGGAGATTCAGCGGAACCTGATGCTGATGTACACCAGCTGCGGATGGTTCTTCAATGAGATCTCCGGAATCGAGACCATGCAGATCCTCCAGTACGCCGGACGGGCAGTCCAGCTCGCGGAGAAGCTGTCCGCTGACGCGGTCGAGCCGGAGTTCCTGGATCGACTCTCCCGTGCGCACAGCAACGTCCGCGAGCTCGGATCGGGCCGGGAGATCTACCGGAAGTCGATTCAGCCCGCGAAAGTCGATCTGCAGCGGGTGGGAGCCCACTACGCCGTTGCTTCTCTCTTCCACGCATACGAGCAGACGGAGCGCATCTACGCATACGAGGTGGAGCGGGAGGATTACGAGGTCGTGGAGGTCGGACGGGCGCGCGTGACGGTGGGACGAATTCGAGTCACGTCGAGGATCACCCGAGACAGCGCTCTTCTCAGTTTCGGTGTGCTGTACCTCGGCGACGTCCATCTGACCGGCGGGATCAAGACGTGGCAGGCGGAAGAGCACGAGCGACTGAAGAATGAGTTGACCGACGCGTTCAACGTCACCGATTTCACCGCCGTGATGCGCCTTCTCGACCAGCATTTCGGAGGTCTGACCTTTTCCATCAAGTCACTTTTCCGGGACGATCAGCGGACGATTCTCGCCGAGATCTGCAACACCACGCTGCTGGAAGCGGAAGCCGCGATGCGCCGCCTCCACGATCGATACCTCCCACTGATGAAGTACCACCTCGACCTCGGTGTCCCTCTTCCGAAGGTGCTGAGCGCGGTCGCGGAATTCGACCTGAACCTTCTCCTTCGTCGCGCGTTCGAGCGCGACGATCTCCCCGTCGAGACCATCCACGCCCTCCTCAAGCGTGTGAAGACCGAGAAGGCGACGGTCGACGAGACGTCACTCGCATATGTGTTCCAGCAGACGCTCGAACGAATCGCAGACGAGTTTCTGAGGAAGCCGAATGACCTCGACGTCCTGCAACGTCTGAACGAGGGCGTGGAACTGACGGAGATGCTGCCGTTCGGGGTTGACCTTCGTAAGCCACAGAACGTCTACTACAAGCTTCGAGGCGTGCTGCTCCCCGAATACGTGCTTCGCGATTCCGAAGGGGATGAGGAAGCGAAAGAGTGGCTGACTCGATTCCGTGACCTGGGCGAGCGACTCTGGATGTCTGCCGGCTGAAGAGTCGGGAGATCTGGCACGACGCTCGAAACGAGAGGATGAACAGATGCGGGATCGTTCAGCCGGAATTCTTCTTCATCCGAGCTCGCTCCCCGGTCCGTACGGGATCGGCGACCTGGGGCCGGAGGTGGACCGCTTTCTCGACTGGTGCGCCGAAGCGGGACAGCGGCTCTGGCAGATCCTGCCGCTGGGTCCGACCGGGGCGGGGAACTCGCCGTACGGGACACTCTCCGCCTTCGCCGGGAATCCTCTCCTGATCTCGCCGGAACAGCTCATCGCCGATCACCTGCTTCCAGGGGACGCGCTCTCCGACGCTCCGCCATTTCCCGGAGATCACGTCGATTTCGGCGCCGTGAGTCGATGGAAACAACAGCTGCTCCGCGACGCCTGGAGCCACTTCCGCAACGAGACCACGCACCCGCTCCGCTCCGGACTGGAGGCGTTCGTCCGGGATCCCCGCAATACCCGCTGGCTCGACGACTGGACACTCTTCGCCGCGATCAAGGGAGAGATGGAGGGCCGGCAGTGGCGCGACTGGCCGCCGCCGCTGGCGATGAGAACGGATCTCGACTCCGCTCGAAAAGATCTGTGGGAATCGATCGATTTTCACCGCTTCGTCCAGTTCGTCTTCTACCGGCAGTGGGAGCGCGTGCGACAGGAAGCCCACCGGCGAGGAATCCGGATCATGGGGGATGTTCCGATCTACGTGGCGCTCGACAGCGCCGACGTCTGGGCGAATTCCGACCGTTTCCTGCTCGACGAGAACGGCAACCCGATCGCGGTCGCAGGAGTCCCTCCCGATTACTTCAGTCCGACCGGTCAGCGATGGGGGAACCCGCTCTACCGATGGGATCGGATGCGCCAGCTCGACTACGAGTGGTGGGTCGCTCGTTTCGGCGCGAACTTCCGGATGACCGATCTGGTCCGGCTGGATCATTTTCGGGGTTTCGCGGCGTATTGGGAGATTCCCGCGGGGAATGAGACGGCTCAGGGCGGCAAATGGGTGGAGGGGCCGGGTCTGCAGTTTTTCGAGCAGATCCGATCCGAGCTCGGCGATCTTCCTTTCGTGGCAGAGGATCTCGGCGAGATCACGCCCGACGTCGAGCTTCTTCGCGATTCGGCAGGACTCCCCGGGATGAAGGTGCTGCAGTTCGCGTTCGGCGAGGACGACAGTCCACACCATCCGCACAACTACGTCCGCAACATGGTGGTGTATACCGGCACTCACGACAACGATACGACCCGAGGGTGGTGGGGTCATCTCGACGCACGCTCGAAACATCGGCTGCAGGAGTATCTCGGTCATTGCTCGGACAGCGTCGAACGTCAACTCATTCGTGCCGCCTATACCTCGGTCGCGGATCTCGTGGTCACTCCGCTGCAGGACGTCTTCGGCCTCGGAAGTGAGGGGAGGATGAATGTTCCCGGTCATCCCGACGACAACTGGACCTGGCGCGCCCGTCACGAGCAGTTCCGTCCCGAAGACGCGCACCGCCTGAGAGATCTGGCCCGCCTGACCGGACGCACTCCGGAGAAGTGAATCGATCAGCGGGAGTGCTGCACCGGCTCGGCGCGCAGAATCGCAACCGGAAAGGAGCGAAAGACGTCCGCCACTTTGAGGGAAGGGCTCGCCTCGATCGTCTCGTCGGTATAGACATTCCTCCACATTCCGGATGCGCCGGAAGGTAACTCGATCGTCTCCTCGCTCCAGACGTCCTCGCCGAGAGGGAAGGTTCCAGCTCGGACGAGAGCCGACACGAGGCGGGGTACGGCCACCACGACAGACGATCCATCACCTCGTCGCATGAATGTGCAGACGTGACCCTTAGCGCCCTCCGAAGTCGGTAGTGGCTCGTAGGAACCATCGAGAAAGAGGGGAGCGAGTTCCTTCCGAATCTCGAGCCCGCGCTGGGTGACGTACATCTTGATCGCGCCGTTCTTCCAGTTTCGCAGGAGCCTGCCAGCCAGTGCGGAACGGTCCTTCGACCCGCGCCGTATCGAACCGAGGATGCGCTTTCGTGCGGCGTAATCGACCGGACGCCGATTGTCCGGGTCGACCAGACTGAAATCCCACAGCTCCGTACCCTGATAGAAGTCGGGCGAGCCGGGTGAACCGATCTTGAGTGCCACCTGAGAAAGGCTGTTGAGGAACCCGAAGAACGCGACCTTTCGATGCAGGCTCGCGAGATCGCGACGGAAACGACTCCCTTCACGAAGGAGGCGATCGACGAATTCCTTCATCGCCATTTCGTAAGGGGTATTCGGTTGCAGCCAGCTGGAGTGAACTTTCGCTTCCCGTGCCGCCTTCTGGACGAACTGGTGAAGCCTCTCCTGCAAAGTCGGAATCTCCCTCCCGTCCAGCGGCCACACCCCCAGGATTGTCTGGTAGATCATCAATTCGTCGTTCCCGTCCGGAGCTGCGTGGCCCTCGACGATCTCTTTGGCATCCGCATTGATCCGTGCCCAGCGACGCGCGATCCGCGGCCACTCCTCGAGCTCGGAGAGAACGTCGATTCGCGTGCGTACGTCTTCGCTCCGTTTCGTATCGTGAGTGTTCGTCGTGTTCAGAGTGTGTGGCCACTGTCGCGCGCGGTCCGAATTCTCACGGTGGAACGCCTCCACGGGATCCGCCGGAACATCTTCCGGATCGCCACCCACTTCGTTCATCGAGATCAGCCGGTTGTAGACGTAGAAGGACGTGTCCTCCACCCCCTTCGCGACGACTCGACCGGTGTATTGCTGCCATCGCATTACGAAGTCGAGCCAGGAAGGGGCCTGATCGGACGCGTAGTGGGGAGGATCGACGAGAAGCACGCGCTGCACGAACCGGTAGACCTGGTCGTCGATCCGCGGCGCGCGGTGGCGTGCTTCGTGGACCGCCCTCTCGATCCATTGGCGATCGGATCGAGGAACCTCCCCCGGTTCGCGGATGTAGGTGCGATACACGTCGAGAGATGCGGTGATCTCGACCAGCGCGTCTTCGATCTCTTCCTGCGGGAAATCGCGGGCGGTCCGGTCCGCAGCGGCGAGTCCGGCGAGTCTCGCCGCGAGCGCGCGAGTCTCGCTGACGAAGAGACTTTCGATGACCAGCTTTTTTCGTTCGTACGCGATATCGTCGAACGGCTCACGAATCCCGCCCAGATCGGTGTAGAGAGCAGAGAGCCGGCCCAAACCATCAGGGCTGACGAACAGGTCATTCACCCGATTCAGGAAATCGTATCCGGTGGTTCCGCTCACCGCGAAATCGTTCGGCAACTGCTCATCGCGAGCGAGGATCTTTTCCACCACCACCCAGTAAGGGCGGTGATTTTCAGCAGACGCTTCGACTCCGGCCAGCCGGATCTGCAGCTTACGCAGGTGCGCCACCGGATCGTAGAGGCCGTCGATGTGATCGATGCGCAACCCGGTCACCCGCCCCTCGTCCACGAGTTGCAGGATGAGCTTCTGGCGGGCCTCGAACACTTCGGGGTCTTCGATGCGCAGTCCCACCAGGTCGGTGATGTCGAAGAATCGTCGGTAGTTGATCTGTTCGGACGCGCGGCGCCAGTACGCCAGGCGATACCACTGGCGATCGAGAAGCGAATCGAGCTGTTCGAAACTCGTCGGGTCGTCCGGCGTGCCGTTCCACGAGTCGACCACCCGTTGCAGCGTCTCACCGAAATTTTGGTCGACCTGTTGGAGCCGCTCGAGAGTCTCCTTGAGGAAGCGGGTGTTCGTCATCCGTTCCGGATCCTGATTCTCCGTCCCGGCCACCGGCTCGAATCCCCGCAGGATCTCCTCCAGCTCGATTGCGGAAGGATTCGATCCGTGCCCCTCGGAGTGCATCCGGTCGAGAACGGCGCGCAGGAGCTCGAGATAGGAGTAGCCCGCGATCGGCATTTTGCGATCGTAGTAGGTGACGAACAGCCCTCGTTCACCCACCGCCAGACGGAGCTCGCCCTTCTCCAGAGCCTCGCCGTACGGGCGTCCGAGAATCGGGAGAAGAATTTTCCGTTCGAGTCCGCGGGGGAAATGAAAAGGGTGCCATTCGATATCGAAGTATTGAGCACGTCGCGAGTACGGGCCGTTCTCGAGGACGTCCATCCACCAGGAGTTCTCGGATGTCGCCGCCATGTGGTTCGGAACGATGTCGAGAATCAATCCCAACCCGTTCTCGCCGAGCCGGTCGCTGAGAGAAATGAACTCCTCCTCCCCGCCTGCCTCCGGGTTGACGTGATGCGGATCGACGACGTCGTAGCCGTGCTGACTGCCGGGGGTGGCCGTCAGGATCGGAGAACTGTAGAGGTCCGTGATCCCGAGTGATGCGAGATAAGGGACGATGGCCGTGGCATCGCCGAACCGGAACGAGCCGTTGAACTGGATACGATACGTCGCGGTCGGGACTCGGAATTGCGTCATCGTGTTCTCATTCCTTCCCGTCGATTCGCGTCGAATGCGCATCCGGAGCCTTCCAGTAGACCACGACGCTCTCCGGAGCAAGAGTCAGGGTTCGGTTCGCGTCCCGGGCGACGTTCTCCTCTGCGGTCGCTCCGTCGCCGTTCCACCGTGGCTCCGAAGAATCGAGCAGCTTCGTCCAGTGGCCGCGCGACATGATCGCGTCGACGGTCTGCGGGGACTCGCTGAAGTTGAAGAGGAGGAGCGATTCGTCATAACGCACCGAGCGACGGACCTGAAGCACTCGCTTCTCCTCGAAGGGGACGGGATCGATCGTTCCTTCGTCTCCCGCGCCGAGCGAAGGATACTTCGACCGGAGCGCCAGCAGCTCGCGGTAGAACTCGAGAAGAGTGCGATGCGGCTCCCCCGTCGCCTGGCCGGGGTCGAGCGTCGAGCGGTTGAATGTTCTTTCGTCCTGGGGATCGGGAGCCTCTCCTTTCCAGGCGAAGGATGCGAACTCCGCGCGCCGCCCGCTGCGGACGGCCTCGATCAGATCGGGATCCGAGTGGCTGGTGAAGTAGAGGAACGGCGCTGTTTCCCCGTATTCCTCCCCCATGAAGAGAAGCGGCAGGAAGGGCGAAAGAATCACGGCGGCGGCAGCGAGTTTCAATCGCACGAACGGCACCAGACTCGAGAGTCGCTCGCCGAGCATCCTGTTGCCGACCTGATCGTGATTCTGCGAACAGACCACGAACCGTGACGGCGGCAGGCCTGCTGGTGATGCGCCGTAGCGCCGGCCCCGGTGAATCGCGTACTGGCCGGTGTAAACGAATCCTTCGCGATAGACCCGAGCCAGATCGGAGAGGCGGCCGAAGCCGGCGTAGTACCCCTCTCCTTCGCGGGTGAGAATGGTGTGGAGCGAGTGGTGGAAGTCGTCACTCCATTGCGCATCGAGACCATATCCACCGACCGCCTTCGGCCGGATCAGACGAGGATCGTTCAGGTCACTCTCGGCGATGGCGAATACGTGCCGGTGCAGAGTACGCGAGAGGATGTGAACCTCGTCGGCGAGCTCTTCGAGGAACTTGCGCGCCGATTCGTCGACGATCGCATGAACCGCGTCGAGGCGGAGTGCGTCGATGTGGAACTCGTCGATCCACATCCGTGCGTTTTCGATGAAGTAGCGGCGTACCTCGTCGCTTTCCGGGCCGTCGAAGTTCAGCGCATCTCCCCACGGTGTGTGATATCGATCAGTGAAGTAGGGAGCGAATTCGCCGAGGTAGTTTCCTTCCGGACCGAGGTGGTTGTAGACCACGTCGAGACAGACGGCGAGGCCACGCGCGTGCGCGCTGTCGACGAGGCGTTTGAGGCCGGTCACTCCCCCGTACGAGCTCTGCACCGCCCAGGGAAAGGCGCCGTCGTATCCCCAGTTCCGCGTACCGGGGAAGTGGGCGACGGGCATCAGTTCGACGAACGTGATTCCCATGCGCGCCAGGCGATCGAGGTGCGGAATCACAGCTTCGAATGTTCCTTCGGGCGTGAATGTACCGACGTGCAGCTCGTAGAAGACGGCGAGAGGGAGCGGAATGCCGCTCCAGGAGGAGTCGCTCCACTCGAAATCGCGGGCCACGACGGAGGAGGCATGGTGAACGCCATCGGGTTGGGCTCGCGAAGCGGGGTCCGGCCGGTCGGACCGGCCGTCGAGGCGAAAGAGGTAGCGCGCTCCGGGTCCTGCTTCCGCGACTCTCTTCCAGTACCCGTCTGCTTCGCGGTCCATCGGCAGGAGCTGCTCGCGCGGCGAAAGGAGGTGAAGCTCGACCGAGGATGCCCTCGGTGCCCAGACGTGAAACAGCGTCAACCGCTCGTCGAGCGGAGTGGCGCCGAGCGGCGGTCTCTCTTCCAGGCGTGCCATTCGTCGTTCGTTCAGCTTCAGGGTCAGGTATTCGAAGTCGTGTCGTTCAGCCTGCGCGGATTTTCCGCCGCCCTCTTTCCCGGCGATGCACGGAAGAAGAACGGGATGGCGGCGCGTACGAGCGCGAGCTGCGAACCGGCGTCCGTGGAGCCGGTCCTTCGCTCGGATGACTCACGAAATGCCGTCGCGTACGTCTCCTATTCTCTCCCGAAGAAGACGGCGCCCAGGGGAGGAAGAGTAAGCGTCAGGGAATGGCTCTGGCCATGGAGTGAGAAAGGTGCCGCTTCGGCACCGCCGAGATTCCCCTGCCCGCTCCCCCCGTAGAGAGGCGCATCGCTGTTCAGGGCCTCTTTCCACCATCCTCTGCCCGGGGCCCCGACCATGTAATTGTGCCGAGGTACCGGAGTGAAATTGAACACGCAGAGGATCGCGTCGTCCTCGGATCGACCTCTCCGGATGAAGCTGATCACGCTGTTGTCCGTGTCGCAGCAGTCGACCCAGGAGAATCCGCGCGGGTCATAATCGAGCTGGTGGAGTGCGGTCCTCTCGCGGTACGTGCGGTTCATGTCCGCGACCCATCGCTGGACTCCGGCATGTCCGGGGTCGTCGAGGAGGTGCCAGTCCAGACTCGATTCGTGATTCCACTCGTGCCACTGCCCGAGCTCTCCTCCCATGAAGAGAAGCTTCTTGCCGGGCTGGGCCCACATGTAGGCATAGAGGAGACGGAGGTTCGCCATCTTCTGCCACGCGTCCCCGGGCATCTTTCCGGCGAGCGATCCTTTTCCGTGCACCACTTCGTCATGCGAGAGCGGAAGCACGAAATTTTCGGAGAAGGCGTAGATCATCCGGAAGGTCAGATCGTTGTGGTGATACTTCCGGTGAATCGGCTCATTCGACATGTAGCGGAGCGTGTCGTGCATCCACCCCATGTCCCACTTCATTCCGAATCCCAGGCCGCCGACATAAAGAGGGCGCGAGACCATCGGCCAGGCGGTCGACTCTTCCGCGATCGTCTGCACGTCGGGAGTGGTCTGGAAGACGTCCTGGTTCATCCGGCGAAGAAAGTCGATCGCCTCGAGATTCTCGCGGCCACCGTACTTGTTCGGGATCCACTCTCCCTCCTTTCTGGAGTAGTCGAGATAGAGCATCGAGGCGACGGCGTCGACGCGCAGGCCGTCCGCATGGAACTTCTCGAGCCAGAACATCGCGCTGGAGAGGAGAAACGCCCGAACCTCGTTTCGACCGTAATTGAAGATGTAGCTTCCCCAGTCGGGATGAAACCCCTGGCGCGGGTCTGCGTGTTCGAACAGGTGCGTCCCGTCGAAATACGCGAGCCCGTGCTCGTCAGTCGGGAAGTGCGACGGCACCCAGTCGAGGATCACACCGATGCCGCGCTGGTGCAGGTGGTCGATCATGTACATCAGATCCTGGGGCGTTCCGTACCGGCTGGTCGGGGCGAAGAAGCCGGTGACCTGGTATCCCCACGACCCGAAAAAGGGATGTTCCATGATCGGGAGGAGCTCCACGTGCGTGAACCCGAGCTGATTGCAGTAGTCCGCCAGCAGAGGGGCCATCTCACGGTACGTGAGCGGACGGTTGTCCTCTTCGGGGACACGTCTCCACGATCCGACATGCAGCTCGTAGATCGACATCGGTGAATCGAGTGAGTTCCGGCCACGCCGGGTCTGCATCCATTCGGCATCGCCCCACTGGTACTCGACGTCCCACACGATGGACGCGGTCTTCGGGGGCGTCTCGTGCATGAAGGCGAACGGATCCGCCTTGTCCACGCGGAATCCGTCGTGCTTCGATTCGATGTGGTACTTGTACGCGTCGCCTCTCTTCAGGCCTGGGATATGGCCTTCCCAGATTCCGGAATGGCCGCGCGGCTGTAGCGGATTCTGCCCCTTTTGCCATCCATTGAAGTCGCCGATGACCGATACCCGCTCCGCCGAAGGCGCCCAGACGGCGAAACTCACACCATTTGCGACCACGTGTGCGCCGAGCTTTTCGTACAGCTTGTGGTGAGTTCCCTCGTTGAACAGATAGATGTCGTCGTCGGAGAGGAGCGAGTGACCGCCGCCGGGATGCGGAGGAGCCGCGGGAGAGCCGCCACCGGACACTTTCGTGACGCTGGGCGCGGGCGCCGATTCGGAGTCGGATGTCACGGGAGCGGGATTTTTTCCGGCACGCGAGCGCGTGGCGCGAGGAGTGCCCGCTCGGGGGGTCCCTTCCTTCTTTGCGGAGCTCCGCTTCGGCCGCGGAGCAGATTCACCCTGCTGCGGCGAGTCGCCGGCGTCTTTTCCGACGTCGGCTCGCTTCGCGGGCGGACGTCCGGATCCGGACGGTTCAGCGTTCCGTTTCGTCTCCGGTCGTACTGCCTTCTCGCGGCTGTTCTCTGCTGAATCGTGTCGCTCGTCTGTCATTGTCGGCACCTTGTCGTCGGATTCGGTTGATCTCCGTGAGCTCTGAACCGGTGAGCTCGTCGCGCTGGATCTGCTCGAGCGTCAGACGAGTCCGAAAACGCCAGTTCGGGCGTTCGGAGGTCGTCGTCGGGATGTTCTGTGACTCCGTCTCGAGCCACAGATCCTCCAGATTGAGCAGTACGACTCCCGCACGGCTTCCGGCGAGGAAGCGGTGTGCAGCACGTGTGACCTCGAGGACATCCGTTGCCCCCGGGCGGAGTACCTGACGTTCATGCAAGATGCGGGTCAGAGTGGTCTGGATCGCTTCTCGCCGCTGGCGTAGCGACTCGGCTTTCGCTGACGTGATCATCCGAAGCTCGAGCCGCTCGTCGATGTCGTTTCCGTTCCAGAAGGCGGTGAACGGCGGCATGTCGTGATTGTTGAGGCTGGCGACCATGTTCGGCGTGATCTCCCCCGGAGGATCGTCGAGGACGTGAGTCATCTGACGCTGGAGGACGAACAATCTCCGGAAGCCGCGGCGGTCCATCTTCGTCCGAACGTACGAGGGGACGGTGCCGAGGTCCTCGCCGATGACTTGCGCACGGGAGCGGTGCGATTCGATGTTGAAGATCGCGTAAAGCTCCCGCGCGCGGTAGCGGACGTACGCGCCGGCCGATGGCGGCATCCCCTCCGGGATCCAGTACAGCCGGTGCAGACCCATCACGTGATCGATCCTGAGCATTCCCGCGTGACGCATCTGATGTCGAACGCAATCGATGAGGTGAGAATAGCCGTCCTCCCGAATCGCGTCCGGGTCGAGAGGAGGAAATCCCCAGTTCTGGCCGGACGCATACGAGATGTCGGGGGGAGCTCCGACCGACGCGGTATCGGCGAAGAGCGACGGAAACCGCCACACGTCGAACGCATCGGGGTGCGTTCCGAGTGGAAAATCGAGATAGAGACGGACCCCGTGCTCCGCCGCGGCTGACGCGGTGGCGGCCAGCTGCTCTGCGGCGATCCATTGCACGAACAGATGCAGCCTTTCGACGGCCGGATCGAAGTCCGTCTCGCGCAAGTCGCCTCTCCGGAGCCGCTCCGGCCAGGCCCGCCACCCTTCGCCACGCCGCTCGACGACGGCGCGGAATCGGGCATAGTCGCGGAGGTAGGGCCGTGATGCGATGAAGCTTTCGTACGCCTCGCGTTCTGCGACGTCGTTCCCGAAAAACCAGGTTGCGAGCGCCTCGAGAACTTCGCGCTTTCGCTCGTACGTCGTCCGATAGTCGATCTCTCTCTCCTCATCGGACACCCGGGAAGTGCGACCTCCCGGTTGGAGCAGCCGGCGGGCGGGATCGCATGCTTCGATGAACGGGATCCGGTCGAGATCGATGTAGATCTCGTTCCAGAAGAGACGCGAAACGGGCGAGTAAGGGCTCGGATCGAACGGCTCCTGAAGATATGCGGGGAGCAGCGGCAACGTTCCGACGAACGAAGCGCCGTGTCTGCCGGCGTATGCGGCCAATGTCTCTGCATCACCGAAGTCGCCGATTCCGAAGCCGTCCCGATGGTGGAGAGCGTAGATCGGAACGAAAACGCCCCACGCGCCACGATCGGAGCCGGGGTCAGGTGTCCACGCGCGGCGAGGAGCCGATAAGATCGCGGCACGAAATTCGTTTCCGCCGAGCTCGAGTCGGACCCGATGATAACCGGGAGGAAGATCGCCCACCGGAACCGCTTTGATGACCTGCCTCGACGTCGGATCACGGTGCCGGCGGAGAGGCGCGAGCCGGCCGAGATCGAGATCCAGCGTCTGTCGCCCCCCATCTTCGAGTTGAATCTCGAGCGAAGCCTTCTTCCGTGACGTGCGCGGGTCCAGACGGAGGTTGAGCGAGCACTCGCGTCCCGTCCACGCCACGTTGACCGGTTCGATCACGCGGCCCGAAGCGGCGGACCGGCGCAACGCGATGGCTTCCATCACATCGGTCTCGCTGCGAAGGGCGACGCCCCGCGCTCTGAGAATGCCGAAGATCGTCTCGGCTCCCGCCTCGATCCGGTTCCCGAACACGTTCGTGTACACGGTCTGGATCGAATAGAGCGAAGCGAGCTCGCGGAGAGCCGGCGAGGGACGTCTCTCCGGAGTCCATGATCTCGTGCTCATGAGTCCCATGCAATCACACCGGAGGCGATCACGTCGAGGAGCGGAAGCAAACGCAACGCGGCAGAGAGGCCATCATCCGCCGACCCGGCAGCGACGGTGTGAGGAATCCGGGCTTGCGCCGTCCCTCATCGCTCATGGTTCCGTCCCGAGGAGCTGGAGAATGCCCCGAAGCGGGATCTCCACCCATTCCGGCCGGTTGTTCAGCTCGTAGCCGAGCTCGTACATCGCCTTTTCGAGGAGGTACGAGTCGAGCAGAATTTCCAACTGCTCGGGCGCGCTCGGAATGATTCCGCTATCCGCCGTCGCTTCGATGTAGGACCGCAGGTAGATGGCGCTGACCCAGCGGTGCCAGAAGCGGGCGGAGGGTTCGACGATGGAAACGTCTTCGACGCGAAGGCTGACGCCCGGCGCGCGACCGAGGAGGACTGCATACGGCGCGTAGTGGAACGAGCGCAGCATCCCCGAGACGTCGCGAAGAGGACTCCGCTTGATGCGACGCTCGCCGATCGGCCGGCTCGGCTCTCCTTCGAAGTCGATGATGATGAAGTCCTTTCCGGTGTGGAGGACCTGACCGAGGTGGTAGTCGCCGTGGACGCGCGTTCGGAGGGCCTTGATCTTCTGGTCGGCGATCCTGCGGAAGCGGGCGAGAAGGTCCGATTCGTTCTCGAGCAGTGTCTCGGCGAGGATGCGGGCGGTCTCGGGGAGTGTACGAACGCACTTCCTGAGCATCTGAACGGCGCTGATGGCCTGTCCGCGCATGTGCTGGTAGATGGAGCGCTGGTAGAAGGGCGTGAACGGTTCAGGAGCGAAATCGGGATCATCATTGCGTGAGGCGAGCGCCGAATGCATCTCGCCGGTCCGCCGGCCGAGGAGCTCCGCATCGCTGGCGAATTGCGCCAGGGCCGAGACCACGTGCTCGGGCAGCGGCATCTCGGCGAGTTGCAGGAGCGGCTCGGTGGGTATTCGCGTCGTGGGGATCCCGATCTCCTCCCGTTCGCTGAGGACGCGGTCGAAGAATCGTCCGAGCTCGTCGAGGGTGTACCGCCACGCATCGCCGCCGTTGGGGACGAACTGTTGCAGCATCGCCAGGGTTGCCGGTTCACCCTTCTTCTTCGGTACGTACTCCAGACCGCCGGCGAGAGGAGCGATGTGCCGGAAATTCGTCTTGTCCATCAGGAAGCGGGTCACTTCGAAATCGACGTTGATCCCTCGCTCGACCCGGCGGAAGAGTTTGAGGAAGAGACTGTCGCCGTAAATCAAGGCGGTGTTGCTCTGCTCGGCCCGCAGAAGCGTCGGCTCGAGGTTCTCGCCGGCGGCGTCGACGATCTTCTTCAGATTCGGCCGGCGGACGGCGCGTACTTCGCCGTGCAGTCCCTTGAGCTGGCGGCGGGATCGGATTGCGTTGAGGAGGGCGTGCTCGAAATCCTTCTCGGCGATCGGCTCGTAGAGAATTCCTTCCCGCCCACGTCCCTGCAGCCGTGCCACGATCAGATCCGGCATCTCGACCGAAATGCGATGCGACTCTTCGCCGGTGGCGATCGCGAGCGGAAGCACGTAGAAGTCGCTCGTCCCTTCCACGTAGTCGACGCGGACGATGGTGAGATCCGCCGCGGTTCCCGGAACGTCGATCGCTTCCACGATCTCGGCGCCCTTGAGCCCTCGTGCCTTTCCTCCGAACCAGCGACGTGACTGGAAATAGCCGATCAGCCCTTCGCGTAGTTCAGCCGCGTGAGGCACGAGAATCTCCTCCCAATTCTCGGCGGAGATGATCGGGATGGCTCTGGCCGCGCCGGGCATCAGTTCGGGCCGGGCTTCCAGGTTCCGCAGAGCGAACCAGTAGAAGCCGTGCGGGCCCAGGGTGAGGAAGTAGGGGAGGGTACCGATCTCCGGGAAGTGAGTCTGTCCGAAGAGCTCCACCGGAGTCATGCCCCGGTACCGGGACATGTCGAGCTCGATGTACTGAACGAAGCGGGAGAGGTTCGCAACCACGAGGATCGTCTCGTCTTCCCACGTGCGGACGAAGGTGAGGACCTTCCGGTTCTCGGGATGGAGAAACTCGAGCGCTCCGCGTCCGAATGCCTTGTACCGCTTTCTCAGGTCGATCAGCCGTTTCATCCACCAGAGAAGTGATTGCGGGTTGTTCTGCTGTGATTCGACGTTCACTGCCTCGTAGTGGTACTCCGGATCGATGATCACCGGAAGAAAGAGTCGCTGCGGATTGGCTCTGGAGAATCCCGCATTGCGATCGGGGCTCCACTGCATCGGAGTCCTGACCCCGTGCCGGTCGCCGAGATAGATGTTGTCCCCCATCCCGATCTCGTCGCCGTAGTAAATGATCGGTGTTCCGGGAAACGAGAAGAGGAGCGCGTTCATCAGCTCGATTCTCTTTCTCTGGTTTCCGAGGAGGGGTGCGAGGCGACGGCGGATGCCGAGATTGATCCGTGCCTGACGGTCCTCCGCATACGCACGGTACATGTAGTCGCGATCTTCGTCGGTCACCATCTCGAGTGTGAGCTCGTCGTGATTGCGGAGAAAGACTGCCCACTGAGAGTTCTCCGGGATGTCCGGTGTCTGCTGCATGATGTCGACGATGGGATAGCGGTCCTCCATCGCCACGCTCATGAAGAGGCGCGGCATCAACGGGAAGTGGAATGCGACGTGGCATTCGTCTCCTTCGCCGAAGTACTGCCTCGCATCGTCGGGCCACTGGTTCGCTTCGGCCAGAAGCATCCGGTTTTTGAATCTGTCGTCGACGTGTCGCCGGAGTCGTTTGAGGAATTCGTGGGTCTCAGGAAGATTTTCGCAGCTGGTTCCCTCGCGCTCATAGAGATACGGGATTGCATCCAGACGGAGCCCGTCGACTCCCATCCCCATCCAGAGATCGAGCGTCTGCAGGACCGCCTTTGTCACTGCAGGGTTGTCGAAGTTGAGGTCCGGTTGATGGCCGTAGAAGCGGTGCCAGTAGTAGGCCTGTGCAACCGGATCCCAGGCCCAGTTCGACGTCTCGAAATCCTTGAAGATGATCCGTGCTTCGTTGTAGCGCTCGGGAGTGTCGCTCCAGACGTAGAAGTTCCGCCATGCAGAGCCGGGTGCGGAACGGCGGGAACGCTGGAACCACGGATGCTGGTCCGAGGTGTGGTTGATGACGAGCTCGGTGACCACGCGGAGACCGCGGCGATGCGCTTCGTTCAGGAACGTGCGGAAATCGCGCATCGAACCGTAGTTGGGGTGGATGCCACTGTAGGAAGCAATGTCGTACCCATCGTCCTTCATCGGAGAGGGATAGAAGGGGAGGAGCCAGAGCGTGGTAACCCCGAGGTTTTCGAGGTAGTCGAGCTTTTCGGTCAGACCGACGAAGTCACCGATGCCGTCTCCGTCGCTGTCGTAGAACGCCTTGATGTGGAGCTGATAGATGACCGCGTCTTTGTACCAGAGCGGATCGTCGGAGATTTGAGAGATCTTCTTCTTTGCGGCCATCGACTTGTGAGTGCTCCTTGGTGATCACATGTAATAGTCGAAATCGCGCTCGCTGCGGACGCGGCGCCGGATGCGGAAGATCCTTCCGGGGACCACCTGCGGATCGATGTTCAGGTGATGCCAGCCGGCAGGCCAGGTGAATCGCGCGTTGGTGAGGAGATCGTGGACCTGGATCGGCTCGGCCGAGCCCTCCTTCAGTTCTTCGAAGGAAAAGTCGATGTCACCCCCCTGAGTGTTCCACGGATCGAGATTGACCACGACGTAGATGACATTCGACCCGTCGTGGGACGACTTGCTGTAGCAGATGATGTGATCGTTCGACGTCTCGTGGAACCGCAGCGTCGCGTTCGAGTGAAGGGCCGGGTTTTCGCGCCTGATCCGGTTCACCAGCGCGATCAACTCCCGGAGCGACTGCGGCTGATCGAGATCCCAGTTCCGGATCTCGTACTTCTCTGAATCGAGGTACTCCTCGCTTCCCTGTTCGCGAGGCTGCGAGACGAGCAGCTCGAAGAGTGGTCCGTAGATGCCGTAGTTCGACGAAAGCGTCGCGGCGAGAATCAGCCGGCTCATGAACATCGGGCGACCGCCCCACTGCAGCGGTTCCGGAAGAATGTCCGGCGTGTTGGGCCACGCGTTCGGCCGGAAGAACTCTCCCACTTCGGTGCGGGTCAGCTCGGTGAAATAGCGGGTGAGCTCCCACTTCGTGTTTCTCCACGTGAAGTAGGTGTAGGACTGAGAGAATCCTGCTTTGGCGAGGTGATACATCACGCGCGGCCGGGTGAACGCCTCCGCCAGGAAGATCACCTCCGGATCACGCTTCCGGACCTCCGCGATCACCCATTCCCAGAAAGGGAGCGGCTTGGTGTGGGGATTGTCGACCCGGAAGATCCGCACCCCTTCTCCCAGCCAGTAGAGAAAGACGTCCCGAAGCTCTCCCCACAGTGTCTCCCACTGTTCGGATTCGAAGTCGAACGGGTAGATGTCCTGGTATTTCTTCGGCGGATTCTCGGCGTACTGCACGGTCTCGTCGGGGCGCCACCGGAACCATTCCGGGTGCTGCTCGACCCACGGATGATCGGGAGAGGCCTGGAAGGCGATGTCGAGCGCGATCTCGATCCCTTTCTCACCGGCGCTCCGGACCAGTGACCGGAAGTCCTCCAGAGTGCCGAGCTCCGGATGAATCGCGGTGTGACCCCCGCTCTCCGATCCGATCGCCCACGGACTCCCGGGATCGGCCGGCGCGGGGTCGAGGGAATTGTTTCTCCCTTTTCTCCACGATCTGCCGATCGGATGAATGGGAGGAAGGTAGAGGACGTCGAACCCCATTCCCGCAATGTAGGGAAGCCGGGCCTCCATGTCGCGGAACGTTCCATGCCGTCCCGTCTCGGGTGACGCCGAACGGGGGAACATCTCGTACCAGCTGCTGAACCCCGCCCTCGGGCGCTCGACGAGAACGTCGAGGCATCGCGCGTAGCGCGTTGCGAGGCGGCGATCGGGAACCTTCTTCATCAACGAGACGAGTTGCTCGTCGAACACCGCGGCGATCTTCCGTTCGCGTCCCGCATCGCTGCGGAGGAGCTCGACGTATTCGCGCATCCGGTGCTGGTCGAACTCCTTCGAGCGGCGGGCCGCCGCGTCGATCATCCGTGCACCGATCTCGAAGTGGACCGTGAGGTCGGGCTCGTCCGCCTCGGACCGCTTCTGCAGATCGCGGTACCAGCCGAGGAAATGGTCGATCCAGGCCTCGAGGGTGTACTCCCAGATTCCGACTCGCGAAACGACGAAATCGGCTACCCAGCGATCCGGGACGGCAGGAGAACGCCGGGAGAGCGAAACCTCCTGCCAGGAAGACTCTCCCTTCGGCCGGTAGAGGAGGACACCTGAAACGATGTCGTGGCCGTCCGTGAAGACGTCCGCTTCCACCGTGACGCGCTCGCCGGTGACTCTTTTGACCGGAAAGCGGCCGCAGTCGATCTCCGGGGTCACCGCTTCGATGATGACGCGCCTCCTGCCGTCGAAATCGACCATCAGATACGGCTCCTCCTGACTGTTCGAGCTGAGATTGCGGGCCAGACGAGGTTACGACGAGCCCGGCGGAATGCCAAAAGTGACGTGCGAGTCTCGTGCCGCCGAATTCGGCCGGATCGCTGTATTTCCGGAGCCATTGAATGGACAACCTCTCTGAAGGAGGCCGGTAGGCGGACCCGATACCGGCGCGTGACGATGTTCGGAATCGAATCGAAACTTCTGCTCCATCCCCATCACCCGCGGTCCGTTGCGGCCGGAGAGGAGTCGCGAGAAATTCGCGACGTGCAACCTCCGGCGGACCCCGCGGCCGGCAGCCGCGATGCGAAGGATCGTCGTCGCGTTGCCGTCGGCCTTTTCATGCGCCGGGTCAGGCTATGGCGCCTGCTCGCAAGCGTTCTGTTCGCGAGCTCGACCATTTTTCTTGCGAACACGATCTTTCCGTGGCTCGCAGCCCGCCTGACCTGGTCTGTGGCCGTGGCGATCGAGGCGGGCCTGGTCGCACTCCTTCTGCACATTTCGTCTTTTCCCATCGTGCGCGCGGTGCGGCATCAGATCATCGCCACGCATCAGCTGACCGAGAAGTTCCGCGACGAGGCGACCCGTGATGCGCTGACGGATCTGCACAACCGGAGGTTCTTCGACGACCACTTCGCGGGGGAGTTCCTTCGAGCGCGCAGATACAATCTCCGCCTCTCCATGATCCTGTTCGATCTCGATCACTTCAAGGAGCTCAACGACCGGTACGGACACCCGGTGGGAGACGCTGTCCTGCAGAGGTTTGCACGCCGGCTGGTCTTCGGGATCCGGAGGACCGACATCGTCGTGCGGCTCGGGGGAGAAGAGTTCGCGGTGATTCTGCCGGAGACGGGCATCCGCGGAGCGGCGGCGGTCGCCGAGGCATGTCGCCAGGCGTGTGCGATCACGCCGGTTCGGGTCGGGAGAATCCGTGCGCTCGAGATCCCGCTCACGGTGAGTGCGGGAGTCGCGGAGATCCGGAACGAGGATGCGAACGAGCAGCAGATCTACGCACGTGCGGACGAGTCGCTCTACATGGCGAAGAGAATCCGGAACAGGGTCTGCGCCATCGGCATACCCGGATACGACGACGACATACCGATGACCGGCGGCCAGTTCGCACCGTTGGACGACCTCGTCGCGCGGGCGGGGTGACGCGAGCGGCGGGATGTTTCTGCCGTGCAAACGGGTCCGGATCCTCGGTGCGGGAGCCTCCGTTCCGATCTCTGGTAGGATGTTCCACTCATTCTATGCGGAGGTGGTCGATGTCGGAGAAGGTCTACAAGATGGTCGAGATCGTCGGTACATCGAGCGATTCGTTCGAGGCCGCGATCGAAGCGGCAGTGGGACGCTCTTCGGAGTCGCTTCACAACCTCGATTGGTTCGAAGTCGCTGAGATGCGCGGCCGGATCGAGAACAGCAAGGTCGTGCAATACCAGGTGAAAGTGAAAGTCGGGTTCCGTCTCGACTGACGGTCAGAACAGCTCGAGATTGCGTGCCTGGGCCGTCGAGAGACGGTCCAGGAATTCCGCGCGCGAGATCAGACGGGCGCCGAGGCTCTGCATGTGGGGAGTCATGACCTGAATATCGATCCAGTCGAGTCCTTTGGAGGCGAGGCGATCGACGAGGAAGAGGAGCGCGAGCTTCGACGCATTCGGGAGGCGGTGGAACATGCTTTCGCCCGCGAACGTGCCGTCGACCGACACGCCGTACATCCCACCCACCAGATCCTCTCCATTCCAGACTTCCACGCTGTGGGCCCAGCCCCGCTGGTGAAAGTCGCAGTAAGCGTCGATGACGTCGGGGAAAATCCACGTCCCGTCCTGGCCGGGGCGAGGTGCCTTGGCGCAGGCGCGGATCACGGCGGGAAAATCGCGGTCGACCGTGAAGCGGAACGTATTCCGCCGCCGCGCCTTTTCGAGGCTTCGTGGAATGTGGAGACGGTCGAATTCGAGAATGGCCCGCTTCCACGGCGAGAACCAGGTGAGCGGCAGACCCTCGATCGGCCAGGGAAAGATCCCCTTCCGGTAGGCACCGATCAGATTGCGCCAGTCGAGATCACCGCCTATCGCGACGATGTCGTTGGGCGCCTTTCGGGGATTCGGAAAGTGGATCATCTCGATGAACGGGCGCCGGCAGCGATCAGCCGCCGGCGACTCACATGTTTCGATTGTGAGCCCCGGACGCGCCGGTCGCAACGCTCAGCATCACAACGGACTGTGTCTCAGTAACGAAGCTCGAGGTCATCCCCCGAAACGTCCACCACGACCGCTCCTCCATCCTTCAGTTTCCCGAAGAGGATCTCATCCACCAGCGGCGTCTTGATCTTCGCCTGAATCAGCCGTTCCATCGGACGCGCTCCGAAGACCGGGTCGTATCCATGCGAGCTGAGCCACGCAGTGGCGGCTTCCGTCAGATCGAGACTGACGCCTTTTGCCGCAAGCTGGTTCCGGACTTCGCTCACGAACTTCCCGGCCACCTTCCGGATGCTTTCGTGCGAAAGGGGATTGAACGGAATCCACGCGTCGAGGCGATTGCGGAACTCGGGAGCGAAGATCCGTTCGATCGCGCCGCGTCCGTTCGTCCCTCCGATCTGATTGCTGAAGCCGATTCCCTTCTCGACCATCTCCCGCCCTCCGGCATTGGTGGTCATGATCAGCACGACATTGCGGAAATCAGCCTTCCGGCCGTTGTTGTCCGTGAGGGTCGCGTGGTCCATGACCTGGAGAAGAATGCTGAAGAGGTTCGGATGGGCCTTCTCGATCTCGTCGAGGACGAGGACGGCGTACGGAGTCCTGTTGATCGCGTCGGTGAGGAGCCCTCCCTGGTCGAAGCCGACGTAGCCGGGAGGCGCGCCGATGAGCCTCGATACGGTGTGGGGCTCCATGTATTCACTCATGTCGAAGCGGATGAACTCCACCCCCAGCACGCGCGCGAGCTGCTTGGCGAGCTCGGTTTTTCCGACTCCGGTCGGTCCCGAAAAGAGGAACGAGCCGACCGGTTTGTCGGTGGTGCCGAGGCCCGACCGGGAGAGCTTGATCGCGCTGACCACCTGATGCACCGCATGGTCCTGACCGAAGATCACGGATTCGAGCTCGGGGCCGAGTTTCTGCAGCCGTTCTTTTTCCGAACCCTGCACCGTCCGGGGAGGGATCTTCGCCATTCGGGCGACGATCAGCTCGATCTCGTTCTCGTCGATCGTCTCCGGACGATCCTCGGGGAGGAGGAGACGCATCCGCGCGCCCGCCTCGTCGAGGACGTCGATCGCCTTGTCCGGCAGGCGCCGGTCGTTGATGTACTTGGCCGAGAGCTCCGCCGCGGTTCGAATCGCCTCCGGCGTGAACGACACTCCGTGGAACTCCTCGTAATAGCGCCGCAGCCCGTTGAGGATCTCGATCGTCTCGCCGATGGTCGGTTCACCGATCTCGATCTTCTGGAAGCGGCGCTCGAGAGCACGATCACGCTCGAACGACGACTTGTACTCCGCATACGTGGTCGACCCGATGCAGCGGAGCTTTCCCGAGGCCAGAGCCGGTTTGAGGATGTTGGACGCGTCGAGCGAACCGCCGCTGACTGCGCCTGCGCCGACGATGGTGTGGATCTCGTCGATGAAGAGGACCGCGTTCTCTTTCTTCGTCAGCGCCGCGATGACCGCCTTGAATCGTTGTTCGAACTCACCACGGTATTTCGTTCCCGCCAGGACCGCTCCCATGTCGAGCGAATAGACTTCCGCATCGCGCAGCACTTCCGGGACGCTCTTCTCGTGGATCTGCAGTGCGAGCCCTTCGGCGATGGCAGTCTTACCGACGCCCGGTTCACCCACCAGCAGCGGGTTGTTCTTGCGTCTGCGGCAGAGGATCTGAATGGTGCGCTCCACTTCGACCGAGCGTCCGATCAACGGATCGATCTCACCCTTCGCCGCCCGCTCGACGAGATTCGTCGCGAACGCCTTGAGCGGATCACCCGAAGGGCGTTCGTCATCGGCATCGGCTTCCTGCCCGCTCGGCTGGTCGAGTTTGGAGACGCCGTGGGAGATGTAGTTCAAGACGTCGAGCCTGCTGATTCCCTCTTCCTCCAGCATGAAGACGGCGTGGGAGTTCTCCGCGGCGAAGAGCGCCGCGAGCATGTGCCCGCCGTCGATCTTCTTCTGGCCCGACCCCTGGGCGTGGAGGAGTGCATGCTCGAGCACGCGCTGGAACATCACCGTCTTGATCGGAAGCGCGGCCGAACCCTCGGACAGCTTCTCGACCGACTCGTCGAGGAATTCGTCGACTTCGGTGCGAAGCGCGTCGACATCGCCACCGCAGCTGGTGATGACTTCGATTCCCATCTCGTCGTGGAGGAGCGCGTACAGAAGATGCTCGAGCGTGACGTACTCGTTCCGACGCCTGACGGCTTCGTTGAACGCCAATGTGAGTGTTGCCTGAAGCTCTTTCGTGATCATGTCTTTTCGGGTCCGGGGAAGTCGCCGATCGGGCGCGTACCGGGCATCGTCTCCACGATGAACAATCTACAGCAAAGCGGTTGCCGGCGCGTTCTGAGCGCGGGCTGCAAGCGATCTGTGGTTTCCATTATCAACAATCCCGCCCAGGCTACTCTTCCTCCAGCGTGCAGAGCAGCGGGAACTCGTGGGCCTGGGCGAGTGCCGTCACCTGGGCGACTTTCATCTCGGCGATCTCGTACGTGAAGACACCGGCGATTCCCACCCCGCGTCGATGGACGCTGAGCATCACCTGGATCGCCTCCGGCGTCGACCGGTGAAAGATCGATTCGAGGATCTGCACGACGAAGTCCATGGTCGTGTAGTCGTCGTTGTGAAGCAGCACTTTGTAAAGGGGGGGCTTTCGGACCTTCGTCCGCTCTTCCGTCGCGACGGATTCGTCCAGCTCGTAGTCGGGAGGGAGCATCGCAGCCAGTCTACCTGTGCGCTTCTACCAGCGAGAACAAATCGATATTCCCTTCTGAATCGGGAGGGGCCGGCCCTGCTCGGCTTTCTTTCGGGGTCGTTGGCGCGCCCCATCGTAATTCTGTAATCTTTCGCGAATGCCGAACGACCAGATCGCCCGAGTGGTCCTCGGAATGGCGGTGACCATCGCGCTGGCTGTTCTCGCCGCGCATCCGAAGGTGCGCCAATTCGAGCGGCGGCTGGGGCTGACGGTACTGGTGGCGTCCGGCCTTCCCTTTCTCATCCTCGGAGCGGTTTTCCGGCTCGAGTCCGTCGGTATTCTCACCGACCGCGTTCTGCACGACCTGAAGCCTGCGTTCGATTTCGGACTCGGATGGGTCGGTTTCGTGGTGGGAGCACAGCTCGACATCCGACGACTGGAGAGGCTTCCTTCGCGGCTCGGTCCGGTGATCGCGCTTCTCGCCTTCACCCCGACGCTCCTGACCGTGATCGCCTGTTCCCTGATCCTTCTGTCCCTCGGCGTATTTCCCGGCGACGGACTGGTGCGGGACACGATCGTCCTTGCGGCGTGTGCCGCCGCGAGCGCGCCGGGAAATCTGAAACTGCTGCTGCGTCATGCGCGTCCCGCCGCCGTGCAGCTGGTGATCGAGATCACCCGGATCGACCAGGTCGCCGCGCTCGGGATCTTCGCCTTCGTCGCGATCACTTTCCGCCCCGCTGCGGGTATCGCAACGTGGGTGCTTCCGCGAAGTGCATGGCTGCTGGTGACACTCGGTGTCGGTACGTTGCTCGGAGCGCTGACCTACATCCTGATATGGAGAGTCCGGGACGAGATCGAACGGACCACGATTCTCATCGGCGGGGTGGCTCTCGCCGCGGGTACCGCGGGCTATCTGGCGGTCTCCGTTCCGGTGGTCTGCGCAATTGCCGGCGCGTTGATGATGAACCTCCCGCTGCCGGATGCCGAGCCGATGAGGAAGACGCTCGCTACGGTGGAGCGGCCACTCTATCTCCTGTTCCTCTTCATCCTCGGCGCCTCATGGCAACCAGGCCAGTGGGAGGGTTGGGTTCTTGCGCTCGGATTCGTCCTGGCCAGAAACTACGGGAAACTCGTCGCGTCGCGCTGGGCGGTGCGAGTCGGTCCGGAGGGACTTCCGTCGGCCCCGGCCATGGCCGTCGCGCTGATGCCGGAGAGCCCCATCGCGATCGTGGTGATCTTCAGTGCCGCGACTCTCTACTCCGGATATCCGTCGTCTGACGTTCTCTGGGTCATCCACGCCGTGATCATCGGAAGCATTCTCACCGACGTCACCGTACAGATCGTTCAGCGCCGTCAGGCGGCGAGGATCGGGATCGACGAGACCTATCCTGGCGCGAAGCGGAATGAGGAGACTCATCCGCGCCCACCTCGAGCGAGGCGAGGAGGAGGGGAGAAGGAACCGAAGTCGAAAGGAGTCGAAACGTGACGCGATCGACGATCACCCTCCTTCTGGTAGCCGGGATCACATATGCGGCGCGCTCGTTCATTCCCGCCGGCGAAGCGGGAACGAGCTCCGGAACCACTCTCGCCTTCGGGTTTCTCCTCGTCGCGGCGATCCAGGCGGGTCACGTCTTTCACGGCCTGAAGCTTCCGCACCTGACCGGATTCATTCTCTGCGGACTCGTGTTCGGTCCGGAGATCACGGGCCTCGTCTCCCACACCATGGTAGCGGATCTGACGCTGATCAAAGGGGTGGCCATCGGCTACATCGCACTTCTCGCCGGCTGTGAGCTGAACCTTCGAAAACAGAAGATGAGGCTGCGAAACATCCTCTCCTACTGGTTCTTCGGACTGACCGCGGCGGCAGTGCTTCTCTTCATCGCCTTCTTCTTCATGACCGGCTGGCTGCCGCTGACTTCTTCGATGACATTGCTGGAGCGGGCCGCGGTTTCGCTGGTTTGTGCCAACGTACTCTGTGCCTTCTCCTCACCGGTGGTGATCGGAATCATCAACGAGGCGAAAGCGAGTGGTCCGTTCAGCGAGATCGCGATCTCGGTCGCGGTTCTCGCCGATCTCACGGTCGTGGTGACGTTCTCGCTGAGCAGCTTTCTCGCAAGGGCGGTCTTTCCGCAGCAGAACGCACCGGGCGGTCTTCGCGTGCTGATCCTCCACATCTTCGGATCGATGGTGGTGGGGTTCGTCGTGGGAACGGTTCTGTCGCTCTACATGCGGCTGATCGGAACCCGCACCGGCCTGTTCATCTTCGCGGTCCTTTTCGTGGTCGCCGAGGCTGGACGGGTGCTGTATCTCAATCCACTCCTGGTCGGTCTGAGCGCAGGCTTCTTCCTGGAGAACTTCTCGTCCGTGCGAGGTCACGAAGTGGCGGAGCAGTCGAGACCTGCGATTCTTCCGACCTACGCAATCTTCTTCACCGTGATCGGCGCGGAACTTCACGTGAGAGCATTTCTCGCCGTCGCGCCGTTCGCACTCCTGGCCGCAACGACCCGGGCCGCGGGCATTTTTACCGGGTCGTGGCTGGGGACGAAGTTCGCTCGCCTCGAGCACGACGTCTCGCGTTACATGCCGTACGGCATGTTTCCGCAGGCTGGAATCGCGATCGCACTCGCCACGCTGGTCCTGAACGAGTTCGGAGAATGGGGAGCGGTGGTCGGCACGGTGCTGTTCGGCAGCATCGTGGTGAACGAGATGATCGGCCCGATCCTTTTCCGCGGAGCGATCGGTCGGGCCGGCGAGGCAGGACGCACCGAAAGCCCCGAACCCGCAGGGGAGGCCAGACACGAGGCTCGAGGCTTGAGGCTAGAGGCTCGGGACTAGAGGCTCGAGGCTAGCGGACCGCGGCGGGAGAATAGAATTCGTATTTTCGGTCCTCGAACTGAATTTCTTTCTGAAAAGTGATGAATATGAAGAATAAAACCTTCACTCTTCACTTTCGAGGCTCGAGCCTCGGACCTCGAGCCTCGAGCCTCGAGCCTCGAGCCTCGGATCCCGCGTCTCCCGGTTCTCCCGGGGCCAGCTCCTCCCCCGGGCGTCGCGGTTTTCCGAGATCCGCGAAGTCGCGCATGTGTACGGCGAGGCCGTAGTCGGGAAGGTTGCGCGTGAAGCCCGCGACGAGCTGATTGTTGTAGTGCGCCAGGAAGAAGTCGAACGGATCACTCGGATCGGTGTCGATGACCTCCATTTCGGCCCGCACCATGAAGAGCTTCCCCATCCTGAGAGTGCCGTTCTTGAAGAACATGTAGTTTTTTGCTTCGACCGGGAGGGAGAGTTTCGCCATCTTTTCCGGTGAGCCGAAGATCTGGACCATCTCGTCGGGAGTGATCTCGATTCCGGTCAGCGTTCCCTCCATCGCCGGTGGAGGGAGGAGCTTCAGCGGATCGAGAAGGAGGTCGTTCTTTTCGGCACGAACGCCTTTCGCTTTGCTCAGATCCAGAAACTTTTCCAGAGAGATCCCGACCGCCTTCATCAGACCTTTTCCGTTCAGGCCGCAGATCCGGATGCTGGTCGGATGAAGACGGATCTCTCCTCCGGGGGTGACGCTCACGTCGGCGAGGAGGGAGAAGGGGATGTCGATGACCTTGTGGATGATCCCTTCCTGTTTCAGCTGTCCGTTCTGCATGGAGACGGTCAGGTCACGCAGCGGTGCCCCAGGGTAGTTGAACACGTAATGGTTCATCAGGTCGGTCAGGCTTCGTCCATCCACGCCCACTCTCGCGTACGCGATCTCGATCACGAAGGAGCTCGGGTCGTCGAAGTTGAGAGGCGTTCCGATCTCCTTGTCGTGCATCTCGGCGAGGAGCTCGTGCACGTGGAGGATGATCGTAGGGTCGATGCGGAAGAGGACGTTCCGCATCTCCGTCGCCGTCTTCTTCGCCGGGATCGCTTCCTTCGGAACGTCGAACGTGGCATAGCCGACAGACGATACCGGTGCGGGTCGCGGAATGCCGTCGTTCGCGGGGGGGCGCGGGACGCAGCAGCAGGCGGGAAACAGCAGGAGCGAGAGGATGACGAGAGCGGCGACCGTAAAGAGGATCGCAACGGTCCCGCGTCTTTTCCATCTCATGCGGCGGGGTCATTCACGACGCTTGCCACCGCTGAAATCGCTACCCGGTCGAGGCCAGCCGTCCTCCGATCCGTCGCGTCGTGACGGTCAACTTTCGCCCTCCATGCTGGCCTCGGCGCATTTCCGAATCAGCTCGCGGCCGGCGACGTCGGATTTGACGTACGTCTTGCAGAGCAGATCGATCTGTTCGATCGGCTCGGTCGCCAGAACCGTGAACCCTTCGTCCGGTTGTTCCGGATTGAATGTCCATTTCCGGTCCCACCGGTTCTTCACCAGCCGGCATCGGATGAATCCGCGATGATGCGCGAGGCGTTTGTCGGGTATCAGATGCTTGTTTTTCGAAGCTTCGGCGGATTCGGGCTGGTCGAGCGCGACCACTCCCGAGCGGAACGTCGGCATGTCCCGTTCGGTGACAGGACCCACGCCCCGCGCGTTCGCAACCTGCTCTGCGAGCCCTCGGGTCACCAGAACCCCGACCACTTTCTTGAGGACCGTCGCCGATTCACTTTCAAAATCGGTGAAGAGGAGACCGGACTGGTAGACGGTCAGCCCATCGTCACCGGGAGCGAACCGATGGACCTTGCAGGAGACGACGATGCAGGTGGCGTGAATGGTTCCGTGCTCTGATTCCAGACGGAAGCGGGAGCTCTGGCCGGTCTTCAGACGGGTGTAGTGCTCGACCCGCGCTCCCGATTCGCTCACGTCGACCACGAGCACACCGAGGGTTCCAACGCGTCCCACCAGCGGTCGAGCAAGCTGTACGCGCTGTCGTTTCCGGCGCTCGCGCCGGGATTGAGCCATCGGTCCGCTCATCATTATTGATGGACCCTTGCCATCCTCGGTTTGATGGATCGATTCATCGTAGCCCCGCTCTGAAACGTCGTCAACGGAATCCCCCGGCCGCCTCGTTCCGCCCGTGGCGAGACCACATGAATCCACGTGGTGTGGTCGAACACTCGACTGGTGTGAAGAAGACGCGCCGAAGCCGAATTTCGACCCGGCCCGTTCGGTCGGCCATATTGGCAGTTTCGTGACAGATGAAACCGAACGATTGTTCGGTTCACGATGACGGAGAGTCCGATCCGTCTCCTGGTGCCCTTGTTCATTCCTTCACCTGCCCGGCCGTTTCAGCAGGCCAGTCCGGTCTCCACGCGAGACTTCATTCCGCCCGGATCAGGATACCACCCCACGCTGCGGGAAGAAGATGGATTCAGGAGGGAACCGCCCGCCCTTCGCCGAAGCCGAGAACCCAGAATCGGGGGCGGGAGATCCACTTGCGCTGGAGGAGAGCCTGCAGTCGTTCCGCGGGCTCGAGCTGGCCGTCGTCACCGAGGTGGAACGTGCCGAAGTGAATCGCAACCGAGGTGGAGGCTCGGAGGGTGTCGTGCGCGCGGAGCGCATCATCCGGAGAGAGATGGACCTGCGACATGAACCACTCCGGCCGGAAAGCGCCGATCGGGAGGAGTGCGAGGCGGGGGCTTCCGAACCGCCGGCGGATCTCTTCGAAATGAGGACCGAATCCGGTATCGCCGGCGAAGTAGACCAATCCACTCCCGGTTTCGAGGACGAACCCGCACCATAACGTCGCGTCACGGTCACCGAATCCGCGTGAGGAGAAGTGCTGTGCCGGAACGGCGTGAATTCTCACCCCCGACCCGCGGTCCGTCGTCTCCCACCAGTCGAGCTCCTCCACCGGTGAGATTCCGTTCCGTTCGAGAAGTTCCCGGTTTCCGAGACCGGTGACGAAGAGCGGAGCATGTTTCGTGGCCAGCCGTTCGAGAGTAGGGAGGTCGAGGTGATCGTAGTGGTTGTGGCTTATCAGAACGATGTCGATTGGAGGGAGCTGCTCGAACGGAACGCCCGGGGCGACGCGCCGCACCGGCCCTGCCCATGAGACGGGGCTGCACCGCTCGGACCAGACCGGATCCGTGAGGACGTTCAGGCCTCCGGTCTGAATCAGAACCGTCGCGTGGTTGACGAACGTCACCCGGAGGTCCGTGCCGCCGACACGCTCGGGGGGAGCCGGTTCCGGAGGAGTCTCGAGCCATTCGGACCACTCACCCGGATCTCGGGAGAGCATCCAGCGGATCATGTCGAACCCCCCGGCGTGGTGGAAATCGCCCGGATTGTAGAATCGCTCTCCGTCGAAGTGTGCGCTCCGCGGTCCGCGGTAGCGTGGCGCGGCAAAGCGCCGTCCCACGACGAAGAGAGCGCCCGCGCCGACCGCCGCGGCGCCGATGCCCCAGCCGAGAAAGCGTCGGAATGTCCTGGAACGGCTCATCCGGCGAGGATAGTGCTCCATCGATGCCAGGGGCAATCCGGCGCGCTCAGATCGGGTCAGAATCCTTCGCGGTCTCCCTTTCCCGGGAAGAGAGGGTGAGTTCAGGCGAGCCGGATCACCTCCCGAGAAGCTCCCGGAGATGCTGTTGCTGTGCGTCGGTTGTATCGGGCCGTACCTCGAGCTTCCAGTTCTTCCCGGGCTCCTGTCCGAAAGTCACATCGATGCGCGAGAGTCTCTCCCTCCGGGCGACGAGCAGCGAGACCCGTTCTCCGGGGCGGTATTGCGCGAGCCGCGTCTCCAGGGCGTCCGGAGGAATCCGGAAGTCGTCGAACGCGAGCAACTCGTCTCCGACGGAGATGCCGGCATTCCAGGCGGGACTTCCGCGACGAATTGAAGAGACGACGAGCCGTCCGCCCGCCGAGGTGACTTCGGCGCCGAGCCATGCGGATGGGGCGCAGCGGCCGGGAGGTTCGGTGTCCGGTGCCTTCGCAGGTTCCGTGCATTCGGGCCGAGGCTTCTCCGCGGAGAACCGCAGCCCGTACCAGGAGAGCGCCGGGAGGTAATCGAGCTCCTCCGGCCGGTCCACTGCGTGGTGGAACCATTGCGAGAGATCCGACCCGGCGACTTCTGATGCGGTCTGCCGGAACTCCTGCGGCTGGTATCCTCGAGCTCCGGCATACCGCCGGAATGCGAGCCGCATCACGTCGTCGAGGGAACGGCGGCCGGCGGTCGTCTCCCGGATCTTCGCGTCGAGAAGCAGAGCGATCGCTTCTCCCTTCGGGTAGTAGCTCACCGTGACGTTGGCGGTGTTCTCGTTCCGGCGGTAAAGTCCGATCCAGGCGTCGAAGGAAGCTTCTCCGACCGGTTCGACCAGACGTCCGGGAGTGTTCTGTACCTGCTGCACCGCGCGTGAGAAGAGATCGAGGAGCTCCTCCCGGGTGATCAGCCCGGCCCGGGCGAGGGTCAGGTCTCCATAATAGCTGGTGAACCCTTCAGCGACCCAGAGATCCGGAGTGTAGACTTCGTGCTCGTAATCGAACGGCCCGAGAGCGACGGGGCGGAGGCGCTTCACATTCCAGGCGTGGAAGTATTCGTGGCTGACCAGGCCGAGCCACCGGATGTAGCCCTCGCGGGTCCGCATCTGGAACGGATGGGTCATCAGCAGGGTCGAAGATTTGTGCTCGAGACCTCCTCCCGCATCGACGATCATGTTGAAGAAGACGTAATGGTCGTAGGGGAGAAAGCCCCACATCCGGCGATTCTCGCGTACGATCGCTTCGACGTCGCGCGTCGCGCGCTCTCCGTCCCACAAACCTCCCTCGCCTTCGTTCACCAGGAGGTGCCGCTTGCCGTCGACCTCGAAGGGGTAGACCGCGGCGTTGCCGGCGTAGATCGGTGAATCGACGAGCGTATCGTAGTCCGGCGCGGTGTAACGGTCCGGTGCGTCGCCGGCCGGATCGAGCGCGGTGATCGACTCCCTCCACTCCGGCGGACGAACCACCGTCACCTCGTACGGCTGATGGAGATGGTCGACCGGAGTGATGAAGGTCGGAGCGCCGTTCAGCATTGCGAACGTACTCCCGACCCAGTTTCCCTGCACGCTCATCTGCCGGGCGTAAACGCGGTACGTGAGCGTGATCTCGCGTTTTCCCCTGGAGTCGATTCTCCAGCGGTTTTTCGATGTTTTCACGATCGGGAGATCCTCACCATCTGCAGAGCGGGCTGCGATCCGTTCGACGTACTGCGAATATTCGCGGACGAGATACGAGCCCGGCGTCCAGATCGGCATCATCAGTTCGACCGCTCGCCCGGCAGCAGGCTGGATGGTCTCCTCGACGTCCACGTAGTGCGTGGCCCGGTCGGGAAACGTGAGGCGGTAGCGAACGGGAGAGGACGCGCCGAACAACGAGGGAGCGACGATCGACGCGGCGAGGGTGATGAGGATTGCAAATCTGCGCACGAGACCTCCGAAAGTGGGAATGGGCGATCCATGGTAGCGCAACGGCCCCTTGCAGAGCGTGATCCGCGCTTCCATCTCGACAACGTTGCTTCGCGAGAATTCCGTGAACCTCGTCCGGGTTCTGCTTCTCCGGCGCGGGCGGAGCCTGTCTCTCCCCGCCGACTCTATTGCAGCGGTGATACATCGATGAGTTTACGGTCCTTCTTCGCGGCATCATTCGCTCTTCTCTCCATCCTGCTGATCGTTTCGTGCGATCGAATCGAAGAGAGCGACACGGCTCTCGCCAGCAGCAGTCGTTCCGTCTTCGGTACGATTCCCCAGGCGGAGCCTGGTGCGGAGCACGATTCGGCGGCGCTGGTGGCCCTCGGCCGCAAGCTCTATTTCGATTCGCGGCTCTCGATCAACGGCACCCAGTCCTGCAACAGTTGCCATCGGCTGGACGAAGGTCTCGCCGGCGTGGATCATCTCCGCACCTCCCTCGGCGCGGAAGGGAAGCCGGGAGCGCGGAACGCTCCGACCGTTCTCAATGCCGGCTTCAATTTCGTGCAGTTCTGGGACGGCCGGGCCGCGAATCTCGAAGAGCAGGCGAAGGGTCCGATGCTCAACCCGGTGGAGATGGCCATGCCGGATGAAGCAACCCTCGTCGCGCGGGTCCGCCAGGCCCCGGAGTATGCCCGGTCGTTCCGTGAGGCCTACGGACCGCGGAACGCGACGATCACGTTCGATCGGATCGTCGGTGCGATCGCCGCGTTCGAGCGTACGCTTCGGACTCACGATCGCTTCGACGACTTTCAGAATGGACAGCTGAATGCTCTCACCGCGAAGGAAAAGGCGGGACTACGGCTGTTCATGAAAGAAGGATGCGCGAGTTGTCATCGCGGTCCGCTGGTAGGGGGCAACATCTACCAGAAGATCGGTATGGTCCACCCGTATCCGACCAGCGATCAGGGTCGTTACGAGGTGACTCACAGGAACCTGGACCGATTCGTCTTCAAGGTTCCTTCTCTACGCAACGTTGCGCTGACGGCGCCGTACTTTCACGATGGAGCGATCCCGAATCTCGACACGGCCGTGGAGAAGATGGCCTGGCACCAGCTGGGAAAGAAGCTGACCGCAGCGCAGCGGGAGGAGATCGTGGCGTTTCTCGGATCGCTTTCCGATGAGAGCCGCGATACTGCGAAATCGAAGAGGGGAAGCCTGAAAAGCAGAAACGCGCACGCATCCGACGCGTCGGCCCGCCGCGGACGTGACCGTTCGCCGGGCGATCACGCGTCGTGAGACACGATCCTCGAGAGCGTCTGCAACCCGCGATCGCCGCCTCTTGACTCCGCGGTCGTGACCCTCTCTAATGGCCGCGCACGCGCGGTGCGGGACAAGCACCTCTCCGCGTCTTCCGATGAAAGCCCGCCGCAAGCCAACTCATCCGAATACCGGCAAAACGCCTCTGCGCGAGCGGCCTTCCTGGATCCACCAGGGGCTCTGGATCACCGTCTTTCTGACTGCGCTTCTGGTCCCGCTCTGGGTGTCTCCGGCCGGAAAGGAGACGTTCCGGGTTCCGAAGGAGATCCTGTTCCGCTCATTCGGCATCGTTCTGATCACCCTCGCCTTGATCGGTGTGGCCCTCGGAAAGCTCGGTTCGAAGCGCATCAAACGGATCGGTCTACCGATCTCGGTGGCGGGGGCGATTCTTCTCTGGGCGATCGTCACGACGGTGACGTCGACCGTCGTCGCCGTCAGTGCGGAGTCGCTCATCACCACGGTTGCCGCGGTGGCGTTCTTCGTCGCTGCCTTCGTTCTGGTACGAGAGCGATCCGGCGCGGCTTTGCTGCCGATCGCCGGAGTTGCAGTGATCAATGCTGCAGTCTATTACGCGCAGAAGTTCGGAATATGGCAGCCGTTCCGGATCGTCCGACTCTCCGACTCGTTTACTGCGCTGCTCGGAAAC
Source organism: uncultured Acidobacteriota bacterium (assembly GCA_963741955.1). Lineage (GTDB taxonomy): Bacteria > Acidobacteriota > Thermoanaerobaculia > Gp7-AA8 > Gp7-AA8 > CAVUKB01. Next base: position 92,613 of record CAVUKB010000010.1, read on the forward strand.
AGCAACGACATCGGGAGTGTGCTGATGCCGATCGCGTTGGCGGCGCTGGCCCTCTTCTTCGCTTCGCACAGGTCAGTTCGCACGGGAGCGGCCCTGCTGTTTCTGGTTTCGATCTCGATGTTGTTCGTCAGTCTGTCGGCGACCGCAGTGCTGGCATTCGTCGCCGGGTTCGCGGTCATGGTGTTTTTCGTTTCATGGCGCCGCACGGCGGTCGCCATCGCGATGCTGGCGATCGTCGCAGGGACCACGTTCTATGCATCCGCGCCGATTCATGACTGGGTGATGCGGGGATGGAGCAACGTTCACAGTCCCGCGAGTCTCGATCGAGCTGCCGGAGGAAGATTCTTCACCGACGTCGCGGGGCTCCGGATGGTGGCGAATCACCCGCTGTTCGGGGTCGGTCCGGGAACGTTCGGATACCACTTCTTCGATCTCTACCCGGCGCTGGCGGATGAATACCCTGCCTTGTACCGCAACCCTGCGCCATGGATCGATGCGCACGACGACCACGTCCAGGTGCTCGCGCAGGAGGGCGTTCCCGGCTATCTTCTGATGCTCGCTGCGATCGGATTGGTGGGGTCGGTTTCCTTTCGCCGGCGGACGGAGATCGCTCTTCGAAGGGAGAGTTTCGACCGCGGGCGATTCGCGGTTCTGCTGGGTCTTCCGCTCGCGCTTTCATTCTCGATCCTCGCACTCGCCCAATATCCGCTTCAACTCGCATCCTCTACGGTCGTCTTGCTCTATCTCGCCGCGCTCACGCTAGGATGGGGGATGAATGAACAGGCTGATTAGACTCACTGCGGCGCTTCTGATCGCTGCGGCGGGTGTGATGGCCGTTTACCGGGTCGGCTATCTCCCTTACGAGTGCAACATCCTGAAGAAGGAGGTCGACGTCGAGACGCGGCGCGGCCTCGGATACGGCATGGCCGCAATTCTTCTCTCCCGGCAGAACCTTCCGCGGATCGAGGCGTGTCTCCGTTGCTCGCGAACAGACGCAGGGCTGTGGGTCCTGAAGGGAGCGAACGAAGTGATGTCGGGCAATCGTGACGCCGCCATCGCCAGCTTCGAATCTGCGTTCCGCTACCGGCATCAGCCGGAGATCCTGGTGAATCTAGGCAACCTGCATCTCCAGGAAGGGAAGCGGGAGCTCGCGATGGAGGAGTTCGTCCGAGCGGTCCGCTTCCAGCCATCGTTATTGAATGACGTCCACCCTTCGGAGCGCGCCGAGGTCCGGAAGCGGGTCGAAGAACCCAGAGGCTAGAGGCTGGAGACTCGAGGCTCGAGGCTGGAGCGGCCGGAGATTATTCGTTCTGTTTCACCGGCCTTAATGCGAATATTATTCGGTAGACTTGCATCTTTACAGACAATAATTCTGTATTGATGGCTGGTCTCGGAATTTTCTTCAGCGATTCTCCTGCGGTCGGTACGGTCATTCGCTCGCCGCTCGCCGCCTGCCGCTCGCCTCTCCGTCCGGCCTGTATTTTCTTATCCCCTTCGAGACACTTCCTGACATGCAGTTCGACGAGGGATCACTCGAGGAGAAAAGGAAGAGACCAATGCCGGATCGCTACGTCGTGACCTGTCCCCACTGCCACAATCCCTTCGATGCCGTAGCCGCCGACTGGTGCGACTGTCTCGCCAGCGAGCGGACACTTCGCTGTTCTTTCTGCAGTCATTGCCTCTGCACGGCCTCTCATGCATGGAGACAGCAGTTCTGGGTCGCCGCGCCTCCCGAGCTTTGGCCGCCGTCGCCGGGACGAACAGCAGACCGGGTTCAACGGTCTTCAGGTCTCGAATCCCGCGCTTCTCCGGAGGCCGCTGATCATGCTGGTCGATCCGAACCGGAACGTTCTCTGGACTGCGAATCGGGTGATCGGCTCGATGGGAATCTCGTTGATTCTTTCCGACGATCCGAACACGGCGCTGGTTCTGGCGAGACTGTTCCGTCCGGAGCTGGTGATCACGGAAGCGGTACTGTCGAAGATCGATGGGCGGGAGCTCTGTCGTGCGATGAAGGGCGATCCCCTCCTCACCGGAACGAAAGTGATCGTGATGAGCGACGTCTACCGGGGCGACCGTTACGCGAAGGAAGCGATCGAGGAGTTCGGAGCGGACGAGTTCCTGGAGAAGCCCGTTTCTTCGTTCTCGCTTCGCCGGAGTATCGACCACTTTGCGACGCTTCCCCGTCTTGCCGGAGTGATGTAGATCGGCAGGTCGTGCGTTCCAGGTTCCGCGACGTCTTTCCTTCAGCGCACATCTGAAGGACTGCACACCTCGATCGGGGAGAGTGCCGGCCGGACGGCGCCCCATCGCTGTGACGGCCGTCGCTTTTCGAGCTCCGGGAGTCGTGTATCGTTCCTCCGGAGGAATGGATGCTCAGGCGCCTTCGCGAAGCTCTCCCCGACGCCTTCTGGGATGTCGATCTCAGCGATCTGGAGACTCACTGGATCCGTGAGCGGCTGGTCCGGCCGAGATTCGCCGTACCGCAGCAACTGCTCGACGCCGTGTCGGATCCGGGAAAGGCCGGGTCGGATCCCGCGCTCCCCCTGGTGTCGGGTCTTTCAGTTCAAGAGTCGAACCGCGGTGGTGGTCTCGAGATCGACCGTCTCGGCTTCTACCTTCCTTATCATGCCGCGCCGTCTCGGGAAGCCGGTATTCACCTCTCACTCTCCGGGCTCGGGCGGCTGGCAGGCTTTCTCTCGGAAGTGGAGCCGGAGCTGGGTCGCGACGAGTCGGCGATGGCCGCACAGTTGTTCGCGTTTCACCATTTCGAATACCACTACCGGCTCGAAGCATTCGCCATCCGGCTCGAGGTGCTTCTGAGGAAACCCGCGTACCGGACCATTCTCGAAGCGACGCGTTCCGAGCTTCGCCGCGATCTCGAGGCGCAGGCGACGGCATCCGCCGTCCGCGCCACCACCCGGCCTCTGCACGACCAGCCGGAAAAGGAAGGGCACGTCGAGCGCGCGATGCTCGCGTATCTCGAGCGTCACGACGCATCGGGAGCGGCCGATCTTCTCTCGCCGATGGATTGCCGCGACGCCCAGTACCGCCTCATGGAAGCCCTCCGGTCCCGGGTGATGGGAGAGCCCGCTGTCGATGACGCGTGGATCTGGCACCCGGTGTTCAACCTGTTCGCCCCGGTCCCCGGCGTCCACGCCTTCCTGATCTCTCCAGCGCGCTAGAGGCCAGAGACTCTAGGCTCGAACCTCTCGCCTCGAACCTACCGATGTGCCGTCGCGTAGAGCCGCCGTGCCGCGTTCTCGAGCCAGTCGCGGTGGGCGAGGACGCCGCGCCAGCGCACCGGAATTCCCTCGATCCCGTAGAACGCACCCGCGAGCTGTCCGTAAATCGCAGCGACCGTGTCGGCATCTCCGCCGAGGTTGGCCGCGAGACGGCAGCCTTCCTCGAACGACGTCGACCATTGAAACGCCCAGAGCGCTGCTTCCAGCGAGTCGACCACGTATCCGGTGGAGCGGATCTCCTCCCGGTTCTTGTTCTTGAAGGAGCCTGAGGCGACTCGTTGAATGGAAGAGGAGAGAGGGTCGGTCCAGCGAAACGTGGAGGGAGCGTACCGGTCGGAGAGGATCTCTTCTTTACTCGTGCCGCTCACCGCACCAATCAGGAGCGCCGCGAAGTAGCGGCAGGCGTCGATCGCTTCGGTCGCGGCGTGCGTCACCCGAGAGCTCTCCGCCGCGTAATGGATGGCGAGCTCCGGGCGACGGGCATAGAACAGTGGGACCGGTGCGAGCCGCATCAGAGAGCCGTTGCCCGCATCGTTCGGACCGGACGGCGCGTCGAACGGCTGCCGCGTCTTTTCGTATCTCTCCAGCGCCGTACGTACGGTGTTGCCGATGTCGAAGCATCGGCCGGTGCTGGAGCGATATCCCTCCCGATACCACCGGACGTACCGGTCGAGCTGATCGACCGGATCGAATCCGCGGCATTCGGTCAGACTCTCGGCGAGACAGAGGGCCATCGAAGTATCGTCGGTCCACTGGCCCGGGGAGAGATCGAACGGGCCGCCACCGACGATCTCGTTCACCGCATCGATGCTGTCGCGCGTCCGGGACTCCAGAGTCGTGCCGAACGCGTCGCCCGCGGCCAGACCCAGAATCGCCCCCAGATACCGGCCGAGTCTTTCCATGGCGTCATCATATCGGGAGTTCCGGCCGGGAGCCTGCTCGTGCCGGAAAGCGGACGGGCAGAGAGGCGGGAAACACCCTTCCCGACCCCTGCGAATAAAGTGAAACACCCTCCTGTTTTCGCGTTCACCGTTTCATCTCTGTGTGCTGTCGCTCCCGTATCGAGTGCCCCGTGCTTCAGAGTGAAGCAGGACCCCAGGATGGATTGAACTGCCCGCCGCGTCGATACTGGCGCGTTTCGAGCAGCGGAAGAAGAAGTGCGATGAGGCCGGGTCGAACCGGGATAATGCAGCAACCGATACAGGAGAGTGAATGGCTTCGAAAGTTTTTGTTGGGAATTTGAATTTCAGCACCACGCGCGACGAGCTCGAGCGAATCTTCGGTGAGATCGGTCAGGTTACGGAGGTTTTCCTCCCGATGGACCGTGAAACCGGTCGTCCCCGCGGATTTGCCTTCGTGCAGTTCTCTTCGGACGAAGACGCGAAGAAGGCGATCGAGCAGCTCAACGGGCGTGAGGTCGGCGGCCGCGCGCTCCGAGTCAACGCGGCGGAAGATCGCCCGCGGAGAAGCGGACCCTCTCCACGCCCCGGTGGATTCGGCGCGCGTCCCTTCGGCGGCGGCGGTGGCGGTGGTGGATTCGACCGCTCCCCGGATGAAGGATTCGGCGGCGGATTCGGTGGCGGATTCGGCGGCGGCGGCGGCGGCCGAGGTGGTGACGCTGGCGGCGGCCGTACCAAAGGAAGCCGTAGGAACATCCGGAAGAAGAAGCGCAGCCTCTGATTCGCGCGCGCCTCCCCACGGCGTTCGCGCCGCGAGACCGGCACACCACGTTTCCTGCAGCATCCGATTCTGGAGTGGATGTTCGCTGAACAGTAGCATCGGCTCCTCCGTCGTGAGGAGCCGATTGCGTTTTGTCCCGGAGACGGATTCGACGCTCTGCAAGCCGGGTGGATCTCAGACGCTCAGCGATATCTCCGCCGCAGATTCCCTCGAGATCTCCTCGACTCCCGTCGACTCTCGAGCACGAGGATGAGGCGACGACGGACAGATCGGTCCGCCCGTCATTCGGAGTCTCCGCTCTCTCCGCTCGAATCGGGCCTCGGTCGCGCTGCGGCGACGGGAGGAAGGTGCGGAGTGGGGTGAAGCCGGGGAGCGGGCTTTCCGACGCGCGTCTCCGCGGGAATCGCAGGTCGGGTTCCGTCGCGGTACGCGGTGTACGCAGGAGACATGATCTCGACCCCCGCTTCGCTGAACGCATCCTGAATCCGCGCGTGCAGCTCCGAATACGTCACGGCCATCCGTCCCGGCTGGTCGGTGTACGCGTTGATCTCGTAGTGGACGAAGAAATCGTCGAGCGCCGTCTGCAGCACGAACGGTTCGGGGCTCACCAGGATGTTCGGCGTCTGCTTCGCGGCCGCGATCAGGAGCTCGTGCACCCTGGGCCAGGGTGCGTCGTATCCGATCGTGACGCTGGTGTTCAGAATCAGTCCGCTCGCCTGCGCGGAGGCGGAGAAGTTCACGATGTGGCTGCTGAGTACCAGCGAGTTCGGGACGGTGATGTCGACGTTCTTGATGGTGCGGACTCTCGTCACGAGGAGAGACTTCGCGACCACGTCGCCCACGGTGTCCGCGATTCTCACCCGGTCGCCGAGGCGGAACGCACGGGTGTAGGTCAGGACCACCCCGGCTACGACGTTCGACACGGCGGATGTCGAGCCGAGTGAAAAGAGGACGCCGAGAAAGATCGAGATTCCTTTGAAGGCGGGAGAGCTCGATCCAGGGAGATACGGGAACGCCACGACCACCGCGCCGGTCAGGATCAGAAAGCGGGCGATCTTGAAGGTCGGTTCGGCCCATTCCGGATCGAAGTCGGAGAAGACGATGGTTCCTTTCCCCATCTCACGGAAGATCACGTGCACGAGCTTGATCGAGTAGTACGTGATGACCGCGATCACCAGAACGAAGAAGAGATTCGGGACGTAGTCGACCGCGGTCTGCCAGACGCTGCGGATCGGGAGGAGGAGATATCCGACGAGCACGCGGGTGTAGCCGCGGGTCCATGGATAGAGGCTCAGGAGAATCGCCGCCCACGCCCCGATCAGAACGACGATGCTCACCCCGCGGATCAGAGCGATCAGACCCACCAGGAAATCGGTGAACCTCTCGGCGCTGAGGAGCTCGAGCCGCTGAATGCGGATGGAGCGGATTTTCGTTCCCCGCCACGATTCGATCTGCGCGATTCCGATCGGAGCGAGAAAGCGGATCAGTTTCAGCAGAAAGAAGAGAAGAAGAGAGATCAGCAGCGCCAGCAGGGTGTCGATCACCACGGCGCGCAGACCGTATCTCGCTCGCACGTTCGCGACGCTGACTTCGATCCGCTCGGCCAGGCGATTCGCCAGCTCCTGCCGCGTCAGTTTCGTCCCTTCGACATCGGCATCGCTGATCGTCATCACGATGCGGTTTCCCGCCACGATCTCGCTGGACGTCCCGTTCTCCACCACCTTGAACTTCGGGGCGCGGCCGAAGGGGCGCGTCGCGATGTCGCTGATGCGCTTTTCGATCGCGGCTGCGCGCTCGTCCGCCTCGAACGAGCCGCTCCGATGCGAGACGTTGAAGAGCACCTCTCCCTCCAGCTGCACCGGGAAAGGGCGGGGTGGAGCGACACGCATCTCCGGGGCGGTTCCGGTCACCGCCGGCTGGGTCGCCGTGGCAGGCGCCGGCTGCGACTCACCCGGCGCCGGCGTCGCGCCGAGCGGGAATGCGAACGCCAGCAGAAATGCCGTGGCCACGAGCGTCGTGGTTTTCCGAATGAGAGATGCCCGGCTCATCGTTTCGAGACGAGTTTAACCCGGTTTGTGCGGCGGGCGCTTCCACTGCAGACAGCCGAACCGGGCGGCGGTCTCACCATCGCGGGAACCCTGACGAGCTGGCAGAGATCGGTTATCCTCTGCCCTCATGACCGAACCTGCGGAAAATCCGTTGCCGCCCCACCCGACTCTCGACGGTTACTACGGCGAAGCTTCGCGACGTGAACGCTTCGTGCGCGACATCTTCGACGAGACCGCGGAGTGGTACGACTGGATCATCGGCTTTCTCTCGTTCGGGTCGGGAAACTGGTATCGGACGGAAGCGCTGCGTCGTGCCGGGTTCGGTCCCGGCAAGACGCTGCTCGACGTGGCGACGGGGACCGGGGTCGTCGCACGTGCCGCGGCGGGTATCAGCGACCAGCCGAAGAAGATCATCGGGCTCGATCCGAGCATCGGGATGCTGCGCGAGGCACGACGGAAGTCGGACTCGCATCTGGTGAAAGGTCGTGGCGAGACCCTTCCGTTCCCCGACGCCAGTTTCGATCTGATCACGATGGGGTTTGCGCTGCGGCACGTCGCCGATCTCCGAGCTCTCTTTGCGGAGTTTCGCCGCGTGCTGAAACCGGGCGGGAAGGTCCTGATCATGGAGATCACCGCGCCGCGCTCGCGCGTCGGTTCCGCATTCCTCGGGTTGTATCTCGGGCGGATCGTCCCATCGATCGCGAGAGTTCGAAGCGGGAGCGCGGCGGCCGGGAAGCTGATGCACTACTACTGGGACACGATCCGCTCGTGCGTCCCGCCGGAGACGATCGTCGAAGCGTTGCAGGCCGCGGGTTTCGCGAAGGTGGAGAGAAAGGTCGAGCTCCGGTTGTTCAGCGAGTACGTCGCGGAGTAGCGAAGGGCGGGCTCTTCGTATTCGATTTCGGCCCGACCAGGTCTGTGGCCCGGCGCAGAAACGGCCGAGGCGCTTCGTTCCTGCGGTCCGGCCAGCCGCTGCGGCACGTTTCTTTCAGCGTCCCGGGGGAGCCGGTCGCGGACTGGACAGCATCCGTTCGCACGAATAGCATCATCCAAACTCGATTCGCAGGAGAGAGGCATCCGTGCACGAGAATCCACTGAAGCTCAAGAAGATCCATCACATCGAATTCTGGGCGGGGAACGCCCGCCAATCGTCCTTTTATTACCGGAAGGCCTTCGGCTTCTCGCAGCTGGCGTACGGCGGTCTGGAGACCGGGAACCGGGAGATGGCTTCCTACGTTCTCGGCCAGGGGAAGGCGCGATTCGTCGTCTCGACGCCGCTCCGTTCCGATCACCCGGCAAGTGAGCACATCCGGAAGCACGGAGACGGTGTGAGAGACATCGCTCTGCAGGTCGAGGACGCCGATTTCGCGTTCGAGGAAGCAGTCCGCCGCGGAGCAGTCGCGGTGACCGAACCGCGCGATCTCACCGATGACCACGGGACGGTCCGTCACGCTGCCATTCAGACGTACGGCGACACCATTCACTCGTTCATCTCGTACAAGGACTACGACGGTCCTTTTCTACCCGGCTACGGCGCCGCCGCGATCGAGGGCCACGACGTCGGCATCGTGACGATCGATCACATCGTGGGTAACGTCGAGCTCGGCAAGATGAACGAGTGGGCGGAGTTCTACTCCAGGGTGATGGGTTTTTCGCGTTACATCACGTTCGACGACAAGGACATCTCCACCGAGTACAGTGCACTGATGAGCATCGTGATGTCCGACGACTCGAAGGTGGTGAAGTTTCCGATCAACGAGCCTGCTCCCGGGAAGAAGAAGAGTCAGATCGACGAGTACCTCGATGCGTACGGTGGGCCGGGCGTCCAACACATCGCTCTCCTCTGCCGCGACGTGATCGAGACGGTCAGCGCACTCGGCGAGAACGGCGTCGAATTCCTGCGCGTACCCGATGCCTATTACGAAGAGCTGCCCGAAAGGATCGGCGGAATCAGCGAGCCGCTCGACCGGATCCGGGCGCTCGGCGTTCTGGTCGACCGCGACGAAGAAGGATATCTGCTCCAGATCTTCTCCCGGGCGGTCGAGGATCGTCCGACGGTTTTCTTCGAGATCATCCAGCGCAAGGGGAGTCGCGGGTTCGGTAAGGGCAACTTCAAGGCGCTCTTCCAGGCGATCGAGCTGGAGCAGGAGAAACGAGGGAATCTCTAGCCCGCATTTCTCACACCGTCTTGTCGTGAGGAGGCGCAGAGTGGCTTGGATGCAAGGCGCACCCCGCTTCGGCGACAAAGGCATAGTGGTGACTATGTCGAGGAGCCGAAGCCGGGCGCAACGCAGCAAACAGGCCGCTATCCGGCTCCGTAGCAGAGATGGTGTGAGAAAATGCGGGCCAGGAGTCTGCGCGATGGAAACGAGGAGCAAAATCGTCGTCTGACGCCGCAGACCGGCCCGGATCGCGCTCCGCAGCAGAAGTCCCGTGAATCGTCCGGGCCGACTCTGCATCAGGAGCGGGAAGGAAAGTGGAGACATGACCCTGCAGTACCAGTCCGGCTTCGGGAACGAGCTTTCGACCACTGCGGTCGACGGAGCACTCCCGCTGGATCAGAATTCACCCCAGCGGGCGCCGCTCGGCCTCTATGCGGAACAGCTGAGCGGCACGCCGTTCACCGCCCCGCGCCACCTGAACCGTCGCTCGTGGCTCTACCGCATCCGCCCTTCGGCCGTGCACCCTCCCTATACCCCCGTTCCGGAGGGCGCCTTTCCGGCTCGTTTCGACGAGATCGACGCTCCGCCGAATCAGCTTCGGTGGGATCCGCTTCCGCTTCCGGATGGGCCGGCCGACTTCCTCGACGGCCTCTTCACCATCTGCGGGAACGGCGATCCGGCGATGACGAGCGGGAGCGCGGTTCACGTGTACGCGGCGAACCGCTCCATGCAGGACCGCTGTTTCTACGATGCCGACGGCGAGCTGCTGATCGTGCCGCAGCTCGGAGCGGTCCGTCTCTTCACCGAGCTCGGTATTCTGGAGATCGCACCGGGAGAGATCGCTCTCGTTCCTCGGGGGATCAAGTTCCGCGTCGAGCTGCTCGAGCAGGCCGCACGCGGCTACGTCTGCGAGAATTTCGGACAGCTCTTCCGCCTCCCGGATCTCGGACCGATCGGCGCGAACGGCCTGGCCGATCCGCGTCACTTCCAGGCGCCGGTCGCGGCATTCGAGGACCGCGACGGACCGTTCGAGGTCGTGGCGAAGTTTCTCGGGAAGCTCTGGAGATCGGAGTACGATCACTCGCCTCTCGATGTCGTCTCGTGGCACGGGAGCTACGTTCCGTACAAGTACGATCTCGCGCGATTCAACGCGATCAACACTGCTTCGTTCGACCATCCCGATCCGTCCATTTTCACGGTCCTCACGTCCCCCTCGGAGATCCCCGGCACCGCGAACGTCGACTTCGTGATCTTCCCCCCGCGGTGGCTCGTGGCGGAGCACACTTTCCGCCCTCCCTACTTCCATCGGAACTTCATGAACGAGTACATGGGGCTGGTTTTTGGCGAGTACGACGCGAAGTCGGAGGGGTTCGTTCCGGGAGGGGCCAGTCTTCACAATTGCATGTCGGGTCACGGCCCCGATGCGGCCACATTCGACGCGGCTTCCACGGCGAAGCTGCAGCCGAGCCTCCTCAGTGGTACGCTTGCATTCATGTTCGAGTCGCGCTTCGTCTTTCGTCCGACGAAGTTCGCGATGGAAACGCCGCTCCTGCAGCGCGACTACTACCGCTGTTGGGAGGGGCTCGGGAAACACTTCGGAACGCGAGAATAGAACCGCGACCGGCCGCGCAGACGGCCGCCAACCGGACGAAATCGCGAATCAATTCGAACCGGACCGGCACCGGTCAACAGGATCGGTCATCCCGCCGCTCCCGCCTTCGGGCGGTGCGGAGGGTCGAAAGAAGAGCAGATGAAACAGATACTGGATACGCTCATCGACCGCCTCATCGATTACGCGGGAATCTTCCCTCCGGCGAAGCTCCCGATGGACCAGGCGGTCCGCAACTACGCGAACTACGCTCGCGGCGGGTGTGCTCCCGCCCTGGGACGATTCGTCGTTCCCGTCGCACGCCTGGGGGAGTTCGAGAGCGCAGCCCGCGGTCTGCACAAACCGGAGGAAGCGGCGTGGCCGATTGCGGTTCTCACCGGTCCGAAGCTCGATGACGACGTCTCGGCCATTGCGGAGTGGAACGTCCGATTCGCCGGCCGAGCGGTGATCGATACCATCGAAGCGAAGGTGACCGACGGACGCGAGATCGAGCTCATCGCGCGTCTGGTCTCTCCTGCACAGACCGCATACCTCGAAGTCCTGCTGCAGAACGATCTGGAGAAGACCATCGACGCACTCGCGAAGGCCGGCGTCCGCGCAAAGGTGCGTACGGGCGGTGTCACCGAAGAGGTGTTCCCTTCTGCCCTGCAGCTGGCCGAGTTCGTCACCCTCTGTGCGGCGAAGAACGTCCCCTTCAAAGCGACCGCGGGACTCCACCATCCGCTCCGCTGCACGAAGCCTCTGACGTATGAACCGGGGAGCCGAAGCGCGACGATGCACGGGTTCGTGAACCTGTTCGTCGCGGCGGCACTGGCTCGGAAAGGAATGACCGTCGACGAAGCGGAGGCGCTTCTGGAGGAACGGGATCCTGGCGCCTTCCGGATCGAGGAGAGCTCGCTCTCGTGGCGTGACCACACCTTGCAGAACGATGAGCTCGCGGCCAGTCGAAACGAATTCGCGATCTCGTTCGGCTCCTGTTCTTTCGACGAGCCGATGAACGAGATTCGCCAGCTCTGGGACGGCGAGGCGTGAGCTGACGGGAGCGATCGCCAAGGAGAAGAACAGGGAACGATGACCGATGAAACTCATGACCTGGCCCTTCGGAGTTGGGTCGAGTCCGCCAACGATCCGGCCACCGATTTTCCGCTCCAGAATCTCCCTTTCGGGGTGTTCCGGCGTGAAGGCGAAGAGCCGCGCGTCGGCATGGCAATCGGCGACCGCATTCTCGACCTCGGCGCGTCCGTCGATGCGGGCCTGCTGAGAACATCCCTCGCTGCAGAGACGTTCGGTCAGCCTCGACTCAACGGGATCATGGCAGCAGGTCGGACCGTCGCACGCGAGCTCCGGGCCGCGGCCCGCAACATCCTGCTCGAAAGTTTCGATCGGAGAGCGGAGGTGGAGCGCTGTCTCGTGCCCCAGGCGGAGGCATCTCTGCTGCTGCCGGCGGTGATCGGTGACTACACCGATTTCTACGCCTCCATCCACCACGCCACCAATGTCGGGAGCATGTTTCGTCCCGACAATCCGCTGCTGCCGAATTACAAATGGGTTCCGATCGGCTACCACGGACGTGCTTCGTCGATCGTGGTCAGCGGAACGCCGTTCCGACGTCCTGCAGGACAGCTGAAGGATCCAGAGGGAGCGCCGAGGTTCGAAGCCTGCCGGAGACTCGACTACGAGACCGAGGTCGGCCTCTTCGTCGCGGGGGGGAACGAGCTCGGAGTGCCGGTGCGGATCGGCGACGCAGAAGAGCACATCTTCGGACTCTGTCTGGTGAACGACTGGTCTGCGCGCGACATTCAGACGTGGGAGTACCAGCCGCTCGGACCATTTCTGGGCAAGAGCTTCACCACATCCATCTCTCCGTGGGTGGTGACGCTCGATGCCCTCGAGCCCTTCCGCGTGCCGGCGTTCGAGCGCTCCGCTGCAGACCCGGCCCCGCTGCCGTATCTCACCTCGGACCGGGATCGCCGCCTGGGCGGCATCGACCTGACGCTCGAGGTGTGGATCGAATCGCAGAAGATGCGCGACGCCGGGATCGCTCCACTCCGGCTCAGTCGAGGGTCCTTCCGCGACATGTACTGGACCGTCGCTCAGCTCCTCGCACACCACACCAGCAACGGCTGCAACCTGCAGCCGGGAGATCTTCTCGCGAGCGGAACGGTTTCCGGAACGACGAAAGATTCGAGGGGAAGTCTGCTCGAGCTGGCGTGGAAGGGGACCGAGCCCATCGAGCTCCCGACGGGAGAACAGCGGCGCTTTCTGGAAGATGGAGACGAAGTGATCATGCGCGGCTGGTGCGAGCGCGAAGGCTTCCGCCGGATCGGATTCGGTGAATGCCGCGGTCGCGTGCTTCCCGCCGTCGGGTGAGGAACGCGCACGTTTCGCCAACTCGCGCTGTCCGGGATGAAAAAGGCTCGAGGGGAACCCCTCGAGCCTTTTCGTTCACCTCAGCCGCTCTTCTCGTTCGTCTTCGATGCGTCTTTCGCGCGCACGCTCGCGGTCGATCTCGCGCTCGCTCAGGCCCGCGACCGGCCGCTCGACGTCCGCCGGACGGCTGACCAGCCGGTCGAAGAGCTCGCGGTAATGAATCATCGACTGGCGAAGATCTTCGGTCGTGACCTGACCTTGCGCATGTGCCTCGATCGCCCGATGAGCATCGCGATAATGCTCGACGAGCTCCGGTTCCTTGACCGAGAGATCCGAGGCGCGCTTTTCGAAGCTTCCGACCGGGTACCCGCGGACGCTGAGGATCTCTCCGATCAGTTCGTCCGCCTGTGCCACTGCCGTGGTCGGGCGGTCGACGAATTCGCGCTCGATCCGCTCCCAGTCGCTCGAGAAGCGACTGCGCTCTTCCGCTCTGAGAGGCCGGATTCGGAGTGAGCCTTCGCGGGCTTCACGCGCTGCGAGCTCACTTTCCGCACGGCTGCGGCTGCGAGTCGATGAGACTGCGTGGTCGTACTCCGAACCGAAGCGTTCGCGCAGGTGCGAGCTGCGGCGGGACCGCGACGCGCCGACGAAAATGCCGACCACGATGAGTAATGCCACTGCTCCGAGTGCTACCCAGATCCAATACGGAGCCATCATTTCGTTCTCCTTTCATGACCGCAGGACGCGGTCCGTGGGGTGGCGCGGCGACGGCCGCACCAGGCCGCCGCAGAAACGGCGACCCCCCTTCATGGAAGAAGAACAGGCGCAAGGTACGTGCCCGGCGAGCCGCGAGCCCGGATTATTCACGGGATTTCGTCGCGAGGGTTTCCAGAGCGGTCGGACGAGCCTGAAGAGGCGAACAGCTCGGACGCCAGGCCCGATTTTTAAAGAAAAAATCGGGAACCGAAGCGGGTTGAAGAGTTCCACTGCTCGTCGCTCGTCGCTCGTCGCTCGTCGCTCGTCGCTAATCCCTCACATAGTGGCACGTATACCCGTTCGGGTATTTCTGCAGGTAGTCCTGGTGGTACTCCTCGGCGGGCCAGAATGTCGTGGTCGGCACGATCTCCGTCACGACCGGGCGCCGCCATTTGCCGGACTGATCCACTTCGGACCGGACGCGCTCCGCCGTCTCCCGCTGAGCTTCGTCATGGTAGAAGATGATCGAGCGGTACTGCGTCCCGATGTCATTTCCCTGGCGGTTCGGGGTGGTCGGGTCGTGAAGACGGAAGAAGAAGCGGAGGATCTCCTCGTAGCTGATCCTGGACGGATCGAAGACGATCTCGACCGATTCGGCATGGCCGGTGCGGCCGCTCTTCACGTCCTCGTATCGCGGTTTCTCGAGCGTTCCGCCGGTGTAGCCGACGCTCGTCCGGACCACTCCACCGAGTTTTCGAATCAACTCCTCGACGCCCCAGAAGCAGCCTCCGGCGAGGGTCGCCGTCTCGAATCCGTTCTCAGGCATTCACTTCGTCTCCTTCTGCGCGTTCTTCCGGAACAGCGGGAGAAACTCGCCGTAGCCTTCCGCCTGGAGCTTTTCGACCGGGATGAAGCGCAGCGCCGCGGAGTTCATGCAGTAGCGCATGCCGGTCGGCGCGGGTCCGTCGTTGAAGACATGGCCGAGGTGTGAACCGGCGTGCTTCGAGCGAACCTCGGTGCGCACCATGAAGAACTGCCGATCGGTCTTCTCCACGATATTGTCCGGCACCAGAGGCCTGGTGAAGCTCGGCCAGCCCGTTCCCGACTCGAACTTGTCGAGGGAGCTGAAGAGCGGCTCACCGGAGACGACGTCGACGTAGATGCCGGCTTTGTGGTTGTCCCAGTACTGGTTGCGGAACGCGGGCTCGGTTCCTCCGTTCTGGGTGACGTCGTACTGAAGCGGCGTCAGCTCTTTCTTCAGCTCGGTTTCGGACGGTTTGGTGTACTGCGACATGGATGCTCCCTTCGTGCTGGCGGTGTGTACGGCGGCGCTCGACGGATGGGCGCTCTGCGGGCCGCGCTGCCGCGCGGCGGCGACGAGCGCCAGAGACACGACAGCCAGGATGGCCACGATCGCCGTGGCCCACGTTCTGCTCTGATTCACGGCCTCCTCCTATGTTTCCGAAACGGACTGGCGTCGCGGAAAGTTCCGCGACGCGTCCGCTACGATCCACGGGTTGGATGCTGTCGCAGGGGGACAGGTTTCGGGAGCATCGCTCGATTCGAGTATCCTTGACCGTCTCGCGTACCGGAACGTGGTAGGGAGGCGCATCAACCGGAGGAGGAAAGATGCAGGCATTCCGTCGATTCGTCGTTTCGTTCGTGATCGTCCTGACCGCAGGTGCGGTGATGGCGGCGCAGACCGCGCCGATCGATCTCACCGTCGACATGAGCGACATCGGCCAGAAGATCACTCATACGCACATGGTCATCCCGGTGTCTCCCGGACCGCTCGATCTCTATTATCCGAAGTGGATCCCGGGTGAGCACGGACCGACGGGGCCGATCGTGCAGATGGCGGGACTTCACATCACCGCGGCCGGAAAAGAACTGGCGTGGAAGCGCGATCTCCTCGAGATGTACGAGATCCACACCGTGGTCCCCGCAGGCGTCGACTCGATCAACGTCGATTTCGATTTTCTCGCTCCCGCGGGCGGATCGTTCACCGCGGGCGCATCGTCCACGCCGAATCTGGCGATCCTGAGCTGGAACAGCGTGGTCCTCTATCCGGCCGGCCACGCCTCGGACGAGATCCTCTTCCACCCTTCACTGATCCTTCCCAGGGGATGGGACTACGCAACCGGGATGGAGACGCGCTCGACGAGCGGTGGAACGATCCACTTCGAGCCGGTCTCCCTCACCACCCTCATCGACTCGCCGGTTCAGAGCGGGACGATGTTGCGGAAGATCGAGATTCCGGACGGCGCGATCCATCACGAGATCGACCTGGTTTCCGACAGCCGCTGGGCCGAAGAGACGCCGAAGGATTTCGCGCAGCAGTACGGCAGGTTGGTCGCCGAAGCGAAGGCGCTGTTCGGAGCGCAGCACTACCGGCATTACAACTGGCTGCTGACGCTCAGCCATCATGTTCAGCACTTCGGTCTCGAACATCACGAATCGAGCGATGACCGGGTCGACGAGAATCTGCTGGAGAACGAATCGGGCCGGAACCGGATCGCCGGACTTCTCGCTCACGAGTACGTCCATTCGTGGAACGGTAAGTATCGCCCGCCGGCCGGACTCGCGGTCTCGAACTACGACAAGCCGATGACGGACGAGCTCCTGTGGGTCTATGAGGGATTGACTACGTATCTCGGCAATCTTCTTCCGGCGCGCGCCGGACTCTGGACTCAGGAGTATTACCGCGAATCAGTGGCCGAGATCGCATCGAGCCTGAGCACGGCAACGGGACGTCAGTGGCGACCTCTGGCCGATACCGCGGTGGAAGCGCAGATCCTCTACGAATCGCCGCGCTCGTGGGGAACGTACCGCCGCGGCGTCGACTTCTATGACGAAGGTCTCATGGTCTGGCTCGACGCAGACATGACCATCCGGCGCCTGACCAATGGCCGGAAGTCTCTGGACGACTACCTCCATCTCTTCTACGGCGGCGAGAGCGGACATCCGGCGTTGAAGCCGTACACGTTCGACGACGTGGTGAATGCGATGAATCAGGTTGTGCCGTACGACTGGAAGAACTTTTTCCTCACGCGGCTGCAGTCGAAGGAGCCGCTGGCGCCGATGGGGGGCATCACCGGCGGAGGGTGGAAGCTCGTCTACAACGAAGAGCCGAACGCAGCGATCAAGGCGCGCGAGCATGACGGGAACCGGGATCTGACCACCTCGATCGGCCTGTACCTCGGGAAGGACGGCCGCATCAGCGACGTGATCCGTTCGAGCGCGGCGTGGAAGGCGGGACTCGCTCCGGGAATGGACGTGGTGGCGGTGAACGGCCGGAAGTACAAGCCCGAAGTGATCGAGCACGTCGTCCGGGATTCGAAGAGCAGCAGCGCGCCGGTCACGCTTCTGATCGACGACGACGGAGTCTTCAGGACGTACACAGTCGACTATCACGGCGGCCTGAGGTATCCGCATCTGGTGCGGGAGGAAGGAAAACCCGACCTCCTCAGCAAGCTTCTCCAGCCGCTGGCGAAGTAGGCGACACGCCGGCTGCAAGAGTCTGCCCGGCAGAAACTGGGAGGCTCACGGGGTGCGATTCGAGTCGAGTTTGCGAGTGAGGGGACGGCTTCCGTCGTGCCGGGCCGCGGCCGAAGCCGCGGTGGCCGGTCGGTATCAGACAGAAGAAGTGCGGGAAGGCAGCCCAGGGGTTCGGGCTCGGATCACGCTGGCGTGACCCGAGCCCGTCGGATCATCAGGAGCCGGAGGTTCCCGCGGTCGTCTTCAGATCTTCGAGCCTTTTCTTCAGCGCCGCGATCGTCCGCTTCGATCGTTGCTCCTCCGGGAGTGCTTCCGCTTCGGCGATCGCCGTTTCGAGCGCGGTACGTGCGCCAGCATCATCGCCGTTGCCGATCAGTGCCTCGATCTTCGTACGCCAGATGCCGAGGCGTCGAGGCCCGTAGGCGAGAGAGAGCGCACGGCCGGCAGCGGCGATTGCATCGTCATACTTCTTCATCTCGAGGTAAGTCAGGGCGAGACGCGCCGGCGGGTTGTAGTCGCCCGGGAAATCGCGCTGCGACTCTTCGAGCATCGGGATCGCTCGCTCTGGCTGACCGAGCTCGAAATACGCGCTGAGCCGGTGCGAGTCGAACACCGTGCGGGCCTCGGGGCTCTTTGCCGTCGCCGCTTCGTGATCCAGGAACGCGGACCACTCCTCGGTGAGCTCGTGCTTCCCTTCCTCGTCTCCGGCCGCCTCGCGTGCGGCGATCAGCTCCTGATAGAGCCCGGACCGGTCGTCCGCTTCGGGATGAAGCTGCTTGTCGGCCATTACCGCACGGGCGTCGATCTCGAGTTGCGCGCGCAGCTCGGAGCGGAAGTGATTCGAGTCGGGGAGGTTGATCGCACAATCGAGCCCCGTCGCGGCGACATTCAGCGCAGAGGATGAGTGGCGCAGACGGCGGAACGCATCACGTGCCGTCGTCGCACACTGGTCGTACTCGCCCGTCCCCTGCAGCGCGAACAGAAGCGACTCGGTGACCCGTCCGCGCGGCCTCCACGCTGCCGGAGCGTCCTCGAGCAGCGCGGCATACGCCTTCGCGGCGCCGGCGTTGTCGCCGGATCCATAGAGGGTGTCGGCCACGGAGAGTTTCTTTGCGAGAAGATCCTGCTTCGGATTCACGGCGCGCAATCCGTCGTCGAGGATCTTCGCCAGCTGCGGCGCCGTCGCGCCTCCCAGCCAGCGGAGGACGACCTTTTCACTTCGCGGGTCGACCACGTAGAACGTCGGGTAGCCTTCGAGCGCGAACTTCTTCCTCAGCGCCGCGTTGGACTCTTTTTCACCATCGATCGCGAGCCAGACGAACCGTCCGGCATACCGCTCGAGAGACGCGTCGGTGAAGACGAACGCCTCCATGGAGCGGCACGTGTGTCACCAGGGGGCCCAGGCTTCGACGAAGAGTGGAGCGTTCTTCGCCTTCGCCTGGGCCAGTGCCCGTGCGTAGTCATCGTGGATGAAAGGAAGCAAGTGGCTCTTCGTGGTCGCGCCGAGAGCGGCGGTCGAGAGAAGAGCGCCCACGATTCCCGCGAGGATCAGAGACCGTTTCATCGAATGAGGTCCTCCAGCCGTTGGATGCGGCATCCGATGATATCGGAACATCGAGCTCGAGAATTTCCGCGGCTGGTCAGGATGGCGAACTTCAACCCGGAGCGGGCTTGGTGGTGATCGGGCGGTATCGGCAGGCCTCGTCGGATCCTAATTCGGGTAAGGATCACGAAAGGCGCGGACGGTGCGACCCCAGAAAAAGCTGAGAGCGCCGCCCAGGAGAAGGATTCCACCGCCGATGGTCGAGAGGGAGATCGCGATGGTCGGAGGGTTATCGAGAAATACCCCATACAGCACGCGGGCGGCTCCGACCAGGAGGGAAGCACCTGCGAGGACGATTGGAGCCGGATCAAAACGCCGCAGGATCAAAGTCGCGAACGTCTGCGCCGTCGCCAAGGCAGCTGCCAGAACCAGGTCGACACCCGCCAACAGAAGCACCTCGCCACCGAAGTAATCGGGGCGGGCGATGATGCGTGATCCGGCAAAGAGGATACTCGTCGCCAAAACCGCCACGACGCAGGAACCTCCAAAGGACATCCCGACGATCGAGCCGATGTACTCCGCCGCAGAGACCGGGAGGACCGTGGCGCGGGGACGGTCATCGAGCCAGCCGTCGCGATTGAGAGACGCTCGTGCCGAAATCGCGGCATAAACCGGAACCAGAACCAGAAATGCCGCTGCCAAAGCAAAGAAGCTTTCGAAGGATCGCGGAGAATACGGGGTGGGAAAGATGAAAATGCCGAGCAGAATCGTTCCTGTGAATCCGAACAGAAGTCTCTTCGTAAGGAGAAATGTTCGCAAGAGACAAGCAACGAGCGCGTGGACTCTGACTTCAAACATGATGAAGAACCTTGGCGGTCGATCCGGTTCGCACCATCGTGTATCGATCCGAATCAGCGGGCCACGTCGTCTGACCGGTGTCCTGCGTCGCGATGAGGATCAGCGATCGTGTCGATGCCTCGAGAGCGATCCGGGAGAGGGTTTCTGCGCGTGACGAATCGAGGAACGCGAGCGTCTCGTCCAGGACGACGACCTCGGAACCGGAAGAACATGCGATGACGTGCTCGATCATCCGCTGCTCGCCCGCCGAGCACGTACCAATTCTGCGTTGCCTCGTCAGCCCGAATCCGTCGATGCTGCTCTCGGCAAATTCAAGGTCGAACGCGGGATAAAGGAGTCTGGCTATTGCAAGAATGTCGCGCACCGTGAGCTCGTCCAGCCATGGGCGTTCCTGGGACACGTATGCGACTCGACGCCGCATCGCGTCCCGAGGCATTTCGATCGAATCGAGGTATACGTGACCGTCTGCAACTGGTCTCCGTCCGGTGAGTGCGTCGAGCAGGGTGGTCTTTCCACTTCCGTTCTCTCCGACCAGCAGAGAGATTCGGCCGAGTCGAACGAACATTTCGTCGGCGTAGATGGAAAACCCGGTTCTATGGACGATCAGTCCACAAATGGACAAAGCGCCTCGCGGCTGAGTGTGATGGGCGGGGCCACAGCCCCTCCCAGGACTAGGATTACGCACAAGCATACAGGCTGGCCGAGGCGACTTCGAAGCTGGCAACTGCGACGAAAATACTGGCGCCGCCCGTTGCGGGCGTGAGCATGACCAGGCCGGCGAAAGAGAGCCCCCAGCCGGTCACAGCGAGCGCACAGCCCCAGCTCTCGGCATTGACCGTATCGGCCGAGGTTATCAGCGTATTGCCATCCACGAACTCACGAAACGAGCGTGCAAGCGCAACCAGCGACGGATCGGGCGTGGTCGCACGTAGTTCATGTTCCGCAGCAATATGTTCATTCCGGTAACGCCCTTCGAGCCAAATTCGATCGGACGTTTCTCCTCGAAGGTTCAGTTCGAATGATTCTCCATCCTCTCTCACGAAAGTGATGGATCTTCCCACGCCGCGAAACAGCTGAAGAGTCTTGCCGGCGACAGTGATCGAACCAAGATATGAAGTCGCGACACCACGCGAACTCTGGCTGGTGATCTCGACTTGATCGGTGGGCACTGGTGTTGCCGCGATCGCCGGTAGAGCGAGGAGTATGGAGAGTGAGAGTGCGATTGTTCTGTACAACGAGAGGCCCCTTTCCATTTCGGTGATTTCGCGCGCGATGCTAGTAGCTGCTCCCTGGACTTGTCAACCGAGCATTCTCGGCTCGCTTCGCCAGGCCGTTGCCCTCCTGTCGAGTCACGGGAGGTTCAATCGCTTGCCTCGATGATTGCTCGAACTCCATCAATGGCGCTGCGGTGACCCGACATACACGTCGACTCCGGGAGAATCGTGTGCGAGCTCGGGAGGAGCGTCGAGGCGAATGCCTGCCGCGCGGGTGACGGTCTCTTCGAGCCTGGTGATCGTGAGCGGCCGATAGCGGTAGGGGTGGTGCCGCACGTGCGCCGCGAAGATGTGTCCCCGATGATGTGCGAAGAGAGCATAGCGTTCGAGAAGAAAGTGGTCGAGAGTGGTCGCCGAAGCAGTGGTGAGCTCTCCTTCTGCGAATGACGACATCCGGAACGAGGCTTCCGTCTCCCGTCGCCGCGACTCGTATTCGACCCGTCCGTCAGCCGTCTCCATCGACATCTGCGCGAAGAAGTAGGGGAGATGGTACGTCGCGCGTGCGGCGGCGACCGCGAGACGGCTCGCCGCGTCGAGACTGAAAAAGAAGACTCCGGAGAGATCCCGATGCCGGACGTACGTTCTCAGGTTCAGCTCGAGAAACGAGGCGACCAGCGGAAACGGGAGAAATGGCGGGACGAATCGCGGCCGCGAATCGCGGATCTCGAAAGGCACGAGAGTGATCCATGCGGCGCCGTCGAACGTCTCGATCTCGAGCATCGGCGGCACCAGCGGGCGGAGATCCTCCGGAGCGATCCGCCAGTGAAGAAACCCGAGCCGGCTCCACTTCTGACGCCCGATGAAGAATGTCGCCATTCCGGTACGATACGCCAGATCAGAGAGCGGCCGTTCGGCCGCCTCGTCATTCGTCGAGATCGATCTCGTCGAGGATCTCTTCGAGCTCGAAGATCACATCCTCCCATCCGGTATATTCACCGGCCTCGGATTCGGGTGAGGCGACGCACGGCGAGTCGACGACGAACGGTGTTTCGCGTTCCATGAGCACTCCTTTCGAGCGCCCTCTTCTTCCTGATCAGTGCCGTGCGGGCGAGAAGGCTCAATTGCCGTCGATCCAGCCGGTTAGCGGAGTTTCGCGCTGTCGCCGGTCGTCAAAAATCCTTGCGGAGATCTCCGCGTTGCCAGACTTTCTGCGTTCGCCGTCGATTCAGACGCCGAAGAGCCGGATCGCTGCGCCGCAGAAGAAGATCGTCGCCCCTGCTGCGGCGTGGCTCCAGCGATCGAGAGTCGCCGTGCTGATCCGCTCCACTCCGAGCTGCAGGAGAAGCACCGCAGCGATCATCGTGCCGATCGTCAGCGTGGAAAAGACGATCGTCACTGCGACCAGGAGATGCCGCTCCCCGCGGGCGGCCGGAAACATGAGGAGAGGAATCATCGGTTCGCACGGCCCGAGGAGGAAGATGGTGAAGAGGACCCACGACGAGGTGCCGATCTTTCCCTCCCGCGGGTGCGGATGGAGATGTTCCGACTGGTGCTGATGCTCGTGCAGGTGGACCTCGCCGTCGCCATGCCTGTGGACGTGCGTGTGCGTCCGGCCGCGCCGCGCTCTTCGCACACCCCAGACGAAGTAGACCAGCCCGAACGCGATCAGACCCCATGAGGCGAGATCTCCGCGCAGCGTTTCGATCTCGCCGAGGCGCCCGATGCCGACACCGAGTGCGACGCCGATCAGTCCGAGCACGACCGAGCTGAGAACGTGACCCAACCCGCAGAAGAGCGTCACGGCGATCAGCCGCGATCGCGACCAGTGCCCCGCTCGAGACATCCCGACGAATGGAAGGTAGTGGTCGGGCCCGAGAGCCGAGTGTGCCACGGCGATTCCCGCCGCCGTGGTCAGAAGGATCGTATTCGCCGCATCCATCGAGAGATCCTCATCGCTTCGCTGATGAATTTTTCCGCAGCAGTCGTCTGTCGCCGGAGAGGGGCCCGGAATTTTCCGGGCGGACTATTGAAAAAATTGCTTAACCAGATTAATAATGTCTCACATTCACATTTGCAATACCGGTTCGTGCCTCCGGCATACCGCCGTGAGCCACTTCAGACAGGAGATGGGGCGTGGCCTCGAAGCTTCCGTCTTTCCCCGGTTCCAGGGATCTGGCGCACCTCGACAAGGTGGCGGCCGATGCGTGTTTCCAGTGCAACCGCTGCACGGCCGGATGCCCTCTTTTCGCCGCGATGGATCTCTCCCCCGCGCAGATGGTCCATCATCTCCTTCTCGGCGAGTGGGAGCCGGTGGTCGAGTCGGATGCGATCTGGGCCTGCGTCCATTGTGAAACGTGCACGGCGCGTTGCCCGCAGCAGGTCGACGTCTCCGGGCTCCTCCACGCGGCCCGCGTCGCGGCATGGCAGGCCGGAAGGCTTCCCCGCGACAAGACCATCGCCACGTACTTCGCCTCTTTCGTGGAGAACCTCTACCTGTACGGTCGCTCGGCCGAGCTCCCGCTGACCCTGATCTGGAAGCTCAAGTCCGAGGACTATCTGCGGGACATGCTGCTCGGGATCCGGCTCCTTTCCCGAGGAAAGCTCGCTCTGTTCGGTCTGCCGAAGGGAGGCGCGACCTACCGCCGTCTCTACGATCGGGTGAAGCAGAAGGAGGCAGCCGGATCATGAAACGCTACGCCTACTATCCCGGCTGCTCACTCGAGAAGATGACCAGCGAGTACGACGTTTCGTTCCGGAACGTCTGCGACGTTCTCGGCATCGAGCTGGAAGAGCCGCGCGACTGGTTCTGCTGCGGCGCGGGCATGGTCGGCAACGTCTCGCCGCTCCTCGGGCTCGCGGTCCCGTTGAAGAATCTCGTCCTGGCCCGCGAGACGGGACTGGGGGAGTTCGTTTCCCCCTGCTCGGCCTGTTACAACCAGTTCAAGCGCGCTCAGCACGAGATTTCTGAAGACCTGACCCTTCGCGCCGATCTCGAGGAGATCGTGGAGGCGCCCCTCGAGCATCAGCCCGAAGTTCTCCATCCCCTGGAGATGCTGCTGCGCGAGGTGAACGGCTCGAAGCCCCGAATCGAGCGATCCGCACCGGAGCTTCGTGTCGCCTGCTACTACGGATGTCTCCTCACCCGGCCGCCGAAGATCGTGACGTTCGACGATTGCGAGGATCCGCGGTCGATGGACCGGCTGCTGCAGCGGTTCGGCATCCAGACCATCGACTGGTCACAGAAGACGCGCTGCTGCGGCGCGTTCTACGCCATGGTGAATCCCGATCGCGTCCTCGAGCTCACCCGCGAGATTCTGCAGGGGGCTCTGGAGGCGGGGGCGAACGCCATCGCCGTCGCCTGCCCGGTCTGTCATCTGAATCTCGATTCGCGACAGCCGGAGGTGAACGACCGGTTCGGCACGACTTACGGCATCCCGGTTTTCTACTTTTCTCAGCTTCTCGGCTTCGCCCTCGGTGTCCCGACCGAAGGACTCGGCCTCTGGAGACATGTCGTCGATCCACAACCCCTCCTGAGCCCGAAAGCGGCCGTCGTCGCTGGTTGAGGCGCGTATGAGTCAGACGAAGACAATCGGATCCGTTCTCGTGGTTGGAGGAGGCGTCGCAGGGATGCAGGCGGCTCTCGATCTGGCCGACTCGGGGTACAAGGTCTATCTGGCCGATCGCGAGAGCAGTATCGGCGGAACGATGGCGCAGCTCGACAAGACGTTCCCGTCGAACGACTGCGCGATGTGCATCCTCGCTCCGCGCCTGGTCTCGGCGGGACGTCACCTCAACATCGAGATTCTCCCGAGCACCGAGGTGCTGGGGGTGGAGGGAGAGGCGGGGAGATTCCGAGCGACGCTGCACCGGCGCGGGATCTACATCGACGCATCGAAGTGCACCGGATGCGGCGAGTGCAGCCAGGTCTGCCCGGTCGATCTTCCGAACGAATTCAACTTCGGTCTCGGAACCCGCAAAGCGATCTCGCGCCGGTATCCGCAGGCGGTTCCGGCGAATTACACCATCACCAAACGTGAGCGGCCACCCTGCCAGACCGCGTGCGCCGCGGGAACGAACGTCCAGGGATACATCGCTCTCACTGCTCAGGGAAAATTCAAGGAAGCGCTCGACGTCGTACGCGAGCGGATGCCGTTCGCGTCGGTCTGCGGGCGCATCTGCCTTCACCGCTGCGAGAACGAATGCAACCGGAATCTGGTCGACGAGCCCGTCGCCATCATGCAGGTCAAGCGGTTTCTCGCCGACTGGGATTACGAGCAGGGGAATCCTCTTCCGCCTCCGGTTCCGAAGACCAGGACGGCGCGGATCGCGGTGATCGGCGGCGGACCTGCGGGGCTGGCGTGTGCGCACGACCTCGCGAAGGACGGATATCCGGTGACCCTGTTCGAATCGAGCGACGAGCTCGGCGGAATGCTCCGCTCGTGCATTCCGGAGTTCCGGCTTCCCGAAGCTCACCTCGAGCGCGACATCGAATTCCTTCTCTCGCCCGGCGTGGACGTGGTGCTGCGGAAATCCCTCGGGAGAGACTTCACCATCGAAGATCTCGAGAAGGAAGGATACCGAGCGGTCTTTCTCGCCACCGGGGCGTACAAGCCGAAGAAGCTTCCGATTCCCGGACACGATCTCGAGGGGATCAGCCTGAACATCGAGTTCCTCGAAGCGGTCCGCGCCGGTGAGCACGTCGATCCTGGCCGGCGGGTCCTGGTGATCGGCGGCGGTAACGTGGCGATCGACGTCGCACGTTCAGTACGACGACTCGGCGTCTCCAGCGTGACCATGGCCTGTCTCGAGAGCCGCGAGGCCATGCCCGCGCATTCGTGGGAAGTTCAGCAGGCGCTCGACGAAGGGATCGAGATTCTCAACGACGTCACCCTCAAGCGTTTCGTGGGCGAGAGAGGACACGTTCGTGGCGTCGAAGCGCGGCGTATCCGCGATCTGTCGTTCGACGCGGAGGGGCGGATTCACCTCACCGAGGTTTCGGAGAGCGATTTCGCGATCGACGCGGACCGGATCATCGTGGCGATCGGGCAGACTCCTGAGCTGAGCTATCTCGACTCGAGGAGCGGGGCGGTGCAGGTGAGCCGTCGCGGGCTGATCGAAGTCGATCCGGACACGCTCGCCACCAGACGTCCGGGAGTCTTCGCGGGTGGTGACGTGGTCGCCGAGCAGCCGGGGATCCGGATCTTCGCGGGTGGCGACGTGGTGACCGGAACGGCGTTCGTGGTCGACGCGGTCGCAGCCGGGCATCGCGCCGCCGAGTCGATCGACCGCTACGTGGAAGGTCTTCCGTTCGCGGGGCCGAGACCGAAACCGAAGCCGTACAAGCTCACCCCCGAGGCCGTGGAAAAGAAGCTCCATGACGGCGAGATCCGGAAGAGCGTCCGGGCGATCGCGCCCGAAGCCGCTCCGGCAGCACGGGTCGCGAGCTTCGACGAGATTCAGGAAGGGTTCACCGAGGCGATGGCGGTCGCGGAAGCGAAACGCTGCCTTTCGTGCGGCCTCTGTTCGGAATGCCTCCAGTGCGTCGAGGTCTGTCAGGCGCATGCGATCCGGCACGACTTTCCCCGCGACGAATACCGGACCATCGACGTCGGCGCGGTCATCCTCGCTCCGGGTCTCTCGGCGTTCGACCCGACCGAGAAGGGAGAGTACGGCTACAACCGCTATCCCAACGTCGTCACCAGCGTCGAATTCGAGCGCATCCTCAGCCCTTCCGGTCCTTTCGGCGGAAAGGTGCAACGTCCCTCGGATGGAAAGGCACCGAAGAAGATCGCATTCATCCAGTGCGTCGGATCACGCGAAGTCGGCCGCGACTACTGCTCGTCGGTCTGCTGCATGTACACCGCGAAACAGGCGGTGATCGCGAAGGAACATCAGCCGGGACTGGAGACCACGGTCTTTTACATCGATCTCCGTGCGGTGGCGAAGGGGTTCGAAGCGTACATCGACCGGGCGAAGAGCGAAGGAGTGAGGTACGTCCGGTGCCGTCCGTCTGCGGTGACACACCTCCCGCAGAGTGGAGATCTGGTCGTCGAGTATGCAGACGAAGAAGGGCAGCATCGCGAGATGTTCGACATGGTCGTTCTCGCAGTCGCGCTCACTTCGTCGCCCGATCGGAGACAGCTCGCGCAGGCCGCGGGTATCCCGGTCAATGAGTATGGATTCGCGAGATCGATCGCCTTCGACCCGGAATCGACCAGCCGTTCCGGCGTCTTCGTCTGCGGGCCGTTCGTCGATCCGATGGACATCCCGGAAACGGTGGCTGGCGCGAGCGCGGCGGCGGCGAAGGCGATGGCGCTCCTCGCCGACAGCCGGGGAACGCTGGTCCGGCCGAAGACCTATCCGCCGGAGAAGGATGTGACAGGGGAAGAGCCGCGCGCCGGTGTCTTCGTGTGCCACTGCGGGACGAACATCGCCGGCGTCGTCGACGTCGAAAAAGTGGTCGACTATGCGAAGACTCTCCCGGGAGTGGTCCATGCGGAGCGTAACCTCTACACCTGTTCGGACGACACGCAGAAGCGGATCCGGGAAAAGATCGACGAGCTGAATCTGAATCGGATCGTGGTCGCCTCCTGCACGCCGCGAACGCACGAAGCACTTTTCCGCGACACCATCCGCGAAGCGGGTCTGAACGAGTACTACTTCGAATTGGCGAACATTCGCGACCAATGCTCCTGGGTCCACAAGAACCGGAAGGAGCAGGCGACGGAAAAGGCGAAGGATCTGGTGCGGATGGCTCTGGCCAAGGTGCGTCTCGACGAGCCGCTCCACAAGCGGCCTCTCGCCGTCACCCAGGCCGCGCTGGTCCTCGGCGGCGGAGTGAGCGGCCTCTCCGCCGCGCTCTCGCTCGCTGATCAGGGCTTTCAGGTTTTTCTGGTCGAGAAGGAACGGGACCTCGGCGGATATGCGAAAGAGCGTCGTTACCCGCTGACCGGCGAGGACACCCGGATGCGCCTGTGGGAGATGATGGCCCGGGCGCGCACGCATCCGAACATCCAGCTCATGCTGGGATCGACTCTCCAGAAGGTGGATGGCTCGCTCGGCAACTTCAAGTCGACCATCGCTACGGATGGCTTCGAGCGCGAGATCGCACATGGCGTGGTGATCGTCGCGACCGGCGCAGAACGGTACGTGCCGAATCAGTACCTGTTCGGCGAAGATCCACGAGTGGTCCGCCTCTTCGAATTCGAAGAGATGATGGCCGACCACAAGGTCGACACCGATTCGGTGGTGTTCATCCAGTGTGTCGGTTCGCGGAACGAAGAGCATCCATGGTGCAGCCGCACCTGCTGCATGGAGTCGGTGAAGAACGCTCTGCGCGTGAAGCAGCAGAACCCCGGTGCCGAAGTCTCAGTGCTCTATCGCGACATCCGCACGTACGGGTACCGCGAGCTCTACTACCGGCAGGCGCGCGAGCGCGGAGTGCGATTCATTCGATTCGACGAAGCGCATCCGCCGCGGGTGGTCGCGGAGAACGGATCGCTTCGAGTGACGGTGCTGGATCAGATGACACGCCGTGAAGTGGACCTCGATGCGAAGGCGGTCGTTCTCGCGGCGGCGACGCTTCCGAATCGCGGTAACAAGGACATCGGTCAGATTCTGAAGGTCCCGCTGAGTGAGGACGGATTCTTTCTCGAGGCGCACCGGAAACTCCGCCCGGTCGATTTCGCGACGGACGGCATCTTTCTCTGCGGCGCCGCGCATTCGCCGGTGGGTTTGCGTGAGGCGGTCTCGCAGGCCGCCGCAACCGCGTCGCGAGCGGCGACGATCCTCTCGAAGAGCGTGATCGACCTCGAGCCGACGATCTCTCAGGTGGTGAAAGAACGATGCGACGGTTGTGCGTACTGCGTCGATCCCTGCCCCTTCCACGCCATCACGCTGGTCGAGTACAGCGAGAACGGCGATACGAAGAAGCGCGTGGAAGTGGACGAAGCGGTCTGCAAGGGGTGTGGAACATGCGAGGCGACCTGTCCGAAGGGAGCGATCTTCGTGTGGCATTTCCGCCCCGAGCAATTGATGGCACAGGTCCACGCCGCACTCGATATCGCGGGGTGAGCGATGAGTGAAATGGTGAACGAGATGACAGGCAGCGAACCGGCGAGTGCGTCGACAGTGGAGGCATTCGAGCCGTTGATCATCACCTTCTGCTGTTACTGGTGCGCCTACGCAGGTGCTGATCTTGCCGGCACGTCGCGGTTCCAGTATCCGCCCAACATCCGGATCATCCGCGTGCAGTGCAGCGGGATGGTGCACCCGAATCTGGTGATCGAAGCGCTGACCAAAGGCGCGGATGGAGTGCTGATGCTCGGATGTCATCCGGGCGACTGCCATTACCTCGAAGGTAACTTCCGAGCCCGTTCGCGGGCGGAGGCGATCGACCTGATGCTCGAAGACTTCGGTCTGGAGCCGGAGCGATTCCGCCTCGAATGGGTCTCGGCTTCGGAAGGGTCGCGATTCGCACAAGTGGTGACCGATATGGTCGAGCAGATCAGGCAGCTCGGCCCCAGTCCGTATCGCACATAGCGAGACGTCCCATGGAAACCAGTAGGGAAAGGCGAACGAAGGAGGTGCAGCATGACGGCTAAGCTGGCCGAGGAATGGTTCGCCATCTGCGGCGGGTGCGAGGTGACGGTGCTCGACATCGGGGAGCCACTCATCGACGTGCTCAAGCAGGTGGAGATCGTCCACATGCCGGTCCTGATGGACCACAAGCTTTATGGTCAGACCGGGGAAAAGGAACGGATGGAGATTCCGGAAGCGGACATCGGGATCCTGACCGGAGGAATTCGCAACGAGGAGCACAAGAAGATCGCGCAGGAGATGCGTGCGAAGTCGAAGATCCTGATCGCACTCGGCTCCTGCGCGGCATTCGGCGGCATTCCGGCGCTCGCCAATGCGTCGACCACCGAAGAGTTGCTGGAGAAGGTCTATCGCGGGAGCGTCACCACGGACACCAACGGGATTCCGCACGAAGAGATCCCGCCGCTGACGGACAGAGTCTACGCGGTGAGTGAAGTGGTCCCGGTCGATGCGGTCCTTCCGGGATGTCCGACGACCCCGGAGATGGTCGCATCGGCACTGATCGCGTTGCTGGAAGGGAAGCCGCTTCCGGCGCTCGCGTCGAAGAGCGTCTGCGACGAATGTCCGACCAAGCGCGAGAAGAAGGCCGTCTCGACCCTGAAGCGCCGCTTCGAAGCGCCGGAGTTCGAGGCGGGGGCGCCGCTCTCGGACATGCGCTGCATGATGGAGCAGGGCTTCCTCTGTCTCGGCCCCGCCACCCGTGGAGGTTGCGGTGGAAGCGATGGAGTTCCTCGCTGCATCCGCGCGTACGTTCCTTGTGAAGGCTGCTTCGGACCACTCTCGGAGAAGGCCAATCCGATGGTCGACATGATGGGCGCGCTCTCCACCATCGGACTCGATCCGAAGCAGATTCCGGATCGCGCCGCGACATTCAACCGATTTGCCGGAGCGGGACGACTCCGTCCGGCCCCGCGGAGGTCATGATGGCCAGCACGATCGTCATTCAGCCAGTCACCCGTATCGAAGGACACGCGAAGGTCACCATCCGGCTCGACGACGCGGGCGAAGTCGACACCGCCCGAGTCAACGTGATCGAGTTGCGTGGCTTCGAGAAGTTCTGTCTCGGCAAGCCGGTCGAGGACATGCCGAGAATCACGCCGCGCATCTGCGGCGTCTGTCCCTGGTCACATCATCTCGCTGCGGCGAAAGCGACCGACGCGGTGTTCGGCGTGGAGCCGCCTCCCGCCGGGAAGAAATTGCGTGAGCTCTGCAACAGCGTGGCGTTCATGGAGGAGCACATCCTCCACTTCTACTTCCTCGCCGGCGCCGATTTTCTCCTCGGTCCGGATGCGGACTACTCGGTGCGCAACGTGATCGGAATTCTGAATGCCGCACCGGAGATCGCGCAGCGGGTGGTGAAGGTGCGCCACATGTGCGCGAAGATGCTGGAGATCCTCGCCGGGAAACCGATCCATCCGCAGGCGGCCGTCCCGGGCGGATTCAGCAAGCCACTGGCGAAGGGAGAACGGGACGAGCTCCGGAAGATGGCCGACGAGGCTCTCGAGCTCGCGAAATTCTCCATCGCATTCGCGAAAGAAAACATCTTCCCCAAGTACATCGAAACGGTGAAGACGCTCGGTGTCATCAACACCGGATTCATCGGCACGGTTCGCAAGGACGGCGCTCTCGACCTGTACGACGGGCAGCTACGTCTGATGAACAACGAAGGCGCTTACGAAGACTTCGAAGCGGAGCGGTACGGTGATTTCATCGCCGAGCACATCGAGCCGTGGAGCTACCTGAAGTTCCCCTATGCGAAGAAGTGGGGCGCTTTCTCCATGGACGCCGAGAATCCTGGCGGCATCTACCGGGCGAACACGCTCGCCCGAATCAACGTCTGTGACTTCATCGACACGCCACTCGCGCAGGCCGAGCTCGAAGAGTTCCGGGCGAAGTTCGGCCGGCCGGCTCAGTTCACTCTCCTCTATCACTGGGCCCGGCTGATCGAGCTTCTCTACAACGCGGAGAATGCGATCCGTCTGCTCGACGACCCGGAGATCACCAGTACCAATACGCGGGTGAAGGTCACCCCGCGTGCGGCGAGAGGAGTCGGTTCGGTCGAGGCGCCACGCGGAACGCTGATCCACGAGTACGAGACCGACGCGGACGGGATGATCACGAACATGAATCTCATCGTCGGTACGACGCACAACAACGCTCCGATCAACATGTCCGTGACCCAGGCCGCGAAGAGCCTGATTCACGAAGGAAAGTACGACCAGGGGATTCTGAACACGGTGGAGATGTCGATCCGTGCTTACGACCCCTGCCTCTCCTGTGCGACGCACCGGCTCGACGGGAAGCTCTCCGTCAAGGTCGAGATCGTCGACTCGAAGGGGAAGAGCATCGAGACACTCGCGAACTGAAGGCATGACCCCGGGCGCGAAGCCCGGGGTCTGCCATCGCGACCGGATCGCCACGGTCGGGCGATCCGGTCACGACGGCACAGACATGATGACTTCTTTGCGTTTCGGGGGAGCGATGGAGCTCGATCGAGAGATGGTCCCCGACTTCTGTTCGAAGCCGGTGGTGGTACTGGGATGCGGAAATCTCCTCTGGGGAGACGACGGATTCGGGTGTGAGCTGATCGCCTGGGTCGAGCAGCACTGCGAGATTCCGGAGCACGTCTGCATCCTCGATGCGGGGACCGGCGTACGGAAGCTTCTCTTCACCATGTGTGTCAGTCCGATCCGTCCGAAGCGCCTGGTGATCGTCGACGCGATCGACGTGAACCGGACTCCGGGAGAGGTGTTCGAGATCGACCCGGCCTCGATTCCCGCAGCGAAGCTCGACGATTTTTCTCTCCATCAGATCCCGACGTCGAATCTCCTTCGCGAGCTTCAGGAGGAATGCGGAGTGGAAGTGCGGATCCTCGCCTGTCAGACCGGAGCTCTCCCCGACGAGATCTCCCCCGGTCTCTCGGCTTCCGTGGCTGCCGCCCTCGGTCCGGCCGCCGAGCTGCTCGTCGACGAATATTTCCTTCCTCTCGCCCCGGCATCGTGAGGTGATCCATGCAAGAGAGCCGCGTCATTCATGCAGCGCACCTTCTCGCCTCGGTTTTCGTCCTCCTCCTGCTCGTCGGAGCCAGAGGGTTTCTGGCGACGCAGCCTTTTGTTTCGGCAATTCTGCTTCTGTTGTTCGTCCCCGTTTACTACACCGCAGCACGGGTGCGGAGCTTCGGACGTTTTCTCTATCCCGCCGCATTTCTGCTCGTACTCGCCTGGGCTCTCGTACTTCACGGTGCCGGGGTGCCTCTCGCGCTGCAACCGGTCGGCGCCATCCTTCCGATCATCGGCTTTTACTGGGCGGGTGAGACCGGCGTCCCTCGCCGGGTGGAGAATTCGGCGGCCGTTCTCGGACGAGTGAACGACATCATCATCGCGGTCTTCTCGCTCTGGATCGTGGTGCGGTTTTCGTGGTTTCTGAAGGAAGCGCCATGGGGTGCGGGCGCCGCGCTCGCGGTCTACTCGGTCTTCCTGTGGCTCCGCTTCACCGACAATCGCCGGATCGCCTGGTCCGCAGCATCGGTACTTCTCGCGAGCGGCGCGTTCTACTTCGTGGTTCTCTGGCAGCCGCGCATCGCCCTTCTGGTCACCAGCCTCGCGCTGGTCGGTCTGGTGGTGGGACTCGCGATCAGCGAACGGCTGGAGGCTGTCGAAACGATCGGATTCTCCGCGCCGGTCGCGTTCTTCGGACTCACCGGGATGCTCGCGGACGTGCCGATGGTGGTGCCGTCGGCCTGGCTGGGCTTCGGACTGGCGTGGCTTCTCCTGTCGATCTGGCTGTACGAGCCCGAGCGGACGCCGCTGATGTCGGAGAACGAAGGTTCGGCGGGAGCCGTCTCGCCGCACCTGATCGCGGGGATTCTTTCGATCATCGTCCCGATCTTCGTCTTCGACGTCTGGCGTAATGACGTCCTGTTCGGGGCCTGGCTCGCTTCGCTGTTTCTCGGGACGCTCGTTGCGGGGCGGGTATTCGGAGAGAACGCGGTCAGTCTCATCGAGGTCCTCTTCGCGCGAGTGCTCGGAGTACTCTCGCGGGTTGCTGCGCCGGTCTTTTTCGTCTTCGTTCTCCTCCACGGCGTCACCGGAAGTTTCCGGCTGGCGATCATCGCGTTCTTCTTCGCCGCGATCTCTCTCTCCGCAGGCTGGCAGACGGAGCCGCGGGTATTCACGCGACGGAATGCCCGGGTGTGGGAGGGGGGAGCGCTGCTCGCTCTCGGATGGTTTCTCGCCGTGCATCGGCTGTCGAGCAGCTCGTGGATCGAGCTTCTGCTGGCGTCGGGTGCGCCGCTGGTCTTTCTGCTGCTCCTGGAATCCCGACTCAGTGAGCGCCGGGAGAGGGGCGTCTACGGCGAGTCGCTCGCCGATTCTGCGGTCGTCGCGTCCATCCTCGCGTCGGTGCTCGCAGTGGTCGCGTCCCCGGACGATCTGATTCGGGCCGGCGTGATCGGCGGAATCCTCCTCCTCGCGACCGCCGCTGCGTTCTACTTCAGAAGAGAGCCGTCGACCCTCTACTCGGTTCCCGTGGTACTCGGCTACTGGATGTACATGGTCGCTCGGGCGGCGGGTGGAACCGGGGAACTGCTCGGCGTCCCGTACCTCGTGGTCGGGCTTCTCTCCGCATGGGTCGGATACGGGCTGCTGGCGCGCGATCGGCGATGGCACCGGGTACTGCAGTTCATGTGGTTCCTCTGCACCGCAGTGGCGCTGTTCCTCTTTGCACCGTTCAGCGCGATCGGCGCGTGGCTTGCGCCGCTGTGGGCCGTCTCGTTCGTCCTGGTCGCCCGGGGGCGGGCAGCTCGGCGCGACGCGGCCTTTGCCAACGGGCTCGAGATCGCGGGAGGAATTCTGGCTGCAGCCAGTCTCGCGGTGCTGATCTGGAGAAGGATCGATCTCGCAGCCGCGACCGCGCTCTGTATCTACGCGCTGACGTGGGGCCTGACCGGGATCCTGAAGCGCGTCTACGCTTATCTCTATCCTGCCACTCTCGCTGCGGTGGCCGCTCTCTTCTTCGTCGCGCGTCCGACCACCGGGGAGGAGTATTACCTGACCTGGGTCTTCCCGCTCGGCGCTGCGTTCCTGGCCGTTGCGATGCGATACCGGCGAAGAGATCGGAAGCCGCTCGCGATTCCGTGGGAGATCTCGACGCTGATTGCCACAGTCGCCGGAGCGGCACTCTTTCTTCTCCTTCCGTTCGGCGAGGCGCTCGCGCTCGGCGTGCTGACCGGAGCGGCCTGGCTGGTGATCTTCGGAATGGTCACCCTGCGCGCAGAGGAGTATCTCGCTGCCGCAGGTCTGGCGGCCGCATTCGTGCTGTACGAGCTTCTCCCGCTCTTCCAGGGGGTCAGCTCGTCGAATCGCCTCGCGGTTTTCGCTCCCGTCGCAATCGTTCTCGCAGTCGCGGGGAGGCTGCTCCAGCAGCGAGGGCGGGAGATCAAGGGATGGGCGGCGTGGGGCGCCGCGACGACGGTCGCAGTCCTCGCCTCCGTTTTCGCGGTCTGGCCGGGAGGGACGGCAGTGGTGGCTGCCCGGATCGTGCTGGTGATCGCCGCGCTTCTCTGGGCGCTCCTTCTCGCCTGGAGTCAGAAGGAAGGTTTCGTGTATCTCGCGACGCTGACCCTCGCGATTCTCACCTGGAGCTTCGTCGCGAGCTCGTCCGATCTCTTCGGAAGGCACCTCTTCGCGTTCTTCGTCGTCGGGGTCGCGCTGCTCGGGGCGATCTTTCTCGCCTCCGCACTGCGGACGCGCTTCAGATTCCGCGAGCCGACGCTCTACGCACCGTCGTGGCGCTGGAGCCACCGATTTCTCTATCTCGTCCCCGTCGCGATTCTCGGTGTGGCCGTCTTCGGGAGCTGGGGAGTGACCACCAGTTCCAATCCCTATTTCTGCGGAAGCTGCCACGACATGGGGACCTACTTCGCCAACTGGAAGGACTCGCCCCACGCCCGTGCGGAAGTCAGCTGCGATCGCTGCCACTACGAACCGGGAGTCGGTGGATTCGTCAGAGCGAAGATCCGCGGCACCTCGGAGCTCGTCACTACCCTCACCGGCACGCAGCGCCCGAAACCGGTTGCGGAAGTCACGAATGACCGCTGCCTCGCGTGTCACCCGATGGCGAAGCTCGGGAAGACCATTCGGGTCGCGGACAGCTGGAACTTCAATCATGTGCGGCACCTGGCCGCGCCGTTGACTCGAGGCCCCGCGAAGCTGCGATGCACCAGCTGCCACACCGACGTGGGAAGTGCGACTCATTTCGCGGTCGACACGAACGCGTGTTTCACCTGTCACTTCGAGACCTCCGCATCCGCGCGACTCGCGGCCAGCGTCGGTTGCATCGGATGCCATGACCTTCCTGGATCGAAGAGCCGCTTCGATCACGTCGCCGCAGGCATCGAGAGAAACGACGACACGTGCGCGTCTTGTCACGATTCCGCATCGAGGGGAACCATGCTGGTCGAGATCCGCCAGTGCCGGCACTGCCATGAGGAAAGCGGACGCGATCTTCTGAACGCGGCCGACGTACACGCCATTCACGATCTTCACGTCACCGGAAAGGGAGTGGGATGCGACTGGTGCCACGGGGTCATTCAGCACGAGAAAGTTGACACGAAACTCGCCATGAAGTAGTCAACTTGAGAAACTATTTCAAGGCGAAAGGGAACATATGGTGAAGACCTCCGCGAAAGGGTGGATTGGAGAGTTTCTCGGGAGCGCGCACATTTTTGCGTCGGCTGTCGAGGACGTGCTCGAGAGAAAGATTCTCGATGAAGTGGCGGGCAAGCAGATCACCCACTCTCAGTTCCGTCTTCTCAAGATGGTCGAGCTCGCGGACACCCAGACCATCCGCGACGTGGCGATCTTTCTCGGGATCAGCAATGCGGCTGCGAGCAAGGCGGTGGACAAACTGGTGAAGAAGCACTTTCTGCTGCGGGAAGAAGCAGAGGTCGACCGGCGCGAGATCCGTCTCTCTCTCACCGACTCGAGCCGGAAGATCCTCGCCGATTACGACCGGGCACGAGACGAGAAGCTCGCGCGGATCTTCTCGGATTTTTCTTCCGACCAGTTGAAGGACGCTTCCATCCTTCTCGATCGTCTCTCCGCGGGTCTGGTGGACCACCACGACAATCCCGACGATCTCTGTCTCCAGTGCGGCATCTATTTCCGGCAGAGATGCGTCGTCCGTGAGCTCGCGAAGAGGGACTGTTTCTTCCACCAGAACCGCGCCGCGCGCCGCGGCAGGGTGGCCGATGTGGAGCCTTTGCCGAGTACGGTTGAATCGGAGTAGTACCGGATCGTCGACCGGGCGAGCGTGTCGCTCGATCGAACAGAAGAGAATCGGGAGAACATCATGTGCCTCGCGGTACCGGGAAAGATTCTGACCAGGGAGATGAAGAACGGGTCGCTCACCGCGCGGGTGCGGTTCGGTGGGATCACCCGCGAGGCATACCTCGATTTCGTGCCGGAAGCCGGCGTGGGGGACTACGTGATGGTCCACGTCGGGTTCGCGATCAGCCGGGTCGACGAAGAAGAAGCGCAACGCACGTACCGGATTCTCGAGAGCATGGGTCTTCTGGAGGGTGAGCTCGGTCCCGGCGAAGAGACTGTCGAATCATGACCCCTGCATCACGAATGCAGGCTCGTAACGAAGCAAAGATCGCCGGCAGGCGAAGACGATCGAGGCGGCCGTGAAATACATCGACGAATACCGCGACGAGAAGATCGCGCGATCGCTGGTCGAGCGCATCCGGCGCCGGGTGACTCGCCCGGAGGTACTGATGGAGATCTGCGGCGGGCAGACTCACACGCTGATGCGCTACGGCATCGACGAGATGCTGCCGCCCGAGATCGAGCTGGTCCACGGACCGGGGTGCCCGGTCTGTGTCACACCGCTGGAGACGCTCGACAAGGCGATCGAGATCGCCTCCCTTCCGGACGCCACGCTCGTCTCCTACGGGGACATGTTGCGTGTTCCCGGCTCCCGCTCGGATCTGTTCCGGATCAAAGCGGAAGGAGGCGACGTTCGAATCGTTTACTCGCCGGCGGAAGCGGTGAAGATCGCGCGTTCCAATCCGGAGCGGCGGGTGGTCTTCTTCGGCGTCGGCTTCGAGACCACTGCTCCCGCGAACGCGATGGCCGTCTACCTCGCGAAACGCGAAGGGCTGAGAAACTTCTCGATGCTGGTCTCGCACGTCCTCGTCCCGCCCGCGATCCGTCTCCTCCTCGAGTCGAAGTCGAACCGGGTGCAGGGCTTCATCGCTCCCGGTCACGTCTGTACCGTGGTCGGCTATGCGGATTACGAAACGCTTGCGAGAGATTACCGGGTGCCGATGGTGATCGGAGGTTTCGAGCCGGTCGATCTTCTCGAGGCGATTGCCATGCTCGTCGATCAGCTCGAAGACGGACGTTACGAGGTCGAGAACCAGTACGTCCGCTCCGTCGGATACCGCGGCAATATCCCCGCCCAGCAGCTGATGGAAGAAGTCTTCGAAGTCTGCGACCGGAAGTGGCGGGGAATCGGATCGATCCCGATGAGTGGGTTCGCCATCCGGCCGGAGTACGCCGCCTACGATGCGGAGAAGATCTTTCCGCTCGAGAGCATCACCGCCGAGGAGCCGCCGGAGTGCATCAGCGCACTGGTGCTGCAGGGGCTTCGCAAACCGATCCACTGTCCCGTGTTCGCCACGCGATGCACGCCGGAGATGCCCATGGGAGCTCCGATGGTCTCTGCGGAGGGTGCCTGCGCCGCGTACTACCACTACCGCCGTCACGCCGCCGCCGGATGAGGTGAGTCATGTCCGATGCCGTATCGATTGAGAATTTTGCCTGTCCGGTTCCGATCGCCAGACGCGATCGCGTCCTTCTCGGCCACGGCAGCGGAGGCAAGCTGAGCGCCGAGCTCCTGTCGGAGCTTTTCCTCCCGACCTTTTCGAACGACGTGCTCGGGAGAATGGATGACCAGGCGATCGTCGATGTCGAAGGCGTTCGAATCGCGTTCACCACCGACAGCTTCGTGGTCAAGCCGCTCTTCTTTCCCGGAGGGGACATCGGCTCGCTCGCCGTGCACGGCACGATCAACGATCTTGCGATGGGAGGCGCGAAGCCTCTTTTCCTCAGCGTCGCCTACATCATCGAGGAAGGACTGGAGATGGAGGTCCTGCGCCGGCTGACGGAGTCGGTGCAGCGCGCGGCGGAGGCTGCGGGCGTGACCGTGGTGACGGGCGATACGAAGGTGGTGGAGAAGGGGAGTGGCGACGGGCTCTTCATCAACACGTCGGGGATCGGAGTGGTTCCGAAGGATCGCGATCTCTCTGCTTCGCACGCCCGTCCGGGGGACCGAGTGATCCTCAGCGGCTCGATCGGCGATCACGGAATCGCGATCATGACCCGTCGCGAAGGTCTCGAGTTCGAGAGCGACATCGAGAGCGATTCGGCGGCGCTGCACGGTTTGACTGCCCGGATGCTGAAAGCATCGAGCAACATCCGCTGCATGCGCGATCCGACGCGCGGGGGCCTGTCGAGCACGTGCAACGAGATCGCCGCCTCCTCCGCAGTCGGGATCACCCTCGACGAGCGCACCATTCCGGTTCGGGAGGAAGTCCAGGGCGCGTGCGAGCTTCTCGGGCTCGACCCGCTGTACGTCGCGAACGAGGGGAAACTCGTGGCGATCGTCGATCCTGCGGACGCGGATCGGGTGATCGAGGCGATGCGGTGCGACCCGCTGGGTCGCGAGGCGCGGATCATCGGGACGGTGACCGGCGACTCGCCCGGCCTGGTGATCATGCGCACCCGTTTCGGGACCAGCAGGATCGTGGACATGCTCGCCGGCGACCAGCTGCCGAGGATCTGCTGAGGAGAACGATGCACGAGCTGGGAATTGCTGCCGCTCTGCTCGACGCGATCCGCGTCGAAGTCGCGAAGCACCCGGGCGGACGCGCGTCCAGAGTCGGCATCCGGATCGGCGAGATCAGCGGAGTCGATCCCGACGCTCTCGGTTTCAGTTTCGAATGCCTTCTCTCCGACTCCGGTCTCGCTCCTCTGCAGCTGGAAATCGAGACCTGTCCCCGAATTCAGAAATGCAGCTCGTGCGGGCATCGCTTCGACGTGGTCGATCTCGATACCCGCTGTCCATCATGCGCTGAGCGATTGACCGAATGTGTCGGCGGGACGGAGCTCGATCTCGCCTGGCTGGAGGTAGAACGACCATGACCCGAATCGCGATGGAAGGAAAGATTCTCAACGAGAACCAGCGCATCGCCGCGGAGCTTCGCGAGCGATATGAAGCGAACGGTCTGCTGACCCTCAATCTCATCAGCTCTCCCGGCGCCGGAAAGACGTCGCTGCTCGAGAAGACTCTGCAGCGATTCGACCGCGCTCGACGCGTCGCCCTCCTGACCGGAGACATCCAGACGGATCTCGACGCCGGCCGGCTGGCCCGTTTCGGATTTCCGGTCCGGCAGATCACGACCAGCGGCGCGTGCCATCTCGACGCGAAAATGGTCGAGCGGGCACTGGATGGATGGGATCTCGGCACACTCGAGCTTCTTCTGATCGAGAACGTCGGCAATCTCGTCTGTCCCTCCAGCTTCGACCTCGGCGAAGAGTCGAAAATCGTGGTGTTCAGCGTCGCCGAGGGGGAGGAAAAGCCGCTCAAGTATCCGGGGACCTTCGCGCGGGCGGAACTGGTGATCATCAACAAGATCGACCTTCTGGGTCATGTGCCGTTCGACATCGAAAAGGCACGCGAGAATACCGAGCGAAGCAATCCCGGAGTCCGGGTGATCGAGCTCTCGTGCACCACCGGGGACGGGATCGCGGAATGGGAATCGTGGATCGAGGAGAAGCTCGGCGCGAAACGCGATCTCACTGCGGTGGTCCACTGAAGGAACGAGATCGGTCGAGGATCCGATGCCGGATCATTCCCATCTGATTGTCGAGCCCTCGATGAGAAAGTCGATCGAGGTCGGCGGGATCGTGCAGGGAGTCGGATTCCGTCCTTTCATCCACCGCCTGGCATCGTCGTGCGGCGTGAACGGCTCGGTCGGGAACACTGCACGTGGTGTGACCATCGAGATCGAGGGGACGGGATCGGCGCTGCAGAGTTTTCTCGAGCGGCTCCCTGCGGAGCTGCCGCCGCTCGCGCGAATCACCAGATTCGCGGTGCGTGATCTTCCGGCGACCGGAGAGACCGGATTCCAGATCGTCGCCAGCAGTCACGAAGCTTCGGCTTCGGTGCTCGTCTCGCCGGACATCGCGGTCTGTCCCGATTGTCTCCGGGAAATGTTCGACCCGGCCGACCGCCGCTACCGCTACCCGCTCATCAACTGCACCAACTGCGGCCCGCGGTTCACCATCATCCGCCGGCTTCCGTACGACCGTCCGAACACCTCCATGGACCGGTTTCCGATGTGCGACGAATGCAGGCGCGAGTACGAGGATCCGACGGACCGACGGTTCCACGCGCAACCGAACGCGTGCTGGGAGTGTGGCCCGCGTCTAGACTGGTGGGATTCCGCAGGATCGCGAATCGAGTGCGATGACCCGATCGCTGCTGCTGCCGCAGCGCTCGCGCGAGGAGAGATCGTCGCGATCAAAGGGCTGGGAGGATTTCACCTTGCGGTCGACGCGACGAATCGCGAGGCAGTTCAGCGGTTGCGTGAACGGAAGGGACGGGTGGACAAACCGTTCGCGGTCATGGTACCGGCAATCGATGCCGCGAGAGCGCTCTGCGAGATCGGGTCAGGTGCCACCGAGCTCCTCTCGCCCCAGCGTCCGATCGTCCTGATGCCGTGGAAGCGGTCCACGGAGGTGGCTGAAGCGGTCGCTCCGCGAAGCGTCACCCTCGGATTGTTCCTTCCCTACACTCCGATGCAGTTTCTTCTGTTTGCGGCGGGTGCTCCGCAGGCCCTGGTGATGACCAGCGCAAACGTGAGCGAAGAGCCGATCGCGATAGACAACCGGGACGCGGTCGCGCGGCTCGGGGGTATCGCGGATTCGTTTCTGGTGCACGATCGCGACATTCTGAGGCGGTGCGACGATACGGTGATGCGGCTGGCCGGAGGAAGTCCGCGGCAGGTGCGGCGCTCACGCGGATTCGTACCGGCGCCGATCGCCCTCCACTGCGAAGTCCCATCCGTGCTCGCCGTCGGTGCGGAGCTCAAGAACAGCGTCTGCATCACGCGGGGGAACGAAGCGATGCTCAGCCAGCACGTCGGAGACATCGAGAACCTCGAGGCGTTCCGGTTCTTCGAAGAAGTGATCGCCCACATGAAGCAGGTGTTCGAGATCGACCCGGAGATCGTGGCGTGCGATCTTCATCCCGACTACTTTCCTTCCAGGTGGGCGCGATCGCTGGAGGGAAAGACCATCGTCGAAGTGCAGCACCATCACGCTCACGTCGCGAGCTGCATGGCCGAGAACGGCCTCACCGGAAAGGTGATCGGAATCGCGCTCGATGGCACCGGCTACGGAACGGACGGAACCATCTGGGGCGGCGAGATCCTGGTCGCAGACTACGCGTCCTTCGATCGTGTCGCGAGTTTCGAGGAGACGCCGATGCCCGGAGGCGAGGCGGCGATCCGTCAGCCATGGCGAATGGCGCTGGCTCACCTGGACCGGAGCTACGGCCGGGATCTGTTCAATCTGGAGATACCTTTCGTCCGGCAGCTCGACCGGGGCAAAGCCACGACTCTCCTCGGGATGATCTCGCAGCGATTCAACTCTCCCGTGACGACGAGCTGCGGCCGTCTGTTCGACGCGGTTGCAGCACTCATCGGTGTCCGCGAGAGCGTCAACTACGAAGCACAGGCGGCCATCGAGCTGGAGGCGGTCGCGAGCGAGGAGTTTCACGGAAGCTATGCCGCGGACGTCCACGAGGGACGGGAGAGGCTGGTGATCGGCACAGCGCCGCTGATCGAGGCCATCGTCGGGGATCTGCGTCGGAACGTGCCCGCACCAGTCATCTCGAGCCGCTTTCACCGCGGCATCATCGAGGCTCTCGCACGCTGCTGCCGGATCATCGGTTCCAGAACGGGCCTCCGGCGGGTCTGCCTGAGCGGTGGAAGCTTTCAGAACCGGATTCTGCTCGAAGGGGTGATCGAGG
This sequence comes from uncultured Acidobacteriota bacterium, assembly GCA_963741955.1. Lineage (GTDB taxonomy): Bacteria > Acidobacteriota > Thermoanaerobaculia > Gp7-AA8 > Gp7-AA8 > CAVUKB01. The sequence goes on from CAVUKB010000010.1 coordinate 135,235, forward strand.
AGCTGACCGGGGATCGGTTCGAGGTATTCACGCACGCCTCGGTTCCCACCGGCGATGGCGGCATCGCGCTGGGTCAGGCGATGGTGGCCGCCGCGCGGATGAAATGAGCGGGAAGATCCGGGCGGGGCGGCCCTCGCCCGGTCGACCCTCATCACTACGGCTGCACGTGAATGTTGTTGATCACTCCCTTGACCCCGCTGACGCTCCGCGCGGCGTCGACCATCTTGTTGATGTCCGACTGATTCGCGGCGTGGCCACCGAGAGTCACGATCGCATGGTCGTCCACAGTCACTTCGATGGCGAACGTCTTCTCCGGAACGACTTCGGCGATCTTGGAACGAACGTCCGCTTCCATCGCTTTCGCGTCGACCTGAGACGGCAGGACGCGATTCATCGATCCGCAGCCGAATGCGAAGAGCATCAGGACCGCGGCCAGCATCGAAAACTTGCGATTCATATCCATTTCCTCCTAAACGGAGGAGCAGGAGCGCAAATCCGGTGCCAGGGCTCCAGTACCCTCGCAACCTCAGCGGCGGGAGAAGTACGTCACGAGCGCCGCCACTCCGCCAACCGCGACCGCAGCCGTGATGACGCGGATGAGGCTGATCACCCACGCGATGCCGATCCCGAGTGCCGGCCACTGCACCCACCAGTCACCCGGCGAGGTCATCAGATTGATCGCGAACAGGAACGCGAGAATGACCGGTCCCATGACGAGGAATCGGACGGAGCGCATCAGCTTGAACATCGCTTCGATTCTCCTTTCTCGAGAGGATACGGGCCCCGGGGCGACTGGTTTCACCCCCGCGCGCGAATCGGTGAAGATCATCGGCTGAAGGTCACCGGTCACATTTTTCCGGCTCCCGGTACTTTGCCTTCGGATGGCGCGGATCGCCATCGCAGAAAGGAAGAAACCGATGAATTCTCCCGTAAAGACATTCTCACTTCTCGTCGTCACCCTCTGCATTGCGACGCTCGCCCTCGCCGCGGAGCCTGTTGCGTTTCGCGCCGAGGTGTCGGGCTCGGGACGCCCGATGATCCTCATCCCGGGGCTGGCGTGTCCGGGTTCCGTCTGGAGCTCGACCGTTTCCCACTTCGAGAATCGATATGAGATGCACGTGCTGACTCTGGGCGGATTCGCCGGACAACCTGCCGTCGGTGGGCCGTTCGTTTCCACGATGACCGATGCGATCGCCCGCTACATCCGCACTCACGAGCTCGACCATCCGGTGATCGTCGGCCACTCGATCGGAGGTCTGATCGCCTATTCGGTCGCGTCGAAGTATCCCGATCTGGTCGGACCGGTGATCGCAGTGGACGGGGTTCCGTTCCTTCCCGCGCTGCAGAATCCCGCTGCCACGCCGGAGGCTGCCGCGCCGTTCGCCGACGGCATCCGGCAGACGTACGAGAACCTTTCCGCGGAAGAGTTCGCGAAGCGGAATCGGGCCGCGCTGAGCTCGATGATCACCGATCCGGCGGAAGTCGACGCGGTGGCCGGCCCGAGCGCGAAATCGGATCGCGCCACGGTTGCCGAAGCGGTTTATGAAGCGATGACGACGGACTTGCGAGACGAGGTTGCGAAGATCAGGCAGCCGGTTCTTCTCATTGCGGCGGTCCCCGCGGACGTTCCGGAAGAGTTGCGCGAGCCGCTCGTCGCGGCGTACGGGGCGGAAATCGCGAATATCCCGGATCATCGCCTCGTTGTCGCGAAGACGAGACACTTCGTGATGCTGGACGCGCCGAAGTTCTTCTTCCGGACGGTCGAGTCGTTTCTCGATGGGCCGGCTGGTACGCCGGTGCGTGGAAGCGGTGACGGACGATGAGCACGACCTGGAATCAGATCGAGGCGGCTCTTCCCCGCGGATTCCAGCCGAACGCGCTCGATCAGGCGCTGGAGGAAGAGGTCCGCGCGGCTGCAAAGGGTGATTCGGACGCCTTCGGCCGGATCGTCTCCGCCTCGAGCCGTATGGTCTGCAGCATCGCTCTCGCGATCGTCCGTGATCTCCACGCCAGCGAAGACGTGGCACAGGAAGTCTACGCGATGGCGTGGAGGGACGTCGGCAAGCTCCGGAACCCTCAGAGCTTCCTCCCCTGGCTTCGTCAGATGACCCGGAATCGTGCGCACTCGTATCTGCGGGATCAGGTGTCGCGACACGCGCCGCTCTCCGACGAAGCGGCGGAGGGACACCCGGATCCGCGCGCAGGTGCCGAGGTTCGCCTCATTCGCAAGGAGGAAATGCGCCTCCTCGACGAGGTGATCGACTCGCTTCCGGACGACGCTCGTGAAGTCGTGACCCTCTACTACCGCGAGGGGGAGTCGATCCGTCAGGTGGCCGCGCTGCTCGGGCTCCGCGAGGACGCCGTGCGTCAACGTCTCTCTCGCGCTCGGGCTCTCATCCGTGAGGAGGTTCTCCGGAAGAGCGGCCGCGTCCTGGCGAAGACGGCGACCGGTGCGGCATTCACGACCGTGGTCCTCGCCGCGCTGACCACCACCGCGCCGGCTGCCACGGCGGCGACCGGGGCCGCGGCCGCGTCGGCGCTCAAGGGAGCGTCGCTTCTGGTGAAGTTTCTCGCGGCACTCGGTTCCGCCTCGCTCGGGATCGTCCTCGGAGTGGGAGCCGTTCTCTTCGACGTGAGGAAGGAATACGCGCACGCGATCGACGCGCGGGAGCGTCGTGCCGTCGTGCGATTCGGCTTACTGAGCTCCGGAACGATGGTTCTCGTCGTGATCGGATTCACGATGGCAGGTCTATGGAAAAGTCTGACCCTTCTGATGCTGACCCAGAGCTTCTTCATCATCGTCATGGCGTGGCTCTACCGGGTGCGCCTTCCGGCCCTCCGTGCGCGTCGCCTCGCGGAAGAAGCGGCGGCCGATCCGGCCCGCGGCAGACGGGCCCGGCGCCGCGATGTTCTCTGCAGCGTGCTCGGATTCTGGGGTGGATTGATCGTCTCGACCGCGACCGTGGTCTGGGTGGCATTCTCGAGCGGGATGGCTCATCTCCCATGAGCGGGGTACAGCGAATCGGGCCGGTTGAAAGAGAAGCAAAGACCTGACCCTGATGGCCTTTGGGATTGCGGCAAGCACACAGGCGATCTAACACAACATGTCACGCTCATAACGCCGCAATAGAACGCGGTGTGGTTCTTCGCGGTGACCTCGATCTCGACGCATCGCTGGCATGGAGCGATGTGCCGAGTCGAGGCGCGGCGGATCGCAATCGTACCGGACGATGCGGCGCCTCGGCAGCGCGGCGTTCGACCGGGGTCTGGCTGCGACCCCTTCCGGCTCGCCCGCCTTGCCTTTCGCGCGATGCGCTCTGAGGGTGTCCTCATTCCAGCCCGTGCGATGAAGCGGCGAGCTCGGGAGGCTTTCGCCGGGCGGCGCGCTGCATCAGCGCGACGCCTGCGAGCACCGTCACTCCTCCGACAATCGTTGAGGGAGGGACGGGCTCGTGGAGAAGAGCGACCGCCGCGGCGAGCGTCACCAGCGGCTCGAGATAGAGGAACGCCGCCACCTGCGAGGCCTCGACCTTCTCCAGCGCGCCGTACCAGAAGAAGTAGCCCAGGCCCGAACAGGCGACGCCGAGAAAGAGAAGTGCTCCCCAGCCGCCGGGTGAGAGGTGGCCGATCTCGAGCCAGCCTCTCTTCGCCACGAAGAAGGGAGCGAGCATCAGCCAACCGAGGAGCATCGAGCCGGCGGTTGCCTCGAGCGCGCCGAGGCGCCGGAGAATCGAGCGTGATGCGACGGTGTAGACCGCCCAGTTGATCGTGCTCGCCAGGATCAGGAAATCGCCGCGGGTGGAGGGAAGGGGAAGCGCGAGGACGCGCAGGTCTCCACGGGTGATTACCAGGAGGGCGCCCGCCAGTCCGAAAACCAGTCCCGCCGATTTCATCGCGCCGAACCGTTCATGGAGGAAGATCGCAGCGAGAATCGCCGACCAGATCGGGATCAGTCCGATCAGCCATCCGGTCTTGACTGCCGTCGTCATGGTCAGAGCCCACGCCTGCATCATCTGATGGACGAAGACGCCGATGAAGCCCATCAGCGCGAGGTGCGCCCAGGTCGCCGGCGGCGGGATCAGTCGCTCGCGTCGCGCGAGAAGGATCCCGTGAAGCAGCGCGGTGCCGAGCGCGAAACGGATGAAGATCAGACTGACCGGCGAGATCTCGCGCAGCACCGATTTGGTGGCGACGAACGAGATACCCCAGAAGACGATGGCGGCGAGTGCTGCGAGTCGCGGCATGGGATGTCCGGTCGAGCCGGAATTCAGTTCTCAGGATGAAGAATTCGTATCGAGAAAGAAGCGCAATATTGCATCCTATTTTATGGGAATATTTTCAGGACGGCCACCCGTCGCCGACGGAGCCGTGGTCTCACTCTTCTCCATTCTCCTCTCACAGCCCGGCCTTCGGTGATGGCGCCAGTGCGACGTATACCAGGAGGACCATGAAATGGCAGAGGCTTCCTCCGATGACGAAGAGGTGCCACACGCCGTGGCTGTAGCGCACCTTCTTCGACATGGCGAAGAAGACGATTCCCACGGTGTAGACGATGCCGCCGGCCACGAGCCAGGTGATCGCCGTTGGAGGAAGAGCTTTGGTGAGCGGACGGAATGCGAACACGATCAGCCATCCCATCAGGACGTAGAGAACCACGGAGAGCGCCCGGAGACGGTGCGGATATACCGAGTCCTTCACGATCCCGATAATGGCGAGTGTCCAGATTGCGCCGAACAGCCACCACCCCGTTTTTCCGCGGAGTGTCACCAGAGTCAGCGGGGTGTAGGTACCGGCGATCAAGAGATAGATCGCGCAGTGGTCGAAGATGCGGAAGACCTGTTTGGCCCGGCCGCGGAACGAATGATAGAGAGCGGAGCTGAGGTAGGCGAGGGTCATCAGCGCGCCGTAGATCGCGAATGCAGTGACGGTCCAGGCGTCGCCCCGCAACGCCGCGGCGGTGACCGCGACGCTCGTCCCGATGACCGCGAGCTCTGCCCCGACCACGTGGGTGATGCTGTTGAAACGCTCTCCTTCGTACATCTCAGCTCTGAGGTCCGGACGGTTCGTCCGCGCTCGTCCCGTAGATCGCGGGAAGCGGCACATCCAGGATACGGAGGTAGACCGTCAGCTGTCCCCGATGATGGATGGAGTGATTCATCAGAACGTTGCGGATGAAGACGAGGTTCGGGAACGAGCGAACCTCCTGCTCGCCGCGGCGGAACGAGAAAGACGCCCGGGTCCATTCGTCGTCCTTCCCCTTCAGGAATGCGCGAAGGTGGTCGAGATTCTCGCGAAACGCTTCGACCAGGTCGCCCGGGGGGACGGGCTGAGGTCTTGCGGCGGTGAGATCGAAGGAGCCCTCCTCGAGGAGGCGGCTGGCGCGCAGCGGGATATTCGCGAGATGCGTGCCGAGCTCGCCGAGAGTCATCGACTTCGCGTGTGGGCGCCACTCCCGCTTTTCGAGCGGGACGCGCTCGAGGACTCTCACCGTATTTGCTCCTTCGAATTCGAGCTCGCTCAGGATCGTCTCCAGGATTGCCATTTCCATCTCCCCGTCGCCTTGCCGCGAGCATGATAGCCCGAATTCCGGTGATGGATTCCAGTGGGATACTCTCCTCGCCGGCGCACGCCCGGCCATAATTCGCGAGGCCTGAAGCGTCGCGCCTTTGATAGACTCGCCGGCATGGACGAGAAGACGTCGTATCGAGAAGCAGGGGTCGACATCGATGCCCAGGACGAGGCGCTGCGTGAGGTCCGCCGGGTGATCCGCGACACGTACAAAGAGAACGTGTTGTCGGAGCTCGGATCGTTCGGTGGTCTCTACCGCGCCGACTTCGGAACGGCGGAGAAACCGATCCTGGTCTCGTCCACGGATGGAGTCGGGACCAAGCTCGCAGTGGCGCATGCGATGAACGTGCACGACACGGTCGGTTACGATCTGGTCTGTCACTGCGTGAACGACATCCTGGTTCAGGGAGCCAAGCCGCTCTTCTTTCTCGACTACTTCGCGACGGGACGGCTCCGGCCGGCGGTCATGGTCGACGTGGTCCGCGGGATGGCCCGGGCCTGCCGTGAGAACGGCGCCGCGCTGATCGGCGGCGAGACGGCCGAGATGCCGGGCTTCTATCCGGAGGGGACGTACGACATCGCCGGGTTCATCGTCGGGGTGGTGGACGAGAAGAACCTCATCGACGGAAAAAAGGTGCGGCAGGGAGACGTGATCCTCGGGCTCCCTTCGGCAGGTCTTCACACCAACGGGTACTCTCTCGCGCGGCAGATTCTCATCGACCGGCTCGGACACGACTACCAGACGATCGTCCCGGAGATCGGCGGAAAAGTGGGCGAAGTCCTCCTGGCGCCGCACCTGTCGTATCTCTCGCCGCTCCTGCCGCTGGTGGAGGAACAGACCATCCACGCGCTCGCGCACATCACCGGAGGGGGACTCACCGACAACGTCCCGCGCGTGTTGCCGGACGACTGCAATGCGCGGATCAAAGCCGGCTCGTGGGACGTCCCTCCGCTGTTCCGCTATCTCTTCGAGAAGGGGAACGTCGAGATCGAAGAGATGTTCCGGGTGTTCAACATGGGGATCGGAATGGTGATGATCCTGGATCCGGAGAAAGTTTCCGGGGTGATCCGGCGCCTCGACAGCCTGAGGCAGAAGTACTACTTCATCGGGAACGTGGTGAAGGGGAACGGCGTGGTGGAGTACGACTTTCCACCGGCCGGTTTCGCCAGTTGGATCCAGTAGGCCATGAAACGTCTCGCAGTTCTCCTCTCCGGCCGCGGCTCGAACTTTCTCGCCATTCAGAAGGCGATTGCCGAACGCCGCATCGACGCCGAGATCGCAGCCGTGATCTCCAACGTTCATGAGGCACCGGGATTGGTGAAGGCACGCGAGCTCGGTTTGCCCTCGTGGGAGGTCGATCATCGCAGCTATGCGTCACGGGAGGACCACGAGAACGCGGTGCTTGCGATCCTCCACCGCGAGAACGTCGATCTGATCGCTCTCGCCGGTTACATGCGTCTGCTCAGCGAGAAGTTCGTTCGCGAGTTCCGGAACCGGATTCTGAATATCCATCCCTCCCTCCTTCCGTCTTTTCCGGGGACGAATGCACAGAAACAGGCGTTCGAGTATGGAGTGAAGATCTCCGGCTGTACGGTTCACTTCGTCGATGAGACTCTGGATGGAGGACCAATCCTCGTTCAGCGCGCAGTCCCGCTGCTCGACGTTGACACCACCGAGACGGCCGCGGCGAGGATTCTCGCGGAGGAGCACGAGGCGTACGTGGAAGCTCTGGCGAAGATCTGCAGCCGGGAGTTCCGGATCGAAGGACGCCGGGTCACCTTCCGGTGAGAGCTGGTTTCTGTCGTGAAGAGGAGTGCTGACGGATCGTCAGGCATTCTTTCCGATCACCAGGACCGTCAGATCGTCCGCGACCGGGCGCTCACCGATGAAACGCATCACCGCCAGTTCGATCTGCTCGACGATCTCCTCCGCCCGCTCGCCATGCAGGGCCGACAGGACTTCTGCGAATCGGGAATCGCCGAACTCGGCGCCGGAGGCATCGTCCGCCTCGCTCACTCCGTCCGTGAACAGAACCAGCGCGTCACCCTTCTCCAGGGTCAGTTCTGCAGTCTGATAGCCGGGATCGGGAAACATTCCCAGAAGAAGGTGTGCGTCGGAAACGATCCGGGGTTCGCCGGCGTGGAGCCAGTAAGGCGGCGTATGGCCGGCATTGGTGTATTCGACCCGACCACTTTCCGGATGGAGCCGGCCGGCAAATAGAGTGATGAACCTCGCCTGAGGCATATTCTCCCGAAGCGCGGAGTTCAGGCGGGCCACCAGTTCGCCTGGCGCGGGATCCGACCCGGCGAAGATGCGGAAGGAAGCCTGAAGACAGGCCATCAGGAGCGCGGCCGTGACTCCCTTCCCGCTCACGTCGGCGATCACGAAGTAGATCGAGCCGTCGGGACGCACGATGAAGTCGTAGTAATCGCCACTGACGGTGCGGCACGGCCGGTTGACACCTTCGAAGCTGTACCCGTCGATCGCTGGAGGAGTCTCGGGGAGAAGCCTCTTCTGAATGATGTACGCGGTCTTGAGCTCCTCGTCGAGAATCCTCTTCTGAATCGCCGCCTCACGGAGCCGGGTGTTCTCCACTTTCACTGCCGCGATCCGGGCGATCTGCCCGAGAAGACGGACGTCGTCCTCGGAGAGACTCTTCTGGGTGAAGAGGTAGTCGACGTACAGCACTCCCATCACGGAGTCGCCCGCGAGGAGGGGAGCGCAGATCACCGAGTGAATCCCCTGCATGATGATCGAATGCGCGCGGCTGAGCTTCTCGTCGACCGACACATCGACGAACGCGAGCGCCTTCTTCTCTTCCACCACCTCGGCGAGGAGAGTCTTGCTGATCGCCAGATCGCTGGTGTCGTCGGGATCCTTCCGGCGGACTTCGACATTGCTGAACGATCTCCCGTCGTCGGCCAGAATACCGATCGCCGCACGGGACGGGTGGAGGTGTTCCATCATCCGATCGAGGATGAAACCGAACAGCTGGTCGAGCGGCTGCTCTTCGATCAGTTCCATCGCCATCGAGTTGAGGATGCGGAAACGCCCCAGGTCGATGTCGACTTCCTGTTCGGCGGTGATGTCGGAGAAGGGAATGGCGATGGTCGGCCGGGTTCGGGACTCCGGAATGGCCAGGAAGCGATCCGTGGTCTGGTCGAACAGAAAGAGGATCTCGGTATCCCCGAGCCGTACTCGATCACCCGAGCGGAGGCGGGAGAGTCCTTCGATCCGCGTCCCGTTGACGAACGTTCCGTTCGCGCTTCCGCAGTCGCGCAGAACCCAGGAGCCTTCTTCGTGCAGAAACTCCGCGTGGCGCCGCGAGAGATAGCGGTCGCGGATGGGGACGGTGCAGTCGGGCGAGCGGCCGACGGTGGCCAGAGCCTCCATCAGGACGTACTTCGTCGGAGGGAGCATCGGCGAGAAAACAGTAATCTCGGCGCGATGCCTCGGCAGAAGCTCTTCCATCATCGTCGGAATGTGTCCCAGCTCGTTGTTTCATGACAGACTACACCAGGAGGCCGCGCGGCAGAAGCAGACGTCGCGAGGACGTGGATCTGGGGTCGTCCCGCCATCGGGACGGGGAGCATCACCATCAGGAGCGGCGGAGAAAGATGTCGAACGACGAAGAGGTCGACCAGGGCCGCGATAAGGGTCCCGACGGAGGGACGGACGACTCGTCGCTGCCGGCTGACGAGGGCGAATACTTCCTCGACATCGAGTCCCACTTCGCTGAACGCCGCGGCACGCCGTTCATCTTTTCGGCCAAAGATTGGGCCCTGATGAAGAGCTGGAAAGCGGAGGGCGTTCCGGTCGCCATCGTTCTCGAAGCAATCGATCACTGTTTCGAGAAGCGACGCGAAGGGGGGCGGCGGCGGACCGTCTCCAGTCTTTCGTACTGCCGCCATGCGGTGCACGAGCTGTGGGATCAGAGAAAAGAGCTCTACGTAGGTGATTCGCCCTCGATTCCGGAAGAGGATCCCTCCATTCCGCTCGGGCGACTCGCGGAGCGGGTGGCCGAGCGCGCTGGCGCATTCGAAGAAGGTCCGATCCGCGATCATCTGAATAGAGCTGCGGACGAGATCCGGACCCTCGCGAAAGGGAAGAGCGTTCCACAGATCGAGGAGGCTCTGCTTCGGATCGAGGACGAGCTGATCACGCGAATCGGTGCCCAGCTTCCGCCGGATCTCCTCTCCCGGATCGATGCTCAGATCGAGTCCGATCTCGCGCGCTACTCATCGATCGATCCGGTGGTTCTGCAGCGGACCCGTGCGGCGAACTTCAAGCGGCTCGTTCGACGGGAGCTCGAGCTCCCTACGCTATCGATTTTCGGCTGAAGGCCTGCCGGCGCCGATCGCATCGAGCACGCGTGCCGCTTCGGTTCCGCTCAAGGGCGCATCGGGATTGGCCGGGAGCGCTCGGAGCTGGATACCGCAGCCCTCGAGAACCCGTTCGGCGCGCTGCAGCTCATCCGGATCTCCGAGCCCCTCCTGAGCGCAGCGAGGAGCGCCTCCGAGAAGCATGGCGCGGGAGGAGATCCGGAGAAAATTGGCTGCCGTGACGGTCTGCTCCGGATATGCGCGGCGGGTCACGGGATCCACCCGGAAGATGCCGAGTGCCAACGCCCGAACGAACTCTTCGCGTCCTCCTTCTTCCGGAATGTCGATGGCGATCGGCGGCTCCGGAAGATTCCTCGCGAAGCGGACCGCGGAGACCTTCCAGTAGAGGAGGGTCGCGAGCTGTTCCCGCGTCAGCGCCTGGCTGTCGAGCGCTTCGTGGTACTGCGGCGGGAGGTTGGCTTCCATCCATCGAGCCTTCACCCGGCTGAGCTTTTGCGAGTAGTTGCGGTCGGGGTACCGGCGCTGGAGACGCTCGAGTCGCGCAATGGCGTCCTGGTATCGGCCTTGTCCGGCGGCGATGTCGGCCAGCGCCTCCTGGACCTCGGGCCGGTCCGTGTATCCCTGATTGAACAGCGGCTCGATCTCCTTTCGCGCCCGCTCGAAATCCTGCAGCACGATCAGTTGCTGTACCAGGAGCAGCCGGGCCGCACTCGATTCCTTTTCGACGTCGAGGGCTTGCTGGAGAAGCTTCACAGCCTCTCGCGGCTGCGTCTGCTGGTTCGCGGCAGTGACGAGCTGTTCGAAGTAATCCTTGCGAATTTCGCCGAAGCGATTCCGGATCGACGGAGGGGAGTCAGGAGAGGCGATCGACGCGTAGGTCTGCCACGCGGACGCGAGGTCGCCTCGCGCGAACGCGAGCTCGGCCCGGTACGCTGTGGCGGCGGTGTACCCCTGGACCCCGGCATCGGCGCGGTCGATGAGAGCCTGTGCGGGATCGAGATTACCGCGGACGATTGCTATCGCTGCCTCGGCGAGAAGAGCGGGTCCATATCCGGGCACACGCTTTTCGATTCTCTGGAGATCCTGCTCCGCGGCATCGAGCTGCCCCGAAGTGAACTCACTCCAGGCCTGATCGAAGCGCCGGCTCTCTCCGGTGTCGAGAACGGCTCCGGGATATCCGAGGCGCGGGTCCGGAAACCGCGCGATCGTCTCGGCCGTCTTTGGCGAGATCCTGACGGGAGGAGGGGGCGCCGTTGCACATGCGGTGACGAGCAGCGTCACGAGCGCGACAGCAAAACTGGTGCGAACGACACCGGTGCGTCGCGAGTCGGTCCGGATCAAGTGTCCCATCGAGCGAGATTCCTCCTGAGATCGGGATCAGCGGCGAGAAGTGGTGATGCACGCTCTGCGCCGCCGTCGCACCGTCTGCCGGTGACACTATGGCGACCGGCGGGTCAAAAATTCCAGGATCGTCTCGACCGCTCTATCCACCCCGTCAGTCACGTCGATCCAGCGGACTCCCGGCTCCGAGCGAAACCAGGTCATCTGTCGCTTCGCGTAAGCGCGGGTCCGCCGCTTCGTTTCTTCGACCGCTTCGCCGATGGAGATCTCTCCGCGAAGGTGCCGTACGGCTTCCCGGTAGCCGATCGTCCCGAACGGGCGTACGTCCTCCGGATATCTTTCGAGGAGCCTGCGTGTCTCTTCGACCAGGCCGGCTGCGTACATCGCGTCGACCCGGGCATCGAGCCGTTGTACGAGCAAGGGTCGCGGAAGTGAGAGAACGAATTTCAACGAGGGGATCACTTCTGCCCCTGCGACGGGAGGAGTCCACGAAGAGATCGGCCTGCCGGCGGTGATCCAGACTTCGAGTGCGCGCTCGACACGATGCCGGTCGTGTGGAGAGATTCGCGACGCCGAGAGAGGATCGACCCGCGAGAGCCAGCGGTGAAGCCGCTGTGCTCCTCGGTGCCGCGTCTGCAGCTTTCGGAGACGTGACCTGACCCCCTCGTTGCGTGGCGGCATCTCGGGAAGGCCGCTGAGGAGAGCGCGAAGATAGAAGCCGGTGCCACCGACCAGAATCGGACGCCGGCCTCGGGATAGGATGTCCGCACAGACGGTCCGGGCGACGTGTGCGTAATCGGCGGCGCTGAACGTCTCGTCGGCATCGACGAGGTCGAAGAGGTGGTGCGGAACAGTCAGACGTGTCGCTGTGTCCGGCTTCGCACTGCCGATGTCGAAACCGCGATAGAGCTGGACCGAATCGTAGTTGACGATCTCGCCCTCGACTCGGGCGCCGAGGCGAATCCCCGTTTCCGATTTTCCCACTCCGGTCGGGCCGGCGAGGACCACCAGAGATTTTTCGGAGTCAGCGGTCTCGTCCGGGTCTGATGTCGTGGTTCCGATCGTGCTCCTCCTCGAGGATGCTCCGCAGGTGAGTGCGGCAGTACATCTCCCCCCGTCGAATCGGACGCCGGCAGACCACGCAACGGCTTCGCGTTCCCGGCTTGAAGATGCGGTCGATCACCTGCAGGATGAGTCCGAGGACGACCAGTGCGACGCCGAACAGACCAGCCCAGGTGAGCATACTCACAGGGAGGAACTCGAGCAGAGGCGCATTGCTGGTCAGGTCGCGGACGAGAAAAAGCACCGCGACGATCAGCGTCACCCACAGACCGGCCCACAGAAGCAGCGTCGACATTCGCTCTTGTGAACCGATCTTATGGCTCGGTGAGACGGGTGTCAATTTCCCGGCTGACGAAGAGAGCGTTCACCCGAACCGCGATGCGGATGGTGCCGCCCGTGTCGGTGCGGAACAGCCGGATCTCACTCGCCGCGAGCCTCTTCGTCACCTCCCGGTGCGGATGGCCGAAGAGATTGTTCCTGCCACAGGAAATGACCGCGATCGCAGGATGAACGCGACGGAGCATCGCCGTTCCGGTGGAGCTCCGGCTTCCGTGGTGAGCGATCTTCAGGACGTCGGCCGAGAAGTCGATGGGCCGTCGGAGGAGGTCGTCTTCCGCTTCATGTTCAATGTCTCCGCTGAGGAGGAAATGCCGCCGTCCGGTGCCGACGCGAAAGACGATCGACGAGTTGTTCTCGAACGCTCGTTTGAACCGTCTGTCTGCGCTGTGGGCCTCGAACCAGAATTCGCCGACCGGGAATCGGTCGCCATCGTGGACCGCGCGAACCGGTACGGCGCGACTGGCGGCTGCATCCGTGAGGGCGTGACCACAGGGGAACGAGACGTGTCGTGGCGAGATGAGGATCTCTCCGACATCGAGATCGCGGATCACTGCAGGGAGCCCTCCACAATGGTCCGGATGCGGATGCGAGAGAGCGACCACGTCGAGATGCCGGACTCCGCGATCCAGCAGAAGCGGGAGGAGTCGCCGCTCCCCGAATTCATCGTCCCCGGGATGACCTCCTCCGTCGACGAGAATCGCGTGGCGACCGGAGCGGAGGAGAATCGCGTCGCCCTGACCGACGTCGAGAAACTCGATCTGCGCCGCGTCCACGCTGCCGCGTGCGTGAGAGAGGAGAAGAGTCGCGACAAGCGGGATCAGGAGGGGGAGCGGTACGAGGGCTCCGGCTTTTCGGCGGGTGGCGAGAAGCGCGACGAGAAGAAATGCGATCACGATCAGAAAGGCCGGAGGTGCCAGAGCGACCTGGTGGAGCCTCAGCGTCGTCGACACGAATTCGTTTCCGACAGTCGCACAGTGATCGAGTAACCCGATCAGATCGAGCGAGCTTCGTGCGAGCGGTGCGTAGGCGAAGGATCCTGCGGCCGCGGCTGCGGAGAGGAGCATCATCGCCATCAGAACCGGTCCGAGCAGGATGGTGAAGAGAGCACTCCCGATCACGAACTGGTGGAAGTAAAAGAGAGTGAGAGGGGTGGTGCTGAGCTCCGCCCCTGCGCCGTAGAGCAGTGCGGAAGTCAGCCGCCGTCGCGGCTCGAGCCATTGATGGAGCGCTCCGCCGACGAGAATCAGCCCTCCCGTCGCGCCGTAGGTGAGCGCAAAGCCTGCGTCCGTGAGCTCTCCTGGAACCGCGATGAGACGGATCAGAGCCGAGACGAACAGCAGGTTGCGCGTCGAGGTGGGGCGCCGAAGGAGACGGGAGAGCGCATACAAGCCGAGCATCCACGCCGAGCGAGCAACGGATGGTTCATTTCCTGCGAACGACGGTGCGAGGAGAGCGATGCACAACAACACGAAGTCGGCCGATCGCCGTGCTCCCGCGAAACGCAGCAGGATCGTCAGCAGTGCCGCGGCCACTGCGATGTGCATCCCGGAGAAGACGAGAAGGTGGTACGTTCCTCCGCGCCTGTAGCTCCGTTTCGTCTGAAGAGAGAGAGCGTCTTTCCGTCCCAGGAGGAGCGCCTTCGCGAGCGCGACCGATTCCCGCCGTCGCGCCGAGTCGGCAAAGCGGTCGAGTCGTCTTCCGATGGCGCGGTTCCAGGCGGTGGGACTCCACGCCGGAATGGTTTCCTCCAGGTGGACCAGCCGCGGCGACTTCACGTGGAGTGTGATCCGCCCGTCGGGGCTCGTCCGCATCAGTGCCTCGGCGACTACGCGCCGGTGCGTGACGATGTCGGGCGGAACGCCCGAGAGATAGAGAAAGAGGGGCTCCCGAATGAGCCGCGACTCCCGCCCCTGGCGGATCTCGACGTCACTCAACTCGATGCGGTGCTCGCCGAAGCGCCCCTCGACCCAGTCGTGCTCGATGGTGCCGCGCGCCTGGACGAAGCGGGCCGAAACGAGCGAGGCGACGAATCGTCTCTCGGCGCGGTGCAGGATCGCTTCGTGATGACCGACGAAGACGCCCGCCACGAACAATGCGACCAGCAGAGAGAGCGCACAGCGGCGTCTCCGGGCGAGCGCACCGCTGAGAAGAGGAAGGACGACGAGGGCCCCCAGCATCCACGGATACAAGTCGACCGTTTCGCCGGCCACGAGACCGGCGACATAGATGAAAAGTGCTGCTGCTGCAGGAGTCTCGGCAGTCGTATCACGCGACACGCACGAAGGAGGAAAGCGTCTCGATGTGGTGGGTGTTCGGGAAGAGGTCGACCAGCTCGAGCGAGGAGAGGGACCATCCGGCGCGTCTCAGCCGGGACGCGTCGCGGGCCAAGGTTACCGGATCACACGAAAGATAACAAATCGTTCCCCCGTTCATCCCGCCGAGTGCGCTGGTCACCGACTGGTGCAGACCGGCGCGTGGCGGGTCGACCATCACGAAGTCGAAATCGAGCCGAGTCCGCCGGACGAACTGTTCCACGGTCGTCGAGACCACCTTCGCGTTCCGGCAGCCGTGGAGATTGATCTCGGCCCATCGGTTCGATTCCGCAGAGGCTTCGACTGCGATCACGCTGTCGAACAGTGTTGCGAGCGGGACCGCGAAGAAGCCGGCTCCGGCGTACAGGTCGGCCGCGCTGCGGCGAGAAGAGATCGCGCCAGCGAGGTCCATCACCAGCCGGATCAGAGTTCCGAGAAGATGACGATTCACCTGAAAGAACGACGCGGTCGAGATGCGGTAGCTGAACGGATCGACGTGGACTTCGACCGGTTCTCCCGTCGACCGGGCCGACGGGTCGACGACCACCAGCTCGTTTCCCGAGTCGAAGACCTCCAGAGTTCCTCCGGCAGTCGACGCACCGAAGCGCGAAAGTTCATCGAGATGCCGCAACACGGATGGACTGACGATCTCGCACTCCGCCGGCAGCGGCACGATGCGGTGCGACTCTGCTGCGTAGAAGCCGATCGCCGGATCGCCATCTCCCGCTGCGTGTATGCGGCTCCGGATGCGGTAGTTCAGCGGAGAAGGATGGATTCTCACCGGAGGGATCTCCGCATCGGAAAACTTCGCCACGCGCCGGAGCGAGTCGAGGAGGATGCTGCGCTTCGCCCGGAGCTGGGCGTCGAGCCGCAGCTCGGTCCAGTCGCAGCCGCCGCATTCGGACGCGACCGGACATGGATTGGTGCGCCGCTCGGGTCCCGCGAATCTCAGCTCGCGAAGAACGCCCCTCCCGAATCCGCGCCTGACTTCGGTGACTTCGACCAGTGCAGTGTCGCCGGGATAGAGTCCTGGGACGAACAACGGGAACCCGTCGATCCGGGCGAGCGCGTCGCCGCCGGCGACGAGCTGTTCCGGATGGATTTCGACCAGATCTCCGGGATGTGTGGGTGGAATTCTCTCGGGCATCGGTGCGTCCCTCCGATTCTGTCGATTTTTACCGAATTTTCGATACGCAACCCCCGGAGGCGTGATAAAAACCCAGCGGCTATGAAAGTACATGAATATCAGGCAAAAGACATTCTCAAAAGATACGGCGTTCCCACGCCTCGTGGGACGGTCGTAGAAAACCCGATGGCGGCGCGCGAGGCTGCGAAGGAGCTCGGCGGCCGAGTCGTCGTCAAAGCACAGATCCACGCAGGAGGCCGAGGCAAAGGCGGCGGCGTGAAACTCGCGAACGACGCGGATGAAGCGGCCGAGCTGACGAAGAAAATGCTCGGCATGACTCTGGTGACCCACCAGACCGGCCCGGAGGGGCGGGTGGTCCGCAAGGTCCTGATCGAAGAAGCGTTGAACATCGACCGCGAGTTGTATCTCGGCATCACTCTGGATCGACGGATCGGAAAGCCGGTGGTGATGGCCTCCGCTCAGGGCGGCATGGAGATCGAAGAAGTCGCCGCACGCGATCCGAAGGCGATCTATCGTGAGCCGGTGGATGGAGTTCTCGGAATCCAGCCTTTCCAGGCGAAGAAGATCGCTCTGGCACTCGGACTGGAAGGCGACGCGTACAAGAAGTGCGTGAGCTTCGTCCAGAAGTTGATGAAGGCGTACATCGAGATGGACGCCTCTCTCGCGGAGATCAATCCCCTTCTGGTTACGAAGGAAGGGAACGTCGTCGCGCTCGACTGCAAGATGAACTTCGACGACAACGCGATGTTCCGCCACAAGGATGTGGCCGAGATGCGCGATCTTTACGAAGAAGATCCGCTGGAAGTCGAGGCTTCGAAGTTCGGGCTCAACTACATCAAGCTCGACGGAAACGTCGGTTGCATGGTCAATGGTGCGGGCCTCGCCATGGCGACCATGGACATCATCAAGCTCGCTGGCGGAGAACCGGCGAACTTTCTCGACGTCGGCGGCGGAGCCAATGCCGAGCAGGTGAAGAACGCCTTCCAGATCATTCTGAGTGATCAGAATGTGAAGGCGATCCTGATCAACATCTTCGGCGGAATCATGCGGTGCGACCGCATCGCCGAAGGAGTGGTCGAAGCCTCGAAAGAAGTCGGGCTCCCGGTGCCGGTCGTCGTCCGTCTCGAAGGGACGAACGTCGACCTCGGTAAGGAGATCCTGGCGAAATCGGGCCTGAATCTGATCAGCGCCGACGGGATGGAAGATGCTGCCCGCAAGGTGGTCGACGCCGCGGGTGGCGCCGCCAAGGCCTGAGAACGACCGACTGGAGACGTGAATGGCAATCTGGGCTGACAAGACGACGCGGGTGGTCGTACAGGGGATCACCGGCAAGGAAGGTACGTTTCACGCGATCCAATGCCGCGACTACGGAACGAACATCGTGGGCGGTGTCACCCCCGGAAAAGGGGGAACGACACATGAGGGATTCGCCGTCTTCAATACGGTGGAAGATGCGAAGAACCAGACCGGCGCGAACTGCGCTCTGATTTTCGTGCCTCCACCGTTCGCCGGAGATGCGGTGATGGAAGCCACCGAAGCGGGGATGGATCTGATCGTCTGCGTGACGGAGGGGATTCCGGTCAACGACATGATCCGGGCGCATGATTTTCTGGCGAAGGCGAATGCCGCACGACCGGAGGGGAAAGAGATCCGGCTGATCGGTCCGAACTGTCCGGGAATCATCACTCCCGACCAGGCGAAGATCGGGATCATGCCGGGACACATCCACAAGGCGGGGCCGATCGGGATCGTTTCCCGCTCCGGAACGCTGACCTACGAAGCGGTCGGTCAGCTCAGCCGCCGCGACATCGGTCAGTCGACGGCGGTCGGAATCGGCGGGGACCCTCTTCCAGGGACGAACTTCATCGACTGCCTCCGTGCCTTCCAGGCGGATCCGGAGACGGAAGCGATCGTGATGATCGGCGAGATCGGAGGGTCGGCCGAAGAAGACGCCGCAGCCTTCGTGAAGGCGAACGTGACGAAACCGGTGGTCGCGTTCATCGCGGGACAGACCGCGCCTCCGGGCCGGCGGATGGGACATGCCGGCGCGATCATCAGCGGAGGAAAGGGAACCGCGAAGGAGAAGATGGAAGCGCTCAGCGCGGCCGGCATTCACGTGGTGAAGTCTCCTGCGGATCTCGGTTCGAAGATCGTCGAAGTCTGGAAGAAGTAGGCCTTCGGTCGCGATCGACCGGCGCAGCTTTCCAGGTCATCGCGGAATCCGACGACTGCGTGATCGCCCCCGCCATTCGATGATTTCAGAGTTGTTCGAATGGCGGGCGGCGGCGCGGGACGATACGAGGAAAGTGGAGTATGGCAACGCCGCTCACGGTTCCGGGAACGCCGTCCCGTGGATGGCTCGTGCTGATCGGGGGAGGAGAATTCTCGTTCGGCGAGACCGAGGAGATCGACCGGTTTCTGCTCGGAAAGCTGCCTCCGGACCGGCGGCGCATTGCGTTCCTCCCGACTGCGTCCGGCTCGACCGAGTACGCGCGTCACTTCGCCGCGTACGTCCACGGTCTCGACCCCGAGGTGGAGGTTCTGAACGTCCCGGTGTACCGCGGTCGAGATGCCCGCCGGGGCAGAAATCTGGAATGGATCTCCGAAGCCGGGATGGTGTACGCGGGCGGTGGAATCGTCAACCGGTTCCTCTTCACCATCCGGGAATCACCCGCGGAGGAAGCGATGCGCGCAGTGCTCGACGGAGGAGGCATCGTCGCCGCCATCGGCGCGGCCGCATCCGCGTTCGGCGCCGTCTGTCGCGACATGGAAGGCCGCGAGCCCTGGCTGGAGGGGCTGGACTGGATTTCGGACAGCGTCATAGAGACCTCGTTCGAACCGGCTGACGACACCGGACTGCGACGGCTGGTATCCCTCCCACGAATCCAGATGGGGTTCGGCATCCCGGCAGGGATGGCTCTGGCGATCGCTCCGGACCGGAGCGGCGAGATCGTGGGTAGCGGTTCGCTGGCCGTGGTCCGCAAACCCTGAACTCCGCATCTTTCCCGGAGCGTGGTGCCACCGACTTCACCGCCCCGCGTCGAAAATCGCGGAGCGTGATCGTCCGAATCCAGGGGCGTCAAGGTGCTACGATGAGTGCTTCACCATGATGTCCAGGCCGTTTTCGAGACAGACGGCAGCTGCGGCTGCTGAAGCGCAGCTCGACTCCCGGCGACGAGTGGTCATAGTCGATCTCGTCCAGGGCGTGATCGGGCTCGGCGCGCTGCTCGTCGTCACGATCCTTCGATTCCCAGAGGCGCGGAAACTTCTCGCCGAGCTCGGATCCGACGCATGGATTCTGATCCTGATCTTTTTTCTCTTTGCTTCCGTGTTGCAGATGCTGAAGTTCGAGCTGACGAATCTGGTGTTCGTCTCCCTGAGTCTCACCGCCTACATCGCGATGTATCCCATCCTGGGAATGACTCTCTCCGCGTGGATCGCGGTCGCTGCCGCGATGATCACCCGCTTTCTCGGAATCAAGCAGATCGGACCGGTGAAGATCGACGTGAGCGATCCGTTGATCGAGTACCTCAACGTTTTCCGGCTTTTCGCGACATATGGGATCCCGGTGATGATCGGGGCATGGCTGTACGAATTTCTCGGCGGGAGCGTCCCGGTCGGTGAGATCTCCCTTGCCGAGATCTCACGCCTGACGGTCTGCTCACTGGTGGTGATTGCAGCAAACAGTTTTCTGATGGATCGCGTGATGGCTGCGTGGGGATATACCGCCGACCGCCGGGTCACTCTGATCGCGACCGACAGCTCCATTTATCTCCTCACGCTCCCGTACGCGATCACCATGACCCTTGCTTATCGGGGAATGGGTTGGGGGGCGGTGCTCGCGCTGGCATTCACCGGAATCGTGGCGAATCTGGTGGCCCGAAATCTCGCCGCGACGAGAACAGAGTCGCGGGTGCAACTCCAGCGTCTCGCGTCACTGTCGAATATCGGGAAGACCATTTCGCTCCGCTTTACGACCGAGGAGCTCCTGACCACCATCTACACCGAGTGCCGGAAAGTCGTGGATGTGTCGCTCTTCAGCATCGCGCTCTTCGACGAACAGACGAACGAGCTTTGCTTCGAGCTGGACATCCGGGATGACACGGTCCTGCCGAAAGATCGGATTTCGATGGGAGAGGGGCTGAACTCGTGGGTGATCACGAACCACCGGCCGCTGCTTCTCGGAAGCGTGAAGGAGGAGCGGCAGCTGGGGCTGCAGTCGCTCGAAGACGGCAAACCGACCGAATCGTGGCTCGGAGTACCGATGATCGCGCGAGACCGTGCGATCGGGGTCATCTCGATCCAGAGCTATCGCAAGCATGCGTTCAACCACGACGACGTTCTGCTGCTCACTTCGATCGCCAATCAGGCCGCGGTCGCGCTCGAGAATGCGAACCTGTACAAAGATCTGGAAGGATTGACCTACGCTCTCGAGCAGAGGGTCCTCGACCGGACCAACGAACTGCGCGAAGCGAACCTGAGGCTTCTCGCGGCCGATCGCTCGAAGAGCCAGTTCCTGGCGAACATGAGCCATGAGCTGAGGACTCCTCTGAACTCCGTGATCGGTTTTTCGAGCGTGCTGCTCGACAACACCGAGCCGGTCCTCCCGTCGAGGTTGTACAAGTTTCTGGAGAACATCCGGACCGCTGGAAATCACCTGCTCGAGCTGATCAACGACATCCTCGACCTGTCGAAGATCGAAGCGGGCAAGATGGAATTGCGCCCCGAATGGTTCGAGATCCGCGACACGGTCGCCTCGGTCGAACGGGTGATGCGTGGTCTAGCCGCCGAAGCGGGCGTCTCGCTCAAGACGACCGTGGAGACGACGGTTCCGCTGGTCCGGCTCGACGAAGGACGAGTGAAGCAGATCCTCTTCAATCTCCTCTCGAACGCGGTGAAATTCTCGCCTGGAGGTGGCCCCGTCGAGCTGGAAGTGGCACGCGTCGATGCCGACGCATCGCCGCTCGAGATGTCCTCGATCCGGATGGTCGTCCGCGACCACGGCATCGGGATCGACGCCGAACACCTGGCCAGGATCTTCGACGAGTTCTATCAGACCGACGAAGGGCGGAAGACCCGGAAGGGGGGGACCGGTCTCGGTCTCTCGCTGACGCGGAGTTTCGTCGAGCTCCATCACGGAGAGATCGAAGTTCAGTCGCAACTCGGCAAAGGGTCGACGTTCCGGATGGTGCTCCCGGTCGATTACTACGAAGCGGCGGCGGCTCGCGGTTCCATTCCGTCTCGATCGAGCTCCTCGCCGCGTTCTGCGGTCGGCGACGTCGCGCTCGGAGAGATGCCGGTCCGTCACTGAGATCACCCGGCCATACGGATTGATTCGATTTCTGTATAATCCGCGCCCGCGGTGCCGTGCGGCGGCCGTGAACACTCCATGAAGGATGGTCCCATGTCAGAAAGAACGTTCACCATCGTGAAGCCCGACTCGGTCGAGAAGGGAAATTTCGGAAGAATCATGGCTAGGCTCGAAGCCGAGGGTTTCAAGGTGATCGGCATCAAGAGGCTGCACCTCAGCCGTCAGCAGGCGGAAGCCTTCTACGGCGTACATCGCGAGCGACCCTTCTTCGCGGATCTCGTGCGATACATGACGTCAGGTCCGGTGTTCGTCGCTGCGCTGGAGCGCGCAGATGCGGTTCCGCATCTGCGAAAGGTGATGGGAGCGACTGATCCGTCCAAAGCCGATCCCGGCACCATCCGGAAAGAGATGGGCGAGTCGATCGAGCGGAATGCGATTCACGGTTCGGATTCGCCCGAGAACGCCGCGATCGAGATCGGCTTCTTCTTCTCCACGGCGGAGCTGCTGTAATCCGAGCTTTTTGAGCTTGCGGGGTTCGCGCTCCGCGCCGGTGGCATTACACTCACTGCAGGATGGACGAACGGCGAGCCCTGACGCTGCGAACGCTTCTCGATCTCGCCGAGGGCTCGTCGCCGACTTCCTGCTGGGATGATCGTCGAGCCGTGGAGCTGCTGCGGAGCCAGTCGGCGCCGGAGGAGTTGCGGTCGATCGGAGCTGTAGAAGAGATCATCCGATTGATCTGGCCGGAGGAAGATGGGCGCTGAGTTTTCGATCCGGGTGGAGGCACACTTCGAAGCTGCGCATTTTCTGCGGAGCTATCACGGCGTGCCCGAGCCCCTGCACGGTCATTCGTACCGGGTGGAAGCCGAGCTGGCGGCGGTGGAGGGAGGAATCGACGCGGAGTCCATCGCGGTCGACTTCATCTCAGCGGAGCGTCATCTGCAGGAGATCGCGCGGCGTCTCGACTACACCTGCATCAACGACGTGGCCCCCTTCACCGGGCTGAATCCATCCGCAGAGAACATCGCCGCGTGGTTTCATCGCGAGCTCACGGCTGCAGTCGTCGCGGAGCACGCGGAAGTCCGTGCGGTTGTCTTGTGGGAGGGGCCGTTTCACTCCGTCACGTACCGGCCCGGATCCGCACGAGGGACGTCGAGGGAACGAGGAGCGGACGAACGGTCATAATTCGGGCTGCGGCTCCTGCAGTCTCGACGTGGTGAGAATGAAGTCGCAGCTCGAGGTCGCGATCAGCTTCTCGTCCGCATCGTGCATCTCGACGTATCCCACGCAGACCTTCGCACCCTTTTTGATGATGTGAGCGCTGGCGGTAATGCGGCTGCGGGCGCGTCGCAGGAAATGAATGCCGAGATTCGATGTCGCGAACCCCATCCGCCCATCGAAATTCGTCGACAGTGCGCAGGCCACGGCGGTGTCGGCGAGCATCGAGAGCACTCCTCCGTGAATCGCGCCGCCCCCGTTGTCGAATCGCGGGAGGAACGAGATCGCCATCCGGCAGAAGTCGAGATCGAGATCGAGGATCTCGAAATCGAGGAAGGCGTAGATGGGATGGTCGCGAAACCGGTTGCGAAGACGCTCCGCCAGATCACGAGCCACTAATCCCTTCTGCTCCCGGGCGCGGTGGCTGGTCAGTTTTCGCTTTTCCATGGCTTCTCCTTTTCTTCAGCTCCTCGGCTTTGCCGGACCGGGTGCACGATTCTCTTCTTCTCTGCCCCGAACGGGTGAAAAATACGGGTGTGGAAACCGCGCTCGTGATCGGCACCATCGCCTCGGGGTTTCTTCTCGCGACGATCGTGATTGGTGTGGCGTCCTTCTGGCGCCGCCGATTCGATCGTGGAGAAGGAGCGCCACCTCCGAAGGAGCAGAGCCGCCTGGCCGGGTCCATCTTATTTCAGATCGTCAGGGCAGGAGGGGCGGACAGCGCCGAGTCGGCGAAGCTGATTCGCGAGGGGACGCTTCACGATCCCGACGGCGGTGAGCGCGCGGACGTCCGTTTGTGGGCGGAGCTTTACCGGGAAATGGTGAGCGTCGAAGCGCGCAGCGGACTGCTCGACGACGCGGTGCGGCTCGCGGTCGTTCAGAACTCGACCATCCCCGTGGAGCAGTACGACAAGCTGCTCGACCTCTCGTTCGGTCTCGGATTTCAGACCGACGCGCTTGCCCGTCTCCGGGCGCGATACCGGTTCAGCTACCTGGATCACGCCCACTCCCGTCCGCGGCATGCTGGAGGGCGGGGGCGTCCGGAGCGGTCATCCGGCAAGCGAAAAGGGGGAGAGTCGTCGGCGCTCGCGACGTTCGGAATTCGCCCGCCGTTCAGCCGTAAATCACTGATTTCGCAGTATCGTTCGCTCGCCGCGCAATGCCATCCGGACAAGGTGCACGCGGGGTCTCTCGAGGAGCAGGAGAGCTCGACTCGGAGATTCATCGAGATCACGGAAGCGTACGAGATCCTGCTGCCGCTCTGCGAGGAGATTGAAACCGGCGACGAGGCGTGATACTCTTCTGCCGTTGTTGGAATTTCGGATGTTTTCAGTTTGTTAACCGCATTCTTCCCGAACGAATCTCCACCCACAGACGTATACTTTGAGGTGTAACCTTCTGGTGGACACCGTCGTCTCTATCTCAGGACACCGGGGCGGCGGAGGATTCGTTCTGACGAAGTGGGCGACTTCAGTTTGTCCGGAAGCCAAACACCACGGAATGAAGAACTTCTGATCGAATTGTCCGCGCTCGGCAGGGCGCGGAAAACGTCACGTATCAAAGCGGCCACGCGGCACGACTTATGAAGCAAATCTTGGCTGGGGCGGCATACAGGCCGCACCGGGGAGAGACGATGAAGAGTGCAGAAGCATACGAGCACGAGCAGGGTTGGAACTTCGAAAAAGCGGCGATGCCGTACGTCGACTCCCTGTACAACACGGCCTACCGGATGACTCGCAATGCCGAGGACGCCGAAGATCTGGTCCAGGAGACCTATCTGAAGGCGTACAAGTACTACGACAAGTTCGAAGAAGGTACGAATTTCAAGGCGTGGCTCTTCAAGATCATGAAGAACACGTTCATCAACAACTACCGGAAGAAGAAACTCACTCCGCACAAGATCGACTTCTCGGAGATCGAAGAGTCGTACGAGCGCGTGATCCAGAAGAGCGCGCCGGATCTGATCAAAGATCCGGAGAGCGAGATCTTCCAGGACATGATGGATGAGGACGTGAAGCGTGCGGTCGATTCGCTGCCGCACGACTACAAGATGGTCGTGCTTCTCGCCGACATCGAAGGGTTCTCGTACAAAGAGATTGCCGAAATTCTCGACTGCCCGGTCGGTACGGTGATGTCGCGGCTCTACCGGGGACGCAAGATGCTGGAGCGGACGCTGCTCGAGTATGCTCGGAAATACGGTTACATCCGTGGTGCCGAGCCGGCGAAGATGCGTTCCCGCAAGGACGAGCTGAAGAAGAAGAGTAAGGGCAGCAGTCCCACGACGGAAGAGATCGAAGAGCCGGTCGAAACGGATGACGACGACATCCGGATCCTCGGGGGAGAAGACTCCGAAGAGTTCGAATTCGAGCTCGCCGATGAGGAAGAGGAAGAGGAATTCGACCTCGAATAGGGCCGTTGTGGCTCGATGAGCATCGCCACTGAAACAACGGAAGGGAGAATGCCCATGACGTTGATCTGTGACGAGGTGAAGCGAGTCGCATACTTCTACCTCGATGGTCAGCTCGGCAGGAACAAGACGGACGACTTCGCGAGCCATCTGAAGGCTTGCGGCGATTGTGACGGCAGGATCGTGATCCATCAGCGACTTCGGCGCCTGGTTCAGCATCGGCTCGCCAGGAGCATCGCCCCGACACCCCTGAAGGACCGCGTTCGCCAGATCTGCCGGTCGGGAGCTCTCGCTCGCCCATCGTGACGCGACAACTCGTCCTGGCGACGTCGAATCCGAACAAAGCGCTCGAAGCCGAACGCATTCTGAGGATTCCTCTTCTCCACGTCGCCGCATCCCTCCCCGAGATCCAGGCCGCAACGGTCGAAGAGATCACTCGACACAAGCTCGAAGTCGCCCGAAGCCTCGGGTACGATTGCCTCATTGTCGAGGATGTATCGCTCGGGTTCGATGAGCTGGGTAACTTTCCCGGTCCCTATGTACGCTGGCTGCTCGAAGCCGCAGGGGGAAAGGGGCTCGGCGCGATCGCGTTCGCCCTTCGCGATCGTTCCGCACTCGCTCAGTGCTGTCTCGGTTACTGGAACGGCCGCGACGTGATCACGTTCCTCGGCGAGACGCGGGGAGAGATTCTGGTCGAGCCGCGGGGAACGAAGAACTTCGGATGGGATCCGTGGTTCCTGCCGGCGGACGAGGAACAGACGTACGCG
The DNA here is from genome assembly GCA_963741955.1 of uncultured Acidobacteriota bacterium. GTDB lineage: Bacteria > Acidobacteriota > Thermoanaerobaculia > Gp7-AA8 > Gp7-AA8 > CAVUKB01. The sequence continues at coordinate 161,051 of CAVUKB010000010.1, forward strand.
GAGCTCCCTCCGGAGCGAAAGGACCGGATATCGCACCGGGGACGCGCGTACCGCCGGTTTCTCGAATACCTCCGGGAGTCGGAACCTGACCTCTTCGATGGACAGTCTCGCTGACCCGAGGACAGTCGCTCAACGGCTCAGATTCCCGTGACCAATCTAACTCGTTCTTGGATTGGTAGTTATGCCGATGCTGAATCGGCTGGTACCTGGCAGGACCCTTGAAGTTCACTCCAGTACGGAAGTCGACGAGACGACCGGGAAAGGAGTTTGGCATGTGGGTTTTCGATGGAGAAAAATGGGAACAGGACGACGGTCCTTCGCGACGGGAAACAGACCGTGCGCAGGGAGCCGATGACCGGAACAATGAGGGTCCCTTCCCCGAGTTGCAGATCGTCGAAATTCCTCTCAAGCCGCAGCACGACAACTGCCCGCCGTTTCCTTTTCCTCTTCCCTAGCCCGCATTTCTCACAACGTCTCCGCTGCGGAGACGGATAGAGGCCTGTCTACTACGTTGCGCACATCTTCGGCTCCTCAACATAGTCACTACTATGCCTTCGTCGCCGAAGCTGCGCGCGCCTTGCATCCAGGCCACTCTCCGCCTCCTCGCGACGAGACGGTGTGAGAAATGCGGGCTAGCCGGAGCGAACCGAAGAAGGTTCGACTCCGGCTCCCTTCCTGACTTCATCCCCCTTCACCCCGCCAGTGTCGCGTACGTTTCCAGGTGATGGAAGATCAGCCGGTGCATCAACTGCGGCGCGACCGCGAGCAGCCGATCGGCGTGGTAGCAACCTGGAATGTCGAGCAGATGGAGCGACTTCGGCTCGTTCGCACGCTGAAACAACGCGATCGAATGGCGATGCCCGACCAGCCAGTCGTTTCGCGCGTGGATCAAAGTGATCGGGACTCGAACGCTGGCGACGTCCTCCAGTGCGGAGAGACGGTCGCCTCGCCAGATCTGCCATTCGAAGCGGGGATGGCGCAAGGCCTGGCCGAGAGAAACGTGTCGATGAATCGTGAATGGATTGATCCGAGGCGAGATCATCGACATCGTGGCCACAGGCGAGACGAGGAGAAGCGACGACCAGGGGAGATCGTGCCGGACTACCGTGGAGATGGATACAGCGCCGCCGAAGGAAAAACCGAGCAGGGTGACGGTTCGAGTCGCAGTCGAAGCGAGGAGCGATTCCGTCACGGCCGTGACGTCGAGGTGCTCGTGGCGGTTGAATCCGAAGGTTCCTTGACTGTCGCCGTGACCCCGAAGATCGAGAATGGCGGCTCGGTATCCGGAGCGAACGAGGTGCGAGGCGAGTGAGCGGAGGGTTCCGTAATTGCGGTCTCGCCAGAATCCGGGAACAATCAGGACCGTGTGCGGTGAGTCGGCCTCATAGACGTCGAAAGCGATGGAAATGCCGTCCGCAGAGCTCGTCAGGCTCGTCAGTACGGTCGTGGCTGCCGGGGAAGGGTCAGGGCTCGCAGCCTTTGTCCTTGACAACTCTCGACTCACCTCTAATATATACATCGGTTTCCCCGTGCCACACCCGCGCGGCCGGTACGTCGCAGTCTCCGCGCCACATCGCCCCCGGAAGCACCGAGCGGGGTCAGGACAGCAGATACCCCTCAGATTCCGGGCCGAACGTGATATGGTAGCGATTCCGACGTTCGTGGACTTTAGTCAACTAGCTCTCGGAATTCGTTGGATTTCGAAAAGTGAATACGAAGTGAGGTGATTGAGGCAACCCATCAACACGATCGTTCCGTCGATTTCAAACGAACTTTCGAAGAACAGGCAATAACCTGAAGAAGGAGAGATTACCCATGAAGAAGTCGTTCATTCTCGCACTGGTCACGCTGTTCGCCGTCGCAATGCTCGCGGTCGGCTGCAAGAAACAGGAAACCATCGTCACCGACACCGCCGCGACCGACACCACCATGACCAGCAGCGATACCGGCATGACGGACACCGCGATGTCGACCGACACCACGATGACCGATACCACGATGACCGATACCACGATGACCGATACCACGATGACCGATACCACGATGACCGACACCACGGGTACCCAGCAGTAAGTTCTGGGTGAAGCCATTTCAGCGCTCCGCCTTTCCGGCGGAGCGCTTTTTTTATGGCATCTCGATTGCTCGACGATTCCGCCGGGAACATGGGGCGAAAAACGGACAAACCCATCTCTTTCGTGCTGGTTGCTCTGGCGGTGTCGCTCTCGGCTTGTACCCGCACCGAACCTGCTGCGGTCGACACCGCTTCGACTCCTGCCAGTTCGGCGGAGAGCTCCTCGACCGCCGGTCGCGCGAGCGACGGCGGCCTGGTCTCCGGCGTCCCCCGTTCCACTGTCACCACGCTGCTCGCTCCGGAGAACACCACTGACGTGACGACGACGTCCGGAGTACCGGAGGGGAAGACTCCGGGATCGACGCCGAAGACGACGACGGCAACGGGGTCTCCGGACGAGGATACCGGCGTCGACTGACGCGGTTGCGATCCGGCCGAGGCGCAGTCGATTCAGCGATTCGGCTGCGAGAGGGTTCTCAGATCCCGGCGGAGACTCTCGAGCACCGCATCGACCTCACTCTCGGTCTGCTTCCGATCTCCATCGTTCCGGATGATGTAGTCGGCGAGCCGGAGTCGTTCGCCCCGTGACATCTGCCGCTCCATCCGCCGCACGACTTCTTCTCTCTTCATCCCGCGCTCGACGCCGCGACGGATCTGTAAGTCGGGATCGACGTCGACGACGACGATGCGGTCGTAGCGATTCCTTCCGCCCGATTCGAGCAGCAGAGTGGCTTCGACCACCGCGATACGGTCCCGCGGGTCGGATTCCAGCTCCCGGAGGATCTCGGATTCGCGAGCGATCACCAGAGGATGGATCAGCGCGTTCAGCATCGCCGCGCCTTCCGGAGTCGAAAGCGCACGCGCGGAAAGCACCTCGCGGTCGATCTCCCCATTCACGGCGAGGACATCCCTTCCGAAGGCCCCCACGATCGCTCGGTATCCGGGCTCGCCAGCACGGTAGAGATCAGCAACGACCCGATCGGCGTCGAACACGTCGCAGCCGCGCGCGGCGAACATCGCGGCGACGGTGCTCTTTCCCGACGCGATCCCTCCGGTGAGGCCGACCCGGAGGATCACCGCCGGCGCGCCTCGGCTGCACGGACGGTGTTCGCCATGAGCATGGCGATGGTCATCGGTCCGACGCCGCCCGGGACCGGTGTGATCCATCCGGCCACCTCGCTCGCACCGGGAAACGCGACGTCGCCCGCGAGCACGCGACCCTTTGCTTCGAGCGTCGAGAACTTCTTCGGATCCGCCGTTTTCAACAGCGAGGCCGCCGGAGTGCCGGGAAGAATCCTGTTCACTCCGACGTCGATCACGATCGCTCCGGGGCGGATCATCGATCGATCGATCAGCAGCGGACGCCCGACCGCGGCGATCACGATCTCGCCCTCTCGAACCACGGCGCCGAGGTCGTGCGTTCGTGAATGACAGATGGTGACAGTCGCGTGCCGCGCGAGAAGGAGCGATGCGGCCGGCTTTCCCACGATGTCGCTCCGTCCCACCACCACGGCGCGTTTCCCGGAGATCGGCTCACCGGTCGATTCGATCAGGCGGATCACCCCCGCAGGCGTGCACGGGACGAGGGTGGTCTGTCCGAGATGGAGCCGGCCGACGTTCATCGGATGGAACCCGTCGACGTCCTTGGCCGGATCGATTGCCTCGATCATCGTTCGCGAATCGAGATGGCCGGGAATCGGGAGCTGGAGGAGAATCCCGTCGATCTCGGGATCGGCATTGAGCCCGTGAATGACTGCGAGGAGATCTTCGGCGGAGATGGTCGCTTCGAGGTGTTTCTCTTCTCCGCGGATTCCCAACTCGTTCGCCTTCCGAACTTTGTTGCGGACGTAGATCTCGGATGCGGGATCCTCGCCGACGCGGACGGTGACCAGGGCGGGCTGGATGCCGCGCTCTCCGAGTCTGCCGATCGGCTCTTTCAGTTCCGCCTCGACTCGGGCGGCGACTGCGGTACCGTCGATGATCCGGGCGCTCATGGCTTCTCTCCTCGATAGAAGGTGACGATCCCTCCGCTCAATCGGGCGGCGGTGTTGTTCGAAAACCCGGCCTGCCGCATGAGGGCGAGGAACCGCTCGCCTTGCGGAAACTCTCCGACCGAGGCAGGGAGGTACTGGTAGGCTTCGCGCCGACCGGTGATCCATCCTCCGATGGCGGGGAGGAGCCTGTTCAGGTAGATCCGGTAGAAGGCATCGATCGGCCGCGCTGGTCTCGAGAACTCGAGAATGCCTGCGCCCCCTCCAGGCCGGAGAACGCGGAACATTTCGCGGAGCCCCGCGAGAGGATCGGCGAAGTTTCGGATTCCGAAGGCCACCGTGACCGCGTCGAATGAATCGCCGCGGAATGGAAGGGAGAGCGCGTCGGCCGAGATCTGAGGAGGCCGGGGGACGAACTGATCGAGTTTCGAGCGGCCGGCCACCAGCATCTCGAAAGTGAAATCCGCGGCCACCGGCCGGTGTTTGCCGAACCGGATCAGGTCGGCCGTCAGGTCGCCTGTCCCGGAAGCAAGGTCGAGAATCACTCCTCCCGGCCGGGGAAGAATCTGCCGGGCCACGCGCTTTCGCCATCCGACGTCGAACCGAAGCGACAGGACGTGGTTGGCCCGGTCGTATCGGGGGGCGATCGTGGCGAACATTCGCTGGATCCGACGGGGGTCCTTGTCGATCACGCGCGGGCTTGTATCATGCCGACCGGCCGGGGGCAAGAATTCGGGTCCCGGGAGTCTGCACGGTAGCAACGTCCGTCGCGAGAAGGTCGAGGAGTGAAGCCTGATTCGTTCGGAGCCGAGGCGTGGCGGGAAGGACTCGGCGGGAACCAGACGGATCGGGGCCGCTGATCTATTTTCGCAGCAGGACGGTTTCTGCCGCGTAGACCCGCCTCCCGGGGGAATGCTCCCTTGACAGCCGGTGTTCGCAGTGTTACGGTTTCGAGCCCTTTGATTGGGCGAGGTGTGCAGTAACGTTTTTTGAAGAAGTGATCGAGACGCTCACCGGGTTCCGCTCACCTCGAACGAACCACCGATGAGTTCCGAAGTTCCACGCACAGGGAGAGTCATGCGCACGTATTTCCCGAAACAGGGAGACATCAAGCCACACTGGTACGTGATCGATGCCGAAGGGCTGGTGCTGGGTCGTCTGTCGACGATGGTGGCGAACCTCCTCTCCGGCAAGGCCAAGCCGACGTACACACCGTTTCTCGACACCGGCGATCACGTGATCATCGTGAATGCCGAGAAAATTCTCCTGACCGGTCGGAAGGAGAACAAGAAGCTCTACCGTCATCACTCCGGGTATCCGGGCGGACTGAAGGAGCGAGCGGCTCGCTTCGTTCGGGCCGAGAAGCCGGAGACGATGATCGAGACCGCGGTTCGCGGAATGCTGCCGAAGAGCAAACTCGGTCGCAAGATGATCAAGAAACTGAAGGTTTATCGCGGCCCGCAGCATCCTCACGAGGCGCAGCAGCCGGAGAAATTCGAGGTTGCGGGTTAACCGCAGGGAGGCATTCTTGGCATTCGTCGAATATTACGGAACCGGTAGAAGAAAGACGTCGACGGCTCGCGTGCGCTTGCGCCAGGGGACCGGTGACGTCACAGTGAACAAGCGGACGCTGGACAGCTATTTTCCGAATGAAGTGCTGAAGATGATCATCAAGCAGCCGCTCTCGCTCACCGAGACGGTCGACAAGTTCGACATCTTTGTGACCGTCGACGGCGGCGGACCGAGCGGTCAGGCCGGCGCGATCCGGCACGGCATCTCCCGGGCACTCGAAGGCTACAATGCCGAGCTCCGGAAACGGCTGAAGAAAGCAGGGCTGCTGACCCGTGATCCGCGTATGAAAGAGCGGAAGAAGTACGGTCAGAAGGGCGCGCGTGCCCGGTTCCAGTTCTCGAAGCGCTAGGCTTCGGGCGGATTCGAATGTCGGGCTTCGCTCATTCTCAGGATTCAACCACGGGGGCACGGCGGTTGCCGCGCCCCTGATTTTTTTGTCGAACATCTGAAGAAGAATCGAGGAAAGGAGGATCAGTTGGCCGTCGTTATTACAATGAAAGAGCTTTTGGAAGCTGGCGTCCACTTCGGTCACCAGACCAAGCGCTGGAACCCGAAAATGAAGAAGTACATCTTCGGCAAGCGCAATGGCATTTACATCATCGACCTGCAGAAGACGCTCAAGCTCTTCAAGGAAGCTTCCAATTTCGTCACGGAGCTCGCCTCTCAGGGGAAGCGGGTTCTTTTCGTCGGTACCAAGCGCCAGGCCCAGGACGCGATCGTCGAGGAAGCGAATCGCTGCGGAATGTTCTATGTGAACAACCGCTGGCTGGGTGGCACGCTGACGAACTTCGTCACGGTGCGTCGTTCGATCGAGCGCCTCAAAGAAGTCGAGGCGGTTCTCAACGACACCGAAAAGGAAATGTCCAAGAAGGAGCGGGCCGCGCTCGACCGGGAACGTGACAAGCTGAACCGGAATCTCATCGGCATTCGCGAGATGGACGCGATTCCGGACGCGATCTTCGTGATCGATCCGAAGAAGGAGCACATCGCGGTTCAGGAAGCGAAGAAGCTCGGAGTTCCGGTCGTCGCAATCGTCGATACGAACTGTGATCCCGACCCGATCGACTACGCGATCCCCGGGAACGACGATGCGATCCGCGCGATTCGTCTGTTCACACAGAAGGTCGCCGACTCGGTCCTGGAAGGATACCGTCTGGCTGAAGAAGCGTACATGGCTGCCGAGGACAAGCAGCAGCTGGAAGAAGAAATGCAGGTCCAGCAGGCGTCCGAGGAATCTACGGAAGCAGCCGCCGCTCCTCCGACTTCCTGATTCGGCCGAATCCGCCGAAGTTCTGCGAGCCGCGGCACCGTGCCCCCGGGCATCGATGCCGCGGCCACCGCGCCCATCGATCAATCACAAATTCGTCTGGAGAATCGAAATGGCTCAGATCACAGCAGCCCAGGTGAAGGAGCTTCGCGAGCTCACCGGAGCAGGCATGATGGACTGCAAAAGCGCTCTCGCGGAGGCCAACGGCAATCTCGAGGAAGCCACCAAGATCCTTCGCAAGAAAGGTCTCGCTGCAGCTGCCAAGAAGGCGAGCCGGACTGCGACCGAGGGCCAGGTCCTGGCGCACCTGGAGGAGCACGACGCGGTACTCGTCGAAGTGAACTGCGAAACCGACTTCGTCGCGCAGACCGACGAGTTCCGTGAGCTCGCCGACGGCATCGCCGCGATCATCGCTTCGACCGGAGTCTCTTCGGTCGAGCAGCTCATGGAGCAGAAATGGCCCGGCGACGCGGAAGGTCACACCGTGGCTCAGGTGATCTCATCGAGGATCGCCAAAATCGGCGAGAACATCACCGTTCGGCGCTTCGTCCACTACAAGCGTGCCGAAAATGCGGTGTTCGGATACTACATTCACGCCAACGGGAAGATCGGCGTTCTGGTCGAAGTCAAGACTTCCCCCGGCGGCGCCCCGACCGAGGCTGCGGAAGCTCTGGCGAAAGAGATCGCCATGCACGCCGCCGCTGCGGAGCCGCGGTTCGTCCGGCGGGACGAGGTCACCGAGAATGACCTCGCGACCGAGCGCGAGATCGCTCGCGATCAGGCGCTCAAGTCGGGAAAGCCCGAGGCGGTGGTGGAAAAGATCGTTGCTGGAAAGATGGAGAAGTTCTACGGTGAGCTCGTTCTTCTCGAGCAGCCTTACGTGCGGGACGACAAGATGACGGTTGCCAATCTCGTCGCCCAGAGAGGCAAAGAGGCGGGTGCGAATTTCGAAGTGCTTCGCTTCACCCGTTTCAAGCTCGGCGAAGGTCTGCAGAAGCGATCCGATGACTTCGCCGCCGAAGTCATGGCTCAGGTGCAGAGCTGACCCGATTCCCCCTCGCGTGCTGATGCGGCGTTCGAGGCCGCCTGCCGTTTCTCGAACCTTGGCGCCCGGTTTTCGGACCGGGCGCTGTCGTATGCTGTGGTATAAATCACGATTCTGGAGCCGTGGATGAGCGAAGATCCCCGCCCGAAGTTCAAACGTATCCTTCTGAAACTCTCGGGCGAAGCCCTCATGGGCGAGCGTGCCTACGGCATCGAGTCGGAGACTCTCGCCACCATTGCCGATGAACTGGTCAGCATCCAGTCCCTCGGTGTCCAGGTCGCGATCGTCATCGGTGGCGGAAACATCTTCCGGGGCGTCACCGGTGCGACCACCGGGATCGACCGGGCGGTCGGGGACCAGATGGGAATGCTGGCGACCGTGATCAACGGTCTCGCGCTCCAGGACGCTCTCGAGCGTCGCGGCGTCGCCACCCGCGTCGCAACCGCCATCACCATGCCCGGCGTGGCCGAACCGTTCATTCGCCGCCGCGTCCTCCGGCATCTGGAAAAGGGACGGGTGGTGATCTGCGCGGCCGGGACGGGAAATCCGTTTTTCACGACCGATTCGGCCGCGGCGTTGCGGGCGGCCGAGCTCAAATGCGACATCATTTTCAAAGCCACGAAGGTGGATGGTATCTACACTGCCGATCCGCACAAGGATCCGAACGCGCAGAAAATCCCGCGGATGACGTATCAGCGGGTTCTTGCCGACCGTCTCAACGTGATGGACGCCTCGGCGATCGACCTCGCCCGGGGCAGCGCGATTCCGATCTGCGTGTTCTCACTCCGTGAACGCGGAAACATTCGCAGAGCCGTTCTGGGAGATGAAGTCGGCTCGATCGTGACGGATGAACCGGACCCCGTGACGGTGGGAGGAGAGTGATGGAAGTCAGGAATCTTTTGAAGGATCTCGAACGACGGATGCACGGAGCGATCGAAGCGCTCCATGCGGAATTCAGACAGCTGCGGACCGGTCGCGCGTCGACCTCGATGCTGGACGGAGTCGTGGTGAACTACTACGGAACCGACACGCCGCTGAACCAGGTCGCGTCGTTGAACGTTCCGGAGTCTTCGATGATCGTCGCTCAGCCGTGGGACAAATCGTTGATTCCGGCCATCGAAAAGGCGATCCGCAACTCCGATCTCGGCTTGAATCCGTCGAGCGACGGAACGGTGGTGCGCATTCCGATCCCCCCTCTGACCGAGGAGCGGCGACGGGAGCTCACCAAGAAGGCGCATCACATGTCCGAAGAGGCGCGCACCGCGATCCGTCAGGTGCGCCGGGACGGAAATGACAAGCTCAAGAAGATGGAGAAGGAACACCAGATCTCACAGGATGACGAGAAGCGAGGGATGGAAGAGATCCAGAAGCTGACCGACCGGTTCGTGAAAGAGGTCGACGATCATCTGAAGAACAAGGAAGCGGAGATCATGGAGGTCTGACGGATTGTTTTCCTCTCCTCAGTGAGGAGGCGAGGCGTCTTCACGTGCTTCGCCGGTTTCGTGAGCACCGCCGAGACGCGGGAGTCGAAACATGAAGTGCGCAGTCGTCATCCCGGCCGCCGGAAGCGGTCTCCGATTCGGGAGCGAGACTCCCAAGCAGTACCTCCCTCTGCGGGGACGTCCCCTGATTGCATACGCGGTCGAAAAGTTCCTCGGGCAGGAGTGCGTCGAACAATTGATCATCTGCGCCTCCGACGTTTATCACCCGACGCTTCGCGACATGATCCGGGAGTTCTCGTGGCGCGACGTCACCCTGGTCGAAGGTGGGCTGAGCCGGCAGCACTCCGTTCACAACGGAGTCCGCGCCGCCGCGGAAGAGTGCCAGATGGTCGCGATTCACGATGCGGTACGCCCCTTTTTTGCAGCGGACACGTTCCGTTCGGTGCTCGCAGCAGCAGCGTCGTGCGGCGCTGCACTTCCGGTACGCTCGATCAACGAAACAGTTCACGAAGTGATCGGCGGGAAGATCGAACAGACCATCGATCGCGACCGTCTTCGAGCTGCCCAGACACCGCAGTGTTTTCGACGCCGGATCCTTCTGGAGGCTCTCGAGAGAGCGATCCGTGACGGTTTCGTCGGAACAGACGAGGCCTCGCTAGTTGCCCACTACGGCCACGAAGTTCGTGCAGTCGAAGGGGACTCGATGAACCTGAAGATCACCCGCCCGGAAGATCTCCGTTGCGCTGAGGCGAACTTCGAGCTCTGGAGCCGGCCGTGATCCGTATAGGTCAGGGAGTGGACGTCCACGGCTTCGATCCATCGCGACCGCTGGTTCTGGGCGGGGTGCGGATCTCCGACGAGGGGGGACTGGGAGGGCACTCCGATGCCGACGCGGTTCTTCATGCCGTAACGGATGCCTTACTCGGAGCACTCGGCGCGGGTGACATCGGACAGTACTTTCCCTCCAGCGACGAACAGTGGCGCGGCGCCGACTCGTCCGTCTTCGTGCGTGAAGCGCTTCGGCTGATGGCGGCGGAACACGCGAACATCTCGAATCTCGACGTGACGGTGATCGCGGAGCGGCCGCGGCTCGGGGCGCATCGAGACGCCATGACTGCGTCGCTCGCCGCGCTCCTCGAGATCGATCGATCTCGGGTCAACGTGAAGGCGACCACGACGGATCATCTCGGGTTCATCGGGCGCGCCGAGGGAATCTGTGCGCTCGCAGTCGTATTGATCGAGATCGGCGACACGGACGGGAGCGCCTGAGGCACTCGCACCGCAGTACGCCATCCGCGAAACGCGGAGAGAACTCTGAACCACTACACTATCGTTCGACACTTCAAGGGGGAGATCCGCAGTTGTCTGAGAATGTCCGTGTCCGATTCGCCCCATCGCCAACCGGCCATCTGCACGTCGGCGGGGCCCGCACTGCCATATTCAACTGGCTCTTCGCTTCCCATCACGGCGGCACCCTGGTCCTCCGAGTCGAAGACACCGACCAGGCGCGGTCGACGGTCGAGTCGGAGCAGATGGTCCTGGACGATCTGCGGTGGCTTGGAGTGGAGTGGAATGAAGGCCCGGACGTCGGCGGACCGCATCACCCGTACCGCCAGTCGGAGCGGATGCATCTTCACCGCGAATACGCGGAGAAGCTCGTTTCCGATGGCCTCGCCTACCGCTGTTTCTGCAACGAGGAGGATCTCGAGCGGAAGCGTCGCGAGGCGGAGGCTGCGGGACGGGCGCCGCACTACGACCTCGGGTGCTTTCGCCTGACGGGCGAAATGGTCGAGGAGCGTCGGAGCGAAGGGCTGCCGCACGTGATCCGCTTTCATGTCCCGAAGGAGCGGGAGGCGAAGTTCGATGCGGACGTCACGATCCATGACCTCATCCGCGGCGACGTCACCTGGAAGAAGGAGATGCTGGGCGACTTCATCATCCTTCGTTCCGACGGCATGCCGACGTACAACTTCTCGGTAGTCTGTGACGACCACGATATGGAGATCACTCACGTGGTTCGTGCCGAGGAGCACCTGACGAACACCCACCGGCAGGTACTGCTGTACAGAGCATTCGGATGGGCCGTTCCGCAGTTCGCGCACGTCTCTCTCATCCTGGGCGAGGATCGGACGAAGCTCTCCAAGCGGCATGGCGCCACATCCGTCTCGGCGTACGCGGAGGAGGGTTATCTGCCGGATGCGCTCTTCAATTACCTGACGCTTCTCGGCTGGTCCGCCCCGAACGGAGAGGAGATCTTCACGCGGGCGTATGCCGCCGAGAACTTCACTCTGGAAAGGGTGAACGACTCTCCCGCCATATTCGATGTTCGCAAGTTCACCTGGATGAACGGGCAGTACATCCAGGCCATGGCTCCCGCCGAGTTACGAGCCAGACTGATGGGACGCTTCATCGACGCGGGGTGGGTTCGCGGGACCGCCATGCCGGAAGTCGAGCAGTGGCTGGAGCAGGCGGTGGCGTCGGTTCAGAAAGGACGCTCGACTCTCGACGAGTTCGTCCCGGCGCTCGCGTTTTTCTTCCTTCTCGATCCCGGAAAAGTGATCGAGGAGACGGACAACAGCGAAGTTCTTGCGGATGAATCGGCGCTCGGGCTGATTCGCGCGATGAAAGAGGATCTCGAGCGCAACGGCGCCCCGAGAGATGCGGAGGGATATGCCGCAATGACGGAACGGCTGAAGGCGGAGACCGGATTGAAAGGGAAGAAGCTCTTCATGCCGCTCCGGGTCGCGCTGACCGGCTCGACGCACGGCCCCGAACTGCAGCGAGCGGTACCTCTGATGCAGCTCGGCAGCGAGATCGAAGGCCTCGCTCCGGTCGCCGCACCGGCCGAGCGTGTCGCACGTTTGCTCGACCATCTCGAACGATGATCTACGATCTTCTGAGGGCGGGGCTGTTCCGGCTCGAAGCCGAGCATGCCCACGAGCTGGTCTCGGCGCAGATGGAGCGTCTCGGTGAGATCTCGCTCCTTCGTGCAGCGCTCCGAGCGATCTATCGGGTTCCGGATCTCTCCCGCAAGCTCTGGGATCTTCATTTTCGAAATCCCCTCGGAATCGCGGCCGGCTTCGACAAGAACGCGACGATGGTCCCGTTCCTTCGAAGTCTCGGGTTCGGATTCGTCGAGGTGGGCACGGTGACTCTCGAGCCACAGGCGGGAAATCCGCGGCCGCGCCTCTTCCGGATTCCCGACAGCGAGGCGTTGATCAACCGGATGGGATTCAACAACGACGGAGCGCGACTGGTTGTCGGCCGGCTCGAGGATCTCCGGCGGCGAAGTGCTGCAGCTGAAGAGACGCCGCTGCTGGTGAACATCGGAAAGAATCGGGATGTGCCGATTGCGGGTGCGACCCGCTCCTACGCGGCGTGTTACCGTCTCCTCGCGCGGTGGGCGGATGGCGTCGTAGTGAATGTCTCCTCACCGAACACCCCGTCGCTGCGTGACCTTCAAGCCCCCGAACAACTGAAGGATCTGCTGATCGCCATGAGGAATGAGCGTGAATCGATCGTGTTCGACGGACCCGGTGTGCATCCGATTCTGGTGAAGATCGCGCCCGATCTGACCGAGCAGCAGGCTGACGAGGCCGCAGATGTCTGCCGCGGGCTTGCAGACGGGATGATCGCGACGAACACGACGATCTCGCGCGAAGGTTTGGTGCGCGAGGTCGAGCAGTCGGGCGGCCTCTCCGGCAAGCCGCTCTTCGAACGATCGACGGCGATTTTGAGACTTCTTCGAAAGCGAGTCGGGCCGGAGTATCCGCTGGTTGGGGTGGGAGGGATCTTCAGCGTCGAGGATGCGGCGGAGAAGATCGCGGCAGGCGCGGACCTCGTGCAGGCGTATACCGGTTTCATCTACCAGGGCCCCGCGTTCGCATCGAAACTCGTTCGAGGTCTGGCTGGACGAATGGCAGGGAAGGGGGGACCTCGATGATCATCTACGGGTGGAATCCGGTACGGGAGGCGATCCGGTCGGATCCGTCGCGAATCCGGTTCGTCGCCGTCGCCCAGGGTGAGGAGCACGGGAAGCGCGCTCGTCTCGTTGCCGAACTGAAGGACGCGGGTGTCCCGGTGCGGTATCTGCCGAAGGCTCGACTCGACCGGCTCGCGGAGGGAGGCGTCCACAACGGTGTCGTGGCAGAGGTCGCATCCGTCGGCTACGCGGATTTCGAGGAGAAGGTGCGGGAAGAGGGACTCCGCTTCGTGCTGCTGCTCGATCAGATTCAGGATCCACAGAATGTCGGGGCGATTCTCAGGGTCGCCGACGCGATGGGAGTGGACCTGGTGGCGATGACCGAGCACGACAGCGCGGGGCTGACACCGGTCGTGGTGAAGGCTTCTGCCGGAGCGGCGGAGTGGGTCCCGGTGGCCCAGGTGACGAACCTCTCCCGAGCCATCGAGAGCCTGAAGGAATCGGGATTCTGGGTGTACGGTGCGGACGGGTCGGGGGACGAGCTCAGTGGGATTGATCTCCGCGGGAAGGTCGCTCTGGTGCTGGGAAGCGAAGGAGGAGGGATCCGGAAGAATGTGCGGGCGCATTGCGACCGGCTGGTGCGGATCCCGATGCGGGGGAAAGTGGAGTCTTTGAATGTCGCGACGGCGGCGGCGGTTCTGGCATACGAGGTCGACCGGCAGAACCGGGAAGAATCCTGATGGGAAACGCGATTTCGTGGGCGTGAACGTCTCGGAGCCATCAATTCGAAGCCGCTCGTTCGCGGGCGGTGTCATGCTGATCATCGTCGCGGTCGGATTCGCACTGAGGCTTCGCATTCAGAACGGCGCCGCACTTCCGAGCAGCGATCCGGTGCTGTGGCACCTGGTGGGCCTGGTTCAGGACCTCGCCGTGGGAGCGGTGGTGGCGTTGCTGGTTCTCGGGTCCGGGTTCAGTCGCAGATTCGAACGAGTCGGCCGGTGGGCGGCCGGCTCGCTGGTCCTTTTCTTCTCCCTTGCCGGACTGGCGCGATCCGAGGCGATCATTCTGTTCGGAATGACGCCCCAGGCGGCTGACTTCGAAACCGGACCGGTGGGGACGGTGATCATTCGCTCGATCCGTGGATCGACCGGTCTGCTGCTTGCCATCACACTGGTGCTGGTCTGCGCCGCCCTCCTGATCGTGGCAATCCGGGCGAAGCGAGCGGTGCGGACATTTCAGACACTCCGCGGTGCGGCTGCTGTTGCCGTGTTGTCCGCTCTCTTTCTGGCGCTCTTTCCGGTCCACTCGATTCACCGGGTCGAGACCGCGGAGGATCCTCTGGTCAGCCTGGTGCAGTTGGTCCGTGACCACCGAGAAGCCGAAGATGACACCGAGCTGCGACTGCGCGCTCCAGAGCTTCCCATTACGGCGGTCCGCGCACTGATCGCTGGACAGCGTGGATCGGCGTTCACGGACCGGGATTTTCCGCTCGCGCACCTGAATGGTGTGCGCTCTCCGGATGCGCCGACTCTCCCGGCGGGATTCAAGCCCAATATCGTCTTTTTCGTCGTAGAGAGCCTTCGGGCGGAAGAAGTCGGATGCTACGGTGCTAACGTGCGGGGGGTCACACCCAACGTCGACGCTCTCGCGGCGGAAGGAATCCGGATCGAGGACGTCTACAGTGCCGGGACCTACACGCCCGCTGGAGAGCTGGCCCTCTGGTATGGCCTGCTTCCGATTCCGGGCGAGATGCTGATGACTCGGCATCCGCTGACGAGGCTGACGGGCCTGCCGGAGATGCTTCGTGCCGCCGGTTGGAAATCGTTCCTGTGGATCTCCAATACCGATCAGACCTTTTATCACCGCGCTCGATTCTACCGGCCGCGCGGGTTTCAGATGTTCGACGGGACCGACTTTCCGACCGATGACCCGAGGGTGAACTGGGGATATTCCGACCGGGCGCTGGCGCGGCACGCAGTCGATTCAATCACGCGTCTGCAGGAACCGTTCGCGTCGATGGTCCTCACTGTGGACAATCATCATCCGTATCAACTCCCTCCGGACGCAGGACCGAAATTGACCGGTCTCCCGTCTCCGAAACATGGGTATCGTCTGTTTCCGGGATCGGATCAGGCGTTCGGGCTTCACTCGAGCCAGATGATTCAGACGGTCCACTACTCGGATGAGGCACTCGGAGACTTCATCCAGCTCGCCCGGAAGCAGCCTTGGTTCTCGCGCACGATTTTTGTGATCAGCGGCGATCATGGAATTCCGGTGGCGCCGCTCGGACGAGAGATCTCGACGATCCACGATCTCGCCGGGCTGCGGCATCACATTCCACTGGTCTTCTATTCGCCGCTGCTACCGAAGGGGAGGGTCGTTCCCGGGCCGGCGAGCCAGGTCGATGTCATGCCGACGCTTCTCGGGCTGATGGGGATCGGAAGTCGGGCCCCGTCGATCGGGATCGACTTACTGGATCAGAAGAGATTCAATCCGGACCGCGCGGTCGTGTCGTGGAGCGAGCACGAGCGGATGCTGAATATTGCGAAGGGGGATCTCGTCTATCACGCGGTGATCCCGGTGCGAGGTCTCAGCGGCGGATCCGAGCCGGTGGATGAGATCCTGATCAACTCGAAGAGGGATCCGGAAGGGAGGCGGAACCTGGCGACGGAGGAGCCTGGTACGATCGAGACGTTCCGGCGGATCGCAAGGGCGTACGACGAGGTCTATCCGTGGATCGTGCTGAACGGAGAATCGGGCCTTCCGCCCTCGGGGGGATCCGCAGAGGAGTCGGGTCCGGCTGGCCTTGGGCTGAGGCGCGCGAGCCGATCTCGCGTCTCAGTCGGTGCGGAATAACTCTCCTCTTGCGTTCCGTTAGGCAACTTGCTATAAGGCTCAGTTCCCGACGCCTCGACGATCGGAGGCTGGGATACGCGCGCGTCCGGCGCGCGATAACTCATTGAAATATCGAGCGCTGGCATAGCTCAGTTGGTAGAGCAGCTGATTTGTAATCAGCAGGTCGCGGGTTCGAGTCCCGTCGCCAGCTCCAGACAAGAGTGTCGAGGTCCGCTGCGCCGGAAGGCCGGGCGGGTGGGGCTCGAGAGAGTTTGGTGAAAGTGGAGGCGTGCCCGAGTGGCTAAAGGGGGCAGACTGTAAATCTGTTGGCGTAATGCCTACGGTGGTTCGAATCCATCCGCCTCCACCATCAATTCATTTGTGTTCATTCGAGGTAAGCGGGAGTAACTCAGGGGTAGAGTCACAGCCTTCCAAGCTGTTGGTCGCGGGTTCGAATCCCGTCTCCCGCTCCATTTTGCGGTTGATCGCGGCAGTCCGCCGCCGAATTGGCGGGATGGTTGCCGAGAGCCGAAAGGCTCGAGCGCCCTCGTAGCTCAGGGGTAGAGCACGTCCTTGGTAAGGACGGGGTCACGAGTTCAAATCTCGTCGAGGGCTCCATTTCCGTGGTCGAACTAAAGTGAGCGTCGCCGGGACGGGTCGAACGGCTCCGGGGTGGAACCACCGGGGCGGGCCCTGTCGTCGTGGCGTTTTGGAGAACAGATGGCAGCAATTCGAGAAATCATTTCGCTTCAGTGCACCGAGTGCAAGCGTCGTAACTATTCGACGACGAAGAACCGCAAGAAGACGACCGAGAAGCTCGAGCTGAAGAAGTTCTGCCGCTTCGACCGTCGGCACACGGTACACCGCGAAGCCAAGTAGGAATAAGCCGTCGCCGGTCCGGATTGGAGCGGCCGGAATCGATCGGACTGACGGGCGGAGGAGAGTTCAGGCCAGTAGCTCAATTGGCAGAGCACCGGTCTCCAAAACCGGCGGTTGGGGGTTCAAGTCCCTCCTGGCCTGCCAGCCCCTCCGGGCGACGGGTTCGAGAGCAGAAAGAGATCACTGGAGTCGAGATGGAATTCGCACCCAAGCAGTGGTGGCAGACGTGGACGGGCTTCTGGCATGAGACGAAGGCCGAGATGCGAAAGGTCACCTGGCCGAATCGCAACGAGGTGGTCGGAACAACGGGGGTCGTCCTCATCGCGACGATCTTTTTCGGCGTATTTCTCTGGGTCTGCGATCTCGCGTTCTACCACGCGCTATCGGTTCTTTTTGGTTGGTTTGGCGCGAGCGTTTAAAAATTATGGCTGAGATGCAGTGGTTCATCGTCCACACCTATTCCGGATTCGAGGAGAGGGTGAGGGAAAATCTCGAGCAGCGCATCGAGGCGCTCGGGATGCGCGAGAAGTTCGGCGAGATCCGGATCCCCACCGAGACGCTGATCGAGATGCGTGGCGGAAAGAAGCGCGAAGTGCAGCGCAAGTTCTTTCCCGGCTACATTCTCGTCCAGATGCAGATGGACGACGACGCCTGGCATCTGGTGAAGAACACGCCGAAGGTGACCGGCTTCGTCGGGACCGGGAAGAAGCCGACTCCGCTGACTCAGGAAGAGGTGGACGGAATTCTCACTCAGGTCGTTTCGACCAAAGAGAAGCCGAAACCGAAGCACGTCTACGAACATGGCGAGCACGTGCGGATCACGGACGGACCGTTCACGAACTTCACCGGTGTGGTGGAAGAGGTCAACCTCGACCGGAACACTCTGAAGGTGATGGTCACGATCTTCGGCCGGTCGACCCCGGTCGAGCTCGACTTTCTCCAGGTCACCCGCTACGACGCCGCAGAGGAACAGACGGGCGCATCGAAGAAATGAATTGAAGATCCCGCGGCGAACTCGATTCGCCGCTCTGAAGGAACCGACTTATGGCGAAGAAAATCACCGGATTCATCAAGCTGCAGATTCCTGCCGGCCAGGCGACCCCGGCCCCCCCGGTGGGACCGGCGCTCGGTCAGCACGGCGTGAACATCATGGAGTTCTGCAAGACCTTCAATGCACGCACCCAGAGCCAGCAGGGGCTGATCATTCCGGTCGTGATCACGGTCTTCTCCGACCGCTCGTTCACGTTCGTGACCAAGACTCCTCCTGCGGCGATTCTTCTTCTTCGGGCCGCAGGCGTGCAGAAGGGGTCGGGAACTCCGAACAAGACGAAGGTCGCCTCGGTCACTCGCGCGCAGGTCGAGGAGATTGCGAAGACCAAGATGCCCGATCTGAATGCGGCGTCGCTCGAGACCGCGGTGAAGACGGTCGAAGGAACTGCGCGTTCGATGGGCATCGAGATCCAGGGCTGAACAAAGTTCGGCGCCGCGACGATGATGCCGCGGTGCGAGATCGTAGGAGACGGGACATCGATCCCGTCGCTCGGACTACGGAGGTGAAATGGCCAGACACGGCAAGAAGTATCGTGCAGCAGCCGAGAAGGTCGACGAGCGGCCGTACCAGTTGGAGGAGGCGTTCGATCTGCTCAAACAGATCGGGTTCGCCAAATTCAACGAGACGGTCGAGCTGTCGATGAGACTCGGCGTCAACCCGAAGCACGCGGATCAGATGGTTCGCGGCACGACCGTGCTCCCGCACGGCACCGGCCAGACCAAGCGCGTGCTCGTCATTGCCTCGGGGGATAAAGTCCGCGAGGCCGAGGAAGCCGGAGCCGACATGACCGGCGGGGACGACATGGTCGAAAAGATCCAGGGTGGCTGGGTCGACTTCGATGCGGTGATCGCCACGCCGGACATGATGAAATCGGTCGGCCGGCTCGGAAAGGTGCTCGGTCCCCGCGGCCTGATGCCCAATCCGAAGACCGGAACCGTCACGTTCGATGTGACGAAAGCCGTCCAGGAGATCAAGGCCGGCAAGGTCGAGTTCCGCGTCGACAAGACCGCCATCATCCACGTTCCCGTGGGAAAGCTTTCCTTCTCACCCCAGCAGTTGAGTGAGAATGCGGAAGCCCTGATCCAGGCGGTGCGGAAGGCCAAGCCATCCGCGGCCAAAGGCAAGTACGTCCACTCGATCTACGTCGGCTCGACCATGAGCCCTTCCATTCAGATCGATTCGGCCGCGGCCGAGCTTCAGGCGGCCGAGTAGGAGGGGACCATGAATCGCGACGAGAAGACTCAGTTCATCGAACAGATGCGCAACGGGGTCGGCGGTGCGACGAGCGCCTTCCTGATCCAGTTCAGGGGCATCAAGGTCCCCGAAGTCACCGAGCTTCGACGGCAGATCCGCGACACCGGATCCGACTACATCGTGGTGAAGAACACCCTCGCCATGATCGCGCTCAAGGATTCGCCGCTGATCGAGCTGCGCGAACAGTTCAAGGGTGAAACGGCGGTCGCGTACACCACGGGAGATGCCGTGGCGCTCGCGAAAGCAATCACCAAATTCGCCAAGGACGTCCCGGCAGTCACGTTCAAAGGGGCGATGCTCGACAGCCAGATCGTTCCGACCGAGCAGATCGACCAGATCGCGAACCTCCCCTCGAGGGAAGAACTGGTCTCCAGGCTTCTCTATCTGCTCCAGTCGCCGATCCGGAACCTCGTGACGTTGCTCTCCGCAAACCAGAGAAATCTCGCAATAGTGCTCGACCAGATCGCCAAGACGCGTTCGGGCTCTGCTGCGGAACAGGGTTGATTGAAAGTTACCAACATCGAATTGGAGGCTGAACGCAATGGCTATTTCCACGGAAGAATTCGTCAAAAATATTGAAGAGATGTCGGTCCTCGACCTGAACAACCTGGTCAAGGCCCTCGAAGACCACTTTGGAGTTTCCGCTGCTGCCGCGACGGTTGCCATGCCGGCCGCCGGCGCTGCCGCCGCTGCCGCCCCGGTCGAAGAGCAGACCGAGTTCACGGTCGTTCTCACCGAGGTGGGCGACAAGAAGATCAACGTCATCAAGGCGGTCCGCGAAGTGACCAGCCTCGGCCTGAAGGAGGCCAAGGACCTGGTCGAGGGCGCTCCGGCCACCATCAAGGAAGGCGTGTCGAAGGACGAGGCCGAGAGTATCAAGAAGAAATTCGAAGAGGCCGGCGCCAAAGTCAACGTCAAGTAGCTGCTTTTTATCGAACGGCGGGGGCCGCTTGCGCGGCCGCCCGCCTTTTCCGTCCCTGGGAATATACGGGCTTCGGCCCCGGTAATGTCCTATGTCGGACAGAATTTTGCATCCCACGGACGATTCGTACGCACGAATTGCTGCTGCTGCGACAAAAATTGCGAGCCTGGAAAGGGGGGGAGCGGCCCTTTCCCGAAGGCTCAGCGACCCGCGAACCTCTGCGCCGCGACGCCTGCGGCCAACCTCGCAACAATCCTGGTTCAGCCGGAGCTTTTCCGGTCAACTCTTCTTCAGAGGCACGGGTGAATAGGCCTGTGTCGTCGACACTCATCGTAAGGAGCGTCTGCACATGAATGGATCCCTGCCGAAACAGGAGCCGGTTCGTCACGACTTCTCCAAAATCCGCAGCTACATGTCGTTGCCCAACCTCATCGACGTACAGCGGAAGTCGTACGAGCGGTTCCTGCAGATGAATCTGCTCCCCGAGGAGCGCGAAGACGCCGGTCTGCAGTCAGTCTTTACGAGCGTTTTCCCGTTCTCCGATTTCCGGGAGACCTGCTCGCTCGACTTCGTCAAGTTCTCGATCGGGAACTGGGAGTGCAAGTGCGGCCAGCTCAAGGGGCTCGAGCACCTGCGCATGACCTGTGCGAACTGCGGAGCCAAGATCATCACCGAGCATCCTCACGAGGAGACCGTCGGCTGCCAGAAGTGCGGCGTGATCAACAAGAATCGGGTCGAGATCTGCGATATCTGCGGAAACCCGGTCGATCTGCAGATGAAGTACTCCGTCGAGGAGTGCCAGGAGCGAGGGATGACTTACAGCGTTCCGCTGAAGGTCACCTTCCGGCTCTACGTCTACGACAAGGATCCCGAGACCGGCGTCAAGCACATGCGCGACGCGAAGGAAGAGGAGGTCTTCTTCGGCGAGATCCCTCTGATGACCGACAACGGGACCTTCATCATCAACGGAACCGAGCGGGTCATCGTCTCCCAGCTGCACCGCTCGCCGGGTGTCTTCTTCACCCGTGAGAGTGCGCACACGTTCCTCGCCAAGATCATTCCGTACCGCGGCTCCTGGGTCGAGTTCGAGTACGACCAGAAGAACATCCTGTACGTCAGAATCGACCGGAAGCGGAAGTTTCTCGGCTCGGTCTTCCTTCGCGCGCTCGGATTGACCACGGACGAAGAGATTCTCCGGCAGTTCTACACTCCGATCCGGCTGAAGGTGCCGACCTCCGGCGAGACCGTCGAGCTCACGTTCGACCGGCGGGTTCTCGATCAGGAGGAGGCGAAGGAGAAGCACTCCATCCGCGGCCGCCGCGAGATCCGTCCGATCTTCGCCGGGCTGAAGCTCGACAGGAAGATGTCGGACGCGCTCACCAAGAACGGTGAACACACCGCGAAGGTCGACTTCAGCGCGCTCGACAAGGCGGTCTTTCTCACCGACGTGGTCGACGTCAACAGCGGTGAGGTCCTCTTCGAATCCGGCGACAGCGTCTCGGCGGATTGGGTCGACGTTCTCCGCCAGCACGAAGTCTCGGAAGCGGAAGTGATCTTCCCCGAGTGGGACCTGGTCAGCGACATTCTTCTCAACACGGTCCGGAAGGACACCAGCAAGAGCTTCGAGGCGGCGATCATCGAGATCTATCGACGGATGCGTCCTGGTGATCCTCCCACCCTCGAATCGGCCAAGGCGCTCTTCGAAGGGATGTTCTTCGATCCGCGGAAGTACGACTTCTCGCGCGTCGGCCGTTTCAAGTTCAACATCAAGCTGGATCTCGAGACTCCGGTGACCCAGAAGACGATGACCGCGGACGACTTTTTCGTGGTCATCAACTATCTCCTTCGTCTCCGCAAGGACGTCGGCCGGGTGGATGACATCGACAACCTCGGCAACCGCCGGGTCCGCGCAGTCGGAGAGCTTCTCGAGAACCAGTTCCGGATCGGTCTGGTCCGGATGGAGCGCGCGATCAAGGAGAAGATGTCGGTCCATCAGGACATCGACTCGGCGATGCCTCACGACCTGATCAATTCCAAGCCGGTCATCGCGGCGATCAAGGAGTTCTTCGGGTCCTCCCAGCTCTCGCAGTTCATGGATCAGACGAATCCGCTCTCCGAGGTCACTCACAAGCGGCGCCTTTCGGCACTCGGACCGGGAGGCCTCTCCCGCGAGCGGGCTGGATTCGAAGTCCGCGACGTCCATCCGACCCACTACGGTCGAATCTGTCCGATCGAGACACCGGAAGGTCCGAACATCGGTCTGATCTCCTCGCTTGCGTGCTACGCACGGATCAACGAGTACGGATTCATCGAGTCGCCCTACAAGAAAGTGGAAGGCGGGCGGGTTCTCGATCACTACCGGATCATCAAAGTGGGGGATACGAACTTCCAGCTCGGGCAGATCGTCGAGAAGCGCGATCTGCAGAAAGAGAACAACCGGATCGCCAAGCTGAACGCGGAAGCGAGCTCGAAGAAGGCGGGCTATCAGCCGGCCGAAGCCGAGCCGTACGCGTTCTATCTCTCCGCGTGGGATGAAGAGCGGTACACCATCGCCCAGGCGAACGCGGTCACCGACGAAGACGGCAACCTGGTCCACGATCGGGTCATCGCTCGGCAGGGAGGCGACTTCGTCTCCATCGAGCGCGAGAAGGTCGACTTCATCGACATCTCGCCGAAGCAGCTCGTCTCGGTCGCGGCATCGCTGGTTCCGTTCCTCGAGAACGACGATGCGAACCGTGCACTGATGGGAGCGAACATGCAGCGCCAGTCCGTACCGCTGCTCCGTACCGAATCGCCGCTGGTCGGCACCGGCATGGAGAATGTGGTTGCCCGCGATTCGGGCGCCGTGGTGGTCTGCAAGCGCGGTGGCGTGGTCGATCTGGTGGACTCGAACCGGATCATCGTCCGGGTCGAAGCCGAAGACGTCGAGACCGGCGAGACCAAAGAGTTCGGCGCCGACATCTATCAGCTGATCAAGTTCAAGCGTTCGAACCAGAACACCTGCATCACCCAGAAGCCGGTCGTTCGCGAAGGACAGCGGGTCCGCAAGGGGCAGGTGCTCGCCGACGGGCCGTGCACCGACTCCGGAGAGCTCGCTCTCGGACGGAACATCCTCGTCGCGTTCATGCCGTGGCGCGGGAACAACTTCGAGGACGCGATCCTCGTCTCCGAGAAGCTGGTGAAGGAGGACTACTACACCTCCATTCACATCGAGGAGTTCGAGATCGAGGCCCGGGACACGAAGCTGGGACCGGAAGAGATCACCCGGGACATCCCGAACGTCTCGGAAGCCGCACTGCGCGACCTCGACGAATCCGGCATCATCCGGATCGGCGCGACGGTCAAACAGGGCGACATCCTGGTCGGAAAGGTCACGCCGAAGGGCGAGACCCAGCTGACTCCGGAAGAGAAACTCCTCCGAGCGATCTTCGGTGAAAAGGCCGGCGACGTCCGTGACGCATCCCTGAAGACGCCTCCGGGCATCGAAGGGACGATCGTCGACGTGAAGATCTTCTCGCGCAAGGGCGTCGAGAAGGATGCCCGCGCGAAAGCGATCGAAGAAGGCGAGATCGAGCGGATGAACCGGAACATCCAGGACGAGATCCGGATCATCAACGACGCCCGCAACAAGAAGATCTCCGAAATTCTCGCCGACTACAAACTGCAGCGCGACCTGATCGACTTCCGTTCGGGCGAGACGCTGGTCGCGAAGGGCGAGATGGTCGGACGCGACACGGTCTCGAAGCTCTCGCGCCGCGAGCTCCTCGCGATTCCGGTCGACGACGAAGCCCGCGAGACGGTGAGAATGTTCGTCGAGCGCGCCGAGAACCGGATCCGGGTTCTGGAACAGAAAGCCGAAGAGCGGCGCGAAGACCTGCAGAAGGGCGACGAGCTCGCCCCCGGCGTGATCAAGCTGGTCAAGGTCTACGTCGCCATGAAGCGAAAGCTCTCGGTCGGGGACAAGATGGCGGGACGCCACGGAAACAAGGGCGTCATCTCCAGGATCCTGCCGGAAGAAGACATGCCGTACCTGCCGGACGGGACGCCGGTAGAGATCGTTCTCAACCCGCTCGGTGTTCCGTCCCGAATGAACGTCGGACAGATCCTCGAGACCCATCTCGGATGGGCGGCGAGGATTCTGGGTCTGCACTTCTCGACTCCTGTATTCGACGGGGCGACGGAGACGGAGATCAAGACGCAGCTTCGCGCTTCGGGTCTCCCGGACGGCGGAAAGACGCAGCTGTGTGACGGAATGACCGGCGAGCCCTTCGAACAGAAGGTGACCGTCGGCTTCATCTACATGCTGAAGCTCTCGCATCTGGTCGACGACAAGATCCACGCGCGCTCGATCGGACCGTACTCGCTGATCACCCAGCAGCCGCTCGGTGGAAAGGCGCAGTTCGGAGGTCAGCGATTCGGTGAGATGGAAGTGTGGGCGCTCGAAGCATACGGGGCGGCGTATACCCTGCAGGAGCTCCTCACCGTCAAGTCTGACGACGTGGAAGGTCGCTCGAAGGTGTACGAGGCGATCGTCAAGGGCGACGTGCCGGAGGATCCGGGTCTTCCCGAGTCGTTCAACGTCCTCGTTCGCGAGCTGCAGTCGCTCTGTCTGGACGTCGAGCTGTTGAAAGAATAGCCGGGAGAGAGGTGGCGTCGGGCCAGCCCGGCGCTACGCCGCCAGATCTGGAAAAGTGGAACCGAACTCCGAAAGGGAGGCCAAATTGGAAAGCTTCAACGCACTGTTTCAGCCGGCTAAGCCGCAGGCGATCAACGACTTCAACGCGATCAAGATCTCTCTCGCGTCTCCGGAGAAGATCCGGTCCTGGTCGTACGGTGAAGTGACCAAGCCGGAGACCATCAATTACCGGACTTTCAAGCCGGAACGTGATGGACTCTTCTGCGCGAAGATCTTCGGTCCGATCACCGACTGGGAGTGTCTCTGCGGAAAATACAAACGGATGAAGCACCGCGGAGTGATCTGCGACAAATGCGGAGTCGAGGTCACCAAATCCAAGGTCCGCCGCGAGCGAATGGGCCACATCGAGCTCGCCTCGCCGGTCTCGCACGTCTGGTTCTTCAAGGGGCTGCCGTCACGGATCGGGCATCTGCTCGACATCACCCTTCGTGATCTCGAGCGGATCCTCTATTTCGAGTCGTACGTGGTCATCGATCCGGGCGACATCCCGAACGTTCTCCGTGACCGCGAACTGCTGACCGAGGAGCGCTTCCGGGAGCTTCGGACCGAATACGGTGACGTGTTCGACGCTCGGATGGGAGCTGAAGCGATCAAGGAGCTGTTGCGCCGGGTGAACGTTGAGGAGCTCTCGGACGAGCTGCGTCTGATCATGCGCACCGAGACCTCGCAGATCAAGCGACTGAAAGCCGCCAAGCGACTGAAGGTCGTCGATGCATTCAGGAAATCGGGACACCGTCCGGAGTGGATGATCCTGGACGTGATTCCGGTCATTCCCCCGGAGCTTCGCCCTCTGGTTCCTCTCGACGGGGGCCGCTTCGCGACCTCGGATCTGAACGATCTGTACCGCCGCGTCATCAATCGTAACAACCGTCTGAAGAAACTCCTCGAGCTTCGCGCGCCCGACGTCATCGTGCGCAACGAGAAGCGAATGCTTCAGGAAGCGGTCGACGCGCTGTTCGACAACGGCCGTCGCGGCCGCGTGTTGAAGGGCTCGAACAACCGTCCACTGAAATCGCTCTCCGATACGCTCAAGGGGAAGCAGGGCCGCTTCCGTCAGAACCTTCTCGGAAAACGTGTCGACTACTCCGGCCGTTCGGTCATCGTGGTCGGTCCGGAGCTCAAGCTGCACCAGTGCGGACTTCCGAAGAAGATGGCGCTCGAGCTGTTCAAGCCTTTCATCTACAACCGGCTCGAGCAGAAGGGTCTGGTCGGCACGATCAAGGCGGCAAAGGAGATGGTCGAGCTTCAGACCATCGAGGTCTGGGACGCGCTCGAGGAGGTCATCAAGGAGCATCCGGTACTCCTCAACCGTGCACCGACGCTCCACCGTCTCGGCATCCAGGCGTTCGAACCGACGCTGGTCGAAGGAAAGGCAATCAAGATCCATCCGCTGGTCTGTACCGCGTTCAACGCGGACTTCGACGGCGACCAGATGGCGGTCCACGTGCCGCTTTCTCCGAAGGCGCAGGTCGAATCGCAGATTCTGATGCTCGCCTCGAACAACATTCTTTCGCCCGCGAACGGGAAGCCGCTCGCGGTTCCGACGCAGGACCTCGTACTCGGCTGCTACTACCTGACCAAGGCGAAACCGGGTGCGAAGGGCGAAGGAAAGGTCTTCAGCAGCGCAGACGAAGTGGTGATTGCGCTGGAGAACGGTCACGTCGAGTTGCTCACCCCGATCAAGCTCCGGGTGAGCGGACGGCTGATCGATCTCACCGGACAGTACGACAGTCAGGACGTCACGCACACCGAGATCGTGGAAGTGACGAACCGGATGATCGACACGACAGTCGGCCGGGTCATCCTGAACGCGCACCTTCCGGAGGAAATCCCGTTCATCAACGGCCTCCTGAAGAAGAAGGGGCTGCAGGAGCTGGTGAACTTCGCGTTCATCAACTTCGGCAACGACATGACCGTGAACATGCTCGACGACCTGAAGGACCTCGGATTCCTCTATGCCACGAAGGCGGGAATCTCGATCGGTGTCGAAGACATGGTCGTCCCGCCGAAGAAGGTCGACATCGTCGAGCGAGCGCGCACGGCGGTTCTGGAAGTCGAGAAGCAGCGCCTGGATGGTGCGATCACTGCCGGCGAGCGTCACAACAAGATCATCGATATCTGGCATCGCGCAACCGAGCAGGTGTCGGACGAGATGTTCGCCGAGATGCGCCGGCTCGAGGAAGAGCGCGGCGAGTTCAATCCGATCTTCATGATGGCCGACTCCGGCGCTCGTGGATCGAAGGAGCAGGTCCGGCAGCTGGCTGGAATGCGCGGCTTGATGTCCAAGCCTTCGGGTGAGGTCATCGAGACGCCGATCACCGCGAACTTCCGCGAAGGCCTCTCGGTTCTGCAGTACTTCATCTCCACCCACGGCGCACGTAAAGGTCTGGCCGACACCGCACTGAAGACCGCCGATTCGGGTTACCTCACCCGGCGTCTGGTCGACGTCGCACAGGACGTCATCGTCACCGAAGAAGACTGCCAGACGTTCGATGGGATCATCGTCGGCGCGATCATGGAGTCCGGCGACATTCTCGAGCCGCTCCGCGACCGTATCGTCGGCCGTGTGGCGCAGGAAGACGTATTCGATCCCATCAGCGGAAAGAAGATCGTCAGCCAGAACGAGATGATCAGTGAGGATCTCGCGAACGAGATCCAGGAAGCGGGCATCGAGCAGGTCAAGATCCGCTCCGTGCTCACTTGCGAGACGCGGCGCGGTGTCTGTCGCCGCTGCTACGGCCGAAACCTCGCCAGCGGCGGCGGAGTCGAGATCGGCGAAGCGGTCGGTGTCATCGCCGCTCAGTCCATCGGCGAGCCCGGCACGCAGCTCACGATGCGAACGTTCCACGTCGGTGGTACCGCATCGCGCGTTTCGGAGCAGTCGAAGCACGAGGCGACGAACCCGGGAATCGTGCAGCTGCTGAACGTCACCACCGTCGTCAGCAAGACCAAAGACCTGGTGGTCATCAACCGGAGTGGCAAGCTGCTCCTGGTGGATAAGAACGGTCGTGAGAAGGAGCGCTACGCTCTGACCTACGGCGCCACGCTTCGAGTCCGCGAGGGCGACGATGTCAAGCCCGGTCAGCTCCTCGTGGAGTGGGATCCGTACACTTCGGCGATCCTCACCGAGCTCGGTGGCAAGGTCCAGTTCAAGGACATCATCGAGGGTGAGAACGTCCGCGAAGAAACGGACAAGGTCACCGGCCTGACTCAGATGGTCATCGTCGAATCGCTCTCCAGTGAAAAGCGGACACCGCAGCTGATCATCAAAGGCAAGGCCAATGACGAGAGGAAGTATCTCCTCCCGACCGGAGCTCATCTGATCGTCACTGCCGGGCAGGAAGTCTACCCGGGAGACACGCTGGCGAAGATCCCGCGTGCGACCACCAAGACGAAAGACATCACCGGCGGTCTGCCTCGGGTCGTGGAGCTGTTCGAGGCGAGACATCCGCGGGAGAAGGCGATCATCACCGAGGTCGACGGAACCGTTCATCATGGGCCGGTCGTCAAGGGGATGAGAAAAGTCATCGTCGAGACGGAAGAAGGGACCCGACACGAGTACTCGGTGCCCCGCTACACGCACGTCAACGTCCAGGAAGGCGAGTACGTCCGTGCCGGCGATCCGCTGATCGATGGTCCCATCGATCCGCACGACGTCCTTTCGGTGCTCGGAGTCAAGGAGTTGCAGCGGTACCTGGTGGATAAGATCCAGGAGGTCTACCGTTCCCAGTCGGTCGCGATCAACGACAAGCACATCGAGGTGATCGTGCGCCAGATGCTCCGGTCGGTCCGCGTGACCAGGGTCGGCGATACCGATTTCCTGATCGACGAGCAGGTCGACCGCTTCCGCTTCATGGAAGAGAACGAGAAGGTCATCGCCCGTGGCGGTGAGCCGGCAGACGGAACTCCGCTGCTGCTCGGAATCACCAAGGCGTCGCTTTCGACCGAGTCGTTCATCTCGGCGGCCTCTTTCCAGGAGACGACACGAGTGCTCACGGAAGCCTCGATCGCCGGCCGCGTCGACTATCTCCGTGGACTCAAGGAGAACGTCATCGTGGGCCGTCTGATCCCGGCCGGTACCGGAATGCCGGTCTACCGCTCGATCTACATGGAGCGGGACGAGCCGCGGCTTCCCGAGCCGCTCGAGCAGCTCGGCGCAGAGGAAGAAGCGATCGCGGTGGCGGAACTGGAAGAAGAGCAGTAAGAGTATCCGATCCACACTGACAATCGACGGGCGGCCGCAAGGCCGCCCGTTCTTTTTGGCGTTACAATCGCTCGATCGATTCAGAGTCGGGCGGGATGTGACGCTGAATCTCGTTCGCCGGAAACGGGAGGCTCGCACCCGTTGAGTCATGTCGCTCGCATTCGCGGCGGCGCGACCGACAATGATCGAGCGATCATGACCTCGGGACACACGGCGCACTCATCCGATCACCTCGCTGCGCTCCTCAGCGGCGAGACGAAGGTGTTCGTCGTCGTACCTGCGTTCAACGAAACGAACGCCATCGACGCGGTGGTCACGGCGCTGAAGCATTTTCCGGTGACGGTGGTGGTGGTGGACGACGGATCCTCTGACGGAACCGGCGCGACCGCTTCTGTGGCGGGCGCAGTGGTAGTCCGGCACGCGATCAACCGTGGCCAGGGAGCGGCACTCCAGACCGGGATCGAATTCAGTCTCCGGGAGGGGGCAGCTTACGTCGTGACCTTCGATAGTGATGGACAACATCGAGCGGAAGACGTTCCACGGCTCCTCGAGCCGTTGCTCGATGGAGTCGCCGACGTGGCTCTCGGATCGAGGTTCCTCGGCAGGGCCGTAGGAATTCCTCCCCGGAGGCGGGGGCTCCTCCGCGCGGCGGTACTCTTCACGCGCCTTGCCTCCGGTCTGCCGGTCACGGACACGCACAACGGGCTCCGTGCGTTCACGCGCGCCGCGGCGGAACGAATCGATATCCGTCTGGACGGAATGGCGCATGCCAGCGAGCTGCTCGATCAGATCCGAGCAGGGAGGTTTCGCTTCATCGAGGTTCCGGTCGAGATTCGATACAGTGATTACTCGACGAGGAAGGGACAGCGCGACTGGTCGGCGGTTCGAATCGTCTTCGAGTACTTCCTGGGGCGGTGGTTGCGATGACACTTTTTCAATGGATCGGTCTTCCCGTGACGGCGATGCTGTTCGTCTTCACGATCGTCGTAGTTGCCAGACGGAGGATGAGCCCCCGAGTCGGCCTCGCATGGTCGCTCCTCTGGATTGCGGCCGCGACGGCGATCGCGCAGCCCGAGATCACGGTGGTGATCGCTCATCTTCTCGGTATCGGACGCGGGACGGATCTGGTGTTCTATCTCGCGATTCTCGCGACGCTCTTCGGCTTTTTCGCCCTCTATCTCCGCATGCGGAAGGTCGAAACGGAGATTACCCGCCTGGTTCGGCATCTTGCCCTGCGCGATGCTGCGTCCGATGATTGGCGGAACGACGACGCAACGGGCGCTCCCCGCGACATCGACCCCGGAGCCCCGACTACAGCGTCGCGCCATTCCTGATCCCTTCCAGCGGGATCGGCGATCACCGGACGAACGCGGTCCGGATCAAGCCGGATAATAGCGCTGGAGCAGCGCGACGATCGCGGCGCCCAGCGGAATCATGGCGAGCACCAGACCGGCCTGGATCGCGTGCTGTTTCCAGGCGACGCCATTACGCCAGGTGACGGACATCATCAACAGGGGGACGAGGGGGAGGAAGTATCTTCCTTGAATTCCCAGGACGTAGTTCGCACCGACCGGATTCCAGAGCACGTACGCAGCGACGAAAATCACCGCGGCCGACGATAGCCAGCTTGCTGCCAGGGTGAGACGTTCCGAGGAGCGCAACCGCAGGGTCCCAGCGGCCGCGAAGGGAGCGATTCCAGTGAGAAGGACTCCGCTCAGGCCGTTCGCCCACAACGGCAGCGGCGTATCCAGCCAACCGAGCACGCCGGTGAACTCCCTCAGCTGGACAGTACCGCCGATGCTGACCAGCCACCCCAGCGAGGCGAAGGCGTGACGAGGGGCGGTCAACATCGTTCGTAACTGCAGGAAGGGGGAGATGTGAGCCTCGGGAGCCGCGGCGGTCAGGTCCGATCTGGCCAGGAGCACGAAAATACTCACTCCGATCATCGTGACAGCACCGATCAGCGTGAAGACGGTCGACCGCTTCCAGCGAACGGTGAATGCGGCGGGTGGAAGGAGGACGAGTGCTCCGACCAAAGGGACGTAATGGATGCGCTCCGATCCGATCAGGAACGCGAGGAGTCCCAGAGCCAGAACGTCGGTTCGCGAGATGGCAATGGCGTTCTCTCGAATTCTCAGGATCAAGGCCAGAAAGAGGAAAGCCGATCCAATGATGATTCCGTCGGGGCCGGTGGACGACAAGAGATAGGAAGTCATCGGCAGGAGCGCGACGAACGCGAACAGCCACCGGCCACTTCGACTGATCTCCATCGCCAGGAAGATCAACGACGAAGCGATGAGCAGATTCGCAAGTCGTGCGACGTAGAAAATCACGAATACGGGGGGGGTGAACAGACGCGCAATGGCGATGGCCAGGGATTGGGGAATGTAGGCGAAGGGGGCGATCGAGACCGCGCTGGACACGATCGGGTCCGATCGAACCGGCCCTGGCGTCGGAACGAAGACGTCAAGGCTCGACGGCGCCGAAACTGAGAGGGCGAGGTTGCACTGATCGTACGAGAGCTTTCGGTCCCGATGAGTCGGAATGCCATCCGTCATGAGGCGTGCGAAGCGGAGCACCTCGATAGGTACCCGTTCCCCCCTTACGCCATCGCGAACCGTCCCGGAAAATCGGCCTCGCGAAATCGCGTACGCATGGAAGAAATGAGCAGGTTCGTCGGGAGCTTCGAAGGGGGGATTGAGTAGACAGAAGGTGAGTGCGCTGAGGAGGATGAGAGCCTGCGCAAAACGAAGAGTGATCCGTGATCGTTCGTCCGGATTCATCGATCGGCTCCGGACCCGGGAAGCGACGGCGGAGTCGCAGTTCGATCACGCGATCCTGCGGGGATCAGCTTCAACCTCTCTCCGATCGCCGTGTCGCCGATGCGAGCCACCAGCTGTTGCAGCAGTTCGCCCCAGCCGAACCCGGCGACGATTGCGAGGGGAGGGATCAAGGGAAGAAGATATCGAGACCATGGCAGCGGAAGCCAGAGCCAGAGTGTCACGCAAATGCTGCCGCTCCAGACCGAAAGAAGCGCGAGATTGTCTCGTCGAGCCGTTCCGCCGGGCAGCCAGGCCAGGCCCGCGAGAAGAAGCCCGAAGAGGAGGAAAATCCCGGACCAGTCTCCGAAGAGGTATTCGAAAGAGAATCGCACCTTTCTCCGCATCGTGAACGGAGGATTCTTCCGGATCTCTCGCTGAAGAAGCAGGCCGAGATCCTGGATCTGCAGTTCGTATCGGTGCGCGATCCTCGACGGAAGGGACGTACGGGTACGAAACTCCGGTGGAACGCCGTCGGCAGGGTGAGCCGTCGTCCAGTAGTAAGGATTGATCGCCGTCCCGACGACCAGCGTCACCGCGAAGCTCGTCATCATCGCGACCACCAGAAGTCGATCACGTCTCCTGATCCAGAGCACGAAGAGCACTGCGACCGTAGCCACGGTAGACGTGAGTCCGGAGAGCCGGATTTGAAACGCCGCCGCGCCGACCGAGCCGGCGACGAGTGCCAGGAGAAGCGTGATGATTCTCGATCTCCGACGATGCCACAGCAGTGCGATCGGTGCGATGGTTGCGGTGACGAAGAGCGTGAGAAGCGGATCATAAACCGCCATCCGCGCGAACGTCACGGTCAGGAACGAAGTGGCGTAGAGCAAAGTTGCCACGATCGACGCTGCGAGACCGTGCTCCAGTAGAGAAACGTATGCGACGAGAGCCGCGATCAACGCCGTGGCGATCAGAGAGACCCATCGGTCGGCGATCAGGGTCGGCCTCAATTCGTCCCCCCAGGGCGGACGCAATCGCTGGCCAAGGTCTCCCTCCGGCTTCTCGACTCTGATCCCGAGAGTGGGTGGAATCGGGGATCCCGAGGCGAGAGCGGCGAATCCGAACAGGTACTTCCCGGCCGGTGGATTCGTCCGGTCGACGATGTGACGCAGCCAGGCAGGGTCATGGAGCTTCCCCTCGAGTACGAGTCGCAGGAAGTACGTGTCCGCAACCTTGTGAGCCTCGTCGACTCCATAGTCATCCCAATGACCTTCACCGGGGACGAGTGCGAAGAGCGTCGCGACGAAGACCAGGATCGCGATCACCACTCCGAACAGACGTTTTCTGGACACGGGCGAATCTTAGCGCAGCGCCGGTGCGAACGTCATTGAGGGAGGGTTCTGCCGATCCGCAGGCCGCGATCAGTTTGTTTCGATTTAGAATGTCCGCTCATGACTCCGGAAGACGTTCGAAGGCAAGCGGTCCCCGCACCCCTCGCTCGTACCGACCACCAGGCAGACCTCACGCAGCCAACTCGAGCCCAGATGTGGCGCGAAAGGGCGGGGCTGTTCGCTATTTTCGGCCTGTCGATGGCGGTGGTGGACCCGAGGGGCAGCTTCCCGCTCTGCGACGACTGGAACTTCGCGCTGGCGACGTGGCATTTCGCCCGGACGGGATCCTTCGTCTTCTCGCGATACACCGCCATGAGCCTCAGGGCGCAGGCCGTCTGGGGTGCGGTCTGGACCCTTCTCTTCGGACAGTCCTACGAAGTCCTTCGCTTCTCGACACTGGTGCTCTCGTTCGGGTGTGTTCTCCTTGCCCATGGTCTGTTGCGTCGCCTGGGGGTTGGGCCGACCGGCCGCATCATCGGCGCTCTCGTGTTCCTTTTCCATCCGATCTTCTTCTGGGCTTCGTACACATACATGACCCACATTCCCTTCCTTTTCGCGGCACTCCTTGGTGTTTACCTCTTCTACCGGGGGATGACCGAGGATCGCGTCGGTTTCATGATCGGTGGAGGGGTAGCAGTCATGGCGGCCTACTTCGTTCGTCAGACCGGAGTCGCCGTGGCCGTACCGGCCGTGCTGATGCTGCTCTGGCAGCGCGACCGCCTGGCCCGGAGATGGAAAATCCTCCTCGTTGGTCCCGTACTCTCGATCGTCGTCTTCGGGCCGCTGTTCCTCTTCACCGATCTTCTCAGCGGGTACCCGCACCAGATCGACATCCATATTCAGGTCTGGAATCAGGGGCTGCTCCATTCGGTCATCGTTGCTTTTTCCAACGCGATTCACTACACCGCGGTGAGCTTTCAGTATTCGACCCTTTTCGTACTTCCCCTCACCGTGCTCGTGATCGGACGCGGCCGGATCAATCGGAAGTCGGTTCTGTGGCTTGCGCTCCTCGTGATTCCGTTCCTCTGGGTCGCTTCGGGCCTCGTCGGAGCCAGGGCCGCCATCCCATGGCCGGGATTGGGCAGCGTTTTCACCAATCTCGGGCTCGGCCCGATGACGCTTCGAGATGTCTGGATCCTCGGGCTTCCTTACCCGATCCATCTCGGCTATCCCGCCCGCATCGCGGTCACGTACGTCACTGCCGTCGCCGGGACGTTCATGGTGTATCGCCTCGGGAGAGCATTCGGTCGAGCCTCGTTCGGATTTCAACTCCTGACGCTGCAGTGTGTTCTGGGTCTGGCGGCTCTGGTCCCTTCCGACATCTACTTCGACCGTTACGTCCTCGACTCGCTCTGGCCTCTTCCGTTTCTTCTGGTCCTCATCATTCCGCTTGAACGTACACTTGCGAAGGCCATTGCGACGAGTCTCCTCACACTCGTGGCATTCTTCTCCATCGCGGCCACCCACGACTATCTCGCCTGGAATCGGGCGAGATGGCAGGCGTTTGACCGGCTGCAGTCGGAGGGGGTGACCCTGGCACAGCTGGAGGGGGGGTACGAGATCAATCAGTACCTGCTGGGCGGGTTCAACGGGACGTGGGACTCGGCAATCGTCGATGACGAGTACATCCTCGCCTTCAATCCCGTTGAAGGTTATCGAATCGTGTTCGGTGTCCCCTACCGGCGGCTTCTGGGCGGCGGAATGGGAGTAGTTCTGGCCGAGAGAAGGATTGGTCCTTCCCCCCGGGCCCCT
The DNA here is from genome assembly GCA_963741955.1 of uncultured Acidobacteriota bacterium. Taxonomy (GTDB): domain Bacteria; phylum Acidobacteriota; class Thermoanaerobaculia; order Gp7-AA8; family Gp7-AA8; genus CAVUKB01. Next base: position 196,107 of record CAVUKB010000010.1, read on the forward strand.
CTCGACGTCAAACGGAAATGGCTGGAGAGCGGGAGACGGGCCGCCGATCCGAACCTGGGCGGAGTGGCTCGGTCGCCATCGGAATAACCCCCCGGAACCCCCTGTTGAGCGCGTGGCAAGGGCTTGACAAAGGTCAGGTCCAAGGGTAGAGTGCGCCGGTTTCCCCCAAGCGGGGATTTTCTGGCCGTTTGTTCGAGAAACAGAGGAAAACCAGGAATGCCAACGATAAACCAGCTCGTGGCACGAGGCCGCGAGACACTCAACCAGAAGACGAAGTCACCGGCTCTTCAGTCGAGCCCGCAGCGCCGCGGAGTCTGCACGCGCGTGTACACGACGACCCCGAAGAAGCCGAACTCGGCTCTCCGGAAAGTTGCTCGCGTCCGGCTCACGAACGGAATCGAAGTCACGACATACATCCCGGGCGTCGGGCACAACCTCCAGGAGCACTCGATCGTGCTGATCCGCGGAGGCCGTGTGAAGGACCTCCCGGGAGTGCGATACCACGTGATCCGTGGCACTCTGGACGCGGTCGGCGTAGCGAGCCGCAAGCAGGGGCGAAGCAAGTACGGTGCGAAACGGCCCAAGGCCTGATTCGAAGGAAATCTGAGATCCCATGCCGAGAAGACGTGAAATTCCGAAGCGAGAAGTTCTGCCTGATCCGCTGTACAACAGCCAGCTGGTGACGAAGTTCATCAACGTGCTGATGATCCAGGGGAAGAAATCGACTGCCGAACGGATTTTCTATGGAGCCCTGCGGAAGGTCGAGCAGCGCGCGAATGACGACGCGCTCAAGGTCTTCAAGCGGGCTGTGGAGAACGTGAAGCCGACGCTCGAGGTCAAGAGCCGCCGCGTGGGCGGTTCGAATTACCAGGTGCCGATCGAAGTCCGTCCGTCGCGACGGAATTCGCTCGCCATCCGCTGGCTGATCGCATTCGCGAAGAGCCGCGGCGAGAAGACGATGCAGGACAAGCTTGCGGGCGAACTGCTCGATGCGGCGAACAATCGCGGAAACGCGATCAAGAAGAAGGAAGACACGCACCGGATGGCCGAAGCCAATAAGGCTTTCGCTCATTACCGGTGGTAGTTGATGTGGCGGTCGCGCCTCCGAGCGGGACCGTTCGGAGCGCAGCGGCGCTCCACCGAAGTTGAAACCCCACCCGTAGCTCCGTCTCGGATCGGATAACACGGGGCCCTGGCCCCGCGGTTCCGGAACCGAGCAACGGGAAAATGAAGTGAACTCAAGAGGAATTCGCCCGGCGGGTATCGTGCGTCGGGCGGCGACGTCCGGCGCATGCGCCGGACGGTTCGTGGTGCGGCTCTCTCGCGGCCGTCGGCCCCCTGGTCGGCAGCCGGAAGCGTGCCGCTCCTGGATGTGGTTCGAGGAAAACGTACATGGCCCGTTTGGTACCGCTCGAGAAGCAAAGAAACATCGGAATCATGGCTCACATCGACGCCGGTAAGACGACGACGACCGAGCGGATTCTCTATTACACCGGCATCACCCATAAGATCGGTGAGGTCCACGACGGAACTGCGACCATGGACTGGATGGTTCAGGAGCAGGAGCGCGGTATCACCATCACGTCGGCGGCGACCACGGCATTTTGGGGCGAGTACCGCATCAACATCATCGACACGCCCGGCCACGTCGATTTCACGGCCGAGGTCGAGCGTTCTCTCCGTGTCCTCGACGGCGCTGTCGCCGTTTTCTGTGCCGTAGGTGGAGTCGAGCCGCAGTCCGAGACGGTCTGGCGTCAGGCTGACCGCTACGGAGTTCCCCGCATCGCCTTCATCAACAAGATGGACCGCGTGGGCGCGAACTTCGAATCGGGAGTGAACCAGATCCGCACCAAGCTGGGCGCCAACCCCGTACCGATCCAGTACCCGATCGGGGCAGAAGACACATTCAAGGGCGTGATCGACCTGGTCCGGATGAAGGCGCTCCTCTTCCACGACGAGACCCTCGGGTCGAAGTACGACATCGACGAGATTCCGGCCGACCTCCGCGAGCAAGCGGAGCACTTTCGCGAGAAGATGCTCGAGGCCGTCGCGGAACAGCACGACGAGCTTCTCGAGAAATATCTCAGCGGTGAGACGATCGAAGAGCACGAGATCAAGCGTGCCCTGCGCGAAGCCACCATCTCCAACAGGATCACTCCCGTCCTCTGTGGGACGGCATTCAAGAACAAGGGGGTCCAGCCGCTGCTCGACGCGGTGGTGGACTACTGCCCGTCGCCGATGGACATTCCTCCGATTCAGGGGACGGACCCCGACACGGAGGAGCCCGACGAACGGAAAGCGAGCGACGAGGATCCGTTCTCCGCGCTCGTGTTCAAGATCATGACCGATCCCTTCGTGGGCCAGCTCGCGTTTTTCCGCGTCTACTCGGGCCACATCGAGTCGGGAACGGCGGTCTTCAATTCGACCAAGGGAACGACCGAGCGGATCGGGCGACTTCTGAAGATGCACGCGAACAAGCGTGAAGAGATCAAGGAAGTATGGGCCGGCGACATTGCGGCCGCGGTCGGACTGAAGAACGTCATCACCGGCGACACCATCTGCGACAAGCAGAAGCCGATCCTCCTGATGTCGATGAACTTTCCGGAGCCGGTCATCGCGGTCGCCATCGAGCCGAAGACCAAAGCGGACCAGGAAAAGATGGGCATGGCGCTCGCCAAGCTCATGCAGGAAGATCCGACTTTCAAGGTCCACACCGATCCGGAGACCAACCAGACCATCATCCGCGGAATGGGCGAGCTCCATCTGGAGATCATCGTCGACCGCATGGTTCGGGAATTCAACGTCGCGGCGAACGTCGGGAAGCCGCAGGTCGCATACCGCGAAGCGATCACCCGCCACTCGGAGGCCGAAGGGAAGTTCGTCCGGCAGTCCGGCGGTAAGGGTCAGTACGGACACGTGAAGATGCGGTTCGAGCCGCTCAAGGACGGCAAGGACTTCGAGTTCGTCAACGACATCGTCGGCGGCTCGGTTCCGCGCGAATTCATCAAGCCGGTGGAGCAGGGCATCCGCGAGGCCATGGAAAAAGGAATCCTCGCCGGGTATCCGATGACCGGAATCCGGGCCACGCTGTACGACGGTTCCTACCACGACGTCGACTCCTCGGAGATGGCGTTCAAGATCGCCGGCTCGATGGCGTACCAGGAAGGGGCGAAGCGCGCCCATCCGATTCTTCTCGAGCCGATCATGGACGTCGAGGTGGTCACGCCGGAGGAATTCGCTGGCGACATCATGGGCGACCTGAGCCGCCGGCGCGGAAAGATCCAGCAGATGGAGGACCGCGGCGGAGCGAAAGCGATCCGGGCCATGGTGCCACTCTCGGAGATGTTCGGGTATGCGACCCAGCTCCGGTCGAACAGCCAGGGCCGCGCGAGCTACACCATGCAGTTCCATGCCTACGAGCCGGCGCCGAAGACGGTCGCCGAAGAGGTGATCGCGAAGGTCGCGGGATGACGCTGGGAGCGCATTCCGGACCGGCGAGATATTTACGAAAGAGCTGAATATCGGGTTCGAACGGGAATCCGAAAGAAACGAAATCAAGAGAGACGCGAGTCGCGAAAAGCGAACAGCCAACAGGAGGTAGCGCTCAAATGGCCAAAGAAAAATTCGACCGCAGCAAGCCGCACGTGAACGTCGGAACGATCGGACACGTCGATCACGGCAAGACGACCCTGACCGCGGCGATCACCAAGGTGCTCGCGACGAAGGGAACCGCCAGCTTCATCGCCTTCGATCAGATCGACAAGGCTCCCGAGGAGCGCGAGCGCGGGATCACCATCGCGACTGCGCACGTCGAGTATGCGACGGAAAAGCGTCACTACGCGCACGTCGACTGCCCGGGTCACGCCGACTACGTCAAGAACATGATCACCGGCGCCGCGCAGATGGACGGAGCGATCCTGGTCGTTTCCGCCGCTGACGGCCCGATGCCGCAGACCCGCGAGCACATCCTCCTGGCACGCCAGGTCGGGGTGCCCCGCATCGTCGTCGCCCTGAACAAGGTCGACATGGTCGATGACCCCGAGCTTCTCGACCTGGTCGAGCTCGAGGTTCGCGAGCTCCTCTCCAGCTATGAATTCCCCGGCGACGACATTCCGATCATCCGCGTCTCCGCGCTCAAGGCGCTCGAGAGCGGCGACCCGAATGACGAATGGGGGCAGAAGATCCTCGAGCTGATGGATGCGGTCGACGATTACGTTCCGCTTCCGGAACGTGCGATCGACAAGGACTTCCTGATGCCGGTCGAGGACATCTTCTCGATCTCCGGCCGCGGCACGGTCGTCACCGGCCGTATCGAGCGTGGAAAGGTCAAGGTCGGCGACGAGATCGAGATCGTCGGCATCCGTCCGACCCAGAAGAAGATCGTCACCGGCGTGGAGATGTTCAAGAAGCTTCTCGACGAGGGACAGGCCGGCGACAACGTCGGTCTTCTCCTTCGTGGAACGGAGCGGAAGGACGTGGAGCGCGGTCAGGTTCTGGCCAAGCCGGGCTCGATCACGCCGCACACGAAGTTCAAGGCGGAAGTCTATGTCCTGACGAAGGAAGAGGGTGGACGCCACACTCCCTTCTTCAGCGGCTACCGCCCGCAGTTTTACTTCCGCACGACCGACGTGACCGGAGTCGCCACGCTGGCGGCGGGGACGGAGATGGTCATGCCGGGCGACAACACGTCGCTGGAGATCGTTCTGATCGCGCCGATCGCCATGGAGCGCGGGCTCCGCTTCGCAATTCGTGAGGGCGGACGCACCGTCGGCGCCGGAACGGTCACGGAGATTCTCGAATAGATCGAACCCGATGAGAGGGACGCCCGGTGGCGTCCCTCTCCGTTCGACGAGCAGCAACGCGGCAGCTTGACCATGAAGGTTGGTGCATGATGAATGAAAAGATCCGGATCAGATTGAAAGCTTACGACTATCGCGTCCTGGACCAGTCGACCTCGGAGATCGTCGACACGGCCAAGCGTACGGGCGCGAAAGTCGCTGGCCCGATTCCGCTGCCGACGCAGGTGTCACGTTACACGGTTCTGCGAAGCCCGCACGTGGACAAGAAGTCGCGTGAGCAGTTCGAAATGCGGACGCACAAGAGGCTGGTCGATATTCTCGAGCCGACGACCCAGACGGTCGACGCGCTGATGAAGCTCGAACTCCCTGCCGGCGTCGACGTCGAGATCAAGGCATTCGGAAAGTAGTCTCGACGCGCGGCCCGGGAGCAGGGCCCTGATCTGCTCACAAAGGATGCGGTCCGCCGCGTCCCGTGAAGGTGAACGAAATGATTGAAGGACTGATTGGCAGGAAAGTCGGGATGACCCAGATCTTCGCAGAAGACGGGTCCATCGTCCCGGTGACCGTGGTTCAGGCGGGACCCTGTCTCGTCGTGCAGAAGAAGACCTCGGAGCGCGACGGTTATGACGCCGTCCAGCTCGGACTGGTCGAGAAGGTGTCGAACCGGCGCATGAACGCGCCGCTTCGAGGGCACCTCGAGAAGGCGGGAGCGCCGGCGACCCGGACCCTGGTGGAATTCGACTATGAAGGCGACGCCAACGTGGGCGATCGCATTCAGGTGGACATCTTCCAGCCCGGCGATTCGATCGACGTGATCGGGCGCTCGAAGGGTAAAGGGTTCCAGGGCGTGATGAAGCGGCACGGATTCGGCGGAGGCCGCGCGACCCATGGTTCGATGTTCCACCGCGCCCCCGGCTCCATCGGTGCCTCGGCCTATCCCTCCCGGGTCATGAAGGGAATGCGCATGGGCGGCCGCATGGGTGGTGCGCAGGTCACGGTGAAGAACCTTCGGGTCACCAAGATCGATCCGGAGAACAACCTGATCTACATCCGGGGAGCGATTCCGGGCGGCCGAAACGCGCTGGTCGTGATTCGCCGCTCCGGCAACGGAAGGCAGGGTGAGTGATCATGCCGACGATTGAAATCAAAGATCTGACGAACAAGACGGTCGGTTCGATCGAGCTCCCCGACGAGCTCTTCGGGTATCCCTACAAGGAGCATCTCGTCCACGAAGCGGTGAGGAACTACCTCGCCGGAATCCGTGCCGGGACTCACAAGGTGAAGAACCGCTCGGAAGTGTCCGGCTCGGGCAAGAAGCCTTACCGGCAGAAGGGAACCGGCCGCGCCCGTCAGGGTGGAAACCGTCCTCCGATCCACCGCCACGGCGGAACGGTCTTCGGGCCGGTGCCTCGCGACTATTCGTACAAGATGAACGTCCGCGAGAAGAAGAACGCCCTCAAGTCGGCCCTCTCTTCGAAGCTTCGCGACGGACGGATCGTGCTGGTGGATCAGCTCAGCCTCGAAGAGCCGAAGACCCGCGCACTGGTCGAGACGTTCGGCCGGATGGGCGTCGACGGCAAGACGCTGATCGTCGATTCGCTCGAGAACGTGAACGTGACCCTCGCCTCGAGGAACAACCCGAAGCTGCGGATGGTGGATCCGCTCAACGTGAACGTGTACGACGTGGTCAACAGTCAGTTCGTCGTGTTCACCCAGTCGTCTCTGCAGCGGCTCACGGAGGTGCTCGGATCATGAACAGCCATGAAATCATCCGCCGCCCGCTGGTGACGGAAAAGACCACCATGATCCGGGAGAAGGATCAGAACGTCATCGTGTTCGAAGTGGACGTCCGCGCCAACAAGATCGACGTGAGGCGCGCCGTCGAAGAGCTTTTCAAGGTCAAAGTCGAAGACGTCCGGCTGTTCAACGTCCGCGGAAAGATGAAGCGGATGGGCCGGAACGTCGGGAAGCGCCGTGACTGGCGGAAAGCCTACGTCACGCTCGGAGCGGGAGAGAAAGCCCCCGATTTCTTCGAAGGCGTGTAATCCAATCAGGCGAAAAACGAAGAGGACATTATGCCTGTCAAGAATTACAAACCGACTTCCCCGGGCATCCGGTACGTCACGCATCAGTCGTTCGATGAGCTGACGAAGACCACGCCCGAGAAGTCGCTCACCAAAGGGAAGATGAAGACCGGCGGCCGGAACAGCGCCGGCCGGATCACCTCGCGATTCATCGGCGGGGGCCACAAGCAGCGTTACCGGCAGATCGACTTCCGGCGCGAGAAGCATGGCGTGCCGGGTAAAGTCGCCGCGATCGAATACGATCCGAACCGGAGCGCGAACATCGCCCTGATCCATTACCTCGACGGCGAGAAGCGCTACATCCTCGCTCCGAACGGTCTGACCGTCGGCCAGCAGATTCTCGCCGGCCCCGAAGCGGACATCCTGGTCGGCAACGCCCTTCCGCTGTCGAATATCCCGGTCGGTACCACGGTTCACAACATCGAGCTGAAGGAAGGAAAGGGCGGTCAGCTCGCCCGATCCGCCGGCGCGATGGCGCAGCTGATGGCGCGTGAGGACGAGTGGGCGCTGCTGCGGCTTCCTTCGGGCGAGATCCGCAAAGTGCACGTCCGCTGTTACGCGACGATCGGACAGGTGGGTAATCTCGAACACGAGAACGTCTCGATCGGTAAGGCGGGGCGGACCCGGCACCTCGGCAAGCGGCCTCACAACCGCGGCGTCTCGATGAACCCGGTCGATCATCCGCTCGGCGGAGGTGAAGGTAAGACCTCCGGTGGCCGCCATCCGGTGACCCCGTGGGGTAAGCCCACCAAGGGTTACAAGACGCGCAAGAACAAACAGACGACGAAGTTCATCGTCAAGCGCAGGGGCAAGAAGTAAGAGAGGACGGAGAAACAGGCTATGGCACGTTCCATCAAAAAAGGTCCGTTCATCGATGACCACCTCACTCGCAAGGTCGAAGAGATGAATCGGCAGCGTGAAAAGAAGGTCATCAAGACCTGGTCCCGTCGCTCGACGATCATTCCGGACATGGTCGGCCACACCATCGCGGTGCACAACGGCAGGAAGTTCATCCCGGTGTACATCGCGGAGAACATGGTCGGACACAAGCTCGGGGAGTTCGCCCTGACCCGCACGTTCAAAGGACACAGCGGGAAGAAGGCCGAGAAATCGGCCAGGCCGCGGTAACCGGACGAAGCGCCACTACAGGAGAATCACGAAATGGAAGCGAAAGCACAACTTCGATACCTGGGCGCGTCGCCGCAGAAGGTGCGGCTCGTGGTCGACATGGTTCGGGGGCGGAAGGTCGAGGAAGCGATCGAGATCCTCCGCTTCACCCCCAAGAGCTGCGCGCGCGATCTGGAGAAGCTTCTCCGTTCCGCGGTCGCCAACGCCGAGAACTCCGAGAGCGGGGTCGACGTCGACGAGCTGGTCGTTTCGAAGATCTACGTGAATGAAGGGCCGCGCGAGAAACGCATCCAACCGGCGCCAATGGGTCGCGCTTTCCGGGTGCTCAAGCGCAAATCGCACGTGACGGTGCATCTGTCGGACGAAGTGACTCCGATCGGAGCGCGTAAAGAAGGCGGCCGCAAGAGCAGCCGGGCGAAGAAATAACGGAGGCTACGTTGGGTCAGAAGGTTCACCCTTACGGGTTCAGGCTGGGGTTCAACAAGACTTGGCACTCGCGCTGGTTCGCGGGACGTCAGTACGCGGACACGCTGCATCGTGATCTGAAGCTTCGGACCGATCTGAAGGCGCGGCTCTCTCATGCCGGTGTCTCCGAGATCGACATCGAGCGCACCGCGAACAAGATGCGGATCAACATCTACACCTCCCGGCCGGGAATCATCATCGGTCGAAAAGGTGCGGAAGTGGACAAACTCCGGGACGAGCTCCAGAAGATGGTCAACGGAGAGGTCTACATCAACATTCAGGAGATCCAGCGTCCGGAGCTCGACGCGCAGCTGGTGGCCGAGAACATCGCCTCCCAGCTCCAGCGCCGGGTGGCCTTCCGTCGCGCGATGAAAAAAGGGATGGAGAGCGCTCTCCGTTTCGGAGCGAAAGGCGTGAAGATCCGTGTCAGCGGACGGCTCAACGGAGCCGAGATCGCCCGATCCGAGTGGTATCAGGAGGGGCGGCTTCCGCTCCACACGCTCAAGGCGGACATCGACTACGGCGAGTTCACCGCGCGTACCACGTACGGAGCGATCGGAGTGAAGGTCTGGACGTACAAAGGCGAGATGGCCAAGGCCAAGAGCCGAAAGCGCCCGGTGTGAGGAATCGTACAAATCGGAATCGGTGACGGTCCCGGCCTCTGAGTCGACGGTCACGGTTCCGCAGGAGATTGCATCATGTTGATGCCGAAGAAAGTGAAGTTCAGAAAGCAGCAGCGCGGCCGTCGGGCCGGTGTCGCGTCGCGAGGTGCGTCGATCTCGTTCGGCGATTTCGGGCTGCAGGCGCTCGAGGCCGGCTGGATCACCGCGAGACAGATCGAAGCGGCCCGTATCGCGATGACCCGGCACATCAAGCGCGGAGGTAAGATCTGGATCCGCGTGTTCCCGGACAAGCCGGTGACCAAGAAGCCTCTCGAAACGCGTATGGGAAAAGGGAAGGGCGCTCCGGAGGAATGGGTGGCGGTGATCAAGCCTGCGCGCATCCTGTACGAGATGGAAGGGGTTTCGCGCGAGGTCGCGGAAGAAGCCTTCCGGCTCGCGGCCCACAAGCTCGGGATCAAGACCCGTTTCGTCACCCGTGAGGAGATGGAGGTGGGCTCATGAGCAGGACCGATGCGCTTCGTGAGAAGTCGGAGACCGATCTCCATCTTCAGGTACGCCAGCTCGAGGAGCAGCTGTTCAAGCTGCGTTTTCAGCGCGCGACCGGCTCGATGGAGAACGTGATGAAGATGCGCCAGGTGCGGCGGGACATCGCCCGGGCCAAGACGGTCCTCCGCGAGCGCGAGCTGGCAGAGGCGAGTAAGTAGCGAGAGTCGCGGGCGAATACGTTCGGGCCCGACGGAGAACTGAAATGGCGGCAGAAGAGAAGAAAGAATCCGGGACGAGGCGGGTGACCAAGGTTGGAGTCGTCGTCTCGAACAAGATGGAAAAGACAGTGGTGGTCGCGGTGGAGAACCTGGTTCTCCACGGGATGTACCGCAAATACATCAAGCGGACGGCGAAGTTCCTCGCGCATTGCGAGAACAACGACTGCAACGTCGGCGACCGGGTGGTGATCGAAGAGACCAGGCCCCTTTCAAAGCGGAAGCGATGGAACGTGGCCGAGGTAGTGCAGCGCGCGTCGTGACCGTCGACGGCTCTGACAGTGCCGCTCGAGGCGAGGAAGCGAGGAACGAACCATGATTCAGATGCGAACGATTCTGAATGTCGCCGACAACACGGGCGCCAAGAAGATCTCGGCGATCAAGATGATCGGCGGGTCGACCAAAGGCAAGTATGCCCGGATCGGAGACGTGATCACCGCCTCGGTGAAAGAGGCCGCTCCGGACGGCACCGTGAAGAAGGGCGCCGTCGTGAAGGCAGTCATCGTCCGGACCGTCAAGGAGCTCCGCCGCCGCGACGGCTCGTACATCAAGTTCGACGACAATGCAGCAGTGCTGATCAATGACGCCGGTGAGCCGGTCGGGACGCGCGTTTTCGGTCCCGTGGCCCGGGAGCTTCGTGAGCGGAAATTCATGAAGATCATTTCGCTCGCGCCGGAAGTGATCTGAGGACCTGACGAATGTTTGGCAAGACGAGCAAGAAGAAAGTGGCAGAGGGCTCCGGAAAGGCTCACGTGCACAAGGACGACCTCGTCCAGGTGACCGCAGGCCGTGACCGAGGCAAGCAGGGGAAAGTTCTCCGCGTGAACCCGGCGGCTGGAACGGCGGTGGTCGAGCACGTGAACTTCGTCAAGAAGCACGAGCGCAAGAACCCGTCGAAGAACCAGCAGGGGGGGATCCTGGAGCGCGAGGCGCCCATTGCGATCTCGAATCTCAAGGTGGTCTGCTCCCAGTGCGGACAACCGACCCGGATGGGATCGAAGGAGATCGAAGGCCAGCACATTCGCACGTGCAAGAAATGCGGAGCGGAGCTCGGCTGAGCCGGGAACTCGAAGTCAGAAAAGGGGTCCTATCTTCGGACCGACGAGGAAAACGATGGCTGCAAGGCTCAAGGAACTCTACCACTCGGAAGTGCGCCAGAAACTCCAGAAGGAGTTCGCGATCGAAAACGTGATGGCCATTCCGAAAATCGAAAAGGTCGTGCTCAATATGGGGCTCGGCGAAGCAATCCAGAACTCGAAGATCCTCGACAACGGCGTCGACGAGCTCACCTCGATCGCCGGACAGAAGCCGGTGATCACTCGCGCGAAGAAGTCCATCGCGGCGTTCAAGCTTCGCGAAGGGATGCCCATCGGCACCATGGTCACACTTCGCGGAGAGCGGATGTACGAGTTCCTCGACCGGTTGATCAACGTCGCGCTGCCGCGCGTGCGTGACTTCCGCGGGGTCTCGACCAAGGCCTTCGACGGACGCGGAAATTACACCCTCGGCGTGCGGGATCATCTGATTTTTCCCGAGATCGACTACTCCAAGGTGGACAAGTCGAAGGGGATGAACATCACCATCGTCACCACGGCGAAAAACGACGAGCAGGCGCGGTTTCTCCTGCGCGAGCTCGGGATGCCATTCGGCCGCTGAGCGGTCGTTGGAAGGATTCAGGAGACAGAAGGATCGTTATGGCGCGAACAGCAATGATCGTGAAGGCGGAGCGGAAACCGAAGTTTTCGACCCGGAAAAGAAACCGCTGCAAGGTTTGCGGCCGGCCGCGCGGGTTCCTGCGGAAATTCCAGCTTTGCCGAATCTGCTTCCGGAAGCTGTCTCTCGCGGGCTACATCCCCGGTGTGACCAAGGCCAGCTGGTAAGGCGGCCGGATACGAACTGGCCGCGTCTCGAGTCGGAGATCGATTCGAACTGCGGTTAAGCGGAGGAAACGAAGCAATGTCGATGACTGATCCAGTAGCAGATATGCTGACGCGGATCCGGAATGGGATCCAGTCGCGTCACGAGCGCGTCGAGCTTCCGGCGTCGAAGCTCAAAGTGGAGATCGCCCGAATCCTCAAGGACGAAGGGTACATCAGCAACTTCAAGGTGACCGAGGACGAAAAGCCGCAGGCGACTCTGAGGCTCTATCTCCGGTACTCCGAGGGCGGCGACTCGGTGATCCACGGAATCGAGCGCGTCTCGCGTCCCGGCCGCCGGGTCTACCGCGGAAACGTCGAGATCCCCCGGGTGCTCGGCGGACTCGGACTGGCCATCGTCTCGACCTCGTCCGGTGTTCTTTCGGGCGCCGAGGCAAGTCGCAAGGGAATCGGCGGAGAGGTTCTCTGCCAGGTCTGGTAAGGAGTGACGCGATGTCGCGCATCGGAAGAAAAGAAATCCCGCTCCCCAAGGGAGTGGAGGTCCGGCAGGACGGCGAACAGATCGTCGTGAAGGGACCCAAAGGGACCCTCAAGACGAACATGGTTCCCGGAATCACGATGAAGATCGAAGACAACGTCGTGACGTTCGAGCGGAAAGACGACCAGAGCCAGAGCCGTGCGTTTCACGGACTGATGCGGGCACTGGTGGCGAACCACGTCACCGGCGTGACCGAAGGCTTCAAGCGTGAGCTCGACATCATCGGGGTCGGTTACCGTGCGGAAGTGAAGGGGAAAGAAGTCGTGTTTCAGCTCGGCTACTCTCACCCCATCCGCTTCCCGGTTCCGGAGGGAATCGAGATCGCGGTCGACAAATCCGGACACGTCGTGGTGACCGGAAATGACAAGCAGCGGGTCGGCCAGACCGCCGCCGAGATTCGTTCTCTGCGCGAGCCGGACCCTTACAAAGGCAAGGGAATCAAGTATTCGGACGAGATCATCCGACGCAAGGCCGGGAAGGCCGCGGGTCGCTGATCGAGTTCCGCAACAATCAGCCGGCTACGATGCGTCGGCGAGAGGAAGAAGAAATGGATCGCGCAAGACAGAGAACGATCGCAAGAGGCCGGGTCCGGGAACGGATTCGCCGGAAGCTTCGGGGAACCGCGGAACGTCCGCGGCTCGCGGTCTTTAAGAGCCACAAACACATCTACGTCCAGGCGGTGGACGACTCGGCCGGACGAACCCTGGCGGCCGCTTCGACGATGGATGCGGATCTGAAGGGAAAATTCGCGGGATCGAACGCAGCGGCTGCAAAGGCGGTCGGGGAGCTCATCGCCCAGCGGGTCCAGGCGGCGGGAGTCAAGCAGGTCGTCTTCGATCGTGGCGGCTATCTGTATCACGGCAACATCAAAGCGCTCGCCGATGCGGCGCGTGAGAAGGGCCTGCAGTTCTGAACGGAGTCTGCCGGACAATTCGGAGGAAATGGTGCAGCGTCAAGGACAGGGATCACGAGGAGCAGATCGCCGCGACGACCGGTCAGACAGTGGTCTGATCGACAAGGTCGTCTACATCAACCGCGTCACGAAGGTCGTGAAGGGCGGCAAGAACTTCAGCTTCAGCGCGCTGGTCGTGGTCGGCGACGGTCACGGGCGCGTCGGCTATGGTTCGGGGAAAGCGAAGGAAGTTCCTTCGGCCATCAAGAAGGGGATCGAGATCGCGAAGCGAAACATGATTCCCGTGGCGATGGATGGAACGACCATTCCTCATGCCACGCTCGGCCGCTTCGGTGCCGGAAGGGTCCTGCTCAAGCCGGCCTCGGCTGGAACCGGGGTCATCGCCGGAGGTCCCGTTCGGGCGATCCTCGAGTCCGCAGGGATTCAGGACATTCTGACCAAATCGCTCGGCACGGCCAATCCTCACAATGTCGTGAAGGCGACGTTCGAGGCGCTCAAGCAGCTCCGGACAGAGGAAGAATACCGGCGGCTTCGCGGTCAGACCGAAGTCGAACAACCGGCCGCAGCGGCGGCGGAGGCAGAGTGATGGCGGCGGAGAAGAAGAGCAGCGCCAAGGTTCTGCGTATCCGGCAGATTCGCAGCGGAATCGGATTCCCGGTGGGAATGCGCGAGACTCTCAAGGGTCTCGGATTGCGACGTCTCCACCAGGAAGTCGAACGGGCGGACACGCCTGAAATCCGTGGAATGATCAGCAAGGTCTCGCACCTCGTCGAGGTGGTGGAGTAACCGACCTCGCGGATCGGATGCGTCCGGGGCCTGGAACGCCAGGCCGGTCGTATCGTGCAGAATGGAGAAACCGATGGAACTGAGCAATCTCAAACCGAACAAAGGATCCCGCCACGCGAAGAAGCGTGTCGGCCGCGGCCCCGGATCGGGCCACGGCAAGACTGCCGGTCGTGGTGAAAATGGTCAGAAGTCCCGTACGGGATTCTCGCGGATGCTCGGATTCGAAGGCGGCCAGATGCCGCTTCACCGCCGGCTTCCGAAGCGTGGGTTCCACAATCTGAGCCGAATCGAGTTCGCAGTGGTGAATCTCGCGGACCTCGAACGGTTCGAGCCGGGAACCACGGTCGACATCGATCTTCTCCGGAAGAGTGGTCTGGTGAACAGCCGCAAACCGGTCAAGATCCTCGGAACCGGTGAGCTGACCAAGAACCTCACGGTCCAGGCGAACAAGTTCTCGAAGAGCGCCAGGACGAAGATCGAAGCAGCAGGCGGAGCTTGCCAGGAGCTACAGTGAATCTCATCGAGACGATCCGTAACATTTTTTCGATTCCGGACCTCCGGAAGCGAATCTATTTCACGCTGGCACTGCTGGCGGTGTATCGCCTCGGTGCCCACGTGCCGACGCCCGGAATCGACCCGGTTGCGCTCGCGGAGTTCTTCAAGTCGATGCAGTCCGGAATCCTCGGGTTCCTCGACCTCTTCTCCGGTGGCGCCCTTCGAAGGCTTTCGGTCTTCGCGCTCGGGATCATGCCTTACATTTCGGCATCGATCATTCTGCAGCTTCTGACCGTGGTCTGGCCGTATCTCGAGAAGCTGTCCAAAGAGGGCGAGCTCGGTCGCCGCAAGATCAATCAGTACACCCGCTACGGCACCATCGCCCTCTCGATCATCCAGTCCCTCGGCGTCGCATTCTGGCTTCGCGCTCAGGCCGCCCCCGGTGGGGCCCCGCTGGTCCCGGCATCCGTTCAATCTTCGTTGTGGGGCCTCGGCTTTCCGCTGATGACGGTACTGACCCTGACCACCGGAACCACCTTCATCATGTGGCTCGGTGAGCAGATCTCCGATCGCGGTATCGGCAACGGCATCTCGCTGATCATCTTCGCGGGCATCGTGGTCAACCTCCCCTCGGCATCGATCAACACGCTGTCGTCGGTGCGCACCGGTGAGCACAACATTTTCGCCGTCGCCATTCTGGTCATCTTCATGACCCTGGTCGTGGCATTCGTGGTGTTCATGGAGAGGGCGCAGCGGAGGATCCCGGTCCAGTACGCGAAAAGGGTGGTCGGCCGGAAAGTCTACGGTGGCTCGGCGACGTACCTGCCGCTCCGCGTGAACACTGCGGGCGTCATTCCGCCGATCTTCGCCTCATCGATCCTCGTGTTTCCCCAGACGCTGGCGAGCATGATCAAGGCTCCGTGGGCCCAGGCGATCTCTCGTCAGATCGGGATGGGCGAGCCGATCTACTACGGTCTGCAGGTGATCGGGATCATCTTCTTCTCGTTCTTCTACACCTCCATCGTCTTCAATCCGGTCGACGTGTCGGACAACATGCGGAAGTACGGCGGCTTCATCCCCGGCATCCGTCCGGGGCGCAAGACCGCCGACTACATCGACCGGGTTCTCTCGAGGATCACGTTCGTCGGGTCGATCTACCTCGCGGCGGTCTGTGTGCTTCCCGAGTTCCTGATCACCGGTATCCACGTGAACCAGCTTCCGTGGTTCGGAGCGTCGCTCGACCGGCTGCTTCCGACGTGGATGACCACCGGCCTCGGCTTCCAGTTCTACTTCGGCGGCACGTCGCTGCTGATCGTCGTCGGCGTCGCGATGGATACCCTCCAGCAGGTCGAGTCGCAGCTCGTGATGAGGCACTACGACGGGTTCATGCGTCGGGGCCGGATCCGCGGGCGCAGGGCGTAGGAGCGGAGCGTGAAAGTCATTCTCATCGGCGCCCCCGGGAGCGGGAAAGGAACCCAGGCCAAACTCCTGTCGGAGCGGCTCGGGGTCCCGCACATTTCGACCGGCGACATTCTCCGGCAGAACGTCCGTGAGGGTACCGAGCTGGGCCGTAAGGCATCCCCGATCATGGAAGCGGGAGGCCTCGTTCCCGATGACCTTATGGTCTCGATGATTGCGGAGCGTCTGAAAAGCGGAGACGTCGCCGGCGGATTCATTCTGGACGGGTTCCCTCGAACCGTGGCACAGGCCGAGAAGCTGGACACGCTTCTGAGGGCCGACGCAAACGGGAATGGAATGAAGGACTTGCGCGTTGTGCACTTTTCGGTCCCCGACGAAGCAATCGTCAGCCGGATCACCGGACGCCGGTCGTGTCAGAAATGCGGCGCCGTGTACCACATCGAAAATAACCCACCGAAGGTCGCGGGAACGTGCGACCTCTGTGGGGCAACTCTCGTTTCGCGCCCGGACGACACCGAAGTCGCAGTGAGAAAACGTCTGGATGCGTATCGGGAGCAGACGGTCCCGGTTCTGGATCACTACCGGGAGCAGAACGTGTTGCGTGACGTCGACGGGTATGGACCCGTCGACGAGGTCTTTGAACGAGTGGAAAAGTCGCTTCGCTGATGAAGGGTCCGATCCTCAAGTCGCAGGAAGAGATCGCGGTCATGGACCGCGCCAACCGCGTGGTTCACGAGATTCTCGCGATTCTGCGGGAGATGATCCGGCCCGGCGTGACGACGGGGCAGCTCAACGCGGTTGCTGAAGAAGAGCTTGCGAGACGCGGTGCGAAGTCGCCCTTCAAGGGGTATGCGCCGATGGGGATGCCTCCATATCCGGGCGTGGTCTGTACTTCCATCAACGACGTCATCGTCCACGGAATCCCGGGACGGGAGCGGTTGAAGGAAGGTGATCTGATCGGCCTGGACTTCGGCGCGATTCTGGACGGGTTCGTCGGTGACGGCGCGATCACAGTCGGAGTCGGAGAGGTCGGCGCGGCGGCCGAGCTGCTGAAGGAAACGACCCGCGAGTGTCTCGATCTGGCGGTCGAGCAGATGCGGCCGGGGCAGCATCTCGGCGACATCGGCGCGGCGGTGCAGGAGCATGCGGAATCGCGGGGATTTCACGTGATCCGGAGTTTCGTCGGGCACGGGAT
Source organism: uncultured Acidobacteriota bacterium (assembly GCA_963741955.1). Classification (GTDB taxonomy): domain Bacteria; phylum Acidobacteriota; class Thermoanaerobaculia; order Gp7-AA8; family Gp7-AA8; genus CAVUKB01. The sequence goes on from CAVUKB010000010.1 coordinate 213,190, forward strand.
CGGGCGGAGGATGCACGAAGATCCGCAGGTCTACAACTACGGCATCCGGGGACGCGGGCTCGAATTGAAGGAAGGGATGGTTCTGGCGATCGAGCCGATGGTATGCGAGATCGGCCCGAGGCTGGAATCACGGATCCAGCGCTCCAGTGACGGAATGGTTCAGGATGTGAGGACGGATCGGGATGGCTGGACCGCCAGGACGATCGACGGCGGGCTGGCGGCTCATTTCGAATACTCGGTCGCAGTCACCGCCGAGGGTCCGAAGGTGCTCGGTCTGTGAGGTTCGATGCGGCGGATGGCCGTAGACGGTAAGGGAAGATGTCCAAAGAAGATGCGATCGAAGTGATGGGTACGGTTCTCGAGACACTGCCGAATGCGATGTTTCAGGTCGAGCTGGAGAACAAGCACAAGGTGCTCGCTCACATATCGGGAAAGATGCGGAAGCACTTCATCCGCATCCTTCCGGGAGACAGGGTTCTGGTCGAGCTCTCGCCGTACGATCTGACGCGCGGGCGCATCATCTATCGGTACAAGTGAGGCAACGGGTATGAAGGTACGTTCTTCAGTCAAGAGAATTTGCGCGAAATGCAAGATCGTTCGGCGGGCCGGAGTGATCCGGGTGCTGTGCGACAACCCGAAACACAAGCAGCGTCAGGGATGAGAAGGCGCATCGGCCGGCCTGGTCCGGTCGAACACGTCGAGCTCTTGGAAACAACGGAACAGAGAAAGACCATGTCTGGATCTTCTGACTCGAACGGCCGTGAGCTGACGGCCAGAAGCTCCATCGGAGGCTTTTGTGGCACGAATCGCAGGCGTTGACCTTCCGCTGAACAAGAGAGTGGAGATCGGGCTGACCTACATCTTCGGGATCGGCCGGACCCGGTCGAACCGGATCCTGGCGAAAGCTGCGGTCAGCCCCGAGAAGCGGGTGAAGGACCTCGATGAAGACGAGGTTCACAAGATCCGTCAGATCATCCAGGACGAAGGAAGGGTCGAAGGTGACCTTCGCAAAGACATCGGCCTGGACATCAAACGGCTGATGGAGATCAACTGTTATCGGGGGATGCGGCATCGCCGGGGACTTCCAGTCAACGGCCAGCGGACGCATACGAACGCGCGCACACGCAAGGGTCCGCGTCGCGCTTCGATCGCCGGCAAGAAGAAGCCCGGCAAGAAGTAGTCAGGAATGCGGCTCCGGTTGCCGGAGTCAGGGATGAAGGCGGGATCTCCCGTCGCAACAGAACGTTTGAACGAAGGAAAGACGCATGGCTAAAGGGAAAGCCGGAGCAGGGTCGCGCCGCGCCGGAACGAAGAAGAGAGAGCGCAAAAACGTTCCTCACGGCGTTGCCTCGGTGGCAGCGAGCTTCAACAACACGATCGTCTCGATCTCGGATCCGATGGGTAACGTGCTCGCCTGGTCGAGCGCGGGTCGGATCGGATTCAAGGGCTCGCGCAAAGGAACTCCCTTCGCGGCTCAGGTTGCGGCGCAGAACGCTGCCCAGACGGCGCAGGAGAATGGCGTCCGCAGTGTCGACGTGAAGGTGAAGGGACCCGGCGCGGGACGCGAGTCGGCGATCCGGGCGCTCGCCGCGAGCGGCCTGGACATCAAGTCCATCAAGGACGTGACTCCGATTCCGCACAACGGCTGCCGTCCTCCGAAACGCCGGCGCGTTTGAGGCCGAAGAGTTGAAACAGGCGGCGGCGTCTCTTCGATGATTCCGCTGCAGACGTGGGAAGAAGCTTCGTGCCGGGTCAGAACCGGCGATGAATGAACCGACGATCACCAGGAACGCAGATCGAACCGATTCGCAACGATTTGCTTTAGGAGGCAAAGTGGCACGTTACACCGATCCCGTTTGCCGGCTCTGCCGACGCGAGGGAATGAAGCTGTTCCTCAAGGGGGACCGCTGCTTCAAGGACAAGTGCGCCATCGAACGGCGGAGTTACCCTCCAGGCCAGCACGGGCGGCGCCGCTCGAAGATTCTCGGGTATGGTCTTCAGCTTCGTGAGAAGCAGAAGGTCAAGAGGATCTACGGCGTCCTGGAGCGTCAGTTCCGGCTCTACTTCAAGGAAGCGGAGCGCCGTACCGGCATCACTGGCGAGAATCTGCTTCGGCAGCTCGAGCAGCGTCTCGACAACGTCGTTTACTCGCTCGGATTCGCTTCGTCCCGCGCACAGGCCCGGCAGCTGGTCCGCCACGGCCACGTGGAGGTGAACGGGAGAAAGCTCAACATCCCATCATATCAGGTGCGGAAGGGCGATCAGATTCAGGTGCGCGAGAAAAGCCGAAAGAACGACCAGATCCGGCAGGCCGTGGAGACTGCGGCCGGCCGCGGTGTCCCGGTGTGGATTCAGCTCAATGCCGAACAGTTCAGCGGCTCCGTGCTGGATGTTCCGAAGCGAGAGGACATCCGTCTGCCGATTCAGGAGCAGCTTATCGTCGAACTCTACTCGAAGTAACAGCAGGAGGCCGTTGAATGTTGTGGTCAGACTTCCAGAAACCCAAAAAGCTCGAATATGACGCAGAGACTCTGACGCCGACCTACGGCCGGTTCATCGCGCAGCCTTTCGAGCGAGGGTTCGGTACAACGATCGGCAATGCCCTGCGCAGGGTTCTGCTGTCGTCGATCGAAGGCGCTGCGATAACGGCCATCCGGGTCGAAGGGGTGCTCCACGAGTTCTCTTCCCTCACCGGAGTGGTCGAAGACATGACGGACGTCGTTCTGAATCTCAAGCAGATTCCGTTCAAGCTCCACGGCCGCGGCCCGAAGACGCTCTATCTCGAAAAGAAGGGCGCCGGCACCGTCACCGCTGCCGATTTCGAGGCCGACGCGGACGTCGAGATTCTCGATCCCTCCGCGCACATCGCGACCCTCTCGAAGGAAGGTTCGCTGAAGATGGAGGTTCGGCTCAAGTTCGGCCGCGGCTATGTCGTCGCCGACAAGAATGCCGATCCCGATCTGGCCCTCGGGTATATCCCGATCGACTCGATCCACTCGCCCGTCCGGCGAGTGAATTACCACGTCGAAGGGGCGCGCGTCGGACAGATGACCGATTACGATCGGCTGGTCCTCGAAGTCTGGACCAATGGCGCGGTCACTCCGCAGGAAGCGCTTTCGCTCGCCGCGCAGCTGATCGGAGATCATCTGTCGATCTTCAGTTCCTTCGAGACCGCCGAGCAGCAGGAAGAGCTTCGGGAAGAGCCGTCTGTCGATCCGAAGTTGATGGAGCTTCTATCGAAGCCCATCGAAGAGCTCGATCTGTCCGTCCGCTCGGCGAACTGTCTGAAGAACGCGAACATCCGCACCGTCGGTGATCTGGTTCAGCGCACCGAACGGGAGATGCTTTCGACCAAGAATTTCGGTCGCAAGTCGCTCGACGAAATCAAGGACGTGCTCGACGGAATGGGCCTTTCGTTCGGGATGAACCTGAAGCAGATCGAACGTCGTCCCGAACCTGCCCACGCCGCAGAATAGACGCCTACTCATCCACGCGCGGGATCTCCCGCGCGTTTTTTCGTCCCACTGGGATCGAGGGTCGCTGCAAGGTATCGCTGGATCGGACTCGAGTGCAGGGCCACGACAATTGTTGAGGAGAAGTCGCCGATGAGACATCAGATGGCATACAGAAAGCTCGGCCGGACCTCGAGCCACCGCTCGGCATTGTTCCGGAACCAGCTTGCCGCCATGATCGAGCACGAACGCATCATCACCACCCTCCCCAAGGCGAAGGAGCTTCGTCCGCTCGTCGAGAAGCTCGTCACTCTCGGCAAGCGCGGGGAAGTTCACGACCGCCGTAATGCCGCGCGGTCGGTTCAGGACGATTCGCTCATCAAGAAGTTGTTCGATGTGATCGCTCCCCGCTTCTCGAGCCGGGAAGGGGGATACACCCGGATCATCAAGCTCGGACCGCGCCGAGGCGACGCCGCCGAAATGGCCATCCTCGAGTTCGTCGACTACGAGGGAACCGAAGGAGCCGAAACCGAGAGGCCCCAGAAGGGTGCCTCCAGGTCGAAAAAGGCTTCAACCAAAAAGCAGCAGGAGAAGCCGGCCACCGAAGAGGGTGAAGCAGTTGCGGAGGAGAAGCCGAAGAAGTCCGCTCCCCGAAAGAAGACGGCCGCGAAGAAGTCTTCCTCCAAGGGAGGCGCAAGATCTTCTTCCAAGGGAGGCGCAAAGTCTTCCGGCAGCAAGGCCACGGCAAAAACCCGCAGTTCGGCCGCCAAGCCGAAGACTCAGCGGACGAAGAAGGGCCAATAGCATCTCGAATCGAAGCTCTCGCTGGAACGAAAGCCCGCCGGAAGGCGGGCTTTTCCTTTTCAGCCTATCCAAAGTTAGGGGCGATTTCTCTCCGGACGGTACTACCTCGCGACGTATTTTCGATGCTATTTTCTACGCATCCATGTGATCGCATCAGAGCTCCGGGGCCGGCAGCCCCGGGGGCTCGTTGTGTCAGGCAGGACGAGCATATGAATCAGACGTCGAGAGTCGAACGCGGATTTACCTTGATCGAGTTGCTGATCGTCGTTGCGATCATCGGGATCCTCGCGGCGATCGCGATTCCGAACCTCATCAACGCCATGCAACGGGGAAAACAGAAGCGAACCATGGCCGATATGCGGAGCATCGCCGTGGCGTGGGAGATGAGAGCCACCGACGCACAGACCTACAATGCGGCCGCGGCTGCGAGTTTCCCCTCGTCCGATGTAGGCGAGACGAACCTGATCCAGGCCCTTCAACCGACCTACATCAGAGCATTCCCGGCAGAGGACGGCTGGGGCAATCCGTACAATTTCCGCGCGGACCAGGCGTGGGGCGCCACTGCTACCGCGCACGAGTACGCGATCGTATCTGCCGGGCGGAATGGTTCACTCGAAGAGATGCCGCTGGCTCCGACGCCGACTACCAGTTTCGACTGCGACATCGTCTACTCGAACAGCTCGTTCTTGCAGTGGCCGGACGGCGTGCAGCAGTAGCTACTTCACCAGCTTCGAGATCGCTCTGAATTCGTCCGTCCCGGAAGTGACGGTCATTTCGAAAAGGGCCATTTCCGTCGAGGTGAGTTTCGCTCCTTCGTCCGTCATTCGAGCGATCGCGATTTCGCGGTTACCCGCGGTGCGTGAGGAGACTGCGTCGGCGACGAGGTGAACCTCGAATCCACGCGCGAGCAGATCCAGAGCGGTCTGGTACACGCAGACGTGTGTCTCGATTCCGCACAGGAGAATCTGCCGCCGGTTCAGCGACTCGAGCTTCGTTTCGAATGGTTCGAGACCGCACGACGAAAAACACAGCTTTTCCATCGGTTCGTATCCGTGCGTTTCGGTGAACGCGGTGCGGATGATCTCGGTCGTCGGTCCCAGTCCCTTCACGTACTGCTCCGTCAATAGAGCGGGAATGCCGAGTACGGCGGCGCCCCGAATCAGACGCTCGATGTTCCGTTGTACGTCGATGATCCGGTCAATCACCCGCGCGAGCTTTTCCTGGACGTCGATGACCACCAGGACTGCGTTCTCTTTCGAGAGCTTCTGCATCTTTTCCACCTGCCTGTCGTCCGCTCCGACAGTCACTGACTGCTGCCGGCAATGCGGAGCAGATCGTCTTCGAGCCTTCCTTCGGGCTCTTCCACGATGCGTCCGATCTCGCGATCGCCGCGATAATAAATGAACGTTGCCACCTTCTGGACGTCTTTCCCTTCGAGGAGAGCCGATGGTTGATCCTTCGCGCGATTGACCGCGACATACGACGCGGAAAGAGTCACTCCCGAATTCCGCTGCAACTCCTCGACGATGCGCAGGAAGTGGGGCACTTCTCTCTGACTGTCGGTGCACCAGGTTCCGAGAATCACCTCCACCCGGTCGCCCTCCTGGATGCTCGAAGCGAGCATCTGAAGGACCGCGGGATCGGGGATGTAGGCGTCCTTTCGTTCGATGTACTCGGGAATGACCTGCAGGAGGTGCTCCGCGGTGGTGCTTCCGACCTCGGTCGGGAGAGGAATCGTCTGCACGCTCCCGACGTCGGAGGTCGACGGCATCGTTCCCGCGTCGATCTCGATCCGTTTCACGACGTCTCCGCGTTCGAGCTGGTCGACCACGCCGCTCATTCCGCCGACCACCCGCGCGAAGATCGTGTAGCCGCCGTCGAGATGAGGCTGTGGCGAATGAGTGATGAAGAACTGCGAGCCACCGGTATCCGGTCCCGACAGGGCCATCCCGACCGCGCCGCGGGTGTACTTCTGCATGTTGATCTCGTCCCGGATGGCATATCCAGGTCCGCCGTTCTGATCGTTTCTCGGATCTCCCCCCTGGATCACGAAGTTCGGAACGACCCGCATGAATGTCGTCCCGTCGAAGTAGCCACTCTTTGCGAGCGAAGCGAAATTCCATGCGGTCATCGGCGCATCCTGCGGGAGGAGCAGGAGATCGATCGTGCCGCGGGGGAGCGACAGTCGCGCGGTATGAGGTTTTCTCGACCATTCAACGATCTGAAGATAATCCGAGAACGGACGGTCGATCGGGAGAGGTGTGAACTGAGGCCGCGGCTCGTGGAGTTTCTCCACCATCAATTCCGCGGTCACCTGCCGTACCACCGGGTCGCGGTCGGTGATCAGGCGCCCGAGCATATTCTTCCGCCGTGGATCTTCGATTCCCGCGAGACCGCGAATCGCTGCGAGACGCGCGTCGTCCAGAGTGTCGGTGCGTCCTCTCTCTTCGGCCGCAGTGAAGAGGTCGAACATTTCGTCCGCAGGGACCGAGTGGGACGACGAGAGTCGGTCGAGTGCGGTGGCGCGGACGATTGGATCGGGGTCGTCGATCTCTTTCCGGACGGTCGCGATCTCCGCGTCCAGGCGCGAGGCCGGAATCGTGGAGATCACTGCGGTCCGGACTGCGGCGTCCGGGTCGGAGGCGAATCGCGCGCGAAGCCCGGTCCCTTTCTCGGAGTCGGCCGACCCCTCGAGCGCACGGATGCGGATCCAGCGCGAGTCCGTCTGCAGGAGCGCGTCGAGAGGAGAGTCAGCGTCGTCTGCGAGAAACTTCGCGACGGCGGCAGTGGCGACTTCCCGCTCCCACGACGACCCGGATGTTGCCAGCGCAATCAGGCGTTCGCGAGCGGGAGGGTAAACCGCCGCAAACCTGCCGAGCAGCGGAATCGCTTCGATTCGCGTTCCGGCGTCCGGGTCGCGCGACGTGGAGAGAATCCGGGCCAGAAATTCGGCATTGGCCGGGCGGTGCACGAGAGAGGGAGTCTTGTCGATGATGGCACCGAGGGCGCGTGCGGCATTGGTGCGCACCCAGGGATGGGGATCGCCCAGGAGCCTCGAGACCGCGTCGATGGACGTGGGATCTGCGATCAGCCCGAGGGCGCGTGCGACATAGGCTCGGGTGAGCGTATCTCCGTCGGTGGTGAGGAGCTCGAGACGCTGACGAGCGGGTGGAAATGCTCGCCTCGAAAGCGTGTAAGCGGCTTCACGCCGGATCACCGCAGCGGGATCGGCGAGAGCGTCGCTCGCCAGGAGAGAAGCGTCGTCCGATCCGAAGCGGAAAAGATAGGTGTACGCGCGCGCTCGGACTCCTTCCGGATGTGGGGAAGAAAGAAAGGGTCGGTATGAATCGAGCGGCACGTCGTGAGCCATCTTCGAGAGTGCCTCGACGGCCTCCGAGGCGACGTCCGGCTGCTGCGCGTCGCTCCCCGCTCCCAGAAGGGTCGGGATGGCGGAGGAATCGCCGATCTCCCCGAGGGCGAAAGCTGCCGTTCGCCGGACCGAGGTATCGGGATCGGTGGCCAGGCGCTCGACAATTGCCACTCCGGCGCGCTTCTCACCGGGGTCGAGGACTCCGTTTCCGTTCGCATCGACGAACGTCGAAGGGCCGATCCGTCCCAGCGCCAGTGCGACTCTCGCCCGGACTCGAGGGTTTGCATCGGTCGAGAGAGTCTCGAAAAGATCCTGATCGAACTCTCGCCGGTCTTCGAGACGGAGAATCCGGGCTTCCTGATGCTCCGTGAGGCCTGGTGAGGCTGTCGGCGCCGGCGTTTGGATCCATGTCGCAGGAGATGGAGCGGACGTGCAGGCGAAGGAGAACAGCAGGAGCGAGGCTGAGCAGAGGGCCAGGTTACGAGTCATTCCATCCTCTCGGAGCACGAAACGGACGCCCGCCTGCGCTCCCGGCATCTTATCGAATCTCAACCTGAGTGCGGGAACGGTCATTCCGATTTCAGTCAGTCCACTCCCGAGACACCGCCGGAGACGACGAACGCCATCACTCTCGAGCTCTCCGCGTCGATTGGAGAGATCCTCTCGGTCGGAACCACCAGCAGATTACCAGCGAAGTTGTATGACTGCGGAAGGTACACTGCGACGTGACCCTCGATCCGGAGGAACTCGAGGTCCTGACGGGTGACGAACCCGACCACTTTCGCGTCGACCACGTCCGAGAGCTGCACCAGGACAGGACGATCGAACCGCTTCTGGTCTCCGACGAACGCTTCGATCAGGTCGCGCACCGACGAATAGACGATCTTCACGATCGGCGCTCGTTTGAACAACCGGTCGGGGAGCGCCAGAAGCCTGCGGCCGATGAAATTCGAAGCCGCAGCGCCGACAGCCAGGACCACTGCAATGGTGACCAGGAAACCCACACCCGGGAAAGGAAACGGGATGAGACGGTCGACGGTGACGAACGCTAGGTAGAAAACGTAGCCCGTGATCACGATCGGTACGACGATCACCACTCCACGGAAAAAGTACTTCGCGATCAGATTCATCGATTCACTCCTGGTGTCATGGTGTCGCGCGGCGCCGCACCACGCGACACGTCACGGCTCGACTTCCGGAACCAGTCCGGAGGCCCTCGCGCCCCCTCTGACGAACATTCTTGGGCGACATCATCGACGACTCGGGGCGGCCCGCGCAAATCCGAGAGCGAGCCGAAAGGTGTGTGGCCGGGAAAGAGAATCTGGTCCGGCCGGACGAGTTGTCACGGTTGAGGAAACCTGCTAGAAAGCAGCGACCGAACCGGCGGACAGCCGGCAGCGAACAGGAAAGAAAGTATGCGTTATCTCGTCACGGGCGGTGCAGGTTTCATCGGGTCGAACTTCATCCGGTATCTCTTCGGTCGCTACGGCGACGAGGCGACTGTAGTCAACCTCGACAAGCTGACTTATGCCGGGATACGGGAGAACCTCGCCGAATTCGAAGGCCGTCCGAACTACCGTTTCATGCAGGGCGACATTGCGAACCCGGAGGACGTTGCTCGTGCGTACGAGGGAATCGACGGGGCCGGCATCGAAGTCGTGGTGAACTTCGCGGCGGAAACGCACGTCGACCGCTCCCTGATGGAAGCGGGGACGTTCATTCAGACGGACGTCCACGGGGTCCTGGTCCTGCTGGAAGAGGCACGAAAGCACGCTCCTTCTCTCCGTCGTTTCGTCCAGATCTCCACGGATGAAGTCTACGGATCGATCGAAGAAGGTTCATTTCGCGAGACCGATCCCCTGAACCCGCGCAATCCGTATGCGGCGTCCAAAGCCGGTGGTGACCGGATGGCATATGCGTACGGGCAGACGTATGAGCTGCCGGTGGTCGTCACACGTGCGTCGAACAATTTCGGCGCTTACCAGTATCCGGAGAAGCTGATTCCTCTCTTCGTCACCAACGCAATCGACGACCAGCCGTTGCCCCTGTATGGCGACGGAAGGAACATCCGTGACTGGCTGTTCGTCGATGACCACTGTGCGGCGGTCGACTTCCTGATCGAGCATGGTGCGAACGGCGAGGTGTACAACATAGGCGGCGGCAATGAACGCGAGAATCGCGAGATCACCCACCGCATTCTCCAGATTACGGGCAAGCCCGAATCGCTGATCCGGAAGGTCGCAGACCGGCAGGGGCATGACCGTCGTTACTCGCTCGACAGCAGCAAACTCGCTGCGCTCGGTTTCCGCTGCGACACGCCGTTCGATCAGGCTCTGGAGAGCACCGTTCGCTGGTACGTCGAGAACGAAGCGTGGTGGCGGGCGATCAAGGAGAAGAGTGCAGAGTACAAAGCGTATTACGAGAAACAGTACGGGCGGAAGTGAAGAGAGATACGAGTTCCAGAGCCCCGCATCTGCCCGTCGCCGTCGTCAGAGCTGAGGCTTCAGGAGTCCGGCCATCAGCTCCTTGGTCCGCGCCCAGACCGAACGGCGTCCCCATTTAGTCAGTGTGATCTCCATCGAGTTGGCGAGATCGCGTTCGAAACCCTCTTCCATCCGTGCAGCGATTCGCTCGTCGTACACGTTGACGTTGACTTCGTCGTTCAGACGGAAGCTGCGGACGTCGAAGTTCGAAGATCCGATGGTCGACCAGATTCCGTCCACCACCATCGTCTTCGCGTGAATCATCGTGTTCTGGTATTCGTAGAGGTGGAGTCCGCGACGGAGGAGAATGTCGTAGTGCATCCGGCTCGCCTGGCGTGCGATCGGTACGTCCGTCCAGCGGCCGGGAACGATCACCTTGACGTCGACACCGCGCCTGACCGCGTCCTCGAGCGCCCGGATCATGTCGCGATCGGGGATGAAGTAGGCGCTGGTGATGCGGATGGTTCGGGTCGCACTGACGATCAGCAGCATGTAGAGAAGTTTCGCTGCGGAAACCCCTTCCGATGGCGACGACTTGGTGATCTGCACGAGATAGGGACCGCAGGGTTCGACCCGCGGAAAGTACGCCGGACCCGGAAGTACTTCGCCCCGGCTCTTGAGCCAGTTGTCCATGAAGGCGTACTGCATCTGGGTCACGGCGGGCCCTTCGACGCGGACCACGGTTTCCCTCCAGTGATCGGGAGAGTCGGCGTCACCCTGCCACAGGTCCGCGATTCCGAATCCTCCACAGAAGCCGATCCTTCCGTCGACGATCATCAGCTTCCGGTGAGTCCGGTGGTTGATCCGCGAGAGGTTGTACCAGCGGATCGCGTGATACCAGGTGATCTCGATTCCGTTCTGTGAGAGAAAGTCGATCAAGGCCTTGGACATCGTCGCAGAGCCGACCGCGTCGAGAATGACCTTGACGCTCACCCCGGCGCGGGCTCGTTCCGCCAGTGCTTCGGCGAACGTCCTCCCCACCTCTCCATCCCAGTAGATGTAGAACTCCAGGGTAATGGTCTGTTTCGATTCGCGGATCGCTTCGAGCATCGAAGGAAAGAAACGCACCCCGTTCTCCAGCACATCGACGCAATTGCCATCGAGCAGAGGAGCTCCGGTCATCGCCTCGATGGAGCGGGGAAACGCTTCGTCCCGAACACCGAACTGATGGCGCAGCTGATAGTGAAGCGGCGCTTTCCGTCGCACGATCGGCAGCGTCGGCCTTCGCGGATACTTCGATGGCTTGTTTTTTCGGAACAGCATCAGAAGGTCCGTCCGGCGTGCTGGAGCAGGAAGATCACACCGAAGACGATGAGCGCCAGGACCAGAACGGAGATCAGGAAACAGATCACGATCGCGATGACGGCGCCGGCGACGATGTCGCCACCACCGCGCGGAGGCCGTTTCCGATCACGATGACGGATGACGATGTCGACGTTGCCGACGTTCTCGGTGAAGAAGACGTCGAAAATATCGCCGGCCACCGGAATGGCTCCGACGATCATGTCGATGGCGATGTTCATCAGCATCCGCGCGATCCAGCGGAGCGGAACCCGATGGCGGATGGCCCCGATCACGATCCAGAATGAAAGGACTCCGCCGATGACGTCGCCGACTCCCGGAATCAACCCGAGCGCGGCATCCAGCCCCACTCTCCGCCGGGTGCCGGGGATCGGAATTGCTGTGTCGAGGAGGACCGCGAATCGGCGCAGCGCCACCAGGTCCGGCGGAAGCGCTTCATCCGGTTCGTAGACCTCCGGTATGATCGGCTCACTCATCTCTGCCCCGACATTATGCAATGCCCCTGCGCACGGCGGGCAGAACTGTCGTTCCGGTCTCTACTTTGCACCCGGTTCTCGCAACTCGAAAGGGAGAGTGCCGCAAACTCGGAAAGTAACCCTCGACATCGGACCATGCGAGTCCGTGCAGCCTGCCGCTGACGATGCCGGCGACGTGCGTCTCCGAATGGTTCTCCGTTCAGTCGTCTATACTGGGACGGATCTCGGATACACCGGAACCGATTGCGGGAGGATATGAGCGAACAACCGCAGCATCCCGGCGGACGCCGATCGGCCAGAGAGCGGATTCAGGAGATCAGGCGGAGCCTCCTCTCCTTCTGGACGGACGAAGCGGTCCTGATCTACCGGAGGAGCGCCCAGGGGAAGCACCGCTTCCGAATTCATGCGATCGGGGGATTTCTGTTTCTGCGCGAAGTCGTGCGCGAGTCCCTTCGCAACCAGATTCTGACTCGCGCCGCGTCGCTGGCGTACACCACGCTCCTCTCGCTCGTTCCGCTGGTGGTCGCGTTCTCCTACGTCATCCGGAACTACTTCGCTCGTCTCTTCCCCGATTTCCGGGCCCAGCTCGACACGATTCTGAACCTGATCGTTCCCTACCGTTCCGGCGAGATCGCGTACCACATCAACCGGTTCGCACAGAACGCCGAGACCGCGTCGACGTTCGGCGCGGTCGTCTTTCTCCTGATCTCGTTCGAGCTCTTCATGGCCGTCGAAGACACCGTGAACAAGATCTGGAAGGTGCCGAAAGCGCGTGGCTATCGTCAGAAGCTGCGCGCGTTCACCATGCTGCTGTTCTGGGGACCGCTCCTGATCGGGCTTTCCTTCACCACCACGTCGTCTCTGCAGAAGAGCCCGTACGTCAGCCGGTACGTCAGCAGCGACCTGGTCCTGACACTTCTGCCATTGCTGATGCTCTTTGTCGCATTCACCATGCTGTTCTGGCTGGTTCCGGCCACCAGCGCCACGTTCAAGGCGGCGGTTCTCGGATCGGCGATCACATCCATTCTCTTCGAGCTCGTTCGGAGCGCGTTCGGCTGGTACACCGCGCGCCTGTTCGCCGGACGTCTGAACATCATCTACGGTACCCTCGGCCTCCTGATCGTCTTTCTCGTCGCGCTCGAGCTGATGTGGGTGATCGTCCTTCTCGGCGTCGAAATCAGCTTCGTTTTCCAGAACCTCAGAGGCGTGCTCCGCGCGTCCGAGCTTCAGCTTCACGAGGATCCGCGCTACGACACGTACTTCGCGCTCCGTTCACTGGTCGAGATCACCCGCCGGTTCGAGATGCGTGAAGACGCGCCTTCCTCGTACCGTCTGGCGGAAGTGTTCGGCGCGACCGACCGGCAGATGATGAACGTTCTCCGTCGGCTCGAGGACCAGCAGCTCGTGAAAGAGATCGGAGGCGACTGGGAAGGCTTCGTCCCCGGATTCGATCCCGACAAGATCTCCGTGGAAGAGGTTCTTCGGGTGATGGAAGGAGGCAATCGCGAGCTGCCGTTGACCGGCGACGAAGACCGGGTGAAGGAGTCGATCGCGCGGCTCTTCTCCGCGTTCGACGACTGCGTGGTGAAGACCCTCGGCGCGGTGACGATCACCCAGCTGGTGAGGGAAGTTCATGGACCGCAGCGTCCGCCCGCTGCGGAAGACGACGTGCGTCGGTTCCGGCCCTGACCTCTTCGTCGATCGCTCCGGCCGGAGATCGCTCCGTTTCGACTCACTCTTCGGCCGCGATCGGTCCGCGCGTTCTTCGCATTGCGCGAATCCGCCGGCCGACTTCGAGCGCCGTCGTGGTCCCGATCAGCCAGACCAACCCGGCCGCGATCCCTGCGCCGATGTCGGACATCCAGTGAACCCCGAGGTAGAGACGCGAGCTGCTGATCGCGAGGACCATGGTCGTCGCGAAGGCGAACGCAGCCGAGCGGACCCTCCAGCGCGAGGCGATCCGAAAGACGACCCATGCGAGCGCGCCGTAAAGTGCGGTGGATCCGAGCGCGTGACCGCTGGGAAACGAGAAACCGTGAGCTTTCATCAGAGCTTCGGCGAGAGCGGGGCGGGCGCGGTGAAAGAAGCTCTTCAGCTCGAGGTCCAGCAGTCCCGCGCCGAGCGCGGTGCCGACCAGGTAGATGGCGAGTGCCCGCTGCCGTTTCCACATCAGGACCGCCCCGACGGCGAGGGTGATGATCCCGACACCCACCGGTGTTCCGATCCGGGTCATTGTGGTGAAGAACGCCGTGGCCGAGCGGCCGCGATAATAGAGTGCCTGCGCGTGGACCTGCTGATCGACCGCCGCGAGGGCTGGACTCTGGCCGTGAACCATCTCCGCCAGATCGAGAAAACCGTCCCCGGCGACCATTGCCACGCCGATGGCCGCCGCGAGAAGGATGACGATCGGGAGGTAATCGACCGCTCCGCCGAACTGGTGCCGGAGCACGTCGACCCGGGCAGCCGCCCACGACCAGCGGACCCCCATTCGGGTCGTCCGCCTCCAGATTCCGCGTGCGAGCCGCCCTGCGACGGGGAGAAGAAACCGGAAGACGAGCCAGAACCCGAGGAAGAAGCCGGCGAAAAAGATCCATGGGAGGAACGGCGCGAAGGGAGAGGAAAACGCGACGACGTCGGTGGTGGCTGGATTGGTGGCGATGAAAGTCGGCAATTGATTCTCGCGATCGTCCGCGCGAGTGGCGGTATGCAGACGGGTTTCAGAAGCCGCCCGACATGTACTTCCACTGCACGATCTTGTCATTGATCTCCCGAAGCCGCCGCGTGATCATCCGGCACAGCAGATTCAGGAACTGCAGTGATGCGTGCGGATCCATTGCCAGGATCTCGTTGAGCGTCGCGCGGTCGATGGAGAGGACGGTTGCGTCGGCTTCGTGAGCCTTCGCATCGGCGGAGCGTACGCTGTCGTCGATCAGTGCCATCTCGCCGAAGAAATCGCCTCGATCGAGGACCGCAAGCGCTTCCTCCCCGACGCCCGGTATGAATTTGGAGATACGGACCCGGCCATCGAGGATGATGTAGAGCTTGTCGCCCTGTTCCCCTTCCCGCATGATCATCGACCCGGAACGGAATCTCTCTTCACTCGAGAAGGTGGCGAGGAGCTTCATTTCCGCCGCGGAGAGACCGCGCTCACGGAACAGGTCCACTTTGTCTTCCGAACGGACCCGCACCTCCTGCGTTTCGCGGACACCTTCGATCTTCTTGCGACCGCCACCCCGCTTCGCATCTTCGACGAAGAACGACTTCAGCTGTTCGTTCGCGTCGCGCACCTTCTCGGAGAGCGACCGCCAGAACGCCCAGTGGAGCGCCACCGCGATCTCCTTGTCCTCGTCCATCATCTGATCGAGCGCGCTGAAGGAGAAGGAGTAGCAGGCGGTGTCGGAGAGGGAGATCGCGTCGGAAGAGCGGTGGGTCCGGTCGATGAAATTCATCTCGCCGACGATCTTGTCCGCTCCGATCTCCGCAAGGCGCTGCGGGCCGAACGGCGTCTCTTTCCGCACTTCGATCCGTCCGTCGCGGATGATGTAGAAGTCCATCGAACGATCGTTCTCGTGGAAGAGAAACTCACCCGAGCCGGATTCGACCAGCCTCGCGAAGCGGGAGAGGCGGAAGATCTGCTCATCCTTCATGTGACGGAACGTACCGAGCTTCCTCAGTTCCGACGCGATCTGGATCAGATTCTCTCGCTTCTCCACGTCGCGATTGACCTTCGCGACGATCGCCCGAAGCTCTTTCCGCTCCACGCGGAAGAGGTTCTCTTTCCGGAACTCCAGCCGTTCGGTGCAAAGCTGCAGATGTTCGACCCGGTCCCGGATTCGGGCGTTCAGCTCTTTGGTCTCCAGCGACAGGATCCGCTTGAGCGTGTTGATCATCCGGCGGATCGGCTCCGAGCCCTCTCCCTTCTGATCGGTGGAGAGGAGGAACGCGTCGACGAAGTCGTCGAGAGAATCTCCGAATCGTTTGAGCTCGAACTGGATGCGCCCGGAGAGCTCGGCCAGCTCACGGTCGAACGGGTTGAATTTGCGTGCGATCCGGATCTCTTCCCACGCCTGTTCCCATTCCCCTTCCGAGAAGTAGAGTCGTCCGAGAATCTCGTAGGGACGGTGGCTGCTGGGCGTCTTCAGCTTGGCGATCTCGAGCAGCTCGATCGCCTTGGTGGTCTGGTCCTTCTCGATGTAGTGCTGCGCAAGACCGATGTACTGAGAAGAGTCGATCTCGTCTCGCGACCGCTCTGCGTTGATGTCGCGCCGGACCTGTTCGAAGCGGGTGGTTTCGGCCTGCTTCTTCAGATCGACCACTCGAGCGAGATTGATACGCAGGGCGACCGAGCCGGGCGTGAGCTTGCACGCCATCTCGTACAGGTGGATCGCCTCGTCGTACATCGCCTGGTCGGCGTAGCGCCGCGCGAGCGCAGCGAGATCCTTCGCGTCGATCGGGATCGATGCGTCATCAGCGCTGAATCGTCGCGGCGACTTTGCCACCGGCTCTCCCATGGAAGTCGATATTATACAGTTCGCAAGTCTCAGATGACCGGAGGTTTGAACGACGTGGCCCGATTCCGGCGAGAAACCGCTCGGCGCGGTGTTCACCTGGCCCCCGCCGGGCTCCTCGTGCTGGTCCTCGCCGCCTTCACGGTTGCGGGTCACGCAACTCCCCCCGGTTCCGCTGCCGGCACCGCCCCGGCGGTCGAAGCCGGATACCTCCCTGCTCTACCCGGCTACGAATTCCACTTTCCGGAAGACCAGGGGGCGCATCCCGGATACCAGAACGAATGGTGGTATTTCACCGGTCACCTCTTCTCTTCCGATGAGCGGGAGTACGGATTCGAGGTGACGTTTTTCCGCGTCGGAGTGCGGCCGCCGGGTAACGAGAGCCGGACGGCGTGGGATCTCCACGACCTCGCAATGGCGCACTTCGCGCTCACCGACATACCCGACGGAGACTTCCGGTATGCCGAACGGCTCAATCGCGAGAGCCCCTACACCGCCATGGCGGCAACAGGACGTCTCTCGGTGTTCAACGAGGGATGGCACGTCGAAACCAGAGAGGATGGAAGCTGGAGTCTGCATGCGGCGTCGGGCGGCGACGCCGTCGATCTCGTGCTCACTCCTCTCAAGCCGCCGGCGATCCACGGCGAGAACGGCGTGAGCGTCAAGGCGCCGGGAATCGGCTATGCCTCCCACTACTACTCCTACACCCGAATCGCAGCGAGCGGCACCATCCGCTCGAAAGGAGTCACTCGGCGGTGCAACGGCACGGTCTGGATGGATCACGAGTTCGGCAGCGCGACGCTTTCCGAAGCTCAGGCGGGTTGGGACTGGTTCTCGGTGCAGCTCGACGACCACACCGAACTGATGCTGTATCAGATGAGACAGAGGAACGGCCGCATCGCCGACACCTCGTCCGGATCCTTCGTCGCGGCGGACGGACGGGTGATCCATCTCCGCCATGACGAATTCCTGATCGAGCCGCGCGGGTCGTGGACCTCTCCCGCGACAGGAGCGACGTACCCCATGGGCTGGACACTCACGGTGCGGCCCCTCGGACTTCGGATCACCCTCGATCCGGTGATGCGCGATCAGGAGCTCGCGACGACAGAGTCGACCGGGGTGACCTACTGGGAAGGTGCGGTTCACGTCGACGGCCGAGCCGGCGGGACTCCGGTGCAGGGCGAGGGTTACGTCGAGATGACGGGGTATGACGAATCGCTGCGGCCTTGACGAAAATGAATGCAGAATTCAGAATCGATAAATGAACGATATAAATGATATGTATATCAATCACGCTGATTGCACGCAGTAATTGATACCCATTCGTCTCGTCCGTGCCGCAATATTCTCTCCGCTCCGTCAATGAAGGTTCCGCTCCCCCTTCAATGTTCGTTCGAGGCGCCGAGGTTTCTGTCGAGAGTCGCGATCGGGAGATCCCGCTCCCAACCTACGGGGGGAGGAACGGAGTGCGCTCCGCGGCCGGGTATGGGCGCGGGCGGTCTGACGCCGTGGAGCGGCAGCATGCAGAAGAACGTGCTTCCTGCGCCGACCTCGCTCTCCACCCGGACTGCGCCTCCCTGCATCTCGACGAACCTCCGGACGAGGGCGAGTCCGAGCCCCGTCCCCTCGGTCCAGCTCTGCGGCTGCGCCACGCGGTGAAATTCGTCGAACACGTGCGGGACCTCCTCCGGAGGGATCCCGTTCCCATGATCGGTGACCGCCATCTCGAGAGCTTCGTCCTCTCTTTTCTCCGCCTCGACTTTCCGCGCGGAAACCGACACGGTCGAGCCGGCAGGAGAGAACTTGATGGCGTTGGAAAGGAGGTTGTAGAGGATCTGCTTGAATTTGGCCGGATCGCTTCGCAGCGCGGGGAGATCCTGAGGGAGTTCCGTCGCGATGTCGACGCCGTACTGCACGGCCATCCCGCGCACCACGTTGCAGACCAGTTCGATTGCGTCGTCGCTGCGGAAGGTCTCCGGATGGAGCTCCATCCTCCCGGCTTCGATCTTAGCCAGATCGAGGATGTCGTTGATGACGTCGAGCAGGTGCTGACCGGACGTCAGAATGTTGCGCAGGAATGCGAGATGTTTCGGATCGGCCGCACCTTCCAGCCGCTGCACCAGAATCTCGGAAAAACCGATGATCGAGTTCATCGGCGTGCGCAGCTCGTGGCTGACGGTCGCGAGGAACTGGCTCTTCATCCGATCAGCCTCGAACATCCGGCGGTTCGATTCGGAGAGCTCCTGCGTCCGTTCCTCGAGCTGCCGGGTCAGCCGGACGAGCTCGTCCATCTTCCGACCATCTTCGTTGCGGAGATTACGGATCAGCATGCGCTTCCGCTTCAGATTGAGGATACCGGCGAGAAAGAAACTCGACGCGCCGAAGAGGAAGAGGAGTCGCATCATGGCGAGAAAGAAGACGTGATCGAGCCCACGGATCTCTCCGCCGTACACCAGCATTCCGATGTAGAGGATCGAGTCGCCGAGAACCACTGCGACCAGTCCGGGGAGATCGAGGACGAAGGCCGCTGCGCCGGCGGTGGCGATGTACCAGATGAACCATGGACTCTGGGCGCCGCCGGTGAGGTAGACCGCAGTGGTGGTTGCGAGCGCGTCGATCGCGATCCAGTAAGGGTTGAGATCCATCCCCAGCCGTTCGTCGACGCGTTGCTGGAAGAGCCGGTAAAAGAAGAGAGTCTGCGCCACGCAGACCACGAGTGCGATGATCGCCGCGGTCCAGCTGACGTCGAGGGTTCCGGTGAGCTTCGCAATCCCCGCGATCACGAAGCTGACGACGTAGATCGCGAGCCGGCTCCGTTGAACCGCGAGGTTGAATCTGAGCGCTCCCTCGTCGGAGCGGTTCTCGAGTGCGTCGCTCTCGACCACCGCCGATGGACCTTTCTGGCGACCTCCGGTGGAGGGACGCCGTCTCCTGTTCGAAAGATCCAGTGTAGCACCGGGCCGCCTCGAAGAGGGCGGCGGGTGGTCCGGTGCCGCCGGTGTCGCGAACCCGAGATCAGCGAATTCCGCGGCGCGTCATGAGATACGTCGCAAAGCTTCCCAGCCAGTGGCCTCCCTCGTAATGCTCACCGGTCACCGCCGCCAATCCCTGCTGCGCGTGAGCTCTCGCGGTGGCCTGAAGGGACTTGACCCGCGGGTCCGCAGCGGGGAGTCCGGATGCGATGCCTTCCAGCATCCACGCACGGCTCAGGTCGAGTCCGTCGAGGTGCGCGAGTTTACCGTCCGTCGGGTCGGGCGAGACTTCGGGAGTGAGCCACCCGGTTGAACCGTCCAGCGGCACGTCCGGAAGAAAACGTCCCAGCCATGCCGCGTACTCGGCCGGCTTGAGCACCCGGCGCACGACATCCGCTTCGGCGAGACACGGCGAGAGAAAATCTTCGCCTGACGGCTCGTAGCTGAGTGGGCAATCCCGGTCGGGTACATAGAACTGGCGAATCTTCTTTTCCGCCAGGCTCTTCATCGCCGCGTCTCCGCTGCTCTCCGCCCAGTCGGAGATCAGCCCGAGCGCGAACGCAGTCTGGGAGTGCTCACCCGACCGGATCGGGTGCTCGAGCTTGGGGAGCCATTCACTGAGCCGGGCCGCGACGGCCGTTTCCAGAGGCTGGAGGTTCTGCGACAACTGCTTCGCATCGGGGTCGTTCCACTCGCGCAGCTCCGTACCGAGCTGCAACAGCCAGGCGAGTCCGTAGGGACGTTCGAAACTGGCGCGGCCGGGGCCGTTGAAGTACGCGACCTCGCTCCGGATGTGATCCGCAGTGATGTTCCCGGCAAGCGCGGTCTTCGCCCTGGCGGCGAAAGGCTGGTCGGGATAGAGGCGGGCGAGGCGCGCCAGCATCCAGTGTCCATGGACCGCCGAGTGCCAGTCGAAACAGCCGTAGAACGCCGGCGTCAGTGCCCTCGGCGTCTTCGCGTCCGCATCGCTCTGCATCACGTGAGCGATCTTGTTCGGGTACTCCTTCTGGACGCAGGCAAGGGCCAGGTCTGCAAAACGCCCTGCGACGGCGGGATCCATCGGCGGCTCACCTCCGAGTGCGGGGAGTGCAAAGAGGGGGAGAAGAGCGAGAGCAAGCCATCTCATGGCAGAAATCTAACAGAAAACGTGCGGGACGGTGCAGACGGGGAGAGCCGATCCCTGGAGGGAGCCGCGCCGTTCTCGTCGACTGGACCCCGACCTCCCTTCCCGGGATCGCTCGCAACGCGCGTAGCCTCTTCGTAGCGCGGGGGCCGAACCCGTGAAGGAGCTTGCGTTTCGGTTCTTCTCACCACTTCATCGCGTTCAGGCATCGCGCGGAACAGGCACACCCCGATCGGCCGGCAACCCGACAGCTGTCGCATGACGTTTCCCTTCCATTCAGGGAGTTCCGACGGATGGCACGTCTTCCCGTGCGTGACAGCAGCAGCGAAGAATCACGGCCGGAGATCGCGGATAGCGACTGCGAGCCACTTTCTCGACTCAGGGCGAGTCGGCTGCGCAGCGACGTAGCGTGAGATAAGAGCGCTACTCCACTTTCAGATGCCGGATCGGATCGCTCCGCACCACCAGGCGCGCGGGAATCGCGCCCGAGAGGACCGTCGCCAGGAATGTCGCCACGAGCAGGAGCGCGAGAGTGGACCACGGGGCGGCGAATTCGATCGTCCATCCGAACGACTGCCGGTTGATCACGAAGATCAGGATCCAGGAGAGTGCCCACCCCGAAGCCGCGCCGAGCACGGTCGCGGCGATTCCGATCACCGTCGCCTCCAGCGTCGACATCGCAGTCAGCTGTCCACGGGTCATTCCGGTCACCCGGAGCAGAGCGAGCTCGCGACGCCTTTCGAGCATCAACGCAGAGAGCGTGTTCACGATCCCCAGGACCGCCACGAGGATGGAGATCACCAGCAGGGCATAAGTGATCAGGAAAGTCTGATCGAAAATCCGCATCACCTCCTGCCGGATGTTCCGATTGGTGAGAACGAAGAGCCGGTATTTCGATCCCAGTCGCTTCTCGATGGCGAGTCTCGCCGCCTCGATGTCCGTTCCCTTTCGAAGGAAGATCGCAATCGTGCTGATCGAGTCGTCACCGAACATCGACACGTACAGTGCGCGGTCCATGACCACCAGACCGCGATCGCTGGAATAGTCGCGATAGACGCCGGTGATCGGGAAGGGATGCATGCCGCTGGAGGTCGGGAGCGTCACTTCGTCTCCCACTCCCTTGTCGAACTTCAATCCGAAACTCTCGGAGACGATCACGCCCTTCTTCCGAATCGCGTCCCTCAACGCCTCCGAGGAGCTCCCGGGACTCACCATCGGGAGCTTTCCGAACCGCATCCCGACCTCGAAATCGCCGCTCCCGATCTCCACCAGGCGGTCGTGGTACACGACGTTCCGGCTGCGAAACCGGTCGTACGCCGCGATGAAAGGTAGACCGTCCAGATCTGCCGAGATCGTCGCGGGGAAGACAGCGACCGCTTCGCTGCCGTTTCCGAGGCCGTGTGAGGGACGTAGCCAGAGGTCCGACTGGACTGTCTGTGCGACCCATGCCGCGACGGTTTCCCGGAAGCTCCCGATCATCAGAGCCACCGCGACCATCATTCCCACCGCAACTGAGAGTGCGGCGGTCGCTACCGCGGTCCGGCGAAGCGACGCGGGGATGCTCGCTGCAGCGAGGAGGCCCGGGACGGCGAAGATTCCGTGGAAGAGAGGCTTCAGGATCGCAGCCGTCCACCGCAGCACCGCGGGGGTGGCCACCGCGAGCGCACCGACGATCGCGATCACGGCCAGATACCCGCCCACCGCGACCCCGCGGATGGGCGGCACCCGGGTGAGGAGTGCCGCGGCGAGGGTCAGGCCTGCAGCGACTCCGACCAGGAGATTCTGTCGCGTTCCCGAGACCCGCTGGTAGATCCCCGGCCGGATGAGGGCATCCGGCCGCATGCGCGCGGCTTCCGCGGCCGGCTGAATCGCAGCGAAGATGGCAGTCAGCGTTCCGACGGCGAGAGCGGCCCACACCACCCCGCCGGTCAATTCGATCGTCTGCGGCGACGTGCGCACATAGAGGGAGTTGATGGTCCGGCCGATCAGGTCGAGAGTCGACCACGCCATCGCGTATCCCAGCCCGATCCCGGCTAGTGAACCGATGACCCCGAACGTGGCACCTTCGGTGAGAAATGCCGAAAACACCTGACGAGGAGACGCTCCGAGCGTCTTGAAGATCCCGACGTCGCGCCGCCGCCGGAGAATGGAGATCAGAACGGTGTTGTAGACGAGGAAGATCCCGACCAGCAGAGCGATTCCAGCCAGGGCGAAGAGATTCACCCGGAAGGCCTCGAGCATTTCGCCCACCCGCTGGTTCCGCCGCTGCGGGCGCTCGAAACGAGCCTGAGAGGGAATTGCAGCGAGAATCTCCTTCTGGAGAGACGGAGAGAGAGGTTCGGGAAGGAGGAGGTCGATCCGGGTGAGCTTTCCGATCATCCCGAAACTCCGCTGTGCGACGGAGATGTCGACCACGACAATGTTTCCGTTGAACGACGTCGCCGGGCCGACCGGCTGAAGGATTCCGCGGATGACGAGCGGGCGTGGAACGCCCCCGACGTCGAGAACCAGATGGCTGCCGAGCCGGAGATCGTGCTCGTTCGCGAATCCGACCGGCACCACGGCCGATTCGCTCCGGAACAGCCCGAGGTAAGCCTGACCGCGTGAGAGCCCGCCGGTGCCGCTCCCCGGCGCGTTCCCGGTGACGATGCTCGCATAGCGGTAGTCACGGAATCGGAGATCGGAGAGGAGGTCGACGCCGAGGATGTGGACCGGGATGCCGCTGTCGGAGAGCGTGCCGTCGAGCTCGATCACCGGCGCGAAATGGCCACCGGAAGACCAGATCGGCCGAAGCCGTAGAAGGATCCGCTCGTCGAGCGGACCGGCATCGGAAACGATCTGATAATTGGCGCGGCCGGCGATCGCGTCGACCGATTCCTCGAATGATCGGATGGCGCTCCGGTTCGCGAGCTGAATGGCGACCAGGACTGCAACTCCGACTGCAACGCCTGCGACGGTCAGAAGTGAGCGGCCGATCTCGCGAGTGAGGGGCCGGAGGACGAGTCCCGAGAAGATGGTGCGGAAGCCGCCGCTCACTGCCGCTCCGCTCGTGCGACGGCCCCGTCGACGACTTCGATGCTCGACCCGCCGTATGCCGCCGCCCGCTCGGAGTGTGTCGCCATCACGATGGTCGGCGAGTAGAGCTCGTGAATCGAGCGGATCAGCTCGAGGATCGAGTCGCCGGTGGTGGTGTCGAGATTTCCGGTCGGCTCGTCCGCGAGGATCAGCTCCGGAGAATGTACGATCGCCCGGGCAATGGCCACCCGCTGCATCTCGCCGCCAGAGAGCTGGTGGGGGAGATGCCCCGTGCGGCCGCCCAGTCCGACGCGCGCGAGGACCTCTTCAGTGAGGCCCCGGACTTCGCTGCGCGGGCGGCCCAGCAGTTCGAGAGGAAACGCGACATTCTCGGCGACCGTCAGTGTGGGAAGGAGGAGAAACGACTGGAAGATGAATCCGATCGAGCGGCGGCGCAGGATGGTGAGGTCGTGTTCCGAGAGTCGGGACGTTTCGGTCGCGCCGAGGAAGACCCGGCCGGCTGAAGGACGGTCCACCGCGCCCAGCAGATTGAGGAGCGTCGATTTCCCGCTGCCGGATGGTCCTTTGAGGATCGCGAATTCTCCCTCTGCGATCTCGAGCTCGACGTCGTGGAGGGCGAGGACTGCCGCGGATTCTTCGGTTTCTTCGTACTCGTGGCTCACGCCTTCGAGCCGGATCTCCAGTCCCATCGCGTGTAAGAGTGCCAGAGTCGGGGAGAGAAGGAAACGGGCGGAGGCCCGGCTCCCGGAGACGGCGGTCGCGGCACGCGCGCTGCAAGCAGTCCGATGCGGTCGTTTTTCAGCCGAGTGGATCCGCCTGAGGTGCCGGAGCCGGGGAGCGAATCGGACTCCGGCGGCGAATTGGATTTCGCCGAACAGGGCCGTTCGCACTCGGGCGACATAAGTTGTAATTCACGAACTTTGGTGATGTGATAACCCCCCACCGGCGCGGAATCGCGCGGTGAGTAACATGGAGGTAGGCATGGCAGAGGAGAGAGAACAGCCCACCGGCAGGACTCCGGAGTCGAGCTCGACCTCGACCGGTGCGAAAGTCAATCGCGCAAAAGAATTCGTCGAACAGAAGTACTCCGAGGCGAGTGAGAACGTGAAAGAGAAATTCGATTCGGCATCCGAGTCGATGAAAAACCGCTACTCGGCCGTGCGTGAGAAAGTTCAGGACGTCGATCTTCAGGGAATGAGTGAGCGTCTGCGCGCGTACGTGCAGGCCAACCCCGGAAAGGCGTTGCTCATGTCGATCGGTGTCGGGTTCGTGGTCGGCCTGATGCTGCGGCGCCGCGGCGATGAAGAGGAAGAGTAGGAGGGTTCGGCGTTGATTGAAGAGGAATTCGACAGTTCAGCCGAAGGCGTGGACTACGAGGACGTGGTTCGGGATCGCGCCGCTGCGATGGGCTCGGCCCTGTTCGAAGGCGGCCCTCAGGCGCTGTTCGACGAGATCGAGAATCTTCTCCCGGAAGCGTGGCGTGAACAGGTGGTCCGATTTCCGATCGCCGCCATTCTTCTCGGAGCGGGGATCGGGTTCCTCGTCGGCTACAAGAAGGGGGATGATGCGATCGCTGCCGGATCGTCAATGGTGGCGGCGCTGGCCACCACCAGCATCAATTCGATGCTGGCCTCCAAGCTCGGGGGCCACGGGTAGACGGAGCCGCCGTGGCGCTCGAGCCGTTCCTCGAGTCCGTCCGCCGGACGAGACTGTCCAACGGATTGACCCTCCTCACGCGTGAGGAGCGGGGCCGCGGCGTGGTGGCCATCAAAACCTGGGTCCGCGCGGGCTACTTCCACGAACCGGACGAGGTCGCCGGGATGGCGCACCTCTTCGAGCACATGTTCTTCAAAGGCTCGAAGCGGTTTCCCGGAGCCGACGAGATCTCGACTCACGTCACCGGACTCGGCGGATACAGCAACGCCGGGACCATCTACGATTCGACGAACTACTACTTCGTTCTCCCTTCCGATGGGTTCGCGAAAGGGATGGAGATCCAGGCGGACGCCATCGCCAATCCCCTCTTCGACCCCGAGGAGTTGAAGCGCGAAGCGGAAGTGGTGATCGAAGAATCCAACCGGAAGTTCGACAATCCACCCGCCGTCGCCACGGAGCGGATGTTCGCCAACGCGTTCACCCGTCACCGGATGCGAAGGTGGCGCATCGGCTCCAACGACGTTCTCCGGAACATCCGCCGCGAAGACCTTCTCGCGTTCTTCCAGACCCTCTACCGACCGTCGAACATCATCGTTTCCGTTGCGGGTGACGTACCGCAACAGAAGATGATCGAGATCGCGGAGAGCACGTTCGGGACGATCCCGGAGGGGGAGCTCCGGAAGGAGCGTGGCCCGGATGAACCTCCGCAGGAGGAGTTTCGTTTCGGTGAGTCGTTCGCCGACATCCAGCAGGGTTACTCGGTCTTCGGCTGGCACACTCCGGGCGAGAACCACGAGGACGAAGAGGCTCTCGTGATCGCAGCTTCGATCCTCGGCGCGGGCCGCTATTCACGACTTTTCCGGAGTGCCGTCGCTCCCGACGCCGCGAGCTCGGTCAGCGCATTCAATTCGGTCTACGAAGACGTGGGGATGTTCATCGTCCGTGGGGCATACGACCCGGCGAAGCGGGAGACGACCGAGCGTCGGATCATGGAGGGCATCGAACGATTCAAGCAGTGGGGGCCGGTCGCCTACGAGCTCGAGCTTGCGAGAAACCGCATCGAGGCGGCATTCGTCTTCGAGCTCGAAGACGTTCTGGGGCAGGCCGACACCCTCGCCTATTTCGAAGCGAGAGGCGGCTACGAGAAAATCTCTGCCCATCTCGACCGGATCGCGGCTCTCGACGCGGAACGGATACGCGAAGTCGTCAACCGCTATCTGCAGACTGAAAACCTGACCCTCTTCCGGCACCTTCCTCATGGCGTCGCGCCCTCGACGCGGGAGTCCGCGCTGGAACTGCTGCGCGGCACGGGAAGGGATGCGCTCGAATCTCCTCCGGAGATCCCCCTGCCGGAGATCGCGGCCGGATTCAAAGGAGCCACGTCGAAAGATTCCACTCGCAGCTTCGTCCTCTCCAACGGTATGTCGCTCTACGTGCGGGAACGGATGGGAACTCCGGCAGTCTCCATGGCGATCTACTTCCGCGGAGGGAGAGTCCGGGAGAACACCTCGAACGCCGGCATCACCCAGCTGATGGCCCGCAGCATGCGCCGCGGCACCCGCGACCGGAGCGGCGAAGAGATCGATCGCGAGATCGAGCTCCTTGGCACTCAGATCGGTCTGGTGGTCGACGAAGACTTCTTCGGATTCAAACTCGAAGTGCTGCGGAAGTTTTACGAGCCCGCGGCGGAGATCCTCGCGGATGTCGTCCTCGCGCCGGTCTTTCCGGAGGAGAAGATCGCGGAAGAGCAGCACCTGCAGATCGCGTCGATCCGCCGTGCGCTCGATTCGTCTTCCGCCCGTCCCTTCCAGCTTCTCTTCGGAGCCCTCTACGGTCCACATCCTTACGGCCTCCCCGACGGGGGATTCGTTCCGGTGATCGAATCTCTCGGACGCGACGACCTCGTCTCCTGGTACGAGGGGCACATCGTCGCGGACGGTGCGACGATCGTGGTCACCGGCGACGTCGATTCAGAAGGAGTCCGCGACTCGATGGAGCGGGTGTTCGGCCGTCTCGGAAAGAGCCGGGGCCTCCATCGCCCACTGACTCCGCCGGTCGAACCGGGCACGCGCCTCGAGACGATCGAAGTGCGCGACCGGAAGCAGACCGCAATCGCGATCGCTTTTCCCTCCGTTCCGCCGTCGCATCCCGACTGGGCCGTTCTCCGGCTGCTGCAGGACGTGGCGTCGGGAGCGGCCGGCCGACTGTACGTCGAGCTCCGAAGCAAGCGCTCGCTCGCATACTCCGTCTATGCCGGTGACTCTTCCCGCGAGCTCGCCGGTGCGTTCGTCGCCTACATCGCGACCGAAGCAGGGAAGGAAGAAGAGGCGAGAAGGAGTCTCCTCGACGAGTTGCAGAGGCTTGGAGGAGACGGTACCACCGAGGAGGGGATCACCCGGGCGAAGGCGTACCTCGCCGGCTCGACGAAGATCCATCTGCAGACCAACGCCGCGCTGGCTGGGGAGATCGCGAGGAGCGTCCTCTACGGGCTGGGCCTCGACTTCACGGAGCGGTTTCTGGAGAGGATCCACGCGATCTCCCTCGATGAGATCAGAGACATTGCGAAAAAGTATCTCCAAGTCGACAATTACGTTGTGGCCATAGTGAGGGGGCGAAGCTGAGGTGGACGGCTTGAGCGACGGATTCGACGAGCTTCTGGTCAGTGCGGAGTCGGGGTTCTACGATCTCGATCAGATCGCACAGGAGATTCATCGCGAGTATTTTCCCAAGTACTCCCGGCCGGAGATCCGGTGGGGAAAGCGCATCCGGCGGAAAAGGCGGAGCAGCATCCGGCTCGGCTCCTACCATCGCACGACCGAAGTGATCCGGATCCATCCGCTCCTCGACTCGCCGGAAGTCCCGCATTTCTTCATCCAGTCGATCGTCTTCCACGAGTTTCTCCATCACGTACTCGGCGGGGCGCACAACCGCCGCTTCCACAGGCACGAGCACCGCTTCCGCTACCACCGCGAAGCACGCGAGTGGCTCAGGCACAATCTTCCCGTGCTTCTCGGGCACCGCGTCCGTCCCGCGCGTTCCACGCCGCCGCAGAGCGGGAGTCTTCCCGCGCCGGCGCCGAAGCCGCAACAGCTCTCACTCTGGTAGCTCCGCCGCCGCCGGCCGCGACGCCGAACCGCGAACCACAGCAGCCTCGGCGAGCCCCGGGCG
Source organism: uncultured Acidobacteriota bacterium (assembly GCA_963741955.1). Lineage (GTDB taxonomy): Bacteria > Acidobacteriota > Thermoanaerobaculia > Gp7-AA8 > Gp7-AA8 > CAVUKB01. The sequence continues at coordinate 241,540 of CAVUKB010000010.1, forward strand.
CTCACTGCGAGCGTGATCTCTGAGATCCGGACCTCCGCGCCGGAGCGCACCGATGATTTCCGCCCCGTGCGATGGTCTATCCTTGCGAAGAGACGAGTTCCTCAACGCGAAGGAGAATCGAGATGCCGGTCAAAGCGCAGAAGATCACCCCGTTCCTCTGGTTCGACAGCAACGCTGAAGCAGCGGCGGAGTTCTACACCTCGGTGTTCCCGAATTCGAAGATCACCAGGACCACGCGGTACGAGAAGAACGGAGCCGCCGCGTCAGGAAGACCCGAAGGATCGGTGATGACCGTGGTCTTCGAGCTCGAGGGGCAGGAGTTCGTCGGGATCAACGGAGGTCCGCACTTCAGGTTCACCGAGGCCGTCTCGTTCGTCGTGAACTGCGACTCTCAGGAGGAGGTCGACTTCTATTGGGAGAAGCTCTCGGCGGGAGGCGACGAGAGCGCGCAGCAGTGCGGATGGCTCAAGGACCGCTTCGGTCTTTCGTGGCAGGTCGTTCCGCGGAATCTCGCGCAGTACGTCGGCAATCCCGATCCGGCGAAAGCGGACCGCGCGATGAAGGCCATCCTCGGAATGAAGAAGCTCGATCTCGAGAGGCTTCGCCGCATCGCTGAAGGCGAAGAATAGTCCTGCGTGCGATGCATCGAGCCGGTCATGCGCCGTGCGCGATGCTCCCCGGACTCACTCCGGGGAGCATCGGATAGGCGGAACTGGACCGTACGTGCGGCGGGTGGGGAGGCCGGCACCCACCACGCCGCTACACCGATGCGCCCTGATCCACGTCCATCGGGAACGTCAGCGAGTAGATGTACCGTCCCCGCGCGACCGACAGGACGATCGACGAACGGTCCGCACCGTTGATCATTTCCGAGTTCAGATCTTTCACCGAGCCGACGTCGGCACCGTTGACTCCGACGATCAGGTCACCTGGCGCGAGCCCGATCTGATCCGCCCGCGAACCACGATCCACCGAAGACACCACGATGTTCCCTCCGCGATCCGTAGCGCTGATACCGGTGACGTCGCGGAGGATCTGCAAGCCGAGGTTCCGCGGCGGCTCCACCGGGGTGAGGGAGATGGTCTGCTTCCCTCCTCCGCGGACCACGGTCAGAGGAATGGGTGAGTCCGCGGAAACCGTCGCCGTGTACGTGTTGAACCCTTCGCGCGAATCGACCGCGTGGCCGTCGACCGAGGTGATGATGTCGCCGCGCCGGAGCCCGGCCCGCTCCGCGGGGGAGCCGGAGAAGACGTGAGCGACGAGCGCTCCCTGTGCGACGCCGAGTCCCATCCGCTTTGCTTCTTCGCGCGTCACGGTCGTCGTCGCTACGCCGATCCACGCCGAGTGGAACGAGCCGTAACGAAGCAGATCTCCGATCACCTTCTTCGCCCGGTCGACCGGAATCGCGAACCCGATATTCTGCGCCTGCGCGTAGATCGCCACGTTGATGCCGATCACCCGTCCCTCGATGTTGAGGAGCGGTCCACCCGAGTTCCCTGGATTGATCGATGCGTCGGTCTGAATGAAGTCGGTGAATGTCCGTCCGGCATTCTTCTCCGGAACCGAGCGCCCGAGCGCGGAGACCACGCCCGTAGTCACCGAGCCGCTCAGTCCGAATGGATTTCCCACCGCGATCACCGTCTCCCCGATCAGGAGATCAGACGAGGTCCCGATCGGGGCGGCAGGGAGTCCTGTAGCCTTGACCCTCAGCACGGCGAGGTCGCTGTCGGGATCGACGCCGATCACCGTGGCCGGAAACTGTCTCCCGTCCTGAAGGTTGACCGAAATTCTCGAAGCACCCTCTATGACGTGGTTGTTGGTCACGATGATCCCGTCGCTCTGCCAGACGAATCCCGATCCGATCGATTCGGTCTGCACCGCGCGGTCCGGCTGAAAGAATCCGAAGAACGGGTCCATGGTCCGCTGGCGGATCACCGCCTCGGCCTGAATGTTCACCACCGAGGGGAGGATGTTGTGGGCGGCGACGACCACCGGGGTGATCCTCTTCGCGCTCACCGACTTCGGGATCGCTGGCGGCTTGGCCTGCGCCACCGGTGGCGCCTGGGCCTCAGCCGTCTCTGCATTCTGACGGCACGCCGGAAGAATGGTCAGAAGAACGAAGAGGAACGTGACGAGGCTGTTGAGCTTCTTCATGGCGGCCTATTCTATCGCTCCCGATGGCTCGATTCAGACCACCTGTTTTGGGTGCCGGGAGTGGCAGATCAAGGATGAGCCGGGTAGACTTTCCCTCCATGCGGCTGAAGATGATCGTCAACCCCACGGCTGGGCGTGGCCGTGCCCACTCCCACATGCACCAGGCACTCCGGATGCTGCTCGACCGCGGTGCGGAAGTTGACGTGGCCGAGAGCCGGAACCGCGAAGAGCTGATCCGATTCGGCGCTGAGGCGTCCAGCGACGGCCACGATCGGGTGGTGATCTGTGGCGGCGACGGGACGATTCACCTGGCCATCCGCGAGATGGACCTCGCAGCGACGGATGTCGCGATCATCCCGCTGGGGTCAGGGGACGATTTCTCGAAGCGTTCCGGTGTCCCGATGAAGCTGGAGGAAGCATGTGACGCCGTCGTCCACGGCGAGGTCCACGAGATCGACGTCGCGCTCGCGAACGGGATCCGCTATCTCGGCGTCGCCGGGTTCGGATTCGACTCGGAGGTCACCCGTTTCGCGAACGAGGAAGTGAAGTGGCTGCGCGGGCCGTTGATCTATCTCTGGTCGATCCTGAACGTTCTCCCGCGCTTTCGCCCGCACCGGCTCCTCTATTCCGCGGACGGCGAGCAGAGAGACGAAGAGATCATGTTCACGGTCGTCAGCAATTCGGGGAGCTACGGCGGCGGGATCCGCATTGCGCCGCTGTCGAAACTCGATGATCACCTCCTCGATCTCTGCGTGGTGCGGCGCTGCACGAAATGGGATCTGATCCGGACCCTCCCTCTGGCCTACACCGGAGGACACGTCCGTCGGCCGTTCGTCCGGATGGAGAGCGGGACCGATTTTCGGTTCGACACGGACGAACCGATGGCGGTGTACGCGGACGGAGAGCCGGTGGGTACGACGCCGTTACACGTGACGCTCGCCCCCGAGAGACTGAGGCTGGTCCTTCCGAAGAGGTGAGCGGAACAGATCCGTTTTGGCGCACTGGTCACCGCGAGTCGGACCTCAGCCCCCGCTGGCAGGCCCAGGTTCGGAGAAAAGCCCCCCCAACCAGGTGCGATCCCCGATATGGGGCGGCCGGTGGGGGCGAAAGTTGCAATTCCGTCAATTCGGCCCCATCCATGGCCTCACGGGGAATCGCAGCGTCGATCCACCGATTCTGAGTCAGCGTCATCGACGGTTCAGGCCGACTCGACTAAGGAGCAAGTGCATGCGTAAATGGATCGTTCTCGCAGTCTTTCTTTTCCCCAGCCTCGTCTGGGCCCAGTCGGCGAAGTTCGAAGTGACGCCGTTCGGCGGGTACCGGTGGGGTGGCACCATCACCACCTACGATACGAATCTGTTCGGTACCGATGTCGACGTGAAGGACAGCGGCGCATACGGCGTCCTGCTCGGCGTCCCGATCGGATACAACGTTCAGTTCGAGCTGATGGCCGATCGCCAGAGCACGTCGCTGCAGACCGGCCACGGCCTCTTCGAGCCGAATCAGAATGTGGCCGACATCGACATCACGTACTACCACGCCGGCCTTCTTTACCAGTGGGATACGGCAACGCGCGGTATCCAGCCGTTCATCGTCGGTTCGCTCGGCGTGGCCGATCTGAACCTCCACGTTCCGGGGGTCTCGAACGAATCGCGTTTCTCGGGGAGTCTGGGCGGGGGAGTGAAGATCGCGGTGAACCGGAACGTCGGCATCCGTCTCGAGGGGCGCGGGTTCTGGACCAACACCACGGACAACAACCGCGACCACTGCAGTTTCTGCAACGATTACTACAGCTACAACAACGATCTCTACCAGGGTGAAGTCAGAGTCGGTCTGAGCCTCGGGTTCTGACCGCTCCTCCTCGGTTGGAACTTCGGATGAGCGCCGGTCTCCCGGCGCTCATTTCTTTTGCGCGCTCTTCTCTTCGCCGATCCGTTTCACGACCTCCTTCGCCAGCCCGTTCGGGATGGGGATGGAGAGGTTGTACTGCTCGATCCGCCACTCACCGTCGATCTTCTGCAGAGCCCCCGACCCGCGGCATTCGCCATACGACGCGCTGTCGAGCATCTCGTCGAACCATGCGGCCGTCCCGTCTTTCGATACCTTGACGTGGCGGTCGCGCGGAGTGAACGTCCATCCTTTTCCCTGCGAGAAGTAGGGGTGGGCATAGGCACGGAATTCGTTCTTCGTCCATCGTTCCGTGCCGTCCGTGCCGAGAAAGACCGCGTCGGGTGCGAGGAGATCGAAATAGCCGGTCTCGTCGGCGACCGATGCGGCGTGGTGGAATGCGTCGAGCGTCGCATCGATCCGGGAGATCTCGCTGTTCGGCCGGGCAGCGGCGAGCGGAGCGGCGAGAGTGCAGCAGGCGAGAAGAGCGAGAAGGATCCGCACGAGAAGTACCTCCGGCGAGAACGGTAGCACAGGTGATCCGCCCTGCCGCCGGCGGCGTCAACCTCCGATTCCACCGCGGATCCTCTGATCAACCGCGAAGATCAGGTCGTGCACTAGGAGTCGGCACCGGCGGGAATGAGCTCTCGGATCCGGGATGTTGACAGCTGCGAGAGATGCTTCTACTCTCTCGAACCGACATGACGAATGGTCTCGTGATCCGGCGCCACCATAGCCTGCATCATCATCCGATGCTGTAGGGGCCGGACCATCTGCGCCCCGCGGCTGGAAGGGGCGCCTCGAGATCAGACCTCGAATCCGATTTCAATCCCAGGAGCCTCTTCCCCCCGCGGGAAGAGGCTCTTTCGTTTTGCTCGCCGGCGATGCCGGCGGAGGAGATCGAGATGGGGATTGAACTTGAATTCGAGGAGCGGGCGATCCGGTCATTTCCGGCCGGCGCGCGGGCTCTCCTTCCAGCCGAGGCGCGGAGTCTGCGGCAGCTCGAGTCGAGGATCACCGGGCGCCTCGAGGCGGGCGGTTTCGAAGAGGTGATCCTTCCGGTGGTCGACTACGTCGATCCGTACCGCGAGTTCACCGACGCCCGTGCGCTCCGTCAGGCGTACCGTTTCACCGACCGCGAAGGCGATCTCGTCGCGGTCCGCTCCGATTTCACGCCGATGCTGGCGAGAACGCTCGCACCGGTTCTGAGTCAGCTCGCGCTTCCGCTCCGTCTTTTCTATCGGGGCGACGTGGTTCGTGCCGACGCGCTGGCGCTCGGGCGGACCCGCGAATCGTTCCAGATCGGCGCGGAGCTGGTGGGCGCAGGCGGTGCGGAGATCGACGCTGCGGTCATCGCCCTGGCGGTCGAGTCGGTGATGGACTGCGGCATCCGCCCGGAGGTGGTCCTTGGCGACGCGTCCGTGCTCGACGCGATCCTCGCGCCGGTCGAACGGGAGCTCCGGCGAGAGATCGCCACTCTGATCCGCAGCCGGCGGTGGGCGGCACTGGAGCGGTTCCGCAATGCGATCGAACCGGCGACGCTCGATCTTCTCGAACGTGCGGTCCGCGGCGAGTTGACTCTCGACGCACTCGGATCGTTCCAGGACGGTGCTCTCGCGGAGCGGTTGAGCAACGTCGTCGAGCGACTGGAGAAGCTGGAGGTCGGCGTCGCGGTCGATGACCTGCTCGACACTTCCAGCTACTACACCGGCATCCGCTTCCGCCTCTTCGCGGGAGGCGGCCGGACGCTCCTGGGTGGGGGAGGGCGCTATGACGCACTCTACGGGATGTTCGGGAGCGACGCGCCGGCGGTCGGATTTTCGTTGAATCTCGACGCGCTGGAGGCTTGCCGATGAGCGCGATCCGGATCGCGCTTCCGAAGGGACGTCTCCTCGCTCCTCTTCTCGACGAGTTCCGTGCGGCGGGTTACGACGTCCCGACCGAGGATGATCTCGCCTCGCGCCGGCTCCTCATCGAACGAGGTGACGTCGAATGGATCCTGGTGAAAGACGGTGACGTCCCGGTGTACGTCGAAGGAGGAGCAGCGGACGCGGGAGTGGCGGGGCTCGATCAGCTCCTCGAGCAGAAGCCGCGCGTCTTCGAGCCGCTCGACTTCGGTTTCGGCCGTTGCCGGATGATGCTGATCGGTGCGCCGGGTGTGCGTGGACTCGACCTGAGCCAGCCGCGACGGCTGGCGACGAAGTATCCGCGGCTCTCGCGCGAGTGGCTCGAGCGGCGCGGACTTCGATTCGAAGTCCTGACCCTCCAGGGATCGGTCGAGCTCGCAGCGGTACTCCGTCTCACGCCGTACGTCATCGACCTCGTCGAAACGGGAGGGACGGTCCGAGCCCACGGGCTCGAGCTGATCGAAGTGGTGGAGGAGATCTCTCCGCGACTGATCGTCAACCCGAATGTCTATCGCAGCCGCCCGACTGTCGTGCGACGCCTGATCCGGAGCCTGGCGGGAGTGAGTGAGGTCGTATCGCGATCGAAGGAGGTCTCATGATTCGTGTGGAAAGCGAAACGCGAGCGTATTTGCGATGGCTTGCCGCGCTGGAGCGGCGGCGGCGCGTGGAGAACGCGGCGGCCCGTCGCGTCGCGCGAAAAGTGGTCGCGGATGTGCGGCGAAGGGGAGACGGAGCGGTGTCGGAGCTTCTCGCAGAATTTGACGGAGTGACTCTCGCGCCGGACGCGATCGCGGTGGCGCCGGCGGACGCGAAGATCGAGTCACGGCTGAGGGCCGCGATCGAGCTCGCCATCGAGCGGGTGAGTGCGTTTCACGCGCCGCAGCGGCCGGAAGGTTACGCCGTCGAGGTCGATGGGGCGCAGCTGCGTCACGTCGTCGCACCGCTCGACCGGGTGGGACTCTACGTCCCCGGAGGGCGAGCGGTGTACCTCTCGACGTTGATCATGTGCGCGGTGCCGGCACGACTGGCGGGCGTCCGATCGATCGTGGTAGCAACCACGCCTGCCGCCGCCGCGCAGCCGGCGTTCCAGTACACCTGCGCGCGACTCGGCATCGAGACGATCTACCGCGCCGGCGGGCCGGCGGGCATCGCGGCGATGGCGCTCGGTACGGCTTCGCTCGCCCGAGTCGACAAGATCGCCGGACCCGGGAATGCGTACGTCACCGCGGCGAAGCAACTTCTCTTCGGAGAGGTTGGGATCGACATGACCGCCGGACCGAGCGAGATCGCGATCATCGCCGATCAATCCGCCGAACCGACTCTCGTCGCGGCAGACATGCTGGCCCAGAGCGAGCACGGCGCCGACTCCGCGGCGATCCTCGTCTCCACATCGAAAGAGCTGGCCGGTGCGGTGGAGCGCGAGATCCGGCGCCGGTTGCCATCCGCGCCGGAAGGATCGGCGGCGCCGGCGTCCATCGAGCGCAACGGGGCGATCGTCCTCACGAAGAGTCTCGAGGAAGCGGCGTCGGTCGTGAACTGCATCGGACCGGAGCACGTGGAAGTGGTTGCGGAGAACGCCGGTTCCATCGCGGATCTGGTGACGAACTGCGGTGCGGTGTTCGTCGGCTCTCTCGCCGGAGTCGCCCTTGGCGATTACTCCGCCGGGCCGAACCACGTCCTCCCGACCGGCGGAAGCTCGCGCTTTTTCTCCGTGCTCGGGGTGTACGACTTCTGCCGCCGCCGCAACGTCAGCAGGATCTCGCCGGAGTATCTCGCCGCGATCGGCGCCGCCGCGGAAGAGCTGGCCCTCTTCGAGGGTCTCCCGCTCCACGCGGGTTCGGTACGCGAGCGACTCGAAGCCGTCGTGCCTAAGGAGGTGACCCGATGAGCAGCTCTCCCTCGAAATCCGCCTCGTTCGTCCGGGAGGCGATCCGGACGATGTCCGCGTATACCCTGGAACCTCTCCTCGCAGCGGACAAACTGGACCAGAACGAGTCGCCGTGGGATCTCCCTCCCGGGTTGAAAGAGGAAGTTCTCGCTCGGATCTCGAAGCGGTCGTGGAATCGCTATCCGGAGTTCGGTCTGGATCGGATCCGCGGTGCGGTCGCGTCGTACGCGGGAATCGCTCGGGACGAAGTTCTGGTCGGCAACGGATCGAACGAGCTCCTCCTCGCCACGCTGGCGACGTTCGTCGCACCGGGAGCGCCGGTAGTCCGCGTCGATCCGACCTTCGCGCTGTACGAGAAGATCACCCGGATCATGGGCGGGATCTCGATCCCCGTCGCGGGCGACCCGGCGAGCGGCGTTCTTCCGGTCGAGGAGATGGTTGCGGCGATCGAGACGTGCGAACGGCCTCCGGTGGTGATCGTCTGCTCACCCAACAATCCCACCGGAGCCTCGCTGAGGGAAGGCCAGCTCGAGACGCTCCTCGCCACCGGCGCCATGGTGATTCTCGACCGCGCCTATGGCGAGTTCGGCGAGAACCCCGACGCCGTCAGGCCGCGCGAACGCCTGGTCATTCTCTCGACGTTCTCGAAGGCGTGGGGTCTGGCGGGACTGAGAATCGGCTGGCTCGCAGCGACTCCTGAAAACTGCCGCGAGATCTCGAAGGTGAAGTTGCCGTACAACCTGAATCTCTTCAGTGAAGAGGCGGCGCTCGTGGCGCTGGAAAATCCTGACCTCGTGCGGGAGCGTACTGCGGCGTTGCGCGCCGAGCGGGTCCGGCTCAGCGCAGAACTCGGTGCGATGGAAGGCGTCCGGCCGTTTCCGAGCGAAGCGAACTTCATCGCTTTCGAGACCACGATGAATCCGAACGAGCTCTATCGCGAGCTCGCATCCCGAGGAACGCTGGTGCGGGACATCTCGGGATATCCCGGCATGTCGCGCGCACTACGCGTCTCCGTCGGGGCGCCGGAGGAGAACGACCGGTTTCTCGGAGCGTTGAGGGAAGCGATGGCTGCGCATCTGATCGTCAGCAATGGCGGACGGTCGGAACGAATGGAGGACCTCGCACTCCCCGGTGAGCGCGAAGCGACGTCGCTCGCGTCATCCGAGCGCGATGCTCCGACCGGAGAGGAGCGGCTGCGTCGAAATTCACGAGGAGAGTCCAATGACTGACATCCCCGGCACCACACGCCGCACGGCGTCGACTACTCGCGTGACGCGTGAGACTTCGGTCGAGATCACTCTCGATCTCGACGGCACGGGCGAGGCGAAGATCGACACGCCGATCGGCTTTCTCTCCCACATGCTCGACGCGGTGGCGAAACACGGCTGGGTCGATCTCGAGGTGAAGGCGACCGGCGACACCTGGATCGACTACCACCACACCGTCGAGGACGTGGCTCTGGTTCTCGGTGAGACGTTCGCGAAAGCGCTCGGCGCGATGCGCGGCATCCGCCGCTTCGGTACCGCGTACGTACCGATGGACGAAGCGCTTGCCCGGGTGGTGATCGACTTCTCCGGACGCCCGTTCCTCGTCTTCGAGGCCGCAGTCGACCAGGAGATGCTCCTGGTTCATCGCGACTTTCCGTTCGCCCTGGTGGAGGAGTTCTTCAAGTCGTTCGCGAACCGCTGCCAGTGCAACATCCACGTCGATCTGATCCGCGGCAGGAACGGTCACCACGCCGCCGAAGCGATCTTCAAGGCGTTCGCGCTGGCGATCCGCGAGGCGAAGGCGGTGGTGAGCGACCAGGTTCCGAGCACGAAAGGAGTGCTCTGATGAAGACGACTCTCGTCGCGTCACCGGTCGCGAATCTGGCCAACATCGAGAGGGGACTTCGCGCGGTCGGAGCGGACCTGGAGATCACTGCGGATCCTGCGGCGCTCGCTGCTGCAGAACGGATCGTGCTTCCCGGCGTCGGAAGTTTTCCCTCCGCCATGCAGTGGCTGGCCGGAAGTGGAGTAGCGAATGCGATTCTCGCCGCCGTATCGCGCGACGCGAAGCTCCTCGGCGTCTGCGTCGGACACCAGCTTCTCTTCGATTCTTCCGAAGAGATGGGTGACACACGCGGGCTCGGATTGATCGGCGGACGGGTGCGCCGTCTCGCCGGGACACTTCCGGTTCCGCAGATCGGGTGGAACCGGATCGAGACGAATGGTGACCCGCTCTTCGAAGGGATCGAGTCGGGGACGCCGTTCTACTTCGTGAATTCGTACGTGGCCACCGAGCTCGATCCTTCCAGCTCGATCGCATCGGGCGAGTACGGGGAGCGCTTCGTTGCCGCAGCGCGAAGGGGTCAGGTCTGCGGCGTGCAGTTTCATCCCGAGAAGTCGTCGTCCGCAGGTCTGCGCGTACTGAGGAACTTCGTATGGAACTGAGATCTCCTCGATTCGAAGTGATTCCGTCGATCGACTTGCTCGGCGGGCGGGTGGTCCGTCTCCTGCGCGGGAAGTTCGACGCGGTGACCGACTACGGCGATCCGCTCGAGGTGGTGAGCTCGTGGCGAATACCGGCCGGCCGGCGCATTCACGTCGTCGATCTCGAAGGCTCACGCTCGGGAAGTCCGCGGCAGCTGGACGTCGTACGAGAACTTGCCCGGCGCTTCACGAATCTCCAGGTTGGCGGCGGCATCCGCAGCGCCGCCGACGCACGAGCCTGGATCGATGCCGGGGCGTCGCGAGTCGTGGTCGGTACCGCGGCGACGGTCTCAGTGCCGCTGTTCCGCGAGATCGTCGCTGCAGCCGGCGCGTCGCGCGTCACTGCCTCGGTCGACCTGGCGGAAGGAGAAGTCCGGGTGCGCGGATGGGAAGACGATGGCGCGATCTCACGGCGGACGCTGTTCGCTCGACTGGAAGAGGCGGGAATCGAGGAAGTTCTCGTCACCGACATCGGTCGTGACGGGACGATGCTCGGTCCCTCGTTCGACCTCTATCGCGCGATCGTGAAAGAGACTTCCCTGAGGGTCATTGGTTCCGGCGGGGTCGGAGGTTTGCGCGACATCACCGCTCTCGCGCGTGGCGGTGCAGTCACGGGTGTCATCGTCGGTCGTGCGCTTCACGAAGGGGTGGTGACGGTGGGCGAGGCCGACGCATCGATCTCTTTCTCCGGAATCCCGAAGCGGATCATTCCCTGTCTCGACGTGCGGGACGGACGCGTGGTCAAGGGGGTGAACTTCCGCGGAATTCGCGATGCCGGTGATCCGGTGGACCTCGCGAAGCGGTACGAGATCGAAGGAGCGGACGAGATCGTGATGCTCGACATCTCGGCGACGCACCGCGAGCATGAGACGAACCTGGAGACGGTCCGGCGGATCGCGGAGTCGCTCTTCATTCCCCTGACGGTCGGAGGAGGGGTGCGCTCGGTGGATGACTTCCGAAGGCTGCTGCAGCAGGGAGCCGATCGCGTGGCGATCAACTCGGCGGCGGTTGCGGATCCGGCACTGATCGAGCGTTGCGCGTCGGAGTTCGGGGTCCAGGCGGTGGTTCTCGCCTGTGACGCGCGGGCCGAGCGGAATTCATGGAGAGTGGTGACGCGCAGCGGGACGACCGACGCACCGGTCGATGCCGTCGAATGGTGTGCCGAAGTGGAACGGCTCGGTGCGGGAGAGATTCTCCTCACCTCGATCGATCGCGACGGAACGAACCGCGGATTCGATCTCGAGCTCCTGCGGCGGGTGAGCGCTGCGGTGCGGATCGGCGTCATCGCCTCGGGGGGAGCCGGACGCGTCGACGATTTCCGCTCCGCGATCGAGAGCGGTGGTGCGAGCGCGGTGCTCGCGGCATCGCTCTTTCACGATGAGAGGATGTCGATCGGAGAGGTGAAAGACTTTCTCGCGAATTCAGGAATTCCGATCAGGGAAAGGGAGGCCTTCGATGCCCTCGTCTGAGCCGCTTGCACTCGATTCTCTGAAGTACGATGAGCGAGGTCTCGTCACCGCCGTGATTCGCGACCGTTCCACCGGCGGGATCCTGATGGTCGCCTGGATGAACCGGGACGCGCTCGAGAAGACGCTCGACTCGGGGGAGGTCTGGCTCTGGAGCCGAAGCAGGAAACAGCTCTGGAACAAGGGCGCGACTTCCGGCAACCGGCAGAAGGTTCTGGCGATCGAGATCGACTGCGATCGCGATACGCTCCTGGTCGACGTCGAGCCCCGCGGAGCGGCCTGTCACGAGGGGACCTTCTCCTGCTTCGGAGAGCGCGAAGGGGACCGCATCGATCTCGCCGCTCTCTACCGTCTCCTCCTCGAGCGCAAGGAATCCCAGCCTGAAGGTTCGTACTCGGCGAAGCTCTTCGCCTCGGGGAAAGAGCGCATCGTGAAGAAGATCGGGGAAGAAGCCACGGAAGTGGTGATCGCCGCACTGGCGGAAGGGCGGGAGCGGGTGGTTTCCGAAGTGGCGGATCTCCTGTTTCACCTGACGGTGCTTCTGGCGAATGAAGGGATTTCGCCGCGGGAGGTGGCGGCGGAGCTGGCGGCGCGAAGGAAATGAAGGCGCTTCGGAATGGAGGTGACACGAGCAGAGATCGGACGGGTCGAGGTTCCCGCGCCGCTCGCTGCTTCGTCGATTCGGGGATGGAGGCTATGATCTCGGATCGTGTCCGAGCGCGACGAATCAACTCCACTCCGCTGCACCCGCTGTCGTGGTTCACTGGTACGTGACGGCGGTGATCTTCGATGCGGATCGTGCGGCGCGAACTGGCCGATCGAGCACGGCATCGCCGATTTCGCGGAAGGCGCGTATTACGACCAGTACGAGCCGGGAACGGAGCTCGCTCCCGAGCACGTCGCCGGGCTTCGGCTCGAGCTCGAAGGAACGCGGCGGCGGATCGAGAGCTACTACCTTCCGCACCTCGTCGCAGGAGAGACGACTCCGCTCCGGGTTCTCGACTGCGGATGCGGCAACGGACTCTCGGTCGACCTCTTCGCCGCGGCCGGAATCGAAGGGTGGGGCAACGACGTCTCGGCACTCCGGAAATGGCAGTGGCGGGAGCGCGCGCATCGGGAGCGGCTGGTTGTCGCGAGCGCGCTCGATCTCCCGTTCGACGATGGATGGTTCGATGCGGTGATCAGCTCCGGAGTGATCGAGCACATCGGGGTCGATGAGCGGATGGCCGAGCGCTACGAGGTCCGCCCGCGCGCCACCAGAGATGAAGAGCGGACCTCCTTCCTCCGCGAACTGCTACGCGTGACCCGGCCCGGGGGTCAGGTCTGGATCGACTGTCCGAACGGCTCGTTTCCGATCGATTTCTGGCACAGCGGGACGGCGGGAGGCGCGCGATTCCATTCCCTCTCAGAGGGATTCCTCCCGTCCTGGCGCGAGATCCGGAGGCTCGCCCGTGCAGCCGGAGCGAGAGGAACGATCACCGCCGAGTCGCCGAGGAATCGCCTCGCGTTCGAGCAGGTGGGGCGGCACTGGTATGGACGACTTTTCCGGATACCGGTGGAGGGGCTGTTCGCAATGATGTCGGCGCGACCGTTCGCGTTCCTGCGGGCGACGCCGCTCAACCCGTACCTGGTGGTGCGGATCGAGTCGTGACGAGCGTCTCGATGTTGTACGCGCGTACGCGCAATCCCGCCGAGGAGTGAGGATCCCGCTCGGCGGGATCCGCCGCGGGAATCGTGTTGTACGCGATGAAGAGGAAGCCTGTCGGTAACGCGGAGCGTCTGTGATTCTGCGCTCAGGCTCCGCTTCTGCCGAGGACGCGGGTGATGCTGCTGTCGCGCACGCGCCGTGATCGACGCGGCGGATTACGAATCCGCACTCCAGGCGTACGCCCCGTCCGCCGAGGCGCTCTCAAAAAGCGAACGCCGGCGAAGTCACTCCGCCGGCGTTCACGAGATGCTGCATTCGACGTCACTTACTTGATGTACTTCATCATCTCTTTGGCCGTGGCGGCGTCCTTGCCGTTCGGCTCGAGCTCGAGGTAGCGGCTGAGCTCCGTCTTCGCCTCGGCGTTCTTTCCGAGCCGTACGTAGACCATTCCGAGCTCGTAATGCGCCTGGGAGAACGTATCGTCGGCCTTCACCGCCTGCTCGAGCAGCGGCTGTGCGGCGGAGTCGTTCCCGGCGTTGATCGCCTTGGCCGCTTCGTTGAACAGCCAGGTCGGGTTTGCAGGAGCTTTCTTCCGGTACTCGGCGGCCTTCGCCTTGTCGCCGGTCTTGTCGTACGCGTCGGCAAGGACGCTGAGGACCGACGACTCTTCCGGATCGAACTCGAGAGCCTTGTTGCCGACCTCGATGGCGTGCTTCCAATCCTGTTTCTGACCGTAAAGCCGGGTCAGCGCGATGTAGCCGGCGGCCAGATCCGGCTTCTTCTCGATCGCTTCGTTCAGTTTCGCGATCGCGCCGTCGACGTCACCGGAGTTGGCCATCGTGGCGGCTTCGTTGTAGAGGAGCACTGCGGGATCGACGGCAGGTGCTCCGGCGGCCGCGGCCGTCGCAGCTCCTTCCGGGTTCAGGTGAATCGTGCGCTCGTTCTTCTCCGGGACGAGCTTGAGCTTGATGATCTCGACGTACGGCGCATATCCATCCGCTGCGAACGTGAATTTGTAGGGGATGGTGCCGTCGAGAAGGAAGATCGTGAAGTGACCGTCCTTGTCCGTCTTGTACGTCGCTTTGAACGTCTTCGCTTCGGTCGCCTCCGCGGTGATGGTTGCGTTGGCGATCGGTTTGTCGTCAGGACCGAGGATCTGTCCGGTGAAGCGGGACTCCCCGACTGCGAACACGTGAGTCGCGAACGCTGCCAGCAGGACGAAAGCCAGCGCGATCGATTTCCGCATGGTGCTCTCCTTTAGGTTATTTGGTCTATTCATGGAAACCGGGCGATCGAGAAACGCATTCCTTTTCCGGTCTCCGTGGTGGAATGGGAATATCTCTTTAACTCCTTAGTTCAGCGTCAGATAAGTCTGATCCCTGAGGCCGCGCTCGTACTCCGCGAGGAGTCGCATCCCTTCGTTCGGACGCAGCCGGTCTTCCTTGATGGCCGCGTCGAACTGGGCCTTCATCTTCTTGGCGAGATCGTTCACGTCGTACTGCGTGAGCGCCAGGACCTCCCCGATTGTATTCCCGGGAATGGTCTCTTCGATATAGAAGCCGCTCTCCTCGTCTTCGTCGAGGAAAACATGCGCCTCGTTCACTCTCCCGAAGAGGTTGTGCATGTCTCCCATGATGTCCTGGTAGGCGCCGGTGAGGAACACCCCGAGATAGTAGGGGAGACCTTCGAATTCGTGCAGGGGGAGTGTGGAGCGGGTGTCTTCGATGTCGATGAACTTCGAGACCTTCCCATCCGAGTCGCAGGTGATGTCGACCAGAGTGCTCTCGGTGTTCGGCTTTTCGTTCAGACGATGGATGGGGACGATGGGGAAGAGCTGTCCCACGGCCCAATGGTCGAGAAGCGACTGAAAGACGGAGAAGTTGCAGATCTGCTGGTCGGCGAGCTCACGCCGCAGCTGCAGAAGGTCTTCCGGAATGTCGCTCTCCTCGATCTCGTGGCTGCGGGCCTCGATCCCTTCGGCGATGCGCCAGTAGAGGATCTCGACTCCGGCTTTGACGTCGAGCTCCAGCAGGCCGTACTCGAACATGCTCTCGGACTGCCCCTTGAGCTGCTGGAGGTCGTGCCACGACTCGGTGAGCCGCCGCTCGTCGAGATGCTCTTCGAGCCACTTCAGCTCCTGGATCAGTTTGTGGTCCTGGTTCCGGATCGTAACCGGTTGGATGGGGGTTTTTTCGATTGCGCCGAACGCTTCGACCACCAGCACCGAATGATGCGCGACGATCGCGCGGCCGGATTCCGACACGATGTTCGGATGCGGAACTTCTTCCTCGTCGCAGATGTCCATGATGTTGTAGACGATGTCGTTCGCGTACTCCTGGACGGTGTAGTTCATGGAGGAGTGGAACGTGGAGCGCGATCCGTCGTAGTCGATCGCCAGGCCGCCTCCGACGTCGAGGAACTCGAGAGAGTGTCCCATCTTCTGCAGCTTCGCGTAGTAGCGCGCGGCCTCGCGGACGGCGCGCTTTATGGTCATGATGTCGGGGACCTGCGAGCCGATGTGGAAATGGAGCAGCTTGAACGACTCCGACATCCCTGCGCCGCGGAGGATCTCGAGACCTTCGAGCAGTTCGTCAGTGGAGAGACCGAACTTCGCGTGCTCGCCTCCCGAGGTGGCCCAGAGCCCTTCTCCTTCGCTGTTCAGGCGCACCCGCATCCCGATCATCGGCTCGACCCCGAGCTCCTGCGCGACCCGGACCACGCCGCGGACCTCCGAGAGCTTCTCCGCGACGATGATGATCCGTTTGCCGAGCTTTCGGCCGATCAGCGCCATGCGGATGTAGTGGGTGTCCTTGTAGCCGTTGCAGATGATCAGCGACTCGGGATCGTTGTGGACTGCAAGGGCGCCGAAAAGCTCCGGCTTGGAGCCGACTTCGATGCCGTAGTGGTGCGGACGTCCGGCGTCGAGGATCTCTTCGACCACTTCGCGAAGCTGGTTGACCTTGATCGGGAAAACGCCGCGGTAGTAGCCGCCGAACCGGTTTTCGGCGATGGCCTTCTGAAAGGCCTGATTCAGCATGTCGACACGGTCGCGGAGAAGGTCCTGAAACCGGATCACCAGAGGGGCCTGGAGTCCCTGTTCGAGAGCTTCCTGCAGAACCTGAAACACCGGGATGGCCGCGCCCCGCTCGCGCAACGGAGAGACGGTGATGTACCCCTCCGGATTGACGTGAAAATATCCGGAGCCCCAGCGGTTGATCAGATAGAGCGAGTCTGCATCCTCGCTGGTCCAGGTCTCTTCGTCGTGCTCGGCGATCTCGGTTTTGCTCTTCAATTCGATTCGTCCCCCGATCGGTTCATACCGCCTCCGGTTTCCGGACACGGGAAGGTCTGCCCTAAAGAACAGCGGAGCGGCTGGAATTCGTTCATCCCATCCGTTCGGTGCCGTTTTCGGTGATCGCTGCGACGTCGGCCGGATCGAGAGCGAATTTCGCGGCCTGCGAGAAGACCGCCGTATGCTCCGGAGTACTGGACCCGGGAATCGGGATCACCCGCTCCCCCTGCGCCCGGTCCCACGCCAGCGCGACCGCCCAGGGTGAGACAGCATACTTCTCCGCCAGGTTTTGGAACAGCGGGAAATCGGAGAGACCCCGGGCCAGCCGCTTCCCTCCGAGCGGGCTGTAGGCAAGGAAGGTGATGCCGTTCGAACCGCACTCGGCGATGATCTCGGACTGTCCGTCGCGATCGAACGGGTTGAAGCGGTTCTGCACCGACTGCACGTCGACCAGCTCGCGCGCTCGCTGCAACTGGGCGAGTGAGACGTTGCTCAGGCCGATGTGCCGGATCTTCTGCTCACGCTGGAGCTCTCCCAGCGTTTCGACGCTCTGATCGAACGGGACGGATGCGTCGGGAGCGTGAAGCTGATAGAGGAAGATCTCTTCGACACCCAGCGCCCGGAGACTCGCTTCACACGCCTCCCGAAGATGCGCCGGCGACGCGTCGGTCCTCCAGTTGCCGCCGGGCCGGATCACGCCCCCTTTGGTCGCGACCTTGATCCGATGGAGATCGGGACGGTGTCTGAGTACCGCGGCGATCAGGCGCTCGTTGTGCCCCATGTCGTTCTCGTCGAGACAGTAGGCGTCCGCGGTATCGAGGAGGGTGGCCCCTTCGTCGAGTGCCGCGTTGAGAGTCCGGATGGCCTGATCGCGATCCGGCCTCCCCTGAATCGAGAGCCACATGGCTCCGAATCCGAGAATGGAGATCTCCGTCCCGGTGTGGCCGAGCTCAGTCGACTGCATTGGTCCTCCTTCCGAACCGCCCCGGAAGATCCACACGCAAACGGCGAGCCGCCATCACGAGAACGCAGGCGGCTTCTGCCGGTGAAAATCGGTGACCCGCTGGAGTGCCTTCCCCGCTTCGATCGCCATCACGTCGTGCAGCGGCGCGGCGTTGAACTGGATGGCGGTCGGCAGGCCGTTCTCTCCGAGACCGTTCGGCAGAGAGATGGCGGGGGCCCCTGCGAGATTCATCGCGGGGATCAGCGCCACTCCGCTCCGGACGTCGGGATAGACCTGGTCGAATTTCTTCGCGATGGGATATGCCACGCTCGCACGGGTCGGTGCGGCGATCAAGTCGACGTCCTCGAACAGCTGGAGCATCGCCTGGCGGATCCTGGTCCGGATCCGCATCGCACGAAGATAGTCGATGGCGAGCGTCGCCGCGGCCTCGTAGCCGCCGATCCGATCCTGTGGAGCGGTGAGCTCCTTCGCTTTCCCGGAGGTGAGAAGATCTTCGAATGCACTCGCTCCTTCGGCATCGACGATCGGTGAGATCGCTCCGTACGGAAAATCCGGGAACTCGATCTCGACGAAGCGGTAGCCGGCCTGTTTGAGCACGCCGACCGACTTCTCGAAATTCTCCCGGACTTCCTTCTGCACTTTTTCGGTGCAGCCTTTCGGGATCGCCACGGTTCTTCCGTCGCTCTCGCTGTGTGTCGCACGGAAGGGCCCGAGCCACTCGATCTGCGCTTCGACCGTGGTGGGATCGGCCGGATCGCGTCCCGCGATCTCCGCCATGATCAGGGCGCAGTCCTCGGCGGTGCGTGCCAGCGGTCCGAGCTTGTCGAGCGTCCAGCTCAGCGCCATCGCGCCGTGCCGGCTGACCATCCCGTATGTCGGCCGGAATCCGGTCACGCCCGAGAATGCGGAAGGAGTGAGGATCGATCCCGAAGTCTCGCTTCCGATGGCGAAGGGAACCAGCCCTGCGCCGACCGCGGCGCCAGGTCCGCTCGAAGAGCCGCCGGACCAGAATTCGGTGTTCCATGGCGAGCGTCCGGGACCGGTGAACGAGGCGTTCGCTTCGTCGTATCCGAAGCCTCCCGCCAGTTCGACCATGGCGAGCTTCGCGCAGAGAACGGCGCCGCCCCGGGTGAGCCGCTCGATCACCGTCGCATCGTACTCGAACACCTGATTCCGGTAGGGTGCCGCGCCCCAGGTGGTGGGGATTCCCTTCGTCGCGAGAAGATCCTTCACCCCGTACGGAATGCCGTGGAGCGGCCCGTGCCAGCTTCCGGCTGCGATGTCTTTGTCCGCCTGCTTCGCCTGCGCTTCGGCGAGCTCGCGGGTCATCGTCACGACCGCGTTGAGCTTCGGTCCGAATCGTTCCAGCCGGTCGAGATAGAAGCGGGTGAGCTGGACAGAGGTGATCTTCTTCTCCCGGAGAAGCGTACCGAGCTCCGTGATCGTCGCGTAGGGATTGATCGTGGCGTTCACTTGCTCACTCCCGCGGCCGCGACGAACGCGCAATCGGGTTCGTCGGAATTCTTCAGGTCGAATTTTCTGAGGCGTGAATAGAGCCGGGTCATGTCGTTCAGGTCCCCGGTGACGCTCTTCATTTCGTCCGCGGAGAGGTACTGGCCGTATTCGGCCTGCACGATCGAAGCGAGAGCGAGAGCCAGTGGCCCCGGTTTCTCTTCGGGTTTGTTCTCTTCCGGAGGCGCGGGCGCCGGGACCGGTGGGGGAGTCTGACCGAGCGCGAACCCGGGTGCTCCGATCAGGAGTGGAGCAGCAGATGCGACCGCTGCGATGCGGGCGAACTCACGACGCGAGGTCCTGTTCGACATTCTTCACCTCGAATGATCTGAGATCCGCGACCGGCTCTGCATTCGAGCCGATCCCGAAGCAGAACAGACATATCAGATTCGAGCGGCTCGTGCCGAAAAAAGAGAAGAGCACGTGGCGTCGCAACGGGCGTCCGCGATGGGGCGCCAGGGAGGAGCGGGCTACACGCTCCCAATCCCGCTTCTCCCAACCGCGTGCGGCTGCCTTTCGAATCCTCGATCCAAGATCCTTGATGCCTTTCAGATCCTCGATCCTCAATCCAAGATCCTAGCCCGCATTTCTCACACCATCTCTGCTGCGGAGCCGGATAGCGGCCTGTCTGCTGCGTTGAGCCCCTCTTCGGCTCCTCGACATAGTCACCGCTATGCCTTCGTCGCCGAAGCGAGGCGCGCCTTGCATCCAGGCCACTCTCCGCCACCTCGCGACGAGATGGTGTGAGAAATGCGGGCTTGATGCCTTTCAGATCCTCGATCCTCGATCCAAGATCCTAGGAGTCTGCGCGGTAGAAACCCGGTTCGCGGCAAATCGGCATGATAAAAGGTGAATGGTTAGTAGTAACGATAATATGTTAAGATTAGGTCATGCCGACCACGTATAGGCCATACCGACCGGAGCAGTCGCTGCTGCTTCCGCCCTCGCCATACGAGTGGCTCCCTGAGGGTCACTTGGCGCACTTCGTTTCCGACATGATCGATCAGCTTGATCTGAGTGCATTCTACGAGCGGTACAAGGGCGACGGCAGGCGGAAGCAGCCCTACGAGCCGAGGATGATGCTCAAGTTGATCACCTATTCGTACCTGACGGGAACGTTCTCCTCGCGCAAGATTGCCCGGCGGATCGATGAAGATATCGCCGTCCGGTATCTTGCAGCCGGGAACTTTCCATCGCATCGGACCATCTGCGACTTTCGGCTTGAAAACGTGGACGCATTCAGCTCATTGCTGGTCCAGATCATTCGGACCGCTCAGGAGGCAGGGTTAGTTACGCTCGGGAGGATCGCAATCGACGGGTCGAAGGTGCGAGCGAATGCCAGCAAGCACAAGGCGATGAGCTACGATCGGATGAAGAAGGAAGAAGCGAAGCTCGAGAAGGAGATCGCGGAGATTTTGGCCACAGCGGCGGAAGAGGATGCCCGGGAGGATGCCGAGTACGGGGTTGATCGACGCGGGGATGAGTTGCCCGAAGAGCTCCAGCGCCGGGAAACACGCATCCGAAAGATCAGAGATGCACGAGAGCGACTCGAACAGCGACAGCGGGAACTGGACACGAAGGCTGGTCGCTCCGAAGGCGACGATGATCCGGCCAGGAAGAAGGGTAAGCCATTCAAACGGAAGTTCGGCGTACCTGAGGACAAAGCGCAAGAGAACTTCACCGATTCCGAGAGCCGAATCATGAAGTCCCAGGAAGGATTTCAGCAGTGCTACAACGCGCAGATCGCAGTCGATGCCGATAACCAACTCATCGTCGGATTCGAGATCACACAATCTGCGGCGGACAGCGGATCACTCGTGCCTTTGGTCGAGGTGGTCGAACAGAATTGCGAAACAAGCCCCGACCAGGTTGTTGCCGACACCGGTTACAAGTCGGAAAGCTCGTTCATCGAGTTGGAGGAGAAGAAGATCGATGCGTATGTTTCTCTCGGACGAGAAGGCAAAGAAACCGCAGCTGAGACGACGCTCCCCGCTACTCTGCGGATGAAGCAGAAGTTGGACTCACCTGCAGGCAAGGCGGTCTATCGCCGGCGAAAGGCGATCGTTGAGCCGGTGTTTGGCTGGGTCAAAAACGTTCTCGGCTTTCGACGATTCAGTCTCCGCGGGACGCGCAAAGTTGCCGGCGAATGGGCTCTGGTGTGCCTGGTGATCAATCTGAAGCGAATGAGCGCTCTGGTTGCGGTCGAATAGCCCCGGCAGAGCAGTATCCAACCCCGAAAAGTCCCGCCGAGCAAGTGTTTCGCGCTGCCACCTCCCCGAGAACGGCTCCATCAACCCCAAGGCGCTTCGATGGCCCGGTTCTGCCGCTCGCGAGCGGACGTCACCCGAGATCATCAGGAAGCGCCGAACTTACGTCCTATCGCGCAGACTCCTAGCCCGCATTTCTCACACCATCTCTGCTGCGGAGCCGGATAGCGGCCTGTCTGCTGCGTTGAGCCCCTCTTCGGCTCCTCGACATAGTCACCGCTATGCTTTCGTCGCCGAAGCGAGGCGCGCCTTGCATCCAGGCCACTCTCCGCCACCTCGCGACGAGATGGTGTGAGAAATGCGGGCTTGATGCTTTTCAGATCCTCGATCCTCGATCCAAGATCCTAGATGCCTTTCAGATCCTCGATCCTCGATTACAGATCCTGGATGCTTTTCAGATCCTCGATCCTCGATCCGAGATCCTAGATGCCTTTCAGATCCTCGATCTCAGATCCTAGATGCTTTTTGCGACCACTTTCCCGGGCGGAACGTCGTGGGTGAACATCTCGAGCGCGACGCGCACGACTCGGGCCTGGAGCTCGCGGTCGCCGGCCCGGCCGATGATCCGTCCGATCTGGCAACCTTCGTACGTCATCGCGCGCGGAGGACGGATCGATTCCGTCGCACCGGGAGAGGCGGAGATGATCAGAGTCGGAACTCCGCGTGCTTCGATCTCGCGAGCGAGTGTGGCGACGGAGCGGTGGCAGGTTTCCGGGCATCCCGCCGTGAGCAGCACCAGCTTCGTCTTCGAGCGCTCGATCTTGTCGGCGATGTCGGGAAACGTGGTTTCGTACAGTTCACGCAGCCGGGTGGTGAATCCGTACGAGTAATGTTTGTCGTTGACCGCGCCGATGAAACCTTCCGACGCGAGCTGCTGGAGCGTCGCGAGCGGGAAAACGATGTTGGGATCGGTATCCGCCTCCGAATGGTCGTAGTGGTGATGGGCGATCTTCAGCTCCTCGACCGCCGCCGTCCCGTCGATGATGCGATAGCTCGGATCTCCCGGATCTTCGGTGGGAAACGCGTCCTGTCCCGGCGCCCAGACGCCGGTCGCGGAAGCGATGGTCACGGTTGCGGAAGCGAGATCCTTGTCGAAGGGAGTGAAGGGAACGCAGCGGCGCGAGATGTTGAGCATTCGAATCTCCTCAGTGTGTATCGGGCGGCGAGTCCCGAAGATCAGGTGGATGGCGGATCGTGCGCGGCGGGCCCGTGGACGGCCCGCCGTGCAGACGGATCAGACGAGATCCCGGAGGACCTCGAGAATCTGTGCGGTTTCGGGTTGTTCGCCGATGTCGTGGACGTCGATGTAACGGACGCGCCCTTCTTTGTCGATGACGACGATCGCGCGCTCGCAGATTCCTTTGTCTTCGATCCACACACCGTACTTCTTCGCGACCTCACCCTTCGGATGAAAATCGGCGAGCAGAGGGTACTTGTCGATCCCTCCGAGCGATTTTGCGAAAGCTACGTGACTGGGGATGCTGTCAACCGATACGCCCAGGACCTGGGCGTCATACCGTTCGAAGTCGGCATATTCTGCCTCGTACGACGGCATCTGCACCGTTCAGACGGGTGTCCAATCGAGTGGGTAAAACACAAGAACGACGTTCTTCTTGCCGCGAAAGTCGCTCAGGTGGATTCGCTCGTCGCCTCGATGACCCGGCAACTCGAAATCAGGCGCCATATCGCCGACTTTGAGCTTCGAGGTCTCCGAGGCCTTCGAGGTTCTTCCTGAAGATACGGCCATCGAATTTCCTCCTCCCTGGAATCAGACGCGTACGGTGTCCACGAACCGTACGTTGATTCCGTTCCAGTTCCGAGCCAATTCTATATCGGGATCTCCCCGGCCAGGGGCCACCCTCGCGGATCTGATGCAGATGCATCTTCGCCGGCGCGGTTCGGGAGAGTCACGACGGAGTCAGGGGGTCACGGCTCTGGGGGGTTCTTTCCCTTCCCGGGGAAGTCTCGCCAGAAGCTCCTCGGTGAGAAAGTCCATCTGCTCGTGGAGATGGGTCACCTCGAGCTCGGCCTTGAGGTTGACCTGATATTCCACGTCGGCCCGGAGCCGGAAGATGCCGGAATGATGTTCCAGACGAGCAGAGGGATGAGCGTAGCCCTCTCGTTCTCGTCGAGGAGCTTGAACAGCAGGACCTCGGAAAGAAGCTCCGAATCGATCTGCATGGATGCCCGAAATCGTACCTTCCTCCGGGCATTTTGAACACGAGAAACTACTTCTGGTCTCCCGGCCTGGCGTGCTTCTGGAGCTCTTTTCCGCCTTTTTCGAGCGCCGTCCCGGTCTTCTGTGCGGCGTTGCGCCCCGCCTTCTCGAGCGATCTGCCGGCCTGATCCAGGGCAGTCGACGTCTCCTCTCCGAGCTGGCGCGCTGCCGTTTCGGTGTTGTGCATCGCGTCCTTCGCCGTCTCGGTCGGTGCAGTGACGCTGTAGGTGTCTTCTCCCGTCTTTTCGACCCGGCATCCCGCTAGACTCACCAGGAGCCACGCGGATGCGCCGAGGATCGCCATCACTTTCTTCATCGGTTCGCCCTCCTTCGCAACGAGCTTTGCGGCTGTGTTCAGCAAAGCTCCGGCCAACTGCCGCGCTCGCGACGAAAGTTTCCATCTCCGTGATGCGTTAGCCCCCGCATGGAACCAGGAGACCGGATCATTCAGGGGATGGCTGCGGACGGAGATTTCCGGATCGTGGCTGCTCGGACCACGGACGTGGTCGACATCGCGCGTGAAGTGCAGGACCTCTCGCCTCTGGCCGCAGATGCGTTGGGTAGGGCCTTGACCGGAGCCGTGCTCCTCGCCCGTCTTCTCGAGAAAGAGCGTCACGAGGAGTACATGACGCTCCGCTTCGAGGGGAAGGGACCTCTCGGAACGCTGATCGCGGAGGCGAGCTCGGGAGGAGGAGTGCGCGGGTACGTCGCGAATCCGCAGTACCAGAATCCCACCGGCGACGTCGGAGAGGCCCTCGGCCACGACGGTATCCTGACCGTCATCCGCAACGGTGCGCCGGACAGCCCGCCCTACACCTCGCAGGTCAGCCTGGTGAGCGGCCAGGTCGCAAAGGACCTCGCCCACTATCTCCTCACGAGCGAGCAGATCCCGTCGGCGGTCCTGCTGGGAGTGCTCAACCGCCCGGGTGGCGTGAGTGCGGCCGGAGGGATCATCGTCCAGGCATTCCCTCACGCCGCCGAGGAGTCGGTGATCGCGATGGAAAAACGGATCCGCCACGCCCCGCCACTCAGCACGATGCTGGACGTGATGACGATCGAACAGACCGTGCACTCGCTCTTCGATCCGCTCGGCTACAAACAGCTCGATGCCGAGATCAACGTCCCGGTGGAGTACAGTTGCACCTGCAACCGCGAACGTGCTCTCCGGCAGTTCCGGCATTTCTCGCCGCAGGAGCTGGGGGAAATGATCCGTGAGGAAGACGACTCGGTCGCGACGTGTCAGTTCTGCGGGCGACGGTACGTCTTCACCAGTGAAGATCTCCTGGGGCTCGACGGAGCGGCGGACGCGTAGGCCTTGAACTTGTGGCGTCTCGTCGCGAGGCTGCCCGCCATCGTGGCAGGGAGATGCGGATGCCGCGGAACGTGATTGAAGCGGAGGGACGGTCGAGATGGACTCCGTCGTCGAGGGCGACATCCGATCCGCCGTACGGGAGGAGCAGCAGATGAAGTCGGTCATCACCGGAAGCGGGATCGCACTGCCGAAGAACGTCGTGACGAACAGCGCTCTGACGCGGGTCATGGACACCACGGATGAGTGGATCCGTACCCGCAGCGGGATCGAGGAGCGCCGGTTCGCCGATCCGGGGCAGGGCTCGTCGGAGCTCGGTGCTGACGCTTCATTGCACGCCATGGCGGCCGCCGGTCTCGGTCCGGAAGACATCGACGGAGTGGTCTTCGCCACCATGACTCCCGACTTCCTTCTTCCCGGCAACGGTCCTCTTCTCCAGCAGCGTCTCGGTCTCGGTGACATCCCCACGTTCGACATCCGCCAGCAATGCAGCGGGTTTCTTTACGGGCTGGATCTCGCCGATTCGCTTCTCAGGAGCGGAAAGTTCCGGAAAGTCCTCCTGGTCGGATCGGAAGTGCATACGCCTTTCATGCCCTGGAAGCACGGGTGGGACACCACGATCGGTCTCGAGTCGCGTGAAGTCTCCGAGGAAGAGAAGGAGTGGAACACGCGTTTCCGTGATCGCACAGTCCTTTTCGGTGATGCGGCGGGGGCGGTGGTGCTCGAATCGCGCGAGGATGGAACGGAAGGACTGCTCGCGACGCGCCTTCACACCGACGGATCGGCCTGGAAAGCTCTTTCGATGCCGGGGGTGAGTTTTCTCCGCCGGCCTTTCGTCGACGCGGCGCAGATCGAGAGTGGTGAGAGCATTCCGGTGATGGAGGGTCGCGAGGTCTTCCGCCAGGCGGTGACCAGAATGCCGGAGGTGGTCCGTGAGGTCCTCGAGGCCGCAGGGCGATCACTGGAGGAGCTCGATGTTCTCCTGATCCATCAGGCAAACCTCCGGATCGTGGAAGCGGTTCAGAAGGCGCTCGGGCTTCCTGCGGAAAAAGTTCCGCACAACATCGAGCGGTATGGAAACACGACGGCGGCGACGCTTCCGCTGCTCTATCACGAGTGTGTGGAAGACGGCCGGATCAAACCGGGTTCGCTCGTTTGCTTCGTAGCGCTGGGGTCGGGTCTGCATTGGGGCGCGGCGCTGTATCGCGCGTGAAGGAAACCGGGAAATCGGATTCCCGGCAGGCCGAGCGACGGACGAAAGCGCCGGACCAGCGCAGCCGGGCTGACCCTTCGGGCCGGGATGGACCCGACTTCGCGGTTTGTCGGTCCACACGAAATACTGTAAATAAGGAGACCAATGGCAGGCGACAATCTACCCAGACACCCCGTCTCGACGATCGATGCCGGGTTCGATGACCTGAAACTCTCGAAACCGGTGCTCGACTCGGTGCACCGGGTCGGATTCGAACACCCGACCCCGATTCAGGCGGAAGTCATTCCCGCCGCTCTGGAGGGGCGCGACGTCATAGCGCTCGCGCAGACCGGATCGGGGAAGACCGCGGCATTCGTGATCCCTCTCGCCGAGCGCCTGACGCACGGCCGCGGACTGCGCGGGCTGATCCTCTCGCCCACCCGCGAGATCGCCCTGCAGACGCAGGCGTTCCTCGAGCTCTTCGGAAAGGGTCACAAGCTTCGCACTGCATGCCTGATCGGCGGCGTGAAGATGGGGCCGCAGCTCGACGCACTGTCGAAGGATCCCGACATCGTGGTCGCCACTCCCGGCAGACTCCTCGATCACGTCGAACGCCACAGACTCTCTCTCGACGGCGTCGAGCACCTCGTGCTCGACGAAGCGGACCACATGCTGGATCTCGGGTTTCTTCCGCAGATCCGCCGGATCGTGCGGGTGGTGCCTCGTGAGCGGCAGACGATGATGTTCTCCGCCACCATGCCGCCGGCGATCGAACAACTCGCCCGGACCATGCTGAGCGAACCGGTCCGGATCGACATACTCCCGGTGGGGCGTGCCGCCATCGGCATCACTCACCGTCTGTACATCGTGAGGCCGGAAGACAAACGCGCGTGCCTTCTGGCGCTGCTGCACGAAGAGCTCGGAAGCACCCTCGTGTTCGTGCGGAGAAAAGTCGACGCCGAATGGCTCTACCACATCCTCGCGCGGCAGGGGCATCCAGTCGCACGGATTCACGCCGATCGCTCGCAGGGGCGACGCGTGAAAGCGCTGGAGAACTTCCGGGAAGGATCCCACCGGATTCTCGTCGCGACCGATATCGCCGGCCGCGGAATCGACGTCCCCGGAATCGAGCACGTGATCAACTTCGACCTGCCGGAATCCGTCGAGGATTACATCCACCGCGCGGGACGTACCGCCCGCGTCGACCGGGAAGGAATCGTCTCATCGATCGTCACCTGGCAGGATCTGCCGGTGGTGCGGAAGATCGAAGACGAGATCGGCCAGAAGATCCCCCGCTGCTCCGTTCCCGACGTCGAGCCGTGGATCGAGACGGAGAAGAAGGAGAAGCGGGTCCGGCGGCGGGTGTGACTCTCGACTCACGACCCTTTCTCCTCCAGCTCCGCCCATCGCTCGTAGAGTCGTGAGACTTCGGCCTCCGCATCGCGGAGCGCGGCGAAACGCCGGGAGAGCTCTTCGGCATCAGTCGCGACGGCGGGATCGTTGACCGCCGCGCGTGCTCTCTCCAGACGTGTCTCGGCGCCGAGGAGCGTCTCCTCCATGGCATCCCATTCTCGCTGTTCGTGATAGGTGAGCTTCTTCGCCCGAGGACGGTCGCTTCGTTCGGCGGTGGCAGGTTTCGGTTCGCCGCTGCTTCTGCCGCTGCTCCGGCGTGATTCTTCCCACTGGGAGTAATCGGCGAAGAACTCGGTGCGACCGGTTCCGTCCAGAGCGAGGATCCGTGTCGAGACGCGGTCGAGAAGAAAGCGGTCGTGGGTCACGATCACCAGCGCTCCGGAGAATTCGAGGAGCGATTCTTCGAGCACATCGAGGGTCGGGATGTCGAGGTCGTTGGTCGGTTCGTCGAGCACCAGCAGGTCTGCGGGCTGGAGCATCAGACGAGCGAGGATGATCCGGGCCTTCTCGCCTCCCGAGAGGCGGGAGACCGGCATCTCCAGCTGCTCGGTGCGGAAGAGGAAGCGCCGCGCCCACGACACCACGTGCAGCGATCGGTCCTGATAGAGCACCGAATCGCCCTCCGGAGCGAGCGCGCGCCGCAGGGTCAGGTCTGGATCGAGGCTCTCGCGGTTCTGCTCGAAATAGACGGTTCGAAGCTGATCCGCTCTCTCGATCTCTCCCTCGTCCGGGTCGATCTCTCCGACGATCATTCGGAGGAGGGTCGTCTTTCCCGAACCGTTCGGCCCGAGGACGCCGAGACGCGCGCCGGGGCGGAGAAGGAGATCGAAGTTCTCCACGATCGTCCGATCACCGAACTCTTTCCGGAGCCCGCGGCCGGACCAGAGCCGCTTCGTTTTTCGCTCGGACGCGTTGAATTCGATTCCGGTCGTGCCGACCGTGCTGCGCCGGCGGCTCTCGTCGAGCTCCCCGATCAATTCTTCCGCGCGTTGAATGCGTGCCTTCGATTTGGTGGTACGTGCTTTCGCGCCGCGGCGGAGCCACTCCACTTCCCGCCGAACGAGATTGGCGAGGCTCTCTCGATACGAGGCCTGGTTCTGCAGCAGCTCGTCCCGCTTCTCCAGAAAGTCGGAGTAAGTGCCGTTCACCTGGAGGAGGCCGCCCGGATACGACGGGTCGAGCTCCAGCATGCGCCGGGCGAGGTTGTCGAGAAAATAGCGGTCGTGACTGACCACGATGAATGCTTCGGGCTCGCTGCGGAGCAGCGACTCGAGCCAGAGAATCGCATCGACGTCGAGATGGTTCGTCGGCTCGTCGAGAAGGAGCACGTCGGGCTCCAGTGAGAGCTGCTGCGCGATCGCGAGCCGTTTCCGCCATCCTCCCGAGAGAATGTCGGTGCGGAGAGACGCGTCGTCGAATCCACCCTTGGCGAGCGCCAGACCGACCCGCGCGATCCGCTGCGAGAGATCCAGCGTCGGATCCGCGGCGACCGTCTCGGTGAGCACTCCCTCTACCGTCTTTCCCGGCGCGAAGATCGGGTCCTGCGGGACGTACCCGACGCGGAGGTTGCGACGCAACGCACGGATCCCCGAATCGGGACTCTCCAGCCCGGCCAGAATTCTGAGAAGGGTCGACTTCCCACTCCCGTTCCGACCGACCAGCCCTACGTGATTGCCCTCGGAGAGAGCGAACGTGAGATTCTCGAAGAGCGGCTCGGCGCCGAACGACTTCGAGATCGATTCACAGCTGAGAAGGACCGGAGGCATCTGATATCTGTTATCTGATATCTGTTATCTATTATCTGTTATCGATTTGTCGATCTTATATCTTAGTGATATTACAGGCATCAAACGTAGCTAATTGCGCATCAGGTAATAGATATCAGATATCAGATATCAGATAATAGATAATAGATAATAGATAATAGATAATAGATGTCTTTCAGCTTACCGGCGGTTCGGGCCAGAGGATCTCGTCATCGGGGCCGACCAGGACGCTCCATCCGATCGATTCCACTGCGTCATTTTCGAGCCAGACGTTCAGGGAATCCTCCCACGCGCGGAGCTCGGTACGACCATCTTCCTCCTCGATCCATTCGGCGTCTTCGATGCCGGCCCGGCGGAGGGCCGATTCGGCCTCGCTCCGCTCGAGGCCCACGATCCGCTCGCCATTCAGGTGTGCCCGGCGACTGAACGTCTCGCACGAGACGAAGCGGAAATCCTCCTCGGCTGCGAACCTGACTGCCAGCGCGGCCGATTCGTAGATCCAGATCTCGCTCGAGTCATCCGATCTGCTGACCAGGATCTCATCTGCCTCACCGAAGAGCTCCCGCGTCTCCTCGCGCGTCGCGCCGAACGGAAGATCGCCGACACCGAGTCCCGGCCGGATGGTGATCGAGTCGATCATCGTGGTGACACCTCGATTTCGGTGCCGGAGCGGAGCCTCGATGCTTTGCGTCCGGCGAATTCTGCATTGTATACCGTCGCCCACTCCCGGGGAGTCACTGCTGCCGTGGCCCTCTCCCTCCTGGCAGGACGAATGCAACTCCGCTCACGCCGGTCACGCCCGGCTCGACAGGAGGTCCGATGAAACGAGGATTTCTGATTCTTGCTGCCGTCTTTTCACTTGCTCTGACTTCGTGTGTGTCTTCGACGACCGCTCCGGAACAGGCACCGCCGGCTCCGGGTCACGGAGCGCTTGCCATCGCGATCGTGCCGAATCCGATCGTTGCCACTCGGGTGAGCGGCAGTACCTACGATTTTCCCTTCGACGTCCACGTGTCGAATTCCGGATCGCTCCCCGTCACCATCGATCGCATCGACATGGACGTCACTGCTCTCGGCGGAGTGAGGATCTACTCGAAGTCGATGACCGCGACCGACATCCGCCAGTACGGCTACCCGACTGCGGTGCCGGCGGGTCAATCGCTCAGTTATCACTTCGCCCCGCGGGAGCAGGTTCCCGACGAACGGCTCTTCTCGGGTGTCTCCGCGCTGCTGACTGCGTCGGGCGCCGACTCCTCCGGGCAGCACGTTTCGGCCAGTACGAGCGTCTCGGTCACTCGATGAGGACCGTCAGGGCGAGACTCCGGTTTTCAGAATTCGGGTTTCGATTGCCGCGAGCTCGCTCCAGAGGCCGGCCAGTTCTTCGAATGACCATGGTTTCTTCAGGACTCGAATGCTCCGCGACGGCGGACACTCCGAGAGGATGCGTTCGTCTCCATGTCCGGTCGAGAAGATCACCGGAATGTCTGGTCGAACCTCGGCGAGTCTGCGGCAGACTTCCAGACCAGAGATGTCCGGAAGACCGATGTCGAGGAGTACCAGATCGGGCGACGCTCGCGCGATTGCTTCGGCCGCGCCCTCGCCGCACCCGAGCCACTCGACCTCGATCTCCTGGAACTGCAGAATCGCCATCAGGCCCGTTGCCACCGTCGCATCGTCTTCCACGATCACGACCTTTCGCGGAAGCGGCACATGTGCGAGCGGCCGGGAACCCTCCTCGATCCGTTGCGCGCTCGTTCGTGCGGGGAAGAAGAGGTGAAACGTCGTCCCTTCGCCCGGAACGCTCTCGACCGAGATCGTCCCGTGGTGCGCCCGCACGATCTGATCGACGATCGACAGCCCGAGTCCGGTCCCCTTCGTCTTGGTGGTGAAGAACGGTTCGAACAGGAGCGGTATCGTCTGCGCGGCCACGCCGCATCCGCGGTCGCGCACCGAGAAGTGGGCCAGATCCCCCGACTCCGTCGATGCCGCGCCACTCGCTGCCGGACTTCGCTCGATCGACAAAACGACCGGCCCTCCGTCGGGCATGGCGTCGCGAGCGTTCGAGACGAGGTTGACCAGGACCTGCGAGAGCTGGTCTCGATCGCCGTGGATGACCAGCCCCTTCGGAACGGAGCCGATCTGCAGTTGGATTTTCGGAGGAAGCAAACCCGCGAGCTCGGTGCTCAGCGAAGTGATCCAGAGCCCGACGTCGATCTCGGCCACCACCGGTTCGGGAGGACGCGCAAACCGGAGGATCTCTCCGGTCACACTCCGGCCGCGCCGTACGGATTCGAGGATGTGTGTTGCCGCAGACTTCGTCTTCGGATCGGGGACCGAACGCTGAATCGTCTCCGCGAACGGCGGGTTCCCATCAGAACGTTGTTGAACTCGTGGGCGGTCCCGGCCGCGATCCGGCCCAGTGAGGAAAGCCGGTGCGCGCGCTCGAGCTCACTCCGCATCGCCGCGTTCTCCTGTTCGGTCACCACGCGTTCGGTCACGTCTTCAAGAGAGAAGACCAGCAGACTCACTTCGCCGCCCTCGTCGAGGACCGGCACGAGCGACCAGTCCCAATACGTCGTCCCCCGTTCCGGATGTTCCGCGTATGCGAACGGCCGGGCGTAGGTCCGAAACGGCTCCTTCGTCGCCACCACCCGCTCGAAGATCGACCGCGCGTCGGAAGGGTAGAGATCGAAGTGGTTCCGTCCGGGAAATTCGCCGGCCTCCCTCCCATCCGCGCGGGCGTACGCCTCGTTCACCCGAATGAAGTTGAAGTCGCGGTCGAGCAGCGCGAACGGAGTGATGCTTCCCTGAAAGAAGGCCTCCAGATTGCGGGCCTGCATTGCGAATTCTTCCTCCAGCCTTCGTTGTTTCCGGGCCGAACGGAGCGTCATCAACCCGAACGCGAGATCGGAACCGAGCTCCTCGAGAACCTCCAGTTCGCCGCGATCGAACGCATCGATCTCGTCGGAGTAGACCGCGAGGACTCCGAACGGATGATCACGAGTCTCATCGCGGAGCGGGACGGCGGCGACGGATGCATATCCGCGGAGGAGAGCTTCATCGCGCCACTCGAGCAGACGCGGGTTGTTCGCGAAGTCGCGGCAGACTTCGGAGCCGTTCTCGCGCACCGCAGTGCCGACGGCACCCATCGCGGCGGCACCGCTTCCCCAGGAGAAGCGGCAGTCAAGGAGATACTCCGATTCGAACCCTGCACGAGCAACCGGAACAATCGTCTTCTCCTCGTCTTCTGAGGCGAAGCCGACCCACGCCATGACATAGCCGCCCTGCCGGACCGCGATTCCGCAGATCTCCTCCAGCAGCTCCCGCTCGGCACGGGCGTGGATGACGGCCTGGTTACATGCGCTCACCGTTCGGAGCGCCCGGTTCAGTCGCATCAGTTCCGTTCGTGAGCGCCGTTGTTCCGTCACGTCGAAGAAGGTTGTCACGACCGCGTACGGAGTGCGCTCTCCGTGTCGGACGAGCGGCCGCACGTTTGCGAACAGATGCGCCGTTCGGCCGTCCGGCCGCTTCACCGCCATCCCGAGTCCCGAAAGCGGCTCTCCGGTTCGGAATGCAATCGACACCGGATCCTCCGCAGGCGTGCTGTCTTCCCCTTCCGAGCACCAGAAAGCCCCGGGACAAACGTGCTTCCGGATCTCCTCCGGATTCATTCCGAGGATCTCTTCCGCGGCGTGATTGGCGAAGAGAATGTGTCCGGCCGGGTCGTGGACGATCAGCCCTTCTCCGATGGCGGCCAGGAGCGACGGGAGGTCCGGCTCGACGATAAGCAATCCCTCCACGGCGCGCGATCGCGCCGCATCCCGGGACTGGAGGCGTCCGACTTCCCGGATCAGATTCTCCCGCTCCTTTCGGAGACGATCGAGCTCCAGGCGTGGATCGTGTCTCATTCCCCCTCCGAGAGGACGGACGGGCTTCGGATCCCCTGACGCGGAGCCCGCCGGGGAAGGGTTCGGGTGAACCCCGTTGTTCCCTTCACAATATCGGTCCGCGCCGGCGGGTTTGAGAGATCGCCGCAAGGATTCCGATCTTGAAGGTCATGTTACCGAACGCTCATGGCGAGACGCCCGGCCCAGGAGGGTCACGTTTTCAGCGCCAAGCGCCCCCACCGGTCGCGCCTGTGGGGCGATCCTCTGCGGCGTGGTGCCGGGGAGCGATGGGTGCAAGGCCGCAGAAATCGTGGAGTTGTCGAGCACCCCTGTTCACGTCATTCTCGGGAGACGCACCTCAGCCTACGTCGACTCGACGGTAACGACTCTTCACGAACTGGTACAGCCCGTACGCGATCAGTCCGAACGCCACGACGGCGAGGAGCCATTGGCCTCCCGCGGAGAGAGTTCGCAGGGATCCGGCTGTCCCGTGGGCCTGGCTCGGGTTCGCGTTCCAGCCCGCCCGGACGAGTGAGACGCCGACGATGCCGAACACCACGCCGCGCGCTGCGATGCCGAAACGCGCGACACCGATCACCCACCGTCGAGCACGAGCTCCGAGTCCGGTGAGTGCCAGCTCTTTCGTCAGGCGCGCCGCCCAGGCACGCCAGAGCGCGACCAGCCCGTAGATCACCACTCCGATGCCGATCGCGATCGCCAGCCATTTTCCCGCCGGGGAGCCGATCAGTTTCGCCGTCCAGTGCTGTGTCCCCTGGTCGCCTCCGGCGCTCTGCTGGCCGAACGGATTGATCGCCATCCGCACCGCTTCGGCCGTGAGGGCGAGATAGATCAATCCGCGGACGAGCTGCGAGGCACGGATCGTCAGACCTTTCGCATCGTCACCCCGCGCCTCCGGGTCGGTCCATGCCTCGACGATCCGCCAGACCGCATACCCGAGGAATCCCGCGGCGATGAGCACCAGGAGGGCGCGGCCGTAGGGAGCGTGGCTGATTCGCGCCATCGCGCCGCTCATGCTCTCTTCGCCGCCACCACCTCCGAACGCCGCATCCACCGCCAGCGCGCCGATGATGATGTAGACCACTCCCTTCATCGCATAGCCGACCCGTGCGAGACGCTCGATCCATGGAGCCACCCGACGGGCCGCACCCTCTGCCGCAGCTTCACCTTGTCGTGCTGCTCTCGATATCTCATTCATGCCGCTTCAACATTGCCAGGAGAATGCCCGAAAGGGACTTTCTGTCAGGAAAAAGCGGAACAGCGCTCGGGGGAGCGAGCTCGGGCGAGGAGAGCGGATTCAGGTGATCCTCGTCGCAGATCCGTTTTCGGAGCAGGACAGTTTCTATCGCGCAGACTCCTCGCCCTCCTCTCGACTCATCACGTCGCAATCGTGAACCTCTGAACCCCCTGCAGCCGGCACTGCGATACGATCGCCCTGCCATGACCACGAAAACCCTCCCCATCGCCCGCCGGATGTCCGAGATCGAGCCATTCCACGTGATGGATCTGCTCGCCGAAGCGAAGAAGCTCGAGGCCGCCGGGCGCGACATCGTACACATGGAAGTCGGTGAGCCCGATTTCCTGACCCCGATCCCGATCGTGCAGGCGGGGCTTCGCGCACTCGAGCGTGGCGAGATCCACTACACGCCCGCAGTCGGGATCGCGCCCCTTCGGGAGGCGATCGCACGCTTCTACGCCGAACGCCGGGGGGTGACGATTCCGGCCGGGCGTGTCGTCGTGACTCCGGGCGCCTCGGGCGCGCTCCTTCTCACCGCCGGAATCCTGATCGATCCCGGCTCACAGGTGCTCATCGCGGATCCCGGGTATCCGTGCAACCGCCACTTCATTCGTCTCATGGAGGGAGAGGCGGTTCGCATCCCGGTGGGCCCGGATACGGGATGGCAGCTCACACCGGAGCTGATCGAGAAGAACTGGACCGATCGGACCGTGGCGGTTCTGGTCGGCTCACCGTCGAATCCCACTGGAACCATCCTCCCGGACCCCGTACTGAAGGGGATCGTAGACGTGGTGGAGCGACTCGGCGGGACTCTCATCGTCGACGAGATCTACCACGGCCTGGTTCATGAGGGTCACGTCTCCACTGCGCTCCGTTTCAGCGACGACGTGATCGTGATAAACAGCTTCTCGAAGTACTTCGGGATGACCGGATGGCGGCTGGGCTGGGTGGTCGCTCCCGAACGGCAGGTGCGGGAGATGGACAAACTCGCGCAGAACATCTTTCTCGCGCCGTCGACGATCGCCCAGCACGCGGCGCTCGCCGCGTTCGAGCCGGAGACGATCGAGATTCTGGAGCACCGGAGGGAGGAGTTCCGGAAGCGTCGCGACTTTCTCGTCCCCGAGCTTCGACGGCTCGGATTCGAGATTCCGGTAGTGCCGCAGGGAGCGTTCTACATCTACGCGAATGTGGCGAATCTGACCGGAGACAGTGATGCCTTCTCGCGGCAGCTCCTCAACGAAGCGGGCGTGGCGATCACCCCGGGTCGCGATTTCGAGTGTGGAGCTCCCGACGCACACGTCCGCTTCGCCTGTACCACGTCGGTCGAGCGGCTCGCCGAGGGAGTGCGGCGGATCGAGCAGTGGCTCCGCGAGCGGCGGTGAGTGAAAACACAGACTCTGGCGAACTGTGACGAATGGCCGCTCTACGCTGCCAGGTCTCAGGTTAGCTCGCAATTCGTCGGAAGAAGGAAGCCTTGGAGACTGTGCGTCTGTTACGAAACGGTAACAGCGTTCGGATTCGAGGTGTCGTTTCCACCTTTCGGAGGAACTCCATAGTAAGGGCTGAACTCCTCGACGTAACCACAGTTACGGTCAATTAGAACGGGGGAATGGAGAATCTTATGAAGGGTTCGGTACAACGGCATCGCGCATGGATCTACATCACTCGTCTCGTAATTCTCGCGGTTGGACTTCTCTCGGTATCTGGAATGGCATACGCGCAGTACAACGACGAGGTCTGCCCGGCAGAGTACTCGTACGAGGAATGCATTGACCACGGCTACTTCAACGATATCGGCAATGGTGTTGGTGGCGGGGGCGGCGGTGGAGGATATTGTCAAAACGTGATCCGGTCGGTCGCGATCGTGTGGGTGCAGTGTTCGGACGGAAATACGTACGACTGTCCGATTGCGAACTGCTGGAATTCTCCGGAAAGTAATAAATACTGTGACCCTCCGATCACCGCGGGTTGTTGCCCGGATGGGACGCATGAGGGGCAAGATGTCGTACAGAAGGACTGCAGGTAGGGAGATCACATGAAAACCACAATCTCATCCCTGATTCTGGTGCTTTCCGCGGCGCTTGTTCTCGGTGCGAACCACGGGAAGATGGCCTACTTCGAACGAAAGCCGCTTTCGACGAACGATCCCGTCCGCCAGCTGCTCGATTCTGCGATGCGGGTGCAGCCCCTCTCCGACGGCTCGCTCATGGTGATCCACCGGCTGGAGGGATTCGAAGCAAACGCGTTCGGCGCGTCGATCGTCCAGCCCGATGGGAGTCGCGCGGCAATTCGTGCGAAGGATTGTCTTCCGGAAGGAGACGCTCGATCCGGAGCCGCCGGACAGATCTATTCGGGCGCCATCCTCGACGACCGAACGACCCTGGTCCTTGCGATCGGCTGGACGAACGCGAAAGGACGCAACATCAATGGTCTCGCGATTCTGGGGAAGAGCGGATCGACCTGGAAGCCGCGTCACGTCATCGTCCTCTCAGGAAGTGTCCGCGACATCGCAGCAGGTCCCGCGGACTCGATTGCCGCCCTTACCGTCACGCCGGCGGGAGGCGAAGGGAGAGCCCGCAATGATCTCCTGATTCTGCAGACGGACGGCTCGATCCTCCTCGAGCTGAAGCCGTGGGGAGGGGGAGAGGACTCGCGAGAGAATGCCGAAGCGCGGGCGATCGCAGCACGACTGCAGCGGAGTGGAGCCAGCGACATCGCGCTGCTCGACGTCCTGAGCGGCGTGGCGAGCGTCTTCCGCCTCGACATCGGGAAGTCGGACCCTTCTGCGCACCAGAAAGACTTCTTTCTCTATCCGCGATACGCCGAAGGGTCGAAGAACAGTGCTCGCCGGAGCCGCCTCTTCGGGTTCTCCGCGGCCCCTGCCGGATCGGAAGGGTTCGTCCCGATCAAGGTCGAGGCGGCCCATCTGAACGGCGACGGCTCGCTCAGCGTGGTGCGGCAGGGATTGAAGGGAGGGTCCACCACCGTATTCGTCTCGACCTACGGTCGCCCCGAGGGGATTCGAACCGTGAGCTCGAACGTGCTGTGGAAGGGCGTCTGGCTCGAAGAAGGAAGCGCGCACGCACTGGAGCTCGCGCCGGACCGGGCCGACCAGGTGCGCGCCCGGACGCCCTGACCATTCGGAGTCTGCGCATGCTCCGTCAGATCACCGCACGGATCGCGCGGCGCACGAGGTCCGTCGTGACTCCATACACCAGATGCGACGCGAGCGCTTCCCCATGCTGCTGCACCGGCGTAGCGGTCGGCTTTTCGGAAAGGCCCAGTGCGGGAACCGCCACCTCGTCTGCAGCAGCCCACAGCGCTGCGCCGAACGGAATGCCGAGCCCTGCCGCCGTGATCGGAGCAACCTCCGCGAGACCGCCATAAAGCGCGCCCATGGTCATCCCGAATCCGTAGTGGACGGCCGGTCCGGCGATCTTCTTCTGCCGTTCGCTGAGCGGGTGATCGAAGATCCCCTCCGAGACTTTCTTCACGATCTTCATCGTCGCCGGATCGTTCTCTTCCTCCCGCTCCATCTCCGTATCGTTCTCCGTCTCGCGATCGCGGCCGTCGCCGTCCCCGGAGATGAGCTCTTCGGCCTTACTCCACGCCTGGTGCGTGTAGTCCATCACGTACGAAGCGACGAGTCCGCCGATCGCCCCGGCGATGATTCCCTTGATCGGTTCTCTTTCCATCCATCCCTCCTCATCTTCGAGGGGAGCAAGATTCCGGCCGGGCCTTTCGCTCGACTTACAGACCCGAAGCGACGACGGCCTCCGCCGCTCGCCTCCCCGTCTCCAGTGCGCCTTCGACCGTGCCGTAGTTTTTCTCCGACAGCGCTTCGCCCGCGAAGAAGATCGTCTCCTCGACCGGCGCGGTGAGCGCGTGGCGTGCGGCCTCTCCTCCGATGCCCGGATACGAATACGCGCCGCGGCTCCACGGATCGGCAGACCAGTCATGATGACGCCAGTCGACGAACCGCTCGTCGAGCTCACTCCTCTCGACGCCGAGAAGCGTCGCGAGCTCGTCCAGCGCGATTCCGAGCCGGGAGGTCTCGCTCATCGCCGCGAGACTCGCCGCCTTCGGTCCGCCGCACCACGCGACGAGCACTGCTGCGCGTAGCGGTGCCGTCGTCCACCACGTGTGAAACCGGGCGCCGGGGTCGTGGAGGAAAGCCATCTGCCGTCCGAAGCGGTTCTCCCAGAAAGGGGTCCGGAACCGGAGGAGCATTTTCACGACCTCTCCCATGTGCAAAGAGGCGAAGGCGAGATCGATGCTCTCTATCGGTGGATCGATCTCGAGAGTCCGAAGGATCGGGAGGGGAACCGTGATCACCACGGTGCGGCCGTGGATCTCTCGCGCTTCACCACCCTGGCGGTAGCGGACGAGAACGCGGCCGCGAGACCACTCGATTCGCTCGACCGCAGCTCCGACGTGGATCTCTTCGCCCTGGGATGCGATCCGTCTTTCCAGCCGCTGAACCAGTGTGTCGTATCCCGGAGCGGGCCGTCTCTGCCTCATCGCGCCATCGTCTCCGAACGAGAGAGCGCGGCCGCTCATCTTCGCCGGATCGGCCGCCTCGAAGCCTTCCACGAAAGAGCGTGCGAGTCGGGCGGCGTTCGGCTCGCGCTCCGCAAATTCTCCCAGCGCTTCGGCCACCGTTGCCTCCCGTTGGTCGGGAACGAAGTCCCGGATCCGTGCGAGCCGTTCCCAGAAATTCGAGAGGGTATCGAGCGATCCATCTTCGCGGGAGAGGAGATGCTCGTCGGGAACGTCCACCGCTTCGCTCTCGTCGAAGACGGACATCGTCTCGGATGCTTCGCCGTGGATCCATTCCGCACCGAGCTCGATCGGCACCGGCCAGTCGGGGTCCGCGACGGTCAGAATGCGGCCGCCGAGCCGCTCTCGCGCCTCGATCACCACCACGTCGAGTCCTCGGCCGCCGAGGAGCGATGCGGCGCGGAGACCGGCTGCCCCGCCTCCGACCACGACGACGTCGGCTTCACGAGCCGGCGAACGCATTGCACCCATGCGAAAGGTCGCAAGCGGAAAGAATGCCCATGCAAGAAATGCCCGCGTAGAAGCCGCTCCGGGACGTGGTTCGCGCGTAGCGCGGATCGCTTCAGCCGTTCAGCCGCACGATCTCGAAGTTCAGCGCTCCCGCGTAAGCGGTCCACGCGAGGTAAGGCGCGAACATCCACGCGGCCGGGCGGTCGGTGCGTGCGGCGACGCGCGTGTAGGCGACTTCCGCCGCGAAGAGGAGGGCGAGATCCGCGAGTGCCACGGCCGGGCGTCCGGCCCCGAAAAAGATCGGACTCCACGCGGCATTCAGAACCAGCTGTCCGGCCCAGAGCCGCAGTCCGGCGTCGCGGGAGGGAGTATGCGCCGCGCGCCACATCCGGTATCCCGAAACGGCCATCAGAACGTAGAGCGTGGTCCAGGCGGGCCCGAAGAGCCAGTCGGGCGGGGTGAAGAAAGGCTTCTCGAGATTGGCGTACCACTCTCCGGCCGCCGTTCCGGTTCTCGGAGCGACGAACGTTCCGGCGAGTGCGGCACCCGCAACTGCGGCGCCGAAGAGGAGTTTCGCCATTGATCTCGACATGGTCTCGGCAAGTGCAATCGTCATACCCCGCCTGTTTCGCTTCGAGAACCGGAAAGTACGAAAGAGCGGGGAAGGGATCAGTGTTTCCGGTGGATCCGTGGAATTTGATTCAGGACGTCCGAGTCGCCTCACGCGCGACGGATCCGAACACGACTGATGCGCTGGAGGACGGCTTCTTCTCCGGAGCCGGCGCGGGACGGTTCGCGAGGAAAGCCCAGGCGAGGAGGACGAGGCCGAGGATCAGCGCGATGATGAAGAAGAGCGACGGACCTCCGCGCTCCTCGCGCGCTGCGCGCGCGTTGCTGACCTTCCGTACAGGTTTGGCTCTCATGATCGGATCTCCTCTGGAACGCTCTCCTCGATTTCCGGGGTCATGTCTTTCGAAGGAGGACGCGATTGACGACGTGGTTCTCTCCCTTTTCGAGGATCAGCGTCGCCCGCTCCCGGGTGGGAAGAATGTTGTGTCGCAGATTCACCAGATTGATCCTCTCCCACACTCCGCGCGCGAATGCGTCGGCTTCTTCTTCGCTCATGGAGGCGAAGTTGTGAAAGTAGGCTTCCGGGTCCCGGAACGCGGTCTGCCTCAGACGGCGGAAGCGCTCCACGAACCAGCTTTCCAGCTCCTTCTCGCCCGCGTTCACGTAGATGGAGAAATCGACGAAGTCGGAGACGAACACGGAGTGGATCGTGCCGCTCTGGAGCACGTTCAGCCCTTCGAGAATCACGATGTCGGGCCTGGAGATCTCCAGCCACTCTTCCGGCAGCACGTCGTAGCGGAAATGCGAGTAGACCGGAACGCGCAGAGGTGCGATCCCCGACTTCAGATCGGAGACGAAGCGGACCAGGCGCGGACGGTCGTACGACTCGGGGAAGCCTTTCCGGTCCATGATTCCGCGGTCCTGCAGGATGCGGTTCGGAAAGAGGAACCCGTCCGTGGTCACCAGATCCACCCGAGGATGGTTCGGCCATCGCGAGAGGAGAGTCCGGAGAATTCGTGCAGTGGTGCTCTTGCCCACCGAGACACTCCCTGCGATCGCGATGACGTAAGGCACTTTCGGCGCGAGCGTTCCGAGAAAGCGGCTGCTCACACGATGGAGCTCCTGGACCGCTGCAATGTGGAGATTGAGCAGGCGCGAGAGCGGGAGGTAGATCTTTTCGACTTCATCGATCGAAAGCGCCTCGGTGATCCCGCTCAGCTCCGCGACGTCGCTCTCGCTCAACGTCATCTCCGTCTCGCCGCGGAGCGCCGCCCATGTGCTGCGCTCGAACGCGAGGTAGGGAGTCTTCTCACCGGGTGCCGCAGCGGTGGTCATGCGGACAGATTACAGGAAGAGAGACGAATGAAGAATCCGGAGCTCAGCCCATTCAGTAAGAAGATCAGGCGATCATCACTGTTTCGCCGAAAAGGGCTTCCTCTCGGGGCCTGCCGGCGCGCCGTCACGACTCGTGCAGGATCCGCCCGCTCGCCGACGACAGCACGTGTACCGTCACGGGGATGGCTTCACGAACGCTCCCGGTCACGGTGCAATAGTCTTCGAAGAGCCCGAAACAGCGCGCGGCACGTTCCTCGTCCGCGGGAGCGATCTCCACGTGGATCGTCGCATCGACGCTGGTGACGCGGAGCCGCCCCTTCTCGTTCCGCTCGATCGTCGCGTCGACCGTGGTCTTCACCTCACCGATCTCGACCCGCGATTTCTGCAGGCAGAAGAGGAGGCTGGAGCTGAGGCAGTTCCCGATCGCGGCAGCGAGAAGCCGGGACGCCTCGGGGCCGTCTCCGTTCCCCAGCGGCGGCGCCTCGTCCACCAGGAGCTGCGGCATCGCGGGATCGAACGTCACCCGGAACTGAAATCCGGAGACCCGCTCCAATTCGACGCTCTTGATCTTCTTCTCGGGGGGGGTGAGGGTGTCGGTCATGATGCCTCCGGATCGTGGTTTGCCCGTTGTGGGTTGTGGGCTTTGCTTGAAGGATAACTCACCGAGAACACGGAACCTACGTCCTACAACCTACAACCTACAACCTCCGACCGGCAGGTGGCAACCGGGAGTCGGGAGCCCGCGACCGGCAGCCGGCAACTCGCAAGCCTTCTCACCTTCGACCGGTGACGTCTGTCACGGCCGCCACGGTCCGCGCGATCAACGTTATGAGTATGCGCGAGCCATTAATGGATTTTCAGCATCCTGAAAAAGCAATCGATCGGCGATGGTTCATGAAAACGGCGATCGCGACGACGGTAGTGGTCGGCGGAGGAGGGTGGTGGGGCTGGCGTCGCGGAGCGTTCCTGACGGACAAGGACGAAGTGTACGAGCCGTGGGAGACGTGGAAGGAAGGAGAGAAGCATCTCCGGCTCGTGAATGCTGCGGTCCTCGCCGCCAGCAAGCACAATACCCAACCGTGGCGGTTCCGGGTCGATCCGCCGTTGCTCGATGTCGCATTCGACGTCGACCGGAACGTCGGTTCTCTCGATCCATTCCGGCAGGAGACGTATTTCAGTGTCGGCTGCGCGATGGCCAACCTCCTCCTCGCGGCGGAGGCCGAAGGGTTCGCAACGAAGATTCGGTGGTTCCCCGATCCCGAGCTGAAAAACTGGATCGCACAGCTCAACGTGGAGCCGGTCGAGGGAACCAGTGCGTCCGATCTGTACAACGCGATCCCGGCCCGCCATACCAATCGCGGGCCATACAAGCTGGCGATCGGCGTTCCCGGAGAGGCTGTCGACCGGATGTCGCTGATCGCGATGCAGGAGTGTCTCACTGCACCGGTGTGGTTGACCCAGCCGGCCGACCAGCAGAAGTTCCGTGCATTGACGGTCGCGGCGACGGAACAGATCATTTCCGACCAGCAGCAGAGCGAAGACAACGGCCTTTGGTATCGCACCCACTGGAGCGACGTCGAGCAGAGTGGGGACGGGCTGACGCTCGACGCTCTTCAGATGTCTTCAGGCCGGCGTCTGCGGGAGAAGATTTTCCAGGCGCCGACCGCGGCGACGCTGGACCAGCAGTGGCTTGCAGCCACTCGCGACGTGCAGCTCGCCACGGCTCCGCTGTTCGGCATTCTGACCGTGCGCGACCCGAACGACCCGCAGCAGCTGGTGATGGCGGGAATCGCCTGGCAGAAGATGCACCTGCGCGCCACGCTCGACGGTCTCGCGGCGCAGCCGCTCACGCAGA
Source organism: uncultured Acidobacteriota bacterium (assembly GCA_963741955.1). GTDB lineage: Bacteria > Acidobacteriota > Thermoanaerobaculia > Gp7-AA8 > Gp7-AA8 > CAVUKB01. The sequence continues at coordinate 284,806 of CAVUKB010000010.1, forward strand.
CCATCGAACGGATGAACCTCGAGAAGAGCCGGAATCTGGAACCGGCCATCGGAGGTCCGCTCCGGGAGCTCACCGGATCCGCTGGTGAACCGGTGTTCGCGTTCCGGATCGGCGTCCCTGTCGGCCCCGGAAGGACGAGTCCGCGCCGCCCGGTGAAGTCGGTCCTCGCGAAGCTCGAGACGAAGCGGAAGCAGTCCCGGAGCGCATGAAACGGTTGCGGGCGGGGAGGGACCGGTATCGCGGGTTTCTCCCTGCCGACTCCCGCTGAGCTGCAATACACAACGAGCTATCCGCCGAGCGAGTCCGGCGGCTGCTCGATCTTCGCTCCTCCCTTGATCACGCGGTAGAAGCACCAGCCGCAGAGCCCCCAGACGAATCCGAGGGAAAGGGTCAGGAACAGCCATCCTCCGATGGTCATGGCATCCTCCTCATTCGACTCCTCCCGCCGTGGCGGTCCCGTCGGGAAGATCGGGGATTCCCTCTTTCCCGTCGAGATCCATTCCGGACGCACGCCAGCGTTTCTCCCCGATTCGCAGACAGATCACGAGGAAGAGGAGGACGGCGCCGATCATCGCCAGCGCGAGCTGGGCCGCGGGCTGCGCTGCCACTGCCTCCACCCACGACGGAAGATTGCTCACGCAGAACGCCACGAACACCACGATCAGGTAGAGCGGAGCAACGTATTTCATGATGAACCTGTAAGGGCGCGGGATGCGCATCTCCGCACCGATGTGTGCTTCCCGCCATCCGCGGTCGATTCCGAAGATCCAGCTGAACGCGATGATCTCGATCATCGCCATGATGAAGATCAGGAACGTTCCGACCCATCCGTCGATGGTGGACCAGAAGATGCCGTCCTTACTGAACCAGATGGTGGCGAAGGAGCCGATCAGGCAGACCAGCACCATCACCGTGGTCGCCGCATTGCGTCCCGTTCCCAGCGACTCCTCGAAGAAGGCGACGCTCGGCTGGTACATCGAGAGTGAGCTGGTGAACGCGGCCAGAAAGAGCATGAAGAACCAGACCGCTCCGATGAAGTTGCCCATCCCTCCCATGTGCGCGAAGACCACCGGAAGGGTATTGAAACCGAGGCCGAATGTTCCGGTGGAGACGGCCGCTGCAGTGCCGGTCAGGCCGAGGAAGATGAAAGAGGCGGTGAGGGTGATCAGGCCGCCGAAACTGACTTCGAACACCTCGTTCGTTGCCGCGGACGTCAGTCCCGACAGAACGACGTCGTCCTTTCGCTTCAGGTAAGACGCGTAGTTGATGATGATCCCGAAACCGACCGAGATGCTGAAGAAGATCTGTCCTGCCGCGGCGAGCCAGGTCTGGGGATTTGCAAGTGCACGGAGATCGGGATTCCACATGTACGCCAGTCCGTTGAGGACGTTCTGGTCGGGATGCATCGGATCGGGTGTGCCGAGAGTGAGGACGCGGACGAGAACGATGGCGGCCGCGATCGCCATCAGCGGCATCGCGATCCGGCAGAAGAGCTCGATCCCCTTCGACAGCCCGCGGTAGATGAAGTAGATGTTGAAGAGGAACGTGACCCCCCAGAAGATGAATGTTTCGTGACTCCCGCCGAAGAGTAGTCCGTTCGAATTCGCTCCGGTGAAGTTCGCATAGAACGTCGACGCGATCGAGGTCTGCTGGTCGATCGAGGAGTGCGGATCGATCCCGAGCCCGCCGGTCAGGTAGTGCCAGAAGTAGCCGAGACACCATGCCTCGATGAACGTGTAGTAGAACGAAACGGCCAGCGGAATGAGCACACCGACCACGCCGAAGTAGCGGGCCACGGATCCTTTCCCGATCACGCCGAGGATTCCGGGGGAGGAGTGAAAGCCTTTCAGCCCGCCGTAGCGGGCCATGGTCCATTCCGCCCATCCGACTGGAATGCCGAGGAACAGAAGGGCGCAGAAGTAGGGGATCATGAAGGCGCCGCCGCCGTTCGCCGCCGCCTGTCCGGGGAATCGGAGGAAGTTCCCCAGGCCGACCGCCGACCCGGCCACCGCGAGAATCACGCCGATTCGAGTGCTCCACTGCTCGTCGTTCGCGTGTTGAGCCATGGTGCTCCTTCCGAAGTGATCTGAAATCGGGGAGAAGAGTACCCGAGGATCGGCGATTCGCCAACCCGACGACCGTGGTCGCTGGAGGTGATCTTGCGAACGGGTCATTATGCAGACCTGACCCCCGCGTGACGGCTGCTGAAAGGGCACGGGCGGATCGAGCTGCGACGACGGCCCGATCCACGGAGATCGGCGGCTCGCGGGTCCGGTCAGGCGGACGACGATGCGCGGCGGTCGAGTGACTCTTCCTCCTGGATCACCGAGAGCTTCGCGGAGCGGCTCCAGAGAGAATGGATCGCGATGGCGGCGAGGAGCGCGAGGTTGGGAAAGAGAAGGGGAGCGAAGACGGGAGCGCCGTAGAGAAATCGTTCCCAGAGATTCGATCCCGGACGATGGAGATTCGCGGTGAAATGCAGAGCGAATCCGGTCACTCCGACCAGGCTTTCGAGCAGCATGAGTACGGAGGCGGCGAGCAGCAGGCGTCGGTCGAACGGAAGAACCACGACCATCGCGAGAAACGCGATCGCGAATGCCGCCGCTCCGACTCCGATCCATTCTGCGGGATTGAAAAAGCCGTTCTGCGCGTGGTCGGCGAGGGTGAGGACGAAGTTCCCGACGAAGCCTCCCATCGCGAGGATGGTGACCCAGCGGAGCCACTCCAGGGAGTCCGAATCGACCATCCGGTCGAGGATCAGCAGCAGCCCCAGCCCGGCATACGCGAGAGGAGCGACGAACGGCGCGGTGTAGACCAGACTCCGAATGCTCTGCTCTTCGAAGAAGTGGCTCTGCAGATGGAGAAGCATTCCTCCGATGCCGACCGCAAGTGCGGCGTACCCCACCATCATTCCGATCCCGCGTCCGACGAGCTGGCGCCGGGAACTGGCCGGTTCGACGATCGGATAGCCGCTGCGGGGCGCGAATCCTCCCGTTGCGAGGGCGGCGAGGAGGAGCAGAGGGGCAAGGGCGGAGTAGACCACCGGGATCCATTCCGGCGACAGCTCGAACGCATTGATCGAGTGCGCGATGTAGACGTCGATCGCGAGAAATCCGAGATTTGCGACGACGAACAGCTCGACCAGCGTCCAGGCGGGAGGAAGTTTAACCCGCATTTCTCACCCCACCTCTGCTGCGGAGACGGATAGCGGCCTGTCTGCAGCGTTGCGCCCGGCTCCGGCTCCTCGACATAGTCCCCACTATGCCTTCGTTGCCGAAGCGGGGCGCGCCTTGCATCCAGGCCACTCTTCGCCTCCTCGCGACGAGAAGGCGTGAGAAATGCGGGTCAATCCGCATGCGCCTCCGTCACGCGGTGGTTGTTCTTCTCGAGCTCGGCAGCCATGCTCTGGAGCTCCTGCAGCTTCCTGACCAGTTCGTAGTTGCCGTGCCACTGCACGAAGTCGGCACCTCCCATGAACGCGCCGTGTTTCGCCGTCCGTCCGTCGTAGTGCCACATGTCGAAGTAGAGGTACTCGATCGGTTCGTCGAACGAAGCCTTGGTCAGGAGGCCTTTGGCGTAGAGGCGGTCCATGATCGCGGTCGCTGCTTTGATGCGATCGTTGGTCGAGGCGACGACGGTCTCCGCGTCCTTGTAGAACTGGTCGATCCGCGGCTTGGTGTGGCACTTGAGACAGACTTCCTTCATGTTGACCTGACCCTGTTGCCAGGTCGGGCGTTTGTCGGAGACGGCTGCGAAGAGGAAGTACGAGAGCCGCTGGGTGACGTCATGGGTCATGCCGATCCCTTCGATCCCCGAGATGTGACAGGTGGCGCAGGTGGGAACCGGCATGTCGGCGGTGGTGAGCTTCGCCGCCGGAACGTCGAGCCGCATCCTCTTGCGCTGGGCGTTGAAGAGGACGCCGTGCTTCGACTCGTGGTAGATCTCGATCTGAGAGTGGTCGGGTCCCATGTGGCACTGCCCGCACGTCTCGGGCAGCCGCGCCAGTTCGATGGACGACGAGTGGCGGGCATGGCAGGCGGTACACGTGCCGATCGATCCGTCGGAGTTCGGTTTGCCGATCGCGTGGCACTTCTGGCAGCCGTTCGTTCGTGCGATCGGCCCCTCCAGCATGCCCACCGCATTCCCGGCGCGGTTCACCGCGCCCGGATGGAACTGCTCGGAGAACGAGATCTCCTCCGGAGTGAAATCCTTCGGGCCCTCGACGGCGGCCCATGCCGGCGCGGCGTGCCGGCTCCGAAGAAACTGCCGGTACTGCTCGGAGTGGCATTGGGCGCAGTTCTGCGCGGTGAGGTTCTTCGCGATGGTGAATCCCTTGTGATCCATCGTCTCCTGGCCGGGGGTTCCCTTGTGGCAGTCGAGACAGTTCACGCCGCGCGCCGCGTGCCGGCTCATCTCGTATTCATGGACGGCGGCGGGAGTCTCCCGAGCGTGGCATTCCGCGCATTTTCCGCTCGCCCTCACCAGGGCAGCGTTCGGTTGCTGCACCTCGACACCAGGGCGGCGGCTGTTGAATACGAACGCCGCCACGAGAATTGCGGTGCCGATGAAGACGGCGATGAAGACGGCACGGAAAGACCGCATGAGCTCCCCTCCCACTCGAGAATCGAGAGGAATCTATCACGGCTCGGCAGCGATCGCCGAGCGGCGGAACGGCCTTCATTTTGCACAATCCCATGTGCATGAAAGGAGGCGTTCATGCCGAAATCATGGAGCAATAAAGACGAGCGTCAGTACGAGCACGTGAAGGAAAGCGAGAAGAGAGAAGGACGCTCGAAGGAGCGGGCGAAAGAGATCGCCGCCCGCACGGTGAACAAGCAGCGGTCGAAAGAAGGACGAACCAAGAAGAGCTGACCGCGGTGTGAAGTTGTGGGTTGCGAGTTGCCAGTTGCAGGCTCTGGTCCGGGTTCTCTGCCCGAGCGCGATTGATATCGAATATTTATCTTCGAAAGGAACCCGCAACCCACGTCACTCGATCCATCCGCGCGCCCTCTCCACGGCGCGGTGCCACGTCTGCAGTTTCTCCTCCCGGGTCGCCGCGTCCATCGAGGGCTCGAATATCCGATCCGCCTTCCACTGGCGGTCGATCTCCTGATCCGAGCTCCAGAAGCCGGTCGCGAGTCCGGCGAGGTAGGCGGCGCCGAGCGCGGTCGTCTCCGCCACGCGCGTGCGGACGACCGGAATCCCGGCGAGGTCCGCCTGCATCTGCATCAGAAGATCGTTCGTCGAGGCGCCGCCGTCCACCCGGAGCTCGGCGAGCGTGATCCCCGAATCGCGTTGCATGGCCTCGAGGACGTCCGCGCTCTGCAGGGCGATCGATTCGAGCGTCGCCCGGGCGATGTGAGCGGCGGTCGACCCGCGCGTGAGCCCGAGGATCGTGCCGCGCGCGTGCGGATCCCAGTAGGGAGTCCCGAGGCCGGTGAAGGCCGGAACGAAGACCACTCCTCCACTGTCCGCGACGGTTGCCGCGAGCGGCTCGACGTCCGACGCGGTCCGGATGATCCCCAGCTCGTCGCGAAGCCATTGCACCGCGGCGCCGGTGATGAAGATGCTTCCTTCGAGTGCATACTCGAGTGACCTCCCGTCGACTGCGGCGACGGTCGAGAGCAGCCCCTGACCGGAGCTGACCACTTCGGATCCCGTGTGCATCACCACGAACGAGCCGGTCCCGTACGTGTTCTTGGCCATCCCGGGGCGGGTGCAGCGCTGGCCGAAGAGAGCGGCCTGCTGATCGCCGGCGATTCCCGCGATCGGGATTCCTTCCGGAATCGGAAGGCCGGCCGCGGTCTCGCCGTACACCTCGCTCGATGAGCGGACTCCCGGAAGGAGGGCGCGCGGAACACCGAGGAGCGAGAGGAGCTCGTCGTCCCACTGACCGCGCCGGATGTCGAACATCAGCGTGCGCGATGCGTTCGTCGCATCCGTCACGTGGACTCCGCCGGTGAGCTTCCAGATCAGCCAGCTGTCGACCGTTCCGAATGCGAGCTCGCCGTGTGCCGCGCGCTCTCGCGCTCCCACGGTATGGTCGAGCAGCCACCTCAGTTTCGTTCCCGAGAAGTACGCGTCGAAGAGGAGGCCGGTCTTCTGACGGAAGAGCGGCTCGTGTCCCGCGGCCCGCAGCTCTTCGCACATCGGCGCGGTTCGCCGGTCCTGCCAGACGATCGCGTTCGCCACCGGACGTCCGGTGGCTCGGTCCCACAACAGAGTCGTCTCGCGCTGATTGGTGATACCGATCGCGGTGATGTGCGGGTGACCGCCCTTTTCGAGAACCTCCGCCGCGACTTCGATCTGGCTCGACCAGATTTCTTCCGGATCATGCTCCACCCATCCGGGCCGGGAAAAGATCTGACGGAACTCGCGCCGGGCCACGTGCGCGACGTTCCCTTCCGCGTCGAACACGATCGCGCGGCTGCTGGTGGTTCCCTGATCGAGTGCGAGAATCATTGCGAGTTGCGAGTTGCGAGTATTTTATTGTGGTCGCCCGTTGAACCGGCAACCGGCCACGCGCAACTCCTGGCCCGGGCATGAATACTCAGCGTCCCGCGATCACGTCCAGCTCCTCGACCAGCTCCCGAAGTTGCGAGAGGCGGAACTCTTCCGGATCCTGAATCAGGCGGTCGAGCGGTTCCGGAGCGAATCCGAACGCTCGGAGCTGTGCGCGCAGTTTGACCGCTTCGATCCGCAGGCTCCTCGGCTCGTGCGGCAGCGGCTCGGGAGGAGCCTCGGGGGGGCGGTACGGCTCCCTCTCGATCGCGCGAGCCCGTTCTTCGGCTTTTTCTCGAAGTGCCGCAATCCGCGCCTGCAGGTACGTCGGGAGAGCGGTCTCTCTTCCGAGCTCTTCGACTGCGCCGGTGATGGTCGCCATCGGATCCTCGAAAACCTCGGCGTCCTCGGGCGGCAGCTCGTCCACCGCGGCTCGAAGGTCACCGAGAGCGAACTCGACGTCGCTCAGTGTGCGGCGCGAAAGATCGCCGGCCATCGCCTGCACCGCATTCCGGAGCACGTTCACCGCAACCCGGATCTGCATGGCGAACGCGTCCGCGACGGCGGCGGCGGCCGCGGCGAGCCGGTCGGTCGCCTCATTGAGTCTGCTCGTGGTTCCCGCATCGAGCGATGTCATGAAGAAGCCTCCAAAAGCATCGATGATCGAGTATCGAGGATCGAGGATCTGAAAAACATCTCAGATCGATGATCGAGTATCGAGGATCGAGGATCTGAAAAACATCTCAGATCGAATATCGAGTATCGAGGATCGAGGATCTGAAAAACATCTCAGATCGAATATCGAGTATCGAGGATCGAGGATCTGAAAAACATCTCAGATCGAGTATCGAATATCGAGTATCGAGTATCCAGGACCGCGTTTCCAGGATCGAGTGAAGTTAGCTTGTATTTTTCTGCGCTCCGGAAAGTTCTGTCTGCGGATCACTTTGGAGAATAATATTCTTCTAAATGACACATATCCAGAATAATATTCTCCAAATACCGCCATTTAACAACGATCCTGCGTAGCCTCGGTGATCCACGATGTCTTTCAGATCCTCGATCCTCGATCCGCGATCCACGATGCCTTTCAGATCCTCGATCCGCGATCCACGATGCCTTTCAGATCCTCAATCCACGATCCACGATCCACGATGTCTTTCAGATCCTCGATCCACGATCCACGATCCACGATGCCTTTCAGATCCACGATCCTCGATCCACGATGTCTTTCAGATCCGCGATGCTGTTTCATCTCGTCGCGATGACGCGGGGCTCGACCAGGCGCTCGAAATCGCGCCAGGCGATCCGGATCCATTGGGAGCGGTCGCCGGGGTGGAAGACGATCTCTTCCTGGCCGGCCACCGCCGGGTCGGCATACACCTCGACGCCCGCGAAGTTCCCGAAGGGAGGAATCGCGTCCGGATCGCAGCCGGGGAAAATCACGCGACACTCCGACTCGTCGGCGATGCGTACCCGCATCGTGCCGACGATGAAGCGGAGATCCTCGAGCGAGAACGGTCGCGAGGCAGGAACGACCACCATCCCCGGACGGCCATCGATCTCGACCACCACGGTGCGCAGCGCGTTCCGGACGCTCTCACCCGAACGGAGAGAGGATGTCCGGCTGACGGCGTAGCCGACGTTGTGCCGATCGAGGTACGCGGTGATCTTCTCCAGAAACATCTCTCCTCCCGTTTGCGCGCTTCCCGCAAAGTTAAGTCCGCCACGAATCGGCGGCAGCGTCAGCGGTCACGAGCGAGAAGGTCGGAAAGGGGCCAGAGCCCGAGCCCCGAGCCCCGAACCTCGAGCCTCGAGCCCCGCGCCTCTCCCCAGTCACGCTCCTCTGTGATGCGTGACATGGCCCCGGCCCGAGCACGATGAACATAATCGGATCGCGCCCCTTCCGAACCTCTCCCGTCGCGGTCCGGGCGCGAATGGAGTCCGCAATGATGGAAATGACCCTCTACGGACGCGGCGGACAGGGAGGCGTGACCCTCGCGAAACTGATCGCGACGGCCTACTTCCTCCGCGGCAAGTACTCTCAGGCCTTCGGAGTCTATGCGGCCGAGCGCTCCGGCGCGCCGATTCAGGCTTATGTCCGGATCGACGACACGGAGATCACGAATCACAACCAGATCCGCGAGCCCGATCACGTGATCGTGCTCGACCCCACGCTGATCGCTCCCGGCATCCTCGCCGGACTCGATCCGGAGGGGTGGATCATCCTGAATACACCGCGCTCACCTGCGGCCTGGGAGAGTCTCTTCCCCGGACGGCGGGTCGCGACCATCGACGCAACCGGGATCGCAGTGGAAAAAGGTCTCGGAACGCGGGCGGTTCCGATCGTCAACACGACGATGATGGGCGCCATCGCGAAGATCTTCGGAGTCACTCTCGAAGAAGTCCGCGCGACGTTCGGCGAGCTGAAGTTCGGCGGAGCGAATCTCGACGCCGCCGAGGCCGCGTGGAACGAGGTGTCGATGCTGCAGCTTCCCGGTACGGCGGAGAAGACGACCCCTGTGCCGGTCGCCTCGCGGGTCGCGAGCATTCTCGACGAAGACGTCGGCGGACCACCGCGGATCCGGACCGGCTCGTGGGCGACGCGGCGTCCCGACCGTCGAACTCTCACCCCTCCCTGCAATCACAGTTGTCCCGCGGGAAACGACGTGCAGAGCTTCATCGAATCGGCGGCGCACGGAGAGTTCGACGAAGCACTTCGGACGCTCCTCGAGACGAATCCACTCCCCGGAGTCTGCGGCAGAGTCTGTCCGGCTCCGTGCATGGCGGGCTGCAACCGCATCGCGTGGGACGAGGGGATCAACGTCCGTGGGCTGGAGCGCTATGCAGCGGATCACGGCTCGTGGCCCGACACCACCTCGCCCTGGCGGCGCGAGCGCGTCGCGGTGGTCGGTTCTGGTCCGGCCGGCCTGAGTGCCGGATATCAGCTCGCCCGGCTCGGCTACCACGTCACACTCTTCGAAGCGGCGAGTGAGCTCGGAGGAGTTCTCCGCAACGGAATCCCGGACTATCGGCTCCCGAAAGAGGTCATCGATCGGGAGATCGGATTCATTCTGATGCACGGGCTGACCGTCTACACCGATTCGTTCATCGACCGGAGCGAGCTCCTTCGCCTGACCCGGCAGTACGCGGCCGTCTTCGTTGCAACGGGACTGCAGAGCGCACGTTCTCTCGACCTCGGAGCACCCGGAGTCGTGGCGCAGGGGATCGATTTTCTCGACCAGGTGCACCGCGGCGAGATCTCGTTGAAAGGTGAGCGAGTGATCGTGGTGGGCGGGGGGAACACCGCCATCGACGCGGCGCGCTCCTCACGACGACTCGGTGCATCCGAGGTCACCATCCTCTACCGGCGGAGCCGGGCCGAGATGCCTGCGATCGAAGAGGAGATCGACGCCGCGCTGGAGGAGGGGATCGAGCTCCGCGAGCTCGCGCTTCCTCTGGTGGTCAACCGCGAGCCGGACGGAGAGCATCTGATGACCTGCGTCCAAATGAAGCTCGCCGAGCCGGACGAGAGCGGGCGGCGCCGTCCCGTGGTGGACGATCGTCCCGATGCACAGTTCATCATTCCCTGCGATCGGGTCATCCTCGCCCTCGGGCAGTCGGCCGACCTCTCCATCATCGGAGAGGGAGGGGAGATCCGCGAGAACGGAGCGCTTCTCGGGCTCGCCGAAGCTCCGGTCTTCGTGGGTGGGGATTTCGGGACGAACGAAGGAACGGTCACCGCGGCGATCGGAAACGGCCGCCGCGCCGCGTGGCACATCCACCGGGCGCTCACGGGCGAAGATCTCTTCCCGAAGGTCGAGCCACCGCGGGTGGCCGGCGGCGAGGATCTCCACGTGCAGCTCTTCCCGCACGCGGGACGCGAGAACGGTGCGGTGCTCGATCCCGAAGTCCGGCAGCGTGGCTTCATGGAAGTGCACGCGGGGCTCGACGATGCGATCGGAGCGGCGATGAGCGAAGCGCAGCGCTGCTTCAGCTGCGGCGTCTGCAACGACTGCGATCGCTGCATCACCTACTGTCCGGAAGGGATACTCGCCAGGAACGGTGACGGCGAATATCTCTTCAACTACGACTACTGCAAAGGATGCGGAATCTGCGCCTCGGAATGTCCGCGCGGTGTCGTGTTCATGTCGGAGCTCGCCTGAGGCCAGCCGACGGAGGAAAACGAATGGCACGCACACTTTGTACCGGGAACTACGCGGCGGGGCATGCCCTCGCCGTGGCGGGCGAGGCGAACCGTCTCGCGCGCGGCTGCGCCGGAGGCGCTTACCCCATCACTCCGCAGACCGAGATCATCGAATATCTTCGAGCGTTTCCTTTCAGCAAGGGACGGGTGGTACCGGTGGAGTCGGAGCACAGCGCGATGGGCGTCTGCATCGGTGCCTCTCTCGCCGGGGCCAGGTCTTTCACCGCGAGCTCGTCGAACGGGCTCGCGTACATGACCGAGAACGTCTTCGCCGCGGGCTACTACCGTCTGCCGATCGTCCTCATCGCGGTGAACCGGACCCTCGGGCCGCCCTGGAACATCTGGGTGGACCAGGGAGACAGTCTCGCGCTGCGGGATGCGGCGTGGCTGCAGTTCTACACCGAGTCGCATCAGGACCTCGCGGATACCGTCCTGCTGGCGTTCCGGGTGGCGGAGGATTCGAAAATCCTTCTGCCGGCGATCGTCGCGCTGGACGGGTTCGTCACCTCGCACACCCAGATGGTGGTCGATCTCCCGGAACAGGGGCTGGTCGACGGCTATCTCCCGGCGTGCTCCGTGCCGCACGGGCTGCGGCATGACCGCCCCTCCACGGTCGGAGGGTTGACCTGGCCGCGCGAGACCGAGCACCACCGCCGGGAGATTCAGGAGGCGATGGAACGAGTGCCCGAGGTACTGGACCGTGCGATCGACGAATTCGAGATCGTCTTCGGTCGGCGTCCGGACGGGGCGGTGACCAGCGAATGGACCGAGGATGCCGAGACGGTTCTCATCGCGACGAACACCATGGCGTCCACTCTCCGGGACGTGGTGCGCGAGCGCCGGAGCCGAGGTGAGAAGGTCGGGATGATCAAACTGAAGATGTTCCGGCCATTCCCGCGCGCCGAGATCCTTCGCGCAATCGGTCCGGCGAAGAGAGTGGGAGTGCTCGATCGCAATCACTCCCCGGGATCGGGAGGGATTTTCTGGAACGAAGTCGCCACGTCGCTGCGACAGCGGCCGGACGTCCTGGTTCAGGACTATCTGGTCGGGCTCGGCGGTGGAGACGTGACCCCTGAAGTGATCGGCGGAATCATCGACGATCTCAGCGGCCGGACCGAATCGGCCGATCCGCTCTGGAAGGAGGTGGCGGTATGAGCGCCATCGCAATCGAAAGCCCCAATCCCGACGCCCTTCTTCGTGCAGGAAACACCAACTGCGCCGGCTGCGGGATGTCGATCGGTCTGAAGTGGCTCGGAGAAGCGCTGGCCACCGACAGGCCTTACCTCTCGATCCCGGCCTGCTGCGGCATCGTGACTGCCGGGGCGTTTCCGACCAGCTCCTACGGAGTCCCGACCGCCGCCACGACGTTCGCCAGTGCCCCCGCGGTGGCGAGTGGCATCACCACCGTCGCGGCGCTGAACGGGGAGAAACATCCGGTGGTGGTCTGGGCCGGCGACGGCGGGACGTACGACATCGGTATCGCCACCCTCTCGGCGGCCGCCGAGCGCGACGAAGAGATGATCTACATCTGCTACGACAACGAGATCTACGGCAACACCGGAGGTCAGCGCAGCAGCGCGACTCCCGAAGGCGCGGTGACGACCACCACTCCGAAGGGAAAGAGTGAGCGGAAGAAGGACATCATGGCCATCATGGCCGCGCACCGGATTCCGTATGCCGCGACTCTGTCGGTCGCCCACCGCGACGACTTCATGCGCAAGATGGAGCTCGCGCGGACGACGAAGGGGTTCCGCTTTCTCCTGATGCTCTCGCCCTGTCCGACCGGATGGAAGTCGTCACCCGACGAGAGCGTGGAACTGATCGACACGGCCGTCCGCTCGGGCCTCTTCCCGCTGTACGAAGTCTTCGGAGGAGAACGTTACCGGATCAACGCCCGCCCCGACGGAACGCCGGTCGAGGAGTATCTCTCCAGGCAGCGCCGCTACTCCGGTTCGGCGCTGGCGCCCGATCTGGTGCGGGAGAGAATCGCCACCCAGTGGGCGTATCTCGAAGCGATGGAGAAGGCGTTCCCGGTGTGAGGTGACAGGAGCCTCATCCGGCAGCGATTCTGCATGCCCGCTCACCGGCTCGCGTGAAACCGAAACCGGAGGAGAGTGAAGATGAGACGAAGTGTCGTTCTGCAGCTGTTCCTGGTCGTGGCTCTCTGTTGCAGCACCACGGCAGCGTTTGCCCATCACGGTCCCGTCACCATCACCATCGACGAGGCGCAGAAGAAGATGGCGCCGGTGACGTTCCCGCATGGTGAGCATGGCGAGAAGCTCGCGCCCAGCTGCGACACCTGCCATCACATGAACAAGGGCCTGAAGGCGGGAGACGATCTGTCGAAGGTCAAGAAGTGCTCCGCCTGTCACCTCGATCCGAAGTCGCCGAACATCCCCAGCATGCGCGAGATGAGCATGACCAAGAATCCCTTTCACATCCGCTGCATCAGCTGCCACAAGGAAAAGGGCGGAGATGCACCGACGAAGTGCACCGGGTGCCATAAGAAGCAGTGAGGGAGACGAGAGGCGAGAGACGAGAGGCGAGAGGCGAGGCAGAGGCTCGGGAGTGGGGACTTGGGGTTCGTGCGCTCGGAACCCGAATCGATATTGCTCACCTGATCCAGCGAGGACTCAGCTCGCCTTTCTCGCCGCTCACATCTCGTCCCTCGCCTTGCCTTGAGCCTCGACCCTCGAGCTCCCCTCACTCCTTCTCGCGGATCGCGCGTACCAGCTCGTCCTTCTTCATGCTGCTGCGGCCTTCGATATTCAGCTGCGAGGCGCGGTTGCGAAGCTCGTCGACGGTTCGATCATCGAGGCTGTGGCTCGGGGCTCGGGACTCGAGGCTCGAGGCTCGGGAGACGATGGGCGAGATTCGAGGGATGAGGGGCGTGAATCGACAGACGAAACGCGAACTCGATCCGTCACACTCGAGCCCTATCCTCTAGCCTCGAGCCTCTAGCCTCTAGCCTCGAGCCTCGAGCCTCGAGCCTCTAGCCTCTAGCCTCTAGCCTCCTCCGTCCCAGCAGCAGATGTGCGACCGAGTGCAGCTCGAGACCGAACGGGAGATATCCGAGGTAGCCGAGCGCCGGCATCTGGAACAGATACCAGAACTCGACTCCCGGAGTCGTGTAAGTCCAGTAGGGATATGCAAACCAGTTCCACATCTCCCAGAAGAAGCCGCAGGTCAGCGCGCCGAGTGCGAGCGCGATCGGCGTCGCGTAGTCGCCTTCGCCGAGGTGCTCGAGAAGAGAGCCGCGGTTCGCTCTCCATGCGATCGGATCGACGAGGAAGAGAAGTGCGAGCCAGGTGAGAGGGTATGCAACGCGAGGGAGGAGGAGGAGAAGCGCCAGCAGGACGATGCCGGTCGTGAACCACGCCCAGCCGGTCCGAGCGCTGACGCGGAGCGGCGTGCGATGGGCGAAGCGCTCGGTCCAGCGGAACGTCCGCCACAGCTCGCCGGTCTCGAAGACGGCCGGGATCACCGTGGAGAAGGCGATCGACGCGAGGACGGCGTACGCGAGATCGCTGAAGTATTCGCGTCCGACGTAGTGCCAGTTGCGAGTCCGTAGATTCACCAGCTCGAAGATCCACCAGAGTGGGATCGAGGCGATGAAAAGGAGGGCGAAGTACTTTTTCGAGCGGACGAAGATCGAGCTTCCACTGCGGAGGAACACGAGCCCGTCGACGGTGAGAATGTATCCGAGCCAGAGAGGGAAGAAGAGCAGGTGCGTCCGGAGTCCCGGAAGGAGCGAGTTGAGCGGCCAGCAGATGGTGACCAGTGCGAGGCCGGCTCCGAGCTGCAGCGGAAGACGTCGCACGCCGGTTCGCCTCCGGACCCTTTTCGCAGATCGCAGCTCTTCCTCGGCAGCTGGGTTCTCCATGTCACTTCCGGAGCTCGGTCGCGTCTCGGGAGTCACGCCTCCACGGCACGTTTCAGGTAGGCGCCGAGCTCGTGAATGTCGAACGGTTTGTGGATCACGTCCCGGATCCGGTCGCGGCAGATCCGCTCATCGGTAATTCTCGAGACGGCCGAAAGCACCACCACTCTCGAAAGGAGCTCGGGCTGGTGGAGCCGGAGGTGCTGGATGACGTCGAATCCGCTGATGTTCGGCATCATCAGGTCCAGCAGGATCAGGGCATATCCCCTTCCGTTCACCGTGCTGATCTTCTCGATCGCATCTCCTCCGTCCGTTGCGACGTCGCATGCGAATCCGGCACGTTCGGCGATCTTCGCGACCAGATTGCGGATCGCAGCGTCATCGTCGACGGCGAGGAGCCGTTTGCGAGGCTCGGTCGTCCCGGGCTGCGCCGCTCCTCGGTTCTCTTCCGGAACCGCGCTCTCACTCGCCGCCTTCCACGGCTTGGTGACCGTGGGACGCTTCGGCAGGAGGAAGGTCGGGGACTTCGGGAGCGAGAACCTGGGGCGGCGTGGCCCGCGCGAATCGCCGGACTGGACCATGGCTGCATTCTATCGCCGATCGCTCCGCGGGGGAGAGAGCCGGAGACGGCGGGCCCGGGCGGCGGAAATGTGCATGGCCCGGGAGCCGAACGTTAACCCGCATTTCTCACACTATCTCTGCTGCGGAAACGGATAGCGGCCTGTCTACTACGTTGCGCACATCTTCGGCTCCTCGACATAGTCACCACTATGCCTTCGTCGCCGAAGCTGCGCGCGCCTTGTATCCAGGCCGTTCTCCGCCCCCTCGCGACGAGACGGTGTGAGAAATGCGGGTTAAGGGTCAGGTCTCCATTGATGTCCGAATTGTAATGGAGGACCCCGGTCGGTCTGCTCGAAATGGATCCTTTTCTGACCCGTTTTCAGCGGCGGACCCGGCACAATCGACAGGTTTGGGGGAATCACTGACCCACGTGACGAGCTGCTTCTCTTTAGAATCAATGACTTAGGCGATGGCTCACGCGTTGCTGTGACGAGGCGCCGGTCGTGGCGCGCAGGACGCCTCGCGGCCCTATCAAACAACTTAGAGAGGGGACCCGATGAAAAAGCTTCTGTCTCTGCTGTTCGTCGCCGCGCTGGCGGCTCCGGTTTTTGCTCAGAGCGCTCCTGAGCTCAACACGTCGAATTCGCACGCGAAGAAGTTCTACATGCGCGGATACGCGAGGCCGGGTGGAGGTGGATCGGCGAATCTGGTCTACCACTCGGGTGGAACGGTCATCCGGAGTGCTCACGTGGTCTACATCTTCTGGGGGCCGAGCTTCCAGGGCTCCGACTCCGGGTACGCCGGAGAGCTGCAGAACTTCCGCGATCAGTTCGGAACCACCAAGGAGTACAACACCGTCACCCAGTACTACGGCGAGGATCCGGTGAGCGGCTACGGCAACATCGGTACGACGAACCTCAAGGGACAGGCCGACTGGTTCGACGCCAGCAATCCCCCGGTCCCCGTCACCGACAGCGACGTTCAGAACGAGGTGAAGGCGTACGTGGCGCGGTTCGGTGTCGACTACAATACGGTCTACGAGGTGGTTCTCCCGAGCAGCACCTTCTCCGCGGACGGCCATTCCGGTTCGTGCGGCGCCACTCATCCTTACCGGCTTGCATACTGCGCCTACCACAGCCACTACAGCGACTCCAGCGGTAACAACGTGAAGTACTCCATCGAGCCGTTTCCGAGCTGCAGTGGTTGCTCCGTCTCCGGCTGGACCGCAGCTCAGAACCAGGAGCACTTCATCACTCACGAGACCCGCGAAGCAGTGACCGACGCCCTCGGCAATGCCTGGTTCGACAGCCAGGGATACGAAGCCGACGACAAGTGCGCGTGGAGCCCCTCCCCCTTCATCGGCACCGGTGGATACGGGTACCAGTACGAGTGGTCCAACGCCGACAGCGGTTGCGTCAAGACCAAGTAAGCGTTCGCGAACCGAAACGGGCGCGAGCCCCGGAGGCCCTCGGGTTCCGGGGCTCGACTCGTCTCTGGAGCGCATCGAGACGATGGCTCTGGCAGAAGCGGAGCCGTTCATCACACTCTCCTCGGCGCAAAAGCCCAAAGTGAGGTGAAGAGGGGTGCGGATCCTCCGATCCGCCGCGTGACCCGTGTTCAGAGCGCATCGGGGCGATGCCTTTGGCAGAAGCGGAGCCACTCCTCGGGCGCTCCTGAGGCGCAAAGCGCAAAGTGAAGTGAAGAGGGGTGCGGATCCTCCGATCCGCCGCGTGACCCGCGTTCAGAGCGCATCGAGACGATGTCTTTGGCAGAAGCGGAGCCGTTCATCGCGCTCCGTGGCCCAAAGCGCGAAGTGAAGTGAAGAGGGGTGCGGATCCTCCGATCCGCCGCGTGAACCGCGTTCAGGGCGCATCGAGACGATGCCCCTGGCAGAAGCAGAGCGACTCCTCGCTCTCTCCTGAGGCGCAAAGCGCAAAGTGAAGTGAAGAGGGGTGCGGATCCTCCGATCCGCCGCGTGACCCGTGTTCAGGGCGCATCGGGGCGATGCCTTTGGCAGAAGCAGAGCGACTCCTCGCTCTCTCCTGAGGCGCAAAGCGCAAAGTGAAGTGAAGAGGGGTGCGGATCCTCCGATCCGCCGCGTGAACCGCGTTCAGGGCGCATCGGGGCGATGCCCCTGGCAGAAGCAGAGCGACTCCTCGCTCTCTCCTGAGGCGCAAAGCGCAAAGTGAAGTGAAGAGGGGTGCGGATCCTCCGATCCGCCGCGAAAATCGTGTTCAGAGCGCATCGGGGCGATGCCCTTGGCAGAAGCGGAGCCACTCCTAGGGTGACAGAAGCGAAGCCACTCCTCGCACGAATCGATCCTGTGACGAACGCTTCGCGCGTAATCAGAGCACCGGGTAACCTCGGCTTCGAGACGATCTGCGCGGCGGATCAGAGGATCCGCACCTCTCGGCGTGATTGACGAAAATCGTGTTCAGAGCGCATCGGGGCGATGCCCTTGGCAGAAGCGGAGCCACTCCTCGGGTGACAGAAGCGAAGCCGCTCCTCGCGCGAATCGATCCTGTGACGAACGCTTCGCGCGTAATCACGGCACCGGCTAGCCTCGGCTTCGAGACGATCTGCGCGGCGGATCAGAGGATCCGCACTCCTCGGCGTGATTGACGTGATCCGCGTTCAGCGCGCATCGGGGCGATGCCTGTGGCAGAAGCAGAGCCACTCCGCGGGTGACGGAAGCGAAGCCACTCCTCGCACGAATCGATCCTGTGACGAACGCTTCGCGCGTAATCACGGCACCGGCTAACCTCGGCTCCGAGACGATCTGCGCGGCGGATGGATCCGCACCCCTCGGCGTGATTGACGTGAATCGCGTTCAGGGCGCTACCGATGCCTCTGGGAGAAGCTACGTCCCGTCCTCGGGAAGTACCACATGAAACGTCGTCCCTTCCGCCACACGGCTCTCGACGATGATCTCCCCTCCGTGCCGGGTCACGATCTGGTGGACGACCGCGAGACCGAGTCCGGTGCCGGACCGCTTGGTCGTGAAGAGCGGCTCGAAGATGCGGGCGAGGTCGCCGGGCTCGATTCCGAATCCCTGGTCGCGCACCTCCAGGTGCACGAGCTCGTGGGAACGGATCATCAGCCGTTTCGAGACCCAGCGACTGCGAACGCCGGAATGGCACGCCAGGGTGATCTCTCCGCCCGAGGGCATCGCGTCCTGAGCGTTCAGGATCAGATTCGCGACCACCTGGTGAAGCTGATGCCCGTCGAGTCGCGCCGTGACTTCCTCCGACCCCGCGTCGATGACGAGGCGGACCCCCTTTCGGAGCCGCGGCCGCATCTCTTCGGTGATCTCCCGCAGGAATTCGCGTATCGCGATCTTCTCGCGCTGGAGCGGAGCAGGACGCGCGAAGCGGAGAATCTCTCCGGAGATCACCGCTCCTCGATCGAGTGCACGCTCGATCTGCGAGATCGCGCGTTCGAGGGTCGGGTCTGCATCACAGCGGCGACGGAGGACCTCGACGAACGGCTGGCAGGACATCAGGGTGTTGTTGAACTCGTGGGTGATGGTCGCGGCAAGCGTTCCCAGGAGCTTCATCCGCTCGTCGCGCTGAACCGTTTCTTCCATGATCCGCGAACGTTCCGCGAAGCGCCGGATCAGGCGGTCGAGGAGTAGGGCGGTGATGGCGATGAAGAGCCACCCCTTGTACGTCTCGACCAGGAGAAACGTGTGGGCATCGGGGGAGATCCAGCGGGCGGCGGAGTCCGAAAGAAGAATCCAGAGGGCGCCGAATGCGACGTAAACGACCGCGATCCGCCGGGGAGACTGGAGGACCCTGGTCATACTCCGGCCCGGCCCGCCGGCCCCCTCCACCCCGCGAGCGGGCGTGACGGCAACCGGGTTGCGGCTGCCGCCACGTGCTCGAGCCGGCACGGAGGCCGGCTTACGGGATCGGAACCGCAATCACATCGCCGCAGATCCGGAGGACGGTCACGACCGTCTGCAGGGCGTGCGGCAGCCACGCGCCGATGCCGGGTGCGAATGAGGACGCTCCATCCTGCATCGGCTCCATGATCCGGGCCGCAGCGAACGTCGCCGGGGTGAGTACGAAGAGATAGAGACTGATCAGCCACGCGAAGACCGTAGTCGACGATTTGAATACACGCTTCATGATTCCCTCCTTCTGTCCGGCTTCTGGCCGGCGGTTGGGAGGGCGCCCTCAACAGGGGAGTTCCTTCAGGAAGGCATTTCGGTACCCAGGGTATGAAAAAAAGTTTTTCGACCGCCTGGCCTCGGCGGCAGCGGCCGGCCAGAAAGGGCGGAAGGGGGCGGGATGGAGTGGACGAGAAGGGGGGAGCGGTCAGCCCCTGTTCGGAGCTGCAGTGAAGGTTCAGCGCGGACTTTCAGCTAGACGCGGGCCCAGAGACGCTGAGGCTCGTGGTGGAGATGGCTCAGGTCGATCCGGACCTTCTCGACGATCTCGTGGGAGACCGTCTTGGCGGCGACGGCGTCCCGGAGGAACGCCAGGGCCGCGATGGCCCGGTTGTTCATCCCCGCGGCGGTGAACGTCTCGACGAGTGCGGACGCGAGTCGCTCCGCTTCGTTCCAGCGGGCAGTGGCGAGGCAGGCTTCGACGATATCGAGCCCGCAGAGGCCGGCTTCCTCGAGCATCCCCGCTTCTTCGAGCGACTGGCGCACCAGGCCGAGCGAGCCGATCGCGAGCTCGTAATCATTCCGGCGGAGATAGAGCTGCGCGAGTCCCCACCGCGCGCGAAGTTTGTCGGTCAGATTGCCAGCCTCATCGTATGCCGAGATGGCTCGGACGAAGAGTGACGCGGCCTCGCCGAACTTCCCGATTTCAGCGCTGCACTGGGCGAGATTGCTCAGAAGGATTCCGACGTGCGCGAGGTCGGGCTCAGTTTCCGCGGCCTCCAGCAATCCCATCCACGTTTGTTGTGCTTTTCCCATGTCGCCGCGCCGGAATGCGATGGCGCCCCGGAACATCGCGGCTTCCGTGGCTCGCTTCCGGTCGCCGTAGCGCTGAAAAACGTTCTCGGCCTCGTCGAGGAGTCGCTCCGCCTGGTCGAGCCGGTCGATCTCCCGAAGAACCACCGCGCGGGCGAAGGCGATGACCGCGAGCCCGTAGTCGCTGGTCACCGTCTCCTCGTAGTACGTCTCTGCGCAATCGAGCGCGTCGAGCGCGTCGGAGTAGCGGGCGAGGAAACGGAAGGCATGGGACCGGAGTTTCCACGTTTCACCGCGCAACTCGAGCCGGACCAGGTCCGGTTCACCTTCCGGGAGGTGCTGGATCAGATCGAGTGCGATCTCGGTCTGCCGGAGCGACTCGGATGGAGATTCAGTGAGATTGCGCCGGATCTCGGCGAGGAGTCCGCGGACGAGTCCCACGCTGCTCCGGTCGCGGTCGAAACGTTCCGGATGCCTCAGCAGATCGCTGAGTGCGACGCGGGCCTCACTCTCTTCCGGGTCGATCTTCGCCGTGAAACGGGTGAACGCCTCCTGCAGCGCAGCCCTGCGTCGCGCGGTCTGCACCCGCTCCCGGCACGGATCGCACCACTCGACATGCTCGGGCAGATCCCGGTGGGGAGCCGTCTCCAATCCGTCCAGGATCTCCACGTCGCTGAGATGTTCGATTGTCGTCATTGTCGTTTCACCCGCCATGTGCCCGCTGCAATCCGATCCGCACCAATTTCTTGGCGTAGCCCGGAGTCGTCCCGAGAACCTGTGCGATCTCCTCTATCGTACATCCTTCGAGATAGTGGAGACGAAGGGCTTCTCCGTACTTTCCGCTGGCCTGATCCAGCGCTTCGCGTACGGCGACCCGGTTGTCGAGCACGTCCGCGGAAACCGGACACGGCATCTCCTGGTAATCTTCAGGAAGCGTCTCGAGCCGGCCCTGGGAGCGCCAGTACTTTCGACTCGCGTTGCACGCCGCACCGATCAGCCACGCTCGAGCGTCACCGATCTCGCCGACGGACATCGCATACGACATCAGGACTTCCTGGACCAGGACCTCGGCGTCCATGGTCGGAATCCGGAACTTCCGTTCACAGACCGCGACCAGTGCATCGAAGTACTCGAGATACACCGATTCCCAAAGGTCTTCTCGGCTCGCCGATTCGGGGAGTGTCGTTACCGTCGCCATGCATCTCGTCCGGGTCTGCTTTGGCAGAGCTTAGCACTCCCGGTCTACTGCCGTAATTCTTTCCCGAAACGAATTTGATACGCAGGGTGCTGTTTTGCCTCGCTGGTGGAACTCCTAGACAGAAGGGTTTGGAATCGGAGACATCGTGAGAGGACAGAAACGAACCAACGACGGGTGGTCGGTCCGTGACCGGCAAAGGCAGCGGCCGGAGAGTCGCAACCGGGCTGGTCCGGAACGTCGCGACTTCGACCAGAGTCTCCGGAACCTGCTGCGCTTCCACGTACTCATCCACGTGTTCGGCGGCGACGCGCGGAAATGGCTGGAGTATCTGGAGAGCCGCGGAACCCTGCGCCAGCGGAGGGACGACGTTCCCTTCGTCCGCGTCCTCTGCCATCAGATCGAGCGGAACCCGGGGGTTCTCGATGGAATCCGGCTGGTCGTCGCGAACACCGTCCCCCCGGCCGCCGGGTGAGAGAGGAGAAGACTTCCGCAATCCGACGACTCTCGCAAATCGTTTCTTCTCCTCCCTCACGATAGAATCCTCCGGCGCCGGCCGGTTGGCCCGGCCGATCCGTTCGTAAGGAGATCCGATGTCCGAAAGCGCCCCCGCGTGGAAACTCCAGTTCGCAAGCGACAACACCGCACCGATCTCACCCGAAGCGCTCGACGCGCTGTACCGCGCCAATGAGGAACCGCGTTTCACTCTCGGTTACGGCGATGATCCGGTCACCCGCAAAGCCGTGAGTCTGATCCGCGATCTCTTCGAGACGGATTGCGAGGTCTTCTTCGTCTTCAACGGTTCCGCCGCGAACTCGCTCGCGCTCGCGTCGATCTGCAGCTCGTACCACGGAGCTCTCTGTCATCCCTTCTCGCATGCGGATACGGACGAAGCGAACATGCCGGAGTTCTTCACCGGAGGGGCGAAACTGATCCACGTGGACGGTCCTGCCGGAAAGATCGATCCCGCGAAAATTCCTCCGATGCTGGAGCGCGGCCATGGAATCCACTCCGCGAAGATCCGCGCGGTGACGCTCACCCAGGCGACGGAAGTCGCGGCAGTGTACACGCCCGAGGAGATCCGAGCGGTGACCGCGGTGCGGAACGTGAAGGGATGCGAAGACTTCCGCTTCCACATGGACGGCGCGCGCTTCGCGAATGCACTCGCGTTCCTCGGCGACGGCGTGACGCCCGCCGATCTGAGCTGGAAAGCGGGGATCGATGTCCTCTCTTTCGGTGGTGCGAAGAACGGACTTCCCGCGACCGAGGCGCTGCTCTTCTTCGACCGCGACCTCGCACGCGATTTCGAGTGGAGGCGGAAGCAGAGTGGCCAGCTCTCGTCGAAGATGCGCTATCAGGCCGCGCCGTGGATCGGGGTGATCGAGAGCGGTGCCTGGCTCGAGAACGCGAAACGGGCAAACGCGTGCGCGAAGAAACTCGGCGACGCGCTGGCGGCGCTTCCCGGAGTCGAGCTGCGCTTCCCGGTGGAGGCGAACGGTGTCTTCGTCCGCATGCCGGAACGAGTCGTCGACGGTCTGTACGAGCGAGGATGGCATTTCTATCCCTTCAGCGTGGTCGGCGCGTGGAGGCTGATGTGCAACTGGGCGACGTCCGATGAAGCCGTGGAGGCATTCGTCGCAGACGTGAAAGAGCTGCTCGGCTGATCTCGTCGAAAATCCGTCGCCCTCGTCGTCCGATGGCAGTGCGACCTCCGGTGTCGAGAACCTGGTACTCTCGACTCTTCCAGGTCCGAAATTCGAGATCTCCGCTATTCTGATCATGATTTCGGAGCCGATCCGCGATGACGATCACAGCCTGCCCACGGAACTGCTACTCGACCTGCTCGATGGATGTGACGGTCGAGGGGGGAAGGCTCGTGCGAATCGACCCGGTCGCGGCGAATCGAGCGACGCCCGAGGGCCCGTGCGTGAAAGGGCTGGCGTATGTCGAACGGGCGCATTCGCCGCAGCGAGTGGTCCGGCCGATGCGGCGGCGGAGTGACGGCTCGTTCGAGCCGTTCTCCTGGACCGAGGCGATCGACCTCATCGCGTCGAATCTCGAGCGGCTCCGCGAGAAGCACGGTCCTCAGACGGTCCTCTACTACAGCGGAAGTGGCACCAAGGGACTCCTCAACGGATGCGGGCTCGCGTTCTGGCGTCTTTTCGGCGGCTGCACCACGACGTACGGCGATCTCTGCTGGCCCGCGGGGCTCGAGGCAACCCGTCTGACGCTCGGGGCGAATTCGCACAATGCTCCGTGGGATCTCGAGAACGCTCGCCTCATCGTGATGTGGGGTAAGAATCCCGCCGAGACGAACATCCATCAAATGCCGCACATCGAGCGGGCGATCGAGGAGGGAGCGAAGCTCGTGGTGATCGACCCGCGCCGCACGGAAACCGCGGAACGGGCGGATCTTCTCGCGCAGCTCCGTCCCGGCACCGACGGCGCGCTGGCCCTCGCAATCGGGCACGTCCTTCTTCGCGAGCGCCTGATCGACCGCGAGTTCATCGCCGCGCACGTCGAGGGATTCGACCGGTATGCGGAGATGGTTCGCGAGTGGACGCCGGAGAGGGTGGCGGAGATCACCGAGCTCCCCGAGCCGAAGATCGAGTCGATCGCGAAACTGATCGGAACGATCCGTCCGGTGACGATCGTTCCCGGCTTCGGGATGCAGCGCTACACGAACTCGGGACAGTCGATGCGGGCGATGCTCGCGCTTCTCGCGATCACCGGAAACATCGGCAAGCCGGGCGCGGGATGGATGTACGCGAACCTGCAGACGCAGGTGTTCTCGAGCGTGAAGGACCCGGTCGATTTCTATCCACCCGAGCATCCGGACGGAGTGGTCCGCGTGTCGATCTCCACCGCACGGCTCGGCCGCGACATGCTGCGCACCACCGATCCACCGCTCACGTTCGCCTGGGTGGAGCGCGGCAATCCGATTCCGCAGAATCCCGAGACGAACCGCGTGATCGAAGCGTTCCGCGGGCTCGAGTTCCGCGTAGTCGTCGAAGAGTTCATGACCGACACTGCGCGTGAAGCCGACGTCGTTCTCCCGGCGAAGAACTTCTTCGAGCAGTCCGACGTGATCGGCGCGTACTGGCATCCATATCTCCATCTCCGGCAGAAGGTCCTGGAGCCGCCACCGGAGGTGAAGCCGGAGACGGAGATCTACCGCGCTCTCGGGCGGCGTCTCGGCATCGACGAAGCGAAGCTCTCCGCTGCGCTTCCCGGTCCGTCGGATGCGAGCATCGAGGCGTGGCTCGGCGCGAAGCTCTCGCCGCTGGGGATCACTCTCGACCGACTGCGCGAAGGGCCGCTCCTGTCGCTCGAGTTCGAAGAGATCGCATTCCACGATCTCCGGTTTCCGACCCGATCGGGAAAGATCGAGCTGCGGAGCGATGAGGCGCGCGAACGCTGGGGGGTCGACGAGCTGCCGCTCTGGCACGAAGCGGACGAGCGTCCACGGCGCGGCGGGAAGTATCCACTGCACATCCTCACTCCGAATACGAAGAACCGGATTCACAGCCAGTTCGGGAATCTCGACACCATCCGCCGGATGGATCCCGAGCCGTTCGTCGCGATGCATCCGTCCGATGCGCGCGACCGCGACCTCGGCGAAGGTCAGCGGGCGCGGATCTTCAACGACCGTGGCGCGCTCGAAGTTCCGGTCCGCTTCGATTGGGGTCTCAAGCGCGGCTGCATCACCGTCACGAACGGATGGTGGATTGAGCAGGGGGGCGCGGTGAACGTCCTCTCCATGGGGCGGGAGACCGACATGGGACACGGCGCGGCGTTCCACGACAACGCAGTCGAGGTCGAACGGGCGTGAGTGGACCGAGAATCGTTCGGTCCATCGAAACGGGGCCGTTGGGGGTCAGAGCTGCATTTTCATTCGACCCGGACCGCTGTACTGCGTGTGAAGCATGCAGGGTGGCGTGCGGAATCGAGAACGGAGAAGGGCGCGACACCGGCTGGCGCAGCCTCTCCACATTCAACGCGGCGCGCCATCCCGCACTGCCGGTGCTCAACCTGACCCTGGCGTGCAACCACTGCGACACGCCGGTCTGTGCGCTCGGCTGTCCCGCAGACGCATACCATCGAGACCCGCAGAGCGCAGCGGTGATCCTCGACGGATCGAAGTGTATCGGCTGCCACTACTGCTCCTGGCTTTGTCCGTACGACGCGCCGAAGTTCGACGAAGACGAAGGAGTGATGTCGAAGTGCACGTTCTGTTCGCCGCGTCTCGCCGCGGGAGGGGAGCCCGCGTGCACTCAGGCCTGTCCGACCGGCGCACTTTCACTCGGCAGCCGTCTGCCGGGCGAGCCCGAGCCCGATCTCGCCGGGCTCGGCCGCTTCGGACTCGGCCCTGCACTCTCGATCACTCCGCCGCGCGCGCGCATCCCGGTCGATGCAGCGGAGGATGATGAGCCGCCTCCTTCGCCCTCGCTCCCTCCGCGGAAGATCGACGTCGGGCGGGAATGGGCGCTCCTGCTCTTCACGACGATCATGCCGGCGCTCGTCGCCTGGCTCGGCGCGGGACTCCTGGTTCCGGCGCATTCTCCGGGGGCATTCGCGTTCGTCACCCTCGGCGGCGCGGCGCTCGTTCTTTCCACGCTCCACCTCGGAAAGCCGCTTCGCGCCTGGCGCGCAGTGCTGAACGTCCGTACGTCGTGGCTGAGCCGGGAGATCGTCTTCGCGAATCTCTTCCTCCTTCTCGGAGCGGTCTGGCTCTCGTTTCCGCGTTTCGGTGTCGCGGTGGGATGGGCGGCGTTCGCGTGCGGCGTCGCGCTCGCATGGTCGATCGATCACGTCTATCGCGCGATTCCGCGCGATGAGCCGATGCCATTTCACAGTGCAGAGACGATGCTGGGGGTGGTTCTTCTTTTCGGGATCGCGGCCGGTGCGCGGATCGTCGCATGGCCCGCTGCGGCGCTGATCGTCGCGCTCTTCGTCTTTCGCAAAGCCTCGGCCGCGACACGAACGCCGGACGAATGGGTGTTCGCGTTCGCGCGGATCGCACTTCTCGTTACGGCGGTGATCATTCTTCGATGGCCCGAAGCGTTCGCAATGGGGGTCGCTTCGTTCGCCCTCGACCGGCTCGATTTCTACGACGAGCTCGAGCCCACAACACCTCTGCGGCGCATGGCTCGCAGAATGGTGATCTCCACGCCGGCGAAGGCGGCCCCGTCCGTTGTCCGTCGTTCCATCTTGTGATCGGGCTCACGGCGTCGCAGAATTGGTGACGGCATCATCATCGGGCGCTATTGAACCTGGATCGGAGGTCTACCCATGAGAATCGCGCGTTCGTTCATCACAGCAGTCATCGTCGTCGCTCTTGCCGCGCCTGCGGCATTCGCCGGGGCGACGGTCGGACAGCACACGAAATTCGGCTTCGGCGGCACCATCGGCCGGATGGTCAACCTCTTCGGCGGGAAGGCCGCGAAAGAAGGTGTCGACTCGATCTCCGTCGTGAACGGGGATCGCCGGAACCACATCGTCGGCGAGAGCGGCGAGCTGGTCGATCTGAAGGAAGAGAAGATCTACCGGATCAACTACGCCCGGAAGACGTACACCGTCACCACGTTCGACGAGCTGCGGAAGCAGTGGGAGGACGCTCAGAAGCAGGCGGAGAAAGAGAGCGGCAACGCGGAAGAAGAAAAGCCGCAGGAGAAGGGACCGGAGTACACGGTCGACGTCGATGTGAAAGAGACCGGGAAGAAAGAAGTGATCAACGGCTTCCACACCCATCAGGTGATCGTGACGACTACGGTTCGCGAGAAGGGGAAGACGCTCGAGCAGGCCGGCGGCGGGGTGCTGACCTCGGATCTCTGGATCGGTCCGCACGTTTCCGAGATGAAGGAGCTTCAGTCATTCGAGCAGCGCTACGCGTCGAAGCTCTACGGCCAGATGGTTTCCGGGATGGACATGCAGGCGCTGGCACGCGTCTTTGCGTCTGCCCCGCAGTTCTCCGAGGCGATGAAGAAGTTTCAGGAGAAGGAAGGCGCGCTCGACGGCACTCCGATCCGCACCACGCTCACGTTCGAATCGGTGGCCGATCCGCGGGCGAAGAAGGAGAACGGCGAGGATGAGTCGGCCGGCCCCTCGGCCGCGGCGGCGCGGATGATCGGCGGATTTCTTTCCCGTCATCGCGGGTCGAAGAACGAGGAGTCGGAAGCGAAATCGGAGAACCCGAACCGCTCGATGGTCTTCACGTCGACGAACGTCCTCACCAGCGCTGAGGGGAGTGCCGACCGGTCGAAGCTGGAGATCCCGGCCGGTTTCCGCCAGGTGAAGTAGAGAGGGCGTTCCGAAGCTGTTCACTCCGCGCAGACACCTGGGCTCGTTCTTTCGCGAGAATGGAGCACGGCCAACCGGCGCCCCATCAGCCCGGGACGTGCCCCTGAGGGAGCGGCGAACGTGCCTGCACGCGGGGGAGGAATCGGGAACCGGCGCGAGAAAAATCGCGGCATCCCGCGAACGGAACGGCCGCGACCCGTGTTCTTTCTGGTATGAGAAGCAGCTGGACCGGAGGGCGAGCCGTGATGCAACAGAGTTCGACCGCGGATCTCGCCCTTGCCGTACACCGTCGTGAACCGGGCTCATTCGAGCGTCTCGTCGAGCGCTTCGAGGCGAGCCTGTTCAACTATGCGCACCGCATCCTGGGCAATCCTTTCGATGCCCAGGAGGTCGTCCAGGACGCGTTTCTCCGTGCGCACGACGCGCTGACGCGGCGCTACGAATCCAGCCGGGCCGCGGAGCTGGCCCTCCGCCCATGGCTCTTCCGAATTGCCCGGAACCTTTGTTTCAACAAGCGGCGAGGCAGGAAGACGAAGCTCGACGAGCCGCTCTCGAGCTTCGACGACAGTCGCATCGGGCCGCTCGTCCCGCCGAGCTCGGTGGGCGCGGCCCTCGAGGCGCGTCAGGAGAAAGAAGCACTCGACCGGGCACTGGCGACGCTTCCCGCCGAAAGTCGTGAGCTGATCATCCTTCGATTCATGGAGGAGATGTCGTATGCCGAGATCTCGAAGACCCTCGGGGCGGAAGAGACCGTGCTTCGCGGTCGCGTGTTCCGTTCGCTGAAGCTTCTGAGACAAGCGCTCGACCGCAGCGAGGTGACCCATGCAGTGTAGATCCGTGCTGACCCGCATCGACGCTCTCCGCACCGGAGAGCTCGAGAACCGTGAATCCGACGACGTACGCGAGCACCTCGAGGTTTGCACGAGCTGTCACGAGTCGCTCGACGACGTGGAGGAGTTCGCCGGCGCGATCCGCGGACTGGCGACCCAGCCGTTCCGCTCCTGCCTCTCCGATGTCGCGAAGGCGTTGACGGATTCATTCTCGCTGGTGCAATCGGGTGATCTTCGGGCATGGGTTGCGTTCTCCGGCCGCGGAATCCGGATGATCGACCTCGGGAGTCCGGACGAAGAGTCGTTCCGGGGGCGATACGAGCAGCGTTTCGGAAGAGCGCTGCGCGAAGAGGCGCTCAGCGATCGTCAGAGGAGCGCGGTGGAACGCGCGCTCGCCGGTGAGCCGGGAGAGCTGCCGGAGATCGACCTCGAAGGACTGACGGAGTTCGAACAGAAAGTCCTTCGAACCATCGTCGGCATTCCGCGCGGCGAAGTGCGCTCGTACGAATGGGTCGCGCGGAAGGCAGGACGCCCCGGCGCAGCGCGCGCGGTGGGGAACATCATGGCTTCCAATCCCGTCCCGCTGCTCCTTCCCTGCCATCGCGTCGTTCCGGCCGCGGGCGGAATCGGAAAGTACGGCTACGGACCGGAGATGAAGCGGCGGATCCTCGCCGCGGAGCACGCGCCGGTGGCAGAGATCGAACGACTGGCGAAGGAGGGGGTCCGGTTCATCGGATCGCGGATCACGAAGATCTTTTGTTGCCCGACCTGTCGCGACGCGCGGCGGATCCGGGAAGAGAACCGCGTCCTCTTTCACGACGCATCGGAGGCCGAGAGCCATGGATTCCGTCCGTGCAGGCGCTGCACTCCCGTCGCTGCTGCATGATCCGGCCGTCTGCTGTGCGGCGGTCGTTCCGAAGTGGTCGATCGACGCGGAGTCGCTTCCGGCGTCCGGCTTCAGCGGCGACTTCTGGATGACCTCCGAATGCGGCGACGCCCTCTGGTTCGCTGCGGGCGATTTCGCGGGACATGGACTCCAGGCCGCGGTTCCGATGGCGATGCTCCAGGAGGAGATCGAGTGCCTCACCCACGAGGATCCCGATGCGCTCGTCGAGTCGATCGTCACCGAGGTCGACCGGGCGCTCAAATCGTTCCTCCCGTCGAATCGATTCGCCACACTCGTCCTCGGGCGGGCGACGAATGACGGCGAGATCGAGATCGTGAACGCGGGGCACTGCTACCCGGTGGTCCTTCGGGCGGACGGGTCCCTCGAGTGGATCCCTTCGCATGGGCCGGTGGTCGGAATCAGCCCGTTCGCCGAGTGGCGATGCGAGCGCATTTCGCTCGATCAGGGAGACCGGCTGATCATCTACTCCGACGGCGTGGTCGAAGCGGAGGATGCGGCGGGCGAAGAGCTCGGGAGCGAGCGACTCGCGGAGTTCCTCGCTCGTGCGCCCCGGGCGGAGCTGATCGAGACCGTGCTTCGCGAAGTGAAGCGCTTCACCGGTGGCGTGCGTCGCGACGACGCGACGCTGTTCGTGCTCGCGCGCGAATAGAGCATCCATCCGCCGCTCGAGCCGCCAGGAGGGAGTGGCGACGACGATCCTCTTGAAAGGAGCTGATCATGATTCTGCGGATCTGGCACGGATGGACGAATCACGAGAACGCGGATGCGTACCAGCAGACACTGATCGATGAGGTCTTCCCCGGGATCGCGGCGAAGAACGTCCGCGGTTACCGCGGGATCGAGCTGCTGCGGCGCGATTCGGGTCAGGAAGTCGAGTTCGTGACCATCATGCGCTTCGACTCGCTCGACGCCGTGCGTGAGTTCGCGGGGGAGGATTATCGCGTCTCCTACGTGCCGGCCAAGCCGCGTACGCTCCTCTCGCGCTTCGATGCACACGCCGCGCATTACGAGCTGTGCCACCAAGGGCAGCCGGCGCCCCGCACGCCGTGACGAGCGGGCGACGCATCGCATCCGGCGAGCTCGTCGCGCGGAATTCACGCCCATGAGCTCCGGCGCTCGACGGCGGAATGACTGCACTTCTGCCGAAGGTGTTCTGTACGAGATTCACGACGCCATGGTGGAAGCCGGCGCAACCCTCGGCAGTGATTCGCGTGTGGGGTGCGGATCCTCTGATCCGCCTCGACGATCGTGTTGGCGCGATGTTGACCGAGCCTGTGGCCGCGGGCGGAGCGTCTGCGGCTTTGCCCTCGATGCCTGAACGACGCCGCCGAAAGCGAGCCCGTACACGACCGAGTCGTCGCCGACTGAAGAGGTTCATTCCGACCGGCGGAGTGAGATAGCCGAGCTCGAGGTTCGCGAGAGAGATGATGCCGAGGTGGATCGGGTCGATCCCGAACGCGAGAGCGCGTTTTCGCGCTTGTCTTCCTCGCTGCCTGGCCGTAACTTGGAGTGAATCCCCGGGAACGAGACGATTGGAGGCGGCCGATGCGACGTCTGGTGACGCTTATTGCTCTTTCTGTATTCCTGATCTCTGTACCGATTGCTACGGCTCGCGAGGGCTTCGGCTTCTCGAAGCGGGCCGTGAAGCTCGACCGGCGCGTTCCTCCCGAAGTGCTCCTGGTGGCGACGAAGGTGGATGTGCGGGTGAAGGATGACGGGGGATTCACCATTGCTTCGCGACAGCTGCGCGATCTCGTGGAGCAGAAGATGCTCTCGTACGATTCGCGGCTGATGAAAGAGACGGAGCGGCCGGAGGTGGTGATCGAATTGGATGTCCACGAAGCACGAGCGGACGAGACGTGGGAACAGAAGAGGGAGTACGAGACGCGCCAGACCGGGACGAAAACCGAGTACGACTCGAAAGGCAACAAGAAGACGAAGGCCGTCTACAGTTCCGTTCCGATCGACGTGAACTACAAGAAGATCTCCGGGACGGTCGAAGCGAAAGCCCGCGTCGTCGACGCCGCGTCGAAACGGGAGATCTGGAGCGGGGACGCCGTCGCGACGTTCAGGAACTCGTACAAGAAGGGCGACGGAGCGCCGACCGTGACCGATCTCGAAAAGACGCTGGTCGAGCAGAGTGCGTCGCAGATTGCGGCGAAACTCGTCGGCAGCATCGAAGAGGTCAGCGTGCTGGTTCCCCGCGGGAGCTTCGACGATCTGGTTCCGGTCGCCGAGCGGGGCGAGTGGGAGACGTATGCTCAGCGGGTCGAGGCGATGCCGCCGAAGAAGCGTTCCGATGACGAGGCGTTCCGGCAGTACGCGCTCGGCGTGGCCACCGAGGCGCTGGCGTACCGGACCGGGAAGGAAGAGGAGACCATCGAGCGGCTTCGCCATGCCGGGGAGTACTACCGGAAAGCCGTGGAACTGAACCCGCGGGAAGAGCTCTTCGCGAAGGCGTACGCGAACAACTGGAGTGGCGGAGAGGCGAGCTCTCCGATCGACCGCGTCGAGTCGGCACTCGCGAATTACGAAAAGTTGCGTCAGTTCCGGGAACGGATCGCCGCCGTCCCTGCCGCGAGTCCGTCCCCGTCATTGAAACCCGCACTGGTGAACACGGCTGCGTCCGGCGGGCGGGCGTCCGCAGCGACCAGGTCTGCGAAACGGATTCGTAATGACGACGTGATCGCGATGGCGAAGGCGGGACTCGGCGACGAGAACATCGTCCTCGCGATCGACGCCGCCGGTGCGAAGGAATTCGATCTCTCTCCCGACGGACTGATCGCTCTCTCCAAAGCGGGCGTGAGTCGTACTGTGATCGCCCACATGCAGAAGAGCCGCAAATAGAAGGAGTTCGTGTCCGGGATGGCTGACGACTCGAGTTGATGGCTGCCACTGGTGCGCACGCATTCCGCCGTGAGTGCAATCATCACGAACGGAGTACGGAACGAGGCGGGTGCTGCTGGCTCGGCGCCGGCTCAGTACGACGAGCGTCGCTTCGGCACCTTCGCGCGCTTCCGGTCGTCCTGAATTGCATCGCGAAGCACCTTCCCTGCATATGCAGCGACGAGAACGAGTCCAACAACGAGCCATGGAAACATGGTCTTATCTCCTGATCACGAAGACACGTCACCCGTGTGTCGGTGGGATGCTGCGTGATCCAGTCATGGACTGAGAGGGAAGGTTCCAGGCAGCACGACTCAGTTCGTGCGCTCTGATCCACCGTTGAAGATTCGCTGGTGTAAGAACATGATACCGCGTTTGCGCGTCTGGGGGTGTCAACTTGAAGTGAACTCCGGCGCCCGCGGCCGCCCCGCGTCCGGAATTCCGCCCTTCAGGCCGTGTTATAGTGAATGAGCCGCGGAATCCTCCTCGGATGTCGGCCGATCGAGCTAAGTCGATTTCGGACCGGCCCTACCGTTTCTTAGCCTGACAAACGCCCGTTCCTCGCACAGGTTGCGCGCTGCACGCTTGCGTGAGGTGTTCTTCTGGCCAGGCCGGACGGGCTCGCAGGGCGAGCGAGAGGAGTTCTCTTGAAACTGCACATCGGCAATCTTCCCAAATCAACCACTGAATCCGAGCTCAAGGAGTTGATCGGAGCCTTCGGTCAGCCCGCTACCCTCGAGATCATCAAAGACTCCGACGGATCCTCGAAGGGCTTCGGCTTCGTCGAGTTCTCGGACAACGGACAGGCCCAGGCGGCGATCGCAGGTCTCGACGGCAAAGATGTCGGAGGCCGGACTCTGCGGGTCAGTGAAGCACGTCCCCGCCGGACTGACGGTCCGCGACACTGAATCCGAACCCGTGTACCGGAGGGGAGCGGCTCGTCTGCTCCCCCGTCCGGATCAACACCGTCACGACCAGCTCCAAGGAGGAGAGATGAAGAAAGCAGCCACCGCGGCGACACCGAAAGAGAAACGGGGAAAAATCCCGGTCTCTGAAACCAACATCAACAAGGCGGCTGCCCGCCTTCTCCATGCCAAGCTCGTCTCGACCGAGATCTTCTACGTCCAGCGCGAGCTCGGCTCCACGGCAACTCAGGCCGACGTCGACGCGAAGGTCGTCGAAGTGCGACGCCTCCCCTGGGAGAGCATCGCAATGCCCGACTGAGTTCGCCTGTCGCCCTCGTGCGAAGCCGTCCCCGGGAAGGAGACTGCGCGCGAGATCCGCCCGGTCGCGAGTGACTGTCGCGGGTTCCCACCGAAGTACTCGATGCGGAAGCCGGCGCTCCGGCGTCGCGATCCCGATTTTTCACACGTCTCTGCTGTGGGTGCGGGGATAGCGGGGGGCGTCTGCTGCGTTGCGCCCGCTTCGCCCGATCGACGTGCCGCGCGGGTCCATCACGAAAGGTGCTGCAGGAGGCGCCGGATCCGCTCGTGTTTCGTGACCAACGTCACGTTTTCATGTGATAAGGCCGCTCACGCCTCTCCATCGGCCGATGCTTCACTCTCCTGCAAGGATCTCGAGTGATGCTTTCGATTCTTCTGGTGGACTTCTTCTCGCGGGGAGCGACTCTTGCGGTCAGCCGCGAGATCACGATCGCCCCCTGGTGGATCGTCACCGCGGTGGCGGCCGTGATCTCGCTGTTGTTCTTCTTCCATGGATGGCGGGCGGCTGCTCGCAGCCTGGTCGAAGGGCGCGGCACGACCATGAAGTTGCTGCGTGTCCTCCTGATCGCGAGTGTGACGGTGCCGTTCGCCACAGACGAGTTCCTTCGCGCGCTCGGCAGCGGAGGGATCTTCGACTCCGCGACGATCGAATCGCTGGAGAAGATCGTCGTGGCGACTCTGCTGGGACTGATCATCCTGTACGCAGCGAAGTCGGTGCAGAGGAGTGAACGGCTCCGGCTGGCGGCGCTCGAGGAGTTGAGGACGAGCCGGGAACATCTTCAGCTGCAGATCGATTCGATGCCGTTCGCGTACATCACCTGTTCACCGGCGATGCTGATCACCCGATGGAACCCGGCGGCGGAGAAAATCTTCGGATGGACCGCCGAGGAGATCGTCGGAAGAGGTGCAGACGTGCTGACTCCGGAGTACAGCGATCTGATGTCCGCCGGGTTCGAGGAAGAAACGGCTGGCGGTGGCGGGCGACAGAGCGTCACACCGAAGCGGTCGAAGAGCGGCCGGATCATCCTCTGCCGGTGGGAAGAAACGGCTCTGGTCGACGACCAGGGCAATCTCGTCGAGCTCATTGCCATGGCCAGTGACGTCACTGCCGAGCAACGGGCGCAGAGAGAGTTCCAGGATGCCGAGAGACGTCACCGGGAGCTTCTGGACACGCTTCCGCACTGCATCTTCAGTGTGGATCTGCACGATCGGTACACCGCCGTGAATGCCGCGACCTGCGAATTCTTCGGGCTCCCCGAGGCTGAGATCATCGGACGCTCACCGCTCGAGATCGGATTGCCGGCGGAGCTGAGCCGGGAATGGCTCGAACAAAAAGCGTCATGCCGCCAGGCGGGAAGGACGCTGGTTTTCGATCGACGGGTGACGGTTCGAGGCGAAGCTCGCATGCACGAGACGATTCTCTCTCCGATGCGAGCCGGTGACGGTTCGATCATCGGAGTCACGGGAATCTCGATCGACGTGACGGAACTTCGCGACGCCGAGGAGACCGCATCGGAGCTCCTGCGCGCGGTCGAGCAGCTCGACGAAGTGATCTTCATTACTGACCGTGAAGGGGCCATCACGTATGTGAACCCCGCATTCGAGCGCGTCTACGGGTTTGAACAACACGAGGTGCTCGGTCAGACGCCGCGGCTGCTCAAGAGCGGCGAGCTCACCCCGGAAGCAGTACGGCATTTCTGGTCCGAGATCATCGCCGGACGGAACGTCCGCGCTGAATATCGCAATCGGCGGAAAGACGGAACGCTGGTGACCGTCATCGCGTCGGCGACGCCGCTCTTCGACGACCACGGAGAGATCCGTGGTTTCGTCGCCATCCAGCAGGATGTCACGGCGCAGAAGGAGGCGGAAGAAGAGCGGGCCCGTCTCGACGCCCGTCTGACTCAGTTCGCGAAAATGGAGGCCCTCGGCACCCTGGCAGGAGGCATCGCCCACGACTTCAACAATATCCTCGCGGTCATTCTCGCGCATGTCTCTCTGGTGGACCGGCTTTCGGGCGCGGAGCCCCGTACGGCTCGAGCAGTCGAAACGATCAGGCATGCAGTCCAGCGCGGTGCCTCGCTTTCCCGGCAGATTCTCACGTTCGCTCGTCGGACGGAGATGGAGCGCCAACGCACCGATCTCGCGAGCATCATTCTCGAGCTCGGGCAAATGGTCTCGGAAACATTTCCACGCACGATCGAGCTGACGATCGATCTCGATCCTGACCTCCCCGCGGTCGACGGTGACGGGGGACAGATTCATCAGGCCCTGCTGAACCTCTGCGTCAATGCCCGGGATGCGATGCCGGACGGGGGAAGTCTCCACGTCACTGCCCATCCGCTTCATCCGGGTGGCGGGCCGGTGACCCTCGAGGGAGCGCCTCCCGGCGACTACGTCTGCGTCTCGGTCTCCGATACTGGATCGGGAATGGACGGAGAGACCCTTTCGCGGATCTTCGATCCGTTCTTCACCACCAAGGAAAAGGGGAAGGGAACCGGGCTCGGTCTCGCCCTCGTCTATGGCATCGTCAATGCGCATCGAGGAATCGTCACGGTCGACTCGGAAGTGGGAGGAGGGACGGTGTTTCGCCTCTACCTTCCGGCTGCCGCGGACCAAGTGGAGAGGGACGAAGAACCGACGCTCGCCGGACTCGAAGGGATGGGAGAGACACTACTGGTCGTCGAAGACGAAGCGCAGCTGCTCGAGGCGATCACTCTGCATCTGCGTACGCGCGATTATCGCGTGATCACGGCATCGAACGGGCCCGACGCCGTCCGCCTGCTGCAGTCCGCCAGCCCGCCACCCGATGCGGTGATCATCGATCTGGGAATGCCGAAAATGGGTGCCGCAGAGCTGATCGAAAATCTGCGGAAAGCATCTCCCGGAATCGCGATCCTGGCGATGACCGGCTACGTCGAACCGGAGATCCATGCGAACGTGCTACGGTCGGGCGTGGAGTGCATCATTCAGAAGCCGTTTCAGGTGGAGCATCTCATCGCGAAACTGCGGAACGTTCTCGATCGCCAGAATGAAGAGGAAGATCGCGAGGCGAGCTGACCTCGTTTCCCCCCCCGGATCTCTTCGATCTCAGACAGGCGGCGCGCAGGCGATGACCAGCATGGTCACGTCGTCGTCGTACGGCCGATTGCGGCCGAAACGCGCCAGGGTCTCGACGATCGAGGAGCAGATCTGCTCCGCCGAGCCGACCTCGCTCCGGCTCAGAAGCTCGCGAAGACGGCCTTCACCGAATTCATCACCCTCGCGGTTCTCGTACTCCGTCACGCCGTCACTGTAGATCACCAGCCGGTCTCCGGGTGTGAGTTGGATGCGGACTGAGTGATATTCGGCGCCCGGAAGGATGCCTGTCACCGGTCCGGTCGGTTCGAGTCGCACCAGAGTGCCGTCGGCGCGGCGAAGGAGCGGCGGATTGTGTCCTCCGCTCGCGTAGAGCAGCTCACCGTTCTCCGTGTCGAGGAGTGCGTAGAAGATGGTGACGAAGGAACCGCGACGGAGGCGATGGCACTCGACCCGGTTCAGTGTGCCCAATACGTGTTCGGGCGCCAGCCGATCCGCCGTGAGCGCGTGAATGGTTGCCTGTACGTTCGACATGGTGAGCGCCGCGGCCATTCCTTTTCCCGAGACATCCGCCAGACAGATCGCGATCCGATGTGGTCCGGCCTCGATCACGTCGTAGTAGTCTCCGGCGACCGTCCACGCAGGGATCCACCGCGATGCGATGTCGACGTTCGGAAGAGACGGAACCGACGGGAGAAGATGACGCTGCACTTCCTGAATCAGATCTCGTTCGCGTTCGGTCTGCTTCCTCAGTGTGCTCACGACCACGTTCAGGAAGAGGAAGACCGCGAGCATCGAGATGTCGTTGAGGTAGGCGATCGGCGCCTTGGGTTCCGCCAGTGGACCGATCCGGTCGGCCACCGCCCAGGTGATCGCCGCGAGGAGCGCGAGAGCGTGCGCTCTCCGGGTACCCGCGATCCACGCGGTGGCGGTGACCGGAACGAGATAGAGCACGAGGAGCGAGACGATCGGTCCGGTGAAGTGATCGAAGAAACCGATCGCCACGATCGCCAGGGCGGCTCCCGTCGTGAAGCGGTCCGGCGGGGTCGCTTCGACGCGACGCATCCAGGAGTTGAAGTTCACTCTTCTTCCCCGTCAGCGGGTTCCTTTCGCCCAGTGAACGAAGGATCCGTTCGAGTAGACCAGATCGTTGTCGTATCCGGCGACCTCTCCCGATTCATCGTTCAGATATTCGAGCAGCTGCTGGTGCTCGAAGGTACCGTCTTTCCCGGCGCTCGCAATGACGTAGCCGTCGCACACTCCATTCTCACAGACGGCCGCGTACCGGATCGGATTCCCCCACCCGTCGACTCGCGGAAGAGTCCGGACGTAGGTCGGTTCGAGAAGAGTCGCGAGCGCCGATTCCGATGCGACGTCGGGATACGCCCGCTTGTCGACGGCATACGCTTCGACCGCCGTCGCCACCGTCCTCATATCCGCGGCGGTGCGCTTCTGCTTCGAGCGCTGAATCGCGGTGAGAAAATTCGGAATCGCGATCGCGGCGAGGACTCCGGGTATGTAAAGGAGGATCATGATCAGCGCGGCGATCCCGGTGAACTTCCAGAACGACTTCTGCTGGCGGAGCGCATCTTCCACCGATGCCACACGAGGTCCGGTGGTGATCGCACGTCCGATCGCGCTGGCATACCGCGAGAGATAAAGCGCGGGGAAGAAGTAGAGGAGCGCGAGAAGCGAGTAGAGCACGCCGAGGCCGGCGACGACGATGCCACCCCCTGCAGACTTCGTCGCCGAGCCTCCGATCAGGCCGAAGCCGACCATGAAGATGCCGATGATGAGAATGAGCCCCGCAGCGATGAAGCCGAGAACCGAAAGGAGACGAACCCACGGTTTCGTCCTGCGCAACGAGTCGAGCATCGGGCCGGTGAGGAGATCACGGGGTGGCGGAACCGAGGCGGTGAAAGGAGCATCCATCGGGTGGGCCTCCGAGTCTGGATTCTTGATGCCCCGGAATTATAGACCAGTCCGCACCGATGCCGATGCGACGCGCCCCCGCCGAAGCGCGCCGCATCTCTCCCCATCAATCGTCTCGATCACGTCGATCACCGTCGTCCCGATCGTGGTCGCTCTGGCCGCCGCGGCCGTCGCGCCACCCATCGCCCGACCGTTGGAGCGAATCGGCGACGAAGTTACGACCGGAGTACCATCCGCTGAAGGCGGCGTAGCTTCCGCGATGGAGTCCGCGGGCCCACCGGTTTCCGTCGCTGCGGCCGAGCGCCCTGGTGTCGATGGTGATGTCGCCGACGCGGTCGCTGTGCAGCACCACGAGATCGCGGTTCCGCTGGATGGAGACGATCGTTCCTTCGACGTACGCCGTGACGCGGCTGCCGTGCTGGTCGTACCCGCGGCCATACGTGTCGTTAGGGCCGTACGGATCGTACTGGCCGTAGGCGCGATCGCGCACGCTCTCGAGAACGGTCACTGAGCGGGCGTGGAGTCGCGAGGAGCGGGACCCGGAGAGGTCGACGCCGACCCGGTCACCCCTCTCGAGGTCGCGGATCCGGTAACGGCGGCCGCGATACCACGCCACGATCCCTCCTTTGGCGTCGATCCGGAGAACGCCACGGTTCGTCCGAAGGGTGAATTCATCTCCGTTCGGATTGACCCAGTCGACCACGCCTTCGACATCCCACCGGCTTTGCGTCGATGACCCTCCGCCGTCCCCCGGTCCGTTCGTCCTCCAGTCGAGACGCTGTTCCGCGAATACGGACAGTGCCGAGAGGGCGAAGACCGCGATGGCGATTGTCGTAACTCTTTGAATTCTTGTGCCTTGTACCATCGGTTCCTCCCGTTCGATCGAGCTTCCGTCAACCGAAGTGCGCAATCGTCGCGCCATGCGGGCGCCGGGACGACCTGATTCGAGTTCCCCTTCAGGAGGGTCATGTCTTCGGTTCGCTCACGACCGAGAGGCTCCGCGATCCGCAGGCTCGGATTTCCAATTTCGAAGAGCGAAAGAGACGCAAGTGAATTCTCGTTCTGGTGTATGGTCCTCGGAGGGAGTTCCTCCTGTTTTGTCGCGGAGCTCGGGCATGGCGAAAACCGATCAGAAAGCGATCACCTCCGGCGACACCGTCGGTGGAATTCCCAACGCCCTGAGGTCTCAGGTGGCGGTCCTCGACGCGGACGGATGGATCGTCTGGACCAATGAGTCGTGGCGGCGTTTCGCGCAGGAAAACTCGACCACCGACGGCGCCGCCTATCTCGGATGGAACTACCAGTCCGTCTGTGAGGCGGCTGCTCGATCCGGCGCGTCCCCCGCCGCGGCGGTCCTTCAGGGAATCATGTCCGTGCGTGCGGGAACGAGCGACGAGTTTTCGCTGGAATACGAATGCCACTCGCCGTCGGCGGAGC
Source organism: uncultured Acidobacteriota bacterium (assembly GCA_963741955.1). GTDB lineage: Bacteria > Acidobacteriota > Thermoanaerobaculia > Gp7-AA8 > Gp7-AA8 > CAVUKB01. The sequence goes on from CAVUKB010000010.1 coordinate 324,664, forward strand.
GCTGGTTTCTGCTTCGCGTGACGCGTCTCGCGGCCGATTCCCCCGGGGCGCTGGTGGTCACGCACGACGACATTACCGAGCGGAGACGGGCGGAGCTCGAATTGAGGGAAGCCGAGCAGAGGCTCCGGAAAGTTCTCGAGACGCTCCCGGTCGGGGTCTGGATCATGAACCGTGAAGGGATGATCGTTCACGGCAATCCGGCGGGACAGAAGATCTGGGCGGGGGCCCGTTACGTCGGCCCGGGTGATTTCGGAGAATACAAAGGATGGTGGGTCAGCAGCGGGAAGCCGATCGCCGCGGACGAGTGGGCGGCGGCGCGCGCGATCCGGAACGGTGAGATCTCCATCGACGAGGAGGTCGAGATCGAGTGCTTCGACGGAAGCCGGAAGATCATTCTCAACTCCGCGATGCCGCTGCTCGACGCGAACGGAAGGACCTCCGGCGCGATCATCGTCAACCAGGACATCACCCAACGGAAACGTTACGAGAGCGCGCTGCAGCTGGCGAACGAGAAGTTCGAGAGGGCGAATCTCGAACTGAAGGAAGCGCTCGCGCGCGAGCATACTCTCGCGGGCCTCGACAGCCTCACCGAAGTGCACAACCGGCGTTACTTCTTCGAGCTCGCCGAGCACGAGCTCAACGTCGCCACGCGCTACGGTCACGCGATCTCGATCGTTCTGTTCGATATCGATCACTTCAAGGCGGTCAACGATCAATTGGGACACGAGGCGGGAGACTACGTGCTGAAAGAGGTCGCCGGGATCATGAAGACGCAGCTTCGCGAGTCGGACGTCCTCGCGCGGTACGGGGGGGAAGAGTTCATCCTCCTGATGCCGAACACCCGCGCTGTCGACGCGATGGTGGTCGCGGACCGGATCCGCGAGCGGATCGCTTCCGTGACCATGTTCCTGCGCACCGGAGTCAGCGTGGTGACCGTCAGTGGAGGCGTGGCCGATACCGAATCGGCGACCGGAGGGCTCGACGCCATCGTACGGGAAGCCGACCGCGCGCTCTATCGCGCGAAGGCAGCGGGGCGTAACCGCGTGATGATGAACCGGCGTTGAAGTTCATCCGGACTCCTCCACCCTTCGACCCAGCTCCTCGAGCTTCGCGTGGTCCTTCACGATCACTTTTTCCCGTCCCGATTTCACGATCCCCTCGGCATCCCACGACTTGAGAAGCCGGCTCACCGTGAAGAGGGTCGTGCCGATCATCTCCGCCAGATCCTGGCGCGAGAGAGTCAGCGCCGGCGAGGCCGATTCGATCCGCTGTTCTTCCAGTTTCACCAGGACCCGCGCCAGCCGCTGCGGCACGGGGATCGTCGCCAGCTCGTGAAAGCGCTCCTGCAACTCCTGCATCCGCTCGGAGACGATCTTCATCGCATCGACCGCGATCTGCGGATGACGCTCGAGGTAGGGCTGGAGGACCTCTCGCGACCAGCCGATGAGCACTGCACCGGTCGTCGCAACCGCGCTGACTGGATAACGGAAGCTGCGCAGCGCAGCGACCACTCCGAACAGCAGACCCGGAGTCATGAACGCGACGATCATCTGCTCTCCATCGCGGGTGAGCTTCGAGAGTCGGATCTGTCCTTCCGCGACGATCCACGCCCAGTGGCCTTCATCGCCCTGGTGGAAAAGGATCTCCCCCGGAACGAGCGTGCGGAGGGTGGTCTGCCGGACGAGCTCGTCGATCTCGCCGGGAGCAAGATGCTCGAAAACAGGGCAGGCTTCCACGTGTCCTCTGATCGTCGCCGGATCCACATGGACATTCTCCCGTCTCCGCGGTCGCGGAACAACCGTTGATTGACCCGGCGCAAAGAAGACATTTTCCGGTGGCTCGATACTGATTGCGACTCCTGTGTCGAGGACTGAAGCGCTCCACTGCCACGAATCGCGACTCGAGTCGTGGCAGCCCGCAAATTCGAGCCATAAGATGATCACCGGAATTTCGAATTCTTCATTCCTCTCCAGCCGCCGCATCGGCGGTGAAAGGGGTGACAGTCCCGGTCGAATCTTCTTCTCCGGAGGCGTCAGATGAGCAGAATCAAGGGGACACCGCGGCAAGGCCTCTTCGCGGCGACCCTCGGCTTTTTCGTCGGCTTTGCAGCCGTCGCGCTGTTCGGTCCCACCGCGAAACTCTTCTCCGATCCGCTGCACCTCTCGTCGCTGGCTGCAGGATTTCTGATCGCCATGCCGGCACTCTCGGGCTCTCTTCTCCGGATCCCGTTCTCCGCGTGGGTCGACACGACCGGAGGCCGCAAGCCATTTCTCGTGCTCCTCACTCTCTCTCTGGTCGGAATGGCGGGCGTTCTCGCGGTGGTCCTCCTCTTCTATCCGTCGAGGATGACCGGCGCCGTCTACCCGCTGCTCCTCCTTCTCGGCGTCCTCTGCGGATGCGGGATCGCGACTTTCTCCGTCGGGATCAGTCAGGTCGCGTACTGGTATCCGCAGAAATCGCAGGGACGAGCGCTGGCGATCTTCGCCGGGATCGGAAACGTCGCGCCGGGCATCTTTTCTTTTCTCATTCCGGTGGCGCTGGTGAGTCTCGGACTGAGTGGTGCCTATCTCGCGTGGCTGATCTTCCTCGCCGCAGGCACCATCGTCTACTTCGCGTTCGGCCGGAATGCCTGGTTCTTCCAGCTCCGCACGGAGGGAGCGTCGGTCGACGAGGCGAGGAATGAAGCGAAGTCGATGGGACAGGAGCTCTTCCCCGCCGGAAGTCTTCGTGAAAGTCTCGCTGCATCCGCGAAAGTCTGGAAGACGTGGGCGCTGGTGTCGATCTACTTCACAACCTTCGGCGGGTTCATCGCGCTCACCGCATGGCTGCCGACGTACTGGACGCAATATTTCGGGCTGTCGCTCGTCACGGCGGGCCTTCTCACCGGGATCTATTCGGTCCTCACCTCGCTGATCCGGATCGTGGGCGGACTGGTCGCCGACAAGCTTCGTGAAGGGGGTGAGAACACCGCTGTCCTCGCTCTCCTGGTGATGCTGGTGGGAGCGCTGGTGATGACCATGGCTCGTGAATACGAGCTCGCCATTCCGGGGATCATTCTTCTCGCCTCCGGAATGGGGATCTGCAACGCGGCGGTGTTCAAGATCGTTCCGCAGGCGGTGCCGCACGCCGTAGGCGGCGCTGCGGGGTGGGTGGGTGGACTCGGCGCGTTCGGCGGATTCGTCATTCCGCCGATGCTCGGCTTCGCGGTCAGGGATCTCGGTAACCGCGGCTACGCGATCGGCTTCATCATCTTCATCTTCCTTGCTCTCTTTTCGCTCGCGATGGCCTGGATGCTCAAGTACATCCCGAATCCCGATGAGGTTCCGACGTGAGAGCGCTCGTGCGGGGATCGCTCGTCGTGCTCGCGGCTCTGGCGGTCGGAGCTGCGGCGTGGGGGGAGAGCCCGCCCGGACCGGCGAGTTCCGCGAGTGCGTCACCCGCCGCCGCGAACGCACCGGCCGATCCCGCAGCCGACTACTTTCTGGACACCTGCGCCGGGTGCCACACCATCGGGGGTGGAGTACTCACAGGGCCGGACCTCCAGAAAGCCACTGCATGGTCAGCGGACGACCTCCATGCCGCAGTCAAGCGGATGGAGAAAAACGTCGGTCCGATGAGCGACGAGCGGGTCAGCGCTCTGGTGTCCCTCCTGAAGAGCGGCGAGGTTCAGAAGCGGCTCGAGGCGGCGAAGGAGCGACGCAGGGTCGAGCTCACCGCGACACTGGTGCCGGGCTCCCCCGCGACCGGCCGCGATCTCTTCTTCGGAGCGAAGACCTTCGCCTCCGGCGGAATTCCGTGTGCAGCCTGCCACGCCGTCGGCGGCGAAGGAGGAAACATGGCGGTCGACCTCACTGCCGTCTATCCGCGACTCGGCGAACAGTCGCTGATGTCGACCATCGAACGTCCGGCCTTTCCTCTGATGAAGACCGCCTACGGCGCTCACGTCGTGAGCTCTCAGGAGGCGATGGATCTCTCGGCCTTTTTCAAGTCCGTGGGGAAAGGGCTGCCGCGTGACGCGAGCGTTCCGCCCCGGAATCTCGCAGCGCTGCACGGAACCGCGGCCGGGCTGGTGATCGTCGCACTCGGCGGTGTGGCGTGGATCTTCCGCTCGCGTCGCGGCGGATTGAGAAGACGGATGCTGCGCGACTCGTACAAGAGGTGAATCGACGTGACCTGGATCCAGGATCTCTTCAGCCCCGAAGCCCGCTCGTGGGAAGACTTCTACCGGAACCGGTGGTCTCACGACAGAGTCGTCCGCAGCACCCACGGAGTGAACTGCACCGGCGGCTGCAGCTGGAACATCCACGTCAAGCAGGGTCTGGTGACGTGGGAGTACCAGGCGCTCGACTATCCGCGTTTCGATCCCGACATTCCGTCCTACGAGCCGCGCGGATGCCAGCGCGGGATCTCGCACTCCTGGTACGTCTACAGTCCTCTGCGGGTGAAGTACCCGTACGTGCGCGGGACTCTCCTCGACCTCTGGAAAGAATCGCTGAAGAAGCACTCCGATCCGATCGCAGCGTGGGAATCACTGGTGACCGACGATGCGGCGCGCGCGAAGTGGCAGAAGGCGCGCGGGAAGGGAGGGTTCCGCCGCGCAAGCTGGAACGAAGTGCTGCCGATGCTCGCAGCCGCGAACCTCTACACTGCACGACGCCACGGTCCCGACCGGGTGATCGGCTTCTCGCCCATCCCGGCGATGTCGATGGTCAGCTATGCCGCCGGCGCGCGGTATCTGCAGCTTCTCGGCGGGGTCTGTCTTTCGTTCTACGACTGGTACTGCGATCTTCCTCCCGCCTCGCCGGAGATCTGGGGCGAGCAGACCGACGTCGGGGAGAGCGCCGACTGGTACAAGTCGCGGTACATCGCGGTAGTCGGCTCCAACGTCCTCGGGACGCGGACGCCCGACGCGCACTTTCTGGTCGAAGCGCGGCATCAGGGAGCGAAAGTCGTGGTCTTCTCTCCCGATCTCAGTCAGACGTCCAAGGTCGCCGACGAGTGGGTTCCGATCCATCAGGGACAGGACGGCGCGTTCTGGATGGCGGTCACCCACGTCCTCCTCGAGGAGTTCCACACGAAGAGAACCGTTCCCTACTTCGACGACTATCTCCGCCGATACACGGACGGCCCGTTCCTGGTCGAGCTCGAGCCGGACGGCCATGGCGGTTATGGTGCCGGATCGCTGCTGCGCAGCTCCGCGCTCCCCGAGTCGAAGGACGAGGAGCTCGGCGAATGGAAGCTCGTGGTCATCGACGAAGATCTGAAGCTCCGGATGCCGCAGGGGACGGTCGGGCATCGCTGGCAGAAGAAGAAGGGACAGTGGAATCTCGAGTCGCGCGATGCGCGCAGCGGCGAAGAATACACGCCGCGTCTCACCCTCGCCGGAGCGAGTGACGAGGTCGTCCTCGTCCGGATCGACGACTTTTCGGAGCCGGGGACTCCGGGCCTGATCCGGCGCAGCGTTCCCGCTCGACGGATCGAGACGATGGACGGACCGCGGCTCGTCACCACCGCATTCGATCTTCTCCTCGCCCAGTACGGCGTCCGCCGCGACCTCGGCGAAGGGCCGGAGGGCGAATGGCCCGAAGGTTACGCCGACGCCGCGCAACCGTTCACTCCTGCATGGCAGGAACAGTTCACCGGAGTGGCGGCCGCCGACGTGATCCGCTTCGCGCGCGAGTGGGGGAAGACTGCGGAGACGACGAAGGGGCGCTGCATGATCATCATCGGCGCCGGCGTCAATCACTGGTACCACAACAATCTGATTTACCGCGCCGCCATCACCGCGCTGATGGTCACCGGCTGCATCGGTCGCAACGGCGGCGGTTGGAACCACTACGTCGGTCAGGAGAAGCTCGTCCCCGTCGCATCCTGGGCGCCGATTGCGTTTGCGCAGGACTGGGGCGGTCCGCCACGTCTGCAGAACGCGCCGTCGTTCCACTACATGCACTCGGATCAGTGGCGCTACGACCGTCCGTTCGGCGAAGTCTGTCCGGTCGCCGACGACGGCCAGCCGATGGCGTCCGGCCACACCGCCGACCTGCAGGCTAAAGCCGTTCGCTGTGGCTGGCTCCCCTGTTATCCGCAGTTCGATCGGACCAACGCGAGCGTTCTCGAAGAGGCGCGTGCGGCAGGTGAGGATGTCGCGAGTCACGTGGTCGGGCAGCTCCGCCAGCGCAACCTTCGCTTCTCGATGGAGGATCCCGACAACCCCGAGTCGTTCCCACGCGTCTGGTACATCTGGCGCGGGAACGCCCTGCAGGCCTCCGCCAAAGGACACGAGTACTTCCTCGAGCACTACCTCGGTACCGACAGCGCTTCGGTCGCGGCGGAGGAAGGGGAGGGATTCGTCGAGGACGTCGTCTGGCGCGACGTCGCGGCAAAGGGGAAGCTCGACCTGGTCGTCGACCTGAACTTCAGGATGGACACCTCCGCCCTCTACTCCGATGTCGTCCTCCCCGCCGCCTCGTGGTACGAGAAGGACGACCTCAACTCGACGGACCTCCACAGCTTCATCCATCCACTCCAGCGCGCGATCACCCCCTGCTGGGAGTCGAAGAGCGACTGGCAGATCTTCCGCGAGCTCGCCCGGGTGACCCAGGAGATCGCACAGGAGTGGATGCCTGACCCCTTCGAGGATCTCGTCCTCACCCCTCTGATGCACGACACCGCCGCTGAAGTCGCGCAGCCGGACGTGCGTGACTGGGCGAAGGGAGAGTGCGAGCCGGTTCCCGGAAAGACGATGGCGAACATCACCGTCGTCACCCGTGACTACGCGAATCTCTACAACCGGTTCGTCTCCCTGGGGCCGAAATTCCGAGACGGCGGACTCGGCGCGCACGGTACGAAGTATCCGGTCGACGATGTGTACGACCGCTGGCGCGAGATTCACGCGGTCGAAAAGTGGGATGGCGAGACGTATCCCTCTCTGCGCGAAGACCGCTCCGTCTGTGACACCATTCTCCGTTTCGCGCCGGAGACGAACGGCGAGCTCGCGTGGCGGGCGTTCCGCTCCGAGTCGGAGAAGACCGGTCGCGACCACACCCATCTCGCGGAGAAGACCCGTGGCGTGACGTACAGCTTCGACGATCTGGTGCGCCAGCCTCGTCGAGTCCTCACCTCCCCGTACTGGACCGGCATCACGGGCGACGGCCGTACGTACGCGGCATTCTGTCAGAACGTCGAAGAGCTGATCCCGTGGCGCACCCTCACCGGACGGCAGCATCTCTATCTCGACCACCAGGTCTACCGGGCCTTCGGCGAGCACCTCCCGACCTTCAAACCGCGCCCGGACCAGAGGGCGCTCGGCGATCTCGAACAAACCCCCGCCGACCATCGTTCGCTGGTCCTCAACTACCTCACCCCTCACGGGAAGTGGCATATTCACTCCACGTACGGCGACACGCTCCGGATGGAGACGCTCTCCCGCGGCATCGAGCCGATCTGGATGAACGACCGCGACGCGGGACTCCTCGGGATTCGCGACAACGACTGGGTCGAGGTGCTGAACGACCACGGCGTCGTCGTCACCCGCGCGTGCGTCAGCGCACGCATCCCGCGCGGAATGTGCTTCATCTACCACGCGACGGAGCGGACCATCGGAACGCCGAAGACGACCACTCGACTTCGTAACGGAAAACCGCGGCGCGCCGGCGCGCACAACAGTCTGACCCGGGTGCGGCTCAAGCCGGTGTTCATGATCGGCGGGTACGCGCAGTTCACGTACGCATTCAACTACTGGGGGCCGCCCGGCGTGAACCGGGACACCTACGTCGTGGTTCGCAAGACGGAGAGGAAACCCGAATGGTGAGCTCGAACGGAGAAATGGACGTACGCGCGCACGTGTCGATGGTCTTTCACCTCGACAAGTGCATCGGGTGCCACACCTGCAGCCTGGCCTGCAAGAACCTCTGGACCGATCGTCCCGGTGCCGAGTACATGTGGTGGAACAACGTCGAGACGAAGCCGGGTACCGGTTTTCCCACCCGATGGGAGGACCAGAAGAACTGGAACGGCGGATGGGAGCTCACGCGCAACCGCGAGCTGAAGCTCCGCTCGCAGGGGAAGGCGACCGGGATCTTCAAGCTCTTTTACAACCCGAGCCAGCCCGGACTCGACGACTACTACGAGCCCTGGACGTATCGCTACAGTGACCTCTTCAACGCTCCGGAGGGTGAGGACCAGCCGACCGCGGTTCCCGTTTCGCAGATCACCGGAGAGCCGATCGACATCGAAGCGGGACCGAACTGGGACGACGACCTCTCCGGCTCGCCGGTGTACGCGGAGAACGACGTCAATCTCGACGCGCTCGATCCGAACGAGCGGGAAGCGCTCTTCGCCGTCGAGCAGATGACGATGATGTACCTCCCGCGGATCTGCAACCACTGCATGAATCCGAGCTGCGTCGCCGCGTGTCCCTCGGGGGCGCTCTACAAACGCGGCGAGGACGGCATCGTCCTCGTGAACCAGGAGGCGTGTCGCGGCTGGCGCGCCTGCGTCGCAGCCTGTCCCTACAAGAGGGTCTACTACAACTGGAAGACCGGCAAGTCGGAGAAATGCATTCTCTGCTATCCGCGGCTGGAGAGCGGACAGCCTCCGGCGTGCTTCCACTCCTGCGTCGGACGGATCCGCTACATGGGCGTGATCCTCTACGACGCGAAGCGGATGGAGGAAGCGGCGAAGGCGCCGGAGGAGTCGCTGGTCGAGGCGCAGCGCTCGCTGATGCTCGATCCGAACGATCCGCGCGTCATCGCGGCCGCGGAGCGGTGCGGGGTGAGCAGTGAGATGATCGCCGCTGCGCAGAGCTCACCGGTGTGGAAGTTCGTGTGCGAGTGGGGACTCGCGCTTCCGCTCCATCCCGAGTACCGCACCGTCCCGATGCTCTTCTACGTTCCGCCGCTGGTGCCGGTGATGGGCCGTTCGATCGAGGGCGTGTACGGCCGCATTCCGCGCGACGTCGAGAGCATCTTCAGTGGGCTCGACGAGGCGCGGCTCCCGATCCGGTATCTCGCCTCGCTCTTCGGCGCCGGAAACACCGACGTGGTCCGCTCGTCCCTCCGCAAACAGATGGCGGTGCGCTGGCACCGCCGGTCGCTGGAGATGGACGACGTCGATCCGGGCGTGGTGCAGAAGGTTCTCCGCGAGGCACATCTGACCGTCGAGGAAGCAGAGGCGATCTACCGGCTCACCGCGCTCGCGACGATGGAGGACCGCTACGTTCTCCCGCCCCTGCAACGCGAAGAGGTACTCGCAGGGGAAGGGCCGGATCTGGCGGAGGAGTGTCGGCAGAGCTGCGGCTTCGGACCGAGCGTTCCGCCGAGGAGGGGAGCATGAGCGCGGTGGACGTGGAACCGCTTTGTCTGGGAGTGGAGACACTCGGCGTGCTGTCGCCTCTCTTCCGGTATCCGGCAGAGGGATACGCGCGTGCTCTCGACTTTGCGCGCGTTTTCGAGACGGAGATCGACGCGGCTGCAGGAAGCGCGCTCGCTCGATTCGCCGCAGAGATCGAGCCGCTCAGTCGAGGCCAGCTCGAGTCGACGTACACCCACACCTTCGATCTCGCGCCGTCGTGCAGCCCGTACCTCGGCGCGCACCTCTTCGGTGACGAGACGCCGGATCGCGCGCGGCTGATGGTGGGCCTCCGGATGACGTACCGGAACCACGGGATCGACGTCGACGGGCGTGAACTGCCGGACCACGTCGCGGAGGTGCTCGAACATGCGCGCTGCTTCGAAGGCGCAGAGTGGTTCGAGCTCGGAAGGCTGATCCTGATTCCCGCGCTCGATCGGATGACGGCGATTCTCGAATCAACGACGAATCCGTACCGGCATCTCCTCGACGCGACCCGGCGAGTGGCTCGGACACTTTTCGAAGAAGGAGGTCTATCGTGACCGGCGCCCCGATCGAAAACCTCCTTCTCACCGGGATTCCCTACGCCGCGATCGTCGTCTTCATCGCCGGGATGTTCTGGCGGATTCGATCGCAGTTCTCGATCTCATCGCTCTCCTCGCAGTTTCTCGAAAGTCGATGGCTCGTCTGGGGCTCGGTCCCGTTTCACCTCGGGATCACCATCCTGTTCATCGGACATCTGATTCCGGTCATCATCCCGGGGGCGTGGAAAGTACTCGTCTCGAATGCCTCGTTCCGCATCGCCGTGGAGAGCGTCGGACTCGGCGCGGCGGTACTCACCCTGATCGGGCTGCTCGTCCTCTTCGTGCGTCGGATCACTTCGCGGACGGTGCAGCCGAATTCGACGGTGATGGATCTGGTGGTGCTCGGAATCCTGATCTTTCAGGTCGCGGTGGGAACGGGAGTGGCGGCGCTTCACCGGTGGGGATCACTCTGGTCGGTGGGAACGACCACGCCGTACCTCTGGAGTCTCCTCACCCTCCACCCCGATCCGGCCCTGGTCGGCGGGATGCCGCCTCTGATGCAGCTCCACCTCACAGGCGCGTGGGTGGTGCTCGCGCTGATCCCGTTCACCCGCCTCGTGCACATGTTCTCCCTCCCTCTGCAGTACCTTGCCAGACCGCCGCAGCGCGTGATCTGGGCGAGCGCTCGAAGACGTCTCGCGGACGAGCGGCGTGAGGAACGGGACGTTGCGGGACGGCGTCTCCTCCTGAGGGGCGCGGTCGGTGTGGGAGCCGCGGGCGTCCTTCTCTCCATCGGTGTCGCCGACAAACTCTTCAACTACTTCCGCGGCCCGCAGATGACGCTGGACGAAGAAGCCGCGCTCCTCAAGAAACGACTCGGCCGGCTCGAAGCGACGACCGAGCAGCGGCAGCTCGAGCTCGAGCGGATGCGGAAGTCGTACATCCGCGTCGCGCGTCTCGGCGATCTCTCACGCGACACCGGCTTCTACTTCGTCGATTACCAGATGCGGCCGGCGCTCGCGTTCCGGAACGCCGAGGGTCTGCCCCACCTGATCTCGGCCAAGTGCACGCACCTCGGGTGCACGGTGGCGAAGGACGTCGACCCGGAAGGACGGATCGTCTGTCCGTGCCACATCTCGTACTTCAACGTCGCGACCGGCGTCCCGCAGCCGGGATCGCCGGCCAAGGCGCCGCTTCCGATGCTCGGCTGGGTGCTGCGCGAGCCTCAGGGCGGCATCGTCGCGAAGAGAACCGCCGACGGACGGATGGAGGGGAAGATCGATCCGGCGGTGCTCGACGACTACGAAGTGTGGATCTCGCGCGAGATGGAGGTTCAGGCCTGATGCCGACACGATTCCAGGCGGCGACCGCATTCCTCTCCGAGCGCCTTCCGCTCGAGAAGATGAGCGTGCGCTCGCTCATCACCACCAAGATGGTGCCGGTCCACCGCATGAGCTGGGCCTACTACCTCGGCGGACTCACGCTCTTCTTATTCATGGTCCAGATGGTGACGGGCCTGATGCTCCTCTTCTATTACGAGCCGACGGTCAGTGATGCGCACGCATCGGTCGAGAGGATCACCGAGCACGTGGTCGGTGGTGGGCTGGTGCGGAATCTTCACACCTGGGCCGCGTCGGCCATGATTCTGATGGTGCTCGCGCACATGATCACCACCTTCGCGATGAAGGCGTTCGACAAACCGCGCGAGATCACCTGGCTGAGTGGAGTGACTCTGCTTCTTCTCGCGTTCGGATTCGGGTTCACCGGTTACCTTCTGCCGTGGCACCAGATCGCGGTCAATGCGACCAAGGTGGGACTGCAGTCGATCGAAGACGTCGGGCAATACCTCCCGACGGCGATCGCCACCTGGCCTACCCGGCTCCGGGAGCTCATCCAGGGCGAACCGGCGGTGGGACAGGCCACGCTCTCGCGTTTCTACGCCATCCACGTCGTCGTCCTCCCGCTGGTGTTCCTCGGGTTAGTCGGGCTCCACCTTCTCTCCGTGCAGCTTCACGGCATGAGCCGCGGAGTCGACCGGCCGACGGACCGCACCGAGCGCTTCTTCCCGTTCTTCATCCTCAAGGATTTCTGGGTGTGGGGCGTGGCGTTCCTGGCGATCTTCACCCTCGCTCTCACGCTGCCGTTCGAATCGTTCTTTCAATATCCCCTTTTCGAGGCCTACAACGCGATGGGCTCGACGCCGGACGGGATCAAGCCGGAATGGTATTTCTACTTCGTCTACTATCCGCTCGAGCTGCTCCCGTTCTGGGTGGTGGGGCTCCTGATGAACGGCGCGATCGTCACGCTGTTCGTCTCACCCTGGATCTTCAAAGGGACCAAACGACGGACTCTACAGACGCTCGCGGTGATCGCGACGACGTACCTCGTGGTGATGACGCTCTTCGGGGGTCAGATCTACAGCGTCTTCCGAGGAGGCAAGTGATGCGCGCGCGTCTGCTCGGCGCGATGACCTTGGCGCTGTTGGTCTCTGCGAACGCCTGGGCTTATCCCGAGTTCCAGACCTGGATCTCGAAGCACTCCGGCCATTCCGTCGACTGCGCGATGTGCCACGTGAATCCGGAGGGGCCGGAGGGATTGGGGGAGGGGCAGATCAGGGGTCTCGACCGTCAGGAGCTCGAACGGCTGAACGACGCGCGTGCGGCGTTTCAGCCCGGGATCAGGATCGACAGTCCGATCCTGAACGAATTCGGGAATCGCATCATCGAACGGCTCGGACGGAAGGAGTTTCTGGAGATCCGAGTGACGGATCCGGGGCGGCTGGTTGCGAAGTACGGCTTCGAATCCGATCTCGACGGCGACGGGATCCCCGACGCACAGGAGTATCTCGACGGGACGCTTCCGATCGACCCGCGGAGTGGCGATCCATGGCTGCTGTTCGCGCATAATCTCGGCCGCCGATGGCTCGACCTCCTGATGGTGATCCTCGCTACGCTGTGCGGGCTCTTCGGTCTCAACCAGATGCTCCACTGGTTCGAATTCGCGTCGCGCGAAGAAGAGACCGCGGATGCGACGGTGGACGAACGACATCCCCGGCCGCGCCGCCGCCCCACCCGCGCACGGACTTCGATTTCGAGCTGAAGCAGGAATCAAGAGTGGGGCGATCCACTTCGGCTGGTGTGCCAGAGCTCGAGGACGGCGACGGTCTGATCCTCTTCCGAGATCGTGTAATACAAATAGTAACCAACGGACGAGAGGAGGATTCTCCGAAGGTGGGGAATCGCGGTGTGTTTCACCGATTCACAGGCTCTCGGGAACGACGTCAGAGCCAGGAATCCTCGCTAGATCTCCTACGAGAAGAGCAGAGGTGCAGTGCCGCGGTTCTCGAGCCACCACGCGGCGGGTTTTTCGATCTGGCGCTCGGCGCGGGGAGAGACGCGGATCCGATAACTCAACGACCGCTGTCCTCGAGCCTCCGAATCAGATCGTCATCGTTCATGAAATTACCGGACTGAATTTCTTTCAGCGACTCGAGAAGCGCGTCCTCCTCAGTGCGGGAGAGGGAGACGGGCTCGTTCGTCCCGGAGGCGAGGACCGCAACCGGAGTCCCATCTTCCAATGCGCCCGGGGAAGCGCAATTTTTCCGTCGACAACGGTTCGGGTCACGATCTTCATCAATTCAGTCTACCCGCACATCCGCCAGAGAATTTCCGTTCGAGCGAGACGGTGTGAGAAATACGGGCCAGGAGTCTGCGCGGTAGAAACGTCCGTAGTGAGAAAGCGGAGCAGCGAGGCCAAATTCGTTCGGATTTGAGGTGCGTAGCGGTGGCTACTCGCCGAAAATCGGGGCGGATTTGGACCGCTGATCCGCTTTCGCAGCAGGACGGTTTCTATCGCGCAGACTCCTAGGGGACAGCGATTTCGTACAATCAGAACCACCCCATGACAGGAGGCCCGTTCCCGATGCCGATCCCGACGATCCTGAAATCGATCGCTCTTTTCATCGCGGCCGGACTCTGCGAGATCGGGGGCGGCTATCTCGTCTGGCTCTGGCTCCGCGAGTCGCGCGGATTCGTCCTCGGCGCAGCCGGCGGCCTGATCCTCTTTCTTTACGGCATCCTCCCGACCTTCCAGCCCGCGCACTTCGGTCGCGTCTACGCCGCGTACGGAGGAGTCTTCGTGGTGATGTCGCTCCTGTGGGGGTGGTGGATCGACGGCCGTCGTCCGGACGCTCCCGACTGGATCGGCGCCGCGTTCTGCGCGGTCGGCGTTGCGGTGATCATGTACTGGCCTCGAACGGTGGCGAGGTGATTGAGCGCACGAGTCTTGATGGCATGAGGGGATCACATCGGACCGCGACGACGGCCATGGAGAAACGACGGCTTCCATGAGAGGATGCGAGGATGCGGCAGACCTCGCTCATGTGGATTCTCGCGCTCATCCTCGTCCTCCCGTCACCGGCCGCAGCGCAGACTCCTCACGTGTACTCCGAATCGATCGAGGTTCGCGTGGCGACCGTCGACGTGGTGGTCACGGACTCGAGCGGCCGGTACGTGCCGAATCTGACGAGGAACGATTTCGAGCTGTTCGAGAACGGGCAGCGGCGTGACATCACGAGTTTCTACGAAGCTCGAAACCAGGCGACGGGCGCGGTGACGGCGGAGGGAGGTTCGCCGGCGAAGACTACGACCGCGGTCGTTGCGCCCGAACCGCAGCCGCGCCACATCGTGATCTTCGTCGACAGCTACAGCCTCTCGCCTTTTCATCGCCAACGGATGCGCGATTCCGTGGTGCGGTTCGCGCAGGAGGGACTGCGGCCGGGCGACGAGATCATGCTCGTCTCCTGGAATCACGAGCTCCACATCGCCGTGCCGTTCACCACGGACCGCGAGGCGGTAGTGCACGGTGTCGATGCGCTCTTCGGTTCCACCTCGGGCGGTTTCGACATGGAGCGGAGCATCCTGGAACGGCAGATCGAAATGGAGCTGCAGAACGCGTTCGCCGGAGACAACCGGGCCGGAAGGATGCTTGAAGCGTATCGGAACTCGACCAACTTCGTCGATCACTGGTGCGAACAGCAGAGCCGCCTGCTCCGGAATCTCGGGACCGACCTGGAACGGATCATCTCCACCATGTCGGCATCCACCGGGCGAAAGGCGCTGGTCTTCGTCGGAGAGCACCTGCCGATGCAGGTCGGTCAGGACATGTACCAGCACGTCGACGAAGTGTTCCGTCCTTACGCTTCGCTGCTCCAGAACGTCCGTTTCGGGGCGCTTCACCTGCGGTCGGGCGGCTCCAGTCAGATCCCGCTGCAGGAAGGACTGCAGAAGACCGCGAACACGAACGGGGTCGCGCTCTACATGGTCGATCCGGCCGAGCCCGAGGCGCAGAACGATGCGGGGATGAAGAGCGCCGATTCACCTGCCGAGCACTTCATGCGTTTCTCGAATACCGCGGCCTCCTTTCAGGAAATGGCGAAGGCCACCGGCGGCCTCGCGCTCCTCGCTTCGAAGAACGCCGGGCTCGCGTTCGATGCGGTGGCGGGAGATCTCGATCACTACTACTCGCTCGGGTATCGACCGGAAGGGAATCGGGAAGCGCGCGCGGTAAAGGTCAGAGTGGAGCGGCCGGGTCTCACGGTCCGCTTCCGCCGCGAGGTCGTGGTGCGGCCGCTCGAGGCCGAAGTGCGCGACGGACTGGCGGCGAATGCGTTCACTGCTCCCGCGCGGAACGACCTCGACGTCTCGCTCTCGTTCGCTGCGCAGCGAAACAAGGGCCGCAGGCGGATCATCCTTCCCGTCACCGTGCACATCCCGTCGGCACAGCTCTCGTTTCAGGGCACGAACGACGGTTCCGCTGCGGCGATCCGCATTCTGATCGGAGCGATCGAGAGGAAGGGGACATTCTCGGCGATCACCGAACGGAGACAGGAGATCCGGATCGCGACCGGAAAGCCGCTGCCGGCGGAGATCGAGTATTCAGTCGACGTCGAGCTTCGCCGCACGACGCAGGTCCTCTCCGTCGCGGTCATCGACGAGACCTCCGACGCGGTTGGCTACGCGCGAGCGGAACTGAAATGACGTGGTGAGCGTCTCGCGGCTCGCGGCGGCGGATCTTACTTCAGCAGCGTTGCCAATGCGCTCCGCAGCGCGTCGTAAGACCGCTTTCCCAGCTTTTTCGCATATCCCTTCTCAATCCTGTCGATGGCGCGGCGGGCGAGCGAAGCGACCGCGAGCCCTTCTTCCGTGAGGACGATCAGACGTGCGCGCCGGTCCGTGGGGTCGTCGCGACGGTCGAGATAGCCGAGGTCCGACAACTCGTCCACCAACTCCTTCATGGAGGGCTTGCTGATCCCGGCGAGCGCCGCGAGCTCGGTGAGTCTCGCACCGTCGCGCCCGAGGTTGGCGAGGACGGCGCCATGCTTGGGCCGAAGGGCGTCGTGACCGGCATTCCGAAACGCACGAAACAGCTCTCTCTCGAACGCGCGGTAGGCCTCCAGGAGGAGCGTGCCGGTGTTCGCCTCATCCGGAGGGAGGGATTTCGGCTGACGGAGCTCTCTTGACAACATGATTAGGTTACCTTATCTTTTGATTAGGTAACCTAACGATAAGGAGGCTCCCTGCAATGAACCGTCAGCTCTTCACCACGTCGATCGGCATCCCATACTCCGCCGCAGGCTTCACCGAAAAGGACGAAGCTCTCTCGGCGCTCGCTCCGGTTGCCGGCTTCGTCGACGCCTGGAATCGTCACGACATGAATGCTCTGGCCGAGCTCTATACCGCGGACGCGGAATTCGTGAATGTGATCGGGATGTGGTGGCACGGCCGTGACGAGATTCGAGCGCAACACGCACTGCTTCACCAGGGAAGGATGAAGCAAACCACGCTCAGCCAGGAGGCCCCGATGGTGAAGCTCCTCTCGCAGTCGGTGGCGATGGCACACGCGAGATGGGAGCTGCGGGGCGACGCCGGAGCTCCAGGGTGGGAGATCGGCGAGGTCCGGCGCGGAATGCTGATTCACGTCCTGATCCGTGAGGCCGGGGTATGGAAGATCACCGCCACGCAGAACACCGACATCGTCGAGATTCCGAACAACTGACGACCGGCTCGACCACTCGTCGGGGGAAGCGGGGCCCTCTCCGCGACGAGACACTGAATTCCCCGGACGACGATTCTCCCGGAAGTCAGAGCTCCAGTGCGATGTCGGCGGATGTCCGCACGGTCGCGAACGATCCGTCGAGTGCCGCGAGGTACGACGTCTGGACGTCGGCCGCGGCGACCATGCGCTCCCCGAACCGGAGATCCCGCGTCGCGCACGCGTCGTGGACGAGCTCGCAGCTGAAGCCGTAATCGGCGGCGGCGCGGGTGGTCGTGTCGACGCACATGTGGGTCATCATCCCGGCGATCACGAGCTGATCGGGCCCCAGGGCCCGTAGATGCTCGAGGAGCGGAGTCTCCCGGAACGAATTCGGGTAATGCTTCCGGAACAGCGTCTCTCCGGAGAGCGGTGCGACGCTCGGGTGGATCTCGACGCCGGCCGTCCCGGGAAGAAAGAACGTCGCGCCGGGCCGCACCGAGACATGCTGGATGTGAATCACCGGGCGCACCGCTCGACGGAACGAGTCGAGGAGCTCTGACGCTCGATTGACGGCGTCATCACTCCCGTCGAGCTCCATCGCACCCCCGGGAAAGTAGTCTTTCTGAAGATCGATCAGCAGCAACGCTCGTTTCATCGAGTCACCCCTCCACTTGTTACGGAATCATAACTCCCCCCTCTTCCGTCAAAACTCCCGGATCGCGTATCCTTTGAGCGGGACGTTTCATCGGACTTCCGTGGAGGGGCGAACGGGGCGGTCTGAGGCAGGCCGGTCTCATCCTCCAATCGGGAATCCCGACGATTCATTACGGCAAGGTCCGCGGTCAGAGCACGATCCAATCAACCGGAGTACCGCAGTCGAGGTGTCTTTATGAAGAAACGCATGTTTCTGATGCTTTCGGTCGTCGTCGTCTTCATCGGAGCGGTGGGAGGGTTCAAGTTCCTGCAGATCCGCGATGCGATGGCGCAGGGTGCGGCCTATCAGCCGCCTCCCGAAGCGGTGACCACGATCGTCGCGCACCAGGAGCAGTGGGCCGACAAGCTCAAGGCGATCGGAACGGTCGTCGCGGTGAACGGGGTCGACGTCAGCGCCGATCTCCCCGGTGTGGTCGAGCAGATTCATTTCGAATCGGGCCGTCCGGTGGAGAAGGGGTCGGTCCTCGTCACGCTCGACACGCGCCAGGAGCGCGCCCAGCTCGCGGCTGCGGTCGCGGAGCGCGACCGGCTCGCGGTCGATCTGAGACGCGCGCAGGAGATGCTCACCAGCGCGGTGATCCCGCAGTCGACCTACGATTCGGTGGCCGCGCAGTCGAAGCAGGCGATTGCCAGAGTCGGCGAGATCGAAGCGACCATCGCCCGCAAGACCATCCGCGCTCCGTTCTCCGGAGTCCTCGGGATCCGCAAGGTCAACCTCGGCCAGTACCTCTCCGGCGGCGAGGCTATCGTCTCCCTCCAGTCGCTCCGCCCCGCCTACGTCGAGTTCGACGTCCCCCAGCAGGATCTCGCCAAGCTGAAGATCGGCGGTGAGGTCGAAGCGACCACCGAGTCGATCGGTTCAGTGGAGAGTGGAAGGATCACCGCCTACGATTCGCGGATCGACCCGGTGACGCGAAACGTCCGGGTCCAGGCGAGCTTCGACAACCGCTCCGGCAACCTTCATCCCGGGATGTTCGTCGACGTTCACCTTTCGGCGGGTACGAATGTGGCGGTCATCCCGCTCCCGTCGTCCGCGATCAGCTACGCGCCATTCGGAAACTCGGTGTACATCGTGGAGAACGTCAAGGGTGAGGACGGCAAGTCGTATCGAGGCGTGCGCCAGCAGTTCGTGAAGACCGGCGCCTCGCGCGGCGATCAGGTGGCCGTTCTTTCCGGCGTGAAACCGGGGGAGGAGGTCGTGACCTCGGGGGCGTTCAAACTTCGCCCCGGAGCGGCGGTGATCGTGAACAACCAGGTCCAGCCGTCGAACAATCCTTCGCCCAATCCGGCAGACAGCTGAGTCAGGGTCAGCTCTGCAGTTTCGAAGATCGGACGTGACGCATGAAAATCACTGATCTCTTCGTCCGCCGCCCGGTACTCGCCGTGGTGGTGAACCTGGTCATCCTCATCGGCGGCCTTCAGGCCGTTCGCTCGCTGACCGTACGCCAGTTCCCGCGCAGTGACATGGCGAACGTCGTCGTACGCACCGTCTACATCGGCGCGAACGCCGATCTGGTGCGCGGCTTCATCACCGCGCCGCTCGAGCGGGCCATCGCCGGCGCCGACGGGATCGACTTCATGGAGTCTTCGAGCGCGCAGGGGATGAGCACCATCACGGTGCACCTGAAGCTCAACTACGACACCAACGCCGCTCTCACCCAGATCCAGGCGAAGGTCGCCCAGGTGCGCAATCAGCTTCCCCCTGAAGCCGAGGCGCCGGTGATCGACCTGCAGACGACGGACAGCCAGTTCGCCTCCGGGTACCTCGGCTTTTCTTCAAAAGAGCTCGACCAGAACCAGATCACCGACTACCTGACTCGCGTCGTCCAGCCGAAGCTGAGCGCGATCGCCGGCGTCCAGCGCGCAGAGATCTTCGGGGACCGGACTTTCGCCATGCGGGTCTGGCTCAAGCCCGACCGGATGGCGGCACTCGGCATCTCTCCCTCCGAGGTCCACGACGCGCTCGCGGCGAACAACTATCTGTCGGCACTCGGAGCGACGAAGGGATCGATGACGTCGATCAACCTCGTCGCGAACACGAACCTCCAGACCGCCGACGAGTTCCGCAAGCTGGTGGTAAAGGAACGGAATGGGACGGTGATCCGTCTCGGCGACATCGCCGACGTGGTGCTCGGCGCCGAGACGTACGACAGCGAAGTTCGCTTCAACGGACAGACCGCGGTCTTCATCGGGATCTACCCGCTGCCGACCGCGAACACGCTCGACGTGATGAAGGCGGTCCGCGCTGAGATTCCCGAGATCCGGGCACAGCTTCCGGCCGGAATGAGCATCGGCGTTCCGTACGACTCCTCGGAGTACATCCAGTCGGCGATCGACGAGGTTCTCAAGACGCTGACGGAGACGCTCCTCATCGTCGTGCTGGTGATCTTCCTCTTCCTCGGCAGCGTCCGGGGATTGATCATCCCGGTGGTCGCGATTCCGGTCTCGCTGATCGGCGCGGTCCTCCTGATGATGATCTTCGGCTTCACCATCAACCTTCTGACGCTCCTCGCGATCGTCCTATCCGTCGGGCTGGTCGTCGATGATGCGATCGTGATGGTGGAGAACATCGAGCGGCATCTCCACATGGGAAAGACGCCGATGCAGGCGGCGGCCGACGCGGCGCGCGAGCTGGTCGGTCCGGTCATCGCGATGACCATCACCCTCGCCACGGTGTACACGCCGGTCGCACTGCAGGGGGGGCTGACCGGTTCGCTTTTCCGCGAATTCGCGTTCACCCTCGCGGGCGCGGTGCTGATCTCCGGATTCGTAGCCCTGACCCTCTCTCCGATGATGGGATCGAAGCTGCTGCGCGAAGGCGACACCGAGCGCGGCTTTGCGGGGATGATCAACCGTCACTTCGAGGTGGTGCGGCGGCTTTATACGCGGCTCCTCACCGGAACGCTGAAGTACCGGCCGGTAGTCTTCACCCTCTGGATCATCGTCGTCGCCCTGGCGATTCCCTTCTACATGTTCTCCCAGAAGGAGCTCGCTCCTCCGGAGGATCAGAACTTCATCTTCGGCATCATTCAGGCAGCTCCGAACGCGACGCTCGACCAGACCAAGCTCTTCGCGCA
This sequence comes from uncultured Acidobacteriota bacterium, assembly GCA_963741955.1. Lineage (GTDB taxonomy): Bacteria > Acidobacteriota > Thermoanaerobaculia > Gp7-AA8 > Gp7-AA8 > CAVUKB01. The sequence continues at coordinate 345,362 of CAVUKB010000010.1, forward strand.
TCAGGTGGACGACATCTACCGCGCACAGCCGGAGTACAAGGCGACGTTTCAGGTGGTCACCCCGAACGGCGGCTTCGGCGGGATGGCGATGAAGCCTCTCGAGGAGCGGTCCCGCGGAGTGCAGCAGGTTCAGGTCGCTGTCTCGAACGCCACGTCGAAGATCCCCGGGATCCGTTCGATCCAGCTGATTCCTCCGTCACTCCCCGGCGGTGAAGGATTCCCGGTCGACTTCGCAATCGTTTCGACCGCCGAGCCGGAGCAGCTCGCGGAGTTCGCAAACCAGCTGGTGCAGAAGGCGTACACGAGCGGGAAGTTCATGTTCGTCGATACGGACCTGAAGTTCGACCAGCCGCAGGCGAAAGTGGTTTTCGACCGCGACAAGCTCCGCGCGCAGGGAGTCGACATGTCTCAGGTCGGACGCGACCTCTCCGTACTCCTCGGCGGGAACTACGTGAACCGCTTCAGTATCCAGGGACGCAGCTACAAGGTCATCCCGCAGGTGAAGCGCGCCGACCGCCTCACGCCCGACCAGCTCGAGCAGATCTACGTCACCGGGGGAAACGGGAAGCTCGTTCCGCTCTCGACGTTCGCCACGCTGGAGACCTCGACCCAACCTCGCGAGCTGAAGCGCTTTCAGCAGCTCAATGCGGTGCGGATCCAGGGAGCGATCCCGCCGGGCGTTTCGCTCGACGACGCTCTCTCGTATCTCGAGGAGCAGGCGCGCGAAATTCTGCCGCGCGGCTACTCCATCGACTACGCGGGCGAGTCGCGACAGTTGCGCACTGAGGGGAACAAGTTTCTCGGCGTGTTTCTCCTCTCGGCGATTCTGATCTATCTCGTACTCGCGGCGCAGTTCGAGAGCTTCCGCGATCCGCTGATCATCCTCGCGGGCTCGGTCCCGCTCGCGATCTCCGGATCGCTCCTCTTCTCGTTCCTCGGGCTCACGTCGATCAACATCTACAGCCAGATCGGTCTGATCACGCTGGTCGGACTGATCTCGCGCAACGGCATTCTGATCGTCGAATTCGCGAATCACCTTCAGGAGACGGGGAAGGCGAAGATCGCGGCGGTGATCGAGGCGGCGGGAACTCGGCTCCGGCCGATTCTGATGACCACGGCGGCGACTGTCGCTGGCCATCTCCCGCTCGTCTTCGCACGCGGTCCGGGAGCCGGAGCGCGCAACAGCGTCGGCATCATGCTGGTGACGGGAATGATGATCGGGACCTGCTTCACGCTGTTCGTCGTGCCGTCGATCTACGTCCTTCTCGCGCGGACGCATCGCGCCGACGAGATCGAGGAGATCGCCACGGAGTCGGAACCGGAGATCGGTCCCGACCTCGAGCCCTCTACGGTGTAGTGGCTCGCGCCAGAGTGGGTCGCGCGTCCCGCGCAGGCTCCCCGGCGTGGCGCCGGGGAGCGATGGTTTGCAGCGGAGGCTGGATGCGACAAGTCACGCGGCTGACACGGCGAATTCCCTCGTACTCGATGAGAACCACGCTGCAGTCCCGCTGGCAAAACCTGAAGTGATCGTTCCGCCAATACTTCCGGCAGACCTGAAACTGGCTGCACACTCGTTCAGGACTCCTGTGTCGAAGCGGAGGGTTTCAGCTCTTCTGTGCGGTGGGAGGCCAATCGGCATGTTACGGAACTGTCACGAGTCGAAAACGCTGGGTACCGAAGTGCCGTTGTGAAGGTACACCCTAAGTGAAAGGAAGTCTTGTCGGAGGACAGCAACCGCTGAGGATCGCGCGAGATGGATTCTGCCGACGACGCCGTGCCGCGGTGCCCCTCCTGCCCGAGCCTGAGCACGACAAGATCATGGCAAGTCGCAGCATTCAGTTATCACGGTTACCCTGGCATCGACGCCGGCCGATCCATCGTAGGTGAAAACGGCCGTTGGGACGGCAGCCCAGAAGGAGAAGACGACATGAACTCAAGAAGAAGGTTCGCGAAAGTGCGGTTGCACCCCACGACCGCGCTCGCCGCGACTTTGGCGCTCGTCGCGTCGACGCTTGTCGCGGGGGCACCAGGTCGAACAAAGCTGCTGATCAGTTCCGGCGGATCCGCGCCGCCGCAGACCACGGTCACAGCAATGGTTGCCGCTGGCGCAAAAGCTATCGAAGCGTACGACCCTTTCCAGCTGATCGACGTTCCGGCCAACGCGGTCCCCGACTTTCTTGCGTTGGCCACTCACCTTGGACTAACGGTCGAGATTCGCGACGACTTCGACGAGGTGCGCCTACCTCGGCTCATGATCGACACGCGAAGACCGCCCACGATCCCCAGCTATCCGCCGGGAACTAACGGGATCTTCGTAGTACAATTCAAGGGTCCCCAGAAGGCTGAGTGGTCGCGATCACTCAGCGCACACGGCATTATAGTGCTGCAAGGAATTCAAGCCAATGCGGCGCTGGTGGTGGCCACGACGACTGCCCTTGATCGCTACCTGGCCGAAACGTCCGTTGTCCAATGGGTAAGCCCGTACCCTCCCGAGGCAAAAGGAGCCTTATTCGGTCGCGATGATCCACCTGCCGATCTCCAGATCGAAGTCGCGAACGTTCCGGGTAAGGAACAGGTCGCTGAGAGAGCCGCCGCTGCCTCGGGATTTGCAGCTCGAACCGAATACGGGCCCAACGACTTTCGCATCCACGCCCGTCTCAGCGGCGCTGACGCGATCCAACTGCTCGCCGAACCGCTAGTCTTGGGTATCTTTCACGAGCCGCAGTGGCGACTCTCGGACGAACGCCAAGTCCTTAGCGCGACGATGAAGACTGGTTGGACTAGTCCGAGCCCAGGTTACCAGTCCTGGCTGGTCAGCAATTGCGCGGTCTGTTCGAACCTCGGCCCGACTTTCAAAGTGAGCATAGCGGACACCGGGCTGGACAAGGGCAATGTTCCGCAGGGCCAAGAGGGGGTCGAGCAGGCAGATTTGCGAGGGCGAGAAGTCTTCGGTTCGCAATGGGCTACCGACGATTGCTCAAGTCCCGGAGGCTACGTCGGGTGCGATCGCTTGGGCCATGGCACGATGGTTGCCGGAATCGTGGGTGGAAACGGCGCGACGGCCACCGTCGATACGGGTAACTATCTCCTCGGTGTAGGTGTCGCGCCCACCGCGACGATCGTGAGTACGAAGATCGAAAACGGCGCAGGCGTTGTCGGTTCAGGCACAATCAGGAGCTGGGCGCCGGACGCGACTAATCGCGGTGCCTATATTCAGAACCACTCCCACAACGACTACGGGCACGACGTCAGCGGTCGATATACTCTCGAAAGTCGCGACTTTGATTACGTCGTCCGAGACGCCGATGGTGACTGGACGGATCATGATGATACGCAAATCACCTTAACAGTATCGGCAGGTAATATCGACCAGGCGGGGGACGACCCTAATAAGCAGCTCGTATCGCCGCCGGCAACCGCGAAGAACGTGATTTCAGTGGGTGCTACCGAGAATTACCGCCCGGATAAGGACGCCATGGATTGTGCCTCGACTCAAGCCGATAGCTACCGCAATCTCGCCATCATCAGCAAGCGTGGTGTTCTGGATGCCGCCATCTTCAAGCCCGACCTGGTTGCACCGGCAACTATGATTATCAGCGCAAAGCCCGGGACCCAAGCGGCAGCACCTTGGTGCGACAACTGGCCCTATGGAAGTCTAAAGCATAACATGGGTTCGGGTACGAGCTTCGCTGCCCCCATAGCCGCCGGAGTGGCGCTTCTAGCCGGGCGTATTTACTCGTCAAGCCCGAGTGCCCCAGCCCCCGCGCTTAGAAAGGCGATGTTGATAGCAGCAGCGCGCAGCATGATCGGAGGTATCGACCGGTATACCAATACTTCCATAGGTGCCCGCCCGAACAGCACGATCGGGTTCGGGCTCGTCACTCTCGAAGCGATTGCCAAGTCGATCGGCAGTCAGTATGTCAATCAGAGCGTCCGCTTCTACACGTCAGGCGCGTCGTGGTCACAGGACTACTACACTGTGGATCAAAACAGTCTGGTCACGATCGTTCTCGCCTGGACTGACGCGCCGGGCCCAGCCGGAGGCAGCCCGCAGCTCGTTAACAATCTCGACCTGACGGTTGAGGTATTTCAGCCGGGTGGTTGCGTTTACCGAATGGTCGGGAACGACATCAGTGCGACAACCGAAAACTCGTATGGGCATTCCTGCGTCGGCAGTCTTGCAATGGACACCAAAAACAACGTCGAAATCGTCAGGTTCACGCCGGGCCTAAGCAATCAGTACCGAGTCACGGTACGAGCTACATCATTGAATGGAGAGGCTCTACCGCTGCAAGGCATATCACAGGATTTTGCGTTGTATGCGATTAATGCGAGGCTCACCCCATGACCAGATTATGCTTGCACGTGACCGCACTCTTGTCGTGTATCGCCGGCACGTTGAGCGCCGGAACGAGGTTGGTACCGGTGTTCGCCGAGCACGTGCCGGGAAGAGGAGGTTCCGTGTGGCAGTCGGAGCTTCGCTTCTACAACGCTACGGCCGTGCCGCAAACGATCGAGGTGTCTCGAACATTTCCGGCGGAAGGCACCGAGTGCACCGGAATCGCTCCCTTTGCGATCGAGCCGGGAGCGTTGGCCCAAATTAGATCGATTGGCTGCGGCGAAGGCAGCGCGGCGGCGTTTGAAATGTTGGTTGCGGACGGCGTCGAAGTGTCGAGCGTCATTACCAATATCGATCAAACGGCCCAGACAAGCTGTTGCCTGACGGGATACTCGCAAAACATACCGATCGTCGACGCGGACCGGGCGTATGAGTTACGCCACTCGATGGCTAACCTTCAAGTGCCCGTCGTCGGAAGAACGAATCTGGGCCGGCACAATCTCGTCATCGTGAATCCCAGCGGAAGCCCGTTGATTGTGACGCTGTTATACTATGAGGCTCATGGGTTGGATGGTACGGTATTGTTCCAGCCCCAGGAAATTGCCGTGCCCGCGAGGGCGTACACACAGGTCGGCGACGTGCTGCCGCAGCTTCACGGCTCGGTCACGGAGCCGATTATTACGGGATACTGGCGCATCGACGCTGCAGGCGACCGGCCTTTCTTCATTCTCGACTCATATGTCGACAATGCTACGAATGATGCAACCACAATTGAAGCCGGTGACCGCTAAGGCCTGATCGTCCGAGAATCGACTCTCAATTCTGCACTCTGCACTCCGCATTCTGAATTCGTCTCTCAGAAAAAGGAACGGCCACCCTCGCGGGTGGCCGTTCCTGATTTACTCACTGGAGTGAATCGTCTTACCAGATCCGCACGCGGTCTGCCGGCTTGACGTAGTTCTTGTCTCCGGGTTGGACGTCGAATGCCTTGTACCACGCATCGACGTTTCTCATAGGCGCGAACGCACGCACCTGACCCGGCGAGTGCGGGTCGGTCGCGAGCTGCTGACGGAGCGCGTCGTCGCGTGAGAGCGTTCTCCAGACCTGACCCCATCCGAGGAATACGCGCTGGTCGCCGGTGAATCCGTCGATGACCGGTGCGGGCTTCCCGTTCAGTGAGAGGTGGTACGCGTCGAGCCCGAGGAGGATTCCGCCGAGGTCCGCGATGTTCTCGCCCATGGTCTGGCCGGGGATGATGTGCATCCCGGGAAGATTGGCGAAGTCGATCGCTTCGTACTGTGCGCCGAGTTTCTTCGCCTGCGCGTCGAACTTCTCCGCGTCGTCCTTCGTCCACCAGTCGCGGAGGACGCCATTGCCGTCGGACTTCCGGCCCTGGTCGTCGAATCCGTGGGTGATCTCGTGTCCGATCACACCGCCGATCGCACCGTAGTTGACGGCCGGATCCGCCTTCGGATCGAAGAACGGCGGCTGGAGGATCGCGGCGGGAAAGACGATCTCGTTCCGGGACGAGGAGTAGTACGCGTTGACGGTCTGGGGGAACATGCCCCATTCCTGCTTGTCGACCGGCTGACCGATCCGGTTGACGTCGCGGTTCCACTCGAATTCCGCGGAGCGAAGGGTGTTGCCGACCAGGTCTCCCGATTTCACGTCGAGCTTCGAATAGTCACGCCACTTCGACGGGTAGCCGACGTTGACGGTGAAGTGCGCCAGCTTGTCGAGCGCCGCCTTCTTCGTCTCCGGGGACATCCAGGCGAGGTTTTCGATGCGGGCCTTCAGTGCGACTCGGAGGTCGGCGACCAGTTGCTCCATCTTCGCTTTCGACTCCGGCGGGAAGTAGTCGGCGACGTACGTCTTGCCGATCGCTTCGCCCATTCCGCGCTCCGCCGCGCCGACTGCGCGCTTCCAGCGCGGGCGCTGTTCCTGCGCTCCGTTGAGAAACTTCGAATGGAACTCCCAGTGCATGTCGACGAAGCGCTTCGACAGAAGCGGTGCCGCGTCGTCTGCGATCTGGAACGCTTCCCACGCCTTCAGTGTGTCCACCGGGGTGTCGGCGAAGATCTTCGCGATCTTCGGGAAAGCAGTATTCTGACGGACGACTGCTTCCTTCGCCTTCGCAATTCCCGCCTCGTCGAAGTACTCCTTCCACGGGAATCCCGGCGCGTCCTTCTCGAGCTGCGCGAGCGTCATCGGGTTGTACGTCTTGTCGCGATCGCGGCTCTGGGCGCGGCTCCACTGTGCTTCCGCGATCTTCGTTTCCATCGCCACGATGTCGGCGGCGTTCTTCGCGGGCTGATCCCATCCGATTAGGCCGAGCATGTCGGAGACGTACTGCCGGTAGCGCTCTTTCTGCTTCTTGAAGTTGTCCTTCAGGTAGTAGTCGCGGTCGGGCAGCCCGATCCCGGACTGACCCATGTAAAGAGCGTAGACGTCGGGATGCTTCGCATCGTCGAACACGTACGAACCGAAGAATGAACGGCCGAACGAGTGATTCGAATCCGCCATCACCTTCGCGATGTCTTCGCGGGAGTTCGCGTTCTTCACCGCGTCGAGGTAGGGCTGGATCGGCTTGGCATCCAGCTCGTCGGCCTTCTTCTCGTCGAGATAGGTGTTGTAGAGCGTCGCGACCTTCCACTCCTCCGATCCCGGCTTCAGGCTCTTATCCGCAGCCCAGGTGTCGAGGATCTTCCGCACGCGGGCCTCGGAGAGGTCGCGCAGGAGGTCGAACGCGCCGAAGCGGGTCTTGTCCGGCGGGATCTGGGTGTTCTTCGCCCACGTCCCATTCACGTAGTCGAAGAAATCATCGCCAGGCTTGACCGACGTGTCCATTCCGGAGAGATCGACGCCCCACGTGCCGTACCGCTTGGCCGTGGTGATGTCGCTCGTCGCCGGAGTCGACGGCGCTTCGGTGGCCGACTGAAGCCGGGCCGCGCCGTCTTGTTCGCCCGCGCGTGCCGCCGTGCTGAAGAGCGGCAGGATTGCGAGCAGCGAGATACAGACAACAGAGATCCTTGAGTTCATCGAGATGTGTCCTCTCGTGTTTTTGCTCCCGCCGTGGCGGGGCAGCAGACTCGTGAAAACGAAATCAGGGCGAGAGAATATTCGCCGTCGCTCGGTGAGCGATGCTCTTTGCCCTGCTCGGAACCGCATTGCAGCGTCTATTCTGGATCTGCAGGAGGGGTCGGCGGCGGCTGGTACGGGCCGCCGCTCGATAGTTTGCAGAACCGTAACCAGCCCAGCCGTATCGGCCGACGTCCGTCAGCAGCTTTCAGGAATCCGCGGCGGGAACTTCTCTTGCAACAGCAGGCGGGACGATTCGTCATTCCGGGCGAGAGTCGTCGAGAGAAGCCATGACGATCACCTGCGCCGACTGCGGCAGCACGCAGACCATCCCCGTCCTTCCGCCACGCGGAATCGCGGAGTGCCACCGTTGCGACCGGATGCTCGACCGCCGCTCGTGGACGCGCTTCGACGTGACCTTCTTCGCTGCGGCCGGAATGCTCATTCTTCTTTTTCCCGCGATGTTCCTCCCGTTCCTCCAATCGACCATCAAGCACCTGGTTTTTCAGGAGAGCCGGCTCATCTCCAGCGTTCCGGTGATTTACCGCGAGGTCTGGCTTCCCTTCGCTCTCGGATTTCTCTTTTTCGCGTTCGTCTTCCCGGCGATCCGCGCGATCCTGCTCCTGGTCGTCCTCGGTGCGATCCGGTTGCACAAGCGCCCGCGCGAGATCGGACGGTTCTTCCGCTGGCAACAGGAACTTCGGATCTGGAGCATGACCGAAGTGGTCGTGGTGGCAGGTGTGCTGACGTACTTCCGTGCCGCGGTCCCCGCGCAGGTGAGCATTCGCTCCGGGGCGTGGTGCTATCTCGCCGTGGCGGTGCTGTATTGGGTGAGCGACTGGTTTCTCGACCGGCGCGGAACGTGGAACGCGATTCTGCCGGACCGCGAGGCACCGCCGCGTCCCGGCCTCGTCTCGTGCGGTGTCTGTGAGATGACCATGGACTGGCGCCGCTCGGGAGATCCATGTCCGCGATGTGGTGCGAGACTCGACCGCGACCTCACCCGGACCTTTCCCGCGCTGCTCGCGCTCTTCGCGGCGACCATCCCGCTGATCCCTCTCGCCTACTCATATTCCGTGATCGTGAACGAGCAGTTGACCGGAGTATGGGAGTACACCGTGCTCGGAACCATTCAGCTGCTCGCGGATCGGGGGCAGTGGCAGTTCGGCGTGGTGGTGCTCGTCGCCGGAGTGCTCATCCCGTTCCTCGCGCTCTTCGCGCTCCTGTGGCTGCTGACGAGGATCTATCTGCCGAGCCGGCGCGGACTGGTGTTCGAGACGCGCCTCTACCGACTGCTCCACCGGCTGGTGCGGTGGCCGATGATCATTCCCTTCATCGCCGCGATCGCGGCGCCGATCGTGAACTATCCGGGCATCGACGACATCTTCGCCGGACCGGGGGCGACGCCGTTCTTCGGTCTCGTGGTTCTGATCATGCTGGCCATCCGGATCTTCGAGCCGAGGCTGATGTGGCGGGAAGTAGGGGAGGCGCGGTGAGTGACGAACGGGACGATCGCAACGACGTGACGCCGAAGGAGGAGACGCCGCGCGCGCACGTGCACACCTCGGAGTGGTCGCCGTGGATCTGGGTCGTCCCAGTGGTGGCGCTCGTCCTCGTAGGGTGGCTGGTGATCCGCTATGGCTTCTTCGGCGGTGCGGACGTCACGGTCCGTTTCTCGGAGGCGCGCGGACTGGAGCGGTACAGCCCGGTGAAGTACCGCGGCGCGAAGGTCGGAACGGTGGAGAGGATCACCGTCGATCCCCGGAAACGTCAGGTGCTGGTGCAGATCCGGATGGATTCGTCGATGAGCTACGCACTCCGCGAGCAGACGAAGTTCTGGATCGTCGAGCCCACACTTCAGGGAGGCGGACTCGGAAGTCTGATTGCAGGAACATACGTCGGAATCGCTCCCGGAGACGGGAAACGACTCAGCGAATTCGAGGGTCAGGAGTATCCGCCGGTTCTCGCGGCGCCGGAGCCGGGGAAGACCGTGATCCTCGAGACGCCGCACATCGGTGCGATCGCGATCGGGTCGCCGGTGATGTTCGAGGGGATGACGGTCGGACGCGTCCTCGGATCGGAGTACGATCCGCAGCATCGCGAGACCTCGATCCATGCCTTCGTAGCGAAACAGTATGCGGATTTCGTACGGCAGGGATCGCGCTTCTGGCGCGAAGGCGGGCTGTCGATCTCGCTGACCGGCGGAAAGATCTCGACTGGTGAGTCATCTCTTTCTACGATCCTGAATCCCGGGATCTCCTTCTATACGCCGGAGATTCTTTCCGGCGCTCCGGTGGCGGAGGGGACGCATTTCGACCTCTATGAATCGAAGGACGAGGCGACTGCTGCCGCGGATGGACCACATCTGACGTACCTGACGTATCTTCCCGGTCCGGTGCAGGGACTCTCTCCCGGGACTCCGGTGCAGATGAAGGGCATCGAGGTCGGATTCGTACGCGATGTTCACCTCCGCTACGTTCCGAGCTCGGCGACACTCGAGACTCCGGTGACGCTGGAGATCGACCCGCGGCTTCTGGAGCTCGACATCCCTCCGCCGCTCACCAGGCAAGCTCTCCGCGCGAGCATGAACGACGCTCTCGCCGCGCTGGTGCGGAAGGGAATGCGCGCGACACTCTCCACGAGTCTGATCCTTCCGGGAGCGGGTGCGGTCTCACTGGAGATGACCGCGCGGCCCGGAACCGGGAGACTGATCGTGAGCCACGATCCGCCGATCATTCCGGCCGCGGAAGGCGGAAACGGGCTTCAGGGCGCGCTCGCGTCTCTCAATGACATCGCGAGCCGGATCAAGGCGCTTCCGATCGAACAGATTGCGGGGAACCTGCGGAGCACCACGGCGAGGGTCAACCAGCTGGTGCACGACAAACGCCTCGAGGAGAGTCTGACCAATCTGAACAAGGCGATGAGCGACGTTCAGAAGATCACGTCCTCGGCCAGTGCCAGCGCACCTCAGATGATCTCCAGTCTCCAGAGCGCTGCAACGTCGGCGGAGGAGGCCGCGGCACGATTGAATCAGCTCATCGGGAGCGCGCCACGTCAGAACTACGAGCTTGGTACGCTGGTCGAGGAACTGACGCGCGCCGCGGAATCGGTCCGCGCGCTCGCTCAATACCTCACCGAGAATCCCGATTCATTACTCAAGGGGAGGCGCAAGTGAGATCTGTTCGGCCGCTTCCGCTGATCCTGCTGACTCTCCTCGGCGGATGCTCGATCTTCTCCCGTCCGAAAAATCAGTTCTATCAGCTGGAGATCATTCCGCCGGCAGGAGCGGTCGCCGGCGTTTCGGGTCTTCCAGTCGGCGTCGATCCGATCGAGCTTCCTCCGGAGATCGTGCGGAACGGCATCGTCGTCGAACAGAAAGACCAGAAGCTCGACGTACGCGGGACGGAACAGTGGGGCGCTCCGTTCCAGGAGATGTTTACGCACGCCATCGCCTTCGATCTGGCTGCGCGGCTCCCGGAGGGGATGGTCGTACTTCCCGGACAAGTCAAGCCGCCGTCCGGCTCGATGCGACCGATCGGTCTGAACGTCGCGAGGTTTGCGGCGGGTCCCGGGCCGGTGGTCGTGCTCGATGCACACTGGATTCTCGGCGGCGTCAGTCACCATGAAACGATCCGCGTGGCGCTTCAATCCCTCGACACGCCCGACGTCGTATCCGGCATGAGCCGAGCAGTCGGCGAGCTCGCCGACAGCATCGCGGCGGGACTCGCACGAGACATGGCCACGCGCCCGCTCGCACTCGCACCACACCAAGTGCCGTAGGCGCGATTGACAATAGCCCCGGGTGAAGGCGCGAAGCGCCGGAAGCACGAGGCGAGATCCGAACGACCGTGGGATGCTCACACACTCGCCGGGTCGGGGGGCGGTCCCCTCTCCCCGTCCGTATTCACGAACTTCAGCCGACATCCCCATTCGGGGAGAGGGTGAGGGTGAGGGGCGACACCGAAACTCGAATTCAGAAGTCGTGCAGAATCGCCTCGTCGCAATTCGCGAAACACGTGCAGTTAACTCACCCACGAAGCGCGCCTCCATCCCACTCGCGCCGCCCTCAGTGCCGGAGGCACGAGGCGAGTTCCGAACGATCGAGGGATGTCCAGTGGTCACCACCTCTTCGACGCAAGTGTCATCGAGGTCGACCGTGCGCGCGACGAAACGCCGCGCAGCCTCCGCCACCGGTGGAAGTCCGCTCCGGTTTACGCTTCTTCGTATGCGCGGAGAAACTTGTCTCGTTCGACCTTCGCCTGTCGACAGATCGTGCGCAGCGTCGAACCCCCGGATGATTCGGCATGGTGAGCGACGTGGCCGTGCCGTCCTCGTTTCGGCGTTGCATCGAGATATGCTCCCGTTCGCGCACGGTCACGAATCCGAGCTGCGTCAGTGCGCGTATGACCCGCGACTTCGGCGCGCCGGTCGGGAATTTCGGCATCAGTTCACGTTGGCTTCTGCGACGAATGCCTCGAGCACGGGCGAGTCATCGTCGTCGAGAACGTCGGAACCGAACGTCTCCACGTGAAAGCGAATGGCCGACTTCACGTCGGTCAGCGCCTCCTCGTAGCTGTCGCCTTCCCCGATCACGACGCCCTTCAGCCCTACGGGATACGCCACATAGCCATCAGCGTGCTTCTCGACGATGATCTCGATCTGTTTCATGACTCCTCGATTCTAGACCGAAGTTCCTCCGGAGAGCCAACGGGCGGAAAGAGAAGCGGATAGGACGAGCGGTTTGTTCCCCGCAGCTTCGTTCGGGCAGGCAATTCGGGCTACGCGTCCACGCTCCGCCTCTTCACCAGCTGCCGCCCCCAGTGCCGAAGGTACGACAGACAATAGCCCAGGGTGAAGGCGCTCCGCGCCGGAACCCGGGGATCGCGCGCGATGCGCAAATTCATGTTGCCGTGACCAACATCCAGGCGGGCTCGACGCGTGCCCGCCGGACCGAAGCCCTCGCGCCAACGAAACGTTCCGTCCTGTTCGCGACCGTCGTCGTGTCGATCTCGTCCATCGGATCGTACGTCCAGTGCCACGTCGCGCCATCCGCACGGATCTCCTCGAAGAGGTTCCCGTGCTCGTCGTAGTGATACGTCGTCACATTTCCTCGGGCGTCTTCGAGCGTCTCCAGACGGTCCGCGTCGTCGTACGTGTACGTCGTGACCGCTCCCTCCGCGTCCGTTTCCTTGACGCGGTTCCCTCGGAGATCATAGTCGCTCTTCGTCTCCCGCCCCTCCGGGTCCGTCTTCTTGACGAGATGCCCGCGCGTGTCATACAGGAAGATGGTGACGAGCGGCCGGTCCGGATCGCTCATGTCGATCGACATCGCCAGCCGGTTCTGCGCGTCGTACTCGAAGCGCGTGAGGTAAGTGTCGGTGGTTCCGTCAGGCCGCTTCTCAATGCAGCCCTCGATCGTCCGCCTTTTCGCGCTCCGCGACACAGCGCCTTTGCGCCCGACCGATCGCGATTGGATTCACAATGAGGGTCGGATGTCATCCTGGCAGCAGAAGGAGGAATATGTCGACTCCGATCAGGGTAAGCAAGAGTGCTGATCCGAGAACCCGGAGCAATATCCTCTTGACGGAGATCGCTTTCGACGAGATCGTCGGGGCAATCCAGAGAGCCACGAGATAAGTAACCATTGTTGCGAGCCAGATGACATATATGGTTCCTCCACGTGACAGCAGGCCGGAATCCGTAACAGCAGGACCTGGGATGTGTTCACTGATTCGGCCCGCGGATGTCGTGTCGGAGAGTCCCCAGTTGTCCACGATGATCAGGCTGGTCATGACCGCGCAGATATTGCGACTCCATGCGCGAAATGTCGACCTGCGGCCAGTTCTAGGCGACCCAATAATCCAGTTCGTGACGTTCGACAATCGTCGCATGTCGGCAGGTCCTCAGTATCCCAAGATCGACCTATTGATGGTGCGGAACTTTGAGGGTCAGGGCTTCGCTTGTCGGTCCTCTCTTCTAAGTCTTTGTCACGGCGTTACTTCGTCGGCCTCCGTTGATGCACGATATTCTACGACACCCGCTGCCGGATCACCGCGTTACACCTCCGAGCAGGGCCTGGTTAGTCGGCGCCGATTCCACGAGGAGTAGAACCCTCGGTATTTCGCGAAATCCGACGTACTCTCGATCGCATCGCACGACCACTTCGTCTCGAGTTCCGAGGCGCCGTCTTCCACGTGACCTCCCGAGGCGGCGAACGGAAGAGGATCTTTCGCTCGGATGCGGAGATGCGCCTCGACTCCCGCCTCATCGCCTCCGAAGCGCGACGTCGATGACGCGATTACCGATTCCGAACGGCCGAAGCGAGATGATTGCCTGCGACCGCGGGGATTTCGTCTGTTCCGCCCACAGTCCGTCTCGATCTTCGCCGGCAGAACCGAAAACCAACTGCCCCCTTTCCCTCTGGGTCTCGCCGTGAGAAGCGCGATCGGGGTCTGGCTGCCGAACACCGTCCGCTGGACCGGTCGATGTCGACGCTAAGTGACAGAGTGGGAGAGACTTATGCTGAGTTACCGACACGCGAAGCTCTGACCCCACTCTTCCCAACGGAGAATCGAAGGCCTGGCCCCGATCTTCCCGATCTCGAGATGCCCGCGCGTGTCGTACTTGAAGGTGGTGATGAGCGGCCGATCCGGATCGCTCATGTCGATCGACATCGCCAGCCGGTTCTGCGCGTCTCACTCGAGGAATGGCGCGACTGCCAGCCGCCGGTAAGTCGTCTCCACGCAAGGCGTTGCGGGCATCGACCGAGAAGCGAAGGCCTGGCCCTCTTTCCCCCGTCTTTGCGACCCTCTCGGCCCGTTCGTCGCCCCGATTGCGGCGACGTCACCCTGCGCAGCTAATCCGAAATCGCGCGGAAATCGAATCGAACCAGGCCTTTGCCCGCGGGTTCCACCGCGATCTCCAAGGTATCGGTCTCGAGCAACCTGCCTGCACCGGGAAAGGTTGCGGAAACGCGGTATTGGCCGATTTGACGATACGAGAAGCACACCGCCCCTGAAGGCAACCTGTCAATGCTGCCCGTATCCGGCTGAACCACCCACCCCGTGTATGGATGTCCGGATATATCCTGTCGTTCGCTGGGCTTCACCTTCAAACGGCAAACAGCCTTTTCCGACTCGCTCGCCGAAACCAGGTGTCAGGGTCCTGAATGGCGTATCGCACTTAGCATCGGGACCTCCCCACCAGTCGGCAACCGATGGAAATCCTCGTGAACGATGATGTCGAGGCCTTCGGTGAAACCTTCGCCCGGCACGTAGTAGGTTCGGCTCTTCCACGGACGATGCGAGTCGTCCATGGAAGCGGCGTCGCTGATGAGGAGGCCTTGGGGGATGAGCTCCGACGGCGATTCCACCGAGGAACCCCATACCTCCGCTGCGATCCTGATCCAGGCGATTCCGGAGGGACAGAAAATCGCATCGGGAAATCCTCTGAGGCCCTCGCTGATGATCGTCCGCTTCCATGACTGCAACTCTCGGCTCAGTGCGTTGTGAAATGAATCCTTGTCGGCGTCAAGAATGGCACGAACCATGTCGTGGTACTCTTTCTCGTCGCCATCTTTCGGCGGATGAGATTTGAGCCAGTCGGTAACCGTGGAGAGATCTCGTTCCACCAGGGCAAGAAACGGGTGTCCCGCATCCGGAGCATCGCCTGGCCGAGAGCGGGCGATCGCTATACACCGTCGGGCAAGGGCGAAGTCGCCTGCGACGATCGCTAACCACGCTCCTCTGGGGTGCTCGAGAAGATAACGAAGTCTCTTCGGCAGTACCGCACCCGCTGCGCAGGCGCGATCGAACTCGCACGTTGCCTCCGCTGCAAGGCGGAAATATGCAAGTGCTTTCGAGTAATCCCTCTCGCCGACCGCCACCTGTCCGATGTCCTCATAGTCTCGCGCCAGATCCAGAAGGCGGTGCGTTTCACCGTTCTCGTACCGCTGAATCGCAAGTTCGACCCGATCCGACTCCGAAAGTCTCGCCTTGTGCCGGCGGAGATCGTCGGTGGAGAACAGGGCAACCGCCTTCCCTCGGCTCAGCTTTGGGGGCCGGAGGTACTCTCCCTTCCGCATCAGCATGAAACGGAGCTCGTAATCTGATGGTGGAGCGAAATCCGAACCATCGAACGCCTCGCGCAGCGCGTCGTCGAAGGGCTTTTCATACCCGAAGTCCGACTCGCCGAGTGCCACTCGATCGAACGACATTCGGCCAGCCTCGAACCGGAGTAGAGTTTCCGTCCCGCCGAGACCATAAGCGGCCCCACGTCTGAGTCGGCCATCTTGGAAAAGGATGCCGGCCGAGGCACAGGTGCCATCACTCCTCAGCAGGCACCACGCCGGACCGGCAACAGTGCTGGCCACCTCGGATAAAACCAGCTCGAAGCGCGACAGAAGTTCTCGAACGCACTCGCGTGCATCGTCGTCCCCCGCGACCTGATCGACAAGGTGAGCCATGCCTTCGGGCAGCCCGCCCATTTCCAGTTCCTTCCCCCTGTAACCGGAGAGCGTCAGCGTCGCCGGCATCGACTCAGTTGGGGCGGGACTATAGTCCAGTGACACCTGCACGGGCTCTTTCAGCAGGCCGAGGGAGTTCTGCAGGCGCTTCGCGATCATCCTGAGCCGCTCGGGATCGCATCTGGTCAGAACGAAAGCTTCCATCGGTGGGTGAGATTAGCATGAGAGGCCAGGCACGCTGAGGGCCCCACTTCGCTCGGGCCGAACTACGTTGCCCAGGATGATTGGCAAGCTGCGCGCATCCCGACCGAGACACTGGCACGAGGTCGCAGCTGGCGATGAAGAGCGCGAACGTAACTCCCGCAGCATCAGTCGATTGCTACCAGTTCCGAGACGCGAAGCTCTGACCCCAGGCTTCTCTGGCGTCGTCTGCGGGGTCTGTCCCGCGGGAGTCACGACCTCCTCCACCTTCCTCCCGTTCGCGTCGTAGAGGTTCTCGAGCGTCGTTCCGTCGGCGAGCGTCGCCTTCGCAACGTGGTTCTCCGCGTCGTACTGGAGCACCGCTCCGGCCGTGCGCACGAGGTTCCCGTTCGCGTCGTACCCCAGCGTCTCCCCGCCGAAGCTCGCGTACTGGTTCCGCGTGTTGATCACCGTCGGCGTGACCGTCGTCGTCGCCGTCTGGGGCGTCTGCACGATATTCGTGATCGAGCGGTAGTTCAGCACCGGGTCGACGTCGTAGCTCGTCCTCCGCAGCATCGGATTCGTCTGCGTGTCCGTCTTCCAGAGCGTCTCCGCGATGATCGCCCCGATGCGATTGTGCTCGTAGTTCCACTTCCGCGCGAGACTCGCGCGAAGGACGGCATTCTTCTCCCCTGCCGGGGAGCGGTCGTAGGTGACGTCGCGAACTGCGGTCCCGGAGATCGCACCCTCTGCGCACTCCGACTGACCACTGCATTGCGCTCGCTCCGCTCGCGCCGTCAGGGCGGAAGCCCTGACGCCCCCCGTCGCACTCGGCGCCGCGATGTCCCGGATCGAAGTCAGCCGCGCGTTCACGTCCCATCCCCAGCTCGACGTGATCCCGTTCTCCAGCGTCCGGGTCACCTGACGCGGTCCCGCGTCCGCGTACATCACGATCGGCGCCGCGTTCCCGTTCTCTGTAATCGCCGCGATCCGTCCGAGCGGATCGATGCTTCGCGTGAGCGCGAGCCCCGAGGGGTATGTGACGCCCGTGAGGTTTCCGGCGGGATCGAACGCATGCGTCACCGTCCGCACCGGACCCTCTCCGATCTGCTGCGACTCCGTCAGCTCCCGGTCCAGCGAGTCGAATGTCGCCGTGGTCTTCACACCCTCGCTCGTCTTCGTTCCGGTCACTCGCCCGAGGTCGTCCACGGTATACGTGATCGCCGACGGACCGAGAACATTGGGCGCTCCGGCCATCGTCTTCGACGTCATCCGTCCCGCGTCGTCGTAGCCGTACGTCGTGACCGCTCCCACCGCGTCCGTTTCCTTGACGCGGTTCCCTCGGAGATCATACTCGCTCTTCGTCTCCCGCCCCTCCGGGTCGATCTTCTTCGTCAGATGCCCGCGCGTGTCGTACTGGAAGGTGGTGATGAGCGGCCGATCCGGATCGCTCATGTCGATCGACATCGCCAGCCCGTTCTACAGGTCGTACTCGAAGCGCGTGACATACGTGTCGGTGGTTCCGTCAGGCCGCTTCTCGATGCGTGTCTCGCTCTTCGGTTCCCGTTCGCGTCGTACTGAGAGAAAGGAGTAGTTGCGAGGCGGTGACTCTGGGGAGGTTCAATTCTACAGTGAGTAGAATCCTTCGCGATCAACGGAATCCGAGGGACAATCACCCCATGGACGATGAAACCCTACCCGACGACGGCCTTCCGACCTCGGTGGTCGGCGACTGGGCCGAAGAGAAGTACCGGCTGGTCGAGTGCTACGCGAATCTTTTCGCAACGTCGATGAAGAACCGGTGGGAGTGTCGAAATTACATCGACCTCTTCGCCGGAACGGGCCGCGCGCAGATTCGCGGAACGCAAAAGATCGTACGCACGGCGGCGATCCGAGCGCTCGAGGTAACGGCGCCATTCGATCGGTACGTTTTCTGCGAGCTCGATTCGACACGCCTCGGCGCGCTGCGGCAGCGTGTCGAGCGGTCCCATACGGAGAGGAGTGTGCGTTTCATCGAGGGGAACACCAACGACCGTGTCGACGAGATTGTCGCCGCCATCCCGTTACCCACTCCCGGGTTCAGGGTTCTGACATTCTGTTTCGCTGATCCGTATCAGTTGGCCAATCTTCAGTTCGAGACGATCCGGAAAATCGCCTCGAGGTTCGTCGACTTTCTGATCTTGATTCCAACCGGTATGGACCCGGGGCGCAACGAACAGAACTACGTCGCCGAACGCAGCCAGGTCGTCGCGCAATTCATCGGGCGAGAGAATTGGAGAGAGAGCTGGAGGAATGAGAGGCAGGTCGGGTTCGGCGATTTCGTGGCTCGCGAGTTCGGTGAGAGCATGCGGAGGCTCGGATATTTGTTCGGCGGATTGCACGAGACGCATCTGATGCGGAACACAAAGCGAAAAAGCCCGATTTACCGGCTGGCGATGTTCAGCCGGAACGACTTGGGCGAGAAGTTCTGGCGGGCGTGTAAAAAGGTAGCGACACCGCAGGGGAGCCTGTTCTGAAGGGAAGGGGGAATGGCGCAGAACTCGACGATCGAATGGACCGAGGCGACGTGGAATCCGGTCACCGGATGCACGAAGGTCAGCCCCGGCTGCAAGAACTGCTATGCGGAGAGAATGGCGAATCGGCTCCGGGCGATGGGAGTCCCCGCGTATGAACATGGATTCGAGTTGACGCTGCAGCCCCAGGCGCTGCTCGCTCCCTTGAGGTGGCGGAAGTCTCGGATGATCTTCGTCAACTCGATGAGCGACCTTTTTCATCATAGCGTGCCGACCGAATTCGTCCTTCGCGTAATGGAGGTGATACGGGCGGCACACTGGCACCAGTTCCAGATTCTCACCAAGCGATCGGAGCGCCTCGCCGAGTTGGATCGCAAAATTCAGTGGCCGTCGAACCTCTGGCTGGGGGTGAGTGTGGAGTCCAGTTCGTACGGATGGCGTATCGACGATCTCCGTCGAGTCGGGGCGGCGGTTCGTTTCCTCTCGCTGGAACCGCTTCTAGGGCCGATCGAAGGGATGAATCTCGACGGGATTCACTGGGTCATTGCCGGGGGCGAGTCCGGTCCGAGGGCGCGCCCCGTCGATCCGGCGTGGATCATCGAGATTCGCGACCAGTGTCTGGCCGCACGAGTCCCGTTTTTCTTCAAGCAATGGGGAGGAACTCGAAAGAAGAAGACCGGAAGGCTGCTCGAGGGTGCAACCTGGGATCAGATGCCGGCGTCGCAGGCCGGCACCCTCTCAGTCTGAGAATTGAGGAGACCGGCCATGCGAAGGAGGGGAGCCTCAAAGATTCTACGATCACCGCTCGACGCTCGGAGATGGTTCTTCTGATTCGTGCGCAATTATGCGCATAAAATTCATCGCTTGGCTATTATTTCAGAATATTGTACTGTTCATATCTTACGCTCTCTTTTCGGGAAAAGACCATGGCCACGCTGCGTCCCGACTGCCTCGCCCGGAAGCCCCGACCACTGGACTGAAAGCGAGAATCGCTTTCTCACTTTTCCGCGACGATCTCCCCGCGGGCGAATGACGTCTCCTTCGTCACCGCGTCGGTGATGCCGACCGAGAGAAGATTCCGTCCTTCACGCACGGTCAGGTTCGCGGTGAAGACGAGAGGCTGACTGCGAAAGTCCTTCTCTTCCGCAGGCTGGATGCGAACCGGATTCGCCTGATGGAAGACGGTCGAGAGTGCGCCCTGATCATTTCCGACGGCCACCCACACCGTGAATCCTCCTTCCACTGCGTCGCCACGTTTGACGAGCTCGATGGAGGAAGGAATGGTGATCTCGAGAGGAACCTGGTACTGATCCCCCTGCGGCTGCGGTTTTCCGGTCCGCACGCCGATCTTCCAGGCAGAGGGTTCTGCAGGGGCGAAGACGTTCGCAATCACGCGGTCTCGGGTTTGCGCCTGTTCCGACAGCGGCGCCCAGCTTCGGCGCACCCGCGCGACGACTCCCTTCCTCCGAACCTTCACTTCGATGTTCCGATCGTTCGGATTGGTGCGGGACGGTCGGAATCCGAGAGAGTAGTACGAGTCCACGTCGCGACGGACCGTCTCCAGCGCTCGATCGAACCGGGATGCGCGCTTCATCGCGATGCCTCCGGTTGCGTCGGCGACGTCCTGGTACGCGTCTTCAGTATTGCCGAGGCGGAGAAAATCGCCGCCCGCGTCGGCGAGGGCGTCGGCGCTCGTGATGTCCATCGAGTTCGCCGGAGCTCCGGCCGCGATCATGTACATGGTCACGCCATGCGTGTTCGCGTTCCGGCCGAGTGACTCGATTCTCTCCCGGTGCTTCCTGACCTGCTCGGGATTCGGCCGCTCGTTCGGAGCGTCGAAGCCGCGCATCCATGGCATGAAGAGCTGGTTCGCCCACTGATACGTCTCGAGACCCGGATCCTTCGGAAGGAGCGCGCCGGCGACGACCAGTACTTTCTTCCCGTCCGCTCCTCCCACCGTCGCGATGGTCACGTCGAGGGCATTGACGAGACTCTTCGAGATCAGGACGGTCCTGTCGGTGTCGACCCGAGCGAATGAGATGCACTCGTGATACGCGCTGAGGACGGCCATCTGGCCGCTTCGGACCTGGGCGAGCGCCGCGGTACACGCTTTACGCACTGAATCGAACCCGCTCTGCAGCACTGCAGGGGAGCTCTGGCTGGAGATCCGCGCAACTGCAGCGTGGAGCGCGGCTCGGTCCTCGGTCAGTGGCTGTTCGATCCGATAAGTTCCGTTCCAGTCGACCACGGACGCGAGATCGCCGGGACGCATCTGTGAATCGATGAACCGATCGATGCCGGCGAGGATCTCCCGTCTCGCGATCGGATGCATCGACCAGCTGTCGACGAAGAAGACGAAGCGGGTGGGGCGCGAGGAGGTCTCGTCACCCGTGGCCGACACGCCGGACGGCTGCTGGTTCCCGGC
Source organism: uncultured Acidobacteriota bacterium (assembly GCA_963741955.1). GTDB lineage: Bacteria > Acidobacteriota > Thermoanaerobaculia > Gp7-AA8 > Gp7-AA8 > CAVUKB01. Next base: position 366,361 of record CAVUKB010000010.1, read on the forward strand.
ATCACCACGGAGCTCTGTGAAGTTGGTCAGCTTCTGTCGGACGCCATCTTCCAGCAGTTCGAAATCATTTCCGTTCAGGCCATGCACGGGATTGCCATCGCGATCTGTGACCACCACGTCGACGTTGACCACGGTGACCTCGACGGATTGCCGGAACGGTTCCTGTGCGAAGGCGGGAAAAGTCAGAGTGACGAGAACCAGGGTCAGTAAAAGCTTGCGCATGGGCGTCGGGACCTTCCTTTGAGCCGACTTTATTGTTTTTCGACGATTTCGGATACAGGCTCACTCGACGTGGCCAAGAGCTCGAGACCGCGACGATCTCATTGCGCCCCGCAGTTGCTGCGCCACTTCGCGAGGTCGCGCCAGGCGGATCGCTGCATCGGATGCGCGAGCCACTCACGCTCTTTCTCCCACGCCTTTCGTGCGCCGGCATCGTTCGAAGGATCGTTCGACAGTTCCTCGAACGGGATCATCTCCACGAGTTTCAGCCGATCCACCGGACCCTGCCAGATCCATCCGTCGGCGAAGTCGATGATTCGAACGAACGGGTGGCCGGCTGCGTAGAAGCTCGATGCGGGTAGATGCATCTCCGCAATCGGAGAGGCGGCGAGGTCGAACCCCACTGGCCGGCCAGCGCTCGCTGCGGCGCAGTCGATGATGCCGCTGAGCGGAAGGCAGTATCTTGTTTCTTCCTCTCCTCGGGGACCACACATCTCGGGCTTTTCGAGTGCGATGAGGAAGACGTCTTCCCCGAACTGGCGCCAGAGAATGTTGCCCATTCGATCCATGAACTGCGCGACGCGACCGTTGCGGCTCCGGTTGACCTGAAGGTAGCGGGTGAATGCGTGATGCATGCCGCAGTAGACGAGCATCGGGCGTCTTTGGTCTCCGGAATACTCCGCCACTCTCGAGGCCATGAAGGCATCGTAGTCGATGCCGGCTTTCCTCCAGTCGGGTGGCGGGCCGAGGGCGACGATCTGCATCGCCGGCAGCTCCGGATGCGCGTGCGTGGATTCCCACGCGCGGTGAAAGATCTCCCGGTACTGAAGGTAAGGCCAATCGGCGCTTTTCATCAGATCGTTCGCGAGAGAGCGATTCCACTCCGTTCCGGCGATCAGCCGGTCGACGTCTCCCTGTCTCTTCGCGCTCATCCACTCGATCCCGAGGGCCACGCCGCGCTGGTGGAGCTTCGGAACGAGCGAGGAGACGAGCTCCGCATCATCGCGTCCCCAGTGCCCTTCGCCGAGGATGACCAGCGGGTGTCGCTCGAGCCTCTGGAGGACGTAGTCGGCCGGAGCCATGCCGGTGTCGCGGAGATACGTTTCGAGCGTCCCGGCGTGAAGCGGCAGCGAGGTGGCGACGCAGAAGAGGAGTGCAAGGAATCGCATGTTCACTGGTACCGCACGACTGCTCGGGCCGCAGTGAGGTGAGTCACGCCACGGAGTGACCGTATCGCGGAGCGTCGGTCAATCCGGGCGATCCGCTCCGCTTCTGCGAAGGACCAGGGTAATGGTTCGGTCGCGCACGCGCCGCGATCCGCGCGGCGGATCAGAGGATCCGCGCCCCTCGGCAGTGATGTCGTTGGGGTGCGGATCAATCTCGGCGTTGCGTCTTCATGGGGTGCGGATCCCGCCCCGAGGGATCCGCCGCGAAGATCGTGTGGTACGCGATGAAGAGGAAGATCGCGATGAAGAGGAAGACTGTGGGTTTCGCGGAGCGTCGGTCAAGCCGGGCGATCAGCTCCGCTTCTGCGAAGGACCGGGGTGATGGTGCGGTCGCGCACGCGCCGGGATCCGCGCGGCGGATCAGAGGATCCGCGCCCCTCGGCAGTGATGTCGTTGGGGTGCGGATCAATCTCGGCGGTGCGTCTTCATGGGGTGCGGATCCCGCCCCGCGGGATCCGCACTCCATGAGGCGGGTTAGCCGCACCCACTCGCGCCTCGTCCTGGAATCGGGTCTAATCGATTGGAATCGTTTGGAGGAGGACCGAATGAGTCGAGTGAACATCGGATCGGGAGCGCCGTGGGAGGCGCAGAAGGGATATTGCCGTGCCGTGCGCGTCGGGCCGTACGTCCACGTCGCCGGGACGACGGCCGTCGGAACCGATGGACATCCGGTTGGAGAAGGGGACGCGTACATTCAGGCGAAGCGAGTGTTCGAGATCATCGCCGGAGCGCTCGCGGAGGCGGGTGCGTCGATGGAGGACGTGGTCCGCACCCGGATGTTTCTGACCAGCATTCGCGACAAAGAGTCGGTAGGAAGAGCGCATGGTGAAGTGTTTCGCGACATTCGCCCGGCGGCGACGATGGTCGAGGTGAGCGCTCTCTACGAACCGTGGATGCTGGTGGAGATCGAGGCAGACGCGATCGTTGCGGGTGAGCGGGATTGAGCGGCTACCCGATGATCGTAGCGGAAACACGTGGGAAACTGGCTGGCACGACCAACGATTCCGGCTTCGGGATACTTCTCGACGTCGTCGTCTGGTGTGGGCCCGCCGGGGGCCGGCTTCGAGCGTCGGCCGCACTCAGGTTCGTCGAGTCACGTGGCCACGCGAGGGTGTTTGCGTGGAACCGAACGGGCCAATTCTTCCAATCATGATCGACGTTCAGTGCGGCTCCTCAGCACGCGCCAGAGCACGAGCGCGCCCACGAGCGCGAGAGCGATCAGTGCGAGGAGTCCGAGTCGCCCGGCTGGAGTCGTCGGTTTGACGATCGCCAATCCTCTTCCCAGTGGACCGAGCTCGCGCACGGCAGCACTGGCGCTCTGCCCGGCAGCATTCACGACAGACACCTCGGCCGGGGTGCTCGGATCGGGATAGGTCACCTTCAGGAGAGATTCGGACACGAACTGTACGGCCGGGGCCTCTGCGTCATCGAGAACGACGTGGCTGTCTCGCGAGAATCCCGACCCTTGAACTTCGAGAGTTCCCGACCTCGCTTCGGCCGACGCGATGACAGGCCCCCTGGGGCAGGTGGCGCAGCCGGCGATCTTTATAAACGTCCCTCGAACGCCCGAGAAGTTGATGGAGGGTTGCCATCGAGGCAGCAACGCACTCGAAAATCCGATGTATCCATTGCCGTCGGCGTCGATAGTGAAGGAGGGTTGAACCTCATCTGAACCCGACGCGGGACCCAGCGCCATCGACCAGTCGGCCCTCGTGCCGAGCGAGTTCACTCGAGCCGCGAAATAGTTTCCCGGATCGTCGCCGCTTGACGGGGGGCCGCTGATGACTCCGCCGACGGTCGGAAAATCGCGTGATGTCGTCGATCCGAAAAGGTAGACGTTCTGGTTTCGGTCGATCGAGATTTCTTCGACGGAATCCTCCCCTGATCCGCCCACGAGAGTGCACCAGCGAAGTTTCCACTCCCTCGGCTCGAATTTGCAGACGAAACCGTCGCTGACTCCGGACCGGACCGCTTTCCATCCGGCGGAGACGGCAGGAAAATTCGCGGAACCGGTTCCTCCGGCGGCGTAGATGTTGCCCGCTGAATCAAGCGCGATCGCGTCGATCCAGTCCCGGTCCCAGATCGGGTCGCCCACTCCGCCGATGAGCGTCCAGCGCACGACCGAATCCGCCCCCTTTTTCCGAGGATCGAGCTCCAGGAGGTACGCGTCGGATGCGCCGCCGTGGAAGGCGGGATCGACTCCCTTCCCCTGGGGGAGATCCTTTGGCGGGCCGAACGTCACTCCGCCGACGAGAATGCGGCCGTTTCGCATCTGCGCGATTGGACCGGGTGCACTGCGAAGAAGCGTGGCATAAACAACTCGTGGCTGTTTCGCCTGGGGATCGACGACGACGATCCAGCCTGAGGAGTTGGAACGGTCCTTCCAGAACGCATTCGAGAGCATTGAAACGCCTGGTTCCGATATGCCGGATCCGAAATGGCCGGAGAGGAGAATCAGCCCATCCAGGCCGATCGCGATCCGGTTGGCCGAAACGCCACTGAGCACCGAAGATTCGACCAGATTGCCGGACGCTCCGAGCCTTGCGAGGAGGAGCCCCGCGCAGGCAGGGGAGCAAGGTCTGGTCAGAGGGAGCTCACCGCCGTGGGTGGAAGCTGCCACCAGGAGACTGCCGTCGGGTTGCGGAGAGAGCGCCATTGCGGGGCCGTTGCCGGCGGATCCACCAAGGATGGTGGTGTATTGGAGAACTCCGCTCCGGTCGAACTTTTCGACCACGACGTCGTCCTCGCTGCGCTCGTGAGAGTATCCGTCGTCGATCTTGAAGTCGTACAGCAGCCCGGGTGCGAACGTTTGGGACTGCGACGCGACGTAGATCCCTCCCTCGGAATCGACGGCGATCGCGCCCAGCCGTTCGGCGAGTGAGGGTTTCGGACTGGTCGCCGACGGCAACGGAGACGCAAACCTGGCAAGTCGAATGTCGATCTCGATTTCGCAGGAAGGATCAGGAGCTCCAAGATCGAAAGAGGCTGTTTGGGTTTGGAACGAGGTTTGATGCCATCGAATGTCCAGTGCTCCCGACGACTGATCACAGCGACGCGAACCGTGCGCGCTGGCGAAAGGGATGCCTCCCTCACCGTGCCTCCCATCGAGGAGACGACCGTCCGCGTCGACGGTCACCGTGTCGGAAAAACCGATCGCGACTCTTGACGGGTCTGTACCGCGAGGGATGATCACTCGCAACTGGTCTTGAACCCCGCCGAGAGTCAGGACACCTTCGATCCCGCTCGTGGGTTCACGCAGGTGGACCGAATCAAATACGGGTTGATCGGTCCTCCACTCTTCCCGATTCTTCCCGATATAGACGTTCAACCGGCGGACGGAGCGCTGCACCTCTTCGGGTGCAGGTGGCTGGGCGACCGCCAGGGGAGGAGGCATGTCGGGTCGGTCGGGCCGATAAGCCAGGGAGACAACGCGGGGAAGAGATGTAAGGGCCGGAGCACTCCAGGGAAACCGGGGACCAGAAATTTCGTCTGTGGTGACCAGAGGCTGCACCGCGATTATCGATTTTCCTTCGCCCTGGAAGAACCAAATCGGCTCGGGAATCGCTGCGATTCGGCAGCTCGTCGAGGATTCACCTCCGAACCGGTAGGAAAAAGGGACAGTGGTAGGGATGTCGACCGGGAGTGCCGCGGCACGCGGTGGCGGTGCGTCGGGAGGCACGTCCACGGGCTTGCTGACGGGAGTCGTTCCGCCATTGTCGATATGGACGCGTCCCTGTGCATCTCGCGTCACGGTAGTGCCAGTTTGCGCAGAGGAGGCCGACGCGGTCAGCAGAATCAGAGAGCTCAATGCGACGATCGCGACGCGGAACCGTTTCGTTGCATTCATAGAATTCACCGGTTGGATCGCGAGTCGTTGCGGACGACCCGAATCTCTTTCAGTGGGACACTCGGGCAAGAGAGGGTTCACGAATCTTTGCCGAATCATCATATCGGACTGTTGTACCGAGTGTGACCAATGAATCGCGAAGAAGGCTGGAGCGGCCCGGAAGGAGAGTGAGAGATCGGGTCCGCGAGAATAGAGGCGCTCCACATCGGTCGTCCCGACGCTGAGCTACTCCGGTGGCGGCGTCTTCTCCCGAAGATCTCTGGTCCAATCGCGCGTGCGCCATTGGAAGAGAGAAGTGCCTTCGGTTTCTGCGCCGCTCTCGAGCTCCTCCCGCTGCCGGCGCACGAAGCCGCGGAAACGCGCGAGGTACCGCCTGCTGCCGAACGACGCGGGATCCAGGTCGATCGCCTGCGCAATCAGGTCCAGATCGTGAAGCTCGCCGAGGGTGCGGGAGAGCTGCTTCATTGCACGCGCGCGGTCTTCGAGTGATGCGAAGCCGCTCTCGTCGAGAAATCGTGCGTGGTACCAGTGGATCTTGGCGACCTTCCTCCACTGATGAAAGCTCTCCGGAGTCCGCTCCTCGAGCGCGCGGCGCATCGCGCGGCGAGAGGAGCGGTAACTGCGGACGATTGCCTTCTCTAGATCGCGGCGGTTCATGTGGTCGACCGGCCAGGCTGCGACCCTCAATCGTTCCGCAGTCAGTTCGTGCTTCCATCGGGCCGTGGTCTCGCCGTCGATGCCGGTGGTGACGTGGCTCACCAGGACTCGCCGGATTTTGGTGAACTCTCGTGCGGTCCACTCGTCGCGGAATCGCTCCCGCAGCCGGTCGATCGTCTCGACTCTCGCTTTCGCGTCGCGCGCGGCTGCCAGCTCGCGGCCCGCATCCCGAAACAGAGTCCAGTCCTGTCGACCTTTCCTGGGGAGAGCCCGGCGGAGCAGGTCGGTGATCCCTCGAAGCTCTTTGAGGCGGCGCCGGACTTCGTGAACCATGACGTCGGGATCCGCTTCGTCCGATCCCAGATGCGCGATCGCGTCGTCGATCAGCTCGAGAGCCTTCCGGCGCAGGAGCTGCGGCGCGAATTCGCCGTCGTCCCTGGTGAAATCGAGGACCACCGATTCCGAGCTCGGGTCGGGCGTGCTCACTTCGTTTCGTCTCCGGTGTGAGAATACTCTCGACCGGAGCCAAGGGGGAATCCCGCGGAAGATCCGCCTCCCGAGGTGCTTTCCATCGAATTTGCATATTCCGGATGCCGAGGTCGCCGGTGCGACTTAAGTGTGTGAGGACAAATGGGGAATGCATCCCGTCACATCGCGGCGATCGACGTCGGAACGAACTCGATCCACATGGTCGTGGCCGAGGTCCGTGGACGGACCTATCGGGTGGTGGACAAGGAGAAGGCGACGGTCCAGCTGGGACTGAGCAGCCTCGACGGAGCGCCACTCAGCGATGCTGCGATGGAGAGGGGAGTTGCCGCCATCGTGCACATGGCGGAGGTCGCCCGCGGCTGGAATGCGAAGGAGGTCGTCGCCGTGGCGACCAGCGCGGTGCGGGAGGCACCGAACCGGCGAGAGTTTCTTCGGCGGGTTCGGGATGCCGCGGAAATCCGGATCCGGGTGATCTCCGGCGAAGAAGAGGCGGACTACATCTATCGCGCGGTCCGCTCGGCGGTCGGTCTCGAAAGCGCGACCGTGCTCTGCGTCGACATCGGCGGCGGAAGCGTCGAGTTCATCATCGGCACCGGGAGCGAGATCTACTTCACCGCCAGCGAACCGCTCGGTTCGTTGCGGCTCTCACAGCGTTTCGAGTTGCAGGATCTCGCGACCGCGGAATCAATCGATTCCTCTCGCCGATTCGCCGCGGATCAGCTCCGGAAGGTCCAGAAGAAGGTTCGCGCCATCGGGGTCGATCGCTGCATCGGAACTTCGGGAACCATCCAGACCCTTGCAGCGCTCGCGGCCGGGGAGAAATCGAGCTCGAACCGGACGCTCTCGTTCGAAGCGCTCGGAGCCGTGATGTCGCGATTCGTCGGGACGAGCGCGCGCGAACGTGCGGAAAAGTTCGACATGGACGAGAAGCGTGCGGCCACGATCGTCGCCGGCGGCGCGGTGCTCATGGCGACGATGGAGCTCCTCGGGGTCGAGTCTCTCATTCCATCCAACGTCGGGATCCGGGAGGGTCTGATCGAAGCACAGATCGCGCGACGGCCGGCGTCGAAGGACGGCTCTTCGCTGAGACGGTCGGCGTCGATCGCGTTCGCGGAGAGAAGTGACTGTGACATGCGCCATTCGCGGCACGTGGCGCGGCTCGCATCGCGTATCTTCGACCAGACGACGGATCTGCATGATCTGCCCCCGAGTCGCGCGAGCTTCTGGAAATGCCGCTCTCCTCCACGAGGTCGGCCTGCACGTGAGCGACCGCGGGTACCACAAACATTCCTACTACCTGATCCGTCATGCGGCACTTCGCGGGTTCAGCGAGGAGCAGCTGATCGTGGTGGCGAACGTTGCGCGCTACCACCGCAAGGCGAAACCGAAAGAGGGTCACGAGAATCTCCAGGAGCTCGCCGGGAGACGGTCCGACGTGGAGAAACTCTCGGCGATTCTCCGCATCGCGGAAGCGCTGGACCGAAGCCACCGTCAGGCGGTACGCGACGTCGCGGTCCGGTCCAACGGCGACGTGAAGTTCCTCGTGCGGGCGCGCACGGACGCCTCGGTGGAAATCGCCGCGGCAGCCAAACGCGCGCGCTACTTTTCGAATCTTTTCGACCGCAAGGTGCGGTTCAGGAGTATTTGAGGTGAAGCGATGCTGATCGTGTTGTTCCGGCATGGAATCGCGGAGAAGAAGGACGGCGAGAAACCGGACGAAGAGCGCCGTCTGACGGACGAAGGACACCGGAAGATGAAGCGGATCTCCAAGCGGGTGGCGAAGATGATTCCCGATGCGGACGCCATCTACAGCAGCCCGCTCCTCCGAGCCTGGGAGACCGCCGAGTGGCTGCAGAAGAGATACGAGCGAAAGCTCGAGATTCAGTCGGCGGATGCGCTCGAGCCGGGGCGCGATCCGGAGGAGTTCCGGGCCCTGCTCCGTCGGAGCTCTTCGTCCTGCGCGTTTTTCGTCGGGCACGAGCCGCATCTCTCGTCGCTGATGCTGGCGCTGACGAAGATGCATCCCGAGTCGGAAGTCGCTTTGAAGAAGGGTGGGTGTTACGGGCTGGAGATGGACGGTCCGGACGACGTAGCACGGCTACGGTTCATGCTCGAACCGGCGTTGCTCGAATGACGACCCCGCCGTCTGCATCGACTTTTGGTGTGCTGCAGGAGCTCCTATTTCTTTTTCTTTTTCGCCTTGCGCCGGAACGGTCCTGCCTTCTGGAGAATCTCGTCGTACGGACCCACTGAGATTGCTTCGGCCCGTGCGATGGCGATGAACGCCTCCTGGCTTCGCACCGGCTGACTGGCCGGATCGCGCCGGTGGTACACGCCTTCGGAGTCGAGCTCCCATCCCTTCAGGTTGTCCGCGAGAACGACCGGGAGGATCTGCCTGTCGATGCGGGTCTTGAGAACCTCCGAATGCACCGGGAAGGTGACCTCGATCCGGCGGAAGAAGTTGCGGGGCATCCAGTCTCCGCTCGAGATCCAGAACTCCGGATCGCCGCCGTTCTCGAATCGGAAGAGGCGGGAGTGCTCCAGAAAGCGGTCGATCACCGAGGTGACTACGATGTTCTCGCTCAGCGAAGGGACGCCGGGGACGAGACAGCAGATCCCGCGCACGGCGAGGCGGATCTGCACGCCCGCGCAGCTCGCGGCATAGAGCGCGCGGATCACCTCCGGCTCCACGAGCGCATTCATCTTTGCGACGATGCCCGACGGGTTCCCATTCTCCGCCGCCCGCCGCTCACGCTCGATCATCGAAAGAACCCAGCGATGGTAGTCCGTCGGAGCGACGACCATCTTCTGCCACGTGAACGGAGAGCCCTGATCCGCGATGAGCTCCTGCACTCCGGCTGCGCTGAATCCCGTCACCAGGTTCATCACCTGCGCCGCGTCGGCGGTGAGCGCCTCGTCGGTGGTGAATAGATCGAGGTCGGTGTAGAGGCGGCCGGTGAGCGCGTTGTAATTCCCGGTGGAGAGGTGCGCGTAGCGGCGCAGCTCGTCCCCCTCCCTCCGCACGACCAGGCAGATCTTGCAGTGTGTCTTGATGCCGACCAGGCCGTACACGACCTGCACTCCGGCCTGTTCGAGTCTGCGGGCCCAGGTGATGTTTTTCTGTTCGTCGAACCGCGCCTGCAGCTCGACCACCGCAGTGACCTGCTTCCCGTGCTCGGCGGCACGCGCGAGCGATTCCAGCACCAGAGAACCGGGATCGGTCCGGTAGAGGGTCTGTTTGATCGCCACCACGTCGGGATCCTCGGCGGCGCTCATCACGAAGTCGATTACCGCAGCGAACGAATCGTAGGGGCGGTGCAGGAGGACGTCGCCGCTGCGGATGATGGCGAAGATGTCTTCGCTCGTCGCCAGCCGGGCCGGAATGCGTGGGTTGAACGGAGGATCCTTCAGCTGCGGCGCCGTCACCGCGTCGTACAACGGCATCAGCTCGTCGAGTTTCAGTGGGCCGGGAGCGAAGTAGACGTCCTCGCGTGCCGCCCCGGTACTGTTGAGGATCAGCTCGAGGACGCGCTCGTCGGATCCTTCACCCACTTCGAGCCATACCACCTCGCTCCTCTCGCGTCGTCGAAGCTCGCTCTCCATGCTCTTCAGCAGATCCTGGACGTCCTCCTCCTTGATCGAGAAATCGGAGTTTCGGATGACGCGGAACACTGCGGACTTCTTCAGGCGAAGTCCGGGGAAAAAGCGCTCGATGTGAGACGTGATCACGTCTTCCAGGAGGACGAAACGGTTCTTCTCCCCATACTGAACGAGTCGTGGCGAAGGTTCGGGAATCTTCACCACGACGGTGTGCCGCTCGCCGCGATGCGATTCGAGCCGCAGTGCGAGGTTGAGTGAGCGGTTCGCGAGGAGAGGGAATGGATGTCCGGGGTCGATCGCCAGGGGTGTGAGGATCGGCTCGAGATGACGAGTGAAGTATTCTTCGAGCGCGGCTCTTCCTTTCTTTCCGAGGTCCTCGATGCGCTCGATGCGGATCCCTTCCTTCTCCAGCGATCCGAGGAGGTCCTTTCCGAGGCATTCGTACATCGCGTCGAGAAGACGCCTCACGCGCTTGCGGATCGTGTCGAGCTTTTCCGCGTATCGAGCGGTCGGGCCGGCGCCGGCGGCGATCACGTCACGCACTTCGCCGACCCGGACCATCAGGAACTCGTCGAGATTGTGCGCGCAGATCGAGAGGAACTTCAGTCGTTCGAGAAGAGGGACGTCCGGATTCTGGGCTTCGCCGAGCACACGCCGGTCGAACTCGATCCAGCTGAGCTCGCGATCGAACAGAGGAATCTCCTCGGGAGCCGCAGCCGCCTTTTTCGAAGCGGAGGGCTCGTCCGGATGGAGGATTGCGAAGTCTTCGGTCGGAACGGACATCAGCCAGCGGGCCGCATCCGGATGGCCGGAGCGACCTCCCTTTCACTCGAGAGAATTCAGTGAGATTCTACGTCCGTTCCGCCGGGAAAGCTCAGATCTGCCCCTCGTTCGATCTTCCGGACCCGATCCCGCGTGGATGTTCGTTTCGCGTCAGCCGGCTGCCGGAATCCCGAAAACCGCCACGGCCGACGTCGCGATTGCCGCCAGTGAGCCGACCACGATGATCCGGACTCTCCCTTCCGCATCTCTCCGCTCGACTGCGACGAGGACGGCGACCAGGCATTGGAAGGCGTAGAAGACGGCGAAGGCCCGCGAGGCGTAACTGAGGATCTGAAGAACGTCAGTCGACCAGGCGAGGGCGACCGTCCCTGCGCCGATCAGAACGTATGGAATGCGACTGGAGACCCGACCCCTGAAGATCGTCTTCAGAAGGCCCGAGCATCCGGCATCGTCGGCGACGGCGGCGGAGAACTGGCTCACGCCCGCGGCGATCACGATGAGAAGCGGGAGGATTGCCGCGACCGGTCCGACCAGGTGGACGATCTCGGTCACGCTCGCCCGGGGCGGTGCGCCGGGGTGAAAGAGAAGAAGAGCCAGAGTGGTGAAGAGAAGATAGATTCCCGCCGAGATCAGCTGAGCGATCCGCATCGTCCGCACACGCTGTTCCGGCGAATGAGTGGCGCCGAGGAACCTGCTCGTCTCGAACCCCTGCACCACGATCAGGAGTCCCATCAGATCCCGGAGAGAACGAAGGGGCGACTCCGACGGCTGGATGGCGGGAAGGTGCCAGGTTCCGGCGGAAAGCGCATGCACGTGGAAGATGGCCAGCGCCGCGAGGAGCGCGGCGATCATTCCGAGATTCAATGCGACCGCGTAACGTTCGACGCCCTCGAGCGCGCGGAGGCCCCGCCACAGGCCGACCGAAGTGATCACCACGAGAAGCGCAGTCGTGAACGTTTTCGAGGCGAAGGGACTTTGCCATCGGAATGCGTCGAGAACGAATGCGCTCAGGAGGCTGAGGTAGTAAGTGACGGATACGAGGTACGCCCCCGCGAGGATGACGTGCGAAGCTCGCTCGATGTCGGTCGCCAGGGATCTGTCGCGACGGGCCCAGAGACCTTCGGTCGCGAGCGCGTGGCCGTGCGTCGCGGTGTGCTCTCCCGCTTCCCGCGGCCGTTCGCCGACCACGACCTCGGTGTATCGGATGTTGAACCGGATCACCGAGCCCACCGCGTATGCGACGACGAGGAGAGCGGCCATCGCGAGAGGGGCATACAGCCCCGCCGCGCCCACCAGCAGCGGTGCGGAAACGAGAAACCCGCTCCCCATGATCGAGGCGAGCGGAGTGGTGGTCGCCGTCCATGCGCGCGAGCGGCGAAGGGAAGGGAGAAACGCGAGAACCCCCGCCGTGCCGAGGGTGATCGTAAGGACCAGAACGTCCGTCGCGCCGAATTGCATTGCGGGAAGGATATCGGATCGGAGCGATCGGGGTCGGCATCAGGGGAGCGGAAGCGCGAATTTCACCATCCACCGCCTGGGAGGTGCGGCGGGTTCGTTCCGGGACGTGGTCGTCGGTAGGGCTCGATCGGAACAGCCTTCCGGGAACGAGACTCTTCGCAGCCTACTGCGCGAGATAGCCGCCGTCGATCGGATAGTACGATCCGGTGACGAACGACGACTTTCCGCACGAGAGCCAGAGGACGAGCTCCGCGACTTCTTCGGGCTTGCCGAGGCGGCCGATCGGATGAGCGGCGGTGAGCTTCGCGAGCGTGTCGCGGTCGTTCTCGAGAGCTGCGATGAGAGGCGTGTGAATGAATGCCGGGCCGACGGAGTTGACCCGGATGCCGCGTGTCGCGTACTCGAGTGCGGCGTTCTTCGTCAGTCCCACCAGGCCGTGTTTCGCGCTGACGTACGCCGAGGCGGTGGGAAAGCCGACCTCTCCGAGGATCGAAGCCATGTTCACGATCGCGCCGCCGTGTTCGAGCATGGCCGGAATCTCGTACCTCATGCAGTAGAACGCGCCGGAGAGATTGATGGCGATGACCCGGTCCCATCCTTCGATCGAGAGGTCGCCGACCAGGTTCGACTCGCCGCCGATTCCGGCGTTGTTGCAGGCGACGTCGAGTCCCCCGAGCTCGTCGACCGTGCGCCGTACGAGCGCCTGGCACTCCGCAGCCACGGAGATGTCGGCGTGGACGTAGATCGCTTTCGCTCCGTTTGCGCGGAGCTCGTCCGCGAACCGCTCGCCGTCCGCGTCGGCGACATCCGAAACGGCGACGCGGGCGCCTTCACGGGCATAGATCTCGGCGATGGCGCGTCCGATGCCGGACGCGGCGCCGGTGACCAGTGCGACTTTTCCTTCGAGGATTTTCTTTTCAGACATGTTCGACCTCCATCCACGGATCGTGCCGGAGCGTATGGGTCGCCACGGTTTGCTCCCATGACATCTTGCCTCGAAGAGCGACGTGGGAGATAGATGCAGCTGCACCAGGCCGCAAGCGATGGTGTGCGCAGGGTGAGCGCCAATCGCCGGTCTCTTCTATTCAGGCATCATCTCGGCCCGTTTGGGCTGAAGTTCGTGAGTTGCGTAGGCTGTACGAGGTGAATGACACGAGAGTGGTGATCAATTTTCAGGGTTGCCCCTCACCCTGCCCTCTCCCCGAAGTCGCTCCTCGGCTGAAGTTGGTGAGTGCGGACGGGGAGAGGGGAGACCGCGCGAGAGGCGCGGGTGTTGCCCTGAATGGAGATCTCGATCGACTCCCGAAGCCGCGAACGTTCAGCTCTCGCACGGCTCGCGCTCCCCTCTCCCCGTCCACGATCACCACTTTGGAACAGGCTCGTTGTTCGGGGAGAGGGGCCAGGGGGTGAGGGGATGTTCATCGTGCATGTTGCGACGGCTGAAGTTCGTGAGTTGCGTGGGCTGTACGAGGTGAATGACACGAGAGTGGTGATCAATTTTCAGGGTTGCCCCTCACCCTGCCCTCTCCCCGAAGTCGCTCCTCGGCTGAAGTTGGTGAGTGCGGACGGGGAGAGGGGAGACCGCGCGAGAGGCGCGGGTGTGTCCTGAATGGAGATCTCGATCGACTCCCGAAGCCGCGAACGTTCAGCTCTCGCACGGCTCGCGCTCCCCTCTCCCCGTCCACGATCACCACTTTGGAACAGGCTCGTTGTTCGGGGAGAGGGGCCAGGGGGTGAGGGGATGTTCATCGTGCATGTTGCGACGGCTGAAGTTCGTGAGTTGCGTGGGCTGTACGAGGTGAATGACACGAGAGTGGTGCTCAATTTTCAGGGTCGCCCCTCACCCTCCCCTCTCCCCGAAGTCGCTCCTCGGCTGAAGTTGGTGAGTGCGGACGGGGAGAGGGGAGACCGCGCGAGAGGCGCGGGTGTGTCCTGAATGGAGATCTCGATCGACTCCCGAAGCCGCGAACGTTCAGCTCTCGCGCGGCTCGCGCTCCCCTCTCCCCGTCCACGATCACCACTTTGGAACAGGCTCGTTGTTCGGGGAGAGGGGCCAGGGGGTGAGGGGACGTTCATCGTGCATGCTGCGACGGCTGAAGTTCGTGAGTTGCGTGGGCTGTACGAGGTGAATGACACGAGAGTGGTGCTCAATTTTCAGGGTCGCCCCTCACCCTCCCCTCTCCCCGAAGTCGCTCCTCGGCTGAAGTTGGTGAGTGCGGACGGGGAGAGGGGAGACCGCGCGAGAGGCGCGGGTGTTGCCCTGAATGGAGATCTCGATCGACTCCCGAAGCCGCGAACGTTCAGCTCTCGCACGGCTCGCGCTCCCCTCTCCCCGTCCACGATCACCACTTTGGAACAGGCTCGTTGTTCGGGGAGAGGGGCCAGGGGGTGAGGGGACGTTCATCGTGCATGCTGCGACGGCTGAAGTTCGTGAGTTGCGTGGATTGTACGAGGTGAATGACACGAGAGTGGTGATCAATTTTCAGGGTTGCCCCTCACCCTCCCCTCTCCCCGAAGTCGCTCCTCGGCTGAAGTTGGTGAGTGCGGACGGGGAGAGGGGAGACCGCGCGAGAGGCGCGGGTGTGTCCTGAATGGAGATCTCGATCGACTCCCGAAGCCGCGAACGTTCAGCTTCAGGACACGATCGGCGCGGCGGAATCCAAATGCGCGCTCCAAAGGCTCGGCGCGATTACGGGTGCGACCAGAGCCGGTCGCACCACCTCACTCGAATCGCAGTGCTTCGATCGGATTCAGAGCCGCCGCCTTTCGGGCCGGGTAGAAGCCGAAGAAGATGCCGACGGCAGCCGAGAAGCCGATCGCCACGAACACCATCATCGGAGAGACCTGAGTCGTCCATCCGGTGAAGTGGGCCACGATCCGCGCGCCGGCGAATCCGGTGACCAGACCGATGATTCCGCCGACGATGCTCATCACGATGCTCTCGACCAGGAACTGCGTCAGCACGTCTCCGCCGCGCGCACCGACGGCCATCCGGATCCCGATCTCACGCGTCCTCTCGGTCACCGAGACCAGCATGATGTTCATGATTCCGATGCCGCCCACCAGAAGCGAGATCGAAGCGATGGCGGCGAGAAGCATGGTCATCACCTTGGTCGAGCTCTCCGCCGCCTCCGCCAGGTCAGTCTGATTGCGGACGGTGAAGTCGTCCGGCTCGCCGTCGTTCAACTTGTGTGCTTCACGCATGATCGTGCGCACCTGTTCCTGCGCGGCCGGAATCATGTCGGGGGAGCTCGTGCTCACCAGGATCTGCGGAAGACGCCGGAACCCGCTCAGACGCGTCTGGAGCGTGGTGTACGGAATGAGGATCACGTCGTCCTGGTCGGTCCCGTTCGCGGTCTGTCCTTTTCGCGAAAGCACCCCGATGATGTCGAACACCGAATCGCGCAGCTGGAAGCGCTGCCCGACCGGGTCCATTCCGGAGAAGAGCTGATCCGCCACGGTCCGCCCGAGTACTGCGACTTTCCTCCGGGCACGTACGTCGTCCGTGGTGAAGAACGTCCCGCTGTCGAGCGGCCAGTCACGGATGTTCTGGTATCCGACGTCGACGCCGTTGACTCGAGCTCGCCAGTTCGACGTGCCGCTCTTGGCTTGACCGAACGTGAATACCACCGGAGAGACGTAGGTCAGCAGATCACCTTCACGCTGCAGCTTCGCCGCGTCGTCGAGCGAGATGCTGTTGACGCTTCCCGCGCCCTGGCTCACTCCTCCCTGATTGGAAGCGCCGGGAGTGATCACGATCATGTTCGTACCGAGTCCGTTGATCTGATCGCGGATGGTCGAGCGTGCGCCCTGTCCGACCGCCACCATCACCAGGACCGCTGCGACACCGATGATGATGCCGAGCATGGTCAGAAGCGTGCGCATCTTGTTTTTGAGAATGCTCTGCCCTGCGACTTTCACCAGTACGGAAGGTTTCATGACGCCACCTCGTCGTCGTCGTCGATTGCCCCGAGAGCAGCGGCATCCGCAGCGGCATCCCTCCGCGACTGGACCGGATGATCCTTCCGGATCCTTCCGTCACGCACCTCGACGATCCGCTTTGCGTAGGCTGCGATGTCCGGCTCGTGGGTGACCAGGATGACGGTGATCCCCTGATCGTTGAGTTCCTGGAAGAGGGCCATCACTTCCACCGAGGTGTGGCTGTCGAGATTTCCGGTCGGTTCGTCGGCGAGGATCAGTGCCGGATCGGTCACCAGAGCCCGGGCGATCGCCACGCGCTGCTGCTGACCTCCGGAGAGCTCGTTCGACAGGTGGTTGCGCCGATCGACGAGTCCGACCCGTTCGAGGGCCTCACCGGCTTTCTTCGCCGTGTCGATACGCCGCCCGGAGCGGTCGTACAGGAGCGGGAGCTCCACATTGGAGAGCGCACTGGTTCTCGGCAGAAGGTTGAATCCCTGAAAGACGAATCCGATCTTGCGGTTCCTCACGTCGGCGAGCTCTTTCCTGGAGAGGCCGTCCACGCGGGTCCCGTCGAGGAAATAGGATCCACTGGTCGGGAGGTCGAGGCAGCCGAGTATGTTCATGAGCGTTGACTTACCCGATCCGGAAGCTCCCATGACGGCGACCATCTCGCCCGGCTCCACGGTCAGCGAGACTCCGCGGAGCGCGTGCACCTCGTTGTGTCCCATCCGGTAGACCTTCTGCAGTGCTTCGGTTCGAATGACGTGATCTCTGTTCATCAGAATGCTCCGGGAGGCCCGTGGCGCTGGCTGCGTTGCTGAGTGAACGGACCCGAGGTCTCCGTCGATGCGCTCTGCGATTGAGCCCCCATCCCGACGATCACCTGCATCCCTTCCTTGATGTTGCGTCCACGCACTTCGGTCGCGGTTCCATCGCTCACTCCGGTCCGTGCCGGGGCCATGGAGATCTTTCCGCCGGGATCGACGATCCACAGCATCCCGAAATCGGCGGGGCGGTTGCCTCCGTTCCAGCGGCGTCCGGATCCGTTCCCCGGCGCGCCGTTTCCGCCGCGCGCGGTTCCGTTCCCTGTCCCGGTGGCTGCGTCAGAGCTGGTCGCGGCTCCCCCTGCGGCTGCCGCGGCCTTCTTCCGTTCCTCACGAATCTTTGCGATCACGTCCTCGGACGGGCGGAACCTCAGCGCCGCGTTCGGCACCTTCAGCACGTCCGAGACCGAATTGACCAGGAAGTCGATGTTCGCGGTCATCCCCGGAAGAAGTTTTCCATCGGGATTCTCGACGTCGATCGGAACGGTGTAGTTGACGACGTTCTCCTGAACCGTCGACTGCAGCCGCACCTGGCGCACCTTTCCTTCGAACTTCTCGTTCGGCATCGATTGCACGGTGAACCGGACCTTCTGTCCCTCTTTGATCTGTGAGATGTCGCTCTCGTCGACCGAGGCGAGGATCTGCATGTGGGCGAGATCGTTCGCGATCAGGAAGAGCTGGGGGGCCGAAAGACTCGCCGCGACGGTCTGTCCGACGTCGACGTTCCTCTCGACGACCACTCCGTCGATGGGAGCGTAGATCTCGGTGTAGGAGAGGTTCCGCCGCGCGCGGTCGAGACTGACCTGTGCGGATTCGAGATTCGCCTTTGCCACGGCGAGATTCGCCGAGCTCGAGTCGAAACTGCTCTTCGCGATCAGCCCGTCATTCTCCAGCGCGCGGTTGCGCTCGTAATCCTGCTGCGACTGCTGGAGCTGTGCCCTCGCGCGATCGAGCCCGGCCTCGGCGTCACGCACCGACTGTTCTGCGAGCGTCGGGTCGATCCGCGCGAGACGCTGGCCCTTCTTCACCTGGTCGTTGAAGTCGGCGTAGAGCGCCGAGACCTGTCCGGAGACCTGGGTTCCGACGTTCACCGTCTTTACGGCGCTGAGCGTTCCGGTCGCAGTGACCGTCTGCTCGAGATCACCCTTCTCGATCGCAGCGGTCCGGTACGAGGGGGTCTCCTGCGCATCGGCGCGATGGTAGAACCAGAATCCAGTGGTGGTCAGAAGGACCGCGAGAGCGGTGACGATGATCCATTTCTTCTTCATTTCAATCTTCCTCGAAGCAGCCGGACGCCGGATCCGCGATCTCGCGGTCCGGCGCCGGCGATGAGCGCGTCGACCGGATCCCGGGAAGCGCCCGGGCCCGGTCGCTCGGGCCTTACTGCTGCGGTGCTCCCTTTTCCTGCCGCGCCGCACGGCGCGCCTGCATCTGCTGCCTCATCTCCTGGAACTGCTGCCGCTGCTCGGGGGTGAGGATGTTCAGCATCGCCTGGCGCTGCTGATTACGCGCGAGGATCATCTGGTCGCGAAGCGAATCGAGCTTCGGACGCAGCGCATCGACAGTCGCCTGATCGCCGGCGACGAGAGCGTCGCGATACTGCGTTTGGGTCTGACGGGAAGTCCGGAACAGCTCTTTGTTCTGTTCGCGGAACGTCTTGTGGAGCTCGCGAAGCTGAGTCTTCTGCGCATCGCTGAGATTGAGCTTCTTCGCCAATCCCATCTCTCCTTGGCGCTGTCCCATGTGGTGGCGGCCCATCTCGTGCTGGCCTCCCCACGCGCCGCCGACCTGTGCGCCGAATGCGACGGTGGCTCCGAGGGCTGCGACGCCGATTGCGGTGAGTACCTTCTTCATTTCCTGCCTCCTTGATGGTTGTGAAGCTGTTGACCTTTGCCTGTTCGGCTGTATGCATAGACGTTTTGCAGCGCCGCTATGTTTCATCAAATCAACGACTTGCACCCACGTGTCACGAACTGCACGAAGCGCGACACGAATGGTCCGCCTGCCGCCGCGAAGAAGGCCTCCCCGACGGGACCGCGACTCGCAGGGCGGCTATGATGAGGAGCGAAAGGAGCCTCGATCGGACCTCCGGCGGTAATGAATGGTGAGCCGCACGAGCGGACTAGGCGATGTTCGGGTGCTCTCGGGGAGATGGAGATCGACGTGAAGACGAATCGGATGGAGGTGCGGAGCGAGGAGGGCCGGTGGGCTCTCTCGACACGCGAGATCATCTTCATCTTCGTGTTCTGGACGTCGCTCGCGCTCCTCACCGTGGCGAACCGTCTGCTGGACGCGCGCGGCACGGGGTTTCAGCTCATCGCACCGACCCGGCCGATCGTCCTCGCCTTCGTCGAAGCGTGGATCTGGGCGGTGCTGACACCATTGATCTTCTGGCTCAGCCATCGCGTGAGCGGGGAACGATGGGGATGGATCGAGCGAGTCCTGGTGCTGGTGGTGGTCGGGATACTGCTGGCGATTTTCGTCGATGCGGCGACGGAGGTTTTCCGGGTTCAGGTCCTGCACATCCCGCATCGCCGGTTCCCTCCGGGGATCGCCCGGCGGATGATGGCGATCCGGGGAGGACGGATCTGGTTCCTCAACGAGATGATCGTGTACCTCGCCGTCCTCGCCGCAGGTTTCGCCCGCGAGTACTTCGACCGTTACCAGAGGCGGCAGCAGGAATCGGTGCGACTCGAAGCGCACACCGCGCAACTCGAAGCGCAACTGGCGACCGCACGCCTCGAGACGCTGCGAATGCAGCTGAATCCTCACTTTCTATTCAACACCCTTCACGCCGTCTCCGCGCTGGTGGAGCGCGATCCGGCCGGAGTGCGACGGATGATCGCGCGCCTGAGCGAGTTGCTCCGGTTCACCCTCGAGTCGACCGGCCGGCACGAGGTGTCGCTGGAAGAGGAGATCTCGCTCCTCGAGCGTTACCTCGACATCATGCGGATCCGCTTTCAAGGGAAGCTCGACGTGCGGATCGATCTCGCTCCGGAGACCGGAGGGGCGCTGTTGCCGAACCTGATCCTGCAGCCGATCGTGGAGAACGCGATCAAGCACGGCGTCGATCGGAATGGCGAAGGTGAGATCGAGATCCGCGCGCTGCGACGCGGAGAACGACTGGTGGTCTCGGTGCGAGACCACGGCGACGGCAGCGAGAACGACTTCGATTTCAGAGAAGGAGTGGGGCTGGCGAACACGCGAGCGAGGCTGGAACAGATGTACGACACCGACCAGACGCTCACTATCCGGCCGGCCGAAGGTGGCGGGGTGATCGCGACCATCGAGGTGCCCTACCACACCGCGTCGGATCTGCAGGTCCCGTCGTTCGATGTGAACGTGAAGGAGAACGACGGTGAGTGAGCGGCGGCCTCTCCGAGTGCTCGTCGTCGACGACGAGATGCTTGCCCGGCAGCGTATCGAGGATCTTCTCCGGAAGGAGGAGGAGGTGGAGATTGCCGGCACGGTCGACAACGGCGCGGATGCGGTGGACGCGATCGAGTCTCTCCACCCCGATCTGGTGTTCCTCGACATCCAGATGCCGCGCATGAGCGGACTGGAAGTGGTGGCCGGGGTGGGACCGGAGCGGATGCCGGCCACGATCTTCGTCACCGCGTTCGACCAGCATGCGATCCGGGCGTTCGAGCTCGCGGCGCTCGATTACCTCGTCAAGCCATTCGACGATGCGCGCTTCGAGCAGGCGTTCCGCCGGGCGCAGAAGATGATCGAGCTGGAGCAGGTCGGAAAGATGACTCGCGAGCTGGTGTCGCTGCTCGGGGGATCGGTGGCGCCACCGCAGCAGGAGCCGGTGCGCGCAGCGATCGGGTATCTCGAGCGCATCGCGGTCGAGACGAAGGGGCAGATCCGGGTCGTGCCGGTGGAGAAGATCGACTACATCACCGCCAGCGGTCCGTACGCGGAGATCCACGTCGGGGAGAAGAGCTACGCGATCCGCGAGAGGATGCAGACGCTCGAGGAGCGGCTCGACCCTGAGCGGTTCTTCCGCATCCATCGCTCTGCGATCGTGCGGATCGACCGGGTGGAGACACTTCTTCGCAGCGGCGGCGGCGACTACGCAGTGCGCCTGCGTGGCGGTGCCGAGCTGAGCGTGAGCCGGCAACGGAAGGACGAGCTCGAGCGGCGGCTCGGCGTTTCGCACTGAAGAGCCATCGCGCGCTCCTCCTGAATTTTCACGGGGCGGCGGCCATCCTCCTTCCACCTTGCAACGGTCCTGACTCCGAGGTAGCCTCGGCTCATGACCGAGAAGGTGAAAGAGAGAGCGCTCTACGACGATCTCGTCGCCGCTCCGGAAGACCGGATCGCCGAGATCGTGACTGGTTCGCTCTATCTCTCTCCTCGTCCGTCGCTGCGGCACTCGAGAATCGTTTCGACGCTCGGTGCCGACATCCATGATGCATTCGACCGCGCCCGGCGCGGACCGGGTGGATGGCTGATTCTCGACGAGCCGGAAGTTCATCTTCTGAACGATGTGGTCGTGCCGGACATCGCGGGATGGCGAAGAGACCGCGTTCCCGCGACTCCCGAGCAAGTGGCGATGACGATCGCTCCCGACTGGGCGTGTGAAGTCCTTTCGCCTTCAACCGAGCAGTTCGACCGGAGGGAAAAGCTCCCCTGGTATCTCGCCGTGGAAGTAGGCCACCTCTGGCTGGTCGATCCCCCCTTCCGGCGGCTCGAGGTCTACGCGCGTCACGCGCACGAATGGATCCTTCTCGAGACGTACGCGAACGAAGCGGTCGTCAGCGCGCCCCCGTTCGAGGCGGTTCCCATCGAGCTCGCCCCGCTCTGGTCTTAGGTGGGGTACGTGCGTGGATGATTCAATCGCCCCTACGGGGCTTTCGCGCTGACCTCGAGTGTCGAGTCCCGAGCCCCGAAGGAATCCCAGGACTGCGTCCTGGGCTATGGTCAATCGCCCCTACGGGGCTTTCGCCCTGAACCCGAGCCTCGAGCCTCGCGCCCCGCGCCTCGAGTCTCGCGCCTCCCGCTTCGAGAGGGGCAGGTCTGCACGTCGTTGCATCTCCGTGACACTTCGTCGTCGGTTCGGGTGCTATCCTCGGTGGGAGGAGGCTCCCCGACATGCGTATGCCGTCTGCCGCTCTGCGTGCAATCGCCGTCAGTTCGTTCGCGATCCTCGTCATCTCCGCCGCGCCGTCCCTCGCACAGGAACGCTGGAGTTGGCCCGAACATCCGAAGAACCTCCAGATCCTGAAGGGGATGAGCGGTGAACAGCTCCGCCCCGTCATGGTCGGCTTCACCCGCGCGCTCGGAGTTCGCTGCAACTACTGCCACGTCGGCGAAGAGGGAAAGCCGTTCACCGAATGGGATTTCCCCTCCGATGCCAAACCGGCCAAGAAGACCGCACGCCAGATGCTCGTGATGCTGCGCATGATCAACGATCAGCTGAAGGAGGTCCAACCGAGCGGCGACCAGCGGGTCAACATGTGGTGCGGCACCTGCCACCACGGGAAGCCGCGCCCGATGACTCTCGAAGAAAGTCTCGATGAAGCGTATCGTCAGGGTGGGGTCAAGGCTGCAGTCGACCGCTACCACGAACTTCGTGACCGTTACTACGGCCGCGGGGCGTACGACTTCGGGGAGCGCTCACTGAACCAGTTCGGCTACGAGCTGCTCGGTAAGAGTGACCTCGACGGAGGGATCACCATTCTCCGGTTGAACGCCGAAATGTTCCCGCAGTCGGGGAACGTGTGGGACAGCCTCGCCGAGGCGTATGCGAAGGAGGGGAAACCGGAGCTCGCGGAGATCTACTACCGGAAGTCTCTGGAGCTCGATCCGGAGAACCGCCACGCACTGGAAGAGCTGCAGAAGATCCGGAGCGCGAATCGACAAGCCCCGTAGGGGGGTGATTCGACAACGGCCCTGGTGCAGTCCCGGGGTCCACGCACGTCGACTCTCCTGTTTCCGCCGAAGGGGCGCCGCGGCTCCTGCCGCGGCCGACACGGCGAGAGCCGTGCCGCTCCCAGCCCGGATCGAGCTCCGCAGCAGAAGTCCCGTGGATAGTCTGCTCCCAGCAGCAGGACTGGCTCTGCCGTGAGACGCTAACCGTCGCGACTCATCCGCGTGGTGCCGCCCGGCGTGCCGATGATCGCATCCGTCGCCTCGGTCGCGAACAGGCCCGTCTCGACCACTCCGGCGATGCGGCGCAGCCGGTCCGCGAGTGACGCGATCTCCGTTCCGGGCGGGACGGTGACATCGATGATGTGGTGCTGTTCGTCCGTGAGGAACGGCTCGTCCGCATGGAGGCGAAGAACCGGATCGAGCTCCAGCCGGCGGAAGCGGTCGAGCAGATGCGCCGTCGCGAATCTCACGACCTCCACCGGAAGGCGTCCGCGCCCCAGCCGCTCCACGAGCTTCGTCTCGTCGGCGATCACCAGGAATCGTTTCGCCGACTGCTCGACGATCTTTTCCCGCAGCAGCGCCCCGCCACGTCCCTTGATCAGTCGAAGGTGACGGTCGATCTCGTCCGCGCCGTCGACGGCGAGGTCGATCTCTCCGAGATCTTCCAGCGTGAAGACCTCGATGCCGAATTCGCGCGCGAGCGCTTCGGTGCGGGTCGAGGTGCACGTCGCCCGGATCTCTGAGATCTCTCCAACTGCCAGCCGGTCGGCGAGCGCACGAAGAAACTCCTCGGCAGTCGAGCCGGTGCCGAGCCCGAGGCGCATTCCGTCACGCACTTCATCGACCGCCGTCTCGGCGGCGCGTCTTTTCATCTCTGCCGTATCAGTACCCACCTGCTGCTCCTCCTCGACGCGGATCCGAGACCGCGATCCGCTTCTCGCCGTCGATCATCACCGCTTCGACGTTGCCCCATGGATCTCTCTGTTCGATCTGATGTCCCATCCGCCGGAGCGCGTCGAGCACCGGAGGGGGGAATGCGTCTCGCTCCACGACGATCTGATCGGGATTTGCCTGTTCGTGAAATCGAGGTGCCGCGACCGCGTCGGCGAGCGAAGCTCCGTGGAGGGCGACTCGCAGAATGATGGAGAGGATGGTGGTCGGGATCATCGCACCACCCGAAGAGCCGAGGGCGAAGAGCGGCTTCCCCTTTTCCATCACGATCGTCGGTGCGAGCGGAGAGAGCATTCGCGTCTTCGGTGCGATCGCGTTCCGGTCCGAATCGACGAGACCTTTGAGCGTTGGCGCCGGAGCCGATGCGGTGAAGTCCGACATCGCATCATTGAGAAAGAATCCGCCCGCCATCAGACCGCTCCCGAAGTCTCCGTCGAGGGATGTGGTGAGCGCAGCCACGTTTCCGTCCGCATCGACGACGGAGATGTGTGTGGTGTGCTCGCTCTGCGGAGAGCCTTCGCGTACGTCGACGCTCCGGCTGGCGTGACTCCGATCGACACTCTTGAACCATGCCGCACCATGCTCGCGCGAGAGAAGCTCTCTGAACGGAATCCGCACGTGGTCGGGATCGCCCAGGAAGAGGTTCCGGTCGATGTACGCGCGACGTTCCGCCTCCGCGACGAGGTGAAGGAGATCCTGGTGCGCCGGATCGATCTTCGCGAGCTCCGCATTGTCGAGAATGGAGAGCGATTCCGCGAGAATCATCCCGCCGGTGGAGGGCGGCGGCACCGAGCAGATGCGCAGCCCTGCGTAGTCGATCTGGATCGGTGCGCGCCAGACCGGCCGGTACTCGCTCAGATCGAGAAAGCCGAGCGTTCCGCCGGCCTGCTGCACGGCGGCGACGATCTTCTTCGCCGTCACTCCTTCGTAGAATCCCTTTTCTCCCTGTTGGGCGAGCCGCTCGAGTGTCGAGGCGAGCTCGGGTTGCCGGATCGTCGTCCCGGCCGCGACCGCAGCGCCGTTCTCGAAGAAGAACGCCGCGTCGGAATTCCGATCGAGGCCCGCTCTCTCGTGTTCCGTCTCGATCGCCGAACGGAGATCGTCGTCGACCTTGAATCCTTCGCGCGCCAGTTCGATTGGAGAGGCGAGGAGTGAGGCCCAGCTCGCGCGGCCGAATTTGCTCTGGGCGGCGGCGAGGCCGGCCACGGTTCCGGGAACGGCCACCGAAGCTCCACGTCCGGGCTCCGTCGCGTCGCCTTTCTCCTTCTTCCGTTCGGGGAGATTTGCCGGCGAAAGCTCCCGGAAATCGAGCGCCCAGACCGCATTGCTCTTCCGGTCGTAGTAAAGGAGGAATCCGCCCCCTCCGAGGTTGCCCGAATGGGGATGCACGACAGCGAGCGTGAACTGCGCCGCGACGGCGGCATCGATCGCGTTCCCGCCGTTGCGCAGAACATCGAGCGCGACGGCCGTCGAAAGAGGGGAGTCGGTCGCGACCGCGGCGTGCGAGGCGACGGTGACGCCTCCCGCGAAGAGGGACTGAGTGATCAGTCCACCTGCGAGGAGGAAGAGGAGCAGACGTTTCATCGATGCCGGGCCGTTCGCTTCGACTGATTGCGATCCCAGATGATCTTCAGTCCTTTCATGGTCAGCTCGAGATCGACGTGCTCGATGTAACGGCTGTCGCGAGCGAGCATCGGGGCGAGTCCGCCGGTCGCAACAACGGTCTTGACGGACTCGATCTCGCCGCGGATCCGTTCGAGGAGTCCATCGATCAATCCGAGATAACCATAGTAAATGCCGGACTGCATGCTCGCCACTGTATTCGTACCGATCAGCTGCGACGGCCGTTTGACGTCGACTCTCGGGAGTCGTGCCGCGCGCGAGAAAAGCGCCTCGGCGGAGATCGTCAGACCAGGTGCGATGACGCCGCCGCGGTACTCGCCCCGCGCGGTCACCACGTCGAAGGTCGTCGCCGTTCCGAAGTCGACCACCACGGTCGGACCTCCGAAAAGAGTGAACGCCGCAACGGCATTCGCGATGCGGTCGGCGCCGACCTCCAGCGGGTTCTCGGTCTGGATCGAGAGTCCGGTCTTCACTCCGGGCTCGACGAAGAGCGGATCGGTGTCGAACGACTTCTGAATCATCTCGCGGATCACCGGATTGAGAGGAGGCACTACCGACGCGACTGCCGCACCCGCGAGCCCTCCCGCCGCTCGATCGGCGATCAGCTGGCGCGCGAGGATGCCGTACTCGTCGGCGGTGCGATCCCGTGCGGTGGCGAGGCGCCACGAATCGAGAAGACGGTCGCCCTCGTAGATCCCGAGGACGATCTGGGTGTTGCCGACGTCGGCCACCAGGATGCGTTGATCGCTCATCGATTCCTGCCGTTTCGCAATCAGGCGCCTTCGACGCGATAGAGATCACCGCCGGAAACGCGGACGATCTCGTCTCCCTGGCGGAGGAGGGCGCATCCGAAATCGTCCACTCCGACCCACCGTCCTTCGATCACCTGGTCGCCGACTCTGCAGACGATCCGGTCTCCCTTTTCGTGGATGGTCAGCTTCGACCATCGTTCGATGATCTCGGCACGCTCGGACGAGGAGGAAAGCCGTGTGTCGATGAACTCGATGAAAGCTTCCGTCGCCGAGTCGACGTCGATGCACTCGACCGTCGATTCCGCGGCGAGAGTGGTCGAATCGGCGACGTCTTCCGTGAAGGGGGTGATATTGATTCCGGTGCCGATCAGCGCGTACACCTGATCTTCGTGGATGCGGGCCTCGATGAGGATTCCGGCGATCTTTTTAGAGCCGATCAGGATGTCGTTCGGCCATTTGATCCGCGCGTCGACACGGTAGGTCTCGCGCAGGAACTCGGCAACGATCACTGCGACTTCGAGCGGAAGCGCGGCGAGATTCTTCCCCGGTCGGGAGTGGAGTGTGGTCGCGTAGATTCCGTTCCCGGCCGGTGAGTGCCAGCTCCGCGCTCCCCGTCCGCGTCCGGCCCACTGCTCTCGCGCGACGATCACCGCAGCCGGCAGAGGGATCTCGTTCTCGATGCACTCGTCGAGAACCCGCCGGCCGATGTCGTTGGTCGATGAAGTCCTCTCCAGCAGCGCGATCGCGTGAAGCGATTCGAGCCGCCGCAGAAGGCGATCGATGTCGAGCGCGGTCATGGACGATGCGTGCTCACATTCTGTCGCAACTGGCCGAGCCGCGCGACCAGTTCGACCCGTCGGGTGCGAGACTGCTCGACGACCTGGGCTGGAGCCTTCTCCAGAAATCCCGGATTCGCGAGGCGACCGTCGATGTTCGCGATCTCCCGCTCCACCTGTTCGATCTCTTTTCCGATCTTCGCGATCTGCTCCGGCGAGAGCGTCTGCTCGGGGAGCTCGATTCCGAGCTCGACGGTTCCGATCACGTCGCGATGCGCGTCGGCCGGAACAGGCTCGTTGATCCGCACCTCCGAAGCGCGGGCGAGATCGACCAGCAGATAAGAGTGGGCCTGGAAGAATGCGATGTCCTCTTCGCCCTCCACGCGGAGAAAGATGCGGAAGCGATCTCCCGGCTGATACCCGCGTTCGGCGCGAACGTTACGGATCGTCGTCACCATCCCCTGGATGATCGCCACGCGACGTTCGGCTTCCGGGTCGTCGAGCATCTCGTCGGCGATCGGGTAGGGCGCCACCATCACCGACGGTTCCACCCCACCGAGCTTCTGCCAGATCTCCTCGGAGACGAACGGCATGAACGGATGCAGCAGACGGAGCGAACGATCGAGCACTTCGAGAAGCACCCGCTTCGCATTCTTCTGATCTTTCGGATTCCCCTCTTTACCCAGCAGGACCGGCTTGGCCATCTCGATGTACCAGTCACAGAACTCGTGCCAGACGAACTGGTAGATCTGGTTCGCGGCTTCGTCGAACCGGAACGCGGAGAGGGCCTTGTTCACCGAATCGGTGGTGTGGTTCGCGCGCGAGAGAATCCACCGCTCGACGGGGGCCAGCTCGTCGCCGTCGATCGGGCTGGCCGACGAGAGATCTCCTTCGATGTGCATCAGAGCGAAGCGCGACGCGTTCCAGATCTTCGTGCCGAACGCGGAGTAGCCGGCCATCCGGTTCTTCGCGAGGGGGATGTCGCGCCCCGTCGCGAGAATGGCGAGAGTGAAGCGGACCGCATCGGCGCCGAATTCCTCGATCACTTCCAGCGGATCGATGACGTTTCCCTTCGACTTGGACATCTTCTGGCCCTCTTCGTCTCGGACCAGACCATTGAGGAACACCTGGGTGAAGGGGACCTTCCCGGTGAAGCGGAGGCCCATCATGATCATCCGCGCCACCCAGAAAAAGAGGATGTCGAATCCGGTGATCAGCGTGTCGGTCGGGTAGAACGTGCGGAGATCGCTGGTCTCGTCGGGCCATCCCATGGTCGAGAACGGCCAGAGCGCGGACGAGAACCAGGTATCGAGAACGTCCGTTTCCTGGCGGAGCTCCTGATTTCCGCAGTGCGCGCATTTCTCCGGAGTCTCTTCGCTGACGATGACCTCTCCGCAGGCGCAGTACCATGCGGGGATGCGGTGTCCCCACCAGAGCTGGCGCGAGATGCACCAGTCGTGGATGTTCTCCATCCAGTTGAAGTAAGTGGCTTCCCACGATTGAGGAGTGATGGAAATGGTTCCGTTCCGAACCGCGTCGAGCGCCGGTTTCGCCAGCGGATCGATGCGGACGAACCACTGACGCGAGACCATCGGCTCGATGGCGGTGTCGCATTTCGCGCAGTAACCGACGGAATGCTCGTAGGGCTTGATCTCGCCGAGAAGCCCCTCCTCACGGAGATCGTCGATCACTTTTTTCCGCGCCTCGAAGCGGTCGAGGTGCGCATAGCCGGAGCCCGCTTCCTCGGTCATCTTTCCCGTCTCGTCGATCACCTGGATCTGAGCGAGGTCGTGGCGCTTTCCCGCTTCGTAATCGTTCTTGTCGTGAGCGGGCGTGACCTTCACTACGCCGGTCCCGAAGGCGGGATCCACGAGGATGCCGTCCGCGACGATGGGGATGGTCCGGCTGGTCAGGGGAAGCCGGACCGTGCCGCCGATCAGGTCGCGATAGCGGTCGTCGTCCGGATGGACCGCGACGGCGGTATCGCCGAGCATCGTCTCGGGACGGGTGGTGGCGACGGTGAGCCGGCGGTCGGTGCCGGTGACGGGATAATCGATGTGGTAGAGGCGGCCCTGGGTCTCGCGGTACTCGACTTCGATATCCGAGATCGCGGTCTGACAGCGAGGGCACCAGTTCACCATGGCGAGGTCACGGTAGATCAGGCCGTCCTCGTAGAGGCGGACGAAGACGTGTCGCACCGCTCGGGAGAGTCCTTCGTCGAGCGTGAAGCGGGTGCGGCTCCAGTCGCAGGAGGAGCCGAGGCGCTTGAGCTGATCGATGATCTGATTGCCGTGCTCGTCCTTCCACTGCCAGACCCGCTCGATGAACTTCTCGCGACCGATCTCGCGCCGGGAGATTCCCTGCTTCGCCAGATCGCGCTCCACCACCATCTGTGTCGCGATGCCGGCGTGGTCCGTGCCGGGGAGCCAGAGCGTGTTGAAGCCGCTCATCCGTTTCCAGCGAACGATGATGTCCTGGAGCGTGTTGACCAGCGCGTGCCCGATGTGCAGCCGCCCGGTGACGTTCGGGGGAGGGATGACGATGGAGAACTTCGGCCGCTCCGGGTCGTCGACCGGCGTGAAGAACCCTTCTTCCTCCCAGAATCGGTACCACTTCTGTTCGAGCTCGGCTGGTTCGTATCGTTTTGGCAGTTCCGTCTTGTGCATACCGCGATTCATCCCCCGAAAGAGTGGGCATTATATTCTGACCGTGGCGTGAATCCGCGAGGGCCTCGAATCGGTCGCACGGCGGTCGCGTGAAGAGTGGAATCGCACTCGATTCCCGCGGGTTGGTTCCGGCTGCATGGCTGAAAACGACGATTCGATGTTGATGCTCGGGATCGAGAGCTCGTGCGACGAGACTTCGGTCGCTCTGCTGAATGGCGAGGGGGAAGTGCGGGCGAATCTGATTGCCTCGCAGATCGAGCGGCACCAGCCGTTCGGAGGCGTGGTTCCGGAGATTGCGTCGCGAGAGCATCTCGACAACCTCATGCCGCTGATGCGGAAGGCTCTCGCCGACAGCGGGAAGGCGCTCGGGGACGTCACCGCCGTGTCCGTGACCTGCGGCCCCGGCCTGATCGGAGCGCTTCTGGTCGGCGTGGCGGCCGCGCAGGGACTCGCGTACGGGCTCGGCATTCCGCTCATTCCGGTGAATCATCTCGAGGGGCACGTCTTTTCGCCGTTCCTCCGCAGCGACGGATCGGCGCGTGCGCTTCCGCCACGGTTCTTCAGCCTCGTCGTTTCGGGGGGACACTCGTCGGTGTACGAGGTGACCGCGGACGGTGAGCAGAGATCGATCCGGATGCTGAACCGGACTCGAGACGATGCTGCCGGTGAGGTGTTCGACAAGGTGGGGAAGTTCGTCGGGCTCCCGTATCCCGGTGGCCCTCACATCGAGAAAACCGCGAAGGAAGGGGATCCGGAGCGCTTCCGCTTTCCCCTGGCCCGGTTCAAGGATGATTCGGTCGATTTCTCGTTTTCGGGATTGAAGTCGAATGCGATCCGGCTCGCGAGACAGCTCGGCCTCGAAGCGGCCGCTGGCGGCGACGGGAGCGGCTCGCAGGTTCTGGCGGACTTCTGCGCGTCGTTCCAGAAGGCGATCGGGGATCAGATCCTCGACCGGCTGGGAAAGCTGTGGGATTCGCGGGAGCGAGCATCGAGGCCTGCACTTCTCGCGCTCGCCGGAGGCGTCGCGGCGAATGGAGATCTGAGAGAGAGGATCGGCAGCTGGTGCTCGGAGCGTGGCGTCGAGGCGCTTCTTCCGGAGCGGAGGTATTGCACCGACAACGCGGCGATGATCGCGTTCGCGGGGCTGCAGAGGTGGCGGTCAGGCGAGGTCAGCGGCGACCCGCGGCGGGTGCCCGCGTATTCGAGAATGCCGCTCGGTGCGAGCGATGAGCGATGAGCGGCGAGCGGCGAGCGATGAGCGGCGAGCGGCGAGAAACCTCCGGACGAGTCGATTCGTCCTATTGATAGCCGCGGGAATCGTACCTCCTACACGACACCCCGTATGGGCAACGGGGTGAACCTTCCTGGTGGCAACAGCAGTCGAGGCCGGATTCCGAAACGGTAACCGGCCCCGCTGCTGCAGAGATGGATGGGTGGGGCGGCTCTGCAGCGGCTGAAGTCAACACGATCACGAAGAAAGCGCCGGTGGGCTGCCGGCGCTTTCTTTTTCGAGGCTCGGGGCTCGAGGTACGAGGCTCGACGGATCTCCTGCCCTCTCACCGTGGACTCTTCCCCGGAACCGAAACGGGAGCCGCCTGCTCTCTTTGCGGCGCCGCCCTTCGGGCTCGCGAAATCTGCGGCGTCGCCCCCCCGGCTCACGCCGGGGGCTTCACGAGGTACCGCCCTTCGGGCTTCCTCGCTTCTCGTCTCTCGTCTTTCGTCCCGAGCCCCGAGTCCCGAGCCCCGAGCCCCGAGTCCCGAGCCCCGAGCCCCAAGCCCCGAGCCTCGAGCCTCGAGTCCCGAGCCTCGAGCCCCGCCTCTCTCGCCTCTCGCCTCTCGTGCCACAATACCGGCCATGAAGATCGTGATCTCCGGCGGAAGCGGATTGATCGGCGAAGCAGTGACGACCGCGCTCGCCCGCCGAGGAGAGGTCGGCGTGCTCACCCGCAACCCGGCGAAGGTCTCGACCGGACGTCCGATCCGGTGGGATCCTGCGGAAACCCGCGGATCGTGGCAGGACGAGGTGGCGGCGGCGGACGTGGTGGTCAACCTCGCGGGGGAGAATGCCGGTGAAGGGCGCTGGAGCGAGGCGAAGAAACGGCGCCTGGTCGGGAGCCGGATCGAGGCCACCCGGAGCCTGGTCGACGCGATGCGGCGCTCGGAGCGGAGCGAGCGGTTGCTGATCAGTGCCTCGGCGGTCGGGATCTACGGCAATCGCGGCGATGAGATTCTCGAGGATGATGCGCCGAGCGGTTCGGGCCTTCTCGCGGATCTCGGCCGTGCATGGGAAGCGGAGGCGAGACAGGCCGAGAGCGTGTCGAGAGTGGTGATCTTCCGGTTTGGCCTGGTGCTCTCGAGTCGTGGAGGTGCCCTCGCCCGGATGCTTCCCATTTTCCGGGCCGGCGTCGGAGGACGCCTCGGGGACGGAACGCAGTGGTGGCCGTGGATCGATCTCGACGACGTGGCGATGCTCTGCGACCGGGTGATCGACCGGCGCGATGCGGCGGGGACGTACAACGCGGTCGCACCGGAACCGGTGCGGAACGCGGAGTTCACGCGCGAGCTCGCGAGAGCGATGCACCGTCCGGCGATCCTTCCTGCGCCGGCGTTCGCGTTGCGGCTCGCGTTCGGTCAGATGGCGGACGAGATGATTCTGGCCAGCCAGAGGGCCGTTCCGCGCCGGCTCCTCGCCGAAGGATTCGAGCTCGCGCAGCCCGAGCTCGGCGAGGCGCTGCGATGGGAGCTCGCGCGGACGCGATGAGCGAGGGGCGGGCTTCGGGAATCTGTATCAAGACCTGACCCTTTCGCTGAGATTCGCCACGGCGGTGCGGTTCGATCCGGATTCCCTCCTTTGCGAGCGCTTCCCGGCGACGAACGATCCGGGATCGAGCCGCGAATCAGCGTGGAGTCACCAGGTCGCATCCCTTCCGTGACCATCATGTCACCGCCGGCGAAGGTGAGATGGTGCGGCGAGCGACGCCCACGTTCCCGAACGGTTGTTTTGTATCTTCGGAATTCGGATGAGCGGACGTCTCGGTTCGGAGATCCGAAGATCTCTCTTCGTGACGTTCCTGAAACGACTCGTAAGTCGCATGGTGCGAGTCGTTTCGCGCCGTCACAGTTTCGTGCGGCGCGGCAGCGGGATTGGATGGACGTGGAGCGCGGTCCGGCTCGAGAGCACTTCCAGCACTCGACGACGGACCGGATACGAAGGGAGGTATGGATGAAGCTCCACAAAACAGTTGTCGCAGCACTTGCCCTCCTGTTCGTCGCGACGCTCGCGTTCGGACAGGGAGCGACGACATCGGTCCTGAGCGGAACGGTGACGAACGATGGCACCGCGCTTCCGGGCGTGACCGTGACGATCGCGTCGCCGGCGCTGCAGGGCGTCAGAACCGCGGTGACGAACGAGAATGGCGGATACAACTTTCCGGCGATCCCGCCGGGACTGTACACCGTCACGTTCGAGATGGACGGAATGCAGACCATCGAGAAGAAGAGCCAGATCGGTCTCGCGCAGACCGCGAAGGTCGACGCGGCGATGAAACTCTCGACGGTCGCCGAGGCCATCACGGTCACCGCGAGCGCGCCGGCGGTCCTCGAAACACAGGAAGTCGAGTCGAACATCAGCGCGAAGCTGGTGGAAGACCTTCCTCTGGCGCGTACGCTGGTGGGAACGGTGTCGATCGCTCCGGGCGTGACTCAGAATGGCCCGAACGGCGGCACGGTGATCTCCGGCGCACCCTCCTTCGACAGCCTCTGGGTGGTGAACGGCGCGGTGGTCAACGAGAATCTCCGCGGACAGCCACACGACCTCTTCATCGAGGACGCGCTCCAGGAGACGACGGTTCTCAACGG
This sequence comes from uncultured Acidobacteriota bacterium, assembly GCA_963741955.1. GTDB lineage: Bacteria > Acidobacteriota > Thermoanaerobaculia > Gp7-AA8 > Gp7-AA8 > CAVUKB01. The sequence goes on from CAVUKB010000010.1 coordinate 399,888, forward strand.
CGCCATCTCCGCCGAGTACGGCCGCTTCACCGGCGGCGTGGTGACGGCGATCTCCAAGTCCGGAGGCAACGATTTCTCCGGATCGTTCCGCGACAGTTTCACCAATCCGTCGTGGACGGCGAAGACACCGTTGAACGAGCCCGATCCGATCGACTCGCTCAACGAAGTCTACGAGGCGACTTTCGGCGGCCGGATCATCCGGGACCGGCTCTGGTTCTTCACTGCCGGCCGATATTTCGACCGCTCGACCCAGCAGTTCTTCACCAACAGCACCATCCCGTTCACCAACGGCCGCAAGCAGCAGCGTCTGGAAGGAAAGCTGACCGGCCAGATCACCCCGTCTCACAGCGTCGTGGTTTCGGCCCTCGACATCACCGACAAAGAGACCAACAACTGTTTCGGAAGCTGCTACGAGCCTTCCGCGCTCGACAAATCGCGTGAGCTCCCCAACAGCTTCCTGACCGTTCACTACAACGGCATCTTCGCCAGCAACCTTCTGCTCGAAGGCGCCTATTCGAAGAAGGACTTCTCGTTCAAGGGCTCCGGCGGCGATTTCCGCGGCCGGGACAACGGAACGAACGTCTACAGCTACTTCGATGGCGCATACCTCGGAGCGCCGACCTTCTGCGGCGTCTGCGGGGATGAAGAGCGCAACAACGAAAACTGGCAGGCGAAGGCGACGTACTACCTCTCCGCCGGTTCGTTCGGCACCCACAACATCGTGGCCGGCTACGACGACTGGTCCGAGACCATCAAGTCGAACAATTACCAGTCCGGCAGCGACTTCACGATCTGGGAGTTCACCTCTCCGACCCGCAACGCGGACGGCTCGGTCTTCCCGACCTTCGAGACCGGCGACTTCATCATCTGGTGGCCGATTCTGGAGGCGAGCAAGGGAACCGATTTCAAGACCCGCTCCACATTCGTGAACGACAAGTGGGATCTGAACAGCAAGATGAGCTTCAACCTCGGGCTCCGCTACGACGCGAACAAAGGTTACGACGGTTCGGGTCAGCTGCGGGCCAACGATTCGAAGTTCAGCCCGCGCCTCGGCGCCATCTACGACGTGAACGGGAACGGAAAGCTCCGGTTCAACGTCAGCTACTCGAAGTACGTCTCCAAGATCGCGGACGGAAACGTCGGTGACGCAGCATCTCCGGCCGGAAGCCCGTCGTATCTCTACTGGTATTACGCCGGTCCGACCATCAGCGGACTGCCGACCACGCAGGCGCTCGCGCAGCTCTTCTCGTGGTTCGACAGCGTGGGTGGAGTGAACAACACCGACTTCCTGCTCGGCGGCGGCAGCAACGGAATTCAGACCCAGATCCCGAACAGCCTCAAGTCTCCCGGCGTCGACGAGTACACCGCAGGCGTCGGAAGCCAGCTCGGGAACGGATTCCTCCGCCTCGACTACATCCACCGGAAGTGGAACGACTTCTACACCACCCGTACCGACCAGTCGACCGGACAGGCGTTCGATCCTCTGGCCAACGGCTACGTCGACGTCGCCATCGTCCAGAACAGCGACGAGTTCACCCGGAAGTACGAAGCCTTCCAGCTCCAGGGCAATTACCGGATCATGCGGCCCCTGACGCTCGGCGGCAACTACACCTGGTCGAAGCTTCGCGGGAACCTCGAAGGTGAGACCAGTGGCTCCGGACCCGTTGCGGGAACCGGCAGCGACTACTATCCGGAGTACACCGCGTTCGCGCGGAACAACCCCATCGGCTACCTCGCCGAAGACCAGCGTCACAAGGCCCGCGTCTGGGTGACGTACGATCTCCCGACTCCGGCGGGCGACTTCAACTTCAGCGCGCTCGAGCGGTACGACTCGGGAACCCCGTACTCGGCAGTCGGCGGCATCAACGACGCGAGCATCATCGGCGACTACGGCTACAACACCCCGCCGAGCAACATCAATTACTACTTCAGCGACCGCGGCGCGTTCCGCTGGGACAACGTGACCGCGACCGATCTGTCGGTCAACTACACGTTCCCGATCAGGACGGTGCAGCTCTTCCTGCAGGGCGAGTTGCTCAACGCGTTCGACGAGAACGCGCAGATCGCCGGCGATACGACGGTCCTGACGGCACGCAACAGCAACTGCCATCAGGCCGACGGCTCCCGCTGCGCGGCGTTCAATCCGTTCACCGACACGCCGGTTCTCGGCGTGAATTACCAGTACGGTTCGAACTTCGGGAAGGCGCTCAACGTGGGCGACTACCAGCTGCCACGAACCTACCGTTTCTCGGCGGGCGTCCGCTTCTGACGGAACGCTCCCAACCGAGGATTCTCGAGCCCCGGCCGGAAGGCCGGGGCTTTTTCGTTCCGGGAGACGAGGAGAGACCCCGGAGTTGTCGCGCAGCCGAGGGGTAACCCGGGACAGTCCGGGGTAAGGCGCACCGTCCGGCGCTGAGGAGAGGCGCGGCCTCGGGTCGCCCGGGACTTCGAAACGGTTTCGTCGCAAAAAGTTCAGCGAACCGTTCGCGGAATCCGGAATCCTGAAGATCGGCCCGGACGGAGGATCCGGGCGATCGGGCCAACCTCTTTTCGGAGAGAGACTTCGCCGATTTGACACAAGTGGTAACGAATTTGTAATAATGCCGTCCGAATCGTAGTCCGATTCCTAATTGACAGGGGGTTTTATGAAAGCACCGCGCAGTCTGGTTTTGATCGCGGTTCTGCTGCTCGCGGCTTCGAGTCTGTTCGCGCAGGGAACCACATCGACCCTGACCGGTACGGTGACGAATGAGGGACAGCCGCTTCCGGGCGTGACTGTCACCATCTCGTCTCCGGCCCTTCAGGGCACCCGATCCTCCGTGACGAATGTCAACGGCGGTTATGTTTTCCCGGCCATCCCGCCGGGCGATTACACGGTCACCTTCGAGATGGAAGGGATGCAGACCGTGAGCAAGACGCAGCACATCGGACTCGCTCAGAGCGGCTCCGTGAATGCCGACCTGAAACTCTCGAAGGTCGCCGAGGCAATCACGGTCACCGCGAGCGCGCCGGCAGTGCTCGAAACGCAGGAAGTCCAGTCGAACATCAATTCGAACCTGGTCGACGAGCTTCCGATGGGCCGTACCCTGAACGCCACGACCCTTCTCGCTCCCGGCACCACCAACACCGGGCCGAACAACGGCGTGGTCATCTCCGGTGCGTACTCGTACGACAACCTGTTCCTGGTGAACGGTGCGGTCACGAACGAGAACGTCCGCGGACAGTCGCACAACCTCTTCATCGAGGACGCGATTCAGGAGACCACCGTCATGACCGGTGCGATCTCGGCCGAGTACGGCCGGTTCACCGGGGGCGTGGTCAGCGCGATCACCAAGTCGGGCGGCAACGAGTTCCACGGATCCTTCCGCGACTCGATCACCAACCCGAAGTGGACCGCGAAGACTCCGTACGCAAGTGAGGCCGATCACCTCGACACGATGAACGACGTCTACGAGGCGACCCTCGGCGGACGCATCATCCGCGATCGTCTCTGGTTCTTCACCGCCGGCCGTTACTACAAGACCGACAACCAGGCGCAGCTCGGAATGAGCGACGTCTCCTACACCGTCGGCGACAAAGAGCGGCGCGTCGAAGCAAAGCTCACCGGACAGATCACTCCGAAGCACACCCTCGTCGGCTCCTACCTCGACATCAGTCGGGACCAGACGAACAACTGCTTCGTCTACTGTCTCGAGCTCACCAACCTCGACGTTTCCCGTTCGCTGCCGAACGACTTCAAAGTCGTCCAGTACAACGGCATCCTCACCAACAGCCTCCTTCTCGAGGCCAACTACTCCCAGAAGCACTTCACGTTCAAAGGCTCCGGCGGAGACTTCCGTGACGAAGTTCACGGCACGGCCGGATACGACGGCATCGTGACGGGCGGCTTCTTCGCGGCCCCGGTCTTCTGCGGCGTCTGCGATCCCGAGAAGCGCGACAACGAAGACTACGGCGCGAAGCTCAGCTACTACCTCTCGAGCCGGGCGCTCGGCAATCACAACATCGTTGCCGGTTACGACAACTTCTCCGAGTCGCGTCTGTCGAACAATTACCAGTCCGGCAGCAACTACTTCGTCAACATCTACACGATTCCCTGGACCCGCGGAGCGAACGGCGCCATGCAGTGGGCCTACGTCCCCGGCGACACGCTGGAATACTGGCCGGTTCTCGAGGCTTCCCTCGGATCCGACCTGACCACCGAATCGCTGTACGCGAACGACAAGTGGGACCTCAACAGCAACTTCAGCTTCAACCTCGGCGTGCGCTACGACCGGAACAACGCGGTCGACAGCGCAGGTCACACCATCGCCGACGACTCGAACATCAGCCCGCGCGTCGGTGCCATCTACGACCTCAAGGGCAACGGCAAATATCGCGTCAACGCGAGCTACAGCCGCTACACCTCCAAGGTTGCAGAGACGATCGGCAACTCGACTTCGGTTGCAGGCCGTCCGGCATACTTCGAGTGGGATTACACCGGTGATCCGATCAACCTCAATGCCGACGGAACTCCGGGAAGCATGACCACCGAACAAGTGATGACCCAGATCTTCAACTGGTTCCACAGCATCGGCGGCCTCGACGCAACCCCGAACTACGTTTCGATTCCGGGCGCCACGTCACGGTTCAACGGGCAGCTTCAGACCCCGTACGTCGACGAGTACCAGGTCGGTTTCGGAACGCAGATCGGAACCAACGGGTTCGCCCGCATCGACTACATCAACCGGAACTGGAACCGCTTCTACACCAACGTCCGCGACCTCCAGACCGGCCAGACGCCGGACGGCAACGACATGTCGTGGATCGAGAACACCGACTTCTTCGACCGGAAGTACGAAGCCTTTCAGCTGCAGACGGCGTACCGCGCCATCCAGCGCCTGAACCTCGGCCTCAACTACACCTACTCGAAGACTCGCGGCAACTCGAACGGTGAGACTTCCGGCAGCGGCCCGGTCACCGACACCCTCCAGTACCCCGAGTACTGGCAGGAGTCGTGGAACAACCCGACCGGCTACCTCAATACCGACCAGCGCCACAAGCTGCGCGCCTGGGCGGCATACGACCTGCCGACCGCGTTCGGCAACTTCAACTTCTCCGTGCTCGAGCGCTTCGACTCCGGCTCGCCCTACTCTCTGGTCGGAACCATTCCGATCCGCGCGTACGTGACGAACCCCGGATACTCCACGCCCCCGAGCTATGAGAACTACTACTTCTCCGGCCGCGGTGCCGAGCGTTGGGACAACATCACATCGACCGACCTCGGGCTCAACTACGCGCTGCCGATCCACGGCGTCCAGCTCTTCCTCCAGGGCGAGCTGATCAACGCCTTCAACGAGAGCGCGCAGCTCGGTGGCGACACCACGATCCTGACTGCCCGCAACACGAGCAGCCTCCAGACGTTCAATCCCTTCACCGAGACTCCGGTGGAAGGTGTGAACTGGAGGAAGGGTGCGAACTTCGGCAACGCGCTGGGACCGGGAGACTTCCAGACCCCGCGTGAGTACCGCTTCTCGGCAGGCGTCCGCTTCTGATCGGACTCTTCTGAGAGACGTTTCAGAGCCCCGGCTTCGGCCGGGGCTTTTTTCTTTGGGCCTCGATCCCGAATAATCCGGCCGGAACCGTCGTTAGCGACCGACAGATCCGGCGCCCCGAAACCGCGCACCGCGCGCCGGAGAATCGGCCTACGGAACCAGCTTTGCGACGACTCGTCCTTCTTCTCGCTCTCCTCTCGCTCCTCGCGTCGTGCGCGCGTGAACGGCAAAGCGTTCCATCGCCCGCTGCAGCAGCGATCGCTCCGGGCGCTCCGGTCATCCTCATCTCCGTCGACACTCTCCGCGCGGATCACCTCCCCGCATACGGGTATCGCGGCGTCGCCACTCCCGCCATCGATGCGCTCCGTCGTGATGCGATTCTCTTCGAAAACGCGTATTCGCAGGTCCCGCTCACGCTTCCCTCTCACAGCTCGATCCTCAGCGGACTTCTCCCCGCGGACGATGGCGTGCGCGATAATCTCGGGTACCGATTCGACGCCTCGAAGCACCCTACGATCCCTTCGCTCCTCCACGAGGAGGGTTACGCAACGGGCGCCGCAGTCTCTGCGTATGTTCTTCGAGGCGAGACCGGTCTCGCGCCGGCATTCGATTTCTACGACTCGAACATCGAGGTCCGTCGCGACGAGGCGCTCGGGAGACTGCAGCGACCTGGTACGGAGACGATCGCCATCGCGAAAGAGTGGATCGGCGCGAGGGAATCGAAGCCGTTCTTCTTCTTTCTCCATCTCTTCGAGCCGCACACGCCGTACGATCCTCCCGAGCCGTTCCGCACGAAGTACGCCGCGAATCCGTACGACGGGGAGATCGCTGCGGTCGATTCCGAGCTCGCTGATTTTCTCGGCTGGCTGAGATCCGAAGGAATTTACGACCGCGCGATCATCGTGTTCCTCTCGGACCACGGCGAAGGACTCGGAGACCACGGCGAAGAGGAACACGGGATCTTCCTCTATCGCGAAGCGATCCACGTACCGCTGATGCTGAAGCTCCCCGGCCGAAAGAGGGCGGGAGAGACGGTGGCGGCGCCGGTCGCGTTGATCGATGTCCTCCCGACCCTCGCTCAGCTGACCGGATTCTCCCCGCCGGCGGACGCGAAAGGAGTCTCGCTTCTCGCCAGTGCGAACGCCGCTCCGGGATCGCAACGGACGATCTTCAGCGAGACGATGTACCCGCGGCTGCACCTCGGTTGGAGCGAGCTGCGATCGCTCGTCTCGGAGCACCTCCACTTCATCGACGCCCCTTCTCCGGAGCTTTACGACGTCGTCTCCGATCCGCACGAGAAGAGCAACATCGCCTCTGAGCAGCGCCGGCAGCTGGCGACTCTGAAGACCGCGATTGCTCCATTCCGGCGGTCTCTGGAAACACCGCAACAGATCGACCCGGAAGAAGCGAAGAAGCTCGCTGCGCTCGGCTACCTCGGCTCCTCTTCCACTCCTGAGGGACCGCTGCCGGATCCGAAAGAACGGATCGGCGACCTGGCGGTGATGGACGAGGCCTGGACGCTCGCGAAGAGCGGCCATTCCGACACGGCGATCCGGAAATTCGAATCGTTTCTCCAGAAAAATCCGGGAGTCATGGATGCGTGGATCGAGCTGGCAGGTCTCTGCGAACGCTCCGGCAGACTCGGGGAAGCAGCTTCGAGCTACAGGCGCGCGATCGCACTCTCTCCCGCATCCTCTGCCGGGCCGGCACTCTCTCTCGGCTGGGTGTACCTCCAGATGGGAGAGCTCGATCAGGCCGCGACGCACGCGTCGATCGGCGTGGCGAGCGACCCGCACGACGCGGAGCTGCTCCTGGGGCGGATCGCTCTCGCGCGGAGAGATCCGGCGGATGCCGCGAAGCACGCCGACGCAGCGATGAGCGCCCGGCCGACGCGGGTCCGCGCCATGGTGCTGAAGGCCCAGGCACTCACCCTCGAGCGGCGCTTCCCCGAGGCGCTGACGCTTCTCGACGATGCGTCGGCCCGCGTGCGCAACGGAGAGTCCGAATCGATTCCGCTGCTGGAATTCGCGCGCGGAGACCTCCTCGCCAGGATGGGCCGCCTCGCCGAAGCGGAAACGGCATTCCGTGAGGAGATGAAGAGCTATCCGCACGACCGGGAGGCGTGGATCCGTCTCGCCGCTCTGTACGTTCTCGCGGGTCGCAATGAGGAGGCCGATCAACTCGCGGTACAGATGGTGAAGGCGAACCCCGACCCGTCGAGCGCGAAGATGGCGGCAGACGCGTTTTCGCAGCTCGGCGCATCGGATCTCGCCGCGAAATGGCGGGCGCGCGCGAAGTGAAGAATTCCACCGCCGCATAGCGGCGCCCTCGGCGCTATCTCCCTCTGGGGTGCGGATCCCGCCCTGCGGGATCCGTCGCGAGAATCGTGTTGTACGCGAAGAAGACCGTGATTTTGGGTGAGCGCGAAGCGTCAGCGCACGCCGACCGGCTGCGCTTCTGCCGCAGATGTGGTCTCGATCCGCGCCGAACGCGATGAGCGCGGCGGATCAGAGGATCCGCCCCTCGGCGTCGTCTCCCGCTGGGGTGTTGTACGCGAAGAAGACCGTGATTTTGGGTGAGCGCGAAGCGTCAGCGCACGTCGACCGGCTGCGCTTCTGCCGCAGATGTGGTTTCGATCCGCGCCGAACGCGATGAGCGCGGCGGATCAGAGGATCCGCCCCTCGGCGTCGTCTCCCGCTGGGGTGTTGTCCGCCCAGAAGACCGTAACTATGAGTAAGCGCGGAGAATCCGGACGGAGTGGCCGGACCTCGGTCGCCGGTGTCGTCTCGCCGCATGAGAACGATCACGATTTCGTGACCGGAACCCCCGAATTTTGCACCCTCCGGAGCCGTTGCTGCGGCCCGGAGACCTCATGCGTCGATTCGTTTTCGCTCTGCTCGCTCTAGTCCTCGTCGCCTCCGGCTGCAGACGGCCTGACCAGCGCCTGCCGGACTCCGAGCGCGCCCCCGTGATTCTCATCTCCATTGATACTCTTCGATCGGATCATCTTCCCGCATACGGCTACGCCGGGGTGGCCACGCCGGCCATCGACGCTCTGCGCAGAGATGGCGTCCTGTTCGAACGGGCGTATTCGCACGTTCCCCTCACCCTGCCGTCACACGCCGCGATCTTCACCGGGCTCGTTCCTCCGGACAATGGAGTGCGCAACAACATCGGATACCGCCTCGACGGCACGAAGCACGAGACGATGGCGGCCGCCTTCAGAGCGGCGGGCTACGCGACCGGCGGTGCGGTGTCGGCGTACGTCCTCCGCAGCTCGACGGGAATCGCGAGCGGCTTCGACCAGTACGATGATGCGATCGCGAATCGTGCCGGAGAGCCGATCGGCGGCTTGAGCCGGCCGGGTGACGTCACGGAAAAGATCGCGCAGAGCTGGATCGAGACCCACGACGCGAAGCCTTTCTTCTATTTCTTCCACATCTACGAACCGCATTTCCCGTATGAGCCTCCGGAACCCTACCGGACGAAATACGCGAGCTCGCCCTACGACGGTGAGATTGCCGCCAGCGATGCAATCGTCGGGAGGCTTCTCGATCGCCTCCGGGAGAAGGGGCTCTACGATCGGGCGGTCATCGTTCTTCTGTCCGACCACGGCGAAGGGTTGAACGATCACGGTGAGCAGGAACACGGCGTGTTCCTCTATCGCGAGGATCTCCAGGTTCCTCTGATCATCAAGCTTCCCGAAAACGCTCGTGCGGGTTCCACGATCTCCGATCCGGCCGAGCTCATCGACGTCTTTCCCACACTCGCAGCGCTCACCGGGATCGCTGCGCCCGGAAGGCTGGAAGGCGCCGACCTCTTCTCTCTCCACGCCTCCGCCGTGCCGCGCGACATCTACTCGGAGAGTCTCTTTCCGCGAATCCATCTCGGCTGGAGCCCGCTTCAGTCGGTGATTGCAGGCGAGCATCACTACATCGAGGCCCCGCGGCCGGAGCTCTACGACCTGCGCCAGGATCCGCAAGAGAAAGTCAACATCCTCTCGCAGCAGCGTCGCATCTACGCCTCGCTGAAGAAAGAGGCCGAACGTCATCCGCTGGAGATCGAGCCCTCGTCCGCGGTCTCTCCGGAGGAGGCTGCGAAGCTCGCCGCTCTCGGCTACCTCGGGGGGTCGAGCAGCGCGAAGGACGGACCTCTCCCCGATCCGAAGGACCACATGGGAGAGATCAACCTGATGATCGATGCCGGGAGACTCGAAGCGAACGGTCGCCTCGCCGAAGCGATCACCGAGTACCGGAAGATCCTCGCCTTGAATCCGCGGTTCACCGACGCGTGGAACAAACTGGGGACGCTGTACGAGAAGAGCGGAGATCTCGAAGAGTCGGCGGCGGCGTACCGGAAGGCGATCGAGCTGATGCCGTCACTGGCGGACGAGTACGGCCTGTCGCTGGGAGAGGTTCTCCTGCGCATGGGGCGGTACGAGGAAGCGCGGAAACATGCGGAGCTCGCGATGGCGTCGAGCCCCGCGGCGGCTCACTCCCTGCTGGGACGCATCGCGCTCGGTCAGGGTGATCTCGGTACCGCCGAGCGCGAAGCGAATGCGGCGATCGACGATCCGAACTTCCGCCTCGGCGCGATGGTCCTCCTCGCGCAGTGCCGGATCAAGGAGGGGCGGCTGCAGGAAGCGATGCAGCTGCTGGAACGTGAAGAATCCGAGGTGAAGGCCCGCGGGGTCGAAGCCGGTGGAGCGTTCGGCGTTCCTGCGCGGGCACATCCTGGCGACCAGGGGAGATCCCGCCGGCGCGGAGAAGGCATTCCAGGAAGAGATCCGGAGATTTCCGCACAATCTGCAGGCGTTCACCACTCTCGCGGCGATCTACCGGATCGAGGGAAGAGCGGACGACGCCGACCGGGTGCTGGACGGGATGATCGGGGCAAACCCGAATCCGCAGGCATGCGAGGCCGCTGCGTCGAGTCTCGATGCGTTGGACGATCATGCGGATGCGGAGATCTGGCGGAAGCGCGCCGCGCAGTACCGTTGAAACGAGTGCCTCCCGCCGATCCCCGAGCCGGATCTCAGTTCTGCGAATTCAGCATCCGCCAGTCGGACTCGAAGGTCTGGAGCGGGCGGTTCGGCTGCAGCGAGAGTGCGTCGCCTGCGGTTTCCGCCATCGCGCGGAACTTTTCGAGAAGGGCCCGCCGCGCAAGGTTCGGAAGAAGACGGATCTCGTCGAGAAGGAGGCGCTCATCTTCGGAAGGGTCAGGGCTGAAGATCTCCTCGTCGGAGAACCCGAAGAATTCACGGTCCGAGACTCCGAACGCTGCGAGCAGACTCTCGAGCTGACCGATCTTCATCGATTCGATTCGATCTCCCGTCTCGAACGAGCTGATCGACTTGACTCCGATTCCAGAGCGCGCAGCCAGCTCCTGCTGGGTCCATCCGCGCTCGATCCGCAGATCTCGAAGCTTCAGTACGACGTGCGTTCTCATCGTGCTTCCTCCTCCCTGGTCGACGCATCTCGCCGGTCAGAACCGACGCATCAGTCCGATCACCCGTCCCTGAATCACGACGTCCGAAGCCCGGGCGAAGATCGGCGCCATCGCCGCGTTCGCCGGCTGCAGCCGGACCCGTTCCCCTTCGCGGTAGAACCGCTTGAGGGTCACCTCTCCAGCGACCATCGCGACGACCATCTGACCGTTTTCCGCCGATCTGGCTGCGCTCGATGATCACGAAGTCGCCGTCGAGGATTCCGTCCTCGATCATCGATTCTCCCCGCACCTTCAGCACGAAATTCTCACCCCGGCCGGTCAGAGAGTCGGGAACGGCATAGGTTTCGGCGGTTTCGTGGACCTCCAGGGGGAGACCGGCCGCGATCGTGCCGAGCAGCGGAAGCTCCCGTACCGCCGGCCGTTCGTCGTCCTCCACGATCTCCACGCTGCGCTTCTGGTTCCAGTCGCGGCGGATCAGCCCCTTCTTCTCCAGCAGCGAGAGGTGTTTATAGACCGTCCCGTAAGAGGAAAAGCCGAAGGCATCGCAGATCTCACGGTGCGTCGGGGCGACACCTTTCTTTTTCCGGAAACTCCGGATGAAATCGAGGATGTCGCGCTGTCTTTCCGTCAGGTAGGTCATGACCGCCTCCTCACCGCAAATATGAGCGGTAACGGGGCGTAAGTCAAGAGGAGAGGGGGAACAGGAGACGTAAAAAATCGCCCGATGGCTGTCAGTGGCTTGGGGTGTGCCGGCGGAAGCGCTGCCGACCACACTTCGATCCGGTTCCGGCCGCTCTCCTTGGCGGCGTAGAGGGCGCGATCGGCGCGCTCGATGAGTGAGGCGGAGCTGAAGAGCGCTTCGCGCGGCACGTTGTCCGTCCCGGCGATCCCCACGGACGTGGTGATCCTGACCTCGGCGCCATCGACCCAGCAGGGGGTGTTCTCGACCCGCTTGCGGATCCGCTCGGCCACCGGATAGGTGTTGTCGAGCGTCGTTTCGGGGAGGAGAAGGCAGAACTCTTCTCCACCGTACCGGCCGGGAATGTCGTAGACGCGGCAGCTGTCGCGGACGACCTGTCCGATCACCTGGAGGACGCGGTCTCCGACCGGATGACCGAACGAGTCGTTCACCTGCTTGAAATGATCGAGATCGAGCATCATCAGGGTGAGGGGCTTCTCGTGACGGAGGGCACGGTTCATCTCCGACTCGATCTTGTCGAGCAGATACCAGCGGGCGTAGAGCCCGGTGAGTGAATCGCGGACCGACAGCTCGGTCAGGGCCCGGTTGCGAACCATCAGCTCCGCATTCTCGCGCTCGAGAAGGGCGAGTCGCTGCTCGAGGGAGCCGAGGTCCGCCCGGTTGGCCAGGTCCCGCGCGATCAGCCCGAGAAGCTCCGAGGCGAAGAGCCGCTCGACGCCGGCGAAACGGGAACCGTCCGCGGTGCGGAGGGCCAGATGGGAAAGAGCCCCGGGAGGGGCGTGGACGGAGACGTCGTTCTCGCCGTCGCCCTCGATCAGTTCGAGATTCTTGTCGAGCAACTGCGAGAATGCGTCGAGCACTGCAGCGATTCGGGGGTCGGCTCGTGGCATGTGCGCTCCCGGTCGAGAATGAGGATTTTTGGGAAAGTATATCGCGCGAGCGCGAATTTCTCACGCCATCTCAGCTGCGCTTCTGCCGGGGACGCGGGTGAGGCTGCGGTCGCGCACGCGCCGTAATCCACGTGGCGGATCGGAGGATCCGTGCCCCCGGCATTTCTGCCCGGAGTGCAGATCGCGCTGCATGCGATGATGAGAAGCCGAAGCTCTCGCGGTCAACGCTCTTCGAGCCGGAAGCGGTTCACTCCGGCGCGGATCTCGTCACCCGGATGGATCTTCGCGTTTCGCGCAGGGAGGGTGTTCAGGAAGGTGCCGTTCCGGCTGCCGAGGTCGCGGATCCGGAGGCTCCCTTCAGGATCCCGGAAGAGGACGAAGTGCTTGCGGGAGAGGAACTCGTCCGGAACGCGGAGTGCGCCCTCCCGGCCGACCACGATCCCTTCCTGCGGAACCTCGAAGTCTCTCCCGATCAGCGGTCCCTCGATGCAGTGGAGGACTATTTTCTTCGTCGCGGCCGATCTCGCGGCCCTTGCATGAAGCTTCCGCAGCAGTTGAGGCGATGCCTCCAGGAGGTCTCCCGTGTCGAGCGTGACGGGCTCCACCGGAATCCCCGGCTCGTCGGTGGCCTCCACGCAGACCAGCGCAGATCCGATGCGGATCAGGTGTGTTCCTTCGCCGATCACCGCCTCGTACACCGGTTCACCGTCGAAAAACGTACCGGTGTGGGAATCCGCGTCGCGGAGAATCAGCTCGCCTCCGCGCTGACCGATCGAACAGTGACGGATGGAGAGCTCCGCGTCGTCAATCTCGACCTGGCAGCCCTTCCGCCCGATCCAGAGCGGATGCTGACCGATCGAGTAGACCGTGTTGATCGACTCTTCAGCTCCGAGAGCGATCAGGCGGAGCGAGCGTGGCGCTTCGGCCTCCCAGGGCGCCTCGTCGGTCCGCTCGACGATCATCGGTGCCGCTTCGGCCTCCACCCTGAATGCCGACATGTCGATCTCGTGCAGATTCCCCGTTTCCGCGAAGCGGGCGAGAAGTGCGGCGCGGTTGCCGGAGAGGAGATCGCCGCACTCGCATGGCGCGATGGAAGTCGGCAGCGTGACCGCGACTGCGGGAGGGACTTCGTACGCCCGGCCGCAGCTCTGACATCGAATCACCGGCATCGCCGAGATGATAGCAGGGAGATCGAGGATCGAGGATCGAAAGCATCGAGTATCTGAGAGGCATCGAGGATCGAGGATCGAGGATTGAGGATCTGAAAGGCATTGGCGATCGAGGATCGGGGATCGAGGATCGAGGATCTGAAAGGCATCGAGGATCTGAAAGGCATCGAGGATCTGAAAGGATTGGGGATCGAGGATCGAGGATCGAGGATCGTGGATCGTGGATTGTGGATCGCGGAGACTCGGCTGGACGACCGCAGATGGAACATCGAGGAGGGAGGAGTTCAGGGGCCGTTTTGCGGCGAGGGAAGAGCGTCGCGCTCTCCGATTCACGATCCATCTTCTCCGATCATCAATCTCCTCGAAATGGCTCAGCCGTATTGAACGGATGCCTGCGCAGGGAATACACTGTCCGCGATGTCGAACGGTGTCAGCGGTTTCCGCTTCCGGCTGCGCAGCAAATTCGTCGTAGCCTTCACTCTCCAGACGCTCGTCATCGCGCTGCTGATCGTGATCATCCAGCAGATCGGCGTGCGACGCACGATCGAGAACCAGACCCGGATCCAGGCCGAAGCGATCGCCGATTCGCTCCAGGCGACGGCGGGCTACTACGTCATGTTCGGCCTCTCGGACGATCTGAAGGGGATCCTCGATAACATCTCGAAGAATCCGGCCATCGAATACGCGGACTTCGTCTCGGGGGAAGGAAAGATCCTCGCCTCGATGCAGGCCGCGAAACGTCCGGCGGAGTTCGCGAAACTCCCGACCACCCGCTCCGCATGGAATGGCACGAGCCAGCTTTCGAATGGCGCGGTTCTCTATCTGAGCGTTCGTCCGATGTATGCGTCAGGCGAGGATCCCGCCTCTCCCAGCGCGAAACCGCACGGTTACGTCCGGCTCGCATTCAATCAGCACTACGTCAACGAGGCGCTGAAGGGAACCATCCTGAGCAACGTGCTGGTGATTCTTCTCGCCGTGGTGGTCGCGGCTGCGCTCGCACTCCTCGGTGCGCGTTTGATCGTCCGGCCGATCCTCAATCTCGCAGAGACGGCGAAAGAAGTCGCCGGGGGCGATCTGACTCGCCGGGCGGAGGTCACTTCGAACGACGAGCTGGGTGACCTCGCCAATGCGTTCAACTCCATGACATCCAGTCTCGAGGGGACCATCTCCAAGCTCTCCCAGTCGCAGGTGAAGGTTCGTGGAGTCGCGGACCTCGTCGCGAGCCGATCCGGCACGGTGATGGAGCGGATCGATGAACAGGGAGGGGTCCTCGACGACACCTACTTCTCGATCGACAAACTCAATGGAGGGATTCGGAAGATCTCGGAGAACGTGGAGAGTCTTTCCGCATCCTCCGAGGAGACTTCGTCGTCGATTCTGCAGATGGTCGCCTCGATCGAGGAGGTGACACGCCACACCGATACGCTCTTCGCGTCGGTCGAAGAGACCGCATCGGCCACCGAAGAGATGGTCTCGTCGATCAACGAGGTCGACCAGAACATGGATTTCCTCCAGAACTTCGTCACCGACACCTCCTCTTCGATGGTGCAGATGAGCGCCTCGATCGGCCAGGTGGAGACGAATGCCGCCAGGTCGTACGAGCTCGCGAACACGGTCGGCGAGGCAGCCGAGTCGGGGATGAAGGCGGTGCGGGAGACGATGGACGGGATGGAACAGATCCGCCGCTCGGTCATCGACTCGAATGCCGTCGTCTCTCGTCTCGGTGACCGCTCGACGGAGATCGGGAAAATTCTCAGCGTGATCGAAGACGTGGCGGAGCAGACCAACCTTCTCGCACTGAACGCCGCGATCCTCGCGGCCCAGGCCGGCGAGCAGGGGAAAGGGTTTTCGGTCGTCGCCGCACAGATTCGCGACCTCTCCGAGCGCACCGCGACCTCGACCAAAGAGATCGCGACCCTGATTCACTCGGTCCAGGAGGAAGTCTCCAACGTCCTCCACTCCATGGGCGGGGCCTCCCGCAACGTAGAGACCGGGGTCAACCTCGCGCACGAAGCGGGACGCGCCCTGAACCGGATCATCGAAGCGGCCACCCGTACCCTCGACATGACCCGGGAGATCGCTTCGGCGACGAAGGAGCAGGCGAAGGGGAGCGAGAATGTGACCGGCTCCATCGAGCGGGTCCGCGAGATGGTCAAGCAGATCAACGCGGCCACCACGCAGCAGGCCACCGGGTCGGGTCACATCATGAAGGCGGTCGAATCGATGCGGGAGGTCACCCGCTACGTCCGTCAGGCCTCGACGGAACAGCAGACCGGTTCAGTGATGATCTCGAAGGCCGCCGAGACGATGATCGACATGGTGCACGAGATCCACGAAGTGACGTCCGGCCAGGCGGGTGAGAGCGAAAAGATCGTCAACATGATGGAACGGATGCGCGAGATCGCGGAAGTCAACCGCGGCTCGGCCGCCGAGATGGCCGACTCGATCTCGCTGCTGAACGAAGCGATGCGATCATTGGAAGAGGAAGTGCGGCGCTTCCGGATCCGCAGCTGAGTCGCCGGCAGGCGAGAGATCATGGCCACGCGCGCGAACCAGTCCACGACCGCAGACGCTTCGAGGGCGGTCCGCCTGATCAGCTTCAAGGTGGCGGACGAGTTGTTCGTGATCGACATCATGGCCCTCCGCCAGATCATTCCGTACCAGAGGACCACTCCGGTGCCGAAGGCTCCCGAGTTCATCGAAGGAATCATCGTCCTCCGCAACGAGGTGATCCCGGTGATCGATCTTCGCGAACGACTCTTTCCGGAGAGCCCGCGAGGCGTCGAGACGAGCCTGGTGCTCGTCACCCGGACCTCCGAAGGAGTGATCGGGATGCGGATCGACCAGGTGCACCGGATTCTGAACGTGAATCTCGACGCGATCCTCCCCTCGCCGGAGATCATCCGGGGGCTGGCAGGAGAACTGTTCGTCGGCGTGATCCGGATGGAAGACGAGGTCTATCTCGTTCTGGACATCGAGGCGATCCTCTCCACCGAAGAGAAGATCTCTCTTCGGAATGCGGACCTGACCCCCGAGGAGTGAGTTCTTCCACGTGCCCGCACCTCCGTCCGCTCGATGCTTCCGATGAAGTGGTCGCGATCGGCCGAGGGGCGGAAACGATTTTCTGAAGCTCGAGACTACCCACTCAATCCAACTCCGTTTATTCTGTCGGCCATGTCCGCACGCACCCGACTCCTCGAGATCGTCGACGCCATGAAGGGACGCCTGGTCATCGTCTACGGTGACATCGTCGCGGACCGTTTCATCTACGGCACTCCGAAGCGCATCTCCCGGGAGGCGCCGGTGCTGATTCTCCGGCAGTATCGTGACGACCTTCTCCTCGGCGGGGCAGGCAATGCGATCAACAACATCTTTTCTCTCGGCGGCGTCCCGATTCCGATCTCCGTGCTGGGAAAGGACGAAGCGGGCGACGCCCTGGTGCGCCGGCTGACCGAAGAAGGGGTCGACTGCAGCGGAATCCTCCGGGCGGACCGCTACCGTACACCGACCAAGATCCGGGTGCTCGGCGGGATGCCGCACTCGGCCCGTCAGCAGATCGTGCGATACGACATCGAGGAATCGATCGCCCTGAGCGACGAAGAGCAGGATCGGTTCGGGTGGATCCTTCGCGATCAGCTCGCGATCGCACATGCGGCGCTGATCTCGGACTACGGATATGGAACGGTCACTCCTTCGCTGGTGGCGAACCTGACCGGGTTCGCACGCGGAAGGCCGGTCACACTCGACTCCCGCTTCGACCTTCTCCGCTATCCGGACGTCACCGCAGCGACTCCCAATGAAGAAGAAGCGGCAGCGGCTGCCGGTCTGTCGCTCTACGAGGGGCCGGAGGAAGAGACGCTCACCGCGGTCGGCGAGGCGCTGCGGGGAGCGCTCGACGCCGAGGCGATTCTGATCACGAGGGGATCGAGAGGGATGGCGCTGTTCGAGCGCGGACGTGCGGAGCCGATGCTGATCCCGGTGTGGGGAACCAACCAGGTCGCCGACGTCACGGGCGCGGGCGACACGGTGATCGCGACGTTCACTCTCGCCCTGTCCGCCGGCGCTTCATTCGAAGAAGCCGCGAGGCTGGCGAATTTCGCCGGCGGAATCGTGGTGATGAAGATGGGGACGGCGACCGTCTCCGCCGACGAGCTGCGTCGTGCGGTGGAAAGCTCGGACTGACCCGCGACTCGGGGACGTCGACTGGAGCTCGTGCGCGTCCGTGGTGGGGGCGGCAGGCTGGAATCGGGTGGATCCGGAGGAAGGGAGAATGGAGCAGAGACGGGTGATCCTGCCGGGAAGGGTGGTCGGGATCGAGCAGCTGGTAGCGTCGGTGCAGCAGGAGCGACGGAGCGGGAAGAGCATCGCTCTGGCGAACGGATGCTTCGATCTTCTCCACGTCGGACACGTGCGATATCTGCTCGCGGCTGCAGCAGTGGCCGACCTCCTGGTGGTTGCGGTGAACGGCGACGAGTCGGTGCGGCTCCTGAAGGGAGAAGGGCGGCCGCTGGCGCCGGAGCTCGAGCGGGCCGAGCTCGTGGCGTCGATCCGTGGCGTCGATTTCGTGACCATCTTCCACGACTCCACGGTGGGGCCCCTGATTGAAAGACTGCGACCCGATCTGCAGTGCAAAGGAACGGACTACACCGCCGACACTGTCCCCGAAGCAGCGCTGGTTCGCTCCTACGGAGGTGAGGTGGTGATCGTCGGCGACCCGAAGGACCATTCGACCTCCGATCTGGTCGAGAAACTCCGGCGGTCCGGCTCGTGACTGCCGGCGCGGACCCGATCCTCGTGTTCCGTCTCTCGGCTCTGGGAGACGTCATCCACACGCTTCCGGCGGTGATGCTCCTCCGCCAGGCAGTCGGAGAAGAGCGGAGCATCGGGTGGGTGGTGGAAGCGCCGTACCGCGATCTCCTGGAACAGGTCGCGCCGGTCGACCTCGTCATCGCCACTGCCACGAAACGCTGGCGGCGCGACTGGAGCTCTTCAGTGACCCGTGCCGAGATCTCGCTGATGCGGGAAGAGATGCGCCACTTCTCCCGGCGGGGAACTTCGATCGATTTTCAGGGGCTGCTGAAGTCGGCCGCGCTGGCGTGGCTCTCCGGCGCAACGACGAGAATCGGCTTCGACCGGCGTTCCGCGCGGGAGGGGGTGAGTGCGCTCCTGAACAACCGCAGAGTGCCGGCTTCGGATGCGGAACACGTGGTGGAAAAGAACATCCGCCTCCTCTCGGCTCTCGGCATCGAGCATCACGGTCCCGCACCGGCGCTCGACTGGAGCGGGTATCCGCGCGACCGGGATGGAACGCTCGCACTCGTCTCGGATCGTGCCACGGCGATTCTCTTTCCGGGAGCGGGAAGGCCGGAGAAGCTCTGGGGCGCGGAGTCGTTCGCCATCGTGGCGAAGGAGATCCGCAGTCGTTTCGGAATACGGTCCGTCGTGGTATGGGGGCCGGGAGAGAGGGAATTGGCAGCGGAAGTCGTTGCGCGGAGCGAAACTGCAGAACTGGCCCCCGCGACGAATCTGCGGGAGCTGGCGTGGATCCTGAGGCACGCGCGCCTGGTGGTGGCCGGAGACACCGGACCGCTGCATCTCGCAGACGCACTCGGAACGGACGTGGTCGGGATCTACGGTCCGACCGATCCGGTGAGGAATGGTCCGTACCACCAGGTGGAGCGATGCGTCGAATCGTGGTCGACCACGCGCGACATCCGCAGTGTCTCGCCGGAAGCGGTTCTGACCCGGATTGGAGAAGTGCTGACGCGAGATCCGGGGTCGCTGAGGAAGTGATTCTGTGATTGCGGAGGGCGTGGCCGGTGGCGGAGAGGAGAATGCCGCACGAGGGTCGCAGAGGGAGATCGCCGGTCGAGCATACGGAAATGCGCTTCCCCGGCGGGCTGTTCTCGTGTGATACTTACGAATAACTTTCACCGCGTCGTTGACGTGATTTTCGGCGCGATGCTAGACTTCAAATCGGGAAAAGGTCTCTAAGTTCCTCAGATCACGCATCATGTTCAAGCCCGGACCATTCGCGGCCGTACGCAGCAGACTTGCCGCGAGAGTATTCGGGCGATGTTGAGCCCGGCGCGGAGAACGGGTTCATCAACCTCTCTTCTCCGAGCGTGAAGGGCGCTGGAGTTCACAACGGATGAGCGTACGGTTAGGTGAGCTGCTGATCAGAGCGACTCTGATCACTCAGGATCAGCTCAAGGAAGCTCTCAAGGTCCAGAAGGAGACGGGCACCAAGCTGGGGGAGACCCTCATCAAGCTCGGGTTCGTGTCCGAAGAGGACATCACCGAATGCCTTTCTCAGCAGTTCGGCGTTCCGTCGATCAACCTCGCCCATTTCGAGATCGACGGGAGCGTGATCAAGCTGATCCCGGCGGACGTCGCCCGCAAGTACAACATCCTTCCGGTGAACAAGACCGGGGCGACGATCACCATCGCCATGGCCGACCCGACGAACGTGTTCGCCATGGACGACATCAAGTTCATGACCGGCTACAACGTGGAGCCGGTGGTGGCCTCGGAGCTGGGGATCAAGGCGGCGATCGAGAACTACTACGGTTCGACCGCCGCTCTCGAGCTGAAGAAGGTGATGGAGGATCTCCAGGCCGCCGAGAGCGACGACCTCGAAGTACTGGAGGAGGAAGAGGACCTCGACATCGAGTCTCTCGCCGCGGAGTCGGAAGAGGCGCCGGTGGTGAAGCTGGTGAACCTGATCCTCACCGATGCGATCAAGAGAGGGGCCTCCGACATTCACATCGAGCCGTACGAGAAGGAGTACAGGGTCCGCTACCGGGTGGACGGAATTCTCTACGAAGTGATGAATCCTCCTCTGAAGCTCCGCGATGCGATCACCTCGCGGGTGAAGATTCTCTCCAAGCTCGACATCTCGGAGAAACGGCTTCCTCAGGACGGCCGCATCAAGATGAAGATGAAGCTGAACGAGAAGACGAAAGAGCTCGACTTCCGCGTCTCCGTTCTCCCGACTCTGTTCGGTGAGAAGATCGTTCTCCGGCTGCTGGACAAGGACAACCTCCGGCTCGACATGACCAAGCTCGGGTTCGAACAGGAGTCGCTGACCAAGTTCGAGGAAGCGATCTTCAAGCCGTGGGGGATGGTGCTGGTCACCGGTCCGACCGGCTCCGGAAAGACGAACACGCTCTACTCCGCCCTCTCGAAGGTCAACTCTCCCGAAGTGAACATCATGACCGCGGAAGACCCGGTGGAGTTCAATCTCCCCGGGATCAATCAGGTGCAGATGAAGGAGCAGATCGGACTCAACTTCGCCACGACGCTCCGCTCATTCCTGCGGCAGGATCCGAACATCGTCCTGGTCGGAGAGATCCGCGACTTCGAGACCGCCGAGATCGCGATCAAGGCCGCGCTCACCGGCCATCTGGTGCTCTCCACCCTCCACACCAACGACGCCCCTTCCACGGTCAACCGTCTGATGAACATGGGGATCGAGCCGTTTCTCGTCGCCACGTCGGTCCTTCTGATCGCAGCGCAGCGACTGGTGCGCCGAGTCTGCTCGGGTTGCAAGGAAGAAGTGGACATCAACCAGCAGGCGCTGATGAACCTCGGGTATCGGAAGGAAGAGATCGGGACGTTCAGCGTCTACAAGGGCCGCGGCTGCGACAAGTGTGGAAACACGGGATACAAGGGACGGGTGGGTCTGATCGAGGTCATGGCCATCGACGACGAGATCCGTGAGCTCATCCTCGCAGGGGCCTCGGCGCTCGAGCTGAGGCGGAAGGCGATGGATAATGGAATGATTAGCCTCCGCCGATCGGGATTGGTTAAAATCAAGGAAGGAATCACCACGATCGAAGAGGTAGTCCGCGAAACGGTGCTCTAGCCGGTTCATGACGCGCGTGCTTTTTTCTCTCATGGAGTGATCCGAAAATGGCTCAGGTGACGCTGCATCAGCTCCTCAAGACGATGGTCGAGCGCGGAGGCTCCGATCTCCACATCACCACCAACTCTCCGCCTCAGATCCGGATCGACGGCAAGCTCGTACCGCTCGACATCCCGCCTCTCTCCGCTCCGGAGACGAAACAGCTCTCGTATTCGGTTCTCACCGACGCGCAGAAGCACCGGCTGGAGGAGGACCTGGAGCTCGACCTCTCGTTCGGCATTAAGGGACTGGCGCGGTTCCGGGCGAACGTGTTCAACCAGAGGGGAGCCGTCGCGGCGGTCTATCGGCAGATTCCCTACGAGATCCTCGGATTCAAGGAGCTGGGTCTCCCTCAGGTGGTCGAGGAGATCTGCAACAAACCCCGCGGCCTCGTGCTGGTCACCGGGCCGACCGGATCGGGGAAGTCGACCACTCTCGCGGCGATGATCGACAAGATCAACCGCGAGCGCCACGAGCACATCATCACCATCGAAGACCCGGTCGAGTTCCTCCACTCTCACAAGAGCTGCGTGGTGAACCAGCGGGAGCTCCACGCCGACACCCATTCGTTCGCGAACGCGCTCAAGAGCGCGCTCCGTCAGGATCCCGACGTGGTGCTCATCGGCGAGATGCGCGACCTCGAGACGATCGAATCGGCGCTCCGGATCGCGGAGACCGGCCACCTGACGTTCGGCACTCTGCACACCAACTCCGCCGCCCAGACCATCAACCGTATCGTCGACGTCTTCCCGGCTCACCAGCAGCCGCAGATCCGGGCCCAGCTCTCGTTCGTGCTGGAAGGCATCCTCTGCCAGTCGCTGCTGCCGCGTGCGAACGGGAAAGGACGGGTCATGGCCATGGAGATCCTGATTCCGAACGCGGCGATCAGGAACCTGATTCGAGAAGACAAGGTGCACCAGATCTACAGCATGATGCAGACGGGGCAGGCGAAGTACGGGATGCAGACGTTCAATCAATCGCTTGCGACGCTTTACTTCCGCAAGCAGATCACGCTGCAGATCGCGCTCAGCCGTTCGTCCAATCCCGATGAATTGCAGGAAATGATCTCCCGCGGAGCAGGGGCCTTGCAGGCGCCCTCTGTCCCACCGGTGGGAGCGAGTCGCCCGCGGCCCTCGTGATTCGAGAAGCCGCTTACCCTTGGAGGTGAGGAATGCCCAGTTTCGAATGGAAGGGGAGGGGACGGTCGGGTCAGGACCAGACAGGGGTCCTGGTTGCCGATTCGAAGGAAGCCGCGATCGCCATGCTGCGACGGCAGCAGATCGTCGTGACCGCGGTGAAAGAGAAAGGGAAGGAGATCGCGCTTCGGAAGTTCGGCGGCAGGGTTCCGCCCCAGCTCGTGGCGATCTTCACCCGCCAGTTCTCGGTCATGATCGATGCCGGTCTCCCTCTGGTGCAGTGTCTGGAGATTCTCGGCAGTCAGCAGGAGAACAAGGCGTTCAAGCGTTCGATGCTGCAGATCCGCCAGGATGTGGAATCCGGATCGAGCCTCGCCGACGCAATGCGCAAGCATCCGAAGGTCTTCAATGACCTCTACACCAACATGGTGGCTGCCGGCGAAGCAGGCGGTATTCTCGACACGATCCTGCAGCGTCTCGCCGTGTACATTGAAAAGTCGGTCAAGCTCACCTCCCAGGTCAAGTCGGCCATGATTTACCCGGTGTCGGTCATCTCGATCGCCGTCCTGGTCGTCGCGATCATTCTGTGGAAGGTCATCCCGGTGTTCGCCTCCCTCTTCAAGGGTCTCGGCGCCGAGCTGCCTCTCCCGACCGTGGTGGTCATTGCGCTTTCGAACTTCATCGCCGATTTCTGGTGGCTGATCGCCCTGGTGATCATCGCAACGGTCGTCTTCCTGCGTAAATACCACGACACCTACAAGGGACGGCGGGTGCTCGACGGAATCCTGCTGAAGGTGCCGGTTCTCGGAATGCTCCTTCGCAAGATCGCCGTGGCCCGGTTCTGCCGTACTCTGGCCACCCTGACCAGCTCCGGCGTTCCCATCCTCGACGGCCTGGAGATCACCGCGAAAACGTCTGGAAACGCGATCGTCGAAGACGGGATCATGGCCACCCGGAAGTCCGTCGAAGAAGGAAAGACGATTGCCGAGCCGCTCGGCGATACCGACGTTTTCCCTGCGATGGTCGTCCAGATGATCGGAGTCGGTGAGCAGACCGGTGCCCTCGATGCGATGCTCTCGAAGATCGCCGACTTCTACGAAGACGAGGTCGACACGGCGGTCGCTGGTCTGATGAAGCTCCTCGAGCCGGTGATGATCGCATTCCTCGGAGTCGCGATCGGCGGCATCGTCATCGCGATGTACATGCCGATGTTCTCGCTGATCGGCAAGGTCGGTTGATCCGCGCGAAAGGGAGGGGGCCGGCTGGCCCTCTCCCTTTCGTGATCTTCCTCTCCCCACCCCGAAATGCACTCGCTCCACTCAGACGTACGAAGATTGATCGCGGTACGCGTCGTCGTGGTGACGACGCTCCTGCTCGCAGCCCTCCTCATCCAGTTCGCCTCCGATCTCGAGATCCCGCTCGAGTTCGTCTACGCGACCACTCTCCTCACGTTCGTTCTCTCCATCGGCTACATCATCTCCGGGAAACTGATCGAGAGCCGTGCCGCGAATCTCTACCTGCAGTTCGGGGGCGATCTCTTCATCGAGACTCTGCTCGTCTATTTCACCGGCGGCCTCGACTCGCCGTTCTCGTTCCTTTATCTGGTCACCATCATCACCGCGTCGATGATGCTCTATCGACGCGGCGGTCTCTTCGTCGCTTCCGGAGCGGTGATCCTCTACGGCGGCCTCGCGGACCTGATGTACTACCATGTGGTCCCCCTGCCACCTCAGAGTGTCTTTTCTCCCAGCCCCTGGAGCTCGGCCCGGCTCTATCTCAACATGGCCGCGAACTTCGCCGGGTTTTATGCGACCGCGCTCCTCACCGCCTACGTCTCGGAGCAGTTGCGGGTCACGTTCCGCGAGCTCGACGTCAACCGCGAGAGCCTGGCGCGACTGCAGGCGCTCAGCCAGAACGTGATCGAGTCGATTCCGTCCGGTCTGGTCACCATGACCACCGAGGGAATCGTCGCGTTCGTCAATCCCGCCGGCGCCGCGATTCTGGGGATCGAGGCCGCATCCCTGGTCGGAACACACGTGACCGAGTGCGGCATCTGGTCACTCGCCGAATGGTCCGCGATTCGGCAACGTCTCGATCGGGAGGGGGTGCTCCGCGAAGAATCGACTTATGAGCACGCCGGTGAGATGCACACGGTGGGCTTTGCCGTGACCCCGCTCCGCTCCGCTGATGGAGCCCTATACGGGCTGACGCTGATCTTTCAGGATCTCACCGAAATGAAGAAGCTCGAGGAGCAGCTTCGGCTGAAAGACAGGATGGCGGCGGTCGGCGAGCTGTCGGCCGGAATTGCACACGAGATTCGGAACCCGCTCACCGCGATCGCCGGATCGGTTCAGGTGCTGCGGACCTCCACCCACCTCCAACCCGCCGAACAGCGGTTGATGTCGATCATCCTCAAGGAATCCGAGAGGTTGGAGAAATCGATCGCGGAGTTTCTCCGTTTCGTCCGGCCGCACGAGCGATGCCCTGCGGAGTTCGACGTTGCGAGCAGCCTCACCGAGACCCTCGAACTTCTGGCGAACTCCTCCGAGCTGAAGCCGCGCCACGAGATCGTGCGCGAGATCGATCCACCATCTTTCTTCATCGTTGCCGATGCTGATCAGATTCGCCAGGTGTTCTGGAATATCGCGCGAAACGCCGTCCACGCCATGCAGGAGGGGGGCGTGCTCCACGTCTCCACGACCGTCGGGAGAGAGTTCTACCGGATCACCTTTGCCGACGAAGGGATCGGAATGTCTCCGGCCGAGCGCAAGAATCTCTTTCAGCCGTTTCGCACGAACTTTCCTTCGGGAACGGGGCTCGGAATGGCGATCTCTTATCGCATCGTGCAGGAGCACGGAGGCCGGATCGAGATCGAGTCCACCCCCGGCGCCGGCACCAGGATCACGGTCGCGCTCCCGATCGCGCCGCGGGGAGGGACGATCCGCTCCGTCGGGGTCCGTGTGGTCTCGGGCGATTGACCACGTCCCGCTCTCTTCAGAAAAGCCGGTCCTGATTTCGTCGTGCGCCGAGCGGATACCCGAGGTGCTCGTAGGCGCTCTTGGAGGCCATCCGCCCGCGGGGCGTCCGTTGCAGAAAACCGATCTGGATCAGGTACGGTTCGTAGAGGTCCTCGATGGTTCCCCGATCCTCGGAGATGGACGACGCGATGGCGCCGAGTCCCGCCGGTCCGCCGCCGAAACGCTCGATGATCGTCGACAGGAGCTTCCGGTCGATCTCGTCGAGCCCGTACTCGTCGACTTCCAGCATCTGCAGCGCGCCGCGGGCCACCTCCTGATCGATGCGTCCATCGTGCTTCACTTCAGCGTAGTCACGAACCCGGCGGAGCAGCCGGTTCGCGATGCGCGGGGTTCCGCGCGACCGCCGCGCGATCTCGTGGGTCCCCTCCTCTTCGATGGGGATTCCGAGAATCTCCGCCGAGCGATCGACGATGACCGACAGTGAGCCGGCGTCGTAGAAGTCGAGTCGGTGGACGATTCCAAAGCGAGCGCGGAGAGGTGCAGTGAGGAGTCCGGCTCGGGTCGTCGCTCCGATCAGGGTGAATCGCGGGAGCTCGATCTTCACCGTTCTCGCGGAGGGCCCCTGGCCGATGATCACGTCGAGATTGAAGTCCTCCATCGCGGAGTAGAGGATCTCTTCGACCTGAGGCGAGAGGCGGTGGATCTCGTCGATGAAGAGAACCTCTCCCGCCTCGAGATTGGTGAGGATCGCCGCGAGGTCCCCCGGCTTTTCGATGACCGGTCCCGCAGTCGCCTTGATTCCGGCGCCCATCTCGTTGGCGATGATGTTGGCCAGAGTGGTCTTTCCGAGGCCGGGAGGACCGAACAGAAGAACGTGATCGAGCGTCTCGTGCCGGTTCCGGGCCGCCGTGATCGAGATCTCCAGGTTCTCTTTCACCTTCGTCTGCCCGATGTATTCGCGGAGGTATTTCGGACGAAGGGAGAGCTCGATTCCGAGGTCGTCCTGGTCAGGCTCGGCGGAGAGGATCCGGTCTTCGGGCATCGGGGGCATTGTACAGCGAGAGGCGAGGGGCGAGAGGCGAGAGGCGAGAGGCGAGGGTTATAGGGGTCGGGGGTCAGGGATCAGGGGCGGAAGGATCGACATTGAGGAGCTGACTGCCGCGAATGCGCCAGAGGAATGCAGTATGCAGAGTCCAGAATGAACAACCGTTCGTAAGTCGCCCGCCCGATTCGCAAGGTCGTCCGCGAGAAAGCCAATGCCAGTGCCCGAGTACAGGGATGGGAGGCGAGGCCGGCGAGACGGGAGCAGGGTCAATGCGCCGCAATGGTTGTTCTGTCAATAGCGCTATCTCACGAATATTCGCCGCAAAAATCGCCAAAATCAGTCGATTATTCTGAATTATTCCGGAAAACAGAAATATTCTGCGTCTCGTCTCTCGCCTCTCGCCTCTCGCCTCTCGTTCCCCCCGAGCCTCGAGCCCCGCGTCTCTCGCCTCTCGTTCCCCCCGAGCCCCGAGCCTCGAGCCTCGAGCCCCGCGTCTCTCGCCTCTCGCCTCTCGCCTCTCGTTCCCCCCGAGCCCCGAGCCTCGAGCCTCGAGCCCCGCGTCTCTCGCCTCTCAGTCTTTCCTGAAATGCGCTCCTCGCGAGACGGGATTCTTGATCGCCGCTTCCGAGACGATGGCCGCCATCTGCTGGCCGTGAAAGAGCTCGATGATCTCCTTCGAGATCCTCGACTCGTGGTAGAACTTGGTGAGGCGGTGGCCGAGCTCGCGCATGTCGGCGACCGCGCGCTTGAGCCGCTCGAGGGTCCGCACGATCCCGACGTAGTTCCACATGGTGTTCTGAATCGTGGTCCAGTCCTGGAGAATCAGCGCCGGATCTTCCTTGCTCACCGTTCCCGGCTGTCTCCAGTCGGGGATCGACTCGAGCAGCCGGCCGGCCATCGGTCCGAATCCGGGAAGCCCCGAAGCGTAGGACCGCCGGATCGATGCGGCCGCGAGGGCGTCACCGGAGCGATCGCGGGCGGCGACCGATTCCACCGGCGTGGTCCCCGCCTCCAGACGCTCGCGAATGGAGACTGCCGCGTAGTAGCCCCAGGTCAGTCCTTCGAGGAGGGAAGTGGAGGCGAGCCGGTTCGCTCCGTGGACCCCGGTACAGGAGCTCTCGCCGATCGCGTAGAGCCGGCTGAGAGTGGTCTCGCCGAACGAATTCGCGAGGATTCCGCCGCAGAAGTAGTGGGCGGCGGGGACGACCGGGATCGGATCTTTCTCGATGTCGATGCCGATCTCGAGGCAGGTGGCGTGGATGTTCGGGAAACGCTTCCGGATGCGCTGGCTCCCCTGGTAGAAGCCGGCGAGATCGAGATAGACGAATTCGTCCTTCTCCCTCGTCATCTCCTCGAGGATCGCGCGGGCGACGACGTCGCGCGGCGCGAGGTCCTTCTGCCGCGGCGAGTAGCGCTCCATGAAGTACTCGCCCTTCTGGTTCCTCAGCCGAGCGCCCTCTCCGCGCAGGGCCTCGGAGATCAGGAAGTGGTTCGCCTTCTTGTCCGCCAGCGCGGTAGGGTGGAACTGGACGTACTCCGAATTGAGGATCTTCGCCCCCGCGCGCGATGCCATCACCACCCCATCGCCGAGCGCATGGCGGGTGTTCGTCGTGTGGAGGTAGATCTGTCCGATCCCGCCGGTGGCGAGCACCGTGAAGTCGGCGAAGAGTGTGTAGACGTCGTTGGTTTTGTTGTCGAGCAGGTAGACCCCGACGCATTCGTTGTTCAGCCGGTAGTGCACCTGGATGTCGGCCGGATGGTGATGGGTGGTGAGAAGGTCGATCGCGGTGACGTCGGTGACCAGATCGATGTTCGGATCATCCAGGATGTCGCGGAGGAGCGAGACCTCGATCGCGTTTCCGGTCGCGTCACCGGCATGGATGATGCGCGAGACCGAATGCGCCCCCTCCTGAGTCAGGTCGAGCTCCCCTTCATCCGTCTCGGAGAAGGGGACGTGGAATTCTCCGATCAGGAGCTTCTCCACCACCCGCGGCCCTTCGGCGGCGAGGAACTGGACCGCGTCACGGTTGTTGATTCCCGCCCCCGCCTCGATGATGTCGTTCACCAGCGTCGCCGCGGTGTCGTTCTCTCCGCGGTAGATGATTCCTCCCTGAGCCCAGAACGTGTTGCAGTCTTTCGGGTCGGTCGCCTTGGTGACCAGGAGGACCCGGTATCCGGCACGGGAGAGTGTGTGGGCGCACGTCAGCCCGGCGATGCCGGTCCCGATGACGATGGCGGGGTAGTGATCGCGGTTCCTGAGGTTCACGTTATTCGTGCGCCGCGTAAGGATTCTGGGCGAAGCCGGTGATGATGTAGGTTCCCGACTTCACGTCCTTTTTGATCTTGATCAGGTTCTTCGACTGGGCGTCCTCGAGCAGCTGACTGAACGTATCGTAGCCGTAGTACTCCTCGTTGAACGTCGGCTTCTTCCTCTGCATCGTCTGCTTGACCATCGAGCCCCAGAGAATCTCCTTGTTCTCCCGCATCAGCGCCTTGATCGAATCGATCAGCAGCTTGAAACACTCGGCCTGCTTCTTGTCCTCGGATGCGACCTGCGGGACGTTGGTCACGCCCCGCACCAGATCTTCGTAGAAGATGAACTCGTCGCAGTTCGCGATCAGCAGGTCGCTCGACGAGCTCTTCACTCCCACTCCGATCACGAACTTGTCGTTCTCTTTGAGCTTGGAGACGAGGGGCGAGAAATCGGAGTCTCCGGAGGCGATCACGAAGACGTCGATGTGCTCTTTCGACCACGCCATGTCCATCGCGTCGACGACCAGCCGGATGTCGGCGGAGTTCTTCCCGGAGTAGTTGCGGGCGGGAATGTCGATCAGTTCGATCGCCGCTTCGTGGAGCTCGCGCTTCAACTCCTGGAACTTGTCCCAGTCGCAATACGCCCGCTTGACGACGATCTTTCCCTTCTCCAGCAAGCGCTCGAGGAGGAGATCGATGTCGAACTTCTTGTACTTCGCTTCGCGTACGCCGATGGCGAGGTTCTCGTAATCGATGAAAAGAGCGATCTTCCGTTCTGCGTTCATCCTTCCGGGCGGCGGCTCCGAATCGTACTCCTCGGATTCCGCCTCGGCTTCCTTTCTTTTCCCGGTCATGTGATGCCCTAGTTTCGAGCTTTGGTCCCCGGGATTCAAGTGGAAGACGAATTCAGCGCTCCTCTCCATTAGAATCCGCACTCGTGAAGAACTGGATCACACTCACCCGGCCGTTCACCCTTCTCCCGCCGCTCCTGGGGATCATCTCCGGCGCGATCTGCGCGTGGGGCTCGGTCCACAACCCCGATCCGACACGTGCGGTGACCGCCACGGTGGTGCTCACCATCGTGCTCGGCTCACTCTGCGCGTCGTTCCTCAACGCCGCGTCGAACGTGCTGAATCAGATCTACGACCTGGAGATCGATCGGGTGAACAAGCCGCGCCGCCCCCTGGTCACCGCCGCAGTGGGGATGCGCGAGGCTTGGATCGGGACGGTGATCCTCTACCTCCTCGCCATCATTCCGACCTGGCTGGTGGTCGTCTTTCCTTACAACGGCGTGGCGGCGAAATTCTTCGCTCCACTCCCGTATCACGAATGCCTCTTCATCTACATCGCGGGGATGATCTTCACGTTCGTCTACTCGGCTCCCGCATTCGGGAGGACCAAGCGCTTCGGCATCTGGGCGAACCTGACCATCGCCATCCCCCGCGGAACGCTGCTCAAGGTGGCCGGCTGGTCGATGGTCGCCCACGTCTTCTCCACCGAGCCCTGGTTCATCGGAGGGATTTTCGGCCTGTTTCTCCTCGGCGCCGCCTCGACCAAGGACTACTCCGACATCGAAGGCGACCGCCGCGGAGGCTGTCAGACCCTCCCGATCCGCTACGGCGTCCGCGCGTCCGCCTGGATGATCGCTCCCTTCTTCGTCTTTCCCTGGATCCTGATGCCGATCGGCGCGCACGTCACCGATCCGTTTCTCCACGGCGCGGTGCACCCGATCCTCACCGGCAACGCGACGCTGCTCACCGCGGTCGGAATCATCCTCGTGCTGTGGGGGAGCTACACCGCCTGGCTTTTGTTGCGCAATCCCGACGAGCTCACCTCGACCGAGAACCATCCATCGTGGCGTCACATGTACCTGATGATGATGTTCGCGCAGGTCGGCTTCGCGGTGTCGTATCTTTTTTAGCGGCGAGCGGCGAGCGGCGAGCGGCGAGCGGCGAGCGGCGAGCGGCGAGAGGCGACGTCAGACGTGTCGGACAGGTCTGACGATTTGTCGGACAGTCGGACCTGATTGTTCCCACAATCTCGCTCGCCTCTCGCCTGAGACTTTAGTCATTTCTCGCCTTCTCCTGTTCCGGTACAACGGATCCCGACTTCAGGCGCGGCCCTCATCGCGCACACGAAAAGGAGATCTCCTTCCCATGTCTTATCGGAAGTACTGGATCGCACTCTGTCTGGTCGTCGTGGCTTCATTCTCGGTTCTCGGTTACGTCGGCTACCGCGGAATCCAAGCCGCACCACCCATTCCGAACCAGGTCGTCTCGACGGACGGCACGCTGCTGTTCACCGGAGAGATGATCCGCGACGGACAGAACGTCTGGCAGTCGATCGGCGGGCAGGAAGTCGGATCGGTGTTCGGCCACGGCGCGTATGTCGCCCCCGACTGGACCGCCGACGCTCTTCACCGTGAAGCCGAGACGATTCTCGACCTCCAGGCCCGAGCTCTTGGCGCGTCCGGATTCTCTGCGCTCGATCCCGGCCGGCGGGCGGCACTCCATGCCGAGCTCCAGGCCTCGATGCGCCGGAATACCTACGACGCGAAGAGCGGCCGGATCACCGTCGACCCGCTTCGGGCGAAGGCGTTCGCAGCGCTCGCAGCGCACTACGCAGACGTCTTTTCCAACGGCCGTTCCGAATACGCCATCCCTCCCGGCGCGCTCACCGACGTGACGAAGCTGAGACAGATGTCCGCCTTCTTCTGGTGGACCGCCTGGGCCTCCACCACCGACCGTCCGGGGAGCGACGTCACCTACACTCAGAACTGGCCGCACGAGCCTCTGGTCGGCAACGCTCCGACCACTTCGGCGATCCTCTGGAGCCTGCTCAGCGTGGTTCTCCTTCTCGCCGGGATCGGCGCCCTGATCTGGTATTCGGCCGCGCGTGGCGAACAGGCGAAGAAGCTCGAGCCTCCGCACCGCGATCCGATGCTCGGGTTCACTCCCACGCCGTCGCAGAAGGCGACGGTCAAGTACTTCGGCGTGGTGGCCGCACTCTGGCTGGTGCAGATCGGCCTCGGCGCGCTGACCGCGCACTACGGCGTCGAAGGTTGGGGATTCTTCGGAATCCCTCTCGAGAAGATCCTCCCGTACGCCGTGACGCGCACGTGGCACCTGCAACTCGCCATCTTCTGGATCGCTACCGCCTGGCTCGCGACCGGACTCTTCATCGCTCCCGCAGTCGGCGGGCACGAGCCCAAAGGACAGCGCATCGGGGTGAACATTCTCTTTGTCGCACTGGTGCTCGTGGTTGCCGGATCGATGGCCGGTGAGTGGTTCGGGATCCAGCAGAAGCTCGGAAATCTCTGGTTCTGGTTCGGCGCACAGGGATACGAGTACGTCGACCTCGGGCGCTTCTGGCAGATCCTCCTCTTCGCGGGCCTCTTGATCTGGCTGTTCCTGATGTGGCGCGCGATCCGTCCGGCACTTCGCAAACGCGACGAGAGCCGCACGCTCCTGACGATGTTCCTCGTCTCCAGCATCGCCATCCCGATGTTCTACGCGGCTGGGCTGATGTACGGTCAGCGCTCTGCGATGGTCACCGCCGAGTACTGGCGCTGGTGGGTGGTCCACCTCTGGGTGGAAGGGTTCTTCGAGGTCTTCGCGACCGTCGTCATCGCGTTCCTCTTCACCCGCTTGAAGCTGATCGAGACGGCGTCGGCGACGCGCGTGGTGATGTTCTCGACCTCGATCTTCCTCGCCGGCGGCATCATCGGCACGTTTCATCACCTCTACTTCACCGGAACTCACGCTGCAGTACTCGCACTCGGCTCGGTGTTCAGCGCACTGGAGATCGTCCCGCTTGTGATGATCGGTCACGAAGCGTGGGAGAACATCAGGTTCTCGCAGGGATCGAGCGCGGCGCCATGGCTCCGTGAGTACCGCTGGCCGATCCTCTTCTTCGTCGCGGTGGCGTTCTGGAACCTGGTCGGCGCAGGCGTCTTCGGATTCCTGATCAACCCACCCGTCGCGCTCTACTACATGCAGGGTCTCAACCTGACGCCGGTCCACGGTCACACTGCGCTTTTCGGCGTGTACGGAATGCTGGCCCTCGGGCTCACCCTCTTCTCACTCCGCGCACTGACTCCCGGACGTGCATGGAAGGAGCGGAACCTCGCGTTCGCATTCTGGGCGCTCAACGTTGGCCTTCTTGCGATGGTCGTCCTGAGCCTGTTCCCGATCGGCATCATGCAGGCCGTGGCATCGATCGACACGGGCACCTGGTACGCCCGCTCGGCGGAGTTCCTCCAGCAGCCAATCATGCAGAAACTCCGCTGGATGCGCGTGGTGGGCGACTCGGTGTTCTCGCTCGGCGCACTCTCGTTCGTCTGGTTCCTCGTCGGTCTCCTCACCGGATCGTCGTACGAGACGGAGAGCGAGACGAACGAGCTGCCGGACACCATTTATCAAGCGGGTGGCGGCGACTGATCGTCCGCAGAGTGTGGTCTTGATCGCGGATCAGGGGATCGAGGATTGGGAGAGATCCACAATCCACGGCCCCCGATCCGCGGTATTCTCTATTTATGCTCAGCCTTGATGCGGAGATCGGGCGCCTTCGGGACGAACGACGTCTCGATCCGGATCGTGCAGCGACGCTGATCGCGATCGAGAGGGGCAACCTCTTCTCGCTCCATCTCGAGCTGCGCCTTCTCCTTTACGCGGCGGTCGTGGCGATCGTCACCGGGGTCGGCGTCGTTCTCTCGAAGAACCTCGACCGGATCGGTCCGGTTACCCTGATCGCGGGAATCGGTCTGGTTGCCGCGGCCTGCTACCTCTACGCCTGGATCATGCCGCGGCGGCAGGCTCGGGAGCTTTCATTGCTGGAGAGCTACGTCCTCCTCCTCGGCGCTCTCCTCGTGAGCACCGACGTCGGGTATGCGGAGAGCCAGTTCCATCTGTTCGGTTCCGACTGGTCGCGGTACCTTCTCCTCCTCGCGATCTTCCACGGCGCGACCGCGTATCTCTACCGCTCCAAACTCCTCCTGACGGTGTCGATCACGTCGCTCGCGGCGTGGTTCGGGATCGAGAGAAACATCGACACCCTCTGGGATTCGACTCCGGAGATGGGTCTCCGTGCGCTCGCCTGTGCCGCCGTGGTCTTCGTGTGGCGGGTGTTGGATCGTCGTTTCAGCCGTGCCGGGTTCACCAACGTGTTCGATCATGCCGTCGCGAACCTCGCTCTCCTCGGAGCGCTCTTCCTCGTCTTCGACGACTCGACACGATGGATCGGTCTTCTTCTACTGACGGCCGGCGCCGGCTTCACGATCTTCGCCGGGTTCCGGAATCGTGAAGAGATCTTCCTGGTCTACGGTGTGGTCTACCTCCTGATCGGCGCGGGGGAGGTCGTCACCGATCTTCTTCACGAAGAAGTCCTGGAGATGCTCTGGTTCCTCGTGACCACGGCGACGGGCGGGGTGTGGCTCTTCATGATGCATCTGCGGCTGAGGGAGGGTGGATCATGATGCGGCCGTCCGTCCGGGAAGAACGCTCCTGGAGTCTGATCGATGCGATGAGGAGCTGGAGGAAAGCCGGGCTGGTGACGCCGGAGGAGGAGCTCGCCGCCCGAGGAGCACGCGCGAGCGGATGGAAGCGCTCCGGCCCGGTGGCGAGAATCGTACTGATGATCTTCGCCGCGATCTGCGTCGCGTCGTTCTACGGAATTCTCGATCTCGCGCAGATGCCCGGAAGGGGCGTCGTCGTTGCGCTGGCCGCGGTCGGAGTGGCCGAGTTTCTGATCCGGGGGAAACGGCTCTTCCACACCGGTTTCGACGAGGGGTTGTACATCGCGGGGCTGTTTGCGTTCATCATCGGGCTTGGCGGGCCGCCGCGGGACGAAGGACTTCTGCTGTTCGCTCTCGCGTCGCTGATCGCAGGAGTTCGGACGCTCAACGGATTCTTCGTCACCGGCAGTTCGATCTTCGTGATCGCCTACGTCGGAGTGAAACTCGACAGCGGAATCGCCGCCGGATGGCTGGCGCTGCTGTTCGTTCTCCTTGCGCTCGTTCTCGACCGCATCCCGTTCAACCGGCCGACGCACCAGGACGTGGTCTCGCTCCATCTCCTCGTCTTCCCGCCTCTCGCCTGGTTTCTCTTTCTTTTCGGGCGGAACGGGCCTGACTCGATGCCGTTCATCTGGATGCTGCTCTTTCCTCTCTTCGCGGCGGCCCTCCTGGGGGCGGGTCTCCACTTCCGACGTCACCCGCAGCTTCTCGCTGGAATGATTCTGTTCGCCCTCTGGGCGTTCGAGCTCTCGACGCAGATGAAATGGCGCGGGGATCTCGCCGCGATCGGGTGGGGCGTGACGGGTCTGGCCGCTGCGATGGGAGCGGAGCGAGTCCTCCGGCACGAGCATGGGGGAATCACGTCGCGGCAGCTCGCGGCGGGCGAGCTCGATCTGGTGGAGCTGGCGGCGATCATTCCGGTGGTCCCGCGGGCCGCAACCCCTGCACCGGCATCGGGGCCGCAACTCGACTCCTCCTCGGATGGCGGGAGTTTCGGCGGTGCGGGGGCGAGCGGGGAGTATTGAGCGGCCTGTACTCCGGCCCGATCCGAACACGTTCCCGGGTCGCGACGTCCTGGCCGTCAGGCCTCGGCGTCTGATGAGGAAAACTCGTTTGCCGGCACCCGATTCTCCGTTTTCCGCAGCGCTTCCGCCAACCCGGGATTTTGCGACGCTCCGAAAAAAATCGAGTTGTGAAACGGCTGTGGAGAAGTCTGTGGATCGCTGCGGAAAACTATCGATTCAGGGCTGCGGAAACCCCTGCCCGAAACCTGTGCAGGAAGGCTGCAAAACCTGTCGAAATGGACACGAAAAGGGGTCCCGCTTCTGTGGAAAAATCTGTGGAGAAGCTGTCGATTTGCAGTGGAGAAACGGCGGATTCCCTGCGCAAAACGTGTGAAGCCTAAGTTCTTCCAAATAGGCCATTTACACTATAAATAGTGGGTGATGGCAGCCTCTACCACAATATCTGGTATAACGTTCTTGACATCGTCCGAGGCGAGGCCTATAAATAAAGTCCATCAAGCTGACAAGTGATGTTTGATGGGAGGGCAGATGAAGGCTTCGGTCAAGAATCAGCGTATTTCCGCCCCGATGCGTCAGGTCTCGCTCCAGATCCGCGATTCCCTGGTGACCA
Source organism: uncultured Acidobacteriota bacterium (assembly GCA_963741955.1). GTDB lineage: Bacteria > Acidobacteriota > Thermoanaerobaculia > Gp7-AA8 > Gp7-AA8 > CAVUKB01. Next base: position 436,091 of record CAVUKB010000010.1, read on the forward strand.
TGAAGGTGAAAGTGCCGCTGTCGTTGACGAGGCCGCCTATCGGCTCTTCAGTTTCTGAACGGAGACGCTGAACGAAGAAATGAGTTTCGTCGTCCTCTCTGCAGGAGGGAGGACGTGGTTGGAGCTCCGGAAAAGGGACGGAAGTCGGATGATCTTTTGGAAATGAGACCGGACGGGGACGTCGGACCGGAGGGCGCTCGAGAAGACCTGAAACGTGGGCCTTGGCAGCGTCGGGTCGGGAGGGTGGGCGCAGCTCTTCGGAATCGAAGAACCCCCACCGTCGCGGTCTCGGATTGAATTCCAGAACGTCATTCGAACTCCATCCTCCATCCGGAGCTGGAAAGAGAGGAGAGGGGAGTCATGACAGCGATCGAGATCACGGGTTCGGATTCGCGCCCTCGCGGGGAGAACTCTCGTCCGCGGGGAAAGAAAGCGGCGAAGGGTGGCGGCATCGAGGTCCCGCGGGTGTTCACGCGCCCCGGGGTGGACGTGTTCGACACCTGCGAATGGGAGCAGCGGACAGCGGTGATCACCAACGAGCGCGGAGAAGTCGTTTTCGAGCAGCGCGATGTCGAGATGCCGAAGTTCTGGAGCCAGATGGCGACGAACGTCGTCGTCTCGAAGTACTTCCGGGGGCATCTCGGCACCCCGGAGCGCGAGCGGTCGGTTCGACAGCTGATCGGTCGGGTGGTCCGCTCGATGACCGAATGGGGGCGCGAAGGCGGCTACTTCGCAACGGAAGCGGACGGTGACTCTTTCCGCGATGAGCTGACGCACATCCTCCTCTACCAGATGGCGTCGTTCAACTCGCCGGTCTGGTTCAACGTCGGGATCGAAGAAAAGCCGCAGTGCTCGGCGTGTTTCATCAACTCGGTCCGCGACACCATGGATTCGATTCTCTCCCTCGCCAAGACCGAGGGGATGCTCTTCAAGTACGGATCGGGAACAGGGTCCAACCTGTCGACCATCCGTTCTTCCCGCGAGAGTCTGGCGGGAGGCGGAACGGCCTCCGGACCGGTCTCCTTCATGAAGGGCTACGACTCGTTCGCCGGCGTGATCAAGTCGGGCGGCAAGACCCGTCGCGCGGCGAAGATGGTGATCCTCAATATCGACCACCCCGACATCGTCGACTTCATCAACTGCAAGGCACGCGAAGAGAAGAAGGCGTGGGCGCTGATCGAGGCCGGTTTCGAAGGAGCGTTCAACTCCGTCGGTGGCGCGTACGACTCGGTTCAGTTCCAGAACGCGAACCATTCCGTGCGGGTGACGGACGACTTCATGCGCGCATACGAGAAGGACGGCGACTGGTCGAGCTGGTCGGTCACCGAGCCGAAACGTCCGATGGACACCTGGAAGGCGCGCTCCCTGATGCGTCAGATCGCCGATTCCGCCTGGATCTGCGGCGACCCGGGAATGCAGTTCGACACCACAGTGAACGACTGGCACCCCTGCCCGAACACCGCGCGCATCAACGCCTCCAATCCCTGCTCGGAATACATGTTCCTGGACGATTCCGCGTGCAATCTCGCCTCGCTGAACCTGATGAAGTTCTACAGCGAGGAGAACGGGTTCGACGTCGAGGCCTACCGGGCAGCGCTCCGCATCGTGATCACCGCGCAGGAGATCGCAGTCGACAACGCGAGCTACCCCACCGAAGCGATCGGAAAGAATTCGCATGCGTTCCGTCCGCTCGGGATCGGATACGCGAACCTCGGAGCACTTCTGATGGCCCGCGGTCTTCCGTACGACAGTGACGAGGGAAGGGATTACGCAGCCGCGGTCACCGCGATTCTCTCCGGTGAGTCGTATGCGCAGAGCGCGCGCATCTCAGAGAAGATCGGCCCCTTCGAAGGCTACAAGGTGAACGAAGAGCCGTTCCTCCGGGTGATCGACAAGCACCGGAAGCACGCCTACACCATCGATCCGCGCAGCGTGCCGGCGGACCTTCTCGCCGCGGCGAGGAACACCTGGGACGAGGCGTACGCACTCGGCGCGAAGCATGGATTCCGCAATGCCCAGATCTCCGTTCTCGCGCCGACCGGCACCATCGCATTCATGATGGATTGCGACACCACCGGAATCGAGCCCGACATCGCTCTGGTCAAGTACAAGAAGCTGGTCGGCGGCGGAATGCTCAAGATCGTGAACAACACCGTCCCGACCGCGCTCAAGCGCCTCGGTTACGACCAGAAGCGAATCAATGACATCGTCCACTACATCGATGAGAACGACACCATCGAGGGTGCGCCGTATCTCGCCGACGAGCATCTGCCGGTCTTCGACTGCGCATTCAAGCCGGCGAACGGAACCCGTTCCATCCAGTGGATGGGACACCTGAAGATGATGGGCGCGGTTCAGCCTTTCATCTCCGGTGCGATCTCCAAGACCATCAACATGCCGACCGATGCGACGGTCGAGGACATCGAGCAGGCGTACTTCGAGGCGTGGCGGCTCGGACTGAAGGCGGTCGCGGTTTACCGTGACGGTTGCAAGCGCTCACAGCCGCTCTCCACGCGTAAAGAGAAATCCGCCGAAGCCGCCGTCGCCGCGCTCGGCGTCGAGCCGACCGCCGTCCGGCGCAAGCTCCCCGACGAACGCGAATCGATCACCCACAAATTCTCCGTCGGCGGTCACGAGGGATACATCACCGTCGGAAAATACGAGGACGGAACTCCGGGCGAGATCTTCATCACCATGGCGAAGGAAGGTTCGACCATCTCCGGCCTGATGGATTCGTTCGCGACCATGACCTCGCTCGCTCTGCAGCATGGCGTTCCGCTACAGCTCCTGGTCGACAAGTTCACCCACACCCGGTTCGAGCCCTCGGGCTTCACCAAGAATCCCGAGATCCCGATGGCCAAGTCGATCATGGACTACATCTTCAAGTGGTTGGCCATCAAGTTCCTCTCGAAGGAGAGCCAGATCAAGGCCGGCGTAATCCAGCGGGATCAGGATCTGCCGGCACCTTCGGAGACTCCGGTGACTGCGGCGGCCGAGACGAGTGCCGTGCCGACTCCGAAAGCCGACGTGGTCGAGCTCTCGAAGGAAGACCGGAAGTTCGTCGACGAGCTCAAGACCGCTCCGGTGGTCGAGCCTCCGATCGTGGTGATGTCTCCGCCGCGCTCGGCCGACCATCCACGGCCGAAGCAGCCATCGACGTTCCTCTATCAACAGGACGCGCCGAGCTGCAGCGACTGCGGCGCGATCATGGTGCGCAACGGCGCCTGTTACAAGTGCCTGAACTGCGGTTCGACGAGCGGCTGCTCGTAGGAACGTGCGGAACTCGGTGCACGGTCCGTCGTCGCGGCGGACCGTGCACCACCCAGACCTGACGAAACACGGGCGTGCCGGGAGAGTGGACACGAACCACGAACGGAGGGATCTCATCATGGAATGCCGCTGCCCCGCCTGTGACGCCGTTCTTCTCTGGACCGACCCCATCACCGAAACCTCCTGGATCACCTGCCACGCCTGCGATCGCGGATTCCGTCCCTCCGACGCGCGTTGCGTCGACTGCGCCGCGCCGTTCGGAAAAACCGACTGGAACCGGCACCGCTGCACGATCGAGTCGAATCTCGGCCTGCACCTCGTCGCGCACGGCGCCTGACCCCGGTTCGGTTGATCGGAGGGAGCCCAGGACCTCCGTCCCGGGCTATTGTCAAACGCCCCTCCGGGGCTGGCCCGATCCCCGATCCTCGATCCGCGAGGACCTGGGATGGTTCAAACGCCCCTCCGGGGCCGTCCCCGACCGCCGACCGCCGACCCCCGATCCCCGATCCTCGATCCTCGATCCTCGATCCCCGATCCTCGATCCTCGATCCTCGATCCCCGATCCTCGATCCTCGATCCTCGATCACCGATCCTCGATCACCGATCCTCGATCCTCGATCCTCGATCCCCGATCCCCGATCCTCGATCCTCGATCCCCGATCCTCGATCCTCGATCCTCGATCCTCGATCCTCGATCCCCGATCCTCGATCCTCGATCCCCGATCCTCGATCCCCGATCCTCGATCCTCGATCCCCGATCCTCGATCCCCGATCCCCGATCCCCGATCCCCGATCCCCGATCCTCGATCCTCGATCCTCGATCATAGATGCCTTACAGCCGCCCTTGCCACACCCGTAGCTTCCCTGATTCAATCGGGCTCGCAGTTCGCATGACTCGAGGGCTGATTCGTTCAGACGTGCGGGAACGTCCGAACGTGGAAGGGAGGAACGATGTCATTCCTGTTCAAAGGCATCCTGCTCGTGGCGACGGCGTTCTCGTTCGGAACTGCAGACGTGCCCCCCGGCACGGCCGGACGATCCGGACAGACGGCGCAAGCCTCTGTCGCCACGCCGCAACATCCGGTTCGCGGAAGGGCAGTGACGGCTCCTTCCCTGTCGTTCTCACCCGGTCAGCTCGAGGCGTACCTCGACCAGCAGCAGATCGCGTACATCCGGCCGGGCCTCGACATCACCATCAACTCCGTGACGGTCGGCTCAGACGGGAAGCCGGTGGTCGATCTGACCATTGCCGACAGCCTCGGAAATGCGCTGGACCGGCAGGGTGCGATCACTCCCGGGCCGGTGTCGGTGAGCTTCATCCTCTCGAAATACGTGGAGTCGACCGAACAGCCTGGAGAGGGTGACTATCACGCCGTCACCACCCGGAGCGTCACCACTCCCGCCTCCAGTCCCCACCCGGGCGTCACGGTGACGCAGCCCTCGACGGATTCGGGCGGCACGTGGACCGAGCTCGAGATGGGCCACTACGTCTACAAGTTCAAGACTCCGCTCCCCGATGGATTCGATCCGAATCAGACGTTCACCGTCGGGCTCTACGCCACCCGCGATCTGATGGACATCCTCGGGAAGAACTACTACGACAACGAGGAGTACGACTTCCATCCGAACGGGACTCCGGTCACCGGGCATTGGGACGAGCTGAGAACCTCGGCGTGCAACCAGTGCCACGATCCTCTCGCCGCGCATGGTGGATCACGGCAGGACGTGAAGCTCTGCGTGCTCTGCCACACTTCCGACAACGTCGATCCCGACAGCGGGAACTCGGTCGATTTCAAGGTGATGATCCACAAGATTCACGCCGGAGAGAATCTCCCCAGCGTGCAGGCCGGTACTCCCTACCAGATCATCGGATTTCAGCAGTCGGTACACGATTTTTCGACCGTGGCCTTTCCGCAGGATCTGCGGAACTGCAGCACGTGCCATCAGGGGCACGATCCGAAAGACGTTCCGACCCAGTCCCAGGTCTGGTATACGGAGCCGTCGCGGGCTGCGTGTGGCGCGTGTCACGACGACATCAACTGGTCCACCGGAGCGAACCACCCCGGCGGAGCGCAGATGAACGACGAGGCGTGTTCCCGCTGCCACATCCCCGACAGCGGAGAGGAGTACGACGCATCGATCATCGGGGCGCATACCGTTCCGGAAGAATCATCACAGTTGAAGGGATTGAATGCGGCGATCGTCAGTGTGTCCAATGCCGCACCGGGGCAGAATCCGACCGTGGTCTTCAAGCTCACGAATGATGCGGGTGAGCCGATCGACGGGACGAAGCTCGACACCTTCGCTCCGATTCTCGGAGGACCGTCGAAGAGCTACGACTACGCATGGCGTGAGAACGGACTGAAGTCCGCCGTCTACGACTCCGCGAACGGAACCACCACGTACACCTTCCAGCACGCGCTTCCCGCGGACGCGACCGGAACATGGACCATCAGCGGCGACTTCTATCGCTTCGTCGATCTGCAGGAAGCGGACGGCGATCCTCCGATCCGATTCCGCGAAGCGGCGTTCAATCCGATCAAGTACGTGGCGGTGACGGGGACAGACATCCACCCGCGCCGGATGATCGTCTCCACCGACCAGTGCAACTCGTGTCACGAACATCTCGCACTTCACGGCGGACAACGGAAGAACGTGATGGAGTGCGTGATCTGCCACAACCCGAATGCGACGGACGAATCACAGAGGCCGGCGGATCAGAATCCTCCGGAATCGATCTCGTTCCAGCATCTGATTCACCGCATCCACAGTGGGGAGAATCTCACCCGGGACTTCACCATCTTCGGGTTCAATGGAAGCAGGAACAACTTCAATGAAGTACGTTTTCCGGGAGACCGCCGCGACTGCGCGAAGTGTCACCTCGACGAGACGTATACTCTGCCGCTCTCGCCGGACGCAGAACCGGTCACCACGCCTCGAGACTTTTTCAGTCCCGAAGGTCCGGCGACCGCAGCGTGTCTCGGCTGTCACGACAGCCAGGATGCGGCTGCCCACGCATTCCTCAACACCACCGACTTCGGCTCGGGCGATCGAGTGGCCGAGGCGTGCGCGGTCTGTCATGGTCAGGGCGCCGACTGGGCGGTGTCGAAGGTGCATGCCCGATAGAGGAGGGATGACGCGCAAGAGAGAGGCCGCGCCGGTTGTCAATGGCGCTCAGAGGAGTCCCGCGCAGCCAGTCTCGCGATGGTCGAGATGAGGTCCGCGGTGGCGACCGGCTTCGCGAGGAACTCGTCGAATCCGGAGTCGAGCGCCTTCTGTCGCGCTTCGGCCCCGGCGTAGGCGGTGACCGCGATGGCAGGAACGACGCTTCCGGCTTCCTTGCGGACGCTGCGGAGAAGTTCGTGTCCGTCCCCTCCCGGGAGAGCGATATCGCTCACGATGATCCGAGGCGTGCTGGAGCGGAAGAGTGAGAGCGCGTCGTCGGCCCGACCTGCGGTCGTGACTTCCGCTCCTGCGTTCTCGAGAGCGATCCGGAAGATGCCGCAGGTATCGGAATCGTCTTCGACCAGCAGCACGTTCACTCCGTGAAGCGTCATCGCAGGCGAGCCCTCCCGGTTCGGATCGAGCGACGGGTTCCTCCGGTCTCCGGACCGTTGTCGCTCTTCCGGAACCCGGACTGTGATGGTGGTTCCCTTTCCGGAGCCTTCGCTGAACGCCTGAACGCTGCCCTGGTGCTGGTCGACGATTCCCTTGACGATGGCCAACCCGAGCCCGAGTCCTCCGTGCTCGCGCGTGGATGAGACGTCTTCCTGTCGGAATCGCTCGAAGACGAACGGGAGGAAATCGGGAGCGATACCCCGTCCGGAATCGGTCACCTTCAGCACCGCTTCGTCACTGTCACGATGGAGAGCGATGTCGATCTGCCCGCCGGCGGGCGTGAACTTCAGTGCATTCGAAACGAGATTCGTCAGGAGTTGGCGAAAGCGAAGAGCGTCGCCGGAGATCATGATTCCAGGTTCGACGTCGTCAGTCAGTGCGATCTCCTTCTGGAGCGCCATCGGCCGCATCGAGCTGGCCGCATCCTGGATGGCGACGGAGAGATCGAACTCTTTTCGGTCCACTTCCAGATTCCCGCGCACGATCCGTGAGACGTCGAGCAGGTCGTCGATCATCTTGTTCTGGGCCCTGACACTCCCGGCGATCGCTTCGAGTGCGGACTTCCGGGTCGTCTCGTCATCCGAGACCTCCATCATCCCGGTCCAGCCGAGAATCACGGTGAGGGGAGTCCGCAACTCGTGTGAGAGGGTCGCCAGGAATTCGTCTTTGGCATCGTTCGCCCGGCGCAGCTCGGCTTCGATCTGTTTGAGAGAAGTGATGTCGTGGAGTACGACTACGGCGACCTCCGGGTGTCCGTAGAGGGGAGGAAAGACCTCTCCGTGGAGTTGCAGGATTCGCCGCTCGCCCCCGGCATTCCATTCCGTCTGCATCATTCCGAGCGATTCATGCCTGGAGATCCGCTCGAGTACCTCATTCGGGACGAGGCTCTGCGGCTGGGACGTGATTCTTGCCGCGGCGCGGTTGGCGAAGAGGATCCGCCGCTGCTCGGGAGCGATGATGAGAATGGGCGATGGAGCGAGATCGAAGACCGCTTCGAGCCATCGTTCCTGGCTGCGGATCGCTTCCGCGGCGCGCCGTTCGCTCTCGACCAGTGCGAGTTGCGATTCCTCCTGTTTTCTGCGGACCGCGTCGAGCTCCATCTCGTGCAGCCGCGCATTGCGAAGCGCGAGCGCGGCCTGGTCGGCGAGCGCGTCCAGCATCTGCGACTCTTCTTCGTCAGGAGGATGATCGCGGACCGCAAGGACGATCCCGTGGATCGTCTCTTCACTCACGATCGGCACTGCCATCACCCCGGCCCCGGGCGGGAGTTGCAGGCGCCTTCGTACCTCATCGATCACTCGCTCGTCGATTGGCTCCGACAGATCGGAAAAGAGAGAGAGATCGACGCCGCTCGCCGCTCTTACCCGCAGTTCCCGGCTTTCACTATCCAGGAGCACCAGCGTTGCGTCGGCGGAGAGGAGAGACCGCGCGCTCTCTGCAATGGCCTGGAGGACGTCCGAAAAATCGAGACTTCCGGCGAGGGCGCGATTGATCACGGCCCACTGACGCCACATTCTGTCTCGAGCTGCTTTCATGATTCCTGCGGCTGCGTATCGATCTCCATTCCCGAGGACGAGATCTCGAATCTTCTTTCGACGGGATCGTGGCCGCTGTTACGTGTCTTCAGGATTCGAATCCAACGCTGCATCTCCCGGTCGGCTTTGAACCGTAGCGTGAGAATGTTGTCGCTCATGTTCGAGACCTCGTCGCCGGTGACCTGCTGGAGGAGGAGAGCGGTGGGAACTTCGACCGTGATCAGCGTCGTAACCTCTTCCACGGCGAACCACTGTGTCAGGGAATAGAGATATTCGATCAGCCGCTGGGGGTCGTAGCTTCGGTGACGGAGGTCGCCCAGCGCGTCGATCACCAGACGGCGGATCTTCTGCTGGCGGACCCGCTGAAACAGCTCGACCACCACACTGTCGATCTGCATCTCGACCGGAGAACGGTACATGTGCTCCATGTTTCCGCTGGAGAGGAGAGCTTCGTCATCCCACCCGAAGTTGCGGAGGGTGGCGCGGAACTGCACCGGATTTTCCTGAAACCCGAGATACAGCGTCTTCTCTCCTGCGAGCGCTCCGGTGATTGCGAAGCGCAACGCGAGTGCGGTCTTTCCGACTCCGGTCGGTCCCGCCACGAGAGAGGTGCTCCCTCGCAGGAATCCACCGTCGAGCATCGTATCCAGTCGGGGCACTCCGCTCTTCGCCCGTTCGAGACTCGGCGAGTAATCGGGGAAGTTCGCCGGAGTCCGCAGCCGCGGATAGACGTGGAGACCGTCAGCGTGAATGCCGAATGCGTGCATTCCCTCCAGCGAATCCGATCCGCGAAGCTTCTCCACTCGGAGAAACCGCTGCTCGCGCATGCCGCTGTGGACCTTCGACAGCTGGATGATTCCATCCGCGATGGCGAACTCCGGAAGCTCGGTCAGAGACTCCGGCGCGTATTCGCCGACCAGAATCGTCGTGCAGTCGAGCGAAGCGAGTACCGTCGCGAGCTCGAATACGATCTGTCGCCGATCTTCGGGGTGGAGACCGGGGCGGTTCAGAGCCTTGAATGAGTCGATGATCAGAACGCGAGGCTTGTGTTGCGCGGTCATTTCCGTCACCGTCTCGACCAGTGTCGAGAGTCCGGAGCTCTCGTTCACCAGCAGCCCCAGGTCCTCGTAGAAGACGGAGCGTCCGACCATATCGGGATCGAAAAACTCGTATGCACGTCCATGCAGGACGAACTTCTCCAGCGGTTCCGAAAACGTGGTCAGGTACAGGACCCGCTCCCCACGGCTTCCGTGAAAGAACGCAATCTGCTCGGCGAGGATGGTCTTGCCGGTGCCCGGCGCGCCCATCAGCACGTTCACGGAATGCCGAAGGAGACCTCCGCAGAGGATCTCGTCCAGCTCTTCGATCGAGGTGCTCAACCGGTCGACCATCATCCGTTCGTCAATCCCTTCTCCCGCAACAGCAGCGAGACCTTTTCGATCAGTACGTCCGGGTCGAATGGTTTGAGGAGGAATGCATCTGCTCCTGCTTCGAGCGCTCTCTTCGCCGCTTCGAGATGACTGATCAGAATGATCGCGACGGAGTTGCTCTGGCGATCGATCCTGATCGCGCGGCAGAGACTGAAGCCGTCCAGCCGTGGCACGAGGACCTCGCTCACCAGAAGATGCGGCCGGAGCTCGCGTGCGAGCGCGAGCGCGGAGATGCCGTCGCTCGCGAACTCGACTTCGAACCCTGCGTTCTCGAGGAGGTAACGCTCGAGTCGCTGAACCGCAGGGTTTCGCTCGACCACCAGAATCAGAGCGTGACCCGTACCAGACTCTGTGCGCTCAGCCATCCTTTGATTTTCTCGGGAAAAGCACTCTATCAGAAACGGAGCCACCGGGTTCTGCAGGCTTCCGCTGCGACGGATACCGCCAGAAGCCCTGACGCTCGTTCGCAGAGGCCGCGCTCCGGGGCGCTCCATTGGGGAATTGCATGACGGCATCGCGGGGAGGAAGGATCTTCTGTGCTTCCAACGGGTGATCCGCGGGGGTTCAGACATACGGGCGAAAATGCGAATCGCACTCGGTCTGCCGATGCGAAGAATGCTGATGCGTTCGCATCAGCCCATCGTGCTTGTGCGTCGGGTCACGCTCGGCCGGTTCGAGAACGATTGCGACTGCTCCGGGCGGAACTTACGTTGCTCTCAGCTGAACCCGCTGACGCCGGTCGGCAGGGCTCCGCGTGACTCCCGTCCTCGAGTCCCTGATCGGTTCCCCTGAACCTCCGGCGTCCGGGCTGCCGCGTCGATTCATCGATGCGACCAGACTGGAGGATGCATGAATTTCTCGATCAAGATTGATCCGGGTACCTGGGAGCAGTACATCTCCACCCCCTTCAAGGGGAAGACTCTTCTGATGAATCCATTCACGAACAAGGGGACTGCATTCACCGCGCGCGAGCGCGACGAGCTCGATCTCCACGGCCTTCTCCCTCCGCAGATCTCGACCATCGAACAGCAGCTCGAACGGGTGTACGAGAACTTTCAAGCGAAACCGACCAACATCCTGAAGTTCACCTACATGGCCGATCTTCAGGACCGGAACGAAACGCTCTTCTACCGGCTCTGTCACGAACGGATCGACGAGATGATGCCGATCGTCTACACACCGGTGGTCGGCGAGGCGTGTCAGAAGTTCTCACACATCTACCGCCGCGCACGCGGGATGTACATCAGCTACGACCAGAGGGACCACATCGAGAAGGTTCTTCTGAATTACCACACCCAGCAACCGTCAGTAATCGTCGTGACGGATGGGGAGCGGATCCTCGGGCTCGGCGACCAGGGTGCCGGGGGAATGGGCATTCCGATCGGGAAGCTCTGCCTCTATACGCTCTGCGCCGGCGTTTCGCCATACAGCACTCTGCCGATTCTCCTCGACGTCGGCACGGACAACGAGGAGCGGCTCGCTGATCCTCTCTATCTCGGACTGCGCCAGAAACGCATCCGTGGTGAAGAGTACCAGGACTTCATCGACCGCTTCGTCGCTGCCGTGCGACGGGTGTTTCCGAACGTCCTCCTGCAGTGGGAAGACTTTCTCAAGGGAAACGCGATCAAGCAGCTGGAGCGCTTCCGCCACCAGCTCTCGACGTTCAACGACGACATCCAGGGAACCGCGGCGGTGGTGGTCTCCGGAATGTATGCGGCGATGAAGCTCACCGGAAAGAGAATGCGTGACCAGCGCCTCCTCTTCGCCGGAGCCGGCGCATCGGCACACGGAATCGCGGAGCTCTTCGTCTCGGCATTGATCGAAGACGGTCTCTCGCCGGAAGAAGCGCGGGCCCGGGTCTGGACGTGCGACACGAAGGGACTGGTCATGAACGACCGTCCCGGGCTGGAGGACTTCAAGGCGACGTACGCGCGTGATCGTGGCGAGGTCGAAGAGTGGATCTGCGCCGACCGAGCGAGGATCTCGCTCGAGGAGACGGTCGCCAATGTGAAGCCCACCATCCTGATCGGCGTCTCGGCGATGCCGGGTACCTTCAATGAGCACATCGTTCGTCTGATGGCGGGCAGCTGTGAGCGTCCGATCATTTTCCCGCTCTCCAATCCGACCTCGAAGAGCGAGTGCACTGCAGAGGAAGCGATCCACTGGTCGGACGGCCGGGCGATCGTGGCGACCGGTAGCCCGTTCGATCCGGTGATCTACGAAGGCAAGCGGACCCGCATCGGCCAGTGCAACAACGCGTTCATCTTCCCCGGTGTGGGTCTGGGGGTGTGTGTCAGCCGGGCCACGCACGTGAGCGACGGGATGTTCCTCGCCGCGGCGAAGGCGCTCGCGGAACACGTGACCTCGTCCGATCTCGCCGAGTCGGCGGTCTATCCGAAGCTCTCCACGATTCGCGACTGCTCGTTCTCCGTCGCGACCGCAGTGGTCCGCCGCGCGGTCGCCGACGGGTTCGCCGAACCCGGCATCCTGATGAACCTCGACAAGATGGTGCGGAACGCGATGTGGTTCCCGGAGTATCTCCCCATCCGTTACGAGCGCCGTTCGGAGTCTTCCCGCGAGTACCTCGAAGTCGTCATGGGCGAATAGACCGGCCGGGAGAGGAGCGCAATGGCGCTCCTCTCCCGCCGCCGAAGAAGAGGTCTGAAGGCGAATCGGGCAGTCATCGAGGTGATCCGGGCGATCCGCTTTCTCGCTACGGACGTTTCTACCGCGCGGGCTAGCGCGACGCGACGGACGTGAACCGGCGACGAAATTCTTCGGGCTCGCCTCCCGGTAACCGGGAGAGGAACGCCGCCGAGCGAGCAAGTGTGCCGGCCGTGCAGACGCGATGTCACTCGTCGGCAGAGGTCCCCTCGAGCAGAAACTTCTTCAGATCGATGTCTCTCCGGTTCTGCAACTCGAGCGATTCGAGACCCTTGAGCATGTCCTGAATGAGCTTCCTCTCGGACTGCTCGCGAGTCACGCGCCGAAGATCCTTCAGCTCCCGGATCTGCTGCTGGAGCTGCTCCTGTGCGACGAGAAGCCGGTCCAGATTTCGCCGCACCGCCGGCAGATCGACAGGACTCAGCGAGTCGACGACCGGTGTGAGGATTCGGTGCTGATCGTCGTAGATCGGCTGCAGCTGATCGAGAGTGCCGAGGACGTGCTCTGCGGCGGTTTGCAATTGCGGATTCGTATTGATGGTCGAGGCCTTCTTGGCGGCGGCACGGGTTGCTTGCACTGCCGGCAGCAGAAGACCCACCAGAATGGCGATGATCGCGATGACCACCAGCAATTCGACCAGGGTGAATCCATCCGGAGATTTTCGGGTTTCGAATCGGCGTCGTCCGGTCATGATGTCCTCCATCAGATTGAATTCGACGCCGGATCGCAGCGTCGCGTATGAAGGTACGCCCGCCCGCAAGGCGGTTCATGAGGGAACTCTGATGATTCGGTGATGGCGGAGCCTGGATTTCAGTGGACGGTGGTGGAGGAGCCGTCGGAATCGGACTCTTGCTCCAGGTCGGAGGAACAGGCGGTCGCAGAATCCCGTGCGCGATCGAGCGCCAGGTCGAGGAGTACGGCGACGGAACGTCTCCCCGCACATTCTGCAACGAGACCCGCCGCCGCATCCCTCAGCTCCGTCGTCGCGCGGCTGGCTTCTCCGGCGGCGAGAAGGCACTCGCCGAGCACAGCGGCGGCGCGCCAGCGTTCACCCAGTCGGGACGTGCGGAGGAGAGCGGCCGCCTCACGAGCTCGATCGAGAGCCGCGCTGAGCTCGCCCTGCATCAGCTCCGAGCGCGCCATCTCGCACCATGCGAGAGCGATCCCGTCGCGATTGTTCAGTTCGGAGGCGATCCCCGCAGCCTCTCCGGCGACGCGGAATGCTTTCGCGCAGTCTTTGATCCGGATCTCCATGCGAGCCAGATCCGTGAGGATGCGGAATTCGTCGTCGCGGTCGCCGATCTGGCGGACCATCGTCAATGCATTGAGGAGCAGAGGTTCGGCCCCGGCGCAATCGCCTCGCTCGACCAGGCACCGCCCGAGCAGCCAGAGAGTCTCCGCCTCACAGTGGGTGTCTCCGATCTCGCCCAGGTTCTCGAGCGTCTGGCGAAGGTACTCTTCGGCCTCGTCGTATCGTCCCTGACCGATGCGGGCCTGACCGAGGCCCATGTTCGATTTTGCTTCGCCGGCGACGTCGCCGATTCGACGGAATTCGTTCCGTGCGCGGAGAGCCAGGTCGATCGCTTCTTCGTACTTCCCTCGTGAGAGCTCGATCCAGTGGAGGCGCCGGAGCAGAAGCGCTCTGCGGCGGACGTTCACCGCAGGCTCTGTGCTCTCGAGAGCCCGGCTCAGGAGCTCCGAGCCTCGTTCGTAGTCGCCCTGCAGTGCCGTGGCCCAGCCGAGAATGCCGAACGCCAGAGAGGCGAGTTGACTGCGGGGGTCCAGCCGCTCGAGTGCGGAGGTGAGAAGCTCGTGGGCGTCGTCGTAACGTCCGCGGGCGGCCTCGACTCCTCCGAGCTCGATCAGTGCGCGATGCTCGCCTGCAGAGCTTCCGACGTTCCGGAATGCCTCGATCGATTCCTGAAGGACGGTCGCGGCTTCGCGGTAACGGCTCAACGCCGTCTGTGCACGTCCACGCAGAAGGAGGAGATCTCCACGCGTGGCCCGCGGCACGTCCGACGATGCGAGCGCGCGCTCGACCACTTCGTCCGCCTCCTTCAGCCGGCCGAGCGAAAGGAGAGTTTCTCCCAATGCCAGCGCAAGCGCACTATCCTCCTCGGCTGAAAGCCGCCGGTTCGAGCTCCCGGCGAGCCGCTCCGCGGCACGACGCGCGCGCTCGACGGCAGTCAGCGCCTGGCGCCACTCCCAACGCCCGCTCGCCGCCTGCCACGCTCGCATCGACGTGGTGAACGTCAGTCGAGTCTCTCCGGCCGCTTCGTAGTGAACGCTCAGTGCGTCGGCGACCCGATCGAGCTCACCTGCATACACTTCTTCCAGTGCCCGTGCGGCCTTTGCGTGGAGAGAACGACGCTGCCAGTCCGAGAGCCGATCGTAGACGGTACGGCGGATCAGCGTGTGATAGAAGCGTCCGTCCTCGCCGGGCGTGAGAGCGCGGCGCGTGAGCACGCCCTCCGCCACGCCCCGCTCGATCAGAACCTCGGCTTCGCGTTCCTCGACCTTCGCGATTCGGGAGAGAGTCGGAATTCTGAATTCGTCACCGATGACCGCTGCGGCGTCGATCAGCGATCGAACGTGCGGGTCGAGTCGTTCCAGGCGTGCTTCAGCGAGCAGCACCAGGCTGTCCGGTAGCCTGACTCGATCTCTGCCGGTCCAGCGCCAGCGGTGGTTCTCCCGATCGGCCACGAGCACGCCGTCCGAGATGAGCAACCGGAGCGTCTCCATCAGGAAGTACGGATTCCCCCGACAGAGGTCGTAGATCGAATCGAGCTGGGGTTCGGGAATTACCGGTGCTGTCGCGGCTCCGAACACCGCGTCGACGGCGTCTCGGCAACGCTCTCTCGTCAACGGCTCGAGACGAAGTGTCGTGAAGCTCCGGTATCCGGCTTCTTTCCGCATCCAGCGTGCGATGGGGCGGGTGGTGGATGCGAGGTCTTCGCTGCGCAGGATTCCGACCAGCAGAAGTGGATCGCCTTCCGGAGCGCGGAGCAGCCACGAAACGAGGTCGAGATCCGCCTCGGTCGCCCACTGCAGATCGTCGGCGATCAGCACGAGCGGCCGTTCGCGCGACAGCTCCTGAATGCAGCGGCCGATCGTCACGATCATTCCATACGAATCACCCAGCGATGCAGCCGACTGCGGGTCCACTGACGGCCCGCCGCTGGAGCGGTTCGACAGGTCTACGCCCCAGCGGCGATGGATCCGGTCGAGCGCATCCGTCGCCGGGTTCGCAGGACTCCCTTCGCCTGCGGTTCGAGCGAGAAGGTCGATGAACGATTCGTACGGTGCGAGCTGACTTCCTCCGTAATCGAAGAAGCGAACGTAAAGCGTGCGGACTCCAGTGGACGAGATTTCGCGCTCGAACCGTCGCGCGAGCTGCGTCTTTCCGATTCCCGCGTCACCCAGGATCATCACCGGGCGCGGTTGACCGGTGATCGCGTTGCGAAGTTCGCTGGAGAGGATCGCGAGCTCCAGCTCGCGTCCGGTGAGCTGGTCGAAATCGGGATCCGGCATCCCGGAACGCTCAGGCTCGGCGGCGACGGTGCGATCCACCGATGCGACGAAACGATAGCCGCGCCCGTGGTACGTGGCGATGAATCGCGCCGAACTGGGAGTGTCCCCGAGAGCGCGCCGGGCTTGAGAGATCGCTCGTTTGAGGACTCCGTCGGTGGTGAATACGTCCGGCCAGAGCGCGTCGAGCAGCTCTTCTTTGGGAACCACACGGTCACTGTGATGCGCCAGATAGCGGATCACCTTCACCGCTTGCGGTTCGAGAGCCACCACTTCGTCATCTCGATACAGGAGATCGACCTCTGCAGGAATGGAGTGAGAGGCGAAGCGAAGCGTTTCCCGGCGCGAGTCGGACATCCGTCTCCTCGAAGTCGATTCGAGAGGTGAACTGCGAATTCAGGGATGTGTTCATTATATGAGAAGACGGCAATCCACGCAGAATGGCGGGCTCAGCGAGAACCGTCGCCGCGTTCGAAGGCCATCCGGTCAGTCCGATCCCCTCACGGCATCATCACCGAAACATCACGACACCAGATGCCGCTGGAGCGATCCTGCAGTGCAGATCGAGCTCACAGGAGGAGGTCGCCCATGTCCCGGCAAATCGGAAGATCCATCACTCTCGCGCTGATCGTCGGAATGTTCACCGTGCCGCTTCTCCCGCAGGTGCGCGAGGACGGGGCGCCGGTCCGGGTCACCAACGGTTCGGACAATCCGGTCGCGGTGACGGTGGTCGGAGATCCTGATGCGAGGTTCTGCCCGCGGACGTGCGGGACGTTTCAGGTCGTCAAACACCTCCAGTTCATCAACGGAGTCTCTCAGGTCTACATCGAAATTCCGCGCGGCACGCGTCTGGTGGTCCACCAGTTGTCGGTTCGGGTCGGTGGACCGAAGGGAGCTCGTGTCGACGTCGGCGTTCAGCTCCATTTCGGTGGAGAGAACCAACTGGTGCCGCTGGAGCTGACGAAATTCAGCGCGCCGGACGAGGACGTGTGGGCGTGCAGCCGGGAGATCCGAATGTTTCACGAGAATCGGGCCACGCCGGAAAGCTCGCCCGATTACCTCATCGTCTTCGCATACATCTCGAACAATGCCGGGAGTCCCTACCTTCACGCATTCGTCTCCGGCAATCTCGAACCGATCTGAGGTGAAGAGCAAAGGAGCGCGAGTAACACCACGAAGATGTGGACGGCCGAGCATCGATTCGCAGCGTGCATGCAGAACAAGGGGGGATACCTCTATACCTTGAACACCAAAGGCTTCTCGCCCGGCAATTACAGTCTCGTATTCAGCGTGAACGGAGATCCGGTGAATCACGTCGCTCCGTTCAGGGTGAAGTGAAAATCAGGCAGTTCCATCGGAGGTCGTGACATGCCGACGTTTCAGATCCGCGACGACAAACGTTTGCTCGAGATCGGTCGCGACGAGCAGCCCGTTGCCACGCTCCGGAGGAGTTGGTTCATGCCGAAGATGACCGGGGAGATCGAGCAGGCCCGAGTCCAGATCGCGTGGCCAGCCCCCTGGAACGGCCTCCGATGGCACCTGACTCTGAACGGGCTCGATCTGGCCACCGCGACGAATCCTCGTGAAGGAATCACGAGGAACCTCGCGACGTTCGAGGTCGACTTTCAGGGACGACAACTCCGGCTGGAGACTGAGGATCACGCCGGCTTCGCGTACGCGCTCCAGGAGCTGGGTCGTACGTGTGGTGGCGTCACCCTCCGTCCGTTCGATCCGAACGCGCGCTGGTGGAGTGATTTCGAAGTCCCCGAAGGGCTTCCGCTCGCGGTGGTCTCCTTCCTCGCCTGTCTGATCCGCGAAGGCGGAATTCGACAGCGCGAGCGGTACAAAGTCTGAAGTCGATCCGATTGTCCGATTTCGGAAGTTCGCTTCTCAGGCGGTGAAGTCGATGGCGCGTTACGAGTCCACCGGGACCAGCATGTTCGCATCGCGCGCCAGGACCCAGCGACCGTTCTCCTTCTTCAGAACGGTGAGGGTGTGCCCGGCACGCCTCGCCGGTTTCCCTCCATGCGGGGTGACGGCGACGGCGAGCTTGGTCCACATGAACGCCCACTCCCCGAAGATGCGGATTTCCTGAATCTCGCTTCTCCCGTCGATGAGCGGCGGATCCGTCGCCGACTGCGCGCGCGCGGCCACTTCGAAGTCGACTTTACGCATCACCGGCTGACCCGGAAGCAGGAACACCGCATCTTCGGCGATGAGCGACAGCACGGTGTCGACGTCGCCGGCCTTCGTCGCTTCCATCCAGCTGGAGATCAACTCCCGGATCTCCCGTTCGTCCGTATTCATCGGCACACTTTTCTCCTCCGACAAATCAGATGCAAGGCGGAGACCCTGGCTGGGGCCGGACCGTCAGGATCGCGGTGCAGTGACGATCAGCCCGTCATGCCAGCCCATTCCCCCCATCGCCGGTGTACGATCGTTGCACGAGCGAATCCTGACCGGAGGACCCATGCAATACGTTCGACTCGGCAACACCGGACTCACCGTCTCCCGCATCTGCCTCGGCTGCATGAGTTACGGTGACCCCACCGCCGCGCTTCCCGGCGAGGAGCCGCGATTCAACTGGGCACTGAGCGAAGAGGCCGCGCGTCCCTTCTTCAAACGCGCGCTCGAGCTCGGAATCAACTTCTTCGACACTGCGAACGTCTACTCACTCGGGGCGAGCGAAGAGATCACCGGCCGCGCACTGCACGACTTCGCGCGTCGGGAGGACGTCGTTCTCGCGACGAAAGTATGGGGGGCGATGCGTCCCGGACCGAACGGGCACGGCCTCTCGCGAAAAGCGATCCTTCACGAGATCGACGCGAGCCTCCGGCGGCTCGGTACGGATTACGTCGATCTCTATCAGATCCACCGGTGGGATCCCGAAACGCCGATCGAGGAGACGATGGAGGCGCTGCACGACGTGGTCCGCGCCGGAAAGGCGCGCTACATAGGCGCGTCATCGATGCACGCGTGGCAGTTCGCGAAGGCGAACCACGTCGCCGAAGTGCACGGGTGGACGCGCTTCGTCTCCATGCAGAACCACTACAACCTCCTCTACCGCGAAGAGGAACGGGAGATGGTGCCGCTCTGTGTCGATCAGGGTGTCGGGATGATTCCGTGGAGCCCGCTCGCGCGGGGACATCTCGCACGAGCGCCCGAGTCGGGAGCGACGAAGCGCTCGAGCGTGGACCGCTTCGCCCGCAGCCTCTATGGCTCGATGCCGGAAGCGGACGATCGCGTGATCACCGCACTCGATGCCCTCTCGACGTCACGCGGCGCGCCGCATGCGGAGCTCGCGCTGGCGTGGCTGCTACAGAAGCCGGGCGTCACGGCACCGATTGTCGGCGCGACGAAGATGGAGCATCTCGAATCCGCGGTGCGTTCGGTCGACGTCACTCTGACGGACGAGGAGATTGCGGCGCTCGAGTCCCCTTACGTGCCTCACCCGATCGCGGGATTCAGCTGAGATGGTGTGGCCGGCGCGTCGAGTGGTCTGAAGAGCGGGTCGTTCGATCAGTCGCCCAGGGATGCGGCCTCGAACGTCTCGCACTGACCGATGTCTCCCGTCTCGAATCCGCGACGGAACCAGAACGTCCGCTGGGTGGATGATCCATGCGTGAAGGAGTCAGGGGTGACTTCACGACCGGTTCCGCGCTCGAGGCGGTCGTCGCCGATTGCGCTCGCTGCATTCAGCGCCTCTTCGAGATCGCCCTGCTCGAGGACATTGCGCTCGGACGCGCTGTGGCCCCATACACCTGCGTAGCAGTCCGCCTGCAGCTCGAGCCGAACCGACAGCGCGTTCGCCTCCCTCTGGTTCGACCGCGCCTCGGCCTGGTGGACGTCTTGCGCTCGTCCGAGAAGACTTTGTACGTGGTGCCCGACCTCGTGCGCGATCACGTACGCCTGGGCGAAGTCACCGGGAGCTCCGAACCGGTCCTTCAACTCGCGATAGAACTCGAGATCGATGTAGACCGCCTGGTCCGACGGACAGTAAAAGGGACCGGTCGCCGATTCCGCCAGACCGCAAGCCGATCGCGTCGCTCCGGAAAAGAGGACGAGCTTCGGGGGATCGTACGTCCGGCCGAGTTGGTCGCTGAAAATCTGCGACCAGGTGTCTTCCGTATCGGCGAGGACCACGGAGACGAAGTCGGCCATCGGATCCGCGGGACGGGACTCCGTCGAGGTCTGTTGCGGCGACGCCTGGTTTTCCGGGGCCGATTGCATGAGTGCCCGGGGATCGACGCCGAAAATGAGAGCGACGATCAGAAGAACGAGGCCGCCGATCCCGCCTCCGGCCAGAAGCGGAATCCTCGAGCCCCGCCGGTCCTCCACGTTCGTGCTGCGTCTCCCCATCTGCCATCGCATGAGCCGGCACCCTGCAAGTGTGATGCTCAGAGCGTTCGGGGTGGAATCGCCCCCGGCTTCGCGTTCATCTTCCTTGGAGAATCTGCGATCAGAGCCGGTGGAAGACCACGGGTACGAGTGATGTGGGGAGTCGATCGTTGCACGCGTTGTACTTGCCTGCCGAACACACAGCAGAGGTGACGCGACGAACCCCGAGCGGACACGCCCCACTCCGACTCGGATGGAGGCCGGAATTGGCCGGGTTGCCGATCCGGACGAAAAACGTCGCGTTCCTGTTCTCGTCGAACGAATCGCGACTGAAGTTCTACGATTTCACGCGAACGCGATCAGGTCGTCGCGCTGCGGGTCTGCGCGGCAACTTGCGCACAAGAATATCGTCGTGCCGCGTGAGGTGTGAACGCGGCTTCAATCCGTCCATTGTGATCGATTTCATTGCATGCCGCATGTCACGAATCGTCCACAATGAAGACTGGCGGGTTGTCGCTGCGAGTCATGTGCTCGAAAATGAGAGAAAAGGAGGTTCTCATGCGACACGCTTCGACAGGCCTGGTGACTCTCGCTCTGGTCCTCCTCTCCACCGTCGTGCCTCTGATGGCGACGACTCCACCGTCGAATTCGAGTGAAGGTGAACGGAAGGCACTCCTCGATGAGCTGATGCGGAGCGTCGACGTGAACTTCATGGTGGAATCCGTAGTCCATGAGAACTTCGCTGCAACCGAAGACCCACCGCCGATCAGCGAAGAGGCCGGAATCAGCGCGGGGGATGCCGAGCGTTACCGGAAGGCGCAGCAGGAGATCTCGCGAAGACAGCGGGAGGTGGTCGACCGCAGTTTGGCGCGTCTCGACCGGCAGAAGGTCGCAGAAGCGGTCATTCGCCCGGCATTCGACGCGACGTTCTCGACCGCCGAGCTTCGCGAGCTCGTGGCGTTCTACCGGACCCGAACGGGTTCGAAGATGGCGGAGCTCGGACCCGCACTGATGATTCGAGTGATGGCGCAGAGCATGGACGAGCTCCGGCCGATCTTCGGGGAAGTGACCGGGGAGATGCGGGAGGAGGACGAGCAGAACGAACCGAAGTGGAAGCGGACCATGGCGGAGATGAGGATGATCGCGACGGCAGCGGAAGCGTACGCCGTTGACAACAACGCCTACCCCGACGCGAACACGATCGATTCGCTCGCCGCTCTTCTCTCTCCGACGTACATCCGCGAGTTTCCTCGGAAAGACGGCTGGGGGAACGAATACCGCTTCGTCGTCTCGGCCGATCGGACCCACTACCGGATCGTGAGCGCGGGCGAGGATGGCGAGTTTCAGTGGGACAGCGATTCCCTCCTCGCCGCCGGTCAGCCTCGAAGCGGTGTTCGGATCACCCGCGACGGAGCGGACGACATCATCTACCAGGACGGATCGTTCGTTCAGGTTCCCGCCGAAGGAGCTCAGTCGCCGGAATTCTGATGGAGGTCATGCGCTCCTCCCGCGATTGTCGTCACTGCCCCGGTTGTCGAATCGATCGCGCGGATCGTGCATTCGTTCGTGTCGGTGACGAGAATGCGTCCATCTGCGGTCGTTGCCATGTATTGGGGGGTGGCGAACGGCACGTTGGACGAAACGTAACCAGGGAGTCCCCGGTCGACGGGCTGGCCACCACGTACGCTGACGTTCAGATCGGGGGTGACTTCGTAGACCGCGGAACCGGAGATCAGTAAGACGGTTCCCTGGGGATCGAAGGTGATCGACGTGATCTGAGCGGGGAAGGAAGGGAGAGAGAGCGTCGTCACCTCACCCATCGGCGAGATCCGGCGGAGACGTCCATTGTCTCCGACGTACACCGTTCCATCCGGTGCGACACCGACACCCCATGGATGCGCGAACCGGGCTTCGCTTCCGGTGCCGTCGTTCGTTCCATACGAGCCCGGCATTCCTGCGAACGTGGTCGTCGTTCCGTCCGGACTCATCTTATAGACGGCACGTGCTCCGTCATCGGACAGGTAGAGATTCCCCGCGGCGTCGCAGGCAAGGCCTTTGAGATCCTTGAACGGCCCCGATCGACTGCCGGTGGAGCCGTCGGGCGCGAACTTCAGGATCGCGTTGTGCTGGATGACGTAGAGGTTCCCGTCGGGTCCGGCCGCGATTCCGCGAGGAAACTCAATCTTGGTTTCGGTTCCGGCGACCGTCGTCACCAGTCCGTCCACGCCGACTTTGCGCAATGACCATTCGTCTGCGACGTAGAGATCGCCGGACGGTCCGAGCGCGATACCCACGATGCGCGCAAATCGAGCCGCGGCACGGGCTCCATCTTTCGGAACCCAGAATCCCGGGATTCCGGCCAGCGTCGTCACCTCGTCGCCGGAGATCTTTCGGACCGAGTACGAGTCGGCCACGATGAGGTCCCCCGCGGCATCGACGGCGACTCCGCGCGGATCGAGTCGCTCCTCTCCTCCCGACCCGTCGAACCATCCCGGACCTCCGGTCGAACCGGCAAAGAACGCGAAGTTGTATCCGAGGAGATCGTGGTCGGGCGGGGTTGCCTCTTTCGAGCTGCTCTGATCGGCCGCAAGAATCGAAAACACCGGGACAGCAATCAGAAAGAGCGAAAGCGAGAACGCACCCGAACCATTGGTGGTGAGTGCGCCGAGTGATTCTCCTCCCGGCGGTGCGAGGTTGCAATGGTCGTGGCACGTAACCCGTGACCGGAGCCGACTCGATGGCATCGTCCGATGGCTCGTTCGCTTCCGGTGAGGTGAAGGGAGTTGGCGGGTTCCGGCGTCTCTTCTCACTCCGGACGTTTGAGGCCGAGGGCCGCGAGTTTCTGGTGGAGGTAGGTGCGCTGGATTCCGAGCAGCTGCGCCGCACGGGTGAGATTCCAGTTCGTTTGAAGGAGTACGCGCTCCAGGTAGTCGTGCTCACATCGTGACTTGAAATCCCTGAGCGGGATCACCGGCGACGTGGACGGCGGTAGGATGGGAGCGCCTCCGGTCTCTGCGGGATTAAGGATGGTGGACGGGAGCTGCTCGACCGTGATCGGGTCGGTGCCGAAGACGGAGAGCCGCTCGCAGAGATTTCGAAGCTCCCGCACGTTCCCGGGCCAGTGGTAGCCATTGAGGCGGTCGAGCGCCTCCTCGTTGCAGTCGAAAGGAGGTCGCTGATTTTCGCGGCAGGCGAGATCGAGAAAGTGGCGGAACAGGAGCGGGACGTCCGTCGTGCGATCGCGGAGTGGCGGAACTGCGATCGGGACGGTGGAGATCCGATAGAAGAGGTCCTCGCGAAAGCGGCCCTCCCGCACCATCGTGCCGAGATCCTGGTTCGTCGCGGCGATGAGCCGGACATCGACCAGCCGTTCGGCGTGCTCTCCAATCCGTCGGACTCTTCCGTCTTCGAGCACGCGGAGGAGCCGAGCCTGGAGATCGAGGTCCATATCGCCGATCTCGTCGAGGAAGAGGGTTCCCCGATGTGCGGCCTCGAACAGCCCGGCTCGTGTCACCCGTGCATCGGTGAAGGCACCCCGTACGTGTCCGAAGAGTTCACTTTCGACGAGGTGACGCGGGATCGCCGCGCAATTGATCTTCACGAAAGGTTGAGCGGCGCGCGGACTCAGATTGTGGATCGCGGCCGCGACGAGCTCCTTTCCCGTTCCGCTCTCTCCGGTCACGAGGACGCGCGCGGTCGTCGGACCGACCTTCTCGATCGCGTCGCGGACCTTCCGAATCGACCACGAGCGCCCCAGGATTCCGTGGTGCCGGGCGGATCCGGAACGGAGCTCCGCCAGCTCGCGCTGCACCCGAAAATGTTCGAGGCAGTTTCTGACCGAGTGCATCAGACGTTCACGCGTGAACGGCTTCTCGAGAAAGTCCCAGACCCCGAGCCGCAGCGCCTCGACGGTCTCCGAGATCGAAGCTTCGCCGGAAACGACGATGGTCGGAGGAAGCTCTCCGTCGTCGACGAGTCTCCGAACCAGCTCGACCCCGGAGATTCCCGGAAGCCGCACATCCAGGAGGAGAAGATCCGGACGGACGGAGGCCCGGTCTGCCCACGCTTCGGCCATCTCTTCTGCGGACGGGAACGAGCGTGCCCCGAATCCACGGTCACGGAGCTCGAGAGTCATGTTGCCGCGGAGAACCGCATCGTCTTCGACGATCCAGATCAGACTCACTCTCCGCCTCCCGGCTTCGGAAGCAGCAGACGAAACGTCGTGCAGCGTTCGGAGGTGGAGACGAGCTCCAGATCTCCGTGGTGATCGAGCATGATCTTTCGCGCGATCGCGAGGCCCAGTCCCATTCCTTCGCCTGGCCGGCTGGTGGTGTTGTACGGCTCGAAGAGCCGCGCGAGGATCGGTGCGGGGATTCCACGGCCATCGTCCCGGTGCTCGATTGCGATCATGCCGTTCTCCTCTCCAACGGAGACGCGGATCGTCCCATTCTCCTCCATCGCTCGGGCGCTGTTCGCACAGAGATTGGCG
The DNA here is from genome assembly GCA_963741955.1 of uncultured Acidobacteriota bacterium. Classification (GTDB taxonomy): domain Bacteria; phylum Acidobacteriota; class Thermoanaerobaculia; order Gp7-AA8; family Gp7-AA8; genus CAVUKB01. Next base: position 460,963 of record CAVUKB010000010.1, read on the forward strand.
AGAACGCGGCGGATCAGCTCCGGATCGAAGGCCGCGACTGCATCGCTGTCTGTGGAGCATTCGAGCCCGACTCCTTTCCACGCCTCGCGGAACGTCGTGCAGAACTCTTCGAGGAACGGAGCAACGGGGAGAGTGCGAAGCGCCGGTTCGGCGATCGTTCCGAACGACGAGTACTGCCGGGTGAAACGGCGAAGCGCTTCGAGCTCCGACCGGACCGACTCGACCAGCGAATCGACGGCGCCGGGCTCGGGGGAGGCGGAGCGAGCGGCATCCGCCAGTCGCTCGACGCCGAGCTGCAACGACGTGAGGGGAGTGCGGATCTCGTGTGCGTGCCGGCGGGCAGCTTCCTGCCAGACCTGAAGATGGCGCAGTGATTCGATCCTCCGGTGATCGCGGACCATCCGCTTCGACGTCGCTTCGATCATCCGCGCGATCCGTCCGACGGTGTCGGCGGAGGTCTCGTCGACCCGAACCTCTTCGATCCCGGAGAGTCCGTCCAGTGCCCCTCCGATCCGCGCCAGCCGTCGCTGCTCCCGCCGCCGTTCGATGAGATACCAGGAGGAGACGATCAACACGCCAGCGAAGAAGACGCCGACCAGGATCAGATCGTATCGGCGGGTCATCGAATCGCGACTGAGTGCGAGGACTTCCAGTCTCGTTTCGAGCCTGCGGAGGTTCTCGAAGCGGCCGCGATACTGATCCCGATGCGCCGGGTCGAGCTGCGCGAGACGCTTCTGATCTTCGAGGGACCGGCTCACCGCATTCCGAACGTCAGGATGGAGTGAAAAAGAGAGCCACGTCGACGAGATGCGGTGCTGAAAAGCATACAGTCCGATCGCTGCTCCGACCGAGAGAAGCACTGCGACCACCACCATTCTGGAGAGTGTGTTCATGGACTCAGTCCGATCGTCCAGCGATACGTGAGAACCGGCCGTGCCTGAATGGACGTCGCGATCAGGGCGTCGATGATTCCGCCGGAGCCCGGCGCATTCCTGGTGTTGTCCTCTTTCGAGATGTCCGCCGCTTCGCTCGCTCCCCTCGATGTCAAGCCGGCGGCTTCGCCGATCCAGTCTCGCGTCTCCTGCTCCTCGGATGGGGAAAACGGAAGCACGCGCAACCCGACCATCACTCTGCCCGGCTCTCCTCGTGCGACAGAGAAGAGTCGGAGGGGTTGGGCCGTCCACCAGGCTCGGAGGGCCTGAAGATCCCCGACCCGGAGAAGATCACTCCGTCCGCTCCCGTCGACCACGCGCGCGAGATAGACCTCGTCCCACGGGTCGTACCGGACTTCGATCCGAGCCTGTCGCGCCGCGCCGCCGAATTTCGCGTCGACCAGGAATGTGGTGGTGAGACCGGATTGCAGTCGTTCCTGGATGATCTCCTTGCTAAGGAGAGACGAAGGAAGGATGACGGCGATCTGATCGTCGATCCGTCGCGCCACGGGAACGTCTCCGGCGAGAGCGACGAAAGGAGCGAGTGCCAGGGCGAGCGCGAAGGCGCAGCGAAGTCGGCTCATCGCGGCCACCCGGGAAGACCACTCGAGCCGCTGTCCGGGATCGGTGTGTAAGGGATCGTCTCGCGATCCGTCCACGGCTCGAACGCCGCCCGAATGGTGATCAAGCCCCATCCGTTCCGGAACACGAGGCCTGCACCCAGCTCGATCGACTGCGAGTCGAACCGCGAATCGGAGCGATGGTATTCGGAGAAAACCTGCCAGCGGAAGTATCCGTCCGTCTGGCTCCGCTCCGGGCTCCAGAAGCTGTCGGAATAGCCGATGCGCACGCTCTCGGCGTACGCGGTTCCTCCGAGGTATGAGTTCAGACCCCCGGAGCCCGCGAGTCTGCCGTAGTCGGATCTCACTGCACTGACGTCGACGCCAGTCTCGAACGAGCCCTGTGTGAACAGCGGCCTGTGACGGGCCGCTCCGATTTCGAGCGACGACTGGTTCAGCGTGACTCTTTCGGCGGTCCACTGCGACGGGATGCCTCGGGAGATCAGGAACGGCTGTGAGGAGTGAGCGAATCCGATGGTGGCACTCGCGACGATGCCTTCGACCGGAAGGAACGGATCGTCGGTCGAATCGTAGATCCAGCTCAGACCCGCAGCAGTCGCCCGGTTTCGCAGAGCGAGTGGCGAAGCGCCCGGGCAACAATCCAGCGGTCCGAAATCGTAAGAGTAGGAAAAGTGGCTGGCGTTGAAGCGGAGCGCCTGATTGCCGACCGTGGGGACGGTCAGCGTCAACGAAGGAGAAAGGTCGAAACGGGAGTCGGTCTTCTTCTCCAGATTGACGTTGAGAAGACCGCCGCGACCGAACAGGTCGTAGCGGTTGATTCCGAGGTTCACGTCGCCGAAGCCGTTGAACCCGGTCCCCGCAGCGAGGTAGCTCTCGGTCGACTGGCCGAAGAACCAGCGGTGTCCGCCCTGAATCGCCTCGTTCTTTCCGCCTCCTTCGAACACTGCGCCGCCGAGTTGAAAGAACCAGAGTCGCGTTTCGGTGACCTTCAGGACGAGGACGTAGCGGCCGCGTTCCGATCCCTTCTCCAATGCGAGATCACATGCCACGACGAAGGGAAGCCGCTGGACGCGATTCGCAGCGTCGTGCATCTCGGTCTCGCTGTAGGCGTGCCCTTCCTGAAGTCGCGATTCGGCCAGAATGATGGACGCAGAAACGTGGTGCAGATTGCGAACCTCGATCCGCTCGATGAAGAACTTCGTGTTCTCTCCCCGGGCGCTCCAGGGGATGAGGCCCGCGAGCAGGAAGAAGAGAAGAAATCGTGATCGCATCAGAACCCTCCTGGTGCCGGCGATCCTTCGAGGTCCGCCGGATCCTGGAGGGAACCCAGGGGCGAACGGTCTGCCACGACGTTGCAGGTCGCCGTGCATGGCGGGTCGTCTCCCGAACTTCCTTGCGGCACAGAGAGTTGGAGCCATCGGCGATCCTTTCGGGGTTTGCCGGTTGAGGACGGGAGTGTCAGCTTTTTCTTACACCCGAGTGTCTGTTTCTGTCGACAGGTTTTTGTGACGAAGCGAACGACATCAGCCGATCAGGAACGTCGGCGGTCACACGAAGGATCGATCATCGCGGATGCTCACGCATGGCATCATGGAGCCGACTCATGCCGAAGAGCGGAACTTTCGACGAGCAAACGGTCGCCTACGACGCCTGGTTCGAGCGCAACCGCCCGGTGTACCAGGTCGAGCTCGAGGCGATCCGTCAGGTGCTCCCGCTCGCAACCGGCGCGCTCGGCGTCGAGGTCGGGATCGGCTCGGGGAGATTCGCCGCACCGCTCGGAATCGGGATGGGTGTCGAACCGTCGATCAGGATGGCGGCGACGGCGAGACTGCGCGACGTTCGCGTCGTTCTCGGAGTCGCCGAGAAGCTTCCTTTGCAGTCGGAACCGATTTCGTGTTGATTGTGACCACGATCTGTTTCCTCGACGACCTCGCGCAGTCGCTGCGTGAAGCTGCGCGCGTGCTCAGGCGCGGTGGATCGATCGTGATCGGTTTCGTCGATCGGGAGAGTGCTTCCGGGACGAGAGTACGAAGCGCGGAAAGAAGCCAGCCGGTTCTACCGAGAGGCGACATTCATCCCGGCGTCGGAACTTCTGGATCACCTTCGAAGATCGCGATTCGAGATCGCGAGTCTCCGGCAGACGCTGATCCCGAACGAGCCGGAGGGAACGATTCTCGACGATTTCGGGGAGGGAGGATTCGTAGTGGTGGAAGGGCGGAAGGTCGGGTGATCCAGCGCGGCGCACTCGGCGGTTACGGATCGGTTGATCGTGGCTGCCTGCCCGTGACCTCCTTCTGCGCCGTCGAGAGCGTCGGTTGACGAGGTAGCTACTGGAGGCTACCTTTTGGAGATGCGATCCGTTGGCATCAAGACTCTGAAGAACCGGCTGAGTGAATATGTCCGGATCGCCTCTCAAGGCGAAGTGGTTCTCGTGACGGATCGCGACCGGGTGGTGGCCGAGATCACTGCACCGCGTGCCGGTCGCGCCGAAACGGTGACGGATGCCGTACTGGCCGAAGCAGTCCGGAAAGGATGGATCACGCCGCCGGCGATTCGACGATCCCCCCCGCGACAGCCGGTCAAATCGATCGATGAGATTCTGGAGGATCTTTCTCGAGACCGGAGCGATCGTTGATCTACCTCGACACGTCCGTGGCTCTGGCGCAATTGCTCGCGGAGGATCGGCAGCCGCCGGAGGAGCTGTGGGCCGAGACGATCGTCAGCAGCAGATTGCTCGAATACGAATTGTGGAACGCAATTCATCGCCATGGACTGATGGCATCTCACGCCGAAGCGGCCCGACAGCTCCTCGAGGCCCTGGCGTTTGCCGAGCTTTCCCGCGAAACGTTGCGGCGCGCCCTGGAGCCGTTTCCGGTACCCGTCCGAACGCTGGAGGCTCTTCACCTGGCGTCGGTCCTGTTTCTACGCGATCAGGGGCTCGAGCTGGAGCTCGCCTCCTACGATGGTCGTATGATCGAAGCGGCTACGGCACTGGGAATTCCTCTCGCGGAGTGCTGAGGCATCACGAATCCTCCCGTCGAATGAAGACGTGACCCCAGAGGTGGGGAGGTGCGCGAGCAGGAAAAGAAAGTGGGGCACACGCCTCACCCAGATGCGAGATCCGGCGGAGACCTCCATTGTCTCTCAAGTACACCGAGCCGTCGGGCGCGACACCGCGAGGGCCGCAGAGAAGAGATTCGCCGCCCGGATCAGGACGTGCGGGGGGCGTTTCTCGACGCGATCAGTCGATCCACTCTCCCCGAGGCGTACCGGAGGTGGAGGATCGGATAGACGTTGAGCGGTACGTGTATCGCGCACGCGAGAGCGACCGGAAGCCACCGGCCGCGGAGCAGCCAGTACGCGAGCCATGGAGCCGAGAGGAGGATTCCCCAGAGATGGACCGTCTCGGCGTCATACATGGCGCGCAGTACGTGCGCAACGTCGCGACGGGTCGTCCGGAGATAGACGTCCCCTCCGAGAGCTCGCAGCGGGGTGTTCCTCAGGAGCGACCCGAACGCACGAATCGCGGTCCAGCGGGAGCGAAGGATCCGCAGTTCGAGGGGTCGGACCTTCAGTATGGCATCCGGAACGGGGAGCCGGATGCAGGACTGAACCACCGCAGCCCAGGCGGTGACGAGGGGGACGACGAGAGCCGCGAAGACGTTCGGCTGCATGGCGAACAGACGGCGGAAAGCGAAGAGTGCGAAGAGGACGGCGGCGGTGCCGGTCGCGAGCACGGCGATGGTTCGCGCGCGATCGGGTCCCGCGATCTCCGAGCGCTTCCGGCTCCACATCACCAGAACGCCCGCCACGGCGCCGGCGACCGATGCGGAGAAGAGGAGTGCGTACGTGTGAGAGGACATGATTCGGCTCTCGGACTACTGCATGGTGGGATCGTATCGCATCTCCGAGACGCGGCTGCTCGCAACGGTCTGACCGGCGTGACGCGAATGAAAGCCGCTCGTCGAGATCGATTCGCGGAGTTGCCGCTGCTCCTCTGCGCGGTCCCGGCGGCGAGTCGGGCTCGTGACGGGCGAATGCCGAGCTCGAACGAAAAAGCGGGGCGTGCGATTGATCGCGCGCCCCGCAGGTGAGGAACCGTGATGATCGACTACGCAGTGACTGCTTCGAGACGCTCGGGGCTCGGCGCGACGGAGGCGAGCCCGTCGATGATCGCATTCAACGTCGCGCTCGGGCGCATCGCGTTCGAAGCTTTGTCGAAGTCGGGGAAGTAGTAGCCGCCGAGGTCGACCGGATTCCCCTGCGCGCCGAGGAGCTCTTCGTTGATCTTCGTTTCGTTCTCGGTCAGCTGCGCCGCGACGGGGCTGAACCTCGCCTTCAGCTCGGGGTCTTTCGTCTGGTCGGCGAGCGCCTGCGCCCAGTACATGGCGAGATAGAAGTGGCTGCCGCGGTTGTCGATCTGCCCGACCTTCCGCGCCGGCGACTTGTTGTTGTCGAGGAATTTCGCGATCGCGTCGTCGAGCGTCTCGGCGAGGACTTGTGCCTTCTGATTGCCGAACGTCATGGCCAGATGCTCGAGCGATGCCGCGAGCGCGGAGAATTCTCCGAGCGAATCCCAGCGGAGATAGCCTTCCTTCACGAACTGCTGCACGTGTTTCGGAGCGGAGCCGCCGGCGCCCGTCTCGAAGAGACCTCCTCCCGCGAGGAGAGGAACGATGGAGAGCATCTTCGCGCTGGTTCCGATCTCGAGGATCGGGAAGAGATCGGTGAGGTAGTCGCGGAGGACGTTCCCGGTCACGGAGATGGTGTCGAGTCCCTTGCGGATTCTCTCCAGTGAGTAGCGCATCGCCTCGACCGGAGAGAGGATCCGGATCTCGAGTCCGGTCGTGTCGTGGTCCTGGAGGTACCTGGTGACCTTCGCGATCACGTTACGGTCGTGGGCGCGGTTGTCGTCGAGCCAGAAGACGGCGGGAGCGCCGGTCGCCTTCGCCCTTCGGACCGCGAGCTTCACCCAGTCCTGAATCGGAATGTCTTTGGCTCGCGACATCCGCCAGACGTCGCCCGCCTCGACTTCCTGTTCAATGAGGATCTTCCCGGCGGCGTCGATCACCCGCACGGTTCCGGCGGCCGGGATCTCGAACGTGGTCGGATGCGAGCCGTACTCTTCGGCCTTCTGGGCCATCAGTCCGACGTTCGGGACGGAGCCCATGGTGGCCGGATCGAGTGCACCGAACTTCTTGCAGTTGTCGATGATCTCCGCGTAGATCGTCGAGTAGCAGCGATCAGGGATCACCGCTTTCGTCTCCTGCAGCTTACCGTCGGCGTTCCACATCTGTCCGGAGTCCCGAACCACGACCGGCATCGAGGCGTCGACGATGATCAGGTTGGGAGCATGGAGGTTGGTGATGCCGTTGTCGGAGTCGACCATCGCGAGTGCGGGACGTTTCTCGTATTCGGCTTTGATGTCGGCCTCGATCTCGGCACGCTTCGCTTCGGGGAGCGACTGAATCTTCTGGTAGAGATCGCCGAGTCCCATGTTCGGATTGACGCCTGCCTGTCTCAATGCATCGGCGTGCTTGTCGAAAACGTCCTTGAAGAAGACGTAGACGGCGTGCCCGAAGAGGATCGGGTCGGAGATCTTCATCATGGTCGCCTTCAGATGGACCGAGAGAAGGAGGCCGCTCTTCTTCGCGTCATCGAACTCCCCGGCGTAGAACTCGCGGAGAGCCGTGACGCTCATGAACGTGCCGTCGAGGATCTCTCCGGGGGTCGCGGTCAGCCCGTCTTTGAGGACGGTGGTCGTTCCGTCCGTTCCGAGCAGCTCGATCCGGAACGCGCCGCCGTTCTCGACCACCACGGACTTCTCGTTCCCGTAGAAGTCTCCGGAGGTCATGTGAGCCACTTCCGCTTTCGAACCCGGGTTCCAGGCGCCGAGTCTGTGCGGGTTCTTCTTCGCGAAGTTCTTGACTGCCTGAGGCGCCCGGCGATCGGAGTTTCCCTCACGGAGGACCGGGTTCACGGCGCTCCCGAGAACCTTCGAGTAACGCGTCTGGATCTCTTTCTCGAGATCGGTGGTCGCGATTTCGGGGTAGTCCGGGACGTCATATCCCTTCGACTGCAGCTCTCTGATCGCTTCCTTCAGCTGCGGAATCGACGCGCTGATGTTGGGGAGCTTGATGATGTTGGCGTCCGGGGAGGCGGTGAGGTCGCCGAGCCAGGCGAGATCGTCCGGGATCCGCTGCGACTCGGTCAGCTTCTCCGGGAAATTGGCGAGGATACGCCCGGCCAGCGAGATGTCGCGCGTTTCCACCGACACGCCGGTCCCTTTCGTGAATGCCTCGACGATCGGAAGAAGAGAGTACGTTGCGAGAGCAGGCGCTTCGTCGATTTTCGTCCAGATGATCTTCTTGTCGGTCATGGTCCGTCCTTCATGTTCGTTTGCGTCGAGCGAGAAGTCGTTTTTCGCGGCACCCGAACGGGCACGCCGCTGCGACGCCGTCCATCCGTCACACGAATCGGGATTCCGCCCCCGCCACCACCCGGCACGTGAGGGAGCGACGGTGATTATTCAAGCACACGCCGCCTGAGCAGAGTGCGGAGACGGTTACGTCTCGTTGTGATCTTGCTCACAGGGAGGGGATGCCGGTAGCAGGTGAGACGCCCCGAAGGGGCGGCGGAGATTAGCCGGTGGGAAGAGCGGCGGCAGCCGCGCGCACCCACCGGAGGAGAAGACAAACGAACGGGTGAGACGCCCCGAAGGGGCGGGGGAGATTAGCCGGTGGGAAGCGGGGCGATAGCCGCGCGCACCCACCGGAGGAGAAGACAAACGAACGGGTGAGACGCCCCGAAGGGGCGGCGGAGATTAGCCGGTGGGAAGAGCGGCGGCAGCCGCGCGCACCCACCGGAGGAGAAGACAAACGAACGGGTGAGACGCCCCGAAGGGGCGGCGGAGATTAGCCGGTGGGAAGAGCGGCGGCAGCCGCGCGCACCCACCGGAGGAGAAGACAAACGAACGGGTGAGACGCCCCGAAGGGGCGGGGGAGATTAGCCGGTGGGAAGCGGGGCGATAGCCGCGCGCACCCACCGGAGGAGAAGACAAACGAACAGGTGAGACGCCCCGAAGGGGCGGCGGAGATTAGCCGGTGGGAAGAGCGGGGCGATAGCCGCGCGCACCCACCGGAGGAGAAGACAAACGAACGGGTGAGACGCCCCGAAGGGGCGGCGGAGATTAGCCGGTGGGAAGAGCGGCGGCAGCCGCGCGCACCCACCGGAGGAGAAGACAAACGAACGGGTGAGACGCCCCGAAGGGGCGGCGGAGAAGCTGCGCAAAACGCGACGAGGTCAAAGGAAATACCGTTCGTCGAATTCGATCCCGGCTTCTGTGAGAAGCTTTCGATATTCTTCTTCAAACGTGCTCTGGCGGTGATGGTCCTCCTGGTTGCGGATATACCGGCGGACGCCGTCCACGCTCGACGGGCTGACGCTGAAGCCCGCATATCCTTCCTGCCACGCGAAATCGCGGACGTTCAATTCGTCATGGACCCAGGAGGACGCTTCGCTCTTGATCTCGCGCAACAAGTCGGCGATCCGATGAGTGGCCCGAATTCCGGCGAGGATGTGCACGTGATCGGAAATTCCGCCGATCTCGAGAGGAATAGTGTCGAGTGTCTTCAGACAACCGCCGAGGTACGCGTGAAGGCGTGGACGCCAGTCGTCTCGAATGAGCGGGCGGCGATGTTTCGTTCCGAAGACGATGTGGACATTGAGCGCGAGGAATGTCGAAGGCATTCGTGATTCTACCTCGGTGGCGCTGTGACCCTCATCTCCGGCGCCCCTTCAGGGCGCGTGCAGGGTGTGCGTTCAACGCGAGGAGCGGTGGGTGCGGACCGCGTTGCGGTCCTTCCCACCGGCTGATCTCCGGCGCCCCTTCGGGGCGCGTGTAGGGTGTGCGTTCAACGCGAGGAGCGGTGGGTGCGGACCGCGTTGCGGTCCTTCCCACCGGCTGATCTCCGGCGCCCCTTCGGGGCGCGTGTAGGGTGTGCGTTCAACGCGAGGAGCGGTGGGTGCGGACCGCGTTGCGGTCCTTCCCACCGGCTAATCTCCGGCGCCCCTTCGGGGCGCGTGTAGGGTGTGCGTTCAACGCGAGGAGCGGTGGGTGCGGACCGCGTTGCGGTCCTTCCCACCGGCTGATCTCCGGCGCCCCTTCGGGGCGCGTGCAGGGTGTGCGTTCAACGCGAGGAGCGGTGGGTGCGGACCGCGTTGCGGTCCTTCCCACCGGCTGATCTCCAGCGCCCCTTCGGGGCGCGTGTAGGGTGTGCGTTCAACGCGAGGAGCGGTGGGTGCGGACCGCGTTGCGGTCCTTCCCACCGGCTAATCTCCGGCGCCCCTTCGGGGCGCGTGTAGGGTGTGCGTTCAACGCGAGGAGCGGTGGGTGCGGACCGCGTTGCGGTCCTTCCCACCGGCTAATCTCCGGCGCCCCTTCGGGGCGCGTGTAGGGTGTGCGTTCAACGCGAGGACTCTATGCCTTCGTTGCCGAAGCCGGGTGCGCCTTGCATCCAAGCCACTCTCCACCTCCTCGCGACGAGACGGTGTGAGAAATGCGGGCTAGTCGCCGATGAAATTGTGCGTGAGTTTCGGGATCGCATCGTTCGACACCGCACTCACGAATGAGATGCTCGGTTGACTTACCGTCACGGAAACGTACGTGCCACGGAGTCTCCCTTCCGGTCCGCACGCGGTGTAGCCCACCACTCCGGAGTCGAGCCGCACCGCCTGGATCGTGGTGTTGGCGGGAATCGTGATCGTGGCGGACGCAATGCTCGCGTCGTCGCACATCCGGTGGACCGACACATCCGCAACGGCGGCGTCCGTTCCCGCGTTGTAGATCGCCACGTTCACCCGCCGATCCATGAGGCCGAGATCCGTTCCCAGGAATACCTGCTCCTCATTCGCCGGCTTGAGTGCGGTGAATTCCGGGAGTGTGATCTGCCCGAGCGAGGTGGCCATGTCGTGGAATTCGCAGTCGACCGCCCTCAGCTCGAGATAAGTGTTCGTATCGACTCCCTCGGGAACGTCGAGCTTCCAGATCCAGATAGGGACACCGCCCAGCGCGCTGGGTTGCCAGGTGCCAGCCACCGCACTCTCGATCGATGAACTTGCACCCGGCGCTATGGTGAATTCCCGGCTGGGCGTGTCGATCACGCCGTTGCTCGCATCGAGCAGACGAATCGTCTGAGGCGCGTTCGTTCCGTTGTGAAAGAGCACGTTGGAATGCCAGAACTGATAGACACAGGGGTTGATCGGCGCGCCCGCGGCTGTGACGCCGATTGTATAGAGGTCCCTCGCCGAGACCGCCGTCGCCGTCGCGATGATCAGCACGGCTATCAGAGTTCGCACGTTCATGTCGCCTCCTTCCAGATTCGGGACCGTCGTCCGGAGCGGTCCTCATCGATTCACAAGATTCAATACACGATCCGAGCGAGATTGACCTCTCCATTGTCAGGGCCCGGAACCGTAACGAACGCTGGGACCGCGCGTTCTCCGAACGAATAGCTCCAGTCCCACAGTGATTGATAATCCCCGATGAAGAATGCATCCGCGCCCGCCACGGTTGAAATTAGGGTCGGATCAGATTGGCTCGACGTGATCCTCGTGTTCGGCTCGAGCCGCACGCCGTCGACGTTCAGATATGCATAGTATTCATGGTATTTCTTGTTCTGGGGGTCGTCGCGGCGATCGTAGAAGGCGATCACCACGTTGCCCGCACTATTGAAGTCGATCGCGGGCATGAATTGATCGTTCGTGCTGTTGTCGTTCACCTGGATCGCGTTGCGCCAGCCCCAGGCGTTGCAGTTCGACGTGCAGGGCTTATAGCTATAATAGACTTCCATCGATCCGGTCTCGGCGGAATAGCCCATCCACGTGACGATAACGCGACCCGATTGGTAATGAAAGCGCGCGAGGGCGCATGTTTGCGCAGGCACGCCCGGGTAGATCGTCGGCCCCAGGTAATAGGGCCCGGTCACCTGTTCGTACCAACCAAAAGAGATTCCGTAATCGGTGGATGACGCCACGACGATTCTCTGGTTCGTATTGTCCAACCAGAACACGTACAGTTTGCCCGTATTCGAATCCACCACGAGGTCCGGAGCAGTCACGCGGCCGATCGAGATCACGACGGGCGTACCGAAGCTGAGGCCGCCATCGGTGCTGCGTTCGACGACGAGCGCGTTTTGCGTGCGATCGTACTCGTTCACACTCACGTAGGCGACGTACACGTATCCGAGCGTGTTCGGGTGCGTCGAGACTGCGATGGCGGGGCGATCGAGGAGGTAGTGGTTGCTGCGCATTTCAACGATGGTCGGGCCAGACCACGTCGCTCCCCCGGTGTCCGTTCGCCAGACTCCGATCGCGCTGATATCCGTGAAATTGCCGTTGTGAAGAAGGCCGGCCACGTAGACGCGCTTTCCGGCGATACCACCGGTGTAGGGGTTGACGGCCGTCTGCGGGTCGGCAGACCGCGTGTACCCGGCTGGAATGCTCAACTGGCCGGTCGTGAAGGAGGAGAAGTTCGTCGTGTAGGCGTAGTAGATCGAGGCGTACTTTTGAGGCGGACCGTACTTGATCCACGCGGATACGCTGTATTGCGTCCCAAAGACGGTCGTTGCGGTCGTCGATGGTTCCACGTCGAGATACGCATCGTTCGTGACCCGTATGGGCCCCCCTGAGAGCGACTCGACGCTGAGATTCGATGAACTATCGGTGGCGCCGCCGAATGTCTCTGCGTCGCCGACTTCGCTCGAGCGGGCCAGATCGGAGTAGAGGGCTCCGCTGAGCGTGAAGCCGTCCAGTTCAGCGCGCGTCAGGGGCGTCCGAGGAGGGCCTGGCGTCCATATCCGTGTCGGTTGTTGGTTCGGGGCGGTCGGTTTCACCGCTGCCGGCATCGCGACAGCCGGAAGCGGCGGTGGGTCGCTGGCGCGGACCGGGAGCGTAGAGGCGATCGCGACTACTGCGGCGGCGGCAAGCATGGTGCGCACGGAAGACATGGAGATTCCCTTCAGAATGAAGATGTTAGAAGACGATTCTGGAGAGATGGATGTCACCCAGACGGGTACCGAAGATCCCCGTCCACGCACCGCTGATGCTCTCGCCATCTCCGTATATCCAATCCCAGGTGTGCTGGTCGTTCGTCTCATGGAGTTCCTCCGTCCGTTTCATCGCGCTCGGTGTCCACGGCGTTCGACTCGCCGACGCGGTTCCTCAAACATAGGCCGGCGCCTGCGTCACGTATAGTCGCTATTCTTGGGTTCTCCTAACAGGTGTGTAGGTGCGGAATGATTGTCGGAGGCATGCAGGAACGGCGACGCGGCTGTTTTCGAGGAGCAAGTCGGTGTTCGCCGAAGCGTTCGGAAAGCGAAGTTGTGGAAACCGCGGAAAACGCCGCCACCCGGCCGCCGCGTTTTCCGCCGTTCCCACAACTTGCCCCGCCGTCGCGGAAGGATCTGAAGGAGCCCCGAAAGTCGCTGCTCGTGGAGAGGTGAAGATCGAAGCAGCGATAGCAGGTTGGAATCGGCGAACCGTGCTGCCCATTTCCCGTAGTCTGTAGTCGATGAAACCAAGACACGGGGAGGACAGGCACGGTGCGCCTGACGACATTGTTCCGGAAGTTGCTCAACATGGCAAACGTAACGGTTCGCGGGGTTCGGTTCGAAGCTCGGAGTCTCTATCTCGACGTGAGTCCAACGTGGAGACGTCCGCGGTGCGGAGGGTGCGGACGGGTTGCTCCCGAGCTTCACGGAACGGTGATGAAGCATCGCGAATGGCGTCATCTCGGCCTCTGGGGATGCCGGGTGATGCTGCGGGCGGATCTGCCGCGGGTGCGTTGCCGCCGCTGCGGGGTGCGAACGGCCGCGGTTCCGTGGGCACGGCCTGGTTCGATGTTCACCCGCGCGTTCGAAGACGAGCTTGCCTGGTTTCTGCAGCGATCCAATCAAACCGCGGTCTCGGCGTACTTCAAGGTCAGCTGGCTCACGGCCGGACGGATCGCCGCTCGAGTGGTTGCCGAAAAACGCGACCCGAACGCGCTCGAGAATCTGACCCGGATCGGCATCGACGAGATCTGCTGGGGGCGGCCGAAGAAGTTCATGACCGTGGTCACGAACCACGAGACCGGGCAGATGATCTGGGCGGCGAAGGGTAAAAGTGCAGAGGTTCTCGACGGGCTGTTCGATCTGCTCGGCCCCGAGCGCTGCGCGCGAATCCGTCTGGTGAGCATCGACATGAGCGCGGCCTTCGAGAAAGCTGTTCGCGACCGACTGCCGAACGCCGAGGTCGTTTTCGATCGGTTCCACGTGGTCCAACTCCTCGGGAATGCGATCGATCAGGTGAGGCGGGACGAGATGCGAAAGGCCACCGGCGAGGAGCGCTCCGCTCTCAAATCCACTCGGTTCGTCCTCCTGAAGAACCCCTGGAACCTGCGTGATGCCGAGGAGGCGAAACTCTCGGAGCTCGCGCGGATGAATCACACCCTCTTTCGCAGTTACCTGGTCAAGGAATCCTTTCAGGACATCTATGACTCCTCGTCCGTCCGCCAAGCTGATCGACGGTTCAAGCGCTGGTATCAGTCCGCGGTTCATAGCCGCATTCAACCCCTCGTTCGCTTCGCGCGAACCGTCGCGGCGAAATGGCCTGGCATCCGCCGTTACTTCGAGTATCGACTCACGAATGCAGTTGCTGAAGGCTGCAACAACAAGATCCGAATGCTCAGTCACCGCGCTTTCGGCTTTCACACCGCGGAAGCTCTGATCGCAATGGCGTTCCTCTGTACGTCAGCAATCGCATTCCATCCTCTCGGCCTATGAACTCTGCTACACACCTGTTAGGAGATCCTATTCTTGGACATCACAATTTGCTGTGATCTGCGGATGGCCGTTGTCGATTTGGGACGCCGTGGGCGTTGGGCTTTCTCGGTAAGATCCTTGCGTCCTCCCGAGGTGTCGCTCGAAGAGTTGATAGAGTCGGCGTCGGGTGCGGATCCCGGTGCGGTACGCGATCGTGGCGTTGGAGAGGGCGGTTGTCTCAAGGAGGTGTATTGCCGCATGAATCTGGCGGCAGATGATCCAGGCGGTGGTGGTGCGGCCCGTGAGCCGCTGGAAGTGCCGGTCGAGGTGTCGCCGGCTCAGTCGGAGTGTTGCGGCGAGTTCTTTCAACCGCCGGCGTGTTCTTCCGGGCGAAGCACGTTCGGAGGTAGGATTCTGCCGTGGACAGGAGGTCGTCCATGGAGGATCGGTGTTGCGGTACGTCTTCCTTTCGCGAGTATCTGGGCACGTCGCGCATCGAGAAAGTCCCCTTCCATCAGGGGAGTACCGACAGGACCGTATTTCGCTACCCCCGCCGCGCCATATCGTCACGGTCTCGTAACATCCGGAGCGTGTCGAATGGCTGGTGCTTTCGCGGATGGGGATGCGCTCGACCAGGTCGCGAGGAAGGTCGAAGGCATTCGTGATGGTACCTCGGTTGGCGGGAAGATACCGATCTCCGGCGCCCCTTCGGGGCGGAACGATGGATTGGAATCGCGAACGCGGGAACCGGTGGGTGCGGATCGCTGCGCGGTCCTTCCCACCGGCTAATGTCCGAGGCCCCTTCGGGGCGTGTGAGGGAATGGCGTCGGTCGCGAAAACCGGTGGGTGCGGGCCGCGATGCGGTCCTTCCCACCGGCTAATCTCCCTCGCCCCTTCGGGGCGTGTGGGGGAATGGCGTCGGTCACGGGAACCGGTGGGTGCGGGCCGCGATGCGGTCCTTCCCACCGGCTAATGTCCGGCGCCCCTTCGGGGCGGGGCGCGCCCTCCTCGAGCCCTGAGTATTTCTTCGGGCGGTGGTATACCGGATGGAGATGCCGCCGCCTCGGCCCGATAGTAGGACCTAGTCGCCGATGAAATTGTGCGTGAGTTTCGGGATCGTTTCGTTCGAAATCGCACTCACGAATGCGATGCTCGGCTGACTTACCGTCACGGACACGTACGTGCCGCGGCCTCTCCCTTCCGGTCCGCACGCGGTGTAGCCCACCGCTCCCGAGGCGAGCCGCACCGCCTGGATCGTGGTGTTGGCGGGAATCGTGATCGTGGCGGATGCGATGGTCGCGTCGTCGCACATCCGGTGGACCGTCACATCCGCAACGGCGGCCTCCGTTCCCGCATTGTAGATCGCGACGTTCACCCGCCGATCCATGAGGCCGAGATCCGTCCCGAGGAATACCTGCTCCTCATCCGCGGGCTTGAGTGCGGTGAATTCCGGGAGCGTGATCTGCCCGAGCGAGGTGGCCATGTCGTGGAATTCGCAGTCGACCGCTCTCAGCTCGAGATAGGTGTTCGTATCGACTCCCTCGGGAACGTCGAGCTTCCAGATCCAGAGATTGTCTTCTCCGACCGCGATCGGCCGCCACTTTACATTCTCCCACTCGAGCGAGGTGCTCGCGCCGGCTGCGATGACGAACTCGCGAAAAGGCGCGTCGATGATTCCATTGCTCACACCCAGCAGGCGAATCATCTGAGGCGCGTGCGTTCCGTTGTGAAAGAGCACGTTGGATTGCCAGAACTGATAGACACACGGGTTAATGGGCGCGCCCGCGGCTTCAACGCCAATCATGTAGATGTCCTTCGCCAGCCCGGGAGCAGCGAGCGCGGCGATCAGAACTGTGAGTATCGCGTATTTCATAATCTTCCTTTCTCGATATCCGGAGGCGTCGTCAGCGAAACTGCGAAGCCACGCGTGCCGTAGTCGCGCCTGCGTCAATACGTGATCCGCGCAAGATCCACTTCCCCGTTGTCGGAACCTACAACCGTCGTGAACGCGGGTATGCCGCGCTCTCCGAACGAATAGGTCCAGTCCCACAGCGACTGGTAGTCGCCGATGAAGTCCACCACGGCGCCGGCGGTCGCATGGATATCTGTCGGATCTGATGGTGTAGTTGTTATTCGCGTATTTGCCTCCAAGCGCGCGCCGTCGACGTTCAGATATGCGTAGTATTCGTGATACTTTATGTTCTGGGGGTCGTCGCGGCGATCGTAGAAGGCGATCACCACGTTGCCGGCACTGTTGAAGTCGATCGCGGGCATGAATTGATCGTTCGTGCTGTTGTCGTTCACCTGGATCGGGTTGCGCCAGCCCCAGGCGTTGCAGTTCGACGTGCAGGGCTTATAGCTATAATAGACTTCCATCGATCCGGTCTCGGCGGAATAGCCCATCCACGTGACGATAACGCGACCCGATTGGTAATGGAAGCGCGCGAGGGCGCATGTTTGCGCGGGCACGCCCGGGTAGATCGTCGGCCCCAGGTAATAGGGCCCGGTCACCTGTTCGTACGAACCAAAAGAGATTCCGTAATCGGTGGATGACGCCACGACGATTCTCTGGTTCGTATTGTCCGACCAGAACACGTACAGTTTGCCCGTATTCGAATCCACCACGAGGTCCGGAGCAGTCACGCGGCCGATCGAGATTACGACGGGCGTACCGAAGCTAAGGCCGCCATCGGTGCTGCGTTCGACGACGAGCGCGTTTTGCGTGCGATCGTACTCGTTCACGCTCACGTAGGCGACGTACACGTATCCGAGCGTGTTCGGGTGCGTCGAGACTGCGATGGCAGGGCGATCGAGGAGGTAGTGGTTGCTGCGCATTTCAACGATGGTCGGGCCAGACCACGTACCACCGGTGTACGGGTTGACAGCCGTCTGCGGGTCGGCAGACCGCGTGTACCCGGCTGGAATGCTCAGCTGGCCGGTCGTGAAGGAGGAGAAGTTCGTCGTGTAGGCGTAGTAGATCGAGGCGTACTTTTGAGGCGGACCGTACTTGATCCACGCGGATACGCTGTATTGCGTCCCAAAGACGGTCGTTGCGGTCGTCGATGGTTCCACGTCGAGATACGCATCGTTCGTGACCCGTATGGGCCCCCCTGAGAGCGACTCGACGCTGAGATTCGATGAACTATCGGTGGCGCCGCCGAATGTCTCTGCGTCGCCGACTTCGCTCGAGCGGGCCAGATCGGAGTAGAGGGCTCCGCTGAGCGTGAAGCCGTCCAGTTCAGCGCGCGTCAGGGGCGTCCGAGGAGGGCCTGGCGTCCATATCCGTGTCGGTTGTTGGTTCGGGGCGGTCGGTCTCACCGCTGCCGGCATCGCGACAGCCGGAAGCGGCGGTGGGTCGCTGGCGCGGACCGGGAGCGTAGAGGCGATCGCGACTACTGCGGCGGCGGCAAGCATGGTGCGCACGGAAGACATGGAGATTCCCTTCAGAATGAAGATGTTAGAAGACGATTCTGGAGAGATGGGTGTCGCCCGGACGTGCGCCGGAGATCCTCGTTCACGTGCTGCTGATGCTCTCCCCGTCTCCGTATGTCCAATCGCAGGCGTCCTGGTCGTTCGTCTCATGGGGTCCCTCCGTCCGTTTGATCGCGGTCGGTGTCCACGGCGTTCGACTCGCCGACGCGGTTCCTCAAACATAGGCCGGCGCCTGCGTCACGTATAGTCGCTATTCTTGGACATCACAATTTGCTGTGATCTGCGGATGGCCGTTGTCGATTTGGGACGCCGTGGGCGTTGGGCTTTCTCGGTAAGATCCTGGCGTCCTCCCGAGGTGTCGCTCGAAGAGTTGATAGAGTCGGCGTCGGGTGCGGATCCCGGTGCGGTACGCGATCGTGGCGTTGGAGAGGGCGGTTGTCTCAAGGAGGTGTATTGCCGCATGAATCTGGCGGCAGATGATCCAGCCGGTGGTGGTGCGGCCCGTGAGTCGCTGGAAGTGTCGGTCGAGGTGTCGCCGGCTCAGTCCGAGTGTTGCGGCGAGTTCTTTCACCGCCGGCGCGTTCTCCCGGGCGAAGCACGTCCGGAGGTAGGATTCTGCCGTGGACAGGAAGTCATCCGTGGAGGATCGTTGTTGCGGTACGTCTTCCTTACGCGAGTACCCGGGCCCGTCGCACATCGAAGAGTCCCCTTCCGTCAGGGGAGTACCGACAGGACCGCATTCCGCTACCCCGGTCCCCTCGTATCGTCACGGTGTCGTAACACCGCGAGCCTGTCGAAATAGCTGGGGCTTTCGCGGAAGGGGATGCGCTCGATCGGGTCTTTCGTGCGTATCTCGGCGGTTGCCTCAGGACACTCAACGCCATTCCTCTCGAGATCGGCGGGGTCTCGGACTGCCTTCAGCGTCAGCCCCTCGAATGTGGAGGGCGTGCGCCGGTATATCTGCGATCAGGAGGATCATCACCGCCGCCTCAGTTTTGAAGAGGAATATCGAAAGCTTCTCACCGACGCCGGGATCGAATTCGACGAACGCTATTTTCTTTGACCTCGTCGCGTCCCGCGCATCATCTGGCACACCCCTTAGGGGTGCCAATCGGTCTCGCTCTCCTCGTAAACCGGTGGGAAGGACGGCTGCGCCGTCCTTCCCACCGGCTAATGTCCGTCGCCCCTTCGGGGCGGAACCAGATCAGTTCCCCTTAACCTCCGGAACCTCTTTCAATCCCCGCTCGATCAGGAGCGGTTCCACGACCGCGTCACGGCCGCGGAACGCGCGGTACATCTCCGCCGCGTCCATGGTCGATCCCTTCGAGAGGATCATGTCGCGGAAGCGTTGACCGTTCTCCCGCGTCATCCCGCCGTGCTCCTTGAACCAGTAGTACGCGTCCTGGTCGATCACCTCGCTCCAGAGATACGCGTAATACCCGGCCGAATAGCCGCCGGCCCAGATGTGCGAGAAGTACGTGGTGTGGTACCGCGGCGGAACCTCCGCGAGGTCGACCTTGTACTTCGCGAGCGCGTCGCGCTCGAACTTCACCGGATCCTGCTGCGGCGCGTCGGCCGGAAGGCTGTGCCACGCCATGTCGAGAAGTGCCGCTTCGAGATATTCGGTTGTCGCGAAGCCCTGGTTGAACGTCTTGACGCTCTTGATCCGCTCGACCAGTTCCTTCGGCATCGGCTTGCCCGTCTCGTAGTGCTTCGCGTAGTTCGCGAACACCGATGGCTCGAGCGCCCAGTGCTCATTGAACTGCGACGGCACTTCGACGAAGTCGCGCGACAATCCGCCGTTCTGCGAGGGATAGGTCACATTCGAGAAAAGACTGTTCAGCGCGTGGCCGAACTCGTGGAACAGAGTGCCCACCTCGTCGAATGTGAGGAGCGCCGGTTGGCCGTCCGCCGGCCTGGTGATGTTGAGATTGTTCGTGACGATCGGTTTCGTCCCGAGGAGTTTGCTCTGGCCGACGAAGCCGCTGGACCACGCGCCGCCGGCCTTGCCGGGGCGGGAGAAGTAGTCGCCGTAGAAGAGCGCGAGAGGCTTGCCGTCCTTGTCGAAGACCTCCCAGACCTTCACGTCGGGGTCGTAGACCGGGATGTCCTTCCGCGGCTTGAACGTGATTCCGTAGAGGCGGTTCGCGGCGTAGAAGACGCCGTCGTTCACGACCCGACTGAGCTCGAAGTAGGGGCGGACCGCCGCCTCATCGAGGTCGAAGTCGGCTTTTCGAACTTCCTCTGCGTAGAAGTCCCAATCCTGAGGAGCGAGTTTGAAGTCACCCTTCTGTGCATCGATCAGTTGCTGCATCCGCGCTGCTTCGGCGCGAGCCTTGTTCGTCGCGGCCGGAGCGATGTCGGTCAGGAGTTTGATGGCGTTCTCGGGGGTCTTGGCCATCCGGTCGTCGAGCTCGTACGCGGCGTGGGAGGAAAACCCCAGGAGCTTCGCCCTCTCTGCGCGGAGCTGGGCGAGGCGCGCCACGATCGGCCTGGTGTCGTACTCACCCTCGGTTCCGCGGGCGGAGGAGACGGCGAGAAGCCGTTCGCGCAGCGCGCGGTCGCGAAGAGAGGTGAGCGCCGGCTGGTGGGTGGTGTTCTGAAGGGTGATCACGTACTTCCCAGCGAGGCCTCGCGCCTTCGCCTTGGCGGCTGCGGTCGCGATGTCTGCATCGGAGAGGCCCTCGAGAAGAGCCTTGTCGTCGATCACGAGGGCCCCCGCGTTCGTCGCGGCGAGCACCTTCTGACGGAATTCGTTGGTGAGTTTCGACTGCTCTTTGTTGAGCTCACGGAGCTTCGACTTGTCGTCTTCGGAGAGAAGGGCGCCGGAGCGGACGAAGTCCTTGTAGTACGTCTCCACCAGCCGCTTCTGCTCGGGATTCAGCTTCAGCGTGTCGCGCTGGTCGTAGACCGCCTTGATCCGGGCGAAGAGCTTCGCGTTCAGATTGATCGCGTCGCGGTGCGCCGCCATCTCCGGCGCGAGGACGGTCTGGACCTTCTGGATGTTCGGGTTGGTGTTCGACTGTGCGATCCCGAAGAAGACGCGTCCGACGCGGCGCAGCAGCTCGCCCGACTTCTCCATCGGAACGATGGTGTTGTCGAACGTCGGCGCTGTAGAGGCGTTGGCGATCGCCTCCACCTCGGCGAGCTCCTGCCGCATTCCTTCTTCGATGGCGGGCTGGAAGTCGCCATCCTTGATCTTGTCGAAGGGAGGGGCCTGGTAGGGGAGCGTACTCGCTTTGGCGAAGGGGTTGTTCTCGGTGAATGCAGGAGTATCCGACGGAGTGGCGGTCTGCAGCTTCGCGTCGGCCGACGGAGTCGGCGGTTTCTGGCCGAGTGCGACCACAGCGATGAAACAGAGCGCGAGGACGAGGGTGATGCGGAGATGATTCATTCGGCGTTTCCTTCCACTGGCCGTACGGGGTCGATTCCCCGGTGGGCGCGCAAAGAATACGCCGGTTGCCCCCTCCGCGTCTGTGACGCTGCCGGCGGACCGCAGCCCGGGCGGCTAACCCCAATGGCCCGAACTTCAGGGGCGCTGTGGGTGTCCACAGAGCAGATGCGCGGAGTTACTGCGCATCTGCCGCAGGTGTCGTCTCGTTGCGTTCTGAAGGCGATCTGCGCGGCCACGGCGGGAGCCGTGGCGCCCCTCGGAGAGGGGATCCTTTACTGCCCAGCAAGCTCGCGTCGACTCCCGGCTGACACGCTGATTTTGCTTAAGTTCGGGCCCGGGCGGCTAACCCGCACTTCTTACAACGTCTCTTCGCGACGAGACGTTGTGAGAAATGCGGGTTAAGGTCCCGCCGGCGAAAGGGTGCCCTACGCGAAATGCGCTTCGTTGGCGGCGATGGACGCCTGCTTGTCGGCCGGGACCTCGTCGAGTGCGAAGATCGCATCCGAGGTACAGGCGGGAACGCACGCGCCGCAGTCGAGGCATTCGGCGGGATTGATGTAGAGCTGCGTCGCCGTCTCGTAGTCGGGCTCGTCGGTGAGCGGACGGATCGACTCGTTGGGACACGTTTCGAGACAGAGACCGTCTTTGATGCAGTTGTCGGTGATTACGTAGGCCATGTTCGCTCCTGGTCGTCGAATTTTCGAATCGATGGTAGCGAAACGAGCCGGGAGACGGTGTCAGACGGATCACTGATCCGTATGACGGACGTCACGTTGGGGATAGAAGGGCTGCCGGAGAGCCGAGAAAGGGGTTCTGGAGCAGTCGGTGAGGAGTCGGGAACGGCCGCGGCTTCCGCCGTACGGCCCGCGGCGGCCCTCGGATGCAGACCAGAGCGCGGATCGCTCGTCACGACCGGGGAGAGATACCGGCGGCTCCTTCCGGGGCGCCCGCGGAGGGTTCAGTTGGCGGCGCAACGAGATCGAGCCTTTCCCGGATCCCGTCTTCGGTGCGGCGCGAGACATCGAAGACCTTCATTCCCGCTCTCACCGACTGGCTGTTCCGCATCATCGTCGCGGTCGAAGTCGACGCCCCGCGCGAGATCGAGTTTGGTCACCACGGCGGCGTCGGTGGTGTTGAACGATCAATTCTCGGGTCGGGAGAGCGGAGACGCTCGCGAGACGCTACGGCCTGTAACCCGGGTCGGGGGTCAGGTCTTCACGGCAGGAGGCGTCGACGGCGAGCGCGTCGCAGCGCTCGTTCTCCGGATCGCCGGCGTGGCCGCGAACCCATTCGAAACGGACTTCGTGCGTTTCGCAGAGGTCCAGCAGCGCTC
The DNA here is from genome assembly GCA_963741955.1 of uncultured Acidobacteriota bacterium. GTDB lineage: Bacteria > Acidobacteriota > Thermoanaerobaculia > Gp7-AA8 > Gp7-AA8 > CAVUKB01. The sequence continues at coordinate 483,435 of CAVUKB010000010.1, forward strand.
CCCAGAGGTCGGGATTGGCGGCATGCTCCTTCGCGTTCCGGCGCCATCCTCTTGCGCGCCATTTCTTCGCCCATCCTTTGCTCATCGCGTCGACCACGTAGCGTGAGTCGGAATGAACCGTGACCCGGCAGGGCCGCTTCAGCGTGCGGAGCGCGGTGATCACGGCGAGCATCTCCATGCGGTTGTTAGTCGTTTCGAGATGTCCGCCGGCGATCTCCCGCCTATGTCCGGCGAAGAGGAGGACTGCGCCCCATCCTCCCGGTCCCGGGTTCCCGCGGCAGGCTCCGTCGGTATAGATCGTGACGTCCGGCATCGGCGGCCGAGGATAGCAGAACCCGGCCGGGAGCGGCTCATGCGTTGACGGGTGCGGTCTCGACCGCCTGGACCTCCAGCTCGATCTTCACGTTGTTGCCGACGAGAATCCCACCGGTCTCGAGGGCCTGGTTCCACTTCAGTCCCCACTCGCGACGGTCGATCTCCGTCTTCGCGCTGATGCCGATGCGCTGCTTCCCCCAGGGATCCTTTCCCTTTCCGTCGAAGACGCACTCGAGGGTCACTTCGATCGCTTTCCCGCGAATGGTGAGCTCGCCGGTCACGCGGAAGCGGTCGCCTTCTTTCGACGTCGCCCCCTCCACTCGCTTGCTCCGGAACGTGATCTTCGGGTGATTCTCGACGTCGAGGAAGTCCGCGGAGCGTAGGTGCGTGTCACGGTCGGTCACTCCGGTGTCGATGCTCGATGCGTCGATCTCGACCTCGACGTGCGATTTGTCGGCGTAGGGCTCGTCGACCTCGATCGCTCCAATCACGTTCTTGAAACGACCGCGGACCGTGGTGAACATCATGTGCTTGACCGCGAACTCGATGGTCGTGTGCGCGGGATCGATCTCCCATCTGCTGGTGCCTGCCATGCTTGCCTCCAATCCGTGCAGAAGTGTCCCGTCGGGCGAGCGGCGGGAATCGCAAAGAACCGAGCGAGCAGCGTGCCAGGGGGAAACCTGATCGTTCCGATCGTTCACCAAACGGATGAAGGGAGAGACGATGACCGTCGGGTGGCCGCGGGAGTGCTCGGTATACCGTGGCGGGGAGCCGCTCGCCGACGAGAGCCGAGTTCGCTCCTGGCGCACATCCGCCGGATGAGCGCGTTGTATCGCGAGTGCGCGGAGTCGGAATCCTCCCGTGCGAGGAGATCGTACAGGCGGTGCTCCGGAAACTCGATACCGCGGTCAGGGACGTCGAGCCCGATCTCCCGGAGTCGCGGAGCGCCCACGAGCAGGAGGAGCGCTTCGACCGACTCGTGGCCGTTCGCGAGGTCCTCGAGACCGGTGCGGACGAGCTCTTCTCCGGGGAGGGAGGTGATGTCGAACACGAGAAGATTATACGTGCGGACGGCGCCGCGGCAGGGATGCCGGCGGTCCATGGAGCGTCCGCCACGAGTGGGCAGAGCCGAGGAGCGCCGGCTTCAAGCCGGCTGCGGTCAGGCCTCCGCGCCTGACCGGGAGGAGCTCGGGAGGTCTGATTGGATCTCGCATCGTGCAAGTTGGTGGTCTGTGGCGAAAAGGGGTGACGAGCACGGGATGCTCGCCACGAGCCGGCAGGGATGCCGGCGGTCCATGGAGCGTCCGCCACGAGTGGGCAGAGCCGAGGAGCGCCGGCTTCAAGCCGGCTGCGGTCAGGCCTCCGCGCCTGACCGCGAGGAGCTCGGGAGGTCTGATTGGATCTCGCATCGTGCAAGTTGGTGGTCTGTGGCGAAAAGGGGTGACGAGCACGGGATGCTCGCCACGAGCCGGCAGGGATGCCGGCGGTCCGTGGAGCGTCCGCCACGACCCGGCAGGGATGCCGGCGATCCTCAGCGCGACGAAAGAAAAGCCCCGCGACCGGAGTCGCGGGGCCGGGTCTACAGCATCAAGGATCGGGGTTACTCCACCGTCTTGGTGGCGGACTTCTGCAGCCCGCGCTCTTCGATCAGCGGCTCGACGCTCGGGTCGTGGCCCGCGAAGTCGCGGTACATCTTCGCCGCGTCTTCCGTCGATCCCTGCGACAGAATCATGTCGCGGAAACGTTGACCGTTCTCCCTCGTCATTCCGCCGTGATCGCGGAACCAGTAATAGGCGTCGTCGTCGAGTACTTCACTCCAGAGGTAGGAGTAGTAGCCCGCCGAGTAGCCCCCTCCCCAGATGTGGGAGAAGTACGTCGTGTGATACCGCGGTGGCACCTGCGCCATGTCGATGTTGAAGCGTTTCAGCGCAGCCGGCTCGAAGGTGTTCACGTCCTGCAACGGCTGTCCCGGCGCGATGGTGTGCCAGGCCATGTCGAGCAGCGCCGCGGAGAGGTACTCGGTCGTGGCGTATCCCTGATTGAACGTCTTCGCTTTCTTGATCTTCTCCACCAGCTCCTGCGGCATCGGCTCCCCGGTCTTGTAGTGCTTCGCGTAGTTCGCGAAGACCGACGGCTCGAGAGCCCAGTGCTCGTTGAACTGGGAGGGGAACTCGACGAAGTCGCGCGGGACGTTCGTACCGGCGAGCGTCGGATACTTCACGTTGGAAAACATCCCGTGGAGCGCGTGACCGAACTCGTGGAACATGGTCGAGACGTCGTCGAAGCTCAGAAGGGCGGGCTGTCCCGGCGCAGGCTTCGTGAAGTTGGTCACGTTGAAGACGACGGGCTTCGTCCCGGTCAGGCTGTTCTGGTCGACGAAACTATCCATCCACGCGCCACCGCTCTTGTTCGGCCGCGCGAAGTAATCGCCGTAGAAGAGGGCCAGCGGCTTGCCGTCGGCGTCATAGACTTCGAACACCCGCACGTCCGGCTGGTAGACCGGGATGTCGTGGCGTTCCTTGAACGTGATGCCGTACATCTTGTTCGCGGCGTAGAAGACGCCGTTCTCCAGAACGTTGTTGAGCTCGAGGTACGGCTTGATCTGGGATTCATCCAGGTCGTACTCGGCTTTGCGCACCTTCTCGGCGTAGAACTCCCAGTCCTGCGGCCCGAGTGTGAACCCACCGTTCTGCGCGTCGATGATCTTCTGCATCGCCGCGGCCTCGGCGCGTGCCCTGGCGGTCGACGCGGGAACCAGGTCGGTCATCAGCTTGATCGCGTTGGCGGGTGTCTTCGCCATCTGGTCGTCGAGGACGTACGCGGCCCAGTCGGTGTATCCGAGGATCTTCGCCTTTTCGGCGCGGAGCTGGGCGAGACGCTCGACGATCGCCTTCGTATCGTACTTTCCGCCGTGGTTTCCTCGCGCGACGGAGGCGGCGAAAAGCTTCGTCCGCAGATCGCGGTTCTCAAGTGAGCCGAGGGCCGGCTGCTGGGTGGTGTTCTGGAGGGCGATGACCCACTTCCCGTCGAGTCCGCGCTCCTTCGCACGCTGTGCCGCGGCGGCGACGTCGCTCTCGGAGAGACCGCCGAGCTGCGAGCGGTCACTGACCACGACGGCGGAGTCCTTCGTATCGCCGAGGACGTGGTCGCGGAACTCGGTGGTGAGCGTCGATTCTTCCTTGTTCAGCTCACGAAGCCGTGCCTTCTGATCCTCGGGGAGCTCGGCTCCGGCGCGGACGAAGTTCTTGTAGTAGCGTTCGACGAGCCGCTGTTCTTCGGCGCCGAGGGAGGAACGGTCGTCGTAAATCGCCTTGACGCGCGCGAAGAGCGTCGGGTTGAGGTAGATCGCGTCCTGGTGTGCGGCGAACTTCGGCGCGACGTCCGCTTCGACTTTCTGGAGCGTGTCGTTGGTGTTCGCGCCGGTGAGGGCGAAGAAGACCTTCGCCACGCGGGTCAGGAGTGCCCCGGAACGCTCCATCGCGACGATCGTGTTGTCGAACGTCGCCGGCTCGGGGTCGTTGGCGATGTTCTCGATTTCTGCGATCTGCTGCTTCATCCCCTCTTCGAGGGCGGGCTGGTAGTCGCTGTCCTTGATCTGGTCGAAGGGGGGGGCCTGGAAGGGAAGAGTGCTTGCGGTGAAAAAGGGATTGGTGCGTGCTGGTGTCGTGGCGGCGGCCTCCGGTGCTGGTGTCGGTGTGGTTCCCTGCTGTGCGCAGGCGGCAAGAGCGAGTGAGGTCGCGATGGCTAGAACGATTCGCGATTTCATTCAGATCCTTTCGTGAGCTGAATTGACCCCGCGGGGCGGGGTCAGGCCTCATGTGCTAACGGCGCGAGGGGCATGACGAATTTCGGATTCCGGATTTCGGATTTTGGAAACGAGCTCGAGGCCGGCAAAACGGATCCGGCCGGCTGACGTCGATGACGCGCCAGAACGGAGAAACGCCGGCGGGGGGAGACCGCCGGCGCCTCATCCGTCGATCTACGTCGATCTACGTCGATCTACGTCGATCACTTCACGTCGATCTTCTTCAGCCCCGCCTTCTCGAGCCGCGCGTTCAGCTGAGCGAGGTCGTTCGCCTTGTACTCGGACCACGCCTTCATCGCGGCGTCGCTGGCGGCCTTCGCTTTCGCCCATCCGGCACGCGCGTCGGGAGTGGGAGCACCGTCGGCCCCGTCGACGGCGCGGTCGAGAGTGCGGAGCTCGCCGGCCAGGAAACGGAGGCTCGTGGTATGGGCCGGAGGGACCCACCACGCGTTCGCGGCGTTGCCGGTGACGACGTCGGAGATCGCGGTGGCGCGATCCATGGCGGCGTCGATCGCCGACGCGAGCTCGCCCTTCGCCGAATCCCGCAATTGCTGGAGCTGATCGAGAACGCTCGAGGCTTCGGTATTCGCGGCGGAGATGGCGCCGCTGGTCGCTTCGATGTTCCGCGCGAGATCGAATTGCTCGAGATACGCGCTCTGCGGAACGTTCACCCGCGGGTCGGGGGCGACCACGAGCGGTCGTGTCATCCGGTTCCCGTCTACGGTCAGCGCGACCGTGTAGTTCCCGGGCGGGGCCCAGACGCCGTCGCTCCACGGAGTGGAAGAATCCGCTGCGGGGTAGCGGAGTGGCCAGACGAAGCGATGCATTCCGGCCGCGGCAGAGAGCGTCGTCGGAGTGGTGAACCACTCCGGTGCCGTGCGGAGGCGTGCCGGATTCATTTTCGGCGGCTCGTCCGCGCTGCTGTATCGACGGACCAGCGTTCCGTTCGGATCGAGAATCTCCACCGTGACCGGGTGGCTCGCTGCATTCCGGAGAACGTAATCGATGTACGCGCCGGAAGGAGGATTGTCCGCCATCGGCTCGTCTTTCGGGAGGGGAGTGCCGGTGAAGCCGGCGGGCCGGAGGCGGATCGCCGTCGCCGGCGTGTAGAGCCAGGCATCCGCGCTCGCAACATCCGCGTCGATCTGACGGAGCGGCGCGACGTCGTCCATGATCCAGAACGCGCGGCCGTGCGTGGCGATCACCAGGTCGTCGCCGTGGACGTCGATGTCGCGCACCGACGTGACGGGGAGATTTTCCTGGAGCGACTGCCAGTGGTCGCCGTCGTCGAACGAGACGTACATCCCCTTCTCCGTTCCGGCGTAGAGAAGGCCCTTCCGGACCGGATCCTCGCGGACCACGTTCACGAAGCTGCCGTCGGGGATACCCGACGCGACCGCCTGCCACGTCTTTCCGCCGTCGTGGGTGCGGTAGACGTAGGGACGGAAATCGTCGAGGCGGTGACGGTCGATCGCGGCGTAGGCCGTGTCGGGATCGAAGTGCGAGGTCTCGATGATCCCGACCTTGGACCATGCGGTGAGCCCCGCCGGGGTGAGGTTCGTCCAGTGTGCCCCTTCGTCCTTCGTCCGCCAGATCTGTCCATCGTCGGTGCCGACCCAGACGTCATGGGCGACGAGACGGGAGGGGGCGATGGTGTAGATCACGCCGTGACGCGTCCCGGATCCGGGGGTCAGTGCTGCAGTGACTGGATCGAGGTTCGACGGCACGCCCGGATTCTCGCGGGTGAGGTCGGGACTGATCACGTCCCAGTGCTCTCCACCGTCTGCGGTCCGGTAGAGTTTCTGGTTCGCGAAATAGAGGACGCTCGGATCGCGGTGGGAGAAGACCAGAGGAAGCGTCCAGGTGCGGCGGTCGTGACCCGGATAGGCGAGAGTCGGATCGATGTTCCGGGTCTGCTGGGTCCGGGTGTTCAGCTTCTCGACCCGGCCGCCATAGATGATGTCGTGGTCTTTCGGATCGGGGGCGATGTTGTCGCTCTCGCCGCCTGCGGTGACCTCGTGGAAATTCATCATGTTGATTCCGTCGCGGGTGTTGGTGCGGCTCGGAATCGCGGCGCTTCCGGAGTCCTGCTGGGATCCGTAGATCCAATAGGGGAACTGGTCGTCCGTGATGACGTGGTAGAACTGTCCGGTAGGCTGGTTGTACCAGGAGCTCCAGCTCTGACCCCCGTCGAGGGAGATGACGGTTCCCTGGTCCACGCCGAGGATCCGGCGCTCGGGATGGTCGGGATCGATCCAGAGCTGGTGGTAGTCGTCGCCTCCCGGGGCGCCCTTGACCGGCATCCACGTCTTCCCGGCATCGTCCGAGCGGTAGAGATTGATGTTCGCCGAGTAGACCACGTCTGCGTTCTGCGGCTCGACGGTGACTCCGCCGAAGTACCAGCCGCGTCCCCAAATCCGGTCGTCGCCACTGGTGTGGATCCACGTCGATCCACCGTCGTCGGAGCGGTACATCCCGCCGCCATCCTCGGTGTCGACGATCGCGTAGACGCGCTGCGGGTTGGTCGGAGCGAGGGCGATGCCGACGCGGCCGGGATGCGCGGGAAAGCCGTTTCCGCGGAGAGCGACCCAGTGGTCCCCGCCGTCGGTCGATTTGTAGAGTCCACTGCCGGGACCGTTCGATGGAGGATAGACGCTCCACGGCGTGCGGCGGGTCTGCCAGAGCGCCGCGTAGAGGACGTCCGGGTTGCCCGGCTCGAAGGCGATGTCGACGGCCCCTGTGTTCTCATCCGGCCCGAGAACTTTCGTCCAGCTCTTGCCTCCGTCTTTCGAACGGAACACGCCGCGTTCGGGGTTCGGTCCGTACGGATGTCCGAGCGCCGCGACGTAAACCAGATCCGGATTGCGCGGATGGACGATCACGCGCGCGATCTGCTGTGAGTCGTCGAGCCCGATGTGGCTCCACGTCTCGCCCCCATCGGTCGACTTGTACATTCCGTCGCCCTGGGCGATGTCGGAGCGCATGTCCGCCTCGCCCGTGCCGACGTAGAGAATCTCGGAATTCGAAGGAGCGACCGCGATGGCACCGATCGAGCCGACCGGCTGCGAATCGAAAATCGGATTCCACGTACGCCCGGCGTCCGTGGTCTCCCAGACGCCGCCGTCGACGCTGCCGAAGTAGAAGTGTGCCGGCTGACCGGGAACTCCGGTCACCGCGAGGACGCGTCCGGCGCGGAACGGACCGGCGAGCCGCCAATGGAGGTCCTGGAAGAGCGTGGGATCGACCGCCGCGGTGGCATTGACGCAGGCGAGGAACAGAAGAAATCCGAACAGACGACGGATCATCAAAACCTCCGGAGGAGAAGTGCGCACTCGAACCGCTCGCGCGAGCGGCCGCGAGCATGATAGCGCAGGGAGGGAGAGAGGACTGCGGTATTCATTCGCGCAATTCGCGCAATTCCTCGATTCTCCTCAGCTCTCGCGCCGGTCCTTCACGCCGGATCTTCGTTCACCGACACCGGGGACGTCTGTGCCGGGGCGATCCCGCTCGGGGCGCCCGCTGCGGCGCGGAAGAATCATGTGTAGGGCCGCATACCCGAGTGTGAGCCCGACTCCGTAGATGAGAGTGACGCCGAGAACTCTCGGATGCTCGAGTGGATGAGTCCAGGGCGTGATTGCGTCCTCGAGGAGCGCACGAGCATGCGCCAGGGTGTCCCAGCTGTTCCATCGGAGAAACCGGCCCAGATAGATGCCGAAGCCGGAGAGAAGAAACGCGAGGACGACCACCGCCCAGCCGGTGGCGGGGTTACTCTCGTCGGTGACGACCCTCTGGACGGCCGCGGTGGAAGCGAACGCGAACAGCATTCCGGTGCCGGCAGCCGAGCCGAGAAGGGCGATGTCGTACCAGAGAGGCATGGGTGGGCTCGGCGCCAGGTGGATGAAATCGGTGAGGATGTAAGGAGCATTGGGAAGAAACAGCAGCCAGATCGCGAACCACGCCACCTGCACCACGGGCGGCGTACGACGGCGCCATGCAGCGAGGAGGAGTGAGCTCGCGATCAGCGGTACGGCGGCGAGAAAGAGATTCCACGCGAGAAACCCGTACTGGAGCGTATGTGTTCTCCAGATCCGGAAGATCAGTAGAACCCCGCACCAGAGAAGCAGAATCGAATACGCGAGCGCACGCCTGAGGCCGGACATCGGGAGAATCTGATTGCACGAGGCGGACCGGGCTCTTGATTGCCGGGATGAAATGGCGGCTGCCGTTCGCTCGAGGAGTCCCGCTCTGCGGGAATGGTACGTGCTTCGAACGACCCTCGGGGCGAGGAGGCAATGGGATGAGGTTGCGCGAGAAGAGATGGATTTCCGGTGTCCTGTTTCTTCTTCTTGCCGGATGTGGCAGCTCCGTCACGTCGACGCCGGCGAAGGAGGCGGTTTCCGCCTTCGGGAGCGCCGGATTCAAGCACGTCTTCGTGATCGTGCTGGAGAACGCGAATGCGGACGAGGCGCTCCGGCAGCCGTTCCTCGCGAAGCTGGCGCACGAAGGAGCGTACCTCGCCCGCTACTACGCCGTCGCGCATCCATCGCAGCCGAATTACATCGCTCTGGTTTCGGGGAGTACCGACGGCGTACCCGGCGACGGTCCGGTGACTCTGGACCGGCAACACCTCGGCGACCTTCTCGACCGGAGACATCTGACCTGGAAGTCGTATGCGGAGGGATATCCCGGGCATTGCAGTCTCGCGGCGCGCTCCGGTGATTACGCGCGGAAGCACGAACCGTTCATCAGCTTCGACGACGTCCAGTCGAGTCCCGTCGAGTGCGCGCATATCGTCGCTGCGTCGACCCTGCAGAGTGACATCGAAACGGGGAATCTCGCCGCCTTCTCTCTGTACGTCCCGAACATGAAGCACGACGGTCACGACACGAGCGTCGTCGCGGCCGACCGGTGGCTGGCCTCGGCGTTCGGTCCGCGCCTCTCCGACCCGCGGTTCACGAAAGATCTTCTCTTCGTCGTCACATTCGACGAGGCCGAGCGCGGAGGGAGCAACCGCGTCTACACGGTTCTCTGGGGAGACAGCGTGAAGCCGGGGACGGTGTCGAATGCGGTGTACGACCACTACGATCTTCTCCGGACCATCGAAGTCGCGTTCGGTCTCGGCACACTCGGAACGCACGACGAAGATCCGACCACGCGTCCGATCGGCGGCATCTGGAAGTGAGGCGAGAGGCGGGAGGAGAACCCCGGTCGGACACGTCCGACAAGTCAGACGAGTCCGACAGGTCTGACAGTTCCAGCCGTCCCTCTCCTGGAATCGTCTCGCTCCTCTCGCCTCTCGCCTCTCGCCTCTCGTCTCTCGTCTCTCGTCTCTCACCTCTCGCCTCTCCTGTAGACTATCCGCCGGAGGTACGCCATGACCCGCTCGATTTTTGCCGCCGTGATCCTCTGTGTCGCGCTGCCGATCTTTGCGCAGGTGCGGACGGAGAAGCCGCCGCTCCATGGAAAGAAATGGATGGCGATCACCGGAAAGCCACTCGCGGCGACTGCCGGCGCGATGGTTTTCCAGAAGGGAGGCAACGCCGTCGATGCCGCGTGCGCGATGATCGCCGCGACCTCGACGATGTGGGACACCCTCAGCTGGGGAGGAGAGACCCAGGCGCTGATCTACAATCCGAAGACGAAGAAGGTGATCGGGATCGATGCGCTCGGCGTCGCTCCGACCGGCGCCACCCCGGAGTTCTTCCGGAGCAAGGGAATGAAAGTTCCTCCGGAGTGGGGGCCACTCGCCGCGGTCACCCCCGGCACGCCGGGTGGAATCATGGTCATGCTCGCCGAGTACGGACGACTCTCGCTCGCCGACGTTCTCCAGCCGGCCATCGACATGGCGGACGGGTATCCGATCGAAGCGCAGGCGGCGAACACCATCGAGCGGAACAAGGCCATGATCAAGCAGTGGCCCTATTCGAAAGCCGTCTTCCTCACGCACCTCGACGAGAGCGTGAAGGGCGACGCGGCCGCGCCGACCGAGTCCGGAAGTGCGATGCCCGCTCACGATCGCGCGGTCGGAGCGGTCAGCGCCTCGCATCGCGAAGCGCCCGAGCCGGGTGAGATCTTCCGTCAGCCGGACCTCGCGGCGACCCTGCGGAAGCTGGTCGAGACCGAACGTGAAGCGCTGAAGGCCGGGAAATCGCGGAAAGAAGCGATCTACGCTGCGTACGACCGATTCTACAAGGGAGACATCGCGAAGGAGATCGCCCGGAGCACCCAGGAGCAGGGAGGGCTGATCACCACGCAGGACCTGGCAAACTGGCAGGTGAAGATCGAAGAGCCGGTGACGACGAACTACAAAGGGATCGACGTTTACAAGCTCACCGTCTGGACCCAGGGTCCGGCGATGCTTCAGGCGCTGAACATCCTCGAGAACTTCGACGTGAAGTCGATGGGCTACAACACGTCGCGCTACATCAACACCGTCTACCAGGCGATGAGTCTCGCCTTCGCCGATCGCGACTTCTATTACGGTGATCCGTATTTCCCGCCGGAGGAACCGGTGCAGGGACTCCTCTCGAAGGAGTATGCGAAACAGCGGGCGAAGCTCGTCGATCCCGATCACGCGAACAACGACGTCGCTCCGGGCAACCCGTACGAGTTCCAGGCGGGAACGAACCCGTTCCTCCAGTATCTCCGCAGCTGGAAAACGAGCGCGGCCTTCGTCGCTCCGAACACGGAGTTCGGCGAAAAGCTCGCCGAGGACGTGAATCGGTTCGATGACGGCTTCTATGCCGGAACGACCTCGGTCGAAGCCGCGGATGCAGAAGGATGGGTCGTCTCGGTGACCCCGAGCGGTGGCTGGATCCCGGCGGTGATCGCGGGCCACACCGGGATCGGTCTCAGCCAGCGGATGCAGTCGTTCGTCCTCACGCCCGAGGAGAACCCGTACAACGTCGTGGAGCCGGGCAAACGCCCGCGAGTCACACTGACACCCTCGATGGCGTTGAAGGAGGGACATCCCTTCCTCTCTTTCGCGGTGCAGGGTGGCGACACGCAGGACCAGAATCTGCTGCAGTTCTTTCTGAACGTCGTCGAGTTCGGAATGACGGTGCAGGAAGCGACCGAGGCGGCGAACTTCAACAGCTTCCAGATGCGGAGCTCGTTCGGCGAGCACGAGTCGCGTCCGGGAAGAATCCTGCTCAACGATTCGACTCCGCCGTGGGTTCGCAGCGAACTGCGCAAGATGGGCTACCAGGAGATTTTCGAAGAGCGTACTTCGGGTCCGATCAACGCGATTTACCTCGACCGGAAGCACGGCACGCTCTGGGGAGGGTCGAGCAATCACGGCGAAGACTACGGGATCGGGTGGTGACGGAGGGAAGACGAATGCAGACGGCAGACCGCAGAATCCAGGATTGAGAAAGGAGGACGAGGAGCGCCCGGGGCTCACTCTTGCGTCCCTCCCCGACCGGCACCGCGAGCGGTGCGGGGGTGCAGGAGGTCGCGTCGGACTCTCGAGTCCGGAATTGTGGAATAATCGAAGCACACAAAGTCGTGCGGGTTCTCCATCTGAATTCTTCTGAATTCCGAATTCTGAACTCTGCATTCTGCATTCGTCTTTTCTTTCGAGGCCACGGCGATGTCAGACTCGCAGTCGGATCCGGTCGGCGTCTCTCCACTTTCGGGTGCCTGCCCGAAATGCGGTTCGACGATCGCACCCGACGCGAACCTCTGTACCACCTGCGGATTCGATCTTCGCCGCACGGTGATGCAGCCGGGAACGGTGATCGACGAGAAGTACGAGATCATCAGCGTCCTCGGCGTGGGGGGGATGGGCGAAGTCTACAAGGCGCGCCACACGCATCTCCACAGCCTTCGCTGCATCAAGGTGATGAAGCGGGACCTCGTCGCGGATGAAGGCTTCCGCGCCCGGTTCCTGAGGGAGGCCCGGCTCGCGACCCGTCTCCATCATCCGAATCTCGCGATCGTCCACGATTTCTCGACCCTCCCGGACGGCGGATACTACATGGTCTCGGAGCTGGTCGACGGGATCACGCTCCGCCGATGGACGCAGCTGAACGGGCGTTTCCCGGTCGCCCTCGCGTGCGACCTCATCCTGCAGGTTCTCGACGCGCTCGACTACTGCCATCGCCGCGGACTGCTGCACCGGGACATCTCTGCCGACAACATCATGGTCGAAGTGGACGAGGACGGACGGCAGGTCGCGCGCATCATCGATCTGGGGATCGCGAAGCTCGTGACGGCTCCGGCGTCGGAAACGACCCAGGTCGGAGTCTTCGTGGGGAATCCGAAGTACAGCTCACCCGAGCAGCTCGGGATGATTCCCGAGGGGGAGTCGATCGATCACCGTTCCGACCTCTACAGTCTCGGCGTGGTCTTCTACGAGATGATCGCAGGCGTCCAACCGTACGGGAACACCACGCCTCAGGGTTACATCGTTCAGCATCTGACGAAGCCGCCGGTGCCGATCTCGCGGGCGGCTGCCGATCTCGATCTTCCGATGGGACTCGAAGCCGTGATCCTGAAAGCTCTGGAGAAGGACAGGCGCGTCCGGTGGCAGAACGCCCGGGAGTTCGCCGAGGCATTGCGGCGGGTGATGGGTGCAGCCAGAACGCTCGTCCTGGAGAAGGCGCCGGAGATCACCGAAGAGGTGAACCTGCCGGTGGCGCCGGAGCTGCGGAAGACGGTCGAGACGCCTCTTCCTCCCGACCCGGAGGAGTCTGCGTGGATCCGGGCGCGTCGATCCCGTGAAGTGGGAGCGTATCGCGATTATCTGCGACGGTTCCCCGACGGCCGCTGGGCGACCGACGCGCGGAAGACACTCGAAGAGATGCTCCTCGAGAGAATCGGGGAGCTCGAACAGGAGCGGCGGCTCGGTGAGCTCGAAGGAATCGCGGTGGAATGGGCGGGAGACGACACGATCGGCCGCGCCGCGCGAAGGGCGCGAACCCTTCTGTGGGAGACGATCGCCGGAGAAGAGCGTCACGAGCGAAGCGAATGGGAGCGTGCGTGGCGGGAAGGGACGGTCGTCGCGTTCGGCGGCTTCATCGAAGCGCATCCCGACTCGGGTCGAAAAGACGAAGCGGAACGGGCTCTCGCCGAGGCGGCGGACTTCGAGTCGGCACTCGAGAAGCCGACTGTGGAACGGTGGAAAGAGTTCCGCACGAAATGGCCCGAAGGTCGTCACCGCATCGAGGCGGAGATCGAATACGTCCGCTCGCGGGAGGCAGCGCATCCCAGGCGGAGTCCCGAGGAGAAGGAAAAGATCCGTGCGGAGGCCGAGATCGTTGCCCGGTCGATCGTCGAGGACTCTCTGAAAACAAAAGCTCCGAAGAAGTCACCGGCGGAACGGCGACGCCCGCTCGACGAAGCGACGGAATGGCAGAAAGCGTGGGAGAGCGGGACGGCGGACGCGTGGAGTGCGTTTCTGGAGGCGTTTCCCGGATCAGCGAAGCGCGAAGGCGCTGCCGCGGCGCGGAACGAGGCCGAAGCGTTCCATCGAGCAGTGGATGCCCGCTCGGCTGCGATCTGGCGGGCCTTCCTCGCGACCTTTCCCGACGGCCGCCACCATCTCGAAGCGATGCTTCACCTCGAAAACCTCAAGGGCAACTGACTCCGGCGCCGATCATCTGCAATGCCCGCACGCCATTGCATCCATCTGAATACCAATTAACGCAATCGATACCGTATCTATATATCGCCACATCTTCCCCATCGATAACAGATAACAGATAACAGATAACAGATAACAGATATCAGATGCTTTTTCAGCTTACCGGGACGAAGCGGCCGCGCGCTTCGGTGCGGAGCGCTTCGATGTCCTCCCGTCTCGACTTCGACAGGGGGACCGTCGCGGCGATCTCCGCCAGCATCAGGTCGGTCGAGAGGTTCTGACTCTGCTGGATCGAGCGGTAGAGTGACGAGATCACGACCTGCTCGATCTCCGCTCCACTGAAGCCCGCCGTCGCCGCCGAGAGCCTGCCGAGATCGAACTGTGAGGGTGTCTGTCTGCGGAGCCGGAGGTGGATCCGGAGGATCTCTTCCCGCTCCGCCGGCTCGGGAAGATCGACGAAGAAGATCTCGTCGAAGCGTCCCTTCCGGAGCAGTTCGGGGGGGACGATCGAAAGATCGTTCGCGGCTCCCACTACGAAGACCCCGCTGCGCCGTTCCTGGAGCCAGCTGAGAAAGGTACCCAGCACGCGGCGGGAGAGGCCTCCGTCGGCCTCGGCGGATCCTCCCATCGCGAACGCTTTCTCGATCTCGTCGATCCAGAGAATGGCGGGAGACATCGACTCGGCGACGGTGATGGCGCGTCGGAGATTCTTTTCCGTCTCGCCGATGTACTTGTCGTAAAGACCTCCGGCGTCGAGCTTCAGGAGCGGCATCTTCCACTGGCTTGCGACGAACTTGGCGGCGAGGGACTTTCCGCAGCCCTGTACGCCCACGAGGAGGATTCCCCGGGGTGGCGGGAGATTCAGCTCGCGCGCGCGGGGGGAGAAGCCCACTCTGGCTCGGTCGAGCCATTCCTTCAGACGGGCGAATCCACCGATCTCGAAAGCGTCGTGGTCGGCAGGACGGAATTCGAGGACTCCCCCTTCGCTGATGATCTCCGCCTTCCGTCGCAGGACTCCGTCGATGTCACGGGAATCGAGGCAGCCGTCCTCGATAGCGGCGTACGCGAGAGTCTGGCGTGCCTGCGCGAGGGTCAGGCCGGCGAGCGCCCGGGTGAGCTGCTCGACGTCCTCGCCGGTCAGTTCGACCCGGATGCGCGCGCGGCTTCTCAGAGTACGCACGACGCCATCGAGAACGCGTCTGAGCTCGGCCGGAGTGGGAAGCTGCCAGGCGAGATTGACCGCCATCGAGCGGATCTCCTCCGGAAGATCGAGCGAGGTTCCCGACAGGATCAAGGTCGACCGCGTGCCGGCGAAGCGCTGAGCCGTTTCCCGCAGTGACCGGCGGACGGAGGGGGTCTCGAGGAAAGGGGCGAAGTCCTTCAGGTGGACGATCGATTCGACTGAAAGGCCGTCTACGTGCTGGAGTGCGCCTAGAGGTTCCACCGTTCCGAAGAAAGCGGCGGTGCCGGGAACGCGTACCAGACCCTGGGTTGCCGACCAGTCGAAGAGGATCATCCGGAGCTGAGTGGCGATGTTCCGGAGGAGTGCACCAAGCCGCTCTTCCTCGGCGGTCTCGATCGTGACGATCGGATGATACGAGAGGATCAGTGCCTCGAGCTCGTGATCGATCGCAGCCGGCTGCATGGGCAGTGTCGAGAGCGTATCACAACGGCCGGAGGGAAGCCGTGCGATACCGGGCCCTTGCGTTTAGCTCGCGCCGTATTACGATAGTCGGCAGCTGAAGAGCGCCCGAGGGGCGACTTTGCGAGCCCGCCGCCCGGATCTCGCCTGCTACCGGAGTCGCGAGTGGCAAAATACGCAACCAAGAGGAAAGTGGAGAGGATTCCGCTCACGCTGCCGATTCTCGGTCGCGCCGGGAATCTGGATGTCGTCATACTCGACATCAGCCTCAACGGCTGTCTCCTCGAGCACAACGCGCCCCTCCGCGTGGGAAGTGAGCTCGTGCTCGGTTTCGAGTGGAACGGCCGCGAGGTCACGTTCCGGACGACGGTGGTGCGCTGCAGTCTCGGGGCTTACGGAACCACGGACGATTCAATGACCGTCTACCACTCGGGGTTGCTTTTCCTCGAAGGGATCGACGGATCTTCCGTGGTCCTGCGGCAGGTGATCGCATCGCAGGTCACCAAGGCGCTGGAAGAGCAGAAGGCGAACGCGCGGGGCGAGCTACCATCGTTTCTCCAGATCATCGCTGATCTGACCCTCGAGGGGATCCAGCCGATGACGCCGGAGCTGAGGGACGAGTACGAACGACGCACTTCCGTTCGCTACTATCAGCTCGCCCGGGGACGCGGGTACGTCAACTATTCGTTCGACGGGAACCGATGGAAGCGGGTCCGGACGAAGAAACCGGAACAGCCGGACGAAGGGTTCACCATCTGGGCGTTCGAGGACAGCGGCGAGGTGGAGCGGCTTCAGCGTGCTTACGAGCGCGGTGATGACGTCCTGAAGAAGCTGATCCGGATCTGTGCGGAGCTGAGTCTCGCGCCGGCAGACGACGAGATGCCACCACAACGGTTCGAGCCGTGAATCGCTCCGCGAAGTCGTGAAATAATCCGGCCCACGTTCCGGGGCGTGAATCCACGCTGCAGGACGGACGCGAAAACAAGGACAGGAGCAAAGCCGGATGAAGTCGTACCGAATCGCCACAGTCGCCGTCGTCGTGTTGCTCGCATTCCCGCTGTCGTCCATGGGTGCGGACGAAGAAAAACCGAAGCCGCTCTGGTCGGGAACCGCGGAGCTCTCGTATGTTTCGACCTCGGGAAATACGAAGACGCAGACGGTCGGAACCGCGACCGGGGTTCACTATCGCCCGGGAGCCTGGGACACTCAGCTCGAGGCTTCGTTCGTTCGGAGCGAATCCGACGGCGAGGAGAAAGCGCGAACGCTCACCGCGATGCTCGGAGCGGCTCGGACGATTCACAACCGGCTCCGCGGGTTCGGAGAGATCGACTACCTGAAGAACCGCTTCGCCGGCATTAACCAACGGATCTCCGAAGACGTCGGAGTGGCTTATCAGGTCGTCTCGACGGACTCGAACGACCTGAGCATCAACGCCGGAATCGGACATACCCGGGAGGATCGCATCGAAGGAGAGGATCAGTCTTATGCGAACGGGAGGGGGGGGCTGAAGTACGCGTGGAAGTTTTCCGCGACGGCATCGCTCTCCGAAGACGCACTCTTCACGCAGAGCTTCAGCGACTCGAGGAACTGGCGGGTGGAGAACGCCCTCTCGCTCTCTGCGAAGGTCAACTCGTTTCTGTCGCTCAAGGTCTCTCACATCTTGAACTACGTGAACGCACCGGTTCCCGGATTCGGACGCACCGACACCACCACCGCCGCAGCTCTGGTGGCGAAGTTCTGACCTGCGCGACCCATAATGTCTTGAAGACCACCATCCCATTGTCGGCAGTCACTGCGATCGCGATTCTCTCGACGCATCTGCTCGCGGCCGCAGTGCCACCGCCGCGACTGGAGATCGAAGCGCCTCCCTCTCTCGAGGGCGACGCACGACGGGCGTCGCAGATCAGCGCGGCGCGACTCGAACTACTGACCTCGATCATCGGGTTGGAGGAGCCGGGCCCGCCGATCGTGGTGGTGCTCGCCCCGGAAACAACGCCGCTCGCCCATTCGACTCCGCCGTGGATCTCGGGGTTCGCAGTTCCGGATCAGAATGTGGTGGTGCTCTTCCCGGCGCGGGCGCACTCGTATCCCGACGACGGGTTCGAGGAACTGCTGCTGCATGAGATCACCCACGTGCTGGTGTACCGGGCCGCGGGTGGACGGGATCTCCCGCGATGGTTCCAGGAGGGGGTGGCGACGACCACAGGGCGGTCGTGGCAGCTCGAAGACCGCACGCGCTTTGCCATCGAGACCCTGGCGACGGGTGACGTGTCGCTGGCGACGATCAGCTCGATGTTCGAACGTCCGCCGCCGCAGATCACCCGCGCCTATGCGTTCGCCGGTGCCTTCGTTCACGACCTCTTCGTCACGCGTGGAGCAGAATCGATCCGGAAGATCCTGTCGGGTGTGCGGGAGGGCGAAGATTTCCCCGTTGCGTTCCGGCAGGCGACATCGATGACCCTCGCAGACGCCGAGGCCGATTTCTGGAAACGTCATCGGAGGACGCGTTGGATCCTGATGCTCACGAGCTCCATGGTGCTCTGGATCGTGATCACTCTTCTCGCGTTGGTGGCGATGACGGTCGCCCGAATCCGGCGGGCACGACAGCCGGACCTCGAGCTGGTCGAGATGCCTCGAGAGAGTGGGCCTCCCGAAGAGCCGGAAGATGACGAACCGGTGAACTGAGATCGTTTCTGCGGAGCGGTATCGTACGCGGGACCCGAGACGCGGAGAGGGCGCGCGAGAATGCGTACGCGGTGTGGTCGCGTTCTCGAATCTCGTGAGCGCGTCCACGATTTTCAGCGGGGAAACGAACCTGGCGCGACTCCGGGCGATCGTCGGGAAGTGCCGTCGTCTTCTCGTTCTGACGGGCGCCGGATGCAGCACGGAATCCGGAATTCCGGACTATCGCGATGCGGACGGGAAGTGGAAGAAGCGCCGCCCGGTCTACTTTCAGGAGTTCATCCGGAGCCACGAAATTCGCCAGTACTACTGGGCCCGGAGCTTCCGCGGATGGCCGGAATTCTCGTGCTCCCGGCCCAACTCCGCCCACGCCGCCATCGCCGCGCTCGAGACGCAGGGGATCATCGGCGGCGTCATCACCCAGAACGTCGACCGTCTTCACCAGAAAGCGGGAAGCCGGAGGGTCATCGATCTGCACGGGCGGCTCGATCGGGTGCTCTGCCTCGACTGCGGTGCGCGAAGCGAGCGAGACGCCTTGCAGAAGAGATTGGAAGCGATGAACTCCCATTTCCAGGCGAGTGCGCGATGGGTGGCGCCGGACGGAGACGCGGAGCTTTCCCGTGACGAAGCGGCGGAGTTCCAGGTCGCGGAATGTACCGAGTGCGGCGGAATGCTCAAGCCGGATGTGGTTTTCTTCGGGGAGAACGTGCCGCTCTCTCGCGTGGAGGAATCGATCGCGCTGGTCGAGGCTGCCGATGCGCTTCTGGTTGCGGGATCATCGCTGATGGTCTGGTCGGGCTACCGCTTCGTCCGTGCAGCTGCAGCGCGCGGACTGCCGATCGCGATCGTGAACCGCGGGCTGACGCGCGCAGACGCGCTCGCGACGGTGAAAGTCTCCGAGGGGTGCGGATCGGTTCTGAGCGCGCTGATTTGACCGGGAGCGGTGGCACGGGGAGTGCGGTCACGACGCGCTTTCTGACCGGCTCCACATTTCGATCCGCCCTTTCCCGTTCCGCTTCGCCTGATACATGGCGGCGTCGGCGCGGCGGATCGCGTCGTCGGCGTCCGATGGTGGCTCGTGAAAACATGCGAGGCCGATACTGACGTCAAGCGCCGCGTCGGGCCAGGCCGATGCCGCGCGCCGAACCTGTTCCGCGATGCGCCCGGCGATCGCGACGAATCCGGCGGTATCGATCTCGTTCAGAACGATCGCAAATTCGTCTCCGGCGAGACGTGAAGCGACGTCGGTCGGACGGACCGACTCGCGGATCGCACGGGCAATGATCCGGAGAGCGTCGTCTCCGGCGAAATGACCGTAGCGGTCGTTCACCTGTTTGAAGTTGTCGACGTCGAGATAGGCGACGCAGAGTGCCGTCGAGGTGCGCCGGGATTCTTCGATCCGCCGCGTGAGATCTTCGTAGAACGCGCGAGAGTTCGGCAGCCCGGTGAGCGTGTCCGTTCGCGAAAGCTCCGTTTCGTGGCGGAGCAGCTCGTTGAGCCGGAGATTCATCCGGGCGAGGCCGTCGCGGTCACGACGGGCCAGGAGGACGAGCTGCCCGATCGCGACGAAAATGACCAGCCGCGTGAATCCGTTCCAGTAGGAGAGGGAAGCGAGCTCCACGTGTCTCCACGCGATGTCTGCGGCGAACCAGGCGATCCCGGAAGCGATCGACGTCACGGTCCCGGGAACTTCTCCGACGAACCAGCACGCTGCGACGATCGGAACGAGGTAGGCGAGAGACATGGCGAGATCGGGACCGGTGACGTAGTCGAACCAGCCGATCCCTCCGGTAACCAGGATCAGCGCGGTCGACATGAGGATCTGAGCGAGAGACCCTCGCAACACGATCTGCTTCGCGATCGCGCCTCCAGGAGTCCCGTCGCGATCAGAGTCCCCGAGATCCGACGATCGCCTCCGCGGCGAGCTCATTGCCGCGGCTCGGGAGGCTGCTGATCGGAAGGCGTGGTCGAGCCCCGGGGCGCCTGTTCCGAATCTTCGAGATGTTCCGCCTTCCATCGCATGGCCATCAGAATCCGGTTCCGGCCGCTCGGGTGATCGAAGAAGAGGGTCTCCTCGACCGGTCCCGGAGCGAGCTTTCGATATTCGCCGAGCTTCAGGGAGATCGTGGCGAACCCGTCCGGCTGCCGGGCGAGATTCAGGCCGAACGCATCGGCCTCGATCTCCTGAACCCGGATGATTCCGTTGGTGACGGGAGTGAAGACGAACATCACCGCGGAGAGGAGGAGAGCGAGCAGCGGAAGTCCGGCGGGATCCGCGACCCCTTCGATCCTCCACCGGTCCCCCTTCCGCCGGAGAATCGCCTCCATTCCGTACTTCAGGATCGCGAAGGCGACCAGCACGACGATGCCGAAGAAGACGAGCATCTTGTAGACGTGGTTCAGGACGTAGTGGCCCATCTCGTGGGCCATGACCGCTTCGATCTCGGGGAGCGTCGCACGGCGTAGAAGGTTGTCGTTCAACGTGATCCGCTGTGTGCCGAAAAGGCCGCTGACGTTTGCGCTGATCCGTTTCGACTGACGCGAGGCATCGACGACCCAGACGTCTTTCGCATCGATGCCGTTCGAGCGCGCCATCTGGAGAATGGGACCGCGGACACGCGGATCCTCGAGTTTCGTGTACTTGTTGAACAACGGCGCGATGTAAACCGGTCCGATCGCAGCGCCGAAGGTGATGAATGCGATCACCGTCACTGCACCCCAGAGCCACCATCGGCGGGGAGAGCGCCGGATCACGGCGTAGAGCGCAGCGATCAGGAGCGAACCGAAGATCGCACCGACCAGTAGCGACTTGAGCTCGTCGCCTCCCCACGCCCCGAAGGTCTGGTTGGACAACCCGTACTGGTGCTCTCGGAAGTAGCCGGAGTAGATGGAGAGAGGAAACATGAGAATCGTGGTGACGAGGAGAAATTGCAGCCAGTAGAAGACGGATTGAAGGGTCTTTCGCCGCGTGATCCGGGTCGCGACATCGCGCAGTCGCGCAGAGAGACCGGTCATGAGAAGGACGAGGTAGACCGCCGCGCCGTAAAGAAAGCTCCAGAGTTGCAGCCACTCGCCGCCCTCGAAATACGCATCGGAGCGCGCCCTCTCGGCGGGAGTGAGCGACGCGAGATAGGCGTCCGTGGCGTGGACCGCGTCGAATTTCGGAGTGCTGGCCGGCGGCTGTGCGGCCGTTGCTCCCGTCGCGATCAGGGTGAGGAGCAGCCACAGTCCCAGCACCAGAGTCGTCGTCGATCTCGGCATGCGGACCTCCTGAATGTCGTGCCGATCATACCGCGACTGCGAGCCGTCCGGTCTCCCCGGTCGTGGTTACCACCGTCACCGGATCGGATGCATAATTGTTCTGAATCCCGGTTCTCGGCACCCGATCGGACCAGCCATGCACCACGGCAATCGCAGGGGGAATTCATGAATCAGCAGGTGAAGGTGAAAGCGGTACCGGTCAATGGTCTCGTGGAGTTCGTCGAGCGGGAGCTGACGCCCCAGCAGATTCAGTCCGTGCTGGCGAAGATGCCGCCCGAAGAGGGACGCTACTTCACCGGACATCTGCTCGCGCACGAACAGGTCCCGCTCGCGGCCGTGAATCGATACACCAGGCTCGCGGCTCAGGAGCGGGGCGAAGCGGTGACGACGTTCGCCGAGCGCGCGGGAAGATTCGGTGCGAAGCAGGGTCTGAAGACCGTCTACAAGTTCATCCTGCTGATGATCTCTCCTGAAGCCGCGCTGAAGAAGGCTCCACTGATGTGGAGCCGGGTCTACGACAGTGGCGAGATGAGCGTGGAGTCGGAGCAGGGGCACGCATTCATCCACATCAGGAACTTCGCTCCCGACGAAGCGGGATGCGGTCGCATCACCGGATGGTTCGAGACGATCGGCGAGGCCACCGGTGCGAAGTCGATGACCGTCTCGCACGCGAAGTGCGCGGCCCACGGCGCATCCGAATGCGTCTGGGAATTCACCTGGAAGCCGTGATTCGTCACGGTCTGCGCGGCGACGCTCCCGTTACTGCCGACGGAGCGCCGCGGCTCACGCCGCGGCCGGCGGCGGAAGCCGTGCCGCACCAGTTGCGAAATTCCGAGTCAACGGATCTGCCTTCGCTGCTCCACGTACGTGACGGAGATTCTTACTGCGGAGGCGCGGGCGCGCCATGCTCCTTCCGCAATCTGCTGTGACGGAAGCCGTAGAATACGTAGACCACCATTCCCACCGCGAGCCAGAGGACGAAGCGGAACCAGGAGCTCGGCGGCAGATACCAGATCAGCCCCATGCAGGAGAGAACCCCGAGGATCGGGACGAGAAGCGGCCCTCCGGGAACACGGAACGGCCTTCTCCGGTCCGGATCCTTGAAACGCAGCACCGCGATTCCGATGCAGACCAGGATGAACGCGAAGAGCGTCCCGATATTCGTGAGGTCGACCATTTCGTCGAGTGAGGTGAAGGATGCAGTCACGCCGACGGCGACGCCGGTCACGATGGTACTGACGTGCGGCGTTCCGAACTTCGGATGAACTTTGGCGAAGACCTTCGGCAGGAGTCCGTCACGGGACATGGCGAAGAAGATCCGCGGCTGACCGAGCTGGAACACCAGAAGAACCGCGGTGTGCGCGATCACCGAGCCGAGAGCGACGATCCCCACCATCCAGTTCGGCATTTCGACGAACTTCATCGCGAGCGTGAGTGGCTCTGCCTGCTGGTTGCCGAGGGTGTGTTTCAGGGCCGGGAAGGGAATCATCCCGGTGAAGACGGCTGCGACGACGATGTAGATCACGGTACAGATGATCAGCGATCCGATGATTCCGATCGGCATGTCGCGTTGAGGGTTCTTCGCCTCTTCCGCGGTCGTCGAGATCGCGTCGAAGCCGATGTAGGCGAAGAAGACGATCGCCGCGCCGGCCGCGACCCCGGTGAATCCGTTGGGAGCGAAGGGAGTCCAGTTCGCCGGCTTTACGAACTTGAAGCTGACGAACACGAAGAAGCCGAGAACCATCAGCTTCAGGACGACCATGATCAGGTTGAAGCGTGCCGACTCGCGGATCCCCCAGACCAGGATGATGGTGATGAACGCCACGATGGCGATGGCGAGAATGTTGAAAACGATCGGGACGCCGAAGACGTGAGGCGCCGAGGCGATCAGCTCGGGCATCTTCAGCGCGGCGGTGTGGTAGTCGATCGTCAGCCAGCGCGGGATGTGGATCCCGAGTCCTTCGAGGAGGGTGTTGAAGTAGTTGGCCCAGGAGATGGCGACCGCCACGTTGCCGATCGCGTATTCGAGAATGAGATCCCAGCCGATGATCCAGGCGATCAGCTCGCCCAGGGTGGCGTACGAGTACGTGTAGGCGGAACCGGCGACCGGAACCATCGACGCGAACTCGGCATAGCAGAGGGCCGTGAATCCGCAGACGATGGCAGTGATGACGAACGAGACCATCAAAGCCGGACCCGCACCGGGACGGAGATGGTCGCCGGCGGCGGCCGTACCGATGGTGGCGAAGATTCCGGCGCCGATGATCGCGCCGATCCCGAGGGCGATCAGATTCACCGGCCCGAGGGCCTTCTTCAGTTCGTGGCCCTTCTCGTGGGTTTCGGCGACCATTTCGTCGAGCGATTTGGTCTTGAAGAGTTGCGAGAGAAAGGACATTCGTTCTCCTCGTTCTTCAGTCGAACCGCCCGAAGTGCTCAGCCGCTGTTCCGGACTTTCGGACGAGTCCGGCGAGCCTATCGTAAAATCGCGCCGGCTGCATCCCCCGCGCGCAGATCCGGCCACGAAGGAGGACCCGAAGATGATACCGAAAGCTCCATTGAAACAGCGAGCGGCGGACGTCGCGACCGAGCTGCTCGCGTTCGCCGGCGAGCACCCGGAGGGAGATGCGAACGGCGAGGGAGGGATTCCGTTGCGAAACATTCCATTCGCGCTTCGAGGGCGTTTCATCGACGTCCGCTCGGCGCTCTTCGAGCGCGGAGTGTACGACCCGATCCTCGCGCGCTTCGACAGCTTCACGGTCCAGCAGGCGTCGACGAAGAGGGTCGCGGAAGCACTCCGCAATGTTGGGGCGACTCTGTAGCGCGGATCTCTCACGCCGTTTCTGCGCGGAGGCGGATCGCACTCTCTGCTGTTGTCGTTGCATCAGGACGACTCATCACGTCTTCGCGACGGAGGTGAGTCCGGCCAGGAGGAATGGACGTGTCGGGTTCACATGACGGCGCTCGGAGACGTTGGTGCTTACGGAAAGGGCCACACGCTCTCTCGGGCTCACGCTCTCTGAGAACGGAACCCCGAGGCTCTCGGATCGGCGCAGCCGTCGATTCCCGCCACCGGCACGCCCGATCATGAACTTCTCGAGACGCACGAACTGGGCGGCCGGGACGAACCGGATCACGCTGGCGATCGAGGCGCGGCGACGCGCCGGGTACGAGATTCTCGACCTGACGGAAACGAACCCCACCCGGGTCGGACTCGAATATCCGGACGACGAGCTCGCATCGATTCTCGGACGCTCCAGCCGCGCGCGCTATGCGCCCGAATCGCTCGGGCTCTCGTCCGCACGGGAGTCGCTCGCAGCGAACATTCGAGCCGCCGGATTCGAGATCGATCCCGGCCGGATCGTCCTCACCGCGTCCACCAGCGAGGCGTACAGCTTTCTCTTCCGCCTTCTCTGCGATCCCGGCGACTCGGTGCTCACCGGAGTTCCCTCCTACCCGCTGCTCGACCATCTCACCGCGCTCGACTCGGTGCGGCTCCTCCAGTTCCAGTTCCGCTGGCACGGCCGGTGGGAGCCGGACCTCCTCTCTCTGGCGGAGACGCTGGAAGAGCGAAGTCGCGCGCTCGTCGCGGTCCATCCGAACAATCCGACCGGAACGTATCTCGATCCGACGGAGCAGGACGCACTCGCAGCAGTCGCGCGCGAGAAGAAGATGGCGCTCGTCTCGGACGAAGTCTTCTTCGACTTTCCCCTGATGGACGGCGTCTCTCGAGCGCTCCCGGCATTCCTCCGGGAGGATGTGCTCGCGTTTTCACTCGGCGGGCTCTCCAAGAGTGCGGGCCTGCCGCACTGGAAACTCGGATGGATTCTCGTCGGCGGGCCGGAGGATCTCCGGCGCCGGGCGCTCGCGGGTCTCGAGCTGATTGCGGACACGTTCCTTTCCGTCTCCACGCCCGTTCAGGCCGCGCTTCCGGAGGTGTTGCGCGTCGCGCCCTCGATTCGCGACTCCATCACGGCGAGAACGCGCGCGAACCTCGCAGCGCTTCGAGAGGCTCTCGGGTTTTTGCCGGCCGTGGAGGTGCTGCCGGTGGAGGGAGGGTGGATGGCCGTGGTGCGCATTCCGCGGACGTGCACGGATGAGGAGCTGGTGATCGATCTCCTGGAGCGGAGCGGGGTTGTAGTCCAGCCCGGCTATCTCTTCGACTTCGCTCGGGACGGGTTTCTGGTGCTCTCGCTCCTCCCGCCGCTCGATCGGTTCCGGGAGGGAGTGGCCCGGCTTGCTGCATATCTGGCAGGGCGGACGGAAGAAATGGACATTCCCCTGGATTAAGCTATTGAAATGATCTCGCCCGCCGACACTCTCGGCAGACCGCTTCGTGATCTGCGGATCTCGGTCACCGATCGCTGCAACTTTCGCTGTGTGTACTGCATGCCGCGGGAGGTGTTCGGGCGCGACTTTCACTTTCTTCCACCCGAAATGCTCCTCTCTTTCGAGGAGATCACCCGGTTAGCGCGAATTTTCGTGTCGCTCGGCGTGGTGAAGATCCGCATCACCGGCGGCGAGCCTCTGCTGCGTCACGATCTGGAGAGGTTGGTCGCGATGCTCGCCCGCATCGAAGGGCTCCAGGATCTGACCCTCACCACCAACGGCTCGCTGCTGGAACAGAAGGCCGGGGTGCTCCGAGAGGCCGGGCTGAAACGGGTGACGGTGAGCCTCGACTCGCTCGACGACGACGTCTTCCGGAGGATGAACGACGTCGACTTCGGGGTCGATCGCGTTCTGCGCGGCATCGACGCGGCGGTCCGGGCGGGCTTCTCGCCGGTCAAGATCAACATGGTTCTTCGTCGCGGATTGAACGACGGCACGGTCGTCGACGTGGCGCGCTTTTTCCGCGGGCCTGGATTCGTGGTCCGGTTCATCGAGTACATGGACGTCGGAAACACGAACGGCTGGAGGCTCGACGACGTCGTGCCCTCCGCCGAAGTGCTGGAGCGGATCGCACGGGAGCTGCCGCTCGAACCGATGGAAGGATCGTATCGGGGGGAAGTCGCCGAGCGGTACCGCTACCGGGATGGAGGAGGCGAGATCGGCTTCATCTCATCGGTCACGCGTCCGTTCTGCGGCGATTGTACCCGGGCCCGCCTTTCGTCGGACGGGATGCTCTACAGCTGTCTTTTCGCCTCCCAGGGGACGGATCTCCGTTCCCTCCTCAGGGGAGCGGCCGGCGATGCGGAAGTCGCCGACGTGCTGCGACAGATCTGGATCTCGCGAACCGATCGATACTCCGAGCTCCGGACTGCAGAGACCAGTGGTCTCCCGAAGGTGGAGATGTCCCGGGTCGGCGGATAAGTCGTGACTCCATGGGGTGCGGCTCATCCGATCCGCCGCGAGAATCGTCTCGTGCGCGACGAATACGGAGCCTGTGGCTGCGCGCGAAGCGTCGGTGGCGGTGGTCGAGTCGTCGCGTCGGCCGGGCTCCGCTTCTGCCACAGAGCTCGTCACGATCGGCTCCGAACACGATTGCCGCGGCGGATCAGAGGATCCGCGCCCCTCGGCGAGGAGTGACGCTACGGATACGGACCCCGCCCAGCGGGATTCGCGACGATCGCGTTGAATAGCCCGGTGAGCACATTGCAGACCGCACATCATACCGAGCCGCCGAATTTCGGCGCGAGCCGTTCCGCCTTTGCCTGAACATCCTGGATGACGGGGAGGTTGGTTGCCGCGAAGTTCCTCACGTCAGCGTCCTGTAACCGGTTGATCCCCTCGTCGAAGCTGATGGATTCCGTCTGGTGCGTTTTTGCCACGAGCTCCGTGAAGCGGCGGTCGAAGCCATCGCTCCGGAGTGTTTTCACCTCTTCGATCTGCGAGGCGACGTCTGCGGCGGGAGTGAGGGGGAGCGGGACGTGCTTCCGCGTGGCGAGCTCCCTCAGCTCGGAATCGAAGCTCTGATACGAGTCGAGCATGGTCCGGGCGAGCTGACGGACGTCCGGATCCGTCGAGCTCATCAGACCGATTCGCGCGAGATCGATCTGCGCGACACCGAACCGAGCGGCACCGACGAGGAACTGCCGGTCGAGGGATGACGGCGGCGGCGGGGCTTTCTTCCGTGTGGTGGCAGCAGTTCTTCGCCTCTGTTCGCTCATTGTCGCTCCGCCGTTGCAGGCGACTGCGGACGTGAGGAGAATGACCGCGATCAGGAAGAGCGAGAGAGGTCGGGACATCGGAGGCGGCGGGTGCAACAGACTTGCCCGCCGGTATCGCGGAGCTCGCACACCCTTCGGCAGCGCAGACGTGACGAATCCGGAACAACATGGAGCGGCTCCTCTGTCACCTCCATCCGCGGCGTACAATCAGATCCATCGCAGAAAAGAGGAGATTTGCATGAAAAAACGCTGGGTTCATGGGATCGTCGCGTCTCTGTTCATCGCTTCGGCCGCGTTCGCCGCCGCTCCGCAGGTGGGGCAGCAGGCTCCCGACTTCAGTCTGGTGAGCAGCGAAGGGAAACCGACGTCGCTGAAAGACTTCCGCGGGAAATGGGTGGTGCTCTATTTCTACCCGAAGGACTTCACCAGCGGCTGCACGCTGGAGGCGAAGAGCTTTCAACGCGATCTCGCCGAGTACGAGAAGGCGAACGCAGTGATCGTTGGAGTGAGCGTCGACAGCGCGGAGTCTCACAAGAGCTTCTGCGCGAAGGAAGGATTGCGGTTCCACCTCCTCTCCGATCCGGCCGGGAAGGTGTCGACGACGTACGGCTCGGTCATGGAGTACGAGGGATCGACCTACTCGGCCCGCAACACGTTCCTGATCGACCCGGAGGGGCGGATCGTGAAGACCTTCATGGGAGTCAAGCCGGCGGGACACAGCGAAGAGGTGCTCGCTGCGCTGGCGGAGCTCGAAAAGAAGTAGCGGGATCGCCGACCGCGGGGAAGAAACAGAACGCCCCGGGAGAACCCCGGGGCGTTCACCTGCTTCGTTCGCTCTGCTGCTATTTCGTTTTCACACAGCCGCCGTTCGCGTTCGACCATTCGTACTGGTACGCATACCCACCGGTGCCGATGAACGGCGTCGGCGACCAGGCGCACTTGTCGTCCGCTTCGTAGCCCCGGCGGTCGAACCAGGCATTGCCGAGTGCGTCGGTGACCGCTTCGCGGGTCTCGTGGGTGGCGAAATGCTCCTGGTTCTGCGCGGCAGTGAAGCCGCTGACCTGGCAGCCGCTGCACCCCGGATACGGTTCGATCGAGTACTTCACGTTCTTGCCGGATCCATCGACGTAATGGCTGTGGTACGCGCAGTACGCGAGAGAGAACCCGGAGGTCGCGCCGCAGGAAGCCTGGCTTCCGTCGGACGAGAACGACGTCTTCGGGAGGTAGACTTCGTAGACCGTGTTGTAGTCGACTCCGTGGGCCGCAACGTACCTCTGCACTTCCGACTGAACGGTGGCGTCGGTCACGTTCTGGGGAGGCGTCGAGGTGTCGAACCAGTCGGCCTGATTCACGAGACTCCCCTGGGCGATGTTGCCGTATCCGGAGACGGGGTCTTCACCGTAGTACTGCGTGATGGTGTTGTACTCGGGAGTGGTTCCGAACTGGTTCCGGAACGACTGGAGCTCCTGCGCGTACGCGTTGTCGGCCGACCCGGCCTGGTTGAACGTCGGTCCCCAGAAGATCATCACGACATTGGCATTCCGGATGACCGTGCCGCCATTGTGGTAGTTCAGGTTCGATCCGCCACCTCCGGAAGGCTTGGCGTAGCCGCGCATGTAGAACTTCTTCGCATGGGAATTCGAAGTGTTGGTCTCGGGGGCACTCTGGGCGAAGGCGGAAGCGGCGAGAAGAGAAACGAACAGCACCGAAAGAAGCTTTTTCATTCTTTGTCCCTTTCTGTGAACGTCCGTCGAATCCCCTGCGACGTTCTGAGCGGCGCTCCATCAGCGAGGGTTGTGCCAGGGGACTTCTGGTGTGTAACTCATTGAAAATACAGACAGCTATCCGGACGCTGGCTCAGTTTCTGGACCGTCACGAGCCGAAGTGACGGGTCCATCACTGACCATTGTGATCAGAAACTGATCCAGGAGCTCCAAATAAGAGTGGGCTCCCGAACGGCGGGCGATTACATTCGGGACACCTTCGATCGGAGGAGGGAGAAGGCTAGGAGTCTGCGCGGTAGGAACGTCCGTAGCGAGAAAGCGGAGCAGCGAGGCCAAATTCGTTCGGATTTGAGGTGCGTAGCGGTGGCTACTCGCCGAAAATCCGGACGGATTTGGACCGCTGATCTGCTTTCGCAGTAGGACAGTTTCTATCGCGCAGACTCCTAGGGACAAAATGAAAACGCCGGCGTTGCCGTCGGCGTGATCTCGAAGCGTTGAGCTAGGCTCAGACTTTGTAGACCGGTTTGAGGCGGCCTTTGAACTGCGACTTGATGTAGTCGCAGTTGAGGTTGGCGATGAAGTCGATGCTGATGCCTTTCGGACAGACGGCTTCGCACTCGCCGTAGTTGGTGCAGCTGCCGAAGTACTCTTCCATCACCTCGACCATCCGCGCAACGCGGTCGTATCGCTCGGGCTGGCCCTGGGGAAGCTGTCCGAGGTGGGAGACCTTTGCGGCGGTGAAGAGCTGGGCGGCGCCGTTCGGACACTGCGCGACGCACGCGCCGCAGCCGATGCAGGCGGCGGCGTCCATCGCCGACTCCTGCAGCTCCTTCGGAACCGGAGTGAGGTTGGCCTCCGGGGCGCTCCCGGTGGCGACACTGATGTAGCCGCCGGCCTGAATGATCTTGTCGAGGGGGCTGCGGTCGACCACGAGGTCCTTGATCACCGGGAAGGAGCGGGAGCGCCACGGCTCGATCCAGATCTTGTCGCCGTCCTGGAACTTCCGCATGTGAAGCTGACAGGTGGCGGTTTTCCTGATCGGTCCGTGGGCTTCGCCGTTGATCATCATTCCGCAGGAGCCGCAGATTCCTTCGCGACAGTCGCTGTCGAACGCGATCGGTTCCTGACCGCTCTCGATCAGACGCTCGTTGACGACGTCGAGCATCTCGAGGAACGAGGCATCGGCGCTGATGCCCTTCGCTTCGTACTCGACGAAGCGACCCTTCGCGTCGCGATTCGGCTGACGCCAGACGTAGAGTTTCAGGTCCATTACTTGTAGCTCCTTTGGGTCAGATGGACGTTCTCGAATTCGAGAGTCTCCTTGTGGAGGGCGGGGGCGTTCCCCTGACCTTTCCACTCCCAGGCGGCGACGTAGGCGAACTTCTCGTCATCGCGCCTGGCCTCTCCCTCCGGGGTCTGGTGCTCGACCCGGAAGTGGCCACCGGCGGATTCCTCGCGATGGAGAGCGTCGATGCACATCAGCTCCGCCAGGTCGAAGTAGTCGATGACACGGCCGGCCTTCTCGAGGTTCTGGTTGAGCTCTTCACCTCCGCCCACGACCGCGACGTTCTTCCAGAAGTCGTCGCGAAGCTGACGGATCTTTCCAAGGGCGAGCTCCAGTCCTTCCCTGCTGCGGGCCATGCCGCAGTACTCCCAGGTGATCTGGCCGAGCTCTTTGTGGAACGAGTCGACGGTCCGGTTGCCTTTGTTCTCCAGCAATCGTCTGGTGATCCTGCGTACGCCCTCCTCGGCTTCCCGGAATTCGTCGTCGCCGGCGGGACGGATCTTGTTGAGCTTCGTCGCGAGGAAATTCGCGACGGTGTTCGGAACGACGAAGTAGCCGTCCGCGAGTCCCTGCATCAGTGCGGACGCGCCGAGGCGGTTCGCACCGTGATCGGAGAAATTCGCTTCGCCGATCACGAAGAGTCCCGGGATACTGCTCTGGAGGTTGTAGTCGACCCACAGACCGCCCATGGTGTAGTGCGGCGCGGGATAGATCCGCATCGGAACCTCGTAGGGATCCTCGTCGGTGATGTCGTGGTACATCTCGAAGAGATTTCCGTAGCGCTCTTCGATCACCGGACGACCGAGTCGTTCGATGGCGTCGGCGAAGTCGAGATACACGCCGCGGCCGCTCGGGCCGACGCCGCGACCTTCGTCGCAGACTTCCTTCGCGTTCCGGGAAGCGACGTCGCGGGGGACCAGATTGCCGAACCCGGGATACTTCCGTTCGAGGTAGTAATCGCGATCCGCCTCGGGGATGTCGTTCGGCTTGCGCGTCTCGCCCTGCTTCTTCGGCACCCAGATCCGGCCGTCGTTGCGGAGCGACTCCGACATCAGTGTGAGCTTGGACTGGAAGTCGCCGCTCTGCGGGATGCAGGTCGGGTGGATCTGCGTGTAGCAGGGGTTGGCGAAGTAAGCGCCGCGCTTGTGAGCTCGCCAGATCGCCGTGGCGTTGCTCTGCTTGGCGTTGGTCGAGAGATAGAAGACGTTGGCGTATCCGCCGGTGCCGAGGATCACCGCATCGGCCTTGTGGGTCTCGATTCTTCCGGTGATCAGGTTTCGGGTGACGATTCCCCGGGCTTCGCCGTCGACCACCACCAAGTCGAGCATCTCGGTGCGGGTGAGCATCTCCACGGTTCCTGCGTCGATCTGGCGCTCGAGCGCCTGATACGCGCCGAGGAGCAGCTGCTGTCCGGTCTGGCCGCGTGCGTAGAACGTGCGCGAGACCTGCACGCCGCCGAAGGAGCGGTTGTCGAGGAGACCGCCGTACTCACGCGCAAAGGGAACGCCCTGAGCCACGCACTGGTCGATGATGTTCACGCTGACCTGGGCGAGCCGGTAGACGTTGGCCTCGCGGGAGCGGTAGTCGCCTCCCTTGACCGTGTCGTAGAAGAGCCGCCAGATGCTGTCGCCGTCGTTCCGGTAATTCTTCGCCGCGTTGATTCCCCCCTGCGCTGCGATGCTGTGCGCGCGCCGGGGCGAGTCGTGGTAAACGACGCATTTGACCTTGTAGCCGAGCTCTCCGAGAGTGGCTGCGGCGGAGGCTCCGGCAAGACCGGCTCCGACCACGATGATCTCGAACTTTCGGCGGTTCGACGGGTTGACGAGTTTGTAGTCGAATCTGACCTTGTCCCACTTCTCCGGCAGAGGGCCGGCAGGGATATTCGAATTCAGTTCCATCGAGCCTGACTCCTGACCTATCTGACCCATCCGGCGAGTACCGAGACCGGAATCGAGATGTTGCCGATCGCGATGATCAGCGCGAAGGCGGTCGCGAAGTAGCGACGCCAGAGATTGAATCGCGGATTGTTCCAGCCGAGCGACTGGAAGAGGCTCCAGAGGCCGTGGTAGAGGTGAAAGCCGAGCGCGACGTTCGCGATGACGTAGAACGACGCGATCCACCAGACCGAGAACGAAGCGACCACATTGTGGTACGGATCGCCCTGGATGAAGTTGGGGTTCACCGTTCCGAAGGTCAGGTCCAGCAGGTGCCAGATCACGAAGAGGACGATGATCACTCCGCCCCATCTCATGGTGCGGGCCGCATAGGTCGCGGCGGGGTAGTCCCGATCCCGGTAGCCGACCGGACGAGCCTTCCAGTTCATCAGCGTCAGCTGCGTCGCAGCCTGGATGTGGAACCACGTCGCGACGATCAGCAGCGCCCGGGTGATCCAGAGGACCGCCGAAGTGGGGAATGCCGGCCCTCCGATGACTCTGAGCCATTCGGCATAGTGGTTGAGTGCTTGCGGTCCGAGATAGATCTTCAGATTGCCGACCATGTGCGCCGTGATCCAGGCAAAGATGAAAATGCCCGTCACGGCCATGACGGCCTTCTTACCGATGGCGGACCTGTAGAACTTCAGAAACCAAGGCATCGGCTGTTCACCTTTCGAAAGAACGAGGTTGTCGATGGGAGGAACCGGCCGCCCGACCGTGTCGTCCGGCGTCAGTCTGAGCTCCATGTCGGGCGTAATGATATCGAGCCGGGACGAACATGGAAAGTGCGCAAGCGCACGTCCTCTTGTGAGTTGTGGGCAGAGCGTGAAAAGAAGGAGTCGGGGGGTAGATGACAGAGCAGAAAGGAGGAGAGTGGGTTCAGGATCGGCCCAGGAGCCGCTCGATCTTCTCCAATGCCCGCTCCGATCCTCGTTCGCCGAGCCTCTTCGAAGCCTCGTCGAGATCGAACCAGCGGAGCTCCACCGACTCGTCCGCCGATGTCCGGATCGATTCGGGTTCGGGAGTGGTGAAGAGAAACCTGACGTCGAAATGGAGATGAGGCGGCTCTCCGCGGCCGGCGGGGATCGGATGGATGTCGAGATCGAGAATCCGTCCGTCGACCGGGGTGATCGTCTCCAGTCCCGATTCCTCGAGAGCTTCCCGGCGTGCGGCGTCGAGCAGACTCTCGCCCTCCTCGATGTGACCTCCCAGCTGCAGCCACCGGTCGAGTCTGCGGTGGTGATGAAGCAGAAGGCGCCTCGCATCATCGACGACGAACGCACTCGCAGTGAAGTGTCCGGGGAAGAAATGCTCCCGCGAGAACGACGAAGGTGCGGTTTCCGCGAGGCGGACCATCGCATCGCGATGCCCGGCTTCGCGGTCGTCGGCGGGTACGTAACCGCGCAGCTGCCGGATCAGATCGTCCACGCTCAGGAGTTCGTCTTCCAGAAGATGGGGAAACGGGCCGGGGCCGCGTCGTGCATCAGCGCGTAAACCGCCTCGAAGATACTCTCGCGGTTTGGTTTCGACCAGTAATCTCCATCCGAGCCGTATGCCGGCCGGTGCGGCTTTCCGGTGACGGTTCGCGGCTCCGAGTCGAGCAGCTCGTATCCGTGCTGCACCTCGAGCACGTTGCGCAGCATGAACGCCGTCGTCCCGCCGGGGACGTCCTCGTCGACGAAGACGACGCGGCTGGTCTTCTCCAGCGACTCCGAGATCTTCCCGTGAAGGTCGAACGGAAGGAGCGTCTGCACGTCGATCACTTCCGCGTGAATGCCGCTTCTCGCGAGGAGATCCGCTGCATCGAGGACGATCCGGCACGACGCGCCATAGGTGACGATCGTGACGTCGCTCCCTTCCCGGAGGATCTCCGGAGCCCCGAGTGGAACCGTGAAGTCCCCGATGTTGTTGGGACGTCTCTCCTTCGCACGGTATCCGTTGAGCACTTCGACCAGAATCGCCGGATCGTCTCCGCGGAGGAGAGTGTTGTACATCCCCGCGGCCTGCTCCATGTTCCGCGGTACGCAGACGTGCATTCCTCGCACGAGATTGAGGATTCCCGCCATCGGAGATCCTGAATGCCAGATTCCTTCGAGCCGGTGTCCGCGGGTGCGGATGATCACCGGAGCCTTCTGTCCCCCGCGGGTCCTCCAGCGAACGGTGGCAAGATCGTCGGACATGATCTGGAGCGCGTAAAGGACGTAGTCGAGGTACTGAATCTCCGCGATCGGACGGAGACCGCGCAGGGCCATTCCGATCGCCTGACCGATGATGGTGCACTCGCGGATCCCGGTATCCGAGACCCGTAGCACACCGTATTTCTCCTGCAATCCGGCGCAGCCCTGGTTCACATCGCCGAGGTGCCCGACGTCTTCGCCCATGATGAAGAGGTTCGGCATCCGCTCGAGGGCGGCGTCGAAGCAGGCGTTGATCACTTCGAAACCGTTGACTACCGGCGAGCCGTCGCTGAACTGCGGTTCGACCGCCTCGATCTTCAAAGGCGATTCCTCGCTCTCGCTGTAAAGATCCGAATCGTACCGATCCGCGTTCACTCTCTGCTGCCGGTTGCGCCATTCGACGAGCGCGGACAGCTCGGGAGTCGAGTCGGTCCTGGCCTCGAAGATCACTTCCGTCGCGGTGCGCATCAGATCGCGTCGCATCGGGGTCTGGATCCGCTCGAGAGCGGAGCGTACCGCCGCGATCTTCTCCCGGTTCGCACTCGCACTCTCGACTCCGGCAATCATCCCCAGCAGCTCGTTCATCTCGGCCATCACCGGGGCGCGGTAGCTCTCCCACGCGCTCTTCTGCGCATGGCGGACGTGCTCGCGCTCCTCGGCTTCGATCCGGTCGAGCTCATCCCCCCCGGCGATTCCCCGGAAGATCATCCACTCCCGCATCTGCCGGATGCAGTCGTACTCCTCTTCCCATTCCAGCCGCTCGCGCGACTTGTAGCGCTCGTGGCTTCCGGACGTGGAATGCCCCTGCGGCTGGGTGAGCTCGACCACGTGAAGGATCGCAGGAACGTGCTCCATCCGGACGATGGCGGCGGCGTTGATGTACGTCTCGCAGAGCGACGGATAGTCCCAGCCACGGACGGTGTAGAGGTCGAATCCCTGACGCGATTCCGATCGCCGCTGAAATCCGCTGAGCACTTCGGAGAGATTTCCTTTCGCGATCTGGAATTCGTTCGGAACGGAGATCCCGTAGTTGTCGTCCCAGATCGACAGAATCACCGGCGCACCGAGGACTCCGATCGCGTTGACCGACTCCCAGAACATCCCCTCGGCGCAGCTCGCGTTGCCGATCGTGCCGAAGGCGACCTCGTCGCCGTTGTGTGAGAAGCGGGTGAACGAGCGAAGCTCTTCGATCTCGCGGTAGAGCCGCGAAGCGTAGCCGAGGCCGACGAGGCGAGGCATCTGCGAGCCGGTGGGGGAGAGGTCGGGCGAGGAGACCGGCATCCCGGTCAGGTCGCGCCAGGAGCCGTCGGGCTCCAGGGTGCGGCTGGCGAAATGGCAGTTCATCGAACGACCGCCCGACGCGGGATCGCACGCGATGTCGGGATTCGCATAGAGCTGGGCGAAGAACTCTTCGACCGTGGTCATTCCGGCCGCGAGCATGAAGGTCTGATCGCGGTAGTAGCCGGAGCGGAGATCTCCCTTCCGGAACGCCCGGGCCATCGCCAGCTGCGCGACCTCTTTTCCATCGCCGAAGATTCCGAACTTCGCCTTCCCGGTCAGGACTTCTTTCCGTCCGATCAGACTCGCCTGGCGGCTGCGGTATCCGATGCGGAAATCGTGAACGATGCTCTCTCTGCTGAACTCGACGCTGGCCGGTTCGGTGGTCTGCTTTTCGGTCTGCATTGCTTCTCCGACGATGATCTGCAGGTTCTCCCGGATCCCGATCCGCAGCAGGGGGGCGCTGTTCGTGCGGGTTGCTGCCGCTCTGACAGCGCACCCGTCCTGCGAGCGGCAGAGCCGCCTGCCGGCGAGCCCGGGGATGAAGATTTATACCATGATCGGCAGATTCGGCGGTGCGGCGGCCTGATCCAAGGAAGCGCCGGCCGCGACTCGGATTCGTTTCGACTCAGACTTTGCGGCGGCGGACGGAAGTGGAAGACGTTTTCCGGGAGGCTGGCCGGCTCCGCTTCGGCTTGTCCACGCGGAGCATTCCGTTCCGGAGCATGTCCGCGATCTCCCGGATCACCGACTCGCTGTCTTTCCCGAAATGGTCTTTCACGCCGAAGAGAATCTCGACCGAGAAGTAGTTGAGATAGAAGCGGGTGGCGAGCATGAGAGCCGAGACCGGCGAGATGCCGGAGCGGAGCTTCTTTTCGATCTTCTGGCGCCGCCCGTCCTGAGCGAGGAAGGCCTCGTAACGCTTCCACATTTCGGAGTAGAACTTCCGGATGTGGCTTCCGTCGAACTCCACGACGTCGACATAGATCAGCGCGACGTACTTCCTGTAACGCGACACGCTCTCGCGGGAGGCGAAACCGACGATCTCGAGGTTGTCCGGGAACTCGCCCCTGGCCAGGGCGGCGTTGAGCGGAAAATCGGGTTGCGCGATCGCGCTCCAGTATTCGTCGAGGAGCTCTCGGAAGATGGTCTCCTTGTCCGGGAAGTGGTGGTACACGTTTCCCGTGGAGACTGCGGCGGCCTCGGCGATCTCCCTCACGCTGGTCGCTCGGTATCCCTGATGGGAGAAGAGAATCAGTGCTGAGTCGAGGATCTGACGGCGGCTCCGTTCGGAGCGTTCTTCCTGAAGCATAAAAACCGACCAGGTGTCAGGTTAACTGCCGGGTCGGAGCCGGTCAAGGAAAGGTTTCGGTTCGAGAGTCGACGATCTCCGGTGGAGGGTCAGACGTTCAAAGCGACGGCGGAGACCGCTAGAAGAGACGTGCGCGAGTGCAATCCCGGATCAGAAGATCAGATGCGCCCCGACGAAGACGATCATGGCCAGGAACAGCAGCGGAATCATCACCGCAGCGATCGTCAACAGAATCGGGATGACCACCGACGCGACGACGGTCAGCACCACGAGAACGATGAGCCACTTGAGAAGAACGAAGACGAGGCTGATCGGGAAGAAGATGATCTTCATCGTCGCGCCGATCAGCGACGCGATCAGGACGAGACCGAAGAGGACCACTCCGGCCACTGCCATGGCGACGAGAACTCCGAAAAGCTCCAGCATCTCGACCTCCTCGTCAGGAGATACGGAAGGACGGCTGGTTTGTTTCGTCCGCCGCGGCTACCAGGGAGGGGTCTCGTCCGCGATCCGGGCGATCTCTTCGGGGGTGAGCTCCGGCTCGAGATCGACCGCCGGGCCGGAGCTCTCGCCGCTGTGCTCTTCGCGGCCGCTGCCGCTGTAGCCGAGAACTTCGGAACCGTCGGCCCAGAGAATCTTCTGCATCTCGTTCTCCACCGCTCCCTTTTCGTCGCCGGCGCGCTCGATGACGGGCGCTTCCAGTAATGTGGCCATCACGTTCCTCCTGAGCCAATCTGTGTCAGCAGTGGCGGAGCGTACAAGTCCCGGGATCACGGTTGGATGTGACGGGAGGTTCGGGGGTCGAGGATTCGCAGGAAGGATCCGGGGTCGTTCCGAGTCGTCGCAGGACGTCAGAACCGGCCTGAACGTCCTCGAAATTGTGGGTTGTGGAACCTCTGAGACTGTCTCGATCCCACAACCCACAACCAGCGCTCAGAACTGGAACGAAAGCCCCGCCGCCACCATCAGCGGATTGATGTCGACCTTGGTGGTCTGCCCCGGCCCTGATGCGAATTCCGCCTTCGCTGAAGAGCGGACCGGAACGTATTTGACGTCACCGAGAATCGCGAGATGCGGAGAGAGGTCGAAACTCAGCCCGGCATTGGCGACGAATCCGCCGTCGTCCTGAAAGTCGATCTTCCGCAGCGTGACGTTGTTCAGATCACTGATGTTGTCGACGTTGTCGAACAGCACGTACGCCACTCCGGCGCCGAGGTATGGATCGACGCGGCCGTTCGGGTTGAAGTGGTACTGCAGAGTTCCGGTGATCGGAATCATCTGCAGACTCCCTCCGGTGAATGCGGGGACGGCCGGGTTGTTCGATGTGAACGCAACGTCGGGATTCACCACCGACACCGCGAACTCGGTCGAGATCCGGTCTGCCCAGAACACGTTGATCGCTGCGCCGTACCCGACTTTCGAATTGAAGTTCAGGTTGGCGTTGTCGATGGCATTCGGCCCCTGGAACGTGTGATCTCCACTCAGATCGACCCAGTTCGCGAATGCGCTGACGTCGACCGAGCGGCTCTGTGCAAAGATCGGAACTGCCACGAATGCGGCGATGACGAACATACTGACGATGGTTTTCTTCATAAGTCCTCCCAAAGTTATTCGGATCGGGAGGAAAGCAAGATCGCGGCCCGACTGATCGTTGGGTCCGCGTATCTTTTTTGAGTTGTTCCGGCCGAGGTCGCGGGCCGGGAGTTTGCGCGGCAGAAATGTCGAGCGCTCGAGGGCATCGCGGTGACGTTCCCGCCCGCAATCCGCAGCCCAACAGCCTCAAGGCTGGCGCCCGGGACGTGCGTTCTCCGCTCCGGCGATGGCCATCCGCGCCGCTCCGTCGACCGGCATCTCGCGCGGCGGGGCGAGCCACATGTTCGGACAGGCCTCGCGAATGGTGCGCTCCATCGGGTCGATGAGAAACGCGCCGGCGTGGAACGCCCCTCCGACGTAGGCCACCGCACAGGTGTGGCTCTTCATCTCCAGCTGACCCGCTACTGCGACCACCGCTTGCCCC
Organism: uncultured Acidobacteriota bacterium; assembly: GCA_963741955.1. Classification (GTDB taxonomy): domain Bacteria; phylum Acidobacteriota; class Thermoanaerobaculia; order Gp7-AA8; family Gp7-AA8; genus CAVUKB01. The sequence goes on from CAVUKB010000010.1 coordinate 522,557, forward strand.
AGCTCGTCTCCGGCTTCGCGCAGGATCTGTACCGCGACGTCGTCTCCCTTGTTCGCCGCCTCGATGATCAGCCGGGTGTACGCCGCGATGTCGTATGCGCGCGTGGTCGGCGCATACACGAAGAGGGGGAGATCGCGCGGCTCGCAGAGGTCGTGATGTGCGCAGACGAGATCGGTGATGATGGTCTGCGGTCCGCGCCCGTCGAATGCTCGCACCACCGCGGAGAGTCCTTCGCGCGCGATGGAGTAACCGCTTCCTTCGTCTCCGATGGTCGGTCCCCATCCGCCAGCTCTCGCTTCGTCTCCTCGGTCGTTGCGACCGAACGCGACCGATCCGGTGCCGGAGATGATCACGATTCCTTCGCCGAGACCGATCCCCGCGGTCAGTGCGATGCGTGCGTCGCTGGCGACGGTGAAATTTCCGCGGGGAAAGAACGAGCCGAGCGCGCCGACCAGGCGCTTCCTGTGCTCCGGATGATCGGCTCCGGCGATCCCGCAGTAGGTGAAGGCCACCTGCTCGAAGTCCGCGTCCGCCGCCCGCACCGCCTGGAGGATGGCCTTTTCGAGCTCGATCCGCGCGGAGTCGAGACCGACGCGGAGGAAATTCGAAGGACCTGCTTCGCCGCGCCCCAGCGGATGCATCGATTCGTCGACGACGATCGAGCTGGTTTTCGAACCGCCGCCGTCGACTCCGATGTACAGACTCATCACTCTCCTCACCCGTGACGGTATCGCTGTTGCACAGTATGAGCCCGCCGGCGTGCACCGGACATCCGAACTCTCTGCGCGAGCCGGCAGAAAGACAGGAGGACGATTCATGATACCGAAAGTAGTGAAGAGTATGGGAATCCTGGTCGGTCTCGTCGCCCTCGCGACGGTGGGATGCAAGTCATCCGGCACCGCGGTGACCCAGCGGGGTCAGGTGATGAAGATCTCGATCGATGGCCCATCCTCGATGGCCGAAGGAGAGACATCCGACATCCGGGTGAACGTAGCGAATTACGGCGTGAACAAACTCTCCAACGTGGTGTATCAGGTGGAAGTTCCGCCGCGGCTGGTGGTGCTGGAAGAGAATCACGGTGCAGGGATGAACCTGACTGCAGCGATCACCCCGGACGGCTCGAAACTGTACGCGTACCGGATCGGAGGCCTCAATCCGGGAGAGAAGTCGGAAGCGCGTTTCAAAGTTCGCGCATCGTTCGGCTCGTTCGACACGAGCGGTGACATCAAAGTCACCGCCTGGCAGGAGGACCTTCCGAACAACAAGCTGATCGAAACGCACGCCATCAAACTCAAGAGTTGACCCTTATTTTGAGCGGTGAGCGGTGAGCGGTGAGCGCAGAATGTTCTCGAGCCTGGTGTAGAAACAGAAGAGTCTTACGCTCGTCGCTCGTCGCTCGTCGCTCGTCGCTCGTCGCTCGTCGCTCGTCGCTCGCCTCCCGCCTCTCCCTCCCGTACAATTCCCGGCATGGAATTGAAGCAGGAACAGAACAAGATCAAGATCCCCGGGAAACCTCGCGAGACGATGGAGGACCGGCATCTCCTCGACCGTCCCACTCTAGCCGCAACCCTGCAGAGCGACTCGTGGCGTGTGCTGCGGATCACCAGCGAGTTCGTGACGGGATTCGACCAGCTCTCGGATATCTATCCTGCAGTCTCGATCTTCGGCTCGGCGCGGACGCTCCCCGACAACCCCTACTACGAGAGGTGCGTCGCCACCGCAGAATGCCTCGGCCGTGCCGGCTTCGCCATCATCAGCGGCGGAGGACCGGGGATGATGGAAGCGGCGAACCGCGGCGCGCGCCAGGCGGGCGCACTCTCAGTCGGCTGCAACATCGAGCTGCCGTTCGAGCAGCAGGTGAATCCGTACGTCGACAAAGCACTGACGTTCCGCTATTTCTTCGTCCGCAAGACGATGTTCGTGAAGTACTCCGAGGCGTTCATCGCGTTTCCGGGGGGCTTCGGAACTCTCGACGAGCTGTTCGACGCGCTCACATTGATCCAGACCCAGAAGATCTCGGATTTTCCGGTGATCCTCTTCGGCGTCGATTACTGGAGTGGATTGATCGGGTGGCTTCGCGACACGGTGCTCGCTGCAGGAAACATCGTCAGCCAGGACGTCGACAGCATTCACGTTGTGGACGACCCGGACGAGGTGGCGAATATCGTCTCCGATTACCACCGGCAGGCACTGGCGAACAACGGGAAGAGCTCACGCTGAGCCGGGCTCACCGCCCCTCGCATTTTCCAGACGCCTGCGGAGCGGGAACGCGATGGTCGCCAGCACCGCCGCAGCCGCGAAGAATGGCGCGGGAACGATTCCCCCCGTGAGCGCTGCGAGGGAGAGCGCGATCACGTTGAAGATGATCGCCAGCCGGATCCGCTTCCGGATCGAGCCGATCATCGCACGGGCGGTCTCGCAGATCTCGGCGAGGATTCCCGGCTCTTCGCCGGTGATGATCATGTCCGCGTCGAGATTCGATGCCGCCGGGCCGAATGCGATCCCGAGATCGGTCGCAGCGAGAAACTGAAGATCTCGAGGATCGGCGCTGACGCCGGCAACCGGCGACTCGCGCCGGAGAGACGTCGCGATCTCGATCCGTCGTCCGGACGATGCGGCGGCGGTGAAGGCGGCGATCCCTGCTGCGGATGCAATCGCACCCGCAGTCGCCACGTCTTCACCGGAGAGAATACGCGGTTCGAATCCGAGGGCTTCGATCCGGTGCATCGCGGCGGGAGCCGCGGGACGGGCGGCGTCCGACACGACGATCAGCCCCGACAGCTGCTGCTCGATGGCGATGCCGATCGTGTTCTTCCCCGCTGCCGTGAAGCCGGCGAGCTCTTCGGAGATTCCGCTGACGTCGATCCCCTCGGCGGCGAGAAATTCAATCCGGCCGACCCGCACCGTCCGTCCGTCGACCACCGAACGCACTCCTTTTCCTTCGCTGCCGTGGTAATCCCGGCGCTCGGCACCCGCCGCGACCGCGTTCCCTCGTGACGCGATCGCTCGCGCGACCGGATGATCGGCATTCTCTGCCGCAGCGGAAGCGACGCGGAGAAGCTCGCTCTGGCTGATGCCGCCGAGAAGCACGTACTCGGTGACGCGAGGATTCCCTCCCGTGATCACGCCACGCGGGCGCAGCAGGAGAGCCTGGACGCGACCGAGCACGTCGTAGCAGCTCGCGCTGCGCGCGTACACTCCGATCTCCGTCCCACGGCGGAGTGCCGCGTCGTGAAATGCTGCCGAAACGAGTGAGACTGCACGCGGCGCCACCGCGACGAGGACCGCGGCGAACGCGGCGATGGCATACGACCACGGATGCGCCGGTGTGAGGATCGCCCATCCGGCAAGTGCAGCCGGCGCCAGCAGCGCCGTTGCCACCATCAACGCACGCGACGCCTTCATCTCCGCCGGGCCGACGGGGCGTGAGAGCACCGCCGCCATTCGTTTGTGCATCGTCTCGTTCGCCGCCGCCGTAACGCGTACTCGCAGTGTTCCTTCGACGATCCGGCAACCGGAGAAGAGCGGGTCACCGGTCGACTTCGAGACGGCGTTCGGCTCGCCGGCCGTCATCTCTTCGACACGCGCTTCCCCCTCCACCACCGTCCCGTCGATCCACGCCTGGTCACCTTTGCGCAGCTCGACGACGTCGTCCGTCGAGATCTCCGCAGCGGGAACCTCGACGACACGATCTCCTTTCACCAGGCGCGTCTCGCCGCCGTCGAGCTTCGCGAACCGATTGCTCCAGGAAGCTGCGCGCTGCCGCGCCGTCGTGTCGGCCCTCACTGCAATCAGCCACACCAGTACCAGCCACGAAGCGGTGACATAGTGCAGCCCGGTCACGACTCCCGCGTCTGGCGCGAGGAGCGAAACGAAGGTTTGGGCCATCGAGGCCAGCAGCAGAGTCGCAACCGACACGGTGTACAGCAATCCGGCGGAGATCCGCCCTCTCCGCAGTGACGCCCATCCTACGATCGCAGCGTCCTTCATCAGCCATCCGAGGAGGAGAGCGATCGCGATCAGGGCGCCGCCCGCGACTCCCGCGCGAAGAAGTCCGAGCGAAGGCCAGGACGAGAGTGCCGCCGTTCGGATCCAGGCGTATGCGGCTCCGGAATCGCCGAATGTCGCGAGCGACACTTCGAGCAGAGTCGCACCGCCGGCTGCGAGGAACGCGAGGATGATCGCGCCCCACCCGATTCCGCTCCGGACTTTCTGTTCTTTGTCGACTGCGGCGTAGCCCGATCTCCGGATTGCGGCGTGAATCGCCTGGATGTCGGTCTGAACCGGATCGTACTCGACGAGGATCTCGTCGCGGAGAAGGTCGATCTCGACCGCGCTGACACCGTGGAGCGATTCGATCGACCGCCGGATGGAAAGAGCGTCGGGAGCGTCGAAGGAGACGCCGCGGAGGTGAAGGCGAGTCCTTGATCGGCCGGGATCGAATCCGGCCGATTCGATCAGCGGCAGGAGTGACGGGAGGGCTTTTTCATCGTCCAGAGAAAGGGTCGCCTGCTGCTGGAAGAGGCTGACCCGGATGGACCGGACTCCCGGTTCGCTCCCCAGTCTCGTCTCGAGCCGGCGCGCGCAGCACTGGCAATCGAGGCCTGGAAGCGAGAGGGTGAGCGTGACGGCCTTGGCTCCGGAGTCGTTCGCTCGAGGATCAGTCTGCCTGTGCATGTCAGCGCTGGTGCTTCGCATTCAACCACGACCTGATGTTATTTGTGGCATTTGTCTAGCACCGTTTTCTCCAGAGCACGAAGTCGTGTGCCCGGCCGTGGAGGGAGGATTAAATGCGAATAGAAGAGACAAATCAAATTCTGAAAGATGCGAAGCAGCGGGGACATTCCGTCCACGAGCAGAAGGGAACGGGAGCGCGGTTTTCCGAGGCGCTCCACAACCGTGGCGTGCAATCGGCTCTGACGGTGGCAGGTGTCGCTGCGGTGGTCGGACTCGGAAGCTGGTTGGCGCGATCGCGACGACCGCGACCCTGGTACGAGATCTGACGGACGGCGAAGGACCACTCGCGGCCTCGGCGTGTCATGGCTCTCCGCTCCTCCTGGTGACCAGAACCCACCTCACTCTGTACCGCTCACCTTCGAGGACTTCGAGGGTCAGATCGCCGAGGTCGACCCGATCCCCGGGGGAGACCTCGCGTCCCAGTGTGGCCGCGACATATCCACCGATCGTTTCTTCGGGAGGCTCGCCGACGTCGATCTTGAGCCGGTCCGCCAGATCTTCGATCAGGTAGTCGCCGCGGATCCGGTAGCGGCCCTCGCCGAGACGCTCGACCTCGAGCCTCTCACGATCGAATTCGTCCTGAATCTGCCCGAAGAGCTCTTCGGTGATGTTCTCCATCGAAACGATGCCGGATGCACCGCCATACTCGTCGAGGATCACCGCGAGATGGGTCCGGTGGTCGAGGAACTGGTGGAGGAGGTTCTCGACCGTGGTGTTCTCCGGAACGAAGAGCGCCTCCCTCTTGAGGTCCATCAGCGTGCGACCCGGACCTTTGAGCTGGGCAAGAAAGAGGTCCTTCACGTGGATGATCCCGACGACGTGATCGAGGTCGCCGTTGCAGAGTGGATAGCGGGTATGTCCGGTTTTGAGAATGGTGTCGAGATTCTCTTCGATGCTTCGGGTGACCGAGAGTATCACCACGTCCGTCCGCGGAACCATGATCTGACGCGCCGTCCGTCGCGAGAACTGGAAGACGCCTTCAATGATCTCGAGGTTCGGCTCGGAGAGGATTCCCGCCTGTTCCGAATGGGCCAGGATCAGGCGCAGCTCTTCCTGCGAATGAGCCACTTCGGCCTCACTTGCCGGGCGGATCCCGATCGTTCGGAGGACGAGATTGGAGAAACTGTTCAGGACGAAGATCGCGGGATACATCACGACGTAGAAGGCGTGGAGTGGGTGAGCGATCCAGAGGGCGGAGCTCACTGGTTTCTGGATTGCGAGGGACTTCGGTGCGAGCTCGCCGAACACGATATGGAGCACGGTGATGATCAGGAACGCGACTGACGCTGCGATGGAGTGAGCGACCGGGACGGCGAACGCTCCGAGCCGGACGAACCACGGCACGAGGAGGGAGGCGAACGCCGGTTCACCGATCCAGCCGAGAGCCAGGGATGCGAGCGTGATTCCGAGCTGGGTGGCCGAGAGATAGACATCCAGACGGCGGGTCAGGCGGAGTGCCATCTTCGCACGGGGGTCGTTCTTCGCCGCGAGCTCTGTGAGCTGCGTCGGCCGAACCTTCACGATCGCGAATTCGGCGGCGACGAAATAACCGTTGGCCAGGACGAAGAAAAAGGCCAGGACGAGATACCAGGCGCTCATTGGAGAGGCCATTGTAACGGGTTGCGCGGGTTTGGAGGTTCAGGCCTCAGCTGACCTGACTCCCCCTGATCTCATCCAGCGTTCGCCAGAACCGCGGATACGATTTCGACACTACCTGATCGTGGTCGATGGTCACGTTACCGCGCGCGAGGCCGGAGATCGCGAACGCCATGGCGATTCGATGATCTTCGTGCGGGTCGATGGTGGCGGGGTCGTCGTTCCATCCCGGCTCGATCCGGAGGGAATCGGCTCCTTCGACGACGGTCACGCCGAGCTTCCGAAGCTCGGACGCGATCACGGCGATCCGGTCCGATTCCTTGATCCGCAGATTCGCGATATTCACGATCTCGACCGGAGAGGAGGCGAGAGGGGCAATCGCCGCGAGGGTCGGAACGACATCCGGGATGTCGCCGAGGTCGAATCGTCCGCCCTTCAGCGGCGACTTCGATTGCACGGTGACGACGGTTCCTTCGCGGCTGACCGCGACGCCCATGCTCTGGAGGAGGTCGAGAAACCGCCGGTCGCCCTGCGCGGAATCGGCGCGGAGGCCGGACACACGTACGGTCCCACCGGTCGCGATCGCGGCTGCGAACCAGTACGAAGCCGACGAGTAGTCGCCTTCGACTTCGTAGTGGTTGCACTGAAGGCGGGAAGGTTCGACACGGTAATGGTCGGAAGCGATCTCTCGCACCGTCGCACCGAAATCGCGGAGGATGCGCGCGGTGATCTCGAGATACGGGCGGGAAACGAGAGAGCGGAGGCGGAGATCGAGCCCGTCCGGCAGAGCGGCACCCGCCATCATCAGCGCGGAAGCGAACTGGCTCGAGAGCCCTGCGTCGAGGACGACCTCGAAACCACCACGCATCTTCCTTCCGCGGATTCGTAGCGGCGGGAACCCTTCCTCACCCGCGTACTCCAGCTCCGTTCCGATCGAGACGAGAGCGTCCACGAGCCCTCCGATCGGCCGCTGGAGCATCCGCGACTCACCAGTGATCAGATATCGCCCGGGAGTGAACGCGAGAAACCCGGTCAGAAATCTCATCGCGGTACCGGCGTTCCCGACGAAGATCTCGACCTCGTTGGCAGACATGCTGATGCGTTCTCCGATCGTGATCGCGTCGCGAAACGATCCGGAGACCTCGAAACCGGCTTTCCGGATCGCCTCGAGCATGTAGCGCGGATCGTCGCCATCGAGCGGATGCACCACGGTGGTCGGCCCCTCCGTCATCGCCGCCAGGAGCAGTGCCCGGGCGGTGACCGATTTCGACGGCGGAGCGGCGACGTCAGCATCGAGTGGAGAAGTGCGTTCGATCTTTTTCATGGAAGCTCGAGTGTGAGACCGTCCCAGGCGAGACCAAAGCCGTCCGGGAGCGTGGCGTCGACGGTCTGATGGTCGACGTCGTGTGCGATGTGGATGAGCCAGGTCTGGCGTGCGTTCACCACTCGCGCCTGTTCGACGGCTTCCGGAATGGTGAAGTGCGTCGGGTGGTGCGGACGGACCCGAAGTCCGTCAATGGCGAGCGTATCAATCCCGTCGAGAAGCGCGAGCGACGAATCAGGAATCCCGTTGGTGTCGGTGATGTAGGCGAAGGAACCGATCCGGTACCCGAGGATGGTCCAGTCGCCGTGACGCACCGGGATCGGAACGACCTCGATCCCTTCATGTGCGAACGGCTGCTCCACCTCGTTCAGGATGAGCTTCGGTTTTCCTCCTCCTTCCTGCGCCCGTTCATCCCAGATGTACGAGAATGCGCGACGGATGGCTTTGGCCGTCAGTGGACTGGCGTACGCGGTCATCGGTTTGCGATGGAAGAAGTTGAAAGGCCGGATGTCGTCCAGCCCCATGATGTGGTCGGAATGGGAGTGGGTAAAGAGGATGAAATCGAGGTGCGGAATCGGATCGCGGAGGAGCTGGATGCGGAGATCCGGAGTGGTGTCGATGAGGATGTGCCGGCCGCCGATCTCGATCTTCAGCGATTGGCGGAGGCGCTGATTCTTCGGGTCTTTCGACGTGCAGACGTCGCAGTGGCAGCCGACCACCGGCACGCCCGTCGAGGTTCCGGTACCGAGAAAAGTGACTTTCATTCCTGATCAGACGATGTAGTAGGAGTATTCGCCGCTCTCCGGCGAGATGACCATTGCTTCACCCTGCTCGAACCACGCCGGGAGCACTTCGACCGTAGCGTTCCCCGCGGGGAGTGTCAACTTGCGGTGGAAGTGACCGAAGACGACGACATCGACGTTCTCTTTCTCCTGGCGTGCACATCCATATGCCTCCATCAGCTCGACGGGAAGGCGTCGCTTGTGCTTGAAGTTCGTCTTCGAGAGCTTCTGTTCGACCGAGTCGACGAAACGACGAGCGAGAGGCTTCGGTACCAGGCGAACCGCGAAACGCATGAACGCGTTCTTGGACACCGCGCGCCAGAAACGATACGGCCAGTCGCGGTCGTTGATCATGTCGCCGTGGACGATGAGAAACCGCTTTCCGCCCGCTTCGATCACTCTGCGAACGACGACCTCCGAGACCTGCGGCTCGGCTTCAGATCCTTTCACGAAGAAGTCGCGGTTCCCCTCGACGTAGTAGATCTCGATTCCGCGGTCGCGAAGCTCGCCGAGCTTGCGGAAAAAATTGCGAACGGGCGTGGTGTAGAACTTCGGATCTCCGATGAAATAGTGAAACACGTCGCCGTTGAGGTAGAGCGCCTTCGGGGCAAGCGCCGCGAGACGCTCCAGCCACTCCACGATCTCGCGCTCGTCTCCCTCGGCCAGACCGATGTGCGAGTCGCCGATCACGAAGATCCATCCGGCGGGAGGCATCACTGAGTCAGCTCCTCCAGCGCGCGTTGGAATTCGCGCAGTGCGTCGTGTCCGTAGAGACAGAAGACGACCCGTTCGAGATGGTGAGCGCGAGGGCGGAACGTCAGCGTCGTATCGAGCATGATCCGAGCGCATCGGGAGATCGGATATCCGAAGATCCCGGTGGAGATCGCGGGAAATGCGACCGAGGAGAGCTGGAGCTCCTCCGCTTTTTCCAGCGAGGAAAGAGTTGCGCGCCGGAGCTTGTCGTCTTCGTCGCCTTCCCCCATCCGAGGACCGACGGCGTGGATCACGAACCTGGCCGGGAGATGTCCGGCGGAAGTGACCGCTGCTCCCCCGACCGGCACGAATCCGATGCGGTCGCTCTCCTGCTGGATCGCCGGGCCCCCTTTCCGGGAGATCGCTCCGGCGACGCCTCCACCGTGCTGAAGTTGCGAGTTCGCGGGGTTGACGATCGCGTCGACGTGGAGGGTGGTGATGTCGCCCTCCATGAGCTCGATCTTCATGCTCAGAGGCTCACTTTCAGGTTCGCCCGTGGGTTCTCCGGGTAGCATTGATCGATCCGATCCACCGCATCGGCGGCATCGGCGTTCAACGATTTCGGGATGGCGATCTGAACCCGGTAGTAATGATCGCCGCGCGCGCCCTTCCCCTTCTTCACGCCCTTGCCCGAGAGGCGGAATGTCTGTCCGCCCTGCGTTCCCGCGGGGATCTTTGCCCGGACCGGACCGTGGATGGTCGGGACCTCGATCTCCGCCCCGTGCACGGCTTCGCCGATGGTGATGGGAAGCTCGACGTGAATGTCGTCGCCCCGCCGCTCGAAGAAGGGATGCGGTCGGACGTGGATCAGCACGATCAGGTCGCCGGGAGGCGCACCGGCACTTCCGGCCGAACCCTTCCCTCGAAGGCGGATTCGCTGGCCATCGCGAACGCCTTCAGGGATTTTAGCTCTCACTGTTTCGCGGTGCGCCACCACCCCCGATCCGTGGCAGGTGGGGCAGACCTTACTGTTCACATTTCCGAGTCCCTCGCACGTGGGGCACTCCTTCTGGCGCTGGATTGCGAGCTGGACCGTGGTTCCGTGGACGGCGTCACGAAAGTCGATCGTGGTCGACGCTTCGATGTCGGTTCCGGCGCGGGGAGCATTCTCGAACGGCTGCCTTCCGCCGAACAGATCGGAGAAGAGATCCGTGAAATCGGCCGTGCTCGCGGTCCGGCGTCCTCCGCGGCGTCCGCCGCCTCCGGTGAATTGCGAGAAGTCGAAGTTGAAACCGTACGGCCCCTGTCCGGCGCCCTGGCCGCCGAACGGACCTCCGGGGCCGAAGTGGAAGGCCTCCCGACCCATCCGGTCGTACTGCTCGCGTTTTTCCTTGTCGCCGAGGATCGCGTAAGCCTCGCTGATCTCCTTGAAACTGGCTTCTGCTTCCTTATTGTCGGGATTCACGTCGGGGTGGTACTTGCGGGCGAGCTTTCGATAGGCTTTCTTGATCTCATCCTCGGATGCGTCTTTTTTCACTCCGAGGATGTCGTAGTAGCTTCGATCAGCCATGGCGCAGATTAGAACACAATTTTCGGGCCGAATATTGACGAGAAGGGCGGGTGAGCCCATGTCTTGCATAACGGCTACAGGGTTGGTGGAGTCATCGGCCCGTCGCTCTCGATGCACGATTCCGGCCCGCTCGGGTCAGGTCTTCATCTTTTTCTCGTGCAGACCGGCCAATGCGCTTACGATGGAAATCCGATTGAAATTCGACGAGACGGGTGGACGCAATGCAGGGAGCACTGGCGCGTAGAAATGTTCTGACCATGATCCTCGCCGGAGGCATGGGTGAGAGGCTCTATCCCCTCACCCGGGACCGCGCCAAGCCCGCCGTCCCGTTCGGAGGGCGATACCGGATCATCGATTTCGTTCTGAACAACTTCATCAACTCCGGCTTTTTCAAGATCAAAGTGCTCACCCAGTTCAAATCGAACTCGCTCATCGAGCACGTCACGCGCACCTGGCGTCTGCCGTCCGAGATCGGACAGTACGTCGAAGTCGTTCCCGCTCAGATGAGAAAAGGGCCGTTCTGGTTCCGCGGAACGGCCGACGCGGTGTACCAGAACCTCGAGCTGATCTTCGACGAGAATCCGGAGTACGTGTGTGTCTTCGGCGGCGATCACATCTACAAGATGGACGTGAACCAGATGCTCGAGTTTCACGTCGACATGAACGCGGACCTGACCATCGCTACCGTACCGGTCCACATTTCACAGGCGCACCATTTCGGGATCGTGGAGATCGACGAACGCTTCCGGGTCACCGGGTTCGTCGAAAAACCGAAGCATGGCGCGAAGACGATTCCCGGCCGGCCGGACACGGTCCTCGCATCGATGGGGAATTACATCTTCACATCCAAGGTGATGACCGACGTTCTGGAGCGCAATGCACTGCGCGACGCCGCGCACGATTTCGGGAAGGAGATCATTCCGCAGATGTACGACGGGATGGATGTCTACGCCTACGACTTCGGGACCAACATGGTTCCCGGCGAGACGCCGGAGTCGCATGCCTACTGGCGCGATGTCGGGACCGTCGAGTCGTACTTCGAGGCGTCGATGGATCTGATTGCGGTGACGCCGCCCTTCAGCCTCTACAACTCGCGATGGCCGTTCAAGACGGCACCGCTGAATCTTCCTCCCGCGAAATTCGTTTTCGCGGACGCCGAGCAGAGACGGATCGGCATCGCTACCGATTCGCTGGTCTCGTCCGGGGCGATCATTTCGGGAGGAAGCATCAACCGCACCATCGTCTTTCCCCGCGTACGCATCAATTCCTTCGCGGACGTCGACGAATCGATCCTGATGGACGGAGTCGACGTCGGACGGCACTCCCGCATCCGGCGGGCGATCGTCGACAAGGGCGTTCACATCCCGCCGCACAGCGTGATCGGCTACGATCTCGAGCTCGACCGGCAGCGGTTCACGGTGACCGACAGCGACATCGTCGTGGTTGCGAAAGGGACGGTGATCCAGCCTGAGACCGTCATGGCGGGCGCCGACCCCTCGAACTGATAGAATGCGGCGCCGCTGCGCGCGCCGGCCGAGCCGACCTGCCGCACGAACGCGGACTCTCCAGACGAAGGACGTACTCCGATGAGCACCAGAATGCGACACGACGGCCGCGCGGCCGACCAGCTCCGCCCCGTAATCGTGCGGCCCGATTTCATCAGACACGCTGAGGGCTCGGTTCTGATCGAAGTGGGCGACACTCGCGTGGTCTGCACCGCGTCGCTCGAGGAGCGGGTCCCTCCCTTCCTCCAGAAGAGCGGGAAAGGATGGGTCACCGCGGAGTACGGAATGCTACCGCGCTCGACCTCGGAGCGTTCCGCGCGTGAGGCCGCACGTGGGAAGCAGGGCGGCCGGACGATGGAAATTCAGCGCCTGATCGGCCGGGCACTGCGTGCGGCCGTCGACACCCAGCTGATGGGTGAGCGGACGATCTGGGTCGACTGCGACGTCATCCAGGCGGACGGCGGAACACGGACCGCCTCCATCACCGGCGGGTTCGTCGCCCTGACCCTCGCTCTCGCGAAGCTCTACCTCGAGAAGCGCATCGTGAGCTGGCCGGTCCGGGAATGGGTCGCGGCAGTGTCGGTGGGAATGGTCGATGGAGTCCCGTCACTCGATCTCGACTACATCGAGGATTCCGGTGCCGAGGTCGACATGAACGTCGTCGCGACCGACAAGATGAGGTTCGTCGAGATCCAGGGAACCGCAGAGGGAAAGAGTTTCAGCGAGGACGAGATGAATGCCATGACCGCTCTCGCGAAGAGCGGCATCTCGCAGCTGATCGAGAAGCAGCGGGAGATCCTCGGGCCGGTGATCCAGAAGGTCGACGCACTGGCGCTCGAGCGGCTCAACAAGAAATTCCGCTAGCCCGCAGGAAAGAGTCCTCGAGCGGCGCCGCTTCCGTCGTGCCGCTCGATGTGCCCGGTTCGGAAGAAACGGGAGAGTCGCCGGAAGGCAAACGGTGGGTTCCTGCGATTGCCTGATGCCCTTCGCGACTAGGAGTCTGCGCGATAGGAACGTCCGTAGCGAGAAAGCGAAGCAGCGAGGCCAAATTCGATCGGATTTGAGGTGCGTAGCGGTGGCTACTCGCCGAGAATCCGGACGAATTTGGACCGCTGATCCGCTTTCGCAGTAGGACAGTTTCTACCGCGCAGACTCCTAGCCCGCATTTCTCACATCGTCTCTGCTGCGGAGACGGATGGCGGCCTGTCTGCTGCGTTGCGCCCGGCTTCGGCTCCTCGACGTAGTCACCACTATGCCTTCGTCGCCGAAGCGAGGCGCGCCTTGCATCCAGGCCACTCTCCGCCTCCTCGCGACGAGATGGTGTGAGAAATGCGGGCTAGATTTCGCGAACAATCCCGGTTACTCGATCATCCCGTTCAGCGGACTCGACGCAGTGGCGTAGAGCTTCTTCTCGATCCGGCCGGCCCGGTACGCGAGACGCCCCGCCTGGATTGCGTAATTCATCGCGCGCGACATCGCGATCGGGTCCTTCGCTCCTGCGATTCCGGTGTTCATCAGCACCGCATCTGCACCGAGCTCCATCGCCAGGGCCGCGTCCGACGCCGTTCCGACGCCGGCGTCGACGATCACCGGGACCTTCGAGAACTCACGGATGATCCGAATGTTGGTCGGATTGCGAATTCCCAGACCCGATCCGATCGGTGCAGCGAGAGGCATCACCGCGGCACAGCCGAGGTCCTCGAGTTTCCGGCAGGTGATCGGGTCGTCGCTGGTGTACGGAAGAACCGTGAAGCCCTCTTTCAGCAGGGTCTCGGCGGCCTCGAGGAGCGCGACGTTGTCCGGAAAGAGCGTCTTCGGGTCGCCGATCACTTCGAGCTTCACCCAATCGGAGAGGCCGACCTCCCGTGCGAGACGCGCGTAGCGCACCGCCTCGGCAGCGGTGTAGCAGCCGGCGGTATTCGGAAGGACGAGGTACTTCTTCGGGTCGATGTAGTCGAACAGGCGCGGCTGGTTCGGATCGGCCACTGACGTGCGACGTACCGCGACCGTCACGATCTCTGCACCGGAGATCTCGATCGCCTCCGCCATCTGTTCCATGGTGGCGTACTTGCCGGTGCCGACGAGGAGACGCGAGCGAAACGTCTTTGACCACCTCGACCCCGATCACCAGCTGTGCTGCGCGCACGCGCTGCGCGAACTGCAAGCCGTTACCGACACCGCCCCGACCGGGCACTGGTGCTGGGCCACCCAAGCCGCCGACGCCCTCGCCGCGATCCAGAAGCTGATCGCCGACGCCCGCGCCGCGACCGCCGACGTCGACCCCGCCGCGCTGGCCGCGCAGATCCAGCACTACCGCTGCGCCGCACAGATCGGCGCCAACCAGAACGCCGCCCGCACCGACAAGCTGATGAAGAAACACCACGCGCTGGCCCGCCGGCTGCTCGACCGCCAAGACCTGACTACCTGCGCTTCACCAAAGACTGGCGAATACCGCCGGACAACAACGGCTCCGAACGCGACATCCGGATGATCAAACTCCGGCAGAAGGTATCCGGCTGCCTACGCACCCTCACCGGCGCGAAGCAATTCTGCGCGATCCGCAGCTACCTATCCACCGCCGCCAAACACGGCCATACCTCATTCGACGCACTCGTCACGCTCGCCGAAGGTCAAGCGTGGATGCCGGCATGACCTGACCAGTTACTTCCGACTATCGACGAAGGCGAAATACGACGACCCTGTGGGGCTCAATAACCTCGTCTCGGTCTTCTCGGAGCGTTCGGCATGATCATTTGGTGTTGTTGTCGATGGTGTATGCCGTTGTGCGGGCGGTGCTTGGCCTGGTCGCCGTTCGGGGTCGTAGTCGTGCGGTCAAGGATGTCGAACTGCTGGTGTTGCGGCATGAGGTAGCGGTGTTGCCTCGCCAGATCAGTCGTCCGCGATTGGAGCCGACAGATCGAGTGCTGCTGGCGGCACTGTCGCGGCTGCTGCCTCGGCAGTCGTGGTCGAGCCGGATCGTCAGCCCGGCAACATTGGTGGGTTGGCATGGCGAACTGGTCGCGCGGCGGTGGACGTATCCGAGAGTTCACGCCTCGGCAGGTGGTCGACGCCCGATCGCAGTTGTGATCCGGACGTTGGTCGCGGCTTGCGCGAGAGAATCCGACGTGGGGTCATCGCCGGATCCATGGCGAGCCGATCGGGCTCGGTTACCGTGTCGCGCCCTCGACGGTATGGAACATCCTGCGCCGGGCCGGTCTTGACCCAGCGCCTCGACGAACGGGATCTTGTGGGGCTCAAGAACCTCGGTGTGGGCGTCTTGGCGGGGGTCGGCGTGATCATTCGAGTGTTCTTGTCCGTCGTGTGCTTGGCCCTGCGGACGCTGCTTGGCCTTCTGCTGATACGACGCCGCGACCGGATGGTGAACGACGTCGAGCTGCTAGTGCTGCGGCAGGAGGTAGCGGTGCTGCGTCGCCAAGTCACTCGTCCGCGGTTGGAGCCGAAAGATCGGTTGGTGTTGGCGGCGCTGGCTCGTCTGCTCCCGCGGCAGCTGCGGAGGACCCGGATTGTCGCGCCGGCGACACCGCTGCGGTGGCATCGCGGACTCGTTGCTCGCGCTGGACGTACCCGAGGAGAACAGCTGCGGTCGGCGGTCGACCACGCACCTGCGACGTTATCCGGGGCCTGGTGGTTCGGCTTGCACGGGAGAACCCGACCTGGGGTCACCGCCGCATCCACGGCGAGCTGGTCGGGCTCGGCTACCGGGTGGCCCGTGCGACGGTGTGGAACATCCTCCATGAGGCAGGGCTGGATCCGGCGCCGCGACGGTCAGGGCCGACATGGCGGGAGTTTTGCCGCGCGCAAGCCCAGACGATGCTGGCGTGCGACTTCTTCACCGTCGACTCTGTGCTGCTGCCGAATCTACGTGTTCGTGGTGCTCGAGGTCGGCTCGCGCCGCGTCCACATCCTCGGGGTCACCAGGCATCCGACGGGTGACTGGTGACCTAGCAGGCACGCAACTTCCTCATGTCGCTGGGGGAGCGGACCGACGCCTTCCGGTTCCTGATCCGCGACCGCGATACCAGGTTTACTGCCAGCTTCGACGCGGTGTTCGCCGGCGCACGCATCGCGGTCCTGCGCAGCCCACCGCGAGCTGCGAAGGCGAACGCCTCCGCCGAACGGTGGGTCAGCCCCATCCGCCGCGACTGCCTGGACCGGATGCTGATCTTCCACCAGCTACAGCTTCTGCGTGTGCTGGCCCAATACGAGACGCACGACACCAGCCATCGACCGCACCGAGCCCCACTAGTGGCCGCTGATCGCCGCCGCCGTCGGCGTTTCTGATCGAGGCGGCAGCACCGCGGTTCGGCGAACCGAGGTGCTCGGCGGCCTGAGCAACGAATACCGCCACGCCGCATGACCCCGGTCGCCCACATTGACAGCACTGAGGTTCTTGAGCCCCACAAGCCCATTTCGCCGGCCTAGGCACGCAGCGGAACCTGGCTGCCTTCTGGTGGCGTGCCGTAGGAGGCCCAGAGGCTGTTCAGCGACATCTGGTAGTAGAGGGAGTGCAGTCCGAGAATGAAGGCAAGGATCAGTCCGATCCACGGGTTGCATTGATCCAGTGATGATCCCGCAGCGGCTTGTGCCCGCCGGATCTGCGTCGCCTGTCTTCCACGCTGAGACGTATGGCGGAACCAGGATGATGGCTCCGGGAAAGAGGGCGAGAACTGCGACGCCAGGAGAGACCTCGATGCGCTGGTCGATGTCCCGGACCTCCCTGTTGATCTTGTACCACCACACAAGGTGATAGATGCCAAGTGTGATAAGCGGCCATACGAGCCATACCAGGAAGGGATTGCGGTGTTTACCGATCAAGCCCACTCCACCAGAGCCCGGCGGAGTGGGTGGCCCTCCCGGCGGTGTCGGCGGATAAGCCGGTGGCGTCGACATCTATCGTTTCCCCCATGCCTGAGTGAACCGTCCCGGATTTCGCGCCGTCTTTGTTGGCGGCACCGGACGGTGAGCCGGTCTGTTGAGCGTAGTAGGCCTGCTCGACACACCACACCCGAGGAGTTCGAGAGCCTAGGCACGCAGCGGAACCTAGCTGCCTTCTGGTGGCGTGCCGTAGGAGGCCCAGAGGCTGTTCAGCGACATCTGGTAGTAGAGGGAGTGCAGTCAGAGAATGAAGGCCAGGATCAGTCCGATCCACGGGTTGCATTGATCCGGTGATCCCGCAGCGGCTTGAGCCCGCCGGATGCGATCGCCTGTCTTCCACGCTGAGATGTAGGGCGGAACCAGGATGATGGCTCCGGGAAAGAAGGGCAAGAACTGCGACGCCAGGAGAGACCTCGATGCGCTGGTCGAAGTCCCGGACCTCCCTGTTGATCTTGTACCACCACACAAGGTGATAGATGCCAAGTGTGATGAGCGGCCATACGAGCCATACCAGGAAGGGATTGCGGTGTTTACCGATCAAGCCCACTCCACCAGAGCCCGGCGGAGTGGGTGGCCCTCCCGGCGGTGTCGGTGGATGAGCCGGTGGCGTCGACATCTATCGTTTCCCCCATGCCTGAGTGAACCGCCCGGATTTCGCGCCGTCTTCTTGTTGGCGGCACCGGACGGTGAGCCGGTCTGTTGAGCGTAGTAGGCCTGTTCGAACTCCTCGGGTGTGGTGTGTCGAGCAGGCTGTGCAGTCGCTGGTTGTCCAACCAGTCGACGTAGTTCGTCCGGGCTTCGACGTCGGCGAGGCTGCGCAGCGGGTCGGTGCGAAACGTGATCGGGGAGCGACGGCCTCGCTCTTGAACGGTCCGATTAGCGACTCGGCGACGGCGTTGTCCCATGTCGTCGACTACTCCTGATCGCGATGGTGAGCCCCGCTCTGTTGGGGTGACGCATCCGTTGCATCCGTGACGCGTCGCCGCCGTGGTCGGCTTCGGTCCTGTTGTTCGGGTACCGCTCGGTCGTGTCACGAAGGCCCGGCGAACCGACATTCCGCGCGGCCCGCTTACGCTGCCACGCCATGGAGTCATTCCCTGCGACGGTCACGTTGGATGTGCATATCGGTGCTCGGTCACCTGCATGGTGGGATGAGACGGAAGCCCAGGGGGCCGCCGCCATGGGTGATCATGCGCCGCTGGGCTTGGCGGACCCGCGCAATCGCCCCGCGATAACGCTCGAACCGATCAATTGGGACGAGCTTGGTTTCACGCCGCGCTGGCTGGGTGACGACTCAAGCGAGGCGGTCACAGCGATCGAACCCAGCATCTTCGCCGGTCACGGGGCGCAGGAGTGGGAGCGTTTCGTGGAAGCCTCGCAGCGTCGACGCGAACTGGCGCTGGCCATATCGACCGTTGGCAGTCCACACGAGCCCGAAATCCAGTCTGGCTTGGCCAGCGGCGCTGCCAGCGTGCAGCTGCCGGGCACACGGTTGAGCAGCATCGGCGGTCATCGAGTCTCCCTGGCCTCACGGCCTGAGGCGGCCGAAGACTTGGGCCCCGCAGATCGCGATCTCGCGCTGCGACTGGCGGACACGCGCCCCACCGATCTGCCGTGGTGGCGGTTGACGCTGTCCGGAGCAACGTTGGAGGCTGCCTTCCAGCAGTCCGAAGTCGTGCCTGCGCAGGGCACGTTGACACCGCTGCTCCGTGGCCGCGCCGGCGAGGTCGTGGCAGCAATCTGGACGTCAGACGACGGCACGATCCGTCACTACGTGCTGCCGTACCTGCCGAAGTACGAGCCGGTGCTGGATTGGCTCGCGCGGCGAGGCTTGCCTGTGTTCAATCCAGCGGCGGCGCGACGCACGCGCACGTCACTGGCCACCGAACCTAAGCTGCAGACACCTGCGGAAACAACCGCCCGCGCGCGACTCGCCGAGCTGGAGACCGACTACCAGCGGCAGCGCGCGATAATCGAGGCTGAGTTGACCGCTGCTGTGAGCGCCGCCGACGAGGTACGCGACCCACTGCTGTACGGCAAGGACAAAGTGCTCGAGGACGCGGTCTCACGTGTGCTGAGGGACGCCGGCATGGAAGCGCGCAGTGTCGACGAGATGCTTTCCGCGACGGTCAACGCGGATCTGTTCGCCACATGGGCAGGCAATTCCGTGCTCGTCGAGGTCAAGGGAACGTCGGGTAACGCCCCGGAGAATCTGGCTGAGCCCGCGCGCCGGCACCTCACTACGTGGCCCCAGCTGCGCCCGGACCTAACAGTCCGCGGCGTGGTGTTGATCGTGAATCACCAGGCGCGTACCCAACCGCTCGACCGGACACCTGCGCCGTTCAACCGCCGCGAGTTCGTTGAGTCGCTTACCTTCCCGGTGCTCAGCACGAGGCAGCTGTACGACTGGTGGCGCCGCGGCGAACACGCCGAGATCCGATCCGCGTTGTTCGGCGACGCGGCACGGTCGACTGCCAATCAAGTGCCGCGGCCTGATGCCCAGCAGCGCGCGGACGGCGCTGGTCGCTCTGCGCCGGGCGACCGTGCGCCCGCCCGGCGCAAGGGCCTGCTGCGCCGGCTATTCGCTCGACGTGATGTCGCCAGGTAAGAGATCGGGGGCAGCCAGCCGCCGCTGCCGTCATACCAACGGCGAGGCACACAACCGCGGCCCTCGCGCCAGGCACCACCCACGTCCGCCATTTCGGCGGTTCCGCGGGCCTGGTGCACCGTGGGTGTAAACCGGCGCCGGCCGAACGCGGGTGGCGGGTTACCTCGCGGTTGATGACCGGCTCCGGCACCAGGACAGCGCTGGCTTGGTGCCACAGCGCGCGCCGGGCTCACTTACGTGCGAACACGTCGTCCGCGGTCGGCCGGGTGCTATGCCTCCGCGAAGGCGACCTCCCGGCCCAACGCCCCGAGACAGCACCACCTGCGGTAACTCAGGCGGGTCGCTGCTCAACACCGCCCTGCTGACCACCGCGACCATCGATCATCTGGGCGGGCAGCATCCGCCGGGGCGTTTCGAGGTGCGACGGTTGCGGCCGAAGATCGTGCTGTCCACCAGCCCAGAGCAGCACGGCTTCGTCGACAACGACTGGATCGGTCACACCATCACGATCGGCGACCAAGTCCGCCTGCGGGTCACCAGACCCGCGGTGCGTGATGACCACCCTGCCGCGAGCAGACCTGCCAATAGACGCTGGCATCCTGCGCACCGCCGCCCAGCACAACCAGGTCAATCTCGGGGTCTACGCCGACGTCCTCGCCGGCGGACCATCCGCCGCAGTGACCCGGTCACCCTCGCCGGGTAAGGCCGCAAGTCCTAGGAACCGTGACGAGGTCGTAGCGTAATCCGCAGATTCACCGGGGCCGACGAATGTCGGGAGGGAGTTGACGCTCGGGCACTGGGCCCTAATAGTGGTGCGCTCCCGCGTCCCGGTCTGGCGCGACTTGGGTGCATGAGCGGTGCCTGGTCGAGTGACGACGCTGTCGGAGACGTCCGGCCGAATGTCAACGGCTTGCCTCGACGGCTGATCCGGATAACCTGAATCGGGCTTGCTGTGGCGGCTGCCGACTTACCGACTCGCAACCCATCGACAGATCGGCATCGAGAGATCGCCCGACTGGTGGGCAGCGGTCCCCGCGCAGCGCCAGTCAGCAGGAGGGTGTTATGCGGTCTACGCGGATGGTTGAGCTGGCACTAGGGGCAATGCCATTCAATTACGCGGCTGTGATTTCGACGGTGGCTGGCCCGGGGTAGAGGATTTCTCGATGTTCCGGGCGTTTGATCGGGCGGTAGCAGGGGCCGTAGCGTTTGATGACGCGGGGGTAGGCGCGGTGTCGGCGTGGTCGGAGCGGGAATCGGAGGATCTCCTCGATGACGCGGCGGTGCCGGTCATTGGTCTGGTGAGGGGGGAAAGTCCGCGGAGCCATCGGCTTCGCGGCGGATGACCCGCAGAGATCGGATGAACGATAACCGGTCGGGGTCAATGTCGGCGTCGTGCGCGGCTTCGGTCATGAGGGTTCGGATGGCGTAGTGGGCGAGGAGTATTCCCCAGATTTCTTGGCGCACCATCTGCGGCGACTTCGACCGCAGCACTCGGGAATGTGCGATCTGGTGTGTCTCGATCTCATCCAGCGCGATCTCGAATTCCCAGCGTTGGTGGTACGCGGCGGCCAGGTCGGGTGCCAGCGCATCTTCCCAGTCGGTGATCGTCGTGATCAGCCGGTAGGGATCGCCGCTGTCACGGTCGGTGATCTGGTACTCGATGACGCGGACGAGGATCGCCTGGTTTGTCGCAGCCCGCCACCGTGCTTCGTTCAGCGTGGCTGGTGTGCTGATGCCTTTGCCGGTGATCGCCGACAGGTAGGAGTCGTCGGGCAGCTGCTGCAGGACTGGCAACTTCAGGGTCGAGCTCACTCGGAACAGCAGGTCCGCCCCGGTCTGCTTGGCCTGGGCGAAGAAGTGGTAGCTGAAGAAGCCGCGGTCGAACATGACCAGCATGCCCTGCTCCAGGTCGGCCAGCACGCCGGTCGCCAGGTCCCGTTCCCCGGTGCGGATCGGGCCGAGTTCGGCGGCGACCACGGCGTGCGTGCCGCACTCGCCCAGGCCGACAACGCGGACTTGCGGGAACGCGCCGCCCTGCCCGGTGCGGGACCCCGGACGGCCGAACGCCGCCTCGTTGTCGGGGGTGTCCGGCACGTCGAGGGTGACCCCGTCGATCGCCATCAGCCGCCAGCGCCCCAGCCACGCGCCGATCGTCGCCGGGGTAGCCAACGGCACCGCGGCCTGCTCGAACAGCCGACGCAGCGGCGCCTCGCCGAGGCGTTGCCGGGCCTGGCACAGCGCCGACGGGGTGGGCACCCGCCAGGCCCGCTCCCACGCGGAGACGAACCGCAGGCCGCCAACCATTCTGCGCATGACCTCCTCATAGGCCTCGCCGAAGAACAACGCCAACGCGATCACGTAATAGACCACGAGCCGAGCCGGTAACAATCGGGCACGCTTTTCCTTGCTCCGAGTTTCGGCGATCACTTCATCGACCAGGTCCCGGCGATACACGCGAGAAACGACGCCGAGGCAAAGGTAATCTGACAACTGGCCCGGCCGCGACCTATTCGCCTGCCCTTCAGACATGCTCGGAAACTAGCGTCACCTCCCACCGGAACACCGCAAGAGAGCGTGCGTGTCAAATGCACGGAGACAAACGAAAATGAGGCACCCCATCAAATCACAACCGCCTCAATTTCGAATTCAGCGCCGATTCCCTAATTGAACGGCATTGGCACTAGGGGCGATCGGAATTTGTGCGGCCGTTGCGTGTAGCTCGTCGAAAGGCTCGTCGTCGGCGGGCTCGACCGCATCGGCTGTGACGACCGGAAGCTCGACCGCATCAGCTGTGACCAGCGGGGTTTCGACCGGGTCGGGGCAGAGCGGCGGCAGTTATCAGCTGGACCCGGCGGTCACCTCGTTGCGGATTAACGCGGATGTGGCAAGCATCGACCTGACCGCACAGGATGACGTGCGAGCGATTTCGGTGCGGGAGCGGCTGCACGGTGAGGCCACCACGACGAAGGAGGTTTCCGGTTCGTCGGCCACACTGACCGCCAAGTGCCCGGCGGGGATCAACTTCGGTGCCGAATGCTCGGTGACCTACACGGTGACCATGCCGGCGCGGATCGCGCTGACTATCGATGGCGCTGCGGGCGACGTGACGGTGACCGGCCCGCTGATCAGCGCAACGATCTCCACGAATGCCGGACGGGTCGAGGGCACCGCGCTGGGCGCCGGCACGTACCAGGTCAGGACAAATGCCGGCAAGGTCAACTTGACCTTCGCCAAGCCACCGGACTCGGTGAAGGTGAAAACCGACATCGGACAGGTCACGCTGACCGTCCCGGGCAGCACCAAGTATGCGGTCACCGCTGACACGACCGTCGGCTCACAGGACGTGCAGGTCGACAGGGATCCGTCCTCGCCGCACCGCATCGACGTGTCCACCAGCGTCGGCAGCATCACCATCAACAAGGGCTGATCGCATCGGTCGACACCATTACTCTGGCGTCCCGCACGAGGATGGTAACGACGGTGTACGTCAACGGCCACGGTGAGCCGTTCGGGCACTACAAGCACTCGCGGCCCTTGGGCAACGTCCGATGACCCTTGGTGGCCAGCGGCGGACGTTGCGGCGACGCTCGGTGGTAAGTCAGAGGCAACAGAATCATCCATCTACGCGGGTTCTACCGCGGCGACGGTGCCAGCAAGCCCGAACCTAACGACGGCTACGGGCCCACCTGTTCACCTTGCACGTCTGCGGCCTCGGGTATTGAAAAACGCATCGTCATGAGGCTCCCCGGCTGGCGGCAACGAACGAATGCCGCCGGCGTGGGCGCTGTCAAGCTCCCTGGGTCGGACCGCCGGGTTCGAGTAACACCCCCTTAGGTCTCGCTGGAGTGGAGCTAAGTGGACCTTGTGACCGCTTACGCGAAACGGCCGGCGGATGTTGCAGCGTGCGAACGCGGCGCTCGGCACGAGCTGGACGTTGCACGATCTTCGCCACACGGCGGCGCAGCGGATGATCGACGATCCGCTGCTGTCGCTGACCGACGTGCAATGGGTACTCGGCCACGCGCATCTGAGCTCGACACAGATCTACCTGCGACCGCGTGAGGACGAGATTGTCGCCCGCGTACTGGAGCATCAGCAAACCCGTCGCGACGTCCCGCCGCCCAGCCCGTCGTTGCACTACGGCACGTATCGACCCGAGGTCCTGGCCGCTCTGCTGGGCAGCGCGGGAGCTGAGTTGAATGGTTGAGCCGATGACCTCCGCCCTGGTGGCTGCGATGGCGCCCGACGCGGCGGGTGCGTGGTGCTCGTCCCTCGAAACTGCACGACGGCGCGGTCGTGACCCGCGTTCCCGCCCTGCCGACACCGTTCCTCGCGCGGCCGGACCGGTGGACCGGCTACCGACCGCAGCCGCGAGCAGCTGCTCGACGCGTTGGCCAGCATCGAGACTCGCCACGACGCGAAGGAACGCGCACGGCGCCAGCTCGCCCTCAGGCTGCTGCTGGATTGGCTCGGCGGCTTCGACGGCGACAGCTGGCAACAGCGGTGGATGGCCAGCGGCGCCGACGTCGCCGGCCGGAGCTGGTCTGGCCTGGTGCAGTTCCGGGGCGTCAGCAAGGCCTACCGCACCACGCAGATGACCGGCGCGATCGCGAGGTTGATCTTGCTGGACGCTATTAGGCCCACCTACTCCTGGTTGTATGCCGCCTTCGCGGGCACCTTGTATGAACGGTTCCGGGAGCTCCGTGACCCGGACGGGTTTCGCGGCACTGGACGTCGTGTGCACGCAGACAACGCCACGGTTCACCCCGACCGATCGACGCACGGCCTACGTGCAGCTGTCCCGGATTCTGATCCACACCGGCGGCCAGCTGGCCGACATCACCCTCGATGACTGTGTCGAGGCATCGCGAGCGCAGGTGCGAGTACTCGCACAAGAACCACACCCACTGGTACCCGCTGCTACGCCAGGCGGGATACTGCCGGAGTCGACGCCGCCGACCATGCTGTCCGCGACTCGACGCGGACAGTTGAGCATCGCTGAGCTCGTCGACGCCCAGCACATCCAGTGTCGCCCGGTGCGGGACCTGTTCGTCGACTATCTGCACGAACGGGCACCCGGCTTGGACTACAGCTGGCTGGTCGCGCTGGTGAGCAAGATCGTGCGCCTATTCTGGCGAGACCTGGAGATCCACGAACCGGGCATCGACTCGCTGCACCTATCCGACGACGTGGCCCGCCGATGGAAACAACGACTCAGCGAAGTTCGCCACGGACGGCAACGCATCGGACAGCCTCGGCAAGACCTTGCCGCGAACCTGATGGCGGTGCGCGCGTTCTACGCCGACCTGACCCACTGGCGCTGGAAGACCCAGCCCGTTGGGCGGTCTGGGTAGCGCCGAGCCCAGTGACCTCGCGTGATCTCGCGGGGATGGGCAAGCAGCGTCAGCATGCCGTTGCGCGCACGCACCAGCGCACCCGCGAACTCCGCTCGGCCACCCACCGGCAGCAGGCCAGCTTGCTACCCGGTTCCAGGGCACGCTGGGCGACCATCGCGAAAACCACCCGCTCGGCCAGGCCGGCGTCCAGCTTGCGGCCGGTCGCAGCCTTGCGCAGCGCCGCGCCGATGCCCAGCCGTGCCCACAGCGCATCCAGCGTCCACGCCCCGCCCAGCCGCCGGGAGTCGAGGACCTCCACGTCGGCTCCCGCCGCGGCAGCCACCGCGTCGGCCGGGTCGAGGAAGCGGGAGATCGAGGACACCAGCCTGGCCAGCGCCCGATCCACCGTCTCCGCTCGCCCAAAGTTGTGGATCACCGTCGCCGTCGACACGCCGGTCTCGGGGTGGCGGGTGTTGTGCGCCAACTGCAGGTACCGCACCACACTGCCGTCCCGGTTCGTGCGCCGCGTCTCCCGCAGATACATGCCCGTGAATCCGCTCTCACCGCCACTGTCGAGCGACACGCCCAAAGTCGTGTGCCTACAAGTTCTCACGTGATCAGGACTCGACACCCCAGCAAACTGGGGCTTCAGCTCGGATCAAGCCCGAATATGCCTACGAACTGCGGAAGTCAGGTTCAGGGTCAGCGCCTTGCGCAGCCCGTTGTAGCCGTTGAGCGCTTCGTAGTTGTGGATCTTCCAGGGCTGGTCGGTGTCGAACCGTTTCGTCAGCACGGGGGACAGGGGCATCTCAGGTCGCTCCTGTTGATGGAGTGGGCAGCTTGGCCACAGTGAGCAGCACTGCGGCGTCCTCGACCGCTTCCAGACTGTGCCTATTGTCGGGGACTATGAGAAGGTCACCGATTGCTCCGTCCCAGGTGGTCTCACCCGCGACCAGCCGGACTCGGCCGTGCAGGATGTGGACGGTCGCTTCGCCGGGGTTCTTGTGCTCGTCGAGGCGTTGCCCGGCGGCGAGTGCGATCAGCGTCTGCCGGAGGACATGTTCGTGTCCGCCGTACACGGTGTGGGCGCTGCGGCCGCTGGGGGCGGCGCGGGTCAGGTCGAGTTGGTGTCGGGCCAGTGCGGTGAGCGAGGACTTCTCCATCGGTGGTGCCTTCCGTAGTGCTGCCGCGTGATCTCGTTGATCCGAATTGGATGGTCAGATGGATTGGCGGTAGCCGAAGAATTCGTGATCTTCGTTGTAGCCGCCGTAGCCGCCACCGATCTCGGCGTAATGCGCGACGAACTCGATTCCCTTGACCCACTTGACCTGTTTGAACCCGAGCTGGGTCTCGTTGCGCAGCCGTAGTGGGGCGCCGTGCCCGAAGGACAGAGGCTCATCGTTCATGTCGTAGGCGAGCATCGTGAGGTGGTAGGCCATCTGTTCGATGGGGTGGGCGTCGTAGTAGATGCCGCCGTCCGGGCCGTCGCCGAGGGAGTAGAACACCACCCACTTCGCATCGTCGGTCGGCTGCACGAGGTCGATGAGGGTTTGCATGGACACCCCGCCCCACTTGGCGATGCCCGACCAGCCTTGGATGCAGAAGTGTTGGGTGATCTGCTCGTGGTGCGGCATCGCCCGTAGATCGGCGAGGCCGAGCTCCACGGGGTGGGCGACGAGGCCGTTGATCCGCAGCCGGTAGTCGATGAAGGAGCCGTCTTGTAGGGCGGTGTAGGCGGCGGAATCGGGGTAGACGCCGTTGTGCCAGAAGTACGGTGAGATGTCATCCTCGGTGTACTGGCCCGGTTTCGCGTCCAGATGCTCAAAAAGCCGCTGCACGGGGCCGATGAGGGCGAACCCGACCCGCTGCACGACGCGGGGGTGCCGAAAGGTGAACGGGGTAGCCGCGACCCAGCCGACGACGACGATCACCATCGACGCGGCGAAAGCCCAGAACCCCGCCCAGCTCGAATCCGTGCGTCCGGCATACATGTGGTTCAGGTTGTGCAGCAGCCCGGTGGTGAACACCAGCGCGACGTGCACGACGATGAAGAACAGGAACCACACCAGGACCAGGAAATGCAGCGACCGGGCGGTTTGGATGCTCAGCACGGAGCTGATCCGCCGGAACCGGGTGGATAGTGCCGGCGACATACCGAGCCCCGTGATGAACGCCAGCGGGGCTGCGATGAACAAGGTAATGAAGTAGGCCAGCAGCTGCAGGCTGTTGTAGGCACCACCGGTGGTCTCGGCCGGCCAGGTCAACGACAGGTACTGGATCAGGGTTGAGACGGCGTTGGGGAACACCGACCAGCTGGTGGGCACGACGCGTCGCCATTCGCCGGTGGTGAAGATCAGGACGTAGAACACGATCCCGTTGAGCAGCCACAGCGTGTCGACGCCCAGGTGCCACCAGCGAGCGAGCCCGATGGAGTGCCGGATACCGGGCAGCCCGACCTGGCCGGGCAGGCTAATCGAGTCCTTCTTCGCCGTCCACAACGGATCGGGCGGTACTGGCTTCTGAATGCGGAACCAGTCCCTGCCGGGGGTGCTGTGGCGCGTCCAGTACAGGCGTGGGTGGTCGGTGAGGATCTGCAGGCCCGAACGGATGATGAAGATCAGCAGGAACAGATTGAAGAAATGCTGCACCCCGACCCAGATCGGCAACGCGGCAGTGTGTGGGCCCCGGGAAGAGGCGATGGTGCCCGGGTGCTCGGCGATGAACCGCTGGACCGAACCTGTATTGCGCAGACCCTTGGCCGTCGCGACCGCGACGATCAGGAGCACAAATCCGATCGGCAGCAACCACAGCAGGTTGAACCACCGGGACCGACCAACGCGAACCCGCGGAGCGATGCCATGAGCCATCGGCACCGAACCCGCCCACGTGCTCGGATCGACGATGTCCTCACCCGAAGACAACTGACTTCGGTAACTCGTCTCGGCATCGGACGCAGTATGTCCATCGCTCGGTGACGGACGTTGTTCAGGTGGCCGCCCGGCGGCAACGCTCGGCAAGGTCGGGTCGCTTGGACCGCTCAACGCAGGATCCTTCGAGCCGGTCCGCAGAGCGTGCGGAGCGACGGGCCATCGTGCGCGGTGACGTACCACTGGGCGGTGAGCAAATACTCACGAACTTGCTGCCCTGCGGCGACAAGGACGTTCCCGGACCGGCGGGGTCTCAGCACGACTAACCAGACTCTGCCGGCCGACCTTTGTCAAGGCGCCGACTCGCGATGGGACGGCGCGCCTGTCAGCGGTCCAGCTGGTGCATATAAGAATTCGGCCATCACGCCACTGGTGTAACTCGGTATGCGCTGGTCGTGGACTGGTTAAGCGCCCCGTGGCGAGTGGTGTCCGGGGTAGTGGGCCCGCTGCTGCGGGCCATCGTGCGGCACGTCCCACGGCTCGAGCGGCGCTGCTGATCGCCGCGGTGGCGGTCGTGCAGCTAGTCCAGCACCACGCCTGGCTGTCCCTGGCCACCTTGGTCGGGCTGTTCGTCGTCGCCGTCGTTCAGCCGATGTGCGATGCCGCGGTCAGCCGGGCCAGCGAACGCGCCGCCGACCGCCACACCGTCAGCCACGGCAGCGGCTACGATCTCGCCCGGGTGCTGCGCGCCTTCCCGTCGTCCACGCCGACGGGTCGGTGGCGGTCCAGCCATCCCGACCCGGCCCGACGAACGGCCGATCTCACCACTGCGCCAAGGTCGTGACCACGAGGACGTGGCCTGGTAGAGCGGTGTAGCGAGGATGCCGCAGCGAGCTGGGCGACCGCTGACCTGATCGTCTGTCGGCGGCCATCGGAGTCGGAGTCTGCCCGGTGGCGGCCATCAAGTCGCGATCGCAGCTGTCACGGAGAGCAAGCGGTCGCCGGGTTCCTGCCGCCTTGGAAATTGCCGACCGATCGCCGAATCCGGAACGATCTCGGCATCGGATCACTGCCGGACATGCTGCGCGAT
The DNA here is from genome assembly GCA_963741955.1 of uncultured Acidobacteriota bacterium. Classification (GTDB taxonomy): domain Bacteria; phylum Acidobacteriota; class Thermoanaerobaculia; order Gp7-AA8; family Gp7-AA8; genus CAVUKB01. The sequence goes on from CAVUKB010000010.1 coordinate 551,561, forward strand.
ATGTGCGGACGGACTCGGCAAACCCGCTTGACCCAGCGGCTGCGGCCCTCGAAGTGAGGCGTCAGCTGGGGCGGCGCAGGTGGTGCAGAGCCCGGGGGGCATTGGGCCGTACGCGGCTTTCTTGGGCGTGCTCGAGTTCCGCGACGCCGTCGACATCGACGCCACTTTGGGGCCCAGGTAGTTCGGGGCCAGGGAGACACCGGCGACGTTGAGTCAGCAGCCGTGCACAGCAGCTCACGCCGAAGATCGCACCGAATGAGTCGCTACCTACCGGCACGCGTCGCGTCTGAACTCATCTTGTCGACGCGTGCGCCTGAAGGATCATGGCCGGCGCGCCGATGAGATAAACCCGGACGCCTGAGCTTGGTACTGCGCCGCCCAACGCCGACCGCCGCCGCGCCGCGCGAGAACCTCCTGCTCGTTGTTCGCGCCTGGCCGGTGGCGCACCTCCTCCGCTGCACACTGCAGGTGGCTGAGGTTGACGCCGACACCCGCCGACACCGAAAAGACACCTCCGGGTGATGCCTGCGATGGGATGATTCCCGGATTGGTAGCACGTGAGGAGGCCGATCATGAATGGTCATCGTGTCCGGGCCGCTGCCGTGGCGGGCCTAATGCTGAGCGCGCTCGTCGCGGTCCCGGCCGGCGCCGCTACCGCGCCCGGATCTAGCCCGTCGAACTGCACCTCGGGCGCGCACACGCTGTCGCATTTCGGCGACCATGTGTACCCGGAGACCGGAAATGGCGGCTACACCAGCCTGCACACCGATATCCACATGGTCTACGACGCGCCGTCGAACCAGTTCCTGTCGGGCAACAATATCGAGCTGACAGTGCGCGCGACGCAGTGCCTGACCGACTTCAGCCTCGACTTCGAGCGGACCAGCGTGGACCCGGTCGACGGACCGGACATGACCGTCAACTCGATCGTCGTCAACGGGCGGCCGGCGTCCTACAAGTTCGTGCAACCGACATATCCGGGCGACCCGAACGGCCAGGACGACCCGGACCCGCGCGCCCACCAGGCCAGCCAGGTCAGCCCGGTCGGCGGGCCTAACAACAACCCGCTGCCACCCGCCTGCACCCCGCAGGTGACCGGCAACGACGTCAACGCGCAGAACGGCGAGCCGTGCCCGGCGAACAAGCTGGTGATCACGCCGTTCCAGCGCATCCCGGCCAGCGCGGTCTTCAAGGTCACGGTGTTCTACACCGGCCGCCCGGGCGTGCACACCGACGGCGACGGGTCGACCGAGGGATGGTTCCGCAACGACGTGCCTCCGGGCGACGGCGGCTTCGTCACCACCGAACCGGTCGGCACCGAGGACTGGATGCCGCTGAACAACCATCCGAGCGCGAAGCCGACCTACGACTTCTACGACACCGTCAACGCCGGGAAGACCGCGGTCGCCAACGGCATCCTCCGCTCCACCACGAACAACCCGCCCGACGCGCCGTTCCCCGGCGGATCGACCACCTATCACTGGCAGTCGCCCGCCCCCATCGCGAACTACCTGGTCGAGAACAGCGTCGGCAACTACGACCTGACCTTCCGCGACGCCGACGACGGCATCCGCTACTACGAGGCGCAGGCCGGCGCCATCGAACCCGCGCAGAAGCAGGCCAACCTCGCGATCATGGACCAGCAGCAGGACATCACCGATTTCCAGAGCCAGTTCAACGGCCCGTTCCCGTTCACGTCCAACGGCGTCCTCGTCGGCATCCCGCAGGCCGGGTTCGAGGAGGAGATGCAGACGATGATCACCTTCCAGGGCGGCCGGATCGGGCTGCGGACGTTCCACCACGAGAACATGCACCAGTGGTGGGGCGACAGCGTCAGCGAGGGCAACTACAACCTGACCTTCTTCAAGGAGGGCATGGCACGCTTCGGCGAGTACCTGTTCAACGCCCGCAACGCCGCGATCGCAGCGGGCGGTATGGGCACGCCGGCCGGCGACGCGGCGTTCGACGCGAGCCTGGTGAACCAGTTCAACGCGAACTACGCGAACACCGGCAGCATGTGGATCAGTGCGCCGTCGGACCCGACGCCGGCCCGGCTGTTCACGTCTGCCACCACCTACAACCGGCCGGCTACCGCGTACATCGCGCTGCGGCAGATCCTCGGAAAGGACAACTTCACCGCCGCCCTGCAGCAGATCCAACGCGACTACCGCCACTCGAGCATCACCGAGGCCCAACTGGAGGCCGAGTTCCACGCCTTCATGCCGAACCACAGCGCCGCGTGCAGCGCCCGCCTCGACGAGTTCTTCACCCAGTGGTTCGACACCGTGTACGCGCCCGGCGGCGGGGCTAACCGCCCGCAGCTCACCGGTCCCGGCCTTGCCGGTCCGGGCTTCTACAACTCGGACGGCACCTGCGGCTAAGCGCACCTCGCCGAGGCGTCGCGCAGGTGGTTGACTGCCGCACGGCCGACGCCTCGGCGCCCGCGCTTGTTCGTCGCTAGCGCGCCACAGTGAGGTGACGACGGTCGAGACTGGCGATCTCGGTCAGTGCGAGGCGCTCGCACACGGCGATCACTGTGGCGTCGGTGGTGCCCAACGGCAGATCCCGGTAGGTGTGCACCAGGTCGGCGGCGCGCCGGTAGTCCTCGCGGGTGACCCGCCGTCACAGCCGCGTCTTCTGCAGCGCCGAGCGCTGCAACTGAGGCGTGACTGCAAGGTTTTGACTGGCGGTGGACACGCGATTGTTCGTTAACCTTGTAGCGCCGCAGGCGGCTGGGAGCGTCCGCATGAGCTGTTCTGCGAGGGTGATCGCGGTTCGGGCTGTGATCGACTACGCGCGAGGTCTCAGGCGCGGGTGCGGGCCTTTGAGCTGGTGGCCGTTCGGGCAGTGCGAAGACCGGCCAACTTCCTGACAGCCCCGGTTGTCTGGATGAGCCGGACGCGGCTGTCGTGAACGCGACGAACGCACGTTCGACCTGCCGTTAGCTGGGCGGGCCTCGGGCGTCGGCGCGAGGGCTCAAGAGGCGTCACTTATTGCCGGGTGGTGAACACCGCGGCGCCGGTGAGGTCGCCCATCATTGCCGAGCCGCATAATCAACCCGGTTGGCAGTGCTTTCGCGGAACGCAAGGCGGACCTTCGGGTGGCTGTGCCGCGCGAAAGATGAGCGCGGGGGGTGGCGAGGAACCAACTTCACCCGCGCCCCGTTCGTGCCACCGCCCGGCGCAGAAACTGGGCGTGTCGGTGACCCAGCTGCAGAGTGCCGACTACGCAACCGGCAGGGCCTTGCCGGACGGGCCGGTGCCGTCGGTGGCGGCAGCTTCGGCCTGCAGATCGTCCGGGAACTCGCGACCATCCGCCGGGTGGACGTGTCGATGGCCGAGCAGCCGGCGATGCGGTCGCTCCGGCTCGGCATGAGCCCGATGCCGTGTGTGCCACCAGCACAGATCCCGGTCGAGCTGAACAGCTCGGGTCACGGCCGACCGGTGGGTGCAGGCGTGCAGAGAGTTCGTCATCGGCGTCAGCCGGCGCCTACTCAAGCAAGCTGGCGTCACGTTCCGCTGCTGGGCTGGGATGGCCCAGCAGCGGCGTGCAGGGTCAGATCTCGCGGGAGCGGTCGAGTGCGGCGGTTGCGCTGACGAGTGCGGCGGTGTAGGCGAGTAGCACGGCTGCGGCTGCGACCGGCAGGAGTTGGCTGGCTTGGGTGTGGCTGCTGGTTACCTCGCGGATTGCGCCGCTGGGCAGCCAGTTGGTCAGGTGTGGTTGGTTGGTGACGACCGGCAGGATGCCTTCGATGATGAAGGCCCACACCAGCGTGACGCCGACCGCGGCCGCGGTGTTACGCAGGAGCGCCCCGATCGCGACGCCGAGAATGCCTTGCAGGGCGATCACTGCGGGCAGGATGAGGGCCAGCCTGGGTATGCCGTGTGCCAGCGGCTCGACCGCGACGTGGTGCCGGGCGAGGACGATCGCTCCGACGCCGGTGCCGACGACGTCTATGGCGAAGCCGACGACGAGCCCGACGGCGGCGAGGGTGATGAGCTTGGCGGCGAGCAGCCGGGTCGTGCGGGGCTCTTCGAGCCGGGCGGGAAAGATCGTGCGGTGCCGGTATTCCCCGGCGGCGGCGAGCAGCCCGACCAGCAGCACTGCCGCACCGGTGAGCTGCGCGGGAGCGTGTAGGAAGTCGGCCAGGCTCGACGGTGCGAGCGTCGGTTCGCCGCGGTGGCCGGCCACTGCGCCGTTGAAGATCGGCAGCGCGGCGGCGAACAGGGCCAGGACGCCGACGCACACGGCGAGCATGCGGGTGGTGCGTAGCTTGAGCAGCTCCGCGGCGATGAGGGATCTCATGATGTCTCCTTGATGCGGTTGTCGGTGAGCGACCGGGTGAGTTCGAGATAGACCTGCTCGAGTGAGGCGCCGTTGGCTCTGGCGATGAGGTCGGCGACCGGCTGGTGGGTGATCAGGCGCCCCTGAGCGATGATCACGACGTCGTCGATGGTCTGGGCGAGTTCGGCGAGCAGGTGGCTGGACACGAACACGGTGCGCCCCTGAGAGGCGAGCGATTTGATCAGGCCGCGCAGCCAGTGCACGCCTTCGGGGTCGAGTCCGTTGGCGGGCTCGTCGAGCACGAGTGTGTCGGGGTCGCCGAGCAGCGCGGCGGCGAGTGCGAGTCGCTGCCGCATGCCGGTGGAGTAGCCGCCGGTGCGGCGTCGCGCCGCGGTCGTCAGGCCGACGAGGGCCAGGACATGATCGACGTGAGCCTCTGGGATGTCAGCGGCCCGGGCGATGACGCGTAGTGCGCTCCTGCCGGTGCGACGGGGATGGAAGACGTTCGGATCGAGCATCGCCCCGATTGATCGCAGCGGGTGACGCAGCTCGGCGTAGGGACGGCCGTCGATGGTCGCGGCGCCCGAGCATGGTTGGGTGAGCCCGAGCAGCATCCGAATGGTGGTGGTCTTGCCCGCGCCGTTGGCGCCGACGAAGCCGCGTGATGTGCCCGGGGGTGGGTGAGAAGGTCAAGCGGTCCGCGGCAGCCACCCGTCCGTAGCGCTTGCTCAGGTTGTGGAACTCGATTCGGGCCACGATGGCTCCCTGTTCCGGTTGGCCGCGTCCCTCGCGGCTCGGCCTCGAAACTAGGGACGTAGGCTCGGCCGGACGTCGGCCGTGAGAGCGCACTTGCGCCTACGTCGCGGGGACGCCGGAGTACATCTTGGGAGGTACGTGGGCTCAGCCGCCGGGGATCGCCAATCCCGCCTCGTATGCGGCGACGACGAGCTGGGCGCGATCGCGCAGGCCGAGCTTGGTCAGGATGCGGCTGACGTGGGTCTTCGCCGTCGCGTGGCTGATGACGAGCCGCTGCGCGAGTTCCGCGTTCGACAATCCGGCCGCGACTAGCTGGAGTACCTCGGTCTCCCGCTGGGTCAGCGACGCGAGCAACTCCCGACGCGGCCGACCAGCCGGGCGCCGCGCGAATTCGCGCACCAGCCGAGAGGTGACCCTGGGCGCGAGCAGCGCCTCCCCGGCCGCGACGACACGGACGGCGTGCACCAGCTCGTCCGGTGTCGCGTCCTTGAGTAGGAACCCGCTCGCTCCGGCGGACAGCGCGGCGTAGACGTGCTCGTCGAGGTCGAAGGTGGTCAGGATCAGGACCTTCACGTTCTCGGTGCCCGGTCCACCGACGATGCGCCGGGTCGCCTCGATCCCGTCCAGCACCGGCATGCGGACGTCCATGACCAGCACGTCAGGACGTTCCTGGCGGGCCAGGGCGACGGCCTGCTCGCCGTTCGCGGCTTCGCCGACGATGTCGAGGTCGCCGACCAGGCCGAGGTGCACGCGCAGCCCGTCGCGCAGCAGCGGCTGGTCGTCGCAGATGCCGACCCGGATCGTCATGGCATGCCCGTTGGGCGCAAGGGAAGTGTGGGCATCGACGCGCCAGCCGTCCGCGGTGGGGCCGATGCGGGATTGCCCGCCGGCTGCGGCGACTCTGGCGCGGATGCCGGCGAGGCCGAGGCCGCTGCCTTCTGCCTCGCGCTGTGCCCGGGTGCCTCCCGATGAGTCGACCACCACCCGCAATATGGTCTCGGCGGAGGTCACCCGCACCGTGACGATCGCGCCCGGGGCGTGCTTGACCGCGTTGGTGAGGGCCTCCTGGACGACGCGGTAGGCACACAGCTGCACTTCCGGCGGCACGTGTCCGGTCCCTGGCGGCAGGTCGGCGGTCACGGCAACGCCACCTGCGCGGACGTTGCCGACGAGCGTGGCGATCTCTGCCAGGCCAGGCGGCGGGGTTTCAACCTCCGAGACAGTGCCGGAGCCATCCCGCAGCAGCCCCAACAGCTGACGCATCTCCCGCATCGCCGTGCGGCTGGTCGACTCCACGGCCGTCAGCGCGGCACGGGCGGCCCGCTCGTCGCCGGCGTCGAGGGCCACCCGCGCGGTGCTGGATTGCACCGCGACCGCGCCCAGCCCGTGACCGACGAGGTCGTGCATATCGCCCGCGATGCGCAGCCGCTCCTCGGCGACCGCGTGCCCGCGGGCCGCCTCGACCCGACCGCGCTCGCTGCGAACGAGTACCGCCGCCAGCACCACGATGATCGTGACCAGCGACAGCAGCGCCGACGGCTCGGACCTCGACCGGACCAGGTCACCGACCACGATGAACGCACAGGTCACCCCCGCCGCGGTCAGCGCGGCGAGCGTCGCCCGGCGGCGCTCGGGCACAAACGTCGCGAGTGACCAGATGACCACCCACCGGCGAACGGCGGAACCACGCCGACCGCAACGACATACCCGCCGCTGGTCGGGATGCGACCGCGCCCGGCTGGTAGTTGGAACGTTGGGCGGCTAGGTCTTTGAGGTACGTCATGGCTTGCAGCGTTTCGAGGGTGTTCTGCCAGGCGGCGCGGGCGCTGGTCGACCAGGCGGGCATGTTGAGGACCGGTAGTTCTGTTGGTGTGCTGTGTGCGGCGAGGCGCTGCGCGCCGGGTCCGATGGCCAGCAGCGCCGCGAGCCCGGTGTTGCTGGTGGTGAGCCGGTGCAGGATCTCGGTGTGCAGTGCGCGCACCGCGGGGTGGTCGACCAGGGTGGTGCGCTGCGCGGCGGTGAGGTCGCTGATGTCGACCGGGACGGTACGCAGGATGAGGTAGCTGCCGGTCAGCCCGGCGGCGGTGAGGAAAGCCTGAAGCCGTTGGCCTGCTTCGCCGCACAGGGCGCGTGCGGTGAACAGGTCATCGGGTGCGTCGGGGTCGGCGAGCGCGACGATGGTCAGTGAGGTGAACCGGCCGCGGTAGATCGCACCGGTGCCGAAGGAGGCGTCGGAGGTGACGCCGAGGCTGGTGAAGTTCGGCCATCCCAGGCCAGGTTCGCCGCCGAGGAGCAGGACGAGATCCTGGTGTTGTACCAGGGCCGGGTGCTCACCCTCGGTCGGCCCCACGACGTGCTTTCCGACGAGCGGGGGATCGGGGCCTACCTTGGACACCGGTACGCGCACCGGGCGGAGGGGTGAGGCCGTCGTGCTGACGATCACGGGCTTGGGCGCCGGATACGGGCGGGTGCAGGTGCTCTGGGAGGTCGAGCTGGCCGTGGAGCGCAACCAGATCGTGGCGCTGGTCGGCCCGAACGGGGCGGGGAAGACGACCCTGTTGCGGGCGCTGTCGGGGATGGTTCCGATCCGGGCCGGCTCGGCCCGCTTCCAGGGCCACGATCTGGTCGGCCGGTCGGTGCAGGAGACGGTCGAGCTGGGCATCGCCCACGTCCCCGAGGGCCGCCGGCTGTTCGCCGGGCTGACCGTCCGGGACAACCTGCTGCTGGGCGGCTGGCGGCGGCACAACCGCGACCTCGACAGAGTGATCGAACTGTTCCCGCTGCTCGGGGAGCGACTGGCGCAGATCGCGGGCAGCTTGCCCGGCGGGGAGCAGCAGATGTGCGCGATTGGGCGCGGGCTGATGAGCAGACCCGCCCTGCTCATGATCGACGAGCCGTCGCTTGGCCTGGCGCCGAACCTGGTCGACGAGATCCTGGGCCGACTGCCGGACATCGCGGCTACCGGCACCGCCGTGCTGCTGGTCGAGCAGGACGTCGACGCTGCCCTGGCCGTCGCCGAACGAGGCTATGTGCTCGAGACGGGACGGGTGGTGATCAGCGGGCTGTCGGGTGGACTGCTTGCCAACCCGCGGATCCAGGAGGCCTATCTGGGGGTCGGCTGACGCCGCGGATCGGCGCCGACTCGGCCCGCACGGGCGGTGCACGCGATAGAGACGGCCAGGAACGGAGGTACCGGTCGTGGAAACCTCAGCAGTCCTCGCCAGCGCCCGGGATCGAGTAGTCGACGAAGCGGCTGCCGCGCTCGAGCGACACCATCAGGCAAACGCATCCAGCCCAGACGAGCGCCGCCGCTACTTGCGGGGTCTTTTCGAGCTCGTCGTCCAGTGCGCGCACGAGGGCCATGCCGGGCCGATCATCGCGTCGTCCGAGCAGATCGCGGCGGACCGCTTTGTGGCCGGCTTCGACATTTCAGAGATCCAGGGAACGTTCAACGCCCTGGAGGAGGTGCTCTGGAGCCACATAGCCAGCACATTCGCCGGCGACCAGCGGATCGAGGCGCTCAGGCTCGTGAACAGCATCCTCGGGGCAGGGAAAGACGCGCTGGCTCGAACCTACGTGGCCCAGGCCAGCCGGAGGGGCAGTCCGGCGGGCGAGCGGCCCCCCATCTCGGTGGCAGGTGGCGGGGCGGCCACTGCAGGTGCCCCGGCTGGCGCCCATGCCGCCTGACGGTCGCCGCCGTCAGGACGGAGGTCCTCGGACAAGTTGGCGTCATCACCCTGGACGACCAGCTCAGGCGCAACGCCTTCAGCGCCCAGACGGCCAACGGCGTCGTCACCGCGCTCGATAGCCTGCGAGCCGAGGGCGTGCGCGCCGTTGTGCTGCGCGCTGCGGCGGGACTGCGCGTCTGGTCGGCCGGCTATGACATCGACGAGCTTCCCCGCGGCCGGCGCGACCCGCTCGGCTACGACGATCCTCTCGAACAACTGATCCGCGCCATCCGCATCTTCCCGGCTCCGGTCGTCGCCATGGTCCACGGCTCGGTGTGGGGCGGGGCGGTCGACCTAGTTCTCAGCTGCGATCTGGTGATCGCCGACGAGACGGCGACGTTCGCCGTCACTCCGGCAAACCTGGGACTGCCGTACAACACTGCGGGGCTGCTCCACTTCCTCGGACGGCTGCCCATCAATCTCATCAAGGAGATGTTCTTCACCGCCGCGCCCCTCGACGCCCAGAAGGCCGAGAAATGGCTCTTGGTCAACCACCTGGTGGGGTCTGCGGACCTCGAAGGGTTCACCCTCGATCTGGCCGCGACGATGGCATCGAAATCGCCCATGGCCATAGTGGTCATCAAGGAGCAGCTCAATCTACTTACCGACTACCAACCCATCGCGGCACACGTGTACGAACGCATCCAGGGGCTGCGACGGCAGGCCTACGACAGCAGCGACTATCTCGAGGGTCTCAGGGCTTTCGCAGAGAAACGTCCGCCGATCTTCCGGGGCACCTGACGCCACTAACCCAGGGCGGCACGCATCCGCGCCGTTGGGGGCCGCGCAACCGTGGCTCGCCCGGCTGCTCGACTTGCTGCGCGGGCTTGGCGATCTGGCTGGATCGCCCATCGCACGCTCGGCCGGACTGCTCGCCGCCGGAGAGGCACCGGTCGCCCCTCGAGCCGACCTACTCGTTGCCGTTCCCGGTCGTCGACACCGCGAGCGCCCGGCGGCTGGCGGTGCGCCTGGAAACCGACGCGGCCGCAGCCTGGCGCTACCTGATCGCGGTCAGCGCACCCGGCGAGGCGGCCCGCCAGGCCGCCGCGCCGGCCCTCACCGCGAGCGCGCTGCGGGCCATGCGGTGGCGGCGCCTGCTGACCCCGCAGACGCCGACGGTTCCGTTCCCTGGGCTCTGAGTCCGCCCTCATGGCCAGCCGGCGATGACCTCGACCAAGTCGGCGAGCCGCTGGATGACGGCGTCGGGCTCGCCCTCGGCGGCGCCGCGCTGCCAGTGCGGGATGTCGCTGTGTGGTAGCAGCACGGCGCGCATCCCGACCGCCTTCGCCCCGTGGATGTCGTCGAACGGCCGGTCGCCGACGAATACCGCTTCCGCCGGATCGTCGACATCGACCGCGTCCAGCGCGGCGCGGAAGGCCTGCGGGTGTGGCTTGGTCCACTCGATCTCGCAGGTGTAGACGGCGCCGTCGATCAGTGCCAGCACTTCGTCGCGCGCGAAGATCCGGTCATGGTGTTCGCGGGTCCACAGCGTGTTGGACAGCACGCCGATGCGGAGCCCCCACTCGCGCAGCTGGGCGAAGAGGGCCGGCACGTCGGGATCGGTGTAGGTGTGTGGCGTCCACCAGTCGTGATAGGCGTCCCGCAGCCCGGCCGGCGTCTCGATGCCCGCGGCAGCGAATACCTCCGCCAGGGTGGCACTGCGGTGCTCGTCGCGCGAACGCACCCACATCGCCTCCTCGGCCTCGCCGAGCCGGGCGGCGAGCTGCGGGTCGCCGGTGGCCGCGAGCCAGGCGTCGCGCGGGTCGACGGTGTGCCAGGGCGTGAGCGTGCCGCCCCAGTCGAAGATCACCGCCCGCACCGTCACGGTTAGCACGGTACGGTGGCGGGCGCCGACGTCTTGCGCATTTTCGGCCGGGCACCCGGCCCGGTCCCTCCGCGGTCAGTTACGCGTCGCGTGGTCGTCCGCACCCGTCCACTCGGCACCCAAGTGGACCACGCGGCGGACGGGACGCCCGGCCGTATCAGGCCCGCGCGGTACCGCCTCCGACTGCCCAGGTAGGGGTGCCGACCCCACTGGGAACGGGTGGCCCACCCACCGACAACCCGCCACGCCACGACGAGGTTCTCGCCCGCGGCATGACCGCGTGGATCCACCTCTTCGGCGCGCTCAACTTCGAGATGTTCAGCCGGCTCGACGGCGTCATCGACGACCGGGACGCCTTCTTCGATCACCAGATGCGCGTCGTGGCCCGCATGCTCGGTATCACCGAAGCGCGCCGCTGAGCTGCGCGACGCAGCGGGGGCGCGCGATCCGGCATCGCCGTTCAGGCAGGCGGTTCGCCGCCAGGCGGCCGCGCCTCGCGTGCCGCCGAGACGACCCGCGCCAGCTGCCGCAGCGTGGCCGCGACAAAGGCGTGATCCACGACAGCGGCGTGGCCCCGGCACGATCGGCCCATCTGCGCACATGTCGAGCAGGACGCCCGCGACGGTCGCGGCCGCGACAGCTGCATGGTGAGCGGCTACGACCTCGGCCGCTCGACGGCACGTTCAAGACCGGGGGCGTACGGACGCACCGGACGAGTCAAGTTCGGCACCGAGTCGAACGGCGGCTTCAAGAACATCGCGATCTCGAACATCATCTTCGAGTACTGCCGGGGCCTCGCCCTGGAGACCGTCGACGGCGGGCTGCTCGAGGACGTCACCATCAGCAACCTCACGATGCGCAACGTCGAGACACCGCTGTTCCTCCGGCTCGGCGCCCGCGTGCGCGGCCCGGCCGGCCTCGAGATCGGCACGCTGCGCCGGGTGAGCATCAGCAACGTCACGGTGCACGACGCCGACCCGCGCTACCCGTCGACGATCGCGGGCATCCCTGGGCGCAACATCGAGGACGTCCGGATCAGCGACGTGCGGCAGTACCTGGTCGGCGGCCTGTCCCCCGGCGACGCGGTGCAGGATCCGCCCGAACTCGAAGACGCGTACCCCGAGAACTACATGTTCGGCACGCTGCCCGCGTACGGCTTCTTCATCCGGCACTCGCCGGGATCGAACTCGACAACGTGGCCGTGCGGTACGAGCAGACCGACACCCGGCCCGCGTTCGTGCTGCGCGACGTGAGCGACGCGGACTTCCACCACGTCCGGGCGGACAAGACGGCCGGCGTATCGACCTTCGTGCTCGACGACGTCGACGATTTCACCGTCGCCGACAGCCGCCCGGTCGCTGACACGCACCACGACCACGTCGACCACGACGAGCTGTAGAAGAAGGGGCTGAACCGCGCTACCAAGCTACGGTGGACGCCACCATGACGTTCACCGCCGAGCCTCGCGTCGACACGTACATCGACGCCCTGCCCGATTGGCAGCAGGCAATCTGCCGCGAAGTCCACGAACTCGTCCATGCCGCCGACCCGGAAGTCATCGAGACCATCAAGCGCACCAGGCAGCCGTACTTCGTGTTGCCAGGCAACATCTGCGCGCTGCTGGCCGCGAAGGACCACGTCAACGTGTTCCTCTACGACGGCGCCATGGTCCCGGATCCGGAGGGAATCATCACGGCCGGCCACGACAACAAGACCGCCCGCACTGTAGCCATCCGCAAGGGCGAGACCATCAACGCAGCCGCGCTGACCGCTATGTTCCAGCAGATCATCGCCAACAACCGTGCCGGCGGCTGGCGCAAGTTGAAGCGCGAACGCGAGGATCATCGATGACCGAGCAACGCCGCACGCGGGCGGGAGTAACCAGATGAGCGCATTCGACCGCTTCAAGAGCAAGGCCGAGGAGCTGGCGAAGAAGGCAAAGCCGAAGGCCGAAGAACTCCGCGAGAAGGCCAAGCCGCTGGCCCAGACGTTCATGGAGAAGGCAGAGCGCGCAGGCGAGTCGCTGAAGAACAAGGCCGAGGACGTCGCCGAGGGATTCCGCCAGGGCACCGAGAAGGCGTCGCGACCGGCGGACGGGAAGCCGGCTGGCGAGCCCGAGAAGTCCGCGGACCCAGGCGAGGGCAAACCCGAGGCCTGAAGCCCGAAACCCGCCCATGCAAGCTCAAGCCGCGAGCCAGACTGCCGTGCTGGTCTGCCAAGGCCGTGCCGCCGCGCACGAACGCGTCGCGCCCGATCGGTTCGCCGACCCGACGGCGATGGCGCTGCTCCGCGAGCACGAGCGCGTTCCGGTCGAGCAGGTGCGCGCCGGCACGGCGCCGAAGGCTTGGGGTGAGCGCGTCCCGTTCGAGATGGTGCGAGCCTGCGCCGAGATCATGGTGCCGCGCACGATCGCCATCGACGACGCGGTGCGCGAGCGGCACGCTCCCCAACTGGTGATCCTGGGCGCCGGCCTGGACGGACGTGCCTGGCGCATGACCGAGCTCGCCGACGTCGACGTGTTCGAGGTCGACCATCCGGCCTCGCAGCAGGACAAGCGCGACCGGCTCGGCGACCTGGCTCCGCCCGCATTGGCCCGGACGTTGCGGTACGTACCCGTCGATTTCACGCACGATCGGCTCGATGCCGCGCTGGACGCGGCAGGGCAGCAGCCCGCGACACCGACCACCTGGGTCTGGGAGGGCGTCGTCCCGTACCTCACCAGGGCCGATGTCGACGACACAGCCGCTGTCATCAGCGCCCGCTCCGCGCCAGGCAGCCGCCTCGTCGTCAATTACCAGTCGCCGGCGATGTCCGCGGCCGGGGGCCGGCTGGTCGCCCGGGCGATCACCGCGCTGGCCGGCCGATCCAGCCCGTGGGCGCGCGAGCCGCGCCGCTCATCCTGGACGCCGGCGGCTATGCGCGAACTGCTGACCGACGGCCTCGCCGTCGTCCGCGACGACGACCTGCTCACCCTCGCCGAGCAGCTGCCCGTCCCGGTCAAGCAGCGCCGCTCGCTGCGCACCGGAAGGGTGGCAATCGCCGACAGGGCTTGACAGATCCTAGGTTGTGAGTGAACACTCACTACCATGACAACGACGGCACCCCGGCAGACGGCGGACGAGCGACGCATGGCGGTTCTCAACGCCGCGACGCACGAGTTCGCGGTACGCGGCCTGCACGGTGCCTCGACCGAGAACATCGCGCGAGCCGCCGGCATCTCACAGCCTTACCTGTTCCGACTCTTCGGCTCGAAGAAGGAGCTCTACCTCGCCGCCTCCAAGCGTTGCGCCGACGAGCTGCACGAGGTCTTCGTGCGCGCCGCGGAGGGCAAATCAGGTGTCGAGGCGCTGCAAGCGATGGGCAATACCTACACCGAAGTAATGCAGGACCGTGACCGCTTGATGCTGATGCTCAAGTCGTGGACGTCCTGCGACGACCCCGACATCGCCCGCCACACGCGTAGTGCCTGGCGCAATCTGGTCGACCTCGCCGAGCAAGCGTCGGGCGAGCCCGCGGACGTCGTCAGCCGGTTCTTCGCCGACGGCATGCTCATCACGATCTTCATGTCGCTCAACCTGGTCGAGGACCCTGAGCCATGGGCCACCCGGCTGCTCAACGCGTGCAAGGACGACATGACCGGCTAGCGGCCCCCGTCCCGGATATTTTTTTTGTCCAAGTTTTGGAAGTAACCACTCACTTTCACAGCTACAACTTGAAGGAGAAGACGATGAAGAACCGCACCCTGTGGACCTTCGTGATCACCTCGGTCGCGCTGTTCATGGTCACCCTCGACAACCTGGTCGTCACGACCGCGATCCCGGTGATCCGCAAGGATCTAGGCGCGTCGCTGGAGAGCCTGGAATGGACGGTCAACGCGTACACGCTGACGTTCGCCGTGCTCCTGCTGACCGGCGCGGCACTCGGCGATCGCTTCGGTCGACGGCGCATGTTCTCGCTCGGCGTCGGCATCTTCACCGCCGGCTCGGTCGCCGCGGCACTCGCGCCGTCGATCGGGATGCTGAACCTCGCGCGTGCCGTGCAAGGACTCGGCGGCGCGATCGTCCTGCCGCTGACCCTGACGATCCTCAGCGCCGCCGTTCCCGCGAACAAGCGCGGACTGGCGCTTGGCGCGTGGGGCGGCATCAGCGGGCTGGCGGTCGCGCTCGGCCCGGTCGTGGGCGGCGCCATCGTGCAGGGCATCTCCTGGCAGTGGATCTTCTGGCTGAACGTCCCGATCGGTGTCGCGCTCGTCCCGCTCGCGATGTCCCGGCTGACGGAGAGCTACGGCCCGGCCGGCAAGCTCGACCTCGGTGGACTCGGCCTGTCCAGCGCCGGCCTGTTCGGCATCGTGTGGGGCTTGGTCCGTGGCAACGCGCAGGGCTGGGCGAGCACGGAGATCCTGGGCGCGCTGAGCATCGGCGTCGTACTGCTGGCAGCGTTCGTGGCCTGGGAACTGCGGGCCGAGAACCCGATGCTGCCGATGGCGTTCTTCCGCAACCGCACGTTCACCCTCGCGAACACCGCGTCGCTGTTCATGTTCTTCGGGATGTTCGGCTCGATCTTCCTGCTGTCGCAGTTCTTCCAGACGGTGCAGGGCTACTCGCCGCTGGGCTCGGGCCTGCGCATCCTGCCGTGGACGATCGCGCCCATGTTCGTCGCCCCGATCGCGGGCGCCCTGTCGGACAAGATCGGCGGCAAGACGCTCATCGGTGTCGGGCTCTCGCTGCAGGCCCTCGGGCTGGGCTGGCTGGGCCTCATCTCGACACCGACGGCGCCTTACTCGGCATTCATCGGCCCGTTCATCCTGGCCGGTGTCGGGATGGGCATGTTCTTCGCCCCGGTCGCGAACGTGGTTCTCTCCGCCGTGCGACCCGCGGAAGAAGGCCAGGCCTCCGGCGCGAACAACGCGATCCGCGAACTCGGCGGGGTGTTCGGAGTCGCCGTGCTGGCATCCGTGTTCGCCCGCCTCGGCGGCTACCAGAGTGGTGACGCCTTCGTGGACGGCATGAACCCGGCGATCCTGGTCGGCGCCGCTGTCGTGGCACTGGGTGCAGTGGCTGCGTTCGCGATCCCGCGCCGCCGGGCCGCGAAGGTGCCGCACCCGGTCGTGGCCGAGCAGGTGCCGGAGCTCGCGACTGCCACCGCCTAGCCCCACACCTCAGCAATCGGGCCTGTCGCCGTCGCTTCCACAGGACGGCCGGCAGGCCCGAGTGCTGCGCGCCGCGTGCCGCGGCGTTACACCAGGCTGACTGCATTTCTGCTTGAGTGCAGTAGTCTCGGTGGATGGGATCGGCAGGGGCTGCCCGTCCTCGGGGTGGGGTCGATTACCCGCGCACCTATCAGGAGTTTCGGGACTGGTTCAGCGAGGACCGGGCGTGCCTGGAGTACCTCGGGCGGCTGCGCTGGCCGGACGGGTTCACCTGTCCGCGCTGTGGCGGTCGGGACGCGTGGCGCACGGCGTCGCGGTTGTGGATGTGCGCCGCGTGCGGGGTGAAAACCTCGGCGACCGCGGGCACGATCTTCCATCGTTCGCACAGCCCGATCTCGACGTGGTTCGCCGCGGTGTGGTTCGTGACCTCGCAGAGGAACGGGGTCTCCGCGCAGGGTTTGCAGCGAGTGCTCGGGTTCGGATCGGATGAGACGGCATGGGCCTGGCTGC
Source organism: uncultured Acidobacteriota bacterium (assembly GCA_963741955.1). Taxonomy (GTDB): domain Bacteria; phylum Acidobacteriota; class Thermoanaerobaculia; order Gp7-AA8; family Gp7-AA8; genus CAVUKB01. Next base: position 567,813 of record CAVUKB010000010.1, read on the forward strand.
ACAAGCTTCGCCGGGCCATGGTGCGCCCGGACCGCGAACGCCTGGCCGGGATCGTGGAGGTCGATGAGAGCTTCATCGGCGGGCAAACACCAGGCCGCAAGGGCGGTTCGACGCTCAAGGCGCCGGTGATGATCGCGGTGGAACGCACCGGCAAACGCGCCCTGGGCCGGGTCCGCCTCGCCGTGGCCCAGGCGCCGAACACCAACGAGCTCGTCGAGTTCGCCTGCACCGTCATCGAACCGGGCTCGACGATACGCACCGACGGCGCCCGCATCTTCCGCAAGCTGGGGACCATGGGCTACGCCCACGCCTACGTCACCGTCTACAACTCAGCCGACCCCGCCCACAAGCTGCTGCCCGGCGTGCACATGGTCTCCTCGCTGCTCAAACGCTGGATCGCCGGCACCCACCACCAGCGCGTCAGCGACAAGCATCTGCCCTACTACC
>CAVUKB010000011.1:0-10532 GCA_963741955.1 uncultured Acidobacteriota bacterium
GCACCCGTGCGCCCGAAAGCGCACCTGAAAAGGAGGTGAGAACCCTCTCAACCAAACACTCGACTGGTTGAAAACCGAAGGCAACTGCGTCGTGGCGACACGGGGTGGAGAGCAGCCGGAGGTGACTCTGTTGGTCCGCACGCAAGGAACACGATTCGGCCGGATGTTGTGACGAGCCTGCGGGTGAGTGGCGAAGTCCAGAGACCTGATGGGCGCAGACGGGAAACGGCCCTGCAGGGAAAGCCCGGGACGCGAATGAGGCACGAGTGAGCAGAAAGCGATCACGGGACGCATCAGGTGGTTGGTGGCAGAACGACAGGGAAGTTCAGGTGTGGTGAATCGGGGAGATCTCGCCGCCGGGCTGACGACGGCGAGAAGTCAGAGTCTCCATAGTAGCGAGGAAAGGTCGTAACGGACGAGGAGCGAAGGGAGACAGGAAGGTGGATGCGTGAAGGAAATGACGAAGGAAGAGAAACCGCGAACAGTGCGAGAGCTAGAGCGTGGTGGAGAGATCCGATCCCGATGGGAATGGGTCGAAACTTCGGTATGGACCGAGCGCATGCTGGAAGCCCTGGAGAAGGGGGTGAAAGGAGGCAAGTGGCATAGCCTGATCGATAAGGTGTACCGAGAAGGAAGTCTCAGAGCGGCGTGGATGCGAGTACGCGGGCGGAACGGAAGTGCAGGGGTCGACAAGATGTCGATCGAGCAGTTCGAAAAGCACGCGGACAAGCGGATCGCGCGGATGAGCGAACAACTGCGAGAGGGGAAGTTCGAACCGCGAGCGGTCAAGCGAGTCTGGATCCCGAAGGGAGGAGGGAAACTCCGCCCGTTGGGAGTGCCGACGATCATCGATCGGGTGGTGCAGACGAGCTTGCGGAACGCGATCGAGCCGATCTTCGAACGGAAGTTCGAGCCATGCAGCTACGGGTTCCGGCCCGGGCGAGGATGCAAGGATGCGCTGCGGGAAGTCACGCGACTCCTCAAACTCGGACGGACGTGGGTGGTGGACGTCGATATCGAGCAGTACTTCGACTCCATCGACCGCGAACGGCTGATGATGTTGGTTGCCGAGGAGATCGCGGACGGATCGGTCCTCCGGATGATCCAGCAGTATCTGGATCAGGACGTGATGGAGGGGATGAAGCGGTGGCGTCCGGAAGCAGGCACGCCGCAGGGCGCGGTGATCAGTCCGTTGCTGGCAAACATCTATCTGCACCCGGTGGATGTCGCGATGAGATCGGAGGGATACGCGGTGATCCGCTATGCCGACGACATGGTCGTGATGTGCACGAGTCGGATGGAGGCAGAAAGGGCACTCGGGCGACTAGGAGTCTGCGCGGTAGAAAACCGGTGCACGGCAAAGGAACATGATAAAAGGGTATGATTAGTAGTAACAATAATATGGTAAGATTGGGTCATGCCGACCACGTATCGACCGTACAATCCGGAGCAGTCGCTGCTGCTTCCGCCCTCGCCATATGACTGGCTCCCTGAGGGTCACTTGGCGCACTTCGTTTTCGACATCGTCGATCAGCTCGATCTGAGTGCATTCTACGAGCCGTACAAAGGCGACGGGAGACGGAAGCAGCCGTACGAGCCAAGGATGATGCTCAAGTTGATCATCTATTCGTACCTGACGGGAACGTTCTCCTCGCGCAAGATTGCCCGGCGGATCGATGAAGATGTCGCCGTCCGGTATCTTGCGGCCGGGAACTTTCCGTCGCATCGAACCATCTGCGACTTTCGGCTCGAGCATGTGGACGCGTTCACCTCCTTACTTGTCCAGATCATTCGGACCGCCCAAGAAACAGGGTTAGTTACGCTCGGGAGGATTGCAATCGACGGGTCGAAGGTCCGAGCGAATGCCAGTAAGCACAAGGCGATGAGCTACGATCGAATGAAGAAGGAACAAGCAAAACTCGAGAAGGAGATCGCGGACATTTTGGCCACCGCGGCGGAGGAGGATGCCCGGGAGGATGCCGAGTACGGAGTTGATCGACGCGGGGATGAGTTGCCCGAAGAGCTCCGGCGCCGGGAGACTCGTATCCAAAAAATCAAAGAGGCACGAGAGCGACTCGAACAACGGCAGCGGGAACAGGACACGAAGGCTGGTCGCTCCGAAGGCGACGATGATCCGGCCAGGAAGAAGGGTAAGCCATTCAAACGGAAGTTCGGCGTACCTGATGACAAAGCGCAAGAAAACTTCACCGATTCCGAGAGCCGAATCATGAAGTCCCAGGAAGGATTTCAGCAGTGCTACAACGCGCAGATCGCAGTTGATGCCTATAACCAACTCATCGTCGGATTCGAGATCACACAATCTGCGGCGGACAGCGGATCACTCCTGCCTTTGGTCGAGGTGGTCGAACAGAATTGCGAAACAACTCCCGACCAGGTTGTTGCAGACGCCGGCTACAGATCGGAAACCTCGTTCATCGAGTTGGAGCAGAAGAAGATCGATGCCTATGTTTCTCTCGGACGAGAAGGTAAAGAAGCCGCAGCTGAGACGACGCTCCCCGCGACTCTGCGGATGAAGCAGAAGTTGGACTCACCTCCAGGCAAGGCGGTCTATCGCCGGCGAAAGGCAATCGTTGAACCGGTGTTTGGCTGGGTCAAAAACGTTCTCGGCTTTCGACGATTCAGTCTCCGCGGGATGCGCAAAGTTGCCGGCGAATGGGCTCTGGTGTGCCTGGTGATCAATCTAAAGCGAATGAGCGCTCTGGTTGCGCTCGAATAGCCGCGGCAGAGCAGTATCCAACCCCCGAAAAATCCCGCCGAACAAGTGTTTCGCGCTGCCAACTCCCCGAGAACGGCACCATCAACCTGAAGGCGCTTCGGTGCCGCGGTTGTGCCGCTCGCGAGTGGACGTCTTACGAGATCTTCAGGAAGCGCCGAAGTTTCGTCCTACCGCGCAGACTCCTAGGGGAGCTGATGACGGAAAGGGGGCTGAGACTCCATCCAGTCAAGACGCGGCTCGTCGATGCGACCGAGCGCCCGGGGTTCGACTTTCTCGGATACCGATTCTTTGGGAAGCGCCGATATCCACGGCCTTCGAGCGAGAAGAAGCTGCGCGACAGCATTCGCAAGAAGACGTCGAGGACGAGCGGGAACAGCCTGAAGGAGATTATTCGACAGGTGAACGCCACCTTGCGGGGATGGTTCGAGTACTTCAAACACAGCTCGAGCTGGGCGTTCAAGGCACTGGATCAATGGGTGCGAATGCGAATCCGTAGCATTCTTCGCAAACGCTCGAAACGGAAGGGCGTGGGAAAAGGATCGGATCACTTCCGTTGGAAGAATGCCTTCTTTCGGCAGCACGGTCTCTTCAGCATGCATGAGGCCCACCTGCTGCTCATTCAGTCTCGGAGATAGTCCACCGACCGGAGAGCCGGATGCGGGAGATCCGCACGTCCGGTTCGGAGGGAGGGGCGGAGTGATCCTCCGTCCCTACCCCTATCTCGGAGGACCCCTTGCGCTCGGTCCTCCGCACTAAGTGTTTCCCCTCGGCCCTCCTCCTTCCCCCGGAAAACGACGGCAGGCTCGACCGCCGTCCGAACCACCCCTTGACGTCACGGGTCTCGGGGCGTTACATTCGTGGAACCCCGGATCGCCTCATCCGGATCCGCCCGGATCATGAGGCTGGAGATTATTCGATGAAGAAGAGCCGGATTGCTGTCTGGGTGGGAGCCCTCATCTTTTCGTGCGCGTCGCTGTTTGCGGCCGCGCCGCAGATCACGACTGCGGGTGTTTCGTGCATTCCGGCCAAGGGTCATCAGTTGATCACTGCCCACATCACCGGCACGACTCCGATCATCTCCGCCCGCGTCGTCTTCCGCGCCAGCGACGAGAAAGACTGCAACTGGTCGTATGTGCAGATGCGCCACGCCCAGGGCGATCTCTGGTGGGCCGTCCTCCCGATTCCACTGAGCGCGACACCATCGGTCAACTACCGCATCACGGCCACTGACGACACCTCCGGCTCAGCTTCGACGGAACTGATGAACACAGCCGTGAACGCGTCGTGTCCGGTTCCGACCCTGACCCCCGAGCAGTCGCGCGTCGCGCAGAACCTGGTCGTCGGTTGGACTGAAGCCGATCAGCACCAGGTCCCGTGCGGGTTCGCGTGCAGGGACATCGTCGCCGCGCTCACTCCCTCCGGCGACATGCGCCCGGTGGTCTGCAAAGTCGCGGCGGTTCCGATCTGGCAGCCCGTCGCACTGATCGGCGCCGGTGTGGGCCTCGGCCAGATCCTCCACGAAGATCACAAAGGGAACCCTCCGGTGATCTCCCCCTCGCGTCCGTAAACGCGTCACAGATCATCGCCTTCCGGCGGATCCTCCGATCCCTCGCGCCGCACATGTTCCCGCCGAGGGGCGCGGATCCTCCGATCCGCCGCGAAACTGCTTTTTGGGAAGAATTCGAACCCACCCCGCCACGCCGCTCATGTTCCCGCCGAGGGGTGCGGATCCTCCGATCTCTCGCGCCGCTCATGTTCCCGTCGAGGGGTGCGGATCCCGCGATCTCTCGCGCCGCTCATGTTCCCGCCGAGGGGCGCGGATCCTCCGATCCGCCGCGCGAATCTCGTTCGGAGCGGATCGAGAGGACGCCTGCGGCAGAAGCGCAGCCGCCCTCGCGAGAAGCCGCTCCGCGAATGACCACCGGCACGGTCATCATCGAAGACGCCACGATCGTCGCGGCAGATCGGAGGATCTGCACCCCAAAAGAGAACGCACCGCCTTGGGAGAACGAACGTCTCCCGCCGAGGGGCGCGGATCCTCCGATCCGCCGCGCGAATCCTGTTCGAAGCGGATCGAGACGACGCTCGCGGCAGAAGCGAAGCCGCACTCGCGAGAAACCGCTCCGCGAATGACCTCAGGCACGGTCATCATCGAAGACGCCACGATCGTCGCGGCAGATCGGAGGATCTGCACCCCCAAAGGAGAACGCACCGCCTTGGGAGAACGAACGTCTCCCGCCGAGGGGTGCGGATCCTCCGATCCGCCGCGCGAATCCTGTTCGAAGCGCATCGAGACGACGCTCGTGGCAGAAGCGCAGCCGCCCTCGCGAGAAGCCGCTCCGCGAATGACCACAGGCACGGTCATCATCGAAGACGCCACGATCGTCGCGGCAGATCGGAGGATCTGCACCCCAAAAGAGAACGCACCCCCTTGGGAGAACGAACGTCTCCCGCCGAGGGGTGCGGATCCCGCGATCTCTCGCGCCGCTCATGTTCCCGCCGAGGGGCGCGGATCCTCCGATCCGCCGCGCGAATCTCGTTCGAAGCGAATCGAGACGACGCTCGTGGCAGAAGCGAAGCCGCCCTCGCGAGAAGCCGCTCCGCGAATGACCCCAGGTACGTTCATCATCGAAGACGCCACGATCGTCGCGGCAGATCGGAGGATCTGCACCCCCAAAAGAGAACGCACCCCCTTGGGAGAACGAACGTCTCCCGCCGAGGAGTGCGGATCCCGCGAGGCGGGATCCGCCGCGCGAATCTCGTTCGGAGCGGATCGAGAGGACGCCTGCGGCAGAAGCGCAGCCGCCCTCGCGAGAAGCCGCTCCGCGAATGACCACCGGCACGGTCATCATCGAAGACGCCACGATCGTCGCGGCAGATCGGAGGATCTGCACCCCAAAAGAGAACGCACCGCCTTGGGAGAACGAACGTCTCCCGCCGAGGAGTGCGGATCCTCCGATCTCTCGCGCCGCTCATGTTCCCGCCGAGGGGCGCGGATCCCGCGAGGCGGGATCCGCCGCGCGAATCCTGTTCGAAGCGGATCGAGACGACGCTCGTGGCAGAAGCGCAGCCGCCCTCGCGAGAAGCCGCTCCGCGAATGACCCCAGGCACGGTCATCATCGAAGACGCCACGATCGTCGCGGCAGATCGGAGGATCTGCACCCCAAAACAGAACGCACCCCCTTGGGAGAACGAACCTACCCGCCGCGCGAGTCGCGTTCGGAGCGGATCGAGACGACGCCCCCGGAAGAAGCGAAGCCCTGCGTCCACTTCGAACTTGACCTCAAACACCGACATCGCGTGGCCCGAAGGGCGAATTCCTCGCCTGAACCGCGCGATATACCCCATATCGAGGATCGACAGCATCCGACGCGTTGGTTTACACTGCTCCGTCAAATAAGTTCGTCGGCAGGTATCGGTGCAACGCATTTCGAATCACTTACGGATCGCGCTCGCGACTCTCGTCGTGGCCCTCGTCCCCCTGATCGCAATTCCTCAGGTCACTTCCGATCAGGTTCCGCGCGAGCGGACCATCCCCCTCCGCCAGCAGATCGACGGGGAGATGGCGGAGAGCCGCTTCCAGCTGGGGCCCATCCGACTCGAGCCGGAGCTGAACCTCAGGAACATCGGCTACGACAGTAACGTCTTCGGCACTCCCGAGAACCCGGTTTCCGACTGGACTGCCACGGTCTCCGCCGGCGTCGACGCGCTCCTTCCCATCGGCCGCAAGCTCTACCTGCGCGGCGCCGTCCTCCCCGAGTACACCTGGTTCGCCGAGCTCAAGGACCGCCGCAACCTCGGCGGTCACTTCGACGGCGCCCTTCTCGCCCTCTTCAACCGGATGTCCCTGGAAGCGGGAGCCGGGAGCGACGAGTCGCTCGCGAACGTCAGCTCGGAGATTCAGCGACCAGTGGTCTCCAACACCAGCCGGGTCTACGCGAAGAGCGAGATCGACGTCCTTCGGAGGCTCTCCCTCTTCGGCGACTGGGAAGGCCACGACCTCAATTACGATCAGCCGGCCGACGCCGGCAATGCGTACGACGTCACTCTCCTCGACCGCCGCGATACCGTCGCCCGCGGCGGGATTCGTTATCATTTCCGCCCCTGGTTCGACATCGCCGTCGGCGCCGAAAAGACCCGGGCCGAATTCGACAAACAGCCGGAGGTCCGCGACAACCAGTCGACCGCCACGGTGATCGGAATCCACTACGACCGTCCACGCTCATTTCTGGAGCTCTGGGCCGGCCAGCGCAAAGGTGAAGCACTGAACGGATCGCAGTTTCCGACCTACAGCGGAACCACCGGGTCGTATTTCGCGTCGTACTTCCTGCGGAGGCGTCTGGAGCTACAGGCGTTCGGGAGCCGTTCGATCGTACCGGGGCTCTTCGTTGCGAACCCGTACTTCGTCGAGATCCGTAACGGCGCCGGCATCTCGTCGGCTGTCGGCTCGCGGACCACGCTCCGCCTCTATGGTGAGATCGGCACGAACGACTATCCGGTCGAGGTCGTGGTCGGAGGAGAGAACGTGACGAAGCGCGCGGACGACGTGAAGACCTACGGAGGCGGCTTCTCCTTCCGTCTCTTCCGGACCGTTCACCTCGTCATCGACGCATCCGAATCGAAGTACACGTCCAACATTTCCGGTTTCGACCGCTCCATCTTCCGGGTGACGAGCGGTCTTTCTTTCCGAGGAGACTGATCCTTCATGACCCTGGTGATCCATCCCCGTCATTCCTTCTACCGTACGGCTCTGCTCACGCTCGCCGCACTGACGATCCTCGTTCCTTCCTCCCTTCGCGCGCAGGATCCGGGCGAATACCGCCTCGGTCCGAAGGATCTGATCGAGATCAAGGTGCTCGAGATCCCGGAGCTGAACATGGATCGCCGCGTCGGTGACGACGGTGACATCGACCTTCCGCTCCTCGGACAGTTTCCGGTTGCCGGACTCACCGCGAGCGAAGTTCGCGACAAGCTCGAGACGATCCTCCGCTCGAAATACGTGAACCGCGCAAACGTCTCCGTCATCATCAAGGAGTACGCGAACAAGCCCGTGTCGATCCTCGGCGCGGTCGAGCATCCCGGCTCACTCACCATCTCCGGCCGCTGGACACTTCTCCAGGCCATCTCCGCCGCCGGCGGCCTCGCCCAGAATGCAGGTAAGAAGATCTTCGTCATACGCCAGGGGACGAAGGGACTTTCGCAGACCCTCGAGATCAACGTCGCCGATCTCTTCACCGGCGCATCCACCTGGAACATTCCGATCTACCCGTCGGACGTGGTGAACATCCCGCCTCGTACCAAGGTGAACGTCTTCGTGCTCGGTGAAGTCCGCACTCCCGGAGCGCTCGAGTTCTCCAGCGACGACCGCCTCACTCTTCTCTCTGTCATCGCGAAGGCAGGCGGGCTCTCCGACCGCGCCTCCAAGCACATCCGGATCAAGCGGCGAGGTTCGGATGGGAAAGACCAGGAGCTGCAGGCCGATTACAACCGGATCGTTTCCGGCCGGGACAAAGATCCCGAGATCAAACCCGACGACGTAGTGATCGTAAAGGCATCGTTCTTCTGATGAGCAAACAGCCCGAATTCTTCGACGACGAGCTTCTCACCGACGAATCATCCCAGCGGGAGGTGCATCTCTCCGAGTATTGGAACGTCATCGTCAAGCGCCGCCGCCTGATTACTCTCGCCGTTCTGGTCGCGGTGGTCTTCGCTGCGGTCGTCTCCCTGATGACGACGCCTCTCTACAAGGCGAATGCGACGCTGAGCGTCTCTCCCGAGTCGGCGACGCCGTTCGACATCGCGATGACCCAGCCCGTCTTCGAACGGTACAACCCGGAGTTCCTCGCGACGCAGACCCGCCTGATCCGAAGCCGCCAGATCGCCGAGCAGGTGGTCGACCGGCTCAAGCTCACTGAAAATTCGGAGTTCTTCGAGAAAAAGAGCGGCGCGTTCCAGAGCGCGGGACAGAGCGATCCCGATTCTGCCACCAGCGACCGGATCGTCGCCGCGATCCGCGTCCAGAGCGGGATCGAGACCACGCCTGTTCGTGGCACCGATCTGGTCGAGCTTTCCTACACGTCCACCTCTCCGAAGCTCGCCGCGGAGATCGCGAACGCGGTCGCCGAGTCGTACATCGAATGGAGTCTCGAAACGAAGTACGGAGCTCTCGGGCAGGCCTCTCGTTTTCTCTCCGGACAGATCGAGCAGCTCAAGGCGGAGCTCGACGACAAGGAGAAGAAGCTCCAGGCGTACTCGCAGCGGACGGACATCGTCTCCGTCGACCCCACCACAAACATCACGTTGCAGAAGCTCGAGTCGCTGAACAAAGATTATGCCGCCGCCGTCGCGGACCGCGTCGACAAGGAAGCGCGCTACTACCAGCTCCAGAACGCGAAACCGGAATCGATCGCCGACTCCCTCTCCAGCGGGCTGGTCGCCCAGCTCCGTAACGACCAGGCGAAGCTCGAGCGCGACTACGCCGAGAAGCTGAACCTCTTCAAGCCCGAGTGGCCGGCCATGCAGCAGCTCAAGGCGCAGATCGACAAGGGGCGGCAGAACCTCGACGAGGTGATGCAGGAGACCATCGCGAAGGCACGCGACGTCGCGCGAAACGACTACCTCACTGCACGCCGCCGGGAAGAGAACCTCAAGGCGGTCCTGCAGGGACAGAAAACTGAAGCGATGGCGCTCAACAGCAACGCCGTCGAGTACAACAACCTGAAGACAGAGGTCGAGACCAAGCGCGCCCTCCTCGATCTCCTCCTCAAGCGCCAGGCCGAGACGGAGATCAATTCGCGTCTCCGCGGAGAGCGCGTCTCGAATATCAGGGTCGTCGACCGAGCGCTCCCGCCGAACGTCCGCTTCCGTCCCAGTTACCGCCGCAACGGCATGCTCGCCCTCTTCCTCGGCGCGCTCGCCGGACTCGGACTCGCGTTTCTCCTCGAGTACCTCGACCGCAGCATCCGCACTCCGGAGCAGATCGAGTCGATCCTCCGCCTCCCGCCGCTCGGCATCATTCCCGCGGTCGGCGACGCGAACGGCAAAGGTTACGGCTACGGCTACGGGAAGTACTTCCGGAAGCGGAAGGGCAAACAGGGGCCGAAGCCACCGGGCGAGGATTCGGGAACGTCGAACTTCTTCCGCACACCCACCCCCGCGCGGTCGTCGCCGAAGCGTATCGCGCGTTCCGCGCATCGCTCCTCCTCTCCCGTGCCGGCGGGCTCAAGTCGATGGTCATCTCCTCGAGTCTTCCCGGCGAAGGGAAGTCGGCCACCGCGGTCAACCTCGCCGCGGTGCTCGGACAGCTCGGAAAGAAAGTCCTTCTCATCGACGCGGACCTCCACAAGCCGCGCATACACGAGATCCTCAAGATGTCCAACCGGCAGGGACTCACGTCCATCCTGGCGATGAACGCGAAAGCGGCAGAGATCATCCAGCAGACGCAGATCCCGGCAGTCTGGGCGGTTCCGCCGGACCCAACTCACCCAATCCTTCCGGTCTTCTCGCTTCCGACGCGATGAAGCGGTTCCTCGAGTTCGCGTTCGAGAACTTCGACTACGTTCTCCTCGACACCCCTCCGCTCTCCCTCGTCGCCGACGCGATGATCCTCGGCGCCGCCACCGACGGCCTTGTGCTCACCATCCACGGCGGCAAGACCCCCCGCGAGCAGATCCTCCGCGTCCGGGACATGCTCCAGCGCGGCAACGTCCGAATCCTCGGCGTCCTCCTCAACAACCTCCGCGAAGACGCCGGCGGCTACGGTCAGTACTACTACTACGGCTACTCGTACGGCTAC
>CAVUKB010000012.1:0-9043 GCA_963741955.1 uncultured Acidobacteriota bacterium
ACCTGTCGCGTCAAATGAAAATCTGACTTTAGGGGGGATCGTCGCGTCAGATTGGATCTGACCGAAGGGGGTCGTTGGTTTGGCTTCTTAGACGCTGGCATCGGTGGACCTCGGGGTGGTGGCGTCCTCCCCCTCGAGGGGGAGGATCGAGGAGAGGGTGCGACGGTTCAGAGAGCGTGCTCGCGTCGAGCTTTTTCCGTTGAGGTGGTGAACGCGGGCGAGCTTTCGTTCGATGATGTCGGATAGTTCGAAGGGGTTGAGCGCCGCACGGAGCGCAGCGAGACGGGCGAGCTCGGAGAACGCGGATTGTCGGCGAGGAGGCGATCGAGGGGCGTGCGGGGCGCATCGTAGACGCGCCGTGTACGAGAGCCGATTCGTTCCTTCCGGATGAGCTTCACCGAGGGCTGAAACAGGTTCATCATCAGCCGCCACTCCTTCGCATAGAGATCGTTCAACGCGTCCACGGCCGCACGGGTATCGATCCGCTCCCAGCCTACGAGCCGTCGGACGTGGGTCCAGTTCTTCTGCTCGATGTGGGCGTTGTCGTCTTCTTGTAGGCCGTCCCCGGGTGAACTGAACCTTGTTGCGGAGGCAGTACCGATAGAGATGACCGTTGATGAACTCACTGCCGTTGTCAGAGTCGATTCCGAAAAGACGGAAGGGCAGCGCAACCCGGATGCAGTCGATCGCCGCGACGATACCGGTCTGGGCTTTACTCAGAACCGCCCGGGTCTCGGTCCAGGTCGAGTGGATGTCGGTGAAGTTCAGTGAGTGGGCGAACTCGCCATCGGCACACGGCCCGGAGTGCGACACCAGATCGATCTCACACCAGCCGGGATCCCGGACATCCCACCGATCGGTGCGGATCGGGATGTGATGCTTGAGAAGCGTGCCGGGGTTGGTTCGACCGTAGAGCTTCCGCCGATCCGCCGTCCGCCCTCCCGCAGGTAGCGGTCGTTCGATCGTGGGTCACGACACGGCCTGCTCAACTCTGAGGTAGAATCTTCACGTAGGAAGCCACAACCGGAGCATCGAATTGGCCTCACCAGCATGGATAATCGGCCGCTTCCCAGATGCCCTCGAGCACGTCGATCACCGCCGCCGAATCTTCTTCTTCCTCCAGGTCGTTCCCGCCTCCGGCCGTTCTTCTAAGGCGGGTTGCGGAGCAATGAGATCGCATACTTGCGGTTCAGCCCCGCTCCATGCAAACGCGTCGGGGATGATCGCTTTCTCCTTCCGCCCTGCCTTCCGGTATCGTTCCGAGATCGCCGTGCCTGTTCGTGTCGATCTTTCGCCTTCATCGCACCCTCCCCCGCAGAGGATGCCCCGGTCAGATTCTTTTTGGCGCGACGATTCTCCCTTCGGTCAGATTTAGTTTGGCGCGATACGCTGTATCGTGATCAGGTGGTACGAGGGCTACTGTACGCCGAATATTCCCTCCGAACCCGAGAGGGCGTGCGTTCAGTTGATTGACGGATGCGGAAGCATGGACAACGTCGAATGCTGCACGACACAAAGCATCTTCTGACGCTCCTCGCGACGCTCCTCGTCGCCGCGCCGCTCGCCGCGGGAGCGATCCGCCCGCCCGATCCGTCCACCGGGCAGATCGACGGCCGCCGGGCGATCCTCTTCTGGCCCACCCGCGGCCCGGTGGAAACGCTCGGAGACGCGGCGCTCCTCCCGGCCGAGGGCTGCCGCGTCCACCTCGTCCCCCGCGGCGCATCGGATCGCGAGACCACCGCTCCCTGCGGACGATGGTTCCGGCGGCTGAGGGAAACTCACGTACTGGCTCGAGGGGAACGGACGGATCAGTGCGATGCCTTCGGTCCTGTTCTTCACCGACGTTCCGTTCGAGGGGCGCGGAACGGCCGTCTTCGACATCCTGGTCCGTGCGGGTCAGGTCTCCATTCCGCCGGAGCACACTCCCGCCGCAGGCGAGAGCATCCGCCTCGTGAGTGTCGACGGCAACCACCGGATAGGCGGCCGCGGGAGGATCTTCGAACGACGGATTGCCGCGGAGCACATTCACGATCCGGCGAGGATGCCCGCGGGAAGAATCATCGTCGGCCGGTTCGATTCCCGGGGGGACGCGCTCGCGATCTCGCGGCCGATCGATCTCGGCGGGGGAGCCACGGCCCGCGTCTGGCCCGACCCGCCGCACGACACCGCGGACGTTCTCGTGGTGGTCGAAAAACCTCCCGCCGCACGCCGCTCCAGCGCCGGCGGAGTGACCATGCGCCTGAGAGAGAACGACGGCTCGCGCGAGCCGGATGTCCTCATCGACGGATTCGAGCGCACCATCGCGATCTGGTACGGCGTCACCCCCGGCATCGCGACGATGCACGTCGCATCGGATTCGATGTTCCTCCCCGACCGCGAGCTGCGACTCCGTCCCGGCCGGGTGACGACGCTTCGCACAACCGGCCGGGCTCTCCCCTCCGCCCGGGTCTCGATCCTGGTCCCCGACGGTTCGATTCCCGAAGATGCCCGGCTCGTGATCCGTCGCGCTTCCGATCGAGGGGAAGTGAGGCGAGTCGAGGCGCACACCGGAGCCCAGACCCTTCCCGCACTCCCCGCGGAACGGCTCGACGTCACCCTGCAGCTGGGGAGATGGCAACTCCGCCAGCCGATCGATCTCGGCTCGGGCGACGACGGAGACGCCGCCTTCGATCTCCATCCTCTCCGGATTCACGGCGACGTCGTCTACGGCGACGACCCGGTTCCCGCCGAGATCTCGTTCCGCAATGGCGCGGAGTGGGTGCGGGTGGAGACCGCGGAAGACGGATCGTACGAAACGACGCTCTGGTACGACGGGACCTATACCGTCCGGGTTCGACTGAAGGAGCTCTCCCTCCCCCCCTGGCTCGAACCGTTCCGGCGGATCGAGGAGAGCGGGACCGTCGACTTCCGCATCCCGCGCACCGACTGGAAGATCCGCGTGGTCGACGCGTCGACCGGACGCGGAATTGCCGGTGCCGCTGCGACGGTGGGAAACATATGGATCGACGATCGGGGCGAAGAGCAGACGACGGTTCTCCGTCTGCAGAGCGACGCGGAGGGCGTGGTCGTTTTTCCTCCCTTGCGAAGCGGGAAGGTGCACGCCGCGGTCCGTGCCGAACACTATGATCCAGGCGAAACTGTGGACATGATCCTCGATGATTCGAACCGCACTGGGGAGGTGGAGATCCGACTGCGAAAGACTTCGGCTTCGGCGACGCTGCACATCGCGCTCGCCGGCGGGCGCGGAGCGGCCGGGGCTGAGGTCTGGGCGTTCGACTCCGGACTGAATCCACTCTGGCGCGGGGTGGCGGACGGAGCTGGGTCGGTGGAGATTCCCGACGCGGCGGATCGGTCGCTGCTCCTGGTGAGGCACCGGGAGGGGGCAACGCTCGTGCGCCGGTGGGGGAATGAGACGGCGCAGTGGACGCTCGAGCCACCCACCCCGCCGTTGACGCTGGTGACCGGCGGCTCGGCGCAGATCGCTGCGTGGCTGGAAGGCGTCGAGCTGACCGGGATTCCTCTCGCCATCGCGACGTGGAGTGAGGTGGCGAGCGATGCGCACGGAGTGTGGCGGGCGGCGAACCTTCCTCCGGCGCCGTTGCGGGTTCTGGCGTCGGTTCGCGGGACGGCGCTGCGCGATCCCTCCTTCGCCGCACTCGCGACGACCATCCCGTTCCCCTGGACCTCTCCGGTGACGATCGTGCCGGTCGATTGAGCGGGGCCCGAGCTTCGTCTTCTTCCGGCCGTCGCCGAAGCACTCCGACGCGCGGAACCCTCGCGCCGTGGAGGCGCATGCGAATGGGGGTAATCCGACAGAAGACGCTCTGCGCCCGAGCCTCCTGCAACAAAAGGAACTTTGAGGAACTTTCAACCAGGCCGGAGCCTATGACCTGACCGCCACGACTCAGGACGAGGGCGCCGGCGGGGAGTACTACCTCTCACTCGAATGTTCGGTGCCGCAGTGCCTCTGGCCTATCGTGACGAGCGACCCTAAGGACACGGAAGTTCATTACGGTGAATCTGCCACTCTCTCGGTCGAGGCGAGTGTTTCGGAACCCGTCGAATACGTTTGGCACTCCGCTCAAGATCCACTCACCGAACTTGGCCGAGGGCGATCCTTCACCACGACTCCCTTGTATTCCGATTCCCCCGGAACTTTGGGGTCGAACTTTGGGGTCAGGGCTTCGCCTGGCGGTTCTCTCCCCTAACTCTTTGTCACGGCGTCACTTCGTCGCCTCCCTTGCTGCACCATATTCTACGATACCCGCTGCCGGATCACCGCGTTACACCTCCGAGCAGGGCCTCGGGAGTCGCCGCCGATTCTACGAGGAGTAGAACCCTCGGTATTTCGGAAAATCCGAGGTACTCTCGATCGCATGGCACGACCACTTCGCCTCGAGTTCCCCGGGGCGCTTTTCCACGTGACCTCGCGCGGGAATGAACGCAAGCCGATCTTCCGATGCGATGCGGATCGCCTGATGTTCCTCACCCTTCTCGCCGAGGCAGTGCGGCGGTTCGACTGGATGATCCATGCGTACGTTCTGATGACGAATCATTTCCACCTCGTCATCGAGACGCCGCGCGAGACACTCTCCGAAGGAATGCACTGGCTCAACGGCACGTACGCGCAGTGGTTCAACCGCAAGTACAAACGCGTCGGGCATCTTCTGCAGGGGCGGTTCAGCAGTTTCCTGATCGAGAAGGAAGCGTACCTCGCCGAGGTGATGCGGTACGTGGTGCTGAATCCCGTTCGGGCGAAGATGGTCGAGCTTCCGGAGCAGTACCGCTGGTCGAGTTACCGCGCCATGGCTGGGTTCGAGCCTGCGCCGGAGTGGCTCTGCATGGACTGGATGCTCCGTCGCGGCGCGACACGTGACGAAGCGCAGGAGAACTACCGCGCGTTCGTCTACGAGAAACTCCACGACCGCAGCCGCCTCTGGGACAAGCTCGTGAATCAGATCTATCTCGGCACCGAGCCGTGGGTCGAGTCGATGCGCGCGATCGTCGAAGAGAAGCCGCGCAGCGATGAACATCCGAAGACGCAGCGCACCGTCGGCCGTGCGAAGCTCGGCAAGGTCGTCGAGACGATCGCCTCGGTGTTCGACATCGACGAGAGCGAAATCCGCCACGGCCGCGGCGGAGCCGCGCGGATGATGACCGCCTGGCTCGGCCGCTACGAGAGCGCGGAGAGGCTCCGTCCGATCGCCGCGACCCTCCGGCTCGGCAGCACCGGCCACGTCTCGAACCTCATCGCCCGCTGCGAGCGCGAGCTCGTGAACGACCGGCTTCTCCGCGATCTCGCCGACCGTTGCCTCGCGTCGCTCCTCGCGGGCAACTCAGATGCCGCGCCTCCCCGCGCCGTTCCCATCTGGCCGATGCTCCCTCCGGCGGACGTCATCCGCGATTCGCCCGGCCCGCCGCCGTTCTGACGCGAACCGCGATTTCCTGAAAACTGACCACTCTTCACGATTCGCCCTGGCGGAGCCTCGTTCCAAGTGACGCCCGGTCCAGGTTTCGCCACGAGACGGAGGCCGAATCCGTTCCGATCTTCATCGACACCAGTCCACTACGCCGCATTCGATCGAGCATCTTACGAATTATCCGAGAAGCGACGCGCTCACACCGCTTTCTCCGTTCAGAGTCAAAGTCACCGTGTCGCTAACTACAGGCCATCGAGTCGCTTACACCTGCAAGCGAGAATCGAAGGCCTGGCCCCGATCTTCTGGCCTGAATCCGTTCCGATCTTCATCGACACCAGTCCACTACGCCGCATTCGATCGAGCATCTTACGAATTATCCGAGAAGCGACGCGCTCACACCGCTTTCTCCGTTCAGAGTCAAAGTCACCGTGTCGCTAACTACAGGCCATCGAGTCGCTTACACCTGCAAGCGAGAATCGAAGGCCTGGCCCCGATCTTCTGGCCCGTGAGCGCTACGGCTCGCGAAGAAGCTCCCGACTCGATGCGCCCGAGATTACTCAGCTACTGTACCGTCACGACGTGCCCAGGTTGAGAGAGGAATGCACTCGCTACCTGGGTTGGAAGAATGGGCTGTGGCTTCTGTTCGACAATTTAGATAAGGGGTGGCCAACCCAAGGGGTGGAGGGCGCTGACCTTCTGTTAATCCGTTGCCTTCTCAGGCCTCCAGGAAGATTGAACGCCATCTTCATCGCGAAAAGGTCGCCGCGCAAACGGTCGTGTTTCTGCGCAACGATGTCTTTGAGCTGCTCGTCGATACGACTCCGGACCGCGGAAAGGAGGGGCGAGCTACACTCGATTGGTCGGACGAGGATTTGCTGAGGGAGTTGCTTCGCCGACGAATGGTCTTCTCCGATATGCCGGACCAGCCCTTCGAGGAACTCTGGAGGGCAATCTGTGTGAGCCACGTCAGCGGTGAGGAATCCTCTCAATACTTAATCGATCGCTGCCTCATGCGACCTCGTGCACTAATCGATCTCGTTAATCATTGCAGGGGATCTGCTGTCAATCTCGGCCACGACACTATTTTGGAAAGTGACATCTCCAAAGGTCTGCGGGCCTATTCTATGGACCTCGTCCGCGATGTCGGTCTCGAGATCCGAGACATCCGACCGGAGGCTGAGGATCTGCTCCTCGCGTTCCTGGAAGAACCCACCGAGTTCAGCGAGGAGTATATCTCCAAAATTCTCTCTGGGCTCGGGCTCAGTGCCGACGCTGCCGCTGCTGCGAAAGCGCTTCTGCTCTCGGTTCGGAGTTCTGGGCATTCGTCGTGGAGACACCGGCGTTACGTACATTTACAACTGCAACTATGAAATGCCAATTCTAAAGGCGATTCTACGCAAGGCTTCCGCGTCCGGCGGTGCGATATTGGTGGTAAACCCGGCTTTCCACGAAGCGCTCAACTTCGAACGAAGTAAAGACCAAGCGGCGGGGCGACCGACAGGTGCGGGATTCCGAGTCAACAGCTTCGGCCTAATCGGCGAACTTGGTCTTCAGCCACTCGAGCACAGCTCGCTGATCATCACGAGTGGCCTTTCTCACATAGGTGAGTAGTTGAAGGCGGTCGGGCTTTGGTGGGGAGATGTTCTGAAGACCTTCGTTGCAATTGGTGCAGAGGGCACGAAGGTTTCCTGGATGATCACCGCCACCTTTGTCCTTTTCAACGATGTGTCCGATTGTCAGCCGGACAGTCCTGGTCGGGTAAAGAGTGTCCTCGTCACCGGCTGCGGCACCACACATCTGGCAGGTATAGCCGTTCCTCTCGAGCACGAAGGCTCTGGTTTCTTTTGAAATCGATCTCTCGAATGCCGGAAGCCGCTTGTTCGTCTCGAGCAGATATTCGCCCGGCTTGAGGAAGTCGCGATCACGGTGGGAGAGGATCTGATAGCCCTCCTCGTTGCGCAGTTCACGCAGACGCCGGGCCCACTCTGAAGCATTGCCTGAAGCCTCACGAATTTCATCCGACGTGACGACCCTACCCAGGTTCGCGAGGAGAAACTCGCGTATTCGCGTCTTCGACCCTTTTCGGCTTTCTATCGTGGCCACCCCTCACGCAGTAGCCCTCTTCTCATCGCCGTCGAATATTCTCATCTGGCGTCCGTCAAACGCGGGCTGGTATGCGCCCTCGAACGCCGCCAGAATCGCCCTGCCCACGGCCTCGGCAACGGGTGGCGGAAACGCGTTGCCAACTTGGCGATATGCTGGAGTCTTCTTCCCGAAGAACTCCCACTCGTCTGGAAAACCCTGGATTCTGGCAACCATGCGAACGGTAAGCTTGGGTTTGCCGTCGAGCGGAAAATCGGGCCCGGGTGGCTCGGCGGCGACGCCCAGACCGTCCACGCCCAGCTTCGCCCACTGCTCACGAGCGCGCGTCGGTCCGAGATCTGGTCCGCCGTGCTTCTTCGAGCCACCGACGATCGTTGGCGCCACGTGATCGGCACCCTCTGCCCATCTCTCGGCGCCCGCCCATCTCCGGGACCCCATCAGATCGCCCACGGCAGCGCCGACGGTCCTTGGGCACCTTTCTCCTGGAGATGGCCAGCGAAAGTAGTTCATCTCATCTTCGCGAAGAGCGACGATGATGCACCGGGGCCGCAGTTGCGGTACACCGAAATCGCGGGCGTTCAAGATCCGGAAGTCCGGGTTGTAGCCAAGTTTGCGAAACTTCGCGAAGAGTCCCTGCCGGTAGTCGCGAAACTTCTCCGAAGCGAAACCTGGGACGTTCTAAAGCATCACGGCTCGAGGGCGAATTTCTTCGGTCAGCCGCAGCGCCTCGGGAAGAGATTCCGTTCGTCACCGCTTCCGAGTTGCTTCCCCGCGATCGAAAACGGGGGACACGGAACGCCACCCGCGAGAAGATCGACACCCCGGAAATCCTGTCCGCTAACGTTCCGGACGTCAGCCTCCATCACGTTCCACTCTGGCCTGTTCAGACGCAGCGTGGCGCAGGCCGGTGACTCGATCTCCACGGCGCCGACGCAACCGAATCCCGCGGCTTCCAACCCGAGAGCCTGGCCGCCACCTCCGGCGCAGATTTCGAACACTGTCGGGGACATTCCGGTTCAGTGTAGCGAACGCTGAAACAAAGTGCGAGCTTTCTACATTAGGTAGATTTTGCTGATGGATGTCCACGACAAACCCACTCGTTCGTACAACATGTCACGCATCCGGTCTCGGGATACCAAGCCGGAAGTCCGGCTCAGGAAACTCCTTTGGCTCTGCGGGTTGCGCGGCTATCGCCTTCACCGGCGCCTTCCTGGAAAGCCCGGACATCTCGTTTCGGGCGCGCGAAGGTCGCGGTGTTCGTGGATGGCTGTTTCTGGCATGGATGCCCGGACTGTCCTGACGGGCGGGCACCGGTCTCCAACACCGGCTACTCGATCGAGAAAAGGACGATGAACCGGCGCCGCGACGAAGCGCGCACGAGAGAGCTCGAGCAGATGGGGTGGAACGTGCTTCGGTTCTGGGAACATGAGGTGCTTCACGAGCCGGAGCGCTGCGTTCAGAGAATTGAAACGGTCCTGAATCGAAGACGTCTAGAGTTCCACGGGTAGCAGAGTAGATAT
>CAVUKB010000013.1:0-125974 GCA_963741955.1 uncultured Acidobacteriota bacterium
GAATTTTCAGTGAGCTTGAGCCGGTCGACCACCCGCTCGGCGATCTGGCGGCTTCGGATCAGGCGGGTCTGCGTCGCGAGGAACTCCGGGTTGTACCGTTCGAAGACGGGCTGCGTCATGGCGATGTCGAACGGCGTCGCGGATCGGGACTCCCACTGAGCGTCGCATTCGCCTTGTAGAGAGGCGTCGTCATCAGGGAGACGACCGCAGCGAAGACCACCGCGACCAGAACGGCGAGAGTAATCAGGCGGCGGCGCTTGACGATGACGTTCCAATACTCGGAGAGATGCACCTCCCGCTGGGATGATTCGTCGGTGAGAAGCTCGTCGTCGAAGAATTCGGGCTGTTTGCTCATCAGAAGAACGATGCCTTTACGATCACTACGTCGTCGGGTTTGATCTCGGGATCTTTGTCCCGGCCGGAAACGATCCGGTTGTAATCGGCCTGCAGCTCCTGGTCTTTCCCATCCGAACCTCGCCGCTTGATCCGGATGTGCTTGGAGGCGCGGTCGGAGAGCCCGCCTGCCTTCGCGATGACCGAGAGGAGAGTGAGGCGGTCGTCGCTGGAGAACTCGAGCGCTCCGGGAGTGCGGACTTCACCGAGCACGAAGACGTTCACCTTGGTACGAGGCGGGATGTTCACCACGTCCGACGGGTAGATCGGAATGTTCCAGGTGGATGCGCCGGTGAAGAGATCGGCGACGTTGATCTCGAGGGTCTGCGAAAGTCCCTTCGTCCCCTGGCGTATGACGAAGATCTTCTTACCTGCATTCTGGCGAGGCCGCCGGCGGCGGAGATGGCCTGGAGAAGTGTCCAGCGGCCGGAGATGGTGAGTGAGCCGGGATGCTCGACCGCGCCGAGGATCGACACGGGCTTGTTCGCGTACTCCTTGATGATGACGGAGACGTTTGCGCGGTTCACGTACTTCGCGCGGAGGATCGTCTCGGCTTGTCCCGCACCTCGCTCGCGGTGAGTCCGGCAACCGGAAACTGTCCGAGGAGCGGAAGGTCGATGTCACCGTCGTCACCGACGCGGCGATCCATGTTCAGCTCCGGGATCTCGAGCACCTTGATCTCGATCAGATCCTTCGGACCGAGGCGGTATTCGCCCGGATCCTGCGCGCGAAGGGAGGAGGGGACGAGGAGGGTCAGTGCGGCGAGCGTGAGCAGAGCCGTGCGGAGGAAGGAATGACAGGGGTGGGTCACCAGGGCCATGAAGGATCAATCTCCTGGGAAAGAGAGGCCGCTCGTCACTCGGAACACGGAGCGGTCGAAACCGGAAATGTTGGAATTGTATTGGGACTCCAAGCGTCGACGACGAGGTGAACGGTGCGGAAGAGACGGAAAGAGAAGCCGCCTCCGCAGGTCTTCACGTCGTCCGCGCGCTTCGTCACGTTCTCTCCTCCGACCACGACCTCGACCGGATAATCGTTGGTGCCGATCTCACCATAGAGGCGGAGCGTGGTCCGGGCGCCGACTGCCGACGCGATTCCAGCACCGTTACGGATCTCGACGAAGTACGGGTTCGCAACGAAGAGCCCCGGTACGATCGAACGGCTCCCGAACGCCTGTAGCTCCAGACGCCTCCGCAGGAAGTACGACGCGAAATACGACCCGGTGGTTCCGCTGTAGGTCGGAAACTGCGATCCGTTCAGTGCTTCACCTTTGCGCTGGCCGGCCCAGAGCTCCAGAAATGAGCGTGGACGGTCGTAGTGGATTCCGATCACCGTGGCGGTCGACTGGTTGTCGCGGACCTCCGGCTGTTTGTCGAATTCGGCCCGGGTCTTTTCGGCGCCGACGGCGATGTCGAACCAGGGGCGGAAATGATAACGAATCCCGCCGCGGGCGACGGTATCGCGGCGGTCGAGGAGAGTGACGTCGTAGGCATTGCCGGCGTCGGCCGGCTGATCGTAATTGAGGTCGTGGCCTTCCCAGTCGCCGAAGAGGGAGAGCCTCCGAAGGACGTCGATCTCGCTCTTCGCGTAGACCCGGCTGGTGTTGGAGACCACTGGTCGCTGAATCTCCGAGCTGACGTTCGCGAGCGACTCGTCGCTCCCGGCTCCCGCTTCCAGGGACATCCGGTTGAAGAGGGCGAGAAGGGCGCCGTCGAAGTGACCGCCGAGGTTGCGGCGGTCCTTGAGCTCGGCGAACCAAGTGTACTCGGGGAGGACGGCGCCGCGCAGGTAGAGCTTGCGGCCGATGGGAAGGAGCGCGTCGACGCCGGCGGAGACCGTGGCAGTCCAGTCGGAAACCGGCTTCTCGGGAGTGCCGAAGACGTTACTGTCGTAGCCGATGTTCCTGAGGTTCAGCTCCGGCTCGAGTCGGATGGGCCCCAGCTGGAAGCGGCTCTCCGCCATCTCCCCGTCGATCTGCTGGCGGAGGGGGATGGTCCGCTCGCGCGGAACCTGATCGGAAGTGACCTGAGGAATTGCGATCAGGGGGACGAGGGCCACGACGAGAGTCGCGAGCGCGATCCGTAAGTGATTCGAAATGCGTTGCACCGATACCTGCCGACGAACTTATTTGACGGAGCAGTGTAAACCAACGCGTCGGATGCTGTCGATCCTCGATATGGGGTATATCGCGCGGTTCAGGCGAGGAATTCGCCCTTCGGGCCACGCGATGTCGGTGTTTGAGGTCAAGTTCGAAGTGGACGCAGGGCTTCGCTTCTTCCGCGGGCGGCGTCTCGATCCGCTCCGAACGCGATTCGAGGGCAGCGTCCTCCCGAGGGGGTGCGTCTCTTTTGGGGTGCGGATCCTCCGATCCGCCGCGAAGATCGTGGCATACGCGATGATGACCGTGCCTGTGGTCATTCGCGGAGCGGTTTCTCGCGAGCGCGGCTTCGCTTCTGCCACAGGCGGCGTCTCGATGCGCTCCGAACGAGATTCGCGCGGCGGATCCCGCCTCGCGGGATCCGCGCCCCTCGGCGGGTGGCGTGAGCGGTCGCGAGAGTCGCGGGCTTCGCTCTGCCTCGGCGGGAACGTTCGGCTTCGTTCTCCCAAGGCGGAGCGTTCCCGAGGGGGTGCGGATCCTCCGATCCGCGGCGAAGATCGTGGCATACGCGATGATGACCGTGCCTGTGGTCATTCGCGGAGCGGTTTCTCGCAAGCGCGGCTTCGCTTCTGCCACGAGCATCCTCTCGATACGGTTCGAACGAGATTGGCGCGGCGGATCGGGGGATCCGCACCTCCTCGGCGGAAACGTTCGTTCTCCCAAGGGGGTGCGTTCTCTTTTGGGGGTGCAGATCCTCCGATCTGCCGCGACGATCGTGGCATACGCGATGATGACCGTGCCTGCGGTCATTCGCGGAGCGGTTTCTCGCGAGGGCGGCTTCGCTTCTGCCACAGAGCGGCGTCTCGATGCGCTTCGAACAGGATTCGCGCGGCGGATCGGGGGATCCGCACCCCTCGGCGGGAACACGAGCGGCGCGAGAGATTGGAGGATCCGCGCCCCTCGGCGGGAGACGTTCGTTCTCCCAAGGGGGTGCGTTCTCCTTTGGGGGTGCGGATCCTCCGATCCGCGGCGAAGATCGTGGCATACGCGATGATGACCGTGCCTGCGGTCATTCGCGGAGCGGTTTCTCGCGGGGGCGGCTTCGCTTCTGCCACAGGCGTCGTCTCGATCCGCTTCGAACGAGATTCGCGCGGCGGATCGGAGGATCCGCACCCCTCGGCGGGAGACGTTCGGCTTCGTTCTCCCAAGGGGGTGCGTTCTCTTTTGGGGGTGCAGATCCTCCGATCTGCCGCGACGATCGTGGCGTCTTCGATGATGACCGTGCCTGAGGTCATTCGCGGAGCGGTTTCTCGCGAGTGCGGCTTCGCTTCTGCCGCGAGCGTCGTCTCGATCCGCTTCGAACAGGATTCGCGCGGCGGATCGGAGGATCCGCACCCCTCGGCGGGAACACGAGCGGCGCGAGAGATCGCGGGATCCGCACCCCTCGGCGGGAGACATGTGCGGCGCGAGGGATCGGAGGATCCGCCGGAAGGCGATGATCTGTGACGCGTTTACGGACGCGAGGGGGAGATCACCGGAGGGTTCCCTTTGTGATCTTCGTGGAGGATCTGGCCGAGGCCCACACCGGCGCCGATCAGTGCGACGGGCTGCCAGATCGGAACCGCCGCGACTTTGCAGACCACCGGGCGCATGTCGCCGGAGGGAGTGAGCGCGGCGACGATGTCCCTGCACGCGAACCCGCACGGGACCTGGTGCTGATCGGCTTCAGTCCAACCGACGACCAGGTTCTGCGCGACGCGCGACTGCTCGGGGGTCAGGGTCGGAACCGGACACGACGCGTTCACGGCTGTGTTCATCAGTTCCGTCGAAGCTGAGCCGGAGGTGTCGTCAGTGGCCGTGATGCGGTAGTTGACCGATGGTGTCGCGCTCAGTGGAATCGGGAGGACGGCCCACCAGAGATCGCCCTGGGCGTGGCGCATCTGCACATACGACCAGTTGCAGTCTTTCTCGTCGCTGGCGCGGAAGACGACGCGGGCGGAGATGATCGGAGTCGTGCCGGTGATGTGGGCAGTGATCAACTGATGACCCTTGGCCGGAATGCACGAAACACCCGCAGTCGTGATCTGCGGCGCGGCCGCAAACAGCGACGCGCACGAAAAGATGAGGGCTCCCACCCAGACAGCAATCCGGCTCTTCTTCATCGAATAATCTCCAGCCTCATGATCCGGGCGGATCCGGATGAGGCGATCCGGGGTTCCACGAATGTAACGCCCCGAGACCCGTGACGTCAAGGGGTGGTTCGGACGGCGGTCGAGCCTGCCGTCGTTTTCCGGGGGAAGGAGGAGGGCCGAGGGGAAACACTTCGTGCGGAGGACCGAGCGCAAGGGGTCCTCCGAGGGGTGCGGATCCTCCGATCCGCGGCGTGAATCGTGTTCGGAGCCGATCGAGACGATGCCTGCGGCAGAAGCGCAGCTGTTCTCGCGCGTGACACGCTTCGCGAATGACCCCAGGCAAGGTCGTCGTCGTGAATGCCACAATCCTCGCGGCGGATCGGAGGATCCGCACCCCCTCGGGAGATTGCGTGGAGATATCCGAGCGCAGCTGTTCTCGCGCGGGGACACGCTTCGCGAATGGCCGCAGGCGCGGTCTTCGTCGTGGATGCCACAATGTTCGCCGCGGATCGGAGGATCCGCACCCCCTCGGGAGATTGCGTGGAGATATCCGAGCGCAGCTGTTCTCGCGGGGACACGCTTCGCGAATGGCCGCAGGCACGGTCTTCGTCGTGAATGCCACGATGTTCGCCGCGGGTCCCGCAGCGCGGGATCCGCACCCCTCGGGAGATTGCGTGGAGATATCCGAGCGAAGCTGCTCTCGCTACTCGCCTCCGAGGATCTTCTCCAGCCAGGCGGCGACCCATGCGTTCACGCGAATGTGGGTGC
The DNA here is from genome assembly GCA_963741955.1 of uncultured Acidobacteriota bacterium. Classification (GTDB taxonomy): domain Bacteria; phylum Acidobacteriota; class Thermoanaerobaculia; order Gp7-AA8; family Gp7-AA8; genus CAVUKB01. The sequence goes on from CAVUKB010000013.1 coordinate 5,392, forward strand.
GCGCTTCCTTCGCATAGCGACGGGCGGCGTCGGGCTCGCCGCTCTGCCAGAGTGCGACCGCGGCGTAGAATTTCGATACGCTCTCGCTCTTTCCGAACGGCTCGAGGAGTGGCACCTGCGCTCGCGCCGTCGCGAAGTCGTTCGCGAGAACTGCCGCCTCGAGAAACGCGAGGCGAACGTCACGGCGCTCCGGCGCAGCGCGGACTGCGCGGAAGAGGATCTGCTCTGCTTCGGCGGCTTGTCCCGACTCGATCAGCTTCCGCGTTTCGGCAATCGCTGCGGTGAAGCGATCCCAGGTGCGGACTCCGCTGCCACGTTCTCCTGTCTGGCGCCGGGGCGGGGGCCGCCTCCGCGGTTCGCGGCGCGGGAGGACGCGTCGGAGTCGCTGTCGGCGGTGGCGTCTCCGGCGATGCTGCCGTGGGAGCTTGCGCATCCGAGGATCCTTCGCCATCTGGTCGCGGAGCGCCTCGTGCGCAGTGGCGACATCGGGACGAGGGAGGAATTCGGACGGAACCATCAGGAACGCTCCTCTCGCGTCGCTCCATCGCTCGAGCGCGACGAGACAGACGAAGCGGTCCGCGAAGAGCTCGGGGAAGGTCTGGCGCGTCTTCGAATCGAGCGCCGCAATCTCGTCGAGAGCCCCACTGCAATCGCCGTCGATTGCGCGAAGGTGTGCGTGGAGGGTCCGTCCCTCGACATTCGCAGTGATCGATCCTCAGCGCCTCTCCCGCCCAGCGAAGGGCGGAGGGGCGGTCCCCTCGGGCCGCGCTCTCCTTCGCCCGCCGAGATCGGCGGCGAGCTCGGAGGGAGGAAGCGTCCCGTCCGTGGACGCCGGGGATGAAATGAGTGGCGGCGGCCGGGGGTGGAGGCTGTGCAGGCGAAGGTTCCGGCGGCGAGCGCTTGCCCCTCCCTCTCGGCGGCGCCGGGGTTTCAGGGGCGAATCGATGCGAGCGACGGAATGGCGCGAAACGTCTCCGGAGGAACGTCCCGAAGCAGGAGCGTCGCGAGTCGTTGCCGCAGCGGCGGCTCCAGAGGGATGCCTGGACCAGTTGCCGTAACGACGCTCTGCGTCGAGGAAGACGGGTCAGCTCCTCCTGCACTGCTGAGTGATTCCCTGCGGACTCCTCTGCGAGGACGAGGCGGGCGAGGCCTTCGGAGAGGAGCAGCGGCCGGTCGAGGAATCCGAAAACCGCCACGCGGAGCTGCTCAGCAGCGTCCTCAAAGCGGCCGGCGTGGTACGCTTCTTTTCCACTCGCCAGGCGAAGCTCGTAGAAGTCGGCGCCTTTCGCGGTGAAGGCAACGCAGAGAAGCAGAGAGATCCCGATCAGGAGACCCGACCGTTGAGCACGATTCACGGCTTCACCGGCCCGATAGCCCGCAAGACGTCGTTCGAGAAGTTTCCCGTCGTTCACTGGATCGCGTTCGCTCTGCTCGTCGTTCTGGTGGTTGTGGCGCCGTTCCCGTACGGGGCGATCATGCCCGGCGGCCAGGCTGCGGTGTCGGTCCTCGCGCTCCTCGCTGCAGCCCTGACCCTTTCGGCGGAGGATGGATCCGGCCGCCGTGTCGGGGCGGGATGGATTCCGGTCGCCGGCCTGGCCGCGATCGGAGTGCTCGGAATCATCCAGCTCGTCCCGCTTTCGGATTCGCTCGCCCGCACACTCTCTCCTGACAGCGCTCAAATCTACCATGACTCGAACCGGGTACTCGCGCTGTTCGGGCGCGGAGGGGTCGAACCGCGGATCTCCATCGCTCCGACCGCAACACGCGCTGCGGTGCTGATCATTCTCGCGTATGCCGCCGCGTTCCTCGCCGCGACGCTTCTCGTCGCGCGGCACGCGCCAGAGGCGGTTCCTGGCAGTTGCCGTTTTCGCGGGTGCGGCCGCGCAGATCCTCTACGCACTCGGCGACCGGAAAACCACCGACCGGATTCACGGTGCATTCGTGAACCCGAACAACCTTGCGGGCTACCTCGAGATCGCGCTGGCGCTCGCGTTCGGGATGATCTGGACGGAACTGCTCAAGAACCGGGAGCGGGCGGTCGGATTGCGTGATCCCGCCGCGCGGCTGGAGAAGCGCGCCATCCCTCTGGTCCGCGCCATCCTGGTGTGGGGAGTGATCGCCACGGCGATCGGCCTCACGCGCTCACGCGGCGCAGTCGCGGCGGGAATCATCAGCACGGTTCTGATGATGGCGCTCTCTCCTCTCCATCCCCGCGTCTCGCTGAAGCGGCGCCGTACGGTGGCCGGAACCGCGCTGGCTCTCTTCGGAGGACTCCTCTTCGTCGCGATCGCAATCGGGAACACACCCCTCCTCCGCTTCCTCACCTCCGATCCGCGGGAGATCGGCTCCGACACGCGGGTTCAGCTCTGGCAGCTCTCGGTCGACACGTGGCGGCATTTCCCGATCTTCGGGTCGGGACTGGGGACGTTTCAGGAGGCGTTCCGGCGCGTCCAGCCGCGGGATCTGGTCGGCGTCGTCGAGCATGCGCACAGCGACTTCCTGCAGCTTCTCGCCACGGGAGGCCTCATCGGTGCGGCGCTGGGCGTGCTGGTCGTCGCCTCGGCGCTGGTGCTCCTCTTCCGGGCCTGGCTGGGACAACAGCACCGCGAAGAGGCAGGGTTGATCCTCGGCGCGATCGGGGCGATCGTCTCGCTCGTGCTTCACGGAATCGCGGAGTTCAACTTCTCACTTCCCGCAATTCCGATGACGCTCGCGGTGGTGGTGGGAATGGCGTGGCGCGCGAGAAGCAACTGAGATCATCTGATATCTATTATCTGTTATCTATTATCTGATGTTGTTATCGAGACATCGCCACATACTAGATAATCAGATAATAGATACTAGATCCTAGATATCAGATGCTCTTCTGGTCTGCCCGGCAGGACTCGAACCTGCGACCCACAGCTTAGAAGGCTGTTGCTCTATCCACCTGAGCTACGGGCAGTGACCGGTGAAATGTATAGCACAGGTGGGAACGCGGAGGGGTGGGGGATGATTTCGGATTTCGGATTTGCTCCGCTTCTGCCACAGGTAGTGGGACCTGTTCTCCAGGGGGTGCGTTCTCTCTTAGGGGGTGCGGATCCTCTGATCCGCGGCGAAGATCGTGGCTTCCGCGACGATGACCGTGCCTGGGGTCATTCGCGGAGCGTTTTCTCGCGAGTGCGGCTTCGCTTCTGCCACAGGCATCGTCTCGATCCGCTTCGAACGAGATCTGCGCGGCGGATCGGAGGATCCGCACCCCTCGGCGGGAACGTGAGTCGCGCGGCGGATCGGAGGATCAGCACCCCTCGGCGCAGGTCCGTTCGGCTTCATTCTCCCAAGGGGGTGCGGATCCTCTGATCCGCGGCGAAGATCGTGGCTTCTGCGACGATGACCGTGCCTCTGGTCATTCGCGGAGCGGCTTCTCGCGAGTGCGGCTTCGCTTCTGCCACGGGAATTGTCTCGATCCGCTTCGAACGGGATCTGCGCGGCGGATCGGAGGATCCGCACCCCTCGGCGCAGGCCCGTTCGGCTTCATTCTCCCAAGGGGGTGCGGATCCTCTGATCCGCGGCGCAGATCGTGGCTTCCGCGACGATGACCGTGCCTCGGGTCATTCGCGGAGCGTTTTCTCGCGAGTGCGGCTTCGCTTCTGCCGCGGACGTCCTCTCGATCCGCTTCGAACATGATTCGCGCGGCGGATCGGAGGATCCGCACCCCTCGGCGGGAACGTGAGTCGCGCGGTGGAAGAGAGGATCAGCACCCCTCGGCGCAGGTCCGTTCGGCTTCATTCTCCCAAGGGGGTGCGGATCCTCTGATCCGCGGCGAAGATCGTGGCTTCCGCGACGATGACCGTGCCTCGGGTCATTCGCGGAGCGGCTTCTCGCAAGTGCGGCTTCGCTTCTGCCACAGGCATCGTCTCGATACGCTTCGAACGGGATCTGCGCGGCGGATCGGAGGATCCGCACCCCTCGGCGGGAACGTGAGTAGCGCGGCGGAAGAGAGGATCAGCACCCCTCGGCGCAGGTCCGTTCGGCTTCATTCTCCCAAGGGGGTGCGGATCCTCTGATCCGCGGCGAAGATCGCGGCTTCCGCGACGATGACCGTGCCGGTGGTCATTCGCGGAGCGTTTTCTCGCGAGTGCGGCTTCGCTTCTGCCACGAGCATCGTCTCGATCCGCTTCGAACGAGATCTGCGCGGCGGATCGGAGGATCCGCACCCCTCGGCGGGAACGTGAGTCGCGCGGTGGAAGAGAGGATCCGCACCCCTCGGCGGGAACGTGAGTAGCGCGGTGGAAGAGAGGATCCGCACCCCTCGGCGCAGGTTCGTTCGGCTTCATTCTCCCAAGGGGGTGCGGATCCTCTGATCCGCGGCGAAGATCGCGGCTTCCGCGACGATGACCGTGCCTCGGGTCATTCGCGGAGCGTTTTCTCGCAAGTGCGGCTTCGCTTCTGCCACAGGCATCGTCTCGATCCGCTTCGAACGAGATCTGCGCGGCGGATCGGAGGATCCGCACCCCTCGGCGGGAACGTGAGTAGCGCGGTGGAAGAGAGGATCAGCACCCCTCGGCGGGAACGTGAGTCGCGCGGTGGAAGAGAGGATCCGCACCCCTCGGGGACCCGTTCTCCATGGGGCGCGAAAATTGTGGTTTGTGCGACGATGACCGGTAACCTTCGGCTCCCGTCAGATCCTCGATCCGCGATGCTTCTCAGATCCTCGATCCGCGATAAAAAAAGGGGCTCCACGGTTGGCCGGGGAAGGGCTGGGCAGGCAGTGGCCAACCGTAGAGCCTTTGAAAACCGAAGCGATCTCAGACTACGTGTAACGCAACCATCGCACCAGCTCGGGAATCGTCGGCTTCTTGCCGTACATCAGAATCCCGACCCGGTAAATCTTCGCGACGATCCAGATCATCAGGAAGATGGTAGCGAGCATTATAACTACGGAAAGTCCGATCTGCCACATCGGCGGCGTCTGGGCCGCAATTCTCATGTACATGAGGATCGGGGTGAAGAACGGAAAGAGAGAAAGGACCGTGGCGAGGGTCCCGTTCGGGTTTTTCAGCACCGGCATGAGGAGCATCATCGGGATGATGATCAGCATCTGAGGAAGCATCGCCATCTGCTGGGCGTCCTCGTCGGAGTTGAACATCGAGCCGATCCCGGCGTAGATGGTGGCGTAGAGGAAGTAGCCGAGGAGGAAGTAGACCGGGAAGAACGCGAGCATGGTTCCGTTGATCGCCGGCTTGAAGTCCTTGGAGATGGCGAACATCGTCGCGATCTGAGGGGCGGTGAGCGCGACGGCGCAGAGGAGCCAGATCGCGATCTGGGTCAGACCCACCGCTCCGATCCCGACGATCTTTCCCATCATCAGCTGGAACGGCTTGACGGTCGAGACGATCACTTCGACGATCCGGTTCGACTTCTCCTCCAGCACTCCGCGGAGGACGTAGATCCCGTAGAAGATGAGAGCGAAGTAGACGAACATCACCAGGGCGAAGCTCATGAAGAAGGCGGTGATGCCGCTCTCCTTCTTCGAGGCGTCATTGGTCGCCTTCTGGACGTCGAAGTCGATCCGCCTGGTGGCCGCTTCGACGGCTGCGGGCGCGAGCCCCGCGTGCATCAGCCGGTAGCGCGTGATCGCCTCGCGGACGTTCGCTCGCAGCATGTCGGCTCCGATGATGCTGGAGGGATTCCGGGCGAAGTAGACGACCTTCCCGCTCTCGAGCGCCTTCGAATCGATGATGTAGTACCCCTGGATCGTCCCTTTCGCCGCGAGGTTGTTCAGATCGTGGCGCGCCTTGTCGAGCGAGCGGCCGGAGAGCTCCTCTTTCTCCAGAGGCGGCACGAGTCCGGCCGACTTGTCCTCCTTTTCCGTCACATCGCGGAGGATCGGGTAGAAGTCGCCGGTGGTGTCGACCACGCGAACCGGTTCGGGACTCGCCTTCGCCTTCGCGGTCAGGAGAGGAGGAATGATGGTGAAGCCGGCGGTGATCAGCGGGAAGAGCGCGGTGGTGATCCAGAAGCCTTTGGTCAGAACGCGCGTGAGGTACTCGCGTTTCATGATTGCCCAGATGGGTGATCGCATCAGGCCCTCCCTTCCATTGCAGCGGCGTGTACCGGATCGCCGCTGACGGCCCGGACGAAGATCTCGTCTAGGGACATCTCGTACCGGGCGACGCTCTCGATTTCGTACCGGCTCGCAGCCTGACGGAGGAACGCGGAGACGCGATAGCCGGGCACGAGGTCGATCTCGAGTTGCCCATCCTCCTGTCTGACCGCGACGAGACCTTCGAGTCCCTCCAGCGCGGAGCCCTGGCCCTCACCACGGATCACGAGACGATTCCCGGAGAAGCGGCGTTTGATGTCGGCGATGGCCCCCTCCAGCACGAGCCTGGAGCGGTTGATCAGCGCGATCTCGTCGCAGATCTTCTCCGCCTGCTCCATGACGTGGGTCGAGAGGATGACGGTCTTCCCGCGGTCGCGGTACTCGAGAAGTGTCTCTTTGAGGATCCGTGTGTTCACCGGGTCGAGTCCGGAGAACGGCTCGTCGAGAATCAGCACTTCGGGCTCGTGAATCGCGCAGCCGATGAACTGGATCTTCTGCTGCATTCCCTTGGAGAGCTCTTCGACTTTTTTGTTCTGCCACTCACCGAGGTCGAATTTCTCGAGCCATTCGAGCGACCGCTTCTTCGCGGTCGCACGGTCGAGGCCTCGAATCTCGCCGAGAAAGACGAGATGGTCCATGACCTTCATTTTCCGGTACAGCCCGCGCTCCTCGGGGAGATATCCGATCAGCCGCGACGCGACTTCGGTGCTCGGCTGGCCGAGGATCCGTATCTCGCCCGAATCGGGCATGGTGATGTTCATGATCATGCGGATGGTGGTGGTCTTCCCGGCACCGTTGGGGCCGAGGAGTCCGAACACCGTTCCGGGTCGGACGTGGAACGAAACGTCGTTGACTGCGACGAATGTGTCGTAGCTCTTGGTCACGCCGCGCACGTCGATGGCGGGGGTCGAGTCGTTCACCAGATCTCCTTGCCGTTGGCTGGCGGTGGTGTTTCGATCATTCACTTACGGAAGAGTCGGACGCGAGTTTACGTCCGCGACCGGATCGCGTCTACTGACGATGTACCCGGAACGGGGGAAAGGTGACTAGGACTTCGGGGAGAATTTCGGAATGGCTCCGAGGGGTGCGCGAAGCGTGTCGTACGCCACGAAGACCGTTCCCCGCGGGTTCCGCGCCGCGTCTTCCCGAACAGCGCTCCGCCTCTCCCATCGCCTTCGTCTCGGTCCGCTCCGAACTCGATCTTCGCGGCGGATCAGAGGATCCGCGCCCCTCGGCTCGTCCGGCTTGCGCGGTCGCGCGGCTGGGGTTAGAATGCGCGACCGCTCCGCCGGAAATGCGGAATTCGCACCGGGACCTCAGGGTTGAACGTGCCGTCGTGAACGAAGCACCCATAGCTTAATTGGATAGAGCATCTGACTACGGATCAGAAGGTTCGAGGTTCGAGTCCTCGTGGGTGCACCAATCCGAATCCGAGATCGAGCGGCGGGCTCACCGGGCCCGCCTTCGTGTTCTTTGAGAAACTGTCGGTGATGAGTGAGCGTGACTGGATGGAGGAAGCGCTCGTCCTCGCCCGCCAGGCGGGAGACGAGGGCGAGGTTCCGATCGGCGCGGTGATCGTCGACGCGGACGGGAAGATCATCGGACGTGGCCGGAACCGGCGCGAAGCGGGTGATCCACTCGGCCATGCCGAGATCGAGGCGATCCGGGAAGCGGCTGCGGCCGCAGGCGACTGGCGCCTGAGCGGGACCACGATGGTGGTGACGCTCGAGCCGTGTGCCATGTGTGCCGGAGCGATCGTCAACGCCCGGATCGACCGTCTGATCTTCGCCGCACCCGATCCGAAGGCCGGCTTCTGCGGCTCGCTCGGCAATCTGGTGCAGGATCCGCGTCTGAACCACCGCGTTCTCCTCGAGCAGGGACTCTGCGAAGAAGAGTCGCGCGCGCTGCTGCAGGCCTTCTTCCGCGGTCTCCGCGGGAGGAAATTCACCACCGAATGAGCACCGTTGTACGCCAGCGGTGCAGCAGTCCGAGACTGCGGAGAGATGGCAGAGCGGTTGAATGCGGCGGTCTCGAAAACCGTTGTACCGGTAACCCCGGTACCGAGGGTTCGAATCCCTCTCTCTCCGCCACTTTCGACCATGAACGGGCCGCCCGGCGCGGCCGGAGCTCTTTGTCAGAACGAGTCGTTCCCGAGCGCGGAGAGATGTCCGAGTGGCTTAAGGAGCACGCTTGGAAAGCGTGTGTGCGGTAACCCCGTACCGTGGGTTCGAATCCCACTCTCTCCGCCAATTTTCGGGAGACGGAACGGCGCGGGGCATCGCGTTGTTCTGAACCGGTACGAGCTCCATTCCCGATTCTCCTCTGGGATGAGCTCGGGTCCTGTGCAGCAGGACGATCGAACCTCGTCAGGTCCGGAAGGAAGCAGCGATAAGATCGCAACCCTGTGTGCCGCAGTCAACCTGAGCTCTTCCCAGCGGAGAAACGATCCTCCGGGCAGGCCCCTCTTTTCACGTCGCGCCGCGCCCTGTAACCTGTCGCCCAAATGAGCTATCAGGCACTCGCCCGCAAATGGCGGCCGCAAACGTTCGCGGACATCATCGGTCAGCAGACCCTGGTCCGGACGCTGAAGAACGCGATCGAGCAGCAACGCATCCACCACGCCTACCTCTTTTCCGGAGTCCGCGGCATCGGGAAGACGACTGCCGCCCGGATTTTCGCGAAGGCGATCAACTGCGCCCACGGTCCGACCGCGGAACCGTGCAACGAATGCACGATCTGCCGCGAGATCACCGAAGGGATCGACCTCGACGTCCGCGAGATCGACGCCGCGACCTACACCCAGGTCGAGAACGTGCGCGAGCTCCGCGAGATCACCCAGTTCCAGCCGGCGCGCGACCGGAAGCGGATCTTCATCATCGATGAAGCGCACATGCTCTCCAACTCGGCGTGGAACGCGCTGCTCAAGCTGATCGAGGAGCCGCCGCCGCACGTCATCTTCATGATGGCGACCACCGAGATGCACAAGGTGCCCGCGACCATCCTTTCGCGCGTCCAGCAGTTCGCACTCCGGAAGATCACCCCCGACGACGTCCTCGGCCGGCTCGAAGAGATCTGCGCGAAGGAAGGGATCGAGGCGGAGCGCGAAGCGCTTCAGATCATCGCCAGGCGTGGCGAAGGAAGCGTTCGCGATTCCATTTCCCTCCTCGATCAGATCATCGCGTTCAGCGGCCGGGAGGTGACGGTCGCCAAGGTCGCGGACATCCTCGGGCTCTCCGACAATCACCTCTTCGCGACGCTGACGGAACGGATCACCGAGGGAGACCATGCCGGCATTCTCGAAGCGATCGAGGAAGCCGCCGAGCGCGGTCGCGACTTCCGCCTTCTCTTCCGCGATCTTCTCGCGTACCTGCGCAATCTTCTCCTTCTCTGCAGTGGAGCGGGCGACGCACTGGTGCGCACGGATTCCGCGGAGGAGCTCGAAAAGCTGAGAGAAGCCGCGGCGCAGTTCGACTATTCGGAGCTGCTGCGGATTCTGAATCTCCTCCTGCGGGAAGACGAGCTGGTGACCCGGTCCGAGCAGCAGCGGCTCGCGGTGGAGGTCGCGCTTCTGAAGGCGGCAACGCTTCCGAGACTCCGGGCGGTGGAAGACGTTCTGGCGGGGGGGGGAGCGGCCGGGGGAGCGCATGGCGCGGCCGGGGGGAAGCAGTCCGGCGCGGGACGCCGGCCTGCTTCGTTCGAGACGAACGACCCACAACGCCGGCCCCCATCGGGCGGGAAGAACGACCCACAACGCCGGCCTGCATCGGGCGGGAAGAACGAGCGACAAGGCTCGCCTGCATCGGCCGGCGGCGACCTCGCCACGACGGTCATCTCGCGCGTGTTCGAAGAGCGGCGGATCACCGGGAGCTATCTGCGTCAGGCGAAGAGCGTGCGCGTGGACGACGGAGCGATCTCGTTCGAGTTCGACCCGGCGGACGGCTCGCTGCTCGAATATCTGACCGGCGCCGAACAGCAGGAACTGATCCGGAAAGTCGCATCGGAGGTCGCTGGAAAACCGATGGCGGTCCGCTTCGAGACGGGGGATGCACCTGAAGGAACGGCAAAGGCGAAGCCGTCGCCGCTCGCAGAGGATCCGGTGGTCCAGGCATTCGCGAGACATCTCGGCGGTGAAGTCGTCCCGCCCAAGGGAACGAAGGAGACGCAATGAACATCAAGCAGATGATGAAGCAGGCACAGCAGATGCAGGCCCAGCTCCAGCAGAAGATGGCCGACCTGCGCGTCGAAGGAACCGCAGGAGGCGGCATCGTCACTGCGGTGATGAGCGGCAGCAAAGAGCTCCTCGAGATCCGGATCGAGAAAGAGGCGGTCGATCCCGACGACGTCGAGATGCTGCAGGACCTCGTTCTCGCCGCAGTGAACGAAGCCTCCCGGAAAGTCGACGAGGAGATGCAGGGGCAGCTCGGAGGCCTGGCGGGCGGGATGGGACTCCCTCCGGGGATGTTCTGAGTCACCGCACCGATCCGACGAGAGAGAAGCCGAAAATTCGATGACCGCTCCTCCACTGGCAAACCTGATCAACGAGCTGACCCGCCTCCCGGGTGTCGGTGCGAAGTCGGCCTCGCGGCTCGCGTACCACATCCTGAAACGGCCGGCGGTGGAAGCGGAGGCGCTCGCAGCGGCGATCCTCGACGTGAAGCAGAAGATCTTCCGCTGCTCGGTCTGCAACAACATGACGGACGTCGAACCGTGCGCGATCTGCAGCGATCCGCGGAGAGACCCGTCGCTGGTCTGCGTGGTCGAGGAGGCGTTCAACATTCCGACCGTCGAGTCGACGCGGGAGTTCCGAGGCGTGTACCATGTGCTGCTCGGTGCTCTCTCTCCCCTGCGTGGAGTCGGGCCGGACGAGATCGACATTGCAGGACTGCTCCGGCGGGTGCGGGGCGGCGGCATCCGCGAGGTGATCATCGCGACGAATCCGAACGTGGAGGGGGAGGCGACGGCGCATTACATCGCACAGCAACTCCGGCCGGACGGGCCTCGCGTGACGCGGCTCGCGTTCGGGCTCCCGGTCGGTGGGGATCTCGAATACGCCGATCAGGTGACGATGTCGAAGGCGCTGGAAGGACGACGTGAGATCTGACCTCCCGACCGGATGGTCGAGCGGATGTCGAGGAGAGGAGTGGATGGTTCTTCTTCCTCCCCCTCTTCCTCTATGTTATACACTGTTTCTCAAATCGCCGCGTACGGTGCAAATGAATGGCTTCTCCTGACTTAGTGATGTACGAGGAGGAGTACCAGCAGATCAAGGAGATCATCTCTCGACTGCAACGGGACTCCAACTCCAAAATCGTCTTCCTCGTCGACAAGAACGGGCAGCAGATCGCCGTGCATGGCGATATGCACGGGGTCGACGCGACATCGCTGGCATCGCTGACCGCCGGAAATGTCGCGGCGACGGACGGGCTGGCGAAGTTGATCGGCGAGAAGGAATTCTCGATCCTTTTCCACGAGGGCGAACGCGACAACATCCACATCTCACTGGTTGCTCAACGTGTGATCCTGGTCGTGATCTTCGATGACAAGTCGTCCCTGGGGCTGGTGAGACTGCGCGTGAAGAAGGCTTCGCAGGAGCTCGAGAAGGTGTTCGAGACGATCCTGCAGAAAGCGGAGATGGAGAAGGGGGCGGCCTCCGGGCGCTTCGAGTCACCTTTCGCGGAGATCACGGATGAGGACATCGACAGCCTCTTCAGCGAGTGATTCACGCCTTCGCTTCGGGATCACAATCCGGTCAGGCCGACTTCGGGGAAACGGGTAACGCAACGTGACGTTCATCAACTACGCAGCGCGTGAGATCAACTGCAAGATCGTCTACTACGGTCCGGGCCTGTGCGGCAAAACGACCAATCTGCAGTGGATCTACGACAAGACGAATCCTCAGGCGAAGGGAAAACTGATCTCCCTGGCGACCGAGACGGATCGGACCCTCTTCTTCGACTTCCTCCCCCTCGACCTCGGGACGGTCCGCGGGTTCAAGACCCGCTTCCATCTCTACACCGTCCCAGGCCAGGTCTTCTACGACGCATCGCGGAAACTGATCCTGAAGGGGGTCGACGGCGTGGTGTTCGTCGCCGATTCGCAGGAAGCGCGTATGGAAGCGAACGTCGAATCGCTGCAGAACCTGGACAAGAATCTCGCCGAACAGGGCTACGAGCTCAAGACCGTCCCGTACGTTCTGCAGTTGAACAAGCGCGATCTTCCGACCGCACTCCCGACCGATGAGATGTACCGGACGCTCAACTTCAAGGGTGAGCCGACCTACGAAGCGGTGGCGATGAACGGGACGGGGGTGTTCGACACGCTGAAGGCGGTCGCGAAGCTGGTCCTCACGGAGCTGAAGAAGAAGTGAGGGTGGATTCCGGATTCGGAGCTCGGATTTCGGATTTGCTCCGCTGCTGCTGAGAGTGCTCTCTCGATCCGCTCCGAACGACGATTTCCGCGGCGGATCGGAGGATCCGCACCCCTCGGCGGTCCTGGGCGGGTTCTCAAATCTCCCAAATGAAATGGTGATCGGAGTCCGGATCCGCGGCTACGCAAGGTTTCAGGGAAGAGACGCCCGTTCGAGCTTTATAGCGAATGCTTCTGCCACGGGTATCGTCTCGAACCGCTTCGAACGCGAGTCGCGCGGCGGATCGGAGGATCCGCACCCCTCGGCGCGAACGTGAGTCGCTGGTGATCGGAGGATCCGCGCCCCTCGGCGTCAGCAGGCGGGTTTTCAAATCGCGCAAATGAAATCGCTGTCGAAGGCACGAACTGCACCGGCCACGGAAACGGTTCGGAAGAAAGACGCCCGTTCGGTCGATGGGCAATTCGCGCAAATGGAATCGTGATCGGAGTCCGGATCTCTCAGGCTACGCAAGCGTTCTCAGGGAAGAGACGCCCGTTCGAGCTATAGCAAATGCTTCTGCCGCAGGTGTCCTCTCGATCCGCTTCGAACGAGAGTCGCGCGGCGGATCGGAGGATCCGCACCCCTCGGCGTCAGCAGGCGGGTTTTCAAATCGCGCAAATGAAATCGCTGTCGAAGGCACGAACTGCACCGGCCACGGAAACGGTTCGGAAGAAAGACGCCCGTTCGGTCGATGGGCAATTCGCGCAAATGGAATCGTGATCGGAGTCCGGATCTCTCAGGCTACGCAAGCGTTCTCAGGGAAGAGACGCCCGTTCGAGCTATAGCAAATGCTTCTGCCACAGGTGTCCTCTCGAACCGCTTCGAACATGAGTCGCGCGGCGGATCGGAGGATCCGCGCCCCTCGGCGTGAACGAGAGTCGCGCGGCGGATCGGAGGATCCGCACCCCTCGGCGTTAGCAGGCGGGTTTTCAAATCGCGCAAATGAAGTCGCTGTCGAAGTCACGAACTGCACCGGCCACGGAAACGGTTCGGAAGAAAGACGCCCGTTCGGTCGATGGGCAAATCGCGCAAATGGAATCGTGATCGGAGTCCGGATCTCTCGGGCTACGCAAGCGTTCTCAGGGAAGAGACGCCCGTTCGAGCTATGGCAAATGTTTCTGCCGCCCTCCGGGTATACTCTCCCGTCATGCGCCTGTCCGGCCTCAACATCGTCGCGATCGGAGGCGGCACCGGGCTCTCGACCCTTCTTCGCGGCCTCAAACGCTACGTCGGAAGCGATGGCCCGTGGGCCATCGACCGCCTCGCTGCGATCGTCACGGTGACCGACGAAGGGGGGAGCTCCGGGATCCTCAGGAAGGAGCTCGGGATGCTGCCTCCGGGAGACATCCGGAACTGCATCGTCGCGCTCGCGGAGGAGGAACAGCTTCTTTCGCGGCTGTTCGATTTCCGGTTCGAGTCGGACTCGACCCTCAAAGGGACATTCACTCGGCAACCTTCTGCTCGCCGCGATGACAAGCATCACCGGCGGATTCGAAGAGGCGATCCTCGCTGCCTCGGAGGTTCTCGCGATCCGAGGAGAGATCTACCCATCGACTCTTTCGGACGTCCGTCTTCGGGCGACCTGCTCCGACGGGACGGAGCTCGTCGGCGAGACTGCGATCAGCGGTGATCCTCTCCGCCATGCGCAGGCTCCCGAGCATGCCCGCATCGTGCACCTCGGCATCGATCCCGCCGACGCCGAGCCGGTGGAACGTGCGCTCGAAGCGATCGACGGAGCCGATCTCGTCCTGATCGGGCCGGGCTCCCTCTACACCTCGATTCTTCCGAATCTCGCGATCCAGAAGGTCGCCGCCGCGATCCGGAACTCGAGAGCTCTCCGCGTCTACATCTGCAACGTCATGACCCAGACCGGGGAGACGGACGGGTATAGCGCCGAGGATCATTTGAGTGCGATCATCGAACATGCGGGACTGGTGGTGGATTCGATGATCATCAACGGCCGCCGCCCTTCGGAAGTCGGTCGTCGAGGCATACAAATCGCACAACCAGTATCCGGTGGAGTTCGACGTCAACGCGATCCGCGAGCTCGGAGTCACACCGTTCTTCGGCGACGTCATCTCCGAAGGGAAACCTCGTGCGACACGATCCGGACGGACTCGCCGACGCGATCTTCCGTCTGTACGATCGCTACGGCCGGAGCCGGGAACGGATGAAAGGCATCTGATATTAATTATCTGTTATCTTTTATTTCTATCGTTTATTTTATCGTTTAACCGCATTGATTCTCCGATTGATTTACACGATATTAGATGCATATATTAGATACTAGATTACCAGATGCATTCTGGAGGGACTCGATGCCGAAACGACGGCTCGAAGTTGTGATTCTCGCGGCAGGACTCGGTACGCGGATGAAATCGAAGACGATCAAGGTGCTCCACGCCGCGGCGGGGCGGCCGATCGTCGACTACGTTCTCGATCTCGCCGAGGAGATCTCGGACGAGAAACCGATCATGGTCGTCGGCTATCAGAGCCGACGCGGTGAAGCAGCACTGCGGCTCACGAGCCGAGTACGCTCTTCAGGAAAAGCAGCTCGGAACCGGGCACGCTGTTCTGCAGGCGGCGGAACTTCTCCGCTCCCGCGGAGCCGGCGAACGACTCAATGGTGCTGGTGCTCTCCGGAGACGTTCCTCTGACATGCGCCGAAACTCTCCGCGCACTCGTGGAGACGCATCACGCGGAGGGAACGCGATCACACTACTCTCGATGCTGCCTCGAGGATCCGGCGATGTACGGGCGGATCGTCCGCGAGACGGATGGTTCGGTCGCGCGGATCGTCGAAGCGCAAGGACGCGACCCGCGAAGAGCTCGCGATCGCCGAAGTGAACAGCGGGATCTACGTCTTCGAGACCGGACTCCTTCTCGATGCTCTCGGCAGCCTCTCGTCCGACAATGCGCAGGGAGAGTACTACCTGACCGATGTGATCGCCGCTGCGCGTCGCCGCGACCGCCGGGTCGGCGCGATCATCATCGACCCGATCGAAGCGCTCGGAGTGAACTCCCGCGCGGAGCTCGCAGCAGTCGAGGCGGAGCTCAACCGGCGGAAGATCGAAACGCTGATGATCGACGGCGTCACTTTCCGCGACCCGTCGAGTGCCTCCGTCGACTGGGAGGTCCGCATCGGCCGAGACACCATCATCTATCCGTACGTCTGCCTCGAGGGTCAGACCTCCGTCGGCGAGGATTGCGTTGTCGAATCGGGAGTCCACGTGCTGGACGCGGAGATCGGCAATGGTGTCCGGCTTCTCACCGGATCGGTGATCACAGAATCGAAGGTCCGCGACGGTGCGGCGGTCGGTCCGTACGCGCATCTCCGTCCCGGATCCGAGCTCGGCCCGCATGTGAAGGTCGGCAACTTCGTGGAGACCAAGAAGGCCGTCTTCGGCGAGGGCGCGAAGGCTTCGCACCTCTCATACATCGGAGATGCGGAAATCGGCGCCGGCGTGAACATCGGTGCGGGGACGATCACCTGCAACTACGACGGAGTCCACAAACACAAGACGGTGCTCGAAGACGGCGTCTTCATCGGCTCCGATACACAGCTCGTCGCTCCGGTGCGAGTCGGCAGGGGCGCGTACGTCGGCGCCGGTTCGACCATCACGAAAGACGTGCCGCCCGATGCGCTCGCACTCTCCCGAACCCCGCAGAAAGTGATCCCGGGATGGGTCAGCGAGAGACGTAAGAAGGAGAAGGGGTAGAGGCATTTGCGCGATTTGAGACTTACGAGCTACGCGAGATAGCCGTGGCGGCAGAGCGCAGCGATAGGACGCGACGTGGGAGCGAGGCGCGGTTTACCAGACTTTTGGAGCCCGAATTCGCGGAGCGAGAGATGAGAGCGGGTTGAGCGTGGGTCCGAATTGAGAGCAGCGGTCCTTGAAAGTTCGGCCACAGAGAGATCCTTGAAAGTTGGAGCTGGCCCGGTTTCTCCTTGCGATCGGCACCGCCGCATGAATCGCGCAATTCGCGCAAATCGCGCAAATCAGGGGATGTACCCTCGAATCGTCCGAACGCGCGCGCCCGGCCGGTCCGTCTTCACCTCCACCGTCCGGTACTCGGTATCCTTCTTTCCGGACTCGGTGTAGTAGCCGATCAGGTACTGCGAGCGGAGCTCCTTCTCCAGTTCCACATACGTCGGCTTCAGCTGGTCGATGTTCCGGATGAAGTACGAGACACCTCCGGTCTCGGCGGCGAGACCCTTGATCCTTCCCTGATCCGATCGAGCTCATACCGATGCCGATGAAGTAGATCGGAACGCGTGCTGCGCGGACGTAGGAGAGCATCTCGTCATATCCGGTCCGCGATGACGGTATCTTCGCCGTCGGTCACGATGACCAGCGCCTTCCGCCCGGGAACCGACCGGAAGCGGTACAGGCCACTGATGATTGCGTCGTAGAGCGCCGTCCCTCCTTCGGCATCGGGCATCCCTTCCACCTGTGCGGCGAGGGCACCGACGTCGCTCACCAGCGGCGAGATCTTGCTCGCGTCCCATGAGAATCCACCGAAAAAGGCTCGGTCTCCCGGTCGGACGATATCGGTGAAGAACTCGAGCGCCGCTTTGCGTGCAGTCTCGATTCGCGGCTGCATGCTTCCGGAGTGGTCGACCAGCACGCCCACCGAGAGAGGGAGATTCGTGGCGAATCCGAAGTTCGCGATCTTCTGCTTCTTCCCGTTCTCGGAGACTTCGAAATCTTCTTTTTTCAGGTCGGTCACCGCAGACTCCGCTCGCATCGAGCACGGTCACCGGAAGCTCGACGAAATTCACTTCGATCTGCTCGCTGTAATGCGAGCCGTCGAGGTACACGAGATCCGAAGCTTCGTATCCGGTCGTGTCCCAGGCGGAGACGCGGACGAACTGGTATCCCTTCAGATCGGCGGTCGGGAGATCGAGCGCATACGGCGGCCGGTCCCATTCGACGAGCTTGTGATCGTCCGCGAAGAGCGCGACGCTCTTGAGCGAGGTGCCACTGTTGTTCTGGACGCTGACTTTGAAGTGGGAGATCCCGTCGGCGGTGACGGTTCTCGTAATCTTGGCTTCGACCGGATTCTCCCGCTCGTTGACGACGAACGCGTCGGCATCGACGTAATGCCCTTTCCCGTCGTATCCGACTGCCCGCACCTCCACCCGTTTCGGGATCTCGCCGAGGTCGAGCTCGGCGTGGAACGGCGGCCGGTTGCGGGTCTGGATCTTCTTTCCTTCGACCCAGAACTCGACGCGTTCGACCGGTGGTTTCGTCTCCACGTCGATGCTGAAGAGGTTCGGTGCGAGGTTCCGCTTCGGCGGAAGGATGTGGACCGCACCCGCGGACTCGGGAACGACGCCCTCCGCGATGAACGCTTCCGGCCCGTCCGCAGCATCGGCAACGTACGGCTTTCCGACCGGTTGCACCTCGAATTCCTGAGTCGCCTTCGCGAGGATCATCGGTCCCGCCTCGAGCTCCGTCAGAAGTCGGATCTCGACCGAGGCTTTCCCGGCCGGAAGAGAAGCGATCATGGTGAAGCCGCTCGCATCCGACGGCTGAAGAGGCCGGCGGAAGTTTCGAACGACCTTCCCGCCAACGAGGACCGAGCCCTGGGCGAAGACCGGCGTTCCCTGCGGGATGTCGCTCGCGAGCGTGTAACGGAACGTCATGCGCATCACGACGTCTCCGTCACGATCTCCGAGCGGCGTCGCCTGGATGGTGAAGTCCTTCTGCTCGGTGGAAGTGGAAGGCGTTGCAGGTGCGGTCTGCGCGAGAAGGGGAGAAACGAATAGGAGTGATGCGACGAGGAGCGACATCGGTCGGTTCATGAAAAGGAGAACCCCGCGTCCCTCCCCACCCATTTCGGATTGCGGAATTGGAGGTTGCAGAGACGTGCTGCCCCGCCCGCCAGGCCCGCATTTCTCACACCGTCTCGACGCGAGGAGGGGGAGAGCGGCCTGGATGCAAGGCACGCGCAGACTCCCGGGTCGTTGATGTAGAGTTCCGGTGATGCGACTCGGTCCGATCGGCTTCGTCGGGAATTCGGGAGCGGGAAAGACGACGCTCATCTGCCGTCTGGTCGAACACTATCGCGCGACGACCGGCATGCGGGTCGGAATCATCAAGCACACGCATCACCAGG
Organism: uncultured Acidobacteriota bacterium; assembly: GCA_963741955.1. Taxonomy (GTDB): domain Bacteria; phylum Acidobacteriota; class Thermoanaerobaculia; order Gp7-AA8; family Gp7-AA8; genus CAVUKB01. The sequence continues at coordinate 24,006 of CAVUKB010000013.1, forward strand.
TCGACCCCGCCTCGCGACGTGGGGACACCGAGCGGTTCCTCTCCTGCGGTGCGCATGAGGCGATCCTCGCCGGGAACGGAGAGGCGGTGCGGTGGCGACTCTACGATGGCGACGTGATCGCCGCGCAATGGCGCTTCGACGATCCGCGAGAGCTGCTCGAGCATCTCGAGAGCGAGATCGTTCTGGTCGAGGGATTCAAGTCCCTCGACGCCTGGCCGAAGTTCGTGGTGCAAAACCCCGCCAGGGCGATCGACCCGGCGGAGCTGAGCGGCACGGTCGGTGTGGTGAGCGATACGCCCCTCGACGGGTCGCTTCCGCAGTTCCGGCGCGACGAGATCGAGGCGATCGCGCAATTTCTCGATGAGGTGTGGAGACGGTGAGGTATTCGAATGTCGTGTTCGATCTCGACGGCACGCTGGTCGATTCGTACCGGGCGCTGACCACTGCCGTGAACGCCGCACGGGCTGCCGAAGGACGCGGGCCGATCCAGGTCGCCGACGTCCGTGCTGCGACGGGCGAAGGGATGGAGCTCCTCCTGACCCGAACGTGGGGCGGAGCCGACTACCCGCAGAGCTATCTCGAGCGGTTCGAACGTGAATACGAGCGCGTCTGTGTCCTCGAGACCGAGTTGCTGGATGACGTACTCGAGACGATCGAGGAGCTGGCGAGGCTCGGGACCAGGATGGGAGTCTGCACCAACAAGCCGACCGCGTTCTCCGAACAGATCCTGGCCCAGCTCGAGATCGGGCGCCACTTCTCCGCAGTGGTCGGGCCCGATCTGGCGGGAGTCCGGAAACCGGACCCTGCTCACGTGCGATTCACCATGGAAAGGATCGGGGGAAGTCCGGAGGAGACGCTCTTCGTCGGAGACATGCCGATCGACGTCACGGCAGCTCGAGGAGCGGGCCTGGATGTTGCTGTCATCGCTACCGGTCCGTCGATGAAGGATGCGCTCCGGGCTTCGGAGCCGGAGTATTTCCTCGATCAATTTTCTCAGCTCGTGGACGTGGTGATGCAGGGTACGGTGGTCGCGCGATGAGCAGATTCGGTGTCGTCTTCTTCGACGTCGATTCAACGCTCGTCTCGATCGAAGGAATCGACGTCCTCGCCGGCGGAAACGAAGAGGTCGCAAGACTGACTGCCGCAGCGATGAACGGAGACATTCCGATCGACGACGTCTACCGCAGAAGGCTCGAGATTCTCCGGCCATCGCGCGATCAGATTCGCGATCTCTCGACCCGGTACGTGGCCGCGCTCCTTCCCGATGCGAAGGAGGTCTTTGAAACGTTGCGTCAGCGAGGGATCGACGTACATCTCGTCACGGCGGGGATCGAGCAGGCGGTCGAGCCTCTCGCCAAGGATCTCGGGATCGAGCCGCGTGCGCTTCACGCGGTGCGGCTGACTTTCGAAGATGACGGTTCGTATTCCGGATTCGATGAGAGGAGTCCACTGACCCGGAGCGGCGGCAAGGAGATGGTCGTACTCGACGTCCGCGCCCGAACCGCACGGAAGAGCAGCATTGATCGGAGACGGAGTGACGGATCTGGAAGCACGAGACGCGGTTGATCTCTTCATCGGATTCGGCGGAGTTACAATCCGGGATCGCGTCCGGCTCGGATCCGGGGTTTACATCACGGAGCCGAGACTCTCGGCCGTTCTCCCGTATCATTCTCGAGGGTGACAGATGAGCGAGCAGTGCAGATACTTCGTTCCCGGTCCGACCTGGGTCCGTCCCGAGATCCTGGCGGAGATGACGCGCCCGATGATCGGTCACCGGAGCGCGGAGTTCAAGGAGCTGTTCGCCGGGATTCAGCCTCGCCTCCGGAAGCTGTTCGGCACGGCGGCGAACACGTTCGTCGCGACATCGTCCGGCACCGGAATCCTGGAAGGTGCGCTCCTGAACTGTGTTCCGCGAAGCGTGCTGGTGACGACGTGCGGCGCGTTTTCCGAACGGTGGCTGCGGATTGCGCAGCAGACCGGTGTCGAGGTGGACGTCTTCTCCGTGCCGTGGGGCGAGGCGATCGATCCGGTGAAGCTGGCCGATCACATCCGCGGACGCCATCACCACTACGACGCCGTCACGATCACACACAACGAAACCTCGACCGGAGTGCTCAATGACCTCGAGACTCTCGCCGCGGCCGTGCATCAAGCCTCGGAGGACTCGCTGGTGCTGGTCGACGCGGTCTCTTCTCTCGGCGGCGCACCGATCTTCGTGGACCAGTGGGGAATCGACGTCTGCGTCGCGAGCGTGCAGAAGGGGATCGCTCTCCCTCCCGGAATCACGCTCTTCAGCGTATCGGAGCGCGCGATGGAGGCGGCGAACCAGCAACCCTACCGCGGGACATACTTCAGCTTCACCGAATTCCAGCGGCAGGCCGGCGGGAACGGAGTTCCATTCACCCCGTCCATTCCGCACTTTTTCGCGCTCGCGAAGCAACTCGAGACGATCCTCGACCGCGAGACACTCGAGGCGCGCTGGGCCCGGCACGTCAAAATGCGAGACCTGACCCTCGAACGGACTTCCGGGATTGCGGATCTTGCCGCGGCGCGGGAATTCGCTTCGCCCACGATCACCGCACTTCGCCCGCGGGAGATCGTCCCCGCCGAGCTCCTCGCCCGGATGAAGAAGGAAGGTTTCACCCTCGGGTCCGGCTACGGCAAATGGAAAGAGACGACCTTCCGGATCGGGCACATGGGAGACATCCCGGTGGAGGACCTCGAACGGATGCTCGAGGTCCTCACCCACGTGCATTCCCGTCCGGCGGCGGGAGAACGCTGAATGCCTCGGGTACTGGTGACGGATACCATCGCGGAATCCGGACTGGAGATCCTCCGCCGCGCAGCGGACGTCGAGGTCGACTTCCGTCCCGGTCTGAAGGGAGAGGATCTCCTCGAGGGAGTCCGGAATGCGGATGCCCTGATCACCCGCAGCGGGACGCCGGTCACGAAAGAGCTTCTGGATGCAGGCGATCGTCTGCGCATCGTCGGTCGCGCGGGCGTCGGGCTCGACAACGTCGACGTCGATGCCGCCACGGCACGCGGGATTCTGGTCATCAACGCACCGACCGCGAACATCATGTCCGCGACCGAGCACACCATGGCTCTGATGCTCGCCTCCTGCCGCAGCGTTCCCGCCGCGGACGCATCGGTGCGGCGTCACGAGTGGGCGCGCTCGAAATTCATGGGGATCGAGCTGAGTGGGAAGACGCTCGGCATCGTCGGGCTCGGACGGATCGGGAGCCGCGTGGCGACCCGGGCCCGGGCGTTCGGTATGAAGATCCTCGCCTGCGATCCCTACATCGCGGCTTCCGTTGCGGAACGGGTCGGCGCGGAGCTCATCCCTCTGGAGCGTCTGATCCGAGAGGCTGACTTCATCACCGTCCACACGCCATTGACGGACGAGACGCACGGGATGATCGGCCCGGCCGAGATCGCGCAGATGAAGGAAGGCGTCGTCCTGATCAACTGCGCCCGCGGAGGAATCTACCAGGAAGCAGCGCTCGTCGATGGACTCCGCAGCGGGAGAGTCGCCCGCGCCGCGATCGACGTCTACGAGTCGGAACCGCCGAAGCCGGGGCACCCGTTCTTCGACGCCCCGAACCTGATTCTCACTCCCCACATCGGTGCCAACACCATCGAGGCACAGGACCGCGTCGCGGTGCAGACCGCGGAGATGGTAGTCGAAGCGCTGCAGGGCTCGATCTTCGTCTCCGCAGTGAACCTTCCCTTCGAAGGATTGCCCGATCCCAATGCCGCGCCTCTGATCGATCTCTCCGAAAAGACGGGGCTCATTGCCGCGCAGCTCCTCCACGGGCCGGTCACGCATGCGGCCATCGAGATCTGGGGGATCGAAGAAAAGTGGATGCGGATCCTCTCGGTGGCGGCGCTCAAGGGGCTGCTGGTCCGCGTCCTCAACGAATCGATCAACTTCGTCAATGCGGAGAACGTGGCCGAGCAGCGGGGCATCGATCTCGGCGCCACCGTCCACCCGATGCCGCACGACTACACGAACCTGATCACGTTCCGGGCCGGCTCCGCGACCGAGGAGGTCTGCGTCTCGGCGACGCTCTTCAGCGAGAAGAACCAGCGGATCGTCGGGGTGAACTCGTTCCGGGTGGAGTTCAAACCGAACGGATACCTTCTCTACATCCTGAACCGTGACGTTCCCGGGGTGGTCGGAAAGGTCGGCACGATCCTGGGCGACCGCGAGATCAACATCGCCGAGTACAATCTGGCTCGCGCCCCGGAAGGAGGGATGGCGATGGCGATCATCACCATCGATTCACCGCTCGACGACGAAACGCTCGCGTTCCTCCGGTCATTCAAGGAGATGGAGGAAGTGAAACTCATCAAAATCATCTAGTATCTGGTATCTGTTATCTGTTATCTGTTATCTGTTATTGAGTTTGTAAATCATCACGTAATCTGAATGCATTACCCGATAACAGATAATAGATAATAGATAATCGGTGCCTGTCATGAAATACCGGCAACTCGGAAATACGGGAATCTCGGTGAGCGAGATCGGCTTCGGAGCCTGGGCCATCGGCGGACCGACCGAAGTCGGAGGTGTTCCCGTCGGGTGGGGACGGACCTCGGATGACGAGTCGCTCGCCGCCATCCGGAAGGCGCGCGAGCTCGGCGTGACGTTCTACGACACGGCGGACATCTACGGCAACGGCCGGAGCGAGTCGCTTCTCGGCATCGTCCTCTCCCGTAAACGGGAAGAGGTCGTCATCGCGACGAAGGTCGGAATGGTCCGGAGTGCGAGCGGCGACTACCGGAAGGATCTGTCGCGCAAGCACATCTTCTATGCGATCGACGGTTCCCTCAAGCGCCTTCGGACGGACTACGTCGATCTCTATCAGATCCACAATCCTTCCATCTCCGACCTCGAATCGGGAGAGATCCAGGAGACGATGGAGATGCTGCAGAACCTCGGCAAGATCCGCTTCTGGGGCGTGTCGATCTCCACACCGGAAGAGGGGATCGAGATCATCAGGCGCCGATGGGGATATGCGCTTCAGGTGCTCTACAACATCCTGAACCAGGCGCCGGCCCGTGAGCTCTTCCCTCTCGCAAAAGAGCGAGGCTACGGAATCATCTCCCGCGTGCCGCTCGCCTCGGGGTTGCTCACCGGGAAGTATCGTGCGAGCAGCAGGTTCGCGGCAGATGACGTCCGTCAGAATTTTCTCACCCCGCGGAGACTGGAGGAGGTGAAGGTGCGGCTCGACGAAGTGAAGGGGATCGTGGCAGGGGCGTCGAGGACGCTCACGGAAGCCGCCCTCCGCTTCGTCCTGGCCGACGATGCGGTCTCGACCACGATTCCGGGGGCGCGGAACGCGCATCAGGTCACGTCGAATGCAGCGGCCTCGGGCGGATCGCTCGACCCGGACGTGGTCCGGCGACTCAGACAGCGGCTGGGCGCATACGACTTCTACCATCGCCACTCGATCCGGGTGTGAAGCCGCCCTCGCTGCTCCGCTTTCCCGCCACGGACGTTCCTACCGCGCAGACCCCCGGGAGGAAGTTTCCCTCCACGCCGGACGTTATTGCCAGACTGGCATGTCCTCACGCACCATCTCCATACGCGGCGCGAAAACGCACAACCTCAAGAACGTCTCGGTCGAGATTCCGCAGCGGCAGCTCTCGGTGATCACCGGCCGGTCGGGCTCGGGGAAATCGTCCCTCGCGTTCGACACTCTCTACGCCGAAGGGCAGCGGAGATTCGTCGAATCGATGTCGACGTACGTCCGTCAGTTTCTGGAGCGGATGGAGCGGCCGGACGTCGAACAGATCGAGAACATCCTTCCTGCGCTCGCGATCGAGCAGAAGAACTCGGTGAAGAACGCCCGGTCGACGGTCGGCACCGCGACCGAGCTCGCGGACCACATCCGGCTTTTCATGACCTACTGTGGCGAAACGATCTGTCCCGGGTGCAACCTCCCCGTTCTGAAGGAGTCACCGGAGACGGTCGCTTCCACACTCCTCGAGGAGCTCGACGGCGCGCGGGCGATGGTTCTCGCGCCTCTCCGCTTTCCTCCTGACGGATACAGGGCGACCATGCAGCAGCTGGTGAAGGGAGGCTTCTTCCGGATCTGGCTCGACGGCGAGGTTCGCGACATCAAGGATCTGGAGGAGCAGAAGTCTGGAGAGCTCCAGGTCGTGATCGACCGTCTGCGGATCACGTCCGACGATCGGGCGCGCGTGGTGGCCGCGATCGAGCAGGCGTTCGCCCTCGGCTCCGGCGACGCGCTGGTTCTCGAGCGGAGCGACGACAACTGGCTTCCCCACCGGTTCACCGTGCGCTTCGCCTGCAACCGCTGCGGGCGTGAGTTCCAGGAGCCGCGGCCACACCTTTTCTCGTTCAACTCCCCTCTCGGAGCGTGCGAAACGTGTCAGGGATACGGGCGGGTGATCGGTTTCGATATCGACAAGGTGATTCCGGTCCGATCACAGCGGCTGGACGAGCTGCCGATCGCGCCGTGGAACACGCCGGGGTACGAAGACACGTACGACGATCTCGAGAAGGCGGCGAAGAAGTACAAGCTGCGTCTCGACGTCCCGGTCGAAGATCTCACCGAGGATGAATGGGACGTGCTCTACAACGGGCGCGGAAAGTGGTATGGCATCAAAGGATTCTTCGACTGGCTGGAGACGAAGAAGTACAAGATCCACGTCCGGGTGAAGCTCGCGAAGTACCGGAGCTACGAACCGTGCAACGCGTGCGGCGGATCGCGCCTGAAGGCGGAGGCGCTGTTCGTGAAGTTCCGCGGGAAGTCGGTGGCCGATCTCTTCGCGATGAACGTCGGGGCGGCGCGTCACTTCTGGGAGTACCTCCCGCTCTCGGAGAGCGAAGAAAAGATCGCCGGTCATCTTCGCCGGGAGATTCTGAACCGGCTGATCTACCTCGACGAAGTCGGACTCTCGTATCTCACACTCGACCGCCAGACCAGGACGCTCTCCGGAGGGGAGGCGCAGCGCATCAACCTCGCATCCGCGCTCGGAAGCGCGCTGACGGAAACGCTCTACGTGATCGACGAGCCGACGGTCGGTCTGCACGCGCGCGACAGCGAACGGCTCCTCTCCGTCCTCTACCGGCTCCGGAACGCAGGGAACACCGTGGTCGTCGTCGAGCACGATCCGACCATCATCGCCGGCGCGGACTACATCGTGGAGCTCGGCCCGGGCGCCGGCGAATACGGCGGGCGACTCCTCGCGGCGGAGCCGCGGGAGCCGTACTTCCGGCGCAAGCTCGAGGAACGCGAAGGGATGCAGCCGGATACGCCGGATGAAGAGCCGGTCGAGGAGCGCGAGGAGAACGTGTCGAGTCCGTGGGTGACCGTGCACGGGGCGGCGCAGAACAACCTGAAGAACATCGACGTCTCGATTCCGCTCGACAAGCTGGTCGCGATCACCGGGGTCTCCGGATCCGGAAAGTCGACGCTGGTCCGCGACTGTCTCTACAACGGATACCAGCGCGTGTTCCGTGCTGCGTCGAGCGTCGACGTCGGGAAATTCAGCTCCATCACCGGGGCGGAGAACGTGGACGACATTCAGCTGGTCGATCAGTCTCCGATCGGACGCTCCACCCGCTCGAATCCGGCGACGTACATCAAGGCGTGGGACGACATCCGGAAGCTTCTCGCGTCGACGACCAGCGCGAAGCTCAACGGCGTCACGGCGGGGATGTTCTCGTTCAACACCAACGGCGGCCGATGCGACGCATGCGAAGGAACCGGGACGACGATCATCGACATGCAGTTCCTCGCGGACGTCGAAGTGGTGTGTGAGAAGTGCGGCGGCAAGCGCTTCAACGACAAGGTGCTGAAAGTCGCGTACAAGCATCGCAATGTCGATGCGATTCTCGACCTGACCGTGGACGAGGCGATCAAGTTCTTCGTGGACAAACGGCAGATCGTGAAGAAGCTCTCAGCGCTCCGATCGGTCGGACTCGGGTACCTCCGGCTCGGACAGTCGACGGCATCTCTCTCCGGCGGGGAGGCGCAGCGCCTCAAGCTCGCATCATTCCTGGTCGGATCGGAGCGGAGCGCCACGCACCGGCTGTTCCTGTTCGACGAGCCGACGACCGGACTTCATGCGTCGGACGTGAAGCAACTGATCCGAACGTTCCGTGAGCTCATCGAGCGCGGGAACTCGATCGTGGTCATCGAGCACAACACGGACATGATCGAGGCGGCGGACTGGGTGATCGACCTCGGGCCGGAGGGGGGCGATGCGGGAGGTGAAGTCGTCGCGATCGGGACGCCTGCCGAGATCGCGAAGAATCCGGCCAGCCTCACCGGACGATTCCTCTACCGCGACACGGTCGCTCACGGGGCCGGGAAGCCCGCGGCGTAATTGGCCGTAAATATTCTGCGATCGGGCTTGTACGCAGAATTTAGTTCGCCCGAGCGAAGCTGTAGCGGTATTTTATTCTTCTAAAGTCCTATTGGGCCAAATATTCTGTGGCTCCGCTTCCGCCACAGGCGTCCTCTCGATCCGCTTCGAACGCGATTCGCGCGGCGGATCGCAAATCCGCACTTCCATGGCGCGAACGTGAGTCGCATTGAGGTGCTTGTGCGACTGATCGTGCCGCCCCCTCACGGGGGCTCCCATCTGCATTCCTCGATCTCCGGACCTCCGCCTGACGGCGGAGGCTGAACGGGCTGGCGCCCTTCGGGCTCACGGGCGAACCGGAGAGCCGCGATATGACGTTCCATCGTACTGAGTCTTCGGAGGCGGGTTTTCAAATCGCGCAAATGGAATCGCTGTCGAAGGACCGAACTGCACCTACCACGGAACCGGTTCGGAAGAAAGACGCCCGTTCGGTCCGTGGCAATTCGCGCAAATGGATTCGTGATCGGAGCCCCGGATCTCTCCGTTAACGCGAGCGTGCTCCGGGAAGTGACGCCCGTTCCACCAATCGCAAATGCTTCCGCCACAGGCGTCCTCTCGATCCGCTTCGAACGCGATTCGCGCGGCGGATCGCAAATCCGCACTTCCATGGCGCGAACGTGAGTCGCATTGAGGTGCTTGTGCGACTGATCGTGCCGCCCCCTCACGGGGGCTCCCATCTGCATTCCTCGATCTCCGGACCTCCGCCTGACGGCGGAGGCTAAACGAGCTGGCGCCCTTCGGGCTCACGGGCGAACCGGAGAGCCGCGATGCGACGTTCCGTCGTACTGAATCTTCGGAGGCGGGTTTTCAAATCGCGCAAATGGAATCGCTGTCGAAGGACCGAACTGCACCTACCACGGAACCGGTTCGGAAGAAAGACGCCCGTTCGGTCCGTGGCAATTCACGCAAATGAAATCGTGATCGGAGCCCCGGATCTCTCCGTTAACGCGAGCGTGCTCCGGGAAGTGACGCCCGTTCCACCAATCGCAAATGCTTCTGCCGCAGACGTCCTTTCGATCCGGTTCCGAACACGAGTCGCGCGGCCGATTGCAAATCCGCACTTCCATGGCGCGAACGTGAGTCGCATTGAGGTGCTTGTGCGACTGATCGTGCCGCCCCCTCACGGGGGCTCCCATCTGCATTCCTCGATCTCCGGACCTCCGCCTGACGGCGGAGGCTAAACGGGCTGGCGCCCTTCGGGCTCACGGGCGAACCGGAGAGCCGCGATGTGACGTTCCATCGTACTGAGTCTTCGGAGGCGGGTTTTCAAATCGCGCAAATGGAATCGCTGTCGAAGGACCGAACTGCACCTACCACGGAACCGGTTCGGAAGAAAGACGCCCGTTCGGTCCGTGGCAATTCGCGCAAATGAAATCGTGATCGGAGCCCCGGATCTCTCCGTTAACGCGAGCGTGCTCCGGGAAGTGACGCCCGTTCCACCAATCGCAAATGCTTCTGCCGCAGACGTCCTTTCGATCCGGCTCCGAACACGAGTCGCGCGGCCGATTGCAAATCCGCACTTCCATGGCGCGAACGTGAGTCGCATTGAGGTGCTTGTGCGACTGATCGTGCCGCCCCCTCACGGGGGCTCCCATCTGCATTCCTCGATCTCCGGACCTCCGCCTGACGGCGGAGGCTAAACGGGCTGGCGCCCTTCGGGCTCACGGGCGAACCGGAGAGCCGTGATGCGACGTTCCATCGTACTGAGTCTTCGGAGGCGGGTTTTCAAATCGCGCAATTGAAATCGCTGTCGAAGGCACGAACTGCACCGGCCACGGAAACGGTTCGGAAGAAAGACGCCCGTTCGGTCGATGGCAATTCGCGCAAATGAAATCGTGGTCGGAGCCCTGGATCTCTCCGGTTACGCAACCGTTCTCCGGGAAGAAACGCCCGTTCCAGCCACAGCAAATGCTTCTGCCGCAGACGTCCTTTCGATCCGGCTCCGAACACGAGTCGCGCGGCGGATTGCAAATCCGCACTTCCATGGCGCGAACGTGAGTCGCATTGAGGTGCTTGTGCGACTGATCGTGCCGCCCCCTCACGGGGGCTCCCATCTGCATTCCTCGATCTCCGGACCTCCGCCTGACGGCGGAGGCTAAACGAGCTGGCGCCCTTCGGGCTCACGGGCGAACCGGAGAGCCGCGATGCGACGTTCCGTCGTACTGAATCTTCGGAGGCGGGTTTTCAAATCGCGCAAATGGAATCGCTGTCGAAGGACCGAACCGCACCGGCCACGGAACCGGTTCGGAAGAAAGACGCCCGTTCGGTCCGTGGCAATTCGCGCAAATGAAATCGTGATCGGAGCCCCGGATCTCTCCGTTAACGCGAGCCTGCTCCGGGAAGTGACGCCCGTTCCACCAATCGCAAATGCTTCTGCCGCAGACGTCTCGTCGATCAATCCGGATTCGTCGCCCAGACCGAGACCTCCGGAACGAATCCTCGATCGTCCATCTCGAGAAGAGCGGCGATGGTGTGCGCGATCTCGATGGGGCGCAGCTTTTTCTCGCTCCCCTTCCGGGAACTTCCGGAGCTGTTGAAGAACTCCGTCTGCACTTCGCTCGGATTGACCTCCATCACCCGAATCTCGTGCTTCCGAAGCTCCGCGCGCCAGCACTCGGTCATTCCTCGAAGCGCGAACTTGCTCGATGCGTACGCCGTCCCTCCGGCGAATCCGCGAAGTCCGGCAGTCGAAGCGATGTTGATGATGTTCCCGCCGCCTCGCTTCACGAAATGCCGCGCCGATTCCCGCGCCACCATCATCGCCCCGAAGACGTTCGTCGCGTAGACATCCTTCATCGCATCGAGATCCGTCTCGAGGAGCGGCGCGAAGTGGCCGAATCCTGCATTGTTGACGAGGACGTTGTAGTCCCCGAGCTGCCGGATCGATTCGGCAACCAGCCGCTCGACGTCTTCGGGCCGGGAAACGTCCGCCGCCACCGCGATCGCACCGACCGTTTTCGCTGCGGCGTTCAGCTTCGTCTCGTCGCGACCGCAGATGACGACTTTCGCTCCGCGGGACACCAGGAGCCTCGCGGTCTCCAGACCGATCCCCGAGCTCCCTCCGGTGACGAGCGCACGCACTTCTTCCAGCTTCATCTGAACCTCCTGATCTCCCCGGGAGTCTGCGCGGCAGTGATGTCCGCTGCCCACGGTTTCCGCTGTAGTCCGATGTTACAATGCTGCGTTCGCCAGCGGTTCGGCCAATCACCAGTGCAACCCGATTTCACCCTTTGAGAGAGGGATTTCATGACGACTACTGAATTACCGCCCGCCGCAGGAGGGGGAGAATCGAACGGATCGGCTTCGCCGAAGCCGTCTCTGTTCGAGCCGTTCATCCCTGCTCGCGCCGTGATGCGCGAGCTGACGATCGGGCCCCTGATCCTCGGCACCATCCTCGGAATGATCTTCGGAGCCTCGTCGCTGTATCTCGTTCTGAAGGTCGGACTCACCGTCAGCGCTTCGATTCCCGTCGCAGTCATCTCGATCACGCTTTTCAAGATCTTCTCCAAGCTCGGCGGAAAAGAAGCCACGATCCTCGAGAACAACATCGTGCAGACCGCCGGCTCGGCCGGTGAATCGATCGCGTTCGGCGTCGGCGTCACGATGCCCGCGATCATGATTCTCGGGTTCAATCTCGAGATCGGCCGGGTGATGATCGTTGCGGTTCTCGGCGGCCTGCTGGGAATTCTGATGATGATCCCGCTTCGCCGCGCGCTGATCGTGCAGCAGCATGGACTCCTCAAGTATCCGGAGGGGACTGCGTGCGCGGAGGTGCTCAAGGCCGGCGCATCCCCCGAGTCGAAGGCGCAGGCTTCCGACTCGGCACGCCGCGACATCGATGCCGCAGCCGCAGCCGGAAGTGGAATCACGAGCGCGCACACGATCTTCACCGGATTCGGGATCGGCCTCGTCTACAAGGCGGCCATGGCCGCATTCAAGGCGTGGAAGGACATCCCGGAGAAGATCTTCGCGGCTCCGTTCCGCGCCGGATCCGTTTCGGCGGAGATTTCGCCCGAGCTGATGGGCGTCGGCTACATCATCGGGCCGCGCATCGCAGCGGTCATGGCCGCAGGAGGCGTCCTCGCGTACCTCGTGTTCATCCCGATGATCAAATTCTTCGGGGCCGGCGCGGGCGTGATCGCACCGGGAACCATCCCGATCGCACAGATGTCGCCGAATCAGATCCGCGGCGCGTACGTGCTGTACATCGGTGCCGGCGCCGTCGCCGCGGCAGGGATCATCAGCGTGCTTCGCGCTCTCCCGACCATCTGGCACGGCATCAAGGAAGGTCTGAAAGACGTCGGTTCCGGAACGCGTACCGCCGTCCTCGACATCCACCGGACCGAGCACGACCTGCCGATGAAGGTGGTGTTCATCGGAATCATCGCGCTGGTCATCGCGATCAGTCTCGCACCTCCCCTGGAGATGAATCCGCTCGGCGCGATCCTGATCGTCGTCTTCGGATTCCTCTTCGTCACGGTCTCCTCGCGTCTCACCGGCGAGATCGGTTCGTCGTCGAACCCGATCTCCGGGATGACGGTCGCCACGCTCCTTCTGACGTGCCTGATCTTCCTGGTGCTCGGATGGACGTCGCGACACTACTTCGTGACCGCCCTCTCGGTCGGCGCGATCGTCTGCATCGCGGCGTCGAATGGAGGCACCACTTCGCAGGACCTGAAAACCGGATTCCTGGTCGGTGCGACTCCCCGGGCCCAGCAGATCGCGATTCTGGTCGGTGCGCTCGCATCCGCGCTGGTTCTCGGACCGATCCTTCTCAAGCTCAACTCCGCGGGAACGATCTACGTTCCGCGCGAGACGTTCACCAAGGCGGATCTACAGAGCACGATCGATCCTGCCAAGGCCCAGGCACTTCCGCTCTTCCAGAACGAGAAGACCCCGGGCACCGGGCCGTATCACCTTCTGGCGGTCGGCGGTGAAGGTGAACCGACCGCGATCGCCGGCGTTCGCGCCGGGAACTATCTGGTCGACGACAACGGGCGGATCCTGTGGCGTTACATCGAAGCGTTCCCTCCCACCCTCGTTGCACCGGCAAGCGAGATCTCGACCAAGATGGAAGGGTTGAGCGGAGCCGAGGCGAAGCTCGACAGCAACAAGTACCGCGTCTGGTTCAACACCAATACCGGCAGCGGACTCGCCGGGAAGTACCTCGTCGATGCTCAGGGTCGCGCCATGTATCTCGTCGATCCCGGGATCAACGGCGTCTTCACCACCCGGCCCGACGGGACGACGGTGACCAAGTTCAATCCCCCCCAGGCGACGCTCATGTCGTACATCATCAAAGGAATTCTCAATCGTGAGCTTCCGTGGGCGCTGGTGCTCTTCGGAGTGATGATCGCGCTTGTGCTCGAGCTCTCACAGCTTCCCGCACTCGCGTTCGCTGTAGGCGTCTACCTGCCGCTCTCGTCTTCGACTCCCATTCTCGCCGGCGGTCTGATCCGGTGGGGTGTCGACCGTTACGTCCGCAACAAGTACAAGGACGCCAATCTCACGGAAGAGCAGCTGATCGCCGAGACGGATAAGAGTCCGGGCGTGCTGATGGCGTCCGGCTATATCGCGGGCGGCGCGATCGCGGGCATCATCATCGCGTTCATGGCGGGTGGACTGAGTGATCTGGACAACCGGCTGCAGAACTGGGCAACCGCGCACAACCCGTTCTTCGCAGGGCCGTGGTCGGATCTGTTGTCGCTGATCCCGTTCGCGATCATCGGGACGGTCCTCTACCTGACCGGTCGCGAGATCATCATGGCGGGACGCAAGAAAAAGAAATCCGCGGCCTGATCACAGCAACATCGAAACGAGAAAAAGCCCGGCAACTCGCCGGGCTTTTTTCGTCATCGCACCTTTCGAAGTTCCTCGGCGACGATGGTGTCGATCAGATGGCGTTGCTCCTGGTGAGACCATGTCGTCGCGATCCGCATCGCGTTCCATCGCGGATACCAGCGGGCAAAGAGGCAGTGCGCGAAAATCACCATGTGAACGAAGATCAGAATGGCCACTGAATGATCACGCGACATCCACGGAACGTGAGCCGCGGGCCAGCTGATGAAGAGAAGATCGAGCGCGCCGAGCAATGCCGCATCGACCACGTCGCTGATTGCCGCACGGCGCCGCGCCGTGTGGATCTCGACCTCGGTTCCACGCAGGGCTGCGCGCCGCGGTACGCTGGCCGGCCCACCCGCGCCGGGGAGGAGCCTGACGTTCTCACTGATTCGGGAGTTCACGGTTATTCGTACAAACCGGAAGGCTCGATGATTCCCGTTTCGCGAATTTCGAGACCGGTCCCGCAGTCGGAATAAACGAGCGGTGACGGCTTCTGCCGGGCCCATCCGGGCGCGCTCAACGCTCTCGTATCGTCTGCGCGATCAGGTTGCCGTCCGGATCACGAAATGCTCGAATGGCCACATCCTGTCCCCGTTGGAGCTGATCGGCATGCTTGTAGCCGCCGCTGGAGGTCTGGACGACGAAGTCGCTCGAGGCGAGCACGGCAAGGACCTGTCCTGTATCGGAGTCCCGGACCTGAATCGTCGCCGAACGCTCGAGCGTCTCTTCGATCGTTCCGTAGAGCAGCACGAGCTCGTAATCGCCCGCACTTGTTTCTGAGGCGGAAGTCTCGGGCGGCGGCGGTTCGGCAGGTGGAGGGGCAGAAGCGACGACTTCTCCCGCGAAACGGACCACGTCGGCCCGGAAAACCTTCTCCGCGTAGCGGCCGCTGATCTCCAGATGATCGCCTTTGACGAGATCGGAAACGCGGAGTGGATCACCCTTGCTGTTCACGGCGCCGCTCACGTCGACGGTGACCTCGCCGTCTCGCCCGAGGTCCATCCGGATCGCGTGCTTTTGCGGATCGATTGCGACCACTCGGCCGTGAATCGAGGTGAGGGTCCGGTTCTGCCGGACGGCGGGCGCGCTGGTCCGCACATTCTGCACGACCTCGATCGAATCCGTCCGAATCGAATTTCCAGCCGCCGCGACGACATGCGCCCGGACGACATCGCCCTCTTCCAGATTCAGGATGTGATAGGTCGTCCCCTGGTATTGCACGGGGGTGTTGGGAGTTCCGTCGAGCGTCCACTGCTGCCCTGCGGCGTCAATGACGACCAGATCGGAGCCTCCCTCGTCCACCGTGCGCACCGTTCCTTCGATTGTCGTTCCGGGCGCAGGTGCTTTGGCAGCGACGTTGCCGGTGATCACGCGACCGAGGAGCTGCACTCGCTCCGCACGGATGGCGTTTCCGGGGCGACCGATCCCGTCGACCCGCACGCGATCCCCCGTTTCGATTTTCCGGAAGCCTTCCGTCCCGCTGAAGACCTGACCCGGATCCGCCGTCCCGTATCCGAAGAAGCGGGTCGAGACAGGATCGGTATTCACGGTGACCTTCGCCCTCGCCTGATCGGCATCGGGAACCAGTGAGAACGCGGTGTCCCGCCCGTCGAGAGCGATCACAGTACCGACGATGGAGCCGTTCGCCTCCGGCTGAATATCGGCGGCTGTACTCCAGTCAGGTCGACCCTGTCCGAAAACGGGTACACAAAGGGTGAGAACACCGATCGCGAATCCGGCGACGAATCGGAGCGGAAACGATTGCTGCGTCTGCATTTGGGCTTCCTCCGGTGCACTTGCGGCATTTGACGATCACGGCAAACGGTGCGCCATTCACGTGGAGCGTTCTCACACCATGACGGATGCCGGCTCGCTGACGTTCAACTCCATCCCCTGAATGAACGCCTGACGGACGATCCGGTCGTCTCCCAGGAAGATCAGCGCGGCGAGGAGATCCTCGATCGATTCGGTCCGGGAGATCCGCATACGGAGAAGGGGAGTGGCGTGAAGGTCGAGAACGATGAAGTCGGCATCCTTACCCGGTTCGAGGCTCCCGGTCACATCGTCGAGCGAAAGCGCGTGGGCACCGCCGAGCGTGGCGAGATACCAGAGCTCCACCGGCGAGAGAGAGATCCCACGCACCTGCTGAACCTTGTACGCATCCGCCATTGCGTTGAAGAGGGATGGCGAGGTTCCCGCGCCGATGTCGCTGCCGAGCCCGACCGGAATGCCGTGGCTCATGATTCTCGTCAGCGGGAAGAGACCGCTCCCGAGGAAGAGATTGGAGTTCGGGCAGTGTGCAATCCGGGTCTGGCGCTCTCCCAGAAGCTCGAGCTCCGCCTCGGAAAGGTGCACGCCATGAGCGAGAATCGTCCGGTCGCTCAGAAGGCCGAAATGGTCGTACACCGAGACGTAGTCCCGGATGTCGGGGAAGAGCTCTGCGACCCATTGATTTTCTGCGACGTTCTCTGCGACGTGACTCTGTACATACGCATCCGGGAACTCTTCCTTCAGTCGCCCCGCGAGACGGAGCAGACGTGCGCTGGATGTCGGCGCAAACCGGGGGGTGATCGCGTATCGCAGCAGCCCGCGGCCGTGCCATTTCAGCAGGAGCTCCCGGCTGAGCGCCCACGACTCGTCCGGATCTTCGATGAGATTCTCCGGAGCGTTCCGGTCCATCATCGTCTTCCCGATGATCGCGCGGAAGTTCCTTCTTTCCGCCTCTTCGAAAAAGACATCCGTCGCTGCGGCGTGAATGGTCGAAAAAATCAAGGCCGTGACGGTCCCGTTGCGCAACAGCTCCGTGTAGAGGGCGCGTGCGACGGTTCTCGCGTGCGTCGTATCGGCGAAACGGCTCTCGGTCGGAAAGGTATGCCGGTTGAGCCACTCCAGGAGATGACCGCCGTACGAACCGATCATCTCGAGCTGTGGTGCGTGAAGGTGCGTGTCGACGAACCCTGGAGAGATCAGGGCTTCGCGTCCGAGGTCGACCACCGATTCTCGTGCCGCCAGCACGGGATCGAGGTTCGCCCATTCTCCAACGTCGACGATCTTTCCATCCGCGACACGGAGAAACCCATCCGCAAAGTAGAGCCACTGCGGCTGCTCGCGCTCGGCGAACGGATCGGCCAGAGGCGTGAAGACGCGCGCCCGGTAGATGGTCATGACCGGATCATTCTATCCAGTTCCTCGGCAGGGCAGGTACTTCGAGTTCGATCACGTCCCGCAGCGGCGAGCCAGTGCACGTCCTTCGTCGGCATTCGGAAGGAGAGCGTGCGCGGCGCGTGCGTGACGGCACCGGCTGTCGTGACTCCCGCTGCGGGCAAGACGGACCTGAATCCGGTAATTGCCCGGATCGATTCGGGAGGCGCGCTCGAGTGAGGCCCGGCTGTGTGGCCCTGCGTAAATACTCATTCCGATGATCTGGGCCGTACTCCTTGCGACCCCGGCACCCGAGATGAGGATCACTGCTGCCAACGCCAGCGGCCGGAAAACACGACCGCTGCGCCGGCTTTCCACCACCGGAGGCGCTCCCGTTGCTCCGAGTGCAGTCCAGGCCAGAAGGGCGGGAGGAGCGAGAAGAAGTACCGCGTCGAAGGCTCCGGTCACCACCGCGCCGGTGAGAGTCGCGAGACAGACCATCCCGAGGAGCGCTTCCTCCATCTCTTCGGATCGTGCGATCCGGCGGAGGGCAGCAAGAGCGATCATCACCAGCGCGACCAGCAGCATTACCACCGCTGCGACTCCGCGATCGGAGATCCAGCTGACCCAGTCGCTGCTCGGCCACGGGTTGTAGGTCGTTCCCGGTTCGGAGGAATTGAGCGAAGGATCGTGCCGGGCGGCGTACTCGGGGTAGACCACCGGCCAGTTGCCGGGGCCGACTCCGAGCAGCGGATGATGCGCCGCCATGCGGAGTGAGTGCTCGTACTGGATCAGCCGCCCGCGGCCGCTCCCTTCGTCGTAGCTGACGACCCCGCGAACGGATTCGAGGTAGGGGTCGTCACTCCGCCAGTGGAGGTCGTTCGGAAGCCGGAGGGCAGCTACCACTCCTCCACCAGCCAGAATGAGGATGCCGGCAAGGCGCAGCCAAGTTCTGCCGCGCCGGCGGAGCGCGGGAGACGTGAGCACCGCTCCGATCATAACCACGCCGGCGGCAACCGCTGCGAGCCACGCCGCTCGCGACCGCGTGAGAACGAGGGCGGCGCAGACGAGTGCGGTACCGATGGACGAAAAAAGAATGCTCCGGAATCGCGACGCGTGAAGATTCGTGAACAGGAGGAGAGGAAGGCCGAACGCCGCGATGTGCCCGATGAAGTTCCGGTTTCCGAGTGTCCCTCCCGGTGCGCGATTGAGCGAAAAGATCTGCGGCTCGAATCCGTACGCCTGCATCAAAGACGTGATCGCGGCCACGACGACCGCAAGAGCGAGAGCAGCGACGAGCGGCGCAGCGAGTCCCGCTTCGCGCAGGGATCGCGCAATCCAGTAAAGCGCGATGGACGAAGCGGTGATCGCAAGCGCGCGCAGCCCGAGCCATCGGTTCGTCGCGAAAAGCGCAGATGTGGCGCTCAACAGGAGCCATCCGCCGAGGAGGAGATCGATCTTCGTGAACGCGATCCGCATCACCGCCCGGAGCGCAAAGAGGAGCGCCACAACTGCAGTCAGGTGAAGAATCAATTCCTTCGGTACGAAAAAGCGGTCGAGATCGAAGATCTTGTAGGGAGTCGCGAAGAGCACGACGGCAAGTGCGCCGAATTGCACCACGCGCAGTGAAAAGCGTTCCGGCCAGCCTGCAACCGGTACGTCTGTGACAGGCGGCTCTCCTGCGCGCCCGGAACCCGGAATCCCTGCCGGAAGCTCGATGGAGTCGTGGTCGGAGCTCACGCCGTTCTCTTTCTCGATCGGATCGGATTCATCCCCGCTCGTCCGGGATGCAAGAGGTGCGCTGAGCGAAGAGATCGGGATCTCGTGGAGGCGCTGACGCACCAGATGCCGGAACGCCGGGCGCCACCGTCTCACTCTTTCGGATCGTCATCGGGGTTGAGCGACTCGCGATCGTCGTCCCCGGCGACGAGTTTCCTCAGGACGTTCGCCTGCTGCCGCTCCGTCACGATCTCTGGGCGTACCGGTTCGTCCCCTTCCAGGCTCGCGGCGAGATGATCGCTCCCTTTCTCCAGAGAATCGAGAAACGACTCCTCACTCGAGGGCACCATGGGAGTCTCCTCGCGAGACCGCGAGCGTGCGGAACGTCGTTCCGACTGGCTGAATTGACTGTCCCAGGCGAGGATCGTCGGCACCAGCCGTTCGTAAAGCTCACACGTCGCGCGGACGTCTTCCAGACAGTACTCCGCGATCTCGCGATAGCGGCCGGCGCGGTACATCGTCTCGACCATGCGTCCGTCCATTCCTTCGCTCTTCGAGCTGTCGATTCCGAACGACTTGCATGCGAGATCGAGGTTGAACCTGAACTGACGCGAGTTGACCGTCCCCTTGAAGTTGAGGGCGTCGCGGAGATCGCAGTTCGGATGGAACGAGTAGCGGTAACCGATCAGATCCCGTTTGGGGCGGACGCCGTGGATTGCGGAGCGAATCATCAGAAAAGGCCCGTCGAACTGCCTCCCGTTGAACGTGACTACGCGGTCGTCTTCGCCGAGAAACTCCCAGAACTTCTCGAGAATCGCTTTTTCCGAACCGCTGATGAAGGTTCGATCGCCATCCCGTTCAGTCACCAGCTCCTCCTGATCCGGAATCTCCATGAACGCGCAGGAGCGATGGGTGTCGGCATTGACGATACCGATGGTGACGATCCGGCCGGTGAACGGAGAGAGCGCGCCGCGGCGTTTCTCTTCTTCCGCTTCGGCTTCACTGAGGCCCTTGATCAGGTACTCTCGGACGTAAGTGTCGTGCTCTTCCCACGGAGTCCCGACGGTCTCGATGTCGATGACGAGGCGTTTCATGATCGGTGAGAACTCATTTTACCGCGGATTATTCGCCGCTTCGCTCCGGAAAAGGAAAAGCCCCGTCGGGTGACGGGGCTTCCATTCAGTCGTGAACGGGCTGCGATCAGACTGCAGCGCCGGTCTTCAGTTTCTCGAAGAGCTCCCGCACTGCGGCCGCAGACTTGTCGAGAGCGGCCTTCTCGTCGGCGGTGAGCTTGATCTCGATGACCTGCTCCATCCCGTCGCGACCGAGCTTGACCGGTACGCCGACGTAGAGGTCCTTCAGCCCGTATTCTCCGGTGAGATACGCGGCACACGGAAGGATCTTCTTCTTGTCTTTGAGGATCGCCTCGACCATCTCCGCTGCAGCGGACGAGGGAGCGTACCAGGCGGACGTCTTCAGCAGATTCACGATCTCCGCCCCGCCGCTGCGGGTCCGATCGACGATCGCGTCGATCCGTTCCTTCGAGATGAGCTCCGTGATCGGGACACCCGCGACCGTCGAATAGCGCGGCAGAGGCACCATCGTGTCTCCGTGTCCTCCGAGCACGAACGCGTGGGTGTTCTCGACCGACACGTTCAATTCCATCGCGATGAACGCACGCATGCGCGCCGAGTCGAGGACTCCGGCCATGCCGATCACGCGCTCGCGGGGGAAGCCCGAAACACGCCGCGCCACTTCGCACATCGCGTCCAGCGGGTTCGAGACGATGATCAGAATTGCCTTGGGGCTTCGCTTCGCGACCTGCTCGGTCACCGAGGCGACGATCTCTTCGTTCTTCCAGAGAAGGTCGTCACGACTCATTCCGGGTTTTCTCGGGAGCCCCGCCGTGATCACGATGATGTCCGATCCCGCCGTCTCGTCGTAGGTGTTCGTGCCGATCATGTGCGCGTCGAATTTCTCGACCGGCGCGGCTTCGAGCATGTCGAGCGTCTTTCCCTGCGGGACGCCTTCGACGATGTCGACCAGTACGACGTCTGCAAGTTCTTTTTCTGCGATCCGCTGACCGAGCGTGGCCCCGACGTTGCCCGCTCCGACTACGGTAACTTTCGTTTTCATGTCGTCCTCCAGCTATCGGGAGAGTAGCGGGGCGATTCTATCGCAGAGGGACTCGTTTTCAACCGCCCCGGCGATGGAGATCTCGAGCTCGTCTCCTTCGTTCCTGATGATTTTTTCAGCAGTCACTCGATGCACCGCTCCCCCGCCGCTCGAGCTCAGCTGGCACCCGGTTCGCTCGTACCGGGTCGGATTCTTCATGTTCAGAGAGTTCACGGAAACCGCCCGCCAGGTGGCATCGACCCGACGCCGCTCGGTGAAGGAGCAGCTTCTCGCCGAGTATCTCGCCGCGCTCCACGATCCCTCTCTCGAGCGCGCCGCAGTATTCCTGCGCTACGGTCCACTCCGGCTGGTCGAGCCGGACGTGGTGGTCGAGATCGCATTCGACCGGATCCAGGAGTCGAAGCGGCACAAATCGGGTTACGCCCTCCGCTTTCCCCGCATCGTACGGAAGAGGGACGACAAGAGCGTGGAACAGATCTCGACGCTCGATGAAGTGCGGACCATCTACGAAGGACAACTGGAACGGGAGAAAGGGAGATAAAGGGTGGCCGATTTCCCCTCTGCCGGGAGTTCCTTTAAGATTCTCGGCCGCATGCCAGGGCACGTCAGAGTGGGCGACTCATTCATCGCCCGCCCTCCGGAGCGACTGACTCTCGAGGAAGGGTTCGAGTTCGACGACGGGGGGAAGATCGCTCCCTTCGAGATCGTCTACGAGACGTACGGCGAGCTCAATCAGGACCGCTCGAACGCGATTCTCGTCTGCCACGCGCTCTCACCGAGTGCTCACGCTGCCGGCAAGTACCGGCCGGAGGAAGACCGGGCCGGCTGGTGGGACGGGCTGATCGGCTACGGAAAAGGAATCGATCTCGATCGTTTCTTCGTGGTCTGCGTCAACTTTCCGGGCTCGTGTCTCGGCACGACCGGACCGAACAGCGTCAATCCGGCGACCGGCAGGCCGTACGGCTCGGCCTACCCCTGGGTCACGATCGAAGACATGGTCCGGGCCGAGAAGATCGTGGTCGACCATCTCGGCATCGATCGCCTGGCGGCGGTGGCGGGAGGCTCGCTCGGTGGGATGCAGGCACTCCTCTGGTGTGTGCTCTACCCCGGATACGTCGGGAGTCTGGTCGCGATGGCAGCCGCGGCCGCGGTCCCGGTGGAAGGTCTGGCGTGGCACCACATCGGGCGAAAGGTCATCGAGAACGATCCGGACTTTCACGACGGTGATTACTACGACGTGCACCATCCTCTGCGGGGACTCCAGATCGCGAGGATGGTCGGACACATGACCTATCTCTCCACTGAAGGTCTGGAGCGTAAGTTCGGACGGCGGCGGAAGCGAGGGTCGCGGCAGTTCGAGGTCGACTCGTACCTCGAATACCAGGGCCGGAAGTTCTCGATGAACTACGACGCGAATTCGTACATCCGGATTCAGGCCGCGATGGACGAGATGGACCTGGAGGAACAGTACGGAACGCTCGAGTCGGCGCTATGGAACTTCCGCTCGCGAGCGCTGCTGATGTCGTTCACCACCGACTGGCTCTTCCCGACGGCAGAGATGGCGAAAGTGCATCGGGCTCTCCGCGAGATCGGCGCCGATTCGAAACTGGTCGAGATCGAGTCGCCGAATGGACACGACGCATTCCTCGTCGACTACGATCTGATCACGCCGGACGTTTCGGAGTTTCTCGCCGCAATCTCGTCCGCAGTCTGAATCGACGGGTCGATGGCACGACCTCCACTCCGGGGACGCTACTCGGCCGCTGAGGTTTCGCCGTTGATCGGCGCACGGTAGTCGCAATCCTCGGTGTTGCAGTACTCGATGCGTCCTTCGCGCTTGGTCTCCTTCTCCAGCAGGTACGGTGCCGCGCACTGGGGACAGGGACGTGGGACCGGCTTGTGGGAGAGTGCGAACTTGCATTTCGGGTAACGGGAGCAGGAGTAGAAAATCCCGCGCCTCGAGCTGCGCTCCACCATCTCGCCTTCACCGCACTCGGGACATTTCACTCCCGTCGGCTCGGCCGGTTTGCGACCGTTCGCGCCGATCTTCCGGATGTTCTGACAGTCCGGATAGCCGGAGCAACTGTAGAAGGGGCCGTATCGCCCGCTCTTGAGGACCATCTCTTTGCCGCACTTCTCGCACGGCGGCTGCGGCTCGTCGGTGATCCCGGCTTTCAGAATTCGCGGGTCCTTGGTGTTGCGGCACTCGGGATATCCGGTACATGCCCAGAACTGTCCGAAGCGGGAGCGCTTCAGAGTCATCGGCTTGCCGCACTTGTCGCAGGTGATCGCCTCTTCCGGCTGCGCGGCCTGAGTGGAGAGTTTTGCGATCTCCTTCGTGAACTTGCAGTCGGGATAGTTCGTGCACGCGAGAAACTCGCCGAAGCGTCCGAACTTGATGGCCATCGGCGCGCCACACTTCTCGCAGACTTCTTCGGTCTTGATCCCTTCGCCCTTGACCTGTTGCATCTCGTCACGGGCTTTCTCGAGGTCCCGATTGAACTCCTTCGAGAATCGGGTCAACGCCTTCTTCCAGTCCATCTTTCCTTCTTCGATCTCGTCGAGCTCTTCTTCGAGCTTCGCGGTGTAGCCCGCGTCGATGATGTCGGCGAAGGAGTGGGTCAGAAGTCTGGTGACGAGGATCCCGAGCTCGGTAGGAACGAATTTGCCCTCGTCTTTGTAGGTGTAGTCGCGACTCTGGATGGTCTGCAGAATCGCACCGTACGTGGAGGGGCGGCCGATTCCGTTCTCCTCCAGAGCCTTGACCAGAGTCGCTTCCGTGAACCGCGGCGGTGGCTGAGTGAAGTTCTGCTTCGTGTCGATCGGCGGGAGCAGTTCGAGCACGTCGCCTTCGGACATCCGCGGCAGTGCCTTGCCATTGTCTTCTTCAGGTACTTCGTCCGTAGTATCCGGTGTCGAGGCAAAGACGGCGAGAAACCCGGCGAACTTCATCACCTCGCCGGAGGCCTTCAGGGTCACGTCTCCATTTCTGATCTCGACGTCGGTCACATCGAACAGGGCAGGCTTCATCTGTGATGCGACGAAGCGCTCGAAGATCAGCTTGTAGAGGTTGTACTCGTCCTTCGAAAGGTACTGCTTGACTGCTTCCGGCTCGAACTCGAGGGTGGTGGGCCGGATCGCCTCGTGCGCTTCCTGGGCCGATTTCTTGGACTTGTATACGTTCGGCTTCTCCGGGAGGATGTCGCTCCCGTATTTCTTTCCGATGTACTCCCGAACCTCGGTCAGAGCCTCGTCCGAGACGCGCGTCGAATCGGTACGCATGTACGTGATCAGACCGACCTGTCCCGCATCGCCGAGCTCCTTCCCTTCATAGAGACCCTGGGCGATCGACATCGTGCGGCGGACCGGGTACTTGAATCTCCGGTAGGCCTCCTGCTGCAGCTTCGAGGTGATGAACGGCGCGGGCGGACTCTGCTTCCGCTCCTTCCGGTTGATCTTGTCGATGACGAAGGAGCCGGAACGGATGGCCGATTCGATCGCGCGGGCGGTTTTCTCGTCCGGGATCTCGGCCTTCTTCCCCTTCAGCTTCGTGACCTTCGCGATGAACGGAGGCGGATCGCTGGCCTGGAGTCGTGCGGCGATGGTCCAGTACTCCACGGGGAGGAAGGCACGGATCTCTTCCTCGCGGTCGACGATCATCTTCAGGGCGACGGACTGGACGCGACCGGCCGAGAGTCCCCGGCGGACCTTGTCCCAGAGGAGTGGTGAGAGCTTGTAGCCGACCAGACGGTCCAGAATGCGGCGCGCCTGCTGCGCATTCACCTTGTCCATGTCGATCTCGCCCGGCGACTCGAGAGCCTTCCGCACCGCGTTCTTCGTGATCTCGTGGAAGAGAATCCGCCGGACCTTGGGCGTCGCATCCTTCCCGAGGATGTTCATCACGTGCCAGCCGATGGCTTCCCCTTCGCGATCAGGATCGGACGCGATGTAGATCACTTCCGCCGTCTTCGCTGCCTTCTTCAGCTCCGCGACGACCTTTTCTTTCCCCTCGAGGATCTCGTATTTCGGCTCCCAGCTCGTCTCGTCGACGCCCAGATCGCTCTTCGGAAGATCACGAACGTGACCGACGGATGCCTTGACGGTGTAGTCCTTCCCGACGAATTTGTTGATTGTCTTCGCCTTGGCGGGGGACTCCACGATGACCAGATTCTTTGCCACGAATGCTCCTTGTCGTTACGAAACGGACGGAAACCGCCCGGACCCGGCAATATTCCGACGGGCCGGAGACGGACAGGTGGCGCACGCGACCCTTCCGGTACGCGAATGCCGCGCTGGATGACCGTGATTCCGACCCTCAGAAACGAGAACGGAGGGACGGATCAGACGCGTTCCGTCTTCTCGCTTTCGTACTTCCGTGTCTTGTTGGAAAGGGTCTTGGTGGAGATACCCAGGATCTCGGCCGCTTTTTTCCGGTCGCCTTCCGTCATGGCGAGCGTCTCTTCGATCACCCTCTTCTCGACTTCCTCGATCGGGAGCCCGAGCTCGATCGTGATCGACTGAGAGCTCTTCTTCTCCGCTGAGGCGACGCCGCGCTTCACTTTTTCAGGGAGTGTCTCGACTGTGAGGGTATCTCCGCGCGCCATGATGAATGCACGGTTGATCACGTTCCGAAGCTCACGAACATTCCCCGGCCACTCGTACTGAGTGAGTACATCGATGAATTCCGGGGCGATCTTCTCGACCGTCTTCTCTTCCGACTCGTTCAGCTTCTCGAGGAAGAAGAAGGCGAAGAGCGGAATGTCTTCCGTCCGGTGGCGGAGGGGAGGGACCTCGATCGGGAAGACGTTCAGACGATAGTAGAGATCTTCCCGCATCTTCCCGTCCTCGATGGCTTTGATCGGATCGCGGTTCGACGCGGCAATGATCCGTGCATCGATGGGAATCTCTTCGTTTCCACCGACACGCCGGAACTTCTGTTCTTCGAGAACCCGGAGGAGCTTGACCTGCAGGTCGAGCGGCATCTCGGTGATCTCGTCGAGAAAGACCGTTCCACCCTTGGCCATTTCGAAATAGCCCTCCCGACGTTTGATGGCGTTGGTGAAGGCTCCCTTCTCATGACCGAAGATCTCGGATTCGATCAGGGTCGGTGAGATCGCGCCGCAGTTGAAGGCGATGAATGGTTTGTTTCGGCGGCGCGAGAGGTGATGGATGGTGTTGGCGACCACCTCTTTTCCCGCTCCCGATTCGCCCACGATGAAAACATTCGCATCGGTGTTGGCGACCATCTCGATCTCTTCGAAGAGTCTCTGCATCTCCTTCGATTTGCCTACCAGGTGACCGAGGGCTCCCATCTTCTGCAGCTGGCGGCGGAGCTCGAGGATCTCCTGCTTCATCATCTGCTTGTCTTCGAGCGACTTGAGAATCACCTGGAGGCGCGGGAGGTCGACCGGCTTGGTGACGTAATCTTCGGCCCCGACCTTGAGAGCCTTGACCGCGGAGTCGACGGTCGCATGGCCGGTGAGGATGATCACCGAGACGTCGGGGTAGGTTTCTTTGAATCGATTCAGCAGGTCGAGCCCGGACCCGTCCGGGAGACGGAGATCCACGATCGCGACATCCGGAACGGACTTGGTGGCAGCGGACCATGCGGCCTTGACGGAATCAGCCACGACGGATTCGTATCCCCACTCCTCGACCACGTCGGCCATCCCGGCGCTCGTGGTCGCGTCATCGTCTACTATCAGGATTTTCTTCATCAGTCTCCTGTCATCGGGAGGACCAGATCCAGAACGAGGGTATCCCCATGCTCGGCGACGGTCAAAGCACCGGCATAGGTCTCGGCGATGATCCTTGCGGCTGCGAATCCGACATCTGGGGTTCCGGAGAGGTCACTGTAGTAGAACTTGAACAGTTTCGACGGTTCAAAATTCGGACCAGGCCGGTTTCCCTCCAGGCTCAGCCGGACCGACCCCTCAGCGGTGCAACCAATCCGGGCCCGCAGGCTCTTCCCGAAAAGCTTCCGAGCGCTCCGGACGAGAATCTCGAGCAGATCGCGGATCCTTTCCTCGTGTGCCGTGATCCGTGCAGCGGCGGCCTCATCCCCGGCAGTCGCCGGCACCCCGGCACGGGTCAGAACCTCCTCTGCAAGAGGAGCGAAGTCGAGAAGGGAGGGCTGCTCCCCTTTGCCGGGTGGTACGGTAAAGACGAAGAACGCATCGAAGATGCGTCCCATCCGGCGAAGCTCGCTCTCGACGGAAGCGGCGTATTCGCGCACCTTCGGATCGTCGGAAGAGACGATCTTTTCGACGCGCATCCGGAGCAGCTCGAGGTTCAGTACAGCGATGTTCAGCGGCGTCTTCAGGTCATGCGCAATGTCGGCACTTCTGTCGAACGCGGTTCGCGCGAAGTTCTCCAGCCACGGATTCATCGGATCGTCCATTCGGCCTCGGGAGCAAAACGGCTTCCCCCCCGGGGGAGGAAGCCGCGAACCGGATCTGCTGCGAAAGGTGCTCCGCCGGTCAGAGACCGGCCGGCTCAACGTCTGCCCGCCACCTGGATGCGGGTGATCGACTCGTCGAGTTTTGCCTGTGCGAGTGCGAATCCCTCATCGTGGGAGGCGAGCGAAGCTAGTTCCCGCTCGGCGTCCAGCTTCTCGCGCTCCGCCGCGTCCACATCGATGTGCTCGAGTTCGTACGCGTCCTCTGCCAGAACAATGACCCGATTGGGAAGGATTTCCGCGAACCCGAATTTCGCGACGAGGTAGTGAGAACGCTCTCCGACCCGGTACATCAGCTCGCCGACGCGCAGGCTGGCGAGCAGAGGGGTGTGGCCGGGAAGAATGCCCATGTACCCCTTCGCGGCCGGGATGAGTACCTCGTCGGCTTCGACTTCGAGGACTTTCCGCTCCCGAGTCACCACGGTCAGGAGCAGCGTCGCCGGGATTCTGGTCGCCTCGGCCATGTCACGCCGCCTCTCGCTTCATCTTCTCCGCGCGCTCGAGAACATCTTCGATCGTTCCCTGGAGGTAGAACGCCTGCTCCGGAATCTCGTCATGCTTCCCTTCGACGACTTCCTTGAAGCCGCGGATGGTGTCTTCGATCTTCACATAGCGTCCCGGAAGGCCGGTGAACTGCTCGGCCACGTGGAATGGTTGCGAGAGGAACCGCTGGATCTTTCGCGCGCGCGAAACGATGAGCCGGTCCTCCTCCGAGAGCTCGTCGATCCCGAGGATCGCAATGATGTCCTGGAGGTCTTTGTACTTCTGGAGTACTGCCTGCACCGCGCGAGCGGTGTTGTAGTGTTCTTCTCCGAGAATGCGCGGATCGAGAATCTTGGAGGTGGAGGCCAGCGGGTCGACCGCCGGGTAGATTCCGAGCTCCGAGATTTGCCGCGAAAGAACCGTGGTCGCGTCGAGGTGGGCGAACGCCGCCGCTGGTGCAGGGTCGGTCAGATCGTCCGCGGGAACGTAGATCGCCTGGACGGACGTGATCGATCCGTTTCGCGTCGAGGTGATGCGCTCCTGGAGTTCTCCCATTTCGCTCGCGAGATTCGGCTGGTAGCCGACGGCCGAAGGCATTCGGCCGAGGAGGGCGGAGACTTCGGATCCCGCCTGGGTGAAGCGGAAGATGTTGTCGATGAAGAGAAGCACGTCCTGATTCTCGACGTCGCGGAAGTATTCTGCGACTGTCAGTCCGGTCAGTCCGACGCGGAGACGTGCCCCGGGAGGTTCGGTCATCTGACCGTAGATCAGAGCGGCTTTCGATTTCGAGGAATCTCCGGGGACGATGACGTTCGTCTCGCTGAACTCGGTATAGAGGTCGTTTCCTTCGCGGGTGCGCTCGCCGACGCCGGTGAAGACGGAGAAGCCTCCGTGCTGCTTCGCGACGTTGTTGATCAGCTCCATGATCAGAACGGTCTTGCCGACTCCTGCGCCGCCGAACAGGCCGGTCTTCCCGCCCTTCGTGTAGGGCTCGAGAAGGTCGATGACCTTGATGCCGGTCTCGAACAGCTCGATCTCCGTCGCCTGGTCCTCGAACTTCGGCGCCTCACGATGGATCGACCAGCGCTCGTCGGAATTCACGGGTCCGAGCCCGTCGACGGGCTCGCCGATGACGTTGAGAATCCGGCCGAGAGTCTCCTTGCCGACGGGAACGGTGATTGCCTCTCCGAGATCGATGGCCTTCATACCGCGGACCATACCGTCGGTCGGCTTCATCGCGATGCAACGAACGCGTCCTTCGCCGATGTGTTGCGCAACCTCCGCGATGACGTCGATGTCGATCTTTCCGAGCTCCAGGTGATCGACGATGTGGATCGCGTTGTAGATCGACGGGAGGTAGCCCTCCTCGAACTGGACGTCGATTGCCGGTCCGATGACCTGGATGACGGTCCCGACGTGGTGCTTCTGATCTTCAGCCATGCCTTCTCTCCATTCGGGCTATCCGAGCGCCGCAGCGCCCGAAACGATTTCGATGATCTCTTTGGTGATCGAAGCCTGCCGGATGCGGTTGTACGTGAGAGTGAGGCTGTCGATCACGTCGGTCGCATTCCTCGTCGCAGCTTCCATCGCCGTCATCCGTGCCGCCTGCTCGGCGGCCGCGGATTCCAGCAGCGCGCGGTAGATCTGGAACTCCACGAACTTCGGCAGGAGCTGCCGGAGAATCTCTTCCGGTGAAGGTTCGTAGAGATAGTCCATCTCGACCGACGCTTCGGCGGTGTCGCGCATCAGCGGAAGGAGGCGCTCCATACGGACGATCTGCTGGATGACGGACTTGAACTCGTTGTAGACGACGTAGACCGCGTCGATCTTCTCGTCCTGGTAGTCGCCGATGATGACCCGGGCCAGATCGCGCGCCACTTCCGGCGTCATCGCCTGCATGATGTTGACGGCCTGATACCGGATCGGCCAGTCGCGCCGGCGAAAATAGTCGTTGGCTTTGCGGCCGATCGGCAACAGAGCGGCTTCGTCCCACTCCTCGGTGACCAGCGCGTTCTGTGCGGCTCGGATCACGTTGCCATTGAACGCTCCACAGAGGCCCTTGTCCGCGGTCACCACGAGCACGAGGACACGCCGCTCGTCCCGGACGTGCAGGAGCGGATGGTCGGCGCGAACCCGGCTGGCGACGGAACGGAGAACCTCCTGAAGCGCGCCCGCATAAGGGCGGGCGGAGACGATCCGTTCCTGTGCACGGCGAAGCTTCGCGGCTGCGACCATCTTCATCGCCTTGGTGATCTGCTGTGTGTTGCGGACGCTTCGTATGCGCCGCCGTATGTCGATCGTACTCGGCACGGGTGTCAGGCTCCGATCGCTTCGGGGTTGTCGCGGACGTAGGTTTTCTTGAATTCCAGAACTGCGTCGCGGATGTCGTTCGCCAGCGACTCCTCGAACTTCTTCGCCGTTTCGATCGTCTCGACGAGTCCCGCCCGCTCATCGGTCAGCCACTTGTGGAGCGCGGTCTCGAACGGACGGATCGCACCCACCTTCATGTCGTCGAAGAATCCGTGGGTGCCCGAGAATACCGAAACGACCTGAAGTCCGACCCGGAGTGGTTCGTACTGCCGCTGCTTGAGGATCTCGACCAGCCGGGTTCCACGGTTCAACTGCGCCTGAGTGGCCTTGTCCAGATCGCTGGCGAAGAGGACGAACGACGCGAGCTCGCGATACTGGGCAAGGTCGAGCCGGAGCGTTCCGGCCACTGACCGCATGGCACGGATCTGGGCCGAACCGCCGACGCGCGAGACGGAGAGTCCTACGTTCACCGCGGGACGGACACCGGAGTGAAACAGGTCCGTCTCCAGGTAGATCTGACCGTCTGTGATCGAGATGACGTTGGTCGGGATGTACGCCGAAACGTCGCCCGCCTGCGTCTCGATGACCGGAAGCGCGGTCAGAGAGCCTCCACCTTTTTCGTCATTGAGCTTCGCAGCGCGCTCGAGAAGCCGCGAGTGGAGATAGAAGACGTCGCCCGGATACGCCTCGCGACCCGGGGGCCGGCGAAGAAGGAGCGAGATCTCGCGGTACGCCTGCGCATGCTTGGAGAGATCGTCGTAAATGCAGAGGGCATGCTGGCCGTTGTAAAGGAAGTACTCGCCCATCGCGCATCCGGCGTACGGGGCCAGATACTGCATCGGCGCCGACTCGGAGGCGGAAGCGGTGACGACGATGGTGTGTTCCATCGCGCCATAGCTCTCGAGCGTCTTGACCACCTGTGCGACGGTCGACGACTTCTGGCCGATCGCGACGTAGACGCAGATGACCCCCTGCCCCTTCTGGTTGATGATCGTGTCGACCGCGACGGCGGTCTTCCCGGTCTGGCGGTCTCCGATGATCAGCTCGCGCTGGCCTCGGCCGATCGGAATCATCGCGTCGATCGCCTTCAGTCCGGTCTGCAGAGGTTCCTTGACTCCTTTTCGTTCGATCACACCAGGCGCGATTCGCTCGATGGGATAAAACTCCGTGGAGTTGATCGGGCCTTTCCCATCGACCGGCTGACCGAGGGGATTCACGACCCTTCCGACCAGGGCGGGGCCGACAGGGACCGAAATGATGCGTCCGGTCCGCTTGACCTGATCGCCTTCCTTGATCTCCTGGTACTCCCCGAGGAGAACCACCCCGACATTGTCTTCTTCGAGATTGAGCGCGAGCCCGAAAACGTCGTGCGGCAGCTCGAGCAGCTCTCCCGCCATGACCCGGTTCAATCCGTACACGCGGGCGATACCGTCGCCCACCGAAATGACGGATCCGACTTCGGAAACGTCGACGCCTCGCTCGATTCCGGCGATCTGCTGCCTGATGATCTCCGTGATCTCGTCCGCTCTTAAATCAACGGCCATATGATCTCCTGAAAACGGTGCTTCGAAACTAGTTGTGGATTTAGTTCCAGAAAACTGCTCAAGCTAATTGTTCTCTAAATTTGTGGATCTGTCCGAGAACGGATGCGTCGAAGACTTCACTGCCGACCTTCGCCACGAACCCGCCGAGCAGAGATGGGTCGGTCTCGACCTCGAGCTCGATTTTCTGCCCGAATTTCTGCTCCAGTGCGCCACGCAGGCGCTGCTGCTCGTCTTCGGACAGACCGCGAGCAGAGCGGACGTCCGCTCGCACGATTCCCATCGCCGAGTGAATCATCGCCTGAAGCGCTTCGAGGATGAAGGCGAGATCATTCACCCGGTGATTCCGGACCAGGACGTCGAGAACTCTCATGGTCAGATCGGATAGCTGAAGGCGCTCTGCGATGCTTCGCACGATCGCCAGCCGGTCTGCGATGTCCACCGAGGGGTTTCTCAGGACTTCGGGCAGCTCCGGAGCGAGTTTTCTCGCCTCTTCGAAACGCGCGAGCTCACGGCGTGTCGTGTCGGCAGTCTCCACCGATGCGGCGACCTCGTAGATCGCTTTGGCGTAAGAACGGGCAAAGCTGCGGATCATGAACGCACCCCCGCGATCTCCCGGACGCTCTCGTCGAAGAGCTTGGACCGGTCCTCATCCGTGATCGAGTGGGCCACGATCTGTTCCGCCCGTTCAGTCGCGAGCCGTCCGGCATACTCGGTGAGCTCCTGGTGGGCTTGTTTGACCCGCAGGTCGACCGCGTTCTGGGCCGAAGCGAGAATCTTCTGAGACTCGGTTTCCGCCGCAGCGATCAGCTCCTGCTTCTGGCGTTCGCCTTCTTCGTGGGCGCGTTCGAGGATTTCCGCAACCTCGCGCTCGATCTGAGAGAGCCGCTGCTGGATGTCGCTCGCCAGCTGATCCGCTTTCGCCCGGCGTTGTTCCGCCTCACTCAGGCGCTGGCGAATTGCTGCTTTTCTTCCGTCGAAGCTCTGAACGACCGGCTTCCGGATCAGGTACCAGAGGAGGCCGAGAAACAGCAGCATGTTCACCAGCTGCCAGAGCCAGCTCGGAAGCCCCAGGAAAGTCGTGGAGAGGCCGTGCGCCTCCTCACCCTGAGCCGCCCCGGAGACCTCCTGACCGACCTTCTGGGATCCCTGAGAAATGTTGCTCGGCGAGGCACCCCCCTCATGCACCTGAGCGAGGGCTCCGAGCGGCATCACGACGAGGAGTAAAACCAGGAGGAGTCGCTTCATGACAGTTTTCGTCCCAGAATGCGTTCTGCGGTGAGTCGCGCGAGCATCTCGGAGTCGCGGAGTATCGTGTCGCGAGCGGTCGCGACATCCTTCTCGACCTTCGACTCGGCGTCCATTGTGATCGCCTCCGCCTCCGATCGTGTTTTCTGGAGAAGTTCGTTCTTGTATCCGGCGGCCTCATTGCGCCGTTGGTCCCGGAGCTGACTCCCTTCCCGCTTCGCATCATGAAGACGCGACTCCATGTCTCGAGTCTCGTCGTTGAATCGGCTCAGCGCCTCTTCATACCTTTTTTCAGCGCTCCGTATTTCGGTCTCGCGCCAGATGAGAATGTCGTTGATCGGCCGGATCAGAAAACGACGGACGACGAAGTACGTCGCGAGGAAAATCGCGACGATCGCAAGAAGAGACAAGTCGGGTGCAAGATTGATCTGCATAGTAGTATTCGGAAGCGAAGGGTCAGGCGCCGGGAACC
This sequence comes from uncultured Acidobacteriota bacterium, assembly GCA_963741955.1. GTDB lineage: Bacteria > Acidobacteriota > Thermoanaerobaculia > Gp7-AA8 > Gp7-AA8 > CAVUKB01. The sequence goes on from CAVUKB010000013.1 coordinate 57,757, forward strand.
CGGAAAAACCACACAGCGCACGCCACGCAAGGGCCGCAGACGTATAGCACAGCAAATGACAATAATCAACCGTGGCGGGGGAAGGAAGCTCCTCCTTCCGGCGTTCTCCCGGGAGTCCTATGACGAGCCCTTACCGGAGGATTCTCGCACTCGCCGATGCGCATTTCGACCAGGTGCTGCGCACCCAGCGAGGCAACCTCTCGTGCCGCGTCGGATGCACTCATTGCTGCCATGGCTTCTTCGAGATCGGGGCAGCCGACGTTTCGATCATCGCCGAAGCTCTGGGCCATATGCCTGCAGGGGAGCGCGACCGGTTGATCCGCGCGGCGCGCGCATCGCTGGAGACGACGAATCACCCCCGTCTGCGCGACCTCACCAAATCCGAACGCGATGCGTTTCTCGACTCGACCGAAGGCCTCCCCTGCCCCGCCCTCGGTGCGGACGGCGCATGCACGATCTACGATTTCCGCCCCCTGATCTGCCGGACTTTCGGTCTTCCCATCCGGGAAGGCCCCAGGTTCCTCGGTGAAGAGTGCTTTCTGAATTTCACGGAAGCGACTGACGATGAGCGGTTCGACGCGGCCTGGGATCTGCTCGAGGAAGACGCAGTCGGTGTCGAGGATCAGTACACCGTCGCCGAAGCGATCGTTGCGGCAGCCCGGGGCGTGGGAATCCCGGAACCCTGACCCCGAGGAGTGGTTCCACTCTCGCCGATAGTTTCCGGCGGCTACGACGACTTGTGGATACTCTTGAGACCGGCCACGGCGACGGGAACTTCGCGCTCCGCCATGGAGCAGCTTCCCTGAAAGGTCGCGCCTTCTTCGATGATCAGAGTCGGGGTATCGATGTCGCTGAAGACGTGGCCGCTGCGATGAATCTCGATGCGGTCATCGGCTTTGATCCGGCCGACGACGGTCCCGCTGATCGCGATACGGCCGACGTGGATCTCCCCTTCGATACTGGCGCTTTCTCCGACGATCAGCTCGTTCTTGGAAAAAATCTTTCCGTTGAACTTCCCGTCGATGCGCATCGTGTCCTCGAATTCGAGCTCGCCGCGGAATGACGATCCGCGATCGAGAAATCCGTTCAGTTCACCACCGTTCTTCGGCTTCATCGTTTTCTCCCACTCCCGGTCAGCTCTTCGTACAGACGGATCAACTCATCCTCGCTTGAAAAAGTCACTCTGATCTCGCCTCCCCGGCGCTTCCGCTCGATCGCGACCTTCGCCCGGAGAGAACGGGTCAGTTTCTCTTCGGCATCACGAGTAAAGACGTCCTTCAGCTTCTCGGGTTTTTTCGCTGCAGAAGGAGCGCCCGAGACGAGGTGCTCCGTCTGACGCACATTGAGATCATTCTTGATCACCCGATCAGCAAGCGTCTCGATTTTACGAGGTTCTTCGACACTCAGAAGCGCACGTGCGTGCCCCATCGAGAGCTGGCCGGCCGCGACCATCTTCTTCACGCGCTCCGGGAGGCGGAGGAGCCGGAGAAAATTCGCCACCGTCGGGCGTTCCTTGCCGACGCGTTTCGCGATCTCTTCCTGGGTGAGGCCGAACTCGTCGTGGAGCTGTTGATACGCGACGGCTTCTTCCATCGGATTCAGATCTTCGCGCTGAATGTTTTCAATGAGTGCGAGCTGGAGAGCCTGGCCGCTCTGCACGAGCTCTTTCACGACCACCGGGACGGTTTTCAGTCCGGCCTTCTGGCTTGCGCGAAACCGCCGCTCGCCTGCGATCAGCTGGTAGCGCGAATCGCCGCTCCTCGTGACTACGAGAGGCTGTACGACGCCGTTCTCGCGAATGCTCCGCGCCAGCGATTCGAGTGCGGCCTCGTCAAAAGTCTTTCGTGGCTGGTCCGGATTCGGGATGATCCGCTCGATCGGAACTTCGAGCAGACCGGCTCCCTCTTCCTTCTGAGGAATGAGAGCCCCGAGTCCACGGCCGAGCACTCGTTTTTGCGCCAATGCTGATTACCCCACGTCGATGACGGTTTCGGCTCTCTTTATAAACTCTTGAGCCAATTGAAGATAGGACTCACTGCCCCTCGATCTTATGTCGTACAGGATGATCGGCTTACCGAACGAAGGAGCCTCTCCCAGCCGGACGTTCCGCGGTACTACGGTCTGGTACACCTTCTCCCCGAAATAGCTCCTGATCTCTTCGGAGACCTGGCGAGCGAGGTTGATGCGTTCATCGTACATCGTCAGGGCGATTCCCTCGATCTCGAGAGAGGGGTTCAAAGACGTCTGTACCCGCTCAATGGTGTTGACCAGCTGAGAGATTCCCTCCAGAGCGAAGTACTCACACTGCACCGGAACCACGACCGAATCCGCAGCCACGAGTCCGTTCACCGTCAGAAGACCGAGTGAAGGAGGTGAGTCGATGAAGATGTAGTCGTACTCTTCACGAATCGGCGCGAGTACGTCCGCAAGCCGGAACTCCCGGCGATCACCCTCCGAGAGCTCGATCTCCGCGGCTACGAGATCGACGGACGATGGCGCGATGTGAAGCATAGGGAGCTCGGTCTCCTGAATGATGCTCCGAATCGCCTGCCCCGCGACCAGGACCGGGTACATCGAATCGCGGCTGTTTTTCGGAAGTCCGACTCCCGAGGTGGCGTTCGCCTGAGGATCGAGGTCGACCAGGAGGACTCGCCGGTCACATACGGCGACCGACGCTCCGAGATTGATCGCGGTGGTGGTCTTGCCCACACCACCTTTCTGGTTCGCGAGAGATACGATCTTCGCCATCTGTTTCACGTGGAACGCCGCAGAATCTGGAGAAAATTCGATTCTCCTCGCGGCAACACCTCAGTTCGGTCGATCTCCAGGCCGGCCACGTCAGGCACGTCCCGCCCTGTCTGAAAGAGCGCGACCTTCCCCAACCCAGCCAGGTGCGGCAACACGAGTGGAATCCACTGCTCGGGATGTCCGACGGCCCGCGACGTGACCAGCTGAAACAGCAGGTCCGGATCGAGCCGCCCAATGACGTTCGCCAATCTATCACCGTGGGCGACCGAGTTCAACGAACACTCGCGGATCACCTGCTTCAGAAAGGCCCACTTCCGGCGGTCCGCTTCCACCAGGTGAAACCGTGCTTCCGGGCTGACGATCGCCATCGGAATCGCGGGGAGTCCACCTCCACTCCCGACATCGAGAACCTCCCCGTCGGGCCGGAGAACGCGAGCCGCCGCGATCCCCTCCTCGATGTGCTCATCGATATGTCTCCGCGCCTCAGGCCCGATCAGGTTGATCTTCGCCGACCAGGTCAGCAGCAGCTCGCGGTAGACCCGAATCCGCGCCGATGCTTCTCGCTCCACGTGCTCCACCCCTTCTCAGATGCAACCGCAGGATCGCGATTGCCGCAGGAGTCATCCCGGGGATCCGTCCCGCCTGTCCGAGAGACACCGGACGCACCCGTTCCAGCTTGTCGATCAGCTCGATCGACAAGCCCGGCTTTCGATAGGAAAACGCCGACGGAATCCTCAGATCCTCATCCTGCCGGATCTTTTCCGCCTCCAGGCGCTGCTTCTCGATGTATCCCGCGTACCGCGCCCGGTTCACCACCGCGTCACGCTCCTCTTCCGAGAGCGACGCGAACGTCCCCACCATCTGGTCGAACAATCCCTTTTCGCGGCAGGCATCGAGAAACTCCTCGAGCGGGAATCCCGGGCGCTGCAGCAGCTTGGCCACTGTGGCCGGTCCTGCCAGGCTCAGTCCGAGCGATCCAAACCATTCCACCACGTCTCTCGACGGCACGATCTCCGAAGCGCCGGCGGCTTCTTCGGCTGCTCTCGTTCTCCGACGCCGGCCGTCCACGCGCTGGAGCCGCTCTTCATCCACGAGCCCGAGGCCGGCCGCGACGGGCGTGAGGCGTTCGTAAACGGTATCGCAGCCGAGGAGGAGCCGGTGTTCCGCGCGGGAGGTGAACATCCGGTATGGCTCTTCGGTGCCGAGGGTGACGAGATCGTCGATCATCACCCCGAGGTATGCCTGATCCCGGCGGAGGATGAGCGGCTCGGCGTCTCGAAGCAGCTGGAGTGCGTTGATACCAGCGATGAGACCCTGTCCTGCGGCTTCTTCGTAGCCCGAGGTTCCGTTGATTTGGCCCGCCAGGAAGAGACCGCGGATTCCCCTCACCTGCAGTGTCGGGTCGAGCTGCTCCGGATTCACGAAATCGTACTCGACGGCGTAGCCGTAGCGGGTGATCACTGCGCGCTCGAGGCCCGGGATTCCATGAACCACGTCCTCCTGCACATCCGGAGGAAGGGACGTCGAGATCCCGTTCAGGTAGAGCCAGGGGTGCTCGAGTCCTTCCGGCTCGACGAATACGTGATGCTGGGCCTTCTCCGCGAAGCGGACCACCTTGTCTTCGATCGACGGGCAATACCGCGGACCGGTCCCCTCGATCTGTCCGGAGTACATCGGTGCGCGATGGAGATTTGCGCGAATGAGCTCGTGGATCCGCTCGTCCGTGTGGGTGAGCCAGCAGAGAACCTGCGGCTGAAAGACGCTGTCAGTGAGGATCGAAAATGGGCGAGGGGTCTCGTCCCCTGGCGCTTCGGTCATTCGCGTGAAATCGGCAGAGCTTTTCGCGACGCGCGGAGGTGTGCCGGTCTTGAGCCTTCCGAGGCGCAGACCGATTGCGGCGAGGGAGGTCGAGAGTGTCTCTGCGGAGGGTTCTCCGAAACGGCCCCCCACGGTCTTCTTCTCTCCGGAGTGCATGAGTGAACGGAGAAACGTACCGGTGGTGACGATCACAGCCGGTGCGGCGAGAGATCTGCCGTCCTGGAGCGAAACTCCCGCGACGGCGTTTGCTTCGATCTGAAGGTCGGATACGAGCCCTTCGACGATCGATAGATTCGGTTCGTTTTCGAGGGAGGTGCGGACCGTGGCGGCGTAAAGGTCGCGGTCGCACTGGACGCGCGGACCATGAACGGCGGGACCCTTCGACCGATTGAGGACTTTGAACTGGATTCCCGCCCGATCGGCCGCTTCCCCCATCAGACCACCCATGGCATCGATCTCCCGGACCAGGTGGCCTTTGGCGAGCCCTCCGATTGCCGGGTTGCACGACATCCGGCCGATGGCCTCGGCGATCATGGTGACCAGGGCGACCCGGGCTCCTCCACGCGCAACGATGCGCGCAGCCTCGGCGCCGGCGTGACCGCCCCCGATCACGATCACGTCGAATCGATCACTCATGGTTCCACGTGAAACATCACTTGCCGATGCAAAATTTTGCGAAGATCTCGTGCAGGATCTCGTCGCGCGTGACGGCCCCGGTCAGAAGCCCGATGGCGTTCGAGGCGCGATACAGCTCGACCAGAACGATCTCTTCGGTCGAGCCGGCGGCGAGTGCCGTCAAGGCCCCGTCGATCGCGTCAACCGTCTCCGCCACGGCGGCGCGCTGGCGTTCGTTAACGAGGGTCGGGCTCCCCTCTTCCGGAACGAACGTCGACCTCACCCGGGCATCGAGTGAAGTGAGCAATGCCTCCGTCCCTCGTCTTTCCGTGATCGAGATCCCGAGCGCACCCGGCGGCGGCTGCGCGAGATCGCACTTCGTGTAGATCAGCATCGAGGGAGCGAGAGAAGCGAGCTCCTTCATCTCGTCAGGATCCGGAACGGCAGAGGCGTCGATCAGGTAGATCACCAGATCCGCGGCTGCTGCCGCGTCCCGGGCGCGCCGGACTCCGATCTCCTCCACCACGTCCTCGCTCACGCGCAGTCCCGCGGTGTCGGTGACCGTCACCGGGATACCGCCGATCTCGATCGTCTCCCGCACCAGGTCACGGGTCGTTCCCGGGATTGGCGTCACGATCGCGCGCTCGGTCCCACAGAGAAAATTCAGGAGTGTCGATTTCCCCGCGTTCGGCTTGCCAAGAATCACCGCGCTCAATCCGTGCGTCACCGCGCGACCTCTCTCGTAAGTCGCAAGCATGCGGAGAGACTCCTCGCGCGCGTTCCGGAGAGTTCGCTCCACTTCGTTTCTCTCGATGAATTCGTACCCTTCGTCCGCGAAGTCGAGCGCTGCTTCGAGCCGCGAGATGACGTGAAGAAGAGACGAGCGGACGGATGTGCCGATCCGGCTCACTTCTCCATCCAGATTCGACAGTGCGACCCTCGCCTGAACCGTCGTGCGCGAGGCGATCAAATCACCGATCGCCTCCGCCTGAACCAGATCGAGCTTCCCGTTCAGCACCGCTCTTTCGGTGAACTCACCCGGCTCGGCAATCCGCGCTCCCGCGCGGAGCGCTTCCTGCAGCAGGCGCTCGACCAGAAAGGGATTTCCGTGCAGAGAGACCTCGACGAGATCATTGCCGGTGAAGGATCGAGGAGCGCGGTATCCGGTGACGACAGCGTCGTCGAATGCGTCGCCGATCTCGAGCCGTCGCAGCTGCGGCTCCCGCTCCCGCAGCGTGCGACCGCCGCTCAGACGCTCGAGGATGGCGAAGGATTCCGGTCCATCGAGACGTACGATGGCAAGCGCGCTTCGACCTTGTGGAGTCGCCGGCGCAATGATCGTCTCGATCTTCTCCGACGTCAGCCCACCTCACGCATCAGCGCGGGGGATGATGGCGATCCGTTTGTAGAAGCCATCACCCCGTGATTCGGTCGTCACGTCGGCATCATCCTGGAGCGCGAGATGCACGATGCGTCGCTCGATCGGTGTCATCGATGGCAGGAGCTGCTCGCCGCCTTCTGCCCGTACGAAGTCCGCCAGTTCCCGCGCCCGCGCCTCCAGACGCTCGATCCGCTGTTCTTTGAATCCGCTGCTGTCGAATTCGATCTGCTTCGTAACACTTATGCCGCTAAGTGACTTGTTTGCAAGTACTTGCAACGAGTCCAACAGCTCTCCGTCGCGGGCGGTCAGTCGTTCCGAGTCCTCACCGTACAACCTCACTTCGATCTGCTCGTCGTTTTCCTCGGTTCGCACAGACAAATCGAGACCAGCGAGAGAAAACAGCTCCTCGCACCATCCCCGCACTTTCCCTGCCCCTTCGGATTCATCACCCTGTGGGGGGATCTCGACCGGCTCGCGATGTCGTGGAGTCTTCCGATCGGAGCGCTCTGTTCGACTCCCCCGATCCCTTCGGCCATCGTCGTTCCGCGATCTTCTGCTCCGCGCCGGACGGGCGGCGGCGCCGGGTGCTGGCGTCGGGAGCTCAGGTGATGCGGTCGTGGCGGCTGCAGGGGTTTCGATCCGTTCACTGATCTCGGCGATCTCGGCGATCTCGGCCTGAATCACGATCCGCTTGATCCCACCGAGGAAACCCCGCTTCTCCACCACGACGTGATAGTCGAGTCGGTGGGTGTCGACGCCGAGGTCCGCCGCTGCCTTTTGAAGCGCGTCCTCGAGGTTGCTGCCTTCGTAACGACGTCCTGCCATGATCAGTATGTCCTCACCCAGGAAGGCTCTCGGGATGCTCCTTCCAGTAGTAGTTCATGATCCCCTGCTGAGCGATTGTAAGGATATTCTGAACCAGCCAGTAGAGAACCAGTCCGCTCGGGAACTCCTTGAAAATCCACCCGAAGATCAACGGCATGAAGAGGAACATGCGACGCTGCGTCGGATCGGCCGTCGTCGGAGTCATCCACTGCTGGACGAACATGGTCACCATCATCAGAATCGGCGTGATGTAGTACGGATCCTTCGCCGAAAGATCTTTGATCCAGAAGATGAACGGTTCGCCCCGCACCGCGATGGCGTGAGAGAGAAGGCTGTAGAACGCCCAGAGGATCGGCAGCTGCAGGAGCATCGGGAAACACCCGCTCATCGGGTTGATTCCTTCCTGCGAGTAGAGCTTCATCATTTCGGCGTTCAGCCGTTGCTTCTGTTGTGGATCGGTTTTCGCCTTCCTGAATTTGTCGCGCAGCGCATTCACCTTCGGCTGGATGCGCTGCATCTTCTTCATCGAAACGATGCTCTTGTGCTGGAGCGGATAGAGGAGGAGCTTGATCACGACGGTGAGAAAGATGATCGCCCAACCATAGTTGCCGGTGAAGGTGTAGATCCATTTCAGCGCGATCAGGAGGACCCGGGCGATGACACCGAAAATTCCGAACTGCAGAGTCTTTTCGAGACCGTACTGCTGCAGCAGCTCGACTTCTTTCGGTCCGAAGAACGCCTTCCCTTCCACGGTTCCGTTCACCGCGTTCAGGCCGGCGTAAAGCTCTCTTCTCTTTTTCGACTTCTCGAGGGGAGCGGGAACGTCGATTGCGCGGAACACGGCATCCCCGCTCTTCGTGGGGATGAAAACCGCGAGGAAGTAATTGTCCTCGATTCCGACGAACTGGGGCTGGCCCGAGAACAACTGGAATGCTTCGGCCTTCTCGCGTCCGACCACTTTCAGAGAACCGTCTTCGCGTTGCACGACTCCGTTGCCCGAAGCCATGAAGCGGTTCTCGATCTCGTTCTGTCCGAGCTTTCTCATCCCCGGACCGAGGACGATCCGGTACGGCTGGCTGATCCCTTCCACCCGGATCGAGAAGTCGAACGGATACGCTGTTCCGAACGTGAACTTCTTGGTCACCTTGACCACGCCTGGTTGTGCGTACTGGAACGTGATCACGTGCTTTCCGCCCGAATCCTCCTCGGACATCTGGTAGAGCGATCCGTTCACCAGCCGGTTTAGTGTCTCGTCCGGGGTGATGATGGCGAACGGAAAATCCGAACGATCCGCAGCCCGAGCTTTGACGAGATTGACCTCATCGCCCTCTTCGTCGCGGTAGCGATGGAGCAGAAACGTCGTGAGCTGACCGCCGCGGTTCGAGAAGCGCGCCTCGTAGGCCGGCTTCTTCACTGTCGCTTCCCGCGGGCCGGCGGCCTGAATGGCCTCTTGCGGTGTCGCGGAAACCGGCGCAGGCGAAGAAGCGGAGGATGCGGTCACGGGAGCGGTGGTCCCCGGCGGCGGAGCGGTCGCGGAAGGAGGAGCCGCGGAGCCGGACGCCGGCGCCTGAGTCGCCGTCGACGAGGCCTTCTGCGCTGCCTCCTTCTGCTTCGCGAGCTCGGGGAAGAATTTCGGGAGCAACGCGCCCCATGCGAAGAGGAGCGCGATCGAAAGAAGAACTGCGATGAACAGACGCTTTTCCATTTCAGGGGACGGGGTCCCAACCTCCAGGATTCAGTGGATGGCAGCGGAACAGCCGCTTGATCGCGAGCCACGAGCCGCGGAGCGCTCCGTACTTCTCGACGGCCTGCATCGCGTAGACGGAACAGGTCGGTTCAAACCGGCACATCGGAGGGAGCAGGGGTGAAATGAATCGCTTGTAGAAGCGAAGGAGGAAAAGGAGGATGCCTCGCATCTCAACCGCTCTGCCTCTGTCTGCGGAGCGAATCAGCCGCACGCCTGAATCCTCGTCCGAGATCTTCGGAGAAGGCGTGAAAGTCGGCTTCCGATGCGCTCGTTTTCAGATTGACCACGAAATCGATCGATTCGGATGCGAAGCCGAGAGGCGCTCGCTGCCGGCGATAAACCTCGCGAACCCACCGCTTCAAGCGGTTCCGAACGGCGGCTTTCCCGACCCGCTTCGGAGCCGTGATTCCGATCCGTGGATGTCCGAGATCGTTACTTTTCGCAAAGACCACAGAGTACCGGACGAAGGTCCGGTTACCCTCTTCATATGTGCTGAGGAACTCGCGCCGCCGGGTAATCCGCTGCTGCCTCGACAGCGCCTCCGATGCGGAACGGTGTGGTCTGGTGGCTCCAGACATCGGCATCCCCGGTACGAGGAGTCCGGAACCGCTCAGACCGCGAGGCGCTTGCGTCCTTTGCGGCGCCGGCGTGAAATGACTGCCTGGCCGTTTTTCGTCCTCATCCGGACGAGGAAGCCGTGCGTGCGCTTCCGGCGGCGGTTGTTCGGTTGAAAAGTACGTTTCATAGTTCGACCTTATTCTCAGGGTAATTGAAGGAACCGCAGAGTATAGTGACGCCCCCCGGCAGGGTCAACCCGGACGCCGGACGACAAACCGCAAACTGACCGGAGAGGGACTCTATTCCACCCTCCGAAAGCGTCCCTCCAGGGGGGTTCTAACTGTCTTGATGAGCCTCTTCCGCTGTGCTACACTCGCCAACCCTTCTCGTGTAGCAGTTTTTCCACAATTGTGGAAAAGTTGTGGAATCTCTAAAGGATAGCCCCCCCGGTATGAATCTCTGGAACCAGGTCCTCAGCCGGCTTGAAGAGCGACTCGATGCGGCGGAATTCGAGCAATGGTTCCAGCCGACGCACTTCCTCGCCGAGAAGGGCGACATCATCGACGTCCGGGTTCCCGATTCCCGTTTCGTGGACGAAATCACGGAGCGCTACGGCCGCGCGATCCGCGGAATTCTTTCCGAAATGGATTCCGACCGGACCCGGATCCAGTTCGTCGCCGACGCCACCGCTCCGAAAAGACAGACCTCGAGTCAGGTCAAAGTCTCCCCGGCCGCCGATCTTCCTCCTTCGATCTTCAATCCCCGATACACCTTTTCCACCTTCGTGGTCGGAAATTCGAATCAGCTCGCCTACGCCGCCTCCCTATCGATCGCCGAGAACCCGAGCGGTTCCTTCAACCCGCTCTTCATTTACGGCGGCGCGGGGCTCGGGAAAACCCATCTGATCCAGGCCATCGGTCAAAAGATCTTCCGGGGACGGGAGCAGATGAAGGTCGTCTACATGTCAGCCGACAACTTCGTCACCGAGTTGATCTCGTCGATCCGCTATGACCGGATGGCGGCTTTCCGGGAAAGATACCGCTCCGTCGACGCTCTCCTTCTCGACGACATCCAGTTCCTGGCCGGGAAGGAACGGACGCAGGAGGAGTTCTTCCATACGTTCAACGCCCTGTACGAAGCCCAGAAACAGATCGTCTTCACCTCGGATGCTCCACCACGCGAAATACCGACGCTCGAGGAGCGCCTCCGCTCGCGTTTCGAATGGGGGCTGATCGCAGACATCCAACCCCCCGATATCGAGACGAAGGTCGCGATCATCCGGAAGAAGGCGGAGGAACGACGGATCGATCTGTCGGACGACGTGGCGCTCTTCATCGCCGAGCGAGTGCGCTCGAACGTGCGGGAGCTCGAGGGGCATCTGAATCGGGTCGTCGCTTTCGCGTCGTTGACCGGACATACCATCGATCTCGATCTGACGAAAGAAGCACTCCGGGACCTCCTCGCCAAGGAAAACAAGCCGATCACCGGGAGCGAGATCCTGAAGGTGGTCGCAAATCACTACGGAATCAAGGTGGCCGAGTTGAAGTCGAAGTCGAACTCGCGACCCATCGCCTACCCTCGTCAGATCGCGATGTTTCTCTGTAAATCGCTGACGGACCTCTCGTACCCGGAGATCGGAAAACTCTTCAACAACAAGCATCACTCCACCGTGATCTACTCCGTCGAGAAAATCGACCGGTTGAAGGAAGAGGATCCTGCCGTCGCGAATACCGTCGAAATGCTGATCAAGCACTTTCGATGACTCTCGAGATTCGAAGTCGTCTCCTTCTTTCCTGGAAAGCTGATGAAACTGATGAGGAATACCTGCGGAAAAAGAAGCGACCTTCCGGACCGGCTCTCCGGCTGCGGAAAACCGGCTGCCAATTCCGCGGCTTTTCCGCCGATCGACCCACAGCATTCCACGAGCCGGACTGCTATACTTTTTCAACGAGTTGGGTCACCGTCACCCGTTTTTCCACGTCGACTACCACTACGATGTACTAATCTCTTAAAAGAGTTTTCTCTTAAGGTAGAAGCATGGAGCTGAGCGTCGCGAAAGCCGATCTGCAGAAGGAACTGCAACTCTGTCAGGGCGTGGTCGAGAAGCGATCGACCATCCCGATACTCTCGAATGTCCTGATCCGTGCCGCCGGTGATCGTCTCGAGATCGCGGCGACGGACCTCGATGTGACTCTGGAGAGTTCGTGTCCGGCGCGAGTGAAAACCGAGGGAGGGATGACCGTCGAAGCGCGCCGCTTCTTCGACGTCGTGCGTTCGTTACCGGACGATGAAGTCAAGCTCACCCTCCAGGAAAACCTCTCGCTTCTGATCGAGTCGGGGAGTGCGAAGTTCCGCCTTCTCGGTCTTCCTGTCGAGGACTATCCGACGCTTCCGAAGATCTCGACGAAGGAGAGTTTCGAAGCGCCGTTCGACGATCTGAAGACGATGGTCGAGAAGGTGATCTTCGCGATCACCCACGAAGAGACTCGATTCCAGCTCAACGGTGCGTTGCTCAAGATCGACGGGAACAAACTGGAGATGGTCGCGACGGATGGCCACCGAATGGCGCTGGTCAACGTGCAGAGTGGAGGCGGGAAGAACGGGAAGAAGGAAGGCATGACGATCCTCGTCCCGAGAAAAGCCCTTCACGAGCTGACTCGTCTCGAGGCGGAAGAGGATGACGGGAAAGTCCGGTTCGGGACTGCGGACAATCATCTCTTCTTCGAGGTCGGTCCGCGACGTCTGATGGCGCGGATGATCGACGTGAATTTTCCGAACTACATGGAAGTCATCGCTCGCGACAACGACCGCAAGATCGTGGTGGATCGGGAGAGACTTCTTTCGACCATCCGTCGCATCTCGCTCGTCGCGAACGAGCGGACTCGCGCGATCCGTTTCGATTTCGGGCCGGGCAAACTGACCGTCTCGTCGACGAACCCGGAGCTCGGCGACGCGCGAGAGACCGTGCCGATCGAGTACTCCGGAGACCCGTTCTACATCGGACTCAATGCGGCGTATCTCACCGATTTTCTCGGAGTCGTCGATACCCAGAACATCTCCCTCGAGCTCAAGGACGAGAACAGCCAGTGCATCGGCCGCCCATTCGCCGCGGATGGACTCGAATACGACTACCTGTACGTCGTGATGCCGATGCGGATCTCCTGACGCTCCGTGATCCTCGATTCGCTGAAGGTTCGCCAGTTCCGGAATCTCGACGATCAGGATCTGGAGTTTCATCCTCGGGCGAACCTTTTCGTCGGCGACAACGGCCAGGGAAAGACGAACTTTCTCGAAGCGATCTACTTCCTCGCGACGACCAAGTCCTTCCGGACGTCGAAAACGGCGAATCTCGTGCGGCTCGGCGCCGATCGGGTTTTCGCGGCCGGCACCTTCACCGCCGAGCGGGTCGTGAGGTCGCTCTCGATCGGGATCGACCTGGCGCACCAGAGGAGACGAGAGCTCCAGATCAATGGCCAGAAAGCGCGGCTGCACGACTATCTCGACCTGATTCACCCCTTCGCCTATTCCGCCGCCCGGCTGGAGATCATCCGCGGAGGTCCCGAGGAGAGACGGAGATTTCTCGATCGCGGGATCGCGTCACTCCGAACGGGCCACCTGGCGCATCTGACCAGGTATCAGAAGGCACTCCAGCAACGGAATGCGCTCCTGCGTGAGATCGGCGAAGGACGGGGAGGGAAGCGGAGCCTCGATTCGTGGGACGTGGAGCTGGTCGAAGCGGCAGCGCCCATCGTCGCGGCACGAGCGAGCTATGTCGAAAAACTGGTCCGGAGATTCCGCCAGGTGGTCGAGGCCCACGACTACCACGTCAGGGACCTCGAGATCGGCTACGAGCCGGCAGGGATGAGTGGGAACCGGGAGGAGGATCTCGCGCTGCTGGAGCGGACGCGGAGCAGGGACGTCGGTGCCGGATTCACGACCACCGGGCCACATCGGGACAACGTCGCGATCACGATCCGGTCGATTCCCGCGGACGAGTTCCTCTCCAGCGGAGAGACGAAGATGACGGTACTCTTTCTGAAGCTCTCGAAAATCGAGCTTTACCGGGACGAGCGCCAGGACGCACCGATCTTCGTACTCGATGATATCGACGCCGAGCTCGACATCCGGATTCTCCGACGGCTGTTCGGTTACATCCTCGATTCGACGCAACTGTTCACGAGCTCGGCCAAGGAGATTTTCTTTCGCGAATTCTCGCTCGGGGCGCACCGCAAATTCACGCTCGAGAAGGGGGCGGTAACCGGGCGGGACGACGCGTCGGCGTGAGGGATTAAATCATTTCGCACCAGAATTTTCTGCTAGAATGAGACGTTCTGATCGGGTGTGCGGAAATCACGGTTTCGGCACGACTGTCGAACGCGATGGGTGCAGGGCATACTGCCCCGTTTCTCCTACGAATCCAACGGTGAAAAGAGCAATCCTCCGGTCGCTCGCAGGTCTGAGGTGCGCGCGCTACCGGTGAAGAACTGATCTGAGAATGGCAAGCACGTATACAGCAGAAGACATCAAAGTCCTCAGGGGACTCGAGGCAGTCCGCAAGCGTCCCGGAATGTACATCGGCGACACCGATGATCTGACCGGTCTCCATCACATGGTCTACGAGGTCGTCGACAACGCGATCGACGAAGCTCTCGCCGGATATGCCGATCAGGTCAGCGTGATCATTCACGCCGACAAGTCGGTTACCGTCGAAGACAACGGCCGCGGAATCCCGGTCGATCTCCATCGGGGAGAAGGTCGCTCCGCCGCTGAAGTGATCATGACCGAGTTGCACGCCGGCGGAAAGTTCGACAACAACTCGTACAAAGTGTCGGGAGGCCTTCACGGCGTTGGCGTTTCCGTGGTCAATTTCCTCTCCGACTGGCTCGAGCTGGAAATCCGGCGCGACGGAGCGCTGTGGAAACAGAGCTACCGCCGCGGACTTCCCCTCCAGCCGATCCGTCAGTGCGAGCCGACCGATTCGTCCGGAACGAAGGTCACCTTCAAGCCCGACGACGAGATCTTCTCGGTCAGCGAGATGAATTTCGAGACTCTCTCACAGAGATTGAGGGAGCTTGCGTTTCTCAACCCCGGCGTCCGGATCCGGATCTTCGACGAACGGACGGACAAGGGCCACGACTTCGTGTACGACGGCGGCATCCGCTCGTTCGTGGAAGACCTGAATCGAAACAAGACACCGCTGAATCCGACGATCTATCTCGAGAACGAGAGGAACGGCGAGCGTGTCGAGATCGCGCTGCAGTGGAACGACGGCTACGCCGAGAACATCTACACCTTCACCAACACCATCAAGAACGTCGATGGCGGAACCCATCTGGTCGGATTCAAGGCCGGACTGACGCGGACTCTGAACAAGTACGCTGCCGACACCGGGCTTCTCTCGAAATCGAAGGTGAGTCTCGAGGGCGACGACACCCGCGAAGGGTTGACCTGCGTCGTCTCGGTCAAGATCCGCGAGCCACGCTTCTCTTCGCAGACGAAGGAGAAGCTCGTCACATCGCACGTGAAGATCTGGGTCGAGCAGGTGGTCAGCGACGGCCTTTCCGAATACCTCGAAGAGCATCCGAAAGAAGCGAAACGGATCATCGAGAAGATCGTCGATGCAGCCCGAGCGCGCGAGGCCGCACGCAAAGCACGCGAGCTGACGCGGCGCAAAGGCGCACTCGATTCACATTCTCTTCCCGGGAAGCTCGCCGATTGCCAGGAGACGGATCCGGCGCTCTCGGAGATCTTTTTCGTCGAGGGCGACTCGGCTGGCGGTTCGGCCAAACAGGGTCGCAACCGCCGCTTCCAGGCCGTGCTTCCGCTGAAAGGAAAGATCCTCAACGTGGAGAAGGCTCGTCTGGACAAGATGCTTTCCTCCGAGGAGATCCGCCTGATGATCACCGCGCTCGGCGCGGGAATCGGAGCTGATGACTTCGATGTCGCGAAGCTCCGGTATCACAGGATCATCATCATGACCGACGCGGACGTCGACGGCTCCCATATCCGGACCTTGATCCTGACGTTCTTTTTCCGGCACATGCGCCCGGTGATCGACCATGGGTATCTCTACATCGCACAGCCGCCGCTGTTCAAGGTCACGCACAACCGGAAGGACTCGTATCTCAAGGACGAGAAAGAGCTCTCCCGATTCCTGACCGAGCGGGTGGCGCGGAACGTCTCGGTCGAGACTCCGGCGGGAGAAGTTCTGACCGGCGAGGCGCTCGTCTCGGCGCTCGAAAAGATGGAAGACTACCGTCTCCATGCGCGGCGTCTGGAAGCACGCGGATACCCGCGCAAAGCACTCGACCTTCTGTTGCAGGAGAGATTCACCGATCTCGTCGCCCTCACCGATCCAGATCGGATGCAGTCGCTCGCGAGCGCCCTTCTGGCGGCGGGATTCGCGGAGGTCGTGGTGACGCCCGGAGAAGATGGGGGCCGCGGCGCAGTGCAGTTCCAGAGTGGCGGAATCGGCCTCACGCGCCGAACCGTCATCGACGGAGATCTCCTCGCGCAGTACGAGCTTCGCCAGATGGCGCGGTCGTTTCAGGAAATCGCGACCATCGGTCTTCCGCCGTACCGTCTGATCCAGGACGGCGACGCGGCGGAAGTCCCTTCGATCGACGACCTCGTGGAGCAGATTTACGATCTGGCGAAAAAGGGCCTGAGCATCTCCCGCTACAAGGGACTGGGAGAAATGAATCCGGAACAGCTCTGGGAGACCACCATGAATCCCGAGACCCGGCGGCTCCTTCGCGTGACGATCGAGGATACCGTCGGAGCGGAGGACCTGTTCACCGTGCTGATGGGCGACCAGGTCGAGCCACGCCGCAATTTCATCCAGGAAAACGCACTGAACGTGAAGAACCTCGACATCTAGTCGAGCTCCCGCGAAGCAGAGTCACGAATGTCCGATATCAATACTTCGAACGAACAGAGAATCCCCGTCAATATCGAAGACGAGATGCGCCGGTCGTATCTCGACTACGCGATGTCCGTCATCATCGGGCGCGCGCTTCCCGACGTACGCGACGGGCTCAAACCGGTCCATCGACGGATTCTCTACGGGATGTACGAGCAGGGAAACACCGCGAGCAAGGCGTACAAGAAGTCCGCCCGCATCGTCGGTGACGTGATGGGTAAGTTCCACCCTCACGGCGACAGTGCCATCTACGACACCGTCGTCCGGATGGCGCAGGACTTTTCCATGCGCTACCCGCTGATCGACGGGCAGGGGAACTTCGGATCGATCGACGGCGACAACGCCGCCGCCATGCGGTACACGGAAGTCCGCCTCACGAAGCTCGCCGAGGAGCTCCTTCGCGACGACATCGAGAAGGAGACCGTCGACTGGGTACCCAACTACGACGGCTCTCTCGAAGAGCCAGCCGTTCTTCCCGCCAAGTTCCCGAACCTTCTGGTCAACGGTGCCTCCGGGATCGCGGTCGGAATGGCCACCAACATTCCCCCCCACAACATCGGGGAGGTGATCGATGCCTGTCTCCAGATGATCGAGAACCCCTCGATCACGACACTCGAGCTGATGAAGGTCCTCCCCGGCCCCGATTTTCCGACCGCGGGCTTCATCCACGGCATCGACGGGATTCGGGACGCGTACGAGACCGGCCGCGGCATCATCCAGCTCCGGGCTCGGGCCGAGATCGAGGAGATGGCGAAGAGCGAGCGTCAGGCCATCGTGGTCACCGAGATCCCGTTCATGACCAACAAAGCTCGTCTGATCGAGAAGATCGCCGAGCTGGTCCGGGACAAGCGGATCGACGGAATCTCGGATCTTCGAGACGAGTCCGATCGCGATGGAATCCGGATCGTCATCGAGCTCAAACGGGGTGAAGTCGGCGAGGTCGTTCTCAACAACCTCTACAAGAACACCCAGATGCAGACGACGTTCGGAATCATTTTCCTGGCGATCGTCGACAACCAGCCGCAGGTCCTCGGCCTCCGCGAGATGCTCCGCCATTTCATCGATCACCGTAAAGAGATCGTGATCAGACGGACTCGGTTCGAACTGCGCAAGGCCGAGGAGCGGGCCCACATCCTCGAAGGTCTCACCCGCGCACTCGATCACCTCGATGAGGTCATCGCCCTGATCCGGTCGAGCGACTCACCCGATACGGCGAAGAGCGGCCTGATCGAGCGCTTCGACTTTTCCGCCATCCAGGCGCAGGCGATCCTCGACATGCGCCTGCAGCGCCTGACCAGTCTGGAGCGGGACAAGGTCGTCCGCGAGTACGAGGAGATTCTCGCCACGATTCAGAGGCTGAAGGAGATTCTCGGCTCCGAAGCGAAAATTCTCGAAATCATCGCCGGCGAGCTCTCCGAGATCAAGCGGCTCTACGGTGACGAGCGCCGGACCGAGATCATCCCGGAGATGTCCGACATCACGATCGAGGACATGATCGCCGAAGAAGACATGGTGATCACCGTCTCGCGTGGTGGCTACATCAAACGGTCCCCCCTCTCGCTCTATCGCGAGCAGAAGCGGGGCGGAAAAGGTCGGATCGGGATGGTCCCGAAGGAAGAGGACCTCGTTCAGCATCTGTTCGTCGCCTCCACGCACTCGTACATCCTCGTCTTCACCGATCGCGGAAGGCTTCACTGGCTCAAAGTTCACACCATCCCGGAGGTCAGTCCCTCAGCGAGAGGAAAGGCGATCGTCAATCTTCTCGAGGTCCAGGAAGGCGAGAGCGTCCGCGCCCTTCTCACGGTGAAAGACTTCACCGAAGCCGAGTACGTCGTGATGGCGACGAGGAACGGCCGGATCAAGAAGACCGCGCTCTCCGCCTTCTCGAATCCGCGCGCGGCCGGGATCATCGCCATCGACATCAACGAAGGTGATGACCTCTACAGCGTGCAGCTCAGCGACGGCCAGTCGGAGATCTTCCTTGGAACCCACGACGGAAAGGCGATCCGATTCCGCGAGAGCGACGTCCGACCGATGGGTCGCGGAGCCGCCGGCGTCAAGGGCATCACTCTTCGAGACGGCGACTCCCTGGTGGAGATGGACGTACTCACGGCCGCTTCCGCAGGGGAGATCCTCACCATCACGGAGAACGGGTTCGGGAAGAGGACGGCGATCGACGAATACCGACTTCAGTCGCGCGGCGGATCGGGAGTGATCAACATCCGCACCACTGAAAAGAACGGGAAAGTCGCGGCAATCCTCTGCGTGTCCGAGCAGGATCAGGTGCTTCTGATCACGCGCCAGGGGAAGATCATTCGAGTTGGCTGCGGGACGATTCGTTCCACGGGGCGCTCGACTCAGGGAGTGCGGGTCATCAATATCGACGAAGGTGACGCGGTCGTCGCTGCAGTGAAGGTCGTGGAAGAAGAATCGGACGAAGAAGTGTCTCCCGACATCGAACAGGAAGAGCCCGGAAACGAGTCGGCGCTCCTCAATGACGACGACGAGACGGTGCACTGAGTCGAAAATCCGCCGACCCCGATGTTCGGCAGGCATTCGAAACTCGATATCCGATGGCGGAGCGAAGATGCACAGGTTGTCTCGGGACCGAATTCAATCTCTGGCACGCCTCGTCGCTGACGAGCTCGCCAGTCTCAAGGGCGTCCGCGTCCTGCGCGATACCGATGCAATTCGCCAATCCGTGGGACAGGCGTTGACGGAAGAAGCGAAGCGGGAAGAAGAAAAAGCGAAATTTGTGATCGACCAGATCACCAAAATGAGCGGTGCGCCCGCTCCCGGATCGCGCGAGTGGACCACGCTCTTCCAGAAAATCTACGAATGCGAACCGAACGAAGCTCTCTCGCCCACCCAGGAGAGCTGATCGGCGACGATTGAAGCGCGCTTACAGATCGTCGATGCATGCCGCCTTTCTCACACTGGATGCAGACGGTTGCCCCAGTGTCGATTTGAACGCTTTGGGAGCACTCTCTGCTCGAACCTTCCATATGTGCCTGGAGCCCCCCGATCGGGGACGCACGCGAACCCACCAACCGCTTCTTTCCGGAATATTTATGCCGTTCTCGCTCGAAAGGTCCGCAGACCCTGTTCAGGACCACGACGGTTGGTACCACGAATCAAGCTTGCAGGCTTGAATTTTCGCGGCCACAATCTCCATAGGATCGCGAGTCACGGAGAATGATGGCTTCGGACGACACGGAATCGGCAGTCGTTTCCAGGGAAGGTTCCTGACCCGCCAAATTGACCCTGAATCGGCGTTTCGGCTGGATCGACGGTCGGCGCGAGAAGAGATTCACGGCTTCCATGAGCGAAACTATTGTTGTTTCGGATCCGGTTCCCGGAAGCCATCGTGAGGTGCGGATGACGGCTCTTCCCGCGGGGATGCACCGTCATCCTGCTCTGCCGATCGCGCGAGATCACGCCATTTCTGCGCCTTCATCCGCTCGAAAATTCCGCCGGCGTGTCCCGCGGGGATCCAACTATTGCCTCCGCACTTCGGGCATCGGTTCCTGAACGCGACATTCTTGCCGCAATCGGGACAGATGATCACCAGAGCGTGCGAGAGTTGAAGCTCCTGCTCACCCTCGTCATCGAGATCGCGGAGAAAATCCGCCAGGCTCTGAAAGGATTCCTGTAGCGAAGGCATCGCAGTTCGACCTCAAACACCCCGAAATTTGCACGGCACATGCCACGCCGCTTCCGGCGGCATCCCGAGAGGTGGTCAGACCTTCATCACGTCGTACTGCTCGTGGTGCAGGTTGTCGTCCGGTTTGAAGAGCAGATGGATGTTCAGAAGTCGTTCGACCTCGTCGAAGATCTGGTTCTTCTCGTGCTGGAGCGCTGCGTAGATCTCCGGATTCACACGCACGATGAGTTCCTCGCCCTCGTGCACGTCGCGAAGCTTGATCAGATCGCGCCAGATCTCCAGGACCACCGTGGTGTTCGACTTGATCCGACCGCTTCCACCGCAGTAGGGACAGGCCTGCGTCAGCGATCTTTCGAGACTCTGCCTCACCCGCTTCCGCGTCATCTCGACCAGGCCGAACTCGGAGATCTGCAGGATCTTCGTCTTCGAGCGGTCCTTTCGAATCTCTTCCTCGAGAGCACGGAAGACACTCTCCCTGTTCTCGAGATCTTCCATATCGATGAAGTCGAGGACGATGATTCCGCCGAGGTCCCGCAACCTCACCTGGCGCACGATCTCACGGATCGCTTCGAGGTTTGTACGGTAAACGGTTTCCTCGAGGTTCTTCTTGCCGACGTATTTCCCGGTGTTCACGTCGATCGCGACGAGAGCCTCGGTCTGATTGATGACGATGTAGCCGCCGGACTTGAGCCAGACCTTCGACTTCAGGGCACGCTCGATCTCCGTCTCGACGTTGAATTCTTCGAAGATCGGCTCCTCCCGGCGGTACAGCCGGACGCGCGAAACCAGGTTGGGCTGGATCTGGTCGAGGAACTCCACGATCCTCTGATACTCGTCGATGGAGTCGACCCAGACCGTCATGAAGTCAGGAGTGAGAACGTCCCGGATCGTTCGCAGGACGAGATCGAGCTCGAAGTGGACCGCAGTCGGTGCGGATGCCTTTTCCGCCCGATGCCGGATCTGCCCCCAAAGCTCGGTCAGGTACTTCATGTCCGCGACGAAGTCCTCTTCCGAACGTCCCTCGCCGGCCGTCCGGATGATGAATCCTCCGGGACCGCTGCGGATCGTCTCGAGGATCCCTTTCAACCGGACCCGTTCCTCCTCATTCTCGATCCGGCGGGATACTCCGATGTGATTCACGGTCGGCATGTACACGAGGAAACGGCCGGGAAGGGTGATGTGGGTCGTGATCCGGGCACCTTTTCCGGCGATGCTCTCCTTCGAAACTTGAACCACGATCTCCTGCCCTTCGCGAAGAAGATCGGAGATCGAAGCCTCGGTTCGGGGAGGAGCCGCGTCCTCATCGAAATGGATGTCCTCGGTCGCTTCTGTCTCGTACTCCTCGAACTCCTCGATCACGTCCGAGACGTAGAGGAACGCGTCGCGCTCGAGACCGAGATTGACGAAGGCGGACTGCATCCCCGGGAGGACCTTGGTCACCCGACCCTTATAGATGTTCCCGACGATGGTCCGCTGCCGGTGGCGCTCGACCCAGAGCTCGACGACCTGTCCCTCGTCGAGCACCGCGATCCGCGACTCGTGCTTGGTGGCATTGATGACGATTTCGTGTGACACGCGGCGTGATTGTACCCGAGTGCGGCTGCGGGTGCGGTGGAAGGATCGATCCGGTAGAATCGCCGCCCGGAGAACCGAGCGATGAGAGTACCGATCTACTTCTCGGCCTCGATCAGCGGAGGCCGATCCGATGTCCCCCTCTACCGGAGGATCGTGGATCATCTGAGCGCGAGAGGGCATCGCATCTACGCCGAACACGTCGCCGATGCTTCCCTCCGAGCCGACGGGGAGACCGTCACCCCTGAAGAGATCTTCCGCCGCGATCTCGATTGGATCGAGGAGGTGGCCAAATCCGGCGGCGCGTTGGTGGCCGAGGTCTCCATGCCGTCGATCGGCGTCGGGTACGAGATCGCAGCCGCGCGCTACCGGTTCGGGATGCCGGTGGTCTGCCTCTACCGGCCGGCCCACACCAGGCGCTGCTCGGCCATGGTCAGCGGCGACCGCGAGATCACTCTCCTGGCTTACGAGGAAGACTCCCTGGACCAACTGCTCGACGCGCTCGGGAAGAGACTCGACGAAACACGCGGGGCGACTTCCGTCCGCGGCTCGATCCGGTGAATAAACCGGCTTCCGAGCGGGTTATTCACGGCGCTGCTTGACGCGCCACGGGGGCTCTGCTATTTTGCGGCGCCGCTGCTTCCCCGGCAGTACTCCGGCATAGCTCAGTTGGTAGAGCAACGGACTGTTAATCCGTGGGTCGTAGGTTCGAGTCCTACTGCCGGAGCCAGATACGAAACCAACGACGGCCACCGAATTCAGGTGGCCGTTTCCTTTTCCCCGACTACTCCGTGGCCTTTGCCTTCACGTCCGGGGCGACCTGGGCAATCGAGACGGACTTGACGTTCACGAACTCCCGGATTCCGAATACGCCCAGTTCTCGGCCGTATCCCGAATGTTTGATGCCGCCGAACGGGAGTCGCGGGTCGGACGCCACCATCGAATTGATGAACACCTGACCGGCCGCGATCCCGTCGATGAACAGCTTCTGTTCACCCGGATCGTTCGTCCACGCCGCTGAGCCGAGGCCGAACCGGGTGTCGTTGGCGACTTCCAGCGCCTCTTCGGCGTTCGCGACTCGGAAGAAGGCCGCGACGGGACCGAAAAGCTCCTCGCAGGCTGCGGCGCTGTCGCGAGGCACGTCGACCAGGACCGTCGGCTCGAAGAAGTTTCCCGGCCTGTCCACAATCTTTCCGCCGAGGAGCAGCCTTGCCCCCGCATCGACGGAACGCTTCACCTGATCCTGGAGCTCCTCGGCGATCTGCCGGGTCGCGAGCGGACCGATGTCGGTCCCCGGCTCGAGAGGATCGCCGATCTTCAGAGTTCTCATCCGTTCGACGAACTGTTCGATGTACCGGTCGGCGATCTCGCGGTGGACGATGAAGCGTTTGGCCGCGATACATGACTGTCCGTTGTTGATCGTCCTCGCGCTGACGCCAACCTTCGCGGCAGCGTCCAGATCAGCCGAGGGCATGATGATGAAGGGATCGCTTCCCCCGAGCTCGAGAACCACTTTCTTGAGCTGGCGGCCTGCGATCTCGGCCACATTGCGGCCCGCCGGCTCGCTTCCGGTGAGCGTCGCCGCGGCGATTCTGGAGTCCTCGAGCAGCTGTCGGACCTGAGACGACCCGATCAGAAGAGTCTGAAAGCATCCCTCGGGAAACCCGGCGCGGAGGAGGATCTCCTCGATCGCCATCGCGCACTGAGGAACATTCGATGAGTGCTTCAACAGGCCCACGTTCCCCGCCATGAGGCCGGGCGCGACGAACCTGAACACCTGCCAGAAGGGAAAGTTCCACGGCATGATGGCGAGGACGACGCCGAGCGGCTGATAGCGTACGAAGCTCTGCCGGGCATCGGTGGCGATCGTTTCGTCGGCGAGGAACTCCTCGGCGTGGTCCGCGTAATAGCGGCAGACCCAGGCACACTTTTTCGCTTCGGAGATGGCAGCCTGGATCGGTTTTCCCATCTCCAGGGACATGAGGCGACCCCACCGGTCCGCCTCGTCCTCCAGAATCCTCCCCGCTCGTCGCATCTTCTCGCTGCGGCTGGAAAACGGCTCGAGCCTCCACGACCGAAACCGCTCTGCGCCCCGGCCGATCGCCCGGTCGATACCCTCGGGGGTGAGAGGTTCGAAGACCTCCAGCGTTTCATCGGTTGCGGGGTTGATGCTGGCGATCGACATCGTAATCCTCCGTGCACAAAACCTCGGTTAGCATATCGCAAGGCGACAGAGGGAAAGAGAAGCAAGGTATGTGCGAGGACCCTCCCGCGACCGCGGGACGGCACTCTCCGAACCGATCCGTCCACTCCAGGGAGGGTCCATCGACGGGACTCTTCCGCATTCGGTTCTCTTTCCCGAGAGAATGAGTTAATCTGAAGGAAACGCTTTACTAAACAGGCATTCACGAATATGGGAAGACCGCCAATCATCGACCGCAATACGCTCCTCGAAACAGCGCGCGAGCAGTTCGCCCGAAAAGGATACCGCTCCACGACTCTCGCCGACATCGCGACACGGATGGGGGTCACGCCTGCCGCACTGCTTCGGCACGTGAAATCGAAGGAAAAACTCTTCGTCGAATCGATGCGCGCGGGGCGCCAGGAGCTTCCCGATTTCATCGTCGAGCTCGAAGCGACGCCTGGTGACGCCGACCCTCGAGAAGTGCTCGAGCGGTTCGCGAAGGCGTTCGTTCCCTACGTCCAGAGCAAGATGGACGAGAACATCAGCGTCTATACCGGCTCACGGTCGGGAGCGGTCCGCGGAGCGTCACGACTGAAGAAGGGAGAGTCCGGGCCTGCTCGGGCGCTGACGGTTCTCGAGGGGTACATCCGCCGAGCTGCGCGCGCCGGACGGCTCACCGTGAACAACGCGGGCGATGCGGCACTCTCCCTGATCGCATCGCTGCACGGCTACGTCTACTTTCACCAGGTGCTTCACGTGGTGGAACACCCGATGAAGCTACGACGCTACGTCGGTACGGTGCTGGATATCTGGGGCTCGGCAAGCTTCACCCCGAAAAAGAAAGCAGGCGCCGCGAAAAGTGGTTCGAATAGACGCTCTCCGTCAAAAGGTCCGGACCGCCAATCTTCGCGTGGCCGCTCCGGGAACGCTCAGAGCACGTAACGGCTGAGGTCGACGTCCTGAACGACGTCGGCGAGCTCCTTGCGGACTTCTTCCCGGCCGATCGTCACGCTCTGTCCACTCATCTCGTCCGCACCGAAAGAGATCTCGTCGAGCAGCCGCTCCATGATCGTCTGAAGCCGTCGCGCGCCGATATTCTCGGTCTTCTGATTCACTTCCGCTGCGAAGCGGGCGATCTCTTCGACCGCCTCCGAGGTGAAGTGGAGCTCCACCCCTTCCGTCTTGAGCAGCTCGACGTATTGTTTCGTGAGCGCATGCTGCGGTTCGGTGAGAATGCGGACGAAATCCGACTCGCTGAGCGACTCGAGCTCCACCCGGATCGGGAAGCGGCCCTGAAGCTCGGGAATCAGGTCCGAAGGCTTGGAAACGTGAAATGCCCCAGCGGCGATGAAAAGAATGTGATCCGTCTTGACCATTCCGTACTTGGTATTGACGGTGGTTCCCTCGACGATCGGAAGGAGATCACGCTGAACTCCTTCGCGTGAAACGTCGGGGCCATTGGCGCTCTCGCGTCCGGCGATCTTGTCGATCTCATCGAGAAAGACGATGCCGCTCTGTTCGACCCGATCGATCGCTTCGTGAGCGACCTGACTCTGGTCGATCAGCTTTTCGGCCTCCTCGGCGATCAGGATCTCGCGGGCATCGCTCACCCGCATCTTCTTGCGCTTCGATTTGCCGCCGAAGAGGCCCGGGAGCATGTCCTTCATGTTCACGCCCATTTCCTCGACGCCCTGGTTCGTCACGATCTCGAACGAGGGGAACCCTTGTTCCTTCACCTCCATCTCGACTTCGCGATCTTCGAGTCGCCCATCATCCAGCCAGTGTCCGAGCTTCTCCCGGGTCTCGTTGGCAGTATCGGCGTGCGGTGCTTCAGAGGGACCGACGAATCCCGGATACGTGCTGGTGGTCGAGCGGGCGGAGGGAAGCAGAAGATCGAGCAGTCGTTCGCGGGCATTGCGCTCGGCCTGCGCGCGCACCGAAGCCCGCTTCTCTTCCCGAACCATCTTTACGCCGAGTTCGGTGAGATCGCGGACGATCGATTCGACGTCGCGCCCCACGTAACCCACCTCCGTGAACTTGGAGGCTTCGACTTTGAGGAACGGCGAATGTGTGAGCCGGGCCAGACGCCGCGCGATCTCAGTCTTTCCCACGCCGGTCGGGCCGATCATGATGATGTTCTTGGGCGCGACCTCGTCACGAAGCTCGGGCTCGAGCTGCTGGCGCCGCCACCGATTGCGCAGCGCGATGGCAACCGCTCGTTTTGCGTCGCGCTGACCGACGATGTGCTTGTCGAGCTGCGCGACGATCTGTTTGGGCGTCAGTCCGGCTGCGGACGCGACACCATCCTGGATTTCACCTGAAAGAATGATGACCATGTCAGAGGCTCTCGACCGTGATGTGGTCGTTCGTGTAAATGCAGATGGAGGCAGCGATCTTCATCGCCTCAGTGGCGATCTCCGCAGCTCCCAGCTCCGTGTGATTGACCAGCGCGCGTGCCGCGGCGAGCGCGTATGGGCCTCCGGACCCGATCGCGAGGAGGCCGTCGTCGGGTTGAATCAGATCGCCGGTCCCCGACAGGAGATACGACTTCTCTCCATTCGCGACGATGAGAAAGGCCTGAAGTTGCCGGAGGTACTTGTCCAGTCTCCAGTCTTTCGCCAACTCGACGACGGAGCGTTCCATGTTTCCGTGATACTCCTCGAGTTTCCCTTCGAAGCGGGAGAAGAGCGCGAAGGCATCGGCTGCGGAGCCGGCGAATCCCGCCAGGATCTTGTCCTGATACAAGCGACGCACCTTCGCAGCGCCGTGTTTCATGACCGTGTTCCCGACGGTCACCTGGCCGTCGCCGGCCATCGCGACCTGATCGCCGCGACGAACGCAAATCACGGTTGTTGCGTGCACGTTCCAGTCCTTCATTTCCATGATCCTACCAGACCACCTCCCGCGGCCTCGCCTATCCGTTTACGGACAGACGGTCCGAAGAGTTTCGCGGTGCGACCGCACCGGGCACGTCGCCCGAACCCGCCTATTGCATCGCGTTGGGAAGGAAGGTGGCAAGCTCCTCCGCAGACGCGAAGCGTGCGAAATCATCCGGAACGGGAGCGACGTACGTTCCGAACGATGGGAGCTCGAGCAACCAGGCATGGAGCATCGGACGCACCGCGTTATCGCGGAACCCTCCGCCGTATTTGCGATCTCCCGCCACCGGATTGCCGATCGAGGCGAGGTGAACCCGGATCTGGTGAGTGCGGCCGCTCCGGAGTGTTGCCTCGATCAGCGAAAATCCGGAGCTCCGTCCGAGCGGACGGATGAGGGTCACCGCGGGACGTCCGGCGGGATCGGCCCGGAACCGGCTCGCCGATTCACGCGCGATCGGCAGATCGATCTCGACGGGCTCCTCGACAGCTCCATGCACGATCGAGAGATAGACCTTCTTCGGGTTCTCCGACGCGAAGATCCGCGAGAGCGTCGCGGCCGCAGCGCGGCTGCGCGCGAACACGAGCACCCCACTCGTTCCGGTGTCGAGCCGGTGGACGATGAAGAGCTCATCCGGCTGCCGTTCGCGACGAAGCATCGACGCGACGATCTCGGATGCTGCGGGCGGTCCCTGCTGGGCCGCGGGTTGAGTCGGAATTCCGGAAGGCTTCGCGACGGCGACGACTCCCGATTCGTTCGCGACGATCGGAACGACGAAATCGGGCGCGAGAATGGAGAGGCGGTCGCCGGGAGAGACCGCCCGCGACGCGACAGAGACCGGCCGGCCGTTGATGGTCACCAGTCCGGCGTCGATCCGCCGGCGTGCTTCACGGCGCGAGAGCTCGACCGGGCCGCGGATGAGAGCGAGGTCGAGCCGCTCGGGCGCTTCTCCCGGAAACGAGAAAGACCAGCCGGCAGGATGATCCGGGTTCATGAGATCGTCCGGGGAAAAGAAAAGGCGCCGGAACGGCGCCTTTCCGGATCTCGGGAGATCGACGACTTACTTTGCGGCAACTTTTTCCTTCTTCGGATCGCCGCCTTCGATCACGGTCAGTTCGGTGAAATTGATTCCGAGCGCTCTCCGGACCTTCCCCTCGATCTCCTTTTCGAGATCGGGGTTCTCGCGCAGGAACTGCTTCGAATTCTCTCGGCCCTGTCCGAGCCTCATGTCTCCGTACGAGAACCACGATCCGGACTTCTCGACGATCTTCTGCTCGATGCCGATATCGAGAATCTCCCCTTCCTTCGACACGCCCTCGCCGTAATTCACGTCGAATTCGGCCTGGCGGAAGGGAGCGGCACACTTGTTCTTCACGACTTTCACCTTCACGCGGTTTCCGGTCACCTCGTCGCCGTCCTTGATCTGCGTGGTGCGGCGGATCTCGAGGCGGACCGACGAGTAGAACTTGAGTGCACGACCGCCGGTGGTGGTTTCCGGATTGCCGAACATCACTCCGATCTTCTCCCGGATCTGGTTGATGAAGACCAGGCAGGTGTGCGATTTCGACACGATGCCGGTCAGCTTGCGCAACGCTTGCGACATCAGCCGTGCCTGAAGCCCGACGTGGCTGTCGCCCATCTCACCTTCGAGCTCGGCTCGTGGAACGAGCGCTGCGACAGAGTCGACGACGATGACGTCGACCGCGCCGGAGCGGACCAGAACCTCCGCGATCTCGAGTGCCTGCTCACCACTGTCGGGCTGCGAGACGAGGAGGTTGTCGATGTCGACTCCGAGCTTCTTCGCGTATTCGGCATCGAGAGCGTGCTCCGCGTCGATGAATGCTGCGAGTCCCCCGACTTTCTGCGCTTCGGCGATCACGTGGAGCGAGAGAGTCGTCTTGCCGGATGATTCCGGACCGTAGATCTCGACGATCCGTCCCCGCGGTACGCCACCGACTCCGAGTGCCGCGTCGACACCGATCGAACCGGTGGAGATCGAGGCGATTCCGGAGACTTCGCGCTGCCCGAGTCTCATGATCGAGCCCTTGCCGAACTGGCGTTCGATCTGGGAGACGGCGCTGTCGGCGGCTTTCATCTTGTCTGCTGGTATCGTGGCCATGAAATATTCAGCTCCTTTTCAGTCGTGTGTCAGAACAATTTTCGTGCGTGGATACTCCGGTCTCGAGACACGAAAACCACAAGACAGGTGTGCGGGCGATTCGAGTGTACGACGCGATTTCCAAAGCAGTCAAGAAAACTGCCCGACGATTTCCACTCCCTTCGCCTCCATCTTATAAACATAGTATTATCAATATGTTACCGTGACACGCCGGGCCGTGAGATCCTGCTCGCCGAAGCCTCGGCGACCGGATTCTACACACCGTAGAATCGGAACGGGCCAAGCCTTTGCTTCTCTTTGCCGCAATCGGTCCTTGTCGAAGTATCGACGCTGCGGGATCATCGTTTGAAGCAGGAGTTGAAAGCATGCGAAAGTCCGGAATCCTCTTCGTCCCATCACTCGTCGTCACGGCGTTTTTTCTCCTCGCCTGGAGTGGTTGTCAGAGTCAGGCTGCCACGACCCGAACAGCCGGAGGTACTGCGAACGTGGAACAGAAATCGGGACCCGAACTCGAGAGCTGGAGTCTGAAAGTCGACACCGCTGGCGGCATCACCGGACGCGGAATCGGCGGGATCGTCATCCAGTCGAACGGTGCGGCGACGACGACAGATCCTGCTTGCACGGGGACTCCGTCGAAGGACCAGCTCGAGAACCTCGCACAGACGATCCGTTACGCCAACCCCGCTTCCTGGCGTCCATCTTACGTGAGAGAACAGAATCCGAAGGGATACGCGGATCAGATCGAGTACACCGTGACGCTGACGACGCAGCCGAAAGGGCAGCCCGCCAGCACTCACTCGGCGAAATGGTACGACGAGAACGAAATGCAGATCCCCGGGGAGCTCCGAACACTGCGCGAAGAATCGTGGAAGCTGCGAAGCAACGTACTCGACAAGTGCAAACCGTCAGGTGCGTGATGCCTCTTCGCGCTCCGGCCGGTCGTTGCGGGAGTCGCGGCTCTCCTTTCTCTTCTCGATCAGCGGCCGCACCGCTCGAAGATCCGCGATGAACTTTTCGGTTTCCCGTCGCCGCGTTTCGTCATCCGGCGCACGCAGAAGCGACGATGGATGGACGGTCGCCATGACGTACGGCGCGAGATCCGAATCGATGATCTTTCCTCGATCTCTCGTCACCCGGAACTGCCGGCCGAGGAGCGCCTGAGCGGCCGTAGCGCCGAGGCAGACGATCACGGCAGGCCGCACCACGGCGATCTCCGCTTCCAGCCACGGGAGGCACGCCGTGATCTCGACCGAGCTCGGTTTCTTGTGGATCCGGCGCCTGCCACGCGGCTCCCACTTGAAGTGTTTGACCGTGTTCGTGACGTATACCTGCCTTCGATCGATCTCCGCTTCCTCGAGAGCTTTGTCGAGAATCCTCCCGGCGGGACCGACGAACGGATGTCCACTGAGGTCCTCCTGATCGCCCGGCTGCTCTCCGATCAGCATGACCGTGGATCCTTTACGACCTTCACCGAAAACGGTCTGAGACCCGCGCTTCCAGAGATCACACGCCTGGCAGGCGGCCGCAGCATCGCGCAACCGGGGAAGAGTCGGCCGTTTCGGGACGAGCGGAGCGGCAGTCTCCTGTTTCCGGGCCATGCCTGATCGACAAGCAGCAGCCGCGCCAGCACGACCGGAAGGATCGAGTCAGGCGTCGGCAGAGTCCGTGAAGGGACGTACCCGGACGCCGCTGCTCCGCTCCATCTCCCGCGCGATGGCCACGACTTGCGCGGCGGGAGGAATTCGGAACGAGCCGGTATCAGACATGATCTGCCGGTCGCCACGAGTCGCAAGGGTCCATTCGCGTGGAGCAGGACGGATGGGGACGGTGAGGTGGACTTCGTCCGCTCCGAGGGATCCGATCAGCCGCGCGATCTCCTCCATCTTGCCGCTGTTCACCGGCAGAAGCATGGTCTGGATGATCAGCCGACCTTCGAATTCCTTCCGGAAAAGTCTCAGCCCGGCGATCACCCCCGCGAGGTCGAGATCGTCGACTGCGCGATGGATGCGAGAGAACGTCGCTTCATCCGCAGCGTCGATCTTGCAGGCCACTTCGTCCGCCAGCGCGAGCTCGCTCCGAACGGTCGGATTCTGGAGGAGAGAGCCGTTCGTCAGCACGAGCATCGTCTTCTTCGACCGTTGCCGGAGCTTCGAGATGACCTCGCCGAGATTCGACGCGAGCGTCGGTTCACCACTGCCGGAGAAAGTCACACGTTCGGCCGCTCGCCAGTTGCTCTCCTCGAAATCGTGCACGACCCGGCTGGTGTCTACGAACTTCTGCCGCTCCATGGTGGCGCTCTGAATCCTGCCGAGTTGGCAGTAGACACAGCGGAACGAACAGGCGGATGTCGAGTAGATCAGGTCGATGCCGAGCGAGTTGCCGAACCGCCGCGACGGAACCGGTCCGTAGACGGTTCGAAGCTGATCCGAAGGGAGTTGCTCACTCATGACCACGACCTTTCCGGCCTCAGAACCCCGCGAGAAACCCGGCCGCGATGGCGATCACGAACATCGCTCCGTAGCCCACCTCGACGAATCCGAGCGCCTTCGGCATCACCGGTCTCCGTAGCGGCGAGAGTCCGGCTACTGCTCTTACCAGGAGAATCGCGAACGCCACGATGGCAGCGATCGAGCCCCATCCTGCAAGATAGATCCAGATTGCTCCGGCGAGGGCGACGATATGCGAAACGATGGGAGCGGCGAGCGACGCGCTCCGCTGGCGCTGCAGCCGGATTCGCGCACGAACGTACAGAACGGACGGAATGGATCGAAACGCGTAGAGCGCCCACAACGCAATTGCGAATCCCGGATCTCCCCCGGCAGCGAGGATCATCGTGGCGAGTGTGGCTCCTGCGGCGACCGGACTGAGAATCTCCGGAATCGCGGAGCGGCCGCTGGTCCGCAGGTCGTACCACAGTTGCACCAGGCCGAAAGGAACGGCGGCCGCGATCGGAATCATCGCGCGAGGCCCGCTCAGAAGAAATCCGCCCGCCAGCAGAAGAGCCGCTGAAGATCCATAGATCGCGACGAACGCGCGTGCCGCACCGGTGCGTGGAACCTCTCGATGATGCTGAACGTCGGAAGACCAGATCCGGAGCGGAGCACGGAACAGGAAGGCTGCAACCGCGGCGAGTCCGATCATCGCGCCGCCCCACGAAGGAGCGATCAGCAGCCCGAGGACCAGCGGCTCGATCACGAATCCCCATCCTCCATGTTCGACGGGAATCGCGACTGCCCGCAACCGAACGCCTTCGAACGGTCGCCGGAACCCGCGGGATGTCACTTCGTGATCGCGTTTCATGGTCAGGACGTGCCTCTCCTTCCACGGCAATTCTCGAACTCTCTGCGCCTGGGCGGCGAGGACCAAAGTCACAGTAATCTGTGACCCGGCGACCCGCGCCGGGCTACCATTGCCCGGTGAGCACGCTCCTGAGCGATTACGCTCTCGCCCTTCTCGCGGCGATTCTTGCGTCTCGACTCCTTCGAACGGTCGCGGACGACTCTATGGGACGAGCCCGGCAGGCCTGGGCCCTCGCGCTTGCCGCGACCGCAGCCGGAGCGCTTCTCGGCGGGACGTATCACGGGTTCGAGGACTCACTCGCTCCACTCGCGGCGATGATCCTCTGGAAATCGACCACGTTGATGATCGGAGCCGCGAGTCTCGCACTGGTGTGCGGAGCAGTCGACGCGACGATGATCGGAAGCGCGAGAGTACGAAGCCTCGGGATCGCCACCGGTCTGTACGTCCTCTATGCGGCGTGGATGCTCTTTCACGATGAGTACGTCTGGGTCATCGCAGCGTACGGCACCGGTCTCGTGGTCGTGCTCGTTCTTCTCGGCTTCGCTGGAGCGAGCCTGCACCGGGCGCGGCGCCTCTTCGTCTGGAGCGTGGTCATCTCGATCGTTGCCGCGGGGGTCCAACAGCTGGAGCTGGGCCTCTCCCGCTTCATCAACCATAACGACGTGTATCACCTAGTTCAGATGGCGGCGCTCTATTTCCTGTACCGGGCCGGCAGATCGCTCACCGTGGAGCCGCAGACCACGACCCCCGCGAAGCTCGTGACGACAGAGCGAAGGGCGTCCTGAGACGCCCTTTCGGCAATTCGAGCGAAGAGGTCATCTCGATTCGTGCGAAGGATGATCTTTCACGAGATTGCGGACGACGTTCCCGGGGATCGTGCCCTGAAGGCTGACCGAGTCCCCCCGACTCTGCACTTCGAATCCGCGAATCGCAGCGACCAGCTCCGGTGACTTCTCCTGAGCCGCGAGTCTCCATGCCGACAGCATTCCTCTGACCGTGTCCTCGAGCAGCTGCGATGTCTCGGAATCGCGCGTTCTCGCGGAAGCGCCGAAGCGCAGATCGTCCGAATCGGTCGCGGTCCAGAGTGCGAACGACGAGACATTCTTCAGCGAAGACTGCAGATTTCCGTCTCCTCGCGACCGCATGGCGTGGGATGGTCCTCCCATCCGGGACGCGCGTGCGAGATCGATCAGAACCCACGCCGACGCTGCGCGATCGATCCGCGGAAGCTCGGCCCCCAGAATCCCGCGGGTGCTGAAGCTCGTCCCGCCGCTGGTGAACGCCTGCATCGCAGCGGTGACGGCACTCTCGGATCCGATCACTGCGAAACGTCCGCTGAGGAGTGCCACGGCACCGGGGTGATCTCCGATCTCCGCGTCAGCCCCGTGCTCGTTCCGGACGAGGTAGTAAACGCCGTTCTCGTTCTTCTGGACCAGCGCGCCGCGGTTCGCCATTGCGCTGCCGAAGCGCGTCGAGTCGAACTTTCCCTGAACGATGACCAGGCCATCGGAGGCATCTTCGGATACGAGGTTGCCTGGACGGGCAGCGAAGACGATGAGTTTCACGTCGCGGTCGATGTCGATCCCGGCATCGGAGAGGAAGAGCGCGGCATCGCCGTCGACGGTCATGTGGTTCGTCTCGGAGAACAGCCGTGAGAAGAGAGGACTCTTCTTCAGCTCACCGATGCGGACCATACCCACCGTCGCCGCGTCGGCGGGAACCAGAGCAAGAGGATCCGATACGGCCGCGCTCGCGGTGGATGCCCCGGCACCCGACAGCGAAAGTACGGCCGCGACGGCCCCGGCGGAGAGCAGAAGGCGAAACGATCTCGGAATCATGTTCAGAACTCCTTTCGGCTGAAAAGCCAGGACGCAAGAAAGAGACAGACCGCTCCGAAGAGCGCCGTGCTCACGAATGGTGACCAACTGAACGGCTGCAGCCGGGAGAACGGCCCTTCGCCGCCGGAAACGAGAGCGAAGACGTCTTTCCCGATCTCCGGCGTCTTCGGAAACACGACGTACATGAGGTGAACCAGGGTTGCGCGCCACTGCGTCGCGATCGCGGCTTCGAACTTGTCGTGTGCCGCGAGAACGCTGGAGATCAACAGGATCGAGAAGGTCGACATGATCGAGACCGCAGTGGAGGAAGTGACCACTCCGATCAGGAACGTGAACGCGAGCAGGACCGCGACCACGAAGAGGATCAATACGACGCTCAAGAGAAACTGCGGATGGACGACGTGGGTCTTCCAGATCACGATGAGCCATACCGCACCGAGGAGATAGATCACGTTCGTTGCGGCGAGAAGAAGTCCGGCCACGTAGCGCGAGATGAGGAGCTGCGTCCTTCCGACCGGTCGCGACAGATAGAGGTCGATAGTGCCCTTGTCCTGCAGTCGCGGCACGAGATGCGCGGTCGCGAAGATGGCGAGGAAGATCCCCACCGCATACAGAATCGCCGCAAATCCGGTCTCGAAGCCGAGCACGAGCTGATCGACGTCGACCGAGTTGCCCGACATATGAACGGACTGTCCGAAGAGCTTTGCCCCGGCGAGCGCACCGTTGACGATGTCGAGGTTCACCGCCGCCGCGAAGATCAGTACGAAGATCGTGGAGAGGACGAAATACGCGATGAGCGTCCAGCGTGCAGCTGCCTCGCGAAACACGTCTTCGATGCTTGCCGCCAGCGCCCTCATCGTCTCTCCTCCTGTGGCGCTCCCGCCTGCTCGACCGCTTCCGATCCTTCCATTTTGATCAGCCCGACGAAGACGTCCTCCAGCGAGGAGCGGATCGGAGCGAGCTCGGAGAGAGCCACGCCGGCCGAGCGGGCCTGGTCGATCAGTTGGTTCAGATGCGGTACGTCGCGCACGGACAGCTCCAGATGGCCGTTGCTTCTTTCGACCGAAGCTCCGGTCGCGATGAATCCATCGAGAAGTGAATCGGAGATCGGAGACGCGACCATCCTGTACTTCGACTCGCGGCGGGTGAGCTCGTCGATGCGTCCCAGAGCCGCGATCTTTCCTTTTCGGAGAACGGCAACGCGATCACACGTAAGTTCGATCTCTGAAAGTAAATGAGAATTCAGAAATATGGCCCGCCCTCGATCCGCTTCACCCCTCAGGATGTCGCGGATCTCGCGACGGCCGACCGGGTCGACTCCGTCAGTCGGCTCGTCCAGCAGAAGTACGGCGGGATCGTGTACCAGGGCGCAGGCGAGTCCCAGCCGCTGGGTCATTCCTTTCGAAAACTTCTTCACCCGCACATCCGACCACTCCGCGAGTCCTACCCGCTTCAGAAGTGCGGGAACGCGGTTTTCGATCGCGCCGGCCCCCATCCCGGACATCCGCCCGAAGATCCGAAGAGTCTGGCGCGCGGTCAGATAGCCTGGAAAACGGTGGCCTTCCGGAAGATAGCCGACCGGAAGCCGGCTCTCGGGGCGACGGCTCGATGTGCCGAGAAGGAATGCGTCCCCTTCGGTCGCCCGGGTCAGGTCGAGCAGAACCTTGACCGTGGTCGTCTTCCCCGCACCATTCGGACCGAGGAGTCCGAAGATCTCCCCCGCAGGGACGGTAAAGTCGATTCCATCGAGAGCGACCACGCGCCGTCGTGAACCGAAGGCGGTGAAGATCTTTCGAAGCGCCCGAACTTCGATTGCAGGAGTTTCCATACCGTCCCTAACTTACGTTGTCTCACGGGGAAAGTTTAAGCTCGGTGGAACTCGGACATCCGGGGGTCTGGAACCGAACTCGCAGTTCGTTCGGACCGGAGGAGAAATGCGCTTCAGAGATCGGCGAGACGCGGGCCGGCGCCTCGCTCCGCTCCTGAAAGATTACGCAGGACGCGAGGACGTGGTGGTGCTCGCCCTACCCCGGGGCGGCGTCCCGGTAGGATACGAGATCGCCAGGAGCCTCGGCGTCCGCCTGGAGGTCTTCCTCGTGAGGAAGCTCGGTGTGCCCGGACAGGAGGAGCTCGCGATGGGGGCGATTGCGAGCGGCGCCGTCCGGGTGCTCAGCAGCGACCTGGTGGCGGCCCTTGGCATCTCTGCGGAGATGATCGAGAGCGTTGCGCGTCGGGAGGAGGCCGAGCTCACCCGCCGCGAGAAGGCCTACCGCGGCGATCGCGAGCCGGTGCAGATCGAGGGGAAGGTCACCGTACTCGTCGACGACGGGCTCGCGACCGGATCGTCGATGAGAGCCGCAGTGCGTGCGGTACGGAAACTCGCTCCGTCTCGCATCGTCGTCGCCGTCCCCGTCGGCGCGCCGTCCACATGCTCCGATCTGCGGGAGGAGGCAGACGAGGTCGTCTGCGCGTACACCCCGGAACCGTTCCAGGCCGTCGGCCTCTGGTACGAGGACTTCACCCAGACCACCGACGCCGAGGTACGCGAGCTCCTCGACGGCTCACGGACGGCGAGTGCCGGATGACGGGAAATCTGAACGAAGGAGAAGAACGATGCCCGACGAGAGCGAAGTCGAATCGAACGTGGTGAGAGTGGACGCCCGCGGTGTCCAGCTCGAAGGGAATCTCGCTCTTCCAGTCGATGCAGACGGCGTCGTTCTGTTCGCCCATGGAAGCGGCAGCAGCCGTCACAGTCCGCGAAATCGACAGGTCGCGGAGGTGCTGAATCGCGCCGGCGTCGGAACGCTGCTGATCGACCTTCTCACGGCCGATGAGGAATCGGTCGACAATCGAACGGCGCAGCTCAGGTTCGACATCCGCCTTCTGGCCGAACGGCTCATCGGCGCGACGGAATGGCTCCGTGACCTTCCCGAGACGAAAGAGATGTCGATCGGATATTTTGGTGCGAGCACCGGTGGTGGAGCCGCGCTCGTCGCTTCATCGAACCGGAAAGACATCGCGGCGATCGTCTCGCGCGGGGGGCGCCCCGATCTCGCCGGCCAGGCGCTCCCGTTCGTCGAGGCTCCCACTCTGTTGATCGTCGGAGGCCTGGACGGCCCGGTGATCGAGATGAACCGGGAGGCGTACGAGCTGCTCCAGTGCGAAAAGCGGATGGAGATCGTCCCCGGCGCAACGCATCTCTTCGAGGAGGAAGGGAAGCTCGAGCGGGTGGCCGAGCTGGCCCGCGACTGGTTCACCGGCCACTTCTGCTGACGAGCTTAATCGATATAGATGCTATATGACGCATCTATTTATTACGCGTTAATACAAGCACGTAGTCCTGTCCCGTTGCAGATCAACGGCCGCTCTTGCCGCGCGGCTTCGTCTTCGCGGGCAGTTCCGGCCGTTCGGAAGCCTCGGTGACATGGTGAAGCCGAAGGCGGTTGTGAACTTCGACCACTCCGGAGACGGTGTCCACGAGGTCTTCCGCGAGGCGCTTCGAGTAACGGTCCTGAACGGAGCCTTCGAGGGTCACCTCTCCATTTTCGACCCGCACCTCGAAACCGCTTGCGTCCAGACGGCCGTCGCGCGTGAGCCGCTCGCAGACGTCCTCGTAGATCCGGTCGTCACCTCGCCGGTAGCCCTGCGGTCCGCGTCCACTGTGTCGTC
Organism: uncultured Acidobacteriota bacterium; assembly: GCA_963741955.1. Classification (GTDB taxonomy): domain Bacteria; phylum Acidobacteriota; class Thermoanaerobaculia; order Gp7-AA8; family Gp7-AA8; genus CAVUKB01. Next base: position 95,595 of record CAVUKB010000013.1, read on the forward strand.
CGGGGACGGGATGTGCGACCGGGCGGCTCTCCATCGGTGAACCATACCGCCGTGCGCCCCGACGTCGCGGGAGATACGTTGCATCATCGTAGCGGTTCACCGTCTCTGCGGCGTCGATCGGACGCCGCGCGGAAGTTCCGCCGGAACTGTCGGCGTGTGAGGACATGTTCTGCCACGGCGTTGCCCACTCGCCTCCGGGAGTCGTCCTCCCGGTGACCGCATCCCATCCGGGCTCGGTGGTGGTGAAACCTCCCGAGCCGCCGTACCGCCGCCCGTACTCCGACTCGTCATCGCGCGAGGGTCGTGCGAGCGTCCTCCGGCGCGGTTCGGAAGGGCCGTATTCGTCATACGGCAAAGGAACCACGCGACGCGAGGGTTCCCACTCTCGCTCATCGCGCTCCTCTTCCCTCCAGTCGGGCTCGGATTCTCCGGAACGTGCCCCCCAGTCGCGCATCGACGGCCGGTACCCCTCTTCGTAACCCGGACCGTAATCACGCTCGTCGCGGCTCCACCTCTCGTCCTCCCGGCCGCGCTCGTACTCCTGGTCCCTCATATCCCGCTCGTGCGGTTCTTCTCTTCCCTTTCGCGAACGATTCGCCATGATTGAATTTTCTCCCTTCTCGGATTTGATGATCCGGTCGGCTCGCGTGGGAGAATCGCTTCGCGAAAGGCGAAGGCTCCCGCAGCGAGGTCACCTCTGTTTCAAAGCAACGAATGTGCCCCGGAGGCGCGCGTCTCTGCACGGAAGGAGAGTGGCGCCGCACGCCTGTCCGGTCATGAGTGAGCGTGAGTGGTTCTGCTACGACCCGTTCGACGCGACCGCTGCCGGCAGCTCGAACAGACGTATCGGTGCGGCCCCGTTCGCTGAGCGTTTCAGGAGGGGAAGCGCGACGTTGTACACCGGAACGTTCCCTTTGGTCCGGCCTTCGGGTGAACCGTGGTGCGCGTGGCCGTGGAAAACGACCGTGGCGCGATAGCGGTCGATCGGCTCCTCGAGGCGGCTGGAGCCGAGGAATGGCGCAATCGGTTCGGGCTCGCCTTCGATCGTAGCGTGGATGGGAGAGTAGTGGAGAAGGACGACTCGATGCTCGGTTCTCAGGCGGGCAAGGGCGGACTCGAGCTTCAGCGCCTCGTCGATCGACTCCTGCACGAAGTCTTTGATCATCTTCTCGCCCCACGGTGCGAGCTGCCTTCGCCCGAAGCCTCCCGCAAAACCCTTGGTTCCCGCGAATCCGACGCCGTCGATCTCGTGCGCGTCGCCGTCGAGAATGAGCACTCCCGCTGCCGAGACGATCTCGCGCACATCTCCTTCCCGTCCGGATTCGAAATCGTGGTTGCCGAGGACTGCGATGATCGGCAGTCGTCTTGCGACGGCCGACAGCTCCTTCACCAGCACTTCGGCTTCCTCGGGTTGGCCGTAGTCGGTCAGATCTCCGAGAAGAAGAAGGATGTCGGCTTCTTCTGCGGCGCGGGCGAAGAGCGGCTGAAGGGTTCCTTCGCTCCCGCGTGTGCAGTGGATGTCACCCACTGCTGCGATCCGTCGTGCTGTTGCCCGGAGTTGCATCACGTCTCCTCGATGGCCGCAGTCCAGCGCTCGATCTCTTCCGCGGACATCGAACCGAACGGTGTGAGCCGTCCGTCCAGAAATCCTCGCTCGTCGACGTCGACGAGGTACTGTGCGCGTGAGAGGAGCGTGCCACGACAGATGCGTTCGGCGCGCGCGTTCACCGAGATCTCGCGCTGCAGCCGGCCGGTGAGCTCGTCCATGACCCAGCGCGGAATGCGCGACTGCTCCGAGGGATAGATGAACCCGAACAGGACGAGCTGCGCGTAGAGCACGCGCCAATGCTCGTCGAACCGATCGATCAAGCGCCGCCAGTCGAGCTCGTGTGCACACGCGAGAAACAGATGGGCCACGTCGGCCCCGTCGAATCGCTCGCGCTCCATGACGAAAGCCTTCGACCAGATGATCTCTTCAGGAGGGGCGACCTTGACCGGTTCACCGAAAAGGACGTCGTCGGAAGCGTGGCGGAACCAGAGGTCATCGACACGCGCCTCCCCATTCCCACCACCGAAGATGAGATCGACGAACTCGTCGCCGATGAACGCCTTCCCGAGCCAGTGCGAGTACGTTCGTTCGGTGTGAAATCCTCCCTCGCGGAGCGTGGTGGCGGCGGTGGAAAAATCGTCCTTCTTCAGAAAGAGATCGAAATCTTTCGTCAGCCGCGAAATGCCGCTGTAGCGGTGGAACGCGAAGGCTCCCCCGACGAGGTACGGCACACGGGCGCCATTCAATACCTCGAGAGCGTGCCTGTAGATGTCCCGCGACGAGGTTTCCGGCTGTTTTGCGCTCACGCTCGACTCTTCCCTTCACGCCGCCCGTCCCGCACTCCTGCAGGCGGGACCGACTCCGGCGGCCCAGGAGAAACTGCACCATTCGTGCCGTTCAGCAGGGTGCGTAACCTTCGCGATTCGAGGTAGTTACCGAGGCCTGCCTCGACCCTGGCCAGCGGATGTTCGCCGTTCGCGAGCCGGCGTCATCGAGCTCCCTTCGTCCGGGTCAGATCATTGAGAGTCTGGGTTTCGAGCGGTTCGCGTACGTCTTCGTCGGTCCCTTCCTGGATGTCGTTCCGCGGCGACGTAGGGCTGACTGCGATGATCCGAAGCGCCGTTTTCTCTGTCTTCTTCCTCCTGCTCGGCGATGGCGCACCTCCCTCCGATTCGGGGCTTCAGGCGAAGTGCCACCGCGGAATTCGCGCCCGATGGTTGCACTTGCAGAGAATCGAGTTGTCCGAGCTGCCGGGAACGCCGGAGAGGAGTGGTCCAATGGCAAACGAGCTGGAGGAAGCGAACCGGTCGGACAGGTGGAGTCCTCCTGCCCCAACGCTCTTCATCTCCCATGGCGCTCCTTCGGTGATCCTGGACGACCCGGAGTTCGTCGCTGCGCTTCGAGGTTTCGCCTCGCGGCTGCCGAAGCCCCGCGCCGTGATCCTCATGTCCGCCCATTGGGAGAGCGACACGTCCGTGCGGCTCACCGCGCGAGATCCGTCCAAGACCATTCACGACTTCGGCGGATTCGACCGGCAACTCTACTCGCTCCACTATCCCGCACCCGGAGATCCGGAGCTGTCGCGGCGGATCGTTTCGATCCTCGAAGACGCGAGCATCGATGCAGCGGTCGACGATTCGCGGGGACTCGATCACGGCGCGTGGATCCCGCTTCTGATGCTATATCCCGATGCGGATGTGCCGGTGATCGAGCTCTCGCTTCCGCGGCCGCGAAGCGTCGACCTGGTTCGGCGCATCGGCCGCGCGCTCGCTCCTCTACGCGATGAAGGGATGATGCTGATCGGAAGTGGTGGAGTGGTGCACAACCTCTCGGAGATCCGATTCTCGTCGCACCCCGCGGTCAGCGAGTGGGCACGCCGATTCGACGATTGGGTGTGGCGCTGTATCCGGACCCGGGATTTCGACGAGCTCGGGCAGTACCGGAATGCGGCGCCGACCGCAGATCTCGCCGTTCCAACAACCGAGCACTTCGACCCGATCTTCTTCACCGTCGGTACGAGCCGCGACGAAGAGCAGGAGATGCTGATATTCGAAGGCTTTCGATTCGGAAATCTCTCCATGCGGAGCTTTGCGTTCCAGGCTCCGAAGATGTAGCAGTGTCGTGAATCTCACGACGGGATCACGTTCGGCATGTGGCGTGCGGATTCGTAATCCGCCGCGCGGATCACGGCGCGGACCGCAGCATCAATGGGTGGGAGGCCGAACGCCCCGCCGGTGGCCTCCGCCGTCAGGAGGAGGCCCGCCGTCCGACTGGTATGTGTATGCGTTTGCCACGCGCACCGTCTGCCCGTCGCTGTTGATCAACACGAGATCGGCCTTCCCGTTTCCGGCGGGAGTGACGACGACCACAGTCGAGCCGTTGATCCAATGAACGTCCGGCGCGGGATGCCCGTCGAACATCACCGCGATATCCGGCGTCAACTCGCTTCCGCGGATGGTGACGGGAGTGCCGCCCACGGCTGGTCCTGTTGCGGGCGCGACCGAGTAGACGACCGGCGTCAGACCGGGATAACGCACCAGCTTCACGAGAACCGGCTCCGAAACGGGGAGAGTCACGTGTCCGGACAGAATATCGAGGACGGTTCGCACTCCTCGATGGTCGGTGAGAACCGCCCGGACAGCGGCGCCAGTGCCGAGGCTCATCGTGCGCGGGCCGGTGTCGCTCCAGAGCGCCACGAGAGGCTGGTCGAGAAGACGTTCGTTGAAGACGAGTTGGTGGTACTGACCCGGCGCGGAAAAGTCGGACACGAATCTCGGCGCGCGGTCGAGCGCGTTGGTGGCGAGCCTGAATGCCCTTCCTGACGGCTGGAGCGTGCCGCTTTCATCGAAGAACGCGGCTCTGGATTCAGCCGAACCGCAGGTCGACCGGGTCGAATCCCAGATCGCCCGAACGAGGCCGGCGGCGCGACTCTCGACCACCGATTCGACCGTCTGAATCGCATCGCGATCGAGAGCCGACGGGGAATCACAGCTGGAATCCACTGCGGGCCGAATCGCGATCGACGTCGAGACGATGTCCGGCGTATACGGTTGTGGGGAAAGGCCGCTTCGTTCCCTCACCCGCTCCGCGATGGCAGGAAGGAACTGCGGATCCTTCGCGTACAGGATATTCAGCGCATCGACCTTTCCGGAGATCCCGTCGACGATCGTCTCGAGCATCGGGAGATCGTGCTTTCGAAAAGGAGAGTCGGCATCCCGCAGGTAGTCTGCGATCGCCGTGGGCGAGCTCAAGCGCGGATCGATCGATCCGGCGGACTGGCCGGTCGTCATGAAGCGGTACGCGAAATCGAGTCCGGCACTCGTCTCCTGAGGCGTCGAGATGATCCAGGTCCAGGTTTTCTCCAGTGCCCAGACCTCTCCGCTGATTCCGCCATCGGCGATCCTGACATCGGGGTCCGTGTCGCGAATCGCTTTCGAAGCCGTCTTTACCAGCCGGACGTATTCGTCTGCGGTTCCGCCCCATTCTTTTTCGTTGAGGGGATCGCTCTCGATGGCGACATAGTCGAAGTGCCCTTTGTACTGGGTGAACAGATCGGAGACGAACTGATAGTAGGTCCGGCTGTATCCGAAGTTCGGATCGGCCTCGGTCAGCAGATCCTGAGGAGGAAGTGACCGGGTCTCCTGAGTCGTCGAAGAGGAGTACGTGTTCATCCATCCCCTTCCCACTCGAATGACCGGAAATACGGCCAGTCCGGCGTTCTCTGCCGCCTGAATGTCTTCATGGCGGCGGACAATCAGCCCGGGCGAAGGTTCGGTCTCACTCCAGAAAATGTCGATTCGAACCGCGGTGTCGCCGAAATGGTCCCGGACCGAAGCTGATGAAACCTGGCCCGGCGGGATCACCCCGAAGTAGGAAGGGTCGTCGGTCCCGCTCTGCGCAAACATCTGAGTCCCTGTGGAGAACGCGAGGAAGGACGCCGCAAGGACGACCTGGAGCACGGGTTTCATTTTTCGATCTCCCTCAGCGGTGCGTCGGACGGGCGGGTACGGCATCGCGCAGACCCGCTGAATAGATCCAAAATAGATCAACAGGCTCCGAAGTCAAGCGTTCGATGACCAGGCGGGACCAGGCGGTTCCCGAACGCAAAGATTCTGTGTCCAGCGTGAAAACATTCACTCGGGGGGCGCGTATACTGGACGTGTTCCCTACTCCGGGCCGGAATCACCATGTTGTTCGTCGTAACCCGGCGTGAGCGGCCACGCTCCGGACCACATGTACGAACTCGGATTCAGTCGTCTCGCTCTCCGCCTTCGGCGCGCTCTCGCCGCCGCGCTCCTTCTCGTGGTGGCAGCCCCGGCGCTTTGCGCGAGCCCGGTACAGGCCGACGTGAGCCCCCGCCTCGCCGCCGGCCGGGTGGACGAGTTCCGGAACGTTCCTGATTTCCACGACGAGTTCAATCAACTGCTCGAGCAGCAGCGTCAACCCGAATGGTTCGGTTACGCCGTCCCGGCGGTGGACGGCCAACGCCGGATCTGCTGCTTCTCGCTGCCGGACCCCGGCAGCGGCGTCTGCCGGCTGGAGCGGAATCGCGGCGTTGCGATCACAGCAGCTCCGAGCCTGAAGAATGGCATCAAGCCTCAGATTTTCATCCTCTACCGGATCGAGAACGGAAGACTCACCGACCTCAGAACATTCACTCCCGACTGTCAACTCGACCCAGGAGACGTCAAGCTCGTCTGGTACACCGACGTGACCCCGAGAGTCAGCATCGAGCTTCTGACGGACCTGGTCCTGCGCAACTCGCGCGAGCTCGATGCGAAGTCCCGCGGCAGCCGTCGAATCCGTCCCAAGGACATCGTGGAGCGGGCAATCATTGCCATCGCGCTCCACGATTCACCGACCGCCGACGCTGCACTCGAGGCGCTGCTCTCGGAGGGTTTTCCCCTCGACGTTCGAGCGCACGCCGCGTACTGGCTCGCTGAAGCGCGCGGCCGTACGGGCTACGAGCGCGTCCGTCGTCTGGTGCGCGAAGAGAAGTCGGGTGTTGCGAGGGAGCGATTCGTCTTCGCCCTCTCGGCGAGCCACGACGAACACGTCATCCAGGATCTGATCCGGACCGGACTGAAGGACCGGAGCGGTGCGGTACGTGCGCAGGCGCTTTTCTGGCTCGCGCAGCGCGCCCCCGACGGCTGCCGCAACGTGCTGCATGAAGCGATCGACTCGGATCCGGATCCCGCCGTCAAAGAGAAGGCGATCTACGCGCTCAGTCAGCTTCCGGGAAACAAGGGAATCCCGATCCTGATCGAGCTCGCACGCAGCCACCCCGACCGCCGCGTACGCGAGCGAACGACGTTCTGGCTCTCCCAGTCCCGTGATCCGCGGGCCATCGAGTTCTTCGAGCAGTCCGCCGTCACGCGATGACGACGCTCACACCCGAGCTCCGGTCCGTCTCTGGGTCACCTTCGCCCGCTTCCGCTCTCCGCGGCTGCGCTCGACGTCGATCCGCGTACCGTCGTGATCTCCTCGGCCGGCTCTCCTCCGGCGAGGGTGTGGGCAACGATCAGCTCTCGCGCCTCACCGCGCAGGAGCGGAAGCCGGAATCCGAACGCGATTCCGGCCACGATGCAGACCAGCCCGCCGGATGCGACCGCGCCCGGAGCACCGATCCGGTCCGCGAGAGCGCCGGCGACGAGGGATCCGAACGGCGCCATCCCGATGAACATCATCGAGTAGAGAGCCATCACACGTCCGCGAAGCTCGTCCGGGACCATCGCCTGGATCAGCGTGTTCGATGCCGCCATCTCGACCATCATCGTGAAGCCGACCGGCATCAGGAGGACGATCGAGAGCCAGTAGGAGCGGGAGAGAGAAAACGCGACGAGAGAGAGACCGAAGCCGGTCGCTGAAAGCCCGACCCAGCGGCCGAGTCCCCGGACACCGGACTTTGATGCGAGAGAGAGTGATCCGAGGAGAGCGCCCACCCCCGAAGCGCCCATCAGTACCCCGAGAGCCTTCGCACCGCCGTGGAGGATCTTGTCTGCGAATACCGGCATCAGGACCGCGTACGGCATCCCGAGAAAACTGATCGCTCCGAGGAGGATCAGCAGCGCGCGGATCGGCCTGGCCCTGATGGAGAATCGAAATCCTTCGACGATGTTCTGGAGCGGCGAGTTCGTGCTGACGGGGCGCCGGAACGGAATCGGGGTCATCGCCACGAGGCCGGCGATCACTGCGACGTAGCTGACCGCGTTGATCAGGAAACACCATCCCTCACCGACCGCCGCGACCAGAATCCCGGCGACGGCTGGACCGACGATCCTCGCGCCGTTCACCATCGAGGAGTTGAGTGCGATTGCGTTCATCAGGTCGTCTTTACCGACCATGTCGAAAACGAACGCCTGCCGGGCGGGGATGTCGAAAGCGTTCACCAGACCGAGGAGGACCGCGAGGGCGAAGATCTCCCACACCCGGATCATCCCGCCGAGGGTCAGTCCTGCAAGACCGAAGGCGAGCACCATCGAGAGTGTCTGAGTGGCGACGAGGATCCGGTGGCGGTTCCGGTGGTCGGCCACCATTCCTCCGAGAGGTGCGAGGATGAACACGGGAATCTGGCTGGCGAAGCCGACCAGCCCGAGGAGAACGGTGGACCCGGTGATGCGGTAGACCAGCCACGACTGCGCGATCATCTGCATCCAGGTGCCGATCACCGAGATCAACTGGCCCGCGAAGAAGAGGCGGAAATTGCGGTGCCTGAGCGCCCGGATCGTCCCGGCGGCGCGCGAGATGCGTGCAGATTCATTACCCATCGAGCTCGAGCCCGCAGACGCTGAAAGGGTCGTGCCTGAACGAGAGCGGCGACCCTTCGGCAGTCCACGAATCCGTGGACGTCCGAGAGAAGGCCGCCGCTCCGGAAAGCTCCGGCCGCGCCGTCAGTGTCCGCCGCTGACGTCGGCGAGCGCCTTCGTCCGAGCCGCTGCGAACTCGTCGCCCGGATTCCAGACCGGCATCTGATCCGCGTCTGCGATCGCCAGTCCGGCGAAGAAACCGAGCCGCGTATTTTCGATCATCCCATCGAAGTTCCAGCTCGAATCGATCTCGTCGCTCGGCTGATGGTAGTGCTTCGCTTCCCACATCTCACGCTGGGTACGTCCCCAACCTTCGGGGCGTCCGACGAAATCCGTGCCGCTTCCGAAGTAAAGCGCAGGCACTCCGATCTTGGCGAAGCTGAACTGGTCCGAGCGATAGTAGAAGCCGCGATCGGGGAACTGGTCGGGCTCCACCACCCGCCCCTGTTTTGCCGCGAATGCGGTCGCGATCCGGTCCAGCGACGACTTGCCCATTCCGATCAGGGTCAGGTCTTTCGTTTTCCCCAGGATGTTGCCGCCGTCGAAGTTGATGTCCGCTGCGATCTTTCCCGGCGCGAACGTCGGGTGGAGCGAGTAGTACTTCGATCCGAGAAGCCCCTGTTCTTCTCCTGCCACGAACAGAAACAGGATCGAGCGACGCGGACGTTCGGGAAGCGCCTGGAACGCTTCTGCGATCGACAGCACTTCCGCACATCCCGACGCGTTGTCGAGGGCACCGTTGTAGATCCGGTCCCCATTCGCGTCCGGACTGCCGACTCCGAGATGGTCGTGGTGAGCGGAGTAGACGACCACCTGATCTTTGAGATCGGTGCCCGGGAGGAGTCCCAGGACATTGCCGGTGGTTTTGCGGGAGATCTCGTTCTTCAGGTCGATCGACGTCGTGATTCCGAGGGGCATCGGCCTGAAGTCGCGGCTCCGGGCGGACTGCGTCAACTTCGCGAGATCGAACCCTCCCATCTGGAGAAGCTTCTGAGCCGCCGCTTCGGTGAGCCAGCCGCGAACGTCGACCCGCGGTTCCGATTCGGCCGGAAGCTCGTACTGGACTCCTCCCCATGAAGTCTGGACCACCTGCCACGGATATCCGGCGGACGGGGTGGTATGGATGATGATCGCGCCTGCCGCACCCTGGCGCGCGGCGCTCTCGTATTTGTAGGTCCATCGCCCGTAGTAGAGGCGCGTCTTTCCCTGGAACAGATTTGGATCCCAATCGGGATCGCTGTTGAGCATCACCAGAACCTTGCCGTGGAGATCCGCGCCTTTGAAATCGTCCCACTTGTATTCGGGCGCCTGAATTCCATAGCCGACGAAGACGAGCTCGGCGTTCCTGATGTCGACCTCTGGCTTCTGGCGACCGCTGTAGGCCATGAACTCGCTGCCTTTGTCGAAGCTCACTTCGCCCGAACGCGTCTTGAAGCTCCACTTTTCGGGCATCTGGGAGTTGATCCCGACGATGTCGAACTTCTGCTGCCACGTTCCGTCGTCGTCGGCGGGCTGCAACCCGAGGTCCTCCATGCGTGTCTGCAGATAGAGGCGGGCCAGCTCGTCACCTCGAGTTGCCGGGCCTCTTCCTTCGAGAAGATCGTCCGCGAGGTAGTGAACGGGTGCCGCGAGGGTGTGAGCGTTGATTGCTTCCGCAGCCTTCTCGGCTCCGGGTGGAAGGCTCGTCGAGTCCGCGGCGAAAAGCGCCGACCCGGCGAGGAGAACGGTGAGTGCGACGAGTGAGGTCTTCATGGACACTGGGAATCTCCTTTCGGTGCATTGCGCGGCACTTCGCCGCCCCACCGGCCGGACATCAGCCGACCACCGGGGGAAAATAGGGAAGCGTCTGCGCGAACAGCCAACAGAGGAAAAGAACGATGGGTGCATGAAACATGAGCTGAAGAATCGAATACCCGGCGAGATCGCGGGCACGTGCGTTGAGGATTCCCATCAACGGAAGCATCCAGAACGGATTGATCAGATTCGGCAACGCCTCGGCGGCATTGTAGATCTGGACCGTCCATCCGAGATGTAACTTCCACGCGTTCGCAGCGGCCATCACGTACGGCGCCTCAACCACCCACTTCCCCCCTCCGGATGGTACGAACAGCCCGAGCAGCCCCGAGTACGCAGCGACGACGAGAGGAAACGTCGCTTTCGTGGTGACCGCGACGAAGAGATTCGCGAGCACTTTTTCGATCGAGGTCTTCGAGATCAAAGCGAAGATGCCGGCGTAGAAGGGAAACTGGATCAGAACGCCTGCCGTCGCCGGTACCGACCGCGTCACCGCTCTGAGGAACGAGCGGGGTCGCCAGTGCAGGAGAAGCCCCGCGGTGAGAAAAGCAAAGTTGAAGGTGTTCAGGTCGAGCGCGGCGAGGCCCCCCTTCTCGGCGAGCTCGAAGAAGAGATAGGAAACCATGAGTGCGCCGATCAGAAGAGTGAGCACCGGACTCCGCTCCACCTTCTCCGCTGGAGTCTCCGCGGGCTCGTCGGCCACGACGAGCGGTTCGAACACCACGCCCATCTCTGCTGCGGTTCTGGCGTTCTCCCCAGAGGGGCAGGAGTAGTAGGCCACCGCCACCGAGACCGCGATGAGGATTGCGGCCATCAGCATGCTCTGCCACAGGAAAATGGTCTGGGTGAGCGGAATCACGCCGGTGATCGGAAGGAGCGCAGCAGGGATCGAAGAAGGCGTCGCCTGCAGAAGAGCCGCAGAAGAAGAAAGACCGAGGGCCCAGACACTTCCGAGTCCGAGATACGCCGCGGCTCCGATCGCGCGATAGTCGACTCGCGGGAGTCGCCGGACCGTTTCGCGGACCAGCAGTCCGGTGAAGATGAGCGAGAGCCCCCACGAGACGAGCGAGCTGACCATCGCGAAGAATGCGACGAACGCGACCGCCCCCCTGGGAGTCCTCGGGATCGTTGCGAGCCAGCCGATCAGTCGCGCGAACGGGGGGGAGCTCGCGACCACGAAGCCGCCGATGATCACCAGAGCCATCTGCATGGTGAAAGGAACAAGGCCCCAGAATCCGTCTCCGAAGAGGCGCACGAGGTTTCCCGCGGGTTCGCCGAGAGCCACGCCCGCCCCGAATACCAACACGACGGCGGCGAGCGCAAAGACGAACGCATCGGGAAAGTACTTTTCGCTCAGATCCGCGATCGTCCGACCGGCGCGGGCGAGTGGCGGCCCTTCCGGTGTTCTCTCGTTCTGCATCCGGCCCTCCCGTTGCTCACGAACCGTCGAATTCTAAGGGATCTGCTGATTCTGATGCACTTCAAGGCGGATCCAGGAGTCTGCCGCGGTAGAAACTGTCCTACTGCGAACGCGGATCAGCGGTCCAAATCCGCCCGGATTTTCGGCGAGTAGCCACCGCTACGCACCTCAAACCCGAACGGATTTGGCCTCGCTGCTCCGCTTTCTCGCTACGGACGGTTCTACCGCGCAGACGTCCCGCAGACCTCCTGGCCCGCGGCAGGGTCCGTTCTGGCGGGAAACGTGCAGCTTGGCCGGGTGGAATCGGCTCGATCCGCGGTTCCGATCCCGGCCGGATCACCACGGCCGGGGGGTGGAAGCGCGCTTCGAAACCGGCTTGCCACATTCCCGACCGAAACGGAGGTTTCCAGCAGTCTTGGCTACAGCAGTCGACGAGCGGGTCAGGCAGCGATTCGCATCCGTTGCGCCAACGGCATACCCGCCGATCTCCGACTACGCGCTGATCGGGGACAGCCGGAGCTCGGCCCTCGTTTCCAGCTCCGGTTCGATCGACTGGTGCTGCTGGCCGAGATTCGACTCTCCTTCGGTTTTCGCGCGCATTCTCGACTGGGAGGAAGGCGGGTACTTCAGGATTACCCCGACCTCGACCTTTCGTACCTCACGCCGCTATCTCGAGGCGACGAACATCCTCGAGACCACCTTTCACACGGAAGGGGGGAAAGCCACGCTCACCGATCTCATGCCGGCTCTCAGCGGCGACGAGAAACGCCGGATCCTCGTGCCGTTCCGCGAGATCGTCCGGCGGGTGGAGGGAGTCGACGGAGAGGTGCAGCTCCGGATGGATTTCGTGCCGCGGCCGAAGTACTCGCGATCGGGTGTGCGGCTGAAGAAACGGAGTGCCTTCGATGTCGCGGCGTCGACCCCTGGCGAGCTTCTCGATCTTCGAGCGACCGTTCCCCTCGAGCTCGAACAGGGGCGTGCGAGCGCAACGTTCGTCCTGAAGAGAAGAGAGCGTCAGTACTTCAGCATCTCCTACAGCAACGAAGGACCGGCGGTGCTTCCGAGTGTGGGAGAGCGCGCCGAGGAGATCCTGCGGCTTTCCACGGACTTCTGGCGCAAGTGGAGCGGGCATCTCGAGTATTCCGGTCCTTACCGCGATCTGGTGGTGAGGAGCGCGCTGGTTCTGAAGCTTCTTACGTATGCGCCGTCCGGCGCGATCATCGCCGCTCCTACGACTTCACTTCCGGAAGCGATCGGGAGTCACCGCAACTGGGACTACCGCTACTGCTGGTTGCGCGATGCTTCGTTTACGGCCCGGGCCCTTTACGATCTCGGATTTCATGTGGAAGCGGAAGCGTACGTCCAATGGCTGCTGCAGGCCACGCATCTGACGCAGCCCGAGCTCCAGGTCCTTTACAGCGTTTACGGCGAATCGCATCTTCCGGAACGCGAGCTCGAGGATTTCGACGGCTATCGGAACTCCAGGCCGGTGCGGGTCGGCAATGGCGCGCATGGACAGTTCCAGCTCGACGTGTATGGGGAAGTCATGATGGCGATGGAGCGCTTCGAAAGCGAAGGACGCCGCATCGACAAGGACACCCGTAAGCTGCTGGTCGGAATCGCGGAATACGTCTGCGATCACTGGGACGAGCCCGACAGCGGAATCTGGGAGATCCGCGGCGCGTCCGTTCAGCACACCCATGGCAAAGCGATGGCCTGGGCCGCATTGGACTCTGCGATCCGGCTCGCAGAGCGCCTCGACGTTTCGGGGAATCTTCCCAAGTGGAAACGCGTGCGGGAGGAGATCCGCAACACAGTCATGGAGAAAGGGTACAACCGGCAGCTTCAATCGTTCACGCGTGGCCTCGACGACGACAAGCTCGACGGCAGCCTTCTCACGCTCCCGCTGATCGGATTCATCGACGGTGACCATCCGAAGATGCAATCGACGATCGATTTGATCCGCAAACGGCTCGGCCGGGGAGAACTCGTCTATCGTTACGTAAACATCGATGATGGCATCGGAGGAGCGGAAGGGGCCTTTCTGGCCTGCAGCTTCTGGCTGGTCAGTGCGCTCGCTCGAGCAGGAAGGATGGAAGAAGCTCACCAGACTTTCGATGCACTCGCAAGCCGGGCGAACGACGTAGGACTCTACTCTGAAGAGATCGATCCCGACACGGGACTCTTCGTCGGGAACTTTCCGCAGGGGCTGACGCACATCGCTCTGATCAATGCCGCATTGAACCTGAGCGACGAAGAAGCGAAGCGGAGGCGCGGCGGAGCTTGAACAAAATCGGAGAATCGATGAACAGATTTCCATCGATGCATTTCACGAACCCGGAGCCGAACGATGAACTTCGTTGACGTCACAGTCGGTGGCTTCGCGGCGACGGTCGTACTGACCACGATCGTTGCCGGAAGCCAGTCGATGGGGATCTCGCGGATGGATCTCTCGTTCATGCTCGGCACCATGGTCACGCCGGACCGCGACCGGGCACGGATCTACGGGTTCGCTCTTCACATGCTGAACGGGTGGGCATTCGCGTTCGTATACGCTCTCCTGTTCGAGCAGTTCCGCCGCGCCACATGGTGGGAGGGATCGATCTTCGGCTTCTTCCACGGTCTTTTCATGCTGGTCGTGCTCCTGCCGCTTCTTCCCGGTATCCATCCCAGGATGGTCTCGGATTTCGCGGGACCTGAACCGACCAGGGAACTGGAACCACCCGGATTTCTCGGCCTCAACTACGGCTACCGGACGCCACTGGTCAGCATCCTTGCGCACATCGTGTACGGGGCGATCATCGGTGCCTTCTACTCGCTCCACGGCTGACCCCCGGGAATCGTCCTTGCTACTCAGCTTCTCGTCTGAAATGAAGGAGAACTCAATGCACGAAACGAGAGGAGAAGTGGTCGTGATCACCGGTGCGTCCGCCGGAGTGGGCCGGGCGACCGCACGAAAATTCGCGAAACACGGCGCCAGGATCGGTCTCATCGCGCGCGGGCGTGACGGACTGGAGGGGGCGAAACGCGACGTCGAAGCACTCGGTGGGGAAGCAGTGATCATCGAGGCAGATGTGGCGGATCCGGAGGCGATCGATCGCGCCGCGACGACCGTCGAGGAGCGCTTCGGCCCGATCGACATCTGGATCAACAACGCCATGACCTCGGTGTTCGCACCGGTCAAGGAGACGAAGGCGGAGGAGTACAAGCGCGTGACCGAGGTGAACTTTCTCGGATTCGTCAACGGAACACTCGCCGCTCTTCACCGGATGCTGCCGCGCGATCGCGGAACGATCGTGCAGGTCGGATCCGCGCTGGCGCATCGCAGCATTCCGCTTCAGTCGGCCTACTGCGCGACGAAGCACGCCATCATCGGCTTTACCGACTCTCTTCGGTGCGAGCTGCTGCACGACCAGAGCAACGTCAAGGTGTCGGTGGTCGACATGCCGGCTCTGAACACCCCGCAGTTCGACTGGGTCAGGAGCCGCCTGCCGAAAAAAGCGCAGCCCGTCCCTCCGATCTACCAGCCGGAAGTCGCTGCGGACGCCATCTACTGGGCCGCCCATCATCATCCGCGCGAGATGGCGGTCGGATGGTCGACTCTTCTGGTCATGCTCGGACAGAAACTCGTGCCCGGCCTTGCGGACCACTATCTGGCGAGAACCGGCTACCAGTCACAACAGACGGACCAGCCGAGCGATCCGGATCGGCCGGACAACCTCTACAGCCCGGTTCCCGGAGATCATGGAGCACATGGGGACTTCGACGACAAGGCTCAGAGCGGGAGCAGTGAGTTGCGTTTGAGTGAGAACCGGCTCTGGGTCGCGCTGGGGGGACTCGCGCTGGCCGGGTTGGTGCTCGGGACAGTGACCGGCACCAGACGAAAGGCTGCCTGACGCAGAAGCCGGCCGCCGGGATTCCTTCTGCCGGAAAAAGGAAGAGAGAGCGGTCGAATCCGTCCTCACGATTCCGCCCCGGTACCGCAGCCGATCAGGCCGGCTCCGCCACCGGGGCGGAAAACGAGGGCCACTTCAACTGACCGCCCTCGATTTCCCGCCACTTCAAAACTGGGTGGGTTGCTGCTGCTGCTCGCGAACCGGTTCCTGCCGTTCACGACTCGCGCCGCGACTCTCGCCGCCCTTGCGACCGATCGCCGCCATGTGCTCCCGGTTTCTGCTCACGGATTCGCCACCTTTCCGCCCTGCGACTCGTGCCTCGTCCGAGGTGAACTCGTGAGCGGTGCCTTTGGCGTGGGCGGCTCTGCCACCCTTGCTGGCGATCTCCTTCTGTTTTGCCGGATCCATTGACGCGAAGCCGCGCCTGCTCGTGTCTGCCATAGCCATCTCCTCCTCCTGTATGATCTTCGCGGACCACAGACGGCAGGTCGCGCGGCACAGTTGTTCAGCAACATGTGTGCCGAAGCGGACCCGTTCATAAATCGGGCAAAACCCCTATTTTTAGAAAGTCCGATTTTCCTCTTTTTCCGGCCGGAACACAAAAAGAACGGCGATGTTCCACGAGTTCCACGGCGTTCCACGGACGCCAACGAGTGTGGAATGTGCGAATTGCGCAGAGCTTCGGGTCCGGATGCAGAAGCGTCGGGGCCGCACGCCGGCAAAGGCGCGAGATGGGAAAATACTTCCAGGAAGGAGGGAAGAAAAAGGAAAAAATGGCGGAGAGAGAGGGATTCGAACCCTCGGAAGCGTTTAACACACTTCGGCGGTTTAGCAAACCGCTGGATTAAGCCACTCTCCCATCTCTCCGGACAGGTGTGAACCGCCGCCTACAACCGCGGCCGGGCACGCCTTATTCTAGTCGACTACGATTCGTATTCCTACCAGCTACCGCGACGCTCGAGCTCCACTCGCAGGAGGGGGAAAAGAGGGGGACAAAGGCTGGCGGAGGAGGTGGGATTCGAACCCACGGTACCGGTCACCCGGTACGGCGGTTTTCAAGACCGCTGCCTTAAACCACTCGACCACTCCTCCGGACGGATGTCGCAACGCTTGCCGTCGAAGCTGAATTTCGGCCGAACGGCCGCCTCTAGGAGTCTGCGCGATAGAAACGTCCGTAGCGAGAAAGCGGAGCAACGAGGCCAAATTCGTTCGGATTTGGACCGCTGATCCGCTTTCGCAGCAGGACAGTTTCTACCGCGCAGACTCCTAGGATGCGTGAGCGTCAGCGCAGTTCAGGGTAGAAGGTTCACGTCGAGGGTGATCCTGAGCTTCAGCTTCTTGTGCCGCCGCAGCTCTTCGACGGAGATGTTCAAGGGGAGCGTCACCTCGCGGACCAGTCCATCCGCCACGCGTCGTTCAGCCGGCGCGGGAGGCGGTTCATCGCCGCGCTCTTCCCCGAGAACCGGAAGGGACCTGCGAAGCTCGCCGGGAAGCGGGATCTCCACCGATGTGACTGGTACTTCGACCGAGGGCTCTTCTTCCTGCTGCGGAACTGTGGCCGAAGCCGCCTCCTTCGAGGAGAAGGATTCGAGGACCTCGTCGAAAGGACTCCGCGGAGAGAATGGCTGCGCCGGTTGAGCCGACGACACGAGCTCCGTCTCCACCATCGGCATCTGCTCCCCTTCGTCGGCGTCCTCGAGGACGAACGGATCCCCCTCACCGCCTGCTGCGGGCGGTGCACTGCTCGCGGCGGTTTGTGAGGAAGATGCCGACAGCACGTTCTCGTCGGACCACACCGACTCCTCCGCGGGACGTGGTTCCGCGGAAGGGGCGTTCAGGACCTGAAGCTCTTTCTCGATCGGCTCCGATCCCTCCAGCCCGTACTTCATCACCAGGTGCTCGAGGACGAGCTGGGTGATTCCCTTCAGGGTCTCTTCCACTCCGAAGCCGGTCGTGGCCACCGATTCGAAGGTCGGAACTTTCAACCGGTTCACCGACTCTTCGAGCTCCGGTACCGGAAGAGCGTTCGGAAGGTCGCGCTTGTTGAACTGCATCACCAGAGGAATCTCGCCGATCCTGACGCCCTGCCGCTTGAGGTTGTCCTCCAGATTCTGAAGGCTCTCGAGATTCGCGTCGACTGCGAAATCCTGGCTGTCCGCGACGAACACCACGCCGTCCGCACCCTTCAGCACGAGCTGACGGGTGGAGTTGTAGTAGACCTGTCCGGGAACCGTGTAGAGCTGCAGTTTGGTCCGCATTCCGCGGATCTTTCCGAGGTCGAGGGGAAGGAAATCGAAGAAGAGCGTCCGGTCCGTCTTCGTGGCCAGCGAGAGCATCTTGCTCTTATTGTTCGACGGCAGCGAATCGTACACGAACTGAAGATTCGTCGTCTTCCCGCAGAGTCCCGGACCGTAATAGACGATCTTTGCGGTGATTTCCTTCGTTGCGTAGTTGAAGAGAACCATGCGTAGGAATCGAGGTTAGCCGAGCCCCGCGGTCGTGTCAACGAGCCTCCCGCGTCTGAGCGGGAGGGTTTCCTTTCTGTCACCATCGCGTCGACGAGACGGTGCGAGTCGGCCGCCGCCGCGACCTCGCCGATCGGGAAAGGTTCGTACCCCGCCGCGGCAGAGGCGAGGCAGGATTGACATTGCGGACCCTCGGTTCCAAAATGCCCGGCCAGTTCATTGGAAATCGACTCGATGCGGTAAAGGAGCGACGAGCACTTCGCTCCGAGGGAAGTTCGGTGCAACACCGACGCGGCCCCCGCCACTGTAACCGGCGACGACTCACGTGAGGTCGAGACCTGACCCCCACTGCGATGACGCGGGAAGGGAACGTGAGAAGGAAGACCCGGAAGCCAGGAGACCGATCGCTTCGAGACTCATCAATCCTCCGGGGCTCGAGGAGCGGATCGTCGACTCCTCGTTTCCCGATACCGCTTCGGAGGGAAGCGAAAGGAGTCTTTCATGATCCGTCCTGTCCTCTGTTTCTCTGCTGCCGCCATTCTGCTGACCGTCACCCTCTCTGCCTCCGAGTCGAAAACCAAAGCCCCGACCGGCGCGCCCCCTCCTCCGGTCGCCGGGAAGGTCCATCAGACGATCGTCGTGACCGCGTCCGCGATTCCCGAAGAGCTTTCGTCCACCCCGGCCTCAGCGACGGTGATCACGAAAAAGGAGATCGAGGCGCGGGAGAGCCGGGACGTCGCGGACCTCCTTCGCGAAGTTCCCGGGCTCCAGCTCTCGCGCGCTGGAGCAGCGGGGAAGGCGACGTCGCTCTTCACGCGCGGCGCCAATTCGAACCAGACCCTGGTGCTCTGGAACGGGATCGAGCTCAACAACCCCTACTTTGCGGGATTCGACTGGGGCCGCTTTCCGGTGGCGGGAATCCAGCAGGTCGAGATCGTGCGGGGGCCGTACTCCGCCCTCTATGGCTCCGACGCCGCAGCCGGCGTGGTGAACATCCTCACCGCGCCGACTCGCAGCGAAGTCTCGGGAGATTTTTCCACGGGAGAGAGGGGTCTCCTGGACGGAGTGCTTCAGGGCGCGTGGATCCACGGCGCATGGAGCGCCGGCGCGACCCTGAACCGTCGGGAGGACGACGGCTGGGAGCGGAACGACGACTTCCGGCAGAACTCGTCCCTCACCTCGATCCGCTGGGCCGGTTCGAGCACCGAGATCACCCTCCGCGCCCGAACCACTTCCTACGAGCTCGGGATACCGACCAACCTGGACGCGGACGGGACCGCGCTGATTCCCAGCCCCAGGCGCCGCCAGAGCGGAGACGAGGTCGAGATCGCACTTCCGCTCCGGCAGCAGGTCGGGCCGCTCTCTGTAGACCTGACCCTTTCGGAGGGTACCAGGCGCGACGATTTCGAAGATCCGGACGATCCGTGGGGATTCGTCTCGTCGTCCACCCGCTCCTCCAGCCGCCGCGCGCGGCTGACTGCAAGAGGCGACAGCAGGTTCGGAACGATCGTCTTCGGTGGCGAAGCGGAACGCTCGAAAGTCGACGACGTCACGAACTTCGGTCCAAACCTGAGCGGAGCGAAGCTCTCCAGCCGGAGTCTCTTCGTGGAGGATCGTGCGAGCCGGAGCCTCGGGGCGGTGCAGCTCGAGCTGAGCGCGGGCGCCCGGTTCGATTCGTTCGAGTCGTTCGGGAGCGAGCTCTCTCCCCGGATCTCCGTCGCTGCACTTCGCGGGGGAAACAAGCTCCACGCGTCGGTGGGGGAGGGATTCCGCGCTCCTTCGGCCGGCGAGCTGTACTTCCCCTTCAGCGGCAATCCCGATCTCGGCGCGGAGCGAAGCCGCAGCTGGGAGATCGGCTACGACCGTGACCTCCACTCCGGCCGGCTTCTCTCGGCGACCTTCTTTCACAGCGCGTACGACAACCTGATCGTGTTCGACAATCTCTCCTACCGCTTCGCGAATATCGGCGCGGCGACGACCTGGGGAGCGGAGCTCGGGATGTCCGGTCCGATTGCGGCCGGATTCTCGGGTGGAGTCTCGTACACCTACCTCCACACCCGCGAGGAGGCGACGGACGAACCGCTGCTCAGGCGTCCTCCGCATTCGGGATCGATCAATCTCGGTTGGGAGCGAGGAGCGATCGAAGCGATGGCCGTGCTGATCCACTCCGGACGCAGAGACGACATCCTTCCGGTCTTTCCATACACCCGCGTCGTCAACGGCGCATACACCACGCTCGACCTCGACGTGCATTACAGGCTCGGCGTGGTGACCCCGTACGTGAAACTCGAAAACGCGACCGGCGAGCGTTATCAGGAAGTCCGCGGCTATCCCTCTCCGGGACGGCGAGCGTCACTCGGCATCCGTTTCACTCTAGAATAGGCGGCCAAATACGACCGCCCGCCGGAACTCCGGTTCCGGCCGGGTTCTCGCAAAGTTGCTCTACGGGAGGAGCGAATGGAGAAGCCTTCGAAGCACGAAGAGGAATACTTCAGAAAACAGGAGCTCGCGAAACGGAAGCAGTGGGAAGAAGAGCGGAAAGCGAAGCTCGCTGCTGAGGAAAAGCAGCGGCTCAAGGAGCTCCACCACATGAAGTGTCCCAAGTGCGGGATGGACCTGTACGAATTCGACTACCAGGGCGTGACCCTCGACCGCTGCCTCTCCTGCGGCGGAACCTGGTTCGATGCCGGAGAGATGGACCGCATCATCGGCGGAGACCAGGGGATGCTCGGCAGGATGATCAGCTTCTTCAGGTGAGGCGGCGTGACGCCGGGCCTGCCCCGGCGCACCCCTCGACCTCTCCTCCGGGATTCCGGCGCGCTCCTTGCGACGCTCCCGCGAGATGATCACTCGAACCATTCCCGGCTCCAGCGAGCAGCTTCCGCTCATCGGACTCGGGACGTGGAAGACGTTCGACGTCGCCGGAACTTCGCAACTCGACGCTCGCGAGGAGGTTCTCCGCGGTTTTCTGAAATCGGGCGGGCAGGTGGTCGACACCTCGCCGATGTACGGAAGATCCGAAGAGGTGATCGGTGAGCTGCGCGAGCGGATCGGGCTCGATACGAAGCTCTTCCTCGCCACCAAGGTCTGGACGTCCGGCCGCGACGAGGGGATTCTCCAGATGCAGTCGTCGATGAAGAAGATGCGGACCGGAATGGTCGATCTGATGCAGGTCCACAATCTCGTCGACTGGGATACCCACCTCGAGACGATGAAGCGCTGGAAGGAAGAGGGAGCGATCCGCTACGTCGGCGTCACGCACTACCAGGTGAAGGCGTTTTCGCAGCTCGAGAGCATCATGAAGCGCCGGCGGGTCGATTTCGTGCAGCTTCCGTACTCGGCGGCGATGAGAGAGGCGGAAAAGACACTCCTTCCCCTCGCCCGCGAACAGCAGATCGGGGTGATCGTGAACCGTCCTTTCGAGGAAGCGGATCTCCTCCGCGCGACCCGATCGAAGCCTTTGCCCGAATGGGCATCCGAGATCGGCTGCGAGAGCTGGAGCGAGTTGCTGCTCAAGTTCATCGTCTCGCACCCTGCGGTGACCTGCGTGATCCCTGCGACTTCGAACCGCGAGCATCTCGCGCAGAACATGAGAGCGGGAGAGGAGCCGATGCCGGACGAGGCGATGCGGGAAAGAATCGCGGCCGCGGTGCAGTGAACGATCCGGGCTGACGCTCCAGCCTGCGGCAGGCACAAAGCAATCACGAGGCGCACGCAACGCCCGCCATGACATGATCGCCGTGCGCCATGAAACCCTTCACTTCGCGTCGCGTAATCACGTGCGGATCGCCTTCAGTCCCCTCGAGCCCGGAGTTATGATCCAACCCGAATCTGACGAGAGGTGCGTATGAGCGTCGAACCCGACGCGTCAGCTGG
Organism: uncultured Acidobacteriota bacterium; assembly: GCA_963741955.1. Lineage (GTDB taxonomy): Bacteria > Acidobacteriota > Thermoanaerobaculia > Gp7-AA8 > Gp7-AA8 > CAVUKB01. Next base: position 117,401 of record CAVUKB010000013.1, read on the forward strand.
TGCCGGACCGGCACGCGTCGCCCCGAGACCTTTCCTTCTCACCGGGGGAGCGATCGTCGGAACGATCGCGCTCTTCTCGGTCGTCGTTCACCTTCTCACCACCGGAGCGTTCGGCTACGGGTTCTTCGTCGACGAGCTGTATTACCTCGCGGCGGCCAATCACCTCGCCTGGGGATTCGTCGATTTTCCTCCCCTCTTTCCCGCTCTCATATGGCTGGTGAGGCACACCCTCGGCGATTCTCTGATGGCGATCCGTCTCGTCCCGACACTCGCCTCGGCGGGGCTGATACTCCTCACCGGACGGATGGCGCGCGAACTCGGCGGCGGCCGGTGGGCGCAGGCACTCGCAGCGATCGCGGTCCTCATCGCCCCGATCTATCTGGTCGACTTCAGCATGACGACGATGAACGCGCTGGAACCTCTCTTCTGGATGGGGTGCGCACTCGTCGCGATCACGATTGCGAACGGAGCCAGCGAGCGGTGGTGGCTGGCGTTCGGCGTCCTGGCCGGATTCGGTCTCCTCAACAAGCAGTCGATGGCATTCTTCGGGGTGGCGTTCGTGGCCGCGCTCCTCCTCACGCCTCTCCGCCGGTCGCTCCTCCGGCCCTGGATCTGGCTCGGCGGAGCGATCGCGCTCACCATCTTCCTCCCCAATCTCCTCTGGGAGATCAGCCATCATTTCCCCCACCTCGAGATGCTCGCGAACATCCGTGCGTCGGGGCGCGACGTGACGCTCTCGCCCTTCGATTTTCTCCTCCAGCAGCTGCTCGTGCTCCATCCCGCGACATCGCCATTGTGGCTCGCAGGAATCGGGTGGACACTCTTCGACCGGCGGGGCCGGGTCTACAGAATCGTCGGGCTGACGTTCATTCTGATCATCGTCGAGATGCTGATCATGCACGGGCGCGTTTACTACCCTGCGCCGGCCTATCCGATGGTCCTCGCGGCGGGTGGTGTGGCGGTCGAACAGTGGCTCTCGCGCGCGGGTCGGATGAGGGTTCTCCTTCCGGCGTGGGGAGGAGTGATGGTTCTGACCGGAGTGGCGCTGGCGCCGCTCTCGCTTCCGATGCTTCCTCCGGATGGCTACGTCCGCTACGCGAAACTCCTCGGGTTCGGCCAGCCGCGCATCGAGAATCACCGGCTCGGACCTCTCCCGCAGCTCTTCGCAGATCGGTTTGGGTGGAAGGAAATGGCCGAAGAGGTGGCGAAGGTGTACCGGAGGCTTCCGCGCGCGGATCAGAGGAAGGCGACGATCTTCGCGCAGAACTATGGACAGGCGGGAGCGATCAATCTGTACGGCCCAGCGCTCGGTCTGCCGAAGGCGATCAGCGCGCACGACAGCTACTTCTACTGGGGCCCCGGAAATGCCTCCCGCGATGTGGTGATCGTGCTCGACGACGATCGCGAGACGCTTCAGCGGCTCTTCCGCAGCGTGGAGTACGGAGGACATGTCGAGCACCCGTATTCGATGCCGTACCAGCACTTCGACATCTGGGTCTGCCGAGGCCTGAAGATGCCGTGGAGCGAGCTCTGGCCGAAGATCAGGAAGTGGGACTGAGCGGCATCGCGAGCGGCCACGTGTGGCGAGGGTTCCGCGTCATCGCGCCCATCACTCCTCCGACCAGGGCGGTGAGCCCTGGGAATGCTCAACCACTGATCCAGTTGGCGAGCGCGATGCCGGCCACCAGACTTGCGGTGGAGAGAATCGTCATCAATCCCTTCGCAACGATCGATGGACCTGCCACCGCGGCGTGGTCGCCGTGACCGGACCCCGCCTGATGCTCCGATGGTTTGCCGACCCTCGGCGCTGGTGAGCGGCGCGAGGGCTGGCCGGAAGGTCGTACGGTGATCATGCCGTGTTTGAGGCCGTTCGCAACGAGCCACCAGTTGATCGGATAGGCGAGGATGAAGCCGGCAATGAGGGACATCGACATGACAAACCAGAACCCCGCCGCCAGCGGATCGGCACTGCCATCAATGTGCGGCATCAGTGCGTGTTTGGTGACCACCATGCCCGCCATCAGCAGATTCATGGAAAGAAACTCGGGCAGAAAGGTCTGCCGCAGCGAGCGCAGATAGGAGCCGCCCGCCATCTCGCGCATCGCGAAAGCCTGAAAGATCAACCAGCCAAACCCGAACCCAAGGCCGTATTCAAGGGAGAGGTCAGCGCCCGGGGCCAGGCGCCAATGAGCTGCGACCGCGGCCCCGGCGATGATTCCGAGTCCATCTCCGGCAGCACAGTGCATCGTCGACCCGAGTACCTGGCGCCAGCGAGCCGCCACGAACGCCTCGTGCGTTCCCGTGAGCGGTTCGCGGCACCCGACAATGTACAGGAGGGCTGCAACCGGACCGGCAAACAGGGCGAGGATCACGAAGGCCCATTTGAGCACCGGATGCGCGGGAGTGCTTCGGATATCGACGCCGACGAAGACTACGGAGAGAGCCGTCAATACGAACCACACCAGCATCAGGCCACTATCCATGATTGAACGCCTCGTCCGCTTGCCGTCGCCTGACTACCTTCGAGTCGATTCAGGCGTACCAGATCGAAGGATGACACGACGACGGATTCCGGGGAACCTGATCCGAGATGGTACCGCGCGCCCGCGTCCGGTGGAACCGGACGGCTCGCAGACGGCTCATGCCGACATCCATGAGGATGAAGCGGGGGATGATTCGCTCGTAGTCGAAGAGGAGGTCGATCTCCTTCGGCAGCGGGAGCCTTTCCGCGGGGCGGAGTCGTCAGCGCAGAACGAACACGAGCTCTGTGACGCCTTCGCCGGAGTCATCGGCGCTCTCCTCGCGCTCGAAGCTGAAGCCGCACTTCTCCAGGACGCGGATCGAGCCGGCGTTGTGCCTCGCCACGTCCGCATGGATCGGACGCTCGGTCACGAGGCGGAGGAACGCGGCGAGCGCCTGGGTCGCGACACCCTTGCCCCAATGCTCCTTCCCGATCCAGTAGCCGACGAGGCGGTCACCCTCCTGGGGCCAGCTCCCGATGTAGCCCGCGACCTGACCGTCGAGGAGGATCGTCCTCGTGACCGCGGACGGGTTGCCGAGGATATTCGTCGCCCAGTGGGCATCGAAGGCTGCGCGGTCGCGAGAGGGGAAGGCGGCCATGCGCGTGGCGTCAGCGTCGAGTTGCTGCTCGTAGAAGATGGGGAGGTCGTCCGGCTCGACGTTGCGGAGTCGTACTTCGTCGGTCATATCTCTTTACCCGTCCGGCCCAGCCGGCCCGTCTCTCTTCGTCGCTCGCGATGTGCGAAAAGGAGGTGTGCCGAGAGGCGCCCGACGTTCAAAGCCCACCGGTCCGCGACGCGAAATAGTATAGCTCTCGGAATGAAGCAGCGAACCGGCTCGCAGCTGCAGCAGCCACGACACTAGCCCACGGGAGTCTGTTGGTGCAGCAGCAGAAGCCAACCACGGTCGCCGCGAACGTAGACCGAACTGCATTGCGCGGCGTAGCGTGAATCGGGGCTGCCCCTCTCCGCGTGCGCGGAATAGACCAGCACGGCCGTGCCTTCAGTCGCCGGTACGAGATGTTGCTCGTCGAAAGAGACGCTCCGCCACCGCGGAACAGAACGAATCGAATCGATGGTGGTGGCGCGGTCGAGAACCCCGGCCGGCGGCGGGAATACCATCAGCGCGTGCGGAGCAAGCGTTCTCTCGTAGAACTCCACTCCGCCCAGCCAGAACTCTCTCTCGAGCTCCCATAGTTCATGATCTCGAGTCATTACGACCTCCGTACAATGTCGTGACGCGCCTGCCGGTCGAGCCAGGCCGACCGGAAGCCGCAGGCCAGGCGGGTTCGCTCGAACGATCTGTCAGACGCGCTCAGACGACGACCAGCCACCGCGACTCACGGGACTTCTACTGCCCGAGCTCCTGGGCGAGCCCGATGAGGATTCCTTCGGGGCCCCGGATGTAGCAGAGCCGGTACGCCTCTTCGTACTGGACCACTTCGCCGACGAGCTCCGCTCCGCGTCTGCCGAGCCGGGCGAGCGTATCGTCGATGTCCACCACGGTGAACATCACACGCAGGTAGCCGAGAGCGTTCACCGGGGCGCTGCGGTGATCGGCGACCACGGCTGGCGCGAGGAATCGGGATATCTCGAGCCGGCTGTGACCGTCCGGGGTGCGCATCATGGCAATCTCGACGCGCATGTCGGGCAAACCAGTGACTCGGTCTGCCCAGGCTCCTTCGATAGGGGCGCGCCCCTCCAGCTCGAGCCCGAGCTCGGTGAAGAACGCAATGGCGGCGTCGATGTCCTCGACCACGATACCGACGTTGTCCATACGCTTGACCGTCATGGTGTCTCCCTGGCGTATAGAATGCTCACGCTCGCCGGCCGCGACGATTGTACCGCCTGAGACAAGGTACATGCGGATGCGCGGTAGTCTCGCGAAACGCACGCGCCCCGTGCTCGAGATGCATCCATTGTGCGATGTCCTGGGGAACGGCCGTACATGCCGTTCAGGAAGGACCCGAATGGACCGACAGAATGGACCTCCGGCGCGGCCGGAACTCTTCTTTCACCTCGATTTCAATACCGCCGAAAGGCCGGTCGAGTGCGCGATGAATTCAGCTGGAAACTCGCAGCGGAGTCTCTCCTGCAGATCCAGCAGCAGCTTCTTCGTGGGGGAACAATCCTGCACGGCGGCGCAACAGAAGTGACCGTCGACGTACCGGTCCAGGATGCCCTGAGTGTGGTCGGTCACGCCGAAGATAGAGAACATCAGCCACCTTACGTGTTTCGGCTCGCGCGCGCGCACCGCGACGCGTTGCGATTCCTCTTGAACACGGACGAATCCTGCGGCAGCGATGATCCCGCCGAGTCACCGGGCGAGCACCTCCTTCGCCACCGCCACGACGTGCTCCACGGTGAACCCGTACCGGGCCATCACCTCGGGCCCCGGCGCCGACGCGCCGAAGCGGTCCACGCCGATGATCGCACCGCCCGGCCCGACGTAGCGTTCCGAGCCGAACGACGAGCCCGTTTCCACGCTGACCCTCGCCTGCACCGCCGGCGGCAGCACCGTCTGGCGGTATTCGGCGGATTGCGCCTCGAACAACTCCCACGACGGCATCGACACGACGCGGCTCCGAATGCCCTCGGCGGCGAGCTGCCGGTGCGCGGCGAGCGCAAGCGATACCTCCGAGCCGGTCGCGATGAGAATGATCTCCGGCAACCCCTCGCCCGCGTCGATCAAGGCGTACGCACCACTCGTGGGTCGAAGCGCGGCGAGCCCGCCCTCCATCGACTGGCGATTCGGGAAGACTCGCCACGCGATCGAGGTCGAGAATCCGGAGCGGCGCTGCAGCGGCGTGGCGAGCGTGAAACTCGACGGCGTGCCGTGTGCCCCGGCGGCGATCCCGCTCGAGGACGACAGGCGTGCGCATCGCGTGAGGGTCGTACTCGGCGCTCCCCCTCTGCGAACCTCTTCGCCCTCCGCGATGAGATTGAGTAAGGCGTGACGCCGGATCCGCGTGGATCTGTCTATCGGCTGGACGCATTTGTGCGGTACGATCCCTCACTGGAAAATGCATTCGAAGTCCCTGGAATCTGCACAGACGACGACTTCCCACCGATTTACGATGTTCGGCCGTGCGGATTCGCATCGATGTCCCCATCGAAATCGAAGCCTGATTCTGACCTGGTACGAGAACTCGGTGAGAGAGGCGGGCACGAGCCGCCAAAAATGAATCGGCAGCCGGGCCATACCATCTTCACGATCGGCCACTCCACGCGGACTCTCGCCGAATTCGTCGCGCTTCTGCGGCAAGTCGACGTCACGCTGCTCGTGGACGTGCGCTCGATCCCGCGCTCGCGGGTGACGCCACAGTTCAACGGGGACACGCTGCCGGACTCTCTCGCCGCCGATGGCATCGGCTATCGGCATCTGCCCGCTCTCGGGGGCCGGCGCCATCATCGCAAGAGCGATCCTCCCTCGCTCAACATGTACTGGCGCGTTTTGGCATTCCGGAATTACGCGGACTATGCGGAGACCGACGAATTCCGCGCCGGTCTGGACGCGCTGCGCGCGCTCGCGCGCGATGATCGGTGCGCGATCATGTGCGCCGAAGCGGTGTGGTGGCGCTGTCATCGCCGCATCATCACCGATTACCTGTTGGCGGGCGCGACGCGCGTCGAACACATCATGGGGCCCGGCCAGGTCATTCCGGCGACGCTCACCCCCGGCTCGCGCGTCTTGGACGGCGGAACGGTCCGCTATCCAGCGCCGGTGGATGCCGAGCGGACCGCGGGCAGCGATTGAGAAGCCTCGGTCATCAGAAGGCGATGATCTTCTCGAAGTCGACTTCTGCCTTGAGGCCCTCCACGTCCCGGTGAACCACGGCCACCGCGAACTTTTTGCCGGCAAGGCGATACGTGATCGTGCAGTCCTGCGTGTCGGCGTCGAGCTGTCCGTCGATCTCGGCTTCGTCCCACTGCTCGGCGTGGCCCACATAGGCAAGGGCGAAATCGTACTGCTCGGTCCAGAAGAAGGGCACGGCGTCGAATCGCTCTCGCCGCCCCATCATGTTGCGCGCCGCGGTTTGCCCCTGGCGCTCGGCCACGACCCAGTGCTCGACCCGGATCCGTTCGCCGGTGAGTCGGTCGGGCCAGCGTGCAATGTCGCCGGCCGCGAAGATGCCGGGAACGCTCGTCTCGAGGTACTCGTTCACCGTAATACCGCGGTCGATGGCGAGGCCCGCCTTTTCCGCCAGTGAGATCGCCGGCCGAACGCCGATGCCGACGACGACGAAGTCGGCTTCGAGGCGCTCGCCGCTCTGCAGCGTGACGCTTCGCTCGTCGATCGAGACGGCTGTCGTCCCGAGGTGGAGCTTCACTCCGTGCTTCTCGTGGAGCTTGCGGAGAAAGCCTCCGACGTCCGGACCCAGAATTTTTTCCATGGGGACCGCTTCCGGCGCCACGACATGCACTTCGATATCCCGCGCGCGAAGGGATGCCGCCACCTCGAGGCCGATGAAGCTCGCGCCGATCACCACGGCCCGCCGCGATGCCAGCGCCGTGTCGACGAGCGCGCCGCTGTCGGCGAGCGTTCGCAAATAATGGACGTGCGGGAGATTCGCGCCCGGCACCTCCAGCCGCACCGGCTCGGCGCCGGTCGAAAGCAGCAGCGCGTCATAGGCATGGTGGGCGCCGTCTGCGAGCCGGACCCGCCGGGCGGCCGTGTCGATCGCGGCGGCGCGAGCGCCGAGCTTCAAATCGATGTCGTGCTTTTCGTAAAAGTCCAGCGGTCGGAGCGGATTGGATTCCGCGGTCGCGGCGCCCGCGAGAAAGCCTTTCGAAAGGTTCGGGCGGTCACAGGGCACCGACCCGTCGGCACTCAGCATCGTGATGCGGCGGAGTAGCCCTCCCGCCGGAGCGTTTCCGCGGCAGCATTGCCGGCGGCGCCTCCACCCACGATCACGACCGATCCCGGGATGCCGGCGTTTGCCGGAAGGGATCGAGGCTCCTGACTCTCGATCCTTTGTCTTACATACGCGCGGCCATCCTGCTGCTCGACGCGCCAGCAGGAGACCGAGTCCAGCGCCGGCGGGCGAAGGGCTTCACCGGTGCGCAGGCTGAAACAGGCATGATGCCAGGGACACCGCACCGTATCGCCCGCCAGCAACCCATCGGCAAGCGGGGCGCCGTAGTGCGTGCAGATGGCGCCGATCGCGAACAGGTTGTCCCCGCGCCGCGCGAGCAGCACCGGTTCGCCGTGGGCGTGCCCGAGCAGCATGGCGCCGTCGGCGATCGTCGAGAGCGCGACGCCCCTGGTGAAGTCCGGTCCGCTGAGCTCCTTCTCTGTTCCCGTCATTGGCTCTCCTCTTGTGTGTCGCGGCCGAGTCACCGGGCGAGCACCTCCTTCGCCACCGCCACGACGTGCTCCACGGTGAACCCGTACCGGGCCATCACCTCGGGCCCCGGCGCCGACGCGCCGAAGCGGTCCACGCCGATGATCGCGCCGCCCGCCCCGACGTAGCGTTCCCAGCCGAACGGCGAGCCCGCTTCCACGCTGACCCTCGCGTGCACCACCGGTGGCAGCACGGACTGGCGGTACTCAGCGGATTGCGCCTCGAACAACTCCCACGACGGCATCGAGACCACGCGGCTCCGGATGCCTTCGGCGGCGAGTTGCCGGTGCGCGGCTAGCGCAAGCGACACCTCCGAGCCGGTCGCGATGAGAATGAGCTCCGGCAACCCCTCGCCCGCGTCGACGAGGACGTATGCGCCGCGTGCGGTGCCGCTGGCCGGGGCGAGAGTGGTCCGGTCGAGGACTGGGATCTTCTGGCGGGTGAGCACCAGCCCCACCGGCCCGGCCGTATGCTGCATCGCGATCCGCCAGGCCTCGACCGTTTCGTTCGCGTCGGCCGGCCGGAGCACCAGCATGTTCGGCATCGCCCGCAGGCTCGCGAGCTGCTCGACCGGTTCGTGCGTCGGGCCGTCCTCCCCGACCGCGATGCTGTCGTGCGTCCAGACGTAGATCACGTGGGCTTCGCTCAGCGCGGCCAGCCGGATGCTCGGTCGCATGTAATCGGAGAACGTGAAAAACGTCGCGCCGAAC
>CAVUKB010000014.1:0-11901 GCA_963741955.1 uncultured Acidobacteriota bacterium
TTTTCATGCTCGACGTGGCGCTCCCGACGGCGCACCTCCAGCCCGGACTCTTCACGGGATTTCGTCGTCATGCGCCCTCTCAGGTGCTGCACTGGGCGGTCGACTCCCTTGCGAAAGCCGGGACACTCTCGATCATCGGCGTCTACTCGGAGAAACCCGAATCGTTTCCGATCGGAAAAGCGATGAACCGGAATCTCACTCTTCAGATGGGCAATTGCAACCATCGGAAGTACATCCCGATGCTGCTGGATCTGGTGCAGAGTGGCGCGGTCCGGCCCCACCGCATCCTCACCCGGCACGCTCCGATCGCATCGATCATCGACGCATACGAGCATTTCGACCAGAGCGAGGCGGGATGGCTCGAGGTCGCGATCGAACCAGCTGCGACGCGCCGGCCGGAACGCGGCGAAGCGGTTCGGGAGGAGCGGCCTGAAACCCGCTGAAGCGCTTTTCAACAGAGATTGGGGAGGTCCAGAGACTACGCCGTCTCGAGATTCGACACTCCTCCGAATCCTGGGGGAAGAACGCGCACTCGCGGGCTGGTGCGCGAATTCTCCTCAGCAGGTCCCGTGAGCGAGGAGCGCCACGTGCTTCCCTTCACCCAGAAGATCGCTGAACGTCCGGCAGGCCTGAGGAGTCCGCTCGAGACGGACGTCCGCGATGCCGTGATTCCGCAACTCCTGGATGACACTCTCCGGGCACTCGATCGCCCCATAGACACCGACTCCGATCACCAGGGTGTCGATCCCGTGATCGTAAACGGCGGCGAGCATCGACGGATTCAGCGAATGCCCCTTCCTCTCCTGCCACTCCGAGACCTCGTGCTCGATGACCCGGATGTCCTTCCCCGCCCCGGTCTTCCCCTCCGGAGTTCGGGCATGTGTCTGGCCGAAGATGTTGAAGGTGCCCCAGTCGACCCATTCGACGCTCTCGGGAGTTCTTGCCATTGAGTCTCCTCCTGTGCAAACCGAGCCGTGAGTGCTGAAACGGCTCCTGATTTGAAGATCGCTCCGAAACGAGGGGCGTGCAAGAGTCGTGCGGCGAATGCGGAAAGGCGCCTGTCGCGTCAAATTAAAATCTGACTTTAGGGGGGATCGTCGCGTCAGATTGGATCTGACCGAAGGGGGTCGTTGGTTTGGCTTCTTAGACGCTGGCATCGGTGGACCTCGGGGTGGTGGCGTCCTCCCCCTCGAGGGGGAGGATCGAGGAGGGGGTGCGACGGTTCAGAGAGCGTGCTCGCGTCGAGCTTTTTCCGTTGAGGTGGTGAACGCGGGCGAGCTTTCGTTCGATGATGTCGGATAGTTCGAAGGGGTTGAGCGTCGCACGGAGCGCAGCGAGACGGGCGAGCTCGGGAGAACGCGGATTGTCGGCGAGGAGGCGATCGAGGGGCGTGCGGGGCGCATCGTAGACGCGCCGTGTACGAGAGCCGATTCGTTCCTTCCGGATGAGCTTCACCGAGGGCTGAAACAGGTTCATCATCAGCCGCCACTCCTTCGCATAGAGATCGTTCAACGCGTCCACGGCCGCACGGGTATCGATCCGCTCCCAGCCTACGAGCCGTCGGACGTGGGTCCAGTTCTTCTGCTCGATGTGCGCGTTGTCGTCTTTCTTGTACGGCCGTCCCCGGGTGAACTGAACCTTGTTGCGGAGGCAGTACCGATAGAGATGACCGTTGATGAACTCACTGCCGTTGTCAGAGTCGATTCCGAGAAGACGGAAGGGCAGTGCAACCCGGATCCATTCGATCGCCGCGACGATACCGGTCTGGGCTTTACTCAGAACCGCCCGGGTCTCGGTCCATGTCGAGTGGATGTCGGTGAAGTTCAGTGAGTGGGCGAACTCGCCATCGGCACACGGCCCGGAGTGCGACACCAGATCGATCTCACACCAGCCGGGATCCTGGACATCCCACCGATCGGTGCGGATCGGGATGTGATGCTTGAGAAGCGTGCCGGGCTTGGTTCGACCGTAGAGCTTCCGCCGATCCGCCGTCCGCCGCTCTCGCAGGTAGCGGTCGATCGATCGTGGGCTGATCTCGAGCACGGCCTGCTCGACCTCTGAGGATAGATTCTTCACGTACGGCAGCCACAACCGGAGCATCGATTTGAGCCTCACCGACCATGGATAATCGGCCGCTTCCCAGATGCCCTCGAGCACGTCGATCACCGCGGCCGAATACTTCTTCTTCCGTCCAGGTCGTCCCCGCCTCCGGCCGTTCTTCTCAGGCGGGTTGCGGAGCAATGAGATCGCATACTTGCGGTTCAGCCCCGCTGCCATGCAGAACGCGTCGAGGATCATCGCTTTCTCCTTCCGCCCTGCCTTCCGGTATCGTTCCGAGAGTCGCCGTGCCTGTTCGTGTCGATCTTTCGCCTTCATCGCACCCTCCCCCGCAGAGGATGCCCCGGTCAGATTCTTTTTGGCGCGACGATTCTCCCTTCGGTCAGATTTAGTTTGGCGCGATACGAGGCGCTCGCCTTTCCCGCCGCCGTCCGTATAATGTCGCGTCGAGCTCGTCCCGGAGGCGTTCGGGGCGGGCTGGATAGTTCGCAACCTCCGGTCCCGGGCGAGTCGAATGGATCGGAGCAGCGACGTCCCGGTCGTCTGACCGACGATCGTGCCGGTGATCCACCGGCGAGCACGCATCGTGAATCGTCAGCAGGAAGGCTCCCGGGCACCAACCGGATTCAGGTGGAGAGATCGGGAGGCGAACGCCCGTCCGGGCCGCCGGAGGAACCACATTGACCGAACAGGCAGCGAACGCAGCAGAGATCGGCCTCCCGCGGGAGGCACTCCTCGAAATGGATTACTACATGAGGATGACGCGCTCGCTCGAAGAGCGGATCGTCATCCTTTTCAGGCAATCGAAGGTGATCGGCGGCATCTACCGCTCACTCGGACAGGAAGGTGAAGCGGTCGCGGCGGCATACGCGCTCGATTTCGCCCGCGGCGACGTCGTCTCTCCTCTGATCCGGAACATGGGAGCGATGCTCGTGGCGGGCGCGAAACCGCTGGAGATCCTCCGTCAGTACATGGCGAAGGGAAACGCGCCTTCCCGCGGCCGCGATCTCAATATCCACTTCACCGATCTGGACCGCGGCTTCGTCGGCCCGATCTCGATGCTCGGCGACATGGTCTCGGTGATCTCCGGCGTGGTGCTCGCCCGTCGGATGCAGAAGCGCGACAGCGTGGGCATGGTGTTCATCGGAGACGGCGCCTCTTCGACCGGAGCGTTCGCCGAAGGGATGAACTTCGCCGCGGTGAAGAAACTCCCTCTGGTCGTGGTGATCGAAGACAACGGATACGCCTACTCGACACCGACCTCACGACAGACCGCCGCGCGAACCCTCGCGGACAAGGCCATGGCGTACGGCTGTTTCGGCGAGACGGTGGATGGCAACGACCCAATCGCCGTCCACCGCGCCGCCCGTGCCGCGGTGGATCGCGCCCGGCGTGGTGAAGGTGTGACCCTCCTCGAAGTGAAGACCTTCCGCATGCGCGGTCACGCGGAGCACGACAATCAGGCCTACGTCCCGAAAGAGCTGATCGAGGAATGGAAGAAGAAGGATCCGATCGACCGCTTCGAGCGCTTCCTCCTCGATTCCGGAACGGCGTCCGAGGACGATCTCGAGCAGATCCGCGTGAGAATCCGTGCGGAGCTCGATCACGCGGTGCAGGAAGCGGAGGCGTCGCCGATGCCCCTTCCGGAGGAAGCGCAGTACGGCGTGTGGCACGGCGATGGTTTCTGGGAGAACCCGCCTCTCTGCGAGGGAGGTGAGCGATGACCGCCGAAGCTCCGAAAGCGGGTGGCGAGACTTCTTACGTCGAAGCGATCCGTCAGGCGATGTGGGAAGAGATGGAACGCGACGAGCGCGTCTTCCTCATCGGCGAGGACGTCGGAATCTACGGAGGCGCCTTCAAGACCAGCGCCGGACTTCTCGACCGCTTCGGCGAGGAGAGAGTGATCGACACGCCGATCTCGGAGACCGCGATCGTCGGCGCGGCCGCAGGAGCCGCGATGGCCGGGATGCGGCCCATCGCCGAGATGCAGTTCATCGACTTCATCTCCGTCGCATTCGACCAGCTGACCAACTTCGCCTCGAAGCTGCGATACCGCAACGGCTACGGCTGTCCTCTCGTCGTGCGCGGCCCTTCGGGTGGCGGCGTCCACGGCGGACCGTTCCACTCCGGCAATCCGGAAGCTTTCTTCTTCAACACCCCGGGGCTGAAGATCGTCGCGCCGGGAACGGCGCGTGACGCCAAGGGACTGCTGAAAGCGGCGATCCGCGACGAGGATCCCGTGATCTACCTCGAGCACAAATTCCTCTACCGCCGGATCAAAGAAGAGCTCCCGGCGGACGACTTCGTCGTGCCGATCGGAAAGGCCAACGTTCGTCGTGAAGGAAAGGACCTCACCATTCTCACCTGGGGAGCGATGAACTACGTGGCGGACGAGGCGGCGGACGAGCTCGCGAAAGATGGGGTTTCCGTGGAGATCGTCGATCTCCGGTCGATCCGTCCGTTCGACGAGGAGACGATCCTCGCGTCGGTGGCGAAGACCAACCGCGCGATCATTCTCCACGAAGCGCCGCTCACGGGCGGAGCAGGGGGCGAGTTCGCAGCACGGATCGCGGAGAAGGCATTCGAATACCTCGACGCACCGATCCGCCGCGTCGCGTCGAACGACACGCCTCCTCCCTATTCACCGCCGCTCGAGGAGTTCTTCCTCCCGAACAGGGAGAAGCTCCTTGCGGTTGCGAAGGAGCTGTTGCGCTACTGATGGGAACGCCGTGTGCAAAGTTGACACGCGACCCCGGAAGCGGAAGGATTGAATCTCGCGCTCGCGTGAAGGGCGTCTGCGCGTGAAGAGAAATCGAGCGAACGAAGGACGAAGCGAGACATGGCTACCGATGTCGTAATGCCACAGATGGGCGAGTCGATCGCCGAGGGAACGATCTCCCGCTGGATCAAGAAGCCGGGAGAGAAGGTGGAACGGGACGAACCGATTCTCGAGATCTCGACCGACAAGGTCGACGCGGAGATTCCGGCGCCGGTCTCGGGGACGCTCACCGAGGTCCTGGCGAACGAAGGGGACACCGTCCCGGTCAACAGCGTGATCGCGAGAATCGCGGCGGAAGGAGAAGCCGCACCGCCCCCGCAGGCCGCACCGGCACCGAAGCCGGAGGCGACGCACCCCTCTGAACCCGCCGAGCAGCCCCAGGCTGCGGCGCCGCAGCCGAAGCCGTCCGCTCCGGAACCGGCAGCTGCACCACAGCCGGCGCCGCAGGCCTCGCCGGCGCCGCAGGCCGAGGAGAACGTCACGTCCCTCGAGGAACGGCGCCGCACCAGGTCCTCTCCGCTGGTCCGGAAGATCGCACGCGAGAACGACATCGACATCTCGCAGATCGAAGGGAGCGGCGTCTCGGGAAGAGTGACGAAAGACGACATCCTCGAGTACATGGAGCGGCCGCGAGCAGCAGCGTCCGTACAGCCGGCTCCGCAACCGCGACCCTCCTCTCCTCCCGCCGCGCCGCAGCGAGAGCCGGGGCAGCCATCCGCGTCTCCCGGGGGCGAGAACATCCGGATCGAGCCGATGTCCGTCATGCGCAAGAAGATCGCCGATCACATGGTCTTCTCCAAACGGACCTCCGCACACGTCAGTACCGTGTTCGAGGTCGACTTCACCGCGATCGACCGACTGCGCAAACAGCACAAGGCTTCCTATGCGGAGCGAGGCGTCAGCCTGACCTACATGGCGTTCATCATCCAGGCGGTGATCACGGCATTGCGCGAGTTCCCCATCATCAACTCGTCGATCGACGGCGACAACATCATCTATAAAGACGATCTGAACATCGGCATCGCCGTCGCGCTCGATTGGGGACTGATCGTTCCCGTCCTCAAGCGCGCCGACGAGAAGAACATCCTCGGGATCGCGCGCTCGATCAGCGAGCTCGCCGAACGCGCCCGCACCAAGAAGCTCAATCCGGAGGACGTACAGGGCGGGACATTCACGATTACCAATCCCGGCGTCTACGGCGGTCTCTTCGGACTTCCGATCATCAACCAGCCGCAGGTCGCGATTCTCGGAGTCGGAGGAGTGAAGAAGCGTCCGGTGGTGGTGGAGACGGAGGCCGGCGACGCGATCGTGGTCCGCTCCATGTGCTATCTCTCGCTCACCTTCGATCATCGAATCATCGACGGCGCGGTGGCGGACCAGTTCATGGCCAGAGTGCGGTCCATCATCGAGGCGGGGCAGTACAGTCTGTAACGGCCCCACTCGCGCGGAGACGGTACGACACTGAGCTCCATCCTTGTAATCATCTTCCTGGTGGTCCTCGCGATCGTCGTCCCGGCGCTCGCGTGGATGAGCCGCCGCGCTCTCGAGAGCGGAGCTCGGATCCCACGACTCCCACTCTACGCGGAGGTGGTCGTCCTCCAGCTTCTCCTCTTCGGGCTCGCGATGCTGGTGGCATGGAGCGGACGATTCTCGATCTTCAGCCGCCGGCTTCCGACTCTCGATGGGTGGGCCGCCGGCGCGATCCTCCTCCTGATTGCCACCGTTGCGATGTTGCTGAACCTCCGGTTCGGAACCGCCGATCACGACGATCCTCTCTACCGCATCGCTCCCGAATCGATGATCGAGAAGCTCGCATGGATCGGAGTCTCGTGCGTCGCCGGAGTCAGCGAGGAGGTGATTTACCGCGGAGCCGCGTACGTGGTGATCCAGCGCCTGGTCCACGGGATCTGGCCTCCCATCCTGATCGCATCCGTCCTCTTCGGGATGGCGCATCTGACTCAGGGCATCCGCCGCAGCGCACTGGTCGCCCTCTTCGGATTCGGCTTCCACCTCGTCGTCCTCTACTCCGGAAGCCTCTACCCCGCTTTCGTCGTTCATGCTTTGTATGACATCCTCGCAGGGCTGGCGCTCGCCCGCGACCGCCGCCGGAGGAACTGGACCGAACATGCGACTCTGTGAGCTGCGCAATCTCGATCTCGTCACGTATGAGAACGGCATGCAGATGCAGCAGGAGCTGGTCACGCTCCGTCAGGAAGAGCGCATCCCCGACCAGCTCCTCCTTCTCCAGCATCCCCCGGTCATCACCCTGGGACGCAGCGGACACGAAGAGAACCTCCTCGCGTCTCCAGCCGCACTCGCTGCGGAAGGGGTGCGCTTCTACGAAACGACCCGCGGAGGCGACATCACGTATCACGGGCCGGGACAGCTCGTCGGCTATCCGCTGATCTCGCTCGGCGAGGGACGCCGCGATGTCCGCCGCTACGTGACGAACCTCGAGGAAGTGATCATCCGCACCGTCGCCGCTTTCGGCATCGAAGCCGGTCGTTGGGAAGGCCACCGGGGCGTCTGGGTGGGGCGTGAGAAGATCGCCGCGATCGGAGTCCGCGTCGCGAAATGGGTCACTTCCCACGGCTTCGCGCTCAACGTCGATCCGAACCTCCACCACTTCGACCTGATCACTCCCTGCGGGATCCCGGATGCGGGAGTCACATCGATTGCCAGGCTTACCGGACGGTCGATCACGGTCGAGGAAGTCCGTGAGGCGCTCGTCCCGCACTTCGCGGATGTCTTCGAGCGGGAGATCCGCCCCAACCCCCCCGATCTCGCCCTGGTGAAGGTCGTCGTGCACGACGGCAATCGCATTCTTCTCCTCCACCGGCGTCCCGATTCGGGAGATTTCTGGCAGCCGATCACCGGACGGATCGAAGCGGGAGAAGTCGCCGAAGCCGCGGCCCGCCGGGAGATCGTGGAGGAGACGGGAATGGGTGGAGAGCCGGAAAGCCTCGATCTCCGGCAGTCGTTCCTGATCGAGGCGAAGTACCTGAAGGACGCCTCGGATCTCCCGATCTTCGCGGACGAGATCGCGTTCGCCGCATGGATCGATGCGTCGCGAGCGCTTCGTCTCGACGCTTCAGAGCACGACCGCTACGGCTGGTTCTCCACCGAAGAGGCGCTCGCGAAGATCCGCTGGAGCGACGATCGGGAAGCGATCGAGCGGCTCGTCGTTCGAGCGCTCTCGGCTTCGGCCGTGGGATGATGCGGCGACCGCGGGCGGTTGTGACCCGATGAGAGATCGAAAGGAATGATCAACAAACGCGCAGGAGAACGGCCCGAGTGGCTGAAGATTCGCGTTCCCGGCGACCTCGATCGTCTGCCGGTGACGAGACTGATCAACGACCTCGCCCTCAACACCGTCTGCCAGGAAGCCCGCTGTCCGAACATTTTCGAATGCTGGGCCGCAGGGACCGCGACGTTCATGATCCTCGGCGAAGTCTGCACCCGCCGCTGCACGTTCTGCGCGGTGGCGAAGGGCGCACCACTCCCCGCCGACCCCGGCGAGCCGCGCCGGGTCGCGGAAGCGGTCGCGAAGATGAACGTGCGGCATGCGGTGATCACCACGGTGAACCGTGATGATCTTCCCGATGGAGGAGCCGAGCACTTCGCGAAGACGATCGAGGAGGTTCAGGAGGGAAGCGAGGCAACGGTCGAAGCTCTGATCTCGGATCTGGAAGGCGATCGTGACGCGCTTCGCACCATCCTGGCCGCTCGGCCGAAAGTGCTCGCGCACAACATCGAGACGATTCCGCGGCTCTACGCGCAGGTTCGGCCGACGGCGAAGTACCAACGCTCCCTCGACATCCTCCGCTGGGCTTCCGAAGAGCGGCACGAAGGTATGCTCACCAAGTGCAGCATCATGCTCGGGCTGGGAGAGACTCCTGAAGAAGTCCTCGAGGTGGCCGCGGATCTCCGGGATGCCGGGGTGGACATCTTCACCATGGGCCAGTATCTCGCGCCGACCGAACGGAACCACCCGGTGCGGCGGTACTACTCGCCCGAGGAGTTCCGGGATCTCGGCCAGGCGGCGAAACGACTCGGATTTCAGCACGTCGAGTCCGGACCTCTGGTCCGGAGTTCCTATATGGCGCATCGTGCCGTAGAATCTTCGGCCGGCCCCGCCGATGCGGAGAGCGGTACCCTCGGATGACACGATGCCTCGAGTGACGTTCGAAGATCAGGATCAGACTGCCGACTTCGAATCCGAACGAACACTTCTGAGCTGCGCCATCGACATGGGGATCCGGATCAGCCACGTCTGCGGTGGAGACGGCGCCTGCGGCACGTGCCGCATCGCCGTGGTCGACGGATGGGACCAGCTCTCCCCTCCGACGCCCGATGAGACGTACAAGGAGCTCGAGCCACCGTACCGGCTGAGCTGCCAGGCGAAGCTGAAAGGCGACGTCGTGGTGAAAGTCGCAAAAATCGAGTGAGAGGAAGTCATGACGGAAACCGTATCGACGATGACCGAGACCGAACAGAGGCTGGGACTCGTTTTCCAATACACGGTCGAAGCCTACAAGGTGTTCGAGAAACTTGCTGAAGTGCTGCCGAATCCGATCACCGCGGGGATGTTCGAGAACTTCGCCGAGGATGAGCGCGGGCTTCGCGATCTGCTGGAGATCAAGTATTCGGCAGGACACGCGCGACTGAAGATCACCCTCGGCGCGGATCTCCGCTACCTCGACATGGTGGAGGGCGATCTCTCCTATCGCGAGATGACCGAGATGATGATCGCCCGCGAGCGGGCCATGGAAAAGAAGCTGAACGAATGGGTGGCGAACGGCTCGGAGTCCGATCGTAACCTCTTCCACTATCTGGCCGCGACCAAGCGCGCGCATCTCGTATTTCTCGACCGCGAGCTGACGCTGATCCAGTTCTACCCCCAGTGGTTCCGCCGCGAAGACGCCGAGTCGCTCATCGTGCACGGAACTTCCGAAGAATGAGCCCCAACATCTCCATCACTCCGGAGGCCTCCGCCCGATTGCAGAGCGATCTGCAGGGGGGAGTCCTCCGGATCTCCTTCACCACCGGATGTGGAGGGAGCGGATACCGGATTGCGTCTTCCTCCGCTCCTCTGGATGAGGATGTGGTGGTGGAGGTGGGAGAGGTCGTGGTCGCCCTCGACCAGATGGCCGCGCGTAACCTGGATGGTGCGGAGATCGTGTACGACGAGGAAGAGTCGGGCTATTCGATTCTGCATCCGAACGCGGTCAGCGCGGTCTGGTGCGGGTGAGCCGGCGGGAGAGGAGCTCCGGCCGGTCAGACGAATCGCGGCTCCGATGTCCCCAGAATCCCTCCGCGATTGAGAAGCACCAGCTCGAGCTCGCGGATCTGTGAGCCGTTGCCCGACCGGAGAATCATCCTGCAATCGGTCAGAGGGAAAAAGGGGTCGCGCTGGAGGAGGTAATCCGAGACTCTGACTCCGGTTCCCACCCAGAGCGTGCCACTGATCACTCCCCCGTTGAACGCGCACGAAACATCCTTCTCGCTCGCGTTCGCTACGACTTTCGCGCTCGGCTCCGGGACGTCGGGAATGATCAGGATCACCGTCCGCCGTTGAAGAGCGAAGAAAGGAACGCGCTTATCGAGCCCCGGAAGGGCCACGTCTTTCAATTTGAAAAAATCGTGCTGGTGATTCACGTAGTCGGTGAGGCTTCGCCGCGCCGGCACCATGAACCAGCCGCGAACCCATCCTGCGGTGGTCAGAAGCTGTGCCCCGAGGTCACGCTGAGTCGGAGGCGTGTACTGACTCATGCTCCACTCCGTGATCGGAATCGCCGGCACCGGACGAGATGATTCGTGATGCGGCGACGGCGAGGCCGGATCTTCGATATCGGTACCGTGGCATTCTACAGGTTATGCAGATACGAAACCGAACGCAGATTCCGGGACAGCCGCGCACGCCGACGGGAGCGCGGCCGTGCGGATCAGAGGATCCGCGCTCCCCAACGCCGGGGAATGCGCCGAGGGGAGCGCGGATCCTCTGATCCGCACGCCACACTCGCGTTCAGATCGGATCGAGACCATTCCTCCGGCAGAAGCGGAGCGGTTCGATCGAGACGATAGCGCCACCGACGCTTCGCGCCCACCCACAACTTCCCTCTTCATCGCGTACAACAAGATTCGCGCGGCGGATCGGAGGATCCGCACCCCATAGAACCCGCGCAGCGAAACGCGCCGAGGAGCACCCGCCGTGGGGAGCGAGCGCCGAGGGGACACCCGCCAAGGGGAGTACGCACCGTGGGGAGTACGCACCGAGGGGAGCGCGGATCCTCTGATCCGCACGCCACACTCGCGTTCAGATCGGATCGAGACCATCCCTGCGGCAGAAGCGGAGCGGTTCGATCGAGACGATAGCGCCACCGACGCTTCGCGCCCAGCCACAACTTCCCTCTTCATCGCGTACAACACGATTCGCGCGGCGGATCGGAGGATCCGCACGCCATAGAACGCGCGCAGCGAAACGCGCCGAGGAGCACCCGCGCCGAGGAGAGCGCGGACGGGAGTACCTGCCGTGGGGAGCGCGGATCCTCTGATCCGCACGCGATAATCGCGTTCAGATCGGATCGAGACCATCCCTGCGGCAGAAGCGGAGCGGTTCGGTCGAGACACCGGAAACCACCGACGCTTCGCGCCCAGCCACAACCTTCCTCTTCATCGCACGAACACGATTCGCGCGGCGGATCGGAGGATCCGCACCCCATAGAACCCGCGCAGCGGCACGCGCCGAGGAGCACCCGCCGCGGGGAGCGAGCGCCGTGGGGAGTACGCGCCGTGGGGAGTACGCACCGTGGGGAGCGCGGATCCTCTGATCCGCACGCGATAATCGCGTTCAGATCGGATCGAGACCATCCCTCCGGCAGAAGCGGAGCGGTTCGATCGAGACGATAGCGCCACCGACGCTTCGCGCCCACCCACAACTTCCCTCTTCATCGCGTACAACACGATTCGCGCGGCGGATCGGAGGATCCGCACCCCATAGAACGCGCGCAGCGAAACGCGCCGAGGAGCACCCGCGCCGAGGAGAGCGCGGACGGGAGTACCTG
>CAVUKB010000015.1:0-12842 GCA_963741955.1 uncultured Acidobacteriota bacterium
TTTGAGAGGCGAGAGGCGAGAGGCGAGAGGCGAGAGGCGCAGAATAATATTCTCTCGACGGACGTAAAGACAGAATGTTATTTCTTACAGCGGCCAGAAAACAGCATAAACTTCTTTAAAGCGGTCGGGCGTGCCGGAGTCCCACGCTGCTGAACCCCTCGCCTCCCTTCTCCCTTCTCCCTTCTCCCTTCTCTCGTCTCTCGTCTCTCGCCCCTCGCCCCTCGCCTCTCGCCTCTCGCCTCTCGCCTCTCGCCCCTCGCCTCTCGCCTCTCACGGAACGCCCATTGCACACGCAGATCCGCGTTATTGAATGCAGGAGAACGGGGGGCAGAACATGAAAGCCGTCGTCTTTCACGCCATCGGGGACATCCGTCTGGAGGACGTTGCAGAGCCGAAAATTCAGAAGCCGGACGGACGCCATCGTGCGGATCACCACCAGCGCCATCTGCGGAACCGACCTCCACATGATCCGCGGAACGCATGCCGGAAGCATGAAGAATGGGACGCATTCTCGGCCACGAGGGCGTCGGCATCGTGGAGGAAGTCGGCAGCGGATGTTCGCAACCTCCGCACGCGGTGACCGGGTCGTCATCCCTTCGACGATCGCCTGCGGTACCTGCTCCTACTGCCGTGCCGGGTACTACGCCCAGTGCGATCATGCGAACCCGAACGGTCCGAACGCCGGCACCGCGTTCTTCGGAGGCCCCGAAGAGCAGCGGGTCCCTTCGACGGACTGCAGGCCGAGCATCGCACGGGTTCCTTACGCCAACATCGGACTGGTACGCGTACCGGACGAAGGTTCGGACGATGATCAGGCGATTCTCGCTGTCGGACATCTTTCCGACCGGCTACATGGCCGCCGACATCGCGGAGATCGGGGCCGGGGACACGGTGGCCGTCTTCGGTTGCGGACCGGTCGGGCAGTTCGCGATCGTGAGCGCGATGCTGCTCGGAGCGGGCCGCGTGATCGCCATCGATCGCGGTCGATTCGCGACTGGACGATGGCGCGCGAGATCGGGGCCGAAGTCGTCAACTTCGAGCGTGAGGATCCCGTCGAGACGATCCGGCGAGCTGACCGGCGGAATCGGCGTGGACCGCGCGATCGACGCGGTCGGGAGTCGACGCCGAGACCGCCACCTCCGGACCGGCCGCACAGCGAAGCGAACAAGAAGAGCGACGAGTTCCGTGAGGAACGGAAGACCGTCGCACCGGAGAAGCATCCCGAAAGGCGACCTCTGGCAGCCGGGCCATGCGCCGTCGCAGGTCATTGCAGTGGGCGGTGCAACTCGCTGGCCAAGGCCGGGACCCTCTCGATCATCGGTGTCTACTCCGCAGAAGCTCGAGACGGTTCCCGATCGGGAATGGCCATGAACCGCAACCTCACCCTGCAGATGGGCAACTGCAATCACCGGAAGTACATCCCGATGCTGCTCGACCTCGTTCAAAGCGGAGCGGTCCGTCCGGACCGCGTGCTCACGCAGCATGCTCCGATGGCTTCGATCATCGATGCGTATCAGCACTTCGACCAGCGCGAGCCCGGGTGGTTGAAAGTCGCCGTCGAGCCGTCGCAGGAGCGACACCGAGAACGGGTCGCGCGGGCCGAAGAAGAGAGACCGGAAATCCGCTGAAGCGAACTTCATCAGAATCCAGGAGAGGACCGGA
This sequence comes from uncultured Acidobacteriota bacterium, assembly GCA_963741955.1. Taxonomy (GTDB): domain Bacteria; phylum Acidobacteriota; class Thermoanaerobaculia; order Gp7-AA8; family Gp7-AA8; genus CAVUKB01. Next base: position 1,663 of record CAVUKB010000015.1, read on the forward strand.
CGGAAGATCCCGATTACTGCATATCGGAGTGCATTCTCAACGGCATCGCGGCGCGCTCTGCTCCGGCGGGGCGCAACGCAGCGCCGACGAGGCGTTCCTCAGCAGGTTCCGTGAGCGAGGAGCGCCACGTGCTTCCCTTCACCCAGAAGGCTGGTGAACGTCCGGCAGGCTTGGGGAGTCCGCTCGAGGCGGACGTCGGCGATGCCGTGATCCCGCAGTTCCTGAATGACGCTCTCCGGGCACTCGATCGCCCCATAGACGCCGACTCCGATCACCAGGGTGTCGATCCCGTGATCGTAGATGGCGGCGAGCATCGACGGGTTCAGGGAATGCCCCTTCCTCTCCTGCCACTCCGAGACCTCGTGCTCGATGACCCGGATGTCCTTTCCCATCCCGGTTTTTCCCTGCGGAGTTCGGGCATGTGTCTGGCCGAAGATGCTGAAGGTGCCCCAGTCGACCCATTCGACGCTCTCGGGAGTTCTTGCCATTGAGTCTCCTCCTGTCCAAACCGGGCCGTGCGTGTCCGAACGGCCCCTTTTTTGAAGATCGTTCCGAAACTACGGCTGTGCAAGAGTGGTGCGGGAGGAAAGGATCTCGCCTTTCCCGCCGCGGTCCGTATAATGTCGCGTCGAGCTCGTCCCGGAGGCGTTCGGGGCGGGCTGGATAGTTCGCAACCTCCGGTCCCGGGCGAGTCGAATGGATCGGAGCAGCGACGTCCCGGTCGTCTGACCGACGATCGTGCCGGTGATCCACCGGCGAGCACGCATCGTGAATCGTCAGCAGGAAGGCTCCCGGGCACCAACCGGATTCAGGTGGAGAGATCGGGAGGCGAACGCCCGTCCGGGCCGCCGGAGGAACCACATTGACCGAACAGGCAGCGAACGCAGCAGAGATCGGCCTCCCGCGGGAGGCACTCCTCGAAATGGATTACTACATGAGGATGACGCGCTCGCTCGAAGAGCGGATCGTCATCCTTTTCAGGCAATCGAAGGTGATCGGCGGCATCTACCGCTCACTCGGACAGGAAGGTGAAGCGGTCGCGGCGGCATACGCGCTCGATTTCGCCCGCGGCGACGTCGTCTCTCCTCTGATCCGGAACATGGGAGCGATGCTCGTGGCGGGCGCGAAACCGCTGGAGATCCTCCGTCAGTACATGGCGAAGGGAAACGCGCCTTCCCGCGGCCGCGATCTCAATATCCACTTCACCGATCTGGACCGCGGCTTCGTCGGCCCGATCTCGATGCTCGGCGACATGGTCTCGGTGATCTCCGGCGTGGTGCTCGCCCGTCGGATGCAGAAGCGCGACAGCGTGGGCATGGTGTTCATCGGAGACGGCGCCTCTTCGACCGGAGCGTTCGCCGAAGGGATGAACTTCGCCGCGGTGAAGAAACTCCCTCTGGTCGTGGTGATCGAAGACAACGGATACGCCTACTCGACACCGACCTCACGACAGACCGCCGCGCGAACCCTCGCGGACAAGGCCATGGCGTACGGCTGTTTCGGCGAGACGGTGGATGGCAACGACCCAATCGCCGTCCACCGCGCCGCCCGTGCCGCGGTGGATCGCGCCCGGCGTGGTGAAGGTGTGACCCTCCTCGAAGTGAAGACCTTCCGCATGCGCGGTCACGCGGAGCACGACAATCAGGCCTACGTCCCGAAAGAGCTGATCGAGGAATGGAAGAAGAAGGATCCGATCGACCGCTTCGAGCGCTTCCTCCTCGATTCCGGAACGGCGTCCGAGGACGATCTCGAGCAGATCCGCGTGAGAATCCGTGCGGAGCTCGATCACGCGGTGCAGGAAGCGGAGGCGTCGCCGATGCCCCTTCCGGAGGAAGCGCAGTACGGCGTGTGGCACGGCGATGGTTTCTGGGAGAACCCGCCTCTCTGCGAGGGAGGTGAGCGATGACCGCCGAAGCTCCGAAAGCGGGTGGCGAGACTTCTTACGTCGAAGCGATCCGTCAGGCGATGTGGGAAGAGATGGAACGCGACGAGCGCGTCTTCCTCATCGGCGAGGACGTCGGAATCTACGGAGGCGCCTTCAAGACCAGCGCCGGACTTCTCGACCGCTTCGGCGAGGAGAGAGTGATCGACACGCCGATCTCGGAGACCGCGATCGTCGGCGCGGCCGCAGGAGCCGCGATGGCCGGGATGCGGCCCATCGCCGAGATGCAGTTCATCGACTTCATCTCCGTCGCATTCGACCAGCTGACCAACTTCGCCTCGAAGCTGCGATACCGCAACGGCTACGGCTGTCCTCTCGTCGTGCGCGGCCCTTCGGGTGGCGGCGTCCACGGCGGACCGTTCCACTCCGGCAATCCGGAAGCTTTCTTCTTCAACACCCCGGGGCTGAAGATCGTCGCGCCGGGAACGGCGCGTGACGCCAAGGGACTGCTGAAAGCGGCGATCCGCGACGAGGATCCCGTGATCTACCTCGAGCACAAATTCCTCTACCGCCGGATCAAAGAAGAGCTCCCGGCGGACGACTTCGTCGTGCCGATCGGAAAGGCCAACGTTCGTCGTGAAGGAAAGGACCTCACCATTCTCACCTGGGGAGCGATGAACTACGTGGCGGACGAGGCGGCGGACGAGCTCGCGAAAGATGGGGTTTCCGTGGAGATCGTCGATCTCCGGTCGATCCGTCCGTTCGACGAGGAGACGATCCTCGCGTCGGTGGCGAAGACCAACCGCGCGATCATTCTCCACGAAGCGCCGCTCACGGGCGGAGCAGGGGGCGAGTTCGCAGCACGGATCGCGGAGAAGGCATTCGAATACCTCGACGCACCGATCCGCCGCGTCGCGTCGAACGACACGCCTCCTCCCTATTCACCGCCGCTCGAGGAGTTCTTCCTCCCGAACAGGGAGAAGCTCCTTGCGGTTGCGAAGGAGCTGTTGCGCTACTGATGGGAACGCCGTGTGCAAAGTTGACACGCGACCCCGGAAGCGGAAGGATTGAATCTCGCGCTCGCGTGAAGGGCGTCTGCGCGTGAAGAGAAATCGAGCGAACGAAGGACGAAGCGAGACATGGCTACCGATGTCGTAATGCCACAGATGGGCGAGTCGATCGCCGAGGGAACGATCTCCCGCTGGATCAAGAAGCCGGGAGAGAAGGTGGAACGGGACGAACCGATTCTCGAGATCTCGACCGACAAGGTCGACGCGGAGATTCCGGCGCCGGTCTCGGGGACGCTCACCGAGGTCCTGGCGAACGAAGGGGACACCGTCCCGGTCAACAGCGTGATCGCGAGAATCGCGGCGGAAGGAGAAGCCGCACCGCCCCCGCAGGCCGCACCGGCACCGAAGCCGGAGGCGACGCACCCCTCTGAACCCGCCGAGCAGCCCCAGGCTGCGGCGCCGCAGCCGAAGCCGTCCGCTCCGGAACCGGCAGCTGCACCACAGCCGGCGCCGCAGGCCTCGCCGGCGCCGCAGGCCGAGGAGAACGTCACGTCCCTCGAGGAACGGCGCCGCACCAGGTCCTCTCCGCTGGTCCGGAAGATCGCACGCGAGAACGACATCGACATCTCGCAGATCGAAGGGAGCGGCGTCTCGGGAAGAGTGACGAAAGACGACATCCTCGAGTACATGGAGCGGCCGCGAGCAGCAGCGTCCGTACAGCCGGCTCCGCAACCGCGACCCTCCTCTCCTCCCGCCGCGCCGCAGCGAGAGCCGGGGCAGCCATCCGCGTCTCCCGGGGGCGAGAACATCCGGATCGAGCCGATGTCCGTCATGCGCAAGAAGATCGCCGATCACATGGTCTTCTCCAAACGGACCTCCGCACACGTCAGTACCGTGTTCGAGGTCGACTTCACCGCGATCGACCGACTGCGCAAACAGCACAAGGCTTCCTATGCGGAGCGAGGCGTCAGCCTGACCTACATGGCGTTCATCATCCAGGCGGTGATCACGGCATTGCGCGAGTTCCCCATCATCAACTCGTCGATCGACGGCGACAACATCATCTATAAAGACGATCTGAACATCGGCATCGCCGTCGCGCTCGATTGGGGACTGATCGTTCCCGTCCTCAAGCGCGCCGACGAGAAGAACATCCTCGGGATCGCGCGCTCGATCAGCGAGCTCGCCGAACGCGCCCGCACCAAGAAGCTCAATCCGGAGGACGTACAGGGCGGGACATTCACGATTACCAATCCCGGCGTCTACGGCGGTCTCTTCGGACTTCCGATCATCAACCAGCCGCAGGTCGCGATTCTCGGAGTCGGAGGAGTGAAGAAGCGTCCGGTGGTGGTGGAGACGGAGGCCGGCGACGCGATCGTGGTCCGCTCCATGTGCTATCTCTCGCTCACCTTCGATCATCGAATCATCGACGGCGCGGTGGCGGACCAGTTCATGGCCAGAGTGCGGTCCATCATCGAGGCGGGACAGTACAGCCTGTAAGGGCGGCCGCTCGCGCGCGGAGACGGTGCAACACTGAGCTCCATTCTCACGGTGATCTTCCTGGTGGTCCTCGCGATCGTCGTCCCGGCGCTCGCGTGGATGAGCCGCCGTGCGCTCGAGAGCGGGAGCTCGGATTCCGCGGCTCCCGCTCTACGCAGAGGTGGTGGTCCTCCAGCTTCTCCTCTTCGGGCTGGCGATGCTGGTGGCGTGGAGCGGAGGACCTCGATCTTCAGCCGCCGGGCCCTCGACTCCCGATGGGTGGGTCGCCTGCGCGCTCCTCCTCGTGATTGCCACCGTCGCGATGTTGCTGAACCTCCGGTTCGGAACCGCCGAGCAGGATGATCCTCTCTACCGCATCGCTCCCGAGTCGATGAACGGAGAGAAGCTCGCATGGATCGGCGTTTCGTGCGTCGCGGGAGTGAGTGAAGAGGTGGTCTACCGCGGTGTGGCGTACGTCGTGATCCAGCGCCTGGTGCACGGGATCTGGCCTCCGATCCTGATCGCATCCGTGCTGTTCGGCATGGCGCACCTGACCCAGGGCATCCGCCGCAGCGCGCTGGTCGCGCTCTTCGGATTCGGCTTTCACCTCGTCGTCCTCTACTCCGGAAGCCTCTACCCCGCTTTCGTGGTTCACGCTTTGTATGACATCCTCGCCGGACTGGCGCTCGCCCGCGATCGCCGCCGGAGGAACTGGACCGAACATGCGACTCTGTGAGCTGCGCAATCTCGATCTCGTCACCTATGAGAACGGCATGCGGATGCAGCAGGAGCTGGTGACGCTCCGTCAGGAAGAGCGCATCCCCGACCAGCTCCTCCTTCTCCAGCATCCTCCGGTGATCACGCTCGGACGCAGCGGGCACTTAGAGAACCTCCTCGCGTCGCCAACCGCCCTCGCCATGGAAGGGGTGCGCTTCTACGAGACGACCCGCGGCGGCGACATCACGTATCACGGACCCGGGCAGCTCGTCGGCTATCCCCTGATCTCGCTGGGTGAGGGACGCCGGGACGTCCGCCGCTACGTGACGAACCTCGAGGAAGTCATCATCCGCACCGTCGGAGCTTTCGGCATCGAAGCAGGGCGCTGGGAAATACACCGTGGTGTCTGGGTCGGACGCGAGAAGATCGCCGCGATCGGAGTCCGCGTCGCGAAATGGGTCACTTCCCACGGCTTCGCACTCAATGTCGATCCGAACCTCGATCACTTCAACCTGATCACTCCCTGCGGGATCCGGGATGCAGGAGTCACGTCGATCGCCAGGCTCACCGGACGGAAGATCACGGTGGAGAAAGTCCGTGAAGCGCTCGTCCCGCATTTCGCGGAGGTTTTCGAACGGGAGGTCCGCCCCGCGCATCCCGATCTCGCCCTGGTGAAGGTCGTCGTGCACGACGGCTCTCGCATTCTCCTCCTCCACCGGCGTCCCGATTCGGGCGATTTCTGGCAGCCGATCACTGGACGGATCGAAGCCGGCGAAGCTGCCGAAGCCGCGGCACGACGGGAGATCGTGGAAGAGACGGGAATGGGTGGAGAGCCGGAAGGCCTCGATCTCCGGCAGTCGTTCCTGATCGAGGCGAAGTACCTGAAGAACGCCTCGGATCTCCCGATCTTCGCGGACGAGATCGCGTTCGCGGCACGGATCGATGCGTCGCGAGCGCTTCGTCTCGACGCTGCAGAGCACGACCGCTACGGCTGGTTCTCCACCGACGAGGCGCTCGCGAAGATCCGATGGAGCGACGACCGCGAAGCGATCGAGCGGCTCAGGCTTCGAGCGTTCTCGGCCGCTCCGGTGGGATGACCCGGCGTCCTCGGCCGGTTGTCACCCGATGAGAGATCGAAACGCATGATCAACAAACGCGCAGGAGAACGGCCCGAGTGGCTGAAGATTCGTGTCCCCGGAGACCTCGACCGCCTGCCGGTGACCCGACTGATCAACGACCTCGCCCTCAATACCGTCTGCCAGGAAGCCCGCTGTCCCAACATCTTCGAATGCTGGGCCGCAGGAACGGCGACGTTCATGATCCTCGGCGAGGTCTGCACCCGCCGCTGCACGTTCTGCGCAGTGACGAAGGGCGCACCACTCCACGCGGATCCCGGCGAGCCGCGCCGGGTGGCGGAGGCGGTCGCGAAAATGAAAGTGCGACATGCGGTGATCACCACGGTGAACCGCGACGACCTTCCCGATGGCGGGGCGGAGCATTTCGCGAAGACGATCGAAGAGGTTCAGGAGCGGAGCGGCGCTTCGGTCGAGGCGCTGATCTCGGATCTGGAAGGCGATCGTGAAGCGCTCCGGACGATCCTGGCCGCGCGTCCAAGGTGCTCGCTCACAACATCGAGACGATTCCGCGGCTCTATCCGCAGGTGCGGCCGACGGCGAAGTACCACCGTTCGCTCGATATCCTCCGCTGGGCCTCCGAGGAGCGGCACGAGGGGATGCTGACCAAGTGCAGCATCATGCTCGGGCTCGGAGAGAGCCCTGAAGAGGTCCTGGAGGTCGCTGCAGATCTCCGGGAGGCAGGTGTGGACGTCTTCACCATGGGTCAGTATCTCGCTCCGACGGAACGGAACCACCCGGTGCGGAGGTACGGCTGCCCGAGGAGTTCCGGGAGCTCGGCCGGGCGGCGAAACGACTCGGTTTCCAGCACGTCGAGTGGGACCTCTGGTCCGGAGTTCCTATATGGCGCATCGTGCCGTAGAATCTTCGGCCTGCCCCGCCGACGCGGAGAGCGGACTCGGATGACACGATGCCTCGAGTGACGTTCGAAGATCAGGAGCAGACTGCCGACTTCGAGCCCGAACGAACACTCCTGAGCTGCGCCATCGAAATGGGGGTTGGATCAGCCATGTCTGCGGTGGCGACGGCGCCTGCGGCACGTGCCGCATCGCCGTAGTCGACGGATGGGACAAGCTCTCCCCTCCGACGCCCGATGAGACGTACAAGGAGCTCGAGCCGCCATACCGGTCAGCTGCCAGGCGAAGCTGAAAGGCGACGTCGTGGTGAAAGTCGCAAAAATCGAGTGAGAGGAAGTCATGACGGAAACCGTATCGACGATGACCGAGACCGAACAGAGGCTGGGACTCGTTTTCCAATACACGGTCGAAGCCTACAAGGTGTTCGAGAAGCTTGCTGAAGTGCTGCCGAATCCCGTGACCGCGGCGATGTTCGAGAACTTCGCCGAGGATGAGAGGGGCCTTCGCGATCTGCTGGAGATCAAGTATTCGGCGGGACATGCGCGGGAAGATCACTCTCGGCGCAGATCTGCGCTACCTCGACATGGTGGAGGGCGATCTCTCGTATCGCGAGATGACCGAGATGATGATCGCGCGCGAGCGGGCGATGGAGAAGAAGCTGAACGAATGGGTGACGAACGGATCGGAGTCCGATCGCAACCTCTTCGCTATCTGGCGGCGACCAAGCGCGCTCATCTCGTATTTCTCGACCGCGAGCTGACGCTGATCCAGTTCTATCCCCAGTGGTTCCGCCGCGAAGACGCCGAGTCGCTCATCGTGCACGGAACTTCCGAAAAATCAGCCCAACATCTCCATCACTCCGGAGGCCTCCGCCCGATTGCAGAGCGATCTGCAGGGGGGAGTCCTCCGGATCTCCTTCACCACCGGATGTGGAGGGAGCGGCTACCGGATTGCGTCTTCCTCCGCCCCCTGGATGAGGATGTGGTGGTGGAGGCGGAGAGGTCGTGGTTGCCCTCGACCAGATGGCGGCGCGCAACCTGGATGGCGCGGAGATCGTGTACGCCGAGGAAGAATCGGGCTATTCGATCCGCCATCCGAATGCGGTCAGCGCGGTCTGGTGCGGCTGAACCGCTGGCAAGAGATCTCCGATCGGTCAGACGAATCGCGGCTCCGACGTCCCCAGGATCCCTCCGCGATTGAGAAGCACCAGCTCGAGCTCACGAATCTGCGAGCTGTTTCCCGAGCGGAGAATCATTCTGCAATCGGTCAGCGGAAAGAATGGATCACGCTGCAGAAGGTAATCCGAGACTCTGACTCCGGTTCCCACCCAGAGCGTGCCACTGATCACTCCCCCGTTGAACGCGCACGAAACATCTTTCTCGTTGGCGTTCGCCACGACTTTCGCGCTCGGCTCGGGGATGTCGGGAATGATCAGGATCACCGTCCGGCGCTGCAGAGCGAAGAACGGCACCCGTTTTTCGAGCCCCGGAAGGGCCACGTCTTTCAATTTGAAAAAGTCGTGCTGGTGATTGACGTAGTCGGTGAGGCTTCGCCGGGCCGGAACCATGAACCAGCCCCGAACCCATCCTGCGGTCGTCAGAAGCTGTGCCCCGAGGTCACGTTGAGTCGGAGGCGTGTACTGACTCATGCTCCACTCCGCGATCGGAGTCGCCTCCACCGGACCCTGTGATCCGTGGCGCAGCGGCGGCGATGCCGGATCCTCTATATCGGTACCGTCGCATTCTACAGGTTCTGCAGATCCGAAACCGAACGGAGATTCCGGGACAGCCGCGCCGGGACGGGAGCCAGCGCCGGGGGAGCGCGGATCCTCTGATCCGCACGCCACACTCGCGTTCAGATCGGATCGAGACCATCCCTGCGGCAGAAGCGGAGCTGTTCGCTCGAGACGCTGGAACCACCGACGCTTCGCGCACAGCCACAGCCTTCGTCTTCATCGCGTACAACACGATTCGCGCGGCGGATCGGAGGATCCGCACCCCCTTCGAACGCGTGCGGCGGATCGCGCCGGCGCCGGGGGAAGCCAGCGCCGGGGGAGCGCGGATCCTCTGATCCGCACGCCACACTCGCGTTCAGATCGGATCGAGACCATCCCTGCGGCAGAAGCGGAGCTGTTCGCTTGAGACGCTGGAACCACCGACGCTTCGCGCACAGCCGCAGCCTTCCTCTTCATCGCGTACAACACGATTCGCGCGGCGGATCGGAGGATCCGCACCCCTTCGAACGCGTGCGGCGGAACGCGCCGGGGGGACCAGCGCCGGGGGAGCGCGGATCCTTCCGATCCGCACGCCACACTCGCGTTCAGATCGGATCGAGACATCCCTGCGGCAGAAGCGGAGCTGTTCGCTCGAGACGCTGGAACCACCGACGCTTCGCGCACAGCCGCAGCCTTCGAGTTCATCGCGTACAACACGATTCGCGCGGCGGACGGAGGATCCGCATCCCTTCGAACGCGTGCGGCGGAACGCGCCGGGGGGAGCCAGCGCCGGGGGAGCGCGGATCCTCTGATCCGCACGCCACACTCGCGTTCAGATCGGATCGAGACCATCCCTGCGGCAGAAGCGGAGCTGTTCGCTTGAGACGCTGGAACCACCGACGCTTCGCGCACAGCCGCAGCCTTCGTCTTCATCGCGTACAACACGATTCGCGCGGCGGATCGGAGGATCCGCACCCCCTTCGAACGCGTGCGGCGGATCGCGCCGGGGGAAGCCAGCGCCGGGGGAGCGCGGATACCTGATCCGCACGCCACACTCGCGTTCAGATCGGATCGAGACCATCCCTGCGGCAGAAGCGGAGCTGTTCGCTCCAGACGCTGGAACCACCGACGCTTCGCGCACGGCCACAGCCTTCCTCTTCCTCACGTACAACACGATTCGCGCGGCGGATCGGAGGATCCGCACCCCCTTCGAACGCGTGCGGCGGATCGCGCGGGGGAAGCCAGCGCCGGGGGAGCGCGGATCCTCTGATCCGCACGCCACACTCGCGTTCAGATCGGATCGAGACCATCCCTGCGGCAGAAGCGGAGCTGTTCGCTCGAGACGCTGGAACCACCGACGCTTCGCGCACAGCCACAGCCTTCCTCTTCATCACGTACAACACGATTCGCGCGGCGGATCGGAGGATCCGCACCCCCTTCAACGCGTGCGGCGGATCGCGCCGGGGAAGCCAGCTCCGGGGAGCGCGGATCCTCTGATCCGCACGCCACACTCGCGTTCAGATCGGATCGAGACCATCCCTGCGGCAGAAGCGGAGCTGTTCGCTCGAGACGCTGGAACCACCGACGCTTCGCGCACAGCCGCAGCCTTCCTCTTCATCGCGTACAACACGATTCGCGCGGCGGATCGGAGGATCCGCACCCCCTTCGAACGCGTGCGGCGGATCGCGCCGGGGGAAGCCAGCGCCGGGGGAGCGCGGATCCTCTGATCCGCACGCCACACTCCCGTTCAGATCGGATCGAGACCATCCCTGCGGCAGAAGCGGAGCTGTTCGCTCGAGACGCTGGAACCACCGACGCTTCGCGCACAGCCGCAGCGCGTCTTCATCACGTACAACACGATTCGCGCGGCGGATCGGAGGGTCCGCACCCCCTTCGAACGCGTGCGGCGGATCGCGCCGGGGGAAGCCAGCGCCGGGGAGCGCGGATCCTCTGATCCCACGCGACACTCGCGTTCAGATGGGATCGAGACCATCCCTGCGGCAGAAGCGGAGCTGTTCGCTTGAAACGCTGGAACCACCGACGCTTCGCGCACAGCCACAGCCTTCCTCTTCATCGCGTACAACACGATTCGCGCGGCGGATCGGAGGATCCGCACCCCCTTCGAACGCGTGCGGCGGATCGCGCCGGGGGAAGCCAGCGCCGGGGGAGCGCGGATCCTCTGATCCGCACGCCACACTCGCGTTCAGATCGGATCGAGACCATCTCTGCGGCAGAAGCGGAGCTGTTCGCTCGAGACGCTGGAACCACCGACGCTTCGCGCACAGCCGCAGCCTTCCTCTTCATCGCGTACAACACGATTCGCGCGGCAGATCGGAGGATCCGCACCCCCTTCGAACGCGTGCGGCGGATCGCGCCGGGGGAAGCCAG
>CAVUKB010000016.1:0-10834 GCA_963741955.1 uncultured Acidobacteriota bacterium
ACCCCCCCCACCAGTCCCCGCGTCCCGAAGGGCCTTGATCGAGATCGAGACCTCGAGTATTCCGATAGTGCCTCGCCACGACTGATCATTTATCCTTTCGCACGTGGCAGCCGCGAACCGCTTCGATCACTACTTCACCTCGGCCATCCGGCAGCGAGGCGAGGAGTACGCCGAAGGGTGCGTGACCCTTCTGGATCCTGGCCCCGGTGAGATTGCGGCGACGGTGGAAGGGACGCTCGAGTATCTGGTCGTCTGCGAACACCGGGATGGCAGCGTCTCCGCGGGCGTACTCGTGTTGCGGATCCAGCCCGAGCGGGCGAGCCCGTCGGTAGTTGAAATCCTCAAACTCCTTCCCGCGTTTAGCATGGTATCCGTGCTAACATGCTGTGGTGATCCGGTCATTCGCAGATGGGGGCACAGAGGATCTTTTTCACGGCCGGAACAGCAGGGCAGCGCGCCGCAGGTGTCCCAGGACCTTATGGGCGATCGTCGCGAGGAAACTCGATCTTCTGGACTCGGCGGCAGATGTGATCGATCTCCGGATCCCACCAGGCAACCGTCTCGAGACGCTGAAGGGAGATCGCGCAGGAATGTGGAGTATCCGTATCAATGAGCAGTACCGAATCTCTTTTCGCTGGACCGAAGATGGTCCGCGCGATGTCGAAGTCGTCGATTACCACTGAGGGGAGGCGTCGATGGTGAACATTCCGTCCAACCGCACACCGACACATCCGGGAGAGATGTTGCTCGAGGAGTTTCTCGGACCGCTCGAGATCTCCCAGACGGAGCTTGCCCGAGGAATCCGCGTCCCGTACCAGAGGGTCAACGAACTGATCAATGGCCGTCGGGGTATCACCCCCAGTACTGCTCTTCGCCTCGCCAGATACCTCGGCACGACCCCCTTCTTCTGGATGAACCTCCAGCAGCGCTGGGATCTCTACCACGCCGGCAAACAGGAAGCCTCCGAGCTCCGCCGCATCCGCACCCCGCGATAGCCGTGTGTGGGTCGGGCCTCCGGCCCGATCTCCTCGGCCGTCCCGGCCGAGCGAGCAGTGCAATGATGATTGACGACTGCGCGACGTCCGAGTCGAGCCCGCATTTCTCACCAGCCTTCTACTGCGGCGACGGATAGCGGCGCGGCTGCTGCGTTGCGCTCGATTCGGCTCCTCGACATAGTGTCGACTATGCCTGCGGGGCCGAACCTTCGCGCGCCTTGCATCCGCACCACTCTCCGCCGCCTCGCTACGATATCTGGTGAGAAATGCGGGCTAGACAGCGTAGCGCCGATTGCCAATCGGCCGGGCCGCACCGGCCCCCGCTGACGTGTGTCCGTGTGGGTGAAGGAACGCTGAAATCTCGCCCCCGGCGAGTGTCGGCCGATTCGGCTGAGCTCAGGGCAGGCTTCGTGAGGGCTTCCAGCCCTCGCCTCGATCAGCCGGCCGTGATGAGCGCGATCCTCACACCTTCCGAATCGGCCCCGAGTACTCCGCAACGCGGCGATCAGCAGTCAACAGCGTGACTCCCTCGGCCATCACCTGAGCGATCAGGATGCGATCGAAGGGATCTCTGTGAATCGCAGGAAGAGAATCGACGTTGACGGCGTGCTCGCTCGTGACCGGGAGCTCCTGGTATCCATTATCCAGGAGTGCGCGACGAAGGACGCGCGGCTCGACGCGGAAGTCCTTCCTGCCGAGAGAGCTCTTGATCGTGATTTCCCAGATGCTGGCCGCACTGAACAGAAGGTCATTCTTCTGGTCCAGAATCAGCTTGCGTGCAGCAGTAGAAAGGCGTTTCGGCTCACCCGCGGCCCAGAGAATGAGCTGTGTGTCGAGCAGGAGTTTCACTCCGCGCCACCGAACATCGCTTCGATCTCATCCTTGCCCATTTCGTTGAAATCCTCCGGGACCTCGATCTCACCGAGCAGGAACCCGACCCGCTTCGGCTCGAGCGGTTGATCGACCGGCACGACTCTGACCATCGGCTTTCCCGCCTTCGCAATCACCACGGATTCCCCCCCGGCTGCCTTCTCGACCAGCCGTGACAGATGGGTCTTCGCCTCGTGCATATTCACCGTAACCATGACTAGACTAAGTGAGTCGGACTAAGCTTTATTTCCCTTCAGACAGGTCCGTGTGAAACCAGGTGCCCAATCCATTCTGGTGGCTCCGGCTCCTGTCGTACAATCCTCGCCATGTCCCGATCGAGCCGACGCGAGCGTGCCGTGCTTCTCATCGACAGTCTCGTCGACGATCCCTCCGACATCTACGAACAAGACGTCGGGGAACTCCTCGAAGGCGCGGATGTCGTGTCGGTTCGTGAAGAGGTCTTCGAGCGCCTGCTGAAGGTCTGGAGCGGCATCGAGATCTCGATCCTGACGGCGCTGCTCGACAAGATCGGGATCGGCGGTATGAAGGGAGAGCTCGCACGCGTCGTCACCGATCGTGGCCGCACGGGCGCTCTGCGATCCGCGGTCGCCGCGCTCCTGCTCACGCACGAACCGCAACTCGCGAAGAGAGTTCTTGCGAAGCTGAGCGCGGAAGAACGAGCGATGTTCGCGCAGGCACCGATCCGCGCCCTGCTCTCAGTCGTGATCGAGGATCCCGGCTCGATCGGCTCGGTCTCGAGCTTTCTGAAAGGTGCGGACGGAACGGACCCTCTCGACACGTTCGCGCTTCTCGAGGAGGTCCGGCGCGGGATGGGACTGTATCCGTTGCAGGTCTACGAGGACGCTCTCTTCCACGACTCTCTGGAATCGCTGATCGAGCCTGTGGTCGATCTCATCATCGAGGAGCGCGACCCGCGCGGGGTCGAAGTCCTGCGTTTCATCGCGCAGAACGAGGAGGGGGAGCGTCAGCCGTTCTGGAAAGCTCTCGCCGAGCGCGCGGAGCGGGAGATCGGCGGCAAGCCGGCGGCCGCCGTGCTGGAGGCGGAGGCGTGGCTCGGATACCCGCTCCCGCCGTTTCCGCCGCCGGTCGTCCTCCTGGTCGAGAACCCCGACGGCACCCGCACCTTCGGCCTGCTGGAGCTGGGGCGGGGTCCTGTGGCCGATCGAAAGGGATCGGTCATCTATGATCCCGCCCCGGAACTGATCGAGCAGATCCCGCGCCCTCCCGATTCCGTCCGTGTCCCCTCCGGCATCGCCCGGGAGCTCTTCGAGAGCTACTGGGAGGCGCTCGGTGATGATGAGAGCGAGGAGATCTCGATCGCATTCGCGGAGCTGACGCAGCATCTTCCGCTCGCCGAGCTCCCGCGGATTCCAGAGCGTCGGGATCCGCACGAGGACGAGGTTCGTGAGCTTCTCGAAGAGCATCCGTATGCGAAGTGGCTTCTCGATTTCCGGGAGATGATTGCGGAGATGGAGGTCCCGGATTTACTGGAGGATCCGACGGAGGAGTGGCTCGCACGCGGAACCGGTCTGGTCGACGATTCCCGGCAGGCGGGATTGATCGCCGATGCGTTTCGCATGATGTCGCTGCTCCACCAGATCAAGGGGCAGGAGGATCGTGCCTCGGTTGCGGCCACGCTCGCCAGGCGGATCGCAGAAGAGGGCCTGTCGTTTCTGGGGATCGGTCCAATTCTGTTGGAGCGCACGGTGAACGAGGTTCGTGTCCATGCGGCGACGGTCGCCAGGAAGCCGTCCGATCCTTGGGCGGTGGAGCCGCACGAGGAAGCAGAGATGCTGAGGCTCTTCCTGCCGGTCGCGAAGAAGCAACTGAAGGACTGGCGCGTGCCGTTTGTCCGCGAGACGTACGACCGGCTCCGTTCCGAGGGGATGAGCTCGCAGGATGCGGTGCGCGCGATCGCGCTCGCAATCGCGGCCGACGCAAAGCGGATGACGATCCTCGACGCAGATTACGACGATGACATCTACATTGCCCGCCTCGATGCTCTGACGGGAGAAGCTTCCGCGTAACGAGCTCGATCGTCACGACACCGGTACCTCTGAGCAATGTCCTCGAGCTCCTGAAAAAAGGCCCCATCTGCGGCTGAGAAAGCCGCTGCACCCGTGCTCCCGCGTCTCAGTCGAGCCAGGCGTCGAACTCTGATGGCAGGAGCTCGGCGATCTGCTCGCCCGTCATCCCGTAGAGATCGTAATTCAGCCCGAGCTGATCGACCACGCGGATGAGCCGGCGCAGATTGCCCGGTCGATCTCCGGTCGTGGAGCCCCGCTTCGGCCTCGACGTCGCCTCGTCCCAGTACAGCCGGTCGATCGCCTGCATCAGTCCGCGGTTCGAGATCAACTCCCGCCGGTGGGCGAGATCGTAGATGAACTGCCCGTGCTGATGCGCCGGGGGATAGAGGAGAAGCCGCGAATACTCGCCGTGCATCTGATAGAGACGGTACGGTCCCTCGAGCAAGTGCCGTGCGCGGGTCCAGCCGCTCGACCAGTCCGGGATGTAGTGGTAATCCTCACGCGGGCGCCGGAGTCCCCGCTCATCCGGCGGAGCCAGTTGCTCGAAATAGAACAGCGCGAGCCAGCTCCAGAGCCCCTGCTCTTTTGCATCGCCGCGCATCACGATCGTTCGAAGAAGACCCGACAGATACGCCGCTGCCTCGAACTTCGTCTCGAACGAGCGCTGCTCGATGCGAACGCGATCGCTCACCGGCTCCGATGTCGTCTCGACGAACAGGAGTGCCGGCGTCCCCTCGAACGGCCGCCCCTTCCGGATGAGCTCCAGGAAGCGCCGAAACTCATCGATCCCCTTCGGCGTCAGTGCGCGGAGCTGCGGCATCAGAGACTCGTCTCCGAGCGCATCCTGTCCAGGAGTGCATGTCTCGCGGCGAATTCACGTGCGAGCTGCTCGATCCACATCCGCTTCAGACCCGGATCGGCCTCCCGCTCCGGAACCGGCTCGGTCGTCAACCCATGGGCCCAGCGGAGCCACAGATGCCACCAGTCCTCTCCCTCCTCGTGTGGATCGACCTCCTCGACGAGCAGCATCTCGGTGAAGATCTCCCGCACGGCGGCCGGATAGACGGCTGCGAGAAAGAGCGGATCGAGCTTCGAGATCTGCTCGATCGACTCGAGTCGCTGGTTCAACTCGAGCAGTGGACCGTCGGACTCGAATTGCACGTTCCAGAGCATCTCGCCGAGCCCCTCGGAAAATGACACGGGGAGAAGAGGGATCGACGCACCACGTGAGGGGTCGCCATCGGTAATCCTGATTCCGTCCGCCACGCCCACGATCCGATGGTGCCGGTCGCTTTCGTCGACGACTTTCAGCCGGAAGTGAACGACATTCCTGCTGTCGATCTCCGTCAGCCTCCGGTCTTCCGGAATCGCAGGGTTGCCCACGTTGCCGCAAGCGAAGCGCATGTACGAGGTGCGATACCACGCTTCGAGATAGACGCGAGCCTCGGACGGCAGCTCGAGCCCGTCGAGGTTGAGTGAGAGATCGAACGCGAGCTGATCTCGCGTCCGGCTGAGCTGAATCCGGACGCGGTTGCGCGGGATCTTCTTCCGCTGCGTGTAATTGAACTTCCGGATCACGATTCGACCTCCGTCACGCGCACGACCAGATCGCGCCGCGAATCGAAGCCGCCACACGTGACGCGAAACGTTTCCGACTCCGTTTCGAGCTCGACCACGTTCTCTGCGCGCGACAGAATGCGCGCTCCCTCGACCTCGAGAGTGACATCGGCGCCGGAGAGGTCGAAGTCGAGCGGATCGTGCTTGCGGAACGGATTTCCATTCGGCGTCCGGTATGCGAGCTCCGCCCGCATCCGTGCACCCTCGCGCGGGGCCTGGCCCTCGATCACGAACCCGCCGCTGATCCGCCGGAGCTCGAGCGCGCTTCCGCCCGTCGCCGCAGGCGTTGATCCATCCGCAACCGTCTCGCCCTCGGAAGCGGGCTTTCGTCCTGGTGCTGGCGCATCACCGTCGTGCGGCAGCTCGATTGAAAAAAAGTCTCCGAGAAAATCGCGGACGCGTCCTTCTGGAGGACGGAGAAGAATCGACGCCAGGTGTCCCAGCGCCGTCTTCACGAAGCGCACCGTCGTCGCGCCGTGATCGTAATGTGCCCGGACGCGGTCGGCGCGCTCGGACCAGTCGGAATGCGCCGGGTTTTCCGCATCCCCGAGAAGCGTCGAGAGCTTGTCATCGTCGACGACGAGGAGTGCGCGCACCGGCTTCTCTCGCGGCGTGCGGATCTCCGGGATCGTGATCCCGCGCCGGATGAAGTGGTGCTCTCCGCGCCGGAGGCTCTCGTCCTTCTCCATGAAGACGTCGAAGTGCGCATGCGCGGGGCGTGACCGGAGCCGCTTCACTGCGACCGGAACACGCACCGCGATTCGGTCACCCCGCTCGAGCCGCTCGCGCAGCCGTTCGACCCGCTGCGCCCCCACGATCTCGGCATCCCACTTCGGTGCGCGTGTCGGATCCTGCAGCTCGATCTCTTCGATCTCCGCGGCTCCCGAGGTCACTGCCCATCTCGTCAGCGTGCACAGCTTCGCGATCTCCTCCGCCTCGGAGTCGATCGTGCGCGCGGCCACGGCCTCGATCGAGCGACCGTCGATCGTCTCCGAGCGCGTGCCGTTTTCCACCTGTACCACGAGATCTCCTCGGATCACCGGGTAGAAATATTGCCGGACCACGGCGGCAGCGATCGAGGCAAACGGAATGTCGCCCTGGCGGAACCACGGGATGACGACCGAGAGGCCCGGTTCCTCACGCTGAAGCCCGAAGTCCTCACAGAAGCGTGCGATCAGCTCCGGATCCTCGATCGGCAATGGGAAGCCGCGCTCGTCATGCAGCGCGAAAAAGCCGTAAGGCGAGTAGCGCTCGGATGCGCGAACGTGAGTCTTGAGAACCGATTGTCCGAGGAGCAGTCGTCGGTTGTCGTCGGCCCGGTGGGTGAGACCGAGGATCGTGTGGATCTGGGATGCGATGGGGAAGACCGCCTTGCCGAGTCCCCATCGTCCGCGGTCGAGCTCTCCTTTGAGCGTGCGGCCGATGTTCCGCCAGAAGAAATAGAAATCGTTCTTGCCGGCGTCCTCCGGTTCGAGCTCCGGGTCTACGTCGGGACGGCCGGAGAGCCCGCGTGTCCCCGCGTCCTCGATGACGAGGAACGGCATCGGCTCGTCGAGCGGTGGCAGCCCTTCCGGCAGATCGTTCTCGAGCGACGCGAGGTGCGGGGCGAGTCCGTGAAGGTAGGCAGCCGCGCGCTCGGCCGGAAGCCGGTCGTTGCCGTCGGCGAAACGGAAACGGACGCGCACCTTCGAGTTGCCGCGCCGCGCGTCGAGCGAGTTCTGGATCACTTCGCGTACGAGTGCATCCGAGAGATCCTGCGCTTTGAAGAACTCGTCGTGAACCGGATCGACGTTGATCTCTCCCGGCCCCATCCGCCGGAAGTCCCATTTCGGAAACCCCATCACCCCGATTCTATGATGGATGGGGAAGGAACGATGAAAGATGAACGATGAAAGATGAACGAGGAGCTCTCGCATTCGAAAGCAGCCACCCGTGGGAAGATCTCGACCGGCAACCTCTACGGAAGGGCAAGTTCATCCAGCCGTGTGGGTCGGGCCTCCGGCCCGATCTCCTCGGCCGTCCCGGCCGAGCGAGGAGCTCCAGTTGCAGCGGCCTGTCACCGCTCAATTCTCGGGATGACCGCTCATGCCGCAAAACGACAGCTCATGCCGAAAACCGACACCTCATGCCGTAGAGCGACAAACGCACCGGCTTCGTCAACCTCAGAAAGGCCGCAAAGCGGCCGACAGCCATGTAGCCCCCGGCTTCAGCCGGGGGTAAATGCGCCCACCCCATTCCACGAAAGCCCGCGAAGCGGGCGACAGAACGGTGGTTGGGTCACGAATAGAGTGAGCGTCCATAGAGTCCGCCGAGGTCTGCACAATGTTCCGCTGACTCGCTATGATGCCACCTCGGAGGCCCTATTCATGAGCGAGTATCAATACTACGAATTTCTGGCCATCGATCAGCGTCTCACTGACGATGAGATCGACGAGCTGCGGAGCTACTCGAGCCGCGCCACGATCACGCCTTCGAGCTTCGTCAACGAATACAACTGGGGAGATTTCAAAGGGGACGTCGACCAGTGGATGGAGGACTACTTCGACGCCTTCCTCTACTTCGCGAACTGGGGGACCCGCATCCTGAAACTGCGGATCCCGGCTATGGCGATCGACGAAGAGACGCTCGCCGAGTACGCGGTCTCGGAGTCGTTCTGGTTCGAGCGGCACGGAGAGAAGTTGGTCCTCAGTTTCGTCGCCGAGGAGGTGGACATGGATGAATGGCCGGAGGAGCAGGACGCGCTCGCATCCCTCTTCACGTTGCGTGAGGATCTCGCCAGGGGAGACTTTCGAGCGCTCTATCTCGGATGGCTTCTCTCTCAGCAGGGGTGGGAAGGCGAGGATGAAGATCTCGAGCCGCCGGTCCCGCCCGGCCTCGGGGAGCTCAACGGGGCGCTCAGCCGGTTTATCGATTTTCTCGGGATCGATCTCGACCTCGTCGAGGCAGCTGCGGCTGCGAGTCCGCCGCGGCGTGCTGTCGAGCTGACTGACGACGCGATCCGCGAATGGGTATCGCGACTGCCGCCCATCGAGCGCGACGACTATCTCGCCAGACTCATCGTCGACGACGAGCCGATGCTCGCGGTGCAATTGCAGCGGCAAGTTGCCGGAGAGGGTGAGACTCCCGCCGCTGAGCGCCGTACAGCCCAGGAACTACGTACAGCAGCAAGGACGGCAGCGACCGAGCGCGAGCGAGCGATCGCCGAGCGCAGGGCAAGGCAAAGAGAGGAGGCGGCGCGGAAAGCAGCCGAGGAACGCGTCAGATATCTGGAGTCTCTCTCCGGACGCGAGCCCGAGCTGTGGGACACGATCGAGAATCTCATCGCGCTCACGCAGCCGAAGCATTACGACGAGGCGATCAGACTCCTTCTCGATCTTCGGGAACTGTCGATCAGCCGGGGTACTGAGAACCAATTCCTCGAGCTTCTGGACGATCTCCAGGTTCGACACTCGCGCAAGCCGTCGCTACTCCGCCGGCTGAACAAGGCTGGCCTCACGGCGCCATTCACCGGAACCCTCCGCCTCATTCATTGACTCTATAGATACAGCTCGCCAGGATTGAAATCTCTCCGTTTTACGTTAGGCTCATCGATGAGAAAACGGGGGACGTTATGGCGAGGACGACGATCTCGAGCAAATATCAGGTTGTGATTCCGAAGGTGATTCGGGAGCGGCACGGGCTGAAGGCGGGTCAGCAGATGCAGGTCATCAGCAAGGGAAGTGTGATCGCACTGGTGCCGGACCGGCCGGTCAAAGCATACCGAGGCATCCTGGGCGACGTTCCGCGGGAAGGCTACCGTGAGAAAAAGGATCGGATTTGATTGTCATCGATTCCTCGGGCTGGATCGAGTACTCGAAGGACGCTCAAGTTCCGCAAATCGATCAGAACCTCATACTCCGCATACAGCGCGTGGAAGTGCGGAGGTGAGTGGACTATTACCTAATTCATTACCCTCTATCCGAGTTGTTACCTAATTCCGGTTCGCCGGCGCCAGCGGGGATCAGGCGCTCGATGCTGATGTAGCGGCCAACCTCCAGTCCCTCGTGGTAACACTGAAGCAGAAGGAGCAGCCGGGAGACCCGGCCGTTTCCATCACGAAAGGGATGAACGCAGAGAAAATCGAGATCAAAGCCAGTTCATCATCGAGCTGGATGAGCGTAGCGCCGATGATCAATCGGCCGGGTCGCCGGTTTTCGGCATCAAGACCCCGCAGGGCGAATCGCCCTGCGCACCAGCGCGCACGTTGCGCGCACCCCTGCGTCGAGATGACAGATGTTCCCGTCCGAGGGAGAATGGCGGGTCGATGCCGACGATCAGCTGTTCTATGGTGTAGTCATTCAGATGTACTGGCACGACACGCGCCTCCGCACTTTCACGCGCTGTATGCGGAGTACGAGGTTCTGATTGATTTGCGGGACTTGAGTGTGCTTCGAGGTTCACTACCTCGCAGGGCGATGAATCTCGTTCTGGAGTGGGCGGAGAGTCATCGAGACGAGTTGATGGAGGACTGGGAGCGATGCAGCAATCTACAGACACCAAAGCCGATCCCGCCGCTGACGTAGTTCCGGAGATCGCCCCCGTCGCTCCGTGGAGGATGAGTGATCTCGTCGTGATCGAGCATGGCCGGCTGCGGGTGACATTCAATGACGGCTCGAGTGGAGAAGTCGATGTTCGCTCGCTGCTCGAGAGTCTTCGCGTTGACGGAACGGTCTTCGAGGATCTGCGCGATCCGGAGGTCTTCTCAAAGGTGACGCTGTGTCTCGGCGCTCCCTGCTGGCCTAACGGCGCCGACCTGGCTCCCGATGCCATCCACGAGTCAATCCAGCACACCGGCGTCTGGACTGCCGACTGAGCCGCTCAGCCTCGTGTGGGTCGGGCCTCCGGCCTGATCTCCTCGGCCGTCCCGGCCGAGCGAGGAGTGCAGCGTAGCGCCGATTACCAATCGGCCGTGCCGCACTCCTGCGCCGGAGGCGCAGCGTCCATTAGCCGGCGGTAGCGCCGGAGGCGCAACCGCCGGTCCCCGCCGACCACAAATCCCGCGCCCCGAAGGGCCGCCGGAAACTCCACCATCGAAAAAGATCTCGCCCCCGATGATAAGAAAACCCCTCCTCGCGCAACTCTATCCATAGACGATGCTCGACGACTCCGATCGCCACCCCGACCACCCGCACCGCGGGGCGAGTCGCCCCGCGGACCAGCGCGCAGGGTGCACGCACTCCCATCTCCCCCAAATGGAGGAGATCCATTTTTCACTCATCATGGTAAGGTTCAGCCCCGAATGATGCCGCGCGTCCAACGCCATCA